>NZ_UYZY01000010.1 GCF_900626075.1 Clostridium transplantifaecale
AGAAGGGAGAAAAAGATTCCGGAGGGAACCTGGGAGTTCATTGGTACTTACCGAGGTCTTTTCGAGGTTAGTACCATTATGTACTCCAACGAGCGCGAGCGTTTCCCGCAGGAACTTTTTCTGCCCGGATTCCCCGCCCGCGACAACCTGACGCCCGGGACGAAAGACGCATCGATCCCCCTCACCACCCCGGCCCCCGGCCTGACGGCGGCGTCCTCATTTCTCAATCAAATCCCCATTTTACAGCGCAGGATGCCGATATAAATCACGGTTCACGCCGTGTCCGGTAACACGCTGCGGGATGCCCGGAAACGGCAAAAAACGCCGTTTCACGCTTGACAAAATTAGCATGGATGATATAATCAAAAAATAAGTAAAGGAAATTTTTACCTGACAACCGGCTCTGATAACTTCCCGCTGGGAATGACGCCGCCCTCCGTTATCGTCATAATTTGAGAGGCCGGGCAGCGGAGCCTGTTCATTCAATCAAGGCGGATACACGATAACTATCGTCCCTTGATACAGGAAACTGTGTCAGGGGATTTTTTTGAATCATTAAAAGTGTGCCCTTTCATTGCAAAGACAGAAAGCAGGGACAAAAGAATCAAGAGATACGGAATAAAATAAAACTAAAGTGAAAACGAATTGGGAGATGAAACGTGGTACAAAAAGCGCAGCCGTACAAATATCAGGTGTACGATGAAATTAAACGGGGGATACTCAAGGGACAATATATGCCGGGTGATGTGCTGACGGAGAGAAAACTGTCGGACGAGATGGGAATTAGCAGGACACCGATACGCGAGGCGATGCAGATGCTGGCCCACGATGGCTGGCTGGTGATGGAGACTTACAAGGGCGCCGTAGTCAGGGAGTTTGATCTTGAGTATGTACTGGAAGTATTAAAAATCAGGAAATCGCTGGAGATGCTGGCCGTGGAGGACGCAGTCCTGAATTTGACGGACCGGGACCTGGAGGAGCTGGAAGAGATAGCCCAATGCCAGAGGGATATGCTGAATCACTACGACGAATACGATTACATTGAGATGGATCGCAAATTCCATCAGAAGATTTATGAGCTGAGCCACAACAGGACGCTTCAGGGGCTGCTCAACAATTTTAATGACATTATTTCATTCTTCGGTATCCGCGCCCTGAAACAGAAGGAGCGGAAGATTACGACGATGGAAGAGCATCAGAAGATCCTGGATGCCGTTAAGAGACGGGATGCCGGTGCGGCGGTCCGTGCGATGGAAGATCACATGTCGAAAACATTTATCAATATCGAAGGCTATATGAAAGAACGCCGAAATCAGTAAAACCGGCCGGTGACGCCAGTTGCGCGAAGAACCGGCCTTCTTGCCATGGAAAAAATCATATCTGGTTTTTATCATTTACTGTTCATGTAAATTCTGCCTAAAAAATCACTTGGAAAGGAAAATAGCTTGACAATAATGCACAATTATGTTATCTTGTATCAAGTGGTATACCATATATCATATATAATATATCATATATCATGGCAAAAGTTAAAGAGGATAAAAAGGTAAGAGGTGGAGAAATGATGAAAGTCAGCATTGTTCAGATGGATGTGCGGCTTGCAGACCCGGAATACAATTTTTCCCATGCGGAAGAACTGATTCGGAAAGCAGCCGCCGAAAAACCGGATGTCATCTGTCTTCCGGAGACCTGGAATACGGGCTTTTTCCCCAGGGAAAACCTGGAGAGTCTGTCGGACCGGGATGGTAAAGAGGTTAAGAGAAGAATCGGTTCCCTGGCAAAGGAACTTGGAATTAATATTGTGGCCGGTTCCGTAGCCAATTTAAAACAGGACGGCATATATAATACGGCATACATATTTGACCGTGAAGGAAACTGCATTGGGGAGTATGACAAGACTCATCTGTTTACGCCCATGGGAGAACAGGATTTCTTTAAACTGGGCGATCATACCGTTAATTTTGAGCTGGACGGTGTCGCCTGTGCGATGGTTATCTGTTACGACATCCGTTTCCCGGAACTTATCAGAACCCTCACTCTGCGGGGCGTGGATGTCCTGTTTGTAGCTGCCCAGTGGCCGAGTCTTAGAAAAGGCCACTGGCAGGTATTAAACCGGGTGAGAGCGATTGAAAACCAGTGTTTTGTAGTCTGCGTCAATGCCTGCGGCACCGCGGGAGAAACAAAGTACGCAGGATATTCGGCAGCCATTGATCCGTGGGGCGAGACAATCGCCGGAGCGGGCGGGGCCGAGGAGGTAGTGTCTGCAGAGCTGGATCTCGACATGATTAAGGGAATCCGGGAGAGCATTAACATATACAGGGACAGACGGCCCGAAATCTACGATGTGAAAGGAAAAGCGAAAAATGAGTAAGATGAAATTCCGCGTTCTGACAAAGAACGGTGAAACAGAAAAAGAGATAAAGTACGACAGGGTATTTGCCATAGGTTATGCCGGCCGCAATATGGAAAAGACGATGGAACATATTAAAGAGCTGGAGGAACAGCTTGGGGTGCCTGCACCGAAGAAAATCCCGACGATTTTCCAGTGCGGCAACTATGTGCTGACCCAGGAACAGGACCTGCATTTTATCGGTGAAAAAACATGCGGGGAAGTTGAATACGTGATGGTTGTGACGGACGGAAAGCTTTATATCGGACTTGGAAGCGACCATACGGACCGCGAACTGGAGAGTGTAAGCGTTCCGAAGGCAAAGCAGATTTGTGCAAAACCGATCGGAACAGAGTTATGGGATTATGATGAATTAAAAGAACACTGGGAAACCATTAAGCTATATTCCTATCAGACGGTAGACGGAACAGAAATCCAGTATCAGCAGGGAACCCTGGCCGATATCATGGATCCGGCCATGATTCTCAAGGAACTGGAAGAGAGAGTGGGTGGCATTACGGACGCGGTGATTTATTCCGGTACGGTTCCGCTGACCGAAGGATTCCGTTATGGAACGAATTTCAGATGTGAGATGGCAGACGAGGTGTTGGGAAGAAAGTTATCATTAAACTACAATGTGATTACAGTGAGTGAGGAGGAACGGTAAGATGAGAAAGTTATTTCGGGCAGTATTGGCATCAGCAGTAATTGCGGCAGCGCTTACAGGCTGCGGCGGCAGTAAAGAGGGTACGCCGGCCGGCACGGAAGCGAAGAAAGAGGCGGCTGCGGCAAGCGGCGATGCAGCCCAGATTAAGGTGGCGACCGTCGGTAATGAAAAACACCAGTCTACCATAGCGGCAACGTATTTCAAGGACAAAATTGAAGAACTGTCCGGCGGCCAGGTCAAGGTGACGATTTACCCGAACGCTTCTTTAGGCAGCGAGCGTGAGGCAGCCGAGGGTGTAAAGCTGGGAACGCTGGAGATGACTATCGTCACCACGGACGGAACACTCCCGTCATGGGTATCGGATGTACAGCTTTTATCCATTCCATATTTATTTGAAAACAAAGAAGAAGCTTATTATATTCTGGACGAGGTACTTCAGCCGGAGTTTGAAAAACTGTTCGAGGCACAGGGATTTAAGCATCTGGGATTTTCAGAGCTGGGATTCCGTCATTTCACAAACAATGTGCGTGAAGTTGTAAAGGCATCCGATATGGAGGGACTCTCCATCCGTGTCCAGGAAGCAACCGTATGGTTCAGCCTGATGGACTGCTTAAAGGCAAGGGGAACGGCGCTTCCGTTTAACGAGCTTTATACGGCGCTTCAGCAGGGAACCGTGGACGGTCAGGAAAACCCTATCGTTTCCATCGCTTCTTCCGGTTTCGATGAGGTGCAGAAATACATGGTTCTGGACGGCCACACCTACGGTGCGGAGAGCGTTATCATGAACCTGGGCTTCTATGACAAACAGACGGACGAGGTGAAAGGCTGGATCGACGAGGCGGTTAAATATGCCATTGACGAGCAGAGAACGGCTGTGGACTCCATGGAAGCAGAGTATATGGAGCAGATTAAGAACAGCGGCGTGAAGGTCAGCGAACCGGACATCGAAAGCTTCAAAGAGGCGACAAAAGATTTCTATAAGAGGGATGAGATCAAGGAGCTTGTTAATCCGGAGCTGGTTGAGCTTGTAATGCAGAAGCTGGATGAGCACAAAAACAGCGGAAAATAATCCGGAACAGCACGGATGTAAATAAAACTGACATAAATAAATTTGACACAACAGAAAGAACGGGTGGTTACCGTTTGCAGTCCCGCGTTTTTAAACGGGGCTGTGAATGGTAACAACGGATGAGAAACGGATAGAGAGGTCGAGTATGAAAGTTATCAATCTAGTGGTGGATAATGTGATAAAAGCCGTGATGGCGGTCAGCGGTATTGTCCTGCTGGCGGTGACGTTCTGGCAGGTAGTCTGCCGGTATGTGCTGAAAGCGCCCCTGCCATGGAGCCAGGATATTATCAGGCTGAGTTTTACATACCTTGTATTTTGGGGAGCGGCTTACTGTGTACACGAAAAAGCAAATTTAAACGTAGATGTGTTTCTGGCGGCGCTTCCGAAGAAGATCGGAAAACTGGCGGAAATCATAATTAATGTGGTATTGATTGGATTTTTTGTCTTCCTGTTATATATGGGAATCCAGTTTGCACAGACAGGCACAACCCAGACGACGTCCTATCTGCCGATTCCGATGTCCTGGTATTACATGAGCATTCCAAGCGCTGCGGCGTTTATGATTTTTTACATGATTCAGATTCTGGTGGAGCAGGTGAAAGAACTGCTTGGCATGGGAAAGGAGGAACAGTAGGATGGCGCTGATTTTATTTCTGTTTGTATTATTTATAGCCGGAGTTCCGATTTGCTTTTCCCTTGGCTTAATCTCACTTTACGGAGTAGCGGCGGCCGGTTATCCCCTGTCCGTCATCACCCAGAGAATGTTCACCGGAGCGGACAGCATCTCCCTTATTGCCATTCCGCTGTTTATTCTGGCAGGAGGACTGATGGTCCAGGGAGGCATGTCCAGGCGTATCGTGGATTTTGCAGACGCCCTGATTGGCCATTTCCCCAGCGGACTTGCCATGGTCAGCATACTGGCCTGCATGTTTTTCGCCGCTATCACCGGTTCCGCTATTGCGGCTACCGCGGCAATCGGCGGTATCATGATTCCTCTGATGAAGGAAAAGGGCTATGAGAACACATTCTCGGCTCCCCTTTTGGCCTGCGGCGGTTCGATAGGGCCTGTTATCCCGCCCAGCATTCCGCTTCTGCTTTACGGAACAATGGCCAGCGTCAGCATCGGCAAGCTGTTTATCGGTGGATTTATTCCGGGTATTATCATGGGACTGGGCCTGATGGTTTACAGCTTCTATGTGGGTAAGAAACGCCACTATGTCGGACGTGAGCAGAAAGCGCCTGCAAGTGAGGTATTAAAAACAGGAAAAGACGCGCTGCTGGCGCTGATCATGCCGGTTATCATCATCGGAGGTATCATGAGCGGTATCTTCACAGCGACGGAATCGGGCGCTATCGCCTGCGTGTACTCCCTGATTATCGGAATATTTGTTTACCGTGAACTGAAGATTAAAAACCTCTGGGGCGTGTTTATCGACAGCGCCAAATCCACAGGCCAGGTTCTGATTGTCGTTGCTTTTGCATCCCTGTTCACCTGGATCATCACGGTTAACCAGGTTCCGCAGCAGGTCAGCGCATTCCTGACGGCCAACATCGGAAATAAATATCTGATGCTCCTTGTCATCAACATCGTGCTCTTAGTTGCAGGAACATTTATCGATACAACCAGCGCGCTGGTCATCTTTACCCCGCTGTTCCTCCCGATTGTACAGGGCCTTGGAATCGACCTTCTTCATTTTGGCCTTGTAATGACGGTTAACCTGACAATCGGTATGTGTACGCCTCCGCTGGGCGTCTGCCTGTTCGTGTCGGGGACAATCGCGGAAGTATCGCTGAAAGACCAGATGAAAGATTTACTTCCGATGCTGGCGGTTCTGTTGATTGTCCTGCTGATTATCACATACATACCGGCAACGGTTACATTCCTGCCTAACCTGATTGGATAGGGCTTGACAAACGGAAAAAAACTCCCTATAATGTCAAGTACTTAAACTTAATACCTAATAATAAAGGCATTGAGGGGAACAAGTAGTAATCTGCAGGACGCACAGAAAGCAGCCGGTCGATGAGAGGCGCGCAGGTTGGCAGACAGACGAATACATCCCGGAGCCGCGCACCCAACGGAATTGTTTAAGGATTTCCAAGTAGGCTGCGACGTATCAGGCACACGTTATCGTGCCGGAGTATCTTCTGTCCAAACAGCAGGATGTACTTACTGAGGCAGACAGTGCGAGCTGTTTGCAAATGAAGGTGGTAACACGGGATATTGCCCCGTCCTTTTAGCGAAGGACGGGGCTTTTTGCATTAACCGCTTAGTGAGGTTTTTTCGAACTTAGCGGTTAAGCACACCTGTGAAACGAGCGCGTCTTTTGCGCGACATTGAATATGGTGTTACAGCAAGAATGGAAAAGGAGAATAACGATGAAAATCTACGAAGAGTTAGTTGCCAGAGGCCTGATTGCCCAGGTAACAAACGAAGAAGAAATCAAAAACATGATTAACGAAGGAAAAGCCACATTTTACATTGGTTTTGACCCGACTGCGGACAGCCTTCATGTAGGCCATTTCATGGCGCTCTGCCTGATGAAACGTCTTCAGATGGCGGGAAATAAACCCATTGCGCTTTTAGGAGGCGGTACGGGAATGATCGGTGATCCGTCCGGCAGAAGCGATATGCGCCAGATGATGACGGTGGACACGATTCAGCACAACTGTGACTGCTTTAAGAAGCAGATGAGCCGTTTTATCGATTTCTCCGAGGGTAAGGCCATGATGGTAAATAACGCGGAGTGGCTGATGGACCTCAACTATGTGGAGCTGTTACGTGAAGTAGGGCCGCACTTCAGCGTAAACCGCATGCTGACGGCGGAGTGCTACAAGCAGAGAATGGAAAAGGGCTTAAGCTTCTTAGAGTTTAACTATATGATTATGCAGAGCTACGACTTCTATATGCTGTTCCAGAAGTACGGCTGCAACATGCAGTTCGGCGGCGACGACCAGTGGAGCAACATGCTGGGCGGGACTGAGCTGATCCGCCGTAAGCTGGGCAAGGACGCCCACGCCATGACTATCACCCTCCTTCTGAATTCCGAAGGCAAGAAGATGGGCAAGACACAGTCCGGCGCAGTATGGCTGGATCCGGAAAAGACAACTCCTTTCGAGTTCTACCAGTACTGGAGAAACGTGGGAGACGCCGATGTATTAAAATGCTTAAGAATGCTTACCTTCCTTCCGCTCGAGCAGATTGATGAGATGGATAAATGGGAAGGCAGCCAGCTCAACACGGCGAAAGAAATCCTGGCATATGAGCTTACCAAGCTGGTACACGGCGAGGAGGAAGCAGAGAAGGCAAAAGAGGCGTCCAGAGCGTTATTCTCAAGCGGAAATGCTGCCGATATGCCGACGGCCGAGCTTACAGAGGAAGATTTTACAGGGGATGAGATCGATATTCTCACAATTCTCCAGAAATCCGGTCTGGCTCCGTCGCGTTCCGAGGCAAGGAGAAACGTGGAGCAGGGCGGCGTGGCTGTGGACGGCGAGACGGTAAAGGATACAAAGGCCGTATTTACAAAGGCACAGCTCTCAGGGGACGGAGTCGTTGTAAAACGCGGTAAGAAGAACTTTAAAAAGGTAGTATTAAAATAAGGTGGTCCTAAATTAAGACATCTCTAAACTAAGACATCCTTTAACTAAGACATTTTAATAGAAATGCGTAATTAATTAAAAAGCGCCGGGAAAGCTGCAAATTTGGCTTTCCCGGCGCTTTTTGGCCCTGTGTTTATTCCCATTTGAAAAACAGGAGCGAAATTCCGCCGCAGACAACGGCAATCACAACCATCACAATCAGAGGAACCGTTACATTTTCAAGCGGCAGGCCGAGTGATGTGGCTTTTAAGAGCTTGATTCCCTGGGTCAGGGGCAGCACACCGGCAAGCTTTTGCAGAACCGGGGGCATCACCTCATACGGCAGCGTGGCGCCGGAAAAAATCAGCATTGGAAAATACAAAAGACTTGCAAGGATACCGGCAATTTTAGCATTTGGAGATACGCCTCCCACCATCATTCCGATGCTGAACATGGAGAGCATGACAAGGAAAAATGTGCCGATAAACGGAAAAAAGTCTCCCTTAAGGCGCATGCCGAAAAACAGGGTGGAAACCAGATAGACTAACGCCAGTGCGATCAGCGAATAAATCATATAGATGGATACCTGCACCGACAGCAGAAGGACCGGGCTGGAGGGCGTGATTTTAAAACGCTTGAGAATTTTCTTCTGCCGGTAATCGGAGATTACAAGCGGCAGGCCCATAACGCCTCCGGCGCAGACTGCGATTGTAGAGACGGCGCCGAAGGACTGTTCTAAAAAGGTATAATCCGCACCGGGAGAGGCTGGTTTTCCGCCATATATGATTCCCATCAGCGCGGTCACAACCACCGGCATGCAGATGGCAAAAATGATCATGTCTATTCCGCGGAAAGAAAGTTTCAGCTCTGTTTTTAACATCGTAATAAATTTATTCATTTTCGTCTTTCTCCTCTCCTGTAAACCAAAGATAGGCATCTTCCAGCCTGTCATAGGGGCTTTTTTCAACTGCTTCGGCCACCGTGCCGCAGAAAACAAATTCCCCATCCTTTAAAATACCGATTCTATCGCAGAGTTCCTCCACCTCATCCATGAAATGGGAGGTTAAAAAGACGGTCAGTCCCTTTCCCTTCAGTTCCTGAAGGCTTTTCCATACACTCCTTCTGGCTTTTGTGTCGAGTCCCGTGGTCAGCTCGTCCAGAAATACGACCCGCGGATTCGGGATCAGCGCCAGAACAATGAAGAGCCGCTGTTTCTGGCCGCCGGACAGTTCACTTACCGGACTTGATTTCTTTTCCGCAAGGCCGAACTGCTTAAGAAGTCCGTCATAATCTGCCGGGGATTTGTATAGGCAGGCTGTCTCCTCACATAACTCGTTTACCTTGATTTTATCAGGATAATTTGCTTCCTGGAACTGGACGCCGACCTGTTCAAACAGTTTTTTACGTTCCTTCTGCGGATTCATCCCCAGGATGGAGATTTCTCCCCGGTCGGCTTTCCTGGTGCCTAAAATACACTCGATGGTTGTGCTCTTTCCTGCGCCGTTTGCGCCGAGGAGACCATAAACTTCGCCTCCCGCAACGGTTATGTCAATCTTCTTGATTACGTTTAGTGTGCCGTAGGATTTTTCCAGACCGGACACCCTGATGGTTGTCTGCATACCATACCCTCCTTTATTTGATAAAGAGAGGATATCACAAGGAGAAAAGGTGGTGGGTAAATGGAGGCTTTACAATTTCATCTTCTCCATTTTCTCGATCCGGGTGAGTACATAGTTCATATTGCTTTTGGCATCCGCAAGGGAGGAGAGCAGCTTGTCGCAGGCGGTAATCACGTCTTCATCCGGCGCGGGCGTGTCGATCTTTTCGCGGATACTGGCAGAAGGATTTACATCGAGGGACGACAGCATCCTCAGAATTGACGTCAGTGAGTAGTTAGCGCACCGCAGGGAACGTATCATTTTAAGACGTTCGATATCCTCATAAAAATAAGCGCGGTACCGGTTTTCTCTGCGTTTTACGGTAATGAGACCGTTGAGTTCCCAGTTGCGGAGGGTGTCCATTGAGATTTGTAAAAGTTCTGCCGCTTCCTTACGGGTATAGACGGAACCGTCCTTTTGTGAGACGGATGCCGCGCCTTTCAGAATCTGTCCGGCAATAGCGATGGCCTCCTCCGCATGTCTTATTTCCAGTTCCACCTGCTCTAGATAGCGCGCCGCCTTTTGCCTGGCATCCCGGTAATCTCCTGCAGCGGACACTTTGATGATCTCCACCGCCTGTTTTCTGAGGCCGTTCTGCAGCACCTCCGCCCGGAGAGCGGCCCTGGCCAGCCGGAACTGCTCAATGTGCAGCTCGGTAAAGACCCGGTAACCATTACTCATGCGTTCAGGGGCCGGAATCAATTTACACTGTTCATATAAACGTACGGTATTTACATGGATACCGATGATTTTTGCCACTTCATTTGTTTTGTAAGTTTTCATATATGGATACCTCCGTCTCCATCATACTACAAAAAATAAGGCTGGTGTATTAGTGTAGGGTTTTATTATAACCGGATTTTAAGGTTATTGTTCACAGGTAGTATTCCGTGAGGCGTTTTTTGCCATTTCTGTGCATCGCGTAGCGTGTTATTGTTCAAAGCGCAATACGGTGTGAACAGTAATATTTTAAGCTCTGCATTATTCTGTATTATACTTTGTTAAACGGGTTGAATGTATGGTTCCTGATGTGATAAGATAACGGTAGAAAACAGGAGACATAAGGCAGGGAAAGGGGGAGCGCCATGACGAAACACAAGTTAATGCCGAGAACCGCCGTGCTGATTACCGGCATTCTGGCAGCGGTTTTACTTGGTAGTGCGTTAAGCGCCGCAGCGAATACCGGAACCGGGGCTCTAAATGAGCCGGTATCTTCGGAGCAGACCGTTATCTATGAAAATGTGGAAATGCGCAGGTATGAAGGGAAGAGCGGCCATCCCTATATCCATGACATTAAAACAAACGGAACGGATCGGGGAATAGCGGGATTTAAGCAGGGAAAATTAGCGTTTGACCGTGACGGCAATCCCCTGAAAATTGACTGGTGGAGCCTGGACACCGATTTGGAATATGAATATTTCTATCTTTATGAGGACGATTCATCCGGACTTGCCGCCGGCGGGACGGAAGATGTATTTGGCGGCTGGTCGCTGAATCTCATGGGTAACGACGATACTGCGGCAGATATTTCCTATATACTTTATTGCGATAAACAGATTATGTTTGAGGATGGAACCGTATGGGATAACCCGGATTTTGAGAGTTGGCTTTCCACTTACTGCGGTAAAAAGACGGATGTTAAAGTTTTGGAAAATTACTATCCTTACGTGGAAAAGATAGATTTTAATGATGCAAAATAATGCCAAAGAGCGCGGAAAAGGAAATTGCTCCGGGAACAATGCGGCTCTCTGATACGGAAACGGTGACGGGGATGCTATCAGGGCTTTAAGAAAGACGGATATAGAAGATAAATAAGATAAATAAAGACACATAACGGCAAATAAAGAAAAGGCCTCCTGCATAATACTGGGAGTCCTTTCTTTATTTGTCTTTATTATTGTGAAAATGCGGCCGTACTGCGAGGCAGCGGCTGATAAAAAATTACTGCAGCGCTATTCTGTCTGTCAAAACCGGATCGGAGGCCGGTCCGGAGGAATTCTGTTCGGCAGAGCCGCCGCCCGGGAAGATGACAACCTTTGAGGCGTGAATAATTTCATTGCCGGAAGCGTCGGTCATATTTCGATCGGGCCATACAAGACAGGCAGTGCCGGATGTAAGATCTTCCGGAGTAACAATATTTCTGGTCAGGTAGGGCAGGACGGTGGTTTCGCTGTCAATGCCATAGACCATACCGCGTTTTGTTGTAAGCTGCCAGCCTGATTCACTGTTTCCGGTAAGCGTAACGGCCGTTTCATAGGACGGAGCGGCAAAACCGGCTGGGAGCTGGCAGATAATCATCTCGGCGTGGGACTGCGGAGGCAGGCTGAGGGCCATGGCCGGACTTATGTAGGCATAAACCATCTCTCCGTCCTTCAGGGAATCGGCAGATACGGGATAACCGTTCAGGGCATCCAGAATCCGTGTTTCATCTGAGATGTTCAGAACCAGTGAGTCAAGGGTCGTGTCTCCCTGAATATTATTGAGCATCAGGCGCTCGCCCTCATGGGAAACCGTACCATAGACACGGTACAGATCGAGAGAACTCTGGCCGTCCTCAGCAGCTATGGCTTTGACCGGACTTGAAAATGCCATCAGCACGGTGGCTGCGAGCGCTCCAAGAAGCAGAGGCGCCTTTCTGGTGATAAATGCAGATAATCTGAAATTCTTCATACAAATCTTCTCCTTATCATCTTAAAATAGTCTAATAAAATCGTGATACCCTCATTTTACCAGAAAACGGGTAAGAATGGGGGCATTTAAAAGAAATGTCAGGAAATCTTCGGATATTACCGTTTCCTTAACTTTTTTAACGGAAGGAATAAACATCTCCGCTTAGTAAAGTAAATCCGATCAGAAGAATAGATGCTCTATCAGGATTTTCGCACCCATTACAATAAGGATAACGCCTCCTGCAAATTCGGCCTTTGATTTGTATTTCATACCGAAAAGATTGCCGGCCTTGACGCCTGCGACGGAGAGCAGGAAAGTGATAATACCGATAAAGGAAACAGCCGGCACAATATGGACACTCAGGAAGGCAAGGGTAACGCCGACGGCCAGAGCGTCGATGCTGGTAGCGACTGCAAGCACTGCCATGGTTTTAAAATCCACGGAGGGATCAAGCTCTTCCTCGTCGCATCGGCAGAAAGATTCCTTTACCATATTGGCACCGATGAGGACCAGCAGGATAAATGCAATCCAGTGATCCACAGAGGTGATGGCCTCCTTAAAATGGTAGCCGAGAAAATAACCAATCAGCGGCATTCCGGCCTGGAATCCGCCGAAATAGAGGCCGATAATAAGAGCATGTTTTTTATTCAGGCGCTGCATGGAAAGTCCCTTACAGACTGCGACGGCAAATGCATCCATAGAAAGACCCACGGCGAGGATAAATAGTTCAATTAATGACATAGGAGATCCTCCTGTTCGTTTATTGATATGCGGGAAGCCGGCTGTCTCATGCGAAAAGAAAAGACTTATCTGCAGCATGAACCGCAGATAAGTCTCATTATTTAAAGTTAAGCCAGATATTTCTATCAGTATGTTGGCCAAACTACACAAGCGTGCTAACTACTCCCCTATCTCTGTACGATTTTATAGGAAGTGAGAAAAAAAGTCAACAGGGAAATGGGTGAAAACTTGCTTTTGACTTGACATAATTGAGCGAAAATATTACCTCCCTTTTACATTTCCTATACAGAATCATGATTTCCCCTTTTCCGTAAATGTCTTATACTGCGAATTGTAAAACAAATGAGTGAGCATGAAATGAGTTTAAAGGAGAAAAGAGGATCATTATGAAAAAAAGATTTCAGAAATCAATAGCAATTTTAGGCGCGGCAGTTTTAATGATGGGGCTTGCAGGATGCAGTTCTTCTTCTGAAGCACCGTCCACAGCAGCTCCGGCGGCAGATACGAGTGAAGCTCAGGCAGCGGATACAGAGGCGGCGGATACGGAAGCGGCAGAGGCTCAGGGCGATTTGAGCGGTTCCATTACACTGGCAGGTTCCACTTCCATGGAGAAATTTTCCAACGCTCTTGCAGAGGCCTTTATGGAGAAATATCCTGACGTGACGGTGCAGGCCGAGTTTACAGGATCTTCCGCAGGTGTCGAAGCGGTTCTGGGCGGACAGAGTGATATCGGAAACTCTTCCAGAAACTTAAAAGATGAGGAGAAGGGAAAGGGAGCTGCAGAAAATATTGTGGCAATCGACGGAATTGCGGTAGTGACGGATCCGGCCAACACAGCGGCAGACCTTACGAAAGAGCAGCTTATCAATATCTATAACGGTACAATCACAAACTGGAAGGACGCAGGCGGGGCGGATCAGCCTATCGTAGTGGTAGGACGCGAGGCAGGTTCCGGTACAAGAGGCGCTTTTGAGGAGATTCTCAAACTGGAGGACGCCTGCAAATATGCCAACGAGCTGGATTCCACAGGCGCTGTTATGGCTAAGGTAGCTTCCACACCGGGCGCTATCGGATATGTGTCACTCGATGTAATTGATGACACGGTTAAGGTTCTGACATTAGACGGAGTGGAGGCCAATGAGGCGAATATTAAAACAGGTGATTACTTCTTAAGCCGCCCGTTCGTTATGGCGACCAACGGCGAGATTTCCGCCCAGAGCGACCTGGTAAAGGCATTATTTGACTATGTGTATTCCGCTGAGGGTGACGAGCTTATCCAGTCCGTGGGGCTTATCACGACAAAATAAAAAAAGTGAATCAGACAGATAAAGAGACATCATATCGGGCCGCTGTAACTGAGAGCAGAAAGCTTGAAAAAGCGAAGCTTCAAACTTGGTACGGCGGCCTGCGCCGTTGTCGTCGGGGGTGCGCCGTCATTCCTGATTTTATCCGGATAGAAGGAGAAACATATGCATGAGAAAAACTTTTCCATTTTTGGCGGCCATAAGAGTAAATCGGCTGTAGAAAAAGGGGCGGAAGTTATTTTTACCGCCTGCGGCCTGCTGGCAGTCATAGCGGTATTTTCCATTACGTTATATATGATTATCAGCGGTACACCGGCTCTCTTCAAGGTGGGGATTCTCGATATTCTTTTTGGGAGTGTCTGGAAACCGACGGCGGATCCTGCTATGTTTGGAATCCTCTATGTGATTCTCACTTCCATTGTGGGCACCTTTATGGCGATTCTGATCGGTGTGCCGATAGGCGTTTTTACGGCTATCTTTCTGGCGGAGGTGGCGCCTCCGAAGCTGGCCGCCTGTGTCCGGCCGGCCGTGGAGCTGCTGGCCGGGATTCCGTCGGTTATTTACGGCCTTTTGGGAATTCTAATCCTGAATCCTCTGATGTACAAACTGGAACTTAAGTTATTCGCCGGTTCCACGACCCATCAGTTCACAGGGGGAGCTAATCTGATTTCAGCGGTGTTAGTGCTGGCGGTCATGATTCTTCCGACCGTTATAAGCATCACGGAATCGGCGCTCCGGGCGGTGCCGAAGCATTTAAAAAGCGCGTCACTGGCGCTCGGCGCAACACATATCCAGACTATTTTCAAGGTGCTGGTTCCCGCGGCCAGATCAGGTATTATCACGGCGGTTGTACTGGGCTGCGGCCGGGCAATAGGAGAGGCCATGGCCATCAGCCTTGTATCGGGAAGCTCCGTGAACCTTCCGCTTCCATTTAACTCCGTCCGGTTCCTGACGACCGCGATTGTGGCGGAAATGTCATATTCCCAGGGACTCCACAGAGAGGTCCTTTTCACAATCGGACTGGTGCTCTTTGTATTTATCATGTTTATTAATACGGTACTGACCCGCATGTTCCAGAAAGGAGGGGCGGAGAATGACAGGTAACGCAAGCATTTACAACAAAAAGACCCGCGCTTCCGATCAGGCGCTCACGGTGCTTATTTATCTGGCGGCCGTCATAGCCATCAGCATCCTTGTGGGAATCATGGGGTATGTATTTGTGAGAGGCATCCCGCAGATTTCCTGGCAGTTTCTTTCCACGGTCCAGAGCGCAAGAAAAGGGACGTTCGGAATCCTGGGAAATATCGTAAATACGCTGTACATTATTGTGATGACACTGGTTATTGCGGCTCCCGTGGGAATCGGCTCGGCCATCTACCTGAACGAGTACGCAAAGCCGGGAAAAATGGTGAGAACGATTGAATTTACAACGGAAATCCTTTCGGGGATCCCGTCTATTATATTCGGCCTGTTCGGCATGGTGTTTTTTGGTTCCGCGCTGAAGCTTGGATACTCCGTGCTGACCGGATCTTTTACCCTGACTCTGATGGTTCTTCCGCTTATCACGAGGAGCACCCAGGAGGCATTAAAGACGGTGCCCGACAGTTACCGTTCAGGGGCGCTCGGGATTGGCGCGACGAAATGGTATATGATCAGAACCATCCTGCTGCCCAGCGCGGCTCCCGGAATTTTAACCGGAATTATTCTTTCGGTCGGACGTATTGTGGGAGAGTCGGCGGCGCTCCTTTTCACGGCAGGGAGCGGTTTCCAGCTTCCCAAGGATCTGTTCGGTAAACTGTTTGAATCCAGCGGCACGCTGACAATCCAGTTATACCTGTCCATGCAGAAAGCAAAATATGATCAGGCTTTTGGCATTGCGGTCGTGCTGCTCGTAATCGTCCTGGGCATCAACCTCCTGACCAGATATCTGACGGGGAAATTCGATGTGACGAGGCTTAAATAGATGGAGGAAAGTATGGAAACCAAGATTGTTACCACAGATTTGAACCTGCATTACGGTTCCAACCACGCACTGAAAAATATCAACCTGGATATTTATACAAATAAAATTACCGCATTGATCGGACCGTCCGGCTGCGGAAAGTCTACTTACCTGAAGACATTAAACAGGATGAATGACCTGGTGGACGGTGTAAAAATAGACGGCAGGGTGCTGATAGACGGGGAGGACATTTACGATCCCAAGGTGGATACGACGCTTTTACGTAAAAAGGTGGGTATGGTATTCCAGCAGCCTAATCCGTTTCCCATGAGCATCTATGATAACATTGCCTACGGGCCGAGAATCCATGGCGTTAAAAGCAAAGGCCAGTTAGATGAAATTGTGGAGCAAAGCCTTAACGGAGCGGCCCTCTGGGACGAGGTCAAAGACAGGCTTAAAAAATCGGCGCTTGGACTTTCGGGAGGCCAGCAGCAGAGACTCTGCATCGCCAGAGCGCTGGCCGTGGAGCCGGAGGTCCTTCTGATGGATGAGCCGACATCGGCACTGGATCCGATTTCCACACTGAAAATTGAAGATTTAATGGATGAGCTGAAGCAGAAATATACGGTGGTGATTGTTACCCATAATATGCAGCAGGCAACCCGTATCGCGGACTACACCGCATTTTTTCTGGTGGGTGAGGTAATAGAATATGCCCCGACAAGCGAGCTGTTCTCACATCCGGCAAAGAAAAAAACGGAAGATTATATTACGGGACGTTTCGGCTGATGACGGCTTGACGGCGTTTATCCGGTAAGCAGATTAGGAGGTAATAAAATGGCACCGAGAATGATGTTTGACCAGGAGCTTGCGGAGTTGAACAGCGAACTGGTAAAGATGAGCGGGATGGTGGAGAAGGCTATTTCGGACAGCTTCGAAGCCCTGAATAAAAAAGATTTTGTACTGGCGAAAATGGTGATTAACGGAGACCGGACGGTAGATGAGATGGAGCGCAAAATCGAGAGCAGATGTCTGTCCCTGATGCTCAGGCAGCAGCCCGTGGCGCGCGATTTGCGGCACATATCAACAGCCCTCAAGGTGGTGACGGATCTGGAACGGATTGGGGACCACGCTGCGGACATTGCGGAGCTGACGATCAGGATGAGCGATAACCGCTCATTTGTCGGCGTAAAGCACCTGCCGGCCATGGTAGACAATGTAAAAGCCATGCTGCGCGATGCCATCCACGCGTTTATAGAGCGTGATACGCAGGCCGCGGAGCAGATAGAGCTGAGGGATGATATCATAGACGCCTATTTTGATAAAGTAAAAAATGAGGTGGTTGAGCTGCTGCAATCCGATTCTTCACAGTCGGATATGGCGGTGGATCTCCTGATGCTTGCCAAATATCTGGAACGGATCGGGGGTCATGCGGGCAATGTATGCGAGTGGACGGAATTTTCCGATACTGGAACTTTAAACAGTGTTCCTATTCTGTAGGCCGCATAGCGCTATATTACATCTTTGCGCGAGTGGGCAGCCCGCCCGGATGGCTTTTATATCACAGGAGCATTTCTTATAATATAAAAAAAGACAGGGCCGGCGTCTGATGGGGAATCAGGCGTCGGCCCTGTGCTTCATTGTGAGTAGTTATAGTATGTGCTGAAAAAAAGGAGAATATACATCTATATTAAAAAGTGTGGGGGAGGAGGTATCTCTTATCGTTCCGCCGCGGCGCCGAACGGTAAAATGGCTGTTTCTCTGTTTATTCAATGGCGATAAATTTCTTTTCCTCAACGGCCCTGCGCTGCTCCTCTTTCGGGAACACCAGTTTCAGCATGCCGTTTTCAAAGGAAGCGTGAATGTCTTCTTCTTTCAAGTTGTCGCCGAGATGGAAACTTCTGCGGCAGCTTCCGCTGTAACGCTCTCTGCGGATATATTTGCCGTTCTCATCTTTTTCGTTATTCTCTGTGGTCTTCTGGGCGGTTACGGTGAGGTAGCCTTTTGAAAGTTCAGCGTGGATGTCTTCTTTTGCAAAGCCCGGAAGCTCAATGTCAAGCTGATAATTTTCGCCTAAATCCTTAATATCGGTTTTCATCACACCGGAACCGGAGCGGTTATGCTCGGAAGTAAGTCCCGGAAAACGGAACATATCATCGAAAAAATTATCTACAAAGTTATCATTAAAAATGCTCGGTACTAACATAAGTCATTCCTCCTTATAATTATGTTTTTATTGTTGAAGATGAAAAGCCTGTTCAGCAGGTTTTTACTTTTCATCAAGGGGTGATTCAGATACTTTCTATCTGTTCTAGATGTAATATAACACACATTGTTAGCACTGTCAATAGGTGAGTGCTAATGAAATTGTGAAAAAACTGTGAACTGTGAGTGTCAAACTTGCAAAGCCTGTGTGCATAGCAATATTACATCCGATTACCTCAGGGAGTCATACATTATTTAGACGGTGTATAAATTATAGTAATACGTTTTATGCAGGTGAATACATGCAGCAGTTTATAGTGGAAGTGATGAACTCGTTCGGATACATAGGGATTTTTGTGCTGATTCTGGTTGAAAACCTGTTTCCGCCGATCCCGTCGGAAGTCATTCTCACCTTTGGCGGGTTTATGACCACCTATACGGCGATGAATGTGCCCGGAGTGATTGCCGCATCGACGGCCGGTTCCGTTTTTGGCGCGGTTATTCTTTATTATGCGGGGCGGCTGATACCAAAGGATATGCTGAAAAATATGCTGGAGGGAAAGATAGGGAAACGTCTTCATTTTGAACAGGAAGATGTGCAGGATGCGGAAGGCTGGTTTGACACGAAGGGCAAAAGCACCGTCTTTTTCTGCCGCTGTGTGCCGATTATCAGGAGCCTAATCTCAATACCGGCCGGGATGGCGGGCATGAAGATGGCTCCCTTTCTGATTCTGACTTTTGCCGGGAGCCTTGTCTGGAATACAGTGCTCGTAACGGCCGGCGCCGTTGCCGGGGCCTCCTGGGGGAAAATCCTCGGTGTGCTCGATACATATTCAAATATTACGATCATTGTGGTGGGAATTGCGGCTCTGATCGGCAGCACAATCTATTTTGGAAGGAGAAAAGGCGAGGAGCAGTAACAGGGAAGGAAAAAACAGGAAAATGGAATGAGAGGGCCGAAGAATGGGAATATTTTCTGTATGGAAAAATTAGATCCCAGATTGGCGGCAATCATTTTATTGTTATACGTACGCTATCTCCCTGGAATGATGTGGGATAAAATGTGTATGGAAAAGAAAAAACACCGGAAAAATGGGGACGGAGCAGAAATCCCCAACAGCGGGAGTACAACACTTCAGGGCACAGAAGACCGTTCCTAAGTTGTCAAAGGTTATATAATAATTTGTATAACACTTTTCAAATCGTACAGGTATATGGATAAAAGACATGCCGGTCTGTATAATTTCCCATAGAGGACGCTGGAACCAGGCGGCATTTATGCCGGTCGGCTTAGGTTGACGGGAAGGCGGCCTCCGGAAAATGAACAGAAGCGGAGGATGCAGGCATGAACACATTTGAAAAAGCGGCGAATGCAACTTATCTGACTGTCCTGAGCCAGGGACAGCTTTATGGGATACCCCTGAAACACGTTGTACATATTATACCAGTCCAGAAAATCAGGGAGGCGCCGGAACTTCCTTCCTATGTGAAAGGAAAAATCAAGCATGAGGGAACCTCCATTCCCGTGATAGATTTAAGACTCCGCCTGGGGCTTAATGAAACGGCCTGGGATGAGGAAACCTGCATTGTAGTCATGTATGTTCCGACGGGAACGGTCGGACTGCTTGTGGATGCCGCAGGAGAAATAAAAGAACTTGCAGACGGGGACTGCGAGATGGAGACGGAAGAGGAGAACCCATTTGTCCTCAAACGATGCATTAAAAATGGGCGGGAAATAAAAATCCTGGATTTGATGAAGGCAGTAATGATGTAAGGATCTGGAAGGATATGGCATGCGCGTCCTCGCGGAGCGTTTTTTAATCCATCTGCCGTAATTTCCTATGAATTAAAAAAGAGCGCTGTTAAATTCGGCGCTCTTTTTGATATAGGTATGATGATAATTTGTAAAGCAATTTTCAAACACGCTCTAGTGAAGCGCTTTGATTTTGGGGAAATATTCAAACAGCACTTTTGCAGTTATTTTTTCTTTCGGTACGAAGTGGTTTTTCCAGTATCGGCCGTCAAACGAGTTATTCCTGTTATCACCCATCATAAAATAACTGTCTTCGGGAACTTCAAAATGAAGGTTGTCCTCCGGCTCCATATCCTCGCGCAGATAAGGTTCATCCAGGGGCGTTTCCGATCCGTTCAGGTAGACTTCTCCGTCACGGATGTCAATAATATCACCGGGAATGCCGATGATTCGTTTCACATAGTGGACGGTTTTCCCTTTTTTGTTAATTTCGGAGTCACAGGCAGGGCAGACGTCCGGCCGCTCGCCTTCAATTCGCCTGTGGCAAACCGGGCATTGCCAGCCAAAGACAAAGATGGCGATATCGCCTCGTTCCGGTTCCGTGAAATGGTAGTTCAGGCGTGAACCGATTATCCTGCTTCCCGTCATAATGGTATTTTCCATGGAGTCGGAGGGAACATCGCTGTTGGCGATAATAAATGTGTTCAGGACAAAGGCAATGACAGCCGCGGTGGCAATAATCTGAATCCAGCTTATCAGTTCCGCCTTAAATCCTTTTTTCTCTTCTGAATTTTTATTCTCTGTTTTATTTTCCATATTGATTTTATCAACCTCATTCATTCTTTGATTCGTAATAGTGAATATTACTATTATACACATCCTGTGCTAAAAAGCAAACCTGCCGTCTGAGCCGGGGGAGCGTGTTAAGGCTCATGAAGCAAGCGGGGGTATAAAGGCAAATGAAACCGGCCGTGCGGAAACCGTGAAGTGGACTGGAGATGAGAACTGTGTTAAACTGGGGATGGAAACGGTGCTAAACTGGAGATAGAAGCTGCGTTAAACCGAGCATGATAATTGTATTAAGCTGAGCATAAAACAGGAAAAGGCAGAGAGTTGGGAGGATTTATCAATATGAAAGAAACAGCAGACAGGGAAACACTGGAAGAAATACTTGATTTACTGGACGGTATGGGAATGCGGTACTGGATTGACGGCGGATGGGGAGTTGATATCTTACTGGGCAGGCAGAGCAGGGAACACAGGGACATAGACGTGGACTTTGATGGAGAATATACGGATGTCCTGCTGAAGGCTCTGGAAGACAAGGGGTACGTGATTACGACAGACTGGAGGCCATGCCGCATTGAACTCAGCCATCCGCTTCTTGGATATATCGACATCCATCCTTTTGTTATTGCAGAAGACGGCAGCGCCAGGCAGGCCGACCCGGAGGGTGGCTGGTATGATCTGCAGGCGGAATGGTTTTCTTTTGCCGTATTTGAAGGCAGGAAAATTCCATGTATTTCGGCCGAGGCGCAGAAACTGTTCCACACCGGATATGAACCGAGAGAAGTGGATAAGGTGGATATGCAGAACCTGGACGCATTTTTAAAGGGACAGGATAAATTGTAGATGATACCGATTTTTGGTATTGACTCTTCCGCAGCGTAAGGCTTTAAGATAGATTTAAAGGAAGGAGGATACGATGAAAACCGTAAAAGAGGTGTCTGAGATAACGGGACTGAGCGTCAGGACCTTGCGGTATTACGATGAAATCGGTCTTTTGAAACCGGCCGGACTGACAGAAGCCGGCTATCGGCTTTACGATGAAACAGCGCTTGAAAAACTGCGGGAGATTATGTTTTTCAGGGAGCTTGAGATCCCGCTGGCCGATATAAAGGAGATGATGGAACGGCCCGGCTATGATATAAAACAGGCTCTTTCACTTCAGAAGTCCCTGCTGGAACAAAAAAGAAACCGATTAAACGGAATTATAGAACTGATAGGCGATAATATGGAGCACATCGGTAAAATGAATTTTGAAGCATTTAATCAGGAAGATATTGATAAAATTATAACTCATTCCCTGGAACTGCAGGGAAAGGAATCAATTGAGGCAATCGTCGGTAAATTTGGAAGTATTGAAGCATATCGTGATTTTTTTGCCGAGAGTATGAAAGATGAAAAAATGAGTGTTCATTTCATTAAAATGTACGGGAGTAAAGATAAGGCGGTGGAGGCAAGCTTAAAATCCACGGGGGATGGTGGAAAACTTGAGAAAATGCGTGACGGGAACGACAGGATCTACAGATTGTTTGCCCGGGCCATGGAAACCGATGATGAGGCCCTGGCTATGGAGGCGGTCAGAATGCTTTCCGAAAATTACAAGTCCATGTTTCGGATGGACAATGCCAGGTATCTGCTTCTGAGAGTGGCGGAGGATTATCTGGAGGAAAAGAAGGTTCCGGAACTCATTGAGGCAACGGAAAAAGAGTACGGCCGGGGAATCACGGAATACATCGGCATGGCTATCCGCCGTTACTTCGGTGAATAGCGTAAGGTTTAGAAAAATTAGAAAAATAGGAAAGAGTTCCTGTAAACCAGATATTATCATGGTTCACAGGAACTCTTTTCTACGTTGTGAGTGCGTCTGATAGGAATCGAACCTACGCCTCAGGCTCCGGAGGCCGGCGCTCTATCCACTGAGCTACAGACGCATCTTCATTATTCTACTATATTTTATTTCTCTTGGCAAGGTCTTTTATAGAAGTTTTATTGCTTTTTATATTGGATTTTGCTAGAATAGAGCAGAACAACGGCCTCTGTAAAGCCGTTACGAAGTATGCAGTTAATAGTAAATAAAGTTGCCCCGACGAAGGGGATTAGCCAGTCTATCAGGAGGATACAGGATGGGAAGAAGCAGGAGAAAACAGCCCGACGGGCCGGTTCAGCCTGAAAACTCCGACCAGTCTGTGAATATAAACAGAGCGGACAGCGGGACAGCAGAGGAAAGTAAAAAGACAGAGGATAGAACAGAGGTTGTAAAAAACGCCGAAAAAGATGATGCGCGAGAGAATGCGCCCGAGGCCGGGAAACATTTTTCCGGGGAACCGGTGACGAAAAAGGCATCGTCAAAAGAACTATCCGCGTTAAAAGAAACATCCGTGCAAAAAGATACATCAGCATTAACAGAAACACTAACAGCTTTGGAATCACCAATGGCGAAAGAATCACCAGCGGTCAAAAAAACACCAATGGTAGAAGAACCACCAGCGGTCAGAGAATCATCAATGGTAAATAAATCACCGTCGGCGAAAGAATCATCGATGATAAAAGAATCACCAGCGGTCAAAAAATTATCAGCGGCAAAAGATTCAACTACGATAGAAAATTCATCAGCAATCAAAGAAGTATCCATAATAAAAAAAACGCCGGTCGGAAAGACGCCTTTGAAAGAGCAGCCTGCAAAAGAGCCGGTGTCCCGGAAAGCGCCTTCAAAAACGTTATCATCTAAAGCGCCACCGTCCAAGGAAATCTTACCAAAAGAACATTTATCAAAGGAACCGTCAACAAAAGAATCATCATTAAAGAAAACATCACTAAAAGAGCCGTCAGCAAAAGAATCATCACCAAAAAAAACATCACTAAAAGAACCGCCTGCGAAAAAAGTACCAGCCAAAGAATCGGCGGTAACACAGGATCGGAAAAAAGAAATAAAGGAAGTTCCGTCAAGAGAAAGGCCAAGAAGCAGAAAAGCGGCCGACTCACAGAACCACCCCGTCGAAGTCCGGGAAGTTCCTGAGGCCGGGAAAAAAACGTCCGGTAAACCGGATACAAGGGGCAAACATTCCAGAAAACAGGGACAGGCCTCAGAACAGCCCCCTGGACAAACCCCGGTAGAGTCCCGGGACAGGCGGCAAAGCGTTTCAAGAGGGAAACAGACGGCTGCGGACAATGAACTGCGCCGTTATATTCTGCTGCTCAGCGTTCCGCTGATCGCCCTGATACTGGTGGTGGTACTCCTGATTTCGGGAAACTTCAGGGGTTCCGGGGAAGCAGTTACGGCTGCTCCGTCCAGACACAGTGTGGACACGCTTCCGGAAAATGCTGAGATACCGGTCATTGAACCGGATACCAAGGAATACTTTCATGATTTTGGAGGAAGCATTCTGTCCCAGGATACGGTTCCCGAGATTAACCAGTTGATGGAACAGTATTTTCTTGCGACCACAGATTGTGATATGGGGACATTTCTCCATCTTTTCACATCCCAGGACACCAGTGAGGAAGAGCGGTTCCGTCAGGACTTTGAAAAACAGAAACAGTATATAGAAGGATACGGGAATATCTCCTGTTACACGACTCCGGGACTTGATGAGAACTCTTATGCGGCATATGTTTATTATGAAATCAAATATGTCGGGGTGGAAACACCGGCGCCGAGCCTTGTCCAGATTTATGCGGTCAAGGGGGAAGACGGCATTTACAGAATCTTTGATCAGGAAATGTCACCGGAGCTGGAAGACTTCCTGGAACAGCTTTCGGTAAATGAAGACGTCAGGCTTTTGATTTCCCAGGTGGATCAGCAGGCGGAGGAGGCCATGGCGGCAGATCCGGCCCTGAACGAGCGGATTCAGTATATGAAGCAGGGACCCGACTATATGCGCGAAGAGGAAACCCCGGCACAGGAAAGCCAGGAGGGTGACACGGCGCAGCAGTAATTCGGAACAAATATCAAATAATTATAGAAGAGGCAGCAAAATGGATGTAAAAGATTTTTATTATGACTTACCACAGGAATTAATTGCACAGGATCCGCTGGAAGACCGTTCTTCCTCCCGTCTTCTGGTGCTGGACAAGGACACAGGCGAGATAGAGCACAGAGTTTTCAGGGATATTTTATCTTATCTGAGGGAAGGGGACTGTCTTGTCATTAACGATACAAAGGTAATTCCCGCCCGCCTGATTGGAAGCAAAGAGGGAACCGACGCCAAGATTGAGGTCCTGCTTTTAAAACGCAGGGAGAATGACATCTGGGAGACGCTTGTAAAGCCGGGAAAGAAGGCAAAACCGGGTACTGTTATAAGCTTTGGGGACGGCCTTTTAAAGGGTACGGTAATCGATGTGGTGGAAGAAGGAAACCGCCTGATTCAGTTCTCCTATGAGGGAATCTTTGAGGAAATCCTGGATCAGCTTGGTCAGATGCCTCTGCCTCCCTATATCACCCATCAGCTACAGGATAAAAACCGTTACCAGACCGTCTATGCAAAACATGAAGGTTCTGCGGCCGCGCCGACGGCGGGACTCCATTTTACAAAAGAGCTGTTAAAACAGATTGAGGATATGGGAGTAAAGATTGCCCATGTCACGCTCCATGTGGGACTTGGCACGTTCCGTCCCGTGAAGGTGGACAACGTCCTGGATCATCACATGCACTCCGAGTTCTATATCGTAGATGAGGAAGAGGCTGAGAAGATAAACAGCACAAAGAGAGACGGCGGACGTGTCATCTGTGTGGGAACGACAAGCTGCCGTACCCTGGAATCGGCAACGGGGGAAGACGGAATCCTGAGAGCCGGAAGCGGCTGGACGGAAATTTTTATCTATCCGGGTTACAAGTTTAAAATCCTGGATTGCCTGATTACCAACTTCCACCTGCCGGAATCCACGCTGGTTATGCTGGTTTCCGCCCTGGCAGGACGTGAGCATGTACTGGCGGCCTATGAGGAGGCTATTAAAGAGAGATACCGGTTCTTCAGTTTTGGGGATGCGATGTTTATAATGTGAGGATTTAGTTGAGATGCGAGGACGCCTCTGTAAGACGGCGGACGGGGGAGTGGGTGGGTGTGTATGAGTCTTCAGTCCCGGTCGGTAGGGTTTGGTGAGGGGGAATCCAGGAGAAAAAATTCCTATGGGGACTCGCTCCCGCTTGTGGAATGCGCAGCGGATGCTAGATTCGAAAATACCTCATCAAGCACCGGCGGATTCCAAGGTCCCCTTCGGAAAGTTTTCTCCTTCCTTCCCCAGGGAGGTTGTCGGCGGGACTGAAGACTCAGGGAAGGTTGTTGCCCCGGCTTCAGGGGCTGATTGTCTCTTTCGTCCCGGTCATAACCTTCCTGTGGGGAAGAAGGGAGAAAAAGATTCCGGAGGGAACCTGGGAGTTCATTGGTACTTACCGAGGTGTTTTCGAGGTTAGTACCATTATGTACTCCAACGAGCGCAAGCGTTTCCCGCAGGAACTTTTTCTGCCCGGATTCCCCGCCCGCAACAACCTGACGCCCGGGACGAAAGACTCATCGATCCCCCTGCCACCCCGGTTCCCGGCCTGCCGGCGGCGTCCTCATTTCTCAACAAAATCAAACACCAATAAAAAATGGGATACCGCAAATTCATTTCATGAGTTTTCGGTATCCCTATGTTTATGAAAAAAAAGGAGTAGTATGAAAAAACTTTTTTATTGTTTTTAAAGCTGCCACACCGGTTCTATACCAGATATTCCTCAATGTAATGTGAGGCCACGGCCCCGTCGGCTGCTGCGGTTACAATCTGGCGGAGGGGTTTTGTGCGGGCGTCACCGACTGCGAAGACGCCCGGGAGGTTTGTCCTGGTCGTTTCATCGGCAGCCAGATATCCCTGCTTGTCCATTTCCACCTGTCCCTTAAAGAGGCTGGTGTCGGGCACTCTGCCGATGGCGGCGAAAACGCCGTCGCACGCTATTTCTTTTACTGTGCCGTCGTTATTCGTCACTATAACGCCGGACACTTTTTTATCGTGCAGAATCTCGGTTACTCTGCTGTTCCAGACAAATTCTATGCCGCTGTTTTTAAGCGGTTCCAGATAAATTTTGGAGGCGCGGAGGCTGTCCCTGCGGTGTACGAGATACACTTTTTTACAAATCTTTGAAAGGTACAGCGCATCAGCGGCCGCGCTGTTTCCGCCGCCTACGACAACGACCGTCTTACCTTTATACATCATGCCGTCGCAGGTGGCACAGTATGCCACTCCGCGGCCGCGAAGCATCTTTTCCTCCGCAAGGCCCAGTTCACGCGGGGAAGCGCCGGTAGCGAGCACCACCGCACGGGCCTCAATTTCTCCCTTGGAGGTGGTAATCTTTTTAACATCTCCGTCCAGTTTCACCTCCGTGACGTTCACAAAAGCCGTTTCCACGCCGAAACGCTCTGCGCCTTTCTGCATCTTCTCGCCAAGTTCAAAGCCGTCAATGCCCTCATCAAAGCCCGGATAATTATCCACCTGGCCGGTGGTAGCCATCTGGCCGCCCGGGGAGAGCTTTTCCAGTACGATGACCGAATAGCCGCTTCTGGCGCAGTAGAGCGCCGCGGTATATCCTCCCGGTCCGCCGCCAATGACGGCCACGTCATATGATTGTTTCATCTGATACCTCCTCCTACAGTACGCCGTTTTCTTTTAACCATTCTTCGATTGCATCCTGTGAAGCCGGGTTTACGACAGAATCCACCATTTCACCGTTTTTGAATAAAATCAGAGTTGGGATTGTGTCTACCTCATATTTTTCGGCAATTTCTTCCTCGTCATCGATATTAAGCTTTGCCACTTTGAGTTTGTTTTCATATTCGGCCTCCAGCCTGTCAACGGCAGGGGAAAGGCGGCGGCAGTAACCACACCAGGGAGCCCAGAAATCAACTATCACAGGTTCGGAAGATTTTAAAACAGTTTCATCAAAATTTTTGTTTATCGTAAGTACGGCCATATCGGCACCTCCTGATTATTATTAATTATAAAGTAAGTTTGTTTAAAAGTGAAACGGTTTATACATAAAGCTGTCTAAATGGAACGCGTGACTGAATCCGGAGGAATCCGCCGCTTAATACACGCTGCCGGCTTTACGGACCAGATTCTCCATGAGGAGTTCCATTTTAGGAACAGCCGGATGGCCTTCCAGGCCGTAATCCGAGGCCATTCTTGCGATTCTTGGGAACGCGAGCCATGTGCTTCCGGCCTCATCCTCCCAGACGGATATTTTAAGAGGCAGCTCCAGTGAGATACTCTGATCCTCCTGCATCAGTCCTGTGCCTACAAGCGGGGAACCGAATACAAGAACCGTAGTGGGGCGAAGCTCCAGACCTGCTTCCCTGGCATTGGCCGCGTGGTCAAATTTTGCAAAAAGAGGAATCTTTCTATCGGATAATTCTTTTTCCAGTTTCTCTACGGCTGCGGAGACCGGAATCTGTCCTTCAAAAAGGTAAAGTTTGTTATCATCGTAGCCCGTGGAGAGCAGGTCGCCGAAAGCGCCGGCAATCCGCCGTCCAAGGTTCGTGAAATCCACGCCTTCTTTGTTGGCAAGCAATGTGACGCATACCAGTTCTTCCGAGTGGGTGAATCGGCTCAGGAAGCAGGAGTAGCCGGGAAGAGAGCCTTTGATATCCATCAGGCCGCGGTGTTTGTAGAACTGCCACCCGGCCACCGCAGGAACTTCTTTGCCGTCCGGCAGGTTCCAGGGGGTATAGACCATCGCCCTGTTTTCAGGCTGATGAATCAGCACGGAACCGGCAAGGCCGATATCCCAGGTGGAAATATCCTGTGCCGACGCCCAGATATCTGAGAAACCGGGAAATGCGGATGACGGGATGCGGGGGAGAAGATTCCCGTTCTCATCGTAGCTTGCCGCAGGTTCCGTCGGATCGATGTAGGTTCCGTCCTTCTTAAAAAGCTGATGGATGTTCTCTGTCAGGGATACATCCTCATGGGCAAATCTGCCCAGATCCTCGGCAAAACCTGTGTGACGCAGACCAAGATAGTTAATCTGGCGTTCGGTAACAAAATCATGGTAGGACTTACCTGAAATTTCCTCGACAACCTGGGTCAGCAGCAGGAAATTAGAAGCGCTGAGACGGACATCAGTGCCCGGGTCAAATTGGAGAGGCTGGTCCGCAATCAGACCGAGCAGTTCCTCTTTCCGCCACTCCCTGAATGGGGTCCAGTCTGTATTGTCACGGTAATCGGGAAGTCCCGATGCATGGCGGAGAAGCTGTAAAATGGTAATGTCTTTAAATGGTTCCGGAATCTCATGGATATATGTTTCAACCGTTCCGTTAATATCGAGTTTTCCGTCCTCATAAAGCTGCATGACGGCTACGGCTGCGAATGCCTGGGAGATTGGTCCTGCCGGCCACATCGTGTTTGCGGAAGCGAGGCGCTTCTGTCCGGCATCGGAAACGCCATATCCAACTACTCTTGGTATATAGGGCGCCTGAACGATAGCCAGCGTCAGGCCGGGAATCTTCTCTTCCTTCATAAAATCCCAAATCAATTCATCGACAGTCCGGCCGAGATAAGATACATCGGCGCTGCCACGCATTTTCATCGTTTCGTGTTCTCTTGTGTTCATAGAGCCCTTCCTTTCTATGTGTCAGATGTAGTCTGGCGTTATCATTACGGTAAGTGTAATCGAAAAAGTTACATTTCCTAATTGTAACTATAACAGTTACAGTTAATCTTGTCAAGTGATGTTTGTAAAAAATTTGATAATAGGTTATAATTAGGGGTACTATTCACAGCCAATATCCCGTGATGTGTGCATTTGTTGTGAGTGATGTGTTTGGCTGTTCACGGAACCGTACTTTTTGCAGGGACGTGAACAACGGATTAATTATTGGAAAGAATTAATATGGGGGCATCGGAGGGACGGTGTTCCTTTTTTGACTGATACGGCGGAGGCAAAAATGGATTTCAGAGCTTTATTAGATACGGAAGAATATAATTTTATCAGGGAGAACAGCCGTCTCGGAAAGAATATCATCCTGCTTGCGATGGGGGGCAGTTATTCCTATGGGACCAACAATGCGGACAGTGACATTGATATCCGGGGAATTACGCTGAACCGGAAATCCGATTTGATCGGGATGACGGAATTTGAACAGTATGTGGATGATAAGACGGATACGGTAATCTATTCCTTTAATAAGATGATCAACCTCCTTTTGAGCTGCAATCCGAATACATGTGAGCTTTTGGGAATTGAGGAAGAGAAATATCTGTATCTGAGCGGGATCGGAAGAGAACTTTTGAAGAGGAAAAAGATGTTTCTTTCAAAAAAGGCAATCCAGTCCTTTGGAGGTTATGCGGATCAGCAGCTTCGCAGGCTCCAGAATGCCCTGGCCCGCGATTCCTACGGACAGAGTGAGAAAGAGCGCCACATTCTGAACAGCGTCAACAATGCAATGCACACCTTCAGGACCCGGTATGAGAAGTTTGAGGAGGGACAGATCCGGCTGTACATCGACCGTTCCGGGAGAGCGGATATGGAGACGGAAATCTTTATGGACGCATCGCTCACCCACTATCCGCTGCGCGACTACAAGGGGCTGTGGGCGGAGATGAATAATATCGTGAAGGAATACCAGTATCTGGGAAAGAGAAACAGGAAGAAAGACGACAATCATCTGAACAAACATGCCATGCACCTTCTGAGGCTGTTTATGATGGCTCTCGATATTCTGGAAAAGGGAGAGATCAATACATACCGCGGGGCGGAGCTGCCTCTTCTTATGAGTGTGAGGAACGGGGAGTACCAGAAGGAGGACGGTTCATACCGTGAGGAATTTTATGAGATTTTAGCGGATTATGAGAAGCGCCTCGATTATGCGGCAAAACATACGCTGCTTCCCGATGAGCCGGATTACAGGGCCGTGGAGGAATTTGTCATGGAAGTGAATGAAAAGGTGGTCAGAGATGAAATATAAAGATTTTGAAGGTACAATAGAAGAGCTTGTGAATCTAAAGCTGGATGAGATAGAGCGGGAGGAACATGTAAAAATCCTGCATGCGGTTGAATCGGGCAGCAGAGCCTGGGGATTTGCTTCTCCGGACAGTGACTATGACGTCAGGTTCGTCTATGTGAGGACAGCGAAAGACTATTTGAGGCTGGATGAAAAGAAGGACTTTATTGACTGGGAGTTAGATGAGACGCTGGATATCAATGGCTGGGACATCTCAAAAACACTGCGTCATTTCCACAAGTCAAACGCCACCCTGTTCGAGTGGAGCAACTCACCGGTGGTGTACAGGACAACGCCGGAATGGGAGAGGGTGCGGGAAACGGCGGAACGATATTTTTCCTGCAAAGCCGGGATGTACCACTATTATGGAACAGCCAGGACCAATTTTACCGAGTATCTCCAGGGGGAGGAAGTAAAGTATAAGAAATATTTTTATGTCCTTCGCCCCATCCTTGCCTGTAAGTGGATTGAGGAGAAAGGCTGTCCTCCTCCGGTCCTGTTTTCCGAGCTTGCGTCCTCGGTTTTGGAGGAGGAGATACGTCCGGCCGTAGAACGGCTGATCGACATTAAGGTGAAAACGCCGGAGACGGGAACGGGCGGGAGAATTGACGAACTGAATGATTATATCAGCCGTAATCTCGATACATTTAAGAGGAAGACCGCCGCGATGCCGGACGACAGGGTGACGGACTGGGAGGAACTTAACCGTCTGTTTCTGGAACAGATCAGATTGATGGAGGAGAGCGCAAAGAAGCTGGAAAAGGGATGAGAAACGGCGTGGAAAAGAGAAAAGATATAAAAGTACGGAAAGAAGCACAGAGGGAAGTACGGAAAGATGTGCAGAAAGAAGTACAGAGAGAAGTGCGGAAAGATGTGCAGAAAGAAGTACAGAGAGAAGTGCGGAAAGAAACGCAGAAAGATGTGCAGAGAGAAACGGGAGAAATCCGCCTGAACAAGTATCTGAGTGAATCCGGCGTCTGCTCCAGGCGGGAGGCGGACCGGCTGATTGAGGCCGGTAAGGTGACTGTGGATGGAATGACGGCGGCGACGGGAATGAAGGTATTGCCGTCCCAGACGGTTACTGTGGATGGAAAGACGGTGAGGGGAAAAGACAGACCGGTCCTTCTTGCGGTAAATAAACCGAGAGGAATTGTCTGTACCACCTCCGATAAGGACAGGGCGGAAAACATTGTGGAGTTTCTGAAATATCCGGTCCGCATTTATCCCATCGGCCGTCTCGATAAGGATTCCGAAGGACTTCTTCTGATGACCAACCAGGGAGAACTGGTCAACCGGATCTTAAGAAGCAGATACGGCCATGAAAAAGAATACCTTGTGACGGTGGACAAGCCTGTTACGAAAGATTTTATAGAGAAAATGAGCCGGGGAGTGGAGATACTCGACACATGCACTAAACCCTGCGAGGTGGAGAAGACGGGGGAGTGTTCGTTCCGCATCATTTTGACGCAGGGCCTGAACCGGCAGATACGCAGAATGTGCGAGGCTCTTGGCTTTCATGTGAAAACTTTAAAGAGAATCCGTATTATGAACATGAAACTGGGCAATTTAAGGACAGGAGAATCACGCAAAATAACCGGAGAGGAATGGGACGAACTGAACCGTATCCTGGGACAGGGAGAAGCAGATTAAAATAAGAACCGTAAACAAAGAAAGGCATTATATATGGCAGAGCAGACATCATCAATTGAACATAAGACAGCAAGAATCCGTGAACTGGTAGAGATTCTTTCGGAGGCGGGGCGCGCTTATTACCAGGAGAGCCGGGAAATCATGAGTAACTTTGAATACGATAAGCTCTACGACGAACTTGTATCTCTGGAGCAGGAGACGGGAATCCGGTTTGCAAACAGCCCGACCCAGAATGTCGGCTATGAAGTGGTCGGATCCCTGCCGAAAGAGCGCCATGAGAAACCCATGCTTTCCCTGAACAAGACAAAAAGCGTGGAGGATCTGAAAGAGTGGCTGGGAGAACAGAAAGGGCTCCTTTCCTGGAAGATGGACGGCCTGACGATTGTGCTTACCTATGACGGAGGCACTCTTGTCAAAGCGGTAACACGGGGCAACGGCGAGATCGGGGAAGTTATTACCAACAATGCGAAGGTTTTTGCCAATGTTCCTTTAAACATAAGCTTCACCGGCCAGATGATCCTGAGAGGGGAGGCAGTCATACGATACTCCGATTTTGAGAAAATCAACGCCCAGATAGAGGATGTGGACGCGAAATACAAGAACCCGAGAAACCTGTGCAGCGGTTCGGTCCGCCAGCTCAATAATGAAATAACGGCTCACAGGAACGTCCGTTTCTATGCCTTCAGCCTTGTAAAGGCGGAAGGCGCGGACTTTAAAAATTCCAGAAAAGAGCAGTTTGAGTGGCTGCGTTCCCAGGGATTTGAGGTGGTGGACTACAGGGAAGTAACCGGGGAAACGCTGGCGGAAACGGTCCGGGAATTTTCGGAGGCTGTCTCCGGCAATGATGTTCCGTCCGACGGACTGGTGCTGCTTTACGATGATATTGAATATGGCCAGTCCCTCGGCAGGACGGCCAAGTTCCCCAGAGATTCGATTGCATTTAAATGGATGGATGAGATACAGGAGACGACACTCTCTTATATCGAATGGAGCGCTTCCAGGACGGGGCTTATTAACCCGGTAGCCGTATTTGAGCCGGTGGAACTGGAGGGTACGACGGTCAGCCGCGCCAGCGTCCATAACATCAGCATTATGGAGGCCCTGGAGCTGGGGGCCGGAGACAGGATTACCGTCTACAAGGCTAATATGATTATCCCGCAGATAGCAGACAACCTGACAAAGAGCGGCGTCAGGGATATACCGGGGCACTGCCCGGTCTGCGGCGCCGATACGGAGATTAAGCAGATAAATGATGTAAAATCCCTCTACTGTACCAATCCGGAATGTCAGGCCAAAAAAATAAAGAGCTTCACCTTGTTTGTCAGCCGTGATGCGCTGAATATAGGAGGACTTTCCGAGGCTACGCTGGAAAAACTGATTGGCGTGGGTTTTATCCATGAGTACGCTGATATTTTCCACCTGGACCGCTATGAACAGGAGATCGTCGTAATGGAGGGCTTCGGCCAGAAATCCTATGACAACCTGATTGCTTCCGTCAAAAAAGCGGCGGAAACTACCCTGCCGCGCGTTATATACGGCCTGGGAATAACGGGAATCGGCCTTGCGGGGGCAAAGATGATCTGCCGGACGTTTAAAAATGATTTCACCGCCATGCGAAATGCGCAAAAAGAAGAGCTTGTAGCGATCGACGGAATCGGAGACGTGCTGGCGGATGCATGGATCAGTTTCTTTGGCAGTGAGAAGAATAATGAAATTGTGGATCATCTGCTGAGCGAGCTGACCATCGAAGAAACAGCGGAAGAAGAGAGCGGAGAGGCTGTATTTGAAGGAATGACGTTCGTCATTACCGGATCGGTGGAGCATTTTAAGAACCGTAAGGAGATGCAGGAGCTGATTGAGCAGCAGGGCGGCAAGGTGACCGGCAGCGTGACCGCAAAGACGAATTATCTGATTAACAACGATACGACGTCAAATTCATCGAAGAACAAGAAAGCAAAGGAGCTTGGAATACCGATTATTTCGGAGGAAGAGTTTGTTGCAATGGCAGGCGTTCAAGAATAAAAAGGTGGATGATTCCGGGAAAATATATTCCGGGATCATCCGCCTTTTGCAATGGAGGCACAGAAATTTCTGAAACGGTTTATTGAAAATATGTATTTTCCTGAGTCACATTTTATATCTGATGATACAGCCGGCTGAAAATCTCCACATGCATCTGCTCATCCGCGGAAATCCTTCTCAGGATATCGCAGATACCCACATCCTGAATCCAGGACGTCTGCTGCATGTATTTGTGAATGGCTGCCTGCTCCGCTTCGATGGCCTGGGCCAGGATTGTGCGGACATTGGCTTCCGGAATGCGGCAGCCGGGAGCCGGCGGCTGTATGTGCGGATACTTCAGGCAGGCCGGGTTCCAGTACATGTATCTCCCGCTCCGGGGCTGACGGCACCAGAGACGCGGGTTTTCACCCAGCTGCATCGCCAGCTCGCCGAACAGATTCAGGTGCTGCATCTCCACCATGCTTATGCGGAGGAATGCCTCGGCCACGTCTTTATATCCTGTCGTCACCAGATGTGCATAGAAATACAATCCAACGGCGGACATCTCCGAATTCTGTCCGGCCATATTGTCAAGCATGGCGGCCGCGTAGTGGGAATTCTGCCCGGAAATTTTAGCGGGAGGATACGGAGTGGCGGCCTGGTAGGCAACATCGCAGCTTTGTAAAGGCTGGGCGGCGGCTTCGCACATTTTATCCTGTCCGTTCTGCTGCCACCGTTGTAAATTTGATGGTGAATAATTCTGCTGGGAGACGGTGTTATCAGGCGCCGAATCCTCACAGGTACTGTTTTCCGGCCTGCAGTCATCCGGCCTGCAGTTTGCCGTTTTGACATTTTCGGCAGATGGGGTTTCACAGTGGATACTTTCTGCCTGAAGGGGGAGCGGTGTATTGCTTTCCTGCTTTTTGACATTCTGGACCGTCTCCGCCGTTACCGGGGTTCCCTGATGGGGAGCCTTTCCCGAACCTGGTGCATCTGACGCAGGATTTGACTGCCGCTCCTCTGTTCGCTGTGCCTGCGGAGGCATTGCCCGGCCCGTGCGGTTCATCTGATAATTTGTCTGGTAGTTTGCCTGATAAGGATTCTGATTGTTTGGAAATCTGTTCTGTGGGAAAACTGACTGGGCGCTGACCAGGGTATCAGGCTGCGGCGGGCAGGTAAACTGGCCCGACTGCTGGATCACCTGTCTTGCGCTCTTCTCAGAAAATGGTTCGTTCATGATAGATTCAGTCCTTTTTTGTCCTGTTCTCTATCTATTTTATGAGGCGGACTGGCAATTATGTTTAAAATATGATATGATACAAAACACCAGAAAGCTGTAGTGCAGTTTTCGGCCAATCTGCAGTAAAATGATGTACAGAAACGACTTTTTTGAGAAAGAGGTGGCTGTTTATGCCGATTAAAATTCAAAAGGATCTTCCGGCTAAAGTGATCCTGGAATCTGAGAATATATTTGTGATGGATGAGGAGAGAGCCATGACCCAGGATATCCGTCCCCTGGAAATCCTGATCCTGAATCTGATGCCCGTTAAGGAGGACACGGAAACCCAGCTCCTGCGCGCCCTGTCTAATACACCGCTTCAGGTGGACTGCACCTTTTTGATGCTGGCCTCCCATACGTCAAAGAATACATCCGCAAGCCATTTAAATAAATTTTACATTACCTTTGATGAGATTAAAAGGAAGAAATACGATGGAATGATTATCACCGGCGCTCCTGTCGAGAATATGGAGTACGAGGAAATCAATTACTGGGAAGAACTCACCAAGATCATGGAGTGGAGCAAGACCCATGTGACGTCCACGCTGCATATCTGCTGGGGGGCCCAGGCCGGACTGTATTACCATTACGGTATCCCGAAATACAAACGGAAGAGCAAGCTGTCCGGTGTATACCGCCACAGGGTCCTGGATCGCAAGGTGCCGCTTGTGAGGAGCCTCGACGACTATTTTTACTGCCCTCATTCCCGCCATACGGAAGTGCGGGAGGAGGATATCGCAAAACAAAGTGAGCTTGTAATCCTGGCAAAGTCGGAAGAAGCGGGCGTGTTCCTCGTGATGAGCCGGGACGGAAAACAGATATTTATGCAGGGCCATCCCGAATACGACAGGATGACGCTGAATAACGAGTACCACAGGGATCTGAATAAGGATTTGAACCCGGAAGTTCCGTGCAATTATTATGAAAATAATGATCCGTTCTCTCCTCCTGTGCTGAATTGGAGAAATATGTCCAATACTCTGTACAGCAACTGGCTGAACTATTATGTATATCAGGTTACGCCGTATCTGCTGGAGGATGAGGAATAAGACGATACAGAAAGAGGCACCGAAGCGATTCGGTGCCTTGACATTTATGGGTGCTTATAAGGTTGCCTGGATAAATTTAGCGTTCCACCACAATAGTAAGCATAGATAAATCTGCATTTCCGGTATTGATGATGCTATGTTCGGAGCCTTTCCGGCAGATATGGCAAATGCCCGGGGTTAAAATTTCTTCCTTTCCGTCACAAACCGCTTTCCCTGTTCCGGAAATAATGTAGTTAATATCATCGCTCGTTTCATGTTTATGTAAACCGATTGAACCGCCAACGTGAATATGGCAGGGAATTATTTTTCCATGTTCGTCCATAAACATCTTGGCTGTCATTTCACCTGTACCGTTATTCATACCCGGTAGCCTGATTTCTTTGATTTCATTAAAGTCTATAATCATTTGTCTTCCTCCTTCAAAATTCCGATTTGTTCAATTATAGCAGAGATGGAATCAAAAAAGAAGTACGCTGCATTTACTTGCGCTGCGGCTATCCTTATGCAGTTTTGCATGGTCAGTGGATACACAATTATGCAAAATTAAGTTCTGTTTTTCCAGTTCTTTTAGAGAAGCTTTTGATAAAATAGGCGTATAGAAGAAACGTGGCAGGCATGAAAGTCCGGCCGGTGAATTCGGTTAGAACAATCAGACACGAAAAGTGATATGAAAGGAGAGTAAATATGAAGTTAAAAAAAACGGTGGTATTGATAGCCGCAGGTGTGTTACTAATGAATGCGATTCCCTGTTATGCGGCATCGGGGGAGGGGGTTAAAACGAAGGTTGCGTCAGTTTCAGTCACTGACGGGGCAAATTATTCCCAGATTCCTGATGCTGAAACATTACAAAGAGATGTCGGCTTTGTACCAAAGAGTCCTGATACGCTTGCAGGTGACTACAAATTTACCTCCGGGGCTATAACTGAATCGTATGATTTAGATTCCAGCGGGAATCTTGTGAACCCAAAGAAAGGAATCAATTATAAATACGTAAATTCAACTACCGGGAAAACGGTCAGCCTTTCGTCTGAGCTCAAATCGGAACGATCCGCTCCGGAAAACTCCGTTGTCACAAAATATGGGGAAACAGAGTTATATTTCAATAATCAGTATGCCAATTATCTGGGATGGTTTGATCATGATATTTTTTATTCCCTGATGGATATCAATAAGTTGGTTACACAGGAGGAAATGACAGCAATAGCAAAGGAAATAATCGATAGGAACACAGAGGAGGCCGCCGTCTCCCTCAGATGACGCTTAAAAAGCAGAAGGATGTATTGAAAAGCTGCAGCAAATCATGGATAATAAAGTCAGACTTGTTATCTGGAGATTGCCGCAGCTTTTTTGCTGCTTAAAACCTGCTGTATCAAACTTAATAGAAAAATCGGATAAAGGAGAGGTAAAAAATGGAGTACAGAAGATTTGAAACGATCCCGGAAAAGGTATCCCTTCTGGGCCTGGGCGGAATGAGGTTTCCTGTTCTGGATGATCAGCCGGACAGGGTAATAGAGGAAGGTGTGCAGGCTCTTGTCGATCATGCAGTCAGCCGGGGAATCACGTATTTTGATACGGCTTATTCCTATCATGGAGGCCGTTCGGAGGAGGTTCTGACACGGGCATTGGGGAAATATCAGAGAGATACCTACTATCTGGCTGATAAGCTGCCGATTTGGCTGATTCAGGAAGAAGGAGACACGGAGCGTTATTTTCAAGAACAGTTGGAGCGGTGCAGGACGGAGTATTTTGATTTCTATCTGGTGCATTCCCTCGATCGGCTTAAGTATGCAATCTGTGAGAAGTTCCATGTATTTGATAAATTGAAACAATTCCAGGCAGAGGGGAAAATCAGGCATCTCGGGTTTTCATTTCACGATACGCCCGAGCTTTTGGAAAAAATAGTGACGGACCACCAATGGGATTTTGCCCAGATTCAACTGAATTATCTGGATTGGGAGATGCAGGATGCGAAGGGCCAGTACGAAATTCTGGTATCCCACGGACTTCCCTGCGTTGTGATGGAGCCCAGCCGCGGGGGAGCGCTGATATTCCTGCCGGAATCAGCGGCGAAATCATTGAAGGAGGTTCATCCAGAGGCGTCCATTGGTTCATGGGCGATCCGGTTTGCCGCATCGAAACCGGGCGTACTCTGTGTCTTAAGCGGGATGGAGTCGGAAGATATTATTGATGATAATGCGGCTGCCGTGACTGGAGTGAAGCCGTTTGACAGGAGAGAGCAGCAGGCTGTTGAGAAGGCGGCCGAGAATTTTATGAAAAATAAAATGATCCCATGCACCGGCTGTGCCTATTGCCGGGAATGTCCCAAAGAGGTAAATATCCCTAAAATCTTTGCCGCTTACAACCAGTATCTGGCCGGCCGCGACAATTTTCAGTTTTACAATGCCTATTCCAAGATAAAGCCGGAGGAAAGAGCCGTCAACTGCGTTAAATGCGGCAAGTGCATGGAGCGGTGCCCGCAGTCTATCCCGATCACAGACAATCTGGCAACAGTACAGAAGCTGGCGGAGCAGATTAATGGGAACCGGCCTTCCAACTGGGGAGAACTGTGACGGACCGGCGCCGTTTTGGACGCAGAGGGGAATCAGCCCTTGTTCTTGCCGGCAACGATCAGACAGGTCAGAATACAGCCGGATAAAAGGCCGGCCAGAAAACAGACAATACCCAACATCATAGATTTATGTTCCTTTCAGAATACTCAGAGATAACGATACCGGTTAAAATAGATACTGTTATATATATATTATGGACCTGATTCAGTTAAGTATAAGCATTTTGCAAATAAAAAGCTAATATACTGTTTTTCATTTATTCCGCAGGAATAAGGGAGAGGCGCAGGGGTATTGTCTATCGGATATATGGATGCTATACTATATGTATACGAAAATTATGGGAAATTTTAGAACTGGCAAGTTCTATGACAATGTGCAGGAAAGCTGCCGGAAGGGAGAAGAGAGCTAAAGGGAGAGCACACTCTTAAATGCCGCGTATAGCATAAGCTCTCATCAGAATTGATGAATCATAAAATTGCATTGCTGCTGCAGGAGCATTTTGCCTCATATTGCCGGGACGAGCTGGGGAATGAGCAGAAGGATTGCAGCCTGACCTATTTTACTTATGACACACTGAAAGAGCTCCAAAAGATTTTTCTGGATAACAAAGACAAATACGACGGGTTTATCACCAGCGGCGCGGTGCCGCTTAATGCACTGCGCGATATTGACGTGCCGCCCTACTCCGTCAAGGCGTACTTTGGCGGCAATCTGGAAAACACATACAGGATTCTCCTGGAGCAGGTACTGAAACGGGAAGGGACCGATCCGGCAGGGATTGGCCTTGATTACCTGGACGACGGGAAAATGCTGCAGACGGTGCTGGAGCAGGACCGCCTGCCGGAGATGGTCTCCGAGTTTGAAAATTCCTTTGTAGGTCTTTCGGAGCAGGAACTGGAGGCGGTGGAGAACCGGCTTGTTGAGAAATATTTAAGGCAGTGCAGAGAGGGGCAGCTTGACTTTGTCATCACCTATTTCCACAGTGTTGTGGAGGCGCTCGGCCGGGAAAATGTAAAGTGCTACTACTCCTACCCCAGCAGAAATTCGATGATTCAGACGCTGGAACTGTGCGGAAAAAATATCAGACTGGAAAAGATGCGCCGCAATATTTCCGCTGTTATCCGCATCAGTCCCGATATCACCCGATGGAGAAATAAGAAAAATTCCAACCAGGAGCTGGAGATGCTGGCGTTAAAGGGCAGTATCCTGGAATACTGCAGGATGTACCGGGCGGAGCCGGTTATGAAGGATGATTTTACCGATGTGGAATTATATCTGAATACGGAGCAGGTGCAGAAGATGACGGAGCAGTTTACAAACTTCGATCTGCCGGGCTACCTGGAGGAGAAAGCAGGATTCTGCGGCTTTGTGAGCATCGGCTCAGGAGATGAGCTGGGCAGGGCCAGGCTCCACGCAATGCAGGCCAGAGATTACGGAAGCCGCCTAGGGCAGGATACGTGTATCTACATTGATGAGAAAGAGGAAGTCCATTCGCTGCCCCTTAAGAGCACAGTGGAAAAACCTGCTTCAGGAATTCCGGCCTCTTATGTTGAAAACATCGCGAACCAATCCCACCTGTCATCAGAGACCGTATACCGGGTAATAGCGGCAATGCAGACCGAGCAGTCGGATGAATTTACGGCCACGGACCTTGTCAGGGTACAGGACTTCTCACTGCGCATCGCCACAAGGGTTCTAACCGCTCTAACCGAGTCCGGTTATGCGGAAAAAATAGGACAAAAAAGAATCGGAAATAAGGGAAGACCGCTGAATCTTTACAAAATTAAAATCAAATATCTATGACAGGACGCGACAACACCTCATCCACTTGAGTGAACACAGAGGCTGCGACAACACTTCATCCACTGAAGTGAACGCAGTGGCCGCGACAATACCCCATCCCACTTGAAGAAATAGAACAGATCAGCGGCTCCAGGCGTGGGAATGGGATGGCGAAAACCTTCGCGTCTTCAGTCCCGGCCATAACGTGCCTGTGGGGAAGAAGGGAGAAAAAGATTCCGGAGGGAACCTGGAGTTCATCGGCACTTACCGAGGTTCTTCACGAGGTTAGTGTCCGTTATGTACTCCAAAGAGCGCAAGCGTTTCCCGCAGGAACTTTTTCTGCCCGGATTCACCACCCCGCGACAACCTAAAATCCGGGACTGAAGACTCACCCCCCCTTCATAAAAACTTGTTGTAAAATACCCAAATCAGTGGTATTATTTTGATGAAGTGTTTGTTAACTTTGTAGAAGGGATTCGGTATATTGTATGGTCAGAGAAAAACGTATCGAAGAGATTAGGAAATATGTGGCGGATAACGGGAGTGTTTCACTCGACGAACTCTGTGAACGATTTGATATTTCCAAGAATACGGTCAGAAGAGATGTGGACGGTCTGGTGAAAGCGGGAGCGCTTAAGAAGGTATACGGAGGGGTGAGTTCCGTTTTATCTTCCCTGCCGGAAAGCAGTTACGATGCAAGGATGGCCCTTGAATCAGATGCAAAAGCGCAGATCGCCCGGAGGGCGGCGGAGTTTATTGAGGACGGGGACAGTGTCTTTGTGGATTCCGGCTCCACGACGGGGCGGATTGTGGACTATCTTCATGATAAAAAAAATGTCACGGTGGTGACGAATAACCTGGATTTTATTATGAAAGCAATTCCTTTAAACAATTTGAAGGTGATTGTATTTTCAGGAATTCTGGATCGCGATATAATGGCATTTACCGGGATTGACGACCAGACGGCCAGAATGCTGAGGAATTTTAATTTTAAAAAGGCGTTTTTGTCCGCTACCGGCGTGACGGTTGAATTTGGCGCCATGAATTCCATTTTGTCTGAGACGGCTTATAAATCCACTGCCGTGGAATGGGCGAAGGAGAGGTATCTCCTTGTGGACAAGACAAAGTTTGGCAGCGTGACGATTAAAAGTTTCTGCAGGCTGGAGGATATTGACCGCCTGATTACAGACGCCGCTCCGCCGGAGGATATTTCCCGTGCTATGAGGGAGAACGGCGGCCGGATTATCGAAGTGAAACGGCAGCAGGTGTAGTAAACTAGTAAACGGGCTGCTGCGTTTGGCAATAGAGGGAGGGACGATAGAATGAAGTTTATTTTTGCAACAATTCATGTAAAAAATCTGGAGGATTCCATCCGGTTTTATGAGTCGGTGCTTGGTATGAAGCTGGTGCGCCGGTTCCCAGGCGGTCCACAGGCGGAAATTGCGTTTCTGGCGGACGGTCCGGCGGAGATTGAGCTGATTTGCGATAAGAATGCGGAACATACGGGATGCGCCGGAGGACCTTCCCTGGGACTTTCCGTGGAAAACCTGGATCAGGCAATAGAGAAGATGAAGGAGCATGACGTGGAAATTGTCAGCGGACCTTTCCAGCCGAATCCTTCTACCCGGTTTTTCTTTATCCAGGATCCGGACGGCGTGAGCCTTGAAATTATTGAGCAGAAATAAGGGAAAGCCGCCTCATCCCGGGATACGGTTTTGTGAAAAGGAATCCAAACATTTTGCCGGGGACATAGCCGAAATGGTTTGAATAAAATTAAATAAACAGTCTGAAGCGTTTGAGGCCTGCACCGGTCATACGGTGTGGGTCTTTTTCTATATCATTGGAAAGTGCTTCTATGATATAAAAAGTGCTCCGGAGGTATCCGCGGAGCAGGAATTGGCAGGTCTATTCGTATTATAATGAAAATATGGTAATTTATGGTAAGATCCACATAAAAAGTGATGGTATAATCAAAATTATAACCATAAAATAACAAAAAGTTAATAAATATATATTGAAAAGTTAACCACAATGTGATAGCATTAGATTACAATCTTATTAACGGGGTAAATAAAGAAGGAGGTTACAAAATGAGAAAAATGGGTTTGGCATCGATTCTTTTAATGACGGCATTGGCGGGGACGACTATTGGGTGCGGCGGTTCCGGGAACAGCCAGCCGGCTCAGAGTTCGGCTCAAAGCGGGAACGCGGGTGAAAGCACGGAGCAGGCCGGTTCATCAGAGGCGGAGCCGGAGAAGAAAGAGGCGGCGGACGACGGAAAGGTGTATGAGATTACACTGGGAACCGTATGGGCTCCGGAACATTATTTTGCCAAGGGAATGGACGAGATGGCAAAAGAGCTGGAAGAAAAATCAGGGGGACGTTTTAGCGTCAAGAATTACCATAACTGTACATTAGGAAGCGAGAAGGATTTAACGGACGGAGTTTCCATGGGGACCGTGACTCTGGCCTGCCTGGGGCCTGGCCAGGTTGGCAACCTGTATGCGCCGCTTCTTGTATTTGACGCTCCGTATCTGATTCAGAACAATGACCATATGCAGGCAATTTCCAGGAGTGAAGTATGCAGGGGGATTTGGGAAGATTCTGCAAAGACAATCGGGGTAAGGCCTCTTGGCAGCCTGTACCTGGGCAGCCGTTTTATCACGACGTCCAAGAAAAAAGTGACGGTTCCGGATGATTTAAAGGGCCTCAAGATAAGAGTGCCGGATCAGCCGATCAGCATTGCGGAATTTAAGGCGTTCGGGGCTAATCCGACTCCGATGGCATACAGTGAGGTCTATCTGGCGCTTCAGCAGAATGTAGTGGATGGACAGGAGAATCCACTGGTCCAGATTTCCACCGCGAAGTTCTTTGAAGTCCAGAAGTACCTGAGTAATACGGGCCATGTTGTCCAGATGATTAACCCATGCATCAATGAAGATTTCTATCAGTCTCTTCCGGAAGACCTGCGCGTTTTGCTTACGGAAACGGTGGAGGCATACTGTGTGAAGCTGAGTGAGGAGAGTGTGGGACAGGAGGAAGCGCTGCTTAAGGAACTGCTTGCCCAGGGAATGGAACTCTGCGAGGCGGATAAAGACGCTTTCAGGGAAAATGCAAAGTCCGTGATTCAGGAGTTTGAACAGCAATGGGGAGAAGGTATTTACGAGGAACTCCAGAACGTAGCGTATTAATGCAGCCGCTTAATACTTGAATGAGGAGTGGAAACAGATGATGGGAAAGGTGAAAAAAATAGTGGGAAACCTGGATCAGATTTTAATGGCCGTTACAATGGCGATTGTCTGCATCCTCCTGATTGTCCAGGTGTTTTTCAGATATGTTCTGAACAGTCCCCTCATATGGAGTGAGGAGTGCGCAAGATACATGTTTGTGTGGACTGTTATGCTGGGACTCGGATATAACGTCAGAACGAAAAACAATATTTCTGTTTCCCTTGTAACATCGCGGCTTCCGCAGGGCATCCAGAGGGGGATGGAATACATAACGGATTTAATAGTGCTTGCATCGTATCTGTTCTGTCTCCCGCCGATCATGAAATACCTGGAGGCCCAGAGCAGGATCCGGTCGACGGCCATGCGGATGCCGATGGGATTTCTGGCAGTGTCCGTTCTGATCGGCGTTCTGAGCCTCTTACTTCAGACCGCGGTATCATTCGCCATGAAAATGAAGCATGACATGAAGAAGCGGGATACAGACAGGCACGGCATGGAAAAGCACAATGCAGAGAGGAGGGGGGAGAAATGACTATTGGAATGTTTATGCTTATGTTTTTCATTATGATCCTGTTGAATATTCCCATTGTATACTGCATGTTTATCCCCTCCCTCGCGTTTCTCTATACGAATGGGATTCCGCTCAATGTGATACCACAGCGGCTGATTGCGGGCGTGGACTCGTTTTCCCTGCTGGCGGTTCCGCTGTTTGTACTGGCGGGAGCGGTGATGAACAGTTCGGGAATCACGGACCGTATTTTCTACTTTGCACAGAAGATGCTGGGACATCTGACCGGCGGGCTGGGTTATGCCAATGTGGCGGCCAGCGTTATCTTTGCCGGAATGTCGGGTTCCGCTATCGCCGACGCAGGGGGCCTGGGAGCCGTGGAAGTGCAGGCAATGAAACAGCATGGATACGATGAGGATTTCAGTCTCGCCGTGACGGGGGCATCGTCGATTATCGGCCCTATCATACCGCCCAGTATACCGGCCATCATATTTGCCGTGTCGGCCGAGGTATCGGTGGGCAGGCTGTTTGTGGCAGGCGTTGTGCCGGGGCTTCTGATGGCATGCACAATGTGCTTCTTAGTATATATGACATGCAGGAAACGCAATTACGCCAAAGACAAAAGAGCTTCCGCGGGAGAAAAATGGCGGGCATTCAAGCGGGCGTTTTTCCCTCTGATGACTCCTGTGATTATTCTGGCGGGCACATTTTCCGGCGTATTTACACCCACTGAGACGGCGAGCGCAACGGTGGTTTACAGCCTGATACTGGGCTTTGCTTACCGCTCCATCGGAATCCGGGAAATCCCCCGTGTTTTGATGGATACGGCCAGGACAACGGTCAGCGTTATGACGATTGTATCGGCGTCGGCGTTATTTTCCTGGGTTCTTACCTATGCCAAATTCCCGGAAGTGATGGCGGCGGTATTTACCGGATTTGTGACGAGTAAGGCTCTGGCTCTGATTGTAATCAATGTGCTGCTGCTGATTGTCGGCACATTTATGGATAACTCGGCGGCGATTCCGATTCTGGCTCCCGTGCTTCTGCCTATAGCGGTTTCTTACGGCGTGGATCCGATTCATTTCGGGATTATTATGATTCTGAATCTGATGATTGGTCTTTTGACGCCTCCGGTGGGCATGGTTCTTTATGTGCTGGTCGGTATGTCCGATGTGCCGATGGAGAAAATTGTGAAATGCATGCTGCCGTTTATATTAGTTTTATCCGCACTTTTGTTGGTGATAACATTTGTGCCGGGTATCTCGATGGCGCTGCCGACGCTGCTTTTTAAATAGGATGAGCGGCCGCCGTAAATCGGACAGGCGGTATAGAGGAGGATAAAAAGAGAATGGACAAAATGTTATTTGACAGGAGCAAGCCCAGGGATCTTGTTGCCATCGGCCGTTCGGGAGTCGATCTGTATCCGGAACAGTTTGCCCCGATGGAAGAGGTGGTTTCATTTACAAAACATGTGGGCGGTTCCCCGACCAATACAGCCGTGCAGGCGGCAAAGATGGGGCTGGACACGGCCTTTATAGGCAATGTTTCGGGCGATAAATTCGGAACTTATGTAAAATATTATCTGGAGCAGGAAGGCATCGACACATCCGCCATGACGGTGGAACAGGAGCAGAATATCCGGCAGAGTCTGGCCGTAGCGGAACAGAGGGAAAAGGGAAAAATAGAGTATTTTTTCTACAGGCAGGATCCGGCGGATCTCCATCTTAAAATGGATGCGGTGAAAGAGAGCTTTATCAGCCAGTTTAAAGTCCTGCTTGTTTCCGGGGCGTCACTGTGCGCCAGTCCTGCGCGGGAGGCCGTGCTGCTGGCCGTGGAGTACGCTAAGAGGAATAACGTGACGGTGGTATTTGATCCCGATTACCGGCGTGAGGGATGGTATTCGGAGGAAGAGACCTCACTCTATTACCATATGGCGGCCGGGATGGCGGACATTATCGTATCCACCAGGGAAGAATTCGACATTCTGGAAAAAATTGTGAATCCGGGAAATGAGGACGACCGGATTTCTGCCGAAACTTATCTGGAACGGGGAGTAAAGATGGTCTGCATGAAGCGGGGAGAAGACGGAGCGGCCGCCTATACACGGGACGGAGATGTTTACTACGGCGCCGTCATGCCTGCGCACGTCTACAAAACGCTGGGAGCCGGTGATTCATTCTGCGGGACATTGATTGCAAAACTGATAGAAGGTGAGACAATACCGGAGGCGCTCAAATTTGCGGCAGCGGCAGCCTCCATAACTATCTCGGGCAAGAGCTGCTCCGACTCAATGCCGGACAAAGCCAGGCTTCAAAGCTATATGGAGGCATACGAGGAGGGACGGATTGAACAGTGGGACGGCTGGAATCAGTAATAGAAAGAAGGAGAAATTATGAATCCAACATTTACAGGTGTCGGGAAGACAACCAGGATGAAACGTATTTTCGGCGGGGACGGTAAGGCTCTGATGGTTGCTATCAATCATGGACTCGGATGCGGACCTATAAACGGAATAGAGGATATGGACGGGCTGTTAAAGGCGCTGGTGGAAGAAAAACCGGATTCGCTGACCTTACATAAGGGGATAGCGCTCCGCCATATGGAACGCTTTGCGGGCGAGATCCCTCTGATTCTTAAATGTACTAATGCGACGCGTTTTCTTTCGCCGGAGGAGACCGGAATTGCGCAGGTGGAGGAGGCGGTAACGCTGGGGGCCGATGCTATTGCTCTGGGGCTGACGCTGTGCAGTAAATATGAGGGGCAGGAGATAGAGAGGGCAGCCTCCTTTATCAGGACAGCGGAAAAATTCGGGATGCCCACGGTAACCCACAGTTATCCTAGCGGAGGTTTAATACCGGATTCGGAGCGCCACAGCGTGGAAAATGTCAAATATGCCGTCCGTGTTTCCCTGGAGCTGGGAGTTGACATCATTAAAACATTCTGGACCGGCTCCGGGAAGAGTTTTGAGGAAATTGTAAGGACGGGAGAACCTGCTAAAGTCGTGATCTCGGGAGGACCGCTTTGCCGTACGACACGCGAGTGTTTTGAAATGACGAAACAGGGCATGGATGCCGGGGCGGCCGGAATCACCTATGGAAGGAATATCTGGCAGAGCAGTTATCCGGCCGCGGTTCTCAAAGGGCTCCGGGCGATTGTCCACGACGGAGCATCCGTGGACAGGGCGATGGAACTGGCAGAGGATGCCGCCGGATGCCATTTGGAATAAGCGGTTTAGGACAGCGTAGGAACGATAATAGCGAATCATATGGGGAGGAGAACGTGTCCGGGAATAAAATGATGAAAACTGCAAGGCTGTACGGGCCATGCAGGATTGTGATGGAAGAGGAAAGAATACCGGAGATTGCAAAAACGCAGGTTTTGCTGAAGATTTTGTGCTTTGGCGTGTGCGGCAGTGATATGCAGATTTATCACGGAAAGCATAAAGCTGTTACAATGCCCGTTGTGATGGGGCATGAGATGGCGGCTGCCGTGGTAAAAACGGGAGCCAGTGTCAGGCAGTTTAAAGAGGGGGACAAGGTTACCGTGGAGCCTCAGATTATGTGCGGCACTTGTTATCCCTGTCTGACCGGCCGCTTTAATGTCTGCGAGAATTTAAAAGTGATGGGAGTGCATGTGGACGGATGCAACTGCGAATATTATGCAGTGGAGGAGAAATATCTTCATCATATACCTTCTGATATGGAACCGGAGAAAGCGGCGCTGGCCGAACCGCTGGCGGTAGCGGTAGGGTGCGTCGGAAGAAGCCGGAGGATACGGGGAGGAAATGTTCTCGTCGTCGGGGCGGGGACCATTGGAAACCTGGTGCTGCAGGCTGCAAAAGCTGCGGGAGCGGAGCGGATATTGGCGGCGGACAGGAATGAAGAACGTCTTCACTATGCAAAAGTATGCGGAGCGGACGATACGGCTAATACGGAGACAGTGGATCTTAAAACTGCTGTAGAAGAGTGCTTCGGAGTCAGGAAAGCAGACGTTATTATAGACTGCGCCGCAGTTCCGGCAGTTTTTAAACAGATTCTTCATGCGGCCAGACCGGATTCCGATATAATCCTGACGGGAAATTATAAAGAGCCGGTGGACTTTGAAATTCCCCTGATTCAGAGAAGGGAGATCAATCTGCTGGGACATATGATGTATGTCCGGGAGGATTTTGAAACGGCCATCCGTCTTCTCTATGAGGGGAAAATTGAAATTTCCAAAACCGTGAGCCAGAGATTTCCTTTCAGCCGGTATGCACAGGCTCTTGAATTTGCGGACCGGAATCCGGAAAAGGTAATGAAGATGATGATCTATATGGATGAGCGGAAAGAAGGGTAGGCCGTTGTAAATGCCTTAGGAGGAGATGAAACAAATCCGCCTGAGGCATTTTAACCGGTATTTTTATTACGGTATTGTTACGGTGTTTTTGGCAGCATAGTCTGAGGCGGATATTTTCAGTCCAATTTTTTCCGGAACCACACCATAAAGGATAACGCAAGAAGAGCGGTCATAATTTCCGCCGACAGTGACGTCAGCCAGACCCCGTCGATCCCCAGAAAAGCGGGGAGGACAAGGAGGGAGCACAGTGGGAAAACAAAGGTCTGCCCGGAGGAGATAGCCAGTGAGATAACCGGCCGGTTCATTGCAGTGAAGAAGGAGCTTGCCGCCGTCCCGATCCAGTTCACCAGATAGGAGAAGGAGAAAAGCCGCATGGCCCGGGAAGATATAGCAAGCAGTTCCGGCTGGTCTCCCTCCATAAAAAACGGGATGATGAGATGGCCTCCCGTGAGCATAAATATCATGGCGGAAATGGAGATAACCGCCCCGGCCGTCATCAGGATTTTTTCCAGTCCGAACATCCGGCTGTATTTCTTTGCGCCGTAATTATAGCTGATGGCGGGCTGCAGGGCGTCTACCATACCAAAGAGCATGGAGCTGACAAAGGAATCAATGTACATGACAATTGAAAAGGCCGCAACTGCCATTGAGCCGGATAACTTGAGCAGCACCGTGTTCATGATGACCATGAAGACGGAGGCGGAAATATTGGAAAAGAATTCCGAGCTGCCGTTGCCGATGATGTTTCTCAGTATGTGCCACGGGATACGGGGAGTGACAAAACGCAGAACAAGTTTCCTGCTAAAAAACGGCAGCAGGCCGATTACTGTTCCGATTGTCAGGCTGATACAGGATGCCAGCGCAGCCGACGAAACTCCCATTCGGAAATGTACGATAAAAAGCCAGTCGAGAAACAGATTGGAAAGAGCGATGAAAATATTCATTCCCATGCTGTAAATCGTCTTCCCGCAGACTCTTAAGTAATTGTCAAGCGCAAAGAAAATCATGATAAACGGGGCGAAAACGGCATATACGCGCATGTATTCGACGGCGGCGTTAAGGACATCGGCCCCGGCTCCCATGAGCCTGACGGCCCAGGCGCCACCAAAATATCCGGCCAGGCCTACCAGGCAGGAGATGGCGGCGATAAAGAGGGCGCTGAAACTGAAAACGCTGCAGGCCTCTTTCTCTTTTCCCTGTCCGAGCCGGATGGAAATCTGGACGGAGGAGCCGACGGCCACCATGTCGGACAATGCAAAGCTAATCATAATGATAGGCATGACAAGGTTAATCGCAGCCAGTGCGCCTGCGCCGATGAATTTGCCGACAAAGATACCGTCGGCCACCATGTACAGGGATGACACCGCCATACCCGCCATACTTGGTAGGGCGCAGCGGAAAAACAGTTTCAGGGGGGAGAGAGTGGCAAACATTTTATGTTCCATTATTCACCGTCCTCTTTCATCACTTCTTCACTGTACGTATCCAGGATACGGCAGAGAATATCCAGATGCTCTTTATCGAATTCTTTTTCAATTGTGCGGAGGGCGCGTTCGAAGGGGCGGTCATAGAGCTCCGAATTTTTACGGATTGCGTCACTGACGCTCAGATAGTGGATGCGCCGGTCTTTTTCGCTCTGTGTCTTTACCACAAATCCCAGCTCGATCAGTTCATTCACCTTTTTTGTGACGGCCGGTTTTGATACCCTCAGTGTCTCGGCCAGGGAACTGACGGTGCAGTTTTCCTGAAAATCAATGACATCCAGATACATGACGCTGTTGTAGGACAGATTTCCGGTTACGGAGCGGTTGATAAAACGGATATCGTGGATTGTCATATTGTAGTAGAGGCGGTTGAGGCTGCTTCTTAAATTCATAATTACTCTCCTGTTTCAAAATAATAGTTAACTAAAGATCATTAAATATGGTTAATAATATAACCGAATGGGCAGGAGGAGTCAAGGGAAATCATCGAGTTTAGAAAAATTTCAGATAGCACATTAAGAACTGTTGCATAAAAATGCGGCAGTTTTTTTGTGAATATTACCGGTATATCTTCCGTTGACTTTACCTGTGCGGTGTGGTAGCATATTTGATATAAGGTACTGTACTAAAAGTATACTAAAATAAAACGGGGGTACAAAAATGAAAGAAAAGAAAGCAATGAAAATACCACATCCTTATATCATTATATTTTTTATCATTGTGGTAAGTGCGGTTTTGACGTGGATTCTTCCTTCCGGGGCGTTTAAGCGGGAGATGGATGAGGCGCTGGGGAGAGCGCTTGTAATTCCGGGCAGCTATGAGAGGATTCCCGCAAATCCGGTGGGGCCGTGGAGACTTTTGGAATGCATCTATGAAGGATTTGTCGCTTCGGCTGATATCAGCTTTTTCCTTCTCTTTGCCTGCGGCTATGTGGGAATTCTGATGAAAAGCGGTACGCTCAATGCGGTTGTGGGAGCGATTCTCAGGAAGATGAAAGATAAGGATTATCTGTTAATTCCTATTTTTACCTGTCTCTTTGCAGTTGGCGGGGCGACATTCGGAATGCATGAGGAGGCCTGGGGATTTATCCCTCTGTTTGTGGCGATCGCACTATCCCTGGGATATGACAGGGTGGTGGGAGCCGGAATCGTGGAATTAGGTACGGTGACGGGCTGCGCCGGGGCTATTTTTAACCCGTTTAATGTCGGCATTGCCAGCGGCATTGCGGGAGTGCCGATTACAACTCCTATGCTGACGGTATTCCGCTGTGTAACGCTCGTTGTTTTTACGGCCTGTACGACCCTCTATCTGATGCACTATGCGGAAAAAATTAAAAAAGATCCGAAGAAGAGCGTTCTGTATGGAGTGAAGGAAGACGCGGTTTCCATGTCGCGTGAGGAGATGGTGGCGCTTCCGTTTTCCGGACGGCAGAAGGTGACGCTGGTTCTCTTTGGAATTCTGATTGCCGCGCTGGCCGTCGGAGTGACAAAGTACGGCTTTTACCTGACGGAGCTGGCTGCGCTGTTCCTTGGATTTATGATTATCACCGGCTTTGCCAACAGGATGGGTTTGACGGAGCTGGCGGAGGCCTTTATCGAATCCTCCAAAGGAATGATTTTTGCCGTGCTGATGATTGGGTTTGCCCGCTCAATTGAGGTGATTCTGACACAGGGAGGAATTATCGACACGGTTGTCTTATGGATGGCAAATCTGGTGCAGAGTCTTCCGCGCGGCCTGTCTGCTTTCGGGATGCTGGCGGTGCAGAATATTGTAAACATGTTTATCCCATCCGGAACCGGACAGGCGGTTGTAATGATACCGATTATGGCCCCGCTCGCGGATCTGGTGGGCCTGAGCCGTTACATAGCTATTATGGCTTTCCAGTTCGGCGACGCATTCTCCAACGTGTTCTGGCCGACGGCGGTGGCTATCACCTGCGGAGTCATGGGAATTGGAATGGACCGCTGGCTGAAGTTTGTGGCAAAGCTTTTTGGAATGATGTTTGTGCTGCAGGCTGTCATGCTGACGATTGCGGTGGCGATTGGAATATAGAGAGAACACAGGGAAAGGTGAAATATGATGGAACAGAAACTCCGGTGGATAGATGGTTTCACGAAAAGGCGGGAAGAAGAGTTTACAGGACTCAGCAGGGAGATATGGAATTATGCGGAGACCGGGATGGAGGAAGAGCGATCTGCTTTGGCGCTCTGCCGGGTTCTTCAGGAAAATGGTTTCCGCGTGGAGAAGAATCTGGCCGGAATCCCCACCGCGTTTGTGGGGAGCTTCGGAGAAGGCAGTCCCGTTATCGGTTTTCTGGGGGAATTTGACGCCCTGGAAGGACTGTCGCAGAGAGCCGGAATTGACGTAAAGGAGCCGGAAGAGAAGTGTGGAAACGGCCATGGCTGCGGCCATAATCTTCTCGGCTGCGGTTGTCTGGCTGCGGCCGTGGCGGTAAAGGAATATATGGAGGAACACGGCCTTAAGGGGACGGTCCGATATTATGGCTGTCCCGGCGAGGAGGAAGGCTGCGGAAAAGTCCACATGGCAAAAGCGGGGTGCTTTTTGGGACTGGACGCTGCGCTGACCTGGCATCCGATGGATTTTAACGGAATCGAGGGGAGGGGGTCCCTGGCGGATCTGTGCATGAGTTTCCATTTTACCGGTAAGTCCGCCCATGCCTCATCCTGCCCCCATATGGGGCGGAGTGCGCTGGATGCCCTGGAACTCCTCAACATTGCCGCTAATTTTATGAGGGAACACATCATTCCTGAGGCCAGAATCCACTATGCCATCACCGACGCGGGAGGGACGGCCCCCAATGTAATTCCCGCCAGGGCATCGGCCGCCTATGAGGTGAGGGCGCCTAAGAGGGAGCAGGCAAAAGAGCTGAAAGACAGACTGCTCCGTGCGGCCCGCGGAGCGGCGATGATGACGGATACGGAAGTGGAAATGGAAGACGGAAACAGTTACAGCGATTATATCCCCAACGACTTCCTGAACCGGATCGCCTGGGAACAGCTTAAAAAAGTGGAACTTCCCGTCTATACGGAAGAGGAGAGGGACCTTGCCGCCCGTCTCCGCCGTACTTTCTCAGAGAGAGCTCGTGACGTGGGCGATGAAAAAGAAAGACGGCAGGAACCAATCTCCGGAAACCTCGTTCCTTATGAGGGAACCGGCGGCTGTCTTCCGGTGAGTACCGATGTAGGGGATGTGAGTTACCTTGTTCCCACCGTGCAGCTTTACACGGCCTGCTGCGCAGCGGGAACACCGGGCCACAGCTGGCAGATGGTCTCCCAGACCGGGTGCTCCATCGGAGAAAAAGGGATGATAACAGCCGCAAAAGTGCTGGCCCTCACAGCGCTCTGTCTATTTGAAAAACCGGAACTGCTAAAGGAGGCCTGGGAAGAACATAAAAGAAAAGTTGAATAATGAGAACGCCGCCGGGACGGCCGGGGTTCGGGATGGTGAGGTGAGGTTGTGAGTCTTCAGTCCCGGTTTGCAGGTTGTCGCGGGTGGGGAATCCGGGCAGAAAAAGTTCCTTCGGGAAACGCTTGCGCTCGTTGAAGTACATAGCGGACACTAACCTCGAAAAAACCTCGGTAAGTGCCGATGAACTCCCAGGTTCCCTCCGGAATCTTTTTCTCCCTTCTTCCCCACCAGGAAGGTTATGGCCCGGGACTGAAGACGCGAAGGTTTTCGCCATCTCGAACCCCGGCCTGCGGCCGCTGACTTATCCTTAAATAACCATTGAATTTTTAATCAATCATAAAATTTCACTTTATATTATCTCTGAATCCAGCCCGAAATACCTCAAGGTAAAAGATTTACGACTATATAGTGGCCGCGTCAATACCTCCCCCCGCACTTGCCAAAAGAGACAATCAGCCCCTGAAGCCGGCGGACGGGGCAACACCTTTCGCTGAGTCTTCAGTCCCGTCGACAACCAGAATGAAGAACGGTGGGCATGCCTGCTGCTAGATACAGGATGTATTCCGCGAGGTGTTTTTTGTGAGTGAAGCGCGGCGTAAGTCACAGAAAACCCGAGGGTAGCGGCGCGAAACGGTTTTTATACCGTTTCTGTGCATCGCGAAGCGGGTTACCGGGTACGAAGTACGCGGTAACTAACTTTCCGAAGGGAGACCTTGAAGCCCGCCGGTGCTTAGCGAGGTTCCTCACGAGCTTAGCATCCGCTGTGCGCTTCACAAGCGGGAGCGCGTCCCCGCAGGAATTTTTTTCTCCGGATTCCCTCTCACCACCCCCCAAAACCGGGACTGATGACTCATTCATCCAACCCACTCCCCCGTCCGCCATCTTACAGAGGCGTCCTCGCCTCACAACTAATCCCCCTCTTTGCCTTGTAAAAATATCAATTTCGGTATAAACTATCTTCATGTCTGCTATGACTTTAGATTATAATACGGGAGAAATATATTTATGGACAGAGAGGGAACTTTAAACGGGAGAAAAGTTCTGATAGTGGGATTGACACTTTTCTCCATGTTTTTCGGAGCGGGAAATCTGATTTTTCCGCCTTTTTTGGCAGTACAGGCCGGAACGGCGATTGTGCCGGCGGCAGCAGGATTTCTGGTGAGTGCGGTGGGACTTCCCGTGCTCGGCGTCGTTGCGGTTGCGCGTTCTGGCGGGCTTTCCAGGCTGGCGGGACGTGTTCATCCGGTCTTTGCCCTGGTGTTTACCATCCTGATTTATTTATCGATCGGTCCCTGCCTGGCAATTCCCAGGACGGCCAGCACTTCATTTGAAATGACGCTGCTGCCTCTGGTGGGCGAAAGCGGTAAAGCGGCGGGACAGCTAATCTATTCCATTATATTTTTTGCCATCGCGGCATTTATGGCATTTAACCCGGATCGGCTGACGGACAGGCTTGGAAAGATACTTTGCCCGGCGCTTCTGTTCCTGATTTTTATCATGTTTGCGGGAAGTGTTTTTCACCACCAGCCCGTTACGGGCGGACCGGCCGGAGCTTATAACGGGGCGGCGGCTGTCACCGGTTTTCTGGAGGGTTATCAGACCATGGACACGATTGCCGCACTGAATTTTGGTATTGTGATTGCCCTTAATATCAGGGCGCTTGGGGTAAAGGAAGACAGCCAGGTAGTGAAAACGACGATACGGAGCGGTATAGCAGCCGGAATTCTGCTGGCTCTTGTCTATGCCGCGCTTGCTTATGTGGGAGGACAGGTACAGGCGGATGCGGCAGGACTGGACAACGGCGCCAGGATTCTGACTTTTGCCGCCGGTAAATTCTATGGAAATGCAGGAGCTGTCCTGCTCGGCGTCATTTTCTTTATTGCCTGTCTGAATACTTGCATCGGACTTTTAAGCTGCTGCAGTAAATATTTTTCATCACTGATTCCGCGGATTGGCTACCATGCCTGGGTAATCCTGTTTGCCGTGACCAGCGTCGTTATTGCCAATGCGGGCCTGGACCGGATACTGGCATTTTCCGTGCCGGTTTTGAATGCGGTCTATCCGGTTGCCATTGTGCTGATTGTCCTGTCATTTATGAACAGGGGAACAGGGCGAGGCAGAGGAATGTATCCGGCGGCAATTTGCCTGACCGCTGTTGTCAGCATCATTTATGCACTGGAGCAGGCGAAACTCCCGATTCCGGGGATAACAAAGGCCGCCTCACTTCTGCCGGGTTATGAGCTGGGACTGGGCTGGATGATACCGGCCGCGGCAGGGATGGCGCTCGGCCTGATGTTCGGCGGAAAAAAATGTATATCGGGTGATATGAGAGCAAAGCCTCACATTGACTGATAGTTAGAAAAAGGGTTATAATTGATATAGTATCATTCGGATAGACATGTTTGAATTTTAACAGAATAGTTAAATATTTCAGGAGGATGAAGATGCCTATTATTGAAGGAATCAGAATAAAAAATTATGGCGTATTAAAAGATGTAACATTTGGTTATGTTTTGTCAAATACTTCGGGAAAGCCGCTAACTTCATTGGTTACTATAATTGGCAAAAACGGAACAGGAAAAAGTACTTTTTTTGATGCAATGGGTTTTGTGGCAGATTGTTTACGGCTGGGAGTGGAGCAATCCTGTTATGAAAATGGAAGAAGAGGGTTCGGTAGTTTAAAGTCTAAAGATACAGAGGGACCGATAGAATTTGAAATAACATATCGCGAAAATCAAAATAGTCGTCCTATAACATATAATTTGGCAATAAGCAGTGATAGATTTGAGCATCCATATATTGAATATGAACGGTTGAGACAACGACGTGCTGGTGAGAAATATGGAAATTCATATTCTTTTTTGAACATTAAAAATGGCAAGGGTGAGGCATGGACAGGAGAAATGTTGGAGGGGGTAGAAGATGCAAAGTCAACCCCTGTTAACCTTAGCGATTTGAATATGCCTGCAATAACAACATTAGGCGCTTTGAAAGAACATCCGAGAATAACAAAGTTTAGAAATTTTATTCAGGGATGGTATCTTTCATATTTTTCACCTTCGGAGGCAAGGGACCTGCCATTAGCCGGCCCCCAGAAACATTTGAATAAAACTGGGAGTAATCTTTCTAATGTAATCCAATATATGGAACAATTAAAGGGAAAACGTCAGATGCAGGTGATATTGAATTCCATATCAAAAAAAATACCAGGAATCTCTAATATTTATACTAAAAAAATGGATGATGGAAGGCTTTTACTTTGCTTTGAAGAAAAAGGTTTTACTAATCCCCATTATGTCCAGAAAATGTCGGATGGAACTATTAAATTAGTGGCATATTTAGTGATGCTTGAAGATAGCGAAATGGCTCCGCTAATCTGCTTGGAGGAACCTGAAAATGGGCTTTATCATAATCTCTTAACAATTCTTGCAACAGAACTGCGCAGGAAAGTCATTGAAACAAAATCAAAAAATCAAATGTTTATAACGACGCACAGTCCATTTTTTGTTAATGCGCTTTCACCTGATGAAGTTTGGATATTAGAAAAACAGCAGGATGGCTTTTCTACAGTTATCAGAGCAAGTGAGATGCCATATATTGAAAATTTAGCGAAGGAAGTTCCACTGGGGGATTTATGGTATAGTGAATATTTAGAGCGGGGGTAACTATGCATACTCATTTTAGAATTTTTGTAGAAGATTTGTCAGGTTCGAAAATGTTAGATATATTGATGAAAAAGCTTATACCCACAGAAGGATATACATTTTCTATTCACTATTATAAAGGATGTGGAAGCTTGCCTAAGAGCATGATTTCAGCAACGCAAATACGTACTCAAACACTATTAAATAATATTCCAAGGCTAATCAGAGGATTTTTAAATTCTGATCCTAACTTGAAAGATTATATGGAAGTTTTTGTTGTGGTGACGGATTGTGATAACAAAGAATGCGATAAATTCAAACGGGAAATCATGAGTACAATCAAGGACAGTGTGGGAATGCCAGTTGAAAATTGCATCGTATGTCTTGCAATAGAAGAAATGGAAGCGTGGCTCCTGGGGGATTTTAACGCAATAAAACAAGCATATCCAAACGCTAATAAAAAGGAATATGATTCATATGTACAAGATTCCATTTGTGGGACATGGGAAAAATTATTTAAAGTGATTAATGAAAAAGAATTTAAGCGTTCTAGAAATACATCATATAATAATACAGTCGGCATACGAAAGAGTGAATGGGCTGAAAATATAACTCCATACATAGATATAGATGCAAATAAGTCACCAAGTTTTAAGTATTACGTTAAGAAAATCAGAGGATATTGTTGTACTTAGCAGTGTGCTTTTATCCTGGTATTCCGGCTTGCTGCAAGTGGCTATTTTTATATCCTTGGGATTGGAGCAGCTCACAACCTTCGGACAGGCTGTTGCATGAGCGGCAGGTGTCTTGGAGCACATAAGATGGCGGTTCCAGAAATTCCTGGGTACCAAGTATAAAGAGTCTGTCAAATGCCCGCGTAAAGATACTGGAAAAATTATGTAAAGTTGTTCTGAAGGTGTTGACAGGGCAGCGGCATGGTTGTATAATACGACAGACTTAAGCTGCCGTGAAGACGGATGGAACGTTAGAATCCAAGTTCCGGTAACGTTTCGGCAGACTGGTCATATAATAAAACAGAATATATGGAAACTTCGGTAGGTGAGGTTACCACAGGGATTTGGAATATTCCTAAGATTGCTGCCGCAAATTTGTGGAGACACAACGCGCTGGTTAGCAGGAGATGTCGTAAAGGCATCACCTAATGCAATGCTATTGCCCTGTGATACTAAAGCTTGTACGTTGCAGTTTTGGAATCCGGTAAAACGGAAGGCCGAAATGGAAAATTTCAGATAATTGAGATCCCGCTGCTACGTATGGCAGCGGGATTTATCGATTAATAATATAAATTAGAAAGGCAGGTGAGACGTAATGGATGCCGGAGGCAATTATCACTCGTGTATGTACCGGGTGCTTCATCAGACAGAAAAACAAAATAGAAGAAAGAGAGGACTGAACAATGAACAGAGATATTTTTATGGAACTTATGGCAAAGAGGGAATACAAAGCAGTCCGCAGTATTCTGGATGTGATGAACGCAGTGGACATTGCGTCCCTGCTGGAAGAGCTGGATGATAAGGATATGGCGACGGCCTTCCGTCTGATTCCAAAGGAGAAAGCGGCCGATGTGTTTTCGAATATGAATAACACAATGCAGCCGCATCTTGTGCAGATGTTTACGGACAAAGAGCTGAAAGAGCTTCTGGACGATTTGTACATGGATGATACGGTGGATATGCTGGAGGAACTTCCCGCCAACCTGGTGACTCAGATTCTGGAAACGGTGGACGGTGAGAAGCGGGCGCAGATTAACGTGCTCTTAAATTACCCGCAGGACAGCGCGGGCAGCATTATGACGACCGAATACGTGGATTTGAGAAAAGAGAACACGGTGGCTCAGGCTCTGGCCCACATTAAGAAAACGGGAATCCACAAGGAAACAATCTACACATGTTACGTGCTTGAAAACAGAAAACTGACGGGTATTGTTTCGGCCAAAGATCTGATGACGATGGACGATGACATGAAAATAGAGGAACTGATGGAGACGGATATTATCTCCGTCTATACCCACACGGACCAGGAGGAGGTTGCCAGATTATTTTCCAGATATGACCTGCTGGCGATTCCGGTGCTTGATACGGAGGAGCGGATGGTCGGAATCGTAACGGTTGACGACGCCTGGGACGTTGCCGTGGACGAGGCCACCGAGGATATCACGAAGATGGCGGCTATGAATCCAAGTGAGAAATCGTATTTTGACACTTCCGTGCTCCAGCATGCGAAAAACAGAATTGTCTGGCTGCTGGTCCTGATGCTGTCGGCAACGATGACGGGAACATTGCTCACCAGATATGAGGACGCGATCTCCGTGGTGCCGCTTCTGGTGGCGTTTATACCGATGCTGATGGATACGGGCGGAAACTGCGGTTCCCAGAGTGCGACTCTTGTTATCCGGGGAATTGCACTGGATGAGATAAAGTTTAAGGATATTTTCAGGGTGATGTACAAGGAATTCAGAATCTCGCTGATCGTCGGCGTGATACTGGCTGCGGCCAACGGACTGAGAATTTTCCTGATGTACCGCGATATGAGGCTGGCTGTCGCTGTCAGCGTTTCGCTGATTGGCACGGTTATCATTTCCAAGATCATCGGCTGCATCCTGCCGCTGCTGGCAAAGAGAGTGAAACTGGATCCTGCTATTATGGCTTCACCAATTATCACGACGCTGGTGGATACCTGCTCCATTGCCATTTATTTTACAGTGGCTACCAGGATGTTTAATCTATAATGATAAAAAGGACTTCGTTTCAATGAGGCGGCCTTCATACGTCAGATTCTAAATCTGAAGCTTGAGGGAGATTCATTGAAACGAAGTCCTTTCTTGTATGACGGATTTACCTTTTTTCCTGATGCAGCTCAGCCGCATTGTAATTCTTCTGCACTGCGATTCGGCCGCACTGTAGCTCAGCCGTACGGCTGTTCTGTTACACTGTCTTACTACTCAGCGATTTCCAATGTCACCCGGTGGGTTTTAAAATATTCAATATAATCGTTTTCAGGCAGTTTATCCGTGATAATCAGGTCGAAATCCTTAAGCTGAGAATAGGTCATCAGGGAGGTCTGGTTAAATTTTGTATGGTCGATTAACAGGATATGTTCCAGGCTCTGGGCCATTGCAACTTTTTTAACCTCGTATTCTTCGGAGGTTGCGTTTGTCACTCCGCTCTGCAGGGAGGCTGCGGTACAGGCCATAAAAGCCTTGCTGATATTGTAGGTGCTCAAACTGTTGATGCAGGGTACGCCCACAAGAGATGCGGTGTTGTGGTTCAGCACGCCGGGAAGGGCAATCACATTGATATTTGGAAAATTCAGCACACGGTACATGAACTGGACACTGTTTGTGATAATTGTCACTCCCTGTATGTTGGTAATATAGCTCAGAATACTTAAGGTCGAAGTACCGGTGTCCACAAAAATGGTATCCCCGGGCTGAATGTGGATGGCAGCCTGTCCGGCAATCCTGTTTTTCAAATCTATATTTTTCGTATCCCTGTCATTGAAGGGAAGCAGTTCCTTTACGGAAAAAGGCGGATGCATGGCGGTGACTCCTCCATACACCTTCTTGACGGTCCCTTTCTCGGACAAAATATTCAGATCCCTCAGCAGCGTGTTTTTAGAAATACGGAAAATTTCGCAGAGCCTGTCGCTGGTGACAGAGCCATTTTCTAAAATATATCGTTCAATTTCATTAATTCGTTCAACTCTCATACTTATAGCTCCTTATTTTCTTGAGTTAATTATAACCAGAATATAAACAAAACACAAGGAAAATAATAAAAAAACACAACAAAATTCCAAAATAACACCAAAAACTATTGACATACCATATTTGAATGCTAAGATATAATAAAAGTACAAACAAAACAACACTAAAGGAATCAAAAACAACCCAAAAATTGACAAGGAGGAGAAATGAATGGCAAATCAATTTATAATGCCGAAGCAGGTAATAATGGGGGAACATGCGCTGGACGAGGCGGCAAAGCTTCTGAAGGGACTTGGGACAAAGGCTCTGATTGTGACGGACCGGGTGATGGTGGAGCTGGGAAATGTAAAGGTTTTGGAAAATGTCCTGGAAAAAGAAGGGGTGAAGTATGAAATTTATGACGGCATCACCGGTGAACCGACGGATCGGATGGTGGAAGCTGGATTGGCAGTTTATAAAGATGCATCCTGCGATTTCCTGATTGCCCTGGGAGGCGGCAGCGTCCTCGACACGATGAAGGCAGTGGCTGTCCTTGCCGTATTGGGCGGGAAAATTTCAGATTTGATGGGAAAAGAAATTAAGGCGGATGCAGCCCCGATGGTGGCCATACCAACTACGGCGGGGACCGGCTCCGAGGCCACCCAGTTTACAATTATTGCGGATACGGAGAACGATGTCAAAATGCTGTTAAAGGGAGCAGACATCATGCCGTCTCTGGCTGTTGTAGATCCGCAGTTTACGATGACGGCTCCGCCAAAGATTACTGCGGCTACGGGGCTCGACGCCCTGACACATGCCGCGGAGGCGTATACCTCCAAAAAGGCGAATCTGCTGTCCGATGTATTTGCGATCTCGGCCGTCAAAAGGATCTTCCGGTATCTGCCGGCCGCTTTCCACAACGGGAAGGATGTGGAGGCCAGAGTGCAGATGGCGGCGGCCGCTTTGGAGGCAGGCGTTGCATTTAACAATGCATCCGTGACTGTGGTCCATGGAATGAGCCGGCCGATCGGAGCGCTGTTCCATGTACCACACGGTATTTCCAATGCCATGCTGATAAAAGAGTGTTTTGATTTTGTGCTGGACGGAACGTATGAAAGGTTCGGAGAACTGGGGCGGGCCATCGGCGCCGCCGGGGAGCAGGACTCCGACATGGATGCCGCACACGCATTTTTAAACGCGGTGGAGGAACTCTGCCGCACCCTGGAGATACCGACCCTGGAGCAGTATGGAATCGACAGGGAACTTTTCTTCTCCTCCATTGGAAAGATGGCTGAGGATGCAATGATCAGCGGAAGTCCGTCCAATACGAGGAAGGAATTGAATGCGGAGGATTTGAAAAATATTTACAGGAGGCTGTGGGATTAACAAGACCGGAATATAAGGCTGGAATATAAGACCAGAATATAGGATCAAAATATAAACCGTAATATATTTAATACATAGAAAGAGAACAGACTCGGTCTGCCGGGCCCGGAAGGTTACATAACTCAGGGAACCCGGCAGGCAGAAGCTGTTCTTTTTTTGCCGGAAAAGCTTTATTCCGTGAAGGTAAGGTTTGTTTTATGGGCGGCAGTAAAAACATTTATACAATATGCACAATAAAATAAGATGAAAATCTGCATAATTAATAAAAATGTAAACGGCTATTGACTAAAATTCAAGAAGATGCTAACATTAAATCATAAAGTAACAATAAATAAATCAAGAATACATCATAAAATGTCATAAAGACATGGAAAAGGAACGATGCGGCCCTGCCGAAGTGAAGAAGGAAAAAGCAGAGCAAAAAAGTGAAAGAAATAATCGGGAAAGAACAGGAGGGGGAATTGTGATATGCACGATGAAAGAATTGCTGGCGGAGGCAGATGAGTACGGAAGAGCCGTCGGCGGTTTTAATGTTGCCAATATGGAAAGCGTAATGGGAGTAATCCAGGCGGCGGAGGAGATGGATACACCGGTAATCCTGCAGGTTGCGGAAAAGAGGATGGGGTATTCGCCGGTCGAATACATTGCCCCCATGATGGTGGAGGCGGCCAGAACGGCCGGAGTCAGAATCGCCGTCCATCTGGATCACGGAAAGTCACCGGAGATGATAAAGAAAACGCTGGATTACGGATTTACTTCCGTTATGTTTGACGGTTCCGACGGGCCGCTTGAAGAGAATATCCGTCTCACCAATCTGATAGCGGAGGCGGCCGGACCATACGGCGCCACGGTGGAAGCGGAGCTGGGAGTGGTAGGAGGAAATGAGGGTGACGGAGTGCATCAGGTCCTGTATACGGATGCGGCGGAGGCGGAGAGATTTGCCCATGAGGCGAAGATGGATGCCCTGGCGATCGCAATCGGCAATGCGCACGGCCATTACAGGGGAATCCCAAAGCTGAATTTTGATGTACTCCGCGACATCGCGGGCAGAGTGAGTAAACCTTTGGTGCTGCATGGAGGCACGGGAATCACGGATGAGCAGTTTCGGGAAGCGATTCACTGCGGAATCCGTAAAATCAATATTGCCACGGCCAATTTTGACGCCATGACAAAAGGGGCGGCCGATTATCTGGCCGGAAACGGAGAACATAATTATTTTGAACTGAATGAACAGATGGTGCGCTATGTATGCAACAATGTAAAAAAGTGCATTGCAGTATTTAATAATCAATAAGCGCCGGCGCCGGATACGGATATTTCAGGTGTGCCGGAAGGTGGGAGGAGAAGAAAATGAAGTATGTTACATTTGACGAGGGTAAGAAGTATGATTTGATCCTTTTAGGACGCGTTGCGATTGACTTTAACCCTTTGGATTACAACAAACCGCTTTATGAAAGTGAGACATTTAAAAAGTATGTGGGCGGATCCCCTGCCAACATTGCGGTGGGGATGGCAAGACTGGGAAAAAAGGTTGGATTTTTCTCAAAGGTATCTGATGACCAGTTCGGCACTTTCGTAGAGCGCTATTTTGAAAATGAGGGGATTGACACCTCCCATATTTCAAGATGCCGGAATGGAGAAAAGCTGGGGCTTACGTTTACCGAGATCCTGAGCCCGACGGAAAGCAGTATTCTAATGTACCGCAACTGTATTGCGGATCTTAAGCTCAGTGTGGAGGACATCGATGAAGAGTACATAAAGAGCGCAAAAGCAATTTTGATTTCAGGAACGGCGCTGGCGGCTTCACCTTCCCGGGAGGCGGCGTTAAAGGCAGTTTCCCTGGCTAAGAAAAATCAGGTCCCTGTTATTTTTGATATTGATTACAGGGCTTACAACTGGAAGAACCATGATGAGATTGCGATTTACTATTCGGCGGTTGCATCCCAGGCAGATATCATTCTCGGGTCACGCGAGGAATATGACCTGACGGAAAGTCTGATTGCTCCGGGCAGAACGGACGTGGAGACGGCCGAGGCCTGGTGTGCGAAAGGGGCAAGAATTGTTGTAATCAAACACGGCAGGGAAGGTTCCACGGCTTATGCTTACGATGGCAACAGCTATTCAATCAAACCGTTCCCGGTCAAAGCGTTAAAAGGCTTTGGCGGCGGTGACGGCTATGCGGCGGCATTTTTGTACGGGCTTTTAGAGGGAAAGGAACTGATTGACTGCCTGGAGATGGGCAGCGCCGAAGCGGCTATGTTGGTGGCGAGCCATGCCTGCAGCGCCGATATGCCGAGCGCCGAAGCGCTCATGGCCTTTATCAGGCAGTGTAAAGACGAGTACGGTGAGATGGTGGCGAGAGCCTAAAATAAAGAGTCAAATATAAAAGGAGAAAGAACATGAGAAAAATGAAAAAATTCACAGGCATTGTTTTGGCAGCGGCTATGGCGGTTTCTCTGACCGCGTGCGGAGGCAGCACCGGGACATCCGGCGATGCAAAGGCTACGGAACAGGATAAGGAAAAGACGGAAACGTCTCAGACGGTATCGGATGTAACGCCGGTGGACGGTGTGGAAGAGCTGACATTGACGCTGTCCCATCACTGTTCGGAGGACGATTCCAACCATGTTTATGCAGAGGCATTTGCCGATGCGGTTAACCAGTTGAGCGGAGGGAAAATGAAGGTGGATATTTACGCCAACGGCCAGTTGTTCGGCCAGGCCGATGCGCTGTCGGCGCTGTCCCAGGGAACACTTGACATTGCCCTTTCCGACACGGCCCTTTTTGCAAATTATGATCCGGCAGGCGCCCTGTTTGATATGCCGTATCTGATTGATTCAAGGGAGCAGGCGATTAAGATGGTACAGGATGATGAGGTGCTTTCCTTTATCCGCGGCAAGATGTCCGATAAAGGCGGTTTCCACGTGCTGAGCATTCAGCCGCTGTATTTTAGAAGCTCCCTGGTAAAGGATAAAAACGTCAACAGTTTTGACGGTTTTAAAGGGCTGATCATGCGCACACCGGAGGCGCCCCATACGATTGCCGCCTTTGAAACATTTGGTGCAAACCCAACGGTTATTCCATCGGGCGAGGCATATACCGCTGTACAGACCGGCGTTGCCGACGGACTGGAGGGACATCCGGAATACGTTTATTTACAAAAGTTCTATGAAGTTGCCCAGAACTACGTACAGACAAAGCATGTATTTACGTTCACCGCATACTCCATGAGCCAGAAAGTCTACGACGATCTTTCGGATGCCCAGAAACAGGTTATAGATGAAGCTTCCGTGATGGCTCAGGACAAATTCCTTGAGTACACATCCACATTGTTTGAGGATTCCATGAAGAAGCTGGAGGATGAGGGAGTTCAGATTACAGAGGTGGATCTGGCGCCGTTTAAAGAAGCGGCAGGCCCTTACCTTGAGAAATTCATCGCAGATAACAGCCTGCAGGACGTTTATGATAAGATTCAGAGCCTGAAATAATGTTCGGAAGCAGGTGTCGGGGAAAGGGGAAACGCTGTGTTAAATAAAATTTTAGATGCAATGCGGAAAATTACCAATATTATCGTAACATTCTTGTTTATGGTGGTGGTTGCAGTTGTGTTTGCCCAGGTAGTGGCCCGTTATGTCGCCGGATCTTCGATCCGGTGGGCAGACGAGCTGGCCAGATTTGCATTTGTCTGGCTGGTTTATCTGGGAGGTTCCATCACAATCCGGGAAGGAAGAAACGTATGTTTTGATTTGCTGCTGGAATCATGTAAAGGGAAAAGCTGGAAAGTGATGTTCACGATTGTCTGTGCAGCGTCTGCGGTATTTCTTATCTGTATGACATATCTCGGCGTTCTGGTCTGCCAGACCCAGATGACGGAGAGTTCCCCTATCATGCACTGGCCTATGGCCGTTGTGTGTGCGGCGATCCCGATTGGCGGCGTGCTGATGTTTTTTGAGCAGATCAGCTATTATCTGGTTCATCTGAATGGAACACGTGAGGAAGAAGGAGAGGAGGCAGGTGTATGTTAGTTACGGCATTTATACTGTTTTTCGTGCTTTTAATGCTGGGGGTGCCGATTGCATTTTCACTCGGCCTCGGCTCTGTAGTTGCGATTTTCATGGATGATAAAATTTCATCCATGCTGGTGGCGCAGAAACTGTTTTCCTCCATCAATTCATTCAGCCTGATGGCGATTCCTTTCTTCATGCTTTCCGGCGAGCTGATGGAGGCGGGAGGCATCTCCAAACGCCTTGTAAATATTGCAAAGGCATTTGTAGGCCATATTACCGGCGGCATTGGTATGGTAGACATCGGAACCAGCGTATTGTTTGCCGGAGTGTCCGGCTCTGCCGCCGCCGATACGGCCGCCGTGGGTTCCATGCTGATTCCTTCGATGCTTAAGAACGGATATCCCCGCGGACTTGCGGCGGTAATACAAGCCTGCGCCGGTTCCCTGGGACCGATTATACCGCCCAGCCTGACGATGATTATCTACTGCTCTTTAACGGGGCTTTCCATCGGCGAGTGCTTTATGGCCGGTGTCATTCCGGGCCTGATTATCGGCCTTGGCGTTGCAGTTGTAACATATTTTTATGCCAAACATCTGGGGATACAGGGAGGGGAACGAGTTCCTTTTAAGGAGAGGATGACGGCGATTAAAGACGGCATACTGGCAATTATCATGCCCCTCATTATTATCGGCGGAATTGTTTCAGGCGTATTCACCCCTACGGAGTCGGGAGCAATTGCAGTTGTGTATGCCCTTATCATCGGCATGTTTGTATACAAAGAATTTACTTACCGGGATCTTCCGAGGATTTTCCTTAAGGCGGCTTCGATGACGGGCATGGCCCTTCTGATTGTAGCGGGAGCTTCGATCTTCAGCTGGCTTGTGGCTTACGAGAAATTCCCGAAAATGATTATCACATTCCTCACAGGTTTAACTGATAATAAATACATCATCATGATACTTTTAGTCCTGTTTTTACTGTTTGTCGGGATGTTTATCGAGACATTGTCCGCGACGATCATCTGTGCGCCGATTCTGATGCCGGTAGCCGCACAGTATGGAATCGATGCAATCCAGTTTGCCCTGATTATGGTTATCACACTTGTCTATGCGGGAGTGACTCCGCCGGTGGGAGGCGTGCTGTTTATCACCATGGGAATTGCAAAGGCGAAGATGAAGGATGCACTTCAATATCTGGCGCCGTACCTGGGAATTATCTGCGTGGTAATCCTTCTGCTGATTTTTGTTCCTCAGATTTCCCTGGTTCTGCCAAGACTGCTGTTCTAATCACCGTTATAATGAAATGAGGAGGAGTAGAGAATGAAACTTACATTAAATGTGTCGCTGGCCGGAAAGACTGCCGTCATTACGGGCGCCGGAGGCGTTATCTGCGGATATATGGCAAAGGTGCTGGCGGCGGCAGGAGCCAACGTGGCGGTGCTTGACATTAACGTGGCGGCCGCGAAAAAAGTGGCGGATGAGATTGCGGCCGACGGCGGGACTGCGCTGGCAGTCGGATGTGATGTTTTGTCTGCGGACAGCTTAAAGGAGGCGCATGAGCTTGTAATGCGCACCTTTGGCCCCTGCCGGATCCTGATCAACGGGGCGGGAGGCAACAATCCCAGGGCGACAACGGACAGCGAGGGATTCAGGCAGTGCCAGATAGGACATGAAAAGACGTTCTTTGATATAGATAAAGAGAGCTGGAAGTTTGTTTTCGACTTGAACTTTACGGGCGCATTTCTGACAACCCAGGAATTCGCAGCGGATATGCTGGGGGAAGAACCATGTAATATTATCAACATTGCATCGGTAAATACATTCCTCCCTCTGACGAAAATCCCGGCTTATGCGGCGGCAAAAGAGGCGGTCGGCAACTTTACGAAGTGGCTCGCCACCTATTTTGCAGAGACATCGATACGCGTCAACGCCATCGCCCCCGGCTTTTTATCTACCAACCAGACACAGGCGCTGTTCTATGAAAAAGACGGGGTGACGCCGACTGTGCGTCTTAATAAGATTATTGCGGGAACCCCGATGAAACGTCTTGGGAAACCGGAAGAATTGTCGGGAGCGCTGCTGTTTCTTTTGGATGATGAGGCTGCATCGTTTATTACCGGCGCCATTCTTCCGGTGGACGGAGGATATACGGCATACAGCGGTGTATAAACTGCCGGGCGGGCAGTGAACTTAAAACCTGTTTTGTTATGTACAGTAATGCATGTGATGCTGCCAAACGGGCATTAGGCACATTGCCGGGTATGACGGTAAAATTGAGCCATGTATAAGGAAGGAAATATACAATGAAAGCAATCATGATTGATAAGCCGGGAGAGATCCGTGTGGCAGAAATTCAGGATGCAAAGTGGAGGGAAGGGTGTGCGGTCATCGAGGTAAAGGCACTGGGGGTCTGCGGTTCCGATGTTCACGCCTATGCGGGAAAGAGCCCGAATGTATCATATCCTCTTGTGATAGGGCATGAAACAGCCGGGATTGTCACGGAGGTGGAAGAAGGAAATTCCTATGGGATCAGAAAGGGCGACAGAGTTGTCCTGGATCCGTATCTTTACTGCGGTTCCTGCTATCCCTGTTCCCAGGGAAGAACGAACTGCTGTGAATCCCTGAACGTTCTGGGGGTTCAGACCGGCGGCAGTATGAGCGGATATTTTACACACCCTCTGAGCCATATGGTCAAGGTGCCGGACTCCATGACATGGGAGGAGCTGGCCGTGACCGAGCCGCTTGTAATTGCGCTTCATGCGGTTCACAGCCTGAAACTGAAAGAGGGCGAGCACATCGTAATTATCGGAGCCGGCGCTATCGGCATGCTGGTGGGGATGGCGGCTCTGGCTTACGGCGGAATCCCCATTATGGTGGATATTGTGGATCAAAGGCTGGAACTGGCAAAGACTTTGGGTATAGCGCATACCGTGAATTCCATGACGGATGATGCCGTTTCTTATATTAAAGAGATAACCGGCGGGCGGATGGCGGAATGCGTATCCGAGGTCTCGGGTTCTGCGGCCGGAGTCGGGAATGCGCTGGACTACGCGGCGTCCACGGGAAGAGTGGCTCTGACCGGCTGGCCGAATAAACCGGTTGAACTTCCCACCGCAGTGATTACAAGAAAAGAGCTGCAGATTGTCGGTTCGCGGACCGGAGTGACAAAGGAATTTGTGGAGGCGGTCGAGCTGATTTCTTCCGGCAGGGTTCCGGCGGCCAATATCATTTCAAAAGCTGTTTCCTTTGAGGAACTGCCTGAGGCGATTGCCCATCTGGACGCCTGTCCGGGAGACTGGCTGAAACTGATCGCATTATTATGATAATAGAAGGCGTAATATTCGACATGGACGGCCTGATGTTCGACACGGAACGGCTCGGACTGGAAGGCTGGAAAAAAGCCGGCAGGATACTGGGATATCCTGTCGGCGAGGAAGTGGTGGCCGGGATAAGGGGCTGTAACCGGGCGGACGCAAAGAAGAAGTTCAAAGCACAGTACGGCGAAGGCTTCAATTACGAACAGGCTCTTCAGATACGGCTTCATTATGCGGAAGAGATGTTAAGGAAACAGGGAATACCGGTCAAACCGGGACTTTACCGGCTGCTGGAGACACTGAGGAATAAGAGAATCCCTATGGGGGTCGCCACCGGAAGCAGCCGGGAGACGGCATTGTCTAATTTGAAAAATGCCGGCATCCGGGAGTACTTTAGTGCGATAGTCTGCGGAGACGAGGTGGAGCACGCAAAGCCGTGGCCGGACATTTTCATCAGGACGGCGGAGTGCCTGGGCACGGACTGCAGCAGAACGATGGTCTTCGAGGACAGCTCAAACGGGATTGAGGCGGCGTCACGTGCGGGCTGTATTCCCGTCATGGTCCCGGATTTGACGCGGCCGGACGATGCGCTCAGGGCAAAATGTTACCGGGTGATTGAGAATCTGGGTGAGGCCGGGGAATTTTTTGAGAGGAAATGAGAACGCCGCCGGGACGGCCGGGGTTCGGGATGGTGAGGGGGAGATTGTGAGTCTTCAGTCCCGGCTTGTAGGTTGTGGTGAGGGGGAATCCAGGAGAAAAAATTCCTACGGGGACCCGCTCCCGCTTGTGGAGCGCACAGCGGATGCTAAGACGTCAAAGAACGCCGTCTAAGCACCAGTGGGCTCCAATGTCCCCTTCGGAAAGTTTTCTCCTTCCTTCCCCGGGCAGGTTGTCGACGGGACTGAAGACGCGAAGGTTTTCGCCATCCCGAACCCCGGCCTGCGGCCGCTGATTTGTTCTTATTCCTTCAAAAGGGGGAGATACTGTCGCTGCCACTACGTTTCCTCGAATTCCAGGAGAATGTCTCCCTATATGGTATTAAATTGATGAATCTGAGTTTTGGCGCCTGACCTATCTTTAAATTACCATTGAAATTTTTGATTAATCATAAAAAATCAGCTTTAGATTTATCTCAGAATTCAGCCTGAAACACCTTCAAAAGGTAAAGATTCACGACTACATAGTGGCAGCGACAAGTGCCTTCCCCCATTGAAGAAAAAGGACAAATCAGCTGCCGCAGGCCAGGGGCCGGGCAGCCGTCCTGGCTGAGTCTTTCGTCCCGGCCATAACCTTCCTGCGGGGAAGAAGGGAGAAAAAGATTCCGGAGGGAACCTGGGAGTTCATTGGTACTTACCGAGGTCTTTTCGAGGTTAGTCCCATTATGTACTCCAACGAGCGCGAGCGTTTCCCGCAGGAACTTTTTCTGCCCGGATTCCCTGCTCACGACACCCTGACGCCCGGGACGAAAGACTCACCGATCCCCCTCACCACCCCGGCCCCTGACCTGACGGCGGCGTCCTCATTTCTCAATCAAATCCCTATTTCCTTATCTGGCAATTCCTCCCTTCATATGATATGATGTAAAAATAATACATGCATCCAGACACATGGGGACGCATTTACAACATCTGCTTAAACATCATACCAGGTTCCGGAAGGGTCTGGCACAGGGGGAATTATGATAAAAGTATTCTTAGTAGAGGACGAGGCCATCATACGCCGCGGGATCCGCGACAATATCGACTGGAATGCCAACGGATTTGAATTTGTGGGAGAAGCGGGGGATGGAGAATATGCCTATCCTCTCATTTTAAAGACGGAACCGGACATCCTTGTGACCGACGTGAAAATGCCGTTTATGGACGGACTGGAACTCAGCCGTCTTGTGAAAAAGGCGCTGCCCCAGACGAAGATTATCATATTGAGCGGTTATAATGAATTCGACTACGCCAAAGAGGCTATTAAAATAGGAATCAGCGATTATCTTTTAAAACCGGTCACATCGGTAAACCTGATTGACGCGCTTAAGAAGGTGGCGGAAACCGTCAGGGAGGAGCGTGAGAAGAGCAGGCTCCTGGAGCGGTATTTTGTCAGCTATGAAAAATATACGGAATTTCTGGACAAGACCGATTACAGCGGGGTGGACCGGAAGCTGATAGAAGATTTTCTGAAGTTGGGTTCCCTGGATGAGTGCGCTCTTTTTGTTGATGAGTATTTTCAGGCCGTGGGAGAACATAATTATAAGTCCCTCCTGCTCCGGCAGTATATGGTGATGGATATCTTTTACTGTGTCCAGGAATTTATGAAAGGAATTAACGTCCAGCCGGAGGATGTGCCGGAGGAGCGCCGGGATATTAAACTGATTCCCAAGGCGATTGTGAGTGTTGAGACGACGCTGATGTATCTGAAGGATCTTTTTGTCTTCGCACTGACGATGAGGGACAGGGTTTCAAATGACCGGTACGGCACACTGATCCGGGAGGCCAGGGATTATATTGCGGAAAACTATAGCAAGAGCGACTTTTCCCTGAATATGATAGCCAACCATATCGGAGTCAGCCCGAGCTATTTCAGTTCCATCTTCAAACAGGAGACGGGACAGTCCTTTGTTGAATATCTTACCAAGGTCAGAATTGACAAGGCCTGTGAGCTTTTAAAGTGTACGACGCTGAGGACAGCGGAGATTGGGGAGCGTGTGGGATATAATGATCCCCATTATTTCAGTTCAACCTTTAAAAAGACAACGGGCCAGTCACCCAAGGAGTTCAAAGCAAAGGAAGTTAAAAATGATAACTGAGAACAGCAGGCGGGAGACAATGAATCAGTCCGAGGACAGGAGAACGGGGCTTAGAAAGGTAACGCTGAAAATGCGCCTGACCCTCCTGCTTTTTGTCATAGCAATCCCCCTGACCGGGATGGTGCTGGGCATACTCGTCATGATCCAAAATTATTCCAATTCCTATAAAAATATCATGGCCAACGTGAAAGTTGCCAACGAGTATAATCTTAAATTTAAAGAAGAGATGGAATATTCCATGTACCGCGTTATGATTGGCCTGATTGACGCGGGGCAGTTTGAGAACGGCGATATTATAGAAGGAGAAAGCCGGTATGCGACCGTAGTCAAGAATCCGGTGAATCTGATTAATTCCGCCCGGTATGCTTTTTCAAATACAGTGGAGCGGACACCGGGATCGGACAGTGATATCAAAATCCGGGGAATTTTATCCTGCCTGGATTCTCTGGAAAAAGCGGTGAACAAGATGATCGGGAATTCCAAGCTGGCCGGAACCTACGATGAAAATTTTAACATATGGGAAAATGACATCCAGGGCCTTTGTTCCATGATTCAGGACTATATCACACAGTATAATTACTATGAGATCCTTAAAATGGAAGATTTGCAGAAGGAGCTTGAACTGCATACAAAACAGATTGTAGGCGGTTTTCTGGCGCTTCTCGCCGGAGTCCTGGTGGTCGGATTTACGCTCTCGGTGATGATCACAAAGTCGGTGACCAACCCCATCAACAATTTAAAGCAGACGGCAGAACGGCTGGGACGCGGAGAGCTGGAGGCCAGGGCAAAGATGTGCGGCCTGGAGGAAATCAATGTGCTCGGCAGGACACTGAACAGGATGAGCGACGAGATTGCGGGGCTGATGGAGAAGACGAGGCAGGAGCAGAAGAACCTCAGGGAGGCGGAGCTGAAGCTCCACCAGGAACAGATTAACCCTCATTTTCTCTATAATACGCTGGATTCTATTGTCTGGATGGCGGAGGGCGGCAATAACCGGCAGGTGGTGGAGATGACTACTGATCTGAGCGATTTCTTCAGGACGGTGCTCTCGGGCGGCAATGATTTTATCACGATAGCCGAGGAGGAGTCCCATATCCGCAGCTATCTGAAAATCCAGAAAATTAGATATGAGGACATCCTGGACTACAGGATCAATATTGAACCGTCAATTAAGGACAAGATTGTACTCAAGATGATCCTCCAGCCGATTGTGGAGAATGCCCTGTACCACGGGATAAAAAATAAACGGGGAGGCGGTTCCATTATCGTACGCGGCTATGAGGACAGAAACGGAATCGTCTTTGAAGTGGAGGACAACGGAATCGGAATGGATGAGGAGATGCTCCGCCGCCTGAGACAGAAACTTAAGGGAAACGGAAATATCGAGGTCAGCAAAAAGGGCGGTTTCGGTTTGAATAATGTGGCGCAGCGGATCAGGATGTATTATGGAGAGGGAGCCGACATCACGGTTGAGTCGGAACCCGACGTGGGAACCTGTATTAAAGTGTACCTGGGAAGCTTTTTAAAAGAAAATCGAAAAAAATCATAAACTTTTCGAAAAAAATCACAAGTTTTTTCTCTTGACCGGGGGGAAATCCGGGAAATAGGTGGAAAACAGTGTAAAAATTTTAACCTTTTTCAAAAGATGCTCTGTTTAAAAATTGCAGGGCATCTTTTATAATATAAACATAAAGATGATAAGTAAAAAATACTTTTCACTTTGTACAGACGATGGAAAGACAAGATTCTTTTCACCGGACGAAACAGAAAACAGCGACAAATGTAACCCAAAAACAAGGAGGAAGAAGTACTATGAAAAAAAGATTTTTATCAGCAGCTCTTACCGTAGCAATGGCAGTGTCCATGACAGCATGCTCCAGCAAACCGGCAGAAACGGCACCGGCAACTGAGGCGGCAGCGCCTGCAGAGACTGAAGCACCAGCCGCAGATGCAGAGACAGAGGCAAAAGAGGCAGCAGCAGAGACAGGTGACAAGGAGCTCATCACAGTCGGATACGCACAGGTTGGCGCCGAGTCTGACTGGAGAACCGCGAATACAGAGTCTTTCAAATCTACATTTACAGAAGAAAACGGCTACAAGCTCATTTTTGATGACGCTCAGCAGAAACAGGAAAACCAGATTAAGGCAATCCGTTCCTTCATCCAGCAGGATGTAGATTACATTGTAGTAGCTCCTGTAGTTGAAACAGGATGGGAAACCGTTCTTGAAGAAGCTAAAGAAGCAGGCATCCCGGTTATTCTCTCCGACCGTATGATGCAGGTATCCGACGATTCCCTCTTTGAAGCATGGGTAGGCGGAAACTTCGTAAAAGAAGGCGAGACATGCGGAAACTGGCTGGCTGATTACTTAAAAGCACAGGGACGCGAAAGCGAAGACATCAACATCGTAACAATTCAGGGTACCATCGGCGCATCTGCTCAGGTTGGCCGTACGGAAGGTTTTGCAAACATCCTGAAAGATCATTCCAACTGGAAAATGCTTGATATGCAGACAGGTGAATTCACACAGGCTAAAGGCCAGGAAGTTATGGAGTCCTTCTTAAAGAGCTATGACGATATCGACGTAGTTATCTGTGAGAACGACAACGAAGCATTCGGCGCAATCGATGCCATCAAGGCAGCAGGCAAAACATGCGGACCAGAGGGCGACATCATTGTAGTTGGTTTCGACTCTGTTAAGGCAGCATTTGAATCCATGATCGCAGGCGACTTAAACGCAACATTCGAGTGCAATCCGCTTCACGGACCACGTGTAGCTGAAATTATCCAGAAGCTGGAAAAAGGCGAGACAGTTGAGAAGATTCAGTACGTAGACGAAGCATACTTCGATACAAGCATGGATCTTGAGAACATCTTAAAAGAAAGAGCATACTAATTAAACATATCTACATAGGCCAATATTGATTTAGTAATCAGGAGGCGTGGGGCCGGAGGCTTAGGTTTCCTCCCTGCGTCTCCTTTTGTGTGTAAAAAAGGAGGCAAAGCTTTTATGGAAAAGGATTCCGTTCTTGAAATGAGGCACATATATAAGACATTCCCAGGTGTAAAAGCTCTGCAGAATGTGGATTTCACCCTCAAAAAAGGTGAGATACATGCCCTGATGGGTGAAAACGGCGCAGGCAAGTCCACGCTGATTAAAGTTCTGACAGGAGTAGAGGAGTTTGAAACAGGGGAAATCATGATCGACGGCTGTGATCACACCATCATCAACCGCAGCCCTCAGGAAGCGCAGCAGAAAGGTATCAGTACCGTTTATCAGGAGATCAACCTCTGTCCGAACCTGACGGTGGCGGAAAACCTATTTATCGGCAGGGAACCGAGAAAAGGGGGCCTGATCGACTGGAAGACCATGAACAGGAAAGCAAGTGAGCTGTTAGACAGCCTTGATATAAATGCAGACGTTACGAAGACGATTGACAATTACTCCATCGCAATCCAGCAGATGATTGCAATTGCCCGGGCCGTGGATATGTCGGCTAAGGTGCTGATTCTGGATGAGCCGACATCCTCGCTGGATGACGGAGAGGTGGAGAAGCTTTTTGACCTGATGCGGAAACTCAGGTCGGAGGGGGTCGGAATCATCTTCGTTACGCATTTCCTCGAGCAGGTATATGCGGTATGCGATAAAATTACGGTGCTCAGAAACGGCCAGCTGGTAGGCCAATATACAACAGCAGAGCTTCCGAGAGTACAGCTTGTAGCCAAGATGATGGGCAAGGATTTCGACGACCTGGCAGCCATCAAGGAGGAAAAAGGAGCCGAGGCCGTACACGGTGAGGACGATATTGTCATTAAGGCGGCCGGACTTGGAAAGAAAGGTTACATAAAACCATTTGACCTTGTGATCCATAAAGGAGAAGTAATCGGCTTTACCGGACTGCTCGGTTCGGGAAGATCGGAGACGGTCAGGGTGATTTACGGGGCGGAGCGCTCCGACGAGGGAGAACTCTCCATCAAGGGAAAGAAAATAACGGCAAAACATCCGATTGTTTCAATGAATGAAGGCATGGCTTACCTGCCGGAGGATCGGAAGAACGAGGGGATTATCGCGGATCTGTCCGTCAGGGAAAACCTGATTATGGCTCTTCAGGCAAAGCGCGGCATGTTCCGCCTGCTCAGTAAAAAGCAGCAGGAAGAATATACAGATAAATATATTGAAATGCTCCAGATTAAAACGGCCAGCCGGGAAACGCCGATTAAATCGCTGTCCGGCGGCAACCAGCAGAAGGTAATTATCGGAAGATGGCTCCTGACCAATCCTGATTTCCTGATTCTTGACGAGCCCACCAGAGGTATTGACGTCGGCACTAAGACGGAGATTCAGAAGCTGGTTGTGAAACTGGCGGAAGAGGGCATGGCTGTGGTATTTATCTCTTCTGAAATTGAGGAAATGCTCAGAACCTGCGACCGCATGGTAGTTATGCGTGACGGCGCAAAGGTCGGGGAGCTGGACGGGGAAGAAATGAACCAGTCAACGATTATGTCAACCATTGCAGGAGGTCAGTAATATGAAAAATGATACTTTAAAGAAAATAACATCACAGCGGCTGTTCCTGCCGATTTTCTGCCTCGCTCTGGTACTGCTCGTCAATGTCGTAACGACACCGAACTTCTTTGCCATTTCGCTCAGGGACGGGGTGCTCTACGGATACATTATCGACATTATCAACCGTGCTTCGGAGCTTGTTATTCTGGCAATCGGCATGACTCTTGTCGTTTCCTCATCGGCCGGAACCGATATTTCCGTCGGCGCCATCATGGCGGTGAGCGCGGCAGTTTGCTGTAATATCTTATCGGGCGGCGAAAGGGCGGCGACGGAATTTGCCAACCCGCTGTTTCTGGGATTTATCGCTGCCATTGCAGTGGGAATTCTCATCGGCTGCTTTAACGGATTTCTCGTTTCCAAACTGAATATCCAGCCGATGGTTGCAACACTGATTATGTTCACGGCGGGCAGAGGTATCGCCCAGCTGATTACAGACGGACAGATTACTTATGTCCGTGTCGACAGTTACAAGATTCTCGGTTCCTCCTTCCCGGGAGTCCCGGTTCCGACGCCGTTTATCGTGGCAATCGTAGTTGTGGCAGTGACATCAATTATATTGAAGAAGACGGCCCTCGGCATGTATATCCAGTCCGTCGGCATTAACAAGAGGGCTTCCAGGCTGATTGGCATCAAATCGGTCATGATTATTTTCCTTACTTATGCGTACTGCGGTCTCTGCTCCGGTCTTGCAGGGCTGATTTCATCCAGCCGTATTTACTCGGCGGATGCCAACAACATCGGTCTTAACATGGAGCTGGATGCAATCCTGGCCGTTGCCATCGGCGGCAACTCACTGGGCGGCGGTAAATTCTCCATTGCAGGTTCTGTAATCGGAGCTTATACCATCCAGGCGCTGACGACCACGCTCTACGCGATGCACGTTTCTTCCGACCAGGTGCCGGTATACAAGGCGATTGTCGTTGTGATTATTGTAACGCTCCAGTCACCGGGATTTGAGAGGTGGCGTAAATCTCTTGCCAAAAAGAAAGAATTAAGACTTGCATCGGAAAAGGAGGCAGCATAATGAAGAATAAGAAACAACTGAACCAGACCAGCTTCCTTCTCCTGATTACAATTGTGCTTTTCTTTGTGATGTATGGAATCGGATGCGTACTGTTTAAAGACCAGGGATTTGCCAAGACACAGAACTTTTTAAATCTTTTCATCTCCAACGCCGGACTGATTGTAGTTGGCATCGGCATGACGATTGTAATGATTACGGGCGGAATTGATATCAGCGTCGGTTCCTTCGTGGCTATGGGCTGCATGATGCTTGCATGGATGATGGAAAAAGGCGGCATCGGAGCCGTTCCGGCCGTTATTATCGTATTGATTACGGGAATCGTGTTCGGCCTTGTACAGGGATTTTTGGTCGCCTATATGGATATCCAGCCATTTATTGTAACGCTGGCGGGCATGTTTTTTGCCAGAGGTATGACGGCGATTATTTCAAAAGATATGATCAGTATTACCAACGAAACTTTTATGGCATGGGCGAAAGCGAAGATTTATCTTCCATTCGGCGGATATCTGAATAAAAAAGGCATGATGATTCAGCCGTATATCTATCCGACCGTTGTAATAGCCCTCGCGCTTCTCGTGCTTGCGTTTATCATGCTGAAATACACAAAGTTCGGCCGCAGCATTTACGCAGTGGGCGGAAACCAGCAGTCTTCCCTTATGCTTGGTTTGAATGTGCGCATGGTTAAACTGAAAGCTTATGTTTTAGACGGATTTTTATGCGGAATCGGAAGCGTTCTCTTCTGCCTTAACACACTGGGCGGATTCGTGGAACAGGCTAAAGGCTTTGAGATGGACGCCATCGCATCCTCGGTTATCGGCGGAACGCTCCTTACGGGAGGTGTCGGGAACGTGGTGGGAACGCTGTTCGGCGTTATGATTAAGGCGACGATTGAGGCATTTATCACATTCCAGGGCACATTGTCCTCCTGGTGGACCAGGATTACGATTGCGGCTCTGCTGTGCTTCTTCATTGTGCTGCAGTCGGTGTTGACGATGATGAAGAAGAAAAAGTAGTTGAGGAATGGCGGGATGGAGTGAATGGATACTGCGGTGGCAGGGGTCGCGGGGCGGAGGGAGAGAGGGGAACGTCCGGCCGCCTGTGTTCTTCGAGACATAGTTCTAAGTCGGAAATCGAAGAACCAAACCGGGTTCGGACAAATCCGCACCAAATTCTGATGAATTTGATGCTCCGTTGTCCCGCATTTTGTACTCGTGGTACAAAATCCGCCCGGTCCGCTTCTCCGCTTTCCGACTAAGAACTATCGGCTCTTGAACAACGGCAGCCGGACGTTCCCCTCTCTCCCTCCGCCGGGCAGGTGGTCGGCAGTATCCACTTCCGCTGCTCCACGATTCTCTCAAAGGGGGAAGACAGGGTGGCGGCCGCTGCTTTGGTGGCTGGGGTCTGAGTGTGTTGAAGCGTGGAGCGTAAGTTTGTGTGGGACGGGTATGAAAGGTTAGCGGAGTAAGTGTTTGCTGTTGATTGGCTATGAGAGGTTAGCAGAGTGAGTGTTTCGCTGCTGAGTGGCTATGAGAGATTAGCAAAGTGAGTGTTTCGCCGCTGATTGGCAGTAAAAAGTTTGAAGTGCTGCTTTTTTATGATTGATGTTATTTTTAGGATGAATATCAGGAGGATAAATGAATGCTTGTTACAGGGAAGAATTATAAATTTTGGTTTTGTACCGGGTCTCAGGATCTTTATGGGGAGGAGTGTCTTGCGCATGTGGCGGAGCATTCCAGGGTGATTGTGGAGGAGCTTAATAAGAGTGGGAAGCTGCCGTTTGAGGTGGTTTGGAAGCCTACTTTGATTACGAATGAGGTGATTCGCCGGACGTTTAATGAGGCGAATCAGGATCCGGAGTGTGCGGGTGTGATTACGTGGATGCATACGTTTTCTCCTGCTAAGAGCTGGATTCTGGGACTTCAGGAGTACAGGAAGCCTCTTTGCCATCTGCATACCCAGTTTAACAGGGAAATTCCTTATGACGCGATTGATATGGATTTTATGAATGAGAACCAGTCGGCACACGGCGGCAGGGAGTACGGTCATATTGTCAGCAGGATGGGAATTGAGAGAAAGGTGATTGTAGGATATTGGGCCGATGAGGAGGTTCAGGAAAGACTGGCGTCCTGGATGCGCACGGCGGTAGGCGTGATGGAGTCTTCCCACATCCGCGTGATGCGTGTGGCCGATAATATGAGAAATGTGGCTGTTACGGATGGCGATAAGGTGGAGGCACAGATTAAGTTTGGCTGGGAGATTGACGCTTATCCGGTCAATGAGATTGTGGACGCGGTAAATGCCGTTTCCAAGGCGGATACCGATACCCTGGTGGAAGAATATTATGATAAATATGATATTCTGCTGGAGGGCAGGGATGAGAGGGAGTTCCGTGACCACGCTGCGGTTCAGGCCCAGATAGAGATTGGGTTTGAGCGTTTCCTGGAAGAGAAGAATTATCAGGCTATTGTAACTCATTTTGGTGATCTGGGAGGACTGAAACAGCTTCCGGGCCTCGCGATTCAGAGGCTGATGGAGAAAGGCTACGGCTTCGGTGCGGAGGGCGACTGGAAGACGGCGGCTATGGTGCGCCTGATGAAGATCATGGCGGCTAATACAAAGGATGCCAAAGGAACGACGTTCTTTGAGGATTATACATATAACCTTGTGAAAGGCCGCGAGGGAATTCTTCAGGCCCATATGCTGGAGGTTTGCCCGACGATTGCCGACGGAAAAATTGCAATCAAGGAGTGCCCGCTCTCCATGGGCGACAGGGAAGACCCGGCGAGACTTGTGTTCACATCAAAGGAGGGCCATGGTGTGGCAACTTCACTCATCGACCTGGGAGACCGTTTCCGTCTGATTATCAATGATGTGGAAGTAAAGAAAGCGGAGAAAGAAATGCCGAAGCTGCCTGTGGCAACCGCATTCTGGACACCGGAACCAAACCTGGAAACAGGAGCGGCGGCATGGATTTACGCGGGCGGAGCACACCATACCGCGTTCTCTTATGACCTGACAGCCGAGCAGATGGGTGACTGGGCTGCCTGCATGGGTATTGAGGCCGTTTATATTGATAAGGATACAAATATCCGCCAGTTCAGAAATGAGCTGAGATGGAACGAGGCATACTACAAATTCAGGTAACAGTTCGGGGCAGGGGAGAATCCATTCAGGAAGATGCCCTGTCCGAACCTGTTCATACTATCAAAAATAAAGGATGATGAGAATGAGCCATAGCATAGAGCAGATTAAACTTAGTATCGCAGAGGGAAAAACGGCGCTGGGCATTGAGTTCGGTTCCACGAGAATTAAGGCCGTGCTGACCGATGAAACCATGGCCCCCATTGCACAGGGAAACTATGACTGGGAAAACCGTCTGGTAAATAATATCTGGACTTACACAATGGACGATATCATGACGGGCCTTAAAGATTGCTACGGTGATCTGGCCCGCGATGTGAAAGAAAAATATGGCCTGGAACTTAAGACGGCCGGTTCTATCGGGGTCAGCGCCATGATGCACGGTTATATGGCATTTGATAAGGACGGGGAGCTTCTTGTTCCCTTCCGGACATGGAGAAATACAATCACACAGGAGGCGTCAGAAAAGCTGACGGAGCTTTTCGGCTACAACATTCCTCAGCGCTGGAGTATTGCCCATCTCTACCAGGCAATTTTAAACGGTGAGGAACATCTTCCTGATATCGCTTATCTGACCACCCTGGCCGGTTTCATCCACTGGAAACTGACGGGCAGGAAGGTTCTGGGAGTCGGAGATGCCTCCGGTATGTTCCCGATCGATACGGCAACGGGAAATTATAACCTTACAATGACAGAGCAGTTTGACGCTCTGACTGCCCCGAAGGGGTATCCGTGGAAACTTTGCAGCATTCTTCCCGAGGTTCTGACAGCCGGAGAGGAGGCAGGAACACTGACAAAAGAGGGAGCGGCGCTTCTGGATGCATCGGGCCTTCTGGAGGCCGGAATTCCTCTCTGCCCGCCGGAGGGGGATGCGGGAACCGGAATGACGGCCACCGACAGCGTAGCGGTCCGAACCGGAAACGTGTCGGCGGGAACATCTGTTTTCGCTATGGTAGTCCTGGAAAAAGAACTGTCCAAAGTCTATCCGGAGATCGATCTGGTGACGACACCGTCCGGAAACCTGGTGGGAATGGTCCACTGCAACAACTGCACCTCGGATTTGAACGCCTGGGTAAACCTGTTTAAAGAATATTCACAGGCAATAGGAATGAAGGTGGATATGAACGAACTGTTCGCCACCCTGTACAATAAGGCGCTGGAAGGGGATGCCGACTGCGGCGGCCTGCTTTCCTGCTGTTATCTGTCGGGAGAGCCAATCACCGGATTTGAGGAGGGACGCCCTCTGTTCATGCGCACCCCGGACAGCCGTTTCAACCTGGCTAATTTCATGCGTACCCACCTTTACAGTTCCCTGGCCACCCTGAAAATCGGTCTTGATATCCTGTTCAGGGAGGAGGGCGTCACCCTCGACAACCTGATGGGCCACGGCGGCCTCTTCAAGACAAAAGGCGTAGGCCAGAAAATCATGGCCGACGCTGCCAGAGTGCCGGTATCCGTAATGGAAACAGCCGGAGAAGGCGGCGCATGGGGAATCGCCGTTCTTGCATCCTACATGCGGGACAAAGAAGAAAACGAGACCCTGGATCACTTCCTGGACACAAAAGTATTCGCCGGTGAAAAAGCAGTCAGGATCGAACCGGACGAGGCAGGAGCAAAAGGATTCGACGCCTTTATCGCACGCTACAAAGAAGGTCTTGCCGCAGAACGAGCGGCAGTAGAAAGCATAAAAATGCAGTAATCCAGCGCCGCCGGACGAGTGCCCGGACTAACCGGACACCAGAAAAGGCAGCCGGGACAGTGCCTTAATCAGTGCAAAACGGATGCAAAGTCCGGCATCAAAAAATCCAACTTAGAGGTAAAAATTATGCTGAAACACCTGAAAAAGAAAGTATACGAAGCCAACATGCAGCTCCCGCAATACGGCCTGGTCACCTTCACCTGGGGAAATGTCTCAGGGATTGACCGTGAGAGAGGCCTGTTTGTAATCAAGCCGTCCGGCGTAGATTACAGAGATTTAACCCCGGAAGACATGGTGGTAATGGATTTAAAAGGCAATAAAGTAGAAGGAGATATGAACCCCTCCTCCGATACGAAAACACACCTGGAACTCTACAGCCGTTTTCCGCAGATAGGCGGAATTGTACATACCCACAGCCCATGGGCGACATCCTGGGCGCAGGCTGGGAGGGATATCCCGTGCTACGGTACGACCCACGCCGACTACATCTACGGCAGCATCCCATGTGTCAGGAATTTGACAAAAGAAGAGCTGGATGAGGACTACGAACGGAATACGGGCATCCTGATCGCGGACGCTTTTGAGGAAAGAAAGCTGGACTGCATGGCGGTTCCTTGCGTGCTTTGTAAAAACCATGGTCCCTTTACCTGGGGAACCGATGCGTTTAATGCGGTGCACAATGCGGTGGTTTTAGAAGAGGTGGCGAAGATGGCGGCGCGGTGTGAACAGATTAACCCACAGGTAGAGCCTGCCCCCCAGTGCCTCTTAGATAAGCATTATATGAGAAAACACGGCCCCAATGCCTATTATGGGCAGGGGGGAGTTGAGAAATGAGGACGCCGCCGTCAGGCCGGGGGCAGGGATGGTGAGGGGGAGCGATGAGCCTTTCGTCCCGGGCGTCAGGTTGTCGTAGGCGGGGAATCCGGGCAGAAAAAGTTCCTGCGGGAAACTCTTGCGCTCGTTGGAGTACATAGCGGTCACTAACCTCGAAAAGACCTCGGTAAGTGCCGATGAACTCCCAGGTTCCCTCCGGAATCTTTTTCTCCCTTCTTCCCCGCAGGAAGGTTATGGCCGGGACGAAAGACTCAGCCCAGATGGCTGCCCGGCCCCCGGCCTGCGGCGGCTGTTCTGTCCTATTCCTTCAATGGGGGAGGCGCTTGTTGTTGCCACTACGTTTCTCAGGATGCCTGAAAACTACATCCTGTTCACTATGAGACTATGTAAACTTATAATTTTATAATCTTAGAGTGTTTATTCTGATACTCTTTTTATGCAGCCCGGGATGTCGTCAGAATGTAAACTAGTTACAACTATATCGTGGACGCGACAATACCTCCCCCCCACTTGACAAAAGGGACAATCAGCCCCTGAAGCCGGCGGACGGGGCAATAACCTTCGCTGAGTCTTCAGTCCCGCCGACAACCTGCCCGGGGAAGGAAGGAGAAAACTTTCCGAAGGGAGACCTTGGAATCCGCCGGTGCTTGATGAGGTCTTTTCGAATCTAGCATCCGCTGCGCATTCCACCAGCGAAAGCGAGTCCCCGTAGGAATTTTTTCTCCTGGATTCCCCTCACGACATCCTACCAACCGGGACTGAAGACTCAAACACACCCTCCCACTCCCCCGTCCGCCGTCTTACAGAGGCGTCCTCACATCTCAACTAAATCCCCCATTTTTTAGGAATTTATTGAAATATGATTGCATATAGGGAAAAATATAGTAAAATATTGTGGTAGGCAAATGCTGCAATTCAGTCTGCGGCGAAACAAGCAGTAAACAGCAGCAAAATAAATATGGAGAATGAAAGGCGGAAGCAGAAATGAAATTTTTTATCGACACAGCGAATGTAGATGAAATCAGAGAAGCAAACGACATGGGAATTATCTGCGGCGTAACTACGAACCCATCCCTGATTGCAAAAGAGGGACGTGATTTTAATGAGGTTATAAAGGAGATCACAAGCATCGTAGACGGTCCGATTTCAGGCGAAGTTAAGGCTACTACGGTAAATGCTGAAGATATGATCGCAGAAGGCCGCGAGATTGCAAAGATCCATCCAAATATGGTAGTTAAAATTCCAATGACGGCAGAAGGTCTTAAGGCAGTTAAAGTGCTTTCTTCCGAAGGAATCAAGACAAATGTTACCCTGATTTTTACGGCGAACCAGGCTCTTCTTGCGGCAAGGGCAGGCGCATCTTATGTCTCCCCATTCCTTGGAAGACTGGATGACATTTCTACAAGCGGAACCGATCTCATCTATGATATTGTTCAGATTTTCGATAATTACCCGGAGATTTCCACTGAAATTATCTGCGCATCAACCAGACATCCTCTTCACATTACAGAGTGTGCCAAGGCCGGCGGAGATATCGCCACCGTTCCGTTCAAGGTTCTGATGCAGATGATAAAACATCCTCTGACCGATCAGGGAATTGAGAAATTTAAAGCCGATTATGAGGCTGTATTCGGCAAATAATTTAGGAATAAGCTCCAGGAAAGGAATCCGGAATGGAAATTTTAGAACTGAAGAAAAAAGCAAACGAGGTCCGCAAGGGAATCGTGACGGCTGTCCATGCAGCAAAGTCCGGCCATCCGGGCGGCTCCCTGTCTGCGGCAGATATTTTTACCTATCTCTATTTTGAGGAGATGAACATTGATCCCAAAGAACCGAAAAAGGCGGACCGTGATCGTTTTGTACTGTCCAAAGGCCACAATGCGCCGGGGCTTTATTCCGTGTTAGCCGAAAGAGGATATTTCCCCAAAGCGGATCTTTTAACACTCAGACATATCGGCTCCTACCTTCAGGGGCACCCGGACATGAAACATATTAACGGTGTGGATATGTCGAGCGGTTCCCTGGGACAGGGTATTTCCGCAGCGGCAGGCATGGCGGTGTCCGCTAAGATGAGCGGCGACTCTTATCACGTATACACTTTGCTTGGAGACGGAGAGATCCAGGAGGGACAGGTCTGGGAGGCGGCAATGTTTGCCGGACACAGAAAGCTGGATAATCTGACGGTTATCGTGGATAACAACAATCTTCAGATTGACGGTTCCATTGAAGACATCTGTTCCCCGTACCCGATTGACAAGAAATTTGAGGCATTCAATTTCCATGTAATCTGCGTGGAAAATGGAAACGACATGGAGCAGCTTAAGAAAGCGTTCGATGAGGCAAAGACGGTCAAAGGCATGCCGACGGCCATCATAGCAAATACGCTCAAAGGAAAAGGCGTATCCTTTATGGAAAACGTAGCTTCCTGGCACGGCAAAGCCCCGAATGACGAGGAATACGAAAAGGCCATGAAAGAACTCGAAGAGGCGGGAGCGGCTCTGGATGCTCCGGTTTCGGGCGGGGCGGCATCAAATCAGGAAAAGGCGGGTGGCGCAGATGGAAAATAAGAAGAAAATCGCAACCCGGGAAAGCTACGGTAATGCTCTGGCAGAACTGGGAAGGAAACATGAAGATCTGGTTGTACTGGACGCCGATCTTGCGGAGGCTACGAAGACGGCAATTTTTAAGAAGGAATTTCCGGAGCGTCATATTGACTGCGGAATCGCAGAGTGCAATATGATGGGAATTGCAGCAGGCATTGCAACGACGGGAAAGGTTCCGTTTGCCAGCACCTTTGCGATGTTTGCGGCAGGGAGGGCGTTTGAGCAGATCCGCAACTCCATCGGTTATCCGCATCTGAACGTCAAGATAGCGGCAACCCATGCCGGAATCTCCGTCGGTGAGGACGGGGCAACCCATCAGTGCAACGAGGATATCGCTCTGATGCGTACAATTCCGGGTATGGTGGTTGTAAATCCTTCCGATGATGTGGAGGCCAGGGCGGCAGTTGAGGCGGCCTATAGATATAACGGACCGGTTTACCTGCGCTTTGGACGTCTGGCGGTTCCGGTTATCAACGACAACGAAAACTACCGTTTTGAACTCGGAAGAGGCGTTGTTCTGAAACGCGGCAGGGATGTTACAATTGTGGCAACCGGCCTTTGCGTTTCGGCTGCCTTAGAGGCGGCGGAACTTTTGAAAGAGGACGGCATCAGTGCGGAGGTAATTAACATCCATACCATCAAGCCAATTGACGAGGAACTTTTAATCGGTTCGGCAGGAATGACCGGCAGAGTTGTGACCGTGGAGGAACATTCTATCATTGGAGGCCTCGGAAGTGCGGTATGTGATGTGCTTTCAGAGCAGTTCCCGGTGCCGGTTTATAAAATCGGTATCCGTGATACGTTCGGCGAATCAGGCCCGGCTCAGGATCTTCTTCGGAAATACGGTCTGGACGCCGAGGGAATCAGAACCCAGGTTGCTGAGTGGATGAAAATCAGAATGTAAAACCGGCAGCAGACAAAAATCTGCCGGGATGTTACAGATTCGAAGATACGGTAAGTATAAAGCGCAGTAATGTGCAAAGCTATAAGGGGATATGAGTATGAGGGGCGTCCTGAACACGGCGCTTTGAAACGCTTATGATATAAGGCGGCGAATCTTTGCCGCCAAATCAGGGCGGGATACGGCAGCAGGAAAAGAGCGCCGTATCCCGCCCTTTTTCATATCATAGGATTAACGTGTCTTTTGACACCTTAATCATCATAGGAAAGTGCTCCTATGATATAAACAGCCCTCCGGGCAGGATGCGCACTCGCGCGAAGATGTAATATGCCGCTATGCGGCCGCGCTCGGCGCGAGAGTCCGGCTGGCCGGACTCTTTATTGGGTAAAACGATCCGGGGTATGACGTTACTGACGGCAGAGAGCGGACTGAAACGCCATGATAATATAATTTTATCCGGTATCAATTGCCGGATAGAAAAATTGTTTTTCATGTGATATACTAAATCTAAAGCATAATATTTCTTAACATTTCAAGCGGTAAACCGCGTCTTAAGTCAATTCTTAAACTTAGATTTTCAGGAAATCTTGATGCTTTGCAGAACCCATTTATATCATGCAGAGAGGTTTCCGGAATATCGTTGAGCGGCGGAGGCCTCCTGCTGTTACAGAAGACGGTGTAAGGTTTGTAGACAACCTTTCAGCGTTACAAAGGAGGTACGGAATGAAAAAAATGCGGAACAGGGAAAACTTTGTAAGAGAGAGCGGGTATGGCACAGGAGCCAGACGAGCTTACAAGGCCAGGCTGTTTGAGATGATTTTCAGTGACAGAAAGGAACTGCTCGCACTGTATAATGCGGTAAACGGAACAGCATATGAGGATCCCGAGCAGTTAGAAGTTAATACGCTGGAAAATGCAATTTATATGTCGATGCGCAATGATCTTTCATTTATTATTGATTCAAGGCTGACACTGTATGAACATCAGTCAACATACAGCCCGAATCTTCCGCTGCGGTGCCTGATGTATGCGACGGATTTATATTCGGTGCTGACGAAAGAAGAGAATCTTTACGGAACAAAGCTCGTAAAGCTCCCTACTCCCCGGTTTGTTATTTTTTATAATGGGCGGAAGGAAATCAGCGATTTACAGGAGATGAAGTTGTCGGAAGCATTTACAGTGGCGGAAGAGGAATATTCATTGGAGCTGAGGGCGATCCTTCTCAATATCAATAAGGGACACAATGAGAGGCTTTTGACGGCCTGCAAAACCCTGGGGGATTATGCAGAGTATACGGAGCGCGTGAGAACCTATGCGGGGACGATGAGCCTTAAGAATGCAGTGGAGCTTGCGGTGGAAGAGTGTATCAGGGACAATGTGCTGGCAGAGTTCCTGAAAAACAATAGAGCGGAGGCGATGAAAGTGAGCATTTATGAGTATGACGAAGAGAAGACGATGAGACAGATGCGTGAGGAGGGGGTAAAAGAAGGCCGTGAGGAGGGTGAAAAGTCCTTTTCCATATTGGCCAAGAGATTGTTGGAAGATTCCCGTCAGGATGATCTCCTTAAAGCGGCGGACGACCGTGAATTCAGGGAAATGCTTTACCTGGAATACGGGGTGAAAGAGGAAGCTGAATAAGGCGGAGGAATATGTACAGGAAGTACAATGGCCGCCTGAGTATGATAGAAACAGCAATAGTATAAATGCTCCCAAAGCGTGTAATCAGCCTTGGGAGCATTTCCATTGGTGTGGGAATTGCCGGTAAAGCACATCCGGACTATCAGAGGGCAGTCCTGTTTACAATATATCCGGGGACAGTGCAGAGCATGGTTTTAATCTCCTGTCCGGTAAAACCTTCGCCCAGCAGTGTTTCAATAAAACGCAGCATTCCCTCAACGGGATGTTCGAAGCCGGCCTGTCCGCGGTCGGTGGCCAGATAGACACGGCCGGCGCCCACCTTTTTTATGTTGAATGCCATCTCCTGGGCGGAGACAGAGCCTTCGGCAATGTTGAGCCAGTTTTTTTCAATCAGCACACCGGTACCGGCCAGCTCTTTCTGAATATTTCCGGTGGATTTGGTGCGGTCCCATTCAGGGTGTGTCAGTATCATATTGACGCTGTACCGGCGGCCCTCCTTACATAAGGCATAGGATTCTTCCGAATTCAGATGGCCTGTTGCTAGGTAAGCGCCATATTTTTTTACAATCTCAAAAATCTCAAAAATTTCTTTCTTCAGTTTCCCGTTTTCTTCAAAAATTGTAATTCCTGGGCGTGCGAAAAAATCTCCCGGCATATCTCCATACTTCAGGCAATTTTCCGAATCTCTGGTGGGCATCCAGATAATCACGGCCCCCATTTTCAGCGAATTTTCAACTGCATAAGGGTTCAGGCCGCCGACCGGATGATTTAAAACCAGCCCACCGTATGCTTTGGCAGAACAGTGACTGTGAAGATTTACCAGTGCGGCTCTCGAGGCGGTACAGCCGTAATGGGCTTTAATCATGGCGCCGGCCATCCCGGCATCGGCAGCCTCCTGGATCAGTTCAAAGTCATCCAGGGCCCGGTGAAAGGCAGAGGGCTCAGTATGGGTGTGAAGATCATAACCGCCTTTAATGAGTTCTTTGGATTGTTGACGATATGAATCCGAAATAAAGTATGAACGTTCCATAATGCCTCCTTGTGGAAATATTATTCTTTTTTGATTAAATAGATGATATCATCTTTTTTATAATTAGTAAATATTAAATATAAAAAATAAAGAAAAAATAATCTGTATTAAAGATGCTATACGCTTTAATACAATGGAACAAACGAAAAAAATAAAAATATTTTGTTTATATAAAATATTAAACAGTTTTAAAGAGCGTAAAAGATAAAAAATGCCGTTTTATAAAGAAGTTTAGATGCTTTTATTGGGAAAAATAGACAAATTAAGAATGAAAAATTCTATAAAAAGGAACAAAGATATTCTTTTTGGATATAAAAGGTTGAAATATTCTTATTCGGGATATATAATCGATTTAATTGATTAATCGGTTAATTGAATGAGCAAAAACTAAGAGGAGGTTTTTAAAAGATGAATTTTGATCCGTATTCCATGTTGATTGATTTCTGCCTGATATCGGTCTTTCTGTTTCTGGCACAGATGATGAGAAGCAAAATAAAGTTTTTCCAGAATTTTTATATCCCGTCATCTCTTATTGCGGGTTTTTTGGCCCTGTTTTGCGGAGAACAGTTTATAAATATTGTGCCCTTCAGCAGCCAGACAGGTTCCTATGCATACCTGCTGGTGTGTGTATTGTTTGCAGGACTATTCCTAGGAAAAACAGAGAAACTCAATTTAAAGAAAATTGTAGCAAAGGTGGGGGATACATTTCTTATCAACATGTCAAGTGAAGTTGTCTGCTTCGGAATTGCATGTCTGATTGGCGGCGCTTTGATGATGGTGTTGTTCCCTTCCACTTTTAATCAGATCTGTGTACTTCTTCCGGCCGGATTCATGGGGGGACATGGTTATGCGGCGGCGATTGGAGGAACTTTAAACGGACTCCTTGGACGTGAGGACTGCGTTATTATCGGACAGACATTTGCAACCCTGGGACTTTTGTCGGGAATCTTTGGGGGGATTATCTGTATTAACTATGCAACAAGAAAAGGCGCGACAAGATTAATTAAAAATATCGGTTCACTGCCCCAGGAATGCAAAACGGGTATGATACCGGAAGAAAAAAGGACTTCCATGGGTGATGAGACAATACATCCGATGGCAATGGATCCGCTGGCCTGGCATGTGGCATTAATTCTGATGGCTACCGGAATCGGATACGGCGCCTACCAGTTATATAAACCGTATATGCCTAATATTGAGGTTCCGATGATGTGCCTTACAATGCTGGCCGGAGTTGCGATTCAGACGCTCCTCAACAAAATAGGATACGGAAATTATGTTGACAAAAAAATCGTAGACAGAATCGGCAGCGGTGTCACCGATTATCTGGTGGCATTTGGAATAGCAACAATTAAAATGTCGGTTGTACTTGAATATATTGGGCCGATTATTGTGCTTTGCATCATAGGAATCGCCTGGCCATGTATTCTCGTATTCTTTGTGGGAAGAAAACTGTTCAGAAACTTCTGGTTTGAACGCTCCATTTTCATATTCGGATATATCACCGGTGTCGTAGCAATCGGTGTAACCCTCCTTCGTATTGTTGATCCGGAGATGAAGAGCGGAACTCTGGATGATTTTGGAACGGCATATACGCTTCAATCTATCGTTGAACTGTTTATCGTAACCATGGTGCCTGTATTTGCGGTTCAGGTAGGGACCCTTCCGGTGGGAGCGGTACTGACGGCGATTGGAATCGGAATGCTTTTGCTTTGCAAGCTGAGGTATGGCAGTTATAATATGCCGATGGATCAGCTCAGAGCCGGTGAAGCGGAAATTATCGCTGAATTGAAATAAAACGTTAAGGTATAATCAGTCTGCCGTAAAGGTACATAGCCTGCGATCAGCTGGGCGCCAGCGGAGAATTATGCACAGATCAGACCCTGATAAAAATCAACGGAGGGCATACCGTTCAGCTTTATCATTAAGCTGCAGGCGGTATGCCCTCCGTTTTATAGCCGCAGGCCGTGCAGAGAAGGCACGGCCTGTCCTTATAAGAAGATTTATTTATCGGATAAAGATATCGACCTTTTCCAACTCTGTTTCCAGTTCCTCGAGTATCTTCATGGAATCCGGTCCCAGCCGGCGGACGAGTCCTGCGGTAAGAGCTTCCGCGATAAACATAAAAGGAAGGATCCCGCAGCCTGCATTTACCGAGTTGGTATCAATCATGATATCGGCATACCGTGCAATCGGATTGAGGGAGGTATTGGTAATCAGGATAATCGGTATGCCTCTGTCCCTGCATACGGCTGAGGCGTCGATGGTGCGCTTCGTACAGGGCCAGGCGGAGAAGATAACAATCACATCCTCTTCCGGTGTCAGGCGGAAAATTTTATCGTATAAAAATTCGCTTTCATCGCTGAGCTGCCTTACATGGGGATAGAAACGGTCGATCGCAGATTCAAGATAAAGCGAAGCTGTCCGGGAAGAGCGCAGGCCAAGTAAATTAATACGGGAGCTTTGCATCATAAGGGAGAGGGCTTTATCGATTTGTTCAATGTTCTTGGGCGTTATAAAGTTTTCAACTGTATGGGTGGTGTCAAACCAGAGCGTGTGTAAAATATCGGAATCCGAGTGGCTGGCTACGGTTTGAAAGCTGTTTTTAATTCCTATATAGGAAGAGGCATTATTTTTCAGGGAGACATTAAGCAGTGCGCGGCGAAAATCGCTGTAGCTGTCAAAATGAAGTGTTTTTACGAGACGCATCACAGTGGTAGGCCCCACACCGGAATGTTCCGCCAGTTCCGCCACCGTCATCATTCCTGCATCTATATAATTTAAAACAATGAAATTGCATAAGGTTCTCTGCTTTTTAGGCAGTACATCTTTGATTTGAGTGATTGTGTCGATGATATTATTTTCCATAATCAATACCTCCATTGGATATTCTTGTGTTTATTATACGGCTGGGATAAAACGGTGTCAAATGATTATGAATTAAAACAAAATTAATTTTATTAAAAAAAAGAATTTCAAATTTATTTATGTATAAAATGAACAAAAAAGATTATTTAATTTGTTAAAAAGGATGAAAAACAAATATTTAAAATAAAAAGGTTGAAATATTCTTTTATAGGGTGTATAGTGTTGTTACAGCAAAGAAATAAAGAAATCAAGAAAACATATCATGAGAAAAATCAAAAAGGAGAGAAAGTTATGAAAACAAGAGATGTAGTATTTTACAGTGAAGGCGACAAGATGGTGGGAACTGTTTATCTTCCCGATGACTATAAGGAGGGAGAGAAGAGGCCGTGTATCATTGCCAACTCCGGCTGGACAGGACTGAATATGGTATATCCCGCCTTATTCTCAAGAGCGATGACCGCGAGAGGATATGTCTGCATGGGATTTGATTACCGCGGATTTAAACCGAGTGAGGGAACCGAGAAATACACGACCCTGGAAAGAGAAGTGGAAGATATTGCGGCAGCGGTAAACTTCATGAAGGCACAGCCGGAAATTGATCCGAAGAGAATCGGTTTAATCGGCTGGGGCGTAGGCGGAGCTGTCTGCGTGGAAGTTACGGCAAGAGAAGAGGCGGTCAAGGCCGTTGCCACCCTGAATTCTTTTGTAAACGGCGTACGCTGGATGCGAATGGGTATGGGAAATGATAAGTACAACAAGATGCTGAGGGCTCTTGAGCAGGATAAGATTACACGTGCCACGACAGGAGATCTGGTGTTGAGACATCCTTACGAGTTCTATCCAAACATTGATGAGAGCGGAGATTTCTACGTAGATCAGACCCTGAAAAAAATCAACGGAGGCGTTTCCGAGCAGGCTAATGAGGCGAATGGAGAGGAATTCCCAACTCCGATGTCCAGTGCATATGCAGAATCCTTTATCCGCTTTAACATAGAAGCCACACTTCCGAAACTGGCGCCGAAGGCAGTTTTTGTAGGCCACGGAAGATACAATGAGCTTCACGACAAGATCGAGGCGGAAGAGGCATACCGCCTTGCAAATGAGCCGAAGGAGCTTTACTATGTAGAAGGTAAACACAACGAGTGGATGTTTGACGGGGATCCAAAATTCGAGGCACTGGCAGATGCGTTAGCTGAATTCTTCAAAAAATATTTATAGTAAATAGAAAGAAGAAATCAATGAAGTAATAAAAGATGTCATAAGTTTTTTGGCGGATTTTAAAACAGGAGACCGGATCACCCGGTCTCCTGGCTCATAAAAGAGGAGGGGAAAAGGGTGAAACAATATAAGCTGGCAATGGTTCAGATGGACTGTGATTTTCTGGATAAGGAAGCAAACATAGAAAAGGCTTCCCGGATGGTCAGGGAGGCAGCTGCAAACGGAGCGTCGTTAGTTTGTCTGCCGGAGGCGTTTAATACAGGATATCTGGGAACCGATATTCCGGCCATGAAGGAAATGGCGGAAACGCTGGAGGGGCCGTCTGTTACGCGGATGCGGAAACTGGCCGCAGAGCTTAAAATCTATCTTGTGGCGCCGATTATATTCGCGGCAGATAACGGGGAAGTTGAAAATACGGCTGTTCTGATAAATGACGAGGGAAACATAGAAGGAACTTATTCAAAGACTCATCCGGTAGGTGATGAGCGTACTTATTTCCAGCGGGGAAAGAAATATCCGGTCTGGGATACAAAACTTGGGAAAATCGGTATTGTGATTTGTTATGATGCATGCTTTCCGGAGACAAGCCGGATCCTTGCGCTTGAGGGAGCGGAACTGATGCTGGTTCCCGCCGCATGGAGAGCCAGCCATTATTTTAAAGAGTGGTGGGATTTGAATCTGGCCTGCCGCGCTCTTGACAATCTGTTCTATGTAGCGGCCGTGAACCGCTGCGGGCAGAGTGGGGAAGAAATATTTGCAGGAAAAAGTCAGGTTATCAGCCCGGTAGGGGAAGTGCTGGCAGCCTTTGGAGTAGAGGAAGAAGGTATTTTATATCAGGAAATCGATTTGGACAGGGTTGGCAAAGAACGCGATTTTAATACGGTTCTGATTGACCGTCATCCGGAAGATTACAATATCCTGTCGGCTCAATAGGGAGATGGAGGAGGAACGTTTCATGGAAAAGAATAAAAAGAGTACAATGCAGCTTCGGAAAATGACATTTTTTCCGCCATTCATACTGCTGCTTCTGATTGTTATTGTCAGCCTTGTGAGCAAGGATACATTTTTAAACCTGATTAATAACGTAAATAACTGGATTATTGCCAATGTGGGCTGGGTATTCAGCATTATCGCAGTGGGAACGGTTCTGGTAGCTATCGCAGCCGCTTTTTCAAAATTTGGAAATGTCAGGATAGGCGGCGAGGATGCCAAACCTGAGATATCTACATTTTCATGGTTTACTATTGCCCTGACGACAACGATGGCGGCAGGAGTTCTCTTCTGGGGACCCGCGGAGCCAATCGCACATTTCAGCGCGCCTCCTACGGAACTGACCGGAATCGCTCCCATGAGCAGCGAGGCCCTCAAGTTCTCCATGGAGACAATGTTCTTACACTGGACCTTTATTCCTTACGCAATCTATACGGTGCCTGCGGTTGTGTTCGGCTTTATGTATTATAATGCAAAGAGGCCATTCTCAATTACCTCTGAGATGGCTCCGGCACTGGGAAAATTTGCAGAAAATAAAAATACATCCAAGATTATCGACGCCATGACATTATTCTGTATCGGAGCAGGTATGGCGGGTTCACTGGGACAGGGTATTATGAATATGTCCGGCGGAATCGCCGAACTCACTGGTATCCCCAGCAATGCATCGATGTGGCTGATCGTTGCGGTTGTAATTGCGGCTATCTTTATTGCCACGGCGGTTTCCGGACTTCAGAAGGGCATCAAGCTCTGCGCCGATATTAACGTATACGGTTATGTTATTTTCCTGCTTTTCCTGTTATTCTTTGGCGCGACGGCGTTTGTATTTAACCTGGGAACAGAGGCGTTCGGCGGATTTATTGCCAACTTCTTTGAAAAATCCCTGCTGACGGGAGCTTCTGCCGACAGCCAGTGGCCGCAGTGGTGGACCACCTTCTACTGGGCAAGTTGGATGGCATGGGCGCCGACATCGGGAGCTTTCATGGGCCGTATCGCTTACGGAAGAACGGTAAAGCAGACGCTGGGGTTATACGTTGGCGTATGTGCACTGGTGAGTGCGCTCTGGATGATTCTCGTCGGTGGAAACTCATTATTTGCACAGGTCAGCGGAGCCGTTGATCTGGTTGGCGTATACAATAATGTTGGCGTGGAGGCAGTTCCCTATTCCATGCTGAGAAGTATGCCGTTCTCACAGATTATTATTCCATTGTTCCTGCTGCTCATCTTCTTATCCGTTGTAACGGCCTGCAATTCCAATATGACGGCTATGGCCGGTATCTCCACACAGGGAATTACACCGGACAGCCCGGAAGCGCCATCCTGGTTAAAAATTGCCTGGGGTATTATCGTTATGACACTTGCTTATATTATGATTGCAACGGTAGGCGTAAACGGAGTAAAGATCATTGCTAACTTTGGCGGTATGTTTGCCGGAATTATCATGCTGGGGACGACGGTAAGCTGTGCAATATTGATTTTCAACCATAAGAAGTATGATAAGACATTGAAATAAGGATTTGATTGAGAAATAAGGACGCCGCCGTCAGGCCAGGGGCCGGGGTGGTGAGGGGGATCGATGAGTCTTTCGTCCCGGGCGTCAGGGTATCGCGGGCGGGGAATCCGGGCAGAAAAAGTTCCTGCGGGAAACGCTTGCGCTCGTTGGAGTACATAATGGTACTAAC
>NZ_UYZY01000009.1 GCF_900626075.1 Clostridium transplantifaecale
CGCTCGTGGGAGTACATAATGGTACTAACCTCGAAAAGACCTCGGTAAGTACCAATGAACTCCCAGGTTCCCTCCGGAATCTTTTTCTCCCTTCTTCCCCGCAGGAAGGTTATGGCCGGGACGAAAGACTCAGCCCAGGACGTCTGCCCGGCCCCCGGCCTGCGGAGGCTGATTTGTCCTCTTTCTTCAATGGGGGAGGCGCTTGTCGCTGCCACTACGTTTCCCCAAATACCGGAAAACTGCATCCTGTTCACTATGAGACTGTGTAAGCTTATAAGCTTAGAGTGTTTATTCTGACACTCTTTTTATGCAGCCCATGATGTCGTCAGAATGTAAAATAGTTACGACTATATCGTGGCCACGACAATACCACCTCCCCACTTGACGAAAGAGACAATCAGCCCCTGACGCCGGCGGACGGGGCAACACACTTCGCTGAGTCTTCAGTCCCGCCGACAACCTGCCCGGGGAAGGAAGGAGAAAACTTTCCGAAGGGAGACCTTGGAATCCGCCAGTGCTTGCTGAGGTTTCTCACGAAGCTAGCATCCGCTGCGCATTCCACAAGCGGGAGCGAGTCCCCGCAGGAATTTTTTCTCCTGGATTCCCCCCTCACCACAACCTGCAAACCGGGACTGAAGACTCATACACAACCTCCACCACCCCGTCCGCCGTCTTACAGAGGCGTCCTCACATCTCAACTAAATCCCCATGGTTCTGTCAAATGTAGATGTATTGTTTCAAAACTTCTCGCAGGCTGTTATTTTATTTGGGCACCAATCGGGCACCATTTCACGGTCTTGTTCATCTGTTTATATTGCGGGAAACCCTGTATTCATGCGAATTTCATCAAGTCATGCCCTTACAATTACGGATCGTCTGCCTATCCGCACGAGTTCCGTATCAACTCCGTAGGCTTCTCTTATCTGATCCGGTGTCAGAACTTCCTCAGGAATTCCCTGGGCGACAACCGTTCCTCCGGAGAGCAGGACGGTGCGGTCCGCATAGTCTAAAGCCAGATTCAGATCGTGGATGACGGCTGCAACGGTGATGCCGTTCCGGCTGATGCGGTGCAGCAGGTCCATGACCTCATACTGATATTTTAAATCGAGACTGCTGGTGGGTTCGTCTAAAAGCAGTACCTGAGGTTCCTGGGCGATGGCCCTTGCGATCAGCACCCGCTGGCGTTCTCCGCCGCTGAGCTGGTTAAACGGCCGGAACGCATAGTCTTTCAGACGGAATTCCTCTATTACTTCCGATACTTTTTCCAGATCATGTTTTCCTGCCTTCATTCCCATGTGGGGAAGGCGGCCGGACAGCACGATTTCCATTACATTCAGAGCGCATTCCGTCTGGGTATTCTGTGGCACATAGCCGAAAATGCCGGCTCTCTCCCGGACGGTAAGCTTCCCTGTTTTCGTTTCATTCCAACGCACGCATTCGGGATCTGCCTTAAGAAGTCCGTTGATGCAGCGCAGCAGCGTTGACTTTCCTGCACCGTTGCCGCCGAGGAATGCGCAGAAGGTTCCCGGCTCGACGCGGAATGATACATTCTTTAAAACTTTCCTGTGTCCGTAGGAAAAGTTCAGTCCCAGGACCTCTAATCCGTTCATCATATCATTCACAGCCTCTTCCTCCCCCGGAAAATCAGATATAAGAACAGCGGGACGCCTACGTAGGATACGACGATTCCCACCGGGATCATGGTAGGGGAAAATGCGCACCGTCCGATGGTATCCGCCGCCAGAACCAGGGCCGCTCCCGTGATGGCGGAGAGAGGGAGCAAAAGCCTGTGATCGCCGCCGATTATCATCCTGGACATATGGGGGGCCACGAGGCCGACGAATCCGATAATGCCGGTGAAGCTGACAATAGCCGCAGTAAGCAGCGTGATGCAGCCTCCCGTCAGGATCCGGGTTCGTTTTACATGGATTCCAAGGGCGGCTGCGCTCTCATCCGAGCCGGCGGCGATCATGTTAAACGCCCAGGCCTGGCTTTGGAATACAGGCAGCGTAATCAGCAGAAAGAGCGCCATGACGGCAATATCCTTCCATCCGACGGCGGTGAGGCTGCCGAAGGTCCAGTGTATGATGGCCGGAAGCTGCTGTTCGTTGGCGATAAACTGCATCGTCGAGTTGAGTGCATTGAAAAAATAGTTCAGGGCGATGCCCGTCAGCACCAGGGTTTCTGAACCGAGCCCCTTCAGGCTGGAAAGCCCATAGACAAAAGCGGCACAGAGCAGCGCCATGAAAAAGGCGGCCAAAACCGTGGCCGTTTTCTGAAGATGGACGGGGAATCCGCCAAAGACAATCACCGCGGCTGCGCCCAGGGCAGCGGCTCCGGAGAGTCCGGTGGTAAATGGGCTGGCCATCTGGTTGCCTGTAATTGCCTGCATCCCCGTTCCGGCTATGCCGAGGCCTGCGCCCGCAGTGAGAGCGGCTGCGACGCGGGGCAGCCGCAGCAGGAGAAGGACGTTCAGTTCTTTGGGGCTGAGCGGCTGGACGGTTATGAAACGTTCTGTAAACGGCAGCCAGGTGACGGCCAGACGGGCCGGAGTGAGATCCGCCACACCGAGGCAGACGGCGGCGGCAGCAAGCGCGCAGAGAGCGGCGGTAGCCAGAAGGATCCAAAGAATTTTCCGGCGGATCAGGGGTTTATATTCGCTGGTCAGCGTATTAAAAGACATAAAAATAATCTCCTTAATTTAAAATCAGCCCGCATGCCGGATGAAAACGGACTGCGGGCGGACTGCCGGACGGTATCCGGCGCAGCCTGGTTAGAAAGCCGCGGCCCGGATACTGCCTGGATTTATTTTTGTGCGGGAACGTGATAGTAGTGCTGGGCATTTGGCTCAAAACCCTGGTATTTCATCCACTGTTCAAAGATGGCGTCCGGATCCAGATCCGTCATTAAATCGGGATAGAGCCATTTGGACATGTAGGCGGCTCCGATCATTTTTCCCAGTCCTCCGCTCATAAAGGCGGTATTGAGATAGAAATTGCCCTCTTTAACAGCCGTTAATTCCCGGAAACCTTCGCGCTCCATCATGGATTCCGCCTTGGCTGCAAATTCCTCCTGTAAAGGCGCGATGAATACGCCGCTGTTTCCGACTACTTCCCCTGCATAGACCTTGACAATCAGGTCGGGATCCGCCATCAGAACCTGTTCCGGATCAATATCCTTGCCGGCCAGGGAGGCGTCTCCGAAAATATTTTTACCGCCGGCCATGAGAATCATATTATGCCAGCCGTCGTTGGAAGTTCCGGGAATGCAGGTGGTATAGTCACCGCCGTACTCCCAGTAAACAGTTTTAGGTTCTTCTACCTGTTTTAACTGTTCTTTCATATAATCAACCGGTTTCTGATAGAAATCAACCAGTTCTTCCGCCTGATCTTCCTTGCCGAATAACTGGCCGCAGAGTCTAATCTGCTTTGGCACATCGGAGTTGTCCCATCCGGTGATAACCACAACCTTAATACCGAACGGTTCCAGTTTCTCAATGGATTCCTCCACCACGCCGTTTTTGGGAACAACGAGCACCTGAGGATCGAGAGCTACGATCTTTTCATAGTCGTACTCATCTTTGCCAAAAGTTTCGTTCTCTCCGAACCGGGGCCAGTAGACCTCGTCCTGGGAGGTGTAGATATCCACTCCGACAACGCTGTCCCCGGCTCCTACGGCACGGATTAATTCGTTGTTGTAGCGGTTTGCAACGCAGGCCCTTGTAATCGGAAGGGTCAGCTCCACCTCACGGCCGATGTCATCCACAAAGACGGTAGTTCCCGCTTCAGCATTTTTGACATCTGCCTCTTGGCTTTCTGCGCCTGTTTCAGCAGCAGCGCTTTCCACGGCCGCTGTTGTTTTCGCCTCGTCTGTCTTCGCGGCACAGCCGGCCAGGGAGAGCATCAATACGGCGGCAATCCCTGCAAATCGTTTTCTGTTCTTTCTCATCTTCGGTAAATCTCCTTTCAACCTGTCTGTAAAATATTGTAGCGCCCTGAATTGCAAAACAGAGCATACTTACAAACCCAATCTGGTTATCAGGCTGAAAGGTGATTTTCCCTGTCCCGGAAAATTTCCTCTGCAATGCGACTGGCAGGTCTCCTGGCTTATGATTCGTCCTCCGGATCGCCTTCCCGTTCGAACAGTGGCTGTTTATGATCCTTCGTCATCAATTACAGTAGAGGCAGCTGTGGGGGATTCTCACCCCGCTTCCCTATTAAAAAGCTTCCGCTTTGCCAATCATTGCAAATTCAGTTAAAGCGTACTCAGCATATCATAAAATTGGGGTTCAAGCAAGAGGGGGAGGAGAATTGAGATGCGGGACGCTTCTGTGAGATGGCGGACGGGGGAGTGGGGGTGTATGAATCTTCAGTCCCGATGGGTGGGTGTGGTGAGGGGGAATCCGGAGAAAAAAATTCCTGCGGGGACACGCTCCCGCTTGTGAAGCGCACAGCGGATGCTAAGCTCGAAAATACCTCGCCAAGCACCGGCGGGCTCCAAGGTCCCCTTCGGAAAGTTTTTCTCCTCCTTCCCCGGGCAGGTCGTCGACGGGACTGAAGACGCAGCGAAGGGGATTGCCCCGTCCGTCAGCTTCAGAGGCTGATTGTCCCTTTCGTCAAGTATGGGAAGAGGTATTGTCGCGGGCATGTATGTTCCGTTTCATTAAGGGAGCGTGAATATGTTTTTGGTTTGCTATTCCGAGTTTATAGTATATACTTTAATTTATGGGAAAAGGAGTTGCAGGATATTCTGCGTTCGGAATTAATGAAATGGGTAAATAACAGGAAATATTAAAACATAAATGGCTGTAAAGCACAGATAATATACTATATTCCCGTTAGGAATATGTGGCTTCGGCGGGGCCGGAGCCGGGTTTGTGCTTATGGTACCAGTGGAAAAGAGGAAGCAGACTTATGAAAATCGACCGCCTCATCGGGATCCTTTCCATTCTTCTTCAGCAGGAAAAGGTGACGGCGCCATATCTGGCAGAAAAATTTGAAGTTTCACGCAGGACAATTAACCGGGACATTGAGGATATTTGCAAAGCAGGGATTCCTATTGTCACATCGCAGGGGCAGAACGGGGGAATCTCTATTATGGAGGGATACCGGATGGATAAAACCCTGCTCACATCCTCCGACATGCAGGCTATTCTGGCTGGGTTAAAGAGCCTGGACAGTGTGTCGGGATCGAAACGGTATCAGCAGTTGATGGAAAAGCTGGCAATGGGTAATTCCTCTGTTTTGGCATCGAATAATCATATTATGATCGACCTGGCGTCCTGGTACCGCACTTCTCTGGCGCCGAAAATCAGTGTGCTTCAGGCAGCCGTTGAGGACAGGCGGAAGGTGGAATTTAACTATTATGCGCCGGGCGGGGAGAGCAGCCGGAGTATTGAACCGTACCTTCTCATTTTTAAATGGTCATCCTGGTATCTGTGGGGATACTGCTGTGAAAAGCAGGACTACCGCCTTTTTAAACTGAACAGAATGACGGATTTAAAAGCGACGGAGGAACAGTATGAACCCAGGCAGATACCGGTGCCGGATCTGTCGGCAGAGCGTGTTTATCCGTTGGGAATTGATGTGGAGGCCGTTTTTGAGCCGGATATGAAATGGCGGCTGGTGGAGGAATTCGGCATGGAGAGCTTTGTGGAACAGGAGGACGGACGGCTTAAATTTTCCTTTGGTTTTGCGGACAAAGAGAACCTGTTCGGATGGCTGCTGAGCTTTGGGGACAGGGTAGAACTGACAAAGCCGGTGGAACTTCGCAGAGAACTTTATGAGATGATGGGACGGCTTCAAAAAATGTACCGTGAATGATGACGCACAGATGTCATGTTTCATATGGTATGCTTTGTCTATCAGAAAATAAGACAGGAGAAAAGAAACAATGGAATATGAGATTGTAAAATTAGAAGAGAAAAAAGCAGCAGGAATTAAGGCGAGAACAAATAATATGTCCCCGGATATGGGAGCGGTAATCGGAGGTCTGTGGGGGAGATTTTATTCCGAGGGAATCTATGAGTCCATTCCTGGAAAAACGAATGATAAAGTCCTGGGAATTTATACAGAATATGACAAAGACGCGGCGTCGGATTACACCATTGTCGTTGCATGTGAGGTAGATGGGAAAGAGGAACTTCCCGGGGATGCGGTCCTTGTAACAATTCCGGCCGGAAATTATGCCAGATTTATTGCGAAGGGCGAGCTCCATGAGGCGGTTGCAAAATGCTGGCAGGAGATTTGGAGTATGGATCTGCCAAGGACCTTTGCCTGCGATTTTGAGGAGTATCAAAATGACGGCATGGACGAGACCGAGATACACATCTATGTAGGTTTAAAGGAATAAAGACATGAAGGTCCGCAGCCTGCCGGCGAACGCATGCTGCGAAAAATAACATGTACTGAGAAGATGTGCGGGAAAAGGCACCAAGGAGGGTGAGGATATGGCTTCAAGCATGGAATTTGTTCAATATGCGACAGACCAGATGAGAAATGCAGGGGAAATTACCTGGAAAAAGATGTTTGGGGAATACGGCATCTACTGTGACGGTAAGATAATCGGCCTGATCTGTGACAATCAGCTCTTTATCAAAATCACGGAGGCGGGGAAAAAACTATGTCCCGATTTTGAGGAGGAGGCGCCCTATGAGGGATCTAAGCCGTTTCTGCTGGTGGAGGACATCGATGACAAGGAATTACTGACTGAACTGGTTGTGGAGACATTCAGGGAACTTCCCATGCCTGCGCCCAAGAAGAAAAAAATGGAAAAGCGGGTGAAGCCGGAGACGGTGCCCGGGGAGAAAGTAGATTTTAAGAAACGTGACAAGCTCCTTTACCAGCCGGGGAAGAAACCGTCCATCGTGGATGTGCCGGAGATGACGTTTTTTGCAGTAAAAGGTTCCGGTGATCCCAATACCTCCGAAGAATATAAAGAGGCGGTGGGAGCATTGTATGCCTTGTCCTATACCGTAAAGATGAGTAAGATGGGGAGCCAGTGCCCTCCCGGATATTTTGATTATGTAGTGCCTCCGTTGGAGGGACTGTGGCTGGTGGACGACCGTGGATTTGACGGAACTAATATCACGGATAAGAGCCAGTTCCAATGGATCTCCATGATCCGGCAGCCCGACTTTGTGACGGACGAGGTGTTTGAACAGGCCAAAGAAAGCTGCAGCAGGAAAAAACCGGAGATTGATCTGTCAAAGGTCCGTCTGGTAAAATATACGGAGGGACTTTGCGCCCAGATTATGCATATCGGACCATATGACAGTGAGCCGGAGACGATTGAACGGATGGAGTGTTTTACCGAAGAGAACGGTTATGAGACAGACATAAACGACAAACGGCCCCACCATGAAATCTATCTGAACGATCCGAGAAAAACGTCCCCGGAGAAAATGAAGACAGTTATCAGGCACCCGGTGAAAAAAAGAGATTAGTGTGCCGGCACGCCGGAGAGAACGGATGGGAAGGCGTTATGCACGCAGTATGAGGGAGGCGTCATTTTGGAGATTATAACAGTTACGAAGGAAAATCTGGATAAAGAGCACATCTGCTGTGCCATTTCCAGCAACAGGGACTGCCAGGTATTGTCGAAGAAAAACTGGCTTTCAGAGCGGTTTGATGACGGCCTTGTTTTCAAAAAAGGAGATGTGCGCGGAAAATGCTTTATCGAATACATTCCGGCGGAAAAGGCCTGGGCGCCTGTCGAAGCGGACGGATACATGTATATTGACTGCATGTGGGTTGCAGGACAATATAAGGGGCAGGGAAATGCCGCGCTTCTTCTGGATGAATGCATCCGTGACAGCAGGGAAAAGGGGAAGAAAGGACTCGTGATCCTCTCTTCAAAGAAAAAAATGCCGTTTCTGGCAGAGCCGAAGTTCCTGCGATATAAAGGCTTTCTCACCGCAGACACAGCAGAGCCGTTTTACGAACTGCTCTATCTTCCTTTTGAAGACGGCGCCCATAAACCGCGCTTTAAAGAACAGGTCAAACAGCCCCGAATCGAAGAGCAGGGATTTGTGCTTTATTATGCGAACCAGTGTCCTTTTACGGCCAAATACGTTCCTCTGATCGAGGCGGCGGCCAAAGAAAAAGGAGCGCCGTTCCGGTCGATCCGTTTTGAGACTACGGAACAGGCCCGGAATGCCCCGGCGCCGTTTACGAGCTACAGTCTGTTTTATAATGGAGAATTTGTGACAAATGAAATACTCTCCGTACCGAAATTTGTGAAGCTGATGGAAGCAAAAAGAGGGTGACCGGCAGATAATAGGGAAATTTATCACATATTCGGCAGTGGAAAAAGAACTCGTAGAAGAAGGATTTGGAGCCATATCCCGTATTGCAGATGGATTAAAACCCGATAAGAAATATTTAATCTGCCGGCAGGAATATTAGATAAGAGCTTAAGCAAGATAATCATCAGGAAGGCGGAGACAGCAGGACGGAAGTTTTTATGCCTGGAAATCTAAACTATGAGTCAGTTACGGCTTTAGTCTGGATTTTCAGGCATATTTTATGTCACTAAATTGCACGTAAAGATACAAAAAAAGCTGCAGAGCCATCTATTAGAAAACGTGTACCTTTACCCGCAGCATCTGTCACAGAATAAGAGGATGCAATCACTTTACTTTTGATGGGGAACCCCTTATAATTAAGTTCATACTTAGACAAATTTCACAACATGCGCTACATAAGACTGGTGCAATCTGTGTCCGTTAAAAGGGTGATGATTTTCCGCACTTGTCACGTTTCAAAACTTCGTGTTGACAAAGGAGATAACTGTTATGCCGCGAACCAGACAATTAAAGCAGGATATAAAATACTTTCCAAAGGCTCTGATGGAAAAGCTGGAGAACATCAAGACCTACCCTCTAACCATTCTGGAAGCGGATTCCGGTTTCGGAAAGACCACTGCAGTCAAGCAATTTTTTGATACCAGGAATCAGGAAGCGTCTCCACTCTATGTCCATGAGTTTTCCAATGACCGCCCCGCCGAGATGTGGAAAGGATTCTGCGGGCTGATCGCCAATTTTGACGAAGAAAGCGCGGAACGGCTTCTTGCACTGGAAAAACCGGACGAGGATAATATGACTGAAATCGTGCGGGGGCTGCGCTCCATCTCCTGCGACAGGGAAACCTTTTTATTTCTGGATGACTTCCAGATGTGGGATTTGTACCACCCCTGTGAATTTTTAATCCATCTGTCCAGGCACGGCGGGAAAAAGCTCCACATTGTTGTAGCGACCCATCCCTATACCCACGAGGAGAGGGGCGGCTTAATCGGGAGCGGACAGTTATACCTTCTGCAAGAGGCGGCTTTCGCTTTTACCAGAGAGGATACAGACACCTATTACCGGGAGGCGGGGCTTTCGCTTACCGGAAGCCAGCTTGACGAGGTGATGCAGCTGACGGGCGGCTGGGTTATGGCGCTCTATCTGCAAATGGAGACGATGATCGGCACCGGAAAATTTGAGCAGGGCGGTATGGAAGCCCTAATGCAAAAAACGTTCTGGGGCGGACTGTCAGAGGACGAAAAGAATTTCCTGATAGAAGTTTCCATTTTCCCAAGGTTTACCATATCCCAGGCGACGGCATTCTCTGGCCTGTCGGCGGAGGTAACGGAAAACCGCCTGCGGGAAAAGCGGTTCTTTATTCGCTTTGAATTAGAAAGCCGCTGTTATTATATGCATACCCAGCTCAAGCTGCTGCTGGCTGATAAATTTGCCCTCTTGCCGGAAGAACGGCAAAAAGAAATCTACTTAAAAGGCGGCGAGCTGGCGGAAAAGGCGGGCGACCGAATGAACACGTTACGGTTCTATTACAGCGCTGGAGCGTGGGAGCGGCTGTTTGCCATGTCACTGACCAGTTATGATTTGGCGGACACCATCGACGAAACCACCACTCCCATGATTTTGGATATTCTGGAAAATACCAGCCGAGAGGTGAAGCTGCGCTATCCAAAATCCCTTGTCCCACTGGCGTTTACCCTGTTCTTTTTGGGGAAAAATGAAGAACTGATACGCCAAAAGGACGAAATCGAGGCAATTATTACGGAGAGCGCCATTCCCGACAAAGAGAAAGACGCGCTCCGGGGTGAAATGGAATTACTGCTTTCATTCCTTGAGTACAACCGCATTGACGCCATGAGCGCCATGCACCGCAGGGCGTATGACCTGATTGGCGGCCCGGCGACGCTCATCAACATGAAAAGTACCTGGACATTCGGCTCCCCGTCCGTTCTTTATATGTACTGGCGGGAGCCGGGCAAGCTGGACGAAGAACTGGAGCAGATGGACGAGTGTATGCCCTATTATTACCGGCTGTCTCACGGACATGGCACCGGCGCGGAACTGATGATGCGTGCTGAGGCCCACTTATACCGCGGGGAAACCGGCGATGCCGAAATCCTCTGCCATCGGGCCGTGCTCACCGCAGACAGCAAGCATCAGGGCAGTATAGCTCAGTGCGGCATTTTTACGTTGGCAAGGCTCGCGATTCTGCACGGGGACAGGCAGCTTTTGGAGGACAGCCTCGCCACTCTGCTGGAACGCTCCTACCGCAACGCGGAGGATTTGTGCCGCTATACCTATGACTTGGCCTACGGCTATCTTTCCCTGTTGTTAGGACATCTGGAGGAGGTTGCCCCGTGGCTTAAGGAGGGGCATATCGACGACAGGCGGCTTGTAATTATGACACAGCCTTATGCCTATATCATTTATGGCCGGGTTCTTTTGGAGAAAAAGGAATACCAGAAGCTGCTTGGTGTGAGTGGGTATGTAATGGGGATATCCTCCATCTTCCCCAACCTATTGCCGCAGTTATATATGAAAATTTATATGGCGGTAGCGCTGGATGCAGGGGGGAGGCGCATAGAGGCGGCGGCTCTTCTGACCGAGGCGCTTGAAATGGCGCTGCCGGATAAGATGTTTCTGCCTTTTGCAGAGAATTATGAGGGAATAAAAGGCGCGCTTGCCTCCGGGATTAGAGATCAGAATGATATGAAACAAATTTTCCGGCTCGCGGAGCGCCTGAAACATTCTTTGGCACAACTCGGAGGAGAAAAAGTCGATATTTCACCGCGTGAAAGAGAAATTATCGAAATGGCCAGACAAGGTGCTTCAAACAGTGAAATTGCTGAAAAATTTGATATAAAGATTTCCACCGTGAATAACTACTTCTCACGACTGTATCAAAAAACCGGTGTATCCAATAAAACCCAACTCTTGCTCCTAAATTTATAAAATAAGTTTGAAAGTGTGAGTTTTGTCTACATACGATATTTATTCCGCACTCTATAATGATAGTTATAGGGTGCGGATTTTTTGTACTCTAAACAGAAAACGTACTGCGAAAAATAAAAGAAAGGGGAGCGTTTATGGCGTATAAACTTCAAATCAATAAGGAAAACACGCCGCCAATCCAGAGTGTGACGCCTCTGGCCGCCCACCGGCTGATGCTCCGGTTTGCTACCGGAAGCGAGGTTCTGCTGAACATGGGAAACCATCTGGAAACATTGCGGTATAGCCCGCTTGCAGACGAGGATGTGTTTCGTTCCGTGACGACAAACGGAAATACATTGTTCTTCGGCGTCAGAGAAATCCCGCCCGTCCTGAAACCCAATTTCCCGGAGTACGCCACCATCGCGGCGGTGAAAATCCCTGTTTTAGAGGTCATGCGGCTGGCAGTTGGTTTTCCCGTATGGGGGGAGGAATGAGGATGAGTGAGGGTACGATAGCAATGCTGTATCCCGCAAAAATTATTGCTGTAGCTGAGGATGAGGGGATTGGGGAAATGGTATGTCTGCGGCTTAGAGACAGCAACGGCCTGTATCCGAGCGTTATGTACCCGGGAATCTGGTGCTGCCCGCTTAATAGGAAATACATCGGCAGGACGATTGTTTCCGCGCAGGAACTGACACTGGCGGAACTATGTGCGCCGGAACAGGCGAAGCGGCTGGCCGCTGTCTGCTCCCAGTGGGGGACGGAGAATATTGAAGAAATTTACAGCGTAGTACACCAACGGGGTGGAACTTTTTTCCTGCATACGATGGAGAACGGCGAGGAAGTCATTGTTTTCTCCAGCACGCCGGTTATTCGCTACATTCAATCCGAAGAGATTCACTATTGGGATGTGGGGCTGTCCTTTATGCCCACGCATGACCGGATGGATTGGAACACTATGTCCGATTACTTCCAGCCGTGGCGCACCGACAGCTTCTCACTGTTGCCGCACGGAAACGACAATCACCTGTATGGAAATGTGCGGATTATCGATGTGGCGGAAAGCGAATACGCCCTGCGCCTGACCGTGGAGGATGAACTGCTCCGCAGGCACAGCGTGGTCTACCGTAATTGTGCGTGGAGCACCATTAAGGCTGACCAAGCGGGCCTCCCCCTGACGCTGGTGCGGGAAATTTCCGCAGAGGAAATGGCCGGCCACCAAACAGCTTTGGAATGCTGCCTAAAGGATCATCCGGAGTATACGAGACTTTTCCAATGGGTGCCGGAGGACGTGGATTATGGTTATAAGCTGTATCTGCATGAAACCGGCGACCCGGCGGCGGAATATCTGGTTGTTGCGGGATACGTCCATATGAATTAAGAAGCAGGGGGGCTAAACTCCAGACAGCCGGGAACAGGCCGGATGTGATTGTGCTTGATATCTGGCTCCCAGATGGCAGCAGATTGGAGTTTATGCGAAAGCTGCGCCGGAGTGGACATGCCGATATTCCCGTGCTGCTTGCAAAGACAGAGGCGCTTTTGCATTGCACTGATTCATAGAGGGCAGGTCTTTGATTTTTTCCATTGTAACGAATTACTCTCCTAAGTTCGTGAAACACCTTGCGAAGGAGAGATGACATGTATCACACGTAAGAGACTAAAATACGGTCTCTACCGTTCATAACGAGGAGGAAACGATATGAAATGGAAATTGAAACGAAAGCTGTCCGTCGTGATGTCGGCAGCGCTGGTATTATCCGGATTAAACACCGGGCCGGTCATGGCGGCGGTGGATGAGACGGAAAAGACAATTATCAGGTTTGAGGAGCTGGAGGAGAAGGTTGCCCTTCAGGAACTTCCTGTTGGGGCGGAGGAAGGGGATATCAAATTCCCGTCCAGCCTTTGGGCGTATATAGAAGTGCAAAAAGTGGAGAAAACAGATTCAGATGAGTTTCGGGCATATTCTGTATCAGATGTAATTCCATTCACGGAGAATACAGACGGCGGCGAGAATGCGGCAGAAGAAGCAGGGCAGGAAGAAGATGCCGAGCAGGGGAATGAATCCCCCGGTGTAGGTAACGATGCAGAGGAGGACAAAGAGGCCTCCTCAAAGACGGAAGAAGTGCAGGAAGATGAAATACAGGACAAGAGTGAGTCCTTTGACGAGGAAACCGCCGAAACGGAAGACTCAGAATCCGGGGAGATAGAAGAGACGGAGCAGGTTGATGAAATAATTGAGGAATCTGAGCCGGAACATAACAGCCAGGAAGAGGATAAAAAAGAGAATCTGTCGGATAAACGGGCAGGGGAAAAGGAAGAAAGTCTGTCTGATAAAGAGGTCCGGACGGCAACACCGTCCCAGGCAGGAGAGTCGAATAAGAATGATGCAAATGACCCTGAAATAAAGACTGTACGGAAAAAAATCGAGAATATTGACTGGGAGCTTAATTTTGCAGAAAGTACGGACTCGCAGTTTCATTCCGAAGAAGAGGGAACCTATGTCTATGAGCCGGTAATACCGGATGAATACGACATGGATTTAGATGTGGAGCTGCCACAGATCACCGTGGTGATAAAGGCCGCGGATGGAGAAAAAGAGGCAACCGTCCTGACCGCCGAGGCCGGGGATTACCGGATTACGGTGACCGCAGACGCAGGCGTATTCCCGGAGGGCGTGAGCCTCTCGGCTGCTCTGATCGAAGATGAGGAGTCCATTGAGGAATTTGCCGGTTCGGTACAAGATGCAGCCGGTGAAACCCCTGATGAGCTGGTTGTATTTGACATTACGATTCTGGATGAGGAGAATCAGGAAGTCCAGCCGAATCCGGAAAAAGGGAAAGTTGTGGTGTCTTTTGAGAATTTAAAGAAAGACAGAAGCGCTCCGGACGCAGACGGGGAACAGCAGATCTACCATATGGATGAAGAAAAGGGGCAGGTGGAACTCTTAGATACCACGGTAAAGGATAATGTGGTGGAAGCGGAAACAACGCATTTCAGTACATTTGCTGTTGTATTGCTGGAAAAGGGCGCTAATGGCGGCTCCGACGAGCTGGAGGCCTCCACCGGCCTCCTGACCATCACATCCGGCAGCACCACGGGGGATGCCTACTACGACACCGAGGGCTGGAAGTGGGACGGCTCCACCCTGACGCTGAAAACGCCTGCCAACGGCCCCCAGCAGGTCAAGTCCGTCAACTTTGACAGCAGCGTTACCGGCGCCACGGTCAAACTGGACAGCAATGTGACGCTGGACGCTTCCACCATCTCCGACGACCAGCCTCAGCCTGCTATTCAATGCCAGATTCCTTCCAGCACATCGCTGACCATCGACGCGACGGGACATACGCTGACGGTAAAAACCAATGGTACTACATCGGCTATCTTTACATTCGGTGGGGCTATCGCTTTTACCGGCGGAACAGTGGTTTCAAACAGCTCGGTTAACAGTGTCGCTGGGAATGTCGATATCACCGGTGGCAACGTATCGGCAACCTCCTCATCGGGCAATGCGATTAGCGCCGGTGGTGTGGTTACCATCTCCGGCAATGCGCAGATAATCGCCACATCGGCTGTCGGCAGTGGGATTTCTGGGGAGAATGGGATCTATATTACCGGAGGCACGGTAACCGCCACCACAAAAAAAAGCGATTCGAAGGTCTTCGCGCTTGCAACCAATCTGGAAAGCGACGGCGACACCCAGGCCGTTTCCATCAGCGGCGGCACGGTCAATCTGGTGAATGAGACCGACGGCAAACGGATGATTACCGCCCACAGGCTTTCGGTCACCAATGGTGCGAAGCTGACCTTTAACGGCCAGCCCGCCTTCACCATCGCCGGCGTCTCCCCCGCGAGCGGTTTCAAGAAGGGCGGCACAGCGGTAAACGTCACCGGCACGAACCTCACCGGCGTCACCGGCGTGAAGCTGATGCGGGGCGCTGATTATGAGGAGCAAACCGCACGGAATGCCGCCGGTCTCCAAACGGCTGCCGGCTGCCTGACCTTCACCACGCCCGAGCTGGGCGACGACTACACTGGTCCGGCGTCCGTCCAGTTTGCCGACGCAAACGGCGCGGTCCGGCTGACCAATGTCTTTACCTACACTGACACACCTGACCCTATTGCCACCGTCACCAATGTCGCGGTAACACCCAACTCTGCCAATGTGCAGAAAGGCACAACCCGGCAGTTTAACGCTGTAGTGACAGGCACGGGCAGTTTTGCACGGACAGTAAAGTGGACAGTGACGGGTGGCGCCCTAGGAACCTCCATCGACAGCACCGGCCTTTTGACCGTGGCAGCGGGTGAAACAGCGAAGACCCTGACCGTTACCGCCACCTCCACAGTGGACGGAAGCAAGAGCGGCACGGCCACTGTGACCGTGACAACAGAACCTGTCACCAAATATCAGCTTACTGTAACCGACGGCACAGGCAGCGGCGAGTACGAGGCAGGCACGAACATCACCATTACCGCAAATAAGCCGCAGACGGGTAAGATATTTGATAAATGGACAGACAACGGGGGCGGCAGCTTTGCAAGTGAAACCGCCGCAACGACCACCTACACCATGCCGGGGAATGCGGCAACGGTGACAGCAACCTATAAGGACGCTCCCGCCGGAACCATAACGGTGACGGGAGTAACACTGAATAGAAACACAATGTCCCTTTACAGCAATACCACACTGAATACAGCCACCCTCACAGCCACGGTATCTCCCGCTGACGCTACCAATAAAGCGGTAAGCTGGTCGAGCGGAAACACGGAGGCTGTCACAGTTGATGGAAACGGAAATGTCAGAGCGGTAGGTAATGGCACGGCGGTTATCACAGCCACCACGGCTGACGGCGGCCATACGGCCACCTGTACTGTCACGGTATCCACATATTCCGGTGGCAGTTCGGGCGGTGGTTCCAGCAGCGGCGGTTCATCAGGCGGCAATTCTTCAAGCGGGAATAACTCACAGTCCGCAGGAACTACCACGACCGATGCGAAAAAGGGCCAGATAAACTCCGTGACCGGAATCATCACCGGCAGCGGAAGCGGTCAATCCAACTGGCAGTCAGAGACAAAAGCAGACGGAACCACAAGCTGGAAGCTTCAGTACGCCGACGGCACGACGGCCGCGGGAACCATCGTGACAGCCGCGGACGGAACCACCTATGAGCAGCCTGCCTGGGAGATGGTAAATGGAGCATGGTATCCATTTGGGGCGGACGGCTATGCAAAGAGCGGAATGGTATTTGACCCGGCGCTGGGCGGATATTTCTATATCGACATCAATACCGGTATGAAGACCGGCTGGCAGGAGATTGACGGGAAATGGTATTATTTCAATCCCAATTCAGACGGCAAAAAAGGAATCATGTTTATGAACGGAAAGACACCGGATGGGTACTATATCAAAGAAGACGGTACCTGGGACGGGGAAGCAAAAAAAGAATGACAGAACAGGAAGTTGTTTCAAAGAAGTTCGCTGCTTACTCATGGGATATGAATGGCTGCATGAAAAATTTTTAAAAACGTGTGAGGGAGTATCGCACAGCGGCGTGAAATCATTTTGATTTCACGCCAAGAGCGATGCCCCTGTTTTTATGCTGTAACATTCCCATCCCGTTTCTCCTAATGGAATAAGAATACCTGGAAATTTATCCTGTTGGTGAAAGAATAAAGCGGCCTAAACTATCAATTGTTCCTTCAGATACCTTCCGACCACATTTGAAAAGTCGTTTATATTTCTTATATAAGCAAATTCATTTCCAAATATCTGCCGTTCCGCAGGAAGGGCCTCCTCTTCGCCGGCAAATATTCCCATGACGGCAATACCTTCATTTCTAAGGCGGTATACTTCCCTTGCCGTATCTTTCACCGCGTATTCATTGCAGTACTGGACGCGCTGGCGGCTCTTGGACTTGCTTACGATAATATCGTTTGGGGTTCCGTCGCTTAATACAATCAGGATTTTGTTCTCTTCCTTCCGCGCGGCCAGACTGTAGGCGGCGGCACGGATGGCGAGTCCGTCCCGGTTATTGGCGGAACCGTAGAATTCCAGGATGCTTTTGTCGGCCTCGATTGGCTCATCATAGTCGCGGAACCGTCTCATCACCGTATAATCTCCAAATGTGCAGAATCCCATCACGCGGTGGGGAATCTCCGCCAGACTCAGCGCTTCGCTGATAATATAACCCTGGAGCGCAACCATGCTCTGCCGGATCTGCTGGGAGCCGCTGGAATCGATCAGGATTTCCACGGTAAAATCGGTGAATTCCTGTGTGAATTCACGGTCAAATAATTTCCTGTTGTTGGTTCTCCCCAGGTTCCATAGACGGTCTACCCGGATCTTACCATATTCGCCCGGGAAGATTTCCTTCTCTTCTCTGGTGAGGAGCGCCCTCTTTAAGATGTCGGCCAGCGAGAGGATGTTCTGCCTCGTGACAAGCTGGTTTGCTTTCAGGACATCGAGATTTTCAAACAGAACGCGTCTTGCGTACTCGACTTGGTAGGTATCGGAAGCAGTTTCCCTGTTTTCCGGCCTATCTTGAATCTGCGTCTGAACCGTAGTTTCAGTCCCGCCCGTTTCATCCGTTTCGCCGGGATGGAGCAGACCGTCGGTAAAGTGAAGTTTACATTCTTTATGGGCGCCGGTGCAAAGTTTATGGGTAAGTTGGCGCTGCTCCTTTGGGGTTAGGTAGCTCTTCCCATAATTCAGTTCAATATAGTCTTTTGCCAGAGCCATGGACTCATCTTCCAGAACAACGGCATTCGGCTTTTCGGCCTTGTTTTTACCGTCGTCATCCTCCTGAAGATAATCGGCCAGAAGATTAACGATGCGGTCTTCCTCTTTTTCGGGCTTATCGTCCCCGTCATCAGAGTCGGACTGCTTATCGCCCCGGCCCGGATCGTCCTCAAATAGGCCGAACCCCTTGAATTCATCTGCAAATCCTTTGGGGTAGGCGCCATTATACACTTCATCGAGACAGCGGATTATTTCGACCGTATCGTCTGCCTCTTCAAGGGCACAAATCTTATCAATCCAGACCTGTTTTGAGGCAGGGGCGGGGGTGTGGTAGAGGCAGTATCGCAGATAACAGGCCTCCAGAGCGCCCCAGTCCGTATGGGTCAGACGGCTTTCGTCTTTTCTCAGCGTATCCTCAAATGCCAGCCGCCGGATATCGATTACTCCGCCGCGCTCCGCGGCTGCCTTTTTCCAGACCGCGCTCTCAATGCACATGCGGGAGAGGGGCAGAAGTACGGAAGGTTCGGCTCCGAAGAGAAAGGCCTTCTCAAAATACTGTTCCAGCGTCCGGGGACGGAAGTATCTGGCGAAGCCGCCTTTGCAGACTGCGTCGTAAAGGGCAATATATTTTGATTTGCGGAATAAAGAGGCATCCACCTCGGTCCCCAGACTGTAGTCACCGCTTATGGTCCATAAGAGGTTCTTAAGGCGGTTCTGAATTCGGGCGGTTTCCATCTCTTCATCTGCTTCCGGTTCCGACGGAGCCGGATTTTTTATCTCTTCCGCTTCATATTTCATGGTTTTCATAGGCGCCTCGCTTTTCAAAATACGTCGCTGCTGGTCCATGAATCGGGAATCCGGGTTAAGACGATGTCATCCACCATATCCTGCTCAAATACATCAAAGCACTTGTTGGTTATGCCCATGGTGACGGCGGCTTTCGGCGTCAGCCCACCGCGGATCAGCTTCAGGGAACCGATCATACCGCGCAGATCCACCGGCTTGGTGGAAATCTCCCCATTCTTTGCCTTAGCCTGAAGATCCAGGAAAAGTCCCGAAAATTGTTCCAGAGCCGGAAGGGAGGCTCCGGGAACGGCGGCATCCAGAATTCTTATCAAATCCTCCTGGCCAAGAGTCGGCATATTGATGACCATGAAGCGGGAGACAAGAGCCTCATTCAGTTCCTTTGTCCCCGCATATCCGTAGTTCATAGTTCCGATAAAACGGGCCGCAGGGTGAAGCTCAATCCTGTCATATCCGGGAACATCAATGATGCGGCGGTAGTCGAGCGTGGCATGAAGGACGGAAACGGCATCATTTTTAGCCATATTAATTTCATCCAGAATACCAAAACCGCCGTAGGCGGCGCACTGGTACACAGGTCCTCTGCGCAGCTTCACCTCATTATCCACAAAAGTATCGCTCCCGATCAGGGTGCCGCTGTCCGTATTCACATGAAAGGACATATTATAAACAGGCCGTCCAAACATCCAGGCCAGATTTTCAGCCAGAATATTCTTACCCGTCGCCTTATCCCCGCAAAGCAGAAGGTTCTCACCCTCCAGCAGAGCGGAAACGGCCATCTCCACGATTTCCTTTCCAAAGAAAGGCATATCAGGCTGATAGACACGCCGCCTCACCTCTTCCGCAACAGGATATTCAGCCCTGAAACGTTCAAGTTCTTTTAATAAATGTTCACTGATTTGTTCATTCGGTTTCATAAAAATCCCTCCTCAAGCACCCGGCACTCCGGGTGCGCCGGCCCAGGTTTCATTGTCATAGTTTATCCGATTTACGGCATTCCATAATGCCTCGTCATAAACTCGGCCATTCTTCTTATATGTGTTTTAATATCTAAAATTATTATAACAACGCAGAATCTAAAAAACGTCGATACAATCCCCCAAATTTCCCCCATCAAAAAGATCCGGCAAACGCACTTTAGACGTTACCGGATCCTTTCGATAGTTAAAACAACAAAATTAAAATGAAAAGTTTATAACTGTAGAATTTAAAGCAACTATACATCCATTCAACAATATTCATCGAGTTCTCTGAAACTTATAAAGTTGCGGAAACTACAGAAACTTCGGTCACCATGAGTAATACCGGAACTATGGAAACTACAGAGTCAACGGGCACGCGACCCCTTCGCGACTTCAGTCCCGGCCAAAACCTCCCCGGCGGGGAATCTTTTTCTGCCCGGATTCCCCGCCCCGCGATCCCCCCCGCCCGGGACTGAAGCTATACCCCTCCTATTTTTCCCCCACAAGCTCATCCAACGACCCAAAATGATACCCCATCTCTTCCCACTTTGTCAGCAGTTCATCCAGTATCTGCCCATTGGTTTTAGAGGTACTATGTAACAGCACAACGGCTCCGGGATGGATGCGGCCGAGCAGCTTTTTAAATGCCTCTTCCTTTGTTGGCTGTTTATCTTCATACCAGTCAACATAAGCAAGGCTCCAGAAAAAGGTTTTGTATCCCATATCGCTTGCCATCTGCAGGTTGCTTTCACTGTATTTTCCCTGAGGCGGCCTGTAGTATTTTTTCATAGGCTGGCCGGTAGTCTGTTCGAAAAGCGTTTCCAGGTCACCCAGTTCCTTTTCAAAGGATTCTTTTGTGGAGAGTTTGGACATGTCCGGGTGATGGAAGGTGTGGTTGCCTACGTTGTGGCCCTCCGCTATCATTCGTTTGACGAGATCCGGGCTGGTCTGCATATAATTGCCGACCAGGAAAAACGTAGCCTGGGCGTTATGTTTTTTCAGAGCATCCAGGATTGCGGCCGTGTTGCCGTTCTCATATCCGGCGTCAAAGGTCAGATAAATCACTTTATCCTGCGTGTTTTGGACATAGTAGGCATTGTACTGCTTCAGATAGTCGGCCGTTGCATTTCCTATCGGAGCCTGGCCTTCGGTCTGGAAACTTAAGCCCCAGTTACCGTCTGCGGAGGCAGGAACGGCGGAAGCGCTGTGGTGGGATTCTACGGGGGCTGCGTTCTTATGAGGTTCCACGGTCTGGGCAGCGGCCCGGCCCACAAAGAAAGAGAGGGCAAAGATGGCTGCGGTAGATAAAACCTTTCGGGATGTGATTTTTTTAGCCTGGGTTTTCAGAGAGTGAGCGCTTAGATGGGGCAGACGGGCCCTGAGCCCTTCGATCCGGATCCGTCTGCCTTTGAGTTTGAGATGTTTTTTCATAGAGACACAAAAATCCATTTCAGAAATGTTTATTACAATATATCGAAACAGGGGATGTATCATTCATAATATTGCATTGGGAACAGTAAATGTCATTCCTGTTTTCTCTGTCTGTATTCTTTGGGAGAACATTTGTAATAACGTCTGAACAACTGGGAAAAATTTCCGGGGCTGTCGAAACCGCATTCCTGCGCAATATTGGAAATGCTCTTTCCCGGTTCGCGAAGAAGCAGGGAAGCGCCCTGCATAATCCTGTATTTAATCAGATACTGCATCGGTGAAATCTGGATGGTCCGCCGGAAACAGCGCAGACATTCGCGTTCACCGATATTAGCGGCTTCCGCAATTTGAGCCAGGTTCAGATCCTCGGAAAAATGGCTGTGGATATAATCGAGCATTGTCCGGATGCGCAGATTATCGGGAGCAAGCCCCGGACGTTCGGACGGCTGTTCTCCACCGTATTTTTGACAGAGTGAATAACAGATTCCGGAGAGACACTGCCTGACTGTAAATTCATAGCCTGGAAGCTCTCCGGAAAGGGCGTGGAACGCCTCTGTAAATTGCTCTTCGAAGAGTTTCTGCCTATAGGAAGCGAGGTGGAACGGGCAGCCGTCAAAAGCGGGAGAAGAGACGAGGGGCGTAATATATTTTTCTGCAAAGACGGAATCTGCGCTTCCCGTGATTAACAGGGGGTTAAAGACAAAGGATTGCAGCTCACAGTAAGGTTTTGCCGCCGCCGAGTGAAGGATATTGGAATTAACAGCAATTCCTTCCCCCTCTTTTAAATGAAATGTTTTCTCAGGTATCTGAAGTTTCAGGTTTCCAGATTTTATATAAATGACCTCAAATTCCGTATGCCAGTGCCAGGGAATGATATCCTCCGCGCCGTCAGTATAGACGGCGTCATAACCGGCACAGGGGAAAGACGGCGTGCCGTGGGGCTGCAGCTCCTCGTTGCTGCGGTTCAGATTCAATCCGCATTTTTGCAGACTCATTGTTTCACCTCCGTATTGATTGGAACTAATTGAGAATTATTTGACTATTAGTCGTTTTTTTTATATTATATGTCTGGAATAAGGTAGATTCAAGATAAAAAAGACGGTATTCTTGTATTTGTGAGGAATGCATCACCGTTCATGGTCAGTATTCCGCGCGTAGAGAGATACTGGGCATGGTGTGGACAGTAACAGGATTGCGTCACCGTTTACTGTGTACATGGTGTGTATTCAGTACATAGAATTATATTCAGGAGGATTAAAATGTTCCAATTACTGCTTATTATTATTTATCTGGCGTTTATCAGCCTGGGCCTGCCAGACTCGCTGCTTGGTTCGGCCTGGCCGTCCATGTACGGCGAATTAAATGTGGCGGTCTCTTTTGCCGGGATTATCAGCATGATTATCGCCGGAGGCACAATCATATCCAGCCTGTTCAGCGACAGGCTGATCAGACGGTTCGGCACAGGGGTTGTGACGCTTATCAGCGTTGCAATGACCGCTGTGGCCCTGATGGGATTTTCCCATTCCCATTCGTTCACGCAGCTTTGTCTGTGGGGAATTCCCTACGGGCTGGGGGCCGGGAGTGTGGATGCGGCGCTTAACAACTTTGTGGCGCTGCATTACAAATCACGCCATATGAGCTGGCTTCACTGTTTCTGGGGAGTCGGAGCCACGGCGGGGCCGTATATTATGGGACTGTGCCTGACACAGGGACTGGGATGGAATTCGGGATACCGGACAATCGGGATCATCCAGTTTGTCCTGGTGGCCTGTCTGCTTCTTTCCCTGCCGTTGTGGAAATCAGGAAAGGATGACGGGAAAGGGGAAACTCCGGAATATAAGGGGATTGGACTCGGGGAAACACTGAAGCTGCCCGGAGCGAAGGCAATTCTGACGGCGTTTTTCTGCTACTGTTCTTTGGAGGCCACAACCGGCCTGTGGGCGGGGAGTTTTATGGTGCTCCACAAGGGCATCAACGCAGAGACGGCGGCAAAGTGGGCCTCTCTTTTTTACCTGGGAATTACAATCGGCCGTTTTATCTGCGGTTTTATAACCGATCGGTTCGGTGATAAAAATATGGTGCGTCTGGGGCAGCTTCTTGCGGCGTCCGGGGCATGTATGATTCTCCTTCCCTTTGGAAATGCGGCTATGCTTATGGGGCTTATTCTCACGGGAGTAGGCTGTGCCCCGATTTATCCGAGCCTGCTCCATGCAACACCGTACAATTTTGGCGCGGAGTATTCTCAGTCCGTCATGGGCATGCAGATGGCCTGCGCCTATGTGGGAACCACCCTGATGCCGCCGCTGTTCGGACTGCTGGCGGAATGGATTGGGGTCTGGCTCTATCCCTTCTATCTTCTGATCTTTGCAGCGGGGATGTTTGTAATGACGGAGAGAATGAACCGTATCAGAGCCGCTTCTGAAAATTCGGGAGGGATACCTTCAACGGATGCGGTATAAGTGTGCATCCCGGAGTCCGTCACCCGGCAGCACAAATTATCATGAAGAACGTTCCCGTCTTTTGTATACTGGGATTGTGAACAGGAAAGGGGAAATGAGATGGGATGGATAGACGGATTGCAGAAAGCAATTGACTATATTGAAGACAATCTGACCGAGGAACTGGATTATGCTGAGATTGCCAGACAGGCATATTCCTCCAGCTTTCATTTTCAGAGAGTATTTGGGATTCTCTGCGGTTATACACTGGGGGAATACATCAGAAACAGGCGGCTGACCCTTGCGGGCAGCGAGCTGGCCTCGTCTGACAGCAAGGTAATAGACGCAGCGGTAAAATATGGGTACGATAGCCCGGAGAGTTTTTCCAGGGCGTTTTCCAGGTTCCACGGCATCACTCCGTCCCAGGCGCGCTCGCGAAAAGCGGAGCTTAAATCATTCTCACCCCTTTCCATCAAACTCGTATTAGAAGGAGGAAACGTGATGGATTACAGAATTGAGAAAAAAGACGCATTTAAGGTGATTGCACGCAGAAAGAGATTTAAAGGAACCGGGGATATCACGCAGCAGAGCATTCACAGTGCGTGGGAGGAATGCGGGAAAGACGGAGTGCTTGAAACACTGTGCCGCTATATCACGCCGGAAAGCGTATTTGGCAATTCAATTGTGGGCATCTGCTTCGATAACCCAAATGAAGGCGATTTCGACTATGCCATCGGAGCGTCCTATGAGGGCGGTGAGCCGGCGGAAGGGTTGACTGTGGAGGAAATTCCGGCGAATACCTGGATGATATTCAGCGGAACCGGGAGTATGCCGGATGCATTTAAAGAGTTATGGAAGAGAGTCTATACCGAGGTGTTCCCGACCAGCAGCTATCAGCCGTCCGGAGGAATGTGCATTGAGGTGTATAAGAGCGATGAAGTCCATTCGAATGATTTTTCTTTTGAGATTTGGCTGTCTGTGGCTCCTGGGAAGATGAAATGAGGATTTAATTGAGATGCGAGGACGCCTCTGTAAGACGGCGGACGGGGGAGTGGGAGGGTGTTTATGAGTCTTCAGTCCCGGTTGGTAGATTGTGGTGAGGGGGAATCCAGGAGAAAAAATTCCTGCGGGGACTCGCTTTCGCTTGTGGAATGCGCAGCGGATGCTAGATTCGAAAAGACCTCATCAAGCACCGGCGGATTCCAAGGTCTCCCTTCGGAAAGTTTTCTCCTTCCTTCCCCGGGAAGGTGGTCGACGGGACTGAAGACTCTGGGAAGGGTATTGCCCCGTCCGCCGGCTTCAGGGGCTGATTGTCTCTTTCGTCAAGTGGGAGAGAGGTATTGTCGCGGCCACTATGTAGTTATGGTTCTTTTACATTCTGACGGCATCCTGGGCTGTATGAAAAGAGTATCGGAATAAACACTTTAAGATTATAAGCTTACACAGTTTCATCGTGTACAGGATATGGTTTTTAGGCATCCTTAGGCACTCTGAGAAACGTAGTAGCAGCGACAGGCGCCTCCCCTCTTGAAGAAAGAGGACAGATCAGGCGCCGCAGGCCGGGGGCCGGGCAGCCGTCTTTGGCGGAGTCTTTCGTCCCGGTCATAACCTTCCTGCGGGGAAAAAGGGAGAAAAAGATTCCGGAGGGAACCTGGGAGTTCATTGGTACTTACCGAGGTCTTTTCGAGGTTAGTACCATTATGTACTCCAAAGAGCGAAAGCGTTTCCCGCAGGAACTTTTTCTGCCCGTATTCCCCGCCCGCAACAACCTGACGCCCGGGACGAAAGACTCATCGATCCCCCTCACCATCCCGGCCCCTGGCCTGATGGCGAAGTCCTCATTTCTCAATCAAATCCCCACTTTATGGCTGAACTGTTACTTGCGGTTTTACACCGTAACCATAATCGGATTGACAACCGCTTTCCCTGATGTTATAATGACAGCGTTTTTCAGAAGGAGATTAGACAATGAACTTTTATTTAACCAGTCAGCTTAAAAGGAAACTTAACTCTGTACAATTCAGACCGATGAAACATTGTGCAGAGTATAGCGTATAAAGATACGCCCGGATTTCATCGGAAAGAAATACAGTATGGTTTTTTTGCCGTATTGTTTTCTTTTCGTATGTTTTTTGGCGTGAAAAGGCTATGGACAGTGTTTTGTCCATGGCCTTTTGTTGATTAAAACGGTGAATTTTACACCGTTTCAGACAATAGTCAGTCAGACAGAAGGCAGGTATAGGAACATACCGGAGCCTTCTGTCTTTTTTTATTATTATATCATAGGGAAGTTAGGCGCAAGAGAAAGGATTATTATCATGAGCTTATTAGAAATTACAGAATTATCTCATACATTTGGTGAGAATGAGTTATATAGAAATGCGGAGCTGGCCCTGAACAAGGGGGAGCATATCGGAATTGTGGGGCAGAACGGGGCCGGAAAAAGCACTCTGATCAAGATATGTACGGAGCTGGTTATCCCGGACAACGGGCGCGTCGTTTGGCAGCCTAATGTGACCGCGGGCTATCTGGATCAATATGCCGAAACGGAAAAGCAGATGACGATGAGAGAACTGCTAAAATCGGCTTTCCGGAATTTATATCAGATCGAACAGAAAATGAACCTCCTCTATGAGGAGGCGGCGTGCGGAAATACAAAGGCGTTTAATATGGCGGCAAGATATGGAGAGCAGCTGGAAAACCTTGACTTTTATTCCATTGACACAAAGATTGACCAGGTGACGGAAGGTCTTGGCCTCCTTGCCATAGGACTTGACAGACCTATCGGGGAGATGAGCGGCGGACAGAGGGCAAAAGCAATTCTTGCCAAACTCCTGCTTGAAAAGCCGGACGTACTGCTTCTGGACGAACCCACTAACTTTTTAGACCGGGAACATGTCACATGGCTGGCCAGCTACCTGTCGGGTCTGGAAAATGCCTTCATGGTCGTCTCACACGATTATGACTTTCTGGAGAAAATTTCCAACCGTATCTGCGACATAGACAACGGAAAAATTGCAAAATATTATGGAACTTATTCCGAGTTCTTAAGAAAGAAAACATTGCTGCGGGAGGATTATATCCGCCAGTACTCCGCACAGAGAAAAGAGATTAAAAAGACGGAGGAATTTATCCGGAAAAATGCGGCGGGAAGGAAGGCGAAGATGGCGAGGGGAAGGCAGAAACAGTTGGACCGGATGGATAAGATGGATGCGCTGGAAGAGAAGGAGATTAAACCGTTTTTCCATTTTCCCGCCTTACCTTTGACGGATACGGAGCATCTGTGTGCAAAACATTTATCCGTGGGATATCATTATCCTGTCCTGAAAGACATCAACTTTTCCGTTAAAGGGGGGCAAAAGGTCGTAATCACCGGATTTAACGGAATTGGTAAATCGACGCTCTTAAAAACTCTGGTGGGGCAGATTGATGCACTGCAGGGAAGTTTTTCCTTTTCGGATCAGGTGAGGCTGGGATATTATGAGCAGGATTTGGCGTGGGAAGATGCGGACAGGACGCCGATGCAGATTGTCTCCGATCAGTATCCGGAACTTGTTAATAAAGAGATACGAAAACGGCTGGCGCGCTGCGGTATTTCCAGCAGACATGCCATGCAGCCCGTCGGCACGCTGAGCGGGGGTGAGCAGGCGAAGGTGAAAATGTGCCTGCTCACATCAACGCCTTATAATTTTGTTATTCTGGACGAACCGACCAATCACCTGGATCTTTTGTCCAAGGAGGCATTAAAAACCGCATTGACGGAATTTGCAGGAACCGTGCTGCTGGTATCACATGAAGAAAAATTTTATAAGGATTGGACGCAGAAAGTAATTGACATTTCAGACGTGGTTAAGTAAGCTCTGCCGCCGGGGATAGGAGAGGCAGGTGAATAATGGAAAATTGATTTCATTGGCCTGCGGTTTGGAACGAAACAGGTGAAAGATTGTTTTTATTTCAATAATTTGAAAAAAAGTTGAAAAAAATATAAAATTCTGTCACAAATTGTCTTGTAAAAACGTTTAATATATAAGGGATGACTCATCACCCCTCCAATCCTACTTTGGCTCCGGTCCCTCAACCGGAGCCTTTTGCCGTCCAGCGGCAGTTTTTATTTTATGAATAGTGGTCTGTGCACGGAATATGCGGTCTGTGCACACAGTATACGGTCTGTATACAGAACATGAGGGCTATGCCTGATTACCGGTATAGATGTCAATCGCCCGTGAGGTGAAATCAGCAGTTCCTTTTCCGCCCTTGCCGTCTATTGTTTCCGTGAAGACTCCGCCTCCGGCATACATTTTTCCCAGCTCTTCTAATATTTCGGGGGTACAGTTGTAAAAGTGTTCCGTGATAAAATCCCTGAGTTTCTGTACCTGCCCCTGAACCTCTGGGGAATCGGGGGAACCGTTTTGGGCCTTCAGTTCTCCGAATTTACGGAAAAGTTCCATAAAATCATGATTAATCTCATCGTATTCTTCGGGGCTGCGGTCCCGTGTTTTTTCTTCAAATTCTTTATAGGCAGCCGTTTTACCCCAGGCGGCCTTGGCCTGCGCTGCATACTCATCAATTTTCTTTGCGTCAAATGCTGTAAAATCCAAATTTCTCACTCCTGTCATACGAATTCCACGAGCCATGTCGATCAGGTTCTCCAGGTGCTCTTTTTGAAGCAGCAGAAGATTCAGCTGCTGTTCCAGGGCCAGATTGCGATCAAAATCCGGGCTGTCCAGAATACGCCTGATTTCCTTTAAAGGAAACTGCAGTTCTTTAAACAGAAGAATATGTTGCAGCCGTTCTAGGGCCGCATCGTCATACAGCCTGTAACCGGACCCGGTGACCTGCGCAGGTTTTAACAGTCCGATTGAATCATAATAGTGTAAGGCACGTGCGCTTACACCGGTCAGTGCGCTCACTTCATTTACTGTTTTCATTGAGTGTCCTCCTCTCGTGTGATTATAGGATACACTATGACGTAAGGTAGGAGTCAAGGAAAATCCTGATGAAATTTCAGGAAAAAGCTGGCGGGAAATATCAGGCAAAATGATACGGATAATAATACAGAACTATGCATCACGACAACTTTCTTTGCAATATTGATAATTTCACTTGATTACAAATGTATACTATAGTACTATAAAATATAGTTAATGAAACAAAACATATGCGGCGCAGCAGCGGCCGGAACATAGAAAAGTGAGGTGAAACATGGCGGCAATTGATTTAATTGTATTGGGAATGATAAAAGCGCAGCCGCAGAGTGCCTATGAACTGCAGAAGAATGTGGAGTACAGGAACATTTCCAAATGGGTAAAGGTCAGCACTCCTTCTATTTATAAGAAGGTGGTGCAGCTGGAAGAAAAGGGCGATATTGCCGGGAACATTGTAAAAGAGGGAAAGATGCCGGAGAAAACGGTTTACCGGATTACGGAAGCGGGGGAGAAACATTTCCTGAAGCTGATGGAGGAGACAGCAAGCCAGTCCGTCCGCCTTTTCCTGGATTTTAATGCGGTGATTATGAGCCTTGATTTTGTGCCTGAAGAATCCAGGGGAGAGCTGACCGGACGGATTCAGGATGAGATTCAGATAATGAAGGACACGGTGGAAGAGAAGATGTCAGAGAGGAGCCATGCCCCGTTAACCGGCATGGCGATTCTGGAACAGCAGTATATGCTGTTTGATGTTTTGGGAAAATGGATGGAGAGTTTCAGGAAGGACTATCTGAAATAGCGTTTTCAAATTTTCAAATGTACAAAGGAGGAAAGAAATGTTTGAGTCAAGATGCGGAGTTTGCTGTAACGATTGTGAGAGAAAGGAAGCAGTGCACTGTACGGGATGCACCAATATGGAAAAGACGTTCTGGGGCGGCGTATGTGAAGTGAAAGCGTGCTGCGAGAACAGATCGCTGAACCATTGCGGGGAATGTCCCGATTTTCCATGCAGCATGGAGGCGGAGATGGGAAAAGACATGGGTTTTGACCCGGCGCCCCGCCTTGAACAGTGCAGAAAGTGGGCAGAGGAAAGTCATGTTTAAAATCGGAGAATTTTCCAGGCTGACCCAGGTGTCGGTCAGGATGCTCAGGTATTATGACGAAATGGGCCTGTTAAAGCCCGCCCATATTGATTCCTGGACCGGGTACCGCATGTATTCGGTGGAACAGATCCCGTTGCTGAATAAGATTTTATACCTGAGGGACAGCGGTTTTGGCGTTGCGGAGATTGCATCGGCGCTGGCTTGCAGGGATAACAGCCTGATTACAAAACAGCTGGATGGTAAATATGAGGAGATATGTAAAACGATACGGGATGAGCAGGAGAAGCTGGAGAAGATAAAACTGGCCAAAAAAGAAATTCTGTATGGAACCGGCGAGATGCACTACAATGTTGCAATCAAATCTATCCCGGAGTATCAGGTGCTTTCCCTGCGGAAGAAAATTCCGGATTATTACTGCGAAGGCGGGATGTGGCAGGAGATGAGCGCTTTTGCCCGGGAGCAGCGGATATCGGTGTCGGGAGAGTCTTTTTCCATCTATCACGACATGGAATTCAAGGAACGTGATGTCGACGTTGAGCTGTGCGCCCGGGTCACAAAAACCGGCAGGGACGGCAGCGGTTTTACCTACCGGATGACTGAAGCGGTGCCGTCCATGGCCTGCACGATGGTGTACGGGGATTTTTCCAATATTGCGGGGGCTTATCTGTCTTTTGCCAGGTGGCTCCAGGATAACAGCCAGTACAGAATGTACGGACAAAACAGGCAGATTGTCCACCGCGGTCCCTGGAATGAAGAAAATCCGGAGAATTATCTGGTGGAGATCCAGATTCCGATTAAAAAACAGGGAGAAAACCGGGAACCGGATTTTTCTTGACTCTCACACGGTGTCAGGGCCTAATATGGATTTACAGAAAATGAAAAACAGGAGGAAAAATGATGACAGAATTTAAGGTAAATCCGATTGGGGTAATTCACAGTGACGACAGCGGCTCGACGATTGAACTTTACCCGGAATACCGCCCTGCACTTCAGGCGCTGGACGGATTCAGTTACATCAATGTAATCTGGTGGTTCGACGGCTGTGATAATGAGATGGCCAGATCGGTACTGACGGTGGAGCAGCCCTATAAAAAGTCTCCGGAGATAGTGGGAATATTTGCCACAAGATCGCCTGCCCGGCCGAATCCCATTGCGCTGACCGCGGTGGAAGTGATTCAGATTGATTATGAGAACGGCATCATCAGGATTGCTTATACCGACGCCAACGACGGCACGCCGGTTCTGGATCTCAAGCCGTATACACCAAGCATCGACAGGGTGGAATCCCCGGATGTCCCGGACTGGTGTGCACACTGGCCAAAGAACGTAGAGGAGTCCGGTGATTTTGACTGGGGAAATGAGTTTAATTTTTAGTCGGACAAAGAGGACCTGAGAAAAGTAGCAAAATTGAATACAAAAACCCAAGATAATAGCAGGAACGAGAAGGAATATTTTGCAGCACGGTATATTGTGATAATCACTATACCGTGCTGCAATTTGCTTTTATCTCTGCTATAATGACATCAGGAATAATTGAGGTGGAGTATGAAAAAAGATACGGTTTTGAAATTTGTAGAAGCGATAAACAGACAGGATTTACCGTGCATTATTGAAATGATGTCGGAGGATTTTTATTTCATCGACACCTATGGCGGTAAAGCGGATAAGGAGCAGATGAAAACAGGCTGGCAGGGGTATTTTGATTGGTTTCCTGATTATCATATTGAAGTAGAGGATTACCTTGAAAATGAAAAGTTTGCAGTGATAATCGGAAAGGCCGGCGCGTCGTATCTGGGTGACGAAAGCAGGCATTGGGAATTTCCAGTCTGCTGGAAAGTGGTGGTTAGGGAAAGTCGGATTCAGCTCTGGCAGGTATTTTGTGATTCCAAAAAACAGTTGGATTCCATGCAATAACCCGGCGGGCAGGACTAAATTTTGCAGAATGATATTTATAGAAGAAAGGTGATAATATGGAGCGGGTTTACTATAAACAGTTAATAGAGGGAGCGGCGATTCCCGCCATTATTCATAACAGCAGTTATTTTCTGATACAGATGGCAGTGTATGAGAATGGAATTGTAAGCTGCTGGCACAAAAGCGATTTGCAACAGTTTCGGAGCGATTTGGAAAAGGGCTGGGTCGTACCTTCGGTACCGGCGGATGCGGAACTTTCCATAAACAATCTGGGCTGTTTCCCAATCCGAGAGGCCCGTTGGCTCTATAACAGGGAGGAATACTATCACCGCGTGGAAGAGGTGGTGCGTTCTCTTAATCCGGAGCTGACAAATCTGTACCGGATGGCTCAGTGGGAGAAAGATAAATGGGAGAAAGCGCGTGTCCGGTGGACGGCCGATCCGACTCCCTGCAAATTAAAACCGGGCTGGTGTTATACCATGATTGACGGGGACAGCGGCTATATTTTCTACCGGCAGGAAGGCCGGCTGCATCTCACTCCACTCACCGTTTATGCGGACAAGACGGTCCGGCTGGGTTTAGTAAGTGACCGGTCCTACACTATGGAAGAGATAGAGGGACTTTTTGTACAGAAGATCCTCTCTACATCCCCTGAAGGTGAGGAATGGGTAGAAATCGACGGTTTAGGAAACGTGTTGTTAGCGCCGCCCGAGTACGGGGCGCTTCCGGTAGAGGAGAAACAGAAAGAAATCAACGATACGATGTCCGGCCTGTCGGGGGAGAAGGATTCTTTAGACCGCTGCAGGCGCGCTCACTATCAATACCTGACCGACCCGAACGACTGGACGCGGGAAGAACTGAGGAAAGCCTATGAGGCGGTTCCGGAACATCAGCGGATGTTTCTTGGAGATATGGATACGAGAGATAAGGATATTATCCGTATTCTTTACTCACCGGGCATAAAGCGGGAAGTTTAGAGAATGACTTTATATCCTGCAGGTCATCCGGTGCGAAGAGGGTATGAACGGCGGGACAAAATAGACAGGGGCTAAGGAAGAAAATTGTTATGACAGAAACAGAAAGACTGATTCTGATTATGCGGCCATTTAATAAGGATGATTTGGATATTATTATGGGGCTTTATTCGAATGATGAAATCATGAGATATATGCCGGGTGACGTTATGGACGCAGATAAAGCACAAATGCATTTAGATAAAGTAGCAGGTGACTGGGAAGAGACACCGCAGGTGAATTTTGAAATGGCGGTAATTATAAAGGATAATCAGGAGAAAATTGGCCGTTCCAGAATTCACTTGGATTATGAAACCGATACGGCAATGATTGGCTGGCTGCTGTTGAAAAAGGAATGGGGAAAAGGTTATGCGTCGGAAATGACGCGTGCATTAATTGATTATAGTTTTGATGTTTTAAATGTGCACAGAGTCTGCGCCTTGTGCCACCCGGAGAATATTGCCTCATGGAAAGCTCTGGAAAAATGCGGCATGCGCAGAGAAGCGTATTATAGGCAGAAGTGCAGATATGTAAAGAACGACAATATAATATGGGAGGATGAATTGGAATATGCCATACTAAAAACGGAAAGACAGATTCGGCATTAAGAAATCTATGAAAATAAAAGATGTATATGGAAGGTATACATAGCTTATTGGCCGGGGCATATTGCTAAATAACTACGGCGGCGGTATAATGGCTGCAGGAGGGGAGATAAAATGAAAAAGAATTTAAAAAGGGTAATTGTTTTCATCGCGGCGTTGGTGATTGGAGTATCGCCTGCGGCCGGAAGTGCCGGCAGTCCATTCGTGATTACGGCCGAAGCCCATTCAGGAAGAACGGATTCCAGTGGAGGGCATCATGACTATAAGAACAAAAGTGGTTTGGGAAGCTATCATTATCATTGCGGTGGATATCCTGCCCATTTACATACAAACGGAGTATGTCCCTATAAGAGTGGCGGAACCGCCGGTTCGAATCAGGGAAGTACCGCCTCGTCAGGCAGCGGTGCGGTAAATAATACGGCCCCGGCATTACCTGAGACGACTGCAGCCGCTGAACCGGCGGATACGTTGGGATGGAAGATGGATGCTGCGGGATGGTGGTACAAAGACAGTGAAACAACTTATAAAAAAGATGGCGTTTATTATATTGACGGTTACTATTATCGATTTAACTCCGAAGGATACATGCTTACAGGATGGCAGGAGATAGACGATGATTGGTACTACTTTGACGGGAGCGGACATATGCTCATCGATCTGTGTGTATTAATTGATGATTCATACTGCTGCTTTGATAAAAACGGTAAATGGGATGAAGAGTATTACGACAGCTATGCGGAATATGAAGAGATGTACGATGATAGCTGGGATTACTAATTGAATATATGTTTAGGCATGAAGGGAGTGTTGCAGTGAATGTGCGGCACTCCCGTTTTTATACTGCGGGAAAGATCTCAGATGGAACCGGCCGTTATGCATGGAGGAATCGGTCCGAAGATCCGAGATACGTGTGCGCGTATGTGTTACATTACTCAGATTACTTGAAAAATGAAAGAGAGTGAGTTAAAATAAAAAGATAAATTAAATAGTACAAAGATAAAAACACAGTCCCGGTCGGTAGTCCGGGCGCAGTCATATAAATCTGTCAGTAACCTGCCTCCTCGGTTGTCCATTCTTTGTTATGAAAGAGAGGAGTATTTTCTATGCAGGAAAATAAGAGCAGACTGACAGTGTTTTACGACGGGACTTTCTGGATTGGGATTTATGAGCGTATTTCAAAGAACGAACTGGAAGCGTGCAAAATCACATTTGGAGCGGAACCAAAGGATTATGAAGTGTATGAATTTCTTTTGCAGAACTGGGCGCGGTTTAAGTTCAGCCCACCGGTAAGCGCCGGCGAAAAGCAGGAGAAAAAGATTAACCCGAAGCGGATGAAACGGCTTGTGAAAAAAGAGCTTGATTCACATGGAACAGGAACAAAATCTCAGCAGGCCCTGCAGCTTCAGCGGGAAGAAAATAAGATTGTCCGCAGCAGGAAGAGCCGCGAACAGAAAGAGGAAGAAAAAGAACGCCATTTTGAATTGAAGCAGCAGAAAAAGAAGGAAAAGCACAGAGGCAGATAATTCTGCCAACAACGAAAAGCACGCTTTGCGAATTTTTTATTGCCACTCAATAAAACGAGAGAAGCACAGGGAAGAAATTCCCTTGTGCTTCTCTTGGTTTTTCTGAAAATATGGGGGATGTAAATGCTTTTCAGAAATCTATATAAAGTTTAATTGTTGTTAGTCGAAGCCAACGACAGTGTGCGCGCTGTTTTTAATCATTGGCCTCATTTATTTGATACGATAATCATAACTGGAAATTGTGACCAATATTTGACTAATGTATAAAAAGAATCTAAAGCATTCTTACGAAAAAAGGAAGTATTTAGCAAGTTTGTTTACAATGTCCTGGTTTTGGTCTTTTTTGGCCGATGAGTGGATATGCTTGTGATTTTTTAGTATAATGAAAGTATCAGATAAAGATGGAAGTACGGTAGTGTTTTTGGGGACGGAGGGCTGATTGCGGGGGTGTCTGTCCAGATGTGCCCGGGAGATACATAAGGGGGATACGGATGAAGAAACGAATGAAGGTACAAATGAAAACGCAAATGACAGGGAGAACGAAGAAACGAATGACGGCGGCTCTGCTTTGTCTTACCCTGGCGGTTACGGCTCAGTTTTCGCTTATCGGATGCGGCGGCAGGCAGGAAAAGATTCAGTCTGAGGCGATGATGAAAGGAATTAAACCGAATACGGTTGAGACAAGTATGCCGCTTGATGGTGAACAGAGGATTGCGGTTGCAGATTTTGGCGTCCAATTGTTTCAGGAGAGTCAAGTAAATGGGAAAAATATTTTAATATCACCCGTGTCGGTTCTCTGTGCGCTTGGAATGACGGCAAATGGGACGCATGGAAATACGCTTTCACAGATGGAAGAAGTTTTCGGCATGCCTGTTGGGGAGTTGAATGAGTATTTATACACGTATGTTGAAAATCTGCCGATGGGGAAAAAATACAAGCTTAAAATAGCAAATTCCATTTGGCTTGAGAAAACTGTCACTGGGTTTAAACGGGATTTTTTGCAGTTAAATGCTGATTACTATAAAGGAGATATTTATACCTTTTCTTTTGAGGGTCCGATTATACAGGATATTAATCTTTGGGTTAGTGAAAAGACGGATGGGATGATAAAGGACATTTTGAATGAAAGTGATCGCGGAGAAGTTATCTATCTGGTAAATGCTTTGGTATTTAATTCGGAATGGCAGGAAATTTATAAAGGCGATCAGGTTAAAAAGGGAGTGTTTACAACAGAAGACGGAAAAAAACAAGATGTTATGATGATGTATTCCCCCGAAGGATTATATTTAGAGGATGAGAATGCAGAAGGATTTATCAAATATTATGCTGATCAGAAGTATGCGTTTGCCGCATTGCTCCCGGAAAATGGGGTCTCTGTTTCAGAGTATCTATCAACCCTCACGGGAAGGCGGATGATGGACATTCTGGATCATGGGCAGAGGATAGCCGTAAATGCTGCTATTCCTAAGTTTGAAACAGACTACCGTGTAGAAATGCAGGATGTTTTAGCTAGAATGGGAATAAAGGATGCTTTTCAACTTGAGATATCAGATTTTTCTGAAATGATCGACAATAAAGAAAAAGATTCTCCTCCATTCGCAATCAAAAAAGTTGTGCATCAGGCTCATTTTGCTCTTGATGAAGAGAAGACGAAGGCCGGTGCTGCAACCGTTGTTGTGGGAACAACGGCCAGCGCCGATACGTTCGAGCCCGAAGAGGGGAAAGAAGTCTATCTCGATCGTCCTTTTGTTTATATGATTATTGATTGTGAGACAAAACTGCCTGTATTTATCGGAACACTGATGGATGTAGAATAAAACAGCCGGAGTGACGGCAGAAACCCGCGCGTTGCGCGCGGTTACTGCGTTACAGGTCCTTCGACGGCATCAATGGCATCGATCACGGCAGCACGGAGGCCGCTGCGCTCCAGGGCGGCAACGCCCCTGATGGTAGTTCCGCCGGGGGAGCAGACGGCATCCTTCATAGCGCCCGGATGTTCCCCTGTTTCTAACTGAAGTTTTCCGGTTCCAGCTATCATCTGGGCGGCCAGACTGTAAGCGGTGGCTCTTGTGAGACCGTGCATTACTGCGGCGTCGGCCAGGGCCTCCATGAACATGCTGGCAAAGGCAGGGCCGCATCCGCTGACGGTTCCGGCAATAGAAAGCTGGCTTGTCTCAACAAACTGCATCAGGGCAATACGGGAGAAAAGTTCCTGTACCAAATTTAGTTCATCATCGGTCAGGGAGTGGCGGTTTTCGCAGATAAAGATACCCTCGCCGACTGCGACCGGAGTGTTGGGAATCGTGCTCAGATGGTGGGTTCCCGGCAGCAGGATTTCTTCATACTTTTCGAACGGGTAGCCCGCGGCTACGGAGATAACGATTCTATCCTTCAGGATGTTCTTAATGGGAGCGGTTACTTCCGCTATCATGTAGGGTTTAACAGCCAGAACCACAATATCTGAATGTTCAGCCGTCTCTTCTGCGGTCCGGCAGGGAGTAATCCCTCTCTGCTCCGCGTTGCGGCACAGCTTTTCCCAGTTGGCGGCACAGGCGTAAATCTGTGACGGGGCGGTTACATTCTTACATAAAAGGCCGTCGGCGATAGCCTGTGCCATGTTGCCGAAGCCGATAAAACCGATTTTTGCAGTCGATGCCATATTGATTACCTCTTTTCTATTTTATTTTCTGCTGGTTTTTATTTCTGCTAATCAACTGTTACTAAATATACCATATCTCCCACTTTTTTTCCTGTCTTTTTTTATGCAAGTATATTATACTATATGAAACTGATGCTGTACCCATCCGAAGGCCGGACTGCGGCGCAGCCGTGATAATATTAAGTAATGGAAGGTGTTTCAGATGTCAACCCAGGGAGAAGTAAAACAGCAGATAAAATCACAGGTCAGAGAACCAAAACGATACAGCGTTATCATGCACAACGACGACTATACTCCGATGGATTTTGTAGTACAGGTTCTGATGGAGGTGTTTAACAAGAGACAGGAAGAGGCTGTCATGCTGATGATGATGGTGCACAAGGGCGGGAAAGCCGTCGTGGGCGCTTATTCTTATGACATTGCCCTGACAAAGATAAGAACAGTGACAGCCCTGGCCGAGGAGGAGGGGTATCCTTTCCGGCTGACGGTGGAAGAACAATAGAAAGACTCATGATTTGGACCCACGAAGGAGGCATCATAAAATGAGAGTGACAAAAGAAGTGGCGGATATATTAAACCTGACTTTTGACGTAGCGGTGCGGGAACACCATGAATATGTAACTCCCGAACTGCTGTTATATGAGATTGCAGCCCAGGATACGTTCCGGGAAGCTTTTGAAAACTGCGGAGGAGATACGGACATGCTCAGGCAGAACCTGAGGGAATATCTGGAGCAGCATATGGCTGCGGGCAGTCTGGACGACGGCCCGGAGGAAGAAGACGACCCGGAAGATTCTGCGGCAAAAGAGCATACATTTGATGAAGAGAGACCGGAGATGACGGCCGGTTTTGAAAACGTGCTGATCCGGGCACAGGAGACGGCCGATAATTGTGGAAAAGATGCGGTGGAACTCGCCCATCTCGTATATGGTTTTTATTCGCTGGAAGAAAGCTATGCCATCTATTATATGGAAAGCCAGGGAGTGGGAAAGACGGCCCTGCTCCAGGAACTTTCGGAGATTTATGATGGGATTTATGAACGTTATCAGGAGAGAAAAGCCCAGAGAGAACTTGAGAAAAACGGTTCCGGCCGCGGAAAGCAGGACTCTGGAAACGGCCGTGGAAAAAGTGCGGAAGATAAATCTGCCCGAGGCCGGGGAGAGGTAGAGCCGTCCGGAACCGGTGATGAAGCCGGCGGTCAGGATGCGGGCGAAGCCCAGGAAGGCCAGACCGGCAAAAGCAGCAGATGGCGCCGTTACGTGACCTGTCTGAATGAGAACCTGGAGGGGGTAAATCCCCTGATTGGCCGTGAGGATGAACTGGAACGGACCATGCAGATCCTGTGCCGGAAGGAGAAGAACAACCCGCTCCACATTGGTGAACCGGGAGTTGGAAAAACCGCTATTGTCTATGGGCTGGCACGGCTTTTAGAGGAAGGAAAGGTGCCGGATCCGTTAAAAGGCGCCACGATTTTTACCCTTGATCTCGGAACCCTGCTGGCAGGAACCCAGTACAGGGGCGATTTTGAGAAACGATTCCGTGAGATTATGGACGGTGTCATGAAAGAAGAAAAGCCGATCCTTTATATCGATGAAATCCATAACATCGTAGGCGCGGGAGCGGTGAACGGGGGCAGTTTTGATGTTTCCAATATGCTGAAGCCATACCTTGCCGCGGGGGAAATCCGTTTTATCGGAGCCACTACCTATGAGGAATATAAAAAACATTTTGAGAAGAGTAAGAGCCTTGTGAGACGGTTCCAGAACGTCGAGATTAAGGAACCGTCCGAAGAGGATACGGTGAAAATCCTGGAGGGGCTGAAAAAGCACTATGAATCATATCACGGCGTCAAGTATGGCAAAGGCGTCCTGGAATATGCGGTGAAAATGAGCGCCAGATATATCAATGAACGTTATCTGCCGGACAAGGCTATCGACCTCATCGATGAGGCCGGTGCATACAGACGCCTCCATCCGCAGGAGCAGAAGACGCAGACCGTAGGAAAAGGGCTGATTGACGAGATACTGTCAAAGACCTGCCAGATTCCCAAACAGGTGGTGGAGATCGACGAAGTGAAGAAACTTGCGACGCTGGACCGCAGGATTTCCACACATGTTTTCGGTCAGGACGAGGCCGTGGGACAGGTGGTGAATGCAGTCAAATTCTCACGGGCAGGACTCCTCGAAGCGGGAAAACCGCTGGCCAGCCTGCTGTTCGTCGGCCCTACCGGCGTCGGCAAGACGGAGATTGCGAAAACACTTGCACAGGAACTGGGAATCAGGCTGATCCGCTATGATATGAGTGAATATGAAGAAAAGCATGCCGTGGCAAAGCTGATTGGAGCGCCCGCCGGGTATGTGGGATATGAGGAGGGCGGCCTTCTGACGGAGGAAATCAGAAAGAATCCCCATGCGGTGCTTCTGCTGGATGAGATCGAAAAGGCCCATCCCGACATTTACAATATCCTGCTCCAGGTGATGGACTATGCGACGCTGACCGATAACCAGGGAAGAAAAGCGGATTTCAGAAATATTATATTGATTATGACCTCCAATGCGGGAGCCAGCCAGATAGGAAAATCCCAGATTGGTTTTGGCGAACGGACGGTGAAGTCCGATATTATTATGGATGAGGTCAAGAAGACATTCCAGCCGGAGTTCCGCAACAGGCTTAACCGGATTGTTGTCTTTAACGCAATGGATGACAGGATGGCGGCCGCTATTGTAGATAAAAAACTGAGGGAGCTGGGAACGATGCTGGATGACAAAAAGGTTCAGTTTACCGTGACCGATGCAGCAAAAACCCTCCTGAAACAGAAGGGAATCAGCCAGGAGTACGGAGCGAGGGAAATCGAGCGCGTAATCGGGAGCGAAATCAAACCGCTGCTGGTGGATGAAATCCTGTTCGGCAGCCTGAAACGGGGCGGTGACTGTCTGTTGGACTGCACAGACGGCGCTTTTACCATCAGGGCTGGAAAGAGGAAAGGTTAAAAGAGATGCCGGTATATCGTTTATCTGAAAAGGAAATCAGCTTTCCGGATCCGGTTCTTGCCGAGGATAACGGACTCCTGGCAGTTGGAGGCGATCTGTCGATGGAACGCCTCCTTCTTGCCTATATGTACGGTATTTTCCCGTGGTATAATCCGGAAGATGAGATAATGTGGTGGTGCCCGAAGAAACGGTTTTTGATATTTCCGGGGGAGATTCATGTTTCACGTTCCATGAAAAAGTATATGAAAAAGCATGATATCAAACTCTGCATGAACCGGGACTTCCGGGATACGATGCACCGCTGCAGGATGAAACGGGAAAATGCGGAGGGAACCTGGATTACGGATGAGATGGAAGAGGCTTATTACAGGCTGAACGAGAAGGGTTGGGCCGTCAGCGTGGAGGCCTTTGAAGATGGAAAACTGGCTGGCGGGCTTTACGGTGTGTCCATCGGAAAATGTTTTTTCGGTGAGAGCATGTTCTCCGAGAAGGAGAACGGTTCCAAGACGGCCCTGATTGCCCTGGCGCAGATACTGGAAGAGAACGGGTTCCTGTTTATCGACTGCCAGTTTCATACGGAGCATCTTGAGAGCATGGGAGGAAGGTACGTCCCATGGGAGGAATACAATAAAATGCTGGAAGAGGGAACACACAGAGGTGAGTGGTAAAAAGAGAACACTGGTACGTAAACCGGATTACTTTGACCGTTTCAGGTGCACGGCTTCGGCCTGCAGCGACAACTGCTGCATCGGCTGGGAAATTGACATTGATGAAAAGACGGCCGGGAGATATAAGAATGTTTCCGGGGAGCTGGGGAAAAAGCTTCGGGAGATGATTTCATGGCCGGGAGGAGAAGGAATTCAGACGGAGGAAGTTCAGGCTGAAGAACCTCCGTCAGAGAGAAAATCTCCTTCTGACAGAGAACCTCCTCATTTTATTCTCCAGGGGGAGCGCTGTCCGTTTCTGGATCAGGACAACCTCTGCGAGATTATACGGGAATTGGGAGAAGAGAGCCTCTGTGATATATGCAGGGAACACCCGAGATATTACGAATGGTTTGATGGGCTGACGGAGAAGGGGGTGGGCTTGTGCTGCGAGACGGCGGCAGGTCTTATCCTGGAATCTTCTAAAAAAGCAGAGTTTGTGACGGAACTGGAAGAGCTGCAGGAAAGCGAATCGTGGGATGAGGCGTTCCGGGATCCTCTTCTTGCCGGGCTGCTGGCAGCACGTGAAACCGCATTTGAACTGCTTCAGAACAGGGAAATTCCACTGAATGAAAGACTCGCCCTCTACCTGATGCTCTCAGAGGATATCCAGGATTATCTGAGTATATACGCCGATTATCAGGAAAATCCGCCGCAGGTAGACAGCGGTGGAATAGATACAGGAGCGCCGGTCAGAGTTCAGGCAGGAGGAGAAGTCAGGGCACAGACGTCGGAGTGGATCCGTGAGGTGGCGGAAGAATACAGGGATCCGGAATTTGTCTCCGGGCTTTTGAAAGACTGCAGGGAAGACGACGGGAACAGGAGCGCAAACCTTGTAACGGAGAGTGGTGGACCGGGGCTTTTAGCTTCGGAAAAAGAAGGGATTTTTGCAGTGGCGGCCGACAGATACCGGGTAATACTAAAGTTTCTGCGTACGCTGGAGCCGGTTTCAGAACAGTGGCCCGAGCTGCTTGGGCATCTGGAAGGAACGCTTGAGTCTGTCCTTGCAAAAAGGGAGGAATTCGCAGCGTATTTTAAAGAGCGGGAGTATCAGTATGAACATCTCGCCGTCTATTTTACATACCGGTATTATCTGAAATCCTGCTTTGACTGTGACCTTCTTTCCAGAGCCGCATTTACCGTGGTAAGCATTCTGGTTATCAGATTGTTTGACATGGAAAAATATGCCGGAAGCAGGGGTGTGACGGCGGAGGAGCAGATTGAAATTATCCGGTATTATTCCCGGGAACTGGAGTATTCCCTTGAAAATCTGGGGGCATTCTCAGATGAGGTCTGGGAGGGAGACACATTCACTTCGGAAGACCTGCTGGAATTATTATTTATATAACCGACAGGAAGTCCGGGCTGAAGGTCCGGATGAAAACAGGCAGATAGGAGAGGAGAATCCATATGAGAAAAGTGAAGATAACGGTTTTAAAGACAACATTAGATGAAGAACTGGCAAAAGAATATGGTGCGGAGGGCCTGTCGGCCTGTCCGATGCTCCGGGAGGGGCAGATTTTTTACGCAGATTACGCAAAGCCGGAAGGATTCTGCGACGAGGCGTGGAAAGCCATTTACCAGTATGCCTTTGCCCTGGCCCATGGCGCGGGGAATGAAGTTTTTTATTATGGCGACTGGATTAGAAAACCGGGGGTGGCGATCTGCAGCTGCAACGACGGTCTGCGTCCTGTTATCTTCAAGCTGGAAGCCACAGACGAGGAATCACAGATTGATTATGAGCCGGTGAGATAAGGGTCACATGGGGGATTATAGATGGAAAAAGAAGAATTGATCAGACAGAAGGTACACGAATTATACTGGCAGCAGGATATCAACTGTGCCAGAACCACGCTGATTTGTCTGGCCGAATGTTTTGAAGCCACACTTCAGGAACAGACGCTGGCCGCGGCGATTGGACTGCATGGTGCAGGCGGCTACCGGGCGCAGTGCGGCCTGGTTGAGGGCTCTCTTATGTTTATAGGAATTTATGGCCGGATGAAGGGGAAGACAGATAGAGAGACAGCACGGATCTGCTATGAGTTTGCCGATTGCTTTATCGGCAAATTTGGTTCCCTGAAATGCCGTGACTTAAGGCCGGGAGGATTCAGGGAAGACGATCCGCCGCACGCCTGTGAAACATTGACACAGGATGCGATTATGTTTACATATGACTTTATTAATATCCATTTTTGAGGCGAACCGGACAGATAAGCTTTTTATATCATTTTATCGGCCCACCCTGCCAGCACATCCAACTGCTCCGGTGTGTGGAACCAGTGTTCTCCTTCTTCCATAACGGTGAGACCGGCGCCGAATTTTTCCGTGAAAGCATCCACGGTGCTCCGCCCGGTCAGATTGTCTTTACCTGCATACAGGATTTCAGTCGGGACATCCCACTTTGCCACAGGATGATTTTTAGCATATTCCAGATATTCCCACGACAGTGTCTCGCCAAAATTCGTGGGAATAGTCTGTTTTTCCCGGAGCTCGTCTTCAGAAACGGAGGCCCACATCATCATATCACGGATCAGCCGTTCCATATCGAGAACCGGTGAGATGAAAAGACATTTCTTAAACGGTATGTCCTGAAAGCTCATCATACTGAACCAGGCGCCGAGGCTGTTTGCCATCAGGGCCATTTCCTTCCAATGCTGTCCAATATACTGCATAACGGTTTTCAGCTCGGGAACCGTATACCAGGGAAGAAAACGCTCCCCCTCTGCTTTGCGTTCCCCATGTCCGGGGAGATCAATACCAAGCATCTGCCACCCTCTGGCTTCCGCCGTAGGGGCAAACCCGGCCGCTTCCTCTTTACAGCCGTTTTTACCATGGACAAAGAGGTACACATTGTCAGACGGTTTTCCGTAGAGAACGGCCGGTATTGTTTCAATTTTCATATTGATTGTTTCCATAATTTAATCTCCATATTGTAAATATTTCTCTAAAGGATACTGTGCAGATAGTGTCCCGCAGGGAGTTTCCTGCGTGCCGTGCGCGGATATCCCTAGCTACATGGCGCGAAACGGTGAAAAAGACGGGACAGACACTTTTATTGTAGATGACAGGACAGGGAAAGTCAATCCGTGAGGGCGGGCAGTCATTTTACGAAGTCATTTTATGTTTCTGTGCATCGCGCAGCGTGTTACTGGGGATGGAGTAGACAGGAACCATGATAAAGCGGCTGCAAAAGATTCCATTGCTTTTTCTGTTGCGGTTCCTGTATACTTTAAAAGGGTCTTTGACTGAGCCGGTAATACGGACCCAGCCGTCTGTGCAGGCGGTGGGAATCCTCAGACACAGAAACAATAAAAAACGACAGGAGAGGCTTGAATGGAATTTAATGAAAAGCTGCAACAGCTCAGAAAACAACACAATCTTACACAGGAACAGCTTGCGGAGCAGCTCTATGTATCCAGGACGGCCGTATCCAAATGGGAAAGCGGCAAGGGCTATCCTAATATCGACTCGCTAAAATGTATTTCCAAATTCTTTTCAGTGTCCATAGACGAGCTGTTGTCAGGTGACGAACTGATTACTTTAGCGGAATGCGAAAACCGTTCCAATATGAAAAAGATTTACGGCCTCATCGGAGGAATCATTGATATAATGGCAGCGGCGTTTATTTTTCTGCCCCTGTACGGAAGATTGGAGGATGGTCATATTTATTTCGTCAGTCTTCTTTCCTTTACGGATACGGCAGAGATAAACCAGATGATTTATTGGGCGGTTTTTATACTCATGATCGCATTGGGAATTGTAAAACTTATCTTGATCCGCCTGGACAAAGAACCGTGGTGCGGCATCACCGCCAAATGTTCAATTGCATGGGGAGCGGCGGCGATTTGCGCTTTTGCCGCGGCGAGGGAACCATATGTGACAGTGCTGCTGTTTTTATTTTTCTCCGTAAAAATATTTATCCTGTTGAAACAAATTCAGGCAAAACAGTCTTAAATCCTTGAAAAAAGGCCTCCGACACGAAAGGTGTCGGGGGCCTTTTGCCGCTGTGACGGCAGGTTTCTTGCTCTTAAGGCCGCAGGGACAGATAATCAAAGGGCAGTCTGCAGAAAAATTATCACAGCAAAAGAAAGGAAGATTTACAATGCAAAAGAAAACAAAAAAATCACTGCTCATCACGGGAACCCTGTTTCTGATTTTCCTGCTTTTTACGGTTATGGTAAAGACCTTTGACGTCCAGCCGGTTGGACCCGGGCAGTCCACGGTAGGCTTTGCCTCCATAAATCAGGCGGTATTTAAGTTTTTCGGTGTCAATCTGATCTGGTACACCATCACCGACTACCTGGGCCTCGCCGCCATAGCCGTCGCCCTCGGTTTCGCTGTCTTAGGCCTGCTCCAGCTCATCAGGCGCAGAAGCATCAAAAAAGTAGACGCCCGCATTCTGTTACTCGGCGCATTTTACATCACCGTCATCGCGGTATACGTATACTTCGAAACCAAAATTGTCAACTACAGGCCAATCCTCCTGTCTGAAAAGCTGGAAGCATCATTCCCTTCCTCCCACACCATGATCGTCATCTGTATCATGGTAACGGCAATAATCCAGTTTCATTATTATCTGGTTAAAAAGAAAACATTGTTATGGACAGCAGATACAATCTCCGCCCTGATTATCATTGTAACAGCAGCAGGACGACTGATATCAGGAGTTCACTGGTTCACCGACATCATAGCCGGAATCCTCCTTTCCTCCGCCCTGATTTCACTGTACTGCACTATTCTGCGGTGTACAGAAGTAAAACACGAAGAGAGAAACATGGAAACTCCGCCCCCGCTCCCGGAGATGGGGGAACAGTAACCCTGGCGTCATCCTCCATCTTCTGATTTTTTTCTCATTGACACCTGCCCCCTCCCTCCTTATAATAATGGAGAAATACGGTTCAAGATATTTCTTCCCCAGGAGACACCTTAAACCACGTGAACGAGGAGAAAGACGATGTCAAAAAGAAAAACGGTGATTATCGGTGCGGGCCATGTCGGTGCCCATGTGGCCAGCGCCCTGATGATGCAGGATATCTGTGAGGAGATTGTCCTGCTGGATACAGATGAGGACAAGGCCTGGGCCCATGCGGTGGATCTTCAGGATACGGCATGCTATACAGGTAAAAATACAACGGTCCGAAACGGAGGCTATGAGGAACTGCGGGACGCCGACATTTGCGTGTTGAGCTATTGCGGAGCGATATTTAAGGAAAACCGGCTGGAAGAGCTGGAGGAGGCCCTGAATATTGCGGACAGGATTATCCCGGAGATTAAATCCTCCGGCTTTCAGGGTGTGATTGTATCCATCACCAATCCCTGCGATCTGGTGGCGCTTTATTTTTCCATGCACCTTGATCTTCCCGTAGTGGGGACGGGTACGGCGCTCGATTCGGCGCGTTTCCGTATCAGGACGGCACAGGCGCTTAACATCGCCCCGTCCGGTGTGGAGGCATTCTGCGTGGGAGAACACGGCGACAGCCAGGTTCCGGTCTGGTCACAGGTGCGGATCGGCGGCCGTTTCCTGACAGAACTAGAGAAGGAAAGTCCGGAGCGGTACGGAAGCCTCGATAAGGCGGAGGTAGAGAAAGCCACCATCGAAGCGGGATGGAAGATTCTTGTTGGAAAGGGCAGCACGGAATACGGAATCGGAGCGGCCGCGGCAGAACTTATCCGGTCAATTCTGACGGACGGACGCCAGGCGCTCCCCTGTTCGGGTAAATACAGAAGGACTGCGGACAGCCCGGTGATCTACACCAGTATTCCGTCCGTAACAGGGGCAGGAGGAATTGTGGAACGGATTATCCCTGTATTGTCACAGGAGGAGGCGGAGCGTTTTGATGCAAGCTGCCGTCTGATGGAGCAGTACAGGGCGGAGTATCTGGATGTCAGAAAACAGTCGGAGGACAGAAAATGAAAGCAGTGACAAAACTTTTTGCGGGTTATACAATCGGTGACGACGCCTATTACCAGGTGGACCGTTTCTGTTCTCCCTATGGCAAACGCGTGCTTTTAATAGGAGGAGAGACTGGCATGATGAAGGGCCGCCCTTTTCTGGACGGCGCTCTGACACTGACAAAGAGCAGGCTGGAAATCGTGGATACCGTTATCTATGGAAAAGAATGTACCTATGAGAGAATCAGGGAACTCAGCAGCCTCTATCAGGACCAGAAAATAGACATGGTATTCGGCATGGGCGGCGGAAAGGCAATGGATACGGCGAAGGGCACGGCCCATGAGCTGGGAGTTCCGGTATTCACATTTCCGACGATACCATCCAACTGTGCCTCGATGGCGGCGCTGTCTGTCGTATACCGGCAGGACGGCGGATTTGACAGCTTCTATTTCTTTGAACGTCCCGCCGTTCATTGCTTTATCAATACTGATATCATGATTCATGCGCCGAAAAAATATTTTCGTGCGGGCATGGGCGACACCATTGCAAAATACTTTGAGTGCCATTTCTCAGCCAGAGGGGATGAACTGGACTATCACTCGGCTCTGGGACGCGAGATCAGCAATCTCTGCTATGAGCGGATTCATACATATGCGGGAAAGGCGCTTGAGGAATTTGAACAGGGGAGGGCAGGCGATGCTTTTACTCAGGCCGTGCTGGCAATTACGGTGAATACAGGGCTTGTATCCCATATGGTGGAAGACTGCTATAACTGTGCTCTTGCCCACGCCGTATGCTATGGCCTAGATCTGGTTCCGGGAGTGGCGGAGCGCTTTCTGCACGGCGATCTGGTCGGCTACGGGCTCCTGATACAGCTTATGGTGGACGGCCGGACGGAGGAGTTTGCGGAAGTGAGGCGGCTTCTTCAAACGCTGGAAATCCCCGTGAGCCTTAAGGAGATGGACGTTCCCCTGGAGCGCGGCGCCTTACAGGATATGCTTAAAGAATCGGTCAGCGGCCCGGATATGGAGCATATTCCCTATCCTGTTACGGAAGATATGGTCTGGGAAGCTCTCTGCAAGGTGGAGAAGGTTACCGGGTACGGAGTGAAGCGCTAAATGGTAAATGGATAGATGGTAAAAGGCGGTGAATGGCGCGGGGAGCGTTATCACCGCCTTTAAACTGCGGAAAGGATACAAGGTATGCAGCGTTTATGCATGTAGGATTATATTCAAAACTTTATGCATTGTGACGTTCCCGCCGCATTTTCATCATTTGTGCTAAAAATGTATGAAAATGAACGGAAAATCAGGCAAAAAAACAAGTTGACAACATTTGGCAACAGTGTTATTATTATGCACATAAAACTTATATATATTCAAAAATGAAGAGAAAAGAGAGATTTTATGCTTGATGAGTGTATAAAAAAACAGTTATGGGATGCGGAAGATACAATAGCTCCCCTGGCGGAACAGGTAAGTGAGTGCATATTTAAACACCCTGAACTGGGAGACCGGGAATTCTTTTCAGCCGGATATCTGACGGAGGAAATCGCCAAACTGGGATTTAAGGTTGAATTCCCTTATATGGGCATTCCCACGGCGTTCCGCTGCGAGCTGGGAGATGAGGAAGGCCCGGCGGTCTGCTTTTTAGCAGAATATGACGCCCTTCCCGGATACGGTCCAAACCACGACGCACCGGCCCACGCCTGCGGGCACAACTGGATTGCGGCCAGCACCTTTGCAGCCTGCGCGGCCCTGGCAAAGATAAAACCGCTTTTTAAAGGAAAAATTGTATACATAGGAACGCCTGCCGAAGAAAATACGGGCAGAAAAGTCGATATGGCGGAAAAAGGAGCTTTTGACGGAATGGCTGCTGCATTCCAGATGCACCTGGATCAGGATTTCAGCGTCGATACGGTGACACTGGCTATGACGGATTTTGTTTTTGAATTCCACGGAGTTGCGGCCCATGCGTCCAGCAATGCGCAGAACGGCATTAATGCCCTGGAGGCATGCAACCTAGCGATGGCCGGAATCAACGCAATCAGGCAGCATCTGGAACCCGACGTGAGAGTCCATTACACGGTGATGAACGGCGGCATGGCTCCGAATATCGTTCCTGATTATGCATCCATGGCGGTTTTCGTAAGAGCGGGCCAGAAGGATTATCTGGAAGAAGTGATTGAGAAGGTCTTAAACTGCGGCAGGGGAGCGGCCCTGATGACGGGAGCTAAATTTGAGTTTAAGAGGGCGCAGAATACATACTATGACATTAAACGCAATAAGAAACTGAACGATATTATGAAGGGACAGCTTGCGGGACTTGGCATCACGGAACTGGCGGAGGGAGACAGATACCACTCCGGAAGCTCCGACATCGGGAATGTGTCTTATGCATGCCCCACCTGTTACTCTACGCTGGGTGTTGGCAAGATGACGAAAGCAGGCCCTCATGAGGAGGATTTCTTAAGAATCGTCGATTCTGAAGGTGCACATGAGCTTCTGCATCTGGCGGCAAAGGCCATGGCAGGAGCGGCCCTGGAAGTTTATCTGGGAGCGGATGTGACTGAGTAAGCGGATGCATCCGTGCGGAACTGGAATTGGATATAGCCCAAAAAGGGCGGAATGGAGGAGAATTATGAAAAAGTTATTGGCAATTTTACTTGCGGGAACAATGGCGTTAAGCCTGACGGCGTGCGGAGGAAGCACGAAAGGCACGGAGGCAGCGGCTGCTAATGCGGCGGTAGAGACAGACGGAGGTGCGGCACAGGCAGCCGATACAAAGGCGGCCGATGAGGCTTTGGAAGGTGCGGAAGCTTCGGGAGAGCTGACCGGGCGTTTAAAGGCAATCAAGGAGGCCGGTGTTTTAAAGGTAGCGACATCCCCGGATTATCCGCCTTATGAATTTGAGGACATCACAAAAGACGGCCAGGAAAAATATGTCGGCGCCGATATGGAACTGGCAAAATACATTGCCGATAAGCTGGGAGTGAAACTTCAGATTGAAGCCATGGCGTTTGACGCCTGCATGGCGGCCATCGGCCAGGGCCGTGTGGACCTTACCATCTGCGGCATGGTGCCGAAGGAAGAGCGGAAGACTACCATGGACTTTTCGGATGTATATTATAATGACGGCGACCAGGTAATCGTAATCCTGAAAGAGGATGCCGATAAATATAAAACACTTGCCGATTTTGCAGGACAGAGCATTGCCGCCCAGAACGGAACTCTGCAGTATGATCTGGTCACAACACAGGTTCCGGATGCAAAATGCGAGGTGGTCAGCGCCGTGACGGACGGAATCATGATGTTAAAGACGGGTAAAGTGGCAGGAATCGCCCTTGCAAGCGTAGCGGCCGACAATTATCTTGCCAATTACCCGGATCTGGTTGAATGTGATGAGAAATTTGATTACACTTCCCTCGGCGTGGTAGCCGGCGTTGTAAAGAACGAGCCGGAATTCCTTGCTGAGATCAACGGAATTGTCAAGGAAGTGGTGGACAGTGAAATCTACTACCAGTGGATCGACGAAGCCAGCCAGTTATCGAATGAAATTCAGGGAGTAAAGTAATTCCCGGTTACTGTTCGCAGAACCGCGCTTTACAGCGGGGTTATGAATAGTAACAATTCCCGGTAACGGTTCAGAAGGTAATGAAAAGTTACTTTCCGGAAAAGAAAATGTCTGCGGGAGTGGCGGAGCGTCCGGTGAGAGGCCGGAAGGTTCCGCCACCCCCTTTTACATGTTAGAAATGACCGCAGTGAAGAAATACTGCGCAGTTCAGGAAAATGGAGGATGCTATGGTAGGAAATATAATGATGCTGGTACAGCGTTACAGCGGACTGTTCCTGGAAGGAATGAGTTATACACTGCTGCTGGCCCTGATTACGGTTACGATGGGTACCGTGCTTGGAACGCTGGTGGCTCTGGCGAAGATGGGAAAATTTAAGATACTCTCATTTCTGTCCACCGCCTATATTGAGATTATGAGAGGAACCCCGCTGCTGCTTCAGCTGTACCTGTTCTATTTTCTGGTGCCGCAGATCCTGCCGTGGGAACCGTCAAAGTTCACCTGTGTCTGCACCGCCCTTGTGCTAAATGCAACGGCCTATGTGTCCGAGATTATCCGCGCCGGAATCCAGGCCGTGGATCCGGGTCAGATGGAAGCCGCCAGGAGCCTCGGTTTGAATACCTCCCAGGCTATGAAGAAGGTCATTCTTCCCCAGGCCCTTAAAAATATTCTCCCTGCCCTAGGCAACGAATTTGTTACGGATATTAAGGAGACTTCCCTTGCGTCCACATTCTTCCTCGGCGATTTGATGACGACATTCCGCACCATTAACGGCGCTTTATATCTGACGCTGGAACCGCTTATCATCGTCGGAATTATTTACTTCCTGCTGACGTTTACGCTCAGCAAGCTGATCACGGTATTTGAGAGGAGGATGGCAAGCAATGATTAGGGTAGAAAATCTGAGAAAAGATTTTGGAAAGCTTCAGGTGTTAAAAGGCGTGACGGAAGAAATCCACCAGAACGAGGTGGTTTCTATCATCGGTCCGTCGGGTTCCGGCAAAAGCACGCTGCTGCGCTGCCTGAATCTTTTGGAGACTCCAAGCAGCGGAAAGATATTTTTCCATGATGTGGATTTAACCGATAAAAAAGTGGATATCAACGTGCACAGGCAGAAGATGGGAATGGTATTCCAGCATTTTAACGTTTTCCCCAACATGTCGGTGGAAGAGAATATCACAATGGCGCCCGTGCTTCTGGGAATGAAAAACCGAGAGGAAGCGCATGAGATGGCGGCGGAGCTTTTAAAACGCGTCGGCCTCTATGAAAAGGCGGGGGTACGCCCCACAAAGCTTTCCGGCGGACAGAAACAGCGTCTTGCTATTGTCCGCGCCCTGGCTATGGAGCCGGAGGTAATGCTGTTTGATGAGCCGACTTCCGCCCTGGACCCGGAAATGGTTGGTGAAGTTCTGGCTGTTATCAAGGAACTGGTGACAACGGGACTGACGACCGTGATTGTAACCCACGAGATGGGATTTGCAAGAGAAGTTTCGGACCGTGTCCTCTTTATGGATGAAGGAATGATCGCAGAGGCGGGAATTCCGGCGCAGATCTTCGGAGATCCGAAGCAGGAGAGGACGAAGGACTTTTTAAGTAAGGTATTATAAAGTTCTATCAATGGAAGTTCAGGAGGAAAAGATTATGCCAAAATTAAGTGACCGCGTCGGCACATTTACAGATTCCGTCATCCGGAGAATGACGAGAATCAGCGACGCAAAAGAAGGTTCCATCAATTTATCCCAGGGGTTTCCTGACTTTGACCCGCCGAAGGAGATAACCGATGCACTGGCAAAAGCCGCAGCGGAGGGACCTCACCAGTACAGCATCACGTTCGGCGCCGATAATATCCGTGAGGCTCTGGCCAGGAAACACGGTAATGCCATCGGGCGTGCGATTGATCCCGATAAAGAGATCGTTGTGACATGCGGGGGGACGGAGGCCATGATGGCCGCTATGATGACCATCTGCAATCCCGGAGACAATGTCATCGTATTTTCCCCGTTTTATGAAAACTATGGGGCAGACGCCATTCTTTCGGGCGCTAATCCGATTTATGTACCGCTCATTCCGCCGGAATTTAACTTTGACCGTGAAGTTTTGGAGGATGCGTTTAAACAGGGGGTAAAAGCCATTATCGTCTGCAATCCGTCCAACCCCTGCGGCAAGGTGTTTACGCGGGAGGAACTTACCTTTATCGGTTCCCTGGCTGAGAAATACGATGCCTTTGTCGTGACGGATGAGGTATACGAGCACATTATTTTCAAACCCAATGTGCACGTACATATGGCAGGCCTGCCGGGCATGTATGAAAGGACGATTACCTGCAATTCGCTTTCCAAGACCTACTCGATTACGGGATGGCGGCTCGGCTATCTGATCGGGCCGGAGGAAGTGATTGAGGGAGCGAAGAAAGTCCATGATTTCCTGACCGTCGGGGCGGCGGCTCCGCTTCAGGAGGCGGCAACCGTGGGCCTGAATTTCGGACCGGAATATTACGAGGAGCTTCAGCAGATTTATACGGAGAAAAGAGACTATTTTGTGGCGGGGCTGGGAAAAATCGGGCTGAAGCATACGGTTCCCCAGGGTTCCTATTTTATCCTGATCGATATTTCCGATTTCCTTGCCCTGCCTCAGTTTAAAGGATATACGGATCTGGAATTCTGTGAGTGGATGATCAATCAATACGGCGTGGCCGCAGTACCCGGTTCCAGCTTCTTTAAAGAAGAGGTGAACCATCTGATCCGTCTGCATTTTGCAAGGCAGAAGGATACCCTGGATGAAGCCCTGCGCCGGCTGGGAGAGATGATGAAGGTGCTGGAATGAGAGAAAAGGCAGCGTCTAAAGAACCGGTTAACGGATGAAAGAACAGGCTAATGAATGAAAAAAATAATTACGGTGCGCTATCCGCACTACTATAGAGAATTTTCATGTACAGGCTCCCTCTGCGAAGACACGTGCTGTGCCTCGTGGGGAGTCTCCATCGATCCGGTTTCCCTGAAACGCTACCAGTGCGTGAAAGGGGAATTTGGAAGACGGCTTCGTGAGTCCATCGACACCGGGACGGGCAGCTTCATCCAGAGGGAGGGAAGATGCCCGTTTTTAAATCGGGAAAACCTCTGCGATATGTATACCTGCCTCGGAGAAAAGAGCCTGTGCAGAACCTGCCGCGATTTTCCGCGCCATATGGAGGACTACGGCCCGCTGCGCGAGGTGACGCTCTCCCTGGCCTGCCCTGAGGCTGCCAGGCTGATCCTGGGAACAGGAAGAAGGGGAGAGGATGAGAGCGCCGGGAAAACAAAAGCGGAGGATAAAACAAGGCGGCTTAAGAATGTGCAAACAGCCATCCCCGAATACTACATTCGCAGGAAAGCGGTTGAAAATAGAAAAGACCGGAAAAGGGCGGACAGCGAGGTGGACACGCATCTGCTCAGGCAGCTTCTAAAAGTCAGGGAGTCCTTCTATACCATACTCTCATGGGAAGGTGTAGAGATGGAAACCAGGATGGCGGTTATTCTGACTCTGGCACATGACGCCCAAAAAAGACTGGAAAACGGCCGGAAGGACAGTATTGAACGGCTGCTTGCCCGCTACACTCTGCCGGCGAACAGAGAACGCCTGCTCTCCCTGTACCGCTCATATAAAGGCGGGGCGGGGGAGAGGCAGAGGGACAGCCTGATGTGTCTTTACCTGGAACTGACCGATACCCTTGAACCAGTTTCACGCAGGTGGAAAGAGATGGCCGGGAGGTATGCGAAAGTATTATATGGCGGGAATACCGGAGCCGCGGAGCATTCCGCGCAGAATCAGGAGCTTTCCCGCAGTGAACTGCAGAAAAAGCTAAAACAGGTATATCCTTTCATCGATTCCGATATGGAAAAACTGATGAGGTATTTCCTCTATACCTATGTACTGGGAGCCGTATATGACGGGCAATTGCTGACCGCAGTCAAGATGGCTGTATTCAGTTGTCTGGTAATACGGGAAGCAGATCTGGGAATTCTTAAAGAGACCGGGAACTTCACGGAAGAGAACCAGATAGAGACAGCCCATCTCTGGTCCAGGCAGTTGGAGCATTCGGATTACAATCTTAAGAAAATGGAGCGACTGATGAGGAGGCATGAGGCTTTGGCGATGAAGCAGATGTTACTGTGTCTGCTGGGGATTTAATTGAGATGCGAGGACGCCTCTGTAAGACGGCGGACGGGGGAGTGGGAGGTTGTTGATGAGTCTTCAGTCCCGGTTGGTAAGGTGTGGTGAGGGGGAATCCAGGAGAAAAAATTCCTACGGGGACTCGCTTCCGCTTGTGGAATGCGCAGCGGATGCTAAGCTCGAAAGAACCTCGCTAAGCACCGGCGGATTCCAAGGTCCCCTTCGGAAAGTTTTCTCCTTCCTTCCCCGGGCAGGTTGTTGGCGGGACTGAAGACTCAGGGAAGGTATTGCCCCGTCCGCCGGCTTCAGGGGCTGATTGTCTCTTTCGTCAAGTGTGGTGGTGGTATTGTCGCGGCCACGATATAGTCGTAACTATTTTACATTCTGATGACATCTTGGGCTGCATAAAAAGAGGATCAGAATAAACGCTCTAAGATTATAAGATTATAATCTTAGAGCGTTTACATAGTCTCATAGTGTACAGGATGTAGTTTTCAGGCATTCTATAAAGACGTAGTGGCAGCGACAAGCGCCTCCCCCATTGAAGAAAGAGGACAGCGAAACCGCCGCAGGCCGGGGCCGGGCAGCGTCTTGGCTGAGTCTTTCGTCCCGGCCATAACCTTCCTGCGGGGAAGAAGGGAGAAAAAGATTCCGGAGGGAACCTGGAGTCCATTGGTACTTACCGAGGTTTTTTCGAGGTTAGTACCATTATGTACTCCAACGAGCGCAAGCGTTTCCCGCAGGAACTTTTTCTGCCCGGATTCCCCGCCCGCGATACCCTGACGCCCGGGACGAAAGACTCATCGATCCCCCTCACCACCCCGGTCCCCGGCTTGACGGCGGCGTCCTCATTTCTCAATCAAATCCCCATTATGTACTCCAACGAGCGCAAGCGTTTCCCGCAGGAACTTTTTCTGCCCGGATTCCCCGCCCACGACAACCTGACGCCCGGGACGAAAGACTCATCGCTCCCCCTCACCACTCCGGTCCCTGGCCTGACGGCGGCGTCCTCATTTCTCAATCAAAACAATGATATATTGGGAGAGCGGTCATATCGACAATCAGCACCCCCTATCGGGAAAGTGTCTTAATCTTTTTCACATAAATTCTCCTGAACAGAATCGTAGTCAGTGTGACAGAGATAAGTTCCGCCAGCGGGAAGGAGTACCACACAGCGTGGAGGCCCGCCACTTTTGCGAATAGGTAAGCCAGAGGCAGGATGCAGAAAAGCTGTCTGGCTACGGATACGACGAGGCTGTAGATTCCGTTGCCCAGCGCCTGGAAAACGGAGCCGAGTATGATGCAGTAGCCTGCAAACAGGAAGCTGGTGCTGATGATGCGCAGCGCCGGTGCGCCGACTTCCAGCATGTGATCGGAGGCGTTGAAAAGCATCAGCAGCCATTCCGGGAACAACTGGAAGATGATAAGGCCGATCAGCATAATTCCGATGGCGATGAAGGTGCTCAGTTTAATGGTATCCATGATTCTCTTTCTGTTTCCCGCTCCGTAGTTGTAGGCAACAATCGGAATCACACCGTTATTTAATCCGAAAATAGGCATAAAGATGAAACTCTGGAGCTTGAAGTAAATACCCAGGACGGAAACGGCCGTCTCGGAAAACATGATAAGAATTTTATTCATACCAAAGGTCATGATGGAGACGATAGACTGCATAACAATGGAAGGAACACCCACCTCGTAAATCTTGGCGATGATGCGGCCGTCGGGCCTGAAGCCTTTTATAGAGAGCTGAACGTCATGGTTTTTCTTTTTATTAAACAAAATGGCAAGTATCATTGCGATAATCTGGCCTGTGACCGTGGCGATGGCGGCTCCCTGAATTCCGAGACGAGGGAAACCGAACAGACCGAAAATCATAATCGGATCCAGGATAATGTTGATGATGGCTCCGGTTCCCTGTGTCACCATGCTGTAGATGGTCCGGCCGGTGGACTGCATAATTCGCTCAAATGTCATCTCCATGAAAATACCGAAGGAGAAAACCAGGCAGATGGTGAGATACTGCGTACCGTATTCTATGATTTCCACGTTCTCCGTCTGGCTTGCGAAGAACAGACGTGAACCGAAGATTCCAATCAGTGCAAAAACAAGGTAGCTGACAAAGGCCAGAAATACGCCGTTGGCGGCTGAAAGGTTGGCTTCCTTCTGGCGCTTTTCACCGAGGGAGCGGGAGAGCAGGGCATTGATGCCGACACATGTTCCGGATGACACCGCGATCATAAGGCTCTGGATAGGAAAAGCAAGTGACACCGCAGTCAGGGCATTCTCACTGATCTGGGCGACGAAGACACTGTCTACGACGTTGTAAAGAGCCTGTACCAGCATGGACGCAATCATGGGAAGCGACATGGAAACCAGTAGTTTATTGACGGGCATGGTGCCCATTTTATTTTCATTTGACATAGCTGTAGCTGACATTTTTATCCTCCTGTTAATTAGCGTGCTAACAATTACAGCATCCAGCATTATAGCATTCAGCAGGGAAACATGTCAATGTTATTATTATTTCGCCAAAAAACGGTACATATTTATACAAAAATCCGCTTGTCAGGCGTTCTGTATTTATGCTATCATTATCTTACTGCTTTTCGGTGATTGTTTGGAAATAAATACAGGCTTGTGCCTGAGGGGCCGGAAAAACAGATATTGGAATGATTAAGGAGGAATTTGAGGATGAAGCCATACAGCGAATTGACGAGAGAAGAGTTGTTGGAGCTTAAGAAAGACCTGTCTGCCCAGTACCATGCATTTCAGGGGAAGGATTTAAAACTTGACATGTCGCGCGGAAAACCAAGCGTGGAACAGCTCGATTTATCAATGGGAATGATGGATGTGCTGAGCAGTGACTGTGACCTGACATGTGAAGATGGTACAGACTGCCGTAATTACGGTGTACTCGACGGTATTAAAGAAGCGAAAGAGCTGCTTGGCGACATGATTGAAGTTCCGGCTGATAATATTATTATTTACGGCAACTCCAGCCTGAATATTATGTACGACACAATTTCACGTTCCATGACTCACGGCGTAATGGGGAACACTCCGTGGTGCAAGCTTGATAAAGTGAAATTCTTATGTCCCGTACCTGGTTATGACAGACATTTTGCCATTACCGAGTATTTTGGCATCGAGATGATTAATGTACCGATGACGGAAGACGGACCTGATATGGATATGGTTGAGAACCTCGTGTCCACTGATGAGACGATCAAAGGCATCTGGTGTGTCCCGAAGTATTCTAACCCAACCGGTAATTCCTACTCGGATCAGACGGTCCGCCGTTTTGCAAGATTGAAACCGGCTGCAGCCGATTTCAGAATTTACTGGGATAATGCATACAGCGTGCATCATTTATATGACGATGATCAGGATAACCTGATTGAAATTCTGGCTGAGTGCAAGAGAGCGGGAAATCCGGATCTGGCATACAAGTTTTCCTCCACATCCAAAATCAGCTTCCCGGGTTCCGGTATTGCGGCGATTGCAACATCCCACAATAACCTGGAAGATATCAAGAAACAGTTGAGAATGCAGACAATCGGCCATGACAAGGTGAACCAGCTCCGTCATGTCCGCTATTTCAAGAATATCCACGGCATGGTAGAGCATATGCGCAAACATGCCGAGATTTTAAGACCGAAGTTTGAGGCGGTGGAGAACATTCTCGCCCGCGAACTCGATGGACTTGGAATCGGTACCTGGACCAGTCCGAAAGGAGGATATTTTATTTCTTTCGATTCTCTGGACGGCTGTGCTAAAGATATCGTGGCAAAATGTAAGAAAGCAGGCGTTGTGATGACAGGGGCAGGCGCTACCTATCCTTACGGCAAGGATCCTCATGACAGCAATATCCGTATTGCACCGTCCTATCCGCCGCTTCAGGATCTTATCACTGCTACGGAACTGTTTGCTCTCTGTGTGAAGATTGTCAGCGTAAACAAATATCTCAATGGGACGAAATAAGCTGCTTCTGAGCAATATGTGATATGATGAGATTGTATGGGCATTGCCATGCCGGCGGCCCATACAATCTTTTTCGTTATCGGCACCCCATTAAATGATAAACCGTTCCTGTAACCGTAAATCTTACAAATTTCGTCAGGAAGCGGTGTAAACCTTTACAAGAGAGACAGGCTAATATAGAATAAAGATAATTGTCCGGAGGGCGGCATTTAGCTGCGAACCGCCTCGCAGAAAGGCAAAGCGGTTGCGTTAATTGGTATAAATAAGGGAAATTATGAGGAATCTGATATGTTAAATGGAAAACTGGGAAAACTGTGGGCAAGGTTTGTAAACCGTGAGACGGTCTCCTACTTTATTTTCGGCGTCCTTACGACGGCAGTGGACTGGCTTGTTTATCCGCTGATGAGATGGTTCGGCCATTCGGTTGCACTGTCTTCTATCGCATCCTGGGCGGCGGCAGTCATCTTTGCATTTGTGACAAACAAGCTTTTTGTATTTCAGAGTTATACATTCCGTCCGAAGGAGCTGGGCAAGGAATTTGTTTCCTTTGTCTCATGCCGTGCGCTGACCGGAGCATTTACCGTGGCTGCCATGGTGGTAATCGTGGATGTGATGGGATGGAATGAATGGATTGGAAAAGTCGCAGTGTCGGCATTATCGCTGGTACTGAATTATATATTCAGCAAGTTATTTATATTTAAAAAGACAGCGGAGAATAACTGACGTTTTGGAGGAACCTATGGACAGGGATGAAATATCCGGAATTTCCAAAGAATTTGATGAAGTGCTGGAGCAGGTGTCGGCGGGAAGGCAGACAGCGCGGGAGAAGACGGAACAGCCCGCGGCGAACCGGAATATAAATGGACAGAACACAGGAGAATTGAATATAAGGGATAGAAATGCGGGAAAACGGAACATAGGGGACCAGAATATGAACGACCGGAATAGGAGGGGACGGGAACAGCAGGAACCGTCTCAGCAGAGTTCTGCAAAAAAACAGGAAACAGGACGTCCCGGCACGGGCAGGGTAAAAGCCTGGAAACAGCCGCGTGAAACGTCGGAGGAGGAATTTCTCTATATGGAAGAAACACCGGAACAGAAAAACCTGCCGGAGTCTCAGCAGACGTTTAAAATAGAAGATGAACGCAGAAGGCAGGAAGAACCGGGAATACGGGAAGCAGCAGCCACCCGTGAAGAGATAGGAACACAGGAAGAAACCGGCTGCGAAGAGAACCCCGAATATACAGAAGGACCGAAAGAAGATCCGGAAGAAGGTCCGGATGAAGCGCCTTCTCAGGAGAGTTACCTGTTTGAGGAAGATCAGCAGGACGATTACCCGGATGGGGAGCAAGAGGATCAGGATGATTTTTCCGATGAATATTCCGACGGAAGGGATGAGGAGGAAGAGGAATTCCGTCCAGCCGTTTCCGGCGGGATTCTGCATCCTTCGGATGGACTGATTGCGGCATTTTTTATTCCGGTCATTATCCTGGTTGTCATCTTTGCCCAGAGAGGGATATTCCCGTTCGGGCAGGAGAGCTTTCTTCGGACGGATATGTATCATCAGTATGCGCCGTTCTTTTCGGAGTTCCATCATAAACTGAGAAGCGGCGGCAGCCTGCTTTACAGCTGGGATATCGGCATGGGCGTCAATTTTGCGGCCCTCTATGCCTACTATCTGGCAAGTCCTCTCAACTGGCTTGTGATTCTTTGTCCGAAAGAATATATTATAGAATTTATGACGTACATGATTGTGTTTAAGACCGGTTTATGCGGCCTCAGTTTTTCCTATTATTTGAAAAAACACAATCGGACCTCGGATTTCGGCGTGGGATTTTTTGGGATTTTCTATGCCCTCTCGGGATATATGGCGGCCTATAGCTGGAATATTATGTGGCTGGACTGCATCCTTCTGTTCCCGCTGATTATGCTGGGGCTGGAACGGCTGGTAAAGGAGAAGAAGGGCATGCTTTACTGTGTGACCCTGGGCCTTTCCATTTTGTCCAACTACTATATCTCCATCATGATCTGCCTGTTTATGGTGATTTACTTTATCTGTCTTTTGATTCTGGAGGGAAAGAGACGGGTAAAAGATTTCTTTATCAGTCTCGTCCAGTTTGGCGGCTATTCACTGATTGCCGGAGCGCTTGCGGCGTTTGTGCTGCTGCCCGAGATTGCAGCCCTTCAGACCACGGCCTCCGGGGATTTCAATTTCCCGAAGACGTATGAGATGTATTTCTCCATCATTGATATGCTGGCGCGCCATATCGGGAATGTGCAGACGGAGATCGGGCTGGACCACTGGCCTAATATCTACTGCGGCGTCGCCGTTTTTCTGTTCTTCCTTTTATACCTGGCGTGCAGAAAGATTCCGGTGAAGGAAAAGGCGGTCTACTGCGGGCTTTTGCTCTTGTTTTTTGCCAGCTTTTCCATCAATGTGCTGAATTTTATCTGGCATGGCTTCCACTATCCCAACAGCCTGCCGTGCCGTCAGTCCTTTATTTACATTTTCCTGATACTGTCCATGTGTTACCGGGCTTATATGTATCTTGACGAGACGCCGAAGAAACATGTTGCCATTGCCTTCTGGGGTTCGGTCGGTTACGTGCTGCTGGCACAGAAATTTGTAAAAGACGAAGCCTACCATTTCATCGTATTTTATGTGGCAATCCTGTTTTTGGCGGTGTATGCGGGACTGATTTACTTTTATAAGAATCCCCGGCGTTCCCGGACCACGGCAGCTCTCCTTACGCTGGCTGTCGTGGCTGTGGAATCAGCGGTCAATACAACGGTGACCAGTATTACGACGACGAGCCGTTCGGCTTATAAGTCGGACAATGAGGGCGTCATCGAACTGACGGAAGATCTTAAGACGGGAAATGGATTTTACCGCGTGGACAAGGTGGACGGAAAGACGAAGAATGACGGGGCGTGGATGAATTTTCCGTCCGTTTCGCTGTTTTCCTCCGTGGCCAGCGCCGATATGACTTCCTTCTTTAAGAACGTCGGCTGTGAGGGCTCGACTAATGCATACAGCATTGTCGGAAGCACCCCGCTGATCGACTCCCTGTTTTCGGTCCGATATGCGCTGTACAACAACAGACAGTTAAATCCCAGAATCCAGCTTAAGGATTTTTCAGGGGAGACTTTCCTCTATGAAAATCCGTATACGCTGCCGCTGGGCTTTATGATGCCCGATATCATGGAGACGGGATGGAAACTGGATCTTCCGAATCCCATCGACGTCCAGAACGACCTCTGTGACGCCCTGGATACGCCTCCTGTGTTTGAAACGGTGATGGGAGAGAATGACGGCGGCACGTTCAGTTTCACGCCTGAAAAAGACGGGGAATACTATATTTATGTTATGAACCATCAGGTAAAGTCCGTAAAAATGGCGGCCAGGGAGGATATTAAGACCTTTGACAGCCTGAACCGCGGATATCTGGTGGAGGTTGGCTACTGTAAAGCAGGAGAAACCGTCACGCTTGAAAATAAGGATAATTCGGACGGTCTGAATGCGGAGGCATACCTGTTTAAGGAAGAAGGGCTCAAGGCAATCTACGAGCGCCTGAATGCAAATCCGTTTATTCTCGGGGTATGGGACGACGATTACCTGGAGGGAAATATAGATGCCGGGGACGGCGGAACCATGTTCATGTCGATTCCATATGATAAAGGCTGGACAGCCCTGGTCGACGGCAATCCTGTGACAATAAAACAGATTTACGGAACCTTCTCGGGACTTGAACTTTCGGCCGGACGCCATACGGTGGTCCTTAAGTACATGCCGGAAGGGCTGAAGCTGGGAGCGGTTATCAGCGCCTCGGCTCTGCTGCTCCTGATTCTCCTGGCAGTGGGAGGTTGGATGTTCAGGAAGAAATGCAGGAAACCGACGCCGTATGACAGACTGGATGAAGAATGGCACGGCGAGTCATTTCCAAACCGGAGATAAAAAAACAGAAGAGAAAATAAAAGAAAAGATAGAAGAGTATATAAAGAAGAGAGGCAGACAGATGAAAAAGTTAGAAGAATATGTGAGAAGCATTCCGGACTTTCCGGAGCCGGGAATTATTTTCAGGGATATTACAACAATTCTCCAGGATCCGGACGGACTCCACATGTCGGTAGACAGGATTCTTAAAGATTTAGAAGGCGTTGACTTCGACGTCGTCGTGGGACCCGAGTCCAGAGGATTTATCTTCGGAGTTCCGGTTGCCTACGCGCTTCATAAGGGCTTTGTACCCGTAAGAAAAAAGGGAAAACTGCCATGCAAGACAGTTTCCATGGAATATGATTTGGAATACGGCAGCGCGGTGATTGAAATGCATGAAGATTCTATAAAACCGGGACAGAAGGTAGTTATCGTAGACGACCTGATTGCCACCGGGGGAACGACGGAAGCGATCATCAAACTGATCGAAAAACTGGGCGGTGAGGTTGTGAAAATCTGTTTTGTAATGGAACTGGCAGGTTTACACGGCAGGGACCGTTTGGAGAACTATCAGGTGGATGCGTTGATTACGTATGAAGGAAAATAGGGGATTTGATTGAGAAATGAGGACGCCGCCGTCAGGCCGGGGGCCGGGATGGTGAGAGGGATCGATGAGTCTTTCGTCCCGGGTGTCAGATTGTTGCGGGCGGGGAATCCGGGCAGAAAAAGTTCCTGCGGGAAACGCTTGCGCTCGTTGGAGGCTCTTCCGCAGCTATGGACAGCCGTGGTATAATGGTGGTAGAAAGAAGGGATCTTTTATGATGAAATATAAGGAACTGGAAAACTGCCCCCTAAAGTTTGACGAAAACCACTTTATCTATGAGTGGCACGACGATGGCTCCACCCTGCACCTCTACCTAAAATCCAGGTCCCACCCTTGTGCCTGCCCCGATTGCGGCGCCCTGTCGTCTACCCTAAATTCGGCTTATACCCGGACCCTTCAGGATACGCCCATCCGAGGCAAGCACACACTCCTTCATGTCAAATCTTATAAATATAAGTGTACTAATCCGGACTGTCAACGGAAGGTCTTTGTAGAACCCCTTCCCTTCGCAAGACATTCCCAAACCAGGACGGACGCCCTGAACGCAATGATCCTGGACGCCTTTCTTGCCGGAAATGCCGAAGGCAGCAGCCGCAGGCTGGCCCAAATCGGGGTAAAGGTCAGCGGGGATTCCATCTTGCGGCTTGGCAGCCGGTTTCAGCTGCCGGATGATCCGGAGGTGACTTCCATCGGAGTGGATGAGGTCGCGATCCGAAAAGGGCAGACCTATGCGACGGTTATTTATAACGCGCAGACCCATCTGCCGCTCGCTCTTTTTCCAGGGCGTGACGGAGCCTCTTTGAGGGAATGGCTTCTGGCCCATAAAAAAGTAAACAAGGTGGCCCGGGACCGGGCGAGCGCTTACTCGGAAGCAATCCGCCTGGCCCGCCCGAACTGTATCCAGATAGCCGACCGTTTTCATCTCTTGCAGAACCTGAGTACCGCTCTTTCGAAACTTGCTAAAGACGAAATACCGGACCATCTTTATCTAAAGGACGGAGAGATTCTGAAAAAACGGCCTGAAAAGATCTGGGTTGAACGGACCATCGATCCGGCTAAAATGGCCTCTCTGCACTATGATAACGCCTGCCCCTTAAAAACGTACGGGACGGAGCTTGTTTTCGACAGCCAATTCCATCGTCTGAGCGACGCGGTTCGGAAAAAACAGGATGAAGCCATTAAAAAAAAGCGAACGAATCCGTGCCGGACAGGAGAGGTGGGCCCAGATGGAAGAAAAGAAGATCCGCCCTCTGATGGACGAGTTCCACATGAAATATGAGACAGCAAACCGATATATCCATATGACAGAGGAAGAAATCATGCGCCTGGGCCGGAGAGAAATCCGGAAGGAAGGTTCGAAGGTAGCCGCCTATTCCAACCTGATTTACAAGATGATCCAAAACGGTGAAAGTGATCTCACGATTTATCAATACATCAGGTATCAAGGATACAGTGGGAGCCTGAACACGATATGGGATTACATTCACTGCCTAAAGGAAAATAACTTTCCCGGCTGGAAACAGAGCAACGCGATCTGTGCGTATCGCTCTTCTGAGGCAGAAGGGGTGATCCGTCTCAGCCGGGGACAGGTGGTAAGGTACTTGTTGACGGTCAATGCGAAAACCAAACGGGATAAAACAGTGCAGAAAAACAGTTCTGCCATCCAACAGGCCTATCCCATTACATCAGAAATCCATACCATGTACCAAGAATTCCATAAAATCCTGATGGGATCCAATGAGAAAGAATTAGCCCCGTTCATCCGGAAGTATGAGAAGAGCCGGATCCAGCCCTTTTGTGAAAGCATAAAAAAAGACATAGACTCAGTGAAAAATGCAATCAGGAATCCGGAAAGTTCCGGATTTGTGGAAGGGGGAAACAATCAATTCAAACTCACGAAACGGAATGAATATGGAAGAATGAAACTGGAAAGCCTGTTTAAAAAGTTTTGCCTGTCCTTTCTAGAAAAACGGCCCGGTTTCGATCTCAACCAGCTACTGCTGACTCGTTTTGGTTTTAAAGCTTAATGTCCATAGCTGCGGAAGAACCTCGTTGGAGTACATAGTGGTACTAACCTCGAAAAGACCTCGGTAAGTACCAATGGACTCCAGGTTCCCTCCGGAATCTTTTTCTCCCTTCTTCCCCGCAGGAAGGTTATGGCCGGGACGAAAGACTCAGCCAAGATAGTGGCCCGGCCCCCAGCCTGCGGCGGCTGATTTGTCCTTTTTCTTCAATGGGGGAGGCACTTGCCGCTGCCACTACGTTTCTCTGGATGCCTGAAAACTACATCCTGTTCACTATGACACTATGTAAGCTTATAAGCTTAAAGTGTTTATTCTGATACTCTTTTTATGCAGCCCAAGGTGTTATCAGAATGTAAAAGAATCACAACAATATAGTGGACGCAACAATACCACCTCCCCACTTGACGAAAGAGACAATCAGCCCCTGAAGCCGGCGGACGGGGCAACAACCTTCCCTGAGTCTTCAGTCCCGCCGACAACCTGCCTGGGGAAGGAAGGAGAAAACTTTCCGAAGGGAGACCTTGGAATCCGCCGGTGCTTGCTGAGGTTTCTCACGAAGCTAGCATCCGCTGCGCATTCCACAAGCGGAAGCGAGTCCCCGTAGGAATTTTTTCTCCTGGATTCCCCCTCATGACAACTTACAAACCGGGGCTGAAGACTCATATACAACCTCCCACCACCCCGTCCGCCATCTTACAGAGGCGTCCTCGCATCTCAACTAAACCCACATAATATCAGAAAGGCCCAAAGGTATACAAAGATGAAGAAAATCCTGGTAACGCTCCCGGTGACGGCGGAGCAGAAAAAACGGTATGCAGATACGGCTCCCGAAGCTGAATTTATCTTTTGCAGGAAAGAGGAAGTCACGGCAGAGACGGTGAGGAGCCTGACTGCGGTTATTGGAAATATTCCACCCTCTATGCTTGCGGAAAATCAGGCGATAGAGTGGGTTCAGTTAAACAGCGCCGGAACGGACGGTTACCTGGCGGAGGGGGTGCTGTCGGATACGGCTGTGCTCACCAATGCCACAGGGGCATATGGCGTGGGTATTGCGGAACATATGACCGGCCAGCTCCTGATGCTTTTCAAAAAGTTTCCGGTCTATCTGGAAAACCAGAAATTACATATCTGGAAGGATGCCGGAAGGGTTCGTTCGGTCTGCGGCTCCCGTATTCTGATTGTCGGAATGGGGGACATCGGAACGGAATTTGCCGTCAGAATGAAGGCGTTCGGGGCGTATGTGGCCGGACTTCGGCGCACCGTCAGGGAAAAACCGGACTGTGTGGATGAGATGGATACGATAGATAATCTGGAACGGCAGCTTGCTCTCGCCGATGTGGTTGCCGTCTGTCTGCCCGGGACAAAGGAGACATTTCACCTGTTTTCCGGCCGTCAGTTTGCGGCGATGAAAGAGGGGGCCGTATTTTTAAACGTGGGCCGCGGCAATGTTGTGGATACGGAGGCGCTTGTGGATGTGTTAAAGACGGGAAAACTGTCCGGGGCCTCCATTGATGTGTGCGAGAAGGAACCTCTGCCCGGGGATGAGGAACTGTGGGACTGTCCCAATCTTCTTCTCACGCCCCATGTATCGGGCGGTTTCCACCTCAAGTACACCGTAGACCGTATTGTGGATATCAGCCTGAAGAACCTGAATGCCTATATAAACGGCGGGGAATATCTAAGCGTCGTTGACAGGAGGACGGGGTATAAGATATCCGGGTCCGTATCCGGTTAAAAAGCAGGGGTCCCCGGATGCGGGTGTTTCGCATTCGGGAGGAAGTCCTGCATCCGGAGAGACTCCAGGGAAGAGACAGAGGAAACAGTCAGAGGAAACAGACAGAGGAAACAGTCAGAGGAGACAGACAGAGGAAACAGACAGAGGAAACAGAAGACGTGTATCTGAATAGAATAGACAGGTGAGGGAATAATCTAACTGTCATACGGTGCAAAAAGACTGGGTAAACGGCTGCGGCCGGAGAGTATAGCAGTTATTGTTCACAGCGCCGGTGTGAACAGTAACATACAAACACGGTTGAGAAAACGACAAAACCTTGAAAGTCTTGCATTTTTTGACAAAAATATTTATAATAGTGATTATTCTGTTGTAGCTGCACGGAAAAACGTATCATATAAAGTCGGTTTATGCGACTTCAGGATATCGGACAGTTACATATCTGTAAGGAATAGATAAACCGACGGGAAAAGCCGCCCGGAGGCCAGGAGGCATTGTATATGGGAAGTTTGGAAATAATTAAAAAACTGGATCAGGAGATAGAAGCGCCGGCCGACTTCACAAGTCCCGAGAAGCTCTATCAGGAACTGACAGCCAGCATTCGCAAGTATCATCCTTCGGATGACATCTCGATGGTGGAGAAAGCATACGATATTGCATATAACGCCCATAAAGAACAGAAGCGGAGATCAGGTGAACCGTATATCATTCACCCTCTTTGTGTTGCCATTATACTGGCCGACCTGGAGCTTGACAAGGAGACAATCGTTGCGGGCATCCTGCACGATGTCGTTGAAGATACGGTGATGACGGAGGAGGAACTGACATCCATTTTCGGAGAAGAGGTTGCCCTTCTGGTAGACGGCGTCACAAAGCTGACCCAGATTTCATGGTCCATGGATAAGGTGGAGATCCAGGCCGAGAACCTTCGTAAGATGTTTCTCGCTATGGCAAAGGATATCCGCGTTATCTTAATCAAACTTGCCGACCGCCTTCACAATATGCGGACGCTTCAGTATATGAAGCCGGAGAAGCAGAAGGAGAAGGCCAGGGAGACGATGGATATCTATGCGCCTATCGCCGACCGCCTCGGTATATCGAAAATCAAGACGGAGCTGGACGATTTGTCCTTAAAATACCTGGAGCCGGAAGTTTATTACGATCTGGCGGAGAAGGTGGCCCTTCGTAAGGATGCCAGAGAGGCATTCGTACAGGGCATCGTGAGTGAGGTGAAGAGCCATATCGACGATGCGGGCATCGAGGCGAAGGTGGACGGCCGCGTCAAACATTTTTTCAGTATTTATAAGAAGATGGTGAACCAGGATAAAACCCTGGAACAGATATATGATTTATTTGCAGTGAGAATTGTCGTGGAGACGGTGAAAGACTGTTACGCAGCCCTGGGCGTCATCCATGAGCTGTATAAGCCGATTCCGGGACGTTTCAAGGACTATATTGCGATGCCGAAGCCGAACATGTACCAATCTTTACATACGACGCTTATCAGCAGCAACGGCCAGCCCTTTGAGATACAGATCAGGACATTTGAGATGCACCGCACTGCAGAATACGGTATTGCGGCCCATTGGAAGTACAAGGAGAGCGGCAGCGGCCAGACCGCGTCGGACAGCGCGGAGGCAAAACTCGCATGGCTGCGCCAGATTCTGGAATGGCAGCGCGACATGTCGGATAATAAGGAATTCTTAAGTCTTTTAAAGAGCGACCTGGATCTTTTTACCGATAATGTATACTGTTTTACACCGACCGGTGATGTCAAGAACCTGCCGAGCGGTTCCACGCCGATTGACTTTGCCTACTCCATCCACAGCGCCGTCGGCAACAAGATGGTAGGAGCGAGAGTCAACGGAAGGCTGGTCAATATCGACTATGTGATCCAGAATGGTGACCGCGTCGAGATTATCACGTCCCAGAATTCCAAGGGACCGAGCCGGGACTGGCTGAAGCTAGTTAAGAGCACACAAGCGAAGAACAAGATCAACCAGTGGTTTAAAACCGAGTTAAAAGAAGACAACATCATGCGCGGACGCGACCTGATTGACAAGTATTGCCGTGCCAAGGGTGTTAACTTTTCAGATATCAATAAGCCGGAATACACGGAGAAAGTCATGAAGCGTTATGCTTTCAAAGACTGGGATTCCGTTCTCGCCTCCATCGGCCACGGCGGCCTGAAAGAGGGCCAGATCATCAACAAGATGCTGGAGGAGAGGAATAAGAAGCTTAAGAAGGAAGAGACGGATGCGACGATTCTGGACGGCATCAGCAGCGAGGGCAGCAAAGTGCCTGTGCTGGCGGCCGGTAAATCCCAGAGCGGTATCGTGGTAAAGGGAATCCACGACCTGGCTGTGCGTTTCTCCAAGTGCTGCAGCCCTGTGCCGGGAGATGAGATTGTCGGTTTCGTCACCCGCGGAAGAGGAATTTCTATCCACAGGACGGACTGTATCAACGTGATCAATCTTCCGGAGGAGGAGAGGGAACGTCTGATCGACGCCGAATGGCAGCAGCCGGAAGGTTCCACCGGCAAGGAGAAGTATTCAACGGAAATCAAGATATTTGCCAATAACCGTATCGGGATGTTTGTCGATATCTCAAAGGTATTTACGGAGCGGCAGATTGACATCACCTCGATGAACGTCAGAACCAGCAAACAGGGGAAAGCGACCATCATGATGGCATTCGACATCCATGGAATCGAGGAATTAAATAAGCTGACGGATAAGCTGAGACAAATTGAAGGAGTGCTGGATATAGAGAGAACTGCGGGGTAAACTGGCAGTTTTCTCTTTCTATTGATTGGCAATGAAAAGTTCGCGAAGCGTACTTATCGTTGTTAAAGAGACGGTGAAAGGCGGGCATGAAATTGGAAATTACAAGACTGGTAGTAGGAATGGTGGAAACCAACTGTTATATTGCAGTGAACCCTGAGAATAAGGAAGCGGTTATCGTAGATCCTGGGGATAACGCAGCGAAAATCGCCGATGCCTGTGGAAAACTCGGGGCGGCGGTAAAGGGGATTTTACTGACGCACGGCCACTTTGACCACGTGATGGCAATGGAGGAGCTGCGTTTGAAATATAAAGCGCCCGTTTACGCATCCGAAAAAGAGGCGGAGATTCTGGCGGATCCCGATAAAAACCTTTCCTGTCAGTTCATGGGCGGAGGCATTCAGCTAAAGGCGGACCGGCTTCTAAAGGATGGGGAAGAATTTGATCTGATCGGATACCGGTTCAGGGTGATACACACACCGGGCCATACCTGCGGCTCCTGCTGTTACTATGTGGAGTCGGAGCATGCGCTGTTTGCCGGAGACACCCTGTTTGAAGGATCTTACGGAAGAATCGATTTCCCGACCGGCAATTCCAGGGATATGGTGAATTCGGTAGCTAATATTCTGTTTGCGCTTCCGGACGAAACCGACGTTTATCCGGGCCATATGGGCTATACGACAATCAAAGATGAAAAGAAATATAATCCGCTGGCCGGATACAGAGGGAGAACATTATGATAGCAATTCTGCTGGATGATAATTCCTTCGAGCAGGATATCAGGGAGCTTCTGATGGCCTTTTACCCGGGTGAAGCGTTTACCCATAAAAGAGAGGAAGCAGACGCGGCAAAATTCCTTGTAAAAGGAGGAAGGAACGGCGTTACCTTTGACCTCTCCATTGAGGATAACGAGGGACCGATGGAGGAGAGAACCATCCATTTTGCCTCCGTCAGGCCGGATTTTACCAGCCGGTTTGAGGCGAAGAACCTGATTAAGCGGACACTTTACGGCTTACTGCGCACCCGCACGGGAAAAGAACTTCCCTGGGGAACGCTGACCGGAATCCGCCCCACCAAGATTGCGATGACAAAGCTTTTGGAAGGACATGACGAAGAGTGGGTCCGCGGCTACATGAAGGAAACATACTATACAAGTGATGAGAAGATTGAACTGGCTCTTGCTGTGGCAAAGAGGGAGATCGAACTTCTTGCGCCTGTGGATTATAAAAGGGGATACAGCCTCTATATCGGGATTCCGTTCTGTCCGACCACCTGCCTTTACTGTTCTTTTACCTCTTTCCCGATTGGAAAGTGGGAGGGAAAGACGGGGCTGTATCTGGATGCCCTGTTTAAGGAGATGGATTATGTTGCGGACAGAATGAAGGGACGCCCCCTGGATACCATCTATTTTGGCGGAGGAACGCCGACTTCCTTAAGTCCTGAAGATCTGGAAACGCTTCTTGGCAGACTGGAAGCCACCTTTGACACGGCCCATGTGCAGGAATTCACCGTGGAAGCGGGCAGGCCCGACAGCATTACAAAGGAAAAGCTGCAGGTACTGAGAAATCATGGAATTACAAGAATTTCCATCAATCCTCAGACCATGAACCAGAAGACGCTCGATCTCATTGGACGCCGCCATACGGTGGAGGATGTGAGGGAGAAGTTCCACCTGGCCCGGGGGCTGGGATTTGATAATATTAACATGGACCTCATCGTCGGTCTTCCGGAAGAGACCATCGATGATGTGAAAAATACAATGGAAGAAATAAAATCGCTGGCTCCGGACAGCGTCACCGTGCACTCCCTGGCAATCAAGAGAGCGGCCAGGTTAAATATGTTTAAAGAGCGGTACGGCGATTTGAAGATTGTGAATACACAGGAAATGATAGATATGACTGCCGACTTTGCCCACGGGATGGGGCTGTATCCCTACTATCTGTACCGCCAGAAAAATATGGCCGGTAATTTTGAGAACGTAGGTTATGCCGCCCCGGGAAAAGAATGTATTTACAATATCCTGATCATGGAAGAGAAGCAGACGATCATGGCCTGCGGCGCAGGCACCACGACCAAGGTGCTCTACCCGTCCGAGAACAGGCTCGAAAGGGCTGAGAATGTCAAGGATGTGGAGCAGTATATCGAGCGCATCGGCGAAATGTTCGGAAGAAAAGAAAAACTGATTGCAGTCATGGAATGAATGAGATGATATAAATGAGATGAAAAAGTGCTTGCAAAATTACCAATGTCTGCTACTATGGTTTTTAGACGGAAAACGGCCGCTTAAGAAAGCAGGGACAGGCGGTAAAATCAGCGGCTACTGTCCACGGAACGGACAGTGATGGCTGGCGGACAAAGAATTTTGGCGAACAACAAAGAATAAGGAGTGAAGACTATGGCATTAAAGAAAAAACCGGTAACCGGAATGAAGGATGTTCTTCCGGCAGAGATGGAACTCAGAGATTATGTGTTAAATATTATTAAAGACACTTACAGAGGATACGGCTTTTCCTCAATTGAAACTCCTTGCGTTGAACATATTGAGAACCTGACAAGCAAACAGGGCGGCGATAACGAGAAACTGATCTTTAAGATCTTAAAGCGCGGTGAGAAACTGAACCTTGAGACCGCAGAAACCGATGCGGATCTGGTGGAAGAGGGACTCCGCTACGATCTGACCGTACCGCTGTGCCGCTATTATTCCAACAATGCGGCTAATCTGACGACCCCATTTAAAGCGCTTCAGGTAGGAAGCGTATGGCGTGCCGACAAACCTCAGAAGGGCCGTTTCAGACAGTTCGTACAGTGCGATATCGACGTTCTCGGAGACGGAACAAACCTGGTGGAGATCGAGACGATCCTGGCTATCACTAAGACGCTTACCAGAATCTGCCCGGATAAGGCATTTACCGTGCGTGTCAATGACCGTGCCATCTTAAAAGGCATGGCTGATTACAGCGGTTTCCCGGAGGACGAGACAGACCGGGTATTTATCATCCTGGACAAGATGGACAAGATTGGTTTAAACGGCGTTGCAGAGGAACTTCTGGAGGCAGGATATGCCAAAGAATCCGTAGATAAATATACGGATCTCCTTGCCAATATAAGGAATGACGCAGACGGCGTGAGAGCGCTTGGTGAAAAGCTGGCTTCCGTTATGGATCCTGAGAAAGCGGAGAACCTGGCTTATATCATGGAAACCGTAAGAGAGATCAACGACGTTGAATGCGGCCTTGAATTCGATCCGACCCTGGTAAGGGGAATGGGATATTATACGGGAACTATCTTCGAGGTTTCCATGGAAGGATTCGGCGGCTCCGTAGCAGGCGGCGGCCGTTACGACAAGCTGATCGGAAAGTTTACGGGCGTGGATACACCGGCCTGCGGAATTTCAATCGGTTTTGAGCGTATTATCACCATCCTGATGGAGAGTGGATTCAAGATCCCGTCACTGGTGGGAAAGAAAGTATTCCTGTTTGAGAAAAACCTCAGCAAAGAGCAGTTTAAGAAGGTGCTTCAGGCGGCTCAGGAGGAGAGGGCAAAGGGCGTGCGCGTGGCCGTTGCCCAGATGAATAAAAACAAGAAATTCCAGAAAGAGCAGCTTATGAAGGAAGGATTTGAGGAGTTTGTAGAGTTCTACAAAGACTCCATCTAACTTCCAAGCCATATATCAAATGTAACTATTCAGTATCTTTATAGTTACCGCTTCGCGATGCACAGACACGGCTTAAGATGCCGTGTCGCGCTGGCAAAACTCGGTATTTTCATGCAAAAATACATGAAAATACCTCGCGGTATACTACCTTTTGAACAGTTACTATCAAATACTAAATCAAGATACAGTTACAAAAATCAGGAGGAAACAAACATCATGGCAGAATCAATGGCAGGGCTTAAACGTTCCCACCGCTGTACGGAATTATCCACCGCGAATATCGGTGAGACGGTGACGGTGATGGGCTGGGTTCAGAAGAGCAGAAATAAAGGCGGAATCATTTTCGTAGATTTAAGGGACCGTTCCGGCCTCTTACAGATCATTTTTGAGGAATCGGACTGTGGAGCGGAGAGCTTTGCGGGAGCGGAGAAGCTCAGAAGTGAATTTGTTATTGCCGTTACCGGTAAAGTGGAAGCACGTTCCGGCGCGGTTAATGAGAACCTGAAGACGGGTGAGATTGAAATCAGGGCCAATTCCCTGCGCGTGCTTGCCGAATCAGAGACGCCTCCTTTCCCAATTGAGGAGAATTCAAGAACAAAAGAAGAGCTTCGTCTTAAATACCGCTACCTGGATCTCAGAAGACCTGACCTTCAGAAAAACCTGATGATTCGAAGCCGGGTTGCCATCCTGACCAGAAAGTTCCTGGCCGAGGAAGGTTTTCTGGAGATAGAGACACCGACGCTCATCAAGAGCACACCGGAGGGAGCGCGCGACTACCTGGTGCCCAGCCGTGTTCATCCGGGGGAGTTTTATGCACTTCCGCAGTCCCCGCAGCTTTTAAAGCAGCTCTTAATGTGCTCCGGTTATGACCGCTATTTCCAGATTGCAAGATGCTACCGTGATGAGGACCTCCGCGCGGACAGACAGCCTGAATTCACACAGATCGATATGGAGCTTTCCTTCGTGGATGTGGAGGATGTGCTGGATGTCAACGAAAGGCTGTTAAAGACCTTATTTAAAGAGATCTGTAACTACGATCTGGAACTTCCAATCCAGAGGATGACATGGCGCGAAGCGATGGAGCGCTATGGTTCCGATAAACCGGATCTTCGTTTCGGAATGGAACTTAAAAACGTTTCGGCAGTGGTAAAGGATTGCCAGTTCGTCGTATTTAAGGGAGCGCTGGAAAACGGCGGTTCCGTCCGCGGTATCAACGCCGAAGGACAGGGAGCCATGCCGCGTAAGAAGATCGACGCCCTCGTAGAATATGCCAAAGGTTTTGGGGCAAAAGGCCTGGCTTACCTGGCTATTCAGGAAGACGGAAGCTACAAATCCTCTTTTGCAAAGTTCATGACCGAAGAGGAGTTAGATGCCCTTGTAAAAGCCATGGACGGAAAACCGGGAGATCTGCTTCTGTTTGCCGCCGACAAGGACAAGGTGGTATTCGATGTGCTCGGAAATCTCCGTCTGGAGCTGGCGAGACAGCTTGACCTTTTAAAGAAAGATGATTTTAAATTCCTCTGGGTAACGGAATTCCCGCTGTTTGAGTATTCCGAGGAGGATGAGAGATATGTTGCGGTACATCATCCATTTACGATGCCGATGGAGGAGGATCTTGCTCTGATCGACACCGATCCGGGTGCGGTGCGCGCCAAAGCGTACGATATCGTGCTGAATGGCACGGAGATGGGCGGCGGTTCCGTCCGTATCCATCAGGCGGATGTACAGTCTAAGATGCTGGAAGTTCTGGGCTTCACACCGGAACGCGCGAACGAACAGTTCGGTTTCCTCTTAGAGGCATTTAAATACGGTGTACCGCCTCACGCAGGACTGGCATACGGTTTTGACCGTATGGTTATGCTGATGGTGGGAGCGGACAGCATCCGTGACGTTATTGCATTCCCGAAGGTAAAAGATGCGTCCTGTCTGATGATGGAAGCGCCTGCGCCGGTCGATGATAAACAGCTTGAAGAACTGAGCATTGCAGTTGCGATTGACGGTACGGAAGAATAATGGAACAGTAATGGAAAGACCCCTGCTTTCTTATAAAGAAACCAGGGGCTTTTTTTAATGCTGCAGATATGCTTTAGATCGTAAGTGAAGGAGCCATACGGCGTGCTTTCCGCAGTTGGATCGCGCTACTTCCCGGACATAAGGTATTTCACAATGTAATGGTAGGCGAGAACCGTATAAATAGGTATAACCACAAGATAGGATGCAATATTGAATAATGTGAAATTGTAATAATTTGAAATTTCCCCATACTCCAGCAGATACCGGCACAGGATTCCAAGGAAGGTCAGTATCAGGGTGGAGGGATAGATCACTTTCTCTTTCTTAGGTCCGTAAACCGCGGCGAATCCCAGCCCTATTATGCCGTAGGACGCGATCAGAAGATATAATTTTGCACTGTCGAGCGGAAACAGGTCACTTCTGATTGGGAAGGTAAAACATCCGGCAAAGGCCACGTAAATAAACAGCACCGTTTTGACGACGGCAGGGTGTCTTTGCAAAAAGTTATCTGCATGTCCGGCCGTTCTGCGTCCGGCCCAAAAACAGATTGCAACGGTCAGCACGGCGATAAGGATAAAAAACAGAATGACGGCCATATAACACCTCCTTTAAAATTCGGGTTGTATAGAAGTATATCACAAATTAAATCAGAAATACAGAGACGATATGGAGCGGGGACTGCATTGATGAAATAACGTTACAGTTAAGCCCATTGTTGTGGATAAAAATGTTTTTTGTTTTATCCTAATTATTGAAAACTATTTTTTAGTATGATATAGTGGAAGCAGTAAAAACAGTGAATGTAATTACGAAGCTGCCTATTTCCAAATAGTGGGAAAAAGTTGGCTGTACAGTTGAATGATCCTTTGATTAAAGTTATAATAGATACATAAATAAGGGTGGTTGTACAGGGATCGGCCCGGTGGGATTTTCCAGGGAAAACTGTATTTCGGCAGATTATAAAAAACGGGATGGTACGCATATGAGCAAAGAATTTCTGACAAGAATAAGAGCTTCTTCAAATCAATTTACAAAGGCAGAAAAGAAGGTGGCAGATTTTGTGCTGCAGAATCCTAAGAAGGTTTTGTTCATGTCCATCACGGATTTGGCGGATGCATGTGATGTGGGAGACACCAGTGTTTTCCGCTTTTGTAAGACGATGGAGCTGAAGGGATACCAGGAATTTAAGATGATGCTTTCCCTGGATCTGGGAGATGAGGGGAAGAAGCACAACCAGTTTACCGGAGATGTGGAGCTTGACGATTCCTTTATGGAGCTGTCCCAGAAGGTTTTGAATACCAATATATCAGCCTTGCAGGAGACTTATTCCCTGCTGGACCGTGAGACTTTTGAGAGGGCGATCAAGATTCTGGACGAAGCCAGGAAGATCTATTTCTTCGGTGTCGGGGCCAGCGGCCTGACGGCCATGAAGGCGATGAACAAATTCCTGCGCATTGAACCGAAGGTATACTGTCTGCAGGATTCCCATATGCAGGCCATGGCGGCCTCCACTCTGGGACCGGGGGATGCGGCGGTCATGATATCTTATTCGGGAGCCACGAAGGACACAATCCAGGTGGCTGAGATTGCCAGAAAGGCAGGCGCCAGCACCATCTGCATCACCCGCTTTGTCAAATCCCCGCTGACCTCATTTTCCGACGTTACGCTCCTGTGCGGGGCAAACGAGGGTCCGCTGCAGGGCGGTTCCACTTCTGCCGAGATCAGTCAGTTATTTCTGATTGATTTGGTATACACGGAATACTACCGCAGGCATTTTGAAAACTGCCGTGATAATAACCAGAAGACTTCGGGAGCCGTTCTGGAAAAACTTTGTTAGGCGTTTTTTCCGGTTGGAAAGAATGAACAGTATTGAAAGAATAACAGAAACATGATAAACAGACAAGAGTCCGGGGCCTATGGCCGGCCGGACTCTTTTTCTGTGATGAAAAGTTCGGCGCCCCTCCACTGCGCTCCCCTCTGCCCGTTGAACTGCTGCAATTAGTCTTGCGGGATGAGCTGGAACTGATCGAGAAGCCCTATGATGAGCCGGGGCGGCTGGAATCGCCACCATAAAATCCTTTTTTATCACGAAAGACTGATGATAGTTAAAAAGACGATATAGTGAATAATAATCAGATAAAAAAACCTGACCTCTGGGGACAGGTTTAGAATTGCTGTAATTATCTAATAACATATATATTGTGTTTGAAAAGAATAAAAATATTGATTTTATATTGCATATATCAGATAATAATGAAGGATGTAGCTGGCAAAAATCAAAAATATTAAGCTTGACCTGTCCCCAAAGTACAAGGATATACTTTGATTAAAGGCGGTAAAACACTTTGGCCGGTGTTTTTAAATCACCGCTTGCAGAGATACGGACGGGAGCGCTCCGCCGATGCGTTAGAGTAAAAGTTAAGCAAGGACAGAGAAGTGATGAAGAAACGATAAAATGTGTAAGGAGGATATGAGAAGATGAGGATGTACAAAGAGGCAGCACGCAAGACTTATGAGCGCAGCCAGGAAGTGACGGAACTGGTGGGCAGTATTATCGAAAATGTCAGACACAGAGGGGATCAGGAAATTCTGGAACTGACGAAAAAGTTCGACGGGATAGAGATGGACTCTGTGAAAGTAGGAAGAGAGGAGATTGAAAAGGCCTATTCCCTCATTTCACAGGATACAGTTGAGGCCATCAGAAATGCCGCCGCACAGATTCGTTTCTTTGCAGAGAAGCAGTTGGAATGTATGACCCCGCTGACAACGGCGTCGCCGATAGCCGGAGTGACGCTGGGGCACCGCCTGATTCCGGTTGAAACGGTAGGCGCTTACGTACCGGCGGGACGCTATCCGCTTCCCAGTACCGCGCTGATGCTGGCGATTCCTGCAAAGGTAGCCGGTGTCAGGAAAGTAGTGGCCTGCAGCCCGGCGGCCAAAGGATATGGGACAATCCATCCGGCCGTTCTGGCGGCGATGGACATAGCCGGAATTGATGAGATTTACTGCACCGGAGGAGCGCAGGCGATTGCTGCCATGGCATACGGAACGGAGACCGTGCAGAAGGTCGATCTGATAGCAGGGCCGGGAAACAAGTTCGTGACCGAGGCCAAGAGGCAGGTTCTCGGAGATGTCGGAATCGACAGCCTGGCGGGACCTAGCGAGGTTCTTGTAATTGCAGATGAGCTGGCGAATCCGAGGTATACGGCTATTGACCTGCTGGCCCAGAGCGAGCACGATCCCAATGCAAGGGCAACACTCATCACCACATCGGAGCAATTTGCCGGAAAAGTGCTGGAACATCTATACAAATTTGCTGATGAACTGTCCACCGGAGAGACGGCAAAAAAATCGTGGGAGGATAATGGAACCATTATTATCGCGGACTCCCTGGAGGAGGCAATTGCAATCTCCGACGATATTGCGCCGGAGCATCTGGAAGTACATACGCACAACAGCGATGCGGTTGCCGCAAAGCTTCGGAATTTCGGTTCCCTCTTTATTGGAGAATATACGCCAGTTGCATTTGGTGATTACTGTTCAGGAACCAACCATACGCTCCCGACGATGGCCACGGCCAAGTATTCGGGTGGAGTCTGGGTCGGAACATTTTTAAAAACATCTTTCACCCAGCATATTTCCAGGGAAGGATGCTGCAACCTCTCTAAAACATGTGTGCAGCTTGCAGGGGAAGAAGGCCTGTTCGCCCATCAGAAATCGGTTCTGGTACGTGTGGAGCAGATGGTAAGCTGAATAAAAGGAGGACTTATATGAATATTCTTCAGGGAAAAAATATTTTTGACGTAGAGGGAAAGGTTGTTCTTGTAACCGGAGCGGCAACGGGACTGGGAGAGGGATATGCCCATATCTTCGCAGAATCGGGATGCAGGGTGGCATGCGCAGATATCAATGAGGAGCAGGTAAAACAGACGGCGGAGGATATCAGAAGCCAGGGCGGCGAGGCAGCGGCCTTTGTGGTGGATGTGACCAGGCAGGACAGCATTAAAGAAATGGTAAAAGCCATTCTTGAAACATACGGCAGGATAGACGTGCTTGTCAATAATGCCGGCGTGGAGCATATAGAGCCTTTTGTGGAGGTGAGTGAAAAACACTATGACTTTATCACAGGCGTCAATTTAAAGGGCGTGTTTTTTGTAGCGCAGGAAGTGGCAAAAGTAATGAAGGCAAACGGCGGCGGGAAGATCATCAATATCGGTTCACTAGGAAGCTATATCGGCCTTGCCGAATCCAGCGTATACTGCACCACCAAAGGAGGAGTCATCCAGATGTCAAAGACGCTCTCTATTGAACTGGGACCGGACCGTATCCAGGTCAACTGTATCGCGCCGGGATACTTTATCACACCGATGACAAAGCCGTTTTATGACGATCCGGAACACCGCGCCTGGATTGAGAGCCGAATTCCGCTCCATGAGTGGGGAACCGTAGCCGATCTGGCGGGACCGATGCTGTTCCTTGCTTCCTCGGCCAGCGACTACATAACAGGCATCACAATCAAGGTGGACGGCGGCTGGCTGGCAAGCTGATAAGAGAGAAGGGAGGAGTAAAATGAGGGCTCTCAGATTTTATGGGATTCATGATTTGAGGACGGAGGAAACGGAGATCCCGGAGTGCGGGGAGGATGAGGCGCTGGTCAAAATAGCCTACGCAGGTATCTGCGGTTCCGATCTTCACATCTATAACAAGGGTATGTTCATTCAGAACATACCCGAAACGATGGGGCATGAATTTGACGGGGTGATTGAAAAGACAGGCTCCGGGGTAAAAAATTTTAAACCAGGGGACAAGGTGACCGCCAACCCGATGGTCCCGTGCGGCACATGTAATAGCTGTCTGAAGGGAAGCTTCAATACATGTGCGGCGCTGGGCTTTATCGGGGAGGTTTCACAGGGATGCTTTGCGCAGTATATTGCGGTAAAAGAGGAAAAGCTGATCCGTGTTCCGGATTCCGCAGATTTGAAACAGATTGCCTTGTCAGAGCCGCTGGCAGTAGCCGTAAATATCTGCCGCAGGGCGTCATTTAGACCGGGTGACCGGATTGCCCTGATCGGGGCGGGGCCCATTGGTCTTTTAACGATTGCCCTGGCAAAGCAGGTATACGGGGTGGATGACATTACAGCCGTGGATCTGTCGGAGAGCCGACTCAAACTGGCGGTAAAGCTCGGAGCATCAAAGGCTGTGCAAAAATTGGATGAAAATGACCGGTTTAACAAGGTGGTTGAGGCCGCCGGAGTGCCTGCCACCTTTGCTATGGCTGCGGAGCACGTGGAGGCCAACGGGTTTCTCTATGTGGTCAGCATTTTTGAAAAAGATTTCATATTTGACATTAACGCCCTGGTGGCCGGACAGGTTACGCTGGTGGGCTGCAATGTGTACACCGATGAAGCTTTAAAGGAGGCGGTTACCCTTATTGCAGAAAAACGTGTGGATATCAGTCCCGTCATTACCGGTGAATACACACTGGAAGAGGGCAAAAAGGCGTTTGAACTTCTGAGTTCTGTGGATAAGAGCGCGGCAAAAATCCTGTTCAGGATGTGAGAGAGGAGAAAACAGATGGAAGGCACATTATTTTTGGGATATCCGGCCAGCACCGGTATTTTGATTCTTGGAACAATCGTGATTGCTGCAATTGCCACATTTACATTTTATAAGGGCTGGTGGAAGCTGTAGGTTAAAAAGGAGGTAAAGTATGAAAATTCAGAATCTCGGACAGGCAATGGGAATCGAAATTCCGATCATTGTACCTGTAGTCCTTATTGTTTATATGCTTGCTATTCTGGCAATCGGGCTCTGGTCGGCGAGAAAGGTCAAAAACTCGGAAGACTGGTTTGTGGGAGGACGTTCCATGGGCCCCTGGATTACGGCCCTTGCCCACGGCTCCAGTTCTCTCGGAGGCGGCATGTACATAGCGGGCCCGCAGTACGGCTGGGAAGCGGGAGCGTCGGCATTGTGGGCGGCGCCGGGCGATGTGTTTGGGCCTTTACTGAACTTCGGCATCCTGGCGCGCAGAATGCGCCGCTATACGGAGAAGGCTAAGACACTGACCATATCGGAATTTTTCGGACACCGCTATTACAGCAAAGGAGTGAGAAACTTTTCCGTGCTTATCCTGGTCATTGCAATGCTCATCAGCCTCGTTGTGGAATATATGGCGATGGGAGTCCTTGTTTCGGCGGTAACGGGCTGGTCCTTTATCATTTCCCTGATCTTCGGCTGTGCGGTTATCCTGATTTATACCGGCGCAGGCGGATACCTGGCCGTGGCATACACGGACTTTGCACAGTCAATCCTGATGGTAATCGGAATGCTGATCTTAATCCCCGTCTGTATCGCAAGTGTAGGCGGTCTGGAAGGAATGAACGCGGGCCTGTATGCAATCAATGAAGGACTTCCCACCCTGTGGGGCGAGGATTATTACCTGAAAGGAGCTCCCCTCCTGATAGCGGGTATGGCGCTTGTCTACTTTATCGGTTATATGGGACAGCCCCATCTGATTCTGAAAACGGTTGCAATCAAGGATGACAAATCCATCCGTCTCGTTCCGATGATCGGCGCCGTGTTTGGATTCATGCTGGCTTTCGGCGTTTACACGCTCGGCTGTGTGGGAAGAGTCGTATATCCCGATATTTCCATGCTCCCGGGAGGAAATGCAGAGTATGTGCTGCCGATGCTGGCGCTGACAAAACTTCCGGCTCCTCTGGCCGGGTTATTGCTGGCCGGAGCCTGCTCCGCTGTCATGTCGACGGCGAGCGGCCTGCTGCTGGTCATCGGCTCCGCTATTGGCAATGACCTGTACCGTAACTCCGCATCCGGAAAAACAGCGTCGGAGGATCAGGTCATGAAGGTGACGAGAATGTCCACCTACCTTTTAGGAATTGTTTCAGTGGCAATGTGCTTTATCCCCGTTTTCCAGCTCGGCGTATACCAGCTCACCTGGATCGCCTGGTCCGTGCTTTCCCCGGCTTTTATTCCGTGTATCGTCGGCGGGCTTTACTGGAAGAGAGGGACTAGAGAGGGAGCTTATGCGGCAATGATTTCAGGTTCCCTGGTAGGGGCATTCTGGTATTATCTGCTCCAGGAATCGACCAACATCCATACCTTCTTCGCAGCCCTTGTCATCGCAGTCATAGCCTATATTGTGGTGAGCCTGAGGACGCAGAAGCCGCCGAAGGAGATTGAAGATTATGTCGATTATGCGGCGGCCTTTGAGGATGCCGAACCGGTCAATGTGGTCAAATCGGGCATTGTTATGAGCTCCGGACAGCTTGCCATGGTGATCGCCGGACAATAACGGATAAGGTAAAAAGTGATAAAACATCCTGGTGCATTTATAAAAGAATACGGCTGAGGAGGAAGGGGCGTCATGAAGAAAATCAATGTGATGACGGGAATCCGGTTTAAACCGGAGCATTTAATTGAACGGCTGGGAAGAAAGAAAAGGTATCAAAATCTCTGCTGCCGTCATGTATCCACGGTCTACAGCCCATGCTGGGTATTTGAATTCCGGGTTCTTCTTCAGGCGTCGAAACATACCAGCCGGTATGCCGGATATTACGCCGGGGTGGACGAGGTTAATATGGTTCCGGGTAAGATACAGCTGCTGCCCGGGACCAATGAAATGGAAGTTCCTGAATATACGGTTCTGAAAAATAAAGGCGACGAAAAACAGGCGGTGGCTATGGCCTGGAATTACAATAAAAATTGGATCACAATCAAATACAAGAACCTGTACGCTCCCCCGGTACTGGAAGAATACAGGACACATCTGTATTACAAAATATTGTATGTCATGGAGTTCTGTAATCAAGAATGCGGAGAAAAGAAATACATGGTACTGGATTCCCTGACCGGGGATCTGGAAAAAATCGCAATCGAACAATAGGAGCGTCTAAAGTACATTCCGTGGCCTTTTCAATGCCGGACAATAAAAGGAAATCGGAAATAGGAAATTAAAACAGGGAATGGGACCGTGGGAACTATATTTTACTGCGGTCCCATCACTGTGGACGGCTGAGACGGAAACTGCCGCAGAATATCAAACAGATTTTAAAGTGTCTCCCGGGGAAGACAGCTTGTCATATTCTTTAAATGGAATGATAACCCGGAGAATCCAGAAATCTTTGTTATTCGTAATCATTGGGCTGATCAGCCACTCCTCGACGGACCAATCGGCCAGCTCATATCCCTGGTCTTTGGCCCAGCGCAGCAGGCCGGTATAAGTGTTATAGAGCTTTTTATCCTTCGGTGTCCCGACGTGCACGGCACAGACACCGCGGAAGGCCGGAATCCTATCATAGTGAAGACACGGCTTTTTCGTGTCCACTACGGGAACCGCTATTTTATAATCGTGTATCTGGTTGTCAAAACAGCCGGTATTGCTGTCGAAATGGTTATACAGAACGTAGAGAAGCGCGCCCAGGGAGGCTACATTCACTTCCTGGGATATTTTCTGGATTTTAGCCATGTATTCAATATCGTAACATTCTTCATCTTCAAAGTCAGTCTGATAGGACAGTGATATCATATTCTGCTCGGGAAAATCGACCACCTCATATCCCAAATCCGCATCAATTTTGCGCTCGTGAAGTTTCAGGACGGAAATTGCTTCGATCAATTTTGTATATACAATCATGCTCTGCTCATAGCGCAGCAGGCTCTCCTGCAGTGCATCCCGGGCTCCTACCATCTTTTTTTCGATGGACTTCTGGATACTTCCGATATTCCTGCCGTAAATAATATCTTTGATCTCACTCAGAGACATATCAATATTCTTAAGCGCCTTGGCGGCCACGATTTCGCAAATATGCTGGTGCGTATAGTACCGGTAGTTATTATCTTTAAACCGGGGAACCGGGCTCAGCATGCCGCGTTCTTCATAATAGCGAAGCTGTTTTCTGCTTACATCGCATAGCTGGCAGATTTCATTAGTATTAAAAGTTTTCAAATAATCCCCCTCCGTTCTTCTTCCGGTGTACAGCCGTGTCCGTAAAAATCAGTGTCACGATAAAGTATGCCTCACAGTAAAGTCTGTGTAAAATGACAGATATATTCCAAGTATAGGTTTGGAAAAGCGCTTTGTCAACAGCGGGAGAACCGACCGGTTTTATTGAAAATAGTAATGAAACATTTAAAGGTTTTGTAAGATGAGCGCAAATCAGGCAGAAAGATTGAGAAAAATGTCATTTCATGGTAGTATAAAGGATAACGGCGAAGAAACATCCGCAGCAATAACATTTTTAAGGAGGAAAGATATGGGAAAAGGAAAAGGCTTTATTCATGAATTCGAACAGTTCATCAGCCGTGGAAACGTGATGGATATGGCAGTCGGCGTTATCATTGGAGGCGCGTTCTCCTCCATTATCACATCTCTGGTTGAAGATATCCTGTCTCCGATACTCGGTATATTCGGAGGATTAAATTTTGATGAACTTTCGGTTAACATTCTGGGAGAGGTTACATTAAAATATGGAAAGTTCCTGACAGCAGTCATTAACTTCCTGATTATGGCATTAGTCATCTTCTGTCTTGTAAAAGCGATGAATACGCTTTCTTCGAAAGTGATGCATAAGGAAGAGGAAGCTCCGGCTGCTCCGACCACAAAGGTTTGTCCGTTCTGCAAGAGCGAGATTCCGATTGGAGCTACAAAGTGTGCGCACTGTACTTCCGTACTTCCGGTTGAAGCTGAGTCTGAAAGCGGGGGCGTAAAGGAAGCGGCAGCAGCGGTAGAGTAGCCAGCAGTTTAAGAGTGTAAAATGGACTATAGAAAGAATAAAAAAAAGAGAGCTTGTAACTGAAGAGAGCTTGTAACCGTCAGGCAGACGGTATCCTGGACAGTTACAGGCTATATCATAAAACAGGGAAGAATTCCGCAACGGAAATTTTCCCTGTTTTTCTATTCGGTTGATTTTTATTTAAGCGACGCCCGCAGGCTGTCTGCCGTAAGCGTTTCTGCAGTCATCGCCATGTCGGAAGGGGTTCCTGTAAATACTACCTCACCTCCGTTTTTGCCTCCGTCGGGGCCGATATCAATAATCCAGTCCGCCTGTTTAATTACATCGAGATTGTGCTCGATTACAACCAGGGTATTTCCGCGGGAGACAATGGTGTCAAACAGCTTTAACAGATTCTCGATATCCGACATGTGCAGTCCGGTGGTTGGTTCGTCCATGACAAAGATGCCGCCCTTTTTTCCTAGGTGCTTTGCCAGTTTGATTCTCTGGCGCTCTCCTCCGGACAGGGTGCTGAGCGGCTGCCCGAGCGTCAGGTAGGATAAGCCGACCTGCTGCATCACCTTCAGGTGCTTTTGGATTTTCGCGTTTTCAAACACTTCCATAGCCTGTGATGCGGTCATGCGGAGCAGCTCCACGATATTTTTCCCTTTGTAGGTGCAGGCAAGGGCCTTCTCATTATACCGCAGTCCGCCGCAGGCCTCGCATTCCGTTACGATGGGGTCCATGAACGCAAGCTCAGTCACAATGACGCCCCTGCCTCCGCAGACCGGGCAGGCTCCGGTGGAGTTGAAACTGAACAGTCCCTCCGGCTGGCCGTTTTCCGTTGCCAGCAGCTTCCTGATTTCATCAAAAAAACCGAGGTAGGAGGCGGGCGTGGAGCGGTTTGTAGCCGTGATGGGGCCCTGATCGACCATCACGATATCATCTTCATACAGACTGGCAAATACCCGGGAGATCAGGGTGCTTTTTCCGGAACCGGCAACTCCTGTTACAACGGTCATAATTCCCAGCGGAATATCCACGTTGACATGCTTTAAATTGTGCAGGCAGGCGTCCCGGATTGGGAGGCGCCCTGTCTGCGGACGGGGGTTCTGTTTGATAGGCAGGGAGTGGAGCATGGCCCGGCCCGTCAGGGTATCGGAGCGGAGTAATTCCTGATAGCTGCCGGCAAATACGATTTCACCGCCGTTTTGTCCTGCCAGAGGGCCCACATCGATAACATAATCTGCGATCGAAATTACATCCCTGTCGTGTTCAACCACAAGCACCGTGTTACCCTTATCACGAAGCTGCCGGAGCAGATTGTTCATGCGGTAGACGTCGCGGGGATGCATCCCTGCGCTTGGCTCATCAAAAATATAGGTCAGTCCGGTCAGGCTGCTGCCCATATACCGGACCAGTTTAAGCCGCTGCGCCTCCCCGCCGGAGAGGGACGGGGTTTCACGGTTCAGATGAAGATAAGGCAGGCCGATTTCTATCATTCGGTCCAGTCCTTCTATGAGGGCCTGTACCAGCAAAGCTGCGGCCGGTTCGGTGATTTGAGAGAGAACAAAACGAAGCTGTGTCAGTTCCATTTCACACATATCCGCAATAGAGTATCCGTTTATCTTGCAGCTCAGGGCGGTTTCATTCAACCGCTTTCCGTGGCATTCGCCGCACTCTGTCCAGACAGTCAGATTCTGTGATTTTATTTTTGTATGCCTGCTTTTATCACTGATGTCGCGGTTCAGGAGCGTCTTCGTGTATTTATGGAATATCCCGGTTATCTTCGGGTTTTCCGGTTTTCCCTTGCCGTCGCGGGAACCGTACAGGAGGAGATTATATTCCTCTTTTGAATATTCTTTAACGGGCTTGTCGAGATCAAACAGGCCGGACTCGGCGTACTGCCGCCAGTACCATGAGCCGGGAGAATACAGAGAATCACGAACACAACCCTGATTCCAGGACTTATCGGGATCGAGGATGGCCCCGACATCCACCCGGGTGATTTTTCCAAGGCCGGAACACGTTTTGCACATCCCGGACGGATCGTTAAAGGAGAAGCAGGAGGCCGTGCCCGCATAGGGAGTCCCTATTCTTGAAAACAGCAGACGCAGGCTGGAATAGAGGCCGCTTATAGTTCCCGCCGTTGAGCGGGCGTTACCGCTCAGCGGTGACTGATCCACCACAACGGAAGCGGTCAGATTGCCGATCCGCTCCACGGCCGGTTTCGGATACTTCGGCAGCCTCGACCGCACAAATGCCGGATAGGTAGCGCTCATCTGACGCTGCGATTCGGCTGCAATGGTATCAAAAACAATACTGGATTTGCCGGAACCGGACACTCCGGTAAACACGGTGATTTTTTCTTTGGGAATCGTAAAGGAAACATGTTTCAGATTATTTTGGGTAAGTCCCTGTATCATGATGTCATTCATTTGATCACACCTCTTTCTGTTTGTTTTTTATATCGCTTAAGAGCATAAGCGCAGCGGCCAGCGAGGAAAGCAGGTCGGCTGCCGGACTTGCGAAAAGAATCCCGTTAAGCCCCAGGAAACGGGATAAAATATGAATCAGGGGTATCATCAGAAGGAGCGGGCGGAGGACGGAGAGCAGCATTGCTTTCATTGCCTGTCCGGATGCCAGATAATACTGGGAGGTCACGATCTGAAAACCGGCCGCAGCCATGCCGAACAAGAAGATACGCATGCACCGGATGCCAAATTCCATATACGCCGGGGCGTTTATCCCGAATAACCGCAGGAGACTTGACGGAAAAACTTCACAGCCAATCCACCCAATCAGGGAAATAACGGTTGCTGCGCCCAACGCTTTTTGGAATGTTTCTTTCACACGTTTTTCCAGACCAGCTCCCCTGTTGAAACCGATGATGGGCTGCATCCCAAGCGCAATCCCGACACAGACGGCAACTACAACCGAATTCACTCTGAGCACGATGCCGACGGCGCTGAGTATTTCTTCACTGCTCAGACTCTGCGTGCCGTACTGCACAAGGGCCTTGTTAAGTTCAATCTGAAGGAGAGCTGAGGCGGCCTGTATCATACAGGCCGGCAGTCCAAGAGCGGTAATCTGCCCGCAAATCGGCAATGAGGGGAGGAGATTCCTCCGTTTTAAGCGGATGCGCCCCTTTCTCAAAAAGTGAATCACCAGAATGACTGCCGATAGGATTTGTGAAGTTACGGTAGCGATAGCAGCCCCTTTGACACCCCAGCCCAGAATGAAGATATAGACCGGATCCAGAATCAGGTTCAGTGACACCCCGGCGAGGAGACAGCCCATGGCGAGGACGGGACTTCCATCGGCTCTTGCCATGCTCGATAGTACGATTGCCGTCATGCTGAAGGGAGCGCCGATTAAGATGATGGGGGCGTAATCCAGTACATAGGGCAGTGAGGCGTCCGTCGCGCCGAAGGACAGGACAAGAGGTTCAAAAAAAGTCAGGCAGACCGCCGTGAACAGTACCCCAATGACGGCAGACAGCGTAAATACGGTGCCTAGTGTTTTTTCGGCTTCCTCATTTTTTCCTGCCCCCATGCTGATGGAGGTGTAGACACAGCCGCCGATACCGAGCAGGGTGGCGGCAGCCAGCAGGATGGTAATGAACGGGAATGTTACCGTAGTGGCGGCAATGCCGAGATAGCCGACTCCCCGTGCAATAAAAATTTGATCTGCCAGATTATACAGCGCGTCGATCAGCATAGATAAAACGGATGGAACGGCAAATCTTAAGAGCAGTCTGCCGATCGGCGCGTCGGCGAGAGGATTGCCCTCCCTGGTTCTAAAAGTTTCTTCCATAGTATTCCTCCTCTGAATGACAGGTAGAGATATCTGCGTATTCATTCACAGTTAACTATACCTGCATTACAGCGTATCAGATTTGCGGCCTGCATTCATGACATTTTTTGCTTATATTTGGTAATAGAGAGGTAAACTGGAATATGATATAATGTCCCCATAGTGCATCAATTGTACAAAGCAAAATACAGGCGCAAAGTTACGGCAAAGGTCTTATTTACATGGAGGTGGCGGCGTGAAAGAACTATCCCCCTTAGAGAGGGCGGTCGAATATATCGAAACACATCTGGACGAGCATATCGGTTTAAACGATGTGTCGAGGGAAACAGGATATTCCTACTATTATATGACGCGGCTGTTTTCTTCCGTATTAGGCGAGTCGGCCGGCCGCTATATCAGCAGGCGCAGGCTGTACAGGGCATCCGAAAAACTTCTCCACACCGATAAGAGGGTCATCGACATTGCGCTTGAAAGCGGATTTGAATCGGCGGAGGCATTCAGCAGGGCGTTTAAAGCCGTTTTTGCGAGCAGTCCGGTGGAATACAGGAGAGCGGGCGTTGATTTGGTAATGAATGCCAAGAGAGAACTGGAGCCTGGGGATGTCTGTCATATTGCAAATAACATATCACGGGAACCTGAAATAATTTGGATGGAAGAGATGAAAACCGCAGGCATCAGGGGGACTACCTCTCTTTTCGACAACCGGCTGCCGGAACTGTGGGAGCGCTTTTTGGCACTGGATAAAAAGAATTCCGGTTCCGGGGAAATCAGGTATTGCATCTGCGAAACACAAAAGACCTCATATACAAAAAACGGGGACGTATTATTTTCGGTAATGGTGGGCCGCCGGGAAGCGGATTATAATAATCTTCCGCCGGGCATGGCCGGAAAAACACTGCACGCCGGTAAGTATGCAGTGTTTACCCATCGGGGGGATTTTGGAAATCTATATAAAACGTATCAGTATATTTTCGGGACATGGCTGCCTGCGGCGAAAGAGGAACTGGACGACAGGGAGGATTTTGAACAATATGAAAGGGCGGTAATATCACCTGATGATCCGGACAATGAGGTGAAAATATATATTCCGGTAAAATAGATATTGCAGTAAAACAAACAGGGAGAAAGAGGGGATTTACGATGAGTGAGATGTTGGAGTTTTCAAACAGAGAGGACTTTAGAAAATGGCTGAATGTCAACTGCCTGACGGATAAAGGCTACTGGCTGCTGCTCGGCAAGGCAGGCGGCCCGAAAACGGTAAAGGCGGGGGAGGCGTTGGAGGAGGCTCTCTGCTTTGGCTGGATTGACGGGCAGATGCAGAGCATTGACGACATAAGCTATAAAAAATATTTTGCAAAACGCAGAGAAAATAGCAAGTGGTCGGAAAAAAATAAGGCGCTGGCAGAAAAGCTGGAGAAGCAGGGCATTATGACCGATTACGGCAGGAAGAAAATAGAAGAAGCCAAAAAGAACGGCCAATGGGATGCTCCCAAAGCGCCCGTGATTGGGGAGGAGGAGATTATGGCTCTTTCCGGCGTGTTGAAAGAATATGAACCTGCATACAGCAACTTTCTCGCGATGTCACTATCGGTAAAGAGGACCTACACCCGTGCATTTCTCGACGCAAAAACAGACGCAGGGCGGGAAAAACGCATTGCATGGATGGTTGACCGGCTGAATAAAAACTTAAAGCCGATGTAGCAACTTAATGCCAAACGGCTGGAAATCGGGGAATTTCCAGCCTACAATCTTTTCCTCAGAATCCTTAAAATTCTCCCTTTCATAAAATCTTAAAGCATTCAAATTCTGGCTCAATACATCTACTCTATATACTCGGAGCCCCTGTTCCTCCCCCAGTTTTTCACGCCTTCCAACCTTCCAACAGCTTTTTCCCTATCCCGTTTCCGCGTAACGATTCCTGAACGATAAAATCCATCAGACAGGTATAACGGTGGGGAATAATACTTTTATAGACGGGAGTCTGTTTAAACTCCCGATTCAGATCACGGTAAAGCGCCAGAATTGTCGCTATATCATTGATTGTTGCCGGCCTCACTTTCTCATGGTACGCACTCCTTTCACAACCGTATGGTACGGTGATAGAAAGACCGCGACAATACCTGCCCCGTGCTTGCTTGACGAAAGAGAGAATCAGCCCCTGAAGACGACGGACGGGGCAGCACCCTTCGCTGAGTCTTCAGTCCCGTCGACAACCTGCCCGGGGAAGTCCAGCTAAGAAATGTCAAGTAGGAACTTAAATAAATTAAATATTTTTCGCTTCCTACAAAAGGGTAAATTTAATAAGCCCATCTACATGGGAACCTATCAACTTGTTTCGTGATTCATTAGGCAGCTCCCTCAATCGATGCAGGGTGCTCTGCCGTATAGCGGCTGCAATGTTCCTGTGGTGTGATGATCTCAAACGGCTTGTTATCCCGGAGCATCGCAAAAATAATATTACAGATTTTATGCATGACAGCCCCAACCGCAACATTCTTTTTCTTTCCCACACATTTACGGATATAGTAATCGTAAATGACCGGGTTTACCGGTGATTTTGTACCTTTATCCATCTTCAGGTTGTTTACGGCAACCATATGCAGGACGCGCCGTGCGAGGCTTGAACCCCGTTTTGACATATGGACATTATCCCCATGAAACTTGCCGGACTGCTTCACGGCAGGATCCAGGCCAAAGTAGGCGTACAGCTTTTTTGGCGAAGTAAACAGGTCAAAATCACCCATTTCCGCAATCAGGACCACAGCACTCAGGAAACCGACCCCGTGCAGGGACTGCAGAAGGCAGAACCGGTCATAGGCAGGCTTTCCCTTCAGCTTATCCATCGCTTTGTGGAGCTCCTCCAGTAGGGAATCCAGATGCTTCTGGTACTCCAGATAGGTTTGTATGTACAGCCTGATCCGGAGGGCGTTGCTGGGAAGGGCCCGTCCAAAGACAGCTGCATCCCTGGCCGCCGCGCAGATAGCATCATATTTGGAAAGGGCATATGCATCCCCAAAACGGGATATACCCTTAATCATTTCTATGATCTTCTCTTTTGGGGCGGCAAGCATGTCTGAGGCGAGTGGGTATTCAGCAAGCAGCTTAAGTGAAGTCAGCGTGGTAATCTTGCTGAATACATGCAGATATGCCGGGAACGATACCCGAAGCTCTGCATGCAGCTTTAGGACAACTGCGGATTGCAGATCTTTGAAGTAATAGTAGTCACGGGCAAGGTTCCGGAGGTCAATGATGTCATCATCCGGGACAATCGAGGTCTTCAGGGAAGGATCCAGACCGATTTTTGCAGTCTTTCTTGTATCGAATTTGTCACTATGCAGTTTCCTTATGTTCAGATTTGTGCTATTCTTAGTGATGATAGGATTAATGACCGAGCAGTCAAACCCCTTATCACGAAGGAAGTACAGGAGTGGGATGTGGTAGATCCCAGTGGACTCGAGGAAGCATTTGCTTTCAAGGGAATACAGCTCTTGTGCTTCCTTTATTTTTGCGACAGCAAGTTCCCTGGAAATCGAGTCCGTATGCAGGATCTTAGAAGGTTTTCCGCTCAGAGTGGCGTTTGGGAGCATGATGGACATCCAGGAAAAATCAGCGCCAACATCAAACCCGACGGAGAGATAGGAAATGCCTTTAGGCATCGGAAGTGTTTTTTGAACATGCATGGTCTTCTCCTTTCTGGCAGGATTCCATTTCCAAAAGGTGGATACACAACCTAGCGGCTTATACGGGTATGGCCTGAGGCTTCCCAACCAGCCAAAGCATAAATCACCACCGAATGGACAGACAGACTTCCTAAGAGGTTTTGCCGGCGAACTACCGCTGGTTCCCAAGGAGGGAACGTCGATCATCCTGCTCAGAATGATTATACCTCAATGCTAAGCCTGGTGCATCATGGAAACCTCAGACATAATAAAAAAATCGAACTGTAACGATTCATTTAGCAGTCATTCTTGACTACACCATTATTATACTAGGAGGGAGAAAACTTTCCGGAGGGGACCTTGGAATCCGCCGGTGCTTGCTGAGGTTTCTCACGAAGCTAGCATCCGTTGCGCATTCCACAAGCGGGAGCGAGTCCCCGTAGGAATTTTTTCTCCCGGATTCCCCCTCACCACACCCTAAAAACCGGGACAGAAGACTCACCTAACCCATCCCACCACCCCGTCCGCCATCTTACAGAGGCGTCCTCGCATCTCAACTAACTCCCCCACACTGTGAAATCTCTGTGAAACTATAGAAACTCCCTTTACAATCTGCTAAAATACAGGTAAAACAAAGATAAACAGCGGCTATCCGGCAAGACTCTATAAGAAAGGGCCGGATCAGCCCCTGATAATTCTGATAACACAGAGGTGAATAAGATGGAGATATTAAAAGTACTGGTAGTGGATGACGAGCCCAGAATGAGAAAACTGGTCAAAGATTTCCTTACGGTAAAGGGATTCCAGGTTGTGGAAGCCGGTGATGGGGAGGAAGCAATAGATGTGTTTTTTGAGCAAAAGGACATTGCCCTGATCCTTTTGGATGTTATGATGCCGAAGATGGACGGCTGGGAAGTGTGCAGGACGATCAGAAAATATTCCCAGGTTCCGATTATCATGCTGACAGCGAGAGGGGAGGAACAGGATGAACTCCAGGGATTCAGTCTGGGCGTGGACGAGTATATTTCCAAACCGTTCAGTCCGAAGATTTTAGTAGCCAGGGTGGAAGCAATTCTCCGAAGGAGCAGCACCATGTCCCAGGAAGTGATCGATGTAGGCGGAATACACATTGATAAGTCAGCCCATCAAGTGATGGTGGATGGGAAGAATGTGGATTTGAGCTACAAAGAATTCGAGTTAATCACATATTTTGCGGAAAATCAGGGAATTGCCCTTTCCAGGGAGAAAATTCTCAATAATGTATGGAATTACGATTATTTCGGTGATGCCAGGACAATCGACACCCATGTTAAGAAGCTGCGCAGCAAGCTGGGAGAGAAAGGCGAATACATTAAAACCATCTGGGGTATGGGATATAAATTTGAGGTGGATGGATGAGACATACGACGCTGAAATGGAAGTTTACAGTGACGTTTATCAGCATGATGGCCCTGTCCGTGGCGGCGACATGGTGCATTAACAACTGGTTTCTGGAGAGCTATTACCAGAATTATAAGATTGGCGTGTTGGAAAAAGCCTACTATGCAATTGATACCATCGTTCTGGAGGAAAAAGCAAAAGGCGGCAGCGCCCTGGAAGGGGCGGAGGACGAGCTGAGCAGCAGCGATCTATTTTCTGCGGACAAGACGGAGATTGAAAAGGGGTACGGCAGAGACAGAAATTCTTCAAAAAGAGACAGTGATGATTATGATATAAAGTCAGAAGAACCATCGGTTTCTTCAGAGGACGCCGGGACGAACGGGGACGATTCGGAGAGCGGCGTCGTCAAACTGGCGCAGCTGGTGCGCTATCTGAGGGATACGTCCAATATCACGCTGCTTATCTGCGACAGCATGAATGGCAACATTCTTGTGTCCTCGGTGAAAGATATTCAAATCATGAAGGACAGGGTCAGCCAGTATATTGTAGGAAAGAACGCGCCTCACAGGGAGATTATGGAGGAGCATGAAAACTACATGATCCAGAAGACCTATGACCCCAGAACCAAAACATTCTATCTGGAAAGCTGGGGATTCTTCTCCGACAACGGAACCATTTTTATTATGACAACCCCGTTAGACAGCATCCGGGAAAGTGCGGCCATATCCAATCGCTTCCTGATGTACGTGGGAATTGCCGTGATTCTGGTCGGCAGCATCATTCTCTACTTAATTACAAGCAGAGTTACATCCCCAATCCACGAGCTGTCACGGCTTTCTGAAAAGATGTCCAATCTGGACTTTGAGGCAAAATACAGGGAGACGAGACATTCAACCGAGGAGATCAGCACGTTGGGGAACAGCATGAACGTGCTGTCGGATAAGCTGAAGGAGACGATTGGAGAACTGAAGTCGGCTAATATCCGGCTGCAGAAGGACATTGAGGAAAAGACGCAGATTGACGAGATGAGAAAAGAATTTATTGCCAATGTCTCCCATGAGCTGAAAACGCCAATTGCCCTGATACAGGGATATGCCGAAGGACTGACGGAAGGAATGGCGGAGGAAAAAGAGAGCCGCGATTACTACTGCGAGGTTATCATGGATGAGGCCGGCAAGATGAACAAGATGGTAAAACAGCTTCTGACCCTGACCGCCCTGGAATTCGGCAATGAGCATACGGCCATGGAGCGGTTTAATCTGACGGAACTGATCCAGGGAGTCATATCGGCCGTAGGCCTGATACTCCAGCAGAAGGAAATTACCGTTGACTTTAGCTATACGGAACCGGTCTATGTCTGGGGCGACGAATTCAAGATAGAGGAGGTAGTGACCAACTATCTGAACAATGCCGTTAACCATGCAGAGGGTGAGAAAAAGATTGTCATCCGCATGGAACCGGACGGCAAAGAAGTGATGGTATCCGTATTCAATACGGGCCAGCCTATCCCGGAGGCGGATATTCCGAATCTGTGGACCAAGTTCTTTAAGGTAGACAAGGCGAGAACGAGAGAATATGGAGGAAGCGGAATTGGGCTTTCGATTGTGAAGGCAATTATAGAGTCCCATCATAAACAATATGGAGTCAGAAATCTGGAGGACGGAGTGGAATTCTGGTTCACACTGGACTGCGGCAAGGATGCCTGACGGCAGAGAATAAAAAAGGAGAAGGAGATGCAGGTGTTTTTGGAAGGAGAATGGGGCCGTCCGGAAACACCTGCCTCCGCGTGAGGCTATGTATGAAAAAGAGGGAAAGACAAAACAGCCGAAAGAGGAAATTATGATTGCGGGAGCAGCGGCAGGACAGGAAAGAGCAGCGCAGGAAATAGAAGGACAGGAAATAGAAGGACAAGAAACAGCAGGCCGGGACACGGAAGAACCGGCGGACTGCGCGGGCATAATCGCGCCCGATGGGGAATGTGAGCAGATGGAACCTTTAGATGAGGTGAATGGTTTCAGGATACGTCCGGGACTATATGGGAGCAATGGGTCCACCGCTCTTCCGGGAGCCGTCAATTTTACCGTTCATTCCCACGGAGCTTATTCCTGTGAGCTGCTTTTATATCACAGGATGGAGAACAGCCCCTATGCCGTCATCCCGTTTCCTGAGAAATACAGGGTGGGGAATGTCTACTCCATGATTGTGTTCGGCCTGAAAATCACGGAATTTGAGTATGCCTACCGTCTTGACGGTCCCTGGGATCCGGCAAAGGGGCTGCTCTTTGACAGGACCAAACCTCTTTTAGACCCGTATGCCAGGGCGATAACGGGACAGAGCGTCTGGGGCGTGAAGCGCGGTGACGAGGACCAGTACCATGCGAGAGTTGTGAGAAATAACTTTGACTGGAAGGATGTGTTCCGCCCAAAGCTTTCGATGTCCGATTCCATTATCTACGAGATGCATGTGAGAGGGTTTACGCACCATGCTTCATCGGGGGTGGAAAATCCCGGGACATTTGCCGGCCTGATGGAGAAAATTCCATATCTGAAGGAGCTGGGAGTGACAACGGTGGAACTGATGCCTATCTTTGAATTTGATGAAACGCAGGACAGAAGAGCCGTTGGCGGTAAGACGCTCTGTGACTTCTGGGGATATAATACGGTGAGCTTTTTTGCGCCAAACACCAGTTATACGGCCGCGGATGAATACAACCGGGAGGGTGAGGAGCTGAAAACCCTGATCAAGGAACTGCATGAGAACGGCATGGAGATTATTTTGGACGTGGTTTTCAACCACACCGCCGAAGGCAATGAACACGGGCCGGTGATTTCTTTTAAAGGGTTTGACAACAACATCTACTACATGCTCACCCCGGAGGGCTATTACTATAATTTCAGCGGCTGCGGCAACACATTAAACTGTAACCACCCTATTGTGCAGGAGATGATAGTGGAATGTCTGCGTTACTGGGTGACATCCTATCATGTGGACGGGTTCCGGTTTGATTTGGCCAGTATCCTGGGCAGAAATGAGGATGGGACGCCGATGTCCAACCCGCCCCTTTTAAAAAGGCTGGCCTTTGACCCACTGCTCGGCGATACGAAGCTGATTGCGGAGGCCTGGGATGCGGGAGGCCTCTACCAGGTCGGAAGTTTCCCGGCGTTCTGCCACTGGGCTGAGTGGAACGGGAAATACAGGGATGAGCTGAGGAGTTATTTAAAAGGAGAGTACTGGCTGGCGCCGCAGGCGGTGAAGAGAATTATAGGTTCCCCTGATCTGTACCGCTCGGATAAGGAGTACCAGGGATATAATTCATCCGTCAATTTCATTACCTGCCATGACGGATTCACCCTGTGCGATCTGTACTCTTACAACCAGAAGCACAACGAGGCTAACGGATGGAATAATACGGACGGAAGTGACGACAACAGAAGCTGGAACTGCGGGACCGAAGGGCCGACGGATGATGAGACGGTCAACCGCCTGAGGATGAAGCTGATGAAGAATGCCTGTGCCGTCCTGATGTGCAGCAGGGGTACGCCGATGCTGCTTGCGGGAGATGAGTTCGGCTTTTCCAAGCAGGGTAATAACAATACATACTGCCAGGATAATGAGCTGTCCTGGCTGGACTGGGGACTGATTGAGAAAAATCGGGAATTATTTTTATTTTTCAAACAAATGATATATTTTAGAAAAAAACACCGCTCCATACGCTGTGAACTGGGGGCGGCCAAATGTGGTTTCCCCTCTGTCGGCACGTATACATCCGAGGCCTGGGATGCATCGGTCACCAACGACACAAAAACCGTAGGCATCCTGTTTGCAGGGTACGACGAAGAGCAGGAGGCCGACGATATCGTCTTCCTGGCCGTAAATCCCTACTGGGAGGAACAGGTCATAAGACTTCCCAAACTGCCGGCCCATTATGCCTGGAGTGTCGAGGCGGACACATCGGACGAAGGCGTCTCCGATGGCGCTCTTCATGCCGCCTCTTATGCCGCGGCGGGAAACGAACCGTGCCGGATTGGAGCGCGTTCCGTCCTGGTTCTGGCCGCCTCCGAGCGAAGGCCGGATTAGACGGTGTCTCTGTAAACAAAACGATAAGAAAAGAATAAGACAGCCGCACGGAATTGACATGTTCCGTGCCCTGTGCTATATTTCGCATATCAAAATTATGTTTAATACGGCAGACAGGGGGCGACGCGAATGAAGGAGAAATCTTGTACCAGGATTCTATCACTTCTTTATCCGTTCATCCTCTGTCTGCTCTTTTTATCTTTCGGGCCGGGCGTCTCTCATTCCTTCCCTGTTTTAAGCTTCGCGCATTTTGCCTGCGGAGCGGCGGGGGGAAACGGCGCCGGGCCCGAAGGCATTTCCGGGGCAGGCTGGCGTTCACCTGACGACGGATATGCCTTCATACCGGCAGCAGGCCCCGTCTCATGGAACCAGAAGAACGGCCAGAAAACGGGTCTGTACTTAAATGATGAAGAAGAACTTGAGGAGGATGGCCGGTGGCCGTTCGAGGGCGGTGACGGCGCCCCGCTTTTTCCGGTACCTTTTTCCCATACTTTTACCGGTCTCGGAGGAAATCTCTGCTATTATCTTTACACCGCGCTCCTGCACATGGGCAGCGCTCTTTGTATTGTCTGCATTCTCCATAAAATGGATGGAAAGAAACGGATTGCTCCTGTAGTGAGACTGTAAATTAATACGACACAGGAGGAATAACGTGAAAAATAAAAAAAATCATATCTGGATAGTGTGTGCCATCATCGCTGTCTTTGTTTATGCTGCGGTTTTTGGCTGCGGAAACGATATTAAAGGAATCGGACAGATGCGTTTCGGTATCGATATCCGGGGCGGAGTAGAGGCCGTGTTTGAACCGGCCGGGGATTATGAGCCTTCAGAAAGTGAACTGGAATCCGCCAGGGATGTAATTGAAGGAAGGCTGGACGCTAAAAACATATTGGACCGCGAGGTGACGGTGGATAGAAAAGCCGGACACGTCATCGTCCGTTTCCCATGGAAATCGGATGAAAAGAACTTTAACCCTGAAGAGGCGATAGCAGAACTTGGAGAGACGGCCAGGCTGACGTTCCGGGATGAGCAGGGTAATATCCTGGTGGAGGGAAAAGACGTGAACGGCAGTGAAGCCGTCCGCGATCCGAATACCGGGGAGAGCGTCGTGAGCCTTTCCTTTGACCGCGCGGGAGCCGAGGCATTTGCAGAGGCCACGAAAAAACTGACCGGGAAACGGATTGGGATTTATATGGACGAGACCCTGATTTCCGCCCCGGTTGTTAAGCAGGTTATTACCGAGGGAACGGCCATGATAAACGGCATGGATTCCCCGGAGGAGGCCAAGGCCCTGTCCGAAAAGATACGTGCCGGAGCGCTGCCGTTTTCGATGGAGACGACTAATTATAATACGATAAGCCCTACGCTGGGAAACCAGGCGCTGAAATCCATGGCCACGGCCGGAGCGCTTTCCATGGTCCTTATCTGCCTGTTTATGATGATTTATTACAGGCTGCCGGGAGCCGTAAGCTGTCTGACCCTGCTCTTCCAGATGTCGCTTCAGGTGCTCGCAATATCGATTCCCCAATATACAATCACGCTGCCCGGTATCGCAGGCCTGATCCTGTCGGCCGGAATGGCGGTGGACGCCAACATAATCATCAGCGAGCGCATCAGTGAAGAACTGAGAAATGGAATGACGGTCAAACAGGCGGTGAGAAGAGGATATAAAAATGCTTTTTCCTCCGTTCTGGACGGAAATATCACGACGGCAGCCGTGGCGGCAATCCTGATGTTTTTCGGATCGGGAACGATGTTGAGTTTTGGCTATACGCTGCTTACCGGCGTTCTCATCAACCTGTTTGCAGGCGTCTGGATGTCCAGGACGATCCTCAATTCCCTGACCGAGTATCCGTTCTTCGGCCGGATTACAATGTTCCGGAAGAAAAAACAGAAAAAAGTGCTGGGATTTTCGAAGAAGAGAAAATGGATTCTCCTTTTTACCTGTTTTGTGCTCCTTTCGGGAACGGCCATCAGCGCGGTAAACGGAATGAAGCTGGACACACAGTTTACGGGAGGCGTTATCCTCAAATATACATACGATCAGGAGACCGATACGGAGGCCGTCCGATCGGGAGTGGAGCGTGAACTGGGCCGTCCGGCCAGTGTGCAGACTTCGGAAGATCCGCTTACGGGAGAGAAAAAGCTGGTGCTGACGCTGGCGGGCAATAAGGGAATCTCGCCGGAGGAACAGGGACGCGTGACGGCCCTGCTGAATCATCAGGAGGGAGACTTTGCCCTGTCCGAGACATTTGCCGTAGAACCTTATATCGGGGCAAAGGCGCTGAAAAATTCGGTGACGGCGGTTGTGCTGTCCGCTCTTTTCATTATTATTTACATCAGACTGCGCTTCTCGTCTCTCTCCGGGCTGGCGGCGGGAGTGTCAGCCGTATTGGCGCTGATTCATGATATCCTGATCGTTGTCTTCATTTTCGGCATTTTCAGGATTCCGGTCAACGATGCCTTTGTAGCGGTGACGCTGACGATCATCGGTTATTCTATCAACGACACGATCGTGCTTTATGACAGGATAAGAGAGAATATGAAGGAGGCGGGCAAAAGGACCAGCCTGTCGGAACTGGTGGACCGGAGCATCACGGAGACACTGGGGCGTTCCGTCAACACGGCGCTCACGGTTGTAATGAGTATTTTTATCGTGTATATTTTCTCGGTCATTTACAGAATTGAATCAATCCAGGTGTTTGCACTGCCTCTTTTGGCAGGACTAATCAGCGGATGCTACTCATCCGTCTGCATTGCAGGTCCGCTGTGGGCGTACTGGGAGGAGAGGAAAAAGGCGAAATTATAAAATAAGTATAAAACATCCGAAACGAACTTGACAAAGATGAGAAAAGAAAATATAATAACAACGTAACATGATTTAACAATTGTGTAACATTTAGAAAGGAAACCTTAATAAATAGCAAGGTTTTCGTGAGAATTTAACTGAATATAGCAAATAACAATCAAGGGGTTTTTGGATGAATTTAAATAAGAGTATCAAATTTGTTGGAATGATGTGTATCTGCGGAATGTTTACGGTAGCCGGACCGCAGGCGGCATTTGCAGGACCGGCCGACGGCCTGGATGGAGATATGGTGGCAAAGATTGAAGCAGCCAATGCCTCCGTCTATGCAGAGGAGAATGAGAGTTCGGCAGTCGTTGCCACGGCACAGAAGGGCGGAATTTTCGAGGTAGTTGAGAACGGTTCCGACGGCTGGGTCCGAGTTGCGGCAGGAGATCAGGAAGGATACTTAAAGACAGACGGTATCACACTTGAAGATGCCGCCGATGCGGCGGAAGCAGCAGCGCAGGCACAGACGGCGCAGACCAACACCAGACAGCAGGTTGTGGATTACGCACTTCAGTTCGTAGGCGGCCGTTACAGATACGGCGGCAGCGATCCGCGTACGGGAGTTGACTGTTCAGGATTTACAAGATATGTGATGCAGAACGGAGCCGGAGTCAGCTTAAACCGTTCCTCAGGTTCCCAGGCCGTACAGGGAAGAGCGATCAGCGCAGCGGAGATGCAGCCGGGAGATCTGATTTTTTACAGTAACGGAAAAAGAATCAACCATGTGGCGCTTTACATAGGAAACGGACAGATTGTACATGCGTCCACAGAACGTACCGGAATCAAAACGTCAAACTGGAATTACCGTACACCTGTCAAAATTGTCAGTGTACTTGGTTAAAGGATGATATAGGAAGGGCACAGATACAGCGTTAAAGCTGCAGTCTGTGCCTTTTGTCTTTGATTAAAAATATTTAAATAAAATCTGACAGTACAAAAACAATCTTATAAATAAGCTTGACGCCTGCTTTTACATTGTTTTTCACATCGGCCCGAATTGTTACAAAAAATTGTAAATTGCCTTCATGAATATTTTGAAACAGCGGCAGCCATACTAACGGTGTAACAAAAAACAGCCTTGGAGGTAATGAATATGTCAAGCAAAAACAGCTACAACGATATGGACAACAACAGCAGCAAGAACAGTTCTCAGAACAACAGCCAGAACAACAGCCAGAACAAATCTCAGAACAGTTCTAAAAACAGCAGCCAGAACAGCTCTAACAACAGCAGCAAAAACAGCAGCCAGAACAACAGCCAGAACAGCAGCCAGAATTACAGCCAGAACAATTCCAGCAACTGTGACAGAAATAACTACTAAGTAAGTTAGGCTGGCAGATTCTGAGCCATTAGAGAGTATTCCTCTGCAGGGATTTATGTCCCGGGAGAGGAATACTCTCTTTTTCTTTGACAGAAGACATTCTCTCCTGCTTCGCAGGAACAAGTCTGTCCGGCAGGAATATAATATAGTAAAAGGGACAGGAGGTCTATTATGTATGAGACAATTCCGATCCAGCATCTGGACAGATGGCTGGAACAGGGATACGAGGGCAGGATTATAGATTTGAGAAGTCCATCCTCTTACTGTCAGTCCCACTTATGCGGTGCAGAAAATTATCCGTTTGACGAACTGATGGAGCAGCCGGAACTGCTTGACAACAGCCAGCCGCTGCTGTTTTACTGTGCGAGAGGAAGCGAAAGCCTGTTAGCCTGCAATTTATTTTACAGAAAAGGGTACCAGGTTGTAAATGTTGCAAATGGGCTTAGATTTTATAGGGGAAAGTACCTCACAGACCAGTAAAAGGGTTATTGACAGGAGCGATCTGGTAAACTAAAATAGTAATATTAATGGTAACTATGAAGGTGCTGAATGGTTGCTGCTAATGGTGATGAATAAACAACAAAATACGGATATGGAAAGAGAAGAGGACACATTTTGGTGCGATATGAACTGATAGCCCCCTGCCACTTTGGCCTGGAGGCTGTTTTGAAAAAGGAAATAATTGATTTGGGATATGAGATCACGGAGGTTGAGAACGGACGCGTCAGTTTTGAAGGTGACGCGGAGGCAATCTGCCGGGCTAATATTTTCTTAAGAACAGCCGAGAGGGTCTTGTTAAAAGTGGGCGGCTTTCAGGCTCTTACCTTTGATGAACTGTTTGAGAGAACCAGGGAGATTCCCTGGGAGAATTATCTTCCCAAGGATGCGAAATGCTGGGTGAAGAAAGCATCCTCCATCAACAGTAAACTTTTCAGCCCTTCGGATATTCAGAGAATCATGAAGAAAGCCGTTGTCCGCCGCATGCAGGCCGAATACGATCTGGAGCAGATGCCGGAGACGGGAAGTGAATATCCATTGAGGGTTTTCTTCTATAAAGACCAGGTTACGGTAGCCATTGACACGAGCGGCGATTCCCTTCACAAGAGGGGGTACCGGCAGCTTACGAGCAAGGCTCCGATCACGGAAACCCTGGCTGCCGCCCTCATCATGCTGACTCCATGGAAGAAAGACAGGATCCTGGTAGACCCGTTTTGCGGCAGCGGAACCTTTCCAATTGAAGCCGCGATGATTGCGGCGGGGATTGCACCGGGACTGAACCGTTCTTTCCTCTCCGAGGACTGGAAGAACCTGATTCCGAGAAAATGCTGGTATGACGCTATTGACGAGGCATCCGAAATGGTGGATGATACGGTAGAAGTGGATATACAGGGATACGATATAGACGGAGAAGTGATTAAGGCCGCCAGGGAGAATGCAAAACGGGCCGGAGTCGATCATCTGATCCATTTCCAGCAGAGACCGATCGCCGAACTGAGCCATCCGAAAAAATACGGCTTTATCATTTCTAATCCTCCTTACGGCGAGAGGCTGGAAGAGAAGAAAGACCTCCCTGCGCTGTACCGTCAGATTGGGGAGCGGTACAAGGCCCTGGATTCCTGGTCTATGTATCTGATTACCGCGTATGAGGATGCGGAGAGGGATATCGGCAGGAAAGCGGATAAAAACAGGAAGATTTACAACGGTATGATGAAGACGTACTATTACCAGTTTATGGGACCGAGGCCACCGAAAAGAAAAACAGGAGATACAGTTGAGGCGTAAACGATTATATATCGTTCTGCTGGTTCTGCTGCTCTTTTGCATTGCGGCGAAGAACCAGGCTTTTTTCACCCGTGAACAGGTAAAAAGGGGAGAGAAGCCGGGAAGCTGGAACAGCGGATGGTATTCCATTATATCGAAGGAAGTAAATGATAAAACCATTAAACTGAAGATTGACGGCCGCACGGTCAAGAGAAAAGGTCCTTCCGTAATTATGACGGAGGAAGGAAATTTTTTGGTTCCGGTGAGTATTCTGCAGGACTGCCTTTCCTGTTCGGCCAGGCTGTATGACAATTCCAGGCTGGTTATGGAGAAAAACACAATCCGGGCGGAGATGGTGGAGGGGACGCCCGAGATGGTTTTAAACGGCGTTACCGTAGCCCTGGAAGCCGGGATTGAAAAGAGGGACGGTGTTCTGTACGTTCCGCTGGAAGCGGTGGAAAAAGCGCTTTCCTACAAAAAAGAGTGGGACGTTAATGAAAACATCCTGGAACTTTCTTTTGAGGGAAAGGATGAGAGAAGTCTTCCTTATGCCTATGATTACCGCGAAACCGGGCGGGCGCCCAGGGTCAAGAATCAGGGCAGTTTTGGCACATGCTGGGCTTTTGCCTCTGTTATGGCGCTGGAGAGCAGGCTCCTTCCGGAAGCAGATTTGAGTTTTTCAGAGGATCATATGTCCATCAGGAACAGTTTCCATATGCGGCAGAACGACGGCGGCGAGTATACGATGTCCATGGCTTATCTGCTTGCATGGCAGGGACCTGTATATGAGGAAGACGACGAATACGGAGACGAGTATTCGCCTCCTGGGCTGAAGCCCGTGTGCCATGTCCAGGATATACAGATTATACCGAGCAAGGATTACGAGGCTATCAAGCGTGCCGTATATCTCTACGGCGGAGTTCAGAGCTCCCTGTACACCTCCATGGTGACCGGCCAGAGCGACTCGCGTTATTATAATAAGGAGCAGGGGGCATACTGCTATATAGGAACAGCAAAGCCGAACCACGACATTGTAATCATCGGATGGGACGACAATTATTCTAAAGAAAACTTTAATCTGGACCTGGAGGGTGACGGAGCCTTTATCTGCGCCAACAGCTGGGGCGGTGAATTTGGTGATGAGGGATATTTTTACGTATCCTACTATGACACCAATATTGGAATTCATAATATCCTGTATTCCAGAGTGGACGGCACGGATAATTACGACAATATTTACCAGACGGATCTCTGCGGCTGGGTAGGCCAGCTGGGCTATGGCAAGGAAAACGCCTACTTTGCTAATATCTATACGGCCGAAGAGGAAGAAGAGCTGTCCGCGGTCGGTTTTTATGCCACGGGGCAGGATACATCCTATGAAGTATATACGGTCACCGATGTGGAAGGAAGTGCACAGTTTGGCAGGCGGATGCTGGCAGCGTCGGGAACACTTAAAAACGCCGGATTTTATACCGTTGATTTAGACAGGCCGGTGGAACTTGCGGCCGGAAAGAAATTTGCCGTCATCGTCAGTATCAGCACACCGGGTTCTGTTCACCCGGTGGCGATAGAATACAATTCACCCGATAAAAACCTCCGCGTCGATTTAAGCGACGGCGAGGGGTACATCAGCTTTAAGGGAACGTCCTGGGAGCGGGTGGAAGAAGAACAGAAATGCAATGTGTGCCTGAAAGCATACACGAGAAAAAAAGAGGTTATGGAGAATGAAGAATAAAATTATATTTGCGACAGGCAACGAGGGCAAAATGAAAGAAATCCGCCTGATTCTTAGGGATTTGGGCAGAGAGATCCTTTCGATGGAGGAAGCCGGATTCAAAGGGAATATTGTGGAGAGCGGGACCACCTTTGCCGAAAATGCAGAGATCAAAGCCCGCGCAGTCTGGGAGCAGACCGGAGGAACTGTCCTTGCGGATGATTCAGGCCTGGTTATTGATTACCTGGGCGGGGAGCCAGGCGTATATTCGGCTAGATATCTGGAGACGGAACCATATTCGGTTAAGAACCGGGTTCTGATTCAGAGGCTGGAAGGTGCGGAAGGTGAGAAAAGAGCCGCCCGTTTCGTGTGCAATATTGCTGCGGTCCTTCCCGACGGCCGTGTCCTTCACACGCAGGCGGCAATGGAAGGGCTTATAGCCAGGGAGCCGGCCGGAGAAGGGGGGTTCGGCTACGATCCGATTCTCTACCTGCCGGAGTATGGAAAAACATCCGCCGAGCTTGCGATCGATGAAAAGAATAAAATCAGCCATCGCGGCAAGGCTTTGGAAATGATGAAAGAGGCGCTTAAGGCGGCCTTGGAGGGGAACGATGAAGATATTAATCGTAAGTGATACGCATCGCAGGGATGGTAATCTGCAGACTGTAATTGAAAAAACGGCGCCCTTTGACATGCTGATTCATCTGGGGGACGCGGAGGGCAGCGAGGATCGGATTGAATCCTGGTGCCGCGAACAGAACGAAAACTGCCAGGTCTATATGATATTGGGAAATAACGATTTCTTTTCCAATCTGGACAGAGAGAAAGAGATTGCAATAGGAGACTACCGTGTATTCCTGACCCACGGGCACTTTTACAGTGTTTCGGTGGGCACGGAGCGTCTGGCAGATGAGGCGAGGGACCGCAAGGTTCAGATTGCGATGTTCGGCCATACCCACAAACCATACCTGGACATCCGGGAGGATTTGACGATCCTGAATCCCGGCAGTCTCTCTTTCCCGCGCCAGGACGGAAGAAAGCCGAGCTACATGCTGATGGAGCTGGATCGGGAAGGAAAAGCGCATTATACAATCAATTACCTGGAGAACTGACACTGAAGGCCGTCCCGGTGAGGGCGGCAGAAAATTGTATTAATTACATGAAAAATATCTTTTTGAAAGACACAATTTATTATATAAAACGGTTGACAACCGGGACGGCATAGTATATAATAATTCATGCATTGCAGATGTTCTGCTATGCATATCCGGGGTGTGGCTCAGCTTGGCTAGAGCGCCTGGTTTGGGACCAGGAGGTCGCAGGTTCGAATCCTGTCACCCCGATTTTTGTTTTTCTAGGATATTATATTTTTCACGGTAAGACCTTCTAGCCAAATATCTGGCTTTCTCCCATTATTAGTATTTGAATACTGGTTAAGTAAGTACATGTAAGTGCAACCAATTAACAACACATGGCGTCGCTTCGGCTCCCTGACGTCTACAACTAATATAGAACGGTTTTTAATAATATAGAATGATTAAGTATGGAACTATGTTGCAATGACATAGTTCCTTTTTTATTTTACGGAGGATAATGATATGACTAAATTAGTAGAGAAAGAAAACATCTTAAAAACGAGGGTTACTGTATCAGCGGACGGAAAGAACACTTATGCCATCTCAAAAGCGGTTGAAGGATTA
>NZ_UYZY01000007.1 GCF_900626075.1 Clostridium transplantifaecale
ATTCCAAGGTCCCCTTCGGAAAGTTTTCTCCTTCCTTCCCCGGGCAGGTTGTCGGCGGGACTGAAGACTCAGCGAAGGTTGTTGCCCCGTCCGCCGGCTTCAGGGGCTGATTGTCTCTTTCGTCAAGTGGGGAGGTGGTATTGTCGCGGCCACAATATAGTCGTAACTATTTTACATTCTGACGATATCCTGGGTTGCATAAAAAGAGTATCAAAATAAACACTCTAAGATTATAAGATTATAAGCTTACATAGTCTCATAGTGAACAGGATGTAGTTTTCAGGCATCCGGGGAAACGTAGTGGCAGCGACAAGCGCCTTCCCCCATTGAAGAAATAGGACAGATCAGCCGCCGCAGGCCAGGGGCCGGGCAGCCGTCCTGGCTGAGTCTTTTGTCCCGGCCATAACCTTCCTGCGGGGAAGAAGGGAGAAAAAGATTCCGGAGGGAACCTGGGAGTTCATTGGCACTTACCGAGGTCTTTTCGAGGTTAGTACCATTATGTACTCCAATGAGCGCAAGCGTTTCCCGGAGGAACTTTTTCTGCCCGGATTCCCCGCCCGCGACATCCTGACGCCCGGGACGAAAGACTCATCGATCCCCCTCACCACCCCGGCCCCTGGCCTGACGGCGGCGTCCTCATTTTTCAACTAAATCCCCCGTGGCAGAATCACCTTAAAACAACTCCCTTCATCCACCCTGCTCTCCACTGAGATCGTCCCGCCCGACAATTCCACAATTCTCTTTGTAATCGACAGTCCCAGCCCGTTTCCGCTGCGTCCCAGCTCCTTATTCGCGCTGTAGAATTTTTCAAACACGCGCCGTCTGGTACTTTCATCCATTCCAATCCCGGTATCTGAAATTGTAATCTCCACGGATTCCGGCAGAACCTGCATGGAAGCGGCGATGCTGCCGCCTGCGGGTGTGAATTTGACTGCGTTCTGAAACAGGTTCAGCCATACCTGCATCAGAAGATCCGCATTGCCGAAATAGCGGACAGGTGGCAGGCTGATGTCCAGATCCAGATGCTTTTTCTCCCAGAGAGGTTCCAGCATAAGCAGGGCCTGGCGTATCTGCTCGTCCAGCTTAAAGTTTGACTGGCCGGTGATAATCTCCTGCTTTTCCAGGCGGGAGAGCATGAGGATATTGCCGGCCATGGAGGAAAGCTGTTTCGTGCTGTCCATTATAATGCGGATATACTCGTTTTTATCCTCTTCCGAGAGGGAAGGTTCCTGGAGCAGGGTGGCATAGCCCTCAATAGCTGCAAGGGGAGTCTTAAATTCATGGGAAATATTTGTCACAAAGTCGTTCCGGAAAGACTCGATGCTTCCCAGTTCCTGCACCATCCTGTTGAAATTGTCGGTCAGTTCCCTCAGTTCCCCCAGTGATTTCCCGGCCTCTACCTGTATCGTGAAATCACCTTTTGCCACCTGCTTTGCAGCCTGGCTGATATTGCCCAGGGGCACCAGTACCTTGAACCACAATACCAGGGAGATGCCGAAACTGATAAAGACGCTGCTCAGAAAAAAAATCAGGCTGGGGAAAAACGGGTTAAACTGCAGAAAGCGGATTTTCCGTTCCTCTCCGTTTGCAATGATGTTTACCAGAAAACCTGCCATCAGCGGCATCACAGACAGGGTGATAAAAATAAGAATCAGCATAAGAAACCAATACTGCGGAAGATGAAAGTGATTCTTTTTCATAGTTCGGATTTCACCACCTTATATCCAAGACCTCTCACGGTCATGATCAGAAAATCGTCGCAGTCACGGAAACGTTCCCGCAGCCGGTTAACATGGACATCCACGGTTCTTTCATCCGAGGTGGAGTCCATTCCCCAAATCTCATCCATAAGCTGCTGTCTGGTAAAAATCTTGTTGGGGTAGGACATCAGTTTATAGAGCAGATAGAACTCCTTTTGCGGGAGCAGTGTCTCTTCGCCGTTTATGGTCACGGTCAGGGCATCGTAATTGAGTGTAGTATTGCCGCATGTGATCCGGCGGTCCGTGGCGATTCTGGCCCGTTTTAACAGGGCGCCGACCCTCAGGACCATCTCGTTTACATCAATGGGTTTTACCATGTAATCATCGGTTCCGGCGAGGAACCCTTCCTGTTTGTCTTCAAACCGTTCTTTTGCTGTAATAATAAGAATCGGGAGCGTGTACCCGTTTCCCCTCAGCGTTCGGATCAATTCATAGCCATCCATCCCCGGCATCATGACATCGGAAATAATCAAATCAATATATTCAGTGTCCAAAAGTTCAAGCGCCTCCCCGCCATCCGCCGCCGGAACGGCCAGATACCCGCTGCGGTTTAAGACGGTGCAGAAAAGGGAGCGCAGTTTTACGTCGTCTTCTACGACCAGAACATGAAACATATATTTATCCTCCGTTCAATCAAACATATCATTTCTAAAATTCATATCACATCTTTATGAACTAATTATAAACCGGAAGCTTAATTACAGGAATAATTTTAAAAATCAGGAGGGAACACAAAAAAATCACGGTTAGTTTATATTCAGTTCATGTTCAGTTGATTTTCCATTTAAAGAGGGATGGTATACTCAGCTCAATTTGAAACCTGAGGTGGGGAATACCATTGTGCGCAAAACCTTGTTTTTACAAGGTTTGCAGTACTGTGGACAGTGGGAGGAGATTCCTGCACCGGTCAGTGAGGAGGACCAGATAATGATAAAAGAGAAAGTAAACTCGTTTATAAAAGCGGCTAAGAAGAGGAAAAAACTGACAGCGGCAGCCGTTATTCTGATTGTTCTGGTTGCGGCGGCAGCGGCCAGGGGAGGAAAAGAAAAAGCGATGCCGGGCGGGATGATGGGTGGCCAGGAGATGAACAATGTCGCAACCGTAAAAGCGGAGGTTCCGGCGACCGGCAGTCTTGAGAAGACGACCAGCCTGGCAGGGACGGTGGAGCCGGCGGATGTGGTTTATGTTTACGCGAAAGCGGGAGGAGATGTAACTTCTGTTCTCGTCAAAGCGGGAGATACGGTGGAAGCGGGCCAGCTTCTGTGCACCATTGACACGGAACAGGTGGACACCGCCAAAAATTCCATGGATTCGGCGGCGATCTCCCTGTCGGAGGCACAGAGCACCCTGAACAGGATGCAGCTTTTATACCAGGGCGGCGATATATCCGACCAGGAATGGGAACAGTACCAGAATAATGTAAAGAGCGCCAAACTGCAGTATGAATCGGCAAAGCTGGCCTACGAAAAGCAGGTGGAATACAGTTCCGTAACAGCTCCAATCGGAGGGAAGATAGAGAGCTGTGATCTTGAGGTGTATGACCGCGTAAATCAGTCGGCTCAGCTTTGCGTCATTTCAGGCCAGGGTAACAAGAGAGTTTCCTTTTATGTAACGGAGAATGTGGTCCAGAATCTGAGCCAGGGCGACAAGATGACAATCGAGAGGGATGGAAATTCCTACGAGGGTGTAATCAGCGATATCAGCACCATGGTGGACGATTCAAACGGCCTTTTCAAGATAAAAGCGGATCTGACGGAAGTGAATTCCGTTGCGACGGGCAGCGTGGTCAAGGTGAAGGTAGTTTCCGAAAGAGCCGACAACGTGATGACAGTGCCGGTGGATGCCATTTATTATGACGGGGGCGTAGGAAATGTTTACGTATACGAAGACGGGACCATACATAAAAAAGAGGTGGAAGTCGGCCTCTACGATTCGGAGACAGCGGAGATACGCTCCGGCCTGACGGCGGAAGAAATGGTAGTCAGCACATGGAGTTCCCAGCTTTACGAGGGTTCTACAGTCAATTTAAAGACGGAGGAAGATACCACGCAGGCGCTTGCAGACGCAGGTGATGCAGCGGGAGAAAAACCGGTGGGAGGGGATAATTAATGGGAAGAGGAATTACAAAGTACGTCCTTAAACATCCGGTCACTACAGTTATGGCGCTTCTCTGCCTCATTGTTTTCGGTATCTCATCCATTTTCTCGGCAAAGCTGGAACAGATGCCGGATATGGAGACGCCGATGCTGATTGTCAGGGCCAGTTATTCCGGTGCAGGCCCGGAAGATATCTGTGAGTTGGTGACGGAGCCGATCGAGGACGCCATCAGTACGCTGGAAGGCGTAAAGAGCATGAGTTCCTCATCGAACGACGGCAGCGCCATGGTAATGCTGGAATACGATTACGGAACTGATATGGATGAAGCTTACGATAATCTGAAAAAACAGCTTGAGAATGCGGAGAGGAATCTTCCCGACGATGTGGATACCTCTATTATGGAGATGAGCATGAATGCGGGAACGACAATGATGCTCTCCATCAGCCATTCGGAACAGGATAATCTCTACGATTACGTTGATCAAAATATTGTTCCGGAGTTTGAACGTATTTCTTCGGTAGCGGAAGTGAGCGCTATGGGCGGCTCCTCCGAATATGTAAAGATTGAGCTTCTTTCGGAAAAACTTACACAGTACGGGCTGACTATGAACGACGTCACTTCGGCCATCAGTTCGGCAAACCTGGCTTACCCTTCCGGGGAGGCCGTGGCAGGAAACCTGGAATTGTCAGTGACCACATCTCTGGAGACGGAAAAAGTGGATGAACTGAAAGACATTCCGGTTGCCACCGCAACAGGCGATCTGGTTATGCTGTCGGATGTGGCAAATATCTATGAGGCAAAAGAGGAGAGGGGAGGCGTTTCCCGCTACAATGGGGAGGAGACGATTTCCCTTTCTATTACAAAGCAGCAGAGCAATACGGCTATGGAAGTTTCCAGTGCGGTAAAGAGCGCCATCGAGGCGCTTGAGGCAGCCGATGAGAATTTGCATATCAATGTGGCAAACGACACTTCGGAGAGCATTATGGATTCACTGATGGATGTGGCGGAGACCATGGTGCTGGCTGTTTTTATTTCCATGATTGTCATTTTCCTGTTTTTCGGTGATTATAAGGCGTCCCTGATTGTAGGAAGTTCCATCCCCACGTCCATTCTGATGTCGCTGATTGCAATCACGGCGGCCGGTTTTTCTCTGAATGTCATCACGATGAGCGCCCTGGTTCTCGGCGTTGGTATGATGGTGGATAACTCTATCGTTGTGCTGGAAAGCTGTTTCAGAGCCACGGCTGAGGGCGATGATAAGGGAATCCTCGGATACAGTAAGGCGGCCCTGGAAGGAACGTCGATTGTCGGAAACTCCATTATTGGCTCCACCATTACAACTTGTGTTGTATTTATTCCTCTGGCGGCAATCCAGGGAATGACGGGCCAGATGTTTAAGCCGTTAGGCTTTACTGTTGTCTTCTGTATGCTGGCTTCTCTTTTGTCGGCCATGACGATTGTTCCGCTCTGTTATCTCTTCTATAAACCGATAGAAACGCAGAAGGCGCTTATGTCACGCCCGATAGACCGGTTTCAGCGGTTTTACCGCAGAGTAATGGAAAAACTGCTGAGACGGAAGGGAATCGTAATGCTGGCTTCCATCGCTATTATGGCTGCGACCATTTACATGGCGTCGGGAATGCAGGCGGAGCTTATGACCTCCGACGATACCGGTACGGTCAGCGTCAGCATTGAGACCAGGCCGGGACTTTTACAGGAGAAAGTAAGCGATGCCCTGGAACAGGCCGAGGCTGTCGTAGCAGCGGATGATAACGTGGATTCCTATATGCTGCGCTATAACGGGGACAGCGGCAGCATCACCGCTTACCTGAAGGACAAAAGGAGTATGGACACGGAGGATGTTGCCGATCTGTGGCAGAAGGAGATGGATAACATTGAAAACTGCACCATCGACGTCTCGGCGTCCACGTCCATGAGCTTTATGGGAGGCCAGAGAGGCTATGAGGTACTCCTGCACGGCACCCAGTATGATGAACTGAAGGAAGTCAGCGACAAGATAGTAAAGGAACTGACGGCGAGGGATGACATCATCAATGTCCATTCCAGTATTGAAAATAATGCCCCTATCGTCACGCTCAAGGTAGACCCGGTAATGGCAAAAGCCCACGGCCTGACCGCTTCCTCCATTGGTTCCACGGTCAACCAGATGTTGAGCGGTGTTGAGGCAACGACACTGAAAGTGGACGGCGAGGAGATTTCCGTCCAGGTGGAATACCCGGAGGATGAATACAGAACAGTGGATCAGGTGAAAGATATCATTCTCACCGATTCCAAAGGCGGCAAAGTGGCTCTCACCCAGGTAGCAGACGTTATTTTCAAAGATAGTCCGTCTTCCATATCAAAGACGGATAAAGCATATGAAATTACAATCAGCGGAGATTACACGGGCGGAAATACTAAGGCAGCCATCGACAGCGAAGTCATTTCCCCAAACCTGACGGGAACCATTACGCTGGGAACTAACAGCAGGGACAGAATGATGCAGGAGGAGTTCAGTTCCCTCTATTCGGCTATCGCTATTGCCGTATTTTTGGTATTCGTCGTAATGTCGAGCCAGTTTGAGTCGGTAAAATTTTCCGTCATGGTTATGACAACAATCCCGTTCAGCCTGGTGGGGTCCTTCGGATTCCTGAAAATCACCGGAGTCACTATCAGTATGACGACGCTGCTCGGTTTCCTGATCCTCATCGGAACCGTTGTAAATAATGGTATCCTTTACGTGGATACGGTGAACCAGTACCGGCAGGAGATGGATTTACATACGGCCCTGATTGAGGCGGGCGCAACCCGAATCCGGCCTATCCTGATGACAAGTTTGACAACGATTCTTTCCATGATCCCAATGGCTATGGCAATCGGAAGCAGCGGTTCCACGACCCAGGGTATTGCGATTGTAGATATTGGCGGACTGGCGGTCGGCGTCGTTGTGGCGTTGTTCATGCTGCCTGTTTATTACGGACTGCTGAGCAGGAGGCCAAAAGAAGAATATCAGGATATAGATTAAAAGAGCCGTTTTTGCAGGATAAAATATTTACAGGAAATCAGGAAGGAAGAGAGGAATGCGGAAAAAAAACAGAAAAGGGGCGCGGTTCTGCGTCCTGGCGGCCGGAACTGCCATATTTTCTTTGACAGTTCCCCATGCAGCCCTGGCGGCCAGTCCGCCGTTTGCCTATACAGAGGAAAAATGGGCGTCCATGAGGGATAATAAGCTGGAATTTGACGAGATAGGAGATTTGATTCACGAGTATAACAGCACCGTTTTGAGCAATCAGATTGCCTACGAGGACTATAAAGGAAAAGACAGCGACGAGGTGGCCCAGACTTACTACGATACGGCTGACGAGATATATGGAAGTATCGAATACCCGGATTCGGACGACGCTAATTACGGTTCCAGCCTGGCGGCAGCCCAGAGCAGTGAACTTCAGGCCGACCAGATGATGGAACGGGGAGACGAAAACGTATCGGACGGCGATGTGGTGAAGTGGGGATATGACAAGACGGAAAAATCCCTTGTCCAGTCCGCCCAGACCCTGATGATCACGTACTGGAACTCCGTCCTGTCCCTGGAAAACAGCAAGAACACCAGGGAGACGGCTGAAAAGGCGTGTCAGACGGCCGAACTTCAGGCCGCGGCAGGCACGGCGACCCAGACGGCTGTCCTGAACGCGAAAGATACGCTGCTTCAGGCGGAAGCCGCCATTACATCGGCTGAAAGCACGATAACGTCTACAAAAGAGAATCTGTGCCTGATGATGGGCTGGAAATACGGGGATGAGGTGGAGATTGGCGCCCTCCCGGAGCCGGATCCGTCAAAGAGCAGCACAATCAATTTGGAAGAAGATCTGGTCAAAGCGGTGGAAAATAACTATGAGCTGAAAATTCTGACCCGGCAAGTTAAAAATGCCAAGGTGGGCGCTACACAGAGGCAGTATGAGGAGACATTGAAAAGCAGTGAGGAGGCGGTGAAGGCCAACGTGAAATCGGCATGGCAGAGTCTTCTGCTGGCGGAAAACCAGTATTCCCAGACCCTGAAGAGCTTTGAGTTGGAGGAAAAAACCATGCAGTCGGCCGAGCGTAAGAAAGCGGCCGGAACCATGAGCCAGAATGCATATCAGAGTCAGCAGACCTCCTATACCAAGGCAAAGACGGAAAAAGAAACGGCCGCGCTGTCGCTTTTAAAGGCCCAATATGCCTATCAGTGGGCGGTGGACGGCCTGGCATCCACAACATAAAGATCTACGGTGGGTGCATTCAAAAGGAGGGGCATCTGGGGCGTAATGCGCCGGCAACGTAATCCATAGCATAAAGGAGGAAGCAGATTGAATAGAAGAATAGCGGGATGGGCGGCAGCAGCCGGAACGGCCTTAAGCCTGCTGTACCAGCTTCCGGTGCAGGCCGCATCAGGGCCTCTGATATCGGGCCTGGAGGAGTCGGGAGAAGCGGAAGGGCCTGCCCTTGCCGAGAATTGGGAAGAAGCGGATGAGTCCGGTGGAACGGCGGCAGTCAGCGAGGAGGCTTTGAATGATAACCTGATAGAGTACATCGAACTGGAACAGCTCATCCGCACCGGAAACAGCAGTGCAATCAACACACAGAAGAGCTATGAAAACAGTCTGGAAATCTATCAGGCAGCCTATGATTCCCTGATGAGCGCAAAACGTGACATGATCAACAAGGCGGATGAACTGGAAGACGAAGGGGCAGCCGATGAGCTTATTGCAAACTATGACCAGAACGCAAAGATTCTCTCATCATCGGCCAGTCAGATGAAGAGAAGCATCAATTCCCTGAATTCCGCCACCAGCCAGGCGTCTGTCAGCAGGACCATTAACAGCCTTGTCAAATCGGCCCAGACCCTGATGTATTCTTATAAGCAGATGGAATATCAGGTCAGCGCAGCCGAAAAGCGGGCAGAAGCCCAGAGCGCAGCATACGAACTGGCATCATCCAAGAGGCAGGCCGGATTGCTTACGGAGACAGACCTTCTGGAGGCGGAAAAGAGCCTTTTAAACGCCCAGGCCTCATTACAGTCCACGAAAGACAGCGCAGATAAGCTGAAACGCCAATTAGCCATTATGACGGGGAAAAATGCGAATGAGATACAGATCGGCGAAATCCCGGCCGTCACACAGGAAGAGCTGGACCAAATGAATCTATCGGAGGACAAGGAAAAAGCGGTAATCGCCGATTCAAACGTCAAATCGGTTAAGAAGAGTACCGCAACCGGCGACACGGCCCGGAAACTGCGAAGACAGCAGCTTGCAGAGGCTGAGGGAACCGCCAGTCTGACTATGGATGAACTCTATCAGGCTGTGACGGAGGCAAAACAGCTTTATGAGGGGGCGGCGGCATCCTATACGGCGGCAGAAAAAGATTATGGCGCTTTACAGACAAAATACAGGGCCGGCATGATCAATAAAAGCACATATCTGTCCGGGGAGGCGACATGGTATACGGCGATTGCTTCCTACAAGAGTGCGGAGATCACTTATAAGCAGGCGGCGGCGTCTTATCAGTGGGCAATAAAGGGGGTTTAGTTGAGATGCGAGGACGCCTCTGTAAGACGGCGGACGGGGGAGTGAGAGGTTGTTTATGAGTCTTCAGTCCCGGTTTGTAGGTTGTCGTGAGGGGGAATCCAGGAGAAAAAATTCCTACGGGGACTCGCTCCCGCTTGTGGAATGCGCAGCGGATGCTAGCTTCGTGTAAGACCTCAGCAAGCACTGGCGGATTCCAATGTCCCCTTCGGAAAGTTTTCTCCTTCCTTCCCCGGGCACGTTGTCGGCGGGACTGAAGACTCAGGGAAGTGTGTTGCCCCGTCCGCCGGCTTCAGGGGCTGATTGTCTCTTTCATCAAGTGGGGAGGTGGTATTGTCGCGGCCACTATATAGTTGTGATTCTTTTACATTCTGACGACATCCTGGGCTGCATAAAAAGAGTATCAGAATAAACACTTTAAACACTCTAGGATTATAAGTTACCATAGTGTCATAGTGAACAGGATGTAGTTTTCAGGCATCCAGAGCAACGTAGTGGCAGCGACAAGCGCCTCCCCTCTTGAAGAAATAGGACAGATCAGGCGCCGCAGGCCGGGGACCGGGCCGCTATCCTGGCTGAGTCTTTCGTCCCGGCCATAACCTTCCTGCGGGGAGGGAGAAAAAGATTCAGGAGGGAACCTGGGAGTTCATCGGCACTTACCGAGGTATTTTCGAGGTTAGTGACCGTTATGTACTCCAACGAGGTTCTTCCGCAGCTATGGACATTAAGCTTTAAAACCAAAACGAGTCAGCAGTAGCTGGTTGAGATCGAAACCGGGCCGTTTTTCTAGAAAGGACAGGCAAAACTTTTTAAACAGGCTTTCCAGTTTCATTCTTCCATATTCATTCCGTTTCGTGAGTTTGAATTGATTGTTTCCCCCTTCCACAAATCCGGAACTTTCCGGATTCCTGATTGCATTTTTCACTGAGTCTATGTCTTTTTTTATGCTTTCACAAAAGGGCTGGATCCGGCTCTTCTCATACTTCCGGATGAACGGGGCTAATTCTTTCTCATTGGATCCCATCAGGATTTTATGGAATTCTTGGTACATGGTATGGATTTCTGATGTAATGGGATAGGCCTGTTGGATGGCAGAACTGTTTTTCTGCACTGTTTTATCCCGTTTGGTTTTCGCATTGACCGTCAACAAGTACCTTACCACCTGTCCCCGGCTGAGACGGATCACCCCTTCTGCCTCAGAAGAGCGATACGCACAGATCGCGTTGCTCTGTTTCCAGCCGGGAAAGTTATTTTCCTTTAGGCAGTGAATGTAATCCCATATCGTGTTCAGGCTCCCACTGTATCCTTGATACCTGATGTATTGATAAATCGTGAGATCACTTTCACCGTTTTGGATCATCTTGTAAATCAGGTTGGAATAGGCGGCTACCTTCGAACCTTCCTTCCGGATTTCTCTCCGGCCCAGGCGCATGATTTCTTCCTCTGTCATATGGATATATCGGTTTGCTGTCTCATATTTCATGTGGAACTCGTCCATCAGAGGGCGGATCTTCTTTTCTTCCATCTGGGCCCACCTCTCCTGTACGGCACGGATTCGTTCGCTTTTTTTTAATGGCTTCATCCTGTTTTTTCCGAACCGCGTCGCTCAGACGATGGAATTGGCTGTCGAAAACAAGCTCCGTCCCGTCCGTTTTTAAGGGGCAGGCGTTATCATAGTGCAGAGAGGCCATTTTAGCCGGATCGATGGTCCGTTCAACCCAGATCTTTTCAGGCCGTTTTTTCAGAATCTCTCCGTCCTTTAGATAAAGATGGTCCGGTATTTCGTCTTTAGCAAGTTTCGAAAGAGCGGTACTCAGGTTCTGCAAGAGATGAAAACGGTCGGCTATCTGGATACAGTTCGGGCGGGCCAGGCGGATTGCTTCCGAGTAAGCGCTCGCCCGGTCCCGGGCCACCTTGTTTACTTTTTTATGGGCCAGAAGCCATTCCCTCAACGAGGCTCCGTCACGCCCTGGAAAAAGAGCGAGCGGCAGATGGGTCTGCGCGTTATAAATAACCGTCGCATAGGTCTGCCCTTTTCGGATCGCGACCTCATCCACTCCGATGGAAGTCACCTCCGGATCATCCGGCAGCTGAAACCGGCTGCCAAGCCGCAAGATGGAATCCCCGCTGACCTTTACCCCGATTTGGGCCAGCCTGCGGCTGCTGCCTTCGGCATTTCCGGCAAGAAAGGCGTCCAGGATCATTGCGTTCAGGGCGTCCGTCCTGGTTTGGGAATGTCTTGCGAAGGGAAGGGGTTCTACAAAGACCTTCCGTTGACAGTCCGGATTAGTACACTTATATTTATAAGATTTGACATGAAGGAGTGTGTGCTTGCCTCGGATGGGCGTATCCTGAAGGGTCCGGGTATAAGCCGAATTTAGGGTAGACGACAGGGCGCCGCAATCGGGGCAGGCACAAGGGTGGGACCTGGATTTTAGGTAGAGGTGCAGGGTGGAGCCATCGTCGTGCCACTCATAGATAAAGTGGTTTTCGTCAAACTTTAGGGGGCAGTTTTCCAGTTCCTTATATTTCATCATAAAAGATCCCTTCTTTCTACCACCATTATACCACGGCTGTCCATAGCTGCGGAAGAGCCTCCAACGAGCGCAAGCGTTTCCCGCAGGAACTTTTTCTGCCCGGATTCCCTGCTCACGACAATCTGACGCCCGGGACGAAAGACTCATCGATCCCCCTCACCACCCCGGTCCCCGGCCTGACGGCGGCGTCCTCATTTTTCAACTACCCCTATTCTATGTATTTCCTAAGGATTAAAAAAAGAACCGACAGATTACTCCGTCGGTTCTTTCACGATCGCAACAAAACTTTTCTTCAAAACCTTTGTAGCTTCCTGACATGACTTATATTCTTTGGAAGTGGTATCTTCCAGATAATCTTTGTATTCCGGTTCCAGTATGTAGGTCTTGTTGTCATAAAAACCGAGGATGGAACATCCCTGCAGATCTTTATAATCGACGTCTTCATAACAGATAATGGAGAAGAGCAGACCTGACCCGTCCTCCTCATATGCAGCTTTATCATAGATTTCGTAGGTAGATTCACCAGGGACGATTACACAGTTACCGGACCATCCGCTTGGCATTTTAAAAGAAAAATCGTCTGTAATGACCTTTGAACCCGTAAGTTCAATGGCAGCATCGGAATCAACGCTCTGACCGAAGCTTACAACCTGGGCAGTATGTTCAGCACCAAAAGCAGTGACGGAAAATGTCAGCGCCATCAGTGCAGTACAGATTAAAGTTCTGAACCGCATCCTTAAACCCTCCGTGTTTGTCTCAGGCGAAAAAGAGACATATTTTTATATATAGTATACTATGAGTACCAGATTCGAAAAACCTCATCAAGTATTCATAGTACACCGTAAATGCTAAGCTCGGAAAAACCTCGCTAAGTATTTAGGTGTGACTCATACTAGATTCGAAAAAACCTCATCAAGTATTCATAGTATACCATGTTGGAAGAAAATTGTCAGCAAAAAATTGGAAGAAACTCAGTAAAAAATTTCCAGTTCAGCGAAACTAGGAAACTTCTCCCGGTTTGCCTATATTTTTCTGTGCTGTTGCCAGCATGAGTTTGATACGGTTTAACTGGTTGACCTCACTCGCGCCCGGGTCGTAATCGATGGCGATGATGTTGGCTTCAGGATGGCTGCGGCGCAGTTCCTTGATGACTCCTTTGCCTACGATATGGTTCGGCAGACAGCCAAACGGCTGGGTGCAGATAATATTTTTAGTTCCGCTCTTGATCAGCTCCAGCATCTCTCCCGTGAGGAACCAGCCCTCGCCGGTCTGGTTGCCGATGGAAACATAGTGTGAGGCCATGGAGGCCAGGTCGTCGATTTTGGCCGGAGGAATGAAGTGTACGCTCCGTTCCAGCGCCTTTCTGGACGTCCGGCGGAAATATTCAAGCAGTGAGATTCCCATATTGCAAAGATAAGCGCTGGAGCGTTTGCCGCCCAGGTTATCCGCCTTAAAGTTACTGTTGTAGAAACAATACAGCAGGAAGTCCATAAGATCCGGCATAACGGCTTCCGCACCCTCGGATTCCAGCAGATCCACCACGTGGTTGTTAGCGAGAGGAGAGAACTTTACGAGGATCTCCCCGACAATGCCCACCTTCGGTTTTACGACGTTTCTGCGCGGAAGTTCATCGAAGTCCTTAATGATGCCGCGGAGGTTTTTGTTAAACTCCATCATGTTCGGAGCGCGTTTGGAAAGAGATTTCTGGCAGATATCCCGCCATTTTTCATGGAGTGCGTTGGCCGAACCGGGCTTCGCTTCGTAAGGCCTGGTGGCGTAGAGCACGCGCATGAACAAATCTCCATATACAACCGCCTGCATTGCTTTTGTAATCAGGGGCAGTGTGATCTTGAATCCCGGGTTTGTCTCCATGCCGTTGGCATTTAAGGAGATAACGGGAATCTGCGGCATACCGGCACGCTCTAAGGCACGCCTGATAAAACCGATATAGTTGGATGCACGGCAGCCGCCGCCTGTCTGGCTCATAATCACGGCCGTGCGGTTTAAATCGTATTTGCCCGAGAGCAGGGCGTCCATAATCTGGCCCACCACAATCAGGGAAGGATAGCAGGCGTCGTTATTGACATACTTCAGTCCCGTGTCGACGGCCCTGCGGTCCGCATTCTGCAAAACCTCCAGCTTGTAGCCAAAGCTCCTGACCGCTTTCTCGATCAGCTCAAAGTGAATCGGGGACATCTGCGGGCAGAGGATGGTATAATCTTTCTTCATCTCTTTGGTGAAGAAGACACGGCTGTAGGCGCTTGATACGGCCGATTTGTGGTAATGTTTCATCTCCCTGACACGGATTGCGGAGATCAGGGAACGCACGCGGATTCTGGCGGCTCCCAGGTTATTGACCTCGTCAATTTTGAGCAGGGTGTATATCTTGCCGGAACGCGTCAGGATATCATTCACCTGATCGGTAGTGACGGCGTCCAGGCCGCAGCCGAATGAGTTGAGCTGGATTAAATCCAGGTTCGGCTGAGTCTTGACAAAGCACGCAGCTTCGTAGAGGCGGGAGTGGTACATCCACTGGTCTGTGACGATCAGCGGCCGATCCACACGGCCCATATGGGAAACGGCATCCTCCGTCAGTACGGCAAAACCGTAGGAGGTGATAAGCTCCGGGATTCCGTGGTTGATTTCCGGATCCACGTGGTAAGGACGACCGGCCAGGACAATACCGTGATGGCCCGTTTCCTTCATCCACTTAAGAACTTCCTCGCCCTTTTTCTCCATGTCTTTTCTGGAGTCAAGCAGTTCTTTCCAGCCCTTCTTAGCCGCATCGCGGATTTCCTGTTCCGGAATGGAGAAATCTTCACGGAAAACTTCAATCAGGCGTTTGGTCAGAATCTCTTCATCGGTAAAAGCCATGAACGGATTGGAGAATTTCACCTTGTGCTCGGTCAGCTCCTCGACGTTATTCTTAATATTCTCTGCATAAGAGGTGACCATCGGGCAGTTAAAGTGGTTGCCTGCATCGGGAGTCTCGTTGCGCTCGTAAGGGATGCAGGGGTAGAATATGTACTCAATTCCCTGTTTAATCAGCCATTGTATGTGACCGTGCACCAGCTTGGCGGGATAACATTCCGACTCACTTGGTATCGTCTCAATTCCCAGCTCGTAGATTTTTCTCGTAGACTGGGGGGAGAGCACGGTGCGGAATCCCAATGCTTTAAAGAAGACGGCCCAGAACGGGTAGTTCTCATACATATTGAGGACTCTCGGGATTCCTACAGTGCCGCGGGGCGCCATATCGGCGGTCAGAGGCTCGAAGTCAAACATTCGGTGGTATTTATAGTCAAAAAGGTTGGGGGCGTCGCGTTTGGCCCTTGTGCCGCCGAGACCGCGTTCACAGCGGTTTCCGCTTACGAACTGGCGGCCGCCGTCGAAACGGTTGATCGTCAGGACACAGTGGTTGGTGCAGCCCTGGCATCTGGCCATCTTGGTCTCATAGGAAAGATTTAAAATCTTATCCATCGGGAGCATCGTAGTGGTCTTTGATTCATTGTAGCGTTCCCTGGCGATGAGAGCGGCTCCGAAGGCGCCCATGATTCCGGCGATATCGGGACGCACGGCCTCACAGCCGGCGATTTTCTCAAAGCTCCGGAGGACGGCGTCATTGTAAAACGTGCCTCCCTGTACGACAACGTGATGTCCGAGATCCTCGGCGCTGGTGATTTTTATTACCTTGAACAGCGCATTCTTGATGACGGAGTAAGCGAGGCCTGCGGAAATATCGGAGACGGTTGCGCCCTCCTTCTGGGCCTGCTTTACGTTGGAGTTCATAAAAACGGTGCATCGCGTTCCCAGGTCGGTCGGGTTCTTTGCAAACAGGGCTTCTTTAGCAAAATCAATTACGCTATAGTTTAAAGACTTTGCAAAGGTTTCGATGAAGGAGCCGCAGCCGGAGGAGCATGCCTCGTTGAGCTGTACGCTGTCCACGGTGCCGTCCTTGATCTTGATGCACTTCATATCCTGTCCGCCGATATCCAGAATGCAGTCCACATTCGGCTCAAAAGCTGCGGCCGCATAGTAGTGGGAGATGGTCTCAACTTCGCCCTCATCCAGCATCAGCGCCGCTTTTAACAGCGCCTCACCGTAGCCGGTGGAACAGGAATATACGATGTTTGCCTTTTCGGGAAGAATCTCATGGATCTCCTTCATGGCGCGGATTGCGGTCGCCAGCGGGCTTCCGTTATTGTTGCTGTAGAAATGATAAAGGAGAGCTCCGTCCTCGCTGACCAGGGCCACCTTTGTGGTGGTGGAACCGGCGTCGATGCCGAGATAGCAGTTGCCCTCATAGGTGGATAAATCGGCTTTTCTCACATTGTGGCTCTCATGGCGCTTTGTGAACTCACCGTATGCCTCACGGTTTTCAAAGAGAGGCTCCATGCGGTTGACTTCAAAGTCCATTCTGATGCCGTGGGAGAGACGTTCGATCATATCTTCCAGTGTTACAGTAGCCTTACCTTCCGAGTTCATGGCGGCGCCCACGGCGGCGAAAAGGTGCGAGTGGGATGGGGCAATGATCTGGTCTTCGCCCAGATTCAGTGTCCTGATAAAAGCTGCGCGCAGTTCGGACAGGAAGTGGAGCGGTCCGCCGAGGAATGCCACGTTGCCGCGGATTGGTTTGCCGCAGGCCAGGCCGCTGATTGTCTGGTTTACAACAGCCTGGAAAATAGAGGCGGAGAGATCTTCCTTCGTGGCGCCCTCGTTAATAAGCGGCTGGATGTCGGATTTTGCAAAGACACCGCAGCGGGCGGCGATCGGGTAGATGGATTTATAGTTTTTGGCGTAATCGTTCAGTCCGGATGCGTCTGTCTGAAGCAGAGAGGCCATCTGGTCAATAAAAGAGCCGGTACCCCCGGCGCAGATTCCGTTCATCCGCTGATCGATACCACCGGTGAAATAAATTATTTTGGCGTCTTCTCCTCCTAGCTCGATGGCAACATCGGTCTGGGGAGCAAAGTCTTTTAAGGATGTGGCTACGGCTACGACTTCCTGGACAAATGGAACACCCAGATGTTTGGAAAGTGTCAGACCGCCTGAACCTGTAATCATTGGTTCTACACTCAGATTGCCCAGAACATCAGCGCCCTTTTTCAGAAGACCCGAGAGGGTTTCCTGGATATTGGCAAAGTGACGCTCGTAATCGGCAAAGAGAATCTCGCCCGCATCGTCAATGATGGAGATTTTTACTGTGGTGGAACCTATGTCGATTCCTAATCTTTTATTAGAATTCATGATCAGTCGGGGATTACCCCTTCCCTCCTTTGTATTACACATGTATTCGGCCTAAGTTTAACATAGAATAGGAAAGAAAACAATTGATCCTATGCGTTAAAAAGCCGCTAAAAAACGCGCTTATTTGTTAATTTTGCCTATTGTGGAAGACATTTGGAGGAAAGGCGGCAAAGCTGTTAAAACGGTGTTAAAAAGCAGTTAATGCCGGTCGGAAAAACGGGAAAAATGACGCTTTTAGGCCGTTTACGCCAGCCGTAAACTGGCGGGGCTTTGAACCGCTTTCCGGGGCTGCTTATTGTATACATTTAAATACATTTGACAAAGCAGGCACCGGTATCTATAATTAGAATTCAAAAGGCATTTTTACGGCCTTTTAATGAAGAAAAGGATGTGAACTATGAATTTTTTTAGGAAAATGGAATATAAGTACGGGAAGTATGCAATCCGCAATCTGATGTACTATATTATCATCATGTATCTGGCAGGAATTCTGCTGAATCTGATCAACCCGATGTTCTATTATATGTACCTGTCCCTGGATGCAGGAGCCATTCTTCGCGGCCAGGTATGGCGAATCGTGACGTTTTTGATCTGTCCGCCCGCATCGGGAATTTTGTTTAACCTGATTGCAATGTATCTTTACTATTCGCTGGGAACGACTCTGGAGCGCACTTGGGGAGCATTCCGGTTCAACGTTTATTTCTTTATGGGAGTTCTCGGCCATGTTCTGGCGGCGTTTATCATTTATTTTGTGACGGGGGTTTCCTATCCGCTGACCACGTATTACCTGAATGAGTCTCTGCTGCTGGCATTTGCAGCCACCTTTCCGGAGATGCAGTTCTGGCTCATGGGTATCCTGCCGATCAAGGCAAAATGGCTTGGTATCTTTATCGGCGCCCAGTTTGTCTATGATTTCTTTTTCGGTGGAATCGTTTCCAGGATTGGAATCGGCCTGTCCATGCTGAACTTCGTGATTTTCTTCCTGATGACGAGAAACTACAGGCAGATTAATCCGAAAGAAGTGAAGAGAAAGCAGGAATTCAAATCGCAGATGAAGAAGGCCGAGGTACAGAAGATTATTCTGTCCCATCACAAATGCGCCGTATGCGGAAGAACGGAGAAGGACAATCCGGGCCTGGAGTTCAGATACTGTTCAAAATGCGCGGGCGGCCTTGAATATTGCATGGATCATTTATATACTCATAAACATGTAAGTGAAGAAGAGCTGAAAGAAATGCAGTAACATAGGTTATATTATAGTTAGACAAAGATAGAAGACCTGAAAAAGATGCAAAACGGTGACAGGAGGAATATTGACCGATGAAGAAAACAAAAATTATCTGTACCATGGGGCCGAATACCAACGACAGGGAAGTGATGAAACAGCTTGCCTTAAATGGTATGGATGTAGCCAGATTTAACTTCTCGCATGGGGACTACGAGGAGCATATGGGACGTCTCAGAATCCTTGAAAGCGTCAGGGAAGAGCTGGATCTTCCGATTGCAGCCCTGCTTGACACAAAGGGACCGGAGATCCGTACCGGAAAGCTGAAAGACGGCCGTAAGGTTATGCTGAAAGAAGGGGAAACATACATCCTCACAACAGAAGAAATCATTGGGGATGATAAGAGAGGATATATCAACTATTCGGGCCTTGTGGAAGATGTGAAAAAAGGTGACAAGATTCTGATCGACGACGGACTGATTGAACTGGACGTCGAAGCGGTAAACGGACGGGAAATTGTCTGTACGATCATCAACGGAGGAGAACTGGGAGAACAGAAGGGCGTCAATGTCCCGAACGTTAAGATTAAGCTTCCGGCCCTGACGGATAAAGATAAGGATGACATCCGATTCGGTATTGAGGCACGCTTTGACTTTGTAGCAGCCTCCTTTGTAAGGAACGCGGACGCTATCAGGGAGATACGCCGGATTATAGAGGACGGCGGCTCGACGATGCAGATTATTGCAAAGATTGAGAATGCCGAGGGAATCGAGAATATCGATGAGATTATCGAGGCGAGCGACGGCGTCATGGTTGCCCGCGGGGACATGGGCGTCGAGATTCCGGCCGAGAAGGTTCCTTATATCCAGAAGATGCTGATTCGAAAATGTAATGAGGCATGCAAGGTGGTTATCACGGCCACCCAGATGCTGGATTCCATGATTCGAAACCCGAGGCCGACGCGTGCGGAGGTGACGGACGTTGCGAATGCTGTATACGACGGCACGGATGCCGTGATGCTCTCCGGAGAGACGGCCATGGGCCATTATCCGGTGGAGGCAGTCAGAATGATGAGCCAGATTGTGGAAGATTCCGAGAAACATCTCGATTACCTTTCCTATCAGAAGAGGAAAGTCAGCGCGGAGAATGTAAAGAACATTTCCAACGCCGTCTGTTATTCTTCCGTATCCACCGCCCATGATCTGGGAGCCCGCGTCATTGTGGCGCCGAGTATCAGCGGATTCACGACCAGGATGCTTTCCAAATGGCGCCCGAATGCAATTATCGCAGGACTTTCCCCGAGTATGTCGGCCGTCAGGCAGATGCAGCTCTATTGGGGAGTGAAACCGTTCCACGCAAAACGCGCCGAGTCAACCGACGTTCTGATTTATTCTTCGATTGAGCTTCTGAAAGAGAAGAAAATTGTGGAAACGGGAGATATTGTCGTAGCGACGGCAGGCGTTGTGACTTATGCTAACCGCCATTCACCGGCAGCTGATACGAATATTATGCGTGTGGTGGAGGTGGATTGAGAGTTTAGTTGAGATGCGAGGACGCCTCTGTAAGACGGCGGACGGGGGAGTGGGGGGTGTTTATGAGTCTTCAGTCCCGGTTTGAAGGTTGTGGTGAGGGGGAATCCAGGAGAAAAAATTCCTACGGGGACTCGCTCCCGCTGGTGGAGCGCACAGCGGATGCTAAGACGTCAAAGAACGCCGTCTAAGCACCGGTGGGCTCCAAGGTCCCCTTCGGAAAGTTTTCTCCTTCCTTCCCCGGGCAGATTGTCGACGGGACTGAAGACTCAGGGAAAGTGACTGCCCCGTCCGCCGGCTTCAGGGGCTGATTGTCTCTTTCGTCAAGTGTGGGAGAGGTATTGTCGCGGCCACTATATAGTCGTGATTCTTTTACATTTTAACGGCATTTTGGGCTGCATAAAAAGAGTATCATGATAAACTCTATAGGATTATAAGCTTACACAGTCTCATAGTGAACAGGATATAGTTTTTAGGCATCCTGAGCAACGTAGTGACAGCGACAAGCGCCTCCCCATTGAAGAAAGAGGACAGATTAGCCGCCGCAGGCCAGGGGCCGGGCAGCCATCTTGGCTGAGTCTTTCGTCCCGGCCATAACCTTCCTGCGGGGGAAGAAGGGAGAAAAAGATTCCGGAGGGAACCTGGGAGTTCATTGGTACTTACCGAGGTCTTTTCGAGGTTAGTACCATTATGTACTCCAAAGAGCGCGAGCGTTTCCCGCAGGAACTTTTTCTGCCCGGATTCCCCGCCTGCGATAACCTGACGCCCGGGACGAAAGACCCATCGATCCCCCTCACCACCCCGGCCCCTGGCCTGACGGCGGCGTCCTCATTTCTCAATTAAATCCCCCACTTTTCCAGGAATACAGGTTGATCAATCCGGAAAAATAGTGTATAAATAATATCAGGACAATGGAGTCTGCCCCGAATTCAGGAAAATCAGTTTCCGGAACCGGTTCAGGCTCTTTTTACGTATCAGCAGAAACGTACATGCAGGCAGAAAAATATATTTTGACAGATACAAGGGAGGATACCGCAATGGAAAAGAAACCATTTGTCACACTGGCTCAGCTTCAGGAGATTATAAAGACATACCCTACTCCGTTCCATCTCTATGATGAGAAAGGAATAAGGGAGAATTCAGAGCGTTTAAACAAGGCATTTGCATGGAATAAGGGATTCAGGGAGTATTTTGCGGTGAAGGCGACTCCGAACCCGTTTATCATCGACATTCTTAAAAAGACGGGAAGCGGAGTGGACTGTTCTTCCCTGACCGAGCTTATGATGGCTCAGGCCATGAATTTTGAAGGGGAGAAAATTATGTTTTCTTCCAACGACACTCCTCCGGAAGAATTTAAACTGGCCAGTGAGCTGGGAGCCGTCATTAACCTGGATGATTTTACCCATATTGATTTTCTGGAGAAGACCATCGGTTCGATTCCCGAGACTATCAGCTGCCGTTACAATCCGGGCGGCCTGTTCAAGATCAGCAACGATATTATGGATAATCCGGGAGACTCCAAATACGGCATGACCACGGAACAGCTTTTTGAGGCGTTTAAGGTATTAAAGGCAAAAGGGGCAAAGCATTTTGGGATCCATGCATTTCTTGCCAGCAATACGGTGACGAATGAATACTATCCGATGCTTGCAAAAATCCTGTTTGAGGTAGCGGTAAAGCTGAAAGAGGAGACGGGAGCAGATATCCGTTTCATCAACCTGTCGGGCGGCGTGGGAATTCCTTACCGTCCCGGCCAGGAGGCGAATGATATTTTTGCCATTGGAGAGGGTGTAAGAAAAGTGTACGAGGAAGTTCTCGTACCGGCGGGGATGGGGGATGTGGCGCTCTATACGGAGCTGGGACGTTTCATGCTCGCGCCTTACGGCTGCCTTGTGACAACCGCCATCCATGAAAAACATACACACAAAGAATATATCGGAGTGGATGCCTGTGCCGTGAACCTGATGCGTCCGGCCATGTACGGCGCTTACCATCATATTACCGTGATGGGAAAAGAGGATCAGCCGTGTGATCATAAATATGATGTGGTTGGCTCTCTCTGCGAAAATAATGACAAGTTTGCAATCGACAGGATGCTCCCTGAGATTCAGCCGGGAGATTTACTGGTTATCCACGATACGGGAGCGCACGGATTTTCTATGGGATATAATTACAACGGAAAGCTGAGATCGGCAGAGCTTCTTCTCAAAGAGGACGGTTCCGTACAGATGATCAGACGGGAAGAGACACCGGAAGATTACTTTGCAACCTTCGATTTCTGTGATATGTTCAAAAAGGGCTGAACCCGAAAATAAATTTATTTTCTGCTATAATGCAGAAAGAGGCATTTTTATTGCAGTCAAAAGTGCAATATTAAGAAAGTCTTCATAATTTATTCAAAGAGAATACAAACATTTTTCTGAGAAGGGTGCTATACTATAAACATAATAAATGCACGATACAAACGAATTAAATCCTTTAACCTTTTTGAAATCCGAATTCCTAATGATTTAGCCCTGTGCCAAACGGCACAGGGCTTTTTCATTTCATAGGAAACTCTTTTTTATCGGGTCAAAAGTTCAAACAACTGCCTGTAATCGATTGGCTTTGACACATGGTCGTTCATTCCCGCGGTCAGAGCTTTGGTGATATCTTCGGCAAAGGCATTGGCTGTCAGTGCGATGATGAGAATTTCAGAGGCCTGTGGGTGTGAGCTGGTCCTGATTTTACGGGTGGCCGTATAGCCGTCCATGACCGGCATCTGAAGATCCATAAGGATTGCATCGTAGGTGCCTGGCTCTGAATCCAGGAAACGCCGGAGCGCCTCCTCACCATTAAATGCGCCGTCTACCGTGAAACCGGCATCCGAAAGGATGGTCTGGGCAATCTCCATGTTTAACAGATTATCCTCTGCCAGCAGCAGATGTTTTCCGGCGGCTTTTTGCCTGATTTCCGGCAGTTCGGAAGAGGAGGACAGAGCGGGGGTAAATTCGGGGCCGGCCGGCTTTACGGGGAGCGGTTCGGCAATCTTTAAATTGAGGGTAACAATAAAACGGCTCCCCTTTCCCGGCCTGCTTTCCACCTGGATATTACCCTGCATGGCGGTAACAATCCCGAGGGCGATAGGCATTCCCAGTCCAGTGCCTTGGATATGGCAGGATTTAGCCTCCTCCGCCCTGGAAAATGGAACAAATATGTAATTTAAAAAATCTTTCGACATGCCGATTCCATTGTCCTCCACAGTGAAGACAAAAGAGCCGTATCCCGGAAGACGCGGGGATACCTCCTGTGCGGTGACGATAATCGTTCCATTCTCCGGTGTGTACTTGACAGAATTTGTGAGGAGATTGATCAGAACCTGCCTGATTCGGCCGGCGTCTCCCAGCAGATTATCATGGATCAGTTCTGACGTATGGAAAATGATACCCTGGTTTTTAGCGGAGGCCTGGGAAGAGAGGATGGAGTTAACGTTCTCCATCAGTTCCCGCAGAGAAAATGGTTCTTCCGAGAGCTCCAGCTTTCCTTTTTCTATCTTGGACATATCCAGCACGTCGTTAATCAGTTCCAGCAGGTGGTAGCTGGAGAGAGAAATTTTCTGCAGACAGTCACTTGTTTTCTCAGGATTTCCGGCCTGTGACATGGCGATGGACGTCATTCCCGTGATAGCATTTAACGGTGTCCTGATATCGTGAGACATTTGGGCAAGGAAATTGCTTTTAGCCTCGTTGGCCTTTTTTGCTGTCTCATAGGCGGCAATCAGAGCCTTGCGGTTCTGTTCTTCAAGTTCCTTTTCCTCATCCACGCTGTGGGAGGCCAGGACGGCTTTGATCGGCACGCCTGCGCGGCTCTCGGCCAGGATGACATGCATGCGCATCCAGCCGTAGGAATTACCGTATTTTCTGCGGTATTCAAAGGAATAAATCGTCTCGCCGCCCGATATTCTTCTGCGGATTTCATCGAGAGAAAGCTTAGTGGCAAATAGTTCCCGGTCCTCCTCGTGGACAAAATCACATAAAACAATTTTTAAGCTGTCAAAACCGGTATCACCGTTAAGCCGGGCCGCTATGTCGTCCATGATATTGAAGTGCTGGAAGGTTTCCGCTGACAAATCGACGTAAAATACAGACTGGTAGAATGCGGAAAGTCCCTGGATAATATTCTGCAGTTCAAAATACAGTTTTTTCTGCTGTTCTTCTTCCAGCTCCTTGATCTTCTGATCCTGTATCTGCATGTTCGCAAAAATCACCTTGCTAACCCGCCCGTCCGTCATCTCCGCAATACTGAAACGGGAACGGACCCAGAGAAGGCCTTCCGGGTAAATACGCCTGAAGTCCACATCGTAGACAGGCTGCTGCTGGGACAGCGTCTTACGGAGAAAATCAGGGCTGCCGGCGCGGAGCATTTTTTCCTGATCCTCCTCAAATACAAGATTACGTACAAATTTTTCATAGTAGACGCTGAGGTTTCCCTTGGGAAAATCATGGCTTTCGCGGATGAAATCTTCCTGCCAGATTGCTTCCTCGATATCATTGTCGAGATCAAACAGATAGATGGAATAGTAGCACTGGCAGAGCGTGGAAAGTACATCCTCCCGCATCTGGGCTTCCTGTTTATCATCCTGCTCGTCAAAAGCCGCGATCACCCACGGATACTGTGCGGAGAATTCCGATACCGGAAGAATCTTAATGCGCCTCCAGCCTCCGGCCACATTCCTGAAAAGCAGTTCAAACTGTTTTTCACCGTGGGAGAGCCTGCGGGCAATATAGTCGGGATTGGCCAGATCCGTAATCAGCGGACGGTACGAGACAGCGACGTCTTCCAGGGCATACAGACGGAACAGCTTTCCGTAATTTGTAACATCCTGGGCCATTTCTTTCAGACGGTCGGAGATTTTGATTGTCTTAAAGGTCTGATCATTTAAATTACACAGGAAAATGCCGGTATAGCTCTCGCCGAGAGTCTGTACGATAATGTCGTATTCCTTTTTCAGCATAACCGTGTTAGTGATGTTCTGATGGTATCCGCGCAGGCAGATGCCGTCCGTGTAGCTCCAGTCCCGCATGCCGCCGCAGCGTATGAAAATCTCTCCCCATTCCGGGTGCTTCCAGGGATACTGAACCTCGGCCCGCTCATCGGAAATTATTTTCTCCACGGCGGCCTGGACATAGTCATAATAATCGTCGTCAATGTTTTCATACCAGGCGCGGTAGCATTCCTCGGGGGACGGTGTCTCATGAAAGCCGAGAAGGTATAGCATGGCGTTGTCTGCGTACATTCTGGGCTTTCTGCCCTCGTCCAGTTCAATTGCCCAGAGTCCGGTCTGGGCCGCATGGAGGAGTTCCTGTATTTTCTGCGTATCTTTAAAATGCTCCAACATAGAGTGGCATCCTTTCTTTTGCAGGAGTGGTTTGTGACAGATGATAGTACATATTTTTACTTATTTTATAAAAATTTTACCATATTAGTTCTATTCTATGGCATAAGTATCTTCTATGCAAGAATAAAATTAGCCGCTGCATATATAAAATAGAGGCAGCGGATGGAACAGACAGTTTTATTTATGGATAAGTCGGTGAGTTGCTATTTTTTAACTGAGAATTTATATCCGAGGCCCCAGACAGTTTTCAGATATCTGGGGTTTTTCGGATCATCCTCTATCTTGTTCCGGAGATGGCTTATGTAGACCATAATGGTATTTTTATCTACGATGGAACTGTTCCAGACCTGTTCGTAGAGCTGCTCTTTTGAAAAAACGCGGCCTGCATTACAGAGGAACAGTTTCATCAGAACATTTTCCCGGGAGGAGAGCGGAATACGGCGATCCTCCTTAAAAAGTTCCATTGACATGCTGTTATACCGGAATGGCCCGGCGGTGATAAAGTCCGGGACAGAGCGGGAAGCTTTCTGATCTCTTCTAATCAGGGCTTTCATCTTCGCACCCAACACGACAGGGTTAAACGGTTTGCCGATATAATCGTCGGCCCCGATATCCAGTCCGTACAGCGTATCAAAGTCTTCCGTTCGTCCGCTCAGGACAATGATGGGGATTTCATTACCCGCAGCCCTCAGACGGCGGATTACCTCAAACCCCTCATCGTTGCCGTTCATCATAATATCCAGAAGGATCAGGTTGACTTTGCTGTCGCGGCTCATGATTATTGCCTCATGGCCGTTTGAGGCGGTGACAGCGTCATAGCCGCAGTTTGAAGCCACTCTTGAAAGCAGCTTGCGTATCGCAGGTTCGTCATCTACAATCAATACGGTTCCGTCCGACATAAATTTCCACCTTTCCTTTTCTTACTTATTCTTATTATAAGAAAAATAGCAGAAACATCCCGTTAATTTTCCGCTAAGAGTGGCTAATCCGACTAAAATGTGAATGTTTTTTAAGACTTTTTCACGAGATATTAAGAAGCACGGAATAGAATGGCAGTAAAGAAAACAAAAGAAGCAAATAAATGATCTCTCGGAATCTTGAGTGATTATGCCAGCGAAGCTGGCAACAGAACATTGAAAAGTGATTATTATCCGATAAGAAATAAAAAATGGAAAAAAGAGTAGGAGAAATAGACATAACTGTCGCTATGCCTTGAGAAATCAGTTATAATAGGGAATGGATTATGCCGCTTGTAGAATCAACTTTCTTAGGGCAGATTCAAAAGGCAAATCCCATGCATCCAGATGTTGCAGCATCAGGATGTGGTAGAGGCGGCAGTACCACATCTTAGTTGAGCGGTGTCTGCCGTCTTCTAATTTAAAGTCTACTTTCTCACGCTTGTTCGAGCGTTCAGCAGAAGTTCTTGCGTTATACTCAAGTTTCCATTCTTGCGAGTCACGAGGCGGAATATTAAACAGCCTTGGATTATCTTTCATAGCCACATGTACGGTTCTTCCATATTTAGAACGGGAGCAGGGATGTTCACAGGAGCATCCATATTTCCTGCTGGCTAAAGGACATCTGAATTTTATACGGTGTTTGGAAGGCTCAGAACCATCATGATTCATACATCTGCCTTCTCTGCATACAGGAACCCCGTCTTTGCCAATGGTGAAGTCGTCCTTGTAAGGCAGTTTGATGCCCCGCTTTTCATTGAGATCAATAAAAGGTGTGATGTTTTCCTTCCTGAAATATTCATAGTAAGGCATTGCGTCATGAGCAGAATCCAGTAGAACCTTTGAGACATTGAAATGGGGAAGAAAGCTTTTCATTCTGAAATAGGTGTGCAGAAAACTGTGAGAATCATGCTTTGAAGCGGAGTTCAATAAAGGGAAGACAGGAAGATCGCTTTCCGAATCCGATGCGACAAGCATATATAAATCATAGCCATGATACCAGCAGTCTCTGGAGGAGTCCCAACCGATATCGCAGTCAGGCTGAGAAAAAAATCTGTCACAGTTACAATCGGTAATGCCGTTCGAAGCACAGTCACAGATGCGGTGTTTCCGCTCTCTGTGAGAAGTTACAACAGGAGTTCCATCCCCAGCTAAAGCCAGAGCTTTGGGATTGATAAGTCCCTTGGAAACAGACCTGTTTAGGAATTCATTCTGATAAAGAGAAAAAAGGGAAGCATAAGGCTGGTCTTTGATATCAAAAATGGTGTTTTCTAATTTGGGAAGTAATTGCGCCACTTTGATTTTCTCAACAGAATCTGCCTTGGCGCCTTTGGTTTTAGGCTTCTTAACTTTTGTCTTAAGAGGCTGGATATGAGGGGAAAGATGATTGTCATCAGAATCCCACAAACGGTCGAGGAAGTCATAAAAAGTGCCGACACCGGGAGTGTTCCCGAACTCAAATCCACTTAAGATGGCGTAAAGAGGATTGATTTTAAGCTGTGCGGCCCAGTCAGTCAGCGAAGAGACTTTGAAATCAAGGGATAACAGATAGGACCGCTGCATACAGGAGGGAGTTCTGGGTTTGGGACCATAAACAGAGTATTTATCCCGCATAAAACTATCCGTGAAAGAAAGGTCAAGGTTCCAAAACCGATCTATGATATCCCAAGTGGAGCGGGCAATAGAATCAGGATTCGGATAGTATATACGAAGATTTTCAAGAACAAAGTCTTGATAGGCGGAGTGACCGCCAGAGTTAACAGGTAACAAGAAAATCGCCTCCAATCGAAAAATATACTTTTAATCAAGGGCGCGGAGCGCCGCATTTTTCGATGAAGTTGTCAAGTGTTATGGCAAAAAAGTGGGGGATTTTAATAAAAAGTGAATCTGAAAGCCTTGAATTTAGTGGCTTAGAGATTCCGAGAGATTATATAAATAAAAGGAGGAGTATGTTATGTCTTTAGCTTTTCTGGGGTTAGCTATGATCGTTGTCTTTATGGCCTTAATCATGGCCAAAAAATTGAGTCCGTTCACGTCTTTAATACTGGTGCCGATTGTCTTCGGCCTGCTGGCGGGGTATGGATGGGATACGCTTAAGTATGCCATGGACGGAATTAAGAGCGTTGCGTCTACATTTGCAATGATGACATTTGCTATTCTGTATTTTGGGGTTATGCTTACTGCCGGCATGTTTGACCCGATGGTTGACCGGGTTGTCGCCTGGTGTAAGGGAGACCCGCTTAAGGTTCTGGTCGGAACGGCCGTTCTCGCCGCCTTCGTTTCTCTTGACGGCGACGGAACAACGACGGTAATGATTTGCTGTACCGCGATGATTCCGATTTACAACAGGCTGAAAATCAAAAAGATTTATCTCGCCAACCTGATTATTCTCCAGAACTGTATCATGAACCTGATTCCGTGGGGAGGCCCTACCGCCCGCGTTATGTCGGTCATGAACCTGGATGCGGGCGAGATTCTCGCCCCGCTTGTGCCGGGAATGGCTCTTTCGGCAATCTATGTAATCGGAGTTTCGTATTATCTGGGATTAAAAGAACGGAAAAGACTGGGAATTGCAAATATTACCAACTCGGTAAATACGGTGGAGATTTCCGGAGAAGAGCGCGAATGGAAACGTCCGAAACTAATCCTGTTTAACGTGATTTTGACGGCTGCTATTATTGCGTCCCTGATTATGGGACTCGCATCCTCGGCGATTCTCTTTGGCGTGGGAACTGCAATTGCGCTGGTGGTAAACTATCCTGTCCAGAAAACCCAGAGGAAGGTTATCAGTTCTCTGGCGCCCGACATGATCAGCGTTGTTATGATGGTTCTGGGAGCAGGAGTCCTGATGGGAGTTTTAAACGGACCGGAAGACGCAGGTATGTCCAATGCCATTGCGCAGCTCCTTGTATCAATAATTCCGGAATCACTGGGACGTTATTTTGCAGTTATTATCGCAGTAGTCAGCGCGCCCGGTACATATCTTCTTAATAATGACGCTTTTTATTACGGTGTATTACCGCCTCTGGCCGCTACCGCACAGGCATATGGTTTCACCGATCTCCAGATTGGCTTTGCAGCCCTGATGGGGCAGGCGTTCCATTTCCTGAGCCCGCTGGTGCCGTTTATTTATCTGCTGATGGATATGACGGAAATCTCATTGGCCGAGTACCAGGGATATATTTTCAAATGGTGTATTGGAATTTTTGTGATATTCATGGGGGCAGGTCTTCTGTTTGGATATCTGCCGATTTTATAAACAGTTGCACATTCTTTAATGTAAGTGCCATATTGCAGCCTGGCGACAGAACTGCAATATGGCATATTTTATTGATTGGCAATGAAAAGTCCGCGGGGCGTGCTTTCCGTTGTCTGATTGCGGTGGTGAAAGGACTTTTGTGTCTGCTTTCTATACTTTAACGGGGTAAAATGCGTGGCGTACGTTTTACCCGGGCAGTGCATGGTAATAAAAATTTCGGAGAGTGTTTTACATTATTGATTACGGTGAGCTTTGCGCGAAGCGTGCAGGTTATAATCCGGGATTACTGTTCATCTGCATAACAAAGATTTCCAAGTCTTATGACTGTAAGCGCAGTATCGAAGAAAGTAAATCCGGCGTTATCAACGATAACTTCCAGGTAGGCAGTCGGATTGTGAACCGGGAATGCTACATCGAAAGATATGGTGGCAACTTCATTTGTGGAAGTGATGGTGTGCCGTGCTGAGGCACCGGGGATCGGATAACCGTTGAGATAGAGCCGTACCAGTGCCGAAGCCGGAATTGGAGTACAGGAGTCAACCGCAATGGTGCTGTGGAAGAAGGCCTGATAGATGCCTGATTCCGTGATTTCCACTACAGAGCTGCCAGGCTGATGGTAGATTCCGCTTCCTGAAACAATGGGGGTGTCGGTAAATATAAGAGCGCCCTGCTCTGCCGGTGACTGGGAATTGGTATCGACTGCAGCCAGCATACTCGGGCAACAGCAGCAGCATCCTGTTGCGCCGCGTGGGATAACAAAATTGAAGATGGCATCCTGTTCCGTGCCGGAGTTGGTGACCTGTGCGTCTGTTCCAGGCTCACCTGTGGTTACAGTTCCGATAGTGATGGTAGCAGCGGCCCCAGTAGCGCCTGTAGCCCCGGTAGCGCCTGTGGCACCGGTAGCGCCTGTGGCCCCTGTAGCCCCTGTAGCGCCTGCGGCTCCTGTAGCCCCCGTAGCGCCTGCGGCTCCTGTAGCCCCTGTAGCGCCTGCGGCTCCTGTAGCCCCTGTAGCACCCATAGGTCCTGTAGGTCCGGTAGCACCGTTTAAGCCGTTTGCACCGGTAGCACCTCTGGCACCTGTAGCACCAGTCGATCCAGTCGCTCCAGTCGCCCCGACAGCGCCGTTCGCCCCGGTAGCGCCCGTAGCACCAGTCGATCCAGTAGGTCCTGCTGCGCCGTTCGCGCCGTTTGCACCCGTGGCACCGGTAGGTCCTGTAGCGCCGTTGGCACCGGTAGGTCCTGTTGGTCCTGTAACACCGTTAGCACCGGTAGGTCCTGTAGCGCCGTTCGCGCCGTTGGCACCCGTGGCGCCGGTAGGTCCTGCAGCACCGTTAGCACCGGTAGCGCCAGTAGCCCCGTTCGCCCCGGCAGCGCCAGTAGCCCCTGTAGCGCCAGTAGCACCAGTAGCGCCAGTAGCACCGTTGGCGCCGGCAGCACCGGTCGGTCCGGTCGGTCCCTGTGCGCCATTGGCACCATTTGCGCCAGTAGCACCGGTCGGTCCTGCGGGTCCCTGAGCACCGGTAGCGCCCATAGCGCCCGTAGCGCCAGTAGCCCCCGTAGCACCAGTAGCCCCGGCAGCGCCAGTAGCCCCGGCAGCGCCAGTAGCCCCGGCAGCGCCAGTAGCACCAGTTGGTCCGGTCGGTCCCATAGCGCCGTTCATACCGGCAGCACCAGTCGGCCCGGTCGGTCCCATAGCGCCGTTCATACCGTTAGCACCCGTAGCGCCGGTAGTGCCTGTGGCTCCCGTCACTCCCGGTAAACCGGTCGGTCCCATAAGTCCCCTTGGTCCTGTCGGTCCGACATAGCCCTGAGGTCCCATGGCGCCTGTCGGCCCTACCATACCCTGAGGTCCCTGGAATCCTCTTGGTCCTTGAGGTCCCTGAGGTCCCTGAGGCCCTCTCGGTCCCTGAGATCCTCTTGGCCCCTGAGGTCCTGGGCAGCCCCGCGGTCCCCTTGGCCCGGTTGGTCCTCGGCCGCAACAATTGCACCCGCAGCCGCCACAGCCGCATCTATAGTCAGCCGTGTCCGGTTCCGGACAGCGGCGTCCTTCAAATGAATCTCCGTCCGAATTATAATCGGAGCAGTTGGAATGATTCATTCCATTTGAATTATTTAAATACATAGTGTTATCTCCTTACTTTAAATTTTAGTCAGGAATAAGAAGCTCTCACTTGGATGGCTTTTTTTCTGTTCAATATACTATATGAAAATTGAACAAGTTTTGTGAGTGGCTGAATAAAAATGTCCGGCAGTTTTAAGATAAGGGTTGACAGGCACCAGTTGGATGGATAAAATTAAACTAACAGTTTAATTAATGGAGGGGCCATGGGACGAAGAAAAAAAGAACCGGGAAGTGTGCACCGCGAGGCAATTGCTTTAGCAGCTGAAGCGCTGTTTTCACGAAAAGGCATTGATGCGACGTCAATGGATGAGATTGCTGAGAAATCGGGGTACAGTAAGGCAACACTGTATGTGTATTTTAAAAATAAGGAAGAGATTGCAGGCATTCTTGCCCTTGAGAGTATGAAAAAACTGCATGGCTGCATCAGTTCTGCACTCAGAAAGGAGAAAAACACGCGGCGCAGATACGATTTAATATGCCGTGCGTTACAGGAGTATCAGGAAGAATTTCCACTCTATTTTAAAATGGTTTCAGATACGATTAATATTGATTTTGACGGTCGGGATTTTATGCCGGAAGAGCTGGAGACTTACCGCATCGGAGAGGTGCTGAATGAAGAGCTGAAAGAATTTATAAATGATGGAATCAGGGAGGGCGTGCTGAGGGAGGAATTGGAGGTTATGGCCACCATATTTTCTTTCTGGGGAATGCTCTCCGGCCTGATACAGACGGCGTCAAGTAAAGAGGCTTACATCAGCCGGGAACTTAAGCTTTCCAAACAGGAGTTTCTGGACTACGGCTACGACACGCTTTACCGCTCCATTTTGAAAACAGAATGTTGAGCAGAGAGGAGTTTCAGATGAACGACAGAAGAGTGCTGGCCATAGCGGGGAGTCCCCGCAGAAACGGGGTTACGGCGAAGATGCTGGAGTGCGCGGTAAATGCCGCCGAACGCAATGGCTGGAAAGTGGATAAGATAAATCTATATGAGAAACATATTGAATTTTGCCGCGGCTGCCGTTCCTGCCTTACTTCGGGAATGTGTATCCGGAACGATGATATCCGGGAGATAGCAGCTCTTCTGCGGGAGTGTGACACGGTCATTCTTGCGGCTCCCGTTTACTGGGCGAATGTCCCTGCCGCGGTAAAAAATATGTTTGACCGCCTTCTGGGCGTTGTGATGGAGGAGACCAGTACCTTTCCGAAGCCACGTCTGTCGGAACAGCAGAGGTATGTCCTCCTGACTGCATGCAACACCCCATTCCCATTTTCCGGGCTGTGCGGCCAGAGCAGCGGGGCGCTGCGTGCGATGAAGGAATTTTTCAAAACATCAGGAATGAAATGCGGCGCAAAATTTGTCTGTACAAATACTTCAGTGAGAAAAGAACCTTCGGACAGGGTTCTCCGCAAAATTGAGAAATATTGGGAGCGCTGAAATGTATGCTTCGGCTGCCTTATGCGATAGGTACCCAGTATTGTATTTCATTTTCACCGTGTTCGTCGGTATCCTCTCCATACCGGACAAAATCATAGGGGTTATTTTCACTGAACCGGCAGGTTGAATGGGGAAACCATTCCTGATAGATATACTCCGCAACCGGCTTCAGACTATCTTCATTTTTGCCTCTCCAGTAGAATACGGCATATCTGCCGGATGGCAGGTGAAAGACTTCCATTCCTCCGGGAAGGTGTTCGATGGAGGATACCTGCGCTCCCGCAATATATCTGAAGACGGGACTTTCATCGCCGTTTTCAAATTCCGAGTAATCGTTGACACCGATTAAAAAGGAAAGATCCGTTCTGTTTTTAATTCTGGATTTGTTTTTGTGCAGCTTGTGCCAGCATCTTCCAATGGTCTGAAATCCCTTTCCGGTGCAGGCGCTGTAGCCGATGAGAGTCAGCGCATCCAATTCTGCGATTTTGATTTCCCGTATCATATCACCTCTGATTTTTTTTCGGCTGGTGATATCATATTTCAGTTGAAGGGGGAGAAAATCGCCGTGTTTTCTATAATATTGGGGACTGCATTGATACATGGTTCTGAAGCTTCTGGAAAAAGAACGTTGTGCGTCATAACCGGCGCACAGTGCAATTTCCTGGATGGATAAATCGGTAGACAAAAGCATCTGTGCGGACTCCGTCATTCTGCGTCTTTTAATGTAATTATGGAGTGTAAGGCCGACGACAGAGGCAAACATTCTGTGTAAATGATACTTCGAATAGCCGATTTCCTTTGCAACAGATTCTAGATCCAGAGTGTCTTCCAGTAAATGCGCTTCAATATATTCAATCACCCGCGCCGTTTCCAGTAAATTGTTATCCATATCAAAATTCCTCCTGATTCCAGAATAGCAGATTATGGAGGAAAATACTTCACATATCTTGCTGAAAATTCAAAGCGTTTGAGCTGCTTCAGGCAGCGAAAAGAGGGTTTGTGAATTTGTCACTGCCGCGAATATTCCATTGTATCTATAAAGCCCGCCCCGGCTAGTAACCGGAGCGGACTTTTAAATTGTCTGTAATAAACCGTGAAAGAAAGGACAGGAGAGCAGAGAGGTTTACTGCTTTTTAAATAAGGGCGCTCACGGCGTTTGCCCCCGAAGCATCCCGGTTGAGCTTGACGATGGCTATTGTTGCGGTGCCCTCGCTGTTGGGGACGTTACTGTTAAATGTCAGTGTAAAAAACGTTTCCTGCAAAACTTCAATGATGATTGAGTTGGAACCGTAGGCGCTTGAATAGTTGGTTCCTGTTCTAAAATATATTCCGTATTCAATATGAGAACTTCCGTTGTAGGAAGGCGTAATCTGCATATAGCCGGGAGTTGCAAGAATCGAGGAAACATGGTACGAAATCAGATAATATCCCGGCGCAAGTGCAATACGGGTAAGATCCGTTAATACAATCTGACCGCTCGGATCTGCGGTAGAAGTTCCCATCTGTATTTGAGTGGCATTTATAAATTGCAGAGCAAAAGTAGCAAAGGACGCGAAAACATCTTCGGGAGCTGCGCCGGTAGCGCCAGTCGGTCCGGTAGCGCCAGTTGCGCCGGTAGCCCCGGTCGGTCCAGTAGCACCGTTGCTTCCAGCTGCGCCGGTAGCACCAGTTGACCCGGTCGGTCCAGTAGAGCCGTTGCTTCCAGCTGCGCCGGTAGCACCAGTTGACCCGGTCGGCCCAGTAGCACCGTTGCTACCAGCGGCCCCGGTAGCACCCGTCGGTCCAGTAGCACCGTTGCTTCCAGTCGCGCCAGTAGCACCCGTTGGCCCCGTTGGCCCAGTAGCACCGTTGTTTCCAGCTGCGCCAGTAGCACCCGTTGGCCCGGTCGGTCCAGTAGCACCGTTGTTTCCAGCGGCTCCGGTAGCACCCGTTGGCCCGGTCGGCCCAGTAGCACCGTTGTTTCCAGCGGTGCCAGTAGCACCCGTTGGCCCGGTCGGCCCAGTAGCACCGTTGCTACCAGTAGCACCCGTTGGTCCCGTTGGTCCAGTAGCACCGTTGTTTCCAGCGGCTCCGGTAGCACCCGTTGGCCCGGTCGGCCCAGTAGCACCGTTGTTTCCAGCGGTGCCAGTAGCACCCGTTGGCCCGGTCGGCCCAGTAGAGCCGTTGCTACCAGCGGCGCCAGTAGCACCCGTTGGCCCGGTCGGCCCAGTAGAGCCGTTGCTACCAGCTGCGCCAGTAGCACCCGTTGGCCCAGTAGGCCCAGTAGTACCCGTTGGCCCGGTCGGCCCAGTAGCACCGTTGCTTCCAGCGGCCCCGGTAGCACCCGTTGGCCCGGTCGGCCCAGTAGAGCCGTTGCTTCCAGCGGCTCCGGTAGCTCCGGTAGCCCCGGTGCTGCCCCTTGGAATTTCAAAATTGAGAACCGCTTTACAGGGAGTCCCTGAATTGGTGACTCTTGCGTTTGTTCCGGGTGCACCTGTCAAAGTTGTGCCTACGGCAACGGTAGGACAGCACTTCTGGCAGGGATAGCAAAGAGGGCAGTCAGAACAGGGGGGACATTTCGAACACTGAGGTGAACCCACGTGATTTTCAAAATTATTATTGTAATAGTCATTAATATGCATAAAAGATACCTGGTATAAATTAAAGTCTTATTGTAGAATATGAAAATATGGACAAAAAGTACCCCGAGCCTGACATTTCGGGAAATAACCATATAAAACCATAAAAAATTGAAACTTTTCTGCAATTCCGGCCGTCTAACGGTCAAGAAAGGAGAATAGAGAAGTGAGAAAAGAAACAATGCGGGATAAACTTGAAGAAGTAATTCTGGCTTCCTATGAATCTATGTACCGTATGGCATTTGTATATATGAAAAATGAAGCAGATGCACTGGATGTGGTACAGGACAGCGTAGTTAAAGCCATCAAAAATTCAGGACAGCTGAATGAAGAATCTTATATGAAGACCTGGCTGTTCAGAATCGTAATTAATACGGCTATCGACGAGCTTGAGAAGAGGAAAAAAGTACTTCCCCTGTTCTCGGAAAATGAAGATGCAAAAGAAGATAAATACTGTGATTTTGATACGATAAATTTGCTGGCACAACTGGATCAGACAGAAAAAACAATTATTTTGCTCCGATACTGTGAGGAGTGGAAGTTAGAGGAGATAGCCGTGTATATGGAGCTTAATCTGAACACCGTTAAGAGCATCCTGTACAGGAGCCTGAAGAAATTAAAAACAGAGTTGATGAAAGGAGAGGCAGTTTCATGAAAAAAGCGGGGAAAGACCAAAGAGAAATCACGGACAATGAAAACCAGGAACTGGAATCCCTGATGGCGGATCCACAATTAAATAACAGAATGGAGCAGATGGAGCACGAATATAAAGAAATCAAAGTCCCAACGGAACTGAAAGGAAGAGTGCTGCAGGCAATGCAGGAAGGCAGAGACGCCCTGAATGTAAAACAGGAGAAGGAGACAGACCGAGTGACGGGAAAGAAAGAAGTTTCAAAACAGGTTCAGGATAACGGGAAACAGGGCAGAAGGAGAACGGCCTCCCATTATTTCCTCAGAACCGCACAGACGGCGGCGGCAGCCCTTCTGGTGGTTACGGTTCTGGCAAATACCAGTGCCGAGACGGCATATGCAATGAGCCGTATCCCGGTGCTTGGCGCCATTACAAAAGTAGTTACATTCCGAACCTATGAGCAGCAGAATGAGAATTCGGAAGCGAAAGTCGAGGTGCCGAAGATCGAGGCCGGTGAAGGCTCCGGCATTACCGGCGCTGCCGAGCAGGTTAATAAGTCGGTGGAAGACTACACCAACCAGATTATCGCCCAGTTTGAAGAAGATGTAAAGAGGGACGGAGAAGAGGCCCATATAGGACTATATACCGAATATAAAGTGCTGGCAGACAACAACCGGTTCTTCACCCTGAAAATCCAGACTGATGAGATTATGGCCAGCGGATACCAGAGTGCAATCATCTATAACATAGACAAGAAAACAGACAAAATACTGGAACTGAAAGATATGTTTCCAGCGGGAACAGACTACGTAACCCTGTTGTCCGATGCAGCCAGGGACGTGATGCGAAAGAACATGCAGGAAGATGAAAATAAAACCTACTTCCTGGACGATGAGATGGGAAGTGATTTTGAAAAAATTAAAGAGAACCAGACTTTTTATATCAATGATGCGGGACGTATGGTGCTTGTTTTTAACGAATACGACGTGGCTCCCGGTTATATGGGACTTGTAGAAATTGAACTTCCCGAATCGGTATTTCACGCGGACGGATTATAAATAAATGGGAAATAAAGAAGAATAATCAGAACAGAAAGAAAATAGCCTGACGTGCAAAAACGCCAGGCTTTCCTTTTATCCACAGGAGAATCCTCCGGTGCTTGGCCGGGGGGAATTTTAAGAATATCGGCGGATATCTGTTAATAAATATTCATATTTTCATGTTTATAATATGGTATAATAAAACAGTTAAAAAGTAACCCAGATGTTAATTTACATCTGCGGGATTGCAGAATAGGAACCGGGGAGGTTTTTAACATGAGAGAGGCTGTAATAAGCATTATTAGTTTTTGTGTATTTTATTTTTCCAACTTTGTCTTTTTATCTGGGCTGGGGGCTTTGATGAAACCGGAAGGAGATCCCTTCATCAACTCCTACTTAAACCCTGTTTACAGTGGCATAGCAGCCCTAGCGGCCATTATTATTGTTTGTACCTGCATTGTTGTGAAAAAACTGAACGAGGTGCTGAAAGAACTCAAAAATGAGAGTAAGACAGTTGGGAACAAGACAGATGAGGGTAATACAGACGAATAACAAATTACAAAGCCCTGACGGTGCAGTACCGGCAGGGCTTTGTAATTCTACAGTTTCAGTTTTGAATATATACCAATCCGGTCTCTTACAGACTGTCGGCCATCTCATAGAGAAGACGCTCGGAATCATCCCAGCCCAGACATGGATCGGTGATGGATTTGCCGTAGCAGTGTTCGCCGACCTTCTGGCAGCCAGGTTCGATGTAGCTCTCAATCATAACGCCTTTGACGAAATTGCGGATATCGTCCGAATGGCGGCGGCTGTGGAGCACCTCTTTTACAATACGGATCTGCTCCTGATAGAGCTTATTGGAGTTGGAATGGTTGGCATCCACAATGCAGGCCGGATACTGTAAATCGCGTTCCATGTAAAGTTCAAGAAGCAGTTTTAAATCTTCATAATGATAGTTTGGCTGGCACTGACCGTGTTTGTTAACGGAACCTCTGAGAATGGTGTGGGTCAGAGGATTGCCTTTTGTCTTGACCTCCCAGCTTCGGTAGATAAACTCATGTCCATGCTGTGCGGCGTGAACCGCATTGAGCATGACGGACAGTCCGCCGCTGGTTGGGTTCTTCATGCCAACAGGCACGTCGATGCCGCTGGATACAAGGCGGTGCTGCTGGTTTTCAACAGAACGGGCGCCGACGGCTATGTAGGACATTACGTCATTTAAATAAGTAAGGTTTTCCGGATAGAGCATCTCATCTGCCGTTGAAAATCCCGTTTCCCCGATAACACGCATATGAAGCTTCCTGATGGCCAGCAGACCCTCAAAGAGATCAGGCTTCTTCTCCGGGTTCGGCTGGTGAAGCAGACCTTTGTAACCGTCGCCGGTGGTTCTCGGCTTATTGGTGTAAATTCTGGGAACCAGTATCAGTTTGTCTTTCACTTTGTCCTGTACTTTGGCAAGGCGGTTTACGTAATCACATACGGAATCCTCCCTGTCGGCCGAGCAGGGACCGATAATAACTAGAAATTTATCGCTCTTTCCTGTAAAAACATCACGGATCTCCGCGTCCTTTACAGCCTTGACTGCGGCCAGTTCGGGCGCCAGCGGAAACTGTTCCTTAATTTCATCCGGTGTCGGCAGTTTGCTGACATATTCAAATCCCATGGGTATCGTCCTCCTGTAAATCGTAAACTATTCGTAACTAAAATTCAATTGATATTTATATGTGCGTCCATTATAATATAGAAATTCCGATTCGGCAATAGCCCGAAGGCCATTAACAGGCAGGGAATGCATAAAAATGCGTGTTATCTTACATAAAGCAGGAGGCAGCATGAAAAACCAGACAAGGGAGACTTATTATGAAGAAAAGAACGATGATTTTTGCAGCAGCGGCGCTGGCGGCAGGCCTTACAGCCTGTGCACCGAAAACGGAGGCAACAGCACCGGAAACTACAATAGAGGAAACGCAGGAGACTGTTCCCGCGGAGAGCGAAGAGAATGATGAGACGGCATCCGGGGAAACCGGGACAGAGGCAAGCACAGAGATTTCAGATGAGCTTCTGGGTAAAGTCTATGCGGCGGTAAAGGAAGCCTATGGCGAGAAGTACGTACCCAGCATGATGTTTGACGAGACGATGATGGAAGGCACTTTCGGCATTACGAAGGACCAGTATGATTCCTATGTGGCGGAAGGCCCGATGATTTCTGCACATGTGGAGATGTTTATCGGCGTCAAGGCTAAAGAAGGAAAGGCGGCCGATGTGGCAAAGGCGCTTGAGGACTACAGGAAGAGCCAGCTCGACGGAGCGCTTCAGTATCCGATGAATATGCCTAAGATCGAGGCGTCTGAAGTAGTTACACACGGCGACTATGTATTCTTTATCATGCTTGGTTCACCTGAAATGGAAGCGGAAGAGCAGGGCGAGGAAGCAGCGCTTGAGTCTGCAAAAGAGAATAACCAAATCGCCGTTGACACGATTGCCGGATTTTTTGAATCATAGTACGCTAAATTAAATGTAAGGAGAGCTGGAAATGGTATTTTCAAGTCTTTTGTTTCTGTTCCGTTTCCTTCCTGTGGCGCTGCTTGTCTACTATGCAGCGCCCCGCAGGTACAGGAACGGGATACTGTTTGTAGCAAGCCTGATTTTTTATGGATGGGGGGAGCCGGTTTACATTCTGCTCCTCCTTTTTTCCACGGTTGTTGACTTTATTCATGGGAAGCTTGTTTACCGGTTAAAAGGCGGGGGGAATATCGTAGGAGCGAAGCTTGCCGTGGCGTCTTCGGTCGTAATCAATCTTTCGCTTCTCTGTATTTTCAAATATACGGATTTTCTGATTGGCGCATGGAACGCCGCAACGGGGGCAGGAGCGCCGCTTCTTAACCTGGCGCTGCCTATCGGCATTTCTTTTTACACCTTCCAGACCATGTCCTACACGATAGACGTGTACAGGGGAAAAGCCGGAGTCCAGACGAGTATCGTGGCCTTCGGCGCCTATGTGGCGATGTTTCCGCAGTTAATTGCCGGCCCGATCGTGCGCTACAGCACAATCGCTAAGGAACTGACGGAGAGGAAGGAGACGCTTGCCTGCTTTTCGGAGGGTATTGTCCTGTTTGCCGCGGGGCTGGGGAAGAAAGTGCTGTTTGCAAACCAGCTGGGACAGATCTGGGATGAGATTATTCATATTGCGCCCGATGAAAGAAGCGTCCTGATGGTGTGGATTGGCGTCTTTGCATTCGGAATGCAGATTTACTTTGATTTTTCCGGTTACTCCGATATGGCCATGGGACTGGGCCGGATGTTCGGGTTCCATTTTCCGGAGAATTTCCACTATCCGTATGAATCGAAGAGCATTACTGAGTTCTGGCGCCGCTGGCATATCTCGCTGGGGACCTGGTTTAAGGAGTACGTCTATTTTCCGCTCGGTGGAAGCCGGTGCGGACGGGTGCTTCAGTTTCGGAACATCCTGATCGTCTGGCTGCTCACGGGAATCTGGCATGGAGCCGGGTGGAACTTTCTGCTTTGGGGGCTTTATTTTGCCGTTCTTTTGCTGGCGGAGAAATTTTTCCTGCACAGCCTGCTGGAAAAATGCCCGTCCTTTATCAGATGGTTTTACGCGATGCTTGCAGTCTACATGGGCTGGGTGCTCTTTGCCTTCGATGATATGGGACAGGGAATTTTATACTTCAGGCAGCTTTTTGGAACGGCCGGAATCAGCGCGGTCAATACGAGAACCTTTTATCTCTTTTTTACAAACCTGCTTCTGATGGCTGCTGCGGCAATCGGAGCCACCTCCCTGCCCGCGTCCTTCTGCAGGGAACATCTGCAGGAGAAAACGCTTTTTATCCTGGAACCGCTCTTTGTCTGCGCCGTGCTTCTGCTGTCGACGGCTTATCTGGTGAACGCGGGATATAACCCGTTCCTGTATTTCAGATTTTAGAAACAGTGGAAAGCAGAACAGTAAAAGGAAAAACTGTAACATCGGTAAAGAGGACACAGACGGGAGGCGGTGAGGCATTTTGAAACGAAAAGTGATTACGACAGCGGCATTTTTAATTCCGCTCACATGTTTATCGGTTCTGAGCGCGGTGCTGCCCGCAAAGACCTTTTCAGAAGAGGAGAACCGGTATCTGGCGGGAAAACCGACATTTACGCCCGAATCCTTTATGGACGGAAGCTTTGGAAAAAATTATGAGACGTGGCTGTCCGACCAGTTCCCGTTCAGGGGAACGTTTGTGGCGGCTAAAACTAACGCGGAGCGGCTGATTCTAAGGGAAGACGTGAACGGAGTTTATTTTGGAAAAGATCATTATTATATAGAAAAAACAGATACAGAGGATTTAATGACGGAGCAGCTTTTTAAGAATCTGGATTATCTGGCATCTGCGGCGGCCGGGTTTACCGCCATGGCCGGGAAGGAGCATGTGAAAATCATGCTGGTTCCGTCCGCATCCCAGGTTCTGACCGGGAAACTTCCGCCCTTTGCGGCTCCTGCCGATCAGGCCGCGGTGACAAAGCTGGCCCGGGAAAAAATCAGAGAAATGACAGGAGAGGATAACATTCTCCTGGATGTTGAAGGAATACTCAAAAAAGCAGGAGACGAACCGGTCTATTACAGGACGGATCATCACTGGACGACACTCGGCGCCTATTATGCCTACCGGCTGTACGGGCAGGCGGCCGGGTTTAAACCGTGGGAGCCGGAAGAGTTTGCGGAAACGGTAGTGTCCTCTGATTTCCTGGGAACCATCCAGTCAAAGCTGGGTATTGAGCTGGTTCCGGACGATATCACACTGTTCCTCCCGGCAGCCCCTGTAAAATATAAAGTATTCTATGATGGACTTCCGGAGGCGCATGATTCGCTTTATAATGAAAAGGCGCTGGAGAAAAAAGATCAGTATTCCGTTTTTCTGGACGGAAACCACGGATGGACGAAAATTTTAAATGAAAAAGCAGGGGAGGAGGCAAAGGGAAAGAAACTTTTGATTATAAAAGATTCCTATGCCCACTCATTTGCCCCCTTTGTCATCAATCATTTTGAGGAAGTTCATATGATAGATCTCAGATATTTTAATATGAAACCGTCGGATTTTGCGAAGAGTCAGGAAATTACCGACATTCTTGTGCTTTATCAGATACCAGGATTTGCAAAAGACGGGAATCTCTTCAAGATAGTGCGCTAAAACTTGACGGATCGCCATTTTCATACTAAAATAGACTATATCAAAAAAAATAATTTTTTTTGGTATACGTGCAATAAAATGCGCATGTGGTGCATTAACTTATTGAACGGATGAAAATCATTTCTGTTCGGGAGACCAAAACGGATGAAGAACAAACCAAATATCAAGTTACTCGAAATTCCTTGATGCATTACACTCCGTTACGATTCCGCGAAGGCAGTACCCCACAGAAAATCATTTCAGCAGCAGGTTGACGACAACCAGGGCCTGCAGCTGAGTAAAAAAGAACCGGACTGAAAATTTCAGTACCGGTCTTTTTTATTGTGCGCCTGGCGGCGCACGTTACTAACGGGTGAAAGTCCCCAATCCGCCCTAGTAGTGGGAAGGATACAGCCAAGACCAAGGATGTCCTATTCGTGGTACAGACTACGATTAACGCGAGGGGAATCTGAAGGAAGGCGGAGGCAAATCTCTGGTCTGACGAACAGAAATCACATCAGGTTACAGTTAAGGATAAGGCTGCAATACAAGTCAAAGTCCAATAACTACTCGGAATTAACTGTAATAAATGTGGCAGATATATGGAGAGAAAGTGACGTGTGGTACCCAGGGAGGCCTCGTCAGCGAGTGGAAACAGAGTAAGAAACTCGTGAGTAACAACGAATGGCGAGAAGTCAGCAGAGGCCATAGTAAACCGATGGCTTAAGACATCGGCGAAGGGCTGAACTTTAGGAGATACAAGCAATGAAAGTAACTGAAAGTAGATTTAAGGACAGACAACTTCATATTGAGGACTATCTGCAAATGGTATCTGCGGAACAGAAAGAGTATGCAGAAGTGTTCGACTACGGGAAGATTACTGAAAAGAGCGGTATCATCACAGACTATTGGACGAACAATCTTTTGGATTTGATTTTGCGAAAAGATAATCTAAACAGGGCTTACAAGAAAGTGAAATCAAATAAGGGAGCAGGTGGAACGGACGGAATGCAGGTGGATGAACTTCTGCCCTATCTAAAGGAAAACCAAGACACTCTAATCCAAGAGATAAGGGATGGTAAATATAAGCCAAACCCGGTTCGCAGGGTAGAAATACCCAAAGAGACAAAAGGCGAGTTCAGGAAACTGGGAGTTCCAACTGTGGTTGACAGAGTGATTCAACAGGCAATCACGCAGGAACTCTTCCCGATATATGAGGAGCAGTTTTCAGAAAACAGCTTAGGTTTTCGGCCAAAAAGAGGTGCACATGATGCGCTGAAACGGTGCCAAAAGAATGTAAACGAAGGCTATGTATATGTGGTGGACATGGACTTGGAAAAGTTCTTTGATACCGTATGCCAGAGTAAGCTGATCGAGGTGCTGGGAAGTGCCCACTCATCTATGCCTCTGAGAAGACCTTTCATGTCTGCCAGTTTGAAGTAATTTACCCATCCCCGCACAAACTCTTGATACTTCTCTTCCCTGACTTGGTTGCTCATTCCATTATTTCGGTCTGTCAGCTTTCGTATTTTTTCCTTCATCTTTTGGATTGATTTCGGATGTACCCTTCTAAGCATTCGGTATCTTGTCTTGATTTTCTTCCACTGTTTCCAGTAGACCGCTCTGATTCTCCGCCGCTTAAAATTAGAGCATTGGAAAGCAAAGGAACTAGCGAATAGTCGAAAAGGATATTGGAGAATGGCGAAAATCCTGAACCAAATATTCTCAAATAAAATAATAGCCAAGCTGGGATATACATCTATGCTTGACTATTATCTAATAATTTGTGAAAACTAAGGAACCGCCTTGGTACCGAACGGTATGCCAGGTGGTGTGAGAGGTCGGCTAGTCACTTGATGGCTAGCCTCCTACTCGATTGAATACAATTCTCATTTTTATGGCCTTTTGCTGCGGAGCGCGTTATTCTCCATCTTCCGCGGGCACACGTACATAGTCCAGAGTAGCTACATAGCGCTTGGTTTCCTCAATGAACATGCGGATTGCATTCACTCCGGACGGATTGACGTCTCGCTGGGTGACCACATAGATGGTGCGTCGGGGAAGTTCAGGGATGGGGGTGGAGAGCGTGATGTTCCCATCCCGATTGAGCATTTTAGCCACGCACAGCGGTACTACGGCCCAGGCGCGCTCTGCCTGAAGAAAAAATTCGATCAGAGTAGGTGTATCCACATTGACTTTTGATTTTTCTACGGGACTCCAGTTCTGGCTGTGCCAGATTTCATATTCTACGCCCAAGTCCAGATAAGCCTCATCCTCCACGGACAACTCTGAGGCATCCAGTACATCTGGATAGGAAGAATAACGGCGGTCGCTGATGAGAACCAGGGGCTCATAGAAAATCGGAGTCGTGTTCAGATTTTTTGAGGGAAATGGCCGTGACACAAATCCAATATCCAAAAGATAATTGTCCAGGAGATTGTAAATTGTGTTATTCCAGTGTGTACTGATAGTGAGCCTGAGATGGCTATTGCTCGAAAAACGACGATAAAGTCCGGTGAACAGGTAGGAATTGATACTGTGGGGAGCCGATACCTTTAAATCGTATTTGGAGACATTGTCCTTCCAGGTTTTAATATCCTTTTCCACAGCCAGATATCTGCTGGCCAGAGTGATAAATTCTGTTCCTTTGGGGGTGAGGGTTACGCCCTTAATGCCCGGTCTGCGCAGGATCAGCTGTCCTCCGACTTCCGCCTCCAGACTGTTCAGACGGCTGCTGACAGTAGACTGGGATACAAAGAGCTTGTCCGCCGCTTTGGACAAATTCCGTGTTTCCGTGATTGCCATAAATGCCTCTATCTCCAGTAAATTCAACGAAGTTCTCCTTTCCATTCCAGTAAATACAATCCAGATCAGTTTATTAACAATAGAAGGTTTGCACAGCATGTTTTCTTCTGTTTCAAATATCGGAAAAGCCGATAATTCCTAACCAACATTGCTATTTTACACGGTCTGATCCCCATGTTACAATTGCTTCATAAATAACTGATTGTAATCATGTTATCAGAAACTATTCCTCCTTGCAAGGATGAAAAAAGATTTTCGCCCGGCCATGGCGCAGATCAAAGTCAGGTAAATAAAGAATTCATAATAACAGAAACAGGGTGACAGACAGCCGAAGTGGAGATTGAATTATGGGAGAAGAGATGAGACAGTCGGAAAATTCGGTAAAATAAATAGGAGGAATCGTATGAACCAGGCAGACTTAGTAATTAGAAATGCAAAAATCTATACAAATGGAACTTTTTTTGAGGGAGCAGTCGCAGTGAAGGATGGAACCATCACTAATGTTTGTTTAAACGGGGATGCGCCAGAGGCAGTCAAGACCATTGACGCAAAGGGACGTTTCCTGCTTCCGGGGATGATTGAATCCCATATGCATATCAGAGAACCGGGAAGGCCAGACAGAGGAACTTTCTTTACGGAGACGAAAGCCGCGGCCGCCGGAGGCGTGACGACCATACTGGAACATCCAATTGCAAAACCACCGCAGTATTCTAAAGAAATCTTACAGAACCGAATCAATGATGCGCAGGATAAATGCGTGGTGGATTTTGCTTTTTTCGCGGCTGCGGGCTCTAAGCATCCGGACAAGATTAGGGAGATGGGCGAGACCGGCATCGTGGCGTTTAAAACCTTTCTTCACGAAGCGCCGGAGGGACGCGACGAGGAGTTCGAGGGACTTACCATGGCGAATGACGGCGAGATGTATTTTGGTTTCCGTGAGGTGGCGAAGACGGGAAAACTCTGTGCAGTCCATGCTGAGAACAACGATGTTATTTCTAAGCTAATCAAGGAATTCCGGAAAGAGGGGAAAGTTTCTCCCATCTATCATTGCCTGTCACGCCCGAAGTTCGCGGAGTACGAGACAGTGAGCAAGCTGCTTATGATTGCAAAAGACTGTAAAGTGAAATTGATTTTCTGTCATATGTCCACCCCGGAATCGATGGAACTGATTAAGAAGGCGAAGCAGGAGGGACTGGAAGTCTATATGGAAACCTGCCCCCAGTATTTGTTCCTGACAGAAGACGATGTGGTAAATCACGGAGCTTATGCGAAATGTAATCCGCCGCTGAGAAAGAGAGAGGATGTGGAAGCACTCTGGAATTATGTCAATGACGGTTCGGTAGATTTCATCGGAAGTGATCATGCAACCTATACAGTAGCAGAAAAGGAAAGCGGAAAGGATGACATTTTCAAAGCACCGTCCGGATTCCTGGGAGTGGATCTGAGGCTGCCCCTGATGCTGAACGCGGTCAATCAGAATCGCTTATCTTTTGAGCGTGCGATAGATCTTTTAAGCACCAATGTGGCAAAATCCTTTGGCCTTTATCCGAGAAAAGGTGTGATTAACGCGGGCGCGGATGCAGATTTTGTGCTGGTGGATATGGACGGAACCTTTGTTGTGGATAAGGAGAAGAATTATTCCCAGTCGAAGAATATTGCAAGGGTTTACGATGGATGGGAGCTTAAAGGAAAGCCGGTGATGACTGTTGTCAGAGGCCGCATCGTGATGGAAGACGGGATTGTAGATGAGGAGAGCATGGGCTGGGGCCGCCTGATTGAGACGTATCATAAATGATTCTTTGATTAAAGCTGCAAATGCAGAATTACTTATTTAAAATACAAATGGGGAGGAAAATAAATGATTCCTGATTTTATACCGACAGAGTTACAAGTGTTTTGGCTGTTTTTTGCATTTTTGAGCCTGCTGCCCATGATACTGGCGGTTTGGACCCAGAAAACGGATGAGAAGAACGGTGTAGGGAAGGTTAAAAAAGAGGAGAAAAGATAACATAAATACTTTGCAGGAAGGCGGGAGGAAGGTAGTTATGATCTATATTATTGTATTGCTGCTGTATCTTTTAGCATTGATCGTTGTGGGGAAAATTGCATCGCGGGGCGTGAAAAACAGTGATGATTGGGCAGTGGCGGGCAGGAGCCTTGGCATTTGTTCCAGTGCGGCGTCCTATTTTACTACGGTGCTGAGCGCGGTCTCATTTATAGGATATATGGGATATTATTATCAATTTGGATGGGGCGGCTGGTGGAACTGGGCCGGAACTCTGATCTGCACAATTTTATTTGCGGGCTTTTTTGCTGCCCGGTTAAGACGTTTTGGAGGCGTGACAATCTCAGATTTCCTGGATAGGAGGTTTGGCCGTATCCATGGCGCTCTGGCGGCTGTGCTGATTTTGTTTTCAACCATCCTGTTTACGATGGCGCAGCTGGTGGCGTCGGCTTCCATTATTAAAATTATCACAGGGATCCCTGAATATATGTCGGTCATCATCGTGGGAGTCGTATTTCTGGCATTTACCGTGACCGGCGGTATGAAATCGGTGGCATGGACCAGCGTTCTCACCTCGGTGCTGATTCTTTTCGGCGCGTATGCGCTGATGTTCGCCATCCTGGGAAAAACTGGGGGATTCTGGGCTCTTCATGAGCAGGTATACGCTGTGGATCCGTCTTTACTGGACCCGTTTGCCGGAGGCAGCATCGGAGTGGGGCTGGCGCTCTCCTGGTGCGTTACCTGGGGAATCGGAAATTTTGGATTGCCGCAGCTGATTACAAAGTTTAACTCCTGTAAGGATGAAAAGACAGCGCGTTACAGCCAGGGCGTTTCAGGCATCCTCTTTGTGCTCTTTTATCTGCCTCTGATGATTATTGGTCTGGGTATGCGCATTTTGCAGCCGGGAATTGTGAAGACGGACACGGTGGCTTCCATCGCCATGGTAGAGATGGTAAGTCCGGTGATAGGAGGAATTGTTCTGGCCGCTATCTTGGGGGCCGCTATCTCGACGGCGGCTTCAGTGCTTCTTCAGTCAGGAACCACGGCCACCCGGGATTTGTATCAGAAGTTTATTAATCCGGAGGCGGACAGCAAAAAAGTGCTCATGATTTCAAAGACCACGACACTGACAGTGGGAATTATCTCCATTGTATTGTCCCTGTTTAACTCTTCGACCGTTCTGATGATTCAGTCTAACATGGTAGGGGTTCTTGGCTCTATGCTGGCCATGACGATCATACTTGGCTTTACCTGGAAACGTTCCAATTCCCAGGGGGGACTGGTTGGAATGATAGTGGGGATCGTAACCGCGATTCTATGGTACCTTCTGGGACAACCCTTCGGCTGGATGCCGATTCTGCCCGCAATTTTTACTTCCACTGCTGCCAATGTGGTGGTGAGTCTCCTTACGCCTGCGCCACCGGCTGATGTAGTGGAAGAGTTTTTTGGAAAACAGAAAGTGAAAGATACAGCAGGCGCAGAAGTAAGGGCAGAAAAGGTGAGAATGGAAGGTTAGAATTGCTATTTAGAAGGAGAAGTTTATGCAGGTAAATAAAAAACGGCTGGAGGAAAATCTACACCGTACTGGAGACATAGGACGGACGCCAGAGGGAGGATACACGCGCCCCGGCTTTAGTCCGGAATATAAACAGGCAGTGAGAGCGTTAAAGAGCATGATGGAGGAGGCAGGCCTGACGGTGACGGAAGACCGGATCGGAAATGTGATTGGACGACGGGAGGGACGCTATCCGGAAGCGCCGGTGATTATGACCGGCTCCCACCTGGATACGGTGGTAAACGGAGGGCTGTTTGATGGCAATCTGGGAATCATTGCCGCGTTGGAAACCGTACATATGATGAATGATGGACAGGTGGAGACCGATCATCCGATTGAGGTTGTGGCATTTAATGCGGAGGAGGGCAGTGAGATGGGCGGTACCTTCGGCAGCCGCGTGATGACCGGACGCCAGGATTTAAATGAGAAGGGACTGGAAGAAAAATTAGCGCATTACCAGTTGAGCGTGGAGGATATTAAAAGTTCCGTCCGGGATATGAGTCATGTCAAGGCTTTTGTAGAGCTGCATATCGAGCAGGGAGCCTATTTGGCCTCTGAAGGATATGACATCGGAGTTGTGGACGGCATTGTCGGCATCACCCGCTATCAGGTTCGGGTGTCCGGGGAGTCCAACCATGCGGGAACTACACCTATGAAGCTGAGAAAGGATCCTGTAACCGCTGCAGCTGCGATTATCAAGATGATCCATGAGAAGGCTTTGGAATATGGTCATCCATTTGTGGCTACGGTGGGAAATATCGAGGTGCAGCCAGGAATGTATAATGTCATCCCATCGGAGGTTACTCTCTACCTGGAGATGAGAGATCTGGAACAGGCCCGGGTGGAGCAGTTTGCGAAAGAGCTGGAAATCAGCGCGAAGAGGGAGCTTTCGGAGGTTCGGGTGATGTTTGAACTTCAGGTGAACAAACCTTCCAAGATGCTGAGCAAATCGGTCATGAAAGCGATAGAAAAGGCCTGCATCCAAGAGGATGGGATCAGCTCTGTGGTGATGTCCAGCGGGGCAGGACATGATTCCAAGGAACTGATTTACAAGGTTCCGACGGGGATGATTTTTGTCCCAAGTGTTGGAGGAATCAGCCACTCGCCAAAAGAATATACGACGGCGGAGCAGATTGAGAAGGGGGTCCGGATCCTTTACCGCACGCTGCTCTGCCTGGATCGGCAGACGGAGGAAAATGAAGTATGAAAAAAATATTGGTAATCAATCCAAACAGCAGCCAGGAGATGACGCGGGCTATAGATATGACGGTCCAAAGTTATTCGGCCGATCGGTTTGACGCGGATACGGTCTGCCTTGAAGGCGCTCCGCCATTTATTGGCTGCTGTGCGGATCAGGTGAAAGCAGGAACTTTTTTGCTGAAAATGATTCAACAGAAGGAGGCGTCATACGACGGATTTATCGTAGCCTGCCATCTGGACCCCTGCCTGGACGGCGCGAAGGAGACAACCAGGAAACCAGTCATGGGAATCGGAGAGGTTTCTATGCGTATGGCGCCTCTGCTGGGTCGGACGTTTTCCGTGGTCGGCTCCAGCCCGGCGACGACTTTGCTGAAGAGGAGGCTGGTGGAAAAATATGGATTAGAACGTTTTATGGCTTCGGTTCGCGCGCCTGGGATAGACTGGGAGGGCAGCCAGGAGGAAAAATTGATCAAGGCTGCCGCACAGGCCGTGAATGAGGACGGCGCGGAAGTGATAGTGTTGGGCTGCGCCGGTTTTTCCGGCCTTGATCGCAGGATAGAGGCCTCAGTCGGAGTTCCCGTACTGGATGGTGTGGTCTGCGCGCTGATTGCCATGGAGGGGATTCTTCAATATAAAGGATAATGCAGAGCGGTTGAAACTGCATAACGGTAAAAGGAGTGGTCAGATCGGCTGCTCCTTTTTATAGTGGGAAAGGCGACTTCTGTCGAACTCCTGAAATTATTAATGGAAAACCTCTTGACTTTCCGGCAAAAACACGATATAAACGAGTGGCGTCCATTGAATTTAGACCACGTATAGCACACTTTACACACTTTTTATTGAGACAATCAGGGAGAATTAAAAGAAGTATGAAGATAGAAAATGACCTCGGAAAAGACGACATAAAGAAACTTGTAATCAGAATTGCACTCCCGTCCATGCTGGCACAGTTTGTAAATGTGCTTTACAGCGTGGTGGACAGAATGTATATAGGAAATATTGCGGGGATTGGAGAAGTTGCGCTCGCCGGAGTGGGAATCTGCGGGCCGATCGTGACGATGATATCAGCGTTTGCCTCCCTGGTAGGAATCGGCGGTTCGCCGCTAATGAGTATCCGAATGGGCGAGGGCAATGAGAAAGAGGCGAAAAAGATACTGGCTAACAGTTTTCTGATGCTGGCTGTTATCTCGGTCATCACAACGGTAGTGGCGCTGCTTCTGAAAAACAGGCTGCTCATGTGGTTCGGCGCAAGTGAAACAATTTTCCCCTATGCCAACGAATACATAACGATTTATCTGATGGGAACCATCTTTGCCCTGATGGCGGTGGGGATGAACCAGTTTATCATCTGCCAGGGATTTGCCAAGGTGGGAATGAAATCGGTGACTCTTGGTGCCGTTATCAATATTATCCTGGATCCCATTTTTATTTTTGGCCTCCACATGGGAGTTGCAGGGGCCGCCCTGGCTACGGTACTGTCGCAGCTTGCCTCCTGTATCTTTGTGCTTTTGTTCCTATTTGGGAAAAAAGTGCCGATCCGGATTGGTTTCGGCGGCTACGAATGGAGAATTATCAGGAAGATTACGGTGCTGGGAATGACGCCGTTTCTGATAATTGCTTTCGACAATGTGCTGATTATTGCCCTTAATGCGGCCCTGCAGCATTACGGTGGGGCAGAGGGAGATAAACTCTTAACCTGCGCTACAATTGTCCAGAGTTTTATGCTGATGGTGACGATGCCCCTGGGAGGCATCACGGGCGGCACGGAGCCGATCCTGGGATATAATTTCGGGGCAAGACGCTCCGACAGGGTGTTAAGCGCACAGAAATATATTGTAAGCCTGGCACTCGTTTTTACAACGGTTATGTTTGTGGTTTCACAGACTCTGCCCTACTATTTTGCCAGGATTTTTACGCAGAACCAAGAATACATTTCCCTGACCGTGTGGGCCATCCGAATCTATACGCTGGGAATCATCCCTCTGGCTCTTCAGTATACGGTGGTTGACGGCTTTACCGGAATGGGAGTTGCCTCCGTGGCTATCTTCCTGTCCATGTTCCGTAAGGTGCTGTATCTGGGCGGAGTATTCGGACTTCCTATCCTTTTCAGCGTAACCTCTATTTTCTACACGGAGATGATTTCCGATTTTGGAGGGACGGTGATGAGCGTTGCCGTCTATCTGCTTGTAATACGGAAGATATTGAAAAGACGTGAGGAAGGCACATTTTAAAAATAAGATAAATGAGACAGATGCATTACCGGTGACAGTCTGCGGCGGCTCCCTGAGGGGCCCCGCAGACTATATTTAATTACTTCTGTTTCGTTTTAAAGGAATGATACACTTTTCTGTTTTCAGCGCATATCTTCCACAAGGAGGATTTGGATTGTGTCCGGAGAGGGGTTCCAGTTCAGGACATATAAGGTGTATACCCTGTTTGGATTGAGGTTGATGAAGGTAGAGAGCAGGTTTACTGCCGGCCGTGCAGATCTTGCTACAGAGACAGGATAGCTTCCCGGACGGAGCTTGCTGAAGCTTCCGGCTGTGCCTGGGCGGGTGTTGGTAAAGCTCATTAATCCATTTGACAGAATTACGTTGACGGCGCCGCTTGCATAAGCCAGGTTGCACACACGGAAGCAGGAGTTGCTGAAGTTGGCGCTGCATCCGCCGTCCGTGATGGTGGTCAGGTTCATTCTGTTATTGGAGCTGACAATTGCGATGGTTGAATTATTGCCGATGAAAACATTCTGCTGCAGGAAAACAAAGCCATTGGCCGCCATAACCGTTACCCTGTGGAATCCTCTTGAGTACCTTCTGTAGCGGCTGACTTCTGCAAAGTCCATGCCGGTCAGGATAACCCGGTTGTCAACTTCCACCGTAAGGCCGGAAAATTCAGGGGAGGCATTTATAAATCTGGCGTTGACGTTCTGCGTTGGGAGTGGGAAACAGTTCGGGCAGGGGATGACGGGACCGGGGCCGATTGGAAACCAGTTTGGATTAACGGAGAAATCGGGATCGATCACATCATAATCAGGCATAACGGAGAAATCGGGATCGATTACGTCATCCTCCGGCATAACAGAAAAGTCCGGATCAATCATGCGGTTATCCTGCATAGCGGAAACTCCGGAGTCAAAATTTCCGTTATCAGCCGGATTGGCAATACCGGAAACATCAGAGTCGTTCATTTCAAAGATATCTGAGTCCGGCGATAAATTCATTTCATGTAACATACCATACCTCGTTTTAAGTGTTTATATTAAAAGTGTATTCATAGAACCGCAAAATGAGCATGGACGGCTGAAAAACGAAAAGTGACAAAATGCAATAAAAATCTCCCTGTTTTACCTGTAAATTACATAAATTTTACATATTTTACAAAAAGCTTGAAATAGCTATTTTCCCTGTGATATGATAGAAAAGATCGGCTTTTACCCGGCAGTGCATCTGCCAAAAAAGCGGACACAGGAGGAGAATTTTTATGTCGATAAATGACGTAAGCAATCTGTTTACATTTGCCGGAGGCCTGGGCATGTTCTTGTATGGTATGCGCATCATGGGTGACGGCATGCAGAAGACAGCCGGAAGCAAGATGAACCACTTTCTCGGCATGGTAACAAATAACAGGCTTCTGGGCGTGGTTCTGGGAGCATTAATTACGGCAATTCTTCACAGCAGTGCGGCCACGACGGTTATGGTAGTCGGATTTGTCAATGCTGGAATTCTGAATCTTACACAGGCGGTAGGCGTTATCATGGGCGCCAATATTGGTACGACAATTACTGCCTGGATGGTATCTTTAAATCAGTTGGGAGACGCGTTTACCGTTCTGCAGCCAGCCTTTTTTGCACCGCTGTGTATTGGTATCGGCACGTTCCTGATCGTATTTTCCAAAAAACAGAAGAATAACCTGATCGGAGAAATTGTAATCGGCGTCGGCCTTCTTTTTGTGGGCCTTGAATTTATGAGCGGAGCGATTAATCCTTACACAGATGCACCGATTTTTGCAAAGGCGTTTGCCATTATGGGGCGAAACCCGATTCTCGGCATTGTAACAGGAGCCCTGGTGACCGCGCTTCTGCAAAGCTCTACGGCTTCCGTCGGAATTCTCCAGACGCTGGCGATGAACGGTGTCGTGACGACGGGGGCGGCCATCTATATCACCCTGGGACAGAATATAGGAACATGTCTTACGGCCATGCTTTCCAGCGCCGGGGCCAACAGGACGGCCAAGAGGGCGGCGGCCATCCATCTGACGTTTAATACGCTGGGAGCCGTTATATTCGGGATCGGCATGTATGCGTTGTCCCTGCTTCGGCCGATGATGGCCGGTTCGGGGATTAACTCCGTGCAGATTTCCATGTTCCATACAATTTTCAATGTGACGAACACCCTTCTTTTATATCCGTTTGCCAACCAGCTTGTAAAGATTTCTGGTCTGCTTGTAAAGGACGGGGAGCCGGAAGAGGAGAGCAGGGAGGACAGCCGCGAGATCGAGACGGCGTTCCGCCATCTGGATCAGCGTATTTTCGAATCGCCTGTCTTTGCTATTGAGGTGGCTCAGATGGAGACTGTACATATGGGGCAGATAGCCCTCAATAATATCCGCCTTGCCACAAGTGCTATTTTGAACAGGGATAAAGAGAAGACAAAAGAGGTTTACAGGAATGAGAAGGATATCGACAGGATGGAAGAGCTTCTGACGGGATATCTTATCAAAGTCAACAACCTGTCCCTGACCGAACATCAGAAGCTGCTGGTGAACAACCTCTTCTACAGTATCAGCGATATTGAGAGGGTGGGCGACCACTGTGAGAACCTGGCGGAGCAGGCCGATTACATGGAAGAACATAAGGTGGCCTTCTCAGAGACGGGAAGCGCCGATTTGAGGGCGATCAGTGAGAAAGTGGTAAAATCCTTCACCCATGCCATAGCGGCCAGACAGACGGGCGATATGGACGATGTGAGGAAGGTGAGCCAGTATGAGGATGACGTGGATATGCTGGAAGAAGAATTGAGGGATAAACATATAGAACGTCTTTCAAGCGGCCAGTGCGATCCGTCCTCCGGAGTCGTATTTCTGGATATTATCAGCAATCTGGAGAGAATATCAGACCATGCCTACAATCTGGCGGGGTATGTAAAAGATGAGATGTAGTAAAACTTAATTCAGGAAATGATTATGGGGAATTTACAGATTAAAAGTAGAAATTAGAATACGGCGTCCCGGCAGTTAAATTGCCGGAACACCGTATTCTGCTGTTATGTAATAGATGTTATTTTTCTTCCAGATAGTTCTTTTCTATGTAATACCGTTCGGAACCTTTGTGCAGCGGAATAGCCAGATCGTTGCAGATAAACCCTTTCTGCGTCAGTGAAGCGAGTGAATCGTGGCTGGCAGCCAGCTGTGGGATAGACTCATCCAGAATTTTTGTAATCTGATAGACGAGATCTTCATCCATTCTCTCATCGACGCAGAGAAGACATTTGATACCGAAGGAGTCAACGTCTTCGTCCTGGCCAGGATACGTTCCGGCTGGGATTACCGTCTTATAATAGAAGGAATTCTTTGAAAGAATCGTTCCCAGTTCCTCGGGAGTGTACTTGAGGAGACGGCAGGGAATGGTATCTGCAAGCTCGGTCAGCCCGGTGATGGGAATTCCGGCGAAACCGTGTACGGCATCGAGACTTCCATCCTCTACGGCAACGGAACCGGAGCCAAGGCCGGAGTTAACCAGGGTGGTTTTCTTGGAGTTCAGGCCAACCGCATCGATTGCAATGCGTGCGGAAAGATCGGTTGTGGAACCCTGAGGTCCAATCGCAGCGCTCTTGCCTGCCAGATCATGGACGTAAGTGAGCCCTGCCGAATCCGGGGCCATCCAGTTGGAAACACTGACATAAATGGCGCCTATGGTCCGCAGGCTTTTAACGGGCCTGTTTTCAAATTCATGCGTTCCGGAATATGCGGCCAGAGCAACATCCCCGCTGACAAGTCCCATATCAATCTGGCCGTCTTCGATCCATTCTACATTGGTGAAAGAACCGTTGGAGGCGCTGATATTGATTTTGATATTGGAATCATGCTCGCTGATAACCTGGGCAATGGCGTTGCCGACCGGGAACATGGTCCCGCCGCTGTCGGCTGTTCCTATCGTCAGAACCTGAAGTCCGTTTTTCATCTCCTGTGATGTTTCGGAATTGGAGGTGAACGGGGAACTGTCGGAGCCGGAGGAAGAACAACTGCATAAAGCGGTGGAAAGACCCAGAAGGGCGGTAAAGAAGAAAGCTTTTGAAAATAATTTTTTCATTTATATATCACCTGTTTGTATTTTATGGTAAACATGGTTGTCTGATGCAGAAGAAATTTTATAAAATATGCGAAATCTTTACATCCGTCTATACTATAACACAGGTGGGGGAATTCGTCCAATGAAACAACGAAAAGCACGCTTCGCACACTTTTCATTGCCACTCAACGATAAACAGCCCGGCTATTTGGGGGGCCGGGCTGTCTATGTAATAATTCTATATTAAGTTAGCAATGAACGTGCTTTTATTTCACCAGGCTTCCAAATACGGAAAGGAAGATTGGATTGTAGATATCGTCGATGATAACGGCGAAGGATGGGTAAAGGACCCATGCTACATTATGCCATCCGTACTCATCCATAACGGCTTTTTCATTTGCAACGGCGTTAGGACCGGAACCGCATCCCCATCCGCAGTTTCCTGCAGCCATAACAGCGGCGCCGTAGTCGCGGCCGAACATGTTGTAGGATACAAAGATTGCAAATGCTGCCATTAAAACTGCCTGGCAGAGAAGGATGATACCCATCTGGCCGGCTACAGGAGCCAGTTTCGTGATATCGGTTGTCATGAGCACGAGGGCCAGATAAAGTTCCAGGAACATATGCTCAATAGCGTCGACTTCTGGAACATAGAACTTGATATTGCATGCCTCCATGACATTACGTGCGATTGCGCCTGCGAACAGACAGCCGATAAATTTAGGCATCTCAATCATTGGGATGTTATCAAGGATACAGTAAATCGGCATACCAAGAGCAGCGATAAGCAGCGTCATGGCAAACATGGAAATCATTCTGCTGTTGTCAAGTGTTGCAACAGTGCCTGATTTTGCTGATTCCGGTTTGTCATTCGGGTCGGATTTAAGACCATGCCGGGAAATCAGGAATGCGGCTACAGGACCGCCAATCAGGGAGCCCATGATATTTCCCATGGTACCGGCAGCGACACCAATTGTGGTGGCATCCGCTGCGCCCCAGCTTTCAAAGATAGGTCCGAATGCGGAAGCTGTACCAACACCGCCCGACATAGCGGATGAAGAACACTGCAGTGCCAGAAGCGGATGAAGGCCAATCAGGTTGCCTACGAATACGCCCAGAAGATCCTGAAGAGTAATCAGAACACAGGCAGCGATGGCAATCATGGCGCAAAGCTTGCCGCCTGCATGGCGGAGCATCTTTAAGCTGAAGCCGAAACCAACGCAGAGGAAGAACAGGTTCTGACATAAATCTTTCATAATCGTTGCGTCGAAGGAAAGGCCGATGATGCCGGATCCTTTGATGATAGCGACAACAACCGAGAAAATGATACCGGATACAACCGGTGCCGGGATTGCGTATTTACGCAGTAATTTTGAGTGGTTTACAATCGCACGGCCCAGAAAAATTACAATGGCGGCGAAGCCCAGTGTGGTGAGATACTCGAACTTGAAATTTGCAACAGCCCCATCTGCTGCCGGTGTGTAAGTACCGAAATAGCCCATGATAGTTTCCATAGAAACAATACCCTCCATTTCTTTTAATAAAGTTTATATTTTTTTTATAAATTTAGTGTAAAAGATTCATTAATCGAAGTCAATTTATGTAATTAAGTAAAGGGTTTAGTAACTATAGTAAGTGAATAAGGGGGGAATTGGTGAGAAAGTCGGACGGCAGGCAGGGGGATTGGGATGGTGAGAGGGAGGGGGTGAGTCTTCAGTCCCGGAGGGAGGTTATGGCCCGGGCCTGAAGACTCGAAGGTTTTCACCATACCGATGCCCGGCCTGCAGCTGTTAAGTGTCCTTGTTTCTCAAATATAAATATGCATTTCTATACTTCTGGCCTGCAGTATTGTATAATAGAATAAATCGGAATTGACCGGGCAGAGCGAGGGAAGCATCTTGACAAGGCAGTTTGCGTCCATTGGGCTTAATGAAAGAATTATTTTGAAAGGGTGGAAAATGATGAATACAGAAAGTTCAGATAAAACAAAAAGCAAAACAGAAGAAAGACGCATTTTCAGATATACCCTTGCTGACGCATGGAAAGATACTATTTCGCAAGTTGAGGTATTAGAGGGGATTGAAGATAAAAATATAAGATGTTTATATTTTGACAGACCACGCAGCCTGACCAAAGAGGGCAATACCAATGTTGACTCTTTCTTTACTACAATCAATCAGAAAGATATTAATGCAATAAAGAATGCAATGCATAGTCACACAGACATTTTCCAATATAAAGAAATTGAGTTTCCAACGGTGCTTGATGGGGTTATCAACACATTTGAATTTATACTGGACGAAAATTTTGCAAACGAAATTACCGCATATAATATTTGGGCATTCAGAGGAAATGTTGATGTTGGAATCATTGGAGCTCCGCCATATAAAGGAAGCGCTGTTTTACAGTTATTTGACGAAATTTCTAAAATACTGTTAGATAATGGGGTAGATCCAAAATACCTTAGGACTGATTGAGAGAAGAGAGATTGGAAGTAAACAATTTAAGTCTGTTGCGCCGAACACTTTGAAGTTCGGCTTAAATGGTGGTCCAATCAGCTTTGTCATTCAGAGTGCGGACCTAAAGAAGCGGGAATTCCCCCGGGTGTTGGCCGGGCGGGCATGTACATGGGAATGGAACAGAAGTGCAATTCCGGTTTAATGAATCGTAATAAGGACACCAGAGCGCTTGAATTATCTGGTGTCCTGCATTTTTATATACTATTTGAATTAAAAAAATCATAGAAGCTAAGTTTGTCTGCTGTCTGAAGGACATGCATTTAAGTCATATCTTAAGATGATTTTTCCCTAATAAATAAAAAGCTGTGTCCAGTAATCTGTTCCGCTGGCGTCTTTGTAATGTCCTACGCCGATAGTGGTGTAGTCTTTATTAAGGATATTTGCCTTGTGTCCTGAACTGTTCATCCAGCCCTGCATTACGGCCTCCGGTGAATTCTGGCCATAGGCGATGTTTTCTCCGGTTCCTCTGTAGCTGACTCCGGCCTGGTTCAGAGCGGTGCTGAAACTGCTGCCGTCCGGCCTGGTGTGGGAAAATGTTTTCTTGATTTCCTGGGCGCGGAGCTGGGCTGCCTCCGCCACGCGTGTATCGGCAGTCAGAGGACTTAAACCGGCTTTTGCACGCTCCGCATTTACCAGGGCGACAACTGCATTGCTATACGCATCCTGGCTTTCTTCCTGATCCGGTTGATCGGGAGTCTCATCGTCCGGAGCTTCCGGTGTCACACCTGGATTTTCAGGCTGCTCCGGAATCATGTCACCGGGCTGATTCGGCAGTTCCGGTCCCGGCAGCTCCGGTGTCGGGAAAATAAAATCAGGAGGAGTCATTTCCGGCAGAACCGGACCTGTACCCCAGTTACCATTTTGATTCCAGTTTCCGCCCTGGTTCCAGTTGCCGTTCTGTCCCCAATTTCCGCTGCCGGGAAGGCAGTCCTTTCCTCCGATTCCAATTACATAAGCGCTTCCGCCTGAAAAAGGAATCTGATAGGTAGATACCGCAGCCAGGGATGTCATTGGCATTGCAGCCGCTGCAAACATAACCGCAGCAGCAGATAAAGTGTTAACTAATATTCGTCTCATGGTTTTCCTCCTTAGTTGTTACATAATTATTACATATTTGTTACAAAATTATATTAACACATAATAACTGGAAAACCATTAGGGAAAAACTGGAATAACCACTGAATCAGTATCCGGGCAATCAGAATTATTTCTTTATCCAATTCCGATGCCAGGCAATAAACATCATTAACCCGGCCATACATAAGAAAGATCCAAAAAGGAAGGCGCTGCTCAGTCTGGAATCAGCTAAGATTCCAAATACAAGATTCGTACCCGCGCCGACGGTGTCGGCAATCATTGCGTTAATGCTCAGAGCCGTAGCACGGTTTTCTGAAAGAATCTGCCTGTTTTGAAGTTCCATCTGGAAAGGCTGAAACAGACTGTTCGAGATACGCAGAATTAAAACAGAACCAATGGTAACCCATGCTTTTTCTGTAAAAGCCAGTGCAAAACAGGAGAGCACTGCCATGACATAAAGTAAAATTCCGGCATATTTTATCCCGGAACGCCGGGAAAGACAGGATGAGGCGGCGCCGCACAGCCCTGTCAGCGTAACAGCAATATAGACATATCCGATTTGCTGCACAGACAGTCCGCACTTCATATATTGAAGCTGAATAAGAAATACCGTGATTGTCTGGTGAGTTTCCGTCAGGAAAGCTACAGCGGCCAGAAAGAGCAGCAGATGCCTGTCCTTCAGCGTATGACTCACCATTTTCCTAAACCCGGTGATACAAAATGCATGCGTTTGATTATTTTTTACTTCCACCAGCCATAATGAGGCTAATGCCGCAATACCATAGCTTACGACGGTGAGGAATCCTGCGAGTCTGTAGTTATCCCCTGCAAAAACGGAAAAAACGGCAGCGGCGCCCAACAACCCGGCCGTCTGCAGGCTGTTATAAATACCAAAAACCTTCTGGCTGTTTTTTCCTTCACATGAAAGATAAAGAATGCTGGCATCAACACCAGAGAGTCCCGCAATGACAATGCTGAGCATAATGCGTTCCGCCAGAAACCACAAAAACCCATCTGCCCGCCAGAACACAATTTTTGATACAAAATAGAGAAAACAGCAGAATACCATCGTACGTTTATATCCAATTTTATCGGCAAGGATTCCCCATGGAATCTCGCATAGAAGACATAAAACCAGAGAAATGCTTTCGATAAGAGATATCTGGAAAATGGTAACACCCTGCGACTGCCGGTAAAGAGCCGCTATAGGACCATAAAAGACCATGCCATGCATAAGTGCAATAACATACATAAGATAAATATTTTTTTTCATTAAGTCATTTCCTTTCCGATTTTAAACACCACAAAAAGCGCTGATAAAACCAGCGCTGTAACCATATGCTTTTTAGTTAAATCGGATTTCCGGAAATGCTACTGAACTTCATTTTTCCCCCTGAAATCGGGATACCAAACGCAAAGGGATTTGTATGCGTCGTCCGGCATCCTCTGGAATTCTAATCTTTTACGTATCGGTACCGGATTGACGGTCTTCCCCCGGTCTGATAATCAATTGTACTGATAAGCTCCCCTGTTTCCACCATATAATTCATATATCTGCGGATTGTAATACGGGACAGATGAATCTGTTCGGCAATCTGTTCACTGGAATAGGCGTCATCCCTGTTCTCTTTTAGAAACGCACGAATCAGACCAAGAGTCGTCTCATTTAACCCCTTTGTGAGGTTAGCTGCGGCCGCCGCTGTGCTTTCCTGCCGGATCAGCAGTTTATCGATTTCACCCTGCTTCATATTACTTTTGGCCTGGCTTACATATTCTTTCATCTGGCTGTATTTATCCAGGGCCGCCTTAAAACGTGAATATTCAAACGGTTTGACAAGATAATCGATCACACCCCGGGAGAGGAGCTGAAGCACGATGTCCGTATCGCTTGCCGAGGTCACCATGATAATGGAGGGCGCTATGCCCATGGCATGTAGCTGGTCGATAAATTCAGAGCCGTTCATTAATGGGGTGTAGTAATCCAGAATAATCAAATCCACATCATTATCCTGCAGATATTCAAGGGCTTCAATGCCGCTTTTAAAAATATTAACCACCCGGAAAGAGGGGGTAAGCTCCACATATTGTTTGTTGATGGACGCCACCATGGGATCGTCTTCTATGATAATGACCTGATACATTACAGGTTCTCCTTTCTTGTAAAGGTGAGGGTAAAACAGGAACCCTCGCCTTTTTCGGTATCAATGGCGATATCGCCGTTATATTCTTCTGCAATCTGATGCAGCAGATAGAGTCCGGTTCCGCGGGTCTCTCCCTTGGAGGAAATGCCCTTTTCAAAAATATGCTCAAGCAGTTCCTGGCTGATTCCGCCTCCGGTATCCTCGCATGTAATAATGTTGCAGTCGGGGCGGCAGTAGATTCCAAGGGTGATCTCTTTCAGCTCATTGTCGCAGTTTTGGCAGCTGTTCAGCTCTTCAATGGCATTTTCCAGCAGATTGCCGATAATGGTGATAAAGGCATCCTGAGGGAGGATCAGCTCACTTTCGATGCAGCTGCTGTCAGGCGTCAGGGAAAGGCGGATTCCCAACTCTGCGGCATGCATCATTTTACCGATAATCAGTGCACAGATTCTGGATACCCGGATACAGTCGGCTGTCTCGCGTATGGACTGGCTGGATACCAGGTTGCTGTTGATGATAAACTGGATGGCCTGCTCGATCTCTCCGATCTGGAGGTATCCCAGAATGACATGGAGTTTATTCAAGAATTCATGGTTAAAAGCGCGCAGCGTATCAAGCATGCTCCTGGTGCCTGACAGTTCGTCGGACATGGCGAGCATATCCGTGCGATCCACCATGATTACGAGCATGCCCTGAATCGGTTTTTTACCTTTCCCCTGGATTGGAATTTCATTCATCAGGATCGAACGGCCGCCGATCATACAGGACTGGCGGTGGACGGATTTGCCCTTACTTACAACTGAGTCAAAATTTGTGGCAGGGTAAAGCTCACGGAAATATTTTCCCATCAGCGGAGGCCCTTCCTCAGGCCCGTCGTGAAAAAGATTTCTGGCGACAATGTTGGAAAACAGGATTTTACCCTCGGTATCCGTGGCAATCAGGCCTTCCTCAATGGCATTCATCACCTCGTCCTGCCGTATGTACATGTTGAGAAGCTCATGTGGGTTAAAGCCCATCAGGGATTTTCTTAAAAACCGGATAAAGGCGTGGGTCAGCGGAATGCTGACAAGCATCATCAGGAAGAAAATCGCTATATGCACAAGCAGTATATTCCGGTGTCTCGCCGATATATGCGCGGTAAAGACGGAGGCCATAACAAAACCGATGATTTTTCCATCCTTTCTCTTGACGGCATGGAAAGCGCGCCTCTGGGCGCCTTTTGTCCCATATCCGGTTGTGATATAAGGTTCGCTCCCTTGTAAGATCATGGTTTCATCCCCATCCACAAAGGTTTCACCCGTTTTCAGGCGATCCGTGTGATAGAAACGCAGTCCGTTGTTGTCATAGATGACGACAACGCTGATGTCGGGAATGTTGGCGCTGAGAGAGTCGATGTCCTCCTTGGCTATATTGCTTGGATAACCGTTCTCGAGCATGGAAATGACTTCCGGCATGGAGGCAATATAAGAGGCGGTGCCGCTTATGATGGCGTCCATATCCCGGCGCTGCCTCGTAATATCAAAATAAAGGGTAATTGCCAGCGAAAATACGATTACGAATGCGGATAACAGTGTGAAAGAGCGGTACAGCTCTTTTTCAAGCGCATTCCGGGAATCCGTCTGATCCACGGTGCACCTCCTTTGCAAATGGCGCGAGCCGGCTTGTGTTTCCATGCGGCCGGCCGCCGCCCTGAACGACTAATATCTGTTTCATTTTTTATTCTCCCGAAATTTATATTTTTGTCTGTTGCAATCATACTATGATGGTATTTTATCATGTTGTTTCATGTAAAACTACAAAATTTTGCACAAGCAGGCAAATACCGCGGATGAAATGCGAATGAGCGGGAATAATATTTATGAAATTTCAAAAAAACCCTTGCTATTTTGGGATTAATTGGTTACAATACAAGGTAGGTTGATTATTATTTAACAATCATGAATTTAATATATTCTTAGGAGGAATGAAATCATGGCAGTAAAAGTTGCAATCAATGGTTTTGGCCGTATTGGCCGTCTGGCATTCAGACAGATGTTTGGCGCTGAAGGTTACGAGGTAGTAGCAATCAACGACTTAACAAATCCAACAATGTTAGCTCATCTTTTAAAGTATGATTCTGCACAGGGCAGATATGAAGGACATACCGTAGAAGCAGGCGAAGATTACATCGTTGTAGACGGCAAGAAGATCACAATCTACGCTAAAGCTAACGCTGCTGAACTTCCTTGGGGAGAGATCGGTGTAGACGTAGTATTAGAATGTACCGGTTTTTATACATCAAAAGCAAAAGCACAGGCTCATATCGATGCAGGCGCTAAGAAAGTAGTTATCTCCGCTCCGGCAGGCAATGACCTTCCTACAGTCGTTTTCAACGTAAACCACGACATACTGACAAAAGAAGATACCATTATCTCCGCAGCATCCTGTACAACAAACTGTCTGGCTCCTATGGCTAAGGCATTAAATGATTATGCTCCGATTCAGTCCGGTATCATGTCCACAATCCATGCATACACAGGCGATCAGATGATCCTCGACGGACCGCACAGAAAAGGCGATTTAAGAAGAGCAAGAGCAGGCGCTGTTAATATCGTTCCGAACTCCACAGGCGCTGCAAAAGCAATCGGCCTTGTAATTCCGGAATTAAACGGCAAATTAATCGGTTCCGCACAGCGTGTTCCGGTACCGACAGGCTCCACAACAATCCTTGTAGCAGTAGTTAAAAAAGCCGGTGTTACAAAAGAAGAAATCAACGCAGCTATGAAAGCAGCCTCCACTGAGTCCTTTGGTTACACAGAGGATGAGATTGTTTCCTCCGATATTGTTGGCGTAAGATATGGTTCTTTATTCGATGCAACACAGACCATGGTTTCCCCTATCGGCGACGACTTATATCAGGTACAGGTTGTTTCCTGGTATGACAACGAAAACTCCTATACAAGCCAGATGGTTCGTACAATCAAATACTTCGCAGAATTATCATAATCGGAGAGACAGCAGAACGTATTTGCAGTGATTTGATCCCCGCTCCTTTGTGGACGGAGAGAGCGAACAAGCATATAAGGATTCAACATGGGTCCGGTCCTCGGGACCGGACCCTGTTTTGTTTGAAAGGCAATGAAAAGTCCGGGAAGTAAAATAAAACAACCCTGTAGACAGTCAAGAAAGGAGCATTTTGCATGCTGAATAAGAAATCAGTTGATGATATCAATGTTAAAGGCAAAAAAGTTCTGGTGCGCTGTGACTTCAACGTACCTTTAAAGGAAGGTAAAATCACCGACGAGAACCGTCTGGTGGCAGCTCTTCCGACTATCAAGAAATTAATCGGGGACGGCGGAAAAGTGATTCTTTGTTCCCACCTCGGCAAACCGAAGGGCGAGCCGAAACCGGAACTTTCCTTAGCGCCGGTAGCCGTACGCCTTTCCGAATTACTCGGACAGGAAGTAAAGTTTGCAGCGGATCCCGAGGTAGTGGGACCAAATGCAAAGGCCGCCGTTGCCGCCATGAAGGACGGAGACGTGGTATTACTGGAGAATACGCGTTACAGGGCGGAAGAGACAAAGAACGGAGAGGCGTTCAGCAAAGAACTGGCATCTCTGTGTGAGGTCTATGTGGACGACGCATTCGGAACGGCCCACAGGGCGCACTGTTCCAACGTCGGCGTAACCCAGTATGTTTCAGAGGCCGCTGTAGGCTACTTAATGCAGAAAGAGATCGATTTCCTCGGCAATGCCGTTGACAGTCCGGTTCGTCCTTTCGTTGCAATCCTGGGCGGAGCCAAAGTTGCCGACAAACTGAATGTTATTTCAAACCTTCTTGAAAAATGTGATACCCTGATTATCGGCGGAGGCATGGCATTTACCTTCTTAAAGGCACAGGGACTTGAGATTGGAAAATCTCTTGTAGACGATACAAAATTAGATTACTGCAGAGATATGGTGGAGAAGGCTGAAAAACTCGGCAAGAAACTGCTTCTTCCTGTAGACGCCGCTGTGGCAGAATCCTTCCCGAACCCAATCGATGCGCCGATCGAGGTCCGCTATGTAGCGGTAGATGCGATCCCGGCAGATACAATGGGACTCGATATCGGAACCGAGACGGCTAAACTCTATGCTGATGCGGTAAAATCCGCAAAGACAGTCGTATGGAACGGACCGATGGGTGTATTTGAGAACCCTGTCCTTGCAAAAGGAACAATCGCCGTGGCAGAAGCGCTGGCTGAGACGGAGGCAACTACAATTATCGGCGGAGGCGACTCTGCCGCCGCAGTGAACCAGCTTGGTTTTGGCGATAAGATGAGCCATATTTCCACAGGCGGCGGCGCTTCCCTGGAATTTCTGGAAGGCAAAGAGCTTCCCGGTGTGGCGGCAGCCAACGATCGATAAGACGAAACGGAGTGTAGGAGGATAAAAAGATGGCAAGAAGAAAGATTGTTGCAGGCAACTGGAAGATGAATATGACCCCAACGGAGGCAGTTGCCCTTGTAAATACATTAAAACCACTGGTAGCTTCAGAAGAGACGGACGTTGTTTTCTGTGTTCCGGCAATCGACATTATCCCAGTCGTTGAAGCCTGCAAGGGAAGCAATATCGCAGTGGGCGCCGAGAATATGTACTTTGAAGAAAAAGGCGCATACACCGGAGAAATCGCACCAAACATGCTCACGGACGCCGGAGTGAAATATGTGATTATCGGACATTCCGAGAGAAGAGAGTACTTTGCAGAGACGAATGAGACCGTAAATAAAAAAGTCCTGAAGGCTTTTGAACACGGCCTCACTCCAATCGTATGCTGCGGAGAGACTCTGACACAGAGAGAACAGGGAATTACGATCGACTGGATCCGCCAGCAGATTAAGATTGCTTTCTTGGACGTGACCGCAGAGCAGGCCAAAACTGCCGTAATTGCCTATGAGCCAATCTGGGCTATCGGAACAGGAAAGACGGCTACAACGGAGCAGGCAGAAGAGGTATGTGCGGCAATCCGCGTATGCATCGGTGAGATTTACGATGAGGCGACGGCAGAGGCAATCCGCATCCAGTACGGCGGTTCTGTAAACGGCGGCAACGCTGCGGAACTGTTTGCACAGCCGGATATCGACGGCGGCCTGGTAGGCGGAGCTTCCCTGAAAGAAGAGTTTGGGAAAATTGTGAATTATAAATAAATTAGTCTGAGTAAATCAGGAGCCAAATGACGTAAAGCCAGGTGGCTCCTTTTTTAATTCATAGGAAATTACGTCATATGGATTAAAAAACGCTCCGCGAGGATGCACATGCCGCGCAGAGGTAACATCGGAAGTGCTCCTATGATGTAAAAAGAGTTCTTGGAAAATTATTTTTCTAAATCCCTGTTTAAAAAGATTCTTGCCTGAAATTTACCGTCCTGATATGCAAAATCCGCGCTTCCGCGATAGCGTTCTGCGATCTTTTTTATTGAAGAGATTCCGATTCCGGGGGAACCATAGTTTCTCTTGGCTGACAGAAATGTTCCGGAGCGCTGCCGGACGGCGTCATCGCAGCTGTTGACAACTTGAATGGCAATGAAATTCTGGCTTCCGGTGCTCAGCTTCAGGTCAATATAGCGTTCCCCTGATGCTTGGCGTCGGCAGGCTTCCAGTGCGTTTTCTAAGAGGTTTCCCAGTACAACGCAAACATCATTCTCGCGGCATGGCAATTCTTTTAGTGTTTCCAGTATGACATTCATACGTATATTTTCCCGTTTGGCAGTCCGTATGTAAAAATGAATCATGGAATCCAGGGCATGATTTTCACACAGCGGAAGTTCTTCCGATTCCATCTGTTCCAGATAAGAGCTGACATATTCTTTCAGCTTTTCCGTCTCGCCTCTGCCTGCATAACCAGCGATTGCGCGCATCTGATGGCCCAGATCATGACGCATCCGACGGGTCTCCTCAATGCTTTCGCTGAGTTTTTGGTACTGTTCTTTCTGCATCTGAAGCTGCCGGCCGGCGGCTGCCAGTTTTTCCCGGTCTTCCACATGCTTTACCACCTCGAGCAGGGTGCTGATTACCAAATAGTATGCCAGAATAGTAGCGATGGCCCAGAACAGAGGAACCATGATATTCATATCCGACCAGACACTGTCCAGAACGACGTACTGCTCAGATATGCCGATGCGGTAAACGATATAAAAAGACAGGGGCATGATCCAGATGTACCGCCAAAATCTCATTCCTGCCGTGGTGTCCGCCAGCCCAGTGAGCTTTTCTTTTGAAAACCGCCAGATGAGCGGAATGCCGGCTGCAATGAGAGCAAATTGGATAGGATAGAAAAAAAACATATTGTCGGTTACACGGCCAAGGAGATAATACTGAATCACTTTAGCTGCCATAAACGTGTCATCCACATAGGTTTGGATTACAAAGTAGAAAAAAACGCATTCACTGAGCCGACAGTAAAAGAGCAGGCGGCACAACAGCATGGTCAGCAAAAAGTAGATTACGATGTAACAGTATTGCCACACGGCCGCTACTTTAAAAACACTCAGGTAGTAACTGGAAACAGCAGTAACAGCAAGTCCGGAGGCGATAACGAAATAAAATTTTGCACCGAACAGTTTTTTCCTGTTTCGGAATGTAAGACAGAGCATAACCAGATTAAAAGAGACCAGCAGCACTGTCTGTAATATGCTTAAAGATATTTTCACCTGCCCCGCCCCCTTTCTGTTGTGATGGAGAATTTTGCGTTGAGATGTTCCGGCCTTTCAATGTCACAGGAAAAGTATAGTATAAAAACACATACAATTCAAGCGTTGAGAGAACCGACGAAAAAGATAGGACCTTTTACAGGAGCTGGAGAGTCTCTGGTGCTTGATTACGGATATCCGTCATAAAGAGAAGAAAAGGGTAAAATTACCAAACTTGTATTATGCAATCACAACCCGGTGGGGTAGAGCGTTGAAACGCCCGTTTTACTGTGTTATAATAAATTGGTCAAGCTCACAAAGAGAGATTGCCATGACAGAAAGGGGACAGAACAAATGGACAGACCGGTTAAAAGGTTCCGCCTGGAACATTGTCTTAATATGAGGGATTTGGGGGGCTATGAGACAGCCGACGGCAGAAACACTGCTTTTGGGAAACTTTTGAGGGCAGGAGCTCTTCAGAACCTGACGGAGGGGGAGTGGAAACGCCTCATGGATTACGGGGTGAGGACAGTGCTGGATCTGCGCAGTCTGCCGGAGATAGAACAGGGGCCGGATAATGTGCCTGAAGGGGTGGAATGGTACCACTGTCCAATTCAGACAGAACAGATTGATGCAAAGGACATATCGGAATCTGCCGAGAAAGCATTTGCCGGGAGCCTTACGGAAGGATATATGAACATTGTCAGAAACCACGGCGCACTTTTGGCAGAGACGGTCCGTAAGCTGATTGCCGGGCTGGAGCGCGGTGCAGTGCTGTTTCACTGTACGGCAGGAAAAGACAGAACCGGCATTGTAGCTTCCTGCATTTACTTTCTCTGCGGTATTGCCGATGAAGATATAATAGCAGATTATGAAGTGACCTATACATATAATAAAAAAGGTATGAACAAACTGCTGGGGATGCTGGACGAAGAGGCCAGGGGCAGGATGGAGCCGTTTATGAAGGCGGACGCGCAGAGTATGGAGCGTCTTCTGGATTTTTACAGGGAGATTTCTCTGCCTGAATATTTAAAGCGGTACGGTGTGACAGAGGATGATATCAGACTGCTGCAAATGAATTTCCTTTTCTGACAGAGTGGGACAATTCGAAACAAAGGGGAGAAATCGGTATGAAAAATAGCAAGCTTTTTAAGACGAATGCGCTGGTCAGCCTCATTCTGGTAATTGGTTTTACTCTTACGGCCATGTTAAGCTATCGGGCTAATTATCGTGCGTCGCTTGATAACATTGAGCAGGTGTCATCCCTGACTGCAGAAGGAATTTATTATCAGTTGACGACAAAGTTTACAAAGCCCGTCAATACTTCATTGACCATGGCCCATGACAGTTTGCTGCTGGAGCATCTTTCGGAAGAGCTTGATCATCTTGAGGATGAAGACTATATAGAAAAAACGAAAACATACCTCGACACATACCGGGAAAAATACGGATTCGATTCCGTGTTTCTCGTCTCCGCAGCCACTTCCCGATACTATAATTTTAATGGAGTTGACCGTATTCTGACTGAGGACAGCCCGGAAAACGCCTGGTATTATGAACTGCTGAAAAGCAATCAGGATTATTCACTGAACGTGGATAATGATGAAGTGGCCGGCGCTGACAATGTGATCACTGTGTTTGTGAATTGCAAGGTGCAGGATAACGACGGCGCGACACTGGGAATTATTGGAGTCGGGATACGGATTAATTATCTGAAAGATCTGCTTCAGAGTTATGAGGATAAATTTAACATAAAGGCCAGTCTGCTCAGTCTGGACGGAACGATTGAGATATCGACTACTTTTAATGGCTATGACAAGACAGACTGGTTTGAGGTAAATGACTGTGAATCGATAAGGGGACAGATTCTGGAGTGGAGGGAAACTGATTCTAATCTGGAGACATGGGCATCGCAGGGAGGCCAAAACCAGGAAAAAAGCTATGTGGTGGTACGCTATATTCCGGAGCTGTCCTGGTTACTTACAGTGGAACAGAACACGGGCCAGCTTCTCAATGACATAAGATTACAGCTTTTGACCACCGGAATAATGCTTTTCCTTATAGTTATAATTGTTCTGTTTGTCATTACTGCAGTAATCCGTAACTTTAACAGGCAGATTACCGAGTTGATGGAAGAGAGGCAGGGGAGTTTTAAAAGGGCGACGGAGCAGCTTTACGATAATATTTATGAGCTGAATATTACGAAAGACTGTACCGTAGGAAAAAGAACCGAGGAATATTTTGAGAGCCTTGGCGCAAAAGGCCTTCCATACAGCGAGGGGCTTCGCGTTATTGCTGAAAAACAGATTAAAGAGGAATTCAGGGAAGGTTATATCAGAACTTTTGAGCCGTCCAATGTTATAAAAGAGTATGAAAGCGGCAACAGCCACCTTTGCTATGATTTTCAAATTACGCAGGATGGATCTTCTTATTTCTGGATGCGGATAGACGCCTATGTATTCCTTTCGGCAGAAGACAAGTCACTTCATATGTTTACCTACAGAAAGAATATAGAGAAGGAAAAGGAAAAAGAGATACAGGCCGTAATGGATCAGATGACGCTTTTCTACAGTAAGACGGAAACGGAGCGCCTGATTGATGCGGCGCTGACGAAACCCCTGCAGGAAATGTACGCGTTCTTCATTTTTGATATTGACAATTTTAAACTGGTAAACGATCAGTTTGGCCATGCATTTGGGGATTACTGCATTAAAGAATTTACCGGTATTATCAGAAGCCATTTTGGCGAAGAGGACATCCTGGGGAGGATTGGAGGCGACGAATTTGCTGCTTTTGCCCGTGTTCCGGATGAGAACTGGGTAAGGGAAAAAGCCAAACAGCTTACAGAAGCTCTTGATACAGTGATGGAGTACCGGGATATGAAGTGGAATATATCGGCAAGCATCGGCGTGGCAGTTTTTCCATCCGGAGGAAAACAGTTCTTTGAGTTATACAGGAATGCCGACACAGCGCTTTATCAGACAAAGGAAAGGGGCAAGAACGGATATACCGTTTATGAGCCCGATATACCGACGGAATAAACAGGAAAACCAGGTAAAATTCGTCAAAAATTTATCATACAGCCATTGAAACTTACCGCAAAATCATGTAAAATAAGAAATTGGCAAGAATAATATAAATGCCTTCTGTTTTGCCCGTGATATCCGGAGTTTCAGTGGCTTTTTTTGGGGCATCAGACCCGGCTTAAGAATGCGCCCGGGTGAAACAGGAGAAGAAGATAAAGGAGATAGATTATGAGCAAGAAACCAACTGTATTAATGATACTTGATGGTTACGGCCTTAACAGCAATTGTGAGCACAATGCGGTTTGTGAGGCGAAGACGCCGGTTATGGATCAGTTGATGAGCCAGTGTCCTTACGTGAGAGGCAATGCCAGCGGTCTTGCTGTCGGTCTTCCCGACGGCCAGATGGGCAACTCTGAAGTAGGCCATTTGAATATGGGAGCCGGCCGTATTGTATATCAGGAACTTACAAGAATTACAAAATCTATCGAAGACGGTGATTTCTTCACCGTCCCGGAATTTATGAAAGCAGTGGAAAACTGCAAAAAGAATAATTCGGCTCTTCATCTGTTCGGACTGGTTTCCGACGGAGGCGTGCACAGCCATAATACCCACATCTACGGCCTCCTTGAACTGGCTAAGAAAAACGGCCTGGAGAAAGTATTCGTACACTGTTTCCTGGACGGCCGCGATACACCGCCTGCATCGGGCAGGAGTTTTGTCGCCGCGCTGGAAGAGAAGATGAAAGAGATTGGCGTCGGCCGCGTGGCTTCCGTAATGGGACGCTACTATGTAATGGACCGTGACAAAAACTGGGATCGTGTGGAGCGTGCATATAAGGTTCTGGTGGACGGCGAGGGAGAGAAGGCGGACAGTGCGACAGGCGGCATCCAGGCATCCTACGATAAGGAAATTAATGATGAGTTTGTGGTTCCCTTCAATGTGGAGGAGAACGGTAAACCTGCCGCTCTGATTCAGGACGGGGATTCCGTGATTTTCTATAACTTCCGTCCCGACCGCGCAAGGGAGATTACAAGAGCATTCTGTGATGATGACTTTACCGGTTTTGAAAGAAAAAAACGTCTTGATCTGGTGTTTGTATGCTTTACGGATTATGACGAGACAATCGGCAATAAACTGGTTGCTTTCAGAAAAGAAGAGATTACCAATACATTCGGTGAATTTCTGGCGGCGCATGGAAAAACGCAGGCAAGGATCGCCGAGACGGAGAAATACGCCCATGTGACATTCTTCTTTAACGGAGGAATCGAGGAGCCGAACAAAGGCGAGGACCGTATTCTTGTTCCGTCACCGAAAGAAGTTCCGACCTATGATCTGAAACCGGAGATGAGTGCACCGCAGGTATGTGATAAACTGGTGGAGGCAATAAGGTCAGGAAAATATGATGTGATTATTATCAACTTTGCAAATCCTGATATGGTAGGCCATACGGGAGTTGAAGCGGCCGCCATTAAGGCAATTGAAACGGTGGATGCCTGCGTGGGAAGAACCGTGGATGCCATCAGGGAAACGGACGGCGTGCTCTTCATCTGTGCCGACCATGGTAATGCAGAGCAGCTTGTGGATTATGAGACAGGCGAACCCTGGACTGCCCATACGACGAACCAGGTGCCTTTCATCCTTGTAAACGCAGATCCGGCTTACAAATTGAGGGAAGGCGGATGTCTGGCCGATATTGCTCCAACCTTAATTGAATTGATGGGAATGGAACAGCCGAAGGAAATGACGGGAAAATCCCTGCTTGTGAGGTGACGGGAAAATCTAAGCTAATAAAGTGACAGTAAATTACTGCTCCTGAATTAAAAGATAAAAGATGAGAAATAATAAATAAGAAACACCCCGGCCGACCGGAAACTCCTGAAAAGAGAACCGGTAATCCGGGGTGTTTTCTGCATCATTGAAAGGGCATCGCTTCACCGGACGTTGAATTACTCGTAAAGCTTGTGATAGATTTCTTCGCTGAGGGCATCAACATAGGCCTGGTTCGGAAGATCCTGTCCTGTAATCAGACGATCCTGAATTAATTCGAACCGCTTCAATTCCAGTTCTTCCCCGGCCAGTCCTGGTTCCTCTTTTTTCAGTTCCTCATCCAGTTGGGTTCCGGTCCAGGTGGAGGTAAACCATGCAATCAGCTCCTCCGTGCGTTTTTCTTCCGCTTCCGCCTGTTTCAGGGCTGTGGCCAGGGAACTGCGGGTCTTGAATGAGACGACGAGGCAGGCAAGGCCGATGAGCGTAATAACCGACTGGAAGAAAATTTTGGAGCCTCCGGCCATTGGAAGATTGATAATTCCGGCCCAGCAGACGGCGGCAAACACGACCGCAGCACCTCCCACCATCAGAAAAGCGGAGCCGGAAGAACGAAGATCCTCGCAGCGCTGACGGCCGCTGACATAGACTCCGGGCGAGACGGCCCTGGCCCGGGGTTCCTGTGTTCCGCCCGTGCCGGCACCTTCTGTCTTGTCCTCCGGTTCGCTGTCGCGGCTTAAAAACGTCTCAAAATTCTCCAGGTTTTCCAGACTGTCCAGGTGTTCAAAATCAATCAGGTTATCCATGAGCTGCGAGGCGTCAAAGCCCTCCATGTCATGGTAGCGGTCCGTGGCAGCTTCTATTTTCTGCTGCTTCTCCAGTGCACGTTTTTCGGCTTCATAAGCTTCCTGTGACTCCACGAGCTCACCGCCGCAGTCACTGCATGTAGTGATTCCATCGACAAATTCCATGTCGCATTTCGGGCAATATGGCATAATCAGTTCTCCTTGGTATTTTATATAGGTTTATTATAAGATAGAAACGGAGATACGTCCAGAGGGAGTTGAGAAATGAGGACGTCTGCGCGATGATAAAATTTTTTTGATCCAGCGGCAACTTTTTTTCTTCTTTGGCAGTCTAATATTTGAAAAGACAGTTAAAACGAAAAAATTAAAAAGGAGAAAAAAATGATGAAATTAAACAAGGTTAAAAAATATGCTGCTGTTGCAATGTGTGCTCTGGCTATGGTGAATGCGGTTCCTGCCATGCCTGCTTATGCGGCGCGGCGGAACCATGCTACAGCCTCTGCCGGGAAAGATACGGCTAAGATGCAGGATATTGCGGAAAAGGTGCAGCATGCATTTAAGAAACAGGATCTTGGAAAGGTGGCGGACCTCTGTGCGTTTCCGGTGGTCATTTCCTATGCGAGTGGCGAATTGGAGGAAATCCCTGATAAAGCCGGTTTTATGGCCCTGGGAAACTCAACGGTTTTTACGCAGAAGCTTCTTGATTCAATTGAATCCACAAACATTGCCAAGCTGAGCGGCGCCGGCAACGGAGCCGTACAGATGGGCGGGGATTACGGACTGGCGCTCTGCAAGATTAACGGGAAGTGGAAAATCAACAATTTTATTTTAGACAGCGTTAAAAGCACTGTATCCGATTCTGTCAACGTTAAAGATGCGGCCCAGATGGCGGAACTGATACAGAAAACATTCTCCTACCGTGACCTGGAAACTCTTTCCAAGATGTGCAACTACCCGGTCATCATTACCTATGCCGACGGCAGTTCCGTTGAATACAGCACGCCCCAGCAGCTCATCAAACTCGGAGAAGATAAAGTCTTCACAAAAAAACTTTCAACAGCAATAGACCAGACCGATATCAAAAAGCTCCAGGAAATCGGAAACTCCGGCGTCCAGATGGGCAATAGTTCCGGACTCAACATGTACAAATTCAACGGCTACTGGAAAATCAACCAGATTTATCAGTAATAAATACCCAAGGGGTACCGTGCAATTACTTCACTGAAGCAGTTGCGCGGTACCCTTTTCTCAATCGCCATCCAGGAAAGAAATTTCTTTATCCACTTCCATTTACCCTCAAAATAAGATAGAATAAAAAGAGCGTTCAAAAGAAGGGAAGAGATACTGATGAACCGAATGAAGACGAGTGAACTGATGAAACGCTTCGCACCGTATTATCTGAGATATTGGAAGGTGCTGCTGTTTGATTTATTCTGTGCTGCGCTGACGACGCTGTGTGAGATCGTGCTGCCGCTTATTTTGCGGTATATTACCAACGAGGGGATGTATAATCTGGCAAACCTTACGGTAAAGACGATTGTCACCATCGGCCTTATGTACTTTGGGCTCAGAATCGTGGATGGGCTGGCCAGCTTTTATATGGCCTACACGGGCCACATTATGGGAGCCAGGATTGAGACGGATATGAGGAAGGACGCATTCTGCCACCTGCAGAAGCTGTCGGACAGTTTTTACAGCAACACGAAGGTGGGGCAGATTATGTCCCGCATTACAAGCGATTTGTTTGACGTGACGGAATTTGCCCATCACTGTCCCGAAGAATTTTTTATTGCATTCCTGAAAATCATAATCTCATTTTTCATACTGGCCAGGATTAATCTGCTGCTGACCATAGTGATCTTTATCTTCATTCCCGTTATGGCGGTATCCTGTACTTACTTCAACCTGAAGGTGCGCGCAGCTTTTAAGATGCAGCGCAACCATGTCGGGGAACTGAACGCCCGAATCGAGGACAGCCTTCTGGGAAACAGAGTGGTCAGGGCCTTTGGCAATGAAAAACTGGAAATTGAAAAGTTCCAGCAGGATAATCTCAAATTCCTCGAAATCAAAAAGCAGACTTATTTTTACATGGCGGCATTCCAGGACACGGTCAGGATGTTTGACGGTGTGATGTATGTGGTTGTCATCATCGCCGGCGGGACATTTCTGGTGAGAGGGATTATAAGCCCCGGAGATTTGGTGGCCTATACGATGTATGTGACGACGCTTTTATCCACGATCCGCAGAATCATTGAATTTGCCGAGCAGTTCCAGCGCGGAATGACCGGAATTGAAAGATTCTGTGAAATTATGGACGCTGACATTGATATTTTCAATGAGGACGATGCGGTGGAACTTAAAGATTCCCGCGGAGAGATTACATTTGAAAATGTTTCGTTTGAATATCCGGATGATCACACACTGGTGTTATCCGGGATTAATCTGACTATCCGTCCGGGGGAGAAGATTGCCCTGGTGGGACCTTCCGGCGGCGGTAAGACGACGCTCTGTAACCTGATTCCGAGGTTTTATGACCCGACCGAAGGAAGGATCTGCGTGGATGGGAAAGATCTGCGGGGAATTACGCTGGAGAGCCTGAGAAGCCAGGTGGGTATGGTGCAGCAGGATGTGTACCTGTTCTCCGGTACGATCTATGACAATATTGTATACGGAAGGCCGGGAGCGTCCAGAGAGGAAGTCATCGAGGCGGCCAGGATGGCCGGTGCCGATGAGTTTATTGACGGGATGTCCGGGGGCTACGATACCTATGTGGGGGAGCGCGGCGTGAAGCTGTCGGGAGGACAGAAACAGCGTATCAGCATTGCCAGGGTATTTTTGAAAAATCCGCCGATTCTGATTCTGGATGAGGCGACATCGGCTCTCGACAATGAGAGTGAAAAGATGGTGTCACAGTCTCTCGATAAGCTGGCTGTGGGAAGGACAACACTTACGATTGCCCACAGGCTCAGCACCATCCGAGGCGCGGACCGGATTCTTGTATTGTCCGGCAACGGCATACAGGAAGAGGGAAGCCACGACGAGCTGATGGAAAAACAGGGAATCTACTATCATTTATATACATCTGCCAACGGATTTGAAGATGACGGGGCAGAACGATTGGAGGAAACAAAATGAAAATTGCAGTTGTGACAGACAGCAACAGCGGTATTACGCAGGCGCAGGGCAAGGAACTTGGAATCAAGGTTCTTCCTATGCCTTTTATGATTGATGGAAAAGAATATATGGAGGATATCAGCCTGACACAGCGCGAATTTTATGAGAAGATGGCCGAGGACTTGGATATTTCCACTTCCCAGCCGTCGCCGGATTCAATTGTGGAGCTGTGGGACGGACTCCTTGAAGAATATGATGAGATTGTCCATATTCCGATGTCCAGCGGCCTGTCGGGTTCCTGCCAGACGGCTCTGATGCTGGCCGAGGACTACGACGGCCGTGTCCAGGTGGTAAATAACCACCAGATATCCGTAACCCAGAGACAGTCGGCCCTGGATGCCCTCACGATGGCTGAGAGGGGGATGAGCGCCCTGGAAATCAAGGAGGAGCTTGAACGGACCAGCCATAATTCCACGATCTATATCACGGTGGACACCCTGAAATACCTTAAAAAGGGCGGCAGGATCACGCCGGCCGCCGCGGCTCTCGGAACACTTCTCAGACTGAAACCGGTCCTCACGATACAGGGAGAGAAGCTGGATGCTTTTGCCAAGGCAAGGACGATGAAGCAGGCTAAAGCGATGATGATTTCCGCCATCCAGCACGATTTGGAGACAAGATGGAACGACAGGGAGGGAAAGAACACCCACCTTGAAATTGCCCACAGCAACAGTGAGGAAGCTGCTTTACAGCTGAAAGAGGAGCTGCAGGAGATTTTCCCGGATACGGATATTTATATGGATCCCCTGTCACTGAGTGTTGCGTGCCATATCGGCCCGGGAGGGCTGGCGATCGCGGCAGTGAAGAAAATCGAGAGCTAAATGAGAGAGATGAAGAGACTGAGAAGGAAATTAAAGCGTTCCGTAAGCATGAAGGTGCCGCTGCTTTTCTGTTTCCTGCTGGTGACTCTGATGCCGCTTCTCATACAGGCCAGGTTTCTGGCCGGATTTTTCCGTCAGAGCCAGATTGAGGAGAGCATGATAGAGGCACAGAGCAAATGCCTGATGCTTGCCAACAAGATGGTGACCCTGGATTATATTAACAATCCATCCAACAATCCCGGCCTGGATGCCGAGATGAATGTGACGGCGGATTTGTTTAACGGGCGTATCATCGTCATAGACAGCAGCTTTAAGATAATTAAAGACACGTTTGAGCTGACCAAGGGAAAAACAAGTGTGGTGGAGGAGGTTCTGCGCTCATTTGAGGGAGAAACTATAAACCGGCGGAACAAAAAGAAGGATTATTTTTATCTGACACTCCCGGTTTATTCTAAAGCGGATGCCAAGAAGGTGGAGGGAGTCCTCCTGATGACAGCCTCCACAGAGAGTATGGCCCTTCTGGAAAGCCAGGTTATGCATAAGGCGGGATTTCTGCAGTTTGTGCTTCTGTGCTTTGTGATAGCGGTGGATTTTCTGGCGGCAGCGTTTCTTATGAAACCGTTCAGAAAGCTTCAGGAGAGGCTGAACCTTGTCTCGGAGGGGAATCTCGATCAGGATATCCAGGTGGAAGATTACAAAGAGACAAAAGGCATATCCGACGCAGTCAGCCAGACACTAAAAAAGTTAAAGGCCGTGGACCAGTCCAGACAGGAGTTTGTATCCAACGTTTCCCATGAACTTAAGACGCCTATCACCTCAATCCGGGTGCTGGCGGATTCACTGATGGGGATGGAGGATGCTCCGGTGGAATTGTATAAGGAATTCATGGCGGATATCTCGGATGAGATCGACCGCGAGGGCAAGATTATCGACGATCTTCTTTCGCTTGTTAAGATGGATAAATCCTCACCGGATATGAATATTGCATCTATTTCCATCAATGCGCTGATGGAACAGATTTTAAAGCGCCTGAGGCCGATTGCCAAGAGGCGCAATATTGAGCTGGTATTTGAGAGCCAGAGAGAGGTTACGGCCGATATCGACGAGGTAAAACTGTCGCTGGCCTTAAGCAACCTGGTGGAAAATGCGGTCAAGTACAACCGTGAGGACGGATGGGTCCATGTGGTTCTGGACGCGGATCATAAATTCTTTTATGTAAAGGTAATTGACAACGGAATCGGGATTCCTCAGGAGTTTCAGGAGCACGTGTTTGAGCGTTTCTACAGGGTGGATAAGGCGCGCTCAAGGGAGACGGGCGGAACCGGCCTGGGCCTGGCGATTACAAAAAATATTGTAATTCTGCACCAGGGGGCGATTAAGCTCCAGAGTAAAGAAGGGGAGGGAACCACATTTACGGTCCGCATTCCTCTTAATTACATTCCGTAATATCCCGTTATGGCTGTTTTCAGGTTACTGGGCATGGGGCGGACAGCAACATTTTCGGCTCCGGAACCCTTAGATGTGAAAGGATGGAAGTATATTTGAAACGATTATTTTGCCTTATGGCGGCTCTTTTGCTGTGTCTTGGAATTTCGGGATGCGGACGGGAGAAGAAAATTGCCGAGCCGGAAAAAGGCAGTTACAGGATTTATTATCTGAATCCCTCCAGGACAAAGCTTGCCAGCGTGGAGTATAAAACGGAAACAACCGATCAGGAGACATTGATCGGAGAACTGGCGGGACAGCTTTTAGAGGCTCCGGATAACCCGGATTACCAGGCTGCGCTGGGAGAAAAAGTAATACTTCTGGATATGAGAAAAGAGGACAATGTTCTGTACCTGAATTTTAATAAAGATTATACGGCGATGAAGGCGACGAGGGAGATTCTGTGCCGGGCGGCAATGGCAAAGACCTTTACCCAGGTGGATGGAATTGATTATATCAGTATCAACTGCGACGGACAGCCGCTGCTTGATCACCAGGGCAACCCGGTGGGAGCATTTTCAGCCTCTGATTTCGCGGAGAGCATCTCCGACGTGAACTCCTTTGAGAGAGTGGAGCTGAAGCTCTATTTTGCCAACGAAAAGAAAGATATGCTGGTGGAAGAGACAAGGGAAGTCGTCCACAATGTCAATACCTCGCTGGAGAGACTCGTGGTAGAACAGCTGATAGCCGGTTCGCAGGCGGGGAATTCGCCCGTGCTTCCAAAGGACACCAGGATTTTGAACGTGTCCCTGACGGATAATACCTGCTATGTAAATCTCGACAGTACATTTATAAACGGCGAGGTGGAGGCGGCAGATTATATTCCTGTCTACGCGCTGGTCAATTCACTGACGGAACTGCAGACGGTTAATAAGGTCCAGATTACGGTGAACGGGTCGGCTAATGTGATGTACCGCAATGCGATTTCTCTTTCGACGCCTTTGGAGAGGGAGAAGAAGTATATTGTGGATGAGAAATGAGAACGTCGCCGCAGGCTGGGGGGCGGGATGGTGAGTGGGAGGCTGTGAGTCTTCAGTCCCGGGCTGTGGGATGTCGCGGGTGGGGAATCCGGGCAGAAAAAGTTCCTGCGGGAAACGCTTGCGCTCTTTGGAGTACATAACAGTACTAAGGCGTCTGAGAGACGCCGCCTAAGTGCTGATGGACTCCCAGGTTCCCTCCGGAATCTTTTTCTCCCTACTTCCCCACGGGCAGGTTATGATCCGGGAATGAAGACGCCGAGGTTATCGCTTACCATTCCGGCCCGGTCTGCGGCTGCTGAATTGTTCTGTTTTATCTACCCCGTCGCTATCTTTCAGAGGGGCGCGTCCTCGCATCTAACTAAATCCCAATTTTGGAGGTAATAAAATAAAAAGACCGTTTTTATGGATTGCAGGAGCATATGTACTTGGAGAGGTCGCTGCTTACTGGTTCGGTAAAATGACGGAATACACAGGACGGGCGGCTATTTCAGGCGGCTTGTTTGTGGTGGCGGTATTGTTGGCGGCAGGTATTTTGCTTGGGTTTTATCTGAGGACTGGAACGGGGAGTCTGCTTTTGTTGATTGGGGATGAAAAGGTCCCCAGGGTGTGGCTTTTACTGGCTATTCTGACGTTTTTCTGTTTGTCGGGCTGGTTTAGGATGAGAGTGGAAATGAAGAAATGGCCGCTGGAGGCTGTATTGGCGGAGAGGGAATACGGGGAAGAGCGGGGCGGTAAGACGGGAACGCGGGTGGAGGCGGAAGGCAGGATCCGCGATGTATCGTTTAAAAATGAGATATATACTCTTATTTTGGAGCCGGTGACGGTTACGGCCGGGGAGGAGAGATATGAGGAGAAACGGATCATGGTTTCGGCGGAGGCTAAGACGGCGGAACGCCTGCCGGTGAACCGTTTGAAGGTCGGAATGAATCTGTGGGTGAGAGGAAAAGCGGAATTGTTTCAGGAGGCCAGAAATCCGGGAGAGTTTGATTACAGGATGTATTACCGCTCTCAGAAGCTGCGCTGCAGGATTAAAGCGGATAAGATAGAAACGTCGGGTGGGGATGAGGCTGCTTTTTGGAGACAGATTTCATCCGTCAGGCAATTTGTGAAAGAAGCGCTCGCTTTTCTTTATGGTGAGGAAGACAGAGGTGTTTTTCAGGCTATTCTTCTGGGAGATAAGAGTGAGATGGACAGTGAAATACGTGAGCTGTATCAGGACGGAGGGATTGCCCATGTACTCGCGGTGAGCGGTTTACATGTTTCTTTAATTGGGATGAGTCTATATGGATTTCTGAGAAAAAGAGGCGTTGGATATGGAAAAGCCGGTGTTGTATCGGCGGCGCTGCTTTTTTTCTACGGCTCGATGACGGGATTTGGGGCCTCTGTTTTCCGGGCGGTTTTTATGGTTTTTTGTTCATTTCTGGCTTCGTATCTCGGGCGCACCTATGATTTACTGTCTGCCATGGCGCTTTCCCTTATTTTCCTTCTTTTTGATTCTCCATACCTGCTTTTTACAAGCGGGCTGCAATTGTCATATGGCGCGGTAGGGGCCGTGGGACTTTGTAATGACTGGCGGTCAGCGCAGGGAAAGGAGAGGCGGTTATCGGGGGAGAACGGAAAAAAGATGAAAGACGGGATGGTGGATGTGGGAACTATGCTGAGGGCGCTTCAATCGGCCATGTCTGTCAGTCTGGCGATTCAGGTTGTCACTCTTCCTGCAATATTGTATCATTTTTTTGAATTTCCCCTGTATGGTGTGATTCTTAACCTGGTGGTGATTCCGCTGATGGCATATGTGGCGGGAACGGGTATTGCGGCGATAGGTCTTTACGGTATGTGGAAGGCTGTGGGTGTCTTAAATCTGGTGACTGCAGGAGGGGAGATAGGCGGCGTTTTGAAAAGCGGGCTGAAGCAGTTTCTGGGAGGAGCCGCATACTTACTTGGTATCATCAGCCATGGTGCGGCGGGGCCAGGACACTACATTTTGTCCCTTTACCGTGGGCTTTGCCGTTTCACCCTGCAGCTTCCGTTGGCAACGGCGCTTACGGGGCGTCCTCCGCTTTGGTGCATTGGCATTTATTACGGTGCGCTGGTATTTGTGTATATTCAGGCAGTGAAAAGGACGGCAAGGGCTGAGGGTGAAAGAACGGTTAGAACTGCATTTGGAGTCAGGGCTGAAAGAATGGCTAAAACCGCCGCCTGTTTCTTTGCCGTGTTGTTTCTGACGGTAAGGCCGCGGGTCAGGGGGCTGGAAGTTTATTTCCTGGATGTGGGCCAGGGGGACGGGATATTTTTTCGCACAGGAACCATCACGGCGCTGACGGACTGCGGAAGCAGCCAGCTTAAAAGTGTGGGAAAAAACAGGCTGGTTCCTTTTTTGAAAAGTAAAGGGATTAGCAGGCTGGACTACATTTTTATCAGCCATGGCGACAGCGATCATATAAACGGAATCGTCTGGATGCTGGAAAATGAGGAAAATATATCGGTTGGCCAGATTGTCATGCCCTGTCTGGGAGAAGGGGAGGAAGTTTACAGGCAGATAGAAACGCTGGGGAAAATGAGAGGGGCGGATATTATTTATATGGAGGCCGGGCAAAAGCTGGATGAGGGAACGCTGAAAATCGCCGCCATTTATCCGGATAAGGATGTCTATTCGAAGGACAGAAACGGGCATTCACTGGTGCTTTCCGTCAATTATAAAGAATATAGCATGCTGCTGACAGGGGATGTGGGGACTGCGGGAGAGAAGAGAATGTTAGAGATGGGTTCGTTGGAGAGGGAAACAGCAGGGAAACGTGATAAGAGGGAGAGTGCGGAAACTTATGGTATGCAGACGGAGACGGGAGACGGACCGTACAAAGAGCAGCCGGAAGGCCGGTTTGAAGGGAGAATTTCGGTTTTGAAAGCAGCCCATCACGGTTCCTCTACCTCTACAGGGCAGGAATTTCTGGCCTGTGTGAAACCGTCGGTCACAATCCTGTCGTACGGCCGGGGGAATTCGTACGGTCATCCTTCACTGGAGGTGGTGGAACGTCTGGAAGAAATCGGAACCGGGATTTGGAGCACGGAACGATCGGGTGCCATTCACGTTACGACAGATGGAAAGAAAATGAAGGTAAGTGGTTTTTTGCTGGACAGAAACCGTGGTTCCGGTCTATAATACCAGCAGGACAATCTCCTGACGGACTGCTGTTGGATATCAGCGGCAGAGGCGAAAACGGGTGAAGTAAAACCCGGCGACATTCTAGCAGCATGGAGGAGCAGATGACAGATGCAGATAATCAATGAGGATATAAAGAGCGGACAATACAAAACGGTATACCTGCTGTTCGGTGAAGAGTCATTTTTAAAGCAGAGCTATAAAAAGAAGCTCAAAGAGGCTATTGCCGGTGACGATACAATGAATTACAATTATTTTGAGGGGAAAGGACTGGATGTGAATGAACTGATCAGTCTTGCCGATACGATGCCGTTTTTCAGTGACAGGCGTCTGATTGTGGTGGAGGACAGCGGATTTTTCAAAACTTCCGCCGATGCGCTGACCGACTATCTCCCTTCGGTACCTGATACAACGTGTATTGTATTTGTGGAAGATGCCGTGGACAAGAGAAACCGGCTCTTTAAAAAAGTAAAGGAGCTGGGCCACGTTGCCGAGATGAAGCGGCAGGACAGCGCGCAGCTCGCCAGATGGGCCGGTACAATTCTGGCACAGAACGGGAGAAAAATCACGAATGCCACGATGAACCTGTTTTTGGAGCGGACCGGCGACGATATGGAGAATATCAGAATGGAGCTTGAAAAGCTGATTTCCTATACGATGGGGGCGGACGTGGTCACTTCAGAGGATGTGGAGGCCGTAACAACGGTCCAGGTGACAAATAAGATATTCGATATGGTCAATGCCATCGTAACGAGAAAAACGAGGCTTGCTATGGATTTATATGAAGATCTCCTCACACTGAAAGAACCGCCGATGCGTATTCTGTTCCTGATAGCAAGACAGTTTAACCAGTTATTACTGGTAAAAGAACTGACGGCAAAGGGAACTGACAGAGGTACAATTGCATCAAAACTGAAGATTCCGCCGTTTGTTGCAGGAAAGGTTTCGGCTCAGGCCGGGGCATTTACAAAGGAGCAGATTCTGGCCTGTGTGAAGGGATGTGTGGAGGCAGAGGAAGCGGTGAAAACGGGAAGGCTGAATGACAGGATGGCAGTTGAACTTCTGATTACGAAAAAGTACTGATATTGAAAGAATAGAAAAAAGGTTTCCGCCACACCTGAGCGGAAACCTTTTTTCTATATAATGGGTTAATTAATTGTATAAATTGAAAGTTCCAAAAATTAAGCCATTGCGTTAACGGCTTTAGATAAACGGGATACTTTACGGGAAGCTGTATTTTTGTGATAAACTCCCTTTGTGGTAGCCTTGTCAATCTCGCTGATTGCAACTAATAATGCAGCCTGTGCAGCAGCCTTGTCACCGGCAGTAATTGCAGCATCAACTTTCTTGGTAACTGTTTTAACCTTGGATCTGATCGCTTTGTTTCTTTCAGCTCTTGTTTCAGCTACTAAAATTCTTTTCTTTGCAGATTTAATGTTAGCCAATCTGTACACCTCCATCTGATATATCATATATTATCAATTCTTTGGTTTGCATTAAAGCCTGGACACGGACAGTTCAATGTAAACATACTATTGTATTTTATCGAATAAAGTCAGGGATGTCAATATGTATTTTCCGGATTTATACAGTTTTTTCAGTATATTTTAAAGGAAAAACAGAAAAACTATAAAGAGTTAAAGTACCCATGAACCGCGAAAGGAGATTTGCGATGTTTGGCCGGAAAAACAGCAGGATAACCGATGAAAATAAAATAGGCGAATTACCGTCATTTGAAGCCAGGACCGACCTGGCTGTGGAGGAACAGGAAAGCTTTGCCGGGGACGGAGGAGAAATAAAGGGCGTTGCGCTCCGCGAATGGCATCACAGGAACAGCCATATCAGGATGACGGAAGTTTCCATTCTGGATGAGCGTGGGGCAAAAGCCATGGGAAAACCGATGGGAACCTATCTGACCCTGGATGTCCCGGATATGGCGGAAAAGGATGACGGCTATCATGAGGAGGTGGCCGAGGAGCTGGGAAAGCAATTAAACCAGCTTATTAAGAAAATGTGTCCGCAGAAGAAAGAGCAGGCCTCGATCCTCGTTGTGGGCCTTGGTAATATCCAGGTGACGCCGGATTCCCTTGGGCCGAGGGTGGTGGATAACCTTCAGATGACAAGACATTTCCTGGGAGAATACGGGGATGATTTCTGTGAAAAGAACAAACTTCCCGTACTGAGCGGCATTGTACCCGGCGTCATGGCGCAGACGGGAATGGAGACGGCCGAGATTGTAAAAGGAATTGTGGAGGAGACGAAACCGGACATGGTCCTGGCAATCGATGCCCTGGCGGCAAGAAACGTCAGACGTCTGGCGTCTACAATCCAGCTTACGGATACGGGAATCCATCCGGGTTCCGGCGTGGGAAACCACAGGCACAGTATGACGAAGGAGAGCCTGGGAGTGCCGGTGGCGGCTCTGGGAATCCCAACTGTAGTAGGTGCGGCAGCTATTGTACACGGCACGGTGGAGGCGCTGATTCATACACTGACGCTGAACAGCGGGACCGAAGGATATGCGAAATATATTGAGGACCTTGATCCGGAGAGCCAGTATGAGCTGATCAGAGAGCTGATGGAGCCGGAGTTCGGTCCGATGTTTGTAACGCCCCAGGATATCGACGAGAGGGTAAAACAGCTCAGCTTCACCGTGTCCGAGGGTATTCACAGGGCATTGTACGGTAAGAAAGAGTGAGTGAATGCCGGCGCGGCATGGCTTAAATTCCGGGCGCTTTGTAAAGCGGAACTTATGCAGCGGCTACCAGATTAAGAAATCCGGCAAGATTCAGGTAAAAAGAACCGGCTCCTGCATAGAATGGTAAAAGGAGAGAATTTTTAAGGCGGGACAGACATGAGGCCGGGAAAAATAAGAATCATTAGAGAATATATTGCAGGAAATAGAAAAATATCAATCTTCCGGCCGGCGGCAGCAATTTTGTGCCTGTTCCTGTTCGCTTTCTTTGGAGGCAGGGCATTGCGGGGACTGCCGTTGGCTGTGGGGAATATAGTTTCGAATTCATTCAGCGGCTACGAGAGCCGGACAGCGCTTTTTATTTGGAAAAACTGGTATCCGTCGGCCGGATTTACAGGTATAAACTCCGGTGGGGCAAGCAAAGAGGTTGATGAAATGGCGGGCCGCCTGGCAGGCTTTATTTTAAAACAGGTGCCTTACTACAGGCTGGCCGAGGGTAATCAGGGGAAACTGCACAGAGAGCTGGAGCCGGATCCGTCGTATGGGAATTATCTGGAGAGCAGCCGGATTTTAAAGGAATATGAGTGTCTTGTCAGAGATTTGGAAGGCAGCAGTGTGCTGGCCTCGGGCGGTGTTTCTACATATACTAATACGTCGGAAGACGAAAATAGATCCGGGGCAGCAGGGATGTACCCCGGCAATACTGCGGGTTCGGGCACTGGAGAGGGACAGGGAGAGTCCGTGCAGACAGCCGGGGGCCAAAGTGAAGCGGGCGGTCAGCTTCAGGCTGCCGGAAGTCCGGCCGGAGATTCGCTTATTAATAAGGGAACCGTCAGCTCATCCGGAATCAGATACGTTTCAGCCCAATTGGCCGACTACGATTTCCTGATGAAACATTTTTATACGGTACACCCGACCACAACGGCGGGCAGGGATATGATGAGCGCGAAAACATTTTTGTCGGAGGATTTCTCGCTGAAACAAGGCAGTGATAAACCGCAGATCCTGATTTACCATACACATTCGCAGGAAGAATTTGCAGACTATCATGAAGGAAACAAGGATGCCACAATCGTGGGAGTCGGCGCCTATCTCACCGAGCTGCTTGAGCAGAAGGGATATAATGTCATTCATGACACTTCTGTTTACGACCTCCGGGATGGGAAACTGGATCGGAGCAAGGCTTATACATATGCACTGGACGGAATAACGGCTATCCTGCAGAAAAATCCGTCTATTCAGGTGGTCCTCGACATTCACAGGGACGGCGTGAAAGAAAGCACGCATCTGGTTAATGAGATAAATGGGAAAAAGACGGCTACAATTATGTTTTTCAACGGAACCAGCCAGACCCCGGACGGGGCGATTGAATACCTTAAAAACCCCTACCGGACCGATAATATGGCGTTCAGCTTCCAGATGAAGCTCTGTGCCGACGCCTGTTATCCCGGATTTACGCGGAAGATTTACCTGAAAGGGCTCCGCTATAACCAGCATGTTAGGCCGTGTTCGGCGCTTATTGAGGTGGGGGCCCAGAATAATACGTATGAGGAGGCCAGGAATGCGATGGAACCGCTGGCGGAGCTGGTGGATATGGTGGTGAGGCCGGAAGGGTAAAAGCTTAGCTGTTTATGATAAAGCCGTAATTCACAACAGCCTGCCCGGTTATAATGCGTCATGATCAGATGCCATGCGGCAAGGGGAAAGAGGAGCATTATAGAATTATATAAAACTGCATGTAAACAGGAAAGAACACATTGTTCATCCAATTGAAGACCAAGTCGGACTGTTCGATTGCAGAGGAATAGTGGCCGCTCACATAAGGAGCCTCCGAATTACTATGATTGACATAGATGTCATGTAGCGGGCTAGTACTAGAGCGAACTCTTTGAGTGGCAGTTTTCCCTCTTTTTTTGGTACAATTAAAGAAAAAGGGGCTGATATTATGATGAATCCTACGATGTTCAATCCTATTGCATTAGAAGCCTGGTATTCCGATGAAGGGAATGATTTTTTACTTCAAGCGGAACTGGAAAACTATCTCCAGAATTATTTCCCCTGCTTTTTTCTGCAGCCACAACGAAGATTGTTCCAAACCTTTGTACAGGGGCTTTTGAGTCCATTGGAACGCAAATCGATTGAGCCAATCGCACTACACTTTTCTGGGGAAAAGTACGTCAGACCCCTTCAACAGTTTTTTACCCGTTCACGCTTTGATGAACAGCTACTTCTGGATACCTATCAGGAGCTCTTGGCCGAGCAGATTGGAGCAGGCCGCGGCATGTTGTCCGTGGACGATACCAGCTTTGTGAAAAAAGGAAAGCATTCCGCCGGTGTAAGGCGGCAATACTGTGGCCGCCTGGGAAAAACAGAAAACTGCCAATCAGGAGTGTTCCTTGCCTATGCTGGTGACAAAGGATATGGGCTTGTGGATTATGACCTGTACATTCCAAAGGAATAGTTCAGCGAAGATTATTCCAGGCTACGTAAGGAATGTCATATCCCGGAAGAAAAAAACTTTGCTATCAAAAATGAGATAGCCCATCGCTTGCTCAATCAAGTGATAGGGAGTGGCTAGTTCCAGAACCAGTGGGGAGGATGTGATGCAGCATACGGAAATGACCATGTTTTTCTGGACGGATTGGAACTGCCGGAAGATGTATGGTACTTTGCAGCAACCAATGCAAAGAAGCAGGTATTCCTGGAGTATCCGCTGCTGTCTTACCCCAAGATGAAAAGAGGGCGTCCCCGTAAACACCCGGTACTTTCACATGAACCAACATCCGCGCGTGATATTGCAGAAGATCCAACTTTACCATGGGAAACCGTGATACTGGCAGAAGGGGCAAAAGGCCCGATCCCTGCAGAACGAAAAATTCTGCGCTGTTTTTCCTGCCGTGCAGATGGAAGCCGGAATTATGTGAAGTCTGGGGATGAAATATGGCTTTATCTGAGGAAATATGCAGATGATGAAATAAAATATTTCGTCTGTAATGCTCCTGCGGATCTCCCGGCAAGAGAACTGGACAGGGCGGCAACGTTACGCTGGCCGATTGAACAGTGTTTCGAGGAATGCAAAGGCAATCTAGATATGGGAGATTATGAGTGCCGCAGTTACCAAGGCTGGAGCCGCCATATGCTGTTTGTAATGATAACCCATTTATTTACCACTCAAATACGGGAAATCTTTAAAAAAAGCAATCCCATTGGTAATAAAACTAATGAATGGGATAATTGTATATACAGTAACCGATATGAAAAAAATTGTAAGTTACCATATACGCAGGAACCATAATGCATATTTATCACACCGGAAAACCAGGCTTTTAAAGAGTTCGCTGTAGTACTAGAATATGAAAAGCATAAATTACAAGGAGGATAATCCAGCTGGAACGGACCTGGCTGTTTTTGTGATTGTATGCCTTGCTGTTACAATTTCGGTGGTAATTTACAGGATTGTGGGTGAGAGAAGGGGAATGTGAGGATAATGGAAAGAGTGGGGAAAGACGTTTTATTAGATATTTCTGCCGTTACAGTATTGTTGATTGGGATGAAAAAATGTCGCTTAACTGACTATTAAGCGACATTTTTTGCACTATCCTTATATTCATATATAAGAATAGTGTTATTGTTTGTTCGATTTTCAAAAGGAATGAGGAGTGCGTTTTAAACGTCTATTTTGAAATTTTCGATAAAGCATGGATAATTATTAAGAAAAAACAAGATTTTTTTAACATTTATTACCTTAAGATTCATTTTCTATCAGTTGACCATCCCATGAAAGGGTGTTATAATTTACAGGAATCTAGCAGTGGTGAGAAAACTGAAAAAAATGTCGCTTAATAGTCAGTTAAGCGATCCTTTTCAGGAAGGGGGCATTCATGAGCTGGTATGTATTACAGTGTAGAACGGGCCGGGAAGATACGATTATCCGCTCCTGCAGACAGCATATTTCACAGGATGCCCTTGATGATGCGTTTGCATTCCGCTGTGAGAGGCTCTGGCGCTCGGATGGTATCTGGAAACTGGTGGAGAAAGAATTGTTTCCGGGATATGTGTTCCTTGAGAGCAGGAGACCCGATAAGCTATCGGAAGAACTGGAAATTTATCGTAAGATACTGAGAGTGATGGAAGAATCGGGATATCTGATTTCTGTGTATGAGGAGGAAGAACGGTATCTAAGGAAGCTTTGCGGCGAACATCATTATCTTAGAATGTCCTATGGTTACAAAGACCAGGAAAAAGGAACTTCTTATATTACGGAAGGTCCCTTGAAAGGACTTGAAAATCAGATTGTTAAGTTTGACTGGCATCGCCGCTTTGCCCAGGTGGAAATTCCGGTATCACGGAAAAAGGTTGTGGTCTGGGCCGGGATTGGAATTGATGAGAAAATCCTGGAAGGCCGGAGTGACGAGAGACAGGAAATGAGACAAAAGGAAGTACAAGTTCTCGTTTCATAAAAATATGCGAAAAGGTTGTACAGCTATTGAGGCATGCAGTCGGATTGTGTTGTTATACAGGTCGGATTAAGGTACCGAAGAGGTGAGGTGTTTTGGAACTTATAATTATAGTAGGTTCTGAGAATGCTGAAATTCTTTTGGCTAAAAATCTGAAAAAGGCTCTGGATTTTTTATAACTGCAGGGATGGCGGAGCCATGTCTTTTTCGGACAGAGAGGAGTTCGGATATGTGGTATGTGATTCAGACTGTTACCGGAAAAGAGGAAGAGCTGATGCTCTTTATACGTACATTGTTGAGCCGGGAGCATTTTGAGAATTGCTTTATGATTCGGGCGGAATGGCTGAAACGGCTGGGGGGAGAGTGGCAGTTGCAGTTAAGGCCTTTATTTCCCGGATATGTATTTATAGAAACGGATGAACCGGAGAGAATCTATATGGAATTGAAAAGTGTACCGAGATTCTCCAGACTGTTGGGGAACGGTAAAAATGAGTTTATCCCGGTGAAAGAGGCAGAGGAGAGATTTCTGCGGGCAATTATAGACAGTAGTGGGGATTTTAGCAGCTCTGTTGTACGGTTGACAGTTGTGAAGACGGATGTAATTGGAAATGTGGTTTCTGTAGAGGGTGCATTGGAGTTTTTTGAAAGAGAGAACATTAAGGTGAATCTTCACAAGAGATATGCAATGGTGAAGACGTTGATGATTGGAGAAGAAAGAACACTGATATTTGGGATACAGCTTGAAAAGGATAAAGAAATCAAGTGAATCAGGAAATTCATTGTGTTAGTTACAACAAATATGGTTAGGAAGAATGGATAGGAATTAATCAATATAGAGAACATTAATTTGAGAATTTTAGTATAGGGAGGAGAGTTGATGCTTTTGTCCCTTTTTTTTGGTATGAAAGAAATTAATATTATACAGGGTAAAGAGTAATAAAGAACTATTTTAAACTAGAACAGAAGTTGTGGTGATAAGTACAAAATAAAATTGGAGTAAGAAACCAGTTTCTTCTAATTACAAATACTATTCTTTCAAGTTATAACATTATAGATAAAGGAATTGATAAGATGAACGAACAGAGTTTGGTTGAAGCCCATGTATTAAGTAGAAAGCAAAAAAACTATTTGATAGTCAAAAGAATATTAGATTTATTTATGTCTGTCAGTGCAGTTATTGTATTGAGTCCACTTCTTTTTGGAATAGCAATAGCTATTAAGCGAGATTCTAAAGGTCCTGTTTTTTTTAAACAAAAGAGAGTTGGAAAAGATAAAAAATTATTTGAAATATACAAATTTAGAACCATGCGGACAGACACTCCCAAGAATATGCCGACTCATATGTTGGCGGAACCAGACCAGTATATTACAAAGATCGGCAGTTTGTTGCGAAAGACAAGCTTAGATGAACTTCCTCAGATATTTAATATTATCAAAAATGACATGTATATTGTTGCGCCTCGCCCTGCACTTTGGAATCAATATGATCTGATAGAAAAGCGCGATGAATACGGAGTTCATCAGATTGCTCCGGGACTAACGGGGTGGGCTCAAATCAATGGTCGAGATGAATTGGAAATCCCAGTAAAAGCAAAATTAGATAAGTACTATATTGAGCATATGGGATTACAAATGGATTGTTACTGTATCTTAAAGACTATTATATCAGTTTTAAAACATGAAGGTGTGATAGAGGGAGGAACGGGAAAAATGAAAAAGTAAAATATATTATATAAAATTACATATCTCAAATTCATAAAATTGTTGGGAGTTTATATGAATATTTTGATTATCAGTCAACGTTTTTTTCCGGAGACTTTTCGAATTAATGATATAGCTAAAGATTTGGTTAAAAGAGGGCATAAAGTGACTGTTCTGACAGGGCTGCCTAATTATCCATCAGGAAATATCTCAGAACGATATTGTAAATTTAAAAACAGAAAAGAATATGTTGCAGGTGTGGAAATAATCCGTACTTATGAACGAGGAAGAAAGAACGGTATTATCGGTCTTGGATTAAATTATTTATCATTAGCTGTCTCCTCGTCTTGGAAGGCACTATTTTTGAAGGGGAATTACGATGTGATTTATGTATATCAGTTATCTCCTGTTTTTGTGTTGTTACCAGCTAGAATAATGAAATTTAGGAAAAAAATTCCGGTATTGATTTACTGCTGTGATTTATGGCCGGAATCCCTAAAGGCATATAATATTAAAGAAAAAAATTTATTATTTCAAATTATAAAAAAAATTTGCTATTTTCTATATTCTGGAGGCGATATGATTGCGGTAACTTCTAAAACATTTATCGAATACTTTCACTCAATTCATCATATAAGTATTCCCATATATTATATGCCTCAACATGCAGAAGAATCATATTTGAATATGGAGTTGTCTAGTTCGGCAGGAGAAGAGATCCAGCTTTTATTTTGTGGTAATATTGGCCGAGTGCAAGATATGCCATGTGCACTAAAGGCGATGAAAATTCTAAATAAGAATTTAAAAGTTCATTTGCATATAGTTGGAGACGGTTCAGAATTAGAAGCTAGTAAAAAAATGGTAAAAGAATTTGAGATAGATGATAGAGTGACTTTTTATGGGCGGTACCCTTTAAAGGATATGCCGGATTTCTATAAGATGGCAGATGCATGTTTGCTTACTTTGACTGGAGATAATTTTATAGGGGCGACAATTCCATCGAAATTGCAGGGATATATGGCAGCTGGAAAAATGGTTTTAGCTGCTATAGATGGGGCGGCTAAAGAAATTATCGAAGAATCACATTGTGGAATGCAAGTTGCAGCTGGAGATTATCAAGGGCTTGCAAATATTATAGAAGAATTTGTTTTGAATAGATGCAATTATGCTTCTTGTGGAGAGGCTGGAAGAGCGTATTTTAAGCGAAATTTTACTAAGGATATATTCATGAAAGAATTGCTAAATCAATTTGAAAAATTAAAGGAGACATAGAAGTATGTTTGAAGGAAAAACGTTATTGATTACAGGGGGAACCGGATCTTTTGGAAATGCAGTGTTGAATGGTTTTTTATCCTCTGATATAGGAGAAATTCGTATTTTATCTAGGGATGAGAAAAAGCAGGATGATATGCGACATCAGTATCAAGCTAGGTTTCCAGAATATAGTGATAAAATTAAGTTTTACATAGGTGATGTAAGAGATATTCAGTCTGTTAGGAATGCAATGCATGATGTGAATTACATTTTTCATGCTGCTGCATTAAAACAAGTTCCTTCGTGTGAATTTTTTCCAGTAGAGGCGGTTAAAACTAATGTGTTAGGAACAGAAAACGTACTTACTGCAGCAATTGATGAAGGAGTTAAGTCAGTCATTTGTCTTTCGACAGATAAAGCTGCTTATCCAGTTAATGCCATGGGCACAAGTAAAGCTATGATGGAAAAGGTTATCGTGGCAAAGAGCAGAACGGTTTCTCAGGACAGGACGAAGATATGTTGTACACGATACGGAAATGTAATGTGTAGTCGTGGTTCTGTAATTCCACTTTGGCTCGAGCAGATTAAAGCAGGAAAACCCATTACGATAACTGAGCCGGATATGACTCGTTTTGTCATGTCATTGGAAGAAGCAGTTGATTTAGTTCTGTTTGCATTTGAAAAAGGAAATAGTGGAGATATTTTAGTACAAAAAGCACCGGCATGTACAATAAAAGTACTTGCAGAAGCAGTAGTAGAGTTGTTTGCTCCGGGGCATAAAATAAAAATAATTGGAATTCGGCATGGAGAAAAAATGTATGAAACTCTACTTACAAATGAAGAGTGTGCAAATGCAGTAGATCTAGGAAAATTTTATAGAGTACCATGTGATAAACGCGATTTAAATTATGATAAATTTTTTATACACGGAGATACAGAGAGAAATATACTAACAGAGTTTAATTCCAATAATACGAAATTATTATCTGTTGAGCAGGTAAAAGAAAAGTTGTTTTCATTATCTTATGTTAAAAATGAATTAAAAGCGTGGGAGGCAAAGTGATGCGTTTTCTCGTTTTAGGGGCTTCTGGAATGGCCGGACATGTAATATCGATTTATTTGAAAGAACAGGGACATGAAGTCGTTGGTTACAGCAGAAGAAAGACTAATTATGTCGAGTCTATTTTAGGTGATGCAAAAGATACCGAGACTTTAACAAATATTATTAGGCAAAGAAATTTTGATACGATAATTAATGCAATTGGTGTACTAAATCAGTTGGCTGAGGCAGATAAGGAAGGGGCGGTTTTTTTAAATTCCTATTTTCCACATTTTCTTGCAAAAATAACTGCAGATTTGGATACACAGATTATACATATGAGTACAGATTGTGTGTTTTCAGGAAAGAAGGGCCCTTATACCGAAAAATCAAATCGAGATGGAGAAACATTTTATGATCGCTCAAAGGCAATGGGAGAACTGGAGGATAATAAAAATCTTACATTACGTAATAGTATTGTAGGCCCTGATATTAATGAAAAAGGGATTGGTTTGCTTAATTGGTTTATGAAGCAAGAAGGAGAGGTTAACGGTTTCACTCATGCCATGTGGACAGGAATGACAACTCTGCAGCTTGCAAAAACAATGGAGATAGCAGCGCAGAGAAAAACTTATGGTTTAATAAATATGGTCAATGAGGGTAATATAAGTAAGTACAAATTATTAAAACTATTTAATAAATATTTGCGAAATGATGAAATAAAGATAAGGCCTTATGAAGGTCTTATCTTAGATAAGACACTAATTAGAACAAATTTTGAGTTTGATTGTGTCGTTCCAAATTATGAAACGATGATATCGGAGATGGCTGAATGGATGCGGGATCACCGACATTTATATCCACATTATAGTTTATAATTATTGTTGAAAGAAAATGGAGAATAAAATGAGTAAGTTAAGGTTAATGACACTTGTAGGAACAAGACCGGAAATTATAAAAATGTCAGCAATCATTAAAAAATGTGATCAATATTTTGAGCATATTATTGTACATACAGGTCAGAATTATGATTATACATTGAATGAAGTTTTTTTTGAAGAACTTTGCCTTAGAAAACCGGATTACTATCTTGGTGTGGTGGGAGGCAATTTGGGTCAGACCATGGGAAATATAATTACAAAATCATATGAGTTGATGACAGAAATAAAACCAGATGCAATTATTGTTTTAGGTGATACAAATTCCTGTTTATCAGTAATTGCTGCAAAACGATTAAAAATTCCGATATTTCATATGGAAGCAGGGAACCGTTGCAAAGATGAAAATCTTCCAGAAGAAGTAATACGTCGAATTGTAGATGTAACCAGTGATGTAAATCTTTGCTATTCCGAGCATGCTAGAAGATATATTCTGGACACGGGTGTAAAGCCAGAGTATACCTATGTTGTTGGCTCTCCTATGAGAGAGGTATTAAACAACTGTATTGAGAATATTGATAAAAGCAATATTCTTGAAAAATTAGGACTTGAGAAAGGCCACTATATTTTATTGTCTGCACACAGAGAAGAAAATATTAATATCGAAAGCAATTTCTTATCTTTAATGAATGCGGTAAATGCGATGGCTGAGACATATAACATGCCGATTTTATACTCCTGCCATCCTAGAAGCAAAAAATATATTGACCAAAGAGGATTCAAATTTTCTGGCAGAGTGATTCAACATCAGCCTTTTGGATTTTTCGATTATAACAAATTGCAGCAAAATGCTTTCTGCGTGGTATCAGATAGTGGGACGGTTCCGGAGGAAGCTGCATATTTTGGCTTTCCGGCAGTTTCGATCAGAACAAGTACAGAGCGACCAGAGGCTATGGACAAGGGAGTATTTACGGTCGGAAGTATTACAACAGAGCAAGTTTTGCAAGCAGTAGAACTGGCTGCTTCTCTGAAAGCTAATGGAGATGACACAATAGAAGTTCCTGCATATGCAGATGAAAATGTAAGTGTAAAAGTTATTAAGATCATTCAGAGTTATGTTGGAATTATAAATAAGATGGTTTGGAAAAAATAAAAGTGTGGAGGGAATATAAAGATGGCATGGATTCGTTGGTTTCTGAAAAATCTGATCACTATTCTATTATATCCGTTTCAACTTTTTCGAGTTAATTTGAATCAAATATTTTTTCTGAATTCTATGTCATATAAATGGGGAGATAATCCCAAGTATATCGCACTGTATTTAAGACGACTACATAATAAAGATTTAAAATTAGTATATGCATACAAAGAAATTTCACAAAAAAATATATTAGAGAGTAATGGTTTGATTGCAGTTAAGTATAATACAATACAATATTTTTATTATATTATGACGAGTAGAGTGATTATTACAAATAATGGTGGGATATCATATCTCCCTATTAAAAAAAGTCAGATAGTATTAAATACATGGCATGGTGGAGGAGCATATAAAAAAACAGGAATCGATGTATATGATTCCAAATATTACATTAAAGACTGCAGACTGAATGCGAAAAAAACAACAGCGATTCTTATCTCATGTAAAAAATTTGAGGAATTTGGAATACCAAGTATGTGCTTTGAAAGATGTACAAAATTACCATTTGGTTTTCCTCGTAATGATTTGTTCTTTGCAAAGAATTCTAATCTTCGAGAACAGGTAAAAAAGAAGTTAAATATCTCAATTGACGAAAAAGTAATGCTTTATGTACCGACATATAGAAACTTTGAATCAAATGTTCTTATGAGAAAAGAGGCATTTGATGGTAGGTTAAACGTGATAAAATTACTAGATGAGCTAGAAAAACGTTGGGGTGGAAAATGGAAGTTCCTTTATCGCCTACATCCGCTTGCATCAGGTACTTTGTTTGATGATATTACTGGGGCAATAAATGTATCTGATTATGGTGATGTGCAAGAACTTTTACTTATATCGGATGCTATGATTACAGATTATTCGTCTATTATGTGGGATTTTTCGTTAACGGGTAGACCGTGTTTCATTTTCGCTCCCGATTTAGATTCATATATGCAATCAAGAGATTTTTATGTTCCGATTGCTCAATGGCCATTTCCCCTTGCGCATAATAATTTAGAATTATTAGAAAATATTAAAAAATTTGCGTCCGAAGATTATATGAAAAACTTAAAAAAACATTTAAAAGAAATGGGGAGTTACGAATCTGGGACGGCGGCAGAATCTATTGCCAAGTGGCTAGTCAAAGTAATGTAATAAATATAGAGCAAAATATATTATGAAAAAAGGAATGCTTTTTGCTATGCTAAAAAAAATTTCTATAATCGTCCCGGTTTATAATGTGGAACTGTATTTATCAAAGTGCATAGATTCTTTACTAAGTCAACACTATCCTTCAATAGAAATTATTCTTATAGATGATGGCTCTCCTGATAAATGTGGGTTAATATGTGACAAATATGCACAGCAATACGAAAATATCATAGTGATTCATCAGAAAAATCAGGGAGTTTCAGCAGCAAGAAATTGTGGATTACGAGTAGCTACGGGATCGTTAATAAGTTTTGTGGATCCGGATGATTTTATTGATTTAAATACATATTCGGTATCGGCTTCAATTATGGAAGAAACAAATGCAGAGGTTGTTCGATATGAATATGAATTTTTTACCTTATCGCAAGAATTGGAAACCACAGTTGGGCAGGAGACTTTTTATCAACATGTAACTTATTCTGGTTTCGATAAAATAAATAACGTGTTTCTATACTCGAGATCTGTTTGTTTGGGACTATTTCAAAGAGAGGTATTAAATAACATTTTATTTCCAGTGGGTTATACACAAGGAGAGGATGGTTTTTTTCTTTGTAAAGCGTTGCTCAATGCAAAACGAGTGTCTGTAATTAATGCCCCATTTTATAAGCGGCGGATAAATTTAACAAGTGCAACCCGCTCGGTATATACACAGGAATGGTTAAAGGTCCTGGAAATTAATACAAAAATTGAAAAAATGTTATTAGCAGCGGAGCCCTTATATGAAGCGGTTGGTACATGCGTCTTTTTTAGGCAAAGTATTGGTTTGATTTTGTCAATGCGGAAGTCTTATAAAAGATATTATCTAGATATATGCAAGTATATTCTTCCAGAAATCAGAAAGCGTAGAAATAAATTTATCGATAATCCATATCTAACACATAAAGAAAAAGCAACAGCGTTACTTTATAGTTTCTCTCCAGGTTTATTTTATTTTGTATACAATTTATACAAAAAATAAGAATGGAACAAGAAACTTTTCTGGATAATAAAGTGGTGTAAAGATAATGTAGTTAAATTTTAATAGAGCATTGAAAGTACATCTTAAGGATTTACATTTTCTATTTAGTAAAAATTATAACAAAGGAGGAAATTAGAGTTGCTGATAATTTCTTTTATTTTAATTGGAGTATCAAGCATATTATTTCCTTTAGGAATATTATGTCATGATTACAATTTAATATTATTTTCAATTATTTTCTTATGGTGTGGTGGAGTGGTTTTTTCGTGGCAGCAAATACAAAAAAGAATTGTATTGCTTTTATTCCTTTTGTCTATGTTCTTGTTTCTAATAGGGCGACCAGTAATTTCCCTACTTAGGGGGAATATATGGTGGCAGATTGCTTCTGGTGAGGCCGTAATTCTTGCGTTGCTTAGCTTATATGTTTCTATACTATTTCTTTTGATTGGAGCCTGTTTTAGTGAGTCTAAGGTTTTTACAAAGTACAAAAGTACTGAGCTGAAAATTTTGGAAGATAAACGCATATTTTTGCAGCGTTTACGTCAAGGAGCCTTGTTTGTTTTTTGTGTAGCAATAATATGTACATTCTTAGAGGGGTTTGAAAAAATTGCATACATGTTCAATCATACATATGTAGAATATTATACATCATATCGAACACAACAGCCACTTATTGTTAAAGGATTTATTCAACTCATGAAACCTACGTTATGTATATTTCTGGCAACTATGCCAAGCAAAAGAAAAGCGTTTCTACCTCTTTTGGCATATTTGCTTTCTACAATTCCGTATTTATTAGTCGGTATGCGTTCCCCTACACTGTTAGCATGCTCTTTTATATTTATTTATTATTTTATCAGGGATATTAATAGGATTCCATACTCGGAAAAATGGATTGGTTTATGTGAAAAAATTATTATTTTATTGTCGATTCCGTTAATGATTGTTTTTTTGTTTGCCTATACATATTGGAGAAATAATAATTCCGTCGATCTATTTTCTGGCGAAAACCTTTTATTTCGATTTATTTACCAACAAGGAAATTCCTTTGATGTTTTAGTTAAAGCTTTTGATGTTCTTAAAGAATTACCTGAAAATAAATGGCCGGGATACACTTTGGGGCCTGTGTATGATAATTTGGTTCATAATAATATTATTGGAAGAACGTTGTTTAATACAGTTCCAACTAATATTCAAACACAGGAGGCATTGCAGATTAGTCATGATATGAAAGCACACTTATCCTATATCTTGATGGGAAATATGTATTTTCAGGGACATGGTGTGGGTGTTGTATATATTTTGGAAGTGTTCTCGGACTTTGGTTGGTTTGGAGTGATTATATATAACTTTATACTTGGTATTTGCTTAGAGAGAGTCATTTTTTGGATTCAAAAGAACTGGTTATTATCAACTATAAGTATATTTGCATTTTTTCAGCTATTTTATACGCCAAGGTCAGACGCATTATATATGGTTATGCACTTAGTACATCCCTATTTTTGGATAGCCATCAGTGGATGCTATCTAATAGGACGGATTAGATGGAAAGTTCTTTCTTTGTCAAATATAAGAAAAGTAAAAATGTTTTGTAAACAATTGAGGGCAAAGACATGAATAATAAAAAACTACTTGTAATTTTAGGGGAATTTTTTCCATATCCATCATCAAATATCAATTGTATTGTGCCACTGTTAGAATACCTTTATAAAGAAGGTTGGCAGGTAGATGTAGTAACACGAAGACACAGTATCACCACCCCTGAATATGAAAAATATCATGGTATGACAGTATATCGCATTAATGATATACGAACAATGAATACAATTTGTTGGCAGGAACATATGAAAATTGATTTGCCGATAATATTTAGGTGGATGAATTATTGCTGTATGGCTTTATCAAAGATTTATTTTTACCTTCGATATTATCAGTCCATCAAAGATAATCGTTATAGCGCATGGTCTAAAGAAGAGGTTTTAAATAAGTGCCTATCCCTGCATGAATTAAATGTATACAATGCTGTACTATCTTTATCTACACCGGCTATTACACATTATATAGCATCCGAACTGAAAAAACACACATCAATAAACTGGATTTTGTATGAAATGGATCCGTTTTGTTATAATGTGGCAGCGTATGGTAAAAATGCTTATAAGCGTTTTAGTTTAGTTCAAGAAAGATTTTTTAAGGAATGTGATGAGATAATTGTAACGCCTGCATTGGGGGAATTTTATCAAAATACAAATTTTCGAAGTTTTTCTTCAAAAATGATAGAGCTTCCATTAGCCAATATGATTCCAATAGAAGATTTTAAAGATATGGGCTTGATAAAACGTAAGGAAAAAGAAGTTTATTGTGTTTTTGGAGGGGCGATCGATCCTATAATAAGAAATCCTATATTTGCAATTGATTTATTTCATAGCCTTCATAAAAATATTAAGCTATTTATAATAACTCAATCCAATATCAAGTTTCTTAGAAAAAAAATTGATGAGACAGCGGACAATGTAATTATATATGGAAGAGAAAGTCGTAATGTAACTTATGGTACTATGCAACAGGCGGATATTTTAATTAACATTGGAAATACCGTCCAATTTCAAGTACCTGGAAAAATTTTTGAGTATATGGCAATGGGAAAACCGATTGTACATTTCAGTAAAATACAGGAAGATCCCTGTCTTCCATACTTAAAAAAATATCCAATTGCATATGTTATATATGAATATAAGGGTGGGATAGAGACACAAAAAAAGAACCTTTTGCAATTTATATATGAGAAAATAAATGTCTCATACACATATGATGAAATAATATCTAGAATGCCAGAACTTTCGGGAAAGTCTATCAACAGAAAGTTTTTAGACACAGTTCTAAATATTAGAGAAAGGTAATATATGCATCGTACAAGAAATAGTCTATATAATGCACTGTCAGCTATAATGCTTACCATTTCAAATGGTTTACTTGGGCTTATAGTAACCCAAAATATTATTCGAGTATTTGGATCTGATTTTAACGGCTTGAATTCTACAGCTACACAATTAGTTAATATGATGTTGGTTTTGGAAGGGGGATTTACACTGGCGGCCAATGTTGCCATTTTCAAACCATATGTGGAAAAAGATTATTTTACTATACATCGTATTATTGTTGCCGTAAAAAAAAGATTTCAACAGATAGGATTGCTTTTTTTATGTGTTGGAATTTTCATTTCTTTTATTTATAGTAATTTTGTTAATAGTATGCTGCCCCAAGATTTTGTTCTTTTAGTTTTCGTTATGACGGTATTTCCTTCTGCTATTAATCTCTTCTTTGTTTTAAAATATCGTGTCATGTTGCAAGCGGAACAAAAAGAATACGTTATTTCGCTTATAACATTAGTGACTGTTTCTTTAGGGCACATTACAAATCTGATTTTAATTAACACTGTGAAACAAATTGGCTTAATTCGATTAATAACAATGGTTTATTCGCTCATTAACAGCATTATTATTTCTATATATTGTAGAAAAAAATATAAAATGTTTGATTTTTCTGTAGAACCTGATTTTGCTGCTATTAAAGGAACCAAAGAAGTATTTATACAGAAAATAACAGGAGTAATTTATTCAACATTGCCTATCGTATCTATTTCAATTTCTGGTGGTGGAACACTATTAGCCAGTGTGTATGCAGTATATAATAGTATTTTTGCTTTATTAAAAAGTATATTATATGCGGTGATTGATGCACCTAGGTTAGGATTGGGTCAGGTTATTGCTGAAAACGATAAAGAAAGGACATATCAAATTTATGTGAAATATGAAACATTAGTGGTTATCATACTTTTTATATTGCTAAGTACAACGGCAGTGTTACTTATGCCATTCATTATGCTATACACAGCAGGAGTCTCTGACGTTGACTATCGAAGTTATTTTATAGGCGGAGTCCTGATGGGAATTACTTTTTTTGAAATTATTCATATTCCTAGTGGTCATGTGATCAATATGGCCGGCTTTTTTAAGGTAAGCCGACAGTTTCAAACTTCAGCTTGTGGTTTGCTAGTAATTGGTATGTTTTTTGGTAATCAGGTAGGGGGATTTCGTGGAATTTTAAGTGGTGTTTTAGTAACAGCGATTTTTTTGGCAATATTAGAGATTCATTTTACACATTGCATTTTTTTTGAAAAAAAACTATATCCCTTTATTAGAACTGTTTTTTTAAATTGTATTGTTTCAGCTATTTTAATATGTATGGAATCTATTTTTATTTCTTTAAGGATAAATAATTATTTAGATTTCGTAGTATTTGGATTTTGTAGCATAACTATCAATTCTTTTCTTTTTATTTTGTTTAACTATATTCTGAATTATGAGATTATGATGGAACTTGTACAATATGCAAAAAGAATTTTTTATAAGAAGTGAAGGGAGTAATATATGAATATTGCACTTATTATTGCAGGGGGCAGCGGTCACCGCATGAAGCAGGACATACCAAAACAGTTTATTAATGTGTATGATAAACCGGTTCTGATATATACATTGGAGGGATTTCAGCGGCACCCGGATATTGATGCTATTGAGGTTGTTTGTTTGGACGGTTGGCATGATATTTTATGGGCTTATGCGAAGCAGTTTAATATTACGAAACTAGAATGGGTTGTTTCGGGGGGAAATACAGGTCAAGAATCTATCCGAAATGGTATTTATCACTTGGAGGGAAAATGTTCGAATGATGATATTGTCATTATCCATGATGGTATTCGCCCTATGATTGATGATACCGTTCTTTCGGATGTAATTGAGAAGTGCAAGAAGTACGGAAATGCGGTTACGTCACTTCCATATAATGAACAAATTTTTCGGATTAAAGATGAAAAATCAACGGAAGAGTATATTCCACGTGAAACACTCCGTCGTGTATCAACTCCGCAAGCTTATAAGTTTAGTAAACTTGATTGGGCATATCATGAAGCATTTGAAAAGAAAATCGGCATATATGGTTCTTCATATGCAAATACAATGATGGTCGATTTAGGCGAGACATTATATTTTGCAGCGGGTTCTGATAGAAATATTAAGTTAACAACAAAAGATGACTTAGAGATGTTTAAAGCATATCTCAAATTAGAAAGGGATACGTGGCTCAAATGATTCGGTTTATGCAAAATATTGAATATGTGAAAAAATTAGATTTGCCGTGGGAAAAGCTGAAAGGAAAAACCGTTTTGGTATCAGGAGCCAGTGGATTGATTGGCAGTTTTTTGGTTCGGGTTTTATTGGAGAAAAATGAGCAAATTAAAGTAGTTGCGTTAGGCAGAAATATGGTAACAGCTAAGAATGTTTTTTTTGAGTATTGGGATTCTAAATACTTTACATTTATTTCTCATGATATCAATCAACCTCTCACAGAGGATATTCCGAGTGTAGATTATTTAATTCATGCTGCTAGCAATACACATCCTGTTGCTTATGCAATGGATCCCATTGGTACGATAACGACTAATGTTATTGGAACATACAATTTGTTGGAACATGCTCGTAAAAATGCAGAATGTCGTTTTTTATTTGCGTCCAGTGTGGAAGTGTATGGAGAAAATAAAGGTGATATAGAGTACTTTGACGAGTCATATTGTGGTTATATTGACTGTAACACATTGCGAGCAGGTTATCCCGAAAGTAAACGTACAGGTGAAGCATTATGTCAAGCTTATATAGATTGTTATAATATGAATATTGTGACAGCACGCCTTTCTCGAACATACGGGCCAACTATGTTAAGGTCTGATACAAAAGCGATATCCCAGTTTATCAAAAATGGGGCTAAAGGGGAAGAAATAATATTAAAAAGTGAAGGAAGTCAATTGTACTCTTATAATTATGTAGCAGATTCAGTATCAGGTCTTTTGACAGTACTTTTGTGCGGAGAATGCGGTGAAGCTTATAATATTGCAGATAAGAAATCGGATATAACATTACGAGATTTAGCACAGCTGATTGCTGACTATGTCGGAACAAAGATAGTATTTGAAATTCCGAATAAGACAGAGCAGGCAGGATATTCTAAGGCAACAAAAGCGTTGTTGGATTCATCAAAATTGCGGAAGCTAGGGTGGGAAGCTCATTGGAGTATAGAGGAAGGGATTAAAGAAACATTAGATTATTTAATGAAAATATAAAATATCAACTTTTTGGGGGCCTTTTAAGAAAATAGTTATATTTTACGAAATTATACATTATCTGAAGGAAAAATAGAATTATTGATAGATTTATGCATTTAGGATAAAGGTGTCTGGGCTTTCGGTTCAATATAATTATAATTAAGAAAATGGAGATTAAAATAAAAAGTACTACTTTCTGAACTATGTTATGGAAAATAGTGGTTGTGGGGACGGTGAGAATAATATAAAGCCTCTTATGATACAAAAAGGGTGGTGCAAGCTAAATTCAAACATAAGAGGCGATCCCAATGGACAATAAAAGTACATCATCCACTCGTTGGAAATGCTAGTACCATATCGAATTCATAAACCAATATAGAAAGAAGACATTGTATGGCAAAGTGCGGGAAGACATAAAAGAAATATGAGCGATTTACTGGAAGATATACTTGGCTTTTGGGGGTATGTAATAACGGAGAAATATAAAGTTGAATGTTATTTGGCGGTGGCATGCTCCTAAATTGTATGGAAGATTCAAAATCTTATGAATTTGCCTTCAGTTGAAATCGATAACCCATGGCTTCTTATTATTTATTCATATCTGGAGTGCTAGGAACTATTTTCTTTTAAAGCTTGTATCGGATAATTGTTATATTCATTTCGGTAAATACTAATTGATCATTATGGTACCGTTGGCCACTATTTCCAACAGTTGACTATTTTTTCTGACATTACAACCATTTTGCTAGGAGAAAAATATCTACATATTAATCTAATAGAGACTGCAGATATTGTGTGTTAATTTACATTACAGGAATTAATATATGTGAAAGAAAGCGCATCCTGAAAAATTATAAAACCTAAACGTATACAGTGGTACTATTCAAATGTTTTGTATTCATGTACGTTGATAGCTGGCTGGATATAATCAGTCGGTCATATATATTTATATAAAGATTAGACAACGGAAGAGTAATAAATCAAACTGTTTGTAAAAATTCGGTCATTCTTACCAAATCTATCATCACCCATAATTAAAGTGCTCTTAATCATAAGAAAATCATGCAAAAATCTCCTCATTCCCCTGAACCCTCTTGAAAGCTCACAAAAAAAATGCTATATTCTACTAGACTGAGTTATGCCCAAATTCTGGATTATTATCGAACAGCGGCAAATGCAATTTATCTAAGGCCATAATTTTAATACGTAATTTCACTTAAAACCCAAGAAAAGAGAGGACCCCCATGGCAATAGTTGACCAGAGCAAAATCAGAAATTTCTGCATCATCGCCCACATTGATCACGGCAAGTCAACCCTTGCAGACCGAATCATAGAGAGAACCGGCTTACTTACCAGCAGGGAGATGCAGTCCCAGGTACTTGACAACATGGATTTAGAGCGTGAGCGCGGAATCACGATTAAAGCTCAGGCTGTCCGTACCGTATACACAGCAAAAGATGGAGAAGAATATATATTTAACCTGATCGATACCCCAGGCCATGTCGATTTCAATTACGAGGTGTCGCGGAGTCTGGCAGCCTGTGACGGAGCTATCCTTGTCGTGGATGCCGCCCAGGGAATCGAGGCGCAGACACTGGCGAACGTATACCTTGCCCTCGATCATAACCTGGATGTATTTCCGGTTATCAATAAAATCGATCTTCCTAGCGCAGAACCGGACAGGGTTGCTGCCGAAATCGAAGACGTAATCGGAATTGAAGCGCATGATGCACCGAGAATCTCTGCCAAAATAGGCTTGAATATCGATGAAGTCCTGGAACAGATCGTAGAGAAAATTCCTGCCCCGCAGGGGGATACATCCGCCCCGCTTCAGGCCCTTATTTTCGATTCCCTGTATGATTCATACAAGGGCGTTATCGTATTCTGCCGAATCAAGAACGGAAGCGTCCGAAAAGGGACTCCGATTAAAATGATGGCAACCGGGGCTACGGCCGACGTTGTGGAGGTCGGCTACTTCGGAGCCGGTCAGTTCTTCCCGTGTGAGGAACTGGAAGCCGGAATGGTAGGCTACATCACGGCCAGCATCAAGAATGTAAGAGACACTATGGTGGGTGATACCATTACAAATGAGGAGAATCCATGCTCAGAACCGCTTCCGGGATATAAAAAAGTGACTCCGATGGTATACTGCGGCCTTTATCCGGCCGACGGGGCAAAATATCCCGATCTCCGGGACGCACTGGAAAAACTTCAGTTAAATGATGCCTCCCTCTTCTTTGAACCGGAGACATCCATCGCCCTCGGATTTGGTTTCCGCTGCGGCTTCTTAGGCCTTCTGCACCTTGATATCATTGAAGAGCGTCTGGAACGTGAATATAACCTGGATCTCGTGACGACGGCCCCCGGCGTTGTTTACCGTGTGCACAAGACAAACGGGGATATGATGGAGCTTACGAATCCATCCAATCTTCCGGATCCGTCCGAAATCGAATATATGGAAGAGCCAATTGTGTCTGCAGAAATCATGGTAACAACCGAATTTGTCGGTGCTATCATGACACTGTGCCAGGAGCGCCGCGGCGTTTACCTTGGAATGGAGTATATTGAGGCGACCAGAGCCTTGTTAAAATATGAGCTTCCACTGAATGAGATTATCTATGACTTCTTTGACGCACTGAAATCACGCTCACGCGGATATGCCTCTTTTGATTACGAACTGAAAGGATATGAAGAGTCCAAGCTGGTGAAACTCGACATTCTTGTGAACCGGGAAGAGGTCGATGCACTTTCCTTTATTGTATTCGAAGGTTCTGCCTATGAACGCGGCAGAAGGATGTGTGAGAAGTTAAAGGATGAAATTCCGAGACACCTGTTTGAAATTCCGATTCAGGCTGCCGTAGGCGGAAAAATCATTGCCAGGGAGACAGTCAAGGCAATGAGAAAAGACGTACTCGCCAAATGTTATGGCGGCGATATCTCGCGTAAGAGAAAACTTCTGGAAAAACAGAAGGAAGGCAAGAAGAGAATGCGTCAGATCGGTAACGTGGAGATTCCACAGAAAGCATTTATGAGCGTTTTGAAGCTGGATGAAGAGTAACAGAAACCACAACAAATCATCAATCAGGCAGGGAAAATGGAAAAGAAGAAAACACTGGAATTATACATCCACATTCCATTCTGCGTTAAAAAATGTCAATACTGCGATTTCCTTTCTTTTGCAGCGGACGAAGAGACAAAACAAAGATATGTGGATCAATTAGTAAAAGAAATCGGCATATGCGGGAAGAGAATGACCGGGCAGGGCGCGAAAACGTCCTTCCCGGTAATTTCTGCGTTTATAGGAGGCGGCACCCCGTCCTCCCTGGACCACCGCCACATTACCTCTATTATGAATGCGATAAAAGAAAATTTCACTTTATTGCCGAATGCAGAGATTACAATCGAGGCCAATCCGGGAACGCTTACCGCTGATAAGCTGCATGCTTACAGGGCGGCCGGAATCAACCGCCTTAGCCTGGGCCTGCAGTCGGCCAATCCAAGTGAATTAAAGGCGCTTGGCCGAATCCATACCTGGAATGAATTTTTGGAAAGCTTCCGTTTGGCACGGGCAGCCGGTTTTGAGAATATCAATATCGATCTGATGTCGGCGCTTCCCGGGCAGAGCTTTGAATCTTATGCCGACACGCTCGAATGCGTTGTACTTCTCGAACCGGAACATATTTCGGCATACAGTCTCATCATTGAGGAGGGAACCCCTTTCTATGAGAAATATTCATTAATGGAAGAAGAAATCAGGAAATATGGAGCAGTACGGCAAAAAGATGTTTCCAATGTAACGGAGGAGTCTCCGGAACTAGTTCCGCTTCCGGATGAAGAGGAAGAACGGAGGATGTATCATTACACGAAAGAATACCTGGCTGAAAAAGGGTATCACCGTTATGAAATCTCCAATTATTCCAGGCCGGGCAGGGAGTGCGTCCACAATAAGGGATATTGGCTCGGCACCGATTATCTCGGTATCGGCCTGGGGGCCGCGTCACTTGCAGGCGGGGAGCGGTTTTCCGTAACCAGGGATATGGAGCGGTATCTTGCGTTAACCGTAGAAGAACTGGCAGCGGGACTTCAATATGAGAACCGGGAGAGTCTGACGGAGCAGGAGAAGATGGAAGAATTCATGTTCCTGGGACTTCGGCTGACTGACGGTGTTTTGGCCAGGGACTTTGAAATCCGGTTTGGCATTAATATAGAAAAGATATACGGTGAAATCTTTGGAAAGCTGATGGAAGAAGGCCTGATCCGGATGACGGGGACAGGGGAGGAAAGAAGATATCAGCTGACCGGGTTTGGACTTGATGTGAGTAACTGCGTGCTGGCCGAATTTCTTCTATAAAAATCTTCTATAAGATCTTATAGAAGAAAAAAGGGCACACAGGCTGCTGTTCGCAGGTAATATTCCGCGAGGTGTTTATGCGCGCATCTTGCATAGAAATCCCGAACTGCAACGCGCAAAACGCAGGAATCATTCGCGCCTGTAAGGAAATCTTTACATTTATATATGTATTTGCTATTATATAGTGAGTTTTAAAGAAACGATAACATTTATAAATGCGCTATTATAAAAAAGACATTATAAAAAGAGATATTATAAAAAGCGATAAAAAGATATAAAAAGCGATAAAAAGCTTGACAACAAAGTTATAAGATTAAAAAAAGAAGTAAATCAGCTTCATCCGGGAGGAACCACATAATGGAAATCACATTGACACACTATTTGATCGTATGTCCCCTTTTATTTTTGGCAGGCTTGCTGGATTCAATTGCAGGAGGGGGCGGTCTGATTTCGCTCCCGGCTTTTCTGATTGCCGGAATCCCTCCGCATATGGCGCTTGGAACCAACAAAATGGGCTCCTCCATGGGGGCAACTGTTTCCACATTCCGCTTTGCAAAAAACGGATATATTCATTTGAAAAAAGTCATCTGGTTTATTGCAGCAGCCCTGACAGGTTCCACGATTGGTTCAAACCTGACGCTTCTGGTGAGTGAGAAAATCATAGAGTACCTGATGGTGATAGTGCTTCCCATCGTTGCTTTTTATGTGCTCTGCAATAAGAAAATCGGTGATGATTCACAGGCAGGCACGATATCGCCTAAAAAGTCATTTATTGTGTCACTCACCGCGGCGTTTGTGTTTGGCATCTATGACGGTTTTTACGGCCCGGGAACAGGTACATTTCTGATCCTCATCCTTACAGGTGCGGCAAAGTATACGCTGAAAGAGGCAGCCGGAACGACAAAGGCTATCAACCTGTCGTCCAATATCGCTGCGCTCGTTACTTTTATCATAAACGGGAAGGTTTTATACCCCCTTGGCCTGGCAGCAGGGCTCTGCAGCATAGTCGGAAATTATATCGGCTCCGGCCTCGTCCTTTCCAACGGACAGAAAATAGTGCGCCCACTGGTGCTGGTCGTGCTGACAATCCTGTTTGGAAAAATCCTGTTTGGATAAACAGATAAAAAACAGGATGGCAGCATAATACTCTATATTTAACAAAATTCAATATTTAACAAAATTCATCGTTTAACAAAATTCATAAAATGACAATGATATAGAAAATATCAATATGGAGGAAGACCCATGAAATGGAAAAAATTCACCCTGACGACAACGACAGAGGCCGTTGATTTAATCAGTTGCACATTTGACGAGATAGGTATAGAAGGAATTGAAATTGAGGATAACATTCCGCTGACGGAAAAAGAGACGAAGGGGATGTTTATCGACATTCTTCCCGAGCTTCCGCCCGATGAAGGTGTGGCAAAGGTCAGTTTTTATCTGGATGACGACGAGAATGTGGAAGAAATGTTAAAGAAAGTGGACGAGGCTCTGGAAGAGCTTAAGATGTTTACCGACCTTGGCGCATGCACCATCGAGGCGTCGGAGACGGAGGACAAGGACTGGATTAACAACTGGAAACAGTATTTCAAACCGTTCACCGTGGACAATATCCTGATCAAACCAACATGGGAAACTATACCGGAAGAGCATAAAGACAAGCTTTTGATCCAGATCGATCCGGGAACGGCATTTGGAACGGGAATGCATGAGACGACACAGCTCTGCATTCGTCAGCTTCAAAAATATGTAAACTGTGATACAAAAGTCCTGGACGTGGGAACCGGAAGCGGAATTCTTGGAATTACAGCCCTGAAACTTGGCGCCAAAGAGGTGTTTGGCACCGATCTGGACGAGAATGCCATCACGGCCGTAGGGGAAAACCTGGAGGCCAACGGCATTTCCACCGACCGTTTTAAGGTACTGCAGGGAAATATTATTGACGACAAGAGCGTGCAGGACATTGCAGGCTATGAGTGTTACGATGTGGCGGTTGCTAATATCCTGGCTGATATCATCATCCTGCTGCAGAAGGAAATTCCGGTACACATTAAAAAGGGAGGAATTTTTATTACCTCCGGAATTATCAATATGAAGGAAGAAGCTGTTAAAGCGGCATTTGCGGCTAATGATGCATTCGAAGTGATTGAAGTGACATATCAGGGAGAGTGGGTTTCCGTAACGGCGCGTAAGAAATAAGAGTACAGAAAAGATTCCAAAGCAGGGCGTCACTTCAGCCATTAAGGGGAAAATATGTATCATTTTTTTGTAGAACGCGAACAGATCGGAGAGGATGTCATCACGGTTGTCGGCTCCGATGTAAACCATATAAAAAATGTCCTCAGGATGAATCCGGGAGAGCAGGTGCTGATCAGCGACAAGAGAGGCGGCGATTACCTGTGTGAGGTGAAGGATTTCACTCGGGAAACCGTACTTTTCGGCATTTTGGAGGCCAGAGAAAACGGAATGGAGCTTCCTGCCAGAATACACCTGTTTCAGGGACTGCCTAAAAGTGATAAGATGGAACTTATCATCCAGAAGGCTGTGGAGCTTGGCGTTTACCGGATCATTCCGGTGGAGACAAAACGTGTGGTGGTAAAGCTGGACGCGAAAAAAGAGGAGGCCAGGCTGAAACGCTGGAATGCCATTTCCGAGAGCGCGGCCAAACAGTCGAAACGCAGCATAATCCCCGAGGTAACCGGTGTGGTAAAATATAGAGAAGCGCTTCAGATGACAGATGGCTTTGGACTCAAACTGGTTCCCTATGAATGTGCCGAGGGGATGGAAGAGACCAGAAGACTTCTGGGAAAGGCGGAGCCGGGCATGGATATCGCGGTGTTTATCGGTCCGGAAGGCGGCTTTGAGGAAGAGGAAATACGCCAGGCAAATGAGAGGGAGATTTACCCTGTCACACTTGGAAAACGTATTTTGAGAACAGAGACGGCGGGGCTGTGCATTTTGTCGGCGCTGATGATTTCACTGGAACAATAGAAAAGAGGAATGAACATGGAAGCATACTTTGACAATTCGGCCACTACGCAGGTTTTTGACTGCGTGAAAGACGCGGTAGTGAATGCCATGACCATGGACTACGGCAATGCGGCGGCCCGTCACATGAAGGGTGTGGAGGCGGAAAATATTATTAAAGAGGCCAAAAGAGAGATTGCAAACTCCCTGAAAGTGCAGGAAAAAGAAATTCTGTTCACTTCCGGTGGAACGGAATCCAATAACCTCGCATTGATTGGAACGGCGCTGGCAAACCAGAGAACCGGTAAACACCTGATCACGACGGCTGTGGAACATCCGTCCATCTACAATACAATGGCATGGCTGGAGGAGCAGGGATTTGAAGTTACCTATCTTCCTGTGGATTCATTCGGCTGCATTTCACTGGAGGAGCTTTCCGGGGCGGTCAGGGAGGATACAATCCTGGTCTCCGTCATGTATGTCAATAATGAGATTGGCGCGGTAGAGCCGGTGGAAGAAATTTCACGGTGCATTAAGAAAAAGAATCCAAAGACGTATTTCCATGTGGATGCAATCCAGGCCTATGGCAAATATCAGATCCGGCCGAAAAAACAGGGGATCGATCTGCTTTCCGTCAGCGGTCATAAGATTCACGGTCCAAAAGGGATTGGCTTTTTATATATTGATGAGAAGACAAAGATCCGCCCTATTATTTTCGGCGGCGGCCAGCAGAAGGGGATGCGTTCCGGAACCGAGAATGTACCGGGCTGTGCCGGTCTGGGAGCGGCGGTTAAGGAAATTTACCGGGATCACGCGGAGCATGTGGAGAAACTCTATACTCTGAGAGAGCGGCTGATAGCCGGACTTAAGACCATTGAAGGTGTGACAATCAACGGCCATGAGGACAGACAGAATGCCCCCCAGGTGGTCAGCGCCAGCTTTGAGGGGGTTAAGAGCGAAGTCCTTCTTCATGCGCTGGAGGACAAGGGAATCTATGTTTCTTCCGGTTCGGCCTGTTCATCCAACCATCCGGGAGTCAGCGGAACACTCAAGGCAATCGGCGTGAAAAAAGAACTGCAGGATTCTACGCTGCGTTTCAGCTTTGGGATGTTTAACACGGAGGAAGAGGTAGACTACGCCGTTGAAACGCTGAAAGAGCTGCTGCCGGTACTGAGACGTTATAGAGCGAAATAATATGGCATCCAATGACGCAGGACAGTGAAAACGGATAAGCCATTCAGAGAGACAGAGAGGATAAATTAATTTATGGTACGGTCATTTTTAATAAAGTATGCCGAGATTGGCGTTAAAGGTAAGAACAGATACATTTTTGAGGACAAACTGACCTCCCACATTCATCACGCGTTAAAACGCCTGGACGGCAATTTCTCCGTTACAAAAGAGTCGGGGCGCATTTATGCGCATGCGGCTTCGGAATTCGATTATGACGAGGTTGTGGCGGCTCTGCAGTGCGTATTCGGCATTGCCGGTATCTGCCCGATGGTCCAGATTGAGGACAAGGGATATGATGATTTAAAAGAGCAGGTTGTTAAATATATTGACGAAACGTATCCCGACAAAAATTTTACGTTTAAAGTGGACACGAGAAGGGCCAACAAACAGTATCCCCATACATCCGACCAGATCAACCGTGATTTGGGTGAGATTATCCTGGAAACATACGCTGAAACAAAGGTGGATGTCCATAATCCGGACGTGCTTCTCCATGTGGAGATCAGAGGAAAGCTCATCAACCTTTATTCCCTCGTTATTCCGGGTCCAGGAGGCATGCCGGTGGGAACCAACGGAAAGGCCATGCTTCTCTTATCAGGCGGTATCGACAGTCCGGTGGCGGGCTATATGATTGCAAAACGTGGCGTCATGATCGAGGCTACGTATTTCCATGCTCCGCCTTACACGAGCGAGAGGGCCAAGCAGAAGGTTGTGGATTTGGCAAAGCTGGTATCCAGGTATTCGGGACCGATTAAGCTGCACATCGTGAATTTTACCGATATTCAGCTTTATATCTATGATCAGTGCCCTCATGAGGAGCTGACGATTATCATGCGCCGTTACATGATGAAGATTGCGGAAGAGCTGGCTAAAAAGGATGGCTGCCTCGGCCTGATCACAGGGGAGAGTATCGGACAGGTGGCTTCCCAGACCGTACATTCACTGGCTGTCACAAACGAAGTTTGCACACTGCCGGTATTCCGTCCGGTAATTGGATTTGATAAACAGGAGATAGTGGATATTTCACAGAAGATCGGAACGTTTGAGACATCGATCGAACCTTATGAGGATTGCTGTACGATCTTTGTAGCAAAACATCCCGTTACAAAACCTAACCTGGAATTTATCCGAAAGTCGGAGAAAAAACTGGAAGAGAAAATTGATGAGATGCTGAAACAGGCGATAGAAACGGCAGAAATAATAAGGTGCTGACATAAAAAAGAACCGCTGCAAAGCAGGTGCTCAGGCAGCGGTTTTTTCCGTCAACAGTGCGTATTTTTTTGTTGAAGGTAATCACTTATACAATGTATGGTGCTAAGATGGTCAGAATCTCATCAATTTCTGATTCAGAATGGATGTTCAGATCGATAGGCTTGGACAAATCAAGGCTGAAGATACCCATGATGGACTTTGCATCAATTACATACCTGCCGGATACAAGATCAAAATCGACATTAAATTTTGCTAAATCATTCACAAAGGATTTAACTTTATCAATAGAATTTAAAGAAATACTAACTGTTTTCATGAAAAAACCTCCTCTTGCTGCTAAGTTGTTACAGCGTATTATGATGGTAAAATGCTAACTCTATACTACCGAGATATGGAGGAAAAGTCAAGAGAGAGATTGTATGAAATCAGGTGCTTTGCCGTTTCTGTGCATCACGCAGCATGTTACTGTGCACAGGCAGTATTCCGCGAAGCGTATGATTGTTCACGCCGGATTGTATTCCACGGGCCGGTCTGCTAGGTACAGAGCGGCTGATTACAGTTTAGTCCGTCCGGTCAAATTTTAGTTTAAGGAGAATGACAATGAAAAAAGCAGCACTGCACAATCTGGGATGCAAGGTAAATGCCTATGAGACAGAAGCCATGCAGCAGCTCCTGGAAGATGCCGGCTATGAGATCGTGCCCTTTAAGGAAGGGGCCGACGTATATATTATCAACACTTGTTCCGTAACAAATGTGGCGGACAAAAAATCGAGGCAAATGCTGCACCGCGCCAAGAAGATGAATCCGGAATCCGTTGTTGTGGCTGTGGGCTGTTATGTCCAGGCTGCGAAGGATGATTTGGAAAAAGACAGCGCAGTGGATTTAATAATTGGAAATAATAAGAAAAAAGATTTGGTGGAGCTTTTGGAACGGTATTTCGGCGACAGGGAAGAGCGTGAGGAAGTGATTGACATCGCCGCGTCCCATGAATACGAAGAACTTCACGTTAAAAAAATTGCGGGCCACACAAGAGCCTTTATTAAGGTCCAGGACGGCTGCAACCAGTTCTGCAGCTATTGCATCATTCCTTACACAAGAGGACGGGTCAGAAGCCGTGCTGTGGAGGATGTGGTGAGGGAAGTCGAAGGTCTGGCGGCAGCGGGATATAAAGAGATTGTCTTGACGGGAATCCACCTGAGCTCCTATGGTGTCGATTTTGCCGGGGAGAAGAAGGAAAATCTGCTGGGGCTTATTCAGAAGCTTGATAAGATAGAGGGGATCGAGAGAATCCGCCTTGGTTCGCTGGAACCGCGCATTATAACGGAGGAATTCACTTCTGCCCTGGCATCCCTCAGAACGATCTGCCCCCATTTCCATCTTTCCCTTCAGAGCGGATGCAATGCAACCCTGGCCAGAATGAACCGCCATTATACGGCGGAGGATTATTTGGAACGGTGCGGGATTCTCAGAAAACACTTCGACAATCCGGCTGTCACGACGGATGTGATTGTCGGATTTCCGGGAGAGACGGAGGAAGAATTCGCCGCCACAAAAGAGTTTTTGGAGACCGTCCGGTTTTACGAGATGCACATTTTCAAGTATTCGAAGCGGGAGGGAACCAAGGCTGCCGTGATGGAAAATCAGGTGCCGGAGCCGGTGAAATCGGTCCGCAGTGAAATTCTTCTTACACTGGAGCGTCAAATGTCTGGGGCATACCGCGAATCATTCCTTGGAAAAGAGACAGAGGTGCTTCTGGAGGAGCCTGTTATCATAGAAGGCGATACTTATATGATGGGGCATACCAGACAGTATGTAAAGGCAGCGGTGCCGTTCAGGGAAGGGCTTAAGAATGCCACGGTTAAGGGGATTTTGAAGGGGAAACTGACGGATGAGATTCTCCTTCTGGAAGAATTAAGGTGACTGTTAACGCGGGATATTACCTGTGAATAGTATTGGAAAGGCACAGCGGACTATTGTGAATGGTCTGCTGTGCCTTTTGCATTATTTATAAATGTGGTAAAATGGAATGATAGGATATGAGAACGGATGAAGGAAAGATAGGTAAAAAACGACAGGTGAAAAATGATAGATGAAAAAGCGGTGGAAGAATATAACGGTAGAAGAAAAACGGCAGGGGAGAAAGAATAGATGAATAGGGAAGCGGGAATAGGGGGGATAAGGAAAAGAACTGGTGGCGTCCCACTACGCCGCAGTGCACAACTTCCATTCCGCTGCGCTGCATCTCAGTCGCGGGCATTCGCCCTATGAAAAAACAACCAAGCATAACTCCTTATGTGAGCAAGCTCCCAACAGAGTTATACTTGGCCGTTTTTTCGCACTGCTCAAAGCGGGCGCGAAAATTTCTCTTGCCGAATGGGGGTTTTTAATGTAGAATAGATAAGAGTAGTTTAAAGGACGTGGATAAAATCATGGGCGATATTAGTAATACACAATATTTTAAGGCAGTACAGGAAGAGAAGAAGCTGGAAGTTAGCCAGGTTCTGGAGCAGGTTTATGTTGCTTTGACTGAAAAGGGGTACAACCCTATTAATCAGATGGTCGGGTATATTATGTCTGGAGATCCGACCTATATTACCAGCCATAAGAGCGCCAGGAGCCTGATTATGAAGGTTGAGCGTGATGAGATTCTGGAAGAACTGATGAAGGTTTACGTGGAGACAAAACTTAAATAGTCCGGGCTGGCCCCGGGGATTGGTTTTGTGGGACGGCTTTTGGCCGTTTTCTTTTGTTCTGTATGATTACGGAACAGATAACAGCGTAAGATAGGAAAGGCAGGACGGTTGGCGATATGCCAGCTTGTTTTGTTATGGGTAAAACAGCTTATGAGAGTGATGGGACTTGACTTTGGGTCCAAGACGACGGGGGTGGCGGTCAGCGATCTGCTGGGTTTCACGGCCCAGGGCGTTGAGACGATTACCCGCAAGGACGAGAATAAACTGCGCCAGACGTGCGCGCGGATAGAAGAATTGATTGGGGAATACCAGATTGAAACGATAGTTTTAGGGTATCCTAAGAATATGAATAATACATCGGGAGAGCGCGTGGAGAAGACTCTTGCATTTAAAGAAATGCTGGAGCGCCGCACCGGTCTGCCTGTGATTTTATGGGACGAGCGTTTGACTACGACTGCTGCAGAGCAGATTTTAATAGAAAGCGGAGTGCGCCGCGAGAACAGGAAAGCAGTGATTGATAAAGTTGCGGCTTCCCTTATTTTGCAGGGCTATCTGGATTCACTGGCTATCAGTAAGGAAAATATGGCAAATACACAGCCGATGGAACAGTCGGAGGAATAGTGCCGCAGAAGGCAACGGTGCGCCGGGATAATTCTGCAGGCAGGAAAGGAAAATCAGAATGGATACATTTGACAAAATTATGGAAAACAGCGACGATATGATTACGCTCCAGACTGAGGATGGAGAATCAATCAGTTTTTATGTACTGGAAGAGACTAAGATGAATGGGGAGACCTATCTTTTAGTGACCGATTCAAAAGAGGAAGACGGCGACTGCTATCTTTTAAGAGATAAATCAAAACCGGAAGACCCGGAAGCATCTTATGAATTTGTGGACGATGACGGAGAACTTGATTACATGTCCAAAATTTTTGAGGAGCTTATGAGCGACCTGGGAGTAGAGATCGAAAAATAAATGAAAAATGAAAATAAAAGACACACGGAGGTGCAATCTTTGAAACAGGATATTAAACAAAATAAGGTAAAGATCATTCCGCTCGGAGGACTGGAACAGATCGGCATGAACATGACTGCCTTTGAATATGAAGACAGTATTATTGTCGTGGACTGCGGTCTGGCATTCCCAAGCGACGACATGCTGGGAATCGATTTGGTTATCCCGGACGTAACATATTTAAAGAACAATATCAGCAAGGTGAAGGGCTTTGTTATCACGCACGGCCATGAGGATCATATCGGCGCGCTGCCGTACGTACTGAAAGACGTACCGGCTCCCGTATATGGAACAAAGCTGACAATCGGACTGATTGACAATAAATTAAAAGAACACAACATGACGAAGTCCATCAAACGCAAGGTGGTAAAACACGGCCAGTCCATCAACCTGGGCTGCTTCAGAATCGAATTCGTTAAGACGAACCACAGCATTGCAGATGCATCGGCTCTTGCAATTTTCACACCGGCCGGAATCATTCTTCACACTGGTGACTTCAAGATCGACTATACGCCTGTATTCGGTGAGCCGGCTGACCTGCAGCGTTTTGCGGAACTTGGCAAGAAAGGCGTTCTGGCGCTTATGTGCGACAGTACCAATGCTATCAGACCGGGATTCACCATGTCGGAGAGAACGGTTGGAAAAACCTTTGATTCCATTTTTGCAGAACATAAGAATAACAGGATTCTCGTCGCAACTTTTGCATCCAATGTAGACCGCGTTCAGCAGATTATCAACTCGGCCTATAAGTATGGAAGAAAAGTAGTGGTGGAAGGCCGAAGCATGGTCAATGTAATCGGCACGGCCAGCGAACTGGGATATATCAATATTCCGGAGGGAACGCTGATCGATATTGAACACCTGAAAAATTACAAGAAGGAGGATACGGTCCTGATTACAACGGGAAGCCAGGGAGAATCCATGGCCGCCCTTTCCAGAATGGCCGCCAGTCTTCATAAAAAAGTATCCATTATGCCGGGAGATGTGGTAATATTAAGTTCAACACCAATTCCAGGAAATGAAAAGGCAGTTTCCAAGGTAATCAACGAGCTTTCCATGAAGGGAGCCGAGGTTATTTTCCAGGATACCCATGTTTCCGGACATGCCTGCCAGGAAGAAATTAAACTGATGTATTCCCTGATCCGCCCCAAATATGCGATTCCTGTGCACGGCGAGTACCGTCATCTGATGGCTCAGAAGGGCCTGGCGGAGTCCATGGGTATTCCGAAGGAGAATGTCATCATCATGTCGTCCGGCGATGTGGTGGAGATTGGGGACGAGGGCTACAAAATCGAAGATCACGTTCAGGCGGGAGGAATCCTTGTGGACGGACTCGGTATCGGCGATGTGGGTAATATCGTCCTGCGCGACCGTCAGAACCTGGCACAGAACGGTATCATTATCGTAGTGCTGACACTTGAAAAATACAGCAACCAGCTCATGGCCGGCCCTGACATCGTATCGAGAGGTTTTGTATACGTCAGAGAGTCGGAGGATCTGATGGATGAAGCCCAGAAGATCGTGGATGCAGCCGTACAGGACTGCCTGAAACGCCACGTGAGCGACTGGGGTAAGATTAAAAATATTATCAGAGACAGCTTAAGCGACTTCCTCTGGAAGAAGATGAAGAGAAATCCGATGATCCTTCCGATTATCATGGAAGTGTAATACCGGTAGAGGATAGAAGCGCCGGGACCGGCCTGGAATGCAGGCCGGAATCCGGCGGATAGACAGGAGTGACCGCGTATGAGCCGGACAACAAGAGAAATTAACAGGATAACCACGACAATTATCAGCATGTCAATCAGGCTGCTGTTCTATGCTCTTGTATTTTTCCTGCTTTATGAAGGCATCACCAGAGGGTACAGTATCGGGCATGAGATTTTTTCTCCCACGGCTGTGGCCGAGGCGCCGGGTAAAGATATGGAGATTACGGTAAAAAAGGGCGAGTCCGTGTCGGCTGTGGCCGGAGAACTGGAAAAGAGCGGACTGGTTAAGAATAAGCTGATTTTTGTTATCCAGGCTAAATTTTATGATTACGAAGTATATCCGGGGACTTACACGCTCAATACGTCAATGACATCAAAAGATATGTTGAAACTGATCGATGAGAGTGGAATTGAGATCGAAAAAGCGAAAGCCAAAGAAAGCAGCGCCGAAACCGCTTCGTCTTCAAGCACTGAGGCGGAGAGCGGCAGCCAGGACACGCAAAGCCAGGAAAGCGGCGGTGCGGGTGAGGGAACTGCAGCGGCCGGCGTAAGCGCCGCGAATGAAAACGGCGGCAGCGCGGTTGGCGGCGAAGTGAATAACGGCAGCGCGGCCGACGGCCTTCCGGCCGGCGACGTAGCCGATGAAGATGGAGCTTATGAGTCATGGTAGTAAATGAGAGAATAACATCATATATCAATTCTCTGGATACGGGAAACGGCAGTCTCTGTGATGAAATAGAAGAGGAGGCTGTTTCTTCTTATGTCCCGATTATCAGAAAAGAGACGTCGGCTCTGTTAAAGACCCTTGTGGCAATGAAACAGCCAAAGGAAATTCTGGAGGTGGGCACCGCAGTGGGTTATTCCGCTCTGCTGATGAGCCGTGCGATGCCAAAAGACTGCCACATTACAACAATTGAAAAATACGAAAAACGTATTCCTATAGCGAAAGACAATTTTAAAAGGGCAGGGGAAGAAGGGCGGATCACCTTATTGGAAGGTGATGCAGAAGAAATTCTGAGCGCGCTTTCCGGCCCTTATGATTTTATATTCATGGATGCGGCCAAAGGGCAGTATATGCACTGGCTGCCCGTTATCCTGAAACTGCTTCCCAAGGGGGGCGTTCTGGTATCCGACAATGTGCTCCAGGACGGCGATATCATCGAATCCCGGTATGCGGTGGAGCGCAGGAACAGGACTATCCATGCGAGGATGAGGGAATATCTTTATACGCTCACCCATATGGAAGAATTTGAGACATCGATTGTCCCGATAGGGGACGGAGTCACAATCAGCGTAAAGAAATGAGGACCTGGAATATGAGAAAACTGGAGCTTTTGATTCCGGCGGGAAGTCTGGATGGGTTAAAGACTGCGGTAATTTACGGAGCCGATGCCGTCTATCTCGGCGGAGAGGCGTTCGGCCTGCGGGCCAAGGCCAAGAATTTTACCAATGAAGAGATTAAAGAGGGAATTGCCTTTGCACACGGGAGAGGTGTCAAAGTTTATATAACAGCCAACATCCTGGCGCACAATGAAGATCTGCCGGGAGTGGAGCGCTATTTTGAGGAGCTGAAGGAGATAAAGCCGGATGCGCTGATTATCTCGGATCCCGGCGTATTTGCCATTGCAAAGAGGGTCCTTCCCGATATGGAGATTCATATCAGCACCCAGGCCAATAATACCAACTATGGAACCTACCTGTTCTGGTACGGCCTGGGGGCAAAGAGAGTCGTTACCGCCCGGGAGCTGTCTCTGAAAGAGATACGGGAAATCAGGGATAAGATTCCGGAGGATATGGAGATAGAAAGCTTCATGCACGGGGCAATGTGTATTTCCTACTCGGGCCGCTGCCTGCTGAGCAATTATTTTGTAGGCAGGGATGCCAACCAGGGCGCCTGCACCCATCCGTGCCGCTGGAAATATTCGGTGGTGGAGGAGACGAGACCGGGAGAATACATGCCCGTATACGAAAATGAGCGAGGAACCTATATTTTCAATTCCAAGGATCTGTGCATGATTGAGCACATTCCGGAGATGATCGAGGCGGGAATCGACAGCTTTAAGATAGAAGGCAGGATGAAGACAGCACTCTATGTAGCCACGGTAGCCAGGACTTACAGAAAAGCGATCGATGATTATCTGAAGAGCCCGGAGCTTTACAGGGAGAATATGGAGTGGTATAAAGCGGAAATCGGGAAATGCACGTACAGGGAATTCACAACAGGTTTCTATTTTAATAAGCCGGATGCCACCACACAGATTTACGACAGCAACACTTATGTGAAGAATTATACGTATCTCGGCACGGTGGAGGAAGTCAGGGAGGACGGCCTAATCCGGATCGAACAGAAAAACAAGTTTTCCGTGGGCGAGACAGTGGAGATTATGAAACCGGACGGCAGGAATCTGGAAATTCAGGTTGCGGCCATTTACGATGAGGAAGGAAATCAGATGGAAAGTGCGCCCCATCCCAAACAGATTCTTTATGTGGATCTGGGAGGAAATGCGGAGTACTATGATATTATCCGCAGAAGCGAGATGTAACGCTGCAGATACTGTTTACATTGGAGGTTTACCCTACAAAGGAGGAAATCAATGACCTGGATCTTGGAAGGCGCGGCCGTTTTATGTCTGCTTTACTATGGGATTATCGCACTGTATTCTGGGCTGTCCACTTCGTTTGCACTGTTCTGGCCGTCGATGGCCGTTGTTTTTGCGCTGCTTGCGGCGGGGCTTCATTACTATAATAAGCATCCTCAGTCGGTTCCCCACTGGCTGCCGGTGTCGGTAGCCACATTTTGTACGGCCTGCGCCGTCATCTTTGTGGCGGTGGAGCTGATGATTGGATGGAGCGCTATTGCATCCAGCCGGCGGGCCGCCGAGTACGTGATTGTGCTGGGAGCCAAGGTGAGGGGCAGTGAGGTGAGCAATTCCCTGAAGAAAAGGCTGGACAGGGCGCTTAATTATGCGGAGAATAATCCGAATACCGTACTGGTGCTTTCGGGCGGGCAGGGAGCGGGCGAAGATATCAGTGAGGCCAGAGCCATGTATGATTATCTTCTGTACAACGGCATTCCCGAATCCCAGCTTCTGCTGGAAGAGCAGTCAGTCAACACGGTGCAGAACATTGTTTACAGTAAAAAGGTAATTGATTACCAGGAAAAATATAAGGCCATGGCTGCGAAAGAAAGCCTGATGGGCAGCTACAGGGAGCGGTCCGACTCCGTGAAGATTGCGGTTCTGACCAGCAATTACCATGTTTTCAGGGCCAAATCCATTGCGAAAAAACAGGAAATCTACAATGTTTCTGGGATTGCAGCCCCGGGAGATCCTGTTTTAGCCATACATATGTGGGTAAGAGAAGGTTTTGCTGTACTGAAAGACAAATTTATGGGTAAAATGTAAGAAAGGAATGTATTGCCGTTTATAGACTGAGAAAAGGCAAACGCCGCAGACAGCGATACGAACAATCAGGAAAAGGATGATGAGAATGACAGTGAAGGATTTAAATGCATATCAGGTAATAACAGAAACGTATGTAAAAGAATTAAATTCAGAAGCAATGATCCTGGAGCACAAGAAAACCGGCGCCAGGATTTTCCTGCTTTCTAATGAGGACGAAAATAAGGTATTTACCATTGGCTTCAGGACACCTCCGTCCGACAGCACGGGAGTTCCCCACATTCTGGAGCACAGCGTGCTCTGCGGATCGGAAAAATTCCCTGTAAAGGATCCGTTTGTAGAACTGGTAAAGGGATCCCTCAACACATTCTTAAATGCCATGACTTATCCGGATAAAACGGTTTACCCGGTAGCAAGCTGCAATGACAAGGATTTCCAGAACCTGATGGATGTCTATATGGATGCTGTGCTTCATCCCAATATTTACAATGAGGAAAAGATCTTCATGCAGGAAGGATGGCACTATGAGATGGAATCCGAGGACGGTCCCGTCACCTACAACGGAGTCGTTTACAATGAGATGAAGGGAGCCTTTTCATCACCGGAGAGCGTACTGGACCGGTATACGAGAAATGTGCTTTTCCCCGACACCTGCTACAGCAACGAATCGGGAGGCGCTCCGGATGTGATTCCGTCCCTGACCTATAAAGAATTCCTGGATTTCCACAGCAAATATTATCACCCGTCCAACAGCTTTATCTACCTTTACGGCGATATGGATATGGCGGAGAAACTGGACTGGCTGGATCGGGAATATCTGAGCCGCTACGACAGGCAGGCGGTAGATTCCGAGATTCATATGCAGAAACCATTTGATAAGCCGGAGGAACGCGAAATCTTTTATTCCATTACGGATTCCGAGCCGGAGGAACAGGCGACCTACCTCTCCGTGAATACCGTCGTGGGAGACGATCTCAATCCCCTCCACTATATGGCGTTCCAGATTCTGGAATACACGCTGATTGATGCGCCGGGAGCTCCATTGAAAGAGGAACTTGTAAAGGCGGGAATCGGCCAGGATATCCTGGGCGGTTACGAGAACGGCATTTTGCAGCCCTATTTTTCCGTGATAGCCAAGGATGCAGACAAGGAACAGCTGGGTGAATTCCTGGCCGTGGTCAAGGGCACTCTGCGGAAACTGGCCGACCAGGGGATCAATAAGAAGAGCCTTCTGGCCGGCATCAATTACTATGAGTTCCGTTACAGGGAGGCAGACTTCGGTTCGGCGCCCAAGGGACTGATGTACGGTCTCCAGAGTATGGACAGCTGGCTTTATGACGGTGATCCTCTGATGCATCTGGAATATGAAAAGACATTTGAATTCCTGAAGAAAGCAGTGGATGAGGGATATTTTGAGAACCTGATCCGGACCTTCCTTCTGGATAACCCGTTTGAAGCTGTCATCACGGTCAGCCCGAAGCGCAATCTGACGGCCATCGAGGATGAAAATTTACGGAAGAAGCTGGCTGAATATAAGAAGAGCCTTACGGAAAGTGAAATTAAGGTCCTGGTGGAAAAGACGAAGGAACTGAAAACCTATCAGGATACCCCGTCACCCAGGGGGGATCTGGAGAAGATTCCTCTGCTTAAACGTGAAGATATAGAAGAAAAACCGGAGAAACTCTGCTTGGAAGTGAAGGAGATGGACGGAACGACCGTGCTCTGCCACAATATGTTCACATCCGGAATCGGATACCTGAAGGTGATGTTTGACACAAACCGGGTGCCGTCGGAGGATCTGCCTTATGTCGGCCTCCTGAAAGCCGTTCTGGGTTATGTGAACACAAAAGAGCACAGCTACAGTGATCTGGCTAATGAGATCAATTTAAACAGCGGCGGAATCAGCCTGAGCGTAACCTCTTTCCCTGATTTATCGGATCCGGAGAAGTTCACGGGAGCCTTTACTGCCAGTGCGCGCGTGCTTTACGATAAGCTTGATTTTGGTTTTACAATGATTGGTGAGATGCTTATGGATTCCATTCTGGATGACGGAAAACGTCTCGGTGAAATTGTGGGAGAAATGAAGTCCAGGAGCCAGGCAAAGCTGAATGCAGCAGCCCATTCCGCGGCAGTGGCAAGAGCCACGTCCTATTTTTCGGCCACCTCTGCTTTCAACGATGTGACGGGAGGAATTGCCTATTATCAGTTCCTCGAAGATATGGCGAAGAATTACGACGCGAAAAAAGAAGTTCTGATGCAGAAGTTAAAAGAGACGGCAGGACGCCTTTTCACGGCCGATAATATGACGGTGAGCTACACGGCGGACGATGCGGGATTTCAATATCTGGAATCTGCCATGAAGCTTTTAAAGGATAAACTTCCAAAGACCGGCGGCCCGGCGTATCCGTTCGTATGGGAAAAGGGCAACAGGAACGAAGGTTTCATGACCTCTTCACAGGTGAACTATGTGGCGCGCTGCGGCACCTTCTCCGGCAGCGGATATTCCTACACGGGTGCGCTGCGCGTATTAAAACCGATCCTGGGTTATGACTATCTATGGCTCAATATCCGTGTTAAGGGCGGAGCTTACGGTGTCATGAACAGTGCAGGACGGTCCGGCGAGGGATATTTTGTATCCTACCGTGATCCGAACCTGAAAGAGACGGATCAGGTCTTTGAGGGCGTGGCAGAATATCTGGAGCAGTTCGATGCGGACGAGAGGGATATGACGAAATACGTAATCGGCACTATCAGTGATCTGGATACACCGCTCTTACCTCCCTACAAAGGAGCCAAAGCAGTTTCAGCCTGGTATTCAGGCGTGACCGACGAGATGCTTGCGGAGGAGAGAAGACAGATCCTGACAGCGAAACCGGAGGATATCCGCGCGCTGGCAGGCATTATCAGGGCTATCTTAAGCACAGGAAGCTTCTGTGTGGTGGGTAATGCCGAGAAAATCAAAGAAAATAAAGAGCTGTTCGGCAGCATAAAGAACCTGTTTAATTAAACGGGAAAAGATTGAAACAACGAATGAAGAATAAATGTAACGGTTCATACGCTTAAAGTTTCCAGAAGGCAGTTTTCAAAGCGTGTGGACCGTTACGGATGAAGGAGCATGAATGCAGGATAATTTAAAATCAGGATTTGTAACTTTAATAGGAAGGCCGAATGTGGGAAAATCCACGCTCATGAATCATCTTATTGGACAGAAGATCGCGATCACGTCCGATAAGCCGCAGACGACCAGGAACAGAATCCAGACGGTGTATACGGACGAAAGAGGACAGATTATCTTCCTTGACACCCCGGGCATCCACAAAGCAAAGAACAAGCTGGGGGAATACATGGTCAGCGTGGCGGAACACACGCTGAAGGAAGTCGATGTGATTCTGTGGCTGGTGGAGCCGAGCACATTTATCGGTGCGGGAGAGCGTCATATCGCAGAGCAGCTTAATAAGGTAAAGACACCGGTCATGCTGGTCATCAATAAGATTGACACGGTAAAGAGAGAGGAAATCCTCACCTTTATCGCAGCCTATAAGGACATCTGCAAATTTGCCGAGATTATCCCCGTGTCGGCGTTAAAGGAAATCAATATCGAGGATGTAAAAGACTGCATTTTCAAATATCTGCCCTGCGGCCCGCAATTCTACGACGAGGACACGGTGACAGACCAGCCCATGCGCCAGATTGCCGCCGAGCTTATCAGGGAGAAAGCCCTGAGAATGCTGGATGACGAAATTCCTCACGGCATTGCCGTTGTTATCGACCAGATGAAGGAACGTCCGAACGGACTCATTGATATCGACGCTACGATCGTCTGCGAACGCGAGTCCCACAAGGGAATCATTATCGGGAAGAACGGCGGGAAGTTAAAGAAGATTGGGACCTCGGCCAGGACGGAGATCCAGAACCTGATGGACACCCAGGTGAACTTAAAACTCTGGGTTAAGGTCAGAAAAGAGTGGCGTGACAGTGATCTTTATATGAAGAATTACGGTTATAACCCGAAGGATATATAGAGTTACAGGCACGGAGTGAACCGTAACTCTATAGAAGCTCAGAGGACACAGCTTTCCAGAACTGGAAATCAGTGCCCTGAAAAAGGTCAGGAGGCGGAAGTTTTGAGAGAACTGGTTAAAACCACGGGTATGGTGCTCAGCGCATTTCCGGTAGGGGAATACGACAAACGTCTTGTCATCCTGACAAAAGAGCGGGGGAAAATCACTGCCTTTGCAAGAGGGGCCAAAAGGCCGGGAAGCCTGCTTCGGGCGTCCAGCCGTCCCTTTGCGTTCGGCGTGTTTTCTCTGTCGGAGGGGCGGGATGCATATAACCTCTACGGCGCTGAGATAGAAAATTATTTCGAGGGCCTTGAAAGGGACATGGAATGTGCCTGCTATGCCTCCTATTTTGTGGAGTTTGCCGACTATTATGAGAGAGAGGGGATTGAGGGGACGGAGATGCTTAAGCTTCTCTACCAATCCTTCAGGGCCCTCTTAAAACCTGCAATCCCAAACAGGCTGGTACAGCGGATTTTTGAGCTTAAGGCCATGTCTATTAACGGCGAGTACACGGAACGCCCGGGCCGGGCCGTCAGTGAGTCGGCCGTGTATGCCTGGGAATTTATCGTATTTTCACCGGTGGAAAAACTGTATACGTTTCTGCTTACCGATGAGGTGTTTGAGGAGTTCAGACGCTGCGTCGAAGATAATAAAAAGCACTACATAGACAAAAAATTTCATTCCCTGGAGATCCTGGAGGCAATTGTGTGATTCCATGTAAAGAAAAACCGGGGCGCCTATTGAAAATAAAGGAAAAAGAAGGTATACTATAAAAACTTGATGCAAAACTATAAGGGAGGATGAGTGATGAAAAAGTCAGGACTGCTTTTGGCAGTTGCTGCTGTGGCCGTAATGCTGATGACAGGCTGCGGTTCCAGGCAGAAAAGTACATTCTCTCCGTCTGTAAGCTGTGTATATGTGGCGCAGGATGGCGCAGTTTCCAGTGCGCTGGTTCAGGAATATGAAGGAGATGCTGTCGACGGCAAAGATTTACAGAAGTATCTGGAAGCCGCTGTGATCCGGTTCAATCAGGAGAACGGGGCCGAAGGGCTGGCGGAGAACAAGATGGGAGGCAGTAAGCTTCCTGTATCGTTACAGAGTTCCACCGCCGACAAAGGCGTGCTGAAGGCCATATTCGACTATGCGTCCCTGGAGGATCTGATTCATTTCCGCCAGACAAATGACAACGAGGATATGAGCAATTCGGTCACGGCTCTTGAGGTAAAGAAAACTGCCGATGCCGATACGGCGGGCTGGTTCGCCGATGCGAAGTTTGTGAAAGCGGACGGGAAAGAGGCTGCGGCGGACGAGATAAAGTCGAATGCCGAGGCATCTGTCGCTATGATAGAAGGCGGCGGTAATGTGATGTTTTCCGGCAAAGTCCTTTACATGACGGAAGGTACAGAAAAGAAAGATGAATACACGGTAACAATACCGGAGGGCGGCAAAGCCCTGGTCGTGTTCAAATAGATAGGAGGATAAATTAAAGATGGAAAAGACAATGGAAAAAATTGTAGCCCTTGCCAAATCAAGAGGTTTTGTATACCCCGGTTCTGAGATTTACGGCGGACTTGCCAATACATGGGACTATGGTAACCTCGGTGTGGAGCTGAAAAACAATGTAAAGAGAGCATGGTGGCAGAAATTCGTACAGGAGAGCCCGTACAACGTAGGCGTTGACTGCGCAATCTTAATGAACTCCCAGACATGGGTAGCTTCCGGCCATCTCGGCGGATTTTCCGATCCTCTTATGGACTGTAAGGCATGTAAAGAGCGTTTCCGTGCCGACAAGCTGATTGAGGACTATATGGATGAAAAAGGAATCAAAATCGAGGGTTCCGTTGACGCCTGGTCCCAGGAAGAGATGAAAAAGTACATCGACGACAACAACATCTGCTGCCCAAGCTGCGGCAAGCATGATTTCACCGATATCCGCCAGTTCAACCTGATGTTCAAGACATTCCAGGGTGTAACGGAGGATGCCAAGAATACCGTATATTTAAGGCCTGAGACTGCCCAGGGTATTTTCGTTAACTTTAAGAACGTACAGAGAACTTCCAGAAAGAAGATCCCGTTCGGAATTGCCCAGGTTGGAAAGTCCTTCCGTAATGAGATCACACCTGGAAACTTCACATTCCGTACAAGAGAGTTCGAGCAGATGGAGCTTGAGTTCTTCTGCGAGCCGGATACCGACCTGGAGTGGTTCGCATACTGGAAAGATTACTGCATTAACTGGCTGAAAGCGTTAGGCATTAAAGACGAAGAGATGCGTGCAAGAGATCACGAGAAGGAAGAGCTGAGTTTCTACAGCAAAGCCACAACGGATCTGGAATTCCTGTTCCCGTTCGGCTGGGGAGAACTCTGGGGTATTGCGGACAGAACCGATTATGACCTGACACAGCATCAGAACACATCCGGACAGGATATGGCTTACTTTGATGATGAGAAGAAGACGAAATATATCCCTTACGTAGTTGAGCCGTCACTGGGCGCCGACCGTGTGACACTGGCATTCCTCTGCGCAGCATATGACGAGGAGGAGATTGGAGAAGGCGATGTCAGAACCGTCCTTCATTTCCATCCGGCGCTTGCACCTGTAAAAGTAGGCGTGCTCCCTCTGTCCAAGAAACTGAACGAGGGTGCGGAGAAGGTTTACGCAGAGCTTTGCAAATACTACAACTGTGAGTTTGACGACAGAGGCAACATCGGAAAACGTTACAGAAGACAGGATGAGATTGGAACACCGTTCTGTATCACCTATGACTTTGACTCCGAGACAGACAACGCTGTTACGGTCAGAGACCGTGACACAATGGAGCAGGTACGTGTTCCGATTGCAGAGCTGAAGGATTATTTTGAGGATAAATTCAGATTCTAAAACAATGATATAAGACAGCTCGGGGCCGGAATCACCTGTGATTCCGGCCCTGCTTACGATCGGAGGAGAAGTGATGGCGAAACGAATCTGCCCGGGATGCAGAAAAATCTATCCGCAGGATGTCATTGTATGCCCGGAGTGCAAAAAAAGGCTGGCTGATATTGAATATGATTTTGAAATGGCCCTGTCTATGATGAAGGAACCCGTTCTGCTGACGGGCAGCCCGGAGATAGAGACGGTGTATCTGGAGGAAGGCCTGAGACGGAGAAACATTCCCTTTTTCGTGGAAGAGATGCAAAACGCCGTGCCTACGGATAATTACCGTGAGAATACCATCGATATAGTTCCGGTTACAAATTATTATGTGGACAGGAGCAGTTTGGAAGAGGCATTGGCTGTTCTTAATGAGGCGGCGGAGGAGTCTGAAAAGGACAGGGCAGAGCCTGTCATTTTTCTTGATATGCCGGAAGAAGAGGATGAGGCAGGCGGGGAAGAAGATGAGGCGGACAGAAGCGGCGGTGGATTTCGAAAGGTTTTTACCGAGATGGCTCCATCCATGCGGTTCAATGTTCTGGTTATAGGGCTGGTGGCGTTTTTTGCCTTCCTGGGACTGTTCCTGGCCCTGATTTCTTTGGGTTGACAAGGGCCTTCGGTTACAGTTTAAGAAGCTGCAGCCGGAGGCCTTTTTTAGTAAAAACGTCCTTAACATGGGTGCGCTATTCTACTTTACAAAACGATGTCAAACCAGAGCCATCAGCCGCACCCACACACCACTCGCCCCTTTAACGGCGGGAAAAGTTCCGATGGTACTGCAGTGCGTGCAGCCCAATTTTTCCAGGTTGCAGACGTTTTCTACAATACAGATGCCGTTTCCCATCAGAATTTTATGCACCTCTGTATCGCTGCCGTCCACGCTGATGCTTTCAAGGGCAATAAAGCGGCTTTTCTTCGTCACCAGGTATTCTGCCGCTGACGGTGCGAGGCGGATATAACCTCTGTTGATATAACCGTCGCTGCCATCCGTCCATTTATCAGCATGGCCGGTGTGGAGCAGAACCGCGTCCCTGTCGGGGATGGCGCCGTTTACCTCTTCCCACTGTCTCAGATCATCCTTTGTTACGGCATAATCATACTCCGGGACGGAGAGGTTCACTATGGTGGCCGGGCCGATTAGAACGGCCGGGTCAACCGTTTCAATGCCGCCCCATTGACTGCACACATGGAAAGGGGAATCCATATGGGTGCCGGTGTGGGGACAATAGCGTATCACTTCCAGGTTGTGAAGCGCGGGGCCGTCGCCTTCCCTGGAGAAGAAGTCTAATTCCGGGAGTGCAAGCGCCGGATCACAGGGCATATCGGCCTCTGCCGTATGGCTTAAATCTATTAGTCTGTTTCCTTTTAATTCGATCATATTTCTATCCTCCGTTATCTGATTAATCGGGTTTTACCCAAAGGGTAAGATGTCAGTGACTTTCGCTGCGGTTCACTCACAAAAACATCTCGCGAGATACTACCCGTGAACAGTGACGTATTTTCCGTATGGTTAAACTTCTGCATTATCCGCTTCCGGTTCATCAAATCCAAGAATCATGCCGGCAGCAAAGCTTACGCCCAGCGCGATCAATCCCGTGATGACGGCATGGACCAGGTTCATTGCGTTCTGTACATCCATGAAAATGAGGATGGAGGCTGCGGCAGGAGGCACGAAGGAAAATGCCCGGACCGTTACAAGGCCGGCATACAGGCCTGCGGCGGCGCTGCCGATCAGGGCGGCAATCATGGGTCTTTTGTAGCGGAAATTAGAGTAAGTGGATGGTTCGCTGGCGCCGCTTAATACGGCTGTGATTCCCATTCCGAAACACTGTTCCTTTCGCTTCTTATCCTTTGCCCTGACGGCGGTGGCCAGACAGGCGCCTCCCTGGGATACGTTTACGCAGAGCAGAGAAATGATACACAGCGCTTCATATCCGTTCAGTCCCACGGTAGAGATGGCGTCCAGAATGAAAGGCCACTGCATGCCGCACATGTTTAAGAACGGGAACATAACTGCGAAACAGATTTCCGCAAGCACATGGTTGACCGACTGAATCCACATGACAAAGGCGCGGATCAGCTCTGCGATTCCGTTGCCGATTGGTCCGATCACAATCACTGCGAGAAGTGAGGAGAGCAGCAGGACCAGCATTTGACCGAAGAAATTAAACAGGCTTTCCGGCAGCCGTTTTTCCACCTCGCGGTAGAGCAGCCCCATGACCCATACGAGAAGAATAATAGGCAATACGCTGTAGCTGTATGTAACGTCCGAGACAGGAAGGCCGAAAAAGGAGACGGCGCCCCCTGAAAACAGACTCAGAAAGTCCGGTGAAAACATGATTCCAACCGCGGCTACGGGGAGCAGGGCGGGAAGCTTGAAATACTTTGCCGCAGATACCGCCACCTCAAAGGGGAGAAAGTAGTAAGGGGCGTCTCCGATGGCGCTTAATATTGTGTAGGTCTGGCTCCCGGAGGGGAGGACGCCGCAGAGCGTCAGGATAATAATCAGGACCTTAATCAGACCTCCTGCCATAATCAGGGGAATGACCGGGATCATGCATTCCTGTATTGCCTTCATAATTCCCTGTAGAATGCGCAGGCCTGTGTTTTTTTCTTGTACCTGAGTCATAATAAATTTTTCCTGTAACTATTCAGATTCCGGATAGTTATTTTTCCTTTCATTTTTTTATCCTCAGGTGATAACGCATCAGCCAGGGCCCTTGGAGAAGGTTCACCACGAAAGATCATGTTCCAGATAATAATCTGCATTTTCCACCGTGATGGTATCGGTGGGTTCATAATAAAAATCGTTTAAAGTTTTTCCGTCCAGATAGCCGCAGAGATATTCAATTCCATCCAGAATCATGGACGGATGCTGCAGGACAGTCCCGTGAATGCCTCCTTCTGCCATGATTTTGAGCGTGCTTTTCTGGCCGTCGATGCCTACGACTGCGATTTGTCCGTCTGCCCCGGCCTCGCGGAGCGCCTGGTAACATCCTTCCGCCATATTGTCGTTCTGGCAGATGACACCGTCTATGTTATCGTAAATCCGGAGACAGTCCTCCATCACGCTTTTTGCATTTTTTACCGTAAACTCACCGTCATATTCACCGAGAACATGAATCCGGCTGCTTCCGGCGAGCACATCCGCAATTGCCTGGCCGCGGTCGATTGTACCCGAGGAATCAGGAATCCCGGTGAGCTGGATGACATTCCACTCCTCTTTATCGGGAAAACGCTCCTCCAGTATCTGCAAAAACAGCAGGGCGGCTTCTTTTCCCATGGAGTAGTGATCAGCTCCCACAAAACTTACAACCCGGGCGGAGGGTGAGCTGCGGATGCGGTTATCCACGGTGATAACAGGAATACCCTTTGTATTTGCGTATTCGACCGAGGAGAGGCAGCTCTCCATTGTGTTCGGAACGAGTACAATTCCGTCTACGCCGCTGTCTGCCATGTTCAGGATATCCTGGTTCTGTTGTTTCTGGCTTCCGTCTGCATCGAATAGAATAATCTCTGCCCGGAGACTCTCTCCGTTTTCCGGATATGCCTTTTCCACAAGCTCCTTCATTGCCTTCCGGTAAGCGAGCCGGGTGGTGGGCATGCTGACTCCGATTGTATAATAGCCTTCTTTAACAGCCGGGGGTTCCGGCTGTTCTTCTCCGGCCCGGCTGCACCCTGCGATCGGCAGAAGAGACAGGAGTATCCCAAAGAAGTATAATTTATGAAGAACAGGCCTGATTTTACCAAATTGTAAATTTGTCTTTTTCATTTCTATCTTTCCGTCATTTTTGACTAAATTTATTATAACTGAAGTGAAAAATTGTTTAAATACACCATTTTTTCACTTTTGCGTCTTTTATTTACTTTTTGCCTGCCGTTACTGTCCGATCAGCCACATGGCGTTTTCACGGTATTTGCTGGGAGTCGTGTTTTCAAGTCGTTTAAAGATTTTCAAAAAATGCTGGAAATTCGGATATCCGACCAAGTCTGCAACCTCGTACACCTTATAGCCGGGATCGCGGAGCAGTTCTTTTGCCTTATCGACTCTCAACTTCTGAAGATATTTATTAAAACCGGTCCCCTCCACCTCGGTGAAGATCCGGGACAGATAGGACGGGTTAATGTAGACCTGGGCCGCGACCTGTTCAAGGGAAAGTCTCTCTCCATAGTGAAGCTGGATATATTCTTTGGCCAGGCGGACAATTGCGCTTTTGCGGCCGCTTACCTCCGGCGGCAGTTCCTCCGAAGATTCGGGTGATTCACAGCCGGTCTCCTCCTCATCCGGAGGCAGTGGAAAAGGAGAGGAGTGGTTTTGAAGGCCGTTTCGAAGCAGTTCCATCTGCTCGCGTTCTTCGATTTTTTCCAGACATCTTGTCACTGCTTCGAACAGTGCGTCGGCGGAGGCCGGTTTGAGCAGGTACTCAACGACACGGCCGCTGGAGAGCATTCTGCGGGCTGCTTCAAAATCACTGTATCCGCTGAGTCCTATCACGGCGATATCGTATTTTCTCCGGCAGATTTCCTCTAAGAGCATGACTCCGTCCATACCCGGCATCCGGATATCAAGGATCATGATATCCGGTTTAGCTGTTTCCATGATCCGAAGGGCGTCCAGACCGTTTTCAGCCTCGTAAAGCGCCGTGATTCCCAGACGTTCCCATTCAATTTGCTGCAAAGCATATTTTCTGGCGGCTGGTTCATCGTCCACGACTATCATTCTATATTTTCGCTGCATTTGTTTCTCCTTTCAAGCGGCACTTCTAATATCACGGTGGTACCTAGTCCCGGCCGGCTTTCCATTGTAATGCCGTAGTCCTCCCCATAGGTGATTCGGATCTGTTCCCTGATATTGCGCAGGGCATAGCCTTTACCGCGGACATGGTCAAAGGCGGTCATTTCGGAGAGCACTTCCCTGCATGTTTCATCCGACATGCCGATCCCGTCATCCTGCACGGTGAAGCGGAGTCTCGTACCTGCTTTTTGGAAATTGATTCGGAGGCGGTGGTTTCCGGGTTTCTTTTCAAAGCCGTGGACAATGGCGTTTTCTACGATTGGCTGGTACAACTGCTTTAATGAGATATAAGAGTCCATATCGGGAAAGGTTTCTATCCGGCATTCCATAGCCTGTCCGTAACGCATCTGTTGGATCTGCAGGTAGGCATGGAGCAATTTAAGAATCTCATTCAAGGGGATTTTTTCCTGCCCCCCAGCCAGATTCAGGCGGAAATACTGGGACAGCTTCAAAATCATGGCGGCGGAAACATTTGCCTTCTCTTCGTCTGCCTTGCAGTAAATCGTGTTCAGGGTATTGTATAAAAAGTGTTCGTCCATCTGGGACTGGAGAGAAGAGAGTTCCGCCTGTTTGCGGAGGAGCTGCTGCACATAGACCTCATCGATCAGCTTCTTCAGCCGGATGATCATATGATCGTAGGCATGAAGCACAAGGCCGATTTCATTTTTGCCTCCGGAAAAGCCGAGGGGTTCCAGCTGCCCTTTTTCCATCAGTTCCATTTTCTTCTGTAGTTTTCCAAGGGGCCGGACCACCAGAAAATAGAGGATCAGTGACCCGAGCAGAACGCCGGCCAGACCGGAAATAAGCAGGATGGCGATAAATTTGCGGTCTGCAATGCCCGTATAAATCAGCTGTTCCGGGACTGCGCACATATATTTCCAGCCGTCCTCGAGAGAATTATAGTAACAGACCAGCCATCGCCGCCCATCGGCTTCGGCAAAATAGCTGCCCGTATTTTCCGTTTTGGAGTAAGCTTCCCTGAACAGAGGATTCTCTGCCAGCGTTTCATCCGGCATAATGGAGCCGTCGTCCGGGGCGTCGCAGTAGAGAAGGCGCCCCTGATAGGAGCCGATTACGTTCAGGCTCCCCTCCCGGCCGCGCAGGCCTGCCGTGATATTTTCCAAATACCCGTTCTTCAGCACGCAAACAAGGGAAGCGCCGCCGGTATTTTCACCGCCCGGGATGGCTCTCCAGCAGGCCAGGCGTGTCTCACCGTTTTCACCGGAGGGGAGCAGGGACCAGGTGGTCTGGCCCTGCATGCCGTCAAGCCAGGCCTGGTAAAGAAAACGTCCCCTTCCTTTCGGATCCGGAAGCTTTTCGTCCGGGTCGGACGAAAGGACAGAGGGTGGGTTATCTGAAACGAGATACATATGTTCAATATAGCTGTTTGGCCAGGAACTCTGTCCCAGGGCAAGGAGAAGGCCGCTTTGGAGTCCTGGTTCCCACGGGGATTTGAGATACTTTTTTAAAAGTTCCAGAAATTCTCTGTTTCCCGACAGCGTTTTACCGGTGTTTTCAAGCTCTTTCATGACGTCCTGCATCAGCAGGGAGGTTTCATAGAGTCGTTCCGCCGTCTGAGTTTCGGCCGCTTTCAACTGTGCCTGCCTGGACGTGCCGATATCGTAGGAGCCGAACGCAGCGGCAGGAATCAGAATGATGAGAAAAACAATCATCGGAATCTGAATCTGGATTTTTTGATACCAAGGAATTTTTTGCATTTTTTCACCTCACCCCATTTTTGTAAAGAAAAATACCTGATTTGGCATTTATTTTAGCGTATTCCGGAATAAAGTACAAGACAGTCTCCCTGCTTTCCGGGACTGAGGTTAAGAAATGATAAATTTTGTAAATAATTTGGAAATATTTCTGGAAAACCCCTTTACTAGAGGAAAGTTTATGTTATAATATTCACGATGGGCGGATTGAGCAGGCGCATATCCAGATACCCATTGCAGCGTCATGTATGCATGTAAGCAGCAGTGGACATCTGGATATGCGCCTGTAAGAGTGGGACCTGAGCGTGCATTTAAGCGCCTATTGAGTAAAAAAGCTCCGCGCGGATGCACATTTGCGCGAAGATGCAGTACGCCGCAAAGCGGCCGCACGCGGGTCCGGAAGCCGGGCTCTTTACTTTTGGGAAAATAGACGTTTAAATGTGCGCTTGCGAGAGCGTACCGCAGACGGACAGGCGAGGAACTTCAGTCTGTGGGCAGTCTCAATCCACGTCTCATCAAAACATGTAAATGTTAAACATATAAACTTTAGGAGGAAGAAAACTTATGGCAAAATGGGTTTATAAGTTCGAAGAAGGCAGTGCGGCAATGAGAAACCTTCTCGGAGGCAAAGGCTGCAACCTTGCAGAGATGACCAACTTAGGAATGCCGATTCCACAGGGCTTCACAGTAACAACAGAGGCTTGTACAGATTACTACAACAGTGGAAAACAGATCACACAGGAAATTCAGGATCAGATTTTCGAAGCAATTACCTGGTTAGAGAGTATCAATGGTAAGAAATTCGGCGATACGGAAGATCCGTTACTTGTATCTGTACGTTCCGGTGCACGTGCATCCATGCCTGGTATGATGGACACAATCCTGAACCTTGGCTTAAATGACGTTGCGGTAGAAGGCTTTGCAAAGAAGACAGGAAATCCAAGATTTGCATATGATTCTTACAGAAGATTTATCCAGATGTATTCCGACGTAGTTATGGAAGTTCCGAAGTCCCATTTCGAGAAAATCATCGATGCGATGAAAGAAGAAAAAGGCGTACACTTCGATACAGACTTAACTGCCGATGACTTAAAAGAACTGGCAGCCAAATTCAAAGCTGTTTACAAAGAAGCTATGAACGGCGAAGAGTTTCCACAGGAGCCGAAGGATCAGTTAATGGGCGCTGTTAAAGCCGTATTCCGTTCCTGGGACAACCCGCGTGCCATCGTTTACCGCCGTATGAATGATATCCCTGGCGATTGGGGTACCGCAGTAAACGTACAGACTATGGTATTCGGTAACAAGGGTGAGACAAGCGGTACAGGCGTTGCCTTTACACGTAACCCATCCACAGGTGAAAAAGGCATTTACGGTGAGTACCTGATCAATGCACAGGGCGAGGACGTTGTTGCAGGCGTTCGTACACCACAGCCAATTACCCAGTTAGAGAACGATATGCCTGACTGCTACAAACAGTTCATGGATCTGGCTATGAAGCTGGAGAAACATTTCCGTGATATGCAGGATATGGAGTTCACAATTGAAGAAGGCAAACTTTACTTCTTACAGACACGTAACGGCAAGAGAACAGCTCCGGCTGCACTTCAGATTGCCTGCGATTTAGTAGACGAAGGCATGATCACAGAGGAAGAGGCTGTTTGCAGAATTGAAGCAAAATCCCTTGATCAGTTACTTCACCCGACATTCAACCCGGCGGCATTAAAGGCCGGCGAAGTCATCGGTTCCGCTCTTCCTGCATCACCAGGCGCTGCAGCAGGTAAAGTTTACTTTACTGCTGACGAAGCAAAAGCAGCAGGCAAAGGCGGCAGAGGCGAGCGCGTAATCCTGGTTCGTCTGGAGACTTCTCCAGAGGATATCGAGGGTATGCATGCAGCTCAGGGTATCCTGACTGTCCGCGGCGGTATGACAAGCCACGCAGCCGTAGTTGCACGTGGTATGGGTACATGCTGTGTATCCGGATGCGGCGAGATCAAGATCGATGAGGAGGCTAAGACCTTCACACTCGGCGGACATACCTTCCATGAGGGAGATTACATCTCCTTAGACGGTTCCACCGGTAAGATTTACAAGGGCGATATCGAGACACAGGAAGCTTCCGTAAGCGGAAACTTTGAGCGTATCATGGTATGGGCCGACAAGTTCAGAACCTTAAAAGTTCGTACAAATGCCGACACACCGGCTGATACTTTAAATGCTGTAAAACTGGGTGCAGAGGGCATCGGCCTTTGCCGTACGGAGCATATGTTCTTCGAAGCCGACAGAATTATGAAGATCAGAAAGATGATCCTTTCCGAAACAGTAGAAGCAAGAGAAGAAGCGCTGAACGAATTAATCCCATTCCAGAAGGGTGACTTCAAGGCAATGTACAAAGCCCTGGAAGGCAGACCAATGACAGTTCGTTACCTGGATCCGCCGCTGCATGAGTTTGTTCCTCATACAGAAGAAGAGCAGGCTGAACTGGCTAAGAACATGGGTCTTACCTTAGCAGAAGTAAAAGCAAAAGTTGACGAATTACACGAGTTCAACCCAATGATGGGTCATCGTGGCTGCCGTCTTGCAGTTACCTATCCGGAGATTGCAAAGATGCAGACAAGAGCCGTTATGGAAGCTGCTATCGAAGTAAAAGAAGAGTGCGGATTTGATATCGTTCCAGAGATCATGATTCCGTTGGTAGGCGAGAAGAAAGAGCTTAAGTTCGTTAAGGACGTAGTAGTTGAAGTTGCCGAGCAGGTTAAGAAAGAGAAAAATTCTGACATGCAGTACCACATCGGTACCATGATCGAGATTCCTCGTGCTGCTCTTACAGCAGACGCTATCGCTGAAGAGGCAGAGTTCTTCTCCTTCGGTACAAACGACTTAACACAGATGACATTCGGATTCTCCCGTGATGATGCAGGCAAGTTCCTGGATTCTTACTACAAAGCAAAAATTTACGAGTCCGATCCATTCGCAAGACTTGACCAGACAGGTGTTGGCCAGTTAGTAGAGATGGCAGTTAAGAAAGGACGTCAGGCACGTCCTGACCTTAAGTGCGGTATCTGCGGCGAGCACGGCGGAGATCCGTCTTCTGTAGAGTTCTGCCACAAAGTAGGCCTTAACTACGTATCCTGCTCCCCATTCCGTGTGCCGATCGCACGTCTGGCAGCAGCTCAGGCAGCTCTGAATAACAAATAATTGCGCTTCACCGAGTATTCGGCGGGACAGCGAAATCAGGAGGTTCACCAGGTGACTGGTGGACCTCTTTTTATGGGGATTTGATTGAGAAATGAGGACGCCGCCGTCAGGCCGGGGACCGGGGTGGTGAGGGGGATCGATGAGTCTTTCGTCCCGGGCGTCAGGGTGTCGCGGGCGGGGAATCCGGGCAGAAAAAGTTCCTCCGGGAAACGCTTGCGCTCGTTGGAGTACATATGGTACTAACCTCGAAAAGACCTCGGTAAGTACCAATGAACTCCCAGGTTCCCTCCGGAATCTTTTTCTCCCTTCTTCCCCGCAGGAAGGTTATGGCCGGGACGAAAGACTCCGCCAAGATGTCTGCCCGGCCCCCGGCCTGCGGCGGCTGATCTGTCCTATTCTTTCAATGGGGGAGGCGCTTGTCGCTGCCACTACGTCTCTATAAGAATGCCTGAAAACTACATCCTGTACACTATGAGACTATGTAAACTTATAATCTTAGAGCGTTTATTCTGATACTCTTTTTATGCATCCCAGGATATCGTCAGAATGTAAACTGGTTACGACTATATTGTGGCTGTGACAATACCACCTCCCCACTTGACGAAAGAGACAACCAGCCCCTGAAGCCGACGGGGCAATACCTTCGCTGAGTCTTCAGTCCCGCCGACCACCTACCCGGGGAAGGAAGGAGAAAACTTTCCGAAGGGAGACCTTGGAATCCGCCGGTGCTTGATGAGGTCTTTTCGAATCTAGCATCCGCTGCGCATTCCACAAGCGGGAGCGAGTCCCCGTAGGAATTTTTTCTCCTGGATTCCCCCTCACCACACCCTACCAACCGGGACTGAAGACTCATAAACACCCTCCCACTCCCCCGTCCGCCGTCTTACAGAGGCGTCCTCGCACCTCAACATTCTTCTTGCAATTCTACTTCCGCTATGCTACCATAAATTTAAGCAGAGTTACGGAAATTCTATTTCACATCTTACATTCTCATGCCGAATATGGCATTCAAAAGACTCTTTGCTTATGATCCAACACACATTGTAGGCAGGGAGACGGACGTTCTTCCTGTCGTAGTTTACTGAAAGGGAGAACCGTTATGAAGGAAGAACTAAGACAAACTACAAAACATGCCGGGCCCAGCGAAGAATTGCAGTTTCCGGAGGAGATGGAGTTTAATTTGAGTGATTTTGCACTGTTTTTGTCAGTTATGAAAAACAGGGAGGCGCACCGGAACGTATTGAGCATTATCATGGAAGAGCCGGAACTCGAACTGACAGAAGTCCATGTGGAAGAGGTGGTTTTGAACCATATTGGAAAAAGGGCCATCCGCCTGGATGCCTGGGCGGTAGACAGCCGGAACCGGCATTATGCTACGGAGATGCAGAATGATACGGAGAAGGATGATGTAAGGCGGAGAGCTCGGTATTATCAGGGACTTTTGGATACTCCGCTCTTAAAATCAGGCAGGGAAACCCGGTATAAATACCTTCCGTCCACAATAGTGACATTCATAACGCAGGAGGATATTTTCGGGCGTGATTTGGCAAAATATACGTTTACGGAGCAATGCGAGGAAGCAGCCGGTCTTTGTCTGGAGGATGGGACAACCAAGATTTTCCTCAACATGGCAAGCCGGAATGGGGAACCCACCCTGGTCAGCCTGCTGCAGTATATGAAAGAGACACGGCTGGACAATCCGGAGATAGTAGTAAGAGATGAAAGGATCCGAAAGCTGGATGAAATCGTAACCGAAGTGAAGCAGTCAGAAGAATGGGAGGCTGTGAAGATGAGTATATTATCTGTAGGAATTGAACGTGGTATTAAGCAGGGAATTGAACGTGGCCGTGCTGAAGGTCGGGAGTGCGGACGCATAGAGGGCCGACAGAGTAAAATCAAAGAACAGATAGAAAAAAAACTGGTCAAAGGGAAAAATGCAGAAATCATAGCAGAAGAACTGGAAGAAGAGCTTCCGGTGATTGAGCAGTTGATCCGGGAATTGAAGAAAGAACAGCAATAACACAATAATAGGAATAACGCGATAACAAGTTCAAGAATTAGAGATTTAAAACAAATAAGGTTTTCTTAAAAAGGGCAGTCCGGAGATTTCCGGAAAGCTCTTTTTGCATTACATCACGTTGCCTGGGTAACACCATCCATAAACTAAAATCGTTATAAGCCAGAAAAATAGTCTGTATCGTTATAACCTGTCTTTTTTGCAGCTGCTATAATGATATTACAATGAAAACGAGGGGGATGGATATGAAATCACGCAAGTATTATAAAAGAAAAAACACATTCTTTTTATTTCTCATGCTGCTGCCCGGATGTCTTTATCTTCTGATCAACAACTATCTCCCGATGGCGGGAATCACCGTGGCTTTTAAAGATTATAATCCCTTAAAAGGAATCTGGGGGAGTGAGTTCTGCGGCGGTAAGAACTTTGAATTCCTTTTTAAGACAGCCGATATTTTCTATGTCATGAAAAATACGGTGCTTTATAATGCTGTTTTTCTTATATTGACCACGGCCGGCGGGATTGTTCTGGCGATTCTTTTAAGCGGGGTGAGGAATAAGATTCTGGTGCGTATCCTTCAGACCGTTTATTTACTTCCAACCCTGGTATCCAGCGTGATTCTCACATATATGGTTCTTACGATGCTGGATGAAAAGTCCGGTTTTTTCAACAGCGCGCTTTTTCCTGCCCTCGGGCTTAATCCGGTCGCCTGGTACAGTGAGCCTAAAGTGTGGATTGTGTTGCTGCCCCTTCTGAACTTGTGGTCCAATGTCGGGCAGACGAGCATCATTTATTATGCATCCCTGATCAGCTTTGACAGGACTTACTATGAGGCGGCGTCCATGGACGGAGCTTCGCGCTTCCAGCAGGCAGTCTATATTACAGTTCCACTGCTGAAAAGGACGATTGCGCTTATGGTAGTGCTGGCGCTGGGACGGCTGTTTACCTCGAACTTCGGGTTATTTTATCAGGTTCCTATGGATTCGGGCGCGCTGTACAGTACGACGAATGTACTGGACACTTATGTGTACCGGGGACTGATTCAGTTGAATGATATCGGGATGGCATCTGCAGCGGGGCTTATACAGTCACTTTTAGGCTTTACCCTGGTATTTTTGACAAATTGGGGACTGCAGAAGTACAGTCCGGAGAACTCAATTTTTTAGAAGGATTGGAAGGAGTGGGAATGATGAGAGGAAAACGGTTAAATAATTACCTTGTGGAACTGGCAGGCGGCGCGATACTGCTGCTGGCAATGATATTCTGTCTGTTTCCCTTTTTACTGATGATATCGTCTTCCCTGACCTCGGAGGCCTCCCTGATTCGGGACGGTTACGGGCTGATTCCGCGTGAGTTTTCGCTGGCGGCGTATGAATATCTGGTCAAAGAACTTGGGACGATCGGTCACGCATACGGTATCACTCTGCTCGTCACGGCGGTGGGGGGGACGGCCAGCCTTGTCATGACGCTGCTGCTAGGATACGTGATGGCCAGGAAGACATTCCCCTTCCGTAAATTTCTGACGGTCTATGTGCTTTTGACGATGCTGTTTAACGGCGGGCTGGTTCCGACCTACCTTATTTATACGCAGATGTTCCATATCCGCGATACACTGGCAGCCCTCATTGTTCCCAATTTACTTCTGAGCGGATTTAATGTAATATTAGTTAAGAACTATTTTGCATCCACGATCCCGGAGGAGATTTATGAGGCTGCGGAGCTGGATGCGGATAATGAGCTGAAAATTTTCTGGTATGTTGCCCTGCCGATGTCGAAACCGATTGTTGCGACGGTCGGCCTCTTTACGATGCTGAATTACTGGAATGACTGGCTGAACGGCCTCTATTACGTGAATGAGCCGCAGCTTTTCAGTATCCAGAATCTGTTGAACCGGATTCTGAATGATATGAATTATCTTCAGTCGGGGGAAATGATGATGGATGTGGGATATGTGCTTCCTTCCATGAGTATAAGGATGGCGATTGCGTTAATATCTCTGCTTCCGGTCGTGCTTATTTTTCCGATTTTCCAGAAATATTTTGTCAAGGGGATTACGTTTGGAGCGGTGAAAGGATAGTGACAGGGAGCTGTTCGCGAAATGCCGTTTTTTGCAGGACATGTACTATAACAGGGGCGGTGCAGGATGAAAGGGGCGGATTTTAGATGGAACTTCTGATTGTGGACGATGAATATTATGCGGTGGAGGGGCTGAAAAAGCTGATTAACCGGATTGATTCGCCGGTTCAGAACGTTTTCTGCGCTTATAATTTAAGAGATGCCAAACAGATATTTTTGCAGAATAATATTGATGTGATGCTCTGCGACATTGAGATGGAGGAGGAGAATGGCATTGATCTGCTGCGCTGGGTCAATGATTACTCCCCGGATACGAAAACCATTTTTTTGTCATGCCACGACAGGTTCCGGTACGTCCAGCAGGCGCTTCAGCTGGGGGCGGTCAACTATATACTGAAACCGGTTGATGAGGAAGAGCTGACACGCCTTTTAGATTCCGCCCATCAGATGATCCTGGAACAGAACAGAAGATTCTGCGATTTGAAACTGGCGGAGCTAATGAAAAAGTATGTTCCGATTCATCAGAAGCGGGAACCCGGAATGTCCAATCTGCTGCGGGAGGTGGATACGTTCATTGTGGACCACATTGATGAGTGCATCAGCCGCAAGGATGTGGCGGATCACGTATTTTTAAATGCCGATTATATGAACAGGGTCATCAAAAAGGAGACCGGCTTGTCGGTCGGAGAATATATTGCCCAGAAAAAGCTGTCGGTTGCAAAGTTTCTGCTGCTGGAGACGGATATCCCGGTCGGTGATATTGTCTTCCGGGTAGGCTATACCAATGTGGCATATTTTAATAAGTCGTTCAAGAAGGAAACAGGGGTGACTCCCAGGGAATACAGGAGGAATCATACGGCGGAGGAGGTATTATGCAGGAGGGAGTAAGGGAAAGAAAGTATTTCAGCATCAATTTCCGTTTCAGGATTATGACGGTGTTTATCATCTGTGCTATGATTGTAATTCTCCTGCTCAATTACGCACTGTCGATGAAGACATATGAAAAAAGTATTCTGGAGGCCAATTCACAACTCATGGATATGTCGATGAAAAGTGTGGATGACAGTCTGATGAAGAACAGCGAATTTCTGCGGATTATTCTGACGAATAACATGAATGTTTATAATATGGCGGAAGCGGACACAGAGTCAGAGTCAAATCTGGCTCTTTATCGTTTGTTCCAGGATATGGAGAAAAGCATACTGGGCCTGACTTATTATGATGCCTTCTTTATTCTGGACGAGAATTATAATACGTTTAATACCGTGGGAAATGATGAACTTGCCCTGAAAGAGAAAGATATTATGGGGCGGTATCTGAAAGAAAAACGCCGGGATCTCTCCTGGCAGAACGGTAACTGGCAGATACATCCCGTATTAGGCACGAATTATCTGCTGATTGCTGAAAATGTGGACGGCATTATGATCGGCGCCTGGCTGAATATGGAGAATCTGAGTGAACAGATGGAGTCGGGGAGCTTCGGAGAGGGGGCTGCCGCCTTTTTTACGGACGGTGAAGGAAAAGTGCTGTCAGGCTCTTTCCCCTCTGCCGGCGGAACCTTATCCATGAAAAAAGGAGAGAAGATATACAGGGCGGAAAATGGGAAGCGTTATCTGGCGGTGGAGCGGGAATCCAGGTTCGGCGGTCTGGTGCTGCATACGATGGTTCCGATGGATAAGATAGCCGAGGAACTGTCTACGGCGCGCAATGTCACGTATATCACAATATTCGGATTTGCGGTCCTTCTGATATTCCAGATCTATTTTTTTAAGGTTCTTTTGGTGGGGCCGTTAAATGAACTGGTCCTGGCTATGCGTCTCATTAAGGGGGGCGCGGACATGCCGAAGGCACGCCCGGGGAATGTCGCTAATGAATACAGGGTGGTTTATGACACGCTGGATGAGATGGTGGACGAAATTAAGGAATTGAAAATTAAGGTATATGAGGAAGAACTGAGGAAAAACGACATCATGATGGAGTATTTAAAACAGCAGGTCAACCCTCATTTCTTCCTGAACTGCCTGAATATTATCTACAGCCTGACTAATATGGAAGACTACCGCTTAATCCGGCAGATGGTAGAGTATCTGATCAAATATTTCCGCTATATCTTTGGAAAAACGGACGAGCTGGTGCTGATACGGGACGAGATTTCCCATCTGGAAAATTTCCTGCATATCCAGGAGATGCGCTATCCGAACCGGTTCCGCTACCAGATCAGGATAGACGAAGAGGCGGGAACGGAGCAGATACCGCCTCTTCTGATCCAGACATTTGTGGAAAACTCCATCAAACACTCCGGTATGCTGTCCAGCAACCAGCTTTTGGAAATTAAGGTCGGAGTTTTATGGGGAGAGGAACTGGAAATTACCGTATCCGATAACGGAAAAGGGTTCAGTTTGGAAATACTGGAAAAACTGCGCAATAAGGAAAGTATTCTCTATGACAATAGGAAACATATCGGCATTGAGAATGCAATCCGCCGGACCAACGTGATCTATAACGGGGAGGAAAAAATCTCTTTTTACAACGAAAACGGCGCCCATGTAAAGATTGTGCTTCCACGGACCGACGTTCCAAAACATACTTTTTAACGGCCAAAACAGACGTCTTAAATGTCGCTCCAACAGGTCGGATTTGTTATAACACCGAATGAAACGGCTGTGGTAAACTCAGATGTAACTGATATCAAAGAATTATATGAGGGAACAGCAAGGAGGGTAAGATGGAGGAACAGAGAATTTCTTTATCGGAGACAAACCAGGACGCATTTATGCGTCTGCGTCTGAACACGAAAACGGAAGGCCCAAGGCCTGCAATCGTGTATTTTCCTGGAGGCGGTTATCACAATATCCATGAGCCGAGCGTAGAGCCGGTTGCCGAATTTTTCAGGAATAAGGGGTTTCATGTTTTTGTAGTCAACTATTCAATCAATGAGAAGGCGGCTTATCCGGCCCCGCTCCTGGAAGCGTCCAGGGCAGTGTGGCTGGTACGGAAAAACGCCGCTGAATGGAATGTGGATCCGGAACGCATCAGTCTGCTGGGCATGTCCGCCGGCGCCCATCTGTGCACCGCGCTAAGCACGATGTGGCAGTATGAAGAATGCCAAAGGGACGGTATGCCATACGGAGGGAACCGGCCGAATGCCATTGTCACGGGATATACGCCGACAATATTTGCCGACTTTTTTGAACAGCCGCCGGAAGTGCTGGCCAACTTTAAGGGCCAGGGACCCGGTAACCTGTTGGGAAAGGAAGGGACGCGCTGGGCGGATATTCACGAACTGACGACCCACGACCTTGTTACCAAAGATACATGTCCCGCTTTCCTTTGGAAATCCACAACGGATTTTCCGGGAGATACGTTCGCCTATGCTAATGCGCTGAAACGGGAAGGAATTCCGTATGAGGTCCATGTGTTTTATGACGAGGGCGTTAACTGCGTGGGAATGGGCAAAGAAGGGGCATCAGTCAATACGATGATGTGGCCGGAACTGGCGGTTAACTGGCTTTACAAGGTTTTGAGAATCGGGGTTTCATAAGGAAAAGGGGAGGTGGAAAACTTGAAATTCAGGAGAAAACGGTGGTTATTCCTGCTGTTTGCCCTGGGGGCGGCGATCCTGGCAAACGGCTGCAGCCGCAGGGAAGAGGACAAAAAGGAACAGGAATTGCCGGTGCTGAACGTCATGTTTGCATCCTATGGGGGCAGCATACCTTCGGACCTTCAGGACGTGGAAAATGCCCTTAACGTGATTCTGGCGGAGAAAATAGGGGCAGCGGTAAAGCTGAATGTTTTTTCCTCCTCGAGTTACGATACGCAGGCCAACCTGATGCTGACCGGGGATTCGGTGGATTTGATGGCTACCAGCACCAACACAAGCTACGCGCAGTGCGTGACAAAAGGTTTTTTTATGGAGATGGATGAACTGCTTGAGCAGTATGGACAGGGGGTAAAGGATTCGCTAGGGGAAGAACTCCTGGGCTGTACCCGCGTAAACGGAAAAGTGTATGGGGTTACCGGGATTCCTCTGGTAATGGCGCAGGATACCAGCTTTGCGGTCAGCAATGAGATTCTTGCGTGCTGCAGGATTGATCTTTCCTCCGTCCATACGGTGGAGGATGTGGAGCAGGTTCTCCAAACAATCAGGGACAACCATCCCGACATGATCCCGCTGGCCAACGCAAGTACAAAGCTTGGGTATAAGAGTCTTCAGAACCTGTTTTTAAACAGCCATGGACTGGAAGATCTGGGAGACGGCTGCGTGCTGGATTACGCGACAATGACGGTTTCAAGCCTTTACAGCCATCCGGTTTACGAGGAGCTTGCGGCACTTATAAAAGACTGGCACGGGAAAGGCCTGCTGATGCCGAACGCCTCGACTAATACGGATTCGCGCAACAGCCTGATGAATGCCGGACGTGCGGCCGCAAGTGTTGCTTTTTCTTATAACCCGGCGAATTCCATGCGGGAAGACGCGATGTACAATACGACGACGATCCATTTGGGGAACAGCCCGATTCTTGTGACGAGCATGATGCAGCTTACCTGTTGGGGAATTCCCGTTACATCGGAGCATCCCGACAAGGCAATGCAGTTTTTAAACCTTCTTTACACGGATGCGGAGATTGGTAATCTGCTGCAATATGGGATAGAGGGAGTTCACTATGAAAAGACGGAAGAGGAGAATGTAATCCGATATCCTGACGGCGTGGATGCAACTACGACGGGTTATTTCCTGAAGAGCCCCGGAATTACGGACATTAACCCGGAATGCTTTGTGATGGAACCATTACCGTCCGATATTTATGAGCAGGTCCTGGCGTTTCGGGATACCTTTGCGGTATCTCCGATTGTGGGATTTACGGCGGATATGACGGCCTGCAAATCGGAAGTGGCGGCCGTTGCCAATGTGATGGCTCAGTATGTGAACCCGCTGCTTTCGGGTGTGGTGGACGTGGAAAAGGTGCTGCCGGAGTTCCGGCAGAAACTGAAGAGTGCAGGCCATGAAACAATTATCAGAATGAAACAGGATCAGCTTGACAAGTGGCTGAGTGAGAACAGATAGAGGGAGGATTTATTTTACAGTGGAAGCAAAAGAATATGTGTTTTTATCGGAGTGCCTGGGCGGCGAAGCCAAGGTTATGATTTTTGTACCCAAAAACAGGGAGAATGATGGAAAGAATTCCATTCCGGTATTGTGGACAGTGGGACCGGGCGATCACAGAAAATGGATGATGCAGAGTGATATCTGCCGTCTGGCGGAGGAGGCTGGGATAGCCGTAGTCAGCGTGGACACCACGGATACCTGGGGAGGTTTAAACCGGCCTGCTGAGAATTACTATTTTGAAGATTACCTGACCCGGGAACTGCCGGCTTTGGTAGAAACGGTTTTTCCCGTCTGCCGGGAACCGGAATTTAATTATATTACAGGTTTTTCAAAGGGCAGTTATATTGCTTTCAGGATGGGAATGAGCCATCCGGAGCAGTACGGAACCGTCATCTCGATTGGGGGCGGAGGACTGGATGCCTACAGTTTTTACTATGATATCGGAACAATGAATCCGGGACTGATTGAGCGGATGTTCGGCCTGAAAACACCGGAAGAGTTTGAAAAATCCGACTACAATCCGGAAAATCTGGTTGCCCGCCTTTACGGGGAAGGAAAGAAACTTCCTGCGCTGTACCTTTTCTGCGGTGAAAAGGATGCGCTTGCCAGAGTGGTAAATGTGAGACTGCATATGAAACTTGAGGCATTAAATATCCCGCACAAATTTACACTCTTTGACAGCGGGCATGACTGGGTTACGGTAAACAGGAGTATTGAGAAAGCAATCGAAGAAATGGGGAGGTCATTATGGAGTCAACAGTAACAGTGAATCAGACGGCAAAGCATACATTTTTTACAAGGACATTTGTGGTAATCCTGGTAATCCAGTGTTGTTATAATATGGCGGCCACCTTCATCGCCACCCCCATCGGACGCCAGGGGGTCAGCCTTGGGGCCAGCATGACATTTTTGGGAATTCTGTCTTCCGTTATGTCCGGAATGTACATGGTAATGCGTCCGGTGGCCGGAATTGCCATTGACCGCATCAATCCGAAATATGTGCTGATCGGGCAGTATACCCTGCTTGTCACTTCCTACGTATTATCAGCGGTGGCCGGAAGTCTGGGAGTTTACGTTGCCAGCCGTCTGGTATACGGCCTGGCTTTCGGGGCTATCGGCGTTACGATGCCGACGGTGGTAGGCCGCGCAATGCCAAAGGAAAAGATGGCCCAGGGGCTTGGCCTTTATATGATGCTTCCTCTGGTTCTGAAGATCTTCACACCAAATATTTCCCTTTTCCTCGTGGATAACTGGGGATTTGCCGCCAGCTATACGGTATCGATTGTCCTGATCGCCATAGCCCTGATTCTGCTGATCACTCTGAAAATCGATTTTACAGCAGGGGTGAAGAAGGAGAAAAAGAAATTTTCCTGGAATAATATTATTGCGGTGGAGGCATTTCTGCCGACGCTGTCCAATATTTTTACGGGTATGGTTTTTACCGCTGTTATCATGAATATCGTGGTATACGGGGATGCCATGGGATTTGGGCAGATTGCCTTGTTTATGACATTCTATAACGGCGCCCAGGTGGCGACCCGGGGACTGGGCGGCTATCTGGCAGACAAAATCGGAATCCGCAGGACCATGTATCCATGTCTCATCCTGATGATAGTTACCGTGGCAATTCTGGGAAGCACGGACAATTTTACTATGGTACTGGTGGCGGCCGTTCTGTTCGCTATTGGATTCGGCGGCGCGCAGCCGGTTATGACGGCAGTCTGCATGAGAACTGTCAGCCGTGAGAGGGCGGGAGCAGCCAACGCTACCTATATGCTGGGAGCCGACGTGGGAACCATGGTGGCCTCCACCGTAGTCGGTGTGCTTATTGATGCTTTTGGGTTCCAGCAGATGTATCTGTATATGATAATCCCGGGAGTTATGGCGCTTTTGACCTTTGCGCTGACGATGAAGGTGATGGGGAAACAGATTATTGCCGCGAGCCGGAAGGATGTTGCTGAGGAATGAGAATGCCGCCGGGACGGCCGGGGGCGGAATGGTGAGAGGGAGGTTGTGAGTCTTCAGTCCCGGTTTGTAGGTTGTCGCGGATGGGGAATCCGGGGAAAAATGGTCCCTTTCGGAAAGTTTTCCCCTCCTTCCCCCCGCCGCAACCAATCATCTGGACTGCTTAATTCATCAATTTTTTTCTTGCAATCCTATGTCCACCATGCTACGATAAATTTAAGCAAGGTTTCGAAAATTCTATTTCAAATCTTAACATTCTTATGCCAGATATGGCATTCAAAAGACTCTTTGCTTAACGCTCCAATACACCGTAGGCAGGGAGGCAGAGGTTCTTCCTGTCGGAATTTACAGAAAGGAAGAAACGTCATGAGGGAAGAAATGAGACGGCCCGGGAAATATCCGGTCTTTGTCTGGAGGATGGGACCACCAAGATTTTTCTAAATATGACAAGTAGAAATGGGGAGCCGACCCTGGTCAGTCTGCTGCAGTATATGAAGGAAACGCGGCTGGACAATCCGGAGGTTGTAATAATGGATGAAAGAATCCGGAAACTGGATGAAATCGTAACCGAAGTGAAGCAGTCAGAAGAATGGGAGGCTGTGAAGATGAGTATATTATCTGTTGGGATTGAACGTGGCCGTGCGGAGGGATTGGAATGCGGCCTCAGAGAGGGCCGGTATTGCAAACTTAAGGAGCAGACCGCAAGAAAACTGGCAAAAGGAAAGAGTGCAATAATCATAGCGGAGGAACTGGAAGAAGAGCTGTCTGTGATAGAGCAGGTAATCCGGGAACTGAAGGAAGAACAGGAAAATTCCAATTGATAAATGGGATAACAAAATAAAATGAAATAATAAAGGCGCTGTTTCATACCTGGTTTAAGGGAATGGAACAGCGCCTTATATTGAGTGACAATGAAAGGTTCGCGAAGCGTGCTTTTCGTTGTTGGTGACGGCAGCCTGTGCTCGGGACAGTGGACTGCCGTTAATTGACCGTGATTAGTCCACAGAGTTTTTTTGCCGTTTAGTATGGTAAGCTTTGAAGAAGCGCTCACTCACTGGCTGACGGCCGAGCTGCGATTGCCTCCGATAGTTTCTTCTTAGCTTTACGGCACTTACTGTAGCACAGACAGGCGGCGACGATCCAGGATATCCCTTCGCTGTAAGGAACGGATGGGAAACCCAGAGGAGCGACTAACAGGGCAGCAAGGGTCAGGCGGACAACGAGGCCGGCGATATTACAGACGGCCGGAGTGACCACATTGCCGGTTCCCTGAAGAAAGCCGATGAAAAGGTTAAGCATACCGAAAACAGGATAAAAGATGGACAGCATAAACAGAAAACTCTGTCCAAGGTTTGCAACCTCCTCACTGACACCGAACAGAAGAATGAACGGTTTGCCGAAGAGGATGACAATCCCGGCTATGGTGACAGAGAGGGCAAGCATCATTTTAACTCCGATGGAATAGCCCTCCTGTATTCTCTTATACTGTCCCGCTCCCATATTCTGGGCGGTAAAGGTGGAGACGGCGGAGGCTACGCTGACCGCCGGCAGCATGGCAAGAGAGTCGAGCCGGTAGGCGGAGGTTATGGCTGTAACGGCCTGCACGCCCAGCGTATTCATAATACCCTGCAGGATGATGCTTCCAAAGGACATAACTCCCGACTGGAGCACACAGGGCAGGCCGAGCCTTGTCTGTTCCCTTAATGCCTCCACGGTAAAATTGTGCCGGCAGGGTATTTTCCTGATGACATGTATGTACAGATATATGAGGACATAGAGACAGGAGAAGAGCTGCGACAGCACCGTTGCCAGTGCGGCGCCCATGATTCCCCAGTGAAATACGGCTACGAAGAGGACATCCACAATGATGTTGGTAAATGTGGCAATGACAATGGCCTCCATGGAGGTCCTGCTGTTTCCCATACCCCGCAGGATGGAGCTGCATATGTTATAAAGCATGACAAATGGAATTCCGATGAAAATCACGGAAATATAAGTTTTTGTCATGGCGAAGATACTTGCATCCGTATGCATCATGACCAGCACCTGATCAATAATGCCAAGGCTTAGAAAGGCCATTATGATGGAAGCGGGGAGAAGATAGAGAAAGGATGTGCGGGTAGCCTCCCCGATTTTCCCATTCTCCTGACGCCCCGTCAATTGAGCGATATAGATAGAGACGCCGGTGGTAAAACCGATTATCACGTTGGTAAAGAACATGACGATACTGGTTGAAACACCGATGGCGGCGACCGCATTTTCACCGATAAAGTTGCCGGCAATCATGGAATCGGCGATATTATACAATTGTTGCAGCAGGCTGCTTGCCACGAGAGGGGCCGCAAATTGAAACAGTATTTTTGTGATATTTCCTTTTGTCATAGATAACTCCTGATTCATTGCTGTTTAGCCGGTACCATGCTGGATGATATTACAGCCTGGATGGCTGATCTCATAATAGCATAGGCGTTATAAAAAGTCACTGATTTTTCAGCGCCTCTTGTGAAGTTTGGCAGTTAATTGAGATGCGGGAATGCCTCTGTCAAGATGACGGAGGGGCGTCATTCGGCTTCCCGGCGGCGTTCTCCTGACTTGTTTTGGTCACGGATAATGAATTTTTTATAAAATAATAGTGGTTAATTGGACTGGGGTTATGATATAATGTCCGCATTGCGGACATTATATCATGCGCATGCAGATTTCTGCGCTTGCCGCAGAAAGTCTGGCGCTGAATTCTGTGGGAGACTCATATTCGCGAAGTGGATATGATATACTATGAGCACTAAATCGGGATTTCTCCAATATGGGGAGCCACTGAAATAATATTATCTAAAAGGAGAATCACATGCTGCAATTTCATGGAAGTGAAGAATATATCGCATCAGACGAGCTGAGCCGCAGTGTCAATATCGCTGCTGCATTAAAGAAGCCCCTGCTTCTGAAAGGGGAGCCGGGAACCGGTAAGACGATGCTGGCTGAGGCAATCGCCAATTCTCTGGGCATGGAGCTTCTGATTTGGAATATTAAATCCACGACCAGGGCACAGGACGGCCTCTATGTTTATGATACGGTCCAGAGGCTGTATGACAGTCAGTTTGGAACGGAGGGGGTAAATGATATCAGTAAATACATCCGCCTTGGCAAACTGGGAGAGGCTTTTAAACGGGATAAACAAGTGGTTCTGCTGATCGATGAGATTGACAAGGCCGATCTGGAGTTTCCGAATGACCTTCTCTGGGAACTGGACAAGATGGAATTCTACATTCCCGAGACCGGGGAGACGGTAAAGGCATCGGTGCGCCCGATCGTCATTATCACCTCGAATGCGGAGAAGGAGCTGCCGGACGCGTTCCTGAGACGCTGTATTTTCCACTATATTGCATTTCCGGATGCGCCGATGATGGAGCGGATTATAAAAGCCCATTATCCGGAGCTGGATCAGAAACTGATTGACGGGGTGCTGGATGCATTTTACAGAGTCAGGGATATCAGGGGACTTCAGAAGAAACCAAGCACGTCCGAGGTCCTCGACTGGATACAGGCGCTGTCCATCGGCGGTATTTCCGTAAAGAAACTGGAACGGGAGATACCATTTGCCGGAGTTCTGTTAAAGAAAACAGAGGATTTAAAGCAGGTGGAGAACAAGCATGTTTACTGATTTTCTTTATCTTTTGCGCCGTCAGGGAATGAAGACGGGGCTGAATGAGTGGAACAGCCTGATGGACGCTTTGTCTATGAATCTGAACGAGGCCAGCCTGACGGAATTTTACTATATGGCCAGGGCGGTTCTCGTAAAGAAAGAATCGGATTATGATAAGTTCGACCAGGCTTTCCTGGAATATTTTAAAAACGTCACCACGTACGAAAGTCTGCCCCAGGAAGTCCTCGACTGGCTCTCCAAAGCCAGGGAACAGACGCCCTATGATAAGGATGAGGTGGATGCCCGTTTTGAAGGACTTGGCCTTGACGAAATCCGGAAAATGATGGAGGAGCGCCTGAAGGAACAGCATGAGCAGCACCACGGCGGCAATAAATGGATCGGGACGGGGGGAACGAGTGCATTCGGCCATTCCGGCTACAGCCCCAAAGGGATACGGGTAGGCGGCCCGGGTAAGAACAGAAGCGCCCTCCAGGTGGCGGAGGAGCGCAGTTACAGAGATTTCAGGGACGATTCCGTCCTTCAGGTACGGCAATTCCAGATTGCCCTTAGGAAGCTGCGCCTTCTTTCCTGCCGTGAGGACGGTCCGAAGACGGAACTCAACGTGGAGAAGACGATAGAAAGAACGTGTGACCAGGGCGGAAGACTGGAGCTTGTCATGGAACGGCCGAGAAAAAATCAGACGAAACTGCTCCTTCTCATGGACAGCGGCGGCTCCATGTGGAGTTATGCCGAGCTCTGCAACAGGCTGTTTCAGGCGGTGGACCGGTCCGCCCATTTTAAAGATTTGAAGGTATACTATTTTCATAATTGTTTTTATGACTACCTTTTTACAACGCCGTCCTGCAACTGGAGGGAAAAAGTGCAGACGGAGTGGGTGATGAACAACCTGAAATCGGAATATAAGGTGATTCTGGTGGGAGACGGAGCGATGGCTCCGTCGGAACTGCTTTACCGTGGCGGGAGCCTCGATTATTTTCACCGCAACGACAAGACAGGGCTTTACTGGCTGGAGACATTAAAACGGAGATTCCCATCGTCTATCTGGCTGAACCCGATCAATGAAAAGGTTTGGGATTACACATACGGCTATCAGACTATCGGCCTGATACGGGAGCGGATAGCCATGTTTCCCCTTACAGTTAGCGGACTGGAGAATGGAATCCGGGCGCTTAAAAAGGGTGAATAAAATGCAGCAGGAGTCGGGAGGAGTAAAGGAAATGGAACCAATGGAGCTATTGGCGGAGATATCGGATGAGCTGGAACAGCACACGATCGCCGTCAGAAGACAGATTCATCAGAATCCGGAACTGTCGTTCCAGGAATTTGAGACGGCGGAACTGGTCCGGAAGGAACTGGAACGGATAGGGATTCCCTATACTAACAGTCCTGTGAAACCGGGAATTGTGGCCGAGATTGACAGCGGCAAGCCCGGGCGTCTTTTGATGCTGCGCGCAGATATGGATGCGCTTCCTATTGAGGAGACCGCGGATGTGCCGTTCTGTTCCCGGAATAAGGGCGTCATGCACGCCTGCGGACACGATGTCCACACGTCTAATCTGCTGGCGGTCGGGGAGATTTTGAACAGGATGAAAGAGTATTGGAACGGCCGGGTAAAGCTGGTGTTTCAGCCGGCGGAGGAACATGGGGGCGGCGGAAGGCGGATGATAGAGGAAGGTCTTCTGGATGAACTGCCGGATGCCTGCATGGCTCTTCATGTAACAACGGATCAGCGCGGACAATTTTATGTGGGAGTCGGTCCGCTGACCGCCTTTTCCGACCGCTGTGAGATTGTGGTGCACGGAAAGGCCGCTCACTCATCCGAACCGCAGGATGGCGTCGATGCCGTATACATTGCTGCATCCATCATTGTCGCACTCAATACGCTGGTGCCGAAAAACTTAAGTCCCATGGAGCATTCCACCCTGAATATGGGAATGATTTCAGGCGGAACCGCTCTCAATGTGATCACGGATCGGGTGGAACTGCATGGAATGATGCGCAATGCAAAATCACATACACGGGGAGTAATGATGGAAAAGATCCGCTCCCTGTCCGAGGGGATTGCCTGCGCGATGGGGGGCAGTTGCGATGTAAGGTTTGATGAGGGTTCCGCCTCCGTAATCAATGATAAAGCATTGGCCGGCCAGGTGATTTCCATCATGGAAAAAAATGCGGATACTCTTTATAAAGGGTATCCGCTCAGCGCCCCATATCCTGAAATTATAACAGGAGATCTTTTAAGGCTGGCATCGGAGGATTTTGGGTTCTATTCACAGAAAGCAAAAACATGTTATATCATGATGGGAACAGGGGAAGGAGCCCCGGTCCACAATCCCGGATTTAAGGTGGATGAGGCATATATCAAGCTGGCAACGAGGACGATGGCGGCGGTTGCGCTTGACTATCTGAAATAGTTCATTACAGCCCCCATTGCAGCATTTACAGCTTTGTAATTAATAAAACAAAATAAAATGGCGTTCTATAAAAATTTAATAGAAAATTGCTCAGTAAAAAGCCTGCATTCTGAACCTACCGGTTTAACAGAATACAGGCTTTTCCAGCCGATGCGCACATTAAAGAAGATGTGTATTTTTCAATAGAAATGGAAAATTATCCTTCAGATGATAAAACTCCGCCAGATGAGTTGCCGTCAGCCGGACAGCCAGTTCCTCATCCCTGGCTTCGATAGCATCGGCGATCATGCGGTGTGTAATCTTATTAGCAATCACGTCGGCGTAACGGTGGGACAGCATGACTTCCATCTGTCTCAGAAACTGTAACTGATATTTTTCCAAAACAGGATTCTTTGCAATAATACTGAGCTGGAGGTGGAACAGGTAGTCGTTCTTGATATGTTCCATGCGATCTTCCCTGTCAGAGATGCCGTTCTCCCTGCATTTATCGGCCAGGAGGCTGAGCTGGCGGAAGTCTTCGTTGCTTCCGCGGAAAATAGCGAGGCGGACGGCCATGCAGTCCACGGCGATTCTCATAATGCCGAGGTTTTGAATCATTTCATCATCAAAGGTCGCCACTTTGACAAAGCGGTTTGGATAAATGGTGACAAGTCCTTCGCTCTCAAGCTGCTTTAAGGCGCTTCTGACAGGAGTCCGGCTGACGCCGAGATCTTTTGCAATTTCTACTTCAGGTATCCGATCTCCCGGTTTTAATTCCATATTTAATATCATATTCAGTATATGTTCATATACGGGTTCTGCCAGGCTGGCAGAAGATTGTGTTTTCACAGAAAAATCCCCCTTTTAACATTAGTCGCGGCGCTGCCGACTGAGAGAGCGCCTGAAAATCGGTTCTGCTGATGCTCTTTTTTATTGTTCACGGATCGAACAGTAACTACGCGTTCTCCGATGGCTGACTCTATTATATAGTAATATTTCAATAAATTCAATAATAAAACCAAGATTTTATAAAGTTATATTTTTATAACAAAATAATTGATAACTTTATTACTGAAAACAAAGGTTATAATTTGTATAAAACGCCAATTGTAAATTATTAAACTTTATAATATTATATTATACATAAACAAACTTTATAAAGTTTATCTGTTATAATAAAATATAGGAGGAGACAAGTTGGAAAAGATTGACAAGAAAGAGCTGCGGCTTTTTTCCAAAAGAATTCAGATGTATACTATGAGAACAATTGGTTCACTAGGGGTAGGACATGTTGGAGGTTCTTTGTCGGTTGCGGATTTGCTGGCGGTGCTCTATGGAAAGGCGATGAAATATGACAGCAACAGGCCGGACTGGGAGGAAAGGGACTGGCTGGTATGTTCGAAGGGCCATGCCGGACCGGCGGTTTATTCGGCTCTTGCTCTGAAAGGATTTTTCCCCGAGAGTGAGCTTCAGACACTAAACCGGCCGGGTACCCGTCTTCCCAGCCATTGTGACAGGAACCTGACGACGGGCATCGATATGACAACGGGTTCTCTGGGGCAGGGAGCGTCCACGGCAGCAGGCGTCGCCTTTGGAATGAAACTGGACGGAAAGAATAACTTTGTTTACCTGATTCTGGGAGACGGCGAGATTCAGGAGGGGCAGGTATGGGAGATGGCATTGTTTGCCTCCCAGAGAAAACTTTCCAATCTAATCGCATTTGTAGATTATAATCATATCCAGCTGGATGGATATACGGATGATATCTGTTCCCTGGGGGATGTGAAAGCCAAATTTGAGGCATTCGGCTGGTATGCGCAGGATGTGGACGGCCATGACGTGGAAGCAATCGATCGGGCTGTCTGTAATGCAAAGGCCCAGAATGAAAAACCTTCCATGATAGTGCTGGAGACGGAAAAGGGCCATGGATGGAGCGAGATTGCCGGAAAGCTGAACGGACATTGCCCGACGGTATCGGAGGAACAGTTGAAAGCGGCTCTTGAAGAAATGCGGCAGGCGTACGGAAAAATCGAGGAGGAAACATTATGATCAGGCTGGCAGGCGGAGTTCGTCCGGAAGAGACGGAGATGAGAAAGGCTTTTTGTGATACTCTGATGGAACTGGCGGAGGAAGACGGTAATGTGCTTCTGATGGATGGGGATCTGATGGGGGCAATGGGAACGAAGCCATTTGCCCGGAAATTCCCTTCCCAGACAATTGACTGCGGAATACAGGAAGCAAACGCGGTGGGAGTGGCGGCAGGCCTTTCGGCGGTTGGGAAAATCCCTTTTGTCCACTCTTTCGGCCCCTTTATCACAAGAAGAGCCTGCGATCAGGTATTTATGTCGGGAGCCTATGCGAAGCTGAATGTGAAGCTGGTCGGTTCCGACCCTGGAATCACGGCGCAGATTAACGGCGGCACCCATATGCCGTTTGAGGATATGGGAATTATGCGGGGAATTCCGGAGATGACAATTGTAGAACCAACCGATGTTACGATGCTTAAATCGGTTCTGCGGCAGATGAAGGAAAACTATGGGATGTATTATATGAGACTGGTACGGAAATCCTGTATGAAAATTTATGAGGAAGGTTCCGAGTTCAAGATAGGAAAAGCCGTAACAATCCGGGAGGGGCAGGACGCGGCGGTGATTGCCAGCGGTTACTGCATTGCAGAGGCGCTTAAAGCAGCGCAGATGCTTTCAGAGGAAGGAATTGAGATACAGGTGATTGATATGTTTACCTGGAAACCAGTTGATGAGGAGGCGGTAATACAGGCCGCGAAGGACACGGGAGCTATAGTGACGGCAGAGAACCACAACGTGATTAACGGGCTGGGTTCGGCCGTATCGGAAGTTCTCGTTAAAAAATCCCCTGTGCCCGTGGAGATGATTGGCATACAGGATCAGTTCGGAGAAGTAGGAAACCTGGATTATCTGGCGGAGCGTTTTGGGTTGAAAGCAGATTCTATAGCAGCAGCGGTAAAAAGTGCAATCATGCGAAAAATAACGTAACAGGAGTGACTAGCCGCAGGAAATGGCGGAGAATTGGAAAGGCAGTAAAGGAGGAGAAGAATGAAAGCTCTTATAAAGTATCAGCCGGGGGCAGGCAATGTGAGGGCCGGAGAGGTGGAAAAACCGGTTATCGGGCCGGAAGAAGTGCTTCTTAAGGTGATGGGAGCCGGAATATGCGGAACGGATCTGCATATTCTGAGGGACGACAGTTATCCCGTCAGGCCGCCGGTGACACTGGGGCACGAGGTGTCGGGAACGATCGAGGAGATAGGTGAGAAGGTTCACGGTTGGGAGCTAGGGGAACGCGTGGTCAGCGAAACTTATTACCACACCTGCGGCAAATGTTTTTTCTGCAAGACGGGAAATATCAACCTGTGTGAAGAGAAACTGTCAATCGGCAGCGGGGTGGATGGGGCCATGGCGGAATACGTGAAGGTGCCTTCTAAAAACCTGCACCGGTTTCCGGAATCCCTCAGTTTTGAGGAGGCCTGCATGACGGAGCCGCTCGTCTGCTGCGTGCAGGCGGTATTCCAGCATTCCAGGCTCTCGCCGGAGGACTGTGTGGTGGTGACGGGTCCGGGAACCATCGGACTTTTGACACTTCAGGTGATAAAGCTGTTCGGATGCCGAACCATTGTGCTGGGAACGAAAAAAGACGAAAAACGCCTGAACATGGCACTGGAACTGGGAGCCGATGAAATCATGTATGTTGAGGAAGAAGATATCGCCGGCAGAGTGAGAAAAAGCAGCAGGGGACTCGGGGCGGACGCAGTATTTGAATGCTCCGGTTCCGTGGCGGCAATCCGGCTGTCCATGGATCTGATGCGAAAAGGGGCATGTTACACACAGGTCGGAATACCGGGCCGCGAAGCCGCAATCGACATGGGAAAAGTCGTGCTCAGGGAGTACACGATCAGAGGCACCTATGCAACAAGGCCAATCTGGTGGGACAAGACCCTGGAACTTTTGAGGGACGGGAAAATCAGGCTGAAACCGCTTTTGAGTTCCGCCTGTTCCCTGGAAGAGTGGGAAAAGGGATTTAACAGCGCTATTGATGGTGAAGGATTTAAACACATTATCGTACCTGTCCGCGGGGAAGGTATCACAGAGGGAGAGTGAGCAGATGAGTAAAATGTCAAAGATTATATTTGCAGTTTTTAATATCGTACTGCTGTCATTAAATTATATTTTTGTAGCATGGTTTCCGACCGGGCTGCTGTTTGGATGGATTCCGTTTCAGCTATTCTTTTTCTACGCCTCCATCGTAGTGGCGGCAGTGGTATGGGGCCTGTACTATAATTGCTTTTTTAACAGGCAGAAACATGTTGATGAGAAATATGGGGAACAGTAAAGCATCTTTACAGGAGGGGTTAAATGCGTACAGAAGTTTGGATTATTATTGGAATTATTGCTTATGCACTTTTTATGGTGAGCCACGGCTTTATGAATTTCCGGGCGACCTCTAAATCATCGGAGAGCTTTTTTAATGCGGACAGGGGAGTCAATTCTTTTGTTCTCGTATGCACCACGGCAATTTCCGTATACAGCGGGCTGTCCTACTACGGTTATCCGGCATCGACTTATGCAAACGGAATCGGCTATGTCACGGCGGCAGGCTGCGCGGTCAGCGGACTCCTGTTCTGCCTGATTGGGTACCGCATCTGGATTTTGGGGCGCGAGTACGGTTTTCAGACGCCCTCCGACTATCTGCGTTCCCGTTATTATTCGGAAGGTTTCGGGCTGTTTGTATCGGTGCTTCTGGTGATTTTTATCGTTCCCTACGTAGCCGTACAGCTTATGACAATCGGAAGCGGAATCGAAGTGACGACAAAGGGAATGTTTCCGTACCTGCCGGCGGTGCTTCTGGGCACCGTCTGCGTATCCCTGCATGTAATCGGAGGCGGCATGAAGTCGGTTGCCTGGCTGGATACATTCCATGCAATTTTAGGTGTGTGCGCCGTTTACATTGTGGTATTTTACCTTGTAAAACATTTCTTTCCGGTGGGAGGTCTCGCGGAGGCGGCCGCCATTGTGAAGAACAATCCGGAGACAGCGCCTATTCTCAGCACACCGGGGCCGAACGGTATATACACCTGGAAGGGGCTTTTAAACCAGGCTCTGACGGCGGCGGTAGCGACGATTGTATGGCCGCATATCTTTATGAGATGTTATATTGCAAAAGGAACCAGGAATTTTAAGGTTATGTCATGGGCCCTGCCGATTGCCTATGTGGTTCCAGTTTTCGGTCTTGTAATTGTAGGTTCCCTGATTGGCCCGGCCGTTTTTGGCGCAGGGTTTCAGGATGTGGACAATCTTCTGCCGACGCTGGTAACGCAGTACTGCCCGCCGCTCATTTCCTTTATTTCGATACTCTGTCTGTTCGCTTTTGCGGTGTCTACAGCCGATTCGCTGCTTCTTTCCGCAAGCGCGCTGGCATCCAGAGATATTTATGTGCGCCATTTTTATGAATTAAGGGGAAAACAGGCCGATTCCAGACAGGTTGTATATTTCGGAAGAGTTATCCTGGTCGTGCTGATGATAGCGTGCATCATAGTAACGGCAACCAAATCTACGTACATAACGGAGTATGCATATAAATTATCCTCCCCGTTCTTTGCTATGATTCTCCCCTGCACCATCGGAGGGCTGTTCTGGAAAAAGGGGACAAAAGAGGGAGCCATGGCGGGAACGGTTGCCGGAGTTGTCGTGACCTTCCTTATGACATTCGTGATTGCCCCTCCTTTCGGTTTTTCAGCCCTTCTATGGGGACTTGCCGTAAATATTCTGCTGTATGTGGCCGTGAGCATGGTGACGGTGGTGCCTGAGGAGATAGTTGAAAAATACATTGTCAGGGTGGATAAGATTATCAGCGGCAGCCCGGAAGTATTTGAAGTGACGAACGCAGCCGTAAACGAAGCAAAGCAAATGTGTGCTGAGGGACTGCGGACGGCCGGGGAAGGATGATAAAAATGAAATGTTTATTTCAGGCGTATGGCATCTCGGTAAGCTATCCCTCCGAGTGGAGAATCTACATTCCCCAGAACCAGAGCTTCAGCATGGACGACGGAATACTTAAATTTGATGATATAGCCGGAGCGGATAGCAGGGCGTCGTTTACCCTCTCGTGGGAAAAAACAGCGCCGGTCACGGGATTTGCGGGAGGTTACCTGGAAAGCGCGGAAAAAAACTATGCTAAAAAAGTGAAAGGCCGCTGCCGGATACTGGAAAAAGAGCGGACGGAGATCAATGGGCACGAGGCCGGTTTTATGAGGGCGCAGCTCTTATCCAGTACCCATGTTTTTAAGGCTATGGGAAAATCACTGGAACTGGAAGTGATGCAGGCCGCTTTTTACTGCCCCGACAGCGGCCGGATCGTGATGGGGACCATGATTGCAAAACAGGATTATTTTGAAAAAAACAGAGAGTGCTTAAGGGAGATGGTGATGGGAATTCAATGCCATACCTCAGAAGAAAATGAAGTGAAATGCAGCGGAAGGAGTGAAGAACATGCGGACAGCGAAGTTGGTTGCGCCATACAGGATTGAGATAGAAGAGGTCCCGGAACCGCAGATTTCCGGGTCTGATCAGGTACTCGTTCGGGTCAGGGCGGTGGGAATATGCGGGACGGATCTTCACACATTTAAGGGGGAACGGACCGATGTTGATTTTCCGAGGGTAATGGGCCATGAGCTTTCAGGAGTCGTAGTGGATACAGGGGAGGCAGTTGTCCGGGTAAAAAAGGGAGATCATGTCGTCTTCGACCCGGTGCACGCCTGCGGCCGGTGCCGTACATGTGCCGCCGGCCACGAAAACGTATGCCGTAACGTGAAATGTTTCGGTGTCCAGATGGACGGAGGTTTCCAGGATTATATCGTGGTTTCGGAAAATAAACTCTATGCCGTGCCGGAGCAGATATCATTTGAATGCGGCGCCCTGGCGGAACCGTTCTCCATTGCCGCTAATATTATTGCGAGGGCAGATATCGGGGAGAATGACCGCGTTGTCATATTCGGCGCCGGAACAATCGGGATCGCCGTTTTGCAGGCGGTAAAGAAAATGGGGAATATGGTTCTGGTTTCAGATATAGCCGATGCCAAACTGGCGATGGCGGAGGAGTTTGGGGCCGATTTGGCCGTTAACAGCACAAAAGAAAAGCTGGGAGATGCTGTTGAAGCGTTCAGCCCGGGAGGTGCAGACATCCTGATTGATGCGGTGGGAACGGCCTCCATCCTTGCGCAGTGTATTGCACTGGCGGCTCCGTGCGCGAGGATTGTGGAGATTGGTTTTGACGAAACAGAAGCGTCAGTCCGGCCGATAGACATTACAAAAAAGGAATTGACCATCTCAGGTTCCAGAATGAACTGCAGCCGTTTCCAAACTGTGACGGAGTGGCTTAAGGAAGGAATTGTCACCGATAAAATGATCTCCAGGGTTTATCCTCTGGAGGAAATAGAGCAGGCATTTAACGATACCCTTGCTCAGGGAGGAAACTGGCTGAAAACCATGATCCTGCTTTAATGCTGCATTGCGGCCGGAAAATCCGGTGGGAGCCGCCGGAGGAAAGAGAGTAAACGTATGAAACAGTTAATGATAAAACCGGTGATTTGGAAATATGAAAAGGCCGCGGAATTTGCCGCCGAGTTTGACCTGGGGAAGGGCGATCTGGTCATCACAAACCAGTATATCTACGAGCCGTATTTTGGAGGACTGGACCTCGCCTGCGACGTCCTTTTCCAGGAAAAATACGGAGCCGGAGAACCGTCGGATGATATGGCGGGGGCGATGTACCGCGATATGAAAGGAAATTACAGGAGGATTATTGCCATCGGCGGAGGCACCGTAATCGATATCTCCAAATTATTTGCCCTGAAAAATGTGTCCCCGGTTGAAGATTTATACGATGGCAAACTTGAGATTGTAAAAGATAAAGAATTAATCCTGGTGCCGACAACCTGCGGGACCGGCAGCGAGGTGACGAACATTGCAATCCTGGCTCTGAATAAAAAAGGCACGAAAAAGGGCCTGGCCGTGGATGAGATGTACGCGGACAGCGCGGTGCTGATTCCGGAGCTTTTAGGAGGACTTCCGTTCCGCTTCTTTGCCACCAGCTCCATCGATGCGCTGATTCATGCCGTCGAGTCCAGCCTGTCTCCGAAAGGCAACGAGATGACGCGCCTGTTCAGTTACCAGGCTATTGAAATGATTCTGGAAGGATATAAAAAGATTGCAGAAGGCGGAGAGAAGGCAAGAATCCCCCTGCTGGGAGACTTCCTCACCGCCAGTACTTTTGCCGGGATTGCATTCGGAAATGCGGGATGTGCAGCCGTACACGCCCTCAGTTATCCGCTTGGGGCCAAATATCATGTGGCGCATGGGGAATCCAACTATGCCATGTTTACCGGTGTTATGAAGAACTATATGGAAATCCGGTGTGACGGGGAGATAGACCGGTTAAACCGGTATATGGCCGGAATCCTTGGGTGTGGAACATCCGGGGTGTACGATAAGCTGGAGGAACTCTTAAACCATATGATTGAGAAGAAAGCGCTCCATGAGTATGGTGTGACGGAACGCGATCTGGAAGAATTTACGGACTCCGTCCTGGAAAATCAGGGACGTCTCCTGGCGAATAATTTTGTGCCGTTTGATAAAAAACGCATTTATAAAATATACAGAGAACTGTATTAGAAGATTAAATATAACGGAAAGCATGCCCCGCGCATGTCCGGCAGCCGCCGGACAGAGCGATCCGGGACTATAGAAGGAGAAAAATATGAAATTTTTTATCGATACGGCAAAAGTCGAGGATATCAAAAAAGCAAACGACATGGGAATCATCTGCGGCGTTACGACAAATCCGTCTCTGATAGCAAAAGAGGGAAGAAATTTTAATGAAGTTATCAAAGAGATAACCTCTGTCGTGGATGGCCCCATAAGCGGAGAGGTGAGAGCGTCCACGACGGATGCCGAAGGAATGGTAAAAGAGGGGCGGGAGATAGCCGCCATCCACAAAAACATGATAGTCAAGATTCCAATGACCGCAGAGGGACTGAAGGCGGTGAAGATTCTGGCGTCGGAGGGAATAAAGACCAATGTGACCCTGGTCTTCACGGCAAACCAGGCAATCCTTGCCGCCAGGGCGGGTGCATCCTATGTATCGCCTTTCCTCGGCAGGCTCGATGACATATCTGTCTGCGGCGTTGATTTAATCCGTACGATAGCCGGCATTTTCTCCCACTACGGTGACATCACCACCGAGATCATTGCGGCGAGCGTAAGAAATCCGCTTCATGTGACGGACTGTGCCCTCGCAGGGGCGGATATCGCGACTGTTCCCTGGAATGTGCTGATGCAGATGACGAAACATCCGCTGACGGATGCGGGAATAGAAAAATTCAAAGAGGATAGCAGGTAAAAAACCAGGACGCCTGGGATCGGGGATGGGAGAAGAGACAAGCAAAGTGATAATATGAATAAAATACTGTGACAGTTCCCTATACTTAAAATTTAAAGCTTAAAGTATAATTCCAGCGTTCACCATTGAAATTTAAACTGTGCCTTATCCAATGTGATAAGGTGCAGTTCATTTATTTATAAATGCAATTTATTATCTGATATTAATTATCAGGGTACAAGTAGCGGCGGCGACAGGAGGGGCCTTTGGGGCGGCCCCCTGAGAAAGAGAAGAGGGCAATCAAGCGATGGCAGGCGTGATGGATGGCCGATACATAACGCGTCTTCGGGGCCGGTCATAGTCTGACCTGTGGGGGAGGAGGAAGAAAAACTTTCCGGAGGGAGTGTTGAAGTCCATCAGCACTTGGACGGCGTATTGTGACGTCCTAGAGCGTGTTTGAAAATTCATTCCCGCCATCTGTATGCCCCACTTCGCGGCATATTTGGGCCCAATTCAGTCAGCGTAGCCCACTACGCCTCCTTCATTGGTCCCAAATCTCCCACAAAGTGTGACACACAGCTGACGGAAAGCAATTTTTAGACCCGCTCCAGTGTCTGCTATGCACTTCATCAAGCGCAAGCGGCTCCCGCAGGAAAGTTCTTTCTTCCGGATTCCCCACCCCGCCGATATCCTCCGCCCAGCCCCGAAGACTCACCACCTTCCTTTTCCATCCTCATCCCATCCCATCAACGCCTCTTTCTCCCCAACTATTTTGATTGAGAATCCCCCCATCTTCCTGTATAATAAAAGTAAATATCGCAAAGAAAACATATACGCAGGCCATTTCCTGAAAATCATAAATAACGGAGAAATTGAACCTGCCGAATCCTCAGAGCAGAGAAGAGGTGACCCTTTGAAGAACAAAAAAGCGTTGGAAATGTTCTCAAACCTCCAGGAGGCTAATGAATGGCTGGATGCCATTATTGAACATTCTTTTGACGGAATATACATAACGGACGGCAGCGCCAATACCATCAAGGCCAACAGGGCCTATGAGACGATTACGGGCCTTAAGAAATCCGAGGTGATCGGCTGCAACATGGAGGAGCTGGTGGAGAAAGGGATAGTATCGGCCAGCGGCTCCCTGATCGCCATCAGGGAAAAGCGCCCCGTCACAATACGCCAGGAGTTTAAAACGGGCAAGAAGGCGCTGATTACCAGTTCTCCCATTTATAATGAAAAAGATGAGATTGTCATGGTAGTCACTAATGTCCGGGATCTGACCGAGCTGTACAGTCTGCGGGAAGAGGTGGAGAAGACAAAGCAGGAAGAGATGCGCCTGAAAAGGGAACTGAGCCACGTCTATGAGCGGTTCAGCGTGGGCGATCAGATTGTTGCGGTGGATCGGAATTCTCTCCAGGCTTTTGTTCTGGCCGACAAGGTGGCCCCCTTAGACACGACAGTGATGCTCCTTGGGGAAACAGGAGTCGGAAAGGAAGTATTTGCAAAATATATCTATTCGGGAAGCGGAAGGAAGGAACAGAGCTTTATCAAAGTTAACTGTGGGGCAATTCCGGAAAATCTGATTGAGAGCGAGCTGTTCGGATATGAAAAAGGAGCTTTTACCGGGGCGGAGAGGAATGGAAAGATAGGCCTTTTTGAGGCCGCCAATCACGGAACCATTTTTCTTGACGAGATAGGGGAGCTTCCGATGAAGATGCAGGTAAAACTGCTGCGTGTCCTGCAGGAGAAAGAGACAACCAGGATTGGAAGTTCAAAACCGGTAAAGGTAAATGTCCGTGTGATTGCAGCGACGAACCGGAACCTGGAGGAGATGGTGGAAAAAAAGATGTTCCGGGAGGATCTCTATTACCGGCTGATGGTCTTTCCGATTACGATACCTCCGCTGCGTGAGCGCCGCGAGGATATTGTCCCCTTATCCACCCGATTTCTGGAGGAGCTGAACGGAAAATATGGATTTCACAGGAGATTTACCCGGGAGGCCTGCCGGCTCATGATTGACTATCACTGGCCCGGCAATATCAGGGAACTCAGAAATATCGTTGAGAGGGCGGTAATTATAAGCGCCGGGGATGAGATTACTCCGGAGTGCCTGCCTATTTTCCCCCATGGGCATCCGGTGCGGGAAGATGCAAGACAGAAGCCGGTTATGATCGGGCAGGTGGAGGACCTGAAAACGGCGATGGAAGAGCTGGAGCTGGAATACATAAACCATGCATATGAGAAATACGGCAACGTCAGGGACGCCGCCCGGAGTCTGGGAATGACGGCCTCTACGTTTGTCCGAAAAAGAAAGAGATATATGACAGGAGGATGAGAAATGGAACAATATCTGGGAAAAGAGATTCCAAAACTGGGGTTTGGCCTTATGAGGCTCCCGAAAAATGGAGAAGCAATTGATGTGGAACAGACGAAAGAGATGGTCGATCTGTTTTTGGAGGCCGGATTCAATTATTTTGATACGTCATGGGGGTATATCGGTTCCGAGGATGCAGCCAGAGAAGCTCTGGTAAAACGCCATCCGCGCGACAGCTATCTGCTGGCGACGAAATGTCCCGCATGGGCGGCAAAATCCGAGGAGAAGGCAAAAAAGATGTTTTCCATGTCGCTTGAACGCACCGGAGCCGGATATTTTGATTTTTATCTGCTCCATAATCTGGGAGAGAGCCGTAGCCATTTTTTTGATGACTATGGAATCTGGGATTTCCTGGCGGAAAAGAAAGCGGAGGGCCTGATCCGGCATCTCGGTTTTTCGTTCCACGACAAGGCGGAGGAGCTGGATAAGATTCTGACTGCGCATCCTGAGATGGAATTTGTACAGCTTCAGATTAATTATGCGGATTGGGAAGATCCATACGTGGAGTCGGGTAATTGCTATGAGGTAGCCAGAAAGCACGGAAAACCTGTTATTATCATGGAACCTGTAAAAGGAGGAACGCTGGCAGCCCTCCCGGAGGAGGCCGAGGCCATTTTCAGGGAGGCGGATCCTGAGGCGTCACCTTCCTCCTGGGCTATCCGTTATGCCGCTTCCCTTGACGGCGTGATTACCGTCCTCTCGGGAATGTCGGACACGGCGCAGATGAAGGATAATATTTCTTTTATGAGAGATTTTAAACCGCTTACGGAACAAGATTATGAAACCATCGCCAGGGTGAAAAAAGTTCTCGATTCCTGCCATACGGTTCCCTGTACGGCCTGCGGTTACTGCATGGAAGGCTGTCCGAAATCCGTGGCAATCTACGGCACATTCCAGGCGGTAAATATTTATAACAGGTACCAGGATTTGAAGGGAGCCAGGGGCAAATACATCTGGAACACCAACGGCCATGGCTGGGCAAAGGCATCTGAGTGTATAGGATGCGGAGCCTGCGAGGAAGTATGTCCTCAGCATATTTCTATCCGGGATGAACTTTCAAAAGCGGCAGAGATCCTGGAGGAGTAGGGAAACAGGAATACGAGAGAACAGAATACGAGAGAACAGATTACGGGGAGATAAGAGTATGGAAGAGAATGAAAACAGCGAAATCGATACGGGTCCGGAGACGGAAGAAGAACTTTACACGGTGAGGCCGGAGTTTGTTATTCCGAAGGAGGAACTCTGCCGCAAGTGCGGACAGAGGAGAATTGACAGGAGTAAAAGCCGTAATTCAATCCTCTGCCGTCAATGCAGGGAAGAGCAGATCCGGTATCCATTTCCAAAGCTGATGATACCAATCGTACTTGTGGCTCTTGCCGTGATTGCACTGGCTATGGCCCGGACCCCCAAGGTTATAAAATACTACAAGATTTACAGTCAGGCGGAACGCCAGGCCTCGGAGGGGGAAATTTACCCGGTTCTTCAGAATCTTATGGAAGTGATGGAAGCCTATCCCGGATCGGTTCCGGTTGCCGAGGAGATGATTGATCTGGCTATGGAATACGGCTACTACGATGCGGCAGCTTACTTCCTGAATGAATATCTGGTGGGTGAAGAGGTCAATGACAATACGTATTCAAAAATAATGGGGTATACGTATAAGCTGGAGCGTTTTTATAACACTTCAGATCAAATGGAGGTAATTGCAGCGGAAGTTCTTTCTGAAAACCCGGATGCCCCTCCTTATGACACGCTTAAAGAACGTTTATTTGAACTTTTAAAGGATGACGACTACGATAAGACGCTGCTCTATTACTATCTGGCCAGTTTTACGGAGGATCAGAAGGAGGCCAGGGGCTACCTGGAAGAGAGCGTCAAGGCAGACGGCCGTTTTAATGAGCCTCTGGTCCTTCTGGGAACCAATATGAGAAGGAGCGGCGATTTCGACGGCGCAAGGGAATGCTATGAGAAAGTTTATTCCAGGGATCACCACGATGCCGGTGCACTTCGTGCCCTGGGTATTCTCTGCCTGCTGGAGGGAGAGAAGGAGAGAGGACTTGAATTGGTGAACCAGGCCTACGAGGAGAACCCGGAGCTGGCGTATGTAAAAGAAACGCTGATCATCGCCTGCATGGAAAATGGAGATAATTCTAAAGCGAAAGAGTATCAGGCGCAATTTGAGAAGGAAGGGACGGAGTTTGACGGGGAATTCGGCGGCTATCTGAGCGGCAAAGTCAGTCTCCATGATTACTATGTGGATGCAGGGGAGGGAGAGCTATGATCATAATTCCAGGATTTTTGATTTCAATGCTGACATTTCCGGGCGTGATGGTCCATGAATTTGCGCATCAGCTATTTTGCCGCCTGTTCGGAGTGCCTGTCTATGATGTCGTCTATTTCCAGATGAAAAACCCGAGCGGCTATGTGTCCCACGAACCCGCGGAGAATCCTCTGGCATCGTTTATGATTTCAGTAGGACCGTTTATCGTCAATACAATTGTGGGAATGTTTGTAGTCTTTCCGGCGGCGATTGAACTGTTCCAGTTTAAGGTATATCACAATCCGCTGGCGCTGATCCTCGGCTGGCTGGGAATTTCCATTCTGATGCATTCCTTCCCAAGCACGGGAGATGCCAAGGTGATGGTACAGAATATTTTAAAGAATCCGGATGTAAATCCGGCGGTCAAAATCATAACTGCACCCGTGATCGGTCTCATTTATCTGGGCGCGATAGGCTCCATGATGTGGCTGGATTTGATTTATGCTGTTTTTATGGCTATGGTCTTACCGAATCTGATAATCTGGTAAATGCAAATGACGGACGGGGCCGAATCCTCCCCGGTCTTCAGTCCCGCCGCTAACCTGTCCGGGATTCCCCTCGCCAAACCAACCGCCGGGACTGAAGACTCAGCCAACCACCGTCCCATGCCGTTCACCATTTTCCACAAATCCGACAAATCCGTTCAAAAAAGCTTGACTTCGAGTTAACTCCAAGGTGTATGCTTTTAAAGATAAAGGAAACGGACGACCAAAGGAGGTTTAAAATGGTATATAAAGAATTTCAGGGTTTGAAATTATCGGCTCTTGGATTTGGGGCGATGCGTCTGCCTGTGGCGGGGGATACGCCGGATTCACCAATTGATGAAGTACGGACGGCTGAGATGGTGGATTATGCTATCAAACATGGCGTGAATTATTTTGATACCGCGTATGGCTACCATGACGGAAAGTCTGAGATTGTCATGGGAAAGGTGCTGAGCGCATATCCCAGAGACAGTTATTATCTGGCCACAAAATTTCCCGGATATGATTTATCGAATATGGGAAAGGTCGAGGAGATTTTTGAGGAGCAGCTTAAAAAATGCGGTGCGGATTATTTTGATTTTTATCTGTTACACAATGTATATGAAAAAAATATCGACCCGTATCTGGATCCCCAATACGGAATTATGGATTATCTGATGAAACAGAAGGAGAGCGGGCGTATCCGGCATCTTGGTTTTTCCGCGCACGGCCGTTATGATACAATGAAACGTTTTCTGGATGTCTATGGGGACAGGATGGAGTTCTGCCAAATCCAGCTTAATTATCTGGACTGGAAACTGCAGGATGCCAGGGCAAAGGCGGAGCTTCTGAATCAATATAACATTCCCATTTGGGTGATGGAGCCTTTGCGGGGCGGCAAACTGGCTGAGCTTTCGGAGGAAAATGAGGCAAAGCTGAAGGCGCTCCGGCCGGAAGAAGAGATTCCTGCCTGGGCATTCCGGTTCCTTCAGACAATATCGGGAGTAACGGTGACGCTCTCCGGCATGTCGAGTATGGAGCAGCTTGAAAAGAATATTGAGACATATACTCAGGATAAACCGCTGAGCGAAGGAGAGATGGAGGCACTTCTTGAAATTGCCGACAGTATGTTGGATATTCTTCCGTGTACCGCCTGCCGCTACTGTGTAACCCACTGTCCCAAAGGGCTGGATATTCCGGTACTGTTATCCCTGTATAATGAAACACGCTATGTAAACGGACTGATCACCCACATGGCTGTTGATGCCCTGCAGGAAGATAAACGGCCCGATGCATGTATCGGCTGCCGGAGCTGTGAGGCCGTCTGTCCGCAGCAGCTTGGAATAGCAGGGGCTATGAAGGATTTTGTGGTGAAATTAAACCAGCCTGCCGGATTGTAACTGTCAATAAATTAAACGCCGCAAGCGAAAAAGGTATTGTGCGGAACCGTTTCCTAGTGTGAAGACGGTATCGCGCGATACCTTTTTAATATCATAGGAAAGAATCCAATGGTACAGGAAGAAAAAGAGTGGATTGACGGAGAATCGGGTACAGCTTATACTTAATGTAAGTGACCGGGCCGGGACATATCACAAAGCGGTTTATCTTGAACAGCTCTTGCAGCGGCTCACAGAGAACGGGCTGACGGCAGATGGAGGAGATGGCAGATGATAGAAAAGTTTAAGAAAATGTTATTTTCAGAGAATGGGATGAGAATTGTAAACGTATTGTTTTTCCTGTCCCTGTGCTTAAGAAGCAGGATTGTTGTCATATGCACATTCAGCATCTGGACGGCCTTTTTACTGTATTCGAGAAAGAAGACGGAGTCGGGAATGATGAAGATATTTTATTTATTATTAATCATTCTGGCACTTGTCGTTGTAGCGGCAAATATTTATTCTTTAATTCATTGAGTCCGTGAGTCTATCCATAATACCGGGACGGGTGAGATGGAGTATTCAACGAAAAAAGCAGGGAATGTGAGAACCCTGCTTTTTTCGTTACAACAACGGAATTGTTAATCACAATGAAAACGTTCTTCATACACCTTTCTTAAACCATCCCTGAAATCAGGGTGGGCCACCTCAATCAGAGCTGCAGCCCTCTGCCTCAAAGTTTTTCCCTTCAGTTTTGCAACCCCGTATTCCGTCACTACATAGTCGATATCATTTCTGGAAGTAGTGACGGCGGCGCCTTCATCGAGCAGGGGAACAATCTTGGAGATTTTTCCTTTTGCTGCGGTGGAGGGGAAAGCGAGGATAGAACGGCCGTTTGCCGCCATGGCTGCGCCGCGCACGAAATCAACCTGTCCGCCGACACCGCTGATCTGGGTGAGCCCAACGGATTCGGATGCGGCCTGGCCCATGAGATCGACCTGGACGCAGGAGTTGATGGAAACGATATTGTCTTCCTTCATGACTTCCACCGGATTATTGACATAGTCGACCGGCAGCATGGTGACATCGGGATTTTTGTCTACAAAATCGTAGAGTTTTTTTGTACCCATCAGGAAGCTGGCTACATATTTGCCGGGATTCGTCTTTTTCAGGCGGTTTGTGATGACTCCTGCTTCGGCCAGCTCCACAACCCCGTCGGAAAACATCTCCGAGTGGATGCCCAAATCTTTTTTATTCCCCAGAAAACGGAGTACGGCGTCGGGAATGGCTCCGATTCCAAGCTGCAATGTATCTCCATCCCGGATAAGTTCTGCACAGTTGGCGCCTATGGCAAGCTCCACATCCCCGATTACAGGGGGAGCCAGTGTGAGGAGAGGAGCGTCGTGCTCGACAATGGCGGTAACTTCCGACAGATTGACTGTTCCGCCGAAGGTTGCAGGCATCTGCGGGTTTACCTGGACGATCACGGTTTTTGCCGATTTTGCCGCCTGAAGCGTGTAATCTACGGAGACTCCCAGGCTTAAATTGCCGTTCTCATCGGGAGGGGCGGCCTGAATCAGGGCGACATCCACCGGGAGGCTGCCGTTTCTGAACAGACGCGGTATTTCAGAGAAAAAACAGGGAGTGAAGTCGCCCCGTCCTTCCGCTACTGCTTTTCTGGTGGAACCTCCGACAAACAGGGAATTGTGGCGGAAATGTTTTTCCATTCCCGGGGCGCAGTATTCGGCTCTGCCCATGGCTACCATGTGCACGATCTCTACATTTTCATACTGCCCGGCTTTTTTAACTAAAACATCTAAAAGATAGGACGGTTCTCCGCAGGCGTGTCCGACTACGACGCGATCTCCGGAGTGGATCAGGTTAAGCGCCTGATCCGCGTCCATTTTTTTACTTTGGTAAAGCTCTTCAAAAGACATAATCGGTAGTTCCTCCTGTCTGATATTGTGACGGATCCTGCACCTGAATCAATCCCGGCTGATTCCGGCAATCTCTTTAGCCAGTTTTTTCTTCATTCCGATATTACCCTGGCGGGCAATCATGATTCTCTGGGCCTGAGGGGAACCGGCTCCGTGCATGGATTCGGTGCGGTAGCCGACCGCGGCCGAGCCGAGAGTAAGGTTTTCGATCAGGCGCATGATACGCATTCTGTCTTCCGTCGGAATATCGTTCACACCCCGGAAATATTTGTCTATGTATTTTCCAAGTTTCGGGTCCCTTAAATCCTTCTCGGACGGGGCCGTAACCATCAGGCCGCCGGCAATATCCTCGGCCAGTCTTGCAATCTCATACGGAAATCTCGTAACGTTCTGTTTGCACACGTTAGCAAGGAGAAGATCGATGAGGTAGTTGCCTGATTTTGTCGGGGTACCCTCGGCCGAACACGCGATGCCGCAGCAGTAAAGTGTTTCGTTTAAGTGAGTCATCTCGATCAGTTTATCTTTTACATGGGATGCCCTGGCTGCGCCGTTATAATCGGCTGCGGTTGCGGCTGCCCCAATCAGGACGTCACCGACGCCTACCTTGCAGCCGCCGTAGGACTGCCTGTGATAGCCGGCAAAACGCTCCACTAATACCCCGGCAAACTCGGCTTCCCCATTGAGGAAAATGCGGTCATTGGGAATAAATACGTCATCGAAAATAACAAGCGCTTCCATTCCGCCGAACCGGCTGTTGCCGACATCGATATCAGAGTCTTCCAGCTTTCTTGTATCGCAGGACTGACGGCCTACAATCATGAAAATGCCATCCGCATCCGTAGGACATGCGAAAGATACGGCATAATCCCTGTCATCCGGTCCCATGGACTGTGTGGGCATAACAATCACTTCGTGGGAGTTTACAAAGCCGGTCTGATGAGCCTTGGCGCCCCGGACTACAATGCCGTCCGGCCGTCTTTCCACAACGCGGAGGAAAAGGTCGGGATCCTTCTGGGCATGCGGAGCCAGGGAGCGGTCACCCTTTGGATCCGTCATGGCGCCGTCCACGGTGAGATCATTTTCCTGTGTATAAAGAAGGAATTTCTTGAAATTTTCAAAATAATCTGTGCCATACTTTTCATCGATTTCATAGGTGGTGCTGTAGACTGCGTTGAAGGCATCCATACCGACACAGCGCTGGAAGCAGGCTGCCGTTTTCTGTCCGCAGAGGCGCTGCATTTTAACTTTTTTAATGAGGTCCTGCGCATTCAGATGAATATTTGTAAAACGGTTAATCTTTTCCCCCGTCAGGTTGGAGGAGGCAGTCATTAAATCTTCATATTCCGGCATCTGAGCCAGATCATATGTCATTTTTACCGAGTTAAGAGACGGACGCAGAATCGGATCGTCAACCGGATTCTCAATCTTTTCCCCAAACATGTAAACCTGAAGGTTCAATTTCCTCATACTTTCAACGTACTGTTCCCCTGTCATTAAAGCCATAATGATTCATCCTTTCCTAAATAAAAGTTAATAGTGTTTTTTCTGACCATATTAAAAGCAATTACCGTGCCAAAAAATAATCGGCTATTCGTAAAATTGGAAAAAACAGCAAAATTCGGTTGCCGCTCACAGCGAATGTCCCGTGGGTCGTGTTACAGGGTACGGAGTGAACAGTAACAAACCCGGATAGGAACCAATGTTGGGGAGCTCTGTATTTTCTGTCGGAGAAAAAAGATTCTTTTAAAGCGTTTAGAAATGATAAGAAATTGTTGCAAAAATGCAACGCCTGGATAGATGTTGCATTTTTGCAACACCAAATCTGCAACAAAGAGAGGGGATAAAACGTTCACAGAGGAAAAGAGAGGTGAAATGGTGCGAAATATGTCTGGCATGAAAATTGCTTACTATATAGTCAGAATAAATGAAGATAAAGACAGGAGGCAGCAAAAATGGCTGAGATGATTGAACAAATAGAAAAAGTGCTGGAACAGGATGTAAGACCCGCCCTGCTTTCGCATGAAGGAAATGTGCAGATTGTATCTTTTGATGAGGAAACCAGGACACTCCGTGTCCGTCTGACAGGGCAGTGCTCGGGATGTCCATCGGCACAGCTCACGACAGAGGAAGTAATTGAGAAAAGGATAAAAGAAAAACTTCCCGTGGTGGAGCAGGTTTTACTGGTGCACGAGGTAAGCGGCGAACTGCTGGATTTGGCACGTAAGATACTGAACCATGAACTGGGAGAGGGCAGGAACAAATCCGGCCTGAACTGGTAGGGAGGCATTTATGGTAATCGGAATCAAGTATTGCGGCGGCTGTAATCCGCGGTACCAGAGGGAGGCGCTTGTAAAAAAGCTCAAAACCCGTTTTCCATCCCATACATACGTGACGTTAAAGGAGCAGAAGGAATGCGATATCTGGCTTCTCGTCTGCGGCTGTCCGGCTGCCTGCGTTTCAGACGATGGGCTGATTGCGGTAAAACAGCGCTTCCTGCTGACAAGCATGAAGGAATTTGTGGGTATAGAAGATTATCTGTTAAAAGAGGAGCAAAAAGAGAAGGAACGGCAGGAGGATAAACAATATGAGGAAAACGGCATCCGATATCTTCACTTAGGCGAAAGAGCATCCTTTACAAAGACCTTTTATAAAGAAGACGCAGATAAATTTGCCCTCCTGACCGGGGACAGAAACCGCCTCCACACGGACCGGGAATTTGCTGAGAAACAGTGGTTTGCCCGCCCTGTGGTCCATGGCGTCCTGACGGCCAGCCTGATTTCCACGGTGATGGGTACGATACTTCCGGGGCATGGCACGATCCTGATGAGTGAGAATCTGGAATTTATAAATCCGGTCTATTTTGGAGATACCGTTGAGGCCACGGTGACGTTCATTTCCTTCCGGGAAACGAAAAAATTTTACGTTGGTGAATTTTACGGCGAATGCAAAAACCAGAGGGGGGAAACGGTGGCCACCGGAACGGCAAGGCAGATGATGATGAAAACATTATTCTGCGTGGAAGATGAAGAGAAGGAAAAAACGGAAGACGGCATTTGAAGAGAAGATGAATCTTTCCGGCATAAACATCGGTTCTGACTGTTTTGTGCATGATAGAGCAGAAAAGGGAGCAGAAAATATAAAAGCACGCAGCGGCTGCCAACTAAAAATAAGAAATGGAAAAGGAGATTACAATGACCAATCTTGAGAGATACAACAACATTTTTATGAATGTTTTCAGGAAAAAAGAGGAGGAGTTAAAGGGGCTTAAATACAGAGGTTTTGATCTCTGGGACTCCATCGGGCATATGGATCTGGTGGCCGAGCTGGAAGAGGCGTTTGAAATCAGACTGGAAACGTCGGATATGCTGGATTTGACATCCTATGAAAAAGGTATGGAGGTACTGGAAGAATACGGCGTTATTTTTGAGGAGGCCAAAAAAGCATGAATTATCAGGCAGTGCTCGACATGACGCCGTTCGGGGTGGCACAGGCCGAAAAGGAGCGGAGGCTTCTGCCCTATTTGAGCCTTCTGACGGAACGGCACAGGGAAAAGTGCCGGGAGTATGCAGGGATTCTGAACGTACTGGGATACAGCAGGGAAAAGGCCGGGGAGCTTGAAAAACTGGAAGATCTCCCAATGATACCTGTCTCTGTGTTCAAGGAGAGCGGGCTCAGAAGCATCTCCGGCAGTGAGGTTTTCAGTACGGTCAAATCCTCCGGAACCACAGGGCAGCAGCCTTCCGTGATTTCGCTGGACCGCATGACCGCGGCGGATCAGCAGAAAACTCTTACGGCTATTGCAGGAGACTTTGTGGGTAACAGGCGGATGCCGATGCTTATCATTGATTCACCCGACGTTTTGAAGGACAGGAATCTGTACTCAGCCAGAGGAGCCGGAATTGTGGGATTTTCCGTTTTTGGGACCGGGAGAAAGTATGCACTGAACAGTGACATGAGCCTGAATCTGGAGGTGATTGAAGCGTTTTTAGAGCAAAACAAGGGTGAAAGAATTCTTCTCTTCGGGTTTACCTATCTTGTATGGAACTATTTCTGCCTGGCTCTGAGGGAAAAGGGGCTCCGCCTCGACATTAATAACGGCTGCCTGATCCATGGAGGCGGCTGGAAGAAGATGAAGAACGAAGCGGTGACGGAGCAGGAATTCCGGGAAACGCTTAGGCGGCAGACCGGAATCCGGCAGGTGCACGATTACTATGGGATGGCGGAACAGACGGGGAGCATTTATATGGAGTGCAGGTTCGGCCATCTTCATGCCAGCAGTTACTCGGAGGTTATTACCCGAAGAAGTTATGATTTCTCACCCTGTGAGATTGGGGAGAAGGGGATTATTCAGGTGATTTCCGCGGCAGCCCAGTCGTATCCGGGCCATTCTTTGCTGACGGAGGATGAGGGGATTATTTTGGGAATTGACGATTGTCCCTGCGGCAGGAAAGGAAAATATTTTAAGGTGGCCGGCCGGATAGCCGAGTCGGAAATCAGGGGGTGCAGTGATACATATGAAGGATGAGAGGAAGGAAGGGATAATCAGTGGGAAAGCCGGAGAACAGGTGGAAATCCCATTTTCCAATCAGGTCCTGGATTTCCTGGCCGAGCTGTCATGCCTTATCCGGAATGACCGGGAACTGGGAAGGGATGAGGAAATCCGTGCCTTTGGCTTCTGGTGCCGCAGAGCCAATCTGGAACGTTTAAAAGAAAAATATTCAGGAAATGGAGTCCGCCTAGGCAGAGGCCTTGTCTTTCATATTACACCGTCCAACATACAGACGATGTTTGCCTGGTCCATGGCAATCGGGCTGCTGGCCGGCAATTCCAATATCATCCGTATCTCTTCAAGGCTCTCCGGAACCGGGTTTAAGCTTAAGGCGCTGATAGAGGATACGTTTGCATCGTCCGGGGAGAAGGAAACGGTCGGGAATATGGTCCGCTTTGTATCTTACGACAGCCGGGACAAAGAGCGCACGGAATATTTTTCTTCCCGGTGTGATACGAGAATCATCTGGGGCGGGGACAGAACCATGGAAGAGATACGTAAAATTCCTCTGAAGGCCGGGGCCGGTGAAATCGCGTTTCCCGACCGTACCTCCATTCTGCTTCTAAACACAGATGAGATTTCAAAACTGGGAGAGGAAGAGCTTGAAAACCTGGCTCACAGATTCTGCATGGATACCTACAACATGGATCAGAATGCCTGTTCCAGTCCATCCCTGGTCTTCTGGGAAGACGGGACAGATGAAAACGTATCAGATGAAAACGTATCAGGCTATGCCGGGACGCAGATAAACAGCAGGGCGGGGCAGGTGAGGAAACGCTGGTGGACAGCGGTGGAAAAGGCGGCGGCAGATTATGAGCTCACGGCACATAAAGTGGCCGGAAAGTTTGGCGCCTTATGCACGGCGGCTATGGCGCACAACAATCTGGGGGAGATGTCCCGGTATGGAAATCTCATCTGGGTGGTGCCGGTGAAAAGCATCACGGAAGGAGCATCAGGGCTGAAGGGAAAATTTGGCCTCTTTTATGAATATAGGATTGAAACGCTGGAGGAACTGATTCCAGTAATAACGGAAAAGATCCAGACCATGACTTTTTACGGATATCAGAAGGAGAGACTGCAAAGTTTTATCCGGGATCAGCGGCTTCGGGGAATCGACCGCGTGGTTCCGGCAGGACAGGCGCTTGCCATGGATTTGACCTGGGACGGAATGAACCTGATAGAGAGGCTGTCCAGGGAAATTACATAGCCGGCCAGGGAAGGACAGGATGGTATAGTATGTTAGGAACATTTTATGAAGAAAGACAGGAATTAAAAGACAGGCCGATGCTGGCGGACGATAAGGGAGGCCGGGCATCATACGGTGATTTAGATGATTTTTGCCGCAGGACGGCAGGCAGGATGAAAAGCAGGAGCCTGCTCTTTATTTTATGCGGAAACAGCATCGGCTCCGTATTTTCTTATTTTGCCGCTCTGAGAAACCGCATTGTCCCTCTGCTTTTAAACGGCCGCATCATGGATGACGAATCCCAGAGGGAGCTGCTCGAGGGTCTGCTTAAGGACTACAGGCCGGAGTATTTTGCGGCGCCGGAAGAGGTCCTGGAAAAAAATGGAGACTTTTTTAAAGAGGCGCAGCCGGTGTGGAGGGAGAGAGGGTATGTCTGCCTGAGTCTGCCGGTGAACAGGGAACGGCAGTCCGGGGAGCCTCTGCATGAGGAACTGGCCCTTCTTCTGACTACGTCGGGCAGCACGGGCAGTCCGAAACTTGTCAGGCTGAGCTATAAGAATCTGAGTTCCAATGCGGCGTCTATCGCCAGTTATCTGGAGCTGAGCCGGTCGGAGCGGCCTATTACCACGCTCCCGATGAATTACACCTATGGGCTGTCCGTAATAAACAGCCATGCATTGGCAGGCGGGACGGTGCTTTTGACGGATAAAACGCTGTTTGACAGGGAATTCTGGGAGTTTGCCGATCGGGAAATGGCAACCTCATTTTCCGGGGTTCCTTATACTTATGAAATACTGAAAAAACTCCATTTTACAGACAGTCCCCATCCCTATCTGAAGACAATGACGCAGGCGGGAGGGAAACTGCCATATGAACTTCACCGCGAATTTGCAGAGTATGCGGCAGAAAACGGAAAAAAGTTTATCGTAATGTACGGCCAGACGGAGGCCACGGCAAGAATGGGATACCTTCCCTGGCAGGATGCGCTGGACCGTTGCGGCAGCATGGGAATCGCTATTCCGGGCGGTAAATTCAGGCTGCTTGGGGCTGACAAAAGGGAGATAGAAGAGGCCGGAGTGACGGGAGAGCTGGTTTACGAGGGGAAAAATGTGATGATGGGATATGCAAAGGACAGAAAAGACCTCTCGAAAGGTGATGACTGCGGCGGAATTCTATTTACCGGCGATATGGCAAAGCGCGATGAAGAGGGCTTTTACTATATTGAGGGAAGGAAGAAGAGGTTTTTAAAACTGTACGGCAACCGGATCAGCCTGGACGGTACGGAACGTCTTTTAAAACAGAACTTCGCAGACTGCGGATTTGCCTGTACCGGGAACGATGAGGGCATGAACATTTTTACGGCCCCGGCCGGGGAAGAAGAGCCGGGGAAAGAAGAAATTGTTCTTTTTCTGGAGGGGAAAACAAAACTGCCAGGCAGAGTATTCCGCGTGGTTATGGTGGAGGAGATACCAAAGAACGAGGCGGGAAAGGTGCAGTATAAAAAGCTGGAAGAACTCCTTTAAATCAGGTATGATAGACAATATAAACAAGCAGCACGGGACCCGGCCTCCGCAGATGTTTTCCTGCGGGGCTGAGTCCTGAAATGATGTACCGGAAAAGGAGTGGTAAAAATGGATTACGCAGAACAGATCAGAAAGACCAATGAGACTAATCATTTTATGATTCACAACAATATCACCGCTGCCATGCTGACCGACGGGGAGGCCCGGGTCACTGCGGCGATTACGCCGGTTTCCCTGAATGCGATGGAGAGCGTTCACGGCGGACTTATGTTTATCATGGCCGAGACAGCCGCCGGTCTGCTGACGAGAAACGACGGCCGCCGCCATGTCACGGTGAACAGTTCGTTCCAGTTCCTTAAGGGGACAAACCAGGCGGAGAAATTGATTGCGAAAGCAGTTGTAATGAACCGGGGAAGGAAGATCTGCGTCTGCCGTTCCAGCGTCATGGAACCTGGGCGCGATGTGGTTCTGGCGGAAGGGGAGTTTACGTTTTACTGCCTGGACAACAATTAGTCCGCTTTTAGCGAAAGACTAAAACCGATGCTGACAAATTACTGTTTTGAACAGTAATTTACTGTTCCGTTTAACACGATTATTCAGGAAAGTGGTAGAATCAGAGTATAGAAAAATGAGAATACCGTTCTGCCGGCAGGGCAGGGCCAAATTCATGAATGAAAGGTTGAGGGGGAGTTGTAATGAAGTACAGAAAATGGAAACTGTTATTGTGTACGGGGATCTTATCTATGTCATTGAGCCAGGCGGCTCTCGCCGCGTATTACTGTACGCAGCCGGGGGATGAGGCAAACAGCCAATTGACCGGAGGCACGTTTACAGATACGGAACAGGGCCGTATGTTTACAGGCAGTGACGGACAGGTATACGTGAATCACTGGCTATACTACGAAAAGACGCGAACCTGGTATTATTTTGACGGAAATGGAATCGCAGTTACCGGTTTCCAGACCGTGGATGGCAAATACCGTTATTTTAACAAGTTCGGCCAGCTCATCAAGAGCCGCATTATCGTGGATGGCAAAGTATATTTTGGCGACTCTAAAACGGGAGAAATCCTGACCAGCTTAAACGGAGGAAACGAGAAAAACCGCAGTTATAATGGAAAAAAATACGTTTTTGATGAGCAGGGAATCGCCCATGGAGAAGACGGCAATTATGATTATGATACGATGCGGAAACTGAATCCGGCGTGGAAGAAAGAAGATAAGAAATGGACCTATGTGGAAAACGGGCAGAAACTCCGTAACGCCTGGCATCAGGATAACGGCATGACGTTTTATTTTGATGAAAATGGGTATATGGTCTACAGCGCGGTAAAGCAGATCGGCGGGAAAGAATACAAATTCACATCCGACGGTGCGCTTTTAACCGCAGGAAAACTGGATCATATAACCATAGACGGGGCCAGGTACAATCTGGGAAGCGACGGCGCCCTGACGTTGACGGAGGCGGCTCCGGTTAAGAGTGACTACGCCCTTACCGAGGAACAGCAGACCGCGAATAACAGGATGAATCCCTATAATAATAACCAGACCGTGCAGTGGATCAATGCTACTTATGCAATTATGACAAAGAGTAACGGGGAAAATATCAGGATGTACAGTGGCCGCGTCAAACTTGGAGAAATCAAGGAATCATATCGGGAGGTAGACGATTACGACCGGGATAGGATGAGGGAAGGCCTGGTAACTTCCTGGGGCGTCACTGACCGTGCGACGGCAGATGCGACGCTTTCCGCTCTGATAGAAAGCGGCAATGCAGCCGGATCGGCCTGGGACTACAGCCGTGCGATGTCTAACATAGGCTTTTATTACCGGGCAGAATATTATACCGAGACAGAAGCGCTTGACAAGTCTCTGGAGCTTGCAAAGGTAATCCAGACAAGATTCTCGTCCTGGGATCAGTTTGTCAACAGTTATCTGGAGGGATACGCGGCCTGGGCCGGGGCGAAAGAAGACAGACGGGCCATATATGAAGGGCTGAAGACAAGCGCATTTAACCCATTTGCAATCGACTGGAACCTGAAGCTGGAGAAATCCTGGTAAAGAGTGGGAAAAACCATGCAAAACAGGGAACCGGCGGCCTGTTTTGGGCTGGAGAGGGAACAAAATAGATATATAGAAAAAGGGTGTAGTGTCGGGCATGACAATACACCCTTTTGTGGACGTTATTACAGTATTTTTAAGCCATGATCTGCCTGGCTTCGGCCAGAGACTTCCCCCGGCGTATCATCTCCGTCATTTTTGCTTCCTTTGCAGCGATTTTCCCGGCGGCCTCAAGAACGGGTTTTAATTGTTCTGCCGGAACGGCAATAGCGCCGGTCCGATCAATCAGGATCAGGTCGCCCGGCATGATCTGCACATTCTTTATGGAGACAGGGACATTGACGCCTTCTGTCTCGATATCGTAAGCGCTTTTGACGGGGGAGGTTCCGCCGCAGAGAACGGGGAAGTTCAGTCCGGCGATTTCTTCGGCATCTCTCAGACAGCCGTTTGTAATCTCGCCGGTCACTCCGCGCATCTGCGCCCGCAGAGCCAGAATAGCCCCTCCTGTGCAGACGTCCGTGATATCTCCCATATCGATGACAAGAAAATCGCCTGCCTGTGTCTGACTGTCGATGACTGCTCCCTGGCGGGCAAGATTTTTACCGTCCCAGGGAGTGCGTCTGCGTATCTGCCGGATAGTAAAGGCAAAACCTGCCGCCGGGGGCTGATTTGCATTCAGAGGGGTGAGGCCAAAAATGGCGCCTCTGGCGAGCCCGAGGCTGTCCATCGCATCGGAAATATTGCCGGTGGGAAATTGAATATAAGAATCAATCCAGTATTTTTTTTCTTCCAAAGTCATATAAAAGATTCCTCCTTAAAGCAGGCTGCAAAGCACGTCCAGGCGGCCTGCCTTGTCAAGGTTCATGATTTCGCGGTAAATGGCCTCTGTCCTTTCGGAACCAAGTCTCGGATTCAGGATTTCTCCATATTTTTCAACGACCTCTTTTTCCGATTCGTCCAGATTCAGCTCATGGCCCAGCAGATAAGTGGAGTTCGAGAATTTCCGCCCGTCCTTTAAAAGGATTGTGGCCCTGCCTCCCCGGGACGGTGTGAATTCATCATTGGGGATCATCTCCATCCGGTCGAGCAGCTGTAAAACAGCGGGATTTCTGACTGCCTCGTCGGTGAAGGTTTCCATAGTGACCCGGCCGAACACAATCTGGGCGGCTGCCGTGAATGGAATACTGAACTTGCCTTCCAGACCCGTCTTCGGATGGGTGATGCCCACCAGGCGGATGGCGCGGGGGTACGGTTCAAAGATTATTTTCTCGATTTCTTCCGTTTTAATCTTATGATCCGCGATTATTTTTTTACAGTTAATAATGCCGCTGTGGGTCGGGGCTCCGCAGGGATACCGTTTAAAGCGCAGCTCATGGATTCCAAAAGGCCCGGACAGCCGTTCTATCATTTTTTCCGCGGATGCACTGGAGGACAGACAGCTTAAAAAATCGGTGTCGAAGAGATCGGCCCTGCCGGTAAATCCCTTTTTTGCAAGAAGAGCCGCCATAAGGCCGTTCTTAGCCGCCATTCCGGCCGCCATCGGCTTTGCCATGGTGCCGAAATTGAGCTGGATGCCGCTCATGAGGCCGGCTGAGATTCCAAAGGCATTGCACATCTGCTCCGGCGTCAGTTTAAGGATTGCACCTGCGGCAGCGGCGGCGCCGAAGATTCCGATCGTGCCCGTGGCATGAAAACGACCGATATTATAATGCTCCGGCATGATGGCGGCGGAGACGGCTACCATGATCTGCATTCCGTTTATGGAACCGTTTATCAGTTCCATTCCGGAGGCCCCGGAAATCTGTGCGGCTGCCAGAGCCGCCGGAAATACGGGGGACGACAGGTGGAGGGAAAGGAAATCATGGATATCGTCAAAGTCGATGGCATGGGACAGGGTGCCGTTGATCAGGGCGGCGTAAAGCGGGGAAGTGCATTTATTCTGCCCAATCAGGACACAGTCTCCTGAGGCATGTTCCTCACAGGCCATATCCATCAGAAGGCCGGCGGATTTTTCTTTGCAGCCGGAGACGGCGGCGGACAGCCAGTCTAAGAAGGAGAGCCTTGTCATGCGGATGTCCTTTTCAGTCAGCTGCGCGGTGTGATCGCAGACGGCATATTCGGCCATCCGCAGAGTGCAGAGCTTGTCTTTTTCTATTTTTTCTTCCATTGATACTCCTTTTACAGTAACGTAATGCTGACGATACCCCATGCACAGAAAGTATCGAATCGTTCAGTTGCGTTTTATGAATACAGGCCCCGGTATATTTGAAGGACGTGACCATAGTCAAGCGGCACAAAGTTATTGTTCATCAGCCTTGTCTGTCCGGTGACAACCTCATCCGCCCAGCGTGCAAGCATATCCGGATCCGCCCCATATTCTTTCAGGGTTTTACAGCTTAAGATTCCGGAAAGCAGTTCGAACATTCTGTCAAAGGCTTCCGGAGCCGGACAGTGGAGAATACGTCCGATTTCCTCCTGAAGAAGAAGGATGGCCCCGTCGCGGCGGATGCTTAAGTATTCGCGGATAACCCCGGCAAAAACAGCGTAATTGGCCTCGCCGTGAGGGACGTGGAAGGTGCCGCTTAAGGGATAGCTCATGGCATGCACAGCGCCGCAGCCGGCGGTCCCAAAGGCCAAACCGGCAAAGCCCGAGGCGGTGAGAAAATCACCCAGCAGCGGAAGTCTCGCATCGGGCCCCTCCGCTGCGATCTTCAGATATCCGTTCAGAATCATTTGAACCGCCCGGTATCCGAACAGTCTGGTGTAGTCTGTAGCCTTCGGGGACAGGCTGGATTCCACCGCATGGATCAGCGCGTCAACGGAACTGGTGGCAAATACCTGATAGGGAAGCTTTTCAAGCAGCTCCGGGACCATTACCGCCTTGTCGGCATACAGCGCGTCACCGGCAAGTCCGATTTTCGTGTTTTTTCCCGGAAATGCAAGAATGGAGATATTCGTCATTTCGGATCCGGTTCCACAGGTGGTGGGAACGAGGAACAGTTCCTTATCCTTGATGACGGGCAGTTCTCCGGCGTAGAGTTTTTCGATGGGAGAGGTATGTTTGAGGGCCAGTATTTTGGAGATGTCGAGGACGGTGCCTCCGCCGATTCCGATAATTCGGCGGGGAGGCGTCATTTTCTGGATATCGGAGATTATTGCCTCCACCATCCCGTCACTCGGCTCACCCAGTCCGTATTTTTCCTGATAGATGACGTTACAGGGGAGCGCCAGCGCTCCAAAAAAGGGCTGGTAGATAAATTCGTTGGTGATAACCAGATCGCCCTCGCCAAGGGAAAATGTTTCCGCAAATGAACGGACATTTTCAAAACGGTGAAGCTCCGGCTTAAAAATGATCTGCAGCATTGGTAAAGCTCCTTTCGTCAAATGATTTATCGCTGCTGTTTACACTGTGTGCAGCAGTTATTCCGTCTCTTCCTCCTGGAAAAAATCATCCAGCGTCAGCATAGCCATGCGGAATGACGGAAAGCCGCCCATTGTAAGGACCTGCTCCACCGTAGCCAGGATTTCGCGCTTTGTCGCGCCGAACTGGTGGGCCAGCTTAGAGTGGGCCAGAATGACCGGCTCCTGTTTCAGGATACATGCCATAGCCACGTTGATGAGTTCACGGTATTTGCGTTCCAGGGAATCGTTGTCGTTTACAAGATAGGTGCGCCATTCCGTAATGCGGTTGTTCAGTTCAGGATCCAGTTCCCCGAGGATAGTCCAGTGATTGCGGTTTGCCATGATAAAAACCTCCTTTAAATTCAGTCTTGTATTTTCTAAGACCATTTTAAAGGAGTATACAGCGGTTGTAAAATATGGAATAGTGATAAAACCATAGGAAATGCCTATATTAAATCAATTTGATGTGCCTCATGCATGCAAATGTCATCGTGCAGACTGTGCCAGTATTTCCTTAATCAGGGCGTCTACGGCAATATCCGGTTTCCTTTTTCTGTTTGTCAGGACGCCGAAGTGGATTTCCGATGCATCCGTTATTTCCAGAGGGAAAATGGCTCCTGTTTTGACATAGATATCGCCCAGCAGTGAGATGTCGGGGCCAAATCCCACCGCTTCCGTCTGCATGACAAAATGCTTGATGGATTCCGGATTGTGGGTGGTTGAAAGGATGTTGGGGGTGCCATATTGGCTGATCTGTTCCAGACAGTAGCGGTGCAGTGCAAAATCATTCCCGTACAGGAACAGCTGGAACGGCAGCAGCTCCTTGAATGTGATTTTCTTGCGGCTGGCCAGCATGGACTGGGCGCCTACGTAGGCCATCAGTTTTCCGTCGAACAGGGACTGGAAAAGCAGCTGGTTTTCCCTTTCGAGATGTTTCTTTCCATGGAGAGCGATCAGACCCAGGTTTACCTCGCCTTTCAGGCAGTCCTTCACCGTTTTTTCAGTGCCCTGTTCGCAGATGCGGATGGAGACATTGGGAAAAATGCGGCGGTAGTCTGAAATGACCCGGGGCAGCAGAACCGAACTTAAGCTGGGAATCACCCCGATAGTGACCGTGGTAGTGAGCTGGCTGTAATCGCTGGCCGAAAGTTTTTCTATCTCGCCGACTTCTTTTAAAACCTCTCTGGCATGGGCAATGACCTGAAGGCCGATCTGGGTCGGCACCGCTCCTGTCCGGTAACGGTTGAAAAGGGTGAGATTCAGCTCTTTTTCCAGGGCGGTGACCGCCTGGCTGATGCTGGGCTGGGCGATAAAAAGACGCTCGCTGGCCAGCGTAAACGATCCCGTGTCCGCGATCTCTATAATGTACCGTAACTGTTCCAAACGCATCGTTGTTTCCTCCTGAAACAGGTAAAGATGGAAAATTTATCCACCTTTCCCGTCTTAAACCTGATCTATAATGTATCTGTAACGTAATAATCTAACTATAACGTATTGTGAAAGGGAAATGCAAGGAAAATTTCGCTTTAAGATAGGCATTGCCTATATCTGTATATAAATTAGATATTTTACACTATTAGGGTTAAGAGATATACTATAGTCAGTCAATGAGACGGTATTACCGAGTATCCGGAGATTCGCATACCGCATTGGTAGGTATAAACTGAAAACGAGAGAAAGAGAAAAGACTAACATCACGAAGGAGAAAATATTATGACTTCCCTTATCACAGCACCATCGCTATGGGCACTTGTGCCTATGATACTTTTCCTGGTTCTGACACTGCGGGGCAAAAACTATACGCTCAGTGTCGGAATCGCAGCCATACTCGGCTGCATCCTGATGGGACAGGGGCCTGCGGAATTTGCAGGCATACTGGTAGACAACCTGGGAGGAACCCTTGGCCAGGTCGGTCTCATTATTATGTTCGGCAGCGGCCTCGGCCTTGTCATGGACGCCGCCGGAATCAACGAGGTAATTGTAAATTTTGTAGTAAAGAAAATCGGTGTCAACAGCGAGCGGAAAGGAATGTTTGCCTGCTACCTGGTTTCTCTTATCATGGTGGTCCTGATTGGAACGCTGAACGGCGGAAATGCCGTGGTGGCTCCAATCATTCTTCCTATCGTGGCAGCTGCGGGGCTGACGCCGACAACCGTCTGCTTCCTGATGTTTAATGCCGGCCTTGTGGGCGTTACAATTGGACCGTTCTGTTCCGCAGTGGCGGCGGCGCTGGGCGTCAGCGGACTGAGCTATCAGGACTATATGATTTATTCGGCGATTCCTTATTCGCTTGTATGGAGTATTGTCAGCTTTATGATCGCTGTCAGGATCCAGAAGAAGACAAAGACGCAGGGAGAGAAATATGAGGCAGTGGAGATTCCGTCCGAATTCCACGCAACCGCCCGCCAGCGTAATGCCTGTATCGGGTTCCTCACCGCCTTCATTGTATGCCTTATCTATGGACTGATTGTCGGCAGTACCATGAAATACGTGATGTTCGTAATCCTATTCCTCAGCGCCGTTGTGGGATGTTTTATCAAACAGCCGTATGATAAAACAATCGCCCTGTTCGGCCGGGGAATGGGAAAGATGGGCGGTATGTTCCTTTCCTTCCTCCTGACGGGCGTCATGATTGACACGATCAGCCTGGGAGGCGGCTGGGAGGCGCTGTCTGATCTGATTCTTCACATCATAGGTTCCAACGGCAAATATCTGCTGATGGTGATTGCGTCCTTTGTAGGAGGATTCGGCGTGGAAGGCGCTGTGGTGACACAGATGCAGATTATCCAGAGCGCATTCTGGGATATCGCTTCCAACATGGGGATTCCGATGACTGCATGGTCCATCGTACTGATTGCAGCCGTGCGAATTACTTCCATCGTTTATCCGTCGGCCAACTACGCGGCACATCTCGGCTTTGCCAGAAGTGAAAACATGAAAACCCTGCTGGTGGCGGGATGGATTACGGCGGCCATCATGATGGCATTCGTGCCTGTCTGGGGATTTGTAGTGATGAATTTCCTCTCATAACAGATATTTCATATAGCAGATATTACATAAGTCCCCCATTATTTTCTTAAATTAAAGCAGAGGCTGTGCACCGGAAATATGCACGGCCTCTTTTGGTATGTATAATAGTGGAAAAAGGCGGCCGGTACCGGGTTATTGCCCGGAAGGTCCGGCACTCGAGGCCAACTGGGATTTAAAAGCGAGTCCGGCGATGACGGCGGCGAGGATATGGCTGATTAAGACCGCGGTCCATATTCCGGGAAGCCCGAACCCCGAATGGGAGAATAACCATGACAGCGGCATACGGACAGCAATGTAATATAAGACCATACATATCATGCTTTTTAAGGGTTTCCCCATTCCATTGACGGCTCCTAAAAAGCAGTTTGTAACGGTATTTAAAACATAGCCAATCCCGACAATCATAAAATAGCCTCCGACGATCTCCGAAGCGTCGGGGCTGTTAACAAACAGGGCCGACAGACTGCGCGAGAAACAGACAATAATCAGTGAAAGGGCAAGCAACAGTACGCTGCCGAAGAGAAGTGCAGTTTTCAGATAATCCTTTGCGCGGTCGATGCGCCTGCCGCCGGTACATTGGCCGACAATCGTTGTTAAAACCATGTTGAGCGCCATAGCGGGATAGAAGAGAACTGTCTCCAGTTTGCCGGTAATACCGTAAGCCGCCAGCGCAGTGATGCCGTATCCGCTGACAAGCGCGGTTAAAAAGCTGGTGCTGAAGGCCGGGATACTTTGTTGAAAGGCAGCCGGAATTCCATTTGAAAAGTAAGGGGCGATATACTCTCTCCGAAACGCGGACAGGCGGAAGGCAAACAGCTTTTTACGGAACAGGTAAAAGAGCATTGCCAGCAGACAGACGCTCTGCGACAGTATCGTCGCAATAGCTGCGCCGGAAAACCCCAGAAAATGGATGAAGAGCGGATCGAGTATGGCATTCAGCACGGTGCATAGAAGCATGGCCGCTGCCTGAAAAACTGAATTGCCGAAGCTCCTGAGTACGGCGGTGAAATAGCAGTACAGATAAACCGCCAGATAGCCCAGGAGATAGATCGCCAGATAATCATAAGCCATCTGAAATGTTTCTGCCGGAGTTTTTAAGAAGAGTAAGAGCGGTTTCAGGGACAGTTCGAGTCCGGCTGTTATAAACAGTGCAAGAAACACGGAGATTATGAGCGATGTGGCAATCATATTTTCCGTCTGTTCCTGTTCTTTGGCGCCGATTGCATGGGAGAGCAGAATTGAGGTTCCGTTTGTAATGCCCATTGCAAATGAATTTAAAATCAGGATAATAGGAGTTGAGTTGGTCAGCGCCGCATATGCCGTTTCTCCGAGAAGATTTCCAATCCACAGGCTGTCAACCAGATTGTACGCCATGTTCAGAAACATTGCAGCCAGCATGGGAAGAGCCATTGCCAGTAAGCAGCGCCGTGTGCTGCCGTTAATAAAATCGATTTGTGTCTTCATATAGTGATTCCTTTCTTGATATTGAATGAATATCATTCATTTATATTGCTTTTTATATCCCCGCTATGATGCGGGGATGCTGCCGGATAAAGATTAGTCTTTGGGTGCAAATAAAATGTCATTAAAAAATTTTTTGATACGTTTGACGCGTTCTTCTCCCGGAATCTCCGTCTGCATCAGCATGCCGAGCTGGCCATATACGAAGAAAGAAGCGGCAGTCAGGGTGTCTTCAAGATGAACCTCACCGCACTCATTCGCCAGGTCGAATTGAGCCTGGACAATAGGAAGCAGTTTGGCACAGACAGCCATGGAAAGCTGGTTGTGTATCTTCCTTCCCTCTGGTCCGTGGCAGAGTTTATAAGTATAATTGTCATTTTTCTCCGTATCCAGGAAGGTCGGCATCCGGGTAATCAATTCCTTAAGCGTTATATCACCGCTGTTTAAAACGGAGGCCATCCGGTCTGCCAGCGTCTGTGCATATTGGTCAATAGCCGTGTCAAACAGCGTCTCCTTTGAAGGAAAGTAGCGGTAGCAGAGTCCCTGCGCCACATTCATCTCCTTTGCGATATCGGAAATTGAAGTTTTTTCGTATCCTTTTTCGTAGAATAACCGGATTGCGGTTTCTAATATTTCCTGCCTTCGTTCCTCTGGTTCCTTTGTGATACGAGGCATATATCCACCTCCTTTGAGCTCAGGTTAAGAATAGCATAAACGAATCAATATGTCAATGAATCATATTCATTCGCGATTCGGTTATGCTCTGCCGGATACTTTTTGCAGGTAGTATTAGTTAAACCGCAGTGGACGGAGGGGCGAATATGTGCTAGAATTCGCTTAAGGGATAATGTGAAAAATATTGAATGCGGCGGGGCAAGGCCAGTGACCGGAAGTTGTGACAGGAGGGTTCTATGGATGTTCAATTAAGAAAATGGCGGCAGGAAGATAAAAAAAGATTGATGAAAATATGCAATGGAACGGACCGGAGTTATCTGGCGGACCGGCTTCCTTACCCATACACGGAGAAAGACGCTGACTGGTGGATTGGAATGGTCGGGGAGCAGGACGGCAGGACCGGAATATTCCGCGCCATTATTGCAGACGGCGAATATGTTGGAAATATAAGCATAGAGCAGAAGAGCGATGTCTACCGCCGCGACGGCGAGATAGGATATCTGCTTTTAAGTGACTGCTGGTCCAGGGGAATTGCCACGGAAGCGGTCAGGCAGATTTGCCCGATTGCCTTTAAAGAACTGGATATAATCAGAATAACGGGACAGGTATATGAACCGAATGAGGCGTCCAAAAAGGTTCTTAAAAAGAATGGGTTTATTCATGAGGGAACGCTTAAAAACGCGGTGACGAAAGATGGACGGACTTATAATCTGTGCATATTTGGAAAATGCGTTCAGAAGCAGGAGGAAAATGCAGTAAAGCTGTAAGAGAAGGAAAGAGGGGAATCGGTATGCTGATACGGACTGCGAAAAAGGAAGAACTGGAAAAGGTGGTTTTACTCTATAATTCCATGATTGACGGAATGCAGAATGAGAAGTATAAACCCGGATGGAAGAAAGGCATTTATCCGGACGAAAAGTTTGTGAAAGAAGCGATTGAAAAGCAGGAACTGTATGTCGGTATTTTAGACGGTGAGTTTGTCGGAGCTATGGTGGTGAATCATGAGGCTGCCGAGGCCTATGAAACCGTTGAATGGAAAGCTGACGCAAAACCCGGGGAAGTGACGGTCATACATGCCCTGGGAATATCCCCCCGGCATCAGAGACAGGGACTGGCAGGGGAGATGGTAAGGGATGCCATTAGCCGCGCTCCCGAAAATGGACAGAAAGCAGTCCGTCTCGATGTGCTGGCGGGTAATGTTGCTGCACAAAGATTTTATCTGGCATTGGGATTTGAATACCGCGGTACGGTGAGTCTGTTTTACGAGGATACGGGACTGACGGAGTTCCTGCTGTACGAATATGTGATTTAGATAATGACCGATACCGGGCGGATAACTCACGGCCGCCTTTTCCTTTCCAGCAGCCAGACAAGGAGACAGCCGGTGAAATAGCAGAAATATAGTTGTGGTATTATTTTCTATTTGACAGAAGCCGTTTAGTATGATATATTACGATAAAATAAATTATGATCGTGAGGTGTGTGTTTGTTAAGTGTGTTAATTGCAGGAAAAGCAGCAAAATAGTTGCATAAAGAGCGGCAGCTTTTGGCGTTTCACGCTGGAAGTCTACCCTTTTGTCGGCATGTCTGTGGCCGATGAAATCTGCATTTACCACCACTTCATACACAAACCTGAGGTTGAATTTGAAGGGAGCGGTAGCTCCTTTTTTCGTTGTTCAAACATCTTTAAGGGGATAAGTCTGTGAACGTGGATAAACGCGGCCATAGGCTTATTTTATTGATTACAGGAGGAAATACTTTGAACAGAGAATTTGAAATATTAGAATTTAGCCATATATTAGAGCAATTAGGAGAACTTGCATACACGGAAAAAAGCAAGGAAAAGATCAGGCAATTGAAACCGTATCTGCGGGAGACCGATGTGAAAGTGGCTCTGCGGGAGACGACGGAAGCCAGGAAGATGCTGGATGCCTTGGGGAATCCGCCTCTGGTATCACTGGATCAGGTAGAATCTCTTTTAAGTACGGCGGAAAAGGAAGGATGCCTGACGGCAGAACAGCTTGAATATATTGCGATCACGCTGACCGCAGTGGAGAGACTGAAAGATTTCCTGTGCCGGGGAAAATATCTGGAATTAGGTCTGGCTTATTACGAGGCGGATCTTGATCCAATGACCGATATCAAAGAAGAACTGACGGCGGCCGTCCGGAATAACCAGGTTCAGGACTATGCGAGCAAATTCCTGAAGGACACGAGAGAACTGATTGCAAGAACGGAAGAAAAGATGCGCACAAAGGCAGAATCCGTTCTGAAAGCCAATAAGGACGCCGTGTCGGAGCAGTTTATTACATCACGGAACGGACGTATCTGCATTCCGGTCAAGAAGGACTGTAAATTCCGGATTCCGGGAATTGTAATTGATAAATCATCCACCGGCTCCACGCTGTTTGTCGAACCGGTTTCCGTGGCAAAGTACGGAGAGGAGCTGCAGCTTTTAAAGCTGGATGAAGAGAACGAGGTCAGGAGGATTCTCTATACTCTGACCGCGATGGTGGCGGATCAGAAAGAATTGTTTTACCAGAATATCAGGATTATAGAAAAACTGGACTATATTTTTGCCAAGGGAAAACTGAGCGCCCTTCAGGACGGCAGTGTTCCTGCCATAAATCTGGAGCGGAGAATACGAATCAGAAAAGGACGCCATCCGCTTCTCGACAGAGAGGTCTGTGTGCCGCTGGATTTTGAGATAGGAGGAAAGACAAGGGGCGTCATCATCACGGGACCGAACACCGGCGGAAAGACAGTTGCCATCAAGACGGTGGGGCTTTACTGCCTGATGGCCCAGTGCGGCCTGCACCTTCCGTGTGAGGAAGCGGATATCTGTATGAACAGCCAGGTACTCTGTGATATCGGAGACGGACAGAACATGACGGAAAACCTGTCCACGTTTTCGGCCCATATTACAAATGCACTCGATATTTTGAGGAAAGTAAACCGAGACAGCCTGGTGGTAATGGATGAGCTGGGCTCAGGAACCGATCCGGCCGAAGGAATGGGAATTGCGATCGCTATTCTGGAAGAACTCCGGAGAAGCGGCTGCCTGTACCTTGTGACAACCCATTACCCGGAGGTGAAACAGTACGGTGAGACTGCGGAGGGCGTCTTAAATGCAAGGATGGCCTTTGACAGGGAAACCCTGAAGCCCCAATACCGTCTGGAGATAGGGCGGGCCGGGGAAAGCTGCGCTTTTTATATCGCAAAGAGCCTCGGCATGCCGGACGACATGCTGCAGAGGGCAAGCCGGGCGGCTTATGGAAAAGAACTTCAGATGGAGAACCGGGATCCCGGACCGGAACACCTGACGCGCCAGTCCGCCCCTGTGCTCCAGAAAGAAAAACTAGTCAGGAAAAACCAGGCGGATGCGGACTCCTTCAGGCTGGGCGACTGTGTCATGGTGTATCCGGACAAAAAAACAGGCATTGTGTGCTGCACCGCCAATGATAAAGGAGTGCTCCAGGTCCAGATGAAAGATAAAAAAATCTGGATCAACCATAAACGCATCAAACTTCACGTGGCGGCCGCAGAGCTTTACCCGCCGGATTACGATTTTTCAATCATTTTCGATTCCGTGGAAGAGCGCAAGGCCAGACATCAGATGGAACGGAAATACTGCGAGAACCTGACAATTGAAAAAGAGGAGGACTAACTATTTCTTTTACTAACCGTTTCTTTCACAATAAAGTATTCTGCCATCTGTTCTATTATGATATAATAGAGTATCGGTTCCAATGAGCGGTCAGGAACTGGCATTATGCCTGACCGGACGGAAAGCAGAACACGGGATATGACTTTTAATACAACGGGAGGAACATGACATGACACAGCAGGAATTTGCGACGATGGCGGAGTTTTTTCTGCGCATTTTGACGGCCTCGGCGTGCGGGCTTGTGATTGGATATGAGAGGGAAAACAGGAACAAGGAGGCGGGAATCAGGACCCATGCGATTGTCGCCCTGGGAGCGGCCCTGATTATGATAGTCTCTAAATACGGTTTTTACGATATCCAGAATTATGACGCATCCAGGGTCGCGGCGCAGATTGTCAGCGGAATCGGCTTTCTTGGCGCGGGGATTATATTTATCAGAAACAGGGCTGTCAGCGGACTTACCACGGCAGCCGGAATCTGGGCCACCGCCGGCGTCGGTATGGCGGTCGGTTCGGGAATGTATTATATCGGCATTGCCGTCACGGTTCTGATTGTGCTGATGCAGTTTATCCTGCATAAACAATTTGTCATGAAAAAAGAGCACAAATATGAGAAAGTGGTCATGGTCATCAAAGAAAATCCGCAGATCGAGGAGATTCAGGAAAAGCTGACCGGCCGGCGAATCGAAGTGGTAGACCTGGAAATCAAGATGACTGAGAAACAGGAGTATCAAATCGAGATGGGAGTGTTCCTTCCGAAAGAATTCGGCAAGATGGAGCTGACCAAATTATTAATGGACTGCGGCGGAGTGGCATATGTAAGGTGTTAGACCGCTTCTCTTCGCACCTGTGACGTGCAAAGAATAAAACCCTTCCGTTATTTTCCTGATAGCAGCCTGTTACCGGGAAAAGGACGGAAGGGTTTATAAAATCAGGTTTTTATGAAATACCTGAGAACTGGTTTCTTACCTTCTGGATTTTCATGGCCTCCGCCTGTTCGGTGGTGTACCATCCCTTAGCGGACATCTTCTTGTAAATATCGTCCTGCATGCAAAGGCTGTTATTCAAAGCCTGATCAAAGCTCTGACGCACATCGGCCGTAGAAGATTCAATCGTTCCGTGCATATACAGATCGCATACACCCTTAGTGGTCAGAAGCAGGTTTTCCATTATACATCTGTCATCCATCTCACATTCCTCCTTTCTGTTTCATTATTACGTTAAGCGGTAGATACTGTCAAAAATCTGCTGATGTTTTTCAGCGATCTGCTGAACACAGGTTTTCAGCTCCTGATCCTGAAGATTCTGAATTGCATCCTGACACTGAGTTTTGAAAAATTTCTCGTGTCCTAAAGCGTCTTCAATATAATCTAATTCCTTTGGACTCATGTTTATCACCTCCACAATTAGTATGTGAGGATTAGGGAAAAGTATCAGCACATATTCTTTCCAGAAATTTTCCAGTTTTTAGAAAATATCATTATTATAAATTGTAAGAACTGTAAGGATAATTTTGGTTGTGACAGACGGAATGTAACGCTATAATTAAGTTAAATTTCAGAAAGCCGGGTGAATATTTATGGATAAAAAGATTGTGACGGATATGACGAATTCAAATTTTTTCAGAAAACTGCTGGTGCCGGGAACCGTCATTTTTATGAGTCTTTCTTTGGCCGCCTGCGCCGGAGGCAGTAAGACGGGCGGGACGGAGACTGAGGCTGCTGCTGTGGGTCAGGCTGAAACGCACAATTCGGGTGATGAGGTTACGAAAGCGGAAACTTCTAAAGCGGAAGCAGAAAAAGCAGGACCGGATGCTGAGGTGAAGGAAGAAGCAGGCAGGGAGACACAGGAAACGAAGAAAGAAACGGAGCAAGAGACGGGGGTGCAGCAGGAGAATGCGGCTATGCCAAATCCGGTCGTACAGGTGGATTCTTCATCCGATTTTGCATCTCTTGGCCTGAAACTTGAACTTCCGGTCAATGACCAGTGGTACAGTGATCCTCTTTTCAGTGTAATTGGGGGCGGAGTGGCCCAGATTCAGTTTGTGGACGAGATTACAGGTTCCGATGCCATTGCAAGGGCAGGTAAGAGCGCGGAGGGTGATATCTCCGGTATCTACTATGTTTTTGACGGCAGTAAAAAGCAGAGCTGGTTTACAAAGCTTCAGGATGGAACCAGGATTGATATCACCGTCCAGGTGACGGCGGAAAATTCGGATGTCCACGGAGTGCTCGCCACATGGACATGTAAGGACATTACTTACAGTCTTTGGGAGGACGATGCCTGGGAACATCCGGACGCAGTGGCAAAGATGGCCATCGAAATCATGGATCAAAGCGATCCGGAAAAGGAATAGTAAAAAATGCTTGTCCGTGGATGAGATTTTAATTTCAATCGAATACCGTTCTGCCGCTCGGTATGGCAGAACGGTATTTTACTGCCTGGAACCTTGAATGCCAATCTTTTATTTGAACAATTGGTCTGCCTTTTCCATCCGCTCTGCAACGGAAACATTGAAAGGACAGCGGCTCTCACAGTTTTTGCATCCGATACAGACGGAGGCGTTGGCGTTTAACTGCCGGTAATGTTCGCGCACGGCTGAAGGAACCTCCTGATGCATGGAAGCCAGGTCATAAAGCTTATTGACCATGGCAATATCAATCCCGGCAGGGCAGGGAGCACAGTGGCCGCAGTACGTGCATTGGCCTGCAGCGTAAGCGTGATGCGGGGCGTCCGCGAGGATAGTTGCATAATCCTTCTCCTGCTCCGAAGCAGTCTCATAAGCCACTGCGGCCAGCACATGCTCCGGTGTATCATATCCCACCATGACACTGGCTACCGCCGGCCGGGTCAGGGCATAATGCAGGCACTGCACCGGGGTGAGGGCTACGCCGAACGGCGAGGTGCGCTCATCAAATAGACGGCCTCCGGCATATCCTTTCATGACGGTGATGCCGACGCCCTGGCGCTCACAGACCCGGTATAGCTCCTCGCGCTCCGGAGCAATGCCGCCCAGTGATTCGTCGTATTGCTCTTCAAAATATTTTGTGATATCATCAGTGGCCGGCAGCAGATCAAAGGCCGGGTTGATGCTGAACAGAATCATTTCTATTTCACCGCACAGCGCCGCCATTTTCGCCACGTCGGGGTTGTGGGAACTCAGGCCGATATGGCGGATTGTTCCCTTTTCCTTCAGGCTGCGTACGTATTCTATGTATTCTCCGGACATAATTCTCTCAAATTCAGCCGTATCATCCACAAAGTGAATCATACCGAGATCGATGTAATCCGTCTTAAGCCTTTTAAGCAAATCTTCAAATGCCTCTTTTACCCTAGGAAGATCACGCGTCCTGACATACTGGCCGTCCTGCCAGGTGGAACCGATATGGCCCTGGATAATCCAGTTTTCCCTCCTACCCTCAAGTGCAACTCCGATATTAGTGCGGACGTTCGGCTCAGACATCCAGCAGTCTAAAATATTGATTCCCTCTTTTTCACACGCATCAACCACTTCTTTGATTTCGCGTGCATTATGGCGTTCCAGCCATTCGGCCCCGAGTCCGATTTCACTTACTTCCAGTCCGGTATTGCCCAATTTCCTGTATTTCATTGCCGTTTCCTCCTTGCTTTATTACGGTTTACGTCTTTCTGTGCAGACAGAGACAGTTATAAAGAGAGTATATATGGAAAATAACGGTTTGCCAAGGGTATTCCGGCAAAATGGAAATATATGAACGGCCGGAAGGTATGGCCGGATGAAAAAACAAACCAATCCCGCAAATGATCATACAAGATGTCAAGATAAAGATAATACAAATTCTAAAGTTGTATCAAAAACATCCAAAAGAAAATTGTGAAACACGCTGAAAATGAGCAAATATGCACAAAACTATTTACTTTAAAAGTTGAAAATGGTATTTTAGAAAAAACAATATATTGTTTAAAACAAATTGGTATTATCAATTGTGAAAGATCAGGGGACAAAGATGAAACAGAAGTTTAAAGTTTATATCAGTGATTACGATTATGAAAATATTGATATTGAAAAAAGCATCCTGGAGCCTATCGGGGCTGAGGTGATTGGGCTGAAAGACAATACGGGAAAGACCCTCCCGCAGTATGCCGGGGATGCAGATGCCATCATACAGCAGTACGCAAAGATTCCGAGGAGCACGATAGAACAGCTCAAAAACTGTAAGGTAATTGCCAGATACGGAATCGGAGTGGATATCCTGGATGTGGAAGCTGCTTACGAACATGGAATGGTCGTGACCAACGTGCCCGACTATTGTCTGGATGAGGTTGCGGATCACGCGGCTGCCTGCTCCATGATGCTGGTGCGTAATGTTCCGTTTTATAATGAGAAGGTTCATGCCGGCAGCTACCAGTGGCAGGACTGGAGAGCTCCAATCCGGCGATGCAGGAATGCCAGGTACGGTTTTCTGGGATTTGGAAGGATCGCACAGAATCTGGCCAGAAAGATGGCGGCATTCGGTTTTGAATTAATTTCCAGTGACCCGTTCGTATCGGAGAGCTATATGAGAACCTTCGGAGTGAAGAAGGTAGAGCAGGAAGAGCTGTTTCGCACCTCGACGGTCGTATGTGTCCTGACTCCTTATATGGAAGCAACGCACCATATCGTCAATGAAGAAATGCTGCGCTTAATGCAGCCTGACAGCTATATTGTAGGTGTCACAAGAGGAAAATGCGTGGACAACAAGGCGCTCTACAAGGCGTTAAAGGAAGGATGGATTGCCGGGGCGGCTCTGGATGATCCGGAGGAGGAGCCGATGAAGATGCATGACTGGACTCCGGAGCTCAATCCTCTGTTCCGGCTGGACAACTGCTTTTTCACTCCTCACACGGCGTACATAAGCAGAGAGGCGCTGGACGAGTGCCGCCGGATCGCTGCGGGAAATGTGAAAGCGGTGCTTATGGGAGAACGTCCTGCCAATCAGGTATACCCGGCAAAAAGAAAATAGAAGCGTTACATGAATATAGAAAATAAAAACAGGAACCAGAAAAATTTTAAAATATCACATCAAAACAGAAGGAGAAACCAAATGAAATGTATCGTTAATGAGAGACCGGAAATCGATGAAAAATTAATTAAGCCATTCAGGGACATGGAGGATGTACTTTCACTCTCCTGCGTTGTGGGGGATGCGATGGAGCGCGATAATGTAATGCGCCATGACATGAAACCCAAAGCAGCCGATAAAAAGATTATCGGACCGGCTATTACAGTAAAGCTGACGGCGGGAGACATCGTAGACTGCCTCAGGGTATTTGAGATTGCAAAGCCGGGAGACGTTATCGTGATCGACGCTTTTGGTGAGACGGAGACATCGATTTGGGGAGGTCTGATGTCAGGAATAGCCAGAAACGCCGGGGTAGCCGGGGCGGTAATTGACGGAAGCTGCCGTGACACGGATGAGGCCAGAATGATGGATTTCCCGATCACAGCCAAGGTATGCGGCCCAAGAGCGGCCCACACGGCTTATTCGGGAAGGAAAGAGCCTATCGAAATTAATGTTCCGGTGTGCTGCGGAGGCCTGGTTGTAAATCCGGGAGATTTGATTGTGGCGGATGAAATTGGAGTTGCAGTCGTTCCTTATGAAAAACTGGCTGAAGTTTATCCGGTTGCGAGGGAGCAGGCGGACCGCGAGATTGCAACGAGAGAAGAAATTCTGAAGGGGGCAGGCGTGGAGGAATTGCTGGCAAAATTCGGACGAATCTAAGGAAAAGGAACAGGGGACCCTTAAAAATAAAAATAAAAATGACCAGTGACCAATGGGTGTTTAAAGAGCAGAAGAATTGGGAGGATAAAAAAATGAAGCAAATGAAAAAATTATCGGCGGTTATATTGTCGGCAGCAATGGCATTATCACTTACAGCGTGTTCCGGTTCATCGGAAGGCGGCGCGGCAAAACAGGACAAGCAGGCGGGAACAGACGCTCCGATTACGCTTAAGATCGCGCATGGCGCCAGCGAGACATACCATCTGCACAGGGCTCTTCTGAAATTCAAGGATATTGTGGAGGAGACCGGTAAATTTAAGGTGGAAATTTACCCGAACCAGCAGTTCGGTTCCGACGGAGAGATGATAGAGGGGGTAAAGACGGGAGATTTGACCATGGCGGTGTCGCCCAGCTCCTATTTGACGGATGAATGCCCCAGCATGAGCCTGATTGAGCTTCCTTATGTATATCCAAACCGTGAAACGGCCCTTGCGACACTGAACGGAGAGTGGGGACAGAAGGAGCTTGCCGAACTGGAGAAAGCAGGACTTCACGGACTCGGATACATGGAGAACGGAATGCGCCATCTGACAAACAGCAAAAAAGAGATTCATCTGCCGGCCGATTTAAACGGTATGAAAATCAGGACCATGCAGGTAGAGGCCCATGTGGATTTTTGGAACAGCCTTGGCTGCTCGGCGGAAGGTTCTCCGTTCTCAGAGCTGTACACAAACCTGAGCACAGGGGTGTTCGACGGTGAGGAAAACCCGATTGCCCATATCTATTCCCAGAAATTTTATGAAGTGCAGAAGTACATTACCCTGTCTGAACACGTTTACTGCGCATACATTCCTCTTGTGACAACCGATTTCTGGAACGGCCTTACGCAGGAACAGCAGACCATTTTAAATGATGCGTTTAAACAGGCGTATGACTACCAGATGGAACTGGTGGAGACGGAAGAAGAGAGCCAGTTAAAAGAGATGGAAGCGGCCGGCTGCGTAGTCACAAAGCTTACGGATGAGGAAAAGCAGGCATTTATCGACGCCGCACAGCCGACACTTGAAAAATACAGGGAAAAAGTCGGCGCCGAAGTATACGATGAGTTTGCACAGGCGGTGGAAAAAGCGGCGGCAAAATAGCTGTTTGACTGAAGTCCTGATTGCGGCGGACGCTATCCGGCGCTGTGTATTCCACATGAGAACCCGGGATAGCGGCCGCCTGCATTGTATAAGGAGGTTTCTATGAAAAAAGTAATTGGCTGGCTTGATGAAAACCTGGAAAAGTTTGTCTGTGTAGCGCTTTTTATGGTTTTTACAGCGATTATGGTAGTAAATGTATTTATGAGATACGTGGTCAGACAGGCAATTCCCTGGGCGTCCGATCTGGTGCTGTTTCTGTTTGTATGGTTTGTATGGTTCGCTATAAGCTATGGATTCAGGGCAGGTTCCCATGTCAATGTGACGGCCGTCGTTGGCCTGTTCCCGTGGAAAGTGCAGAAGGCCCTCAGGATAACCTGCTATGCAATTGCCTTTGCGGGATTCTGTTATATCTTTTATTTCGGTGTGCGTCTGCTGTTTGATTCCTCAGTGGTCGGGAAGTACGGACTGCTGATCAAATATCCGATGTGGAGCCTTTACCTGGCGACTCCGATCGGTTCGGCGCTCAGCATTTTAAGGATTGTCCAGATTCTGGCGGGAATTGTCAGAGAAAAGGAGGTAGTGTAAATGGCAGCAGGCGTTTTATTTATTTCATTGCTTGTGTTAATTCTGGTGGGCATGCCGATCGCTATCGCGCTGGCCATGTCGTCCGCCCTTACCATACTGGTCTATGGGACGGCAACTCCGCTTCTTCAGGTACGTTCCATCGTGACGGCCGTAAGTTCCTATCCGCTTCTTGCAATTCCGCTTTTTATCCTGGCAGGTGACCTGATGTATACAGGCGGCTTATCGAAACGTCTGGTCAGGCTGGCGGATGCCTGGCTGGGCTCCGTTAAGGCGAGCCTGGCCTACGCCACGGTGGCGGCTTCCACATTTTTCGCTGCGATTTCAGGATCCGGTCCGGCCACGGTGGCGGCTATCGGTTCTAACGTGGTTCCGGAGATGGAGAAGAGGGGATATCCCCGGGATTACAGTACGGCCCTGGCGGCGGCAGCCGGAATTGTAGGCGTACTGATTCCACCCAGCATCCCCTTTGTCATGTACGGCATTTCGTCAGGAGCCTCGGTCAGCACGCTTTTTATGGCGGGAATCATACCCGGACTTATGTTTTCCGTAGGTTTCTGCCTGATGGCGCGATTCCTGTACGGCAAAAAGAAAATTGAGAGCGAAGTCCGGAAATTCAATCTGAAAGAAGCTCTGGTGGTTACAAAAGACAGCATTTTTGCCGTGCTCGCACCCGTAATTGTCCTGGGCGGAATTTACGGCGGAATTTTTTCGCCGACGGAAGCGGCTGCAGTTTCCGTATTTTATGCAATTGTGATAGGATTTTTTGTCTATAAAGAGCTCACCGTCAAAACACTGGTGGAAGCTTTCATCAAAAGCACCAAGACAACGGCAACCTGTATGGGACTCGTTGCATTTGCCTCCACATTCGGCCGTCTCCTGACACTGGAGCAGGTGCCGAACAACCTGGCGAATTTTATAGCGGGCATTTCCTCCAACAGGTACATCATTCTCCTTCTGATTAATATCTTCCTGATTTTTGTCGGAATGTTTATGGAGACGATTGCTTCCATTATAATCCTGACACCGATTCTCCTGCCTGTTGTAACAGGGCTTGGCGTGGATCCGGTCATGTTCGGAGTTATGATGACGGCCAACCTTGCCATCGGCTTCTGTACGCCTCCTTTGGGAGTAAATCTCTTTGTGGCGAGCGGCATCAGCGGGCTTAAGGTGGAGGAGATAACGAAAGCTATCCTGCCGTATTTTGCAGTCATGTTTATCGTCCTGCTGCTGATATCATTTGTACCGGCCGTCAGCCTGGCGCTTCCGGCAGTGCTGAACGGATAGGGGGAATAGGAAATTGAAAGAGTATATTATAACCCTGGATACGGGGACAACCAATACAAGGGCCTCCCTGTGGCGCCTGGACGGGACATTTCTGGGAGAAGAAAAGTCCCGGGCCGGGGTCAGGAATACGGCAATTGACGGAAACAACGAATTTCTGAAAAAAGAAACGGGGGCCTGTCTGAGGAAACTGACGTCGGAAAACGGTGTGGCTTTTGAACAGGTAGCGGGCATATTCGCATCGGGCATGGTGACGTCCAATGTAGGGCTAATGGAGGTGCCTCATCTCACGGCTCCGGCCTGCGCCTCTGATTTTGCAGACAGCGTGTTTCAGGCGGATCTGCCCGGGGTGTGCCCCGTTCCCTTCTATTTCATCAGAGGCCTTAAGAATGAATTAAAGGATTGGAAAAATCTGGACAATATGGATATAATGAGAGGGGAAGAGGTTGAGACGCTGGCCCTTCTGACGGAGTATCCGGCGGGAATGCCTTACGTTTTTATCCTTCCGGGCTCCCATACAAAGTTTGTCTTCGTCAATGAGAGAAAAGAAATTACGGGTTGTCTGACAACCCTGACCGGAGAGCTGCTGGAGACGGTAACGAACAATACAATCCTGGCGGACGCCGTGGAAAAGCGTTTTGTTTCCGGGGAAACCTATCAAAAAAATGCGGTTCTGGCGGGATACCATGCGGCGAAAACGCAGGGATTTGGACGCGCGGCGTTCCTGTCCAGGATTTACCGAATGTTCGGAAACAGTGAGGAGAAGGAGAGCGTGTGGACCGCTAATTTTCTGCTGGGAACCGTACTCTGGAACGACGTGGCGGCTCTGCGGGGCTGCTGCAGCGAAGAGCGGGCTGCGCAGACGATCGGGATCGTGGCCGGGAAAGAGCCGTTTATAAGCGGCCTGACCGATCTACTGTCGGAGGACGGATACCTGAAAGAAGTAAGGCGGCGTGAACCTGAGCCGGGACCGTCTCTCTCGGCCAGAGGGGCTTTTGGGATTGCCGGCATTTATCTGGGCAAGAAACACGGCATGGAGTAGTTTCAAATACGTTTCGGAAAAAAGGAGGGCAGTAATGGATAGACAGAGCGGCGATAAGATTGCGGTAAACTTCGGTAATCTGCTGGATGGAATTGAGATGCCGAAAATGTACCGGGTGCATCAAAAGTTTCCGGAGGAGAAGATAGAGGAGATAGAGAAGACGGTAAGGGATGAGATGGAGTCAAAATTCGGCGCTGCCTCCCTTGCGGGGAAGAAAATCGCGGTGACGGCAGGCAGCCGTGGGATTTCCCACTGTGCCGGAATTTTACAGGAAATTATTAAATTTTTCAAAGATAAGGGAGCAGAGCCGTTTGTTATTCCGTCCATGGGAAGCCACGGAGGCGGGACCGTGGAAGGGCAGATGGAGGTGCTGCGTCATCTGGGGCTGACCCCGGAGAGCCTTGGGGCAGAATTTGCAGCAGAGATGGATACGGTAGCCGCCGGACATCTATCCAACGGGCTTCCACTTTATTTTTCCAAAGCAGCCATGGAGGCGGACGGTATTTTCCTGGTCAATAAGATAAAACCTCATGCTGATTTTAAGGGAGAGCACGAGAGCGGCCTTGTAAAAATGCTGGTGATCGGCCTTGGAAAGCATAAGGGCTGTGCCAGCCTTCACAAACTGGGATTTGAAAATTTCCCCTGGGCCCTTCCTGAAGCGGCGGAAATCATCTTAAAACAGGCTCCCGTACTGGGGGGACTGGCGATTGTGGATAATGCTTATGATGAACCGATGGTTCTGGAGGCTGTTCTGCCGGAACGCCTGCTTGAAAGGGACAGGGAACTTTTGAAGCTGGCAAAAGCCAATATGCCCTGTCTGAAGGCCAGGGAAGTGGATGTGCTGATAATCGAGGAGATTGGTAAAAATATCAGCGGCGAGGGTATGGATCCCAACGTGACGGGACGTCCCGGCTCCGGCTTGAATGTAGGTTTTACCGATATCAGAATCAAGAATATTGTCGTCCTGGGAACCACCGGAAAATCCGGAGGTAATGGCGCCGGTCTTGGCATGGCGGATATTACGACACTGGATTGTGTCAGAAACCTGGATCTGGGGATTATGTACACCAATTCCATCACGGCAGGAATCCTGGGTCCATCCAGGCTTCCTATTATCCTGAATAATGACAGGGAAGCAATCAGGACGGCTATCAAGATCGCCGCTCCGCTCCATACGGATTCCCCCAGAATTATCTGGATAAAAAACACGCTGGAGCTCGATGAGATCCGGGTGTCGGAGGCGCTTCTCGACGAGTTTGAACGGAGAGAAGATGCCGGGATAGAAGGCCGGGCCGAAACTGCATTTGATGAAAACGGCAGGCTGATGCGTATCTGAATTTTTAAATACGCTTTGGTTTAACGGTTCGGAAGAAAATCATGAAGGTAACGAATCGTTATCTACACGTTATAAAATATAACCCGGGAGGAATTGCAGGTGGCATATACGAAAAATGCGACAGAAAAAGCCTATACATTTATTCAGGAGAAGATTGAAAGCGGGGAGTGGAAACCGGGGGACAAAATCTGGACGGAAGCCATGCTCTGCAAAGAGCTTCAGATCAGCCGCGTTGCCGTGAGACAGGCTCTCAATAAACTGGTGTCTCTGTCAGTTGTTTACTGTATACAGGGCTCGGGAACCTATGTCCAGGCCCCCAAACCGCAGGAGGATTTAGATCTGGGTTTTGACAGCGTCGTATATGATGATCTGATCAGTATCCTGGAATACCGGCGCTATTATGAGTGCGGGAATGTGGCGCTGTTTATCAGAAATGCAACGCAGGAGGATATAGAAGAACTGGAGAGGCAGTATGAGATCATGAAAGGATGCGGGGATGACATGGAGGCCTTTTATACGGCGGATTACCATTTCCATGACATCATTGCAAAGGGGACGAAAAAGGAGTTTATTTTCCGGATATCAAATTCCCTCAATAAAGTCCTGCTGCGCCACCAGGAACACGTTAATCTCTGGATTGGACCTGATATTGGGCTGGAATATCACGAGTTTATCCTGAAATACATAAAAGAAAAGGATGTGGATTTTGCCACCATGTATATGCAGAAACATATCGATGCCACAATCCAGGCAGTCCAGGAGAACCGGAAAAAGCACAGGAGCAGTGAAAAGAATGAGAAGTGAGATACTTAAGAGGATGAAAGAGGACAAGGTCATTGCTATTGTCAGGGGAGTCCCTTTCGACTGTATGGAACAGACGATCCGCGCTCTGTTAAAAGGCGGAGTCTGTCTGGCGGAGATAACCTATAACCATTCGTCGGAGGAAGGACGGAAGGAAACACTGGAATGTCTGGAGCTTGTCAGGCAGAAGCTGGGAGAGCGGGTGCTGCTCGGAGCAGGAACCGTGCTTACGGAGCGTGACGTGGAGGATGCGAAAGAGGCGGGGGCCGATTACGTCATTTCTCCGAATGTCAATGAGAAGGTGATCAGAAGAACGAGGGAGCTTAATATGGTTTCTATGCCGGGAGCCTTTACTCCGACCGAGGTTGTGACTGCATATGAGGCCGGGGCCGATATCGTGAAGCTGTTTCCGGCAGCTCTTATGGGCCTTTCTTATATTAAGGCCCTGAGAGGCCCGCTTGGACATATCCCCGTATCGGCAGTCGGAGGCGTCACTCCGGAAACGGTGCCGGAATTTCTGGCAGCCGGGGTCTCCTGTTTTGGGATCGGAGGCAATCTTGTGGATTTAGAAAAAATCCGCGCCGGAGCCTTTGAGGAGATAGAAGAAAGAGCACGCCAGTTCCACAGGGCGGCGACAGGGATGTAAAGTAAAAAAAAGAAGGTGAGAGATCCGGGGGGCGGAACTTTCACCTTCTTTTTCCGCGCTTGGCGCGGGAGCTCCGCAAAGGAACTCGGTCTCACAGGAAGGGGACCCTGTAAGCTCAGGCGGTTTTCAGAGGCCTGTGGGGGAGAGTGCCTCCATGATGCCTGTATACGGGTACAATAAATAGAAAAATGGCAATGGAAAAAATGAAAAACAGGATATAGGACGGAAGATAACTTCCTGTTTTATCGGCCAGAATCCCAGGAACGGCGCTGGACACGAGACCGCCTAAGGTGTAAGCAAGCTGATAATTTTTAAGCACCGTGGCGAAATTGCCTTTCCGGCAGAAATCGGATGCCATCAGGGAGAGCCCCACAGATGCCAGGGCGAGCCCTATCCCCAGGAACAGGAAAGTGACGCCAAATAAGAGGCCGCCGGCCTGCGGAGCAAAACAGCAGAGCGTCTGCCCGATGCAGAGCAGCAGGCAGAAGAGGGCGGCGGCGGGATAACTTCCAATCCGGTCCGCAATCCATCCAAACGAGCACTTGCCGATGATAAGCAGCGCGCCCATTAATGATAAGAAAAATGATACCATAGCAGCCGAATGGCCGGTGGTCGTGTACAAAAGGGACAGATTATTGTATCCGGTAAGTCCGACCACCCCGATTAAAAAGATACCGGCCATAATAAAAAAATGCTCCCGCGGATTCAAACGGTCGTGTAACAGCATCTTACTGTCCCGGTCAGAGGCGCGTCCGCTCCGTTTCACTGCGAATGATGTCTCTGTTCCGCCAGGGCCTGCGGGACGTCCGGGTGTGGAAAGCGCCGGATTTTCACGTATCAGAATAATTACGGGTATGGCAAAAACGGCAATGGCCAGCGCCTCAATAAGAAAAGATGAGGAGAGGCCGAAGCGATTGATTAAAAACATCAGGGCTACTGGGCCGAGGATGGCGCCCAGACCGCTCCCGGAGGCGGCGATTCCCAGCGCGGCAGCCGGTTTAAGCGGAAACCACTGCCGGATGAGGAGAGAAGCCGGAACCATGCCTCCCAGCGCATAACTAAATCCGGCTATGGCGGAAGCAAGATAATAAAGGGCGGGTGTGGAGGAAAAGCCATAAATTAGAAAGGCAGCGGGGGCGCAGAAAAGAGCCAGGGCAATACCTTTCTTAAGCCCCAGTTTGGCATAGTAGCAATCCACTGCGAACATAGCAGCCAGAGATGCCACGCTTCTCACCGCAGCCATCAGGGAGAGCTGGGTGTTGGTAAATCCGTGGACTTTAATAATAAAAGGCAGATAGATGGAAAATGCGTTGCTTACCAGCCCGACGCATACAAAAACAGTGGCCGTGCTGAGAGTGCAAATGACAAAACGGTATGGGCTGTCTTCTTTCATGGAAATTCCCCTTTGTGTGTGGATTTAGTTGAGATGCGAGGACGCCTTTGTAAGACGGCGGACGGGGGAGTGGGTGGGTGTTTATGAGTCTTCAGTCCCGGTTGGTAGGGTTTGGTGAGGGGGAATCCAGGAGAAAAAATTCCTGCGGGGACTCGCTCCCGCTTGTGGAATGCGCAGCGGATGCTAGCTTCGTGTAAGACCTCAGCAAGCACCGGCGGATTCCAAGGTCTCCCTTCGGAAAGTTTTCTCCTTCCTTCCCCGGGCAGGTTGTCGGCGGGACTGAAGACTCAGCGAGGGTATTGCCCCGTCCGCCGGCTTCAGGGGCTGATTGTCTCTTTCGTCAAGTGTGGTGGTAGTATTGTCGCTTCCACTATATAGTAGTGATTCTTTTACATTCTGATGACACCTTGGGCTGCATAAAAAAGAGTATCAGAATAAGCACCTCTAAGATTGTAAGCTTCTATAGTCCCAGAATGAATAGGATGTAGTTTTCCGGCATTCTGAGAAACGTAGTGGCAGCGACAAGCGCCTCCCCTCTTAAAGAAAGAGGACAGATCAGCCGCCGCAGGCCGGGGGCCGGGCCGCTATCTTCGCGGAGTCTTTCGTCCCGGCCATAACCTTCCTGTGGGGAAGAAGGGAGAAAAAGATTCCGGAGGGAACCTGGGAGTTCATTGGTACTTACCGAGGTCTTTTCGAGGTTAGTCCCATTATGTACTCCAACGAGCGCAAGCGTTTCCCGCAGGAACTTTTTCTGCCCGGATTCCCCGCCCGCGACAATCTGACGCCCGGGACGAAAGACTCATCGATCCCCCTCACCACCTGGTCCCCAGCCTGACGGCGGCGTCCTCATTTCTCAACCCAATCCCTATTTTCCTTATCATAGTAGAAAAATATATATTTGTAAAATGGATTATCCGGGTATATAATATTGATAAAATCGATATTAACTTCAGAGGAAATTGTATACGGAGGATGGTATGACTCAGTCTGAAATTGATGCATTTCTGGCAATAATCGAGTATGGTTCCCTGACTAAAGCGGCGGAACGGCTGTATCTGACCCAATCCACGCTGAGCAGCCGTCTGGACAGCCTGGAGAAGGAGCTGGGAGCGCCGCTTCTGATAAGGAAGAAGGGAATCCGCAGGGTTAAACTGACCGAAGCGGGGAAACGCATGGTCCCGGTGGCGGAAAAATGGAAGAAGCTCTGGCAGGAGACCAGGGAAGCAATCTGGAGAGAGGAGCGGCAGACGATGTTTCTCTCAACAATCCAAAGCGTCCAGACGTACCTGATGGGGCCTGTGTACCGGGAGTTTTTAAACAGGGCGGACGACTGCGATATGTGTATCCTGGCGTTAGAGTCGAGGGATACTTATAAACTGATCGAGTCGGGAGAACTGGAGGCTGGCCTGATTGCCAACCCCGGTTATTCCAGGACGGTGGCCTCCATCCCCCTCTTTAAGGAACCGATGTGTTTCGTTTGCGGGAAAGGCAGTTCCTATGACGGAACGGTCCACCCATCGGCACTGTCCGTCAGAAATGAGATCTACCTGGAATGGCATCCGGAGTTTGTCATGTGGCATACTTACTGGTTCGGGGACGGGAGAAGATGCCGGGTGGAGACCGATAATATGCAGCTTCTGGAGCAGCTCATCGAGCAGGATGAATACTGGACCGTGCTGCCCCAATCGGCGGCTCTGAGCATGGAAAGCAGAATGGCGGTGAAACTGCTGCCGATGAAGGACGGCCCCGAGGACAGGGTGGTCTATATGCTTCTGAAAAATAAAAAAGAATGTCCGGAGCCGGTGAGAATCCTGATCCAGATGCTCAAAGGATATCTGGAACAGCTTGGGATACAGTGGATTGCGACGGAACACATGGAGGAGGCGGATAAAGATGAATACGGACAGAAAAAGAATATTATTTGCTGATGATGACCCCGAGATCAGGGAGGTGGTCCGCATCCTTTTAGAGCACGAAGGCTTCGAAGTGATCGAGGCCTGCAATGGGAAGGAGGCGGTGGAAAAAGCGGACAATAGGGTGGATTTGATCATCCTGGATATCATGATGCCGGGAAAATCAGGAATCCTGGCATGCCTGGACATCCGGAAGAAACTGACGGTGCCGATTCTATTTCTTACGGCCAGGACACAGGACTCGGATAAAGCGCTGGGCTTCAGCGCGGGCGGCGACGATTATCTGGCTAAACCGTTCTCCTACACGGAGCTGGTGGCCAGGGTCAAAGCGATGCTCAGAAGATGTTATGTTTATCAGGGAGGGGCTGCCGGCGGGGAGAAAACGGCCGTGATCCGGATTAAAGATATGTCCATCGACAGGGACAGCCGGGAAGTCCGCCTGGAGGGTGAAGAGGTGCTTTTAACCGATCTGGAATACAGGATTTTGCTGCTCATGGCCGAGAACAGAGGAAAAATCTTTACAATACAGAATATTTATGAGAGCGTGTGGGAGGAACCCTACTATTACACCTCCAACAACACGGTGATGGTACATATCCGGAACCTGAGAAAAAAACTGGAAAAGGATCCGAAAAATCCAAAATATCTTGTAAACGTTTGGGGAAAGGGGTACCGGATAGAATGAAGAGGAAGTATCGCAGCAGATTGTGGATAAAATTAATTCTGTCGGTTGCCTTTGCTGCCGTCTGCGCCTTTTTTATCTTAGTCCAGGTTATGGATCTGGGCTATTATATCCTGGATCGTAATTATATGCCGGCCGTCATTGCCAGAAAGGAAAATGAATACATCCGCAAACTCCAGGCGTTTGTTACGGAAAACAGGATTTCCATGAATGACGGTAATCAAATTCAGAGCTTTACGGAGCAGGACAGAAAGATGATTATGACGCTGTACCACGATGGCAGAGCCATATTCAGCAGTGACGGACGGATTGTGGCGACAATGCCGGACAGCCCTGATGATACGGAGTTGGATATAATGCCGGATATGGATCCGGGCACAGGGGAGGATATGGGGCCGGCGGGATATTCCGTCGCTTTTTCAGACGGCGCCGCGTCGGCGGTTCTGTTTTATATTGGAAATGAGGAAGACGAATTTATATATGTGCTCTCCACCGTGTTCAGCGGCATTTGTTTTGTTCTGATCTTATACGTTCTGATCCGGAAAAAAGTAAAATATATTGAACTTCTCGGCAAAGAGATGGAGATTCTGAAAAGCGGAGAGCTGAATTACCAGGTTACGGTAAAAGGAAACGACGAACTGTCTTCTCTGGCGGGAGAGCTGGATTCCATGCGGAGGGCGATTCTTTCAAGACAGGAGGAGGAGGAGCTGCTGCGGATCGCAAACCGGGACATGGTCACGGCCATTTCGCACGATTTGAGGACTCCTTTGACGTCCCTGATGGGCTATCTGGATATCCTGGGCATGGAAACGGATGGGGAAAAACAGAAGAAATACCTGTCTGTCTGCCGCGATAAGGCGGCCCAGATAAAGAGCCTGTCCGACAAGCTGTTTGAGTATTTTCTCGTGTATAGCAGGGATCAGGACGAACTGCACCGCGATGAGGTAAACGGGGCGGAATTCGTGGGGCAGATCGTAGAAGAGAGCCTGTTCGATCTGGAGAGCGAGGGCCTTCGGGTAGTGCGTAAAACGGGTGAGATCACGTGCAGCCTGTCCGTGGATGTAGAACTGATGCGCAGGGTATTTGGAAACCTGTTTTCGAATATTCTCAAATATGCGGATCGGCAGCAGCCGGTGGAAGCAGAATACCGTGAGACGGAAAAAGAATTGATTATCTGCCTTAAAAACAGTACAGCGGCTGTTGAGCCGGAACGCGAGAGCACCAATATCGGACTTAAAACATGCGGAACGATACTGGAACGTCACGGGGGAACCTTCCGCTGCGGGAAAAGGGGAAGGCTTTTTAAGGCGGAAGTGCGCATTCCATGTGTGAAGATAGGAGAGAATGATGGAAATACAGGAACTGAAACTTTTTAACGGGCTGACGGAGGAGGAACTTCAGAGAAGCCTTGTCTGTTCCCGGTCCGGGATCGTGGAATATGAAAAAGAGGAGTATATTTTTACTCAGGGTGAAAGGCCGAAATGGATCTACATGATACTGTCGGGGGAGGTTCTGCTTGAGCAGGCTAATCTTTCGGGGCGCCAGACTTATGCAGAGTGCCTGGGGATAAGGCAGCAGTTCGGCGTGGTGGATTTGTTTCTGGAGAGGGAGCGGTACTCCTACTCGGCAAAAGCGAGAAGCCACGTAAAACTGCTTCGGATTTCCAGTCATTTTTTCTACGGAACCTGTGAAAAAAACTGTGTCCATCACAGCAAGATTCTATTTAATATGATGGGGGTATTTGCCGAAGAGGCAGAAAAGAATTCAAAGAAGGTACAGCTTTTGACCTGCGGGAGCCTGAGACAGAGGATTGCCCTTTACCTCCTGCAGAACAGCGGCGGAAATAAAAGGGTGGAGCTTGCCATGAACAGGGAGGAGCTGGCGGCCAGTTTAAATGCGGCCAGGCCTTCTCTGTCCAGGGAATTGTCTCAGATGCAGGAGGAGGGGATTATTAAAATGGAGGGGCGTAAATCCATTGCGATCCTTGACTGTTCCCGGCTTCAGGAAGACCTGGCCGATTTTGTTGGTTAAAGTTAGAGGAGTTATAAATTAATGCAATCAGTCTTCGGGAACGAAAACGTCTTTTCCAAGACCGCAAAGCGGGCATACCCAATCGTCTGGGATATCCTCGAATGCAGTTCCCGGAGCAATTCCGTTGTCCGGATCTCCGACCTCAGGGTCATACTCATAGCCGCATGGTTCACATACATATTTTTTCATTGTCAATTACCTCCGAAATAATTTAAACTTTTATATTCCGTCCCGCCGGATACAGGCTTTTATGTGGACAGAGATTATTTTCCGGCCTTCCAGAGACCGTGAAGGTTGCAGTACTCGTATGCTGCAATAAATTCGTCGCCGTCTTTTAAAATGAAGACAGCCTTTGGTTCTTCACCCGGTTTAAGGGAAGCGAACTGCCCGCCGGATGTTGTTTCAATGAAAATACCTGTGATATAGTGCTCTTCCAGCATAGGATGGGCAACCGAGCCGATGGCTACTTCCACGGTATTTTCGTTGATGGAGACAACAGGCACATGTTTCTCAGCCGCGCCGTCTGAAGTATTAGCCTTCAGGGCCTCCAGGGCAATTCCATTTTCTCCGCCGTCTAAAGATACCAGATTCAATAAGATATTTTTCTTGTCGTCACTTCTGTAAAATTTATTCATATCAGACCTCCTGTATAATCATTTTTATTTGTTTTGTTGTTCTGTAGATAAGATACCATAAAAAAGCGTGAAAGTCCGTAACAAATGTTACGCAACGAAAAAAATGTAAGAAAATGGAAGTCTGGAGTATTTGTACTGGATTTCCGGGTTCTTTCTGTTATAATGGGGAAAGTACGGCCTGGAGAGTGCTTCCGGGTTACTGTTCACTCGGGATGTATTCCGCGAGGTGTTTTCACGTGTTTTTTGTGAAAATCCCGAGTTCCGGCACCGGTTGAAGCAGGTGCATTTATAAAAATAAGTATCCCCGTGCATTCTTTTCCTATGCATTTTCCATTAAGGTTCTTTTTTTGCGGCATGGCCCTTTGCGGCAAAACCGCCTTCAATTCTGTTGAAAAATAAGGAAAAGCTTAAGTTTTTATAACAATTTTGTACGAGTTGCAAAAAACGGTGGAAATTCCACCGGGGGACGTGCTATATTATAGGCAGGCCGCCTGACGGCCAAAATGAAAACAGATAGAGGTTGAAAGAATGAGAAAAAGAAAGGTCTTAAGAACTCTGGGAGCGGTGTCACTTCTGACGCTTGCGTTCAGCTTTACTACTCTGGCAGATGACGCGTCACGTTTTGTGACGGGGACAGACGTGAACGGTATTGTGATAGGAGGACTTACAGAAGCAGAAGCAAAGGCCAAAATTGAACAGTCCTACGCTTCAAGCTACAACCTGACAATTATTGAGAAGGACGGAAAGAAAGAGAATATTAACGGAACAGAGATAGGATACCGGGTTACGGTCCCCAGCAATCTGCAGGAAATTCTGAGCCAGCAGAACGACACGGGACGCCAGTCCGGCCCTTCCTCCGATAACTCCCATACACTGGAGCTGCAGGCCAGCTATGATGACGCGCTTCTCACGGCCCGTATCAGGAGCCTGGAATGCATCAGCGGCGGAGATATCATCACAACGGCGGATGCCCGCATCTCCCCCTATCAGGAGGGACAGCCGTTCACGATTATTCCGGAAGTCCAGGGCAACAACGTGGATGCCGCGAAGACGGAGGCCGTTATCAAGGGCGCCGCGGCCACAGGACAGAGCCAGGTGGATTTGGCGGCAAATGGATGTTATTATTCGGTGCAGGTGACAAAGGACAGCGAGCAGCTGAAAGCGCTCTGCGATAAGATGAACCAGAGCAGGGATATGGTTATCACCTATACATACGGCGACAACACGGAAGAGCTTACAGGAGCAGTGTTTACAAGCTGGTTTACAGGTTCTGCCGACGGTCAGATTCAGGTGGACAGAACCGCCGCCGCGGCATACATTGCCTCACTGGCTGCCAAATACGACACGGCAGGCACGGCCAGGGTATTCCATACCGCTACGGGCAAGGATGTGACGCTGACAGGCCCTTACGGATGGAAACTCAATCAGGCCGTGGAAGTGGAAGCCCTGATTGCGATGATACAGACGGGCCAGAGCCAGACATGGGCTCCGCAGTATTCTGCAACCGCCGCCAGCAGAACAGCGCCGGACTGGGGGAATACTTATGTCGAGGTTGACCTGGGAGGCCAGCATGTCTATATGTTTAAGGACGGCGCCCTTGTCTGGGATGCCCCGACCGTAACCGGCAACGTTTCAAAGAACTATACAACGCCGGAGGGAATCTACAGCCTCAATTACAAACAGACGGACCGGATCTTAAGAGGTGCAAAACAGGCCGACGGCACTTATGAATATGAGAGCCACGTGGATTACTGGATGCCGTTCAACGGAGGAATCGGTCTGCATGACGCCAACTGGAGAAGCAAGTTCGGCGGTACGATTTATCAGTACGGCGGAAGTCACGGATGTATCAACCTTCCCCCGGCCAAGGCTAAGCTGCTGTACGATCTCGTATACCAGGGAATACCGGTCATCTGTCATAATTAAGAACGGGAGAATGGAATCATTTGAAATTAAAAAGATGCAAACGCCATGCCTGAAAGGCAGAACGTCTGCATCTTTTTTAATGACTTTATCCCACGCTATTTTTCGGCGGTCAGAATAAAGGACAGCGGATAACCTTTCCCGTCGTAAATCTCGGACAGGCCGACATCATAGTCGTATTCCTTCAGCCCCGTAATCCGAAGGCCTGCCTTGCAGGCCGCATTAATAATAGCGGCCATTGTATGTGAAAAGCTGATAAATGTTTTGGAATCGTATGTTTCAGACATATAACCCATTCCCTCGTTCTCAACCCACGGCTCTTTTCTGAAATAAGAGTAGGCTGCTCCGTGTATCTTCTGTTCATCATATTCAGGAGAGCCGGGCAGGGCCAGCATGTTCATGATAGGATGGAAATCCTGGATATACATGACTCCGCCGGGCCTTAAACAGTCGGCCGCTTTTTGGAATAAGAGCTCCAGATTTTCAAACCAGGTGATGGCTCCGATGGTAAACATGACGAGATCAAAGGAAGTATGGTATTCTTCCGGAATATCCAGAATATTGGCCGCCACAAAGCTGCAGTTTGTAATGCCCGCTTTTTCGGCCGTTATCCTTGCCTGTTCCAGAATGTTTTCCGCGATATCAAAGCCGACGCCGGAATTCGCCCCGTTCTTTATGAGCGACAAAAGCTCACGCCCGTTGTTGCAGCAGAACTGTGCAATATCCTTTCCTGCAAAATGGAGCTTTTGCAATTCTTCTTCGGCGTTTTTATCAAAAAAAGGAAGTTTTTCATTCAGCAGCCGTATGTAATTTTCATCGCCCCAGTTGGGTTGTCTGTGCTCAAATGCCTCTTCCCAGGCCTCTTTGTTGCCTTCTATATAACTCATACTATAATCTCCTTAATGCCGCAGGAGGTTATGCAGTTACCGTTCACTCCGTGCCCGGTAACGTTATGCTTCCATAATACCTCCTGTTTTGGCTGTGGTTGTGTTAAATGTTGTTGTTTTCATTGTTTGCCCTCCTTTCTGTGATTATTTATCATAACGCATCAGCGGTATAACCATTGTCTTTCGCGTTGTTACCTGTTCCGGATCATCTCCCTGAGCTGGCGGAGAAGTTCCACATCGGAAGGAGTCAGCTTCAGGTTGGACTCCAGATTTCTTCCGTCCGTTGTTTTAACCGAAAGTTCTATAATATTACCCTCCGCCAGGCCGCTGTTGTAAACGGCATTTAAAAACTGCGGAAATTTTGGGTGATTTTTCACAAATGTATCGCAGGAATTTTTGATCTGTAAAAGTTCCATTGGGTTCATGGCATATGCCTCCTGTCTAAAATATTAATCGGTAGCCGAAGCATCGGCCGGTTGAATAATAACGGCGGTTCCGGCGCTGGTTTCTATTATAAAGGGGAGGAGAGCTTCTGTCAAATTTGCGGATTGCAAAGAATGTGACAAAATCACAGAAAAAACATATAGATATGGTTATAATAGTATCATAAGAAAGATGTATTTAAAATCAACGTGAAAGGCGGAGTATCGATATGGATAAAAACGGAAAGAGAAGAACTCTCATCATAGGCGGGGTAGCGGGAGGCGCCACAGCAGCGGCCAGGCTCAGGAGAAGAGACAACGACAGGGAAATTATCGTATTTGAGCGCGGTGATTATATTTCCTATGCAAACTGTGGACTGCCATATTACATCGGCGGGGTGATTCAGGACAGGAATGCACTGCTCTTAATGAATCCCGGGACCATGAAGGCCCGTTTTGACATCGATGTACGGACCGGTAACGAAGTAACAGCCATTCACAGGGAAGACAAGACAATCTCGGTGCTTGAAAAGAAAACAGGAAAAATATATGAAGAGCCTTACGATGATCTGGTGATTGCAACGGGCTCCTCTCCGGTGGTTCCTCCGATTCCGGGCATAGACGGGGAGGGAATCTATACGCTTTGGACCGTGCCGGATACAGACCGGATTAAAAAAATGATAGAGGAAAAGAAACCGGCCACGGCAGCCGTGATAGGAGGAGGCTTTATCGGCCTTGAGATGGCTGAGAACCTTCATGAGGCCGGAATCGGCGTGAGTGTGATCGAGATGCAGAACCAGGTAATGGCGCCTTTAGATTATGAGCTTGCGCAGCTGCTCCATGAAAACATGACGGCGAATGGCGTAAACCTGGTTCTGGGCGACGGGGTGTCCTCTTTTAATGCATTAGAAGGAGGAAGCACTCTGATTACGCTGAGCAGCGGGAAAACAGTCAGGGCCGATATGGTGCTGCTCTCAATTGGGGTGAAACCGAACAGCGGACTCGCGGGAGAAGCAGGACTTAAGCTGAATTCTCGGGGCGGTATTGTGACGGATTCCTTTATGAAGACATCCGATGAAAACATATATGCGGTGGGTGATGCGGTCGAGGTGGAGAATTTTGTCCTGGAAACGCCTGCGATGATACCGCTTGCAGGCCCAGCTAACCGGCAGGCCAGAATCTGTGCCGACAATCTGGCCGGAGACAAAAAAGAGTACCATGGAACAATGGGAACCTCGGTTGCCAAGGTCTTTGATTATTCGGCAGCCGTTACAGGAGTCAATGAGAAGACGCTCCGGGCCATGGGGAAAGAGAAGAATAAAGATTATTTTTCCATCCTCATCAGCCAGAGATCTCATGCGGGATATTACCCCGGCTCCACGGTTCTTCATCTTAAAATGCTGTTTGACCGTGACGGCCATCTGTTCGGCGCCCAGGCTGTGGGGCCGGAAGGGGCGGATAAGAGGATTGACGTGATTGCGTCGGTTATGCGCAGCCATGGTACGATATACGATTTAGAGGAACTGGAGTTAGCGTATGCCCCGCCTTTCTCATCGGCAAAGGATCCGGTCAATATGCTGGGATTTGTAGCGGAGAATGTGCTGGACGGTCTGGTGGCATTTATCAGCTGCGCAGGACTGGATGAAATGGCGGCGGATGCAGAAGCGGCAAAGGATATGACAATCCTGGATGTGAGGGAGGACGGAGAATTTGCCGAATATCACATTCCTGGTTCCGTGCATATTCCGCTTGGCAAGCTGAGGGAGCGTCTTGGCGAGATTGATAAGGATAAGCTGACGGCCGTTATCTGTGCGGCTGGGATTAGAGCCTACAACGGGGCACGCATCCTGATGCAGAATGGCTTTTCACGGGTCCAGGTTATGGAGGGAGGAATTAATTTCTATAAAACGCAGCATTACAGGGATTTTGCGGATGAGAGCAGTGGAAATATCCCTTCCGAAATTCCGGTTTGCCCGCTGGATCAGGGGAAATAGGGAGAATAGTATAAAAATCAGAAGCAACATATGGCAGAATTTACCGGTATATCTTCCAGTTTTATTGTGATATTATAGTTTTGTAACAGAAATGTAATAATTTTGAAACAAATAGGAGGATTTACCATGATGAAATTACGTTTACTTTCCGCAGCAGCCCTGACCGTATTTATGGTTGCAGCAGCACCGGCAATGACATCCCAGGCGGCAATGTTCACAACCTGCGTTCCGGGTAACAGCTCCGGTTCTATATTTAATTCAGTAATGCTTTCAGGAAACTTCGGCCAGAGAGGCAGTCAGGGATTCTGCGGCGATTTCAGCTGCGGCGATTGTCTGACAGGAGGAAACTGCCAGAATGGTACGGATTGTCTGAGCGGCGGTAACTGCCAGACCGGAAACTGTCAGACCGGCGGTAACTGCCAGGGCGGCAATACAGGCGCCGGATGGCAGAACGGAATCCAGACACTTCCGTCCTTCGGTGGAAGACCGGCAGCGTCCATGCAGAATTCCTGCAGATAAATGAATAAGTAAATCACTAATGGGAGGACTGTTTTACGTCCTCCCGTTTTGCATATTCACTGAGAAAACGGCAGAAGTCTTCAAGCACCTTCTCATTTTCTTCAGTGGAGCGCCGGGTCAGGATAATATCGCGTTTGCAGACGGGATGTTCAATTGGAATCAGGGCGACCTTTGGCGTTGATAAAAGCCCCCAGGAGTATTCAGGCCAGAAGCCGATGCCAAGGCCGGCCGCAATCAGGTTGCGCACGGATTCGGGATTGTCACTTTCACAGATGATATGCGGCGTAAATCCGGATTCCAGACAGAAACGGTCACAGATACGCCGCATCGGCCGGTTATTTGACAGGCTGATAAAACCTTCCTCCTGCAATTCCTCAAGGCGGACGGAAGAACGTCCGGCTACAGGGGATGAGGAGGGGACAGCCATAAAAAATGCCTCCTTTAAAATAATGCTTCCGTTTTCCTTTAGTTCTTCCCCGGGAAAAGCAGTGGAGATGCATAAATCTTCATTTTCCACGTCGGGGTTCTGCCAGAGCCGGAAATTCACCTCGGGATGAAGCTGCTTATATTCTATAATACAGTCGGTGACCAGTCTTGATGCGGCCAGCAGATTCAGGTGTATCGTGTGCACCGATTGGCTGGCTCTTTCCTGCAGGGCGGCCGGCAGTTCATCTAAGGAAGCCAGGATGGGAATTAACTGCTTTTCCAGAAAACGGCCGGTGTCGTTGAGGCGGATATTTCTTTTTTCGCGGTCGAAGAGTGTGACACCCAGTTCGTTTTCAAGACGTTTAATGGACTGGGAGAGGGCGGGCTGGGCAATTTGAAGCGCCTCGGCCGCTTTTGTCATATGCTGGTATTTTGCCGCTACAAGGAAGTAGCGGAGCTGTAATAGTTCCATAACAGGTCCTTTCTTTTGTTCTGTATGTCCGGAAATGCGGCCTCCTGAAACGTGACAGGATATAATTATACTATAATGTAACGATTCAGTACCTTCATAGTTACCGCTTCGCGATGCACAGAAACAGCAGAAAACGCTGTTTCGCGCTGGCTAAACTCGGGGTTTTCATGCAAAAATGCATGAAAACACCTCGCGGAATACTACCTTCTGAACAGTTACATTATAATTCCTACACGTCAAAAACACAACAAAATAAGAGAAAATCATAACATGAAAGTTATGAAAAGATAAAAAATAAGTATTAGATATCGTTAAAAAAATAACGTATAATAGGGGTATAAAGAACGGGGGATACCCAATCAGGAGGAACGGATATGACGAACAGGACAGTATGTATCGAGAGAGAATATGGAAGCAACGGGAAAAAAATTGCGGAGTGGCTCTCCAAAAGCACGGGAATTCACTGCTATGGCAAGAGCGAACTGTTAGAGGCCGCTGAGAAGTACGGACTGGTTCAGGAGAATGGGGAAGACGCAGAGGAGAACGAATATAAGACCTACTGTGAAACCATTAAATTCCTGGCGGACAAGGGTTCCTGCATTTTCGTAGGCACGTGCGCTTCCGCAGTTCTCCAGGGAAGACCGAGGAATTTCAACGTATTTATCAAAGCCGACATGGAAAGCAAGATTTTCTGGGCCATGGAGAGTGAAAAAGTGGAGCGCGATAAGGCGGAGGAAATCATCGCCCAGATGGACAATAAGCGCAAAGAGACGAGAAAGCACTTCGCGGTAACCGCAGACGGAAAACCGGTGGAATATGATTTGGTAGTCACAAGCTCCAAATTCGGTATTGAGGGAACGGCAGAAATCATTAAGAACTGCCTGTCCAGAATTTAATAGACAAAGTAACGATAACATTGAGACAGTCACGTAAAACAAAGAGAATTGATAGTGAAATAAATATCATAAATCATATTTTGTGAAATATGGATTTGTGACAAATAAAAAATAAACCGTATCAGAGTTAGCCTGGAAACTGCTGCTGTACGGTTTATTTTTATTTTTTTTAAAGAGTGTCCGGCTTGAATTTTTTAAAGAGGGGGCCTTCATCACCGTAACCATCCCGGATAAAACCGCTCTTTTGCAGCACCCTCTGGGATGCTTTGTTATCCGGTTCGGTCTGGGCGGTGACGCATTCGACGCCTTCCTGCCCGAATGCCCAATTGGATAAGCCTTTTACGGCCTCTGTTGCATAGCCGTTCCTCCTGAACTCCTCACCGATCCCATAACCCAGCTCCACGGCGCCTTCCGCATCAGGAGCGCCTTTAAATCCGATTTCACCGACCTGCGTCCCGCCGGACAGCGTGATTCTCCAGTTGGAGCCCCATTCCTCCCGTCCGGGCAGGCTTTGCATGGTTTCGATCATTTCATGGTAGGCCTGTTTCATTCCGCTGTCTTTTTCGCTGTGATATAAAGCGTTCATTTCTTCGATATTCTGTGGCTCGATGCAAAGGCGTTCTGTTTTAACCAAAATATTCATCATAGTTATTTAATTTCCTTTTATTTTCCTGTGCTGCGTTTTTTCACCGCATATGATTCGGGCGGTGGGGTCTTTTTTTACCCGGTTATCTTCAGTCTAATATCTGCCGGTGAAAATGTCAAATCATTCAGGGAATACTTTGATTATGCCTTTGATTATCAAGGCCTTTTCCTGAGGCTTTCCTTATTTGACAGACATCTCCATCTATAATACAATAAAAAAGGTGCGGCCGCCGCCCCGCATCACGGGAACCGGAAGAATTCATAAGGAGACAATAATGAACTATCAAGATATTAATTCAAAAACCATTGACCAATGGGTGAAGGATGGCTGGGTATGGGGAATTCCCATATCACATGAAGAATATGAGCGCGCTCTCTGCGGCGACTGGAAGGTCGTACTGACGCCGAATAAAGCAGTACCGGCAGAATGGTTCGGCGATCTGCGCGGAAAGAAAGTGCTGGGACTTGCAAGCGGCGGGGGACAGCAGATGCCGCTCTTTACGGCAGCAGGTGCGCAGTGTACTGTGCTTGACTACTCAGAGAAACAACTGGCTCAGGAAAAAATGGTAGCGGAGCGGGAGGGCTACGACATCACAATTATCCGGGCGGATATGACGAAACCGCTTCCATTTGAAGATGAGAGCTTTGATCTGATTTTCCATCCTGTTTCCAATTGCTATGTGGAAGAAGTAAAACCGATTTTCAGGGAGTGCTACCGCGTCCTGAAGGACGGAGGAATCCTGCTTGCGGGGCTTGACAACGGCATAAACTATATTTTTGACGATGACGAGAAAGAGCTTTTGAATTCCCTGCCCTTTAATCCGCTGAAAAATGAGGAGCATATGAAGCAGCTTCAGGCAGACAACAGCGGAGTACAGTTTTCCCATACAATGGATGAGCAGCTTGGAGGACAGCTTGAGTCGGGATTCATCCTGACTCATATAATGGAAGATATCAATGACGAAGGAAATTTAAAAGAGCACAACATTCCCTGCTTCGTTGCGACACGCGCAGTGAAAAGAAAGGATCTGCAGCCGTGTAAACTTATTTAACGGGATATGAGCGCCAATTGCGGAAACGGCCCTGCGGCCGGATACATAAACATTTAAAGAAGAGATGTAAATTGTCGCGTCAGACTTAAAAAGAGGGGCCGGAAGTGAAATTCTTCCTGTCCCTCTTTCTTAATCAATATTCAATTTCCAATTATTTGCCGTCTGCGATGATGATCTCCTGTGCATACGGCAATGTCTGGATCCAATCACAGAAGGTGTGCCACTCGGTCAGCTTATGATCTTTTCTCGCGTAGTAGATATTGATCAGAGTCTCATAGTTAAAGGAGCATGTCCGAAGCTGGTTGTAGCTGGTAGGAAGGAGCTGGATCATATCATACCAGTCGTCTTTGCTCTTCGTCTCCAGATATCTGAGGCGGATTTCCTCCATCTTATCTACAACGCCCTGCATAAATTCTTTTGTTGCAGGTGTCATGTGATCGCAGCTGAAATCGTCTAACGTGAACGGCTTGCTTGCAATCTTATGCATTGTACTGCAGGAATTGGCAACGGTTGCAATTTTATATGTATCATATTCTTTCCACCAGTAGAGCGGAGCTGTAATGTCAACAGATACGAGGATCTGACGGACATACTTGCGGTGATCGCTTCCGGCCATGCGCAGCTTCTTCGCCAGATTCAAATCATTCGGACCGAGGATATAGTTGCCCTTCTCATCATAAGAGCTGTCCGTGCGGTTCCAGCTGTTAAGGGGATTTCTTGCGCCGCGGAGAGCATTCTCCATATTCATTACGCTGGTTCTTTCTAATATAATCATGGTGATTCCTTTCATCGATTCCCTGTTTTCGTGGTACTAAAATTATTATACCAGAAGAAGATAAAAAATCAATTGTAAGATTGGAGGAGAAATGAGAACGCCGCCGGGACGGTCGGGGGGCGGGATGGTGAGAGGGAGGGGATGAGTCTTCAGTCCCGGATTTTAGGTTGTCGCAGGTGGGGAATCCGGGAGAAAAAATTCCTGCGGGGACCCGCTCCCGCTTGTGGAATGCGCAGCGGGTGCTAGATTCGTGTAAAACCTCATCAAGCACCGGCGGATTCCAATGTCCCCTCCGGAAAGTTTTCTCCCTACTTCCCCACGGGCAGGTTATGGGCCGGGACTGAAGACGCGAAGGGTTTCGCCATCCCGATCCCTGGCCTGTGGCCGCTGAATTGTTCTTATTCCTTCAAAGGGGGGAGGGATTGTCGCTGCCACTACATTTCCTCGAATTCCGGGAGAATGCCTTTTGCATGGTATTCAATTGATGGATCAGAGCTTTAGCTCCTGACCTATCTTTGAATAACCATTGAATTTTTTGATTCATCATTAAATTTCGTTTTGGATTTTTCTCTGATTCCAACCCGAAATACCTTCTTAAGGTAAAAGATTCACGACTACATAGTGGACGCAACAATACCTCCCCCGCACTTGACGAAAGAGACAATCAGCCCCTGAAGCCGGCGGACGGGGCAACACACTTCGCTGAGTCTTCAGTCCCGTCGACAACCTGCCCGGGGGAAGGAAGGAGAAAACTTTCCGAAGGGGACATTGGAGCCCGCCGGTGCTTGGACGGCGTTCTTTGACGTCTTAGCATCCGCTGTGCGCTCCACAAGCGGGAGCGGGTCCCCGTAGGAATTTTTTCTCCTGGATTCCCCCCTAACTACACCCTACAAACCGGGACTGAAGACTCACCAATCCATCCCACTCCCCCGTCCGCCATCTTTCAGAGGCGTCCTCGCATCTCAACTAATCAGAGTAGAGCTTGTATTTACGGTAAAAATATAGTAGAATACGTAACAGTCCGGCTACAGGCAAAAATTGGGGAGTATATTCCCAAAAACCTGGAATCCTGGTGAATGAGAGTTTGAAATAAGGAGAATAACATGAGAGTAATAGATGTATCCGGAGTTGGAGCGGCGGCCGTTTTCCTGATAAAGGGAAAATCGAATATCCTGTTTGAGGCGGGAATGGCCTATGCGGCTGATTTGATGGTCGAGAAAATCAGGCGTGAGCTGGATGGGGGGAAGGTGGACGCGGTTCTTTTGTCCCACTCCCATTATGACCATGTGGCAGGTCTTCCGGCTGTGCGGAAAGCCTGGCCGGAGGTGAAGGTGTATGCCTCGGAGCGGGCGAAGGAGATTCTTACGAAGCCGTCGGCGCTTTCGACAATCCGGAACTTAAGCAGGATTGCGGCCGGTGCGGCCGGCATGAGCTGGGCTCAGGACTACCGGGATGAGGATTTAAGGGTCGACGTGGTGCTCAATGACGGGGAAACGGTCCAGCTTGGGGATCACAAGGTATTTGCGTTTGAAACATTGGGACATACAAAATGTTCTCTTTCTTATATTGTGGACAATGAATTGATGCTGTGCAGCGAATCGGTCGGCGTGCTCGGGCCGTCCGGCGGTTATATGCCCGCATTTCTGGTGGATTATAAGGGAGCCAGGGAGTCCATTATCAAGTCCAGGAATTATCATGTGAAAGACATTATCTTAAATCATTATGGATTTGTAAACGAAGAAGATAAACCGCGCATCTGGGATATTATGATGGAAAAACTGGAGAGCAGTAAGAACAGGATGGTCCGGATTATGAAAGAATGCGCTTCGGACGAGGAGGCCCTCAAAATGATGGAGAGCGTCTTCCATGAGAAGGTTGATAAGAAAGAGCAGCCGGATGAGGCGTTCGATATCAATGCGCTGAGCATGATGAAAACGCTGCGGCGTCAGTTTCCGGAAGAATTTGAGGAGCAACACTGTATTTAATAGAAGAAACACGTAGACAGGGAATATCGGAAAGGCAGGTGCGGTATGCAGTTAATAGCGGCGGTAGACAAAAACTGGGCCATCGGGCAGAAGGGACAGATGCTGGTTACGATACCGGCGGATCAGAAGCTGTTCCGTCAGGAGACAATGGGAAAGATTATTGTAATGGGAAGAAAAACCTTCCTCACGCTTCCGGGGGAACGCCCGTTAGACGGAAGAATCAACCTGATTCTGACGACGGACAGGAGCTTTCAGATGAAGGGAGCCGATGTCTGCTACAGTATGGATGAGGCGATGGAAAAACTTGAATGGTATAAAAAAGAACGCGGATTCACGGATCAGGATATTTATATTATCGGAGGACAGAGCATCTATGAGCAATTTCTGCCATACTGCGATACGGCCCACATCACATACATCGACTATGCATATCAGGCCGATACCTATCTTGTGAATCTGGAAAAAGAGGGATGGGTTGTGACCGAGGAAAGTGACGAACAGACCTACTTTGATCTCTGTTATGAGTTCAGAAAATACAGAAGGCCATAGGGGAGAATATCTGTACAATTCTAAACCGCTTTTCTGATTACAACAGTATTTTTAAAGGGGAAGACATGTTTTTGCTTGTCTTTATAGAGGTGAAGTGGTAAAATGTAGGCAATCTTTTGCATATTTATGTCATTTTCTGCAGAACTGACCCCAAAACAGCAGAGTTTTACAGGTAATGTTCCAGCAGTATACAGCAGTTTATTTATAAAGTATGCAAAAGCCGAAATACATCGAATAGAACAGAGGAAACAGGAGGAAAAGCATGTACCAGATATTAAAAGCGGAAAAGCTGGCTGATAAAATTTATCTGATGGTCGTGGAAGCCCCCAGGATTGCACGTTCCTGCGAACCGGGTGAGTTTGTGATTGTCAAGATAGATGAAGAAGGGGAGAGGGTTCCTCTGACCATTTGCGATTATGACCGGGAGAAGGGAACCGTAACAATTGTCTTCCAGACGGTCGGCGCATCCACACAGAGGATGAGTGATTTGAAGGCCGGGGATGCCTTCCGCGATTTTGTCGGCCCCCTTGGAAACCCATCCGAGTTTGTAAAAGAAGACCCGGAGACACTGAAAAAGAAGAAAATCCTTTTTGTGGCCGGAGGAGTCGGCGCCGCCCCTGTGTATCCGCAGGTGAAGTGGATGAAGGAGCACGGCATTGACGTGGACGTCATCGTAGGCTCCAAGACAAAGGACCTCCTGATCCTGACGGAAGAGATGGAAAAACAGGCGGGCAGCCTTTACATAACAACCGATGACGGCAGCTTCGGCCATAAGGGAATGGTGACGGAGGTCATCACGGACCTGGTGGAGAGCCAGGGGAAGAAATACGACACCTGTGTGGCGATCGGCCCGATGATTATGATGAAATTCGTCTGTCTGCTGACAAAGAAGCTGGCAATTCCAACGGTGGTCAGCTTAAACCCGATCATGGTGGACGGGACCGGGATGTGTGGGGCCTGCCGCGTGACAGTGGGAGACAAGGTGAAATTCGCCTGCGTGGACGGCCCGGAATTCGACGGCCATCTGGTAAATTTTGACGAAGCCATGAAACGCCAGCAGCTGTACCGCACCCAGGAGGGCCGGGCCATGCTCAGGATTCAGGAGGGGGATACCCACCACGGCGGATGCGGACATTGCGGAGGTGAAGAATAGATGGAAACGAAGAGAGACATGATGGTAAAGGTCCCGGTAAGGGAACAGGATCCAAAGGTGCGCGCCGCTAACTTTGAGGAGGTGTGCCTGGGTTATAATAAAGAGGAGGCCATGGCGGAGGCGGAGCGCTGCTTAAACTGCAAAAATGCAAAGTGCATCGCTGGCTGCCCGGTGTCCATCGACATCCCGGCGTTTATCCAGGAAGTGAAGAACGGGGAGATCGAGGGAGCGGCCCGTGTGATTGCCAGGGCGTCTGCCCTCCCGGCCGTCTGCGGCCGCGTCTGCCCGCAGGAGACCCAGTGTGAGGGGCTCTGCATCAGGGGAATCAAAGGGGAGCCGGTCTCCATCGGCAAACTGGAGCGGTTTGTGGCGGACTGGTCGAGGGAACACGGCTTTGTGCCGGAGGCCCCGGAGAAGACGAACGGGAAGAAGGTGGCCGTGATCGGCTCCGGCCCCTGCGGCCTGACCTGCGCCGGAGACCTGGCAAAGCTGGGATATGAAGTGACTATTTTCGAGGCCCTCCATGAGGCGGGCGGCGTGCTCACTTACGGAATCCCGGAGTTCCGTCTGCCGAAGGCGGATGTGGTCCAGCCGGAGATTGACAACGTAAAGAAGCTGGGCGTCAGGATCGAGACAAACGTGGTGATCGGGAAGTCGGTTACCATCGATGAACTGATGGAAGAGGAAGGGTTCAAAGCCGTATTTATCGGTTCGGGGGCGGGCCTCCCGAAATTCATGGGGATCCCGGGGGAGAATGCCAACGGGGTGTTCTCGGCTAATGAGTACCTGACCAGGAGCAACCTGATGAAGGCGTTCCGAGACGATTATGACACCCCGCTGATGATTGGGAAAAACGTGGTGGTAGTCGGCGGCGGGAACGTGGCTATGGACGCGGCCAGGACGGCGCTTCGCCTTGGGGCCGAGGTACATATCGTATACAGGAGAAGTGAGAAGGAGCTGCCGGCCAGGGCAGAGGAAGTCCACCATGCAAAGGAGGAGGGGATTAAGTTCGACCTCCTGACCAACCCGGTGGAGATCCTGACGGATGATAACGGCTGGGTGAGCGGCATCATCTGCCGGAGGATGGAGCTTGGCGAGCCGGATGAATCGGGAAGGAGAAGGCCGGTTGAGCAGGCGGGATCGGATTTCAGGATCGACGCCGACACAGTGATCATGGCGCTTGGGACGTCCCCGAACCCGCTGATCTCCGCCACGACGGAGGGCCTGTCCGTAAACCGCTGGAAATGCATTATCGCCGATGAGAAGGATGGAAAGACGACGAAAGAGGGCGTCTATGCGGGCGGAGATGCCGTGACCGGTGCGGCGACCGTCATCCTTGCCATGGAGGCGGGACGTGCCGGGGCGCGCGGGATTGACGAGTACCTTTCAGGTAAATAATGATGCGGTTTGCGAAAGCTTTAGCACAACAGCTTTAGCAGCCGGCATTTGTATGAAGTGCAGCCCTGGCCGGAGCTTATTTGTGATGGCCGGGGCTGTTTTGTGATGGTGGAAATAATCGTAACAGTTCATGCTGTCTGAACTGTTACAAATAATCAATTTAGAGGGAAAAAAGATGAATAAAAAGGTAGATTTACTCCATGAGCCGATTCTGCCGGCGCTGACGCGGCTGGCAGTGCCGATTATGGCCACGTCGCTGGTCCAGATGGCTTATAACCTGACGGATATGGCATGGATTGGCAGACTGGGAGCCGGCGCAGTGACGGCCGTAGGAACCGCCGGAATGTACAGCTGGCTTTCACAGGGGATTGTGGATCTGGCTAAAATTGGCGGCCAGGTTAAGGTGGCCCATGCGCTGGGCGCCGGTAATGACAAGGAAGCGGCACAGTATGCAAAAGGCGCCATCCAGATGGGGCTTTTATTCGCCGTGATCTTTGGAATGATATCTCTGTTTGGGGCAAAACATCTGATTGGGTTCTTCGGGCTTAAAGATCCGGCAATCATAGCAAATTCGGAGAATTACCTTCGGATTGTCTGCGGCCTGATTATTTTTCCCTATATCAACTCGGTGCTGACCGGTATCCTGACGGCCACCGGTGACAGCAAAACACCGTTTAAGGCTAATGTCATCGGTCTGGCGGCCAATATGGTCCTCGACCCTGTCCTGATCTTTGGGATCGGTCCGTTTCCGGTTCTCGGAGTGGTCGGAGCCGCCATTGCGACGGTGACGGCGCAGATCACGGTTTCTGTCATTTTTATCCTGGCGGTCAGCCGGGATACGGCGCTTTTCAAACAGTTCAGGCTGTTTTCCAGGACTCCAATCCGGTACATAAAAGAGATTGTGACTATTGGATTCCCGGCATCGATACAGAACCTGATCTATGCGGGAATATCGATGATTTTGACGAGGCTGGTGACAAGCTGGGGAGATACGGCGGTGGCGATCCAGAGAGTAGGCGGACAGGTGGAATCCGTCTCCTGGATGGTGGGGGAAGGTTTTGCAGCCGCCGTCAACTCATTTACCGGGCAGAACTTCGGCGCGGGAATGTTTGACCGCGTTAAGAAAGGTTTCTCGGCAGCGGTAAAAATGATGGGGGTATGGGGACTGATGACAACCGCACTGCTGATTTTCATGGCGAGGCCGATTTTTGGAATATTCATCCATGAACCGGAAGTGCTTCAGGCCGGAGTGGAATATCTTCAAATTCTCGGACTTTCCCAGTTCTTTATGCTGATAGAGGTAACGTCGGTCGGCGCCTTTGCCGGCCTTGGAAAGACTTCCATCCCGTCTGTGTTAAGCATTACCCTGACCTCGGCCAGAATCCCGCTGGCGATGCTGTTTTCCGCCATGGGACTTGGCTTAAACGGCATCTGGTGGGCGCTCACCGTATCCAGCGTGGCAAAGGGAATCATTTTCTACATTGCTTATAAAATAACATTGAAAAAAATGGAAAAAAGGATGGGAATTCCATTACAAAAAACGACGTAAAACTTCAAAAAACGGCTGGTGTTTTTGTGAAAAGTTTTCTCGAAAAAACTATAGACGAATTAAAAGATACGTGAGATAATAGGAACAAGTATGATGTGATAAAATTAACAAAGTACTAACACATTCATTTTGAAAGGAGTCTTAAAATGATTTATTCACACGAAGTTGAAAGTATGTGTCCAGTAGCGCAGGGCGTTAATCACGGCTGTGCTCCGATTCCGGAAGAAGCAAAATGGGTAAAATCCAGAGAGGTGAAAGATATCTCCGGTTTAACTCACGGCGTGGGCTGGTGTGCTCCCCAGCAGGGCGCCTGTAAGCTGACTCTGAATGTAAAAGAGGGAATCATTCAGGAAGCTTTAGTAGAGACAATCGGATGCTCAGGTATGACACACTCCGCAGCCATGGCAGCAGAAATTCTCCCGGGAAGAACCGTTCTGGAGGCGCTGAACACCGACCTTGTCTGTGATGCAATTAATACGGCAATGAGAGAGCTTTTTCTTCAGATCGCATACGGAAGAACACAGAGTGCATTCTCAGAGGATGGTCTTCCAATCGGTGCAGGTCTTGAGGATCTGGGCAAGGGACTTCGTTCTCAGGTTGGTACAATGTATGGAACATTAAAGAAAGGTCCGCGTTACCTGGAGATGGCGGAAGGCTATGTAACAGGAATCGCTCTTGATGACGAGAATCAGATCATCGGTTACCAGTTCGTAAACTTTGGCAAGATGACGGATTTCATTAAGAAGGGCGACGATCCGGCTACTGCATATGAGAAATCCAAAGGCCAGTACGGCCGTGTGGACGACGCTGTGAAGATTATCGATCCGAGACAGGAATAATCGGTTATCATTACGGAGCAGTAAAGGTATTACATAGACAAAGACTTAATAGCAGGTAAAATATTAAGGAGGATCATAGAGTTATGGCATTATTTGAATCATATGAGAGACGAATTGACAAAATCAATTCCGTATTAAACAGCTATGGCATCGCTTCCATTGAAGAGGCCGAGAAAATCACGAAAGATGCTGGACTGAACGTATATGACCAGGTGAAGAAAATTCAGCCTATCTGCTTTGAGAACGCAGGCTGGGCTTACACAGTAGGCGCTGCTATTGCCATCAAAAAAGGATGCAGAAGAGCGGCAGACGCAGCGGCGGCAATCGGTGAGGGACTTCAGTCCTTCTGTATCCCGGGCTCCGTTGCCGACCAGCGTAAAGTTGGTTTAGGCCACGGCAACCTTGGCAAGATGCTTCTGGAAGAAGAGACCGACTGTTTCTGTTTCCTAGCAGGCCATGAGTCCTTTGCAGCCGCAGAGGGCGCTATCGGTATTGCCGAGAAGGCCAACAAAGTACGTCAGAAACCGCTCCGTGTCATCTTAAACGGACTTGGCAAAGACGCAGCCCAGATCATTTCCCGTATCAACGGCTTTACTTATGTTGAGACGGAGATGGACTACTATACGGGCGAAGTGAAAGAGCTGTGGAGAAAATCCTACTCCGAAGGCTTGAGAGCGAAAGTTAACTGTTACGGCGCAAATGACGTAACAGAAGGCGTTGCCATCATGTGGAAAGAGGGCGTAGACGTTTCCATCACCGGAAACTCCACCAACCCGACAAGATTCCAGCATCCGGTGGCAGGTACTTACAAGAAAGAATGTATTGAAAAAGGTAAAAAATACTTTTCCGTTGCATCCGGCGGCGGTACAGGCCGTACCCTTCATCCGGACAACATGGCGGCAGGTCCTGCTTCCTACGGTATGACGGATACACTGGGCCGTATGCACTCCGACGCTCAGTTCGCAGGTTCCTCCTCCGTTCCGGCTCACGTTGAGATGATGGGTCTGATCGGCGCAGGCAATAACCCGATGGTCGGAATGACGGTAGCCGTTGCAGTCAGTGTGCAGGAAGCTTCTGAGGCTGGAAAGTTCTAAGGGAATGAAACGGTAGAAGAAAGCAGTTGCGCCCATTAAGTGCAAAGTAACAAATATTTATTTGGTCTTCTGATAATATTCAGAAAGGAACAGATGGAGTTTAACTGGATCGAATCAGACTAAAATCTGAATATCCTTAAAGTTAAGAAAAAGCCTATGATATATGTGGAATCATAATTCATAGGCTTTTTCTTATTCCGGTGCTTATTTTAAATTCCCGTCGCCGCCCATCAGTTCCGTCATTTCCTCAATCCTCTCAAGGGGAAACGGTGGAAGAGCGGCCGGTTTCATTGCAATAGACATCAGTTTCATAGGATTGTCGTCGGCCGCTATGCGGTTCGATGAAAGCTGCCCGCATCTGCGGCAGCGGTGAATAATGGCCCATTCGCCATTTTTCCGCACCCAGACTGCTATCGGATCCATAATGCCTCCGCAGTCTGATTCGCGGTCGCCTGGTTCGAGGTCCACGTGAAGACTGCACAGGCAGTTAGGGCAGTGGTTGCGGTGATCGCTCCCTGCGCCTGCTGCCATGACGGGTCTGTCACAGACCTTGCAGGTAAAGCTGTCGTTACAGGCGTGGGATTTGTAATATCCTTTTTCATATTGTTTTCGTTTATTTTCTCTGTTCATAAGATTATATCCTCCAAAAAGCGGTTATCAGATTCCTTTTTGGGAGGCCTGTCGGAACTTGTTTTCATGCAAACCTCCCGGTCAGCGCACAATACTCCGGCTGCTATATTTTTTCATAAAAATTCTCCTGTTTTCTTTTATTTAATCACAACTTTTGTTGGATGTTTACGGTTCTTCGGCAGCATATTTTCCGGTAAAACAATCAATATGTGCCAGAAAAAGATTATTTATCTTCTTTTTTTCTTCTTTGTCCGGCGCTGCGTCCGAAAGACTTAAAAGCAGATAGAACGGGGCAAAGAATTCAACGGCCATTTGCCGGGGACTTCCGCTGCGCAGGGTTCCCTGTTCCATCATTTCATGAAACAAAGCCTCCACAAAGGAAACCGGTCCTCCGGTTAAAACCTTTTGATATAATTTCGTCATTTCAGGGTTCCTGTACTGTTCCAGAGTCAGCATTTTTCGGAAATTGCAGGCGGTTTCATCTTCCGTCCAGTAATAAAACTGAGATACCATGTATGCTTTCACACTTTCCACGGAAGCACTCTGAAAAACCGGAACCTCATTAACCTTTTGTTCCGGCATGCCGGCCTCTTTGGAACGCTCGATATCCAACCGGCATAAGCGCTCAAAAATACTGTCGAAAATGGCGCGCTTATTCTTGTAGTGCTTATACAATGCGCCTTTTGTCATACCCAGTTCCCCTGCAATTTTACTGACGGAAACCGCCTCATACCCGTCTTGTGCAAACAGACGGAGAGATGTCATCAGAATATTTTCCTTTGTGTCGGTCATACCCAATGCCTCCCTTGATGTGAACGATCGTTTACTGCTTATGATTGTATTATAGTGAACGTTCGTTTACTTGTCAATGGCTTTCTAAATTAAGTTGCGGAAGAAGAGAAGACGAAAACCACGAAAGAGCATGCTTGACAAAACGGATGCAATATGTAACAATAGTTACATAACGTATGTGTCATAACGAAATTTTTAAAGAAAGGTGTACCCATATGCCGCCTACAGCGAAAATAACAAAAGAAATGATATTAAATACGGTTTTAGACATAACAAGAGAAACCGGATTTGAAACTGTCAATGCGAGAAGTATTGCAGGAAAACTGAAATGTTCTACACGCCCTATTTTTACGTGTTATGAGAATATGGAGGAGCTGAAACAGGAATTCCTCGACTATGCGTATGAATTTTACAGTCGGTATGTCATTCATTACAGTAATTCCGCGGGTGTCAGTCCTATTTTAGTTCTGCCCCTTTCTTATATTGAATTTGCACGGGAGGAGACGCATTTATTCAAGCTCCTTTTTATAAATGATATGGATTTAAAAATGGAGAAGGCGAAGGATTTCTATAACGAGGCGGATAATGAAAAGAGGGCGGCGGTTTTTTCAGAACAGATTGGGATAGAGTTGGAGCGCGGAAAGGTAATTTTCCTGGATTTGTTTCTCTATACCCATGGCATAGCGGTTTTAACAGCGACGAAAAAAATGTCGTTGGATCGAAACAGCGCCGAAAAAATGTTGGTAAATGTATTGTCAGCTGTTATCAGGCAGGAAAAGCCGGATTGGAATATCATATGAGAACGAATCAATATGTAATTGACTTTTACAATCACTACGACGAGGACAGGCGGCTTAAGTTAAAGCATGGGACCGTCGAATTTCTTACAACAATGCGCTATATAGAGAAATACTTAAAACCGGGTGACCGCGTCCTTGAAGTCGGTGCGGGTACCGGCCGGTATTCCCATGCGCTGGCACGGCGGGGATATGATGTCGACGCAGTGGAGCTGGTTGAACATAATATAGAGGTTTTCCGCCAAAATACCATGCCGGATGAAAACATATCGGTAAGCCAGGGGAATGCCCTGGATTTATCTGCTTTCCCGGATAATAGATATGACATTACACTGTTATTAGGTCCTCTGTATCACCTCTACAAAAGAGAAGATAAACTGCAGGCGCTTCGCGAGGCAGTCCGGGTCACAAAGCAGGGAGGCATTATATTTGCCGCCTATGTGATATCCGACGGCTGTCTCCTTGATGAAGGATTCAACCGGGGTAATATCAGCGTTGCCGATTATATCAGCCGGGGATTGCTGGATTCCCGGACATTTGCCGCAAAGTCGGAACCCAGGGATTTGTTTGAACTTGTCCGCAGGGAAGAGATCGATGATTTGATGGCTGAATTGCCGGTGACAAGGCTTCATTACGTTGCGGCCGACGGCTGCGCCTTATTGATGCGGGAAGCGGTGGATGCGATGGATAACGAAACATTCCGGTTATATTTGAATTATCATTTTGCCACCTGCGAACGCGAAGATATGGTGGGTATTACGAGCCATGCGGTCGACGTGTTACGCAAATAGGCATGTTTATGACGAGGTATTTCGTCGGAAAAAGCTCCGGGGAGATTTGACTTCCGGGAGCTTTTTGAATGCATTTGACAGAAACGGTGTGACAGGAGGGAAAATCCGTGGCGGTTTTCCGACCTGATTATTTTTCGGTACCAGGGGCCGATAAAATCCTCTTATCGAGTTTCGACCTGAAATACCACCCTGTAAATATCATCAGGAGCCCTGTGACAGTAACGACGGTTCTTCCCAGACCATTGGCAGACGACAGGGCGGACAGAAGCAGACCGGTTCCGCCGCCGCTTAAAAAATCACTTATTCTTTTTTCCTTCAACATCTGGGCTTCCCTGTTTAAAACGGAGATGACATTGTTGTCGGCATGCTCCCGGAACGATTCACTGCTGATCCGTTCCCCGCTTATAAATTCATTTACGCCGATGTCCAGTTCCGTGCACAATGACTGAATTGTCGATAAGTCAGGCATATAATTGCCTGTTTCCCACCGGGAAACGGTCTTATTGGTAACGCCGAGTTTTTCTGCGAGTTCTGCCTGAGTCATTCCTTTTTCCCTGCGGACCTCCGATATAAAATTTCCGATTTTCTTCTGGTTCATTCAAATCACCACCCTGTTTTTAATAAGAGAATACCATAGAAACGCTGTTTTGTATTCCCCATGAAAAGCGAATGGATATAAAAGGCGCTGTATTGTTACCGTTTACGCGGTATTTGGTAAACTAGCAGAGCACGTTGATGCACCAGATGACAAAGGGCTGATAAAATACGTCGATCAGGAATGCTCCGACAACAGGCGCCGGAATATAGAATTTCTCCAGAAAATATACCCTCCCTTTAATCCAGTAACCAATCAGCAGCAAGATAGCGCCCAGCGTCATGGTGCCAATACTGTCAAATGACAATGTAAAAACAGAATCCACAATTTGTGCCCCCATATGTTTCCTCCTTTATTTCTGCCGTGCCTGGCATATTCCCGGACTTCCGGGATAATTATATGGATCTTATTAGGCTGCGGAGGAAACTAGCGGAAATAATCCGTGAATATGGTCTGTTTTTAACTGCCGGTGCGGGAGATGAAGTTATCCATTTTCAGAGGGAATTTTAGCCTTTTTGTCCTTTTGGTATTAACCTTGACATGACGTTGTCATGGTTAGTACAATATAATAAACTTGTGGGAGCAGAAACCGGTAAGTGGGAATGACTTGTGAAAACAAGGGAATTGGGTGAGGCGGAAAGCGTCAGGAACCGATGGGCTGCAAAGGCAGATAAACTGCCGGGAACTACAGGAGCCTGGAACTATAGGAGCCGGAAACTACAGGAGCCGGAAACTGAATAAGAGAGAAACTGTATAAGACAGAAACTGCGGGAGGTGTAAGATTGCAGGAGAGAAGACTGTTTCAAATACTGTATTACCTGCTGGAGCGGGGACATGCCACGGCGCCCGAATTAGCGGAGAAATTTGAAGTGTCCGTCCGTACAATCTATCGGGATATTGATGTTCTCAGCGGCGTGGGCATCCCCGTCTACGTGACGGCCGGAAGAAGCGGAGGCATACGGTTTCTGGACGGTTATGTACTTGATAAATCCCTCTTTTCAGACAGTGAGAAGCAGGCGATTTTATCCGGCCTGCAAAGTCTTTCTGCGGTACAAAACCCGGAGGAAGACGCGATCCTCCGGAAACTGGGCGCGGTCTTCCAAACCACGCTCACCGACTGGATCAGCGTTGATTTTTCCCGCTGGGGCAGCGCAGCGGAAAAAGAGGACAGGCTGTATCGTGAGATAAAGCAGGCGATATTTGAAAGCCGCCAAATTATTTTTGACTATTATAGTTCGAACGGGGAACATACCAGGCGGGATGTACATCCCGGTAAACTGGTTTACAGAGACAGGGCATGGTATCTGTACGGTTTCTGTCTTTCGCGGAACGATTACAGACTGTTCCGCCTTACCCGGATAAAAAATCTGTCCCTGACAGAGCAGCATTTTACACGCAGTATGGAAAAAGGCAGAATGGTCTTTCCTAAAGTGCAGGATATGGGGGAGCCTGTCGAGCTGGAATTGGAATGTTCCCTGGAAACAGGATATAAGTTATTCGATCTATTAGAAGACAGTGCCATAAGAAAAAAGGATGACAGCTATCTGGTAAAGCTTACGCTCCCGGAAAATGAATGGCTTTATGACTTCCTTCTGTCTTTTGGCAGCAGAGTCACGGTGCTCCGTCCGGAGTCCGTGCGCCGCAGGCTGACAGAGCGGTGTGAAGCCGCGCTGAATCACCACAAAGGAGTGAAACAATGAATATTAAAAAAGAGCTGGAAAAAACAGCCGGGATAACGGATGGCCTATATCTCAATGACATCGAGATTGATCCGTCGGCGGTGAAAGCGATGATGATCAACGAGGTGGTCCCGGCGGATCCGCTTCAGGATTTTTACGGACCGGCGGACGCAGACTACATGAAAACCACAATTCCTCTTTTTCGGGATGCGGGGGCGGCTGTAACGTCCATTCAGGACATATTGCAGAAGGGAATTTATATTACGAATGCGGTTAAAACTCCAAAGTCGGAGTACGCCGTAGAGAAAAGCAGCATTGAAAAAAGCCTGCCTTGTCTGGAAAAGGAGATTGCCCTGTTTCCCAACCTCATGGTCATCATGCTGATGGGGGATGTGGCGAAGAAAGCTTTTAATGCGATTACAAAAAAAGCAGCAAAGAAGAACGCAGTTCCGGCTGTTTCCACGTACAAGTTAAGAAATACCGAGCTCTATTACGGTAATATCAGGATATTGCCGTCTTACATCATGACAGGAGGCAATATCCTGATTGAAAAGTCAAAAGCGCAGATGGCTGCCGAGGACATAGCGACTATGTTAAAGATTATCTCATAGTCTGTTTTTCCCGCTATTCACTGCAGCCGCCCATCTCATAAAGAAGGGCAATCATATGTTTGATGGATTCTTTATAATCCAGGAGGCGTATGTTTTCATCCGGGGCATGGTGGTTTCCGTCGGTATTTCCGGGGCCGGCCCCAACGATAGGCATCTGGGGCCACGCGCGGTGGAAATAGATGGCAGGGCCTCCGCCGAGCTGTGTCGGTTCAATGACCATGGGCTCCCGGTATACCTTTGCGGCCGCACGGATGAGCTGGTCTTTGAACGGGATATCGACCGGCGTGCGGACCGGGGTGTTCACTCCGCGGGCTGATATTATGATATCGGAGAAGCCGCGGCGGTCCAGGTGTTCCCGGAATTGGCGCTCCACCTTTTTCGGATCCTGGTTGGCGACAAGATAAAAGGAGACCCTGGCCGAGGCCTTGTGCGGTACAATCCCGCGGATTCCGTTGTACATTTCCCCGGCCTCCAGGCCGCATATGGAAACGGAAGGTTCCATATAAATCTGTTTTTTTAACTGAAGGCCTGTGGCATCCCTGAGAAAGGAGCCGAGCTTCATCTTATTCTTTAAATCATCCTCATCGTAGGGAAATGATTCCAGAATTTTTTCATCGTCTGTGGTGACGGGGAGCACGTCTTCATAAAATCCGTCGATGGCAATCCGCTCGTCCTCATTTTTCAGGCTGGCGAGGGCCCAGACAAGACGCCAGGAGGCGCTGGGGATTACGGTTCCCATTCTGGCATGGACATCCTTTGCCGACGTCTCCACGGACAAATCAAAACTGATGCTGCCGCGCACGCCGAATCTGGCCCACGGACGTCCTTTGCTGTCTTTGCGCCCGTTTTCCCACAGGCAGGCATCGGCTTTCGTGAGTTCCTTAAAAAGTTCCGGCTGCCGGGCTGTAAACTTACCCAGGGAAGGGCTGCTGGTTTCCTCATCTCCCTCGAAAAAGAATTTCACATTGACCGGAAGCTTCCCCGTGACTGCAAGAACGGCCTGAACGGCCTGTATGCGGGACAGAAGAGGCCCTTTATTGTCGGAAACTCCCCTGGCGTACATGACTTCGTCACGGATTTCAGGAATAAAGGGGGAGGAGCTCCAAAGTTCCTTCTTTCCTTCCTGGACAACGTCATAATGGTTATAAAAGAGCAGGGTGGGGAGCGGATTCCCGGCGGTGTTGACTTGCATTGAGCTTCCCTCCTGCGGTATTTCCCGTATTTTCCGTGATGTTCCGGCTATACAGGCAGATATGACGGCATTTCCTCCCTCAACCGGATGACATCTGTGGGGAATGTTTAAGCGGCCTAATTTATTTAAAATCCATTCCCTTGTCTGCGAAAGACCCTGTTCATCCCCGGCTGCACTGCGGTAGGAACAGAGTTCTACAAGTTCTTCCACCATTTCCCCAAAATGCTGATCAACATAGTCAAAAATTTCCTGCATCATGTTTTCCATAACGACCTCCATAAAACCTTCCTGTACTGGATATAATAACAGTACTGTTCACTTTCACTGCGCCTCATTATAGTAAATAAACGGCCTGTGATCGATAGGATTCATTACAGTGTAACAAATGTTACAGTGATACCGCGGGAATTTTAATACAGAGGCGGCAGAAACCGCAGAAACGCCGTCGGACCAGGAGGGCGTCCGGCGGCATTCAGCAGTCTGTTATATGGTCTTTACTAATCTGTATCCTCTTATTTACCACCCGGAGGAAACCTTCCTGGGCGAGCTCGCTTACGAAGCGGCTGACCGTCACACGGTTGCTTCCGATGATGGAGGCAATGTCTCTATGGTAATAATCATGGGACAGGGGATACCATTCGCCGTCCGCGCTGGAGGACGGATCAGACAGCATGATAAACAGCTTTTTGAGGCGGTCTTTGGTGCGTTCCAGTATGACGCTTTCCAGCTCCCTCTGCAGATATGCCCTTTTGGCGCTGATGCTGTTAATCAGGGCGTTGCGGAACACGGGGTTTTCGATCAGCGTCCGATAGACGTTCCGGTCAATCCGGTACAGGGTCAGCGGCGTCCGGGCCCAGGAGTAGCGCTCCGCGATTCTTATATCGGCGCCGTCACTGAACAGGCCTTCTGCGAGAAACCAGCCGTCCGTCAATATGTAGGAAAGCTTCTCCTGCCCGTCTCCGTTGAACATCGTATGGGCGCTCTGGCCTGCATACAGGTAGGAGATTTCCCGAAGGATGTCGCCCGGTTTCACATAGTAGGTTCCCTGCGGGATATCCTCTCGTCTGGCATATCGTTCTATCAGGAGCTTCAGTTCTTCATTTTCCCGGGGTTCAAAATTCACACAATATTCTCTATCCACATCGTTACCTCGAAATTCGTCTGTCTACGGTATCTGCCGATTCTAAGCTGTCGTTTGTCTTATTGGAAATTTTATCATTGAATAGACGGTCCGTCAAGAAACGGCTCGGGGAAGTGGTGTAACAAAAGTTACACTGTTACAAATTTTGTTGAGATACTTCGGGCATATCTGATATAGTTTTCGCTATCAAAAGCAAAGGAGAAGAGGGGAAGATGAGTAACGAGACGAAAAAAAAATTCCAAATTCCGCATGTGTTTGTCATTCTGGTGATGCTTGTGGTAATCGTTACGGCGATGACGTATTTTGTGCCGGCAGGGGAGTATGCCAGGATTGAAAATGCCGCTACGGGAAAGAAGATGGTAGATCCGGGATCATTTGCCTGGGTAGCGCAGAATCCAATCAGTTTCTTAAAGATACCCAACTATATTGTGAAGGCTCTGTCGGGTTCCAGTCTGATTTGGATGACTATTTTCAGCGCGGCTTCAATTGAAGTGCTGCTGGCTACGGGAGCGTTTGACGCGGCTATCAACAGGATGATCCACAAATACAAGAACAGCGAAAAAATGCTTTTAATTGTCACGATTGCTGTATTTGGGATTTACGGGATGAGGCAGAATCCGGTGGGCATGGTGGGATTTATACCGATTCTCGTGCTGTTCTGCCGTATGTGCGGCTATGATGCGATTGTGGCATCCGCTATCATAATCCTGGCAGCGGGAGGCAGCCAGAGCATTGGCCCCGTGGCCCCGGCAACGACGGCAATTGCCCAGGGATTTGCAGACCTCCCAATTTTTTCGGGAATTGGATACCGCCTTTTACTGTGTGCGGCGCTCCTCGTGGTCAACGGGTATTTCATCGTGTCATACGCCATGAAGGTTAAGAAAAATCCGAAGGACAGTATCATATTCGAGATAGAGGAAGAAGCCAGAAAGGGCGGCTACGACTTAAGCATTGACAGGGAACAGACGATTTCCAGGCGCCAAATCGCGGTGCTTCTTGTGTTTCTGGCAAGCACGGCGCTCCAGGTATACGGCGGAATCAAACTCGGATGGGGGAATACGGAGACGGCGGTACAGTTTGTGTGGCTTGCGGTAATCGGCGGCCTTGCCGGCGGATTGTCTCCCAGCGATATTTCAAAGAAATTCAGCAAAGGGGCTGCTAAAATGATGACTGCGGCCATCATGATCGGCATTGCAACGGCAATCTCCAGTATCCTGACGGAGGGTAAAATTATCGATACGATAGTCAATGCGATTGCGGGAGTGCTGATGGCATGCCCGGCATTCCTTCAGGGTCCGCTGATGTTCTTTGCCAACCTGATTATCAATGTATTTATTCCGTCCGGTTCGGGACAGGCGGCGGCCGTGATGCCTCTGATGACCCCGGTGGCGGATCTGATCGGCATGACGAGGCAGTCTGTTGTACTGGCATTTAATTTCGGAGACGGCCTGGGTAATTATATCCTGCCGATGTCGTCCGCACTGATGGCCAATCTGATGGCTGCGGGCGTTCCTTACGACAAATGGATGAAATTCATGGGCAGGATTTTTGCCGCCTGGATTGTCATATCATGTGTGGGTATGGTAATCGCCCAGGTAATCCACTACGGTCCATTCTGATGGAGAGTATAAGATGAAACAGACAGAGACAGAACTGTTAAATGAAATCAGCAGAGATAATATGCTGGAAACGGTGGGACGGTTTAATGAGCTGTTCCGTTACAGCGGCACGGAGGACGGAGAAAAAGCGGCCGGCTACCTGAAAGAGAAGCTGGACTGTTACGGTGTTCCGTATGAGCTTTGTGAATATGAGGGATTCTTCAGTACCCCCTTGTCCGCAGAGGTGACGGTGGAGGGAAAACAATACCGTCTTGTTGGCGATGTGTACAGTGAGGAGGCCGACGGACTGTCCGGCGAGTTGTATTACGACTTTCCGTGCAGGGAGAAAAAACGGTCGCAAAGGCAGGAACATGAACGTTTCAGGGCATTTTTCGGCAAAATCGTCCTGACCTGGGATGGAAAGGGTGATTTTGCAAGAAAAGCCCTGGATGCCGGAGCGCTGGCGGTCCTACATATCTGCGGCACGAAAGGCGGCTATATCCATCACAGCAATATCGGAAGTGTCTGGGGAATGCCGGGGCTTGATGAAGCTGTTTATATGCGTTTTCTTCCGTCGGCCGGAATCAGCCGTGAGGACGGGGAGGAATTAATCGGGATTCTGGCAGAAGGAAAACGGGAAGCCGTTCTCTCGGTTAAGATGGACACCGGAATCAGGAAGAGTACGATGGTTATTGCCGACATACCCGGGAAAAGTGAAAATTTTGTCCTGGTGTCGGGGCACTATGATTCCTGGTATGAGGGAATTACGGATAATGCCGTCAGCGATGCGATTCTTCTGGAGTATGCACGGATTCTGAATAAACGACGCGGCCTCCTGCGCCGCGGAATCAGGATTGCCTGGTGGTCGGGCCATTCCGACGGACGTTTTTCCGGTTCCGCCTGGTACTGCGACAGCCATTACAGCCAGCTTAAAAAGCGCTGCGTAGCCCATGTCAACCTGGATTTGACAGGATGCAGAAATGCGGAGCAAATCGTGGCGCGCACTGCCGGTACGGAGGGACTTGATTTTACCGGAAAACTGATTGAGAAATACACGGGAAAACGGCCCGACGCCTACGTTCCGATGATACGCGGCGCGGACCAGTCCTTCTGGGGAGCCGATATCCCCATCACGATTATGTTAAAGTATGAGCCGGAAAAAGACAGGCGTCTGTCGGACTGCCCCAGCGGAGGCCCGTGGTGGCACACACCGGAGGACACGCTCGATAAGCTGGATGAGACAATCATGATGCGTGATGCCGGAATCAATCTGGAACTGATCAAAGCCATTGAGGGGGCTGAGATCCTGCCGGTCAACATCCCGGAATTCACCCGGGATATGGACGAACGGCTGAACCGGATTCTGGCTTCATTGACAAAAGACTTTGACGGCCGTGAAATCAGAGAAGTATGGCAGAGAGCCAAAGAGAGCCTGACTGCATTTGAGGGAATGACAGAAAAGGGTCTGGCAGAAGATTTAGATATAAAGACGGTTGTGGGGAAGGCGCTCCACCTGTTTTACTGCAGGAAAGACGCCTATACCCACGACTGCGGATGCCCGTTCGGGGTATTTGCCGATATAGCGCAGTTTGGAGGAATTACCAGGGATAACACAGAGAGAGCGTATTATCTGATGGCCTTAACTGACTTTATGCGGTACAAAAACCGGCTGTGCAATGGATTGGAAGAGATGATAACATATATAGAAGGAATGACCCTGCGCAGATAGAGGCGCGCCGGGGATTGCCAACGGACAGGGAACTTTGCCGGAGCAGGAGTAGGATTCTGCTCCGGTAAAGTTCCTTTTTTGGGTTTGGTTGAGATGAGAGGACGCCTCTGTAAGACGGCGGACGGGGGGAGGTTGGATGGATGAGTCTTCAGTCCCGGCGGGAAGTTGTGGTGAGGGGGAATCCAGGAGAAAAAATTCCTACGGGGACTCGCTCCCGCTTGTGGAATGCGCAACGGGTGCTAGATTCGAAAATACCTCATCAAGCACCGGCGGATTCCAATGTCCCCTTCGGAAAGTTTTCTCCTTCCTTCCCGGGGCAGGTTGTCGACGGGACTGAAAACTCAGTGAAGGTTGTCGCCCTGTCCGTCGTCTTCAGAGGTTGATTGTCTCTTTCGTCAAGCAGTGCGGAGGGAGGTCTTATCGCGGTCACTATGTAGTCGTGAATCTTTTACCTTGAGGTATTTCGGGCTGTATTCAGAGATAATATAAAGTAATATTTTACGATTGATTAAAAATTAAGTGGTTATTTAAGGATAGGTCAGGTGCTAAAGCTCAAACTAACCAATTTAATACCAAATAGGAGGCATTCTCCTGGTATTCGAGAAAAGTAGTGGCAGCGATAATACCTCCCCCTTTGAAGGAATAAGAACAAATCAGCGGCCGCAGGCCGGGGTTCATATAATGTACCCATAAGTGTGGACACGGAACGAAGTGGGGGCCCCATCTTTTAGACATCCCCCACATCCCATTCCCCTTATCGTGGACACACCTTATGGAAAGACAGGAGGGACGTATCTGACCTGGATGATGGCCGCACATCCTTTTCCTTTCGACACATTCCGCCGCCTATGGTATTCTTAAGCAAGAACAGGAGGAATCCCATGATTAAAAATCTTTTCACCGCTGAGCAGGTTTTGGTGCTGCGTGAAAACCCTTTCACCTACCGGGTGGACCAGGCCAGGTTAGCTTTTACCAAGGAATTCAAGGAACTCTTTTATTCGGAGTATCAGGCGGGGATGCCCCCTCGGCAGATCCTCGAGAAATACGGCTACGATCCCGCCGTCCTCGGCCAGCGCAGGGTATGGGGCATCTCCGGCCATATCCGAGAGCAGTACAACAAATATGGCGGTTTCCACGATGGGAGTGTCTCTTCCAGCAGGGCAAATCCCGCCTCTTCGGACTCTGGTATGCCTGTATCGGGAAAAGAGGAACTCAAACAGCTCCGGCACGAGGTTGATTACCTGAAACAGGAAGTTGCCTTTTTAAAAAAAATTTCCTCCATCCGAACCACAAGGAAGTAGGTGCATGGCTAATGAACGATTCTTCCTGTGTCTTCGAAATCATCAGTAACACCCTGCAGCAAAGCGGAAATGTCCTTTCAGTGAAAGAACTCTGTTCCACCGCCGGTGTTTCCAGGAGCGGTTATTATGCCTGGCTGAAAGCGGCCCCGGCCAGAGAACTTCAGGAACAGAAGGACCGTGCGGATTTTGAGCGGATCCTGGCGGCTTACGGGCTCCACGGTTACACCAAAGGGGCCAGAGGGATCTACATGGCCCTGCTCCATATGACCCCGCCGGCCGTCATGAACCTGAAAAAGATCCGGAGGCTGATGGATAAGTTTAAGCTTTCCTGCCCGCACCGGGGCCCCAACCCTTATAAAAGGATGGCAAGGGCCCTGAAAACCAGCCATGTCGCTGATAACCTGCTAAAGCGGGAGTTCGACTGCTATGGGCCCAGGATGGTCCTGTTAACCGATATCACTTACCTGCCCTATAACGGGACCTTTGCTTATTTATCAACGGTCCTGGACGCCTTCACCCGGCAAATCCTTTCGTATGTGCTGAGTGAATCCCTGGAAGTGGATTTTGTCCTTGAAACGGTGAAGCAGCTGGTTAAAAACCATGGGCTTTCCCTTCATGAGGAAACCATTGTCCACAGTGACCAGGGCTGCCATTATACCAGCTACCGATTTATCCGCATCCTTTCCGACAAGAAGCTGCGCCAGTCCATGTCACGCCGGGGCAACTGCTGGGACAATGCCCCACAGGAAAGTTTCTTTGGCCATATGAAAGACCACATCCGGGCGAAACTGGCTGGATGCGGGACTTTTCGCGAAGTACAGTCCATCATTGATGACTATATGGAGTATTACAATAACCGGCGTTACCAGTGGCATCTTGCAAAGCTTGCCCCCAATGAGTTTTACCACTTTATCACCACCGGAGAATATCCACTGGATATTCCCAACGTACCGGCACTTCCGGCGATTGCCCGGAAACCGGAGGAACTTGGTGCCAGTGCGGGCCCCTCCCGTACCGAGAGTCACCCAATCATATAGAATACCATGGCAGGGGAGAGCGTGTGTCTAAGAATCAGGATACACTTTGGGCCGATTATCCAACCGGGGGGATTCCCTCTGTTTCAGTGTCCATGATCAAGGCTACACGGAAGGAAGGGTGTCTGAAAAAACGGGTCCCCCACTTCATAAAGTGTCCTTGACAAAGGGGACAGTTCATCAGGATGGCAAAAACCTTCGCGTCTTCAGTCCCGTCGGCAACCTGCCCGGGGAAGGAAGGAGAAAACTTTCCGAAGGGGACATTGGAATCCGCCGGTGCTTGCTGAGGTTTCTTACGAAGCTAGCATCCGTTGCGCATTCCACAAGCGGGAGCGAGTCCCCGTAGGAATTTTTTCTCCTGGATTCCCCACCCGCGATAACCTAAAACCCGGGACTGAAGACTCATAGCTTCCTTCTCACCACCCCGCCCCCCGACCTGACGGCGGCGTTCTCATTTTTCACCCGCCATCACGTCATATCATCCCTCAGCGCCTCAATAATATTCTCCTTCCGAATCTTCCCCGTAGCATACAACATGGTAATAAATATCACGATGAATACGCCAAGCACGCTGACCGCGATACTGTCCCAGGGGAAAATATACCGGATTTCCCCGCCCCCGAGTACCATCCCCTTGTAAATCAGCCAGGATAGAACACCCGAGATCGGCAGCCCGAACAGCAGTGTTTTTATGCCGTAAAGGGCACACTCGAAACGCATCATCCGGTTAAAAGAGCGGTCGGACAGGCCCACGGAGCGGAGCATAGCCAGTTCCCGTCTTCTCAGCCTGATGTTGGTGGAAATCGTATTGAACACATTGGCCGTTCCAATCAGCGAGATCATGATAACAAACACAACGGTGAACAGATTTACAATAAATATGATATTGCGGTTTTCCTCCAGCACGGCATGGAGGTTGAACAGGTTGTAGGTGGAGGTAATGCCGGATCCGTCGATCATGGTCTGCATCTGTGCGGCAGACAGTCCGGGCGTTTTGGACCAGAAGGTGAAGGCCTGCCGTTGTGACGCACCCGGAAGGTCAAACTGCGGTTTCATCCCGTAAGGGGCAACTACCATTAAAACGTAGTCCCTTTTTGCGGGCGGATCGAGGGGCGGCGGATCCAGCGGGTAGGTGTCGGCAAAAAATGTATGGATTGTCCGGGCCGCTTCCCCGGATTCGTTGCGGATTGTGAAATCCATGGTTTTATTTTTGAAAATATCAATATTACCCGGCCTTTTTCCCACAATGATCATAGTTCCATCCTGTCCGCCGGAATTTGATGCAGGCAGGCCGAGGCTTTCAAGAAAGTCCTTATAGATGTCCTCCTCGATAAACTGGACATCCATGAACAGGTTCACCGTTTGGCAGTCCGGGTCTAACCCCTGTGATTCCAGGTAATAGTCACGGAATTCAGCTGTAAAATCACCCGTGTCCACCCTGCAGGAATAGGTTGAGACCGTCTGATGGGTGCTTTTGCAGACGCCATCTGCGGTTTTCATTTCACCGTATAGACGGAGCAGTTCATTTTCGTCCGTATCCTTTGTATAAAACACAATATCCCCGTCCATTTCCACAGCCGACTGATTCGCAACCCCGCTTAAATTCATTGCAAAGGAGCTTGTCGATACAAACAGTACGACGCTTAAGGTGAGCGACAGGACAATGCTGCGGTAACGCCCCTTGTTCCGCTTGAAATTTTTTAGTGCAAGAGTTCCTTCAAGGCCGTATATTTTTCCCGCGAATTTTGGCGTCTTCACGGCTCCCGGATCGACTTTTATCTCATTGGTCTGGCTGATGCATTCCATCACGGGGGTGCGTGCGGCTTTCCTTGCCGGAATATAAGCCGATATGAGAATCGTAATCATGCTGATGACCGCGGCGGCGCAGATTGCGGGTATAGAAATACACAGGGTCAAAGGAACGCTGTCATACATGACGGCTCTAAAATTCCCGGCCACCAGGGAAATCACAAACTGGATGCCGGGTATGCCGATCAGGATACCGATCGGTATACCAATTGCGCCGATTACCAGTCCCTCAAATAAAACGGAACTGCGAAGCTGTTTTTCCGTGGCTCCGACCGACATGAGAATTCCAAACTGGTGCGTGCGCTCGTTGAGTGAGATATGAAATGAATTATAAATGAGAAATACGGATCCTGTCATAACCAGAGCGATTAAAATGGCGCCGGTTGAATAGAGCAGAGTATTAAACATGGTGTCGTCCGAGATTCCCATAAAACGGAGCACATCGTCGTTCAGAACATAAGACAGCCCTCCGGCTGCACCGTCTGTGTAGGCGCGGACACTGCGAGGCTTTTTCAGTGTGACAAAGGCGCTCAGGCTATTCCCGGGATCTGCTGAATCTGCTCTTGTTATCAGGGTATATCCGGGGGCGGAACGCTCTTCGAATGCGGGTCTCTGGAAGATTCCGACGACCTTATAGGTCTGGACTGCCTCATGGGTCAGCGTTTCCTCACCGGGACGGTAAGGATCGTGCTGGCTGAGAGTGAGATTTCCCGTCTGCCGGGTTCCGACCGGCACGATAAGGGTGTCGCCGATCGAAATCTTTACGCCTCCGTTTGCGGCAACATGCGCCGGAACCAGGATTTCATTGCTGTTTTCCGGCAGCCGGCCCGAGAGGAGATGGATGTGAATCATATCAAAGGTTTCACGGTTGAAACCCGCTATAAATAAATACGGTTTGTCGGGATTGATTCCGCCGTCCAGCGCTGTGTAGCCGATATTTTCAAAAAATGAGGCATTTTTAATCCGGCTGTCTGCGGCCTGCCCCTGCACGAAAGAGGAGTCGGCGCCGTAAAACTCAACGTGCCAGTCCCCGGTTTTTTCGATGGCTCCGTTAATCAGATAAGTCTGCAGTGACACGGAAAAGGTTGCAACCGCCGTAATCAGGGCGGCCGACAGGGCCACTCCGGCTATTGTCACAAGCGTTCTTGCGCGGTTCTTCCTCAGTCCCTGCAATGCTGTTTTATTAAAAATATTCATGAGCTCCCCACCTGCCTCTCATCCCGGACCACCCTGCCGTCTGAGATGGTGATAATGCGGTCCGCCTGCAGGGCGATATTCTCATCGTGGGTGACGATAATCAGGGTCTGACGGTACTTTTTGTGGCTCTCCTTCAGCAGATGGATGATTTCTTTGCCGTTGCGGCTGTCCAGGCTGCCCGTCGGTTCATCCGCCAGCATGACGGCCGGTGCGTTCATCAGGGCGCGGCCGATGGCGGCACGCTGCTGCTGTCCGCCGGAAAGCTGGTTGGGCAGATGGTTCTTCCTATCCTGAAGCCCCAAAAGATCAAGCAGATCATTTAAACGCTCCTCATTCACCTTTCTCCGGTCCATCAGAATAGGCAGGGTAATATTTTCCACCACATTCAGGGTGGGAATGAGATTATGGAACTGGTAAATCAGCCCCACCTGCCTCCGGCGGAACACGGCGAGCTTTTCATTGCTTTTTGCATATACGTCCTGTCCGTCCAGAAATATTTTACCGTCCGTCGGCACATCCACACCGGCAATTGCATGAAGAAGCGTGGATTTACCGGAGCCGGAAGACCCGATGATGGCGGTGAATTCTCCTTTACCAATCGTAAGATTCACATGGTCAAGGGCGGTTACCTGGTTTTCTCCCCTGCCGTAAACCTTGCATAAATTTTCAACCTTTAAAAAATCCATTCTGTGCTCCTCCTTTCCTTTATCTGTATTATAGAACATCTGGCTTACTTTTGCGTGACTTTCAGGTGAGAGATCCGTCACTTTATGGTGCGGAACAAAAGGCGGGTGAAAAATCTTGCGGGACATCACCTGTGAACAGAAGCATAATCCCACATTTAAACCGGAAAAAAATGGCGCGATTTTACATCCGGAAACTGTATGATATGATATAATATCTGAAGAAGAATATGATAAAATTGTTAAGAATGTATCAAATATAACCGGGAATCCGCATTTGGCATTTCACTAAAGATAGAAAAATGAAGACTGATACCAATGAAAAATTATGCAATATGCACAAATGGAAAAATGCGGATTTTTGCGGATTTTCAACATCTTCCACTCACTGAATAAAGGAGAATCATTTATGCTAAAAAACGAACGCCTTAAATTTATTGTTAACAAGATTCGCGAGCAGCAGAACGTACGTGTCAAAGATTTGAAAGAATATTTCCAGGTTTCCGATGAAACCATCCGGAGAGATCTGATGGAGCTTGAAAAGCAGGGGCTGCTGCGCTGCGTCCACGGCGGCGCGGTGTATGATTCCTTTACGGCTAATGAATATGAGGTGGAGGTGCGCATCAATAATAACCCGATGGAGAAAGAGGCGATCTGCAGAGAGGCGGCGGAGCTGGTGCAGGACGGCCAGTCCCTGGCGATTCTGGCCTCCACGACGACTCTGCCGCTCGGGAAGTATCTGGCGGCTAAAAACAACCTGACCGTTGTGACGAACTCCATCCAGCTTGGAAACCAGATATCTTCCAATATGAGTAACCACGTCATACTCACTGCCGGCAATATCTGGCATAACCAGCAGAAGACAATGGGGGAACTGACGGCATACTGTTTCCGCAGATACCGGGTGGACAAGGCGTTTTTCAGCGTTTCCGGAGTCTCACCGTCCGACGGGCTCACGGAGTATACGGAGGAGGAGAGTGAACTTCTGCGGGCGGCAATCGAGATGAGCCGCGAGAGAATTCTTTTAAATGACTCCACAAAGTTCGGAGTGGTGGCATTCTGCCGGTTTGCCGGAATTGAGGCCGTACATCAGATGATAACGGACTGGCATATTACAAAAAAAGAGCTGTCCTATTATACATCCATGGGAATCAAGGTTTACTGCGCGGCGAAATGATCAGGGACACAGTGTTCGCTCCCTCGTGAACAGTAACCCGCCCCTGTTTGGAATTTTGTGGTTTTATTGAAATATGGCCACACAATAGAGAGAAAATAGTTAAAAATATCCCGTCTGTTAAAACATTTGCATGAGTTGACAGACGGTTTTCTTTGTGCTAATTTAAGCCTGTGAACAGGACAGACAACGTGTCCTTGGAAAAAAGATACATGGAAGATATGAGGAGGGGATGAAATAATGCAGGCGGATGTTGTGATTATTGGTGCAGGCGCGACGGGTTCTGCCATCGCAAGGGAGCTTTCCCGCTACGAGTTAAATGTCATTCTGGTTGAGCGGAATGAGGATGTGGGCGGATACGCATCGAAGTGTAACAGCGCGACACTGTGCAGCGGACACGATGCGGAGCCGGGGTCCCTGGAGGCGAGACTTACATCGGCTTCCAACCGGGCTTACGACCAGGTCTGTAAAGATCTGGATGTGGAGATGAAGCGGCTGGGTATGATTTATGTGGCCCATGATGAAAAAGAGCTGGAGCAGCTTAAGGCGATCAGGAAGAAAGCCATCCTGAACGGCGAGTACAATGTGGAAATGCTTTCGGGAGAAAAGGTTCATCAGATGGAGCCTTCCCTGAACCCGGATATTGTCGGCGGCCTGCTGGTGCCGAACGAGGCGATTGTGGATGTGATGGAGCTGCTGTTTGCCTTTGTCGAGAATGCGATGGATAACGGGGTTAAGGTTATGCTTGGCACAACCGTTTCCCGGATCAATGTGGACCCGGAAACGCATGCCGTAAAATCGGTGGTGACCGATAAGGGAGAGATTGAATGCCGGTTTGCAATTAATGCCGCGGCAATCTATGCGGATAAGCTGGCACAGTCGGTCGGTTTCTGTGATTATTACAATTATCCCCGCACAGGGCAGTTTTTCGTTCTTGATAAGAATTTACCATACAAACCGGAACATATCATCGTTCCCCTTCCCACACCGGTGAGCCGCGGCCGTCTTTTGACGCCTACCATACACGGGAACCTCCTGGTGGGGCCATCGGCGGATAACATGAGTGACCGGGAGTGCACCAAGACAGATAAAGAGACCATGGACAGCATTGTCTCGGACTGCCGGAAGATGATACCGGCCGTGAGCCCGTTTGATTCCGTGACGCAGTTCTGCGGCGTGCGCCCTGCGATTTACCCGAAAAAGGACTGGAGAATCCGCACGGTAGACGGATGTAAGGGATACATAGAAGCGGTTGGAATTAACCAGGGAATCAGCGCGGCGCCGGGGGTTGCCAAATATGTGGGCGAACTGCTGGATGATGAAGGTCTTGAAATGACGGAGAAGAAAAACTGGATTTCCGAAAGAAAGGCAATCAGACGCTTTGCCTCGATGACCGAGGAGGAACGGGACGAGGCAATCCGGAAGAACCCCAGTTATGGAAATATTATCTGCCGCTGTGAGACGGTCACGGAGGGAGAGATTGTGGAGGCGATCCATAAAGGACCGGGGGCGAGGAGCGTAGACGCTATCAAGCGCAGGCTGCGCGCCGGAATGGGACGCTGCCAGGGCGGCTTCTGCGGACCGCGTGTTGTGGAAATTCTTGCGCGTGAGCTTGCGGTAACCGAGGAAGAAATCTGCAAGAATGAGCCGGGTTCAGAAATGCTGGTTCGCGTAAACAGAAAGTGAGGATGACAGGATGAATGAGAGATATGTGGACGTAGCTGTCATTGGAGCGGGACCCGCGGGCCTGGCGGCAGCGGCGGCAGCGAAAAAAGAAGGCGCAGAGAAAGTAGTTCTGATTGAGCGCGATTTCCGTCCGGGCGGAATTCTGGAGCAGTGCATCCATACCGGATTCGGACTTAAATATTTCGGTGAAGAGCTGGCAGGGCCTGAATACGCGGAGCGTTTTATAAAGGTCTGTGATGAGCTCGGCATTGAGATGATGTTAAACACGATGGTTTTAAGCATCGACGGACCGAACCATCTGATCCATGCGGCGAATAAATCGGGGGCCGTACTGGTGGAGGCGGGAGCGATTATCCTCTCCATGGGCTGCCGGGAGCGCACAAGGGCGCAGATTGTAATTCCTGGTTCCCGTCCCGCAGGCGTTTATACGGCGGGAACGGCACAGCGCTTCTGCAATGTGCAGAACCATATTGTAGGTAATGAAATCGTGATTGTCGGTTCCGGTGATATCGGAATGATCATGGCCCGCAGGATGACGTTAGAGGGCGCGAAAGTGAAGGCGGTTATTGAAGTGATGCCTTACCTGGCGGGACTCACCAGAAACAGGGTACAGTGCCTGGATGATTTTGGAATTCCGCTCTATTTAAGCCATACCATCGTTGATATCGACGGAAAGCGCCGTGTAAAAGGCGTGACGGTGGCAAAGGTGGATGAAAAGAAACAGCCGGTACCCGGAACGGAGTTTAAGATTGACTGCGATACCGTACTCCTGTCGGTTGGACTGATACCGGAAAATGAGGTGTCGAAGACGGCCGGCGTGGCCCTTGACCGCGTGACAAACGGCCCGGTAGTAGATAACACGATGATGACGAATATACCCGGAATCTTTGCCTGTGGTAATGTGGTCCATGTCAATGATCTGGTGGACAATGTGTCCACGGAAAGTGAACTGGCCGGTACTTATGCGGCCCGCTATGCGGCCGGACAGAGCGGAGAAGGCGGGACGGTGATACCTGTCAAACCGGGAAATCTGGTGCGGTACATGGTTCCGCAGTCCGTCAAACCGGATAAGACGGAGAAGGAAGTAAAGATGTATTTCCGTGTGCTGGCTCCGACGAAGCAGGTAACGATCGAAGCGTCCTGCGGAGATAAGGTTCTCTATAAGGCCAGAAAAGCATTTGTAAATCCGGGGGAAATTGAGCAGATCAGGATACCGGCCGAAAAACTTTCCGGTTTGACGCAAGGGGAAATCATTGTGAATGTCACAAAGGAGGAGGTGAAGGCATGATCGAAAAAGAAGTAATCTGTGTCATCTGTCCGTCCAGCTGCCATGTCACCGTAAAAGGAGACGGGAAAACAGTCAGTGAGATAAGCGGTTACACCTGTAAACGAGGGAAGGACTATGCGGAGGCGGAGTATATCTCGCCGATGCGGACTCTGGCCACCACCGTGAAGGCGGAGGGGTACAGCTGCCCGATCATCGCGGTCCGCTCCAATAAACCGATGCCGAAGGAAAAGATATTCGACGCAATGGCCGAGATTCAGAAAGCAGTGGCAACCCCGCCGTTCTATGTGGGGAAAACAGTGATTGAAAATATTCTGGACACAGGGGTGGACATCGTGCTGTCTAATCAGTAAAAGCGTCCGGGGTTAAAAGCAATAGATGAGAAGGTATAAAACACGAAAAGGAAAGGGTGTGCGCCAATATGAGACATGTAGCGGAATTTGTACAGGGTTTACTGCAGGAAAATTATGATTTGGGGGAAATCACAGAGGTAGAGCCGATTAAGGCGGGGGATACGAACAACAGCTTTTTCGCTATTGCCAATAAAGACGGGGAAAAGAAAAAATGGTATGTGCGCCAGTACAACACGGCCGAACAGGAGCAGGATATCATTTATGAACATGCATTTGAGAAATATTATTCGGCTAATGTAAACGGCGCGATGCAGACCATGACTCCGGTGGTAAACCGCACCGGTAAAACGTGGCTGGTGGCGGAGTTTGAAGGCCAGAGCAACTTCTATGCGGTATTTAACACCATCAGCGGACTGGAGCCGTATTCCTGGGAGTACAACGAGATGCCGCAGGAAGCCAAGGATTCCTGCGCCGAGATATGCGCCAGGTTCCAGTCATGGGCATACGGTTTTGTGGGACCGGAGGGCAGCGGAAGAAGTGAACCGGAGTTAGAGGAGCAGTTTAAAGTATGGAAGCAGGATCTTCCGGCCGCACAGGCGGAGAAGAAACAGAATCCGAAGGTATTTAAGCGTTTTACGGATTATTTTGAAAAAGAGATTCCGTATCTCATCGATACCATTGATTTCTGTGACAGCGAGCTTGCAAAGTGCAGGGAACAGCTTAAAAAGTGCATCTGCCATAAGGATTTGAATCCCGGTAACGTCATGTTTGATAAAAATGACAAAATCATTGCGGTGTTCGATCTGGACTGGGTTAACACGGATTACAGGCTTTATGATCTGGGATGGATGAGTTATCAGGCGCTGGCGTCCTGGGATACGGCATCCTTCGGAGATGTGGCTGTGGAGAAAATCGGCAGATTCATTTCCATCTACAACCAGACCATGAAAGAGACGGGCTGCGAACTCGGGGAACTGAACGGCGCGGAGCGGATGTTCTATCCGGTCATGATGATTATCGGGGCGGTCAAGGTTATTATGGACTTCACCTGCTATGAAAACCACGAGTCGGAAGTGCACAGAATGTTCGTCAACACATGGAGGTTTGTGGAGAGCGTTCACTTTATGCGGGAGCATCTGGACGAGATCCGGGCGGCTGTTGCAGAGTAAGGATCAGAACGATTAACTAATAATACGGTATGGAAATCAGGAGGAAAAAGAATGGATATCAGGGCGATTCATGAAGTATTAACTATTGCTAAGAGACTGGATGACAAGGGACTGTGTAATGCATTTGAGGGAAATGTATCGGTAAAAAGAGACGGATTCCTTTATATTACGCCATCGGGCAAGAATAAAGCAACGCTTACGGAGGAGATGATCGCCGTATTTGACGAGGAGGGAAACCAGGTGTCCGGCATTTTCCCGGCGTCCTCAGAGCTTAAAATGCACACGGCCGTTTATAAGATGAGGGATAATATAGGAGGCGTAGTACATGCACATACACCGTTCCTGACCGCCTATGCGCTCTGTGCAAAACCGTTTGAATCTTTTGCCCATGCCGAAATGCTCTGGGATCACAAGAAAGTGGAAGTGGTGCCTTACGGAAGGCCGGGTTCCGATGATATCTATAAGGGAGCGGAAACGATTTTCCAGAAAGGAAGAGACATCTGCCTGTTGGCCAACCACGGGGTGTTGTCTGTGGGAACCACGGTATTCGACGCGATGAATAAGCTGGAGTCGGTGGAGAACGCATGTAAAATCTGTACCCTGGCCAAATTGATCGGGGAGCCGGCGGATCTTCCGAAAGAGGAGATTGAAACGCTGTTAAGCCTGTAACTGTGAGGATGCATAATAGGAGAAGGAAATGAATTCAGCACTGATGTTTGGAATCTGCCTTGCGGCGGCCCTCTTTCTGCAGACATGGGGAAGTCTGGCGCAGTATAAACGGGTCACCAGGGACTATCAGGAAATCAGAAAACGCAACGCAGTTGTTTCCGTGGGCAAGAGTACATACAGGGGCATGAACAGAACGGCTGTGCTTGGCTTTAATTCCTCGGGGATTCTTAACGAGGCGTATATTTTATCCGGTATAACGGTTTTTGCAAAGCTTAAGCAGTTATCCGGCCATGACGGGGAGCATTATTCCGCCGTCAAAGACTACTATAGCAAAGACAAACGGATGGCCTGCGTCGTACAGGCCGTCCGGTATATGGAGGGGTCATATGATTGAAAAATTAGCTGCCGCGGCGGCAAGCTTCATCGGGATATTTAATGCCGGAGGCTCTTATTTTCTGGATCTGGTTGCGGGAATTATTCCAACCTTGCTGGTCCTTTTAACGTTTATCAACCTTTTAATCCGCCTGGTCGGAGAGGAGCGTATCACAAATTTCCTTAGAAAATGTACGAAATACGCGATTACAAGATATACCATTTACCCGCTGCTGGCCCAGATTTTCTTAACGGATCCCATGTGCCATACCATGAACCGGTTTGTGGAGGAAAAATACAAGATTGCTCTGTATGACTGCGAAATGACGATTCTCCATCCGCTGACCGGCCTGTTTCCTCATGTATGTCCGGCCGAGCTGTTCATCTTTATGGGAATTGCAAGTGGTATTACGGAACTCGGGTTCGACAAAAATATCCTGGCAATCTGGTATATTGCCGTCGGCATCGTACTGTGCCTGATCAGGGGTATTGTTACGGAAAAAATGTTTGCTGTGATGCAGGGAAGAAAGAATAAGAAGGGAGGCCAGGTCCATGAATAAATTATTGGATATCATTGCGAATATAGGCGCAGCGGTAGGAAGCGTCGTTGAGAAAATTATGGATTCTGCTAAAGATGCCGTGAAAATGGTTCTTGAGACAGTGCTCCCGTTTATGGTATTTATCAGTCTGATTGTCGGAATCGTAAATTATACGGGCGTTGGAAACTGGCTGGCCGGACTGATTGCTCCGGTTATGTCAAACCTTCCTAGTATGATGGTTATGAGCTTTGTCTGTGTTCTGCCGTTCCTGGCTCCGATTCTTGCGCCGGCCGCCGCGGTTGGCCAGGTTGCCAGTATTTTGATCGGCACGCAGATCGCGGCAGGGGTAATTTCTCCGGTCTACGCGCTTCCGGCCCTGTTTGCAATCAACGCGCACGTTGGCTCGGACTTTATTCCGGTCGGCCTGTCGCTTGCCGAGGCAAAAGATGAGACGGTGGAAATGGCGGTTCCCGCATTTCTGTTCAGCCGTATGATTACCGGACCGATTTCCGTTTTACTCGCATATTTTGTCAGCGTTTCAGTCGGAATGTTCGGATGATGCCTTCAGCTGGCAGTGATTTGTGGCAGTGAGTTGTAACTAAAATGATTTGGCCGCAGCTGCGGCTCTGATACAGGAGAGAGAATGATGTTTACAGTAAATAATTACACCCCAACGAGGGTAATCTTTGGCGCAGGCAGGTTAAAAGAACTGGCAGAGGTGGAACTGCCGGGGAAAAAGGCGCTGATCTGCGTGACGGAAGACGGTCTGATGGAAAAACTGGGGATTCAGCAGAGGGTGCTTGAACTTCTTGCAAAGAACCATACTGAGGCCGTTGTCTTTGATAAGGTGACGCCCAACCCGACCAAGGCCGGCGTGGAGGCTGCGACGGCTCTTGCAAAAGCGGAAGGCTGCGATTTCCTCATCGGCCTCGGCGGCGGCAGCAGCGTGGATACGGCGAAGGCAGCCGCAATTATGATGGCAAATGAGGGCGATCTGTGGGATTATGCCTACACGGGAACGGGAGGCAGGAAGGAGATTAAGGTTGCGGCTCCGGTTGTAACCATCTCGACTACGGCAGGTACCGGCACAGAGACCGATCCCTACTGTGTCATCACAAGAACCGATACGAATGAAAAACTTGATTTTGCAGTGGATGCAATTTTCCCGGTGATTTCCGTCATTGATCCGGAACTGATGGTAACGCTGCCGAGAAGCCTGACGCTGTATCAGGGCTTTGATGCGCTGTTCCATTTATCGGAATGTTATATCACCAATAACCATGAAAACAGGCTGGTGGATATCTATTCCGAGGACGGAATCAGGGCGGTTGCAAAATGGCTCCCGATTGTGGCAAAAGACGGATCGAACCTGGAAGGACGCGTCAATATGTCCTATGCGGCTAATATTCTGGCCGGTTATACACAGTCCCTCATCAACTGCACCTCCCATCATATCACGGGCCAGACCATGGGCGGTTTATTTCCCAATGTAGCCCACGGCGCCAGCCTGATTCTGATTGCAGAGGAATATTATAAACGCGTTTGCCGGTATTTCCCGGAGCTGTTTGACGAGATGGGAGAATTCATGGGAGTGAAAGCGGATCCGGAGCATCCGGGAGCAGGCTTTGTCACGGCGCTTACCGGACTGCTGCACGTAACCGGAATGGATTGCCTGACCATGAGTGAATTCGGAATCAGGAAGGAAGACTGCAAAAAGATCGCGGATATGACCGTCAATAATACAGGCATTGCCGATATGGACCGGTATCCGGAGGCTCTGACGGCGGAGGATATCGAAGGAATTCTGGAGAGATCTTATAAGTGAAAATAGTCGGAAGACAATAAAAAGGGATAAAATCATTCAACTGATTTCATCCCTTTTTATTGTGAACGCCATAAGGTCCGCAGAGCGCGCCTTATATCGTCTTTGCATCATGCAAAAATTAGTTGTTAACTGTAACGTTAACTGCCTGTAATCCACGAGCGCCTTCAGTAACTTCGAAGGATACGGACTGGCCGTCTTCTAATGTTTTGTAACCGTCCATTGCAAGTCCGGAGAAGTGAACGAAAATATCGTTGCCCTGCTCATCGCTGATGAAGCCATATCCCTTCTGAGAGTTAAACCATTTTACTGTACCTTTATTCATGAAAGATACCTCCTGTTAAAATATTATATTTCTTTATAAAACAAAATTCACATATCCTTGTAAATCAACAAACCGATTTACAACAAATATGTGAAATCTAAGCTTTATGAAAAATACTCATTCAATATAGCACGCAAAATCGAGTTTGTCAAGATTTATAAGCGGTTCAAATTACTTTTTATTCAGTTTTTTTCAGTTTTTGTGAAAATAGGCCGGAAAGTCCTGCGGCGGAAGGGAATTATACCGCTCAAGCGGCCCCTCAGGCGGATAATTACGCCCGGGGGATATCACAATATTCTGATAAAGTCAACTATGTTAAATAAATGATAAAATTGCACAATTGTATTTTTTAAGGTACAATAGAGGAAACGCAACTGTTGATTTAAGAAAACAAAATAGGGGGAAGTGTTTATGGCAAATGAAAAGAAAAAGTTACCGCTGGCTTTCTGGATTTTCACAGGTCTTCTGTTAGGTATCTTAGCCGGAATCGGGTTGATGAAGACGCCCGAGATCGCGGTAAAATACATCAAGCCCTTTGGTACGCTGTTCCTGAATCTTGTCAAATTTATTGTCGTTCCGATTGTCCTCTTCTCCATCATGTCCGGCGTGATCGCCATGAAAGACATACGCAAGGTGGGCAGCATCGGAGTCAAGACGATCGTCTATTACATGTGCACGACGGCGGTTGCGGTAGTGATTGGCCTTGTACTTGCCAATCTGTTCAAGGGAAGCTTTAAAGCGATTTCCGTGACGGAGCTTGAGTATACCGCGAAAGAGGCGCCCAGCTTCATTGAAACCCTGGTCAATATTTTCCCAAGCAATATCATAGGCCCCATGTCGGAGGCAAACATGCTTCAGGTCATTGTGATTGCCCTGTTCTTTGGTTTCGGCGTTATCTCGGTGGGGGAAAAGGGAAAACCGTTCGCCGATTTTGTGGAGAGCGCCAATACCGTTTCGATGGTGATTATGGAAACGATCATCAAATTCAGCCCCATCGGCGTATTCTGCCTGATCACGCCTGTGGTGGCCGAGAACGGCCCCAACATACTGGGAAACCTGCTGGCGGTCCTTTTGGTGGCCTATGCCGGATATATCATTCACATGGTTGTGGTATACTCCGCAACGGTGAGTATGCTCGGTAAAATGAGTCCTCTCCGCTTTTTCAGCGGCATGGCGCCTGCAATGATTATGGCTTTTTCAAGCGCTTCCTCGGTGGGGACGCTGCCTCTGAATCTGGAGTGTGTGGAGAAGATGGGGGGCAGGAGAGATGTGGCCAGCTTTGTGCTTCCGTTAGGCGCTACGATTAACATGGACGGAACCGCTATTTATCAGGGGGTATGCGCGATTTTTATCGCGGCCTGTTTCCGGGTGGATCTGACGCTGGGACAGCAGCTTACGATTATCCTGACCGCCACGCTGGCGTCAATCGGCACCGCGGGAGTTCCGGGAGCCGGTATGATTATGCTGGCGATGGTTCTTCAGAGCGTTAACCTTCCGATTGAGGGAATTGCCCTTGTGGCCGGAATTGACCGGATTTTTGATATGGGCAGGACAACCGTCAATATTACGGGCGACGCAGCCTGTGCCCTGATTGTATCCAGACTGGAAGAGAAGAAGGAAGCGCGCAGGGCGGGATGAAATCAATTGGAAGGATGAGGTGTCCCTTTCTTTGCTGCGGCAAAACAGACCGGCGCGGGGCCTCCGCCCAGCACGGCGTGCTCCGTCACGGTAAACCCGTGTCCTGACAGGAACTTTATGAATTCCTGTTCATCCCACTTATAATAAGACTGGAAGCCTGTCATGTTTACCAGATGCATCCTGAAACGGGAACGTGTTTTTCCGCCGTGAATGAAGGTGGGGGCAAAGAGCAGGCCTCCCGGCTTCAGTACGCGGTGTATCTCGGACAGGACCTGCTCCGGATGGGGCATGATATGGAGGGCGTTGGAGATGACGGCAGCGTCGAATGTCTGGGGCGCATAAGGCAGAGAATTTGCATCCTGTACGGTAAAGTGCAGGCGGGAAGAACCCGCCTGCTTTTTTGCGCGCTCAATCATCTGTTCCGAGAAGTCGGTGGCCTCCCAAAGACGCACGCGGCAGGAGAGCGGGAAGGAGAGCTGACCCGTGCCGCAGGCCACCTCCAGTACGTTCATATCCCGATTAAGGTATGGAGCGATACGGCCGCAGATACTCCGGTAGAGCGCGGAATGGCTCCTTGCGAAAAAGGTGTAGAACCGTGACATATGTTTCCAGTAATTTTTATCATTGTGATGTTTCATCGGTATGCCTCCTGCCGGACGGTCCGGCAAAACGATCATGGATACGCGCCGGATACTGTTATTTTTCAAGAGTTAGTTTCTGCTAACAAAAATCATAGCACAGGACGGAGGGAATTACAAGGCTGGGGCGGCATCAGGAAATATATGGCGCAGTTGTCAGAAGCAATCGCCCATGTTAGAATAAATGATGTACCGTCCGTGTCGTTTGAGAAGAGGAGGATATCTAACATTATGATGTACGCCCCATTTATCAGAGAAAGAAATGACGGTGAAGAACCGGGAAGCAGAGGAGAATTTAACAGATGAAATCATTAGTAATAGCAGAGAAACCGTCGGTGGCCCGCGACATAGCCCGGGTCCTGAAATGCGGAAAATCGCTTAACGGGGCCATCGAAGGCCAGGAATATATCGTAACATGGGGACTGGGCCATCTCGTCACGCTGGCCGATCCGGAGGACTACAGTCCCAAGTATAAGGAATGGAAGATGGAAGATCTGCCGATGCTGCCGGACACCTTCAAGCTGGAGGTCATAAAGCAGACGGCGAAACAGTATAACGCGGTGAAAACGCAGCTTTACAGGAATGATGTGGGAGACGTCATCATAGCTACGGATGCGGGGCGGGAGGGAGAACTCGTGGCCCGTCTGATCCTTAAAAAGGCCGGCAGCAGGAAACCCGTCCGGAGACTGTGGATTTCATCGGTTACGGATAAGGCGATCCGGGAGGGATTTGCCCATCTGAAGGACGGGAGGGAATACGACAACCTCTACGATGCCGCCATGTGCCGCGCCGAGGCGGACTGGATGGTGGGAATCAACGCGACAAGGGCGCTGACCTGCAAATACAACGCCCAGTTATCCTGCGGCCGTGTACAGACTCCCACTCTTGCCATGATTGCGGCGCGCGAGGAGGAGATAAAGAAATTTGTCCCGCAGCCTTATTTCGGCATCCGCGCAAAAAGCCAGGCTCCTTCCCTGACACTGACGTGGCAGGATGAGAAATCGGGAAGCGCCCGCTCCTTCGACAAAAACAGGATGGAAGGGATTCTCTCCTCCCTGCAGGGGGAGAAGGGAAGAGTGGAGGAGGTAAAGCGCACGCCGAAGAAGACATGGGCGCCGCTTCTCTACGATCTCACGGAGCTCCAGCGGGATGCGAACAAACGGTTTAATTATTCGGCCAAGGAGACGTTAAACATCATGCAGCGGCTGTATGAAAACCACAAGGTCCTGACGTATCCGAGAACGGATTCCAGATATCTGAGCGCAGACATTGTGCCGACCCTGAAAGAACGGTTAAAGGCCTGCGGCACGGGGCCTTATAAGACGCTGGCCGGACGCCTTCAGGGGCGCGCCCTGCCGGAGAAGCTGTTTTTCGTGGATAACGGCAAGGTATCGGATCATCACGCCATCATCCCGACCGAGCAGTACGTACAGCTGGATCATATGACCGTGGATGAACGGCGTATCTATGATCTGGTAGTCCGCCGTTTCCTGGCTGTTCTGTATCCTCCGTTTGAATATGAACAGACTTCTCTTACAGTAAAGGCAGGCGGGGAGCGGTTCACGGCCAGAGGTGAGATTGTGAAGATACCGGGCTGGCATGAGGTCTATGAGAACGGGAATCAGGAAGAAGAACCGGATGAGGACGGGCAGGAGATCAAATCTCAGAAACTGCCGGATATCGGGAAGGGTGATGTGCTGAGCGGCCTTACGTTCCAGCTGACGGAAGGAAAGACGAAAGCTCCGGCCCCGTTCAATGAGGCCACCCTGCTCTCGGCAATGGAAAATCCGGCGGCCTACATGGAATCAAAGGACCGTGAGATGGTGAAGACATTAGGCGAGACGGGCGGACTCGGGACGGTTGCGACACGGGCCGATATTATCGAAAAACTCTTTTCAAGCTTTCTTCTGGAAAAACGGGGAAAAGATATTTATCTCACCTCCAAGGCCAGGCAGCTTCTGAATCTGGTTCCGGAGGATTTAAAGAAACCGGAACTGACGGCCGAATGGGAGATGAAGCTTTCAAAGATGGCGAAGGGCGGTTTAAAGCGCGATGCATTTATGAGAGATATCAGGGAGTATTCGGTGGAGCTGATTGCACAGATTAAGGCCGGTGAGGGGAACTTCCGCCACGACAACCTGACGAATACAAAATGCCCGGTCTGCGGTAAAAGGATGCTTTCTGTAAAAGGAAAAAACAGTGAAATGTTAGTCTGCCAGGACCGTGAGTGCGGCCACAGGGAGACCGTTTCCAGGACATCCAATGCCAGATGCCCGGTCTGCCATAAGAAACTGGAACTGCGCGGAAAAGGGGAAGGGCAGATTTTTGTCTGCCGCTGCGGATATAAAGAGAAACTGTCCGCCTTCCAGGAACGCAGGAAAAAAGAGGGGGCCGGAGTATCAAAAAAAGACGTGGCAAAATACCTGAACCAGCAGAAAAAAGAGGCGGAGGCGCCGCTCAACAATGCGTTTGCGGAGGCTTTTAAAGGACTTAAGCTGGATGACTGATGAAAAGCCGCGGGAAGATAAAATTACGGCGGATACAGGGGGAGACATGGAGAAAAATAAGATCCTCATTATAGAAGACGAGGCCGCAATCAGGGAACTGCTCTGCATGAACCTGGAGGCGGTCGGGTATGAGACGGAGACAGCCTGTGACGGCACGGAGGCGGAGCGGAAAATCCGGGAAGACAGGGGAGAATACGATCTGGCGCTGGTGGATGTGATGCTGCCCGGACCGGACGGTTTTGATCTGATTGAAGGGCTGAACGGAAAGGAGATTCCCTGTATTTTCCTGACGGCAAAAGCCGACGTGGCGTCGAAGGTCAAGGGACTCCGGCTGGGTGCGGAGGACTATATCGTCAAACCGTTTGAAATGATGGAATTATTCGCCAGGGTGGAGAACGTCCTGAAGCGGAGGAGAAAACTGAAAAGCACGGTAGAACTTGACGGCTGCCGGATCGATCTGGCGGGACACAAGGTTTATGAGGACGGTGAGGAAATCCAGTTAAAGCCGATGGAATACGATCTGTTCCTGTTTCTCTGCCGCAACCGGAATGTTGCCTTTACAAGAAACCAGCTGCTTGATAAGATATGGGGCGGCGACTATGGGGGAGAGACAAGGACCGTGGACGTCCATGTCGCCAGTTTGAGAAAGAAGCTTAAAGCCGCATCGAGAATACAGACTATACCGAAGCTGGGATACCGCCTGGAGGTGTAACTGCCATATGAAACTAACGAAAAAACTGATTGTGATTCTCTCCGCCAGTCTGGCGGCGGCCTTTCTGGCCGTCAGTATTCTGGCGTTCTGGCAGATGCGCTCCCAGAGTATTTCCGTGGCCGTGGATAACTACGACAGGCAGATGGACTCCATTTCCTATGCATTTTCTGAGATAGGGACCAGAGAGGATTTTGAGGCCATGGGAGACATTGCCGCCGAGGCCTATCTGAAATACCAGTTCAGGAAATGTTATAAGGACGGGTATGCCCTTTTGAAGGGGGAGGAGTGTATTGTAAATCTGACCGATTTTGAGATTCTGGATCCGGGAGCCCTGGATGGTCCGTACAAAATCCAGCGCCTGGGAAAAAAGGCGGTGCTCCTGATGAAGCGTGAGATCAGCCAGTTTCCGGGCTATGATGTGCTGATGGCACAGAATATCACCCCCTATTATCAGGAGATAGAACGCAGGGGAATATTTCTGGCGCTGTTATGCGCAGGAGTCTGGGTATTGACCGCCGCTGCGGCTCTTTTCATGACCCATAAAGCGCTGAAACCGCTGGAGGAGCTGACGAGAGCCGCCGTCAAGATTGGCAACGGCAGCCTTGGTGAGCGGGTGCCGGTGAACAGCCGGGATGAAATCGGAGAGTTTGCCGGGGCATTCAACCAGATGACGGAAAAGGTGGAAAAGCAGGTAGAAGATTTGGAGCTGCTTTTAGGGGCGCTGGCCCATGAGATTAAAACTCCGATGACGGCGGTGATAGGGTATTCAGACAGCCTGCTGCACGTCAAACTGTCCGAGGAGCAAAAGAAACGCTCCCTGGAGCAAATCCATGACGCGGGCCTGCGCCTGGAACGCCTTTCCTCCAAGATGCTGAGCCTCCTCGGCCGGTATGAAAATGAGGAAGTGCGCTTTGAACCGCTGCAGGTATGGGAGCTGATTGACGCCGCTGTAAAGGAGACGGAACCGCTATGGAGCGCCAAAAAGGTTATAATAGAGAAACCGCTTATAACAGGGAAAAAGGCGCAGGAAACGGAGCCGATGATTCAGGCGGACAGGGAGCTGTTTTTGTCCCTTCTCTTTAATCTGATCCACAATGCGGTGAAGGCATCGAAACCGGGAGGGAAAATCAGAATTGAAGCCGGAGAAGACCGAATTGTCATCACGGATGAGGGCTGCGGGATTCCGGCCCGGGATCTGTCCCATGTGACGGAAGCGTTCTACATGGCGGATAAGTCCAGAAGCCGGAATGAGGGCGGCTCCGGGCTGGGGCTGGCCCTCTGTGAAAAGATTGCCTCACTGCACGGCGTGAGAATGGAAATTAAGAGCCGGCACAAGGCGGACGGATTTCCGGAGCAAGAATGCGGAACGCAGGTCATCCTCCACTGCAATTTACAGCCTGGCGGGAAGCCGCAGAGCTGAGGACCGCATTTACAAAACGTTTACATTTTGATGAGGACTTTGCCTGCATAAAAAGGTAGAATCTCTATATCAAACGGTAATGAGGCGTCCGACGGATGCTTAATTCACTGTTTACAGGTGATGATTTACCGTTACAAGTGATAAGGAGAGAAGAAAAAGTGAAAAGGAAAAACATGTCCTGTCTGATCCTGCTAACGGCTGCTATTGCAGCTCTTACTGCCGGCTGCGGCACGGGAGGGGATAAGCAGGTAATCGGAGAAAAAACAGAGTCTTCCGCTGTGGACCAGAGCGCAGGCGGCGGGAGCGGAAGCGCGGAAGACGAGACGGCCGGAAACCATGAACTCAGTGTGCCGGAACAGGTGCAGGCGCCGGAACATTATAAGACGGAAGTAAAAGAAAAAGGAATGATACTCTCGGCTAATGCCCCGGTCACGGTCCCGGAACTCAAACAGGCCGTGATCAAAAGTGCTAAATCCGTAAATTATACAAAAGAAGAGTATGAGCAGGTAAAAAAGACTCTGGCGGAAGCGCTGGGAGTTACCTGGGAAGAAGAGAAGGTCAACACCCTGTATTTTTACGAAGGTGAGGAAGAGACTTCAATCAGCATAGAGAACAGTGCGGCTGCTGGCGGTGATGCGGCTGCTGCCGGTTCGGATGAAATGCCTCTGAAAAACGGTGACGTATATGGCGAAAGTATAAATACCTGGGGAGAGAATGAATCGGGATCGGTTTACCAGCTCACCTACCGTACGGGAACAGAAGATTTTCGCCCGCCCATTTCCCTGATCTGGCTGACCGAAATATATAATGACGGCCGCCATACGGAAAAGCCGTCGGCTGTCTATGAGAATGACGATGCGGCCGCCGTTTCACGGGCGGGAAAAGCCAGAGAGCTTGAAAAAAAGGCGGAAGAGCTGCTCAAACAATTCGGTATAAAGGGATATAAGATTTACGACACAAGATGGAGGGAGGCGTTTTATACAATAGACGGAGAGCGCGTATCGGATTTTAAATACCGGATCACGTTCACCCCTTCCATTGACGGTGTCGGAGTAACCTGCCCAAGTCTCAACCTGCCTGCCAATTCAAGCCTGGAAGGACCCTATATCGATGTGGTATACAGTGAAGACGGAACCTTGACTCACCTCAAACTGATTGATAAAGAGGAGCTGGAAGTCAGTGCTAATGACGGAACCTTTCTGCTTCCCTTTGAAGCAATCCATGAGTTATTCGAGCAGTACTGCAAGGATTCCTATGGCAGGAACAGCGAGAGCGGGCTGCAGTCCTACCAGAAAGATGAAAAGGCGCCTGCCGGATGGACAGAGCCTGTGACCATGGTGAATGTCAGCAAAGTAAAGATGGAATATGCCTTCATTGGACGTGAAAACAGGAAAAAGGCGACGGAGCAGGAACTGATTCCTGTATGGAATTTTTACGGAAGTGTCTCACGCGGGCAGGAAACGGCAGCAGAGGCGGAGCTGATAGAGAGCGTCGGCGGGGAGATGACACAACAGGATGGGATTATTCTCTCAATCCGGGCGGATGACGGACGGATTTTGTGGGAGTAAGGTGAAGGAATGAGAAACATGCCGGGGCGGCGGAAAGCACCTGATGTTCAGGAGGCGGAAAAGCCGCCCGGCTGCCCCGGTTAAATTCCGCCTGAAACGATCGCGTTAAGAAATACCGTATATGTTTCACCTTTCATTAACTCTGCGCTAACCTATCTTTCGAATTTCTTTATTTTATTTAAAGACAGTGAAAGGATCATTAAAACGCCGCAAAGGAACGCCCAAATCTCTTCCCTTTTTTCAAAACATGAATAGAATGGAGGTAGGTAGAGAAGGAGGGATAATAGATGAATCTGGTTGCGATTTTACTTATTATTGTTTACGCGGTGATTGGAGGGCTTTCCACTGCTGTTTTAACAATAAGCCTGCCGGCGCTGATTATCTGGAAGTTTTACAGAAAAGTCAAGTACAAAAAAGCATGGACTGATTAGGAGTAGTCAGAAAAATGAATAAATGCAGGGAAACCATTAAAAAATGAGTTGCCCGCTGCCGGGATATTCGGGCGGTGGACAACTCATTTTTTTGTGGTGCGCAGCGGCAGCTCCAATTGATATTGCCAGCCTGTCTGCAGCAATGATATAATGGCTGGGAAAAGGGGATCATGGCGTCTGCCTGGTCTGCGGACATACAAGTGTTAAGAAGAAAAACGGAGACAATATGGATATAGATTTAATGAGGCTGTTTGCAACGCGGCGGCCCTACGGTGCGGAAAGAAACAGAATACGTTTTTTTCGTGCAATGAAACGGAAGACGTTATATTTTATCAAGCGCTCCCCGGAATACCGCGCTATCTGCGACGATGCCGGTTTTAGCCTGCGGAGCCTGAAAAGTGCGGGAGATCTGAGGAAGCTCCCCGTCATTCCGACACTGTATTTTAAAAGGAATCACGCGGGAATCAGGCGGGGGCCGGCCATTTTAGTGACTTCCTCCGGTACGGGAGGCTCCGTCAGCCGGATCCGGTACACGGCAGGGGAACTGTGCCTTCTGGCAGCAATGGCGGCAAACCTGGGGCGGGTGCACCGCCTTTTTTCTCTGAGACCGGTCCATTATATCATGCTGGGATATCAGCCGGTGAGGGAGAATAAAGCGGTTATCTCCAAAACAGCCTATCTTTCAACCTGGTATGCTCCGGGCCTTGACCGGGCGTATGCTTTGGAATACAGAAGAGGGAGAAACGGCTCCGGAGGAGGGTACAGGCTGAATCTGGAGGGGATTCTTGATAAGCTGGTATCTTTTTCTTCAGGAAGGAATCCGATCAGGATTGTGGGCTTTCCGTCCTATACGTATTTCCTGCTTAGAAAGATGAAGGAGGAGCGAATAAGCTGTAAACTTCCTGCCGGTTCCAGGGTGATGCTGGGCGGGGGCTGGAAACAGTTTGCCGGGGATGAAATTTCAAAGGGGGAGCTGTATTCCCTGATCCGGGAGGTGCTCGGCGTCGGTGAGGACCATGTCCATGAATTTTTCGGCGCAGCGGAACATCCTGTTCTTTACTGCAGCTGCAGGAACCACCATTTCCATATACCGGCGTATGCAGACGTACTGATCCGGGACGTGAAAACCTTGAAAGTCCTGCCGAAAGGCCGGGCGGGCCTGGTAAATCTGATGACTCCCATCGGTTCGGATCTGCCCCTGATGAGTGTGATGACCGACGATATCGGTGTATTGTATGAGGGAAAAGACTGCGGCTGCGGCATAGAGTCCCCTTATCTTAAGCTCCTTGGGCGGACCGGGGTAAAAGGCGTTAAAACGTGTGCCGCCGGAGCTGCGGAGTACTGGCGGCAGGCGGAGTGACGGTGCAGCCGACACAGCCATATGGGAAAGAAAGAAAAAAAGCCGGTACAAGCGGCATTTCCGGTCGGCTCTGTATAAAATAGAAGTAAAGCCACCAAAGGATATTGATATGATAAAGAGAATTCCGCTGGAAAAGGCGGCCCTGCAGGTCTGCATTGACAACTCAAAACCGCCCCTGATTTTTCAGCTGCCGCCGTGGCAGGGCAGGATAAAGCTGGATGAGGCGCAGAATGCCCCCGTTTACATGTACCCGGCCTCCGTCGGCATGATGAATTTTAATACGGGAAGATGGGGAATGATCCGCGTTTACATTGTGAGGCCGGAAAACTGTTCCCCGGATGCCGATACGATCCTTTATATCCACGGCGCGGGCTGGGTATTCGGAAATTTCCACACCCATGAGAAGCTGGTCAGGGAGCTGGCGGCGCGTACGGGTTCCGTCGTTGTTTTCCCGGAGTACAGCCTGTCGCCGGAGGCAAAGTATCCCACAGCCATTGAGCAGTGTTACAGTCTGCTGTGCGCCCTTCCCGCGTTTACCCGGGAGACGGGAGGACCGTTTAACCTGGATCGCTTAAGCGTTGCGGGAGACAGCGTCGGAGGCAACATAGCGATCGCCATGACGCTGATGACTAAGTTCCGCTGCGGTCCCGGGATTGCAAGGCAGCTTCTTTTTTATCCGGTTACCAATGCCTGTTTTGACACCTGCACTTACTGCGAATTTGCAACGGACTATTATCTGTACCGGGAGGGCATGATCTGGTTCTGGAACCAGTATACCCGGTGCGAAGCCGACCGGTCCCAGATTACGGCATCTCCGCTGAGAGCCGGACTCGAAGAGCTTTCGGGACTTCCACCGGCCCTGATTATTAACGGGGAGGCGGATGTGCTGCGCGACGACGGGGAGGCCTATGCCTCAAAGCTTTTGCAGGCCGGGGTCGATGTGACGTCGGTGCGCGTCAGGGCGACAATCCACGATTTTGTGATGCTGAACGCATTGGATCAGACTAATGCATGCAGGGCGGCTATGGATCTGGCTGTAAGCTGGTTTCTGAGAAAAGAATAACAATAACGAGAGGGTACCATATGATTTTTATGAACGGAAAAATATCTGATTCCGTGAATTACAGAATGGCAATCAGGCTGATGGACAAACGGATTAAAAGAACCCTCTCCGGGGAGAAGCTTGACCCGGAGAGAGTGATAAACGCGGCCGGAAGGATGGCGCAGGATGCCATGGCGGGGAAATTCGACCGGGAGTTTGCACGGTATCTGCAGCCGGGCGGCAGTCAACCGGGGAAGGAATTTTTGAACGTTCACGACGGCCTGTCTGCTTCAATGGCGGAATTGTTCTGCGCGGACTCTCTGAGAAAGAAGTTTCAACTGGAACTGTCCGGGCTCCCGGACAACAGTGCGGAAGGAAAACGTTTTCGCCGCCTTCCGATTGGCGTGCTCCTCCATATCGCGGCGGGAAATGCGGAGGGTCTGCCTGCATACAGCGTATTGGAGGGCCTTTTGGCCGGTAATATCAATATTTTGAAACTTCCGGCCGGGGATGACGGACTGTCGCTTTTTATACTGAAATAACTGACGGAATATGAACCGGTCCTGAAAGAGTATATTTACGTGGTGGACACGCCCTCCGGGGATGAAAAGACGATGAAAATGATGATGCGGCTGGCCGGAGGCATTGCCGTCTGGGGCTCCGACGAGACTATCCTGGCGGTGAGAAGAAGCGCACCCGCTAATGTAAAGCTGATAGAATGGGGGCACCGCCTCAGTTTCGCCTATCTTGATGACCTTGACCCACCGGAGGAGAAATTAGGTGCGCTGGCACGCCACATTTTCGGCACAAAACAGCTGCTCTGCAGTTCCTGTCAGGTGATTTATCTAAATACGGATGATTTTGAGGAAGTAAAGCGGTTTGGAAGATATTTTGCAGAGATAATGAAACGGGAGGAGGGGACAGAAGGAAGCTCACTTTTTGTTCAGGGGAAAGTCACGGTGGAGCTGATGACCAGAAGACTGGAACGGGTGAGCGGGACAGGATGCCGGGCATCAGAGAAGACGCAGGTAAGCCGGGCGGCAGGGAAGGCGCAGGCAAACAGCGCATCAGGGAAGGCGCCGTCATGCCGTGTGTACAGGGCCGGAAGCGGCAGCGTTATCTGCATAGATGATAATAAGCTGGAGGTCTCCGGCCAGTTCGGCAACGTCCTTGTCAAACCCCTTCCGAGAGAACAGATTATTACCGCCCTCTATTCGTCCAAACGCCATCTTCAAACGGTGGGAATGTATCCGGAGAGCCGGGAACTGGGCCGGCTGTTCGAACAGTGCGGCCTGACCAATCTGTGTGGTCTGGACAATATGAGTGAATTTGAAATTACAGGCTCCCATGACGGAACCTTCGCGCTCAGGGAGTATACGAGAATTGCAGAATATAAATACAAAACAACAGAAACCGGACCGGATGCAAGTGAAAAAGACAAAACCGCAAAAGACAAAACCGCAAAAGACAAAACCGCAGAGTGATGGAACTCTGCGGCATGCCTATTACCGGTATTATAAATCCGGATATAAATCATGAATTCGTTTTTCTGCCCGTTCTGTTACTCTGTCCTCCAGATCCTCCGGTTCATCCTGTTCCTGCCTGCGGGCAGATTCGAGATACTCCTGCTCCTTTTCTTTTGAAAGAGCCTCTATCCGGGTAATCCGGTCGGAGGAGTCCCGCACGACGGATAAATCAACCGTCCCGGCTTCATCGGCCCAGAACGTATAAAAGAAACCGTCTTTTTTTCTCTCATCTACAAGCATTCTTACACGCTGGCCGTTAAAATAGATACTGTCTTTTTCTGCATCCAGGGTAATGCCATAGGGCAGGTATTCGTCATATTTCGTCCCGTTTGTCCCGGCTTCATTCTTTACACTGTCTTTGATTCCGTTTATAACGTTGCCATTCGTTGCGTCATAGTCGAAAAATGCGTCACGGTACGTTTCTGCGTCCTTCTTCGATATCGTATTTACGCCGGTAATCTTACCGGATGAATCGCGTGAGGCCGACAGATAGGCGGCGCCATCCTCATCATAGTAGAAGGCCTCGGTATCGGAATACGGGTCCATGAAAAGCTTTACCTTCTGTCCATTGTAAAGCAGCGCTGTTCCGTCGTCCGAGATGGAAATTCCATAGGAAGAATACTTTGCGTAGATGTCGGGGGCGGGCAGGAATTTGTAGGCATAGGTGTAATCGGGAGACAAAACAATATGCTCTTTTGTGAGAACGGGATCATATGGTTTATTCTCCGCAGCGGCGGCGGAAGTGGCAAATGTACTTCCAACAGTAGCTACAACAGCAAAAGCAATGATTATGGTAAACATTGAAAATTTCTTGATTTTCATAATGGCCTCGATTCTTTCTTCGATCGCATTTTTACTAAAATGGCTGCATAGCGGAGTCAGTCCGATTCTTTGTTCCTCCATGTCGATCAGCGTGAGCGCATAGGCGGATTTTACGGTTTCTCCGAACATCCGGACTACTTTTTCATCACAGGACAGTTCGAGATCCCGGTTTGCTAAAATATACATCACCCAGACCAGGGGATTGAACCAGTGAATGCACAGGGCGGCGGCCAGCAGAAGTTTTGTTCCCCCGTCAAAGCGCCGGATATGCACATATTCATGGGTAAGAATATACCGTAATTTTTTTGTGTCGGCCCAATCCGTTTGTACCGGCATCAAGATAACGGGTCGGAATAATCCATAGGTAAGAGGGGCCGTAATGCTGCCTGACCGGCGGATTGAGAGCGGCCGGTTACAACGATGGGAGGCCAGCCATTCCACGGCAAAATCATTCTCTGCCGGGAGGGAAGTCATAAAACCGCGGCGGCATCTGATGTAGGCAATTGTAAAATAGAGAGCACATAAAGCCGTGCCGGCGATCCAGATCCATCCCCACAGTGTAATTCCGGCGGCAAAGGCGGAAACCGGCATGGCTGAGGCTGTTGGTATAAGCGGCGGAATGCCTGCCGCCGGAGTGCCGGGCATGCCTGATGCCGGAACAACGGGAATGTGTATGGCTTCCGACCGGTTGGCAAGGGAATAGACGCTCAGCGGCGAAGGCAGCGAGAATGGAACCAGCAGCCGTATCAGCGCAATCCCCCACAGGGCAATAAACGTCGCCTTGGGAAGGCGGTTGATGAAAAGCGCCCGGATAACCGTAATAATCAAAATCATAACGGCAGCAGAAAAACTCATTTGCAGCAGACTCATGATTCGCCACCCCCTAACTCCTCTACCATCTGTCTCAGCTTTCTAACCTGCTCCGCAGACAGATTTTTCCTCCCCAGCAGAGAGGCAAACAATTTATCAACGGAGCCATCGAACACCTTGTGCAGCAGCTCTTCGGTTTCCTGTTCCTGCACCAGTTCCTGCGGAATAAGCGCACGGCATACAAAGTTTGGCTCGATCCGTTCCACGGCTCCCTTTTTGATACAGCGCTTCAGCAGGGTATAGGTGGTATTGACATTCCAGCCATACCTCTCATTCATCACGTCGGCAACGTGCTTTGCCATTGTGTCCCCCTCTTTCCAGAGAACATCCATAACTTTAATTTCGCTGTCCACCAGTTTAATATCCATTCAATTCACCTCGTTCCATTTATAAGACTGTAGTAGTATCTTGTATTCATATACTACTATAGTCTTATGGAAATGTCAATACTACATCTGTCTTATTTTAAAATATAAAAGGATTCACGTTGCTGTCTTTCCGCTCCTTGCCTTTTAAGATTTCAAACGGTATAATGAAACGGCCAGCGGGCCGGGCAGAGACTTGCTGTTTTCTTTTCGCACGGCAGCTAACAGGATAGCGAAAGAGAAATAGAACAAAGAGTTATTATAAAGAGACTCGATAAAGAGATACATCTGAAAGGAATGGAAGAATCGATGATAACAGCCATAAACAACAGACGCAGCATACGCAGATACAAAAACCAGAATGTGCCAAGGAAGATGATAGAAGAGATTATAGAGGCGGGGATACTTGCCCCTTCTTCCAAAAACAGGCAGCCCTGGAAATTTATCGTGACGTCGGGCACGGCAAAAAGAGAGGCGCTTACCGCCATGGAGAGAGGACTTCATAGAGAAAAAGAAACTCCGCTCCTTCCCGGCTGCACCCAGTATATCGGCGGCGCAAAAAACACACTCCGGATCATGGAGCAGGCGCCCATCGTTATTTTCATTATCAACACGCTCGGCCTCTCTATCCACTCCGTACTGACCCCGGAGGAGCGCATATACGAGATGTGTAACGCCCAGTCCATCGGAGCGGCCATCGAGAACATGTGCCTGGCAGCGGAAGAGCAGGGGCTGGGCAGCCTGTGGATTTGTGACACCTGTTTTGCCTACGAAGAGCTGAACCGCTTTCTGGGAACCGAAGGAGAATTGTTTGCGGCCCTGGCGCTGGGTTATGCGGATGAGCAGCCTGCCGCGAGGCCGAGGAAAGGAATAGAGGAAGTAACCGAGTGGAGAGTTGATTGAGACAGGAGACGCCGCCGGGGTGGGCGGGAGGAATGGTGAGAGGGAGGTTATGAGTCTTCGGTCCCGGGCTGTATGATGTTGTGGGTGGAGGTTACGGAAGAAAGAAATCTCCTGCGGGGACCGCTCCCGCTGATGAAGTGCGCAGCGCTTCTAAGCTCGTAAGAAACCTCGCTAAGAAGCGGCGGACTTCAACGTCCCCTTCGGAGATTTTTTCTTCCTCCACCCCCACCGGGAAGGTTCCGACCGGGACCGAAGACGCGAAGGTTTTTCGCCATTCCGAGCGGACTGCGGAGGCTAATCTGTCCCCTTTCTTCAAGGGGGAAAGTATGGCCGCAGTCACTGCATAAAGATGATTTTTTGGGGTTCTGTGACAGCTTTTACATTCTTAATGTGATGATAGAGTAATAATCAGAAAGAACGGAAACCGGTATCTTTTCAACTATTAATTCTCCCAGAACAAAAAAAAACTGAACAATATCAGCACCATGTATCAGCCTGCGCATCAGTATTACATAGTGGCAGCAACCCCCATCCCCTTTGAAAAATGCAGACAATCCAGCGGCAGCAGGCCGCTGGGAGGGATGGCGAAAAAACTACGCGTCTTCAGTCCCGGTCCATAATCTGCCCGTGGGGAAGGAGGAAGAAAAAATCTGCGGAGGGGATGTTGGAATCCGCCGGTGCTTGGGTGCTGTATTATGGCGCCTTAGCATCCGCTGCGCATTCCATAAGCGGAAGCGGTCCCCGCAGCAGATTTCTTTCTTCCGTATTCACCGCCTGCAAAAACCTCCCCCGGGACTGAAGAC
>NZ_UYZY01000006.1 GCF_900626075.1 Clostridium transplantifaecale
AAATGGCGATAAGCTGGCCGGAACCATAACCGGAGGAATAAAATTCACAGTCGAACGTCTTGAAGAACGTTTCGTTATCACTGTGTCAGATGCGTCATCGAAAGGATATAGACTTGACGCAACAGCTACCAGTTTAAAGTTTGACAGAGTAAACTCAACGAACATAACAAATATCTGGACTGTGACCCCATAAAATGGCGACTGGATTGACCTTGAACCTTATCTTGTTAATGGCTGGGAAGTTAACTTTAAATCCCGAGCTAAAAAGATAGGTAATTGTCACCTAATTGTTCTTAATGTCAGAAATGGCGTGGCGACCGCTGGCACAAAAATTTTAGACAACCTTCCTTTTTCGGCTTATGGAAATTGCGTCAATTGTTTTTATGCAGCACAAAACAATGGGGAAAGCATTCAGGCTGTTGGAAATAACATTATTCTTGCCAATGACGCTCCTAGTGCTTCGATCTTTGCAAGCTTTTTTGCATATTGATAGATTTCAAAATCACAATTTAATTGTCAAAACCTTACGTATTTTTGCCCTTTTTCAGTCCCTCTCTTTTTTACCCTTATATTTTTATGTCACCCAGTCTATTTTTTTGTACAAAAAATAAGCCACCCTCACGGCCGACTAAAAAACATTTTCCATCACCGCCTAAGCAGCATATTTCCGATAAGATTCCCGGACATTGTCCTGCTTAATATTGCAGTAAATCAACGTTGTCTCTATTTTGGTATGCCCCATTAAAACCATGACCTCTTCAATCCGCATTCCCCGATTTAAAAGGTCTGTGGCAAACGTCCGTCGGAACCGGTGTGGATGCACATTCCCGACACCAGCCCTTTTTCCCAAAGTTTTGACCAGGTACTGCACACCGGCTACCGTTATGCCTGTAAAAGGTTTTTTCACTGCGGCAAATAACGGTCTTTCTGCCAATTCTTCTGCTGTCAGCCCCTCTCTTTGCATGCGATCTTTAAAATATCGGAAGAGGTGAAAACACGCCACATCCGACACATACAAATGTCTTTCTTTTCTTCCCTTACCCATGACCTTAAATTCCTGTTTGTATAAATCAATATCCCCCACCTTCAAGCTGCACAGTTCACTCACCCTGACACCTGTTGCATACAAAAACTCTATCAATGCCCTATCCCGACTACGGGTACAGGACAGCCTCAATGACTCTATCTCCTTTGCTGAAAAGGCTTGTTTTATAGTGCTTTCAATGCGTAATGACTCTATTCTTGCGATTGGATTCTCGGCCACCATGTTTTCTTTTTGCAAAAATGTCCAGAAACTGTTAAGATACCTCATCCTCCCCTGCAGTGTCACCATACTGATGTTATTATGTTCCCGCAACATACCAAAGTACCACCGTAAATCCATCGTTGTAATGTCTTCGATGTTTTTATTCAAGGCGTTTCGGCAGTTGCTTATTTCCCTTACGTACTGGGCCAGCGTATTATTCTGTCGGCCAGATACTTTTTTACTGGCAACAAACAGCCTGATTTTAGCAGTATCGCTATCTGTGCCGGTCGCCTGCAGCTCATTTTTTTCTTCCACAATTTTTTTATCATGGAACTGGATGTAGAGCACATTTTGCAGCTTGTCCAGTTGTTCCTCATCCAGACAATTACTCATTGCCTGGACAACATTCATCAACATTTCTTCTAACACTTAAAAACCTCCTTCCTGGTATTTCTACAATACCAAAAAAGAGGTCATTTCACCCTACTTTTCGTAAGATTTACTTCATTAAATTGTGATTTTGGGGCCTAACCCTGCCCTGAATAGTAGCCTTTTACTGTGCCAAAAAGGCCAAGCAATAACGGAACGACTGAAGGTTGGATGACACACAATATGCACTTACGGTGCCGTTCGTATTTATGACTAACTGATTGACACTACCAGTAATTGGACAGTGTGCCCTGATCGTACTTCTGGGACGAAATCCAGCCGGTAGATTGCCCAATGTAAGTTCTGTATTCAGTGCAGTGGGGGTTATATCTGTGGAATAAATAAGATACACAACGCTACCTTCTTTACAAAAGAGCATATCAGCCGACAGCATACTGTTACTGATTTTCGCTGAACTTTCGCCATTTTGTAGTGCTATAGTTTTGTCACTGCAGTGTCCCAGCTGGTGTTTTTAAAAAGGCAATACGTCTCTTTTATCGAGTACGCAAACATCATAACAGCGGCCGAGTCTTCAGCCCTTTTTAGTACAAGGCCAACCGTATAAGGGGATCCCATACCAGATATGACGCTTGTATCAGCACCTGTTAAAAAGCATGTCACCCCTAGCCGGCAAGAGTCTGCAAAAACTTTGATATCTGTGGCTTTGGCGGGATGCTTTAGATCGCCATTTTATGGGGTCACAGTCCAGATATTTGTTATGTTCGTTGAGTTTACTCTGTCAAACTTTAAACTGGTAGCTGTTGCGTCAAGTCTATATCCTTTCGATGACGCATCTGACACAGTGATAACGAAACGTTCTTCAAGACGTTCGACTGTGAATTTTATTCCTCCGGTTATGGTTCCGGCCAGCTTATCGCCATTTAACTGAGTATACAAATCCATCAAAACCTTCCCCTGCGCCGCGCTCAACGGCAGATTTGCATTGTTCGTAGTACAGTTATTTACCAACATTCCGACGGTTAAAAGCCCAGTTTTCAAATTTTTAAAATCTTCCGCGAACTTCTTCATCTTACCGAGGAATGCTTTTGGCGTATCTCCGGCGGATGGGACGGGGAATTCTGTTGTGATATTGTCTGCTGTTGCAATTTTTGTATTTGAGATATCACCGCCCGATACCGCCACTCTTTTCTTCAGTTCTGTATCCAGGCTGTCTGCATTATCATTAAAGTCCTGAATATTTACCGGATCGGAACCTTCCGGTTTTTTCAAATTATAATTTGTTGTATACTGCATAAATTACCTCCTATTTAATTTCTTCCCATGTTTTCCAGTAAATCATATCCCAGGTATAAAGCCCCAGGCTCTTCCAATCATCGTTCTCATACTCCACTTCGCGCATAATCCTGATTTCATCCCAGGTTTTCGTCAGCAGTTCATTCCAGGTGAAGATTTTTAAACTGTTCCATGTCGTATAGGTGTATTCAAACCTGTATTCCAGGTGTGCAGGCTTAATATCTTCCAGCATGGCGACAAACGCCTGCATATTCCTGGGTATTCCTTTAATGCCTATAAAGCGGACAATAAAACGGTGGTTCTCATTCTCCTCCACCACATCGACTTCGCCCCCGCTGAATGACTCTGCGGTGTTTTTGAGCATCTGTTTTGTTGTCGTTCCCTGTCCCCTTATTTTAGCCAGGACAATTTCACGCCGCTGTTCATAAGATAACTTTAAATTAGTCGTAATTCCCAGCAGTTCCTCCCACCTCGTAATTCCCCAGGAAGAAGTAGAAACAAAGCACTGAGCCAGCAGGTCGTACAGATAGTACCGAAGCAGCCCTATCTCCCTGCCTTGGGTCTGGTATATTTCTTTCATTTCTCTTATTGAGGAAATAAAGGGCGGAACATAAAGCGACAAGTCTGTAAAATATTCCTCCTGTATTTCCGGCTCTAATTCTTCCAGGGCATACTTTAACTTACCGTATTTTTCAACTCCATACATAGTTACACCCCCTTAAGCTGGTTCCAGGTGTAAGCGCCATGCATCTGTGCCCAGGAAAACGGTCCCATCGGCATGTAGGCGCCGTCATGATTGTGGCTCTTCGGAGCCGCGTCTGTAATTCCGTATCCGGCCAGCGTTGTGGGATTCATTCCGGCCGTCACATGTCCCTGGGCGTTTACGGTTACGCTCCGGTAGGTTCCGGCGGCAGCTCCGCTGTTTGGATGCGCGTATACGGTGTCGGTAAACTTGGCTCCCGACGGCACTGATGCGGCAATCGTATATGCGGATGACTTGATTCCTCCGGCTGTCCCGTCTGAAACAAGAACGCGTCCAGAAACTGGCGCCGCATTAAAACGACCGACCGGCAGCCAGGCAGACCAGATTCCGTTTGAACAGTAGCGTTCATAAACAGCTTTTGCCGAGGCTGAAAAAAATGTCTGCTTTGTAACATAATCCGTTTCGGATGCCCATCTGAGGCTCTCCGCCTTTAGTAAAAACGGCTGTCCGGCGACAGGGATGTTCGTAATATTGGCCGCTCCGCCGCTCGTTTTCTCGGAGTAGAACTGTATTTGAGGACTTCCTGACGATAAGTTATAGCTGTTTACATCCACCGTCTGTCCCGTAATATTTGTCGCCTCCAGACTCGTGTGGCTGTGGGCTGCCGGAGTAAATGCACCGGGTTTTCCCGATATTTCCGTCCATCCGTAAGACGGCTTAGACGCTGCTTTCGCCCAGGCCGGAACATCGGACGCGGGCATGGAGGATGGAAAGTCTGTAATTTGATTTTTAGGATGGGTATGTGAGGAAGCGGCTGCCCCTACCTGCGACGCCGTTACGCCGTGCGGATTGCTTTTGTTTCCGCTATGGGTAAACGCGGTATTCCAGTTATCGAAAAGCGCCTGCGTAACCTTATCCAGTACCGTTTTATTCGCATGCGTATGGTTCTTGCTGGTGTCGATATCCGCCGATGTTAAAAAGCCTGAATCATTCGTAAACTGGGACAGTTTTGTCGGCATGTCCGTCACCTGGCTCTTCGTATGAGTATGTGAAGAAGGAGGGTAGCTGCCCGGCTTTCCGGTAATTTCGCTCCAGCCGTATGCAGGCTTTAACGCCGCTTTCGCCCATGCAGGCACATCCGACGCAGGCATGGATACCGGTTTGTTCTTAATATAGGCATCCGAAGACGTATCGGTTGTATTCCAGTCTGCCTGTACGTTTACATCGGCTCCCGGGGCAATTCCCGCCAGTTTATCCAGCATGGCCTGTGTTAACTTATCTATCACTCCCTTGTTGCCGTGAGTATGTTTCTTATTATCCGCATCATTCCATATGGTCCGCTCTGCAGCTGTAACGTGGGAAACAGAATCCGCTTTATGAGTAATTAGATCAGAAACGGCCTTTGAAATTTTCCCTAACATTGCGGTTAACTTCTCCCCGCTCGTAATATTTTCCAGCGCAGTTCCCTGTGTAAAAGTCGGCGTCTGATCATTTGTCGCAACGTTCGGCACATTTCCAAGACCTGCCTGCGCCTTCGTTACACCGTGCGGATTGCTTTTACTACCGGTATGGGTAAATGCGGCATTCCAGTTGTCTGTCAGTGTCTGGGTGACCTTATCGAGCACTGCCTTATTCGCATGTTCATGGCGCTTACCGTAGGCATCCGTCCAATTGGCCATCAGGGAATCCGTCAGGCTGTCCAGGGCGGATTGATTCGTGTGGACATGCCGTTTACCATAAGCCTCATCATAGGCGGATTTATCTTCCCTGCTCAACAGACCGTCCACATTCTGCGTTGCCTTTGGAATTGCATTTGCCGATATTGCGATCCATTCAGTTCCGCTCCAGCGGTATGTATAGTCGGTATCCTTTACATTGACCGTCCATCCGTCTTCCGGCGCAGGATATACGGCTTTCAGAGCCGCATAAGTATCAACCGCCTCTTTCCAGTCAATCGCAGTTTCCAGAGCTGCAAACTTATTGTCTACCTCGTTACGGGTATATTTGTCGTTCCAGTTCGGCTCTTTGGATGAGATGGCATCCCTGATTGCAGCTTCCGCAGCTCCTGCCCGCGATATCTCATTCTGAATCCCGGTCTGCAGTTTTGCTTCCTCCCCCGATGCCCGCAAAATCTCCGCTTCCAGATCATCGGCCAGCTTTTTCTCCGCCGATTCAGAGCGTTTTAATTCTGCTGCCAGATTAGCCGCATTGTCTGACTCTGCCGCCTCGGCCCTGGCAGTTTCTTCTGCAAGCCCGGTTCTTAATACCTGTTCTGCGTTTTCTGCCCTCTCTGTCTCTGCAAGAAGTTTCTTTTTTAAATCCTCTTCCTCACCACCGGCCCGCTTTATTTCCGTATCCAGGCCGTCTCTAAGTTCCCGTTCCGCCAGCCGTGCACGGCCGCTTTCTTCTAACAGCCGCCCGGCTGTCTCTGCTTCGGAATCCTTAGCCCGTTCTGCCTCAGCGTCAAGCTCCTCTTTCAACTTTTCCTCAGCCCTGCCCGCCCGTTCCGTCTCCGAATTAACCGCGGTCTGTGTTTTTGACACGGCTCCCTGCAGCCGGTTTATATCTTCTGCTTCCACCGTGTCTCCGTCAGTCTCATAACTGATATACACCTCCGGCACATCGGCAAAAACCTTAATGACTCTCTTCCAGGGAGTCAGACTGGGAGTTGATACCGAATAGGTCTGGATTCTGTCTCCGGTTAGCCGGGGGCCTGTAAAGACGGCCAGCGTCGCCGGATTTATGTTGTCATGTTTCAGCTCTCCGTTATAAACGCCTTCACATAACAGCGCCTTCTCTTCGATTACATAATTATTCCCATCGATTTTATTGAGTTTCTCTTCAAATCGGCTGACCTCCACTACATCACCTCCAGACTTATGGTTCCTGCTATTGCGATTTCTTCCTTCTGAAGCAATACGTTCCCTGCCTCACCATTAAGCATTAAATCTGAAAAGTCCTCCACGCCCTCAACATCCAGCAGTAAACTGCCCACCTTTGCCAGGCTCACATAAGAAATTTCTAATGCATTCCTCCCCAGATATTCTCTCAGTCTCCTGCTTAAATCATCCTGGACCGAACCCAGGTACAGGCCGTTCTTCAGGCGAATTCCCGCCGTCACATGTATTTCTTTTTCCGATGCCGAAGCCACGGTAACCGTGGCGCCAATCGGCCTAAGTTCCTCAATATGTTCCTTTACAGAGTTTATAAGCGCCGGGGCAGCTCCCTTTCGCTCCTCATTAGCAATCACGACCTTTACGGTTCCCGGTCCGTCTGAGAGGGGAAAAATCTTTGCGGCCCCCACTCCGCTGCACTCCATAGCCCAGTTGTAATAGTCATACCTGTTACCGCTGGCGGACGGTTTACGGACCGCCGCCAGATACCTGCTTCTGAAATCCTCCGTATCCTCCTCATCCGTTCCCGGAATAAGAAGTTCCGTAAGCTGCGCCCGTTCCAGTCCTGCGACATAATTGATCGGAATCATGGCGCCGGTGCTGTCATTGCCTGCTGCCCCGGCGCTCTCGCATACAAGACGGTATCCCCCGTCGTCCATTTTCTCGATTACCCGGAAATTCATTTTTCCGCGGCTGAACCGCTCTCCTGTTTCCACTTCGATTCCATCCGGAGAAAATACGCCCCGCCACTCGGCCGCCTGGGCTTTGTTCGGAATCATGCCGTATTCCGCGGCACGCTTTACAAGAAATTCCCGGTCGGCCGTGTCTCCAAACGCTTCCCGCAGCACATTATCCAGGCTGATGTAAAGAATCTGCATCTCCGCTGCGGACGGCGCCAGCGCATCATACAAGATCGAACCTTCGCGTTTATCAAAGGACTCAGGTATCCTGTCCAGCATGCGTTTCAATATTTTTTCATAAGTTGTGTCCTCAAACATCAAACTTTCACCTCCTTTGCCGCCGCAACATCACCATACTTTGTGTGTACCTGGAAAGTGGCCGACAATTTCCGGCCGCTGGTTTCAAAGGAAAAAGCATCCACACCCCGGATTCTGTCATCCTGCATTAATGCCTCCCTGATTCTCTTTTTCAATTTTGACTTAACGAGTTCCATCGGCTTGCCAAATAGTCCCTTCAGCTCAATCCCGTAATTCCAACTGTAAATCAGATAGTCAAAACGCTCTGTATTTAAAATACAGAAAATTGCCTGCCTAACGGCCTCCAGCCCATCCGCATATCCCATAATCTTCTCCGCCTGAAACCGGTATGTTTTAGACGGCTGTTCCACTATTATAAAATCCTGTTTCAATATACTTCCCGAATCCGGCAGCATAACCTCCTCCTTTCCGTCATCGGCGCGCCAGAATCAGATATTGCTGGCCGCCCCTTTTCTGAAGCATAAAAACCACGTCTCCCGTCTTCAAAGCGCCTTTAACCGTCACCGTCACACTTCCAACTCCGGGAATGTCCATCTCTACCGTATGATCGGTCAAATATTGCGGCAGAAGAAGCTGAGGTCCCGACAAAGTTATCTTCTGATTGAGCCGGACCGCCGGCGGAGCAGCGGAAACCACCTCGCCCTGGAGGATATCACAGGGTTCTCCGGCATCCACCGCCTTCATCATAATCTGCCTCATGTTATCAATCCATACCGTATCAGCCATTAAAAGCAGCTCCTTTCAGTGTTAAATCCATCGAATGAAATCCCTGGCTGAATTTGTGTTTCACGGACTCCACCAACATATAATTCTGGAGGTTCTGATCCCCCACTCTTAAAAATGTAGGAACCAGACAGCCGGCCCGCACACTGAGATCTCCGAACGCATCCCTGATTGAGAGGCTTCTGGACGGCCGGTTATACAGAGAAAGGGAAACTTCCGCCTTCTGCCGCCCATTTACCTTTTCCCCGAAAGATTCATATTTCCGCAGAATCCCCCATTTTTTAATATTTTCTATGTCCTGGACCATATGGACTTCCCGTTCTTTTGTTTCATCGTCTTCCCTGTATAGTTCGATCTGGTTGTAGGTACTGCTGTCAATACCGGATTTATAATCAAAATCCTGAGCTGTTTTCTCACAAATCATCAGGTTCAGCTTCATATTGTCAATGCATTTCAAAGTCAGCTTTCCTACGTCATCATACAGGATAAACATTTTTCCTGTTCCCAGCATGGTCAGATCCAGTGCGTTTAAAATGATGTCAAAAAGCGTTTTATTTTTTTCCGTTCGTGATTCTATCCTGTATCCGGTGTCCTGAAGCTCTCCGGTCTGCAGATAATAGTCGCCTGCGATCTGTGCTATCAGCTCTCCTGCCGTCAGATTCGTGTAGCTGTAGTCATCTGAATTTTTCAGATATCTAAGCTGATCATAGGCAGTGATTTTGACCTCCCTCTCCCTGCTCCCGGAGCGCTCAAATAAAAAACCGAAGAACACCGGTTTACCGTCCACATCCATCCGTATGGCATTTCCTTCCTCTATCTTTAATTTATCGTCCGCAATCACCGTGAAGGAAAGCTTTCCCGGCTGTCCTTTCCGCTCAGTTTCCCAGGTTATGTCACCTTCCACCACAGGAGCATATACGGTCTGGCCGTTCTGAATATAGATTGCTGTTTCCATCTGTCCCCTCCTTCTATGGCAGTGTCAGCACCTGACCGGGATAAATTAAATCCGGATTGCTGATTTTGTCCGTATTCAGATTATAGATTTCAGACCAGCGGTTTCCATCACCCAACGTCTTTTTTGCAATTTTCCAAAGACTGTCTCCGCTTTGGACCGTATAAGTCTTCGGCGTCTCCGGTGCTGCCCGGTCCTCCTCCGTCTCTGTGGCCTGCGGCGTCTGTTCCGGCATGATTGTGAAGTTCACGATTTTGGTTCCGTAGTGTTGATATTCTTTCAGCGTCAGCGAAACCAGCAGATCCACGCCCTCCTTCGCATCGTCCGAAATCTTGTAGTCCTCAAGCGTCACATCCATGTTCGTGTCAAAGAAGTTCTGCCTGCCCGGCCCCTCCCGGATGACTATAAATTCGAATTCCGACCGGGTTTCTTTAAGCTCCCTCAGGTGTTCAATAAACTCTTCTGCATCTCCTGCTCCGTCCCAGACAGCAAACGGATAATCAGACTGGGGAATGACCGCATCCAATGAAATCTCACAAAGCCCCGGCGGACGGATTATATTAAATTCTTCGCCATTTATAAGTTCTACCGTCTTATTCTGATTTCCGTACTTCATCTGAATCTTCTGCGGTGTGATAGGGAGCCTCATATCGTCTAAATATACTTCATACATTAAATGTGATCTCCTTCCGCGTATGATGACAGAAAACTACCGGTAAGGGTTTCCATATAAAATGCCAGATCACCAAAGTCTGCCTTCTTGGTCAGCGTATTGTTATTATTAATATCCAGCTTTAGCTCTGCCAGTGTAAAACGGTTGATGATCTCCTGTTCGGCGGCATCCCGCATATATTTCAGGTCTTCATCCATTACATCCACCGTATTAGCCATCGCAGCGGTGCTGGCGGCGGTATTCCCTGTATTATTGGAAATATCACTCATATCCGAATTATAATGATTCCCGGCGTCACCTCCAAAAGGCGGCTGGACACCGGGATCAAATGCGGAATCGAAACTGCTGTCTGACAGGCCCATACCAGGTAAATTAAACTGCGCTCCCTTATCATATGCAGCATTGGAAACTTCCCCATAATCAAGGAAATTCTTCTTTTCTACAATCTCTTTCCATTCAGATTCACTTTTTACGTCTTTTGCCGCTGATTCAATCTGGCTTTTAAAATTATCCAGTCCAGCGGCAATATCTATTTCAATCCCGGGAATATGATTAATAACATCTTCTATCGCATGTGCCATGTTTGCTACATATCCGATTACAGTTAAAGCCAGATCATAAAACAAAAGTTTTATAGACGCAATCGGCTCATTCCATACGTTATAGAAAAAATTGATAAATGCTGCAATATTATTCCAAAGAGGCACAATAAATGTATTATAAATAAGAGCTCCCAACATTCCGAATACCGCGGCGATAAGTCCCGCCGCACTGACAGATGCTCCGGTAAAGTGATTAAATGCCGCCACCCCCGCAAATAATATTGCAACCAATGCAATAATCCCTATAATAATCCACGTTATTGGACTGGCAAGCAGAGCGGAATTAAAAGTTGCTACCGCCGCACCGGCTGCTGTCGTACTGCCTGTCAACACGCCAAATCCAATTGATAGAAATGTCTGTGCCGCTTTATACGCCGTCATGATAGCGGCTCCCGCCATCTGTGCCAGTTTCACGCCTTCTGTGACCAGCAAATATACTCCCAGTGCCGCCACAATTCCCCATATAATCGGTTCAAATACGGTCCAGTAGCTCTGGAAGAACTCAACCACAGTCCCCAATCCATCGGCCAGCAGACTTATTACCGCAATAATGACACTAATCCCTCCGGCAAGCCCCATGAACAGGCTCTGTGCCTGGGGCAGATGAGATCTAAGTACATCAAAAAATCCCTGCACCGCCGGAAATACCTGGGCGCCCACCATTTCTTTTATCTCTCCCCATGCGTTTTTCATTTGCTGAATCTGTCCCTGAGGTGTTCCGGCCATGACGGCATTCATGTTTCCTATATTATCCGTAATAATCTGTGCCAGCGTGGCGGCACGCTCCTGCTCATTGCCACACTGTAACATCTGAGCCTGGGCCTCTGAAAATCCGATCCCCATTTCGGTTAAGACACTCGTCTGCCCCTGCATGGCCTGCCCCATTTTGCTTCCGACATTAATCATGTCATTACTGCTGACGCCGACTCCGTTTTGACTTACCGCAAGGTTATTCATCGCGGGTAGCAAAGTGCCCAGAGCATCCGCGGACCCCAGGTATGTAGCTAACTGCTGTGCACCGGAAAGCTGTACTTCATCTCCGATTACGCCAAGCTGCTGCTGTGCGGAGGCCATATTTTTTATTGACTGGATATCCTCCGGCGACGCTCCCATACGCTGCTGCATTACTGTTCCAAGTTTTGTTTCCGCCTGCTGCTGGACGCTCTGCAGGGATAATGCGTCGCTAACAAAATCAACGCCCATCTTAACCGCCTTCTTGCCGTCAAAATTTTTCATTATATCCTTGAACTTTGATCCAAGGGAAACCGCTTCACTCTTCCCCTGGCTGATTTTATCGTCAAAGGTTTCCATCTGTTTTGAAGCGGTATCGATTGACTGGCCGATCCTTTTTACTTCTGTTCCCGTGCTGACAAGTTCCGCCTTTCCCGCCTGGATAGCCGTAATATTCAAACCGTCGGATGAAACAATCTGCAATGCTTTGAACGAGCTGATCACTGCGCGCATATCCCCGGTGATTGTATTGAAGGTCGCAGGCATCCCCGCATACTGTTGTATTGCTGCTTCAACTGTTGCCAATTTCCTCTTCCTCCTTTCCTGTAAATTTTTTATGTTACTTATCAGATGGAACGTCCCTGAGAAGAGACGTCCCGATTATATTTCCTGTATTACTGCTTTTTATTACCGGACTCATGGGTATCAATCGTTCAAATGTATTTAAACGAAAGTTGGCAGAAGCATCAGCAGATCTTATGATTGCTCCTTCTAAACAGGACAATCATCCCGGGGGCTGTCCAACTTATTAAAACAATAATCTATCTCCTCCTCATAGCGTTCGCCTTCTTTGCTTCCTTTTTATCATTTTGAAGCTTCAGCTCAACGGCAGCTATTACAAAGGCCTTTTCATACCGTTCTAATTCCAGAAACTCATGAGGCCATTTGTGCAGTTTATGGAGACAATAATAGGCGATATTGGCCTCGGTATCGTCTCCCTCTATCAGTTTTTTGCTTCTTCAACAATGTCGTCCATCGGCACATCAAATCCGTTTACCTGCTGGATCTTCTCCAGATAGCCGGCATATTCTCCCGCCGTAAGCATCGTTTTTAGCAGGGCGTCCGCCCCCATAGCATGATAAGAATCCTGCAGTTCTTTATCATTCAGATTCGGAAAAACCGTAGAACGGGACGCAAGTTTTCCGAGATAAAGATTATAGTCTGTTTCCTGTGTATACTGCCCTCTTTTTCCCGGAACCGGAACCCGCTTTGTGCATTCTTTTCTGAGCAGCTCATCCTCGGAGGATGAAATCGGACAAATCTCCCATTCAACCGGTTTCTTATCCGCCCCAATAAATCTTTTTGATACCACAAACTTTTTATTTTCCACTGGCACTGCATTCTGTGACAGAAAACAACTTAAACTACTCATAAATCCTGATCCTCTCTTTCTCTAAATCATTCCCTCAAGGCTGCCGAATGTCTCCGGCATTTCCCAGCTTTCAAAGGTAAAGTCAAATTCGTCCTCCAGATACTCCGCATCCGCATCAAATTTGGCAATCGTTCCTCCGTCCAGGTTGCAGTCTTTCAGAATCACAGTCTGCCTTCCGACATTGGAAGCCGGATCCTCATTGGTGACCTGGATATCAAAATAGATGTCTTTGCCGCTCTTCTGGAAATCATACAGAATTTTCCGGAAGATACTGGTGTTAAAATGGAAGGTGGCCGAACCGGTGCCTTTGAGTCCTACCGTCTTGTTTCCTTTCATTGACCTGCCCAGAATCGGCACCTCTGTCTTTGTCTTCTCAATTTTGGCCTCCAGATTGATAGCCTGCATAAAGTTGTAACGGTTTCCTTCGATCGTAACAAAACACTCCGCCTTGGATGCACTGACCGCATCCCACGCATTCATAGTCTGCATAAAATTTGCTCCCTTCTTAATCAATTATCACAGTCATGTACAACTGGCTCATACAGTTAATCGGAGTAACCGGATTAGTCACGATGACAGCACGTTTGCTGTCCCCTTTTGCCACCGTAATCTGCTCTGCATTAATCTCTTCAATCGCCCTGATTTTCGCCAGTTTCTGATTATATGTCACAATATCATTCCAGAGGCTGATACGCCCTGCATCATCATTCGGAATCGTTCCCAGATATTTAGTATTGAACATGGATGCAATATCATTTCCTATCTGGTCCAGCACCCTGATTGTCTGGTTGCTGGCAAATTCCTCATTCTTGTCGGCAGTGACCGAGGTCAGCGTATTGATATCCATCAGAACGCGCACCTGGTCTCCTGCCTTATGGAACATGAATTTTCCGGATTTGATTCCGTCCGCAAGCTGTGTCTGTGTATATGACGTATTAACCGTATATTCTCCGTTATACACCCTGTTTTCATTGGTCTTATTCACCGCGCATGCGGCCTCTGCTCCTGCCGTCCAGTAGACAAGTCCCTGATCCAGCTCTTTTGCCGTGTTTTCAACAGAAATGACGCCTTCGTAGTCCGCATCACTTTTCTGGAAAACAACCGTCTGGAATTTTACTCCTGCATTCTCGCGCATTCGCTTTGTAAATGCTATATAGAGATTTTTCGTGGGCTCGTCGGTCACGGGGCAGCATAAAATATGCACTGTGTACGGTTCGATCGCCGCCAGGTAGGCTGAATGATCGGAGCCCGTCGGAACCTCTCCATTTGTCCCTCCTGTAAGGGGAGTTCCGGCCGTCGCTGCAAGAGTTGCATCCTGTTTAAAATCAACATAGTCATTCCCCGCAAGATCGGCTGCCTTTGTTACCGTCTGACGATCCACTTCGCTTCCATCAAGCATGGTCGTTACATCGTACTTCTGTTCATCCTCCACATTAACGGCGATTACAATCCTTACATCATTGCCTCTTACCCCGCCATATTTGGCAGTCGCAAAGTCATTGGCCGCTTTAACGCCGCTGTTCAGACGATAGAAGATCCCTTTTGTCGCGTTGGCAAACAGTTCCCGCAGATTGAGCATCTGAGGTGCATCATAAGAATAACCGAATAACTTCTGCCCATTCGTCTGAAACTCTCCGTTCGTTACCTCAAATACCGTTTTTTCCGGACCCCAGTCAAGAATCATGGGTACGGTCACAATACCTCTCTCCGATAAGACTGCATTAGCCCGGGCCGCGCTTATAAAATTAATATAAGCTCCCGGAAGTGTCTGGTTCTGGGATGTAAAACTTCCGCCTCCTAACATTTAATTCACCTTTCCTTTCATATAATCATCAATTGTTTCATCTGTTTCCCGGAAACTGTACTTTTTTCCGTCTTCCAGAAGAGCCTCCAGCAAATCACCCTTTCCTTTATATCTGGATGATGCTAAAAGCTGTTTTTTTGTAAATACCGCCTGCTCAGATTCCACGGCAGTCTCCTTACCCTTACCTGTTCTCACACAATTCCTCCTTTCATCTCCAACTCCTCCATCGGTGTTTCTGCTTTTTCCTTCACAATGAATTGATCATAGTTGACATAGAAGGTTAAAATTCCCTCCTCTGCTCCGCTTTTCCGATTCGTCCCGGACAACTGCCGCCCATTTTCCAAAGCAACACTCTCCATGCCTTCCATTAAAATATCCAATACCTGATTTTCTTCCCTACTGGACTTTTCAATCGAAAAATACTGAATTGCGATTCCTGTCCTGCGGAAATATCGCCGGCCTATCATCGGCCGTTCCGATGTTTCCGAAATCCGTACAAAAAAACAGGGCTTCTGAAACTCCTGTCCTGCTTTATCTGTGTAAATTGTATAATTTTCCCCGAACAGTTCATTCAGCCGCCCGGTAACCGCATTCAAAATCTCATTGAGCATGATTCACCTCCTTTAGCCAAGCCTGAATTTTACAATACCGAACTTACCATCTGTCCATACCTGCATCTCCCCCCTCTCCACCGTGCCTGTCCCTAAAAGAGCTCCAGCCACACACTCCGCTCACAGAACCGCCGTGAAGCTGAAACGGCCGCCGGATTATTTCACTCCGGCAGCCGCTTCAAAAAAGGGAGGATACATATACAACAGGCAGATTTCCTGTCCGCTTATTGCATGATACTATATTATCATGGAAGTACCCCCTCTCAGTTATCCGCTTTTATCTTTTTTGTGCCAGCAGATAAAAGAAATACCTGCGTGACTCATAGAACTGTTTTCTTGCCTTCGGCACATCCAGGCATTCATAAGGAATGCCGTCCGTTATATTTTTCATCAGCCATTTATAGATGCTTCTGTCCGCCTCCATAGCTGTCTGTTCAATTAGTTCCAAATCGCTTTGCAGCATCGTTCTTCGGATTGCAATCCGCTCCGTCGGGTTTCCCGGCGAATTACCTTTCGGCATTCCGTCATAGACAACCGCCCTGAGTCCAAAGCCGTTATGTAGCTCCCTGCGTTTTTCATCGTACTGCATGCAAAAATACTTTAACTCATTATACTTAGCCTGAGATATATTGTAGTCACTCAGTTTCAGGTTCCTTTTGCATATTCTGTCCAATCGCTTCGCCTCCCTTAAACTTATCTCCGTCCATAATTTTGTCCCGTCTCTTCAAAACGGCACACAACCTGTGCAAAAACAGGCTCCGTAAATTTTCCGTTGCCGGCCGGTAAAATATTCAATTGTCAATGTACCATTATTTCCGTAAGAATTTTTTTATCCTTTTTAGAAATCCTTTATCTCCCGGTCAAACTTTCATCACAAATAACCTGTATAGTAATATCTAACAGGACAGCAACCTGTAACATAAGCTTTTTCATACTCAAGCCGGCGGGAGAAATCCTGGCCGGCTCCCCCCTTTTTCATCCTCAGGCAGTGCCGCGTCCCAGAACCTGCACTTCTTCCCTTTGAGAAAAAACGAAATCATATGCTTTTCCCATCCGGCTTCCCTTTACATAAATGGAAGCTCCTTTATTTTCCATGGCAATAACATTACAGGTGAGCCAGTTCCCATAATCGGCATACTCAAAACGGATTACATCTCCGCCTTTTAATTCCGAAGCTTTCTTCACCATAATTCCGCCTCCTGTCACATACCTCCCGCTGCCCGAAGCAAAACGCCTGCAGCGATGATCCACGCGTACGCAGTCCAGACCATCATGGATTTCATCCGTTCAACCTGTCTTCCCATCTGACGGTTCCTTCGGCTTAAACGAATTACCTCCGTTCCTGCATAACAATGTCTGCCCATCTTTTCCACCTCCTGCATTCTATAAACTACGCAAAATATTGATTATTTGATTGACTTTTTACGTTAAATATTCTAAAATCAATTATATAAATACAAATAAATCTACAATATGATAACGATATCCGCAAAATCTTGCGTAACTCATACTTTAATTATACTCAAGATTTTACGTATGTCAAGTCTTAATTGCGCAAAATATTGAGGTGTAGATATGGGACTTTATGAACAGATAAGAGATATTGCAAAGGAGAAGGGTTATTCGATTAACAGACTGGAAAAGGAATTAGGCTTTGCCAGAAGTTCAATTAATAAGTTCAATAAAAATAAACCAAGCACAGATAAAATCCGTCAGATCGCGGATTTGCTTGGTGTTTCGGTTGACCACCTGTTAAACGGAACGGATGATGAGCAGAAGGCCGGCTATTATCTGAACGAGGAGACAGCAAAAGCGGCACAGGAAATTTTTGAGAACAGGGAACTAAAGATGCTGTTTGACGCTGCAAGAGATGCAGATCCCGAAGATTTAATGGCTTTACACAGTATGGCCCTTGCACTGAAAAGAAAGGAACGTGGAAACGACGATGACACAGGATGTTAATGTAGTATTACTTGATTTCCACCATAAACGCGGCAAGGAGATGGTCGTGGAAAATGAAGATGGAAGTTACACTATATTAATCAATTCCAGGCTGGCCTACAGCGGACAGCTGGCCGCCTACAAACACGCGATGAAACACATTGAAAACAACGATTTTCAGGGAGAAAACGTCCAGTCAATCGAGTCAGCCGCGCATGAACTTATCATCCCGGAAGATGCGGAACGAATTCCATCGGCCAAATACCTGCAGCGCATCAAGGCCATCCAGGCAAGACGCCGTAAAATCCAGCGCCAGTTGAAAGAACTCCAAAATGATATGGATTATTTGCGGGATATGGGAGCTGTTGATGATTTTGCTCGGGCGGAACAGCAGTGGCTGTATGGAAATGACTTATAATTAAATTGCCTATGGCTTTTTAATACATATCGGAAACCAATTTATGGCTATCGATATTACGGCAACTAACAATGGAAAAAACGCTGCAACCTTTTTACCCAGCTTTAATATGGGGGATGATATCTCTGTTAAATTATTAAATCAGGGAGAATACGAGTTCACTGCATCAAATCTGCTTGGATACTGCAAAAGCCTTTATGACACAAGCGTTAACCCCTTATCAACAAAAAGCGGCATGATTGCATTCGAAGTCCCTGACTCTGTAGCATCTGCGGACGAGGAACTTGTATTAGTAATTTCAGCCGGCAAAGATGCTTTACAAATTAAGGTTCGATAAGCGGTCATTACATAACCGTCAATGAGCACATAGCACTACCGCTTGGAAGTGACGATACTGCTTCCGCCATTCTGGCTCTCCCTTTTGACAGGCAGAAAATTGTCAAAAGGGGATGTCAGTTAAATGTTAATCAATAGCCAAAAAAGGCATCCCATATGGGATGCCTTTTTTGTAACCCTTGTCTCACAAAGGTTTCTTAGACGTGCGTGAGAAGATTCGAACTCCCGACACCTTGGTCCGTAGCCAAGTGCTCTATCCAGCTGAGCTACACACACTTATTGAAGAACATTGTCCTTAACAACGTTAATCATTATATAATAATTTTCCAGGATTGTCAACTATCTATTTCATTTTTTATCTTTATTTTTTTGTTTCCTTCCTCCCCTTCTCCCATCCGTATTATCTTAAGTTTATTTTCCTCTTCTCATTCTGCCCCTGTCACCACTCCCGGGGGACAGGTTTTTTTCCTCCGCCCCGCCTTTCATAAAGTCCATTAAAATACTGCCGCTTTTTATTCCATCTAATTATATATGAGCTTCTATAAAAAGTTCTCAAGACAGCGATATAGAATCCCAGCATCAATCGGCTTTGTCAAATAGTCGTTAAAACCGGCCTTCAGAGCTTCCTCCCGTTCATCGTTGAAGGCGTTTGCGGTCATTGCGATAATCGGCACTCCTGCAGCATCCTGGTGTCCCAAACCCCTGATTTTCTTTGCAGCCTCGATTCCGTTCATAAAAGGCATCCTGATATCCATCAAAATGGCATCATACCAGCCCGGAGCAGAATTTTCAAAAATGGCAACCGCCTCTTCGCCATTGACAGCGCACTCTGTCGTTATTCCTTTCTGCTCCAGCAGCATTTCTGCAATTTCTCTGTTAATCTCGTTATCTTCAACAAGAAGAATACGCGCGCTGCGAAACCTGTTTTCGCATTCACTTCTGCTTTCTTTCCGCTCTTTCCCCCGTCTTTCTTCCATCCCCGGGGCTTTATCCGATCTTTTCATGGGGATAACAACCGTAAAGGTCGTACCTTTACCAAGTTCACTTTCCACACTGACCGTACCGCTCAAAAGTTCAACCAGTCTCCTGCTGATCGAAAGACCCAGGCCCGTTCCTTCGAATATCCGGCTCCCTCCGGAATCTTCCTGTTCAAACGGCTCAAACATCCGTTCCATAAATTCGGCCGTCATCCCGGCTCCTGTATCTGATATAATAAAACGAATAAGCTGGATGTCTTCTTTTTCCGCTTCCGCCGTGACTGAAAAAGTAATCGTTCCCTTTTCCGGTGTATACTTTAAGGCGTTACTCAAAAGATTCATGAGAATCTGATTCAGTCTCAGACTGTCACACAAATAATATGTCCCAACTTCAGGCGCAATCTCTACCGAAAATTTCTGGCTGCGCTCCTCCGCCTGGACTTCGCTGAGAGCCACAACGCTGCGTATCACCTCTTTCAGATTCATTTCCCTAATTGTGACTCCCATCTTCCCGCTCTCAATTTTCGACATATCCAGAATATCGTTAATCAGGGAAAGTAAAAAGGTCGCCGACATATCAATCTTTTCCAGGCAGTCGAGCAGCTTCTCTTTATTCTTCGGCTTTTCTTCTCCCTCCGGCCGGTCAGCATCCAGCGGATTTTCGGCCTTAAGCGCCGTCGGTCCCTGCAGAATGTACTTGGCTATCGATGACATTCCGATAATAACATTCATTGGGGTCCTTATGTCATGACTCATTCGTGAAAGAAAGTCCGTCTTGGCCTCATTCGCCTTCTCTGCCATGGCAAGGGCGCTCTGAAGCTCTGCCTGCTTTCTTTCCTCTTCCTTCTTCACATCATCGACATCTCTCAGATAATACATAACCCTGATGCAGTTCGTCGTCATTTCGAGAAGCTGGATGTGCATGGAATACCAACGGTAAGTTCCCGCGGCGGTCATGCGCCGGTATCTGGTTGTCACCTCTGTTTTTCCGCTCTCAAATTCTTTTTTCAGATTTTCCGGCTGCAGGATCCTTATGAATTCTTCCCTCTCTCCAGGATGGATCACCGCCCCGGCCGCCCAGTCAATCTGCTCTGTAATAGACGGGACAAAACGCAGATGCTGTTCTGCCGTGTCTCCCTTCCACTGTTTCAGATAATCGGAATACAACTCTCCTTCATAAATCTCATTGTAGGAATCATTTACCGCACGCACAAAGCGCTGATTGGCATGTTTCTCTTCTATCCTGGCTCTTGTCAGCTCATCCGTATCACGGTATGTCAACATCATCTTATCCGGAAGTCCGTCCCCATCCTTCAGAAAGGTACCTATCAGTTCACAGTAGCGGTATTCTCCCATACTGTCTTTTCTCCGGACTTCCACCACAATCTGCTCTTTTCCGCTTCCCATATTTTTTCTGATGTTATCGAGAGTAAAGGAATCAAAAAAACGTTTCCTGTCATGGGGGTGGATTAAAGTTTCTCCATACAGACGGTTGAACTGGCTGAACGTTTTCTCCTGAAACATAGTTTTCAACTGACCGTCACTTTTATATACCAGATACCTGCCCGAATTAAGATCCAGCATAAGAAATTCGCCGAACAAATTCATAATACAGGAAAGCAAGTCATTTTTTTCCCGTTCCAGCTGCTTTTTCTCTTCAATATTAGCAATTAAAGCAAGCATGATGATATCATCTTTATCGCCTTCCGCCATCTTTAAAGTAGTTGCATACCAATGATATCTTCCATCGGTCCCAAGTCTCCGGCATTCCATGTATCCCGTTGTTTTTCCCTGTTTAAAGCGCTCCATCATATTGTCGGGCGAGAATGTCCTTTGAAACTCGTCCCGGTCGTCAGGATGGACCTTTGATAAAATATCTTCAAAATTGACATTATCCTCATTTCTGCCCAGGTCCACCCGCCCGTTCCCCTGTCGGAATATAAGTTTGCCTCTGGTTATGTTAAAATAAATCACCTCATCATAAACCTGTGTGACCGCCTCATCCATTGTTATGTTTATGATTTTCTCTTTTATTCCACTTTCTGCGATCCGGTGGCTTTCCTCCTCGGCAAATCCGTGAGGCCTTATTGTAACGACATAGGAGGCAATTCCTTCCTCCCCCCATTCTATCGCAGATGCGTGAAACTCCACAGCCGATCCAAAAGGATTGTCCAGACTGATTTCAGAATATGAGTTTCTGTTTTCTATCCTACTAAGGGGAAATTTCTTGCCTGACACCATCCAGACTTCATCACAAATCTGCCCTTCCCGGATTTCAGGAACTGCTTTTTTCATAGTCTCATTATAATATAAAATCCTGTGATCATCCCGCCGTATTACAAGAACAGCAGTATCTCCCAGGTTATCTAAAATATTTTTATATATTGAATCAGACCTCATCCGTCCACCTCACAATTTAGAGAAAACAATCATCATCAGAAATTTATGATTTTATTATACACTAAACTTTAAAGAAGTAAACTTACCTTTCTGAAAAACAGCAAATCTCACAGTTTACCGATTTTTATAAGTATCTAAACAAAGTAAGCGTCAAATAACATAGTGTATTTCTTTTCCTGCCATAATCCGTGATAATTACTCTTAGAGTTTTTAGAGTCTGCTCTTAAAAATCTAAAACACGGAGGTATATCATGGAAGAACTATCAGCAAAGACACAAATCAATATCCAGAAATGGCTGGAAGTCATTCACCGATGCCGCGACAGTGGGCTTTCTAACCAGCAGTGGTGTGAAGAGAATGGCATTTCTTTGAAAAGCTACTATTACTGGCTCGCAAAGATCAGAAAGTTGGCGATTGAGAACCTTCCGCATAAGCGAAATGCAGGATCTGTTTCCACGGAAGCACCGGAGACTGCAGTGTTTGCATCGATTCCGGTTATTAGCCATTGCTCTTCCAATCCCGCATCTGTTATCATCCGTTCCGGCAGTGCAGTGATTGAGATCGCTGTGAATACGCCAGACTCCCTGATTCAGTCCGTCATTCTGGCTGCATCCAGATGTTAGGGGATCTTTCACGGGCAGAAACGATTTATCTTGCCTGTGGTTATACCGATATGAAAAAGTATCTGGGATTACAAGATGTTTCTGTTGGACACACCTTCGCAGATACTTTGTGGATGCCCTTCCAAAAGAAACGCAAAGCCGGGAAACAACCATTCCGGCACAGGCCATCAGCTACATCAATCAGCTGTTTGAGATTGAGAAAAAACTGGAAGTCCTGTCTCCCCAAGGCAGGAAGGAACAGCGTCTGATACAAGAAATGCCTGTATTAGATGCCTTTTGGTCGTGGGCTGAAGATGCATCTGCCGGAATCCTTCCAAAATCCAAACTTGGAGAGGCATTTACCTATGCCTTCAACCAGAGAAAGGGGTTGATGAATTATCTGCTGGACGGGAACTGCGCTGTCTCAAACAATCTTGCCGAGAACTGCATCCGTCCCTTTACGATAGGACGTAAGAACTGGCTGTTTTCTGGAAGCCCCAAAGGAGCAGAGGCCAGTGCAGGTATCTATACGCTGGCGGAAACGGCAAAAGTCAATGGCCTAAACCCCAGAAAATACATTCAGTATATTTTGAGTGATATCCCCGGAACAGCATTCCAGCAGTATCCGGAATTTCTGGAAGACTATATGCCATGGGAACCTGTCATACAGAAAATATGTAGATAACCGCCAACCTTGAGAAGAGCAGAAGGCTGGCGATTTTTCTATACATTCTGTTATTTGACGGTTACTTTATCGCAATAAAAAAACCAGAAATCTCATTATAAGATTTCTGGTTTTTTGTTTCCCAAATGCCGCAGACCGGAATCGAACCGGTACGAAGTTTAACCCTCGCAGGATTTTAAGTCCCTTACAATAGGTAGAACCTGTTGGAATACAATAGAACCCATTGGAACTTAGAACCCTTAAAAAAGCCCATAAAATCAAGCATTTCCCGCATTTTTGCTCTGCTTTTCTAGTGTTTATCAGTATACCTCAAAAACTCCGGTTTGGCAACCGGAAAATGACGTCGGAGGGATGTTGGTGGCATTTTGGAGGGATGTTGGCAGAAGCGCCGGAGTGACGATACAGAGAAAACAAGACAATCATTGCAGCAGCCAGCACTTACCATTGACAGATTTTTATATGGCCGGCTTCACGCAATTCATATAAAACTGAATCACGGAAACAGATAGGTGTTCCTCACGGACGCCTATTTTTTTATGCCCAAAATCAAAAAGGAGGTCATCACATGAATCTGACTGATAACGAAAAAAGGGTGCTCTATCAATTCAACGGCTACAACAAGGCCGACACCCTGGATGAAATCCGCATGGCTGCCCCTTACATGAAAAGCCGGACATTGGCGGACTCGGCATACAGCCTTATGGGGAAGCTGAAAGAACTGCCGGAGAGGGAATGTATGGAGATGGTCCAGGGCATACGCATGAATTACCATCTGCCATATGAGCCTAAGACCGTCGGCGAGCTTCTGGCGGAGGCCAGGCAGAAATCCGGCGCCGTCAAACTGGCAGGCCATGACATTATGGCACTGGAGCGTTTTGCCCCCGATACCCGCCACATGATTGTCTTTGACGTGCTCTCCCGCGATTCCCCCGTGGGCACAAAAGGGGAACGGACGCGCCTGTTCCTTACGGACCAGGGCTACCAGAAATCCCTGGAGAACCAGGAACGGGGTTTTATCAGGATAAAGAATCATGCAAAGGTACTTTCCGGCCACCTCCATTACGACAACAAGGACCGTGACCTATAAAACATTTTATAAAGAATATTATTCTTTGTTTTTTTGTAATTTCTTTTCCAAAATATAACTATTAACTTGAAGCTATCAAAACTAAGACGTATAATGTATTTAATATGTTTAAAAGCATAATACTATATTATGTTTTAGGAAAGTAGGTGTGCTATGAGTAAAACCGTTCAAGGAGCGCCCACAAAGGAATTTTTCGTTGGAATGCTCACACGAGATATTGAATTAAGCGACGCAATATTAGATTTATTAGATAACTGCCTCGATGGAGTAGTACGACAAAAAGGTGCGCTCGACAAACGAACATCGCCAGATTATTATAATGGCTACTACTCACAAATCACAATTACAAATAATTCTTTTATTATTGAAGATAATTGTGGTGGCATTCCTCGTGAAATAGCTGAAAAATATGCATTTCGCATGGGACGTTCACCTGAAAAATTTGGGGATGAACTTCCTACTGTTGGCATATATGGCATAGGAATGAAAAGGGCCATCTTCAAAATCGGAAGATCAGCTTTGGTAAGTACCAGAAATAATGGGGAACTCTATCAAGTAATAATACCTCTTAACTGGGCTGCTTCAGATGATGACTGGAATTTTTCTGTTAATGAACCTATATTCCCGGAACTGTTAACTAGCGGAGGAACTAAAATAAAAATAGACAATATCAATCCAGGAATAGCTGATATATGGAGTTCAAAAGATAAAATTGATGAATATACCGAACGACTAGTAAAATCCATTCAACAAAGTTATAGCTTCATTATTCAAAAAGGCTTTAAAATTTTAATTAATGATCATGAAGTAGAACCATTACCAATGCAATTACTTATGGATGAAGCAGCAGATGGAACGGGTGTTAAACCTTTCGTTTATAAGCAAACTTTTGATGATGTATCTGTTAGTTTGGTTATTGGTTTCTATGCTCCGCCACCTTCACCAGAAGATATAGATGACGAAAATAATCTCAAACGATCTTCTTCCGATGCCGGTTGGACAATCGTATGTAATGATCGTGTCGTACTATATAACGATAAAAGCCATTTGACTGGTTGGGGAGAAGCTGGTATTCCTCAATACCATACTCAGTTTATTGGTATTCGTGGTATAGTAATATTTGAAAGTAATAACCCTAAAAATTTACCGATGACAACTACGAAACGTGGTGTTGATACATCATCGAAAATCTATTCCGCTGTAAAAGACAGAATGAGACAAGGTCTTAAAATGTTTACTGATTACACCAACAAATGGAAAGGCCAGAATGAGGAAGAACGTAAATTTTCAACAAAAGCAAAAAGTGTTCCTGTTGAATCACTCATTGCTACTCCCATTCAATCTTCTGACGAAAGTCCAATAAAACTTCGTCAAAATCGTGGTGGGTTTGTATTTAATCCAGTATTGCCAAAACCTCACAATGATAAACCCTATAAAGTTATAAGGTACAGTAAGGATTCAGACGAAATTTTGGATTTAGTAGAATATTTCTACAATGACCGAAACCACTCTGTTACGCCCTCACAAATTGGAGAGAAATGTTTTGATATTATTTTAGAACAAGCAAAAAAAACAAAGGATGAATGATATGGCAAACCAACCGTTTTATCACCTCCGGCCTAATAAAAGTATAGATCGCAGTTTGTTTATTCAAACCTTAATTGGACTTTCTCAATTATTTCCAATTATAGACTATCAATATACAGGCTTTGGTTCTTATTTATTTGACGATTTTAAATTATTGCACGATACATTAAATATTTCTAAAATGATTTCACTAGAAAAAGATCCTATTGAGTATGAACGTGCTAAATTTAATCTACCATATAATTGCATAGAGGTTAAAAATATAGATAGCACAGAATATTTGTCAGAATTGTTCATAGAGGATAACACACATAATATATTCTGGCTAGATTACGTTACTCCCGCAGAATTAGGAATGCAACTTGCTGATTATGCCACTCTCCTTAATATATTAAACCCTGGAGATATTGTTCGTATAACTCTGAATGCTAATCCTGGCTCATTAGGTGGAAAAGCAGACAACACCAACCCTGATGATTTACAAAAGATAAGGCTTGAAGCATTACAAAAGCGCGTACCTGATATGTATTTTCCTGTATCAATCACACCCCAAAATATGACTACGGCAAATTATCCATTAGTGCTTTTAAAAATATTAAAAAATGTAACCATGCAAAGCCTTATTGATGAACCCTTGTATAGCCCTAATTTTATGTTGCCACTATTTTCAAGTATTTATGCCGATGGGCAGCAAATGGTTACATTTACAGGAATTATTTTAGATTCACATAAACAGGAAAATGAAATCCAAAATATGTTAAAAGGCTATCCCCACAATACGTTTTCGTGGGATAACCCTTGCCATATAGAAATTCCCGCATTATCCGTTAGGGAAATTTCTGAATTAAATAAGTTGCTACCGGCTAATGAAGTCCGGCAACAACTTATAACTAAATTTCCTTTTATATTTTCAGAAAAAGCAACACAGGTTGTTGATAGTTACATATCATTTTATAAGTTTTACCCTAATTATCATCAAGTAAGTTTTTGATAAATAGCACTTAAAACTCTTTCCGCGACCAAAGGAGATACACTATTGCCTAATTGCCTGAATCCATGCCAAATGGTTTCAGGCAATTTATACCAATCAGGGAATCCTTGCAATCGGGCTGCTTCTCTTGGAGTAATAACTCGTGCATATTTGAAATGTATTGGCCGTACAGCTTGAAAGCTACCCTTTTCAGGTCCAGTACCCGCTCTTAATGTTGGACAATACTTATCGGGGTTAAGTCTTATAGATTTTGACACTTTATCTTGTTGTCCATAATTCAAATTCGCATATCGATGCTTCACTTCTGGTGAATGTTTTGTTGTAAGACACCCATTAACAATATGCTTATCCGTATACAAATTAATATACTCTGGATTTCCGACACCTTTTGGACGTAAATCAACCACACGTTGATAAAAAAAATCCGTTTGAATACGAACGGCATTCTCTGCTGTGTAAGTTTTATCCAACTTTTTTTCACCAGTGCATTTTGAACTATAACGAATATTAGCTGGAAGCCCCTCCAATGCTGTACGGACATTAGTTCGTTGGTTCAATGGAACTTTCATAAGTTCAATATCATCTTCTGTAAAGGGATTGATTCGTTTATCATCACGATAACCAATAAAAAATATACGTGTACGCGTTGTTGGCGCACCGTATTCACTTGCATTTACACTTATTGGTGGTAGTAAATTATAATTTGTAATGTGATTAAAAGCTTCTTCTCTAATTGCTTTATATTTATCATTCATTATGCCCGGAACATTTTCTGCAACAAAAAAGACTGGTTGCAATTCTTCGATAAGTTCAAAAAACTTGATAAATAAGCGGTTTCTTTTATCATCAACATTACCATGTCCAATATTACTAAATCCTTGACAAGGAGGACCTCCTATGATACCGACTAGCTGGTTATTGTTGATACCTGATAACGTTAGCAAATCACTCCCCTGTAAAGACATTATATCTCTTTGAATATGCTTAGTATTAGGAAAGTTAGTTATATGTGAATTAATTGCATGTGCATCCAATTCTACGGCTGCTACAACATTAAAACCTGCGCGACAAGCTCCTAAGCTTAGACCACCAGCCCCGGCAAAAAGATCAATAACATTCGGCAATAACTTTCCTCCTCCCTAAAAATCATAAACACTCATTATGATTCTACAACATTTATAGGGGAATTGCAATTTATAAAATAAAATCTTACTTATTTATATTTTTGTATTATCTAATGTCAAAGCCATAGGTGAAATTTCCTATGGCTTTTTATAGTTAAATTGCAAAGGAGCTATTATTATTGTGAGCAGAGTTATTCAACAAACTATATTTTTCAACCACCACCGCCGTTCTGAGTGCAAAGACTATATCCTAATTAAAACACATCACACAAAGGTCTGTTTCTACCGTTTTTTTCTCTCTGTGCTTTCAATTTTGGGCAAATAAGGCATTTTTATCCTCTTTGCTCCTATATTCGACACAGAAGTAAAAAGCTATGGAAACGGACCTCTTTTATTAAGGAGGTAATCCACATGGCGGTTTTCCGCATTGAGAAAACCCGTGACTACACCGTGATGGCGAACCACCATCTGCGGAACACGGCGCTGTCCCTGAAAGCAAAAGGACTTCTCTCCCTCATGCTCTCCCTGCCGGAAGATTGGGACTATACCACAAGGGGGCTGGCACGGATATGTAAGGACGGCGTGGACAGTATATGTGCCACCGTAAAGGAACTGGAGGAAGCCGGCTATATCATCCGGCGCCGTATCCGCAACGAAAAAGGGCAGCTCACCACGATTGAGTACACCATTTTGGAGCAGCCCCGCCCTGCCCCTCCAGAACCGGGAAATCCTGAATGGGAAAATCCAGTTTTGGAAAATCCAGTATTGGGAACGCCTGGACAGGTTTCCCCTGAACAGGAAAATCCCGCACAATTAAATACTAAGAAATCAAGTAACCAGGAATCAAATACGGATTTATCAAATACCGAGCCATCAAATCCTATCCAATCAACCCGGAGGAAGCCGCAGGCGGCGGATGGGATGGGAACGGATACGGTCTCTGTCCGTGAGAATTACAGGAATCTGGTCCTGGAAAACATTGAATACCGCTTCCTTTCCAGGGACAGCCACATTGACCGGGAACGTCTGGATGAACTGGTGGAGCTCATTGTTGATACGGTCTGCTCCAACCGGAAGGTGATCCGTATTGCAGGGGATGACTACCCCGCAGAGGTGGTGAAATCCCGCTTCCTGAAACTGGACAGCGGGCACATCCAGTACGTACTTGCCAGCATGACCGATAACACCACCTACATCCGCAACATCAAGAAATACCTGCTGGCCGCCCTGTATAATGCGCCGGCCACCATCGGGAATTATTACACGTCACTGGTGAACCATGACATGTACAGCGGCGGGGAAAGGAGGTAACACCCATGCAGGAAGAAGTAACCCAGAAAACCATAGCCCTGTCCATCAGGGCCACCAAACTGACAGCCGACCTTTTGCAGAAAGCCATCCGTGCTTTCCTGCGGGCGGAAAAGGCACGGCGGAACCGGCCGAAGGAGGGGCAGCAGACGCTCCGGCAGCTCAAGAAGCACGGGAAGCCACTGACAAACATTGAAATCACGGACCAGAACATCAAGGCATTTTCCTCCGTGGCAAAGGAATTCCAGATTGATTTTGCCCTAAAGAAAGACGGCAGCCAGGAACCTCCCCATTACCTGGTGTTCTTCAAGGGTCAGGATAAGGATTCCGTGATGGCGGCATTTGAGAAATTCTCCGCCATGACGCTGAAACATGAGAAAAAGCCCTCCATCCGCAAGCTGCTCTCCGCCATGAAAGAAAAGGCGCAGCAGAAAGGGAAACAGCGGGAGAAAGTCAAGGCCAAAGACCGGGGTGTGGAATTATGAACAGCCTGAATGTGAAAAAACTGGTCCTTTTAAACCTCCCCTATCTCCTGTTCCTCTGGCTCTTTGACAAGCTCTGCCAGGCGTTCCGTCTGGCTCAGGGTGCGGACCTGTCCGAAAAATTCCTGCACCTGGGCAGCAGTCTTTCGGCCGCCTTTGGCAGCCTTGCCCCCAGCCTCCATCCTGCGGACCTCTGTATCGGTCTTGCCGGCGCGGTGGTGATCCGGCTCCTGGTATATTTCAAGGGCAAAAATGCGAAGAAATACCGCCAGGGCATGGAGTACGGCTCTGCCCGCTGGGGAACGGCGGCGGATATTGCCCCTTACATGGACAAGGATTTTTACAACAATGTCCTGCTTACCATGACGGAACGGCTCACCATGTCGGGCCGCCCGAAGCAGCCGAAGTATGCCAGGAACAAGAATATCCTGGTGATCGGCGGTTCCGGCTCCGGCAAGACCAGGTTCTTTGTGAAGCCCAACCTCATGCAGCTCCATTCCTCATACGTGGTGACCGATCCGAAAGGCACCCTGATCGGGGAGGTCGGGCAGCTCCTGGTCCGGGGCGGATACCGGATAAAGGTGCTGAACACCATCAATTTCAAAAAGTCCATGCACTTCAACCCCTTTTCCTACATCCGATCCGAAAAAGATATTTTGAAGCTGGTGAACACCATCATTGCCAACACCAAAGGGGACGGGGAAAAATCCAGTGAGGATTTCTGGGTGAAGTCGGAACGCCTCCTGTACTGCGCCCTCATCGGCTTCATCTGGTATGAGGCGCCGGAGGAAGAAAAGAATTTCATCACCCTGCTGGATATGATAAACGCCTCCGAAGCCAGGGAGGACGATGAGGAATACCAGAGCCCCGTTGACCTCATGTTTGTCGGGCTGGAGGAACGGGAACCGGACCACTTTGCCGTGAAACAGTATAAAAAATATAAGCTGGCGGCGGGCAAGACCGCAAAATCCATACTTATTTCCTGCGGCGCAAGGCTGGCGCCCTTTGACATAAAGGAGCTCCGCGGCCTCATGGAGTACGATGAACTGGAACTGGATACCCTGGGCGACCGCAAAACCGCCCTGTTCCTCATCATGAGCGACACGGACACCACATTCAATTTCGTTATAGCGATCCTACAATCGCAACTTTTCAACCTGCTCTGCGACAAGGCGGATGACGTGTACGGCGGGCGGCTGCCCGTCCATGTGCGCTGTATCCTGGACGAATTTGCCAACATCGGCCAGATACCAAACTTCGACAAGCTGATTGCCACCATAAGGAGCCGGGAAATCTCGGCTTCCATCATTTTGCAGAGCCAGTCACAGCTAAAGTCCATCTACAAGGACGCCGCAGACACCATTGTGGGCAACTGCGACACGACCTTGTTTTTGGGAGGCAAGGAGAAATCCACGCTGAAAGAAATCTCGGAGCTTCTGGGGAAAGAGACCATAGACAGTTTCAATACCTCGGAAAACCGGGGCACGCAGATTTCCCACGGCCTCAATTATCAGAAATTAGGAAAGGAGCTGATGTCCCAGGACGAAATCGCCGTCATGGACGGCGGCAGATGTATCTTGCAGCTTCGGGGTGTAAGGCCGTTCTTTTCTGAAAAGTACGACATTACGAAACACCCCCGCTACAAATACCTTGCCGACGCCGACAAAAAGAACACCTTTGACGTGGAACGGTACATGAAGCGCTGCCCGGCCATTGTAAAGCCGGATGAGCCGTTTGAACTGTACGAGCTGGAAATAGAAGAAACCGGAAACTGATTTCAGCAAAGAAAGCGAGGAAATTTTATGGAATTCTTTAACAGCGCGGTAGATGTATTGCAGACGTTAGTCATCGCCCTGGGCGCCGGCCTTGGTATCTGGGGTGTCATCAACCTCCTGGAGGGCTACGGTAACGATAACCCCGGTGCCAAAAGCCAGGGCATGAAGCAGCTCATGGCGGGCGGCGGCGTTGCCCTGATCGGCATGACGCTCGTTCCCCTGCTCTCCGGCCTGTTCGGATAAGATGGGAGGTAACCGCCTATGGACAGCATTATCGACAAGATCACGGAATGGTTCAAAGGGCTTCTCATTGACGGCATAACCGGGAACCTGTCGGGAATGTTTGACACGGTGAATACCAAAGTAGGCGAGATTACGGGTGAAGTTGGACAGACGCCCTCCGGCTGGAACGGGGGCGTCTTTTCCATGATCCAGAACCTTTCCGAAAATGTCATTATCCCGATAGCCGGAATCATCCTGACGTTTGTCATGTGCTATGAGCTCATCCAGATCGTGGTTGAAAAGAATAACCTCCACGATGTGGATACCTGGATATTCTTTAAATGGATATTCAAGACCTTTATCGCCGTGCTGCTGGTGACGAACACCTGGAACATTGTCATGGGCGTGTTCGACATGGCGCAGCATGTGGTGAACCAGAGCACCGGCGTCATCTCAACCGACGCAAGCATTGAAATATCCTCCGTCCTCGGAAACATGGAAACCGAACTGGAGGCCATGGATTTAGGGCCGCTGCTGGGGCTGTGGTTCCAGAGCATGTTCGTGGGGCTTACCATGCACATCCTCTCCATCTGTATCTTCCTGGTGGTTTACGGCCGCATGATTGAGATATACCTCGTGACCTCCCTCGGCCCGATCCCCTTTGCCACGATGGTAAACCGGGAATGGGGAGGGATCGGCCAGAATTACTTGAAATCCCTGCTGGCCCTGGGCTTCCAGGCGTTCCTCATCATGGTATGCGTCGGCATATACGCCGTCCTGGTGCAGAACATCTCCGAGGGCGGCGATATGAGCAGCGCTATCTGGGCCTGCATGGGATACACGGTGCTTTTATGCTTCTCCCTGTTCAAGACCGGCAGCCTTGCAAAAGGACTGTTCGGCGCCCACTAAAAGGAGGTGGTTTCCCTATGGCCTACGTGACCGTACCGAAAGACTTAACCAGAATCAAGAGCAAGGTGCTGTTCGGCCTGACGAAACGGCAGCTTGCATGTTTTACACCGGCGGTGCTTCTCGGAGTGCCGCTTTTCTTCCTGCTCCGGGGAAGCATGGGAACAAGCGCGGCGACGCTGTGCATGGTCCTTGTCATGCTCCCGTTCTTCCTGCTTGCCATGTATGAAAAAAACGGCGAGCCCCTGGAGCGGTTCATCGGGCATTTCGTCCGGACGAAATTCACCCGTCCAAAGGAACGCCCCTACCGGACCTGTAACTTTTACACTGCCCTCATGCGGCAGGACCAACTGGAAAAGGAGGTAAGAGCCATTGTCAAAAAACGGAACGCCAAAAGCAAAGCAGAAGCTCACAAGGGCAGAAAAGCGTGAGATTGCCGCCGTGATTGCCAGGGCAAAAGGGGACGGCAAGCCCCATTCGGCCCAGGACAGCCTCCCCTTTGAGGCCATGTACCCGGACGGCCTGTGCAGGCTGGCGGATAGGTCCTACTCAAAGTGCATTGAGTTTGAGGACATCAATTACCAGCTTGCAGGGGCGGACGATAAGACGGCCACCTTTGAAAACCTCTGCGATTTCTACAACTGCTATGATTCCTCCATCGGTATCCAGCTTTCCCTGATCAGCCGGTACGTCAACAAGGAGGATTTCCAGAAAACCATTGAGATTGCGCCCCAGGGGGATGACTTTGACGGTATCCGCGCGGAATACACGGAAATGCTCCGGGGGCAGCTCGCCCGCGGGAACAATGGCCTGATAAAGACCAAATTTCTGACGCTCACCATTGAGGCGGACAATCACTATGCGGCCAGAAGCCGCCTTGCACGGATTGAAGCCGACACGCTGGGCCATTTCAAGGTGATGGGCGCCGCCGCAAGGGTACTGGACGGGAAACAGCGCCTTGCGCTCCTGCACGGTATCCTCCACCCGGACGGGGAACGGTTTTCCTTTGAATGGGGATGGCTCGCGGCAAGCGGCCTCTCCGTCAAGGATTTTATCGCGCCGTCCTCGTTCCATTTCGTGCAGTCCAGGCAGTTCCTCATGGGGAACCGGACCGGGGCCGTCTCTTTCCTGCAAATCCTGGCGCCGGAGTTGAGTGACCGTATGCTGGCGGACTTCATGGATTCGGACACCGGAATCCTGGTGACACTCCATATCCGCGGTATCGACCAGAACGAGGCCATCCGCACCATCAAGCGGAAGATCACGGACCTGGACGCCATGAAGATTGCCGAACAGAAAAAGGCGGTCCGCTCCGGCTATGACATGGACATCATCCCCTCCGACCTTGCCACCTATGGCGGAGAGGCGAAGAACCTGCTCCATGAATTACAGAGCCGGAATGAAAAAATGTTCCTGGTCACGTTCCTGGTGATGAATTTTGCAGAGGGCAGGCGGAAACTGGAAAACGCGGTGCTCCAGGCCTCCGGCGTGGCGCAGAAATACAACTGCTCCCTGGTGCGCCTGGATTTCCAGCAGGAGGCGGGCTTCGTGTCCTCCCTGCCCTTAGGCATAAACCAGATTGAAATCAAACGGGGCCTCACCACTTCCAGCACCGCCGTCTTCGTGCCGTTCACCACCCAGGAATTATTCCAGGGCGGGGAGGCGCTGTACTACGGGCTCAACGCCCTCTCGAACAACATGATCCTCTGTGACCGCAAGAAGCTGAAAAACCCCAACGGGCTGATTTTAGGGACTCCCGGAAGCGGAAAAAGTTTCTCGGCGAAGCGTTCCATCACCAATGAATTCCTGGTGACCTCCGATGACATTATCATCTGTGATCCGGAGGCGGAGTATTTCCCCCTGGTGCAGAAGCTAAAGGGCCAGGTCATCCGGATTTCCCCCGCCAGCCGGCAGTACGTGAACCCCATGGACATCAATCTGGATTACTCGGACGATGACAGCCCCCTGGCCTTAAAAAGCGACTTCCTCCTGTCATTCTGTGAGATTGTTGCAGGCGGCAGGAACGGCCTGGAGCCGGTGGAAAAGACGCTGATTGACCGGGCCGTGCGGACGGTGTACCGGGGATACCTGGCAGCGCCGGAGCCGGAAAACATGCCGGTCCTGGAGGATTTGTACGATGAGATTAAGCGGCAGCCGGAACCTGAAGCGCTCCGGGTGGCCTCTGCCCTGGAACTGTACGTACATGGTTCCCTCAACGTATTCAACCACCGCACTAACGTGGATATCCATAACCGCCTTGTATGTTTTGACATTAAGGAACTTGGCAAGCAGCTGAAACAGCTCGGCATGCTCGTGATTCAGGACCAGGTATGGAACCGCGTCACCATCAACCGGGCAGCGGGCAAGGCCCCCCGGTACTACATTGACGAATTCCACCTCCTGCTGCGGGGTGAGGTGGCGTCCTGGAGCGTGGAAATCTGGAAACGTTTCAGGAAGTGGGGCGGGATACCCACCGGGATCACCCAGAACATCAAGGATTTCCTGGCAAGCCCGGAGATTGAGAACATTTTTGAGAACTCCGATTTTGTCTATATGCTGAACCAGGCGGCCGGCGACCGGGAAATCCTTGCAAAGCAGCTTAACATTTCCCCGCAGCAGCTATCCTATGTCACACATTCCGAGGCCGGCGAGGGCCTTATTTTTTATGGCAACGTGATCCTGCCGTTCATTGACCGCTTCCCGCAGGACACCGAGCTGTACCGTATCATGACTACCCGGCCGGGTGATCTGCCCGCCGAGACCGGCGAAACCCCGAAAACAAATATGGAGGACTGACTATGAAGAATGAAAACAGAGTATGCCTGATTTTTGAAGCTGCCTACGAAAAGCACATCGAGGAAAAAGCCCGTCTGCTTTCCTTTGTGAAGCAGCTGGCTTTCCTCACTGAAAAGGCAAGGACCAAAAAGGATTATGAACGCCTGAAAGAGACGGCGGCCGTCTTTTCGGGGGCGGCGGAGGAAATGTATGCCTCCTGGTGTATCCCGAAGCGCTACCTGGTATCCGGGAACCGTGAGGACCTGGACGTCCTGAAAGAAAACGAACTGCTCCCCATTGAGGCGTGCATTGACAGCGGGAACCCCCTGGAACCGGACGCGGAATACGGCAGCGCCCCTGCCGGGGAGGGTCCGGACAATGAACAGCTGCGGGAAACCCTGGAAGAACTGCTCTCCCTGCTGAACGGAATCACCGGGGACATGGAAACCCTGATGGGGCAGCTTGACGCGGAGGCGTGACGCCTATGGAGGAACTTACCCATGCAAGCCTGTTCTCCGGCATTGGCGGCCTGGATCTGGCGGCGGAGGCCGCCGGGTTTGAGACCGTCTGCCAGTGCGAATGGGCCGACTTCCCTTTTTCGGTGCTTTCCGCCCGCTGGCCGGACGTGCCGAAATTCCGGGACATTACCACATTCACAAAGGAGGCATTTTTTGAAAAGACAGGACGCAGTACCGTCACCGTCATTTCCGGCGGATTCCCCTGCCAGCCGTTCTCAACCGCAGGACGGAGGAAAGGCTTTGAGGATGAACGCTACCTGTGGCCGGAAATGTGCAGGATTATTACAGAACTCAAGCCCCGTTGGGTGCTTGGGGAAAATGTTGCTGGCTTCATCAATATGGGGCTCGACAAAACGATCCTTGACCTGGCAAAAGCGGGATACGCTGTTCTCCCATTCGTATTTCCGGCTTGCGGCGTCGGCGCATGGCATGAGCGCCAGCGAACTTTTATCGTCGCGTCTCATGTTTCCCACGCCCCTTGCTTCCGACAAAAGCACCGCCAGGGATGTGAAAAGCCTGGATGTATACCTGTCGGACAATGGGATATTCCGGAAGCGGAACCGCAATGGGGCCGTATGGAGCCTCCCGCTGTCTGCGGCGGTGTTCTACCTGACGCCGGTGGCATCGGACGGCTTCCGCTCCACCCTGAAGCCATCGGCCTACGACCAGAAGAAAGGCAGCTCCAACCTGTCGGCCCAGGTGATCTTTTCGGAGAACCCGGTGTCGGACACGGCAGCCCTGAACCCGGACTGGGTGGAATGGCTAATGGGCTTCCCCCTCGGATGGACGGACGTGTCCTCTGGGAACGGGAGCCGGACGGAATCCCCCGCGTGACGGAAGAAACCACAGGGCGGGCGCTGCGGTTAAAAACCCTTGGGAACGCGGTCTGCCCGCCCCAGGCCTTCCCCATCTTCAAATACATTTCAGACATAGAGACCGGACGCTGTGCGGACTGGTGTGTCTTTGGAAAGGCAGGTGCCCGGCCATGAAACAATTAAAAGCCCAGGATAAGACCGTTCAAAAAATGACGCGGGACGGCGCCGTGACGGAGAACCTTGCCACGGGCGAAACAGAGGCCATCAGCAGCCGGGAGGCAGAAGCGGATTTCTCCGCTTCCGGCGAAACTGCCGGGGCCGCCGGAAAGACACTGGACCGGGCAGAGGCCGCCCTTGGCCGCAGGGCTGCAAAAAAAGCGGCTAAGAAAGCAGGGGATACCATCCGTGAGGGGGAGGCGGCAAGGGATTCCCCATCCTCCCGCCTGCATTTTACCGAAGCGGAACGGGACACGCCGGAATTGCAGAAAGCAATCCGTAAATCTGACCGGGCCGCTGACCGGCTGGACGCTGCAAAAGAAAACATCCCGAAGAAGAAACGGCTGGCAGTGGAACGGTCCTATGACGCCGGGACCGGGAAGGCAACGGCCAGGTTCCGCTTTGAAGAAACGGACCGGCGGCCAAACGGGAAATTGCGGCAGAACCCGCTCTCCCGCCCCATCCATGAGGCCGGGGCCGCCCTGCATGGAAAGGTCCGGGAGGTGGAGCAGGAAAATTCCGGCGTACAGGCCGGGCACCTGGGGGAACGCACCCTGGAGCGGGGAGCCGGATGGACCGGGCGGCGTATCCGCGGCGTTTACCGCCGCCATAAGCTGAAACCCTGGCGGGAGGCCGCGAAAGCGGAACAAAAAGCCATAAAAGCCAATGCCTCCTACTATTACCAGAAAGCCCTCCTTGACAATCCCCGTATTTCCGGCAGCCCCGTCTCCCGCTTCTGGCAGAAACGGCAGATTAAGAAGAATTATGCAAAAGAAGCCAGGAGCGCAGGGAAAGAGGCAGGGAACACGGCGGTGGCCGCAAAGGGCACAGCGGCCAGAGTAAAAGCGGCAGCGGAAAAAACCGTTTCCTTTGCCGCCTCCCACTGGCACGCAGTCCTGGCCGTCCTTGGAATCGGCCTCATCGTCATGCTGCTGGCTGGCGGGCTTTCTTCCTGTTCCAACATGATTGCCGGCGGGCTAAATGCCATCCTGGGGACCACCTACACGGCGGAGGACGCGGATATCAACGGGGTGGAGGCCGATTACACGGGGATGGAAAATGACCTGCGCAGTGAAATTAACAATGCAGAGCAAACCCATCCCGGATACGATGAATACCGCTACCAGCTGGATGAAACCGGTCACGATCCCTATGAACTGGCAGGCTACCTGACCGTGCTTTATGAGGATTACACACAAGCGGAGGTCCGGGAAGCCATCCGGGAGCTTTTTGAAAGGCAGTACACCGTGGCCTATACGGAAACCGTGGAAACCCGTTACCGGACAGAATCCCATACGGACGCGGACGGCAACACCACCTCCGAGGAAGTCCCCTACGATTATTACATCCTGACGGTGACGCTGAAAAATAAATCCATCGGCACGATCGCCAGGGAAACCCTGACGCCGGAACAGCTGGAACGCTATCAGGTCCTGATGGAGACCAAAGGCGGACGGGACGGCCTGTTCCCGGACAGCCCCTCCATTTCCGGAGGCGTGAACATCGGGGAATACACGGATTATGACATCCCGCCGGAGGCGCTTACCAACGAAACCTTCCGCAGGCTGATAACCGAAGCGGAAAAATACCTGGGGTACCCCTATGTATGGGGCGGCAGTTCACCCAGCACAAGTTTTGACTGTTCAGGGTTTGTCTGCTATGTGCTGGACCATTCCGGGGTATATCCCATCGGCAGGACCACCGCCGAGGGTATCCGGCAGCAATGCGCCATCATCCCGCCTGGGGAGGCAAGGCCGGGGGACATTATCTTTTTCCAGGGGACCTATGACACGGCCGGGGCGTCCCATGTAGGCATTTATGTGGGGGATTCCATGATGATCCACTGCGGGAACCCCATCCAGTATGCGAACACTGGCTCCGCTTACTGGCAGGAGCATTTCATGTGTTTTGGCAGAATTTATTAACCAGACCGATTCCAGAAAGGAGACTTGTATTTATGGCAACTGTTGAAAAGATCAGGAAAGATATGGAGCGCAACCGGGAAAAGATTGCAGAGCTCCAAAAACGGCAGCGCACCCTGGAGGCGCAGCTTGCGGAGGAAGAAAACCTGGAGATCATCCGCATGGTAAAAGCCGTGAAACTGGACAATAAGGAACTGACCGCCGTACTGAAAGCCTACGCAAGCGGCTTCATCACCCTGCCGGAAGAAATGCAGGCAGGGCTTGCGGAGGACGGCAGCGGCGCAGAAAAGGAGGAGGATATTGATGAGGAAGAATAGACGGAAACTGCACGCCCTGACCGCACTTCTGGCCGCCCTGTCCTGTATGGCGGCCTTTTCCATGACCGCTTACGCCGGCGGCCCGGATTATGAGGAACCCTCGGCCACGGAAGAAACACCCGCGCCGGAGGAACCGGCAGAACCTACCGAACCCCTCACCCCGGAGGGCAACCTTACCCTGGTGGATGACGTGGCAACCGGTGACACCGGGGAAAAGCAGTTCATCACCGTGGTGTCCAAAAACGGCAATTACTTTTATCTGGTGATTGATCGCGCCGATGACGGCGAGGACAACGTACATTTCCTGAACCTGGTGGATGAGGCGGACCTGCTGGCGCTCATTGAGGATGGGGAGGAATCCGCGCCGGAGCTTCCCGCCGCATGCACCTGTATGGGAAAATGCACGGCCGGGGACGTGGATTCCTCCTGCCCGGTATGCAAGGATGACTTAAAGGGCTGCAAGGGCATGGCCGCAGAACCGGAGCCGGCGCCGGAGGTAAAAGAGGATAAAAACCCTGCCGGCGGTATCCTGGCGGCTGTCCTGGCCCTGGCCCTGATTGGCGGGGGTGTCTTCTGTTACGTGAAATTCCTGAAACCAAAACAGGCGGTAAAAGGCAGGGACAGCCTGGAGGACTTTGATTTTGAGGAAGAAGAATACGGGGACGGACCGGAGCCGGATACGGAAAACGCAGAGGGCGGCAGGGAGGATGGAACCGGAGGGGAGGGCACCCCATGACCTGGTTCACCTGCAATCCCCTGGAAAAGATGATGACACAGAAGCCGGGCGGGCGGCGTGAAAATGCGCCGCCCATTCCCCGTTCCCCGGAATGTGCCTCCTGCCCCTACCGGAAACCTTCCCCCTGTGTGGGCTTCTGTATCCGCAGGCTGGCAGCCGGACATAAAAAAGAAAAGGAGTGATTGACATGCAACTGATTATCTGTGAAAAACCCAGCGTGGCAATGACCGTGGCCGCGGCCCTGGGCGTGAAAAACCGGAAGAATGGCTACATTGAGGGAAACGGACGGATCATATCCTGGTGTATCGGCCATCTGGTTGGCCTTGCCGACGCAGGCAGCTACGAGGAACGCTTTAAGAAATGGCGCTATGAGGACCTGCCGATCCTGCCGGAGCCGTTCCGCTTCGTCCTCTCCCCCGGCAAGGAAGAACAGTTTAACACCTTAAAAAGCCTTATGGAACGCCCCAATGTGGAGGAACTGGTAAATGCCTGTGACGCCGGGCGGGAGGGTGAACTGATTTTCCGGCTGGTCTATGATATGGCCGGCTGCAACAAGCCTTTTTCCCGTCTCTGGATTTCCTCCATGGAGGACACCGCCATCAGGGAGGAATTTGAAAACTTAAAACCGGGGGCGGCATATGAGGCCCTGTACCAGTCGGCCTTATGCCGTCAGGAAGCCGACTGGCTGATTGGCATTAACGCCACAAGGATGTTCTCCGTCCTGTACCACCGGACGCTTTCCGTAGGCCGGGTACAGACGCCCACCCTCTCCATGCTTGCACAGCGGGAGGGCCGGATTTCCCGGTTCCAGAAAGAGAAATACCACCTGGTCCGTTTAACCTGCGGCGGCGCGGAAGCTGTCAGCAGCCGGATTCCCGGTTCCTCGGAGGCCGGGCAGTTAAAAGACGCCTGCCAGGGCGCCGCCGTTATCTGTACCTCTGTGGAGGCAGAAGAAAAAACGGTGAAGCCCCCAAAGCTCTTTGACCTCACCACCCTGCAAAGGGAGGCAAACCGCCTGTTCGGATACACGGCAAAGCAAACCCTGGACTATGCACAGAGCCTTTATGAGAAGAAACTGATCACCTACCCCCGCACGGACAGCCGGTATCTCACTTCCGACATGGCGGATACGGCTGCCTCCATCTTCCGTCTCGCCGCTGCACTGCCGCCCTTTAACGGGAATATCGGTTTCCCTCCGGATACAGCGTCCCTGATTTCCGATAAGGACGTATCCGACCACCACGCCATCATCCTAACGGCGAAGCTGGGAAAGACGGATGTGCCCGCCCTGCCCGCCGGCGATCGGAACATCCTGCTGCTGATCGGCTGCAAACTGCTGTGTGCGGCGGCCGCCCCTTATATCTTTGAAACGGTGACGGCGGTATTTGATTGTGCGGGCCATGCCTTTACCGCAAAGGGAAAACGGCTTCTGTCCGGGGGATGGCAGACAGTGGAACAGCTGTTCCGCGCTTCCCTGAAAGGGCGGCCAGAGGATGGGGATACGGATGGGGACGGTGACAGCGCCCTGCCGGAGCTGTGCGCGGGGCAGGTGTTTGAAAATGCCGCCGTATCCGTCACGGAGCATTTCACTGCGCCGCCGAAACCCTATACGGAAGATACGCTCCTGTCGGCCATGGAACACGCCGGTGCGGAGGATATGCCGGAGGACGCAGAGCGCAGGGGCCTAGGCACCCCGGCCACAAGAGCCTCCATCATCGAAAAGCTGGTCTCCTCCGGTTTTGCGGAGCGCAAGGGGAAGAACCTGGTTCCCACAAAGGACGGTATCAACCTGGTGGCGGTGCTGCCTGACGCACTCACCTCCCCGCTCCTTACTGCGGAATGGGAACAGAAACTTTCGGATGTGGCAAAAGGGCAGGCTGGCCCGGAGGACTTCATGGCCGGTATCCACAGGATGGCGGCGGACCTGGTAAGCACCTATTCCCATATCGACCAGGACGGGCAGAAACTCTTTGCCCCGGAAAAGGAGCCGGTGGGTGTCTGCCCCCGCTGCGGCGAACCTGTGTATGAGGGGAAAAAGAACTTCTACTGCGGGAACCGCGGCTGCGGCTTCGTCCTCTGGAAGAATGACCGCTTCTGGGTTTCCCGGAAAAAGGAACTGACTAAAAAGATGGCGGCGGACCTGCTGAAAAAAGGGCGGGTGAAAGTTAAAGGGATGTATTCGGAGAAAAAAGATACCACCTATGACGCCACCGTGATCCTGGATGACACGGGCGGCAGATACATCAATTTCAAGCTGGAGTTTGACCGGAAGCCCGGACGAAAGGAGCGCACAGATGGACGATAAGAACACTTCTGATTATATCTTCAAGGCTTACGTGGTGAATACCACGGCCTACGATGACGGGAACCGGGAGGATTCCGGTTCCTGGCTGTACTTTCCTCCCTATGCAGAGGACATCATGGCCCTGTATGAAAAAATTGGGCTACCCATGGACGCCACGCCGGATATGTATTTCATGGATGATTACGTGTGCCGTGTGGAGGGGCTCCGGCCAGTGCTTCCCATGTACGGTGATATTGAGGAACTGCCGGCCCTGGCCCAAGACCTCCATGACCTACCAGCCTTTGAGCGTGAAAAGCTGGACGCCGTGCAGCAGACGCCCCTACGTCTGGAGACGCTAAACCAGTTCAGGGCATACCCGGACAACGTGGATTACTTCTGTTTCATGCCCGGCGTCACGGATGACAAGGCCCTGGGAGGCTATTACCTCCACCAGTCGGGCATGGTGGACATGCCGGAGGAATGGAAAGCCGGCATAGGCGTTGAAGCCTTTGGCCGCCATATCCGGGAGCAGGAGCACGGCTGTTTTTCAGAAAAAGGCTACGTGGTACTGTCCGGGGATGAATGGTCCATTGAAAGGTTCCCAAAGAAACCGGAGAAGCCGGAAGCAAAACCCTCCATCCGGAAACGGCTGGAACAGGGGAAAAAGGATTGTGCCGCCCATGACGCGGAGCCAAAAGCCGCAAAGCATGGGCAGGAACGGTAAGGAGGCAGGAATATGGCATACAGTTACGATCACGACTGCCCTTTTGAGGCATTTGTCACCAACCTCGGAAAATACAACGAGGGCGAACTGGCCGGCGAGTGGGTGAAATTCCCCACCACCTATGAGGAAATGCAGAAAGTCTTTGAGCGGATTGGCATTGGCCGGGCAGATGAATCCGGAAATGTTTATGAGGAATGGTTCATCTCAGACTATGACTGCTATGTGGACGGCCTCTATGACCGGCTGGGCGAATATGAAAGCCTGGATGAACTGAACTACCTGGCAAACAAGCTGGAGGAAATGGATTATTCTGATTATGAACATTTCCTGGCCGCCATAGAGATCAGCGACTACACACACAGCGTAAAGGACTTGATCAACCTGACGGATAACCTGGATAAATACGATGTCATGTCCGGCATAAAGGATTATGACGACCTGGGCCGGGAATTCGCCGATGACCTGATGGGCCTTAACTTCCCGGAACACCTGAAATATTATTTTGATTATGAACGGTACGGGAGGGATATTGCCCTGGAGGAAAGCGGTGCCTTTACCGATTACGGCTATATCCGGGATAACAACGATAAGTTTATTGAATATTACGAGGGGAACCGGGACGAAATCCCATGGGAGTACCGGGTGACCGCCACTGCTGAAGAACAGGAATTCATCGAGGGCCAGGAAGCGGAGGAACGGGAATCTGCCATGCTGGATGAAGCCACGGACCTTGCTTTCGATATGGACACCATGCTGCGGAACGCTGATCCCGCATATGCAGAAAGCCATCCTGACGCGCACGGACGGAAAGAAGAACTTGCTGACCTGTTGTTAAATGGGAATTACCGGGAACTGAAAGAACTCTTTGCCCCCATAGCCGCAGGGAAAAATAGTTTTTCCCAGGAAGCAGGCAGCCTGATGAAGCGCCTGGATACTTTTGACGGGGATTTCATCGGTAAGGATGAGCGTATGCTTACCGCCTCCATGGAGCTTGCCGCTGACGCGGACCAGTTCTTCCGCGGCTACCATGCGGAATATGCCGCCATGTTCCCGGATGAGACAGTACAGCAGATTGCCTTACATGAACAGCTCTATAAGGGCCGCACCTCCGCAATCAAGACCGGGCTCATCAACACAGCCCGTGAGAGGGGCCTGGAAGAAGCCGCCGCCCCTCTGATTGCACGGCTTACGGACTTTGAAAAAGAATACGGCATTGACACCTACTGCGTCTACCAGATACAGGACGGGGAAGAATACCGGGATTTCCGCTTTGAACCGCTGGAACGTCTGGAAGCCGCCGGCCATTCCCCGGACGCCGGGAACTACGAACTGGTTTATTCGGCGCCGCTGACGCCTGGGGAAACCCTGGAAAGCATTTACCGGGACCTGAATCTGGAACGCCCTGACAATTTCCACGGGCACAGCCTATCCGTATCGGATGTGGTGGTGTTCCAGGACCACGGGAAAGAAAGCGCCTATTACTGTGACAGCTTCGGGTTCCGGGAAATTCCCGGATTCCTGGAACCGGGCCGGGAGACGGAGCCGGAAAAGCCGGACGGCAGCCTGGCAGAACCGGAGCCCACACTGGCCGTACTTGTGGTGGAGCCAATGAAAGAGCCCTATGTCAAGGAACTTCCCCCCGGCCTGGGCGCTTTGCAGAAAGAGGTGGGCGGCATAATCGCCGCCGCGTATCCTTTCCATGATCTGGTCGCCGTCATCTGCAATGATGAAAGCAAGTTGAACGGCATGGAGCCTAACCGGGCCCTGCGCGATGAAAACGGAAAGGTCTATGACATTGTATGCGGCCCGTTCCTGGTGGCTGGCCTTGGGGAGGAAGATTTCACCTCCCTGTCCCCAGAACTGGCACAGAAGTACATGGAACACTTCCGGACACCGGAAATGTTCGTGCAGATGGGGGATGAAATCATGGTACTCCCCGCCCCCATGAAGGAAGTGCGCGCCCATGATGACGGGCTCTCAGAACTGAAAGACGCGCCGGAAGCGGTGGCAAAGCTGACCTTCTATGTAGCGGAGTGCATGGAATTCCCCTCCCTGGGTGAATACCATAACAACCTGTCCCTGGCGGAGGCCGTGGAGCTGTACCATGCAATCCCGTCAGAACGGTTGAACGGCGTCAAGGGAATCGGCTTCCTCCTGGAGGACGGCAGCATATATGACGGGGAAATGGATCTGTTGTCCGGCAATACCATCGACACCGACACTATCAATGAAATCCCCCATTACCGGGAAAGCCCCCTGGTCCAGCAGGCCATCCAGCTGATCGCCGCCGTGCCGGAGGCGGAACTGCACGACCACTACGGCGTCTACCATGACACCTACCGCTATTACATCACGGAGGCTTCCCTGGAGCGCGGCGCCTATCCGCTGGACGGGGAACAGCCGCCACAGGTGGAGGAATACGGCCATACCACCATGGTGGAAAACGGCCTCATCCATGCAGTCGGCTATCTGGAATACACAAAACCGCTGTCACCGGAGCAGGTCCGGGAATACAGCCTGGCAGCCTCCCCCATGAACAAGGATTATCTCCGCAGCGCAGAAATGTCCCTGGAAGATGATTACGGTATGATTGACGGGATTATCAACAACGGCCAGCGGGAGGCCACCCCGCCGGAGACAGGCGGCAAGCCGTCCCTCCGGGAGAAACTGGCGGAGGCAAAGCGGGAATGTGCGGAGCGGAAAGCCCCGGAGAAAAATCCGGGGAGGGATACCCCGGAGCGTGACAGCCTATGAGCAAAAGCAAACGCTGGAAACTGGAATGGTCTTTCTTCCTTGGGGAAAACGGCAGGCGCCAGTACAACAAACTTTGCAAACGCTGTATCCATGGCTGCAAGCAGAGTTTCCGGGCGTCACTGGTTCAATGCCCGAAGTATGCAGGCAAGGGCGCAAAAAACACCCCGAAAAAAGGTTGAAAACAGGCGGAAAAGCCCTCTGTATCAGCCATCATTGGCATGGGGCATAGGTTTTCCCGTCTGACTTTACCGCCTGGAACGGAAAAGGGAAAAGGCAGCTTATCATACCCCTTTTCAGACATAAAAATGGGAACACAGCCGATGGTTTTATACAACGGCTGTGTTCCCGCTCTTTTTTTGCCCTCACATACGTTTTATCTTTTCAGGCCTTTTATGATGGCTTTTACATTCTGCACCTGTTCATCATCCAGGGAATCCAAATCTCCGATAATCTCCTGGTACTCTGCCGGGTGGCCGTTTCCCTCATCGAAAAATTCGGACGGCGTAACACCCAGGTATTCACAGATATAGAAAAACACCTGCATGGACGGGAAACCATTTCTATTTTCCAGCGCATTGATATAGCCGGCGCTCTGCCCGATGGATAAACTCATGTCCCGTGCTGAAATGCCTTTTTCCGTGCGCAGCTTTGCCAGTCTCCTGTAAAACAATTCCTCAAACATACCCCACCGCCTTTTTATATGATTGTACCCTACACTGATACAAAATATATCCGGCTGTATAGGATGTTTGAGTTGACCTATCTGATTGTATCAGATATTATTGAGAAAACAACGTTTTTAAGACGACAGGAGGATTATATGAGACATACAGGCACATACCATCTTACAGCAGCCAGCGCCTTATATGCGGCTGCCGTGTCCCTGGCCCTGCTGCTCCCTGGCTGCGGTCCGGTACAGGCGCCGGAATCCCGCGCAGCTTTCTCCCAGGAACAGGAAGAAAAAACAGGAACCGTGAAAGAACCCCGGTATACTTCCGACACCCCGCCGGCAGACTGTCTCCTGTGCGGTGACGGAAAAGGAACCCTGCTCCCTCTGTATTGGGACCAGGACAATATCGGCATTATCAGCCTGAACACCTTTGAGCTGTCCTATGTCGGGATTAACCGTTATGACGATGATGGAAACTTGATTGAGGAACCGATCCGGGGTTCTGCCACACATATCATGAGCCGCGGGGAGGATGGCTTTTTTACCATGATCTCGGAGGACACAGGCCGGGGCTTTGCCACGGGTTTCGTTTCTTTCAACCAGGATGGAACCCTGGATTTAAAAGAGGCCGCCTCCCATCTCTGTACCAGCTGCCTCAACCGGACCATGGAAGAAAACTGGAGTGACAATCCCTACGGCGTGGGGGTAATCAATTTTAAGACAAGGGGAATCCGGCTGTTTGAAGAAACAGTCACCGCGTTCACTTTTGGTGACTTTTATATTTCCTGCGATATGAGGGAACCGCCGGCGGGAACTTCTGAAAGGGAAATGGACTTTCTGATTTTTTACTGTCCTGAAAGATATGAGCAATAGGGGGATTCCGCAGCAGCAGGCATTGTGGGAATGTGTATAACCTGCCGTCCCATGGAGCTGTGGGAAAGGGCGTTTGCAGGATGTGGGAAAGCCCTGTGCTTTTCCATGGCCTGTGAACGCCCTTTTCCATCGGTGGAATGGCTGGTTATGCACATTTCCACGGTGCTTCTTTAACTGTTTTTTGCCTTTAAATGGAGCCCTCCCATCAGGAGAACCCCTAATCCCATGACAACATAAAACCATACCATGTCCTCTCCGGAAAAGGCATATGCAAGGAATCCGAATACAAACGCCCAGAACAGGGAGAGAATCCCGCCGATGATCCAGAAGCCGACGGCTGTATTCTGGAGCCAAAAGAGAAATACCAGGCCAATCACCAGGCATATGGCAGGATGGACACCCGCCAGGAGATGGCAGGCAAATCCCGCGCCGGCCGCCAGGCTGATACTGTCAAATAAGATGATGTTTCCGAAGAACAGGCCGATTACCATAAGCACCAGGCCGATTACAAGACCGATGGCAAGCGCCAGGCCATAAGTAAATATTACTGCCATAGAACCTCCTTTGCTGCTGTGTGTCTGCGGTGTCATTTTTGCTCCCATTATACAACAGATTTTTTTCCGCGCCTACAATTTTTTTATCTGTATTCCTGTGACCTGTCCCTGTCCGGTTCTTTCGGGATGGAGAGCAGGACGTCCACATTCTGCCGGATGACCTCATATTCCTTTGCCTCTGCCCTGGCCTTGCGGTACTCCGGGTACAGTGCCTCCTTTTTTGCGGTGAGGGCATCATACTCCGCTTTCATCGACTGAAAGGCCGGAATCTTTTTGAGGTTCCGCTCCTTTAACTGTCTGGCCGCCGCTTCAAACAGTATAATGCCCCCCTCATGCCCCCGGAGGAATTTTTCTTTGTCCGGGGAATTCCTGTAACTGTCATAGACCGGTTTCAGCTTCCAGTAAGTAGTTGCGTGTTTCATCAGCATGGAAAGGTCTGTCATATGTTCTTCTGTTTCCCTGATAGCTGCCAGGGCTGCCTCGCGTCTCCCGGTAAGTGCTTCCATCCTGTTTTCCAGTTCCTCATAGCTGGCGATCCCATGCTCCGTAAGGAAGTTCATGGTCTTTGCCGCCCGTTTGAGATTATTGATTTTTGCCCAGTGCGTGAAACCGGCGCTCTCCTGGGCCTTCAAGTTATTCTGAATGTCAATAAGCAGGCTGATCCGCCCATCACCCTGCCTCGGCAGCCTGGAGGGGCGGGGTTTCCCCGCAATCCGGGCAGCTACGGCCTCCTCCGTGTAATCTGCCCCCAGGGTTTTCATCCGGGTAAACCGTTCCTGGCCGGAAGCTCGGCAGGATGTATATTTTCCCCGCTTAATCTCATACCCCTGCTCCTGCAGGCGGCGGAGCAGGTCCTCAAAATCCGCGGATATGGGAATAAGCCGGTCAATGGCAGCTTTCAGGTTTGCCTTATAGCTGGTCCCCGCCTTCTCTGCGGCATGTTCCGCATAACTCTTTCCTTTGTCCTGTCCGGGAACAATGACTGACAGGCCATGTTCCTTACAGAGACGGTCACTGACACGGCGGATGTTATGGTAACTCCGCTTGTTGGAATGGTAATGCCGGTGATCCGTAAAGCTGACGGCATTAAAAATCAGGTGGTTATGTATATGCCCTTTGTCTATGTGCGTGGTAAGAACAAACTCATACTGGTTCCCTAGGATTTCCCTTGCAAGCTGCATACCAATCTCATGGGCCTCCTCCGGCGTGACCTCCCCCGGTTCAAATGCCTGGATTAAATGGCGCCCCAGGTTTGTGCCTTTGTCAATGGCATATTTCCTCGTCCAGGCAAACTCAATATCAGCCGTTTCCGCTGAACATCCAAAGGAGGATACCAATAGTTTCCCGTCCGTTTTCTGGGGATTGCAGATATAATCTATCGCCGCTTTCAGCGTAGACTTGATAGGATGTGTCTTTGTAATTGCCATATCTGATCCAGCCTTTCCAGGATTTCCTCCATATCTGCCTGATAAGCCGGCCCGCCGGCGTTGAGCTTTTTCGCTATCTGGTTAATGTTCCGGCCAATCCCCGCAAGCTGCGCCGTAAACTCTTTAATGTTGGATGTATCCGTATAGATGATATAGCCGTCAATCGCCATCTTGCGGAAGTAGGCTCCGTACCTTTTCGTTGGGAGCAGCTTCATCTTTTCATCAATCAGCCGTTTTTCTTCCTCTGTCACCCAGAACTTCATCTGGATATTCCGCTTCCGGTTTACCATGGCGTTCCTCGCTTTCTATAAGGGTTTGGGATTATCCCAACAAGCATTTTTCCATTTGGGCAACGGGGCCTAAATGGAAAAATCCGCAAGTGGTGGGTACCCACTTGCTGTGCTTGCTGTCTTTAGTCTTTCCGTACTTTAGTAACTGCGGGAACACCGATTCAGCAACCATTTTCAAAGAAAAACGCTACAAACCAGTCATGGCTCATAGCGTCCCTTAAACAATATTCAGTTGTAACGGGAGAATCATGCTTCTTCCTCCGTTTCGGTTTCCCGGATACTTTGTGCGGTGGCGGTGACAATCTTCAAGCCTCTGTCCTCCATCCCATCCAGCAGGACATCAAGCTGTCTGCGCTGCGTGGATTTATTTCCCTCATTCTCAGCGAAAATGAATTGATCCAGGGATATATTGTAACGGATGGCAAACTCCGTACATAACTGGAGGCTTGGGTGCTGCCCTTTATTCTCAATGTTAGCAAGATAGCGTGGAGAAATATACATCTCATCCGCCACTTTCTTCCGTGATTCTTTTCTTGCAGTCCGCTCCGCTTTTATTGCCTGTCCGAGTGCCGTAAAATCATACTTTGGTACTGGTCTTTTCATAATTTGTTCACCCAATTACATTTTACAGTTCCCTTTTTCTTTTGGATATGCTTACACAGTTCCTATTATTAGCCAATATAGTTCCTATTATTAAAATTTAATATATTGACACGAATATGTATTTGTCTTATAATCTATATGACGATAAATTTAATATAGTCATATAGGAGGTTGCTTATGGCTTACAAAGAATTTGAAATTTTATCAGATAACATACCCATTACTCTATCCATGTGGATACAAGACGCAGACGAACCAACTATAATATTTCTTCCTGGAACGATGTCACATCCACTAATGTATGCAACGTTCTTGAACGGTTTATCTGAACGTGGTTTCAATGTTATTGGCATTCATTATTTTTCACATGGCAAAAGCCCAAAGGTCAAAACAAATTACACAATGGATGATCTATTGCAAAATGTTTATGACACAACTACATTTGCAATCGAAAATTTTGGACATAATATTTCGATTATGGGTTCCAGCCAGGGTGGAATTTTAGCTGCCATGGCCGCAGGCCGGGATACCCGTATAAAGGCCGTTTTTCCGTACAATATCATGCTGACCTCGTTGAGAGAGACGATGAGCCTGACGAAATTTCCAGCATGGACACACCGTTTTATGGGATTTATTCAGTTTATGTTTCGTGTAGGCGGAACGATATTTCCCAACATGAAAATTCATCCTGATGCCTACCTGGACTTTAACAAGGTTTTCCATAGTGAAAAGGCAAAAAATGATTGCCTTAATGATCCCATGCTTTTGCCCTATTATCCCTTAAAATTTGTAGCCAGCTTGTTTAATGCTGATTTATCCTGCCTTGAAGATGGCTCAATCAAATGTCCGATTGTTTTAATTACAGCCAAAGGTGATCCGCTATTCAGCTATGACTACATAGAAAAAGTGTATGAACAGATTAACTCTGCTAATAAAGAAATGCTTGTGCTTAGCCTAAACCGGCATATGATTTTTAATGAGGATACCAATGATACTTTGAATGCATTAGAACCAACACTGCATAAGTATTTATATTGCATTGTGCCAACAACAGAGCTAAAGAGAAAATGATTGACAATACAAATCATAAGTGATATATTCTATATGACGTTATTAAATATTTAGTCATAAGGAGGTGATAAAAGTGCCACGCTTTACAGAAAAAGAAAAAGCCTTTATTAGTGATAAACTGTTAGCCGAGGGCGAAAAACTCTTTGCCCTACACGGATTAAAAAAAGTAACGGTTGATGATTTAGCTGTTGCTGCTAATATATCCAAAGGCTCCTTTTATGCGTTTTATCCCAGCAAAGAACACCTGTATGTAGAAATCAACTTTCAGTTACAGCAAAAACTTTTTGAGGACATTGAAACGGTGGTGAAGAATAAACGTTATCCTACGCAAAGGACTTTAACCAAAGATGTCATTATGATGGGACTTAGCGGAATCGTTACTTCCCCCATCCTGTCGCAAATTGACTTATCCATAATGGATTATCTGCAACGGAAATTATCTCCTGATATTTTCAACAATCATATGTACAATGACATCCGCATATTGGAAATGCTGGAACATATGGGAGTGCAATTTACTGTTCCTCACACAGTAATAATTAAATCTCTCTATTCTGTATTGACCTGCCTTGAGCAGTTCAAGGAGGATAAAGAATTAGGACAGATACAAACACTTTTAGTTGATGGTATCGTGAATCAGGTTATTAAAGAATAGCAACATTTGTTTGGTTATTTGGCTGACAGGTAGCCAAACATTTTTTTAACTTTTATATGACTATATAATATAAAACGTCATATATCCAACAGGGAGGAATTAAAATGATTGAGGTCAACAAATTATGTTTCAGCTATACAAATAAGCCTTTTGTTGAAAACGTAAGCTTTCATGTGGGGCAGGGTGAAGTTTTTGGCTTTCTGGGGCCATCAGGCGCCGGAAAATCAACCATACAAAAAGTCTTAACCGGGCTCAACACAAGATATCAAGGGAGTGTCAAAGTCGCGGGAACAGAAATACGCGAAAGAACTAACAGTTTTTATGAGCGTATTGGTGTTGACTTTGAGTTTTCCACCTGTTATGAGAAATTCACCGCACGCGAAAATCTAAAATACTTTGGTTCCCTATATGACCGGCCACTTCGCTCAACCGATGAACTTTTAAAAATGGTGGGGTTGGAAAATGACGGTGATAAGAAGGTTTCCAATTTTTCAAAAGGCATGCGCTCCCGGCTGAACTTTATAAAGGCCCTGGTTCACAATCCGGATATTCTTTTTCTTGATGAACCTACTAGCGGCCTTGATCCTACAAACAGCAGGCTCATGAAAGATATTATCCTTTCCGAGAAAAAGCGCGGCAAAACGATTATTATTACCACACACAATATGTTTGACGCTACGGAACTGTGCGATCAGGTAGCTTTTATCGTGTCAGGAAAAGTCAGCGCCCTGGATACCCCCCATAATCTCATCATGTCAAGAGGTGCAGCTAAACTCCAGTACACCTATTTTGAAAATGGTGAAAAGACCGGGGAATGTATGCTTACACAAACGGCTGCTGATAAACGGTTAAATGAGCTTATCCGGAGTAACAGCCTTCAATCTGTTCATAGCAGTGAGCCAACATTAAATGATATTTTCGTGGACATAACCGGGAGGACATTGCAATGAAATTAGGAAGATTGATCCGCGGCGATATTCATTTCCAGTGGAAATATGGATTTTACTTTATTTATTTTGTCCTAACAGTGATTTATGTCTGTGGCATTACATCTTTACCAGAAAACTGGAAACACAATGCTGTTGCCATTATGGTTTATTCTGATCCGGCGGCCATGGGATTGTTTTTCATGGGAGCGATTGTTTTACTTGAAAAAAGTCAAAAGGTACTCAATGCGATTGCAATATCGCCGACAAAGGTATCCGAGTATATCCTTGCTAAGGTATTTTCTTTAATGTTCATATCCTGCGTGGTCGCATTGATACTGGGAATTACGGCAGGAAATGGGAACATATCAGGTATCATAGCCGGGACAGCATTAACATCATCGATTTTTACTATGCTTGGTATCATGGCCGCCACAAAGATTGCGAACCTGAATCAGTTTTTAATTGTAATCATGCCCATTGAAATTTTATGCTTTGTCCCACCAATTTTAGGGTTATTTACAGACCTGCCGGAAATCTTGCGATTCTTTCCATTAATGGCCTGCATGAATTTAATAACAGGGTATAGTCAGAATTTGTTTCTGGACTTGGTTCTTATTCTTGCAACGAATTTTGTCCTATATCTGGTAGCCCATAAGATGGTATCAAAAATGTGGCGGAGTATTGGAGGTGTGAAGATATGAAAAAAGTATTTAACAGCACAGGGCAGGTATTCCAACAGATAACTAAAGATCCCATGATGTTTGCAGCTTGTTTCACTCCGTTTCTGGTTGGTGCCCTTATTAAATTTGGAATCCCATTAATAGAGAACGCGACAAAGTTTTCTTTACTGCCCTATTATCCGATTTTTGACCTGTTTCTCTCTATCATGGCACCAGTGCTCCTTTGTTTTGCTTTTGCCATGATTACCTTGGAAGAAATTGATGATAAAGTCTCACGCTATTTTTCAATAACGCCACTCGGAAAATCAGGATATATATTTTCAAGGCTTGGAATACCTGCAATTCTGTCAACTGTTGTTACGTTTATTGTGTTGCTAATCTTTTCATTGGAAAGACGGCCCGTCATCATGGTTTTAGGCTTGTCCGTATTGGGAGCGATTCAGGCTATTATAGTAGCCCTGATGATTATTACACTTTCAACTAATAAACTGGAAGGAATGGCAGTTACAAAACTGGCTGCACTTACATTACTAGGAATACCGGCTCCATTCTTTATTGATAGTTACTATCAGTTTGCAGTCGGCTTCCTTCCATCATTTTGGGTGGCAAAAGCTGTACAGAATGAGGCGATTCTTTATCTCACCATAGCATTGCTGGTAGCCTTAATCTGGTATTACTTCCTTACAAAACGTCTGTTTCAGAAGCTGGCAGGGTAAGGAGCCTATATGGAAAAAAATGAAAGCCTGCTAAATGGAAATGTAAATAAGGCATACGGGTTTCCACAATGTAAACATTGTATGGTACATGTTAATACTAATGAACTTCCCCACTTTGCATAGGACGGGGAAGATGATTTAAGGCCAATGAAAGGAGGTGAGGTAGGTTATGGAACAATACTGGTGGATTATCATTGTTGCGGTTTTGATTGTCGTTGGCTTACTTAAAATGGTTATTATGAAAAAATACAACGATAAAAAAAATTCCAAAAAGCGTCCGCATAATGATGAAGATTAGTAAGGATCAACTAAAAAGGAAAACTGCTATCTGTGTAGCAGCACAAAACGGCAGTTTGAAATTAAACCGCCGTTTTCCTTTTTCAAAAATTGGATTACGGAGGGTGTGTTAAAGTCACCCTTTTTTAGGATATGGCGGTATCTAAGGAGGAACCGCCATGTTTGCTTTAATATTTTGCATTTTTCATAAACCTTTAAAGTCAAAAAAATTCATACTCCTCCTCCGCAGTATTACGCACTTACATATGAACATACAAATCATTTTATAGGATATATTATTTCCCATGCCCGGCTGAGTTTATTTCAGTCGGGCCTTTTTGCGGTTTGGACGGTTTCCTCCTATTGGAGCCTTTCAAATATTTTTTCTCTTTTGCGGTTGCCGATTTCGGCTTTTTACAGTTACCCATGCGAAAGGGAAAAAAACATCACCTGCTTCGCCGCAGTGCGAAAGGGGGTGAGAACATGAAAGACTCCTACGAACAGCGCGTTCAGAATCAGTTTGGCGCCTTTTGCGCCAGAGTTCTGAAGAACGAAGCCTGCGATATTCTAAAGGAATATGCACGGCTCCGGAATGCCGAGAAGTCCCTGAATGAACTGTCAGCCGCAGAGCTGGAACAGACCTCCACCGTGGACAAGTATTTTGCGGATGAACACATCTTTGAAGTACAAGGGCTCCCGGTAGTCGTAACCGGCAATTCCCTGGCAGAAGCCATCGGACAGCTGCCGGAAGATAAGCGGGATATAATCCTGCTGTCCTATTTCCTGGGTATGAATGACCGCGAGATCAGCGAAAAGCTGAATGTCCTGCGGCAGACCATATCCAAACGGCGGGCAAACATTCTGAAAGAATTGCGCAAGTATCTGGAAAAGGAGGGATTTGAATGGCCGTAAAAAAGAAAGCCCTGCCGCTGCCGGTAATCCTGGCGGCAATGGAGGGTGACGAGACAGCTCTCACCACTGTTGTCTCCCATTACCAAAGCTACATACGGGCTCTTGCCACCAGGCCGATGAAAGACAAATACGGGAATGAATACCTGTGCGTTGATGAATCCATGCGGCTCCGGCTGGAGACCAAACTGATTTACAGCATTGTGACGGGCTTTAAAGTGCTGCCGGCATAAGGGTTATCCCGCGGAGCGTGTTCCACTCCCTATCCCCGCTCCAATGGACCGGCACATAGCCTGTTTTGAACCATGACAAAGAAAGCCCGGAAGAAAACGCCGGCGCAGCATAAGGCAGACGGATACTTTCTTTCCGTGCCGAGCCGGGCAGCCAGTGCGCCATGATCTCCCCGGAGCGAGCGACAACACCAGGCTGTAACGCAAACACGGCAGTTTGCAGGCAATGACACACGGAAAGGATAATGATACTCCCTTACAGTCACAGCCAGAGCGTTCAGAGCGTCGCAGGCAATGAGTAGGGCCGCATGAGAACCATGCAGGGGTTAGATTCCCGTGGAGCTGTACATAGTTCATCTATGGTGCCATACAGCCGTCCGTTCATGCCTTTTTCTTTTTATTATTCAGAAAAGGGGGGACTGCTTTATGGATATGGCTATTTCCCAGAAAGAAGCCTACCAGTCTGTTTTTAAGAAATACCCCGATGTAGTTACCGTAGACCAAATGAGTGAAATGCTTGGTATCAGCACCAAAACAGCTTACCGGTTGCTGAAAGAAAATGCCATTGAACATTTTATGATCGGCCGGACTTACAAGATACCGAAAATCCACATCATGGCCTACCTAAACATCATCAAAAATTAGCAGCTTTAAAAATTCCTGTGCGTCTGGGGCTGTCAAACCTCCAAAGACACGGTATAATAAAAGTGTCAATGGTAGGTGTAAATTAGCTGCTGCCCCGCAAAGGAGGATATACATGGTAGCAGGACATCTACGAATTCAGAACGGCATTTATCAGATGATATTAAATTATTATGACAAGAGCAAAAAGCGGAAAACAAAATCCGTCAGCACCCGTCTCCCCATAAAGGGAAACAAAAAGAGGGCGGAGGGTATGCTCCTCCAGTTGAGGAAAGAATTTATCCCCACACTTTGGGATAAGGACACATTATTCTATGACTTTCTCAGCGAATGGCTGGAGACAGCGAATTTTGCGGCTGACGTTTACGCCGTATACCGTGTTGCCATCAATCTGTATGCCGTACCGTACCTTGAAAACAGAAATTTAACCATAGCGGATATGACGACCGAGGACTTGAAATCGTTGTATGAGAATATCCGGCAGAACGGCATGATTCCCTCACCGGAGGATTTAAAAAGGATTCTCACCACCTGCCACACCGTCATAAGCGGTGCCCTGGCCTACGCGGTAACCTCCGGCTGGATTGAGGATAACCCGGCCGATAAGATTGATCCCCTGACCGGAGAAACAGAAATATTATTCTCTGATTTTATCCTAGACTGGCTGGATATGATGAAAAGCAGCGTTGACCTCAATACATATGCGGGCTATGCCTCCGGCATTAAGAGCAAGATAGCCCCCTACTTCAAGAAAAAAGGGTATATGCTGACAGATATGGAAAACAACCCGAAGTACATTCAGGACTATTACCTCTATGAGATGAATGAAAACGGCCTGACAACGAATACCATTATTCACCGCCATGCCAATATCCGGAAGTGTCTGCAATATGCTTTTCAGATAGGGCTGATTAAGTCCAATCCGGCAGACCGCATTGAACGGCCGCAGAAAAACGTCTATGTTCCTGAATATTATGACGGGAACGAACTGGACGTACTGTTCCAGGCGGTAAAAGGTAATCCGGTGGAACTGCCCGTTATCCTGGCCTCATTTTATGGCCTGCGGAGAAGCGAGATTGTAGGTCTCAAATGGAGCAGCATTGATTTCTTGAAAAAGACAATCACAATCAAACATGTTGTGACCGATATTTATTTAGACGGGCATACAATCACGATTTCAAAAGATAAGACCAAAACAAAATCAAGTACGCGGACCTTACCTCTGGTGGAACCGTTTGAGATTGCACTTTTGAATTTGAAAAAGCAGCAGGAAGAAGATCAGGCGGTTTGCGGAAATTCTTACAGCCGGGAATATCTGGATTATGTTCTCAAAGACAAGACCGGCAGCCGGATGAAACCTGGATTCATCAGCCAGCATTTCAAGTTGATCCTGACAAAGCACGGACTGAAGATGATACGTTTCCACGACCTCAGACATAGTTGCGCCAGTTTACTTTATGCCAACGGTGTGGACCTGAAAGCGATTCAGGAGTGGTTAGGGCACAGCACTATCACCACCACGGCAAACACATATACTCATTTCGATTTCAGCAAAAAGGTCCAGTCCGCAAACGCAATCATGGGAAGTTACCCGGCATAAAAAGAAAAGCTCTGGAAGAAAACTTCCAAAGCTGAATAATCTGGTGCGGGTAGCCGGACTTGAACCGGCACGGGATTGCTCCCGAGAGATTTTAAGTCTCTTGTGTCTGCCTATTCCACCATACCCGCAGATTTGTTGTTCCATTTCCCACCTTTATTTTTCCTCTCGGAATTTGGAGGGATGTTCAGGAGGGATGTTGAAACGGTCACAAGTTATGAAGTTGTTGAAACCCTTGTAAATTCAAGGCTTTTGACACCGGGCGAGGAAATCACGCAGGAGATTTTAAGTCCTGTGCGTCTGCCAGTTCCGCCACTGCGGCATATCTGGTTTTTCACAGATAAATGGGGCCTATAGGGCTCGAACCTATGACCCTCTGCTTGTAAGGCAGATGCTCTCCCAGCTGAGCTAAGACCCCAAATATTATAAGTTTTTCGCCTGACTTTCATCAAACGTTAAAACTAGCGACCCGGATGGGACTCGAACCCACGACCTCCGCCGTGACAGGGCGGCGCTCTAACCAACTGAGCCACCGGGCCAGATCTTTCGTTTTTTAATTCTTTTCCTTTAGTTCAGGATAGTGGACCTTCGGGGACTCGAACCCGGGACCGACCGGTTATGAGCCGGTTGCTCTAACCAACTGAGCTAAAGGTCCAAATATATAAAAGAGCCGATGATCGGACTCGAACCGATAACCTGCTGATTACAAATCAGCTGCTCTGCCAATTGAGCCACATCGGCTGAATGACCCCAACGAGATTCGAACTCGTGTTACCGCCGTGAAAGGGCGATGTCTTAACCGCTTGACCATGGGGCCTTACTTCACAGCGACTCCATAGTGTGTTCTTCCCGCTGCTAATTGCTTAGTAATATTATCACATTTTTGGCCTAATGTCAATTTATCTTTGGCTATTTTTTGATACAAAAAAACTCCCCGAGTAGGACTTGAACCTACGACAGCGCGGTTAACAGCCGCGTGCTCTACCGACTGAGCTATCGAGGAATAAAGGGGAATGTTTTGGTTACCTGAACCAGACTCCCTCTCGGTTATCATGCCCAGATTCCCATTACATATACCTTCAAAACCACATATTGAAATTCATCCGTTTTTAAACTTTGTTTCCTCTATCCTAACCTAACCTTTTGGTTAAGCCCTCGACCGATTAGTAACAGTCAGCTGCACATGTTGCCATGCTTCCACCTCTGCCCTATCTACCTCGTCGTCTTCAAGGGGTCTTACTCTTGCGATGGGATATCTCATCTTGAGGGGGGCTTCACGCTTAGATGCCTTCAGCGTTTATCCCGTCCCGACTTGGCTACTCTGCCATAGGTTTGATACCTAACAGATACACCAGAGGTCAGTCCATCCCGGTCCTCTCGTACTAAGGACAGCTCCTCTCAAATATCCTACGCCCGCGCCGGATAGGGACCGAACTGTCTCACGACGTTCTGAACCCAGCTCGCGTACCGCTTTAATGGGCGAACAGCCCAACCCTTGGGACCTACTTCAGCCCCAGGATGCGATGAGCCGACATCGAGGTGCCAAACCACTCCGTCGATGTGAACTCTTGGGAGTGATAAGCCTGTTATCCCCAGGGTAGCTTTTATCCGTTGAGCGATGGCAATCCCACTTTCATACCACCGGATCACTAAGTCCTACTTTCGTACCTGCTCGACCCGTCAGTCTCGCAGTCAAGCTCCCTTATGCCTTTGCACTCTTTGAATGGTTTCCAACCATTCTGAGGGAACCTTTGAGCGCCTCCGATACCCTTTCGGAGGCGACCGCCCCAGTCAAACTCCCCACCTGACATTGTCCCACCACCGGATCACGGTGGCTGGTTAGAAATCCAGTATCACAAGGGTGGTATCCCAACATTGACTCCAAGAAGACTGGCGTCCTCTCTTCTTCGTCTCCCACCTATCCTGTACATGCAATACCGAATCCCAGTATCAAGCTAGAGTAAAGCTCCATGGGGTCTTTCCGTCCTGGCGCAGGTAACCAGCATCTTCACTGGTATTTCAATTTCACCGGGTGCATTGTTGAGACAGCGCTCAAATCATTACGCCTTTCGTGCGGGTCGGAACTTACCCGACAAGGAATTTCGCTACCTTAGGACCGTTATAGTTACGGCCGCCGTTTACTGGGGCTTAGATTCAAAGCTTCGATTGCTCTAACCTCTCCTCGTAACCTTCCAGCACCGGGCAGGCGTCAGCCCATATACCTCACCTTACGGTTTTGCATAGACCTGTGTTTTTGCTAAACAGTTGCTTGAGCCTATTCTCTGCGGCCCACTCTCGTGGGCACCCTTTATCCCGAAGTTACAGGGTCATTTTGCCGAGTTCCTTAACAATGCTTCTCCCGCCGGCCTTAGGATTCTCTCCTCATCCACCTGTGTCGGTTTACGGTACGGGTACATATCACACAATAGCGGCTTTTCTCGACAGCCCCTACGCCAACTTCGCTACTAATAGTTCGCTACGCGTCACGTCCTCCTGTTGTTGAGCGGATTTGCCAGCTCAACCAGTCCTACGCTTGCCCCGGTCTTTTCATTCCCGGGTTTGGCACCGGTTCTGTGTCCCCACAGTTCTGATGATATGCAGTACAGGAATTTCAACCTGTTGTCCATCGACTACGCTTCTCAGCCTCGCCTTAGGCCCCGACTTACCCAGAGCAGATCAGCTTTACTCTGGAAACCTTAGATATTCGGCCTGGAGGATTCCCACCTCCATCTCGCTACTCATTCCGGCATTCTCTCTTCTTAAAAGTCCACAGCTCCTTATCGGTACTGCTTCACTCCTTTAAGAATGCTCCTCTACCAATTGTCTTACGACAATTCCTAAGCTTCGGTGTTGTGTTTTAGCCCCGGACATTTTCGGCGCAGGACCTCTCGACTAGTGAGCTATTACGCACTCTTTGAATGTGTGGCTGCTTCTGAGCCAACATCCTAGTTGTCTTTGAAATCCCACATCCTTTTCCACTTAACACACACTTTGGGACCTTAGCTGTAGGTCTGGGCTCTTTCCCTTTTGACTACCCAACTTATCTCGTGCAGTCTGACTCCCGTACATCATTTATGCGGCATTCGGAGTTTGATATTCTTCGGTAGACTTTGACGTCCCCTAGGAAATTCAGTGCTCTACCTCCGCTAAACTAATACGAGGCTAGCCCTAAAGCTATTTCGAGGAGAACCAGCTATCTCCGGGTTCGATTGGAATTTCTCCCCTATCCACACCTCATCGCCACCCTTTTCAACGGATGTGCGTTCGGTCCTCCATTTCCTTTTACGGAAACTTCAACCTGGACATGGATAGGTCACCCGGTTTCGGGTCTGCACATGCTGACTTGACGCCCTATTAAGACTCGCTCTCGCTTCGGCTCCGCACCTTAAGTGCTTAACCTTGCCAGCATCCGCAACTCGCCGGACCGTTCTACAAAAAGTACGCGGTCGCACCTTAACGTGCTTCCACAGATTGTAAACACAGGGTTTCAGGTTCTCTTTCACTCCCCTCCCGGGGTCCTTTTCACCTTTCCTTCACATTACTATGCGCTATCGGTCACTAAGAAGTATTTAGCCTTGGGGGGTGGTCCCCCCGACTTCCCGCAAGGTTCCACGTGTCTCGCGGTACTCTGGATCCTGCTGCTGCCTATTGTTTTCATGTACGGGGCTTTCACCCTCTCTGGCCGGTCTTTCCAGGACCGTTCCATTAACAAATCGGCTCACGTATGCAGTCCGTAACCCCAGAGTGCACGCACTCTGGTTTGGGCTCTTTCCCTTTCGCTCGCCGCTACTCAGGAAATCGATTTTTCTTTCTCTTCCTCCGCCTACTTAGATGTTTCAGTTCAGCGGGTTCCCTTCCATACGTTATGTATTGGCGTATGGATACTTGAGGTCTTCTCAAGTGGGTTTCCCCATTCAGATATCTCCGGATCAAAGGATATTTGCTCCTCCCCGAAGCTTTTCGCAGCTTATCACGTCTTTCATCGGCTCTTAGTGCCAAGGCATCCACCCTGCGCTCTTATTAGCTTAACCAATTGACTCAAACCTGCGGGTGCGGGTTCTTGTCTAAGATTCATAGCGTTGAATCTTTGGTTTAGGTTTACAAATAAATTCGTTTTGGTTTGTTTTTTTCGGTTACACTTTCGTGTAACACCTCGGATGTCTTGATTTTGTCTCTCTTCCCTTCTTTGTGGCAAGCCACTCAGAAGAGTTTTGAAACTCTATCTAGATATTATTTCAATATGCAGTTTTCAAGGTACATGCGATGCGTTTACCTAGTCCAGAATGCCACTCAAGGTCTACGACCTTTCGTTCACGGCGTTTCACGCCTATGCTTGATTCCTCATGTCTGCTTAGGAAAGTAAACTTTCCACACAGCCCTGACTCATCATGCGCACTCTTCCTTCAGCTCGCGCAAATGGAGATGGAGAGATTCGAACTCTTGACCCCCTGCTTGCAAGGCAGGTGCTCTCCCAACTGAGCTACACCCCCATGGATGCGGGCCTTCCCTAATTAAAGGCGATCCCATATTCATTTTGTTTATTATATTGAATTCAGCCGTTTATCCTGTCAGTATGCTGTTCTCGTTCCACGGCATTACCCTCTCGGGTAATGGGCTTAAGTGGACTCGAACCACCGACCTCACGCTTATCAGGCGTGCGCTCTAACCGGCTGAGCTATAAGCCCATTAATCTGGCAGCCACCTGCTTTCCCATATCGTTACCAATATAGTATCATCGGCCGCTTAGGTCTTAACCATCGTGTTCGGGATGGGAACGGGTGTCTCCCCTAAGCGCATCGCCACCAGAAATGTTGTTTCCAGGCTACGTTAATCGCACCTCCAAAAGCTTCGCTTTTCTCGGTCGTGGTTGGCACCACTTATGCATCCATTCCGCTCCATCCGCTCTTGAAAGCAAGCTTTCATCGCTTCTGTCCCTTCATTTCTGCGCAATTAACTCTGTATCCTCGAAAACTCAACAGTATATAAAACCTTTACTTCTTCTTCCTTAGAAAGGAGGTGATCCAGCCGCACCTTCCGATACGGCTACCTTGTTACGACTTCACCCCAGTTATCGGTCCCGCCTTCGGCAGCTCCCTCCTTACGGTTGGGTCACTGACTTCGGGCGTTACTGACTCCCATGGTGTGACGGGCGGTGTGTACAAGACCCGGGAACGTATTCACCGCGACATTCTGATTCGCGATTACTAGCGATTCCAGCTTCGTGCAGGCGAGTTGCAGCCTGCAGTCCGAACTGAGACGTTATTTCTGAGATTTGCTCCACCTCGCGGTCTCGCTTCTCTTTGTTTACGCCATTGTAGCACGTGTGTAGCCCAGATCATAAGGGGCATGATGATTTGACGTCATCCCCACCTTCCTCCAGGTTATCCCTGGCAGTCTCCCAAGAGTTCCCACCTCTACGTGCTGGCTACTTAGGATAAGGGTTGCGCTCGTTGCGGGACTTAACCCAACATCTCACGACACGAGCTGACGACAACCATGCACCACCTGTCTTCTCCGCCCCGAAGGGAAGGGGACGTTACTCCCCGGTCGGATCGATGTCAAGACCTGGTAAGGTTCTTCGCGTTGCTTCGAATTAAACCACATGCTCCACCGCTTGTGCGGGTCCCCGTCAATTCCTTTGAGTTTCATTCTTGCGAACGTACTCCCCAGGTGGAATACTTACTGCGTTTGCGACGGCACCGAAGAGCTTTGCTCCCCAACACCTAGTATTCATCGTTGACGGCGTGGACGACCAGGGTAGCTAATCCTGTTTGCTCCCCACGCTTTCGAGCCTCAACGTCAGTTATCGTCCAGTAAGTCGCCTTCGCCACTGGTGTTCCTCCTAATATCTACGCATTTCACCGCTACACTAGGAATTCCACTTACCTCTCCGACACTCTAGTTCCATAGTTTCCAAAGCAGTCCCGCAGTTGAGCCGCGGGCTTTCACTTCAGACTTACAGTACCGTCTACGCTCCCTTTACACCCAGTAAATCCGGATAACGCTTGCCCCCTACGTATTACCGCGGCTGCTGGCACGTAGTTAGCCGGGGCTTCTTAGTCAGGTACCGTCATTTTCTTCCCTGCTGATAGAGCTTTACATACCGAAATACTTCTTCACTCACGCGGCGTCGCTGCATCAGGCTTTCGCCCATTGTGCAATATTCCCCACTGCTGCCTCCCGTAGGAGTTTGGGCCGTGTCTCAGTCCCAATGTGGCCGGTCACCCTCTCAGGTCGGCTACTGATCGTCGCCTTGGTAGGCCGTTACCCTACCAACTAGCTAATCAGACGCGGGTCCATCTTGTACCACCGGAGTTTTTCACACCGCATCATGTGATGCTGTGCGCTTATGCGGTATTAGCAGTCATTTCTAACTGTTGTCCCCCAGTACAAGGCAGGTTACCCACGCGTTACTCACCCGTCCGCCACTCAGTCAACTTAGCTTCCATCCGAAAACTTCCGCTAAATCGCTTCGTTCGACTTGCATGTGTTAGGCACGCCGCCAGCGTTCATCCTGAGCCAGGATCAAACTCTCATGTTTAAGATTTGATTCCGTTCAAAAATCGCTTGGCTATTTTTGTCCGTTTGTGTTCGCTTTTGTAGCACTTTCGTGCTCCGCAAGTGTATCACGTTTTTACTTGGTTTTGTTCTGAATGTTCTCTCGAACTTCTAGGCTTAACCAAAAGCCTTTGTTCTTTAAGAATTTTCAAGGTTTTACATACTGTTCAGTTTTCAAGGTTCCTGGCATCGACTTCCAATTGCTTGTCTGTCAATGTCGAACGCAGAAGGAGGGATTTGAACCCTCGCGCCGCTACTAACGACCTACTCCCTTTCCAGGGGAGCCCCTTCAACCTCTTGGGTACTTCTGCCGGTTGATTTCTTATTTATATATGAAGCTGTGCATTATATTTCTTAACGGAGAGAGTGGGATTCGAACCCACGCGCCCTTTCGGACAAACGGTTTTCAAGACCGCCTCGTTATGACCACTTCGATATCTCTCCAAACGTGCCTTCATATTTTACAACAGGCTTTCCAGTTTGTCAAGTACTTTTTTATCTTTTTTTGAATTTTATCTTTTATAGATTCAATTCATACATTAGATAAAATTAATCTCTGCAGCCTCCGAAAACGGTTGTTTATCAGGGCTTTGTCGCTCGCTGTCTCAGCAGCAACGGTGATAATCTTACCACGTATACCCACAGGTGTCAACCACTATTTTTCATTTTTTTACAATTTTTGTAATTTCTGGTTTCCAGTCTCTCTAATCTTTCCTTTAACTACAAGGGCTGTGGGCATTTTAGGTATATTTTATATCGTTGATTTTCGTCCTTATATTTTCCTTTTCACCAAAATATGAGGTTGTCCTCTTTTATATAAATTCAACTTAATATGAATTCTATAGTAAAATAAGAATCTTTCTTCAGAATCACTAAACCTCAATCGGACGGATAAGGAGATCCGTTTTTAATAATTCGGCTGCTATTACTATGTACAGTATATCCAGAAAAATAAAAACCTATCCATATCCTGGCACACCGTAAATCTTTTTCCATTTGCTTAAATATCGGCTCTATGATGTATAAAAGTTTCCGCCACGAGCATATCTTCCGGTGTTGTTACCTTGATATTGCGGTATGAGCCTTCCGTCAGCCTGACTTTATGTCTGGTCATCGACTCCACCACCATCGCATCATCGGTAACACCTGTCTGATATTCCGCCCGGCCCATCATCTTGTCATAAGCTTCCCTGAGCAGAGGATAAGCAAATCCCTGCGGTGTCTGAACCGTCCAGACCAGGGAGCGATCCGGCGTCACTCCGGCAAATCCGGCGTCATCGGATAGCTTCACCGTATCCTTGGACGGCATCCCCGCCACACAGGCCCCATAACACACTGCGTCATCCATCACCCGTGCAATCACCCCCGGATCGGCAAACGGCCTGGCCCCGTCGTGGACCAGGACATAATCCCCCTGACCGTATCCCCCCTGTGCCTCTAGACATTTCAGTCCTTCATAAACAGAGTGATAGCGTTCTTTTCCTCCGGGGACTACGGCCAATATTTTATTGAATCCATATTTCTCTATAATTTCTTTGCGGCAATACTCTATATCTTCTGCACCTGTCACAAGCACAATATCATTCACCGGCCCATCCTCAAATGTTTTCAGTGAATAATAGATAAGAGGTTTCCCATCCAGGAGCATATACTGCTTCTGAACTTTGCTGTTCATCCGGCTCCCTCTGCCTGCCGCCAGTACGACAGCCGCAAACCGGCCTGTCTTATTTAAGGCTTTTTTATCCATAATCAGCGTTCCCCCAGCTTCAGATTCGGCACTGCATTCAGATCCCAGCCGGCCCGGGAGCCATTGATGTATTCATAATAGGCCGCCACACCAATCATCGCCGCATTGTCCGTACAGTAAATGGGGGACGGGTGATAGAATTTGAGCCCGGCTTTACGGCAGGCTTCCTCCATTCCTTCCCTGAGGGCCGTATTCGATGCAACGCCTCCGGCGATTGCAACCTTGTCATAGCCATACTCCCTGGCCGCTGCAATTGTTCTTGTAACCAGAACTTCCACTACGGCATTCTGAAATGAGGCTGCCAGGTCGGGAACGGCAATCTCTTCTCCTGTCATTTTTGCATGATTAATATAATTAAGAACAGCCGATTTTAAACCGCTGAAACTGAAGTCATAGGGATTCTCCCCGACTTTGGCTCTCGGGAATTCCACTGCGTGCTTATTTCCGCCCTGTGCTGCCTTGTCCACCTTAGGCCCTCCCGGATAACCCAGGCCCACAGCCCTTGCCACTTTGTCAAAGGCCTCTCCGGCGGCATCATCCCTTGTTCTTCCAATAATCTCAAATTCTCCGTAATCCTTCACAATTACAAGGTGTGTATGCCCTCCGGATACGATAAGGCAGACAAACGGAGGTTCCAAATCCGCATTCTCAATAAAATTGGCCGATACGTGTCCTTCTATATGATGGACTCCTACAAGTGGTTTTTTAGCGGCATAAGCCAACGCTTTCGCCTCGGCCACTCCAACTAAAAGCGCACCAACCAGGCCGGGACCGTAAGTGACTGCAATTGCCGTAATTTCCTCCAGGGTCATGTCCGCCTCTTTCAGGGCGCTTTCAATTACCTGGTTGATCTTCTCTATATGTTTCCTGGAGGCAATTTCCGGAACCACCCCTCCATAGAGTGTATGAAGGTCAATTTGTGACGATATGACATTCGAGAGCACCTGGCGGCCGTTTTTCACCACGGAAGCTGCGGTCTCGTCGCAGGAGCTTTCAATTGCAAGAATATAAACATCTTCATCGGTTGTATGTTTTTTCATGGCGCTTTCTTCCTCCCGCTTCCTAGTCTTCTTCAAAACCCAGCTCTGCCGTCCAGCCGTCCCTTGCCGCTTTTGCCTCAGGGAATATCTCTCTGACCTTATCCATATATTCTTCCGGTCTGGTGAGGGAAGGACTGTAATGGGTAAGCCACATCTGCGCAGGTTTCGCCGTCTTTGCGAGGTTTGCCGCCTCATACATTGTCATATGCTTATATTCTCTTGCCTTGGACTCTTTTCCGTCCTCGCCGTACATTCCTTCACAGATAAACAGATCCGCATCCTGCGCATATTCCGCAATCACGGGAACCGGCCTGGTGTCCGTGCAGTATGTGACGCGGATTCCTTTTCTGGCAGCTCCTAATACCATATCCGGCGTCAGGGTACGTCCGCCGTCCTCCACAATCTCGCCTTTCTGAAGCCTGCTCCAGAACTTCTGGGGGATCTGCTGTTCTCTTGCGCGCTCCACATCAAACCGTCCCTTTCTTGGGATGGAAACAGAATATCCATAACAGGTGACATTATGGTTCACTTTGTATGCGTCGAGCACGTAAGGTCCTATCTCAAATTTTTCCCTTGGTTCCGTCATTTCAATAAATTGAAGCGGAAAAGGAAGTTCCGGCGCTATTGTCCTGAGAGCGCCGACCACCCGTTCCAGGCCCTTCGGTCCAATCATAATCACGGGCTCTGTACGCTCCGCATTTCCCATCGTCAGCAAAAGGCCCGGAAGGCCGCTGATATGATCCGCATGGTAATGGGTAAAACACATTACATCAATCGGTTTCGGGCTCCATCCCTTCTCTTTCAGCGCCACCTGGGTTCCTTCACCGCAGTCTATTAATAAATTGCTCCCGTCACAGCGGGTCATCAGCGATGTCAGCCACCTGTACGGCAGCGGCATCATCCCCCCTGTTCCCAGCAGACAAACGTCTAACATGTAAAATCCTCTTTTCTATATACATCCTGTCAAATAGTTCTCCCAAATCATACCATAAAAGGAAGCCAGGTTGCAAGGGGGATGAGGATTTAGTTGGGATGCGGATGCGATTGATTTATTGTTCACACGGATATATTCCGCGAAGTGTTTTCACATATTAATCCTGTCACAAAAGCTCTACCTGCTCTTCAATATCTACCGGAATGCAGAATTCCGCCGTCATCCTGTCATAACATTCCTCGCAGAGATCAAAATGATGCACTTCTCCATCCTTTTCCGAGAAATAATCCCACACATAGTCAAAACGGGCAGTCCCTTCTCTCAGAATTCCGTCTTTCACAACCATCTTTTTCCCGCACATGTTACAGCAGACAGCTTCCAATTGTCCATTTTCTTTGTACTTTCTCATAATATCCTCGCCTTTCTTCTTATCGTGTGTCACCTGTTTTCTGGCTTGTCCCTCTTTTTCCTGACCGGACCTTTTTTATTTTTTATCTCATTTTTCCCGTCCGGTTTCCGAAGCTCTGATTTTCCCTGCTGCAGAGAAAATAGGAGCATCACCGTCAGGGATACTCCTACATTATATCTGGTTTATTCACGATTTCAGGTGGTAATTTTTTCAACTGTGACGGCGCCACATAATGAGTGCATCCTCGTCAGGAGCGGTGTAATACCTTTTTCTGACTGCTTCTGTTTTGAAACCGTATGATTTATAAAGATTTATGGCTGCGCTGTTGGAAGCTCTTACCTCTAAACTGATTTCTTCCACCTGGTTTATGCTGGCATACTCAGCCAGGATTTCCATAAGCTCCCTGCCGTACCCCCTCCCCCTGGACGCAGGCAGGACGGCAATTCTCATCAGTTCACCCTCCCCGGCTATGACGCGGAAGTTGCAATATCCCTTAATTTTTCCTTCTTCTTCCAACACCCATACCTTGTCTAAAGGACTCTCCAGGCACTCTTCGAGAAGTTTCCCGGACCAGGGTACTGTAAAACTTTTCTGCTCCAGTTCCGCCACATCCGGCAAATCCTTAAGCTCCATCAAACGAATCGACGCCATTTCTATTACTCCCCGCTTTTCTCCACTACCACAATCCCTGCCGCCAGTTTATCCATTTCCCCCTGGCGTTCCGCTACCTCGCGTTCCCGTTCTGCCTGGGATTTGCGCAGATAGTCCGGCTTATGTTCCGACGCATCCTCAGTTTTACCCTGACTGTAATAAACGGCTCCCAGGGCTGCCACTGCGGCTGCTCTCTGCCGGTTTACGTGAGCCGGTGCAAACTCATAGGGGACTTTTATTTCTTCTTCTATTATATGCCGGCAGACAGGCACTCCGTCACCGAGAAAAATAACTTTTTCCCCAATCCGGTTAAGTTCTTCCACCAGCTCCCTTATATCCGCCGGCCACTGTTCCCTGACCACCTCGAATGAATCACGGTAATGGTAAAGACCTGTATAGACCTGATTTCTTCTCGCATCCATGATCGGACAAATCAATGCGGAAGCTCCATAGAGGTTATAGGCCATAGCGTCCATGGTTGGAACATGGATCAGCGGTTTACCTAACGCCAGCCCCAGCCCCTTCCCCGTCGCCGAGCCGATACGGAGTCCGGTAAAAGACCCGGGTCCTCCCGAGACAGCAATAGCATCAACGGTACCCGGCTCCTCCTCCAGCATCCCCATCATCTGATCGATCATAGGCAGCAGCGTCTGTGAGTGCGTTTTCTTTAAATTCACCGTATACTCTGCCGTAACAACATCGTCCGTCACAATGGCCACCGAGGCCACCAGAGATGAACTTTCTATTCCTAGAATTCTCATTTTCTTTCCTCCACGGTTATTTTGCGGTAGTCAAAACCCTTTTTCAAATCCTTCTCAATCCGGATCTGTGTAAGCTGTTCCGGCAGAATTTCCTCGATCAAATTGGACCACTCTATCAGGCTGACTCCATCACCGTAAAAACAATCCTCATAGCCGATTTCATCCATCTCGCTGATGTCTCCAATCCGGTAGACGTCAAAGTGATAAAGCGGAAGACGCCCGTCGTCGTATTGCTGGACAATGGTAAACGTAGGGCTGCTCACCGGCCCTTCAATGCCGAGTCCTTTCGCAAAACCCTGGGTAAATACGGTCTTCCCCACTCCCAGATCTCCGTTTAAGCAGTACACCTCTCCCGGCTTTGCTTTCTTTCCCAGGTTCTCTCCCAGTTCAAATGTCTCTTCCGGTGTAAATGTCTCTATTGTCATCTCAGATCCCTTTCCTCTTTTCTGCCGGGACATACTCTCTGATTACGTTCAGAAACTGCTCTTTTTTGCTCCCGTCGAGTACCCGCTCCGGGAACAGGTATGCCCTGTCCTTGGTCAGATACAGGATATAAATATCCGATATCTTTCCCACCTTTACAATCTGGTTCCACCGGATTACAGCCTTATCCTTCCCCTGGTGCACCCTCAGTCCGTTATAATCTATTTTAAAATGGGTTTCCTTTGATCTCTGGGGATCCAGCGTCTCCCTGCCGGCTTTCCTGTACAGGACAAACGGCTGGGTCGCCGCGATCAATATTACCGCCAGCGCCAGAACTCCCTTCATATAGCCAGGCTGCGCAGACCAGGTGGCCGCCACCGCTCCAAGGGCCAGCACCGAACAGCCGATGCTTATCGCGCCTGCTGTGGAATGGTAATAGTGGTGAAGGGAAAACAGGAAGATCTCCCTTGCCGTTACTTTAATTCGTAAATCCATATTACACGCCTCTTTTCTCCGGTGTCCTATCTCCCCGCCCAGCCGGGCAACGATTAATACCGAAGGGACAAAACACCAATATTTCCTTCCCACATCTTAATATAGGAACTGAAAAAAGTCAATCGGGGCTGCATTCTCCCGCGGTTGTCCATCTTTGTCAAAAAGACAGTTTCCACGCTGTCAATCATGCATTTTACAAAACGGTATTTCCCTCTCTGCCAGGTATCCATTTCTATGCGCCGCGCCGCGTGTTACAGGTCACGGAGTGAACCGTAACACCTTTCTTCCCCCTTGCCAGCCTATATCGTTTCCTGTATACTTGTGAGCATAAAGGATGGTAAAACAATATGAAAAAAATATTATTATTCACCACAGGAGGCACCATCGCATCCAAAGAAGGCACGAACGGCCTTGAGCCCGAGATGAATGCGGATGAGCTGCTTTCTTATATGGGAGATTTAACATCACGTTATGAAATCACCTGCCGCGAGCTGCTCAGTCTGGACAGTTCCAATATCCAGGCGGAGGAATGGAAAAAAATAGCCCGCAATATCTTCGAAAATCTGGATATTTATGATGGTATCGTCGTCACCCATGGAACCGATACCATGGCATATACCTCCTCCATGCTGTCTTTCATGCTCCAGGGCCTGCCTATCCCCGTTGTGCTGACCGGCTCACAGATGCCTATCGACAACATGCTGACCGATGCGCGAAACAATCTATACTCGGCCTTTGCCGCCATTGACGCCAAAATAAACGGCGTCTGTGTGGCATTCAACCGCCGGATTATGCTGGGCTGCCGCGCCGTCAAGGTGAGGACACTTGGTTTTGAAGCTTTTGAGAGTGTTAACGCCCCCTATCTGGCGGAAGTTTTCGCCAATGGAATGCGCAGATACCATGAGCCGGAAAAGCCGGTATCTTCCGCCCCGCTTGCCGATCCGCCAACCGAAGGCTCCTGCCGCGCTGTTTTAAATGACAGCATATCCACCGACGTTTTTCTGCTGAAGCTGATTCCTAACACCAAACCGGCCATCTTTGATGCGCTGAAAAACCTGGGATACCGCGGAATCGTGCTGGAAGCATTCGGAGCCGGCGGACTGCACTTTTTCAGAAGGAATCTGCTTGAAAAACTGGAGCAGCTCACTAAAGCCGGTATCAGCGTCGTGGCATGCAGCCAATGCCTGTACGAGCCAAGTGATTTCTCAATCTACGAGGTGGGACGGCGTCTGCTGGAATGCGGAGTCATCCCGGGCCGCGATATGACGACCGAAGCGGCCGTTACAAAACTGATGTGGGCTCTGGGACAGACGGATGATCCGGAAAAAGTCCGCGAAATTTTTAATACGAATATTGCAGGCGAGGTTTCCATTACCGAAGAAGTATAACCTTGCCCAACCGTGAGGCCGGGCAGGAACCTGGCCTGATATTCTAATTACACTCACAAGATAAAACATGAAAATGAATACGGATTCAGACCAACCGCATAACTCGGGATTTTCACGCAAAACACGTGAAAACACCTCGCGGAATGTATTATGGCTGAACTGTTATCTCACCTAGGATCTTTCTGAACAGCAGGAGAAAAAACATGAACGAGACAGAAAAACAAATATTAAATATCATTGATGAACACCGTGAAGAACTGATTTCCATGGGGAATGCACTCTATACCCGCGCAGAGCGTGGATTCGCCGAAGTAAATACCTCCGCTTTTATTGCAGAACAACTGAAAAAGTTCGGTTTATCCGTCCGTACCGGCCTGGCTGGAACAGGGCTCCGCGCTTCCGTCGGCAAAGAGGGCAGTGTAAATCTCGCCCTGATCAGTGAGCTGGATGGAATTCTCTGCCCCTCCCACCCGCAGGCCGCTCCCGACGGAATGAGTCATGCCTGCGGCCATCATGCCCAGATGATAGCGATGCTCGGGGCCGCAATTGCCCTGACGGCTCCGGAAGTTGCCGGTAAGCTGGACGGACTGGCCACCTTTTTTGCCGTACCATCCGAGGAATTTCTCAGTGAGGATATACGCTGCGGGCTGAGGGAAAAAAAGATTTCCACCCATTCCGGAGGAAAGGCCGAACTGATCTCCCGCGGCTGTTTTGAGGACATTGATATAGCGATAACCACACACGCCCATATGCTGCCTTTCAGTGAATATGATTTCGTCCTCGGCAACAACGCCTGCACCGGATTCATTGGAAAAACGGCGACATTTTACGGCAAAGCCGCCCATGCGGCAGGAGCTCCCCATGAAGGAATCAATGCAATGAATGCGGCCGCCCTGGCCCTCAGCGCTCTCGGCATGATACGCGAAACATTCCAGGAAAAAGATTATGTCCGGGTGCATCCTATTATGAAAGAAGCCGGTTCTGCCGTCAACGTCGTGCCCGATAAAGCCATTCTCGATATGATGGTGCGGGCCGGCAGCCTGAAAGCCGTCGCCGAAGTATCTGAGAAAACGGACCGCGCCTTCAAAGGAGCTGCCTATGCCATCGGCGCCGAGGTTGAGATTAAAGATGTGCCCGGCTATCTGCCCGTCATTGAACGCCTGCCGGATCAGGTCATGATAGACGCCGCCGGGCTCATCGGCAGCTCCATCCGCTGGACTTCCATCACACCCGGCCAGGAAAATATGACTTCCACCGATGTCGGCGACCTGACCCACCTGATACCGGTGCTCAATTTTACCTTCGGCGGATTCGAGGGCGCACTGCACAGCAAAGATTTCCGCCTGACCGATGAGGAAAAGGCTTTTGTAAATCCCGCCAAACTGATGGCTCTTACCGCTTACCGCCTTCTGACAAACCAGGCAAAAGAAGCAAGGCAGATTCTTAAGGATTTTACACCGGCTCTTACAATTGAGGAGTACCTTGATTATATAAAATAAAGCGTATCCTTTTATCTGTTGAACTATGGCAGAAATTGCCGGTTACAATGCAAAACTGCATTGCAGGAATAAAAATCCGGATGCCTTGAAACGGCATCGACTTGTATTGTAATTATAACTTTACGACGACGGAATGGCAAGAACTATTTCTTTCCTCCGCATCCGTTACTGGGCATAGTATGCCCAGTAACACGCTTCCCCTGTTTCTCTCATCCATTCAGATAATCTATCGCGAACTGCACATAGATTCCCGTTCCATTCGGAAGCTGTTCCTCATCTACCTCGAAATCAGGATGATGATGCACACAGCAGATTCCCTTTTCCTTGTTTCTCACTCCTAAAAATCCATAAACTCCGGGGACCTTCTCCATCAGAACGGAAAAATCCTCCGCACCCGTCATTTTATCCAAATGAACAAGGGCCGCTTTTCCCATCTGTTTCTCCGCCGCGCTTCTCGCTATTTTATTTAAATCCTCATGGTCGTTAATAACCGGTCCCGGGAAAAAGCAGTATTCCGTCTCCGCCTCGCAGCCGTATGCCATGGCTATGCCTGAGGCCATATCGGTGATGAGCTTTGGCAGGCTCTTTCTGAACTCTCTTTTAAACGTCCTGGTGGTTCCCACCAGTTCCACCTGTCCGGCCAGAATATTGGACTGGGTTCCCCCATTCATCATCCCCACCGACAGTACAAAGGTGTTCTGCGGGTTATTAACACGGCTTACCAGAGTCTGAAGCGCCATAACAACGGCGGCCGCTCCTACGACGGCATCCTTTCCCTCGTGAGGGGCGCTTCCGTGTGAGGAGCAGCCCTTGATCCGGATTGTAAAACGGTCGCTGGACGCCATCCTCTCCCCGTCCTCAAAATTGACGCAGCCGGAGTCCAGGAGCGCCCACACATGCATTCCGAAAATTGCATCCACGCCGTCCAGTGCGCCGTTATCCACATAATGCTTTGATTCTATCCCGACTTCCTCTCCCATCTGGAAGAGCAGTTTCACTGTACCCGAAAATTCATCCCTGTGAGACGAAAGGATTTTTGCAGCCGCCAGAAGCATGGCCATATGGCAGTCATGGCCGCAGGCATGCATCACGCCCGGATTCTGTGAGGAGTACTCTTTATTCTGCGGCTCGGTGATCGGCAGGGCATCTATATCCGCCCGCAGCATCACGGTTTTTCCCGCCCCCGGTTCCCCGCCCGGACGGGTTCCCTCGATGGTTCCCACCGCACCGGTGCAGTCGTCAAATGTGCGGACCGGAATGCCCATTGCCTCCAGTTCTCTTACGATATGTTCCGTTTTCCCCGCCTCTTCCTTTGATACCTCAGGATGCGCGTGGAAAAAGCGGCGCTGCGTAAGTATATATTCCTTCTGTTCTCCTGCAAGTTCTTTTATATTCACAGCGATTTCCCCTCCTCTTCCACTTCTCCGCCTTCCAGATAATCATAAGCAAACTGCGCATAGAGCGCCGCTCCTCTTGGCAGAAGTTTTTCATCCACACGGAAATGGACGGAGTGAACGGGATAAACGCTTCCGCACTCCTCATTATAATAGCCTATAAAACACAGCAGTCCCGGAACTTTTTCCATCAGAATGGACATGTCCTCGGAGCCCATTACCCTCGGCATCTTTTTAAGGACATCTTCTCCATACAGCTTCACTGCCGCCGCCCTGGCTGTTTCATTGAGTTCGAAGTCGTCATTATTAACCGGAGGTTCAATCGGATTATTGATAAATTCAGCTCTGCATCCAAGCGCCTCCGCCGTGCCGCCGATGATTCTTCCCAGTTCCTTCTGAACCTTCTTTCTCATCTCCACTCCATATGTCCGGATGGTCCCTTCCATCTCCACGCGGTCGGCGATGATATTGAACTGGGTTCCGGCCTTCACCATACCCACCGATACCACCATTGGATTCAGCGGATCATTTTCCCTGCTGACAAAGGTCTGTATATTCATGATAATCGAGCTGGCTGCCACGATAGCGTCGTGCCCCAGGTGCGGGGTGGAGCCGTGTGCCGAGGAGCCCTCCACAATGATTTTAAAATTGTCGCAGGACGCCATCCTGAATCCATCCTCGATATTCATAAAACCTGTTTCCATACTGGCCCAGACGTGGATTCCCATCAGGGCGTCCACATCGTCCAGATATCCGTGATCTACATAGTAGTTCGCCCCATGGCAGGATTCTTCCGCCGACTGGAATAAAAGTTTTACCGTGCCGCAGAGACCTTCACGATGGCCGCACAGTATACGGGCCGCCCCTAAAAGCATTGCGCTGTGGCAGTCGTGTCCGCAGGCATGCATTGCTCCCGGATTGCAGGAGGAAAATGCCTCCCCGCTCTCCTCGTTCAGCGGCAAGGCGTCAATGTCCGCCCTGAGCATTACCGTCTTTCCCGGTTTTTCTCCTCGGATCGTGCCAATCACGCCGTAATAATCGGGAAAACGCTGCGTTTCAATCCCCAGGCTTTCCAGTTCTTTCGTAATATACGCCGTCGTATCTTTTTCCTCAAAAGATACCTCCGCGTGGCTGTGTATCCAACGCCTCTTCTCGACGATATAATCACTCAGCCCCGCAGCCTCCTCTTTAAAATTCATACTGTTTCCTTTCATTTATCTCCGGATCGTAAAATTCGGCAGCGGTAACGCACCAATTGCAAAGCGAGAAAAACCAGAAGGTTTTTCCCGCCTTTCTTCCGTCTCCGGATTTTTTGTTATTGTTTACAGGAAAATTCCGCCGCCGGGACCCAGAGGCAGGTTAAACATTGCCCAGATTACCAGCAGAATTAGCCATGCGACCGTAAAGGTCACGGAATAAGGAATCATATTGGCTATAATTGTTCCCATACCCGTATCTTTCTCATATCTTCTGGCAAATCCGAGGATCAGCGGGAAATAATAGAACAGAGGTGACAGCGGGTTGGTGATGGAGTCACCGATTCTGTATGCCACCTGTGTAACCGCGGGGTCATATCCCAGGATCATCATCATCGGTACAAATACGGGAGCCAGGATTGCCCATTTTGCCGACGCGGAACCGATGAACAGGTTGACGATACAGGAAACTATCACAAGACCCACGAGTAACGGAATACCGGTAAAGTTCATTGCCGTCAGCAGATCGGCGCCCTTGATGGCGATAATCGCCCCCAGGTTGCTCCAGCTGAAGTAATTTGTAAACTGCGCACAGAAGAAGCACAGCAGTATGTATGGGGCCATATCTTTAAATGCATCCACGATATCTGCAAATAACGCCTTGTCATTCTTGTATCTGCCGGATGCAAATCCGTATACCGCGCCGGGTACAAAGAGAATGATAGATACTGTTACAATAATTCCGCTCATAAACGGAGAGGTGGATGCCATAAGGGAACCTGTTTCCGGGTCGCCGAGAACGGGATCGCTTCCGAGACACATTGCAATGATTACCACAACCGTAATCACGAAAGAAAGACCGGCCAGATTGAGGGCCTTATGCTGCTTTGGCGAAAGTTCGGCCGCCGCTTTATCATATTCATACTTACTTAAGTCCTGGCCCTCAAAACGCGGCGCCATGAATTTTTCCGTCAGGATTGTTCCCACGATGGAGAGTACGATACAGGAAGCAATCAGGAAATAATAGTTGATGGCGGGAGACGCCACATAATTCGGGTCAATCATCTGGGCCGCCGCCTCCGTATACCCGTAAGCCAGGGCGTCGGAAAGCCCGAGAGCCACGTTGGCGCAGAAACCTGCGGCCACACCGGCGTATGCGGTAAACATACCTAAAAGCGGATGCCTTCCCATTCCAAGATAAATGATGGCCGCCAGAGGAGGCATCACAACGAAAGCCGCATCCCCGGCAATATTGCCGTTGATTCCTACAAAAATAATTACAAATGTTACGAATGCCGGTGCTGCGCTTCCAAGCATCTTCTGCATAAACGCCGCCAGAAAACCGCTCTTTTCAGCCGCGCCGGAACCGATTACCGCTACAAGCACCATTCCCAGCGGAGCGAATCCTGAAAAGTTGGTTACCGCCTTGCTCCACATCATGCGGACGCCGGCCTTGGAAAACAGATTGACAACCGATAAGGTTTCTCCTGTTCCCGGATGGACCGCGGTGACCCCCATGGCGCTAAAAATACCGGATAACACTACGATGAGTGTCGCCAGAAGAACGAACAGCGTCGCCGGATCCGGAAGCTTGTTGCCCGCCACTTCGATCCCGTTCAGGATCCGGTCAAGCAGCTTCTTTTTACCTTTTTCTTTACTCATATACTTACCCTCCTGTCTGATATAATATTATTTGATAATTCGCATAATAATACATCATTTTGTGATATTGTATCAAAAATCACAGAACATGACAAGTTTTTTATGAGATGTCATGAAACAATTATCGTCTTTACGCTGACAATTCATGTCCCCTTTACCGGCAGAAAATTCATCCCCTCCCGTCTCATCTTTGTAACGCGGGCGAGCAGTCCTCCGCCGTCTCAGCCGCAGGCTGACGTTATTAATTTAAAAGCGGCCCGGACCCATGCAGGATGCAAAGTCCGAACCGCCTGAAAATACCTGGTGAAATACCACCTTCTGAACAGTTACTATTTTATTTTCATTGTCAGGGAAATTCTCTTTTTCCCCAGATCCACGCTCAGCACTTTGACTTCCACGACATCGCCGACACTGACCGCCTCCAGCGGATGTTTAATATACCGGTCCGTCATCTGGGAGATATGTACCAGTCCGTCCTGATGCACGCCGATATCCACAAAAGCGCCGAAATCGATGACATTTCTGACCGTCCCCTTGAGCACCATACCGGGTGTCAAATCCTTCATATCCATGACGTCCGTCCTGAGGATCGGCTTCGGCATCTCATCACGCGGATCCCTGGCCGGTTTCTCCAGCTCGCTGACAATGTCTCTCAGAGTAATCTCGCCTATATCCAGTTCCTGGGACAGCTTTTTATAGTCCGTCACTTTTCGGCTGATTCCCTTGATTCCTCCGGATGAAAGTTCTTTTATATCGTATCCGAGACGTTTCAGGAGCGCCTCGGCCGCCTTGTAACTCTCGGGATGCACGCTGGTCGTGTCCAGAGGGTTCTTCCCTCCCTGGATCCTCATGAATCCGGCACACTGTTCATATGCCTTTGGTCCCAGTTTGGCCACCTTGAGAAGCCCCCTGCGGCTGTCAAACACACCGTTCTCCTCACGGTAGGCAACGATATTTTTCGCAATCGTCTTATTGATTCCGGAAATGTACTCCAAAAGGGAGGCCGATGCAGTGTTCAAATCAACGCCCACCTTGTTTACACAGTCTTCCACGACGCCCTGAAGGGCCTCGCTCAGATTTTTCTGGTTCATGTCATGCTGGTACTGCCCCACACCGATAGACTTCGGATCGATCTTGACCAGCTCGGCCAGAGGATCCTGGAGTCTTCTGGCAATTGAAACCGCGCTTCTCTGCCCCACGTCAAACTGCGGGAACTCTTCCGTGGCCAGCTTACTGGCAGAGTACACGGAGGCGCCTGCCTCGTTGACGATAATATACTGCACCTGCTCCGGAATCTCCTTTAAGAGTTCCACAATAATTTGCTCCGACTCTCTGGACGCGGTGCCGTTTCCTACGGAAATCAGGGAGACACCGTACTTCTTAATCAGGTTTTTCAGGATTTTCTTGGACTCTTCCACCTTATTCTGAGGAGCCGTCGGATAAATTACCACCGTATCAAGTACTTTTCCGGTGGCATCCACCACCGCCAGTTTACAGCCCGTCCTGAATGCAGGATCCCATCCGAGTACAACGCGGCCCATGATCGGAGGCTGCATCAGAAGCTGCTCCAGGTTCTTCCCAAACACCTTGATTGCTCCCGCCTCAGCGTTTTCCGTCAGTTCGCTGCGAATTTCCCGCTCAATGGCAGGAGAAATCAGACGCTTATAGCTGTCCTCCGCCACTTCCCTCAGAATGCCCGATGTCTCGGGATTGTCCCTGGTAATCACTTTCTTTTCCAGGAAACGGAGAATTTTTTCCTCCGGCGCGGTAATCTTTACCGTCAGAATTTTTTCCTTCTCTCCCCTGTTGAGGGCAAGTATCCGGTGGCCGGCCGTCTTTTTCAGCGGCTCGGTGAAGTTATAATACATCTCATAGACGGATTCCGTCTTCTCATCGCGGGCGGAGGAATCGAGGGAACCCTCCTGAAACGTGGTCTTCCTGATATAAGTTCTGTATTCCGCCGTCTCTGCAATCCGCTCCGCCAGAATGTCCTTTGCCCCGTTAAGCGCATCCTCTGCGGTCAGGACGCCTTTTTCCTCCGAGATATATTTCTCGGCCTCTTTAAGGAGCGGTGTCTGCGTCATCTGCAGGCTGATCAGGTTGGCAAGAGGCTCCAGCCCCTTTTCCTTCGCAATGCTGGCTCTTGTCTTCCTCTTCGGCCTGTACGGAAGATAGAGATCCTCCACAGCCACCAGCGTTGCCGCCTCCAGAATCTTCTTTTCCAGCTCCGGGGTCAGCTTTTCCTGTTCGCGTATGGAATTAATAACCTGGGATTTGCGCTCCTCCAGGTTCCTTAAATATTTTAACCTTTCATCCAGATTACGCAGCACCTCATCATTCAGGGAGCCGGTGGCCTCCTTGCGGTAACGTGCGATAAAAGGGATGGTATTGCCTTCATCAATCAGTTTGACTGCAGCCTCTACCTGGCTGCGGTTAATCTGAAGTTCGTCCTTTAAAATTTGTATAATGTCCATTCTGTTTCCTCACTTTATGTCGTAGCACTAACAGTTCCACTATTTTCCTGTGCGAGATTATTATACAGGATTCTTTATCAGGGTGCAAGATGAGAATAAGGGGGGATTATTCTTCAGTTCCGGGCGGGGGTTGTGATGCGGGGGATACGGACGAAAGAAATCTGCTGCGGGGACCGCTTGCGCTTATGGAATGCGCAGCGGATGCTAAGACACCATAAGACGGCGTCCAAGCACCGGCGGATTCCAACGTCCCCTCCGCAGATTTTTTCTTCCTCCTCCCCCGCCGGGCAGGTTATGGCCGGAACTGAAGATGCGAAGGTTTTCGGGCACCCTGGGGGGCTTGCGGCGGCGAATTGGGCTGTGGCGGAAATCCCCTTTCCCTTGAATCCTCAATTAAATTTTCTTGACAAATTTCTTTTAACTGGCTATATTAAAAAACAAGGTGATCATATGACTGACGGAACAAGTGGAAAACCACGTGGAGTATGATCGAAAACCGGCCGACCGTCTGGGCAGAAAAGCCCGGACAGTCGGCTTTTTTTGATCTTTTTTCTGAGAAAAGGAGGTTTTTCACATGACACCCGGTTACATTCATTCGATTGAATCCATGGGGCTGGTTGACGGACCCGGTATCAGGACGGTGCTCTTTTTACAGGGCTGCCGGCTGCGGTGCCAATACTGCCATAACCCCGATACCTGGAACGTAAAGGGAGGGACTCCGTTTACACCGGAGCAGGTTATACGGAGACTTAAGCGCTTTAAGCCTTATTACGGCGCCCGGGGAGGCGTGACTTTTTCGGGCGGGGAGCCCCTGCTCCAGCCTGATTTTCTTCTGGAAACTTTGTCTTTATGCCGGGAGGAGGGGATTTCCACCTGCCTCGACACTGCCGGCTGCGGCATCGGCAGATACCGTGAAATTCTTAGAAACACGGATCTTGTTATTTTTGATGTGAAGCACTATACGGATGAAGGATACAGAGCGGTTACGGGGCAGTCGCCGGATGAGGCGCTGCGCTTTCTGGATGCCGCCGTGAGCAGCGGTGTTCGTTTGTGGATACGCCATGTGGCGGTTCCCGGGCTTACGGACGGAGAAAAACATTTTACAGGACTCCGGGACTTTATCCGGACACTGCGCGGCGTAGAGAAAGTGGAACTGCTGCCCTACCATGTACTGGGAGTGCCAAAATATCATACACTTGGTATTCCCTGTCCGCTGGAACATGTGCCGCCGATGGAGCCCGGGGCCCTGGTTCGATGGCAGCAGGTTATGAATAACGGCCTTAAGAATAATGACCTTAAGAATAGCAACCTGAAACGCGTTCACAAAACAGTATTGGATAGTAACTTAAACAGCACACTGCATACCACAGTCATTAAGAAAACGGAGGATCAATTATGCCTGTCAATGTAAATAATAAAGCCTGGGAAGGATTTCGCACCGGAGAATGGCGCCATCTTGTAAATGTCCGCAATTTTATCCAGAAAAACTACACACCCTACACCGGAGACGCTGCGTTTCTGGCTCCTCCTACCGGCCGTACTTTGAAAGTCTGGCAAAAGGCGCACGCCCTGATTGTGGAGGAAGTGAAAAAAGGCATAATCGATGTGGAAACGAATGTTGTTTCCGGCATCAACAATTTTGCTCCCGGTTATATTGACAGGGAAAATGAGGTGATTGTAGGTTTGCAGACCGACGCGCCTTTAAAGCGGATCGTCAATCCGTTTGGCGGTATCCGCACCGCCAACCAGGCCCTTGAACAATACGGGTATCAGTTGAATCCTGAGATCGAAAAACATTTCCGGCTGTACCGGAAAACCCACAATGACGGTGTGTTTGACGCCTATCCCGAACGCACCCGGCTGGCCCGTTCGGCCGGGCTGCTCACCGGTCTGCCGGATGCCTACGGGCGCGGCCGCATTGTGGGTGACTACCGCCGAATTCCCCTGTACGGCACCGATTTTCTGATTGAGGAGAAAGAAAAAGATCTGGATATGCTGGACGGAGCTATGACGGATGAAAGAATCCGCCTCAGAGAGGAGGTCCGTATGCAGATTCGGGCACTGGACGAGATGGCGGAAATGGCGGAAACATATGGCTGCGACATCCGGCGCCCCGCCGGCAATGCCCGGGAAGCCGTGCAGAACCTATACCTGGCCTATCTGGCCGGAATTAAGGAAAATAACGGCGCAGCCACCAGCTTGGGCAGAACCGCGACCTTCCTGGACATCTATATTAAGCGGGACCTCGATTTGGGAATACTGGATGAAGCAGGCGCCCAGGAGCTGATCGACCAATTTATTATCAAGCTGCGCCTTGTGCGCCATTTGCGCACACCGGAATATAATGAACTCTTCGGCGGCGATCCCACCTGGGTTACGGAGGCTCTCGGCGGAATGGGCATAGACGGCCGCACGCTGGTCACCCGTACCACGTTCCGTTACCTCCATACGCTGACAAACCTAGGAACTGCCCCGGAACCCAACCTGACCGTGCTGTGGAGCGGCAGTCTGCCGGGCCCGTTTAAAGAATACTGCTCAGGGATGAGCATATCCACCGACTCCCTCCAGTACGAAAATGATGATCTGATGCGCCCTTTGTACGGTGACGATTACTGTATCGCCTGCTGTGTTTCGGCAATGGCGGTCGGAAAACAGATGCAGTTTTTCGGAGCCAGGGCCAATCTTGCCAAAAGTCTGCTGTATGCAATTAACGGAGGAATGGATGAGAAAAAGGGCCTGCATGTCATTCCCGAAATTCCCCTGGATACCGATGAGATTCTGGATTATCCGAAGGTGCTGGGAAACTATAAGAAAGTGCTCTCCTATGTTGCGGGTCTGTACGTGGATACGATCAATATCATCCACTATATGCATGACAAATATGCCTATGAAGCCAGTCAAATGGCCCTGCACGACACTCTGGTGGAACGGCTGGCCGCTTTTGGAGTGGCCGGCCTCTCTATCGCTGCAGACTCTCTCTCCGCCATCAAATTTGCCGCCGTAAAGCCGGTACGGAATCAAAATGGAATTGCCGTCGGCTTTGAGGTGGAGGGAAGTTTTCCAAAGTACGGCAATGACGACGACAGGGTGGACGATATTGCGGTGGAGCTTATGGCCTTTTTCTCCGGTGAGCTAAAAAAACACGCCCTGTACCGAAATGCCGTTCACACGCTCTCCGCCCTCACTATTACCAGCAATGTCATGTATGGAAAGAAAACGGGAGCCACTCCGGACGGCCGAAAAGCAGGTGAACCATTTGCCCCCGGTGCGAATCCCATGCACGGCCGCGACGAAAACGGCGCCCTGGCCTCCCTGAATTCCGTAGCAAAGCTCCCTTACAGAGCCGTCTGCCAGGACGGCGTCTCCAACACATTTTCCATTGTCCCCGATGCACTTGGAAAATCACCCGACGAGCGGATTAAAAACCTTGTTTCCATTCTGGACGGATATTTTATCCAGGGAGCCCACCACCTTAACGTCAATGTAATGAACCGCCAGATTCTCATGGATGCCATGGAACACCCGGGAGAATATCCGACTTTAACCATCCGCGTTTCCGGCTATGCAGTCAACTTTAACCGTCTCACCCGGGAACAGCAGTTAGAGGTAATCAAACGTACCTTCCACGAACAGATGTAGTTAGTTACTGTTCACTCCCTGCGCAGTAACTGCAGGTACTGTTTTTCCCATTTCCGTTCCACCGTTCTCTGGACAACCAAATAAAACCATGTTACAATCATTAGGATACAAAGGAGGTTTTATCCATGGATTATTATGACAGCAATGATAACCAATATAATAACGGACCCGAGAACGGACGGAACCAGGGAGGAAAGCCCGCAGGCGGACCGCCGAAGCAGCCCAACGGAATGGCAACGGTTTCCCTGATCTGCGGCATTATCGGTGTCCTTTCTCTCTGTGCCTGTATTGCATTTCCCTTATCCATTATCCTGGGAGTAGCTGCTATCGTCCTTTCCTTTCTTTCGAGAAAAGGAGAACCGTTTACCGGCATGGCTATTGCGGGACTTGTATTAGGCATCCTTGCACTGGTGCTCGGCGTAGCCGAAGGCCTGTATATGATTGCAGTTAATTTCATGCTCCGCGATCCGCAGATGTCTTCCATGTTTGATCAGATACTGGATCAGTACCAGAATGCGCAGTAACACTACCGCATAATGAGATTCAACTATATGTACGGTAAACAACTATATATACTGATGTAAAAAGGCACACTTCACGGTTTAACCGTAACGTGTGCCTTTTTACATCAGTATATCCCGGCCAGCAAATCCACATGCCTCACCAGCAGGTAATAATTTTTAACTACAAAATTGACAGCCAGAATCGCAATTCCGATAAACAGCACCGTCATCCAAACCGCAGGGCGCGGCGTTTTCTTTTTCCGCATGCAGTAAAAACGGTACATCAAAAAAGAGGGAATGGACACCGCCATATAAAGTACAAGCGGGTTAAGCCAGATACTGTCCGCAATCCGCCCGTGAAGCAGCGCCAAAAACGCCCTGGTTCCTCCGCAGCCGGGACAATATGCTCCCGTCACCACATGGAACAGGCAGGGATAGATGCCCTGGCTGGCGCTTTCAATAAGCTCTGCTAAAATTCTCATTCTTTCGTCTCCTCACCGGAACGCGCCAGACAATGAATCGGGCCGGACCGGCCAGTCTTCTTCATTAATCAGCGAGCGCAAATGCGTCGTGTACCACGCGCATCGCCCGGTTTGTATCCACCTCGTCAATCAGGACCGTAATACGGATCTCGGAGGTGGCAATCATCTTGATATTGATATTCGCGCTGGACATCGCTTCGAACATCTTCGCCGCAACACCGGGATTACTTGTCATTCCGGCTCCGATAATGGAAATCTTTGCCACCGTGTCGTCGGCGCTGACCGACTGGGCCGTCAGCATCTCAAGGTGCACATTAATAAGCTCCAGCGTCTCCTGTAAATCCGTACGGGCCACCGTGAAGGAGATATCCTTCTTATTGTCACGCCCTACAGACTGAATAATAATATCTACGTTAATCTGATGTCTGGCCAGAAGATTGAACAGACGGAAAGCGATTCCCGGTTCATCACTCACACCAAGCACAGAAACTCTGGCTGTATTTTTATCTGCGGCCACACCGCTTACCAACATCTTCTCCATAGTGGTTTTCTCCTTAATGATCGTACCTTCCGCCCTGGTCATACTGGAAAGGACCATCAGTTTTACTCCGTACCGTTTGGCCATCTCCACCGAACGGTTGTGCAGAACCTTCGCGCCCAGGGATGCAAATTCCAGCATCTCGTCGTATGAAACCTCCGAGAGTTTCCTCGCATTTGGCACAATCCTCGGATCTGCCGTATAAACGCCGTCCACGTCCGTATAAATCTCGCAGAGGTCGGCGTGGAGGGCAACTGCCAGCGCAACCGCCGTCGTGTCCGAACCGCCCCTTCCCAGAGTCGTCATATCATCATATTTATTAATGCCCTGGAAACCTGTGATTACCACAATCTTCCTGGCATCCAGCTCATTCCGGATTCTCTCCGTCTCAATTCTCTTGAGCTTTGCCTGTCCGTAAGCGGATGTTGTCCTCATCGCCACCTGGGACGCATTGAGGGAAACCGCCTGGACCCCCAGCGACTGAAATGCCATCGCCATAAGCGCTACGGAAATCTGCTCTCCTGTCACCAGAAGCATGTCCATCTCACGTTTCGACGGCGTGTCCGTAATCTCATGTGCCTTTTCCAGCAGGCCATCCGTCGTCTTTCCCATGGCGGACAATACAACCACCACGTCATAACCTTTTTCATAATCCTCAATACAGCGTCTCGCCACATTGAAAATCTTCTCTTTATCGGCTACAGAACTGCCTCCGAATTTTTTCACGACCAGCATAAATTGCCCGTCCTCCTGTGTAGTTTAGAAATTATTATCCACATCGCAGCCAGAGAGCAGCTTCGCCGCAAACAGTGACATATTTCTGTAAATCCGTCCGGTGTGAACAGTAATGTTTAGAATTTTTATTTTATAACAAAAGTATCACGGTGTCAAATATTCTCTCATTGCGGAGGAAGCAGGATATTTTGAAGGAGCGGTGATAGTATCGGCGATGCAGCGATAATTCAGCCGGTGCCCTCTTCTTCGCAGCGGGACAAAAAATACCCGGCGAGCTGGAAGATACGGCATCACCGGGTATATATTCTCATTGCTTTCAAAAAATCACATTTTCATTGACGGCCGTAAACAACTTCCTCTACTGTTCATCCGTCTCCTTTGGAAAAAATTGTTCTATAATCTCCTGAGGCACCGGCGCCGTCATTTTGCTGACTGCTACCAGTGTAACAAAACTGACGATGATAGCCGGCAGCGCGGCATAGATTCCGGCCGGCTGGCCAAGTGCATACCAGATACACGCTGTGACAAAACCGGTGAGCATACTTGCCGCCGCTCCTGTTTTATTCGCTCCCTTCCAAACAACGCCAACCATCGTCAGCACTGCCATAGAAGCTCCCATCAGCGTAACTGCCTTTACCTGGATAAACTGAATCGCGTCATTAATTACAAATGTAGCAAGAATTGCTCCGATTCCAATCACAATTGTAGCTGCTCTGGAAATCTGCAGCTTCTGTTTATCCGTAAGATCCGGCCGGACATATTTCCCCCAGAGATCGTTGCTGAATGTTGTTGCCGACAATAAGAGTAACGAATCCGCAGTGGAAATGATGGCGGCAATTACCGCGGCAAACATGATTCCGCCGCTGACCGGTGAAAGCATCTGAGTGACCAGGCCAACAAATACAAGATCCTGTTTTTCAATACCCGGCAGCAAAATCATGCCGCAAATCCCTATAATTACCAGAGGTATATAAAATAACAAGAGGCCTATCCCAGTGTATCCCTGCGATCTTGAAGCAATCTCCGGAGTCTGGGCGGAGAAGAAACGGGCTATAAACTGAGGGGCTCCAAAATTACAGATTCCCCATGTCACTACCCAGGAAAAGGCGGTAATTGGCGGAATTTTTATACTGAATGCACTGACAAATTCCGGGCTGATTGCCGCTATCTGTCTGTTCATTTCAGTAAAACCGCCTACTAAACCTAAAAACTTAATAGCCATCATCCATACGCCGATAATGATAATAAAGGAACATATAGTATCCGTCCACGCTACCGCCTTCATCCCGCCCATAGCGGTAAACAGCAGAAAAATCAGCAGCAAAACGAAACAGCATACCGCTTTATTCCAGTTGACAAAAGTCTGTAGAATGGTGATTCCTCCAATAACCTGAGCCGCCAGTAATGCGGTGCAGCAAACAACAATCAACAGTGAGGCAAATGCTGCGTGGCGTTTTCCAAACCGTTCATCAATAAATTGCGGGAGGGTATCGCACCCCGTCTTACGAAGACGTTTTGCAAACCAGATACATGCCAGAAAAGAGGTAACAAACGTGCCGGCACAATTCCACCAGCCCGGCCAGCCGTTCAGGTAGTAATACCCCATATAGCTGACAATCGAAGCAGAACTTACAATTGTTGCAAAATAAGTACCGGCCATGGGAATCACCCCCAGAGATTTACCGGCAAGCATCCAGTCTTCTGAACTGTTAATTCCCCTGGAAATGACAAGTCCCATCACCATCAGTGCAATCATAAAAGCTACAACAATCATGAGATAAATTGAATTCGTCGTCATTTCCCTTTCCTCCCCTTCATGCTGACATAAATAATCGGAAAAATGCCAAAGGCTATATATAATATCCACATTGCTACTAAACCGCCTGTTACTACCATATGAATCCCCCTTTTCTTAGAGCCCGCCCCTGGCTCTGAACGGATACAGCCGACAGATGCAGCCGAGCTGCAGCTTTAATCTTCCTGATCCAAAAGCTCCACGGCTCTGTACAAAACCTCCGCACCGTTTTCCAGGTCTTTCGTTTCTGTCCATTCTTCTTTACAGTGGCTGAGTCCATCCCTGCTGGGCACAAAGATCATCCCCACCGGCAGGCAGTGCGCCATCGGATTGGCATCGTGTCCCGCACCGCTTGGCATAACAATATGACTGACCCCTGACCCCTCTGCGGCCTGAGTGATCACCTGCATCAGATGGTTGTCACATGCCACTGAACCCTTATCGATTTTCTTTGTTATTTCAAAGTCCACAGTATCGATTTCTGCGGCAATTTTTTCTATTTCTTCAATCAGCTTATCTGTCTTTTCTTTCTGCATATGGCGCATCTCAAAAGTGCATTCCACCTGTCCGGGAATCACATTCTCGGAACCAGGCCAGCACCGGATCGTTCCCACAGTCAGTACCAGTGTGTCGTCAATCCCCCTGCACCTTTCGTCAGCCGCGGCAATCAGCCGCGCCATGGCCACCATGGCGTCCCGCCTGTTTTTCATCATGGTGGTTCCCGCATGGTTACTGTGGCCGACAGCCGTCACCCGATACCGTACGATTCCCACGATCCCGCTCACCACACCGATTTCAAGTCCCTCGTTAAATAGCAGATCTCCCTGTTCAATATGTAGTTCCAGATAGCATTTTGCATTTGAAAAATCTCTCCGGCAGTCCATGATTTCCTGCACTGTATGGTCATATTCCCGCAGCGCCTCCGAAAGACCCGGCTGTTCCCGGTCGACCAGGCCGGCTACGGCGCGGCTGCCAAAGGTTCCGCCAATCGGATTGGATTCCTCCGCGTTAAACCCGTAAAGTTCCAACGGATGGCGCAAGCATTTCCCCTCTTCCTTCAGGCGGCGTACTACCTCAATCCCCGCCGCCACACCATAAGCGCCGTCGAACAGACCTCCGGAGGGAACGGTATCCAGATGAGAGCCTATTATGATGCTCCCCAGACCTTCCTCCGTTCCTGGAAGCAGTCCGTGAATATTTCCCGCCGCATCCCGGTTTACCTCCAGATTAAGTTCACACATCTGCCGCTCTACAATATCCAGCGCTTCAAAGTACGCAGGACTATAGCAGCTTCGCGTGTATGAGCCATCCTCGTTTTTCCCTGCCATGCCGATGGCCGCAAGTATCTCTTTGACCTGATTCATTCCATATGCCTTCCTTACCCTGAGATTATGGTGTTACTGTTTTTCTGCTAAAACCGGTTTGACAAACTCTCCCCAGCCCGCCGCACTTTCATCCACAACTCCGTTCTCCATCACCACGCGGCCGCGGACCACCGTATAATCCACAGAGCAGCCGAGCTTCCAGTTCTCGTATACTTTAGAGATGTCCTTTGCCTGGGAATAGCTGTCTTTTGCATGGCAAATCACCTCATGGTTTAAATCGATAACGGCCAGGTCACCGTCTGCTCCGGCAGAGATCGTTCCCTTCTGCGGGAACAGATTGAAACATTTAGCAGGATTGACGCAGCAGAGTTCCACGACTCTTTCCAGGCTCAGGCGGCCTTTCTTTGCCTCTGTCACCATCAGCGGCAGGCGCAGATCAATTCCCGGGAATCCGGACGGAGCCACAAAGATGTCTTTATTTCCTGTCTCCTTCTCCGATACGAGGAACGGGCTGTGATCGCTTCCGATAAAGTCAACGGTGCCGTCCAGCACATAATCCCACAGTTTCTCCACTTCTTCTTTTTTCCTCAGTGCAGGGTTGCATTTTGCATAGGGGCCGTATTTTTCAACATAACTCTCATCTAAGAGCAGATAGTGAGGACAGGTCTCCACATAAACCTTCTGTCCCTCCGCCTTAGCCTGTTTTGCCAGTTCCATTGCACCGCAGGTGGAAACATGAACCAGTTCCACAGGGCAGCCCACTTCCTTACTGAAACGCAGCATTTTGGCAATAGCCTCAATTTCTACAATCGGAGGACGTGACTCACAGTGGGCCAGGTAATCCACTCGTCCCTCCGCTCTCAGGCGTTTAATATTTCCGCTCACAAGCTCATTATCCTCCGCATGGGCAGCCAGCGTCAGACCTGTTTTTTTCACCTCTTCCAGAGCCCGCATCAACTGTGCATTATTGGCGCTTGTCAGGCCCTTAAATTCGGCATCACGCCCCTCGGGCGCCTCGTGAAGAAATGTTTTATAAGCCACAACGCCCTCGTGGGATAATGGTTCGATCTCTTCCGGGAACTCTCCGCCCGCCGCGCCGAAAAAGCTGAAATCCACGCAGCTTCCCTTTTTGCAGAGATCCACTCTGCTGTGCAGAATTTCGGCATTATACTGGGGCGGGATCGAGATGGGGTGCTCAAAGAATGTGGTACAGCCGCCTGCTGCCGCCGCGCGGGTCCCCACCCTGAATGTTTCCCTCTCCGCATGCCCCGGATCCCGGTAATGTACATGGGTGTCAATACCTCCCGGCAGCACATGTTTATCCGCCGCGTCTATGGTGCGCACACTCTCCGGCAGACAGCCCGGCTCCGCTACCATGGCAATTTTTCCATCCTTAATTCCTATATCCGCTCTTCTGAATCCACCCTCGATGAAGGCAAGACCGTTAATTACTGCAAGATCCAACATGATTATATCCTCCTTTAAACAGCACGTCCAAACAGCACGCCGGCCATCGTTCACAGTTTATGATTTTTAATACTTCTCTTTACAGATGCGGTAATGTACCAGTCCGGAGGCCACGATTAAAGCGCAGGCCACCCCGTCCAGTACCGGTATCCCAAGTTCCCGTTCGATATAGCCGTCTGCTCCCGTATAGTTGGCACAGCCGAGCACAATCACATCCACACAGAACTCAGAAAGCGCTTCCCTGGCCGCTTTTAATAAATCCTCATTGCTGCCGCTCTCTGTGACCTTGATCGTCCTTAACAGATCGTCACAACGGTATTTATGAGCCAGGGTAATCTTTTTGGAAATGGAATTCGGCGACGGTGAAATAACCGCATATCCGTTTCCCATGGACGCCGCCATCTTGAGAGACGCCTCCGCAATTCCCACCACCGGCTTTCCTGCAATCTCCCTGACCAGATCCAGATTGGGATCCGAGTGGCAGGCCACAATATAGGCATCGTAGTAATCACCGGCAGAACGGACAAGTTCTATCATCTCCGCCCCGGAGACAGCCTGCTCCTCATAGGAACACACCAGTTTCGGGGCCTTTGTCATATGCCTCACTTCCACCTCCACACCGGGAAGTGCAAGATTCTCAGCTTTTTTTGCCATCATTTCGTCGGTATGTTCATCGCTGTTCGGGTTAATGATCAGAATTCTCATTTTGTATATGCCTCCCATACATCAGGGGAAACCTTTGCTTTGACGCTGTCCCATTCAGGCGCCACGGCTTCCTTGAATGCCGCCCTCTGTTCATCGCTAAGATCCACAATCGTGCAGCCATAATCCTCAATCTCCTTGGTCCAGGCAGCTTCATTGTCGAGCGCATAGCTTGTGGCAGCCTCACAGGCAGCAGTAATAGCCTCATCCAGAACCTTCTTATTTTCATCCGACAGACTGTCGTAGAAGCTCTGGCTTACCAGCCACTGCTGTGTCTGCTGAAGATGGTTCGTCTTTGTGATATGCGTCTGCTGCTCGTAGAATTTCTGGGAATAAATCAGTTCAATCGGGTTCTCCTGCGCGTCTATGGTTTTCTGCTGCAGGGCCGTATAAAGCTCGCTGAAGGAAAACGGAGTCGGAGTTGCACCCATGCACTGCCATCCCTCAATATGAAGATCATTCTGCATAACCCTGAATGTCAGACCCTTCAAATCGGCGGGGCTGGTGATTGGTTTATTCGCCGTAGCCACACGGAAGCCGTGGACACTGTAACCGCCCAGCCAGAAACCTGCTGCGGAATACTTCTCACGCATCACATTCAGGAAGTTTTCATCCTCCATATATTTTTTCTTCACGTCGTCAATATTGTTAAAATTATAGAAAAGGTCATAGATAACGCCGTCGTCCACATAGTTAACAATAATGGAATTGGCAAGGCACATCTCCAAATTTCCGCTCTGCACCATCTGGCACAGCTCGTCATCATTTCCCATGGAATTATTCGGATAAATATTGACTGCAAAAGCTCCGCCTGAATTTTTCTCCAGATAATCCTTAAGCGCCAGACAGCCTACCTGCTGGGCCGTACTCTCGGCGCCGCCGTGGCCAATGTTGATCGTAATTGCCTCTCCGCCGGAAGCCGCCTTCTGTGTTTCGGCAGTCTGCCCCGAATTACCCGATTCGGCGGGTTTTGCCGCACCTGCAGAACCTCCGCAGGCAGCCAGCGTCAGAGAAGTGACAACAGCCAGAACAGACATTAAACGTTTTTTCATTACTTCCTCCTTAATTGTGAAGGCAGTGCAGCAACAGGGCACTGCCGTTTTTATGTTCATAAACTGCATTTATCATCCCAGTAAATTCGGTAAAAACATCGTAATCTGCGGAATGTAGGTGATCAGCATCAAAGCAAACAGGAACATTACAATAAACGGTATTGCATGTTTTGCAATCCTCGTAATCGGAATCTGGGTGAGGGAGTTTGCCACAAACAGGTTGGTGCCGATAGGCGGTGTCACGAATCCAATGGCCAGATTGACCGTCATAAGTACGCCAAAATGAATGGGATCCACACCGTACTGCTGCACAATCGGCAGCATAATCGGAGCCAGAATCAAAATACAGGGAACCGTATCCATAACCATACCCGCAAAGAGCAGGAACAGATTAATGACCAAAAGTACCACAATCTTACTCTGTACATGCCCAACCACATAAGCGGCCAGCATCTGCGGAAGGTTCAAAATCGTGAGCACACGGCCGAATACAATGCAGATGGACAAAATAAGCATAACCGGTGTCGCCGTCCGGGCCGTATCAATAAGGCAGCCCGCCAGTTTCTTCAGGTTTATGGCACGGTAAGCCACAACGCCGATAAGCAGGGCATATACCACCGACACGCACGCCGCCTCAGTGGGACTGACAATGCCGCCATAGATTCCGCCCAGGATGATGACCGGAGCAAGCAGAGCGAAGAAGCTCTCCTTAAAAATATGACCAAATCCTTTTTCCCTCAATTTTTTTGTATTCCCGGCAATCTGGAGGCTGCTGTTGTCACGGCGCATAAAATAGTAAACAATGTAGGCAATCAGGCACAAGGCAATCAGAATTCCGGGTGCAAAGCCCGCAATAAACAAATCACCGATAGATGCGCCGGTAGCCAGTCCGTATGTAATAAATGGGATACTGGGCGGTATAATTACTCCCAGGCCTCCCGCCACCGCGATCATGGCTGTAACAAAATCACGTTCATACCCGAGCTTCGTCAGAAGCGGGATGCACATCGTTCCAATCGCCGCCACCGTAGCCGGACCGGAACCACAGATGGCTCCGTAAAACAGGCAGGTAACTACGACCGCAATAGGCAGTCCGGCAGGAATATTTCCAAAGAAGTAGGAAAAAAAGTCAAACAGCCGGTTGGACATACCGCTTTCCGCCATAATGCTGGATGAGAGCATAAAAAGCGGAATTGCCAGCAGTACATACGAATCCATCCCGTTTACCATCGTCTTAAAGAAATACTCGGCATCACAGGTAAAAGCCGGATTCATCAGATGAACCGACAGGGTCGCCCATCCCACGCTGAATGCAATTGGAATTCCAAGTACCAGAAAAAGGATAAAAATAATAAACATGACGCCAATCATACCGCATCCCTCACTTCCTGTTTTGTGCCGCTCTTATCAGCCAGCTTTCTGAAGCGGCCATAAAATTTCTGAATGATACGGATCACGCTGATGCAGAGTCCAGCCATCAGCGCGCCGTAGACAAAAACCATCGGAAGATGCAGCCCCGCAGAGGTCTGATGACGCGCCGCGAGCTGCTGCATGGAGCGGAGTGCGGCCGGAATCAGATAAAATATAAACAGCGCTCCCACCACATCCTGAATCAGGCTGAATACGGGAATCACTTTAGGGCAAAGCACCTCAATAATATTCACCCTGATATGTGTCCCATTCCGGATCCCATAACTGATGCCCATAAATACAAACCAGATAAACATATACCGGGTAGCTTCCTCCGACCAAGTAAGCGGAGCCTTCACTACATACCGGAAAAATACATGTGTTGTCATCATCACTACAATCCCACATAAAAAGATTGCCATCAGCACCTCCTCAAAGTGCTGATCCAGCCAGCGTAACGCTGCTTTCATCGCCTCTCCCCCTCTTCTGTATGAAACTTTTTATACAAACCGGAATCCGGTTCCCCCGAGCACACTCTCCAGGCTTCCGCAGGCAGATAGAGGCACGTATTTTCCGGAAACCCCGCCTTCGGAGAAACTGGAAACTCGGATTGTAAAATCAATCCCCTGGCCTGCCAGGTGAATCACATGGGTGTTCGTGCTGACCGCCGGGTCTGCCGTAATTTTCGACCAGGTGCGGTCAAAGCCAATGCCTGCAAGAGCAATAGCCGCATGGACATTTACATTCTTTGGATAAAGCTCCGTTGCTTTTCTTGTCGGTCCCTCGTAAAGAACGGTCAGTTCCGTATCATCACGGCCCAGGCTCTTTGGATTTTTAATCGTCTCCACCGTCACTTCCGTGAGCGCCTCACGTCCGTCGAAAATTCCATCCAGTCCAAGAATCGCCCCGTGGGGAAGAAATACATTGGTACCGTATTTTTTACTGAGTTCCTCCGCTTTTGCCCTGATTTCGTCGTCCCGGAAAGCCGTCATGGAAAATGGCATAAAACTGCAGCAGGACAGCACGTCCTCCAGATTAGCTGCAACCACCTCCGCATTTGCGCACTCTACCACCAGGTCAAGTCCCTCAAACATCTCCTTTTCCAGTTCGGCAGTCACATTAACGCCGCCCAGCTCTCCCGCCTTTAAAAACGGATCATACACAAATGCGATTTCCACATCCTGTCTCGCCAGCACATGATCAATCATGGCTCTTCCAATCTTTCCTCCGCCCAAAAACGCAATTTTCATTCCTGTACCTTCCTCCTTTGTCCCTCACACTAAGCTGCTGCCTTTTTTAGTTCGCTTTGCGGTATCGCTCCATAAGTATAAGCAGGCGCTCAATTGCCGCTGCCGCATTTTCCTTATTCTGTGAAAAATTAATCCGGAACTGATGGATATACTGAGGCCCGAATTCCGTGCCCGGTGTGACAATCACAGAAGCCATCTCACGGGCAATCCTGATAAACTGATGGAGTGAAACATCCAGTTCCGGTATCGTAATAAAGAGGTAACTGCCGCCTTCCGAAGGTCTGGCATACACACCCGGCGCACCGGAGAGCTTTTCCATAATTGCATCACGTATCTCCTGATGGTTCTTTACCCTGTTTTCCATCCAGCCATCCGGCTCATTAAACCATGTGGTGAATACCGCCTGGTTGTATCCGCTGCACCTGAGCGCCATAATAGCCTGAAGTTTTTCCATCCTCTCGATAATTTCAGCCGTTCCGAAAGCCACACCCAGACGGTAACCGCTCAGCGACTCTGTCTTCGACGGCCCCATGATGGTAATAAGATTATCCGGTATCCTCTTCTGTGCACAGAGATGTGTGAAAGTAACATCCGAATAAACCTGACGGGAATAAAGTTCATCCACGATCAGTGTAACGCCGTATTCCGCCGCCAACTCCGCAATCCGGCAGATTTCATCATAGGAATACACACAGCCCACCGGATTATTGGGATTGGAGAAAAGAAAGAGTTTTACTCCATCCTTAAAAGCCGCTTCCAGCGCTTTCAGATCAATCCCCGCTCCTTCCTCCCGGTTTTCATAATCCATCAACACAGGCACCAGTTCGCCGTGAAAAAACTCTACCATTTTTCTGTTTGCAAAATAGTCGGGCTCTACGATGGCAACCCTGTCGCCCGGCAGGATATTGCTTCCCATTGCCAGAAATAAGGCTCCCTGTGTCCCGGGAGTCAGGATGAGATTCTGCTCCGGATCGATTCCGGCTCCTGTAAAGGCCGCCAGACGGGACGCCACATGTTCCAGCACGCTCTTTTTCCCGCGGTACGGCGTATAAGCCTGGACAGCCCCCGCCTTCACTCCTTCCGCAAACACCTCAAAGCTTCCCGGTGTCGGCTCATGCGCATCGACATCCCCGTGAGAAAAATCCACCATCGGTCCTGTAAGTTTCTCTCCCCTGAATTCCAGCGCCGCAGACTTTTGAAGGCTCTCCTGCCCCGGAGCATTGTCAATTCCAAGCTTTTCAAACTTCTCCGCTATTGTCATATCTACCTGTCCTCCTGATAATTTCGATTAACGTTTCGTTACTCTGATCTTATCATTGGGGTGATATATTGTCCAATAGACAGGGGGACATATACTTATGTCGAAAACGGAATAGTGGCATCCTCACTTACCCCGGCATCGGACTGTTCTTCAAATATTCGACAAATATTTTCTGCAGCTCGGTACATTCACCGCTGTTATAATAGGCCCTCAGTTCACGGCTCGTGTCCGGATGGGCAATCTTATAGAAGGTCAGCTCTTCCGACGGTCCCACATAATAGGGGATGCTGGCTCTGATAAACGTGATTCCCGAACCTGTCCCCGCAAGATAGTACGCGCTGATAAGCTGATCCATCTCCATCACGATGGTCGGCTCAAATCCGGCATCCCGGCAGATCTTCAGACCGCGCCGGTGCATATCGTTGCCTCTCTTTAGAAACAGGAAATTCTCTTTTGCAAACACTTCCATTGGCACGCTCGGCAGGTCAGGCGCCAGAAAACGGCCGTTGCAGATATCCCCATAGCAGACGGCCTGCTGCCGGAGTTTTTCATTAATCTCCAATGCACTGGGGACCGCCAGTATAATATTTTCTTTTTTCAGAACGATGGAATTAAATTTAGACGGCATATTGGGCTCTACCGAGATACCCAAATCCACGATTCCGGCCTGAAGGAATTTTCTCAAATCACTGTCGTTTGTCTCGATCAGCTTGATGTTAATTCCAGGATTTTCCAGCCTGAATGCCGCGACCAGCGGCGGAAGAACGTAGGTACAGAAAAAAGACGGGGCGCCGATATTTAAATCGGATTTCCGATGGCGGCGCATTTCATTGCAGTATGATTCTATTTCTTCCTGAATCTCCTGCATCTTTCGGAAATATTCCACAAAGACTTCACCTTCCGGCGTCACTTTTAGCGGTACGGAGCCACGGTCAAAAATCTGTGTTCCCAGATTTCCTTCCACCCGTTTCACAATCTTACTGAGCGCCGGCTGCGTGATATAATACTTTTCCGCTGCCCGCGAAAAGCTTCGCTCTTCACAGACCGCCAGAATATACAGCATATCCCTTACTTCAACTGGTTCCATTCTGTTCATCACTCCTTTATATTTTGTATAAGATGATATATCATCCTTTATGTTAATATTATATCAGATTACAGATCATTGTTCCAATCGAAAGTTCCTCCGTAACATTGACCCGCTCTTAAAATGCCCGTTTCACATAAAAAGAAAAAAGCCCGTATTTACCCGCAAAGGCAAATATGAGCTCTCTCATTTTCAATTCTCACTCTAATCACTGATCTTAAAAATACACTTTCGCGTAACCGGTCTTATGACTGCCCTGCGCACCGGCAGCTCCCTAAGCGCGGATCATCTGGCGGATATCCCCGAAAGCGGCAGCTACCTTCTGATACCTGGATTCGGTCATCTCACCGGTCAGAACGGCGAATTCATCCATATCCGGCAGCTCGATCACCTTCAACTTGCCAAAAGCGGCCTCCACATCGGACAATTTTTCCTCCGCAGTTCCTGCAAAGCGGATAAAATACCTGAATTTCATTTCTTTCACTTCAGACAGTTCCTGCTTTTCACCGGTCCAGCCAAGAGGCACATTATCGGTCATACGGCAGGACGCCTCCATGATATCGGCAACCACTGCGCTGGCGGTCGGCAGTTTTCCTGCTCCGCTTCCGTAGAACATCAGCGTTCCGACCATGTTGCCGCGGACCATCACCGCGTTAAATACGTCGCTCACTCCATAGAGAGGGTGATCCCTGCCGATCATCATCGGGCAGACAAACACACTGGTTTTGCCGTCGGCCATACGGCTGCTTCCGAACAGCTTGACGGAAGTCCCCATCTTTGCCGCGTACTTAAAGTCCGTATCGGTAATCTTTGTAATTCCTTCCGTATAGACTTCTTCGTAATTGACTTCCTTCTGGAGAGCCAGAGACGTCAGAATCGTTATTTTCCGGCAGGTGTCGTATCCTTCCACATCGGCCTCGGGATTACGCTCAGCATATCCCAGTTCCTGGGCTTTCTTAAGCGCCTCCTCAAATGTCTGGCCCTCTCTGTCCATCTTGCTGAGGATAAAGTTGGTCGTCCCGTTCAGGATGCCGCTGATTTCCAGAATCTGCTCTCCCGCAAGGCACTGAACCATAGGGCGGATAATCGGAATCCCGCCGCCGACACTGGCCTCGAACAGGAAATTAATATTTTTGTCCCTGGCTATCTGAAGAAGCTCCGTCCCATGCGCCGCTACCAGCGCCTTGTTGGACGTAACCACCTGTTTTCCGGCAAGCAGGCAGGCTTTTGCAAACGCATAGGCCGGGTTCACACCGCCCATGGCTTCCACGACAATTCCCACTTCCTCGTCTTTTTCTATAATGGAAAAATCATGCACAATCAGGCCTTCATGAGGATCACCCGCGAATTCACGCAGATCCAGTATGTATTTTACGACAATGTCCTGACCTGTCTTCTTTTTGATTATCTCTCTGTTTGTCTCTAATACTTCCACGACACCGGAACCAATCGTTCCATATCCCATTACCGCTACCTGAATCATAATCTCTACTCCCTGGCTATTATTTTGACGTAATGAACGCCATTTTTCTCTTCCATTTCCTCAACCATCCTGGAAATATTGCCGGTATCCGGCCTGACTTCCACGCTCAGAGTAAGCGAAGCCACATTATTGACCGGAATACTCTGATGAATGGTCAGGATATTCGCCTTATAAACCGCCACCGTGTGGAGAAGATCCGACAACAGCCCCTGCTCATCGTCCATCTGCAGCACCAGCGTAATTGTTTTTCCCTTTGCATTGTCGTAAAATGGGAAAATATCATCTTTGTACTTGTAGAAAGAACTTCTGCTGATTCCCACTTTCTCAGTGGCTTCCTGTATCGTGATAGCCCGCTCCGATTCAATCAGCTTTTTCGCTTCGACCACCTTCAGCAGAACTTCAGGTACTGCTTTTTGTTTTAACACAAAATATTTTGTCTGCTCTTCCATATTCACTCCCCTGCGCTGTATACCATCGTGTATGCTTGTGAAATACATTTGTATTCATAGCAAAGATATTAACACATTTAAAATGCTGGTGCAATATCTTTTTTCAGGATTTTGTGGTTTTTATCCATGATTATTGTTTTTTATGCAATACAAAAGAGAGAAAACAACCGTAAAAAGCCGTTTTCTCTCTTAAAATAGAGGAAATCATTCATGATAATACAGGATTCAGGAAATGCCTCTTCCCAATCATACCGGTATCAAAACAGACTTCCGGCTCCAGACTTTTCTAAACCTTCCTCGTTCTATTTATTCAAGGACAGTGTCCCCTGTCTGTGAACTCAGGGATGCCAGTGCAGCCGCTGATTCTTCCATCAGAACAGCCGCTTCGGCACAAAGTGACGGTTCCGGTTCCAGCGTCGGGGAACTTCCCTGACGTCCACCCCTGATTTTCCATACCGCCTCGGCATCATTACCGGGAACCGCCTTAAAGATAAAGATGCCGGCGACCGCACAGATAATGCTGACGGCAATATTCACATAGGCGAACACAACATACGGTGCAAAGCTCAACGTCGTAAATCCAAACAGTCCCATGTAATAAATGCAGCTCGTATTCCAGGGCACGAGAGGCAGGATAATGGTGTTGGCCTCCTCAATGGTTCTGGAGAGAACGCTTCTGTGAATTCCCCTCTCATCGTAAATCTCTTTAAACATTGTCCCCATAAGAACTGCAGAGACATAAAAATTCGTAACCACCATGACCGTGAAAATTCCGCATACCAGGGTGACCAGGATAGTGGCGGTATCTGATTTGACCGTCTTTGTAATCCTCGCTACGATTACATGCAGGAATCCCGCTTCACTCAGTATCCCACCCAGTCCCAGAGCGAGCACCGCGGTGCAGATGGTCGACATCATGGAGGATATACCGCCCTTGCTCAGCATTGTGTCCACAATTTCCATCCCTGTGTCTACCTTGACGCCGTTAAAAATAACAGACAGCACTTCCGCCGCTCCCGCATGCTGAACCACCATGGCGAGCACAAGTCCCGTAAAGCCTGAAATCAGGATGGCAAGAATAGCGGAGACCTTCTTAAGGCTGAGCACGACAATAAGAATAATAGGAATCAGCAGCAAAATGTTGAAATTGTAAAGCCCTGCCAGCCCGCTTCTCACCGAGTCGAGAACGGTCTGATCCAAAGCAACCTGTGCATATTTGCTTCCGAGAAAGTAGAAAATCACAAGGCTGATGAGAAAAGACGGCCCCGTTGTATACAGCATGGAACGCACGTGGTAATAAATATTGATATCGCTGGCGCTGGAGGCCAGGATAGTTGAATCGGACAGCGGCGAAAGCTTATCTCCGAGAATTGAGCCGGATATGGCTGCGCCGGCAACCAGAGCCACCGGAATTCCCATGCTGGCTCCGATGCTGACACAGGCCACACCCACGGTTCCCGCCGTACCCCAGGAGGAGCCGATACAGATTGACAAAAGGGAGCACATAATAAAGGTCAGCGGAAGCAGCATCCTGGGTGTAATAATCCCCAGGCCGTAGTAGATCAGCATAGGAACCGTGCCGCATATAATCCATGCGCCGATCAGGAGACCTACAAACAGGAGAATCATGACACAGTCCATGGCCCGTTTCACGCCGCCCATCATCCCCTGCTCCAAATCCGCATAGCGGTATCCTGCCAGCATGGAGATAATCAGGACGAGAAAAATATTAACTGCCAGAAGCGGGATTGTGGCAACTCCCGAGGTGATTCCCACCGTAAGAACCACGGCGATCACGGCCAGAACAGAGGCGGATAATAGCAGACCGGGTTTTCCCGGCTCTCTTTTTGTTTTCATCTTCATATTCAATCTCTCCTTCACTGAAAACTCGCAGAAAACAAAAAAGCACCCGGATATACCGAGTGGCGAAGGTTACTGCAGGTTGAATACTCTGTCTGATTTTCCAGTCCATGAAACGAAAGAATAACTTCAATAAACGAAAGCGCGCCTATGGGCCTTTCACTGACATCAGACAAGGGCGCATAAATGCGCTTACCCCTTCCTTCGCCTACGAGATTAGCTGACGGGTTCGGGGAAGAAGGTCCCCTATCGCCATATGGCGAATACACCCCAAAAATTGGTTCTCCCGCTGCCGCCGCCCGGTTTGCAGGCTGCTGGCATTCGGCGTTATATGTTTTCTGCTGTATATTCTGTTGTTAGTTAATTTTAACAAAATCATTATCTGCATTCAAGTATTTTTGGTAAAAGTTAATGTAATCTTAAATAAATAGGTTACTGTTCACTCTGTGCCCAGTAACACGCGGAGCGATGCACCGAAAAGGCAAAAATACCTCGTTGAATACATCTGAGCGTCATTAACAATCAATACGCAAAAACGGGAGGAACGGCACATGGCCCATTTCCTCCCATTGATCAAACTATTATTATATTGTACCTTAAACTCCGCGTTTTACTGCTCCGGAGTCTCCTGGTTCTTCAGGCTGATCCATTTCAGGTACGCGCTGATAAACAGATCGATATCTCCGTCCATCACGGCATTGACATTGCCATTCTCCGCATTGGTTCGGTGATCCTTAACCAGTGTGTATGGCTGCATAACATAGGAACGGATCTGGTTTCCAAAGTTGATATCCTTAACGTCACCGCGGATATCGGAAAGTTTATCCGCATTCTCCTGCTGCTTCAGCAGATAGAGCTTTGCCTTCAGCATCTGCATCGCCTTGTCCTTATTCTGGAACTGGGAACGCTCATTCTGGCACTGTACCACAATTCCTGTCGGAAGGTGGGTGATACGGATAGCGGATGACGTCTTATTAATATGCTGTCCGCCGGCGCCGCTGGAGCGGTACGTATCAATCCGCAGATCGTCCTGGTTAATATCAATATCCAAATCTTCCTCGATATCAGGCATGACGTCGCAGGACACGAAAGAAGTCTGCCTCTTGCCTGCCGCATTAAAGGGTGAAATACGCACAAGACGGTGCACCCCCTTCTCCGATTTCAGATATCCGAAGGCATTCTCCCCGTTAATCTGAACCGTGATAGACTTGATTCCGGCCTCATCACCGTCAAGGAAATCCAGGACCTCAGTCGTATAACCTTTCTTGTCGGCCCATCTCTGGTACATGCGGTACAGCATGCTGCACCAGTCCATGGCCTCGGTTCCTCCGGCTCCCGCATTCAGCTTCAATATGGCGTTACAGTTATCATACTCCCCTGAAAGCAGAGTCCTCGTCCTGATGTCCTCCAGGCTGCCGATAAATTCATCCAGCATTTCCTGAATCTCCGGGATCATCGAAGGATCGTTCTCCTCGTATCCCATCTCTATCATTACCTGGATATCTTCGTACTGCTGTTCCAGATGGCGGTAAGTTTCTACTGTATCTTTTAAATTCTTTGCTTCTTTTACTGTCTTCGTGGACCTGTCCGGATCGTCCCAGAATCCTGGTTCCTCCATGGATTTGTCCAGCTCGTCGATTCGCTTTACCTTGTTATCCAGGTCAAAGTGAATCCCTCACTTCCACTAAAGTTTTATCATACGTCGATAACGTATATTTGAATTGATCTAATTCAACCATAGCTTCACCCACTTTCAATTTTATATTTTTACAAATCTAACATGATAAACTTATTAAATATCAGGACTTAATCAGTTTTCCTCTTTCTTCTGTCCCTGAGGAAGGATCTGCATCTGAACCGTCTTATTCTTAAGCTCCGGATTGGAACTCATCTCCTGCAGGATCTTACGGCCGCAGCACTGCTTAAATTTCTTGCCGGAACCGCATGGGCACGGATCGTTTGGATAAATCTTCTTTGCCTCACGCTTCTTCGGAGCCTGGACGCTGCTGTCATCCTTATTCGTTCCCGTAACCTTGGCAGCCGGTTCACGTTCTACCTTCTGCTCCACGCGGATGTGGAACAGGATACGTACTGTGTCTTCACGGATTGCGGCAGTCATGCTGTCGAACATCTCATAGCCGCTCATCTTGTACTCGACAAGAGGATCTCTCTGGCCGTATGCCTGGAGGCCAATACCCTCGCGAAGCTGATCCATATCGTCGATATGAGCCATCCACTTCGCATCGATTACTTTCAGAAGAATCACGCGCTCGATTTCACGGATCTGCTCTGCCTCCGGGAATTCCGCTTCCTTCTCTTCATAGAGTTTCGTGGCGGCTTCCTTCAGCATATGCTTTAACTCGTTCTTCTTCATATCCTTCTGGTCATCATTTAATGCGATGGTTGGAAGAGGGATAATCGGAAGCAGCAGTGAATTCAGTTCCGTCAGATCCCAATCTTCCGTCCCCTGTTCATCAGAAATGGACAAGTCCACTGCATTTTCTACAATATCCGTAATCATCTTCATAATTACGGTTCTCATGCTCTCACCGTTCAATACGCGGCGGCGCTCGTCGTAGATAACCTCACGCTGCTCGTTCATAACTTCGTCGTATTTAAGCAGATTTTCACGAATACCGTAGTTATTGGTCTCGATCTTCATCTGGGCTTTCTCAATGGCATTCGACAGCATTTTGTGCTCGATCTGCTCATTCTCCGGCACGCCTAATGCATTGAACATGCTCATCAGCTTCTCGGAACCGAAGAGACGCATCAGATCATCTTCCAGAGAAATATAGAAACGTGATTCACCCGGGTCTCCCTGACGTCCTGAACGTCCGCGCAGCTGGTTGTCAATACGCCTGGATTCATGACGCTCCGTACCGATAATCTTAAGTCCGCCGATCGCTTTCGCCTCGTCGTCCAGCTTGATATCCGTACCACGGCCGGCCATGTTGGTGGCAATGGTAACGGCGCCGTGGACACCGGCATCTGCTACGATCTCAGCCTCCAGTTCATGGAACTTGGCGTTCAGTACCTTGTGTTTAATTCCGCGTCTTGTCAGCATCTTGCTTAAAAGTTCGGAAGTCTCAATGGTAATCGTGCCGACCAGGACAGGCTGTCCCTTCTCATGGGCTGCTGCCACCTCGTCCACTACTGCATGGAATTTCTCTTTCTTCGTCTTATAAACGGCATCGTCTTTATCAATACGGATTACCGGCCTGTTGGTCGGAATCACGATAACGTCCATCTGATAGATGTTACGGAACTCCTTCTCCTCAGTCTGGGCCGTACCGGTCATACCCGATTTCTTTTTAAATTTATTAAAGAAGTTCTGGAATGTAATGGTAGCCAGCGTTCTGCTCTCACGGCGTACATTGACATGCTCCTTTGCCTCGATTGCCTGATGGAGTCCGTCGGAATAGCGGCGGCCCGGCATGATACGTCCTGTAAATTCATCTACAATCAGGACCTCATCATCTTTTACAACGTAATCTTTATCGCGGAACATCAGGTTGTTGGCACGCAGCGCCAGAATGATGTTATGCTGTATCTCCAGGTTCTGAGGATCGGCAAGGTTTTCAATATGGAAAAATTCCTCTACTTTTTTAACGCCCTGCTCGGTCAGGTTGACTACTTTGTCCTTCTCGTTGACAATGAAATCGCCCGACTCTTCAATCTCTTCACCCATAATAGCGGCCATCTTTGTAAACTCGGCAGATTCTTCTCCTCGCTCCAGCTGGCGTGCCAGGATGTCACAGACTTCATATAATTTAGTGGATTTACCGCTCTGTCCGGAAATGATAAGCGGTGTTCTTGCTTCATCAATCAATACGGAGTCAACCTCATCGATGATGGCATAGTCCAGATTTCTTAAAACCATCTGTTCCTTATATATAGCCATGTTGTCACGAAGGTAGTCGAAACCGAGTTCGTTGTTCGTAACATAGGTAATATCGCAGTTGTATGCCGCACGGCGCTCATCGGGCGTCATGGCATTCAGTACGACACCGACGGAGAGTCCCAGGAATCTGTGGACCTCACCCATCCACTCAGCATCTCGTTTTGCCAGGTAGTCATTGACCGTTACGATAAATACGCCGTTTCCCGCCAGCGCATTCAGGTATGCCGGAGCCGTGGATACAAGCGTTTTACCTTCTCCTGTCTTCATCTCGGCGATACGTCCCTGATGTAAAACAATACCGCCAATCAGCTGTACCGGATAATGTTCCATATTGAGGACACGCCTTGCCGCCTCTCTGATGGTGGCAAATGCCTCCGGCAGGATGTCGTCCAATGTTTCACCCTTTTCCAGACGCTCTTTGAACTTTCTGGTGTTATCCTTCAGTTCTTCGTCCGTCAGCTTTTCCATCTCAGGTTTTAAAGCAACGATTTTATCCACAATGGGGTAAATCATCTTTAATTCACGCTCGCTGTGAGTTCCAAACATTTTCTCTATCAGATTCATGCTTTACTCTCCTATTTCTATCATTATTTCTATTATCATCATTGCAAGCTCTTCTATTCATGCCAAAACTGCATACTTATAGTTATACAATCTTACTTATTCTAACACTAACAGGCGTTTTATTCAACGACTTCATAAATTTTTTACATTTTGTCCACATCCAATTAACGGTATCCTTATTTTTACAGTGACATAATTCGTCACATTATGGTAAACTTAGCAAATTGCACAAAAAACTTGTTCTATTCCCCAGTTGTCCACATTATCCACACCGATTTCGTCGAAAATGTTGAAAAGTTATGCACATCGCACCTTGTCCATTTTAGGGGAAAAAGTAGTTATACACCGACTTATCCACATTATCCACATCTTTTTTATGTTTATCACCATCTTTCCCCATCCAAAGTTCCCTATCCACTTTTTTGTGTATATCTCATAAACTTGCATATTTCGACAAAAAATACAAAGATTATCCTTGACAGAATTTCTTTGTTTTAAACCGTTTTGCAATGGTTTCATCTACAAATAATTTAAACTTTTTAGAAAAAATTAACAATAATTGTCTCGACAATTTTACTTTCATCATTGAATTTATCGAATAAAAGTGGTATACTATAAACATCCCAAGAAAAAGGAGCGATGTGTATGCGTTATAAGATTACTGGAAGAAATATTAATGTTACCCCGGGGTTAAAGGCAGCAGTTGAGGAGAAAATCGGCAAATTAGAAAGATACTTCAATCAGGACACAGAAGCAATTGTCACATTAAGCGTTGAAAAAGAACGACAGAAAATTGAAGTTACTATCCCTGTAAAAGGCACTATCATCCGTGCAGAGCAGGAAAGTAACGATATGTACGTATCCATTGATTTGGTAGAAGAAATTATCGAGCGCCAGCTCAAAAAATATAAGAACAAGATTGTCGACAAAAAACAGGCCGCCATCGCTTTCTCCGATTATTTCATGAATGAAGAGTACGAATCAGACGATGAAGTAAAGATTATGAAGGTAAAGAGATTTGCAATGAAACCGATGGATCCCGAAGAGGCATGTGTACAGATGGAACTTCTCGGACATGCATTCTACGTATTCTTAAACTCCGAGACCGAGCAGGTCAATGTGGTTTACAAGAGAAAAGGTAATACTTACGGACTGATCGAGCCGGAGTTCTAATAAGACAGCTCATACGCAATAAACGAAAGGACAGGCTTAACCCCTGACTGAACGATAAACCGGCAGCGAAATCGCACCGCGATGTTTTGTTTTCATTGCCGGCCAGCAATACGAAGAACAGCCGCTCCATAACTGGTAATCAGTAATGGAGCGGCTGCTCTTTTTATATCCTGATATGGATAAGAAACTTTTTTGTGCACTGCGGTGTATTTCATTCAGGATACTTGAAGTATTTTCCTATTTTAAACCGTTTTATTTAAGTAGATTCTATATGCGTTAAATAAGTTATTAAGAAAGGCAGAGGTAGAAGAAAATGAAACACGGGATAAAAAGCAGAATAAAAAAGGGACTGGCAGTAATTACAGTATTAAGTTCCGGCCTACTGATTTCAGCCTGTTCCGCCGGTTCAGAAGCGGTTCAGGATTTTAAAGAGGCTGCGGAAGAAGTGAAAGAAGCAGCCGAAGAGGCCGTGCCGCACGTTTCCGGTTTATTTAACAGCTCTACCAGCTACTTTGACAATTACGAGGAAAAATGGGATGGAACTGTTTTTCGGGTACAGGGAGAAGTTCATATTGCAGAGGATGACAACACCGGAATTCTTACTGTAAATCCGCAGGATGATACAGAAATTCATATTACAGGCAATTTCAGAAAGAATAAGGGAGAAATGCGGCTCGTTTATGAAGCGCCGGACGGAACCTCCACGGTTCTTGCTAAAAGCGGAACAGGTGAAAACAAACAAACCGACGTTGACCTCCCTTTTACAATAAAAGCCGGCGAGGGGCAGTTTAAACTTTTAGGCAAGAACTCCGTATATACATTTGATCTGACCTTTACAGATATTCCCCCTGCCTCCATTAACCATAGCGACAGTAAAATACCCGGAACGGCGGCCGGTTCCTTTAAGGGCAGATATACCGATGTAACATCGCCGGTTGTTCTCATGGAAGCAGATTTGAAAGAAGCGGAAAGTGTGAAAGTTACGGCACGCATACACGTTAAAAGCAACAAATCGCAAAAAATGGTTCTTGGAAAATTCAACCTGGCTTATGAATCTTCAGAAGGCGAGATAATCCCAATCATCGACCACAATGCTGTGGAAACTGCCGACGGCGGTTACGAATGGAAAGACACCTTTATAAAAGAAGGCACACTTCCCGCAGGCAGCACGAAGCTTGTGCTCAGCGGCATTGAGGGGGAGAATTACACGATTGAGCTGGATGTTACCGTAAAGGTAAAATAATACTAAAATAATGATTCCCTGAAAGGGAAATTGACAGAAATGGGGCGTCTTCTCTTAGCTGAATATCAGTTAAGAGAAGACGCCCCTGTGTATCAGCAGATGCTATATACCAGCTGTCCCGTGCATTATATAAAGAAAAATCCGACGGCTATAATTTAATCTTTGAAAGAATTGTTAGTCCAAGTCAAAAAGATTTCTCTTCACAAAGCGTATCTCTGCATAAATGCTGTCCTGCCTCAGCATCCCTGTCTCTGCCGCCTCTGGACCGATTATCATCGTCATGCCGTCCATGTCATCCGGAATTTTTCCTTCTCCATTATCTCCTGTAAAACGGAACGTATACCATCTATCACTTGCCCCGCTACCCATGCTGCCTTTTGTTCCCTGCTCCCCTGCAATCTCTTCAACAGGGAAGTTCGAAACGCCGTTTTCCTCCGGAAGGCCTGTCAATGTGTATACTGTCTCATCGAACTTATTCACCGCCGGCAGGCCGTTTTCTGCCTTTTCACCCTTTTTACCAATTGTGAGCGGTGTTGTCTCACCGTCCGACGCATTGATTTTCTGAACGCGGAAGGAAAGCTCCAGCGCCTCGTCATACTCGTCGTAATAACAGGTATAACGGTTCGGCGACCCGGCATCCTGAGCCAGCTCAATGCCGGAAACGGTTCCACCCTCCCGGACTACGGTGTCATAGTAGGAGGTTTCTTCTGTCTCGCTGTTGAGGGCGGCGTAGATGGTGTTGATGAAGAGTTTCATTTCCATGTCGGGAACGAGCTGCGCATCCTCGGAATCTGAGCCCTCTGTCACATCGTAGAGAGAAAAACCGGTGTAATAAATTTTGCCTTTCGAGTAAAGGTAGTAGTTGTTTCTAGCATCTCTGACGGTTGTATCAAAGTATTTTGACTCATCATCTTTACCCGAACCTGCAAATGTATACCAGACGGTCACATCATCAATCTTTCCCTTCCCAAGCTCCCTTTCCAGATCAAGCTGATAGTAGGGCGCATGATTTTTGGCAACCTTTACTTTCGCTTCGGAAACCTCGTCGGAAATCTTAAACGGATATAATCCGATTTGGCCTTCATTCAGAGGTTCAATATACTCCGTGCGCGGCTTTACTCCTAATGCCAGATTTAATGAGAGCTGTGTGTTGTACGGCGAAGCCGTGTTGACTAATGATGCATAACTGCTGCCCTCTTTCGGGATAAACGCATACTCTAACAGGGCTCCGTTGGTAAATCCCTGCAGTTCTTCTATCTCGGTCCAGCGTCTGCTGCTGCCTTTGTCTCTTTTGTCTTTGGGCTCGATATCTGTGGTTATAGCAAAGCGATCCATACCCACGGTGTATCTGAGTTTTTGGGTGAATAAGTAGTTCCATGCGTTTTGAGATGGATATAGTGAATCTCCTTTTCCTGCCACATTGTTTAATTCATATTTTGACTCAACAGGTTTATCTGAATCCCCTTGTACCTTTTCCTTCCAGAAAAATCCATATTTTTCAACTTCACCATCTGACAATTTTCTGGCTAAATATTTTTCCCGGTCATTATACTGATAGTAATAGTATGTGTCACCTGCAATCTGAATAGGATGCTCTGTATCAATATATTTTTTATCAACTGTCACATCCTCATTCAGAGCTGAATGAATATCTTTAAAGTAGAAATTTCTTCCGTCTACCTCTACAATTTTTGCTTCATTTTCCCCCGTTATTCCATTCTTCGTTTCATACCACTCTCTCAGTTCAGCTTCGGTAACATAATTCATATTTGCGTAATACCAAGTCCAAAATATAAATTGAGTTCTATCAATCATCGCATTTCCTAGTTTTTGGTACAAATTCTCAGGCGTCAAGTTAACCAGTGAACCGCCAACATCTGGAACACTTCTACTTCCTTCATAGTCATAATACCAAATCCGCCAGATACGCCTTCCAACATAAACCGATTTTGAGCCACTCCGTCCTGCTGTAACAGGGCGCACAATTGCCTTGTATGTCCCTTCTCTTAAAATTTTCTCATATAATTCCCCATCTTCTGGTTCAAGATATACGGTTCCCTCTCCATAATTATGATTCTCTATTGCCTCATCATTTTTCTTTTTCTTACCAATATATTCATTTTCTAGTATTCTTTCTTTTTGTAACTGTCCACCTTCAGTTGTCAGTTGATTGTTCTTTTTATAGTACTCTGCCCGTTCCAGAGTTAAGTCTTTGTAATAATAATCTTTTTCTTCCGGGGCTAGATAGTTCTCCGAATTGACATATGAAAAAGCATCATTTGTTATAATTAGAGGTCTCTTGTACTCATCTGAATATTTTTTTAAAACTTCAGTTGCTTTAATAAAGTCAATGTCTGTTTGGTCATCTGTGAGAAACTGATTAAAGTCCGTTCCAATTATAAGCAGATCATAGTCTGCCAAGAGACTTTCAGCCGTTATGTGTCCATCTTCACAATCAGCAGCGAAATCTCCCTCAGAAATTGACACTAGAGCACCATTTTCAAAATCAAAATGATATCCACCGCCGTTATTTTCTTCCGCTTCTTTTATTAAATTAGTAAATTGCTTATTTTCTCCGAGATTTTTCCCACCAATGGTATCCGAAAACGGTGTAATCTGAAGTACTTTTACATCTTTCTTTTTCAAATCCGGCCGCATGTATCCGGTCCACACACTATAAAGAGGATTCTTTTTGTCAAGTGTGGATACTTTCACTTGAAACTGACATATTTCTTCGATTGAATCGACCGGCATCGGTGTTGTATAGCGTCCTGTGATCCTGGATCCCTCCACATTATAATCATTTGGGGACAAATCCGCAAAACGGCAGGTAAAAACCTGATCGTTTTTTATAGATGCACTGGCATTATTATGTGCCCCCGGCTTTCCTGAAGTGGATGCTCCATCCCCTTCTTCATCAAAATAACCGTCACCATTGCGATCCACGATAATTTTCATGATAATATTTTCGGCTTTGTCCCCCAGGGGCATTTCAATTGCATAGTCAAATGTCAGCATATTCGATTTAGCTAAAGTATTCAACTCCGGCCTTGTATCCGAATTCCACCCCTTCTGTATAACCGCAGTTACAACTTCACCATTCTCATCTTTTATAAGCTCAGAATCCTTAATAATAACAGAACTCTTAAAATCTTTTTTTAAATCTACTGTTTTCGTAGTTGGATTTGTTATCTTCGAATCCATCAATATCAGCTTATCAAAATAAGACTTATCCAGGCTTTTATTGTAGTAATCCTTTACATCTTCTATCCCATATAGTGCAAAAAGCAATCTGGAATCAATATCACATTCCGCATTATATGGGTTATTGTTCATATCGATCCCTTCAAACTCATTGATTTGTTTCATAGCATCAGTGATAAGCTGTTCTGTAACTATTACCGGCTGTCCCGATTTTACAAATTCTGCTAATTGCTTTTGCATAAATTGGGTCACATCATCGCCGCTGAATCTCGCCTTACTTACTGTAGTGTCTGCCCCCAATGCTTGAAGTTCTAAAGATAATTCTACATTTTTAAGAAAATACTCACCCGGCGCTTTACTCCATTTTTCGCGTAATAATGGATTCCAGTTCGTGCTGCCGCTGCCTGTTAGAGGATAAGAGCCTGTATTTAATGATACTCCTGATGTTTTCTTAGTTATATCAATATCAAATCTTTCTTTAGTTGTATAGTCATTTACAAGTAGACCATTGATTAAAGTCTGAGGAATGATTGCATCGTCGGGGAATCCGTTACTACGATACTTTACACTCTTTGAACCGCCGCCACCAGATGAGTTCAGCAGCGATGCGTCATCTCCTATAAGTATCAAGTCATACTCTGCGACGAGATCTACCGCCATACCATTCAAAGTATTCGGCGTTACGTATGTAACTGATATGTCATCCTCGTCAACTCCAATTGCCGTTGCAAGTTTCGGAAGGTTGCCCGGTACAGAAAGCCAATAATTATTACATGGCTCTATTTCTAATACCTTAACAGAGCCATCCGTTGCATCTTCCGGTGGCCCGTCAGGTGTTACAACACCTCCAAGCAAAATCTCTTCAACATCTATCTGATGCTTAGAACTGTCTGCTAAAAGAACCGGCACAAAGGGATAACTTATCCAACCTTCCATATAACGTATTACATTATCCCACTCTGTTTTGCCGCTATACCCTCCATTATGCAGCACGTCATACCCAACTTCATATTTATCTTCGAGCTTACAAACCTGCTTTTTTTCGTACTTTGTCCGGCATTCGACAAACCACTGATACTCCGATTCTGTAATTTTGCCTGCATTGTCTTCTTTATCTCTCAGAAGTTTCGCATATTTTAAAATATCATCCCATAAATCAGAATCTATAAACTGATAAAACTGCTCATTTGACTGATTGGCCATTGTTCTAAAGTTATTTAGAAATGTTTTCAAGACACCTGAAGGAGAATATTTGTCTGATGGATTATAAATAAAATATTTTAGTTTCTCAAAACCATCTACAAAATTTGTGCGGTTAAGTAAAAGTGCATCATAAAATAACTGCTCGTTCCAAACTACCTGTCCATTAAAACTCCCCGTAGTGAGCCCGTCCCCGTTGACTGCAGTTGTAATCATTTTACTGATTCCATCATCAACATATGCTTTTCTGGTCAATTTAGATAGGAGTAAAATTAATTTGTCTATATTATTTTCTGCATTCCCTGAGGTTTTTTCTGACGCAACAATAGTCGCCTTGTTATTTGTATATGCATGATCTAAGATAGCCAGTACCACGTCCCATTGCATATCCATTGACTTCCATGTCACGCCATTATCTTTTGATATCTGTCCTTCGTAAACAGCTTGTCCTCCATCCAAAGGGCTAATGGCCGCTCCATTCTCTGTCCTCAACATAACGGCAGGATTGTTATATTTCCAATAAACGTACAGAGGAGTTTTACTGTAACCATTATATTTATATGCAGTTTCATTACTTTGCACCACGACCAAATCTGCTGACTTTACATCTTGAACCGTTACATCACACGCACTTTTGGATTGAACTTTCACTTTACCCGACCATTCGTCCGGATTACCACTATCTCTGCAGAGAATCTGCTTAACAAAAGTATCTTGGTTGCTATAGCTTTTGTTTTGAACCTCTCTTACCAGGCCTGAAAATTTAAAATCAATATCAAATGTATTGTCCTGATTCGTATTCTCCCAATAATGTTTCTCATCATTAGCAGCTTCGTGATACAGTCTGATTTTCTCTGCCGATACCGGTTCCTGGCCACTAACAGTATATCCCCACTGTCCCTGACCTTCATATGGCACAATTTCTAAAACCACAAACGGATGTTCCTTACTATATTTAGTCGGATCTATTCCGGCCTGGGCTTCCTGAGACCATCCTGAAACAAGCGCAATTCCTCCGGCCAGCACGCAAATCGACAGAATCACAGCCAGAATCTTCCATACCGTATGCAGTTTTTTCCCGTCTAACGGGAATTTGTTTTTCTTTTTCTGTACACGTACTTCCATTACTGCCTCCCATCCTCGCCGTCGCCGCTGCCGTTCCACCAAAGCACAGCCAACCTGTTTCTCGGAGTAGCACTGGTATCTACGGAATAGCTTTTACTGTCCAGATATTGGAATGTAATTGCAAAATCTACAGTTACTTTACCCTCTGTTTTGTAAAAATACCCTGTGTCACCGATCCGCTCTTTCTCTGTCAATACAGGATAAATCGTAAACTTCAGTTCCTGCACCTTATCGCTGATCAGGTACTCCCGTCCTTTGCTCGCGTTTTCTTCAAATGCTTTCCTTACCGTATCAGGCGAAAGCGCTCCCAGTGACTGGAGATTCTCCTCACTGCCTTCTTCCTCTCCGGTTGAATTTGCTTCTTCCAATGCACCGGAATCCTCTTCCGCAAGAAAGCCGCTGTTTTGATACAGACAGTTGGTCTCCTTATTAAACCATAACATTTCACCGCTGAATTTCGCCTTTCCGGCCTCCTCCGTCACTTCACCGGTAAACAGATAGGTTCCTTTCTCCCCTTCGTTGAGGTACAAAGACCTGGCACCCATCACGGTATTGCTGATTCTACGGCTGACGGTCTGGCTTTCAGTCTGAATATTGGAATAAGAAATCGTAGAGCGGTAAAGGCGGGTGGAACTGCCAAACAGGGACGTCATCATGAGTCCGACAATTGCCATAACCGAGATGCCTACTAAAAGCTCTATCAGCGTAAATCCTTTATTGGCATTCTTCCGGCTCTCTTTCCCGGCTATTAATGCCGCTTTTATTTCTGCTCTGTCCATCCCGTCCCCTCCTTTCCCTCTCTGTTTATTCCGGGATTTTCACGAAAAGCATGTGAAAACACCTCCCGGAATTCATCCCCAGTGAACAGTAACTTTATTCCTGCTTCACTTACCTCTGAATCCCTCCCGCCAACATCTTTTCATATGCCTAAACTACTGCACCAAACCCGCATCGCCTGTCTCACACCGGCCATTTTCCCGGTAAACAGTAAGATACTGCGTTTTTCCGGCTCCTTTAACCGCCAGTGTGCCTGCTCCCTCTATGCAGGAACCGGTATCCCGGTCAAAGCGCCAGACATGGATCAGGGTTCCTTTGGAATCCCCTTCCGTGCCGCTTTCTTCTCCGCTCCCGCCGGACAGCAGTTCATATTTCATAACCCCCGAACGCCCCAGCATAACCTTCTCCGACTGGATCTCCCAGTAAGTGTCTTCCTCATCGTCCGATTTTCTTTTTTCTATCTCATGCACGCAGTAATAGTCTTTATCTTTCAGGTAAAGGCTCAGGCGCCACTTCCCGGATTTCGACATGGCGCTTGTCTTTGAGAGATTGATCTGATTGCTGAGGGCGTTAACATACTTTTCCGTTTCCTTCCTCTTTGCCGAACTGGTTCCGAGGAAAAGCATCCCGCTGAGTACCAGAAGAATGGTCATTGCAATAATGAGTTCTATCAGTGAAAAACCCCCGTTTGCTTTATCCTCTTTTCCTACATTCATCATTTTCCGCCTCCCTGCTCACGCCCGGAGCGGCTCCAGTTCTCTCTGGTTACAAAATCTTCGTAGTCATTCAGCACGCTAGATGCCACGTCACTGTAATCATAAAAATATTCTGCTGCCTCTTCTCTGTCAAGAATAGGTTCGAAGGTCTGGCCGTCCGCCGTCAGTTTGGCGCTGCCGGTGACTGATATTTTCCCCGCAGCCATCAACAGGCCGTTATATGTTCCTTTTCCTTTTACTTCTATATCTTTCGCAGAAACGACAAGGCCGCCTTTCATAGAATACGTTCTCCCCAGCGTGCTGACTGTCGCCTCCCCGTCATCTCCCAGTTGAACCGTTACCGAATCACCGCTCAACAGTACATAACTGCTGTCCGCCTCAGACTCCTCCTCATTGGAAAGGAATACCGGTTCTCCCTTCAGCTTTGCCACTTCATCCACTTTCACATAATTGCCGATCGGAAGGATTGCGGAAAGCCCCGTAACTGCCTCCGCAGCACGGCCGCCCACACGATCCGTCTCCGCCAGGTTCATTTTCAGGTTGTTAAACGAAGCGTCGAGGTTTCCTATCAGGTTCGCCCATTCCAGACTGCTGCTTACACCGCTCTGCCCTTTCTCCAGGAGCTGGAACAGATGACCGTCCTCTCCTTCATCCTTTCCCGCTACCTGATACAAGGAACCTGACGTATTGATTTGAGTCGAACTGCCGCCGTTCTCTATTAACACGCCTCCATTAAATGTGCTTTCCGGACTTTTGGCTCCCGTCATGCCGCTCTTTTGAAGCAGCTCGTCAAAGGAGCCGGCCTCGTTTTTCAGGTAATCATTGAAATATTTTCTTCTGTCATCTTCTGAATCAAAATTGTAATAAATATAGACTTTTCCGTTGAGAATTACGGGAACAGCGGGGGAACTTTCCCTGTCATACCCGGAAACTGAGATTCTTTTTCCACCGTCATCCGCCGCTTTTGGATTATCCACCTTAATGTGATATTCGGCCTCTTTGGCGCCCATGTTCTCGGGAAGCTTTACATGGAGTTTCAGCTCTTCCTCCGGCAGCAGTACGGGATTTGAGCCTGCCGTTTCTGTCTTCCCGTTCCACTTCAACGTAATGCATGACTCCGGCACCAGATAAATGGTCTGTGTCGCTTTCACAGCCAGGGACTCTCCCATCGGATACACATCCTGGCCTGTGATTGTGTCGTCGAATCTCATATAGGCGCGGCCGGCTAAGATCAGAGTATCCAGCCCTGTCATGTCGAGTTTGCTCCCTCTGTCATTGATAATAATCGCGCTGCTCTTATTCGGCGTCTCTTTTGTCAGCTTCCTGTCGTCTCCCTCGTTTCCATATCCGTAATAGCTGCCCTTTAAAGTCACCTCATTCCTGTCTCCCGACAGGGTCATATCATCTTTGATAAAGAAACTTGCATTTTCCGCCGTAAGTACAGAAGAAACATCCATCCGGATTCCGTCTGCCCATACCCGGCTCTGCGCACCCGTATTTTCATCCGGCAGAATTTTCAAATCCGCCCCCTTACTGACCGTCAGAGCTCCCGCAGATGTAAACAAACTGCTTGCCACCTCTGTTTTGCTGTGTTCTACCGTAAATGACTTGCCGTAAATCTTTCCGGCAAAATAATTGTCCGGGCTGCCGGTTCCGTTCACATTGACTTCGATGCCGCCATTTGCCGCCAGAACATAATCTAACAGTGCTTCGCCTTCATTCATAAACCTCACATAAGGCGCTGTTATTTTTAAGTCCACTGTGATAGCCGACTCTATCCCTGTTTCGGGATTTGTATACAAAATGCAGAAATCCTTGAACAGGATTCCGCTGTAAACCTCTTTGCCGCCGGCAGCAAACATGCCACCCGCCTTTCCACTTTTCAGCCCGTTTTCGGACAGTTCACTATCCTGCCCCGTATATTTTTCCAGGACAATCGAACCAATTGATACATCCAGGTCCTTATCCTGTATTGTATCAGAAAAAGACGCCAGTTTTTCTGCCGCATTTTTCCTGTTATTTCCGCTGTTATCGTCCGATAAGGGCATTTCGATTCCCAAAGCCTCATCTGCCAGCAGAGCGCTTATAAACTTGGACTTCAACTGCAGATTGGCCTCGTCATTCGTCCGGTAGCCGTCCTTATAAAGCGATCCCATGACTTCGACATAATTTTCTTTCAGGATATTGCTGGCCATCCTTCCAGTCTGCGCGTAAATTTCGTCCAGCGCCGTTTCTAGATAATAAAAATTCTTGTCGGATCTCCGGTTCAGATTCCTCATTTTTACATTCAGAAGAGCCGTGCTTAAAGCCATTACTCCTAAAATGGCAATCAGTGAAACGATTGTTATCGCCATAATCATCGTAGAACCTGCATTATTCAGTTTTCTTCTTTCCGGCAAATGTTTTAACAGCTTTCCCATTCTGGGTCCTCCTGTCTTTTCTGCTCTGATTCTGACGTATGATCTGCTCAATCTGTCCGTGTTTCTCTCATCCAAGTCTCTTTTATCCAGGTTTCCCTTAATCCAGGCTCTTCCCATCCGGATATCTTCCATCCTGTCTATTCCGATTTTGTAGAATCCAGCTTCAATACTTCACTGCCTCTTTCCGGTTCCCCATTCTCTGCTCCTGTTCCGCTGTAATCCGCCTCATAGACCGTTACAGTCAGATGATAAAGCCTGTTTTCCGCATCCTTCCAGGATACAGGTTCTTTTCCGCCGATGTTGGAATAGATTAGAAGTTTCTTATCTTCCGCTGATTCTACCTCACCTTTCTCGGTCAGGGTCCTCTCGTCCTCTTTATACTGATTCTGATTTGCCACTACTATGAAATCTACCCCAACTTTCTGGGCCAGTTTCTCGTCGTCCTCTTTATACTGATCCGGATTTGCCGCTACTATGAAAAATTCAATCTCCTCTTCCAGGGAAGAGCTGATATAAATCCTGTCAAATCCGGGGAATCCCGATTCTTCAGCCTCCCCGCCTTCTTTTGCCTCCTCCGAAGTCCAGGTATATTTTGTTTCATTATCCGGAAGGAAGAGATAAACACGGTTTGCAGGAGGCCCTGTTTTCTCATCTTTAACGATAGTCTTCTTTACAGATGCAAAACTGGCTTCGATGGATTCCTCCGCACTATAACTATTTCCCTCTGTCTCCTTTACCGTATACACGGCCTGAGCCTGGACCGTTAGGTTTCCAGCTTCACCGCTGCCGTCATCCATAGCCACCGTTTCCTTTATAGACAGCCACAGATGCCGTTTTACATTTTCTTCCTTATATACCGTCTCCTCCTCCGAACCGGAGCCTCCGGATTCTTCCACTGCTTCTTCTCCGCCGTCTTCTCCTTCTTCCTCTTTATCAGGATTTACCTTTAACAGTAACTGGGAAGTCAGGCTTTTATCATCCTTCATCAGCGCCTGCGGTTCAATCACCACATTCTGGAAACTGCTGACGTCGGCTATATTAGGCATCTGGTACTGGTTGATGGAATATGATTTCTCCTGGTCTTCGTCTTCCGTCGAATTATACTTTTCATAATCGGCTTCCGCACAGATAAGATAGGCCGCCTTTCCGGAACCGGACGCATCTCTTCCGTATTCTGCAGTCAGCCTGTATCCCTGCCGTGAATCGGATGACGGTGGAGCCCCATCGCCGCCCTCTTCTCCGGCCGGTGTACCGCCGTCTGAGCCGGATCCGTCCTCCAGCCTTTCCACACGGTAAATTGTATTGCCTATCACGACATTTCCTCTGTCGCCGTTCCCGCTTCCGTTATCTTCTCCCGGAGTTCCACCGTCTCCGGCCAGAAATGTTTCCAGTTTTTCAAACGGATATCCCTTCAGCTCCTCCATCGTGCGCTTTGCCGCATCCAGCACAAGCTCATCTTTTCGGGCTTTTGTATTCATCCTTCTGCTGATCACGAAAGACTGAAGAAGCACGCCTGCCATGATGGAAAGAACAGCAAGCGCGATCAACAGTTCAATCAGCGTAAATCCTCCGTCCCTTTTCTTCATGGCAGCCGTGCTCCTTTCTGTAACCAACCTGACGTTACTTTAGAATCTCCACATTGCCGGTCCGGCTCTCCACCGCAAACCTCGGTCTTGAATCATCCTCACCGGCCACAGCAATCCGCATCTTTTTATCCGTACGGTTCTCAATCTGGACTTTTACCTGGCTCAAATCGGTACCGCCCATTCTGGGGGAACTGAGAACATAAATATCCAGCGTATCTCCCTCCGGATACAGAACGTGAGGACGGCCGTTTTCTCCCAGCGTGTAAGTAATGCTGTACGTTCCTCCGTTCTCCTCTGCGCGGATTACCAGAGTCTCCTCCTCATTTTTGTCTGAAACCACTTTCTCCCTGTCGTCCGGACCGGCAATCACTTTTGCCTTCATGTCGGATGCGGAAGGGTAGAGCATGATATAACAGTCATAATCCTTTTTAATCGCCTCTATCTGCTCGATGGCGCCTCCGTCATAGGAAAGAGCCGTTCCGGAGCGGAAGATATTGTCCGTTCCGATCGGAACCGTAATTTTCGGCTCCTCAAGTACCCTGCCTTCCCCGCGGACCGCATACTGGTACATCGTGACAGTGGCATCCACCACGTTGGCTTCGGTATTATATGTCGCGGAAATATCAGAAATTGTATTCTTGTCCTGATAGGAAAATACATAGTCCAAAAATTCTTTCCACTGTTTATAATCCAGTTGAACCGGTATCTGCAACGTGCTCACGGCCAGAGTATAAGGCGCCATATTTCCCGGATCCGTTGTCTGGAACTGATAAATATCTGCGGGATCCGTATAAGACACGGAAACCACCTGTGTGTCAAACTTCTCTTCCAGGCCGGTTACAAACATAATCTGCTGCACCTGTGAGATATCCGCCGGATATTGGGTCAGCATCAGCTGATATGCTTCATTATAATCTTTTGTGTTCTGGATGTACTCATCTTTCTTTGCGAGAATCCTCATCCTCTCGTCATATTCCTGCTGAAGTTCCTCTTTCCTGACTGTCATTTCCGCAGTCTTCTTCTCAATATTCTTAGCCCCGAAAAACCAGGACGCGGCAACTATACCAAGCGATAATGCGAGAAAAATCAGTTCTTTGTCCCGTGATGTCATTTTCATGATGCCGTCACCCCGCTTTCATTTCCCTCCGCAGCTGCTGCTCCTTCCGGAACAGCGGCAGGCGCCGCCGGTAAAACGGCTGCTTCCGGGGTTGTATTCGGTACCGTTTCCTCCAAAATATTAACCTCGGCTTCGGCTTGCGGCTGGGCCGCGTCAGTTTCCGTCACAGGTGTGCTTCCCGTATTTGCTGTCATCGCATCTTCTTCTGCCGGAGGCATCTGAAACAGCGCCTGAGCCGGCGCCGCAGCCGCCTGAGACTGGACTGATGCCGTATTTATCTGCTCCGCCGCAGGCGCGGCGGTACTTTCCTGTTTCAAAACGGGCGCTGCCGCCGATATGGCTGCTTCCCCGGCAATAGCTCCGTCTTCACGGGCTAAGCGTTCTTGTCCGTCCGTCTGGGGATCGGCGCCCGAAGTGTCATTCTCCTCCGCCCCGATAGTTTCACCGCCGTCACTTTCTGTATCTCCACTTTCCGTTTGTTCTCCGTCCATGACCCCTTCGGGATCCCAGATATCGCTGTATTCCTCCGGCATCAGATTCCCCAGAGCTTCCCCTCTGGTTCCCGGGTTCAGCAGGGAATCCTGGTTCACCAGAATACAGGTCAGCGAGAATGCAACGGTCTCCTTATCTCCCTCGAATATACTGGAAAGTGCGCTGACCTTCACTTCAGATACATTGGCAATCATATTAAGCTGCTGGATCAGCCTGGCTACCGTCTTCTTTCCTTCTGCTAATGCGGAAAAGCTCACCTGTCCCTCACTGCAGCTAAAACTCTGAATGGAAATATTACTCGGCCGGAGCTGTTCAAATATGGTAATAAAATCGGAAAGGCTCTCGTTATCCGTCCTTACCATTGCCTGAATCTGCCCGACATCGGTGTAACGAGACTGTGCCTGTTTATAATTTTCCAGAATTGGTTTAACATCTTCCACGGTCAGCAGTTTATTCTGCAGATCTATGGCTTCCATTGCTTCGCTGAAGAAATTGGTGGCCGGTACCGTAACAATCACCACAGATAAAAACAGCGCCAGAAGAATCATAATGCGGTAGGCTTTTGCCTCCACCTTTCTCCTGATATCCTGTTCAAGCTGTTTGGGAATCATATTCACCGGATCGATCACTGCTCCGATGTTATCCATGTATCTCAGGACTTCTTTCATGGAAAGCCCGGAACTTTCCCTCACCGTTACCTGTTTTAATGCTGTAATCATTTCCACGGGCAGATGAAGCTGGTTCTCAAACAGGCTGTCCAGTCCTCCGATATGGGAACCGTCGCCGATGATGTAGATAAGCTCCAGCGGCTGCTCCACATTGCGCCCCGTATAGTATTCGATGACTCTTTTTATGTTGCTGACCAGATAGTAAAGATTGTCGGTCAGTTCATCACCGTCGTCAAAGTTATTATGTATGAGCTGTCTGCGTTCCAGAATCTCCTGTGCATCCTCTTCGCTGCAGTTTTTCTTTTCCATCACCGACTGGATCAGGGTATTGCTTCCGAAATCCACATGGCGCTGAAGGACCATAACCGTATCATTGTAGATAGTAAGAACAGTGTGCTCCTCGTCAAGTTGAATGACAAGGCACGGCTCATCGCCAATCTGATTGGAGGTGAGCTGGAATACGCTGTTGCCGATATAATCAAGTGATATTAGTTTCAGATGTGCCAGTTTGGCCGCATCATAATAAGACTGAACCATATCATTCGGCGCGGCCACAACCATCAGACGGAGCTTGGACTTTTTCTTTTTGCCGGTCCGCTTTTTCTTCTTTTTCGTTTTCTCAGGTTCTTCCCCGTCTTCCTCCCCGGATTCCGGTTCCTCTTCCACTACTCTGGAGATTATAAAATAAGACAGGACATAATCCGTCAGTTCCACCGGAAAATACTCCGGTGCATTGACCTTGAGGGCGGTCTTCAGTTTCTCTTCGTTCATTTCAGGCAGAATTACTTCCCTGCTCATGATACGGTCGGAAGGAAGAGAAAACACCACCTTCTTTGTCTTAATGTTGGCATATTTCAGTGCACTGTTCAGGTACTCTCCAAATCCCCGGACATCCACTATAATTCCGCTCGACACCAGACTTTCCGGCACTTCCTTTGTCAGAAGCCTGTAAACCGTTACACCGCGCCTGCCTTCGGACAATTCCGCAATTCTTATATGGTTGTCATTTAATACAATTGATAACAGCTTACCCATAAATGATCCTTTCCATTTGTTTTGCTGTCCCTGCGCGATGAAAAAACAGGTCAAACGGTAAATATGATATTTATCCGATATTTCACCGTCAATTTATGAACTGCCCGATATACCACCGGATCAGTTCCTGCCCCCACATCATGGAAAACCAGATTCCCATGGACAAATAGGGGCCAAATGCCAGCATGCGTTCTTTACCCTGTATCTTCATTAAAACCAGATGAATCACGGAACCAAGGATACATCCGCATGCAAAAGCCAGGATGACATTCTGCCACCCCAGCAGAAGACCGGCCGCCGCCATCAGCTTCACATCACCGCCTCCCATGGCCCTGCCCCTGCTCAGGAGCAGAATCAGAAGTAGCAGTCCGCTAACGCAGACAAACCCTATCCCATATGTAAGCCAGTCCTGACGGTTAAACCAGAGATTCACCAGACCGGCAATTCCAATCACAATATTACATCCCATCGGTATTTCAAAAGTGCGCCAATCTATAACGCTTAATACCAGCAGAGATGAGGCGGCGATACAATAACAGAGTCCCGTTACTGTAAGACCGTTTTTATAGATCAATATAACCCATAGCAGGCCGTTGGCCAGTTCTATGAGGGGATATTGAACCGATATTTTCTCTCCGCATTTCCTGCACCGTCCACGCAGGAATAACCAACTGAATATGGGAATCAAATCGTACCATGCCAGTTTGTAGCCGCAGTTCATGCAGTGGGAATTGGTGTGGACGACGTCCTCACCTTTGGGGATGCGGTAGATGCAGACGTTGAGGAAACTGCCGATGGTGATGGCAATGGAAAAAATAAAAAGATAACGGTATGCCAACATTTAATATAATTTCTCACTCTCCAATAATTTATTACTAATTTCTCCACATAAATCCATTATACAAATATACCTATACTGCCTTCAACGACCTTTATATGACTTTTCTTAAATTACCATATTAATTTAAAAAGAGGCAGAAAACAAACTATTCATTCTTGTCAACTTTGTAATTATTCTAGTATACTCAAAAAAGACTCTTGTTTTTTACCTTAATTTTTCTCCAACTATATTTAAATGTATAAGAATATTACAAAATATTGTTGTATTCTTATGCATTTAAATCAAAATACAAGCACGGGCATATGCCTCGCAGCATATGCCAATGCTAATATATCGTAATTACCCGATATTAAAAAAAATTATGGAGCAGTAATACTTAGTGGTGTACCTACAGTTTCTAACCCCGTAATAGGATCATGTCCGTTATCTGCTTTACCACAATATACTGTTATTGCAAAACCACCATATGTTGCAGGGGTCGTTACTTTTCCATCCTCATCCTTTTCCGCTGCGGTACCTTCTGTATATTTAAAAACAATGCAAACAACTCCTCCGCCGGCTTTTTTAGAATTTAATTCTACAGTATTAGTACCAAGTAAATCTCCTAATTCCTTTCCAAATTGCCCATCATTCAATGCATCGGTAAGGGTCGTGGTAAATGAGTCACTTACAGTTAAATGAGCTTTAATAAAGTCATTATATGCAGTCTCATCAGACAAAGCTCCTTGTACTGCTGAATAAACAGTATCCATAGCCTGCACATCCTTCGCTTCTCTCGACTTCTCAATATACTTCATAAACTGTGGTGCCAACAACCCTGTCAGGATGATCAGAATCGCGATCGCAATGATCAGCTCGATCAACGAAAAACCTTTGTTATTCTTTTTCTTGTTCATACCAATTTCTCCTTCTTTCTCTAAAAATTTTCTTAAACCTTTAATTTATATGTAACTGCGTCATGTCGGGCCCACGGCGCCAGTTAGATATCTTTCATTATACATCTTTCGACATTAGTTACATCACCTGATTTGCGCTGTTTGTAACTTACAGATTATCCACACTGCTATACATAGTAAGCATCGGTGTAAACACGGCTGCAATAATAGCAATTACAATAAACGCCATAAACACGATAACAAGCGGTTCCAATGCGGCAGCAGCCTGCTCGGTTGCGGCTGTCACCTCTTCCTCATAATACTCCGCCACCTTATCAAGCATGGTATCCAGTCCGCCTGTCTCTTCGCCGATTCCCACCATGTGATATACCATGGAAGGAAAGACACCGCTCTCGCGAAGAGGCACCGAGAGCTGGATTCCGCGCGAGACCTGTTCTTTGGCATCGCTGACCGCCAGGCGGTACACGGTATTGTCCATTGTTTTCGCCGTGATTTCCAGGGCGTCGATGATTGGCACGCCTGCACTGAGTAAGGTGCTTAAGTTTCTGGAAAACTGGGCGCAAGCCGTCTTCTTTTTCAGCTTTCCGACCAGAGGGATTCTGAGCACCAGATTGGAGTAGACATAATCGCCGCTCTCAGTGCTTCCGTATGCCCTCAGTCCCATGACCACAGCAAAAATACCTATCATTATAATATACCAGTAGCTGGTCACAAAATCACTCATTCCCACAACCACCCTTGTAATCGCAGGCAGCTCGGCATCCATATCCGCAAACATCGCGGAGTACATAGGAACGATATAGACCAGCATGACGATAATGACAATCAGCGCCACTATCGACAGAATAATCGGGTAAATCATTGCTTTTTTAATGATATTGTTAAGTTTTGCCGTCTTCTCATAGTGGGAGGCCATCCTCTCAAAGGACAGGGACAGTTTTCCCGCTTCCTCTCCGGCCTGTACCAGGTTGACGAACATTGGAGGAAATACTTTTTCGTGATGCCGCATGCTCCCGGCCAGTGTGTCTCCCTTTTCCACGGAGGCCCTGGTTTCACGGATTGCTTCTTTGAGCAGTTTGTTGACCGTCTGCTCCTCCAGCATCTCCATCGCACGCACAATGCTGATGCCGGATTCGGTCAGTGTGACAAACTGGCGGCAGAAGATGCTCATATCCCTGGGTTTTACACCCGGATTTAAAAACGGCAGTTCAAACTCTTTATCCCAGATGCTGGGAGGGTCGATAGAGATAACCGTATTTCCGTCGTTCTTTAAGACCGCCATTGCGTGGGGCCTGTCAGACGCAGTGATGTTTCCTCTCTTTTCCTTTCCTGCCGGGGTAATAACATGGTAACGGTAATTCGCCATTCAGCGCCTCCTTAGTATAACAGGCGTTTTTCCATAGACGCCGGATCCACCGCGTAATCGACCAGCATCTTGCGGCTGATGATACCGGCGCGGTATTTCTCCAGGAGAGCGTCGTCCATCGTGATCATGCCGGATTTGCGGTTTGTCTGGATGATGCTTGGAATCTGATACGTCTTACCGTCCCGGATCAGGCTCCTGACCGCCGTATTCACATGCATGACTTCGAATACACCGGTTCGGCCGCTTCCATCTGATTTTGGCAGCAGCCTCTGGGAAATAACGGCTTCCATGACCATAGAGAGCTGCACCCTGATCTGGTCCTTCTGATCCGCCGGAAACACATCGATGATTCGGTCTATCGTCGATGCCGCGCCGATGGTATGCAGGGTGGAAAATACGAGATGCCCCGTCTCAGCGGCCGTAATAGCCGTGCTGATTGTCTCCAGATCCCTCATCTCTCCTACCAGAATCACGTCCGGATCCTCCCTGAGGGCCGCACGAAGCGCCGCCGCATAACTTCTTGTATCCAGGCCGATCTCCCTCTGGTTCACCAGTGATTTACTGTGGCGGTACAGATACTCGATCGGGTCTTCTAATGTGATAATGTGATTTCTTCTGGTCTCGTTGATCCGCTGGATAATCGAAGCCAGGGTTGTGGATTTTCCGCTTCCGGTAGGGCCTGTTACGAGAACCAGCCCGCTGTTTTTCTGATACAAATCAATGACGGACTGCGGTAGTCCCAATGACTCCGGGGACGGAACCTCGGTGCTCACGAGACGGAATGCCGCCGCCGTAGTGCCTCTCTGTCGGAACGCATTGACACGGAAACGTCCCAGCGCCGGAATTCCAAAGGAGAAATCCACCTCTCCTTTTTCTTCAAATATATTCTTCTGCCTCTCCCCCATGATGCTCTCGACAAGGGCCTGTGTATCGTTCCCCATAAGCCTGGGATACCCCTCCATCGCAATCAGCGCGCCGTTGACGCGGACCTGGGGAGGCACTCCTACCGTTATGTGAAGGTCGGAGGCTTCCAGCTTTTTCGCCTCGCCTAAAAGTTCTGTTAAATCCATCGGTTAGTCCTCCTCGCTGGCAATCTTCTTCATCTCGTCAATCGAAGTGACACCCTCTTTTACAAGGCGCACCGCGCTTCCTCTCAGAGTAACCATACCTTCCCGCTGTGCAATCTCTTTTATCTTCGAGGATGGCTGCATCTTGGTAATCGCCCACCTCAGTTCCGGTGTGACAGGCATCATCTCATAGACGGCGGTTCTGCCAAAGTATCCGGTCTGACTGCAAAGCTGGCATCCCACCGGATCATAAACCGTCAGCGGTTCGTCTATGCCCACTCCCAGTTTTTCCTTCTCCTCCGGGGTTGCTTCCCTGCCTCTCTTACAGCGGCAGAGTTTCCTCACAAGACGCTGTGCCACAACACCCACCAGGGCGTCCGCAATCAGGTATGGTTCAATTCCCATATTCAGCATCCTGGCGATACTGGCCGATGTGCTGTTGGTATGTAATGTACTGGCCACCAGATGGCCGGTAATGGATGCCTGCACCGCGATTTCCGCAGTCTCGGGATCTCGTATCTCTCCTATCATGATGATATCAGGATCCTGACGGAGGATAGAACGGAGCGCCGACGCAAATGTCATATCCGCCTTCGGGTTTACCTGTATCTGGTTTACACCGTCGATATTAGCCTCGACCGGATCTTCTACCGTGACAATGTTCACGGTCTCATTGTTCAGCTCGCTGAGGGCTGTATACAGGGTCGTGGATTTACCGCTTCCCGTAGGGCCCGTTACGAGGATAATTCCATGCGGATGTGCCAGCATCTGGTCGAAACGCCTCATATCCTCATCGTTTAACCCAAGTTCCTTCTTATCCCTTGTCAGGCTCTCCTTGTTGGTAAGCCTCATTACGATCTTCTCGCCGTAAACGGTGGGAAGCGAAGAAACACGGACATCATACTCCACGTGGTCGATATCCAGCGTGGTTCTGCCGTCCTGCGGTTTTCTCTTTTCCGAAATGTCCATGCCGGATATGATCTTGAGCCTGGCAATGATTGCCGTATAAATCGACAAATCGTAGCTCATAGCCTCCACCAGGTTTCCGTCGATTCTGAAACGGATCCTGATTCCTTCCCTCATCGGCTCAAAGTGGATATCACTGGCTCTCTGTCGCACGGCCTGCTCGACGATAGAACGCACCATCACAACAATCGGTGATGATTCGGTCAGGGAAGCTTCGCCTCTGGCGGCATCCCGGGCGGCGTCATCTCTTCCCTGCTCCTTCTTATACTGATCCGCAACCGCGATGACCGACTGACGCCCAAAATACCGGTCAATCTGAAATGCTATCTGGCTGCTGGTACTGAGAACAGGAATCACTTTAAAGTTGGTAATAATGGCAATGTCGTCGATGGCCATAAAATCCATAGGATCCGACATAGCAACGCGAAGCATATTCGGGTTGTCTTTGTCGAAGCCAATCGGGATCAGATTATATTTCTTAGCAATCGTCTCGTTAATTGTATAGACTGCGGCCTCATCCAGTTTCATATTGCGCAGTTCCACATATTCAATATGGAGCTGATCGCAGAGTATCTTTACAATAGCAAGCTCTGAAACAAAACCCATGCTGATCAGCGTCTCGCCCAGTTTCGTCCCGCGAAGCCGCTGCTCCTTCAGCGCCCGCATCAGTTGTTCTTCTGTAATAAGGCCTTTTTGAACTAATAAATCTCCAAGGCGAATTCTTTTATTTGCAGCCACGTTCTTACCTCCGTCCCGCCATGATATCCAGGGCCGCTTCCCCCTGCGCGTACAGTTCATCTTCAAAAGTGCGCTTCTCCGCCTGCGATGGACCGCTATGAAGTCATGCCGCCTTTTCGCGCAAAGGCGCATCCTGCCCGGAGGGCTTTTTATATCTTAGGAAACTCCTATGGTATAAAAAAACTTTACTTGTTATGCAAGTAAAGTCTGGTGTCATGTCAGGCGCCTGTGCCAATCGTTTTTAGGCCTGTATCGTTCCATTTTTTCACTGCCTGATTCTATTTAATCTATTGTTTATAAAATACCATATTTCCATTAAAAAGTCCACCGTTGCCCCCGCCAAAAAGTAAATAAATCTTCAGAAATATTCATAAATTTGACAGTTTTTACCTATTTTGTGACTTTTTTACATATTCTGCGTTTGTCTTCCAGATGCGGACAGGACGGCCGTTATGTCCGGCCGTCCTGTATATTTCCCATCAATTCATTTGTCTTTCGATATTAATCTTCTTTGGCCCAGTTATAAGCGCATTTTACCGCCTTATTCCAACCGCGGACCCTGTTTTCCCGTTCCTCTTTGCCAATTCCCGGTTCGAATATGCAGTCGATGGCCCAGTTTCTCATGACGTCTTCCGTGCTCTCCCAGTAGCCCACTGCCAGACCTGCCAGATAGGCAGCTCCCATGGCTGTCGTCTCCACGCACCGCGGACGTCTGACCGGGGCCTGGATGATGTCGGACTGCATCTGCATCAGCAGATTATTGGCGCTGGCTCCTCCATCCACCTTGAGGGAGGACAGCTCGATACCGGAATCCGCTTTCATCGCCTGCAGGACGTCATTCGTCTGGTAAGCCAGGGATTCCAGCGTTGCCCTGATAATATGATATTTGTTAACGCCGCGTGTAATTCCTACAATCGTGCCGCGCGCATACTGATCCCAGTGAGGGGCGCCTAATCCGGTAAACGCCGGAACCACATAGCAGCCATTGGTATCTTTCACCTTCCCGGCCATGTACTCCGAGTCGGCCGAGGAATCAATGAGCCTCATCTCGTCGCGCAGCCACTGGATTGCAGCGCCCGCTACAAAGATAGAACCTTCCAGGGCATAATTCACTTTGCCGTCAATTCCCCATGCAATTGTCGTGACCAGCCCGTTCTTTGAATAAACCGGCTGTTCCCCGGTATTCATCAGCATAAAACAACCCGTTCCATATGTATTTTTAGCCTCTCCCGGTTTGAAACACGTTTGTCCGAACAGAGCGGCCTGCTGATCTCCCGCGGCTCCCCCAATCGGGATTGGACCGCCCAGGAACTGAGGATCCGCCTCCCCGTAAACGAAACTGGACGGTTTTACCTCCGGAAGCATGCACTTTGGAATATTCAGTTCTGCCAGGATCTCATCATCCCACTGAAGTGTCCTGATATTGAAAAGCATAGTTCTCGATGCATTGGAATAATCGGTCACATGGACTTTACCGCGTGTGAGTTTCCAGATAAGCCAGGTCTCCACGGTACCGAAGAGCAGTTCTCCGCGCTCCGCCCTCTCCCTGGTTCCCTCTACGTTGTCCAGAATCCATTTAAGCTTGGTCCCCGAAAAATAGGCGTCGATGACAAGTCCCGTCTTTTGGCGAAAACTTTCCGTCAGTCCTTTTTCCTTCAGGGAGTCACAGTATTCGGAGGTTCTGCGGCACTGCCATACGATGGCGTGATATACCGGTTCGCCCGTGTTCTTATCCCAGACTATCGTCGTTTCCCTCTGGTTTGTAATTCCGATGGCTGCGATGTCGGACGCCCCGGCCCCGATTTTTGACATGGCCTCAACAGCCACTCCCAGCTGTGTGGACCAAATCTCATTCGCATCATGCTCTACCCAGCCCGGTTTTGGAAAATACTGCCGGAACTCTTTCTGAGCCGAGCTGCATATCTCCCCTTTTTCGTTAAAAAGAATACATCTGTTGCTGGTTGTCCCTGCATCCAGCGCCATTACATAGCCTGCCATAAAATAATCCTCCCCGTATTTTTTCCGGTTCAGCCGGACATTAGTCAGATAAACCAGGTCTTCTGATTGGTGGAAGAGATGGCCGTGGCCCCCGCTTCGATTGCCCCGATGATATCGGCTTTGTCTGCAATCAGCCCCCCTGCAATAACGGGACATGAAACGAGTTTTGACACTTTTGTGATAATCTTCGGCATCAGCCCCGGAAGAATCTCCACCACATCGGGCTGCACGGCATGGTACTGCTTCCTGATATTATCAAAAGCCATGGAATCAATGACAAAAAACCGGAACACCGTAACTAGTCCAAGCTCCTTTGCCCGCTTGACAATTGCCATCTTCGTGGATATAATTCCATCCGCCATTGTCTCCTGTTTTATAAAGTCCACCGCCACTTCTTTACCCGAAAGGCCTGCGACCAAATCAATATGTACCATCGCCAGCTTCCCGGCATCCTTTATCATCTTCACCATCTGAGGAATCCTGATCAGATCCCCATAGAGAATAAACACAATCTGACTTTCTGATTCAAGGCACTTCTTAAGCCCCTCATCATCCTTGACCGCCGCAATCACCGGACAATCGATTAGTATATCGTTAAATGCATTCCGCATCCCGTCTCCCCCGTCTTCTTTATCTTCTGCCTGCCCTGCCTCAAAGCATGGCACGGAAACCCTATGTACCATCAGCTATTCAAAGAAAAGAGCACTGTAATCGGCAGTGATGCGCACTGTCAATAACCGGCTCCTTTCTCCTGGTAATATTCAATTTCACTCTAGCATATCGCTATGGCTTTGTCAATAAAGAGACCAGGCAGTTGATTATGGATTTAGTTGAGAAATGAGGACGCCGCCTTCAGGCCAGGGGCCGGGGTGGTGAGGGGGATCGATGAGTCTTTCGTCCCGGGCGTCAGGTGATCGTGGGCGGGGAATACGGGCAGAAAAAGTTCCTGCGGGAAACGCTTTCGCTCGTTGGAGTACATAACGGTCACTAACCTCGAAAATACCTCGGTAAGTGCCGATGAACTCCCAGGTTCCCTCCGGAATCTTTTTCTCCCTTCTTCCCCGCAGGAAGGTTATGGCCGGGACGAAAGACTCAGCCAAGACTGCTGCCCGGCCTGCGGCGGCTGATCTGTCCTCTTTCTTCAAGAGGGGAGGCGCTTGTCGCTGCCACTACGTTGCTCTGAATGCCTAAAAACTACATCCTGCTCACTATGAGACTGTGTAGGCTTATAATCTTAGAGTATTTATTCTGCTACTCTTTTTATGCAGACCAGGATGTCATCAGGATATCATCAGAATGTAAAAGAATCATGTCTACATAGTGGCCGCGACAATACCTCTCCCGCACTTGACGAAAGAGACAATCAGCCCCTGAAGCCGGCGGACGGGGCAATAACCTTCGCTGAGTCTTCAGTCCCGCCGACAACCTGCCCGGGGAAGGAAGGAGAAAACTTTCCGAAGGGGACCTTGGAGCCCGCCGGTGCTTAGACGGCGTTCTCTGACGTCTTAGCATCCGCTGTGCGCTCCACAAGCGGAAGCGTGTCCCCGTAGGAATTTTTTCTCCTGGATTCCCCCTCACCACAACCTGCAAACCGGGACTGAAGACTCATATACACCTCCCACACCCCCGTCCGCCGTCTTACAGAGGCGTCCTCGCATCTCAACTAAATCCTCCCTTAATAGAGCAGATTCGGAATAAACATCGTCAGTATCGGCACATAGGTAACAATCACCAGAGCCACCAGAAGGGCAATGATGAACGGTATACACTCTTTTACAAATGTTGTCAGTTCACATCCCGTAATAGAACAGCAGGTGAACATCATCGAACCGAACGGAGGCGTCAGCCCGCCAATCATAATATTGACGATACAGACAAGACCGAAGTGTACCAGATCCACGCCCAGGCCCTTTACTACAGGCACAAGCAGAGGAGCCAGGATAATCAATGCCGCGCCGCCCTCCAGGAACATGCCGAGGAACAGCAGAAGTACATTGATAATCATCAGCATCACATACTTGTTCTGTGTAATGCCGAGAAGCAGGCCCGTCAGCATCTGGGGAATACGCTCCCAGCTCATGTAATAGCCGAACACGTTGGCCGCAACAATGATCAGGACAACCGTGCTGGTTCCCTCGATTGTCTCCCTGAGGACCACCGGAATGTGGGCCGGACGCAGATTCTTGTAAACCAGGGTTCCAATGATAATACAGTATAAAACAGCTACGGCTCCGGCCTCGGACGGTGTGAAAAGACCAATACGGAGACCCAGGATGATTCCGAACGGGAACAGAAGCGCCCAGATGGAGTCAATAGCCTGATGCCAGATTTCTCTGCCCGACGCCCTCTTTTCGCGGCTGGGGGCATAATGTCTTTTCTTGGAAATGAGATGTACCGTAATCATCAGGCAGATCGCCATGAAGATACCCGGCATATAGCCGGCCATGAAAATCTTACCTACCGAAACGCCCGCAATCAATGCATATACAATCAGGTTGATTCCCGGCGGAATAACCGGCGTTACGGCTGAGGATGCGGCTGTGATCGCGGCCGAGAATCCCTTGCTGTAGCCCCTCTTCTCCATCTCCGGAACCAGCATCTTACACTGCATGGCGGCATCGGCGTTGGCGGAACCGGATACGCCGCCCATCAGCATACTGAGCAGTACGTTAACCTGGGCAAGTCCTCCCGGAAGATGGCCCGTCAGCACATCCGCAAAGCTCATCAGCTTGGTACTGATTCCCGCATAGTTCATAATGGAACCCGCCATTACGAAGAATGGAATTGCAAGCAATGGGAACGACTGTGTGCTGGTAATGAACTTCTGTAAAATCAGGTCGGTCGGTGAACCGGTGTTCAGCACTCCGAAATAGAAAAGTGAAGATGCAAATAATGCATATGCGATCGGAATTCCTGAGAAATACAGGATAAATACGATAAGAACCGGTAAAAATGCCATTTACTCTTCCCCCTTTCCAAATGTGCCCGTTTTCATAATCTGCTTAATGTCATTGATTAAATGCCCCACGGAGTAAACTGTGGTCAGGGCGAAACCGACAATCAGCGCCGAGCTGACCCATGCGGATGATACCCCAAGCACTGCAGTCGGTTTTATATAAGACAGGCGCACAAATACTACGCTCAGATAAAAAAGATATCCGTTGGTAAACAGCAAAACAAGATCAACTAATATCCTTACAATATTCCTCATTGTATTCGGTAATTTATTGACAAGTATGTCAACCCCAATATGCATTCCCCTTCTGTAGCCGGCTGCCGCTCCCAGGAAAACACACCATACAAAGCAGCTTGTTGTCACTTCTTCGGTCCAGTAAAGACCGGTTTTCATAAAATAACGTAAAAATACGTTTACAAGGACGAGACTTGTTGTGATAGTAATAAAGATGGAGGCCAATATCTCTTCAAAATGTCCCAGCAGAAACTTCACTGTTTTATTCATACCATTCTTCCTCTCTTTTCAGGAACGCGCGTCACCTCCCGCACCGAACCCGGGCTTCTCCGCCCGCGGCGGGCCGCTTTAGCGGCATAATTCCTCTCCCCCGCAGTGCGATCATGCCCGGAGGGCTTTTTAATATCATAGGAACACTTTTCTATGATATTAAAAAAGGGAGGAGCCAGGCCCCTCCCCTGCGCTATTCCATTATTTTGGCATATTTGCGATTGATTCTCTGAATTTCTCGTAGAGACCCGGAGTAACGTCTTTCATATTCTCATAGATAGGTGCCACTGCTTCTGCAAATGCCGCACTGTCAACTTCGTTGAAGGAAATTCCCATCTCTGTTTCCAGTTTCTGTTTTGTAGCTTCTTCGCCTTCGGAGATGTTCTTAACCATTGTCTCCGCACCCTTTGTAAACTCATCCTGGATAATTGTCTGGTACTCTGCAGGAATTTTATTCCATACATCCACGCTGATGTATGCGCCGCAAACGCCTAAGAGATGTTTTGTAAGAGCCATGTTCTTGGCAACTTCGGCGCTGCCGTTTGTTGCGTATGCGTCAATTGTTCCTTCCAGTCCGTCTACAACACCCTGCTGAACAGCGGAGATTGTCTCGGAGAAAGCAAGCGGTGTTGCAGTTGCTCCCATATGGTTTAAGGTGTCAACATATAACTGGCTGCCTGGCGTACGGATCTTCATGCCTTTTAAGTCTTCCGGTTTTGTGATGACTTTGTTGGTCATAAGGCTTCTGAAACCGAAGATGTAATCAAGGGAGAGGATCTTGATTCCTTTTTCCTCTGCTCTCTTGAACATATCCTGTACTTCCGGTGTTCCAAGAAGATACTCATACTCATCGTAGGAATTAACTAACATCGGTCCTGCCAGGATGTTGAAATCAGGCACATAGTCGCCTAAGTAGGACGGATCCTCTACGGAGATGAAATCGGCTCCGCGGACTACCTGCTCAACGCCATCTTTGTAGGTTGCCAGCTGGCCCTGTGGATAGGTCTGGATCTCGATAGCTCCGTTTGTCTTCTCAAGAATGCTTGCTGCGATGGAATCCATCGTCTTGGTCAGCTGCTCTTCCGGTGCAAAAACATGGCTCAGCTTTAATACCAGGTGATAATCGTCTGCCGGGGCTGCTGCCTCCTGGCTTCCTTCCGCTGCCTCGCCTTCTGCCTTCGGGGCCTGTGTCTCCGCCGGTTTCTTGGAACCGCAGCCTGCCAATGATACGCAAAGCGCAGCTGCTAACGTCAGGCTCAGTACTTTCTTCATTTTTTTCATTTTTCTTCCTCCTTATATCTTAAGGGTTTGTCCCTCAAGTCTCTCTTAGTCCAGCATCTCTTTCCTGATTCTTGTCACGCGGTCCGGATAATTGCCGATGATGGAATCCACCCCTCTTGCGATCATGGTTCTGATATCTTCTTCCTCATTGACTGTCCACGTGTTGATTTTGATGCCCTGGCTCTTTACTTCCGCAACAATCTCTTCCGTCATGTTGTAGAAAATCGGATGAAGACATTCCGCTCCGGTACCTTTCGTGTAGCGGCCTGCGTCTATCAGCCATGTCTCCGTCAGAAGCCCGCACTCCAGTTCCGGACAAAGTTCCTTCATTCTCCGGATGCTGAAATGGTTGAATGATGAAATAATGATTTTCTTCTCCAGACCGAATTCGTGAATCAGCCCGAACACCTTCTTTTCGATTCCCGGATACTCGAAAATCCCTGTTTTTAATTCAATGTTGGTTATGATTGGCGTGTCTTTTACCAGCTCAAAATATTCCCGGAGAGTGGGAATATGCTGTGGTTCACACTGGCCTGCAAATTTGAACGACATATCAAATTTCTTCAGCTCTTCATATGTATAGTCTCTTACATAGCCGGTCCCGTTTACACAGGTACGATCCAGTTTCTCATCGTGGATAATTACGACTTCCCCGTCCTTTGTCAGATGGACGTCCATCTCGATTCCGTCACATCCTTCTGTCTGCACGGCTTTCTCGAAAGCCAGCATTGTGTTTTCCGGATAGTTCCCGCTGAATCCTCTGTGGGCAAAATTCTTTACCATGATACCCTCCTGCAGCTTGCGCTCCTGTTTATTTTCTCTAATCCGACAAATGCCTCAGACCGGACGGCCTGATCCGCCGGTTCCGGAAAAAGAAAAAAGCGGTTCGACTAAAGCAGCTCACTTATGTGAACTGATTATAGTTTGCGCCGCTCTCCAACTCTCTGCTCTTTATTCACTTATCGAATTTATAGTGTAATCTTAACACTATATCAACAAATAAGCAAGCATTTTTGTCGATATCATCCAGTTTTTTTCTTAATCTGTGTCAATTTATGTAAATATTGACAAATAATTAACCATTCTTATTTATTCTTTTTGTTCTGCTTTTTCTTCTTTTTGCGCTTCGATGGTTTGACCTCTTTTTCGATGTCATAATCATCCCGTTCATCTACGCCCTTGCTGTATTCTCTCAGTTCCTCCAGCACGCCATCGACCAGATCGTCGTGTTCTTCGGCATCATCGCCGTCTTCCTGGTCATCGTCTTCCGACTGGCATCCTCCGTTTTCAGGATCATCATCGCAGTCTCCGTCATCTGCACCCTCGGAACCGCAGGAATTTTCTTCCGTTTCTTCTCCCGCATCCACCTCGCATTCAAAGGACGCCTCCCGTTCTTTACACTCGGAAAGAGCCATTTCCGCCGAAACTCCGTCAATTTTTTCACACATATTTTTGCGTTCCGAAACCGGAGCAAGATCTTCTTCCTCATCCTCGGAACTGTCTATGTCCAGGGGAAGTCCCTTCACCTTTTCCAGAATATCGACCGAGGCGTCAATCTCCATCCCCTCTTCTTTACAGTTATCTTCCTTCTTAAAGGCGATACTGCCGGACAGGAACAGAGATGCTTTGGCGCTGACCGGTCCCACCATTTCATAGAGTACGGAGGACGAAAGGATGATAGTCAGCATCAGGTTTCCCGTCTCCGGCGGGAGAAGCCTCTGTCCAAGGAATGCCAGACCGATCGCAACACCGGCCTGTGGGATCAGTGCAAGGCCCATGTACTTTCGGATCTCTTTACTGGTTCCCATTACCAGACAGCTGAAATACGTTCCCAGGTATTTTCCGACAATACGGATAATAAAGTAGGCCACTCCGATGGCTCCCACCGTGGACAGAGCCGTCACATCCAGATTCATACCCGAAACGATAAAGAAAATGGACATAACGGGGGGCGTAAAGTTATTAATCTGCCGGAACAGCTTTTTATCCCTGGTCAGATTGATATATGCGGCCCCAAATACCATGCAGGATAACAACGGGGAAATATTGGCTGCTGCGCAGATGCCAGAAAGCCCGAGCAGCATGGCAATCGCCAGAATCAGACGGTTATCTTTACTCCTGGCCGGAATCAGCAGACGGCTTAAAAAGTAACCGCAGAAGAATCCCAGGAAAATCGCGAGCAGATTCAGCAGGATCGGGATTAAAATGTCGTTGGCGGACAGGGCTCCCGACGCCCTTCCATTGGCAATAGCCGCCACCACACTGAACGCGAGAAGACAGACAACGTCATCCAAAGCCACAATCTGGAGCAGCGTATTGACAAATTCACCTTTTGCCTTATACTGGTTAATCGTCATCATCGTGCTGGCCGGAGCCGTCGCCGTGGCGATCGCTCCGAGAATCAGGGCAAAATCCCAATCCAGATGAAAGACAAACTTTAATATCACTGTCACGAGAACGCCTGCCGTCAGCGCCTCACTGATCGTGATGACGATAATCTTTTTACCGGTTTTCATCAGCACTTCCTTTTTAAAGAATTTGCCGACACCGAAGGCAATAAAGGCCAGCGCCAAATCGCTTACAAACCCCATGGCATCAATCATGTGCTGCGGAATAAAATTCAGGCAGCAGGGGCCGATCAGTATACCTGCCAATATGTAACCGCTCACTTTGGGCAGGTTCAAGGTATTGGTCAGCCTTGTCATGATAAATCCTGCAAATAGTATGATAGAAAGTACAAGAAGCGCTTCTGTCTCCTGACTTAACTGACTTAAAAATTCCTGCATCTTAACTCCCCCTATTTATAGTCTATTGCAAAAAACCGAACTGATTCAACGCCTGCACAGTTTCTGCTCCGCGATACATTACCTGCCGAACATTACAGGAACTGTATCATTTCCCCCAGTGAATCAAAAATAGCATCCGGCTTCACGGAGGACTTCTCCACATCCTCCGGCTTTGTCTCCCCGGTCAGAACCAGAAATCCTTTTGCGCCGTTGTTGACGCCGGTAGCCACGTCCGTATAGATACGGTCTCCGACAAATGCCACCGCTTCTTTCTTCATTCCGGTATGGTCAAGAACCATATCCACTGTTTCTGCAAATGGTTTCCCGAGATATTTGGGCTGCGCTCCCGTGGAAAGTGCAATAGCTGCGCACATGGCTCCGCAGTCCGGTATAAAACCGCCCTCTACCGGACAGTTGATATCCAGGTGGGTTGCCAGAAAAACGGCTCCGTTTCTGATGTATGTACAGGCGCGTTCCAGCTTCTCATAGGTCAGCTCCGTGTCAAATCCAATCACCACCACATCGGGTGTTTTCTCTGCTTCACTTCCCGCCCGGCCGTTCACAAGGCTGATTCCGGCCTTTGTGAAACTCTCTTCAAGCGCTTTTGTACCCATCAGATAAACGTTTTTTCCGCCATAGAATTCTTTCAGATAGCGGATTGTCACATCCCCCGATGTGACAATCTGATCTCTGGTTATATGGCAATCCATCTTCTCTAATTTATGAATATAATTTTCAGGCGCCTTTGATGAATTATTTGTGAAAAACAGGAATTGCTTCCCCGCCGCCTCTACGGCATGTATAAACTCCAAAGCCCCGTCGAGCCTTCTGTCTCCCAGATAGAACGTGCCGTCCATATCAAGTACAAACAGCTTGATTTCTTTCAGTATGTCCCTGTTTCCGGTCATTTCCTGTTCCTCCCGTCTGTTCCTGATGATACGATATGTATGCTGCTGTTAAACCGCCTCCACTGTCTTTGTGGCAATGACAGAAACACCGGTTCCCGCACAGTCCTTGATGATAACGTCGCCCATGTGGACGGGCGCCTTCATTCTGACTGCTCTGATTTCCTTCATGATATCAAAGATTTTTCCCTTCGGGATATCTTCTTTCGTCTTTACGGACGCTCTGGTGAGAGTCCCGCCCTCCACAACAACACTGGAAGTAACGATACGGGTCGGGTTTGTCACTTCCTTTTTGGCATATGCTTCACCCTTTGCGCATGTATTTCCCGTTACGGTAATATTGTCCCCGTCTATCGTAACGCTCACAGGGCAGCCCAAAGGACAGCCGATACAGATCAGATCTCTCTTTTCCATTACTCTACCTCCGTACAAATCACAATCTTCTTTAAATCAGGATAGTTCTTAAAACTGTCTTTTTTCAGAATAACCTGCTCCATCTCTCCGGGGGCAAGGACCTTCTTCTTTCTCTTTGACACTCTCTCATCCCCGTAATATACGGATATGAAGCGGTCCTTATATACGTCGGCCACGCGGAAACGCACTACTACCTGGTCATTCATATTCTGAATATCAAGCGACTGCGGCACGGTGTAACGGACACCATTTACAGCCTCCAGCTTTACTTCTTTTCCCTGGTTCTTGACAGTTCCGTTTTTCACATAATCCGCCGCATTCTTTCCTGCCAGGTTTGCTTCTTCTGAAACATAATCCACCAGGTCATGCACGTGAAGCACATTGCCGCAGGCAAATACGCCCTCTGCTTCCGTCTGAAGATGATCGTTGACATTCGGCCCCGAAGTAACCTGGTTCATGGATACGCCTACTCCCTTTGTCAGCTCATTCTCAGGAATCAGTCCAACGGAAAGGAGAAGTGTGTCACAGGAATAGAATTCTTCCGTTCCCGGAACCGGCTTTCTGTTTTCATCAACCTGGGCGATTGTAATGCCCGTCACTCTCTCTTTGCCATGGATTTCCGTCACGGTATGGCTCAGTTTCAGCGGGATACCGTAGTCGTCGAGGCACTGTACAATATTTCTCTTAAGGCCGCCGGAATACGGCATCAGCTCTGCCACCACCTTCACCTTTGCGCCTTCGAGCGTCATACGTCTCGCCATAATAAGCCCGATATCGCCGGACCCCAGGATAACCACTTCCTTGCCTACGCTGTAACCCTCAATATTCATCAGCCTCTGTGCCGTTCCTGCGGAGAAAATACCGGCCGGACGGTAACCCGGGATGTTGAGGGCTCCCCTCGGACGTTCACGGCATCCCATTGCCAGGATGACGGCGCCGGCCTTAATTGTCGTAAGGCCCTCCTCTTTATTAATATAGGTCACTTCTTTTTCGTTATTGATATCGATTACCATAGTGTTCAGTCTATAGGGAATCTTCTCTTCCATCACCATTTCAATATAACGTGCTGCGTATTCAGGCCCCGTCAGCTCTTCCTTGAATGTATGCAGACCGAATCCGTTGTGGATACACTGGTTCAAAATGCCGCCCAGTACATTATCCCTCTCCAGAATCAGAATATCCTCAACGCCCGCTTTACGTGCTGAAACTGCTGCAGCCAGGCCTGCAGGGCCGCCGCCTATAATTACAATATCATGATGCATCATTTTAAGCTCCTCCTATTTATCACCCTTTAACAGTTCTGAACCGGCTCTGTTTTTACAGATATCTTCCATAGCCATGCCCCGCTCCTTCGCAAGGATTTCCATCGTCCTCGGTGTGCAGAATCCGGCCTGGCACCTTCCCATTCCGGCGCGCACCCTTCTCTTGATTCCGTCCAGGGATACGGCTCCGAGCGGTCTTCTGATGGCGTCAATGATCTCACCCTCACTGATATTCTCACAGCGGCAGATGATAGTGCCGTATTCCGGATGCTCTTTGATAAGCTTTGCCCTCTCTTCTCTTGGAAGCTCCGCTGCTTTGATAAATCCTTTTCTCGTTGCTTTGAAATCTTCTTTTTTCTCTGCTCCCGATGCCTCTGCGATCATTTCGGCCAGATATTTTCCAAGGGCCGGCGCACAGGAAAGTCCCGGTGATTCAATTCCGGCCGCATCGTAGAATCCCTTTGCATCCTCGGCTTCGCCGATGATAAATTCGTCATTCACCTCATGGGCGCGCAGTCCGGCAAAGGAAGTGATTGTCTGTCTGAAAGGAATATTTTTAACGCTTAAAACAGATTTAGAAACGGCCTCTGCCAGTCCCTCCGCTGTTGTAGCGGTAGCCTCTTTATCATCCAAATCAATTGCCGTAGGTCCTACCAGCAGATTGCCGTGGACGGTCGGGGATACCAGGACTCCTTTTCCGTATTTGCCCGGAAGTTGGAAAATGGTATGGGACACATGGTTTCCCGCCTCTTTGTCGAGCAGGCAGTAATCGCCTCTTCTGGGGATAATCTGAAGTTTCTTCTCACTTACCATGTTATGGAATACGTCGGCGTAAACACCGGCTGCGTTTACCACATATTTTGTTTCAATCTCTCCGTCCGCCGTGATCAGCCTGTAGCCGTAATCCGTTTTTTCAATCCGGACCACCTCGGTATTCATTCTGAATTCTACGCCGTTCTCATACGCATTCTCAGCCATCGCGATGGTCAGGCCGAAAGGACATACGATTCCGCCCGTAGGAGCATAGATGGCGGCCACCACCGTCTCACTCACATTCGGTTCCTTGGCCCTCGCCTCATCCCCTGTGATAATCGTAAGGCCCGGAACTCCGTTTTTTACGCCTCTCTCGTACAATGCTTCCAGGGACGGCATATCACTTTCGTCAAAGCAGAGCACCATAGAACCATTGCGTTTGAAATCGAACTGTAAATCCTTAGAAAGCTGCTCCATCATCTCATTTCCCTGTACATTCAGTTTCGCCTTCAGGGAACCGTTGGCCGCGTCATACCCCGCATGGACAATGGCGCTGTTGGCTTTGGAAGTGCCTGAACAAACGTCTTCTTCACGTTCCAGCAGGCAGGTGTGGAGATTATACCTGGATAATTCTCTGGCAACGGAACAACCTGTCACGCCGCCACCGATTACAACTACATCATAGATACAACTGCTCATTTTTCTTCTCTCCTTTTACATTTGTTATGGCGCCGCCGGTCAGAAAACCCGGCAAATCCGCCGCCAAAGGTAACAAAAAGCGCACTTTTCAGACTTTTTACCACCAATAAACAAAAAGAGTAAGGAAACAAAGCGTCCGAAGACACTTGATACCTTACTCTTATCTCTCATAGGCTTTTATTTATTTAACCTTATTTTAACCAATTTATGATTTAATGTCAATATTTATTTAGTTGGGATATGAGGACGCCTCTGTAAGATGGCGGACGGGGCGGAGGCTAGGTGGTTGAGTCTTCAGTCCCGGGCCATAACCTGCCCGGATTCCCCACTCGCGACAACCTGCAAACCGGGACTGAAGACTCACAACCTCCCTCTCACCATCCCGCCCCCGACCGTTCCGGCGGCGTTCTCATTTTTCAACTTGTTTTTTTCCATTATAGATATGCCCAAGCCACATCGCCACGCCGACAAATACACCGCCCAGGATATTCCCGATCGTGACGGGAATTAAATTTTTCACAATGAAATTCCCCCAGGTCAGCATGGACAGGTCGAGGCCTGCTTCGGCTGCTTTTGCCGCGTAAGCCGGAACATGGGATGCGAAGATTCCGGCCGGGATGTAGTACATATTGGCAACCGAGTGCTCAAATCCACAGATAACGAATGAAGCGATTGGAAGAAAGGTTCCGAAAATTCTTCCGCATACGTCTTTGGCCTGAAGGCTGCATAATACGGCAAAGCAGACAAGTACATTGCAGAAGAAAGCCAGAACGACTGCATTGCCTGCCGGCAGTGAGGCCTTGGTGGCAGCCAGCTTCATCGTAAATACGGCGAGTCCGCCGCCGGAGTAATTCATCTGTCCGAAGTATGCGCAGCCAAATGCCACGATAATGCTTCCGATGAAGTTCCCTATATAAACAAACAGCCAGTTTTTAAGCATCTTGGCCACTGTCGTTTCTTTTGCCAGGACGGAAATGCTGATAAGGCAGTTCCCGGTAAACAGCTCTCCTCCCATCAGAACAACGAGTGACAGTCCGGCCGGAAACAGAAGGCCGCAGATGATACGGGCTGTCGAAACGTCCGTAATTGTATGGGCTGCCGTATTGGTGACGGCGGCTCCTAATGCGATAAACATACCTGCCAGTATCCCCAATACCAGCATCTTGAAAATGGATAATTCCGATTTTTTCTTACCGGCGGCTGCAAAATTCATTACAACTTCCGGAGCAGTAAAAAGATTCATAATATTCCTCCCCTGTTCGGCAATAGAAAACCTTAATGGCGCTTTAAATGCCTTCAATTATAAGAAATGACACCGCAGAAAAGAATTTCTGCGGCATCATTCACGTTACACTCTAATCTATACACTGCCTGTATCTGTACTTTTGAATGTTCTTCCAGTCCTTAAAGAACTGATTCGGTTTTTAGAACAGACCGGAAATCTTTCCTGTCTCATCTACATCAATCTTCTCTGCAGCCGGAACTTTTGGAAGACCCGGAAGAGTCATGATGTCGCCTGTGAGGGCTACGATGAATCCAGCGCCTGCGGATACTTTCAGGTTACGTACCGTAATCTTGAATCCACGTGGTGCTCCTGTCAGTTTCTGGTCGTCGGAGAAGCTGAACTGCGTCTTAGCCATACAGATTGGCAGGTTGCCGAATCCAAGCTCTGTCAGTTTCTTTGCCTGTTTCTTTGCAGATGCAACCAGCTCTACGCCTTCGCCTCTGTAAATCTTTGTTACGATTGCATTTAATTTCTCTTCGATGGAGAGGTTCTCGTCGTAGCAGAACTCAAAGTTGTTCTCTGTCTCGCAAAGACGTACTACTTCTTTTGCCAGCTCCTCGCCGCCTTCGCCGCCCTTTGCCCATACTTCGGAAAGTGCCACGTTAACGCCCAGCTCCTTGCACTTGTCAGCGATAAGCTGTAATTCTGCCTCGGAGTCGAATGGGAAACGGTTGATAGCAACAACACAAGGAAGACCAAATACTTTTGTGATGTTCTCTACGTGCTGTAACAGGTTTGGAAGACCTTTCTCAAGCGCTTCCAGGTTCTCGTTGTTGAGCTCTGTCTTAGCAACTCCTCCGTGATGTTTCAGGGCACGTACGGTAGCTACAACTACAACTGCGGATGGTTTGAGGCCAGCCTTACGGCACTTGATATCAAGGAATTTCTCTGCGCCAAGGTCAGCGCCGAAACCTCCCTCTGTTACCGTGTAATCGCCAAGCTTTAATGCCATCTTTGTAGCGATAACGGAGTTACAGCCATGAGCGATGTTAGCGAATGGTCCGCCGTGGATAAAAGCAGGTGTATGCTCCAGTGTCTGAACCAGGTTTGGTTTCAGGGCATCTTTTAACAGGGCTGCCGCTGCGCCTGCTGCCTTTAAGTCGCCTGCCGTTACAGGCTCATCATCGTATGTATAAGCAATGATCATCTTTGCAAGACGCTCTTTTAAGTCTGTGATGTCGTTTGCCAGGCAGAGAACTGCCATGATCTCACTTGCTACGGTAATCTCATATCCGTCTTCACGTGTGAAGCCGTCTACTTTTCTTCCAAGTCCGTCAACGATGTTTCTTAACTGACGGTCGTTCATATCTACAACACGTTTCCATGTGATTCTCTTCGGATCAATGCGAAGTGCGTTGCCCTGGTAGATGTGGTTGTCAAGCATTGCTGCAATCAGGTTGTTTGCTGCGCCGATTGCGTGGAAATCGCCTGTGAAGTGCAGGTTGATGTCTTCCATCGGAACGACCTGGGCATATCCGCCGCCTGCTGCTCCGCCCTTAACGCCGAATACCGGTCCCAGGGATGGCTCACGCAGAGCTACGGTTACGTTCTTGCCAATTCTCTTTAAGCCGTCTGCAAGGCCTACGGTTGTCGTTGTCTTTCCTTCACCGGCCGGTGTTGGTGTGATAGCGGTAACGAGAATCAGTTTTCCGTCTTCTTTGTCTGTGTCTTTTAACAGGTTGTAGTCAACTTTTGCTTTGTAGTTTCCGTACTGCTCTAAGTACTTCTCGTCAATGCCTGCTGCGCTGGCGATCTCACGGATGTTTAACGGTGTTGACTCCTGTGCGATTTCGATATCTGTTTTCATGATATGTTCCCCTCCATCGATTCTATTTTATGTTTTGATTAATAAAGTTCAATATAAATTTTAGTATAACTGATCGGAAAGCTCAGATGCCTTTAAAATCTTCTGCTCGTAAGCGATTGCCTGCTCTTCAAGGCTCTTTACCTTTGCAGCCAGTTCAGCTACGAATGCCTCATCTTTAATGGAACCCAGGTTAATCTTAACATTGAATAATGCTCCGATTACGGCTGTACGTGCCATCATTGCTGCTACAAGGCCGTCTGTTACGGCATTTGTATTTCCTCTGCTTACTACTGCCTCAGCGATTGGGAAAATCTTGTATGCTGTCTCTCCTACGGAAAGCGGAACCTGTGCCGCTGCCTTTAAGCCGTTCTGCATCGCTTCTCTTCTTGCTGCCTTTTCCTCGTCTGTGTCCTTAGGCATTCCGATAGCATCCATGTAAAGGTTGAAAGATGTGCTGTCTTTCTGGATATCTTCTACCAGTTCTTTTCTGATAGCGGCTCCGGCTGCTGCCAGTTCCTTCATCTCACCTTCTACTTCTGCATATTTTGCTTTTCCTACTGTCAGATTTGCAACCATCTCTGCAAGTGCTGCCGCAAGTGCTCCTGCAAGTGCGGATACGCTGCCGCCGCCTGGCGCCGGTGCGTCAGATGCTGTTACGTCTACAAAACCCTCAACTGTTAAATCTTTTAAATCTCCCATTGTGGTATATCTCCTCGCATTTATTCATACTTTCGTTGTACCGCCCCGGCTCAGAGCAGGGGCGGCGTCACTACAAAATCGTTCTTATCAGGCCGCGTCCCGGATTCGGATTATTCCTCTTCCAGTAAACGGTTCTCCATAACCTGTTTGTCAGCATCGAATGTCATCGGGCCGAAGCTTGCAAGCTGTAAGTAGTACTCAGCACAGTCAATCAGAGCCTGCATTGGTACAAGACCTACTAATTCGCTCTCTAATACGGAAACGCCGTAGCGTTTTGCTTCCATCTTGATTGCTTCGAATGCACGGTAAACGGATGTTTTTGTGTAATCTGTCAGGTTCATGGAAACCTGTGCAAGGTTTCTGTCATCCAGCATGATACCGATAGCTTTTACATAACGGTAGCCGCCGCCGATGTGACGGATTCTCTTTGCGATCTGGTTTGCAATCTCAAGGTTTGGTGTGTCAAGGTTTACGTTAAATGCTACGAGCGGCATTCTTGCGCCAACTGCTGTAACACCTGCTGTAGGATGGATTGTTTCCGGTCCGAAGTCCGGTGCCCACAGTTCTTTGTCTTTCATCTTCTCAGCCATTCCCTCGAACTGTCCCTTACGAATCTTTGCAAGGTTCACTCTGTGAGGAGCTGAAGCGGAATCTTCATATAAGAAACACGGAATACCATATTTCTCAGCAACTGTCTTAGCTACTTCTTTTGCTACTGCATCTGCTTCTTCTACGGTTGTGTTACGGCAAGGAATGAATGGAACTACGTCAACTGCGCCCATTCTAGGATGCTGTCCTTCGTGTTTGGTCATATCAATTAACTCAACTGCTTTTCCAAAGGAAGCAACTACGGCATCGCGCAGTTCATCCGGCTCACCGATAACAGTTACAACACATCTGTTGTGGTTCGGGTCTGTCTGGTAATCTAAGAGCTTAACTCCTTTTTTACCTCTGAAGCAGTCAACGATCTGCTCCACCTTCTGCAGGTCACGGCCCTCGCTGTAGTTCGGTACGCATTCAATCAGTTTGTTTCCCATGATAATGATCCTCCTCTGTTTTAATAGTGATAAATAATAGTGATAGTGATATATATAATGGTGATATATATTATAATGAATCTATTATAGCTTATTCTGTGTCATTCAGGATAAGCCTGAGATAATCTTAACTCTTTTCTTACTGGAAGTGGACGGCCGCCACAACGGCCGCTACGGCCGTCTTTGCGGAACATGACCAGCTGGCCCCGCCGAAGCTTCCGGTCAGTTTCATCGTATCTCCGGTTTTCAGAAGGTACTCACTTCCGTTCTCCAGTGTAATGGCAAGTGTTCCTTTATAGCAGTAAACCATAACTGCTTCGTACTCCGGCATCTCAAAAGTAAGGATACTGCGCAGGTCGCAGCCTTCTCCCTCTTCCATGCGCAGCGGAACCACATGTCCGGCGCACTGGCCTTTCCGTAACATCAGGTTAAAATCAATGACTTTGCCTTTGCTAACGGTCTCATCTTTGCCGTCAAAGGCATGCGGTGTAAATTCCGGCAGGTCAATCCAGTTGTCGTTGTTATGTGAAAGACTGATGTCGCCCTTCAGTGTCATAATAATGCGGTCATAATCGGGAAGGCATGTGAAATCACTCTCTTCCAGTTCCACGGTGGCTGAACTCAGCCTCCACATGAAATCTCTGTCTGCGTAAACACTGCCTTCCGGTGCAATGGAAAGTTCGGTTGTCATTCCGCCGCTCCACTCCGTCGTCTTATAATCTTCTTTGTGTAACAATTCCGCCTGGTATTCTGCCATAGCCTTACCCCTCTCCTGTTTAACCCTTGTCTGTTTGTTTTTGTTCCTCTATCTTGGCGAACACATGCATCATCATCAATGACGCGAGCCGCAATGTAATTCCCGACGGGTCAAACATCGGATCCACCTCCACGAGGTCGGCTGCCACGATTTTTCCCATCTTTGCGATACCGTCTATGATGTCGCATTCCTGATTATAAAAAAGTCCTCCGGGCAGCGGTGAAGCAACTCCCGGTGCGATGGACATATCAAATCCATCGATATCTATTGTAAGAAAATAATTCTTTGCTTTTGGTATCTTTGCCAGAACGCCTTCTACGCCAATCTCTTCGGCCTCGCGTGCCGAGATGAGAACACTGCCGTATTTCCTGGCATCGTCAAAATCTGATTTTCTGCTGCTTCCCATACCCCTTAAACCAATCTGTGCCATCGGCCCGATATGGTCCATCTCCGACATACGCCTCATCGGGCTTCCGTTGCCGGTTTTCAGAGGTCCGACATGGTCGGTCCAGTCGAGGTGGGCGTCAAACTGTATTACGCACACTTCCTCACCCAACTCCTCAAGCGCTTTTCCTACCGGAATGGAGATAGAGTGGTCGCCTCCCATAATAACGGGAACGGCTCCTTTTCTGATTATCTTCTTTACACTTTCCGTTACATTAGCGAAGGTGTAATTGAAATCGCTATGTAGTACATCGACGTCCCCACAGTCTACAATCTTTAAAGGCGCTGCAAGTCTCTGCTTACCGCTCTCAAAATCATAGTATCCCGTCTTCCCGCGGCCATACTGGGTGGATGCTTCCCTGATTCTTCTCGGGGCCAGCCTCGCGCCGCTCATAAAACCTACCGCAAAGTCAACAGGTACCCCCAATACCGCTATATCCGCATCAAGTTCATCAAGGTCGGTACAAATCGGATATTTGCCAAAAGAACAGATACCCGTAATAGGTAAATTCAACGGCTCCATGAGACATCTCTCCTCTTTTAATATTGTACGATAATTTTAACAATATTACACCGTTGTGTAAATATCTTTCCGTTTGCAAAACTATTCATTCTCTAAAATTCTTATTTCAATTTTGCCCAACCGCTTTACAGAAAGTCTTTACTTACCAATTTTTATCATGTATAATGAGACTTTAGGGGAACTATTTACAGAAAGGGGAAGAGGCATGGATAATACAGATATCAAGATCATTAATATTCTCCAGGATAACTGCAAAACTTCAACCCGTGAAATCGGACAGATGGTAGGACTGACCGCTCCGGCTGTAGCCGAAAGAATAAACCGTTTAAAAGATGCAGGGGTTATTGAAGGATTTCACGCGCAGATTAACGAAACTCTTTTGGGAAGCAACATTTCAGCGTACGCGCTTGTGAACGTCCCGCCGAAAGAATACGAACCATTCTGCAGATTCTGCGAAAATGATCCTTCTATCGTTGAACATCATCATATAGTCGGCTTAAATAATGTACTGATTAAAATGCGCGTAGGCAATGCGCAGGAATTGGAGGTGCTCCTTGAGCAGATCCGCAAGTACGGTCTCTCCAACACCTCAATTCTACTTTCTACCTACTTCAGGCAGAAAGAATTTTCTCCGTTAAGCGGAGTCAGGCTCGACTGATTTCACCAGATATGAAATAAATAACAGAAATTAAAACTTCAAGCCATGCAGGACAGTACCTACTGTTTTGCATGGTTTTTTAGATCGGCGGTAAAAATGGCAAATTGTTGCGGCAAGTAGTTTCAGCGGAATGTACGCGCTTTTCCATAAAACAAAAGCGGCGGAAAGCTAAATTCGCTTTCCGCCTGATAACCAATATATCTATGTACATCTTCTCTTCTATGGATTTTCCGTTATCAATCCAGGAACGATACCGCTTTACACGGCGTACGGTAATTGGACGATGTAATCGTAATACCCGTAGTAGGGGTGCTGGAGTGGATTACCTGGCCTCCGCCTATGTACATGGCAACATGGTTTATATAATTGCCGCTGGCATAGAACAGCAAGTCTCCCGGCTGTACGCTGCTAACCGAAATCTCACGTCCTTTGGCCGCCTGATCCCTGGAGCTTCTTCCCGTTGTGATTCCAAAGTGGGCGTATACTCCCTGTGTAAATCCGGAACAGTCCGCGCCGTTTGTCAGGCTGGTTCCTCCGTAAACATACGGATTGCCCAGGAACTGTTTCGCATAAGCTACAACAGCAGACCTTGTTGCGGAAGTGACCTCGCTCGATCCGCCGCCAGGGCCTTTGGCTCCTGAATCCCCGCCTCCGGGGCCTTTATTACTTGCGGCCTTCGTCGTCTCAGGCGCTTTGGTTGGCGCTTTGGTTGTTTCCGGCGCCTTAGTCGGGGCGCTGTCCGGATTCGCCTCTATCGTTCCGTTGTAAGATGTCTCAGGCGCTTTCGCCGCCGGCTCTGCCTTGGTTGTCTGCTTCGCTGCTTCCGTTGTCTGCTTGGCAGCATCCTTCTTGGCATCCTCCATCTTCTTTATCGCATCCTCCGCATCTTTCTTAAGCTTTGCGGCCTCGGCTGCCTTCTGCTGTTCCTCCTGTGTGGAGACTGCCTGGTTAAATTCCACCTTCACATCGATATAATCTTTAAACACATAGCCAACCAGGTCGTTATCAACGGATATCTTATAAAAATCTCCCTCTTCCCCGATTACTATGTATTCCGCATCTGGTGACAGCAGATCGAGGGTCCTGCTGTCCAGGCCGGGCTTCTCGCGCAGCCTCAGCGTGCCGGTGCTGGCAACGCGGGCCTTCTGGGTTCCCACCTGCCTGGCGATCGATTCCGCCTCCGAGCCTGTTATAAAATACTGTGACTTAATATATCCTTTTACACTGCCGGACTGAATCTGGTACCACTTTCCGCCTTCCCCATCCACGGTGGAAAGAATCGTGGCGGCACAGTTGTTATAGATTTTCCCCACCACGGCGCTTGCCGTGTTGGCCTCCGCCCTTACATTGACATAATTACTGACACGGGAAATCGCCACATTGTCATATGCTGACTTGGATGTGGCTTTTACGACCGGTACTTCTCCGTCACGGGACGATGTGGCTGCCTGAGCCAGTTTCTCATCCGAAGAGAAGGCCTGGGCCAGCTCCTCCTCCGGGTTCAGGCTTCCTGCATAGTAATTATTAATCGCTACCGACGCGCCCGCCACCGGGGAATCCGTCTCAAGATTCATTGCGGCTTCCGATGAAAACGCCATCCCGCTTGCAAAAAGCAGGCAGGCGGACGACATCATCAGTATCTTCAAACCCTTTTTCATGTGAAACTTCCCCCTAAATCATGGTAAGATAGCTCTGAGCGCTGGTAATACAGTTCGCTCCGTCAGCTGCTGCCGTTATAACCTGTCTGAGTGCTTTCGTCCTCACATCCCCGGCGGCATACACGCCGTCCACCGATGTCTTTCCGTCCTCGCCGGCTACAATATATCCGTGCTGGTCCATCTCTACCTGTCCGGAATACTGCTCACTGTCAGGCTCGATCCCCACGGCTATAAACACGCCGTCCACCTTCAGTCCGCTCTTCTCTCCGGTCTTTTTATTTATGAGCATTAATGACTCTACTTTGTCTTCTCCTTCTATCTCATCCACTACCGTGTCCCAGATCACTTCCACATTATCTAAGGACAGCAGTCTGTTCTGCAGGCTCCTGGCGCCTCTCAGCTCATCCCTTCTGTGGATCAGATATACCTTACTGCACATCCTGGCCAGGAATATGGCATCTTCTAATGCCACATCACCTCCGCCGATAACAGCCGTTACCTTATTCTTAAAGAATGCTCCGTCGCATGTTGCACAGTAGGAAACCCCGGCTCCCGTCAGGATTTCTTCACCCTTCGCCCCCAGTTTTCTGTGGTGGGCTCCCGTGGCAATAATCACTGTCTTTGCAAGATACGTATCATTCTCGCAGACGATCTTCTTCACGTCTCCGCCCAACTCGGCGGCCATAACGGTATCCTCTTTAAATTCGGCTCCCAGCTTGTCCGCATGTTCTCTCAGTTTCATTCCGAGATCAAAACCGGAAATTCCCGGAAGGCCGGGATAATTATCTACTTCATATGTGTTGAGGATCTGTCCCCCGCTCATCATATTTCTCTCAATCACCACCGTGTCGAGCTCTGCTCTCTGCGCATAAACGGCGGCGCTCAATCCTGCCGGTCCTGAACCGATAATGATCAAATCATGGATTTTGTCCATCTGACCGTCCTCCATTCGTCCTGATATTTTAGTCTGTTACACAAAAACCCGCGGAACAGCGCCGTAGATTCACTGTTTCCTTCATTAAAATAATATCGGATTTTTGCTTTTTCTGAATTTTATCCAATGACCAGGCATATCCCACTGGGACTCTGGTTTTTCTGTATTCTCTTCTAACTATTATCTTCCGTTTTCAGCCATTTTAAATATGGCTTTTAAGCTTACTTTTAAGTATACCACATCTTTCCAGCACCGAACAGATATTTTATATGGAAACTTCTTACATTTTTTGCAATAATTAGCCAAAGACGGCTTATGGCCGTGACTGAAGACGTGCAAGGTGCCGCCATTCCAAAGCCATTCCAAAAGCCTGCCTGGGGATGACTTTTTTCCAAATACGTGATAAAATAATCTTAACCTGAATAAGGAAACTTGCTGCCGGGCATGGGATAAACCATAACTGCTTTCCGATGCCGTTCACAGTGAATATCCCGCAGGGTATTCTGTCAAAGGAGTTGATTTTATGCCAAGAAAAACTGTATTTGTCACCGGCGCTTCCCGGGGAATCGGAAAGGCCATCGCGATAAAATATGCCAAAAAGGGCTACAATGTGATCATTACCTGCATCCACCGACGTGAGCAGCTTCTTCAAACGGAGATGGAAATCGAGGATTACAACGTGGAATGCCTGACCTGGGTAGGGGATGCAGGGGACTATGCCTCCTGCGAAGAACTGTTCCAAAAGATTAAAAAGCAGTTTGGAACACTGGATGTACTTATTAATAATGCAGGCGTTTCATATATTGGTCTGCTCCAGGACATGAAACCGGAGGACTGGGACCGTATCATCCGCACCAACCTGACCTCCGTATTCAACTGCTGCCGACTGGCCGTTCCCATGATGCTTCAGAAACAGCAGGGTAAGATCGTCAACATTTCTTCTGTCTGGGGTGTAAGCGGCGCTTCCTGCGAGGTTGCTTATTCCGCAACCAAGGGCGGAGTCAATGCATTTACAAAAGCGCTGGCTAAAGAACTGGCCCCAAGCAACATCCAGGTCAATGCCATTGCCTGCGGCGCGATCGACACTGAAATGAATCATTTCCTGCACAGGGAGGACCTGCTGAATCTGATAGATGAAATACCTGCCGGACGGCTCGGAAAAGCGGAGGAGGTAGCGGATTTGGCTTATCATCTCGGATATAAGGAATCTTATCTGACCGGACAGATTATCGGACTGGACGGCGGATGGATTTAACAAAATAGCAATTGACAGGAGCAGCCTGTGATGGGATGAAACGATAAAATTACACTGCAAGAAATTCCTGCTGCCATTGAAGGTGCCACTTAGTTATCGGTATGATGATTGAGGGGCGCCTTTTTTGCGCATATTAATAATGCTGTCGTCCGGAAAACAACCCATAGTTCTGCCCAAGCAGCGCTTGGAGAGGCACATAAACAGCGGATTCGGGAAAAGGGAGACTTTAATTATGAGCAAAAATGAGCAGGTATTTACCGGAGCCTTCAATGTCGTTTTTCAAAACTGGAGTACATTATTCTGTTTCGAGATGATTTATCGCGGAACGGCTGCCACTCTCCTGTTCCCGCTGCACCGCTATCTCCTTGCCCTGCTCCCGGGACTTGCAGGAGAGGCTTATCTTGGCCAGGAAAATATCGCATCCGTTTTTCATCACCCTGCGGCCCTGTTGCTTCTTATCGCCATAGCACTCATGACGGGGCTCTATATCTTCTTTGAAATCACGGCTCTGTTTATTTGTGCAGAAAAAGGATGGAGGCGGGAACAGATTTCAGTCTGGGAACTATGGCATGAAACTGTGGTTAAGTCTGTGGGGCTGATTCGTCTCAACCGCCTGCCGGTGTTTCTAATGCTGCCTTTTATGGCTCTCTCCGTTTTTGCTGTCCTCAGCGGGTATTTGCGTATGGTAAAGATTCCTGAATTTGTTATGGATTACATTAAAACTGCTCCGCTGCTTTTGATATTTTTCACAGCAGTGGTTGTTTTCTGCCACATTATCCTGTTTCTATACATTTTTGGTGTTCCTCATCTTCTTTTTACCCAAAAGTCCTTTGCCGCTTCCTGGAAAGAGAGCCTTAAAATGCTGCATGGTAAGAAGCTGCGCACTGCCGGGATACTTTACGGTTATATTCTGCTGTTCATTTTAGCGCGTGCTGCAGCTTTAGGAGCCGGAATCTTTCTGATTTACGGAGGCGTCCGCCTCTCATATCCGAATCTGAAGACTGCAGAATACCAGTTTCAGCTTCACTTCCGCTCCTTTCAGGAAGTCGAAAGCATTGCCGCCGGCGCCCTGATCTCAGCTTTTCTCTGTGCCGGTATTGTAGTGCTTTATCATCAATACCGCAAAAACCGCCGCCCGGATAAAAAGCCTCAGCCCATGACGTTGTGCCGGACAACGCTGCGCGTATGCGCAGCATTAGGTACGCTCTCCCTTCTGATTATTTTCAGTGAGTCTGAGCTGGGCGGCAGAATAATCTTCCCTGAAATTGTCACCACCCGCGTCGTCGCCCACCGCGGCAGCGCGGTCGTTGCCCCTGAAAATACCATAGCTTCACTGCTGCAGGCGGTCAAAGACGGAGCAGAAATGGCTGAAATTGATGTCCGGCAATTAAAGGACGGAACACTGATATTAATGCACGACGCTAATTTCAAACGAACAACAGGTGTAGACCTGAACGTATGGGATGCTGATATTGAGATGGTGCAGCGCTTAGATGCCGGTTCCTTCTTTTCCCCTGATTTTGCAGGAGAACCGGTCGCTACCTTAGAAAACGTTCTTTCTGAGGCAAACGGCCGCATTGACCTGATGATCGAACTGAAACCAACAGGCCGGGAACAGAATTTGGTGAGGGAAACGCTTTCACTGATACAGAAGCATGATATGGAGGACCAGTGTGTAATTGCCTCTATGGATGCCGGTCTTCTAAACCAGGTAAAATCATCGGCCCCCGGGATACAAACAGTGCTTATCTCCGTCCTGCTGCTCACCGAAGAGTATAATCTAAAAGATGTGGATGCCTTCAGCGTGGAAACCACTTCCTTATCTCCGAGTATGGTAGTGCAGGCACACTTACTTGGGAAGCAGGTGTATGCATGGACGGCAAATTCAAAGGAAAACATCAACAAGATTCTTAACTGCGGGGCCGACGGTGTGATAACAGACAATCCACTGCTTGCGCGTTCCTGTATCGAGCAGATTGGCCGGAATTTTTTTATGGAAGAGCTTACGGAACTTCTCTTTCCTTAAAACCTGTATTTTTCACTGTGGTTTTTTCATCTGTCTATTGGTATTTGCTATTGGTTATTTCATTTTTGTTATTACATTCTTGTTATTCCATTCTCCCGGCACAGTGGCTCTGCAGGATACTGTCCCCGTATTCGCCTGTGGATTTGAATAACGGTATCCAGGGCCGTTTTAATATACCGCAGAAACATTGCATCGCCGAGCAGCTTACCTCCAACAAATTTTTTTATCACCATTCAAAAAAACCGCCGCACCGGTCATAATAACGCCAGTGCGGCAGCCTTCTATCAGTTGTTTCCAAAAATCTTTTAATCAAATAACGCTTTATAAATTCTTACTATATCCTCTTTATCAGGTTTCCTCCGTGTATTACCCGGACTTCCGCTGTCGAGCGCATCCTGGGCCATTTTATCAATCCTGCCCAGAAAATCATCTTTGTCGATTCCGAATTCTTCCAGCGTCTGAATCTTCAGGCTTTTGCACAGTTTTGAGGCAGCCTGCACAAAAGCGGCGGCGCCTTCGGGATCCGTCATTCCCGGTTCATAGACGCCTATTGCCTGTGCCAGCTCCCTGAACCGTTCAGGGCAGCCTTCGATTGCAAATTCCAGGCATTTCTCCAGCAGCATGGCGTTGGATAAGCCATGGGGAACGTGATAAAGCGCGCCAATCGGCCGGCTCATTCCATGGATAATTGTGACGGAAGAATTATTAAACGCCATTCCCGCTTCCAGCGCCGCAATCGCCATGTCAATTCTGGCTTCCATATTTCCGCCGTCCGTATAACACAGATACAGACTGTCAAATATTCTTTTTACGGCCGACACCGCCATGGTGTCTGTCATAGAGAAAGCTTTAATTGAGGTGTAAGCCTCTACCGCGTGGCACAGTGCATCGATACCTGTAGCCGCTGTGACGGCAGGGGGCGCCGTCATAGTAAATACCGGATCAATCACGGCAAGCTGCGGCAAAAGCGCGGCCCCCTTCAGGAGCATTTTAATATTTTTCTCAGTATTATTAATGATAGTAAATTGAGTAGCCTCACTTCCGGTCCCTGCCGTGGTCGGCACGGCACACATTGGCGGCAGACTGCCCTCAATAGTCTTTCCCATAAAACTGTTTATGCTGTCCCCCAGCACAATCACTGCACCGATTGCCTTCATACTGTCAATCGGGCTGCCGCCTCCCACGGCTATCAGGAAATCGCAATGCTTCTGAAGATAGACCTCCGCTCCCTCTGCTATCATATAATCACAGGGTTCCTGATTTATCCCATCATAGATTTCATATGCAATGCCGATTTCATCAAGGAGGGCGGTCACCTTCCCCACGTTCCCTAGTTTTACCATTACAGAATCGGTAATGATTAACGCTTTTCGACCGCAGTTCTTCCATGTATCCTGTGCCAGCGCCAGGGCTCCCTCTCCGAGAAGCACCTTTTGCGGAGTCAGATATGTATATGCCACAAACTTCCCTCCTTTAGTAAACCGATATGAGAATTTCTTTTACCTGCTCCGGACTGATATCCACAGGATTATTGTCCATACGTCCCTTTGTAAATGTGCCTTCCACGATCAAATCAATACCTTCCCTCGGCACTCCCAGGGCGCTTAAACGAATATCCACAATTCCTTCACTGGTGGAATCAAGCCAGTTCTTTAAACCGCCGTGCTTTTCCAGAACGTCAAAGAGGTCGTCAGCCAGAACCGTTTTATCACGGTTGATTTTTGACACAGCATCCAGAGACAGGGCGCAGGCCAGGCCATGCTCCACACCGTACTGCATGGTAATCGGGTAGCTGATGGAGTGGCAGGCCGTAGTTCTGGTCTTTGCAAATGCCATACCTGCCAGCAGAGCTCCCCGGGACATTGCAGTCCTCAGCTCCAGGTTCTTCGGATCCTTCAAGACCTGAGGCAGATAAGTCATAATCAGGTCGATGGCTCTCAGCGCAATATCTTTAACAACATAGGTAGTCGGCTTGGCCCAGAAAGATTCCATAGCGTGGGACAATGCATCCAGACCGGTGGAAAGGGTGAGGCGAAGCGGAAGTGACAGGGTCAGATCCGGAATAACAATAGCCTTCTTTGCATAGTTCTCCTGGCAGTCGATTGAAAATTTTGCTTTTTTATCTACATCCCAGATGGTAGCAAACCGTGTAACCTCAGAGCCCGTTCCGGCTGCCGAAGGAAGGGCGATGATGTCTATGAATTGATGTGGTGTTGTATAGGTTTTATTTTTCAGCGCTTCCGTGATAATCGGGATAGTAATTTCCTGTCCCTTAAACATGTAGTAGAATGCGCTGACCGCCTTAGCAAGGTCGATGGTGCTGCCGCCGCCTATAGCAAGTATCTGAGTTGGGTTCAAATCGCCGACTTTATTTAATGCATCAAAGATATCCTTCTGGGTCGGATTGCCGGGACACCGGTCTACCCATGCCAAAATGCCTTCTTCAACACCATTTTCAATTTCCTCTGTAATTCCCCAGATATCTGTGGTAAAACGGTCGCAAACCACAAGTGTCTTTTGAGCATGGCTGCATCCTGTAATTAAATTGTGAAGTCCTTCCATGTCTGAAAATTCAATTTCTACTGAACAGTATGGATCATATCCCATAATATACCTCCTATTGTGCGGTTCCCCGTACTTTCATGTTTTTAGCTGCCAGCGCCAGGATAACCAGCGCTACATATAATATCGCAATTGTAATAAAAACTGCATTCCAGCTGTAGCTGCTTACATAACCAAAGAGAATAGACTGGACAGCAGCTCCCATATAAGCGGCCCAGTCCAAAAGTCCTGTGGCAGTACCGGCAAATGCCCTTGTTCCAATATCGCCGGCGAATGCCCATACAATACCGTTTACAGATGAGAAAAAGCCTACGAACAGCAGCATCACGGATGCCATTCCAAGAGATGTGATGCGCGGAAACAGAATCAGCGAAATAGCGGAAATAAATCCGCAGATTACCAGCACCGGTTCTCTCTTGCCCTTAAACACCTTGTCTGTCAGGTACGGCATCAGGAAGAAAGCCGCCGCCTGGCCTACCGGCAGAAGTACGGATGCAAAAATTCCGCTTTTAATATCCATTCCAAGAGCCTCTTTGAAATAGGTAGGAACCCAGGTCAGCATTCCATATCTTCCAATTCCTCCAATTGCAATGATAAATAAGAATACACACATCTTTGGTTCACGAAGCAGGCACAAAAACGGGTAAACTGCTCCTTTACCCTGAAGTTCTTTCATTCTGGCCGCTTCCAGGGCTGCCGCTTCTTTATCTTCCTCCTCAAACTCCGGAAGCCCCACATCCATCGGTGAATTCTTAACCAGCGCCACAAATACCACTAAAATTATCAGCATGGGGATCAACGGCCATCTGAACGCAGCCCTCCATCCCATATTCGGTGAAATCTGATATGCAATCAATACGCAGAAGTATGTAACAACCTGAGCAACGCCTGATGCGCCCGTAATAACGCCGCTGGCAAATCCGCGTTTATCTTTCGGCCACCATTTATTACTCAAAGCAATTCCCGGAGACCAAGCCATGGACTGGGCGAAACCATTGATTCCCCACAGAATAGCAATAACAATCAGTGATGCCTGGAAACTGATGATAAGGTTCAACAGAGCAGATAATACAACGCCCCAGAAAATAAAACGCTTGTTTCCCACCATCTCCCCCAGACGGCCGGAAAACAGATGTCCAAACCCATAACACCAGAATAGCGCCGATGTAACCATACCCATATCTGCCTTGGTAACGCCAAACTCTTCTATCATCAGAGGAATGGCCAGATTCATGTTCTGCCTTCCATTATAGAAGAAACAGTACATAATCGAAAAACCAATCAGCATATACATGGCATATTTCTTAAATTTTAAGTATTCATCCCCACTATAACCATATTTTCCCTCTTGTTTACCCACAAACACCCTCCTCGCACTTTTAACTTTTGAAATAATCCTTTTTTACGGGAAAAGGGAGTCCCATCGGACGCCCTTCCCGTATACAGCATCATTGTTTGTCTATGTACTTAGATTGTTTCAATCAGTCCCTGTCCAGGTCTGATCCCCTGTCTTAATCTTGGCTCAATCTGAGTAAAGATAATTTCAGGAACATATGCTACAGACGGCACCAGGAAATCCGGTTTGGATGCGGCCAGTTCATCATACGTATTGCTTCCGCTTGCATAGAGGCCAATTGTCCAGCAGCCCGCATTGTTGCCGCACTTCATGCCCGCAGCCGTATCGTCAATTTTAACAACAGATTCAATCGGAATCACTTTACCCGTGAGCTTATAAGCGCTGAGCATACAATCGTAAACCATGAAAGGTGACGGCCTTCCGGGAACCTTCTCGGCGTTGGTTACTACGTCAAACTTCATATCGTACTTTTCTTCCAGGACCCGGTTTAAGTTGAGGGAGTCTTCCTCATAATACCCGGTATCGCAGCCAACGAGGATCCCGGCTTCACGCATCTTTTTAATTGCTTCGTTTGCGCCTTCGATTGGTTTTGCCAAATCTTCATCCACTATGTATTTTGACATCAATGGACGGAATGCTGCTAAAACTGCATTAAAGTCATCTTCAGTCCAATGACGGCCATACTTTTCTTCCCACTGTTTTGAAATTTCCGGCTGGTCAAGAAGCATTCTTAAATGAGTCGGTTTAAAATTACCCATCGGCTTACGAATAGTCGCCCAGTCGCACTCAATGCCAAATCCACGGAGAGCCTCATAAAATGGAACGACCGGCGCTTTGCATCCGCGAAGATCGTCCAGCGGCCATCTGTGTCTGAGATCGCCAGGGCCATCACAGAAGGTACCTGCCGTATCCAATACCGCGAGTTCGATTTTTCCAGTGTAGTGTCTGTTGTACATAAAATATCCTCCTTTAAATTTTAATAAATTCGCATTTCTTAACTATATTAAAGCATATTGTTTCATGTATGTCAATAATGTTTTGCTATATTTTTAAATATTTTCTTGTTTTTATCGCTTATATTTTAAAAATATTGCATTTCTTTCAATTATGGCGCAAAAAAGCAGAGCCGGCCCGGCTTTCAAGCCGCAACCGGATCTGCTCCATTCAACTACTTATCATTTTACCGCATAACATCAGATTAATCGGGTTACTTGTCACTCTGATTCCGCTGCTATCACCTCAATTCCCTGTTCTGTGTACTTTCGCCGCATTTCAGCCGCCAGTCCGCTATCGGTAATAATACTGTCTATTTCCGCAAGGCTGCATATATTCACATAGGAAATCTTTTCAAATTTGCTGTGATCCGCTACTATAATTTTCTGCCTTGAAGATTCCAGCATCGCGCGCATAATTGGTTCCTGGTGAATCCGGAAGTCTGTAATTCCTTTCTCCAGGGAAACCGCGTGGACTCCCAGAATTGCCATATCAAGATTGTATTTTCGGATATCAATTGGACATTGTTCACCACATATGGCTTCTTCCTGCCCATCCACAATTCCTCCCGGTATTATGATATTAAATTTCTTGTTTTGTGACAAAATGCGAATTGCAGGCAGACTGTTGGTCATAACGGTTAAACGGTAGAAACGCTCCACCAGAAGTTCTGCCACCTCCATACAGGTCGTGCCGCTGTTAATCAGGATCGCCTGTCCGTCTACAATACGGGAACTTACAACCTCGGCTATTTCCCGTTTCTCCCGCTTGTGGGAAATACTTCTCAGGCCCACTCCGTGAGTAGTTATGTCGGCATTGTGGTAGACTGCGCCTCCTCGGACCCTGCGCAGCATCTTGCTCTTCTCAAGCTGTTCCAAATCGCGCCTTACAGTGTCGAGGGACACTCCATTCAGTTCACTCAGCTCCGCAAGAGTACCTGTCTGATTTTCTTTCAGAAAGTCTATAATTCTTATAAAACGCTCATCCTGCATCATCTCTTTTCACCCGCCTTGTCCGGGGTAAGTACAGTTACTCCCATCTTTTCATACCGTTCCAATTGCTCCCCGGTTATTTTATGATCCGTCAGTATATAATTAATCTCTGAAAGCTGGCAGACATTAATGCATGCAGTTCTGTCAAATTTAGTATGATCCGCCACCACAGCCCTATTCTTAGAAGCAGCCAGCATGGCTTTGACAATTCCCACCTCTTCCATTCTGAAATCCGTAATTCCCTTATCAGAAGACAAAGCATTGACCGCGAGAATTGCCGTGTCAAAATTGTATGCCATTATTTCTTCTTCGCATTGTTTGCCAAAAATGGAATGTTCCTCATTTCTCAGGACGCCTCCGGGAACCACAATTAAAAAGCCCGGATTCTCCTGCAGAACTTCCACAATCCGCATATTGTTGGTAAGTACCGTCAGACGTTTATAGTTGCCGGCCAGAAACTTTGCCGCCTCAATATTTGTGGTCCCGCTGTTCATTGCAACGGCCTGACCGTCTGTCACAACCTCCTGGAGCAGCCGCGACAGCTCTTCTTTTTCTTTTCTGTTTTCTATCCCTCTCATATCAAAGCTCTGGCGTGTCAGATCGTCCTTGCGTCTGGCCGCCCCGCCGCGGACTACCGACAGCATTCCCTTGTCTTCCAATTCCGTTAAGTCACGGCGAATCGTTCCCACCGATGTCCCCGTTATCTCCGAAAGCTCTGCAAATGTGGCCACATTATTCTCTTTCAGGTAATTTACTATCTGTAAAAAACGATCTTCTTTCAGCATATATCCCCCTTTGAAGCCCATTCATTCTATTATAAATATTTAATAATATAGCACAAATTATGCAATAAATCTATAAGCTTTGAATAATCACCGCATCTAGCCCCTGTTCAACCATCTTTTTTTCAGACGTTCTATTCTTGTTTCAATATATTTTTTAACTGACATCATTTCTTCTGCCTCCTTTGCAGCAGTTCTTTGGTTCTTTTGATAAGCCAATTATACTATCGGCCCTTTTTTATTTCCAAAAGTTATTCCGAGCAAAGGCAACAGGTAAATAGCTGTTAATTAAAAAAAGCACCGCAAACCCTGTTTTCACAGTTGGTCTGCGGTGCTTTTTTAATTGAATCTGCTGATTAGTTGTCTTTTGCAGCAGCTTTTGCTTCTTTGATCTTCTCTGTTAAGAAAGGAACAATCTTGTTCAGATCGCCTACTACGCCATAGTCAGCTACATCGAAGATAGGAGCTGTCTCATCTTTGTTGATAGCAACAATGATGTCGGACTCTTCCATACCTGCAAGATGCTGAATAGCGCCGGAAATACCGATTGCAAAGTAAACGTTAGGACGAACTGTCTTACCTGTCTGGCCTACCTGTAAATCTTTCGGTTTCCAGCCTGCATCTACGACTGCACGGGAGCAGCTTACTGTTCCGCCGATTGCTTCAGCAAGTTCTTCAAGAATCTTGAAGTTTTCCGGGCTTCCCATTCCACGTCCGCCGGATACGAGGATCTTAGCGTCCATGATATCTACAGTGTCGGATACAGCCTTAACGATGTCAAGGATTTCTACGTACTGGTTGTTTGGTGTAAATCCTGGGTTGAATTCTTCAACTACAGCTTTAGCGCCTTTAACCTTCGGAGCTTTCTTCATAACGCCTGGACGTACGGTTGCCATCTGAGGACGGAATTCCGGGCAAGCGATAGTAGCGATTGTGTTACCGCCGAATGCAGGACGTGTCATCAGTAACTGATTATGTTTTGTCTCTCTTCCAGGAATCGGGTTCATTGGGAAGTCACCGATATCAAGCTGTGTACAGTCAGCTGTTAAACCTGTGTGGATTCTCGCGCAAACACGTGGTCCAAGGTCACGGCCGATTGCTGTAGCGCCGATTAAGAAGATTTCCGGTTTATATTTCTCGATTACAGATGCAAGAGCGTGTGTGTATGGCTCAGTTCTGTACTCTTTTAACTCAGGATCATCAACAACGATTACTTTGTCAGCGCCGTACTCAGCCAGCTGGTCTGCAAGGCCTTTTACATCGGAACCAACTAAAACAGCTGTTACTTCTGTGTTTAAGTCTTTTGCTAATTCTTTTCCTTTGCCAATCAGCTCGAATGCGATACCGCCGATTACGTTATCAACCTGCTGTGCAAAGACAAATACTCCCTTATATGCTTCTAAGTTCATCTTATTCACCACTCTTTTCTTTGATTTTTAAATAACGTGTTTTTCTGCCAGTTTGCCTACGATGTAATCTGCGGAAGCTGCCGGATCTAAAGTTACATGCTCGCCGGCGCCCTTTCTGACTTTATCGGAAGCCTTAGCGATCTGAGTTGGAGAACCTTTTAAACCTAAGTTGGAATCTTCTACGTCTTTCAGGTCATTTCTTCCCCAAACAGTGATTTCCGTGCTGTAAGCATCAAAAATTCCGCCTGGAGTCATGTAACGCGGCTCATTTAATTCTGCAAGAGCTGTGAGTAAGCATGGTAACTGAGCTTTAACAACATGATATCTGTCGTCATACTGACGCTCAACAACAATATATTTGTCTTCGAGATTAATCTCTTTAATCTCCTGTGCATAGCTGATTACCGGGATTCCCAGGTGCTCGGAGATCTGCGGTCCAACCTGTGCTGTATCACCATCGATAGCCTGACGGCCTGTGATGATTAAGTCATACTCCATATTGCGGATAGCGCCTGCAATTGTCTGGGATGTTGCCCATGTATCTGCGCCGCCTAATACTCTGTCTGTTACTAAAACACCTTTATCTGCACCCATAGCCATAGCCTCGCGAAGAACTTCTTCAGCCTTTGGAAGACCCATTGTAACTACGGTAACTTCTGCGCCATACTGATCTTTTAAACGAAGTGCTGCTTCCAGTCCTGCTTTATCATCCGGGTTCATGATTGCAAGCATTGCGCTTCTATCAAGTGTACCATCAGGATTAAATTTAACTCCGCCTTTGGTATCCGGAACCTGTTTAACACAAACTACTATTTTCACGGTATGTTCACTCCTTATTCAATGTTTTTTCTCATAATCGAGATACTTTTCAATCTATTATCTGGAAATCTTACTTTAACAGGGAAGCGGAAATTACCATTCTCTGAACTTCAGATGTTCCTTCGTAGATCTCTGTGATCTTAGCGTCACGCATCATACGCTCTACGTCGTACTCTCTTGTGTAGCCGTAACCGCCGTGAAGCTGAACAGCCTTGGTTGTTACTTCCATAGCAACCTCTGCTGCGTATAATTTAGCCATAGCTGCTTCCACAGAATAATTTTTCTGTGTCTTCTTAGCCATAGCCGCTCTGTAAACAAGGAGCTGAGCCGCTTTAACTTTTGTAGCCATATCTGCTAACTGGAACTGTGTATTCTGGAACTGTCCGATGGAACGGCCGAACTGTTTTCTTTCCTGAACATATTCAATTGTTCTGTCGAGAGCGCCCTCTGCAAGGCCGAGTGCCTGAGCGGCAATACCGATACGTCCGCCATCCAGAGTATGCATAGCGATACCAAAGCCTTTACCCTGCTGTCCTAAGATGTTCTCCTTCGGAATTCTGCAGTCTGTAAAGATCAGCTCATATGTTGCTGAACCACGGATACCCATCTTCTTCTCTTTCGTTCCGAAGGTGAATCCTGGAGTTCCTTTTTCTACGATAAATGCAGAGATTTCTTTTTTCTTTCTTCCTCTTGCATCTTCTTTAATGCCTGTTACAGCGATAATTACATAGACATCAGCTTCCTTACCGTTTGTGATGAAGATTTTGGAACCGTTAAGTACCCACTCGTCACCATCTAAAACAGCTTTTGTCTGCTGTCCCTGTGCATCTGTACCAGCGCCTGGCTCTGTTAAACCGAAAGCACCTAATTTCTCACCTTTTGCAAGGGGAACCAGGAATTTCTGTTTCTGCTCTTCAGTACCGTAGGTCTGGATTGGGTCACAGCAAAGAGAGGTATGTGCGGATACGATAACGCCTGTAGTACCGCAAACCTTTGAAAGCTCCTCAACACACATAGCGTATGTTAACGGATCGCAGCCCTGTCCGCCGTACTCCTTCGGAACCGGAATTCCCATGAAGCCCAGTTTCTGCATCTTCTCAACAGTGCCTGTCGGGAAATGTTCTGTCTCGTCAACTTCCTGTGCTAAAGGTTTTACTTCTTTTTCGGCGAAGTCATGGAATAACTTCCTCGCCATTTCATGCTCTTTACTTAATGTAAAATCCATGTCTATTCCTCCATCATTTTCTTATATAGCGCTTAAAGGCGGCTTAGGCACGCCTGATGCGGTTCAAATAATTAATTAATTGTACTTATAGAAGCCTTCGCCGGATTTCTGTCCTAACTTTCCGCCGCGGACCATCTTACGAAGGAGCTGGTGCGGACGATACTTCGGATCTCCGGATTCAGCCTGTAATACCTCCATGATGGCAAGTACTACGTCAAGACCAATCAGATCTCCAAGAGCCAGCGGTCCCATCGGATGGCTTGCACCCAGCTTCATAGCTGTGTCGATGCCTTCTACAGTTGCTTCGCCCTCAGCATAAATGCCGATAGCTTCATTTATCATCGGAATCAGGATTCTGTTTACTACGAAACCTGCGGCTTCCTCTACCTGAACCGGGATCTTTCCGATTTCTTCTGAGATTGCTTTTACTTTGTCGACAGTCGCTTCCGGTGTGTTCAGTCCGGCGATTACCTCTACCAGCTTCATAACAGGAGCCGGGTTAAAGAAGTGCATACCTACTACCGGTCTGTCAAGTCCTGCACCGATTGCCGTGATGGACAGAGAGGATGTGTTTGTTGCGAAGATACACTCCGGTTTGCAGATTGCAGCCAGTTCTCTGAAGGTCTGTTTTTTGATTTCCATATCCTCGATTGCTGCTTCAACTACCAGATCGCAGTCAGCGCAGATTGTCTTCACACCTGGGTGGATTTTGGCAAGGATCTTATCAGCCGTCTCCTTGTCCATCTTGCCTCTTGCAACACGTTTCTCAAATCCCTTTGCAATTCTCATTTTGCCGTTTGCGGCGAATTCTTCATTAATATCACATAAACATACTTCGTAACCATCTACCTGGGCAAAAGCCTGAGCAATACCGGAACCCATTGTTCCTGCACCAATAATACCAACTTTCATGACAAATCCTCCTGATTTTACACTGTTATTTGTTATTGAAATTTTCTACTTTCCGTTTCTCGAGAAACGCGGTCATGCCTTCTTTCTGATCCTCTGTCTCGAAGCAGCCGCCAAATGCTTTTTCCTCAATGACGATAGCCTGATCCATATCAACCTGAAGTCCTTCGTTCATCGCTTTCTTTGAATTTCTCACTGCGATAGGAGCATTCTTTGCGATGCCTGCCGCCAGCTTCTTTGCCGCCGGCATCAGTTCTTCCTGTGTATAAACCGCATTGACAAGTCCCAGTCTGTACGCCTCATCCGCCTTGATGTTTCGGGCGCCGTAAACCATCTCTTTCGCTTTTCCTACACCAATCAGACGGGCCAGTCTCTGAGTGCCGCCGAATCCCGGTGTAATTCCAAGGCCAACTTCCGGCTGGCCGAACATCGCATTGTCGGAACAGATGCGGATGTCACAGCTCATGGCAAGCTCGTTGCCGCCGCCAAGCGCGAATCCGTTCACTGCCGCAATTACCGGAATCGGGAATGTCTCGATCTTACGGAAAATATCATTGCCGAATTTGCCAAATGCTTCTCCCTCAGCCTTTGTCATCGTGCTCATGGCAGCGATGTCGGCTCCGGCCACAAAGGATTTCTCCCCTGCGCCTGTCAGGATAATGGTTCTGATTCTGGAAAGATCCACTGCATTAAAAGCAGCTTCGATGTCCTTTAACACATCTTCATTTAACGCATTGAGTGCTTTGGGACGGTTGATGGTCATAATGCCAACGTATCCATCCTCTTCGTAATCAACAAACCCCATTGCCATCATCTCCTTACATAATTATGTAGTTAAACCAGAAACAGCCGGAGCGTGGAGGGGTTGTCCCCCTCCACAGATTCCGGTTATTTAAACTGCTTAGTCTCTCTCGACGATTGTGGCACATCCCATGCCGCCGCCGATACAAAGTGTTGCGAGACCTTTCTTAGCGTCCCGTTTCTGCATCTCGTATAACAATGTAGTAAGGATACGGCATCCGGAAGCTCCTACCGGATGTCCAATGGCGATAGCTCCGCCGTTTACGTTCAGGATGTCGGTGTTGAAGTGTAAATCACGGGCAACTGCGATAGACTGTGCAGCGAATGCCTCGTTTGCTTCGATCAGGTCGAAGTCCTCAACTTTCATGCCTGTTTTCTTGAGAACCTTGTTGGTAGCTGCTACAGGGCCGATACCCATGATAGTAGGATCAACGCCGCCAAGTGCGCCTGCAACCCAAGTAGCCATTGGTTTGATTCCCAGTTCTTTTGCTTTTTCTTCACTCATTACAACTACTGCTGCTGCGCCGTCGTTGATAGAGGAAGCATTACCTGCCGTAACACGTCCGCCGTCTGGTTTAAATGCAGGACGAAGTTTAGCAAGTGATTCTTTTGTTGTACCTGCACGCGGGCCTTCGTCGGTATCAACAATGACAGTTTCTTTTTTCTTCTTGACTTCGATCGGAACAATCTCGTCTTTGAATCTGCCTGCTTCACGTGCTGCGCATGCCTTCTGCTGGCTGGCTGCTGCAAACTCGTCAAGCTCTTCTCTTGTAATGCCCCATTTGTCGCAGATGTTCTCTGCGGTAATTCCCATGTGATAACCGTTAAAGGCATCCCACAGGGCGTCATTTACCATGGTGTCGATCATTGGAGCGTTGTTCATACGGTAGCCGTAACGTGCGTTCATTAACGCATATGGTGCTGCGGACATGTTCTCCGCGCCGCCTGCTACTACGATGTCAGCGTCACCTGCAACGATCATCTGTGCTGCTGCGTTTACACAATGTAAACCGGAGCCACACACAACGTTCATTGTCACTGCCGGAACTTCGATAGGAAGCCCTGCTTTGATAGACATCTGACGAGCCACGTTCTGACCAAGGCCGGCCTGGATTACACAGCCCATGTAAACGTGATCTACCTGTTCCGGTGCTACGCCAGCTCTGTTCAGTGCTTCTTTAATAACGACAGCGCCCATTTCGGCTGCCGGCACTGTGCTGAGCTGACCGCCCATGGAACCTACGGCGGTACGGCATGCACTTGCTATTACGACTTTCTTTGACATATCAAATTTCCTCCTTAAAAAATGACTTGCCACGTAAATAAAACAATTGCATAGATTGATAGTAACTCTATCTTATCACTCTTGAAGTGTCCTGTCAAATAATTATCAATGAATTTATAAACTTTTTATAATGCTTTCTTAACACGGTTTTAGCGATGATTTTTTGCCGGTTTTTCAGCCCCTCTGGCAATTTTGCACAATTTTTTTTACATTTTTTTTACTTTTCACCCGGTTTCTTTTGCGTTATTACTAAATAGTAGCACGACTGTGTGAGATTTTGGACATTCCGTTTCTCCTGTTATTCGCCGTAATTTATAACTGTGATATTAATATATCAATAATTAGGCCCTCCGAGGGGTAAAGGATTTGTTTTCAGACACACCGCACCGGTGGAACGTCGGAACTATTCACAATAAACCTCTTTCTATATTATGCAATCTGTACATTGACGAAAGGGGAAAAATAGATTATCATACATACAAGCTTTATCTAGCATGCTAACAATTAGCTTACTCCCAAATGATTTTTGCATGCTGCAGACAGCCGCTGTGTCAGGGAGCCGAAAAAGGCCGTTCCTCCGGCCGCACGTTACATTCCGTATAAGTTTAGCCATTACATGTACTAGAAAAATATAACTGCTGCGTATATAAAACAAGTGCTGGAAAGATAGTAAAAGTGAAAAGAATGTAACGGCTTCGGCTCCGCTCCTGATGCGGGGCCGCTTTCCTATAGAAAATCATGCTCTATTTTTGTTCATTTAGACGGAAAAAATCTGTTCTCAAAAATTCCGCCCCCCATTTCCAGAGGTAATTTCCCCAAAAATCAAAAATATTTTTATCTATTTGTGCCAATTTTTCGCTCGCTCTTTGATTTATTTCAAATTATTAGCATGCTATATTTTTTATCGCAAAACTATTCACATTCATTTATAACTGTGATATACTCCTGATTATAAGAGCAGCGACGATGGCTCAGGAAAATTTATTAACCAAATCATTCAAATTGGGAGGAACGGATCATGGAAGTAAAAAATTACAACAACTTATTGGTAGAAGTAGAAGAAGGTATTGCCGTTGTCACAATCAACCGTCCTAAATCTTTAAACGCGCTGAACAGCGAGACGCTGGCAGAGTTGGGCGACATTGCCGCTGAGATTGAAAAATCGAAAGAAGTAAAGGTGGTAATTCTGACGGGAGCCGGGCAGAAAGCATTTGTCGCAGGCGCAGACATTTCTGAAATGGTAAACGCCACACCTCAGGAAGGACGCGCTATGGCGCTTCTGGCCGCCGATACCTTTAAAAAATTTGAAAATATGCCTCAGGTGACCATTGCAGCCGTCAACGGATACGCCCTCGGCGGTGGATGTGAAATCTCCATGTGCTGCGATATCAGGATTGCTGCGGAAAACGCCAAATTTGCCCAGCCGGAAGTCAATCTCGGAATTCTTCCCGGCTTTGGAGGCACACAGCGCCTTCCAAGACTGGTTGGCAAAGGGCGCGCCAAGGAACTGATTTTCACAACCGACCAGATCGATGCCCAGGAGGCCTACCGCATCGGACTTGCCAACAAGGTGGTTCCTCAGGAAGAGCTTCTTAACTACTGTAAGGAAATGGCGAAGAAAATCATGTCCAAGGCCAGCTTCGGGGTTACCCTCGCAAAACAGGCCATCAACACGGGTATGGACACCGATTTGGACAGCGGCCTGAAGCTGGAAGCCAATCTCTTTGGCCTGGCATTCTCCACCCATGACAAAGCGGAAGGAATGCAGGCATTTCTGGAAAAGAGAAAAGCCGAGCTGACGGATTTCTAAAATTACATAGGTAATATAGTTTAACCGGAGTTGGTGTAAAACCCGGCTCCGGTATTTTAAATATTTTTTTGCCCAAAATTATCTGTTTTTTATTTTGTTTTAACCAAAAGTCTGATTTTTTTATTTATCAAGTTCCATTTACCACACAATATTCTTTTATGATTCTTAAACCACAGGAGGTAATATATGAGCAAAGTTTCTATTATAACAGCCGCCGAGGCAGCCGCATTAGTCACAGACCGCATGACCGTAACTACCAGCGGATTTGTGGCAAGTGATATGCCGGAGGCTCTGTCAAAGGCTCTGGAGCAGAGATTTCTGGAAACGGGCGCTCCGAAGGATCTGACCCTGTTTTACGCCGCTGCCCAGGGTAACAGGGACGGCAGCGGAGCCGACCATTTTGCCCATGAGGGTATGGTGAAACGTGTAATCGGAGGCCACTGGAATATGGTTCCCAACCTTGGACGGATGGTCCTGGAAAACAAGATCGAGGGTTACAACCTTCCCCAGGGCACTCTGTCACAGCTCTTCCGCGACATCGCTGCACACCGCATCGGCACCATCACCCATGTGGGCCTGAACACCTTTGCCGATCCCAGGATTGAGGGCGGAAAGCTGAACTCCATTACAAAAGATGATTTAGTGGAGGTTGTCGAGATTCTCGGTGAAGAAAAACTGCTTTATAAATCATTTCCTCTTGATATTGCCTTTATCCGCGGCACTTATTCCGATGAAAACGGCAATATAACAATGGAGCATGAGGTGGCGTCACTTGAGTCCACATCCATTGCACAGGCTGTCCGCAACAGCGGAGGCAAAGTGATTGTGCAGGTGGAAAAAGTCGTTAAGAACGGCTGTCTTGATCCGAAGCTGGTTAAAATCCCCGGAATCTATGTGGATGCCGTTGTGGTATGTGAGGATATGAAGGATCACGAACAGTGCGTCGGCTGTGAGTACGACGGAGCCATGACAGGAGATTTCAGCGTGCCGTTAAGCAGCCTGTCCTACCCTTCCCTCTCCGCCAAGAAAGTGATCGGCCGCAGGGCTGCGATGGAACTTAAAAATGATTCCGTCGTCAATCTGGGTATCGGAGTTCCCGAATATATTTCCATGGTTGCGAACGAGGAGGGAATCGGCGACTATATGACCCTGACCGTGGAGGCCGGCCCCGTCGGCGGAGTCCCCCAGGGCGGCCCGAAATTCGGCGGTTCCGTCAATCCCGAGGCAATTCTGGATCAGCCGTACCAGTTCGACTTTTACGACGGAGGCGGCGTGGATTATGCGTTTCTCGGTCTGGCACAGGCCGACAGCTGCGGCAATATCAATGTCAGCAAGTTCGGTCCGAGAATTGCTGGCTGCGGAGGTTTTATCAACATCACCCAGAATGCAAAACGCGTCTTTTTCTGCGGTACGTTTACTGCCGGAGGACTTAAGGTTTCCTTTGAAAACGGAGAGCTTCAGATTGTTTCTGAAGGCAGGGAACAGAAATTTATTGAGCAGGTGGAGCAGATCACCTTTAGCGGTGACTATGCCAATAAGACAGGGCAGCCGGTGCTCTATATCACCGAGCGTGCCGTATTCGAGCTTAGAAAAGACGGCGTTTATCTGCTTGAAGTGGCGCCCGGAATTGATATACAGACCCAGATTATTGATCAGATGGGATTCACTCCCAAGATGGACGGACAGCCAAGATTGATGGACAGCAGGATATTCAGAAACGAGCTGATGGGTCTGGCCAGATAGCAAAACTTATTGTCAGGGGGGCATAAATCTATGAATTTTCAGATTTGGATTTTATTCATTGCTATCGTATTGTTCGGGCTGCTGGCCTTTAAACAGGTCAGCGCCCTGGTTCTGGCTCCGGTCATTACCATCTTTGTCGCGGTTTGCTCCGGACTTCCGATTCTCGACAGCCTGCAGAACCAGTTCATGCCGGCAGCCGGGGATTACATTATCAAGTATTTCCTTATCTTTTTTGTGGGCGCTCTGTTCGGTTCCGTCTACCAGTTTACGGGAGCCGCCGAATCCATTGCAAGGGCCATAGTTAAGGTGAGCAAGGGAAAATATGCCGCTCCGATTATTATGTGCATCACCGGTATACTGACATTTGGCGGCGTCAGCGGCTTTGTTGTATTCTTTGTCATTTACCCGATTGCCATCCAGTTGTTCAAGGAAGCCAATCTCACACGGCGGCTGCTGCCGGCTGCCATCTCGGCGGGCTGCTGGACCTGGTCCATGAGCGGTCCCGGCTCTCCTTCCATCCAGAACTATATTGCTATGACCAATCTGGGAACTCCGGCCACGGCTGCTTTTGTGCCGTCGCTCATCACCACGGCCGCCATGTTTGCCATGATTTTTGCCTGGCTGGAATACAGGGCCAGGAAGTTTACGAAAAAAGGTCTGGTATTTAATGACGCTTCTCTCAAATACCAGCTAACCGACGAGGAACTGAGCACCGAGGAAAGCAGGGATCTGCCTCACTGGATTATTGCATTCCTGCCGATTCTCATTATCCTGACCGTATTTAACCTTCTTAATTTCCCGGTGGAAACCGCGGTACTGGCCGGAATCGGCGCTTCCGTCCTTCTGATGTTCCGGAGAGTCGGCGGCCTGAACCGCTGGATCGAAGTTTTTAACAAAGGAGCCGCCGACTCGGGAGTCGCAATCCTGAACACGGCTATCGTTGTCGGATTCGGAGGCGTTGTGCAGAATACGCAGGGTTTTTCCGACCTTGTACTGACGCTAAAAAGCCTCCATATGCCGCCTCTTGTATTCGTTATGCTTACCGTGGCGGTCTGCGCCGGAGCCTGCGGTTCCGCTTCCGGCGGAATGGGCGTTGCCTTTAATGCATTAAAAAGCACCTATTTGGAAATGGGCATCAACTTCCAGTATGTCCACCGCATCGCCGCTATTGCTGCCGGAACACTCGACACCCTGCCTCACCAGGGCGCGCAGATTACGCTTCTCGGCATCTGTAAGATGACGCACAAGGAAGCTTACTGGGATATTGCCGTCACTCAGATCATTATTCCATTTATCGCCTGTGGTTTCTTCATTGTGCTGGCATCCCTCGGGCTTTGACAATTCCGGCCGGAATCTGCCGGTTGTTGTAAAACCGGTTGTTGTGAAATTACACAAAAAAACGGCAGATAATTTTACACTTTGCATATTGACCAACAGAGAAAAAAGAAGTATGATTTATGCAAGCTATTAATTAGCATGCTAGATATTTGTTAAATGAATTTCTCGCATGTAAAATATTAACCAAAAACATACGGCAGTCCCGTCGCGGCTGCCCGCAGGCAAACCAATCATTTAATGATCTCTCGGAATCTTGAGTGATTATGCCAGCGAAGCTGGCAACAGAACATTGAAAAGTGATTATTATCCGATAAGAAATAAAAAATGGAAAAAAGAGTAGGAGAAATAGACATAACTGTCGCTATGCCTTGAGAAATCAGTTATAATAGGGAATGGATTATGCCGCTTGTAGAATCAACTTTCTTAGGGCAGATTCAAAAGGCAAATCCCATGCATCCAGATGTTGCAGCATCAGGATGTGGTAGAGGCGGCAGTACCACATCTTAGTTGAGCGGTGTCTGCCGTCTTCTAATTTAAAGTCTACTTTCTCACGCTTGTTCGAGCGTTCAGCAGAAGTTCTTGCGTTATACTCAAGTTTCCATTCTTGCGAGTCACGAGGCGGAATATTAAACAGCCTTGGATTATCTTTCATAGCCACATGTACGGTTCTTCCATATTTAGAACGGGAGCAGGGATGTTCACAGGAGCATCCATATTTCCTGCTGGCTAAAGGACATCTGAATTTTATACGGTGTTTGGAAGGCTCAGAACCATCATGATTCATACATCTGCCTTCTCTGCATACAAGAACCCCGTCTTTGCCAATGGTGAAGTCGTCCTTGTAAGGCAGTTTGATGCCCCGCTTTTCATTGAGATCAATAAAAGGTGTGATGTTTTCCTTCCTGAAATATTCATAGTAAGGCATTGCGTCATGAGCAGAATCCAGTAGAACCTTTGAGACATTGAAATGGGGAAGAAAGCTTTTCATTCTGAAATAGGTGTGCAGAAAACTGTGAGAATCATGCTTTGAAGCGGAGTTCAATAAAGGGAAGACAGGAAGATCGCTTTCCGAATCCGATGCGACAAGCATATATAAATCATAGCCATGATACCAGCAGTCTCTGGAGGAGTCCCAACCGATATCGCAGTCAGGCTGAGAAAAAAATCTGTCACAGTTACAATCGGTAATGCCGTTCGAAGCACAGTCACAGATGCGGTGTTTCCGCTCTCTGTGAGAAGTTACAACAGGAGTTCCATCCCCAGCTAAAGCCAGAGCTTTGGGATTGATAAGTCCCTTGGAAACAGACCTGTTTAGGAATTCATTCTGATAAAGAGAAAAAAGGGAAGCATAAGGCTGGTCTTTGATATCAAAAATGGTGTTTTCTAATTTGGGAAGTAATTGCGCCACTTTGATTTTCTCAACAGAATCTGCCTTGGCGCCTTTGGTTTTAGGCTTCTTAACTTTTGTCTTAAGAGGCTGGATATGAGGGGAAAGATGATTGTCATCAGAATCCCACAAACGGTCGAGGAAGTCATAAAAAGTGCCGACACCGGGAGTGTTCCCGAACTCAAATCCACTTAAGATGGCGTAAAGAGGATTGATTTTAAGCTGTGCGGCCCAGTCAGTCAGCGAAGAGACTTTGAAATCAAGGGATAACAGATAGGACCGCTGCATACAGGAGGGAGTTCTGGGTTTGGGACCATAAACAGAGTATTTATCCCGCATAAAACTATCCGTGAAAGAAAGGTCAAGGTTCCAAAACCGATCTATGATATCCCAAGTGGAGCGGGCAATAGAATCAGGATTCGGATAGTATATACGAAGATTTTCAAGAACAAAGTCTTGATAGGCGGAGTGACCGCCAGAGTTAACAGGTAACAAGAAAATCGCCTCCAATCGAAAAATATACTTTTAATCAAGGGCGCGGAGCGCCGCATTTTTCGATGAAGTTGTCAAGTGTTATGGCAAAAAAGTGGGGGATTTTAATAAAAAGTGAATCTGAAAGCCTTGAATTTAGTGGCTTAGAGATTCCGAGAGATTATTTTATCCTAAGGAGGTAATACTATGAATTTCCAGTTATCAGAAGACCGTTTAGCATTACAGCAGGCAGTAAGAGAATTTGCAGAGAAGGAACTGGCGCCGGGTGTCATTGAGCGTGATGAAAAAAGTGAGTATCCGGTAGACCTTTATAAAAAAATGGGAGAAATGGGCCTGATCGGCCTTCCTTATGCGAAAGAATACGGTGGTTCCGGAAGAGACTATCTGGACTACGCAATTGCAGTAGAAGAAATTTCCAAGGTTGACGCATCCGTCGGCATCTCCTACTCCGTATCTACTTCCCTGTACGGCGGCAGCATTGCAAACGGCGGTTCCGAAGAGCAGAAGAGAGAATTCCTTCCTGAAGTTCTTTCAGGTAAAACCTTTGGCTCCTTCGGCCTGACTGAGCCAAACGCAGGATCCGACGCTGGCGGCTGTGTTACAATTGCTGAAAAAAAAGGCGATAAATACGTATTAAACGGCCTTAAGTGCTTCAATACCAACGGACCTCTCTCCGACCACTTTGCAGTATATGCACTGACACATCCGGAGCTGGGCAGCAAGGGCCTCTCCTGCTTCCATGTAAAAAAAGGCACACCCGGTTTCTCTATCGGAAAAATCGAAAACAAAATGGGAATCCGTTCCGCGCAGGTATCTGAGCTTGTTTTTGAAAACTGTGAAATTCCTGAGACAGCCCTTCTGGGTGAAGAAAAGCAGGGCTTTAAAATTGCAATGAAGACACTGGACGGAGGGCGTATCGGCGTTGCCGCACAGGGACTCGGAATTGCAGAAGGCGCTTTTGAAATCGCAAGAAAATACCTCATGTCAAGAGAGCAGTTCGGAAAACCACTTTACAGAAACCAGTACCTTGCCTTTAAGATGGCTGAACTGGAATGCGAGATCGAGCAGGCTAAATATATGCTCTACAAAGCGGCTCTCGACAAATCCGAAGGAAGATCTTATTCCATTCCTGCCGCCAAGGCAAAACTTGTCTGCACGGATGCTGCCATGCATGTGACAACAGAGGCTGTACAGATGCTGGGCGGCAACGGTTTCATGAAAGAATATCATGTGGAACGCATGATGAGGGATGCTAAAATCACTCAGATCTACGAAGGAACAAACGAAATCCAGAAACTTGTAATCAGCGGAAGTTTATTCAGATAAAGGTCACCCATACGTCTTCTGTTACTGTTCACGGCACGGCCGTTTCCCGGCTGTGCCGTAACAAGCCCGGATCTGTTTGACTTTGCATGCAAATTTTCTTATAATAGAAACAGTTCGAACAGAAAATATTTGCACAGAAAGGCGATGAACAAACAAAAATGGAACTCAAAGAATGTATTAATTTTCTGCTCACCACTGCACAGCATACGGTTTTCCAGTATCTGAGCCAGCGGCTGGCGCCTTATGACATCACCCCTTCCCAGTACGGCATATTAAACTGCCTGTGGATCGGCGGCGGCACCTGCCTTCCGCGCCAGATCGCAGAACTGCTCTGCCTGGAGACCTCCACTGTATCAGGAATCCTGGACAGAATGCAGAAGAAGGATTTGATTGACCGTGTCATCAACCCGGATAACCGGCGTGAGATTCTCGTCATGATTACTCCAAAAGGCGAGGCCCTGAAGGAACCGGTTCTCAAGATTATCGATGAGGTGAACGAGGAAGTCTTAAAGGATTTCAGTCCGAAGGAAACAGATTTTATAAGAAAATCGCTGCGGCAGATTGCGGAAAAAGCATTGTAGTCTTCTTGACACAATGCTTTTTCTTAAATTAACAGCGAAAAGTCCGCCTTATGAACTTTTCCTTGTATCCCCGGAGGATTTTTTATGAATACAATAGCAATCATTCGCCAAACCGCCCCTGGCACAGAGGCAAAGCAGGATTACGCCGCAGTGGAAGCCGCCCTGCGCTTAAAGAAGCAGGCCGGCGGTTCCGTCACCGCGGTCTGCCTAGGAACAGAGGCAGGACTTTCCCTCCTCAGGGAGGCCGTTGCAATGGGATGTGACGGCGCGCTTCTGCTCCTTCTCCCTCCCGGCCTTCCTTCCGCTCCCGAACCGCTGCTGTATGCCCGGCTGCTGTGCGATAAACTCCGCCCCATGGAGTTTGACGCCATTTTCACGAGCTGTTATAACGTGGATGCCGACACAATACAAACCGGTTTTCTGCTGGCCTCATTTCTGGATCTGCCCCAGGCCGGATATGCGGACGAAGCCGCCTATTCTGAAAAGGACGGCTTTACCGTAAAACGCCTGTTTGAAGACAGGTATCAGATATTAAGTCTCCCTTCCCCCTGTCTGATAAGCGCCCTTTTGCAGCCCGGAAAACGAATCTATATGACGGCCGACGGCATTACCAGGGCCTACTCGATGAAGATTCCGGTGATACCGGCGGATAAATCGCTCCCTTCCGGCAATCCCTCCTGTCTCACACTTCTCCATTCAAATAAGAAAAAAGAGAGGCATCACGGGACCGTCCTCACCGTTCCTACGGAGGAGGCTATAACCGCCATTATGGACATTATGCATAAAAACCATATAATTTAGAAGAAAGGGATAAAAAATGAACCATGATATTGTCATAATCGCGGAGCAGAGAGACTTAAAATTACAGAAAATCAGTTTGGAACTGATTTACGGGGCCAGAGACCTGGCAAGACAGACGGGAGGCAGGGTAATCGCCGTTATCGCCGGTTTCCGGCTTAAAGAATCCGCAGAGAAACTGGCGGAAGAAGGCAGTGACGAAGTGTGGGTAATTGACTCTCCATTCCTTGAAACGTACAGGGCGAAACCCTATGCGGAAGCCGTGAGCCTGGCCATTAAAAAGGCAGAACCTGAAATTGTCCTCTTCGGATCCACCATGACCGGGATAGAAATCGCCTCCGGCGCCGCCGCCAGGCTTAATACCGGCCTTGTCACCGACTGCACCGCCCTCTCCCTCTCACCGGAAGACGGCCTGCTGCTCATGACGCGCCCCAATACGGACGGAATTTCCATCGATACCTTTGTCTGCAAAGAAAAACGGCCGCAGATGGCTACGGTCAGGCCGGGCGTGCTTGCAAAAATGAGGGCCGCGGATACATTTCCTGCTGAAGCGGCGCCGCCGGATTTGCACTCTCCCGCTGTGGTCCCGGCGGTTATCCGATCCTTTCCCGTGGATTTTAGTGATATAGAAGACGGCGTCTCCGTCATCTCCACGGTCAAAGGCAGGGAACAGGAATCCGACATCACCCGGGCCAGGGTCCTTGTCGCAGGAGGGCGCGGCATCGGCAGTCCGGAAGGATTTAAAACGCTCCGGACACTGGCATCCCTCCTGGACGGCCAGATTGCCTGTTCCAGGGCATGTGTGGAGTCCGGTTGGATCGACGCCTCCCCTCAGGTGGGACAAACGGGAAAAACCGTGCGCCCCGACCTCTATCTGGCCTGCGGAATCTCGGGAGCATTCCAGCACGTGACGGGAATGGAGGCGTCCCGGCTGATTATTTCCATCAATAAGAATCCGGCCGCGCCGATTTTCGATATTTCCGACCTTGGAATTGTCGGCAGCGTGGAAGTCCTGCTGCCAAAGCTCATCAATGCCCTGACGGAGTATCAGAGAGCATAAGCACCCTGCCCGTGAGCATTGACAAAAAATCCACAGAATGCTACACTTATTTCATCATTTTAAAAAGTTTAAGGATAAGGTGAACAGTATGGATTATAAGAAAATGTATGCAGAAAAACTGGTTTCCGCCGACGCGGCCGCGGCAGTGGTCAAGTCTGGTGACTGGGTTGACTATGGATGGACGACCGGAACTCCGGTTGCCGTAGACGCCGCCCTGGCAAAACGTATGCCGGAGCTGACCAACGTCAATTTCAGGGGCGGAATCCTGATGTGGGTACCGGAGATTTTCAAAATCGAGAATCCGGCCGAGCATCTCACATGGAATTCCTGGCACATGAGCGGAATCGAGAGAAAGGCAATTGCACAGGGATTTTCCTATTATGCTCCAATCCGCTATTCCGAGCTTCCAAGATACTACAGAGAATCCTCTACCAAACCGGACGTTGCCATCTTCCAGGTTGCTCCGATGGACGCACACGGATACTTTAACTTCGGGCCAAACGCCTCCCATATGGCAGCCTGCTGCGAAACCTCCAAAGTCATCATCGTGGAAGTGAATGAGAATATGCCGGTCTGCCTCGGCGGATTTGAAAACGGCGTACATATCTCCCAGGTTGATATGGTTGTAGAGGGAAGCAATCCTCCTATCGCCGAGATGGGTGCAGGCGGAGCCGCCACAGAGGTGGATGAGGCTGTTGCAAAACTGATTGTGGAGGAGATCCCGAACGGAGCCTGCCTTCAGCTCGGTATCGGCGGAATGCCGAATGCCGTAGGTTCCCTCATCGCCAAGTCAGACTTAAAGGATCTGGGCGTTCACACCGAGATGTATGTTGACGCATTTGTGGACATTGCCGCCGCCGGTAAGATCACAGGCGCTCACAAGGGCATCGACAAGGGCCGTCAGGTTTACGCATTCGGCGCCGGTACGAAAAAACTTTATGACTATATTAATAACAATCCTGAATGTATGAGCGCACCGGTTGACTACACCAATGATATCCGCTCCATCTCCGCGCTGGATAACTTCATGTCCATCAACAATGCGGTAGACGTAGACCTCTTCGGACAGGTCAATGCGGAGTCGGCAGGCGTTAAACATATCAGCGGAGCAGGCGGACAGCTTGACTTTGTTCTGGGCGCTTACCTTTCCAAAGGCGGAAAGAGCTTTATCTGCTGTTCCTCCACCTTCAGCACAAGGGACGGCCAGTTGAAATCCAGAATTCTTCCGACCTTAAACCAGGGTTCCATCGTAACGGACACCCGCGCCAATATCCATTATCTCGTAACAGAGTACGGCAAGGTTAATTTAAAAGGTCTGTCCACCTGGCAGAAATGCGAAGCTATCATCTCCGTTGCACATCCACAGTTCAGAGATGAACTGATTAAGGATGCCGAGAAGATGAATATCTGGAGACGCAGCAATAAGATTTGAGAAATATAAAGAATAACAGAACCGCCGCAGGCAGGGACTCATATCCCGTCTGCGGCGGTTCTGTCTGCCGTGTTTTAGTATTCGCGCAGCACCAGTTCCGTTATTCCCTGGTTCATCCCGTGCTCCAGCCGCACCACCCGCGGTTCACGGCCGTAGGAATACTCCTCCCAAATCATGTTCTTTATTCCCGTTCCTCCATGGAACCCATGTATCAGGCGGAGCCGGTAGACATTCCGACCTGCCCGGTCAATCTGGGCGTCGATCAGGCGTTTTGCCTCCTCAGCCTTCCTGCCGTGCAGATCCAGTTCTATGATTCCGCCGTTCATCGCTCTGCCCCTGTGGTCTCACGGATCAGACGTTCAACCGCTTCGTCCGTGTAGGACAGGAGTTTACCGAAATCCCAGGCAATCCGGTAACGGGCCTCCCCCGTATACCTGCCTTCTTTGATTAACTCTTCCTTCCGTTTTCTGAGGGACAGATAGCTGTCTAAATCTTCGTCATTCTTATAGAAGATATAGTGACTGGCTCCTCTGTTCATCTCTTCCGGAAATAGATCCGTGACAAGAGAATCATTTTCTGCATACATCTTGGTACCATACTGAGCGCATATCTCACGGCATGCCTCCAAACACTCATCCCGCTCCTCCTGCGTCCGGCACGGGTGGCTCATGGCAATCTTCTTTACTCCCGCGTTAACCATCTCATTAAAACAGTCGATCACTCCCAACTGGTAGGAATATGCATCAATCTCTCTTTTGTTCATCCCTGCTCACCTCTCCTGGCAAATATTTTCTGCCCTAAGTATAGCATGCACAAACTTAATTTGTCACTGCGGTTTTATGCTTTTACACCCTATAATCTCATGTGTTATTATTCACACCGCATTGCGCTGTGAACAATAACATCTCATCACTTCAGCATCTGTACCAGCACTCCCCCAAGAGTCAGCATCAGCGCGCCGCATGACCTGGTCACAATCTGCGCAAAAGGGAGCAGTTCCATCCGCTTCGCGCTGCTCAGAACGGCTACGTTGCCCGAACCTCCCATGTTGGTTGTGCACATACCGGCGGCAATGGCAGACTCCAGAGGATAAAATCCCATCCTTTTACCAACAAATGTGGCGGTCAGCGTGATCGCCGCAACAACCAGAACCACCGTAAGAAGGTAGAACGGAGTGATTGTGCTGAGAATAGTCTTTAAATCGATCAGCGTGGCACCGATTCCCGTCAGGGCCGCCGCCGTCCAGCTGTGGATGGCAAACTGCCCCCACTCCCTCGCCGCATCCTCCAGCTGCTCCGACATGATTCCGGTACCCTTCACCAAAACCACTGCAATAATCATCCAGGCATAAGTCGGGATGACAGGCACATACCGATGAAACAGCGCCCCCAACTCATAAAATGCCAGGGAAATGACAAGTCCCGTACACAGCAGGGCAAAAGTAGGTTTCATCGGCGGACGCGGCTCTATCTCATGCCCGTCGTTGACAAGACGCCCGTTTCCCGTCAGGTTCGGTTTCCGTTCTCCCAGGTTGTTTGCCAGTGCTCCGAACACAATAGCCACACAGTTTCCCAGCACGGTGGCCGGGGCGATACGGGTCAGTATCCCTCCCGCATCCATTCCCAGCACGGAGGAATACATCTCTGAAAGAGGAACCGCTCCCGCCGTCATTCCTCCGCTCGTCATCGGAATCCCAATAAAAAGGATTCCCTCCAGGAAGCTGTTTCCCATAAAAAGTCCGAGAACCCCGGACAGGCTCACTCCCACCGCCAGCGCAATCACTGCGGTCGGGAGCAGTTTTACGGTTGCTCTGATCAGAAGATCCCGGTCAATATTGAACAGGCTGCCGGTGATCAGGGCGGAAATATAAAACACCAGGAATCCCTCCTGGTTCACAAAGTTATCTATAATTGTATGTGTCTCCTCCGGTATCAGTCCAGCCGATTGAATCACGGCCGCGCCCAGAATGCAGATAACGGAACCTCCCAGATAAGTCTGGACCACCGGCACCGAATTGCCGATTGCATTCAGCCCCTCTCCCAGCACCATTAAAAATATCAGGCCTCCCACCAGGCCTTTCGGCAGACAGCCTGCATACATACAGACCGTGACCAGCGCAAATATCGCCAGATAAAGCGGAAGCGGAAAACCGGCTATTTTTACCCACGCCTTTTTACCAGTATCTCTTTCCATATCCATCACTCCTCCAATGTCTTCTCTGCTCTAATCTTTTAATCATAGCATAGCAAAACCGGAATTTCCATTATATTGAAAAAAAATATCAAAACCTATTGATTTTTTCTCTCCCACCCCATATAATAGTTGAAGTTAACAACGGTTATATTATGCAACATACGAATTACCATGATTTCGTATGTATCTGATTCATCACTATTTTATTGCAGTTTGGCCCGAATGTATTTTTCGTTACTGCGCGCGGAGTGAATAGTAACTCTCTTACCTCACTAATGCTCAATCCCCGGCTAAACTGTATCTCATATTATTTCCCGGGAGGTTTTTATGCAAATCAATATTGGTATTATACGCCGATGTGAGCAGAGTTTTTTGAGGGATCGGCTGCGCACCTGTAAGCTTAAGCCTGTGGACAGCGTTGTCCTGCTGGCCTTAAGCCGCCACGGACAGTGCAACCAGGACACCCTCTGCAGTATCGTCAATATCGACAAGGGCCGGATGGCAAGGGTGATGGAGCGTCTGGAAGAACGCAGCCTGATACGCCGTCTGGTTAACCCTGACAACAAACGTGAAAAACTGATTGAAATGACGGAAGAAGGGGAGAAGATGCTGGAAGTCATCAATTCCTTTTCCAGAGAATGGAATGAACGCTGTTTTGCAGGATTCACGGAAGATGAAAAGCAGGAGTACCAAAGTTATCTGGAGCGGATTGCCAGAAATGCTCTTGCAGGAAAGGAGAATATAGAAAATGATTAAAAATCTGACGGAAGGAAAACCGCTGAAACTGCTGTTTTTCTTTTCTCTTCCTATGCTGATGGGAAATCTGTTTCAACAATTATACAACATGGTGGACTCCATCGTTGTCGGCAATTTTGTCGGAGCCGACGCTCTGGCCGCCGTCGGGGCATCGTTCCCGGTTGTTTTTCTGGCTGTTGCCTTGGCCTCCGGTCTGTCTATGGGATGCAACGTAGTTATCTCCCAGCTCTTTGGAGCGGGACGGGTGCGTGAGATGAAAACCACGATTTCCACCGCACTGATCGGCCAGTTTGTCTTAAGCGCCGCTATCACCGTGATTGGAGAGATTATCTCCCCCGGAATTTTAAGGCTCTTAAAAACACCGGACAATATCATGGCGGACTCCCTGATTTACCTGCGCATTTATCTTGGAGGAGCCATTTTCCTCTTTATTTACAATACTTTAAACGGTATCTATAATGCTCTGGGGGACAGTAAGACACCGCTTTGCTTCCTGATATTGTCCACCCTGACTAATATCGTACTGGATCTTTTGTTTGTAATCAAGTTCCACATGGGCGTCGCCGGTGTGGCCTGGGCCACTCTGATTGCCCAGGGAGTCTGTGCCGGCCTGTCGTTAGTCGTTATCATGGCCCGTCTTAAAAATCTGGAGGATGAACCGGGGCATGAGGATGAGGGCAAACGGCCGCTGTTCCATTTCTCCGCGGTGGAACGGATTGCCAGAATCGGCGTTCCATCCATGATTCAGCAGTCCATCGTCTCCATCAGCATGCTGATGATGCAGGGTCTGGTAAACTCCTACGGCTCCGTCTTCATTGCCGGTTATACGGCTGCGACTAAGATCGACAGCCTTGCAATGATGCCCAACATGAACTTTTCAAACGCCATGTCCAGTTACACGGCCCAGAATATCGGGGCAGGGAAAATTGAACGCGTTAAAGAAGGGTATAAAGCCAACATGTTTATGGTTGTCGTATTCAGCGCCATTATCACCCTGGTTATCTTCCTGTTCGGCCCGAATCTGTTAAACATGTTTATGGATTCCAATGCTAACGTCCAGGCAATCAATTATGGCATGGATTATATGCACGTAGTATCCTCGTTCTACATATTAATGGGAATCATGTTTTCAAGCAATGGTCTTTTACGGGGCGCGGGCGATATGAAAACCTTTATGTTCAGCTCGCTGGGCAACCTTTTCTCCCGTGTACTCCTGGCTTACTTCCTGGCCAGCCGCATCGGCCCGGGGGCAATCTGGTGGTCCATCCCGATTGGATGGTTTGTTGGTTCCGCTATCTCCTTTACAAGGTATAAAACCGGAGGATGGGCGAAAAAAGCTCTAGTGAAATAACGGTTCTGATAGAAATACAACTGAATCTGCCCTGAGTGTATGCGGCAGAAAAAAGCACCCCCGAGAGGCTTTATGCCACGCTCGGGGGTGTTTTATGATACAGAAGGAGCGCTTGCCGCCGGAAAGTTTATTCCATGCCGGACAGCAGCGCTCCCGATGTCTGATTTTATGCCATTTCAGTCTTTACAGAAGATGGAATGAAACAACCACTCCCGCAAATACGATCGAAACCATCGTGGTCAGCTTAATCAGGATGTTGATGGCAGGACCTGAGGTATCTTTGAATGGGTCACCTACAGTATCGCCTACAACCGCTGCCTTGTGGCAGTCGCTTCCCTTGCCGCCGTGAGCTCCGCTCTCGATGTATTTCTTTGCATTGTCCCAGGCTCCGCCTGAGTTAGCCATCATGATGGCAAGTACGAAACCTGTAACGGTATTTCCGGCAAGAAGTCCGGCCACGCCGTTTACTCCGAGGATAAGGCCAACTCCGACAGGTACGATAACGGCAATCAGCGCCGGTGCAATCATCAGGCTCTGTGCTGATTTTGTACACATGTCTACGCAGGCTGCATAGTCGGGCTGCTCTTTTCCTTCCATCAGTCCGGGGATTGCCTTGAACTGGCGGCGCACTTCCACTACGATGGACTGCGCTGCCTTACCTACGGCATCCATAGTAAGGGCTGCGAACAGGAACGGCAGCATACCGCCGATGAAAAGACCAATCAGTACAGGCGGATTAATAATAGTCAGATCCATCTCTAGGTCGGGTGCAATCTGATGTACTTTATCAATATAAGATGCAATCAGGGCCAAAGCCGTTAAGGCTGCGGAACCGATGGCAAAACCTTTACCGGTTGCCGCGGTCGTGTTGCCCAGGGAATCAAGGGCATCCGTACGTTCCCTTACTTCGTGAGGCATATGGGTCATCTCGGCAATACCGCCCGCATTATCGGCGATTGGGCCGTAAGCATCGGTTGCCAGTGTGATTCCCAGTGTGGACAGCATACCTACTGCGGAAACGCCTACTCCGTAAAGTCCCAGGTTGAAATCGGATGCTCCGCCTGCGCAGAAATAGCTGACGAGCACGGAGATGCCGACGATAACAACAGGAGCCACCGTGGAAAGCATTCCAAGAGAGAGTCCGCTGATAATAACGGTTGCAGCGCCTGTCTCACTGGAACCGGCCAGATCCTGTGTCGGTTTGTAAGTGTCGGATGTATAATACTCTGTCAGCGCGCCAATCAGGACACCGGCAACAAGTCCGGAAATGATGGCCGCGTATACGCCCATATTATTCGGAAGCAGCACCTTCACTGCCACGAAAGAAGCGATAATGATTAAAACGGCACTGATATTCGTACCTTTTCTCAGAGCCTGCAGAAGGTTCTTCTGGGATGCATCCTCTTTGGTGCTTACAAAGAAGGTGCCGATGATGGAGAAGAGAACTCCCAGTGAAGCTAAGAGCATTGGAACTGCAACGCCCTTCACACCCAGTCCTGCTGCAACAGCCAGGGCGAATGTGGATAAAATGGAACCTACATAGGATTCGTAAAGATCGGCGCCCATACCGGCAACGTCGCCTACGTTGTCACCTACGTTGTCTGCGATAACAGCCGGATTACGCGGATCATCCTCCGGAATTCCCGCCTCGACCTTACCAACCAGATCGGCGCCTACGTCGGCCGCTTTTGTAAAGATACCGCCGCCTACACGGGCAAACAGCGCCATACTGGAGGCGCCCATACCAAATGTCAGCATGTTGGCGGTTACCTGGGCAATACGCTCAGCCTCAGGCAGTGAACCGAATACCAGGTTCAAAATCGTGTACCAGATGGTGATATCGAGAAGTCCAAGGCCTACAACCGTAAATCCCATAACGGAACCGGCGGAAAAGGCCACCTTCAGTCCTCTGTTCAGGCTGTGGGACGCTCCCTCTGCCGTACGGCAGTTCGCCATCGTGGCGGTGCGCATTCCGATGAATCCGGATAATCCTGAGAAAAATCCGCCTGTCAGGAACGCAAACGGCGTAAAGAAGCTGAGTAAACCGCTGAACGCCAAACCTAATAATATTACAAACATAACTGCAAAGAAAATACCGATACCCTTATACTGTCTCTTCAGATAAGCATTGGCACCTTCACGCACAGCAGTGGAAATCCGAATCATCTCGGAGTTTCCTTCCGGCTGTTTTTTCACTTTGGCAAACATCGATGCTGCGAACAAGAGCGCTGCCAGTGAACCAACCGCTACAAAATACATAGCATACATAATCTTTCCTCCCCTTGTCTTGGTATAAATTCATACCTTTTCATCCATTATATTGGTAGAATCCGGCAATTTCAATAACGCTTTACAGATACTTTACAAATTAATGTTAAAATCGGTGTTACGCTTTATTTCTTTCGGAATTTTCTTTATATTTTAAAAAATCATAAATTAATATTGTCAAATCCTTGTCAATTAATAATGAGTTCTCATAAATCAAAGCCGCCAATCTCGTTTTCAGAGCCTTTTAAGAGCAATGAAGCGGAGCCTGAACTAAAAACTCCTGATTCGGTCGGCGTCGTCCTCACCGGTCTTCTCTATCTTCTTTATCGTGACGGTATACCCGGCCTTTTCACTGATCCGGACATCCACGCTGTCCCCTTCCCTGTGGCCCTTAACGGCTTTTCCCAGAGGTGATTCGATGCTTATTAGGCCCTTCAGGGAATTCCCCCTGATACTCGTCACAAGGCGGTAAACTTCCTCCTCGTCGTCCTCCTCAAAATAGAGGGTGACCGTATCGTTTAAGCCCACCTCGTCGGGCCTCGATTTGTCCGATACCACCCTTGCATTCTTAAGCATATTTTCCAGATAACGGATGCGGCTCTCATTCCGGTTCTTGTCCTTTTTGGCTGCATAATATTCAAAATTTTCACTGAGATCGCCTTGTGCCCTGGCCTCTTTTACGGCCTCGATTGCCTCTTTCCTGACCACCAGTTTTCTGTGATCTATCTCTTCCTGAATCTTTTTAATATCACTTTCCGTCAGTTGTTCCCGCATATCTATCACCTTTCCCCGAAAAAGCTATGCGGCTGTCTGCAGAGGCAGACAGCCGTATTATTGATTGATAAAGGCAGCCTGTGCAAGCCAGGCCAGCCTGATTCTATTCCCGGTTTTAACCGGCTTTACAGGAGATGTCCTTTCTCCTTCATAACCGCAATTACCTGATCCACGTATTTTTCGCAGATTTCGTCGGTCTGGGCTTCCACCATAACGCGGATCACCGGCTCGGTTCCGCTCTGGCGGAGCAGGATGCGTCCCGTATCTCCGAGAGCTTTTGCCACCTTCTCCACCTCAGCCTGGACATCGGCGTCATCCTGGGCTTCCGCTTTACTCTGAACCTTCACATTCTTAAGGACCTGAGGGTAAATCTGAATCTCCGACGCCAGCTTGCCGAGCGTCTGTTTTTTCTCCAGGATTACTTCCATCACCTTGAGGGATGTAAGAATACCGTCGCCTGTCGTGGCATTCTTGCTGAAAATAATGTGGCCGGACTGCTCGCCGCCGAGGCAGTGCCCATTCTGGGCCATATTCTCATATACATACTTGTCGCCCACGGCCGTCTTCTCGTAGCTGATTCCTTCTCTTTCAAAGGCTTTATAGAGGCCGAAGTTAGACATAACCGTCGTCACAACCGTGTTGTTAACCAGGGTTCCCTGTTCCTTCATGTATTTACCGCAGACGTACAGGATCTTGTCACCGTCCACCACTTCACCGTTCTCGTCCACGGCCAGACAGCGGTCGGCGTCGCCGTCATAAGCAAAGCCCACATCCAGCTTATTGTCTTTCACAAACTTCTGGAGCTGCCCGATATGGGTAGAACCGCAGTTGGTATTAATATTGGTTCCGTCCGGATTATTACTGATCACATGTGTCTCCGCCCCGAGTGCATCGAATACATTCTTGGCAATGGAAAAAGCGCTTCCGTTGGCGCAGTCCAGTCCGACCCTCATGTTCTTGAAAGAACGTGTTGCAATGGAAATCAGATATCCGATATAACGGTTTCTGCCTGCCGCAAAATCAATGGTGCGTCCGATGGAATCTCTCTTGGCAAGCGGAATTTCCCCGATTTTACCGTCCAGGTATTCCTCGATCCTGTCGATCACTTCTTCTTCCAGTTTCTCTCCGCGCTCGTTGATTACCTTGATTCCGTTGTCATAATATGGATTATGGCTGGCGGAGATCATGATGCCGCAGTTAAATTCTTCCGTCCGGACCACATAAGAAACGCTGGGCGTGGTCGTCACGTGGAGCAGATAAACGTCGGCTCCAGAGGCCGTAAGGCCTGCAACTAGAGAATATTCAAACATGTAGCTGCTTCTTCTCGTGTCTTTTCCAATCACAACGCGGCAACGGCTGTCGGCTGCCTTCTGTCCGTAATACCAGCCCAGAAAACGTCCTACTTTAAACGCATCTTCTACTGTCAGATTCACATTTGCTTCCCCGCGGAAGCCGTCGGTGCCAAAATATTTTCCCATCTGTGGATGTCCTCCTTGATTTGTCCCTTTATTGTCACAGAATTTCCTTCAGATACCGTTCCAGGGCATCCTGCCATGACGGCAGCCGTTCAAAGCCGTTCTGTTCCAGCTTATCCTTGCTGATACGGCTGTTCATCGGCCTCTTGGCCTGGTTTGGAAAGCTCCTGGTGTATTCTTCCGTATCCACAGGCGTCACTCTGACGTCCTCCATGCCGGCTTTTTTAAAGATCTCCGCAGCAAATTCATACCAGCTGCAAAGTCCCTCGTTGGTGGCATGGTAACGGCCGTATTTGTCAGTCTCTATCATATCCACTAAAAGCCTTGCCAGATCATAGGTGTAGGTCGGCGAACCGATCTGATCATCCACGACCGAAACAGCTCCGTTCTCTTTGCCGAGCCGCAGCATGGTTTTAATAAAGTTCTTTCCGTTGACGCCGAATACCCAGGCGATACGGACGATAAAATACTTATCCAGCAGTTCCTCAATAGCCAGTTCTCCCTCGTACTTGGACTGGCCGTATGCGTTCAAAGGCTCTCTTTCATCATCCGGCTCCCAGGGCCGTTCGCCCATCCCGTTAAACACGTAGTCCGTGCTGATGTACATCATCTTTATATCCAAATCGCGGCAGACCACGGCAATGTTGCGTGTTCCCTCTGCGTTGACCTTCCTGCAGACTTCCATGTTCTGTTCCGCTGCATCTACTGCAGTATATGCAGCGCAGTGGATAACGGCATCTGGTCCCGCTTCCGTAATTACGCGGCGGCAGGCGGCGGCGTCCGTGATATCCATCTCGTCCACGTCCACTCCGATACCCTCAATCCCGCGTTTTGCCAGTTCGTTCATGACATCGTAACCCAACTGGCCTTTGACTCCCGTCACTAAAACTTTCATCGCATTATCTCCCGGCTTCTTATAATCTGTCTCCATACATCTTATCGAAATACTGGCTGTACTCACCGCTGATGATATGTTTCCACCAGTCCTCGTTCGCCAGGTACCATTCGATTGTCTGCTTGATTCCCGTATCAAAGTTGTACTGCGGTTTCCAGCCAAGCTCCGTCTCCATCTTGGTCGGGTCAATCGCATAACGCAGATCATGGCCCGGACGGTCCTTGACGTAGCGGATTAAGCTCTCCGGCTTGTCAAGCGCCTTCAGAATCGTCTTAACCACCTCCAGGTTGGTCCTCTCATTATGGCCGCCGATATTATAAACCTCGCCCACACGGCCCTTGTGGATAATCAGATCAATAGCCTCACAGTGGTCGGAAACGTGGAGCCAGTCACGCACATTGGCGCCGTCGCCGTATACCGGCAGTTCTTCATCGGCAAGGGCGCGGCTGATCATAAGCGGAATCAGCTTCTCCGGGAAATGATACGGGCCGTAGTTGTTGGAACATCTGGACACCGTCACAGGCAGTCCGTATGTCCTGTTATAGGCAAGCACAAAGAGATCCGCGCTGGCCTTGGAGGAAGAATACGGGCTTGATGTGTGAAGCGGCGTTTCCTCCGTAAAAAAGAGATCCGGGCGGTCAAGAGGCAGATCCCCGTAAACCTCATCCGTGGATACCTGATGGTAGCGCTTGATTCCATATTCACGGCACGCGTCCAGAAGTGTCGTTGTGCCGATAACATTGGTCCTGACAAAGGCCTCCGGATCAGTGATGGAACGGTCCACATGGCTCTCCGCCGCAAAGTTGACCACCATATCCGGCTTCTCTTTCTCAAATAAATCAAAGACAAACTTCCTGTCGGCGATATCTCCCTTAACAAATTTATAATTCGGCTTATTCTCGACCGGTTTGAGCGTTTCCAGATTTCCCGCATAGGTGAGCAGATCCAGATTGATGATCTGATAATCGGGATATTTATTTACCATATGGTGTACAAAGTTGCCGCCGATGAATCCGGCGCCTCCTGTTACGATGATTTTCATAGTATATTCTCCTCAAATTTATTTTCAGGCCGTCGTGCATATTTTCGTCCTGCATGTTTTCGCCCTGCCGTATGGTCTATCTGTCCTGAAGCTTGTCTACATATTTGCCGTCCAGAACATCCTTTAAGTATTTGCCGTACTGGTTTTTCTTATAAACCTCATATGCGGCCATAACCTCATCGCGGCTGATCCAGCCGTTTAAGTACGCAATCTCCTCCAGGCAGGCAATCTTCCTGTGCTGGTGCGTCTCCACCGTCTTCACGAAGTTGGTGGCCTCCACAAGAGACTCATGGGTTCCCGTATCCAGCCAGGTGAACCCCTGTCCCATCAGGATGACATCCAGATCGCCGTTTTCCAGATAGATGCGGTTCAAATCGGTAATCTCCAGCTCGCCTCTGGCGGACGGCTTTAAGTTCTTCGCATACTCCACAACGCGGTTGTCATAGAAATAGAGGCCGGTCACACAATAATTCGACTTCGGTTTCTCGGGTTTTTCTTCGATCGATATGGCTTTGCCCGTCTCATCGAACTCCACAATACCGAAACGCTCCGGATCATCGACATAATATCCGAAAACAGTGGCCCCGTTTTCCTTGGAGGACGCGGCGCGCAGGCGCTTTCTGAGTCCCTGTCCCTGGAAAATGTTATCTCCCAGAATCATGGCGACAGAGTCACCTCCGATAAATTCTTCTCCTATAATAAAGGCCTGGGCCAGCCCGTCGGGACTCGGCTGTACCGCATAACTTAAATTGATGCCAAACTGATGGCCGTCGCCGAACAGCTCTTCAAACCTCGGCGTATCATCCGGTGTGGAAATAATCAGAATATCACGGATTCCAGCATTCATCAGAACTGAAAGCGGATAATAAATCATCGGTTTGTCATAGATAGGCAATAACTGTTTGGAAGTTACTTTTGTAAGCGGATACAGGCGTGTTCCTGAACCGCCTGCCAGAACGATACCTTTCATTGTCTTCTCCTCGTACTTTTTATTTTCTGCTTTTGTATCCATCTCAGATCCGGGCTCCTTGCGGCGCTCATCACTGAAAATGGGCAGATCTCGGCACTATAGGTAATATAGCACAAAGGAAATGGGCTTGTAAACGGATAACATTTACAAAAAACTTAATATTTACCGCTGTTTTTCTCTGTCTGCGGCTTTTTATCCCTTTTTCCTTTATTCCGCCCTTTCGTTTTCCCGGACCGCGTAAAGGATGGTACGGGCGTCATTGAACTCATAACTGCATGTGACAAAGGAATACAGGCCCCCGATATCACCCTCCGGCAGTTCGCGGAAGCTGCAGTTTTTCGTCATCTCATCCACATAGGCGTCAAATGACTCATGGGAAGCGAACTGTGTCCTTCTCTTCTCTCCGTCGGCGTCGCCGTACACGGCTGCTATCGTTCTCAGGTGAAGCTCCGCCTCCGGCGTATAGAGAATCACCTCCCGGTTCTTCTTAAAAAATGCTTCCTCTTTAAATTTCACAAGCTGGGCAAACATCGTCTGATTTTTCATGTGATGCCCGTAAAGAATCGAGTGCAGTCCCATAAGATCGGCATCGCTGTCCATATCCAGAAAAATAGCTCCGGATGCGCTGGTCTTTCCCTCGAAATCGCGTTTCAGGTACGTCTCATTGTCCCCTGCCTGCACAACCGGATAACTGATGTCTGTCCCAGATATTTCCACCCAGGCGACAACATCGGGATTCACCGCCCGGAGGCTTTCAAAATCCACAGGAGAATGATAGGGTTCCGTCCCACGGGGCGCCGATTCTTCCTCCGTCTCACGGCTGCTCTTTGCCGTGGTTTCCGCCTGGGTCTGCTGCGTTTCCTGAAGCGCCAGCCTGCGGATTTCCTCTTCCTTGTTTCTCTGCCGGATTCCCTCCATGATATGCCCGGCAATCAATACGGCGCAGACGGTTATGAGAATCAGAAGGAACGTGTCCACGATTTTCCAGGGGCGTCTTTTATTATATGCTCTTTGTTTGCCCATGCCAGGCTGCTCTTTGTTTATGTCCGGCCTCTTTCCGTCTCTGTTTTTACTGCTTTTATCTCTTTGTTTTTCCTCCATCCGGGCGCCTCACCTCCATTCCTGGACTTTATATTCTTATATAAGCCGTAATAATCCGACTCCATGTTCTCACTCACCTGCTTATGCCAGCGGAAGGCGCCATCCAGCGCCTTATTGTAAACCAAGGTATTTCTCCTTCCAAATTATTCTTCCGCCTTCTCCTCCAGCGGAATCCGGCCGTTCCTCTCCCTGTATTCGCTGGGAGTGCAGCCAATCCGTTTTGTAAACATATTGGTAAAATGGGTCGGATTGTCATAGCCGACGCGTTCCGAGATCTCCGTTATGGTCAAATCCGATTTCAGAAGATACTCTGTTGCATAAGTAATCCGACAGTGAATCAGGTAATTGATCGGAGACATATGATAGGCCTGGGTAAAAATCCGGCTCAGGTGTGAAGGGCTGATATTAAAGTGGCTGGACAGCGATTCCAGTGTAATCTTCTGTTCCCTGTTGTCCTGGATGTAATTCAGGATATCGCTCAGGGAATATTTTGAGGCAATTCTCAGCGTCATGGTCTCATTGGTAAACAGAATCCGGGTAAGCTCCAGAAGCCCCAGGCAGATGGACTGAAATGCTCCGTCCGCAATACCGCCGTTGGCATGGTGGATATTAAAAAGCAGCTGCAATGTACTCTGAATATAAGGGAGACAGTTAAGCCCCGATGTAACCGCCAGCCCTAAACCGCGAAAGAACGTCTGGAATTCGCCATCCTCCGGCGTATCCTTAAAACGCAGGGTATAATACTGCATGCCAATATCATCATCCGCCGTAAAACGGTGGGCGATGTCAGGCGGAATGATGATAACGGAACCGTTTTTTACGGGAAAAGACTGGTTGTCAATCACCAGATGGCCGCACCCGCTGGTGATAAACGCGATCTCATAAACATCTTTATGGTCATGCCACGGGTATGTCCAAAGCGGCAGGTTATCAATATAGCACATATGGGTAATCTCTACAAACGGCTGCTGCCGGTAGGGATTATCCTTTTCTGATTTATAGTCGTAGATCCACATGTGAACCCTCCTTCCCACTTCACCAATTATAACAAGAAGAAATTTTTTTGACAATAAAATTGGGGACACGGTAGACGGAAATAGAAAAATAATTCACCAAATGAGAAGATAATTTGGTTAAAACTGTCAAAACCAGTTTTTACCCCCGTAAATCCGTATGCAAAATGATAAGTTTCTTAAGCAACATAGTAAGATCCTTTGTAGAATAATTCCAATTCCGACTATATAATGTGATTAGTTAAAAAAGACGGCTTTCGGAAGGGAACACAACTCCCTCCTGAAGGAAAGGAGAAAAAATGTATTCTGTAACTAAGGAGGATGTGCTCCGTACAATTCCCGGAAGTGAGACAATCCCCAGGAGCACCGATTTAAGCGGGTTTTCCCGTTCTTATACAGACCTGCCGTATGCGGACGGTTCTGCCGCTCAAAAGCTCAATATCGTACTGCCGAATGAAGGAGAGGGGCCTTATCCGGTAATCATGTTCATCCACGGGGGAGGCTGGCTGACCGGTGATAAAAACCATGTCCAGACCCAGTCAGTTTACCGGCTTCTGTATGCCGGATATGCCGTATGCTGCATCAATTACAGACTCTCGGACGAAGCCAAATGGCCTCTTCCCCTGTATGACTGCAAAGCTGCCGTCCGTTTTCTGCGGGCTAACGCGGCAAAATATAATCTGGATACGGAACGGATTGGCGTAGCGGGCAATTCCGCCGGAGGCCATCTGGCAGCCATGATGGGCACGACAAACGGAAAGGCCCTATATGAAGATTTGACTATGGGCTGCGCAGACTATTCCAGCAGCGTCCAGGCTGTCTTCGTCTGGTTCGGCGTTTACGATTTTATAAACTGGGCCGAAGACTGCATGAAAACATATCCGGAACGCAGTTTTGACTATGAATTCGGCGCCGAGGCATATATGTTCGGACACTCTCTGAAAGAACATCCGGAACGTCTTAAGGATGCCAGCCCCGTCTGCCATCTGGACAGCCGAACAGTGCCGTTTTATGTGGAACACGGAACAGGGGATCATGTAGTTCCTTACTGTCAGTGTGAAAGGTTTTATCAAAAATATACCGAGCTTCTGGGGGACAGCCATATCTCCATCCGGCTTTTCGAGGGTGCGGAACACTCGGATCCCGCTTTCAAAACGGATGAAAATGTGTTTGAATTCGTAAAGTTTTTTGATCAATATGTGAGACAGATTCCCGAACGCGGGTATTTTCTGCTCGGTACGCCGGGGGACTACGAGACAACAATGTAGAATGGAAGGAGACGAGGGTTATGGAACAAAAGAAGGATTTTCTGGACGAACTGGCACAGAATCTGATGCTGATTATGATTGTCATCGCATCGGTCTGCACCCTGCTCAGCGTGGTGTTTCAGTTTATCTCGGAAGACATCAAGACATTATTTATGCAGTTTTCTTACTATGCTTACGGCTGGATGGTATTTCTGGCTTTGGGGCCTGCGGTGAAAAGAGCCGCCTTTATGCGGATCGACATGGTGGTCGGCCTGTATCCGGAGGGCATTAAAAACTTTCTGAAGATTTTCTGCGACGCCGTCCTGTTCATCATGATGATTTTAATGTGCTGGTTCAGCATTCAGAATCTGCTGGACGCCGTTTCCACCGGAGCCGTCAACGCTAAAACACCAATCATTCCGCTGGCTCTGGCTTATGCCGCACCGGTTATAGGATATGCCCTGGGAGTAATCGCATATGTTGCGCGGTTTACTCAGGCTAAGAAAGGAGGCGCTGAATCATGACAGCTATATTTCTGATACTTTTCTTCTGTGGATTAATCTTTGTTGGAATGCCTATTGCCGGATGTATCCTGGTGTCGGCAGCCAGTATTCCCCTGTTCATGGGCGCAGCCTCGCCTCTTATGTGGACGCAGATAGCCGGCGAAGCAATCAACGGCGCGGTCGCCAATAATGTCGGGCTGACTATTGTACTTTTCATGGTGGCCGGCGAATTTATGGCCAGAGGAAAACTGACCGATAAAATCTTTGATACCTTCTCCTATTTCTTTGGCAAGAAAAAAGGATTTATGCCCATTATCTCCATCGCAACCTGTATGTTTTACGGCGCCATCTCGGGCTCCGGCCCCGCTACAACCGCGGCTGTCGGCGCAATGTGCTACCCGATGCTGGTCGGCATGGGCTACGATAAATTTTTCAGCGCCAGCATCCTGGTGTCGGCCGGCTGTCTTGGAATGGTCATTCCTCCCAGCGTACCGCTGACCGGAGCCGCCGGACTGGCCGGAGGGCTGGAACTGGTTCCCCTGTACCAGATCGCAGCCGTCGGCGGTGTCTGCGCCGGTCTCCTGCTGATTGGCTATGCCTATCTGCACTGCTGCCTGAAAAATGACGGAGATCAGGTGAAAATCAGCGCCGCCGTCGATAAGCTCCACGAACAGAGCTTTGGTTCTCTCTTTAAGGACAGTATCTGGGCGCTTTTGACTCCGGTCCTGATTCTGGGCACCATCTTCAGCGGCATTGCCGACACGGCCCAGGCCGCGGTTCTGAGTCTGGCCTATTCAATGATAGTGGCAATTTTTGTATACCATACAATCCGGGTCGAGGATGTCGTTCCGATTCTGAAGAAATGCGTGATGAACGCCGCTCCCCTCTGCTTCCTGATTGCTCTGTCCAACGTATTTTCAGCGGCCATGAGGGCGCTGGATATCCCGGCCAGCCTGGCAGGCGCCCTGATAAGCTCCGGCGTTTCCAGCACGCTCCTGATTCTCCTGATTCTGGTATGCATGCTGATCCTGGGCGCATTCATGGACTGCGGCGCCGCAATGACAATCCTGGTTCCGCTGTTTGCACCGGTCATTATCAGCTTCGGTATGGATCCCTATACAGCCATCGTCGCGATTATCATGTGCCAGGCAGTCGGCCTCTGCAGCCCGCTCTGCGGCCTGTGTATTTTCGTCATGTGTCCGATTGTAGGCTGCACCATCGGTCAGTTGGGCAAATACGTAATCAAGCTGAGCGCCCTGATTGTGTTTGTCTCCGTGATTATGGTGCTGATGCCATCCTTGTTTTCATGGGCTACTTCAGGAGCATTTATCCCGGCTCTGTGATGAAGATTTAACCCCGTATGTGTTAAATACTCCCAATCAGGGAAACCCAATATGCCTCTCTTAAGCCGGAACTTAAGGGAGGCATATTTGTAATGATAAAAGGGAGCGCTGCCTTTTTAAATCAATGGTTCCGGGTTCAATCAGCGGCTCCGGATTTAATCAGTGAAGCCGGACTCAATCAGTGGAGCCGGACTCAATCAGTGGAGCCTGACTCAATCAGCGGAGCCGGATCGTCTCGATTACCGGATTGTCTGCTGCGCTGACATCCACGAAATCTACCGTTCCATCCTCCCTCACCTCTGTAAACCGTCTGGAGCCGCAGTAATAATTACTGGCGGCGCCTGGATCCGGAGCGGGATTCGCAAATTTCTCCGACGGCTCTACCGCATAATTCCCATGAGTGTCAATGATCCCCCACTGTCCGCCTTCCACATCAAACATGGAAATGGCGCCGCCGTCCTCTGTAAAGGGACGGAGGCTGCCTCCCGCCAGGACAGAGGCGTAGCCGTTGAAAAAATCGCTGACATACCCATATTCGCAGGGGATTGCAATGTCCCCGGACTGATCCATAAATCCCATAAGGCCCGTATTCATGTCCCGGACCGCCATCAGGCCGTCACCGTAACATTTTCCATTTTCCAGATAGCGGTAACCTTCCCGCAGTCTCGTGAGTTTGAAATCCTCATCATAGAATGCGACTGTATATTTTCGATCATCGGCGATCATATAACCGTCCGGAACCTTTGTAACAATCTGATGTGTAGCGCCCTTATCATAGCTTAACACAGGGTGATACAGGTCATCAGGCTCCGACACATGCACCGTCCCGTCATACTCAAAAATCAGGTAGTCTCCAGCCGAATAAAGCAGATTGTCCCATCTGCGCACACCCAGCTTCTTCCCTCCGTCCAGCCTTTCGAAACTGCGGGACTGGGAATTGTAATCAATGCTCTCACAGCCATTCCCGTCCCTCACGGCCGCCCCCACGGTCAAGGCGCTGGCCCACTTATATCTCCCCTCCACAAGATCCGGAACTTTCTCATATGATTTTCCGTCCTTTTCAAAAAATCTGTCGGAAGAGAGAGCCCCATCGGTATATACATCCTCCGGGAACCCCTGACTGCCAGTATCCTGTGCATGTTCCCCGGCTGCAACTGGATCTGAATTATAATCTGCATTTTCTCCTGTACTCTGAACCACTGTCTGCTCCGTGCTCCGGGATGCCGCCAATTCTGTACTCTGTGCCGCTGCCGGTTCTGATGAGGGCCGTGCCATCTCCGGTTTCCCACATCCATATAAAACTGCCGCTGTTCCTGCAATGAGCAGAATATAATACCTGCCGTGCATAATCTCCTCCTTATTTCAATTGACAGAAAGTAAATTTCAACATCTGGCCTGGGATATTCCTACCCTAAAGGGAAAAAAGAATCCCCGGAGAGTTGCCGCTCTCCGGGGATTCGCTTGTGTTACAATGCACATAACATCTTTTCTCTGCTGATACTATCATACACCACTGTCAAATGATGTCAATACCATATAGATTTTTGCATTTTTTTAGCATATACCCGGTTAGTTGTCTGACAATTCACCGCACCCATACTCCATCCCGGCTGCACCCAAAATAGAATTTACCGCCGCGCATACGCGGCATTCTCACCTCACCGCTCTGTTCCGGGTAAAGGCGCACCAAGTGAATGCTGTTGTAGTTCACATATGCTATAAAGCTCAAATAATGTTCCTTTGTCATCTCATGCTCAAATGTAATATAGGATTCATCGTCGATTTCCTCCACATGGAGCCTGTGTATTCCGTCTGCTTTCTGCGGCGCCTGGGGCGCCAGCTTCCTTCCGCAGCAGGAAATCTCAGCTTCCCCTGTGGCCGTCAGGATATTGCCGCAGTCGGGGCAGATGTAAAATTTAATCCGTTTCATGTTTCCTCCGTCTTCACTGTTAGGGTCCAGCTGCCCCGTCAGTATCTTCTCAATGTTTACCCCCAGGGCCGCAGAAAGTTCTCCAAGCAGCGAAACGTCGGGGCATCCCATACCGCGTTCCCATTTGGAAACGGCCTTGTCGCTTACCTGAATCATCTCTGCAAGCTGTTTCTGCGTATACCCTTTTTCCTTCCGCAAAGACGATATGAGCGTTCCCACTTTATGATAGTCCACTTCTTTCTACCTCCTGTAAGTCTGTACAAATTCAGTATAAACAAGAACGGCGGATTATTCAATCAACGCTCCGTAGAGTTTAATCACCGTTTTACCGCACTGACAATCAGCATCATCGGGCGGCGCATCTCATCCCTCATGCCCGGGACCGTATCGAGCATGTGAGCGGGCGGCTGCGGTTCCACAATATTTTTAATTTCAAATCCATTTGTAAGCAGGCCGTTCAGATAAGTTGTCAGAGTCTTATGGTACTTCACAACATCCTCACCCAGGAAATTAGCGGTTCTCTTTCCCTCATAATAATAATTATCTACCGGAAAATGGAGAATCTCCCCCTTGTCATCATAATACCAGTCCTGTGTACCGTAAGCGGTAAAAACAGGATGCTCCACCGAAAACACAAAACTTCCGCCCGGCTTTAAAAAGGTCTGTACCTTCTTTGCCACGGCATCAAACGATTCAATATAATGAAACGCCAGAGAACTCAGGGCAATGTCAAAGCTCTCTGCCGGAAAATCCATGTCCTCCATAGCCACGCACTGATACTTCACCTGAAGGCCTTTCGTCTTCTCCCTGGCAACCTCCAGCATCTTTCTGGAAATATCAATCCCCACGGCCGAATCAGCCCCCTGCTCCATCGCGTAGATGCAGTGCCATCCGTATCCGCATCCAAGATCCAGCATGCGTTTTCCTTTGAAATCGGGAAGCAGCTCTTTTAAAGTCTCCCATTCACCGGCTGCAGTCAGTCCTCCCTTGGAGCGATCCATCTGGCTGTACTTCTCGAAAAAAATGTCGTTGTCATATTTATTCTCTTTCATGGTTGTTTTCCTTTCTATGTGGGGATTAAGTTTGAGAAATGAGGACGCCGCCGTCAGGCCAGGGGCCGGGGTGGTGAGGGGGATCGATGAGTCTTTCGTCCCGGGCGTCAGGTTGTCGCGGGCGGGGAATCCGGGCAGAAAAAGTTCCTGCGGGAAACGCTTTCGCTCGTTGGAGTACATAATGGTACTAACCTCGAAAAGACCTCGGTAAGTACCAATGAACTCCCAGGTTCCCTCCGGAATCTTTTTCTCCCTTCTTCCCCGCAGGAAGGTTATGGCCGGGACGAAAGACTCAGCCCAGATGGCTGCCCGGCCCCCGGCCTGCGGCGCCTGATCTGTCCTATTTCTTCAAAAGGGGGAGGCGCTTGTCGCTGCCACTACGTTTCTCTGGATGTCTGAAAACTACATCCTATTTACTATGAGACTGTGTAAGCTCATAATCTTAGAGTGTTTATTCTGATACTCTTTTTATGCAGCCCAAGATGCCATCAAAATGTAAAAGAATCACGACTATATCGTGGCCGCGACAATACCACCTCCCCACTTGACGAAAGAGACAATCAGCCCCTGAAGCCGGCGGACGGGGCAATCACCTTCGCTGAGTCTTCAGTCCCGCCGAAAACCTGCCCGGGGAAGGAAGGAGAAAACTTTCCGAAGGGGACCTTGGAATCCGCCGGTGCTTAGCGAGGTTCTTTCGAGCTTAGCATCCGCTGCGCATTCCACCAGCGGGAGCGAGTCCCCGTAGGAATTTTTTCTCCTGGATTCCCCCTCACGACAACCTACAAACCGGGACTGAAGACTCATACACAACTACTCACTCCCCCGTCCGCCGTCATACAGAGGCGTCCTCGCATCTCAACTAACCTAACACGTCAAATCATAACTTTCCCCTATCATCCGTTTCACCTCTTCCTCAGGAACCGTTCCATCCATTATAATAGAGTTCCAGTGAACTTTATTAAGGTGATAAGCCGGTATTACGGACTTATAAACCCGGCGCCAGAAGTCTCTCCAGTCGGGTCTGCATTTCACATTGATCCACATATGGCCTTCCCGCTCAAATATCCATGCAAAAACCTTCTTATTCTCTTTGTGCCGCATGACCGTCCAGTTCGGATCGTGAAACGGCTGATCCTCATAAACATTCTTAAACGTGCGGCAGTAGCTGATTATTTCCTCTCTGTTTTTCATTTTTCCACCTTGTTCCTGTCTCAATACATAATACATTGATTATACTCTTTGTTAAGTTCCGCTACAACGGTAATCTCCGTTTATACATGTTTTCCATTTATGCATGCTTTCCTTTTCTCATGACTCTGTATGCCTATTGCTGTCACGCAGCGGCTTTACTGCCTACTCGCTGAACAGCGGCTGATGGTCTCTCATCAGTTCAATGGCTATTCTTTTTGCATCGGCGCTGGAAACGTCTTTACTGTCCGTCTCCCCTAAGTAGACGCAGAAATATACCTTTTCTTTTCCATTATCGGCAAAACCGGTGTACCATGCATCTGCAACAATTCCGGATATCTTCCCCAGTCCTGTTTTTCCATAGATTTTAATATCGGACATATCAGAATCTGTTACCAGCATTGCATCTTTAAGCAAAGCCAGCTCCGGCTCGCTATATAATGAATTTTCGCCGAAAATGCGTTCCAACACTTCAACCTGCTCTTTGGGGGAAATTTTCAAGGATGATTCGATCCAGAACCCGGTCAGGGAACGGTTATTGTTATTATTATTAAGGCGTCCCTCCCAGTCGGAAATATCACAATTTCCGTAATTCAGTTTGTCCAGTTCCTCCCGGATGGCATCCGGGCCCAGCTCATCTGTGATTTTTCTGAAATACCAGACACAGGAGGTTTGAAAGGCGTCCTTAAAGCCAATATCCCTGTTCCATTTATCGTTCCAGAATACCTCCCCGCTCCACTTCCTAACGGAATTCTCCTCCGAGATAACTCCATTCTTAATTCCAATCAGAGATGATATAATCTTAAAGGTGGAGCATGGGGATCTTCTGGTATTACATACACTCTCATTATAAATCTGATATTTGTTCTCATTTGGAAGATAGATTACCGCACCGCCGTTTAGCCCCTGAAAATAGGATGACCAGTCTGCTTCTTCTATCGCGGGCTCGTTTCCTATAGCTGCGGGTGCCTGGGATGGCGCTGGGCCTTCCTGCTTTATCGGGCTGTCCGGCTGTGTCAGCCTCTCCGGCTGTTCTTCTCCTTCCGAAGTAACTGCATCTCTCCCGGCACTTATGCTGCTTTCTTTTGCACTGTTGCCAGATATCCCCTGCATGCCGCTTTTACAGGCAGTTAACAATATGGTTGCTGCTAATAGCAATAGTAACTTTCCTGTTTTTTTCATCTTACCGTCCTCCCTTCTATGTGTAATACTGCCGGTGATAAAATCTGAACTGATGTACTTTCCCGTGATGTCAAAAATCGCCCCATTTTCTATATAAAATGGAGCGATGATAATAACGGTTGTTTTTAGATCTGTTCGTTCAATTTACTTAACTTTGCTGCCTGGTCGGCGGCAATCAGGCTGTCAATCAGTTCATTTAGCTCTCCGTTCATAACGGAATCGATTTTATAGAGCGTCAGTTTAATTCTGTGCTCCGTCACACGTCCCTGAGGAAAATTGTAAGTGCGGATTTTCTCGGAACGGTCACCCGTGCCAATCTGGCTGCGGCGTTCTTCCGCCTCCTGGCTCTGGCGTTTCTCCAGCTCCATGTCAAACAGTTTGGAACGGAGCAGGCGGAATGCCTTTTCTTTATTCTGAAGCTGTGATTTCTCGGTCTGGCTGTAGATTACGATTCCCGTCGGCATATGGGTCAGGCGGACGGCCGAATCGGTGGTATTGACACACTGTCCGCCGTTACCGGACGCACGCATAACGTCGATACGGATATCTTTGTCGTCAATCACAACGTCGAATTCCTCGGCCTCGGGCATAACGGCGACGGATGCGGTGGATGTATGGATTCTTCCACCCGACTCTGTCTCGGGTACCCTCTGCACACGGTGTACGCCGCTCTCATACTTCATCTTGGAGTACGCGCCCTGGCCTGTAACCATGAACACCACTTCCTTGAAACCGCCGATTCCATTCTCATTAACACTAACAAGCTCCGTCTTCCAGCGGTTGCTCTCCGCAAAATGCACATACATTCTGTAAAGTTCCGAGGCAAAAAGAGCCGCCTCATCGCCGCCGGCTCCGGCGCGGATTTCCACCATTACGTTCTTATCGTCATTCGGATCCTTGGGAAGCAGAAGGATCTTCATCTCCTGCTCCAGTTCCTCTATTCTCTTCTTTGCTTCGGCCAGTTCTTCCTTGGCCATCTCGCGCATCTCCTCATCGGACTCCTCCTCCAGAAGAGCCAGGCTGTCTTCCACATCCTGGTTTGCTTTCTTATACCCTTTATACGCCTCTACAATCGGCGTCAGATCCGCCTGCTCTTTCATCAGCTTCCGGAACCTTTTCTGATCCAGCGCCACATCCGGACTGTTCAGCTCTTCCATCAGCTCTTCAAAACGAATCAGCAAATCGTCCAATCTGTCAAACATGGTAACCTCCTGCGTTATTTATAACGCTTCCAATTTATAAACTATCTGTTCCAGCGTGCTTTGACCACACGGTCAAGCCCCGGTTCATCCTTAATTATCTCAATGTCGCAAAACCCGGCCGTATCCAGGAGCTGCCATACCGCTGCCGCCTGATCATATCCGATTTCAAAATAAATCATCCCGTCCTTTTTCAGGTAGGCGCCGCTCTGCCAGGCCAAACGCCGGTAAAAGTACAGTCCGTCCCCGGAGCCGTCCAGAGCCAGTCTCGGCTCATGATCCTTTACCTCAGGTTCCAGCCCGTCAATGACCGAAGACGGGATATACGGCGGATTTGATACAATAATATCATATTTATCGCTTTGATCCAGGCTGGAAAACAGGTCACTCTCCACAAGGAACAGCTCTCTCTTCCTGACTCCCGGCACTGCAGCGATTCCCGGTTCCCTGGCTCTCACCGCCGCTTTCGTTCCCTCTCCCGAGGCGGACTGCCGCTCTCCTTCAGAGGAATCCGAGCTGTAAACGTACGTGCTCATCTTAAGCTTCCACGGCATTTCCGAAAGTAACGTAGACTCTGAACGGACCGTTCCCTTCTGGACGAGGAAATGACGGCGCGCATTCTTCTTCGCCACTTTAAGCGCTGCCCTGGATATATCGGCGGCCGTTATCTTTTCATAGGAACCCAGCACCGCCAGACTGACGGCGATACATCCGGAACCCGTACACATGTCAAGGATTGAGATATCCCTGCCAGGGTGCTCTTTCAATACCGTCTCCACCAGTTTTTCCGTATCCTGTCTGGGTATCAGAACATTCTCGTTGACCGTAAACTCCAGACCCATAAATTCCTGGTTGCCCAGAATATGCTGGATCGGAATACGCGCCGCTCTTTTTTCAAGATATTCCTGATAAACCGGACCGGACTTTGAGAGTATCTGCCCGTTCACCGGCCGATTTTTATCAATCAGAAAATGCACCCGATCAATAGGGAAAGCCGCCTCCAGGAGATACCATGCATCCAGTTCTGCATCCGCCACTCCTGCGTCCAGAAGACAGTTTTTCCCTTCCTCCAGCAGCTGCTGCCAGGTGGGCTCCTTCTCTTCTTTCAGAAATGTAGTCATAATTTCGTCTCCGGAAAATTCTCCTTTAAATATTCTTTCCAGTCAAACACGGCTTCAGTCGCCGCAATAGCAACCTCTATCATGCTGTCGTCCGGCTCTGTTGTCGTAAGTCCCTGCATCCACATTCCCGGACGGCTGACAAGATCCATGAATTTTGAGTTGCTCCTGCCCGCCTTCTGCAGTATCTCATAAGACACACCGGCGATTACAGGAATCAAAATAATCCGGCTCAGCATCCTCAGGCCGATATTATCAATCCGGATCACCATAAAAAACAGGATACTGATTATCATGACGATCAGAATAAAACTGGTTCCGCATCTTTTATGTTCCTTGGAACTCGCCCTGACATTCTCTACCGTAAGAGGATGTCCGTGTTCCACACAGTTAATACACTTATGTTCCGCTCCGTGGTACATGAAGGTTCTTCTGATGTCCTCCATCCTTGAAACAAGCTTGATATATAAAATAAAAATTGCGATTCTGATTACACCTTCCAGAACAGCCATCACATGTTCCGATGCAATAAATGATTTAAAAAAGTTAGCAATCACAAGGGGAAGAAGCATAAAAATACCGATTGCCAGAATAAAAGAAAATACCATTACGATTGTCATAACCACGCTCTCCAGCTTTTCACCGAATACGCGGTCCAGAAACTTCTCGAATTTCCCCGGTTCTTCCTCCTCATCGTCCTCAAAAAAGCTGGCGGAATAAGTCAGCGTCTTCATTCCCAGAATCATAGAATCAGCAAATCTGAATACTCCTCTGATAAATGGAAGGGACAGTATCTTTGCTTTCGCCGTGATGCTCTCATAGTTGTCCTTCTTGACCTCAATCTCTCCATCGGGTCTGCGGACCGCCACCGCATAATCGTTGCGGTTCATCATCATAATTCCCTCAATGACGGCCTGGCCGCCAATTCCTGAATATTTCATTCGTTATACTCCCGCCGGAAAACCGGCTTGACATCTGAAACAACGAAGAAGCACGCTACGCGGACTTTTCATTGCCAATCAATAAAATTTTAAAATAAAAAGGTTGAGTTTAATGTCGCCACTAAAACCCAACCCTTACATTGTTCAAACTTATTTGTCTGCACTCATACCGTATTTACGGTTGAACTTATCAATACGTCCACGGGCTGAAGCAGCTTTCTGCTGACCTGTGTAGAATGAATGGCATTTAGAACAAACCTCAACGTGAATGTCCTTTCTTGTAGATCCTGTTACGAACTCGTTGCCACAGTTGCAAACAACTTTTGCCTGATAATAGGCTGGATGGATTCCTTCTTTCATGATTTTCACCTCTCTGATTTTTCTTGTGCGATTTCCGACCGCTGTTTTTGTTACTATATTAAAGCCTTGCACATCCATGTTCCGCTCTTCCATCGTCTAAGCAGATCATCAACCGTAAGGACGACTCACGCAGATGTCAAAACTACCGTCTAATTATACAGCTTATCCAGTATACCATATGAATCCGTGAATTGCAAGCGCTTTCAAAATGAATTAAAGGTGAATTAAACGAATCAATTTAGAAGAAACGCCTCTTGCGCGTAATCTCTACGAACTCCTGATTGTTTCTCGTTTTTGCAAATAAATCCAGGATTCTCTCCACCGATTCTTCCGGTTTCTGGGTATTGGTAGCCTTATGGATGATATCCACGGCCTCGGACTCTTCCTGCGTCAGCAGCAGATCGTCCCTTCTTGTGCCCGACTTTAAGATGTCGATGGCCGGGAAAATCCTCTTCTCCGACAGCTTGCGGTCCAAGACAATCTCCATGTTGCCGGTTCCCTTAAATTCCTCGTATATCACATCATCCATACGGCTGCCCGTATCGATCAGCGCTGTAGCCAGGATTGTCAGGCTGCCATTCTCCCTCATATTTCTCGCCGCTCCGAAGAAACGCTTCGGCATATGGAGAGCCGCCGGGTCAAGACCGCCGGAAAGCGTACGGCCGCTGGGCGGAACCACGAGGTTGTATGCCCTGGCGAGACGTGTGATGCTGTCTAACAGGATCATGACATCCCTTCCATGCTCCACAAGACGTTTGGCCCTCTCAATTACCATCTCGGACACTCTCTTATGGCGATCAGGAAGTTCATCGAAGGTAGAGTAGATTACCTCCACATTAGGTCCCGTGATGGCCTCCTTGATATCCGTAACCTCCTCAGGGCGCTCGTCGATCAGAAGGATAATCAGGTGCATCTCCGGATGGTTTACCGTAACCGCCCTTGCCACCTGTTTTAACAGTGTCGTCTTACCTGCCTTTGGCGGCGAAACAATCATGCCTCGCTGTCCCTTTCCTATTGGTGAAAGTAAATCCATCACACGCATGGCGGTGGAGTTTTTGGAACCCTGCATCTCCAGATGGAGACGGCTGTTCGGGAAAATAGGAGTCAGGTTTTCAAAGTTCGGCCTGCGCTCCACCACGCTGGTCGGGTATCCGTTAACCGTATTAATATAAAGTAAAGCCGCAAACTTCTCTGTGGCTGTCTTCACTCTTCTGCTGCCGCCTACGATATCGCCTGTCTTCAGGTTAAAACGTCTGATCTGTGACGGAGCCACGTAGACATCATTCTCCCCTGGAAGGAAATTCTCACAGCGGATAAATCCAAAACCGTCCGGCATTACTTCCAGAATACCATCCGCCTGAATCCCGCTGTCGAGCTCCTGGAAATCCGTCTTAGGCTCATCACTCCTGCTCTGGTAGTCATTCCTCGGCTGGCTCTCAGTGCGCTGCTGGTAATCGCTTCTCGGCTGGCTGTCCCCCCGCTGCTGATAGTCGCCTCTGGACTGGCTGTCGCTCCGCTGCTGGTAATCACTTCTCGGCTGGCCGTCACTGCGCTGCTGATAATCGTTTCTCGGCTGGCCGTCACTGCGCTGCTGGTAATCACTTCTCGGCTGGTCATTACGCTGCTGGTAATCGTTCCTGGACTGGCTGTCGCCACGCTGCTGGTAATCGCTTCTCGACTGGCTGTCGCCCCGCTGCTGGTAGTCACTTCTCGGCTGGCTGTCACTGCGCTGGTTATCGCTTCGCTGCTGATAATCGCGTTTGCGGCCGTCATCCCTGTTGTAGCGGTTTGTCTCTTTCCTTGGGGAATCGTCTTTTCTTTCATCCCTGACGTTTCTTTTGTTACTGCGCGGTTCCTGGCTGGCGGTTTCCGTAAGTTTTACATCCGGCTTTTTACCCTCCGCCGCCTTTTCAGCCGCCGGCTCAGGTAAAACGAGCGTTAAGCCGCTTTCCCCGCTCTCTGCGTCGCCCTTCTCCTGCGTATCTTTGTCATCTGCTTTTGCGCCGGCTATTTCACACAGCCTGTCTATAATTTCTGCTTTTTTAAGGGCGGTAACGCCTTTAAGCCCCTGTGCCTTTGCCAGTTCTCGAAGCTGTGTCAAAGGAAGGGTCTGCAATTTTTCTCTCATACAACTCTCCTTGATTTGTTAAGTTTTGATTTTTTTATTGGGGATTATTAAGAAATAAGAAACGTCGGAATTACTTTTCTTGTCTTCTTATTATATACCATTTTTGGAAAATTGCAAATTTTTTTATTCGGATTCCTTTAAAAAGCGAAGCCATTCCCCGATCTTTTTCTCATAGCCGTTTTCAGTAGGCCGATAGAAGGAAGCTCCCTCCAGTCCGTCCGGCAGATACTGTTGCTTTACATAGTGATTCGGATAATTGTGGGCGTACTTGTAATCAAGTCCCCTTCCCAGCTTCTCCGCTCCCTTGTAATGCCGATCCTGGAGGTGTACCGGAACGGGAGCCGCTCCGGTATTACGTACGGCTGTTTCCGCCTCTTCAATCGCCATACAGGCCGCATTGCTTTTCGGTGCGCTGGCCACATAGGTGACCGCCTGGGAAAGTACGATTCTGGCCTCCGGCATTCCAAGGCGCTCTACTGCCTGAGCCGCATTGACGGCCACTACGAGGGCTTGCGGATCAGCATTTCCCACATCCTCGGACGCGCAGATCATAATTCTTCTCGCTATAAATTTAATGTCTTCGCCTGCGTAGAGCATCTTTGCAAGATAATAAACGGCGGCATCCGGATCAGAACCCCTCATACTTTTAATAAATGCAGAAATCGTGTCATAGTGATTATCTCCGCCTTTATCATAGCGCACAGCGCGTTTCTGGATGCACTCCTGGGCCACATCCAGAGTGATGTGAATCAGTCCGTCCTCCGACCGTTCGGTTGTCAGAACTCCCAATTCAACCGCGTTTAAGGCTGCCCTGGCGTCACCTCCCGCCATATCTGCCAGGAAGTCCAGGGCATCCTCGGAAATGTCCGCCCGATAACTTCCCATCCCCTTTTCTTTATCATAGACAGCCCGTTTCAGCAGTTCGTAGATGTCTTCTTTTTCCAACGGTTTCAGTTCAAAAATTCTGGAACGTGAAATAAGGGCGCCGTTGACCTCAAAATAGGGGTTCTCCGTCGTCGCTCCGATTAACAGCAGCGTACCGTCCTCCACAAAAGGAAGCAGGTAGTCCTGCTGACTCTTGTTAAAGCGGTGGATTTCATCCACAAACAGGATAGTCTTCTGGCCGTACATCCCCAGCGCGTCTTTTGCTTCCTGTACGACCTCCTCCATATCTTTCTTCCCCGCCACGGTTGCGTTAAGCTGCTTGAACCTGGCGCTGGTTGTGCCTGCAATCACCTTAGCCAGTGTAGTCTTGCCGGTTCCGGGAGGGCCGTAAAAAATAATGGAACCTAGCTTATCCGCCTTGATCGCCCGGTACAGCAGTTTGTCCTTCCCTATAATATGTTTCTGTCCAACCACCTCATCCAGTGTGGCAGGGCGGAGCCTGGAGGCCAGCGGCGCCTCCTTCTCCATCGTGTTGCTTCTCATATAATCAAATAAATCCATAGTATCCCTCTGTCTCTAATCTATCAGCAGTTCATCCACTGTAACAAAAGTATAGCCCTGCTTCGTCAAAGTGTCAATGGCTGCAAGCGCCGCATCCACCGATGTTCCGAACACGTCGTGAAGCAGGATCACCTGGTGTTTGCCCACGCTTTTGCAGATGTGCTTCACTACCTTCTGGGAGTTCTGGCTCTTCCAGTCCAGTGTGTCGATATCCCAGAAAACCGGCGTCATCCGGACGCACTCCTCCAGCTCATCATTCCATATCCCGTACGGCGGCCTGATGTATTCTGGCGCTCTGCCCGTAATCGCCTTTATCATCTCATTCGTCTTGATAATGTCGGCACATGCAGCCTCCGTGGTTCTCTTTGTCAGATCCACATGGCTGTAACAGTGCGTTCCGATCAAATGCCCGTCTTCCTCCATCTGTTTCACCAGTTCTTCATTACCCGGTATGTTCTCCCCAACCAGAAAAAAGGAGGCTCTCACCCCTCTCTGTTTGAGTCCATCCAGCAGCTTTTTAGTGTAAACAGAATGCGGACCGTCGTCAAATGTCAGGGCCAGCAGTTTTTCCCCCTTTTCTTCCGGCTGAGTCTCTTTCTTCGCTTCTTTTTGCTTTTCCTTCTGCTTTTCTTTCTGTTTTTCCTTCCCCTGCCCTGCAGAATCCGGCTCATCCGGCTCTGCCGATGCCTGCACCCCTGTCCTGTTTCCGTAAGCTGAGACAAAATCTCTGACTGCCGAAAAACAAAAACAGGCCAGAAATACATCCATCACCATTGTGAGCATCAGCAAAAACACTTTTCTTTTCACATGCGTTTCCCTCTTCTGCCTTCCGCCGCCATTATTAATCAATATATGCAGCGGCTGTGTCCATCAGAATTGTAAACCCGAAAAAGAGTTAAGAGCTGTGTCCTCACCGGGCAGGAACGCATATCGGTAAAATACATTCGAACAACGAAACGCACGCTTCGCGGACTTTTCATTGCCTCTCAACAAAAAAACACGGATAGGCAGGAAACGTGCCCAAAGCGCGGTTCCTTCCGTATCCGTGAATCAAATTAAGATGCCAATGCCGAGATGCCGAAATAGGATAAAACGATAAGTCCAAGTATAATCCTGTAATAACCGAAAAATTTGAAATCATGTCGTCTGATATACCCCATTAAAAATTTAATGGAATACACCGACACAGCGAAGGCAATGACCATGCCAAGAAGCAGGTAGAACACCTCATATCCCTTAAAAGCTCCGCCTTCAATAAAGAATTTCACAATCTTTAAGAGGCTGGCTCCAAACATAACCGGAATTCCGAGGAAAAATGAGAACTCGGCCGCAGCGCCTCTCGAACAGCCGATGAGCATGGCCCCCAGGATGGTCGCTCCCGAACGGGAGGTGCCGGGTATCAGCGCAAGCACCTGGAAACAGCCGATGATAGCAGCCGTCTGAAAAGAAATCTGTGTCACGCGGTCAATCGGGAATCTGGCATTCTGGTTCCTTTTCTCCAGAAGGATAAAAAATACGCCGTAGATAATCAGCATCGCCGACACCACATAACCGTTCAGCAGCTTGTTCATAAAATTATCAAGAGGAAGTCCCACCACCGCTGCCGGAATGCAGGCCACAATAATCTTTGCCCAAAGCCGGAGCGTCCCTCTCTTCTGGGCTTCCGACTTGCGGCCAGAGAACGGATTCAGCTTGTGAAAATACAGAACCAGCACCGCCAGTATGGCTCCCAGCTGAATCACTACCATAAATACTTCACGGTACGCCTCGCTGACATCGAGATGAATAATCTCATCCACTAAAATCATATGGCCAGTGCTGCTGATAGGAAGCCATTCCGTGAATCCTTCCACAATTCCCAGCACGATGACCTTTAAAATTTCTACAAAACTCATGCTTTTTCCTTTCCACTATATATTTTCAATCTGCCAGTCTATTGGTTCCAAACCATTTTCTTTCAGATATTCATTCGTTTTGCTGAAAGGTTTACTGCCGAAAAATCCCCTGTACGCAGACAGCGGGCTGGGATGCGGCGCTTCCAGAATTAAGTGTTTCGGATTCGTGAGCATCGGTTTTTTCATCTGGGCAGGTCTTCCCCAAAGGATAAACACCATAGGCCGATCCTGCTCCGCCAGAATCTTTATGGCTGCATCCGTGAACTCTTCCCAGCCGATCCCCCTGTGGGAGTTCGCCTGATGCGCCCGTACGGTCAGCACCGTATTGAGCAGCATAACGCCCTGCTCCGCCCATTTCTTAAGGTATCCGTTGTTAGGGATATAACAGCCCAGATCCTCCTGAAGCTCCTGATAGATATTAACCAGGGACGGCGGTATCTCCACCTCCGGCTTCACAGAAAAGCACAGGCCGTGTGCCTGTCCCGGACCGTGATAGGGATCCTGTCCCAGAATTACCACCTTGACCTTGCCAAGGGGCGTAAAATCAAAAGCATTAAATATATCATTGGCATCCGGATAAACGGCCCTCGTCTGATATTCATGCTTTACCGTCTCATATAATTTTTTATAATATGGCTTCTTAAATTCAACCCCGAGAGGCACAAGCCAGTCATTGCTGATCGCTCCCATGTATCATGCGCTCCTGTCTCATATTTTGTCGGTACTGCGGTGCTTCCACAGCCTTCTTAACAAATTTTATCACAGTCGTGGAGCATTCACAATCATTTATCGGCACATTTCACGATAAATTCCAATGAATCGACGGCAACCGGTACAGCTCTCTCCCTTATTTCCTCCGATACCTGGGCGAGTTTAGCATTCACCCGGTACATCTGCGCATTCCTGTTAAAGAATACCGTTTTTTCAAACGGCCAGCGTATTACGGTCGGAGTTTTAAAACCTTCCCCCAGCTCCAGTACCAGCAGACGATGGCCTAGCGTTCCTGCAAGCCACTCCTTATACCGGTTCCATCCCGGCAGATAACCTTCCTCGATATAGTGTTCCGCCTCTATCGTATTGCTGATCAGAGGAGCCTTGCAGTGGGGACAGAGACCGTCCGCAATCTCATCCTTTTCCCAGATATCCTTCGTACATGCATCCCTGCACTGAAACCAGTTCACATTGCCGCAGGGAGCCGTAATCCTCTCCGCATTCAGAGGACTCTGAAAAATTCGGCCGTCCGTCACGGTTGTCACGATAAAATAATCTTTTCCCTCCATCAGCCTGAATAAGGCCCGGTATGCCTCCTTTACATCGGATTCCTTCGATTTTCCCCACTCGGCTCCGATTCCAATCAGGACATATTCACAATCCTTCAAATTTTCCCGCAGATTATCCACAATTTTATCATACTCTTCCATCTCTGCCCTCCTGTCATATGTGCATAGAACCTCAAAGGTTCACTGTTAATCCGTACCCGGAAACGCCAAAAGAGCCCGCAACGCATGGAAACCACACGCCACAGACTCTTTTATTGTAATGCAAATTAAGCTGGATTGCAAAATTATTTTAATGTAACTTTTGCGCCTTCTGCTTCTAATTTTGCCTTTAAGTCTTCTGCTTCCTCTTTGGAAACGCCAACTTTTACAGCCTTAGGAGCGCTGTCAACTACTTCTTTAGCTTCTTTTAAGCCAAGGCCTGTAGCTTCACGAACAACTTTGATAACTTTAACTTTGTTAGCGCCAACTTCTGTTAACTCTACGTCAAATTCTGTCTTCTCTTCTACTGCTTCTGCTGCGCCTGCTGCTGCAACTACAACGCCTGCTGCTGCGGATACACCAAACTCTTCTTCACATGCTTTTACTAAGTCGTTTAATTCTAATACAGATAATTCTTTAATAGCTTCGATAAATTCAGCTGTTGTTAATTTTGCCATTTTAATGTTCCTCCTGTAATTTTACTATTTAATATTTATGCACAGCTTTTCTGTGCTGTCTCTGCTGCCCTAGGCAGCTTTACAATTCTTTCCGTCTTGATTTCCCGGATGGAAATTATGCCTCTTTGGACTCTGCGATCTGATTGAGAACGCGAGCAAAGTTGGTAATTGGGGACTGGATGCTTCCAAGCAGTTTTCCAAGAAGAACTTCTCTGGACGGGATAGTTGCGATAACCTGCATTCCCTTTGCATCGTAGTATGTTTCTTCAACAATACCACCTTTGATCTCCAACTTGTCTGCTTTCTTTGCGAATTCAGCTAAAATTCTTGCCGGTGCTGTTGCATCTTCTTTGGATACAGCTAAAGCTGTAGGTCCTTCCAGATTTGGCTCTAAAGCTTCGAATGCAGTTCCCTTAGCAGCAAAGCGAATCATCGTGTTCTTATATACTTTATAAGAAACGCCTGCTTCCCTTAACTGTTTACGGAGCTGTGTATCCTGCTCTACAGTCAGACCACGGTAGTCAACGACTACTGCTGTCTTAGCGCCGTTGAATAATTCAGAAATTTCAGCTACAACCGGCTGTTTTAATTCAACTTTTGCCATGAATGGTTTACCTCCTGTATTATTTAATCTAACCGCCTGGTAAACTTCGATAACCAATAAAAAACCTCTTTATCCATGAAGACAAAGAGGCGCAAACTTACACATTTAATATGGTATGTTCCCTCGGCAGGCGTTTTAACCTTATGCCTTACGGCACCTGCTGTCTTCGGCAGTTAACACTAAGATAAAATACCATATTTATTCGGGTTTGTCAAGGGGATTTTTTTAATTGAGATGTGAGGACGCCTCTGTAAGACGGCGGACGGGGGAGTGGGGGTATATGATTCTTCAGTCCCGGTTTGTAAGTTGTCGTGAAGGGGAATCCAGGAGAAAAAATTCCTACGGGGACTCGCTCCCGCTTGTGAAACGCACAGCGGATGCTAAGCTCGTGAGGGACCTCGCTAAGCACCGGCGGGCTTCAAGGTCTCCCTTCGGAAAGTTTTTCTCCTCCTTCCCCGGGCAGGTTATCGGCGGGACTGAAGACTCAGGGAAGGGTATTGCCCCGTCCGCCGTCATCAGGGGCTGATTGTCTCTTTCGTCAAGTGCGGTAGAGGTATAATCGCAGTGGTCGCGACAATATCCCTTCTCCTGAAAGAATAGAACAAATCAGCGGCCTCAGGCCGTGGTTCGGGATGGCGAAAACCTTCGCGTCTTCAGTCCCGGACCATAACCTGCCCGTGGGGAAGTAGGGAGAAAAAGATTCCGGAGGGAACCTGGGAGTTCATCGGCACTTACCGAGGTCTTTTCGAGGTTAGAGTCCGCTATGTACTCCGAAGAGCGCAAGCGTTTCCCGCAGGAACTTTTTCTGCCCGGATTCCCCACCCGCAACAACCTTTACTCCGGGACTGAAGACTCACAACCTCCCTCTCACCATCCCGCCCACCGGCCGTCCCGGCGGCGTTCTCCTTCCTCAGGAATATTTTACCGGTGTGCTTTTCCCTTTATCCTTCTTTTATTCCGGTACATATAGGCATCCGCCCTGGACAGCACATCCTTCGGCTCCATATCGCGGCCCGGTGTGTAAAAGGCATATCCTGACGCGATCGATGCATTGAATTCTCTGGTCTGGCTGTACTCTTCCATTGATTTCTTAATTCTTCCGATTCCATCCACTGCTTCTGCGGTATCACTGTCTTCCAGGTATACGGCAAATTCGTCTCCGCCTATCCGGTAGACCCGGCCGCTTGGGAAGGCATCCTGGATTGCTTTAGCTGCCATCCGGATATATTCATCGCCCATATCGTGGCCGTATCTGTCATTGACGCTTTTCAGATCATTTAAATCACACATGACAAAGCCTATTTTAACGGTGCCGTCAAAATGGTCCCGGATGTATTCCATCTTTTTTTCAAAGGCCAGTCTGTTTTTAACTCCCGTCAGCCCGTCTCTGTCGCGCTCCACCTTAAGCGCCTTTGTCTGCAGGACCTCATCCGTCACATCTTCGACAACACACCGGACCGTGCCGTCCGCAGACTTGCGGGTGATCTTGAGCCACCGGCTGCCGTCCATGTTATTCACTTTAAAAATTTCACCTTCTCCGGAACGCTCAAGACCCTTTAAAAATTCTGCGAATTTTGTCTTATCTCTGGTGTAATTCCGTTCCTGTTCCCGGGTCAGGCCAAGAAGTCCCGGAATCTGGTTCGTCATAAACACGCCGCCCGAATGGGAACGTATCTCAAAAACTCCCAGAGGAAGCTCGGACAGTTCCATCAATTTCGCATGCCTTGTAAACCACATGCTGACAAATACTGCAATAATAAGACCAATGGCAGCCGACATCACAAGGGCATACACCAGTATTTTTTCTATCTTATTTGGGAAATAAAGAAGGACCGGTTCTTCCATCATCCCCATCAGATACCATCCCTCATTCTCAAACGGCGTATTATGGTAATACATGCCCATCTGGCTGACACAGGCATATATTTCATGATTGCTGTTGTGATTTAAGAGACGGTAAATGCCGTTCTGCTCATCCAGGCATTCCAGTTTAAGCGGTCCGCTCTCATCCAGCATCCGCTTTTGTACTGCTCCATGGGTGATAGAAAGTTCAAGTTCATCCTCTATTGAACCGGTTGCAATAGCATAGCCGTAAGAGCCGCTGGACTGCAGATCTTTTGCCGGAAGGAAGCGGTACATATAGTTTACCGATATCTCAACTCCGAACACCGCCGCCACTTTACCATTCTCGCCAAACAGAGGAATGGAATACGTGATAACCTCCTCGTCCTGCGGGTTTACCTTGAATGGCAGGCTCCAATATCCCAGCCATCCCGAACGTCCATACTTCATTGCTGCTTCATATGGTTTATCAAAAAAATCCCGGTTGCTGTCGGTTAAATCAAGCTGAAAACTCCAGTTTGCAGTTGTCGCAATCCCCATTTTCTCAGCCACGTTCCAGGGCCCCGTCAGCATATAGACATTAGCATTGTCCTCTCCCGTCTTGTCAGGATTATTATTCCGAAAGTAGAGTGCAGCGAGGGAGTTATCCGTCCCTCCCTCGTCCGGCAATATCAGAAATGCTCCCGTGGTCTTTGTATGGAATAGTGCATCCAGCACCGTCGGAGCCAGAGCTTCCAGAACCTCGTTTTCCCGCCCGGAAATGTCCGGATTATCCATGCTTTCGAAGTAACGGCTCATCCGTTCCGTATCATACTCGAAATTCGTCCAGATATTCTCCATCTCATTTTCCAGATTATTCTTCTGTCCGTTTACCTTCTCGGAAAAAATCCTGTACTCATTCTGCTTTGCCCTTGTCAGAACGCCGCTGCCAACCATAATGCCGGTCAGCAGAACACTTTGGAAGACAGCAAAACAGACAAATACCACTGCTAAATTAAATGCAATATTCCTGCTCCTAATCTTTTTCCCCATCTGTTATACCAGCCATTTCTTTGATAAGAGAATCATACCACCGGTTAAAAAAAACATCCGACTGCAGATCCGACTGCACATCTTTCCTTATTTCCCCGTTTTCGATCCGTCTTTTCATTATCTCCAGGGCTTCGACGGTCTTATTTTGAAGTGACTCTGCAAAATACTTATTCTTATCATAGGAACCTTCAAAAACCTTTTTAATGTAAAATGGCCTTTGTTTTCTAGCGTCCAAAAATACACAGATGCTGCTGCCGATTGCGTCCGCGTTATTCGTCCTGTCGACGTGATTTAATAACTCCGGCACGGATTCAAGAGCTTTTTCTTCCACTGGCAGATATCCGGTGGCTACGGCAAAGCGTATATTCTGTTCCGGCGCCGTAAACCACTTAAGAAATTCACAGGCTGCCTTCTCCCGTATCCCGTCAGAGGCAAAGACGCCCATATTGGCCCCTCTCTGTGTCATATACCCGGCTCCCCCGCCAAATGTAGGGTATGGAAAACATTCGCACTCGATCGGGTAGGACTTCTCCTCATCTTCTATAACCTCTCCCGGAAAAAAACCGGCTCCGGCCGATGAGCCGATATAGGCCATCAGCTTTCCGCTCTTGACGCCGTCCTGATTGTATTCCCGGCTCTCATACCATCCCATTACGTGAGGCACATAATAAGCCTCCCACGCTCTGCGGGCCGCCTCCCTGGAAAATTCGAAATTACCGCTGTCGCTGTAAATCGTCTCTCCAAGCTGGGCCGCTGCCATGATTGAAAAATCATTGTAATAATTCATACCGAGAAATGGTTTTCCTCCGGACCATCCGTAGTAAAGCCCCGCCACTTCCGCCAGGCCCTCCCAGGTTCCAAGCTGCTCTTTCGACGCGCCTGTCTCCGCTGAAAAGATTTCCCAGTCGGTCTTGTTCAGATATAAAAGTTCGGTCGACTTTGCCACCGGGATCATCTTATGGTTCCCCTCATCATCCCATACGCCCTCTTCCAGAAACTCCGGCTGGTACTTCTGCAGCTCTTCTGCCGTAAAATACCGTTCCAAATGGACTAGCGGGGCTATCTGATCCAGCCTGTAGGCGCTGTCCGGATAGGATGCAAATAAATCAGGAAGAGGCTCTGATCCGATCATGCGGTTCGCAGATGCATACAAAACCTCCTCCAGCTCATCACTGGTGCCATATCCTTTGGCGTCTACAATAATATCTTTCTCCATCCCGACCGTATCATTAAACTCCTGAACCAGATTGTCGAACTGCATCTTCGCCACGGCATTATAAGAATGCCATAGTGTAATCACCACCGGCGATTCAGACTTCGGAGCCGCCGTTTCTCTATTGTTACATCCTGTAATACCGCATAGCAGCGTAAGTGCCATCAACGATATCATAGCATACATTTTTTTCTTCGTCATATCTTCCCATCACCATTTTCGCCCTTTTGTCTTTGTCTTTCATATCTAAGTATACAGGATCACATTCCCGATGTCTATTATCATTACAATTAATGCAAAAGGTACGCTTCACGAACTTTTCATTACCAATCCGCAAAAAAACCGGAACAAAAGCACACGGCCTTCGTTCCGGTTTTCTGATATAAATTTTTCTATCGCCCCTGAATTAGTTCACAAGCTTTGCAACATTTAATTTAACACCAGGACCCATAGTGGATGTCAGTGTTACGCTCTTTAAGTAAGAGCCCTTTAATGTAGCAGGTTTTGCCTTCAGGATAGCGTCGATAAGCGTCTGGAAGTTGTCCGCTAATTTGTCTTCTGTGAAAGAAGCTTTTCCTACTGGCACATGGATAATGTTTGTTTTATCAAGTCTGTACTCAATCTTACCAGCTTTGATATCGTTGATAGCCTTGGTTACGTCCATAGTAACTGTGCCGGCCTTCGGGTTTGGCATTAAGCCCTTCGGTCCAAGTACACGTCCTAAACGTCCAACAACACCCATCATATCAGGTGTAGCAACAACTACGTCGAAATCTAACCATCCTTCATTCTGGATCTTCGGGATGAGCTCTTCTGCGCCTACGAAATCTGCGCCTGCTGCCTGAGCCTCGTCTGCCTTCGGTCCCTTAGCGAATACAAGGATTCTAACTGTCTTACCGGTTCCGTGTGGTAAAACTACGGCACCACGGATCTGCTGATCAGCATGACGTCCGTCACAGCCGGTTCTGATGTGAGCTTCAATTGTTTCATCAAATTTAGCTGCTGCTGCTTTCTTAACGATAGAAATAGCTTCTGCAGCATCATAAAGATTTGTGCGGTCTACTAATTTAGCAGCCTCTACGTATCTTTTTCCTCTTTTCATTATAAATAACCTCCTAGTGGTGTTGTCGGGGATTTCCCTCCCACGTTACAAAAAAACATCTCAATTATACTTCACGGGTATGACTAATTACTTCAGCTTATTCAGCAACAGTGATTCCCATACTTCTTGCTGTACCAGCGATCATGCTCATAGCAGCCTCAAGGCTTGCTGCATTTAAGTCTGGCATCTTTAATTCTGCAATTTTCTGAAGTTCTTCTTTAGAGATGGTAGCTACTTTTGTCTTGTTAGGTGCAGCAGAGCCGGATTTAAGCTTGCATGCCTTCTTTAACAAAACTGCAGCCGGCGGAGTCTTTGTAATAAAGCTGAAACTTCTGTCAGCATATACAGTGATAACAACCGGGATAACCAGGTCGCCCTGATCTGCTGTTCTTGCGTTGAATTCTTTTGTGAACTGAACGATATTAACGCCGTGCTGACCAAGAGCTGGTCCAACTGGCGGTGCTGGTGTAGCTTTACCAGCAGGAATCTGTAATTTAATGTATCCTGTTACTTTCTTTGCCATGATTAGGCACCTCCTAAATAAATGTGGTAATTGCGGGGATTTCCCTCCCACGAGCCTCTAAACCGGTTAAAGGCCGTACTTGTTACATCTTCTTTACTTCTGTAAAAGACAGTTCTACCGGTGTTTCACGGCCGAACATCTCCACATTGATAGTAAGGGTCTGCTTTCCTTCGTTGATGGACTTGATAACACCAACGGTATCTTTCCAGGCCCCTGCGGTAACAACAACTGTGTCACCTTCTTCAAAATCGACTACTAATCCGGCTTCCCTGAATCCCAGAGAATCCATCTCGCCTTCCGTAAGCGGAACCGGCTTGGAACCCGGACCAACAAATCCTGTTACACCACGGGTGTTGCGTACTACATACCATGTGTCATCGTTCATAACCATGTTAATCAGTACATATCCGGGAAACATCTTCTTGGCAACCTGTTTCTGTGCCCCGTTCTTCAGCTCAATGACATCCTGCATAGGCACGGATACCTCTAAGATCTGATCCTGGAGCTTTCTGTTTTCAATTGTCTTTTCAATGTCAACTTTTACTTTGTTTTCATAGCCGGAATAAGTATGCACTACATACCAATTTGCTTCTGACATATTCTCACCTTTGCCCTTAAATTAGATAACGAAGTGCAGTCCTGTTACGATAATCGTATCAAGTGCTGCAATAATCAGTCCCAAAGCAACGGCAACCGCAACAACGGCGCCTGTCTGCTTAATGACAGTATCTTTGTCGGGCCAGACGATTTTCTTGTACTCGGCCTGAAGGCCTTTCCAATAGCTCTTTTTAGGAGCCTTTTTGGTATTTTCTGTTTCACCCATATTTTGTCCTCCAATGTTATCAGGCTGGCGCCTGATCCCAGGTACAATCAGTTACCTTATTTTGTTTCTTTGTGTAACGTATGTGTTTTACAGAATCTGCAATACTTCTTTGTTTCCATTCTGTCAGGATGAGTCTTCTTATCCTTAGTCATGTTGTAATTACGTTGTTTGCATTCTGTACATGCCAGTGTAATTCTTGTGCGCACGACTTCCACCTCCACTTAAAATTGTTGATTTGTCACAGCCTTTATTTTACAACGTTTTGCAGGGTTTTGGCCCTGATTTTGAGCATAAAAAAAAGACCTAAGTTCTTCCATTCGCCCGTCTACTATATCATAAATCTGGGGATTCGTCAATATATTTTTAGTTGGGCATAGAGGACCGTTTGTAAGGCTGAATGACTCTTCCCCAAGTGCGGGGACGCACTTGTTGCAGGCGCGAATTGTTTCGGGGATGTTTGGCCGGTTACGGTACTGATTGTTTTTGGGATGTTAGTTTTTTGTTTTATTTAAATTGATTATTCACAAAAAAACAGAGCCTTATTCCGATGTTAAGACATGAAGGTCACTCTTAATGAACTGTCCAACGAAACTGTCCACATTGAAAACTATATCATATGGTTGTCTTTTTCTCATATCCAAATTCATGCAGAACCAAATCTTCGTCAATTACTTCGTCATAGCTCCCATCTGCTTTTGTAAACCCGTTTTTCAAATAGAGATTTATCGCGGGATGATTGATATCTACGACAAAGAGTCTGAGATACCCGGCTCCAAGGGAACCTGCCAGGGCTGTGGCTTTTTGGAGCGCCAGACTTCCGATTCCTTTTCTTTTGTAATTGACGTTTACGCCGAGACGGTCGAGATAGATTGCCCTTCCATTCTGATTCCTCCATTTCAGACAGTCAGCTCCGGAATTGGAATCACATAAGGCAAATGCCGACACGATCTCTTTCTGCTGCGTCAGCACATAGAGCCGATGGTTTTCGATATCTTCCCCAAAGACTTCCCCCGGATAAATCTCATCCCAGATTTGGATGCCGTTCCTGTCCATGTCCCGGCATATCTCCTTATAGACCGCCCTGATCTGCGGCAAATCATCCATAACAGCCCTTCTCAACTCCATCACAGAATACACCCTCTCTTTCAAAATCACTTTTACAGAATTCACATTCATAAACATTCTCAGGCACGTGACTGACTCGCCAGCCCAGAAATGCATTGTTCTATAAACCCGGTTATTACATCACCCACATCGGAATCGTGATCATCGACAGCAGCGTAGACAGCACCACGCATTTGGTGGCGAATTCCGCATCGCTTCCATACCGTGCCGCAAAGATAGCCGCCGTTGCTCCGGCCGGCATGCCCGTCATGATCACGGCCACGCCGGAGGCCACCGGGTCGAGGCCCAGGGCACGGCTGAGTGCCAGGGCTGCGGCCGGGAGCAGGACGAGACGGAAGATGCTGAAGCCGACCGTAGTTTTATTAATAATGGTTCTGACGTCCACATCCGCAAGAATTGTTCCGATAATGAACATTGTAATAGCCGAATTGCAGCCGCCAATGCTTTTAACCGTGGAGGCCGCAGCTTCCGGCACATGAATCTGGGTGAACATCAGAAACAGCCCGATGTACACAGCAACCAGGCAGGGGTGGGTCAGTATGTTATGAATCACTTTCTTTTTATCAGACGTTCCTGCTACAAAATAGGAAGTGCCCGCCGACCACATGACCACGCGCATCGGTATCAGAAAGATGGAGGCATACAGCAGTCCCAGAGAACCGTAAACGCCCTCCGCAACCGGATTTCCAAGAAATCCTCCGTTTGATACGATCGTACAGTACTGGAGCACCTTTTTCTGCTGTTCTCCAAAGCCGTTAAATAAAAACCGGTTGAGAAAGAGACAGAAAAACTGCATGACAATTCCCACTGCCAGAAGAAGGCCGCAGGCCTTCATGATCGACAGGTCGAATTCAATCAGGCAGGATTTAATGATATTGCAGGGTATGATGATATTGACACAGAGGTCCGTCAGGCATCGTTTTCCCGGCTCATCTATGATTCCTTTTCTCTTTAAAACGGCTCCGGCCAAAATCATTATGAATAAGCTTCCCTGAAGGTTAAAAAGTCTTACGATTTCCATAAATGCTTTCCTCCCGTCTCTTTCTGTTTCTGAAAAGATTCCATGCCGGAAGCAGGTAAATGTAAAAAGCAAAAAGTATGCATCCGCCTACATTGACAGCCGATATCGCCGCCATAGGCGCTGCGCAGGCAACGGACCAGGGTACCAGCGGCGCCACAATAACAGCCGTATTTTCCAGGTAGAGCGCCATCTCCCTCTTGTCATGGACCATATCTTTGCAGAGCTGATAGGTTAGGATAATTCCCAGCGTCTGGTTGCATGCCGCCATCGAAGCCACCAGAGAGGTGACCAGTTCGCCTCCATAAGGTGTGATTTTCTGTCCCAGTCTGCCTATCCTCTGCTTAAGTCCCTGAAGAATTCCTGTTTGCTCAAAAATGTCGGAATAGGAGGAAGAAATACAGATAATTGCGCTTACTTTCACCATGGATAATAAGCCGCCCCCGTTCATCATGGCCGTCAGTCCCGGTTCCTCAATGCGGTAACCGGTGAACAGGAACGAAAAAAGCTCAGGAAGTGTTACTCCCTGAAGGAATATACTGATGATGCCGGCCGTCAGTATGCTGATCATCATGGTCTTTTTGACCCTGACCCTGAACAGGGACAGGATAATAACGATTCCGGCGGGTAACGCCGCGAGCCAGTGCATGTTAAAACTGTCCTTCAGCAGTGTAAGAAGACTGCCGTCGGGCGATGCGCCGGTTCCGTTCATGCCAAGGGCCAGATAGATGGCACACACCGCTGCAAAGGGGACAACCGAAGTCCGAATCATATTTTTTATATTATCAAAAATGTCCGTTCCTGTCAGTTCGCTGACAAGCAGGGCGCTGGTCGACATCGGGGAACATCGGTCGCCAAAGTAAATTCCCGACAGGATGGCTCCGCCCGCATAGACGGGATTCACCCCCGCTGCAGTGGCCATTGCCATGCTGATCACACCGCTGGTGGCCGCCGTCCCAAGTGAGGTCCCAGTAAGGACAGAGACGAAGCAGTTGAGGAGAAAAATAAAAAGAATAAATGCGGAAGGCACAATCAGACCGGAGGTGCAGACAACAAGAAACGGAATTGTTCCCGCGGCACGCCACAGAGCGGTCAGCATACCTATTAGCATAAAAACGATCAGCACATTTTTAACGGTTCTCACTCCGTTAAAAGACATCTTAAGAACTTCCGCCAACGAATTATGTTTTATCAAGGCATATCCGGCAAAAACAAAATATCCGAAAATCAGCGCGTACAGGACCGAAACTCCAAATACGGCCGAAAGCAGCAGCGCCGCTACAAACAGACCAATTACTGTTATCTCCAACATTTTTCTTCCCCCCTTATATCCTATATTATAAAGTATTAAATCTAATTGTCTAACTGTTCTTTTTGATATACAATAGTCCAATTTCATAAAAATAGCTTCCGGGCTGATCCATTGAGCCCGGAAGCGTTCTCTTCCATCATCGGGAAACTCAGTTTCCCTCCGCATTTTCTTTTCTGATCTTCAACACCGAAAATAAATATAATCCCGACATCGCCACCGCAATCAGGGACGCCGGGGCGCTCTGTGCGCTTGTGAGCAGCGTATTGATTAACCCCGCCGCATCCAGAGCCACCATAATAATACCCAGAATAAAGATGGCTTTTGTCCCGGAACCGGGTCTGCAGCTCTTAAGTCCCATAATTGCCGCGATTCCGCGGAAAACCGATTCCACTATCGCAACCATAGCAAGCATTATCGTGGCTCCAATCAGCGATTCATACTCCGTCCCGCTCAGGGCGCTGCTGCCGGCTGCCAGAATCACACCCGATATTACGGTGAGAATCGCCTGTGCCAGAATTACAATTGATGAAAATTTTAATATTGTACGGCTCACCTTTAGTTGTCCTCCAATGTCTGTCTTTTAGTCAAAAAAATCGTCCCCCGGATGTTCTGCAACTCCATCTTCGTCAATATAAATCCCGTTCACCCGCTTATCCTTTACCATGGCTCCCAGTTTATCAACATAATAGAGATCGCCGATCCAGCAGCTTCTTGCCAGTGAACCGTCTTTGTTGAAATAGTACCATTCTCCCATGAATTCAACCCACTCATCCGATACCATAGCGCCGGATTTGTGGAAATAATACTGCACACCGTCAATGATCATCGGGGTGTCGGCCATGTAGCCGGTATCTTTGAAATAATACCATTTCCCGTCCATCTCTTTCCAGACGGAAACGGGACAGCTGCCGTCCTCTTCCTGGTACCACCAGCCAAACTTATCCTGTATCCAGTCGGCATGCACAGGAGCAGGGGGATTCAGTGCAATAAAAACGATTGTCAGAACCGGAAGCAGAATTCTCCTTACCGCTCTTCCCTTCATAAATTGACCTTCACCTCCACGGATCCAAGCTATACTCAGATTATCAACTGATAAAACAATGTGTCAAGCCAGCGGCCGAACTTCCGGCCAACTTCTTTCGTGACTCCACAGTATTCAAAACCGAATTTCTCGTGCAGACGGATACTGGCGGTGTTGTCCGATGTAATTACCGAGATAATTGCATGCGTTCTGCCCTTCTCCCTGGCAATCCGCAGCAGCTCCGTCATCAGCGCTTCTCCGACTTTTCTGCCTTTGTATTTATGAGCCACATAAACCGAAAGTTCCGTCGTAGGGGCATAGGCATCATTGTCACGGTATACGGACAGGCTGGCATAACCCGCAACCGCACCGTCCTCCTCCGCCACAATCAGAGGAAACTCATCCCTGTTATGCTGCTCAAACCAGGCCCTTCTCTCCTCAACGGTTCTGGGCCTGATTGAGAATGACGCCGTGCCGTTCAGCACCTCATAATTAAAAATCTCAACCATCTCCTGTAAATCACTTTCTTCTGCCCACCGGATTGTCATTCTGCTCATCCCCCTGCACTGTCATAATTCCCTGCTGTCGGCCTCTGCCGCGGAAACCGCTTCCTGTTCCTGCCCGGCTTCTGCAGCAGCTTCGGCTGCCTCATCCACCGTGGATTCTTCCGTTCCTTCGGAGTCCTCTTCATTCTCTGCATCAGCCGCCATAGCCGCCATAATATGGGCCATCTTGCCAATCTTTCCCATATTGCTGGTGTCAACCGGCTCGATCTCCTCCGCCTCTTCGTCGGAACCGGATGCGCTGCCGCCTTCATAAGACGCATCTGTGACGTCACTGCCGGCTGCCTGCGGTTCTTCCGGAATCTCCTCTTTCTTCTCGTACTTTTCAGGATTTTCCTTGGCATCGGCTATCTTTTCTTCCATAAATGCCTTGAATTCGTCCATCTCTTCCTGGCTGCTGAACGCGGATTTGGCGATGAACTGCCATGTCTTGTCATTGGCTTCCAAAAGAAACAGTCTCTCAATTTCGAGTATTCCAAAAAGCTCGCTGTAACGGTATTCTTTTGTCACGTTTTCGGACGGAACTTCCATAACGAGCCCCAGATCGTTAAGTGTTAAATGGACAACCGGGAAATTATTATTCCTCTCCAGTCTCTTCAGTCCGCTCTTCTTCCAGATCATACGCTCCTGATTATGATGGGAGGTGGTGTAAAACATAGCCGCTCCTACTAAAAGCGCCATGCCAATGGCCGGAATGAGCGCCGCCATATTACCTTTGGCCGAATTGAGGCTTCCGCCTACATAAATTACGACAAAACCAACATAAATGACCAGTGAAAAAATCTTCATCTTTTTTGATTCATTGCGGAGCACGTTCCAGTGTATCCAGTTTTTATAATCGTCTTTTACCAGTTGATACTCTAATTCACGCATCTTTATAAACTCCTTTTCATTCCATTATTGTTCGCATACATCAATGCCTTCTCCGAAAAACGCTCTGTTTTCCTGTCCTATTATCATATCCTACTTTACTGCCCCTGTCCAATACAAACAGCAAAAAAATATACGTTTTTTACTCCGGCTGCCCTCAGAACGCGCGTACATGCCTCTATCGTACTCCCGGTCGTATAGATGTCGTCGATGAGAATAACACTTGTGATTCCATCCGGAACCGGCCCTGCCGAAAACGCCTGTTCCAGGTTTTTAAGCCGCCCGGCAGGCCCCAGTTCCTTCTGCGGTTCAGTATTTTTATTGCGTTTCAGCAAATCTGGGCAGACCGGTATCCCAGTCCGCTCCTCCAGTTTCCGGGCCAGGACAAGGGCCTGGTTAAAGCCTCTGCTCCGGTATCTGGACGGATGAATGGGGACCGGAATCAGGCAGTCCGCCTCCATTTCCAACAGCTTCGCCCCGCAGCGCCTTACGGCTTCTTCCGCGTAATAATCCAGATATTCTCTTCTGTTTTTATACTTAACCGCGGCCATGGATCGGCCGGAGAGCTCATTATAGTTCAGAAGCGCCAGCCCATACTCAAAGCTGCGCCGGTGGCGGCTGCAGTCAAAACAGTATTCGACGGTCTCACTCATCACTTCTTTGCCGCATTTTTTACATACAGGGGATTTTACAAAAGAAAGTTTGTCCCGGCAGGAGGGGCAGATTAGATTCCCCACGGGCGCTGCGATATCCCCGCAGACAGGGCATCGCCTTGGAAAAAGGGCGTCCAGGAAAACGGACGCCGCCTTTTTGTATCTTATTTTCAAATAATCAGCTCCTCAATGCGGGCCTTCAGGCCCGAATAGCGCTTCTGTTCCATTGCATTGTCCACCATCTGCTGGAACACCTCCGGTATTCCCACCAGGCAGACGCAGGACCGCGCCCTGGTCACAGCCGTGTAAATCAGGTTTCTGGTCATCAGCATCCTGGGGCCGCTGTAAACAGGAATCACAACAGCCGGATACTCGCTTCCCTGGGATTTGTGGATTGTGATGGCGTATGCCAGTTCCAGTTCTTCAAGCTGTCTGAAGCTGTAATCCACCAGCTTTCCCTCGTCAAACTCCACGGTAAGCAGTTCGGCAAAGCTGTTGATTTCACGGACAATTCCCGTATCGCCGTTAAACACGCCGGTTCCCTTGTCGATAGGAATCCCGTATTTGTTACAGAGTTTCCACTCTAACTGATAGTTATTTTTTATCTGCATTACCTTGTCACCGAGTCGGAACAGGGTGCCGGCCGCTTCCTTCTCCGGCTTGTCGGACGACGCCGGGTTTAAGAAGTCCTGAAGGATCGTGTTCAGTCGGTCTACTCCCAGCGCTCCCTTGCGCATCGGCGTCATAATCTGGATATCAAAGATATTCGCCCCCACGTAAGAAGGCAATTTTTCCTTTACCAGCGTAATCATTGCATTGATAATCGCATTAGGCTCATCCCGCTTAATAAACAGGAAGTCCCTGCTTCTCTTCGCCAGATCCACTCTCTGGCCGTCGTTGATTCTGTGGGCATTGACGATGATGTCACTCTGGGCCGCCTGCCGGAAAATTCTTGTCAGCTTCACCACATGGAAACGCTGTGAATCAATCATATCCCTCAGCACATTGCCGGGTCCCACGCTTGGAAGCTGGTCCACATCGCCTACCAGGATTAATCTCGTTCCCACATTGACCGCCTTTAAGAGAGCGTGCATCAGGTGGATATCCACCATGGACATCTCATCGATGATGATTACATCGGCATCCAGGGGATTCTCCTCATTCCGTTCAAAATGCATCCCGGAATTCTGGCTTTTCTCATTCGGCTCCGGCATTCCGCTCAGTTCCAGGAGACGGTGGATTGTCCTGGCCTCGTAGCCGGTGGCCTCCGTCATCCTCTTGGCCGCCCTTCCCGTGGGCGCCGCCAGGAGAATGTCCATCTCCCCCATCTCAAAATAACGTATGATTGTATTGATGGTCGTCGTCTTTCCCGTACCGGGTCCTCCTGTCACAATGAGAAGACCGCAGTTGACCGCTTCGATGACCGCCTGGATTTGCAGTTCATCCAGCTCTATCTTCTCCTGCTCCTGAATTCTTGCAAGGCTTTTGCGTATCTGTTCCTCCGGCTCCGAACCCGTAATATTCAAATCATGGAGCATCCTGGCGGTATTAAGTTCCGTATAATAATACTGGGCCGCGTAAACTCCCCTTCGGACTTCCGGCGCTTCCTCAGGGAACTCCCGGTCTTCCCCGTATATGTCCCGGTTCTCTTCAGAAAACTCCTCAGAACCTTCATCCGGCCTGCGTACCGTTCCCATCCGTGCCTCACTGCCCTCAGAGGACGTCCGTCCGGCGCTTTCCACATTCTTTACGACAAGGCGCTTATCGATCTGCATATCCATCAGATGTTTCCCTATCGCTTCAGGATCCACTTTCAGAAGCTCGGCGGCCTGCGCCTTAAGTTCCCCCTCCGGCAGATATGTATGTCCGTTGGCCGAGGCCTGAAGGAGTGTATAAAGGATTCCGCTCTTAATACGAAAGTCAGAATCCGTAAAGATTCCGACCTTGGATGCAATCTCATCGGCCATCTTAAAACCGACTCCCGGAATGTCGTCCGCCAGTTTATACGGATTATTCTTAATCACATTGTACATGGCCGGACCGTATTCCTGATAGATTTTCACCGAAAGATTCATGGAAATGCCGTAGTTCTGCAAAAACATCATAGCCTGCCGCATATCCTTTTTCTCACTGATCTGCTCCGCAATAGCCATCGCCATCTTTTCGCTGATGCCTTTGATCTCGGACAGCCGTTCCGGTTCCTCCTCCATAATGCGGAAGGTATCGGCCTTGAACTTTTTTACTATTCTTGAAGCCAAAGCAGCCCCGATGCCTTTCACGGCACCGGAGCCTAAATATCGTTCCATGGAAACAGTGTCCTCCGGCGCTTTGAGCTCATAGCTCTCCACCGCCAGCTGTTCCCCGTAAATCGGATGTTCCGTCATGCGGCCCGTCGCCTCCACCAGTTCTCCCTCCGAAATATAGGAGAAATTTCCGACCAGGATGTACTCTTCCCCATCCTCGCTCCCGGTGACGCTCATAACCGTATAGCCGTTATCCTCATTACGGTATTTGATTTTCTCAACATATCCTTTTACTGCTGCCATAAATTTATTCCCGTACCATTCACGAAACCGCCGCGCTGCCGGGGACGTGAACCGCAAGATTATTAGTCGTAATTCTTAGGTGTAAGTTCTCCGTGGGCAAATTCGATAAATTTGCCGGTGCCGATAGCCACTGCCGTCAGAGGATCCTCGGCAATCATCGTAGTGATGCCCGTCTTCTCCTCAATCAGTGCATCGAGTCCGCTTAAAAGGGAACCGCCTCCGGTCAGTACGATACCGCGGTCGAAGATATCGGCCGCCAGCTCCGGTGGTGTTCTCTCCAGCACGTTGTGAACGGCATCTACAATCTGCAGGGCCGGTTCACGCAGCGCCTCCAGAGTCTCGTCCGATGTAACCACAATTGTCTTCGGAAGACCTGTTACCAGGTTACGTCCGCGGACTTCCATCGTGATTACTTCCGGCCTTCTGTAGGCTGCTCCTATATTAATCTTGATCTCCTCGGCCGTTCTTTCACCGATCAGAAGATTATGTTTTTTACGCATGTAGCGTACCAGAGCCTCGTCGAAATCGTCTCCGGCTACTTTAATAGATGTACTTACTACCGTACCGCCCAAGGAAATTACCGCGATATCGGCCGTACCTCCTCCGATATCTACGATCATGTTACCGCAAGCCTTGGCGATATCAATGCCTGCGCCGATGGCTGCGGCAACCGGCTCCTCGATAATGGAAACCTCTCTTGCCCCTGCCTGCAGTGTCGCGTCCTCTACGGCCTTTCTCTCCACCTCGGTGGCGCCGCTTGGAATGCAGACGCTGATTCTCGGTTTTCTGAGCGTCTTCTTGCCGACTGCTTTATTAATAAAATATTTGAGCATCTTCTCTGTTACTGTATAATCAGAAATAACACCCTGGCGCAGCGGACGTACTGCAACGATATTACCCGGGGTTCTTCCGATCATCAGGCGTGCTTCCTCTCCAATGGCCATAATCTTGTTTGTATCACGGTCAATGGCTACTACTGACGGTTCTTTTAAGACAACGCCTTTCCCTTTAATATATACAAGGATACTGGCCGTGCCAAGATCGATACCAATGTCATTGGACATCATCATACTTGTTTTTCCTCCTGCTTTGTATTCTATCTTTTTATCGTTCTTATTTCGTGCGTCTAAAACAAAAATAGTGCCCTGGATCATTCAGGCAGACTATACCGATTACTATTATATACAATTTCCTTCTGTTTTCAAAGGGTTTTTTATTTTTTTATTATGTTTATGTTTTTTTAATCGGCGGTACATACTTTGGTCACAAATCTCTTTTATAATACAAATATGTTATCCGAAAGGATGACAGGCCTTTGTTTCAAGTATTGCTTGAAATAATAAAGCTTTTTCATACTCATACCGGATGATCGCAAGATCATCCGGCCCCCCTAAATATTTTACCGCTCAGGCAACTGCTGAGGCGGTTTTTTTGTTATATACATTTATTTTCCTTTATAGTTTAATTCAGCGAGAGGTTCTGCGCTGATTCATTTACCTGCATTTATAGGTACTTCCAGGCTTAAAAGTGTGTCAAATTTTGTGTCAAAAAAGCTTGTCCTCTACAATCTCCACAGTGCATCTGGGTAGCGTCAGCGATAAAAAGAGTGCCTTGAAAACGCTACCACCGTTCCCACAGCACTCTTTCTCTAAAATTATATTTCCTAAATGTCAAAGTTCAAAAACACGATATAGTTTGGCTCTGCTGTCAACCAGCATATGGGGGATTCGGAGCCCCCACGTTCTCTGTGGATTCATGCACCTTGTAATAGATCTTAAAATAACTTTTTCGTACATCCAGAACCTCAAAACCTGATCCTCGTCCAGTCCATGTCTTTCCGGCTCTAATACCAGGGCATTTATTGTTTTCCGAAAAAGACCGCACCATGCCAATCGCTGCAGACGGATTTTTCAGTCTAAATGCAATATATTATTTTCAACGCAACCCCTGCGCCACAACCGGCCGGAGGCGTTTTGAAACCATCACGGCCACGATGCAGAGAATATAGTCCGGCAGCATCGTCGGCAGACAGTAAACGGCAAAAATAGGGCCCCATCCTACCGTGTGCGGTGTCACAACTACAAAATGGGTAATAAAATAAAAATAAAGAATTCCCATTCCGTAATAGATGACATACCCTACCGTCGCCGCAAAAAGACAGGCCGCTGTTTTGTACGAATGTATCCACTCGCATACTTTTCCCATGGCATACGCTGCCAGGGCAAACCCCAGAAGGAAACCAAAGGTAGGACGGATCAGATAACCCAGGCCTCCTCCCCGTGCAAAAACGGGAATTCCCGAAAGGCCGACCAGCAGATAGATTGCCACACTCCAAAACGCTTTTCTGGATCCCAATAGAAGACCGGCCAGCAAGACAAAAAACCACTGCAATGTAAAATTCATGGTATCCGCCCCAACCGGTATAACAATTTTAATAAAAGCCCCAACCGCAATCAGGGAGGAAAGCAATGCGCAGACAGTCAAGTCCCTCGCCGCGCCCCGGCTCTGCGCCATTGCTTTATGTTTCTGATTCATTCACTCTTCACCTTCTTTCAATGTATCGCTATGTGAAACATTGTACTACAATTATGGTGTTTGTACAAACCTGAATTAATGGGGATTTAATTGAGAAATGAGGACGCCGCCGTCAGGCCGGGGACCGGGGTGGTGAGGGGGATCGATGAGTCTTTCGTCCCGGGCGCCAGGTTGTCGCGGGCGGGGAATCCGGGCAGAAAAAGTTCCTTCGGGAAACGCTTGCGCTCGTTGGAGTACATAATGGTACTAACCTCGAAAAAACCTCGGTAAGTACCAATGAACTCCCAGGTTCCCTCCGGAATCTTTTTCTCCCTTCTTCCCCACAGGAGGGTTATGGCCGGGACGAAAGACTCAGCCAAGATAGCGGCCCGGTCCCCGGCCTGCGGCGGCTGATCTGTCCTATTCCTTCAATGGGGGAGGCGCTTGTCGCTGCCACTACGTCTCTATAGAATGCCTGAAAACTACATCCAGTACACTATGAGACTATGTAAACTTATAATCTTTTAATCTTAGAGTGTTTATTCTGATACTCTTTTTATGCAGCCCAGGATATCGTCAAAATGTAAAATAGTTACGACTATTTCGTGGCCGCGACAATACCACCTCCCCACTTGACGAAAGAGACAATCAGCCCCTGAAGCCGTCGGACGGGGCAATACCTTCACTGAGTCTTCAGTCCCGCCGACAACCTGCCCGGGGAAGGAAGGAGAAAACTTTCCGAAGGGGACCTTGGAATCCGCCGGTGCTTGATGAGGTATTTTCGAATCTAGCACCCGTTGCGCATTCCACAAGCGAGAGCGAGTCCCCGTAGGAATTTTTTCTCCTGGATTCCCCCTCACCACACCCTGCAAACCGGGACTGAAGACTCATAAACACCCACCCACTCCCCCGTCCGCCGTCTTACAGAGGCGTCCTCGCATCTCAATTAAACCCTCACATATTCTTCTTTTTACTCTCCGCAAATTCCTCCTTCACCCTCTCCATAAGCCCATCCGTTTCAATTAAATCATACGCAGCCCCTGCAATCGCCTTGGCGCCATAGATGACGCAGTCATGTGCGGCATCCGATTTTCCGGCGTCTACGTATTCCTGGGAATGTGAGGCCGTCCCCTCGGGGACGAAGGCAACTCGGATGCAGGAACCCGGTATCTCATACATCACGTTGCCAAAATCTGTGGAACCCGTCTTCTCACGGGGCGGTGCAAGCTGAGGCGCTCCCACTAATTCTGCATTCTTCATAAGAAGATCATTTAAAAGAAGTACAGGTATTTTATTATAAAAGGTTTTTCCCGGAGTTATTTCATAGCTTACCCCGCCGATCAGGGAGGCTCCCCTTATAATTTCCTGGAACCGTTCCGAAACCGCCTCCAGCGTTTTCTTTGAGAATGAACGGATGGAGAAATCTCCCACCGCCCGATCCGGAACTACGTTACTTGGTCCCGGCAGCTCAGATACGGTATAGTGCATTCTGACGTCATCCGGGACGTGTTCCCGAAGAAATTCCACTCCCTGGAAAGCAATGAGAAGTGCGTCGAAAGCGCTTCTCCCTTTTTCCGGAGCCAGGGCAGCGTGGGCTTTCTTTCCCTGAAAAACCACATGGTAGCTGTTCTGCGCCAGGCATTTGATGTCCGTACAGGTATTTGGCGCTCCATGCATCATAAATGCCACATCCAGCTCTTTAAAACAGCCCGCCTTCAGCATGTCACATTTGGACCCAAGCGTTTCCTCCGCAGGCGTCCCGTACACGACGAGCTGAAACGGCCGGTCGGTGTCCATGTCTTTTAAAGCAATCGCCGCGCCGAGACAGGACGGTCCCTGCATATGGTGCCCGCAGCCGTGGCCCAGTCCCCTCAAGGCGTCATACTCGCACAGGATTCCAATTACCGGTCCCCCGGTACCGTGATGGTACTCTGCCCGGAAAGCGGTCTTAAAACCGCCGACCCCCATTTCCACCGTAAATCCATGTTCCCTCAGATAGGCGGCCAGAAGTTCCGAGGCCATGACCTCTTCGCCCTCATATTCCGGGTGCTCAAAGATTTGATCCGCCATCTCCCACAGTTTTTCCTTCTGCTGCTCCACTCTCTGAAAAAGCTTATCCTTAATCATTACAGACGTCCTCGCTTTCTATTTTTCAATACCTTATTCCACAATGGCTCTTTTTCGCCATTATTCTCTTCCGCCATTATTCTCTTCCGCCATTATTCTCTTCCACCATGGTTCTATTTTACCATGAACAATCACTTTCATTTTCCGCGGTTTCATCCATTCTTTGCCTTACATCGGTCCCAGATGGACTGCTTGGGCAATAATTAAAAGTACGGTGCCGACGGCAAGCCATATCAGGAACATTTTCCACATGAATTTCATCCAGCGGTCGTACGGAATATTAGATGCGCCGATAATTCCCATCAGCGCAGTGGAGGTGGGAAGAATATAGTTGCAGAATCCGTCACCAAAATTGAATGCAAGGATCGCGGTCTGCCTCGTCATCCCAATCAGATCAGAGAGCGGCACCATAATCGGCATCACAGCCGCCGCCTGACCCGAACCGGAGGTCAGGAAAACATTGATCCCCGTGTTGGCGAGCAGCATGGCCGGAGCCTGCAGAAGAGCCGGCACACTGTTTAGTCCTCCCGCCAGCACATGTACTACGGTATCGATGATTTTACCGTCCGTCATGATCGCGCTGATAGACTGGGCCAGGCCGATGATGATGGCGGCAGAAAGCATTTTTTTACATCCCTCCAGAAAATGTTTTGAGATAGTGGTTGAATCAAATCCCGCAATTACGCCGACAACAATAGCTAGCGCAATAAATACAGCCGCCATCTCCGGCATGTCCCACCCCATCTTAACGCTTCCGTAAATAATAGCGCCCAGAGAAAGAACAAGGGAAAGGATGATTACAACCTTACGCACGCTGAGAGTGCCGAAAGAGTCCAAATCTCCTCCATTGTTCAGATCATTCTCCTTGTCCAGATCGTACATGGGACTAAGTGTCGGATCTTTTCTGATTTTTAATGCGTACCGAATCAGGTAGATATTAGTCACAATATAGTAAACCACGAAACAGACGGCGCGGTAACCAAGACCTGAGTAGGCCGGAAGCTCGGCAATTTTCTGGGCTACAATGGTGGTATTGGGATTCAGGGTTCCGGTTGAAAAGCCAATGGCTCCTCCCAGAAGAATAATCGCCGCCCCTGTGATGGAGTCCATTCCCATAGCCAGCGACATCATAACCATAACCGGGGCAAACGCAATAAAAAGATTTACTCCCTGCGTGGTACAGATAAGGCCGAATACCAGAGTAAGAATTGGAATAAAAATATAGAGATTGTGGGCAAATTTCTTGGCAACCTTGGCGATGACGGCCTGCAGGGCGCCCGATTCCGTCAGCATGTGAAATGCGCCGCCGGAAAACAGGATTACCAGGATCAAATCGACCCTTTTCATAAACGCTTTTACAATATACAACGGAATTAAGAATGGATTTACCGGCGAACGGGCCAGATATTGGAACTGAGTCGGATCAATGACCTTGATCCCCTGTGCATTTTCGACGCGCAGATACTCGCCGGCAGGAATGATCCAGGTCATCAGTACAGCCGCTACAATAATTGTAAAGACAATTACAAAACTGTGCGGCATCTTGAAGTGTTTCTTTTTTGCATTCATACTATACCCTCCTGATTATAACTTTTTCAACAATCTTGTTACTATGATTATAATCAGGAACCGGGTCTGCAACAATTACATTAAATTTAACGGCTCTTTAAGTTTTATTTATGTGCCCCTTAATAAGCTCGATGAGCCGTACCATATGGGGCGCTAAATTCCGTCCCTTCCGGTATGCCAGAACCAGCCGGGCGCTGTACGGCACATCCCCAATCAGGCAGTACCTCACTCCCGGAAAACGGTCCATTCCCTGGATATAACCTGAACGGTTGAATCCGATCCCCACTCCCTGTTCCACCATGGACATGGCGGTCTCAAAGTACCGTATCTCTATGATACGTTTCGGCCGTATCCTGTACTGCTCCAGAATCCTCTCAGCAGTCCCCCGGAGGCTCTGTTTTTTTATCGGCAGAACGAATACTTCATCCGTCAGGCAGCGGGGATCCAGATGAGGATAATGCTCCCCCTCTTTCCACCAGGTTCTTGCGTTAGCCGGATGTTTCTCCGGGAGGACCAGCAGTACATGTTCCTCCCCCAGCTCTACATAAGTTGTGTCCGGCAGTTCATCCGCGCATGTATAGATGAGAAAATCAATGGCGTTTGTCTGGTACATCTGAACCAGTTCGTCATAGACCCCCTCCTTTATGATAAGATTGATATCCGGGTACTCCTTTAAAAAGTGCACCATAAGAAACGGGGCGATTGAAATGGCACGCCTGTGCTGGATTCCAACACGCAGGCTCCCCTTGCATTTGCCGTTTGACTGCTCCAGTAAAAGCTCAAAGTCTTCCTTCATCTGAAGCATCTTCTCCGCCCGCTCCACATACTCCCGCCCCATGGAAGTGAGGACCAGGCTTTTCCCCGTCCGTTCAAAGAGCCTGACTCCCAGGTACTTTTCCAGATTGCTCAAATAAACACTGAGCGCCGGAGGTGAAATATAAAGTTCCTCCGCCGCTTTTGATATCGTCCCGCATTTTGCCAGTGTGCACACATACAGCTGTTCTTTGAGATTCATATAACCCTCTCCCTTCCGTCTCCCAGGAACTCCCCTCTCTCTTTATTGCCGGAAAAGAGGCGTCTTTTCTGTTCCTATTATAGGATATCGGCGTCACAAATACAAGGTATTGGAAATGGCACTGGAGCGGAGGTGTGAACTGTTCGTTACTATTCACAGGGTAATCTACCACGAGGCATGTTCCCGCACATTTTGCGTGAAAAGTCCCATGTTACAGGGTGCTGTCAGCAGCCTCAATTCCTGCCCGGAACCTGGATATCGGTAAATTTCTGCGCAGATTCAATGCAAACATGAAACCGTTCTGAAATCCATTGTCTCACTCCCTCCGTACCAATGACAAAGGCATTGGCCTCCCCCTCTTTACGGTGCCTGTTCTGCTCGGCATGTTCAATCAGCTCGCAGAGATGAGGATGGGGATTCATATAGACATCACAATGGTTTTTCTTGCAGTACTCCCATGTTTTCACACAGGAGGATGCAAAGAGCAGCGCCTGGTCAACCGCCCACTGGACACCGTAGGGATACGCTCCGTCCGGGTAATTTCCGGGACCGAATACGCCGTATCCTCCCATCATGACAACATGATGGATTTCCCCGCAGTCATGCACATCAAAGCAAAAGTTAAGGCAGCCGGGCGTGTGCCCGGGCGCCGCCATGACATAAACGCAGTGATCCCCATAAACTAAATTTTCGCCGTCTTTTAATATCCGGGTAATTCGCGGCAGTTCTCTTGGAATGTCCGGTCCCATATTCTCATCCGCCCAGGACAGATATGCGGTATCCTCGAGGCTCATGCCCACCGGACATCCTGTGCGGCCCTGAATTTTAGCAGCTCCCATATAATGATCAAAATGCCCGTGGGTAATCATCAAAGCAAGGATTTTCTCATTTTGCAGCCCCAGTTTTTTAAGGCCCGGCTGTAAAATCTCTTCGTCCGCATCAGGGTTGTCGGTACCCTCAAACAGGACTAATCCCTCACTCGTTTTTAAAATATGGATTCCCACCACCCGGTTTCCGACATAAAACAGATCGTCAAATAAACAGATGGGTTCAACATTTTCAAACATAGACGGCTCAAATCCTTCCGGGGCCTGTTTCTTTTCCTCTTTTGGCATAATTTTTCCTCCGATCATAAATAATTTTTAATGAATAATTGATATGTAAACCGGTATCCATACACAGGAAACAACTGTCGAAATAAAAATCAGCGGCAGATTAAATTTCAGCATTTCCTTCATGTTGTAACCGCCCAGCTGATATGCCAGAAGCGAACTCGGAGATGCCAGAGGGGTGCTGAAGGATATCAGGCAGGAAGCATCGATGGCAACGACAACGGGCAGTGCGCTCATGCCGTTCTGCACGCAGGCCAGGGCGCATATGGGGGTAAGAATATTTACCAGGGTCATATTGTCCATAAACTGTGTGGCAACCGCACAGAAAATGAAAGTAACGGTTACCGCAACAATCATGTTTCCGCTGCCGTAAACCGGCGATAACAGCCCTGCCAGCATCTCACCGGCCCCGCTGTTGCCAAGCGCGGTGGAAATTGACAGCATAAAAGACATCATGAAAATCAGGGGCCAATTGACCGAAGCGTATGCTTCGCGCTCATCCACAAGGCGGAACAGCATCACAATCATCGCCGCCGCCAGAGAAACCTGCGTATTGGTGAGACCGATTTTACCGCATATACTCAACAGAACCATGGTGGCTAAGAAAATAGCATAGATAACATTCTGCTTCCACTGTGGAAGGGTACTCTTTTCCAGATTGCGGTTACCGTCCAGCATACTGCTTTGCCCAAGCCCCCGCTGAGGCAGGAGTTTCCATCCGTATAAAAGAATAAACAGAAAGATTGCTGCGGTACCCGGCATACGTACGAAGAACAGATCCCAGAATCCCAGTTCCTCCGTCACCCCTACACCGGCCATCAGCTGGTTTTTCAGAAGATACATGGCAGCACCCCCTCCGATAGGCAATGAAAGCAGCCCCGCCTGTGCTCCTACGGACGCCGGGAGCACCATAGCCGTTGGGGATACACCGGCTTCCTTAGCTAGAGCCATAGCCAGCGGAATCACGATAATCATGGAAGTGACGCCGCCCACAAACTGGCACAGAATGTAGGGTACGATCATAGTGACCGCCAGTAAAATTGTAATGCCTCCTCCTTTCGCCTTCCGGACCGTATCGGCAATGGCAGGCATGATGTCGGTTCTCATCAGGGCTGCCGTTACAATCATCATGCAGACCATAACAATAATACTGCTGCTGACAAAATTGGCAAAGGCCTCCGCCTCCGTAATAACATGCGTAAACCAAAGAACCACAACTGCCGTCCCGCAGGCGATCGAGCCGGGAATCCTACCGGTCAAAAGACAGACGGCTACAAAAATAAAAGCAATCAGCGTGATAAGCAGGCTAATATTCATTACACGTTTCCCCCTTCGTAAAATAAGTTGATTTTTCATTAAAGTTTTTCATAAATAAGTGTCGACACATTCAACAAAATAAGTCTATACTTTTCCGTATATCTTTGCAATATTGCACAAATCATGATACTATATCATTAAAGTTATACTAAGGAGGGGAACTATATGGAACTTACTCAGATTCGGTATTTTTTGACGCTTGCGAGTCTGGAGCACGTGTCGGAAGCCGCCGGAATACTGGGAATATCACAGCCGGCTCTCAGCCGCAGCATCGCCGGCCTTGAGAAAGAACTGGGAGCAAGGCTGTTCGACAGGCGTGGAAACAGGATTTACCTGAACGCGTATGGCCATAATTTTATGCATTATGCTCAAAATTGTATTGACTCCCTGGACAGCGGCATCATAAGCGTAAAACAGTCCATGTATGACATGGTCGGCTCCATTCAGCTCATCTGCTATGCTTTTATTGGTGCAATTGAAGACAGTATCGTAGAGTATACACGGCTCAATCCCAAAATAAGGCTGTCAATCTGCCAGCGCGGCCATGACGCTCCCTCTGCGGCCAGGGAACATGATTTCTATTTTCTTTCCGTCAATCCAAAATTGACGGATCTGGATACGGACAACTGGGTCTCCCAGCCTGTTATGACGGAATCAATCCGCCTTGTTATTTCTCCCGGATACCGCACTTATCCGGATGATGTAACCGGGCTTAATATTGCCGATTTAAAGGAGGAGCAGTTTATCGGAATGCCGTTAGACAACAGCTTCACAAAAGATATTACCTATTCACTCTGCCATGAATCTGGTTTTGCACCCAAAATCTTCTGCTCAACAGAAGATTTTTTGACAAAGGTGCGTCTGGTGGATGCTGGTCTGGCAATCGCATTTCTTCCCGAATGCTGTCTTCCTGCCGTCCATAAACTGTCTCCCGCTACACGCAGTTTTACTATCCTGGATCACGACACCACCCGCACGCTCTATCTGATGCGCCGCCGCAAAGCACAGATGACGGAGGTGGCAAAAGATTTCTGGAACTTTGTAATGGACTATTACAACGTTTCTGCTCCGGAATCCAGAGTATAACCAGAAACACCGGGCGCCTGCCCGGGTAGAATTCCATTTCATGAATCCAAACCCAAACAGCGCCCGGTGCAGAACCGCCGTATCAATGAATCTCTGTTTTACTCTTTCTATATATCCAGTCCGGCATGATAGCCCTGGTAAATCGCAGCCGTTATATTGCCCGGCCTGACGCAGTCGCCTATCTGGCGTACCACCGGCGCTGCGTCCAGAAGTGCGTTCACACTCTCCCGGTCCGACCTTTGTCCGACTGCGCAGACGACGGTTTTGCCCGAAACAAGCACTTCTCTGCCTTCGGGATCTTTACAGAGCACACCGTCGGCAGTTACCTTTATGCCCTGATATCCCGTATGTGCCTCCACATATTCGTCTATCATCTTCATAAGAATCGGGCGGTGGCGGATATTGGCGTCGGGGGCAAGCGTATCCCTCATCTCTACCAGATGAACCTTTTTGCCTTCCTGTGCAAAGTGGATTGCCGCCTCGCATCCGGCCAGCCCGCCGCCAAGAACCACAACCGAGCCGCCGACTTTCTCTTTCTCCAGGTAGTAATTATTTACAATTACCACGTTTTCTCCATCCATTCCAGGCAGCGGCGGTACGATGGGCCTGGAACCGACTGCCAGAATCATGTAATCTGCATTGATTTTTTCCGCATATTCAGGAGTCACCTCCGTGCTGCGGCGGATTTCAACGCCCACCTCTTCCGCCTGCGCTTCCAGGGCCAGACCCAGCTCATACATCTCGCGCTTGAAGTCGATTGCCTGCTCACATTTTAAAATCCCGCCCATCTTGTCCGACTTTTCACAGAGAATCACTTCATGGCCCCGCTGTGCCGCCGTTACAGCAGCTTTCAGCCCTGCCACGCCGCCGCCCACAACCAGCACCTTTTTCTTTCGGGATGCCGGGAGCACTTCCGTACCCTCTGATTCGCGGCCGATTACCGGGTTTACCGTACAGCGGCGTGTCTGGGTCGTCGGGCGTTCCGCCATACAGGTGAAACAGCGGAGGCATTTTACAATCTTATCGTCCTCTCCCGCCGTTACCTTCTGCGGCAGATAGGGATCGGCCAGCAGGGCGCGTCCCATATATACGACATCCGCTTTTCCTGATGCAATAATTTCTTCCATCTGTGCCGGATCATTTAAAGCGCCAATGGTGGCCACCGGTTTCTTTACATGCTTTTTAATTTCTGCCGCAAGGTATACATTGCAGCCATGTCCTGAGAACATGGACGGATGAGTGCGGAAAAATCCGAACTGATAGGAACCGGCCGATACATGGATCAGATCAACGTATGCTTCCACTGCCTGTGCAATCCGGACTCCCTCGTCAATGTCGTATCCGCCCTCGAACAACTCGGATCCGCTCATACGGAACTCAATTGGAAACAGGGGACCGACCGCTTCCCTGACCGCTTTTAACACTTCGAGCGTAAACCGCATGCGGTTCTCAAAACAACCGCCGTACTCATCGATTCTATGGTTGAAGTAGGGGGATATGAACTGGTTGAGGAGCCATGTATGTCCTCCATGAATCATAATCATTTCAAATCCTGCCCGTTTTGCCAGAACAGCCGTTTCGCCATAGCGTTTTACAATATCGGCAATCTGGCCTTTCGTAAGCGCTTTCACCTTCATTCCATCCGGGCGCACAGCGTCATCCGGCCCGAACTGGTTCAAACCCTGTTTCTTATTTTTGTCCGCCATATACGTACCTGCATACTGCCCGGAATGGGAAAATTCCACGCTTGGAACGGCCCCGTGTCTTTTAATGGAATCAGCGCAGAATGTAAATGCGGCCAGAGAGCCAACGGTGGCAATGTCTAAATGAAGCATATGGGAGCCGTCCGTCTCCGGGTGGACCACCAGCTCACTCATCGTCACGGCCGCTGCTCCGCCTTTTGCACGGAGCTCATAGAACGCGCGGGTCCGCTCTCCCGGGACACAGTCCTTATCGATATCGGTTGCCCCGATTGGGGATGCAAACATCCGGTTGCGGAATGTTACATTGCCAAGTGTAATTGGCTGGCATAAATGTGGATATTTTCGTTTCATATCTTTCTTTTCCTCTCTTTTCCGGCTGCATTTCCCATCGTGCCGGCCTGTTATTTATATTTTTATGGTTTTATATGTTTTCGGCATCATGTCCAACGTTTCCGCTCTGTCCGCAGACAGGAACCGCAAAGAGTGCGTTAAAAAGAAATCCAAGCCTGCTCCCTATAAATCTTGCAATAAACCCAACCAGAACGGCGGCAATAACCGTCCCCTCCCTGACCCCCGATATCCTGCCGGCCAGCAGAAGAGATAATACCCCCGCGCCAATTGTCATTGAAACATCAAATGCAACCTTCGTCAGGCCAAATTCCCGTTTCCAGCGAAATACAATCGAGCGCACCAGTGACTCCCCGGGAAGCATGACAACGTCGGCCAGAATCTCCATATAAACGCCGGTACCAAGAACCAGGCATCCAATCACCAGACAAAAGAATTTCATTCCGTATAACTCCGGTTGCAGAAAACTCAGCAGAGCCATACATAAATCAATAAAAATACCAAATGCAAATGCGACCGGAATCTGAAGAATATGTTCAAATTTGAAATTCTTTTGCAGAATCATAAGCTGAAGCCAGATTAATAGCAGACTGAACAGCACGGTAAATGTTCCCAGCGACAGGGAAAAGTTCATACTCAGTACATACGGTATGGAGGATATTGGGGAAGTCCCCAAATTCGCCTTCGTTACTAAACTGACTCCCAGGGAATTCACAAGCAGCCCCAGTATAAAAATGATATATCGTTTTGTCTTTTCCATCTTATCCACCCTCTTAAAATCTTTCTGTCTTTATTTGTCTGCTGTAAAATGTCTTTCTGTTTTTATAGTAACACCGCCTCTCTAACATGTCAATATAGACATGTTTAAAAATACATGTATTAAATCTGGATTTAATTGTGCATCTATGCTATACTTTTTATAACAACTCCTCTTATGAAAGGACGGCGATCGATTATGGGAACCTTACAATATGCAATACTCGGCCTTCTTAACCGCAAAGACATGACCGGATATGATTTATCAAAAGAATTTGAGGCCAATCTTTCCGAATTCTGGAGCGCCAAACACAGCCAGATTTACCCGGAACTTAAGGCTCTGACTGATAATAAACTCGTGGAATTTAAAACTGAGATTTCAGGAAATGTGTTGGAGAAAAAGTTATATACGATTACCGATGCGGGAAAAGATAAATTACTGGAATGGGAAAAAACATTCTGCAAAATGAAGCCGGTACCAAAAGATGAATTTAAACTGCAGCTATTCTTTTCCGACTGCCTTCCTGCCGGACAAAGAATACTGCTGCTGCAAAATCAGCTTTCCCAGCATCGGGAGCGTCTGATTCATCTCAAAAATAACTCGGAAAAGTTTGCTTCCGTCTCCAGGCTGGACGAAGCTGAATTTAGTGATTATATGGTGCTTTTAGGTGCGATCACACGGGAAGAAGGCACCTGTAACTGGTTAGAAACATGTATTCAGCTGTGTACCGAACGCTGCAAAAGGAATGACGGTTATTCCCCTAAATAAAAGAATTCCATCCGCTTTATCCAGGCGGATTTTTCGCCATAAGATGTTTTAATTTTTTTATATATTAATAGTTTATTCTTTTTCAATACTTTTTAGGATTTTTTTATGGAATGTCCATACTTTCAACATAATTTACTGGCATAATATAAACATGAAAGTTAATTAAACTTTTTCATACTCATACCGGATGGTAATAACCGTCCGGCCCCCCTAAGCCAATTTCTTTTTTATATATACCTACCATTCCCAATTAAGAAAAGCAGACCTCCATCGGGCAACACCGATGGAGGTTCTGCTTTTCTTATTGATATGCCTATTGATGTACCACCTGCGCGGACTCTTCCATCCGTTCATCGGCCTCCAGCCAGACAGAGTACATGCCGTCATACGGATATCCGTATAGATACCAGTCGTCGCCATACAGCCACAGCTCATCGTCATAATCTTCCGGATCCATACCAGGAAGAGTGCGCAGCGCTTCCTCCATCTCCTTTGCGGTTATACTTCTCACCGAATCGGAATCATCCATGATTTCTCCCAGCCTCATTGCCCATGATGTAACGAAATCAATATCGCTTCCGGAAATATAGAAATAGTGAACACGGCCGGTCGATGTGTCATAATTCAGCTCTATTTCACCGCCTGCCCCGGGGCTGGCCTCTTTGACATGGTATTTGTTCCCGCTTACGAAGGAAGTCTCCACGCGGCCGTCATCGTAAACATATTTCCGGTTGTCACTGTAACGCTCTATTTTTACCTCAATGCTGCCGAATTCGGAAATAAAATCGTCAATCGCTTCCTCGGCCCCGGTAACGGTTAACCCGGAATGGGAATACCAGTCGCAGTCCGATTCTGCCGCCCTGGCCTCTTCCTCGCTCACCTCATATTCCTGGTACGTGCTGCCGTACCCGTCGTCCCAGTTATCTCCTCCGTCAGGCAGCTCCAGGATAAAACCGTCGCCGCCCGTTCCGTAGGGAACTCTCGGCTCTGCAAATATCACTCCTATTATCACAACCGCTGTCAATGCCGTGGCGATGATGACCGACGGAGGAAATCCGCCCCGCTGTCTCCCTCCTGCCGGATGATATCTCTGTGTTTCCGCCCTCCTGTATACTTGTCCCGGCGTTTTTTGCGGCATTTCTTCCCCGGGGGAAATATCGTCATACTGTCTTTCGCCCCCCGCCGGTGATTCTTTCACAGAGTAAGGGGATGCGTCGCCGCGGCTTTCATTCAGGTTATAGTTTCGCCCCTCGTATCTCGGCTGCCATACTATCTTCCTGCAGACCGGACAGAAGTTTCCCGGCTTAAGTTCTGTATCACAGACCGGGCAGATTTTCTTTTTCATCCCTCTTCCCCTCCTCTACTGTAAGACGGTTTACGGTGTTTGAACCGACGGTTCTAATGCCACCGCCAGCATTTCCCGCTCTGCTTATTTAAACTTTTCTGATTTTTCCGGCGTTACTGGATTTTCAGGCTCCACTGGCTGCAGTCCCAGATTTTTGTGGCAAAACCCTCGTAAAAGTCAGGTTCATGGCAGATTAAAACAATATTACCCTTGTATTCCGTCAGGGCGCGTTTTAACTCTTCCTTTGCCTCCACATCCAGATGATTAGTCGGCTCGTCCAGAAGAAGCAGGTTTGACTCCCTGTTAATCAGTTTACATAACCTTACCTTCGCCTGCTCACCGCCGCTCAGAACCCGGACCTGGCTCTCGATATGTTTGGTAGTAAGGCCGCATTTTGCCAGGGCGGAACGAACCTGATACTGGGTATAGGAAGGAAATTCCTTCCAGATCTCCTCAATACAGGTAGTCGTATTACCCGGAGCCATCTCCTGCTCAAAATATCCGATATAGAGATAGTCACCCAAAGTCACCTTACCCTCCAGGGCGGGTATCAGTCCGAGAATGCTCTTTAAAAGCGTAGTTTTACCAATTCCGTTGGCGCCGGTCAGAACAATCTTCTCACCGCGCTCCATATAGAGGTCGAGCGGTTTGGAAAGCGGCTCATCGTATCCGATTACCAGTCCCTCTGTCTCAAAAATGCATTTTCCCGTGGCTCTTGCCTCCAGGAAATGGAATTCCGGCTTTGGTTTTTCCCTTGCCAGCTCAATCACATCCATCTTGTCCAGCTTCTTCTGGCGTGACATTGCCATATTTCTCGTGGCAACTCTGGCCTTATTTCTTGCAACAAAATCCTGGAGCTGGGAAATTTCCTGCTGCTGTTTCTTATAAGCAGCTTCCAGCTGGCTCTTCCTCACCTCATACACTTCCTGGAACTTATCATAATCTCCCACATACCGGTCAAGGCGCTGGTTTTCCATGTGGTAAATGATATTGATTACGCTGTTCAGGAACGGAATGTCATGGGAAATCAGAATAAAGGCATTTTCATATTCCAGCAGGTAGCGTTTCAGCCATTCAATGTGCTGTACATCCAGATAGTTGGTCGGCTCGTCCAGGAGCAGGATATCCGGCTTCTCCAGGAGAAGTTTACCCAGAAGGACCTTGGTTCTCTGGCCTCCGCTCAGATCGGTTACATCCTTGTCCAGACCGATGTCCGTAAGTCCCAGGGCGCGTCCGACCTCCTCCACCTTGGCATCGATGGAATAGAAGTCGTGGTTCATCAAAAGGTCCTGGATAGTTCCCAGTTCCTCCATCATCGCATTCATCTCATCCTCAGGCGCATCACCCAGGTGATCGCAGATGTCGTTCATCTGTCCCTCCAGTTCAAACAGGAAGGCGAATGCATTCTTTAGAACATCCCTGATTGTCATTCCCTTTTCCAGAACCGTATGCTGATCCAGATAACCGATGCGGACCCTCTTGGCCCACTCTACTTTCCCCTCATCCGGCTGCAGTTTGCCGGTGATAATATTCATGAACGTGGATTTTCCTTCTCCGTTCGCTCCGATCAGGCCGATATGCTCCCCTTTCAGCAGCCGGAAAGATACATCCTGAAAAATTGCTCTGTCGCCAAATCCGTGGCTCAAATGTTCTACGTTTAAAATACTCATTTTATAAACTCCTCGATTTATATCAGGGACAGACCCCCGCTAATTGGGGATTCCGGCGCCTGTTTTTTTCTTTTTTGGGTTTCCACCTCACCATTCTACATGACAAAGCGGGATGATGCAAGTGGGAATGATGATTGGGACGGGGGTGAGTGGGAGGCGATGAGTCTTCAGGGTGCACAGACGGCCCGGCGGGGGATACGGGCAGAAAAGATTTCCTATGGGAACCGCTCCCGCCGGACCGCCTGCGCACCCTGAAGACGCCTAGGCTAATGTCCCCCGTCCCCGGCCGGGAGCGGCTGTGTTACCTGCTGTTATAGGAATGGGATTTGTAGAAAATTATGGATATGTGGACGTTAAAAAATAGGTCGGGGGATTAAAAAAACTCCCGGTGGGGAGTTTTTTATAAATCGTAAGCTGTGTCTTACGATCGGGGATTTAATTCTATTGGAAAAACGTTTCTATAATAGCGCTCCAGGTACATCGTGCGTTTTGAGATTTCAATATGGGCAGGCCCTGGTACAGGCAGCGTTTTATTACGCTTTTTCCCTAATACCACCGCACCGGCGACAGCTCATTATTCACACCTTTGGACACAAGAATCTGATGCAGATCAATAATCCCATTGTGGAAAGTTGCCGCACAGGAGCAGAGATAAAGTTCCCACATCCTGGCAAACTTTTCGTCAAACATTTCTTTCACCTCGTCAATGTGTTCCCTGTAATTCTGTTCCCAGCATCGGAGCGTTTTATTATAATGCAGGCGCAGGTTCTCCACGTCCAGTGTGTGGAAATTGTCCTCACAAAGGCAGAAAAGCATTTCCCTGAGGCTCGGCACGACTCCGCCAGGGAATATATATTTTTTGATCCACGGGTCTCCCGGATACTCTTTCAGGCCGCTGATAAAGTGGAGAAGAAACAGGCCGCCCGGTTTCAGGACGCTGTTTACGCAGTCCGTGAAAAGCTGGTAATTTCCTCTTCCCACATGCTCCACCATGCCGACGCTCACCGCCCTGTCAAAGCTCAGTCCCGTCTCGGGCAGATCCCGGTAATCCATCAGTTTTACCGTCAATAGATCCTCCAGCCCCTCCTCGCTGATCCGGCGGGAGAACTCACGGTACTGTTCCTCGCTGAGGGTGATTCCCGTTCCTTTGACGCGGTACTGTTTTGCGGCGCGTATCAGCAGATATCCCCAGCCGCACCCAATGTCCACAAGACTCATTCCCTCTTTCAGACAGAGCTTGCTCAGGATGTAATCCACCTTGTTCTCCTGGGCCTGCTGCAGCGTGTCGTCCTCATTCCTAAAATATCCGCAGGAGTAGCTCATCGTCTCATCCAGCCAGAGCTTGTAGAATTCATTGCCGATATCGTAGTGGCTCGTCACTTCCGTTTTCTGGCTCTTTCGGGACAGAGCCGGATAGAGGAGTTTTTTCAGTCCCTTCCTGTCCGTGGAGAATTTTCCCATCTGTCCCAGGAAATGATCCAGCGCGTGGTAGAGATCTCCCTCTATATCGAGAGCCCCCTCCATATATGCCTCCCCCAGCGCCAGCGACGTGCTGGAGGCCAGATTTGTAAGCGGAATAGGCTGCTTGATGCTGACTGCAAATTCCGGCTCCCCTTCCCCCACGCTGAATTCTTTTCCGTCTACTTTTATCAGAAACGGGTGCTCTGAAAAACGTTTCATAAAGTTCACCATTACATTTTCTTCCAGTTCCCTGACCATTTTAGTTCCACCTTTCTTTCCGGTTCCTTTTTCTAACAGTTTTTCCAGGAAGAAAGATTTTATTCCGGACGGGAAAGGGATTCTAAAATATTAACGCAGCCTGTTTATGACCGCTTTGCTCTCAGCTTCATCATTCTATGCCCTCTTAAGCAGCTTTGCCAGCTCTGATATAAGTATAACGGAACATCCCAGAAGCACAATCCGCACCCACATGAACCCGGGCAGCGGCACCGTGCCGAAAAAAGCGCCGCCATACTGAGTGATGATAACCTGAAGTCCGAAGGTCAGGGCAAAGATTCCCAGCATCAGCCGGTTGGAAGCCATATTCTTTAAGATGCTTTTATTCCCCAGCTCGCGGCTGTTAAAGGCATTGAACAACTGGAACACCACAAACAGCGTGAACAGGATGGTAGGGAGCTGTTCCTCCGTCCCTCCCAGAAAATTAGTCCAGTGCTGGGCCATAAATACCACGGAAATAAATATACCGTTGACCAGAATCCTCGAGAGCATTCCCCGTGAAACGATGTTGGAATCGCGCCGTGTGGGTTTCCTGTCCATCAGATCGCCCCTGATCGGCTCCAGCCCCAGTGTCAGCGCAGGCGGGCCGTCCATGATAATATTAATCCATAAAAGCTGAAGAGCCGTAAAGGGCGCCATAAATCCGGAAAGAATAGACGCCAGCACTACAATAACCGAGGACAGGTTCACCGTGAGCTGGAACTGGATAAAACGCTGGAAATTTTCATAGATTCCGCGTCCCCACTGGACGGCCTTCACGATTGTGGAAAAGCTGTCGTCCAGCAGGACAATATCGCTGGCCTCTTTAGACACCTCCGTACCTGAGATCCCCATTGCCACTCCGACGTCTGCGTTCTTAATAGCCGGAGCGTCGTTGATGCCGTCTCCGGTGACCGCCACCACATTACCCAGCGATTTGAGCGCATTTACCACTCTCATCTTGATGACAGGCGTACTCCTGGCAATTACGCCGATTCCCGGAAGCGCCGCTGCCAGCTCCTCCTCCGAAAGTCCTTCAATCTCGCCCGCTTCCACAGCCGTGTGGGAATCATCGAGAAGGCCCAGCTCCCCTGCAATCGCCCTGGCCGTCACAATATTGTCGCCGGTCAGCATTTTCAGGTCAATGCCCGCCGCACGGCAGCGCACGGCCGCCTGATAAACATCATCCCTGAGAGGATCCGTGATTGCCGCAAATCCGTCGAACACCATCTCCGATTCAATTCCGGCCCGCTCCGTTTCAAAATCGGGTTCCACGTCCAGGTTCTTATGGGCAAATCCGATGACGCGGCAGGCTTTTGACTGAAATTCCACAATCTGTGCCTCCGCCTCACGCCTCTCCTTCTCTCCCATCCCGCACATGGACATGATTTTTTCCGGACTGCCCTTACTGTATGCAAGACAGACTTTGCCGTCCGCGATCACGGTTGTCATGTTTTTGCTCTCCGAGGTAAACGGATACCTGTGGATAATCTCTGCGCCGGAACGCATTTGCCTGTAATCATATCCCGCTTTTCCGGCAGCCGCCAGAAGGGAACATTCCGTAGGATTACCGATGAATTCCACCCGCCCGTCTTCCCGCCTGAGATCCGCAGTGGAGTTGATGCAGAAGTTTTCCAGTAAATCGCGATCCGTCAGTTCATCCGGCTCTACCAGCATCCCATGAAAAAATACATCCGTCACCGTCATTTTATTTTTTGTCAGGGTTCCTGTCTTATCGGAACAAATCACATTGATGCAGCCAACTGTCTCACAGGCGATCATTTTCTTCACCAGGGCGTTCTGTTTTGACATCTTGATGATATTGACCGCCAGGGATACGGCGACGATGGTCGGCAGGCCCTCCGGCACGGCCGCGACTATCAGGACAATACTGGTGATAAAAGCCTCCGAAACCGTATCGAGCGATGCTGTGCCGTTTGAGATAAAGATAAAAAGCTGGAGAAGAAAAACGGCCGCGGCCGCGGTGGTTCCCAGGACCGTAATGTTTTTTCCCAGGCGGGCCATCTTTTCCTGAAGCGGCGTCGTACTTTTGTCCACGGAAGAAAGCTCCCCTGCTATTTTTCCGAATTCCGTATGATCACCGACTCCGGTTACCACCATCCTGCCGCTGCCCTCCGTGATAAAACATCCCGAGTAGAGCATATTGCTGCGCTCGGCAACCGGCGTCATTTCATCGGTAAAAATAGCCTGAGCGTCTTTTTTTACAGGCATACTCTCACCGGTCAGGACCGATTCGTCCGCCATCAGCGCCGTGCTCTCCAAAAGTCTTCCGTCCGCGGGCAGTTTATCCCCCGTCTCTATGTACAGGATATCGCCGGCCACCACATCCTTCTGCGGAATCATTCTGATTTCCCCGTTCCGCATGGCCCTTACCTGTGCATCCTCTCCAATCCGGCTCAGGGTTTCGAATGCTTTTGCACTTTTGCCCTCCATAAACACCGTAATCACGACGGACAGGGAAATGGCGGCAAAAATACCGACGCATTCAAGAAAATCAGCCTCACCTCCGGTGTAATATCTCGCTGCATTGACTCCCAGAGTAATAAAACCTGCGAGAATCAGCATGATAATCATCGGCTCGGAAGATGCTGCCAGGATCCTGTGAAAAAGAGATTCCGGTTTTTCCCTTGTAAAGCGGTTTGCGCCGTAAACCTCCCGGTTTTTCTTTGCCTGTTCCTCTGTCAGTCCTCTGCCTGGATCACTCTTAAGACAGACCACCAGCTCTTCGCTGTTTCTTGTAAATTCACTCATACCAGGTTACCTCCTTTGATTTTCGAAACCTGCTCCGAGAGCCTTTTTGTATCGCAGGTTATCTTCCCATGACACAAAAAAAGACCCAAATACAGCCCTCCAGGCCATACATGGATCTTCATGAAAATAAAAAAAGACTGGTGTATGGCTAAAAAGCTATACATGAGTCTCGTTATTTAAGACAAGCCAGACCGCTTCCGGTCAGTATGTTGACTTGCCACGCATACTGCGCTTACTACTCCCTCACGGGTGATTTTCAATTGTTTTCCTATCGTAACAGAGGAGCCTTCATTTGTCAAGTTATTTACAGGAAAAAGCACAACCCTGGCAAGTCCTTTATTCTATTTTTCCCTTTTAACAGAAAATATGGAAGTTTTCTTTCGTTCATTATTTTAAACGCCCCCTTGAACTTGTGGAAAAAATTATATATGATAGAAAAGATTACAGTGTTTGTCATAATACGACAGAAATCATCATAACCGCCCTGACACAGGGCAGAAACCGGGAGTGACTTGTATGTATACTTATAATTGGTACCAATGGTTGGCCTTCTTCTATATATATTGTTTCTTTGGGTGGATTTTTGAATCTACCTACGTTTCACTGAAAAAAAGACACTTTGTAAACCGGGGATTCCTGCGTATTCCCATGCTGCCGCTCTATGGCTCCGGCGCCGTCATGATGCTGTGGGTTTCCCTGCCGTTTAAAGATAACCTGTTTCTCGTGTATCTATCCGGTGTGATCGCCGCTACCGCGCTCGAATATGTGACCGGATATGTAATGGAGCAGCTCTTTAAAATCCGTTACTGGGATTACAGCAACCAGAAATTCCAGATACATGGATATATCTGCCTGTCTTCCTCCATCGCCTGGGGCTTTCTCACCATATTGATGACGGAAGTCATTCACGAACCGATTGCCAGGATCGTGCTCGATTTTAACCCGAATATCCTGCTGTTCTGCGTTTTCATCGTAACTATGATGTTCACCGCCGATGCCTATGAGTCTACTAAGGAGGCCCTGGCTCTCGGAAAGTCCCTGGAAGCCATGACAAAGCTGAAGGCGGAGATGGAGGATCTCCAGGCCCGCATTGCGGCGCTGAAGGAAGAAGCGGCCGAACACGTATCTGCCGTCAGGGAGGGCACGGCCGAAAGGCTGGCTAATGCAAAAGAAGAAACGGCTGAAATACTGGCTGCCGCCAAAGAAGTTTCGGCCGAACGGCTGACCGCCGCCAGAGAAGTTTCGGCCGAAAAGCTGGCCGCCGCCAAAGAAGCTTCATCTGAACGGCTGACCGCCGCCAAAGAAGCTTCGGCCGAACGGCTGGCCGCCGTCCGGGAGGGCACACGTGAGAAGCTGGCTCTGCTTACAGGCCAGTTAGAGGAAGTAGCGGAACGCCGGCACAACCTGCTGCCGAAAAACAGCTTCCGCCACTTCTACCGCAGGGGTCTGCTGAGAGGTAACCCGGGAGCCGTATCCACCAAATTTTCCGCTGCACTGAAAGAACTTAAAGAGCAGCTTCAGGAATTGAACGATTAGCAGTGAACTGTACGTTCCATTGCAAAACACTTTCACTGCTGCAGAAGAAAAAGCCGGAGACTACTCTCCGACTTTTTCATTATCCGTTATTATTTTTCTTTGTTATTTTTCTTTTCCGCTTTAATATTACCCGGCTCCAAACCGTTTTCCCTTCAGCCCGCCATCTTTTTCTTCAATACGCGGACCCTGGCGCTCTTCATTTCGATCAGGGTCAAAGCTGCGCCAAGCGGAATCAGGCAGGACCAGATGCCGGCGATCTGCCATTCGCTGACTGCAAGGAAGCCGCCCAGCACACCGATCTGGAAGGAAATAAGCGTAGCTGCATAGAATATCGCTTTTTCTTTTTCCTTCGCTTCTTTTGTCCTGACATAGTCCGTGAGGGCCAGTACCATCTGTTTCAGGTTGTTGGTTGAAAACGTCGTGGCGCTGTTGTATCCTCTTGCTCCGCTGAAGACGCCCCACTGGAACGCCGAAACCGCGAAAATCGGGTACAGTGCAACCACGTTGTTCATCTCGGCCGGCAGAAATCCCGCCAGGGCCACCCCCGTAATTTCGACCCAGATACAAATTCTTCTGATGTCACCCTTCACATACTTCGGCAGCAGATATGCGGCAATCATCGACGCAATGAAAATCATCAGGGCGATCACGCGTATCACCATCTCCTGAAAACTTCCGCCAAACCAGCCCGTAACCAGATAAATCAGGTTTCCTGTCTGGGCGGAACCGAAGTTTCCGCCTCGCAGCAATATTGTATAGACGCCTAAAAAGCCTCCTATATAAGACATAATATAATGCAGTGTTGTATCCATTTTACCCTTTTCCTTCTAAATTTGTGTTTTTATCATAATACCACATTGACGGATTTATTTAAAATACATATAATATCACTATTATCATATAAAAAAGGTATCGTAAAATGGAACTTAGAACTTTAAAATATTTTCTTACCGTTGCCGCCGAACTGAATATCACCCATGCTGCACACAAGCTCAACATCTCCCAGCCGCCCTTAAGCAGACAACTGAGCCAGCTGGAGGAAGAACTTGGGGTTCAGCTTTTCGTGCGAGGAAAACGGAAAATCCAGCTGACCGAGGAGGGGAAATACCTGGCTCAGCAGGCGGAACACATTCTCAATCTGGCGGAGCACACCGCAAAACAGCTTAACCTGATGAAACAGGAAACCGTCAAAGGAACCCTGCTGCTTGGCGTCACCGAGACGTGCAGCGCCAGTGTCCTGCCCGCCATTCTTCCCGGTTTTAAGACGCTGTACCCGCAAATCAGCTATGACATATGGTGCGGAAACAGCAACGACGTCTGCCGCCGCATCAAGGAGGGTATTGCCGATATCGGAATCGTGCGGGCGCCGCTGGAACAGCAGAAATTTGAAACTGTCTTTTTGAAGACGGAGACATGGATTGCCATTGTCAGCAAAAATCATCCCCTTGCTAAAGAGGCATGCGTCTCGCTGGAACGGCTCAGCCGTGAACCGCTGTTCATTCCCTCCCGCCAGCCGCTTCAGCGTGAAATCCTGAACTGGTTCAGCTCCGCCTCGGAAAGCTACCAGATATTTGCGCTTTATAACCAGCTGGCAGGAATTATCCCCCTGATTGCCCAGAATACAGGGGTTGCCATCTGCCCGGAATCCGTCAAGCTCTATACGGACGACCGGAGGCTGGCCTATTTAAAAATCACCGAACCGGAGCCAACCTCCCATCTCTATATGATTTGCGGACGTAACAGACTGCTCCCGGCCGGAGCCAAAGCGTTCTGGAATTACGTGAAACAGTCCTTCTCTGAGGCGGATGAACCATTATAAATCATCCGGCCTCTTAATCTCATGGATTACATCCAGAACCGTTCCGTCCCTGTACTCGACGATGCAGGTAATCTTATCCGTGCATTCGATTGGCTTGGGTGTTCCTGTCATCCCCTCGGCGATTAGCCGGAGTTCTTCGATGGTAACCAGCTTCAGATTCGTCTTTTCAAGATCTTCCTTCAATTCCTGATAATTTTTATGCCTCGGATTCAGGGCAATGCCGGCTTCCGTAATAACAACGGCCACCGTATCTCCCGGCGTGCAGCAGGTAAATACCCTTTTCACTACCGACGGGATACGTCCTCTGACAATTGGCAGCACTACAATGGAAATCTGTGCCCCAGCCGCCACATCAGGCCCGCCGCCGAGTCCTCCCATCATCTCTCCGCTGCAGCCGGTCAGGATGTTGACGTTAAAATCCGTGTCCACTTCCAGAGCCGCCAGGACTCCGAACGTCTCCCGGTTCAGCATGCATCCCTTCCTGCCCGGATTGGCATAGAGAGAGTTATCAATTTCAATAATACCCGGATAGTCTACAATCGCTTTCGCAGCCACGGCGTCAAACGACTGAGAACAGGCCACGGTGCGGACAAGGCCTTTTTCATGCATCTCCACGATTGCCGCCGGAATTCCGCCCAGGGCCATGGAGGCCTTTACGCCTCTCTCCTCCATCTTTTCTTCCAGATATTTTGTGCAGGCAATACTGATAGCGCCGGCTCCTGTCTGGAATACAAAGCCGTCGGTAAAACGCCTCGATGCGGCTATCACTTCAGCCGCCCTCTTTGCTATCAGAAGATCCCTGGGATTTTTCGTCACTCTCGCCGCCCCGGCGCCTATCTTAGCCGTATCTCCGATGGAATCCACTACCACCACATAGTCCACATACTCCTGTGAAATGCTGATCGGGATACAGGGGTATTCCACCAGGTTATCGGTAACGATAATCACTTTTTCCGCGGTCATCGCATCGATAAAGGAATAGCCAAGCGCCCCGCAGGCATTGGGTCCTACAAGGCCCGTCGCATTGCCGTAATCATCGGCCGCAGAGGCTCCGATAAAAGCCACGTCAACCGACAGCTCTCCCGCCTCAATCGCCCTCGGCCTTGCACCGTGGGGACGGAGAATCACCGGTTCCTCCATCACGCCGTCCAGTACGGCGTCTCCCAGCTCTCCCCTGATTCCGCTTGCTTCGATACGCACGATTGTGCCGTCCTTTACAAAATCCACGATGGACGGATTCTTGATATTTACCACTGCACTGGGCGCAAATTTAAGGCCTTTGATCCCCAAATCTTTGATTGCCGTCAAAACCTGGCCGATAATCTGATCTCCCTCGCGGAAGCTGTGATGGAACGATATCGTCATTCCGTCTTTCAGCCCGCTTGCTATAATCGCCTCTTTTAAGCCCGGCTGCAGCTTCTGGTCTCCCGGTCTCACCGTGGACAGACGTCTGGCCGACGCCACCGGCTTTTCCGAAGAACAGTCGCCTTCGATGCCTGTATAAGGTTTCACTTTGTAGTTCCCTATCATTTCAGGAAGCTCTCTTCCCACTGCATTCTTAATCAAGGTACTCACCTCCCACGTTCATTCCGGCTGCCCTGGCCTTTTCAAGTGTTGCCTTCGCGCGCAGCTCCATCGGTTTATCGAGCATACTGCCGTCCAGCGTGATGACGCCCTTCCCCTTCTGCTTTCCTTCCTCCAGAGTCTGAAGCACTCTCATCGCGTAGCGCACCTCCTTCTCGCTTGGAGCAAAACAGGTATTGACTGCCTCAATCTGCCTTGGATGGATCACCGTTTTACCGTCGAATCCCAGATTCCTTGACAGCGCGGCGTCCTCTTTAAGACCCTCCATATCGTTAATATTGGAAAATACGATATCGAGTGCGTCGATTCCTGCTTCGCGGCATGCCAGAAGAACGGCATTTCTTGCATAAAATACCTCCATGCCGGTTCTGGTCCTGACTGCTCCCATGCTGGCGGTAAAATCCTCCGCCCCAAGAGCCATCGCCTCCACACGCGGATCCGCAAGGGCAATCTCCCTGGCATTCAGGACGCCCATATAGGATTCAATATTACACCATAGCCTGGTGGTTCCTTCTTCAATTCCCGCTTTTTTCTCAATCTCCGCTATCTTTAAGGAAATAGATTTTACCTCTCTTCCATATTCCACCTTGGGAATACGGATGGCATCCGGCCTGGCCCGTACCACAGCCTCCAGATCCTCCTCAATATGTTCGGAGTAGATGCCGTTTACACGGACCACCACATATTTATCCTTTGGTCTGTGGTAACGCAGGGTATTGCAGACCAAAAACCGGGCCGAGTCCTTCTCCGCCGCCGATACGGAGTCTTCCAGATCGTAAACGATGCAGTCTTCCTCATAGAATGCCGCCTGTATCATGTTGACCGGGCTGGATGCGCTGGCATAGAGGGATGTCCTTTTTAAGCTGCTTTTCTTTGTCAGGCTGTTTTCCATAATGCGTCCTCCTTTGACCAGTCGTATTTCTCCCCGGAAGCGCGGAGAATCACGGCCTGCATTCTGGAACGTATCACGCAGTCCAGCGCTCCCTTATCAACCAGGCTGACTTCGGCGTCCTCCACCCCAAACTCCTCCAGAACCTCTCTCACCGTTTTCAAAATTTCATCACCAAAAATAGTTTTTACAACACTGTCCAGTTCAATTTCTATTCCTTTTCCTTCATTTGGCCTGATTGTAATCTGCACATCACTGGATTCCAGCGTGCCGCAGACGGCCGGCTTGTTAATCATCATAGTGTTTCCCTCCGAAAAATGATACTGCCGTGCTCTTGAACAGCCTGGTTTTGCCGCTTCCGGCTGAATTTCCAGGCTTATTTTTTATTTCTTATTTCTTAATTTCTTATTTCTAAGTATAGCAGGTTATATTTATAATTAAAAATATCAAAATAAGATACATATCATAAGTAATTCATATGTATCTAAATATTATTAGTCTCACCTCAGGCAAACCGCCCGTTTCTGTGCATTGCAAAGCGTGATGTTCGCAGCACAGCTGCTTTTAACTGGGGTGAACAGCAGCAGCCGCCCAGAAGCGGCAAAACTTTAAAATAAAACGTCTTGCCAATTCCCCACAAAAGGCCTTATACTGAGTCATAACATTTTTTCATCCAGAAAGGGGCGTTCATTATGGAACAGAAACTTATGCGGCACGTAGCGGATTCCGCAGTGACACAGACACAGATTATATTAAACAGCCACATCAACGGGGCAGGACGGCTTTTCGGCGGACAGCTGATGGAGTGGATCGACATCGTAGCGGCTGTTGTAGCCCGCCGCCATTCCCACTGCAACCAGACCACCGCATCGGTTGACAGCCTTCATTTTAAAGAAGCCGTCCATCTGAACGACACGCTCATTCTTTTGGGCAAGGTCACCTATGTGGGCCACACGTCCATGGAGGTACAGGTGGACAGCTTTGTCGAAGCGCTGGACGGAACCCGGAAACTGGTCAACACTGCCTTTTTTGTCATGGTCGCGCTGGATGAAAATGATCATCCGACAGCCGTTCCCGGCCTGATTCTGGAGACAGAGGAGGAGAAGGCGGCCTGGGATGCCGGAAAACGCCGGAACGATCTGCGCAAACAGCGCCGGATCGAAAATTACTAGAGCGTGTTTGAAAATTACGTTCCTGTGACTGAGAAAGAGTCCGGTGAGCCGGACTCGCGCGCCGGGCGCGGCCGCATAGCGGCATATTACATTTTCGCGCGAGTGCGCATCCTGCCCGGAGGGCTTTTTATTCTATTAGGAGAGTTCGTAGAATTCTCCTAATAGAATAAAAAATCTGCTGCAATGAGAATATTCACCGGCCCTTATGCCAGTTCATATTCACAATTGCAGCAGACATTCAAGTTCGGGCGCCGCCCGCCATAATCTCTACAGCAGCTTATTCACCGTCTCCATCACCGCATCCCCAAGCTTTGCGGATTTTTCATTCGCATCCTCCAGAGATGTGCCTTTGACGCCGTAGTAGAATTTAATCTTCGGCTCGGTTCCGGACGGTCTGACACAGAGCCATGCATTATCTTCCAGATCATAGTAAAGCACGTTGGAGGACGGGAGGCCCGTCGGCTTCACGGTTCCCGAGGCCATGTCTTTGATTGTGTCTTCCTTGTAATCTCTTGCGGATAAAACTTTATAGCTGCCGATAGCCACCGGGGTATTGGCCCGGAAATATTCCATGATTTCCTGGATTTTGGCCAGGCCTTCAATTCCTTTGAGGCCGATGGACTGAACCTCGTCTTTGTAGTATCCGTACTTCTCGTACATCTCTACCATGGCATCCCAGAGGGTCATGCCTTTTTCTTTATAATAAGCGGCTGCCTCACAGAGCGCTGCCGTCGCCGAGATAGCGTCCTTGTCACGGGCATAGGTGCCGATCAGGCAGCCATAGCTCTCTTCCATTCCAAACAGGTAAGTTCCTTTACCCGCCTTCTCGTTCTCGAGAACCTTCTGGCCGATCCACTTAAAACCGGTCAGGACTTCCACAAGCTCCGCGCCGTAAAAGCCTGCCACGGCATCCACCAGGTTCGTGGTCACGATGGACTTAACCACCTGGCCGTCCGCCGGGATCTCCCCTTTGGCCTTCTTCTGGCTCAACACATACTCACAGAGAAGGGAACCGGACATATTGCCGGTCAGAGGGATATATTCCCCTGATTTCCCATCTTTTACATAAACGCCGAGGCGGTCCGCATCCGGATCCGTAGCCAGTACGAGATCGGCGTCTTTCTCCGCCGCCAGCTTAAGGCCCAGTTCAAATGCCTCTTTTGCCTCCGGGTTCGGATAACTTACAGTCGGGAATTCTCCGTCCGGAAGCTCCTGCTCCGGCACCACGTATACATGGGTGAATCCAAGTTCCTTCATTACACGGCGGGCAGGAATATTGCCGGTTCCGTGAAGCGGCGTGTACACGATCGTAATCTGATCCTGCATCTTGTCAATGGCTGCCTGGTTTACCACCTGCGCTTTTACCTGCGCTATGTATTTGTCGTCAATCTCCGCGCCGATAATCTGGTATTTACCGGCTGCTTTGGCGCTCTCTTCGTCCGTTGTCTTCACGGTGGAAAGATCGGTGATTGCCATTACTTCGTCTGTTACTCCCTTGTCGTGAGGCGGTGTAAACTGTGCGCCGTCCTCCCAGTATACTTTATATCCGTTATATTCCGGCGGATTGTGGCTGGCAGTGATATTGATTCCCGCGATACAGCCCAGTTCCCGCACTGCAAATGACAGTTCCGGGGTCGGACGGAGTGATTCAAACTTATACGCCTTAATGCCGTTGGCTGCCAGTGTGAGGGCTGCTTCTTCGGCAAATTCCGGGGACATGCGGCGTGAATCAAACGCAATTGCGACTCCCTTGCCGGCCCCTCCCTGCTTGATGATATAATTAGCCAGTCCCTGTGTAGCCCTGCGTACTGTATAAATATTCATACGATTGATTCCTGCGCCAATGATACCGCGAAGGCCTGCCGTACCGAATTCCAGATCCATGTAAAAACGCTCTTTGATTTCATTCTCGTCATCAGCGATTTTTCTCAGCTCTTCTTTTGTTGCCTCGTCAAAGTATGGATTATCCAGCCATTCTTTATAAATTTTCATGTAATCCTTCATAATTATCTCCCATCCACTGACATATTCTTATTGCTGCATTCTAACTACAATTATAGTCTATTTTCACGAAAAAATAAAGATTTAATTGAGAAATGAGGACGCCGCCGTCAGGTCGGGGGCCGGGGTGGTGAGAGGGATCGATGCGTCTTTCGTCCCGGGCGTCAGAGTGTCGTGGGCGGGGAATCCGGGCAGAAAAAGTTCCTGCGGGAAACGCTTTCGCTCATTGGAGTACATAATGGTACTAACCTCGAAAAGACCTCGGTAAGTACCAATGAACTCCCAGGTTCCCTCCGGAATCTTTTTCTCCCTTCTTCCCCGCAGGAAGGTTATGGCCGGGACGAAAGACTTAGCCAAGACGCTGCCCGGCCCCCAGCCTGCGGCGGCTGATCTGTCCTCTTTCTTCAAGAGGGGAGGCGCTTGCCGCTGCCACTACGTTTCTCAGGATGCCTAAAAACTATATCCTGTTCACTATGAAACTGTGTAAGATTATAATCCTATAGTGTTTATTCTGATACTCTTTTTATGCAGCCCAAAATGCCGTTAAAAATGTAAAAGAATCACGATTATATAGTGGACGCGACAATACCATTCCCCCACTTGACGAAAGAGACAATCAGCCCCTGAAGCCGGCGGACGGGGCAACAACCTTCCCTGAGTCTTTAGTCCCGTCGACAACCTGCCCGGGGAAGGAAGGAGAAAACTTTCCGAAGGGGACCTTGGAATCCGCCGGTGCTTGCTGAGGTCTTACACGAAGCTAGCATCCGCTGCGCATTACACAAGCGGGAGCGAGTCCCCGTAGGAATTTTTTCTCCTGGATTCCCCCTCACCACACCCTGCAAACCAGGACTGAAGACTCATAAACAACCTCTCACCACCCTGTCCGCCGTCTTACAGAGGCGTCCTCGCATCTCAACTAAATCCCTAATCTTCGTAGTATTGCTCCATTCCACGCCCAGTAACCTATCCTTCAAAAGTTTGCCACCATACCTCCGTTCATAGATAATTGCATATTCAAGCTCTCTCAAAATTTGCCACCATATAGGCGATTTCGTCTCTAAATAGAACAAAAATAAGTCTTTTCATCACCCCAAAAACCAATTATAATTATCATCATACATATGCGGGCCGCAATTCGAATGTAAATTTATAAAAATTCAGAAAGTGAGGACGGTTGTGTGAAAAAAGAGAAAAAAGATGGCGTAGGATTTAAAGAGTATTTAGTGTTTCTGCTTGGATTACTGTTTTTCTCCGGGTTATTCCAGAAGGGACCCGGACCATTAAAAATACTTGATCTTCAAACATATCTGGGCCAGTTCGGAACCATAGTGGAAGGGGCTTCCCCTGGCATTCTCGGTTCGGGCGGTTACGGCCTGAAATATATGTTTCTTCAATCACTGACTATCGCACCAGGCATATTTTTTGCTGTAGCCGTAGTAAACGTGGTTGACTACTACGGCGGAATGAAAGCTGCAGGCAAGCTGCTTTCACCCATACTTGGATTTCTTATGGGAGTTCCGGGAGAAAGCTCCCTGGCCATTATTGCTAACCTGGAAACAACAGACGGGAGTACCGCCATCGTCAAAGAACTGTATGAGAACAAAAAAATCACCTCCGACCAGCGGGATATCCTGTCTTCCTATTTGTTTACCGGAACCGCCATCATTGGTATGATGGTCAGCTATGGTATATGGTTTCTTCCCCAACTGAAATTCGGCCAGGGAGCGGTATTCCTCGTAGTTATCGTAATGAAATTCGTATCGGGAAATATGATGCGATTTTACCTGAAATTTGCTAATAAAAACAAAGTATCCGGGGAGGTAGAATAATATGGACGGCAGCGCAGTTAAGGAAAAACAGACTTTTATTGAAGTTTTCATGGCCGGCGCCCGCAAAGGCGTTCACATGTGGCTGAATTCCAATGTCCCAGGCATTGTATTATCGGTTTTAATCATGCGGATCGTTGAAGTTACAGGTCTTATGACATTTCTAGGGAAAATTCTCGGTCCTATCATGAGTATTTTCGCATTGCCCGGTGAAGCGGTCGTTCCCTATCTCACCTGCCTCATCTCAATGCCGGGCGGCTGTCTCAGCGCCGTCACCCTGCTCAACGACGGAATTCTTACCGCCGAGCATGTCACCATTCTGTTGCCAATGCTCATGTTAACCGGCAATGCGGGGGCAATCGGAAGAATCCTGGGCGTAACCGGCGTAAAGGGCAAATCCTTTGGCGCATGCTATATCATCATGATTTTATGCACCATCATCGCAGGTCTTATTATGAGGATTATCGTATAATGTAAAAGATGGAGGAAGAAAGAATGGGAATCACAACGGAGAGCTACAAAGAGATTATAACGAAATGGTTTGAAGAAAATGAAAGTAAAATGACGGACTTGAGCGACCGTATATGGGAATATGCAGAGACCCTGTTCCAGGAATTCCAATCTGCAGCTTTATTAGAAGACGTGTTTGAACAAAACGGATTCACGGTAACAAAAGGCGTGGCAGGCATCCAAACCGCATTTGTCAGCGAATGGTCCAACGGCCCCGGCCCGGTCATCGCGCTGATCGGCGAATATGACGCTTTGCCTGGTCTGGGCCACAAGATTTCTGATAAAAAGGAACCTACAGGAAAGGCCGGTCACGGCTGCGCCCATAATCTGCTTGGTGTGGGCAGCCTGTCCACCGCTCTCTGCCTGAAACAGGCGATGACCGAATTGCACGTAACCGGTACGGTAAAATACTTCGGCTGTCCTGCGGAGGAAGGCGGTGCGGCAAAAGTATTCATGGTACGTGACCATGTTTTCGATGGAATTGACGCCATTATCCGCTGGCATCCCCAGAATATTTCTTATGTAAGCGTGTCACCGTGTCTGACACATTATTCGGTTAAATACATTTTCCACGGCAAAGCCGCACATGCCGCAGTCTCTCCTGATGCTGGAAGAAGCGCCCTTGACGCCGCAATTTTGATGGATGTAGCCGTAAACTACCTGCGGGAGCACGTCTCATCGGATGCGCGCATTCATTCTGTTATATCAAACGGGGGAACTGTTCCAAATATTGTACCCGATTATGCCGAAATCTGGTACGGCGTGCGTGGGCAAAAGAAAGCGGATGCAGATGAAATATTTGAACGAATGAAAAAAATCGCGTACGGTATGGCAATGGCAACTGAGACCACCGTAGATATAAAGGTCCTCTCCGCCTCCTCCAGTACACTGCCCAACAAGGTTCTGTCGAAAGTGGCGCTTAAAAATATGCACGAAATCGGAGCGCCTGTTTTTACGGAGCAGGAAAAGCTCTTTGCAAAAAAACTGAACGAAGGAATCAGCACAGCGGCCAAGGCAAAATCCATGGTAGTCCATGGAGTCACAGATCCGAAGCTGGCTGAACTCGACTTGCATGAGGGCATTTCCGACAACCTGCTTGAGAATGTAAAAGTATCTCCTTATTCCACCGACTCAGGGGATGTCAGTTGGATGGCCCCCATGTGCCAGTTGTTTATCGCCGCCCAAACCATTGGTTCGCCAAACCACTCATGGCAGCAGGCGGTATGCGCCGGTATGAGCATTGGACATAAGGGCATGATTTTTGCTGGAAAAGCGATGACAATGACGGCGATGGATGTTCTGACACATCCCGAAATTTTGGCCGAGGCAAAGAAGGAATTCGACGAGACCATCCGCGTATATCCATATACCTGTCCCCTTCCCCAGGATGCCGTTCCCGGAGAAACGTAAACTACACAGACTTCACCGAAGGGCTCCCGTATGAGAAATGACGGCGAGTCCTCCTGTGAATTACCGATGAGATAAGGAGCTATCGTTTATGACACCACATGATGAAGTTCTACAAGTAGCCAACAGCTTTCCCTCGTGGATTATCAACCTCTCTATGGTATTTCTGATATTTTTGCAGACTTTAATATTTGCCAGGATCAGTCTGCGCTACCGGGGTCAATTCGGTATTACAGGAGTGGAAATTAGAAAAGCCGTCAAGTCCGGAATCATTACTACGATTGGACCGGCCTTATCCGTATTCATCGTAGGCCTTGCCCTGATTACCCAAATTGGCGCTCCCCTGTCCCTCTCCCGCCTCAGTGTGGTGGGTAATGCAGTCTATGAGACTACTGCTGCGGAAGTCGCCGCATCAACTCTGGGTACGAGCATCAATTCCGATACATACAGTCTGTCTGCCTTTACCTGCTCTGTCTGGGTTATGAATATCGGCGGAGCGCTGATGATTCTGCCTCATCTGCTGTTTCTGAAACCATTTTCCACGATGCGCCAGAAAGTGAATCAGCGTGGAAATCTGGGTAAGATAATCGGAATTTGCGCCTCTCTCGCCTCCTTCGGATACTTCGCTCTTGATTATTCTATCAAGGATATGAAGAATTTTGTGGCAGTTGGTTCTGCCGCCCTATCCATGTGGCTGCTAACCTATCTGGGAAACCGCTGCAAAAAGACCTGGCTTAAGGAGTGGGCAATGGCGCTCTCCATCCTGATCGCCATTACCGCTGCAAGTATTATCTGATCAAAAAACGAAAACCGGAGAGGAGCTGCTATCTATGGATGAGTATACAAGGGATTATTATAGGAAAGTACAATTTTGGGGAATGCTTACACTGGCTCTCGGAATAGTGAGCTGTTTTTTATACGGTCTCTATCTGAGTTTTGTCAGAGGTTATCATCCCGGCTGGGATAAAATATTGACCAGCCTGTTGAGTATTGGGGCAATCATGGGACATAACTGGATCGCCGTGGCCGATACCATGACATATATTCTGCTTATGGGACCGGCCGCATCCTATGTATCCGTCCTGTCGGGCAATGTAAAGAATATGAAACTTCCCAGCGTCTTGTCAACCCTGGCCTCACTGGGAATCGAACCCGGCACGCCTAAGGCCGATATCCTCTCTACTTTTTGTGTAATTGCTTCAACCGTGGTCAACACTCTGTGTTTACTCCTCCTTGCAACCATGGGCGGCACCCTGCTGAAATTCCTGCCTCAGAGAATATTCGGCATGATCCAGTATATCGTACCGGCAATGTTCGGCGCTATCTTTACCCAGTTTGCACTGATGAACTATAAAGCCGCCGCAGTATCCCTGGTAGTCGCTGCCGTTATCATCAATATTGGCGGAATCCCTGTTTTTTTAAAGACGCTTTCCACCATCATCATCACCATTATACTGTACCTTACGCTTCAAAAGCTTAAGAAGCAGGAGGATAGGGAAGAGCCGTGATCTGGGTTCAGATTTTAACCGTAGGATGAGGACTAAGTCCCATCCTGCTCAGTATCTCAATATGTCTTTCCGTCAGCTTGGAATGGAAATGCCGGGTCGTGACCCCGTTTGAAATCTTTGCAGACACGATGTCGTCTAGTTCATTAAACACATCCTCTGTGCTGAGTCCAAGCGGCGCGGCACGCTTTTCTATCGTGTCCGAAAAAAGGAAACTCAGAAAGTAAATGTTTAATATCATGTGGCATAAGAGATCATTGCTCATCTGCGCATACAGGTAGTCCAGATCAATGGGTAAAAATATCGTGTAAAAATAGTTCTGTATCTTTTCCGTGTGAAAATATAAATCCAATATTTTCCGTGCACCGGCGTCGAGATTTGTTACCAGCACGTCCCGGGGCTCCCTGGCAGATTGTAAAAGCTCCTCTACATATCCTCCGGTCGGGCGGATTACAATGATTTGCTTTCCTTCAAAGAGCTGCGATTTATATCCGATATCTCCGTGTACGGTGAAATACCCGCCCGAAGACACAAAATCACCGACGCACCCTGCATCCTGAAAGAAAAAGGAGGCCTCTTCTTTTTTGAGCTTATAAATATATTTTATTGCACATGCTTCAAAATTTCTGCATGCCTTTAGAATCTCTAAATTGTCGCAGATAATCACATCAGAATCAGAAAAAATATCATATTGGTTGAAAGCCGGAAATTTCAGAATCTTGAAATTTACAGGCGTCATATCTTCCGTGGTCAGCGCGGAGACTACGACATTTTCAGGAATATTCTTTATATTTTTATTCATGCACAGGTTTACGTAGTTGTACTTTAAGGAACTGTCCGTATTTACGACGCTCGCCAGACTTTCACATATGATGGTGGTATCATTTAGCAGCGCCGCCGATGCTCTGATTGACTGCTTATTTACATTCTCAGAATTGGGAACGTGAACCGCCTTAATCCAGTCGTCAAACCGCATCGCCTCATCGTGATTCGTCGAATAGTACGCAACCAGTGCAAAAACAGCATCGACTGTGGACAAATCTAAATTTTTATAGTTTGCGATGTCAACCAGCAGTCTTCTAATCCCCGTCTCCTCAAACAGATACTTAAGAAGCAAAACACCCCCATACCTCTTGACCGGAAGTAAGCTTATCTCCTCCATTTTCAGGGAATCATATGTGCCAGACGAAACAGAAGCTACCAGCGCTTCCACCGTTTCCATGTCGAGCCGATCCATCCTGCCCAGATTTGCAATCACCTTATGTCGGCTCTTCCCTCTGACGGATGTACTCTGCACGAGTTGAATATATGTATAATTCCCCTTTTGAGTTTTGACTGTCGTTTTTTTTATCCACATGCACGTCTCCCCCTATCCCTCAGGTTCAGCATACAGCGGCGCTTTTATTTTGTCAATGTTGTAGCGTCCCATGCCTAGAAAGACCAAGACGGCGTTTTCCATCGGTTTACTGCAGTGGAACGTTTTGCATCATTTGATTGACATGAGTCTTCAATCCTGGTGCGGAAGCTGCGGGACTAAAGACCCAGCCAATTCCCTCCCGGCCGTTTGGGCGGCGTCCTCATCCGCTCCCCACCTTACCGGATCCTTTTCAGAAATTCGTTTCTGTCCTTCTGCTGTACCTCCAGGTTCTGAAGCTTCTCCACATTTCTAGAAGGAATCCAGGCCTTGTTCGCATTATAATAGAAGTTAAGCTGTTTCCAGTATTTTTCAGGATAAAGGAACAGATAATAGAGATATTCCCTCTCCTTGGCGTCCATCTTAAGGACCCTGTCGTAGGAATCCAGAAGACGCATCCCCAGTTTCATATTCCATCCATGTTTCTCCATAGCCTTTCTGATAAAATGATACAGATCCGCCACCTGGACGCCCAGATGCATTTTATTAAATTCGATTACTGCCGTGTAGCCGGGTCCCATCAGGATGTGGTGCTGGTTCAGCTCGCCGTGGCACAGGTAATGCTCCGGCGCTCCCGTCTCGCTCACCATCTTTCCCAGTCCCTCACGGGCCTCCAGGGCCTGTTCATAAAACATGGAGAAATTCCCCATCACGCAAAGCTCAAAATCCGTTTTTTTGCGTTTGGAGCTGATAAAATTCCTGGTGCGGCGCAGTTCCCTGTTGTGGCGCTCCATTTCCTCTGTCATTGGCTCGGCCAGAATGGAACCCAGATTCCACTCCTCCTTTGCCTCTATCTTTCTGAGGGTCTTATGGAGACGGGCAATCTGCGATACGGCGCCTATAATCTCCTCTTCATCCCGGATGTTGCACTCACGGTCTGAAAACCAGTCCTTCACCACATAACGGCTGCCGTCTCCGGCCGTCGACATCAGTTCACCCTCTTTATTTCTGATATACTGATCCACAAAACAGCTCCCACTCGCCTTAAGTGAACGGAGCACTTCCTCCTCAAACTCCAGGCGTTTTACCGTCCCTTTATATTCACGGAGCAGCTTCAGCCCTTTGTCGGTTTCACAGACCCAGGCACCCCTGCCTCTGCGAAACGCCTTAATTTCCAGTTCATATTGCTCTAATACTTCTGTATTTCTGTCATTCACGCTTCACCCCTCCAGACAACTTTCTTTTAAGCTACTTCTAGGGTATGTTCTCTTTTGCCCAAATATGTACCGGACATGCCTTTAATTCAGAAATGGGATCACGGACAGATGGGTGACGGCCCGGACTGTTTACTTCATCGCATATGCCCTCATTTCTTCCATTTAGTTTCCTGTTGACAAACGGAATAAAAGGTATTATAGTTTATTTTTGAACAGTTTAAAAATAAACTTTATTGATAGGGAGGAAAGAAATTTGCTGGCTTCACCCGGAAGATTTTTTGAAAAATTTCAGAAGATAGATAAGATGTACCGGAGGTTTTATCAGTATGAACTGGCAGAGTACCAGTTTACGCCGAATGAGATTGCCGTCATCTTATTTTTGCACAACAATTCCCCTGAGTTAGATACGGCGACTGACATCGTCCGCTGCAAGGGAATCTCCAAGGGCCTGGTGGCCCGTTCCGTAGACTCACTCTTTGCCAAGGGCTATCTGGAAACAGTCCGCGAGCCGTCCGATCGGCGCATTGTTCATCTGAAGCTCAGTGAAAAGAGTCTGCCGATCACAGAACGCATCTCCGTCAAACAGAAAGAAATGGCCCGGAATATCGAGCGCGGTATTTCTCAGGAGGAGCTTCGCATCACATCGGAAACTCTGGATAAACTTCTTGTTAACACCGAATTATTATTAAAAGGGAGAGAGAATCATGCAGAATAAGTTCACATCAAAGGAAGCCGGTTCCGGCATCTCGAAGGAGGCCGATTTAGGCCACGACAACATCGGAAAACTTCTGCTGAGCCTGGCGCTTCCGGCTATCCTGGCTCAGATAATTAACGTTTTGTACAATATGGTAGACCGTATGTATATCGGACACATTGAAAACATAGGCCCCGACGCACTGACCGGAGTGGGAGTGACGATGCCGGTTATCATGTGCATCTCGGCTTTCGCGGCCCTGGTCAGCATGGGCGGAGCGCCCCGCGCCTCCATTATGATGGGAAAAGGGAAAAATGACCAGGCGGAAAAGATCCTCGGTAACTGTACCTCCATGCTCCTGATTATCTCGGTTGCGCTGACTGCGCTCTTCCTGATATTCGGGCGCTCTATCCTGCTGATGTTCGGCGCCAGTGAAAAGACCATTGTCTATGCCTGGGCCTACATGGAAATCTATGCCTGCGGCACCATCTTCGTCCAGCTGGCCCTTGGCCTGAATGCATTTATCAATGCGCAGGGTTATGCAAAAATCGGAATGATGACGGTCGCCATCGGAGCCATATGCAATATCATCCTGGACCCGATTTTCATTTTCGGTATGGGTATGGGCGTGCGCGGAGCCGCATGGGCCACTATCATTTCACAGGCCGTATCCTGTGTCTGGATCCTCAAATTTTTGACCGGTAAAAAGAGCCTGCTGAAAATCAAGCTCCAGAATATGAAACTGGACAGAAATATTATCGTCACCTGTGTCTCTCTGGGCCTTGCGCCGTTTATCATGCAGTTCACCGAGAGCGTCCTCTCCGTCTGCTTTAATACCAGCCTTTTGAAATACGGCGGAGACATCGCGGTCGGAGCCATGACAATCCTGATGAGCGTGATGCAGTTCTCCATGCTGCCTCTCCAGGGCCTGACACAGGGTGCGCAGCCGATTATCAGCTTCAACTACGGAGCGGGCAATATCGACCGTGTTAAAAAGGCGTTCCACCTTCTCCTGCGTGTTTCCATCTGCTACTCCACTCTTTTGTGGGCAATCTGCATGTTCACGCCAAGAGTTTTCATCGCTATCTTCACCAGCAATGCGGATTTAACGCAGTTTACCGTCTGGGCAATGCGGGTTTACATGGCCGCATCCCTGATTTTCAGTATTCAGATAGCATGCCAGCAGACCTTCATTGCCCTGGGTAATGCGAAGACCTCCGTCTTTCTCGCCCTGCTCAGAAAAGTTCTGCTCCTGATTCCTCTTATCTTTATACTGCCGCAGTTCTTCAGCAACCAGGTGCTGGCCGTATTCATCGCTGAGCCGATTGCAGACATCATTGCGGTGAGCACAACGGCGCTTCTCTTTACAAGAGAATACAAAAAGCTGGGAAAAATTGAGGAGGCCGCCTAAATCCGGGCCTGAGCCGCCGCCTCCGTATGTTTCTATACCGGGAAACAGGAACTTCTCCTGTCTTCCCGGTATTTTTGCATCCTGCCGGTGCCAGAATTAAAAGAATTCCGTCATCCCTCTTCTCCCGCCTTAAAGTTGTAAACCGGCTTAATCACCGATAAAATCCCGGCGGTATCTCCAATATTATCCACGATATCCTGCATCCTCTTATAGGCCATCGGACATTCATCCAGGGTTTCCGTATTGACCGAAGTCGTGTAGATTCCCTCCATCTCTTTTCTGAACTCCGAGACGGTATAGGATTTTTTCGCCTGGGTTCTGGACATCAGGCGTCCTGCGCCATGGGGTGCCGAACAGTTCCAGTCCTCATTGCCCTTACCGACGCAGATCAGGGAACCGTCCCTCATATTGATTGGGATCAGGAGTTTTCCTCCCGCCTTCGCCGAGACAGCCCCTTTCCTGAGGATCATGTTTTCCGTATCAATATAGTTGTGGATGGTAGTAAACTGCTCTTCCACTTTGAGCTTCATCCCACGGATCATCTCATCCATCATCGCTTTTCTGTTCAGCATGGCAAAACGCTGTACCAGCGTCATGTCGTGGATGTAATCTTCAAGAAGCTCCCCCTCACAGTAGGCCAGGGCCTTTGGAACCGTGGTCGTCACCTGCGCTTTCAGTTCTTTCAGTGCCTTCTGGATTTCCTTCTCACGCCCCGCCGTCTTGTATTCCTTAATCAGAGTATCCACATCGGCCGGGGAATTACCATTGAGCGCCTTGTACGCCTCATTCTGGTAGAATTGGGCAATCTCCAGCCCCAGGTGTCTGGAACCGGAGTGGACGACAAGGTAGAGTTTTCCCTCTGTATCCCGGTCCACTTCTATAAAATGGTTTCCGCCTCCCAGCGTCCCGAGGGAACGGACCGCCCGATCCAGGTTAATCTTCCCGGCCATTTTGCACCGGAGTTTATTCAGATCAATCTGCTCATTATAGGGATGCGGCTCTTTCCTGATGTTAAACCCGGAAGGAATCTTTTCGTAGATCAGTTTGTCCAGCTTTTCCAGCTCGATATGGGAGTTTCCAATGCGGATTGTCTCCATACCGCAGCCGATATCGACTCCCACCAGATTCGGGACTGCCTTGTCGCGGATCGTCATCGTGGTTCCGATGGTGCATCCGGCTCCCGCATGGACGTCGGGCATAATCCGGATCCGGCTCCCCGATGAAAATTCCTGATCGCAGAGCATCTTAATCTGTTCCAACGCTGTTTCTTCCACTACCTCTGTAAATACTTTTGCCTCGTTATATCTTCCTTTTACTGTTTTCATTTTATTTTTCACCTCAAAAAAAGGAGCCGTGATCCCCGATACATATATACGGGGAACCAGTTGGCTCCTAAAAATTCTCATATCCTATCATATGTGACGTCTTTTATCCCCCTTAACAGGGTATTCGTCCGCCGGCAGCCAGTCTTCACGCAGCCGGAGAGACAATCTGTTTACAAATGCAGAATTCCACTACAAAAAACAGACCCGTTTTCCCGGCGGCATGGCACGATATTCAATTGCACAATCTGCTGATCACAGTGATAACTGTGCCTTATGCTCCGATCCAGTCCTTTAATAACGTTTCTCTGTTTCATCGTAATGGTCTCCTTTCGTTGTTTTTTCAGGGTATGCATATCCTCTGTTTTGCAATATAGCACATTGGGCGGCTCTTTGCAAGCATTTCCTGCTTTGCAGGCCGCCACTGGGGGATTTTATTGGGGAGGGAGAACGCCGCCGGTAGGTCGGGGTTTGGGATGGTGAGAGGGTGGGGATGAGTCTTCAGTCCCGGAGTGAGGGCGGTCGCGGGTGGGGAATCCGGGCAGAAAAAGTTCCTGCGGGAAACGCTCGCGCTCTTCGGAGTACATAACGGACACTAACCTCGAAAAAACCTCGGTAAGTGCCGATGGACTCCAGGTTCCCTCCGGAATCTTTTTCTCCCTTCTTCCCCACAGGAAGGTTATAGCCCGGGACTGAAGACGCCGAGGTTATCGCCATTCCGAACCTCGGCCTGCGGCCGCTGAATTGTTCTACTCCTTCAATAAGGGAGGGGTATTGTCTCAGCCACTACGTTCTTTATAAATGTTTGGCAGCTGGCTCCAGTCAGCCCGGAATGCCGGCAAAATGAAAAGCACCATAACCGAGTAGTGGCTGCGACAATACCATCCCCACACTTGACGAAAGAGACAGTCAGCCCCTGAAGACGGCGGACGGGGCAACATCCTTCGCTGAGTCTTCAGTCCCATCGACTACCTGCCCCGGGGAAGGAGGAGAAAAACTTTCCGAAGGGTGACCTTGAAGCCCACCGGTGCTTGGCGAGGTGTTTTCGAGCTTAGCATCCGCTGTGCGCTTCACAAGCGGGAGCGTGTCCCCGCAGGAATTTTTTTCTCCGGATTCCCCCTCACCATAACCAACCGCCGGAACTGAAGACTCATACACCACCTCCCACTCCCCCGTCCGTCATCTTCAAGGGCTGATTGTCTCTTTCGTCAAGTGCGTGAGAGGTATTGTCGCAGGCACGATACAGTTGTGATACTTTACAATCTGACGGCATCTCCGGCTGTAGCTAAAGAGAATGCGTTTCAGAATCTAAAGCTAAATTCTTTGGCGAAACATAGTGGCTGCGACAATACTCTTCCCCATTGAAGAAATAGAACAAATCAGCGGCCGCAGGCCGGGGTTCATGATGGCGATAACCTTCGCGTCTTCAGTCCCGTCGACAACCTTCCCGGGGAAGGAAGGAGAAAACTTTCCGAAGGGGACCTTGGAATCCGCCGGTGCTTGATGAGGTATTGCCGAATCTAGCACCCGTTGCGCATTCCACAAGCGGGAGCGAGTCCCCGTAGGAATTTTTTCTCCTGGATTCCCCCTCACCACACCCATCCATGGGACTGAACCTCATAGCCTCCCTCTCACCATCCCGAACCCCGACCGTCACCGGCGGCGTTCTCCTTTCTCAATCAATCTCCCTTAATACAGGAACATCACAACCGGAGTAGCCAATATCAATGAGAAAACCACCCTCTCCGCCCAGATAATCACAAGATCCTTAACACTGAGCTTGATGTCCGTTCCTAGAATACATGGAATTGATGCGGAGAAGAATAAAATCTCGGCTACGCACACAATTGCGATTACGCCCTGTGCCAGAGGTGAACCCGCGGCCACGATATTGGCCGGGAGGAACATCTCGGCGAGGCTGATGGCGCAGCCCTTGGCTACCATCATTGCCTCCGGGCCAAAGCCCAGAATCATTGTGAATGGGAGGAAGATGTATCCCATGATGTCAAAGAGCGGCGTGTACTCTGCCAGAAGCAGGCCGAGGAAACCGATGGACATCAGGGTCGGACCGATATTTAAGGCAAGGTTGATACCGTCCTTGAAGTTCTTAATCAGGCCTTCCACGAATCCCGGCGCCTTAGAGCATGCCTCAAGGCCTTCGTTCAGCGCGGTGGAAAAAAGCTTGCCTTTTTCTACGACAGGCTCTTTTACTACTTCCATCCCCTCGTAGCCGAGATCAGGCTTTTTGTTCAGAGGATAGATTCTCGTCGTGATGGCGGTTACCAGGAAAGTGATGATCAGGGTGGACCAGAAATAGAGGTTCCATTTGTCCATCAGTCCCAGGGTCTTAGCTACAACAACCATGAAGGTGGCCGATACGGTGGAAAATCCCGTTGCAATGATGCTCGCTTCTTTCTGGGAATAGAATCCCTCTTTATATACTCTGTTGGTAATCAGAAGTCCTACGGAATAGCTTCCCACGAAGGAGGCAACCGCATCGATTGCGGAACGGCCCGGGGTCTTCCACAGCGGGCGCATAACCGGCTTCATGAATACTCCGATGAACTCCATCAGCCCGTAGTTAATCAGGAACGCCAGGAAAATGGCCCCGATCGGCACAAGGGAGGTTACCGGCACAACCACTTTGTTGAAAACAAAAGGAAGCATATCCGGATCATGGAATCTGGCGGGGCCAAACCCGAAGATAGCCATGATGACGACGCCGATGCCAATTACCTTGAAGATGGAGAAAACCGTTGTTACCGTATCCTTATTCCAGGTTCCCCTCACAAATGGAAGGACTGCTCCGATAACGACAATCAGCCCGCCGTAGACCGATCCGAAATTCGGGATGCTTCTGATTGCCGTAACAATATGGTCAATCGGGATGGATTTGGTTCCGTTTATGGTAACGGAAATAAAGAACATAAAAATACCGATTGCGTTTAAAAGTAAAAATTTTGTTATATTACTGCCCGACTTTGCCGTTGCACTGCCCTTTGATTTTACTGCAGCCGTTTCTGACATGAAAGATACCCCCTTGAATATTATTCTGTTTGTTTATTTTCCGCTTCCCTGGATGCTCTTCATCTTCTCATCCATCAGTTTGTCCTGTTCCGCCTGCATTTCCTGGCTCAGTTCTCTTGGCATCGTGCTCATGCCGATCTCCGAAACGCGGTTATCATACTCTGTTCTGTCCAGAGTCAGCTCCGGCCAGCCCTCATATACGGGCGCCTCTGCAACACGGCCCGCATATGGATACTGCAGGTTAAATTTGCGCAGGGAATTCAGGTGCTGATCCTGTCCGTAAAGACGTTTTTCGGTAACTCTTGCAAAGTCAAGCGTCGTTGTATATGTCATTTCCGTGGAGTCACATTTATAAATGACCTGTCCCTCCGGATCCACAATGGTGGAATTGCCGCAAGGCCCGTTTACGCCGTTGGTCCATATGTAATAGCACTCATTTTCCAGCGCCCTTGCCCTCGGAATGACATCGGGGATGAAATCATATTCGGCCGGATCGTAGGACGGCGTCAGTATCAGTTCAGCTCCTTCCAGGGCCAGCGTACGGGAAATCTCCGGGAAGAACTGATCGTAGCAGATCTGAAGTCCAACCGTAACGTCTTTTTCCGGTATATAGAAAGTGCAGTAATCAGAGCTGCTGCTTGGAGTGTTGGACTCTACCGGATAGTATGGAGCTTTCTTTCTGTAGACATCAATTAATTCTCCATCGGGTCCGAATACCGGACAGGTGTTATACGTTTCACCTTCCGGCAGATCGTCTGAAATCTCGCGGAACGTTCCAGGTACAAAGTAAATACCGTACTTTTTGGCGATTGCACCCAGATAGTCGATAAAATCACTGTCCATCCTCTGCGGAGTGAAACCAAGGCCGTCCTCCACTCCCACGACAAGTTCGGGACGGAGGGTTCCGTACATCAGGCCGTCAACCGTGTCGCTTAAATACTGCAGGCTCTCCGCCGTGTCAAGCATCGGCATCTGGATGACGGATACGTTCAGTTTCCGGTTCGGCAGAAGCACTTCCCCCTCCTTCGCCTCCGCTGACGCCGTGTTTTTCTCTGTTTTCACCTGGGAGGCCGTATCTCCGGCGTCCGTTTTGCCGTCCTCAGCTTTTGTTTCCTCTGCTTTTGTTTCTGCTGCGTTTGTGGCCGCTTCAGTCTGCGCCTGCTGCCCGCCCTGGTTCTGCGTTCCGCATCCGGCCAGAAGTGAAGCGGTCATGACTGCCCCTAATACCCCTGCCAATACTTTCGTTTTCATGCTGCGTCTCATAATAAATACCCCTTTCTTTTTTCTCTGGTATTTATTATCCCTCATATAGCAGAAGCAAAGTCAACCGCGTATTTTAACGTTTTTCGAAAAGAAAAAGCCCCGGGTTACGGGGCTTTTAAGGTTATAGCCGGAATAAGGTTTTTGTTAAAGTGATGTTACAGTTTTTTAATTGCCATTCTTCCTATTCTTTATTTCTATTCTTTATTTCCATTCTTTTTTTACATTCTCTGTTACGGTTCAAAACACAATCCGTCGATGGCCACGGTTCCGTCTTTCGTGAGAACTCCGCCCCCGCCGTCTACCCGGCTCGTTCCGCCCGGGAAGAGCTGGCCGTCCTTCTTCATAATGCCGTTCGGCATAACGAGAAGCACTCCAAAATCGGACGTTCCAATTACTTTGTGGCCCTTTTCCTCCAGGAGTTTTACCGTGTCAGGAGAGAATCCTTCCTCCAGTTCCAGGCCCTGATCCTTTGTCAGGCAGCACATATGGGGCGTTTTTACCGCAGAATCCATCATCATGCCGTAATCCAGCGTATTGATAATCAACTGAAGCGTGCTGGTAATAATTCTTGGGCCTCCGGCGCTGCCCACGGCCAGAACCGGCTCCTGATCTTTCAGGACAATAGTAGGAGACATACTGGAAAGCGGAGTCTTTCCGGGACGCACCGCATTAGCCATGCCGTAGGCAAGCCCCTGTGTCGTCCTGACTCCGGCCTTCGGGCTGAAGTCGGCCATGGTGTTGTTCATGATAAATCCCCTGCCCGGGATTACGACGCCGCAGCCCCACCAGTTACGGATTGTCTGGGTCTGCACAAATACGTTACCCTCTTTATCCATGACCGAGAAATGGGAGGTACAGCCCCTGTACTCTTTTGCTTCAATTCCATCCGTCGGGGCAAATTCCTTCGCCTCATTCATATCAATTTTGGCTGCCAGTTCCTCCGCGTATTCCTTGGAAATGATCTTTTCAACCTGTACTTCCACAAAATCCGGGTCACCCATAGCCACAGAGCGGTCTGCAAACATCAGTTTCATCGTCTCAGCCAGCACATGGGTGCTGTCCGCTGAATGGAATCCCATTCCCTTTAAATCAAAATGCTCCAAAATATTTAACATCTGTATAATGTGGCTTCCGCCGGAGGACGGCGGCGCCATGGATACCACGTCATAGCCTCTGTATGTGCCTCTTACCGGCTTCCTCTCGATCGGCGCGCATTTTTCCAGATCCTCTTTTACAAGGACGCCTTTGTGTTTCTGTACATGCGCCACCATATCGTCGGCAACCGGGCCGTTGTAGAACCAGTCCACACCGTGCTCCGCCACGCCTTCCATCGTATCGGCCAGATCGGGGTTTGTGATAATCTCGCCAAACTCCCTCGGCTTTCCTCCGTTCAGGTAAAGCTCGGCAAAACCTGCATACTCCGCCTTGTTATGCTCGGCCTCCGGTGTATTGGAGATCCTTGCATAAGCAAAGCCGCACTTAAAACCTTCACGGCACAGACGGATGGCCGGTCCGGAGACATCTTTCCATGTCATGGTCCCGTATTTCTTGAGCACATTGTCCATAGCGCGGTAGAAAGCCGGTACGGCTACGGCCCTGCCGGAAAATTCGGTCAGGTTTAAATCCACCTCGCCGTTTTCATCCAGGAACATGTCCTGCCATGCATTAATCGGCGCCACTCCTCTGGCATCCACGGCAAAAAATTCATTCGATTCTTTGTGGTATACGATATGGAAACAGCCTCCGCCGATGCCGCTGTGGTAAGGCTCCACAACTCCCAGGACCAGGGACACCGCAACGGCTGCGTCGATGGCGTTTCCTCCCTTTTTCATCATTTCAAGCCCCGCCGACGCGGCATAGGGGTTATTGCAGCTCACTGCCCCCTCCGTGCCGGATACATGCGGCTTATACATTGCTATTTCAGATACTTCCCTTCCAAGATATGGTCTGTTTGGCATAATTCATTTCTCCTTTCTTTTTTAACTGAACTGCCTTTTTACTGTGTTTTCACCGCATCCTCTTTGGAGGTCAGAAGCGTTACAATAATTCCCACGGTGTAGCTGGCGATAATAACCGGATATACGATATTAAGCTTTGCATTCAGTCCCAGAATCACCCAGGTTATGGCTACGATAATTCCAACTGCCGCGCTGGCCGTGGCTGCTTTGGAGTTCACCTTTTTCCAGAGGATACCGATGATAACGCAGAAGCTGAACGGAGCCGTAACGCTGTAGGTCAGGGTCAGGAACAAGTCAGTCAGCTGCGCAGACGGAATCAGGAACCCCGGAATCAGTGTAAAGAATGCCAGAATGATGGTTCCCCAGCGGGATACATTCAGGATCTGTTTGTCGGATGCCTTTGTGTTAATCTGGTTCTTATAAATGTTCGTGAGGATTGTTCCGGTCGCCATCATCATGGTTGCCATTGTTGCGGCAATAATCATGGTGCAGACTGCGAAAATGACTCCTGCATAGAGCGGGGAGCTGAATTCTTTAATGGTCCAGGCGAATGCCGTGGCTCCGTCACCCAGGCCGTCGTTGGCGGCACGGCCCATCATACCGATCATGGCTGTCAAAATACAGATAGGAGCCGCGAAAATGTAACCGATAATACATCCGTTCCGTCCTGCTTTCGCATCCTTTGCCGCCAGAACCGGCTGAAGCACCGACTGCATAACCGCCGAGCTCAGGGCGCCTCCGACCGCCCAGGCAAATATCTGCTGTTTCGGCATGGCGGGAACAATCAGTTTATCATAATCTTTTGGAAGCTGGGCAATCAGACCTGCGTATCCACCAAATCCGGCCAGATTTTTAACCACGAATATAATCAGCAGCACGTAAGTGGAAATGCAGACGATACGCCCGATGGCGGACGAACCCTTCATGCCGGCAAATCCTGTATACACGGCCGCAATTGTAACGCCGCAGACCATAGCTGCCGCAGAGTTGAATCCGGGAATAACAATCTGGATAATGGAAGCAATGGTTTTAAGCTGAATCGGAATGTAGATACATCCGAATACCACCCAGATATAGGACTGGATTCTGGCTAACGGAGTCGAATATCTCCTGGCCAGGAAATCGGGAAGGGCCTCGCTGACCATATTCTGGCGGAGCACCTTGGACAATACTCCCACCAGCAGAAAATACAGACCTCCCGCTATGGAATACCAGCATCCGGCAATACCCATCGTGTAACCGTTCTGTGCCGCGCCCACGATGCTCATGCCGCCTATCTGCCAGGCTCCGAGAACGGCTCCGATAGCGAACGCCCCCATCGTCTTATCGCCGCCGGACCACTGGTTGGCGCTGGTAATTTTAGTTCCCGCATAGATTCCTACTCCGATAATTAATGTAAATGTGATAATCCATGTTGCTACTAACATATAACGACCTCCTCTTCTCTCCTTCATACCGGTGTATCAAAAGGATACACCCTAACATGTTATCTTCCCCGTAACCTGCCCGCTCTGCAGCCGTTTCAAATATTCTCCCGGACATAACCCCGTCATCTTCCGGAAAATTCTGTTAAAATGGGACTGATCATAAAAATCCATCTGGTGGGACATCTCCGTCAGCGAGCCTCCTTTGCTCTGTGACATCTGCCGGATGGCGCTTTGCAGGCATATCTGAAGGTTCAGCTGCTTCGGCGTGATTCCCACATTTTTGAGAACCAGTTTTTGAAGCGTTCTGGCCGTGTAGCCATAGCATTCCTCCAGCTCCTTCATCCGTACGGAACGGTTTCTCTGCATCATATAGTGTGCGATAGATACCGCCATCTTTTCCTCGTTTTCCCTTCTTTCCCCCTTCTTCTCCTGACACTGGGCCAGAAACCGGCCCAGCAGCATAAAATGCTCTTTCTCACTGTCCACCGCATTGATATTCTCCACCATCGGCATAGCCCACGGGAACACATCCCCCAGTTTCAGCCCTTCAGGCGGCACCTCATCGGCCGGGATTCCGGTGGCGCATGTAAAGCTGCCCGGAACGAACTGTACCATCAGCGCCTTTTCAATTCCGTACATCGGTATTTCCTTCTTCTCCGGCAGTACCCCGAACACATAGGCCGAAGCTTCTTTTTCCTGAACCGAGAATACCAGCCCCAACTGACCTACGCCCGGTATGCAGTTTAACCCGGTGCACCCCTGGTTCACATTGTAGCGCAGTACTCTGAGTTCAAAATCCTCCGTTCTCAGCAGTGAATTTTCTCTCTGTTTCGTCACCTCCCAAAATGGCTGCTGAGAGAAAAAATTCGTTTTTTCGCCCATCGCTTCTGTCATTTTCATTACAGCCCCCTTTTCCATGATTTTAACAATTCGTTTTATGTTACAATAGGAAAAATCGGAAATCTTGTCATATTTCATAAGGGATTTCCATAAAAAGGAAAACCGTGCCCCTATCTCGGCTTGTCCTCTTATACAACTGCACGCCAAGGCAGCCGGGAATCTCCCTGCTGCCTTTTTTTCTGCTATTTGATACGGATACTGTGAATTATATATTGTCATTCTACGGTGTCAGACGCTACGATATTGACTCCGCTTCCGCAGATATTTTCCACAATCACGTCATAACGTTTAACCGGAACGCTCACCGATGTCTCCTTAAGGACATCCATGCAGGAAACCAGCAGTTCCCTGGGAACCGGTTTCTCGGAGCGCACCGGGAGGAGGGGCTGCTCCCCGCCCGTAAGCTTTACCGTGCTGGTCAGTATTCTTACCGGATGGGCAAACTCCTGCTTTCCGTATTCCTCACCCCTTCTGCAGGTATATCCTTCTATCGATTCAATCCTGTCGCCTTCGCCGGTCACCGTGATATGGCAGCCCAACGGGCAGATTGTGCAGATAATCTCTTTTTTCATCGTTTTACGCCTCCTGTCCCACTGCTTCTACCGTGACATCATCCCCTGTTATCTCCGATGTTTTTATATCCACATGGCACATCTCACCGGGATTAACGCGCATTTCCTTTTTATGGGACAGAATGCTGCCACCTGATTTTGTAATGAGCGTCACATTTTGATCCGGAGCCGTCACCCGGAAAAAGAGACGGACCGTCTCGTCCTCCTCAGCCACCCTCACCTTGTGCGGGCAGAGATAACGCACATTGGCTCCCGGAACGGCTATGACTTCTTTCACTGCTTCCGGCAGTTCCCCTTTTGCATAGCGGGCCGCATATTTTCCCGCGTTCATGCTCTCCACGGTCACATTGTCCACCAAATCATTTACATGGACCACATTTCCGCAAGCAAACAGGTTTTCCTCCGAAGTTTGCATATACTGATTAACCACCGGTCCGTTCGTGACCGGGGAAATAGCGATTTGTGCCTTTCTGCTCAGCTCATTCTCCGGAATCAGCCCTACGGACAGGAGCAGTGTGTCACAGGCTATGTACTCTTCCGTCTCCCGGAGAGGTTTTTTATTCTCATCCACTGCGGCTACGAAAACGCCTTCCACTCTCTCATTGCCTGCAATCCGGGTCACGGTATGGGACAGTTTGAGCGGTATCCCAAAATCGTCGAGACACTGCACCTTATTTCTTGTCAGTCCGGCCAGATAGTCCTGCAGTTCCACCACTGCCAGAACCTTGGCTCCCTCCAGCGTCATCCTTCTCGCCATAATCATTCCTATATCACCGGAACCCAGAATTACGATGTTTTTTCCCACCACCGCGTTCTGGCGGTTAATCAGGCGCTGGGCGGCGCCGGCCGTGTAAACTCCCGCCGGCCTGGTTCCCGGAATCATAATACCTGCTCTTGTTCTCTCACGGCAGCCCATAGCGAGCACGATGCTCTTAGACGTCACCCTCGTCATGCCGTATTCGGAGTTAACGCAGATTACCGCATTTTCTTCGGGGAGCACCTCCAGGACCATGGAGTTTAACAACGCCTCTGCCCCCAGCTCCAAGGCCTCCTCCTTAAAACGTCCCGCATACTCCGGTCCCGTTAATTCCTGATTGAAATAAGTCAGGCCAAATCCCGGATGGATGCACTGCTGCAGAATGCCGCCAAGCTTTTCATCTCTCTCTATAATCAATACCTTTCCTGCTCCCTCTTTCTTGGCAGCCACCGCTGCGGACAGGCCGGCTGGGCCGCCGCCAATAATCACCACGTCACAAGCAATTTCGTACATCTCGTCCTCCTATCTCGTCTTACCGGCAACCATGTAAGAGCCTTCATTGTTCTTGTTCACTTCTTCCACCGTGATACCTAGTTCGCGGGCCAGGATTTCAATGACCTTCGGGCCGCAGAATCCTCCCTGGCACCGTCCCATTCCTGCCCTGACGCGGCGTTTTACCGCATCCATGCTTCTGGCTCCCAACGGTCTGCGGATACAGTCCAGAATTTCTCCCTCTGTGACGGTCTCACAGCGGCACACAATCTTCCCGTAAAGCGGGTTCCTCTTCACCGCCTCGTCCTGTTCTTCCCTGTCCAGTTCGTGGAAACGGAGAACGCCTTTCCTTCTCTCTGTAAAGTGTTCCTTCGGCTCCATGACGGCTCCCGTTTCACGCATCAAATCGGCCACGTAAACTCCCATGGCAACTGAGAGTGTCAGCCCGGTGGAACGGACGCCCGACAGGTTGATGTAACCTTTCAAATCATCGTATACGTCCACATGCAGCCCCTCCGGGTTCCTGTTTGGACGCAGGCCGCTGTACTGTGTAATGCTGTCGCGGATATTGACACCCGGAATCAGCCGCTTTACGTCTTCGAGAATGCTGACGAGGCCGTCTGAGGTCACGGATTTATCAGTCTTGTTGTCCAAATCCTCCGCGGTCGGCCCCACCAGCATATTTCCGTGAATAGTCGGGCACATCAGTTTTCCCTTGGTTACCTTTGTCGGAATCGGGAGCACAATCTGCTTTACCTGGCAGTCTGTATTTTTATCCAGAATGTAGAACTGCCCTCTCCTGGCCACCACCTTGTAATCCGCCTTGCCAACCATTGCGGCAATCTCATCGCAGTAGAGGGCGGCAGCATTAATTACATAATCGGCCGTGATGGTTCCCCCTGTGGTAACTACTTCTTTTACGGCCCCGTTTTCTGTCCGGATATCCGTCACCTTTGTGTTCAGAAGAAAGTTCACCCCATTTTCATTGGCGTTCTCTGCCAGCGCCTGCACCAGGATAAAGGGATCGATGATGCTCTCCCTTGGGATATATAGTCCGCCTTTCACCTCCGGGTTCAGGTTTGGCTCCATTTTGAGAAGTTCCTCTCCCGTTTTGTATTCCACATCGTAAACGCGGTTTAAAAATGCCTTGTGTTTAATCTCCGGCAGCTTTTCGAACTGCTCCTGTGTAATGGCCGGCAGGATCGCGCCGATCCGTTTAAAGGGAACATCCAGTTCCTCAGCGAGCTTATCATACATTGGATTGGCCGCCGCCACGAGCTGGGATTCCAGCGTTCCCGGTGATGCGTCGTAGCCGGTATGGATGATGGCGCTGTTGGATTTTGAGGCGTCTCCTCCAATGTCCTCATTTTTATCAACTACAGTCACATCCAGTTTATATCTGGACAACTCCCTCGCAATCGCGCAGCCTACCGCTCCTGCGCCAATGATTACAACATCTGTTTTCATATTCTCTCCTCTCTCACTCCCAAATATCGCCGCGGTTCAGCCTTTGGCCAAACTGCAGCCGGATATTCCTATTGTTTTGTTTCCTGGTTTTCGTCTTCTTCAATCCAGCCTTTGGCGCGCTCCACAGCGCGGTGCCATCTGGCCATGAGCCTCTTCCTCTGATTTTCATCAATTCGCGGAAGATATCGCTTTTTCAGTTTCCAGTTGCTCTCTATCTCGCTCAGTTCATTGAACTGGCCTATGCCATAAGCGGCTATGTAGGCGGCGCCCAGCGCAGTTGTCTCGGAAATAACCGGAACATCCACCGGGATCCCCAGGATATCCGCCTGGAACTGCATCAGAAAATCATTCGATGCAATTCCCCCGTCCGCCCTCATCGTCTTAATTTTTATTCCTGAATCCTTTTCCATCAGTTCCAGGATATCTTTGACCTGGTATGCAATGCTCTCAAGGGCCGCCCTTACAATATGGGCCTTTTCGGTTCCCGGGGTAATGCCGATCAGCATGCCTCTCGCATACGGATCCCAGTAAGGAGCCGCAAGGCCCGTCATCGCAGGCACGAAGTAAACACCCGCCGTATCCGGGACCGAGACGGCCAGTTGATTCGTCTCCTCCGCAGACTCTATCAGGTTCATCTTATTTTTCATCCAGGTGATGACCGAACCTGCCACATAGATTCCTCCATCCAGCTCGAACCTCATCTCGTCTTCTTTTAATTTCCAGGCTACGCTTGTTAAAAGCCCCGACTCCGAGTAGACGGGGCGTGTGCCCGTATTCATCAGCATGAAACATCCTGTCCCATACGTTGTCTTTGCCATTCCTTCCTCAAGACAGGCCTGGCCGAAAAGCGCAGCCTGCTGATCCACAATATTTCCCGTGATCGGTATGCACGCCTCTTGTCCGTCCGCTCCCTCAAGACAGGCACTGCCGTAATCTCCTGCTGTGCATCGTATCGCCGGAAGTATATTTACCGGAATATCAAAAAGCTTTAGAAGATCCTCATCCCACTTTTTTTCGTGGATATTAAAGAGCATGGTCCGCGACGCGGTAGAGTAATCGGTGGCAAACACACGGCCGCCCGTCATATTCCATAAGAACCATGCATCCAGTGGACCTGCCAGAAGTTTCCCTTCTTCCGCCCTTGTCCTGGCTCCTTCCACCGTGTTCAGAATCCATCTTATCTTTGTCGCGCCGAAATAGGCATCCGCATGGAGTCCCGTCTTTTCACGTATTATCTTCCGTTCCCCGTCTTTTAACTGCTCCACCCATGCTGCCGTCCGCCGATCCTGCCAGACGATGGCCGGATAAACCGGCTTCCCGGTCTCTTTGTCCCACACTACAACCGTCTCTCCCTGATTATCGATGCCGATGCACTGCACCTCTTTTGCCAGAGCTCCCGCCTTCTTCATTACCTCACAGGCCGCTTCCGTCACCTGCCTGAGTATTTCTTCCGGATCATGCTCTACCCATCCGGGCCGGGGGTAGTATTGTCTGTGCTCTTTATGAGCCTGCGCCGCCAGATTCCATTCCCCATCCAGCAGCAGAACCGTCGTCCCCGTCGTTCCCTGGTCAATTCCCATATAGTATTTGCTGCCCACGCGCCCCTGTCCTTTCTCTCTGCCAACTCCGTCATGTGTATTCTTGATAACTTTTTTAATGTTTTTATGTAGTTCTCAATATATCACATTTAATTTTTCTTTTATATACGCAGAATATACAAAAGTTTTTTGTGTTTTTTATTGACTTTTTGAGTTAAAATTTGCATATCTCCTCATAAATCCACAACATTACACATTTTAGTCAAAAAAAGCGGCCCGCCGTTTGAACGGCAGACCGCTTTTAAAACCTTATTTTTATTATAAGAAACTGATGTGATACAGGAAAAAACAAGTCTCCCGTTATCCGGTAAACCTCCGTTTTCCGTCAAATCCACATTTTGGCGGAAAGTCTTTGATTCCGATAATTTCCGGGCCGGATACCATCTATGCCAGATAAACCTCCACTCCCTGGGCCCGGAACCGGCTGACCGTCTTTTTATCCGTCTCACGATCTGTTATCAAAATATCGATTTCCCCGAGGTCACAGACATGGTTCATCGCCGTGACTCCGAATTTGCTGTGATCGCACAGCGCGAATACCTTCTGTGTCTTTTTAATCCCGATTCTGCGAAACGGTGTCTCTTCCACATGGAAATCTGTGATTCCGAAATTCTCCGTCAGGCCGCCGACCCCCAGAAACACCTTATCGGTCTGGAATAATCTCATATTCTCATCGGCCAGATGTCCTGAAACAGACAGCTCCCTTTTTCTTACCTCTCCACCGACCAGGAACACACGGGTCCCGTCGTCCTCCGAGAGCGCCACGGCAATCGGGATCGAATTGGTCAGAACCGTCAGACCGCGCTTTTTCCCTGCCAGCGCTTTGGCAAATTCCAGGGTCGTTGTCCCCAAATCGATTGCAATCACGTCACCGTCATCCACAAAATCGACGGCCCGCTCCCCAATTGCGCATTTTTCCGCGTAATGCTCCGTCTGCCTCAACTCAATATGCGGTTCGATTCCCCGCTTCTTGTTGGCCACGGCGCCTCCGTAAACACGGCTTAAAAGCCCCTGTTTCTCCAGATATTCCAAATCGCGGCGTATTGTTTCCACCGACACCTGGAACAGCTCCACCAGTTCACTTACCTTGACCATGCCGTCGCGGTTCAGCATCGCAATTATTTTCTCTCTTCGATCAAAAACCATTCCTGACTATCCTCCCATATAATCCGGGCCGGAAGCTTCCGCCTGAAGTCTTTCATTTTCCTTCTCTTCCCTGCTCATTTCCCGCAAAAGCCCGGTCTGCAGAACCAGGCATACGACAAACGTGATACAGTCGGCCAGCGGCTGCGCAATCTGGATCCCCAGTATGCCGATAAAGGCAGGCAGCATCAGTACGGCCGGAATCAGGAATATCCCCTGCCTGGACACGCCCATAAATGAAGCCCGGAACATCTTTCCCGTCGTCTGCATCATCATATTGCTGATCATAACCCAGCCGTTCAAACCGTATGTAAGACACTGGAGTCTCAGCGCTTTCACTCCTATCTCCAGTACCTGCGCGTCACCTTTCCGGAAAAGCTGAATCAGAAGCGGCGCAGCGGCAAATTCCACCGCAGCCAGAACCAGGAGAAATACCGTTCCGATTTTCACGCAGAACCAGAATCCTTTTTTCACTCTTTCATAGAGCTTTGCCCCATAATTAAATCCGCACACTGGCTGGAAACCCTGTCCGAAACCGAGAAGGATGGAATTCGTAAAGTTGGTAATTCTGGATACGATCGCCATGGCTGCGATAGCTGCATCCCCATAGGGCCTGGCCGCCGTATTCAGACAGATCATGGCAATGCCTGAGATAGACTGACGGCACAACGAAGGCAGGCCGCCGTTTAATATCATTTTATAGAAGTAAACCGACGGCCTGAAATTCTTAAACCGTATCAGGACGTTGCCTGCCCTTCTGACTCCCCAGTACAGCAGGCAGAAGCTGACAAACTGGCTGATGATGGTAGCCAGGGCGGCGCCGGAGATTCCCATATGGAATCCGAATATCAGGATCGGGTCAAGTACGATGTTGAGCAAAGCCCCCGTCGTCAGGCCTATCATGCCGTAAAACGCGCTTCCCTCAAAACGAAGCTGGTTGTTCAGTACCAGTGAAGCCGCCATATAGGGTGCGCCGATGAGTATATATTTGAGATAGTCTTTCGCATAAGGGAGGATGGTCTCCGTGGAACCCAGCAGCATACAGAGCGGTTCCAGGAAAAAAAGCCCGAGAAAGGCAATGGCCGCCCCTCCTATTAACGCCGAATAAAAGCCGACCGCGGCCAGTTTTCCCGCCTTGTCCGTCTCCTGCCTGCCCAGGAGCCTGGAAATATTGTTCCCCGAACCCTGGCCGAAGAAAAAGCCCACAGCCTGTATGGCCGCCATGACGGAAAAAGCGATTCCTACCGCGCCGGAGGCGCTGGTGCTGATTCTGCCGATAAAAAAAGTGTCTGCCATGTTGTAAAATGTTGTGATCAGGTTGCTGATGATCGTCGGAACAGCCAGCCTGCAAATCAGGCTCTCCACAGGTGTCTGCGTCATCTGAATGTATTTTGCGTCCAGGTTTGCCTCACTCATTAATTGCTTTTCTCCTTCCTGTTACGTTCCGCCTTTGCAGTGTCATCTGAGCGTACCTGCCATATGAAGCAGATATCCCTTTTCATTGTCCTCGGGATGCTTAAGCACATGTGCGAACAGGCTGCTCAGGATGCCGCCCATCTCCGGTCCCGGTTTTACCCCCGCCGCAATCAGATCTTTTCCGCTCACCGCCATATCCTTCATACGGATACAGTCACCGCGGCCGCGGATTATCTCGGCCGTTTCCCTGAATGTCTCCGTCACCGCCCTTTCCTCCGGAAGCAGAAATTCCCTGAGCAGAAGAAGATCGTCAAAAAGATCGTCCTCCATGCTGCTCATGACGGCCCGGAGCTTTGCCTCCTCTTGGGAAAGCTCTTGTGCAAACCACTTTACCAGGGTCTCCGCCCTGTTTATCGTGTCATTGTCCATCTTCAATTCTTTGAGAATCCGGACCGTGTTTACCTCCCCGGCATACGCCAGAAAGGCCGCCCATCTGAGCGCTTTCCGGGCAGGCAGGCGCGACGCCCTCGTACAGGCGGAGATTCCCCTCTCTTTCCCGGTTCCCTCAAAAACGGCGCCAAAGGTATCTGACACATAAGGGCTCATCCCCGTCTCATCCACCAGATAAATCCGTTCCGGATGTTCCGACAGAAGTGTCTTTGTAAGCTCCACCTGGATTCTCTCTTTGCTCACATGAGCAAGGTTCGGGGCAATCACCGACAGCGCCCGGTACGTATTATCCTCTATCTCAAACCCCAGCTGGGCGGAAAACCGGATAGCCCGGAGGATCCGAAGTGCATCTTCCGTGAACCGTTCCATCGGGTCGCCGACGCAGCGCACGATTCTTTTCTCCAAATCCGGGATTCCGCCGAAAATGTCCACAATCCCGGTCTCACGGTTGTAGGCCATGGCATTGATCGTGAAATCACGCCGTCTCAGATCTTCCTTTAAATCCGAGGTGAACGCCACCTCCTTCGGGTGCCTTCCATCCTCGTATTCCCCGTCTATCCGGTATGTGGTAATCTCATACCCGACATGCTCCCGCATGACCGTTACGGTTCCGTGCTGAAGACCGGTATCAATAGTTTTACCAAAAACCTGTTTTACCTGATCCGGCCTGGCCGACGTAGTGATGTCCCAGTCGCCCGGTTCACGGTGAAGAAGCGCATCCCTGATACAGCCGCCAACGGCAAATGCCTCATAGCCGTGCTCTCTCAGCTCTGCAAGAATCCATTCCACTTGTTTTGGTATTATTATCTGCACCCCGCCAGCTCCTTTCTGTCCTGAATATCAATCAAGAGTCCCGCACGCGGAACTCTTGATCTCATGAATTAGTATGCTTTTCCCCAGTATACCATCTTTGTTGCGGGTTTTCCGCAGCATACACATTTATCAGATAATGTTTCCTGCTCAAAAGGCATACAGCGTGACGTAACGCCCACGCTCTCCTTCAGCTGATCCTCGCACTCCTGGCAGCCGCACCACATCGCTTTGATAAAGCCCGGTTTATTGTCGGCCAGATCCTTCATCTCCTCCATGTTCACAGCCTGATACGTATGCGCGTCGCGGTGTGCTTTCGCTCTCTCAAACATATCATGCTGGATTGTCTCAAGGAGTTCAGCCACCTTTTCATTTATCTCATCCAGTGAAACAGTCATTTTCTCATGTGTGTCACGGCGTACCAGCACTGCCTGGTTTTCCGCCAGGTCTCTCGGTCCAATCTCCACGCGTACCGGAATTCCGCGCATCTCTGATTCGCTGAATTTCCATCCCGGTGATTTGTCGGAATCGTCCACTTTTACGCTGAAGCCGGAAAGCACTTCCTTAATCTCAAATGCTTTGTCGAGAACGCCTTCCTTATTCTGCTGAATCGGGACAATCATGACCTGGACAGGAGCAATCCTCGGAGGAAGCACCAGTCCGTTGTCGTCACCATGTACCATAATAATAGCACCAATCAGGCGTGTTGTCATGCCCCATGATGTCTGATGGACATATTTTAACTGGTTATCTTTATCAAGATACTGGATCTCAAACGCCTTTGCAAATCCGTCGCCGAAGTTGTGGCTGGTTCCCGACTGCAGGGCTTTTCCGTCATGCATCAGCGCTTCGATTGTATAGGTGGCCTCGGCGCCGGCGAACTTCTCTTTGTCTGTCTTTCTGCCGCGTACAACCGGCATTGCCAGCACTTCCTCACAGAAATCGGCGTAGAGATTTAACATCATCTCCGTTCTCTCTTCTGCCTGCTCTGCCGTAGCATGTGCCGTATGTCCCTCCTGCCATAAGAACTCCCTGGAACGCAGGAACGGCCTGGTTGTCTTCTCCCAGCGTACAACCGAACACCACTGGTTGTATAACTTCGGAAGGTCGCGGTAGGACTGGATATCCCTTGCATAGAAATCACAGAACAGGGTCTCGGAAGTCGGTCTTACACACATTTTTTCAGGAAGCGGCTCAAGGCCTCCCATAGTCACCCAGGCAACCTCCGGCGCAAATCCTTCCACGTGATCCTTCTCTTTCTGAAGAAGGCTCTCCGGGATAAACATCGGCATGTATACATTCTGTACACCCGTCTCCTTAAATCTCCGGTCCAGTTCCCCCTGGATGTTCTCCCAGATAGCGTATCCGGCCGGTTTAATCACCATACAGCCCTTTACGCTGGAGTAATCGATTAACTCTGCTTTCTTCACCACATCCGTATACCACTGTGCGAAATCCACATCCATGGACGTGATGGCCTCCACTAATTTTTTGTCCTTTGCCATAATGACTCTCCTTTTTTAATAGACTAAAAAAGCCACGCGATCTCTTCGTCATCGAAATGATCGAAGGGACCGAATGGCTTAACATTCTTCGGCGGTACCACCCAATTTAACCGGCTTCGGCATCTGGTCTGAGACATCGGTGCGCGGTTCACTTTATATCCGTTAACGCCGGATCTACGATACACTTTCATGCATGGCTCCGGGGCAGGTTCAACCTTCCTTAACACGAAAACCTCTCACCGCCGGTTTCCTCTCTGGATGTGTGTAAAGATTTAATAGTCCCCTTCAACGCTTTTTTACTCTATCAAATTATGTTTTCTATAATTTTTTCGGTAAATTTGATTCTACGCCAGAATACGTTCTTTGTCAAGCCCCGAAGGGCAGGAATCACAACAGGAATCATAACAGGTTTTCTCCGCATTGCCATTCACGGGCAGCATCTCCGCTCAAGCGCGGCATGCTGAAAGCAATTAAAAATATATTGTCAAAAAAATGTTTTTTTAGCCCTGTTTTTCTACTCTCTCCGATGGGAGCGGCCCTGTTATGCCCTTCTTGCCTTTTCCTCTCCGGGTACAGCGAAATGCTTTAAAATAAAGGGCTCCGAGTAATTATCTGATTATTTATATTATTTTTTTAACAAGCGTTATAACTTTAACAGTTTTATTAGCAATTGTTACGTTCTTCACAATGAAAACAAAATAGTTTGACAAATACTTTTGAGCTTACTATAATTGGGAGCACACCAATCGACAGCGCATCGAAACCATACGGCGGCCGTTTGGATTTTAGAGAATGAGGTGAGGAGAATGAGTATCTATGTAATTACCGGAGGAACTACCGGAATAGGAGCCGAAGCCCGCAAGAAGCTGGAGGACGAAGGCCACGAAGTATTTAACATTGACTTTAACGGAGGCGATTATACTGCGGACCTCTCCACAGATGAGGGAAGAAAGGGAGCCATCAAGGCTGTATTTTTAAAATACCCGGACGGCATAGACGGCGTTATCTGCAACGCCGGCGTCGGACCTACCGCTCCGCCCAAGAAAATTTTTGCACTGAATTTCTTTGCGGCAATCGCTATTGCCGACGGCCTGCGCCCCCTGCTGAAGAAAAAGGGCGGCAACTGCGTCGTGACCTCGTCCAACTCTATTACGAACGCAACCGTAAAAAGAGACTGGGTCGACATGCTCTCCAACGTGGCCGATGAGAGCGCAACTATGGAATTTGCCGGACATATCCCGCCGGACAAAACACCGTCCTGCTACAGCTCATCCAAACACGCCCTGGCCCGCTGGGTGCGCCGTGTATCTTCTTCCTGGGCTGCAGACGGACTGCGCATCAATGCGGTAGCTCCCGGCAACACCACCACACCGATGACTAAAGGCATGACGGAGAAACAGATGGATGCAGCCCTGCTGATTCCCATCCCGACCAGATACGGCCGCAAGGAATTCCTGGACGCTTCCGAGATCGCCAATGCTATCGTTTTCCTGGCATCACCTCTGGCCAGCGGCATCAACGGCGTTATCCTGTTTGTAGACGGCGGAATCGACGCCCTGCTCCGTTCCGAGCGCTTCTAGGCGCCGGGGAACCCTAACTTTTCGGGTCAACAGCCGGTTTTAACAAAAAAGCGGACGGACTTTAGCCGTATTTTATATTGATTATAATCAGAAGGGAGCAAAAGCTATGCGCATTTTAGAACAATACATGGAGTGCATGAAAAAAGGCGACAATATCGGCCTGGCCGATTTATTTAATGAAAAGGGGATCTTACACGATACGTCCTTCCTGAAACTCAACAAAGATATCATGCATCTGGAGGGTAAGATGGCTATTGAAATGATGTTCCATCACAGATTCGGGTTCAACGGGGGTCCGTTCCCGATCACCAACACGGTGCATAAGGCAGACGACAACGTGTGCTATTTCATCGAATACGGCGACCGGGTTGTCCCGGTAACCGCCTATATCACCGAGATAGACGAAGACGGAAAGATTATGAGGCTCGACATCTTCCCGCTGTGATGATTGTAAATACAGGCGCATTTCGGAAAAATCCGTTCCGGCGCATATATTTAGTAAAGTCCCATATGGTCCGTGCGTTTTGCCGTTCCATACGGGACTTTTTTATTGCCCGGGAATGAGTCAGCCCCCGGTAATCTATAGGGTATTCTCCGCTGACGAAGCCATACCGTTTCTCACTCTGTTTCCGTTGAAACTACCTGCTTTTTTGTATCGCCAAAAGAAAAACAGGGTAATACAGAGGCACAGTGTTTCCGATGCTACGGTAGACAACCAGATTCCGTTCTCCCCAATCAGCGCCGTCATAACAACGAGGCAGGCCGATAAGAGGACAAAACTTCTGGCGGAGGAAATCACAACGGAGTAAATTGGCCGCTCAATCGCCGTAAAGAAACCGGCCGTCACCACATTAAATCCAACGATAGCGAAAGAAAGACCGTACATGCGGAGCGCGTTCACCGTGTAGGCCGACAGCTCCTGATCGGCATTTCCCAGGAACAGCCCTACCACTGCCTGAGGCATCCCCTCTGCTATAAACAGGAACACTACAGCCGAAATGCAGGCGGATATGACGGAATAACGGAACAGCTGCCGGTACTTCTTCTGTTCCCCGGCTCCGTATTGGAAACTGACAAGCGGCTGCGCTCCCTGGCTGATTCCCGCCATACTGTTGAGAGCCAGCGTATTCATATAGGAAATAACGGTGTAGCTGACAATTCCCTCGTTTCCAATCACGCTCAAAATCATGTGGTTAAACAGAAAAATCACAAGGCCGCCCGACATCTCGGTGATACTGTCGGAAAGTCCCAGCGGGATAATTCTCCGGTAAAGCTTCAGGTTCCACTTAAACTTGCAGAAATACAGGCGTTTGGAGCGGAAACGGAAATACAAAAGGAACAGTGTAGTGGAAACCACCTGTGCAATACCTGTAGCAATTGCGGCTCCCTCCACGCCCATGTGGAGCTTCATGACAAAGAGATAATCCAATATAATATTAGTGACTGCACTGGTCATTACTCCGGCCATCTGAAGCGGCGGACAGCCGTCCGTTTTCACGAATATCTCCATATTATAAGAAACAATAAAGAATACCGCAAATACCGATATCCAGCCCAGGTATCCCTTCACGTATTCAATCGTCTCCGGAGCCGCCCCCAGAAAGTACGCGATCCTCTCAAGATTAAACCAGGTCAGGAGGGAAACAATGATTCCAGCCGCTATGAGGATAACCAGGTTCTGGTTAAATGTATTGCGGGCCTCCTCCTCTTTCCCTTCTCCCATAAATATTGCAATCAGTGTCGATGTTCCCGTCGCCATCATCAGCCCCAGTGAAAAGATAAAAATCGTATATGGCATGGACAGGTTAACCGCTGCCAGGGCATACTCCCCCACTCCTCTTGCAACGAAGATTCCATCTACCATCGTGTAGAGCGCAAAGATCCACATCGAGATAATGGAGGGAATAACAAACCGGCAGAATTTTTTAAGTAACATGATAAAACCTCCTCTTCTTGACTTCTATTATAAACCTTCGTATAATACGAAGGTCAAGGGAGGAATGAAAAGTTGAACAATTCATATAAAATCAAGGAAATTTCAAGACTATACGGACTTTGCAGCGACACGCTGCGATATTATGAGGAACAGGGGCTGCTCTCGCCCAAACGGGGGCAAAACGGATACCGCATCTTCGGCGTGCAGGATATTGGAAAGCTGAATATCATCCGTTCCCTGAGAGAGCTGGATATCCCGCTGGAACGGATACGGGAATATATTAATAACCGGGATATTGAGTCCACACTGAACCTTCTGGATGAGGAAGAGGACCTGATTCTGACTCAGGTTGCAAGGCTGCAGGAAAAATATAAGGATATTGAGGCGCGCAAAAAAGAGCTGCTGGAGGACCGGCTGACCGAGGACCGCAAATTCACCATCCGTCATTTCGACGCCAGGCCATGTTTCCAGCTTACGGAAGACATCATTCTGGAAAACGACGTGGATTTTGTCCTGAAGAAACTGGAAAACAGATATGAAGACAATATCCATATCATAGGAATAAAAGGATTCGGCGCGGAAATGGATCCGGCCAGCATAGAACAGGGGATTTATAACCATTTCCGTTCCGTGTTCTTCATCAGTGACTGGGACAATCACAGCTCCGTGATACCGGAAGGACATTACGCGTCGCTGTTTTACTGGGGGATGTATGAACAGAGGATATCCGAAGTTTTTGCAGAATTGATGGAACGTATCCGGGACGCGGGCTGCGAAAGCTGCGGCACGCCGCTGGAGCTGTACCATATTGATATGAATGATACAAACCGGCATGAGGAGTATCTGACAGAACTGCAGGTGCTGGTGAGGAGGGTGTGAAAAATGAGGGGCGGGCGGCAATTGGGGATGGGATGAGGGAGGGGTTATGAGTCTTCGGTCCCGGCCATCCAATCTGCCTGGCCATCCCGCCTCTTTTTCACGTTGGGGGAATTGCCGAGACCACTATTTTTTCATGCCCATTTCCTCTTTACATCTCTGGATAAAGGAATGCAGTATCTTGGCCGTCATGCCCCATATTACCTGATTCTCGTACTGATAGAACATTACTTTATATTTTCCTTTACGCCAATGGTATTCTTCTCCGTTCGGGATCAGCTCAAATGGGAAGTCTTTTCCCGGTATTGTCTGCACCTCTGTGGAATAGCTTTCCGGCTCATGGGCCAGGAACCATTTCAGAGGGACCGTAAATATATGGTCTACTTCTTCGGCCGAGAATGTTCCGCGGTATCCCTTGAGTTCCGCCAGGAATGGATATACTCCCATGTTGGCGGGAGTGATGAGTATGTCGAGCGGGGCTATCATGTCAATCTGGTTTTCGTAAATGCCCAGTTCTTCCATTGTTTCACGGATAGCGGCCTCTTTTCTTGTCTCTCCCGGCTCCACTGCGCCGCCAGGGAAGCAAACCTCTCCCGGCTGGCTCTTCAGCACGTCGGATCTGACTTCGAATAAAAGATGATATTCCCCGTCTTTTTTAACAAGCGGTACAAGCACTGAAAAATCCACCCCATCCTCGTGATCTAACCGCCCCGGATGGCGGTCTGCCCAAAGGCGTTTCATGGTCATTGTCATGCTTCCTTCCGTTGCATGAAGGAAAGCGGCTACGGCGTGGTTGAATTCTGCGCTTTTTTTCAATGCGATGAAATGGTCTCCGCGGATCAGCTTCAGCCTGCTGCCGGGAATCGCACGGTGTATATGCCTCGTATGGCCGTCTCTTATCATATCTTCCGTTCCCGCAATGACAAGCACCGGCATTTTGAGCTTTTTAAGCTCCGACGGATGAATCCAGGGTTCCTTGACCATCAGGCCCAAAAGCTCTGTCTTCTGCTCCAGGGAACCCTTATACCGCTCTCTTTCTTCGGGCTGCTTCTCTGAGCCGGCTGTTTTTCCTGCGGGCATCTTATTTCCGGCCGCCCTTTTCACGGTCTTCTTTCCCCCGGACAGCTTTGGCGCCATTCTGCGGAAACGGCAGAGTTCATACTCTGCTGCTATTGGAAGCTGTACGGAAGATATTACTCCAAATGGATTCAGATTCGCTCCGTTTAGAATAAGGCGGTCTACATATTCCGGATAGTGCAGCGCGAATGTTAGAGCAATGTTACCTCCGTCACTGAAGCCAAGAAGAATAATCCGCCTGAGCTTTTTATCATCGAGAAAGTTCTTTAAATCTTCTGCAAACTGTTCCAGCGTGAAGGGCGCCGTCCCTCTCGGAGATTTTCCGTGCCCTCTCGTGTCTATAGCTATAACCCGGTATTTCTTTGAGAAAAACCGGATTTGTTTTTCAAAATAAGTGCCGTCCTCCCCATTTCCATGGAGCAGGATCATTGGCTGCCCCTTTCCGCTTTCCCGGTAATAGAGTTTCATTCCTGTTCCTCCGTTTTACTTTTTTGTTTTATTACTGTTTTTTATTTTATTACTGTTTTTTATTTTATTGCTGTTTTTAATTTTATGCTGTTTCTTCTTCCTTGTCCTCTGTCTTTTAAACCCCGGCTGTTTTGCCGGAAGTCTCATTCTGCTATTTTATCACATTTAGTGAACCTGTTGCAGTTATTTCATCGCATTTCGACAACATTTTCCCGCAGTTCTATATTGCCAGTTCTATATTGCCGGTCCCGGAGGCAGCGTATTCTTATTACGGGTACCTCAATTGTTTTCTGTACTGTCTGCACCACTGTTTCCTGAGCCGTATTTGTGCCTGCTGTTTTTATCGTATTCTTCCACCAGATCTTCGATCAGCATTAACCCGACGGGACCAAGAATGAATCCCAGAAATCCAAAAAGCTGAAGGCCAACATACATCGACATCAACGTTTCCAGCGGCGACAGGCCCATCTTTTTTCCCATCAGCTTGGCCTCAACGAACTCCCTCAGGAAGTAGCACACCAGATAGACGCCCAGGAGCATCAGGCCCTGATACCACTTTCTTTGCAGTAACAGAAAAATGCCCCAGGGTATCAGAACCGTGCCTGTTCCAAAGATAGGCAGCGCATCCAGAAGCCCGATTCCGATTCCCGCGATGATATAGTAAGGATTTCCGATCGCTATTAAAGTCAGTATGCAGAGACAGGTGGTCAGAAAGAGAATTACAAACTGGGTCTTAAGCCATGCATTTCCCGTCAGCGCCAGTCTCTTGCCCAGAAGGGAAAACTCTCTCCTGAAAATGGAATTGTACCGTCTCTCCCTCAGCTCATCCATCTCCTGGAGGGAAAGGATGGATGCAATAAAAAGAATCACCGTTATGATTGCCACTTTAATGAAAAATCCAAAAACGGCCACGGAATTGACTACCAGATTCGGCATTGTTGCCGTTTTAAACGCTCTGGCTGTGCCCAGGAGCACATCCTGCATCATTTTTACCAGGACGCCCTCTTTCAGGCGGCAGAATGCCTCCACCGAATGGCACATGCCGGTCAGCCATTCATCGAAGCTCTGAATCCATCCCGGTACGGCATTGACCAGCTGGTTGGCTTCCATAAAAAGACGCCGTCCCCCATAGAAAAAGCCCGCGCCAAGAAGTGTGAGAACTAAAATAATCTCGATTCCTCCAATCACCCCAATCGGCACGCCGCAGGATTTTCCCTTGATCTGAAAGCGCAGCTTCCGCTCCAGAAAAGCCGCGGACGGCCGTAGAATTAAGGCAATCAGATATGAAACAAGAAATGGCAGAAACAGCGGTAAAAGGAATTTAAAACAAAGATAGACAGCGGCCGTCACTCCCGCTGTCAATAGTACTTTTCGCTGCTTTTCCGTGAATTCCGGCATCTGTCCCACCTGCTTTCCCTAGAGCGTGTTTGAAAATTCATTCCCGCAAAGTGCGACACCCAACTGACGGAAAGCAATCTTCAAACACGCTCTAATATTTTCTGAATGAAATTAGTATCACCACAGGCCGTGCATCTTATGCCCGGATAATCAGACGGAATCTTAATTTCCAACTTTTATATTTTTCTGCCTCAGGAATCTGATTCAAAACAAAAATGCAGGAACATCGTCTGTATCTCACCATACTCCGACATTCCTGCATCCTCTTTTGTAAGCTTCTCTTCAGTTTCTTTAAGGAGCTTACCCATGGTCTCGCCCATTTATGATTTGTACTTCTTTTGTACAGACAGTATTATAAGCAAAACAATTAAAAATATTCAAACTTTTTAATATCCGATTACACGGAAACTGCTCTCCCTATCATCGGTGTTTTTCACCTCTGCTTCTATCCCTGTAATACGGATAAAATGGCCTTCCTCCAACTGTCTGATCATCCGGTCGATGGATTCCTCATCTCCCTGCACTTCCATTTCCACCCGCTCATCCCAGAGATTTCTAACCCAGCCCGTCAGACCGAGACTCTGGGCGGCGTGCATGGCGCGGTACCGGAAACCGACACCCTGAACCATTCCGCTGAAATAGATATGTTTCCTGATCCTCTTCATCGTTCACCGAACCTTTCAAATGCCTTTCCGCGCGGTTTCATGGAAAATTCCATGTTTTTGCCGGTGGAGGGATGGTCAAAGGACAGCCTAACGGCGGCAAGGGCCAGTTCCCGCTCTCCCCTGCCCCTTACCGGACTTTGCACCGTCTGCATGTTAACGCCGGTCGGCAGGGTTCCTCCCCACTGCGGATTGTATTTTCCGTCGCCCCAGAGAGGAGTGCCGTGGCCGGAAAACTGCACTCGTATCTGGTGATGCCGGCCGGTCAGAAGCTCTACTTCCACAAGAGAAATCGTATCTATCCCAGATTCTGCGGCGCCAGTCATATTTTCCGTGTCCCTGACATCTATCACGCGGTACTTCAGTTCCGCCCTTTTGCTGTCCGGTGTATTCTTATCCACAATTCGGGAATAGTTGTTCCTCCCGTCTTTCAACAGATAATCCACATAGTTACCCACAATATCCACAAGTTTTCCACATATTACCGCATTGTATATTTTCTTCATCCGGCCGTCCTGAACCTGCTTACTAAGGGAGGCAGCGGCCTTCTGATTCTTTGCATAGACCATGACGCCGCCAACAGGCTTGTCCAGCCTGTGGATAACTCCCACATAAGGTTCCACAGGCCGTGTGGATGCTTTTGTGGACAGCTTTGTGGATAAATGGGATAACTCCGCTCTCTTCAGATAATTTTTAATTTCACTGACCATATCCGGCTCAAATCCACGGCTGGTCTGGGACTCCAGCCCTGCCGGTTTTTCCACCACCATAATATCGCAATCTTCAAATAGTATATTTAACATTGTTTATCCTCTGCTCTTATTTTTATAATTTGACTTTCTCATCTTTACTATGCATATACTCGTTTTACTGTCCCCCGGATTCTCTTTTCTTTAATTCTCTTTTCTTAGATTCTCGTTCCTTAGATTCTCTTCCAAATAAGTGTCGTTCCAACAGCCATTGTTCAATCTGTTTCCGGTTTCTATGTCTCATTTTACTATGATAAGGCCCGTTCTTCAAGTAACATCTAACAGGCCGGCGGCAGATTTTACCTGACCGCGGCAATACCTGCTGCTTTACGTTTTAATTCTGCTTTCTGTTATTGTCCTGAAAAAAATAATAATTCCGTCTTGAATATTTGCACAAAAAAGAGTATAGTATAGTTAAATATAAGATGTAGTTTTCAAAACTACATAACAGATTAGTCAAAACTTGATCTCAGCAAAATTTACAGGATTGCTGACACCGCGGAGAACTCAAACAAATATTTTGCATGCTTTTATATTCTATTATGTAATTTTTCGGTAATGACCGGTATTGATACGTAACAAAATTTCTACAGGTTGTAAGGAGGTAATCTTATGAAAATTAAAGTCAAAGACCCTGGCAGTGCACTGACCCATTTTATCGCCATGGTAGGAGCAGGCGCGGCGGCGGTTCCGCTGCTGCTGAAGGCATCACACGAACCGGATCATATTCATTTTGCGGCTCTGTTTATTTTTATCGTCAGCATGATCCTTCTGTACGCGGCCAGCACTATCTATCATACACTTGATATTTCGGAAGAAGTTAACAAACGCCTGAGAAAACTGGATCATATGATGATCTTTATACTGATTGCAGGAACCTATACCCCGGTATGCCTCATTGTCCTGGGTGATAAATCGGGATATTCCATGCTGGCCCTTGTCTGGGGAATTGCCCTGGCGGGTATTATTATTAATGCCCTCTGGATCAACTGCCCGAAGTGGTTTTCCTCTCTGATTTATATTGCCATGGGCTGGGTCTGCGTCCTGGCTTTCAAGCAGATTGTCCTGGCTCTGCCCGGAGCTGCTTTCGGCTGGCTTCTGGCCGGGGGCATCATTTACACCGTGGGAGGCATCATATATGCACTGAAGCTGCCTATCTTCAATTCCAGGCACAAGAACTTTGGTTCCCATGAGATTTTCCATCTCTTTGTCATGGGTGGAAGCCTTTGTCATTATATTATGATGTATGCTTTTGTAGCGTAAACCTGACACACAGCCTTCTTATTCAGAAACTTCCGGAGTCAAAACTGAAAAAAATTTTTTTTATAACAAAAGAGCCACAGGTCGTCCCTGCGGCTCTTTTGTTATGCCCCCTGAAAATACACCCCCTTACAATTATTTGCATCGCCGGTGAACAGATTTCCCTTGATCCTCAGCTTTACAATCGAATAAGTCGGTCTGCCCCATGCGATAAAAAGCCCGGCCCACTTTTCGGCCTCCTCCGGGCTGTCCGAAACATACAGGCAGCTCATTCTGGATGGAAATTCCGGATACTTGAGCTTCCGCACTTTTTCCAGCGCCAATTCCCTCATCGCCACTCTCGTATGATGTTCAAGAGTTTCCGCTTTATAATTTTCCGGGTGAGCGTAGATATCCTGTACAATATCCAGCTTTTCATATACTCTTTGATAAACTCCGCTGTGGTGTATTTCATTAAAAAATATATGCTGCCCCTTCTTCCATCCTATATAATAAAAGTATATCACAAACCTGAAAGTTAAGATATTTTCTTCCCGGACTTGAAAATCTTTTTATTTCTTATTATTGTTCCTGCTTTCATTTCATTCCTCTTTCTTCCATATAAGAGATCTTCTGTAAAACAAAAATCCATATTTGCTTATAAATTCAAATTTAATAGGTAATCACTTATCATTTTTATTATTTTTATGTATTTTACATATTAATTGTCATGAAATATAATCCAATTATCGAATTCGACAAGCACAAAAAGGAATGGAATAAAAAGGAGAAGGTAAACGATTATGAATAAGAAGGCAGACGTTAAGACGTTATGGATTCTGTTTAAATCAATGTTTGTTTTAAGCGCATGTACCTTTGGCGGCGGTTTCGTCATTGTGTCGTTAATGAAAAAGAAATTTGTAGAGGAACTTAAATGGCTGGATGAAAGTGAGATGTTAGATATCACGGCAATCACACAGTCCTCGCCGGGACCCCTTCCGGTCAACGCTTCCGTTATTATCGGATATAGAATGGGCGGAATTATCGGCTCGCTGACGGCTATCCTCGGCACCATTATACCGCCGATGTTTATTATCTCCGTCATCTCCATGTTTTACACGGAGTTTCGCACCAATACCTACATTGCAATCGCCCTTCAAGTCATGAGAGCCGGAGTTGCTGCGGTTATTATGGATGTGGTTTGGAATCTGGCGGCCAATGTCTGCAAGACAAGACGTTTCCTGTATGTGGGAATGATGACGGTCTCTTTTATCGCAACATTTTTCCTGGGCGTCAGCGCTATGGTCGTCATCTTAGTCTGCCTGGGTATCGGCCTTGCGGATCTTGGAATCACTATGAGAAAACAGGCAGGAAAGAGGGAGGAATCATATGCTGCTGATTAAATTATTTTTAAGTTTTATCCAGGTAGGACTTTTTAGTGTAGGCGGAGGCTATGCCGCAATTCCGCTGATTCAGAACCAGATAGTAAACATCCATGGCTTAATGACCCTGGAGGAATTTACCGACTTAATCACAATCGCAGAAATGACACCCGGACCGATTTCCATCAACTCATCGACTTTCGTCGGTATGAGACTTTCAGGGCCCTTTGGCGTAATTCTCTGTACGCTGGGCTGCATTATACCGTCGTTCATCATCTGTCTTACACTGGCACATTTTTATTATAAATACCGCAGCTTTTCAGGCGTTCAGACCGTACTCGGCGCGCTGCGTCCGGCCGTTGTGGCATTGATTGGTTCAGCCGGACTCTCCATCCTGTTACTGGGACTTTTTCAGTCCGGGCTTCAGGGCGTAAGACTTGAGAATTTCCATGTGATTGAATGTCTTCTTTTCATCGGAGGCCTATATCTCCTCCGGAAAAAGAAAGCCGGTTCCATTTCCGTAATACTTGGCAGCGGCGTCGTGGGAACCGTTATGTACCTGGCCACCGGCCTTGCGCTTTAAATAAGTTAACAAGAAAAATCTGAACATGAAAGTGTATTTAAAAATAAATCCCGCCATCTGTATGCCTCATTTTCAACAGATGGCGGGATTTATTTTTAGAATTTGCTCCGGTGTGCAAAATAGGCGGGGCAGTTAGGCTGATTATAAATGTGTCAGTACATTAGGGCTGAACCGATGCACAGATTTCTATAAACCGCTCCATGGACTGGGAGATAAATTTATTTTTGTGGTAAATCAGTTTAATTTTTCTCTTCATCTGGATATTTTCTACGTTCAGGGCGTGGACCTCACCGCAGGCTATCTCCTTTTCAATCACCAGTCTGGAAAGGATGGCAATCCCCTCTCCGTTCATCACCGCCTTTTTAATCGTCTCGGTATTACTGCAGCTCCACTTGTTTTTCATCCTGATTTCATGTTCCAGCAGAAACTGTTCAAACTGGTTGCGCTCCACGCTTCCTGTTTCCCTGGAAATCAGGGCGTGGCCGGTCAGTCCGCCCAGCGTGATGTCGGGATGGTCAAACAGCTCGTGTTCCGGTCCCACGACGAGCATCAGCTCATCGTCACAGACGTCTTTCTTCACCAGCTCTCCGCTTCTCACAATTCCCTCTACCACTGCAATATCCAGCTCACTTCTTTGAATCATCCCCTCAATGGCTGCCGTATTGTCCACAACAACGCGGACATCGATACCGGGAACCGCTACTTCCAGGCTCTTTATCAGGGACGGGAGCAGCCTGGTTCCGACGGATACACTGCCTCCTACGCGTATCATATTGCCTGCGGAAGTATCGTTTAAAAATCCCTCCATATTTTCGAAAGAGTCAATGATATGACGTGCATAGGGAAGCAGCTTCCGGCCCGTTTCGGTTATATAGATTCTTTGTGACAGACGTTCAAAAAGCTTCACATTATAGTACGTCTCCAGCTCACGCACCGCCTGGCTGACGGAGGGCTGTGAAATGTGCAGACTGTCTGCCGCGGCCCTCATCTTCCCGCAGTCAGCAACCGCTACAAATATCTGTAAATGTCTTATCGTCATATCATCTTCTCCTCTGCCGCCGGACTGAGCCATGCACTTTATCCGTTATTTCTGATTTTAGAATTTTCAAACACGTTCCAGAATATGCAGGTCCATACTCCCGGAACGGAATCCTTCCAAATCCAGCGTAATATAGCAAAATCCCAGTTCCTTCAGTTTTTTGCAGACTTCGTCCCGCTTTTCAATAGCCGCAGTCATCTGATCCGGATCCAGCTCCAGCCTGACCGTATCACGGTGCAGGCGCAGACGGACATTCCCCCGGAACACGGTGCGAAGATATTCCTCCCCGGCCTCTATTTTCCTGAGAATTTCATAGTCTAATTTCTCTCCGTAGGGAAGACGGGTTGCCATACACGGGGTCGAAGGCCGGGATGCAACTGAAATAGAAAGTTCTGCGGCCAGCTCCTTGACTTCTTTTTTTGTGATATGGCAGAGGGCAAGGGGACTGATGATTCCAAGTTCTTTAAGCGCCCGGATGCCGGGACGGTATACATGCATATCATCCTCATTCGTGCCATCCAGTATACAGGCAATGTTCTTTTCCCGGGCAAAATCAAGAAGCGTTGTGAAAAGATGCTTTTTACAGAGGTAGCACCGCTCCGGAGGGTTGTCTTTCATACCTTCCATCTGAAGCTCATCCACCTGAATCACAATATGCTCCGCCCCCATCTCGTCCGCCACTCTTTTTGCCGTATCCAGATCGCAGGCAGGATGGAGCATCGTATTAAAAGTCACCGCATAGACGGGGTTTCCGTATTTTCTTCCGCTCTCACAGGCCAGCTTCAGCAGAAGACTGCTGTCTACCCCGCCGGAAAAAGCGAGGCAGACAGGAGATTTCGCATATTCGTCCATCATCTGTTTCAGCCTGTCCGTGTTCCTTTTTGTTTCACTCATGGGCATCCTCTTTCAGAGCGTGATATACTTCCGTAAAAGCAAGTCCCTGCTCGCGGCAGATTCTCCGTACGCTCTCATATTCGGGATAGAAATACTCCACGCCTGCGCTGCGGCTGACCTTGACATCGGCAACGCCGTAACGTGTCTCCACACGTCTGACTTCCCGTTCCAGAACCGTACGCTCTACAGGCCACCGGCGGATTCCTATCGTTGTCGTATGGGCAAATACGGCCGCCTCCATTGCCTCTCTCTTATCAACGGTACAGAGAATGCGGAGCACATAAGCGGGACGGTTCTTTTTCATGTAGGCCGGGGTATACCATACGTCCCTTGCCCCCTCTTCCATCAGGCATTCCATGACAAAACCCAGGGCCTCACCCGTACAGTCGTCCATGTTCGTTTCCAGAATCCAGAGTCTTTCCTCCGTATTCTGCTGATTTTCTCCTGTATCCTGCCTGTTTTTTACTGGTTTATGCCTGTTATCCTCCGTAGGACGGATCAGCATTGCCCTCAGAATATTAGCATTTTTAAAGTCTTTATTTCCGGCTCCGACGCCTATCTTTTCAATTACATAGCGCTCCGGCAGTTCCTCCTCCGTGCGGAGTGCGGCGGCAATCGCAGCGCCGGTCGGCGTTACCATCTCCCCGTCGTTGTCCGTCAGTTTCAGTTCCAGTCCGTGTGCCGCGGCAATATTGGCAGTAGCCGGAACCGGAACCGGCATCACGCCGTGCTGGCAGCGGACATAGCCTTTTCCTTCCGCCAGGGAGGATACCGCCACTTTTGTTATTCCCAGATCGTGGAGGCATACCGCCACGCTGATGATATCCACGATGGAATCGACGGCTCCCACCTCATGGAAGTGCACCTCTTCTATCGGCAGACCGTGCGCCTTTGACTCTGCTTCCGCTACGATTTGGAACATCTTTTTCGCCAGATCTTTAACTGGCTCCCCTGCGTTCATCCGATCGATGATTGAGACAATATCGTGGATGTTTCTGTGGATGTGGGGATGGCCGTGATCGTGATCATGGGTATGAGCATGGTCATGGCCATGATCATGATTGTGGTCATGGTTGTGGTCGTGATCATGGTCATAATTGTAAGCGTGGTCATGATTGTGGCCGTCGCCGTGATTATGATCATGACCGTCTTCACCATGTCCATGATCCGCACCATCTTCCAGATGCACATCAAAGTCGTAGGCATCAATACCGCATTTCAGTTTTCTTCCAAAATGCAGATGATATCCCTCCACTCCCAAACTCGCCAGTGTATCCTCAAGAACTTTTCTGCTGGCTCCAAGATCCAGAAGAGCCCCTACCGTCATATCCCCGCTGATACCGGAATAGCATTCCAGGTACAGCCATTTTTCCTCTTTATTCTGGTTTGTATTTCCGCTCATTCTTCTCCATCCTTCCTTCGTTAAATCCCGCCTTCGTTCCCGTTTCCCACTGCCAGTCTGTTAATTTGCGCCGCAAGGTATCCTGCGCCGTAACCATTGTCAATATTCACTGTAGATATCCCGTTAGCACAGGAATTGAGCATGGTAAGTAATGCCGACAGTCCGTGAAAGCTGGCTCCGTAACCGACTGATGTGGGGACTGCGATAACCGGATTTTCCACCAGCCCGGCCACCACGGTTCCCAGGGCGCCCTCCATGCCCGCAATGGTAATGACACAGTTTGCCTTTGTAATCTGCTCCCGTTTGGAAAGAATTCTGTGTATTCCGGCAACGCCGACGTCATAGATTCTGTCCACATAGCATCCGAAGAATTCCGCCGTCTGTGCCGCTTCCTCCGCCACGGGAATATCGGCCGTTCCGCCTGTACAGACGGCAACACAGCCTTTTCTCACTTTACCCTCCGGTTCTGCCTTCAGCACACGGGATATCGGGTCATAGACAATCCCGGGAATTTTCTCCCTTACCAGTTCATACTGCTCCGCCGTGGCTCTTGTACCCATCACCTCGCCGTTTTCACGGTACAGCGCGGCGAATATCTCTGCCAGGTACTGATCCGGTTTTCCCTGGCAGAATACGGTCTCCGGAAATCCGGAGCGGAGCTTTCTGTGAAGATCCAGCTTTGCATAACCTAAATCTTCGTATGGAAGGTTTTTAAGCATTTCCTCCGCCTCGAGGGTGGACAGTGTGCCTGCCTTCACCTGTTCCAACATCATTTTTACGTCCATTTATTCCTCCTGTATGAAGCGTGCCGCCGCTTATCTCACTGCACTAAATTTATTTTTCTTGTACAGACTCTGTCCGTCAGGCTGTCGGAGTGGCTGACTACCAGCATTCCGATCCCCCTCTTTTCCGTCTCTTCTATCAGTGCATGCCAGATGGCGCTTTGAGTCACCATATCAAGCATCGTTGTTATCTCATCCGCCAACAGAATTTTCGTACCCTCTCCGAGAGCTCTTGCAATGCAGAAACGCTGCAACTCACCGCCCGAAAGCTCCGAGGGAAAACGGTCCAGCCATTCCTGCCTTATTCCCAGTTTATCCAGTAATTCCGAAGAAATCCGGCCTCCCTCTTTTAAAACGTGCGCCATCTTCCAGCGCGGGTTCACCGACTGCTCCGGGTGCTGCCATATCATCTGGATCGGCAGCCTTCCTCTGAAATTTACAAGCTCCGTTCCGTCAAGCATGACCTTCCCCGAATCCGGCTTCTCGTAGCCTGCAAGAATCTTACAGAATGTAGTTTTCCCGAATCCGCTGGGTGCCGCAATTGCGACGCGCTCCCCGCTCTCAACTGAAATGGACACCCTGTTTAAAATCTGACGGCTTCCGGTATCATAGCGGAATGAAATGTCTTTCGCTTCCAGTCTCATGGCCTCACCTCCGAACACGTCATTTCCACATCTCCGTCCGGTGCTGAAACTCCATCCCCCGATACTGCGTTTCCTCGTCCCGGCACCGCAAATCCGTGTTCCGGCATGGCATAATAAAGCGCCTTTGTGTAGGGATGTGTAAGTCTCTCCGGGCTGCCAAAATCCTCCGGCATTACTTCCTCTATAATCTCTCCCTCATAGAATACCATAATTCTGTCCGCTGTTTCCAGTGCCAGTTCCAGATCATGAGTAATAAACAAAACCGCAGCGCCCTCACCGGCAATTTCCCTGAAATGTCCCATGACGCGTCTGGCCGTATTCAGTTCCAGGCCCGGTGTCGGCTCATCCGCAATCACCAGACGCGGATTCTCCATCAGGGCCGACGCTATCAGTACCCGCCTTGCCATTCCTCCCGACAGTTCAAAAGGATAGAGTTCTTCCGTCGCTTCATCCAGGCCGAACCGCGAAAGCAGCTCTCTGCATCTTTCCCTTGAAACGCCGTCTTTTTTTCCTTTTCTTATCTGTTCTCCCACCCTCATCAGAGGATCCAGATAGGATACGCCCTGAGGTACCAGGGCAATCTCGCCACCGCGCAGTGTTTCCAGCCTCTTTTCAGTGAGACGCTCACCTCCGTACAGTATCTCCCCGGTAACCCGGCAGTTATATGGCATGATGCCGAGAATCGCATGGGCCAGCAGGCTTTTTCCGGAACCGCTGGCTCCCACGACCGCCGTCATTTCTCCTTCGCGCAGAGTGAGGTTCAGATTTTTAACCGGGGTAAGCGTCCGGCGGCTGAGTCCCTTCCCATACTGGGTAAATGAAATCCCCAGCCGGTGGACTTCCAGAATTGTTTCATTCAGCATATTACTTCCTCCCTGTCACGATTTCCATTACCGTCCGCTTACTCATGGGCGCTCCCCGGATCCAGCAGGCCGCTTATGCTCTGTCCCAGCCCCTGGAAAATGAGGACCGTGGCCACCAGGGCCGCCCCCGGAAAAACGGCCAGCCACCATTTCCCGGTGATGAGATACTTCATGCTCTCCGAAAGAATAATGCCGATAGCCGGTTCCTCCGGAGGCAGTCCGAATCCTAAAAAGGTGATGGACGCCTCATGCAAGATAGCATGGGGAAACATGAGCACCAGGCCGGTGAGAAACTGCGGAACCAGGTGGGGCAGCATATGTTCGGCCGCTATCCTCCATCTCCCCATTCCAAGCCGTTCCGAAATCTTCACATACTGGCTGGCCTTAAGCTGAAGGACCTCGGCCCTGATAAGCCTGGCCAGGGAAGGCCAGTGTGTCAGCGCAATGCCGATAGCCACTCCGGTAAAACCTTTTCCACAGGCAAAGGATATTAATATAAGAAGGAGCATATGGGGGATTCCCATCATCGTATCAATCAGTCCCGACACAGCCATATCGGCCGCCTTCCCGAGAACCGCAGCCGCCGTACCCAGAACCAGGGCGATCACCGCGCTGGACGCAGCCGTCACGACGCCGAGGCGGATGCTCATAGAAAGACCGGCTGCCGTCCGTTTCAGCATATCGCGCCCCAGCCAGTCGGTACCAAAAAGATAGGCGCCGCACGGTTTTAAGTTCTTTCTGGAAAAATCGGTCACCAGCGCATCGCTCTCCCAGATATGCCCAAGAACCGCAACCAGAAGGAGAATCAGGGAAAAGGCGAAAACAGCGGTCAAAGTTCTGGCTCTTCTGTTATTCATAGAACCTCCCCCTTTCCTGCCGATCTCTTCCTGTCCCGCTTCATTCTCGGATCCACGGCGTAATAGAGCAGATCGGCCGTAAAGTTGCCAAGGAATACAACGGCCGCGCTGATCAGGGTAATCCCTAAGAGCAGAGGCACATCACTGCCCAGACCGGCCGTAATGGCAGCCTGCCCGAGTCCCGGGTAAGAAAAAACCTGCTCCACGAGAACGGAGCCGCCGAATATCTCACTGATGGAAGCAAACTGAAGCGTAATGACGGGCAGAAGGATATTTCTGAGCCCGTGGCGCCTCACGGTCTGCCATGGGGACTCTCCTCTTGCCCTGGCATAAAAAATATAGTCGCTCTCTAAAACCTCTATCATCTTGCTCCTGGTATGCATGGCAATATTGGAAACACCGGTCAGGCCGAGCGTCAGCGCAGGCAGCGCGGCATGGATAAGCCGGTCGCCAAGCGTCACCTCCGATGCGGCGACTCCCACGGGAACGCTGAAACCGATGGGAAAAATGGGAAACTGGATGGCAAAGATTAAAAGAAGCACCAGAGCCAGCCAGAAGGCAGGCGTACCGGCGATTACCATGCAGTATGCCGTCACCGCCTTATCCTGCCACTTACCCTTTTTCATACCGGCCACAACGCCGAGGGCCGTTCCGACGACGCCCGAAAAAATCCAGGCGGACACCATCAGCCAGGCGGAATTTGCAAATTTCTCCCCGATGACTTCCAAAACCGGCCTGCGGTAGAGCAGGGAGGTGCCGAAGTCACCATGGCAGATACCGGAAAACCAGTTTGCAAACCGTTCACCGGCAGGCACCGTGACACCCCAGTATTCTTCCAGCCTCTTAATCTGTTCCTCCGACATGGAACCGAGCGCCGCCTGTCCCACATTTGTTTTCAACGGATCCACGGGCGAGATGGAAATCAAAAAAAACGCCGCCGCACTCACAGCCAGCAGTAATATTACCATCCGTACCACGTTCTTTGCCAAAAATGTACCATACCGTCCAGTCACTGTTTTCTTCCTTCTTCCTGTTCATCCCGGCAGGGAATTCCGTATGACGGCCCGCTGCACCGCCGTATCCGGCAAAGCAGCGGAGCGCCATCCTGAATTCCCGCGCCGGGATGGATGTCTTATCACTCTTTTTTCTTATTCCCAGCTCCACTGATCCACATTATTTACGATAGACCAGCCATGGCCGTGGGGATGAAGTTTCTGTTCGGCCACATGAAGGCCGTCCCGCTCCCAGTAAAGATGGTCGATATTCACAAGCCAGATCCACGGAATATCACCTTCCTGTGTAATGCCTGTGGTTCCGTCCCACTGCGCCTTTTTCCAGAACTCCAGGGAACCTTCCAGATCCGTGCTTGCCAGCGCCTCATCCATATACCTGTCAACTGTCTCATTGGCATAAGGTGAGTAGGATGCGAGACCCGTATCTTTCATCGTGTGGTAGATATTGTAAAGCTCCATCGGAGTATGCGCTCCCCAGCCCCATAAGAGCGGCTGTGACTGTGCCTCGTCATAAGCTGTATCCCAGCCTGTTCCCCGGGAAGTGGCCTGAATGCCCAGCTCCTTTAACTGATTGGCCGTATCCGCCGCCAGGGCCTGTCTGACGGAATCATCCGCCGGATAGATAAATTCGATCTCCGCCTTCACTCCGTCCTTTTCCCTGATTCCGTCCGCGCCTGTCACCCATCCCGCTTCATCCAGCAGCCTGGCCGCCGCTTCAGGATCGTATGAAATCTGCGCATCGCTGTTATACCACGGCATTTTGTCGCAGACGCTGAACGCGGGGCTGCCGTATCCGTTCAAAACGTTTCCTATCATCTCTTCCCTGTCGATTGCCAGATTAATTGCCCGGCGGACCTTCACATCGGCTGTAAAGTCATTACCCACCGTGAGGCCGTCCAGTTCCGTCTTCGGTATTGCCGGGAGGTTAAAACCTCTGTTGTCAACCGTCTCGCAGGATAGCAGATTATATCCCGCCGTCTCCTGATCGGTGTAGGAAGCGGCCGTGTAGGCCAGATCCACCTGCCCCGCTTTTACTGCTGCAAAGGCAGCGTCCTCATCCATAAAGAGGATGGTCACCTGTTTCATCTTCGGCGCCTCCCCATAGTAGTCCGGGTTGGCCTCCAGGATGACCTGCTGCCCTCTGTCCCACTGTTTCAGGATGTACCGCCCGGAACCAACCGGATTGCTTCCGTAGTCGGAACCGTAGGCATGTTCCGGAACAATTCCGGTTATGGCCATCGTATAAGGCCAGATGGAATACGGACGCTCCATATGGAAAGCAACCGTAGTCCCATCCACCGCCTCGGCGCTCTCAAGCATGGTAAAATCGTTGACGGAACTTGTTTTCTTAAGCGTATTATAGGTAAATGCCACATCCTCCGCCGTCAGAGGCTCCCCATCCGTAAATTTCACATCGTCGCGGATCGTGACGGTCCATGTCATTCCGTCGTCCGAGGCCTCCATGGAGGTTGCAAGGTCGTACCCAATCCCCAGATCCGGTGTGGTCACGGTGAGGGTGCTCTGGATCAGCGGCTCATGGACGTGCTCTCCCGCGCCCCAGCCATAGGCCGGGTCAAATCCTGATTCCGGCTCGGAGTTCGTCGTCATCACCACCACGACGGAATCCTTCTTCGCTTCCGTTCCCGTTTCCTGTGCCTGCGTTCCGGACTCATTCGTCTCCGTTTCGGTTCCGGATCTTTTCGCAGAACCGGAGCAGCCCGTTAGCAGCAGCCCGGCAGCGGCAGCGGCGGCAAAAAATGCAGTAATCTTTATTTTTTTCATTACCTGTTTCCCCTTTCAATCCATTTCAATTTGAATTTTACCACTCAATCGATGAAGATAATTTTCCAGAAAAAAATACCAGAAAAGACTCTGCCCCTTGAGGACAAAAATACCTTCCTGGTATAATTTCATATTTCAATATCACGCCATCTGCGGGTGACTTTTCAGTTATTACTTATTTTCATACTATTTATCCCGCTTGTGCAGGAATCATGCCGGGCCTGGAGCGTGATTGAAAATTGCTTTCAGCCGGAACATTATGACAGCTTGTGCTGCCGGTTGAGATTATTATAATCTGACAGTCCCGCCCCGTCAATCCCAATTTACCGCGGAATGCTACCTGTTATCAGTAACTGTTGCCGTCTTCCTCACATTGCTCTCCAGCAGACGGTTAAAGCCGAGCCATTCATTGTTGTCGCCCGCTTTTTTGAGAAGCTCGGTCATTGTCTCCAGTTTTGCGTCCGTATTGTCTGCAAATGCCAGCGCCAAAGCTTCCATTAACGCCGGTTTTTTCGGAGAACCGTATTCCAGCTCACCGTGGTGGGACAGAATGCAGTGTTTTAATTCCGATGCCGTCTTTTCCGGGAAACCGGCAATAGTGCGGATTCTCTCGCCCACCATCTCGGTACCGATTATGATGTGGCCCAGGAGCTGGCCGTCATCCGTGTAATCATTCTCCGGAAATGCAGACAGTTCTTTTGTCTTGCCGATATCGTGGAACAGCGCCGCCGTCAGAAGCAGATCACGGTTGATCATCGGATAGGTTCCGGAATAGTAATCACACAGCTTCATCACGCTCAGTGTATGCTCCAGCAGTCCGCCTACAAAACCGTGGTGAACGCTCTTGGCCGCTGAGTGGAAGCAGAATTGTTTAACAAAATCCTTATCATCGATAAAATAGCTGCCTGCCAGCTGTTTCAGCCACGGATTCTTCATGGACAGGATGAGTGCGGTAAGATCCCGGTACATCTCTTTAATATCTTTGGAGCTGACCGGCAGGTAATCGCTCTCTATGTACTCTCCCTCATCGGCTTTCCGGATTCTCTTCACATTCAGCTGGTTGGAGCCCTGGAATACAGTCACATCCCCGTCGATAAACACGTACTGCATCACTTCAAAGTTGCCGATTCCCGGGGAACTCAGATCCCAGATCTTGGAGTCAATGGTCCCTGTTTTATCCTGAAGCGTCATGGACACATACTCTTTTCCATTCTTCGTCAGAAGGATCTGTTTTGTCTTACACAGATACACATCTGAGATGCGCATCCCCTCGCGGAACTGCTCGATATATTTCATACTTTTCCTCTCTCTCCTCGTTAACAGAGAGCCTGACAAGTCAGGCTCCCACATAATACGCTTGCATTACCTTCTTCATTTACGCCAGACTTCTATCGTCTATCTGGCTCTTATTTCCACTTCAAACGGATCCAGCTCCTTGTAACCGTCCGGGCCTTTTCTCATGATTTTCACATTGACCCTGGCGCCGCAATGGGCGTTTTCTATCTGCATCTGGAGTTCCTTGAATGTGGTTATCTCTTTCTCACCGAACAGCGTTATGATATCGCCGTTCTGAATTCCTGCATCATAGGCAGGTCCTCCGGCCACCGCTTCTACCACGTAGACTCCCTGCGGAAAACCGTTCTCCACCATGGCCTCGTTGACCTCCTGGCCTCTGACGCCGAAATAAGGCACCTGGAACCCGTTGGTCATCTTCTCAATTACCGGCTTATAGTCGGATATCCCGACGACCGCCGTCATCTTCTGGCTCTCTTCCGTCTTATAATCCTCGGAAGTCCATCCGATAATCTCTCCTGCCGTGTTGAGCAGAAATGTACCCATGTTGGAATTGCTGCTGATATCGGCATATAAAATTCTGGTAATGCCGTCCGTCATCTGAACGTTTCTTGCTATATAGGAAATGGTTCCATATGTCATGGAGTGTACCTGTCCCGAAGGACCGCCTGCTCCGATCACCATATCGCCCGCTTTCACCGAGTAGGAATTACCCAGAACCAGCACCTTTACATCTTTTCTGAGATCCTCTCCCAGTTCCCCGCTTTTCACGCTGATGACCGCCATGTCCAGAACTTCGTCAATCTGTTTTGCCTGTCCCGAAACCCTGGTTCCGTCAAAAAACGTCACGGAAATCGAGTCCGCCTGTCTGACCGCATCCGCGCTGGTAAATATCATATACTCACCGCTTGTCCTGGCAATTACCGCGCCGGCATATTCGCCGGTACTCTCAACCGGATTGCAAAAGAGATCGGTCTGCTGTTTCCCCGAGCTGATTTTTACAATTCTTTTATCTGCCTGAACCGCCACATCGCGAAGGGAACTGTAAAATGAATTCAGGTTCTCCGGCGTAAAGCTGTAGCGGGTAAGCGCTTCTTCAATCGCCATCCGAAGCTCTTCCTCCTCGACCTTCAGGGGAACCGTCTCCTCCTCGGCCGTGCTGACGGCAGTTGCCTCCGGATCATCCTTGGTAAATACAATTGAAGTGCTTTCCTCCGTCTCTTCTTTACCCAGATAACGGTCCGCCAAAGGTTTGGCCAGCACAAAACTGACAGCCGAGATCACGCCAAACAACACCGCAAGGCACATAAGAATGAGGACGCGCTTTGCAATCTGTTTTTTAGACAACGGCTGTTTCACAATCTTTTCCCTCATAAATTCCCGGTTAACGGGATTTTTTTTCTCAGGTCCTTCCGTATCCGGCATATCTTTTCTCCTTTGAACAACATAACACTATTATACTTTTCTTCGTGGCGTTATGCAAGAAAATTTTCCCGGCTCAAAATATTACCATTTCAGAAAACATCTTTCCAACACAAAGCGGCGCCGGTCTCTCGTCCGTACGCCGCTTTTAACTGATTCGCAGTGGAAATACTTCCCGCTGTCATTTTGCTAAATATAGTTTTGTTTAAAGATAATGCAGTATTGGCTATTAATTTTCTGCCGCTCCTCCGGCTGCGCATAATCCCTCGGCTTCCGCCGTCGCTCCTTTCGCCTTATTGGGCTTTTCCGGGGCGACTCTTTTGATGCTGATGCCCGTAATTGCATAGAAAATGGCAAACAGGAATCCTGTATAGTTCATGATAGCCCACGGCAGATAGTCAAGCGTTGCAACGCCCAGAGTGGCCGCCATGTATACGGCGCCCCCCGTCCACGGAACAAGCGCGGTGATTACGGTACCGGAATCTTCCAGCGTACGCGACAGGTTGCAGGAGGCAAGTCCCCGCTCCTTGTACACATCACCGAATAATTCGGCCGATACGATAATTGTCAGGTAGGAAACTCCTCCGATTAAGCTTGTGAGCAGGCTGGCCGCTACGGTACTGCAGATAATGCCTGAATCCGTTTTGACTTTGGTCTGGAGCTTCTGAAGCAGTACGTCGAGGCAGCCCGCGCAGGAAATAATTCCTCCAAAAATATAGGCACAGTATGTAATTAATACCATCTCCATCATACTGCTGATGCCGCCCCTGTTGACCAGTTTCAGCACCTCTGGTATTACCGCTGCGGAATCGAAGCCGGCTTTGTCAACCATAGTAACCTTAAAACCGGTTGCACAGGAATTAAAGACGTCTACAAAGGAAAAACCCTGGATTCCCATGGCCAGAATGCAGGCCACAATACTGGATATAAACATAACGGGCGCAGTCGGGTACTTCATGGCGCTGCCTATCAGGACGATAGCTAACGGAAGAAGCAGCAGGATGTGCCAGTTGTAAATCTGGCTGAACTGCGACATCATCGTGGTGACGAGTTCGGAGTCTACGGCTCCGCCGGGGCTGTTAAAGCCTGCAATCAGGTACACGACAAGGCCCAGAAGGCTGGCCGGAAGCGTCGTCCACAGCATATGTCTGATATGGTCGTAAATATTTGTGTTTGTTACGGTGGATGCAAGAACCGTCGTGTCTGACAGAGGACTCAGCTTATCACCGAAATAGGCTCCGGCAACAGCGGCTCCCGCCGTAATCGGCAGCGACATGTTAAGCGTTGCGGCAATACTCATGACAACGACACCCATGGTGCCTGCCGCTCCGTAAGACGTTCCCGACATTACGGCTACAATCGCCGTAGCTAAAAAGGCCGTGACATATAAAAACTTGGTGTTGATAATCTGGATTCCGTAATAAATCATCATCGGCAGGGTGCCGGAAATCATCCAGGAGCCGATCAGCATTCCAACCGCCATCAGAATCATGATGGCTCCGGTGGAACGTCCTACTTTTTCAGAAATTGCTTCCTGCATATCCTCCCAGGTACAGCCGAGATAGAGAGCCACAAGGCCTGCGGCAGCGCCCGACATCAAAAGCACCATAGTCAGGGGCAGCTTAAGGACCGAGAAACCAATGCCGATAATAAACAGCATCAGAACAATAGGTAAAAGAGCAACAAACAGACTTGGCTGACGTTTTTCACGTGGTTTCGGTTTATCTTTTTTCATAGACGTTTCCCCTCTTTCAGATTTTAAACCCACTTTTTCCAGTCAAATTTCTCGGGTTTATTGATGGCAGGCGTAAATGTCATAATATCATCACAGCAGGCCAGCGGTATGGTATGGCTGATGGCCCCGAATTTACATTCCAGCGCGCACACGCCGCAGTGGCTGCACTCGTCGGGATATGCTATAAAAGGGGCATTCTTTTTATCATCCCAGCCAATCACATCGTTTGGACATTGATTATAGCATGCCTTACATTTTTTGCAATTGTCGTGAATAATTCTAACGCTCATAAATTATGCCTCCTTTAATTCCGGAATTTCGCTTGTGCTGAGCTCCATCTCATTGTTCTCGCCTTTTTCCACAACCACCCACTTCTCCCACTTCGGATCGGTGTCCGGATAGTCGGCCCGGTAGTGCACATAATTAGCCAGATGGCGGAACCTCGTTTCCTTGCGGTAAAGGGAGGCCCTGATATGCATTTCCGCATAATCGATAATGCTTTTGACTTCACAGCAGCGCATCAGCTCATGAGGATTTGACGCGGTCATCTTATCCGTAAAATTATTCTTGAGATCCAGGAGTTTTTCCAGTGCATACTCCATCATTTTTTCATCTTTGAAGTATCCCACGTATTCCGTGATCAGCCCTCTTGCTGCCAGTTCCAGCTCCTTCGGATCGATGCCTTCCTCCCTGCCCTGAGGAGCCAGGATCGTGTTTTCGAGTTCTTTCAGATATTCGGCCGTAACTTCCGGTTCTCCTGCCGTTTCCGCAAAAATGGATGCCTGCTCACCGGCAATATCACCGGTTACGCTGGCTCCTACAATTGCCCTCGCAAACGCCGTCGTCGCGCCGGCTGCATACAAGCCCGGAACCGAGGTTTTCAGTGTTTCATCTACTAACGGACCTCCCATGATACAGCAGGGATCCAGTTTCATCGGTATCAGATCTTTTCTCAGATCCAGTTTTCTCTGTTTAAACCACTGTTTTGTGATTGGATACTCGTTGGACATCTCCCTCTCGTGCATCTTTATGATGTCTTCGGGAAGGTCCCTCAAATCCCAGTACAGCGGACCGCGGCCCTCAATCAATTCTTTCTGCATCAGGAAGCAGCGCATGACGCTCTCTTCCGGCGTATTAAGAATGACGTCGCCGTTGCGGTTTACGAGCTTTGCCATCTTGTCAAAGGGCTTCACTCCCACGATTCCGCCTCCGGCTCTCACCAGCACATAGTCCCAGTAAAGGAATTCCATGTTGACCATCTTGGCGCCCGCCCTGTAAGCCATTGCCTCGGCGTCACCGGTGTTGGTCGGTGAAAAGTATGTATTATAGGGTCCGTCCGGGGCAATGTACTGCCTTGTCGTCTCCCCGGTTGAAAGTATCGTCGCTTTTGCAAGGAACGCCGTCAGTTCTCCGGTCCTTGTGTTCAATCCGATTGCTCCGACCACCCGGCCGTCTTTTTTCAGGAGTTCCACTCCCATCGTTCTCTCAAAAACCTGGGCATTTGTCTTTTCAACCGCTTGACCCAGCTTTACCTTTGTATCCACGCCTCTGTAAGAAACGCAGCAATAATGGCGCTCCGGTATTCTCCAGATAAAATAGCTTCCGTCATCTTCCCTGACCGGAATGCCGAATTCCTCCATATCCTGTACGCGCTCATAAGCATGAACGTCAACCGCCAGCGTGACGTTTGGGTCTACCAGTTCTTTTTTGGATGTGGAAGCATATTTTCTGGCTTCTTCATAGCTGATAGAATCCGGATGTACGCCGATGGATACATGATCCATGCCCGGTCCCACACTGCCTCCCCGCCGGAGTGTGGCTTTGTCAAGAATTGCTACGCTTTTTCCCATTTTCGCCGCTCTGATTGCAGCAAAACAGCCTGCGATTCCCCCGCCGATGACAAGTATGTCAGTTTTAACTACCTGCATAACCTTACCTCCCTGATTTACTTGTGTTATCAATTCACTTTCATTCATATCAAGCATGCTTTCGTCAGTAATCTGACTCTTTTCCGGACATTCAAACCAGCATTTTCAGGCGCCAATCTATTTACTAATGCTGACTTATTCTGTGCTTTAATTATCTAACACTGCGCCTTAGAAATCCAACAGTTATAAAGAGTCGGAACCACAAATAAAATTTGTATCACTTATGTCCTTTCATATATACAAAACAGAAGAAAAAAGAGAGGACAGGCGGAATCTTCCGTCTGTCCTCTCCCTTACCCGCGGAACGGTAAAACAGCCCGCGGAACGTTTCATTGCCGGCTTACAGCAACCCGCACGCACCACGGACAGGTTACCGCCTACAGATGCCGGTGTGAATTATTGTTGACAAAATCGATAAACACCTTGGCGCTGTGATCCAGTTTTTTCCCCTTCTTATACACAATTCCGTACTGCCATACAAAATTGTCATCGGCGATGGGAACTCTGACACAGCTGTTTTTATCCATGTCCTCGGCAATGTGGTCCATACATATAAATACATATGTATCCATCTTTACCATACTCAGCAGAATGCTGATTTCCCCGGATTCCACCGCAAAGTCGGGTACCAGTCCGTGCAGACGGTACCAGTCCAGGATCTGATAATAAATCTGATAATATTTGTTGAGGGAAACGAGCTTTTCCTCCTTCAGGTCTTCCACTCCCAGCGCGCCCAGAGAGGCCAGCGGGCTGTTTCTGTTGATTACCGCGCAAAGCTTTTCTTCTCTCAGGGGGAGATACTCTATCTCCGATTCATCGTGGGGCCGCGGACAGAAGGCCAGATCAACAGCGCCGTTCAGAACGTTGTCGACGCAGGTCGTATCGGGACTTTCAATGGCCCTGAAATCAAAATTGGGATAAGCATAGCGGAACCGCAGCAGCATGTCCGGGGAACTCGCCTGCAGAACTCCCGGAGCCAGGCCAATCACCAGATGCCCCCTCTCGTTGTTAAAACGCCGGTTGAGTTCCAGTGTCATATCGTCGAAACTCTGAACCAGAGGGGTACACAGTTCCTTCAGCACCTTCCCCTCTTTTGTCAAAACGACGCCCTTAGAAGTGCGTTTAAACAGCATCCTCCCCAACTCTTCCTCCAGAATATTCATGGAGGTGCTGAGCGCCTGCTGTGAAAGAAACATATTTTCCGCCGTTCTGGTAAAGCTCCCTGTCTCGCACAAATCTAAGAAACGTTTCAGTTGCTTGATATCCATATACTCCCCACCCCTTGCCGCTCATATGCAGCCTGCCATAATACCTTGTATTTTACTACTCCCGCTGCAGCAGAGTCAAGGCAAATAAGGCGCTATGCAATTACAGTTATCAGGCGCTCCATGCTCAGCAACTCACTCTTCGATTCACGGAAATGATTATTAAAGCGGCCGCTGTTTATCATATTCTTCTTCTCTTTCTTAAAAACCGGCATATTTTTACCTTAAACGACACATTTTCCCCTTATCTTAAGAAAAAGGACGGAATTAAGGGGTGGCATAACGGAAACTGGATATGATATAATGTGTGCGTAAGCGGATATTATACCCCAGACCGAATGACAGCCAACCTGTGCCGGCTGTCATTATTTCAGCTCAGCAATTATGAACCCATAACTCAATTATCTATACAAGGTGAATTAAAATGAATCAAAAAGCACTTAAAACATTAGAATACAATAAAATTATCAGCCAGCTGGAGGAGTATGCATCCACAGAGATGGGTAAGGCCCTCTGCCGCGAACTGATTCCGTCATGCAGCCTGGAAGAGATTCGCCAGAACCAGACTGAGACGACGGATGCGGTCTCCCGCGTCCGCATGAAAGGCGGCCTTTCCTTCGGAGGTGTGAGGGACGTGCGCGGCTCTTTAAAACGTCTGGAAATCGGCAGCTCTTTAAATATGATCGAGCTGCTCGCCATAAGCTCCCTCCTGACCGTGACCGCCAGGGCCAAGGCCTACGGCCGCCACGAGGAATCCGAGCTTACGGATGATTCCCTGGATGAGATGTTCCGGACACTGGAACCGTTAACTCCGGTCAATACGGAGATTAAACGCTGTATCGTTTCTGAGGATGAAGTCAGTGACGAAGCCAGCCCGGGACTTTCCAAAGTCCGTAAGTCTATGAAGATTATCGCGGGCCGCGTCCACACACAGTTAAACTCTATCCTGAATTCCAGCAGAGCTTACCTTCAGGAGGCTGTAATCACAATGCGTGACGGCCGTTACTGCCTTCCTGTTAAATCAGAATATAAGAATCAGGTTGCGGGTATGGTGCATGACCAGTCCTCCACCGGTTCTACAATCTTCATTGAGCCGATGGCTATTGTGAAGCTCAACAACGAACTGCGCGAACTGGAAATTCAGGAGAAACGAGAGATTGAATTCGTGCTGGCCGCCCTTTCAAGTGAGCTGGTTCCCTATACCGAGCCAATCACAGTCAATCTTGAAATCCTGGCTAAGCTGGACTTTATTTTTGCAAAAGCCGCACTGTCGAGACATTTTAACTGTACCGAGCCTAAATTCAATAACAGGCGGTACCTCAATATCAAAGACGGACGCCACCCGCTGCTGGATCCGAAACAGGTTGTGCCAATCAACATTTATTTGGGTGATCAGTTTGATCTGCTAATCGTGACCGGCCCCAATACCGGCGGTAAAACCGTTTCCTTAAAGACCGTGGGCCTCTTCACCCTGATGGGGCAGGCAGGCCTCCACATACCAGCGTTCGACGGTTCGGAACTGGCCGTCTTTGACGAAGTTTTTGCCGACATCGGCGACGAGCAGAGTATTGAGCAGAGTCTCAGTACCTTCTCCGCCCATATGACTAATATCGTCTCAATCCTGGAGCAGGCGGATTCCAATTCCCTCTGCCTCTTCGACGAGCTGGGCGCCGGAACCGATCCGACAGAAGGAGCCGCACTGGCCATTGCCGTGTTAAATTTCCTTCACAATATGACGTGCCGGACTATGGCAACCACCCATTACAGTGAGCTCAAAGTCTTTGCCCTGACCACCCCCGGCGTTGAAAACGCCTGCTGTGAGTTCAGCCTTGAGACGCTTCGTCCAACCTACAGACTGCTGATCGGTATTCCCGGCAAGAGCAACGCGTTTGCGATCTCAAAAAAACTGGGACTTCCCGATTACATTATAGAAGATGCGAAAAAGCACATTGAAAAGGAGGATGAATCCTTCGAAGACCTGCTGGCCGATTTGGAGGACAACCGTGTCACGATCGAAAAAGAACGCGCGGAAATCGCCTCCTATAAAGATCAGGTGGCAATTTTAAAGAAACGCCTGGAACAGAAAGAGGAACGTTTTTCAGAGCAGAAGGAAAAAATGCTTGCAAAGGCCCGCGAGGAGGCTCAGGCAATTCTTCAGGATGCCAAGGATACGGCTGACCAGACGATCCGCAATATCAATAAGCTGTCCAGGGAATCCGGCGTAAGTAAGGAACTGGAAGCAGAACGCGCAAAGCTGAGAGGCAAACTGAACGACGTGGATAAAAAGCTGGCGTTAAAACCTGCGGCGCCGAAAAAGGCAGTGTCTCCAAAGACACTCAGGCTCGGAGACACTGTCAGGGTGCTCTCAATGAACCTCAAGGGTACGGTAAGCTCCCTTCCCAATGCCAAAGGAGACCTCTATGTCCAGATGGGAATCCTCCGCTCCATGGTCAATATCAGGGATTTGGAGATGGTTGACGAAAATTCCATCAGCGGCCCGGGAATCCCACAGGGCGGCCCCCGCAGCTCAGGAAGCAAAAGCGGTGGCAGCGGCAGCAGTAAAATCAAGATGTCCAAATCCTATTCCGTTTCTCCTGAGATCAATCTGATCGGGATGACCGTCGACGAGGCGGTGCCGGCGCTTGACAAATACCTGGATGACGCCTATCTGGCCCATCTTCCACAGGTCCGGGTCGTACACGGACGCGGCACCGGCGCACTGAAAGCAGGCGTCCACAGACATCTGAAGAATTTAAAATATGTTAAAGATTACCGCCTTGGTGAATTCGGTGAAGGCGATACCGGTGTTACTATCGTTACATTTAAGTAGGGGGTACAGAAATGGCAGAAAAACAGCGGATCCTCATCGTAGATGATGATTACAACATCGCAGAATTAATTTCTCTTTATCTGACAAAAGAATGTTTTGAGACAAGAATTGTCGGAGACGGGGAGGAAGCTCTGAAGCTTTTCCCGGTCTTCGGGCCTAACCTGGTGCTTTTGGACCTGATGCTTCCCGGAATCGATGGGTATCAGGTCTGCCGGGAGCTTCGGGCCTCCTCACAGGTCCCTATCATCATGCTGTCGGCCAAGGGTGAGATTTTCGACAAAGTGCTCGGTTTGGAACTGGGTGCGGACGATTACATGATTAAACCCTTTGACTCCAAAGAACTGGTTGCAAGGGTAAAGGCCGTACTCCGGCGTTACCAGGCTGCTCCGCCTGTGGCGGCCCCACAGCCCACGGATCAGCACGGCGATTTCGTCGAATACCCGGATTTAATTGTAAACCTGACCAATTATTCCGTCATTTACAACGGGCATTCCATCGAGATGCCTCCGAAAGAACTGGAGCTTTTATACTTTCTGGCCTCTTCACCCAATCAGGTCTTCACGAGGGAACAGCTTCTGGATCACATATGGGGATATGAATATATCGGAGATACCAGAACAGTTGACGTACATATTAAGCGTCTGCGCGAGAAGATCAAGGATCATGACAAATGGGCTTTGACGACGGTATGGGGTATTGGGTATAAATTTGAAGTGAAGCGGTGAGGGGGATTTAGTTGAGATGCGAGGACGCCTCTGTAAGACGGCGGACGGGGGAGTTGGTGGGTGTATATGAGTCTTCAGTCCCGGTTTGTAAGTTGTTGTGAGGGGGAATCCAGGAGAAAAAATTCCTACGGGGACTCGCTCCCGCTTGTGGAATGCGCAACGGATGCTAGCTTCGTGAGAAACCTCAGCGAGCACCGGCGGATTCCAAGGTCTCCCTTCGGAAAGTTTTCTCCTTCCTTCCCCGGGCAGGTTGTCGGCGGGACTGAAGACTCAGCGAAGGTTGTTGCCCCGTCCGCCGGCTTCAGGGGCTGATTGTCTCTTTCGTCAAGTGGGGGAATGGTATTGTCGCGTCCACTATATAATCGTGATTCTTTTACATTTTTAACGGCATTTTGGGCTGCATAAAAAGAGTATCAGAATAAACACTATAGGATTATAATCTTACACAGTCTCATAGTGAACAGGATATAGTTTCCAGGCATTCTCTAGAATCGTAGTGGCAGCGGCAAGCACCTCCCCTCTTGAAGAAAGAGGACAGATCAGACGCCGCAGGCCGGGGGCCGGGCAGCCATCTTTGCTGAGTCTTTCGTCCCGGCCATAACCTTCCTGCGGGGAAGTCCAGCTAAGAAATGTCAAGTAGGAACTTAAATAAATTAAATATTTTTCGCTTCCTACAAAAGGGTAAATTTAATAAGCCCATCTACATGGGAACCTATCAACTTGTTTCGTGATTCATTAGGCAGCTCCCTCAATCGATGCAGGGTGCTCTGCCGTATAGCGGCTGCAATGTTCCTGTGGTGTGATGATCTCAAACGGCTTGTTATCCCGGAGCATCGCAAAAATAATATTACAGATTTTATGCATGACAGCCCCAACCGCAACATTCTTTTTCTTTCCCACACATTTACGGATATAGTAATCGTAAATGACCGGGTTTACCGGTGATTTTGTACCTTTATCCATCTTCAGGTTGTTTACGGCAACCATATGCAGGACGCGCCGTGCGAGGCTTGAACCCCGTTTTGACATATGGACATTATCCCCATGAAACTTGCCGGACTGCTTCACGGCAGGATCCAGGCCAAAGTAGGCGTACAGCTTTTTTGGCGAAGTAAACAGGTCAAAATCACCCATTTCCGCAATCAGGACCACAGCACTCAGGAAACCGACCCCGTGCAGGGACTGCAGAAGGCAGAACCGGTCATAGGCAGGCTTTCCCTTCAGCTTATCCATCGCTTTGTGGAGCTCCTCCAGTAGGGAATCCAGATGCTTCTGGTACTCCAGATAGGTTTGTATGTACAGCCTGATCCGGAGGGCGTTGCTGGGAAGGGCCCGTCCAAAGACAGCTGCATCCCTGGCCGCCGCGCAGATAGCATCATATTTGGAAAGGGCATATGCATCCCCAAAACGGGATATACCCTTAATCATTTCTATGATCTTCTCTTTTGGGGCGGCAAGCATGTCTGAGGCGAGTGGGTATTCAGCAAGCAGCTTAAGTGAAGTCAGCGTGGTAATCTTGCTGAATACATGCAGATATGCCGGGAACGATACCCGAAGCTCTGCATGCAGCTTTAGGACAACTGCGGATTGCAGATCTTTGAAGTAATAGTAGTCACGGGCAAGGTTCCGGAGGTCAATGATGTCATCATCCGGGACAATCGAGGTCTTCAGGGAAGGATCCAGACCGATTTTTGCAGCCTTTTTTGAATCGAATTTGTCACTATGCAGTTTCCTTATGTTCAGATTTGTGCTATTCTTAGTGATGATAGGATTAATGACCGAGCAGTCAAACCCCTTATCACGAAGGAAGTACAGGAGTGGGATGTGGTAGATCCCAGTGGACTCGAGGAAGCATTTGCTTTCAAGGGAATACAGCTCTTGTGCTTCCTTTATTTTTGCGACAGCAAGTTCCCTGGAAATCGAGTCCGTATGCAGGATCTTAGAAGGTTTTCCGCTCAGAGTGGCGTTTGGGAGCATGATGGACATCCAGGAAAAATCAGCGCCAACATCAAACCCGACGGAGAGATAGGAAATGCCTTTAGGCATCGGAAGTGTTTTTTGAACATGCATGGTCTTCTCCTTTCTGGCAGGATTCCATTTCCAAAAGGTGGATACACAACCTAGCGGCTTATACGGGTATGGCCTGAGGCTTCCCAACCAGCCAAAGCATAAATCACCACCGAATGGACAGACAGACTTCCTAAGAGGTTTTGCCGGCGAACTACCGCTGGTTCCCAAGGAGGGAACGTCGATCATCCTGCTCAGAATGATTATACCTCAATGCTAAGCCTGGTGCATCATGGAAACCTCAGACATAATAAAAAAATCGAACTGTAACGATTCATTTAGCAGTCATTCTTGACTACACCATTATTATACTAGGAGGGAGAAAAAGATTCCGGAGGGAACCTGGGAGTTCATTGGTACTTACCGAGGTCTTTTCGAGGTTAGGACCATTATGTACTCCAACGAGCGAAAGCGTTTCCCGGAGGAACTTTTTCTGCCCGGATTCCCCGCCCGCGACACCCTGACGCCCGGGACGAAAGACTCATCGATCCCCCTCACCACCCCGGCCCCTGGCCTGACGGCGGCGTCCTCATTTCTCAATCAACTCCCTATTTCTTCCGTCTAAAAAATCTCTTCTTTTCTTCCATTCCTTCTTCCCCGGAGTCTTTCTCTTTTCTGCGTGCGTATTTTTTTACCGCCATCCAGATAACAAAGAACACGGCCAGGCAAAGTACGATAGCCGGGCTGGTGGAAATCAGCCATACGAGAAGGTCGGTAAGGGCGTTTCCTACGCTCTCCAGGTTTTCCAGGAAACCTCTCCTGATTCGCTGGCCTACCGTCTCCTCCTTTGTCGGTGTAAATAAACTGACCTCATCGACATACAGGTTCACGGTACTGTAGGAAACCTGGTTTGCCATAAGGCGGAGCTGGGATTCATAGGACTCCAACTGGTAACGTATCTCGGAAAGTCTGGATTCCAGCGTGATGATAGCCTCCGTGGTATCGGCTTTCTCAAGAAGTTCCCACAGGCGTTCCTGTTCCACTTCCAGTGTCTTTTTCCTGCTCTCGACGTCGGCATAGCTCAGGGTGACATCTTCCACGGATTCCTGTTTCCCGGTCACGTTTCCGTTCTCCTCCACCTCGGTGATAAAGGCCGGGAGATTGTCGGCCGGAATGCGCGCCGTAATCTGTGCGCTTCTCTGATTCCGATCGTTGCCATAGCGGATGCTGCTGCCCGAAATATTAGAATTCTCTATGTATCCGTTCAGTTCCGTTACTTTTTTAGTGATGCTTTCCATCAGTGAATCAAACTGTGTAGATTCCAGGCTCATGGACACAGTGCGTATCAATTTTCTCTGCGTGTCCACAGGCTGAATCCCGCCGGAAGAGGTGACCGTGTCCGCCTCTTCCGATGAATCCGACCTGTATTCCTCCTTCATCACCTGGGCCGCCTCGGTTTCCTGCGGAACCTCGTGATACAGCATGGCATCCTGCGCATTTACGACCGCGCTTGTTTTCGAACTCGAACTGCCGCACGCCGTGAGCAGAAAGCCAATACTAAGGAGCAGAAGTATGCTCCGTATTGTGTTTCTGTTTTTCATAAAATCTCCTCCCTTTTCTGTAGCATTATCCTTTGTTCAGGTATTTCTGCAGTAAATCGATCAATTTTCCAATATGGATACCGTCTACAAAGGAGTGGTGTGCCTGGACGGAAAACGGCAGAATGACTCTCCCGTCCCGCTCAAAATACTTTCCCCAGTCAAGCTTCCAGTTCGTTTCATCAATGATTTGATAACCACCATTTGACATACTCATTTTCTCCTTTCGGGCTGTTATATTCTGTTAACGTCCGGCTAAGCGGAAACGCAGCCATAAAATCATCCACTATTTTTTCATTCCTGCTGATTATCATTGTGCAGGCGCTGTCCCAGGCCGTCACTTCCACCTCTGCCAGGGGATGCTGCATGGTAACCGGGTTCTTCCAGAAACCAGGATATCCGTAATCAGCCAGTTGTACATGGCCGGTGCGCCGTCCAGCGCCCGGAAAACATCTGCCATGTTGGTGTACCAGCTTTCACCCTTTTCAAGAATTGCATCTTTCATGAGCCACCTCCCAATACAACCTTATCCTGTCTAAATTATCCTAATCTTAAATATTCCGTTTCATCTCCTGCCTCTGCTTTACAGTTCCATACCGTTCAGAAGTTCTTTCAGCGCTTTGAGTTCCCCGGCCATCAGGGTGACTCCCTTTCCCATCTTCTCGTGGTTTTCCGACCATGCCCTGATATCGTAGACCGGCTCCCTGTTGTTCCAGCTTATCAGGTTCAGCTCCTTGATCCAGCCATTATTGGGCTTGCAAAGACTGCCGCATTCCTTATATATTTCGTACTTGAGTTCCATGTTTCTTTCCTCCTGATACTTGTCTGATATTTACTGAAATTTTAACATGCGTGTTCTTCTTTTACAACGAGCTTAATAGAAACGTCAGAAAAATACAGGCTTTGGAAAGAATTGACAGGATTATGCCGCTTAAGGTCCGAAAGCAGATACTCCACCGGAACGGTTTGACTTTTCCTTTCCTTTATAGCACAATAAAGCAATGTAAAATGAAAATTCTCATGAGAGGAGGAATATTTTGAAAATTGACCGATTATCGGGCCTGCTTTCCGTTCTGGCGAATACGGAGCAGATTACGGTCCAGGAGCTTGCCGACCGTTTCGAGGTTTCCAGACGGACTATTTTCCGCGATCTGGATGCATTAAGCCGTGCCGGAATACCCATCACCTCCTGTCCCGGATTTGGAGGGGGCGTATCGGTAATAGAGGGCTACAAGTTAAATAACCAGATGCTCTCAAACGATGATAAGGAAAAAATATTTACCGCCCTGAACGGCCTGAAAAGCCTGGGCAGTGATGACTCCGTCTCAAGCCTGATCGCAAAACTGGTGCCAGAGAATGAGACGGACTTCTTCTCCCGGAGTAATTACGTAATCGACTTTTCCTCCTGGTTCAGTGACAGTATTACGCACGATAAAGCGCTGAAATTACACCGGGCAATCTGCGATAAACGCTGCGTGAGTTTAGAATATATCTCCAGGAGATCACGATCCGTAAGAACGGTTGAACCCTGCAAACTGGTTTTTAAGCAGTCCCACTGGTATCTCTATGCCTTCTGTCAGGAAAAAGAAGAATTCCGCCTCTTCAGGCTGAGCCGGATTGTCTGGTTTGATATACTGGAACAGCAGTTCCGGCCCCGGCCTGTAGACAGCATCGAATTTGTCTCATATTATGGAGAAGAACTCTTTTCGGCGCATGAGCAGGACGGCTTTGAGGAAGTCGTCCTGGAATATGAGCCGGAGGATGCATTTGAACTGACCGAAAAGGTGGATGCCTCCTTTTTTAAGAGAAATAAGGATGACGGCGAAAATCCCTGTGAAATCCGTTTTTACACTTCCGACCTTTATCTGACCGCAGTCTTTATTCTTGGATTTATAAACAAGGTCAGGGTCGTCTCTCCTCCTGAACTAAGCAGTGAAATAAAACAATTACAAAAAGCAAACCGGATCCGGTGACTAAAATACGAAAAACTTTTTCTGTATAGCAAAAAGGTGACACACTGATGTCACCTTTTTTGTTATACAATCATACCACCTTGCAAAAGCGGGGAACTACACACAGAAAATTAAAAACGAGGTGATTGGAATGAAAAAAGAAATATTGGTATTTATATTTGACAGTTACGCCGACTGGGAACCCGCTTATATCTGCCCGGAGTTAAATAACCCCGAAACTGACTATGTGGTAAAAACGCTCAGTCTTGACAGTGAACCGAAGCTTTCTATGGGCGGGTTCCGCACGCTTCCTGATTATACGGTAGATAATTTCCCGAACGATTTCAGTTTCCTGCTTTTAACCGGCGGCCTTGCCTGGATGGAACGAAAGAATGATGCAATCCTGCCCGTTGTAGACTATGCGGTCCGAAACCATATTCCGGTTGGGGCTATCTGCAACGCTACAAATTTCATGGCACAAAACGGATTTTTAGATCATGTCCGCCATACGGGGAATACTGTGGAATTTATGAAATCTCAGGCCCCGAATTACTCAGGTGAAAAGCTTTATCTTGAGAAGCAGGCTGTCTCCGATTCCGGCATCATCACGGCCAACGGCTCCGCGGCCCTGGAATTTTCCAGGGAGATACTTCTGATATTAAAAGCAAAGACGGAAGACGGCGCCCGTGAATGGTACGGGATGCATAAATACGGATTTTATCAGGATTAACGCTGTCCGTCCTATCGCGAATCCTTCCGTATCTGCCTGATGACGAATCCCAGCGTATAGACGGCCATAAAACCGGAAACTGCAGGCGCTATAGAACCGATCAGCAGCAGATTATCGGGGTAATTTGTATATACAATCCAGATGAGAGGCATTCTTAAAAGCAGCGCGCCGAAGCAGCAGCTAATCATCGTAAATACGGTCTTCCCCCTGCCGTTCATATAACCGTTCAGGCAGAACACAAAGGAAACCGCCAGATAATCATAACTGCAGGCCCTGAAAAACGGGATTCCGGCCCGGACAATCTCCGGATCCGTATTAAATACGCCGATCATCGTCTGCGGTGAAACCTGGGCCCAGACAAAAAACAGACAGGACGCAAGAAAGGCAAAGCCAATTCCCGCTGCCAGTGATTTTTTAGCCCTGTAAAGTTTCCCCGCGCCGTAATTCTGGGCGGTGATAACGGCCAGGGCGCTGGCAATGGAGGTTGCCGGAAGCATGGCAAACACATCGTATTTTCCTGCAATTCCCACTGCGGCGGCCGTACTGACTCCCAGCCTGTTGGTCACCGAGGTCAGGTAGAGAAATGAGAGCCTGACCATACTCTCCTGGAACGAAATCGGGATTCCGACACAGGCCAGTTCTTTGACCCTGTCTTTATAAATCCGCATATTACTGAGCGTAAACGTAAACAGGAATTTCTTTTTATTCAGGTAAATAATTGAGACAATCATGCTGACGGACTGAGACAGAACCGTAGCCAGCGCCGTTCCCGCCACTCCCATATTCAGGTATTTTACAAATGTAAAATCACCGATGATATTAAGTACGCAGGAGAGGGCCACAAAATACATCGGCCGCCTGGAATCGCCGTATCCTCGGAGGATTGCACTGATTGCATTGTATCCGCAGATGAAAAAGATTCCGCAAAAACAGATCGTGACATACTGCTTTGCCAGGTAAAGCGATTCAGCCGGTGTCTTAAGGAGGGCCAGAATCGGGTCGGTAAAATACAGCATAACGCCCGTGAGGATAATAGCGGCGATTGCAAAAACAGACAGTGTTGTTCCTATGGTTCTCCTCGTCTGCTCCTCATCCTGCATCCCCGTATATTTCCCCACCAGGATAGTGCCTCCCATTGTAAGGCCCGAAACCAGGTTAGTGATAATCTGGGTCACCTGGGTTCCGGTAGATACGGCCGCAACGCTCTCCGGAGAACAGTACCATCCCACCACCATCAAATCCACGGCGCCATACAGCGCCTGTATCAGGCTCGCTATCAAAAACGGGATTGAAAATGTCAAAAGCGCCCGGAAAATATTACCTTCCGTTAAAAGGTTTTCCTGTTTCATAATTTCTAACTCCTTTAAACTAATTTATCTTCCGTCTCATCTTAACCTGCTGTGTCCTTCCCGCCGCTGAGCGGATTTTGACTGAAGGATTTTTGTTAAGAAGAGTTCGTATTACTTCCCTATAGAATAAAATAAACCCTCCAGTAAGTAGAGGGTCAACTCAATTTTAATTTGATTGAATATACGGCGGCTGACAGGCCCCGCATTAAACCGGTTCCCTATTCCACCAGAGCCGTCAGCTCATCTTTTCCACCGGGATCTGAAGTTCCGTCACATACTGCTCCGTATCATCGGTAAATCCGGCGTCTATCAGTGTCACCTCCACGGAATCCCCGATCAGGGAATATCCTTTTTCCTCCATCCAGGCGAGTAACTTCTCATAATGTCCGGCCGCTCCCTTATGCGTGCCCGTAAAACGTACCGTCAGATACGTTCCCTCCGGCAGATACTGCTCCGCGCCGCTGCAGGTATCCCCATCCTCCAGAACCACGAAAATGCCGGAAAAATGTTCAAAGCTGCGTTTCAGTAAATTCTCCCTAGAAATGGCAACTCCTACCTTACCCAGGAAAATCGCCGGTTCGGGCAGGCTTGCCCGCTCCAGTTCCCTGATTGGGTATTCCAAATCATCCTCCAGGGCAATCTCCTTTCGCAGAAATGCAATCTGCCGCTTTTTGCAGTAAATTTCCCGAATCTCCCCCGTCGGTGAGCCGAGGGCATCCTCCAGGGAATTCAGTCTCCGTTCCAGCTTCTGTTCAATCCGCATCAGTGCTTCGATCTTTCGTCTTGTATCCTGTTTCTGTTCCTCCATCATCACCTGGAGGCTCTTCACGTCTCTCTTTTCAAAAAACAGGGCTATTTTTTTAAGCGGCATGTCCAGGGCGCGCAGATATTTGATTGTATTCATACGCTCAAACTGCCGGCTGGAATAATAACGGTAGCCCGAATCCGGATCCGTCGTCTCCGGCCGCAGAATGCCGATATCATCGTAATACCGGAGCGTGCGGATATTCACATCAAACAGCCTCGCCATCTCTCCGATTGTAAAAAGCTCCTTCATCTGCGCCTCCTTCTTCCCGCCCTGAACCCGGATTTCCGTCTGTTCTGTAATACGTTTTGTGCACGGCAGCGCGGTAACCGTAATGCTCCTGTTTCAATACAGAATCGTTACTCATTATTCTACTATACGGAACTCTTCCCTTCAAGTAGATTCTGACGGAGAAAAGGTCCGTCGAACCCCTTTTTCTTACTGATTTATTTCATTTTTATTAAGCTTTAATTTTATATTGACTTTAACAATATTAAAGTATATACTAAATTTAATTAAACAATCATGCATCTCAGCGATAAAATTTAATGCATAAATTAAATAAGCAGTATACGTAAGGAGTGAATGCTTATGTCAATTGAAATCATACCCGACTGGATGGCAAACCTGGATGACGAGGACGTCACTTTTATCAAAAAGTTTATACTGGCCTCCGGTTCCCTGAAAGAGATTGCCGGCCAGTATCATGTAACCTATCCCACGGTCCGGCTGAGACTGGATAAAATAATTCAGAAGATCCTGATCAGCGAGGACACAGCGAATGAGCCGTATATCGCCCTGATTAAGCGGCTTGCGCTGAACGAAAAGCTGGATTTTGACACCGCCAAGCTTCTGATATCCGAATATAAGAAAATCAAAAAGGAGGAACCCTAGATGGCAATGGCAAACTCTTTCATGCTTGTTATCATCCTTGTTATTCTGGTCTTTTTTGGAGGCTCCCTGTGGCTTCAGTTCTATCTGTCAGGCAAACCCGGCAGGTGGCCGGGACTCATCCTGCCCCTGATCTGCTTCCTGTTGTCTCTGCAGGCGCTGCTGGGCATCGCAACCTACAGTTCCGTGCGCACCTCGGTCACTACCATCACGGAGAACGGCACCTCCGTCACCCAGGAGGATGTCGTCGTACCGCCTGAGAAGAAGGATTCGCGCCAGATAGCTGCAACCGCACTCTCCGTATTCATCGGCAACAATATTCCCACCGTGATTCTCCTCGGCATTTATACCGCCCGGCGCAGCCGGAGAAAGAAGAACCTGGAACTGGAAAAGATGAATATTCAGGATTTGGAATAAAAGGCAGTAAAAAGGACCTCCCCCCGGACAAGACACAATCCGAAAGGAAGTCCTTTTTTGCTGCCGTCTGCATTCAACCCTGTAAGAAATAATGCAGCCGGCATAAATCTATGAAAATGATGAAGGACCTGCGTTTAAATAGTTTCCCGGCTTTTCTTCTGTGTTGCCAGGCTGACCGCCACATAGGCCGCTGCCGACGGAAGTATCGGGAAAATCGATGCAAACGGCATTTGGACTCCCATCTTATTTATAATGACACAGGCGATTCCGATAAAGAAACTTGCAACCGCTCCCTGTGTCGTTCCCTTTTTCCAGAGTATCCCGCCCAGAATCATGACAAGGCCTCCGGCCGTCATAAACGTATATGCCATTGACAGCAGGGAAATAATGCTTGTAAACTGCAGGGACAAAACAAGGGCTAAAAGTCCGACAATCACGGTGGACCAGGTTGTCATTCTCGCCAATGTTTTCTCGCTGGCCTGCGGATTGATATGTTTATAGTAAATATCACTGACAATATTAGCCGTAATTGTAACAAGACCGCCGTCACAGGTAGACATGACCGCCGCGCAGATCGATGCAATTAAGAGCCCTGCGAGCACCGGCGGCATTGCTTCAAACAACACCTGGAAAATAATCGTGCCGTTTGCTGCGTCCGGCCACATTGCCTTTCCGTACATTCCAATCAGAACGGGAAGGATAACAAACGGAATAATCATAAGGGCTGCAATGATTGGCGCCCTCACGGCCGTTTTTTCATTTTTACATGATACGGTACGCTGGAAGGCCGCGGATGAAACGAGGCCGTATAGAGCCGTCGGCCCCAGCATCATAATGAACGTGTCCATGCTGAACGGAATAAACTTAAAACTTTCCGCAGGCAGATTCTGGGCCATTAACTGAAATCCGCCTTTGCTGCCGATGAAAATGACAGTGACAATGACTGTGATGAAGATAACCGTACTCTGGATCACATCCGTCATCATAACGCCCCAAAGGCCCGACATCGAAGAATAGATGATGACAATCAAAGTTGTGATGACCGCTCCCGCCACCGGGTTAATGCCGATGTATTCAAAAAGACGCTTTCCGGCCATAATCTGTCCCGCCATGACCGCCGTATTGGCGGCTCCGTTTAAGACGGCCATCATAATGGTCGTGACCTTGTCCCCATATCTCTGCTCCAGCATATCCGAAAGTGTGACACAGTTCCCCCTGTACACACGTCTCGACATAACGGCGGCAAACAGGATGTAGGATAATGCGGCTCCGACGCCGAACCACATGCCTCCAATTCCATATACAGCCCCATATTCGGCTCCGCCGACCACGATACCGTTTCCGATATGGGAACCGATATAGGATCCCGTTACCAAAAGAAGCGTTCCCTGTTTACCGGCCGTCATAAAATCGTTCATGCTCCCGCCGTATTTTCTGCCTGCAAGTCCGATCGCAATCATCACTGCCATGTAAATTCCCAGTATTACTAATACTATGCCTAAACTGCTCATACGTTTCCCCTTTCTCCCCTCGTATCTCCAGGCAGCCTCTGCCCGCCTTCTGTTTTACAAAATGCCCACCGTCTCTGCCTGATGCTTCAGCTCTTCCCTGAATGCCGGATGAGCAATGTGGATTAATTCCTCCGCCCGTTCTTTTACCGATTTGCCGGTTAAAACCGCAATTCCATATTCCGATACCACATACTCCACCATTGTACGGCTCAGGGATACGGGTGTTCCCGGCTCGAAATACGGCACTATCTTGGAGTATTTTCCATTTTTTGTGACGGATTCTATAACCACAATGGATTTTCCGTCGGGACAGCTTACCGCTCCCGCGGCAAAATCACCGATTCCGCCCATTCCAGAGTGCTGCCGCCCTTTTAAATATTCCGCATTAGCCTGTCCGAGAAGATCGACCTGTACCGCATTGTTGATAGCCGTCATCTTATTATTTTTTGCAATAATGCCGGGAGTCAGGACATGGTTGCAGCAATCCAGGCGGATTTCCAGATTGTCCTGCACATAATCGAACAGCTCCCCGGAGCCGACCACCTGGGTACAAATGGAAACGCCCGGGTTCAGGGTCTTTTTCCGGTTGGTCACAAGGCCTTTTTTAGTCAGGTTCATCAGAAGATCCCCATATATTTCCGTATGGATTCCCAGATCTCTTACACCGTCCAGGTACATCATAGCGGAGGAATTAAGGCGCCCGATTCCCACTTCCAGAGTGGCTTCATTTTCCACCAGCTCTGACAGGCTGGCTCCGATAGCCTTATATTTTTCCCGGTTCTCATCGGAATCGTCTATCTGTCCGATGTTGAGCGGATAGCCTTCCCCCTCCACAAGATAGTCAAATTCCGAAATATGCATCACATTATCGCCGTGGACAAACGGAAGCTCCTCATTCAGCTCCGCAATAGCAAGCGGCACCGCCCGGCATACATCAGCCATCATATCGGCCGAATTACCGAAAGAGACGTAACCGTCCTTGTTGGGGGCCGACACGCAGGTGATAGCCACACGGCACTGAAAGTCTTTCAGCGCCACCTTGGAAAATCCCGAAAAACCGCAGGGTATAAACTGCATTCTTCCTTCTTTGATATAGTCCCGGTTCACTGAATCCATAAAGCTGGTATAGACGTTCAGCCCGTTTCCCATATTCTCCAGAAGGTGAGGAAAATCCTCCTCCGGGGCGTAATAATTCGCCCCGGTCAGATCGCTTCTTTTACCAAGCTCGGTGAGAATTCCCACCGGTTCCCTGGCTCCGCAGCAGAAGCTGTCCCCATCCTGTATCATGGCTGCCGCCTCACGGGCGGAAATCACTTTATCAGCATATTGTTCTCTCCATAATCGTTCCATTCTGCCGGCCTCCATCATTATTTGTTGTACTGTTTCTTGAGAGCCGAGGCAAGTCCGCCCTCCGCAATATCGCTCCTGAAATCATCCACCTGCGTCGTCTGCATATGGACTCTGCCCAGATTGAACAGTTCGGAAACAAAATCGATTGTGTTCCGGAAACCCTGAAGCTCATAACATTTATTCAGGGAGTATTTAATAATCTTTGTGCTCTCCGGCGGTATCTGTGCAATTCTCTCCGCAACCGCCATAGCCGTCTCTTCCAGTTTATCACCCGGAACGACCTGGTTCACCACGTTCATGTCCCGCATCTCGGCAGCCGTAAAGAATTTACTCAGGTAGAAGAATTCCCTTACTTTGTTAAACGGCATTTTCCAGACTTCCATCGGGAACTCCGGCACATATCCTAAAAGGATCTCCGGGTTGCCGAATGTAGCGTCCTCCGAAGCGATTACCATATCGCTGAGCATAGCGAGGGTGATACCTCCGCCGATGCAGTATCCCCTGATAGCCGCTACGATTGGTTTTGGGAAATGCCACATTCTCATGAAAAACTCTATCTCCTCCGATGTATCTTTCCTTCTCTCCACAACGCCGGTGATGTTGTGCTCCATGGCCTCCTTTAAATCAAATCCTGCCGTGAACGCTTTTTCTCCTGCTCCCGTGAGAATGACAACACGGACCTCATCGTCCTCCGCCGCCAGTTTAAGCGACTCGTCGATTCCGTGAATGACAGCGCTGTTTAACGCGTTTCTCTTCTCCGGTCTGTTGATGATAATTTTGGCGATTGCCCCCTGTTTTTCATATAATAATTCGTTCATATTGAACCATCCTTTCCTTGAACTTTCTTTTTTGAATTTTTAATCAGTTTGCTTTTATTTTCTTAATCTCACGGATCAGTTCCGGAATTACCTCCAGAAGATCTCCCACGATTCCATAATCGGCCACTCCGAATATGGGGGCGTCCGGGTCCTTATTGATTGCCACTATCGTCTCAGCTCCCGACATTCCGGCCAGGTGCTGGATGGCCCCTGAAATACCGCAGGCGATATAGAGCTTCGGCGCCACCGTTTTGCCGGTCTGCCCCACCTGGTGTGCATGTGGAATCCAGTCGGCATCCACGCAGGCCCTCGACGAACCGACCGCTCCTCCCAGCGCCTCGGCCAGCTCTCTGATGTAGGAGAAGTTTTCCGCTTTTCCGATTCCGCGGCCGCCGGACACGATGATATCCGCTTCCTCCAGATTGACGGACTGGACCACCTCCCTGACGCGCTCCACAATCTCGGTCCGGATGCGTTCCGGATTGATATCGGCCTTCTCTCTGACAATCTTCTGTTCCGCATTCATCTCATTCCGGGTATCTTCCGCGATGCCTGTTTCTTTTACCGGCTTCTTGAATACTCCCGGTCTCACGGTTCCCATCTGGGGCCTGTGGTCAGGACAGAGAATCGTGGCCATCAGGTTTCCGCCGAATGCCGGTCTTGTCCACTCCACGTTTCCCGTCTCCGCATTGATATCCAGCGCCGTACAGTCAGCCGTAAGCCCCGTTTTCAGCCGGCATGCCAGCCTCGGTCCCAGATCCCTTCCGTTGTTTGTCGCTCCCATCAGAATCACCAGGGGCCTGTACTTCTCCACAAGCTGTGTCATGCAGTCTGCAAACACGTCGGTTCTGTAGTTCCTGTATATCTCATCCTCCACCAGGAGCACCTCGTCCGCACCGTAAGCAGCGGCCTGTGCGGCCGTCTCGTCCGCACCATATGCCGGAATCACCGCCACCAGCCTCTGGCCCATCTTATCAGCCAGCATCCGGCCCGGCGTCAGCAGTTCATAGCCCACTGGCTTTGCTTTTCCCTCCTCGGTCTCAATAAATACCCAGATATTCTTATAATCCTGTTTCTGTTCCACTTAAATCCCCTCCCGCATGTCACACCAATTTTTTTTCGTCCAGAAATTCCGCCAGGCCGGCTGCAAATTCCGGAGCAGTCTTTCCTTCCTCTTTAATTCCCTGTTTTGTCCTGACCGGTGTAAATGTTTTCTTTACTTTCGTCGGGGAGCCCTTCAGGCCGCACCGTTCGGTGTCGATCCCCAGCATCTCGGCCGTGAGTACCGGAATCTCTGCCTTCGACGCCCTCATTTTACCTTTAATCGATGGGAGTCTCGTATCACCGGAAATCTTGGTTACCGTCACAACAGCCGGAAGTTTCGCCCTTATCACATCGTATCCATCATCATTCTCCCTCTTCACCAGCACTGCGTCCTCCGCAAGTTCCGCGTCGGAGGCATATGTAATCTGCGGAATGTCGAGATGTTCCGCCATCTCCGGCCCGACCTGGGCAGTGTCGCCGTCAATCGCCTGTTTTCCGCAGAGTACCAGATCGATTCCTCCGACCTCTTTGCCCAGCCATGAAACAGCCTCCGACAGCACAAAACTGGTTGCCAGAGTGTCCGAACCTCCGAACGCCCTGTCACTGATGAGCCAGGCCCGATCCGCCCCTATAGCCAGGCATTCCCTGAGCGCTGCTCTGGCCTGATCCGGTCCCATGGAAATGACAAGGACCTCGGCCCCGTACCGTTCCTTCAGACGGATTGCTGTCTCCAGGGCATATGCGTCATACGGATTTACAATACTTGGGACACCGGCGCGTATCAGTGTGTTTGTCACAGGATCAATTTTAATTTCCGTTGTGTCGGGAACCTGTTTTACACATACAATAATCTTCATATTCTTTTTCCACCGTCCTTTTAATTTTCTATGTATTCATTGTATCAGAGCAAATTTTCTAAAAATAGCAGTTTAAATTTTTACTATCTTGCAACTGAAAGTTGCATCTGAAAATAAAGTGATCTATAATTAGGGTACTATCCGGAGCCGTTATCCGACGGGATTTCCGGCGGTTTTGAGCAGGTGAGTTTATACAGACAGGCAGGTGATTAGATGGAAATAAGGCAACTGCGTTATTTTGTGCAGGTATGTGAGAGCGGCAGTCTTTTGAGAGCATCCGAGATACTTTTTATCTCCCATCAGGCTCTCAGCAAGTCGCTGTCTCTGCTGGAGAAGGAACTGGGCGCCGCCCTGTTTTACCGTACTCCAAAAGGCATGATTCCCACCCAGTTCGGACAGGAGCTGCTTCTGAGCAGCCGTCCGCTCCTGGAAGAATGGGAGCGCCTGAACCAGAAACTGGAGGAATCGGCGAACCACTATAAAGGCAAGATACGCCTTGGTCTGTCCGGAGGCCTTATTTACTTTGGTTCCAGCAAGATCTGGGAATACTTTAAAGAACTTCATCCGCACACGGAGATCGAGTCCTTTGAACACGGTTACATAGAAGGGCTGAGACTCCTGAAGGCCGGGACGCTGGATGCCGTCATTATCTCCGACTATGAGAATTCTGACGGCTATGTCACTTACAGTCTTCCGTCCACCAGACGCCTTGTAATTGTTGAGAAAAACAATCCATTGACCTCAAAAGAAGAGCTGGAATTTAAAGACTTGAAGAATCAGAAATTTATCCTGTGCATCAACGATTTTGCTTATAATAAGTTTCTGCGTCTCTGCCAGGCGGAGGGCTTTACCCCCAATGTGCGCCGTACCAGCGACACGGTTTACATGTATAAGCTGTGCAGTGAGGACGGGCTTTGCGGACTCTGCATCGACTCCAATGCGTCAAATCTCGTTCCCAAATATCCTGAACTGAGGACAATTCCATTCAAAGACAACGCATTTCCTTACCCGCTTACGCTGGTTGTAAGAAATAATTATCCCAAACCAACACTGATCAAAGAACTGGTGGACTTCCTCACCTATTCCCTGAACAGCGTCTTATATTAACTTTACAGGACGGAGGAAAGTCATGACACACACACTTTATTACAAGTTTATACTGGGATATCTGCTGTTCGGTTTTTTGGGTTTTGTCACAATTGCAACAGTTTCATCCGATATGACATACGACCATCTGATCGGGCAGAAAGCGGAGGCCCTCTATGACGAGGCCACCATGATTGCAGACAACTGCAGCAAAGTCTATGAAGGCAAGCACCTGGACCTCGACGCCACATACCCCCAGCTGGATGCGGTAGCCACTTATCTGAAGGCGCGGGTGTGGATCCTGGATCACAGCGGCGTCATCACCGCCGACAGCAGCCGCAAAGCGACCGGAACCACAATAGAAGGATTTGACCCCACAGCGCAGGGAAACCGCCTCTATTCCATCGGCCGGTATTACGGGATGTTTGACAGCGACGTTCTGTCGGTGCTGGCTCCCGTTACAGGAAATATGAACACTTACGGATATGTGGCGATCCACCTTCCCATCAGCGTAGTGAAAGCGGAGCAGAACGGTTTTCTGAACATTGTATACATTACATCCGCCATTATCTTCTGCCTCTCACTGATTATTTTGCTCGTATTTACGAAAATAGTATATTTTCCTCTGAAAAAGATCACCTACGCAGCGAACCAGTACGCAGACGGAAACCTGTCGCACAATATCAAAGTCACCAGCCAGGATGAGATAGGCTATCTGGCCAGCACGCTGAACTATATGTCGAATGAGTTAAACGACATGGAGGAATACCAGAGAAAATTCATTGCCAACGTTTCACATGACTTCCGCTCCCCCCTTACCTCCATTAAGGGATATCTGGAAGCGATCCTGGACGGGACCATTCCTCCGGAACTATACAAAAAATATCTGGGTATCATCATCTCGGAGACGGAGCGCCTGAACAAGCTGACCCAGGGAATGCTCACTCTCAACTCCCTGGACAGTAAGGGTTATTTAAGCCGCACCAACTTCGACATTAACAGGACCGTCAAAGACACGGCGGCCACATTTGAAGGTACATGCAGCGCAAAAGGCATCACCTTCGACCTGACCTTCTCGGATTCCATCCAGATGGTCTACGCAGACCTTGGCAAAATCCAGCAGGTTCTCTATAATCTGATCGACAATGCCATCAAATTCAGCCACGAAGACTCCGTCATCTATATCCAGACCTCCGTGCGCTACGAAAAAGTATTCGTATCCGTCAAGGACACCGGCGTAGGCATCCCCAAAGACAACGTCAAAAAAATCTGGGAACGCTTCTACAAAAGTGACGCCTCCCGCGGTAAGGACAAAAAAGGAACCGGCCTGGGCCTCGCTATAGTCAAAGAAATTATCCAGTCCCACGGCGAAAATATCGACGTAGTCAGCACCGAAGGCGTAGGCACTGAGTTTATTTTCAGCCTCCCCAAGGCTGCTGCTCTGTAATCGAAGGGGAAACCGTACGCTCCGCGGCCGGACTGTCTCCTTCAACAGGAAAAGCGTCTGGAAATTATGCATTAGTACCCATAATTTCCGGACGCTTTTTTGATTTCTTGTTGCCGCTAGGACTTATTTCCGCCCGGCTTATTTGTGTTTCGCTTATCACTGCCTGGCCGTCCTGCGGCCGAGTATTCTTCTCCCTCTATAAAGCCAGCTTATAGATGTTCACGACATCCTCCGACGAGATTGCAAATGCAAAACCGGTTTTGTGGCCTTCCAGCGGATAATCAATTCTGGCTGCCATCCTGCGGAGTGTGGCCTCAGACGTATCGCCGTCCACAAATTCCCGGATCGTCCGCGGCATGCCGATGGACTGGAACCATTCCGACAGGGCGTCGATTCCGGCCAGAGCGGTGCGCTCCGGGCAGTCAAAATCATACTCTATTCCGAACAGCTCCACAGCCAGTTTTGCAAAAAGATTCACATTCCGTTTATACACATAACGCATCCATACCGGCGTGATAATCGCCAGGCCCAGGCCATGGGGAACGTTCCACTCCGTGCTCATCTCGTGTTCCATCAGATGACAGGCCCAGTCTCCCACCAGTCCGATCCTGAGCAGTCCGCTGATGGCAAAAGGAGCTGTCGCGGCCAGTGCGCTGCGGGCCGCATAATTATCCGGTTCCCTGACGGCGATCGGCGCATTTTTAAGCACCGTCTTCATCCCTGCTATCAGGAACTGGTGGTTCATATATACGTCGGGCGTCGCGGTGCAGAAATTTTCCACCAGATGGGACATGATGTCCGAGGCTCCGGACGCGGTCTGCATCGGCGGAACGCTGTAGGTCAGTTCCGGATTCAGGATACAGAACGCCGGACGCACCAGCGGGTTGTCGTCAATGGAGAGCTTTAACTGTGTCTTCTCGTTCGTTACCACCGAGGCGCAGCTGCACTCGCTTCCCGTTCCCGAGAAGGTGGAAATAACGCCCAGAGTCAGCACCTTTTCCGGCGTTACCACCATCCGGTACATATCCCACACATCTCCGTCATAAGGCACGCCGCAGGCAATCCCTTTGGCGCTGTCAATGACGGATCCGCCTCCTACGGCCAGAACGCAGTCACACTTTTCCTTCCGGCACAGTTCAATACCCTCGTATACCTTGGAAAGTCTGGGGTTTGGAACAACGCCGCCCAGCTCCGCAAATTCCATGCCGGAATCCGTCAGATACCCTTTTACTTTCTCGATCAGGGGCTGTACAAACGGCTCGCCCGAGTGGTGAATCAGGGCCTTTGTCCCACCGAAGCTTTTAAGCAGTTCGCCGCATCTTGCCTCCGTGCCGCGGCCAAAAATCATATCAGGAATATTCTTAAGTTCAAAATTGATCATCGCAGTGTCCTCCTTTCAGCCGGACTAAACAGACTGCCTGAGGATAGTAAAGAAGTCTTCCTCACGCATCGGGTGCAGATCTCCCGCCACATCAGTTCCATAGTAAAAAATTCGTTTGCACACCTTGTGCAGGATTTCATCCGTCATCTGTTCTTCCTTCACTCCCAGCTCACGCAGGTTTTTCGGAAGTCCCAGTTTATTATGGAAGAAATCGGCCAGCGCCTCAATTCCCGCCAGCGCGGTCTGATCCGGGTCGTCCGCATTATAAGGAATGTTAAACACATTTGTCGCAAATTTTAAGAACAGGTCCATGTGTTCTTTGTAGATATATCTCATCCAGTGCGGTGTGATAATTGCCAGCCCTGCGCCGTGCGGAATATCCCACTCGCCGCTCATCTCATGTTCGAGGGCATGGCAGTTCCAGTCACCGTGACGGCCGAATTTCATATATCCGTTTATTGCATAGCCGCTCAGGAGCATCAGCGCCCCTCTGGCCTCATAATTCCTCGGATCTTCAAGGCAGACAGGGCCGAACTTGATTGCCGTCTTCAGTCCGCTGATACAGAAATAATCGGAAAAATCATTATCCGGATCCGCTGAAAAGAAGTTTTCGCAGATGTGTGACACGATATCCGCCGTCCCCGAAGCCGTCTGGAACCGGGGCGCTGTAAAGGTAAGCGTCGGATCCAGAATGGCAAACTTCGGCCGGATCATTATATTGTCATTGTTATCCTCCACACCGCGTTTTAACTGTTCATCTTCCTTGGTGATAACCGTTCCCGTAGTACACTCACTTCCGGTGGCGGCAAATGTGGAAATCACTCCGACCGGCAGGCATGCTTCATGGACCGCTTTCATTGTAAAGAAGTCCCACACATCTCCATCATACGGCACGCCGAGCGCAATCGCTTTAGAACTGTCGATCACCGAACCTCCGCCTATAGCCAGGACAAAATCCACTTTTTCCCTGCGGCACAATTCGATTCCTTCATATACCTTATCCAGCCTGGGATTCGGCACAACTCCGCCCAAATCCACATATTCCAGGCCGGCCGCTTCCAGATACCCTTTTACCGTCTCAATTAACGGCTGCACAAAAGGTTCGCTCACATGGTGGACCAGCACGCGGGATCCGCCGTTTTCTTTAATCAAAGCGCCTACTTTGGCTATCTCACCTTTTCCGTAGATGAGGTCCGTATTACCACGCAATACCAGATTAATCATATTCTTCTCTCCTTTTTAATCTATTAACTGTTTCTGTGTCATCATGCTGACTGCGGCAAAGGCAATCAGAGATGGAATAAATACCGTAATGGTGGAAAAAGGCAGAGCATAAATGCCCAGAAGTTCCAGCAGCTCAAATCCTACTCCGACCACCGAACTGGCAACCGCCCCCGCCGGCGTTCCCTTTTTCCAGAGAATGCCTCCAAGAAACGGGATCAGGCAGGCTGCACAGAGGAACATATATGTATTGGAAAGCACACTTACAATTGAACCGAAACTCAGGGCAATCACAATTCCAATCACAGTTACGCCGATATTTAACCCAAGGGTCATCTTAGACAGTTTTTCAGGGGTGGCTTCACGGTCGATATATCCCTTGTAAATGTCATTTAAAAGCACGGCTGAAAATGCAATCAGGGCGCTGTCAATCGTGGACATTACAGCCGCGACAACCGCTGTCACAATCAGAGCGGCCGCAACGGGCGGCAGGATATTCATTACCACGGAAAAGAATGCGTCGTTGCCCGTGGCTCCAAACTTGACCGCCCCGTACATACCCACGAATGTGGGTGCAATACTCAGAGGAATGATCACGACTGCGGCCAGCAGATGGGCAATTTTAGAAGTCCCGGCGCTCTTTGCAGAGTTAACCCTCTGGAACGTGCACTGATCCGTAAAAATACTGAGCGCAACCGGGATAATGAGCAGCATCATCGTTGCAGCGTCATATCCTCCGGTAAAACTGGTAAATGTCTCCGGCACCGCGCCTGTTGCCACAGCCTCCCGAATCAGATCCATCGCCCCGATCGACACCAGCACGACCACACTGACAATTAGTCCGGCGGCAATGACAAGTGTCTGGACAACCGATGTGGCAAAGGCTCCCCACAGACCCGAAATCTGTGAATAGAGCAGAACAACGACGGCGATTACGATAACACCGGCGGTTCCGTTCAGCCCCAGGGCGATGAACAGGGCCTTACCCGCCATGAGCTGCGCCCCCAGGATTCCCAGATAAGAAAGAACGGTGGCCACATTGTAGACTTGTGCGGGAATTTCACTCTTATAACGTTTGCGAAGATAATCCGCCAGCGTCAGGTAACCTCCGCGGTACATAAAATTGCTGATGCAGAAGGCCAGAATCACATAGGAAAGCGCACAACCGAAACCATAGGCAGCCCCGCTGAACCCGACGGCGGCTCCTTCCCCCGCGCCTCCTACCACCAGTCCGTTGCCGATATGCGCGCCGATGGCTCCGCCCATGATGAGCAGAATTCCTCCGGAGCGGCCCATGTTAAGATAGGAATCAAAATTGCTCGCATGTTTTTTCCCCATCCAGCTGATGACAATCATACTGATAAAATAAATAGCCATTACAATTACAATCGTAGTAATCAAAGTACTCCTCCTCTCCCGGAAGCCAATCGATGCCTGCGGTTCTCCAATCGCTTTTTCGGCAGAAACCAGCTTTCCCAACCCTCATTTAACCAATTTTTGCGTACAAAAATCCCACCGTCCGCCGCCTGTTACGGCGGCAGCGGCTTTCCGGTTCCCCAACCGGTGGATAATTTATATTTTTACTGTTATGAATTGTGCAGGACCTATGCTGTGATTGATGTGGAAACTAAAATGATGTGAATGTTGTAAATATCTATACAATAAATACAAAATACTGTGATTACGGAATCAGGGAAATACGTTTTAAATCAAAATACTCTTCCATGCTCCAGCGTGACTGGTCACACCCAAGTCCCGACTGCTTGATTCCAATATGAGGTGTGTGCGGGCCTCCGCCTGCTCCGTTAATGTAAACGTCGCCAGATTCCAGAACTTCAAATGCTTTGGCGATATCGCGTGCGTCATGGCCGTAGAAATAAGATGCCAAGCCGTATTCAGTGTCAATTGCCTTTGCCAGGGCGTCATCCAGCTCTTTAAACGGCTGTACGCTGATAATCGGCCCGAATATCTCTTCTTTGCAGACCCTCATCTCCTCACGCACATCGCGTAAAAGAGCAGGCGTGATGTAGTTGCCGTCCTGTTTCTCTTCCGGAACCGTGCCGCCGCATATCAGTGTGGCGCCTCCGGCTACCGCTTCGTCAATCAGTTCCAGCATACGGTCTCTGGCATTACGGCTGATCATCGGTCCCATCACGTAACCTTCATCGTGCTTGCAGCCCAGTTTAACTTCTTTCAGGCCTTCTTCCACTTTTTTAAGGAATTCTTCGTAAATATCTTCATGTACATAAATGCGGTTATAGTTGGTGCAGATTTGTCCCGCATTTGAAACCTTCATACCGATTGTATTCGCCACAACGTAATCTACGTCACTGTCAGGCATAACAATAACGGGGGCGTTTCCTCCCAGTTCCAGTGAAAAACGTTTAATAGAAGTGGACGATGCTTCGGCCATGGCCCGGCGGCCCGTCTCACAGGAACCAATCAAAGTAATCATTCTCGGGATCCTGCTTGTATTCAGTACCCTGGCAACGGTACTCGGCGGGCCGCTGACAAAGTTGATTACACCGGCCGGAAGGCCTATCTTTTCACAAATTGTTCCGATATAGAGCGTGGACAGCGGTGTATCGCTGGCCGGTTTGACAATCAGGGGATCTCCTGCCACCATAGCCGGACCAATCTTTAACGCCATCATGGCAACAGGATAATTCCAGGCAATGTGAGCCACGACAACACCCATGGGACGGCGTTCTATGGCATGATACAGTTCACCGTAGGATTTATTCGGGGAATAAACGGTCGTTCCGTCCATCCTCTTTCCCTCCTCGGCATAATACTGGATAAATTCATCAAACATAACAAGATCATCCATGGCCGTCGCATACGGTTTTCCCGATTCCACAGACAGAATCTCAGCAATCTCTTCTTTCTCATCCATGATTGCGCTGTTCAGTTTTAATAACCACTCCACCCTGGTTCCAACCGGAGTTTTTGCCCACGGTTTAAAAGCCGCCTGGGCTGCCTCAAGCGCCTCTTCACACTGCTTTTCAGATGCGGTTGCCAGTTCTGTGATAACCGTGTTGTCGGACGGGTCAAGTATCCTGACAATTTCGCCCTGACCGTCGACCAGTTTCCCATTAATATACTGTTTGTACATCCTTGTCCATCTCCTTTATATTCATTTTATTTGTGTTCTGTTACTTTCTCCTATTATATCATACATTTTTATCTGCAAATATACACGGGCTCGGCGCCTGTGCTTTATATCTTTTCTAATCAGACCCGCCATATGGATGAAAAGCGTAGGGAATCTAACCGGAGCCTGGCATGCAGGTATACTCCAATAGGAAGGTGTGTCCCAATATGTAGGCATCTCAGGCATGCAGATGTGTCTCTGCGCTTAAATAATACCCTCCATTTTCAATTGCTCCAACTCGTCTTCCGTCATCTGAAGCACATTCCGGTAAATATCTTCCGTATGTTCCCCAACCTTTGGCGCGGGCCTGTATTCCAGTTCGGGATGGGCGCTCATTTTGAATGGGAATCCCATATAAGCGACTTCCCCCACACCCTGTACATCCTGCCTGATAATATAGCCATTCTCATTCAGGTGGGGATCCCGCAGAAGCCGTCCCGGTGTTGCGCAGATTCCGCATGGGATATCGGCGCTGATAAATTCTTTTTCCAGCTCCCCACACGTTTTTCCATTCGCCCATATCTGAATTTCTTCCATCAGCAGATCCATGTCTGTCACCCGAAGTTCAATGTTGTCCAGATACTTCGGGGCTCCGAGGATGCTGTTGTCGGGAATTAATTTGAGCAGCCTTCTAAAAAGCGGATCCGTTCCTGCGTGGAAATTAATCCATCCGTCCTCTGCTTTTAAATACCCATAGGGCGAACTGTCATCTCCGCTTATGGCCGCCTCATCCCCATTGACGCTGGCATCCGCTATCGCTGTTGTCCGGATCATGGAGGAACCGGCAACCATAGACACATCCAGATACTGGCCTTCTCCTGTCCTGTCCCGCTCATACAAAGCTAAAACAGCTCCAAAAGCAGCATACATAGCCGCCATATAATCATGAATGGGACCTTTACTGCGCTCTACACAGCCCTTTTCTATTCTTGTCACTCCTGATACAGAGGAAATGATTCCGTCAAAGGCCGTTCTGCGGCTCATCGGCCCGCTCTGGCCAAATCCGGTCACGGAGACCATGATCATACGCGGATTGATTTTCTTTATCTCCTCATATCCCAGACCCATCTTGTCCATAACCCCAACACGGAAATTTTCTATTATAACGTCCGATTTCTCAATGAGTTTCTTCGCCACTTCAATTCCCTGCGGGGTGCGCAGATCTGCGGTGACGCTTTTCTTGTTCCTGTTGTATGCCGGAAAGAACAGGCTGACTCCGTCCTTCCACGGTCCTACCGTCCTGGTGGCTTCACCGGCTCCCGGTTTTTCAACCTTGATGACCTCCGCCCCCATATCCGCGAGCAGTGCGCCACAGTACGGCCCTGCAATATAACGTGTCAAATCCACAATGCGTATTCCCTCTAAAATACCAGCCACAAGTTTCCTCCCTTCCGGCTCTCTCCGCTCTGTGTTTTATTTAAGCAGATGCCCCGATATAACGGCTCTCTGAATCTGGTTCGTACCCTCGAAAATCATAAATATCTTGGCATCACGCATCAGTTTTTCCACCTCATACTCTCTGGAGTAACCATATCCTGAGAAAATCTGTACGGCATCCAGCGCATTCTGCATGGCCGCTTCCGAGGCAAATGTCTTTGCAATGGCATCCATTTTACCGTCCACCGCTCCGCTGTCAATCATAGCCGCGCACTGGTAAACAAGACTTCTGGCCGCCTGGTTTCTGATTTCCATATCCGCCAGCATAAACTGGATAGCCTGCAGGTTTGCGATCGGTTTTCCAAATGTGACCCTGGTCTTTGCATATTCCACGCTCAGGTCGATGGCCCTCTGGCTGAGTCCCACTGCCATAGCAGCGCACTCAAGTCTCGTTCTGTCCAGCGTCTGCATTGCCAGTTTAAATCCTTTTCCCTCTTCTCCCAGAAGGTGATCCTCCGGTACGTGAACCTCCTCAAGGATTACATCGGCCGTTGTGGAGAGGCGGATTCCCATTTTATCCTCATGCTTTCCAACCGAAACGCCTTTCCTGTCCCGCTCTACCAAAAATGCGGAAATTCCTCTTGTTCCCATATCGGGCGTCGTCTTTGCAAACACAACGTAAAAATCGGCATGCGGCGCATTGGTTATAAAACATTTGCGTCCTGTGATGATGTATTCCCCATCTTTTTTAACAGCCTTTGTTCTGATTGCTCCCGCATCGGAACCGGCATCCGGCTCTGTCAGACAGAAGGAACCCATTCCTCCGTTTATCAGCGCGTCGGCTGCAAGCTGTTTCTGTTCCCTGGTGCCTGCAAGGAGAATCGGCTTCATCGCCAGTGTGCTGGCCTGAACCGCTACGGAAAATCCCGCGTCGGCCCTGGCAAATTCCTCGGCTACCAGGATATTAGCCGTCGTCTCCAGCCCCGCCCCTCCCAGCTCTTCCGGGATACAGAGGGAGGTGTATCCTAACTCCGCCGCTTCCTTATAAACCTCCAGCGGCGTTTCCCCTTTTAAATCATACTCTTTTGATACCGGCCGGATCTTCATCTCCGCAAATTCCATGGCCATTTTCTGAATTTCCCTGTTTTCTTCTGATAAAATATGTGGCATCTCTTTCCTCCTGCTCCTCTCGTTTCTCTGCTCCGGCTTCCGTCCACTCGTGGACAGTTCCCCCACTGACCGCTGCCCTATCAGACACCAGGATAGTCGGCGCAATGATGTTAGTATTCAATTCACGTATTGTCTTATTTTCTAATGATTTTATTCTAACAGATGTAATTATCTAAAAATAGCAGTTTACATTTTTACCTTGTTGCAACTTCCGGTTGCATATCTGACTGATACATGTTTAGTTTTTCTTTAATGGTTGCAGAACCCGGCCATGAGTGATATCCTTTTTATATCTGTATAGAAAATGGAATTGATACGATGCAGCACATCGTAAGAAACTACTTTTTATTGAGAAGAGGAAACTACTATGGAAATTTTACCCGGTGAATTATATATAGAAGAAATTAAGGAATTGATCAGGGAATATACTAATTCCCTGAAGAGAGATTTGACCTTCCAGAATCTGGACGAGGAGCTGAACGATATCAAGGCCAAGTACACGGATCACGACGGGAAGCTCCTGGCGGCATTTGAGGACGGCAAAGCCATCGGCTGCATCGCGCTTCGCAGGTTTGATGAGAACCGCTGCGAAATGAAGCGTCTTTTTGTCAAACCGGAGTACCGCGGCCGCCGGGCCGGACAGGCTCTGGTGGAGGAAATCATTAAAAACGCACGGAATATGGGATATCACTCCATGCTGCTGGATACCGTTACACCGCTTCAGAGCGCTGTAAAACTGTATCATATTTATGGATTCCGGGAAATTCCGGCCTACTATGAAAATCCCATGCCCGATGCGATTTTCATGGAACTGAAATTGTAAAACAGTATTTCAATTGAAGCATAAATGTTCCGCGGGATTCTTGCGCTGCCGCGCGGTTGCTTCAGCAACTATTTATCTCTGCGCGGCATGTGCATCCTCGCGGAGCGTTTTCAAATTCATAGGACGTAATTTCCTATGAAATAAAAAAGGCATCCGCCGGACAGGAAGTGAATTCCGTCCGGCGGATGCCTTTTTTATTTCACTGATATTATTTATCTTCAATTGCCATAATCTGATCGACTCTGCGCTGATGTCTTCCGCCTTCAAATTCTGTATTCAGCCATACTTCGGTAATCATCTTTGCCAGCTCACTTCCTACTACACGTGCCCCGAAACAAAGTACATTGGCATTGTTATGTAACCTGGACATTTTAGCAGTATACGGTTCACTGCAGACACAGGCGCGCACGCCTTTTACCTTATTGGCAGCCAGGGAAATACCGAGTCCCGTACCGCAGATGGCGATTCCCAGATCAGCCTCGCCGTCAACCACCGCGCGTCCGACTTTCTCACCATAAACCGGATAATCACAGCTCTCCGTAGAATTCGTTCCTAAATCCAGAACCTCATAACCCTTTTCCATTAAAAATTCTTTAATAATCTCTTTCAGCTCCACGGCTGAATGGTCGTTTCCGATTGCAATTTTCATAATTGTACTCTCCCTTTGCCTCGTGTAAAGAAGCTCTCCTCTTTCTGTGCGGCTCTGATGCCGCATACTGGTAATAACCATTTCCCATTGTAGTAAAGAAAAAGCGGCTTGTCAATACAGGAAGAAAAGCCGGCGCATAGGCGCTGTAATACTTATACTATAAAATAGGGGGGTGGTTGAGAAATGAGGACGCCGCCGGGACGGTCGGGGGC
>NZ_UYZY01000005.1 GCF_900626075.1 Clostridium transplantifaecale
GAAGGGAGACCTTGGAATCCGCCGGTGCTTGCTGAGGTTTCTCACGAAGCTAGCATCCGTTGCGCATTCCACAAGCGGGAGCGAGTCCCCGTAGGAATTTTTTCTCCTGGATTCCCCCTCACCACAACCCATAAACCGGGACTGAAGACTCATAACCCCCCTCCCACTCCCCCGTCCGCCGTCTTACAGAGGCGTCCTCGCATCTCAACTAAATCCCCATTTTATATACTCATCCGTTTACCCTGAATAAAAATAATAAGGGATAGAATTATCATTTTCACTATGATATACTAAATTCAAAGCATATTATTTCTTAACATTTCAAGCGGAAAGCCGCGTCTTAAGTCAATTCTTAAACTTAGATTTTCAGGAAATCTTGATGCTTTGCAGAACCCGATTTTATCATGCAGAGAGGTTTCCGGAATATCGATGAGCAGCGGAGGCCTCCTGCGGTTACAGAAGACGGTGTCAGGTTTGTGAACAACCTTTCAGCGTTACAAAGGAGGTACGGAATGAAAAAAATGCAGAACAGGGAAAACACGATCAGAGAGAGCGGGAATGGTGTGGGAGCCAGACGGACTTACAAGGCCAGGCTGTTTGAGATGATTTTCAGCGACAGGAAGGAACTGCTCGCACTGTATAATGCGGTAAACGGAACGGCGTATGAGGATCCGGAACGAGTGAGGACCTATGCGGGGACGATGAGCCTAAAGAATGCGGTAGAGCGTGCGGTGGAAGAGTGCATTCGGGATAATGTGCTGGCAGAGTTCCTGAGAAACAACAGAGCGGAGGCGATGAAAGTGAGCATTTATGAGTATGATGAAGAAAAGACGATGAGGCAGATGCGGGAAGAGGGGCACGAGGAGGGAGTAAAAGAAGGCCGTGAGGAAGGTGAAAAATCCTTTGCCATACTGGTCAAGAGACTGTTGGAAGATTCCCGTCAGGACGCTCTCCTTAAAGCGGCGGACGACCGGGAATTCCGGGAAAAGCTTTACCAGGAATATGGGCTGAAGGAATGAAGTGAGTAACCGGCTAATATTGCAGTAAGATTTTCTGCTATGGGAATTTACGTATCAGCCTTGAAAGAAAAATTCCGGGATCTTTGTCCAGGGTGCTGATGGAGGCGCATAATGAATATGAACTTTATAAGGGAAGTGCAAGTACGGCAGGAATGCCTTTCCGAGGATTCCTATATCCGACAGATACCGGCGCTTGCCAGGTTCCCGGAGCTGGTTCTGGAAAACCCGATCACGTTTCTGGTGGGGGAAAACGGGAGCGGCAAATCCACATTGCTGGAGGGAATTGCGGTGGCCTGGGGCTTCAATCCGGAGGGCGGAACGAGAAATTTCAACTTTTCCACCCGCGATACTCATTCGGAGCTGGGACAGGCCATCCGGCTGGTCAAAGGCATAAGAAAACCCTCAGACGAATTTTTTCTGAGGGCGGAAAGCTTCTATAATGTGGCGAGCCAGATTGATGATTATGAGGAAGAGAGAAGCGGCTACCTTAAATATTACGGAGGAAAGTCTCTGCACTGTCAGTCGCATGGGGAAAGTTTTCTGGCTCTGGCGCAGAACAGATTCCGTCCGAGGGGGCTCTATCTTCTGGATGAGCCGGAGGCGGCGCTGTCTCCTCAGAGACAGCTCACACTCCTGCTTGCAATTCACAATTATCTGAAAAGCGGCGCTCAGTTTATCATAGCCACCCATTCCCCCATTCTGCTGGGAATTCCGGAGGCTGAGATCCTTTCGCTGGATGACGGTTATATCCATCCCATTTCTTACGGGGAAGCGGACTGTTTCCAGGTAATGGAGATGTTTATCAACAACAGGGAGATCATGCTGAAACGCCTGCTCTCCGATGACAACTGAACAGATAGCCGTCGCCTGACGGTGAAAAACGCTGCATGGATTGTATCAGTAACTCGTTGCTGTTTTCCGCGGAGCAGTATGGAGATACTTTTCAGACATCCTTGTAGAGAATAAGAAATAATGAGGATTCATCCGTCTCGTCGATCTCGTAACGGCAGCCAGCAGATTCCCCCAGAGCGGTTAAATCCTCCCGGGAAAATGTGTCTGCACGGAAACCGTCTTTACAATAAATAACTCCGTCTTTCGTTTTCTCTTCATCCACTTCGCCGAGGAGCCCTTTTCTGGCCTGTTCCCGGAACCATTCAAGGCGGGTATCCCAGATTTTGTCACTGTAGGTGCTGAAATAGGCGGCTCCGCTAGGTTTCAGGGCGGACAGGCATTTGCTTATCAGTTCTGCCGGATTTCCCTTAACGGCGGACAGGCCGTTCTGCAGACAGATCACGATGTCAAATTCTTCATGGAAGTCCAGCTTATAGGCATCCATCGTTAAAAGGCGGCAGTTATTGCAGTCCTGTAAGTAGAAGTTTCCAAACAGCACTGAATCCTCGGAAATTTCGATGCCTGTGACAAAGGCTGCGGCGGGAGCGAGTTCCCGCACAATACGTCCGTATCCGGCGCCGATTTCAAGGATGTGTTCCGATCCGGCCAGCCTTTCTTTGATGTAGTCTGTCTCAGCCCTCAAATACTGTTCGATTCTCGGGATGCCGGTTTGATAAACCTGATACAGTCCGTTTGCATTGAGGTTTTCCTGGTAATAATTTCCCATTTCCATTCTCCTTTCTCTTCATTAATCAAGAATTCTTTTCATTGGCACAAAATCTTTTCATAAATAAAATCTCTTTATAAAAACAAAAGCTCTTTATAAAAACAAAAGCTCTTTATAAAAACAAAATCTTTTGCCTCATACAGAAATCGTTTTCTCAAAACAGCACTGGCTATGCCTGCTGTAAGGTCAGAGTGATGATAAAACGGCTCCCGCCTTCCGGGTTATCATAGACGGAAATGGTGCCTCCGTGCATTTCCACCAGTTCCTTTGCGATACTTAAGCCAAGTCCGAAATGTTTCTTATCATTCCGGGAAGAGTCGCCGCGGTAGAAACGATCGAAAATCCGGGCTTTCATCTCATCGGGGATACCTTTTCCACTGTCTGAAATCTCTATGACCGTCCGGAAGAGGTCTGAACTGATATGTCTTCCGCCCTCTTTTTTGTACATTTTAAGGGAGATGGATTTTCCATCCGGAGTATAAGAGACGGCGTTGTCGAGGAGGATGGCGATAACCTGCTGAAGCCTCTGCTTATCGGCCAGAAGAGGGGGCAGAGGCTCGTCTGGAAGAGCCAGGGTGAGGCTTATGTTTTTCTCCCTGCATATAGGCAGGAACGCCTCATATGCCTCTATCAGAAGCGTATCAGGCTCGGTCTCCATCCTGTGCAGCGCCCAGGTACCAGAGTCGGATGAAGCCAGAAGCAGCATATCACCGACCAGCCTTGCCATTCTCTGGCACTCGCGGTCTGCATTGCCGATGAGCTGTTTCCAGGTGATATGCATATGATCAGGCGGCGCCTCTGTGTCCGGTTCCCGGTCAGAAAGTTTCTCCGACAGTTCACCCTGAAGTGCAGAGAGGCTTGAGCGGATGACGGCCAGAGGGGAACGCAGTTCGTGGGAAGCGGCGGCCACAAACTCGGTCTGTTTTTTCACACTCTCCCTGGCCGGTAAAAGAGCCCGGCCTGTCAGAAACCAGCTGATAATCAGGATACCGAACAGCCCTACAGCCCCGGAGAGGGCAAAAAGAGGCAGGCTCTGAAGAATAAGGGCCAGTCGTGGGGTGATATAGGATAGGAGCATGAGACATTTTGCACCATGATCGGTTGTCAGCACCATAACCCTGCCGTAGTAGGAATCACCCCGGCTCCCCCTCACACGCAGAAGGGAGGTCTGGTTCATGGACGAAGAAACGGGAGGGTGACTGGGGCTTACTCCTTCTGCCCCGGCTATGTCAAAAGCGGAGCGGATCAGGGAAGTTCTGTCGGTTGGAGGCGTCCAGGCGCCTGAAAAGAACAGGGGTAACCCATTTTCCTCTATATAAATGACGGAGCGGTTCATCACCTCGGTCTGTGCAAGATAGGAGTCGCTGATATAGGCGTCCGACTGGATCCGGGTACTGGCGGAAAACCACAGATTGTTAAAATCGGTAATCTCCTGCTGTTCCCGGACCGTGATATTGCGGTAGAAGATCAGGGCCAGAAGCAGGAGGAGAATGATGCCCGTAAGGGCGGTATAGAGTATGGTAAGCTGTTTTTGTGCCTTGCGGAACATAATCCTGTCCTTTCTAAGCTTTTTCCAGGCGGTATCCGACGCCGTGAACCGTTACGATCCGGACGGGAACCTTTAAAGTCGAGAGTCTGCGCCGGATAAAATAAATATAATTGTCCAGATTTCCGTCCTCCACCTCACTGGAGGAACCCCAGACATAGGTCAGGATCATTTCACGGTTCAGGGTCCGTCCCGGATTCCTGAAAAAATACTCCACCAGGGAAGCTTCTTTTTTAGATAAGGTGACGGAAGAATTCTGATACCGGAGTTCACGCTGTTCTTTTGAGAACACGAGTCCCTCAAAGCTGAGGGTGCGATCATCCTCAATGCGTCCCGGCCTTCTGGTGACGGCGCGGATTCTGGCAAGCAGTTCTTCCACGGCGTAAGGTTTTGCTATATAGTCGTCGGCTCCTGCATCCAGTCCGTTTACGCGGTCATTCAGTCCGTCCAGGGCAGTGGAAAAGATGGCTGGGGTCTGGATTCCCCGCCTTCTGAGCGCCTGCAGAAGCGTCAGCCCATCCATTTCCGGCAGCATGCGGTCAATAATCAGGCAGTCGTAAGCGCTGGAACACGCAAAGAGAAGACCATCTGTCCCATTATGGCAGATCTCCGTATCATATCCGGCCTTATCCAGGGAAAGCTTTAATGTATCACATAGAACTTCATCGTCTTCAATCAATAATATCTTCATATTCTTATTTTGCCTCATATTTCCGTTTCGGTATTTTTCTTTGATATAATATCCCTGCTTTTAGTCTATCACATAATTCTCTAAAAAATCTAAAAAAAATGAGGGCGTTTTTCCAGTTTTTTTAGAGATGCGTTATGTAAAATAAGAGATAACAGTTCGGAGGGAGGTACCCGGCGGGGGAAACGCCGGTCACTCTGAACCGAAACAGATTCAATGTTGGGAGGAGAACCATATGAAGAATAGAGGTACAGACCGGATAAAACGAAAAAGAAGGACCGCGGCAGCGGCTGCCGGAATATTGGCAGTCGGAGCGATGTCGGTACTGTCTGCCTGCGGCAGCGGAAAAACCTCTACAGGTGAGATAAGCCAGACTCAGAATGAGAGCACGGCGCCGGGAGGGCAGTCGGCCAAGGGCCGCTATATGGAGGAAGAAATCGCATTGCCGGAAGAAATAGCCGATAACGGTTTAGTGGACGTTGTACAAAAAGAAGACAAAAGCCTTGTTTTTTGTATTCCTGATGAGAACAGCAAGGCCAGACTCTACAGCCTGGATTCCAAATCCGAATGGACGGAGGGCGAAGCGATTGCAGCGCCCGAAGGAATAAGGCCCGCTAAGATGATGCAGGATGAAAACGGAACATACTATTATGGAGGATTTGATGAGAACTACATATTCCATATATGGACGGCACAGGAGGACGGAACAACCCGGGAGTTGCTGCCGGATGTATTTAAGGTACAGGAGGGCAAACAATACGGAATTATCCCTGACTTTATAGCGGCGCTTCCCGGAGAGAGTTTTCTGGTATCCCAGACATCACAGGCTGATATATACCAGTCCGACGGAAGAATGCGTGCGTCCCTGGCCCAGGATTTTATCGGAATGGATGTAAGAATTCCAGTTTCAGTCTCAGGGGAAGAGTATTTGACATTAAATAACCAGAAGCTTGTCAGATACAATCTTGAAACGGGAACCCAGACCGGAAGCTATGACCTGCCCGACAAGGGGCGCGATGTATGGCAGATGCCTGTCTTTACCGATGACGAGGGGTTCGTTTACGTTGCCAGCCAGACCGGCCTTTACCGCACCGGAAGGGACGGCACGGTATGGGAACAGCTCATCGACGGCAGCCTGAATTCCATGGGACGCCAGGATATGTTTATGAGGAGCTTCTTTAAAGGTCAGGATAACGACTATTACGGAGTCTTTTCAACGGGAGACTCAAAGCTGAAAGTGCTTCACTACTACTATGATGAGACAGTGGACACGGTTCCGCCGGAAACTCTGACCATATATGCGCTGAGAGACAATGCCACGGTACGTCAGGCGGCATCCATCCTTCAGAAGAATAATCCTCAGGTGAAGGTAGATTTCAGAATTGCCGTGGAGGATGAGGAAGAGGAAGTGACGGAAGATGTAATCCGCGCCCTGAATACGGAGCTTTTAAACGGAAAAGGCGCCGATGTGCTGATATTAGACGGACTGCCGATGCAGACATATAAAAACAAAGGAATTCTTGCAGATATCACCAATCTGTTTGAGGCGGATAAAGAGGATCTGCTGGCTAATGTGAGGAGCAATTTCACGGCCGAGGACGGAAAAATCTATTACATGCCCGCCCGCATCGACGTACCGGTGATCTTTGGGGAACCGGAGGCAGTGGCCGCATTCCAGGATATTGATGAGATGGCGGCATATGACAAGACCCCTTCCCTTTTCGCACCTGATATCTACGAAAATATAATCAACATGACGTCATACACCTGCTATAAGGAACTGTTTAATGAAAACGGCACCGTGGACGGCGATGTGCTGGCCCGTTATCTCACGGCAGTGAAGAGCGCCGGGGAAAAAAGCAATGTCCAGGTAAGTTATGCCCAGGCCGATATGGAACGCCTCATGGTGAACAATACGGTACTCCTGAGAGGATTTGGAAGACAGGACGGTTACAATGTTGTGTCAAAACGGTGCGCGGCAGGCGCAGAGATTTTCAGTTCAATAGACAGCGCAATGCTTCCTCTGTCTGCGGCTGAGATGGTTAACAGTGAAATTGAACCTCTGGGAGGAATATACATGCCGAACGTAGTGGCTGGCATCAATGCCTCCAGCCAGAACAGGGAAAATGCCGAAGCATTTATCAAAACACTGTTCGACACTGAAGTGCAGGATGAATCTCTGAGAGATGGTTTCTCAGTGAGAAGCAGCAGTCTTGATAAATGGGCGAAGACGGAGAGCGAGAGCAGCGTTTCCATGAGCTCCGGAGAGGGAATCTATTTAAGCGGCTCATGGCCGGCACAGGCAGAGCGCGACAAAATCATGGCAATCGTACGCACGGCAAGCATTCCTGCCCTGATTGATCAGCAGATTGTAGATATGATTGTGGACGGTTCCAAAGATTATCTAAATGGAAAAGAGACAGTGGAAGATGCGGTTCAGGCCATTGAGAATAAGATGAAGCTCTATGTCAATGAGAGAGAATAAAAAAGCAGTAAGCAGAAACGGGGCCTGGTTTTTCCTGGCCCCCAGCCTGCTGGGAGTGACAGCCTTTGTCCTGCTTCCCTTTGCCGATGCTTTCAGGAGATCCTTTTTTGACAGCAGAGGCAAGACATTCGCGGGCCTGAGCGTATATCAGGGGGTTCTGGAAAACCAGGCATTCCGTCTGGCAGCTGTCAATACGGTGCGGTTTATGGCAGTCGCGCTGCCGCTTCTGATGGCAGTCTCTTTTTTTCTGTCCCTGCTGGTTTATCAATACAGCCGGAAAAAGAGTTTTTTCAAGACGGTTCTCGTGATGCCGGTGGCTGTACCGTCGGCGGCGGTAATCCTCCTCTGGAGGATGGTCTTCTGCGAACAGGGGATTATTAACGGACTGTTTAAACTTAATACCGACTGGATATACGGACCGTCATCCTTTACCGTTCTTGTGTTTGCCTATCTGTGGAAAAACACAGGATATCAGATGCTTCTCTGGCTGGCTGCCCTGGGAGGAATATCGGATGAGCTCTATGAGGCGGCGGAGGTGGACGGAGCCGGATGGCTGCAGAAACTTGTATATGTCACAATACCACAGGTGAAAAAAGCCTCCGGCATGATCCTGTTCCTGGCCGTGATCAATTCTTTTAAAGTATTCAGGGAGGCATATATTGTAGCAGGGTCCTATCCAAACGACAGGATTTATCTGCTTCAGCATCTTTTTAACCACTGGTTCCTCAATCTGGATATACAGAAGATGTGTGCGGCGGCAGTGCTTCTGACGATTATCATAGGCGCTTTTCTGACACCTTTCGTCATCAGGGCCGGCCGGGACGATTGAAACGGGAGGAGCAAAATTTTTAAGAAGAGAGGGGAGGAGGAAATGAAAAAGACATCGGTTTTCCTGCGCTTTCAGCGGAACCGTCCGGTTAAAACCGTCACGGGGGGCTTTCTATTGTTCGTCTGTCTTCTTTTTGTCCTATTTCCTCTTATATTAATGACGGCGGCATCCTTTATGCCGGAGGATGAGCTGGTGAGGAGGTACCTGGCGGTTCTGGATTTGGGAAAAGAGCCGGTGCTCCCGGCCCTGATTCCCGACTTTCCGTCTCTGAAGCCATATGCCGATCTGCTTCTTCGCTCGCCCGGCTTTTTTGTGATGTTCTGGAATTCCTGCCTGCAGGTTTCAAGCGTCCTGGCCGGACAGCTTCTCATTGGAATGCCTGCGGCCTGGGCCTTTGCCCGGTATGAGTTCCGCTTTAAAAAGCTTCTCTTCCTCCTTTATCTGATTCTTCTTGTCATGCCGTTTCAGGTCATGATGGTGCCGTCTTATCTTGTTTTGGACCGGTTCGGGATACTGGATAGCCATCTGGCGGTGATACTGCCGGGGATATTTTCTACCTTTCCCGTATATATCATGGAGAAGTTCTTCGAATCGATCCCGAAATCGTTTTTGGAGGCTGCCCGCATTGACGGAGGAGGAGAGTGGACTATTTTTTTCAGAATCGGCATTCCTATGGGATTTCCCGGAATCATGACGGCAGTGCTCCTGGATTTTTTTGAATATTGGAATGCGCTTGAACAGCCGCTCACATTCTTAAAAAACAGGCAGTTGTGGCCTCTGTCCCTCTATCTTCCGAATGTAACGGCGGATAAGGCATCCCTGGCCTTTGCGGCCGGGCTGATTACAATGGCGCCGCCGGTGCTTTTATATCTGAACGGGCAGACCTTCCTGGAGGAGGGAATTGCCTCGTCCGGCATCAAGGAGTAGAGAAAACACGGTTATAGATAAAAATACAGGAACTGCGCTGAGGCAAATCAGGGAAGGAGGCAGTATGGAAGAAAATGAAAAACTGAAACGAAAAATATACCGCCGTCTTCTGATTGGCTTTTTTGTCTGCATGTTCATTTTTACTATTATTTCCAGAGTGATCGATGTTTATGAGACACCAAAAGTCAGGACAGCTTATGCAAGCCAGGGAACTGTTATGAAGACGGTGGAAGGGAACGGAAGTGTGGAGGCTGGAGATACAAAAGAGATTTCTTTGATTCAGGGTCTGAAAGCGGGAAAAATAGAGGCAATAGCCGGGACGGCGGTGAAGGAGGGGGATGCACTGTTCTCCTATTCAATGGATTCACTGGAGGCGCGGATGAAGGAGATCTCAAAAGAGATTAAAAAGACGGAGTTAGAGATGGAAGGAGAGCGGATCGGGGCGGAAAGTTTTACCGGAGTTACCAGGGTGGAGGCTGCGTCCCAGGAGCTTGCAATGGCGGAGAAGGCGCTGGAACGTCAAAATGGCAAGAAGGTACAGGCGGAAACCGAATATACCGCAAATCTCGAAAAAATCCGGGAGTATTATGAGATACGTCTGGAACTTTCGGACGATGAACTGCGGGATCAGAGCCGCAGCGATTACGACCAGAGCCAGACGGATTATGAGTCGGCAAAGCTGGAGCGCGATGCGCAGCTTCGTGAGATTAAAAGAAAGATAAAGGATACGGAGAAAAAGATTGAGAAGCTGGAGAAAAAGGAAGAACCGGACGAAGATGAATTAGAGGATTTGAGGGAAGATCTGGAACGCTACGAGGAGGATCTGGATACGGCGGAGGAAAGCTGGGATCTGAAAGTTGACCGGGCCAGGGAGGAAATGAGTGATAAAGGAGATATTTACGATCGGGCGGGACGCCAGGCGGACAGTGCAAAGCTGGCTTTAAAGGAAAACTATGAGTCTGCGGTTACCCAGGAGGAAAAGGCGCTGGAAGCGGCGGAAGACGCCAGGATCCAGGCGGAATGGGCGGCTGAAACGGCGCGCCAGGCGCTGCAGAACGCGGCGAGGGAAGACCAGGCCACGGCGCTCACAAGGGATCAGACAAAACGGTTATCGGAGCTTCGAAATGAGGCGAAGCAGCTGGAACTGGAAGAACTGAGAGAAGAAAAAGAAAAAATCGGCAGACTGATGGAAAATCAGGGAATGGTTTATGCCCCCTGTGACGGAACGGTCAGCGCCGTGGAGATAGAGGCGGGAAAAGAGGTGGCGGGAACGGAGCGTCTGACCCTCTCTGTAGGAGAACTGAGACTGCACGGAACCTTTGACCGTGAGGATGATAACAGCCTGAAGACGGGAGATGAGCTGCTGGTGAGGATGGAAGGAAGCGAAGACCGTGTGAAGGCGGTCGTCGGGCAGGTGGATCTTGTCAGCAGCCAGGACACGGGTGAATTTACGGCCAGTCTTCCCGCAGGTAAAGCGGTTTTGGGAGAAAAGGCATATTTTGAATGCCAGAAGGGCGGAGATGTCTACCGGCAGCTTATCCCGGTAAAAGCCCTGAGAAAGGATGTCACCGGCTATTACTGCCTTGTGATGCGTAAGCAGAAGACGATCCTCGGCGAGGAATATAAGGCGGCCAGAGTGGAACTGGATCTCCTTATCAGCGGTGATACGATGGCGGCCGTGGAGGGGGCGCTCAGCCCGGAGGAACCGGTGATAACGGAAAGCGATCGGGTGATTGGAACCGGCGACCGGGTTCGCCTGATGGCGGAACTTGCAGATGTGGACGGATAAAAGAGAATCGGGCTGAAAAGAATTGGGATAAGAAACTAAGCAGTAAGAAAAGCAAAAGAATGGAGGGGAAGCAGTGAAAATGAAATATGGTAAAAGAGTATTGATATTGGCGCTTCTTCTCCTGACTGGGACAGGGTCATTTGCAGCGGCGGCTGGAATCAGGGGAAGCAGCGTCATGATTCGGGAAGAACGGGATTTACAACTTCGCAATGTCACGATGGAAGAGATAGAGGACATAAAAGAACGGGAAAAGGGCGGGATGACAGGGCTTGTCAATATAGCGGGCTGGCGTCATGGAGAGGCCGGAAACATAAAGGAACCCGTTTCAGGCAAGAAAGAAGGGGTGGGTACAATCTATGTAAACGGCCCCGTATCCCTGGCATTTCCCGGAAAAGTCCTGAGCGGTTCATTTGATGCAGTGATGGACAAAAAAGACTGCATACTTACCAGGGAGGTTTCCTGGTCTCTGTTTGGTTCCATAAATACGGCGGGCTGCCGGGTTGCTTTCGGAGATAAAATGTATACCATTGCTGCAGTGATAGACAGGGAGGAAAAGGCTGTTTTTTTTACGGCGGATGAGGGTCCGGTGGAAAAAGCCGCATTTTCTTTCCAGGGAAGAGGGCGTCTGAAGGCCAGGATGGAGGCCCTTGGCTTTGAATAGCATCCCGGTTTTATTCAAAATGTTCGAAAAAAGTTTTGAAACTGAAAGATCTTTGTGCACACTTTTCAGATAGAGTGTGATATTATAATACTCGTAACCCCCCCCAATACATTATATAGTTTTTGCTACACCCCATAAGAACGAAATACCTTCTCCTTAAAGTGACCAGCTCCCCGGCTGGTCACTTTTTTTCTCTTGATGATGTAATTATCTAAATATGGAATAATGGTTTATTTTAGGGCGTTAAATCATTTTATTTCAGAAAAATAACGGCGAATTCTAGAAATGGTAAAAAATTCCATACCCGTTTTTCGAATTTATATATATAGTGTAATTATAAAAAGACGGAGGACTGAGAATGGACAAGATAATCAAACTGGAAAATATTAAACGATATGAGAGAAAACTGTATGAAGAAGAAAAATCAAAACTGACAATTGAAAAATATATCCGTGACATCATGCATTTTTACAGATTTCTTCCTCAGGGCAAACGGGTAAATAAAGAGCAGTCCATTGCCTACAAGCAATATCTGAAGGAGCATTACAGAGTGAGCAGTGCGAATTCCATGTTGGTGGCCCTGAACCGCTTTTTTGAATATATGGGATGGAATGACTTTAAAGTTCAGCAGTTTAAGATACAGAAGACATTTTTTTGCAGAAATGATTCCTTTATGAGCAAAAAGGAATATGAGAGACTGATTGAGAGTGCACAGAGAAAAGGTGATCTTCAGCTGAATCTGATTATGCAGACAATTTGCAGCACCGGTATCAGAATCAGTGAGCTTTCGGCAATCGATGTAAAGGCGGTGGCGGCCGGATATGCTTATGTCGATAACAAGGGAAAATCCAGGGTTATTTTTCTGCCGAAAGCATTGGTGCGGGTTTTAAAAACGTATCTGAGCAAAACAGGAATCACATCGGGGCCGGTGTTCATATCCAGTAAGGGAAACGCAGTTGATCGCAGTGTTGTCTGGCGTAGAATGAAGAGACTCTGCCAGGATACGGGAATAGATGCAAAAAAGGTATTCCCGCATAACCTGCGTCACCTGTTCGCACTTACTTTTTACCGGCTAAAAAAGGATCTTCTCCGCCTTGCCGAGGTGCTGGGGCATGCCAGTATCGAGACGACACGAATTTACACGGCAACTACCGGTGAGGAGCATAAAAGAATTATATCACAGCTTGGACTTGTTCGGGGATGGGGAGGCGCCTGCAGCGCCACATAATTCAGATTATGTGACTATTTAGAAAATGCATTGTTACATATAAGGAATACATGTTTATTGTAAAACATTAACGGACTTTTTTCAACGCCGGCCGGCCACTGTTCCCTGTTTTTTTGCGTAAAATTGAATATTCTTCGCTGTCCATTCCAATAGTAAACGCGTCAAACGAAAAAAAGCATGACAAAATAAATTGGCATGCTGCTTTCGGTGCAAATCCATAATCTTCTTATAACTCCCCAGATATGTCATGATTAGAAACAAACAGGTTAAATAATATAAAATTAGTTTTACAGTCACATAATCTGAATTATGTGACCGGAATACATAATACCGTTTAGAAGTAAGGCCTCCTGGAAAACATGAGAAAGAGGCATTGAAAAGAAAGAGGGAAGGAGGGACGGAACTGTTGAATACAGAAAAAAAGAGTATCTCATCAATGGCGGCATGTTCTGTCGTATATGTGGAGAAATACGATAATGGAATTCTGTCGGGAAGAATTGTCAATTACTGTTTAGAGGAACCTGTCTTATTTCATGGAATGGGGGATTTTGCGATAATGATGGACCGAATCTATGATTTTCTGGGGCTTGAGCGGCCTGATTCTTTGCCCGTCTCATTTTTGGGGCAGGAAAAGAGCTGGAATGATGGGTTTGTGCTGCGTGACAAGCCCGATGACGGTTGTCAGGATACGTGGATAGGCAGAGAGAGCTACATAGCCCTTTTTGTAATCCATACGCGGTACCGCTACCATTCAAGCTGGCAGGGCAGTATTGCATGGCCTGAGAAGAGCATGGAAAAACCGTACAACAGTGTGCTTGACTGCATCCGGCTGATGACGGAGGCGGTTGAATACGAGACAGAACAAAAACAGAAAAAGGGAGAGCCCGTTTAACCGGACGTTATCAGAGTGCCGGCTTGGCCGGCACTCTGTGGATTTCATGGGGCGTGCAGGCGCTCCATGAATTTTATCTGCAATTACATTCGACCGCCTGGTTTGGACAGGTCATGTAACAGCGGCCGCATTCGAGGCAGCCGTAATGGTTAATCCGGTATTTTCCACGGCCGTCGGGCTCAATGACATGTTTCATGCATGCCTCCGCACAGGTTCCGCAGCCGATGCAGCTGCCGCCTATTTCATAGGCCCAGGGACGCACGGCCTGCTCTCCAAATGAAAAGCGCACCCGTGTCACCTCATCATCCTCGGGAAGGTGGAAAATCTCTCCTTCGCCCTTGTCGAGAAGAAAGATACGGAACATATCCAAATCTTTGGCATACAGCGCCTTCGTACCTGGATTTAACTGCCAGTACCGTTCGTAGATTTCAGGAGCCTCTGACGGTTCTAAAAGTCTCACATGGGCATTGATACGGACGGAGAGAGCCAGATCTTTAACAGTCATTTCCGTTACACATCCCGATAGATACGGAGAACGCATGAGTTCATAAAAAACGGGTTTTCCCTTAGCCACGCCGATATACATATTTTCATCCTCATCCAGAAAATGCAGCTCCAGGCCCCTTGTGGCCGGAGTGATACCGTCGCAGGCAACTGTGCCGAATATCATATAACCGCCGCGCCTGATAAAGGCACAGGCGGCTTTTTTCTTTTCCTCGTTGGGACTTGATTCGCTCAGTCCGAATACGGGGGGCGGATCAAAGGATGTGCAGGAGGAATCGGGCGCTGTGTTGGTTCCTTCTACGGTGGGGGCATCCGCTACAGGCACGTACTGCCCGTTTATAAAGTCCACGATCTTGCCGTTTTCCAGCCTGGTATATTTGTCGGTCAGGAGGACGGTGAGGAAACAGTGGGGCATGTCGATCCGGTTATAGACGATAGGTCCGTGTTTTAAGCCGGCCGGACAGTAGATACAGGTGTTGTCCGTCACCGTGTAAGGTTCTCCGTCCATATAAATAATTGCCTCACCCCATTTGGCGTTGGTGTCATCACCTTTTTGAGTATAGGCAGGCATAAAGAAAATCAGTTCGTCCACATCATGCACATGTTCCCCTACAAATGGATTCTTTTCAGGGATTTCGTAAAACCATGAAAGCCCCATATGAGCTTTGCATGCTTCAAACAGTTCGTTGGAAGAATAAGTCTGCCCGCGGGTGCGGCCGGTGTTCGGGTCACCCTCTTCATCATACAGATCATCCAGCAGAGGAGGTCTGTAGGAAGGGGAGATGAAAAGATGTTCCCATTTCTTTTTTTTCATAACGGTAATCTCCTTTAAGTTTTTATTATAATGCTGTTTCTACTGTGCTTAGTCTCCTCAATACTGTTTTTAGAATACTATACATGTAAAGTTAAATCAATGGGGAATATTAAAATAATGGGAAATCGTCAATATTAACAAATAATGCTTAGGTTTTTCAGTGATAAAGTCAATAGAAACAGTATTGACTTCGCTATACATGTATAGTATAGTGAGACCAGGGAATGAAATGCGTAAACATTTCAAAACATTTCAGAAAACCTGAAACAGCAGATTACTGTGCGGCAGTGATGCAAGAAGAGCACGGTATGTAAGAATTTACTGCTCTAAAAACAGCAATTAGCAAAAGAAGATTAGGAGGAGGTAGTAGTATGTCAGGTAAAGCGTCACACAGTGAGAAAATTCTAAGCAGGGCGGACTTAGTTATGCTGGCCGTGGGTAATGTAATCGGCGGAGGAATTATGGCAGTCACGGGAATTGCGATCGGCATGACCGGGCGGTCGGCGGTATGGGCATTTCTGTTTGCCTGTGTGCTTGTTCTGTTTGAAGCGATACCGCAGTTCTTTGCAGGCGGAACAATCCGTATGAACGGCGGTTTTTACACGCAGGCGGCAATGTTTGGCGGCAAGTATTTTGCAGGACTTTATGCCGTGATATTTATCAGCTTTTTTTTCGGCGCGTCGATGTATGCATTGTCCTTCGCGGATTATGTGCTGGACTTTTTCCCGAATGTCAACGGAAGGCTGATTGCATTTGCCTGTCTGTCCGTTTTTTATCTGATCAACCTGTTTGGCGTGAAAATCGCCGCCAAGGTCCAGTATGTGCTTGTAGTGGTTCTGATTATAGCGCTGAGTACTTTTATCGGATTCGGTGTGTCTGAAATCAAACCGGGATTCTTCGGCGGAGATGATTTCTTTTTCGGCGGATTTAACGGATTCATGTCCGCGACGGCTCTTCTGAGTATGGCTCCCAGCGGCGCGGTATTTATCATTAACTTTGGAAAACAGTGTAAGAAACCGACAAAAGATATCCCGTTTGCGATTATTGTCGGAACGCTCGTCGTGAGCCTTCTTTACACAGGTATGGCATTTGTCGCCGCCGGTGTCCTTCCAGTAGAGGAAGTGGCCGGCAAGTCCCTGGGCCTTGTGGCGGCGGAGATTTTCCCGAGACCTGTATATATCTTCTTCATGGTCGGCGGCGCCATGGTTGCGCTGATAACCTCGCTGAATGCGCTGTTTGGATGGATTACCCCTCCTCTGGCCCAGGCATGTGAGGACGGATGGTTTCCGAGATTTCTGGCAGCAGAGAATAAAAGGTTTGGAACAAATCACTGGATTATGACGATCATTTACCTGTTGACCGCATCCATTATTATCTTTGGCTGGGATATGTCAACCATCGCGAATGTCGGCAACTTCCTGGCAAGTGCGGCCACGGTTGTTATTTCACTCTGTCTGCTGACGCTTCCGAAGAAGATTCCGGATCTTTGGGAGAAATCGCCGTTCCACGTGTCACCGGGAGTTTACAAGGCGGGATGCATCGTCAGCGCCCTGGTGGATATCATGTTCTGTTATTTCCTGGCGATTGAGCTGACAAAAGCGGATATTATCGGTCTGTTCATTTACCTGGGCGTGGCTCTGGTGTATCCGTATCTGATGCTGAAATACAGCAAATCGGGCGTGGAGATTGAGGTCAGCTATGAGGAGGCCTGAGTTTACCGGGTGCGGAGCGGGCGGCAGCGGCCTGGGGTAAAAGCTGCTTTAGCGGTTTATAACTGATTACATAGTATGCCGGGCGGAGAATGGTTCCGCCCGGCTTTTTATCCCCATTTGATTTTTTCCCGTCCTTATCCTATAATAGAATCAGAGGCTCAGTCTGTCTGGGCAATGAGACCGGTTGAGAGGTATGAATTTATGAGAAACAGTGAAGAAGAAAATTCCAGAAAAGAAAAGGCGGAAGAATCAAAGAAGGAGATACTGAAGATTGCCTACAGACTTTTTCAGAAGTACGGTTATACAAAGACCAGCATGCGCCAGATTGCGGCAGATGCCGGGGTCAGCCATGGGCTTATCACATATTATTTCAAAAACAAGCGGGAGGTGGCCGCAGAGCTGGTAAAGGGAAAGATGGCTCAGTTCGCCGAGGCGGTCCACCGCTATGTGGACTGGGAGAATGAACCTGCGCTCTATTCGGCGGTACTGGAGCGGCTGTCCTATACGGTTTTTTCCACTCCGATTTTTTTCGAATTCTATAAGGATGTCCTGAGGGAATATATCATGTTTGAGGTGCTGGCGGATTCCGGCATCGAGACGGATCTGCGCATCTGGAAGAAATACTGCCCCGAACTTTCCGAGGAGGATGCGATCCGCACCGCCACTTATGGAAATTACGTTTCCGCCTGCATGGAGAGCGCCATGGTTCTGTACGGAAAGGAAAAACTGTATTTGAAAGAGTCTATACCGGACAGCGTATTCCGCGTTTCCATGGGAATGTGGCATTTCCCGGACGAGCAGAAGATTATAGAGGAATGCTGCCGGAGAAGCCGTGAAATTGTGGAACATATCCTGTGGGAGAATCCTGAATTATATAAATGACGGCGACAGTCAGTGTGCCTTCTGTACAGATTGCCGTCTCCAATAACGAAAAGCCGGAAATCCCGCCTTTTGTGCGGCAGTTTTCCGGCTTTTCGCAGTTATATGGAACTGCAGGAGCATCTCGTGCGGCTCAGCAGTTCTTTTGAAACGTATGTCCCATATAATAAGATAATTCAGCGGCGCTGTGCTTCACCTGTTCCTCTAAGTGGTTCAGGTGAGTATCGTCGGCAACCCTGGAATACGGGGCGATGATTCCGACCGATGCCGCAACCCTGCCTTCAATGCCGAAAATCGGAGCTCCGATTCCCACCGCGTCGTGGACATATTCGCCATGGGAGACCGCGATTCCGCGTTCACGGATCGTCCTGAGTTCGGAGGCCAGGGCATTGCGGCTGATTTGCGGAAATGATTCCGGGCGGTCCAGGATATTGTTCAGGTAATAGTCAATGTATTTTTGATCCTGATAGGCCAGAAGAACCTTGCGGATGGCTCCGCAGTGAAGGTCCATCTCATAACCGAATTCCTCAACCACCTTCAGATGGTTGGGACCGTCCATCTTATCCAGAACCAGGCCTTTGTCCCCTACCTGAATGATCAGATAGGAATCTTCCCTTGTATTATAGGAAAGATTCTTTAAGATAGGAAGCGCGGCCTCCTGGATGCGGACATTGTTGGCGGCGGCGCGTCCGAGGGAAATCAGGGCCGGGCCAAGCTGATAAGTGTGTGCATGTTCATCGCGCATCACGTATTTCTTCTCGCAGAAGGTCTGGAGAATACGGTGAATGGTGCTGGGCGGAAGATCGGTCGCCTCAGACAGTTCTGCGATGGAGTATTTATGAGTAGTCTCTTTTAAAAGCTCTAAAAGTTCCATGGAGCGAAGGAGGCTCTGTATCATAAGTGCAGTCCCTCCGTCTTATTCGGTCATCTCTTCAACGGTCACGGTGGTATCCGCCTGAGCGGTTTCCTTCTTATCTTCGGAAACTTCAGCTTCTTTTTCAGCGTTCTCTTCCTCCGGAACGGCGGCCTGTTCTTCGGACTCTGGCGTCTCGCCGGAGAGGGCTGAAACTTCTTCGTCGGCTGCTTCGTCCGGTTCTTCGGCGGCGTCCTCTTTCACTTCCTCCGCCTTCCTGTCTGGTGTCAGGGAAACATAGTTGCGTGTTACGGGGCTGTCATTATCATCTGTATCTTCAAATTCATCGAAATCATCTTCAAAATCATGGAACTCTTCGTCCAGTTCTTTATGGAAGGATTTGTACTGTAAAAAATAGGAAATTCCCGCTGCGGCCGCACCGGCGATTGCCGCAAAGGTTAAAAATTTTCCAATGTGTTTTTTTGCCATAATAAGACTCCTTTCTGTAATTAAGCTTATTGTAATACGGATTTACCAAAAAATAAAGGGATTCTAAGAATAAATTATAAAAGATGTAATAAAATAGGGTTGCACCCTTACAACAGAGCGGTAGCGGAAGAGGCATGAAAAAGGCGGAATGCGCCTTTTCTTTGGAGACCGTATGATGAAAAACAGGAAAGAATGTAAAAAATGTATAAAATTAGCACTCAACTATTGACAGTGCTAACAAAGCGTGGTATAACTTGTTTTGTAAATGAAAAAAACATTGAAGGCCTGAGTGCATAAGAGATGCACAATGCAAAGTACATTATGAAAAGCAAATAAAAACAAGACAAAACAGTAAGGAGGAGTCAGTAATGAAATTAGTGCCATTATTTGACAGAGTTGTTTTAAGACAGTTGGTTGCAGAAGAAACCACCAAATCCGGTATCGTTTTACCAGGCCAGGCAAAAGAAAAGCCACAGCAGGCTGAAGTAATCGCAGTAGGCCCGGGCGGAGTAGTAGACGGCAAGGAAGTAACAATGCAGGTTAAGGTAGGCGATAAAGTTATCTATTCCAAATATTCAGGAACAGACGTTGAACTGGACGAAGAAAAATATGTTGTCGTAAAACAGAATGATATCTTAGCTGTTATCGAGTAAATAGTTACAATAATAAGACAGAATAATTTGGAGGTTGATGAACCATGGCAAAAGAAATTAAATATGGCGTTGAAGCCAGAAAAGCGCTTGAATCAGGCGTAAATCAGTTAGCAGATACAGTCAGGGTAACACTTGGACCGAAAGGAAGAAACGTAGTTCTCGACAAATCCTTCGGCGCTCCGCTTATCACAAACGACGGTGTGACAATTGCAAAAGAAATCGAACTTGCAGATGCATTTGAGAACATGGGTGCTCAGCTGGTAAAAGAAGTTGCCACAAAGACAAATGATGTGGCCGGTGACGGAACAACCACAGCTACAGTCCTTGCACAGGCTATGATTAATGAAGGAATGAAGAACCTGGCAGCAGGTGCTAACCCAATCGTGTTAAGAAAAGGCATGAAGAAAGCCACAGAAGTTGCCGTTGAAGCTATTAAGGGAATGAGCACACCGGTAAAGGGCCAGGCAGATATCGCAAGAGTTGCGGCTATCTCTTCCGCTGACGACGAAGTGGGCCAGATGGTGGCAGACGCTATGGAGAAAGTTTCCAAAGACGGCGTTATCACAATTGAAGAATCCAAGACCATGAAGACAGAACTTGACCTGGTTGAAGGAATGCAGTTTGACAGAGGTTACATCTCCGCATACATGGCAACAGACATGGAGAAGATGGAAGCAAACCTCGATGATCCATATATCTTAATCACAGATAAGAAGGTTGCCAACATCCAGGAAATCCTTCCTCTGTTAGAGCAGGTTGTGCAGGCAGGCGCCAAGCTGTTAATCATTGCCGAGGATATCGAGGGTGAGGCTCTGACCACTCTGATTGTCAATAAATTAAGAGGAACCTTCACTGTAGTGGGCGTGAAAGCTCCAGGCTACGGCGACAGAAGAAAAGAGATGTTAAAAGATATCGCTATCCTTACAGGCGGTACTGTAATCTCAGAAGAATTAGGCCTTGACTTAAAAGATACAACCATGGCTCAGTTAGGCCGTGCAAAATCTGTTAAGGTTCAGAAAGAAAACACAATTATTGTTGACGGTATCGGCGATAAGAATGAAATTTCCGATAGAATTGCCCAGATCAAGGCTCAGATTGAAGAGACAACATCTGATTTTGACAGAGAGAAACTTCAGGAAAGACTTGCTAAACTGTCCGGCGGCGTTGCCGTTATCCGCGTAGGCGCAGCTACAGAGACAGAGATGAAGGAAGCAAAACTCCGTATGGAGGATGCTTTATCCGCAGCTAAGGCAGCCGTAGAAGAGGGTATCATTGCAGGCGGCGGTTCTGCATACATCCACGCAGCAACAGAAGTTGAGAAATTAGTTGCAGGACTTGACGGAGACGAGAAGACAGGCGGACGCATTATCCTGAAAGCATTAGAGTCCCCGCTGTTCCACATCGCAGCCAATGCAGGACTGGAAGGCTCCGTTATCATCAACAAAGTAAAAGAGTCTCCTGTTGGAAGAGGATTTGACGCATACAAAGAAGAGTATGTAGATATGATGGAAGCCGGTATTCTGGATCCGACTAAAGTTACAATCAGCGCTCTTCAGAATGCAACAAGCGTAGCTTCCACTCTGCTTACAACAGAAACAGTTGTAGCTAATATCAAAGAAGACGCTCCTGCTATGCCGGCAGGCGGCGGAATGGGAATGATGTAATTTATGGTTCCCGTATCCCGGTAAGGGTAAGGCAGTATCTGTAAAATAATGGAATCATTAATATAGAAAACGAATGCGGAAAGCAGCCCGGACAGACCGGCGCTTTCCGCATTCCTTTTTTGTTGAGCGGCAATGAAAAGTCCGCGAAGCGTGCTTTTCGTTGTTCGGCAGGAAGGTTCTCCGAATTCTCCTTGAAATAAAAGAACCCTCCAATTATGGACGGATATTCTCCGAGATAAACCGCGCACAGTTTCTAAGCGGCTCCAACGCCGAGTCCATAACGGCCGTGATGACGGAACTGGAGGCAATGATACTGGCGGTTCCAAAGAGACTTTCCCCATCCTTAAATATGGGAACGGCCACGCAGCTGACTCCCAGCCCAATCTCCTCAAATTCGGTGGCATATCCGTTGGTGCGGACCTTTACAAGTTCCTCTTCCAGAGCTTCCCGGGTGAGAATGGTATTGGCCGTATAAGGAATAAATTCCATGTTGGAAATATAATAATCGCTGAGGGGCTTGTCTATATATGCCAGAAACAACTTTCCCGATGCCGTGGAGTTGAGATCATAGGTAAGGTTGACGCGGCTGTTCAGGATGTAGTGGGAATTGTCGGGACTTATGTTCTCGATCGTGAAGATATTATTGTTCGTAATTACCTGTAACAGGCCTGAAACCTGAAAACGGTTTGCAATGTCCTTAAGGAGCGGGGCTGCCATTTTCTTCAGCCGCTTGATATTATTTCCTGTGGCGAGATCCGCCTTGTTGATGTAGACTAACCCCAGGGAATAGGTGCTCATTTCAGAATTGTAAGCCAGATAACCGTTGGCAACCAGGGTATTCACGATGCCTCTGGTAGTATTGATGTGGAGCTTTACCTTTTCGCTGATCTGCGGCAGGGATAACTCGGTGTTGTCGTTGTTGAAACAGTTAATAATGTTAAACGCCCTTTGGATTGATTGAATCAGGCGCACCTCTTTTTCCATATGAAAATATCCTCCAAACTGTGATAACTTAATATTACCTGAAAATACCTTAAAAAGCAATCTGGGGAGGGATTTAGTTGTGGAACGAGAACGCCGCCGGTGACGGTCGGGGTTCGGGATGGTGAGAGGGAGGGGATGAGTCTTCAGTCCCGGGCTGTAGGTTGTCGCGGGTGGGGAATCCGGGCAGAAAAAGTTCCTGCGGGAAACGCTTTCGCTCTTTGGAGTACATAACAGAACTAACCTCGAAAAGACCTCGGTAAGTGCCGATGAACTCCCAGGTTCCCTGCGGAATCTTTTTCTCCCGGATTCCCCACAGGAAGGTTATGACCGGGACTGAAGACGCGAAGGTTGTCGCCATCCCGAACCCCGGCCTGCGGCCGCTGTACTGTTCTTATTCCTTCAAGGGGGGAGGTACTGTCGCTGCCGCTACATTTCCCCAGATTCCAGGAGAATGCTCCTGTATGGCATTAAATTGATAAGGCTAAACTTTAGCACCTGACCTATTCTTGAATAAACGTTGAATTTTTAGACAAATCGTAAAATTTAGCTTTGGATTTTCTCTGAATCCAGCCCGAAATACCTTCATAAGGTAAAAGATTCACGATTACATAGTGGCCGCGACAAGACCTTCCTCCACACTTGACGAAAGAGACAATCAGCCCCTGAAGCCGGCGGACGGGGCAACACCTTTGCTGAGTCTTCAGTTCCGGCGACAACCTGCCCGGGGAAGGAAGGAGAAAACTTTCCGAAGGGGACCTTGGAGCCCGCCGGTGCTTAGACCAATGTGGTCAACTTAAGAAAAGCTGGGACTTTGCTCCTACCTCTAACGCATTTTTGAAATTTGATTCCTAATGCTACTTTTCTTTCACGCTAAAAAATGGTACACTAAATACACAGCTTACGGTATAAGCCTCTTTTCAGGGATTCATTATGTGCGGGATTACATGGTGGTTTTTCTGTTCTTACAGTGCCTATGCCTAAGCTGTATTCGGGGGCGCTTACTGGTTCGGTTTGGCTGAATCTGTGAGCGCTTTTTCACCGCCTCCTTCACGAACTGGGCCAGAATTACCGGGATGGTTCCCCCGCCACTCAAAAGACAGGCAAGATGTTTCTTCAGCCGCCCAATTATATAGGCCCGGTTTGCCTGGTATTCATAGTTTCTCTTCTTCTTTTCCTGCCTGATTTTTTCATCCGCCTCCGATTTTAAGAGGGCACAAAGATTCATGAACAGCAGATGGATAAAAAAATCCTGTTCTACGTTTGTAGGGACCGCCCCACTGAATTCTTCCAGTTGCAACTGGTTTTTCAGTTCATTATACTTACTTTCAATTTTCCATCGCCTAAAATACAGTTCCTTGAACATGGCGGGTGTCATGGCAGGATCCATGATATTCGTAACGAAACATTCGTCTGTACCGTCGTCCAACTCCACATGGATCACCCTCACCCGGACGGTTTTTCCATCCTCAATGTAGGACGGGCAATACTGTGTTATTTCGTCTTTCGAAAAAAGCTGGGTCAAACTCTTCACGGCGCTTTGTATCCGCATGACATAAAAGTAGTTCTCTGTATCAAAATGCCGGTAGAATTCATAAGAAGGATAGCCCCGGTCGAAAAGGACTACCGTCTTGTCTTTGAGGCCGACCGATTCCAGGCAGGAAAGATGCTCCATTGCCGAACGGCGTTCCGCATAGTGGTATGGATGAAGCACACCATCTACAACAATATCTTCCATAACATCATAGAGGATAGAAATGCAGGCCATCGAATCTTCCCGGGAGTGATACTGGTTCCTGCAAAGGCCAAAGTAGGAGATGTTGTCCTTTGTTTTTGGTACCTGGATACAGGAACCGTCAATGGCAAAGACATGATACCCATTCCATTTTTTACGGGAAGGGGAGGAAGCATAGAAGGTCTCAACCGAATGTAGGAAGAGGGTTTTAAACAGCAGGGGTTTGAGCTTCAACCTGGCTTTCGAGAGTGCCTGCTTGGTTAATTCAGGGAAATGGAGTTCTTTCAAATCATCCCTGATATTGGAAAGGTTCAGGTTCATGGAAGCTTTTGAAGTATACAAAAGAAAGAGAATGACCTGAGAGATGGTAAGCTTCCTTTTTCGAATAAAATGATGCTTTTCGTGAAACTGAGCCAAAAAAGCAGGGGAATAAATGAGAGATTTTAATCCTTCCAGAATGTTGCAGCAAATGTGAAGTGGGCTCATAAATATACCTCCGATTAAATGTATTTAAACGGAGAAACGGCAAATTTTACGAAGCTTGTCAATTAGCAAAACGCCAGTAATTTGCATGATATTTTGTGCATTTTCACAGTTTATTTTTAAAAAATATCTTTGACTTCTTAAGTTGACCACATTGGGTGCTTAGACGGTGTTCTTTGGCGTCTTAGCATCCGTTGTGCGCTCCACAAGCGGGAGCGAGTCCCCGTAGGAATTTTTTCTCCTGGATTCCCCCTCACCATACCCTACAAACCGGGACTGAAGACTCAGCAATATCCTCCCACTCCCCCGTCCGCCGTCTTACAGAGGCGTCCTCGCATCTCAATTAAATCTCTCTTATTTAAAAGAAAAGAATTGACAAGCCACTAAAAAGAATATAAAATTATATTATAGTCAAAAAAACGATAATGTAGTCAAAGAAAGGAGAGCGGGATGGAACAGCACGTATATGATACCTATCTGAATATCCTGAAATCGGAACTGGTTCCGGCTCTTGGATGTACGGAGCCGATCACTATAGCCTACGCTTCAGCCATTGCCAGAGAATGTCTCGGAGCGTTTCCGGATGTGATTCAGATTAAGGCCAGTGGAAATATTATTAAAAATGTAAAGAGCGTCGTAGTGCCCGGCACGAATGGAATGAAGGGGATTGAGGCTGCGGTGGCCGCGGGCCTGATAGGCGGAAAATCTGAGAAAAAGCTGGAAGTGATCAGCGAGGTGACGGAAGAGGAAAAGAAAGAGATCAAGACTCTCGTGGAAAAAAAGATCATAGAGGTGAACATTGCCGATTCCGACCTGATTTTGGATGTGCAGATTCTGCTGAAGAAAGCAGAAGATTATGTTCTGGTCCGAATCGCCAATTCACATACGAATGTAGTCCTGGTGGAGAAAAACGGTGAAAAGCTGTTTGAAAAGTCGATGGACTGCGGCGGGGATGACGGCAATTTGAGTGAAGAAAAGAAACTTTTATCGGTTGCAGGTATCCTGGAGTTCGCCGATTGTGTTAAAATAGAAGATGTGAAGGAAGTCATTGCCCGGCAGATTGCCTACAATACGGCAATTGCAGAGGAGGGCCTTACAAAGAATTACGGGGCCAATATCGGAAAGGTGCTGTTAAAAGCATACGGGGACACGGATGTGCGTGTCCGCGCGAAAGCAAAGGCGGCGGCAGGTTCCGATGCGAGGATGAGCGGCTGTGAACTTCCCGTTATCATCAATTCGGGCAGCGGTAACCAGGGGATTACGGCATCCGTCCCGGTTATCGAATTTGCACGTGAACTGCAGGTGGGGGAAGAAAAGATGTACCGCGCTTTGGTGCTTTCCAACCTGATTGCCATCCATCAGAAAACAGGGATTGGCCCTCTTTCCGCATACTGCGGAGCCGTCAGCGCAGGCTGCGCCAGCGGAGCGGCTATCGCATACCTGAAGGGCGGTGATTTGAGGACGATTTCCCATACGATTGTGAACTGCCTTGCAATCACGTCCGGAATTGTCTGTGACGGGGCCAAGGCCTCCTGTGCGGCAAAGATTGGGACGGCTGTGGAAGCAGGAATTCTCGGATATCTGATGATTGCCGAGGATCAGCAGTTCCGTGCAGGCGATGGAATTGTGAAAAAAGGAGTCGAGGAGACAATCGCATCGGTAGGCCGTCTGGGGAAAGACGGAATGAAAGACACTGATCGTGAGATTCTGGAGATTATGATAGGCAAATAGAAAACAGAAAGGAGATCCGCAGCCTGAAAGAAAGACGGTAACAAAGCAGGCGGCACAGTGGATGAGATGGAGACAGAAACAAAGAAACGGCTTCAGACAGAAATCGAGACATTAAAGAATATTTCCGAACCATGCCAGTGCGGAACCACGCGTTACAGCTATTCAAAAGCATATAAAGAGGGTGTTTCCTATGTCAGGAGCGTAATGGAAGACTGCGGGCTAAAGACGCGTGAGGACGGCGTGGGAAACCTCATCGGAACGCTGCCGGGGACGGAACCGGGACTTTCGAAAATCCTGTCCGGCTCCCATCTGGACACGGTCCGGTGCGCGGGCGCCTTTGACGGAATCGCAGGAGTGCTGTGCGCCATAGAAGCGGCCAGGATGGTAAAGGAGAGCGGTGTCCCGCTGCGCCATACATATGAGGCCCTGGGAATGATCGGCGAGGAAGGCACCCGGTTTGGTAAAGCTCTTTTGGGAAGCCAGTTTATCGCAGGAATCTACGGGACGGATGAGCTCGATGAATTTGTCGGTACGGAAGACGGCAAAACTATGCGCCAGGCTATGAATGAGTATGGGCTGAGCGGAGAACTGGACGGCGTATCGAGAAAAGACGAGAACGTTAAGGCGTTCCTGGAAATCCACGGGGAGCAGGGACCTGTGCTGGAACAGGGACAGAAGGAAATCGGGATTGTGGATACCATAGTGGGACTTTCCTGGCTTGTTGTCAAAGTGACTGGGCAGGCGGGACACAGCGGCACCGTTCCGATGAATCTCAGAAAAGATGCTGGAACAGGGGCATTCCACCTGCTTTGCCGGATTCATGACTACGTGTATGAGAATTACTGCGGCCAGGCGACGCTGACTGCCGGCCAGGTGACTCTCTCCCCGGGCAGCATGAACAGCATACCGGGACAGTGTGAGTTTTCACTGGACATCCGATCGGGTGAGGAGGAAATCATCAGGGATATCCTGAAGCATCTGGAGCAATATGCGGAAGAGGTAAGGGGAAAATACTCCATGCAGGTGGAGATACAGGAATTAACGAGGAAAGAGCCGGTAAAGATGAATACGGAGCTGGCCGGCGGCATTGAGAAAACCTGTGAAGAGCTGGGTTATTCAAACATGAGGCTTAACAGCGGAGCAGGCCATGATTCCATGATATTTGCAAAGCTGTGGAATACTGCCATGATTTTCCTGCCGAACCGGGATGGAATCAGCCATCATCCGGACGAGTGGATCGACTATGAGGCCATGGAGGCGGGAAGCAGAGTATTATATGAAATGATAAGAAAACTTGACAAGGAGGAAGAATAAGATGCAAGACAAAGATTTAGAACTGGAACCGGTGGATATGTATGTGCTTTTTGCAAAAATGTTTTCCCATATTACGAGAGAGGTGGAGAAAGCCTGTGGTGAGGATGGCGTAAAGGCCGTCAGAGAAGGTGTGCGCCAGTTCGGGCTGGAGCGCGGAAGAAATATCGCAGAGCGTGCCAAAGCGATGGGACATGAGAATGATGCGAAGAGCTATCTCTCCTGCTACGATATGGGCAGAAGCGAGCTGTTCAAGAGCGAGAACGACATCCGTGAGAAAACGGTGGAGCAGAACTTTACGGAATGTATCTTTGCAAAGCAGTTTATGGAGGATCACGACGAAAAATACGGTATTCACTACTGTGAGATGATCGATCCGGCTATTGCGGAAGGATACAACGAGAAATTCAAATGTACACATGATAAACATTTCTTCAAGGACGGATGCTGTCATTTCCTGTTCGAGATGGAGGAATAAGGCAGCTGTTCACAGATGATATTCCATGAGGCGTTGGCGCCTGGATTTTCACGTATTGATATGGAGGCAGTGGGAAGATGGACAAAATTCAGAAAATATATGATTTTGAAACAATTCTCGACCGGTCGGGAACCGGTTCGGTCAAGTGGGAGCAGATGAAGATTGACAACACGGGGGTGGAAAAAGGGATTGTGCCCTTTTCTATCGCAGACATGGAATTTAAGAATCCGCCGGAGATAACAGAAGGGTTAAAGGCCTGTCTCGATGAGATCGTGCTAGGCTACCAGGCTCCGACGGAAAGCTATGAAACAGCAGTCACCTCCTGGGTAAAGCGGCGCTACGGATGGGAACCCGATCGAAAATGGCTTATAAATTCAATCGGTGTCATCAATGCATTTTGCTGCGGTATCCGAGCATTTGTGCGCGAGGGGGAAGGCGTCATTCTGATGACTCCCGTTTATCCTCCCTTTGCGGAGGGAATCAGCCGCAACGGCAGGAAACTGCTCCGCTGCCCTCTGATTTATCAGGGAGGCGAATACCGGATCAATTTTGAACTTTTGGAACAGCTTGCTAAAGAGCCGGACTGCCGCCTTCTGATTCTCTGCAATCCCCACAATCCGGTAGGCAGAGTGTGGACTAGGGAAGAAATCGAACGGATTGGAGAAATCTGTCTCGAAAATGACGTGTTCGTCATCTCGGATGAGGTTCACTGCGATCTCGTCATGGAGGGATATACATTTACCTCGTTTGCTTCTGTTTCGGAGAAATTTGCCGACAACTGCATGATCTGCATTTCCCCGGGCAAGACCTTTAACCTGGCGGGAATCAAATCGGGGTGCATCTTTGTAAAGAATGAGGAGAAGCGCACCGCCCTGTTGGAGGAGATGTCGAAAGTCCTTCATCCGAACTGGCTGCCGGCGCTCAGCTACCGGGCCGTCGAGATTGCCTACACTCAGTGCGACGCCTGGATGGAAGAGATGCTCTCGGTAATTAACGAGAACAAGAGACAGCTTGTCAAATTCCTGAAAGAACGGCTTCCGCGCGTCCATGCGGTGGAGATGGAAGGATCTTACCTGCAATGGCTGGATTTCCGCGACTACGGCTGGGATGCCCGGGAGCAGGAACGGATTATGCAGAAAGAGGCGCAGCTATTCTTCGACGAAGGCTATAAGTTTGGTGAAGAGGGCGAGGGATTTGAGCGTATGAATATGGCTTGTCCTACGGCCGTTATCCTGAAGGCGTTGGAGCGGCTTGAGGAGGCTCTTAAGAAATGGGAGTTTAGTTGAGATGCGAGGACGCCTCTGTAAGACGGCGGACGGGGGAGTGGGTGGGTGTATATGAGTCTTCAGTCCCGGTTGGTAGGGTGTCGTGAGGGGGAATCCAGGAGAAAAAATTCCTGCGGGGACTCGCTCCCGCTTGTGGAATGCGCAGCGGATGCTAGCTTCGTGTAAGACCTGCCACTGCACGCTTTTGCACTAAGCTCGATAGGACCTCGCTAAGTGCTCAATGTGTCAGCAAGCACCGGCGGATTCCAAGGTCTCCCTTCGGAAAGTTAGTTACCGCGTACTCCGTACCCGGTAACACGCTTCGCGATGCACAGAAACGGTAAACAGCACCGTTTCGCGCCGTTACCCTCGGGTTTTCTGTGACTTACGCTACGCTTCACTCACAAAAAACACCTCGCGGAATACATCATGTATCCAGCAGCAGGCATGCCCACCGTTCTCTATTCTAGTTGTCGGCGGGACTGAAGACTCAGCGAAGGTTATTGCCCCGTCCGCCGGCTTCAGGGGCTGATTGTCTCTTTCGTCAAGTGCGGGAATGGTATTGTCGCGGCCACTATGTAGTCGTGATTCTTTTACTTTCTGACCACATCCTGGGCTGCATAAAAAGAGTATCAGAATAAACACTCTAAGATTATAAGATTATAAGTTTATAAGTTTACATAGTCTCATTGTGAACAGGATGCAGTTTTCAGGAATTCTGAGAAACGTAGTGGCAGCGACAAGCGCCTCCCCCCCTTGAAGAAATAGGACAGAACAGCCGCCGCAGGCCAGGGACCGGGCAGCCGTCTGGGCTGAGTCTTTCGTCCCGGCCATAACCTTCCTGCGGGGGAAGAAGGGAGAAAAAGATTCCGGAGGGAACCTGGGAGTTCATCGGCACTTACCGAGGTCTTTTCGAGGTTAGTGACCGTTATGTACTCCAACGAGCGCGAGCGTTTCCCGCAGGAACTTTTTCTGCCCGTATTCCCCGCCCGCGACACCCTAACGCCCGGGACAAAAGACTCATCGATCCCCACCACCCCGGCCCCCGGCCTGACGGCGGCGTCCTCATTTCTCAACCAAATCCTTATTTCCCGCCCGGCCAACATCAATCCCCGCTAATTTCGCCTGCCTACACAAATCCTTTGTCTGCAGCGTATACTCTCTCCCGTCCTTTATAAAATGTGTGCCGCACTGCCTGAACTCAAAGGCCGCATGTTTCCTGATGCACTGCTCCCTGATATCCAGCACCCAGTCGTAATTCAGGGGTCTGGCATTGCAGTCCGATTCGCCGCCGGCCACAACCAGCTCGATATCGTCCAGATATTTTTCCATATCAATTCTTTCCAGCAGCGGCTGTGCCGTGATGCATTTATGCCGGATTGGCAGATCGCGGAATACCGGTAATTTATAATCGGCATTTTCCTGGTTTTCAATGGTGCAGCATACGATTACATTGTCATAGCCGTCACCCCAGTCACTGGGGATGCAGTCCATAAACCGGTCGATTCTTTTTGTTAGAAACAGGAAATCGCAGTCGGAACGTTCCTTCATCATCGCCCAGCACTCCTCTCTCCAGGAGTCAGCCTCCTCTATCAGAAAATCGGTTGAAAAACAGAGATAGACCAGCCCGGGTTTCATCTTGTAGTTTCCGTTTTTTAATTTCAGGATTGGTTTCTCAAAATCTTTTGTCTTAATGATTTCGTTTGTGTCTATATTTCTTTTAAAATCCCCTTTATGGATATAACAATATTTACAGCCGTCGCTGCATTTTTTACAGCCCCGCCACGGATTCCACATCGACATGTCTTTTCCCTCTTAAAATCTGGACTTTTCATAATTGTAAGGAATACTTGTCCCAACCGTCACATCCTCAATCTTTTCGATTATGAGCCAGTCGTCCATGTTTCCCTGGTGGTCGAATTCGAGAGGGGAGATTTTCTCCACCTTGTCAAATTCCACGAGGCAGAGACATTTTTTATGCCAGCGGGCCTTTTGTTTATCGGTCAGATTCAGCTTTGCCTGGTTTTTGTCCAGGGTGTCTGTAATCTCCTCATCGGACAGTTTTACAAAGTTCTGGACACTTATTACGGTGGCTTTTGCGCAAATGGAGGTGGTGCCTTTTTCCATAAAGTAGAGGGTTTCATTTTCAAAGACTCTGCTGTGCGGAATTTTTCTTCCGGCGGCTCCCCTGACGATCATTGTTTTTGTTCCTTCTAAAATTTTATCTAATACATGTTCTCCCTTTTTGCCGGTATTATCGCAGTAAACTAAATGTACCATTTTAAATGACTCCTTTCAGGTGTTGTCTGTCAGACATATGGCTTTAGTTTATCATCATTTTATAATTTCGTCATCGCTTTTCTGTATAGGAGGAAAAAGTTTACATTATGCAGGAGGATGCCCGCCCGGAGCTGTACAAAAAATTTTCAATGGATGGAAATGAATGAAAATTGTTGCAAAATTCATGAGCGGAATTAGGAACGAATGTCTGAAATTATCAATTAATGTGTGCGAAAAGCAGTTATCTGAGTTATACTTAATAAGAGAAAAATAAAAGAACATAAAAATGCAATAGATTGCAGCTCTGTGTAACTTAAATAAGAAATGTGAAAGATAATGCAATTTTATGTGAAATATTTTGGAATAATATGAAATAAATATTGCAAAACATTGCAATATGTGATATTCTATATCACAGGAAGGAGAAAAATATGTCACAGTTCACAAATTCTATACCGGCCCAGAGGCAGCAGCAGATTTCGGATTACCTCAAGTCAAAATTCAGTATTTCCATTAAGGAAGCATCGGAACTTTGTAATGTATCGGAGGCGACCGCGAGGAGGGATCTGGACGATATGGCTGCTGCGGGCCTGCTGGAGAGGACGCACGGAGGTGCGGTTCTCCATAAGGGGACAGGATTTGAAGAGTACCATGACGAGAAGATGAAAGCGATGATACCGGAAAAGACGAGGATTGCAAGGGAGGCCGTAACGCTTATAAAAGACGGCGACAGCATTTTCCTCGATTCGGGCACAACTACGCTGATGCTGGGACAGCAGCTTGAAAGTATCAAGAAGCTGACCGTAGTGACGAACAACCTGGATATTGCTTCGACCGTCAAACTGGACAATTCTTCGACAATGATTATAACGGGCGGCGTCAGAAGGGACGGCTACAGTGTTTTGATAGGAGATATTGCGGAGGAGCTGGTCAGAAAGCTGTATGTGGATATTGCCTTTGTGGGAGCCGATGCCGTGAATTCCAAGAGCGGCGTTTATAACAGCAATTTTATGGAAATCGGAATCAAGAAAAGCATCATTGCCAGCGGCAAGAGGGCGGTACTGCTGGCGGATCATTCCAAATTTAAGCAGAAGGCCCTGGCTAAAATATGTGATATAGAAGAGTTTGACACGATCATTACAGATTCGGGCGTCGATAAGGAGACCAGGGAATATCTGGATAAGAAGATACCCCATCTGATAGTAGTATAAGGAGGATACAGATTTATGAGTTGGCTGAAAGAGGTTATCGGTACGGAGAAGGCGATCATATCCATGCTCCATCTGCAGGCAATGCCTGGAGACCCCTACTATGATAAGGAGAAGGGGATTAAATGGGTGGTGGAAAAGGCAAAAGAGGATCTGGACGCCCTTCAGGAGGGCGGAGTTGACGCGATTATGTTCAGCAATGAATACAGCCTCCCCTATCTTACGGAAGTAAAGAGGGAGACGGTCGCCGCGATGGGAAGAGTCATTGGAGAACTTCAGCCCTACATATCAATTCCATACGGCGTCAATGTTTTATGGGATCCGAAAGCTTCGCTCGATCTGGCCGCGGCCGTCGATGCCAAATTCATAAGGGAAATATTTACTGGCGTTTACGCCAGTGATTTCGGGCTGTGGAACACCTGCTGCGGTGAGGTGGTCAGGCACCAGAGGGAGATTGGGGCGGAACATGTGAAGCTCCTCTTTAACATCGTGCCGGAGGCGGCCAGATACCTGGCGGACAGGGAGATAAGGCAGATTGCAAAATCAACGGTCTTTAACTGCCGTCCCGATGCCTTATGTGTGTCGGGTCTGACGGCGGGTTCACCGACGGACATGTCGACGCTCCAGGAAGTAAAGGCCGAAGTGCCGGAAACCGTTGTGCTGGCCAACACGGGATGCCGGAAAGAGACAATTGAGCGTCTTCTGGGTATTGCTGATGGAGCGGTTGTTGCAACCACCTTTAAATATGACGGTAAATTCGAAAACCAGGTTGATAAAAACCGGGTAAAAGAATTTATGGATATAGTCAAACGATTCAGAGGAGGAATGTAACATGATATCTGCAGAAGAAATCTACGGCAGCGCACTCCATACATTTGCGAACGAGGCGAATGCGGTTGCGCGGCTATCCGACACCGTCGACAGGGAGAGCTATGTAAAAGCAGTGCAGATGATAGCGGAATGTGAAGGAAGGATCATCACAACGGGCTGCGGAACTTCCGGAGCCTGTGCAAAAAAGGTTTCCCAGGTGTTTAACTGTGTGGACAGGGCGTCCCAGTTTCTGAATCCGGCGGATGCCCCTCACGGAGATTACGGAATGATACGGCCCGGAGATATCGTCATTATAATCTCCAAGAGCGGAAAAACGACGGAGATGACAAATTTGATACCCGTCGCCAAAGCCAGGGGGGCCAGAATCATCACGGTGACCGAGAATCCCGGTTCGCCTATCGCCCTTGAGAGCGATCTGAACCTGATCCTCAGCACGGGAGAGGAGGCATGCCCTTACCAGTGTCTGTCCACAACTTCCGTTACCGCGGTATTTGCCCTGTTTGATGCAATTTCAATTGGTTGTATGCTGTATAATGGCATTGATAAAAATTATTTTAAGCTCGTCCATCCGGCCGGGGGAGTCGGCGCCATGCTTTCTGCGGAGGAATAGAGGATGAAACGGATTGTGACGGGGAGCTATGAGGAAAGCAGCCGAATTCTGGCTGATTTATTTGGGGATGTGATTCGGAATACGCCGCATCCGCTTCTCGGCTGTGCGACGGGAAGTTCCCCCATCGGGCTTTACCGGTTTCTGGCGGAGGACTACAGGGCGGGAAAACTCGATTTTTCCGGGGTGAGGACGATCAATCTGGACGAGTATGCCGGTCTGCCAAGGAGCCATAACCAGAGCTTCGGATATTTTATGGATCGCCATTTTTTTTCGAAGGTCAATATAAAGGAAGAAAATATTATGCTGGCCGAGGGAACGGGGAATGCGCAGGAACAGTGCAGGCGCTATGACGGCTTTCTTGCGGAGAATGACATTGATATCCTGGTCCTGGGAATAGGCGGCAATGGGCACATAGGATTTAATGAGCCGGCAGAGTTTTTTACAGCCAACACCCATGTGGTGGAACTGGAAGAAGAAACTATTCAGGCGAATTCCCGTTTCTTTGAACGCCGGGAGGACGTTCCGAAAAGAGCCATAACAATAGGCATGGCCGGAATCGTCAGGGCGAAAAAGGTGGTACTGATTGCTTCAGGCCCGGCTAAGGCGGACGCGATAGGACGTCTGTTTAAAGACGACAGGATTGATCCGATGCTCCCATGCAGCATTTTGAAGGTATGCCGCGACGCGACGGTGATCATTGACCGTGAGCTGGAAGCGGAGATCCAATGACGAAGGCTGTGAATCGCAATGCGATGGAGTATGGAGAGTAACAGATGGGGAAATTTGTTTTAGGATTTGATTTTGGAACCCTGTCGTGCAGGGGAGTGGCCTTAAGGCTCGAGGATGGACGGCTGATGGCTTCGGCCGAGAGCCGCTATAAAAACGGGGTGATTTCCGGCATGATGCACCATAAACCGATTCCGCTTCCGGATGAATGGTTTTTGCAGGATCCGGATGACTGGATCGAGAGCATGTGCGCCGTAACGGCCCGGCTGCTCGGAGATTCCGGGATAAATCCGGAGGATGTTGCCGGCATCGGGACTGATTTTACAAGCTGCACTATGGTGCCCCTGTACCGCGACGGTCTTCCTGTATGTAAGGATCCCAGCCTGCGGGACTGTCCCAATGCATGGCCCAAGCTGTGGAAACATCACGGGGCGCAGCAATATGCGGAGGAGATAGAAAACTATGCCAGGGAGCATACGACATGGCTGAAAGAATATTTCGGCAGCTCCGTCTCATCGGAATGGATGTTCCCAAAGATTATGCAGGTAGCCAGGGAAAACCCTGAGATATACCGGAAAACCGATTTGTTTATGGAGGCCGTGGACTGGATTGTCTATTGGCTGACCGGGAACCTTAAGAGAACAGGAGGCGTTCTGGGGGTGAACGCGTTCTGGATTAAGGGCAGGGGATACCCGGACAGGGACTTCTTAAGGGCTCTCGATCCGGAAATGGAAGACTTAACGGAAACAAAATTTGCAGGTGATATCATCGATGTCGGCGACTGCGCCGGTTTCCTCAGGGAGGAAGCGGCAAAGATGCTGGGGCTTACGGTGAAAACGGCCGTAGCGGCCGGACACAGCGACGGGGCTGTGGCGGGATGCGGGGCGGGAGTTACGGAGAGCGGAAGTATGATGCTTGTAATGGGAACCTCCACCTGCCATCAGATGATGTACCGGGAGTTCTGCTCATTCGACGGACTTTGCTCGGTGGCGGCGGACGGAATGGTTCCGGGGCTTTACGGATATGAGTCGGGACAGCCGGCCACGGGAGATTTGTTCCAGTGGTTTGCCGAAACTTGCGTCCCTCAGGAATATTATGAGAAAGCCCAGGAAGAAGGAAAGAGCATACTGGCCTATCTGGGTGCGCTTGCAAAAAAGCTGGAACCGGGGGAGAGCGGCCTTGTGGCTCTGGACTGGTTTAACGGGAACCGGAGTGTCCTGTCCAACTACAACTTATCGGGAGCCGTCATCGGCCTTACCCTGCAAACCAGAACAGAAGAAATCTACAGGGCTCTTGTGGAGGCCAATGTATTCGGCTCCAGGAGAATCCTTGAAAATTACAGAGACAACGGCGTTCCGATAAAAGCGGTTTATGCGGTGGGCGGAATAGCAGGAAAAAGCCCGTGGATTATGCAGATGTGCGCGGACGTGTTCGGCCAGGAGGTGATTGTTCCACAGATTGATAATGTGCCGGCCAGAGGCGCAGCCGCCTGTGCGGCTGTGGCACTTGGAAAAGTATACGGATATCCGGGATGCGCAGACTTTTCCGAAGCTTCAAAACGCCTGATTCCGCCGGAGACAGTGATTTATACGCCGGACGGCCGGAAAAAAGAGCGGTACGATGAATTATACGGTTATTACAGGAAATTGCATGATATGTTCGGCAGCGATGATTCCTTTATGAAGGGGTTAAGGAATATCGGGCGGAGATAATCTGCCGTGGTTTTATGTAACGGCGGGGCATCGGAAGGGGTGCCGTCAGGGGATTAAGTTTCAGTTTCCGGAAACGCCGTAACGGCAGAGGAAGGGGCTGCAGCAATAAAATGTAGAAGGAGGAACTATATGAAAAAAAGGTTACTATCGGCAGTAATGATCATTTCTATGGCAGCGGTGTCACTGGCCGGCTGCGGAGGTTCGGGGGCCTCAGAGACGAAGGCGGCCCAGGAAGCCGCGGGAACAGCGGAGGCAGGGGAACAGGCCGATGCAGGCGCGGAGAAGACCGGAGCTGAAGAGGGCAAGAGTTACACGATTGCCACAGTAGTAAAGGACATGTCGGATCCGTGGTGTCTACGCCACCAGGAGGGCGTGGATGAATACGCCAAGGCGACGGGACATAACTGCTATGTAAAGGGACCGTCAAAAACGGATTCCGCAGAGCAGATCCAGGTAATTGAAACACTGATAGAACAGGATATCGACGCAATCTGCGTGGTTCCGATCGATCCGGAGGCGTGTAAACCAGCCTTGGCTAAGGCGCGGGAGAAAGGAATCGTGGTAATTACCCACGAGGCGGAAGGATTTGACGAGTGCGACTACGATCTGGAAGCATTTAACAACACCGAGTACGGCGAGGCCATGATGGACGAACTGGCAAAGGCCATGGGAGAAGAAGGCCAGTATGTCACAATGGTGGCATTTTTATCTTCCACATCCCACAACCAGTGGATGGATGCGGCAGTAGCACACCAGAAAGCTAATTATCCGAACATGGAGCTGATTCCCGAGGAGAGAATCGAGTGTGAAGACAATATGGATATGGCTTACAACAAATCAAAAGAGATTATCAAAAAATATCCGGAAATCAAAGGGTTTATCGGCGCATCCAGCTATGACCCGCCGGGAGCTGCAAAAGCCATTGATGAGCTTGGCATGACAGGCAAGATCTTTGCCGTAGGTACAGGTGTTCCGTCCGTTTCAGGCCCTTATCTGGAATCCGGCTCCAACCCATGCGTACTCTGCTGGGATCCGGCATTATCGGGTGAAGCGATGTGCGAGCTGGCCGTTATGGTCCTGAATGGGGAAAAAGACAAGATCGCCACAGGGTTCGATCTGGGAATTGACGGATATGGCAGCATCAACGTAAACGGAACCGACATAAGCGGCAGTGCAATCCTTACAATTAATAAAGATAATATGGGTGATTACCAATTCTAGAGCAGTTACTGTTCATACCCCGCTGAATTAAGCGCACTGCCGACAACGGCGCGCCGCGGGACGCATCCTGCGTGAACGGTAACCTGGAGCATGCTTCTTATGGTAGTTTGCAGAAATTTATGCTTGCGTATCCGAAGAGTTGGATACGCAAGCATTATTGATTGAGTGCCGGACATAATTGAATGGCGAACAGGGGCAGGTGGCAAGATGAATGATATATTATTGGAAGTAAAAGAGATATCAAAACATTTCGGGGGAGTTAAGGCTCTCGATAAGGTAAATATGGTGATCAGAAAGGGAGAAATCCATTGCCTGGTGGGGGAAAACGGCTGTGGAAAATCTACGCTGATCAAGATTATATCCGGGTTTTATAAACCGGACGGAGGAGAAATCGTATACGATGGAACGAGCTATCAGAGCCTAGGAATCAATCAGTCCATCCAGCTCGGAATCCAGGTCATATATCAGGACATGTCCATTTTCCCGAACCTTACGGCGGCTGAAAATATTGCTCTGAATTATGAGCTTTATAATAAGAAGAAATTTGTAAACTGGAAGAACGTCTATGAGGTGGCCAGGAAATCCCTGGATCACATCGGCATTGATATTCCTCTGGATGCGACGGTAGGAGCGCTGTCTATCGCGGATAAGCAGCTGATCGCGATTGCCAGGTCGATTTTACATAATTCCAGGCTCATTATTATGGACGAGCCGACCTCAGCCCTTACGCGCAGGGAGGTGGATAAACTGTTCCGGGTTATCAGACAGCTCCAGAACGAAGGAATCTCCGTATTATTCGTCAGCCATAAGCTGGATGAAGTATTTGAGATTGCCGACCATTTTACCGTATTCAGGAACGGCAGGCATATTGTATCGGATTCGGCGAAAAACATTGACAATGAACAGTTCATTTACTATATGACAGGCAGGAAGATCGAGCAGGACTATTTCGACCCGCAGGATGTGGACAACTCCCGCAGCCTGTTTAAGGTGGAAAATCTCTGCCTGAAAAACGGCTTTGAAAATATCAGCTTTGAGATCCACCCCGGAGAGATTCTTGGAATTACGGGACTTCTCGGCTCGGGAAGGACGGAGCTTGCAAAGGCGCTGTTCGGCCTCTATCAGGCGGACGGCGGGAAAGTGTTTGTGGACGGCCGCGAGGTGCAGATAAAATCGCCGATGGACGCGCTTCGCCTGAAGATTGCCTATGTGCCGGAGGATCGTCTTACCGAGGGGCTGTTTCTGACGCAGTCCATTGAAAACAACATGATTGTGTCCAACATCGACCGCCTGAAAAAGAAAAACAGGACCGTGGATTTCGACAGGGGCCATGCGGATTCAAAAGAGTGGGTCAGAAACCTTGGAATCAAATTAAATGAACTGAAAGACGGGATCCAGACGCTTTCAGGAGGAAACCAGCAGAAGGTGGTTCTGGGGAAATGGCTGGAAACCGAGCCGAAGGTGCTGATACTCAACGGCCCCACGGTCGGAGTCGATATCGGCGCAAAGTACGATATCCACAACTACCTGAGGGCGCTGGCGGAAAAGAAGAACATGGCTATTATCCTGATTTCCGATGATATCAGTGAAATACTGATGAACTGTAACCGGATTCTGATTATCAAGAGCGGAAGAATTGTAAGCGAACACAGGAACACGGAGCTTGACGGCAGTAAGCTTCAGGCCCTTATCACAGAAGGAAAGGAGACGGAAGCGGTATGAGCATAAAAAAACTACTGAAGAAAAATGAGTTCTATGTCATTCTCATCATTGCCGCCCTGTCCCTGGTGATCCAGATGAAAAGCGGGCAGTTCTTTACGGCAAATAATATTGTGGACCTTGTAAGGAGCCTGATCGTTCCAGGCATGATGGCGGCGGGCCTGTTCATGGTCATTGCATCCGGCAATATCGACGTATCCTTTCCCTATACCGCCATGCTGTGCATGTTTGCAGTGACGAAATGGTTCCAGGTGACGGGCTATGACGGTCCTGTTATTCTCGGATTCGTGGTGGCGGGGCTCATCGGGGCCTTTCTTGGCCTGATTAACGGGGTTTTGGCTGCATGGCTGAAACTGCCGACCCTAATCATCACACTAGGTACATGTTCCATCTATCTGGGATTTACCCAGGGCGTGCTTAAAAGCAGTGTTATCTCGGCGCTTCCGGCTCCCCTATCCGGGATGGCGGCGGCCAACCTCTTCTCGGTCCGCAGCGTAACGACGGGACTTGGAAGTTCCATGCCGGTCAGTATCTTTATTCTGGCAGTCGTGCTTCTTTTGGTCGGTTTTATCATGAAATACACGATGCTAGGCAGAGGAATTTATGCTGTGGGAGGCGATCAGGTGGCGGCGGAACGCGCCGGGTTTCCGGTTGCCGGCATCAGGATTTTTGTATTTACCTTTATGGGATTCATCGGAGGAATCACGGGGCTGACCCAGGTCACATTATCGGGCATGTGCCAGATTAACTTCTTTGACGGGTACGAGATGACAATCATTGCGGCCGTTGTGCTGGGAGGCGCCAGCATTGCCGGAGGCTCCGGAAGCGTATTCGGAACCTTCCTGGGAGTGCTCCTGATGAAGCTGATTTCCAACAACCTGATCCTTCTGGGGATTCCGACCAACTGGACCAAACTGATGACGGGCGTGCTGATTATAGCGGGTGTCTGCGCCTCAGCCTACAAAATGGTTGCCGCTGAGCAGAGGGTAACCTCAAACATATTGGAGGGACATAAGGGAGAGGAGGCGAAGGCGCATGAGTAACAGCGGTTTAAATGATACATCAAAAGAAGTGTCAAAGGCGGCACGGAAAGAATTTTACGAGAAAAATGCAAACAACCTGAAGCTGATGGCCATGTTCGTCATCTCCTTTGCCGTTCTGACCGCAGCAACCGGCGGCCGCTTTTTCTCGGCCGGGCAGATGAAGCTGATTGCCTATCTGTTCCCGGAGATGGGGGTTCTCTCCCTGGGAATGATGCTGGCTATGATCAGCGGCGGCATCGACCTGACGGTTGTAGCGGTGGCTGACCTGTCGGGAATCCTCTGCTGCATGCTGTTAAAGACAATTATGCCGGAAAGCGCTTCCGTTCCGGTGCAGATTATGGTACTTCTGTTAACCGTGGCGGTCGGTCTTGTAATCGGAGGTCTCTGCGGAATATTTTCCGGGACGCTCATTTCCCGAATCGGAATACCGGCCATGGTTGCCACCCTGGGAGCCTCCGACATTATACTGGGCCTTGCCGTAGGTATCACCAACGGCTCGTCCATAAAAGAGCTTCCGCCAATCTTAAACAAGGTGGTCAGCTACCGGCTGTTTGATACGATTCCCGCCTCCACAATAATATTCGCTATCTGCGCGGGCGCCGTGGCGTTTATCCTGAACAGGACCTCACTGGGTTTTAAGATCTATATGATCGGTTCCAACAAAACCGCCACCAGATATTCGGGGATTGACGACAAGAGAGTGATAACGCTCACCTACATGATAAGCGGCATGCTGTCTTCCGTCTCGGGGCTTTTAATGTGCGGCCACTTCAATTCCGCCAGATCGGACTTTGGAAAATCCTATCTGACGCCGGCAATCCTCATCTGCGTCCTGGCGGGAGTCAGCCCAAACGGAGGAAAAGGGAAGGCCGCCGGGATGGTAATTGCAGTGGTAATCCTGCAGACACTGTCGTCTGGGTTCTCAATGTTCCAAAATATATCGGACTACTACAAGAACCTGATCTGGGGGCTGGTGCTGATCCTAGTTATGATTATTAATGTGACATCGGAGAGGCGGAAGGCGAGAAGTTGATTGAGAAATGAGGACGCCTCTGTAAGGCGGCGGACGGGGGAGTGGGTTGGATGAATGAGACTTCAGTCCCGGCGAATGGTTGGGGTGAGGGGGAATCCAGGAGAAAAGATTCCTACGGGGACTCGCTCTCGCTTGTGGAGCGCACAGCGGATGCTAAGACGTCAAAGAACGCCGTCTAAGCACCCAATGTGGTCAACTTAAGAAAAGCTGGGACTTTGCTCCTACCTCTAACGCATTTTTGAAATTTGATTCCTAATGCTACTTTTCTTTCACGCTAAAAAATGGTACACTAAATACACAGCTTACGGTATAAGCCTCTTTTCAGGGATTCATTATGTGCGGGATTACATGGTGGTTTTTCTGTTCTTACAGTGCCTATGCCTAAGCTGTATTCGGGGGCGCTTACTGGTTCGGTTTGGCTGAATCTGTGAGCGCTTTTTCACCGCCTCCTTCACGAACTGGGCCAGAATTACCGGGATGGTTTCCCCGCCACTCAAAAGACAGGCAAGATGTTTCTTCAGCCGCCCAATTATATAGGCCCGGTTTGCCTGGTATTCATAGTTTCTCTTCTTCTTTTCCTGCCTGATTTTTTCATCCGCCTCCGATTTTAAGAGGGCACAAAGATTCATGAACAGCAGATGGATAAAAAAATCCTGTTCTACGTTTGTAGGGACCGCCCCACTGAATTCTTCCAGTTGCAACTGGTTTTTCAGTTCATTATACTTACTTTCAATTTTCCATCGCCTAAAATACAGTTCCTTGAACATGGCGGGTGTCATGGCAGGATCCATGATATTCGTAACGAAACATTCGTCTGTACCGTCGTCCAACTCCACATGGATCACCCTCACCCGGACGGTTTTTCCATCCTCAATGTAGGACGGGCAATACTGTGTTATTTCGTCTTTCGAAAAAAGCTGGGTCAAACTCTTCACGGCGCTTTGTATCCGCATGACATAAAAGTAGTTCTCTGTATCAAAATGCCGGTAGAATTCATAAGAAGGATAGCCCCGGTCGAAAAGGACTACCGTCTTGTCTTTGAGGCCGACCGATTCCAGGCAGGAAAGATGCTCCATTGCCGAACGGCGTTCCGCATAGTGGTATGGATGAAGCACACCATCTACAACAATATCTTCCATAACATCATAGAGGATAGAAATGCAGGCCATCGAATCTTCCCGGGAGTGATACTGGTTCCTGCAAAGGCCAAAGTAGGAGATGTTGTCCTTTGTTTTTGGTACCTGGATACAGGAACCGTCAATGGCAAAGACATGATACCCATTCCATTTTTTACGGGAAGGGGAGGAAGCATAGAAGGTCTCAACCGAATGTAGGAAGAGGGTTTTAAACAGCAGGGGTTTGAGCTTCAACCTGGCTTTCGAGAGTGCCTGCTTGGTTAATTCAGGGAAATGGAGTTCTTTCAAATCATCCCTGATATTGGAAAGGTTCAGGTTCATGGAAGCTTTTGAAGTATACAAAAGAAAGAGAATGACCTGAGAGATGGTAAGCTTCCTTTTTCGAATAAAATGATGCTTTTCGTGAAACTGAGCCAAAAAAGCAGGGGAATAAATGAGAGATTTTAATCCTTCCAGAATGTTGCAGCAAATGTGAAGTGGGCTCATAAATATACCTCCGATTAAATGTATTTAAACGGAGAAACGGCAAATTTTACGAAGCTTGTCAATTAGCAAAACGCCAGTAATTTGCATGATATTTTGTGCATTTTCACAGTTTATTTTTAAAAAATATCTTTGACTTCTTAAGTTGACCACATTGGTCTAAGCACCGGCGGGCTCCAATGTCCCCTTCGGAATCTTTTCTCCTTCCTTCCCCGGGCAGGTTGTCGACGGGACTGAAGACTCAGCGAAGGTTGTCGCCCCATCCGTCGGCTTCAGGGGCTGATTGTCTCTTTCGTCAAGTAAGGGCAGGTATTGTCGCGGCCACTATGTTGTCGTGAACCTTTTACCTTAAGAAGGTATTTTGGGCAGGATTCAGAGAAAAATCCAAAGCTGGATTTAATGATGAATTATAAAATTCGATGGATATTTAAGGATAGGTCAGGCGTCAAAGTTCAGATTCATCAATTGGATACCATCAAATTGGATACCATACAGGAAAATCACTTGACAATATAGGGAGGAATTCTCCTAAAATTCGGGGACACGTAGTGGCAGCGACAGTACCTCCCCCCTTGAAGGAAGAAGAACAATTCAGCGGCCGCAGGCCGGGGTACGGGATGGCGACAACCTTCGCGTCTTCAGTCCCGGGTCATAACCTTCCCGTGGGGAATCCGGGAGAAAAAGATTCCGGAGGGAACCTGGGAGTTCATCGGCACTTACCGAGGTTTTTTCGAGGTTAGTGTCCGTTATGTACTCCAAAGAGCGCAAGCGTTTCCCGCAGGAACTTTTTCTGCCCGGATTCTCCACCCGCGACAACCTAACGCCCGGGACTGAAGACTCATCCCTCCCCTCTCACCATTCCAAACTCCGACCGTCCCGGCGCCGTTCTCCTTCCTCAACCAAATCCCCATCTTGCATCCGTCCGCAAATTGTTGTAGGATAGTATCATCAGCCGTATCCGTTCAGCAGGCGCTGAACTATTATCATCGGTCTATTTTACACAGGAAAAGGGGAAAACACATGCTCAACGAAAGCTACGCAGAATGTCTTGTAAAAAAGAAAACGCCGGGTTCCTCCGTTATTGTAAAGATCCTTCTGGCCGTGGGAATTATTCTCACAGCGGCTTCTATCTTATGGATCGGCCTGTTCGGCTTCCTTGCCTTCATTGGAATGTGCGCATTTGCGTATTATATGGTCCAGAATATGAATGTGGAGTTTGAATATCTCCTGGTGGACCGGACATTTTCTGTGGATCGGATCTTTTCAAAGACGAGGAGAAAGAAGGCGGCGGAATATACACTGGAGGACATCCAGGTCATTGCCCCGGTAACTTCCGGCCATATTAAAGAGTATGAGCATCAGGTGAAAAAGGTCACCGACTACACATCGGGAGATCCGGGAGCCGTCCGATACGCTTTTATTTACACAAAGAGCGGGGCCGGGGAGAAAGTGCTCTTTGAGCCGGATGAAAAGATGGTGCGCTGTTTCAGACAGATGGCGCCGAGAAAGACACATGAAAATTAAACTTTGGTTTATTAAGGAGCAGGCAGGGTTCCCTGACGTATAGCGGCAGGGGGCCTTCTTTAGATTCTTTTGACAAAATTCTCCTGAATTCGCGTCGGAAAATTCGTAAAAGTGCGTGGTTGACATCAACCCTCAAATTTGATAGTATTAGATACTAATAACTCCGGAAAATATCGAGAGTCTACTTATAATAATACAAATAATACGAAAGTGAGGAAGAATTAATGGGTAAGATTATTGGCGATGGCATTACATTTGATGATGTACTGCTCGTACCGTCATATTCAGAAATCATTCCTAACCAGGTTGATTTAAGCACGTATCTGACGAAAAAAATTAAACTGAATATTCCCTTAATGAGCGCCGGTATGGACACGGTTACCGAGCACAGAATGGCAATTGCCATGGCAAGACAGGGCGGTATCGGCATTATCCACAAGAACATGTCGATTGAAGAGCAGGCTGAGGAAGTCGATAAGGTAAAACGTTCAGAGAACGGTGTCATCACAGACCCATTTTATTTATCCCCGGAACATACACTGAAAGATGCCGATGAGCTGATGGGCAAGTTCCGCATTTCCGGCGTTCCGATTACGGAAGGAAGAAAGCTGGTCGGCATTATCACAAACCGTGACTTAAAGTTTGAGGAAGATTACTCCAGAAAGATCAAAGAGTGCATGACTTCCAAAAACCTGGTGACGGCAAAGGAAGGCATCAACCTGACGGAAGCCAAGAAGATTCTGGCGAAGGCCAGGGTGGAGAAGCTCCCGATCGTGGACGACGACTTCAATTTAAAAGGACTTATCACAATCAAAGATATTGAGAAGCAGATCAAATATCCGTTCTCGGCCAAGGATGAGCAGGGCAGACTTCTCTGCGGCGCAGGCGTCGGCATCACAGCTAATGTACTGGATCGCGTAGAGGCTCTTGTGAAGGCGAAGGTGGATGTGATTGTACTGGATTCCGCGCACGGCCATTCCGAGAATGTGCTCCGCTGCGTTAAGATGATCAAAGAAGCATATCCGGATATCCAGGTAATAGCAGGCAACGTGGCTACCGGCGCGGCTACCAAGGCCCTCATCGAAGCGGGCGTGGATGCCGTCAAGGTTGGTATCGGACCGGGCTCTATCTGTACCACCCGCGTGGTTGCAGGTATTGGCGTGCCTCAGGTTACCGCCGTTATGGACTGCTACGAAGCAGCGAAAGAATACGGTATTCCGATTATTGCAGACGGAGGAATCAAGTATTCGGGAGACGTTACAAAGGCAATTGCGGCAGGCGGAAGCGTATGTATGCTGGGTTCCATGTTTGCAGGCTGTGACGAGAGCCCGGGCACTTTCGAATTATATCAGGGCAGAAAGTATAAGGTTTACCGGGGTATGGGTTCCATTGCCGCGATGGAGAACGGAAGTAAAGACCGCTATTTCCAGAACGATGCCAAGAAACTGGTTCCGGAGGGCGTGGAAGGCCGCGTCGCATACAAAGGAATGGTGGAAGACACCGTATTCCAGCTTCTCGGCGGTTTACGCGCCGGTATGGGATACTGCGGAGCGCCGGATATTAAGACACTTCAGGAGACGGGAAGTTTCATCAAGATTTCCGCTGCTTCCCTGAAAGAGAGCCATCCTCACGATATCCATATCACGAAGGAAGCTCCGAACTATAGCATTGAATAACTAAATAATGTCAGCCGGGAAACCGGCTTTAAAAGATAGCCGTATGGCTTGATAATAACAGGTGATGTCCCTCACGGGGTGTCGCCTGTTTATTTTTTGAAAGAAGTAACCTGTCTGCGGCGTGTGTGGGCTGTCATTGAAGATACTTTATATTTTTTATTATTTTGGGGAAAATGGTAAGAGGAAGGTGTGTGGAGATGGAAAAACTTCGTGAAAAGATTTCTTTTAAAGATATGGGGCTTTTGTTAGTAGGGGCGGTCATTTACAGTATCGGGACGCATGCGTTTATGGTTCCGGCTAATATAGCCCCGGGAGGCGCTTCCGGTATTGCGCTGATGGTCAATTATCTGACCGATCTGCCGGTGGGAGCCCTGACCCTGGTTCTCAATATACCGCTTTTAATTCTGGCCTGGTTTTATTTAAGCCACCGTTTTGCGATTACTACGGCTGTGGCCAGTACCGTGTGCTCTTTAATCCTCGATATGGCGGTGGCTCCGTTCTGTCCTGTTTATAATGGCGACAGAATGCTGTGCAGCCTTTACGGGGGTGTAATCGTAGGAGTTGGAATGGCCATGATCTTTATGACGGGGACTACGACAGGGGGAACGGATATCGTCGGCTACCTGCTCCAGAAGAAACGGCCCCACATGTCCATAGGCAGGGCGCTTCTGATTGTGGACAGTGTTATCCTGGTGTTTTCCATTTTTGTTTTCGGCAATATTGAGGCGGCTCTCTTTGGCCTGATTGCCCTGTATGCCCAGACAAAAGTGATTGATTCTATTATCTACGGCGGAGATGCGGGAAGTATGGCCACCGTCGTGACGAAGAAACCGGACGGTATAGCGGCGAAGATTATTTACGAGCTGGATCGCTCGGCCACCCTGCTTCCGGCAAGGGGGGCATACAGTAAACAGGATACCAGCGTCCTTTTGTGCACGGTCAGGAAGTCCCAGTTTGCAAAACTCAAGAAAATCGTGTATGACGAGGATCCCGATGCATTTGTCATGGTGACGGAGACATCGGAGGTGCTGGGACAGGGATTCAGAGAGTTTAAAGATACCATCTGACGAAAACCCAATAAAGCTTTTTCAAAACAATCAGGACAAAAACGTGATTGACTCTGTTGCCCGAACTAAATTTGTGCTATAATATGTACACTTAGTGAAGGACTTGCGAATCTGGTGCGAGCCATGCCGAATACCTACCGGCAAAGGCATTTAAGGGAAATAGTCCCGGATGCGGAGATGGGAAAGATGAAAAAGGGTAATGAAAAGGTACTGAAGATCTGTATGTTTGGTGGTTTCACTCTGGATTATGACGGCAAAGAAATCATTCTGGGGAGAAACAGTACCGCGAAATTTGTACAGCTTTTGCAGATTGTATGGATTCACGGCACAAAGGGAATTGCCAAGGAACAGCTTATGCAGCTGCTTTATGACAGACTCAATGTAACAAATTTAAATAACAGCCTGAATAACCTGCTGTACCGGATGCGGAAACAGATGGTCCAGGCGGGTCTGCCGGAGGGAGATTATATCACCAACCGGGACGGACTGTATATCTGTGACGAGAATATTTCCATACAAGTAGATACGATGGAGTTTGAGCGGTATATTACGGAGGCGGAGAATGCGGTCGACAGGAAGGAAAAGTACCGCTGTTATGAGAATGCAGTGATGCTTTATAGGGGAGAATTGCTCCCCGCCATATCAAGTGAGACATGGGTAACCCTGGAGAGTCTGTCCTATAAGCGGAAATTCAGTGAATGTGTGGAGTGGCTGGGACAGTATATGGAAGAGCAGAAAGACTATGAGGCAATGAACAGGCTTTACAGCCAGGCAGCCGAGATTTATCCTTTTGATGACTGGCAGATTCACCAGATAGAAAGCCTGCTCTATAAGGAAGATTATAAAGAGGCTTACCGCCTGTATGATAAGACGGTCCATATGTATTCCGAAGAGATGGGACTGCCGCCGTCCACTCAGATGCTGGAATGTTACCGTAAGATGGGAGAGAAGCTTAAAAACTGTCCCAACAATCTGGATGAGATACGGGATGAACTGAAAGAAGACCGTGAAGAAGATGAACTGACAGCGGAAGGTGCATTCTACTGCTCCTATCCGAGCTTTATTGATACATACCGTCTCCTGAGCCGGATTATGGAGCGGAGCGGCCAGTCCGTATTCCTGATGCTCTGTACCCTGGTTGATTATGAAGGAAAAGTCATCCAGAACCAGGAGAAACTTAAGAAACGTTCCGAAGATCTCCGGGAGGCCATCCGTCTGACTCTCAGACGCGGTGATGCCTATACCATGTACAGCAATTCCCAGTACCTGATTCTGCTTTCAGGGACAAAGCAGGAAGACTGTTCCATCGTCTATAACAGGATTAATAAAAAATTAAAGGAGTTGGCCGGAATTCGGGCGGAGATCAGTTATAATGTAACGTCACTGGCAGAACTGGGAGCGTGACGGTCAGGAACGTTGGAAGCAGGAATTGTTTAGATATATTTATTTATAGAAGATACTCTGCGGAGAGCTTTTTCACTGATCAAAAGTGGAATGTGCAGGGGTAGAGAATTTCATTATAGAGATTAAAAGTCATGAGAAAGTGTTTTACACTTTTTCATGACTTTTTTTAATTCATAGGAAATTACGCCCTATGAATTAAAAAACGCTCCGCGAGGATGCACATGCCGCACAGAGGGAAGAATTCATGCATTTATTTAGAAAAAGTTAATGAAAATGTAAAAAAAGTAAGGTAAAAGCAAAAAAATCCCTTTGCGTGATTAGTTGCGTGATTGCCTTTTTGGTAAATTAGTTTTAAACGAAGGGAGAGGTCAGAATGATGGAAGGAATGGTTTCAGCGCCTAATCTTATAACGATATGTGTAGATAGCTTTGCACAGGGAGATTATTCAGGAAGCATCTGGAATCTGTATCAGAAAAGACCGATTCCATACGCCAATACAATGGATTTACTGAGAAAGGTGGATTCATTTTTCAACGAACTGGATTATCCGCAGAATTCAACGATTGACAGAACCTTTGGAAAGGACAAAGGTGCGGTAAGACAGAAAAAAGAGGGGGCTGTGGCACAGATGGACGAAAGGGAATTAAAAAAGAAAAAAGGTGAAGAAGCCACATTTATTGTCTACGTAAAATATAGGCAAAATGCCACCTGGCAGGGTGAAGTAATCTGGGCAGACAAAAAAGAAAAGAAGTTTTTCCGCAGTGCCCTGGAGTTATTAAAACTGATGGACAGTGCAATGGAAGAAAAGGAAGTATAGAAGCACAGGGGAGATTTACGAGAAAGGAAGGCGGGAGAATAGATGAATTTCGCGGAACAGAAATTATTCAGAAGAAAAAGAAAAAGCGCGGTAAAGCGCAATTGGCGTCAAAGCCTGGCCTGGCTGTTAATCGCCTGTCTGTGCATTACGAATATAAATATCGCCGCATTTGCAGCAGAGATTGCACTGGACGGGAATGGACTTGCAGCTACACCGTCAAGCGCTACCGCATCAGAAGCGGATGTATGGATGCCGGGAGCTTCGATTTCAGGAAAAGAACTTCTGGCCGAAGCAGAACGGGCTGTTACAAATGGATGGAAGTTTGATTTTGACAGCATGCTAAGAAAACTTGACAGTGAGTCAGACAGTGAGAACAGCCAGAACTTTAAAAGGTATGAAGATTTGTTTGATGGATATTCCAGTTTCATCTTATTCTACGACAACGACGAAGAGGGAATGTTAACCGGTGATAACAAAAAAGCATATGGTTACATTCTGGTCCGTCTCGATAAGAAGAAATACATGGAATACAGGGAGCATGCAGGCCTTGGGAATACAGATATCGAAGCAAGCGCCTCGGATGCGGAAGCAGAGGAATCCTACAGGCTGACCGGGGATGAGGAAATTATTTTCCTCTATATGAACGGTACGGGAGTGGATGCGACATTTAATCTGAATTTTGAAGATATCGAAACATCTGAAATCGTAGTGCCGGCGGCAAGCTATTTTATAGAAGAAAAGGAAGAAGAAATTACCGAGACAACGGCAGCGCCTGAAGAGCAGACGGAAGAGCCGAAAGAGGAACAGCCGGACGGAAATGGCGGCGGTTCATCAGGCGGAGGCGGTTCAGGAAGCGGAAGTGAAGATAACCAGGGCGGTTCCGAAGACGAAACAGATATCGCAGGTCCGGAAGATGGAACCGATAAAGAGCAGGGAACGGTTGAGGATGAAAGTAAATCCGACAGCGGAAATACAGAAACCGAAGAAGGTCAGGAAGGAACGAAACCCGACGGCGGAAGCGAAGAAGGCCAGGAAGGGACAAAACCTGACAGCGGAACAGACGCAGGCCAGGAAGGAACAAAACCTGACGGCGGAACAGACGCAGGCCAGGAAGGAACAAAACCTGACGGCGGAAGCGAAGAAGGCCAGGGAGGAACAAAACCCGACGGCGGAAGCGAAGAAGGCCAGGGAGGGACGAAACCCGACGGCGGAAGTGATGCAGGCCAGGAAGGAACAAAACCCGACGGCGGAACAGACGCAGACAAGGGAGATGTGGGAAACAGCGGTTCATCCGATAAAGGCAACAGCCAGGGAAGTACAGATTCCGGCAAGGACAACGGCAGCGATAGCGGACATGACAGCGACAAATCGTCCGGCTCGGCTTCGGGAACAGATTCTGGTTCAGGCAGCGATAAAGGTTCCGGCAGCGGTTCCGGTTCGGGCAGTGATTCAGGCTCAGGAACAAGTTCAGGTTCCGGCAGCGGTTCAGACTCCGGTTCCGGCGGCAGCGGTTCATCAGGTGATCAGACCGTATCAATTTCCAGCTACAATGTTGTAAGAGTAATGGGACCGAATCCGGACGCATCGGAAGAAGATGAAGACGATGGAATGAGTTTTGAAGAGTGGTCGGAAGATGACGAGGAAGAAGACGATGAAGAGTACGACGACTATGACGATTATGATTACGGCAGTTACGAATATGGCGAAGACGGCACGATTTACCTGAATATGACATTCCTGCCGGCAGCGGCAATGCAGGCCAGGAAAGCACAGTCTAAGGCAAGGTTTTTCCGGTCGGCAAAGTCAGAGAATGAACAGGTTTCCGTACAGGCATCCGTAGCGGCGGTGAGTGATTTTACACCTACGATTAAAGGTTATCACAAACAGATCAGACATATTAGCGGTGATGACTATGAACTGCATCTTGATGTATCCGGTTCTGGGCAGGGAATGGACATTATGCTCATCGTGGATAGATCGAATAGTATGGGAAGTTCTTTCAGCGGTTCGATGAAAGAGTTGAAAGAAGTTTTGGGATATCGCAGGACTTTGGACTATTGGCCGCATAGAGTAGAAGAGAAAGACGGATTTGTAGATGAGATTTTTGGAAAAGCCCCGAATAGCCGATTCTCTATTATTACCTATGGTACAACTGCCAGCACGAAGCTAAACTGGTCAGGAAATAAGACGGATATAAAAGATGCAATCGGAGACATGACAGTAGACGGCGGAACAAACTACGAAGATGCTTTGTACTCTGCAAAGGAAATGCTTGAGAAAAGAGAGCCTGGACGAGTTCCGGTCATAATTTTCCTTAGTGATGGGAAACCAACCTATTACAATAAGAGTGATAAAAATGATAAGACAATAGAATTCAACGGCTATAATACAACCTTCAAGACAGGTGGAGAAGGAGATAGCACGGATTCTAAAACAACTTCAGAAACAATTAATGCCGGTAAGGAATTTTATAAAGTTGCATCACAAAAAGGCGCGACTGTCTATGGTGTGGGATTTGACGGAGCTGATATTAAATACTTTAAACCGATAGTCTATGGTGTTGAAGCGCCAAACAGTACTTCAAGAATCCTCATGGCATCGGATAATAATCTGACAAAGGAATTTGATAAGCTGCTGGAGAACCTGAAGGTTAAGAATGTTAAGATTGCAGATACATTAAGTCAATATGTTGACTTATCAACTAATTGGAAAGATACAGCTAAAGTATACAAGATAAAAGACACAAGTAAAACTGAATTAGAAGAGGGCAGCGGGTATGAATCTTTGGAATATGCTGAAAATACAAGGACAATTACTCTGACGTTTGGCGCAGACAGGAAACTGGAAGAAAATACGGTATATGAACTTGTTTTCAATATCAAGGTAAATGACGTTGCTAAAAATGCTTTGGCGAATGGTGAGTATCCTTCAGTAGGAGATCCCGATACGGATTATGGCAATAATGATACAAGCAGTGAACAACGGGGATTTTATTCAAATGAAAAAGCAGTATTAACATTCGGAGATGATTCATCTTTACTTCTTGAATATCCGAAGCCAGTTGTTCAGACTACATACGTACCGGAACCGGAACACAGAAAGTATATTGAAGATAAGAAAAACGGAACGTTTGATTTGACACTGGATGTTACTTCACTGATCGGTTCTTCTACTGAGACAACCGAAATAAAGTCTCCAGCGGATGTAGTATTTGTCTTAGATAGTTCGGGAAGCATGGCCTGGGCAATCGGCGGCCAATATGCATCAGGAACAAAAAGATATGTATTAGTAAACAATGCAATAAAAAAAGTAGTGGAAGGACTTGCAGACTTCGATGTTTATTACAGAGGTGTTCAGTTTTCAGGTAATTCATACACTAATAAGCCGGATGATTGGCTTAAGGCTGCAAAGCCATATAAGAACGGTGCAGACATTAGTTCTCCAAAGAATGGAACATATCCCAATGAGGCATTGAAAAGAGGAATACAATTAATAAATGCCGGTTCTCCCAATAGGAATGAAAAGGGGTTAAAAAAACACATAATCATTCTTACGGATGGTGAACCCTCTGATAATGACCAGAGTAAAGAGAAGGAAATTGATGCAGCAATAGCTAATTTGTCCACCGATACAGTGCTTCATATAATCTCTTGCCAACCGACTACCAGCACCTATCTGACAAGGCTACAGGCCCGGGCTATGAATAAAGGCGCAGCTGTAACCATGCAGTACATCAATAACGAAGCAGATGTAGATAAAGTTTTCAACAACATTAAAAACAGCATTATCTCCTCCGTAACAGAAAGCAAACCGGGAATCACAGGAGTGACAATAACAGATACACTTAGTGAGTACGCAGAATTTGCCAATCCAAACAGCACAAATGACGTAAAAATCCTTATGGATGGAACAGAAATGTCGGCGGCGGAGAAAAAAGAGGCGAATCCGGTTGTAACAAAGAAGGGAAAGACGGTAACAGTCAGCTTCGCAGGTGACTATGAATTTGAAAAAGATGTCACCTACAGCATCAGCTTCCCAATCAAACCATCAGCCAAAGCATTCGAAGAATACCTTCAGAATAAGGGCGGATACGGCGAAGCAGTAGGCGATGCAGACACCGACGTACCTGGATTCTCCGAGGAGGAGTGGACCAGCTCAGGAAAACCTGGATTCCATTCCAATGAATCGGCAAAGGTAACTTATATCTACGGAACAAACCAGAAGGAATTAGAATATCCGCATCCGGTACTTCAGGTAACACAGGGAAAGATGAGAATCAGGAAAGTGGTTATTGACGGTACACGGGAGGATGACGGAAAAGACTTTATCATCCATGTAAATGGTGAGGATTATTCGTCCGTAGCATTGGAAGACGGAGAGACGAGCCCATATATCTATGTGGATTCAGAAACAACATTCAAGATTACAGAGTCGGTTCCTATGGAATACACACAGGCGGCAATGCTGAGAATTACAGACGCAAAAACGGGAGAACTGATTGAAGAGTCCGAAGGGACCTTAACAGTGAGGCCGGGGGATGACCTTCTGGTAGAAGTTTACAACACATACGGTCACAAACCATACTTCCATAGCTGGAACACGGTAACCAATTATACCACGGGAGACAAGACCACACCGTTTAGGACCAGCCGGGAAGCAGCAAAAGAGGCTGCAAAGAACCACCCGAAAGCAGCTTTAACAGGAAACGATGAAGATGATTTAAATATGGAGGAGGGAGAGGCGCTTGATTAAATTCAGTAGAAATTATATAAAAATAACCGGCGTCACTCTCATGGCGGTACTGGCCCTGGGGATTGGAGGAACCGGGGCAGCCGTCCGCCACAGAATGGCTCTCAAAAATGAGGTTCGGACGCCGACAGTGGAAGTTACAACAAATGAAACGATAGGTAATGTGGATCACAGTGGAAAGAAACAGAAAGAAGTAATGTTTACAAATACTGGTTCCGCGGATGTCTTTCTCCGCATCGCTTATGCGGAAACATGGATTTACACAGAGTCGCTGTCCGGTGGGAAGACAGAGCAGATTATTCTTCCAAACCGCAGTGAGACGGGCAATGATGACAGCATTGTATCGAAAGAGTGGGATGACGAGTGGGGCGATAACTGGTATGACGGAGGCGATGGCTGGTATTACTACAAAAAGGTTCTGGAAGCTGGTCAAAACACAGAGGGAATTTTAAGGTCGGTAACATTCAACGACACAGATAATTATCCCGACAGCCGTTATACAGATGCCGAATATCAGCTTCATTTCCAGGTGGAAGCCGTACAGGCCAGCGATGAACTCCAGGTGAGCAAGGATGCGGTGAAGGAATTATTTGACAAATCCATCTCAGTAGAAGAAAACGGCTGGCCGGGAAACAAATATACGACGACAGTCCTGTGGGAAGGAGGTAACTGATTATGAGAAAGATACATAAAAAATTAGTTGCCGCCATGGTAGGTTTCTTCTGCCTCACCACAATCGGAACAAGTATGGCGAGCTACACAAACAAAGTTAACATCACTAACCCATTTAACACCTCTGGTCCAAGCTCAGCGGTAATGCTTGAGAACTTCAATCCGGACAGCACTTTCCTTCCGGGAGAGACAGTTGAAAAACAACCCTACTTTAAAAATACGGGCGAAGCGGATTTACTTCTCAGAGTGAAAGTAACGGCGGTGTGGAAAGATTCCGATAATTCTGTATTTGAACCGGGAGATCCTTTCAGTGACACCGATAAAGTTACAAAATTATGGACCGATTCATGGAAAAACGAGTGGGTGCAAATAGGAGATTATTACTACTATAATAAGATTCTCAAAAAGTCGGGTGAGGCCGGCGACACCACTTCGATTATCCTCAAAAAGCTTCAGTTATCGTCGGAAGTGTCCAATGATAAACACGACACCGATTACAGCGACCGGGTTTATGAAATCTCCTTTGATGCAGAGGCAGTGCCAGCGGACCACGTATCGGCGGAGCAATGGAAAAACGACATAGGCGCAGACGCAGACAAACTCAGTTGGAACAGCCTCTTAAAATAAAGAAGCGTACACATAAAAAATAAGAGCAGAAAACAAAAAACAATCTCAGGAGGAACGGATATGAAGAAGAGAAATATAGCAGCCCTGGCCGGCGTAGCAGCAATCTTTGCAGTAGGAGGGTCTTTAGCATATTTTAACCAGACTATGGAAGTGGAAAATAACTTTGATACGGCAAAATACGGTTCAACACTGGTAGAGGATTTCAACCCGAGTGATGGTCATGACTGGGAGCCTGGTGTGGAAGTTAACAAAGACGTGCTGGTTACCAATACAGGAGATAAACCGGTGGTTGTGCGTGTACGGTTTGATGAAACATGGAAAAGAGGCGATAACGCTTTTGTAGACATTAAAGCGGAAGACGATACCCTTGGCGGCGAAGAAAACAAAATTATGAATGTTTACCAGAAGGACCCGACAGATGGACAAGCCACAGCAGTGGTGGATGATTCCGTAGTTGAGAAGAAACTGGCAAATACAAAGGACTGGATTTATCAGGATGGTTATTATTACTACCGCACAGCGCTGGGAAGCAAACTCAGCACTTCGGAAGTTCTGGATGCCGTAAAACTTTCTGAGGAAGCCGATATGGGGCAGTTCCTCAAAAAGAAATATTACTCTTTAGCAGAAACAGCAGGAGAGGGCGACTGGATTCCATTTCCTGAAAAAGATGGAAAAGATATAACAGAAGCCGAGCTGGCAGCGTCATTACCGGAAGGCCAAGTAATCAGACATATCAAATCCGACGTAGCAGCCGATGCCAATAAACTGGGATATGCAGATGCAGATTACACACTGAAGATTACAGCAGAAGTCATTCAGGCAACATCAGAAGCAGTTGACGCCGTATTTGGCAAAGGTTCTGAATTCCAGGCACCAAGCGGATGCGACTGGGAACTGAAATAAGATATAGGCAGGATAATGGCACAATGGCTGATTAACTTGAAAATGGGGAACGCGTAAAACGTTCGGGAAATTTGCTCAGACACAGCGGGCAGAAGCAGCAATAAAAATCCAAAGCAGGAGGAATTGAATATGAAGATAAATAAAAAAGTGGGAGCGCTTGCTGGACTTGCAGCTCTGGCAGCAGTTGGCGGAACATGGGCTTTCTTTAATCAGACAGCGGCAATTACCAACCCTTTTACAACAAAACAGTATAATACATCCGTAGTAGAGCATTTCAACCCGGCAGACGGCGAAGACTGGAAGCCCGGCGGAACGGTTGATAAGACCGTTTCAGCTAAAAATACTGGTGATTATCCGATTCTGGTGCGTGTCAGTATGGATGAAAAGTGGTATAGAGGCGATGTAAAAGACGCATTCAAAACAATAAAAAGTTCGGATGGGGATGTATTCTTCAACGTAGTGAAGGAAGATGGAGGCTACAAGGCATCCCAGTTTGACCCGGAAGATGGTCTTGCTCCGGAAGAATTTTTTAACCAAAAAGGTGATGATACGGTAGTATACAAAAACCTCAATACAGGCTCAGACGCGGGCAAATGGTTCTATGAGAACGGATACTGGTACTGGAACGGCGTTCTGGCAGCAGGAACAAGCACAGAGCAGCTTATGGATTCCGTTACGCTTGCATCCAATATCGATTTAGGAAAATACATCAGTACAAAGTCATATTACGTGATGAGCGCCGATGAGGCAGCCAAGGCAGATGCGCTGGATAGTGATAGCAAGATTAAAGCTGATTTCGATGTTGAAAAGTACCTTGCTGATAATAACAAAGAATGGAGCACGGCGGCATCAGACGACGAAGAACTGCAGGCAGCCAAAGATGCGGCAAAAGACGGCAGCTACTTCTTCAGAAAAGCAGAGAGCGGCCTTGATGAAAATGCAAAAGGTTACGCAGGAGCCAACTACGATTTAACTATCACAACAGAATTTATTCAGGCTACAAAAGATGCCGTATGGGAAAATGCTCCTCAGGTAATAAAGGATTTAGCTGAATAAACACAGACAGAATACAGGCACAGGGAAAAAATATGAAAATAATAAAAGGGATATTTAACATTCTATCATGGGCGGTGTATGCATGCATTATCGTCTACCTGCTGATAGCATCTCCCATGATAGCCGGCTACCGGCCGGTAGTGGTACTCAGCGGCAGTATGGAGCCGACATACCACGTAGGAAGCGTCATTTACTATAAGAGTGCGGATTTTGCCGACATTAAAGTGGGGGATGCCATCACATTCAGAACGGGTGAAAACGCAATGGTTACCCACCGTGTGGCGGAAAAAAGCGAGCTTTCGGGAACATTTACCACTAAAGGCGATGCGAATATGACAGAGGATCCTAACCCGGTGGAATACAGCCAGGTGATGGGAAAGGTATTGAAATTCAGTATCCCGATGGCAGGATTCTTTGTAGGCTACAGCAAAAATTTTATGGTAATTGGCATGATGGCAGCGGTTATCGTGATAAATATCCTTCTTGACAGCCTTTTCCCCACAAAAAAGAAGGGGGAAGAAAGGACGGAACATAGCGATGAGGAGAAAGAAACCTGATAAAAAATATATACTGGCACTGGGTGCACTCCTCGCTGTTACGGCAATAGGAGGTACATTTGCCTACTTCAGCCAGGACTTGTCCGCCTCCAATGAATTCCTCACGGGGAAATATGATACGGAAATCACCGAAGAATTCGTACCGCCGGCCGACTGGCAGCCGGGAACGGAGATTACCAAAAGGGTTGTGATAACCAATAAGGGTAATGTCGATGTGGTAGCGGTGGCAAAGCTTACGGAAGAGTGTATCCGAAAAGAAGACATAACCATCCCTTCTTATGAGACGGGAAGCGACGGAAAGCTGATAGAAAGTTCTGAGACGGTGGCATTCAAGGGAGAAAAACTTCCCACGATATTTGCTCCGAAGGGTCCAAACGGGAACCTGCTTCCGGAGGAAGAAGTAGGGATCAAAAAATTTGGTACTGAGGTTGTGGAATATGATTCGGAAAAACAGCCGGAAGAATATAAAGATAAATGGGTTTACCTGAAAACGGACAGTGCAGAGGAGCTTAAAACCCCGGTCTATTACTTCTTCTATGTAGGCGTGATAGGAGGGAAAGAAACTTCACCGTCCATTCTGGAAAGTGTTACGATGAATCCACGGCTTGAATCCACAATTACAGGAACGAAGCTGGTTGCGGATGTCGGCCCGGACGGAGAGAATGTTTATACGTTTACAAGTACGCAGAGTGAGTACGGCTATGACAGTGTCAACTACAAGCTGAACATTAAGGCGAAGACGGTTCAGGCAACAAAATCAGCGGTGGACGCGGTTCTCGGAATAGGGAAGGAACTTCCCACGGAGCTGGTGCCGCAGGAATTTGACAGACTGCTGTCCTATGTAAGGAGCCTGTGCAGGGAAGACAGCACATCATCCACAACGCCGTAAAGTGATAAAAAGCCAAAACACTAATGAAATAAGAGATACTAAAAATAAGCTATTAAAATAACGGATTATTAAAATAATAGACTGAGAAGAGCATAAGAAAGGGAGACGGATTTATGAAAAAGAATAAAAAAGCGTTATTCGGACTTGCCGCACTGGCAGCGGTTGCAGCTATCGGAGGCACATGGGCATATTGGAGCCAGGATTTAACGGCAGTCAATGAATTCCAGACTGGCAAATATGATTCTGATATTGTCGAGGAATTTATTCCTCCGACACCAGGAGAGTGGGTGCCGGGAGTGACGGTGCCGAAGGAAGTAACCGTCAAAAACAGCGGTAATGTAAAGCTGGCGGCGATTGCAGCCATCGATCAGGTATGGGTGAGAACCGAGTCTGTAGAGGCTGAGAATAATGGAGAGAATGAAACCGTTTCTCCGGCAGAGGGAGAATACTTCGATCTGATGTTCCGGGATGACAAAGACGAACTGCAGTATGCATCTATAATCAGCTGGGGAGAAGACATTGCGGTGCTGAGTTCCAAAGGCACTGAAACAGCGGTTCTGGCAGCAAAAACACTCAAGATTGATACGCAGGTAACCTCTCTGGATTCCGCAGATGCGGCAGGCAAATGGATCTTGGTTGATGCGCAGAACAGTGATGAAGTTAACAAAGGAGAAGGATTCTCCAACCTTAAATTCATTTATAACGGCATCATCGGTGAAGGCGGAGAATCACCTAAGTTACTGACTGGAGCGACCTTAAATCCGCTTATCAATACAACCGTAACAGAAAAAACCACAACCGTCAGAACAGACGAAGAGGGTAATACCATTAAGACAACAGAAACAAAGACAAACCCGGCATATGGTTATGACAGTGCAAAATATACGATGACGATCAATGCAACTACGGTACAGGCTACAGAAGATGCCATTAATACGACACTTGAGGCTAAGGGCTACTCCAAGCTGCTTGCCACAGACTTTATTACAGCAAATAGAGACGAACTTTTAAAGACGCAATCTTAAGCGTGAATCAACAGACCATCATCAGTTTAGATAGCTGCCCCGTGAGGGGGGCTGTATCATAACAGACAGGAGATAGTGATATGAGGAAAGGCAGACGCAAACTATTAGGGCTGGCAGCCCTGGCATCTCTGATGCTCATCGGCGGCACCTGGGCGGCCTGGACCCAGGAGATTCAGACCGGTAATGAGTTCATGCCTGGAAAATACAATACTTCCCTCGATGAGGCTTTTGATGCTCCTTCCGACTGGCAGCCGGGAAAAGAACAGGAGAAAAAAGTCTGGATCAGCAATAAGGGAACCGTACCGGTCATGGCAAAAGCAGTTATTACCCAGCAGTGGATCCGAAGAGAAAACGTTTATGCAACATCGGTGGACGCTCAGGGAAACATTGTGGAAGAGCCGGTAGCGCCTCTGGCAGGAGAAGCTTTTCCTCTGACCTTTGAGACGGGAGCAGGAATGGAATATGCCGCAATACCGAATTTCAACAGGGATACAGTGGTACTCCTGGCATCCGGTAAAACGGACAATGCCTCGTTGAGCCTCGGCCTGACTGCTGTCAACACAGTGGCGGAGGCAAAGGGAAAATGGCTTCTGATGAATGAGGAACCGGACAAAGACAACGGTTATACACTTTATTACGTGGGAATCATTGAACCAGGCAGTGAATCTCCGGCATTTTTAAACAGCGTGACGCTCAATGATGAACTGGCGCGCACAATCACAGGCAAAACTACATACCATGTAAAACAGGACGACGGTTCGGTGAAAAAGGTGACCGTTGATAAAGTGAATTCCGAGTACGGCTATGACTCCGCGAAATACACGATGGAGATCAAGGGAACCACTGTACAGGCTACGAAAGCCGCAGTGGCGGAGGTATTCGGACAGGACGGCGACACACTTGCATTTTTAGCCGACAAGGTTGCCGACAGCGGTATCTTTACATCATCTACCGTGAAAACGCTTAAATTTGAGTCCTCCGGCGGCAAACTGGTTTATACACCGTACCGCACGGACAGCGGAGCCGAGGAAGGTAACTGGTTTATGAGCTTTACCGACATGGTTCCCGGAGGAATTTACAAGGATAAGCTGAATATCGAGAATGCCTCAGGCAAGGATTATGATCTTTATATGCAGGTAATCCCGAGAACCCAGGATGAGGTTAAGAACGAAATTCTGGACATGATCACGATGAGGGTTACTTATAACGGAACACTTCTTTATGACGGAAAAGCTACGGGAGCCTCCCTTGTATCAAAGGAGGGCATCCAGCGGGTGGTTCCTCTGGGGCGTTATACAAGCCGGAAGACGGGAACCATCGATGTGGAACTGCAGCTTGATCCAACACTGAAGATAGGAGACGGAAGGACAGAAGCCATTGCAGGCGTCCTCTCCAAAATTGACTGGAAGTTCATGGCTACGGAAGTCACCTCCGGAGGAGGCAGCAGCGGAGGCGGCGGAGGAAGAGACCGCGACCGCGGAATAACGGTCAACATTCAGGATTCCGAAGTTCCGATGGCAGATGCCACAATCATTGAAGACAGCCCGGTTCCGCTTGGAATGCTTCCAAAGACGGGCGACGATACACCAATTATTCCGATTATAATGACAATATTCGGAAGCGGTATTATTCTTCTCTATCTGGGAATGAAGCTCCGCAGAAAAGACGACTCTCAAAATTAAGGATACGGCATGATGAAAAAGAAAACCTGGAAGCTTTTATTTATTATGGTTTTGACCGTATTTCTTTTCTCATCGGGATTTCTGGTAAAGACGATATACGGTTACCGGAAAGCAGAGGGGGAATACGAAAAAATAGCAGATGAAGCGGTAAAGGTCATCCCCGGCGTTTTAGACGAAACCCTCGCAGACAGCGGGGGTTCCGGCCAGAACGCCGGTTCTGTCGGTAAAGAGGGGACGGATGGCGCTGTTACTGACAAAGTGGATTTGAACAGGACCCTGGTCATAGACTTTGACAGCCTGAAGAAAAAAAATCCCCAGATACTGGCCTGGGTAGATATACCAGGAACCGGAATCAGCTACCCGGTGGCACAGACGCAGGATAACGAGTTTTATATTACTCACGGCATTTACGGACAGAAAAGCAGTTCCGGAGCAGTTTTTATGGATTATAGGAATAAGTCCGATTTATCGGATTCCAATACGATTCTGTTTGGCCATAATATGAGAAACGGTTCCATGTTTGCGGGACTCAGGCAGTTTAAATCGCAGTCTTACCGCAATAGCAGGCCGTATGTGGATTTGTATTTTCCGGATCGGAAAGTAAGGTTTGAAATATATTCCTGTTATGAAGAGACGGCCTCCGGGGATAATTTTCCCACCTCATTCGCCGGAGAAAGTGACAGGGAGGCATTTATATCGGCCGTTTTGTCACGTTCCCTTTATACTACGGGGATTGTACCAGATGAGGACAGCCACACACTGATGCTTTCCACCTGTACGGGGAAAGGATACAGCCACAGACTTGTAGTTCATGCAGTGGAATTGGAAACAGCAGCAGAAGCAGAATCAACCGGAGAAGTGGATACGGAACAGAAAATGGATATAAACGGGAAATAGAAGCAGGCAAATAGAAACAGACAAATAGAAACAGATGGGAATCAGGAAACGAATCAATAGGCATATATAAATCAGTAAACAATAGGAGTATGTGATAGCAAAATATTGCTACGCATACTCCTTTTTCTGCATAATTAGAAGATTTTACCATAAGCGTTAAATTCTTCCCAAAGTCCTTGGACGAAACACAACCGCCATGTGCTAAAATGAGTAACTGATAAAAAGGATCGTACAGTTACAGGGAACGGCATCGGAGATGAGACAGCACTGAACGGTAATGTTGGAAGAGGCGATGGAAGTATGGGAACAGAAAAAAACAATACAGGGAATGAGCATGTACTGGAAGTGTATACATTGGGGGGATTTGCACTCGTATACAACGGAAATGAGGTTATGCCCGGTAAGAGCGGAACATCAAAACTGGTGCAGCTCCTGCAGCTTGTGTGGCTTCAGGGTGAAAAAGGTATCGGCAAGGATCAGCTGATGCGGCTGATTTTTGACAGAGACAATGTAATGGATTTGAGCAACAGCCTCAATAATCTGATTTATCGTATGAGAAAGCAGATGGCATTGACGGGGATGCCCGAAGGCAATTATATCACTCTGCGGGATGGAATATATGTGACGGACGATACGGTAGAAGTACGGGTAGATGCTATCGAATTCGAGAAGATGGCGGAAAAAGCATCTGCCGCATCTTCGGAGACTGAGAAATACCATGATTATCTGCATGCGGTGCAGTTGTACCGGGGTGAACTGCTGCCGGCAATTTCCACGGAAACCTGGGTTACCATGGAGAGCCTGCGTCTGAAACGTATTTATGACAGATGTGTGGATTGGCTTGGGAAGTATTTAAAGGAACAAAAAGATTATGATATGATGTACCATATTTATTCTAATGCGGCTAAACTCTATCCGTTCGACAGCTGGCAGGTTTCTCAGATTGACAGCCTGCTGTGCAAGGAAGAATACAAGGAAGCATATCGTTTATACGATAAAACAGTGCGCATGTATTCGGATAAGATGGGACTCCCTCCGTCAAAGGAAATGCTGGATTGTTACAAGGCGATGGGAAAGAAATTTAAGAACCAGCCTGGTAATTTGCAAAAAATCCAGTCTGAATTAGCGGAAGAAGCGAAAGAACCTGAAAATTCCGGGGCAGGGGCTTACTATTGTTCATACCCCAGTTTTATCGATACATATCGTCTGTTAAGCCGCATTATAGAACGGAGCGGTCAGTCTGTATTTTTGATGCTCTGTACGCTGGTTGATTATGAAGGAAAATTCATTCAGAATCCGGAGAAGCTGAGAAAGCGGTCGGAGGCCCTGAAAGAGGCAATCGGCCTTTCAATCAGGAGATCGGACGGCTATACGAAGTACAGTGACTCCCAATACCTGATTCTGCTTACGGGAACCAGGCAGGAGGACTGCTATATTGTATTTAACCGTATAATCAGGGAGTTGAAGAGACTGGCCGGAAGCAGGGCGGAGATTAATTATAATGTCACGTCGCTGGCTGAATTAAAAGGAATAGAAAAAGAACGTGGAAAGTAAATAATGGTTTTATTTTCAAAATATTAAAAGGGAAGCCGGTAAATACAGTGAAAAAACTGTGTTTACCGGCTTTTTTCTGCCTGCTTGAAATTTTTTTGTCAATTAACAATCACATTTTGAAGCAAAAATTACAAAAAAAACCATGTTTATTATTATTTTTGTTATTGGTCATTTGTTAGAATTCATACAGAAAGCAAGGAGTGATACAGATGATACGAATTACACAGAGTAAAATTTCGGTACCAAACCTTTTGAATATATGTGTGGATCATGTTGACCAGGGAGACTATTCCGGGAAGATATGGAACTTGTATGAAAAAACTCCGGTTACCTACGTTAATACGATGGATATGCTGAGAAAGATGGATTTGTTTTTTAACAGGCTGGACTTTCCGCAGGAATCAACAGTTTGCCGAAGCTTTGGCAAAGCGGCCGAAAGAGGAAAGAAAAGACAGGAGGAGGCAGTGAGACAGATGGAACCTAGTGAGATGTTCAGGAACAAGGGAGAAAAAGCAACCTTTATTATCAATGTAAAATACAGACAGAATGCCACCTGGCAGGGTGAGGTTATCTGGGTCGATAAAAAAGAAACAAAATTTTTCCGCAGCGCATTAGAACTGCTCAAGTTGATGGACAGCGCCATGGACACGCAGGAAATGAGCGAAGGTTAAGGAACAGGATGATGAGGAAAGGTGGAAAAGCAATGAGTTCTGCAGATAAATTAGCACTCAGAATTAAAAAAAGAAGAGCGGCGCACGGTATTTGGCGCAGAAGGCTGTCATGGATGCTGATTACATGCCTTTGCATAACAAACATCAATCTTGCGGTGTTTGCATCAGAGTCCATCGGCGGGGACGGAAGTCTGGCGGCCAGCCCGTCAAGCGCTACTGCTTCCGAAGCAGATATATGGATGCCGGAAGACTCTCTCACGGGAGAGGAACTTCTGGAAGAGGCTGAGAGAGCAGTCACCAAAGGATGGAAGTTTGATTTTGGCAGTATGACGAAGAAATTAAGCGGAGATTCAGAGGATGATAACAGTGTAAACTATGAACAGTATAAAGAACTGTTTGACGGATATTCCAGTTTTACCCTTTTCAAGGATAACGGCGAGGATGGAAGACTGGGCGGTGAGGGAAAATCCTCCTACGGTTACATAATCGTGCGTCTGGAAAAGAGCCGTTATATGGAATACAGAAACGGAGAGTCTGCTGCATCACCTTCCGTGGCGGAGAGCAGTGCAGACGACGGCGACGTAGCTACAGATTCCGAAACCGACAGCATAGGAGGCTACAAGCTAAACGGTGATGAGAGAATCATCTTCCTCTATATGAATGGAAGTGATGAGGAAGTAACTTTCCATCTGAATCTGGAGGACATCGAAACCTCAGAAGTAGTTGTACCGGCAGCAGATTATTTCTTAGAAGAAAAAGAGGAAGAGACGGCAGCAACGGAAGTAACGGAAGAAACCGAAGAATCAGGTACAAAGGCCGATGAGATAACAGGAGAGCCGGAGGACGGTAAAGAGCCCGGCGGAGCCGGCGGCTCAGGCTCAGGAGTTTCAGACGGTTCGTCGGTAAGCGGCGGTTCAGAGTCAGGGAACACATCGGACTCAGGGGATAAAGCAGATACCGCTGGGGACGCGGACACCGGTAAAGAATCAGATTCCGACAAGAATACGGATGCTGATGGTAAAGATACAGACAGCGGCAAAGACGCGGACAGCAATAAAGATACAGACAGCAATAGAGACACAGACGGCAATAAAGATACAGACAGCGGTAATGGGGAAGACAGTGTCAAAGATGCTGATGCCGATAAGAACACCGATACGGATAAAGGAACAGACAGCGGCAAAGATACCAATACTGATGCCGGTAAAGATACCGATTCAGATAAGGCAGCGGATACCGACAAAAATGCAGATTCCGATAAAAAGGCCGATTCAGACAAAAGCCAGAGTTCCGATAAGAACCAGGGTGCAGCTCATGATAAAGACAGCGCCGGCAAGACAGAATCAGGAAGCGATAAAGGGTCTGCCGATAAATCGGGAAGTGATTCTGACAGCGGCAGCGCAGGTTCCGGCAGCAGTGATTCCTCAGGAGAAAAGACAGTTTCTATCTCCAGCTACAATGTTCCCAGAGTCATGGGACCCAACCCGGATGCAACAGGGGAAGAGGAAGATGACGATATCAGCTTTGAGGAATGGTCTGAGGATGATGAGGAAGATGACGAAGAAGATGAAGAGGATGACTACGGCTATGATGATTCCAGTGCAGTCTACGATGAAGAGGACGGTATCATTCATCTCAATATGAATCTCCTTCCTGCGGTAGTGGTACAGACCCGGAAAGAGACTCCAAAAACTAAGGGCGCGCTCAAAATGTTCTCTCGGTCGAAAACGGTGGATGAACAAATAAGGATGGTAGCGGCGGAGACATCGCCGAGAGCGTTTAGTACAGGGACAAAGACTTATCATAAGCAGATTGAGTATAAGGGAGATGGTAAGTATGACCTGCATCTGGATGTAGCAGGTTACAGCCCGGCATTTGATATTGTACTTGTTATAGATAATTCTGGGAGTATGTATGATAAGGGATACAATAAAACATTGAAAAACATACTCACAGAGAATAATAACAATGATGTGGATAAAACAAAAGGTTTTGTTGGTTATGTACTGAGTCAGGCTCCGGGAAGCAGATTTGCCGTGGTCAAATATGATTCACTTGCAGAACCGGTACTGGACTGGAATTCAGATGAAGGAAATATAAAATCTAAAATCAACGGTTTAAGCCGGCCGAGTGAATCGTCATATGGTAAATCACGAGGTGGAACGAACTATGAGGATGCTTTAAGAAAAACTGAGGTTTATTTAAATAATAGGGGAAATTCATCCAGAACTCCTATGGTGATTTTCCTAAGTGACGGATTACCTACATTCTATAACCAACATCAGAAGGACAATACTGACACAGTTAAATATAATGATCTTCCCAGCAGTGATCAGGGTTGGGGAATTGGTGGAACAGGATGGAATCAAAGTGGTAATACTTCTAAAGAATCACTAAATGCAGGAAAAGAATTTTTTGCATCAGTAATGAAAAAAAGTCAACCCATTATTTACGGAGTCGGTTTTGGTGAAGCTAAAATTCAATATTTTGAGCCAATTGTTACAGGAAAAGAAAACTCCAGCGATGATGGCAAATCGAGGATTCTTGTTGATAATGGAAAATCATTAACTGAAAATTTTGAAGTAATCAAAGAAAACATGAAGCTTAAAAACGCAAGAATCATCGATAAGTTAAGCGAAAATGTCGAGTTGCCTGCAAACTGGGAACAGACGGCAAAAGTTTATGAGACAAATACTTCTGGGAGCAAAACGCAGTTGCAGAAAGGCAGAGGTTATCAATCACTTGGTTACAATGAAAGCACAAGAGAAATTACACTGTTTTTTGGAAAAAGCAAAGAATTAACAAAAGGCAATGTTTATGAGCTAGTTTTTGAAGTCGAAGTCAGTAAGACGGCGAAAGATAAGTATGTAAGTGATGGTTACCAATATCCAGATAGAGGGGATGCTGATACAGATTATAACACTAGAACAAGCAGCGGCCAGGCCGGTTTTTATTCGAATGATAATGCATTATTAATATATGGTGCAACCGCAGACATGACGTTTACTTATCCGAAGCCGGTTGTCCAGGTAGATATTAATGCAAAACCGGAACACAGAAAGTATATCGAGGATAAAACGGATGGAACTTTTGAGCTGACACTGGATGTGACCTCGGATGTGGGTACGATAACAGAAGAAACGACGAATGTTTCACCGGCTGATATAGTATTTGTGTTGGATCGGACAACGAGTATGGATCTTGCAGTAAGCGGAAGCAGTTCAACCAGATTAAAGGTTGTAAATGGTGCAGTTGAGAAAATGATGAATGAGTTACATTCGCAGGAGTATGACATCTCTTATAAGGGAGTGCAGTTTGCGGGTAGTACAGGAAGCGACGAGGATCTCAATATTATTCCAAGTGATGGTACATGGTTGCAGACTAAAGGCACATATAATAATAATTTAAAAATTACAGATACAGCCATTTATACAAGACCAAACCCTGCGCTAAGAAAAGGAATTGGAATATTAAAAACTGGTTCTCCGGCTAATCAGGAGAAGGAAGGAACAAAAAAGCATATTATATTTCTGACAGATGGAGCACCGCAGTATGTAGGTATAAATTGGGGCAGTGATGGCATAGAACGGTCAACGACGCAAGAAATAGCTGACTTGGAATCAAATCCACTTGACTTTCCATCAGGAACCATTGTCCATATTATAGCTTGTGGCATAGATTTAAGGGCTACTGATAATACTTCCAAATGTGCTAAACAGTATTTAGAAAAAATAAAGACAGTTGCAGAAGCGAAAGGAGCAACTGTAGCAACTTATCAGCAGGCATTAAGTGTTGAGGAAGTAAACACGGTTTTTGAAAAAATAACAGACAGCATTATATCAACGTCAACTACTGTAAAAAATGTTAAAAATGCCGTAATCACCGACAAGCTCAGCGAATACGCAGAATTTGTCAACCCGGCAGCAGATGCAGTTAGAGTTTCTGTAGGCGGGAAAACATTAACCAGGGGAACAACAGAGTATAGCAACGTAATTGATAGCATTACTTTTTCACCGGAAGAGAACCCCAACACGATTACAGTTACCTTCAATCCCCAGTACGTATTGGAGAAAGACGTTACCCACAGTATTAGTTTTCCTGTGAAACCAACGGCTAAGGCTTATGCCGAGTATTCAAAAGGGTATCTTCATGAAGGAGATTCAGGAACTGATGTACCCGATACAGATGAGGCTGATTATACAAGTTCCGGTAAAGCTGGTTTTTATTCAAACTCTGAAGCAACCTTAAGGTACACCTTTGGAGATAAGCAAAATGAGATGGAATATAAAAAACCGGTTCTCCAGGTATCACAGGGCAGACTTCAGATACGAAAGGTAGTCGAAGGGAACAAGGTTGCATCCGATGCAGATAAAGAATTTATTATTCATGTAAAGGATGAAGATGGAAATACATATACGTCAGTGGTTTTAAAAGATAAAGAAGAAAGCCCTTACATCTATGTAAATGGGACGGCCACATTTGTAATAACAGAATCGGTTCCGATGGAATATGTAAAACAGTCGGGAATTGTGATAACAGACGTAAAAACTGGCGGTTCGTCTTCCAGTTCTAATGGAACAGTAACAGTAAAACCTGGGGATGACCTTCTTGTTGAGATTGATAACACCTTGACTCACAAAAACTATTTCCACAGTGATGACGCCGTTACCAACTACACAACCGGTGACCGTAACGTACCGTTTAAAGACAGCCGGGAAGGTGCTAAAGCGGTGGCAGAGAACCAGCCTAAAGCAGGTCTGGCGGGAGATGATGAAGATAACACGATGACAGAGGAGGGAGAGACGCTTGAGTAAAATGCTGAAAAATCATATAAAGTTAATCGGCGTCGCCCTCATGGCAGTGATTGCTCTGGGAATCTTCGGAACCGGAGCAGTCATCAGGCACAGCATGGCCATGACGAACGAAGTAAGGACGCCGACGGTTGATGTTGCTGTGGAAGAAGAAATAGGGAATGTATGGTGGGGAGAAAAACAAAAAGAAGTTTCATTTAGGAATACCGGAAATGCTGATGTTTTCATCCGCGTTGCTTACGCCGAGAGCTGGATTGTCAACCAAAATGATACTGAGACGACTCTCCCAAACCAAAGCGGAATTCCGGCAGAGGACGTTGCAACAAAAAACTGGACGTCGGGATGGAGTAGCGGATCTGAATGGCAAAGAGGAACCGATGGCTGGTATTACTACAAGAAGGTTTTAAAACCTGGAGACGCAACCCCCGATATTCTTGAATCGGTCACTTTTCCGCAGAATTATACGGACATTCGTTATGCAGACGCGGAATACCGTCTCCATTTCCAGGTCGAGGCAGTGCAGGCAAGCGACCAGCTTCAGGTAAGCCAGGACGCTGTGAAGGAAGTCTTCAGCATGGAGGTAGAACCGACGGCTGGTGATGACTGGCAGAACAAGAAATATGATACAACGCTTACTTGGAAAGGAGGCAGTCAGGCATGAAAAAATCACACAAAAAGATAGTTGCACTCCTGGCCGGTTTCCTTTGTCTGGCAGCGGTCGGCACGAGTATGGCAAGCTACACCAACATGATTACAATCAAAAACCCATTTTCCACGGAAGGCCCAAGCGGAGTGATATTGGCGGAGAATTTCAACCCGGACAGTACGTTCCTTCCGGGAGAGACGGTTCAGAAACAGCCCTATTTCAAAAATACCGGAGATGTTGACTTGATAGTTCGGGTGCAGGTAAAGGAGCGGTGGAAAGACGGCGAAGGAAAGACGGTTAGTGATGAGAACAATCCTGATGCGCCGAACGTTGATGCCGTAACCAAATCATGGACCGACTCATGGAAAAACGATTGGGTAGAAATAGGAAGCTATTATTACTATAAGCATATCCTGACAAAAGCAGACGGCGCACACGCAAAAACACCTGTAATACTGTCGGAGCTGAAACTGTCTAATCAGATATCAAACGATGCACACGGTATCAATTACAGCGGTCTGGTCTACGAGCTGAATTTTGATGCCGAGGCGGTACCGGCTGACAAATTATCCGTAGCGGTGTGGCAGGATGAACTGAATGTGGGAAGTGCTCAACAGGTAAGTTCCCTGGACTGGAGTAATCTTCTGCAATAGCAGAAAAACAGAGACTGCGGTATTTACCACAGATGAATTAGAAGAATATATTTAAAAATATATTTAAATAAAAAAATAAAAATAAACCAAAAAATTCAGGAGGAAATGAACATGAAAAAGAGGAATATAGCGGCATTAGCAGGAGTAGCAGCAGTACTGACAATCGGAGGATCCCTTGCGTACTTCAACCAGACCATGGAAGTGGAGAATAACTTTGATACGGCGAAATTTGGTTCCACTCTGGTGGAGGATTTCAAGCCCAGCGAAGGTAAAGACTGGCAGCCAGGCGTGGAAGTGAACAAGGATGTTGTAGTAACTAATACAGGTGACGTTCCGGTGGTTGTGCGTGTGAAGATGGATGAGAAGTGGATGCGTGATAACGATGCATTTAAAACAATTACCGCAGCGGATGACAAAGGTAATACTATTGTAACAGTTCTTCAGGGAGGCGGCCAAGAAGAAGATGCAAAAGATGGTCTTACGGATCCTGATAAGACAGTGGTACATAAGACGTTAAATACGGATGATTGGAAGTTGGCGGACGATGGTTGGTATTATTATGTATCAAATGTTCCTGCTGCTGGAGAAGATGGAACAGGCAATACAACAGAAAAATTCCTGGATGCTGTTAAACTTGCAAATGATGCCGATATGGGTGAATTTGTAAAGACAAAATACTATCAGCTTGAAGGCGAAGACGCATGGGTGAAGTTCCCGGTAGATGAGGATACAAAGGAACAAGTAACCGAAGAAGCACTGGAAAAAATGATAACGGCGGAAGGCAAAGTAATTGCCAAGATCAAAGCCGACGTAGCAGTTAAGACCGGTGCTGATGGCGATACAATAAACAAAGGTTATTCCGATGCTGAATACACTCTGACAATTACTGCCGAAGTAGTTCAGGCGACAAAAGAAGCTGTAGATGCGACTTTTGGAATGGGAAAACCTTTCACCGCACCGGCAGACTGCAACTGGGAATTAAGAGCAAATCCAGCAGAATAAACATAGACGGTACAATTGTAAACACATATATAAAGAATATATAACAATCCAGGAGGAATAAAAAATGAAGTTAAATAAAAAATCAGGCGCTTTTGCAGGACTTTTCGCTTTAGCAGCAGTAGGCGGAACATTAGCATATTTCAACCAGACAGCAGCAATTACTAACCCATTTGCCACAAAATCTTATGCGGCAGAGGTAGTGGAGCATTTCAACCCGGCAGACGGCGAGGACTGGAAACCAGGCGCAGAGGTAGAGAAGATGGTAGGCGCAAAAAACACTGGTGATTATCCGGTACTGGTACGTATCAGGATGGACGAAGAATGGAGCAGAGGAGATGCGGAGCCTTTCAAAACAATTTCCAGTGTTGGCAATGATAATAAGACTTTAAAAGCTTTTAATAATGTAACCGAGGCGGGCGGGTTTTACACAGCTCACCAGAAGGATATCACAGACGGTATTGTACCAACGACATTAAATGCAAACGATGGAGACGATACAGTCGTACATAAAGCATTAACAGTAGACACCACTGACTGGATGGATGGCGGAGACGGATACTGGTACTGGAACGGAATTATCGAAGCAGGTAAGACCACGGACGCTCTGATGACTTCTGTCAGACTGGCCTCCAATACCGACTTTGGTAAGTACGAAAAGATCAGAGGTTACTATACTTTATCTGCATCGGATGCAGGAAATGCAGAAGATGGGAATGGTGTAAAAGCATTAAACGAAGACGGAACAGTCAATATCAAATTTGATGTGGATTCCTACTTGAAAAAGACAAGTCAAGACTGGACAATAATAAGCGGTACTGATGAAGAAGCAATCAAAAAAGCAGAAAAAGAAGCAGCAAAAGAAGCTAAGGAGAACAACGGTTATTTCTTCAGAAAATCCGAACAGAACATTACAGAAGCACAGGGTTATGCAAACGCAGAGTATGATCTGACCATTCACACACAGTTTATTCAGGCAACAAAAGATGCAGTTGCTTCCGAATGGAAGACGGCTCCGGAGGCAATTACAGGATTAGCAGGGCTCGAATAATACCGGGACAGGGTAAACACAATGAAAATAATTAAAGGGATATTTACCATTCTATCATGGGCAGTGTACGCATGCATCATCTGTTATCTGCTGATTGCATCGCCCATGGTAGCCGGCTACCGGCCGGTAGTGGTGCTCAGCGGAAGTATGGAGCCGACGTACCATGTAGGAAGCGTCATTTATTACAAGCAGGCCGATTTTGCCGACATAAACGTAGGAGACGCCATTACCTTCCGGGCGGGGGAGAACTCCATGGTAACGCACCGGGTGGCTCAGAAAAGTGAGCTGTCGGGCACATTTACCACCAAAGGAGACGCCAACCTGACGGAGGATCCGGCTCCCGTGCCATACGAGAACGTAATTGGAAAGGTACTGAAATTCAGTATTCCGATGGCAGGTTTCTTTGTTGGTTATAGTAAGAACTTTATGGTGATCGGAATCATGGCGGCTGTTATCGTGATAAATATCCTTCTTGACGGCATTTCTCCTGAAAAGGAGAAGAAGAAAAGAAAGGAAAATAGCGATGAGGAGAAACAAACCTGATAAAAAAAGCATATTGGCTCTGGTTTCACTCCTCGCAGTGACGGCAATAGGAGGAACCTTCGCCTATTTTAGCCAGGACCTGTACGCTGCTAATGAATTCCAGACCGGCAAGTATGATACGGATATCACGGAGGAATTCATTCCGCCTTCCGACTGGCAGCCGGGAGTAACAGTTGATAAAAAAGTTCAAATTAAGAACAGCGGCAATGTTGATGTGGCTGCAGTGGCAAAACTCACGGAGTCTTGTGTGCGCAGAGAGGATATCACAATAACCGAATACTACACGAAGACAGACGGAACCATGGGAGAGCGGGAAGTTGCGTTGGATAAGCCGGGAAGTCATCAAGATGACAGGCTTTCGACCATATTCACGCCGAAGAATTCAGTCGGTGAGCCTATGCAGCCGGAAGAAGTCGCTATTAAGAATTTTGGAGCTAATAATGTCAATGTAGTTATGTTCGATGATTCCTTGACAACAGAAGAGGACTATGAATCATATTACAAAGACAAATGGGTATGTCTGAGGAAAGAAATTACGACGGATGACGCCCCCGAAGTAACCGGCCCGGTCTACTACTTTCTCTATGCCGGTCTGATTAAAGGCGGCCAAACCACCGTCCCTCTTCTGGAGAGTGTAACGATGAATCCCAAACTGGAATCCACGGTAACTAATACAAAATTGGTGGCCGATGTAGACGAGAATGGAGAAAACCGGTACACATTTACTGCCACCTCAAGTGAATACGGCTATGACAGTGTACATTATAAATTGAATGTCAAGGCTAAAACCGTTCAGGCAACAATGGCTGCTATCGATTCGGTATTAGTGAATTCTGAGGACGGAAGCGATATGCTTCCTGAAGAGTTTGCAGGTTTACTTGATTACGTAAAAGGTCTTTGCAGGGAATAAACAGAAAAATAAAATAATATTTAAAGAAGGAAAAGGAGTATACATAAAATGAAAAAGAATAAAAAAGCGTTATTAGGAATTGCAGCTCTTGCTGCTGTAACAGTAATCGGCGGATCATGGGCATACTGGAGCCAGGATTTATCAGCAGTCAATGAATTCGAGACAGGTAAATTCGATACGGATATCACCGAGGAATTTACACCTCCTGTACCAGGCGAGTGGGTACCAGGCGTTGAAGTGGAAAAGAGAGTTAAGATTACCAACAGCGGTGATGTGAAATTAGCGGCAATTGCATCCATCGACCAGGTTTGGAGGAGAGTAGAAGATGTAATAGATCCTGCCAGCCCTGGACAGTTAGACCCGATTGCACCGGCTAAAGACGGATACTTCAGCCTGATGTTCAGGGATGATGAAGGAAACGATCAGTACGCTTCCGATGTGAAGTGGGGAGAAAATGTTGTAGTTCTTGTTGACAGCGAGATTGGTGTTGAGGATGCAGTTGCAGAGAATTTAGGCTTAACAGCGGTTACTGCTCTCGACGAAGCAAAGGATAAATGGGTTCTTGTAGCGGCAAGAAACAATGATACAACCAACAACAGAGAATATGACAAAGATAAGAGCATCCGTCCGGTTGGCTACTCCGATCTGCAGTTCATTTATAACGGAATCATCGATAAAAAGTCCGAAACTCCGGAACTGGTTACTGCTGTAGAACTGAATCAGAATGTTACCACAAGCATTACAGGAAAAACAACAGTTGTAAACGTAGATAAGAATGGCGAAAAGGTTACGACAATTACAACAGAGAAGAGCAAATATGGTTATGACAGCGCAAGATATACTATGACAGTTAATGCGACAACAATTCAGGCCACAAGAAGCGCTATCACATCTGTCCTTAAAGGCAAAATGGTGTCCTATAATGATAAAGTCAGAAAGATCAGCGAAGCTCAGACCGATGCGTTCTTAACTCTGCATAATGACGACCTGATTCCTGATGACGACCTGATTCCTGAAGAGATAAACGCACAGCCATAACATCAAGAAGCATTAAACAGTATTCACAGTAACAGACAGGAGATAGAGTGATATGAGGAAAGGCAGACACAAACTATTAGGGTTGGCAGCCCTGGCATCCCTAATGCTCATTGGCGGTACCTGGGCGGCCTGGACCCAGGAGCTTTGGACCGGTAATGAATTCATGCCTGGACAATATAATACTTCCCTCGATGAGGCTTTTACCCCCCCTGACGGCTGGCAGCCGGGAGTGGAGCAGGAGAAAAAAGTCTGGATCAGTAATAAAGGAACCGTGCCGGTCATGGCAAAGGTGGTTATCACCCAGCAGTGGATCCGCAAAGAGAATATCTATGCTACGGAAGTGGATGAGCAGGGAGAAATTGTTGAAACACCGGTGAAGCCTTTGAAAGGAGAAGCTTTTCCTCTGACATTTGACTCGGGGGCGGGAATGGAGTATGCAGCCATACCTGAGTTCAACAAGGATACGGTAGTGCTTCTGGCCTCCGGAAAGACTGCCGACGATTCGCTGAGTCTTGGCCTCACCACGGTAAATACGGTGGATGAGGCCAGGGGAAAATGGATTCTGATAAATGAGGTGCCGGACAGCAATAGCGGCTACATCCTTTATTACCTGGGAATTATTGAACCGGGCAAGGAATCCCCTGTGTTTTTAAACAGTGTGACACTCAACGAGAAGCTGTCACGCACCATCTCCGGCAAAAAGACATACCATGTCAAGATGGAGGACGGAAGCAGAAAGAAAGTTACCGTGGACAGTGTCAGCGCCCAGTTTGGCTATGATTCAGCCAAATATACGATGGACATCAAGGGGACTACGGTTCAGGCTACAAAGGCAGCCGTTGAGGAGATCTTTGGCAAGGACGGCGATACACTGGCCTTCCTGGCGGATCAAGTGGCGGAGAGCGGAGTATTTACTTCCAATACGGTTAAAACTCTGAAGTTTGAGTCCTCCGGCGGAAAACTGGTTTACACTCCGTACCGTACGGAATCGGGTACCGAGGAAGGCAACTGGTTTATGAGCTTTACCGATATGGTTCCGGGAGGAATCTATAAGGATAAGCTTAACATTGAAAATGCATCTTCCAGGAAGTACGATCTGTATATGCAGGTTATGCCGAGAGTCCAGGATGAAGTCAAAGATGAAATTCTGAATCTTATCACGATGAAGGTAACCTGCGACGGAACCCTTCTTTATGACGGCAAAGCGACAGGGGCTTCCCTGGTAAGCGGCTCTGAGACTGACAATAATCTTCAGCGCGTCGTTCCTCTGGGGCGTTATGCGGGGGGCAAGACAGGAACCATAGAGGTGGAACTGCAGCTGGATCCGAATCTGAAGCTGGGTGACGGAGCGAGTGAAAGAATCGCAGGAGTTCTCTCCAGGATAGACTGGAAGTTTATGGCCACAGAAGTGGATGAAAGCTCACCGAACGGATCGGGCGGAGGCGGAAAAGATCGGGATCACCATACTACGGTCAATATTCCGGATAGCGAAGTGCCGCTGTCTGATATGACAGTGATCGAGGATTCGGAAGTGCCGCTGGCCGTTCTTCCGAAGACAGGTGACGATGCTCCGATTATCCCAATCATCATTACGATAATGGGAAGCGGTATCATTCTCCTTTATCTGGGAATGAAGCTTCGCAGGAAAGAAGAATAAAACAGGACTGGATGAAGAGAAAAATTTATAAACTATTTTTTGCCGCTGTTTTAGCCGTATTTCTTCTCTCATCGGGATTTCTGGTAAAGTTGATGTATGATTACCGGAAAGCGGAGAAGGAATACAGTGAAATAGCAGAAGATGCAGTTAAGATACTCCCCGGCGCGGCGGAAAGCGCCGGGGGAGTTTTTGATTCGGGAACGGCTCAGGAGGATGGCAGGGAAAACGCTCCAATCGATTTGAACAGAGTGCTGGCTATTGATTTTCAGAGCCTGAAAAAGAAAAATCCCGATATCATTGCCTGGCTGGATATTCCGGGCACCGGAATCAGCTATCCCGTAGCAAAGACAGGAGATAATGAATTTTATATCACCCATGGTATTTATGGAGGTAAAAGCAGTTCAGGGGCGGTCTTTATGGACTTCAGAAACAAAACGGACCTGTCGGACGGCAATACAATTCTGTTTGGACACAATATGCGCAATGGTTCCATGTTTGGCGGACTCAGACAGTTTAAATCCCAGTCCTACCGCAACAGCCGGCCCTATGTGGATTTATATTTTCCCGACGGCCGCGTAAGATTTGAGATTTACTCCTGTTATGAAGAGTCTGCAAGCGGTGAGAATTTTCCGACTCTGTTCACCGGAGAAGATGACAGGAAAGCATTTGTAAACGCCGCTGCCGCACGCTCCCTCTATCAGACTGGGGTGGATCCGGAAGAGTCGGACCACACACTGATGCTTGTAACCTGCACGGGAAAAGGCTATAGCCACAGGCTGGTCGTTCATGCAGCACAAATAGACGATCAGGCAGAACCTGCAGACGGCCGGGCAGAATCAGCAGGTGATTAGGAAGAGCCGGCGGAAGAACCTGCTAAATAAACAGAATCAAACGAGCCTTCAGGATAATAGTCCGGGAGGCTCGTTTTTTGTCTATATTAGGCCAGCTTATGTTATCCGGCTGCGTCCTGTCCGTTCTTTAGGGCGGAACAGACAGGGGATTGAAAGGTGGGAAACGGCATCTCAATAAGTGTTTGAACAAACTCTGCATAACTGATATAATAGAAGATAAGCGCAACTGTGAAAGAATTGAATAGTTACAGGAAAGATTTAATGGATGACGGAAGCCTGTATACAGGTTATCGTTACATAGCTGTGAATGAGAAAAATCAGGGAGGAAATAAACCAATGAAAATTTCATGTGTTAAAGCGGTATTTTACAGCGCCACAGGAAATACGGAGGGTGTGGTAACTGCCATTGCGGAAAAAATTGCCGGAAAACTTGGAGTTCCCATGGAAACGTACGACTTTACATTACCGGGCAGCAGAACGGAGGAGCAGACCTATTCACCGACAGACCTTGTCGTGTTCGGAACACCGGTCTATGCAGGAAGAGTTCCGAACAAGATGCTTCCAATCGTACAGAATAACTTTAAGGGTGAGGGGGCGCTGGCCGTTCCTGTCGTTACCTTTGGAAACAGAAATTTTGACAACGGACTGATCGAGCTGCGCAACGAACTTGAGAATAACGGTTTCCATACGGTTGCCGGAGCAGGATTTGCCGTAAGTCATGTATTTTCAGATAAAATCGCCCCAGGCCGTCCTGATGAGAAGGATCAGGAGATTATATCCCGGTTTGCGGAGCAGGTGGCGGACAAAGTAGAGAAGATGGAGTCTGTCCCGGAGCCAATCGCTGTCCGCGGTGACGATCCGGTTGGACCGTACTACACACCGCTTGGAACAGACGGAAAACCGGCTGTATTCCTGAAAGCCAAACCGAAGACAAAACCAGAGGCATGTGACGGCTGCGGAATCTGTGTCGATGCCTGTCCCGTGGGTTCCATCAGCAAAGAGGACCCGAAGGAAGTACCGGGAATCTGTATCAAATGCCAGGCCTGCGTTAAGAAATGTCCTACAGGCGCCAAATATTTCGACGACCCGGCATTCCTTTCCCATGTGGCAATGCTGGAGCAGAACTATACACGAAGAGCAGAAGCAGAGACTTTTGTATAGTCCGGCAGAATCAGAAACAACAGGAATCTATAATAAAAATCCCGGATGCGCAGGTTATAACGCCTGTGCATCCGGGATTTTTATCTCTAAGTTAAATTCTCACTTCATTAAAGAAAATTTTACATTAAGAAACTCTCTCTTTCCCTCTTTTCTGCGTCAGCAGAAGAACGGTGGTGATAATAGCCGCCAGACCCAGAAAATCCATAAAGGTAAAGGCGGTTCCCAGCCACAGCGCGGATATGACCGTCGCGGAGACGGGCTCAATGCAGGCGAGCATACTGGCTTTGACGGAGCCGATATCGCTTACGCCCTGAAGGTACAGAGTGAAGGAAAGTGCAGTTCCTATCAGCACAATAGCCGCCAGTCCGAGGATTGTTCCCAGATCAAAGGTCACATGCACGGTCCAGTACCGCGTGACGAAGAACAGGAAAATGCCTCCTATCAGCATGCCGTACCCGGTGACAATGGTGCTTCCCCACCGTCCGATTATCTTTTCGGGCAGCATCGTATAACTCATCAGAGCCACCGCTGAGAGAAGACCCCAGGCCAGTCCCAGGTTTGAAATCACCAGGGAATGGATATTTCCGTGGGTTGCCAGGAGAAACGTTCCGGCCACAGCCAGGATAATAGCAAAGACTTCCCTGCCGCTGGGCAGCTTCTTTGCGATAAAACATGATACAATCATAATCAGCACAGGCCCTAAATACTGAAGAACCGTGGCGGTTCCTGCATTGGAGTGGGAGATAGCCGTCATATAACTGTACTGGCAGAACATCAGTCCGAAAATAGAGAAAATAAAAAGCTGTCTCCTGTCCTTTTTATCCTTCATAATCAGCACCATTTCCCTGCGCTGTCTCACAAAACCCAGCACCAGAAGGATGACGCCCGCACACAGCATCCGCGTAACCGTGACCCAGGCGGAGTCCAGATTTTTATATGTAAAAAGATACTGGCCGCAGGTGCCGGAAAACCCCCACATCGTACCGCCGGCCAGGGTGAAGAAAACTCCCCGCGCTGTCTTTGATTTATTGATATCATTCGTTGTTTCTGTATTCACTTTCGTTACCTCTTTCTATTTCTGTCCAAACATAACCAGAATAACAATAAATTTGTGGAAATACAAGCAGAAAAAGAAAAAAATGGGAAAAAGCGGGTACACTGTTAAAAAGGGATTTTAATTGGGATGCGAGGACGCCTCTGTAAGATGGCGGACGGGGTGGTGGGAGGGTGTGTATGAGTCTTCAGTCCCGGGCCATAACCTGCCTGTGGGGGAGGAGGGAGAAAAAGATTCCGGAGGGAACCTGGGAGTTCATCGGCACTTACCGAGGTCTTTTCGAGGTTAGTGACCGTTATGTACTCCAACGAGCGCAAGCGTTTCCCGCAGGAACTTTTTCTGCCCGGATTCCCCACCCGCGACAACCCACAATACCGGGACTGAAGACTCACACCCCCCTCCCACCATCCCGCCCCCCGACCGTCCCGGCGGCGTTCTCATTCCCCAACTAAATTAGTTTTTTCCTTCCCCTTGTGAAATTTCCTATCTTAAGTTATAATGGTAAATTAGAATATTATCCGATTTTTTACGGTAAAACCGTACACCGCCATCACAGGGACAGCACCGGAAGAGTGACAGCACACCGACCGGATTTTTCAAAGCCATCGGGAAAAGAACCGGATTTTCCGCTCTTTTCACTGCCCGCGGTGACGGATACAAAGGATAAGTAGATAGAATCAGGAGGACATGATATGACCAGAAGAGAATTGCGGGAGCATTGTTTTAAACTGTTGTTCTGCGCTGACTTTTATCCGGCTGACGAGACAAAAGAGCAGGTGGAAGAATATTTTACGGAGCCGATGGAGGAGGTTTCAGCCCCGGACGGCGAGAGTGAGATTCTTCACAGCCCGGCCCTGGATGTGTTTGACGGCGGATATGTGAAGAATAAGGTGGAGCGTATCATCGAGAAAATTCCTGATTTGGACAGCCAGATTAACGAGATTGCCAAAGGATGGACGACAAAGAGGATGGGTAAGGTGGAGCTGACGATACTTCGCCTGGCGCTTTTTGAAATCCAGTTTGACGAGGACGTGCCCGAGAAGGTAGCTATCAATGAGGCGGTGGAACTGGCGAAGAAATTCGGCGGGGACGATTCGCCGTCGTTTGTAAACGGTATTTTAGCAAAGCTGGTGTAGAGAATGGCAAGTGTTTATTCCGTATCGCAGGTCAATGCCTATATTAAGAATATGTTTGCCCAGGACTATGCCCTGAACCGGATTTCAGTCAAGGGCGAGGTGTCCAACTGCAAATACCATTCATCGGGACATATTTATTTCACGCTGAAGGACGGCCTCGGAGCAATCCAGGCGGTCATGTTTGCCGGGAAGAGACGCGGGCTTAACTTCAAGATGGAGGAAGGCCAGCAGGTCGTTGTTAAGGGAAGCATTGAAGTGTACGAAAGGGACGGCCGCTATCAGCTTTACGCCGCGGAGATTACCCTGGATGGGGCGGGAGATTTGTTTAAGCGCTTCGAACGGCTTAGAAATGAGCTGGAAGAGATGGGCATGTTTGCGCCCGAATACAAGAGTCCCATTCCGAAGTATGCAATGAAGGTGGGAATCGTGACGGCCAGCACCGGAGCGGCTATCCGGGATATCATGAATATCGCGGCAAGGCGTAATCCCTACGTGCAGCTTATCCTCTGCCCGGCCCAGGTCCAGGGAGAAGGCGCGGCTGCCAGTATAGCCAGGGGAATCGAGACACTGGATGCGATGAAGCCGGACGTGCTGATCGTGGGACGCGGCGGCGGCTCCATCGAAGATCTCTGGGCATTTAATGAAGAGATTGTAGCTCGGGCGATTTTTGCCTGCAAGACGCCGGTGATCTCTGCCGTGGGCCATGAGACGGATGTTACGATAGCGGATTATGTAGCGGATTTGAGAGCACCCACGCCGTCGGCGGCGGCAGAGCTGGCCGTATTTGACTATTCACTCTTTGAAGGACAGCTCAGGGATGCCAGGCAGAAACTGTACCGTGCACTGTCGGGAAGAAAAGACATGGCGGCTTATAAGCTGGAGCAGTACCGTCTGCGTTTAAGGCTCTATAACCCGGAACGGCAGCTCAACGAGAAACGTCAGAGACTAGCCGATGCCGGAGAGCGGATGGAGCGGCTGCTCATGCAGAAACTGACGGACCGGAAGCACAGGATGGCGCTTCTTGGCGGCCGTCTTCATGCTCTATCCCCGCTTGAGAAGATCAGTAAAGGATTTGGTTTCCTGACCGATGAGAACGGAAAGCGCATCGAATCGGCGTCCTCGGTGAAAGCGGGCGAGCATCTTCTGATACGCGTTTTGGACGGAAAAATTGAAGCAGAAGTGCTGAAGACAGAGAAGAAATGAGATGTGGTGAAACAATATGGAGATAAACGAAAATAAGAAAGAGGCTGCAGCAAAAGAAGACATCTCTATCGAAGAGATCTTTTCCGAGCTGGACGGGATTATCAGGAATCTGGAGGACGGGGAGGTTTCCCTGGAGGATTCTTTTAAATACTATGAGGCCGGCATGAAGCTGGTGCAGACCTGCAGCGGCAAGATAGACAAAGTGGAGAAGCAGATTCTGGTGCTTAACGGCAATAATTCGGAGGATGTGAGACAGTGATGAACGAGCAGCTTTTACAATATACGGATGAAGTGGAAAAGGTGGTTTATTCCTATCTGCCTGCAGAGGAGGGACACCAGAAGACGATTTTCGAGGCGATGAACTACAGCGTCAAGGCCGGAGGAAAGCGTCTGCGTCCGCTTTTAATGAGGGAGGTTTACCGCCTTTTCGGCGGCCAGGGCAGTGAGATTGAGCCGTTTATGGCGGCAATCGAGATGATACACACGTCGTCCCTGATTCATGACGATCTTCCCTGCATGGATAACGATGAGTACCGAAGGGGCAAGAAGACCACCTGGGTGGTTTACGGATATGATATGGCGGTCCTGGCAGGGGATGCCCTGCTGATTTATGCGATCGAGACGGCGGCCAAAGCGTTTGCTATGACGCCGAACGCCGATCGGGTGGGCAAATGCATCAGGATTCTGGCGGAGAAGACGGGAATCTACGGCATGATCGGCGGCCAGACGGTGGACGTTGAACTGACGGACAAGCTGATCCCGAAGGACAAGCTGGACTTTATTTACCGCCTGAAGACGGGCGCTCTCTTGGAGGCGGCTATGGTTATCGGCGCGGTGATGGGCGGCGCATCGGATGAAGAATGTGAGACGGTGGAGCGGATGGCGGCAGCCATCGGCCTGGCGTTCCAGATTCAGGACGATATTCTGGATGTCACCAGCAGCCAGGAGATACTTGGAAAACCTGTCTTAAGTGACGAGAAGAATAACAAGACAACTTATGTGAGCCTGGAGGGCATTGAGAAGGCCAGACGCGATGTTGAAAAACTTTCGGAGACGGCAGTCGATATCCTCTATTCCCTCCCCGGAAGGAATGATTTTCTGGAGGACCTGATTAAAGTACTGGTGAGCAGAGAAAAATAAGCAACAAATAATAAGGAAGAAACCATGATTTTAGATAAAATTAATGGACCCGATGATGTAAAAAAGCTTAATGAGACGGAATTAAGAGAACTGGCGGAGGAAATCCGCACATTTTTAATAGAGAAAATCAGCCATACGGGCGGCCATCTGGCTTCCAACCTGGGAGTTGTGGAACTTACCATCGCCCTGTATCTGGCTTTTGACCTTCCCAAGGACAAGATTATATGGGATGTGGGACATCAGTCCTATACCCATAAGATTTTGAGCGGCAGGAAAGACAACTTTGACGGCCTGCGTCAGTACGGAGGCTTAAGCGGTTTCCCTAAACGCAAGGAAAGCCCTTTTGACGCTTTTGACACGGGACACAGTTCCACCTCCATCTCCGCCGGGCTCGGTATGGCCCAGGGACGTGATGTGCTGGGGGAGGATTATTCGATTATTTCCGTGATAGGCGACGGCGCCCTGACCGGCGGAATGGCCTATGAGGCGTTAAATAACGCGGCCCGCCTGAAGAAGAACTTTATCATTGTACTGAACGACAACAAGATGTCCATCTCCGAGAATGTGGGAGGAATGTCCAGGTATTTAAGCAACCTCCGGGCAGACGAGGGTTATAACATGCTGAAAAAGAATGTGGCAGGCACGCTCGCCAAAGTTCCGATGATCGGCAATGATCTGGTGGACACGCTGCTGCGGACCAAGAACAGCATCAAGCAGTTCCTGGTACCGGGCATGTGGTTTGAAAATATGGGAATTACCTATCTGGGACCGGTCGACGGCCATGATGTGAAAGGGCTGGCAAAGATTTTCAGGGAGGCAAAGAAAATCAACCACGCCGTCCTGATCCATGTGATGACCAGAAAAGGAAAAGGCTATACCCCGGCTGAGAGAAATCCATCAGCTTTCCACGGCGTGGAACCGTTCGATATTGAGACAGGAAAACCGATTGGGAAAAAAATGTATCCGTCCTACACCGATGTGTTTTCCAAGGAAATCTGCAAGATAGCCGAGACGAATGAAAAACTGGTTGCTGTTACCGCAGCTATGCCGGACGGGACGGGACTGAAGCGTTTTTCCAGGATGTATCCGCAGCGCTTTTTCGATGTTGGGATCGCCGAGGAACACGCGGTGACTTCGGCCGCCGGAATGGCCGCGGCCGGGTTAAAACCTGTGGTTGTGGTCTATTCCTCCTTCCTTCAGAGAGCTTATGACCAGATTGTCCATGACGTCTGTATCCAGAACCTGCCGGTGCTGTTCTGCGTCGATCGGGCGGGCCTTGTGGGAAGTGATGGGGAGACGCACCAGGGAATTTTTGATCTGACATATCTGTCTTCCATTCCCAATATGAGCGTTATGGCGCCGAAAAACCTCTGGGAGCTTCGCGAGATGCTTCATTTTGCAGTGGATTACGACGGCCCGATGGCCATCCGCTATCCGAGAGGCCAGGCATACAGAGGACTCAAGGAATTCCTGGCTCCGGTAGAATATAAGAAGAGTGAAATCCTCTTTGAGGAAGACTCCATCGCCCTTCTGGCCGTGGGCAGCATGGTCAGCACGGCGGAGCATATACGGAACAAATTAAAAGAGATGGGACATTCCTGCACCTTAGTGAACGGCCGTTTTATCAAGCCGGCAGACACGGATGTGGTGGACCATCTTGCGAAAAACCACAGATGCATCATCACACTGGAAGAGAATGTGCTGCGAGGCGGATACGGGGAGCGTATCACCGACTATGTGCAGAAGCATTATCCTGCCATCAAGGTGGTCAATATCGCGCTGCCGGATGCCTATGTGGAGCACGGTAATGTCTCCAAGTTAAGAAGCGATCTGGGAATCGACAGCGATTCCATACTGGAGAAACTGAAAAAAGAACTGAAGAGCGAATTTCCTGATTCGGAGGAAAACAGATGAAAGAACGTTTAGATGTACTTCTGGTAAAAAAAGGCCTGGCCGAGTCTAGGGAGAAGGCAAAGGCAATCATCATGTCCGGGATTGTCTATGTGGATGACCAGAAGGAAGACAAGGCGGGAACCTCCTTTGAGGAGACGGCCAAAATAGAAGTAAGAGGTTCCACGCTCAAATATGTGAGCCGCGGAGGCCTGAAGCTTGAAAAGGCCATGACCCACTTCGGAGCGACGCTGGAGGGTAAAGTCTGCATGGATGTGGGGGCGTCCACGGGAGGTTTTACCGACTGTATGCTGCAGAACGGCGCCGTCAAGGTGTATTCGGTGGATGTGGGCCATGGACAGCTTGCCTGGAAACTGAGAAACGACCCGAGGGTCGTATGCATGGAAAAAACGAATATCCGCTATGTGGTACCGGAGGATATCGGTGATAAAATAGAGTTTGTATCCGTAGACGTCTCTTTTATTTCCCTGACTAAGGTGTTGGGGCCGGTTAAAAACCTGATGGCGGAGGATGGGCAGATTGTATGCCTGATCAAACCCCAGTTTGAGGCCGGCAGGGAGAAAGTGGGAAAGAAGGGCGTTGTCAGGGATAAGAAGACCCATCTTGAAGTAATCAACATGGTAATCAGTTTTGCCGTGGAGACAGGCTTTGAAGTGCTGAACCTGGAATTCTCCCCTATCAAGGGGCCGGAAGGAAATATTGAGTACCTGCTTCACCTGAAGAATCACGCGGAGGGGGAACGTTATGAAAATGTGGCGGTAAACCCGGAGCAGATTGTGGAGGAAGCCCACAAACAGCTCGACAAGCAGGCATAACGGCCTGTAACGCCTCAAAGAGACAGCCTGGATGGCTGCGGGATATTCAAAACATCGGATGGCATAATGCCGGGAGAACACAGGATGAAACATTTTTATCTGATTGTGAATAAGGAGAAGGAGAACGCGGAAAAGGGAGCGGAGGTAATCTCGGAGTATTTAAACAGCCATGGCTGTGAGTGTCTCAGATGGGACAGTGAGAATCCGGGATCTTCGGAGTACCGCTATACTGACAGAAAGCAGGTTCCGCAGGAGACGGAGTGTGTGATCGTGCTGGGCGGCGACGGTACGCTGATACAGGCGGCCAGAGATCTCGCCGGGCGGGATTTACCGCTGTTCGGCGTCAATATGGGCCATCTCGGTTATCTGACACAGATAAGCAGGGAGGAAGATATCGTCCCTGCGCTGAAAGAGCTGATGGCGGATCACTACCGGCTGGAAAAGAGGATGATGCTGGAGGGGCGGGTAGTTTCAGAAGGCGCCACGGTGGCGCAGGATATCGCCCTCAACGACATTATTCTGAGCAGGACGGGGCTTTACACGCTGAAGTTCGATCTCTACGTCAACGGGGAACTGTTTAACCAGTATTCCGCCGACGGAATGATCGTGGCGACCCCGACCGGTTCTACGGCTTACAATCTGTCGGCCGGAGGCCCCATTGCGGCGCCGGAGTCCAGCATGATTATCATGACGCCCATCTGTCCCCATACCCTCAATTCCAGGAGTATTGTCATTTCCCCGGAGAGCCGGATTATGATGAAAGTGTCCGGCAGGGAGGAAGTGGAGCAGTTTTTGAGCTTTGACGGGGATACGGTTGTGGAGCTTCGGAAAGGAGATCGGATCGAGGTGGAGCGTTCGGAGATCACCACCACGCTGATCCAGCTGAAGCAGGTTTCATTTCTCGAAAACATCAGATGTAAGATGAGGCAGATATAGGAGCGGCCGCAGGAAGTGCAAAAATTCGGGCGCATCGGGTATAGATGCAGATATACGGAGACAGGAGAGCGGAGGATAGTATAATGAAATTGGAACGTCACAGCAAAATTGTAGAATTAATTGGCAAGTATGAGATAGAGACCCAGGAAGAGCTGGCCGAGTACCTCAACAAAGAGGGATATAACGTGACTCAGGCCACCGTGTCCAGGGATATCAGGGAACTCAAGCTGTCCAAGATCCAGACGGAGAACGGCCGCCAGAAATACGCGGTATTTCATCCGCAGACAGCGTTTAACGATAAATACATCAGAATTCTCCATGACAGCTTTCTTTCCATGGATATGGCTCAGAACATACTTGTAATCAAAACGGTATCCGGCATGGCTATGGCCGTGGGCGCGGCCCTCGATTCCCTGCATTTCGGCGAGATTGTGGGCTGTATCGCGGGAGACGACACTGTGATGTGCGCCGTAAGGACCGTGGATGACACAATCGTACTGATGGATAAGATCAAGAAGCTCATAGCAGGATAAGAGTTATAGTTCGGCAAAGTTGTATTCCGCGGGGGGTTTTCGTATTTTTTGTGAAAATCCCGAGTTATGCGGCGCGAAACGGTGTTTTTTACCGTTTCTGTGCATGATTTTGTTGCAGTTTGGCCGTAGGCTGAACTGTAACGGATAAGGGGTGATAGGATGCTGTTTCATCTGCATGTTAAAAATCTGGCCCTCATCGATTCCGCCGAGGTGGAATTCGATGACGGGCTCAATATACTGACCGGCGAAACGGGAGCCGGCAAATCTGTAATCATAGGCTCGGTCAATATAGCTCTGGGGGCAAAAGCGTCCAGGGATTTGATACGCCAGGGCTGCGACAGCGCCTACGTGGAACTGGTCTTTTCCGTGACCAATGAAAAAAAACGGAAGGAACTTGAGCGTCTGGACGTAATTCCGGACGACGACAGTCTTATTATCATTTCTAAGAAGATCATGCCGGCCAGAAGCATCAGCAAGATCAACGGCGAGACGGTAACCTCGGCCCGGCTGAGGGAGATAACCGGCCTGCTGATTGATATCCACGGACAGCATGAGCATCAGTCTCTGCTCTATCACGCCAGACATCTGGAAATACTCGACGAATACGGAAAATCCCGGGCAGCCGGTTTAAAACAGAATATAGCGGAAAAATACCGTGAGTACATAGAGCTTAAGAAAAAGCTGGAATCCATGAACCTGGATCAGGAACAGAGGCTGCGGGAGATGGATTTCTGCCGTTTTGAGATCGATGAGATCGAGAATGCGGCGCTAAAGCCCGGGGAAGAGGAGGAATGCCAGTCTGTGTACCGCCGTTTTGCCAACGCCAGGAAGATTACGGAGAGCTTGGCTATGGCCCATGAGGCGGTAAGCGCGGACGGCGTGTCAAAGGCGCTCAGGGCCGTGGAGGACGCCCTTCAGTACGATGAGGGTATCCGCAGTATCCGTGACCAGCTCTACGATGTGGATTCGCTGCTCAGCGATCTGTCAAGGGAAATTTCCGCCCATATGGAGGAGATGACATTTGACGGCGAGGCGTTCAGAGAGGTGGAAGAACGCCTGGATCTGATACGGAACCTGGAAAATAAATACGGGAAAACCATCGAGGACGTGTTAAAGAGCCTGGAAGAGAAAAGAAAACGGCTGGAAGAATTGGAACATTACGACCTGCTCCGCGTGCAAACGGAGAAGGCTCTAAAAGAGACAGAGAAGGAACTGGAGAAGATGTCCGCCAATCTGTCGAAGCTGAGACGGAAAATTGCCGCGGAACTTACGGAGAAGATTGAGGACGGCTTAAAAGAACTGAATTTCCTGGATGTGAAGTTTGCGATGGAATTCAGGAAGCTGGGCCACTATACGGCGGCCGGATACGATGAGGCGGAATTTATGATTTCCACAAACCCCGGTGAACCGGTGAGGCCTCTCGGCATGGTTGCTTCCGGCGGTGAACTTTCCCGTATCATGCTGGCCGTGAAGACGGTTCTGGCAGAGACGGATGATATCCCAACCCTGATATTCGACGAGATCGACGCCGGCATCAGCGGACGGACGGCGCAGATGGTATCGGAGAAGCTGGGAGTCATCGCGAAGAGCCACCAGGTTATCTGCATCACGCACCTTCCTCAGATTGCCGCCATGGCGGACAGCCATTTTGAAATCAGAAAAGCGGTGGAAGAGGGAAGGACGACGACCACGATCCGGCCGCTGAACCGCGAACAGATGACGGAGGAGCTGGCCAGACTTCTCGGAGGGGCCGAGATCACCGAGGCCGTACGGCAGAATGCGAGAGAGATGAAAGAACTGGCGGAGCGCAGGAAGAAGGCCGGGAAGGAAGTATAAAATAGGAGGAAACATGAAACTCGACTTGAACGATCCGGGCCAGAGCCGCTATCTGAGAGTTTACAATTATTATAGGGAGTTAATCTGCTCGGGTAAAATGGAGCCTGGTTCCAAACTTCCCTCCATCCGGAAATGTTCGATGCAGCTTCAGCTTTCCAGGACCACGGTCGAAACGGCCTATATGATGTTAGCCGCGGAAGGATATATCATATCACGGCCGCAGAGCGGGTATTACGTGACCGAACTGCTTAATTCGGATCGGGGAAAAGAGTGGGAGAGCGGCAGCGTAAAGAAGGAAGGGCCTGAGATACGGTATGATTTTGCATCCTCCAATGTGGATCGGGACAGTTTCCAGTTCGATCTGTGGCGGCGGTATATTAAGAGCTCTCTGAGGCAGGACGAGCGGCTTTTGTCGTACGGCGAGCCTCAGGGAGAACTGGAGCTTAGGGAAGCTATCTGCAGTTATCTGGGACGCCACCGCAATGTCATCTGTACACCTGATCACATTGTGGTGGGAGCCGGTGTCCAGAGCCTGCTCCACATTCTCTGCCCTATGGTGAAGGACAGAAGGACGGCCTATTTCTACAATCCGGGGTTCAGGCAGGGACGCACCATCTTTGAGGACTTTGAATTCAGGACCCGGGATATCAGAACCGCCCAAGAAAACGGCGGGGCCGAGCCGGGCAGCATCTGTTACCTCACGCCGTCCCAGATGACGGTCTGGGGCGGGGTGATGCATATCTCGGAGCGCATGGAGCTTATAAAAGAGGCATTTGAGCGGGATATCCTGATAATAGAGGACGACTATAACAGTGAATTCAGGTATTACAACAGACCCACCCCGTCCCTTCAGGGGCTGTCGGGCGGACGCAGCGTCGTGTATCTGGGAACGTTTTCAAAGCTGCTCCTCCCGTCCATCCGAATGAGCTTCATGGTGCTGCCGCCGGAGCTTTTAAAGCTTTATAAGGAGCGGGGGCGCTATTACAACCAGACGGCGTCCAAGGCGGAACAGATAGCGCTCTGCCAGTTTATCAGGGACGGCCATCTGGAGAGCCAGATTCGGAAAACCAGGAAATTATATACGGCAAAGGCGAAAAAGCTCTGTGAAGATATCGGAAGGATATTCGGCAGCAGGGCAATTCCTCACCTGGGCGAAGCGGGATTTCTGGTTCTGGCGGAACTGCGCACGGAGCTTACATCGGAACAGATAGCCCAAAAGGCTGCTCAGGCCGGAATCGCCGTCCGCGCCGTGGCGCCGGAGGCAGGGAAGGAAAAAGGACTTCCAAGGATTCTCCTGTCCTGCGCAGCGGTTGGCACGGAGCGCTATGAGGAGGCGCTTCAGGAGCTGTACAGGGTCATTACGGCGGAAGAGAATAACAGCCCTGCAAGGTAACGCAGGGCTGACCGGGGCGACGATAGAGCCGTAGTTTTTTCGTGAAAATTCCAGATTATTTGGAGGAACTGCTTTTTTCTTCATGCGGCAGCCGGTTGCGGACCAGCCGCTTTTTAAGTTCGCTGAAGCTGAACGGAATAAGCGGGTAAATATAGCTTTTGCCTGCAATCGTTTTATTGAATACCAGGCAGAGAATACTGATTACGGTTCCGGCAATAAATCCCCACAGGTTGAATACCGCAGTCAGAATCAGCAGCATCACCCTCATGAATTTCAGGGCATAGCCCAGTTCGAAGCTGGTCTGTGAATAGTTGGCGATGGTGACAAATGCCATGTAAAGCATGGTCTCACTGTTGAACCATCCTGATTTAACCGAGTATTCTCCGAGGACAATACCGGCGATAACACTCAAAGGAGTCGTCAGCATGCTGGGCGTGTTGACGGCGGCCAGCCGCAGGCCGTCGATAGCGAATTCCAGAATCAGAAGCTGGAATATCAGCGCTACATGCACATCATCCGATACCCGGATAAAGGCGAGCCAGTCGGGAATCCACGTCGGATTCTGCATAAACAGAAGCCAGAGCGGCGTTAAAAACAGAGTCAAAAGGAAAATCAGCATCCTGGACAGACGCAGATAAGTTCCCGTGATAGGCGGGAAATAGTAATCGTCGGCTTCCTCAATTATGTCAAAAATAGAGGAGGGCAGTATCATTGCGGACGGGGAGTTGTCCACCAGGATGATAATATTGCCTTCCAGGATGGATGCCGCCGCCGTGTCGGGCCGCTCGGAAAAGCGGAACTTCGGAAACGGGTTATACCATTTGTGAGGGTAAATACATTCGGCCAGACTCTCTTGGTTCATTGTGAGCGCATCGACGTGGAGGCGGGAAATGCGTCCCTTGATCATGGAAAGCAGGTTTTCGTCCACACGGCCGTCCATATAGCAGATGGCAATGTCAGTGTGGGAACTTTCACCGGCATTCATAATCTCCACGCGCATTTTCGGATCGCGGATCCTGCGCCGGATCAATGCCGTATTGAATACGAGCGTCTCGACAAAGCCGTCCCGGGAACCGCGGAGCACCTTATCTTTTTCAGGTTCGCTGACGCCCCTGGAAGGATAAGTGCGGCAGTCAATGGTAAATGCCTTCTCGTAGCCGTCGATCAGCATGCAGGGAACACCGGAGAGAAGCTGGGTGATCAGGATATCCTCATCCGTCTCCAGTCCAATCTCGCCGTAAGGCAGGTACAGCTTGGAAAATTCGTGGGCGTTGTCCGGCATAGCCTCCGGCTTGATACTGCCGAAGGACTGCAGGATACGCAGAAGGGTGTCGTCCTTTGTAAAGCCGTCTATAAAATAAATACAGGCATTCCGGCCTCCCACGCGGATGACGCGGTACACCACATCGAAGTTAATATCCGGACGCAGCAGCTTTTCAAAGCGCTGCATATTCGTTTCCAGTTTATCTGAGATTTTCATTAAAATAGCTCCTCTCATCCTGAATTATGCAAATGAATTTTAGAATAATGGAAAGTATGTGTAAATTTCTGAAAAATATGAGTGAATATTTCGGTAAAAAGTAAATATAATATAAAATGTCCGCCCAAGACAAACGCATTTTTTGACTTATTGTAAAAGACAGACCCCTGTGATGGAAAAAGAATTGTGCAATTTGACCGGATTTTATTGACAAAAGCAGCACATAATGTTATATTTACATAAGCAACAAACTATTTGATGTAACGGTTAGTGAACGTGACCGGAGGAACTGCCTTCTGTGGGGGAAAGGCGGTTCCTTTTTTTTATTTGTGGGAAGAGGATGGCTCTGTTTAAGAGAATCTTCTCCAACATTTGACAAATATATGCGCAGCCATTAGAATTGAAATGACAGTGTGCAATTTCCTCTTTTGGGAAATGAAGGCAGAACTTGCAGCCATGCGGTGAAAGGAGCTTTATTTGAAGAAAATCAAAAATCCTCTGTTGATGGTTATTGCAATTTACATCCTGTGTTTTGTTTTTCGTTTGGTCGAGTATTTTACTATGCGTACAGATCAGACTTTCTGGGGAGAGGCTTTTTTGCATAAGCTTATGGGAATCCTTATCCTGTGTAATGCGCTGAAGTCTTTGTCCTCGGGTATGGAATACATTGGATTTAAGAAACGGAGCGTGTTTTCCCACCTTTTAATGGGGCTGCTGTTTGGGCTGGTAATGTTTGCACTCGCTTATGGAGTAGAGATTATGATGGCCGTATCCCGGGGGAGTTTCCGGACCGTGCAGCTTTACGTCAGCAGTTACGCGGTGGACGGGAATGCGGGAAATAAGACAGGGATTCTGTTTTTTATCATCTGCATATTAGGCAACATATTGAATGTAGTGATGGAAGAGGGAGTTTACCGCGGGCTGTTCCAGAAGATTCTGGAGCAGAAATATACTTTTATTGTTTCAATGCTGACTGCATCCCTGTTGTTCGGGCTGTGGCATGTGGTCGGTCCCATCAGGAATTATTATGACGGCCTGAGCAGCGCCGGCGGTATGGCGGCGAATATTATGATGCTGGTGCTCACAAGCGGCCTGGGCGGCGTGAAGTTTGCGCTGCTGACCAGGATGACGGGATCGCTGTATATGGCCATGGGCGATCATTTTGTAAATAATACGATTGTCAATCTTCTTCACGTCATATCATTTACAGGGGCGGATGAGCTGATGTTCGTCAGGATGGCAGTTGCACAGAGCCTTTCTTTCCTGCTTGTTCTCCTTTTTTATTTCAGGTTTTATGGCGGGAGACGTGAAAGAGCTGGTGAATTATGATCTTAGTTTGAATTTTTAATACATGTTGTCGGGCATAATATGCATATTACGTAAACCATCCGCAGCAGGCAGGGCATAACGGCACACGGTGATGTGCGTTTGCCCTTTTTCAAATATTATTACAGGATATACCGACGGCCTATCCGGGTCCGGTGATCCTTAAGGAGGTAAACTATGAGTTCCGGAAATACGGATCAGAACAGACGGGAAGTTTCAGAAGTTGATTTAAATAAAAAGAGTGACGGCGCGGAGCCGTCTTTAGAGATGGAAGAGCAGGAAGAAGCTGCGCTGATGAAAGAACAGGCAGGGGAGACCGGGCAGGAGCAAATCCCGACGGATGACATCCCGCAGGCGGAGCCGGGGGAGATCGCGAAAAGAGCACAGGAAATCAAGGATAAGGCCGTGCAGATACAGAAGAGAAAAGCTGTCAGAAATCTGATAACCTTTTCGGCCGTCCTTATCTCGGCAATTCTGCAGGCTTTTGTTATACAGGCGTTTATCAGACCTGCGGAGCTGCTGTCGGGCGGATTTACCGGAATTGCCATTCTGATCGATATGCTGACTTCTACCTTTGGAAGAAGTTTCCCTACGTCGTTAGGTATGCTGGCTATCAATATCCCGGTGGCGTTTATCTGCAGCCGCAGCATCAGCGTGAGATTTACGGCATTTTCCCTGTTCCAGGTATTTTTAACAAGTGGATTCCTGCAGTTTCTGCATTTTGAGCCGCTGTTTGACGATCCCGTGCTGAACGTAATTTTCGGAGGATTCCTGATGGGGATTTCCATTGTCATTGCTCTGAAAGGCAATGCATCCTCAGGAGGAACCGACTTTATCGCCCTCTATGTCTCCAATAAGACGGGGCGTTCCATCTGGGGCCAGGTTTTTATCGGAAACTGTGTGCTTTACTGTATATTCGGAATGCTGTTCGGCTGGATGAATGCGGCTTACTCCATCCTGTTCCAGTTTATTTCCACAAAGACAATCTCTACGTTCCATCACAGATTCGACCGGGTGACTCTGCAGATTACGACGGAGAAAGCGGACGAAATGATGGATGCCTATATCAAAGTCTGCCAGCATGGAATTTCCTGCGTGGAGGCTGTGGGCGGATACAGCAGAAAGAGGATGTATGTACTCCATACGGTTATCTCCTCCTACGAGGTGGATGACATTATCAGGCTGATGAGGGAAGTGGATCCCCATGTCATTATTAATGTATTTAAAACAGAGCAGTTTTACGGTAAGTTTTATCACGCCCCAATGGAATAAAAGCGGCGGGTACGTTGATACAGATACTGAAAAAATCAAGAGGTTTATGATATGGACGGAAATAAGAGACGTGAATTTATAAGAACCGAGCTGATCCTTGGAAGCGCCGGAATGAGCAGCCTTAAGACCGCTGCAGTGATGGTTTTCGGTATTGGGGGAGTGGGTTCCCACTGCGCGGAGGCGCTGGCCAGAAGCGGGGTGGGGCGGCTGATCCTGATTGATAACGACGATGTCTCGGAGAGTAATATCAACCGGCAGTGCGTGGCATACCACAGCACGGTGGGTATGAAGAAGACAAAGGTAATGGAAAAGATTATAGGGGAGATTTGCCCATCCACCCAGGTGACGACCTTTGAAACATTTGTCCTTCCGGACAATATGAAAGAAATTTTCCGGAAAGCGGGCAGAGTGGACTATATTGTGGATGCCATTGATACGGTGACCGCGAAGCTGTCGCTGGCGGAATATGCGAAGGAAGAGGGCATCCCGATTATTTCATCCATGGGGACGGGTAATAAACTGCATCCGGAGCTGTTCCGGATTGCCGATATTTCCGAGACCTCGGTCTGCCCTCTCAGCAGGGTGATGAGGAAGGAACTGAAAAACAGGGGAATTACAAATCTCAAGGTGCTGTTTTCCACGGAGAAGCCGGTGACGCCGGATGAAGAACTGGAAGAGCGTCTTATCAGGGAAGAGATTGCAGAGAGCAGTTCCCGCCGCTCGGTGCCTGGCAGCATTGCCTTTGTGCCACCCGTGGCAGGACTTCTGATTGCCGGAGAAGTGGTACGGGAGCTGGCAGGGGTATAAACAGCAGAGAAGTATAAGCGGTAACTCATAGAAGCACTGAATAGTTACCAGAGCAAATATTATGGGAGGGAAAAAAAGTGGAAACAAAGCAGGGGAAAAAGAGCGGCAGTATTCTGATGACAGAGGGCGTTATCTGGAAACAGCTTGTGCTCTTTTCAATTCCGTTGTTAATTGGAAATCTGTTCCAGCAGCTTTACAATACGGTGGACTCCATCGTTGTGGGACAGTTTATCGGCCGGGAGGCGCTGGCGGCAGTCGGTTCCAGCACACCGATTATCACGCTGATTATCGGTATGTTTATGGGAATTGCGGTCGGGGCAGGCGTTATTATATCCCAGTATTACGGGGCGCGCAGTGAAGAGAAGATGGGATGGGCGGTCCATACGTCCATTGCCCTGAGTATTATCGGCGGCCTGCTGCTGAGTGTTGCGGGAATTGCCTGTTCACCGCTGATTCTGGGGTGGATGAGGACGCCGGAGGAGGTTTTTGGCCCTTCCGTCCTCTATTTCAGGATTTATTTTCTGGGTTCGCTTTTTAACCTTTTATACAACATGGGAGCCGGTATCCTGCAGGCTGTGGGAGATTCCAGGCGTCCTCTTTACTATCTGTGCATTTCATCCGTGGTCAACATTGTCCTTGATATCCTTTTTGTTGCCGGTTTCCATATGGGCGTGGACGGTGTGGCCTGGGCGACGATTATTTCCCAGCTTGTGTCGGCAATCCTTGTCATGTCTGCCCTGATGAGAACAAAAGACATTTACCGTCTGGAAATTAAAAAGATCAGAATTGACAAACGGATGATGAAACGGATTCTTAAAATCGGTATTCCAAGCGGAATCCAGCAGTCTATTATTTCCCTTTCAAACGTCGTAGTCCAGGCGAATGTCAATGTCTTCGGAGCCGCGGTCATGGCCGGATTCGGAGCCTACAATAAAGTGGACGGATTCGTGGTACTGCCGATGCAGAGCTTCTGCATGGCAGCCACGACATTTACAGGCCAGAATATCGGCGCCAGGAAACCGGAACGAATCAGGGAGGGAATCAAACAGGGTATCATCATCTGTGCGGCCGTGTCAGCCCTGCTTTCGGTGCTTCTGTTCTTCGAATCGGAACGCATCCTCTCCATCTTCTCATCCGATCCCGGAGTAATCCAGTACGGAATGGTCACCATGCGGATCCTGGTGGGATTCTATGTGGTGCTGGCCGTCCACCAGATTCTGATGGGCGTAATGCGCGGCGCTGGAAAATCCATGGAAACCATGCTGATTTCCGTTGGAAATATGTGCGTTCTGAGAATGATTTACATAAAGCTGGTAATTCCGGTCCTGCCGAGCTACGAGGCCGTGCTCTGGTGCTATCCTCTGACCTGGGTGACAACGATCCTGATGGATATTATGTATATGAAATGGGGGAAATGGATGCTGCCGGGGGAAAATAAGGGGGAAGTTAGTTGAGGGCGAGGACGCTTCTGTAAGATGAAGGCCGGGGGAGTGGGAGGTTGTTTATGAGTCTTCAGTCCCGGTTTGTAGGGTGTGGTGAGGGGGAATCCGGAGAAAAAAATTCCTGCGGGGACACGCTCCCGCTTGTGAAGCGCACAGCGGATGCTAGGCTCGAAAGAACCTCGCCAAGCACCGGCGGGCTTCAAGGTCACCCTTCGGAAAGTTTTTCTCCTCCTTCCCCGGGCAGGTTGTCGACGGGACTGAAGACTCAGCGAAGGTGTAGCCCCGGCCTTCATCTTCAGAGCTGATTGTCTCTTCCATCAAGTGAGGAAAGCACTGTTGCAGCCACTATGTCATCGTGACACTTTTACATTCTGCCGGCATCTTAGAGTAAATTTGATGCTGAGACTAACGCTGAATCTAATGTTAGTTTACGGTTAAATCAGTTCCCAATTTCAATTAAACTCATAAAATTGAAAAGAGGTGAATCTATCGGCGTCCGGAGGAACGTAGTGGTTGCGACAATAGCGTCCCCCTTTGAAGCGTCGGAACAAATCAGCGCCCGCAGTCCATTTTACTCATATAGCGACACCCTTCGCGTCTTCAGTCCCGGTCTATAACCTGCCTGTGGGGGAGGAGGGAGAAAAAGATTCCGAAGGGAACCTGGGAGTTCATCAGCACTTAGGCGGCGTTTTTTGGCGCCTTAGTACTGCTATGTACTCCAAAGAGGTTCTTCCGCAGCTATGGACATTAAGCTTTAAAACCAAAACGAGTCAGCAGTAGCTGGTTGAGATCGAAACCGGGCCGTTTTTCTAGAAAGGACAGGCAAAACTTTTTAAACAGGCTTTCCAGTTTCATTCTTCCATATTCATTCCGTTTCGTGAGTTTGAATTGATTGTTTCCCCCTTCCACAAATCCGGAACTTTCCGGATTCCTGATTGCATTTTTCACTGAGTCTATGTCTTTTTTTATGCTTTCACAAAAGGGCTGGATCCGGCTCTTCTCATACTTCCGGATGAACGGGGCTAATTCTTTCTCATTGGATCCCATCAGGATTTTATGGAATTCTTGGTACATGGTATGGATTTCTGATGTAATGGGATAGGCCTGTTGGATGGCGGAACTGTTTTTCTGCACTGTTTTATCCCGTTTGGTTTTCGCATTGACCGTCAACAAGTACCTTACCACCTGTCCCCGGCTGAGACGGATCACCCCTTCTGCCTCAGAAGAGCGATACGCACAGATCGCGTTGCTCTGTTTCCAGCCGGGAAAGTTATTTTCCTTTAGGCAGTGAATGTAATCCCATATCGTGTTCAGGCTCCCACTGTATCCTTGATACCTGATGTATTGATAAATCGTGAGATCACTTTCACCGTTTTGGATCATCTTGTAAATCAGGTTGGAATAGGCGGCTACCTTCGAACCTTCCTTCCGGATTTCTCTCCGGCCCAGGCGCATGATTTCTTCCTCTGTCATATGGATATATCGGTTTGCTGTCTCATATTTCATGTGGAACTCGTCCATCAGAGGGCGGATCTTCTTTTCTTCCATCTGGGCCCACCTCTCCTGTACGGCACGGATTCGTTCGCTTTTTTTTAATGGCTTCATCCTGTTTTTTCCGAACCGCGTCGCTCAGACGATGGAATTGGCTGTCGAAAACAAGCTCCGTCCCGTCCGTTTTTAAGGGGCAGGCGTTATCATAGTGCAGAGAGGCCATTTTAGCCGGATCGATGGTCCGTTCAACCCAGATCTTTTCAGGCCGTTTTTTCAGAATCTCTCCGTCCTTTAGATAAAGATGGTCCGGTATTTCGTCTTTAGCAAGTTTCGAAAGAGCGGTACTCAGGTTCTGCAAGAGATGAAAACGGTCGGCTATCTGGATACAGTTCGGGCGGGCCAGGCGGATTGCTTCCGAGTAAGCGCTCGCCCGGTCCCGGGCCACCTTGTTTACTTTTTTATGGGCCAGAAGCCATTCCCTCAAAGAGGCTCCGTCACGCCCTGGAAAAAGAGCGAGCGGCAGATGGGTCTGCGCGTTATAAATAACCGTCGCATAGGTCTGCCCTTTTCGGATCGCGACCTCATCCACTCCGATGGAAGTCACCTCCGGATCATCCGGCAGCTGAAACCGGCTGCCAAGCCGCAAGATGGAATCCCCGCTGACCTTTACCCCGATTTGGGCCAGCCTGCGGCTGCTGCCTTCGGCATTTCCGGCAAGAAAGGCGTCCAGGATCATTGCGTTCAGGGCGTCCGTCCTGGTTTGGGAATGTCTTGCGAAGGGAAGGGGTTCTACAAAGACCTTCCGTTGACAGTCCGGATTAGTACACTTATATTTATAAGATTTGACATGAAGGAGTGTGTGCTTGCCTCGGATGGGCGTATCCTGAAGGGTCCGGGTATAAGCCGAATTTAGGGTAGACGACAGGGCGCCGCAATCGGGGCAGGCACAAGGGTGGGACCTGGATTTTAGGTAGAGGTGCAGGGTGGAGCCATCGTCGTGCCACTCATAGATAAAGTGGTTTTCGTCAAACTTTAGGGGGCAGTTTTCCAGTTCCTTATATTTCATCATAAAAGATCCCTTCTTTCTACCACCATTATACCACGGCTGTCCATAGCTGCGGAAGAGCCTCCAAAGAGCGCAAGCGTTTCCCGCAGGAACTTTTTCTGCCCGGATTCCCCACCTTGCGACAACCTAAATCCCGGGACTGAAGACTCACACCCTCCCACCCCAATAATCCCCAGCGAAATGTCCGAATCTCAAAAGAAATTTGACATTTACTGCCAACTTATTTAGAATAAAGAATGTTTATGCTTCAAATAATATAGAAAAATTGATCGGAACCTGCAAAGGAGATAAGTGATATGAAAGACGGATTTATCCGTGTTGCGGCGTCAACACCGGAAGTGAAGGTAGCGGATGTAGAATTTAACAGAGAGCAGATTTGTGCCGGGATTGAAGAGGGCAGGGAGCGGGGAGCTAAGATCATGGTGTTTCCTGAGCTGGTGCTGACCGGTTATACCTGCGGGGAGTTGTTTAACCAGAAACCGCTGCTCTCAAAAGCGAAGGCAGAGCTTGAAAAACTGGTGGATTTTACGGCAGGGAGTGATATGCTCATATTTGTGGGTGTTCCCTGGGAATATAATAATAAGCTTTATAATACGGCGGCGGCAATCCAGGATGGGGAACTTTTAGGCCTTGTCACCAAGATGTCTCTGCCGAATTATTCTGAATTTTATGAGATGCGCTATTTTAACCCGGGATTTGTAAAGCCGGTGGCGGTTCCCTGGAAAGACGGCTATGTCGTCATGGGAAGCAGGCTCTTATTCAACTGTACGAATGTGGAAAATCTGGTGATTGGAGCCGAGATTTGTGAGGATGTCTGGGTTCTGAATCCGCCGAGCATCGCACATGCGGCTGCCGGGGCGACGGTGATTGTCAACTGCTCTGCCAGCGATGAGACGACGGGCAAGAGCGATTACAGGAGAAGCCTCATTTCAGGCCAGTCGGCAAGGCTCCTCTGCGGCTATGTATATGCGAATGCGGGCGAGGGCGAATCCACTCAGGACCTCGTTTTCGGAGGCCAGAATATTATTGCGGAAAACGGCACATTGCTGGCCGAATCACGCCGTTTTGAGAATGAAACGATTTATGCAGACCTCGATCTGGAACGCCTGGAATGCGAACGCCGCAGGATGACGACTTACCAGACGGAGGGACGTGAGAACTACGTCTTTATCGACTTTAATTTGCAGGAGGACGATCGGGAGACGGAGCGCGAGATTGATCCGTCGCCTTTTGTGCCGCATGGTCTGGAAAGCAGGAACAAACGGTGTGAGGAAATTCTCTCCATCCAGGCGATGGGGCTGAAAAAACGCCTGAAACATACAAACTGTAAGTGCGCCGTCATTGGCATCTCCGGCGGCCTGGATTCCACGCTTGCGCTGCTTGTCACGGTCAGGGCATTTGATCTGCTGGGCCTTCCGAGGGAAAATATCATCTCGGTCACGATGCCGTGCTTTGGCACGACGGACAGAACCTACAACAATGCCTGCTGCCTGACGAAGAAGCTGGGCGCGACGCTGCTGGAAGTAGATATCAAGGAAGCCGTGACCACTCATTTCAGGGATATCGGCCATGACAGCTCGGTGCACGATGTGACCTATGAAAATTCACAGGCCAGGGAGCGCACCCAGGTGCTGATGGACCTGGCAAACCAGTATAACGGCATGGTAATCGGAACCGGTGATATGTCGGAGCTGGCCCTTGGCTGGGCAACCTACAATGGGGACCACATGTCCATGTACGGTGTGAACAGTTCCGTTCCCAAGACGTTGGTGCGCCATCTGGTGCGCTATTATGCCGATACCTGCGGGGAAAAGGAGCTTGGGGATGTGCTGCTGGATGTGCTCGACACCCCGGTAAGCCCGGAACTTCTTCCGCCTCAGAAGGATGGGGAAATAGCTCAGAAGACGGAAGATCTGGTGGGGCCGTACGAGCTGCATGATTTTTATCTGTACTATATTTTGCGCTACGGATATCATCCCGGAAAAATTTACCGCCTGGCTCTTAAGGCATTTGACGGGACATATGATAAAGAAACGATTTTGAAATGGCTGAAGGTATTTTACCGCCGATTCTTTAACCAGCAGTTTAAACGCTCCTGTCTCCCGGACGGCCCGAAGGTGGGTTCCGCCGCAGTTTCACCGAGAGGCGATCTGAGAATGCCGAGTGATGCCAGCAGCAGGCTCTGGCTGGATGAACTGGAGCAGATTGAGGCATAATAGGATAATAAAACAGTGAATCCCGATGCCACGGAGGATACAAATGATTACAAGTACGGGAAATAACCACGTAAGGGCAGTGTCTGCGCTTGTTAAAAAGGCGAAGGCCCGGAGGGAGCAGGGGCTGTTTATCGTGGAGGGAGCAAAGATGTTTTCCGAGCTTCCAAAGGAAAAGTTAAAGGAAACTTATGTGTCGGAGAGTTTTCTGCGCCAGCACGGTGAAAATGCGGCTGCGCTTTTGAAAGGAATCCATTATGAGGAGGTATCCGACGATGTGATGAAATACATGTCGGATACGCAGACTCCCCAGGGAATTCTGGCCGTTGCGCAGCAGTTTTACCATACTCTCGGTGAGGTCCTGGATACGGGAGGAAAAGAGGGAGGGAGAGCGGCCCACCTGATGATTCTTGAGACGATCCAGGATCCGGGTAATCTGGGCACAATCCTGAGAGCCGGGGAAGGCGCCGGTATCACGGGAGTTGTGATGAACAGCGCGACGGCCGATATTTACAATCCCAAGGTGATACGTTCCACGATGGGGTCTATTTACCGTGTTCCGTTTGTCTATACGGACGATCTGGAAAAGGCCCTTGTGATGGTTAAATCAAAGGGAATCCGCCTTTATGCCGCCCATTTAAAGGGAACCGGCAATTACGAGGATGAGGATTACCGCAAAGCCACGGGTTTTCTGATTGGCAATGAGGCCAACGGCCTCACGGAAGAGACGGCGGCAATGGCGGACTGCTATGTTAAAATACCCATGGCGGGAAAGGTGGAATCACTCAATGCGGCGGTTGCGGCCTCCGTTCTCATGTTTGAGGCTGCAAGGCAGAGAAGAAATTAAAAATTTAATAAAAAATTTGCTTATAGTTTAGAAATGAGTAATAAAAATGTAAGTTTAGAATATTCAGCCATATGTTGATAAATGTCAGAAAAAATAATATAATAGTATCAAGGAGTATTTCTGTTACCGTTCACACAGGTTGTAGTTTGCGAGGTGTTATCAAAGGCACAACCGTTTTCAGGCAAAGGTGTGGACAATAACGTATTTCCTTTGAAAGGAGAGATAAGTATGGCATGGATAATCTGGCTGGCGGCATTTGTGGTTCTGATAGGAATCGAGGCCGCGACGATGGCGCTTACGACCATCTGGTTTGCCGGGGGAGCAATAGTCGCTTTTTTACTGGCGCTGCTCGGAGCGGGCCAAAACATTCAGTTTGCAGCGTTTTTCATTGTTTCCTGTGCATTGCTTCTTTTTACCAGGCCTTTTGCACTGAAGTTTGTTAACAAGAAGACGGTTAAGACGAATGTGGAGGGCCTTATCGGGAAGAAAGCCAGAGTAACGGCGGATGTGGACAATGATCTGGCCACCGGAGCCGCAGTCATTTCCGGTCAGGAATGGACGGCGCGTTCAACCGACGGCAAGCCGATTAAAGAAGGGACTATGGTAAAGATAGACGCGGTCAACGGAGTGAAACTGATCGTGAGCAGAATCGAGGAGGAGAAATAGAATGGGAGCATTTATAAGTTTTGTCGTTATTGCGATTATCGTTCTGCTGGTACTTTCATCATGTATCAGAATCGTACCGCAGGCACAGGCACTTGTTGTGGAGCGTTTAGGCGCGTATTTGGATACATGGTCGGTAGGAGTCCATTTCAAGGTTCCTTTCATTGACCGTGTGGCAAAGAGAGTAATTCTGAAAGAGCAGGTAGTGGATTTCGCGCCGCAGCCTGTTATCACAAAAGATAATGTTACGATGAAGATTGATACGGTTGTCTTCTTCCAGATTACGGACCCGAAGCTGTTTGCATACGGCGTGGAGAATCCGATTATGGCAATTGAGAACCTGACTGCCACAACTCTGAGAAATATCATCGGTGATCTGGAGCTTGATCAGACCCTGACCTCCAGAGAGACAATCAACACAAAGATGCGTTCCGCCCTTGACGTTGCCACCGACCCATGGGGCATCAAGGTAAACCGTGTGGAGCTTAAGAACATCATTCCTCCGGCCGCTATCCAGGATGCGATGGAGAAGCAGATGAAGGCAGAGCGTGAGCGCCGTGAGGTTATCCTTCGTGCAGAAGGTGAGAAGACATCGGCTATCCTTGTAGCGGAAGGTAAGAAAGCATCGGCTATTCTGGAAGCAGAGGGTGAGAAAGCATCGGCTATCCTGCATGCGGAAGCCGAGAAGGAGAAGAGGATCCGAGAAGGAGAAGGTCAGGCGGAAGCAATGCTCAAGATCCAGCAGGCGAATGCGGATGGTATCCGTTTCTTAAAAGAGGCCGGCGCCGACAGCGCAGTGCTCCAGATTAAGAGCCTGGAGGCATTTGCAAAGGCCGCAGACGGCAAAGCAACTAAAATCATCATTCCGTCCGAGATTCAGGGAATTGCAGGTCTTGTGAAATCCCTTGTGGAAGTCGGGGAGAAAGATGACAATGCCGGTGTAAAATAAGTATTTATCAAAAAGAACCCGATGAAGAGCAGGTTTTGCAGGTTATTCACCGCTTAAGAAAAAACCGGATTAGTCCGAAGCAGCCAGAATTGCTTGAGGAAATCCGGTTTTTTCCTTTATTGACTAGCAATGACACGTTTATACGGCGTGTTTTTCGTTGTTAATGGCGGTATGCAGAGCGTGCCTTTCAGCGTTTTAAAGGTGGGAATGATGGAGAATGGACAGAAAACAGCGGGCGCAAGGCGCAGAATGGTCAGAAAGGTAAACCTGGGGCAGGATAAGATTAAACTCGATCTGACCAGGGAATACGGCCTGGTGCTGGAGGGCGGCGGAGCCAAAGGTTCCTTTCAGATAGGCGCCTGGCGGGCTCTCAGGGAGGCAGGAATCAGGATAAAAGGTGTGTCGGGCGTTTCCGTGGGAGCGCTTAACGGAGCCTTAATATGCATGGATGACCCGGAACGGGCGGAGGATATCTGGCACAACATCAACTATTCTACCGTCATGGATTTTAATCCGGGAACGGGAAGTCTGCAGGAGGCGGCGGAGGAGATTAAAAAGCTGTTAAAGGACCGCGGCATTGATATCACGCCGCTGAAAAAGCTGCTTCACGAGACCGTAGACGAGGAGAAAATCAGGAATTCCCCCTGTGAACTTTTTGCCACCACGTTCTCCGTCTCCGATATGAAGCTGCTCAACATGGACGTAAAATCAATGCCGGAGGGAAAGATAGAGGAGATCCTGCTGGCCAGCGCCTATTTCCCCGTCTTTAAGACCGAGAAGCTTGGAGGAAAACTCTACACGGACGGCGGAGGATTTAACAATGTTCCCCTGGATGTGCTGATTGACCGCGGTTATCAGGATATTATCGTCATCCGGATCTACGGGATCGGCTATGACCGGGAGAAGAAGATAAAGATCCCGGAGGGGACGAACATCTATCATATCGCACCCAGGGAAGAACTGGGAGGCGTCCTGGAATTCGACAGCAAAAGAAGCCGGAAAAATATGGCTCTTGGTTATCTGGAGGCATCGAGGCTGCTCTATGGACTGGACGGCCGGAGATATTATGTTTATGCGCCGTATGAAGAGCCGTATTATTTTGACAGAATGATGTCGGAGTTGGAACTGCTCAAGGTTTATCTGAGATCGGTTCTGGATGAAGAAACCCTGGCGTATCTGGACGGCTACCGCTTTTACACGGAGAATGTGTTTCCGGAACTGGCGGTCAGAATGAAGCTCAAAGAGGATTGGAATTACAAAGATATGTATCTGGGAATTCTGGAGGAGCTGGCGTCCACGCTGAAAATCACCCGATACCGCGTTTACAAAACTGATGAACTGGTGAGGGAAATCCATAAAGCTCTGCTCAAATCTGACGGGAGGCTTATTGTCAGGGAATAGGTTTCATAACTTTTTGACAAGTGGGCGGTATTTATGTAAAATAAGAGGTAACTGTTTAGACGGCAGTAATTATGATGGTACTGAATAGTTGCAATAAGATAGATTAAAGGAGAGAAAACGATGGTATTACAGGAAAAAAAGAGAACAGGCAGGGTTTCCTCCTTCGTTTTGGACACGCTCCACGTTGTGGTGGGGATTCTGATCGTTATTCTGGCCGTACTTGCTTTTCTTAACCCGGATGAGAACAGGATACTGTTCCCGGCTATCTTTCTTCTGGCATCACTGCTGAATCTTGCCAACGGTTATGAACGTTTCCATAACAACAGAGGGAAAAAGAAAAAGAGAATTGCAGGAGCAGCGCTTATGGCAGCAGGAGTGGGACTGTTCCTTTTATGCGTGATCAGCGCGCTTACAATCTGGTGGGGGTAATTAATACGTGAAGACAGAAGTTTTAAGGATGTTAAAAGAGGCGGACGGATATATCTCCGGCCAGGAGATCTGCGAAAAGTTTGATGTTTCCAGAACTGCGGTGTGGAAAGTGATTAAGCAGCTTGAGGCAGAGGGATATCTGATCGAAGCCGTGAGAAATAAAGGGTACAGGCTCAAGACGGCCGGTGATATTTTAAGCCGTGCGGAACTTGAGAGCAGTATGAAGACAGAGTGGGCGGGAAGGAATGTACTCTATTTTGACGAGACAACTTCCACAAACACGGCGGCCAAGATGGCGGCGGAGGAGGGCGCACCCCATGGGACGCTGGCTGTTGCCGATTACCAGAACATGGGTAAAGGACGCAGAGGAAAGATGTGGACATCTCCTCGCGGTGTGGGAGTCTGGATGAGCCTCATGATCCGGCCGGAACTTCACCCGTCTTCGGCATCGATGCTGACACTGGTGGCGGCTATGGCTGTTTCAGAAGGAATTACAAAAATCTGCGGCCTGGAGACACAGATCAAATGGCCAAATGATATTGTAGCAGGCGGTAAGAAGCTCTGCGGCATTCTGACGGAGATGAGCACGGAGCTGGAATGTATCAATTATGTGGTGACTGGCATTGGGATTAATGCCAATATGGAGGAATTTCCTGAGGAAATCAGGGAAGTAGCCACATCAATCCTGATGCAGACCGGAAAGACCGTAAAGAGGAGCGAGCTGATAGGCGCTGTGATGGAGTCATATGAAAAATACTATGCATTGTTTATGGAATCCGGCAACATGGCGGGACTTCTGGAGATATATAACAGCCATTTGGCTAATGTAAACCGCTCGGTCCGTGTGCTTGCGCCGGGGAACGAATATGTGGGCACGGCTTTGGGAATCAATGAGGCAGGTGAACTGCTGGTGAAGACAGAGGACGGAGCCGTACATCAGGTTATCTCGGGCGAGGTTTCGGTTCGGGGGATTTATGGGTATGTGTAGTTGAGGAATGAGAAATTTATGGAATATTTATATGGTAAATTAAAAACGCTGGAGCGGGAAGAAAGTCCTCTTAAGGAAGCGGAGAGACTCAGGGCCGCATCGGGGCCGCTGCTTCACTGGTATGATAATAATAGAAGGATTCTGCCCTGGAGGGAAGAACCGGAAGCATACCGGGTATGGATTTCTGAGATCATGCTGCAGCAGACCAGGGTAGAGGCGGTTAAACCGTATTTTGCCCATTTTATGGAGGCGCTGCCCGATATAAAGAGCCTGGCCCAGGTGGAGGAGCAGACGCTTCTCAAGCTTTGGGAAGGACTTGGATATTACAACAGGGCCAGGAACCTGAAAAAGGCGGCCCAGGTTATTGTGGAAGAACATGATGGGGCGATGCCGGACTCCTATGAAAAACTTCTCAAGCTTCCAGGGATCGGAAGTTATACGGCCGGAGCCATCGCTTCTATTGCTTTTGGTATTCCGGAACCGGCTGTGGATGGGAATGTCCTGCGGGTGCTGTCAAGACTTCTGGCAGACAGGGAAGATATCGGAAAAGCCGGAACCAAGAAGAGGTTTGAAGATTTAATCAGGGAGAACATGGACAGAGGGAGAGCCGGAGATTATAACCAGGCGCTGATTGAGCTGGGGGCGATTGTCTGTATCCCGGCCGGAAAGCCGCTGTGTACGGAGTGTCCGCTGCATTCAATCTGCCTGGCACGGAGAGAGGAACTGACCGAGGTAATTCCTGTTAAGGCGCCCAAGAAGCCGAGAAGAATTGAAGATAAGACGGTATTTCTTCTGGAATGGGAAGACAGGGCGGCTATCCGTAAGAGGAGCAGCAAAGGACTCCTGGCGTCACTCTATGAATTCCCCAACATACCTGGACATGCAGAGGCAGGAAAACTTAAGGAGCAGCTGAAAGACGGGCTGGGACTTCCGGAAGAGGAGATTTTATCCGTTGAAAAGCTTCCCGATTCGGTCCATATTTTCTCGCATGTGGAATGGCATATGACAGGATACCGTGTAAAAATAGCGAATGAACATCCAGAATTGTTTAAAATGGTGAAAAAAGAGGAAATATTTTCAAAATATCCCCTTCCAAATGCATTCGGAGTGTATACAAAAGCTTTAATGTGAAATAATGAGAGGGAAGACCTATGAAAAAGATGATTTTCGTGTTCAATCCCAGATCGGGTAAAGAGCAGATACGAAACAAACTGCTGGATATATTGGATATATTTACTAAGTGCGGATATGATGTGACCGTCCATGTCACCCAGGAGCCGCTCGATGCCATGCGTGTCGTAAAGCGCTGCGCAAGGGGAAAAAATCTTGTGGTATGCAGCGGAGGAGACGGCACCCTCAATGAGGTTGTATCGGGGCTTATGACGTTTCCGCCCGGGAAGAGACCGGTGCTTGGCTATATACCGTCGGGTTCCACTAATGATTACGCCTCCAGCATTGGAATTTCCAAAAATATGAAGAAAGCGGCATTGGATGCTGTCAGCGGCAGCACGTTTGCCGTAGATATAGGTAAATTTGGGGAGGAAAAGTATTTCGTCTATGTGGCGGCATTCGGAGCATTTACCGAGGTTTCCTACAGAACCCCGCAGGAGACGAAAAATCTGCTGGGACATCAGGCCTATATGCTGGAAGCGGTAAAGAGGGTCACAAACCTGAAATCCTACAGGATGAAGTTTGAGTGGGACGGCGGAACGCTGGATGATGAATTCATTATCGGAATGATTACGAATACAATCAGCATCGGCGGTTTCAAGGGGCTGGTAGGGCTGAACGTAGCTCTGGACGACGGGGAGTTCGAGGTTCTTCTGGTCAGAAAACCAAGGACGCCGAAAGATATCGCCAGCATTGCTTCCTATCTCATTCTGCGTGAGGGAGAAAATGACTGTGTATACCAGTTTCGCGCAAACCGCCTGAAAGTGACATCACCGGAACCGGTGGATTGGTCATTAGACGGTGAATATGGGGGCAGCAGGACGGAAACACTGATAGAAAACATGAACCGCGCGGTAGCAATCAGACGCAAAGCGTCGTCTGTTGTCGAAGCTTTGTGAAAAACTAATAGAAAAGCTCAGAAATATGTTGAAAAAAAAATTTGGTTAGTATATAATAAAAGGCCGAGCACTATTTTACAAAACTTCTTAGGCGAAAGGACGTTAATTCGTGGAGAAAGAAAATTTTTTAGAGAAGTTAAAACGACTTGTCGACCTGGCGAAAACAAAGCAGAATGCACTTGACATCACAGAGATTAACAATTTTTTTGCCGGGGATAATCTGTCAACAGAACAGATGGAACAGATTTATAATTATCTGGAGAACAATAATATTGACATTATCCCTGAAGTGATCGATGAAACGATACTGGCGGAAGATGACGCTCTGCTTCTGGACGATGCAGATGATGACTTTCTGAAGAGCGAAGAGGAAGAGATTGATCTCGATGCCATTGATCTTCTGGAAGGGATTGGCACTGAGGATCCCGTGCGCATGTACCTGAAGGAGATAGGTACGGTTCCGCTTTTAAGCGCTGATGAGGAACTGCGTCTTGCCAAGAGGAAGGCAGAGGGCGATGACAATGCAAAGGAACGTTTAATTGAGGCCAATTTAAGGCTTGTGGTAAGTATCGCGAAACGTTATACCGGCAGAGGCATGAGCTTTCTGGATCTTGTTCAGGAAGGGAATCTGGGCCTGATCAAGGGTGTTGAAAAATTTGATTACACTAAAGGATATAAGCTGAGTACATATGCTACCTGGTGGATTCGGCAGTCTGTCACAAGAGCGCTGGCAGATCAGGCGAGAACGATCCGTGTTCCCGTGCATATGGTTGAGACGATTAATAAGATGTCGAAAATGCAGAGAAAACTGACATTGGAGCTGGGATATGAACCGTCCGTGGCAGAGCTTTCCGAGGCGCTTGAGATGTCGGAAGACAAGGTCATGGAGATCATGCAGATAGCCAGGGAACCGGCTTCTCTGGAGACCCCGATTGGAGAGGAAGATGATTCCAACCTGGGAGATTTCGTGGCTGACGGCAATGTGGTAACTCCGGAAGGAAACGTGGAGTCGGTTATGCTGAGAGAGCATATTGATGCGCTTCTTGGCGATCTGAAGGAGAGGGAGCGTCAGGTAATTGTTCTGCGCTTCGGCCTGGAAGATGGTCACCCGAGGACACTGGAGGAAGTGGGTAAAGAGTTTAATGTTACCCGTGAGCGCATCAGGCAGATAGAAGCCAAGGCCCTCAGAAAGCTGAGAAACCCGGTCAGAAGTAAACGGATCCGTGATTTCCTGTAAATCGTAAAATAAATTAAGCAGCCTGTGTGCTGAAAGCAGATTGTGTGATATAGCTTAGGATATATGCGCAAAGGAGCTTTTGGCGGGGGGTTGCTTTTTTATTTTATAAGAAGTTCCTAGTGAATCGAAAGATCACGGGGCGGAGAGCGGCTGTGCAGAGGGGAATGATGGCGCCGACGCGATTGGCCGCAGACAGAGACTGGAAATAGAAAAGGTGACTGTATGGAAAATAAGAAGAACTATCAGATAGAAATGGAAAAGGTAATCAAACAGGCAGAGAGAAACGGGGAGGTGCCTACGCTGTTTCTTCACAGCTGCTGTGCCCCATGCAGCAGCTATGTGCTGGAATATTTGTCGAAATATTTCAGGATTACTGTATTTTATTATAATCCTAATATTTTTCCGCCGGAGGAATATCAGGAGAGGCTGGGGGAGATTGAGAGACTGGTCCGGGAGATGCCGACAGAGCATCCGGTGAAGTTTGTGGCCGGGGATTACCGGCCGGAGGAGTTTTTTCAGGCTGTGAAGGGATATGAGGAGGATAAGGAAGGAGGCGAACGCTGCGGCCTCTGTTTCCGGATGCGTCTGTTTGAGGCGGCAAGGATGGCGAAAAAAGGAGGATACGACTGGTTTACCACCTCTCTTACTATTAGTCCTCTGAAAAATGCGGAGAGGCTGAACCGAATTGGTGAGGAGGCGGCGGAGGAGTATGGGGTGAAGTTCCTTAACTCCGATTTTAAGAAAAAGAACGGTTACCGTCGTTCCGTGGAATTGTCGCAGGAGTATCATCTTTACAGACAGAACTACTGCGGGTGCATCTATTCACAGCGTGAGGCGGCCATGCGGGAGAAACAGGACAGTTTAAAGGAAAGCTGACGTTGTTCTGCGGTGCAGGCGCCGGGCATAATGACTAAAAAATTCATGTTTAAAAAGTTGTAATTCAGGGTAAATTATGCATAATGATGAAATTGGCAAAGAAATGAAATTTCATGATAAAACTTATTGACGAAATGAAAGTTCCGTATTATGATGACATTAAATGATGAAAATATATTTCGTGTGGAGAAGGAGGAATGACGTATGATTTACACGGTTACATTTAACCCGGCGTTGGACTACGTGATTAAGGTGGATCATTTTAAGACGGGAACAGTGAACAGAACAGTATCGGAAGAAATTTTTTATGGCGGTAAGGGGATCAATGTGTCGGCAGTGTTAAAGGAATTGGGGTATGCCAGCACGGCGCTTGGGTTTGTTGCAGGGTTTACCGGCGATGAGATAGAGCGCGGCGTCAAGACACTGGGGTTTGCCAGTGATTTTATCCGCGTAAAGGAAGGGATGTCACGTATTAATGTGAAGATGAAGTCCGACGATGAGACGGAAATCAACGGAATTGGGCCGAAAATCACGGAAGAAGACGTGGAAAAGATGTTTGAGAAGCTGGATAAGCTTGGGAGCGGAGATATTCTCGTTCTGTCCGGAAGCATTCCGAAATCCATTGATGACAAAATCTATGAAACCATCATGTCACGGTTGGAGGGAAAAGGGGTCAGAATCGTTGTCGATGCAACGAAGGACTTACTTCTTAACGTTCTCAAATACCATCCGTTCCTGATTAAACCGAACAATCACGAGCTTGGTGAGATGTTTAATGTGGAACTCAAATCAGATGAAGACATCATTCAGTATGCCGGAAAACTTCAGGAGATAGGGGCGGTCAATGTCCTGATTTCCATGGCCGGGGACGGTGCAATTCTGCTTACTGAAGACGGTGTTGTGCACAAGATGGGAGTGGCAAAAGGAACGGTAAAGAATTCCGTGGGCGCCGGAGATTCCATGGTAGCCGGTTTTATCGCAGGTTACCTGGATAAGAGGGATTACGCATACGCCCTGAAACTGGGGACGGCGTCAGGAAGCGCGACGGCATTTTCCGAGGGAATCGCAACCAGAAAAGATATTATAGAGATTCTGGAAAAACTTTAATACGGGATGTAACAAAACGTTACGAAAGACCATAGGGGAGAGCAGTAAATCAGAGAGAAAACCGGCAGAGGATAAGATGCCGGCGGGACTTAAAAGTAATCAGGAGACAGAACGACAAATCAGGAGGACAACATGAGGATTACGGATTTATTGAAGAAAGAGAGTATTGCTCTCGGGGTCAGGGTGGACTCGAAAGAGGCCGCAATTGATTATCTTGTGGATTTAATGGATAAAAGCGGCAGGCTGAATGACAGGGAAGGTTACAAAAAGGGCATTCTCGCAAGGGAGGCTCTGGGAAGTACGGCGGTAGGCGACGGGATTGCAATCCCCCATGCGAAGGTGGCGGCGGTCAATGAACCGGGGCTGGCGGCCATGGTAGTGCCGGACGGCGTAGACTATGATTCATTTGACGGCAGTCCGGTCAACCTTCTTTTCATGATAGCGGCTCCGGACGGAGAAGCGGACGCCCACCTGGAGGCCCTTTCCAAACTCTCTATGGTTTTGATGGACCCGGATTTTAAGGATTCGCTTATCAAAGCAAAGACGGCAGATGAATTTCTTAAACTGATCAATGACAAGGAGGCAGATAGGTTTGCCCCGGCAAAGGAAGAGACGCCTCAGGAAACGGAGCCTGCGCCGGAACGCGCGGCGGGCGGGAAAACCCAGGCAGATACAGGGTACAGAATTCTCGCCGTGACGGCCTGCCCAACCGGTATCGCCCATACGTTTATGGCAGCGGAAAACCTTCAGAGAACCGGTGAAAAACTGGGATATCCGGTCAAGGTGGAGACAAACGGAGCGGACGGCATTCAAAACCATCTCACAAGGGAAGAGATCGAGTCCGCGGACGGAATCATCATTGCGGCAGACAAGAATGTGGAAATGGCGCGTTTCAACGGAAAACCGGTTATCATTGCGCCTGTATCAGACGGTATCCACAAAGCGGAAGAACTGATTAAGAGAATCGAAGCGGGAGAGGCGCCTGTTTACCACCATACGGGAGACGGAGGAAACGGAGCCGAAGAAACATCCGAGAAGGAGAATTTTGGCAGAAGCATCTATAAACATCTGATGAATGGCGTCTCCCACATGCTGCCCTTTGTCATCGGAGGAGGGATTCTGATTGCCCTTGCATTTCTTTTTGATGACTATTCCATTGATCCGGCGAACTTTGGTAAAAATACGCCTCTTGCCGCCTACTTGAAGACGGTGGGGGAGCAGGCGTTCGGAATGATGCTGCCGGTCCTGTCGGGATTCATCGCAATGAGTATTGCAGACCGTCCAGGTCTGGCCGTTGGTTTTGTAGGCGGGCTCGTTGCCAAGATGGGCATGACATTTGCAAACCCCGCGGGCGGAGATGTAAATGCCGGTTTTCTGGGAGCGCTGCTGGCCGGTTTCATCGGCGGTTATCTCATCCTGCTTCTAAAAAAAGTATTCAGCGGACTGCCTAAATCACTGGATGGAATTAAGCCGATCCTTCTTTATCCAGTGCTCGGTATTCTCCTCGTAGCCGTGATTACGACCATTATCAATCCCTTTGTCGGCGCAATCAACGATGGTCTTTCCCATCTGTTAAACGGGATGGGCGGGACCAGCAAGGTGATTCTCGGTATGGTGGTCGGCGGCATGATGTCGGTAGATATGGGCGGCCCGGTTAACAAGGCAGCCTATGTGTTCGGAACAGCCCAGTTGGCGGAGGGCAATTTTGATGTGATGGCCGCCGTTATGGCGGGAGGTATGGTTCCTCCGCTGGCAATTGCCCTTGCAACCACTTTTTTCAAAAGGAAATTTACGGATAAAGAGCGTCAGTCCGGCCTTGTAAACTATATTATGGGCCTGTCCTTTATTTCGGAAGGTGCCATCCCCTTTGCCGCACAGGATCCGCTGCGTGTAATCCCTTCCTGTATAGCAGGCTCAGCGGTGGCCGGAGGTCTGTCCATGCTCCTGGGATGCACACTGAGAGCTCCCCACGGCGGTATCTTCGTGCTCCCCACCATTGGAAACCCACTGGGATATCTGGCGGCGGTTGCAGCGGGTTCTGCGGTCGGATGCATTATCCTGGCTGCTCTTAAAAAGAATGTATAGATTGCATGTATATGGTTTTAATTTATTGAGATAATATAAAAAAGATGAAATGTTTGCCGTCTGTCTCCGGACAGAGCTGTTCCTCCCCCACGTTTTACTACAGTCGGCGGAGGCAGGCGGCTAAACAGTTTCATCTTTTTTATTGGTTGTCCGGGACAAGTTTACGGAGTGTCCTTTATCTTGTTCCGGGTATAAAATTCCTTCAGGTCTGCTTTTATTTCCGGTGGAAGCAGCGTTTTTTTCATTCCCTGCAGCGCGCCTTCCAGGGCAAGCAGCCTGTGGATGCAGGCAGAGGAGTCAAATTCCTGTATTTTCAGCCATGCATTTCTGGAACCGTACTTTTCCAAATCCGTCCTCGTGAAGATTCCTGCTTCATTGAGCTGGCGTTCCAGTTCTTTTCCGATATTCGGAAGTTTTTCAAGTTCTCCCATAATTAAGCCTTTCCAAGGTAACTTATTATTTGCGTTACATAGTTTCTATGATTAAAAATCAGTATGGCCGGGAACCGGTGCAGTGCCGTCTGAACCGTCCGTGCTGAAGAACAGAAACAGGTAAGGCGCGAACAGGGATGGAACGGCGCAGAGCCAGCCAGGAAGTGATTTTCCGAAGAGCAGCAGCGTCACGGAGGTAATGGGAGTGAAAATTTCCACAGGGAGATAAAGTAAAACGTTTATCTGACCGTAAGCTCCGGTGCGCAGCATAAGCTGTTCCAGAACAAGCGTGATGACAGAGTAAACAACGAGCAGGGACGCAGCCCTGAAACACGTCTGCCGGGTATACGTCCTGCAAAGACGCCGTCCGATGAAAATAAAAAGAACGGCGGAGGCGGCGAGATGGGCGGCAAGGAGGCCGTTGCTCATCCAGACAGACCATTCTGTGGTCAGACTGACAGCAGTCAGTACTACAAAGTAGAAGATAATTCTGGTAATAAGTCCTGCGGCAAGCGTGTAGAGCGGCAATTTGTATATCTGTTTATCCATAAGGAACCCTCCTTTGTATGACAGTCATTTACAGAATGTTGCAGGAAGCTCTAGAGCGTGTTTGAAAATTCATTCCCGCCATCTGCATCTGCACGTTCTAGTGGAAATCCATTCTGTTCCATATTCCGGAAGATTCTCCGGAGTAAAGGCTGTTATCCATCTGTTTCATCATTTTCCGCTCCTCGTCTGTATAAAATTCGATAGCCGTGTCCGTGGGACCGCAGGAAACATAGTATTTGCCGCCATGGCTGCCAAGATATTTCCAGTCGTCGTGCATACCAAGAGCGCTTGTTTCATCCATCTCTTCCCGGCTGTCAAACTGCAGGAGCCAGAACATGGTCTGAGTGACGGAGCTGCGGACTTTCCCGTCTATAATCAGAGGTTTGACGGGATAAAAATTCACATAAAGATTTCCTCCGTTTGTGGAATAACAGTAATGATTTTTCCAGCTATCCGGCAGAGTTAAGGTATAATCCGGGGTAGTTATCTCACTGCTGTCTTTCGGGGCGGTGAGCAGGGACACGGTTCCGTCGTCCAGGCGCTTGCCGCCGTCCGTCCCTATCTTTTGCCCGTACTCAGTCACGGTATCGGCAAGCATCCAGCCGTCAGGACTAAAAAAGTAGTTCTCATAGATGCCGTCCCGGTTTCCATCCAGCCAGAGATCACAGTCGGCGGCAAAGGCGCCGTCATCCTCCTGCCAGCGCCAGTTTGAAACTCCATCTTTTACAGCAGGTCGGTCCTGATCCTGTATCCATTGTCCGGCAAAAGCAGTGGAGAAGCAGCACATTGAAATGATTATCGCGGATGACAGGATTTTGATTCTTTTTTTCATTAAATACCTCCTTTTAGTAGGAATGCTTTTTGGGGCTGTATAAAAAAGAGTATCAAAATAAACACTCTAAGATTACAAGCTTCCATAGTCTCTTAGTAAACGGGATGTAGTTTTCATTCATCCTGAAAAACGCAGTGGCAGCGACAAGCGCCTCCCCCGTTGAAGAACAAGGACAAATCAGCCGCCGCAGGCCGGGGACCGGGCCGCCGTCCTGGCTGAGTCTTTCGTCCCGGCCATAACCTTCCTGCGGGGAAGAAGGGAGAAAAAGATTCCGGAGGGAACCTGGGAGTTCATCGGCACTTACGAGGTATTTTCGAGGTTAGTGACCGTTATGTACTCCAACGAGCGCAAGCGTTTCCCGCAGGAACTTTTTCTGCCCGGATTCCCCGCCCGCGACAACCTGACGCCCGGGACGAAAAACTCATCGATCCCCCCTCACCACCCCGGTCCCCGGCCTGACGGCGGCGTCCTCATTTTTCAATTAATTCCCATTATATCATGTCCCCGGGAGGCAGGCCAGAGCCTGGAGGTGAATTAATATAATAGAAAGAGAAAAGAAAGACAAATTCAAGAATCCCCCCTTTTTACACCCCGGCCGGGGGAGGGGAAAAATAAGTGGCCGTTGCATCTTTCTTTTTTTTAGTATATTATTACATGTGGGAATTTCTGTTACTGTTCAAACCGGATAGGTTACGTGAGGTTTATTCGCGTACTGTTTGTGAATAATCTGAATTTTACGTCGAAAGGAAGAGAGAGATGTACCGCTTATGTATTTTTGATCTTGATGGGACATTACTTAACACGGTCAATGCCCTGACTTATACAACGAATGTAACACTGGCTGCCTTTGGCCTCGGACCGATTGTACCGGAGCAGACGAAGCGGATGGTGGGAGACGGTTACAGGACACAGATGGAACGCGCCCTGAAGGCCTGCGGCGATGAAAAGCTGGCACATTATGAGGCGGCTCTTCCGCTGTATATGGAGAATTTTGCAAAATACTGCATGAAGGATGTAAAGCCCTATGAGGGAATCGAGCATCTTCTTGAATACCTGAGGAAGAAACAGGTAAAGATAGCAGTATTCTCCAACAAACCGCATGACCAGGCGGTGGAGAACATAGAAACCATTTTTGGGAAAAATTATTTTGACTGCGTAAGGGGAGAACAGGCGGGTACGCCTAAGAAGCCTGCACCGGACGGAGCGCTGATTGTCTGCCGTGAGATGGGAATGACGCCCAAAGAATGCCTCTATCTGGGCGATACCAATACGGATATGAAGACGGGAATCGCGGCCGGAATGGATACGGCAGGCGTTACCTGGGGATTCAGGGACAGGGCGGAGCTGGAAGCTTTGAGTCCGAAGTACATTGTGGAGCATCCCTCACAGGTGGAAATGATTGTAGAAAAAGCAAATATGCCGAATGAGGATTTGAATGAAAGAAAATAAAAATAGAAAAAGGGGAAATTGGATGAAGCGTTTCGCCATCCGTTTTCCTATCATGGTTCTGCTTTTTGCAGTCACTGTCCTTGCTGCGGGCTGCAGCCGTTACGGCGGTGGGAGCGGTGGTACAAAAGGCGGCGAAACGGAAAACTATGCTGCCGAAGAGCCGAAAAAGGAAGTCAGGGGTACAGACAGGAAACTGAATGTGGTTACAACCCTGTTCCCCTATTATGATTTTCTGCGCCAGATAGCCGGAGATGATATCGAGCTTACCCTTGTGGTTCCGGCCGGGATGGACAGCCATTCCTTTGAGCCGACTCCGGCAGACATGATTACCATCCAGAATGCAGATCTTGTCGTGTGCAACGGCGGCGCGATGGAACAGTGGCTTGAGAAAGTCCTGGATTCCTTTGGGGACGGCGCAGCTCCCGGCCGTGTTGTCACAATGATGGATTACGTGGACACTATGGAAGAGGAGATTGTGGAAGGGATGGAGGCGGAAGAGCATGATCACTTCTCGGAACACCATAATCATTCGGCCGAAGGCCATGAACATGACGACGGACACGAAATTGAAATAGAGTATGATGAACATATCTGGACCTCTCCGGTCAATGCAATGAAGCTGACGGGAGTCCTGGCAGATGTGCTGATGGAAGAAGATACGGCCCATGCGGCGGATTACCGCAGAAGGGCGGATGATTATATCGGCAAACTGAAGACTCTTGATCAGGAGTTCCGGGATGTTGTTGCGGCGGGCCACAGGAGACTCCTGGTTTTTGGCGACAAGTTTCCGCTGCGCTATTTCTTTGAGGAATATGGTCTTGAATACCGGGCGGCTTTTACCGGATGCAGCACAGATACGGAACCTAGCGCAAAGACGATTGCCTACCTGATAGACAAAGTGAAGGCGGAAAATATACCGGTAGTCTATTACCTGGAGCTTTCCAGCCACCGTGTCGCCGAGATTATAGGGGAAGAGACAGGGGCGGAGCCTCTTCTGTTCCACTCCTGCCACAACTTAACGAGGAGGCAGTTTGATTCGGGGGTAACTTATCTGGAGCTGATGGAGCAAAATGTGGTGAACCTGAGAAAAGGACTTGAATAAATGGGATTGTTATTAAGATGTGAGCATGTCGATTTTGGATATGAAAACCAGGATGCGGTCATTGATGTGAGCCTGGAAGTCAATACGGGGGACTATATCTGTATTGTAGGTGAGAACGGATCGGGTAAGAGCACTCTGATGAAGGGGATTCTGGGCCTGTTAAAGCCGACGGCGGGAAAAATTGAGGTGTCGGAGGAGCTTAAAAAAGCCGGGATCGGTTATCTGCCCCAGCAGACAGCGGCGCAGAAAGATTTCCCGGCTACCGTTTTTGAAGTGGTTCTGTCCGGCTGCCTGGGGAAGAGAGGGAACCGGCCTTTCTACTCTTCAAAAGAAAAAGAGACGGCGCTTGCTAATTTGGAGCGCCTTGGAATTATGGATTTGAAAAAAAGCTGTTTCAGGGATTTGTCGGGAGGGCAGAAGCAGAGAGCGCTGATTGCCAGGGCGCTTTGTGCCACGGACAAGCTTTTGATTCTGGATGAGCCGATAACCGGGCTGGATCCTTCCGCGATTCAGGATTTTTATTATATTATCAGAAAGCTGAACCGGGAGGAAAAGGTGGCCATTCTGATGGTTTCCCATGATATGGCTAATATCGTAAAACAGGCGGGAAAAATCCTGCATCTGCAGCAGAAGGCAGTTTTCTGCGGGACAATGAGAGAGTATCTGAAGAGCGGTATCGGCAGACAGTTTCTGGGAGGTGACGAAGGATGAGCATTGTAAGAGAAATGATGTCCTACCCTTTTATCGTGAGAGCGCTCGTGGGAGGTGTGCTGGTGTCCTTATGTGCATCACTTTTGGGGGTCAGCCTTGTCTTGAAACGGTATTCCATGATAGGAGACGGACTTTCCCATGTATCCTTCGGCGCTTTGTCGGTGGCGCTGGCGATCGGATGGTCTCCCCTGAAAGTATCGATTCCCGTTGTAGTCCTGGCGGCATTTTTCCTTCTCAGGATCACGGAGAGGGGAAAGATTAAAAGTGACGCGGCGATCGCAATGATTTCAGCCAGCGCGCTTGCCATCGGCATTATTGTGACCTCCATGACGACGGGAATGACAACTGATGTGAGCAGCTATATGTTCGGCAGCATCCTTGCGATGAGCAGGGAGGACGTGCAGTTTGCCGCCGTTCTCTCCGTAGTGGTATTAGGGCTTTTCCTGTTCTGTTATAATAAGATTTTTGCGGTGACATTTGATGAGAATTTCGCCAGGGCAACCGGCGTGAACGTTTCTCTTTATAACGTGCTCATTGCGGTTCTGACCGCCGTGACTATTGTGCTCGGAATGAGGATGATGGGGGCGATGCTGATTTCCAGCCTGATTATATTCCCTTCCCTGACTGCGATGAGGATATTTAAAAGCTTCAAGGGAGTTATGATTGTCTCCGGAATTCTTTCTATTATCTGTTTCTGCATTGGAATGGTTATTTCCTATGTCTATTCCACTCCGGCGGGAGCCAGTGTGGTCGTAGTTGATCTGGCGGCTTTTATACTGTTCAGTCTGGTGCAGGCGGTACGGCAGGGATTTAAGTGGTAAAACGGAGAAAGCAGTAAGAAGTTCGAATTGAGAAACGGATGCGGAAAAGATTTGGCAGGCCGGAAGTTTAAGATGGCAAGGACAGCATAATTCCTGAGGGAATCAGATGCTGTCCTTTTTGCGTACGGAAGGAGCCGCAGGCCGTTTTGTCTGATACGGAACATGGTATAAAAAAGCTGATTGAAATTCTCACCTGCTTGACTTTATCCTGTATTTGTGTAAAAATAATAAATTAGGTTTAAACTATTGTAAAAAGAAGAAAAGAAGGTTGATAATAATGACAAAGATTGATATCATTTCCGGTTTCCTTGGAGCAGGAAAGACTACATTTATTAAGCAGCTCCTCAGGGAAGCCATCGCAGGTGAGAAAGTCGTGCTGATTGAAAATGAATTTGGTGAGATCGGAATCGACGGAGGATTTTTAAAAGACGCCGGGATTGAGATCCGTGAGATGAATTCAGGCTGCATCTGCTGTTCCCTGGTTGGGGATTTCGGCAGGTCGCTTAAGGAAGTGCTCACAAAATACCAGCCGGACCGTGTCATCATCGAGCCGTCGGGCGTTGGAAAGCTTTCCGATGTCATGAAGGCAGTGAGAGATGTGGCTTCTGAAATAGAAGTAATGCTCAACAGCGCCGTTACCGTTGTAGATGTAAACAAGTGCCGTATGTATATGAAGAATTTCGGTGAATTTTTTAATAACCAGATTGACAATGCGGGTACCATTGTGCTGAGCCGTACCGATATAGCAGCGGCCGATAAGGTCCAGGCAGCTGTTGAGATGCTCAGGGAGCATAACGCAGCGGCAAATATTGTAACAACTCCATGCGGCCAGCTTACGGGTGCGCAGCTTCTGGAAATTATCGAGAAAAAGGATGATATGGCGGAAGAACTGATGCAGGAGGCCAGGGAATACAGACAGCATGAGCATCACCATCATGACCACGGGGAAGAAGAGTGCGGCTGCCACGATCACGGGCATCACCATCATCATGACCACGATGAGGAAGAAGAATGCGGCTGCCATGATCACGGGCATGAGCACCACCACCATGATCACGGTGAAGAAGAATGCGGCTGCCACGACCATGGGCATGAGCGCCATCATCATGGCCACGATGAGGAATGCGGCTGCCATGATCATGAACATCATGACCACCACCACGACCATGATCACGGCGAAAACTGCACCTGTGGCTGCCACGATCATGATCACCATGACCATCATCATGCAGATGAAGTTTTCACAAGCTGGGGAAGAGAGAATGTATCCGCCATCAGCCGCGAAAAATTGGAGGCAGTGCTTCATGAGCTTGCTTACAGCCGGAAATACGGCGAGGTACTCCGTGCAAAAGGCATGATTCCAGGCGAGAAAGAGGGAATCTGGCTTCATTTTGATCTGGTTCCGGAGCAGGTGGAAATCCGCGAAGGAATTCCGGACTATACCGGTAAACTCTGCGTAATAGGCGCAAATCTGGATGAGGAAGGCCTGGAAGCGGCGTTCAAAGCCTGATGAACCACGGAGGGAGATATAAGTAATGGATGACGAGAAGATGCCGTTATTTCTGATAAACGGTTTTTTGGAAGCCGGTAAAACCGCCTTTATAAAATTTACACTTCAGCAGGACTACTTCCAGTCTGAGGGAAAGACATTATTAATTGTCTGCGAAGAAGGCGAGGAAGAGTACGAGGCGGATTTGCTCAAAGAGACAAAGACGGCGGTAGTCTATGTGGAGGAATTCTCAAAGCTCACTCCGCAATATCTGGAAGAGCTGGAGCTTTTCTATAACCCGGAGCGTATGCTGGTGGAGTGGAACGGCATGTGGAACCTTGATGAGCTGAAACTTCCGCCCGACTGGGAGCTTTACCAGCAGATCACGATTGTCGATGGTTCTACCTTCGATTTATATCTGAACAACATGAAACCGCTGGTGGGCGCCATGGTCAGAAACACGGAAATGCTGATTATGAACCGGTGTGACGGGATTGAAGACCTGGATACCTACCGCAGGACCTTAAAGGGAATGAATCCTCAGGTGCAGATTGTCTTTGAGGATGCAGAGGGCGAAATACAGGAAATTTCCGAAGCGGATTTGCCCTATGATGTAAATGCAGAAGTGATAGAGATTTCACCGGAAGCTTATGGAATCTGGTATATCGACATGCTGGACAAGCCTGACCGCTACCGTGGAAAGACTGTGGAATTTACCGCGATGGTTTTAAAGACTCCGGATTTCCCGAAGAACTACTTTGTGCCGGGAAGAATGGCGATGACCTGCTGTGAAGCGGATATGACCTTCCTGGGCTTCATGTGCAAAGCCAAAAATGCCAGACTCCTGGAAACTAAAGAGTGGGTGAAAGTTACCGCGAGAGTGGAATACGAATTCAGCCCGGAATATGAAGGTGAAGGCCCGATGCTCTACGCGGACTATGTGGAGAAGGCAAAAGAGATAAAAGAGATAGTGCAGTTTTAGACTAGAACGTGTTTTGATCTATAGGACGTAACTTTCTATGGATTAAAAAAGTGCCATACCCGGTACAGGAATCCAGCATTCCTGGCGCCGGGTATGGCACTTTTTTATCATCTCTTTTCTACTCGCTCATCTTCGCGACCGGAGTAGGCCTTCTTCTGTCAAATACCTCGCTAACATCAAATAAATCGCTCAAATGATCTTTCGTCGGATTCGTCTCCGGAAGGTCGTAATACATTCGGAAGCCATCCAGGTTTCTTCGTCCCTGCCTCATGTAGTCGTCGCCAATCTGTACCCAGTACTGACTGGAATCCACGTTGCAGAAATACCGGAATCCCTTGGAATGGAGATACTGGTAACGCTCCCCGCTGGTGTCGTAAGGCATCCAGCCGCCGATATCGCTGCCGAACGGGAACAGGATGATATCGCATGGGCCAATCAGGGTTTCCACCTCTGCCTCCCACTTATCCGTATCTGTGCGGAAGTTCTCCATCGAGATCGTTCCCATGTTTCTGTGGCCCCAGCTGTGGGAAGCCAGCTCAAAACCGTTTTCTTTCAGGCACTCGGCTACCTTGGCGGCCTCTTCCCGCTCTTTTGCATAGTCAAAGCCCGGGTTCTTGGCTCTGTACTCGTCTGAGTCGTAAGACGGGGCAGTACGGTAACCGAGGATACCGTTATATCCCGTAAGAGCAATAACTGCTTTTGCTCCCTTATAGGAGAAATCAGGGTGCTCTTCGATAAAGTCGTCGAGCAGCGGAACCAGGTCGTAGGAACCTACGAGTACGGAACCGTCTTCCAGTTTCATCTCATTGGTAGGTTTTCCGTCTTCTCCGATAATCATCTTTGTGGCAAAACCGTCGTCTGCCATATATTCATAATAACATACGTCATCCTGTGACATGACGAAAGGCTGCTTGCCCGGAGGCAGCATAATGTCGCCCTGGACAAAGTGCGGATTGCCGTCCTCGCCGGTGGTCTCGTAGGCTACATCATGGAGCTTGACAAGAACAAAACCGCGGTCATACATGGACTGAAGAATTTTCATAAATTCCTCTTTGGTGGTCATCATCTGATTATAGCCCTTTTCCCTCGAATCGCCGTCAAAGGCCTTGGAGGTATCCATAATCAGGGTGTGGAAAAATACATGTGTGACTTTCTTCGGATCGGCGCGCACAAGAGTGCTCTTTGTCTCCTCAAAGCCTGCGATTGCCGCAGTAACCTGCTCATCCGATGCATAAGGGCTTTCATTTAAAAGCGCGATGGCAGCGTCGTAATCATAACCGGCTGCAATGAGATTAGCGCGGGCCAGATAGCTCTCCAGGCTGTTTGCATTGGCGGAAGCTTCCGCGGCATCCTGGGATTCGGAAGAATCTCCTACCGTCCCCGCAACTCCCTGATTGTCTGGATCGGGTCCCTGCATGGACGGATCCGAGGCAGTGTAGACCTCCCCAAGTACGCCTCTGGTCTCCAGGCTCTTATTTCTCATGTAGAGATATGCCGCAATGCAGAGTAAAATAGCCAGAATCGACACCAGGACAATATAAGGCAGTACCCGCAGGAACTTCCTGCGCCGGCGCCTGGAATAACTGGAATATCCGCTGCTTTTCAGTAAAAAATCATCTTTTCCCATAGTATTAAATCACCTTTATCTAAGAATATGTTTTGTTTGAGGCGCCTGTAAGGCATGAAATTAAAATTCAGGATGACAGACAGGCAAAAAAGTAGACCGGAAAAAATTCCGGCTTCCATTGTTGTCGATGGAAATAAAAAAGAAAATGCATTTCATCGTTTGGATAACATTATAGCATAGATTTTTGGGAATAACTATTACAGTTTACTTAAAATTTATCCCTTTATTTGGTTATAAGAGGGGATTTAGTTGAGATGCGAGGACGCCTCTGTAAGACGGCGGACGGGGGAGTGGGGGGATGGATGAGTCTTCAGTCCCGGTTTATAGGTTGTGGTGAGGGGGAATCCAGGAGAAAAAATTCCTACGGGGACTCGCTCCAGCTTGTGGAATGCGCTGCGGATGCTAGTGCGCCCAGAAAAGGGTGTGATATTTAACAGGTGGAAACCCTGTCCGGCAAGGTGCTAACCACACCACCGGTAGCGAGTCTTGGGCTGACAACAGTAATGCGGCCAGTTAAGCGTAGACAGCCAGGTAATAGGGTTGAGTGATAGAGCACCGAAACGCTGTGAAAATCCAGCAGGCCGACGCTTTTAGTGTAGTGGAAGGCAATATGTGGGCTTATCGATAGGGTGAGATTTTCCACACTGCTGCGGTGTCCGAGAGCCAATCATGTTATACAATGATATCATGTCAACTGGGGAGAGCCTGCCGTCTCCCCTCCTTGTGTGGGGAAGGGGTATGCCGACCGGAAAGGGAGGCAAACGGGTGGCAGGCAGTCGGAAGGCCGAATAGTACCGAAAAGGCGGGGAACCGCACCGCTAAAGGGAAGTCGAGAAGGGGCCGGGGAATCCTCCCGGCCCTGCCTTATAAGGCAATATCAAAGAGGAAACATCAACTGCACACAGAGGTAGGAGAAAAAAAGATGGAAACGAAATTGGCGAGAATATCACAGATGTCAAGCGAAAATCCGGACATGGTATTTACGTCCATCGGGCATCTCATCAACAAAGAGCTGTTGAAGAGCTGCCATGAAAAGATGGATGGAAAGAAAGCAGTGGGAATCGATGGAGTGAGCAAAGCGGAATACGAAAAGAATCTGGAAGGGAATCTGGAAGATCTGGTACTGCGGCTGAAAAAGAAATCGTATAAGCCAAAGGCAGCCAGAAAAGTGGAGATACCGAAGGAGAATGGGAAAACGAGGCCGCTGAGTATCTACTGCTATGAGGATAAGTTGGTACAGGAAGCGTTAAAGGAACTGCTGGAAGCCGTGTTTGAACCCCATTTCTATGAAGAGATGATGGGATTCCGTCCGGGAAGAAGCTGCCATCAGGCAATAAAGAAACTGAACGGGATGCTGGAACGGGAGAAAACGAATTATGTACTGGATGCAGATATAAAATCCTTCTTTCAACATCTTGACCATGACTGGATTGTACGGTTTATAGAATCCAAAATCAAAGACCCAAATATCACGCGCCTGGTAAGGAGAATCCTGAAGAGTGGAATCCTGGAGGATTACCAGTACCATGAGACCTTGGAAGTAAGCGTCCAGGGAGCCGTATGCTACCCGGGGCTGGCTAACCTGTATATGCATTATGTGCTGGTATGGTGGTTTGTGGAGCAAGTGAAGCCGGGGATGAAAGGCTACTGCGGCATGGTGGTGTAAGCCGATGATTTTGTAGTGTGCTTCCAAGATAAAGAGGAGGCGGAAGAATTCTATGAACGGTTGAAACGTAGGCTGGGGCACTTTGGGCTGAGCCTGGAAGAGGATAAAAGCCGTCTAATTGAATTCGGTAGGTATGCGAAGGAACGCAGCCAAAAAGAAGGGAAAAAGGCGGGGACATTCGACTTTCTAGGCTTTACACACTACTGTAGCGAGAACCGGAACGGGAAGTTCAGAGTGAAGAGGAAAACCAGTAAAAAGAAGTTGGCGAAGAAGAGCCGGGAAATGAACGCGCATATTAAGCGGAAGAGACATGAAGACCCCAAGGAGCTCATCAAAAAGCTGAACGAAATTTTAATTGGCTACTACCATTACTACGGAATCACAGATAATAGCCGAAGTATCTGGTGTTTCTACGAGCGTGTAAAAAGACGGCTGTACTACTGGCTGAACCGAAGAAGCCAGAGAAACAGCTATACGTGGGAGGGATACAGGGAGTTGTTAAAACAGTATCCCCTCAAACGGCCAAAAATCTATGTCAACGTATACGCATGATAGAAGTGAACGATGCGCCTTATAAAGAGCCGGATGCGGGAAAGCCGCACGTCCGGATTTCTGTGAGGGGTGTGCCCTGTAAGGGGCACATCTACTCGACGATTCGAAAATACCTCATCAAGCACCGGCGGATTCCAAGGTCCCCTTCGGAAAGTTTTCTCCTTCCTTCCCCGGGCAGGTGATCGGCGGGACTGAAGACTCAGCGAAGGTTATTGCCCCGTCCGCCGGCTTCAGGGGCTGATTGTCTCTTTCGTCAAGTGCGGAGGGAGGTCTTGTCGCGGCCACTATATAGTCGTGAACCTTTCAATTGAATACCATACAAGAGGCATTCCCCTGAAATTCAAGGAAACGTAGTGGCAGCGACAGTAGCCCCCGCACTTGAAGGAAGAGAACAAATCAGCCCCCGCAGGCCGAGTTTCGGGATGGCGAAAACCTTCGCGTCTTCAGTCCCGGGCCATAACCTACCTGTGGGGAAGAAGGGAGAAAAAGATTCCGGAGGGAACCTGGGAGTTCATCGGCACTTACCGAGGTTTTTCACGAGGTTAGTGTCCGTTATGTACTCCGAAGAGCGCAAGCGTTTCCCGCAGGAACTTTTTCTGCCCGGATTCCCCACCCGCGACAACCTAACATACGGGACTGAAGACTCATACCCTCCCCCTCCCCATCCCGCCCCCCGCCCGTACCGGCGGCGTCCTCATTCCTCACATTAAAATTTTGTCGGAAAGAAAAGAACACTTCCTGTAACACAGTGGCATAAGTACATGCATTCTGTCCATATCCTGATTAAAGAAGGAAATAGATGCGGAGAAAAGGTATGAAACGATTAACGGCGGTTATTTTTACGATTATGATGGTCCTGCAGGCGGGGCTTAGCGTGTATGCTTCAGTTCCGGAGATTCCGGCCGCGGCTGCTTCGGCGATGGTCCAGGCTGCGGACGGGCCGGAAATTCAGGCTCCGGAGGCAATCCTCATAGAGGCGTCCACCGGAACGGTGATTTATGAAAAGAATGCCGATGAGGCCAGGAACCCGGCCAGTGTCACGAAGATTATGACGCTGCTTTTGACATTTGACGCCCTGAAGTCCGGAAAAATCCATCTGGACGACGAAGTTGTCACCAGCGCCCACGCAAAATCCATGGGAGGTTCCCAGGTATTCCTGGAGGAGGGCGAAGTCCAGACCGTAGAGACACTGATCAAGTGTATCGTCATTGCGTCCGGCAACGATGCCAGCGTGGCAATGGCGGAATTCATAGGCGGGGATGAGGCAACATTTGTAAAAATGATGAATGAGCGGGCAAAAGGTCTTGGAATGGAAAACGCAAACTTTGAGGACTGCTGCGGACTGACTGATTCCACAACCCATGCAATGTCGGCCCGTGATATAGCATTAATGTCAAGGGAGCTTATCACAAAATATCCCGAGATTTTTAATTATTCCACGATATGGATGGAAAATATCACCCACGTGACAAAACAGGGCACAAAAGAATTCGGTCTTTCCAATACCAACAAACTGCTCAAAATGGCCACTAATTTTGAGGTGACCGGCCTGAAAACGGGTTCAACCTCCCTGGCTAAATACTGCCTGTCGGCAACGGCAAAAAAAGACGGTGTGGAACTTATCGCCGTCATCCTTGCGGCTCCCGATTTTAAAGCCAGGTTCGGCGATGCTCTGACGCTTTTAAATTACGGCTATGCCAACTGCCGGATGTACCGCGATGAAGATCCGGGCACGGTGCCGCCGGCCACGCTTATAAACGGAATTCAGGACACCGTACAGGGAAGGCTGAATGGAACCTTTTCTTATCTGACAATGAAGGGGGAGGACTTCGGAGGCATTGAGAAAGAATGGGTGTTTGAAGAAGGGATCAAAGCTCCCGTCAACGAGGGCGATATTCTGGGCCGTCTCGTCTACCGGTTAAACGGGCAGGAGCTTGGAAGCGTGGATATCGTAGCGGCGGAAGATGTGAGAAAGGCCAATTTCTTTGATTATCTGAAGCGGGCCGCCTCCAGCTTCTGCGTATAGGAACTGTGTATATCATATACCTTTAAAACGAAACAGGGATTTGTCACTGACAGCCAGATTTTTGGCGCTATTACATAGTGACAAATCCTTGTTTCTTCATGTTGAAATATTTCCCTCAGGGCGGGTATAATAAAACTATCAAAAGGAACGACCGGCCGGTCACTTTTACCAATTTGGAATTACATGAACGGAAATTGGAAATTGGAAAATAGAACATAAAAGTGGAAAGAGGGTATCAGTATGAAAGAAAAAGTTCAGTTATTTGGACGGTTTTTAAGCGGAATGGTTATGCCGAATATCGGCGCGTTTATCGCATGGGGCTTAATTACGGCATTGTTCATCCCGACAGGCTGGATGCCGAATGAGGCGCTGGCCACGCTTGTTACACCAATGTCAACCGTGCTTCTGCCGCTGTTAATTGCCTATACGGGCGGCGCTGCCGTACACGGACAGCGGGGCGGCGTAATCGGCGCCATTGCGACCATGGGCGTAATTGTAGGTTCCGATATTCCAATGTTTATCGGCGCTATGATTGTAGGTCCTCTGGCAGCATGGATTATGAAAAAGACAGACAATGCAATAGAAGGTAAAATTCCGGCAGGTTTTGAGATGCTGGTTAATAACTTCTCACTCGGTATCGTAGGAGCAATCCTGACGCTCCTTACCTTAAAGGGCGTTACACCTCTCGTAGAATCATTAAATGAGGCAATGAGGGCAGGCGTTGGTTTCTTCGTTGACAACAAACTCCTCCCAATGGCAAGTATTTTCATCGAGCCTGCAAAGGTTCTGTTCCTGAACAACGCAATCAACCACGGAATTTTCTCCCCAATGGGAATTCAGCAGGTGGAGGAGACGGGAAAATCCATTTTCTTCCTGCTTGAAGCTAACCCGGGTCCGGGACTCGGCGTGCTGCTGGCATACTGCCTGGCAGGAAAGGGTTCTGCCAAGAGCTCCGCACCGGGCGCCGTAATCATCCATTTCCTTGGCGGTATCCATGAGATTTATTTCCCATATATCCTGATGAACCCGCTTTTACTCCTCTCCGTAATCGCAGGCGGGGCCAGCGGTATCTTTGTGGAGCAGATGCTGGGCGCAGGGCTTTCTGCACCGGCTTCACCGGGAAGCATCATTGCAATCCTCGGAATGACCCCGCGAGGCGGCTATATCCCGGTTCTGCTGGGTGTTCTTGTAGCAACGGCGGTATCCTTCTTCATCTCCATGCCGATTCTCAAATTCGCAGGCAGGGATGAAGACCTGGAAGCTTCAAAGAATAAGATGAAAGAAATGAAGAATGCGGCAAAAGGAATTGCCGAAGAGCGTAAAACAGTTAATACAGGTGATGCAAAAGAAATCAGAAAGATCGTATTTGCCTGTGATGCCGGAATGGGTTCCAGCGCAATGGGAGCAACTGTACTCAAGAAGAAACTGGCGGCGGCAGGCCTTGGAAATATCGAGGTTATGCATTCACCCGTATCATCCATCCCGGCCGATGCGCAGATTGTGGTAACGCATCAGGAACTGGGGGAGAGAGCCGGACACAGTAATCCGGACGCACAGCTCATCCTTATCACCAATTTTCTGGCAGCGCCGGAATACGATGAACTGATTCAGGAATTACTGAACCGATAAGGAAAAATGTTCTGGTTCCGTTACATTGACGGGATGGGACACGTATAGAAGAATGTTAAGGCAGAAACCGGGTGTGGCTTCACACCCTGTTCTGTCTTTCTATCGTATAAGAGAACCGGGCGGAAAAGGGCCTGAATGACAAAAAACAGGTAAGCGCGGTTAAGTGTCGGAAAATGGGAGAGGGAACGGTAAATATATGGATTTTACGCCGAGAATGCAGCAGATACTTCGGATCATGCTGAATGAAGATAAAGTCATATCCGTCAAAAATCTGGCGGAGCAGATGAAACTGAGCAAGCGCACGGTCCAGAGGGAACTGGAATATCTGGGAAAAGCGCTGAAAGAATACAATGTGACATTCTGTTCCAAGACGGGAACGGGAGTGTGGCTGGAAGGAGAAGCGGAAGATAAAGAGAGGCTGTATCATCAGCTGAGTGAGAAGGATACGCTGGACGTTTCGGACAGGACGGAGCGCCGCAAGCGGCTGCTCCTGGAAATCCTGAAGGACAAGACACTGAAAAAGCTCTACTATTACAGCGATCTGTTCGGAGTCAGCGAAGCGACCATCAGCGCGGATCTGGAGGCGGCGGAGGAGTGGTTTGCCCCATTCAACCTGAAAATCAACCGGAAACCCGGTTATGGGATATCCATAGAAGGCAGGGAGAAGGATTTCCGCCTGGCTCTCAGGTCCTTTATCGATGAAAATATCGACACACGCTTTATCCGGGATATTTACGAGGAAAAAGACCAGGCGCTGTTTGAACTGGTGGAAAATAAAAATGATAAAAACATCTATAAGATTTTAAATAACGATCTTCTGCTGCGCGTCATTGCGTGCATCCAGAGGGTGAAGGACAGAAGACTTTTAAATCTGACCGAGAATTCCTATGTGGGACTTGTCCTCCATGTGACGATCGCGGTAAACAGGATTCTGGGGAAAGAGATTCTGGAAGAGAATGAGGCTATGGTCAAGTCCCTGTACGGCGATGAAGATTATCGTCTGGCCGGCAGAATTGTGGAAGAACTTAGAAAGGAATTTGAGATCGAAATCCCGGAGATCGAGGTCGCATACGTCTGTCTTCATATCAAGGGGGCTAAGGTGCAGCAGATAGAGCTGGATGAGGACTCAAAGGCCAGGGTGAGCGGCCAGAGAGAACTGCTGTCGGTGGTAAACGCGATGATTGACCGGTTTGATCCGGCCGTTGCCTGGCAGCTCAAGCAGGATGAGGAGTTCGTCGTCCAGGGGCTGGCCGCCCATCTGCAGCCGACGTTAGTGCGCCTTGCCAACAATATGAAAATTGAGAATCCTCTTCTGGAACAGATAAAGAACGACTATGCCGCCATTTTCGAGCGGTGCCGCGACGTTGCCGAAGTAATAGAGGAACATTACGGTTTCACGGTACCGGAGCCGGAGATAGGCTATCTGGCTATCCATTTCGGGGCGGCTATGGTGCGCCTGGAAAGCCGGAAGGAAGTAAAGAGAAAAGTGAACATGGGTGTTGTCTGTGCCAGCGGAATTGGAATATCACGTCTGATGTGCTCCAGGATCAACAAGTTTTTCAAGGAGCGCATCGAACTTACGGCATACGGGGTCAACGATTTGAACCCGTTCGCACTGGAGCATACCGATTTCTTTGTATCCACACTCCCTGTCAGGGAAAATGCGGATATCCTTTACGTAAGCCCCCTTCTGACGTCCCAGGAGATGGAGCAGATAGCCGCCAGGGTGCGTGAATACGAACGCATGCCCGCGGCCGGGAAAGAGAACGAGGCGTTTACAAGACAGCTCGAGGAAGTCAACTATCTGGCGACCCAGATTAAATCGCTGATCAAACGTTTCAGACGCACAAAGATTGGGACGGCGGCAACATTCGGGGAACTGCTTTTAAAGGCGGGGGAGGAGCAGACGCCCTACGCGGATCGGCAGACCATGATCATAGAGGCATTAAAGAGAAGGGAAACGATGGGCTCCCAGTTTTTTCCGGATTACTCTTTCGCACTCCTCCACGCACGGACGGCGGGGGTCACGAAACCGGTATTTACGGCCTTTGTACCGGAATCGGGAGAAAGATTTACCGCCCCTGATATGAAGGGGATCAGGGCAGCTATTGTCATGCTGATGCCGGAGGAAGGCCACACGCAGGAAAACGCAGACATGCTGGGCTATCTGAGCCAGATGCTGGTGGAAAAGGATGAGTTTCTGGATACCATCATAACAAAGGAAGAGGAGGACGTACGGGATTTGCTGTCGCGGTATCTCAAAAAATATTTTGATCAGTACCTGGACAGGATGTGACCACGGAGACTTCCGCCTTCAGCTTTTGTCACTATCTGATGATGCCAAATGCATTTTTGTTTCAGTTGAATTATACGGTGCGGCGGGGCTATAATTGAGACATAAAAGGGAACAAAAAAACACCGGAACGGGAAAACCTGTAGACAATGAGGAGGAATAAGAAAATGTTTGGTTTTGGAAAGAAAAAAGAACAGGCTGAAAAAATTCAGAAACCGGAGCTTTTAGAGAAGAAAAATATCCGTTTAAACTGCAGCCCGATGCCGAAGGATGACGTAATCCGGGCGGTGGGACAGCTCCTTTGCGACAGCGGGTATGTAAATGAAGGTTATATCGATGCAATGATAAAAAGGGAGCTTTCATTCCCTACCAATATAGGAAACGGAATTGCGCTTCCCCATGGAGTCGAGGAAGCAAAGAAAGAGATTAAACAGTCCGGAATTGCAGTAATGGTATTCCCGGAAGGCACCGACTGGGGGACCGAGAAGGTCAATCTTGTAATCGGAATCGCCGGAGTAGGGGAGGAGCATCTGGAAATCCTCTCAACCATTGCAGAAAAGATGGCGACGCCGGAGGCTGTCGAGGAACTGATTAAAGGCAGCGAGGATGATATCTACGCCACATTTACAACAAAAGCGTGATGGAATCATTTTCAGAATGATGGAATTTAAAACTGGTAATCATAGATAATATAAGGATATCAAACAGAACAATCATTGGAGGTTGAAAATATGAAAACAAAAGCAGTGAGAATGTATGGGCTCGATGACTTAAGATTAGAAGAATTTGAATTACCGGAGATAAAGGATGATGAAATCCTTGTAAAGGTGATGAGTGACAGCATCTGCATGTCTACCTACAAGCTGGTTAAGCAGGGTAAAAAACATAAACGCGCTCCGCAGAACATTGATACCAACCCGATTATCGTCGGACATGAATTTGCCGGAGATATCGTACAGGTGGGAAAGAAATGGCAGGATCAGTTCAAACCGGGACAGAAATTCTCCATCCAGCCGGCTATCAACTATCAGGGAAAACTGGACTCCCCGGGATATTCCTATGAATTTTGCGGCGGAGCCGCCACATACTGCATTATCCCTCACGAGGTAATGGAGATGGGCTGCCTCTTAAATTACGACGGCGAGAGCTACTTCCAGGCATCCCTCGGAGAGCCGATGAGCTGTATAATCGGCGGATACCATGCTAATTACCACACCAACAAAAAGAATTACGAGCATGCGATGGGAACAAAAGTGGACGGCAATATTTTAATCATGGGAGGCTGCGGCCCGATGGGCTTAGGAGCCGTAAGCTACGGCATCCAGTTTGAAAATAAGCCGAAACGGATCGTTGTAACCGATGTAAATGAGGACAGAATCAACCGCGCAAGAGAAGTGATTTCCGAGGCCCACGCCAAGGAGATGGGAGTGGAACTCCACTATGTAAACACAGCGGCAATGGCAGATCCGATCGCTGAGCTTATGGATATTACGGAAGGTTTGGGATATGATGACGTATTCGTATACGCCCCAATCAGACAGGTAGCCGAGATGGGAGATAAACTGCTGGCATTTGACGGCTGCATGAATTTCTTTGCAGGCCCGACCGACAGCCAGTTTTCAGCAGAGATTAATCTCTACAACTGCCACTATACAAGCACCCATATCATGGGAACCACAGGCGGCAATACGGATGATCTGATTGAGGCCAACGACCTGTCTGCAAAAGGCGTGATTGAGCCGGCCGTTATGGTAACCCACGTAGGCGGAATCGACAGCATTGCGGAGGCCACAAAGAACCTTCCATCCATTCCGGGAGGAAAGAAGCTGACGTACACACAGTTTGAGATGCCGCTGACGGCCATCGACGACTTTGCTAAGCTGGGAGAAACGGATCCGCTTTATAAGAAGCTGGATGAGTGCTGCAAGGCCCACAAAGGCCTCTGGAACGCCGAAGCGGAGAAAGTTCTGTTTGAACATTTCGGAGTAAAATAAGTTTTATATATGGCAGTGAAAAGCACGCTTCGCGAACTTTTCATTGCCAATCAACAAAAAGAGACAGGCGCCAGATGTTTAATCATCTGCCGCTCCGTCTCTTTTTTGTAACCATTATATTGCGTAAATAACAGGGGATTATTTCTCCTGTGTCACAGGGCCGTAGAAGCCGATGAGATATAATCCGCAGATCCCTACCAGGGCGTAAATGACTTTGGACAGCATGGAAGCGGAACCAAAGAGATAGGAAACAAGGTTAAAATTAAAGAACCCGATCAGTCCCCAGTTGATTGCACCAATAATGGCTATGGTGAGAGCAATTACATTTATAGTTTTCTGCATATTCTACCATCCTTTCCTGTATGCGGATTTCTCCGTTTTGCTTATTATTGTCCGGAGAGTAAAAAAATATACGGACCTTCCAGGAAATTTTTAGTAATTGCACAAAAAATTGAAAAAACCGGCCCGATTTTCGGGCAAAAAGCAGAGAATCAACTTGAAGTAAGATCCCATTTATTGTAAGATAGAACGAGGAGTTAACAAGCTGAAGAATCAGAATCTTACAGTCAGAGGACGGAAGCATTTAAGTTTAAAACGAAATCTGAAAAGTTAGAAAAGGAGGGGCTTTATGATAAAAACATTTTTGTGTTTTGAATTAGAAGCTGCTCTTTTTTTGATTCCGCTTGAACTTGTAAAGCATATTCTTCCGGGAAAAGAAGACGACGGGGGTAAGGTTGTCTATGGCGGCAATGAGGTGTGCCCTTTTGATCTGTGCAGTCTGTGGGGCAAAAGCGCCGGTATTTTTGGGAAATATATGATACTCCTGAACCGGGAGGACTGTCTCTGCGGATTCCGGGCCGATGAAATCATGGGGATTTTTGAACTGGACGCCTCCGGCCTGAAGGAGATGCCGGAAGAAGTGACGGAGGGAAATGGTTCCCGCCTCAGGCGCGCGGCATATGTGGAGAGCCTCGATGCATGGGCGTTTGTCATAGAGACAAGCATACTTTTATAACGGAGGCAGCGAAGATGGCCGAAGAGAAAAGAAAAATTCTCAGATTATATTCCGGGGACGGATATGGTGAGGTTTTGATGGAACAGATTGGAAGAATCCTGCCGAAGCCCCGTGTGATTAAAGTACCGGGAGCGCCGGACGGTATTGCGGGCATGGTATATTTCCACGGCCGGCTTATCGCAGTAAAATATCTGGATGGAGCGCAGCACAAAGAGGAGTTTGGGTGTGCCGTACTGATGATCCGGGAAGACGGCAGCCTCTGGGGACTGCTGGCAGACGAGTTGTCCGGAGGTGAGCGGTTTGATACGGTTTACGAGTAAGGAGTTTGAACTCCTGATAAAGTATATGAATGGACAATATGGAATCGATCTTTCCCAAAAGAAAGTCATTGCAGAGTGCAGGATGAACCAGGAGATGGAAAAGAAAGGGATTACCTCCCTGAAACAATACATGGAGATGATGGAGGCGGACCGGACAGGAAGGATGAGGGCCGCCCTGCTGAACCGCCTTACGACGAACTACACATATTTTATGAGGGAACCGAAACATTTTGAATTCCTTGAGCAAAATATACTTCCCGAGTTCCGGCCGGAAACGGCGAAGTCGCCGTTCAGAGTCTGGTCTGCCGGCTGTTCCAGCGGGGAAGAGTGCTATACGCTGGCGATGCTGCTTCAAAATTATACTGACGGAGGGGGAGGTCTCCCTTCTTTTGAAATCCTCGGCACGGATCTTTCCGAGAGTGTGATAGGAAAAGCAAAAGAAGGACGGTACCCGCTCAGTGAGCTGGATGCGATACCGCTGTACTGGCAGCAGAAGTACTGCAGGAAGGAAAAGGACAAAGGCAGTTTTACAATCATTCCGAAGCTCAGGGAAAAGGTCAGATTTCAGATAATGAATCTTATGAGACCCAATACGGGTATTGAGCGTTTTGAGCTGATTCTGTGCCGCAACGTGATGATCTATTTTGACGATGCGTCGCGTAAAAAATTAATAGAGAATTTATACCGGGCGCTGAAACCGGGCGGCTATCTGTTTGTGGGCCATACCGAGCTGCTCCCCCGGGACCATGAACTGCTTACTTATGTGCGCCCGGCTGTCTACAGAAAATAGAGGGAAATGCATATGGAAGAAATCAGGGTTGCAATTGTCGCGGAGACCGTAAGGATACAGGAAATGCTCAGGACCGCGCTGCAGTGCGATGGAATATCGGTCTCTGTCCTAAGAACCGGCCTGCGGCGGAATGGAACTCAGCCTGCCCCAGAGTATGATGCAGTAATACTGGGATGTGAGACCGCGGCGTTTTTTGAAGGGGAATACATGTCTGTCCACACATTCGGGAAAAAGGATAAACATCTTATCGCAGTCTGCGGGGATAGGAACGGAGAAAAATTTGCCCGTAAAAGCGGATGCGATTTTCTAAAGATGACGGCCATGGATACGGAACGCGGCAGGGATCTGTTCGCCAGGGAACTGATCATCAGGATCAAAGTGGGAAATTCCCAGGCAGGAAGAAACTTGTTGTGCGGACGGGAAGATAAAAACAGCCGTTTTTTAGTGGGAATCGGTTCATCGGCCGGAGGCCCCAAGGCGCTTCTCCGAGTTTTAAAAGACTTGCCGGCGGATACCTGCGGAATTCTGCTCGTACAGCATCTGAGCAGTGGATTTGCAAGAACCTTTGCACAATATATGGATTTACAGATTAAGATGAAGGTAAAAGAGGCTGAGACCGGAGAGATAATTCAGGACGGGACAGTTTATCTGGCTTCCGACGGCTGTCAGATGAGCGTGGGCAGGAGTGGTATGGGATATGTCGTCAGAAATACTCCGGGAGAGAAAGTAAACGGCTTCGCACCCTCGGTCAACTATCTTTTTTCTTCCCTGGCCGGTGCGGCGGGGGAGAATGCGATGGGAATGATTCTGACCGGCATGGGAGATGACGGAGCTAAGGGGTTACTGGAAATGAAAAATGCGGGAGCCTGCACCGTTGTCCAGGACAGGAGGACGAGCGAAATTTATAATATGCCTTCGGCGGCGCTTGAGCTTGGAGGCGCGCAGAAGCAGCTTCCGTTAGACAGTATGGCCGGAGAGATAAGACGATTTTGTATACAGATGCGGGATAAAGAAAGGAGATAAAACCGGATGGAATCAAAGATAATGATTGTAGATGATGCAATGTTTATGAGAATGGTAATTAAAAGGGCGCTTAAAACAGTGGGATATGAGAATTTCACGGAGGTTGGCGATGGAAGAGAGGCGCTGGAACGCTATAAGGAGGTCCGGCCTGATCTGGTGCTTCTTGATATCACCATGCCGGAGAGATCCGGGCTGGAGGTTCTTGACGATATCCTGACTGAGGATCCCGGGGCAAGAGTCATCATGTGTTCCGCTCTGGGACAGGAAGCGGTCATTGCCCAGGCAATCCAGAGGGGAGCCAGGGATTTTATCGTGAAACCGTTTAAAGACGAGATGCTGGTGCAAATGGTCAAAGTCAATTTGCAGGCATAGGATAAGACGGAAAAGAGAGAAGATAAGCAGGGGGCTGGAAAAGCAGATTAAAACTGCGTCCGGAACAACCCGGTGGAAGGGGATAGACGTAAGAAAATGAAGAAGCTGAAGTTTAAGGATCTTAGGATTGGAAACAAATTACTGGTTTCCTATATGTCAATTATTTTACTGTATATTGTCACTGTGATGGCGGCTCTGTTTGGAGTTACAGAAACTTCCAGGACCCTGGATACATTCTATAAGAAGGCGTTTGCCATATCGTACACGGCTCAGGATATGAAGTCCTCCGTCCAGGGAATCGGAAGGTGCATTCTCGATGTGGCTACGAAAGTTACAGAGCAGGAAAAGATAGAAAAAATAAAAGAAGCCAGGAATATGGAATCGGTGCTGCTCAAAGGATATGATTATCTTGCGCAGAATCTGGAAAGCGACGAACTGCTTGTCGGTCTGAAAGGACAGATGGATAAGATCAATCCCGTCAGAGCGGAAGCGATCGGGCTTCTTGAGGAAAACCGCTATGAGGAGGCGATGGAACTTTACGATGCCGAGTATGAGCCGAATACCGAGGTGGAAAGGGAGTATCTTCAGAAAATCGCTGACAAATCCCTGGAGCGGGCCAAGATATACCTGGATAATGGCCATGACGTGAAACGGCGGATGAGCGGCATTATCACAGGACTTGCCGCTGTCGTCCTCATTATTTCCACATTACTGTGGATTCGCATCACAAAAGGGATCACAGGCCCGGTTAAGGAAATCCAGGAGGCGGCCAGACAGATGGCTGAGGGGAATCTGGATGCATGTGTAGCTTATGAATCGGGTGATGAATTAGGCGCTCTGTCGGACAGCGTGAGAGAGACTCTGGGTACGCTTAAGGCTTACGTATCCGACATAGAGAAGTGCTTATATGCCATCGGAAACGGCAAGCTTACCTATCGTTCAGAGATTACATATAAAGGCGATTTTGTTGCGGTCGGTCTGGCTATGGAGCAGATTACGGAGCTTTTAAACAGGGCGATCCTGCAGATTGCCAATACGTCCGAACAGGTGGCGGGAGGTTCCGAGCAGGTGGCGGGCGGCGCTCAGATGCTGTCCCAGGGGTCTGTGGAACAGGCGGCCGTGATGCAGGAGCTGGCGGCCAGTATCAATGAAATTTCCGATAAGGTAAAACACAATGCCGACGATGCGGTGGCGGCCAGCCGGAAGGTTGATGAGGTGAACAGAATCGTTGCCGGGGGAGACCGCCACAAGACGGCCATGCTGGAGGCAATCGGCGATATCAGTGAGAATTCAAAGACGATTGGAAAAATTGTGGAAGAGATTGAAGATATAGCGTTCCAGACCAACCTGCTGTCCCTGAATGCATCGGTGGAGGCAGCCAGGGCAGGTGAAGCAGGACGCGGATTTGCAGTCGTTGCCGCCGAGGTGCGCAATCTTGCCGTCAAGACGGCGGAGGCGTCCAGGATGATGGCGGAGCTGGCGGAACAGACCGGGGATAAGGTGGACAAGGGCGCAGATGCGGCAGGAAAGACGGCGGAAGCGTTCGACCGGGTGGTACATGGAACCGGAGAAATCCTGACTATGATTGACCGGATTTCGGATGCCTCCGTACAGCAGGCTGATTCAGTACTTCAGATCAGGGAGAGTATCGAGCAGGTGATTTCCATTGTGCAGGATAACTCTGCGACGGCAGAGGAGAGCGCCGCGGCCAGTGAGGAACTGTCGGCGCAGGCTCAGATTATGAAACAGCTTGTGGAGGAATTTGAATTATAGAAAGCATGATGTGCGCAATAAAAGAAATGTATCTGTCTTTCAGGGATATATTCCAGGAGAAGCAGAGAAGAGAGGCAGCGGATGGGGAAGTATTACAGTTTAAATGACAGTATGAGCGATATACTCAGGGAGCTTGGTAATATTGGGAGCGGTAAAGCGGCGACTGCCCTGTCGGATCTGATGGGACATGCAATCGGAATGAAGATTCCGGCGGTAAATATCAGGGGATTTGAACAGGTTTCCAATATACTGGGAGGAACTGAAAATACCGCAGCCGGCGTTCTGATGGATTTAACCGGTGATATCCGGGGGATGTTCATGTTCCTGTGCAGTGAATCCTTTTTAAAAAGTGTCATAAAAGGAATGTTGGGGTGCGAGACGGAAAATGTTTTTACTCTGGATGAGATGGCTCTTTCGGCATTCAAGGAGATCGGAAATATCATGTGCTGCTGCTACATCAGCGCTCTGGCGGAAATGCTGGATATCACGATTGATGTGTCGGTTCCGGATGTAAATGTGGACATGGTGGGAGCGCTTTTAAGTGTCCCAATGATCCGTATTGCGAATGTAAGTGATGAGTTTTTGTTTATAGAAACCGAGATCAGCACCGGCGGACTGTCGGAGCAGGGTTATGTCCTGTTCTTCCCGGAGCAGGAATCTCTGGAGAATATCGCTTCGATACTAGAGGAGAAATATGAAAAATAGCCCGGTTAATGTGGGGATTGCCTGTGCGCTTGTGGTGAAGGAGCCGGGGGCGCTGATTACTTATGCGCTGGGTTCCTGTGTGGGAGTCTGCCTTTTTGACAGAAAAAAGCATATTGCAGGCATGGCCCATATCATGCTGCCGTCTTACGAAGATGCAGCAGACCGTCAGAATTTATATAAATTTGCGGACAGTGGATGTGAACTCCTGCTCCGTTCCATGCTCCGGCAGGGAGCCGGGCGTGACGATATCACCGCGAGGCTGGTGGGCGGAGCCAGAATGTTCCGCACCGGAGGTTCGATGGAAGGGATCGGTGAGCGGAATGTCAATGCGGTCAGGGAGACGCTGCACCGCCTGGGAATTCACATTACTGCGGAAGATACAGGGAAAGATTACGGAAGAACGGTAACTTTGGATTCGGTAACCGGGGAGGTAACCGTGAAAGCCGTCAACGGAGAGATTAAAAAAATTTGACGGGCAGATGCCTGCCAAATGGAGGGAGAAAGAGAAATGGGAAGCGGACAGACAATATTAGCGATTGATGACAGCCTGTTAATTTGTCAGCAGATAGAAAAAGTTTTAAAGAGTGACGAGGTGGCAATCCACAAGGCACACTCGGCAAAGGAAACAATGGATATGCTGGATCAGATTCAGCCGGATCTGATTCTGCTTGATGTGGTTCTTCCCGATATGGAGGGGTATGACCTGTTCCAGAAAATCAGGGATCACGAAAACGGCCGTGCACCGGTTATTTTTATCACATCAAAGGACAGTGAACAGGACATTACAAGAGGATTTTCCCTCGGCGCCTGCGATTACATCAGAAAACCGTTTCTTCCGGAGGAACTGAGATCCAGAGTCAAGGCCCATCTCCATGACAAGCAGGAGAAGGATGAACTCCGTTCCCTGAATGAGACGCTCAAGGCAAATATGGAGAAGCTGAATCGGGCGGCATTCCGTGACGAGCTGACGGGACTTTACAACCGCCGTTTTATCGTGGAGAAGCTGGCGAAGGATTTGAAGGAAGAGGGCCGCGACGATGCCCTAGTCATGGTGGACGTGGATAATTTTAAGCGGATCAACGACACCTACGGCCATTCAGTGGGGGATATGGTTCTTGTCTGTATTGCCAATATCATGGAAAGCATCTGCCGGAGGCATAAGGTAGTGCGCTGGGGCGGAGAGGAATTTCTCCTGATCCTGATGGCGGTCACAAAACAGGAAGTGCTTGAAATCTGTGAGGAAATCCGTAAGGAGATTGCAGAATTTCCGTTTATGTTTGGGGATACGAATTTCACATGCACAGTTACGCTTGGAATCGCACTCTATGATAAAGCAAAAGACTTTGATGATAACACGAACTGTGCCGATAAGGCTCTCTATTATGGCAAGACGTCGGGAAAAAACCGGGCGGTACTGTTTGGAGCGGAGAAGGAAACAGGGGTGTGATGTAGATGGGATTTTTTGATACAGATATGGAAGATATGCTGGACATCTATCTTCTTGAGACGAACCAGCTTCTCGATCAGGCAGACGAAATCCTGTTAAATGCGGAACAGGAAAAAGCGCTTACAAAAGATGAAATCAATGGGATTTTCCGTGTAATGCATACGATCAAGAGTTCTTCTGCTATGATGGGTCTGACCGGTTTGTCGGTGCTGGCCCACCGCCTGGAGGATATTTTCGCCGTATTCAGGGAAGGGCCGTTCCGGCTCGGGGGTTTTGAGCAGGAAACCTTTGACCTCGTCTTTGCCGCCGCCGATTTTATCAGAGGCGAATTGGGGAGGATGAACGAGGAGACATTCCAGCCGAACGAACCGGAAGGATTTGATGAAAGGATTGACGCCCTGGTCGCGAAAGTAAAAGAGAAAAAGGATTTTACCGCCCATATACGGTTTGAAGCAGACTGTAAGATGGAGAATATACGGGCTTATATGGTTGCGCGCCAGATAAAAGAGGATTGCACCGAGATGCATACCTTTCCTGAGAATGTGGAGTCGGATCCGGGTACGGCGGACTATATCCGGGAACATGGATTTTATATCCATTTTGTTTCAGAAACCCCGGGCCGTGTGTTCGATAAGCTGGCCGAAGCCCTCTTTGTGGACCGCGTGACTGCATCTGAAGCCATGCCGGGGCAGACCGGGATGGGAGAAGAAACAGTGACGGTGTCAGGGCAGCAGGAGACAGGCTCCGGGGATAAATCCGCAAATAAGGAGGGCTGCAAGGAGGCTGATAAAACAGCAAAACAGGCGGGCCAGAATGGGGCAGCGCAGGCCGGGAGCGAATTTATCCACGTAAAGGTGGAACGCCTGGACGAACTTCAGAATCTGACGGGAGAGTTAATGATAGCTGCCCAGGCCGCCGATTTATACGGAAGCAGCGCCGCGGGAGCGGGAATGCGGGAAGACAACCAGAAACGCCAGCTGGAACGTCTTTTAAGGGAATTGGAGGAACTTGTAATTTCCATCCGTATGATACCCTTTTCCAGTGTTGTCCCGCAGATTAGCCGCGTGGTCAGGGATATCAGCCGGAAAGAAAATAAAAAGATAACATTCACTGTGACAGGCCAGGACGTGGAAGTAGATAAGAAAATCGCGGACAATATTTTGGAGCCCCTGCTTCATCTGATCCGCAATGCCGTGGATCATGGCATTGAGACACCGGAAGAACGTGAAGCGGCAGGAAAATGCCAGACCGGGCAGATAATGTTGAGCTTTGAAAATATGGGCGGAGAAATCTGTGTATCCGTCCAGGATGACGGCTGTGGAATCGATACGGAGAAGGTGCTTAGAAAAGCAAAAGATAAAAAACTATTTACCGGAAATGAGGAGGACTATTCTGAGACAGAACTGATGGAACTCTGCCTCCTGCCGGGTTTTTCAACAAGAGAGCAGGCTAATGAATTTTCCGGCAGAGGCGTCGGTCTAGACGTGGTCCGCCAAATGGTGGAAAAATTCGGAGGGCACCTCCATCTGGAAAGCAAAAAGGGAAGCGGAAGCCGGTTTATACTTCACCTGCCCTTGACACTGACGATTATTGACGGCATAAGGCTTCTGGCGGGTGACAATTGTTTTGCCGTTCCAGCCAGGCAGGTGATGCAGTTTTTCCCTTATCCTCCGGAAGAAACAGAGCTTGTAAGACGGGGAGATAAGGAATTCTGGCTGCACGAAGGACGCTATATCCCGATTATTTCCCTGAGCCGGTTTTACGGCATGGACAAGAGTGTAACGGGACGCCGAGTGATGGCATACGTAAGGGGCAGTTCCCGGGAGGCCTGCATCCTGGCCGATCGGATTGTCGATCAGATGAGTCTTGTGGAAAAGCCGCTCCCGCAGATATTTGGCCCTCATTTCAGGTATTATACAGGCATTTCAGGCTGCAGTCTTCTTGGAGACGGTTCAATCTGTATGCTGCTTGACATAGAAGATTTAATCCGCGTTGCGGGAGGTGCAAAATCGTATGAGTGATTTAAGCGGGCTGAACGCCCAGATGGCCTTTTTTAACGAGGAATCAGAAACGACCGCCGATTTTCGGGAGAATCTCGAATTAATGGCAGTTGACATGGGTAATTTCTACTTTGGAATTGAGCTGGAATGCGTAAAAGAACTGATCCGTGATCCGAATATTACGCATGTTCCTTGCCTCCCCTCCTATTATGAGGGCGTATGTAACTGGAAAGGCAATATTATTCCCGTAGTATCCATGCGCGCCGCCGGAGGAATTTCTCAGAAGGAACCTTCGCAGAAGCTGGTTCTGATTGTGAAATCGGGAAGCCTGGAATGCGGTATACTGATCGGAGCGGAACCGCGGATCCTGGGTATCGCACCCGAGCGTGAGCTGACAGGGGAACTACCGGAAGCCGTTGGGAGCATGCTTGTCGTCAAGCAGGCATTTGAGGGGGAAGATAAGGTCATTTCGGTGATTGATGTGGAGAAATCCCTCAAAAAGATGGTAGTGTTTGGGTAGAAAAATGAGGACGCGGCGGGATGGGCGAAAAACTACGCGTCTTCAGTCCCGGCCGCGTCCTCATTTTTTAACCTACTTTACAGCTTCTTCCGAAAATGTCGTAGTTACAAGATCTTCATAAGGAACCCTCTCATTCAGTTCTCCGGCCTCTTCCAGGATATTCTCCAGAAGTTCGAAGCTCTCTTTTTCAAACACGGTATCATTTTTCCACGTATCCTGCTCTTTATAACGCTCAATGATAGTCGCGATGGTATCGGCGTCCGTCTCCTTAAACTGCGGCTTGATTGTCTGCGCAATCTCTTCCGCGGAATGTGTGTTTACATATTCAAGGCCGCGCTGAATGGCGTTGGTGAATTTCTGGATGATTTCAGGATTTTTCTCCAGATAGCTCTTCTTTACACAGTAAGCGGTGTAAGGAACATAACCGGAATCTACGCCGAGAGAGGCTACGACGGTTCCGTTGCCCTCTTTTTCAAGGCCCGTGGCGAACGGTTCGAACTCGACGGTGTAATCGGCATCATTGCTGGTAAAGGCAGCGGCGGTCAGGCCGAAATTGATGCTCTGGTCGATAGTCAGATCGGTTTTTGGATCAATGCCGTTCTTTTTCAGGATGTATTCGAATATCATCTCCGGCATTCCGCCTGCGCGGCCGCCTAATACTTTTTTCCCTTTCAGATCCTGCCAGGAGAAGTTTTCCTGGGGACCGCGGGCAACGAGAAAGTTTCCGGCGCGCTGGGTTAACTGGGCAAAATTGACCGCATAGTCTTCAGAACCTTCCTGGTAGACGTAAACGCTGGCCTCAGAGCCCATGAAACCGATGTCGGCGTCCCCGGAAATCAGGGCAGTCATGACTTTGTCGGCGCCTGCGCCGTTGACAAGGGTAAGATTAATCCCTTCATCTTTGAAATACCCCAGTTCAATGGCAGCATACTGAGGAGCATAGAAGATGGAATGAGCCACTTCATTTAATGTAACTGGAGTAAGAGCATCAGATGCCTCTCCACCCTGACAGCCGGAAAGGGCGGCTGCAGTCACGGCGGCTGTCAGAAAAACAGAAATAAATTTTTTCATAAAACTCTCCCATAGATTTTGTCTATATTATTTAAGATATAGGAAAAACTGTAGGTTGGTGCCTGTTTCGTTGAAAGGAATTATTCGGTTATTTTTTGTAAAGTGAACCCCGGTTACGATTATTTAATTGTATTTTCTCCCCACTTCCTTTATAATAACGCTGGGGAATAGGAAAGGCCGGTATCAGACCGGTGTGCAGAATTTACAGGAGCAGAGATGCAGATGGACAATTATGAAATTATCGTTCTGGATTTAGATGGAACGCTGACAAACCGTGATAAAGTGATTACTCCAAAGACAAAAAAGGCCCTGATGGAGATTCAGGACAGGGGGAAAAAGATTGTACTTGCCTCCGGACGTCCGACGGACGGGGTAATGCCACTTGCCCGGGAACTGAAACTGGAGGAGTATGGAAGCTATATTCTCTCGTTCAACGGCGGTATGATAACGAACTGCCGGACCGGAGAAGTGGTATTCAGCCGCCTGCTTCCGGTGGAGGCCAATGCAAAAATTATTGGTTTGGCCGAGGATGAGAGGGTGACGGTGCTCACCTATGACGGACATACCCTGATCACCAATGATGCGGAGAGTCCCTATTCAAAGCTGGAAAACAAGATTAATAATATGGAAGTCCGTCAGATTGATGATTTGAAGTCATATGTAACGTATCCTGTACCGAAATTTTTAATGATGGATGACGGGGATTATCTTGCCATGGTGGAACCCAGGGTGAAGGCGGCAATGGGAAAGAACTTCAGTATTTACCGTTCCGAACCGTTCTTCCTTGAAATACTGCCGAGAGGAATCGATAAGGCCCAGTCCCTGGCCAGGCTGCTTGAGATCCTTGGACTTCAAAAGGAGCAGATGATTGCCTGCGGAGACGGTTACAATGACCTGACGATGATTAAATTTGCCGGTCTCGGCGTAGCGATGGAGAATGCGGTGCTCCCGGTGAGAAAGGCCGCCGGCTACATTACATTATCCAACAATGACGATGGCATTGCCCATGTTGTGGAAAAATTCATGCTGTAGAACGGCTTAGAAACGGTTTCCTGTCAGAATATTCTCCGAGGTTGCGAAAACTTTGCAAAAAGAAGTGGAAAAAATATGGACTTTACAACTTTAGTATGCTAAAATTGTAAGGAGCTGGTGGTTTACGGAAAGCAAAAATATATAATGAAGAGGTGCTTTTACATGAATAAAAAACTCAAGACAGAGGCGGTTGACCATTTGTTTCAGGCGATTCTGACCCTTAAGAGCACGGAAGAGTGCTACAGCTTTTTTGAGGATGTCTGCACAGTCAACGAGCTGTTGTCCTTCTCACAGCGTTATGAAGTTGCCAAGATGCTGAGAGAGAAAAGAACGTATCTGGAGATCGCCGATAAGACGGGAGCGTCCACCGCGACAATCAGCCGCGTTAACCGCTCATTGAACTATGGAAATGACGGTTACGACATGGTATTTAAACGCCTGGAAGACCAGGCAGGGGATGAGGAAAAAGAGGCGGCAAAGGCTGCTGAATGACATAAAAACAGGACAGATTTTAAAGAAGAGCCGGAGATTTTCCGGCTCTTCTTTATTGCCAAAAAGACTGCTAAGAGCACACACAGCATATGTATATTGATGTATTGTGTATATTATTTTACTGCAGGTTTGACATTGCTGCCGAACCTGTCTTTTTTTCTGCCTTTTCCGCTGTGCGCGCATAGAAATTGGCAAGCACGGCACCGGAGATATTATGCCACACGCTGAATACGGCTCCAGGGATTGTAGCTAACGGATACTGGGCAAAATGAGTAGCGGCGAGGGAAGTAGCCAGCCCTGAGTTCTGCATGCCGACTTCGATCGATATAGCACGGCACTTGCTTTCGTCCAGTTTTAAAACCTTTCCGATGGAGAAGCCCAGCAGATATCCAATCACATTGTGGCAGATAACTACTGCTACGATCAGGAGTCCGCTTGTCAGAATCTTAGATGAATTGGCGGAAACAACGGCAGCGACGATGGCTACGATGGCGGTCGTGGAAATCAGAGGCAGCACCTCCACGATCTTCTGTGTAACCGCAGAGAAAAAATGGTTGATAATAAAACCGGCGGCAATCGGCACAATCACGACCTTGACGATGGATAAAAACATGCTGGCCATGTTGACGTCGACTCTGGCGCCCGCGTAAACGTAGGTGAGAAGCGGGGTGAGGAAAGGAGCCAGCACGGTGGAAACGGCGGTCATGCCGACGGACAGGGCCACATCTCCTTTGGAGAGGTAGGTCATGACGTTGGAGGAAGTGCCGCCCGGGCAGGTTCCCACCAGGATCACGCCGATAGCCAGTTCCGGCGGAAGGTTAAATGCCTTAGTCAGTCCGAATGCCAGAAGCGGCATCACCGTGAACTGAGCGATACATCCGATAATAACGTCCTTGGGGCGGGAGAAAACAACCTTAAAGTCTCCAGGTTTCAGGGTAAGGCCCATCCCGAACATAACAATGCCCAGGAGGGTATTGACGTAGGAAGTTTTGATGAAACTAACGCTCTGTGGTACAAACAGGGCGAGGGCAGCGACGGCGATGACAATGACGGCCATATTCTGTCCGAAGAAATTACTCAGCTTTTTCAATGTGTTCATAATGAAAATCCCCTTTCAATTTTGTGTGTATTCCACAGAGGTTTATTGCTTTACTGGATATAAAAACAAAAAAACCTCTGTCTCTGTTAAGAGACAAAGGTTATATTCCTCTGCGGTACCACTCTTATTGCCGTAAAACGGCCCCTTAGCCACATCTGACAATGTGTAACAGGATAACGGCTGTTAACCGTTCAGTCTTACTGGGTGAACTGTTCAGGCTGAAAGCTCAGAGGTGATTTTCTTCCGGATTTCCTGCTGACTTGCACCTGCCGTCAGCTCTCTGAAAGGATGTACAGCGGAATACTTTTCCTCGTCATGGCTTGTTGTTGCTTGTTTCTAGTGATTCTACTGCGCTGAAGTGGAAATGTCAATAGTCAGATTTATCTTATTTGAAAAATGAATTGACCTTTATTGACATACGGCAGCTCCTTATTTTTTCTTCTTGGGAGGATTCTCCTGTCTTAACTGTTCCGCCAGAAGCTCTATCATCTGCTTTTTCAGGTATACGTCAAAGGCCAGTTCACAAATAAAAGAAAAGAGGCGCAGATATTCCTGATCATCTCCCTCGGCATCGGGAAACGTCTCGGAAGCTGCCTGGAATTTGGCCATCACGTCCTCTTTCAGGCGCTTGCGCTGGCCCCGCTCCAGCGAGAATATCTCCGTGTAAAGCTCAGCCAGTTCCGGATTGGAGCCTTGGGAGAAATGGTTCTCACTGATTGGAGAAAAAAGCTGCTCAATATCATTAAAAGAAAGTACATTCTTAAAGTAGTAGATAAAAATCAGCAGCAGGATATGGTTCTTTGAATACTTTTTCTTCTCCGGGGGAGGAAGCAGGTTGTTCTTTGCATAGTTGTTAATCATTGTCTTTGTCAGGATCTTGTCCTCGCCGAACCGCTTACAGCCCGACAGATGGCTGTCCATGAAAGTAGTGACCTGATCCATATATAAATCAATAGCGGGAATGTCGGACGGGTTGATCCTGGTCATACTGTCCAGATAAGCCATCAGATCCTGCAGACGTTCTTCGTTCGTTTTCATAAAATTCACCTCATGTCTTATTATATAGTATTGAATACTAGATGACAAGGGGGAAAAGTATTTATTTGAAGTTCCGGTTGCTCTGCTTTTTTCCGTGACAGGAGCAGTAAAATATATTATAATAATGGTTATTGTCCGTGCCTCTATGGAAAGCACAGGTACCGCGGACAGCAGAACGAAAGAGGTTCGCATCGGTTACCGCCCCTGGACGGCCTGCACAGTGCATGCTGCGGAGCACGGAGGATACGGTAACTGACATCACCCTGAAGATGGAATCAGAAAAGGCGGTAGGAAACATGAACAAATACGAATTACTCAATCCGATGCAGCAGGAGGCGGTTTACCACACGGATGGCCCCCTTCTCGTGCTGGCGGGCGCGGGTTCCGGAAAGACCAGAGTTCTGACTCACAGGATTGCATATCTGATAGAAGAAAAAAAGGTAAATCCATGGAATATCATGGCGATCACTTTTACCAATAAGGCGGCGGCCGAGATGAGGGAGCGTGTGGACAAGATTGTCGGCTTTGGCTCCGAGAGCATCTGGGTGAGCACCTTCCATTCCTCCTGTGTGAGGATTCTGCGTCGTCATATCGAATATCTCGGCTACAGTACGAATTTTACAATTTATGACGGTGACGATCAGAAGACCCTGATGAAGCAGATATTCAAGAAACTGGATGTCGACACGAAACAGTTTAAGGAGAGGGCGGTTCTTGGCAAAATTTCTTCTGCAAAGGATGACATGATCACGCCGGAAGAATTCGAACTGAATGCAGGCGGAGATTTCCGTGAGAAGAAGGTTGCCCAGATTTATAAAGAGTACCAGAAAGAGCTGAAAAAAAATAATGCCCTGGATTTTGACGATCTGATTGTAAAGACCGTGGAGCTGTTCCAGAACGTGCCGGAGGTTCTTGATTATTATCAGGAGAGATTCCGTTACATAATGGTGGATGAGTACCAGGATACCAACATGGTCCAGTTTAAGCTGGTCGATCTGCTGGCTGCAAAATACAGGAATATCTGTGTAGTGGGTGACGATGATCAGTCGATTTACAAATTCAGGGGAGCCAATATTGAGAATATCCTGAGCTTTGAGAAGGCATTTCAGGGAGCGAAGGTCATCAAGCTGGAACAGAATTACCGCTCTACCCAGAATATCCTGAATGCGGCTAATGAAGTAATCCGTAACAACCGCGGTAGAAAAGACAAGACGCTCTGGACGGCCAATGACGAGGGAACCCAGGTGCGTTTCCTGCAATTCGACACGGCTTATGAGGAAGCGGAGGCGATTGTGAAGGATATACGCCGGGAAAAGGAAGATTCCGGATGCGAATATTCCGATTTTGCGGTGCTTTACAGGACGAATGCCCAGTCGCGTCTTTTAGAGGAGAAATGCATTCTTTACAGTATTCCGTACCGTCTGGTGGGAGGCGTTAACTTCTACCAGAGAAAAGAAATTAAGGACATTCTCTGCTATTTAAAGACGATCTCCAACGGGCAGGATGATCTGGCCGTACAGCGTATCGTCAATGTGCCAAAGAGGGGCGTCGGTGCGACGTCCATCGGAAAGGTAACGATGTTTGCCTCCGCCAACGGGATGAGCTTTTACGATGCGTTACTGCGCGTCAAGGGAATCCCGACCATGGGAAAAGCGGCGGATAAGATAGGCGTTTTCACGGAGCAGATCGAAGATTTTAAAGCGCGTATGCCGGAGATGACGATCCAGGAGCTGATTGAAGAAATTCTTGAAAACACCGGTTACAAAAAAGAGCTGGAGGCAGAGGGCGAGATTGAGTCGGAGACACGCCTCCAGAATATAGAGGAACTTATCAACAAGGCGGTCAGCTACAGCGAGAATGCGGAAGAACCGACGCTGGACGGCTTCCTGGAGGAGGTTGCGCTGGTTGCCGATGTGGATAATATGGATGAGTCGGAAAACCGGATTATTCTGATGACGCTCCACAGCGCCAAGGGACTGGAATTTCCGTATGTATATTTAAGCGGCCTGGAGGACGGACTGTTTCCAAGCAGCATGTCTATCATGTCGGACGACAAGGATGCGGTCGAGGAAGAACGCCGCCTCTGTTATGTAGGCATTACAAGGGCCAGGGAAAAACTGACGCTGACCGCGGCCAGACAGCGCATGACCAACGGCGAGACGAGATTTTCCAAGGTCAGCCGTTTTGTGGAAGAGATTCCTTCATGGCTGTTGGAACAGGTGGAGCAGCCGTCCGTATTCGGAAGGGCAGCCGGAAGATCCTGGGGAGGCGAAAACTCCGGGAACGGGGACGGATTTGGCGGTGCCGCATCCTCCGGCTGGGGCGGGAAGTCTTCCGGAGGAGAGGAGGCAGACCTGCCATGGAACCGTTCAGGCGGTATTACGACCGGATGGGGAGCATCCGCCGGCGGCCAGGGCGGAGCGGGAGAACGTAATTCCAGCGTTTCCATCGGCAGCAGAGCCGGATCAGCCGGCAGCTCCGGCGGCGGACGCGGTCTCAGCGCTTTTGGCCAGAAGCCAAATGCCTATGCCTCAAAGACGGCTCCGGGAGCCCCTTCCTTCGGAAAGGCATTTTCCGTACAGAAGGCATCTCACCTGCCGTATTCCGAGGGAGACCGGGTAAAGCATATGAAGTTCGGCGAGGGTACCGTTAAACAGATAGAGGACGGCGGCAAAGACTACGAGGTCACCGTAGAGTTCGAACGCGTAGGTGTCAAAAAAATGTTTGCATCTTTTGCCAAATTGATAAAATTGTAATAAAAATCTGTTTTTTATTCAAAATAAGATAGTAAAAACCTGACTTTGATGATATAATATAAAAGAAAAAACATCGGTGCAGGATCACGGAAGAAAGGATGTGGAACCTATGAATAAATTCGATATGATGGGTAAGGATGCATTATCTAAAGTGGAAGAGATCATGAACGCAACAAAGCTGAATGAGTTTTTACACAGAAAAGAAGAGGAAGAGAAGAAGAAAACCTGTATCCTCTGGATTCTTGCCATTATCGGTGTTGTAGCGGCTGTAGCAGCTATCGCTTACGGTGTTTACCGCTTCTTTACACCGGATTATCTGGAAGACTTCGAGGACGATTTTGAAGATGATTTCGACGACGATTTCTTCGAAGATGATGCAGAAGACGAGAAAGAGTAAGAAAAGTAACAAAGGATCGGCTCAGAAGGTACGTTAAGAGTGGCTGAGAGCATGAAATACGGAACGATAAAGTACAAGTATAGTAAATACGGATAAAGATAAAATATAAGATAACGGCAAGGATTACTCTATTATGAGTGCCTTGCCGTTTTTCGCTGTTACATTCCCGCCAGCTCGGAGAGCTGATCGAGGATACCTTTACCACCGCTCACGGAGATGCTGCCTACTTTATCGCAGATTCTCTCCAGATACTCCATCTCTTTCAGTTTCAGCAGTGTCTTGTTCTCATCCATCAGCCGGGCTGTGTTCAGCAGGCTTCTGGTGGAGGCTACCTCCTCGCGGCGCATGATGACATTAGCCTGGGCTTTTTTCTCGGCAACCAGGACTGTGTTCATGATGTCGCGGATTTCACCGGGAAGTATGATGTCTTTGATACCGGCGTTTACAATGCGGACGCAGTAATCCGACTCCCGCTCTTTGAGCTGTCCGCAGATGGAACGGCCGATCTCTTCCTTTTGAGCCAGCAGCTCATCGAGACGGAAACGGCCCACATACTCCCTGATGCAGAGCTGGGCTCCGGTGTAAAGCTGGGCGGATGCACCCTCGATCGTCTGCACAAGTTTTTCCGGATCGGTGATTCGGTAGCTGCAGACTACGTTTAAACGGATGCTTACCTTGTCGGCGGTCAGGATTTCCTGGCCCTGGATTTCGAGCTGCTGTACTTTCATATTGAAGATTTTGCAGGTCACCTCTTTACCGTAATTCCAGAAATACCAGGTACCCTGCTCCAGGCGCTTCTCAAACCGGCCGTCGAAGTACAGAAGGCCGATCTCACCGTCCTTGATTGCGATTTTTTTATAGAATTTCATCGGCATTAAATCGATGTAATATCTCGGCAGAGTCTGATCCATGTAGGGATTGGTGATATCTACCAGGCGGATTTCCACATCCTCATAGACATTCCAGTAGAGAGCCTCAGGGCCGGTAAGTACCTCTTTGAACGCTTTGTTTACAAAACGGATACCGAGACATTCGTCGGGAATCGTTACGTGTACGACTCTGTCCGCAAAAGCCTGATTTCTCAGCAGGATTTCAGCCGGGATACCGCAGGTGTCGACGCTGCCCGTCATTGGTACGGTTTTCAGTTCGTATCCCAGTCTCTTTATGTAATGGTAGCCGCCGGCGGTGAGAAAACTCTGAAATCTCCCGTCTTTTAACAGATAACCGCATTCTTGCTCTTTGATTGTATATTTCATACTACTACCTCCTTTAGAGTTTAAAATTTGTCACTTTGTTTTAATCGGATTTTTTGAGAATGGAAATGCCCCTTCTTCATCAGAATGCTGCGGACCGTTCGTTGAGGGACGGCGTTCCCCGTATGGAGACGGCGCCTCTAATCGGCGCTGTCCCGGAGCGGATTCTGCCGGGCCGGTATCCTGATTGGCACAGGCAGTTTCCGACTGCTTTCCGTGGAAATTGTCCGGCTTTGAAAAGTCCGCTGAGCGTCTTTTCTTTGCTGCACGATTTCTACAGAGTGCGGAAGGAGGGACATTTCTGATCCCTGGTGGTTTTGGTTTGGCCAACATCTTATCAGGATGTTCCAAAGTTTTAATGATTGCTATACCCGCTTAGCTACATGCTTTCGCAAGGAAGGATTCGAACCTCCGACACATCATGTGTTCCTGACTGCCCGGAATACCCTCCGTTCAGGGACGGCGGCACCGCGGAGGCTCCTGTGTGGAAAACCTCCCGCCCGTGAGACAGCCCGCCTGGCAGTTCCGTACCGGATTGCCATGGCTTAATAATAGAGGATAGAGGGAGAAAGATCATTTAAAAAAAGTTGCGAACTTCCTGAAAATGGTATTTCTCAAAAATAGATGTGTTCATATACCAGTGTGTATCTGAAAGCAGTTTGTTTCGGGATGCGCGACACACTTTGTGGGAGACTTTTTAGAAACGTTCTAAGATTTGACAACGGGAGGGGCAGACGTTAGACTAAAGACAAACAGTTACGGTTTTCCGGTAAAGGGAATGAAGATAAAGGGAATGAAGATAAAGGGAATGAAGATAAAGGGAATAAAGATAAAGGGAATAAAGATAAAGGGAATGAAGATAAGGGGATATGGAAGATGACGGAGTTTCAGGAACTGATAAAAAATTTTGACCGCATCCGCGATTATATGCGGCAGTTTTATATATACGGATTTAAGGTGCGGGGAGACTATGATAAGAAGAGCGCCAGAACCTATGATAATGAGAAGCGGAGGATTGAGAGCTGGCTCTCCGATTATATGGAATCGGAATATACCCAAAAGGGAAAACAGGTCTATATCAATGTGGACAGCAGGACGGTCAGCCAGAACCCGCTCTATGCCGCATGGAAGGCAAAAAGCTTTACAGACAACGATATTATGCTCCACTTTTTTATTCTGGACCAACTGTGCGGGCGGAGTGAGGGAATGAGCGCAGGAGAGCTGGGCGACAGGATAGCGGAGAGCTACGGGGTTGTCTTTGACAGCCAGACGGTTCGGCTGAAGCTAAAAGAATATGAGGAACTGGGGATTCTGGGAGCGGTGAAAAAAGGAAAATCGCTGGCGTATTTTCTAAAACCGTGCTTTTCAGAGAATACGGAGTACATGCCGGAACCGGAAACGTGGGAACATGTTTTGACGGCAGTAAAATTCTTTCAGGAGGCGGCCCCCTTCGGATTTCTCGGCAGCACCATTCTGGATCGGGAAAGTGCGTCCAACGATAGTTTTCAGTTTAAGCACCATTTTATCGTTCATACATTAGAGGACGGCGTGCTGTTTCATATTCTGGAGGCGATCCGGGAACGGCGGAAAATATCCTTTGTCAATAAGAGCAGCCGCAGCGGCAATACGTCGGTTATTAAGGGACTGCCCCTCAGAATCTTTGTAAGCGTCAGAACCGGACGGAGGTATGTATGCTGTTACCTGGAGAACAGGAGGCGGTTTATGAATTACCGGCTGGACTGTATCGAGCATGTCAAAATGGCGGAGGAATGCGGAGAATGTGAACAGTGGAAGGAACTGCTTAATAAGAATATCGCCCGGTGCTGGGGAGTCTCATTCGGAGGTCCCGGCCGGCTGGAAGAAATTCGGATGAAGGTGTACATTGATGAGGAAAAAGAAGATTACATATTGAACCGGCTCCGCCGGGAAGGGCGCGGAGGGGAAATTACCAGAACAGGGGAAAATGAATATCTCTACAGTGGCACATTTTTTGACACTAATGAGATGCTTTCCTGGGTTAAAACTTTCACAGGCCGGATTTTAGATATCGAGGGCAGCAACCCGGCTGCCATAGCCAAAGTAAAGCGGGATTGGGAACGGATGTACGAGATGTATTGTGAGGAGTAGGAAATGGAATTATTTGATAAAGTTTATAGCTGCTATTATCAGGTGGTAAGACAAATCCTGGCAGAGGCCAAGAAGCAGCCGCTGACGGAAAAGCAGATGGAGGCGCTGATAAGGAAATATGGATTTCAGGAGAGCGTTTTCGTGATTCTCCCTAAACTGCTGGACGGAGAGTGGGCGCTTTTGAAAAAAGAAAAGGAAGACAGCAGAACTTATTCCCCGGCCGTAGACGGAGAACTCCGCCCTGCCCTTACCCGGCTTCAGAAGAGCTGGTTAAAATCACTGCTGGCGGACAGAAGAATAGGCCTGTTTTTAGATGATCGGGAACGCGAGTGGGCGGATGAGGCCCTGAAAGATGTTATGCCTCTTTATAATGAGGCGGATTTTTACAATTATGACAGATACAGCGATGGGGACGACTATGAGTCGGAATTGTACCGGGAGAATTTCAGGACGGTACTGAATGCGCTTCAACAGGGGCGGGCTCTGTTCATCGCGTATGAGGGAAAACAGAAGGATACATTTACCTATGAGGTACTGCCGTACCAGCTTCAGTATTCTTCTAAAGACGACAAGTTCCGGCTCTGCTGCCGCCAGTATACGCACAGAAGTTTTTGCAGGGAAATCCTGCTGAACCTGGGCAGGATTCGGGCCTGCCATCCCTCAAACCGGGAAGTTTCAGAAAATGTGGAATCCTTCCGGTTCAAAAACGGCAGAAAATCGAAGGAACCCGTCGTGATAGAAATCAGCGGGGAGAGAAATTCACTGGAGCGATGCATGCTCCACTTTGCAAGCTATGAAAAACATACGGAATTTGACGGGGAGAAAAATACCTGCCGCTGTTCCATCTATTACGACAGGGCGGATGAGACGGAGCTGCTGATTGATATTCTCTCATTTGGCCCCGTAGTGCGTGTGCTGGGGCCGGAAGCTTTTTTAAACCTGGTCAGGGCCAGAGTGGGCAGGCAGCACAGGATGATGGGAGAGGAAGAAAGATAGTTACTGTTTGCAGCAAAGCCGCTTTCTGGCTGTGACGTGAACCGTAACAAAAGGCGGCCTGGGAGGACAAGATTAGCGGAATTTACTTTTCATCTACCCGGTTTTCGTGTATACTAAAGCATGTTTAAAGCGGCCTTAATAAGTTCTTGATGGCAGCGTTTCATATAGAATCAGAGAAGGAGTTAATTATAGAGATGAAAAAAGGCGAAGTATATGAGGGAATTGTGGAGAAAATTGAATTCCCGAACAAGGGAATTGTCAGAATAGAAGATGAGAAGGTAATCGTAAAAAACGCTCTTCCGGGTCAGAAGATCCGCTTTCTGGTCAATAAGAAGAGAAAAGGAAAATGTGAGGCCCGTCTGATTGAGGTTCTGGAACCTTCTGATATTGAGACGGAAAAGAAGGTATGTCCTCATTACGGAATCTGTGGCGGCTGTCTTTATCAGACCATACCGTATGAGAAACAGCTGGAGATCAAGAGGGAACAGGTGAAGGAACTGATTGACGGCGTATGCGGCGATTATGAATTTGAGGGGATCAAAGGAAGTCCCATCCCGGACTGTTACCGCAACAAAATGGAATTTTCCTTCGGCGATGAGGTGAAGGACGGCCCGCTGGCCCTTGGCATGCACCGCCGCGGAAGTTTCTACGATGTGGTGACTACCGGGGAATGTCAGATTGTGCACAAAGATTTCTGTGATATTCTTCTCTGTTCTAAACAGTATTTTGAGAAAAAAGGGACAAGCTTTTATAAGAAAATGCAGCATACGGGATATCTGCGCCATCTGCTTGTGAGACGGGCGGTTAAGACCGGGGAAATATTGATTGACCTGATTACGACAACCCAGATTGAGGCGGAGGAGGAGAAAGCGCTTCTGAACGGATGGATTCAGGAAGTCCTGGCCCTGCCTCTGGAAGGAACGATGGCGGGAATCCTGCACACGAGAAATGATTCCCTGGCCGATGCCGTGAAGGACGAGGGGACGGACATCCTGTATGGTCAGGATTACTTTTTTGAGGAGCTCCTCGGCCTGAAATTCAGGATCTCACCGTTTTCCTTCTTCCAGACTAATTCTCTGGGAGCGGAAGTGCTCTACGAGAAGACCAGGGAATACGTGGGCGATACAAAGGGAAAAGTGATTTTTGACCTGTACAGCGGAACCGGCACGATTGCCCAGATTCTCGCTCCGGTGGCCGAGAAGGTGGTTGGTGTCGAGATTGTGGAGGAGGCCGTGGAGGCCGCAAAGAAGAATGCGTTGTTAAACGGCCTGGAAAACTGCGAGTTTATCGCAGGAGATGTCCTGAAGGTGGTGGATGGGCTGGAAGATAAGCCGGAGCTGATCGTGCTTGATCCGCCGAGGGATGGAATTCATCCCAAGGCTATTGAGAAGATTATTGATTTTGGGGTCAACCGGATGGTGTATGTGTCCTGTAAGCCGACCAGTTTGGCGAGGGATCTGGTGATTTTGCAGGAGAGAGGGTATCGGGTGGAGAAGGTTTGTTGTGTGGATATGTTTCCGGGGACGGCGAACGTCGAGGCCGTAATTATGATGCGGAATTGTGGTTTGAATGGAAAAATAGAAGAATAAACCACAAGATATAGTGGCTTTGGAGAAAAAACGAGGCTAAAATTGAGCAAAAAACGGCCGATTTTAGCCTTTTTTTTCAATGATGTGAGAGCGATTTAAAGAGATATCAAGCGTAAGATGTTACTTGACCGTGAGCCATGATCTTCATTTTTGAGGAACATGGCTCACGGTCAATTTGTAAGATTTGAAGGACCAAAAGACGAAAATGTGAGGAAGGAGGTATCATGCCAATGAGAGATTATGAGGTGAACACCGCCGTGTTATTTCATACCGGTTTCGATGACATGGAATGCAACCGCCTGATGTTTGAGGGTATGAAAGATAAAATCGTCAATGAAAGGAAAGAAGGGGAGGACTTAAACTATTTGGAGTCGATGCTTCTAGAAGACAATGGTCAATGGTGATTCCAATCTAAGGCATTAAGCATGAGTGGTTTTAGTATATGCTGCATATCATCCTTTTTGTAGGCGTACTCTACCACCATCATTTCAAGTAACGCACGGATGCTGCAGTCATCTTCAATCTTGAAATGGATATATTCAGCGGCAAACGAGTTGGTAGCCGGGTCAAGCAAAAAATGAAATAACTTTGAGGTGGCAGACAGCATAGGGAGGTGCTCGTCTGAGCTACTTCTCCTACATCTGCTTTGAAGAAATTCCGCACCGTGCCAAGGCTGTTTATATGTACCTTAAAGACCGCTCCAACAAGGACGGCAAATGTGGCCCGCCATTGGCACCATGGATCGTGAACGCCACCTCTCCCGCAGAACGGTAAAGTTCACAGGCCATCGCCGATCTGGAGAAAGCAGGCAGGCTCACCAAGGGGAATCTCTGTGCTTTCGGTGGCGTGAGGTAAAATGCAGATCCAAAACGGATAGTAATACATATTAATGAGTCCTCTGGTTGCTCTGGTGAAGCTACACTTAGATTTAAGATTTTGAAATGCTAGAAGTGCCAACCGGTTTATAATATTTTAGATCTTGACAGGATATCTTTAATAATTCTCAAACAATTTTCAATCAATACAAGAACAATTAGGAGATAGAATACAAATATCAAGTGACAAACCATTAAAAATATTGGAGGAAATTTAGTATGGAGAAGAAAAATTTTGTATCACTAATTATGGGAACTGTCGGCGGTATTTTGTTCGCAGTTGGTATGTGCATGTGTATGTTGCCTGAATGGAACGCATTTTCTCAAGGCATTGTAATTTCTGCCGTAGGATTAGTTGTGCTGCTAGCAATGATGGTTGTTCGACGTAAAATGGAAGGGAAACCTGCAATCAAGTTAAATGCAAAAGTGCTTGGTACCATAACACTTGGTATTGTTGGAGCTTTAGCACTAGGAATTGGCATGTGTTTAACAATGGTGTGGGGTATGCTTGTATCTGGTATCATAGTAGGAATTATTGGTATCGTCTTACTGATGTGTTTAATTCCAATCTGCAAGGGATTAAAATAGAAAACTATGAAAGGTTTAAAAAATCTGTTCAGATAATAATCTTGAATTTAATAGGATGAAACAAGATGAAAATTCAAATCTTATCATTGGAAGAGAACTCTGTGCAGGAGCTCGCATGTTACCAGAATTCGATTAGGGAAAAAATTGCGGAACAATAGATATGGTTATATATGTAAAATAGTATAACTCAACGCAATAAACAATGTACACATGGGGGATGAAAAACATGATTCCGTATTTTGACTGCTTTATCAGCTACCTTAGTGAATCGCAGCAATTGTAATTGTTATAATGAGGTTAAATAAAAATACTAAAATTAGAAGGAGATTATAAAAATGGCTAAATCAAAGCTGGTTGAAGTAAATGAGAAGATTGCAGAGGGCGTAGTTAGTGGTTATAAGAAAATAGAGGAAGGCGTTGTCCAAGGCTATCAGAAAATGGAAGATGGCGTAGTTGGCAGTTTTACAAAAGTGACGGATAAATTTGTGGAATCATTTTTAACAAAGGATGTGGAATCAATCGAGGAGGCAAAACTGCGCATGACAGAGGCACAGGATGCCCGAGAAGCGGCCAAAAAGGCAGCAGAAGAGAAACATGCTGCACATCCTAACTATAAACACGAGAGTAAATAATGCAAATAGATATTAATAGAATACAGACCGAATTACAGAGAATTATATCTTTGTGATTCGGTCTTTTTAATTCGATTATTGGTATTTCCAGTAAGAAGTAACATATTGAGTCGGTGCGTTCAACTTTAAATGTAGAAGAGTAATTAATTATTCTCAAACAAAACTCGAATAGTATCAAAATATAGACATGGTAATCTATCAACATGATTAACAGAGGGGAGGTGAATGGGGAAACAAATACTTATATAAGACAGGTACAGAAAACATAAAATGAGAGGAGATTATTTATGAAATTATTTGAAAGTATTGACTGGCTGTTAATAGGAACTAAGTATTTATCTTGGTCCATAGGCCTGATTGGGATTATAGGGTCTGTAATTTTATTTTTTGTAAATATTCCGCTGGGGATCGGATCGGCAATGGTATTTGCAGCCACATTTTTTTTGGCTATTTCCGTTACACTCCTGTTACTTCCGAGTCGATTTGCAAAGGGGAGATTGGAGGGAAATAAACGTTATATTACAGGCGCAATTACGTTTGTGATTGCTTTGGTTATTATGTTTGCTGTTTGGAATGTAAGCGGTGGATTTCCAAACCTGAACTTAATCTTTGCGTAAAATATATGATAGTGAATAATCAATATTTGGAGGGGCTGGTACTCTCCATTGATTTCAGAACAATGCATGACATGCGCCATAAAACAGATTACAAAGCGGAGTAGGAATATTTGTTCATGCTTGAGGGTCAGAATTACGTTCTCTATCAGCCGGAGCAAGGAAAATTTGTAAGACGGGGTAATGATAAATATCAGCTTGAATATGTAAAGGAAGCGACAAATGGATTTAAGGAGTATGTAGAAAAATCCAGGCTTACCCTGGAGAACACACCAACCGGGCAGGCATCTGTTGCGGGAAGAACTTGTGATATTTATTCGATCTCTATAAAATTTGCTAACTTTGAACAAAGATATCAGTATGCGGTTGATCAGGAAACATTTGCCTGTTTGGAAGTAAAGAGCGAAGAGAGCATATCCGGTTTTGAGAAATCCGGAAGCGGTAGCTTTACTTGCATCAGATTTGATATAGATCAGATTGATTTACAGAAAGAATTATTGGACAACAAAAGTTTATAAAAACTGAGAAACAGAGGGGATTTTTTGGGAAATATAATTTCTTATCTGCATTGGAGGGGGGACTTAACATGGTTAGAAGCACCTTTTAATGAGGTGGACAATCTAATTTTGTCTTGTTTATCTTATTTTGATTTTGAGGGTATTGTACCGGGAGCAGAAGAAAATCCAGTTTCCTTAAAACAAGCGGCAGTTCGAAATTCCATTATTTATTGGAGGCGGTGTCTTCACATCACAGGATAAAGAACACTTTTTAAGTTTGGGAGCGGATGGTGTGCAGGTTGGGACACGCTTTATAGCGACAGAAGAATGCGACGCCATAACCCAACAACCGCAAAATATTGTATATCCCAGGCTTTAATTAATGCGGTTAAGGGAGATGTGGAAAACGGGTTGATCTTTTGCAGTGCAAAAGTAGGACAGATTAAACGGATACAGACGGTCAGGCAGGTAATGGAAGAGCTGGGAGTATAGGAGGAGTGTTTGTGGAAGATATTTTATATGAAAAGCTGAAGAGGACTGATATTACCATTGGGTAAAAATAAGACATGTCATAATTAATATGATTCAAACAATACTCGAATCAATCTAAAACAAAAGGGAGGTATAGTATCATCATAGTAACTTTTGAGTGCAAATAAGAAAGTGAGCAAAATTATGAAAACAATTCTGAAGGCAGTGGCATGTATTTCTATGATTGGTCTGGTTGTATATTGTGTTAAAACATTCTGGGAACGGCATCAGGAAAAGAATTATTGCTAAGAAGCAATGATAGAATGATTATGGGGAGATGGCGGCTTGGACATTAGGAGAAAAGAAATTTATTTTGACTTATTAAAACAAATGGAGGAAAATCCAAACCTCCAGGAAATGAAAAAATATCCGCAGCATGGAACAAATAATTGTTTTCAGCACAGTCACAATGTCGCGGTATATAGTTTTTTTCTTGCCGTAAGAAACGCCAGGGAGCATTTTATACTGGATAGAAAAACGGAAAATATCATAAACAGTCATATGTGGCCTTTACCATTTTCTGAGATGCCGAAATCAAGAGAGGCAGTACTGGTGAATCTGTCCGATAAGTTTTGTGCCTATCAGGAGATGAATAGGGGGATGCGGTCGATTGAACAGATGTCAGGTAAGTCGATTTTCCTACAGTCAGTGGACGGAAGGGAAAAGAAATTTTAATAATTCTCAAACAATTGGTATGGTATACTCTAGGCAGAAGTTATGCTATACGTGTATGATGGAAGGAGAAATTACTATGATCCATATCTTAATTGTGGAGGACGATTCCGGGTTGAATCAGTTTGTCTGTTCTTATTTGAATAACAGCGGTTTTATGGCAAAAGGCTGCTTAAATGCCCAGGATGCCTATGATGAAATGTACAACAGTATTTATGATTTGATTATATCGGATATTATGATGCCGGGGATTGATGGGTTTGAATTTGCAAAATCAGTCAGGCAGGTGAATAAGACAATTCCCATTCTGTTCATGTCGGCAAAGGATGATTTATCTTCCAAGCAGAAGGGATTTCAGTTCGGGATTGATGATTACATGGTAAAACCGATTGAAGTTGAGGAGCTGCTTCTGCGCGTGCGTGCCCTTTTGCGCCGGGCCAACATTGAAATGGAACGGAAACTGACCATTGGCAATCTGGTGCTGGATGCTGATGCGGTGACTGCCGTTGTGGATCAGACAGAGATCGCAGTTACGACCAGGGAGTTTAATATCCTGTATAAGCTGCTTTCCTATCCCAATAAAACATTTTCCAGAGGGCAGCTGATGGATGAATTCTGGGGGGTGGAAAGTGACATCGGGCTGCGGGCGGTTGATGTATATATCACGGGGATCCGTAAAAAGTTTTCCGATTGTGATGGTTTTCAACTCAAAACTGTCCGTGGGCTTGGGTATAAGGCGGTGCTGCAATGAATGAGAAACGAGCGGAACTCCGCTACAAAAGAAGCTTGTTTTCCATACGGTCTTATATATTTTATTTTCTCCTGATTGCTTTTGCAATTACTTGCTGCTTACTGCTGTTTTTGAGTCATTTGGAAGTGGATTATGGAAGTGTTTACGAAAGCGGTAAGCTGACCGCGGCAAATGTGGTATTAATCAGTCTTATCATTACCGTTTTAGATGGAATATACCATAAAATAACATTGGAGTATCCCATGAAACGTCTGTTAAAGGCTTCACAGACCTTGATAGAAGGTGATTTTTCTGTGCGGATTCCCCTTTCCCATGGGTATGACAGCAGGAATCAGCTTGATGTACTGATTGAAAATTTTAACCGGATAGCGGAGGAATTATCCAGTGTGGAAACGCTGAGGACTGATTTTATCTCCAATGTATCTCATGAAATTAAGACACCACTGTCAGCGATGCAGAATTATGCTTCTTTACTGCAGACAGAAGACCTTTCGGAAGAACAAAAGAAAGAGTATGCAGGAACAATTGTCGATGCCTGCCGTAGACTGACAGGGCTGATTACAAATATTCTAAAGCTTAATAAGCTGGAAAATCAACAGATATTTCCAGAAACAGAGGAGTTTGACTTAGACACACAGCTGTCAGAGTGTATTTTAAACCTGGATGAGGTGCTGGAACGGCAGAATCTGGATGTGGTGGTAGAGCTGGAGGAACGGGTAAAGGTAAAATCTGACGCAGAGCTGTTAAGTCTGGTCTGGAATAATCTTTTGTCCAATGCCATAAAATTCACACCGCCCGGCGGACAGATTGGGATCAGCATGAAAACAGAGGATCATATGGCAGTAATTAAAATCTGGGATACAGGATGTGGAATCAGCAGCGAGGTAGGAAAACGGATCTTTGAGAAATTTTATCAGGCAGATGGTTCCCATGCAACACAAGGGAATGGTCTGGGTCTTGCGCTGGTAAAACGGGTGGTGGATATTGTCGGGGGCGATATTTCTGTTGAAAGCGAATTAGGAAAGGGAAGTACCTTTACGGTACATCTTAAGAAATCATAGGAGGTTTCTATATTATGGAAGAAAACGAAAAGAAATTTATATATACGTATTCTGCGGGAGAGCAGGAAGAAATTAAAAATATTCGCCGAAAATACATTCCGCCAGAGGAAAATAAGATTGAACAGCTGAGAAAACTGGATGAAAGCGCTACAAAAAAGGGTACGATTTTTTCACTTATTTTAGGCATTGTCAGCGCACTGGTATTGGGAATTGGTATGTGCTGCACTATGGTATGGGCGGATACTCTATTCATTCCAGGCATTGTGATCGGAGTGATAGGGCTTGCAGGAATTGGGGCGACCTATCCGCTGTATGTACGTATTACAAAAAAACAGCGGGAAAAATTAGCACCAAAAGTTATGGAACTTACCAATGAACTGATAAAGTAACCTGCACTTTTCGTATGGTGAAAATGATGAAAGTGTGCAGAAATGAAAGGAATAGATTTATCACAAGGTAATATTAATAAATTAGTGGTGCGGACTGCAGTCCCTATGGTGGTCGCACAGCTTGTCAGTATGCTCTATAATATTGTTGACCGTATTTTTGTAGGAAGAATACCGGGTATCGGAGCCGTAGCTCTGGGTGGTGTAGGAATTTATCTGCCTGTCAATATTATATTTATGGCAGTCAGCCTGCTATTCGGAGGAGGAGGTGCTCCCCAGGCAGCCATTGCACTTGGGACTGGGGATAAGAAAAAGGCAGAGAAATATCTTGGTTACTGCTTTCTTCCTCTGGTGGCGGCAGGAGTATTGTTCAGCGTTTGTCTGTATTTTTTTGGAGAACAGATTTTGCCTCTGTTTGGCGCTACAGAAACCAATCTTCCCTATGCACTCACCTATGTGCGAATTATCTGTGTTGGAATCCCGTTTTCCATGCTGATTACCGGTATGAATATATTTATCAATACCCAGGGAAAAACATTTGTCGGCATGATAAGTGTCATCATGGGCGCAGTGATTAACATCGTATTAGACGCAGTATTTATTCTTGTTTTGGATATGGGAGTTGCGGGAGCGGCATGGGCGACCGTAATCGGGCAGATGGTTTCGTCAATATGGGTCATTGGGTATCTTGTGTCTCCTCATTCATTGATCCGTATCAGAAAATCAAATATGATTCCGGATTTAACGACACTTGGAAGTAATCGTATCTTTGGGGATTTCAAATTTTATAACGACAGGAGCGGAGAGTATTGTCAATATTATTTTAAATTATTCCCTTAAGAAATATGGTGCAACGGCACTGACGGGGTATGCAATGGATGGAGCGACACTTGCCATTTCAGTCGGAACGATTGTTACAGTGACCTCTTCCTTCATCAGACAGCCAATTAACGGGTTTTGTCAGGGGCTTCAGCCTGTCATTAGCTATAACTTTGGAGCGGGAAAGCATGAACGTGTCCGTCAGGCCATTAAATGTTCCATCTTGATAACGACCGCTTACGCTGCAGTTTTGTGGCTATTTATGATGGTGGTGCCGGGAAGATTTTCCCAGATGTTCACAGAAAGCGGAGATGTGATCGGAGTTTCTATGAATCTGATCAGAATCTATATCTTTGGTATGATATTTGCCGGAGTGCAGTCTACGCTCATCCAGTCCTTTGTTGCCAGAGGAATGAAAAAGCAATCTCTTTTTGTATCAGCATTCAGTAAATGCCTGTATGTACCATTTCTTTTAATACTTCCGGCAATAGTGAAACCGGCATTCAGTATGCCGGCTATTTACGGAGCACAGGCGATTACGGATGTGATAGGGGTATTGTTTATTGTGATACTCTATAAAAAAGAACAGAGAACAGGAATGGCAATCTAGTGGTAGTTGTTTGAAATGGGGGCAGAATATGAAACTAAACTTGCCGGAAAAAAGTAATAAAAAGTTTGAACTGCCGAGACTTTCTGGGGGATTCCGTCTGATGCTCTATGGCGTTACTGTACTATGCAGTGCATGTTCCCTGCTGGAGACAATGGGGAGCCATTTAGGAGATGCGGCTGACATGGCCATCTATGTGGCAGCTGGTTGTGGGGTACTGTTATCCGGTTATTATTTGTATTACGATCTGACAGTAGGAATAAAAAAAATGGTCAAGGATGTGAGGGATAAGTATGCTTTGGCAGATCGGATTTACGGAGATTATCACTACCGTACTGTCCTGTTTACGACATTTTCATTTCTGATTAATGTTTTCTATGCAATCAGTAATGGTATTTTTGGCTGGTTTCAGCATTCAGCATGGCTGGGAACTCTTTCTGCCTATTACTTGGTTTTAAGTGTAATGAGGTTTGGGTTGATTCGATATGGCTGGAAGATATCAGACAAGCAGACTGACAGAAAACTAAAGCTGAGAGAGATCCGGATATACCGTAATATTGGTATTTTAATGTTAATGAATACGATTGTATTAGATGGAGCGGTGCTTCTTCTGGTACATAGTGAAGGTGGAAAAAGCTATCCGGGAACTTTGGTTTTTGCGGTTGCAGCCTATACTTTTTACAAAATTATTATGTCAGTCATACATATGGTAAAAGCGAAACGACTGAAATCGCCGCTTTTGGTGGCTGTCCGTAATATTGGTTATGCGGATGCGCTGGTGTCCATGTTATCCCTGCAGACTGCGATGCTTGTTTCTTTTAGCGACGGAGTGCTGGATCCAAGAAGGCTGAATGGAATTTCAGGGGCAGCTGTCTGCGTGATTGTATCTTTTGTTGGAATCTATATGATATATTCCGCAGACAAGCAAAAAAAACTGTTGCTGGAGGAAAGCTAATCAGTTATAAAGTATAAAACCTGTCTCAAATTGGCAATGGAAGCCGTTTTGGGCAGGTTTTTTTGTGCGGCGATTATGTGTCTGCTGGGAAATTTTCCTGTGGGCCTGGGACTGTTGATTCTTTATGTTGTTATTACAGCCATTCGTAATATATTGGAGCCTAAAATTGTAGGCAAACAGATAGGACTTCATCCGTTGGCAACACTTATATCTATGTTTGTGGGATCATTGGATTGATTGTATTTCCTGTTGCGCTTTCTATTCTTTCTAGTATGGGGAAAGAAAAAATTATATATATTTTTAATAGAGAGTAATATGCCATAAAAATAACGATAGGTACATTTGAATCCTCCTGTTATTCGGTCTGCTTTATTAAAGCAATATTCAAATTAATATCAAATAAGGAAAGGATAGAATGATAACAACAAGGAGTTGGATTACGGCAGCTTAAGATGACAATTAATAAAACTCAAACAATATTCGATTATAATTCAAACAATGAATTGATAGAATCCATATAGCGGATAAGCGTTAATCCAGACATTTATAAATAGGTTTATAGAAAGGGAAAATTATGAAAAAGAAGGTTTTAATTGCCGGTGCAGTTGTGGCAGCCGCTTTTGTTGTAGTGCTTGGGTGCGGATTGTTTCGCCATACGGAGGAGGCAGAAGCAGCAGCTTTGCCAAATGTGGAGACGGTTCAGCCTCATATAGGCAGCATTTACTTAACTACAGATCTGACCGGAACGGTGGAGCCGGAAGAGGTCATTTATATCTATCCTGAGGTGACTGGTACGGTAACGGATGTTTCCATAAAGGCAGGGGACATCGTTGCCCGGGGACAGCTGCTCTGTGTCATTGACACAAAGCAGGTAGAGAGTTATAGAAATACACTGGAAACCGCTGAACTGGCATTGAAGGAAGCACAGACGGAGCTGACAAGGCAGCAGGTACTGTACAGCAGCGGAGGCATTTCACAGCAGGTATATGAAAGCTATGTGAATACAGCGGAGCGCGCACGTCTGTCCTGTGAACAGGCAAGACGTAATTATGAAAATCAGGTTTCCTACAGCCAGATAACCGCACCGATTAATGGAGTGGTGGAGAGCTGTGACGCAGAAGTATTTGACAAGGTTTCGCCTTCCGCCCCTCTTTGCGTAATCTCCGGTGAGGGAGATAAGGTTATTTCCACCGGATTGACGGAACAGATGAAGGATGCTGTCCGGATTGGGGATGAAATCAAAGCGGAGAAAAACGGCCGTATTTATAGAGGACTGATATATGAAATCAGTACGATGGCGGATTCATCAAATGGACTTTATAAAACAAAATGCAGAATAGAAGGGGAAAATCCTTTATCAACCGGCTCAGTGGTAAAAATGTCTTTTGTCTCGGAACGCGCCGAGCAAGTGATGACCGTACCGGTGGACGCGGTCTACTATGAAAATGGAAATCCTTATGTATATACTTATGATAATGGAACCGTACATAAAATATTTATCGAAACCGGAATTTATGATTCCGAACAGATGGAGATCCGGTCAGGACTGGAAAATGGAAGCCAGGTAATCGTGACCTGGAGTCCCGAACTTTATGAAGGCGCCTTAGTGGAGCGCAAACAGGCGGGAGGCGAAGAGGAAGAATGACAGGTTTGACAAAATATGTACTAAAACGTCCTCTTACCGCAATCATGGCGGTACTCTGTCTGGTTGTATTTGGATTCTCGTCTGTTATGAATACAAAAACAGAAATCACTCCGGAAATGAATATGCCTATGCTGATTATCCGAACGGTCTATTCAGGGGCGAATCCGGAGGATGTGGATGAACTGGTAAGTAAAAAGATCGAGGATGCAGTTGGTGCTTTAAGCGGTGTGAAAAATGTAACATCGACATCATCAGAGAGTATGTCTATGGTTATGGTGCAGTATGATTACGGACAGGACATCGATGAGGCATATGATGATTTAAAGAAAAAGGTGGATGCCGCGGTTTCTGAACTGCCGGCCGGAGCAAATGAACCGGTAATTATTGAGATGGATTCCTCCTCCCAGGCAGATATTACCCTGTCGGTCAGCAATGAAGCCAGAGATAACCAGTACAGCTATGTTAATAATGAAATTGTACCGGAATTAGAAAAGATCTCTAATGTGGCAGAGGTCAGCATTGCCGGAGGAAGCGAGGATTATGTAAAAATTGAAATAATTCCGGATGCCATGGCTCAATATCATTTGTCTCTGCAGTCTATTTCTGCGGATATTGCGGCGGCCAGCGTAACGATGCCGGGCGGTTCTGTAGAAATGGGCAGAAAGGAATTGTCCCTATCCACCCGTCTGGATTTTGAAACGGAAGAAACCTTAAAAAATATTCCGCTCACTGCAGCCGGACAGAATGTCGTATATCTGGGAGATGTGGCGAACATATACACAACCTATGACGAAGAGGGCAGCATTGCACACTATGACGGACATGATACCGTTTCTGTCATGCTGACAAAGCAGCAGAGCTCTACCGCAGCGGAGCTTTCCGCAGCGGTGACGGATGTGGTCGAAAGCCTGACGGCGTCCGATCCCGATCTGGAGATCGTGATTGTCAACGACAGTGCGGACGATGTCCGGGATTCCATCATGTCGGTTGCGGAAACGCTGGTCCTGGCCGTTATTATTTCCATGATCGTGATCTGGCTGTTTTTCGGTGATTTAAAAGCATCTGCCATTGTCGGCAGCTCCATACCGTTCTCCATTCTGGCGGCCCTGATCCTGATGAAATGCATGGACTTTTCCTTGAACTTGATTACGATGGCGGCCTTGACCATGGGCGTTGGCATGATGGTGGATAACTCTATTGTTGTGCTGGAAAGCTGCTTCCGGGTTTCTGAGGAAAAGGATAAGGGATTGCTCGGTTATACTCAGGCAGCACTTGAAGGCACCGGGATTGTGGGAATGTCGGTATTCGGTTCTACACTTACCACCTGTGTCGTGTTCCTGCCGCTGGCATTTTTAGGGGGCATGGCGGGGCAGATGTTTAAGCCGTTGGGCTTTACGATTTGTTTTTGTATGGCGGCTTCGTTAATCTCCGCTATCACCATTGTTCCGCTGTGCTATATGCTTTATAGACCAAAAGAGAAGCGAAAGGCTCCCTTTTCCCATCCGATTAACCGGCTTCAGCAGGAATACCGCCGTGTTATGAAAAGAATTCTCCCGAAGCGTAAGACGGTTATGGTGCTCTGCGTTCTCTTTCTGGTGTTTTCGTTCTTGCTGGCATCAAAATTGGGTATACAGCTGATTAGCTCCGACGATCAGGGGCAGGTGCTGATTACGGTACAGATGCAGCCCGGACTTAAGACAGCGGAACAGGCCCGGATTCTGAACACAGTGGAGGAGCAGATTGCAGGTTATGAGGAATTAGAATCCTATATTACGAGTATGGGAGAAAATGATTCAGAAGCGTCAGTTGTCGCTTATCTGATGGCGGGACGAAAGACAAAAACCAGAGACGTGGTAAAGCTTTGGGATAGACAGCTTTCCGAAACACCTGACTGCAATATCACCGTGGAGGAAAATACCCAGACGGCTTCCATGAATATGGATATGGACAGCTATGAATTGATTCTGCAGGGAACCGACTATGAAGAGCTGAAATCTGCATCTTCGGAAATCGTGAAGGAGCTGATGAAACGGGAGGAACTCACCAGAGTCCACTCAACACTGGAAAATTCCGCGCCGGTTCTCGCCGTGTCGGTAGATGCGGTAAAAGCAAAGGCTGCGGGAATATCTCCCGCGACAATCGGCGCCAGTGTGTACGAGGCGACCAATGGAGCCGTTCCCACGACGTTGACGGTAAACGGAAATGATGTGGATGTGAAGGTGCGCTATCCCAAAGAGATATACCGGACTGTGGACCAGATTAAAACGATGGTGCTGACGCTTCCGGGCGGTAGTTACATTTCTCTAAACGCGGTGGCGGATGTTCATTTCGAGGACAGTCCGGCATCTATTTCCAGAAAAAATAAACAGTATCAGGTGACAATTACCGGAGATTATGCGGAGACTGCCGGTCAGACCGATGTGTCCGTTCTAAACCGGGAGGCGGTGCTGCCCCACATGACATCCGGCGTGAGCATGGGTTCCAGTATGGCGGCGGAAATGCAGGGAGATGAATTGAGCTCTCTCGTGTCGGCCGTCATGACAGCTATATTCCTGATCTTTGTTGTGCTGGTCTCCCAGTTTGAATCAATCCGTTATGCTGTTATGGTCATGCTGACCATCCCATTCTCCCTGATTGGCTCCTTCGGACTGATGTATCTGACCGGATGTGATTTAGGCATGGTGTCGATTCTTGGCTTCCTGATGCTGGTGGGGACTGTGGTAAATGCGGGAATTCTCTATGTTGACACAGTATCTCAGTATCGGCTTACGATGGATTTGGATACTGCGCTGATTGAAGCGGGAGCAACCCGTCTGCGGCCAATTCTCATGACAACGTTGACGACAATTGTATCGATGGTGCCGATGGCCCTGGCACTGGGAAACTCCGGGCAGATGATACAGGGGCTTGCCATCGTAAATATCGGAGGCCTGACGGCTTCCACGCTGTTAAGCCTCCTGATGCTGCCGGTTTATTATAGTATTATGAGTAAAAAGAAATCAGGTGCTCAGCCATAATCCAGCCGTAAATGCTTGTGTCTTTTTGTAACGGATAGTTGGAATAAATTAATGGTATGTTAAAGTTGGGTTATCAGTGTTAAAGGAGGAAGGGTAATATGTGTGCCTTTAATTATAAAGGATTTTATGTGGAAACGGCTGAAAAGCATAAACAGCGGGGGGCCTCAAAAAGCAAAGCTTATGAGCTTGCGGCCCTGTCGCTTGCTATGGCATTGACACTTTTGACGCCGATGAAAGTGCTGGCCTCCAGTCCGGAATTTGCAAGAAGCGAAGACGAATGGAACCGCCTGCAGGATGATGTTTTGGAATATGAAGAGATTCCAGATCTGATTCAGGAGTACAATTCGACAGTTCAAAGTAATCAATATGAGTATCAGAAATTTCTGAAAGAGTACGGAAGGACAAGAGAAGATATTGCGAAGGCCTACCGGGATATGGCAGATGATTTAGAGGCCGGTATGACCGGGGAAGACGGAGTGGCAATGATCAGTGATTTTCAGCTCCGGCAGCAGGCAGACCAGCTTCGGGAACAGGCAGATGATAACATCGAAGACAGCAGAATCATGTACCTGACCTATTGCAAAGCAGAGGCAAGTCTTGCTATGTCGGCTCAGTCATATTTTATATCATATTACCGGAAACAGCTGGAGCTTTTAACCGCGCAGGAAGATCGAAACCAACTGGCAAAGAATTTGGAGTTGGCGAAAGTCCAGAGACAGGCGGGGGTTCTCACCGATGCGGAAGTTCTGGCAGTACAGGAAAAAGTCATGACACAGGAAAAGACGGTGACAGCGGTGGAGCAGCAGATCGAGAATACAAGGCAGAAGCTGATTGTTATGTGCGGCTGGAACAGTACGGATCAGCCGGAGCTTACCGATGCGCCGATGCCGGATATGCCGGAACTGGATGCTATCGACCTGGATGCGGACAGACAGGCTGCAATCGGTAATAATTATACCGTTCGGATCAATCGGCAGAAGCTGGAGAATTCGTTGAATGCAGATCAGAAGGCCAGTATACAGAGAACGGTCGACGGAAATGTCCGTCAGGCAGGTGTCTCGCTGACCGGTGCATGGCAAAGCCTGCAGTCGGCACGGCGTTCCTATGAGCAGGCGGTTTCTGATGCGGCCGCGTCAGAACGGGATCTGGCGCTTGCAGGGGCAAAATACAGTGCGGGCATGATTACTGCTTATGATTATGAAACCGCCCGGTCGGATTTTACAGAAAAGCAGTATGCCATCCGGAGCATAGAACTGGATCTGCTGGAGGCACTGGAAGTTTATCGGTGGAATGTAAATGGAATGGCAAGCGCAGAGTAAGAAAGAGGTGGTTTGAGAGATGAAGATCAGAAAGCAGAAACGGATTACCGGAAGCAGCCGCCATCTCTTTGTGTGGGCCTGCAGTTTATCTGTGCTGCTGTGTATGAACAGTCAGGCTGCATTTGCCGCTGCTGGTCCGGGGCAGGAAGAACGGGAAAAGGAACTGTCTGAAGCTGCCTTATATGAGGCCGTGGACGGATATCAGATACCGGAAGAAGAACGTGTGGATTCGGTGATTGAATACCGGGAGCTGGGCAGTCTGATTTATTACTATAACTCATCTGTCCGGGAAATTGTAACAGGGACAGAGGACAGCAGGACGGAATATACGGAAATAAGGGATTATCTGCGGAACGAGAGGGACAGCGCTCACAGAGACAAAGAAGATGCGGAAGACAGCGGAAATATGGAGGACTACGTTGCTAACAGCACATTGGAAGAAATTTATCGGTCGGGAGTAAAAAGTTACAATGACAGCATAAAAAGATTGGATCAATATTCTTTTAACCGAAACAGGATCGTTCTGGAACGACAGCTGACCAGTGCGGCACAGAGCCTGATGATCTCTATGCAGTCGCTTCGTCTGCAGCAGAATTATTTGGGGACGGCAGAAGAACTTTACCATGCCCTGTATGATAATCAGACAGTTCAGTTTAAGGCTGGACTGTCAACCGGGCAGACGGTGCAGGCGGCATATAATAATTGGACATCTGCCAGAAATTCTTTAGAATCTCTGGCGGACAGCGAAAGTCAAATTTATCAGAACCTGTGCCTCTTACTTGGGGTGGATGAAAACGGGAGCATGACATTCGGAGCGCTACCGGATGTTGATTTTCAAAAAATAGACGCAATTGAACTGGAAAAAGACGTGGAACGGGCGGTAAATAATAATTCGGAAATGATAAATTTGAGAAGAACGAATTCGGATGGAGGCAGCTCAGGCATTCGTGATAAAAAGCGAAAGGTGGATGCGTTGGAGAAAGAGATACGAATAGAGGTTCAGCGGCTGCACGGAGAAATCATACAGACCAGACAGGCGTATGAAGCAGCAGCAACCGGCTTTTCCGGCGCAAAATCCACCTGGTCGAATGCACAGACGAAATACTCGATGGGAATGCTGAGTTATGCGGAATATCTGCAGGAAGAAATGTCCTATATTCGGAAAGAGACAGACTGTAAGACAGCAGAGCTGAATTTATTTCAGGCGGTGCAGGATTATGAATGGGCGGTGGCTGGGATATAAGCGTGACATTCATTTTCTATTGCCATTATGCAGCGGGCACCTATGTTAGCCCGTTCGGCGAGATCTTCTAGTCTCCAGCAGGAAATGGCTGGTTACGTCGGATTTGAGTGTTTTTCGTTCATTGGAGAATTCAGTTGATATGCTGATTGAAATAGCGGATAGCGGAGTGAAAGGATAGCGGAGTGAATGGCGGAGTGAAAAGACACTTGACTTAAAGTCAACTCTAAGTTGTAAAATCATATAAGTAAATAGGTGGTACTGACAGTTACAGCCGGGATCATCAACAGAAATAAGGAAAGGAGAGGAAGCATGAGAACAATAACCCTGTATTATTCCTATTCAGGAAACACAAAGAAAATTGCAGAAATGATACATGAGAAAACCGGAGGTGATATTGCGCAAATTGATACCGTTGTACCTTATGGTGATGATTACAATCAAGTGGTAGCGCAGGGGCAGGATGAGGTCAACTGCGGGTACACACCGGAAATTAAAAAACTGGAGGTTGACTTATCTGAGTATGACACGGTCGTGCTTGGGACGCCGGTGTGGTGGTATACGTTCGCGCCTGCGATAAAAACCTTCCTTGAATCCAACGATTTATCCGGCAAGACGGTTTATCCGTTTGCAACGAATGGAGGCTGGATCGGTCACACATTCAAGGACATCGAAAACGCATGCCGTGGTTCGGTGGTTAAGGCGGGGATGAATATCAGATTTACTGAGGACAGACTAAAAACACCGGCGGCTGATATAGAAAAATGGATACAGAAAATTCAATAGAAAAGTGAGGGCTCAATATATGAAGATCATGGACGAAACAGAATTTAAGAAAGTGAACGTATTTGGAAAAGGCGAGGAAAATACAGGATTTGCACAGTATTTTATCGGAAATTCTTATTTGAATCCGATGGTAAAGCCGGGTGAAACGCCGCTTTTCCTTGCCAATGTAACCTTTGAGCCGGGCTGCCGGAATAACTGGCATATCCACCATGCAAAGTCAGGCGGCGGGCAGATGTTAATCTGTACCGCGGGAGAAGGCTGGTATCAGGAGGAAGGAAATGAGGCTGTCAGCCTGCAGGCGGGTTCTTTTGTTACGATTCCGCCGAATGTAAAACACTGGCATGGAGCAAAAGCAGATTCCTGGTTTAGCCATATTGCGGTAGAGGTTCCCGGTGATGAGTGCACCAGCGAATGGTTCGGGCAGGTATCGGATGATGAATATGAGAAATTGGCCTGACAGAGATCTGTCGGGAAGAATGGAGAAAAATAGATGAAATCAAGAGCAAAAGTTATCTGCCATATGATGACAACGATTGACGGAAAGATCGTCATTGACTGGGACGGTAATTCTGATTATGAACTGGTCGGAGAGGAATACGACCGTTTGATTTCAGCCTACGGCAGTGCGATGGGCTGCGGTCGGGCTACGCTTCAGACAGACGATGACGTGGATTTTGAAAAATATAAGGGTGTGTCTGTTACATATACGGATAAGGCTGCGGTACTGGATCAGGATACTTCTCTCTCGGTTGCCTTTGACCGGTTTGGCAAGCTTCGGCCGCAGTCGCCGCATATGGAGTATGGCGGAATGAAGCAGGTAGTTCTGGAGGTTCTGACCGAACAGGTAAAACCGGAGTTTCTTGCTTATCTGGATGATAAGAAAATTCCGTATTTATTTGCAGGCAAGAGGGACTTTGAGCCGGAACTGTTTCTTGAAAAATTGAAAGAAGATTACCACGTGGATACCTTTGTACTGTGCGGCGGCGCTCAGATCAATGCGGAATTCATGCGTCATGATCTTGTGGATGAAATCAGCGTCGTGATTGGCCCGGCTGTAGACGGAAACAGAAATGCATTGACGCTGGTGGGAGCGGATGATGTAACCGGCTTTCCGAAATTCTTTAAGCTGAAAGAACTGCGGGAGCTGCCGGGCAATGGTGTTCTGCTGCGGTATGAGAGATAAGGACGCATCCAGGCAGTAAGGGATGCGGCCGATTCATAAAAGATTTGCGCTGTCAGAAAATTGTAAGCACCGTTTAGAAAATGTTTAGACTTTCGTGAGCTGGATGTTATATGTAAGTGCTAATGTATGATTATCTTATATATATTGCCAGCCTTCATAGGCAGAGAAATTGCCACACCTCCTAAAATAATATGCCCGACAGAGCTGCCAAATAGAATGGAAGCAGACTGTCCGGCATATTATTTTGATTTTTGTGAAATTGATCGAAGGACAGTCGGGGACGAACACTCCCGCCTTAAACATGAGATAGGTGAGCCATATGAAAGAGACAAAAGAGAGAATGGAAAAAAGCGTGAGATGAGATATTCCCGTAAGTCAAAGTAAAAAAGAGAAATTAAAGTACTCTTGAAAGCGTTTTACCTCACGCCACTTTTGTGGCCATGGGAAAGGAAACCTTCATCGTAAGTTAGAGACTGCGTGATACGCCAGCATAAACAGAGGTGAGAACATGGAAAAACATCGAAAAAAGAATAGACGGACGAATCAGCCCATATCATCGGAGCACGGTAAAGAGCGTATCCGCGGAAGCCGGAAGCGAAAGAAAAAAGAACGCTCTCCCTTAATGAAGATCACCATCGCGGTTCTCGTAATCGCCATCCTGGTGGCAGGAACCATTTCTATCATACGGATGCTGAACCGAACAGGAGATAACCGTTCCGGGAGCCAGGGGGAGGCAGGGATTGCAGTACAGGCTGCCTACCAGGAAAATGAAGAGCAGCCATTACAGGGAGATGAAGGCGGCGGAAGTGAAGGAGAGATACCGCCTGAGACAGCGGATGATCAGATACGGCAGGCGAGAGAGGGGGCGCTGACGGCTTATGGGAATCTTGGCATTGCAAATGTTTCAGATTCCTTAAATATCAGAGAGTCGCCCGGGGAGGATGGAACCATCATCGGAAGGCTGCCCTCAAACGGTGCATGTGACATTTTGGGGACAGAGGGGGAGTGGAACCATATCCGCTCCGGGGAAGTGGAAGGCTATGTCCACAGCCAGTTTCTTCTGGGCGGTGAGGCGGCAAGGGAGCAGGCTCTCATGATGATGGGGGAAATGGCTATCATCACATCGGAAAGTCTTAATATCAGGAGTGAACCCGTTATCGATTATGCAAATGTGGTTGGACAGGCATGGAAGGATGAGCGCTATCCCGTTGTTTCCAGAGAGGAAGGCTGGCTGCAGATAGAGGAGGGTTATATATCGGCCGAGTATGCTCAGGTTCGCTACGCGCTGGAGGAGGCCCGCCCTGTGGACCAGCAGACCATTGCGTTGAATCAGTACAGGCAGCTTGTTGTGTCCAAAGTCAATAACTATTTAAATGTACGCAGCTCCCCGGAGGATCGGGGAAACGGGAATGTAATCGGAAAGATGCCAAGCTACGCGGCGGGAGAAATCCTGGAGACGCTGGATGGCTGGTATCATATACAGTCCGGCGGAATCGACGGTTATATTACTTCCGATCCCCAGTACACCGCGGTGGGGCAGGAAGCCAGGGATCTGGCATATCAATCCATAGAGCTGATGGCCATTGTCAATACGGAAACGCTCAATGTCAGAGCGGAGCCCTCCACGGGTTCCGGCATCTGGACTCAGATTTCCAGGGAGGAACGGTATCATGTGGTGCAGCAGCTGGATGGTTGGGCGCAGATAGAACTGGACTCCGGCGGCGAAGGAGAGGAGATTGACGGCGCTTTCATATCGATTCAGGATGGAAATGCGGAGGTTCGTTATACCCTAGCCGAGGCAATCAAGTTTTCACCTCTCGAGGAACTGGCAAATGAACAGTCCTCCCTGCGGAGCCGGATTGTCAATTATGCAGTTCAATTTGTGGGGAATCCGTATGTATGGGGCGGAACCAGCCTGACAAACGGCGCGGACTGTTCGGGATTTGTATTATCTGTGATGAGAAACTTTGGAGTATCCCTGCCAAGAACCTCCCAGGCCCAGTCCCAGGCAGGAACGGCGGTGAGTTCCTCTGAAATGCAGCCCGGGGATCTGGTGTTTTATGCCAACGGCTCGGGAACCGTGAACCATGTGGCGATGTATATCGGGAACGGGCAGGTGGTTCACGCCTCCAGCCGCAGAACCGGAATCCGTATTTCTACATGGAATTACCGGACTCCCAAGGTGATCAGGAGGGTGCTCTAAAAGTTGGCCGGACTGTAACAAAAGCAGTATGTATTTTAGCGGTACATCCCGGCGAATCGGGCCGGGTGTTCCGGATGACAGCCTGGAACGGATTTTTGAAAGCTTTTACCGGGTGGATAATGCCAGAAGCCATGCCGGGGAGGGCAGCGGAATCGGACTGGCGGTGGTGCGGGAAATTATCATAGGACACGGAGGCAAGCGGCTTTGAGGTGGAGCTGGTACATGATGGGAATGAGGGAATGGACAGGAATGAGCAGAGGGGACAGGGGATCACAATCCGTAACCTGACTATCATGCCGGATGCAAGACGGGTATTTCTGGCGGGCGAGGAAATTAATCTTGCAAATAAAGAATTTGAACTGCTCTTGTTTTTGGCGGAAAATCCTAACATCGTATTTTCCAAAGAGACTTTATTTGACCGGATTTGGGGCATGGATGCCGCCGGGAATACGGCAACCGTTACCGTACATATAAACCGCTTGCGGGAAAAATTGGAAAAAAATGTTTTGACGCGGCCATTAATCGAAACGGTCTGGGGAGCCGGCTATCGTTTTCATGTTGAATGAGGCAGATCGGCTTGAAAGAAAAATTGTAAGGTTTGTTTTTAAATTGTTTAGGAATTTGAGAGATATAATTTATTTTTTTAAGGTACACTTCCGGAAACGGTGTGCCAGTGATTGCGGAGGTTCTCTGCAATCCATACCGCTGCCGGCGCTGTTAAAGCCGGTTATGTTTGATGAAAGAAAGAGAAAGGAGCATCATGGATAGAAAAAAAGTTACAGCGGCGCTCATGTGCGTTTTGTATATCAGCCTGTCTTTTCAGCCAGGATTAAGCCAGGCTGCGGCTGGCGATGAGATTATGACACGATCATCGTTCACACCTGTTGCAGAAATCAATCTGCAGGATGATATGCTTTCTTTTTATCAATATCAGTGGGCGCTAAAAAATGACGGCCGGTTAAGAGGGGCGTATTCCACAGCGGCCGGGCCCGGAACAGTAACAGGAAGCAGCATTGTGAATGTGGACGGCGTGGAGGGAATGGATATCCGCATAGAACCGGCATGGGATATTTATACGCAAGCCTCCTACCGGCGCCCGGTCACCATTGCTTTGATCGACACGGGTGTGGACATCGGACATCCTGAATTGCAGGATGCCATATGGGTGAATGAGGATGAGATTCCTGATGATGGGATAGACAATGACCTTAACGGTTATGTGGATGATGTAAATGGATGGAATTTTTATACCAATCGTCCACAAGTGTTTGACGGAACAGATGATGAGCACGGAACCCATGCGGCGGGAACCATCGCCGGGAAGTGGGACGGCAGGGGAATTACCGGTATATCGGACAGCAGCTATGTGAAAATCATGGTGCTCAAAGTGCTCGGTTCAGAAGAGGGAAGGGGAAGAACCACAGCAGTAAAGGAAGCAATCCGTTATGCAGAGAGGAACGGAGCAGATATCTGTAATCTCAGCATGGGAGCTCCGGAATATGATGAGGAACTGGAATTGCTCATTCGGAATTCCAATATGCTATTTGTGGTGTCGGCAGGAAATGGAGATGAAACAGGGCGTGGATATGACATAGACCGGCGGCCGGCATATCCGGCTTCCTATTCATCTGAAAATATCATTACAGTTGCGAACCTGATGTTTGACGGCTCCCTGGCGGCAAGTTCTAACTATGGAGCGGCCAGCGTGGATATCGCCGCACCCGGCAGCCTGATATTAAGTACATTGCCCAATCATACATTTGGTTTTATGTCGGGAACCTCGATGGCGGCGCCGATGGTAACAGGAGCAGCAGCCTTGGTTTATTCCTGCAACCCGAATCTGCCGCTTTCCGGTGTGAGAAGTGCAATCCTGAATTCAGCGAGAAAAATAGACGGCTTAAATGGAATGGTGGCCACAGGTGGTATTTTAGATGTTTATGCGGCGATGACAGGACAATAGGAAACAATAATAGGAATACAGATATGCCAGGCAGGGAAACGTAATGTGCGCTTTGTCTGGCATAAATGCATGAAGAAAAACAGGAGATATATGAGGACTTTTATTCATCATATTTTAAGATACAGGATGACTCTTTTTGGGATCGTGATGTTATTTATGGGGGTCATTGTGGCAAGACGGTTTTTTATGCTGCAGGTGGTGGACAGTGAAGAGTATCAGGAAAATTTCCGGAACCGGATTGAGCGGGAGCAGGTATTCCAGGGAAGCCGCGGTATTATATATGACCGAAATGGAACGGAGCTGGCCTATAATGAAGTGACGTATACTGTAACGATTGAAGATAACGGAGTGTATGGGAGCAGCAGGGAACGGAATGCCGCCCTGAATGAGCAGATTTCACAGGCCATTGATCTGATTGAAAAGAATGGAGATTCTGTCATTAACGATTTTCCCATTTCCATAGTTGACTCCAATTACACATTTCGGGATGAGGGAAACCGGCTGCTCCGGTTTCTGGCAGACGTATACGGTCATGCCGGAACCGATGATCTGGAATATAATGAGAGGCTTGGATATGATGAACGGACTGCCACAGCCGGACAGGTGATGGAATATCTCTGCTCGGAACGCAGGTATGGAATACCGGAGGATTATCCGGCTGAGCGCGCCCTGCAGGTGGCCTCGGTACGTTTTGCCATGGGCAGCAATAACTATCAGCGCTATATGACAACGGATCTGGCAAGAGAGGTAAGCCAGGAGACCATGGTAGCTATTTTGGAAAATCAGCCGGAACTGCCTGGTCTCGACGTAACAGAACGGCTCGTGAGACGATATACAGACAGCAAATATTTCGCCCACCTCCTGGGCTACACGGGACCTGTGTCGGAAGAGGAGCTGGAACAGCTTGCAGACAGCGGAGTTCAATATGACCGGAATGACATAGTAGGAAAAGCCGGAATTGAACAGTCCATGGAGCGGGAGCTTCACGGCAGAAATGGTGGGGAGAGGTTCTATGTGGACAACGTAGGGCGGGTAACCGAGATTTTGGAGTCCACCGGGGCGACTACGGGAAATAATATTTATCTGTCCATTGACGCGGAACTTCAGAAGGCCGTATATGACCTGCTGGAGCAGAAGCTGGCGGGAATTCTCCTTGCGAATATCACACGGGAACCGCCGGAAGGAACGAATGATTTGAGTATTCCGATTGAAGCCGTTTATTTTGCGCTGATTGACAACCATGTGATTGATACGGAACATTTTTCAGGTGCGGAAGCCGGGGCGGAGGAACGGGTGGTGTCAGGTCTGTTTGAGGAGAGGCTTAATCAGGTAATGGCAGAAATTCCCGAGGCTGTCAGACGGCCGAATCAGGAGCTGGGAGAAGAAATGCAGGCGTATCTGGACTATGCGCTGGGAATTCTGGAAGAGGAGGGATATTACCGCAGCGAAGAAGTGGACCGAAACAGTGAATTATACAGCCGGTGGCAGTCGGATGAAATCAGCCTGGAGCAGTTTCTGCAGGGGGGAATCGGAGAAGGCTGGGTGAGCACGGAAGGCCTTCTGCCCCAGGAGGGTTCCTATACAATGATAGAGGAGAATCTTAATGCGTTGGAATCATGGATCGTGAACCGGCTTTTGGATGACTCCGGCTTCCATGAACTTTTGTACCGCGAGATGATCCGGCAGGGGAGTATTACCGGGGAACAGATCAGCAGGATCCTGATAGAACAGGGAGCCGTGGAGGACAGGGGCGGAGATTACGACGGGCTGGGTATCGGGACTCTGGAAGCGTATACCTTTATCAGGGATAAAATCCGAAATCTCGAAATTACGCCGGCCCAGCTGGCGCTTGATCCCTCCACAGCCTCCAGCGTGGTTGTGGAACCGGGGACCGGGAAGGTTCTGGCCTGTGTCACCTATCCGGGGTATGACAATAACCGGCTGGCTAATTCCGTGGATGGAGACTATTACAATGGACTGCTGAATGACGCATCGCTGCCGTTATATAATAATGCGACACAGCAACGGACAGCGCCCGGCTCCACGTTCAAGCCAGTGACGGTGGCTGCGGGGCTAACGGAGCAGGTGATTGACAGAAATAGCGAAATTGAGGACCTCGGTATTTTTGAACTTATTACCCCCAGCCCGCGCTGCTGGATTTATCCATCCGGCGCCACCCACGGAGCCATTAACGTGACGGAGGCCCTCCGGGATTCCTGTAATTACTTTTTTTACACCTTAGGCTATGAAATGAGCCTGGAAAATGATGTCTATCGGGAAAATAGAGGAATCGAGACCATTAGAAAGTATACGGAAATGTTCGGCTTCAATGAAAATACAGGCATTGAGATTCCCGAAAGCGCTCCCCAGATGGCAGACGGATTCCCGGTTACGGCAGCGATCGGACAGAGCAACCACAACTATACGACAACCCAGATGGCCCGGTATGCGGCTGCTCTGGCAGATAAAGGGAACCTGCATAATCTGACGCTGATTGACCGGGTACAGGAAGGGGCGGATGGAGGGTTCAGACAGATGGATGAGCCGGATGAACGCCTTCTGGAGGAGATACTCCCCTCTGCCTGGAATACCATCGGAGAGGGCATGAGAATGATGGCGGAGAATAACCGTATTCTAAGAGAACTCCCTTTCTCTGTGGCAGGAAAAACCGGAACGGCCCAGCAGAACCGGACCAGGCCGAACCATGCGCTGTTTATCGGTTACGCTCCGTATGAAGCGCCGGAAATCGCAGTAGCAACCAGGATTGCTTATGGATATGCTTCGTCTAATGCAGTGGAGGTGACTTCAGATATACTTAAATATTACTTCCGTACAGAGGATGCATCGCAGCTTTTGACCGGCCAGGCGGAGCTTCCGGAAAACCGCGGCAACAGTTTTGCAGATTAGGAGGATGGTGAAGCATACGGATAAAATGCTGAATGATTTTACATTTAAGAAATTTGATTTTTTTTTAGCAGCCTGTACATTACTGCTTTCCCTGATTGGCGTGATTCTGATTGGAAGCGCCAATCCTGTCTACCGGGAACGTCAGATAGCCGGGGTTATACTGGGGACGGTAATGATGTTACTTTGTTCTTTGCTGAATTACAAGCTGATAGCGAGAACGGGATGGGCCATTTATATTACCAGTCTGGCACTGCTTCTGAGCGTGACCATTGCCGGCGCCATATCCGGCGGAGCGGCCAGATGGATTGAGATAGGCCCCCTGCGCTTTCAACCGTCAGAGCTGACAAAAATCCTGCTGATTGTATTTTTTGCATGGTTCTTTGACAGTAACCGGGAGAAAATGGACAGGCCGGGATTCATTCTGTGTATCCTGGCGGTACTGGCGCTTCCTCTTGTACTGATCCTGGAACAGCCGGACTTGTCTACCGCCATTGTGGTGGGATGGGTGGTCGTATGTATGCTTTATATAGCTGGACTTGACTACCGGATTATCCTTCGGGTACTGCTGGCCGGGGTTCCGGCGGCCGGGCTTTTCCTGTTTCTCGTCACACGTCCCGGCCAGGGAATACTGAACGATTATCAGTACCGGCGGATTATGTCATGGCTGGCGCCGGGAGAGTGGGCGCAGGATTCCTACCAACAACAGAATTCGGTCATGGCAGTAGCAAACGGCGGACTGTTTGGAAGGGGGCTTGGCAATGACAGCCCGGTTTCTGTCAAAAACGGCAGCTTTCTCCCTGAACCCCATACGGATTTCATCATGGCAGTGGCAGGGGAAGAATTAGGATTCTGGGGCTGCATGGTAATTCTGCTGCTTCTAAATCTGATTGTCTTTGAATGTATCAGAATCGGAATCCGCACAAGGGATTTGACGGGCAGGCTGATCTGTACCGGGATGGCTGCCCTCATCGCAGGACAGGCATTTGTCAATCTCTGTGTGGTAACCGGGCTGATGCCGACTACCGGACTTACGCTGCCCTTTGTCAGCTATGGCCTCACCTCCCTGGTGAGCCTGTATCTGGGATTAGGACTGGTGCTGAATGTGGGGCTGCAAAAAGGGGACTAGATGGTGGAACAAAAGTCCCTGACCGTGAGAATGAAATAACTCCAATCCGCTATCTTCTGGCAGATTCGGGAGAGAACATGGAGGAGAGAAGAGGAGGTGCGGCCGGAATTGCATTTATCACCCCGGAACTGGGATTTATGGCCTTGTCCCACAATGGAGGAGATGAAGCGGAGCTTTTTCGGACGGAGGACGGAGGAAGAACAACAAAGCGGGTGGAGCTTCCGTATTCTGTGATGGAAGAAGTGGCGAATCCAGATGAACCCTTTGATTTCCCGGAGATGCCATATGAGGAGGACGGAATACTGAAGATGCTAATTGGACAGGGCGCCGACGGTGATTACCACGGAGGAAGCAGGGCTCTTTATCAGTCGGAGGATCAGGGAATCACTTGGGATTATGTCAGGGAGATAGAAAGCGAGTGGAATGATGAACAATGAGAATTACGGAAGAATGCCGGAAGAATGGCAGCAGAAGCGGGAACGGAAACGGGAGGCCAGACGCCGCCGCGTTCTGATTTATAAAGGGCTGATAGGGCTTTTTATGTTGCCGCTGGTTGTAGGCGGGTATTTCATATTTGCAGGGCGGGGAGACGGAGAGGATGACCGGACCGAAGGAGTTCTGACCGAAACAACCGTGGAGACGACGGCGGAGTACACCGAATCCGCTGTCATTGCAACGCCATCCTCTGCAGAAGCGCCGGAGCAGCAGACGGAGGAAGAAGAGGAAACGCCTCCGGAAACGGCAGGTGAAGCGGATGTGCTGGAAGGATATGAAACCCCGGGAATTGCCAATGTTTCAGATTATCTGAATATCAGGGATCACGCTGAAGCTGACGCCTCTATTATCGGGCGGCTGCCAGCAGGCGGCATCTGTGAGATCCTGGAGGAAGGGGAGATATGGTACCGCATCCGCTACGGAGAGGTGGAAGGATATATTAACGGAAGCTATCTCCTGACAGGCGAAGCTGCGGCCGAGCGGGCGGTTTCCGGATCCTCAGATCTGCTGCCGGCTGCAGTAGATTCTGAAGAACAGTAAAAATTAAAGATATTCTGAATGAAAAAACTTTATGATAAGTTTAACTTATGGATTTGATTAAAAACGCGAATTGATGATTGCTCTGTTAGATTGCGGATGTGAAGATTCAGGATGAGGACGGCTCTATGACACTGCCTGTTGAGGGCGGAACCCGTCTGTCCGAAAACTATGTGGGCGCGGTTTTTGGGGATTATGATTCCTATCTGGTATTATCCCATTTTAAAGGCCATGCCATGGCCGGTTTTGGAGGAGCAATCAAGAATATCTCCATCGGACTTGGCTCCAGCGAAGGAAAGAACTGGATTCATACGGGCGGCGCCAGCCGGACAAGCTTCATGGGCGGAGCTCAGGATGCGTTTCTGGAAGCCATGGGAGATGCGGGAAAGTCTGTTTCCGACTACCTGGGAAACGGAGAGAGGATTACCTATATTAATGTAATGAACCGTTTATCCATTGACTGTGACTGTGATGGCAATCCCGCCGAGCCGGATATTCATGATATCGGTATTCTGGCATCCAACGATCCGGTGGCACTGGATCAGGCCTGCATCGATTTGGTGTCCAGTGCCCAGGGAAATGAGAGCCTGATGGATCGGATTGCGGACCGCGACGGGATTCATACCCTGGAAAACGCAGAGACCATTGGTCTTGGAAGCCGCTCTTACCGTCTGGTGAATCTGGATCAGGAGTAAAGAGTAAAATATAGGTATCAAAAGCATAAGTGTTCCGGGTGTGAAACAGCATCCGGGGCATTTCTTTTAGCATTATGCTTTGTGGAAGCGGGAGCAGACTCCACACGTTATTCGCTATCGGGGAGAATCACGGATCTGCCGGTGGCGGAAGAAGCGGCTCTTACAGCCGAAGCTCTGGGCAATGAGGTAGTCTGCTTGTACGATGTGGGGGTGGCCGGACTGCACAGATTGCTGGCGCATTCAGAGGATATTATGTCGGCCCGTGTGATTATCGCGATTGCCGGAATGGAAGGGGCGCTGGCCAGCGTGATTGGCGGCCTTGCAGACTGCCCGGTGAGCGTGGTAAATATAGATAATGGGTTTGGGGCTGCATATTTAGGCAGCATGATTAATCACATGAAGATTCCGGAGGCAGGGGGGATGTAATCCAAGGTTTTTCTCACATTTTAGGATATCTATAAAATTTGCTTGAATAGCCGGAGGACACACTTAGAACTGTGAGGAAGCAAAAAGAAAATTCAATTCGAAGTTCCTCCGGTTTCGTGATATACTTGATTGCAGGAAAAACAGAGAGAGGAGGTTTGTATGTATAATCACCAATTAGATACGTTTATTCAAGTAGCTGATGCCGGCAGCTTTTCCAAGGCGGCGGGGAGTATGTATATCTCCTCCACGGCGGTAATGAAACAGATTAACCTGCTGGAGAGCAGCCTTGAGGTGCAGTTATTCCATCGCACCCCACGAGGTCTGACGCTGACCGATGCCGGGAAATCCTATTATCAGGATGCGAAATACATGATACAATATGCGAAGGATGCACAGGTGCGGGCTAAAAATGCCATGCAGAGCAACGAAAACACGATACGGCTGGGAAGCTCGCTGATTACCCCATGCCAGTTCCTGATGGAGCTGTGGCCCCGTGTTCATGAGGTGTACCCTGCCCTTAAATTTGAAATTATCAATTTTGAAAACACACCGGAGAATGCAAGCGGGATTCTTAAGAATCTGGGACAGGACATCGATGTGGTAGCCGGGATTTTTGACGAAACCATGCTGGCCCTGCGAGGATGCAATGCGCTGGAACTTTTACGGGTTCCCATCTGCCTCGCGGTTTCCATCTATCATCCGCTGGCTCAGAAAAAACGGCTGTCTGTGGAGGATTTGCATGATCAAAAGCTGATGCTGATGAAACGAAACTGGAGCAAATATACCGACCGGCTCCGGGACGATTTGTGGGAACATCACCCGGAAATCCAAATTGAAGATTTCACGTTTTACAATCTGGAGGCGTTCAACCGGTGTGAGCATGAGAATGCCCTTCTGATGGCGGTTCCCCAATGGGAGAATGTCCATCCCCTGCTGAAGATGATTCCGGTAGACTGGAAACACGAAATCCCCTTTGGACTGCTGTATTCCCATACTCCATCTAAAACAGTGAGTAACTTTGTTCAGGCGGTGGCAAAGGTTTTTGATCTTGCTGCCGAAACATAAAACAGAATGAACGAAAAGAGTGTTTGTGAGATTTTCTTGCAGGCACTTTTTTTAGTTACAACCTTTGACTTGATGCTGAACAACCAAACGATACTTCTGTTCCGGTGCTGACGGATTTATAATCAGTGTATCAACAAAAGATTAACGGAGCGCAGCAAAAGGAGAACTGAAACAGGAGGAAGCATAATGAAAACAATATTTGCAACAAGTATTTTGCTTTTGTCTATGACCTTTTCAGGCTGCGCCGGACAGGAAATCATGCCCGGCATTTCCGATACAGGGCCACCGGCCATTCATGATGGGGAGCTGGCAGATATGACAATCTATGACGAAACTACACCCATCGCTGATGTAGTCAGTGACTCAGCGTTCGGGGACTATGGCAGACTGATTTTTCCTGCTGACGATGGATATTACAGCGGAACGACTCTGGCGAATTCCGGCTCACATGGTATACTATGAGCACTTAGTGAGGTATTCTACGAACTTAGTGCGAGTCATACCTGGCCACTTAATGAGGTACTCCACGAATTTAGTGGATATGGTATCACAACATACGCCCTGAAAAAACGGTGGAAATCGTCAATTACCTGAAAGATCATGCTGCCGCTGGAGAAACCGTCTTTTACAATATTTACACGGCAGAAGAAAAGGCGGCTGACCCTGATAAAGAGGACACGGGATTGTTTTTCTTCAAGGGAAATCCCGGAGAAAGATTTGCGGTATGTAATGCAGGCGGCGGTTTTGCTTATGTGGGCGCTATACAGGACAGTTTCCCCCATGCGCTGGAGCTGTCCAAAGCAGGCTATAACGCATTTGCACTCATCTACCGTCCCGGTGCGCAGACTGCCTGTGAGGATCTGGCACGAGCTGTCAGCTTTATCTTTGAAAATGCAGAGGAGTTGGAAGTGGACACCAGTGACTACTCCCTTTGGGGAGGCTCGGCGGGAGCCAGAATGGCGGCATGGCTCGGCTCCTATGGCCCCGGTGCCTTTGGGGGTAATGATCTTCCAAGGCCGGGAACCGTGGTCATGCAGTACACCGGTCACAGCGATTACACAGAGAACGATCCGCCCACCTATGCCTGCGTGGGGGAAAATGACGGCATCGCAAGCTGGCGCACGATGCAGAGCCGTCTCACGGCTATGAGCGCCCTGGGCATCGACACAGAGTTTCATAAATATCAAAACCTTGGTCATGGCTTCGGCCTCGGTATCGGTACAGATGCCGAGGGCTGGATCGGGGATGCAATCAAATTTTGGGAAGCCCATATGAATGGAAAGGATGAATAAAATGAACAACTTTATTTTTGAAAACGCCACGAAAGCCATTTTTGGCAAGGGGTGCGTCAAGGAATATCTGGGCTGTCTTACGAGTCACTATGGCCCCAATGTCATGCTGGCTTACGGCGGCGGCTCTATTAAACGGAATGGTGTCTATGATGAAATTACCGGCATTCTGCAAAGCGCAGGAAAAAACGTGATAGAATTCAGCGGCATCATGCCAAACCCCACCTATGCCAAGGTGCTGGAGGGCGCAAAGCTGGCCAGAGAAAATCAGGTGGCTCTCATTCTGGCTGTGGGTGGCGGCAGCGTTATGGATTGCTGCAAGGCGGTTTCCCTGGCCGCTGTCTATGAAGGGGATGTGTGGAAGCATTTCTGGGTCAATCCGGGCATCATTGACTTTGAGCCGCTTCCGCTGGGAATTGTGGTCACGGTGTCTGGTACCGGCAGCGAGATGAATGGCGGTGCGGTGATTACCAACGAGGAACTGAAAATGAAAACAGGCCGTGACTATCCCAAATGCAATGCCAAATTTGCCCTGATGGACCCGACCTATACGTTGTCTGTTCCTGAGCTCCAGATGGTGTCCGGCGGTTTTGACACCCTGAGCCACATCATGGAGATTTATTTCAGTGAGCCGGATGAGGAAAATGTGTCCGATGACATTGCCGAGGCACTGATGCGGGGCGTGATCCGTGACCTGCGGGCAGCGGTCAGGAATCCAAAGGATTACACCGCCCGCAGCAACCTGATGTGGGAGGCGACTATGGCAGAGAACCGTATCATCAAGCTGGGCAAGAAAACCGATTTTGAGTGTCACATGATGGAGCATCAGCTTGGCGCTTACACCGACTGCAATCATGGCGCTGGGCTGGCGGTACTGCATCCGGTCTATTACCGTCATATATGCGAGGCGGGCAAAACCAAATTCGCCCGGTTTGCCACCCGTGTCTGGGACATAGCCCCGGAGGGAAAAACGGAGAGCGAACTGGCGAACGCCGGTGTGGAGACGCTGGCAAAATTCATTGGGGAGTTGGGGCTGCCATCCACCCTTCGGGAGTTGGGGATGGATAGCAGGGAGAAGCTGAAAGAAATTGCAGATTCCTGTCCCATTGTTCCCGGAAGCTACAAGAAAATGACGCATGAAGAAATCCTTGCAATCTTCAACGAGTGCTTTTAACGAAAAGGAGAAAACCACGATGAAAAGTATACGCACAATCCTTCTTCTCCTTGCCATGAGTGTGAGCTTGACTGCCTGCGGCAAGGAGAGTGTTCCGAACAATGAAAGCCCTCCGCCGGGTATGTCCTCCACAAAACCGGAGCAGAAAACAATTCCTTCTGAAAACAGCAATATCCTGATTGCCTATTTCTCCGTTCCGGAGGATGTTGATACGACAGGAGCAGATGCTGTTGCAGGCGCAAGTGTTGTGGTAAGCGAAGGCGAGAAGCTGGGCAACACGCAGTATGTGGCGCAGCTTATCCAGCAGACCACAGGCGGTGACTTATTCCGCATTGAAACAACGCAAGTCTATCCCGGCGATCACGACCCGCTGGTGGAACAGGCTGCAAAAGAACAAGACGCAGATGCCCGTCCGGAGCTTGCCACGCAGATTGACAATTTTGACCAGTATGAAATTGTCCTGCTGGGCTATCCAAACTGGTGGGGAGATATGCCCCAGCCGCTATACACCTTCTTAGAGGAGTATGACTTTGGAGCCAAAACCATGATTCCCTTTATCACCCATGGAGGCAGTGGAGCATCCCGCACAGTGGAGACGATTTCAGAGCTTCAGCCCGGTGCGCTGATTCGGGATAATGCGCTGATACTATCCCGCAACGATGTGGCTGCCAGTGCCGGCGAAGTGACCGATTGGGCAGAAGGGCTCCATCTTAACAGAAAAAATGAGGAGAAAAGACGATGAAAAAAAATGTTTTGATATTATCAGGAAGTCCCCGTAAGGGCGGAAACTCTGACCTGCTGTGTGATCAATTTTTAAAAGGCGCACAGGAGAGCGGCAATCAGGTGGAGAAAATCTTCCTGCGCAGCAAGAAAGCAGCGCCGTGTAACGCCTGTTATTATTGCAAAAATGGCGGTCAGTGTGCCATCAAAGACGATATGGCGGAGATTCTCGACAAGATGCAGGCTGCCGATGTGATCGTCATGGCAAGCCCGGTCTATTTTTACTCCATCGACGCCCAGATGAAAGCGGTTATTGACCGCTCCGTGGCCCGCTGGACGAATATCCCGAACAAAGAGTTCTATTACATCATGACCGCTGCTGAGGACAGTGCCGATGTTATGGACTGTACATTGGAGTGTTTCCGTGGTTTTGCCCGGTGCTTAAACGGCTCCAAAGAAATGGGCGTAATCTATGGAAAAGGCGTGTATGAGGCCGGTGCAATTCAGGGAATGCCTGCCATGCGGGAAGCCTATGAGATGGGCAGACAGGTGTAAGGAGGTAAGATGATGAAGGCTCGCACTCTGGGAAAAGATTTGACGGTTGCTGCTGTGGGGCTGGGATGTATGGGATTCTCTCATGCCTACGGTGCGGCGACTGAAAAAAGTGAAGCAGTTGAAGCAATTCAGAAAGCCTTTGAGATAGGCTACACCTTTTTCGATACAGCGGAAAGCTATCTTGGAACAAACACAGACGGCAGCATTTCCTACAATGAGGAATTGGTTGGAGAGGCACTGTCCCCTTACCGGAATAAAGTGCAGCTTGCCACAAAATTCGGTGTTCGCCATGATAACAGAAATATCCTGACAGACAGCCGCCCGGAAACCATCCGAAGCTCTGTAGAAGGAAGTTTGCGCCGTCTGCATACGGATTATATTGATTTGTACTATCAGCACCGTATTGACCCGTCCGTTCCCGCCGAGGAAGTAGCAGGGGTAATGGCTGACCTGATTCGAGAGGGTAAAATTACCCATTGGGGCATCTCCGAGGCGAATGAGGATTATCTGCGAAAAGCGCACGCTGTCTGCCCCGTGACAGCTATCCAGAACCGCTATTCCATGATGTACCGGGATTATGAACGGTTGTTTCCGGTTTTGGAGGAGCTGGGTGTTGGGTTTGTTGCATTCAGTCCCATGGCAAACGGGTTTCTCACGGGGAAATACACAGCGGACAGTAAGTTTACGCAGGATGACTACCGCAGCGCCATGCCGCAGTTTACTGCGGATGCCATGCAGAAAAATCAGGAACTGCTGGCTCTGCTTTACGGGCTTGCGGAAAGTAAGAATGCCACTCCGGCTCAGATTTCTCTGGCGTGGATGTTATGCGGGAAATCATATATTGTTCCCATCCCCGGCACCCGAAAAATCAGCCGCCTGACAGAAAATGCGGGAGCTGCAGACATAGAACTGACCGCTGATGAAGTCAGAATGCTCAATAAGGCACTGGATGGAATGGAACTGTCCGGAGTATTTGGGGGTTCCCCCATGGCCAAAAAATAGGTCAGGAAAGGATTCATATTTATGGAAAAAAGTAACGGCTGGCAGAGATGCTATCCCCCCGTTTATGCGGGCTGGCCCAAAGCATGGGCGGCACTGCGAATGGCAAAAGAGGTTTACGAAAACTGAAGGAGAAAAAGTATGGAATATGTGAATTTGAATAACAGAGTGAAAATGCCCATTCTGGGCTACGGCGTGTATCAGGTATCCAATGACGAGTGTGAGCGGTGCGTACTGGATGCGATTGATGTGGGATACCGTGCCATCGACACCGCACAGGCTTATGGCAACGAAGAAGCTGTGGGCAGTGCAATCGCCAAATGCGGACTCCCACGAGAGGAATTGTTCCTCACAACGAAAATATGGATTTCCAACGGCGGTCAGGAAAAAGCTGCCGCATCCATTGACGAGTCCCTGAAGAAACTGGGGACGGACTACATTGATTTAATGCTGATTCACCAGCCTTTTAACGATTACTACGGCACTTACAGGGCGATGGAGGACGCATATAAGGCGGGAAAACTCAGGGCTATCGGTGTATCCAACTTTTATCCCGACCGTTTCATCGACTTGTGCAAGTTTGTGGAAATCAAACCTGCTGTCAACCAGATTGAAACCCATGTGTTCCAGCAGCAAAAGACAGCTCACTCCTATCTGGAAAAGTATGGTGTCCAGCATGAGAGCTGGGGGCCTTTTGCAGAGGGGCGCAAGGACTTTTTCGGGAATCTTGTGCTGAATCAAATCGGTGAAAAATATGGGAAGTCTGCGGCTCAAACCGCACTGCGTTTCCTGATTCAGAGTAATGTGGTGGTAATCCCCAAGTCTACCCACAAGGAGCGTATGGCTCAGAATCTCGATGTGTTTGACTTTGTGCTGAATGCCGGGGATATGGCAGCCATTTCTGCACTGGATGAGGGGGAGAGCCTGTTTTTCTCCCATTATGATCCTGATACTGTGGAGATGCTCACCGGGCTGGCGCGGTAAGTAAGACAGCATAAAAAAGCACGGAGCCAAAAACCTCAAAAGTTTCTGACACCGTGTTTTTTTATACTTCAACCTGTCCGATTGCCATGATAAACTGCAATACTTCCTTTGACGGGTTCTTAGCGTAAATCAGACCATAGGGAAAGGGGGAGTCCCATTCTACCGGGAGAGTCGTTAAAAGCGGATGAACGCCAGACCAGCATTCGGCTGAGAGCATCAGGTCATTGGAGGAAACAATGTGGTTAAACTGGTTCAAATCCACAGACTCCAAATCCCGTAAATGGATTTGAGGATGGTTCTGCTCCAGATCATCCCGAACCCGGTCAATGTAAGGCGTAATGCCCCGTTTTTCTATAAGCAGCGTTTCGCCGTGCAGATCTTCTACGGTCAATCGGCTTTTAGTTGCCAGACGATGAGTCTTAGAGCAGGCAACGCACATCGGCAGGTCGCACAGATGAAAGGAATTATAGCGGTCTCCCCAATAGTTTGTCTGGTAGGGACAGGAAATCAAGTCGATTTTCTTTCCCAGATTATCTAAAACCTCATTAAAAGCAGGGACGGTATCCTCGAAAGGAACGATGTCCAGCCGGATATTGGGGTACTGTTCTGATGCCTTATGCCATTGCTCCAGCAGGATACTTGCCGGATTCATTAAGGACAGGCCGATATGGATGACATATTCCTGCCGGTTTTCCAGTTCCTTTGCTTTTTGCAGGATGGAGTTTGAATGGCGGATCATCCTTTTCGCTTCGGCATAAATCAGTTTTCCGGCATCCGTCAGCACCAGACCTTGTGTGCTGCGGTGGAACAGCTTAATGCCCAAATGATCCTCTAACAGATTGATCTGTTTCGTGACCGCATTTGCAGAAACATACAGTTTCTCGGACGCTTTGAGGAAGCTGCCGCAGTCAGCTGCTTGAATAAAGGTGTCCAAATGTCTGTTATACATAATTCACTCACACCTGCCTTTCGTTCACACCTTTTGGTTGGTACTATTATAGCTTTTTTGCCGTTCCAATGCAAGACTTTCTGCTGTAAAATAAGTATGAAAAGTAACAGAAAAACTACAGCGTAGGAGGTGTGACATTTGAAATCGCTGATTGCCTACTATTCACGGCGGGGTGAAAACCTTGTGAATGGAAGCGTACAGAGGCTCACGGTTGGAAACACAGAACTGATCGCCGCAGTCCTTCAAAAATTTACAGATGCGGACTGCTTTCTCATTGAACCGTGTGAGGCATATCCGGAGGACTATTACCAGTGTATTGATCAGGCGCGGCAGGACTTGCAAAGAAATGTCCGGCCAAAGCTGAAGAAGTACCCGGAGAGTATTTCTCCCTATGATGTAATCTATCTGGGCTATCCGAACTACTGGGGAACCATGCCCATGGCCGTGTTTTCCTTTCTGGAACGGTTCGACTTTACCGGAAAAACGGTCAAACCCTTTTGCACCCACGATGGCGGTGGTATGGGTCACAGCGAGCGGGATTTAAAATGCGTTTGTCCTACCGCACATATTGCTCCCGGTCTTTCTATCCATGGAGCGGAATTCAAATATGAGCTGTCCTCCATAGAAGATTGGGTGCGGGAAACCGAATCAACCCCCTTAAAAAAACAAACAACAGGAGGAAACAATTTATGACAGTAAAACGTAGAATAGCAACACTTACGCTGACCGGCGTGCTGGCTCTTTCACTGCTGGCCGGATGCAGCAGCACCCCATCCACCGGCGGCACGGTGGAACCTTCGTCCCAAAATACGGCGGAACCAACAGAATCTCCGACCAGCGAAACCTCCAGCACCAATACGCTGAGGATTGCCGATCAGGGCATCTTTTCCGCCGGGGGCACGGTGACAACCTCTGATGGAACATTTGATGTTGAAAATTATTATACCTCGCGGGAAGGCTCTACCTCCCATGTAGACCACGCCAATGTGTTCTATCAGATCCCGGAAGAGGAAAACGGCCTGCCGATGGTATTTCTCCATGGCTACGGTCAATCCCGCATGGGTTGGATGACTACCCCTGATGGACGGGAGGGCTGGTCAGATATGTTCCTGAAAAAAGGCCACAGCGTATGGCTAATTGACCAACCCCGCCGCGGCGAAGCCGGACAGACCTCTGTGGCTGGTACGATCAGCACAGAACCCTCTGATCAGACTTGGTACACCCAATTCCGCATCGGTACTTATCGGGATGGTGCATTCACCTATAACGAAGGTTCCCAGTTCCCTGCCGGAGAAGATGCTCTGGATCAGTTTTTCCGCCAAATGACACCGGATACGGGCATGGATTCCGTGGGTGGCGACCAAAACATCGACATAACCGTGGTTGCTCAGGCTGTGGCGGCTGCCATTGATGAAGCATATGAACGCACCGGCAAGGAATCCATTTTAGTAACCCATTCTCAAGGCGGAATGCCCGGATGGGAGGCAGCCAGATATACAGACCACATTGCCGCCATCGTAGCCATTGAACCCGGTATGGCTCCTGCAGTGGACAGCGAAGATTATGCAGCTATGCTGGAACAGGAAATCCCGGTCGCCCTTTACTATGGGGATTATATCGGCGAGGAATTTACCGATGTCCCGGCGGCGGGTATGTGGTCGATGATGGCCTCAAGCGCAGATACTTTTACAGAGGCTTATACTGCGGCTGGGGCAGCCAGTACGGTCATTCATCTGCCTGACGAGGGCATTACCGGAAACGACCATTTCATGTTTCAGGATAGGAACAACGATGTGATTGCCGACCATGTGGAAGCATGGATTCAGGAAAATGTGAAATAAGCACAGGAATGAAAAATTCCACGATTGGAGGTACTACTTATGAAAAGAAACATTTTGAAAAAATGGATGAGCTGTCTGCTGGCGGTATCCACGCTCTTTGCCCTGACTGCCTGCGGCAGCAGCAACGCAGTTTCTCAAACTCCGTCTCCCAGCCAGAGTCAGAAAACCACGGCCCCGGAGAGCAGCGAAGCTGCCGACACGGCAGACACCACCACTTCCCAGCCGGGGGAAACTGTGCAGCCCACAACAGATGAGTCTGGCGGCGTTACATTGGTGGTTTACTACTCCGCCACCGGCAACACAGAAAGCGTGGCCAATGCCATAGCCGCTGCAACAGGCGGCGACCTGTTTGAACTGGAACCTGCAGAACCGTATACCGATGCTGATTTAAACTGGACGGACGACAATAGCCGGGTTAGCGTAGAGCATAACAATTCGGATGACAGAGTGGTGGAACTGACAGCCTCCACTGTGGATAACTGGGACAGCTACGATACGGTGTATATCGGGTATCCCATCTGGTGGGGCATTGCGGCGTGGCCGGTGGATACCTTTGTGAAAGCCAACGACTTCACCGGGAAAACCGTAATCCCGTTCTGTACTGCCGCCAGCTCCGGATTAGGCGAAAGCGGAGAATTGCTGGAAGAACTGGCGGGCAGCGGTGAGTGGCTGGAGGGGCAGCGGTTTAGAAGCGGAGCCTCTGAATCCGATGTGACCGACTGGATCAACGGACCCCAAATCAACCAATAAAGCAAAGAGCAAGGCAAGGGAGCCGCAGCTATGAAAGGCTTCGGCTCCCTTGTGCTGTCTCCGCTTTCCATAAGGAGGCAAATTTAATGAAAGAAAAGTCGATGATGCGCGTTATTCCATTGTTTATGAGCTTGAATATGCTGCTGTCTGCTTGTGCGGGCGCATCACAAAATAGCCAGATAAATGTGCTGACCGGGAGTGCTGCACCAATACAGCAGACTGGGCCGGAACAGACATCTGCTCTGCCGGTTCAAACTTATCTGAAGCAATTCGCTGTGGATAAAGCGCGAGTTTATGCCGCCGGGTACTCAGCGGGCGGCGAAACGATGTCGCAGGCAGTTTCAATGCGCCCGGATCTGTATGCCGCCTATCTTCACGGAGCTTCCCAATGGGACGGAACCTATGCGCCCGTGGCACAGAACCGGGTGTCAGTGTATATCTTTATGGCGGAGAATGACGAATATTACGGTTCCCAGAAAGCGAGGGACGCCTACAATGGCCTATTGGATGCATACCGTGAAACCGGCCTGTCCGATGAAGAAATCAACCGTTTTCTGCAAATCGAGATTCCTGATAATGAGTATTTCAACCGTCAAGGTATCTATCATTACCACGGAGGCGGAAATATCTTATTTGATGATGAAACGATTTTGAATTGGATTATTGAAAAAGAAAAGAAAGGAAACTGTTTTCCCTGTCTGCCTGCGGGCAGCAGGCGGAGCCTTCTGCACAAAGTCAGCAGCCGGAATCTTCTTCGGCGCAAAGCACGCAGACTGATGGTATCGTTCAGACTGCCGCCGGTCAGGTGCAGGGAACGGATCAGGACGGCATCCGCCGCTATCTCGGCGTTCCTTACGCACAGGCTGCCGAGCGGTTTGTTCCGGCAAAGGATGTGGAGCCGTGGGAGGGGGTTCTGGCAGCGGACAGCTATGGCTCCAAGTCTTTGCAGGGCAGCATCTCCGGGATTGACGGTGAAAGTGATCAGACCGGAACTGATAATAACTGCCATAATCTGAATATCTGGACACCTGGCATCAATGACGGGGAAAAACGCCCGGTTATGGTATGGCTGCACGGCGGCGGATTTTCTACCGGCTCTGCTAACGAGGAGGGCTATGACGGCGAAGCACTTAGCCGCAGCGGGGATGTGGTGGTGGTATCAGTCAATCATCGGCTGAATGTGTTCGGACATCTGGACTTGTCTGCTTATGATGACAAATACCAGCATTCTGCAAATGTAGGAATTACCGACATCGTGGCGGCACTTGAATGGATTCAGGATAACATCGAAGCCTTCGGCGGCGATCCTGAAAATGTGACTGTGTTTGGCCAGTCCGGCGGCGGAGCACCTTTGTGAAAGCCAACGATTTCACCGGAAAAACGGTAATTCCATTCTGCACATCCGCCAGTTACAGTTTGGGCGAAAGCGGCAAACGATTAGCTGAAATGGCTGGGACCGGTGATTGGCTGGATGGTCAAAGATTCTCGGAGAACCCTTCCGTTAAATCAACCATGCTGTCGTTTATAAAAAGTTTATGTTTTTGTTAGATGAATGTTATTACAGTCTTATATGATATCTGAAGTATTGATTTACTCTCTTTATATGAATTTAAAGCGATGTTTACAAAAACAATACATAGGCAAAAAGCATAGACCGGTATTTAATATAGGCATTTGATATTAACCCGCAAGGGTATTAAAATAAGTATAGCTACAAAGGAGGTGCAGAGGTGAGATCATACAAAAATAACAAGGTCAGATCTGTGGGCCGATGATGAGTATACTGGACGAAACCGGCACCATAAAGAAACGAAACAGAACAGAGGAACTGCTCTTTAAAATTAAAGAGGGGACGGATATGACGTCTTCCCAGCAGCTCAAATTGGTTCTCCGTTTGAGTATACCTGCCATTATGGCCCAGATTACATCAATCATCATGCAGTATATCGACGCTTCCATGGTGGGGCGGCTGGGAGCTGCAAAGTCCGCGTCGATTGGACTGGTATCCAGCAGTACCTGGCTGTTTGGAGGGCTGTGTACCGCGGCGGCAGCCGGATTTACCGTCCAGGTGGCACAGCTGATCGGGGCCGGGAAAGAAAAGGAAGCCAGGGCAGTCCTGCGCCAGGCATTACTTGTTACTTTGTTCTTCAGTATCCTACTGGTTATTGCAGGAACTGCAGTCAGCTTTCCGCTCCCGGGCTGGCTGGGGGCGGAACCCATAGTGCGAAACGATGCAGCACACTATTTTCGTATTTATATTTTTTCACTCCCCATGATCCAGTTAAGTCTTCTGGCGGGAGGGATGCTCCAGTGCAGTGGGAATATGCGTATACCCAGTTTACTAAACATTCTGATGTGTGGCTTGGATGTGGTGTTTAATGCCTTTTTAATCTTCCCGGCGCACAGGCTGTCCGTGCTTGGCCAGGTGGTTATCATTCCAGGGGCAGGACTTGGGGTAGCGGGAGCCGCGCTGGGTACTGCACTTGCCCAGGGGGTGACCGCGGTTTTGATGCTCCGTGCACTTATCTTTCATTCACCATCACTGGATATCCGGAAAGAGACCGGCTGGAAGATTGAAAAGGAATGCATAGAGAAAGCGGTCCGGATTGGAGTTCCGGTTGGCTGTGAACATGCATTGATGTCCGGCGCTATGGTGGTGACAACGCGGATTGTGGCTCCCCTCGGAACCATAGCGATTGCTGCCAATTCCTTTGCGGTTACGGCGGAAAGCCTATGCTATATGCCGGGATATGGAATTGCGGATGCCGCCGCAACGCTGGTAGGGCAGAGCCTGGGAGCCGGCAGGCGTGAACTGGTACGGAGATTTTCCCGGTTGACGGTTTATCTGGGAATGGCTGTAATGACGGTTACAGGTGCGGTCATGTTTTTAGCAGCGCCGCTCATGCTGTCTCTGCTGACTCCGGATCCGCAAATCCGGCAGTTGGGCGTCCATGTTCTGCGGATTGAAGCATTTGCGGAACCGCTATTTGCAGCCTCCATTGTAATATCCGGGGCGCTGCGGGGAGCAGGAGACACATTGATTCCGAGTATTATGAATTTTTTGAGCATCTGGGCAGTACGCCTTACGCTGGCGGCATGTTTGTCTGTTCCGCTGGGACTTACGGGAGTTTGGATTGCCATGTGTATAGAGTTATGTTTCCGTGGTGTGATATTCCTTTATCGTTTGTGGGGAGAACGTTGGATTAAATAGGATGCAGGATCGTGTATAGGAGGAAAGGAAACATGAGACAAAAGAAATGGATTCTAACCGTTGCAGCAGTGATGTTATTATCAGGTCTGCTGGCCGGGTGCACACCATTTGATCCCGGATCGGCTGACACAGCCGCAGCAGCAGACGCGACCGTGAAACCGGCGGTCAATTCTGAAGCAGAGGAGGAACCGGCGGAATCTGACAGCACCGGAACATCAGGTGATGGAACTGTCAATGGAAGTATGGAGTCTGAATCAAGGCCCGGACTGGAGGCCGGTTCGGAGGAAGAGATGATTAAGGAGGAAGATAAAGCCATGAAAATCAGTGTGGAAGGAAACGGACATACGGTTGTTTTTCAGTTGGTGGACAACAGCGCTTCAAGATCTCTGTATAAACAGCTGCCATTCACGGTCGAGGTACAGGATTACAGTAATGATGAAAAGATATTTTATCCCCCGGAAAAACTTGATATTACTGACGCGTCGTTGGGGCAGGGACCGGCGGGAAGCCTGGCATATTTTTCATCATGGGGGAATGTGATTATGTATTATGGAAGCTATGGACCGTATAACGGTTTATATGAACTTGGAACTGCTATTTCAGGAAGTGAGTTTATTGAAACAATGAGCGGAACATTGCAGATTCAAAAATCAGCAACAGTTCAGACGGCGGGAAAAGTTTGCTTTCAATACCGGCGCCTATGCGTCCGGGACGATCCGTACGGCCATTGAGTCTGTTCCGGATGGGCAGCTGGAGGCGGGATGCTGCGTGGGTATGACATACACACAGACCATGGTACGAATTATTTTACCGCAGGCGCTTAAGACGGCTTTTCCGCCGCTGAGCAATTCGCTGATCGGGCTTGTAAAGGATATCTCTCTTGCAGCCAATATCACGGTGATGGAAATGTTCATGTCGGCACAGAGAATTGCGGCCAGGACGTATGAGCCGTTTATACTGTATTGTGAGGTTGGTATGGTTTACCTTATTTTCTGTACGGTTCTAACGAAGCTGCAGAGGATATGGGAAAGGAAATTAAGGCTGGGATAAGGTAAGGAGGCAGGAAATGCTGGAGATAAAAAATATAAAGAAATCCTTTGACGGACAGGAAATCCTCAAAGGTGTGGACATTCGGGTGGATAAAGGGGATGTGGTCACAATCCTGGGGCCCAGCGGTTCAGGTAAGACAACTCTTTTACGATGCATCAATTTTCTTGAACGACCGGATAAAGGAACTATGGTTTTTGACCAGGACCATCTGGACCTGGAGGCAGTACACAAGAGAGACATTGCAAAAATACGCCGGAAAACCGCATTTGTATTCCAAAATTACAACCTGTTCCGGAATAAGACGGCCCTGGAAAATGTGACAGAGGGGCTGATCGTTGCCCGGAAGATGCCAAAAGCCCGGGCCGTCCAGATTGGAAAAAGAGCGCTTGACAAAGTGGGTCTGTCGGACCGGTATGATTACTATCCGCACCAGCTGTCAGGAGGGCAGCAGCAGCGGGTGGGGATCGCGCGTGCGATTGCCACGGATCCGGAACTGATCCTATTTGACGAACCTACTTCCGCCTTGGATCCGGAACTGATTGGGGAAGTCTTAGAAGTGATGAAGCAGCTGGCGGCGGAGGGAATGACCATGCTGGTAGTTACACACGAGATGAACTTTGCCAGGAATGTGGCCACAAAGGTGATTTTCATGGATAAAGGTGTGGTGGTGGAGGAAAATACCCCACAGGCATTTTTTGAGACTCCCGGAGAAGAACGGACGAGACAGTTTTTAGGTGTAATGAGTTGGGGAGAAGAGATGCAAAAACGTTAAGAACAAAATAAACTGATTCGAGGAGGAAGAACTATGTTAAAGAAAAAAATTGTTCCGGGAAACGGCGGAAACCGGTATGTCCCCTATGAAGAAAGAAGCGGAAATGAGTCAATTGTTTACTTTACCCGTGATTTGTCAGCAGAGGGACTTAAGAAGCTTTACCGGCGCATCAATGCCAATTTGACCGGAAAAATCGGAATCAAGCTTCACACGGGAGAAAAAAACGGACCCAATATCATACCGAGGCCATGGGTGAAGGCTCTGGTTGATTCTGAAATCCCACGAGGCGCAATTGTGGAGACGAATACTTATTACGATGGAGACCGTTATACAACCAAACAGCACCGTGAGATCTTAAAGATTAACGGCTGGACCTTTTGCCCGGTAGATATTATGGACGAAGATGGAACGGTCATGCTTCCGGTGATGGGAGGAAAATGGTTTAAGGAAATGTCCATGGGAAAGAACCTTTTAAATTATGATTCCCTGCTTGCGCTGACGCACTTTAAAGGACACGTACAGGGCGGCTTTGGCGGCTCCGATAAAAACCTTGGAATCGGGTGCGCAGATGGACAGATTGGAAAAGCAATGATACACACCACACCCGGATCGGCTGACATGTGGGATATTGGCCAGGAAGAGTTTATGGAGCGCATGACGGAATCCACAAAGGCGGTGACGGACCATTTTGGTAAAAGGATTGCGTACATCAATGTCCTGCGGAATATGTCGGTATCCTGTGACTGCGAGGGCTGCGCCGCACTTCCCGTAGTGACACCGAACATCGGAATGGTTGCTTCTACGGATATTCTGGCGGCAGACCAGGCTTCCATTGACTTGGTTTATGCGCTTGACGAGAAGGATCATGCAGACTTGGTAGAGCGGATACAAAGCCGCCATGCTCACCGGCAGCTTTCCTATATGAAGGAGCTGGGAATGGGAAATGACCGCTATATTCTGATTGATATTGACCATGAAGACAGGCAGATACAGCCGAAGGAAGCAGTCAGCGGCGTGAAGCCGTTTTGCCGGGAGCAGGGAGTTTAAAGACGGATAAACTAATTTCATACCTATAAAATGGCTGAGCAGGCAGGTGGATAGGACCTGCTTTGCGGCTGATTAAACAAGGAGGATAACGATGAGATACAAGATAATTTTAACAACAGTCCAGGATGTATGTGAATTTGTGAAAAAAATGAGCCGGTATCCATTTGATATTGACCTTTATTATGGTCATATTGTATTGGATGCAAAGTCCATTATGGGTGTATTAGCCGTGGGGCTGAATAAACAGATGGAATTATGCGTTCATGCCGACAGGACAACTGTATTTGAGCATGAGATAGGCCAGTATATGTGCCTTTGTGCGTAAAATGGTGTCAATGGCTATTTTGATTCCGAGAGATAGCGAGGAAGCACGTTATGAAAATTGCAAGACACGAAACACCGGGAACTACTGCAGGTATATCATGGAGTGTTTTGTAAAAGATTGACGGACAAAAAAATAGAAGAATTTTAAAGGGAGAACACAAACAATGAAGAAACCATATATTATCTGCCATATGATGGCAGCTATTGATGGAAGAATTGATTGCGGCATGACCGCAAAACTGGAGGGCGTAGAGGAATACTATGAGGTTCTCAACCAGCTAAATGTACCTACCACCGTCAGTGGAAAAGTGACTGCAAAACTGGAGATGGCAAAACCGGGCGAGTTCGTTCCACAGAACGGGGAGTCTCTTGGTATGGAGAAGGTATCAAAAAAGAGGGAAGCTGCCGGCTATGAAATCATTGTGGATACCAGGGGTACCTTACTTTGGGAGGACGATACGAATCATGAAAAGCCGCTTCTTATCATCACCAGCGAACAGGTCACAAAGGAGTACCTTGCCTATCTGGATTCCTTAGATATTTCCTGGATTGCCTGCGGCCAGACAAAGATTGATCTGCAAAGAGCGTCTGAGATTTTAGCCGACGTGTTCGGCGTTCAGCGGATGGCCATTGTCGGCGGTGGAGCTATCAATGCAGGTTTTCTGGATGCGGGACTTCTGGATGAGGTAAGCATCCTGTTTGCACCGGGAATCGATGGACGGGGCGGAATGGCTGCCATATTCGATGGACTGCCTATGGACAGGGAGCCGTTTGCTGTGAAACTTGAGAGTGTAACACCTTATGATGATGGTGTTGTATGGCTTCGATATCTGGTAAAATGTAACAGTTCAGACGGCGCATCTTCTTGACCGAAAAAGCCGGTCAAGAAGCATCGGATATCCATCCGATGTGAAAAAAAGTGCAAAAACAGTCTTATAAGCGAGCTTAACGCCTGTTTTTGTACTTTTTTTCCGCCGTCTGAACTGTTACGGTAAAATAGTAAAGTTTAGAAAAAGTTTATATTTTTGTTAGTTGTATGTTATTTTAAGGGTTTATGATAGCCTCAGTTACCGGAACAGCGGTATAGAAGTCCAATTACATAAACTCATAGCCGTAACAGCGCCTAGCAATGGAAGACAGGCTGAGCAGGGCCTGTCTTTTTCAATTCATAGGAAATTGCGTCCTATGAATTAAAAAACGCTCCGCGGGGATGCACACGCCGCGCAGCGGTAAATGGTTGCTTCAGCAACCGCGCGGCAGCGCGAGAGTTCCGATCGCGGAACTCTTTATGATACAGGAAAGGATATGAGTTATCAGTAATTGGATAAAAAATGCTTTTATATATAGTAAAAAAGCATAGATAAGTATTTAATATAGGTATTTGATATTATACAAATATGGTATTACAATAAGTGTATCGAAAGGAGAGAATCACAAAATGAAAAAGAAGAGAAGCGTAGTATTACTGATATCCGCATTGACAGCGGCTGCTTTGAGCACAGGGTGCGGAGGAACAGGGACTGTACAGGCAGAGACAATACCGGCAAGTACGGCGCGTGTGGAGTCTGCCGATTCACTGACAGCACCAGTCGGAGATGCAAATACTGATGTTATTACACCGGGGACAGAGATCAGGCAGCTGGAAAATGGATTATCAGCAGTGAACTATGAAGGGGATTACTGGTTTAGCCAGTTTCTTGAGCAGGGGGGCGCTTCCTCGGATTCAGATGTGATTGGGTTTATAACCGGTCGGCTGCAGCTGGGGTCTGCTGATATCGGTTTTGGCACAGAAGGGTTTGGCTGCAGTACGCTGGCAGTAAAGAACCCGGAGGGGGAAGCCCTCTTTGGCAGGAATTTTGACTGGCAGAACTGTGAGGCCATGATTGTTAAGTCTGCGCCTTCTGATGGATATGCCTCCCTATCAACCGTGAACATGGACTTTATCCGGACCGGATATGGAGAGTCCCCCTCACCTGCGTTCGGCGGAAAGTCTGGCGCGGGACTTTCAGAGCTTCCCGATGAAATCCGTACATTAATTGCTTTATATGCCCCTCTCGACGGCATGAACGAAAAAGGACTGGCCGTATCCGTTAATATGATTCAGGATTCCGCAGTGATTAGTCAGGATACGGGAAAGCCCGATATTACAACGACCACTGCAATCCGGATGCTGTTAGACCGGGCGGCCGATGTGGAGGAGGCCCTGGCTATGCTCCGGCAGTATGATATGCACTCCTCCATGGGGATGATGGTACATTTTGCGCTGGCGGACCGAAGCGGCAGGAGTGTCGTGGTTGAATATGTGAACAATGAAATGGTGGTTACAGATACACCGGCCGTGACGAATTTCTATTTGGCGCCCGGTGAAAAACAGGGGATTGGCACCTCGCAGTCCCATACAAGGTATGAAATATTAATGAAACGGCTGACGGAGACGAATACCATGGGCATGGACGAAGTCCGTGACGCTTTAGACAGTGTCAGCAAGGATAATTTTGGGGAGTTTGAGTCAACAGAGTGGAGTATCGTGTTTAATTTAGAGCAGGGAGAAGCGCGGTATTATCATAGAGAAAATTATGAAAACAGCTATTTATTTCAAGTAAACGAACAGGCCGGATAATGGTGGAACGAGGAGGTTACCATGAATTATTTAAATTTATTATGGAATTTGTACCAGTTAAAGAGGAACGCAGGAAGAGGCAGGGAGGACATAAAGAGGGTCCGGGAGAAGAAACTGAGGAAACTGCTGGCTTATGCCTATGACAATTCCGCTTATTACCACAGGGTCTTTGAAGAAGCGGGTATTACGGGCAATCAGATTTCCACCATGCCCCTGTCAGCTTTTCCGGTGCTGGATAAACAGCTTCTGATGGAACATTTTGATGAGTTGGTTACGGTGCCGGATTTAAAGCAGGAGGAGCTGCGCCGGTTTGATGAACAGGAATCCACCGACCAGAAACGGTTTAAGGATTCATACCATGTGGTACACTCCTCGGGCAGTACCGGGACCCCCGGATATTTTGTCTATGATGAGACGGCGTGGAGCCAGATGCTGCTTGGAATTATCCGGGCCGCGCTGTGGGATATGTCCATGCCTCAGATTTTAAAGCTGCTGCATCATGGACCGCGTATTGTATACATTGCGGCTACGGATGGCAGGTACGGCGGGGCCATGGCGGTCAGCGACGGCATAGAAGGTGTCCGCGCCGACCAGCTCTTCCTGGATGTGAAGACGCCGCTTGCGGAATGGGTTCGCCAGATTAAGGAGTTTGGGCCCAACATGGTGGTCGGTTACCCTTCCGCTGTTAAAATCCTGGGCGAGCTTGTAGAAAACGGGGATGTGGAACTGGATGTATTCCGGGTGGTATCCTGCGGGGAACCTCTTGGAGCCAGCCTTCGAAGCTATCTGGAGGAGACCTTTGAATCTGATGTGGTGAATATCTACGGAGCCAGTGAGTCCCTGGCGCTGGGTGTGGAGACCAGCCACGAGGAAGGGATGTATCTGTTTGATGATTTAAACTATATCGAGGTGGAGAATGGGGAAATGTATCTGACCTGCCTTTATAATTATGTCCAGCCCCTCATCCGTTATCGGATTTCCGATAAGCTGGTACTGGCGGAGCCGGACAAAGACAGCTCTTATCCCTTCACGCGTGCCGGCAACATCATGGGCCGCAATGAGGACTTAATGTGGTTTGAGGATGGCCGCGGCGCCAGGGATTTCCTTCACCCGCTTGTGGTAGAAGGCTTTTGCCTGGAGGGACTTCTGGATTACCAGTTCCGGCAGCTGGATGAACAATCCTTTGAGATGCTGGCGGAAGTATCGGACCGGAAGCGGATCCAGGAAATCCAGTCGGAAATGATCAGGGAGATGAGGCAGATTTTAAAAGAAAAGCACCTGGAGTATGTAGACTTTTTCATCCGCTTTGTGGAAGAAATCCGTCCCGACTCAAGGACGGGTAAGAAACCGCTGATTGTGGCATAAGCCGCAGTAAGGGATCATGGAGGAGAACCGCTTGAAAGAAATATTATTATCAGCAAAAGATATCAGTAAGTCATTTGCGAAGGCAGCAGAAACGCCTCCTGTGCTGGACCATGTGACGGTAGACATATACAAAAACGATTTTACCATTATCATGGGGCCGTCGGGTGCAGGTAAATCCACCTTATTATATGCACTCAGTGGAATGGACCGGGTTTCTTCCGGCAAGGTGGTTTATCAGGGAAAGGTAATCAGCCGCTTTAAAGAGAAACAGATGGCGGAAATCCGTTCCCATGAATTTGGTTTTGTATTCCAGCAGACCCATCTTGTGAGCAATCTCACTCTTTATGAAAATGTGGCGGTCGCGGGCTATTTGAGAAAGGACCGGCCGGCAGAGGAAACAGAGCGCCGGGTGGAGGCCCTGCTGGAACAGATGAATGTGAACGGGGCAAAAAACCGTATGCCGTCGGAGGTATCAGGCGGGGAGGCGCAGAGAGCTGCCATAGCCAGGGCCATGATCCACGAACCGGGAATTGTATTTGCGGACGAACCCACCGGCGCGCTGAACCGGCAGAATACCGGAGAAGTGCTGAACCTGCTGACGTCCCTCAACAGGGAGGGACAGAGCATCCTGATGGTCACCCATGATTTGCGCGCCGCAATCCGGGGAACGAGGCTTCTCTACTTAGAGGATGGAAAAATCTTAGATGAACTGGAGCTGCCGGTTTATCATCCGGATGATGAGAGGGAAAGGGAGGCCGCTGTGAATGAATGGCTTGCCTCGTTCCAGTGGTAGGGGAGGCATGATGGCAATGAAGGAGTATAAAACGTTATTAAAAGCGGATTTTAAACGCCATAAAGGCAGCCTGACCGGTGTGTTTCTCCTAATTCTGCTGGCCGCAGCCGCTCTGGGTACCGTCCTCACCGTAGGGATCAGTTCCGGAAGATATGTGAATGGAGAGATGGGCCGCGCAGGGTTTGGAGCATTGACGGCATGGGTTTCCAATGTTTCTGATATGGAATCCCTCACCGGGAGCATCGAAAATCTGGAGGATGTGGGACGGGTGGATACCCAGAACCTTATTTTTTCCGATTATGCGGTCAATGACCAGGAATCCGACAGTGAAGGCCAGCTGCTTCCCTACTCCCGGGAACAGGCCCGTTATAAATTTTTTACGGATGATTTTTCTTCTTATCAGGAAGGGACACCGGAACTATTACCCGGAGAGGTCTACGTTTCCCCGTCCATGGTCTCCATGTTTGGTCTGCAGGCCGGCGATAAGATAAGCTTTCCTATTGCCAGGGCCGGGCGGGATCTGGTTCTCACGGTAAAAGGATTCTATGAAGATCCGTTTATGGGCAGTTCCATGATCGGCATGAAAGGTTTCCTGATCAGTGAAGACGATTATACGGCTGCGCAGCAGATCATTCGGGATTCCGGTATTGACGCGCTTGCCAGGAGCGGTGCAATGCTGCATATTTTCCAGAAAGAAGGAAGCAGTGCGGCGGTTTCTGAATTAAACAGTCTGCTCAATGAAAACACCAGCCTGCCTCAGTATACAGAGTTTGTACACAGCGCAGGTTCCATTGCCGGCTTTATGCTGGTGCTGCAAAATGCATTCAGCGGCCTGCTTATTGCTTTTGTGATCGTACTGCTTTTTGTTGTTATGGTGGTCCTCGGCCACAGCATCAGCAGCGCGGTAGAAGCCGATTATGTGAATATGGGGATCTTAAAGACCATTGGATTTACCGGCAGCGGACTGCGCCGAATCCAGATGATTCAGTATTTATGTGTGATTCTGGCGGGGATGCTAATTGGCGGAATACTAACGCTGCCATTAAGCCGGTTTGTGAGCAGCGCCACATTGACGACCACGGGAATCCGGATACCGGAAGGAATGCCCATTGGTCCCTGCCTCCTGGCTTTTGTGGGTATCATACTGATCCTTGCCGGCTTTATTGCTCTCAAATCCGGAAAAATAGGTGAAGTTGCACCGATGAAGGCAATCCGGGGCGAGGTTTTAAATGATCATGGAGGCGCCGGAACATTTGCAGCGATCCGTGGGAAGCAGTTGGAACTGAGCCTGGCCCTGCGCCAGCTGGCAGCGGGAAAGAGCCGGTATGTCGGCGCCTGCCTCGTAGCGCTTCTTCTGGTATTCTTTGCTTCCATGATCGGGCGTATGGATTCATGGCTTGGGGCGGATGGAAAAGGAATGATGGAGGCGTTTAATCCGGCCGACCATGATATCGGTGTACAGATTTTTGGAGTCAATTCCTCTGAAGAGGCCGAACAGACAATCCTTTCCTATACGGATATTACAGACCGTTACCTGCTGGCTATGCCGGGGGTATCCGTGAATGGAATTGACTACACGGCAAATGTAATCTCCGATCCGGAGCGGTTCCATATGATAGAAGGAAGAACCAGCAGGGCGAATGATGAAATTGTTTTGACAGAATTTGTGGCCTCTGATTTAGGTGTCTCGGTCGGTGATACGGTTACGGTCCAGGCCGATATGGGGAGCGGGGTATATACCGTTTCGGGAATCTATACCTGTGCCAATGATATGGGTGCGAATGTGGGGCTCAGCCGTGAGGGATACTTAAAAATTGGCCAGGATAGTGAGGAACTTTGGTGCCACCATTATTTTCTTGCTGACCCATCACAAAAAACAGCCGTTACGGAAGCACTCCAGGAAACATATGGAGGAGATGTTCATGTGCATGAGAATACCTGGCCCGGACTGTTTGGCATCATTTCCGCTATGCAGGCATTGATGGTATTCCAATACGGCATGGTGATTGTATTTATCCTGATTGTTACAGCCATGACCGGAAGCAAGATTCTTAACGCTGAAAAACGGGATATCGGGATTTTTAAGGCCCTTGGATTTACCAGCGGACAGCTGCGGACATCATTTGCCCTGCGGTTTGGTCTGGCGGCTGTTCCCGGTGCGGTGATTGGTACCGGACTGGCTGCGGTGCTGACGGATCCATTGGTTTCCACAGTCATGAAAATGGCAGGTATCAGTAATTTTGCTTCCGCTGCCACCATAGGAAATACGTTGTTTCCGGCTGCTTCTGTTATCCTGTTATTTATGAGCTTTGCCTACGTTGCGTCATGGAAGATAAAAAATGTAGATCTGGCTGTATTGATTACGGAGTAAGGATTTATGCATGCCTAAAAGGTATAAATATGTATGTAATATAAGTATTTGCTGTATTTAATGCGTGGTACTATAATGATAGAGAAGATATAACTTGCATAATTAATTTCGGATGTGCCTGGTGAAAGGTACAGGAAAGGATGATATATGAAAAGAAAGATAGGAAAAAAGAGCTCTTTGGTAATTATACTCACCGTTGCTCTTACGGCTGCGCTTGCCGGTTGTGGGCGTAGCAGTGAGAGAGAAGTGACCACTACGGCTGCGACAGTGCCCACAAGCAGCATTACCCGGGATAGCAGCATTGATGAAAATAACGAAACAGACGCGCCGGAATATCCTGCCGGAGCAGATACATTAGAAATCCGTTTTGGTGATGATGGAGAACCATTTGTCATGAACATGCTTGACAATCCGACGGCTGCCGCCATTGCAGGCTATGTGGGCACCGCCAGCTGGAGGCTCCCGATTTACCACTATGATGATTATGATGACTGGGAAGTGATGCAGTATTACGACATTCCCAGCCGGTATGAGATTCCTTCTGGTGCAGAGACTGTCACTTCAGAGAAAGCCGGTGAGGTATACTATTCCGAACCCAACCGGATCATTCTTTTCTATCAGGACGCGGAAGTGACGGGAGAGTATACAAAAGTCGGTGATATTGAAGATTCCGAAGCATTCCGTTTGGCGGTGGAGAATAACCCGGTGCTGGAAGGCTGGGGAAATAAGATTGTTCACATAGACAGCATCAGATAAGAAGAAAGTGAGTGAGGGCCGGTGGCTATGATAGATGGAAGATTGTTTCATATTTTAGCGGATTCCTTTAGTAAGATCCTGATACCGGGACTGACGATGACCATACCGCTGACCGCGATATCTTTTACACTGGCGCTTTTGATTGCCGTTGCCACGGCCCTGGTGCAGTTTGCCAATGTGTCCTTCTTTAAGCATATGGCCCGGTTTTATATCTGGGTCATCCGCGGGATTCCGCTTCTGGTTCAGTTGTATGTGGTATTTTACGGCCTGCCGAGGCTGGGGATTGTCATTTCCCCATTTCCGGCCGCAGTCATCGTATTTTCCATTAACGAGGGAGCGTATGCAGCGGAAATCATGCGCGCGGCACTGGAGTCGGTTCCGGCCGGACAGCTGGAAGCCGGTTACTGTGCCGGAATGTCTTATCTGCAGACGATGAGGCGGATTGTTCTGCCCCAGGCGCTTAGGACCGCGTTTCCCTCCCTGTCCAATTCCCTGATTGCCATGGTGAAGGACACTTCCCTGGCAGCCAATATCACGGTGACGGAAATGTTTATGGTGACGCAGCGGATTGTGGCCAGAACCTATGAGCCGCTGGCGCTTTATATCGAGATCGGGCTGATTTACCTGATGTTCTCCACGGTGCTGACAAAAGTGCAGCGGGTGGGTGAAAGTAAGCTGAGTCTTCAGGGAAAGCCAAAGACCCGGGCAGCAGCAACAAAAAAATCAGGTAGATCAATAGTTCCGGCCTTTTTTCAGAATGCCCGCATGCGGAAACCCTTATGCCCCATGGAGCATGTGCCGGAACAGCCATGTACCAGGATAAATAATTAGTAACAGTTCAGGACGGCGGGAAAAATAGTGCAAAAGCAGGTGTTAAGCTTGCTTATAAGACTGTTTTTGCACTATTTTTCACATCGGATGGACATCCGATGCTTCTTGACCGGTTTTTTCGGTCAAGAAGATGAGCCGTCCTGAACAGTTACAATAATTAAAAGGAGGAGAACAAAAATGTCTGAATATTATATTTTTAAATTAAGTGAGAACGTGTCCCGTACCCATGTACGTTATAAAAACCGGTATGGAATTGAGCTGGCCGGTGATTTGTATATGGCAAAAAATAGGGAGGAAGGGCGGAAATACCCGGCGCTGGTAGTGGGAGCCCCTTACGGCGGAGTTAAGGAACAGGGGCCTGGCGTATATGCCAACGAGCTTGCCCAGAGAGGGTTTGTTGTTCTTACCTTTGATCCTTCTTTTAAGGGGGAGAGCGGCGGGGAACCCCGTCAGGTATCCTCACCGGAAATTTTCTCTGAAGATTTTTCGGCCGGTGTGGACTATTTAGGGACGCGTCCGTTTGTAAACCGGGAACAGATTGGCGCCATTGGCATCTGCGGCAGCGGTGGATTTGCATTATCCGCAGCACAGATGGATTCCCGAATCAAAGCGGTAGCGACTGCCAGTATGTACGATATCAGCGCCATGCGCGGAACAATGTCTCAGGAAGAACTGTCATACAGAATTGATGAGTTGAGCCGTAAACGCTTTCGTGATTTTGAAAAGGGGGAACCGGAGTATATCCCATCGTTCCCGGAGACACCGGCAGATGCCATACCAGAAGGTCTTGATTCGGTGGGAGCTGAATTTTTCAGCTTTTACGGATTGAAACGGGGGCATCATCCCAACGCCCGCGCAGGACACACGACAACCAGTGATTTGTCCTTTTTAAACTATCAGTTGTTAAATCATATTGATACCATTTCTCCCCGCCCAATCCTCTTTATTATGGGGGAAAATGCACATTCTCGTTTTTTTAGTGAAAACGCATATGCTGCCGCAGCCGAACCGAAGGAGCTTTGTATCGTTCCGAATGCAATTCATATCGATCTCTATGATGACATAGAGAAAATTCCATTTAGCAAGATGGAGGATTTTTTTATGACGGCTTTTAAGTCTGAATAAAACGGGGCAATGTCCCAGCCTATAAAAGATGCAATAACTAGAATATAAATAACAGGAAAGAAAAATGAGGTAAACCATGAAGAAAACTAGATTAACTACACTGCTGCTTGCGGTTTCAGCAATTGGAGTACTCGGAATGACAGGATGCTCCGGAAATAATCAGCAGGCGCCGGCGCAGGGAAGTACGGCAGCCCAGACACAGGAAGGAACCCAGACACAGGGAGAGACTGAGGCACAGGAGGAGACTGGGGAAGAGCCGGATGATCTCTTGTCAGCGATCCAGGATAAGGGAGAGATTGTAATCGCTATGGAGGGGACCTGGGCGCCCTGGACCTATCATGATGAGGATGATAACCTGGTCGGTTATGATGTAGAGGTTGGACAGTTAATCGCAGATAAACTGGGCGTGGACGCAACCTTTGTGGAAGGGGAGTGGGACGGCCTGCTTGCCGGTCTGGATGCAGGCCGCTATGATATGATGGTCAATGGTGTTGAAATTACGGATGAGCGTGCGGAAAAATATGATTTCACAGACCCATACGCCTATATCCGAACCGCGATTATTGTAAATGGAGATAACAATGAGATCCAGTCCTATGATGACCTGGACGGGAAGAACACAGCCAATACCATTTCCAGTACCTATGCGGAGCTTGCGGAACGCTTTGGCGCCCAGGTGACCGGGGTGGATGATTTGAACCAGACATTTGAGCTGTTGTTAAGCGGACGTATTGACGCTACACTGAATGCCGAAGTAACCTATTACGACTATATGAAGGCGCATCCGGAAGCAAACATAAAGATTGCCGCCTTGACAGAGGAAGCGTCCCATGTCGCAATTCCGCTGAGAAAAGGCGGGGAATCAGACCGTCTGCAGGAAGCAATCAATGAGGCTCTTGCTGAACTGGACGAATCAGGGGAGCTGTCTGAACTTTCCATGAAATACTTTGGAAGTGATATTTCTCAGATTTCAGAATAAACACGGACATAGGTGGGCCCGCGGCTATGCCGTGGGCTCAATTACTACAAACCATTCATTTGGAGTAACAGTTCAGAACGGCGGGAAAAATAGTGCAAAAGCAGGCGTTAAGCTCGCTTATAAAACTGTTTTTGCACTATTTTTCACATCGGATGGACATCCGATGCTTCTTGACCGGCTTTTTCGGTCAAGAAGATGAGCCGTTCTGAACAGTTACCATTTAGAAAAGCAAAGGAGACAGATATCCATATGCGTCACGGAATAAAAAAGAGAACAAAAATCCTGTTGATTACGCTTGCGGTTATCGTGGCAGGGGGAGCCTATGTTTTATTCCGGATTAAAGCCGGACTTAATTCGGCTATCCAGGTAAAGAAACTGGAAGATGGACTTTATTACATGGAGTATAACGGAGACTATGGGTTTGACCGGTTTCTGGAGCAGGGTGGAGCCTCCTCTGATCTGGAGGTGGCCCAGTTCGTCGGAAAGGATTTATTGAAGGGCCTGGTCATTCCCGGATTTAAGACGGGGAAATTTGGCTGCAGCACCCTGACTGCCAGAAATGCAGAGGGCGGAGTGGTATATGGCAGGAACTTTGACTGGATGGAGTGTACGGCAATGATTGTCAAATCAAAACCGGCTGTCGGATATGCGTCCATCTCCACAGTAGACTTGGATTTTTTGGATATCGGGACGGAGTATGATCCGGACAAAACGCTTTCCAAGATAGTATCGGCAGCGTCTCTCTATGCCCCGCTTGATGGAATCAATGAGAAAGGTCTCTGTGTGGCCGTGCTCATGATTGATGATCCGGATGTTACCGGGCAGGATACGGGAAAACCGGGTATTACGACAACAACGGCGGTGCGCCTTCTTCTTGATCAGGCGGCTGATGTGGAGGAAGCGATAGAACTGCTGGGACAGTATGACATGCATGCTTCCGCCGGAATGATGCTTCATCTGGCGCTGACAGACCGAACCGGTCGCTCTGTGGCAGTGGAATATGTGAACAACGAAATGTCGGTGATAGAAACGCCAGTATTAACTAATTTCTATCTGACACCGGGAGATAAATTCGGAATCGGGACAGAGCAGTCCCATACAAGGTATGAAATCCTGATGAACCGCTTGTCAGAGCAGCCGGTCATGGATTTAGAGGATATGAAGGATGCCATGTCCAGTGTGAGTAAAAATAATTTTGGCGAATTTCTGTCAACAGAATGGACGATTGTTTACGATCAGGACAAAGGAGAAATACGATACTATCACAGGGAAAATTATAATGACTACATGACGTTTTCCCTTCAATAAGAGTGCAGGTGTTATGTTAGAGAACCATTTAGTGAAAGGACAGGGCTTATGTTAGAGAACTATTTAATGAGAGGTTTCATCATTGGGATTGTATTTGGTGTTCCCGCCGGTGCAGTGGGGATCCTATCAATCCAGCGGGTCCTGTCCCGGGGCGCGGCGGCAGGTTTTGTGACCGGACTCGGTTCTTCTGTGGCGGATGTGTTCTATGCCTGTGTCGGGGTATTTGGGATTACGGTTATCTCGGATTTTTTGTTAAGGCACCAGCACCTCATCTGTATGGTTGGATGCCTGGCGGTCATCCTGTTAGGAATTCAGTGTTTTAAGAAAAAGAAGATAGAGAAGCCGGCTGATTTTTTCCAAAAGGTGCAGGATGAAGCAAAACGTCCGGGGGGATTTCGGTATCTTGTTTCCTGTTTCCTGTCCTCGTTCGTCATTGCGATCACCAATCCGGCAGCGATTCTTTCCTTTATGGTGGTATTTTCCATGTTCCGGATTGGAGGGACAGAGACGGTGGGAGAGGATATCCAGCTGGTTCTGGGTATTTTCTGCGGAACCTGCTTCTGGTGGCTGCTGATTGCAGTGGTGGTGAGTTGTATCAGGAAACGGGTGACAGATAATTTTTATTTGAAGCTGAACCGGATATTTGGGATTTTAATGGTTCTGTTTGGCGCAGGGATTGGAGTACGTGCCCTGTTGATCTGATGGGATAATTGGAGGGAGCGTTGATGGAATTTGTCAAAGCGTGTGTCAGGTCAGGATATTTTATAGGATAACACTTTTTTGAACTGCTCGTTTAGAAAAAGTTTATATTTATGAGAGAAATTTGTTAACTTTAACCTTTATAATAGTCTGACCGAGATTGCAGAGTATTTAAAGTCCTGTACATAAGGAAGGTCCCTGTTTTAATATAATCCCCCATTTTTATAATATACCGGATACCATACAAATCCAATTGGGCCAAGGATGTACAGGACTTTAAATACCCTGCAATTCCCGCTATCGAAATGCGGCTTACTTTAACCTGGTCAGGAAGCCCTGGCCTCGTTATCCTTCACTTAAAATTCAAGATGTATCGGGAGAAAAGGGAAATGACAATCAAGCAGAAAATAAAATTATCAAATGTGATGATGGCGTTGATACCAATCTTGCTGACGGCGGTTATCGTTGTTATCTGCATTAACACCTCACTGGGCAGTTACTGGTATACTTTAGAGACCATGTATCAGGATGAAAACGGAATTCAATCGGCCCAGAGCCTGATTTATACCTATCAGCAGGAGCTGTGGGAAAATAACTGGGGGCAGGGGGAGCACACAGAGCTTTCAGAGGGGATAAAAAAGAATGAGGAAATGTGCCATCTGGAAGAGAAGCTGTCCAGGATGGGGTATCATTTCCTGATCCGAAAGGATGGGACCGAGATTTATTCCAACATATCGGAGGAGGAGATGGAGACGGCAGAGTCGGTTGCGGGTACCGCCATCGAATCCGCGAAAACCCTGACGGCCAGCTACCATGACGTATCGGTGATCAAGCATACCTTTTTCCATGGGGAAAAGGCTTTTTCCATTATTGCAGTTCACAGCGGTGAGACGGACCAGGGGGTTATCTCCTATCTGCAGAATTACATTTTGAAATATATCCTGGGATTTGTTTTTGCATTCCTGGTACTGACCATCTTGGTGAATATTATTTTATCCTACTGGATTTCAAAGAGTGTCCTGGTTCCGTTAAAGAAGCTGGGGCGCGGTACAAATGAAATCAAGGAGGGGAATTTAGATACGGTCATTGATTACACAAAGCAGGATGAGTTTGGCGAGGTGTGCCGGGACTTTGATGATATGAGAGCCTATCTGAAGGAGTCGGTGGAGCAGCGTTTAAAGGATGAACAGCGTAAAAAAGACCTGATTATCGGAATCTCCCATGACCTGCGGACACCGCTTACTTCCATCAGCGGATATTTGGACGGGCTGATGGAGGGGATTGCTAATACACCGGAAAAAAGGCAGCGGTATCTGGCTGCCATTAAGACGCGCACCAGGGACTTGTCCCGTCTGGTTGACAGTCTCTCCGAATATAACCGTCTGGACAGCCAGAATTTCCACTATCATCTGGAGCCCGGGGATTTAAAGAGTTTTATCGGCCAGTATCTGATCTCTTATGAGGAGGAGGCCAGACAGAACCATGTGGAGTTCCAGTTGATTGGAGACTCTCTTTCTTATCCCGTTCTTTTGGATAAAGATGAGATGAAGCGGGTTCTGGATAACCTGTTCACCAATACAATCCGATACCGCGGGCAGCCCCGCAGCAAGGTGATTATTTCCTTAAAGCGGATTGAGCACAGCACCGTGGTGGAATTTGTTTTTTCAGATGACGGACCGGGTGTACCGGAAGAGAGCCTGGACCGCATTTTTGAGAGCTTCTACAGGGTAGACGGGGCGAGGAGCAATACAGGCGAGGGAAGCGGAATCGGCCTGGCCGTTGTAAAGGAAATTATTGCGGGGCACAAAGGCATTGTCCATGCGGAGAACCATGGGGGCCTGGCGATTATCATACATCTGCCTTCACATTCCGCCGAACGAAGGTGAGGGGGACTTACCCAACAGAGGAGAGTTAAAATGAGTAAAGTATTAATTGTTGAAGATGACGAACTGATTGCAGAGCTGGAGAGGGATTATCTGGAGGCCGGCGGTTTTGAGGTGGAAATTGTATTAGATGGAACCGAGGGGCTGAACCGGGCGCTGGCCGGGGGCTGGGATGCATTAATCCTGGATGTGATGCTGCCTGGCAGGAATGGATTTGATGTATGCCGCGAGGTGCGGAAAGAACTGGACCTTCCGGTCCTGATGGTTACAGCCAAAAAAGAAGATGTGGATAAAATCAGAGGGCTGGGGCTGGGCGCCGATGATTATCTGGTGAAACCCTTCAGCCCTGCGGAGCTGGTAGCCAGGGTAAAATCCCATATTCAGATCCATGAACGGTTATTGGAACATCGGGAACAGCAGCAGGATTTGGGAATACAGGTAAAAAATCTTCTGATTCTTCCCAAGGCAAGGCGGGTTTATTTAAACGGTGATGAAATGAACCTGGCGAATAAGGAATTTGAGCTGCTTCTGTTCCTGGCGCAGAATCCGAATATTGTATTCTCTAAAGATACGCTGTTTGACCGGATCTGGGGAATGGACGCAGTGGGGAATACCGCGACCGTGACGGTACATGTCAACCGTCTGAGAGAAAAGCTGGAGAAGGACGAGGTCTCGCCACAGTACATAGAGACGGTTTGGGGTGCAGGATACCGGTTTAAGGTAGGGTAACAGTGCCCGTTCCATGTGAAGTAGACGGAGCGTATGAAGGAGATTAAGGCGTATTTTGGCAAATAGGGAATAGAGCGTGTCCAAGGGGAGGAAAAGTGGAATGAATATTTTAATCTTAAACGGCAGTCCGCGGGCGAACGGAAGCACAGCTGCCATGACTCAGGCATTTGCAGAGGGTGCAAGAGAAGCAGGCCATGAAGTAACGGTCATTCCGGTGGGAAGGAAGAAAATTGCGGGCTGTCTGGGATGTGAGTATTGTCATACAAAAGGAAACGGCAGATGTATCCAGAAGGATGATGAGGAAGAGGTATACGAAGCGCTGGAACAGGCCGAGATGCTGGTGCTGGCCTCGCCTGTTTATTACTATACCCTGTCCGCACAGCTCCAGGCGGCCATTCACCGTACCTATGCGGTGAAAATCCCTAAACGTATCAGGCAGACGGCCCTTCTTTTAAGCTCCGGTTCTCCCGGAGTTTATGAACCGGCCATCAAACAGTACCAGTTCTCAATTGTAGATTATTATGAAGTAAAAGACATGGGCATTATGACGGTCAATGAGGAGGATAAGCGGGTGGAAGATAACCTGGAGGCCATACGTGAGTTCGGAAGAAGTATGTAGAGGAGGACGAAAAACATGAAGAAACGCTATTTGGCAGCGGCAGCTATCCTGCTTTGTATGCTGACCGGCTGCAGCAGAAGTACAGGGGATTTGACAGATACAGCGGCAGCAGATAAACATGTGACGAATCCTGTCCAGGCCATGCCGGCCGCCGCGGTTCCATCAGCCGGTTCAGGAGCGGAAAATCAAGATGGTAAAAAAGAAGGAAAACCGGCCGTCTACATGACAAACGATATCAGTCCGGAGGGAATGAGAAAGGTTTATGATGTCTTGGGCAGAAGCCTGACCGGTAAGGTGGCAGTGAAACTGAGCACCGGTGAGGCGGGCGGGAGTTACTACCTGTCACCGGATTTGATAAAAGAGCTGGTTCAATCGGTAGATGGAACCATTGTGGAGTGTAATACCGCTTACGGCGGTTCCCGTTCCAGTACGGCTATGCACCGGCAGGTAGCCGAAGATCATGGGTTTACGGCCATAGCAGAGGTCGATATCATGGATGAAAACGGCTCGATGAGCATACCGGTGACCGGAGGAAAGAATCTGAGCGAGGACCTGGTGGGCGAAAACCTGAAGAATTATGATTCCATGATGGTGTTATCTCATTTTAAGGGACATTCTATGGGCGGATTTGGCGGCGCAATCAAGAATATTTCCATCGGAGTTGGATCAGCCGACGGCAAACGGCTGATTCATAGCGGTGGAAAAAGCCGGAGTTCCTGGGGCGGCGGGACGCAGGATGAGTTTCTGGAATCCATGGCGGAGGCGGCCAGCGCAGTGATTGACTACATGGGTGAGGAGAACATGCTGTATATCAGTGTAATGAATAACCTGTCCGTGGATTGTGACTGCGATAGCAATCCGGCAAAACCGGATATGCATGACATCGGGATTCTGGCGTCCCTTGATCCGGTTGCCCTGGACCAGGCATGTGTGGATCTGGTTTATGCGGCGCCGGACGGGGCTTCATTAATCCAGAGGATTGAATCCAGGAATGGAATCCATACACTGGAACATGCGGAGGGAATTGGCGCGGGCAGCCGCAGCTATGAATTGGTATCCGTAGATGTACCGGTTTCGCAGTGAAATGGGTCTGGAAAGATTAAAAGAAATATATTTGAGCGAGGTGATTTAATGAAAAAAATAAACTTGGCAGCGTTGATTCTTATTATGGGAATTACACTTACAGCATGCCAAAGCACCATGAGACCGAATAAATCCAGTGTGATTACAGGAGAAACAGCGGCCGTGGAAAATCAGTTAAGTAACGGAATCTTAATTGCATCCGTGTCGGATACTGATACAGAGGGCGGCGTTTCCTCCTATGATATAGGGGCAGCTGCCAATAGGATAGAAGAGGTTACCGGCGGAATGATGGTTGATATGGACAGTCCGGCTCCTCTGCCCGAGGATTTTGGCACAATTTTTCTTGATGTATCCGGATCTTCCGAGCTTTCGGAACCATTGCGTGTATTTATGGAAAATAATGATTTCAGTGGAAAAACAATCATTCCTTTTGGTATGATAAGTGAATCTGACTTTGAGACGGCTCTGGCAACCCTTTATGAACTAAATCCTGATTCTGAGTTTTTAGATGGACTTTCCATCAGCAAGAATTCTGCAGATATGCAGTCAGAGGTAAATGAATGGTTGAGTGGACTGGGATTTCATGATTAACTGGACTGATTTTGATTTTCTATAATTTAGTAAAAGTTTATCTTTTCGTTAGGTGGACGTTATATCATAACCTTTCCGGTCAGTGCATATTCCCTTCCGTATCAGTCACTTACTAAAATTAACGGCTGGAATTAAATTTGGAGAAATACATTTTCAGATATGGTTTCAGGTACTGACAGATCGGAAATATATTTATGCAGTAAGATTTTTATTACCAGTCACCATGGTATCGGCCTGATACAGGACTGGAATTTTCCATGCCCGTGGCGCCAGTAATAAAATCTGCACTGTTAGATGAAAAACTTGTGTTAATCACTGCCGAGAGCAATATAATCCGTTTTGTTCCGCCTTCATGCTATCAAGCAGTAATTTATCAGCGTGACAGCATGAAGGCGGTTTTGCAGTTCCCGTATCATATCAGACGGCAGGGCTGCCAAATGACTGTTGGACTTTACTCAAGAATCGTTCGGCTGCTCCGGAAAAAAGCTGGTACTTTTTCCACACCATATTCAAATGGGCCTCCATACGCGGCTCCAGCGGACGGAAGCAGAGACGGCTGTTTTCCGAAGTGTTTACCAGTTTGTCGAGGCACAGGGCATAGCCCATACCTTCGTCCACCATGAGAGAGGCATTGTAGACCAGGTTATAGGTAGCCACGATGTTCAGTTTCTCATAATCAGTTCCCAGCCAGCCGGAAAATGCATTGCCGGTCAGAGTCTGGCGGGAGGTGATGATAGGGATCTCCCTAAGATCCTTTGAACGGATCGAAGCGCGGGAGGCCAGGGGACAGTCTTTGGGCATCAGCAGTCCCCAGGTATCAGTGGCGGGAAGTCTGATGTAGTCATATTTTTTCATATCGGCCGGTTCTATGAGGATTCCAAAGTCCAGCAGTCCCTTATCCAGCCGTTCTGTCACATCATCCGCATTGCCGCTGAATAAATGATAGCGGATCTGGGGACAGGATTTCTGAAGATCCGTGGCAATCCTGGCGATATAACGCATGGCGTCCGTTTCCCCGCCTCCGATATAGATATCCCCGCCTACGGCTTCGTCGGGAGCCATCAGTTCGGCCTCTGTCTTGTCCACCAGGTCCAGAATCTCGGTTGCCCGCTTGCGAAGCAGCATTCCTTCCTCTGTGAGGGTGATCCTGCGGTTACCGCGTATTAACAGCTTCTTGCCAATCTCCTCCTCCAAATCCATCAGCTGTCTGGACAGCGTGGGCTGCGTCATGTGAAGGGACTCTGCCGCTCCGGATATGCTTTCTTCCCTGGTTACTGCCAGGAAATACCGTAAAACTCGAATGTCCAATCTGATTCCTCCTTCATTATGTGAGCTGTTATTAAAACGTCTATATCAATTATAGTTTGTAAAGCTATGCCTGTCAAGTATGGCGAATTATTTAATATAAGTATTTGATATGAGCGTATTTTGGTATTAGAATAAAGATATCAAAGATAAGAGGTGCATGAAATGGAAAAAGCAGTTAAGGCTGATTGCAGGAATATGGAAGAAAAAAAGAAAAAGGAAGGCGGGAACGAAAGCCTGATGGGCACCCTGCCGATTCCCCTTTTAATTATCAAGACATCGATTCCGCTGATTATATCCTTGTTGGTAAACAATCTTTATAATCTGGTAGACAGTATCTTCGTTTCCCGGGTAAACGAAGATGCGCTGACCGGAATTTCGCTGGCGGCGCCTCTCCAGATGATTATGATTTCTCTGGGCTGCGGCCTGGCCGTGGGGCTGAATGCCCTGGTCTCAAAGGCCATGGGGGAGAAGAAGCAGGATGAGGTGAAAAAGGCCGCGTCAGCGGCAATCGTAATGGCATTTGGTGCGTACCTGATTAACGCGGTTGTCTGCTTATTGATTGCGGTTCCATATTTCAGATGGCAGGCAGGAGGGAATGAAGCCATTGCCCGGTACGGAATTGCCTATATCCGGATTTGTATGCTTTTTTCCTTCGGACAGATGATTCAGTGGGTATTTGACCGGTTACTCATTGCAACGGGAAAGTCAACACTTTTCCTTGCCACATTGGGAACCGCCTCCCTTGTAAACCTGATTTTAGACCCGATTCTGATTTTTGGTTATTTTGGTCTGCCGGCCATGGGAACCGCGGGGGCGGCCATAGCAACCGTAACCGGACAGCTTGCGGGAGGGCTTTTGGGGATTTATCTGAATATAAAGAGGAACAAAGAGATTCCGATTCATTTTACAATCCATATTTCGAAGAAGCATGTAGTGAATATCCTGAAGGTCGGTATTCCAACCGCAATCATGCAGGGAATTATGTCGGTCATGGGGATTTTCATTAATACGATTCTGTACCAGTTTTCATCAACCGTTGTAGCGATTTACGGGATCCTTTTAAAAGTGCAGAATATAGCGCAGATCTGTGTACAGGGAATGAATAACAGCCTGATTCCGATTATCGCGTACAATTATGGGGCGAAAAAAGAAAAGCGGATTCATGAAACCATCCGGTGTGCATTTATTTATGCGGTGATTATTATGGCAGTGGTTTTAGTTATCCTGGAACTGATTCCCGACAAAATCCTGCTGCTGTTTGACGCGTCGGAACAGATGCTGCAGTTTGGTATACCGGCAGTCAGAATCATGTCACTCAGCTTCTTTGTATCCAGCATCGGAATTATTTTTGCAGCAATCTTTCAGGGGTTTGGGAACGGGAATTACAGTATGTATCTTGCATTTATGCGTCAGGTGATTTTGCTGATACCAATTCTGCTGGCAGGTGCATTTATGAATAACCTGACGGTGATCTGGTTTGGATTTGTGATAGCGGAAGCGCTGGCAATCCCGTTTGGGCTGCTGTTATACAGGAAAATCAAAAAGACAGTATTTGTGACTGCGGGATAGGCCGGACACTGCGGGATAAGACGGACAATTATATGCGGGGAGTGCGGGCGGAATAAGAAGATTTCGATATGAAAACATAGAAATAATATAAATGTGGAGAGAGGGATGGAAACATGGCAAGCAAATATGATGGATTGGCAAGGATTATTATCCAAAATGTAGGAGGGAAGGAGAATATCATCAGCCTGGCCCACTGTGCAACCAGGCTGCGCTTCAACTTAAAAGATGAAGCAAAGACCAACACGGACATTTTAAAGGAAACGGAAGGGATTGTTACGGTAATCCAAAGCGGCGGGCAGTACATGGTGGTAATCGGCAATCATGTGCCGGATGTCTATGATGCGGTGGTCGCCCGCGGCCATCTGGAAACAAAATCAGACAGCGGGGACGAGGAGACAGAGCCGGCGGATAAAAAGAAACAGAAGCCCCTGGACGCATTTATCAGTATCGTCACAGGCGTATTCAGCCCGGTGCTGGGAGTTTTAAGCGCCTGCGGTATCTTAAAAGGAGTCCTGGCCCTCTTTGTTGCAATCGGTGTCCTGGAAAGTACAGGCAGCACCTATACGTTCCTCTTTGCCCTGTCGGATTCCCTGTTCTTTTATTTCCCCATCATACTGGGGTATACGGCTGCAAAGCGGTTTGGTATCTCGGAATTTGAAGGTCTGGTGATCGGCGCCACCATGGTTTATCCGAACTTGCTCAGTTCCAGTACCCTGGATCTCTCTTCCATCTTTGGTATTCCGGTTATCATGCCGGCGGCCGGGGACTATTCCAGCAGCGTCATTCCTGTAATCTGCGCCATCGCGTTTGCAGGCTGGTTTGAGAAGCGGTATAAGAAATGGATTCCCGATACCGTAAAAATGTTTGCGCTTCCTCTGATTACATGCCTGGTTACCGTATGTGCAACCTTCTGGGTGATTGGGCCGGTAGCATCCACTGCTTCCGATTTACTCGGCGCAGGCTTCACTGCAATTTATCAGTTCAGTCCTGTTTTAATGGGAACGGTAATAGGCGGTCTGTGGCAGGTTCTGGTTATGTTTGGCCTCCACTGGGCGATTACGCCTATGATGATTAACAATATACAGACCATTGGATTTGATACGGTTATGGTAGGGATGTTTGGCGCATCGTTTGCACAGTTAGGAGCAGTCATCGCCATCTATTTTAAAACGAAAAATAAGCGTTTAAAGGCATTGTGTGTTCCTGCCATCGTATCAGGTGTGGCAGGCGTTACGGAGCCGGCCATCTATGGTATTACCCTTCCCAAGAAAAAACCATTTGCCATCACATGCTTCGTGGGAGCTGTCACCGGCGGTTTTCTGACGGCGGTTGGTGCAAAGTATTTTGTGGTCCCGGGTATGGGGGTATTCGGATATACCGCATTTGTAAATGCCGCTGCCAGGGATTTTTCCGGAATGATATGGGCGGGTGTGGTGTCGGTCATTGCGCTTGCGGCAGGTATTGTCCTGGTGTATCTGACCTATAAGGATGAAGAACCAAAGAAAAAAGAAATACCCTTTGCTGACCCCTTTGCTGAAGCAGATGGAAATAAGACGGAAGCGGCAACTGCTAAGGAGGAAGCAGCCGTTACAGAACAGAACGAAATAATCATAAGCGCACCGTTGACAGGAACGGTAATTCCTTTAAGTGAAGTAAAAGATGAAGCATTTTCTTCCGGAGTCTTGGGACAGGGAGCCGCAATTATCCCGGAGGAAGGGAAACTGTATGCGCCGGTCGACGGTGTCATAGCCGCGTTCTTCCCAACCGGCCATGCCATTGGAATCCAGACCGCGGATGAGGTAGAACTTTTAATCCACGTAGGAATGGATACCGTCAGTTTAAATGGAAAAGGATTTGAGAAAAAGGTCAATCAGGGGGATTCTGTAAAAAAAGGGGATCTGCTTCTGGAGTTTGATTTACAGGCGATTGCAGATGCCGGACTGTCAGCAGTCACTCCGGTTCTGGTTACCAACCCGGCCGGGCGGTCTGATTTGAAACAGACCGAGGCGAAAACGGTCAAGCCGGGAGAGCCATTCTTAATCATCCAGTAAAGATATACATATGAGATGCAGATAAAACCAGAAATGTAACTGTTCAGGTCGGCTCATCTTCTTGACCGAAAAAGCCGGTCAAGAAGCATCGGATGTCCATCCGATGTGAAAAATAGTGCAAAAACAGTCTTATAAGCAAGCTTAACACCTGCTTTTGCACTGTTTTTCCCGCCGTCCTGAACTGTTACCCAGAAATAATGGAGGAATGGAATTACGATGAAAACATTCAGAAATGATTTTTTATGGGGCGGGGCCACTGCCGCCAATCAGTTTGAAGGAGCCTGGGATGCTGACGGAAAAGGGCCGTCCACCTCTGATATGTGTACCAATGGTTCCCCGGAACACCCAAAGCGAATTACCAGACAGTGGGAGGAGGGAGCGTTTTACCCCAGCAGGGAAGCTTCAGACTTTTACCATCACTATGAAGAAGATATTGCACTGATGGCAGAGATGGGATATAAGACCTTCCGCTTCTCCATTGCCTGGACCAGGATTTTCCCTACCGGTATGGAAAATACGCCAAATGAAGCCGGGCTGGCCTTTTATGACAGGGTACTGGATGCGTGCAGGAAGCATGGAATTGAGCCGTTAGTCACCATCTCCCATTACGAGATGCCTTATGCCCTGGTAGAGAAGTGCAATGGCTGGGAGGGCAGAGAATGCATCGGATATTTTATGAATTACTGCCGGACCATCTTTGAACGGTACCAGGGAAAGGTAACATACTGGCTGACGTTTAATGAGATCAACGCGGGGGCCATGCCTATGGGAAATGTCATGTCTTTGGGAACCGTAAAGGGCTATACCGGCACCATTCTGGATTTTCCGGATAATCCCAGGGTGAGGTTCCAGGCGCTGCACCACCAGTTTGTGGCAAGCGCTAAGGCCGTGAAGCTGGCCCATGATAAATACCCGCAGTTTCAGATGGGAAATATGATCTGTTTTATTACCAAGTACCCCCTGACCTGCAAACCGGGTGATATTTTAAAGGCACAGCAGGAAATGCAGATGATGAACTGGTTCTGTTCCGATGTCCAGGTAAGAGGGGAATACCCCTACTATGCAGGAAGGTATTTTGAGGAAAACGGAATAGAAATCCGCATGGAGGAGGGGGACACAGAGCTTTTAAAGGAAGGATGTGTGGACTTTTACACCTTCAGCTATTACATGAGCAACTGCTCCTCCGATGAGCCGGGGGCGGAAATCGGACACGGGAACCTGACAACCGGACTAAAGAATCCCTATTTAAAGGCCAGCGCCTGGGACTGGCAGATTGATCCCCAGGGGCTGCGCTACACACTGAATGAGATTTATTCCCGTTACCAGATTCCCATGATGGTGGTGGAAAACGGCCTGGGCGCCCGGGACGCGGTGGAAGAGGATGGCTCTATTAACGATACCTACCGGATTGACTACCTCCGTCAGCATATTGAAGAGATGAAGGAAGCGGTAAAAGACGGTGTTGACTTAATGGGATATACGCCATGGGGCTGTATTGATCTGGTGAGTGCCTCCACCGGAGAGATGGGAAAGCGGTATGGAATGATCTATGTTGACAAACAGGATGATGGAACCGGAACGCTGGAACGGAAAAGGAAGAAATCATTTGAATGGTATAAACGGGTGATTGCCAGTAATGGCGAGGAACTTGATTGAAAGTAAAAGAAGGAGGAAGCAGAGTGAAAAAATTTTTATGTGCACTTTCCATTATGGTGATGAGTCTGTTGGCATCCATGACTGCTTATGCAGGTCAATGGCGGGAAGAGGCAGGCTCAAATGGAGCACAGTGGAGATATGAGAACAATGACGGAACCTATGCGGCAGCCGGCTGGTTCTGGCTGGATGGCAATGGGGATGGGATCGCGGAGTGCTACTACTTTGATCCGAACGGTTGGATGCTTTCCAATACCGTGACTCCGGACGGGTACCAGGTAAATGAAGACGGTGCGTGGACCGAGTCTGGGATTGTAAGGACACAGGCCGCCCCGCAGACCCCGGAAACACAAACAGAAGGAGAGCAAACTATGATACCAGTGACCATTACTGCAGGCGGCAGGCAGTTTGAGGCATCATTACTTAATAATGCTTCCACACAGGCACTGATTGCCCAGATGCCTATGACGGTAAGTATGGGCGAGATGAATGGGAATGAAAAATACTATTATCTTTCATCGTCCCTGCCTACAGATACAAGGAGTGTAGGGAATATCCATACCGGTGATCTTATGCTTTATGGATCGGACTGCCTGGTACTGTTTTACGAGGATTTCAGAACATCCTACCGATACACGCGGCTTGGAGCTGTTTCCAACCCGGAGGGGCTTTCAGAGGCTTTGGGCAGAGGAAGTGTTTCAGTGACATTTGAGCGGAAATAATATCTGGGTGTAGAATTACAGTCTGAAACTAAATATCTATGAGGAGGAAACATTATGCTGCACAAGAATTTAAAGCCATTTCCAAACGGCTTTTTCTGGGGGGCGAGCACTTCCGCTTACCAGGTGGAAGGGGCCAGCTTAGAAGACGGCAAGGGACCGTCCTGCCAGGATGTAAAGATGGTGCCGGAAGGGACATCCGACCTTACGGTTTGCGCGGACCATTACCATCATTATCAGGAAGACATTGCCCTGATGGCGGAGATGGGCTTTCATTCATACCGCTTCTCCATTTCCTGGTCCCGAATCCTGCCGGAGGGAACTGGCAGGATTAATCCACAGGGAATTGAGTTCTACAGCAATCTGATTGATGAATGCCGGAAATATGGCATAGAACCCATCGTTACCATGTTCCATTTTGATATGCCGGCGGCACTGGACGAAAGGGGGTCCTGGTCCAACCGGGAGTCTGTGGAATGGTTTTTGGAGTTTGCGCGGATTCTATTTGAAAATTTCGGCGACCGGGTAAAATACTGGCTTACCATCAATGAGCAGAATATGCTTACCCTTGTGGGGCCTGCCATCGGAAGCCTTTTTATCCCGGAGGGCTGCACCAACCAGATGAAAGAGATCTACCAGCAGAACCATCACCAGCTGGTGGCCCAGGCCAAAGCCATGGAACTCTGCCACAAGATGCTGCCGGAGGCTAAAATCGGACCGGCACCCAACATCAGCCTGGTTTACGCAGCCACCTGTAAGCCGGAGGACGTCCTGGCAGCACAGAATTTTAACGCAATCAGGAACTGGCTCTATCTGGATATGGCGGTTTACGGTGTCTATAACCATCTGGTTTGGTCGTACTTGGAGGCCCATGACGCATGCCCGGTATTTTCAGAGGGAGACGAGGATGTATTAAAAAATGCCCATCCTGATTTTATCGGTTTCAATTATTATTCAACGGCAACCGCAGAGGCAGACAATGGCGGGGAAGAGACGGAAACGACTGTGGATCAGCAGTCCGCCGGAGGGGAAGCCGGAGTTTACAAAGGGTACCACAACCCCAACTTAATGAAAACGGAGTTTGGCTGGGAGATTGACCCAATCGGATTCCGGGCAACCATGAGGGAGCTGTATTCCCGATACCGTCTGCCGCTGCTGGTAACGGAAAACGGCCTGGGAGCTTATGACAAACTGGAAGACGGCAAGATACATGACCCGTACAGAATCCAGTATCTCAGAGAGCATATTGCACAGATTCAGCAGGCCATCACAGACGGTGTGGATATGCTGGGCTATAACCCATGGTCTGCCATTGATCTGATTTCCACTCATGAGGGAATGAAGAAACGGTACGGGCTCATCTATGTTGACCGTGATGAGTTTGATCTGAAGACACTGAAGCGTTACCGCAAGGATTCATTCTACTGGTACAAGAAAGTGATTGCCACAAACGGTGAAGATCTGGCAGATTGATACAGGAATGATAAAAGGGCAAATGGTCATTGGGCTGTCTGCCTTTTTTCTTAGGCATAAATAAACCTTCAATGTAGGAACCCACTTATCAAGGGAATCCTATCACATTCCGTGTAAGACTGAAATCGTCAACCGCGAATTTTGTTGGTAAAACAAGAATTTAATATTACATTTTAGGAAAAAAATTGAAAAAAGGTATTGACCTTGAGTCGGGTTAAGGGATTAGACTGAATTCAGGATCGATTCTAACTACATAGGAGGAATACACTATGACCATCAAACAAGCATCGGAAATAACAGGGATATCCATTGACAATCTTCGCTATTATGAACGGATTGGACTGATTCCCGAAGTTCCCCGTAATGAGTCGGGGATCCGCAATTATGATGATATGAGCATAAGCTGGATTGACTTTGTTATGCGGTTTAAAAGAGGCGGAGTGGCGTTAGAGGCAATTCGGGAGTATGTGCAGCTTGCATTAAAAGGGGAAGAGACGAAGCCGGCAAGGAAAGATATCCTGCTGGAGGCGAAGGAGAACCTGGAGGCAAAGATGACGGAAATCCGGGAAAGTCTGGATGTGATCAACTACAAGCTGGATACCTACGACCAGAAATGCGGTCCCATCACCATGGAAATGGTAGATGCGTGGAAAAAATCAAAAGGTCAATAACGATAAAACATGATTGATAGAAAAAAATCAGGAGGATTTTTAAAAATGAAGAAAGATATTGGAAATTCACTGGCACTTTATCCTACCCCATTAGTCGTGGTTGGAGCCATGGTAGAGGGCAAGCCGAACTGGCTTTTAGTCGGGCATCTGGGAATAATGGGGCATGACCATATTATGGTCAGCCTGGCAAGCGCCCATTTCACAAACAAAGGCATCAAAGAGAATCAAAAGCTCTCTGTTGCAATTGTAGATGAAGCGCTGCTGCCAAAGGCGGACCATGTAGGCTGTGTCAGCGGAAGCAAGGAAGATAAGTCGGGGGTTTTTGCCTACCACATCAGCGAGGCAGGCGTACCGATTATTGACGAGGCACCTGTGGTGATGGAGTGCAGTGTGGAGGATATATACGAGACAGCAGGATTTGAAAGCTTCATCTGCACAATCGATCATGTTTATGCGGATGAAACAGTTATCAATGAGAAGGGGAAACTGGATTACCGCGCATTAAAGCCCGTGCTCTTTGAAATGCCAACCTATGAATACCTGCGTACCGGAGATATCATCGGTAACTGCATGACCATAGAGAGCGGAAAATAAAGAGAAGTATCATAACATGAAAATTAAGCGGATGCGTAAGGAGAAGATTGATTCATGAAAAATTTTGAATATAATGTGCCGGTTGATATCCTTTTTGGAAAAGGACAAGAGGAAAACCTGGCCGGTAAGCTGCAGCCTTTTGGAAAAAAAGATTCTGCTGACTTATGGCGGGGGAAGTGTTAAAAAAAGCGGCTTATATAATCGGCTGACTGCCATTTTAAAAGATTTTGTGGAAATTTTAAAGATGTGCCTTTAAGGGCAGACTGGAGGCCGCCGGTACGTTCCGGCGGTCTTCCTGGAGAACGGAGGTATTCGGTGATAAATAAGAAGCTTGTCGCTTTCTTTTCAGCCAGTGGTGTGACAGCTATCTCACACCGTACCAGGTGGTGTTCTTAGGGTTTCTTAAAATGGAGTATAGTATTTAGGTGTGTATAGAGTACATACAGTGAGAAAAGATGAGATATTGGTACAGAAGACACAGTTAATAGGAAAATATGTGTATACAGTAAATGAAACAATTAGCATGACTGGTATTAGAGAGTGAATCTAAGGACCAGTCTTTTTTATTGATAAATAGATATTGTTAATCTACTTATGGGTGCCAATATAATGGGTTCATTATGTCAAATTATTCTGGTATGTGATACAATAATTATATATTTCTTTTACACATGGAGGAAAAGAATGGATTGGAAAAATATCAGAGTATATAATGGCTCTCAGAATAATGCGTTTGAAGAATTAGTATGTCAATTGGCACGAAAAGAAAAAAGAGAACAAAATAAAAAATTTATTAAGTTGGTGCGCCAGATAGTGGAATAGAATGTTGCTGGGTCTTGGAGAGTGGCGATGAGATTGCATGGCAGGCAAAGTATGTTTTTGATATAGATAATACATTGAAAGAAGCAAGCAGTTCCTTTACAACAGTTTTAAAAGGTCATTCTAGAATGGTAGAGTTTATTTTATCAATACCATTTGATTTGCCTGATCCGACTTATAATAGAAACGGTAAGCCGATAAAGAGTGCGAAGAAAAAATGGGATGATAAAGTAGTGGCGTGGAAAACTCATAGAACTTTTATTCGGATGAAGCAAAACGGGGAACGGATGTTCTGCATTGGTATAAATGATTCGTAGGGGGAGTGATGATATACATAAATTATGGACATATGGATAATAAAAAAGGTAAGGAAAGCGATATTTATATTGGGAGGAAAATGAATGGCAGAAAACCAAAACACAGAATGGAAGGAATCCTGGCGTGATGAGTATTTGAAATGGATCTGTGGTTTTGCAAATGCTCAAGGCGGTAAGATATATATCGGAACCAATGACAACGGCAATGTCATTGGTGTGCCAGACAGCAAAAAACTGTTGGAAGATATCCCAAATAAAGTGCGGGATATTCTTGGCATTATCGTAGATGTCAATCTGCTGACACAGGCTGGGAAAGATTACATTGAAATATGTGTGAATCCGAGCAGTTATCCGGTAAATTATAAGGGAGAATATCATTATCGCAGCGGCAGTACAAAGCAGCTACTTAGGGGAGCCGCCTTGACGGAGTTTTTACTGTCTAAAACGGGATATAAATGGGACGCAGTTCCGGTGGATGGTGTTACAGTTGAAGATTTAGATAAAGAGAGTTTTGACATTTTTCGGCGAGAAGCTCTGCGCAGCGGTCGTATGACAGAAAAAGATTTGAACATGAGTAATGAACAGCTTCTGGACAGCCTCGGCTTTCTTGAGCATGGGAAGCTGAAACGTGCGGCGATTCTTTTATTTCATCGCAATCCGGAAAAATGGGTTACGGGCGCATATATCAAAATCGGATATTTTGGCGAAGGTTCTGATCTGCGCTATCAGGATGAGATTCATGGCTCCTTGTTTATACAGGCGGACAGGGTCATAGAATTGATTTATCTGAAGTATATGAAAGCCATAATATCCTACGATAACGTTACCAGAATTGAGACATATCCTCTTCCTAAAGCGGCAGTTAGGGAAGCGGTATATAATGCGATTATCCATTCCAATTATGCGGCGTTAATTCCAATACAGATTCGGATACATGAGGATGCGGTATACATCAGTAATGATTGTGTCTTTCCGGTAGGCTGGACAGTAGAAACTTTGATGGAAAGACATCGTTCACAGCCTTACAATCCCAATATAGCCAATGGATTTTTCAGAGCAGGATATGTGGAAACATGGGGACGAGGAATAGAAAAAATCTGCGAGACGTGTAAAAAACATGGTGTTCCAATGCCGGAATATACACTTCATTTAGAAGATATTATGGTAAAATTTACGCCTTTAGGACAGCAGAATGTTTTAAAAGATCACAATGTCCTAATAAATGACCGATTAAATGTCCTGTTAGATGTTTCGTTGGAGGAAACAGTATTATCAGCAATGAGAGAAAATCCTCACATCACACAGGCACAGCTTTCCAAAAAACTGAATCGTTCTGACAGGCAGATAAGACGGGTTATAAAAGAACTGAGAGAAAAAGGGATTATTGAGCGTATTGGTAGCCGCAAATCAGGACAATGGGTTGTTAAATAGCATTTTACTCAGAGAAAAAGATATGAAGAAAAAACTTCCGTTGAATCAAGGGATCTAAATAAAGGAATATCTTACATTGGGGAAATCGCTGTGTTTTGAAAAAGACAGTTAAAAAGACCGCTGAAATCAATATGCTTTTTAGGTATGATGAAGTATGTAATATAAGTATTTGATATTATAGTTTCCGTGAATTATAATCATGCTAAGAGAGGTGATAAAGATGGCGGACTATATTCGTGATAGCAAAACAGTTGTACAAAACCTAAAAGATGCCGGATGCAGCGAAGAAGTGGTGGAAGAGTTTATGGGACTGGCAGAAGCCGGAGAGAAGCAGCGGCAGTTCAAACTCTTAGAAAAGCAAAGAAGAACCCTGTTGGACAAAGTTCATCACAGTGAAAAACAGATTGACTGTCTGGATTATCTGGTCTTCCAGATGAAAAAAACACAGGAAAAGTAATTTCTTTAAAAACAGTAACCATAAATCAAATCATGCCGCCTGAATCTATACTACCGGATTAAGCGGTTCTGAGAGTATTCCACCTGAGACAGGAATCGGTGCTCTTATCAAGGAGGATTAAGATGTTAGGAAATTTCAGTTATTCAAACCCGACAAAATTATATTTCGGTGAGGACTCGTTAAGATACCTGAATGAAGAACTTCCCAAATACGGCGATAAAGTTCTGCTGGTGTATGGCGGCGGCTCTATCAAGAAGAATGGCATTTACAGCCAAATGATTCAGATACTGGCGGATAACAAAAAGACGGTCAGCGAGGTGCCGGGAGTCATGCCGAACCCTACCGTAGAAAAGCTGTATGAGGGATGTAAAATAGCAAAGGAAAATCAGGTTGATTTAATCCTGGCTGTTGGCGGCGGCTCCTGCTGTGATTATGCAAAGGCGGTATCCGTTTCCACGTATTGTGAAGAAGATCCCTGGGAGAAATACTTTGCGCGCATGGAAGATGTCAGCAACCCGATTATCCCTGTAGGCTGCGTGCTGACTATGGTGGGTACCGGATCAGAGATGAACGGCGGATCCGTGATTACGAATCATGAAGCCAAGATGAAGATTGGCCATATTTTCGGGGACAATGTGTTCCCTAAGTTTTCAATTTTAAATCCAACCTATACCTTTACACTTCCGGAGTATCAGATGGTGGCAGGGTTCTATGATATCATGAATCATATCACAGAACAGTATTTCTCCGGTACAGATGATAACACTTCCGATTATATCATGGAAGGGCTGCTGAAATCCCTGATCCATAGCTCCAGGATTGCCAAAAAGGATCCGGCCAACTATGAGGCCCGCAGCAATATCATGTGGATTGCCACCTGGGCGCTGAATACACTGGTTGCCTGCGGAAAAACCAGCGACTGGATGGTGCATATGATCGGGCAGGCGATCGGCGCCCATACCAATGCTACCCATGGCATGACACTGTCTGCCGTGTCCATGGCATATTACCGGCATATCTGCCCTTATGGCATTGCAAAATTCAAACGTTTTGCCACCAACGTGTGGGACGTAAATCCGGAGGGAAAGACAGATGCAGAGGTTGCCGGGGAAGGGCTGAACCGCATGGAAGCCTATATGAATGAATTAGGTCTTGTCATGAATGTTAAGGAATTGGGCGTTACGGAGGATATGCTGGAAAGCGTTGCCGATAGCACTATCCTGTTCCAGACAGATTATAAACCGCTTACCCATGATGATGTGGTCCAGATTCTGAGAGAGAGTCTGTAAACAGCTCCAATACCGATAATATAAAAATGGAATAAGTATAATAAGTAAAATATCAGCTTTACTTTGTAAATCGGGGACCGTTGGGACCTGTTTTGCGAGGGCTGATATTTTTTTGTGTTTAGAAAAAGTTTACTATTTCGTTAGGTAGATGTTATATCTATTTGTTAATCTAAAAATATCTCCCTAAATGCTTTATTGTATATTTACATGTTCTATGAAAATAGAAAATTTATATGATTAACCATGCTTTATTGGCATACGAGTATATTCAATATAAGTATTTGATATTTTGGGAGCCATGGATTATAATCGCATAAGAGTTGTAATGAATCGGCCCAAGCGGTTTCCCTAAGGGAAAATAATTCAGAAATGAAATCTGTGATTACAAAAAAATAGTAGGAGGTGAAGTGGGGAAAAGCTTAAAGATCGTGAAGCCTGGAGAGCAGAAGCCACGGCAGCGAAGCCGACAGAGGTTAAACAACGGCTGGGCTGTCACGACCAGAAGGACAGGATTGTCTGTAAAATTTTATGTACTCAAAAAGGAGTGAAAGGAAGGACTAAAATGAAAATGAACAGATTAAAAAAATATGTTATGGTACTTGCAGCGGCGATTGGTCTGTCAACTGCAATCTCAGGAGTGGCTGTCGCAGCAACCGCCGGAGAGAATGCAGCCGTCTCACAGCTGGAAGTACGGTTTGGTGATAATGGCTCCGCATTTACCATGAAGCTTGAAGATAATGATACCGCTGCGGCGATCAAAAAGCATGTGGGTACTGCGGATTGGCGCCTTCCTATTTATCACTATAATGATTATGATAATTGGGAGAAGATGCAGTATTATGACATTTCACGCCGGTATGATATTCCGTCTGATGATGCAAAAACAGTAACCTCCGAAAAGGCAGGCGAGGTATATTATTCCCACCCCAACAGAATTATTCTGTTCTATGAGGACGCAGAAGTGACTGGGGAGTATACAAAGATCGGGGAAATCGAAGCTACCGATGACTTTAAAAAGGCGGTTAAGGACAACCCGGTTTTGAGAGGCTGGGGCAACAAGATTGTGCAGATAAAAAGTGCGAAGTAACCGTTCCATATGATGTATATATAAAACCGGAACCGAAAAAAGCTTCTATCTCATGAAATACAGGCATTCATAGCAGAGTGTCTGTATTTTTTATACGAAAACAGGCTATCTGAATGATAAAAGTCATGGTTTAGAAAAAGTTTATTATTTTGTTAGGTAGATGTTATTTTAATTGTTTATGATGGCTTATGGAAAGATGAAGTACAGGAAATTGAGAGAGATAACCCTGACAAACAGGAATTCGGCATGAATGCTTTAGGAAAATGGAAGTATGCTTTTTTATATGCTTGATAAGCATATTCGACTATTTAATATAGGCATTTGATATTAAATGGCTGATGAACTATAATAAAAACAACGAAAGGGTATCACAAAAGACAATACAAAAAATGCTTGTAAAATCAAATGAAGCAGACAAAAGAGCGAGTAAAGGAGAGAGGAAAATGGCCAAGAAAATTTTAGTGATTTCTACCAGCCCACGTTTGGGAGGAAATTCAGAGACACTGGCGGATGAGTTTATGAGAGGAGCAAAAGAGGCCGGCCATGAAACTGAGAAGGTCTGTCTTTACGATAAGACCATTGAGTTCTGCAAAGGCTGCCTGGCCTGCCAAAAGACAGAAACATGCATTCTTCATGATGATGCGGCCGTGATTGTGGAACGCATGCGGCAGGCAGATGTAGTCGTATTCGCAACGCCGGTGTATTTTTATGAAATGTCCGGCCAGATGAAAACACTGTTAGACCGTACAAATCCACTTTTCCCCGGAGAATATTCCTTCCGTGATGTATACCTTCTGGCAGCCTCTGCCGATGAAGCGGAAAGCTCCATGGATGGTGCGGTAAAAGGTCTTGAGGGCTGGATCAGCTGCTTTGAACTTTCACGTCTGGCCGGAGTTGTGCGCGGTACCGGGGCTGATAAAAAGGGAGACATCAAGGGACTGCCGGAGGTTTTGGCAACGGCCTACGAGATGGGAAAGAACGTTTAATTGATTGGATGACCGGGGAGTTGAAAATATGAAGAATGTTCTATTAAGTACATGTCTGGCGATTTCGCTGATTCTAACGGCATGTGGGAATAAGAGGGCTGCGGTAATTGAGCCGGAAACAACTGCAAACCGGGAATCCGCCGTTATAGCAGCCACGGAAGCGGAAAGCAGAGGGGAGACAACAGAGACAATTCCTGAAATCCAGGAAACTGGCCTTGGCATGGAGCCAACAGAAACATTGCTGACAATCAATATATCCGTTGGAGGCAGAGTTTTTCCGGCAAAGCTGTACGACAATGCAGCCACAAGGGAACTGATGGCCCGAATGCCCCTGGAACTGGATATGAGTGAGCTTCATGGCAATGAAAAGTATTACTATCTTCCGGAAGTGCTGCCGACAGATTCTGAAAATCCGGGAAGCATCCACACCGGTGACCTGATGCTCTATGGATCGGATTGCCTGGTACTGTTTTATGAGGATTTCCAATCCTCCTTCAGCTATACACGGCTGGGATATCTGGAGGATCCGGCAGGATTATCAGAAGCGGCAGGAGCCGACAGTGTCACCGTTACCTTTGAAACAGCAGAATAAAAAATTAAGACGATTGAACTAATAACATGAATGATTGACCGGGATTACATACAGGAGAATCCACGGCCGCCATATAAGAAAGGAAATATAAAATCATGAGAGAGATTACACAGGAATTTTTAACTGGAGAGAGAGCCTTATTCCAGGGAAATAACTTAAAGATTACCGATACCACGTTTGCCGACGGGGAGTCCCCATTAAAAGAGAGCAGCAACATTGAACTTTACCGCAGCATGTTTAAATGGAAATATCCGCTGTGGTATAGCCGCAATATCAAATTAGAGGATTGTGTGCTCTTTGAGATGGGGCGCGCAGGCATCTGGTATACAGAAAATATTTCCATGAAAAACTGTATTGTCGAAGCGCCAAAGAATTTCCGCCGTACAACGGGAATTGACTTAGAACAGGTCACTATGCCGAACGCAGGTGAAACCCTCTGGAACTGTGACCAGATTAAAATGAAACAGGTTTCGGCAAAGGGCGATTACTTTGCCATGAACAGCAGCAATATTTATATTGATGGCTTTGAACTGGTAGGCAATTACTCCTTTGACGGTGTAAAGAACATGGAAATCCATCACGCGAGACTGCTCTCCAAGGACGCTTTCTGGAACAGCGAGAATGTGACGGTCTATGACTCCTTTATCTCCGGTGAGTATCTGGGCTGGAATGCAAAGAACCTTACCCTCATTAACTGTACCATTGAGAGCAACCAGGGATTTTGCTACATTGACAATCTGGTCATGAAGAACTGCCGGCTGTTAAATACAACCCTGGCTTTTGAATATTCCACGGTGGACGCAGAGGTGGTAAATACCATTGACAGCGTATTGAATCCATCCGGCGGCAGAATCCGGGCAGCGAATATCGGGGAACTGATTATGGACGCCTCCAAAGTGGATGTCACAAAGACCGTTGTCCAGACGGCAGCATTAAAGGAAGAAGCATTAAAGGAGGCGGCATTAAAGGAGGCGGTATAATATGCCATATAATTTTGATACCCTGACGGACCGGCGCGGGACTAATTCCATGAAGTGGGATGTTCCGGAACAGGAACTGCCCATGTGGGTGGCAGATATGGATTTTGAGACGGCTCCCGAAATTCGGGAAGCATTAAAAAAACGGGTGGACCATGGGATTTTTGGTTATACCGTTGTGCCGGATGCATGGCGGGAAGCAGTGGCCGGCTGGTGGGACCGCCGCCATGGATTCCGGATGGAGAAAGACTGGCTTGTATTCTGTACCGGTGTAGTCCCGGCGATTTCCAGTGCGGTCCGGAAGCTGACGTCAGTTGGGGAGAATGTACTGGTTCAGACACCGGTCTATAACATCTTTTTCAATTCAATCCGGAACAATGGACGCAATGTGATGGAAAACAGGCTCTCTTATGACGGAACGAATTACCATATCGACTGGGAGGATTTAGAGAGAAAGCTGTCTGAACCCCAGACAACACTGATGATTCTCTGCAATCCCCAGAATCCGGCGGGCTGTATCTGGACCAGAGAAGAGCTTGGCCGGATCGGAGAACTCTGTGCGCAGAATCATGTGCGTGTACTATCGGATGAAATCCACTGTGATCTGACGGAACCGGGATACGAATATATCCCCTTTGCCTCGGTATCGGAGGTAAACGCCCAAAACAGCATTACCTGTATTGCCCCCACGAAGGCATTTAATCTGGCCGGTCTGCAGACGGCAGCGGTGATTGTCCCAAATGCTGATTTGAGACATAAGATTGACAGGGGCTTAAATACCGACGAAGTGGCGGAGCCCAACGCATTTGCGATTGATGCGGCGGTTGCGGCATTTACCCGGGGCGATGAGTGGCTGGATGCCCTGCGGGCTTATCTGGCAGAAAACCGTCTGCTGGTGAGGGATTTCCTGGAGAAAGAAATCCCGAATGTGACGCTTGTTCCCTCCCACGCCACCTACTTACTCTGGCTGGATTGCAGCAGGGTGATTGGAGATGCGGCAAAGCTTGGCCGTTATCTGCGTTGTGAGACAGGGCTCTACCTGTCGGCCGGTGTCACATATGGGGGCAATGGAAACCAGTTTCTGCGTATGAATACCGCCTGTCCAAAATCACGGATCACAGATGGGCTGGAACGGCTGAAAGAGGGCGTAAAAGCTTATGAAGCCTTTGTGGCCAAAAGCTGTTAAACGATTGAATATTCTGGGAAACAATCTGGCGGTGCGGCGATTGCTGCACTGCTAAATTGCAATGAGGCGCTGTGACGGACTGTATTTGTCCGTTCATTTCGTTATTGCAGGGGTTATGAAAGGAAGGAATAGGGGATGTATTACAGGAAATTTCACGATTTAAATATTTCAGCGCTGGGATTGGGGGCTTTGCGTCTGCCCATGGAACCGGGAAATACAGGCCGTATTGACCGCAAAGAGGCACAGCGCATCCTTGATCTGTCGTTTACATGCGGTATTAATTACATAGATACTGCTTATACCTATCAAAACGGGGATTCAGAGCGCTTTCTTGGAGAAGCGCTGTCCGGGTATCCGCGGGACAGCTATTATCTTGCCACAAAGTTCTATGCCGCAGCCAATCCAGACATTGAACAGGTTTTTGAGGAACAGCTGAAACGCCTCCGAACCGATTATATTGACTTCTATCTTTTCCATGGCATGGATGAAAACTTCATCTCGGCCTATATGGACAAAGAGAGAAATTATCTGGGCTATCTCCTGAAGCAGAAGGAGGCCGGGCGGATCCGGTATCTTGGATTTTCCTCCCATGGGGCGCCGGATACGCTGACTCGCTTTCTCGACTGGTATGACGGTTTTGATATGGCCCTGGTTCAGATGAATTATCTGGATTGGACCATGTTAGAGGCAGCAAAGCAGTATGATATATTGACAAACCATGGGATTCCGGTCTGGGTTATGGAACCGTTAAAAGGCGGACGGCTGTCCGGCCTGAACCGTGAGGCGGCAGAAATTTTAAAAGCTGCTGCCCCGGAGCGTTCCCTTTCGTCCTGGGCATTCCGGTTCCTGATGGGGCTTCAAAATGTGCAGACGGTTCTAAGCGGGATGTCATCTGCAGAACAGCTTCTGGATAATGTGAGGACATTTGAAAAACCGGATCCCCTGTCGCCATCAGAACAGGAAGTGCTTAAAAGGGCGGCAGGAGTATTTTTAAAGGATCTGGGCGTCCCCTGTTCCGGCTGCCGTTACTGCTGCCCGGTATGCCCGGCCGGTCTTGATATTCCGCTTCTGATTAAAGGCTATAATGAGCGCAGAATCAGTGGAGAAACATGGAGGATTGCCAGCCTTGGCCGTGCTGCCGGGCCGGAACACTGCCTGGGGTGCGGGGCATGCCGGAAACACTGTCCGCAGAAAATTGATATCCCGGGCATTATGAAACAATCCGCTTCTTTGTTGGCTGGGAAAAAATAAACCACACAATACGGTTATGAAAATGGAGGAAATGGTATGGCTGAATCCATCAGGCGCGAGTTCATCTATCTCTGGTATTACTTTGATCTTCAATTCCGCCAGATCTTTGCTTTTTGGGCGCTGGGTATCTTGATTGGCTCAGTGGTATCTGTTTTTCTGAAAAAACAGATACACAGCCGTATGGCGGGCCTCCAGAATAAAAAAATAGGATTATGGGGCATTCTCCCGGCATCGGCCCTGGGGATTCTTTCTCCCCTCTGCATGTATGGAACAATACCTATTGTCGCTTCCTTTTCGAAAAGCGGTATGCGTGAGGACTGGATTGCTGCTTTTATGATGAGTTCCATTCTTTTAAATCCACAATTATTTTTCTACTCCTTTGCCCTCGGTACCGAAATAGCGGTGCTTCGCCTGGTTGTCTCATTTATGGGAGGCTGTATTGCCGGTATACTTGTATATCTGTTTTTTAAAAAACAAAATTTTTATAAGTTTACCGAATTTAATCTGCCGGAGAACAGGGACCGTGATTCCAACATGGTTTTGCGTCTGATTAAAAATATCTGGCGCAATGTGAAAGTAACATTTCCTTATTTTTTGCTGGGCGTCTTGCTCACCGCTCTCTATCAGAGGTATATCCCCTCACAGTGGATTGCCGGTCTGTTTGGCTCCAACCGCGGTCTGGGGGCTTTGATGGCGGCGGCTCTGGGTGTTCCGCTCTATACCTGCGGAGGCGGGACAATCCCGTTAATCTCGGCCTGGCTGGGAGAGGGAATGAGCAAAGGAAGCGCAATGGCATTCATGATAGCGGGACCGGCGACGAAGCTTACGAATCTGGGAGCTGTTAAAATTGTGTTGGGGATGAGGAATTTTATTTTGTATATGGTTTTTTCAATCCTGATGTCAACCGCCTTTGGTCTGGCGATTAATCTGTTTTTATAAATATGGAGGTGTACGATGAAAGGAATAATACCGGTTATGATTCTGTTTTCCATACCACTCCTTGTACTTGCAGGGTGCAGGAATCAATCATCAGGCAGTCATTCAGATCCAATACAGGAGAGAGATGCTGCAACAACCCATGAGCTCACACAGGAAATACAGGAGAGTAATTTCATGGAAGCCAGCGCCATGGTGCTAGAGAATTTGTCCGGAAATCATCCGTATGATTCCGTATTTCCTCAGCATGAGCCCTATGGTACCGGTGTGGGTGCGAAACCAGGCCGCGTGGTCTGGACTTATAATCCACAGTCAGTTGACTGGGATGGCTCCGGTTACTGGTGGGAACCAGGCCACTTCAATGAGGAAGTGATACAACAGATGGTCAATCAGGGAATCGCAGAACTGGCGGGAGCGCGGGATGTCCGTACCGGCTGGGATATCCTGTTCAGGGCCCACAATTCTATCAGACAGGCAGATGGCGGCTATGAGAGCGGGCAGAAGATTGCAATAAAGACCAATATGAACGGAGCGGGCGCCTATGGTGATGATACAAAGGGAGAGACGCAGGAGAGCTATACGAACCCTGTACTATTGAAATGCCTGCTGAAATCGCTGGTAACAGAGGCAGGTGTAACGCCCGGTGATATCACTGTTTATGACGCGGGGAGGGTGATACCGGATTATGTGCGGGAACTTTGCAGCGAAGGTTCCCTGGAGGGGATTCATTTCCGTTACCGGGATCTGCTTGGTGAAAACGATGCCAAGCCGGATTTGAATACTCCGGTGGTCTGGTCCCGGAATGTAGCTGGGGAGGTCAATTATCTTCCCGTTAGTGTAACAGAAGCCGATTACCTGATCAATCTCGCAAATTTGAAAGGCCATGTTTATGGTATTACCTTGACTGCAAAAAATCATTTTGGTTCTATCATGAATTCCAGCCGCATGCGGGCGCCGGAGGCAGCAGGCGTTCACCGCTATCTGACACAGAATCGGATGGAGGCCTACACGGTACTGGTTGATTTGATGGCAAATTACCAGCTTGGCGGTAAAACCATGTTATATATGCTGGATGGAATCATTTGCGCCCCGGGAGAAAGCGTTCCTATCACCGGTGATAATTCCCGCTGGCAGCAGACGCCCTTTGAGAATGGCTATACTTCCAGTGTTCTGTTTTCACAGGATGCCGTAGCCCTGGATTCAGTTGGAGCTGATTTCCTGATTAACGAACCCACTGTAACCGGAAGAAACGCAGCGCTCCGGGATAATCCAAACGTAGAAAACTATCTTCATGAAGCTGGCTTGATCGCCAATGCGCCCTCCGGGACGACTTATTATGATGGAAATGGAAAACCGGTGAGAAATCTAGGTGTTCATGAGCATTGGAATAATTCGATTGATAAGCAGTACAGCAGAAATCTGGGAAAAGAGGAAGGCATTGAACTGATTCGGATTAGCGGACAGGTAGATAAGTAAGGCATTGTACAGATAAACTTCTATCATTGAACAGGTAAGAAAGGTGGTTATTATGACTATATCAGAAGCCAGCAGCCGAATCGGCATCACTTGTGATACATTAAGGTACTATGAAAAAATAGGGCTGGTGGAACCGGTTGCGCGTTTAAATGGCGGGCGCCGTTCATACTCAGAGAGTGATTGTGTGTTTCAGTTTCCCTCTGTGGTCGGAACAGGATTATTCTACAGACAAAGGCAGAAATATGAAACTGAATGCCACTGGTCCGGTCACGGTTGCATTGATTGATACAGGAGTTGATGCAGGAGTTGATGCAGGACATCCGGAACTGCAGGATGCCGTATGGATAAATAATGGTGAGATTCCCGGAGACGGAATTGACAATGACATGAATGGATATGTGGATGATGTAAATGGCCTGGTGGCCACTGGTGAGATTTTGGATGCTTACGCGGCAATTACGGAATAGTAGAAGGAAAGAATATGAGCATAATTTTAATGTATACAAAAATAAGAATAGCAATTAAAACACAGTTGAAATAAAAAGTTTAGGCAATGTTTATTTTTTTGTTATCCGCATGTTATAAGATTCATCTATACTGTGTTCATACCCGGTGAGGGTAGCTTTCTCATAAAGCATTACACTCTAGTACAACTAATTGCATTAAAAAACGGTTTCCATAGGAAGCCGTTTTTTATGCCTATTTTTAATATCAGAAGCTCTCTTATTTTGACAGAAAAATGTAAGTGCCATACTGAAATGTACCATAGGGATTATATTTTATTTTTGCAGAGATCCGGAGCTTATCTTTACGGGTTGAATTCTGGGAAAAAGTGATGCTTTGTAATGAAACAGAAAACAAAAATAGCCGTAGTCCTTGGCGCTGCGCTGGTGTTGTCGGCGGCAGAGGCATTTACTTCCATGGCAGCATGGGAGCAAAATGGCGGGAACTGGATTTTTACAGATAACAGTGGAAACCGCATAAGGGACAGCTGGAGGCAGTCTGGAAACGATTATTATTATATGGACCACAATGGTATCATGGCGACTAACCGTTGGAACGGCAGCGGCTTGGTGAGGTGAATCACAGTGAACCACTGCCGGAGATTGCCTTTGATGAGGTTTATACACTGAGCTCCGCATCACAGTAGAAGCAGTTTTGTTTCTGTTGAGATAAATATAGACATGTCATAACCATATTTCAGTGGATTTCTGATTGTAATACTGCAAGCCTGTTTTAATGAAACCGGCTTGCAGTATTGTTTATACAACAGGATATAGTAGTGGAAAGGCGCTTGTGTCCGGCAAGAATTTATTTATTGTTTAGAAATTTGTTATCAGTATGTTATATCATGCGTTTATACTGCTTCATGTTTGTTAGAGCAATTTTATAAAGCGTTTGTTTTTTCACTGAATGGGGGGCACTTTTTTAATAAGACGCTTTTTTACCCTGCAGGTTTTAGATGGTGAAAGATATCAGCAGGCATTCCAGTCCCAGGTGGAGCGGAATGAGATTTACCCGGGAAGCAGGGGCATCATTTATGACCGGAATGACATTGTAGGAAAGACCGGGATTGAACAATCCATGGAGCAGGAGCTGCATGGCAGGAACGGCGGAGAGCAGTTTGACAGCTTGACTGGTGAGTATGTATTTGGGGCTTGGGGTGTAGTATTGAATGTGGGGCTTCAGAGGGGAGAACGGGCTCATGTGTAGTGTGGTTTGTAATGAGGTTGAACGGAGCAACATACGCTTAATCCTTGAACAACAGATGAAGCCGGAATAATCTATATGATACCTGGCTGGAGCCATGGTTTCATCTTCCGGATAATGATAGACAGAGGTGACGTACATGAATAAGATATTAATTGTAGATGATGATGAACAGGCCGTGAAGTTGGAAAGAGAGCACCTGGAAGCAGAAGGATATGAGGTCAAGGTCCTGGCAGATAGCAGTCATGTTGTTGGCGAGGTAAAAACAGGCCGATACTGTGCACTACTACTGGAGGTTGTACTTCCCGTTGGAAACGGATTTGAACTATGCCGTAAAGTGCGCGTGTTTTCAGATATTCCGATTCTTCTGGTGACTGTCAAGGAGAAAGTTGAGGACAAGATACGAGGTCTTACCCTTGGTGCAGATGACTATATTTCAAAACCCTTCAGCCCTGCGGAAATGGTCGCAAGGGTTCGCACGCATATTCAAATCCATAATATGCTGTTAGAGAAAAGAGACAAGAAGGAGGCAGACATAGAAATTGGGCAGTTAAAAATATTACCGAAAGAAAGGCGCGTATATGTAAAGGGGAAAGAAAAAATACTTTCAAATAAGGAGTTTGAGCTGCTGCTATACTTTGCGCAGAATATAGATGCTGTAATTTCTAAAGATACGTTGCTTGAGAAAATATGGGGAGAAAAATCCACTGATAAGACAGCTACAGTAACAGTGCATATAAACCGATTACGGGTAAAGATAGAGAAAAAGCCGAATGCCCCTCGATATATCCAGACTATATGGGGGGCTGGATATCGGTTTAGGTCCATGTAGAGTTGTTCTTTATTTGTATATTTGTATGATACGATTAATAGTTAATTTGTTTTGAAACGGCTTCTATATATAATAGAGGCTGTTTTTATTTGTATGGAGTAATTTTACAAAAGCTGTTTGTAAGAAAATCGAAAGGGGAGTTTAGAAAAAATTTAGCGGTATGTTAGCCCCGTGTTATTTCTATGCTTTAAGATGATATTGTTAAAAAAAACTAATTAAGGAGTTGAAGAATCATGAAGAAAAAAACAAGAGCAGCTGCGATTCTCAGTGCAGCAGCCGTACTATCAGCGGGAGCCGCCTTTACTTCCCTTGCGGCATGGCAGCAGGAGGAGGGAGCCTGGGTTTTCACAGACAATAGCGGAAACCGTGTAACAGACAGTTGGAGACAGTCCGGCGGAAATTACTATTATCTGGACAACGACGGGGTTATGGCAACCGACCGCTGGGTGGATGATTCCTATTATGTGGACGCCAATGGTGTGCGGGTGTCAAACCGGTGGATCCAGGTGGAGGAAGGAACCGAGGATGCTCCCAATTCTGATGGCGGCTGGTATTACCTGGAATCCAACGGCAGGGCAGCAGCCGACGGCTGGAGAACCATTAATAATCAGCGTTACCATTTTGACTCGGACGGAATCATGCAATATGGCTGGTTTAACGATGAGGACAACTTGTACTATCTGGGTGATGAGAATGACGGCGCGGCAAAAATAGGCTGGCTGCAGCTAGACTATGATGAAGATGATGGACAAGAAGATGGAGAAGTTGCCATGGTAGGTGATGGCGGAACCTGGTTCTATTTTCAGGCCAATGGAAGAGCGATAAAGGCAACTGGAGACAACAGCTATGTAAATAGGACAATCAATGGCTCCAGATATTATTTTGATGAGAATGGGGCCATGGCAACCGGCTGGGTAGCGATGGGAGAGAGAAGAGAGGGAGATGCAACAGGAATCAGTACTTTGAAATATTTCGGTGACGCTGACAGCGGCCAGATGGCCAGGGGCTGGAGATATTTAACGGATGATCCGGAAGATACGGATGATAATAATAATGACTTCAGCTTTGGACCGGCCACGTCAAGCAATGCAACCCCAAGCAATGCGAGCTACGATGGTGGGGACGGTGCATGGTATTACTTTGACAATAATGGAGTACCGGAATACCTTAATGAGAATTCCAGATCTATTACAGATGCCACTACCAGAATCAATGGAAACAGATATTTTTTTGACGAATATGGCCGGATGAAGAGCGGTCTGCTTGGCTTTACATTATCGGACGGAACAACAGTAAGCGCATACTTTGGCGCTGATGATAGCGATGGAAAGATGAAGACCAGCCGTCAGACCAATGTTATGGAGGAGGACGGGGAACGTTCCACCTTTTACTTCAGCAATAGCGGCAGCTATACAGGAGAACGCAGCGGATATCTTTACTATCAGGGCAAGCTGGTGCAGGCAGAAGACGGTGAAGATTTTCAGGTATTTGAGGTTGGCGAGCGTCTATATCTTGTAAATGAGGCTGGAAGAGTCCAGGACTCCAACCGTATATACAGGGTAGATGGAGAGTACCGGTATGAAGTTAATAACGGAACAATCTATACAGTAAATGAGAACAGAGAACAGATTGGCGAGGTGACCAGCGGTGAGGCACTGCCAAGCATTGCTTATGAGGAAGTTTATATATTGAATTCTGGAGAGTAATATACTTACTAGATAAAAATAGAGCCGTTCACATTGCAACGGCTCTTTTTTTGCAGTTAGAAGTGGAAATTTATATAAAGTTTATCTTTTTGTTATCCCCTTGTTATTTCTCTGGTCTATGATATATTCATACCTGATTCAAGTAGCTTTCTCATAAACTTTTTAAACTAAATTCAATACAATTTCACACATGAAAAATGCGGATTCTTAGAGGGATAGGAACCGCATTTTTTGTATTGGTTCAAGTGAATTGTATATAGATATAGTTTGTTTTATACTGATAAAACATAATAAGATTTAACTAAACTATTTTTGGGCAGTGCGCATGGGATGTTTCCTGCTTATACTGGCCGCTGCGATTTACCGCGGCTTAAATGCAGTGCACCAGGAATTGGATGAAACAAATGAGCAAAAAAAGAACGAGAAAAAGAAAAAAAGCTTCTGCGTATTTTTACAGGGGCGTCCCTGGCATGTATAGCTGCGACCACCTTGTATTACGGCGCGCTGATTTATCGTAGCGCCCAGCCCTACAACGGGAAACTATCATGGTATTTAGATGATTTGGCACACAAACGGACGGTTGTCATTGAACATGGAAATCTATATGATCATGGCATAGAGGGATTTCTCGGCGATTTGGTTCAGAAGCCGAATCTGCCGGATGAACTGTATCTGGCTACCAGCTTTAATCTTCATTTTTATGTAGATGGAACAATCCATACAGTAGAGACATTTTTATGCGGAGAAGATGAGAAGGGGGGGCTTTCATTCCTATCTGATTACTTATGACAGTGACAAATCCGACAGGTCAACGGTTTATCTGGACGGCACCGTATCGGATCCTCTGAATGAGGAAAAACGATTCCAGCCCATGCGGACCGTACTGGGGCAGGTAAATCTGAAGACAGCCGTGAGCAAGTGGGATGCCGAAGAATATGGAATTCTGTACTACGGAATGCGCCAGTGGGACGGCTCTGATGGTATTCTTTATATTAATGAGTCCGGAGAAACCAGGAAAGCCGGTATGGATGATGATAATATAAGCGGTTACAGCGTATCTCTGTTCGTTCCGGGCCGGGAAGACGAGGTGACGCCGCTCCGCTCTCTCCTGACAGAACCGACAGAAAACCAGGGGAATCTAGGCAGGGAAGATGCAGAAGCTCAAGAGATCCGGGAGTCCTTTGAACCGGAAAATATGAAAAGGCGCTCCAACTGGCTGAGCAGGATTGGATAGGAGAGAAGGAAAATTTGCCCAGTACTGTCACAGCAACCTGCGGTATCTATATTTTCGGAATCTGGGCAAGCCAGAGGAGGCAAAACAGGAGGAGGCAAAACAAAGGCAGATTTTACAGGCCAGGCCGGGACTTAAGAAAAATAAGGGCGTGTTCTTACACACTCAGACTATCAAAATATGGTTTCTCCCTTAAGAAGTATCCAAGAGAAACGCTGCCAGAGTATCCCAAGTATGTCTGTGCAGGAAATCACCGGAGATTCAGAAATATTGCATTCCCAAGAAAATCAGGAAATACTGGAATCTTCCGTGCCGGAAGAGGGAGTACAGAATGGAGAAAAGGAACAGGAGCAGTCAGAACGAGAACGGACTGATGAGGTAAGTAATCTGGCTCCCGCATATAGCCTGACTCTGCCTGAAACATGGAAGGATCGGGTCATTGATAAGAAAAGTGGGACTAGCGGGCAGGGCTTTTACCAGAAAAGCTCTTACGAACGTATGGGAGACGGCCTTCTGTTTTATATAGAAATATGGCAGAATGGGGAATATATCAATATGCCGGACTATGAGATATGGGGGCATGCAGGCCAGGTATTAACCCGGGAGCAACTATACAGCCAAGTCTGGGACAATGATAATACGTATAACGTAGACAACCTGGTAAAAGCCCATATGAAGCAACCCGTTTCCACCCAGGCATTGAGGAAGAAATTATCCTGGCAGAAGACATCAGCCGTTTGTATGATGCGCTGGACTCTTTGGAGGTAGAAGAACGGCTGCTGATTGATGAACTGTTTTTCCGAGGCGTCTCAGAGTGGGATCTGGCGAAACGGCTGGGGCTCTCTCAGCAGGCAGTCAGCAAGCGTAAGAAAAAGCTGCTTAAAAAGCTCCGTGAAAAAATAGAATAAAATATAAGTTTTACACTCCCCGGTCCTCATTGCCGTACAGGGATATACCGCTTCAATGTTTGTATTAATTCTACCACATTAACGGGTTTTGCAATATGGCCGTACATTCCTGCTTTTTTGCATAACTCAATGTTTTCCGGTAATACCTCTGCGGTCATGGCCAAAATCGGTACTGCCGTCTTTTCAACTGACATTTCACTGCAGATTATCCGGGCGGCCTCATAACCGTCTCTCACCGGCATACAGATATCCATTAAGATCACATCAAACTGGCCAGAGTACTCTTTAAATTTTCTACAGGCAATTTCCCCATTCTCCGCTTCGACTACTTCAATTCCTGTTTCATCCAAAATACTTTTGATAATTTCGCGGTTGATCTCCACATCCTCTGCCAACAGCATACGGCGCCCCCGAAAAATATCTTTTTCCGGCTCCCGAGCAGCAGCCGACTTGTTTAACACCTCTTCATCTTCACCCGGACACCGGCCGGCACACTCCCGCGTTACGGTTCCTTTTTTTACGCAAATATCAAATTCAAACGAAGAACCCTTACCGGGAATTGAATGGACCCATATGCATCCGCCCATCTTTCCTACGATATTTTTAGAAATCGCCAGTCCCAGTCCGGTCCCTCCAAAACGTTTGGAAATACTGGTATCTGCCTGCTCAAATGCCTGGAACAGATGGGCCTGCTGTTCCTGCGTTATCCCGATACCACTATCCTTGACCGCAAAGCGCAGAACCACATCCTCCCCTGATTCCTGCTGCAGCTGAATCGACAACTCAATATTTCCCTCATTCGGTGTGAACTTGGCCGCATTGGAGAGCAGATTGGTGATGACCTGAGACAGCCTTTGCTGATCTGTAATAATTGCAGACGGAACATTCTCCCCTACAACAATGGAAAAGTTCTGAGATTTTTGGTCAAAACGGATTTGATTAATGCTGATTAATCGCTGCAGAAGGTATTTCAAAGAAAAATCAGATTCTGACAGTTCTAGCTTACCCGCCTCTATCTTTGACATATCCAAAATATCGTTAATCACTCCCAGCAGATGTGAGGAAGCGTCATCAATTTTAGACTGACATCCCCTGATTCGCTCCAGATCATCACTTTTCATGGCAATTTCATTCATTCCTATAATCGCATTGATCGGAGTACGGATTTCATGGCTCATCATGGAAAGAAAGTCGCTCTTTGCCTTGGCAAGCTTTTCAGCCTCCTCTTTTGCCTGAATGAGTTTCTCTTCCGCCTGCATGATTTCAAGCATCTTACGGTTATCCGCGGCCTTTAGCCGTCCAACCAGAACCACGATAGCCGTAACCGCCAGAATGATTATCAGCAGCTTTTGCCATGCCGCATCATCCTTAGTAAATACAATAAAAAAATAGGCAGAATATACAACCGCGGTCCCTCCGCTCATGCCGCCACTGATATACCCCTCCAGATATGTAAAAACAACAACCGGAATAATAAGGAGCATCATGGGATTAGGTATATGAAAGGCATATGCAGCCAAAATTGCAATAAAAGTAACGGGAATACTTAATATCCTATAAAAAACCGGATTGTGTCCCCACCCATAGGAAAGGGTACTGGTATTTTTCTCATCCGGCATATGTTTTACCTCCAATCGTCATCAGATTCAAATAACTGTCCTATATCATGACTCACTCTGAACTCGCTCAAAATAGCCTTTTAATTATAGTTCAATCAGAACAAAAACGCAAGGTACCATGTCATAACTACCTGCTAAAAAAATAGCAACCGTATTTGTCTATTGCTTTTATTGCAAAGCCCTATGTCCTATGGCAGTTTCGCGCCGCAGAATTCGGGATTTTCACGAAAAACGCGTGAAAACACCTCGCGGAATACATCCCGAGTGAACAGTAGCCGAGAAGGATGCCGGTATGATGTAATGCTCTCGTGTAAGGCTTTAAGGAAAACAGGATGTGGATTTTGTCTGTGGTCTGGTATATAATGGAGATATCGATGTGCGGAAAATGGTTATATGATAAAGCTCTTGGTTCTTGGGGCTTTATCTTTACATAAAGTGAGCAGCCACAGACTTTGATTATCAAGGTAGAACAAAAGGAATCCGGCGGCAATTAAGAGAGGTGGAATGGGATGCGGGAAGGAATCTGGAGCAGAATAAAATCATTGCTGGGATTTGGAGCAGAGATGGAGGAGTATGAAGAAATTTTATGTGCCCTTCATCAGGATGTGAAAAAGAGAGACTTCATTTTTTACCTTTTCATCATTGGGTTTGAATTGGTCATGGTGGCATCCATTTCCCTAAGACCGGGAGGGCCTTTTTTAAAACCGCGCAGGGAGGCCTATTTTATCATGTACCTGCTCCTGATCGCAATGACCCTTTGCGTGATTCTGTCAAAACATTGGGTTGACAAAAGCAAAGAAAAGGCCGCCCGCCGCTATTTCATAATCGAACATACTTATATGGCTTTTTTTGTATTTTGGGGAATCGCCATTACATTAAACGACCAACTGGGCGGTAATGGGCTGACAGTTTATACATATGTTGTACTGCTGGTAGCAATCATGTCCCTGATGAAGCCGTGGATGTCTGTGCTGCTGTTTTTAACCAGTGTGATCCTTCTCAACGTGCTGCTTCCGTATTTCCCGAATCCTGCTGGACTGGACCAGAGCTTTAACAATCTTATGAACAGCCTGTTTCTTTCGCTGGCATCCATCGCTGTCTCCGTCAGCCTGTACAATTCCAAGATACAGGCAAAGAGAAATGAAATTCTCCTGCGCAGACAATACCGGCAGGTCGAAACGGAGAAAATGGCATTAAGCAAAGAGGCGCTTTTAGACGTCTTGACCGGCCTTCAGAACAGGAACAGCTATAAAAGGATGCTCCAGGACTTCGAAGGTTTCGATTGTGTTTCCGTTGGCTGTATTTATATTGATGTGAACGGGCTGCACGAGATTAATAATCATCTGGGGCATCAGGCAGGGGATAGCATGCTTAAGACCGTTGCGCATATTCTCCAGAAAAATTTCCGGTCCGGGGAAATATTCCGGATCGGGGGTGACGAATTTGTTATTATCTGCCGCGACATAGACCGCCAGAGCGTGGAGCAGCGCCTGGATACGATTTGCGAGCAGGTAAAACATGCAAAGTATTCGCTTTCGGTGGGCCTTGAATGGCGTGACAGCAGGATTGACATAAAGGATATTATACAGAAAGCGGAAGATAAGATGCAGCAATACAAAAGAGATTATTATGCATCCCAGGGCGGCACCCGCCAGAGACGAGATCTGAACCGGCATATGGAGCGGATTCTGTCAGAAAAGAAGGATGCCGACCGTTTCCTGAGTGTGTTTGCCCCTGTGTTTAAAGGCGTATACTTTGTGAACCTGGAAACAGACACCCTGCGTCAACTGTTTATTCCTGATTATTTCAGCCAGATTTTGGAAGAATCGGATGGCTGTTTCAGCAAAGCCCTTCTTATGTATGCGAAGCAGTTGGTGGAACCGGAATATACAGGGCTATTTGAATGTTTCTGCGATTACAGCTATCTGGAAAACCTGTTGATTGAGGAGGATATTCCCGGTTTTACCTACAAGAAAAAGGACGGCAGCCACGTGAGACTGAGAATTTTATGCTTTAATCACTATCCTGGCAATGAGAAGGAAACCCTGTGGATTTTCTCTGATATAGAAGCCAACGAATTTCTTTGACGAAAAATGTCAACGCTCTCAGGACTATGGCCAAATGAACAGAATCTCTCTGCTATTTGGCTTTTGTCCTCACCCGGATTTCTGTGACTTCCGCCACGCTCCACTTACAAAAAACACCTCGTGGAATACTACCTGTGAACCAATGTCAGTTAGTTAAGCTAGAGGAGTAGATTTTTATTGGGGTCTAACCAAAATTCTCCTCAAATTTGGAAAACTTTAAATAAAGGATTGACATAGCTTCCAAAATATGCGGCCGCCCTTGTTTCAGATTGGTTTTTAGACGAAACAAGGGCGGCCCTTTAATCAGAAGTAAAATTGCTTTTGACTAAAGGAGGAACGCTTATGTCTTTACACCAAACGATTCAATCTTTATTTCACTCCGCTGTCCGCAGCGTGATCTCCCACATCTCGGATTTTGTCCTTCGACCCGGTAAAGATTTTACCAGGAACAGGAAATTCACAGCTGCGCAAATTATCTCGTTTCTTATTACCATGGGGGCATCCTCTACAAGAGTGGAGATGCTTGATTTCTTTGGAATGGATGCCCTTATGCCCACCTCTTCCGCTTTCCGACAGCAGCGGGCTAAACTCAGACCGGAGGCTCTTTCAGAAATCTTCCATACATTCAATACGGCCTATTTCTCTCTTGGCACTGTGAAAAAAACTATCGCGAGCGGTTACCGCTGTATTGCCGCTGACGGCTCCACGACTTCTTTTTTCAGCAGTGACAAGTTTCATACAGAGGATTATTTCGTTTCCGAAGGGCCTTCTGCAAAGGGCTTTTACAGTCTCCATATCAATGCGCTCTACGACCTGGACAGGAACATGTATGTTGCCTCCCTGCTCCAACCCGTTCATAAAAAAGACGAATTCCTGGCATTCTGCACCATGGTGGATACCTGCCCGGTTCTTTCTGATAGGAAAGACATCTACATCGGTGACAGGGGGTATTGTTCCTATAACAATATGGCCCATATCATTGAAAAAGAGCAGTACTTCCTCTTCAGGACCAAAGATGTCCTTTCCAAAGGCTTGGTCGGTAATTTCAAACTCCCCAAAGAAGGCATGTTTGACGAGACCGTAACGGTCACCCTTGTAAGAAGCCACTCCCGAAAAATCCGGATTCCTGACGGGAACTACCGCCGGTTCGTAGATCGGGCGGCCTCCTTTGATTTCCTGGAGTACGGTTCGGATGGCACCTATCCCCTCTCGTTCCGTGTTGTCCGGTTTCAGCTTCCGGATGGCTCTTTTGAATGTCTTGTGACAAACCTTCCGGAGGATGAATTCCCGCCGGCGCGGCTGAGAGACATTTACAATGCCCGATGGGGCATTGAATCCTCCTTCCGCAAACTGAAATATACGATCGGAATGAGCAATTTCCATTCCTGCAAGCCGGAACATGTGGAGCAGGAAATATGGGCAAAACTGATCGCTTATAATATAACGGAAGCCATGATACAGTCCGTAATCCTTGAAACGCATGATACAAAACATGCCTATAAGGTGAATTTCTCCATGGCAGTCCATATTTGCAGGGTCTTCCTCCGCCTGGCCGCAGAGGAAGACGTCATTGACACGGTGGCTTTGCTGCGTAAAGAGCTCCTCCCGATTCGACCCGGCAGGGCATATCCCAGACTTAAAACGGCCCATTTTCGTCGGCCAAAATATTTTGTCTACAGAGCCGCATAATCCAAAACCACCCTACTTATCATAGCTGATAAAAAAAGCAGGCGCAAGTCTGTTTCCTTGTTGTGCTCAAAAATCAGACCACACGGCAATACAGCTTCGGATACCAGAGAAGTTCTTCTGTATCGATATAATTTTCCCAATGCCCAACCGAATGAATCTATAAAATCTAAATCGTCATAAGCTTAACTAACTGACATTGACCTGTGAACAGTAACTAAAATAGATATGATTATAAGGCCGATCCCCTTCTCATTTGCAATTATTCGTAAAAAGTTTTATAATAAAAAGAGAGAAGGTGATTATATGCGTAATATAATTATAATTTCAAAAAATGATGAACTTCTGAATCAATTGACTACTATGTTAGCGCGTGCCGGCTACTCGCATGTATACTCGTCATCAGACTGCACAAAAATTCTATCATTGGCGTATCGCTTAAATCCAAAACTGATAATAATTGATATGGAACTACCTCCTGTAATCTTTAATGATCTGTTCAAACTTTTTTCTCAGCCTATGAAAAAAATAATGCTTTTTATTGCGCCCCATCGAGATATTGACCCTAATCTTTTAAGACTAATCAAAAAAGGATATTCTCATTTTGTGATACATCCTATCAATGAACGATTACTGATCAATCAGGTTAAAGAAATTATGAATCAAGATAATTCGTAAAAATTTGTTAGCTATCACGTATCCCTGGCTCCAGTTACATGAAGTCAGGGATTTCCATTTAACGGCCGCGGAGGGGGACGGCGGTTCCCCTGCCCTTCTGGAACATTGATGGGGCATTTCATTGCATGATTGCATAAAGAGTGGTACAATCAATTCAGTACCCAATGTGAGCAGGGTATATATGAAATCGAAGCGATTGGCCTTTACATCAATCAACATCAATTAATTGTTCAATAGATCATGAAAATACCAAAACGTGATGTTAAACAATATAAAGAAAGCGAGACAGGCGGAACCGGTCAGAGATAGTGCTGGAGGGCGGATGGAAAAAAATAATGGACTTTATGAACTGATTTATGAATATTATGAATCCCGCATTCTTTTCGGCGTTTACCGATATGGTGAACAGCTGTCATCGGTTCCGCAAATCTGCGCTTCTTTCCAACTGGCGCGGAACACGGTTCAGGCGGCTCTTAATAAACTGGAGAAAAAGGGTTATATCAAAACGGAAGAACGAAAAGCTGCGAGGGTTGAATATCGGGGAACGGAAGAAACATTTAAAGAAAATGCCGCAAAGTATTTTGTGCCCCGCAAAGAAGGAATCATTGATTTCCAGTATGCCGGTGAACTGCTTTTTTCACCGTTGTGGAAGATTGGGCTGCATAGCCTGAAACTGGATACGGGGAGCGGCAAATACTGGAATCAGCAGACGGCCGGAGTGGTATCAATGCCGGCAAAGGTATATTTCGATGTACTGCATACGTTCCATAATGATTTACTTCTTAATCTGTACTGGCAGTGCCTGCGTTATCTCAATTTCCTTTATCCCCGGCGAAACAGGGAAAAAGCCGGTAACTCCGCGGGCAAATTATTATCACCGGATAAAATTGATAATCTGAAGCAGGAGTTTGATGATTTTTTTACAGAAATACAGGATGAAGTGCTGGATTTTATCGAATCTTCAAGTAAGAATTACTGTACGGAGCCGGCTGGCCAGATACCTTTTACATGGACAATCTACCGCCGCCGGCCTCAGGTGCGTTATACCCTGGCCTCTTTAATTATCCGCGAGATTTTATGGGAGCGTTACCCTGTCGGCAGCTATCTGCCTTCCCTGCCCAAAATGGCGGAACAGTATCAGGTATCCTTAAGCACGGTTCGCCGTACACTGGAAGTCCTGCATTCCCTAGGCGTGACAAGAACCTATATGGGAATCGGAACAAAAGTCTGTCTGGAACCCGTAAATGATAAAATAATGAATGAGTCGGAAATCCGCGAAAATTTGCGGCTGTATGGGGAAGGGCTGCAGATTTTGGCCATAACGGTCCGCGGCGTGGCGCTTTTTACCCTGGAATCGGTTTCAAAGGAAAAGAGAGAGGAATTACTGCAGACGATCAGAAGACTTCATGGAAAAACGGGCAGTATTCTCTGTATTGATGTACTCTTAAGTTTTATTGCCAGAGAATGTCCCTCGGCGATTATACGGGAATGCTATGACAAACTGCGGGAACTGGCGGCCTGGGGGTATATACTGTCTGCCGTATTAATAAGAAGCGGACAGTTGGATAACGGTTTCAGTGATTTTATCTGCCGGTTGGAAGAGGATATGCAGACCGGCAATTTTACCGCATTTGCAGAACGGTGGCAAACATTTATTGAAGACAGGATGAATTTCTTTTACTCAAAATTTCCGATCTGTAATTCATGACAGGATATAAAATCCGGTTTGCCGTAATGTTGAGGAGAAAATATGAAGGGGTATAAAAAACGCTCTATAATCATTTTATCAGGTGTTGTCGTACTTTTGCTGTTGAGTGCGGTATTTATGTTTATCATGCTTGGCCGTATTACGGAAAAAATGGAACATAGTTCCAATCAGAGAATGCTTGACTCCACAAGGATCGTGCAAAGCAGCATACGGCATCAGCTGCGCAATGATGAGGAACGTTTAAATTCCTTTGCCGGTCTGTATGCATTAAGCGGCGATTCTTTAGAACCGGGCAGCATCCTTGCTAATTATGCCAATGCGACGGACTTCTACCGGTTCTTTTACATAGATCTAAACGGCGCCGGTATCGACAGCACCGGTGAGGCGGTAGATGCCGGTTCTCTGCCTTTTGAGGAGACGGCTCTGTCGAAGGGGCAGAATGGCTATTCTGATGCATATATCGGCGACAGCGGACGTCTGCAAATTACGTTTCAGTCTCCCGTTTGGCTGGATGGTGAACAGATCGGCGCACTCTACGCGGATAAGACGCTGTCCAGCTATCGGGATCCATCCCTTTTCACATTCAGCGGCGGCGCCGGGTATGCTTTTATTGTGGATGGCAGCGGTTTCTGGCTGATTGAAAGCACGGGCTCGGAGACGGATGATGTTTATGCTTTCCTGGGAGAAAATGGGAATGGCCCTGTCATTCAGGAAACATTGAGGGATTTGTTACGGAACAATCGGGCCGGAACGATGGATATAAAATTCCATGGAGAGGACAGCATTCTATGCTTTCTCCCAAAGGGAAATTCATATAAATGGTATCTTCTTTCAATCATGCCGAAAAGTGTCCTGCAACAGGAATCATCTGAAATAATCAATATGGTAGTTATTTCGTTTGCCGAGCTTGCAGGTGCCCTGCTGTTGATTACGGTGCTGCTTCTCGGCCGTGAATCCATGAAAGGGAGGGAACAGGGACGCATTTACAGGGAACGTCTTTTTCAAAATATTTCCTCCAATATTGATTTTGCTTTCCTTCTTTATACGCCTTCCGGCCGGAGAGTAGAAATGGTGTCAAATAACGTCGATGCATTATATGATGTCGAACCGGAACAGGTCGCTGCCCGGCCGGATATTCTGTTCGAACGGTGCGGAGTGCCGGAGAACGATGAATATCGGAATGCATTTCTAACCGGTGGTCTCAAAGAGAACATACAGAAAGAATACCGGACAGGTACGGAAGATGAACTTCAGAGATGGACGGAGGTGCACTTCCTTCTGGCGGACAACGGGCAGTATCTGGCAGTACTGAGGGATACAACAAGGGAACATCATATGCGGGCAGATTTGGCAGACGCCCTGTTGCAGTCTCAGGAAAATAACCGGGCCAGAACGGCCTTCTTTTCGTCCATGTCCCATGATATCCGCACCCCGATGAACGGAATCATAGGCATGACTGCAATCGCCCGGGTGAATCTTGGCAACCGGGAAAAGGTGGAAGACTGCCTTGATAAGATTTCCGCAGCATCGGATCATCTGCTTGCCCTGATTAATGAAGTGCTTGATATGTCACGGATCGAGAGCGGAAAACTCAGCTTAAAGTGTGAACCGGTCAATTTACCGGAACTGATTTCCAACGTGCTGCTCCTGATTAAACCGGAATTAATGAAAAAAGGCCACACGATGATCGTTAAATCTTCCGTGCTGGATTATGATTTTGTTATGGGGGACGCGCTGCATATACAGAAAATTCTTATGAATCTGCTATCTAATGCCGTCAAATATACCCCGGATGGCGGTGAGATATCCGTCGGGTTAAGGGAGAGAAAACGAAAAGACCGAATGATCGACATTATTTTCGAGGTGGAGGATAACGGAATCGGCATGGAGGAAGATTTTGTGCAGCGTATTTTTATCCCGTTTGAAAGGGCGGAGGACAACCGTCTCAGTAAGATTACCGGCACCGGGCTGGGAATGGCAATTACGAAAAATATCATCGATATTATGGGCGGTACAATCAACGTTGAGAGTATACCCGGCGCCGGCTCCAGATTCACAGTCATCCTGTCCCTGCCGCTGTCGGAATCCGGTGGTGTGGAGACTGAATCCCTGGCCGGATATACCGTTCTCGTTGTGGACGACAGTTCTGATACATGTGAAGGAATACAAACCATGTTAAAGGAGGCGGGCGTCTCTGTGGACTGCTCATTGAGCGGCCGTGAGGCGGTAGAGGCGGCAGAGAGGGCCCATCGGGCGGGCAGTGACTATTTTGCAGTTATTGTGGACTGGAAGATGCCGGAGATGGATGGGATAGAGACCACGCGCCGTATCCGTGAAAAACTCGGATCAGACATACCAATCATCCTGCTGTCCGCCTACAACTGGGAAGAGGTGGAGCAAGAGGCCTTAGAGGCAGGAATCAACGGATTTCTTACAAAACCCATATTCCGTTCGGAACTGATACAGAAACTGCGGTTGTATATCATGGGGACTTCCGGGAAAATCCAGGAAGCTTCCAGTCCGATGCCACAGTATCAGTTTAAGGGGTTTCGAATCCTTCTGGCGGAGGACAATGAGCTTAACCGCGATATCGCCGTGGAACTTCTTAATTTAGCAGGAATTGAAGTGGACAGCGCAGAGAACGGCCTGCAGGCGGTCAGGAAGATAGAACAGCGGGAAGCTGGATATTTCGATATGGTTTTAATGGATATCCATATGCCGGTGATGGACGGGCTGGAGGCGGCAAAGAAAATCAGGGAACTTCCCGGCCTTGATAAGAACGATATTCCGATTATTGCCATGACTGCCGATGCATTTGAGGAGGATATCCAGAGATGTAAGGATGCGGGGATGGACGGCCATATTGCTAAGCCGGTTAACATTGAAAAGATGTTTGCAATAATCAGGATGTACTATGATAGAAAAGTGGGGGGACAGGGAAAATGCAAAAAAGAAGATCCGGATTAGTCACAGCCGCCCTGGTGCTCTGCCTGCTTTGCGGCGGCTGCACGGGAGCGGAGAAGAATCCCAAAGTTTACCTGGATGAGAATGAAGCGGAGGTTGCGGTATCTCTGTTTGCCCAGGGGGCGGATATATCTGACCTAATTAATGACTGCTGTACCAATGTTATCAATCCCAAATATGACATTAATCTCATTGTGTACAGCGATTATGCCAATTTTTATGCAGATGAAGGATATTCCTACCGGGAGCTGCTGTTAAAGCGGTTGGAGAGTGGACTGCCGGACGACCTTTATGTTATAACGGCGGAAGATGTGCTGGAGATTGACAGGAAGGGCTATATTTATGATTTGTCCGCTCTTGCGTGTATTAATAATCTGTCCGAAGATGCTCTCCAGCAGAGTACATGCAATGGGAAAGTGTTTTCGGTTCCCTTATCCTATACAAGTTTCGGCCTGCTCTGGAATGTGGACATGCTTCACCGATACGGTCTGGAAATACCGGAGAATGTGGACGAGTTCTGGAACGTATGCGAAACACTGAAACAAAACGGGATTCTTCCCTACGGAGGCAACCGAGATTTTGGAATCAGTGTCCCGGCTATGTGTGCGGGATTGGGGCCGCTGTATCGTAATCCTAAAAGTGAGGAACTGGTGGAAGCGCTGGCCGACGGCGAAACTTCTGTCAGCACCTATATGAAAGACGGCTTCCAGTTTCTTCAGACTATGATAGAAAATGAATACCTGGATGTGGAAAGGACTCTTACCACGCTGCCGAATACGGAGGAAGAAATATCCTTTTTTGCAGAGGAGAAATGTGCTTTTATCAGTTCTATCTGCCGTAAAACGGCGTTTTCACAGGATTTTCCTTTTGAAGTGGAGATGACGGCGCTGCCCGTTCTTCCGGATGGCGCTGTCTGTGTTGTAGGGGCGGATCAGAGGCTGGCCGTAAATCCAAGATCCGATCGTTTAAATGAGGCATTGATGATAGTGGAAAACATGTGCACGATCGAAACGTTGAACGGAGTTGCAGAACGATTGGGCAAGGTTTCTTCGGCACAGGGAAATAAAGCGGCAACCCTGCCGCAGGCCGACAGGCTTGTAGCATGCCTTTCTGCCGGCCGCCAGGTTCCTAACCAGGATTTTTCACTGCATTTTAATACCTGGAATACCATTAAAGAACTGTGCGTCAAGCTCTGCGAAGGCGCAAGTGTGGACGAGGTATGCAGGGAATACGACGGGCGTCAGATACAGGAAATTGCTCTGTACGGGAATAAATAAAACCTGTTATTTAGCTGTCAGGAGAACCAGACTGCATATCAGGGTTAACAAATGGCGCCGCCGTGTATGGTAAATTACGGTGAGATATGTATCACCGGAGAAAAAAGTGCAGAAAAAACATATATTCTGCCATTTTATCTGTCACAAACGTCACATTTGAAACGTTTAATAAATGGGAGTCCCCAACCCCGAGTATTTTTTTCATTTGTAAGAGCACCGGTTTCCTTCGGCCGGTGCTCCCTCTCCTTCAGGAAGAAGCCGGCAGGAGCAGGAACCGGGGGGCAGCCTATGAAGTTCGCGAAAAGCGCTCATCGTGTTATTGTTTACAGCGCAATGCGGTGTGAACAGCAACAAACAATAAAAGAATAATGCAGGCGGCAGGATATGATCTTGCCGCCTGTTTAAATGCCGGTTAAAATAAGAAGTAAATCCCATTGATCTATTCAGCGTCCGGCTGACGGAACCGTGCATATGCCCAATGAAGGTAACAAGAATGAAATGCTGAAGCTGATGAAAGACATATGCAGGGAATTCAACGAAGAGAGGAGAATGAAAATTTGATTGAAAAATCCGAATGTGAACTGATTTTAAATCTTGATAAATTGCATACGACGGAACTCGGGGTAAAACGGATCATAAGAAATCTGTCTTTAGACACGGAGGATGCGGTTGCCTGGTGCAGGGAGAAGATACAGGCCCCCGGAACCGTTATCTTTAGAAAAGGCAAGAACTGGTACGCGGACACGGGGAACTGTGAAATAACGGTAAATGCCTGCAGCTATACGATTATAACTGCCCATAAGATATCTACTGCCCATGAAATAAAATAAATACCGGCAAAGCCGCTTAAGGAGAACCGGTATCCGGGAGTGAAATTTCTTTTTCATAAGTGATTGAAACACGCCTGTCTTTTTGCTATAGTAGATCTAGATATTACCAAAAATGCGCTTTTTTTACCGGTTCTTAATAAGAAGCAGTTTTGGTTGGAAGAAAATTACGGGTATCTGTCCGAAGACTGATAAAATAAGAGAAATTGACAGAATACCTGTATGGAGGATGACATGCCGGACATGATAAAGCAAGAGATGTTTACAGCAAATACGATTATGGATCTGCTTTCCGAGACCACAGATGATTATTTATTCCTGTGGGATATTAAAAACGGAACTTTTTATATATCCGAAAATGCATTTGAAGATTTAGACATCGACCGCCTGATAGAGACAGATGTCGTAGCTGAATGGTCCAGGATTATGGTACCCGAAGATCTTCCCGTATGGCTTGAGGACATGGAACGAATCCAAAAAGGCGGCAGGGATTACCATGACATGGAGTACCGGGTCCGTAATAAATCCGGCCGTATCATCTGGGTTTCATGCAGGGGGACGGTAAAAAAAGATAATCAGAGCAGGCCTCTTTTCATGATTGGCAGGATCTCCAATATCGGGAGACAGAACAAATTCGACAATGTCACCGGGCTGAGGAACAGGAGCCAGTTTGAAATGGATCTGGAACTGCTTTTGAATCAGGACAGACCGGCTCGGGGAATCATAGTTGTTCTGGACATTGACAATTTTAGAAATATCAATGAGAAGCACGGTTACGCGTTTGGCGACCGTGTTCTCAATATTATTTCCACGCTGATTTCCTCGCTGCTGCCGGAAGGATGTCCGCTGTACCGTCTGGATGGAGACGAGTTTGTGTTCTTTATGCAGGGAGGTTCGGAAGAGAATGTCAGAGGAATTTATGAAAATATTCAGATATTTATAGGCAATCATTTCACGGTGGATGGGCAGCAGATTCCGGTATCCGTTTCAGCCGGAGCGTGTTTCTTCCCCAAAGACGGCATAACTTATCAGAAGCTGTTCAGAAATGCGGAGAATGCGGTTGAGATAGCCAAGATGAACGGTAAAAACCAGCTGGCTCTCTTTTCCGAGGACATCTATAAACGGAAGATGAGGATTATGGAACTTCAGGAGAGCCTGCATTCCTGTGTAAAGAACGGCTGCCGGGAGTTTGAAGTATATTATCAGCCTCAGGTGGAAGCAGAGACGGGAAAAGTGGTGGGGGCGGAAGCCCTGCTCCGCTGGCATTCGCCGGAACACGGGGAGGTTTCTCCGGTGGAATTCATTCCTCTTCTGGAGGAGAGCCGCTCTATTACTCAGGTCGGCAAATGGGTATTGGAGGAGAGCATCAGACAGCGTAAGATGTGGAAGAGCAGGTTCCCGGGATTTCTGATGAGTGTAAATGTCTCTTACATCCAGTTAAAAGAAAATGATTTGTTGGCATATCTGAGGGAAAAGTCCAAGGAAGGGCTGGAAGCGGAGCGGTTTATCCTGGAATTGACGGAAAGCTGCTGGGTGCCCAATTTACATATAATAAACCAGGAATTCAGAGGGCTTCAGGCTATGGGATTCGGAATAGCAATCGACGATTTCGGAACGGGATATTCTTCACTGAGCCATTTAAAAGGACTGCCTGCCAACGTTCTGAAGATTGACCGCAGTTTTATAAAGGGGATTGAGGAAGGCAGTTACGAATATATCTTTTTGGAGTACATTATCAAGCTTGCACACAGTATCTCAGCACTCGTCTGTGTGGAAGGTGTGGAAACGGAAACGGAGCTGGAGGTTGTGAGACAGGCGTCGCCTGATTATATACAGGGCTTTCTGTTCGGCAGACCTGTCAGCGCTTCGGAATTTGAACGTCTGTATCTGTAGGGCGCGCCGCAATAAGCGGGGAGGGGTCACATGTACCAATGCGAAAGTCAAATCACGATATTTGGCAGGAATCCGATGATTGAAACCGTGCTGGGCCGGCTTGAGCCTATGGAGCATTTTACCCATAAAATTGCTGCGGAATCCGCACCGGTGCCTGAATTACTGAAACAAAGCGATGTAGTGATCTGGAATCTGGAAGGGGAAACGCCGCCTTCTGAGATACGTACGATGTGCAAAGAGGGGGCGGTGCTGGTTTACTGCGCCTGGCATGAGGAAATTGATCATTTTTCATCCCCTGATTTAGAGGCTGCAGATGAATTTTGGGAGCTGCCGCTGAACGGGGAGCGGGTCAGGATCAGCCTGGCACGTATCATGGAGCGGATTAAGCTCCGCTATGACTTATATATGACACAGACTTATCTGGATACGGCTATTGACAGTATCCCGGATATGCTGTGGTTTAAGTCCCTTAAAGGAACCCATGTAAAGGTCAATAAGGCATTTTGCACAGTTGTGGGAAAGACAAGGGAGGATGTGACGGGGCGGGATCACTGCTATATTTGGGGAGTTTCCCCGGATGATCTGGAGAACGGAGAGGCGTCCTGCCGAGAGTCTGAGGATGCGGTAATTAAGGCGCTCCACACACTGCAGTTTACCGAGGCGGTAAAGTGTTCCAGGGGTCTGCGCCAGCTGCGCACCTATAAAACACCGATCCTGGACAGAGACGGAAAAACGGTTCTGGGAACCGTTGGAATCGGCCACGATGTCACGGATCTTGTCAATATGAGCGCGGAGATGGAAATTCTTCTCCAGAGTATGCCTTATGCAATTCTTTTATGGAATAACTGCGGGAAAATTATTAATGCCAATATGAAGTTTGAGGAATATTTCCATACGGACAGGCAGTCGGTCATTGGACATGACTATAATGAGTGGACGGCGCACGCGTTTGAAGAAAGGCATTCAATTAACAGCGAAGGATATGTCGAAGCCAAGGTAAGAATTGAGGACGGTTCCGGCAAGATGCTTGAAATCCACGAAAGTTCCATCTACGATGTGTTTCATAATGTGGCCGGAAAGCTGTGTATCTTCCGCGATGTAACGGTGGAACGTGATTTGGAACGGCAGATACGCCACAGCTCCAATACGGATTTTCTGACCGGGCTTTACAACAGGCGGTGTTTTTACCAGTATATCCATAATAACCGCGGCGATAAGACGGTCAGCCTGATGTACATTGATCTTGACCGTTTTAAAGAAGTCAATGATACCCGCGGCCATAAGGTGGGGGATGCGGTATTAATGTGCACCGCAAAGATTCTTATTGATTTCTTCCCGGATGATTTTGTGGCCAGGCTGGGCGGAGATGAATTCCTGATGGTTCGGCTGGGGGAATGCAGCATCTCCCAATTGGAACAGGAGGCAGAACAGCTCATTAAAAAGATCCGGGACGATTTTTTCGGGAAGGAAGAAGTCGGCCGTTTATCAGCCAGTATCGGAATTGCCCAGAGCGCTGATCCGGAGATGGAAATCGATCTGCTGCTGCAGCGCAGCGACCAGGCCCTCTATCAGGCAAAAAATGAAGGTAAGTCCTGCTACCGAGTCTATCAGGAGAATTAATGCGGTGTAACATCCGGATGCGGCAATGCCGGACGAAGGTTTTCTTCTGTCGGATTTTGTGATATGATAGGGGAAAATGGGAAGGGAGAATATACATACCATGTATTTAAATTCAGAAGTGATCAGTGTGATAGTATCCATCGCCGCCGTAATAATCGCGGTATATGTCCTTATAAAGACAAACGGTTCCAGAGAGAGAAATTGCCGCAGCCTATATCTGTACGAGCAGTATGCCGGGAGCATTGGAAAATGCATTTCAGACAATACGCCCGAAAACAAAAAAGAGTATAAGGTGAATTACTATCAGCTGTACGTTTACATCGAGCCCACGCTCAGAACCCAGATGGAAACCATAGACGAACATATGGACGGCGGTGACATGGAGAGCGTAAAGGGCGAGTTATCCGAGTTGAGCAAAAAATATGGCGAGATATATGATATTACCCAATTCAGCCCACGGCGGAGAACGCAGAAGGGCAAAGCTTTAATACAGATTAATATCAATAAATGAATGCCTGTGGGCAGGGAACAACAGCGGAATCTGGAAGTAAAAGTGGAAGAAAACTAAATTTTTAAAATATTTTGAAAAAAGTTGTAAAAACCTGTCACAAAACAAAAATTAAAACGTTTATATAAGGTAGACTTTTCCAGGTCTATCTTATATTCTTTCAAGGAGCCAGGCTTAAACGCCTGGCTTCAACCCTATTCTGAGGAGAATTCCATCCTGAACATAATCCATTTTTCATTTGAATTATCTCCTTCAAACATTTCAGGTATACCATGAGCGGTTTATCCGATCCCGGTTAGAATGAGCAAAAATTTCGATAAATATATTCAAAATAAAGATTAGTTTTATCAAAACGAATCCTGTATAATGAAAGCAAACGGCAAAATAAAAAATTCCGGCCGTCAGGAGGTTGGGTTATGGATCTCAAATGGAACGCGGATAAATATACACAGGACTTTTCATTTGTGCACGAATATGGCAATGACGTCATTAAACTGATTGACATGGAGAACAGGACATCCGTACTGGATTTAGGATGCGGAAACGGAGCTCTTACAAACAGGCTGGCAGAGCTGGGGTTAAATGCAACCGGCCTGGATGCTTCTCCCGAACTGCTTAAAATCGCCGGGGAAACTTATCCAGAGCTTACTTTTTACCAGGGAGATGCGTCCGATTTTACACTTCCGGAAAAGGTAGATATCGTCTTTTCCAATGCGGTGCTTCACTGGATTGCCGAAGAAAAACAGACGGATGTGCTGCGCTGTGTGTACCGGGCGCTGAAAGACAACGGGCAGTTTGTCTTTGAATTTGGAGGATGCGGAAATAATGTCCTGATTCACGAGGCGCTCAGGCAGGCTTTTACAGACAGGGAACTTGCTTACAAAATGCCTTTTTATTTCCCTACCATCGGCGAATATGCCTCTTTGCTTGAAAAAACCGGCTTTAAAGTGGTTTACGCCGTATTATTTGACAGACCAACCGAACTGAAGGGGGACGACGGGCTGTATGACTGGATTGACATGTTTATAAAGACTCCCTTTGACGGAGCGGATAAAGAGGTGAGAAGTGAAATCATCAGTGATGCGGTGGAACGGCTGAAGGAAAAGCTGTACCGTGAAGGAAAATGGTATTCGGACTATGTCAGAATAAGATGTAAGGCGGTAAAGGATAAAGGTTAAAGAGACAGATAACAAAACTGTAAGTGCAGAAAAAGGCAAAGCGGGTTCACAGAAAAAATATGATTGCATTTTAAACAAGATGTGAAGAAGATGAGCAGATATGCCTGACACGCAGGGAGGAATAAAAGATGGCATCCATACTGGGAATTGATATCGGGACATCGGGAACAAAAGTTATGCTGCTGGACGAAAAGACAGGTGTCCTAGGAGTGGAGAGCGAGAAGTACGATGTTTCCATACCTCAGATCGGGTATTCGGAACAGGAGCCGGATTTGTGGTGGGAGGCTGTGCTGGCCTGTCTATCCCGCCTCGGGGAGAAGCACGGCAGGTATTTTGAAGCGGTCTCTGCCGTGGGATTTTCAGGGCAGATGCACGGTCTTGTGATGACAGACAGAAACGGCCGTCCGATTCGACCTGCCATCCTGTGGCAGGATCAGCGCTCGGGGGAAGAGTGTCTGGAGCTTGAAGAACGGATCCCGGAGCGGATCCGAACGGACAGCCTGCGCAACAGAATTTTTCCCGGATTTGCACTGCCGTCGCTTTGCTGGGTGAAAAAGCACGAACCGGAATGTTTTGACAGAATTTACAAAGTCATGCAGCCGAAAGATTATATCCGTTATAAGATGACCGGCTTATTTGGTGCGGAGGCCACAGATGCATCGGCTTCGCTGATGTTTGATATCGTAAAACGCGATTGGGCCTGGGAACTTCTCGGCTTGTGCGGCCTGCCGGAAGAAATCTTCCCGAAGTGCAGCGAGTCGGGTGCGGTTCAGGGACGGATAAGCCGCGAATGTGCTGCGCAGACGGGACTCGGTGAGTCGGTGCAGGTCATCTTCGGCCTGGGAGATCAACAGGCCCAAAGCATAGGGAACGGAGTGTTTAAAGAGGGTACCTTTATCTGTAATATCGGAACCGGGGGACAGGTATCTGCTTTTTCCAAAAATCCGGTCTACGACCCGTCGTTCCGGACCCAGACTTTCTGCCACGGCGTGAACGGGGGTTATACCATATACGGCGCGGTCCTGAACGCCGGGATGTCCCTCAAATGGCTGAAAGACAACATTCTGAAAGTGGAAGGCTTCGACATGCTGAATGCAATGGCAGGGGAGGTTCCCGCGGGAAGCGAGGGCCTGATTTTCCTGCCTTATCTGACAGGGGAACGGACTCCGCATATGGATACCCATGCCAGAGGGATGTTTTTCGGCCTCCATCTGGCCCACACGGGAAAACATATGGCGCGGTCCGTTATGGAGGGCGTAACCTTCGCGCTGCGTGACTGCATGGAAATTCTGGAACAGACGGGAAACCGCTGCGACCGGATCATATCCTCCGGAGGCGGGGCATCAAGTCCCGTGTGGCTGCAGATTCAGGCAGACATATTAGGAAAAGAGATTTTTGTCAGCAGTGTAACGGAGCAGGCCTGTCTCGGCGCCTGTCTTCTGGCCGGTGTGTCCGCGGGCCTGTTTACCGGCCTGGAGGAAGCCGCCGCACGGTTTGTGTCGATGAAGAAAGAGACATACAAACCGATTCCGGAAAACGTCCTGCTTTATGACCGGATTTATTCGTCATATCGGAGTCTGTACGGCAGAACGGCGGATTTAGTTGTCTAGCCGAGCTCTAAGTCCTCCTCTAAGATGGCGTCCGAGTCATATGAATGATTCTTCAGGCCGGGTCGGAATGGATCGCGATCGTCCCGGCTGCGTTCTTCGTTCTCAATCATCCCCCCTTAAGCATATTGCATTTTTAGGAATTCAGTGGTAGGATATAAAACATATCGAGTTAAGAACATCCGGTGCCGTTGTCCGTGTTTTGCGGATAGCGGGTAATAGGGAAACAGGTGAAAAACCTGTGCGATCTCGTCACTGTGAGTAAGGAGCGCGCAATCTGCGTTATGTATGGCCACTGATCCGGGTTGGATTGGGAAGGCGATTGCGTGTGCTGATGTACAAGTCAGGAAACCTGCCGGATGTTGGTACAGGAATAAACTTCCAAATCACGAGCAATTGGTTGTGCCGATTTACGGTTTTCAGGCCGCGAATCTCTGACTCAGACGGGAAAAAATCTTTTGCACCGGGGAAAATGCATCCTGCGGTGTGAACAACCGTGCATGTTTCTATGATGCAGGGTGATTTAGTGCCGCGTATTTGTGCGTGAGTGCCGCCGGTTTGAGATTCCATCAGAGGATGATGGCATATTCCTATACCTTCTATATTCCGATATCGTGTTGCAGAAAAAAAGGAGGATAAGGAACATGAAGATCAAAAAACTGGTGGCATTATTTGCATTTGCAGCTTTGTCGGCCGCAGTGGTGACAGGCTGTTCAAGCGGGCAGAAGGAAACGGCCGCGGACGTGACGGCGGAGACTGCGGAGGAGACCGCCACTGAGGAGGCTGCGGCCGCGGAGGAGACAGTGGAAGCGGAAGAAGAGGACGAAGAGAATTATGATACGGGGGATGCATCATTGGATAATGCCAGAAATCAGGATGGAATTGGTGAGAACGAACTTATGGTAGTCAGTTTTGGCACAAGCTACAATGACAGCAGACGTCTCACCGTAGGGGCAATCGAGAATGCAATGGAAAATGCATTTCCAGATTATTCCGTAAGAAGAGGTTTTACAAGCCAGATTATCATCGACCATGTTAAATCACGCGATAACATTGCTATCGACAATGTGGGCGAAGCGCTCGGCCGCGCGGTAGATAACGGAGTTAAGAACCTTGTGATTCAGCCTACTCATCTGATGAATGGCCTGGAATATACCGATCTTGTCAACGAGGTGGCTGAGTATTCCGATTCGTTTGAGAAAGTCGCAATAGGAGAACCGTTACTCACTTCCGATGATGATTTCAAAGCAGTTATCAAAGCTGTCACAGAGGCAACCGCTGAGTATGATGACGGAGAAACAGCCATCTGTTTCATGGGCCACGGCACGGAAGCGGATTCCAATCAGGTATATGCGAAGATGCAGGATATGCTGACGGAATCGGGATATAAGAATTACTTTGTAGGCACCGTAGAGGCAGCGCCAAGTCTGGATGACGTCCTTGGGGCAGTCAAGAAGGGTGAATACAAAAAGGTGGTTTTAGAGCCTCTTATGATAGTTGCAGGCGATCACGCCAACAACGATATGGCAGGCGACGAGGAAGGTTCCTGGAAAACGGCGTTTGAGGGCGCAGGTTATGAAGTGACCTGCCTTGTCCGCGGACTCGGTGAGATGGAGCCGATTCAGCAGCTTTTTGTAGAGCATGCAAAGGCAGCAGTGGACAGCCTGAATAAGTAATAACGGAAACTGGAATAAGAGAAATAAATCAGGAAGAAAAACGGGCGGTCGGGATATTTTACTGATCGCCCTTTTAAAGGTGGAAGACAGATGAGAATTCAGAGAAAAGGGTGGCCGGCGGCGTTTCTGGCTCTGTGCCTCCTGACGGCAGGCTGCGGTTCCAAAACACCGGCCGCAGATGCGGGAAAGATGGTATCAGAGACGGTGGGATCCGGCGCGGATGAAAGTAAAAGCTCCGGCGGGGAGACACTGGGAGAATCCGGCGCAGCGTCGGAACAGGGAGATGACAGACTTGCCTCGGCTCAGGAGACCGGCAGTCAGATAGACGTTGTGCAGGCCGGAATGGAGCCCGTTTACGGCAGCGAAGTAAAGGACGGCGTTTACTTTGTAAAGGTGGATTCCAGTTCCAGCATGTTCCGGATTGAGGAATGTGAGCTTACGGTAAAAGAGGGCGCGATGAGCGCGGTGATGTCCATGAGCGGAACCGGATACTCGAAGGTATATTTGGGAACGGGAGAGAAGGCCGTAAAGGCGTCGGAGGAAGACTATATTCCGTACACGGAGCTTGCGGACGGAACCAACACATTTGAAATTCCGGTTAAGGCCCTGGATATGGGGATTGACTTAAGCGCATTCAGTAAAAGGAAGGAAAAATGGTATGACCGTGTCCTGGTGTTCCGTGCCGATTCCCTTCCGTCCGCTGCGTTTGCGGACGGGAAGATTGCCACGGTGGAGAGCCTTAAGCTCACAGACGGAAATTATACGGCGGCTGTTACCCTGGACGGCGGCTCCGGCAGGGCGTCTGTGGAATCTCCGGCCGCTGTCCGGGTGGAGAACGGCAAGGCCTTTGCAACGGTTGTCTGGGGCAGTTCCAATTATGATTACATGAAGGTGGACGGCGTGAAATACGAGCTGAAAAATAAAGAAGGAAATTCAACTTTCGAAATTCCCATCGGAGGCTTCGACTGGAAAATAGCGGTCATTGCGGACACGATAGCCATGAGTGAGCCTCACGAGATTGAATATACGCTGACCTTTGATTCCTCCACTCTGAAAAAGGCTGAATAATGAGAATGAAAAAATATTTATCCATTTTTGTAATGGGGGCGCTTTTGTGCTTTGCCTGCGGCTGCTCTTCACCGGGTGGGACAGTGTCCGGAACGGCCCGGGGGCAGTCCGCCGCAGAAGAGGCATCCGCAGGCCAGACCGATGCGGAAGGGCCATCTTCAGGGCAGACCGATGCAGAAGGAGTATCTTCAGAACGGACAGCCGCGGAACAGGCCGGTTTTCAGGAGGAACGCTTAAACAATCTGAAGTTCGATCACAGCATGGAGCTTCTCTATGCGGATCAGTTTTCCGTGGACTATTATGAGGGCGGGTTCATTCTGATTTCAATCAGGAACAGCGGCCGTTTTCTCGTTGTACCGGAGTATTGTGAGCCTCCGGCCGCTCTTCCTGATGACGTGACGGTGCTCAGGCAGCCGCTTGAAAACATTTATCTGGCGGCCACCTCGGCAATGGATTTGTTCCGCAGCCTGGATGCCGTCGATCGGATAACACTCTCCGCTCTGGATGTCTCCGGCTGGTATATCGGGGAGGCGAGAGAAGCGCTGGAAGAGGGAAGGATGTTTTATGCAGGCAAATACCGCACGCCGGATTATGAACTGATTCTTTCCAAATCATGCGGCCTGGCGGTGGAATCTACGATGATTAACCATTCCCCCGAGGTGAAAGAACAGCTTGAAAAACTGGGAATCCCCGTTCTGGTGGAACGTTCCAGCTATGAGAGCCATCCTCTGGGAAGGATGGAGTGGATGAAACTTTATGGGGCTCTGCTGGGAAAAGAGGAACTGGCGGAGGCGCGTTTCGACGAACAGATGGAGCATCTGGCCGGTGTGTTGGAACAAAAAAACACAGGGAAAACAGTGGCATTTTTCTATATCAGCTCAAACGGATATGTGAATGTGCGTAAACCGGGGGATTACGTGGCACGTATGATAGATATGGCGGGGGGAACCTATGTCCCTCAGAATATCAAGACGGATCAAAACGCACTGTCCACAATGAACATGCAGATGGAGGCGTTTTATGCCGCGGCGAAAGAGGCGGACTATATTATCTACAACAGCGCCATTGACGGTGAGATTAAATCCGTCGATGAGCTTCTTGCAAAAAGCGGACTTCTGGCGGATTTCAAGGCCGTGAAAGAAGGGCATGTATGGTGCACGGAGAAAAACATGTTCCAGGAAACCACGGGTCTGGGAGATATGATAGTGGACATTCACACAATACTGACCGAAGACAGTCCGGAACCAGACAAAATGACATACATATACAGGCTCAAATAGCAGGCCGCAGACATGTCTGCCGGCCAAATAGGAGTTTAACATATGACGAATAGAACAAAGATGAGATATGGTATTTCATTTGCCTTTCTGGCAGCCCTTTTGTGCATTCTGCTTCTGTGGAACATAGGCTCGGGCAGCGTCGGCCTGTCCGTGCGGGAAATATGCAAAATCCTGTTTTGGAAAACGGGGGAGGATACAGCTTATCATATTGTATGGGATATCCGTCTGCCGCGCATTCTGGCGGCCGTGATACTGGGGGGCGGGCTTTCGGTATCCGGATTTCTGCTGCAGACATTTTTCGCAAACCCGATCGCAGGCCCGTTTGTGCTCGGCATCTCTTCCGGTGCAAAGTTAGCGGTATCATTGATGATGATCACGATGCTGGGAAAGGGGATTGCCGTGGGCTCGGCGGTCATGATCCTGGCGGCATTTGCAGGAGCCATGATTTCCATGGGGCTTATCCTTCTGATCTCCGGAAGGGTGAAAAAGATGTCCATGCTTGTTATCTGCGGGGTTATGATAGGTTATATCTGTTCCGCCGTAACCGATTTTGCCGTGACATTTGCGGATGACGCCAATATCGTCAACCTCCACAACTGGTCGATGGGCAGCTTTTCCGGGATGTCCTGGGAAAATATCAGAGTAATGACTGCGGTGATTTTTGCATCGTTTATCCTCGTTTTTCTGATGGCCAAACCAATCGGCGCGTATCAGATGGGAGAGGTTTACGCACAGAATATGGGAGTGAATATCCGTTTGTTCCGGGTGGCTCTCATCCTGCTGTCCAGTATTTTATCGGCCTGTGTCACCGCCTTTGCGGGTCCTGTCTCCTTCGTCGGGATTGCAGTGCCTCACCTGGTGAAGAGCCTGTTTAAAACGGCAAAGCCGATTCTTATCATACCGGGGTGCTTTCTCGGAGGAGCGGTGTTTTGCCTGTTCTGTGATCTGATTGCCAGGACGGTATTTGCCCCCACCGAGCTTAGCATCAGTTCCGTTACGGCCGTCTTCGGCGCACCGATTGTCATTTATATGATGGTAAGAAAAAGTATACGGTAAGGAGGGATTTTCGTGGCAGAGGATTATATTTACACCGATCACATGGCTGTGGGATATGGAAAAGTCCCTCTGATTAAAGAGATTGAAATCCATGTAAAACAGGGGGAGATTGTTACCCTGATTGGCCCGAACGGAGCGGGAAAGTCTACGATTTTAAAAAGCATTATCCGGCAGCTGGGACTGATTGGCGGAACTGTTTTTCTGGACGGCTTATCCATGCACGGTATGCCGGAAAAGGAAATCGCGAAGCGGATGTCTGTCCTGATGACGGAGCGGATCCAACCCGAACTTATGACATGTGAAGATGTGGTGGCTACAGGCCGATACCCCTATACCGGCCGTCTGGGAATCCTTTCCGGCGCAGACAGGGAAAAAGTCCGGGAGTCCATGGAGCTTGTCCATGCCCGGGAGCTGGCCGGGCAGGATTTTACGGAGGTCAGTGACGGCCAGAGGCAGAGGATTCTCCTTGCCCGCGCGATCTGCCAGGAACCGAAAGTCATCGTACTGGATGAACCGACATCATTTCTGGATATCCGCCACAAGCTGGAACTTTTGACCATTCTTAAAAACTTGGTGCGCGATAAAAATGTGGCGGTCCTCATGTCGCTCCATGAATTGGATTTAGCACAGAAGCTCTCTGATTATGTTGTCTGTGTCAATGAAAATTCCATCGAACGCTGCGGAACGCCGGAAGAAATCTTCACCACCACCTACATTACAAAACTTTATAAAATCACGAAGGGCAGCTATCATGCGGAGCTTGGCTGCCTTGAGATGGAGCCGGTGGGAGGCAGGCCTCAGGTATTTGTCATAGGTGGAAACGGGAGCGGAATTCCTGTTTACAGGCGGCTGCAGCGAAAGGGGATCTCCTTTGCGGCCGGAATCCTTGGAGAGAATGACATCGATTACCCGGTGGCAAAGGCATTGGCGGCGGAGGTGATTTCCGAGGCTCCGTTTGAAATGATCAGGGAGGACACGTATAGCAGGGCGGCGGAAGTCCTTGATTCCTGCAGTCAGGTCATCTGCTGCCTGTCGGAATTTGGGCCGGTCAATGAAAAAAACCGCGCTCTGGCAGAACGCGGAAAGGACAGACGAATCAGCGCTGATTTTATTTGAGGAAGATGATGCGTCCTCATCTTTGGTCTCAACTGTTGTTACTGTTCCAAACACTTCTATGAGGTATCGTAAACGAGTTGAATATTTAATCTGCCGATGTTAAAATAATAGATATAGGATGCCGGATTGCTGGAAAAGCGCAGGATGGTTCTTTTGTATTATGTTTTGGATACGTCAGGCCGGTATAGGGACGAAGTGCCCGGGCGGCCTGCAATAACAGACAGGTAAGCGGAAGACGACAAGGAGGCATAGCGATGAAAATTGTAGTTTTAAACGGCAGCCCGCGCAAGGGTGGAAATACGGAACTGATGGTGGATTCTTTTATAAAAGGAGCGTCGGAGCAGGGGCATGAGGTACATAAGGTAAATCTGGGGGAGAAAAAGGTGGCCCCATGCCTGGCCTGTGAATACTGTTTCTCCCATGACGGAGTCTGTATTCAGAAGGATGACATGAAAGAAGTGTTGGAGCTGACGGACGGCGCAGATATGATTGTATTTGCTTCTCCAATCTACTGGTTTACGGTGAGCGCACAGTTAAAGGCGGCTATCGACAGACTCTATGCGAGAGCCAGAAAAGGATTTACAATCCGCTATGCAGCCCTGATGCTGGATTCCATGTCAGACGGGGTATACAAGTCAGCTATCGATGCATATGAGGACACCTGCAATTATCTCGGCTGGAAGAGCAAAGGGATTCTGACCGTTCCGGGAATGAGCGCCAAGGGCGCTATGAAAGATTCCAGAGGGGCTGAGAAAGCCTATGAGCTGGGCAAGGGACTAATAGGATGAGAATGAGGCTGCTGCCTGGATGGTGGGAGCAAGCATTTCTGAGGATATTCTGAAAGTGAAAGAAAAGATCAGGAAAAAGACGGTATCTGTTCCGGCCGGGAGTGATGTCAGAGGCTCCTTGCCGGATGACGGATGCTGTTTTTTTGTGGGGAAAATCAGAGCATGGAGCAAAAGTCGGTGGAAAAGAATCTCCGCCATGAAAACGTAAGAATAGATTAATTAATATTCAATAAGTGAAAAGACAGAATATGGTAAAATTAACTTTATAATTATCAGATATATAACCGGAGTACAGGAAATGCAGGAAACAGACAGTGGGATTAATGAAAAATAGCGTCATCGTCCTCATTGATCCCGTCATTTCTTTTTAAGAGGAATTAAGGAGGTTTTTTATGAAAAAGGGGAAAATAGCAGCGCTTGCGGTAATTTTATGCCTGTCTTCTACTGGTGTTTTGTCCGGCTGCAGCGGTTCGGGGAAAGACAGTGGGGAGCATAATTCTGAAGCTCCGGCAGATCAGAGAGAAAATACGGCAGAGAGTGAGGATGTAGAACGGAGAAACGCGGAGGATGGCAGGGAGAAGGACGGAGCCGAAGCAGACGCGGAAGTGGTGAAAGGATTTCAGATTGTGGACGGCTACGGGATATGTGAACCCGGCAGTCCGGCTTTTTACCAGTTATCGCGCAGTGAGGATGCCGGGGGAGGCGTCTGTTTTGAGGTAGATAACGGGATGGCAACACTCAGGCTGTTTGGCGCGGTGCGCCAGGGACAGAGTATGACGGTGAAATTTGAGATTACCGACTATTCCGTGAAAGTACTGCCAGAGGAAGAGACGAAAAAGATCAGGGAGCAGGAAAAGGAAAACCGGGAGAAGCAGGAGCGGGGAGAATCCGTGGAATGGGACTGGAGTTACATCTGCCTGGACGAGGAGAAGGGAATTTACGGAAGAAGTGACTTTGAGACAAAAATATTTGAGAATAAAAAACCGGGACTTTATACGGGGAATGCCAGAATTTACGGAAACGGGATGCAGACGGGCGGGACGACGTTCACGACGGGAGCTTCGGGAACCGAGTATGAAAAATTTTTTGAGGACGGAGCGCTGACGAAACTCTGTGTCAAGAGTGTTGAGGACGGCGGCTTCACAACCAAGGAGCCGGACGGATTATATAAACTCGAGGTAGAGGGATTCGATGAACCGCTTGTATTTGCTTTTGAAAAGGCGCCTGAATACCAGACTCTCGAGGAGATAGACGGGATAACCACACAGGACGGATTCCACGTTTTCGCTGTGGGAAAGGAAGAGGAAGGCAAACTTAAGGTGACGGTGAATACCTATTCGGAGGATGGATTCCGTCTTCAGCCGGGAAAGGCACAAATCAGAGTCGTGCCGGAGCCGGAAAAGAATAGGCAGGAAGAGGCTGTAATGGTTAATGCAGACAGGGTGCGTTATGCGTCTGTGAAAGAAAATTACCAGGGCGTAAAAGCAGGAAGTTATACGGAGTATACGTGCAAACTGCCGGAGGGCGTAACGCCCCGGTCGGCAGAATTTGTTCCGGAAGCGATGATTGCTGCCTCCGAGGAAGTTTCACCGGTAATCAAAGTGGAAATTCCTGAAAAGGAGATAGAGATTGAACAGAAAGTAGAATTCAGGGACTCTGTAATTACTCTCACGGCGGTGCATAAAACGGAGGAAAAACAAGAGATTGGAGTAGATGAAAACGGAGAAAAGGTGACGAAACCCATAGTTCGAATTGATGCAACGGCAAGTTCCACTAATCCGGCTCTGGAATTTTATATGGTTAGCGGCTTCACGGGAGAAGAGACGGAACGTAACATGTATTTTAACGGCGGCCTTACCCCGCTCTTGAAGGATGAGGAAAACGGCGTCGGGCTGGAGGGCTTCAATATCGCATATGAAGAGGGCGGCAGTGAGGTGACATTCCAGCTGGCATCCCCCTACTATAAACTGGTAAAGAAACTGGAAATTCCGGTCCGGCTGCAATAAAAATACAGTAAAGTAAAAATATGTGTTAAGAAAGCGCTAAAAATGTAATTGCAATAGACGGGGGAAAAGGATAGAATAGAAGAGTGCACCAAAAAGAAAAGACGACAGGAAATTCAACAGAGGAAATGTGCTGTTAGGCATCAGACAGAAGAACAGGAGAGTGAAAATGTATACAAACAGAAATCCTTTTGGCGGAAACCAATTCGGAAACCAAAATCCGTTTGAAGATTTACTGAAGAAGAAAAACAAGGAAAAGGAGCCTGAAACCTTCGACAGTAACGGAAAGAAGATCAGGAAAAAACCTCCGTATAAGAAAATGCTGGGGGTGGTTTTTCTCTTTTTCGTAATTATTGCAGGTATTAATTCCTACTATATGCTGGACGAGGACAATTACGCGGTTGTCACAACCCTGGGAAATCCTCAGGCAGTATCCAAGGCGGGACTTCATTTTAAGATACCGTTCATCCAGAACGTCAAGATGGTTTCCAAGGTCATTACGGGTATGCCTATCGGCTACAGCCTTGAGACAGGGCAGTCCATTGACGAAGAATCGGTTATGATTACAAAGGATTTTAACTTTGTAAATACAGATTTCTATCTGGAATACATGGTGAACGATCCTGTTAAATATCTTTATGCGTCCCAGGACCCGGAGGCGACACTTAAGATGCTCGCCCAGTCTTATATCCGTGACACGGTGGGAGTATACAATGTGGATGATGTCATCACCACGGGAAAGGCTGCAATCCAGTCGGAAATCAAGGAAAAGCTGACCAACCGGATGATAGAGGAGGATATCGGACTCTCGGTTGTAAATATCACGATACAGGATGGATTTCCGCCGACAGAAGAAGTTCTGAGCGCCTTTAAAAACGTGGAGAATGCAAAGCAGGGTAAGGAAACTGCCATCAATAACGCCAACAAGGACAGAAATGAGAAGATTCCTCAGGCGGAAGCCGAGTGCGACCAGATCATCAAGAACGCCGAGGCGGAAAAACAGTCCAGAATTAACGAGGCGCAGGGCCAGGTATCACGTTTTGAGCAGATGTATGCGGAGTACAGCAAATATCCTCTGATCACAAAGCAGAGAATGTTCTATGAGACGATGGAAGACGTTCTGCCGAGCCTGAAGGTCTATATCGTGGATGAAAGCGGGACGCAGAAGATGCTTCCGCTGGACAGTTTCATGAATGTCCCTCCGGCTCAGTCAGGCACGGTCAATCAGCCCGGCCAGACGGCCTCATCTTCGCAGAAGGCAGCTGAAGGTGATGCACAGCAGAAACCGCAGAACACAGAGCAGGACAATTAAGGAGGACTCAAATGAAACGAACAGGGAATAAGGTGATCGGTGTTTTTATAGCATTGGCGGCGGTTGTAATTCTGGCCTCTTCCATTGTTGTGACATACCCGAATGAATATAAATTAATTAAGCAGTTCGGCGAGATTGTCAACGTCATTGAGACGCCGGGAGTATCTCTCAAAATACCGTTTATACAGGAGAGCGCTTCCGTGCCGAAGGAACTTCAGATTTATGATATCCCGAAATCCGACGTAATCACAAGAGAAAAGAAGAGCATGATTGCCGATGCATTCGTACTCTGGAAAATTTCTGACCCGGTGCTGTTTACAAGGCATTTGAACGGTCAGATTGCCCAGGCGCAGTCGAGAATTGCAGCTTCGGTTTTCTCCTCGATGAAATCTGTTATCTCCAATATGGATCAGGCCGAGATTATTGAGAACAGAAACGGCAAACTGGCCCTTGATATAAACTCCAATATCAGCAGTTCGCTGGACGGCTACGGCATCACCGTGCTGGCCGTGGAGACAAAATCCCTGGACATGCCGGATGACAATAAACAGGCGGTTTATGACCGTATGATTTCAGAACGTAACAATATCGCGGCCTCCTATTCGGCCCAGGGTAATTCCTCTGCCCAGATGATTAAAAATAACACGACAAAAGAAGTATCCGTTATGAAGTCAGAGGCCAGGGCAGAGGCGGAAAAGATTAAGGCGGAGGGTGAGGCCCAGTACATGCAGATCCTCTCCAACGCGTATAATGATTCCAGCAAGGCGGATTTCTACAATTTTGTCCGCTCACTGGATGCGGCGAAAGCGGCTCTGAAGAACGGCAATAATACGCTGATTCTCGATAAGAGCTCGCCGATTACACAGATTTTTTACGGGTATTGATTTGAATGATTTAAACACAATCATATAAAGAATTCAGGAGGTGCATAACATGCCGCATATCGCAATTACAATGTATCCGGGCAGGGACCACGACACCAAGGCTGCCCTGGCAGAAAAAATGAGGACAGCTATTGCCGGTGAACTGGGAATCAGTGAATCGGTGGTTTCCGTATCCATTCAGGATATCGAAAAAGAGAACTGGGATAAGGAAATGGAGAAGATACCGGACGAGGCCATGTTTATCAGAGTCTGATACCGGCGCCGGAAGAAAGAATCTGAAATTATGTTCTTGAAAAAAAGAATAACTTGTGGTATTCTGATAGCAATTTCAAAATACAAACACAGTTATTTGCCACCGGGTAAATAATTCAGTGTCTGAACACACTCCGTTAGGTCTAAGCAGGAGTGGGTTCAGACATTTTTTATATCACAGGAAAGTATTCCTATGATATAAAAAGCCCTCCGGGCAGGATCGCACTGCGGCGGAGAGGAATCATGCCGCTAAAGCGACCCGCCGCAGGCGGAGAATCCCGCAGGCGGGATTCTTTATATCACAGGAAAGAGCAGGGAAAGGGCAGGGAGGAGCAGAGTGATGTCACACACAGAAGCAATAAAAAATAAGCGCAGCCGCAGCGGCGGTAATGGAGGAGAGAGTGTACCGGCTCTGTTTGCACGGTATGTGAGCCTGAATGTGATGGGAATGATAGGATTGTCCTGTTATATACTGGCCGATACTTTTTTTGTTTCCAAGGCGCTCGGGGCGGCGGGACTTGCATCCCTGAATCTGGCAATTTCCGTATACAGTATCATCAGCGCGGCCGGGCTGATGTTCGGCATTGGAGGGGCGACACGTTTTGCCATCTTAAAGACACAGGGGGAGGAGGAAGAGGCCAACCGTGTCTTTACATGGACTGCAGCGATGGGACTTTTTGCAGGCCTGTTATTTGCATTTCTGGGAGTGTTCTTTGCCGGCCATATTGCCGTCTGGCTGGGGGCAAACAGCGAGACGCATGAAATGACGGCCACCTACCTGAGGGTTATCCTGTGCTTTGCACCCTGTTTTATCCTGAATAACGTCGTTCTGGCATTTGTCCGCAATGACAGGAATCCGGCCCTGTCCATGGCGGCGATGCTGACCGGGAGTATAGGAAATGTAATTCTGGATTACCTGTTTATGTTTCCGCTTTCCATGGGGATATTCGGAGCTGCTTTCGCGACCGGGCTGGCGCCTGTCATGAGCCTGGGAGTGCTTTCGCTTCACTTTGTAAAGAAAAGAAATACATTCCATCCGGCGGCGGTGCGGCCGGAACTGAGAAGAAGCGGAGCCGTTCTGATGCCTGGGCTGTCCTCCTTTATTACCGAGGTATCTTCGGGGATTGTATTGATTGTATTTAACCTCGTTATTTTAAATCTGGCGGGTAATACCGGAGTTGCGGCATATGGGATTGTAGCTAATCTGGCTTTGGTCGTGATTGCCGTGTTTACCGGTATCGCACAGGGAATTCAGCCGCTGGCCAGCACCGGATACGGCAGGGGAGACGGAAGGATGCTTTGGCAGGTTGTCCGGTATGCCGTCGGTCTGGCGGTCTTTCTTGCGGTTGCGGGCTATCTCATTGTCTGCCTGTTTACGGATCCAATCGTCCATATCTTTAACAGTGAGGGGAACCGGGAGCTGGTAGCGATTGCAAAGACCGGAATCAGGCTGTACTTCACGGGCTTTTTATTTGCCGGGATCAATATCCTGGCCGCCGCGTTCCTGAGCGCCGTTATGAGGCCGAAACTGGCCTTTATTATCTCGGTCACAAGGGGCGGCGCGGTTATTATTCCTCTCGTACTTCTGCTTTCCCTGGCGTTTGGCATGGAGGGCGTGTGGCTTTCGTTTACCCTTTCGGAATTTATCACCTGCCTGCTCTCTGTGGGCGGAGTGATTAAATGCGGGGCGGAGCTGTTCGGTAAAAGTGAAATTTCCTATGGAAATGAGGCACAAAATACGGTATAATTTGCCTGGATGAAGATGGCGGCGGTTTTGGCCGTCATCGCAGAAAATGCTTCTGACAGAGAGGCGGAGGGCGAAAGGAAGAGTGAGATGACAGGACGGACAGCAGGGTATGTAAGGAACAGCAAATGGCAGATGTCGGAATCTCTGGCGCTGGGCGTGGTCCTGACCCTGGCGGGCGGATTCCAGGATGCATATTCCTATAACTGCAGGGGAAAGGTTTTTGCGAATGCCCAGACCGGCAATATTGTATTGCTGGGACAAAACCTGGCAACGGGAAACTGGGGGAGCGCGATCCGATACCTTTTTCCTCTCCTTGCATTTATCGGAGGCGTCTATGTGACGGAGTGGATTCATGAATTGTATAAGGAGCACCGGCTGCTGCATTGGAGGCAGATTGTCCTTTTAATTGAGATTGTGATGCTGCTGATTGCAGGATTTCTTCCTCAAAGCATGGACACCCCGGCCAATATTCTGCTTTCTTTTGCATGCGCAATGCAGGTTAACAGCTTCCGTAAATTCCGCGGAATTCCATGCGCTACGACAATGTGCATCGGCAATATGCGCAGTGCGACGGAGATGCTGGGACGGTATCATATTACAAAAGACCCGGAGCTGAAACGGAAGGCGCAGCACTATTACTTTATTATTTTCATTTTTGCCATTGGAGCCGCGATTGGAGCCGTCATTTCCATGAAATGGGGAAATCGGGCAATTTGGATTGCGGCAGCGCTGATGTTTTCCGGATTTCTCATGATGTTTATTAAAAGCGAGATAGAGGAAAATCCTGCCATAAGGAAAGAAATCGAAAAAATTGAGGAGCAGGCGGCGGAGATGCTCCATGAAGAAATAGAAAACAGCAATTCGGACAGACAGTAAATAGCGTTCAGTAGAGGAGATTAAGATGAGACGGAGATCAGGAAGTGTGGCGCTTGTGGTATTAGGACTTCTGATGGCGGGCTGCGGCAGCCATCAGGAGGCATCGGGCACCATAACGGCAGCCGCAGCGGTAGAGAGCGGTTCGGAAGCGCAGGAAGATAACAGCATAGAAGAAAATGGGGGGAACATTACCGGAGATAATAATGAGCTGAGTAAGGAGACACTGGAAACAACAGTGCTGAAAACTGCCGGTGAGAGCCCGGAAACAGCGCCAATGCTGTCGGGCGAGATACATATGGAGAATCCGTCCTGGGATTACTACAGCTTAGAGGTGTCGGAACCGGCGGCATCACCCCTGAGTCTTGTAAAATTGACGGAGGAGGCCAATCAGATCACGGACACAGAAGCGTGGTTTGAGAAAAACAATCTTACCACGGATGTAGAAAACACGGGAAATTATACCTGCGATATTCTTACGGGAGAAGGGGGAGAGCCCTACCTGATCCGGGTAACGAAAAAGGAGAGCGGCGAAAGCTATATCCTGAATTTTTCAGATTACCAGTTTGCAAACGATTTTAAGGAGAGCGATGCATTTATCGTAAGGCAGACGATCCGCTCTGCACAGGTAAAGGATGACATCCTGTACCTCTCAATTGGCCATCTCACCTATGCGGAAACATCCCCGCATAATGCCTATGTGGCTGCGGTGGATTTGAAACAGGGGAAACTTTTATGGAAGAGCAGACCGCTGGTGAGCAATGCGCGAAATTTTGTAATAAAGGGAGATGTCCTTCTTTGCGGCTACGGATTCACGGCGGAGCCGGACAACCTCTACCAGCTTGATCTGGCCACGGGTCAGGTCATTGCCCAACTTCCTTTAAAGTCTAAGGCGGATTATCTGATTCTGAAGGATGATACTCTGTATGTGAGGACTTACAATACCGATTATACGTTTCGGGTGGAATAACGATTTAAATTTAACAGGCGGGTAAGAGGATGCGGTGCGGACTCTTACCCGCCTGTTAGAAGTGATTGTCAATATATTTTTTATCATCCGCAAAACAAGTATGGTAAAAAAACAACAAAAATGGTAAGATTAAGATGCTCATATGGGCTGGAGGAACAAGACGTATTATTTTTGTATGTTTTTACTATAGTTTGTGGGAAAAGGTGCGGCATGAGAAAAAAAGACAGAGGTTTCAGCTTAATCGAGCTGATTATTGCGATTGCAATTCTTATCATATTGACAGGGCTTTTGGCGCCTCAGTTTATGAAGTATATTGAGAAGTCCAGGAAGGCGGCATGTCTGAATAACATTGATGTTGTGATTCAGGAATATCAGGTAGCATTGATTGAGAATCAGAAAGTCACTCCAGAGGAGGTGCTAGATGATATTAAGCCCAAATGTCCGTCAAAAGGATTTTATTCAATAATACATAAGGGAGAAGAACTTTTTGTGATTAATTGTAGTGAACATGGAAATAGTGATGGCATTAGTACAGATCCGGCCGTGGCAGCGGCTCAAAAGGCATATAATGAAATGAAAGATTTTGTGGGACTAACCCATGATGAGACTATAAAAATTACAGGAACAAATTCTAATAATACAGCAATACGCGATTATTTGTTAAATAAGCAAGGAGGCAGTTGGCCTGAATTTGATAAGCAATACACACAAAAAGCTGGATTTAACAAGAACCTTTATGTACAACCATATATTTTTAAAGGTACTTCCGATTATAAAAGGACGGATGATATTATAGTTTATGCAGGGGCAAGTAAGGATAATACTGGTGATGCTTGGGTGGCTTATCTTATCTATAATCCACAAAATGGTCTGTGGTATCATGCACCGGATAATAAATCAACGTATCGAATCCAGGATAAACCCTGGGATGTAATTCAAAAAGATACTATTGACAATGGGTGGCTCCCTGTTAACTAAATAAAGAAGGCAGGGTATAATCCATGACAAAAAAACGAAAACTTTTCCCCGCGTGCCTCACCGGCAACGCACTGAAATTTATAGCGGTCTTTACAATGCTGATCGACCATATAGGAGCGGCTCTCATCGAATATGGGATTCTCTGCTCTTACGATATCGATCGTATGATGATGATTTTAGGGACGGAAGAGGGCATGCGCTGGTATCTGCTTGATCTGGTGTTGCGGATCATTGGCAGAATTGCATTCCCGATATTCTGTTTCCTTTTGGTGGAGGGATTCCTTCACACACGGGATGAGAGAAAATATGCAAGAAATTTGCTTTTGTTTGCATTTATCTCGGAAATTCCCTTTGACACCGCATTTTTCGGCAGTCAGCTATACTGGGGAGCACAGAACGTGTATTTTACACTGTTTATCGGTGTGGTCATGATGTGCTTTCTCAGAAAGTATGAAGGAAGACTGGGGATGCAGGCCGCCGCGGTTGCCGCTGCCTGCGTGGCTGCGTTTCTGATTAAGAGTGATTACAGCTATTTTGGAATATTAATCATTGCGGCGCTGTATCTTCTGAGGAACCGGCGTTCTAAGCGCTTTATTACAACCGGCGTCCTTGCCGCCCTGGAATCCCTGCCCCTGTTCGGTACGGCTGCGCTTTCTCTGATACCGATTGCCTGTTACAATGGGGAGAGGGGAAAACTGCGCATTAAGTATTTCTTTTACCTGTTTTACCCGGTACACATTACGCTGCTGGTCGGTCTGAGATACCTTTTGTTTTAAAATAATAAAAATATGATTTAGGAGTTGTTATTTTGGATTTACATTTAGAACCCATTACACGACGCAACCGGAAAGAAGCTTTAAAGCTCAGGGTTGCAGCAGGTCAGGAAACTTTTGTAGAGACTGTTTCCCAGTGCCTTTCAGAGGCCGGACGGAATCCGGTGTGGAAACAGGTCGGAATCTGTGCGGAGGAACGGATGGTGGGATTTGGATGATTTATCAACAGTTTAAGGCGTGCTGAAAGGCACGCCTTTTATGATGCAAAGTGTAATGCAAAATATGATGTAGAGGAAGGTTTCGCAATTTCCCGAGAGCTGGTTCCGGCCATCGCAGAGATGGCCGCGGAGGAAAGAGGATCCCTGCGACCGTCAATTGTTATCCCGGATGACACGGCAGGGATTTCCGCAGGCAATCTTATTTGAGGGGATATTTCTTGTCACGACGCTTCCCGCGCCGATTACGACATTATCTCCGATGGTAACTCCCGGCATGATAATCGCTCCGCCGCCAATCCAGACGTTATTTCCAATGGTGACAGGGGCGGTCTGTGTCTTGCAGAATGCAAAAGAACCATCTTCCTTTGGCCCGCTAAACCGGTCCTTTGCATTTGTTGGGTGAAACGCCGTGTATATCTGGACATTGGGCGCAATGAGTGCATTATCTCCAATGGTAATTTTATTGTCGTCCAGAAATACACAGTTCATATTGACTTCGCAGTTATTACCGAAGTAGATATTATCTCCATAATCGGCGAAGAAGGGAGCCGTGATCCAGAGATTGGCGCCCCGTCCGCCCAGCAGTTCTGCCAAAATTCTGTCTTTTTCGGCCAGATTTTCAGATTCGGTACAATTGTAGTCACGGACAAGGTTTTTAGCTTTGTGCCATCGGGACAGGAGCTCACCGTCTCCGCAGTCATAGAGCTGTCCGGCTAACATTTTTTCACGTTCCGTCATAAAGTTCCTTTCTTTTGTTCTTTCTCTGATCCCGCTCATAACGGCGTGCTGCGCTCAATAACGTGATTCGTGATGCACGGAAACGGCTGAAGGCCGCTCGCGGAATACTAACTGTAAACAAAATGAGATTTCTTGCGTAATATGGTACGGTTTAAACAGCAGCCGTACGGTTCGGGCAAATAATTTAGAAAAAAGCTCCGTCAATCAAATCTTAAAAATTTCAGGCCTGCCTATTTCTTCCAGGTAAGCGGCCTTAACAAATGGCCGGGAATACGCGTTCCGCTATTACCTGCGGCTGTGTTAAGCTGGCTTTGGGTTAAGAAAATACATTCGCTGAGGTCTGCGTTTTTGATGTTGGCATCCCTTAAATCAGCGCCCAGAAGGCAGCTTCCCGTCAGGCGGCAGCCTTCCAGATTTGCCGCTATCAGGAGCGAAGAACTGAAATCAGCACCGTCCAACACGGCTCTCTGAAAGTTATGTGCAATGAGATTGGTTTTCCGCGGAGCGCCGTTTGAATGGTTCACCTTCATTTTAACAAATTTTATTGTGTTTTTAAACAGGAGGTTCACCTTTAATTTAAAGTTTTCGATATCAAATTCTAAAATTTCTTCGGGCGAGGAATGAAGCAGGCAATGCAGTTTTAAAATATGAATCCTGCTTTCTTCCCAGAGCGGTTCTGCCGGCAGCAGGTTAAGGATTTCCGTCAGATACAACTGTATCTGCTGCAGATAAAATGCTTTAACAAAAACATCAAAAATCTCACCGGCTTTATCGGGAGCCGATTTCCAGTTTATACCCGGGTACAGGGCGGCTGTAACCGGCCCGGCTCCGCAGCAGTCATAAGACAGACAGCCTTTTAGCTGCTTCGAACCAAGTTCACCGTGAATCAGGCAGCGGAAATTGCCGTCCAGGCCGCGGCACGGTTCCCCTGCCTTCTTATCGGAGGGGAAGCCGTCGTATCTGGAAAAATACAGGGCGACGCAGCAAAGCCCGGAGCAGCTGCCGCAATTGATACGGAATTTATTAAAATCATGATATTCATGCTGATACAGATGAAGTTTCAAGTTTGTACCTCCTTTTACAAAGCCGATCCCGAAAATAGAACTGTCACACTTGTGCCACTTTCTAACTGATAGTATAATATTTACAGCAGTATTTCAACCGTTTGCGAAGAAGTGCTACAAAGGAGCGCGAAACGTGACACAAAAGGAGAAGATATGAAAAAAGTAAATCCGATTGCGGAGCAGTCCAGAAAGTGGCTTGCCGATTCATTGTTTGAGTTGATGAAAAAACAGCGCTATTCCGACATTACAATCACGGCTATATCGGAGAATGCCCAGCTGGCCCGAAGGACATTTTACAGGAATTTCAGTTCCAGGGAGGAGGTAATCATTTACGCCTGCACGCAGATTTGTGAAGAATACATACGGTATTTAGACAGGGATATCGAATATTCGGTCCGTCATATCATAGAGGTTTATTTTACGTTCTGGCAGGAACATATGGACTTTCTGGAACTGCTGGCAGGTAATAATCTATTATGCCACTTAATCGATGTTTCCAACCGATACTGGCCGCAGATTTATGAGCGTTTCAGGAAATATTGGGGAGAGGAGTGCTCGGATAAGGAATTGGAATACTGCCTGCTCTTTAACATGGGCGGACTGTGGAATATTTTGATCAAATGGATTTACAGCAGGGAGAGGGAAAATCCCTGGGAGATGGAGCGGATGGCAGGCAAATCGCTCCGCTGTTTTGTGAAAAGCATTTAATGCACAATTAAAAAAAATCAGGATGAAACTTTATCCGCCCTTTCTCCGTCTAATATTCAGTACAGAAGAAAAGGAGTTGTTATGATGAGGCGGAAGAGAAGAAAGATTAAAAAGATGGCGCTGGCAATGCTGGTTCTTGGATGCATGATTGCGGCGGCTACGGCTGCATATGCAGGAGCTCCGTCTGCCTCTGGAAGTTCCGGGACAGAAAACAGAATTCCCAGTGAGAGACAGATGAGCCGGGAAGGACAGACGCTTCAGAATGAACAGGCGTCCCCCGTGGGAACGGCAGTCTCCGGGCAGACTGTGAGTCAGGAGACACAGGCGGAACTGGAATCCCGGGCCGCCGAATCCCTGGCGGCGGAAGTAGAGAAGGAGGCCGAAGAAGCAGGTCCTGTTCTAAGCGGCGGAAGATATATTGATCCTTCCAAACCGATGATTGCACTGACCTTCGACGACGGGCCGTATGCGCCGGTAGGAAACCGCATTATGGACAGTATGGAAAAATATAACGGCCGCGCCACTTTCTTTGTTGTGGGAAACCGCGTGGCGGATTACAAGACGGAAATCAAGAGAATGCATGACAACGGCCATGAAATTGCCAATCATACATATGACCATAAATATCTGAACAGGCTGAGTGCGGACGAAATTGTCAGCCAGGTGGAGCTTTGCAACCAGGCTGTTGCGGCTATAACGGGGGAGAGCCCCAGACTGGTGCGTCTGCCGGGAGGAAGCAAAAACAGCACGGTTTTAGACAACGTCCATTATCCGATCATTTTGTGGAATATCGATACATTGGACTGGAAAACAAAGAGTGCCGACAAGGCGGCGGAGGCCGTGCTCGGTAAGGTGAAGGACGGAGATATTATCCTGATGCACGAGCTTTATAATTCGTCGGGAGACGCGGCGGTCCGGATTATCCCGGCCCTGTCCGAACAGGGCTACCAGTTTGTGACCGTGAGCGAACTGATCCGCTTCCGGGGCGGGGTAAAGAACGGGGGAATCTACTATAGCTTCCATCAGCAAAAATAAAGAAAATAATGAATGATTACAGAAAAAGGGACTTTCCAGTGGACAGATGGAGAATCCCTTTTTCTGTGCATGGAAACCGCCGTCTTGTTTTGAAGAACGAGGTAAGCTATAATAACCAGAGGGCAGATGTTATGCCGGTGTATTCCGGCATTCCTGCTCACTGGAAAGGGGCGGGAAAATGAAGTCTATTATAAAATACATCATCCGTATATTCTACGCTGTCATCCTGTTTGCGACGGCCAATATACCGGCTCTCGGACTGCTTTACAGGAGGCCTCAGTGGCTTTTTCTGATTCTGCCGTGTTTTGTGCTGGTGAATATCCTGCCGCTGCCGGAAGGCAGGAAACTGCCGAAACGGCGGCTTGCCGTGTGTGCGGGCGGCTGTGAGCTTTTAATCCTTTTTCTCATCTCTATGGCCGCGTCGGCTGTGTACCTACTGTCATTGATACCGTCTTCATTTCCCGGCAATGCAGTGCTGTGGTTTGGAAATCTTCTCTGCGTCGTGCTTGTGGAGGCTGCTGTGTTCTGGAATGGAATTATCAGGGTCTACGCTACATCGGCCCAGATTGGAATCAAATGGCGGGTGATAGGCATTATCTGCGGCTGGATTCCGGCGGCCAACCTGATTGCCCTGTGGAAAATCATCAGAACGGCTTCGGAGGAAGTGAAATTTGAAAGCGGTAAGATACTGAAAAACCGCGAAAGAGAGCAGGAGCAGATTTGCAGGACCAGATATCCCATACTGATGGTCCACGGTGTATTCTTCCGGGATTTCAAATATTTTAACTATTGGGGCAGGATACCAAGTGAGCTTAAGCAGAACGGAGCCGTGATTTATTACGGCAACCACCAGTCGGCGGCCTCGGTTGCGGACTGCGGGGAAGAGCTTGCAAAACGCATCCTGCAGACCGTCAGGGAGACCGGCTGCGGGAAGGTCAATATCATAGCCCATTCGAAAGGCGGGCTGGACAGCCGGTATGCGATCAGCCTGCTGGGCATGGAGCGGTATGTGGCAACGCTGACAACGGTGAATACACCCCACAGGGGATGCATCTTCGCCGATTACCTTCTGGGGAAAATTCCGGTGCAGGTGAAGGAAAAAGTGGCGGCCAGCTACAACACGGCGCTGAAAAAGCTGGGTGATCAGAATCCGGATTTTCTGGCTGCGGTTGGTGATCTCACGGCCTCTTCCTGTAGCCATTTTAACGAGATTGCCCCGGATAAACCGGGCGTATATTACCAGAGTACAGGATCCAAGTTAAACGTTGCTTCCGGCGGCCGTTTTCCTCTGAACTTCTCCCATGAGCTTGTGAAACATTTTGACGGGCCCAACGACGGACTTGTGGCCGAGAGCTCATTCCAGTGGGGAGAACGGTATACACTTCTCACAACAAAGGGGCGCAGGGGCATCTCACACGGAGATATGATTGATCTGAACAGGGAAAATATCAGTGATTTTGACGTGAGGGAGTTCTTTGTCGGCCTGGTAAGCGATTTAAAAAACAGAGGATTTTAGAGACGGGACAGAAAGAGATTGAACAGAAGGAGATTAAATATATGAAAATGATACTCGATGTGGACACCGGAATTGACGATGCACTCGCAATTGCTTATGCCGTGGGCGCAGAGGAAGCAGAACTTAAGGGAATTACCTGCTGTTTCGGCAATGTCAGGGTGGAGACGGCGGTCAGGAATACGCTTCAGATCCTGCACGTCCTCGGAGCCGGAGACATACCGGTCTATGCCGGAGAAAACACCACATTTGCCGGAAAAGATTTTATTCCGGCCGAGGTGTGTAAAAGAGTCCACGGTTTAAATGGAATCGGGGACGTCGAACTGCCGGAAACTACAAAAAATGCAGAAAAAGAAGATGCTGTTACTTTTATGGCATCCATGGCGGATCAATACGGGAGGGAACTTGTCATCGTGGCGACGGCGGCCATGACCAATCTGGCCCGTTTTATCGAGCGATATCCGGAAAAAGCGGCCGGGGTCGGCTGCATCTGCGTCATGGGCGGCGCAGTTACCGTTCCAGGCAATGTGAACCGCTACGCCGAGGCCAATATCCTGGCCGATCCCGAGGCGGCGAAATATGTTCTGGAAAGCGGAATCCATATCCTGATGATCGGTCTGGATGTGACACTTAAGACGATGATGAGCGCGGAGGCGATGGAAGAATGGATTCGTCCGTGGCGGGAGGCCGGGACAAGAGCGGGAGATAAGTTTGCAGAGATGGTCCATTATTACTGTTCCCATGAGGTAGGGAAAGAGGGAAAACGGGAAGGCGCGATCCATGACCCGCTGGCGGTTGCCGCAGCGATTCATCCGGAGCTTATGGAATTCTTTGAGACAAACCTGACCGTGGAGACGGACGGAAAGTCGAGGGGCAGGACAACAGGGGATTTGAGCCGGCTGAAATGTCGGGAAAAGACGGTAAAGGTCTGTGTGGATGCCCAGGTTGATTCATTTTTAAATGATTTTGTAGGAACAGTTCAAAAAGCGATACATAGGATTTAGCCGCTTTTGCCATACTATATCAGAGACATCATGTCGCACAAAGCGATCCGCCGCAGGCGGAGGATTCTTTAAACGGAATTCTTTCATATAGTTTGGCAAAAGGAGGCATTGTATGCAGAGCATAAGACTGAAGGAAGATTTTTACTGGACGGGAATTATAGACGAAGGCCTGCGGGTATTTGATATCATCATGTATACGGAATTTGGCACCACCTACAATTCTTATGTACTTAAAACGGGGGACAAGACAGTCCTTTTTGAGACGGCAAAGGCTAAATTTTTCGACGAGTACCTTACAGAGCTTAAGAAAATTACCGATATCGATAAAATCGATTATCTGGTGGTTGACCACACGGAGCCGGATCATGCGGGCAGCGTGGAACTTCTTCTGGATATCAATCCCAATCTGAAGGTGATTGCAACCAGCTGCGCGCTGAATTTCCTTAAAAATATCGTAAACCGGGATTTTTACAGCATCCAGGTCAAGGACAATGAGACAATGAAAATCGGAGACAAGACGCTCCGGTTTATGACGGTTCCAAACCTCCACTGGCCGGATACGATGTATACCTGGATAGAGGAGGACAAGATTCTTGTCACCTGTGACTCATTCGGCGCCCATTACGGTGTGGAGGGCGTGCTGAGAAGTCAGGTAAAGGATGAGGAGAATTATAAAAAAGCGGCCAGATATTATTTTGACTGCATCATAGGCCCCTTTAAAGGATTTATGATGAAAGCGCTCCGGAGAGTGAAGGAGCTTGATCCGGTTATGATTTGTACGGGCCATGGCCCGGTGCTTGACACAAAGATTGAGGAAGTATTTGAAATGTATGAGGACTGGTGCACCGTCACCAATCCAAACAGCAGGAAAACCGTGATTATTCCCTATGTCAGCGCCTACGGCTATACGGAGGAGCTGGCCGAAAAAATCGCCGACGGAATCCGCGGCAGCGGCCCGGTGGAGGTGAGGCTCTACGATATGGTGACGGCCGACGCTGCAAAGGTAGTGGGGGAACTGGAGTTTGCCGACGGAATTCTCTTCGGGACGCCAACGATTGTAGGCGAGGCGCTGAAACCCATATGGGATTTGACCACATCTATTTTTCCGGCCACCCACGGGGGAAAATATGCTTCCGCGTTCGGCAGTTACGGCTGGAGCGGAGAGGGTGTTCCCCACATTATCGGACGCCTGAAACAGCTTAAGATGAAGGTGCCGGATGACGGTTTCAGGGTGAAGTTTAAACCGGACGAGGTGGCGTTAATGGACGCCTATGAATACGGTTATCAGTTTGGATGCCTTGTGCAGGGAAAAGAAAAAACGGAAGGAAAACGGGCTGAAAATGCGGCAAAAGGACCGAGGAAACTCGTAAAATGTCTGGTCTGCGGTGAGATTTTCGATTCCTCGCTTGATACCTGCCCTGTCTGCGGGGTGGGGCGTGAATACTTTGTGGAGGTTGATACGGAAGAAACCGATTATCATCACGACACGGAGGACTTCTATGTAATCATCGGAAACGGAACGGCGGGACTTTCTGCCGCCGAGGAGATACGAAAGAGGGATAAAACGGCTTCGGTTGTCATGGTATCCGATGAACCTTATGACACCTACAACCGCCCTATGCTGACAAAATCCATGCTGGCCGGGCTGCAGCCGGAACAGATTGCCGTGAAAGAAAACGAGTGGTACGAAAAAAACAATATTATCCGTGTCCTTGGCAGGCACGTGGCGTCCATCGATACGGAGATTAAACAGATTGTTCTGGAGGACGGCACAAAAATGGTGTATACGAAGCTGATTTACGCGCTGGGGGCCGAGTGCTTTATTCCCCCGATTAAAGGCGCCGGACAGGAGCATGTGGCAGCCGTCCGCCGTCTGGACGACGTAATGAAAATTATCAGCCTTCTGCCTGAAACCAGGAACGTATGTGTCATCGGCGGAGGCGTCCTGGGTCTGGAAGCGGCCTGGGAGTTCAGAAAATCCGGCAGGGAAGTAGCCGTTGCGGAAGCGGCCCCGGGGCTCATGATGCGGCAGTTGGATCAGGGTGCTTCCGACATGATAAAAGAGATTGCAGCCAGAGAAAAGATTCGGATTTTCACCGGGGTTCAGGCCGAGGAAATCCTGGCAAAAGGAAAGGGCGTGAGGCTCTCAAACGGGGAGAAGCTCCCTGCCGATCTCGTCATAATCTCAGCCGGAATCAGCCCCAACACGGAGCTGGCAAAGCAGTCCGGCATTGCCGCACAGAGAGCTGTGGTCGTCAATGAGAAAATGGAAACCAATGTGAAGGATGTCTACGCATGCGGAGACTGCGCCCAGTATCAGGGCATGAATTATGCACTGTGGAGCGAGGCGTCGGCCCAGGGTAAGGTGGCCGGAGCCAATGCGGCAGGAGAGGCGGTCGAATACGAACCGCCGTCCATGGGACTTTCCTTCCACGGAATGAATACAGCTCTGTACGCGATTGGAGATACGGGAAAGAACGAAGCGCTGTCATACCGGACCGAGGAGAAAAAAGACGAGGCCAGGAAACAGTATGAAAAATATTACTACGCCAACGGGCAGTTAAAAGGCGCGATTCTCATCGGCGATCTTTCCAGAATGGCAGAAGTGACGGAGAGAATAAAATAGGAAACAGCAACAAAAAACAGCAACAAAAAACAGGCGGCATGGGTGCGGATTAACTCTGCATTCATACTGCCTGTTTTTCTTCCTTTTCCGAACAATTAAATGCAATGGAACGTCTGTCACGGGCGTCTCTCACCGATTTCCGGCCTCCTCTTCCTACTGACAACGGCAAAAACCAAGCTTTTCTATCAGTTCATCAGGATTTCCGTAATGCAGCTTGAGATTTAAAAGTTTTCCGATCCCGAGGCTTAAAATTCCAAGCATGGATTTTCCGTCCACAATCTGGCTTCCGAACTGCAGATCCAAATCACCGTTAAAACCGTCGACTGCCCGCAGGTATTGCCTGATATCCTCTAACGTATCAAATTTCACCTTAACTTCACTCATGTGAGATCCCCTCCTATATATTTATATTTTTCTTTCTCAGAATGGTGAATGATGTTTACATTGTAAGGGGTAACGGGGAGAATAGCAAATAAAGATTTCGTTAATCTTTTACACATGCGGAAGGTTAGTTGAGATGGGAGGACGCCTCTGTAAGACGGCGGACGGGGTAGTGGGAGGTTGTGTATGAGTCTTCAGTCCCGGTTTGTAAGTTGTGGTGAGGGGGAATCCAGGAGAAAAAATTCCTGCGGGGACTCGCTCCCGCTTGTGGAATGCGCAACGGATGCTAAGCTCGAAAGAACCTCGCTAAGCACCGGCGGATTCCAAGGTCCCCTTCGGAAAGTTTTCTCCTTCCTTCCCCGGGCAGGTTGTTGACGGGACTGAAGACTCAGGGAAGGTTATTGCCCCGTCCGCCGGCTTCAGGGGCTGATTGTCTCTTTCGTCAAGTGTGGAAGAGGTATTGTCGCTTCCACTATATAGTCGTAACTATTTTACATTCTGATGATATTGTGGGCTGCATAAAAAGAGTATCAGAATAATAACTCTAAGATTATAAGATTATAAGTTTACATAGTATCATAGTGTACAGGATGTAGTTTTCAGGCATCCAAAGCAACGTAGTGGCAGCGACAAGCGCCTCCTCCATTGAAGAAAAAGGACAGATCAGCCGCCGCAGGCCGGGGACCGGGCAGCTATCTTGGCTGAGTCTTTCGTCCCGGTCATAACCTTCCTGCGGGGAAGAAGGGAGAAAAAGATTCCGGAGGGAACCTGGGAGTTCATCGGCACTTACCGAGGTCTTTTCGAGGTTAGTGTCCGTTATGTACTCCAACGAGCGCGAGCGTTTCCCGCAGGAACTTTTTCTGCCCGGATTCCCCGCCCGCGACACCCTGACGCCCGGGACGAAAAACTCATCGATCCCCCTCACCATCCCGGTCCCCGGCCTGACGGCGGCGTCCTCATTTCTCAACCACCCCCTATTTTATTGTAACAATCACTTTATTAGGAAGACATGTAATCGCCTCGCCTTTCTGCCTTTTCTCCCCTTCCTGCACACAGATTTTATCGGGGCAGGAGGCCTCGAAGACAGAAACGGCGCCATTTTTAATAATCATATGGTTGGTCCCGCCGTCAACGCCTTCAATCATGAAATCTGCATCCTGGCCAAGTGGAAATTCCCGGATCGTTTTCCCGTTTACGCTGACCACAACCACCGACGCCTCCCCTCTGTTCAGAAAACGGTATCCTGTGAAGAAAATCAGGGCGGCGGCGAGGAGGCCGCAGATGAGAAAGATTTCATTTTTCTTTTTTCTGCTGTCGCTGTTTAAACTGCTGTCTTTTAAGCCGTCATCTTTCATAATAAGCCTCCTTTTTTGTTAACCGGCATCGGGGAGAGGAAGAACTAGCTGTTCTGCTCCATCCGAATAGTGAATTTCATAATCGTCTGTTATAAAGTAAGCGTAAATGCCATCCATTGAATTGACAAGCTCAAGCCCTTTTTCAAGCCCCAGTGAAAAACAGGTGGTGCTCAAAGCATCGCCGTCCACCGAGCGCGGTGAGACGATCGTGACGGCAATCAGGCCGTTGTCATAGGGATAGCCGGTGGAGGGATTTAGAAGGTGGTGATAATTCTTTCCATCCACAATAAAATGGCGCTCATAGACCCCGGAGGAGACGACGGAGAGGTCGTTAATGCTCAGGTTTGCGATAATCTCATTGCGCCCCTCAAACGGCTTCTGCAGCCCGATTTTAAACGGTTCTCCGTCCGGCTTTTCACCGACGCAGAGTACATTGCCTCCCAGATTAATAATTGCGCTTTTCACATTCCGGCTTATCAGGTATTCCTTCAAACGGTCTGCGATAAAGCCTTTAGCAATAGAACCGAGATCGATTGTAGTGCCCGGTGAGTGAAACGTGAGCACATCGCCCTCCAGGCTTACATTTTTCCAGTCCACGCGTTGCGCCGCAGCCTGAATTTCGTCTGACGGTGGAACGGCCTTTTTACCATCCGTGAAATTCCACAGTGAGCTCAGCGGTTCAATCGTGATATCAAAAGCGCCGTCCGAAATCCTGCTGTATTGGAGTCCTTCGCGGATCAGGGCCGCCGTATCCTTCGTGAGTATAAATGTATCTTCTCCGGGAGCACGGTGGTTCAGCCGGTAAACTTCACTGGTCGTTATTGTTTTGCTGAGCCGGTTTTCATATTCGCGGCACAGCGCCATACACTGTTCCAATATCTCCTCATCATCGCTGTCATACAGGGTAACCGTGACAAATGTATTGAGAAGAAAGTCCGAACGGGTAATCGGCTCCGTCTGCCTGGGCCGGAGTGTTAAAACAACGGCAAAGACCAGAAAAAGCACACCCAGCGCGGATAAAAAGATCTGAAATTGTTTTTTTTCCATTGTATAGGGATTCCTCTGTGAAAGTATTTGTGATTTGAACCATACCAATCTTAGCAAAGAGGGTAATCAAAGTCAAGGGGAGGAAGCGGCGGAGGTAAGGACACGGGTTACTATTTACAGCCCTGCAAAAACCAATTAAATCCCTCCCTCTTTACAAACCCCCCATATTCCGATAAAATAATAACAAAACTTGCACTTCCCGGAAACCCGTCGACCCGACCTCCCATTTTCAAGTATAAAACAGAAAGAGGACACCCTCTATGAACTATAGAAAAGAAACACGCAGAGGAGACCGTAAAGCGGTAAAAGTGGCGCTCTATGGAATCCTGCTCTCACTTGCCATGCTGCTCGGCTATGTGGAAACCCTGATTCCGATCAGTCTCGGCGTTCCCGGTGTGAAGCTGGGACTTGCCAATCTTGTAAGTATCGTATCCCTCTATATTATTGGAACAGGGGGAACGATTGCTATTGCGCTCTGCCGCATCGTTCTGCTGACCGGTTTTGCATACGGCAATATGGCCATGATGATGTACAGTCTTGCAGGGGGGGCGCTCAGCCTCGCTTTGATGATTTTCTGCAGAAAGAGGGATTTATTCGGTCAGGTGGGAGTCAGCATCATCGGCGGCGTGGGGCACAATGTGGGGCAGATTCTGGTGGCTGCAGCCGTGGTGGAAAACACCGGTGTGTTTTACTATCTGCCTTTTCTTTTGGCGGCCGGAACCGTGGCAGGGGCAGTGATAGGCCTGCTCGGCGGAATTGTGACAAAACGTCTGGAATCGTACCTGTGAATGTGCTATACTAATAAGCCGGGCACAACGCAGATTCTGCCCGCAGACGGCACCAACAAAAAGACAATAAATGAAGCAGATTGCGCGAAGCGCATTAAAAATATGAGGAGGCGTGGTATGGTATACGAAGCAATTAAAAAACTGGTTGAATATGGTCTGGCGACAGGACTGATTGAGGAAGAAGACCGGATTTATGCGACGAATCAGATCCTGGATGTGATGAAGCTGGACGAGTATGAAGAACCGGAGACGGAGCTCGGGGAAGTGAATCTGGAAGAAACGCTGAAAGAGCTGATGGATTTTGCACATGAGTCAGGAGTACTGCCGGAAGACAGCGTGGTTTACAGAGATTTATTCGACACAAGGCTGATGAACTGCCTGATGCCGAGGCCGTCCGAGGTCGTGCGGAAATTCTTTGGCCTTTATAACCACCAGTCGCCTCAGGCCGCCACGGAATATTACTATAAGTTAAGCCAGGACTCCGATTACATCAGAAGATACCGCGTCTGTAAAGATATGAAATGGGTGACTGAGACAAAGTACGGTGATTTGGATATTACGGTAAATCTCTCAAAGCCGGAGAAGGATCCGAAGGCAATTGCCGCCGCCAAGCTTGCAAAACAGAGCGGTTATCCCAAATGCCTGCTCTGCCGCGAAAATGAGGGGTATGCGGGACGCGTAAACCATCCGGCCAGGAATAACCACCGCACGATTCCGATCACGGTAAATGACAGCCGGTGGGGCTTTCAGTATTCGCCTTATGTTTATTATAATGAGCATTGCATCGTATTTAACGGACAGCATATACCGATGAAAATCGAGAAAGCTACCTTTATCAAACTCTTTGATTTTGTCAAAATGTTTCCTCACTATTTCCTGGGTTCCAATGCGGATCTCCCGATTGTCGGCGGCTCCATTTTAAGCCATGATCATTTCCAGGGCGGCCATTATACTTTTGCCATGGCGAAAGCGCCGATTGAAAAGTATTTTACATTTGAGGGTTTTGAGGATGTGGAGGCCGGTATTGTATACTGGCCGATGTCGGTGCTTCGCACGCGCGCCAAAGATCCGGAGCGTCTGATTGAACTGGGGGATAAAGTCCTCACGGCCTGGAGAAACTATACGGATGAGGCTGCATTTATCTTGGCCGAGACGGATGGGGAGCCGCACAACACGATCACTCCGATTGCCAGAAAAAACGGCGAAATGTTTGAGCTGGATCTGGTGCTGAGAAACAATATAACAACGGAGGAGTTTCCTCTGGGACTTTATCATCCCCATCAGGAACTTCACCATATCAAGAAAGAAAATATCGGATTAATTGAGGTGATGGGCTTGGCGGTGCTTCCATCCAGACTGAAAGACGAGCTGGCAGAACTGGGAGAGTACATTACCGCGGGTAAAAATATAAGGGGCAGCGAGGAACTTGAAAAGCATGCCGACTGGGTGGAGGCGTTCCTTCCCAAATATGGAAAAATTACAAAGGATAATGTGGAAGAGATCCTGAAAGACGAGGTGGGACTCGTATTCGGGAGAGTACTGGAAGATGCCGGAGTCTATAAATGCACGGAGGAGGGCAGGACGGCTTTTGCCAGATTCCTGAATTCCGTTGGTGCCGGAGAGGTATAGAGATCGAATGCTGGACATAAAAGAATTTTTTGAGAAGTACAACATGGAATACGGCGACTATGAGTCGGCAGGCATTGACTGGGAAGAGCTTCAGGCAATCCACGATCACTACGGGAACATAGAGCAGAAGCTGCGCGGGATAGGAAAAGATTTTGTGGATGAGTATCTTTATGACATTGAGAAAGCCGGAATCCATTCCTACCGCTACAGGACGAAGGAACCGGGGCATCTGGTTGAGAAGATTATCAGGAAACGAAGTGAACTGCCTGAGAAATTTGCACGTATTGACCGCACCAATTACTGGAAATATGTAACGGATCTAATCGGCATCCGGGTGTTTTTCCTGTACCGGGAGGACTGGAGACATTTTCACGAATATATTACATCTGTGTTTGAGAACGACCCGGAGCAGTATGTCGGGGACCGGGAGGCGGATTTTGACGGTAATGTAAATCATTATTATATCGCCGAGCGGCCGAAGGTTTACAGGAGAACCGGAGACAGCCGTATCTATGACGAGGAGCTTATTGACATTAAATCGGACGGCATTTACCGCTCTCTGCATTACATCGTGAAATACAAGGGATATTATGTGGAGATCCAGGCCAGAACCTTGTTTGAGGAGGGATGGAGCGAGGTGGATCATGATATTGTCTATCCTTATTTCCAGGACGATGAGATGCTCAAGGACTTTTCTACCCTGTTAAACCGTCTGTCGGGAATGGCGGACGAGATGAGTTCTTATTTCCGGAGAATGAAGCAGAAAAAGGAAGGCATGGGCAGACCGGAAGAGCATTAAAAATACCTGTTAATAAAAAGCATCTGTCGGGGAATCAAATTTCCAGCGGCAGATGCTTTTTTATTGTTTTTATGTAATTACAAATCCAGTTTCAGATCCCCTTCCCTAATCCAGCCTGCTTTCCGGCACATGAAACCGAAGAGAGGAGTCAGAACAGCCGGGAGGATGAAGCAGACAAGCAGGATGCCGAGCCACATATTGGTTCCGCCGGTTTCCTGCATTGCGGTGTAGATTCCGATAGGGCCTACCAGTCCGCAGGTTCCCATACCCGAACCCGTCGGGATATTTTCCAGTTTAAATACCATGGTTGAAATGGGACCGGTCACCATGGAGGCCAGCGTCGGCGGAATCCAGATTCTCGGGTTCCGGACAATATTACCCATCTGGAGCATGGAAGTTCCAAGGCCCTGTGCCAGAAGGCCGCCCCATTTATTTTCACGGAAACTCAGGATGGCAAAACCGACCATCTGCGCGCAGCAGCCGGCTGTGGCAGCGCCTCCGGCCAGGCCGTCCAGGCTGAGCATGATACAGATTGCAGCGCTGCTGATAGGAAGCGTCAGGGCAATGCCGATGAGGGCGGAAACCAGGATACCCATAAAGAGGGGCTGCATCACGGTAGCTGTTTTTACAAGATTGCCGAAGGCGGTCATGAATGCGGAGACACCGGGGCCTACAAACTGTGAGGCCAGAACACCGGAGATAATGGTGACTCCGGGAGTGACGAGGATGTCCACCGGCGTTTCTTTGGAAACGATCTTACCAAGCTCCGTGGCGATAATTGTGGCAACCAGGGCTCCTACGGGACCGCCCAGTTCGTTGCCTGCAATACCGACGGTGGCGGCGGAAAAAAGTACGAGCGGCGGCGCCTTCAGGGCAAAGGCGATAGAGACGCCGAGGGCGGCGCCGGTAGCGCTTTTGGCATAGGCGGAAATGGTGGTAAAGATTTCGATATGGGTTTTATCGCCAAGTGTAGCGAAGATAGTACCAATGAGCAGAGAAGCGAAAAGACCGAAGGCCATTGCGCCCAGTGCATCGATGAGGTAAGTCTGAACGGAAACATTGACCTGCTTCCGTTTCAGGAAATCCTTAAATGTGCTTTGACTCATAATAAATCCCCCTGTTGTAATACTGTATTTTTATAGTTACTGTATTCTAGCATATTTTCCAGTAAATTCAAGCTTATTACAGAATTTAACAAGAATTCGTTAAAATAATAACAGGGAAACGGATAAGAAAAGAGACGGGAGGCGCCCGCCTATAACTGATTGCAGATGTACCGGGGAACATGGTATAATGTCCACAAAGTGGCATTATACCTGCGCATGCTGATTTCTGCGTCCACCGCAGAAATTCGGGTGCTAAGTTCCGTCGGAGACACGTGTTCACGAAGTGAACATGTTATAATGTCCACAAGGTAGAATTTAAATGCGCATAATGATTTCTGCATAAATCTCAGAAATATAAGCGCTTAATTCCGTTCAGAAAGGAGAGGAGCGGCATGGCAAAAAGAATATGTCCTGTCTGTGATCAGAGGATGAAGAGTGCACATTACTGTTCTGTCTGCAGAAGTTTTGTGAGACATCCGAGAATCGTGGAAAGGGATTTTTATCTGAATGAAAGTCATCCTTCATCGGAGGGAAACTGTGAATACCATAATCCGTCGTTTATGAAGGAGAACCCTAAAAAACAGGGAATTCCGGCTTCCGGCTGGAAGGGAGGAGCGGGAACTTCCGCTCCGAAGTATGGGGCCGGCCGTCAGGCAGGAAGTCAGGGCGGATCTGTAAAATATGGAGGGCAGACCTACAGGAACGGCCAAAAAGGATATTACGCCGGCAAGAACAGCAGCAGCCAGGTAACTTCGGCAATTATCATTATCTTCGTAATCATGTTTCTGATTGTGCTTTTATCAGCCATTATTCCTGTTCTGATGTTTGCCATATAAAGAACTGAGACCGGACTGTGAACAGTACAACATGAGGCCATATTTTCAGGAATATTGGGAAATAATTGACATAGGGGGAAAGATGGATCGCAGCGATAAGATAGAAGTAAAACGTTCCGAGGTATACAGATACCTTGGATTTGGGCATAATCTGCCGGATGAGAAGACGGTAAGTCTGGTGGAAGATAGTATCAAAGAGCTGGAACGCGTTGTTTCGCCCCGGTTCTTTTCGAGATCCTTTCCGCTCAAACACCTCAAAGACGGCCGTCTGGATTTCACCTGCTTTCAGGTGGAGAGCCTCGACCTCTCAAAGAATTTAAAAGATTGTGAAAGGGTAATTCTGTTTGCGGCGACCCTGGGAGCGGGACCTGATTTACTGGCGCGCCGTTACGGCCGTCTTGAAATGAGCCGTGCCGTTGTGCTGCAGGCAGCCTCCGCCGCCATGATTGAGGCGTGGTGTGACAGAAAGAATGAGGAGCTGAAAGAGGAAGCGCTCAGGCAGGGAGAGTTCCTGCGGCCAAGGTTCAGCCCTGGTTACGGCGATTTTTCCCTCGAATATCAGAAGATTCTGACGAAGGTGCTGGAAACGGGAAAGACGGTGGGGGTTACCCTCACGGACAGTCTTCTGATGGTGCCCTCCAAGTCGGTAACGGCTGTGATAGGCGCCGGCAGAAGAGAAGTGCAGGGTGAAAAGAATGACTGCGGGGTGTGCGGCAAGGCGGACTGCGCCTACCGGAAAGGTTAAGAGATGAATGTACTGCAAGAATTAAAAACAAAAATTTTGCTGTTTGACGGAGGCACCGGCAGTCTTTTGCAGGAGGCAGGCCTGAAACCGGGAGAACTTCCGGAAACATGGAATATCACCCGTCCCGATTTCATAGTGAAGCTTCACAGGGACTATCTGGAAGCAGGATGTGACATTATCAAAACGAACACATTCGGGGCCAACCGCTTTAAATATAACAGCAGTTTCGAATACGGCCTGAAGGAAATCGTCACCGCAGCCATGGAAAATGCAAAACGGGCGGTAAGGGAGGCCGGAAAGGGATATATTGCCCTGGATCTCGGCCCTACAGGCAAGCTTTTAAAACCTATAGGCCAGCTTGAGTTTGAGGAGGCTGTCACCGTTTACCGCGAGGTGGTGGAGATTGGGGCGGCACAGGGAGCCGATCTGATTCTGATCGAGACAATGAGCGACACCTATGAATTAAAGGCGGCTGTGCTTGCAGCCAGGGAAAACAGCGCGCTTCCGGTCTTTGCAACGGTAATCTTCGACGAAAAAGGGAAAATGCTGACGGGCGGCACTCCGAAAGCGGTTATCGGATTGCTGGAAGGTCTGAGAGTGGATGCAATCGGAATGAACTGCGGCCTCGGTCCCATCCAGATGAAACCTCTGGCAGCTGAATTTTTAAAATATGCCTCAGTTCCCGTGATAGTCAACCCCAATGCCGGCCTTCCCAGAAGTGAAGACGGAAAAACTGTTTATGACATAGGTCCCGATGAATTTGAGACGGCAATGAAGGAGATACTGGATCTGGGGATTAACGTGGCAGGAGGCTGCTGCGGGACTACGCCGGAGCATATAAAACGGCTGGACCGCCTGCGGAAGGGTAGAGAACAGAAACTTCCCGGAGACAAACAGCTTACGGTCGCCACCTCTTATGCCTCGGCGGTGGAGTTTGGCGCCGATCCCGTGATTATCGGCGAACGTATCAACCCGACAGGCAAAGCAAAGTATAAACAGGCCCTGAATGAAAAAAACATGGAGTTTATCCTGGAGGAAGGAATCTCGCAGCAGGAAAGCGGAGCCCATGTCCTGGATATCAATGTGGGGCTGCCGGAGATAGATGAACCGGAGATAATGGCTCTGGCGGTGCAGGAGCTTCAGGGAATCACCGAGCTGCCGCTTCAGATAGACACTACGAATACGGAGGCGATGGCCCGCGCCATGCGGATTTACAACGGAAAAATTATGGTCAATTCCGTCAATGGAAAACAGGAGATAATGGATGCCGTCTTTCCGCTTGTGAAGCGCTATGGCGGTGTCGTAGTCGCACTGACACTGGACGAGCAGGGAATTCCCGGGACATCCGAAGGACGGATTGAGGTAGCCCAAAAAATCTACCGGGAAGCGGAGAAATACGGGATTGGCAAAAAGGATATTCTGATAGACGCCCTCTGCATGACCGTCAGCTCCGATCCGCTTGGCGCCCTGACTACGCTTGAGACTGTGAGGCGGATTCGGGACGAACTGGGAGGAAAGACGATACTGGGTGTCTCCAATATTTCCTTCGGACTTCCGGTGAGGGAGAACATCAATGCCAATTTCTTTACAATGGCTCTTTACAGCGGGCTGAATGCGGCGATTATCAATCCCGGTTCCGAGCCGATGATGTGTGCCTATCGCAGCTTCCGTGCGCTGGCCGCCTTGGACGAGAACTGTGCCGGTTATATTGACGCCTATAAGGATGCCGGGCAGACTTCGGCGGCAGGGGCAGGGCTTATTTCAGGAGATATGTATTCTAAGTCCCCGGAGACGCCTGAGACCGCCGGGACGCCTGAGACTTCAGAGACTCCGGGCGGCGTACCTTCCGGGGAAGGCGGCGAAGCCCGCCTGTTTCTCAGTGTCTTAAAGGGGCTTAAGGAACAGGCTGGCAGGGCGGCGGAAGAGCTGCTCTTTGATAAGGAGCCTTTAGATGTCATCAATACCTGCATGATTCCGGCCCTCGATCGCGTAGGAAAGGGATATGAGGCGGGAACGGTGTTCCTGCCCCAGCTTCTGATGAGCGCGGAGGCGGCCAAAGCGGCTTTTGATGTGATTCGGGAGAAGCTTGACGAATCGGGCCGGAGCGGCGGGAAAAAAGGGAAAATCATTCTGGCTACGGTGAAGGGCGATATTCACGATATTGGAAAGAATATTGTCAGAGTGCTCCTGGAAAACTACGGCTATGAAGTGATCGATTTAGGAAAGGACGTGCCGCCGGAAAGAATTGTCCGGGAGGCGGAGGAGAAGCATGTGCCTCTTGTGGGGCTCAGCGCCCTTATGACGACGACGGTGCCCGCGATGCAGAGGACAATCGCAGGACTGAAAGAAAAGGCTCCCTGGGTGAAAGTGATGGTGGGAGGCGCCGTCCTGACGCCGGAATACGCGGAAATGATCGGCGCGGATGCCTATTGCAGCGATGCGCTGGCATCGGTCTCCTATGCCAGGAAAATTATCGGTTAATAAATTGATAAATCTATGTCATTTACACGAAAATACCATTGTAAATCTTGAAACGCTGTGATATAATCACGTCATGAAATAAAATTACATGTGTAAGAGGAATGGTGAAATATGGACGAGGCAAAAAGTGTAATCGGCGTGATTTGTTCCTCCTATGATTCATTTTTTGATTCTGAAAAGAAAATTGCAAACTGTATCATGGAACGCAGGCGTGAAGTCGTGGATATGACCGTTGCCGAGCTGGCCCAGGCCAGCGGGGCCAGCGATGCATCCGTGTCGCGTTTTTGCAGAAGATGCGGTTTCAAGGGATTTCATCAGCTCAAAATGACACTGGCCGGGGAACTGGCGGAAGAATCCCGGGGGACGGTCGGCAACGACATCAGCCGCAGGGATATCGGACAGTCGCTTCAGAATATCCTGGCGAATAAGACGGAGGAGCTGAAACAGACGGTGGCTATGATGGAGCCTGAGAATCTGGATCGGATTCTGGATGTAATACAGAAAGCGGGAACGGTTCAGTTTGTGGCTGTTGGCAATACCATCCCGGTGGCGATGGATGCGGTTTTCAAATTCAACCAACTGGGCATTCCGGCCGTGACGGGCACGATACTTGAGACACAGACAGCCTATGCCTTTAATCTCGGGAAGAAAGACGTCATTATCGCGATTTCCAATTCGGGGGTATCCAGGAGACTAATCAGGTTGCTTGAAGGAGCTTCGGGGAACGGGGTTACGATTATTTCCATTACGAACAGTCCCGACTCACCGGTGGCAAAGCTTTCCAACTATCATATCACGACGGCAACAAGGGAGAAACTGCTGAGAGAGGATTTCCTCTTTTCCAGAGTTCCGGCAACAATGGTAATAGAGATACTTTATCTTCTTTTATCTGTCAGCATCAGGGGTGCGACGGAGAGTGTAAGGAGGCACGAGACTGCCATCATGGAGGACAAGCAGATTCGATAACATAATTTAGTCCATATAAAAGAGGCGATGGCACTTGACAGTCAATACAACTTATACTAGAATTTATATAAACTCAGATAAAAGAACGTAAAGCACTATAAATAAAGACAATAATAGTGAAGGAGAAGAAAATATGTTATCTAAAAAATTAACAATCATGAATCCATCAGGTCTCCACTTAAGACCGGCAGGCATCTTATCCCAGACGGCAATGAAGTTCAAGAGTGACACAACAATCGAATGCGGAGAGAAGAAAATTACTGCAAAGAGTGTTTTAAATGTTATGGCGGCAGGAATTAAGTGCGGTACAGAGATTACTCTCATCTGTGAAGGTCCGGATGAGGAAGAGGCTTTAAAGACGATTTCCGAGGCAATTGAGAACGGACTCGGCGAATAGTGACTGGGAACGGTAAGAAATCCGCAGAGAGTATTGCACATTGGGCGATACTCTCTTTTGCGCTATAATCAAAGGAGAAAGGAGAATTATATTATGAAATTCGATGTTTACGAACATAAAACACAATATTACGAAACGGATCAGATGGGAATTATCCATCATGCCAATTACCTGCACTGGTTTGAAGAGGCGAGGATCGATATCATGGAACAGATGGGCATGGGTTACGACATGATGGAAAAGCAGGGAATTATATGCCCGGTTCTGGCTGTCCGCTGTGACTATAAGAGCATGTCCCGCTTCGGGGAAACCGTCCAGGTATTAACCAACCTGAAAGAATACAACGGGATCCGTATGGCCTTAGAGTATACGGTTATCGATAAAGAAACGGCGCAGGTGCGCTGCGTGGGGGAAAGCCGTCACTGCTTCCTGACGAGGGACGGAAAACCCGTTTCACTGAAACGCAATTACATTGAGATGGACAAGGCATTCCGGGAGTATTCGGACGCCCAGGCAGAGGAAACGTAATTTATGGCCTTTCTGGAACTGGAGTTTTCAATTCTTTATTTTTTACAGGAGCTTCATACGCCGTTTCTGGACCGCTTTATGACGGCCGCCACATCACTCGGCGATAAGGGATGGTTCTTTATCGTCCTGGGAGTGGTTCTTTTCTGCTTCAGGAAGACGAGAAAGGCGGGGCTGGCGGTTTTACTGTCATTAGCAGCGGGGGCCTTAATCGGGAATGTGCTCATAAAAAACATTGTGATGCGCGACCGGCCATGCTGGATAGATGAGAGCGTTCAATTGCTGATACACAATCCGAAGGATTTTTCCTTCCCATCCGGTCACACCCTGGCCTCCTTTGAAGCGGCGGCCAGCGTCTTTCTTTACAACCGGAAATGGGGGATTGCGCTGCTCATTCTGGCGTCGCTTATTGCACTTTCCAGATTGTATCTTTTCGTGCATTTTCCGACGGATGTGTTAAGCGGAATGGCCCTTGGAATTTTTATTGGATGGTATATTCACAGAACTATTGAAAAGTATGATTTAAGTGATATACTGAGGCTATAAAAAAATAAGAACGCAGAGTAGGTATGCAGGCGTCAAGTGTCGGATGAACAGGGAGTTGACATCCGGACGAAGGGGATTTCCCCGCGGCCTGTATCCCGCATCCCGCTGCATCGCTGATATCATATATCTCCTGATGTGGACCGAGAGTTCTGCAAAAGGAGGTATTTTTTATGAAGAAATTTGTAACTGTTTACCGTGATTCCTACCGTGAGCTTAAAAAGGTCAGGACAATCACGACGGCCGCCATGTTCATGGCCGTCGCCGTAGTGCTCGGGTACTTTACAATCGAGGCCGGCCCTTATCTGAAAATCGGATTTGGCGCCGTAGTCAACCAGTTTGTATACTTCATGTTCGGACCGGTAGTGGGCGGATTTTACGGCGGTGTACTGGATTTGATTAAGTATATCATCAAACCGACCGGAGCGTTCTTCCCCGGCTTTACGTTTAATGCGATCCTTGCCGGAATTATCTACGGAACGTTCCTGTACCAGAGACCGCTTACGTTTAAGAGAACCCTGGCCGTCCATTTTATCGTAATCATGGTCTGCAACGTGTTTCTTAACACGTTATGGCTCAGTATGATGTCGGGCAAGGGGATTCTGGCGCTGATTCCGATGCGTTTTGTAAAGAATATTATTATGTGGCCTATCGACACGGCCATCTTCTACCTGATTGCGAAAAAGATGGAAGAAGCGGGAATTGTGAAGGCAATCAGGCAGTTCAAGCTGCCGGGCGCAAGAGCCTGAGATACGCAAACTTTTCGTTGCCACTCAATAAAATGATACTGCCGGCAAAACTTCCAAAGTGGGAGGAGTTGCCGGCAGTATCCGATCTGCGGCCGTTCAGGGACGCATTGTGCGAAGCAGACCGTAGTCCGCCGTTTTCCTGCTCGCTTAATAGAACAAGACAAAAATAAAAGAATGTGCTAATATAATAGTCAGGCATTGGGAAAACTCAAAAACAGGGCGTGCCTTCCATCTGCCCGGGAGAGAATTCCCGAAGAATTATTATAAAAATTATCAGGTAAGGAGTTAAGGCAATGAGCGAGAATTGTAACCATAACTGCAGCAGCTGCAGCGAGAATTGTGAAAGCCGGACTGCGGAGAGTTTTTTAGAGCCGTTAAATCCTCAAAGCACAGTCAAAAAAGTCATAGGCGTAGTCAGTGGTAAAGGCGGAGTAGGCAAGTCACTTGTGACATCCCTGATGGCATGCAAGATGAGAGCCAGAAATTATCGTACGGCCATTCTGGATGCTGATATTACAGGTCCCTCCATCCCCAAGGCGTTTGGCCTCCATGAAATGGTGAAGGTGACGGAAGACAGCCTGATGCTGCCGGGCGTGAGCGCAACGGGCATTGAGATCCTGTCTGCCAATATGATCCTGGAACATGAGACGGATCCGGTTATCTGGAGAGGCCCGATTGTGGGCGGAGTGATTAAACAGTTCTGGGGTGAGGCGCTCTGGAAAGATATTGATTACATGTTTGTCGATATGCCTCCTGGAACGGGAGACGTTCCGCTGACCGTATTCCAGTCGCTTCCTCTTGCAGGAATCATCATTGTGACGTCACCGCAGGAACTGGTTTCCATGATTGTAGCGAAGGCGGTTAACATGGCGAAAAAGATGGATATTCCGATTCTGGGACTGGTGGAAAACATGAGTTATCTGGAATGTCCCGACTGCGGAAAGAGAATTTCCGTGTTTGGCGAGAGCCATATCGAGGAAACGGCTAAAGAGTACGGCATCCCGGTTCTGGCCCAAATCCCGATCAACCCGCAGATTGCAAACAGCGTTGACCAGGGAGTTGTTGAGTATATCGAGACGCCGTGGCTTGAAAAGGCGGCGGATGTAATAGAGAATGCGTAGAATAAACAACTGAAATACGGCTGCTGCCGGTTCGGATTCCATAGGAAAGTAACCTGGAATTCCGGTCCGGCGGCAGCCGTATTTTTTATCATAGAAAAGCGGAACCAGGAGAGGAGAACTCTTCCCCGGTCAAGCTTTTTGCTGTTACAGAACGGTTGCCTCGTCAAAACGCTCAAAATAGGAGGACTGCACTTTTTTCCAAAGCTCGGTCGCTTTACCTCCGACGGGATGTCCGTCAATCTCGCTGGCAATGAGGCCAAGTCTGGAAGAACTGGAAACGATGACCTCGTCGGCCTCCATCATCTCTTTTACGGTGAATGGACGCTCATCTACCGGAATTCCCAGCTTTTTACACTGCTGGATCAGATGCATCCTGGAGATGCCGGGGAGGATGTAATGATCGGTGGGATGTGTGATGAATACGCCGTCCTTCAGGATGGAAATATTGCAGGAACTGCATTCTGTGACAATATCGCCGCGGTGGAAGACACATTCGTCACAGCCTGCCTCATGCGCTTTCTGGTAAGCCATAACATTGGGGATCAGGTTCAGGGTCTTGATATTGCAGTGAAGGAACCTTGTATCCTCCTCGGTGATGAGCTTCATGGTCTTCGAAGGAGAGGCCGGTGCACCGGGTTTCATCATGATCCAGAGATTCGGCTTAACGGGAGCTTCGGGGAAGGAATGAATCCGGATGGCTGTCCCTCTTGTAAGCTGCCAGTATACGAAAATTTCCGAATCATCCATCTCTTTCAGAAGAGAAGTGAGAATTTCCGTCAGCTCCTCCCTTGTATAGGGAACCTTCATGCGGAGCAGGCCTGCGCTGTTGTAAAAACGATCCAGATGCTCCTCCAGGGCAAAGATTTTACCGTTTCTGGCCAGAGTGGCTTCATATACACCGTCACCGAAGTAGCAGGCGCGGTCATTCATTGGGACTTTCATTTCTTCCAGCGGTCCGTAAGTTCCGTTATAGTATCCGAGATATTTCATAGTAACCTCCTGTATTAATGTATTTTTGAACACTTGCGAGGTATTGCACGAGCAAAACTTCTGGTTTGAGCATACCACAGAGACCTCATATTTGTAAATGAACAGGGAAGGTTTTTAGGAAAATTTAAGGATTCTTTCATTGTTTATACTGCTGCTTTCGGGTATAATGAAATAAGATTACGACCATGAAAAACTATTGGGGTGTTGACAATGAATATTAACTTGAATCCAAACAGCGAACTGACCCAGTTTGCTGTGAATGCACCGAAGGAAGTTGAGGTTCCGGATACTTTAATCGGAGTGGCGAAACAGTTCCAGGAATGCATGATGCAGTATACCTGTGCGATCAGAGAGGTGAAGACGAAGCTGGAAGTTCTCAATGACGAGCTTTCCGTCAGGAATTCCAGAAATCCGATAGAGATGATTAAGTCGCGCGTGAAGAAACCGCACAGTATCATTGAGAAGCTGCAGAGAAGGGGGCTTCCGGTATCTGTGGAATCGATGATGCAGAACCTGGACGACATTGCGGGAATCCGTGTGATCTGTTCCTTTATTGATGATATCTACGAGATTAGCAAGATGCTGGCGCGCCAGGATGATGTGAAGGTGATTGCCATTAAGGACTATATCAGATGCCCGAAAGAGAACGGATACAGAAGCTATCATATGATTATCGAAGTTCCTGTTTTCTTTTCGGACAGCAAGAAGCAGATTCGGGTGGAAGTTCAGATCAGGACGATCGCCATGGACTTCTGGGCCAGCCTGGATCACCAGCTTAAGTACAAGAAGGATCTGGAGGAAGAGGACGCGGCGGAGATTGGACAGGAACTGAGAAACTGCGCCGAGATCATTGCGGAGACGGACTGGAAGATGCTGGAAGTCAGACAGCGGATCGAGGAGAAGGGAATCATCATCCAGAGATGATGTGCGGTAACCCGCGTGTCTTGAGTACAGGCCACCGCCATCAATACAGATAATAGGACAGGGTTTCGGTAATCCGGAATCCTGTCTTTTTATAAAGACTCACGGCAGCATCATTATCGCCCGATACGTGGAGGAACAGAACATCGTTCCCCCGGCTGCGCAGAATTTCGATAACAGATAAAAGCGCTTCCTCTCCAAAGCCGCGTCCGCGATAGTCTTCCTCCACCAGGAAGGAATAGAGGCAGACATTGGCGCCGAAAGAAGCCGTCCGGCAGACGGCAATGGGAAGGGGTGCATCAGACTCCAATGAGAACGAGTAGGAGACAGAGGAATCGGGGCCGTTTAAAGAGCGGCAGATGAGCCGTCTGCCGGACAGCGGCGGGGCGTCATTTAGGCATGGGCAGGAGAGGGCAAGTTCCATTCTGTATTCGCAGGAATCGTATTCCGCACCGATTGTTTCCAGAACGGGGATGACGGCGGGATCCTGCCCGTCCACCGGAATCAGAAGGCTGGTTTCTTCAAATTCAGTCCCGGCTTCCTCAAAGACAGCTGAAAAGTATCCTTTTTTTCTGAAAGACGGATGGGTGAAAGCCAGACATTCGGCCGTTTCATCAAAACCGTCTGTTTCGGGCATAATAAGCGCAAGAGCGCAGACCAGAACCGGAATGGAAGAGGCGCATTTTTCATAAGCCAGAAAAAATACGGAACCATCCTCAAAAGGAAAGCTGGTTCTTATCGGGTGAAGGGAGCGGCATTCATCAATAAGATGTCCGATTTCTTTTACCTGCTGCACAGTAAGTCTGTCTGTTTTAATAATCTGCATATGATATCTCCTGTCATGCCTGCCGCGGGAAAGAATCCCGGCGCGCGGTTATGGTCTGTGTCCGTCTATTCCGCGGTGAAAAAAGGTTTTAATCCAAAACCGGCGGCTTACTGACAACGTTTTATTAAGTATAGTACATAAAAGGCAAATTTTTCAACAAATTTTCTCTGAATTTATTGTACTTTTCATATTGTCCTATAAAAAATGGAGTGATAGAATTAAAACGTTCAGACGAGAGGAGATATGACAGAATGAAGTACCTGAAAGAAGCTACAATTATTTTTGGAATAACAATGGTGGGAGAAATCTTGAATCACCTGCTTCCGCTTCCGGTGCCGGCCGGTGTATACGGCCTTTTTATCCTTCTGGTCCTGCTGTGTGCGGGGACGCTGAAGGTGGAGGATGTGTCGGGCGTCGGCGATTTTTTCCTGGATACGATGCCGCTTATGTTTATCCCGGCAGGAGCCGGTCTTTTAAACAGTGTGCAGGAAGTGAAAGACATTCTGATACCGCTCACCGTGATATCAGTGGTTTCCACGATATTTGTCATGGCGGTAACGGGCAGAATGGCCCAGCGTATCATACGGGGAACGGGAAAAAGAAAGGAAAAAGGATACCGCTTATGAATCAGTTAGTCGAATCGTCACTCTATTTCGGAATGCTGATCAGCGTGGGAGCCTACCTTTTCGGAGTGTGGCTGAGGAAGAAGACGGGTCTTGCAATCCTGAACCCTCTGCTGGTTGCGATTATACTTGTAATTGCATTTTTATCGGTATTTCATATTAACTATGAAGAATATAATAAAGGAGCAGGCTTTTTGAGCTATCTGCTCACCCCGGCCACAGTCTGTCTGGCCATTCCGCTTTACAGGCAGCTTGAGCTTCTTAAGAAGAACCTGGTGGCCGTGGCAGCGGCAATTGTGACGGGAGTGCTCGGCAGCGCCGGCAGTATTTTCGTCATGGCGAAGGCATTTGGCCTGGAGCACACTCATTACGTATCCCTTCTTCCCAAGTCCATCACAACGGCAATCGGCATGGGCGTCAGCGAGGAAGCGGGAGGTATTGTGACACTTACCATCGTCAGCATAATAATCACGGGAATACTGGGGAATATTATTGCGGACTGGCTGTTTGGAATATTTAAAATTGAAGAGCCTATGGCTAAAGGCCTGGCGCTTGGGACAGCAGCCCACGCCATCGGAACCGCCAGGGCTTTGGAACTGGGAGAAATAGAGGGCGCCATGGGCAGCCTGGCTATTGCGGTGGCCGGACTTCTTACCGTGCTTGTGGTGCCTCTTGTGTCGGGGCTTATCTAGTTTTTGTCCCGTTTCTGTGAGGCAAACCTGGCTGAACAGCAACGGGACCGGATGGCGGCTCTGACTGCGGCGATAGAAAAAGGGGGAGACCAGGATGAACCTGTACGAGGCAATCGGAAGCAGACATTCCGTTAGAAAATATGCGGACCGGGAAGTTCCGGAGAGACTGCAGGCGCAGATTCTTGCATACTTTGAAAAAACCTCCAGACTGAATGATCGGATTCGGACAGAGCTGGAGATTCTTGACAACACGAAAAAGAAAGCTGAGGTCAAGGGCCTGTGGAAAGCAGAAGCGCCTTATTACCTGGCTTTTTACTCCGAACCGGAAGAGGGCTATGAAAGAAACGGCGGTTATATAATGGAACAATTAATTCTTTATATGACGGTCAAGGGTCTGGGAACGTGTTATCTGGGCGGAAGCCGGCTGAAACAGCCGGTTAAGAACGGAAAACGCCTCGTGATGCTCGTAGCTTTTGGATGGCCCGAAGGGAAATTGTACAGGGAAAGTCCCCTTGCCAAGCGACTGCCGTTAAACGAACTCTGTGTCTTCAAGGAGGAAGCGGGAGAGCAGATTAAGACAGTGCTGAAGGCGGCCCGTCTGGCGCCTTCCGCTTTTAACGCCCAGCCCTGGCGTTTCATCGTGTATGCAGACAGGATTTACGTCTTTGCCAAAAAAAGCAGATTCGCCCTGAATGCGGCGGAGAGTATGAAGGAGTTCAGTATCGGAATTATGCTTTCACACATCATGCTGGCCGCCGAAGAGCTGTGGATGGAGCTGGAAACAGTGACGGAGGAGCAGTTTGCGGCGAAGGTGTATAAAAATGGGGATTATGTGGCGACTCTGTCATTACATTAAGGAGTTGAAAAATGAGGCCGCCGGTACGGCCGGGGACCGGGTTGGTGAGTGAGGATTTTGAGGCATCAGTTCCGGGCTATGGTCAGTGGTGGGTGGGAAATTCAGAAGATAGAAATCTCCTTCCCCACCGTAACGTTTTCGGCCGGAACTGATGCCGTGCAGGTTATCACCCACCATCCGGTCCCTGTAGAAGCTGTTGTAAACGAAATTTTCTGGACAAGATGTGAGAATCGGGAATAACCGTAAGCTATATCTTAGAGAAAAATTTCATTTGCGGCAGCTTCTTTTTTTCGTTTTTTACATATAGTCCTATGAATATAAAAAATTTAAGGCAATTCATAAAGCATTAGTTCTTAATAGACTAAGTAGTGGCTGCGATAAACCCCTTATCCAACTTGACGAAAGGGACAAAGAGCCGATGTTGGGATGGCGGCGGGGCGATCCGTTTCGCATTCCACAAGCGGGAGCGGGTCCCCGTAGGAATGTTTCCGGCCCGGATTCCCCCTTCACGACAATCTCCGGCCGGGACTGAAGACCCCCAATCCATCTCTCCCCCGCTCCCCCACTAGAGGCGTCCCGCATCTCAATTTGCCTTGAAACCAATTTGGACTTATGATAAAATAAGGAAGATTATAACACGAAAAGAACCACCAAACACAAGAAAAATGCAAAGCAGCAGTAACCTGAAGGAGGAAATAATGGTCAGCAAATTAATTGAAAAGATACAGAAGACAAAGGCGCCAATCTGTGTGGGACTTGATCCGATGTTAAGCTATATACCGGAGCATGTGACAAAGAAAGCGTATGAGCAGTATGGAGAGACTCTGGAGGGAGCGGCAGAGGCCATCTGGCAGTTTAATAAGGAGATTGTGGATGCGACTGCCGATTTGATTCCTTCCGTAAAACCGCAGATTGCCATGTATGAGCAGTTCGGGATCGAGGGACTGAAGGCTTACGATAAGACTGTAAAATACTGCCAGCAGAAGGGCCTTGTAGTAATTGGAGATGTAAAGCGCGGTGATATTGGTTCAACCTCCACTGCGTATGCGACGGGCCATATTGGCAAAGTGAAGGTTGGAAATACGGTTTGTACCGGTTTTGATACGGAATATATTACGGTGAATCCTTATCTGGGTACAGACGGAGTGAAACCTTTTGTAGATGTCTGCAATGAATATGACAGAGGCATCTTTGTACTGGTCAAGACATCCAATCCTTCCAGCGGTGAATTCCAGGATCGTCTGATTGACGGAAGGCCGCTCTATGAGCTGGTGGCCGAGAAGGTGGTAGAGTGGGGAGAAGCATCCATGGACGGCGCATACAGCAATGTTGGCGCGGTAGTAGGAGCAACCTATCCCGAGATGAGCAGAGTGCTCAGAAAACTGATGCCGAAGACATATTTCCTGGTACCGGGATACGGCGCTCAGGGCGGAACGGCTGAAGATTTGAAATACTGCTTCAATGAGGATGGACTGGGGGCGGTTGTCAACTCTTCCAGAGGAATCATTGCGGCTTATAAGAAAGAACCATATACGAAATTTGGCGCAGAGCATTTTGCAGAGGCATCCAGACAGGCTGTCATAGATATGATTGCCGATATCAACAGCGTATTATAGGAGGAACCAATGGCACAGGTGAAAGAAACAGCAGTTGTCTACAGCCAGGAAGAACTGGCTCCTGAGATTTACAGTATGTGGATTACGACGGAGGCCGCAAAGGAAGCCAGACCCGGACAGTTTATCTCTGTATACAGCAAGGACGGTTCCAGATTACTTCCGCGTCCGATCAGCATCTGTGAAGCAGATGCCGATGAAGGGAGACTGCGCATTGTATACAGGATTGCGGGGGCCGGAACAAAGGAATTTTCCTCCTTTGAATCGGGAGACCCTATCGATATTATGGGACCTCTTGGGAACGGTTTTCCTCAGGAGGGAGAGAACGTATTCCTGATTGGCGGAGGAATCGGAATTCCGCCGATGCTGGAACTGGCAAAGAACTTAAACTGTGAAAAACAGATGGTGCTCGGCTATCGCGATGAGAGCCTCTTTCTTAAGGATGAATTCGAGGCGTATGGGGAAGTATTTGTGGCTACCGAGGACGGCAGTGTGGGGACAAAAGGTAATGTGCTGGATGCCATCCGGGAAAACGGACTGACTGCCGACGTCATGTATGCCTGCGGCCCCACTCCGATGCTGCGTGCGCTGAAGCAGTACGCAGAGGAACATAATATCCGCTGCTATATCTCCCTGGAAGAGAAGATGGCGTGTGGTATCGGAGCCTGTCTTGCCTGCGTCTGCCAGAGTAAAGAGGTAGATCACCACAGTAATGTACACAATAAACGGATCTGTAAGGACGGTCCCGTTTTTCTGGCACAGGAGGTGGATTTATAATGAATACAAAAGTAAATCTGGCCGGCGTGGAGCTTAAGAATCCGGTTATGACGGCCTCAGGCACTTTCGGTTCCGGTGCGGAATACGGCGAGATGCTGGACCTGAACAGGCTGGGAGCCGTTGTCACCAAAGGGGTGGCGAACATTCCCTGGCCGGGCAACCCGACACCGAGGATTGCCGAAACTTACGGCGGTATGATCAACGCCATCGGCCTCCAGAATCCGGGATATGACGTATTTGCAAAGAGGGACATTCCTTATTTAACCCAGTTTGACACAAAAATCATTGTCAATGTCTGCGGTAAGACGACGGAGGATTACATCGACGTGGTGGAGAAACTTTCCGACCAGCCGGTGGACATGCTGGAGATCAATATCTCCTGCCCCAATGTGAAAGAAGGCGGTATCGCCTTCGGACAGGATCCGAAAGCGGTGGAAGCTATCACACGGGAAGTCAAAAAGTATGCAAAACAGCCCGTTATCATGAAACTCAGCCCCAACGTGACGGATATCACCGTCATGGCAAAGGCGGCCGAGGCCGGCGGAGCCGACGTTCTTTCGCTGATAAACACCCTGACGGGAATGAAGATCGACATACACAAACGTGCCTTTGCCGTAGCCAACAAGACAGGAGGCCTTTCAGGCCCTGCCATCAAGCCGGTGGCTGTCAGAATGGTTTACCAGGTGGCTAACGCTGTCAAACTTCCCATTATCGGAATGGGAGGAATCATGACGGCCGACGATGCGGTAGAGTTTATTCTGGCCGGTGCGACGGCGGTATCCGTAGGTACGGCGAACTTCCATAATCCTTATGCAACCGTAGAGATTGTGGAGGGAATCGAGGCTTATATGAAGAAATATCATGTGGATGATATTAATGAGTTGGTTGGGGCGGTAAAATGAGGATTTAGTTTAGTTGAGATGCGAGGACGCCTCTGTAAGACGGCGGACGGGGTGGTGGGAGGTTGTGTATGAGTCTTCAGTCCCGGTTGGTAAGTTGTCGTGAGGGGGAATCCAGGAGAAAAAATTCCTACGGGGACTCGCTCCCGCTGGTGGAATGCGCAACGGATGCTAGATTCGAAAATACCTCATCAAGCACCGGCGGATTCCAAGGTCCCCTACGGAAAGTTTTCTCCTTCCTTCCCCGGGCAGGTTGTTGACGGGACTGAAGACTCAGGGAAGGTTATTGCCCCGTCCGCCGGTTTCAGGGGCTGATTGTCTCTTTCGTCAAGTGGGGAGGAGGTATTGTCGCTTCCACGATATAGTCGTAACTAGTTTATATTCTGACGACATCCTGGGCTGCATAAAAAGAGTATCAGAATAAACACTCTAAGATTATAAAATTATAAATGTACATAGTCTCATAGTGAACAGGATGCAGTTTTCAGGCATCCAGAGAAACGTAGCGGCAGCGACAAGCGCCTCCCCCATTGAAGAAAAAGGACAAATCAGCTGCCGCAGGCCAGGGGCCGGGCAGCCGTCTTGGCTGAGTCTTTCGTCCCGGCCATAACCTTCCTGTGGGGAAGAAGGGAGAAAAAGATTCCGGAGGGAACCTGGGAGTTCATTGGTACTTACCGAGGTCTTTTCGAGGTTAGTACCATTATGTACTCCAACGAGCGCAAGCGTTTCCCGCAGGAACTTTTTCTGCCCGGATTCCCCGCCCGCGACAACCTGACGCCCGGGACGAAAGACTCATCGATCCCCCTCACCACTCCGGCCCCTGGCCTGACGGCGGCGTCCTCATTTCTCAACTAAATCCCCTCATAGGACAAAAAAATCTTGATATTCCCCTTGCGAACGGTTATAATAAAATACACAAGTCGATGCTGGTATCACGGCATCAGGTTTTAAATTCTGCAATACATTGCAAACGGCAAATTCTGCCATATTTCAACAGACAAAAACATATGGCAGGATCAAGAAACTCCTGTCATAACTGTTCATGAGATAATGATTCCGCCAGGTGTTTTCATTCGCTTTTAATGTGAAAATCCCAAGTCTTTTCAGAATAAAAGCAGCATCTTATGCGTTTCCCGTACATCGCTGGGCGGTGGCTGCAAAAACATAGAATTATTATCTCCTGTCACGAAAGAGAGGAGTTACAAATGAATAATGAGAGGCCGGAGAGCAGCCTGGACAGCCGGACGCAGTCCTATGAGGAACGCCGGAGAAAGGTCGGCCGGTTCAACATGACAAGTGATGTGTTTTTCTGCAAGGTACTGGAGGATAGGGAAGCATGTGAAGAGGCAATCCGTATTCTGCTTTGCGATCCGGGATTTACGGTGAAGGAGGTAAAGGCACAGTATTCAATCCGGAATATTGAAAATCATTCCGTAGTTTTAGATATTCTGGCCGAGGACATGGAAGGGCGCCTGATTAATATTGAAATGCAGGTGTCGGATGACGGTGCTCACCAGAAAAGAGTAAGATACTACCAGGCAAGTATTGATATGAGCTATTTGGAAAAGGGGGTGCCCTATCAGGCCCTGCCGGATATTTACATGATTTTTATAACGGAAAAGGATTTTCTTGCACATAACAGGGGAATTTACCGTGTGGGCAGGGTTTTAGAGTGCAGCGGAAGTGCCTTATACAACGGCGTTCATGAGATTTATGCAAATCTGGAGTGCCGCTGCGGTGATGAAAAGATTGATGAGCTTTTACACTATATGAAAAATTCGGACAGTGGCTACAAAACGGATTCCTTTCCGAATATAGTGAGAAAAGTCAGATATCTGAAGGAGAAAAAGGAGGGATTGGAAAGTATGTGCAGCATACTTGATGAAGAGAGAAAAGAAGGAATAAAAGAGGGGATTGAGCAGGGAATCAAAGCTCTTATCCTGGACAATCTGGAGGAAGGAAAGAGCCGGGAACAGATTATAGAGAAGCTGTCCAAACGCTTTTTGTTAAGCCGGGAAGAGGCAGAAAAATATTATGACAGCCTGTAATGGCACTTAACCTGGAATTTTGTGAATATATGGTACAAAACACCTCACGGAATTCTGCCTGTGAACAATACACGCTTCGTGATGCACAGAAATGGCACAAGCGCCATTACGTGCTGTTTAGCTCAGGATTTTCAAGCATATTACGCTTGAAAACACCTCTTGGCAGATTGCCGGTGGACAGTACCTCGGGTCATCGGAGGACTCAAATTTTATACATGCGCAGATTGAAAAACCAGCCTAGCTGTGGTAAAATAGGGAAAATAATGTCTTGGTGCCGACAATCTGCATTTATATGAAAATGGGTATCCGGACAAGATTTAAGAATAAAAGTGCGGAGAAATCTGCAATATATAGAAGGAGAAGATGAGATGGAACAGTACAAGCAGGAATTTATCGAATTCATGGTGGAGAGCGAGGTGCTCAAGTTTGGAGAGTTCACATTAAAAAGCGGCAGGAAATCCCCGTTTTTCATGAATGCGGGAGCCTATGTGACGGGAACGCAGCTTCGCAGACTGGGTGAATATTATGCAAAGGCTATCCATGACAACTACGGACTCGATTTTGATGTACTTTTTGGACCGGCCTATAAGGGAATTCCTCTCAGCGTAGCTACCACTATGGCCATCAGCGAGCTTTACGGAAAAGATATCCGTTACTGTTCCAACAGAAAAGAAGCAAAGGATCATGGAGATACCGGAATTCTTCTGGGAAGTAAACTGAAGGACGGAGACCGCGTCGTTATCATCGAAGACGTAACCACATCCGGCAAATCAATCGAGGAGACATTCCCCATTATCAAAGCACAGGCTAATGTGGAAGTAAAGGGATTGATGGTTTCCTTAAACCGTATGGAGAGAGGTAAAGGGGACAAGAGTGCGCTTGAGGAAGTGAAGGAACTTTACGGCTTCCCTACCGCTGCCATCGTTTCCATGGCGGACGTGGTTGAGCACTTATATAACAGGGAGTGCCAGGGTAAGGTAGTGATCGACGATGTGCTGAAAGCAGCAATTGACGCATATTACGTGCAGTACGGCGCGAAATAAAGGCACGGAACGAATAAAGCTGGAATTAGAAAACAACATGCAAGGAGTGGCCGATATGGAGAAAGTATATAAGACGATGCGCAATACGGGCATTATCAATATTGTAATTGGCAGTGTGATTATTACGGCCGGAGTGGCAACCGGAGTGATGGCTATCATCAGCGGTGCCGTGCTGCTGAAACGCAAAGCAGAGATAACATTCTAATCGTGGAACCGGAGAGTATGTTCCCCGGACTCTTTATTGTGACTTACACCGTATCGAATGAGAAACGGCAGCCCCCATTTTAAGGCTGTCTGGAATACAATGAGTGCTGCAGAGGTCTGGCTTCTGCTGAAGAGACGGATTAACCTGTCGAAGAACAGCAGAGCCCTTTGCAGTATTCTTTTTTGCCTGCCGGGGACACACCCGGATAATATGAAATGGAAAGCTCAGGCGCTGCCCGGCAGGGCAGTTGTTTATTAATGGCGGAGGCAGGCCGTAAGACCGGACTGCTATGGCCGATAGATGGGGAATATATGATTAAAAATACAAAAATGCACCAGAAGATATGTTGGATACTGTTTATCTGCTATCTGGTGGTGCTGACATATTTTATGTTTTTTTCGGATGGGTTTGGCCGTTCGGGGCATGAAGAATATGCCTATAATCTCGTTTTGTTTAAGGAAATCAAACGATTTTACAGATACAGGGAGCTTCTTGGAATGCGCTCTTTTTTGCTGAACACGGTGGGTAATGTCGTCTGTTTCATGCCTTTTGGATTTATCCTGCCGATTATCAGCCGCAGGGGAAAGAAATGGTACAATACGTTTCTGCTGAGCTTTCTTATGAGTTTTGGCATTGAGACGATTCAGCTAGTGTTCAAGGTGGGAAGTTTTGATGTGGATGATATGTTTTTGAATACATTAGGAGGAATTGCAGGCTATATCTGCGTCTGTATTGTAAGAGGAGTCAGGAGGATGGCAAGTGGCGCGTCAGACAGATAACAGAATTTCATATATCAAGAAGCCGATGGCGGAGAACAGTTTTATGTGCTTAATCACTGCGGCTGTGGGGCTGGCGCTCTGTGTGGCAGGAATGGTTTTCAGTGTCAGGAGCCAGGGGGATACGCCGCTGGGAGCCGTGGCCGCCTGTTTTTCAGGCGTGTTATTTTCCGTTGTGTCGCTGCGCTATGGATACCGTTCCTTTAAGGAACCGGAGAAGAATTATATTCTGGCAAAGATAGGGACAGTGGCTGCGGCCGCTATGGTAATTCTGTGTTTTGTAATATTACTGATAGGATTTAAGAGGTGATAAATATGAAGTATTGGGAAATGTTCAGAGAAGAGAATGAGGCAGTGGAAGAACGCCATGAACTGGCCCTGGAGAGAATCGGGCAGTTTGCAGGCGAGGAGACGGTGGAGGAACCGTACAGGGATTATTTCAGAAGAACAGCGGAATTTATTCTGATGATCCAGGATGTTTTCGTGATGCAGAATAGAGGAGGACTTGAAAAGCTGGACCTGGAAGAAATGAAGGCGCTGAACCACCGGCTCTATGAGGATGTATTGCCGGGACAGTACGGTGAGAGTTATGCGAACCCGGCTTATGCAGTGGAACGCCTGGGGCAGGATTTAGGTCAGTATCTGTCATTTTTGTACACCGAGATCCGGGGAATGATCGTATACGCCTTTGAGAGCAGACTGGCCGATATGACAATCCTGGAAGAAGTTTTCATCGAGGCATACAACCTGTTTGAAGGTGAGACGCCGGAGCTTAAGGAACTGAAAGAGATTCTCTACTATTTTGTCAGTGATTACTGCGATGTAATGCTGACCTACAGGGTGCGTGAGACACTGGATCCTTCTCTGGATTTTGCAAAATCCATTATCATGGACAGTGATCTCTCCGATCTCAGATATCTTTACCTGTTTGGGGAGTATATCTCGGAATCAGAGCATAAGGTGGCCTCATTTTTAAATTCTCTTCCGGAGGAAACCGTCAGAAAGATGGCGGACACTTATACCGAGGGACTGAGAAAGGGATTTGTGGCAAGCGGCCGCGAGTACAAAGGAAAGAAGACGGTCCAGATCCGGTATCACATCGGATTTGAGCGAATGATCCGCATGGCCGTGGAGAATTTCAGAAATATGGGCTTGGAGCCGGTCATCAGCAGGGCTGCCGTGGGAACGATCAACCGCGCTGCCACGAGGACGAACGGTTACTATGCAACGCCTGCCAACAGGCAGTATGATTACGACCACCGCTATGACAGCGCAATTTATCTGGACAAGGCGTTTAAGGAAAGAAAACTGTCGGTTCTCAAGGTGGCGTACGAAGAGTATAAGACGCTGGCAAGAGGATATGCAGGACCGGCTGTTGTGGAGACCTTCGGTGAGGAAGGTTTTGCACCGGAAAATAAGAAAGAAGCATTTGCTCTGAATGAGAAACAGGAAAAGCTGCTTCTCGCCTACGCAAATGAATCAATGCAGATTACCGATACTTATGTGCCTGGAATGGAGACCAGCTTTACCATCATTGCATTCCCGCTGCCCGAGATCGGCAGAGACTTTGAGGCGATTTTTGAGGAAACCATCAGGATCAACACACTGGACTACGAGCTTTACAGGGATATCCAGCAGTTGATTATAGATGCCCTCGATCAGGCGGAATATGTCCGTGTTTACGGCATGGGGGAGAACAGGACCAATTTAAGGATCAATCTCCGTAAACTTTCCGATCCGGATAAAGAGACAAAATTTGAGAACTGTGTGGCCGACGTGAATATTCCGGTGGGAGAGGTTTTCACATCTCCCGTACTGTCAGGGACGGAAGGCACACTTTTTGTAGGCTGTGTCTACATTGGCGATTACCAGTTCAAAGACCTCTATATGGAATTTAAAGATGGAACGGTTACAGATTACGGCTGTGCGAACTTTGCGGATGAGAAAGAAGGAAAAGCACTGGTAAAACAGGCTATTATGAAGAATCATGACAGCCTTCCGATGGGGGAATTTGCCATCGGCACCAATACGACGGCTTATGCGGTCGCACAAAAATACCAGATTCTCGATAAATTCCCGATTCTGATCGCTGAGAAGATGGGACCGCATTTTGCAGTAGGAGATACTTGCTACAGCTGGATGGAGGACTGCCCGATGCACAATCCAGACGGGAAAGAGATTGTGGCAAAAGAGAATGAGATTTCCGTCCGCAGGAACGAAGATCCGTCCGAGGCCTATTTTAACTGCCATACGGATATTACAATTCCTTACTCCGAGCTGGACCGCATTGAAGCGGTTCACGCAGACGGAACCGTAACACCTGTTATTGCAGGCGGACGCTTTGTTCTGCCGGGAACGGAAAAGCTTAATGAGCCGCTGGAATAAATGATTTTTTACCCGCATATAGTTTTCCTGAGGAGATTTTCGGGAGAGCGGGGATGAGAGATAGAATAATAAAAATTGCTGCCGCCGTATTTCTGGGGCTGTTTCTCGTGATTTTGGGGACAGACCGGAAAGCGGCGGTATTTTGCCAGGCAGCCGGGACAGGAGTGGAAACATTTCAGGAAACTGTGCAGGGGACGGAGCACGAAACCACCGGGGAGGCGGAACCCGGTCCGATATCCCAGCCGAAATTGTGCGCCCAGTCGGCAGTGCTCATGGACGCCGCGACAGGGCGCATTTTATATGGAAAAGAGGAAGCCGAGAAGAGGCCGATGGCCAGCACGACAAAGATTATGACGTGCATTCTGGCTCTGGAACAGGGAAATCTGGATGATATGGTAGAGGTGAGCTCTTACGCTGCCTCCATGCCGGATGTCCAGCTGAGTATAAGAGCGGGTGAGAAATACCGTCTGGGGGATTTACTATATTCCCTGATGCTTGAATCCCATAATGACACGGCGGTAGCAATAGCGGAGCATATTGGCGGAACGGTGGACGGCTTTGCGAAGATGATGAACCAGAAGGCCCGTGATATCGGCTGCACGGATACCTGTTTTGTTACGCCCAACGGCCTGGACGGAACCAGGAAAGAAGACGGGGAGCCCCACTCCACGACCGCCGCCGATCTGGCGAGGATTATGCGCTACTGCGTGGAACAGTCCCCGAAGAGCAGTGAATTCCTGGAAATTACGAGGACCGCGTCGCGAACAATTAGCGATGAGAGCGGAAAACGTTCCTTTTATCTTGGAAACCACAATGCATTGCTTTCGATGATGCCGGAGGCGCTGTCGGGAAAGACGGGATTTACCGGGAATGCCGGATATTGTTATGTCGGCGCGCTTAAGAAGGATGGAAGAGAGTTTACGGTGGCTCTGCTCGGCTGCGGCTGGCCTCCCCACAAGACGTATAAATGGGATGATATGAGAAAACTGGCCGGCTACGCCTTTGAAAATTACGACTATTACGAAATTTTTGAAAAAAATAAGGACTTTCCCTCGTTAAAGATAATAGACGGCAAGAAAGACGAGGTTCCCATGTCCCTGTGCCTGGGAGAAGAGGAACAGACACTGAAAATTCTGATGAGAAAAGATGAGACGCCGGACATCCGATATGAGTATCCGAAAGAACGGCCGGCTCCGGTTGAGGCCGGAACCCCGGTTGGCAGCGTTTCCTATTATGTGGGAGGCGAGCTGGTGGCGAGTTATCCGATCTATGCATCGGATACTGCAGAAAAGATAGATTTAAAGTGGTGCATTGAAAAATGTATCGGAAAAATCACCCTTTAACCGGCAGCGGCGACTTGTACATAAAATATTTTTTCACCGTCAACAAGGCTCTGAAGAATACAATAGTTTGCAGAATTTTACCGCCTCCATAAAAAGGTAAAGGATTTTATTTTAAATTGTAAGAAAAGATGCTTTATTTTGCATAAGGATTTTGATATAACTATAGGTAAGACAAATTACTCCTGCAGGTTCCGGAAGGAATGCAGGGGAAAAAGATTCAAGAGAGGAAAAAGAAATGAAAACTTCACTTAGCAGGGAACAGGCACTGGAATTATTGAAGAAATATAATAAGGAACCATTTCACATCCTTCACGCTCTGACGGTAGAGGGGGTTATGCGCTGGTACGCAGAAGAACTGGGCTATGGAGAGGATGCTGATTTCTGGGGCATTGTCGGACTCCTTCATGATATTGACTTTGAATTATATCCGGAAGAGCACTGTGAGAAAGCTCCGGAGCTTTTGAGGGAGGGAGGAGCCGAGGAGGAGCTGATTCATGCTGTTGTCAGCCACGGCTACGGTCTCCGCGTTGATACGGCGCCGGAACACGAGATGGAGAAGGTTCTATTTGCCTCTGATGAATTAACAGGTTTAATCGGTGCGGCAGCCAGGATGCGCCCCTCCAAAAGTTCAAAAGATATGGAGCTTTCCAGCTTAAAGAAGAAGTTCAAAGATAAAAAATTTGCTGCGGGCTGTTCCAGGGATGTTATTTCCAGAGGCGCGGACCAGCTTGGATGGGAACTTGACCGTCTGCTGGATCAGACAATTCTGGCGATGCGCTCCTGTGAGGATCAGGTAAACGCGGAGATGGAGCAGTTGGCTTGATTCGTTACCGCCTGGCTGTTTTGAAAGAGAGAGAAGAATACGGCAGGGAAGATATCCTGCAAATCCGTTTTTTCAGGAAGAAAAATCTGCTGTAACCAATTAAACATACAGAAAAAATAATGGAGGTAAAGACCATTGAAACTTTTATCAGTTGCAATCCCCTGCTATAATTCCGCTGCCTATATGAGGCACTGCATCGAGTCGCTCCTTCCGGGAGGAGATGAGGTGGAGATCCTGATTGTTGACGACGGTTCCACGAAGGACGATACGGCGGAGATTGCGGACGAATATGAGAGGCGTTATCCGGGTATCTGCCGTGCCATCCATCAGGAGAACGGCGGACACGGTGAAGCGGTCAACGCCGGCCTGAGAAATGCCTCCGGTGTTTTTTTCAAGGTAGTGGACAGTGACGACTGGGTCAATGAGGAGGCCTACCGTGAGGTTTTGAAAACCCTGCGTAAGTTCTGCCATGACAATGTCACCCTCGATATGCTGATTACAAACTTTGTATATGAGAAGCAGGGCGTGAAGCGGAAGAAGGTCATGAATTACAGGACCGCTATTCCAAAGGAAGAGCTGATTGACTGGAGCGGAGTGAAGATATTCATGCTGGGCCAGTATATCCTGATGCATTCCGTTATCTACCGCACGGAGATGCTGCGGGAGTGCGGCCTGGAGCTTCCGAAGCATACATTCTATGTGGACAACATATTTGTGTACCAGCCGCTGCCGCATGTGAAATCCATGTATTATCTGGATGTCAATTTCTACCGGTATTTTATCGGAAGGGAAGACCAGTCGGTGAATGAAGCGGTTATGATCGGCCGTCTGGATCAGCAGATCCGTGTGACAAAGCTGATGCTTGGATATTATGACGTCATGAAGATGACCAACAGGAAACTCCGCAGATACATGATCCGCTATTTGGAGATTATGATGACGGTTTCTTCGATTCTGGCCATCCGCTCCGAGACGGAGGAGAACCTGGCCAAGAAGAAAGAGCTGTGGCAGTATCTGAAACAGAAGAACCTGGGGCTTTATATCAGGCTCCGCTGGGGTTTTCTCGGCCAGGGTACAAACCTGCCCGGCAAGAGCGGCAGGAAGGTGTCGATTGCCTGCTATAAGATCACACAGAAGTTCTATGGATTTAATTAAAGGAACCAATTATAAAACCCCCGGCAGAATCATTCCTGCCGAGGGTTTTCGTTTTCGGTTGTTTGATATTAACGTATGAATTCCGGTCTTGTCTCTTCCGCACTGCTGCCTGCATAAGCCAGAGGATAAATCGCTCCGCACAGGAGAACTGCGCCGACCACATCGATGATGGAGTGCTGTTTTAAGAATACGGTTGCCATACAGATGGAAACCATCAGGATGAAGGACAGTACCCGTACGGCTTTGTATTTCTTCAGGCTTTCACTCTTCATAATTGCAATATGTGTTCCGATAGAGTTGTAAACGTGTACGCTCGGAAATACATTAGTACATGTATCAGTCTGGTAGAGCATCGCGACCATCCCGGAGAACACATTCTTATTCGGGTCTATTACAGGCCTGAAATCGGTGCCGTTCGGGAAGAGGGTGCAGATTAAAAGGCTGAGTGTCATGCCTGTAAATAAAAAGATACAGAGCCGGTAATAATCTTCTTTGTTAACAAAAAAGAAATAAGCGATGGTAATGGCCACATATGCAAACCACAGGAAGTAGGGGATGATAAAATATTCATTGAACGGGATATAATCATCCACCACGGAATGCATGATATGGTAATGCTTTGTAATGGTCTTCTCAAGGTATATGAACCATGGCAGATAAATAAAACCATATCCAAGTATCCAAAGGTGTCCATACTTCTTTAGGAAATTCTTCATAAAATCACCTTCCATAGTATTGGAATTTTTTTAGGAATATTAACACTTTTTTAACAAGTCTCTCAACTTTGACTGATTATAGCACACTCTCTGGACGACTTCAAGGGGATTTAGAAAAGGTTAATAAAATTTAAGGAAGCTAATGGTTTCCTTACTTTATTCTTCCAATTTAAAGATATGCCGGTTACAGTGGTTTATGTTGTTTATAAAATTTTAATAAATGGAAGGCGGGAGGACGGGCCGGAGTTGGTTGGCATGGAGAAAGTGTGGAACCCGGATATCGTACAAACAGTTTCACAGTCCGGAATACAACAGTCGTAAAAGCAAATCCGTAAAGAAATCCGGTTATAACCCGTTTTAAATTATTCGACCGGTAAGAGGTAAAATACTGCAGGATCCCGTCAACGGCCATAGGAAGCATGAAAAGAGAGACTTCATATTTAAAAGTATAAAACGGCGCTGCTGCGATTGCCGCAATATGGCCCAGGGCAATACCCGTGCACCTGGCGCACAGGGGAAACTGGTAATCACCCAGGAAAAAGCTGCGCTGGGGCATCTGGTGGCAGCCGCAGTATTTTTTGCACCACTGCATTGAATTGATCCAAAGCTGATCCTGATTGAAATTCATGCCCGGAACTTCTTTCCGCAGTGTGGGCAGACCCAGAACGTGGTGGAATTGATCTGTTTGCCTTTTCCGCAGGCGCCGCAGAGGATTCCAATCGGCCCGAGCAGAAGAGCGCCGCAGCATCCTTTTCCGGCCGAAAAATCCTTTCCCGATGAAGTTACTTCTGTTGTGATCTGACAATTCTCATTTCCGCATTTCGGACATCTCATTTATGTACCTCCTGAATGTACTGTATATTATGCTGTGTCATTTTGGTTAACGATTCTCCGCAGGGGAGATGGAGTCTGAATAGTCTGCAAATATTTTCTGCGTGATTGCAATGAAATCTTCTGCGTATCTGGGAAGCGGATAGTCGTTTCTGTGTGCCAGGCAGATCAGATTCTCCGGCATTTCATTCAGAATAGGGCAGGTAATAAGGGAGTCTCTATCGGGATTACCAAGCCGCTCTGTCTGATAAATCAGAAAGGGGGAGATGATTCCGACCCCGTAGCCGTCTCTTGACATCCGGTAAATCAAATCCTGGTGGTTGCTCTCCATGATAATGTGGGGGTGTATCTGGTTGGAGAGAAAAAACGCATCAATATTCCTGCGCAGCCGGTTCCCAGAGGCCAGCATGATAAAAGGCAGCTGGGCAATCTGGAGCAAGTCGACGCCCTGCCGCAGCGAGTCTGCCACCGCCTCCGGATGTTCGGGATAGTGCTTTTGTATCAGCGAATAAGGGATGCAGCAAAACAGGCGGTCTTTAGCCAGTGGCAGCAGGGTGACATTGGGCCTTGCCGCGATATTAAGTCCCACATACAGATCAATATCCCCTTTTTGCAAAAGCTCTGCATAGGTTTGTGAGGCGCCGTCCGCAATTGAAATATCAATATTGGGATGCAGGCGGTGAAATTCCTCCCAGATTTTCGGGAAGAAGACCTGGCAGCGGAGCCTCGACAGGCCGATGGAAAAATGGCCTTTATAATTGGAAGAGAGATCGGCAAAGTCGGCCTCCATCCGGGCATGCGTATTCAGAAATTGACGGGCATAGAATACCATGCTGTCCCCGGCCGGCGTCAGATGGAGCGATGGGCGGCGGCAGAAAAGCTCTACATTGTATTCCTCCTCCAGCCGTTTAATATGACCGCTCAGGGCCTGCTGTGAGATAAAAAGCCGTTCGGCGGCTTTGGTAAAATTCATCTCTTCCGCGGCGATCAGAAAATATTCCAGACTCTTTAAATTCATCGATATTCTCCTGTTCAACACAAGTATGCTGCCTGATTGGCAACACAACAATCTTCTTGTCAAAATAACAATTTTATACTGTTTGTAATTGGTATATTTACTATGATACCATATGCTTATCGGGGAAATCAATCTAAATGCATGGAAATTGAGGACGACAAAACAACCGCAGACTATCGAATGAGATAGAACGGAAGCTTAAAAATGAACATCATAAGAAGTAATATCAGGAGAAGCAAATACTAGCAGAAACAAATATCAGCAGAAACAAATACCAGGAGGGGACTGCGATGAAGCAGAAAAAAGAGAAGAAGTTATTTAAGATGCCTAATATTTTTATTATAATACTGGCGCTGTGTGTGATAGCGGTAGTGATGACATGGATAATCCCGGCGGGAGAGTATTCAAGGATTCAGAATGCGGCAGGAAACACAGTCGTGATACCGGAGGAGTTTTCTTTTATTGCGCAGCATCCGGTCAATCTTTTTATGATACCGTCCTATCTGGTGACGGGAATGAACAGCATGGCCGCGACCATTTTTTTCGTAATGATTATCTCGGGCGTGTTCCAGGTTGTAATTGCAACCGAGACGTTTGACGGACTTACGATGACGGTGGCCAGGAAACTTCAGGGGAAGGAGAAGCTGATTATTCCGATCCTGACGATTCTCTTTTCCCTGCTTTGCACGACCCAGGGTATTAATACGCTGATTGGTTTTACGCCGATTGCGGTTTTACTGATGAGGGGCGTTGGATTTGACGCTATGACCGGTGTGGCGACGGTTATCCTGGGAGGCGGCATCGGCTTTAGCTGCGGTGCGCTGAATCCCCAGACGACGGGAATCGCCGATGTGATAGCGGAACTTCCTTTGTACTCCGGAGTGGGCTACCGGTTTTTCTGCATGGCGGTGCTGCTGGTTCCGACCTGCATCTACATTATGCGCTATGCGGAGCAGGTAAAACGGAATCGGACGGTCAGCTATACATATGAACTGGAACTGCGGGAGAATGCGGAAGCAATTGATTTGAGCGGCAGGGCATCGCTGAATTTCAGGCATGTTCTGATACTTCTTACCGTCATCGGCGGTTATATCGCGGTGATGTACGGTTCTATCCGGCTTGGCTGGGGCGTCAACAATCAGTCGGCGGTATTTATCTGGGTACTATTTATCGTGGCGGCCTGCTCGGGAATGAAGGCCGATACGGTCATCAAAGAATTTATTAACGGGGCCAAGGGAGTCGTGTTCCCTCTGATTCTGATTGGAATGGCTTCGGCAATTTCCAAAATACTGACAGACGGTAAAATTATGGATTCCTGTGTGTACTATATTGCCGGAACACTTCAATTTCTGCCGGCGTCTCTGCAGAGCCTCGGCATGTATCTGGCCCAGATTCTGGTAAATTTTGTAATCGTATCGGGCAGCGGGCAGGTTGTGGTGACGATGCCCATTATGACTCCGGTTGCCGATATTATCGGCCTGTCCAGGCAGACAGCTATTCTGGCATTCAATTTTGGAGACGGATTTCTGACTCACATCCTTCCATGGTCGGGAGCGGTAATGAGCGTTATCGGCGTGGTCAATGTGGACTTTACACAGTGGTTTAAATTCGCCTTTAAGATTGTCATGCTGTGGGCGGCTATCGGGGCGGTTTTGGTGATGCTTTCCCAGTTCATCTGGTAGCGTGTGAAACTTTCGACACAGGAATGTGACGGGAAAATATGGGTAAGGGGGAGACGTAAGATGTATGATTTGATTTTGAGAAACGGCCAGCTGACCGATCCGGAAAATGGGCTTGACGGGGCCGGGAAAGATATTGGCGTGAAGGACGGCAGGATTGAAAAGATCGCTCCCTCCATCGGGGAGGGGGGCCTGCATGAGATCGATGTTTCAGGAAGGGCGGTGCTGCCGGGACTGATTGACTTCCATGCCCATTTTTACGCGGGAGGAACCCTGACCTCGCTTCACGCTTCGTCCTATCTGTCTACCGGAGTAACCGGAGCCGTGGATGCGGGAAGCGCCGGAGTATCCAATTTTGAAGCGTTTCTCAAAAGCCTCACGGAGCGGGAGCGGAGAAACTGCAGAATGTACTTAAACGTGGCGTCTGAAGGTTTAAGCTGTCTGGGAAGCCATAATGAGAACATTAACCCGGCTTACTTTGACAAAAGCAGGATTTTAAAAATGTGCAATACGCACCGGGAACAAATCATTGGCCTGAAGATACGGATCAGCAGTGAGATTGCAAAACAGAGCAATACAACCAGCTTCGATGCCCTGCGCGGCGCTGTGGAGGCGGCAAATGCATGCGGGCTTCCACTTTCAGTCCATATGCCCGATTTCCAGGGATCACTGTCTGAACTGATCGATATTCTGCGGCCAGGGGACATTTTCTGTCACGTGTTCACACCGCAAAAGGGAATTCTGGAAAATGGCAGTGTGTCCGGTGAAATGATCAGGGCCAGGAAAAAGGGGATCATACTGGAATCGGCATGCGGAAAGGGCCATTTTGGCCATGAAACCGCCAGAAAGGCAATGGGACTGGGACTCCTCCCAGATTTGATTTCAGGGGATTTTACCAGAAATACGTTTCTCTATGAACCGGCCTTTTCCCTTCCTTATCTGATGTCGCGTTTTATGGCGCTTGGGATGACCCTGCCTCAGGTGACGGCCTGCTGCGCATCATTTCCAGCAAAACTGATGGGAATGAAGGGGGAAATTGGCTGCCTTAAGGAAGGCGCGAAGGCGAACCTGTCTGTATTTGAGAGAAGAAAAGGTGAATTCATGTTTACCGATGTCCTTCACGACACGGTAACCGGTTCGGAAATGCTCTGTCCGTCCCTGACGGTTCTGGAAGGGGAAACGGTATATAGAGCTCTGGCGTAAATTGATAGATTAGAGAGATATATAAGAGAAATCTTGTTATCACGTATCGGACAGGGTCAGGATTTGTATCAGCCCCGCTGTCATCAGGCAGCGGGGCTTTAGACGTTTGGAATAAAAGGGAATCGACAAAACAGGCCAGTAATCACAATATAATTATTGGGAAAAACTCAAAATTATGCTGTTAGACATTGTCTATAGAACGTGATACGATCCAGTTAAGTAAAGAGAAAAGGAGAGAAATACAATGACTGTTCGGACATTTTGTAACGACATGCTTCTGCTGGCGGTGTTCATGTTACTGGGATTTTTCATCAGGGAGTATGTCAAACCGCTGCAAAAATTATTTTTGCCGTCATCGCTGATTGGAGGGCTGGTGATCCTGATACTGGGGCCGCAGATTCTCAATTTGGTTCCGGTGCCGGAAACTTACGCAAAGGTTCCAAACGTTTTAATCGATATCGTGATGGCGTCTCTGGTGTTCGGTGTTAACTTTAACCGGGATCGCATCGGTTCCTATCTGGATTATATTTGTGTACCTATGACGGCATATGGAATGCAGATGTGCGTGGGAACAGGACTCGGATACCTTCTGTCTAAAATATGGCCAGGTCTGCCGAAGGGCTGGGGAATTATGGGAGTGTTTTCCTTTCATGGCGGCCATGGGACGGCAAGCGCTGCCGCCGCAACCTTTGAATCGCTGGGAATAGAAGGAAATATGGCGGTTGGGATGGTTCTGTCCACCTTTGGCCTTATCGTTTCAATGCTTGTCGGAATGATTCTGGTGAACTACGGCGTCAGAAAAGGCTGGGCCAGTTATGTAAAAGAACCAAAGAAACAGCCGTCCTGGTTCTATGGCGGAGTTCTTCCGGAGGAAAACAGAAAGCCTTCCGGCCAGACGGTAACGACGGGAATCAGCATTAATCACCTGGCGCTTCAGGCCAGCTGGCTGCTTGCGGCTCTGTTTCTGGGGCAAAGGCTGTTCGAGATTACAGGACGTTACTGGGGATTCATTAGTACCCTTCCCAGCGTGCTGCACGGTGTAATCGGAGGAGCCGTTTTATGGCAGATTTTGAAAATCCTTAAATGGGATCGTTATGTAGATTTAAAGACCATCAAACTCCTTAGTGGCTTTTTACTGGAAATTGTGGTGTTTACGGCTATGGCGACGCTGGACGTGGAGTTTATTTCTACCTACATAGTTCCAATTTTAATCTATACTTTTACCCTTTGCCTCCTGACCGTTCCGATTATTCTTATCACGGCAAACAGGTTCTGCAAGCATGAGTGGTTTGAAAAAGCAATGATGGCATTCGGAGCTGCTACAGGAAACACTTCCACCGGCCTGGCGCTGGTGCGGGCTGTGGATCCGGATTCCTGTTCCTCAGCGGGAGATACCCATGGCGTTTATACGACTCTGACCTGTTGGAAAGATTCTTTTGTAGGTTTTGCCCCGGTCTGGTTAATGACCGGAATCTCCCTGACCATGGGCGTGGGGGCAGCGCTTATGATTGGATTTGCCGTTGTAGGAATTATCCTGTTTGACAAAAAGAGGAGACGGATTTAAGGAGACGGGAAAAGAGGAAGTTGTATTCAGAAATCGTATTTATAAAACTAATCAAAAATTGTATCCAGTAATCATATTCAGGGAGGTTTAAAATGAAGATTAAATTAATGGACTGTACACTCAGAGATGGGGCAAATGTGGTAGGAAAAGGGTTTTCGGCAGAAATAACAGACATGGTTCTGGACGGCCTGACGGCCTGCCATGTTCCGATTATCGAATTTGGGAACGCAGGAGGAATCGGAGCCTATGAGGTAGCCGGTTTTACGGATGCATTGACGGATCAGGAATATCTGGACATTGCGGAAAAATATAAGGGGCGTTCTTCGGAACTGGGCATGTTTTTAAATGCGAACCGATACCGCGAAAAGAACGTGGAACTGGCGGCGGAAAGAGGACTTTCTTTTCTGCGGGTCGGAGCGGACGCAGGAGATGCCGATATTTCCCTTCAGGCAATAAAAGATATCAAGAAAAATAATTTAAAAGCGTTCTATTCTTCCATGAAAGCATACCTTTTAAACCCCACAGAGCTGGCGGAAGAGGGCAAAAAGCTGGAGGCGGCAGGTCTGGACGAGATTACGATTATGGATTCGGCTGGAACGATGCTGCCGGATGAGGTTGCCGTTTATACGGAAAAGCTGGCAGACGCCGTATCAATTCCTGTAGCGTTTCACGGCCACAATAATCTGGGGCTTTCGGCGGCGAATGCAATGGCGGCATACCAGAACGGAGCGGCAATATTAGACTGCGGCCTGATGGGAATGGCGAGGAGCGCCGGAAATCTCGCTACGGAGATTTGCACGGCAATGATGCAGCGATGTGGACAAATGGAAGAAATTGATCTCTATGGAATGCTGGATTTTATTGAAAAGCGCCTGCAGCCCGCCATGGAGCCGTACAATTACCACAATCCTGTAACGCCTCTGGATCTCACCCTCGGATTTTCGGGCTGCCATTCCAGCTTTATAAAGCTGTTCAGGAAAGTGGCGGAGGAAAAACAGGTGAATCTGTACCGGCTGATTATAAAGGTGTCCGCAATTGATAAAAAGAAACCGTCGGAAGCTCTCATAGCAGAGATTGCCGATACGCTGAAACAGGATATGAGGTAACGGAAAAAAAGAAAGTAAGTAAAAAATGGAAAAAAGTTAAAAGAATGGAAGAAGTAAATAGAATGGAACAGGAGAATGATATGATAAAGGTAGTTCTTGCAGGAAATTATCCCGCAAATACATATGAGGCGGTCTGTAAGGCTCTTCCGGAGGAACGGTTTGAGGTAATCCGGGTAGACACGGAAGAGGCCTACAAAACAATGACAGACGCGGAAATTATGATACTGCGCGTTTTTAAAGCTCCGAGAGAGGTGATTGAAAGAAACAAGAATTTAAAAATGATTATGCGCTGGGGAGCCGGCTATGATTCGGTGGACACCGGGGCGGCGACAGAGCATGGAGTGCTCGTCACCAACACGCCGGGAGCAAATGCGGCGGCCGTAGCGGAGCTCAGCGTCCTGATGATGCTGGCCGTGGGAAGAAAATTACTGTGCCATACGGAAAGTCTGGGCAGAGGAAGCTGGAGCAAGAATACATTTATCAATGATTCCGTTTCCCTGAATCACAAGCTGGTGGGTATTGTTGGTGGCGGCAATATCGGCCGCCAGGTGGCGAAAAGGGTACAGAGTTTTGGAGCAAAGGTGCAGTATTACGATACATTCCGACTCCCTCTGGAGATGGAAGAAGAGTACCGGATGAAGTATGTTTCTTTTGATACCCTGCTTGAAACGTCCGATATTGTAAGCCTCCATATTCCTCTGACGGACAGTAACCACCATATGATAGGCGGAGAGGAGATCACCCGGATGAAGGACGGGGCGATCTTAATCAATGCCGCCAGGGGCGGCTTGGTGGACGACCACGCACTTGCCGCGGCCGTCGCATACGGGAAACTTAGGGGAGCCGGACTGGACTGTGTAGAGCAGGAACCCCTGCCCCAGGGACATGAGCTGCTTGAAAACCCCAATATTGTGGTTACTCCCCATGTGGGCGGAGGAACGGCCGATATAGGGGAAACAATTATTCCAATGCTGGTGAAGGATATTGTTGATTTTGCGGATGGGAAAGAGCCGGGACATGTGGTTAACGGGAAATAGTGAGGGCGTATGTTCCTGGTTCCATTTTACGAATATGGGATCATAGTAAAATGTATTAACGTGAATTCCAGAAGAAAGGCTATGCTCAACAGGCGATTTTACTAGCAGAAGATTTATATCCAGATGCCCGGAGATGGGAGTTGGATACAATTGAACAAGAAGCTTCACTTTGCCATTTGTATGAGAAAATGGGATATATCAAAACCGGAAAAGTCCATAAGATTACAGAGAAAATGAACCTTGCAGATTATTTCAAAAACATATAGTACACAGATGCCGGAAGAGCGATTTACCGGCCGGTTAATCATTAAAATTTATACTAACCATAATAAAAAGTGCAAAGCCTTATTAATTTGATACGCTTTGCACTTTTTATTTTTATTGAGAGGCAATGAAAAGTTCGCAAAGCGTGCGTTTCGTTGTTTAAGGTTAGTGGTTAAAGGTGGAGCAGAATTAAAACGGGAGAAGTAACTCCGAAAATATAAAATATAGAACATATACAGTATCAGGGAGGCTAGTGTTGGCATACATGAGCTGTAATGTTGATGAACAAATAATATTTAGCCAACCACTCCTCTTTGAGGGGGGGGTTTTTTGTATTGTAATTGACTCCTTGCTTATTTTACAAGAAATCCTTTTTGAATGGAGAAATAAGTAATGTAGATAAAAACAGGAGGACAATTATCAAAGTGCAAAGAAAAGAGAATGGTGTAATCCGTATAAAAAGTGTCCAGGCGGCAAGTTTATACCGATATAACAATGGATATAAATTTCCTGCCAAAAGGAAAAAAGAGAATGATAATTATATATTAGAGTATAAAGAACCTTACATTGATTTTGGAAATGCGGTGATAAACAGCAGTTTATTTTCCCGGTTTGTTTTCAAACATGGTGTAACTGTAAATAAGAAAGGATTTAGCCGGGATTTCGTTGTAATGAAATTTGATTGGGGAGTCGACATGGATGCTTCAGATCCGGATGAAATAAAATCTGCGAAAACGGCACAGGAGTTAAGAGCACATTATTACCAAAATGGAGCAATGATTCCCTGGATTACTTATCATTCTGAGACGGGCGGAAATACGGAGGAATTATTCGTGTTATATCGCATGCTTATGAGAAATCCGGGCAAAGCGAAAGAGGGACAGTGCATTTTTATCAGAGATGAATTGTATGCAAAGACGTTAAACTATATTACCATGGGGTTATGGAATAAAATGCCGGATAAAAAAGGCGCAAAGATTGTTGAAATGTCAGCCTATGCGCCGTTAATTACCGCCACAGCAATTGACTTTATACACATTCCTTTAAAAAACATTTTTGTAGTTAAAGATCAGGAGGTCTCGGTACAAAAGAAGGCAGTATCAGTTAAAATAAGAGAAACAGAGCGTATAAAATATAAAAAAGATTATACCGCCTTTGAAAATGATATTAATCTCCTGGGTTACACATTTTATAGCAAAAAGGCTAAAAAGAATCCAAATTTGACTATGATAAAACAGACGGACCGCGCTCTTGCAGAGCATGGAATCCCCATCGGACAATGTCCGGTACAAGCCATAGCGCATTACAAAAATGAATGTTATGTTGAAAGAGACAACGAAAAAACTGAAATGACGAATATTTTGTGGGACGGAATGGGATTGATAGATGAATCTATTTTTCCTGATGATAAAAACGGTTTTATTTACTGTAGAAGCCATTTCTTTAAGTCGTGCCTTTTTAGAGGAAATGTCCAGGAATATTTTAGAGACTACTACGGCCGCGGTTACGATACTGCATATGCGACAGACATGTTGGGACGCAAGATAAAAATAACAGATATTAAGGTGATTATAACAGAGAATTCCTTGAAATGGTTCAAATTTATCGATCTGATGAGCAAAACGGGGGATGCCGCTGAGGCTTTCCGTTATTATGAAAAGTTCATGAAAAAAGATGGAGAAATGTTTGCTGTTGTAAAAACGGGACACAGTAGTAAATATGGAAGATTACAGAGAGTTTCCTTTCAGATAAACAATACATTACTGACAAAGGATGAGAATGTCCTTAGAAAAATTGCGGAAGTAAGTACGGAGTTTTGTAACAGGCTTAAACTTGATGATGATTTTTTTGTTGATTATCTGGAAATGGAAGGTACTGCAAAATACAGCATCTATAACGTATTGGGCGCCTTGTACCGGTGGAACGACGAATTTCGGTTTATGGAGTATTTTAAATGTAAAAAAGATAAAAGAATAAGTGAATTCAAGAAAAGGCTGAAATTAGGAAAGTTATTACAAGTGGGAGATAACCTGACGATATGCGGAAATCCGGTTGCCATGCTTATGAAGGTTACAGGACAAAATTTCATCGATGAAACATGTTTTAACCAGCTTAGGGAAGGGATACAATGCTATACTTCCCGGTTTGAGGAGAATGAAAGAATGGCGGGTTTTCGTTCTCCGCACAATTCTCCGAACAATATTATACATTTGATAAATGTATATCCTCCCAAACTGATAAGATATTTTCCGAATTTGGGAAACAGTGTAATTGTAATTAATGGGATCGAAACGGATGTCCAGTGCAGATTGAACGGACAGGATTTGGACAGTGACAGTATTTTTGTAACAAATCAGGAGGAAATGGTTACATTAGCTAAACAGGCATACATAGAATATCCTACGATTATAAATAGTATCCATCCCGATTCCGCTGGTGAATACGATAAAAGTATGCTTTCTTATGCAAAAATGGATTCTGCCATATCATCCGCACAATATCATGTGGGGGTCGCAAGCAATATCGCGCAGTTAGCTTTGAGCTATTATTTTGATGAGGGCTGCAATAACCGTGAATTGGAAGACATATTTATTATTTGCAGTGTGCTGGCCCAAGTAGCCATCGATTCGGCAAAAAAAAGTTATAAAATAAATATCGGTTCTGAACTACTGAGACTCAATAAAATGCAATGTATGGAACGGTACAGGAAATATCCCGTTTTTTACGCGGAAGTTCAAAAGTATAATAATAAAAAGAAAAAGAAAAAATTGAACATAAAAGAGGAGGAAGTTGAATTTTTTAATTGCCCGATGGACGTTTTGTACCGCATTCTTGATAAGAATATTCTGGATAAGAGAGTCTATAAGGAGACAAATACAAAAACATATAAAGAAAGTGTATATGGAGTGAAACCCATTTTTGAAAACAGAGGGAATAAAGCGAATTCAGACAGAAAACAGTGCAAAAAAATGATAGATTTAGTAAATGAATACAGTGAAATAGTTGGTAAACTCGATGGTGCGGATGAAACATATTATGACGAGCGTATGAACGAATTTAATATTTTGATGGACAGGATAAAAAACATCACGATAACATCGGACACAATGTATGCTTTACTGGAGTTTGCTCTTAAATCGGGAAACGAATATTTAAGGGATGACTTGCTGATTACATTATATGACAAAGATAAAAATAAATTTTTAAATTGCTTTAAAAAAACGGAAAAAAGTCCACGAAAAAATGGGGAAAGCGCTGAAAAATAAGGAAATTCAATCTCTGCCTATGGAGGGAAAGCGAAGGGAACTTATTGCCATGGTTATGCATGGTTGGGAGATCGTTGGGGGAGCTTTTGGAATAAAAAGATTCATATGAAAAGGAAAGGAGGATATGATGACTCAGGAAGAATTAAGAATTCTCTATAACGAGAGGCTGAAGAGAGAAAAACAGTTATTTATTGCGCAGGAGACGGGAATCTGTATAACAGTGTTATCAAAATTCCGAAATGGAAAGCTCGATCTTTATGACTATCTTTTTGAAAAATTAGAAAAATATCTTTGTAATTAAATCAAAGGCATATCGCCATAAATTCCTATGAAAAATAATTACCGGCTTTGCTGCTTTGGAGGTTACTGTTCACTCCGTGCCCAGTAACACGCTGCGCGATGCACAGAAACGGCAAAAAACGCCGTTTCGCGCCGCAACCCTCGGGTTTTCTGTGACTTTCGCTGCGCTCCACTCACAAAAAACACCTCGCGGAATACTACCTGTGAACAGTAACTTTGGAGTACCTGCATTATCGTAAACCAGGGTATAAAACATAGATATAAATAGTAAAATATGGTACGATATAGAAAAAGAATGTGGGTTCGTACAAAACCAGAGATAAAATCAGGTATGACGGCTGAGGTGAGAATAATTGTTTGAATTGTCATTCATAAACAGTAAATTAAGAGGGGCGATATAATGGGAAGAAAAATAATTTGTGAATCATGTGGAACAATTTTTAAAGAGGAAATATTAGGTGATGCAACTATATGTCCAGTATGTGGCGCTGATTTAAGTGGAGATGATGTCCAGAGTGGAGAGGATGAGCATCCGGGATGGGTTACGTGGTGGTATTTAAGAAGTAAAAAATATAATAGTTTGTCTCTATGGGATAAACAGCCTTACCATCCGGAGAATTATGAAGTAGTTAAGGAATTCAAAGCACCTCCAAGAGATGCAAATGGCTCTGAAAAGGCCAGAGAAATTCTCCGCACCTATATCCCCGATGCATTCGCCCCGGCCGAGGAACAGCCACCTGTCAGGTGCCCATACTGCTCTAGCACAGAATACACACTTATGAACCGGGGGTACGGTCTACTTACCGGCTTTTTAGGAAGCGGAAAAGTTAAAAGAGTTTGTAATCGGTGCAAACGGGAATTTTAAGAGGTAATTAATAAGAATTCAGGGAGGAATCGTAATGGGAAGAAGAATAGTATGTCCATCATGCAATACAATTTTTGATGAAGATTTATTGAAAGCAAAAAGTAGTGAAAATAATTGTTTGGTATGTGGGGCTAATTTAAGTGGAGATGGTGAGCCGAATGTAACGGATGAGCATTCCGATTGGATTACGTGGTGGTATTTAAGAGATAAGCGATTCGAAGATGATTATAGTATCTGGGATAAACTGCCTTACCACCCGGAGTATTTTGAAGTTATTAAAGAATTCAAAGCTCCTCCAAAGGATAGTCCGGGTGGACTAGATGAGGCAAAAAGAATCCTTCGAACCTACATTCCCGATGCATTCCCCCCGGCCCAGGAAGAGCCTGTTATCAGCTGCCCTTATTGCTCTAGCACAGAATATACACTTATGAACCGAGGTTACGGTCTACTTACCGGCTTTTTAGGAAGTGGAAAAGTTAAAAGAGTTTGTAATCGGTGCAAGCGTGAATTTTAAGAGGTAAATAATAAGAATTCAGGGAGGAATCGTAATGGGAAGAAGAATAGTATGTCCATCATGCAATACAATTTTTGATGAAGATTTATTAAAAGCAAAAAGTAGTGAAAATAATTGTTTAGTATGCGGGGCTAATTTGAGCGGATATGGTGAGACGAATGTAACGGATGAGCATTCCGATTGGGTTACGTGGTGGTATTATGGTTTTAAAGAGGATAATGGGAAAACAGCTTCCTTAAGAGACAAGCCGATAGATTTAACACGGTTTGGAGACACATACTTTCTAATTAAGGAATTTAAAGCACCGCCTAGAGATGCTAATGGCTCAGATAAAGCGAAAAAAATTCTACGCACCTACATCCCCGATGCGTTTGCTCCGGCAGCGGAAGAACCTGTAATACGCTGTCCTTACTGTTTTAGCACAGAATACACGCTTATGAACCGAGGTTACGGTCTGCTCACCGGCTTTTTGGGAAGCGGAAAAGTTAAAAGAGTTTGTAACCGGTGTAAACGGGAATTTTAAGAGGTAATTAATAAGAATAGGCGATTGCGAAATTCACTGACCAGAATTTATGCACCTCGTATAGAAATAAGTCGGAATTGAATATAACAAGCTAGATATTTATGCAAGGCGAACATAAAAATTCAAAATTTGGTGAGGAAAAACGTAAAAACAAGACTCAAAAAAGCTAGGTTTTATGCGGCTTTCAGAGTTTCGCAATTATCTAATTAATAAGATTTTGGGAGGAATCGTAATTGGAAAGAAAAATTGTATGTCCGTCATGCAATACAATTTTTGATGAAGATTTATTAAAAGCAAAAAGTAGTGAAAATAATTGTTTAGTATGCGGGGCTAATTTGAGCGGATATGGTGAGACGAATGTAACGGATGAGCATTCCGATTGGATTACGTGGTGGTACTATGGTTTTAAAGAGAATAATGGGAGAACAACTTCCTTGAGAGACAAGCCGATAGATTTAATACGGTTTGGAGACACGTACTTTCTAATTAAGGAATTTAAAGCACCGCCTGAAAGTAATCCGGGTGGATTAGATGAAGTGAAGCGTATTCTACGCACCTACATCCCCGATGCATTTGCTCCGGCAGCGGAAGAACCTGTAATACGCTGCCCTTACTGTTCTAGCACAGAATACACCTTACTTAATAAAGGCTATAGTCTATTTACAGGATTTTTAGGTTCTGGAAAAATAAAACGGGTATGTAACCGTTGTAAGAGAGAGTTTTAAGAACAATTAGGAGTCTTCGCATTACCATATACGAGTAAACTGTTTAAATGTAAGAGTTGCGGGTATATGTTCTAGCGGAAGGAAAAGAATGGAATTGCAATAATTGTGGGAGCGAATTTTAAGAAATTATAAGGAGGTAAAATAAATGAGTATGTATTTTTATGATATATACAAGCCGGGCGAATTAGATGAAAATGATACGGGTGGAGTATTTCTTACTTGCAAAAATTGTGGCTGTAATCAATTATGTTATTACGATAAATTCAAAGAATTTTGTGAAGATTATATAGTGCTAAAAGACAATGAAACAATTAACTGCGAAGACTGTGGCGAACCAGCCGAACAGATTATCACCCGTAGACCAGAATCCTTAGAACCGTGTTCTCAAAATGAATATGTGCCCGTCTGTCCAATCTGTCATTCACCAAAGATTCACAGGATTCCGATAAGTAAGAAGATAACAAGGGCTGCTATATTTGGAATATTCGCATTACCTAAGGCTGGGAAAGAGTGGCATTGCGATAATTGTGGATCGGAATTTTAAGGAGGAAAATAAATGAGTATGTATTTTTATCAGATCGATAAGCCGGGCGAATTGGATGAAAACGATCCTGGGGGAGTATGGCTTATTTGCAAAAATTGTGGCTGTATTGAACTAGGCTATTACGATAAATTCAAAGAATTTTGTGAAGATTATGTAGTGCTAAAAGACAATGAAACAATTAACTGCGAAGACTGTGGCGAACCAGCCGAACAGATTATCACCCGTAGACCAGAATCCTTAGAACCATGTTCCCAAAATGAATATGTGCCCGTCTGTCCAATCTGTCATTCACCAAAGATTCATAGGATTCCAATAAGTAAAAAGGTAACAAGGGCTGCTATATTTGGAATATTCGCATTACCTAAGGCTGGGAAAGAGTGGCATTGCGATAATTGCGGAAGTGAGTTTTAAAAATAAAAACTGAATATTCAAGAAAGATAAACAGCTTGTGTATGCAGGCTGTTTTTATGTTATATAACGCAAATAAACGGAGGCATTAAATGAATAATGATTTTAGAATTAGCTTGATTGCGATTCTGGACAAAACCATGTCAAAAAGAATGATAAAAAATGATTTGAAATCCTTTGATGGTCAATTATTCGTCAAGGTAATAGCCAATATAAATAAGACATTATCCAAAAGAGCACTAACGCAATCGTTAAGAGAGTTGACAAACCTTAACGTCAGTGTAAAGACTAAGCTGAATCAATCGACAAGCGAAGCTCAACTAAAAAAGCAGATAAAAACATTACAAACTAAAATCGAAGATTTGGATATACGTTTAAAGGCAAATACAGGACAATTAAAAGAGTCTGTTAAACAGGCTGGAGTTAGTGCACAAAAGATTGCCAGTCAAACACCTATCGAGTATAAGGTTTTGATAAAGAAAGACAAGTTAGTAAGTGATTTATCTTTATTAGCAAAACAAAATAGCAAGTTATTTACAAACTCAGCAGCGACGCAAAAGTATGGGAAACTTCTGAACGATGCATATAATGCATCAACAAGCGGTGATATTAAAAAACTCACTTTAGGTATGGCGGCATTTAAAAATGAGTTGAAGGCTACCAACCTAAGTGGGCTTACTTTGACTGATACTTTTAAGAAAGCTGTGGGACGGACTGGTGAGTTGATTAGTGCTACATCTATGGTTGCAGTAGCCTATAGTCAAGCAAGAAAAGCATATACAGAGGTTAATGCGTTAGATGATTCAATGACCGGGCTTTATAAAGTTGCGGATGAAATTAACTCTCGTGAGGATTTCCCGGCTTATTTGGATAAATCGATTAAGAAAGCAAGGGAACTGGCAGTAGAAACAAAATCATTAATTTCTTCTGTTACAGACTGGAAAAAGATTGGTTTTAGTTTAGGATTAAGTGAGGAATTAGCAGAAGTATCCACTAAATTTGAAAAGACCGGAGATATGAGCATTGAAAAGGCGATGAGCACTCTTATTTCTACTTTACAGGCATTCAAAGACATTGATGGGCTTACAGAAGAACAATATAGTGAACGGGCTTTAGCCATAGCGGATAAAATTAATAATATCTCAAACACGCGCGGTATTGATGCGGAGGAAATCTCTGATGCACTGAAAAATAGCGCTACAACATTGCAAGAAGGTAACAATGATTTAAACCAGTCAATTGCAATGATTGCAGCAGGAAACCAGATTTTCCAGTCTTCGTCTGAAGCTGGGAATATGCTGAAAACAGTGAGCATGAGATTGCGAGGACTCACAGAGGATGGAGAAAAAGCAGAAGAGTCAGTTGCAATGCTGCAAGAAACAATATTAAACTTAACCAATGGTAAAGTAGACATTATGCTTGACGAAAATACTTTCAAATCTACTTACGATATTTTATTGGAAATCTCCAAAGTCTATAATTCCCTCAGTGACAATTCGCAGTCACTTTTGCTGGAAAAAATAGCCGGAAATCAAAGCGGTGTTCCGATGGCGGCTATGCTACAAAACATGTCCGAGGCAGAGGAAATATATAAAGATGTTTTGAATTCTGTTGGCAGTGTAGATCGGGAATTCCAAAGGTATCAGGAAGGTGCATCAGCAGCCATAACCAGATTTAAAGAAACGCTTGTTTACACATATACAGGTATACTTAGTGGAGATATGACTAAAAGTATTGCTAATGTGGGAACTTCTATTCTTGACTTGGTTAATAAGTTTAACTTATTGCAGTCTTCATTGATTGGGATAGCGGCTACGGGCGCAGTTAAAAGTATTGTTGCGATAAGTACAGCTGGTGTATCTGCGGCAATGCAAATGAGCACCTTGGGCGATGCGATAAAACGAATCGAGTCTCTGCCTATAGATGCAGGAAAAAGAAAAACGGCATTGAAAAATATTGGGAAGGCAAGCAAAAGCCTAAGTGATAGTCAGAACAAGTTGCTTCTTTCCAATAAAGCATTATCTCAAAGCGATAGAATGAATATTCTTACCGGTCAGGATGTAGCAAGAGCCAAACAAAAAGAAAAACTTGCTACTTTGGGACTTACACAGGTAACAGAAGGGCAGGCAGTGGCAAATGTTAAGGCGGCAACGAGTACATTTAGCTTGAAAGCTGCACTCACTGGACTTGGGGCTACCATGAAAGCAATTTTTCTGTCGAACCCCATTGGAATTTCATTAATGGCTTTAAGCGTTGGAATAGGAGCTGTTTCTGGTAAATATCATGAGTTTAAGCAAGCAATAGATGATGCCAGACAGACGAGTATTGAAGCTGCTGATGCTGCCGCTATGCAGGCGAATAAATTAAATGAATTGTATATGCAGTATGAAAACTTAGCAGGAGTTACGGATCGTACGTCTTCGCAAGAGCAAGAATTTAAGACAGCAATTGAGCAAATTACTTTGGCGCTGGGTGATAAAGCGAAGGTGTTGGAAGGTCTGACAGTTGGTACGGAAGAATATTCCGAAGCTTTAAAAGAGGCAACGCAAGCAGAGATAGAAGAGCAGTACGCAGCAGCAGTGAGAGGGCGAAAGGCCGCAGAAGATACCTTGCATGATGCTACATGGAGCACATGGAGTGGAAGTAAAATTGATGTACCTTTAAATGTCAATATGACTGGTGTGGAAAAGCACGTACAGGCACTCGGAATTGTTCGCACAATGCTGAATGATTTTGAAAAGGAAACCAGTCAAGGTATAAAGTGGGCACCAGAACATCCTGAAAATATGGATAGCGTTGTTGAATACTATTCTGCACTGGTTAAGGCAAGAGAACGTCTTACATTACAGTCTAAAGTATTAAATAACGATGCCATTCTTGAATCAGATATTTATAAAAAAATAGATAAGAGTATTTCAGATGTCTCTGAAAGTGTAAAGACGTACACTAAAAATAAATATGAAGAACTAAAGCTGGAATATGAGTATCATAATGGAATACCAACTACTGTTGAAGACTTCAATAGCATGAAGGATGCATTATTAAATGCAAGCGGTGCAGGTGAGGGACTAAAGCGCGTTTACAATGAGCTGCTATCAAAAGATTTTAGCTTCTTGGCAACACAAGCGATACAGGAAGTGCCAAAGGCATCCGATGGCAAGACCTTATTGCCTTGGACAGAAGACCAGAACAAGAAGATTGATGAATATCAGAGTAAAATAAAGTCTTTGATTGAAGCACAAATGTCTTTGGCAGATGGTACGATGACAAAATCAGGTGCGCTTGACCTGATACAGGAATATGGAATTGATCCCAGCAAAGTGGAAATGTCCACTGGGGCATTTATTGGATTAAGGGAAGAACTTGAGCGCATTGCAAAGCTGAGTCTAAATAACATCAGTTCCAAGCTTGAAGAAATGCTGAAGGGGGGATTTATTGATGAGTCTGCGTTTAGTATGCTATCACAGAGTTTCCATGACATGGCATATAACATTGATGAAAATGCAAACTCTTTGAGCACTTGGAAAAAACAATTACAGGATTCAAGAACTTCAATCTCGGATATTTCAGTTATCTTGAAGGATCTAGATGAAAATGGTATTAATAATCTGTCGTCGTCTTCGGTTGATAAAATTATATCTAACTATCCCGGTCTTTTATCGTATCTTAGTAAGGAAAAAGAATTACGTAATGGTTTGAACCAGGAATTAGAGAGACAGGAAACTTCTGCCAAGTCTGCGTATCTTAATATGATGCAGGCGGATGAAACATTTTATCAGCAGATATTACAGAATGAATCAAACAAGGTAGTGGCCGTAAATAATACAATTAACAGCATTGTAAACGGAAATGCACAGTTGGTTAATATGTTAGGCGGATACTATAATACGGATTTGGGAAATTTCAAATCATTAGCAGAAGCAAAGGCGAAAATAGAGGAAACATTAATCAAAAATTGTGCAGCTGCTTGGGCGAGATATTATCGAGTACAAGTTGTTGATGGTGTGGCAACTACAAATGCACTGGATGGTGGTGTACATAGTGGTGAAGAGGCAGCGGCAAGAAGCGCGGCAATTGCATCCGCGTCGGCTTATAATCAGGCGATAAAGTCATTGGATAGTTTGGCAAATATTTCTGTAGGAGTTGCAGATATTGGTAAAATTGACTCTAAAGGTAATGGAGGTAATTCCCAAAAAGCAAAAGAGGAACAAAAGAAAGTCCTCGACTGGATTCCGGCAGCATTAGACCATGTTGAGAAGGAACGGCAAAAGGTTGTAGACATCATAGAGGATGAGAATGTAGCTTATGAGAAGCAGCTCTCCCTCACGCATGAATTACTCGCAAACGATGAGGAAGTAATACGGGTAAACAAAGAGGCGCTTGATATATACCTGAGCCAGTGGGAAGCAATCCGTCAGAAAATTATTGAGGCATTTGGTGAGACAGAAGGTAATGCGCTGATTAGTAAAATTATGATGGGTAGTACCTTTGCTGAAGATTGGAAAAATGAATTTAGTTATGATCCTGATGATAAAACTATGTCTGCAAAGATGAAGCTTTTGGAGGATGGCGAAGAGGCTTTTGCAACCTATACGAAACAAGATGAGAAATACAGAAACAAAGTAAAAGAACACACAGAAGATCTTAAACGGCAGTTTGAAATCCGAGTGAATATTATAAAAGAATCCCTGGAAGATTTAAAATCCGAGATGAGTCAAATCGAGTCAGAAATAAGTCTTAAAGAAATTACAGGCCGCATTATTACGGAGTCTGATTACCGGGATATGATAAATCTGGCTGACGGCCAAATAGACTTACAGTATGAGCAGATTGATGCTTTAGAAGAGTATTTGGACGAATTAGATGAAGGAAGTGCCGAATGGTACAATGTCAAGTCTCAGATATCAAGCTGTAAAGACGCCATAAGGCAATGCGAAGAAAATCAAGCCAAATGGAATGAAGAAATTCTAAACCTCCCCGTCCGCAGAATTGAACGGTATTTGGAATTGCTCGGATTTATCAAGCAAGACCTCAGGAATTTCATTGATGAGCAATCCAGTTTGGGTAGAGATACATCACAGGAGCAATTACAAAAGCTAATTGAATTATCCTCTAAGCAAATCGAAAAGCTGAACGAAGAACACGAAGAACTGGTCAAAAAGCTGTCTAACTATGATTATGGCAGCGACAAGTTTAACGAAGTCCAGAAGAGCATTCAGGACTGTGAAAACGAAATGTCTTCTCTGATTCAGGAACAAATCCAGTACAACAAACAAATCCTAGATATCCCCCTCAATAAAATCAACGATTTAAAAGAGCAGCTTAACAGTATAAAAGGTGCATTAGATAGCGTTACAGGCGATTACGACACAGCTATCTCTGCTGTTATTAATACGATTGAGAAAGAAATCGATAGTTATAATGACATGAAAGAGGCGGCGGAGGAATCCTATGAAGCCAGGATTAAACCATTACAGGATGAATTGGATTTATTGAATAAAACTAATGAGGCGCGTCAAATTCAACTAGATGCCGAACAAAGCTTGTATGATCTGGAACGTGCTAAAAATCAGAAAACAACGCAAGTTGTAGAAAATGGTGAGATTGTTTATCGGGAAGATATAGATGCAGTCAGAAACGCTAATAAAGCGCACGAGGACGCACTGTACAATAAAGCGAAGTATGAACTGGAACAGCAGATTGAGTCACTGGAGAAAGAACGTGATGATCTTTTAGAAAGCTATGACGGACAAATCGCTAAACTGAATGAAATTAAGGACAGATGGTCTGAAATAGCGGATAACATCCGTGATGCAAATGAAGCGGCCCATGCCTCCGATATTCTCGGCGCCGGCTGGGAGGATAAAGTCACTACCGGTAATGATAAAGACATCTATGATGCAATGGTAAAGAATTATGAGGCTGCAGAGGCTCAGAAGGAAATGTACCAGAAACAAATTGATGCAGCGGAAAAGGTATCGTCTCTTATGGAACAGTATATAGCAGCTTTCCAGAGTGGGACAATGAGCTATCAGGATGTACTCTCTAAATTCGATGAGCTGATTCTTGCAGCCAAAGACGGTTTCTCCTCTCAGGAATATCTGGATGCACTTTTAAACGTTTCGGGCAACAGCGATACGGCATCGGCATTGGAAAACATACAAAGCCAGATATCCGGTTCTTACGAGGATTTCAAAGCTTACCTGCAAGCGGCACACTTAAACAACGAATTAATATTAAAGTATACATCCACCTGGGAGGAAATTAAAAAGACCCTGGAGGAACAGCTGGTAGCACTGAAGAAGATGGCTGAGGAAGAGGCTAAGAAAGTTTCTGATTCCAAGCCGTCCTCCGGAGGTAAGGGAGGTAAAGGCCACTCTTCTTCCAAAGGACCGAACTGGAATACACCGGATGGAGCAGCAGAAGGCCCGGCAAAAGAAATTGAGGAACGGGAAAAAGCAAAGAATTCTCACAAAGATGGACTTGAAAGCAGCCCGGTTGGGCGTACTGTCAGCAGCAACACTGAATTTATCAGAACACTGGGACTTCGAAAACTCAATCCGGAAGAGATCGCCTCTATCCTTCATGAAGGAGAGGTCGTAGTTAACCCGGAGCAGATTGATCAGGTGGCGGAAAATTTTAATGCGCTGGAAAAACTGGCACTGAGTGAAGAACAAAAGCGGCATTTACTTCAGTATTCTTCTCAAATACCGGTCAGCTTACCGGAATTTGCCCCTTTTAAGCAGGCATATAATCCGTCGGCTACAGTAAAAGAATTTAATTTTAACATGGGTGACATTAATTTGAACAGTGTTGATAATACACAGAAGCTGGTAGATACCATTGCCAGAGAATTTGACTCGGCATTATGTCAAAAATTTTCCAAATACTAAAATGATTAGAGGATGCCTGGTTCTTTGGGCATCCTTTTCTAACAAGAGGTGAAATATAATATGAATTATTCAGAATTAGTTCAATACATAGCAGAGAAAACGACGGCACAAGTTGATAAAATGATAAAGAAAGAAGTAAATTCCGATAAGACTTTTACGGCCCAGATTACCGAGACGGTAAATGCCACTACGTGCCGCGTGTTATATTGCGGAAATACCTTTACGGTTTCTAATATCATGCAATGCGATGCCGGTGATGTAGTGCGTGTCTGTGCTCCATGTAATAATTGGACGGATTTATTTGTTGTAGAAAACAAAACAAAACGGACCAGATAAATTAAAGCTGATGGTATCCTGAACCGCTTTTATCAATGATTCCATCTCCCTGAATCACAAGTTGGTGGGAATTGTGGGCGGCGGTACGGCCGATATAGGAGAAACGATTCTTATTGTCCTTCAAAATAGGGACGCCATTGGCGTCCCTCACTCTATGAAATCATATTCTACAACCCGTTCACTCTGTTCCATTCCTCGTCTGACATAAAGGTATGATTACTTCGGATATCATTAATTATATTAGCCGTTTCTGATGGATCGCAATATGTTGCTAAAAATAGACTGGCATACTTTTCAAAGTCTTCCTGACTTTCAAATATTCCATCTTCATACCATGAAATAAGCTCTGCTATTGTATCCTGTTTCATTTCTTCTTGTGTCTTTTGAGGTATTCTTTCGATCCATGCACCGTTTACATCTACTGTGTAACCATCACTTGTCACTGTATCTGTCTCCAGATATCCAAAAACATCAAAATGATATGATTTCCCATCTATAGTTTCCCAACAATCGACAGGGTATGTACCATCGTCCCTCTGATACCACTGTAGTATTCCAAACTCTGGGTCTTTCTGCCATTGTCCTGCAAACGCCATCATGGTAAATGAAAACGTTAAACATAAAACAGTTCCTAGTGTCGCTAATTTCTTGATTACATTTTTCATACTGATTCTCCTTATATATAATATTTTATTTATTACATTTATTTATCCATGGCCCCATCTGAACCAACATTGTTACCATCTGGGGTCACTGTTGCCACCCCTCTGCTGTTTTTGCTTTGGCCACATTTAGTTTTTCATATGCTGAATCGGATGCTGTATGACTGGCCTCATTTAAATATCCACTATTAAACTCTGATTCAGGATTTGTTTCTGTGGAAAATATCCCATCTGATGTCAGACTGCCTACCAATCTATATTTGTTCAAAACCTGACCAAATTCACCCGTCACTGAATTATCATCTGTAGGAGCATACACGTTAGCTGAACCATTCACAAAGTTCCCTGATCTTGCATATCCCTGAAGGCCATCAGAATTTTTTACAGGAGGAAATTCTTCAAGTACTATTTGAACCCTTGTTCCATCATATTTTAATGCTGTATAAATTAAACCTATATCTGATTGTAACACACTATAATACGCATATCCATATGGATCATTTATAAAAAATATAAAATGAGTAAAACAGATTACATAAAGGTGTCAGAGCAGCGGCCGCACTGAAAAACGCAGAGACTGTCCGTCAGCCAGACACGCAGCGCTGGTGCATACCGGGGAAGACCCCAAGACATTTTCCAGATAGGATGTGATATAATGTAAAAAATGTCGATTGGGAGGGCGCTATGCAGAGGACTATATATGCATACGATATAAGTATTAATCCACAAAGAGGGAAAAATACAAAGGTGTTGGAAAACTATGAAAAAGATTTTATGATTGTGTTACAGCGACTTTGCCGTCGAAAAAAGCAAAATAAAATAATAAAATATGAGAAAGATAGAAAAATTTTATATCTTGATTCAATATCACATAATGAAAGCTCACATACAATTAAAATGAAGTTTATTTCTGCCAAATATGGTGTGGTTAGAAATGTGATGAATACTATAACGTGTATTGAGCGCGGGCGATTAAAACAAAAACCAGATGGAGATTTAGAAAAGAATCATTTGATAATTAAATTTGAAGAAAATAATCAGGCCGTTATGTTATACGAATATAATAAAGACGGGATAGGGTTTCCAAAACTTATCGATTATATAAATGAGAAAATAAAAGAGATACACGAGAAGAAAAAAGACTTTATTTATTATCATCTGACATATAAATCCATTGTCTCTAGCGATTTTCTGAAATCATTAGAAAAGTTGAAAAGAGTAAAAGCAGTTACTCTTACAATAGATCAGGATGAAATCGGAGTTTCTGAAACAAAGAGCTTTGCAGGGAGGAATGATATTTCTGAAGATATAGATATTGTATTAAAACCAGCGGCAAGAGGGCTAGCTATTAGAGGAAATACTGTTAAAGAATTTTATAAAATGTATAATGATAAAAGTATGCCTATAAAAAGAATAACAGTAAAAGGGGATCGGGACACAAAAGATCCTTTAACTTTCGACACCGAAAAGATGAAAGAAAAATATCCAATAGATGTAATAGAAGAATCGACAGGTGAGGTAAATACAGAAGACCTTTTTAATGAAATGGGGAAGCTGTGTCAGTATTTTTAAGGAGAATCTATATGCATAATCTGTATGAAATTATAGATCCTATAAAAGATTTTTATAGCATGCGACATAAGCAACAGACGGAAATTGTGGCGTATATTTTATTGCCTTTTATTGTAGGGATTATATTTTTGATTTTCGATAATATATTTTATACGAGAAGAATGTTTTGCTTGGACGATTTTGTCTTAGATTTATTAAATCAATTAATTACCATGCTCGTTCTGTTTATAAGTTTTAGCATGGCATATTTGTCTATGATAATCACTAGTAGTAGTAAAAATATTGAAAATCTTAAAGGCACATTTTCTAAAAAGTATGTTTTAAAAAAAACCAAAGATTATTGTAGTTTGTATCAAGTTATTGTATGTGAAATTACATATATGTTGGTTTTTGATATAATATTTTTGCTCATGATTTTTTTTGAAAAATTTTACATATATTTAGCAAGCGATGGAAGCATTAAACTAATAATTTCAATTAATATTACATTATTAGTTCATGTATTATTAGTAATGCTAGTATCAGTTAAAGACATATATTATTCATTTTGGCGTTCAGTTTAGTGTGAATTAGCAGAATATTATTCATTTTGGCGTTCAGTTTAGTGTGAATTAGCAGAGCCACCCACCCGTGGCTCTTTTTCTGTATTCAAGGCCAATCTATTCCTACTTGAAAAATAGAATCTGTATCGTTTCTTCATATCCTTACACGTATAGTATGTATGAATGTGTTGACAATACGTGCTACACGTGCTATCATATAATCAGAAGGAGGAAAGAGATGAGATTCAGAGAAGTAGAGAAAATGATTTTACAAGATGGCTGGTATGAAGTAAAACAAGTTGGATCTCATCATCAATATAAACATCCAACAAAGACCGGAAAGGTTACGATACCAGAACATAAAGGGAAGGATATAAATTCCACAGTTGTAAAATCGATACTTAAGCAGGCGGGGCTGTAAAGCCCCAATTGCCTGAATGAAAAACAGGAGGTGATAGAGTGAAATTAGTTTATCCAGCGGTATTTACTCCGTATGAAGATGAAAGCGGCGGTTATGTGGTGGAATTCCCAGATCTGCCTGGTTGCGTAACTGGTGGTGATAATATGGCTGAAGCAATCTTTATGGCAGAAGATGCCGCCAGTGGCTGGGTACTTACAGAACTGGAAGATGGACAGCAGGCTCCTAAGGCTTCCGAATTTTCGGCTGTATCCGTGGAACCTGGTCAGTTTGTAAATATGGTTGCGCTTGATATGGATGCATATGCTGCAAAATACGGAAAAAAGGCAGTCAAGAAGACGCTGACCATTCCAGCATGGCTTAACACTTATGCAGAAGAACACAATATCAGCTGCTCAGCTGTTTTGCAGGAAACACTCAGTAAGATGGCACAGTCATCAATATAAAATGAAGAATCTCATTTCGGCGCTCAGTTATCTGGGCGCTTCCCTTATGATGTTAAAGTGTCAGGTTGTTTTTCTGTAGAGCATCCCACCAATGGCAGGTAGAACAATAGTTGGGTCTATGGCCGGGGCGGTTGCTACCGGCCTTATTTATATCATGGCCCAGTATGCCAAGTGAGGTGTTCGCTGCCGACGGACACATGCTGACAGGTTGTCAGAAGTGGAACGGGACTGTGGTGGGACCGGACGAGCCGGGAGATTGGTATTTTCTGGACAATACGGCTGGAGGGCCGTTGGAGGGCGCAGCATGGCACGAGAGAGCTGAGGGCGCTGGTGCCTGGGAGATATGGGAAGTAAAATAGTTACAAAATTAGCCCATTATCCGTTTGCTGGTTATAGGGGAAAAAACCATGCCTGCGTTATAATTAAAGAGGGCGACGCCCGGAGACACGATTCTCCACTGGCCTCGCCCCATATCCTATTACTCCATTGGCCCCGGACCCTCAACCGGGGCCTCTTCTTTCAGCTCTTCAACAATTTTTCGCAGCTCTTCCCGTATTTCCTCTCGGCAATGGGTTCTTTTTGGAGGGGATATGGAACAGAAAATAAAAAATGATTCTATTCCATAAATTCATTTTCAACGAGAATCGAGAAAAATAAAAAACCCTTGCAAATATAGTATTTACAAGGGTTTCTAAGTAGCGGAAGGGAGATTTGAACTCTCGACACCACGGGTATGAACCGTGTGCTCTAGCCAACTGAGCTATTCCGCCATATTTTGTTTTCAATGGGGCCTATAGGGCTCGAACCTATGACCCTCTGCTTGTAAGGCAGATGCTCTCCCAGCTGAGCTAAGACCCCATTTGCATGTCCCTCAATCGCGACTGCTTAGATAGTATAATATTTATTGTTCCAATTGTCAATACTTTTTTGACAATATTTTATAGAAATTTTCTTCTCTTTTTACTATGAAGTATGCTATAATTAAAAACAGTGAATAAAACAGAGGTTTTGCGGTCTTCTGCCTGCCGGCGGCCGCTTTAAAATGTTACGGTTCATAGCCCTGCAGTATTCGGCAGTTCTGCGAATAGTAACATAAAATATACAGAACAACGGAGGCTGTGATGTATTATTTTATTATAAATCCCCACTCCAGGAGTGGATACGGTTATAAAGTCTGGAAGAGAATTGAAAAACTGCTGAAGCTGGAATGCGTGGAATACAAGGCATTTCTGACGGAGAGGCCGGGACAGGCGGCCGAGTTTGCCGATCAGCTTACGAAGGGGTGCAGGGAACCCAAGATCATTGTGGTTGTTGGAGGGGACGGTACGGTTAATGAAGTGCTGGACGGACTTTCTTTTTGCAATACGATTACGCTTGGGTATATTCCGACCGGTTCCGGCAATGATCTTGCCAGGAGCCTGAAACTTCCGCACTCCCCGAGAAAATGTTTAAAGAAGGTTCTCCATCCCAAATATCATAAACTTATGGACTACGGCGTTGTCACCTACGGAGATGATGTAGTGAAACACCGCAGATTTGCCGTGAGCGCCGGAATCGGCCTGGATGCGGCTGTCTGTCATAATCTTCTTTATTCAAGAGTAACACCACTGCTCAACCGGATTCATCTTCTGAAGATGAACTATATTCTTGTCGGAATCAAACAATACCTGATGGCCAGGCCTGCGAAGGGCTATATTGTGCTGGACGGAAACAAGAGAGTGGAATTTAATTATATCTATTTTATATCTGCGCATATCCATCCTTTTGAGGGGAGCGGATTCAAGTTTGCGCCCAAAGCGGACTGCAGTGACGGCAGACTGGAGATTTGCGCGGTCAGCCATTCTTCGAAGATGCAGGTGCTGTCGATACTCTGGCGTTCTCTGTTAAAACGTTCCCATAATAAGGGACTCAGAACTTACCAGTGCAGGGAAGTCCAGATTCACACGGACAGGCCGATGGCGGTTCATGTGGATGGGGAGAGCTGTCTGTACCAGAGCGACCTGCATGTGCGCTGTATTGAGCGGAAGGTCAGGATCATTGTATAAGGAAGTAAACAAAATGACGAAACTGAATGACAGAAAGGATAGACAATATGAGAATCGGACAGGGATATGATGTCCATAGACTGACGGAGGGCCGGGATTTGATCCTCGGCGGCGTAAAAATACCGTATGAGAAAGGTCTGCTGGGCCATTCCGACGCCGATGTACTGGTGCATGCGGTGATGGACGCTCTTTTAGGAGCGGCTGCGCTTGGAGATATCGGAGAACATTTTCCCGATACGGACCCTGCCTACAAAGGAATATCCAGTATTGAGCTGTTAAAGCACGTGGGAAAGCTGCTGGAGGAGAACTGTTATATTATAGAGAATATCGATGCGACAATCATTGCCCAGAAGCCGAAGCTTCTGGCCTACCGTCCGCAGATGATGGAGAATATCGCCGAGGCTCTCGGCATTGAGAAGAGCCGTGTCAATGTCAAAGCGACGACGGAGGAGGGCCTTGGGTTCACCGGAAGCGGAGAGGGAATTTCATCCCAGGCAATTACCCTGTTGACGACGGTAGATAATTACTGCTATGATAGGGAAATGATGCAGGGCTCCGGCTGCGGAGGCTGCTCCGGCTGTTCGGCCGCCAGGCTGAAAGAGGATTAAATCAGGAGAAGAAGAATAAACCGGAAAAAGAAGAATAAACCGGAAAAAGAAGAATAAACCGGAAAAAGAAGAATATACCGGAAAAAGAAGAATCAATCGCACAAAGAAGAATCAATCGCACAAAGAAGAACCAATCAAAAAGAAAAGTATATTAAAGAAGGTAAGTTAATAAAAAGGAAATTCAATCATAACGATAAGAAATAACAGGAGAAGCAAAGTATGAAAATTTTCAACACTCTGTCCAGAAAAAAGGAAGAATTTGTCCCCCTGGAAGAAGGCAAGGTTAAGATGTATGTATGCGGGCCAACCGTATACAATTTTATTCATATCGGCAACGCAAGGCCGATGATTGTATTTGACACGGTAAGACGTTATTTTGAGTACAAGGGATATGAAGTGAATTATGTATCCAATTTTACCGATGTGGATGACAAGATTATTAAAAAGGCAATCGAAGAGGGCGTGGACGCCGACACCATTTCCAAGAGATATATCGAAGAGTGCAAGAAAGATATGGCGATGATGAACGTGAAACCGGCCACCACCCATCCGCTGGCAACAGAGGAGATCTGCGGCATGCTCGACATGATTCAGGATCTGATCGACAAGGGCCATGCCTACACGGGCAAAGACGGCACGGTATACTTCCGTACCAAGTCATTTGACGGCTATGGAAAGCTGTCCCATAAGAATCTGGAAGATCTCCAGTCGGGTTTCCGCGAGATCAAGGTGACGGGAGAGGAAGATAAGGAAGATCCGACCGACTTCGTGCTCTGGAAACCGAAGAAAGACGGGGAGCCGTACTGGGAGTCACCGTGGTGCAACGGCCGTCCGGGCTGGCACATCGAGTGCTCCGTTATGTCCAAGAAATATCTGGGCGATTCCATCGACATCCATGCGGGCGGAGAGGATCTGATTTTCCCGCACCATGAGAACGAGATTGCACAGAGTGAGGCATCCAACGGCACGAATTTTGCAAAATACTGGATGCACAATGCATTTTTAAACATTGACAACAGGAAGATGTCGAAGTCCCTCGGCAATTTCTTTACTGTCAGGGAAATCAGTGAGAAGTATGACCTTCAGGTTCTGCGTTTCTTTATGCTGAGCGCCCACTACAGAAGCCCGCTCAACTTCAGCGCCGAGTTGATGGAAGCTTCCAAGAACGGCCTTGAGAGAATCCTCACGGCGGTAGAGAAGCTGAATGACGGACTGAAGACGGCAGAAGGCGTTATGACGGACGCTGAGAAAGAGAATGTAAACGCTGCGAAGGAATACGTTCAGAAGTTTGAAGACGCCATGGACGACGATTTCAACACGGCCGACGCGATTTCCGCCATTTTCGAGCTGGTGAAATTCAGCAATACGACGGGTGCCGGAGCGTCTGAGGAATATTTAACCTGGATGAAGGAAACTATCGAGAAGCTCTGTGACGTACTCGGAATCATTACGGAGAAGAAAGAAGAAATCCTGGACAGCGAGATTGAGGATATGATTGCGCAGAGACAGCAGGCCAGAAAAGACAAGAACTTTGCTCTGGCAGACGAGATCCGCGGAAAACTTCTGGACATGGGAATTGTCCTGGAAGACACAAGAGAGGGCGTCAAATGGAAACGTGCCTGAACTGTTTTAAAGAAGCGCTGAAATTAAAAGAAGTAGAGGCCAGGGAATATTCTCCCCTGGCCTTGGCATATCTGGGGGATGCCGTTTATGAGCTGGCAATCCGCACCTTTGTCATGAATCATGGCAACACCCAGGTAAACAAGATGCATAAGAGGACGGCAGGCCTCGTCAAGGCGGAGGCCCAGGCCAATTTCTACAAGGTTTTGGAGGAAGAGCTGACCGAGGAGGAAAAGGCCGTATACAGAAGAGGCAGAAACGCCAAATCGGTGACAATGGCAAAGCATGCCACAATGAAAGACTACAGGATGGCAACCGGATTTGAGGCCCTGATGGGATATCTCTACCTGACGGAACAGATGGGGAGGATGGCTGAACTTCTGGGCCACGGCCTTTCAAAGTTGGGCGAGATTGAGGCGGACGGCGGACCGGAAGCGCTGAATGGGCAGGAGGAAAGTAAAACGGATGAAACAGAATGACACCAGCGCCTGCAAAGCCGGAGATACCGGAAACGATGCAGGTGAAGACAATGTAAGATTTGAAGAACTGACAATAGAGGGGCGCAATGCGGTGCTGGAGGCGTTCCGTTCGGGAAAGACGATAGACAAGCTTTTTGTGCTTGATGGCTGCCAGGACGGCCCGGTGAAGACCATCACCAGGGAAGCCAGAAAACAGGATACGATTATCAATTACGTTGCGAAAGAGAGACTGGATCAGCTCTCCGATACCGGGAAACACCAGGGCGTGATTGCTTATGCCGCCGCATACAAATACGCGGAAATAGAGGACATGTTTAAACTGGCTGAGGAGAAGGGAGAACCGCCGTTTCTCTTTATTCTGGACGGAATCGAGGATCCGCACAATCTCGGCGCCATCATCAGGACCGCCAACCAGGCGGGGGCACACGGGGTAATTATACCGAAAAGACGGGCCGTTGGACTCACTTCCACGGTGGCAAAGACGTCGGCCGGTGCGATCAATTATACGCCAGTTGCCAAGGTGACGAATATTTCTGCCACCATTGAGGAGCTGAAGGAAAAGGGACTCTGGTTTGTCTGTGCCGATATGGGCGGAGAGGTGATGTACCGCCTGAACCTGAAAGGGCCGATTGGACTGGTAATTGGAGGCGAGGGAGACGGCGTCAGCCGCCTGGTGAAGGAAAAATGCGATATGGTGGCCTCTATCCCGATGAAGGGCGATATCGATTCACTGAATGCCTCGGTGGCGGCCGGTGTTCTTGCCTATGAGATAGTAAGGCAGAGGATGAATTAGGGCCTTACTGTCTGCAGAACTGCGGTTTTGCAGGGCTGTGAATAGTAACCATTCAGGACATACGGAAGAGATTATGTGCAGCAGATATTTTACGGAAGATGAGACGTCCGGAATCCGGACGGATGTGCGTCCCTGCGACGAAGCGGCGGTGCTGGTTTCGGAGAGGGGCAAAACAATTGTGAGAAGGAAGATGTACTGGGGTTTTCATCCTGCAGTCAGCGAGGGCAGGGGAAACGGACAGACGGTTTATAACGCGCGTGTGGAAACTGCGCCGGAAAAGATGATGTTCCGGGACTGCATGGCAAGGCGCCGCGTGGCGGTACCGGCCGGCGGCTTTTACGAGTGGAACCGTGCGGGTGAAAAAGCAGTTTTCGAGGCCGCGGCGGGAAAAGAACTGTATTTTGCAGGATGTTACCGGTTTGAGGGCGCCGAACCTCATTTTGTGATTTTGACAACGGAACCCAACGAATCAGTGAGGAAAATCCATGACAGGATGCCGCTGATTCTGAAACAGGAACAGCTTGAAAGCTGGCTGTCGGATGGGGAAGATTACCGGGAACTGCTGAAACAGACGCCCGGGGAGCTGAAAAGCACCATGGACTATGAACAGCAGACATTTGAATTTATCTGAGATGATATGTCACTACAGGCTGTGCCGTCAATAAATAAAAAAGAATGTAATAAAAAAGAGTGTAATAAAAAAGAGTGAAAACCGTTATTTTTCGGTTTCAACTCTTTTTTATTACACTCTTTTTTATTTGGGAACCGGACAAACGGCCATAAAACAACGATAGAGTGACATATCGTTGTTTTCAAATGCTAAAAATAAAAATGAAGTATTTACTATTTTTAGAAACTTCAAATTGAAGTGCGAAAAAGGAAAAACAACATAAAATTGACCAAAAATTGTGCAGATCTGACAATGAAAGGTGGGATAAATCTGCTATACTAGATAAAAAAAACATACTATATTTACTTCAGTTTTTGCAATTACTATAATAGTTATAAGAAAAACTTCATTTGCAAAATCTGATTATGGAGGAAAAACATGAATGAATTGTTGGTGAAAATCAGATTTTTAATTCCGTCCCTGCCGAGGGCGGAGAAAGCTTTTGCACAGGCGCTGGTAGAAAATCCGGATGCCATCACACATCTTACGCTGGCCCAGATAGCCGCGGAGTCTAACAGCAGTGAGGCATCGGTTATCCGTTTCTGTAAGAGGATGGGATATCACGGATACATGGATCTGAAGGATGCTTTTATCCTTGCCATGGCGGACGGAAGTGAAGTTCACGAGGAGGAAATCGAGGAATCGGATGACATTTCCGTAATATTAAAAAAGGTTTTCCAGAGCAATGTACAGACGCTGCAGAACACCATGGTTCTGGCAAATGAAGGCTATACGGACGCCTTAAATGCAATTATAGGGGCAAGGTCCATTCACTTTTTTGGAGTGGGAGACGCCTATGCGGCCTGCCAGTTTGCATTTATGAAGTTCTGCCGGCTTGGAATTCCCTGTTCCGCCCACAGCGACGTCATGCTGCAGTACACGATTGCGGACAACCTGGGGCCAGGGGATGTGGCTTTGGCTGTTTCCTATGAGGGCCGTTCAAGAAATGTGGTGCAGGCCATGAAAATCGCCAAAAAGAGAGGGGCGACCACCATCAGCATCACGAAGATGAACAAGTCCCCGCTTTTAAAATATACTGATATCAGCCTTTTCATCTCGGTCAGTGATTTGACAATCGGAAGGGATAAGGCGACCCGGAGGGTGGCGGATCAGTTCATCTTGGACGTCCTTTATCTGGGTTACATCACCAAGACGAAAAAAGACTATTCGAAGTGCCTGAAACGCACGCAGGCCGCCATCGATTGCAATAAAATTATGTAGGAGAATGAAAGTGAATGAAATGTATCAATTAGCCCCATCGGTCTATGCGGCCGACTATCTTCATCTGCAACAGCAGATGGCCGTCATGAAGCGGGCCGGAATCAGGCAGTTGCATATTGACATTATGGATGGGATTTTTGTTCCGAACCTGTCCTTTGGCCCCGATTTTGTGGCCGCGATCAGGGAGGCCACGGATTTCTTTCTGGATGTCCATCTGATGATTGAGGAACCGCTGCGGTTTGTGCGGGCGTTCAGTGAGGCGGGGGCCGATGGAATCACGGTTCACTGGGAGGCGTGCGGGAATCTGGGAAGAACGTTGGAGGCCGTCCGCAGCCTGGGCAGACAGGCCGGTATCGCACTGAATCCGGGGACACAGATTGAAACGCTGACGGGCAGGGCGGTGGATCCGATAATATGGGAACTGGCGGATCGGCTGCAGCTTATGACGGTGGCCCCCGGATTAAAAGGACAGACCTTTCTGAATGATTCAGCCGGAAGAATTACACAGGCCCGGCGTTTGTTAAGGAAAATCGGACGGGAGATTCCGATTGAGGTGGACGGCGACATCACTCCGGCTAACCTGGGCAGAGTGCTGGAAGCGGGAGCTGGGATTATTGTAGCCGGAAAAGGACTGTTTTCCGGCAGTCTGGAAATGAATATCGGCGCTTACAGAGCAATTATGGAGAGGGAAATGAAACAGAGAACGGCGGAGAAGGCAGTGTAATATTTTTGCCGGCGCGCAAGGAATGAAAACACAGCCGATCAACCGGGGAGGCGGTAAAGAATGGAGTACGTGATAGGAATTGATATAGGAACAAGCGCTACAAAGACACTTCTGATGGATTCGGACGGAGAGATTACGGCCCAGGCATCCAGGGAATATCCCCTGTACCAGCCCGGCAACGGATGGGCGGAACAGGAGCCGGAGGACTGGAGCCGAGCGGTTCTTGAAACGCTGAAAGAGGTGACGGAGAAATCGGGAGTGGGGGAGGAAGAAATTAAGGGAATTGGATTTTCCGGTCAGATGCATGGCCTCGTCATGCTGGACGGGGCAGGAAAACCGCTGCGGCGATCTATTATATGGTGTGATCAGAGGTCGTCCGCCCAGGTGGAGGAGATGCTCGGACTCATGCCTCTTGAAAAATGGATGGAGATTACGGCCAATCCCCCGATTGCTGCATGGACGGCGGCCAAAATTCTCTGGGTGAAGGAAAATGAACCGGAGCTGTATAGGAAATGCCGCCACATTCTGCTGCCGAAGGACTATATCCGCTACATTCTTACGGGTGAGTTCGCAACGGACGTATCGGACGCATCCGGTATGCAGCTTCTGGATGTTAAAAACAGGCGCTGGTCACAGGAGGTTTTAAAAACGCTGGACATTGATCCGGCGCTGCTGGGAAAAGTATATGAATCCCAGGAAGTGACCGGAACCCTGCTGCCGGAGATAGCAAAGAAATGCGGTCTGGCACCTGGCGTAAAGGTTGTGGCCGGAGCCGCGGATAATGCCGCGGCCGCAGTCGGAACCGGGGTGGTTCTGGATAAAGAGGCATTTACAACGATCGGAACGTCGGCTATTGTGTATACGCATCTGGATCATTTTACAAGGATACCGGACGGCGGGCTCCACGTCTGCTGCTGTGCCGTGCCGGGAGGGTATTTTACCATGGGAGGCCCCCAGGCGGCCGGACTTTCGCTGGAATGGTTCAAAGATGCCTTCTGCCGGGACATGGAAGAGGAGGCCGAACGGGCGGGAACGGATATCTATACTTTAATCAACGAGGCGGCCGCCGGAATCGAGCCGGGGAGCGGGAGGCTGATTTACCTGCCTTATCTGATGGGAGAACGGACGCCCCATATGAATCCGAAGTGCAGGGGCGCATTTGTAGGGTTGAATACGATACACGGAAAGGCGCATATGCTCCGCGCAATTATGGAGGGAATCACCTATTCCCTGGCAGACTGCAATAATATTCTGAAGGGACTGGGAAACACGGTGACGTCCATGAGAGTCTGCGGCGGCGGCTGCAAAAGCCGTGTATGGAGGCAGATTATGGCCGATTTATATGAATGTGAAATACGTACCCTGAAACAGGAGGAAGGACCTGCTTACGGTGCGGCGATACTGGCCGGGGTGGGAGCCGGAGTCTTTGATAACGTGGTGGATACCTGCAGGAAATTAATCAGCACCAGCCTGGCGGAGACACCGATTCCCCGGGAAGTGAGACGGTACAGAAATTATCACAGATTGTACGACAGGCTGTATGAGGATATGAAAACGGATTTCGGCCTTCTGTACGATTTGGAGAATCTCGAGGAGTAAGGGAAAATGGGGACGACATGAGAACCGGGGAACGGCGGAAGAACCGGGAACAACATGAGAACCGGGGAACGGAAGAAGGATCGGGGAACAACAGAATAACCGGGGAACAACAGGAAATAGTTTGCCGCGGAAGCGGTGTTAACTATAAAAAAGGCAAAATGTGCCGAAAAAAAGTGGAGGAAAATACTATGAAGAAAAAAATCGTGGCAGCACTCACAATCGCGGTAGCAGCATCAGCTTTATTCGGCTGCTCAAACGCAGCATCCGAGACGAAAGCGCCGGAAACGACTGCTCCGGCAGCTGAGGCCGCAGCGCCTGCAGAGACAGCGGAAGAAAAAGCGGAGGAAGCGAAAGACAGCGCGGCCGAGGGCGGAAAGACATTCGGCGTCACCTACTGGATCGAGTCGGATTTCTTTAAGACAGTGGCGGATTCCATCACGCAGGCGGCGGAGGCCGACGGAAATAAGACCGTTGTCGTGGATGCGCAGCAGGACAGTACAAAGCAGATCCAGATTATCGAAGACTTTATCGCACAGGATGTATCGGCAGTATTCTTAAACCCGGTTGACAGAGACGCCGTTGCACCGGCTCTCCAGAAATTAAAGGAAGCCGGAATTCCGGTCATCAACTTTGACTCTTCCGTTGCAAACCTGGAACTGGTAGACGCTTATGTGGCGACCGACAACATTCAGGCCGGAGAACTCTGCGGAGAATCCATGATTAAAGATTTCCCTGACGGCGGAAAGATCGCAATCCTCAATTACCCGGCAAACAGCGCCTGCCTGGATCGTGAGGAAGGTTTCATGAAGACAATCGAAGGCAAAGGTTTTGAAGTAGTTGCAACTTTTGACGCGGAAGGCACAGTAGAAAAAGGCCAGAACATCACAAGCGATATTTTACAGGCTCATCCCGACATCGTGGCTATTTTCTCCATCAATGATCAGGCCGGCATGGGAGCGTATGCAGCATGCACGACATCCGGCGCAGACGTTGCGATTTACGGTGTGGACGGCGCTCCGGAAGCAAAGCAGGTCATTGCAAAAGAGGGAAGTATCTACAAAATGACGGCAGCCCAGTCCCCGATTAAAATCGGAACAAACTGCTATGAAGTTGCAAAGACAATTTTAGGCGGCCAGAAACCGGAACAGTTCCAGATTGACGTTCCTGCATTTACGATTGACAGCAGCAATATCAAGGATTACTTAAATGCCGGCTGGCAGTAAACAGAAGTAACGGCGTTTTTAGTGGGCGGCATGCGACTTGCCGCCCACTTTTTGAAGACAGGCCTTTTGAGGGAGAACCATAGGAAACGGGAAGATATGAAGGAGCAAAATATGGAACAGTTGCTTAAAATGGATGGAATTACGAAATCCTTTTCTGATGTAAAGGTACTGGAGGACGTCAGGCTGGAGCTGCGTTCGGGGGAGGTTCACGCGCTTCTCGGCGAGAACGGCGCGGGCAAGTCCACACTGATTAAAATCCTGGGAGGGGCTTACAGCAGAGACGGCGGTGAGATATATGTGGACGGTAAAAAGGTGGAAATTACCAATGTAGACAGTGCGAAAAAACACGGTATCCGGGTGATTCACCAGGAATTGATGCTGATCCCGTATATGACAATCGCCGAAAACATATTTCTTGGCCAGGAACCAAAGACGAAGTTGGGAACAGTTGACACCGCGAAAATGAATGCGGATGCGGCCGCATTTTTAAGCGCCCTGGAGCTTAAGCTGGAACCGTCTCAGATAGTGGGGAAACTGAACATAGCGCAGCAGCAGATGGTCGAGATCATCAGGGCAATCTCATTTGGGGCAAAGATTATTGTCATGGATGAACCGACCTCCTCCCTCACGGACACGGAGGTGGATGTGCTCTTTGAGGCGGTGAAAAAGCTGAAGGAAAAGGGCGTGGGAATTATTTACATCAGCCACAGGATGTCGGAGTTAGATGTGATTGCGGACCGCATCACGGTGATGAGGGACGGAAAGTACATTGACACGGTGGTGACGAAAGAGACTTCCCACGATAAGCTGGTAAGCCTGATGGTCGGAAGGACGCTCGGGGATTTGTACGAAAAACATAACCATTCGACCGGTGAAATTGTGCTGAGGACCAGGCATCTGGCATCGGGAAAGGAGGTAAGGGACGTTTCCTTTGATTTACACAAGGGGGAGGTGCTGGGATTCTCCGGACTGGTCGGTTCGGGGCGGTCGGAGGCTATGGCCTGTATCTTCGGCCTGAGAAAAAAGGACGGAGGCGTCATCGATCTGGATGGAAAAGAGACCAAAATACATAGTGTAAAGGACGCAATGGATCACGGAATAGGCCTCGTGCCGGAGGATAGGAAAAAAGAGGGAATTTACCCGGTGCAGGGAATCCGGTTTAATGCAACGCTGGAGGTGATGGGTGAATTTCTAAAAGGCGGGCGCTACGACAGGAAAAAAGAGCTGGAACTCACTAAGAGATATGTCGATGACATCATGCAGACAAAATATGCGGGAGTGGAGCAGGCGATCGGGCGCCTGAGCGGCGGAAACCAGCAGAAGGTGATCATCAGCCGGTGGCTGCTGGTGACGAAGAAGATTCTGATTCTGGACGAACCCACCAGAGGAATTGACGTAAAAACAAAATCGGACATTTATCATCTGATCGACAAATTGACGGCAGACGGTCTGTCCATCATTTTTATCTCCTCCGAGATGCCGGAATTAATCAACATGTGCGACCGGATCGTGGTTATGAACCAGGGGCGCACCACCGGAATACTGAATCGTGAGGAATTTACCCAGGAAAGAATTATGGAATTATCGACAAAAGAAATCTAAGGGGAAAGAAGTGAAATTATGAAAAATAAATTTGGACAGTCGGTTGTCAACACGGTTAAAATGAATTTCGGAATTTTAATGGGCCTGTTTATCCTGTGTCTGGGCCTTACCTTTATGACAGATAAATTTGCTACGGTTACCAACTTTTTTAATGTGGTCCGCCAGATTACCATCAATTTGTATCTGGCCTGCGGTATGACGTTTGTCATCCTGCTCGGCGGGATCGATCTGTCCGTCGGTTCGGTGATTGCGGTCACAGGCTGTGTCAGTGCGGGAATGATTACCTGGCTGGGACTTCCCGTTCCGGTGGGAATCGTGATCGGCCTATTCTTTGGAACGCTGATTGGGGGCCTGAACGGAATTATTGTTTCCCGCACAACGATCCCTGCCTTTATTGTGACTCTGGCTACCATGAACATCGGCAGGGGTATTGCCAGAATCTATACCCACGCCCAGACGATCGCCGTGCTCGACGATTCCTATACTTTCTGGGGAATGGGCAGTATCTTCGGGCTGCCTATCCAGCTCTACCTGATTATTGCAGTTGTGATTGTCTCCTCCTTTATACTCAACCGCACCAGGCTGGGACGCCATATCTACGCCACCGGGGGTAATAGGATGGCGGCGGAATATTCCGGTATTAATGTAAAATGGGTTACATTTTTTGTGTTTGCCTTCAGCGGATTTCTGGCGGCGCTGGCCGGAGTCCTGACTGTAGGAAGAACATTTACGGCCACGATGATCATGGGTGACGGCGCCGAGATGGATGCCATCGCAGCCGTTGTTCTCGGCGGCACCAGCATGAGTGGTGGAAAAGGAAGCATTTCCGGCACCGTGATCGGCGTCATTGTCATTGGAATCCTGAAGAACGGCATGAACCTGCTGGGAATCGATTCTTCCTGGCAGTACGTGGTGCAGGGTATCGTAATCCTGATTGCCGTCTATATTGATTACATTAAATCCGGCGGTTCCCTTCAGGCTCTGGTCAGGTCACTGAAGCGAAATTAATGTTCCGCCGCACCGGAGCGGCGGCAAAAGATGATAAAGACAGGGGACAGATGGATATGAAAAGTAAGACAGTTGTAGAAAAGGTTTTGGAGGAGCTTTGCCAGTGCATTGAGAGTGTTCCGCTGGAAACCCTGTGCAGGCTGGCCGGGAAATTTGAAAGGGAAAATCGGATTTTCTGTGACGGAGCGGGCCGGAGCCGGCTCCAGGCGGAAGGATTTGCCATGAGGCTGACGCAGATGGGATTTCAGTCGAGCGTGGTTGGGGAACCCACAACACCCGCCCTGACGGGGGGAGATGTTCTTCTCATCCTCAGCGGTTCAGGAGAGACGCCTATGCTGATAGAACACGCTTCGAAAGCCAGGGAAATCGGAGCCGTGATTATCCTGGTGACAACCAGAGGGGATTCCACGCTCGGGAAACTGAGCGATGAAACCGTTCTTTTAAAAGCATCCGCCAAGAACAGGAAGTCCGGTGATTCCATACAGCCCATGGGGAGTCTTTTTGAACAGAGCGCCGGCATTCTCTGTGATATTATGGTTCTGCTTTTGATGGAGCGGTATCAGATAAGCAGTGAAGAAATGTACAGGAACCATAGCAATCTGGAGTAGCAGGGGAGAAGAGAGCAGAGAAAGACCGGACAAGGATAAGCGGAGGATGGGGTAAGCGATGAAAGATAAGAAAATTAAGCTGGGAGCGGTTGCCTGGGGACTTCCCGGAGGAGGCCTCTATGCAGCGAGGACTGCCAAAGAAGCAGGGCTTGATGGAATCCAGTTGGAACTAGGCAGCTATGAGGCAGGATATCCCCTGTCACAGAGAGAAGTGATGGAAGGATATCTGGAGGACCGGGAGCGTTATGGGATTGAATATCCGGCGCTTGTGTTAAACGACGTGATGGTCCATGAATTTATCCACGGCAGGAATACGCAAAACGGAGCGATTGCATATGATCAGATTGCTCTGGGAATTGAAACAGCCGGACAGCTTGGGATTGATCGGATTATGATACCGAACTTTCTTGAAAACCTGATCCGCAGTGAAGAACATACGGAGAATACGAAAGAGGCGCTGCGTTATGCCTGCCGCGCCGCCGCTCCGAAAGGAATCCTGATTCTGACGGAAAATGCACTGGACTCAGAAGCCCAGATACGGATGATGGAGGATCTGAACGAGCCAAACCTGAAAGTTCATTTTGATACGCAGAACTTCAAATTTAATTTTGATATGGATCAGTGTGAACAGCTCCGGGTACTGTATCCGTGGATGGACAGCGTGCTCCATGCGAAGGACGGGATAGAGAATCCGGGGGATCGGCTGCTGGGACAGGGAAATACCGACTTCTTCGACCAGATGCGGTATCTGAGGCAGAAGGGCTTTGAGGGATGGATTGTCACGGAGAATTATTATAACCTGATGCCTCTCCGCGCCGAAGCGCCAAAGAACCGGCAGATGGAGCTGCTCAGGAGAGATATGGAAACAATACGAAGATGCTTTGAGAAGTATTAGCAGGTTGGACAGAATAATGACGCTGCATATACTGATTAAAAAGCAGGGTACGAAGAAACAGGTATCCTGCTTTTTTGTACTGTTTTCGCAGGCACGGTAGTTTTTATGTGGGACGCCGGTATTGGTGCATGAAATACAGAAGCAGAAACGGATTCTTCCAGAAATAGAAAGTCCGGCAGGGACTGGTTTTACGGCAGAAATCGTTGTAAGATGAATAAAAGAGAAAGCAAAGGGGGCAGGAGGTAAAAAAGGAAAGCAGGGAAAGGCAAGGAAACGCAGGAGATAGAAAAGGAAAAGACAGGAGGGGGATCAATGTCAAAGAATAAGGCAGCGAAAGCATTAAAAGCGAAAAAATTCCAAACAGGTGAAATCCGAGCGGGCAAAATTCAAGCGGACGAAATCCAAACAGACAAAATCCCAAAAGACAAAATCCAGGCCGGCAAGATCCGAACAGAAGAAACCCGAATGAACATACCCCATGCGAAAGTATCCCGGGCCGGGGAAGTCCCAATGGAGCAGGCAGGCTATGGGATTCTGGAGGAATATAAAACTCTGCGGGATGAGATTCAAAGCTATATCGATGCGTCAAACCAGATATACATGTTCATTTTTACCGCGGTAAGCGCCATCTATCTGCTGGCATACTATAATCATGATGCCAGTTTCTACATGATTACCTTTTTGGTCTTGCTGTTGACAAAATGCCGTCTGATTTTTTACCATGAAAGCCTGATTCGGATTGGAGAATATATCGGAAGCTGTATAGAGCCGAAGGTACCGGGGCTGAACTGGGAAACAAAAACGCGCGGGTTAGAATATGAAGTGACCGAAAAGTCGGTTAGTTATTTATTGGCGGAATTACATTACTTTTCGTATACGATTATGTCTTTGGTGACGGTTGTCATTTTATGGGAGAGCGGAGAATGGAGAGAATACGAAAAATGCAGCAGGTTTATGATGTGGGGAGCTATTGGCATTACAACGCTGATTATTATAATTCTCGATTTCGGGATGCGTTTTCGGACTTTCAGGGTGAGGGAAAACTATAGGAAGAAGTGGGAAGAAAGGCATGATAAGACAGAGGAACCGAACGCAGTGGAACCTGAGACAGGACGTTAAGAAATCATCGGCGGGGGTGCTCAAAGCGATTCCAAACATCAAAAAAACCCTTGAAAAATTCAAGGGTTTTAATCGAGCTGCTGACGGGAATCGGACCCGTGACCTCCGCACTACCAATGCGACGCTCTACCGACTGAGCCACAGCAGCATCTGACGTTTAAGCCTTGACTAGTGTACCACGGGACGACGGTTTTGTCAACTATCTTATCCGCCTCTGAAAGAAAAATATTAGAGGAAAATATAGCCGTAGGAGGATGAAAGCTGCAATGCCTATCCGGACACGTTTGAACAGGCGGAGCCCCACAACATCCCGCCGGATCTGTCTCTGTTGAAAAACATGCCGATGAATAAATATGCTTTCTGGAACTGGCGTAAAGTTGAGATGCCTACACAAATGTAATATTGGTTGTATAGGCTTCGCCGCCAATCGGCTGATGCATATCGATAATGGCAAAGTGAGAGGAAAGATTTTCTTTTAAAGGCTCGGCAATCGCTGCAAAGCGGTAATTTGTGCCGTTGACTACCTGTTTGGCTACGGCCAGCGGCTGATAAAAATAATCCTCGTGTTTTCCAGTTGCGTTATAGAAAATAAAAGAATCATATGGGGTAAGATAGGACTGGAAAGTCCAGCTTCCGGGCATAACGGTACCTCGATAATATGGTTAATACATTATATGCATGAGAGCCGGGGAAGGAAACGAAAAATGACGGCAGCAGAACAAAAGAAAAGGGACCTCTGTAAAGAATTATTTAGGCGGATGAAAAAGTACGCGGAGCGTTCTTTCTATTGTTTAATGGAGACAACGGGATTCGAACCCGCGGTCTCTGCGTTGCGAACGCAGCGCTCTCCCAGCTGAGCTATGTCCCCATGAGCTCAATTATATCACAGACAAAAAAGAATTCAATATATACATCAAAAAAATCAGAAAAAAACAAATTTTCTTTTCATCCGGGAATTGGGACGATGTCTTCCAATGCTGCGGATTTTGGCCAGTGTCAGAGGCGGGCACGGCAAAAACCGGTTCCCAGGAGCTGAAAGTCATTGGAAACCGGCTTTTTCTTTGTAATGGCGAGTCTTGTTTGTCTGTGTACCTAATTTCCTCCAGGACCGTCCTTACGTGGACGCTCCGATTCAGGAAGCGGTTCGGTGGAAACCGGAAGTTCATCCGGAACCTCATACGTTGCGTTGGAAGATTTGGGCATGTCTATCTCAGGGATATTGCCGTCGTCATATAAATTTCTCAATGCATTCACCATCCTTTCCATCTGAAAACATTTTTTCTGATGTTCTTCATAGTATCTGCGAATGCGGAAAAACTATTCGGACACGGTGAAATGGCGCTGATTTCCAAACGGATGGAGCGGCATTATTATTATTATTATTATTATTATTCGCCGCCGTGCGTTTCTGCCCGGAGGACTTTTTATAGCAAAGGAGCATTTTCGCAATAATATAAAAGGCCTGATAATTACCAGACCTTTTTAAATGGAGCATACGGGATTCGAACCCGTGACCTTTTGAATGCCATTCAAACGCGCTCCCAGCTGCGCTAATGCCCCGTGATGTGATTGACGTTATCAATCAGACAGCAATATTGTATCATAAAACGTTTCAAAAGGGAAGAGTGTTTTTATATTTTATATAGTTTATATTTTACCATAAATTACAAAGATTTTTGAGAGGGAAATCCGGCTCCCTCCGGGGCAGGGACAATCCTATGCCTGTCTGCATATCATACATAAAAAAGGCAAATGCCATGAAAGATATTAAACTGTGTCATCCACAATTGCAGATAAAGGCGGCGCGTCTTTTAGAGGAGTGCGAGAAGCAGGGGCTGAAGATTAGAATAGGGGAGACGCTGCGAACCAGGGAAGAGCAGGATGCGTTATATGCCCAGGGCCGGACAAAACCCGGAAATATTGTGACAAATGCACCGGGCAGCAGTTACAGTTCTTACCACCAGTGGGGAACGGCCTTCGATATCTACCGGAACGACGGGAAGGGAGCTTATGATGAATCAGGAGGCTTTTTCACCAGGGTAGGACAGATTGGGAAATCCGTCGGCCTGGAATGGGGAGGTGATTGGAAGAGTATTGTAGATAAACCGCATTTCCAGCTTCCGGACTGGGGGAGCAGTACGGCAGGGATAAAGAAAAAATATGGGACACCGGATGTATTTATGAAGACATGGATTCCGGTAAAGCCGGGCGCTGCCGGAGCAGGCTGGGAACACGACGGTCAGGGACGGTATAAATACCGGAACGAGAACGGCAGTTATGCCACCGGAGAATGGCAGCAGATCAACCGCCGCTGGTATTTATTCGGTACGGACGGATATATGCTGACCGGATGGCAGAAATGGAACGGCAGGGTTGTGGAAAAAGACGAACAGGGAGACTGGTATTATTTTGACGAGACGCATGGCGGTCCGCTGGAAGGAGCCTGCTGGCATGAATGTCCGGGAAATAAAGGAGCACTGGAAGTCTGGCAGACGCAGTAAACAGAAAGTTACGGACAGAGGAATCCGGCAGGAGGGAATCCTGCCGGAGGAGTATGAAAAAGTATTACTGCAGGTCCTGCCTGCTGATTCTTATAATACATAAAAAATGTGTTGAAAGTTTGGCGTCTTTGTGAAAAAAGTGTGAAGCCGGATGCAGAGCCGGAGGGCAGGGCCCCCTCATTCGGAGCCGGAGTCCACGTTTATTCCCGGATCCCCCGATCCATATTTTGATTGACAAAGCCAGTAGCTTTCTTATATAATAATAGTGCTGTTTTAAAGGTGGGAAATGCGTTCTTTGCATCTGGCACCGTTGAGCGGGTGTGGCGGAATTGGCAGACGCGCTAGATTTAGGTTCTAGTGGAAACCCCGTGCAGGTTCAAGTCCTGTCACCCGCATGTTGAAAGTGCTGTAAATACAGCACTTTTTTTCGTTGCAGCCTGTGCTGTGCTTTTTTGGCCGGCCGCAGTCCGGATATATTTCTTTTGTTCTATACAGTGTATTCTACAGATTGACCGCGGCATAGCTGCGCCATGGCCTCCGGGCTTCCGCCCTTTCAGGTGATTCCTTCAGGGGGCCGGGAAGTTTTTTTGCTAATCATTCATCCATGAGAATAAGACGGATCGATGGGGAGAGCCGCAGTTCATCCGGTTCGAAGCCAACGCCGAGAAGATACCGTTCCAAGGAATGAAATTGATGAGTGCTCGTCTCCTTCATGCATTTTCCGCACAGGACGAAATCGTTCTGATCCAGATACTTAAGCATTTTTTCTGTAAAATCCCTGAGTTCTAAATCCAGCGCTTCTGTTTCCTCCTTAGCGCCTTTTAAAGGATATCCCCAAAGAAACAGGCCGAATATTTTCGAATAAATTTCGCGGATTCCGTTTAAAGGGCTGCTCTGTGAGATACAGAGCAGCAGGTGCCAGGGCGTGAGCCCGCAGCGCCCGCTGTCCAGATTTTTTCTGAGCTGTTCTTTTAAACGTTCGCGCTCTTTGCCAGTGAGAGCCAGGAGCGTTGCTACCGCCACTTTTTCACAGGAATAGATAATCACTTCATAGGACTGGACAAAGAGTGCCAAATTACGCCGGACGGCAGGAACGGTAAAGTCGGGCATATTGCATTGCCGTCCGATCGGGAAGATCCGGGTACCGATCCCGTTGACGGATTCGGCTGCGCCGGTCTGGTTCAGGACCAGGATGGTTCTGCGGATCGTGCTGAGAGAAACGCCATATTTTTTTGCCATTTTTTCGTAGGAGGGAAGATACTCGGTCTCCCTGTATTCACCAAGGTAGATTTCAAAGAGGAGACGTATGGCCAGGCTGTAGCAGAGCTGAGGCCGTCCCCGGTAAATACGCCAGACAAAAGGAGTCTGTTTTTCAGAAGGGGGTGCATATTGTTCCACATAGTGGAGCGCCTCTTCCATGGAAGCCCTCTGGTGTTTCAGAATGGCGCCGTGCAGTCCCGGCCAGTCCTGCCTCTTCTTGTAACTGATAATTTTTTCGATTCCATTACGCAACAACTTCTTGTTGTAGAAGTCAGTCCCTCCCCTTTCTCCGATAAACATGAGTCCCATGAACATCGATATTTCCCAGAAGAGGTTCATCGCCAGAGGATTTTCCAGTTTTTGCAGCACGTAACAGTAAAAATAGAGCAGATCGTCAGACTGTGCGCGCTCTATGTAAAGTGAAAGATGCAGGAAATCAGTTTCGTCCATCCGTCGGAAGGCCTCGACGAAGAGAGGAACTAAGATCTGCTCCGCAGTCCGGCAGAGATCGGGAAATGCAGTCCGACGCTCCGAAAAGAAACTGAGGGCAAAATCAATCAGCTCCTGTCTGCTCTGCCTGAAGATAATCCTGGTGGGCCTGCCGTTACGCATGGAGATATATCCCTCGGAGCGCAGTTGTCTTAGAGCGGCTTTTACGGTCTGGGGGCTGACGCAGAACTGCCTGCACAGTGTATCAATTGATGGCAGGGCATCCCCGCATTTATAATATTCAAAATGAATTCGCATGAAAAAAAATTCATAAATCAGGCTCGATATTTGTTGTTCTTTTTCCATTTAATCAGGCTCCTGTATTTTATCGGTATGCTTTTTATTCTATCATTTCCTGCAATGAATTGCCATAAGCTGGTTGTGAAGTTTTGACGGATATGGTATATTGTAAACAGATTAACATGAACAAGGTAAAACTGCGGATATGGAGGCAGGCTTATTTAACGGGCGGCAGAACTTTAAAACATGCGGTATCTTCCTAAATAACAATTCTCATGGCCAGGAGGAATTATAAAAATGAGTGAACAGGAAAAAGAGACGGCGTCGGGCAGCCGGGAATTGCAGACGGCATCGGCCGAGTATGAGTATCATACGCTGATGCGCCTGATGGGAGTCAGTGTCAGCAAACATCTTCTGGATGAACATTTTACACTGATTTGGGCGAATGAGTTTTACTATAAGTTTATCGGTTGGAATAAGGCCGATTATGAGGCGGAGTTCCATAACAGGCCGGATCTCTTTTATGCAAAATACGACCCGGAAGAGTGGAGACGCCTCACGGAGACGGTCGGGGATGCGATTGCCAATCACCGGGACGGTTACCAGCTTTTGTCACGGATGCACAGAAAAGACGGAAACCGATTATGGATTCAGTTCTCCACACAGTTCTCGGAGGAGTATGTAAACGGTTACCAGGTTGCTTATACGGTCATGACCAACATTGACGAGTTGATCAGGGTTCAGAAGGAACAGTCGGTTACTTATGAAAACCTGCCTGGTTTTGTTGCAAAATACCGGATTGACAAAGAACTCAACATGACACTTCTGGAAGGGAACAGCCGTTTTATGGAATATTTTCTGGAAGTTGAAAACGGGAAAGAAGAAAGCCTGCACAACCGTAATATAGAAGATAATATGGCGGCCATATGGGACAACCGTGAAAAACTTCTGGTGGGCGAACCAGTACACTTCGTCATGTGCGTGAAGAGCAGAAAAGGCCAGACACTGTGGCTTCAGGTCAATGCCACCTGTGTGGACTGGCAGAACGGCTGCCCCGTTTACCTGGCTTTATTTATCGACATCACCGATGTGACCGAACTCCGCCAGATGCAGGCGAAACTGACGGAACAGGCAGAAGCGCTGAAAGATGCGCTGACCGTGGCGGAACAGGCTAATCATGCTAAGTCGGATTTTTTATCCCGCATGAGCCACGAGATCCGGACTCCAATGAATGCAATTATCGGCATGACAACGATTGCCGGAGCATACATAGACGATAAACAGAGGGTGGCTGACTGCCTGAAAAAGATTGGCTATTCCTCAAAGCACCTGATGGCCCTTATCAACGACGTGCTGGATATGTCTAAGATTGATGAGGGGAAGATGAAGATAGCGCATGAGAATTTCAATTTGGAGAGTGCAATAGAGTCACTGACTTCCATCATTTATCCGCAGGCCGCCGCCAAGGGGGTGAATTATACGGTGCCTTTCGTGGAGCTGAGTGATACAGTTCTGACGGGAGATGCTATGAGGTTAAACCAGGTACTGTTAAACCTTCTCTCTAATGCGATTAAATTTACGCCGGAGGGCGGTTCCGTCCGCCTGGAGATACAACAGGTAAGACGTCTGGAAAAGCAGCTCCGAGTGCGTTTTATTGTCAGTGATACCGGAATCGGGATGAGTAAGGAATTTCAGCGGCGCCTCTTTAACCCATTTGAGCAGGAAAGCGTGACAACAGCAAGAAAATTTGGCGGCACCGGGCTTGGCATGCCGATTACGAAGAATCTGGTCACCCTGATGGGAGGCACAATTTCTGTAAAGAGCGAAGCCGAAAAGGGCAGCACCTTTACGGTAGAGATAGATTTTGAGGTTCCTGAGACCAGGGGCAGCATATCATCGCAAAAGCATCCGGCAATGGAATCCCTAAAGGTTCTGGTGGCCGATTACGATCGCGACAGCTGTGTACATACTTCTAATTTATTAAAAAACCTGGGAATTTGGTGCGATTGGGTGCTCACAGGGGAAGAATGTGTGGAAAAAATACGGGGCCTGCACAGTACGGGAGAAAATTACGACGTCTGTTTCATTGACTGGAAGATGCCGGATCTGGATGGAATCGAGGTGACACGGCGCATACGGGAGATTGTGGGAACGGATACAACAATTATCATTATTACAGCTTATGACTGGAGTGCAATCGAAAAGAGGGCCAGTGAAGCGGGTGCTAATGCATTTCTCGCAAAGCCGCTTTTTTCATCGGTGCTCTACAATACACTGCTTTCGGCGGCGGGGAAGAGCAAGGTGCTGACGATGTCGTCTTACGGCATTCAGATGAACAAGCCGGATTTGTCAGGCTACCATGTTCTGTTGGCGGAGGATAACGAGCTGAACCGTGAAATTGCCATGGAACTGCTTAAAATGACGGGGGTGACGGTGGAGTGCGCGGCCGACGGGAAAGAGGCTCTGGAGAAATTCCTTGCTGACGGCGACCGGATTGACCTGATCCTGATGGATATGCAGATGCCGGTAATGGATGGGTATGAGGCGGCGGAGAGGATCAGGAAATCCTCACACCGGCGGGCCGGGAGTATCCCCATCGTCGCAATGACGGCCGATGCCTTTCATGAGGATGTGGTGAAAGCGTCGGAAGCCGGAATGGACGGCCATCTGGCGAAGCCAATTGATTCGGGTTTACTCTATCAGGTTCTGGGCGGAATGCTTAAGGCTGACAAATAGCCGGCTTAATTTGAAAAGCTGTGTTAACAACTATCATTATAGCAAAACAGGCTGCCCGGCAGGGCATACCATTAACTCCGCGGCTGCGGCTCCGGGGTTAATGGTATCGGGAAGCAAGCTACCGCTCCATTGCGGGGGCGGCCACATTTCCTCCCCGGGCAATCTCAAACCGGTTTATAAAATGATTCTCCAGCAGACGGATCAGTCCGTCGTTCCTTTCTTCTGTATCCACACTTTCAAGTAAAACGGCTGTCGGTGTATAGTCGATTATTTTGACGCCGTAAACCTGGGAAATTCTGAACAGTTCCGTCATATCACTGTCTGAACAGTTTCGGACCTTTATGAACATAAGTTCCCTGACATGTATGGCGATATCGGTAAAATCTACGACTTTAATGACCTCAACGCTGCGGTTGAGCTGTTTTTTTACCTGTTCGAATACTTTGTCGTCACTGGTGAGGCTCACGGTCATCCGCGACACGGTTTCATCCTCCGTCCTGCCGACGGTCAGACTGTTTATGTTATAGGATTTAGCGGAGAACAGTCCGCAAATGCGTGCAAGGACGCCGATATCATTTTCTACGAACAGACAAATCCAACGTTTCTTCATTCTTGTTTTCCTCACTTTCCAGAATCATATCCCCAAGCGCATTACCAGGTGGAACAATAGGGAGTACGTTCATTTCCCGGCCAATGATAAATTCTATGATGGTTGGGAGGCTTCTGCACTGTTTTGCTTCCAGCAGAGCGCGTTCTATCTCATTTTCATCGGTGACACGGATTCCTTTGGCGCCATAGCTATCCGCTATTTTCATAAAATCCGGCGTATAAACGGGACATTCTTCCCCAGGAGAGCTGCAGGAAGAGGGACAGCTTTTTCTGCGGCGCATGCAGGTGGAAGAGTAGCGCCTGTCGAAGAACATTTCCTGCCACTGTCTGACATTACCCAGATAGCCGTTATTCAGGATACAGACGATAAGAGGCAGTTCGTATACGACCGCAGTCGCCATTTCCTGGATATTCATCTGCATGCCCCCGTCTCCTGTAATAACAACGACGTCTTTGTCCGGATTGCCGAGTTTTGCGCCAATGGCGGCCGGAAAACCGTATCCCATGGTTCCGAGCCCTCCCGAGGTCAGCATCTGCCTGTTTTCATTAAGTTCCAGAAACTGCGTGGCCCAAAGCTGGTTCTGCCCCACGTCGGTGGCGATAACGGCATGACAAAAGAGCCTGTTGACGCATTCCATGATCTTCTGGGGAGTCAGGCCGGTCTGTCCCATGGAGACAGGTTTATGTTTCTTCCAGCCGTTTATCCGGGCCGTCCAGGCCTCCGTATCCAGGGGAGAAGCTTTCTCCAGCAGGGCATGCAGCGCATCCTTTGCATCCGCCACAATGGGGATGTCGACGGCAATATTTCTGGAAATGGAGGCGGGATCGATATCAATATGTACGATGGAAGCATTTTTGGCGAATTCTTCGATTTTACCGGTGATGCGGTCGTTGAATCTGGTTCCGATGGAGAAGAGGAGGTCGCAGTGACTGACCGCCGAATTGGCTGCATAGCTTCCGTGGATTCCAAGATTTCCGACGTACAGAGGATGGGAGGTGGGCACGGCTCCCCTGCCCATGATGGTGGTGATGACGGGAACCTTTGTAAGCTCGGCCAGTTCCGTCATCTCACGGGATGCGTGCGCGATCTGTACGCCTCCGCCGACGAGGAAGACGGGCCGTTTCGACTGCTCCAGCAGTTCTGCCGCCTTCTTTATCTGTCCCGCATGGACGGAGGTATTCGGCTTGTAGCCGCGGATTTCCACACTGTCTGGATAATCGGGGCTGCCCTGTTCCTGCTGGATGTCCTTCGGAAAATCGACGACGACAACTCCTGGTTTTCCGCTTCCGGCGATGAGGAAGGCCTTCTTAATAATCGCGCCCAAATCCTCCCTGCGTCTCACTGTGACTGCATATTTACAGATGTTTCTCGTAATTCCGACGATGTCCACCTCCTGAAACGCATCGTTGCCAATCAGGCCGACCGGAACCTGGCCGGTAAAGCAGACGAGGGGAACGCTGTCAAAGTTGGCGGTTGCAATACCGGTGACGAGGTTTGTGGCCCCCGGACCGCTCGTCACAAGGCAGACCCCTGTTTTACCGGTGGAACGGGCATAGCCGTCGGCGGCATGAATCAATCCCTGCTCATGGCGCGGCAGGATTACGCTCATATCTTCTTCCCCGTACAGGGCGTTAAACAGGTCGATGGCCTGGCCTCCCGGATAGGCGAAGAGAACGTCGACATGCTCCGCCTTCAGGGCTTTTACAAATAATTGGGCGCCTGTTATCATCATAGAATACCTCCTTTAATAATTGAATGCATGTACTTGCTTGCATATAGGGCGTTTTTTTGGCACCGCCGTGCGGCAGTGCCTTGCTATTGCTTCACTGTTAAATGGCAGATGCCGTTGGGATGCCGTTAATCAATGTTTCAACGCTCTTTTTTACGAAATCGCTCCGGGAGTCCGAAGACAGTTGCTCCCCGAAAGAAGCCTTCAGAAACGTATAGCCGAAGGTGGTGGAAAAGACCGTCATCGCCAGGCAGTCAAAATCCAGGTGAGGCAGCTTTCCAAGCTCTTCCATCTTGACGAAATAGGCGGTGAGGGAGGAGAGAAAGGCCTGCGGTATTTTCATAATCAGGGGAGCCGCTTCCTCATAAAGCTGGGGGGCGCGCAGACCGATGGACAGGTTGACAAAATCGGGAGTGATTTTGTCCATATAGACGTTCATAAACATCTCCAGATCCGGCTGCAGTTCCCACACCACGTCCTGAAATACTTCAGGGGTCAGATTGCCCCGCCACTGTTCCTGCTCCATGCCGCTCAGCGCAATATCCTTTTTACTCTTAAATTTCCTGAAGAGGGTACATTCATTGACCCCGGCCGCCCTGGCGATATCCTTTGTCGTCGTTGCAACGTAGCCCTTGTCCCGGATCAGAGTCATCGTGGCATCAATAATTTTCTGGCTGGTAGTATCCATATTCACTCCTAATGCAAGTACATGCTTTCATTTGATTTTACCGGGTTTCTTTGCGGATGTCAATCCCAAGCCATCGGAAAACAGGCCGGATGAACGGCATTCTGTTCATCCGGCCTGTTTCCGGTACACATCAGTCATACCGCATGGCAGTATGGTTAAAATTTCTGGAAATCTTCTACGTTCATGACAAAGATTGTGGAACCGCCTACCTTCATATTCATCGGAACCGTCATATTGACGGTCGGACAGCAGTTTCCGGCCATAGTTGGTGGTGTGTAAACCAGTTGTTCTCTTGTACCCGACATCTTCTTAATAATGGTAATCGCTTCCTCTACACGGCTGTCGTCAACGCCCAGCATCAGTGTCGTACTTTTCTTCTTCAGAAAACCGCCCATTGTGGAAAGTTTTGTAACAAAGAAAGAATTCTGGTTCAATTCGTAAACTAAATCATCCGCATCTTCGCTTCCGATAATTGCCATAATCATCTTCATAATCAGCACCTCCTAACTCACTATTGTTACTATTTTACCATTAAATCATGAAAATGGGAATAAAAAATTGATAAAAATTTATCTCTATTTGAATTTTTTGTGATTTCACTGATTATACGGTGGGAAAAAGACGGTAAAACCGTATAAGCCGGGTATACTGGAGCGCAGATGGTTACGGATAGGAGAGGACGTTTGTAAATGGATATGTTATAATAAGCAGTGGAAAGAGGTGATCATTTGACTTTTCAGATTGGAAAAATAGCAAAGCTTCTGGGAATGTCATCAGAGGGACTGCGGCTTTATGAAAGAATCGGCATATTGAATCCACGGAGAGGAAAAAGCAATACCACTTATCGAACTTATGAACATCTTGACTTCACTGCGTTGATACGAGCCAGAGGTTATCATTACGCCGGATTTTCCAGCAAAGAAATTGCCGCTCTCATAAATGCAAAACAGTTACAGGATGTAATCGCGGGATATGAGGCCAGAGAAAAGGAATTAGAGCATGAAATTTGGCTAAAAGGACTGATCCTGGAAAACATCCGTGAACTGAAAGAGCTTACTGTAAAGGCAGAGCAGAATCTAGGGGAAATAACCGTCTGCACCCAGCCTGCCATATACCGTTTCCCGTTTATGAAGAATGGGGAATTCCTTTTGAGAGCGAATCAGGAGAAAGCATTCAGGCAGTGGGTTTCGTTTACCCCGATTGTGTTCATATCGCAAAGTAACGAATGGGATAAGTTAATGTCAGGCAGCGGGCAAATTACAGCAGCCTTAGGTGTTTTTGAGGAACAGGCAGAAAGATTGAAACTGGATTTACAATGGGCATCCTACTATCCTTCCAGCCGGGCCTTGTATTCCATTGTACAGGAACAGGGAGACGATTTCCAGCCGCTTTCTTGTCTGAGACCGCTTATGGAATATACAAATAGAAACCGGATACAGGTCATCGGTGACCCGGTTTCCAGAACTTTCTTATCCATGAATAAAAGTGAAACCTACACCCGTTACCGGGAAGTATGGCTTCCTTACCGGAATGAAGGCACAGATAATTGTTAAAATATGCACCCCGGACCTTGACTCTCAACAAGGTGTAGGGTGTATTTTTTTATAGGTGAAAACAAAGAGGAGGAATACGAATGACGGTAGAGAGAACTGCAGCAGACAATGAAAACAGGACGGTTTTTGAATCAATGCCCGTTATAAAGGCACTTGCCGTTTTAGCTGTGCCCACAATCATAAGCCAACTTATTACACTGGTCTATAACCTTGCAGACACTTATTTCGTTGGGCGGACCGGCAATTCTTATATGATTGCCGCTGTGGCGCTTGTGTATCCGGTTTTCTCAATGACTGCCGCATTGGCAAATTTGTTCGGCGTCGGAGGAGGAAGCCTTATTTCACGTCTGCTCGGCTCGGAACAGGAGGAACAGGCAGAGAAAGTATGTTCTTTCAGTTTCTATTCGGCAATTTTAATTTCTCTACTCTTCTCTATGACGGCATTTATATTTCTAAATCCACTGCTGAAGCTTCTGGGGGCATCTTCGGAAACAGTCGTATATGCGCGGGAATATATGTTTTTTGTTGTTGTTTTAGGGGCGGTTCCCGCTGTATTATCGTCTACAATAGCTCATTTGCTTCGCAGTGCAGGGTATGCCCGGCTGGCGGGCATAGGCTTAAGCTTAGGGGCCGTTTTGAACATTGTTTTAGATCCGCTGTTTATGTTTGTGATCCTTCCCGCCGGGCAGGAAGTAACCGGCGCCGCTTTGGCGACTATGCTTTCCAATTTAATGGCGGCAGTCTATTTCCTTGTCGTATTGCTGCGGCTGCAAACAAAAAACGGCTTGTGTATACGTCCCGGCACAGGACTGCCTGAAAGAGAAAATATGAAAATGGCGGTATTAGTCGGTCTGCCGTCGGCATTGACCACCTTATTTTATGATATTGCTAATGTATTTTTAAATGTTCTGATGGCGGCTCACGGGGATTATCAGTTAGCTGCTCTGGGAATAATCCTGAAAGCAGAACGGCTCCCGCTCAATACCGGCGTTGGGATTTGTCATGGAATGCTGCCGCTGGTGGCTTATAATTATTCTTCTGGAGACAGGAAACGGATGTTCTCCGTAATTAACACTGCGAGAACGGCTGGCCTCATTGTGTCGGCAGCCAGTATCTTATTGTATGAAATATTTTCAGGAGGTATTATCCGTCTGTTCATCAGTACGTCCATGGAAAATACGTCGGACACATGGCAAACAATTGCTTATGGAACAATATTTTTGCGGAGCAGGTGTCTTGCCGCTCCGTTTGCATTTATGAATTTTCATATCACATATACATTACAGGCAGTGGGGGACGGAAAAAATACCCTCATGCTTGCAGTTCTGCGCCAATGTATCATTTATATACCCATGATGTTTATCATGAATGTAATACTGGGGGCAACCGGTCTTGTCTGGACACAAATACTTGCGGAAATTATAACACTCTGTATCGCGTTGCATGTTTTCAAAAAACATATAAACCTAAGAGCAGATCTGTCATGATAAGGGCCGTTCTATCGTTTTTGTCAGTATGTTTCCGGTGTCTTGCGAGTGTATGCAATATAAAGACAGTGATCCGTTTCATAAAGACAATCGATATCCTCAGGTTATATCTCCGATAACTATTTCGTATGTCTGGGACGGCCGCTGAAAATGGACTTTTAAACGGAAATCTGATATTATAGCAGACGTGCGTCTGTTTGCAGGATGTTTTTTCCGGGAGTACAAAAAGAACGGGAATGAATGCGGCGGAAAAACAAAACAAACTATGTTCAGGGGGTATGATTATCATGAGTCAGAGAAGAGGCCAGTGGGCCAGTAATCTGGGATTTATACTGGCGGCGGCGGGGTCTGCCGTGGGTCTGGGAAATATCTGGAAGTTTCCGGGAAAGACGGGAGCATACGGGGGAGGCGCTTTTCTGCTTTCCTATATCGTGATTGTGGCTCTGATTGGTTTTCCGGTCATGCTGGCTGAACTTTCGATCGGACGGGCCACCCAGAAGAATGTGGTGGGAGCGTTCCATCAGCTTAACAGGAAGTGGACCTTTGCAGGCGGAATCGGCGTATTGACACTTTTCGTCATTATGTCTTATTATAGTGTGGTGGGCGGATGGGTGCTCAAGTACGTCTTTGCCTATCTGGTGGAACCGGGCTTTGGAAGCGGAGCCGTGTCCTATCAGGAATATTTTGTGAATTTTATCGGTAAACCGGTGCAGCCCCTTGCATGGGGATTTGTATTTCTGGTGCTTTGCATTTATGTGGTAGTTAAGGGAGTCTCCGAGGGAATTGAGAGGGTCAGTAAGATTCTGATGCCGGCTCTGTTCCTCCTTCTGATTGCCTGCGCGGTGAGGTCTGTGACACTCCCCGGCGCGAAAGAGGGGCTTTCCTATATGCTTACCATCAAACCTGGCAGTTTTAACCGTGACACGCTTGTAGGGGCGCTTGGACAGGCATTTTTCTCCCTTTCCGTGGGAATGGGGATTATGGTCACTTACGGTTCCTATGTGCCGAAGAAGGATAATCTTGTAAAGAGCGCGGCGTGGATCTGTGTGCTGGACACGCTGGTTGCCATTCTGGCCGCTTTTGCAATTGTTCCGGTCGTGTTTGTCACCCTTGGGGCGGAGGGGCTGGGCATGGGCGGCGGCTTTGCCTTTATGGCCCTGCCGGAGGTATTTGACGGGCTTCCGGGAGGACGGATATTCGGCCTGTTTTTCTTCGTGCTCCTTTTCCTGGCAGCTCTCACCAGCGCTATCAGCATTCTGGAGAGCTGTGTGGCATTTATCACGGAAGAGTGGAAGGTGTCCAGACTGAAAGCTACGGTTATTTTGTCCGTGCCGATGACCGTATTAAGCGCCGGATATTCCCTTTCCCAGATGGAGTCGAGAAACATCAACCTGCCCTGGTTTGATTTTTCAAAGGGACTTCAAATGCTGCCGATGAATGCGGTGATGGAAAAGTTCACCGATAACCTGATGATTCCGGTGGGAGCGCTCTGCTTCTGTATTTTTGCCGGCTGGATCTGGGGGAAAGGCAAGGCCTCAGAAGAGATTAGTTCAAACGGAACCTATCCGTTCCGGCTCAGGAAAGCATGGGAATTTATCGTGCGATTTGTGGCTCCGGCCGTTATCCTGCTGATTCTCTACTTTACCGTGGGAAAAGGCCAGGGACTTTCATAACCGCTCCGTTGGAATGTGGGTTTTACGCACGGGATGTCCGTCTGCGGGCGGCTTCGGGACGATGGGCTGCGGGGCAGGCGCTTTAAACAGGAGGAGTATCGATGATTAAAAACATTGTATTTGATATGGGACGTGTCCTTTTAGACTATGAGGCAGCCAGGGTATGCTGGCAGTTTACAGACTCCAAAGAAGACGTGGAGCTGATGGAAAAAGAACTGTTTTTTGCGGAGGAGTGGACTCTGCTGGACAGGGGAACCATTGAGGAGGATGAGGCGCTTAAGCGCGTACAGGAGAGACTTCCGGATGAGCGGACAAGGGAACTGGCGCGGCTGAGCCTGGCTCACTGGCACGAGTTTAATATTGAGCCGAAACCTGGTATGGAGGAGCTTGTGAAGGAGCTTAAGGAAGCAGGGCTGTCCATTTACCTCTGTTCCAATGCCTCTCTGAGGCTGAGGGTTTTTGAAGACAGGATCCCGGGAATCGAATATTTTGACGGCGTTCTCGTTTCTGCGGAAGAGAAACTGCTGAAACCGGAGCCTGAGATTTTTGAACGCCTGTTTGAGAAATTTTCCATCCTGCCGGAGGAATCCCTGTTCATTGACGATATCCAGGCCAACATCGACGGCGCGGCGGCTTGCGGAATGAAGGGATACTGTTTCGCGGACGGTGACGTCGCTAAACTCAGGGAATATTTGTTTACACGCGCTGCGGATCAGAGTTAGGGAACTAAGTATCGGAATTAAGTATTTCACGCTGAAGTGTAATAATTTTACCGCCCAGCAGGCCGGCATCGTTCCGGTCGTGGGTGGATAAGAGGACAGGACGTCCGTCTGCTTTCTCCAGAAGGTAGCGGATGGCCCTGTCTTTTGTTTTTTCATCCAGGCCGGTGAAGGGTTCGTCGAAAATAAACATATCGCAGGGAGCCAGCAGGGCGCGCAGCAATGCGCAGCGCCTCTTCATGCCGCCGCTCAGGGTGGAGACGGGGCGGTTTAACGCTTCTTCGGGCAGGAGTCTTGCCATCTCTTTGAAAAGACGGTCCCTGTCGGTGCGTCCGGGCAGTACGAGGGCGGTATTTTCCATAGGGGAAAATTCGGGAATCAGCCTGTCCTCCTGAAAAACCGTAGAAAAACGGATTTTTTCGGGGGAGGAGGTGATTGTACCTGAGTCGGGTTTTTCGAGTCCCAGAATCAGGCGGAACAGCGTTGTCTTGCCCATTCCCGAAGGGGCCATCAGGCAGCAGATGTCCGGGGATGCGATTTTCAGGCTGACGCCGGAGAGAACAGGCAGGGAGCCGTATGATTTTGTGATGTTATCGAGTATCAGTTCCATTTATAACCTCCTGATGTATGGATGCTGTGGTGATTGTAGGACAGTCCGTAAAGAGCCGTACCATATCGTACCGTATCGGGCCGGACAGCATTATCCCTGCTTTTTTCTGCCCAGAGAGCCGATTAAGAGCAGGAACAGGCGCTCAAAGAAAAAGGTGACGGCGATAATCACAAGGGTCCAGGCAAAAAGCCCGGCCGTGTCGAGGTAAATCTTTGACATGTAGAGTTTTTCACCGATGGAATAGCTGGGTACGCCGATGACCTCGGCGGCAACGCCTGATTTGAAACTCATTCCAAGGGCAGTCCTTACGCTGGTCAGCAGATAGGGCAACAGGGCGGGCAGGTATACGGCTTTTACTTTCCGGAAGAAGGAGAGGCGGAAGACGCGCGCCATCTCAAGCAGCTTGCCATCGGCGCTCTTGAGGCCCGACAGCGTTGCGGTGTACAGCATCGGAAGGACGATAGTGAATGCGATAAAGACCGACAAGTTTTCAGCGCCGGTCCAAATCAGGGCCAGGATGACAAAGGAGGCTACGGGGATGGACTTTAAAAGGAGCATTACCGGGGCCAGAAGTTCATCCAGGAATGGAAAGCAAAAGGCCAGGCAGCCCGTCAGAATCCCGCAGAAAAATGCGGCGGTAAATCCTGTGCAGATTCGCAGGGAGGACAGGCCGATGGTCTTCCAGAAATCAAATGTGCCGATCTGGGACGACAGGGAGGCCAGCACATCGGCCGGCCCCACAAATATGATGGAATTATTGACTGCGGCAGACAAAACCTGCCACAGGACGAGCCAGAAAAGTAAGATTACGGCTTTTCCGGCGATATTTTTACGGTTCGGTTTTTCTGATGTCTTTCCGTTACTCTGGGTATTCATATTCTGCTGTCTCCGGATAGAAATTTCATTTTTACTGTTTGGCTGTGTAATAGAAACCGTCGGCCGGGAGTTTTCCGCCTACGGATTTCGGATCCTGTTCATACAGGACGTTCAGATAGCCGGCCAGGGCGGCCTTCATCTCTTCGCCCTCAATGAAGGTGATGTTGCAGTAAGGAAGCGCTTTTTTTGCAATCGGGGCCTTTTCAATAATGCCTGCCTGAACAATCTGCTCGGCCGTGGCGTCCGGGTTTAAAACGGCGGTTTCAGCGGAAACCTTGTGGTCGGAGAGGAATACCTTTACGGCCTCCTCATTCTTTTTCAGGAAATCGTTGGTGACAATCGTAACGCCCGTCACAAGACGGCTGCCGTCTTCGCCCTGCACCTTATCCCACTCCGCGGTCAAATCAAGCACAATCTTAAGAGCCTCATTCTGGGCGCAGGCCACGGTTACAAACGGCTGCGGAAGCAGGCCGATAGCGTCCGGCTTCTCTTTTAACACGGCGGCAACTTCGGTGGCCTCGGATTTATATTCTAATGTTACGTCGGTCTCGGCAAGACCGTTTGCCTTTAACAGGTATTGGATGACGTAGTCGGGGGTCGTTCCCTTTCCGGTCAGATAGACTGTTTTACCCTTCAGGTCGGCCACGGATTTGATGGAATCATCGGAAGAAACAATATAGAGCACTCCCAGTGTATTGATATCGATCACGGAGATGCCGCCTTCCGTTTTATTATACAGGACACTTGCCACATTGGCGGGAACCAGGGCGATATCCAGCTTGCCTGAGGCAACGGAAGCGACCAGTTCATCGGCGGCGGTGACCATCTTGAAATCATATTGATTGGCGGAGGCGCCGGAATTCATCAGGGAGACAAGTCCCATGGAGGTAGGTCCTTTTAACGAGCCCACCCGGATGGCTCCTTCTGCGGCGCTGCCGGAAGTTTCCTGCGTATCTTCGGCCGGAGCCGTTTCTTCGTCAGACGGTAAAGCTTCACTGCTTTCACCTGTTTCAGCCTGCGGCGCCTGGCTTTCGGCAGCCGTGGTTCCGGCAGTACGGTTGTTGGAAGAGCAGCCTGCAAGGGAAGCTGCGGTCATGGCAAGAGCCATAAAAACGGGTAATAATTTTTTCATAATTGATTCAGTCCTCTCTTTTTTGTGGTGTGGATAACTTGGGTTATCACAGCTCAAACCGAGGCAACTGACAGGGAACAGCCGGAAAAAGAAATCCGGGACAAACAGCGGGATTACGATTCTCAGGCTTCCCCCTCAGCCGGTTCAGCCGTTTCGAAGGGAAACAGGCCAAGCTTTGGAGTGAGCGTGAAACAGTGTGCCGTTACGGCTGCATAGACTAAATGCGGCCGCTCCGTTACACCAGTTACTATACAGGATAGAGGGAGAAAAAACAAGGGCGTCCCTGGAAACTATAACAGAAAAACCTATGCGTAAAACGAATACGTTATATTGGAATGTAATATTAGTATTCCCGCACAGGTTCCCCTATAATAGGGCTATGATGATCATCAGAAAGAACTGGAATGCGAGCCTCCTGATTCCTCCATCCGGGCAATGACATAGTCTTTGAAGTTGCGGACAAACGGCGGCAGGATCTCGTTTTTGGGCCAGCATAGATAGAGGGGGCGGCTGAGCGACGACGATTCGAGAACCAACGGGGTTACATTTAAAACCTGCAGCTCGGGAACGTGTGGGATAATTCCCACTCCCAGGCCGGAGGAAACGGCGGCGGCAATCATCTTCTCATTTTCCGCCTCCTGCAGAATATGGGGAGTGAGATGAAACCGCTCAAATATTCCGTCGAGACAGTAACGGGTACCGCAGTTGCGGGTGTAGGAAATCAGCGGTTCTTCAAGCAGACGGGACAGCGTAACGCGTCCGGCGCGTGAAAGAGGATGACTGTTCGGTACAATCGCGATCAGCTCCTCATCATACAGATGGTAAAATTCAATCTTATCGCCGGGAATCCTGGCGCCAAAGCCCAGGTCGATTATTTTCTGGTGAAACGCATTTTCCATCATGGCTGCGTGCTGCTCGATAAACTCGAACTGGACCAGATGGTTTTCCGGGTTCTGATGGAAACTGCTTATCATATCCGGAATGAAATGGCTCTGGAGCGTGTAGCCGACAGCCATACGGATTTTACCGCTGTTGGAATTTCTCATGCTGTGTATTTCCGAAGTTGCAAGATCGAGTTCACTCAGAATTTTATTGACATGGATCAGGAAACGTTCGCCGTATTCCGTAATCCTGATGCCGCGGCCAATCTTGTAAAAGAGAGGTGCATTAAGTTCGGCTTCCAGATCGGCAATGGAGTGGCTGAGGCTCGGCTGTGCAATCAGCAGCTTATGGGATGCTTTTGTGTAGCTCTCCAGTTCCGCAATCGTCTGGAAATAACGCAGTTGTTGAAGATTCATTTTCCTTCCTCCGCTTTGGATTAAATCAGCGCCCGGATTTTAGCAGTGGATGCGGAAACCGGTATGCGCAGGTATGATGTTCACTGGGTCTGGAAGTACCTGACCAAGTGTTCATAGTATATCACAAAGCCGCGGGGAAGGTGAAGTTTTAACCTTAAGAAGATAGAGAAAAGAGGGATATAACAATGAAAACAAAATATCAGCTCGTACATCTGACCGATATTACCTGTCCGCCGCCGGAGATGATTCGGATTGCGGCCCGGACCGGCTATGATTCCGTCGCGCTCCGGACGATACCGATGGGCGTGGAGGGAGAAAAGACGTTTGATATTGCAAAGGACAGGAAACTTTTTTCGGAAATAAAACAGGCCGTCCGGGAGACCGGGATTGAGATAGACGGGATCGAGAATACCAGGATTTATGACGGTGTCGATATCAGGAAATATGAACCGTGCCTGGCGGCGGCGTCCGAGCTTGGCGTACGCCATGTCTTATCCAACATCTGGACCGATGACAAGGCATATTATACGGAAAAGTTCTGTGAGCTCTGCGATTTGGCGGAAAATTACGGGATCACCGTCAACGTGGAATTTGTTACCTGGTCCAGCGTGAAGAATCTGCAGGAGACAAAGGAACTGCTTCTGGCTTCGGGCAAGAAAAACGTCGGCATTATTGTGGATACCCTGCATTTTTACCGCTCCCGGGTTAATATAAACGAGCTGCCGGAGCTGCCGCCGGAATGGTTTGTCTGTGCGCATCTGTGCGACGCCGGTAAGGAAATTCCGGAGGATCGGGAGAGTCTGGTACATACGGGGCGTGCCGAACGGCTGTATCCGGGAGAAGGGGCAGTACCGATTCGTGACATTATCATGAATATTCCCAACCGGAATGTCATCCGGGGACTTGAGATACCAAATTTAAAACGTGTTGCACAGATGGGATACGAGGCGTATGCGGGGCAGGCGCTTAAATGGGCAGAGAGATGTATGAGGGAGGATGAAAATGAACCGATTTGATGAGAAAGTTGTTTTAATCACAGGGGGAGCAGGTGACATCGCGGCTGCTGCGGCAAAACGGCTGCTGTCAGAGGGCGCCAGGGTTGTACTTACGGATTTATCGGAAGAGGGCCTGACGGAAACAAAAAAGAAACTGATGGAAGACGGTTTTGAGGACAACAGGATAAAGGTGATCAGGGGTAATGTGTGCGACTATGAAGACTGCGTGAAAGCCGCCGATTTTACGGTGAAGGAATTCGGAAAACTCGACGTGCTGGTGGCGACGGCCGGCATAGTCCGCCACTGCCCAATTGATGAAATGAGCGAGAAGGACTGGCAGGATGTGATAAATATCAATCTGACAGGAGTTTTTCATTCGGCAAAATCGGTAGTTCCGGTGATGAAAAGACAAAAGTATGGTAGAATTGTCCTGATATCTTCCCTTGGCGGCAGAACGGGACGTCCCGGCGTAGGAGTCAACTATGCGGCGTCCAAGGCGGCGGTAGTGGGAATGACACAGCTTCTCGGCTATGAGCTGGGGCCGTGGAACATTACGGTTAACAGCGTGGCGCCGGGGCCGCTCAAAGGACGGATGTTTTTAACGCTTTCGCAGGATAAGATTCAAAAACTTTCGGAGGGCGTACGGATCCCCCGGCTGGGGGAACTGGAGGATATAGCGGCGGCGATTGCCTATCTCGGAAGCGATGACGCGGCCTGGACAACCGGAGAAATACTGGATGTCAACGGCGGGCTGCAATATTAATATTTGTAAGGTACAGGAGGAGAATTCAGATGAAAAAAAAGGGTGTTATTATGGGGGCCTTACTGGCGGTGGGGATGGCGCTGTCGCTTTCGGCCTGCGGCGGGGAATTGTTTCAGGAGGAGACGGTTGTTGGAGCGCCGGGATTTGAACATCTGGATCAGGTGGTTCTGATCGGCGCGGATGCTAATGCCAAAGGGGCGGCCGGACAGATATTTTTTCAAAAAGTAGCCGAGAACGTGGACCGGATTACCGGGGGAAAACTGACCCTGGATCTATTCCACAACGGGGAACTTGGCAATGACGAGGAGATTTTCCGTCAGATGCGGTTTAACGACATTCACCTGACGGTGTCCCAGACAGCGCCCGCCGTCTCTTTCGTCCCGGAGCTTGCGGCCCTGGATCTGCCGATGGTTTTTGCAAAATATGACGGCGGCACAATCGACGCCGTGTTCAACGGGGAGAACAGCGATTTCCACCGGAAACTGTCCGAAAGCTATGAGAAATCGGGCCTGCATCTGCTGGGCATCATGCAGAATGCAACGTACCGCCTGACCACCGCAAACCGGGATTTGTCCACACTCAAGGATTTTAAGGGGCTGCAAATCCGCACAATGGGCAATTCCAACCATATGGCATTCTGGACCGCCATCGGAGCGGAACCGACGCCTCTTGCGTGGTCCGAAGTCTACTTTGCGCTGCAGTCCGGCACCGTGGATGCCCAGGAAAATGCAGCGGATACTATAGTGGGGGCGAACCTGTATGAAATCCAGAAGGTTCTGGCCTGCACAAACCATATCCTCTATGCAAACCAGATATGCATTACCCAGAAGGCTTATGAGGAGCTGGCGCCGGAATACCGGCAGGCGCTTAAACAGGCCGTGGATGAAGCGAATGCCGACATGCGCCGGATGCTTCTGGAGATTGACGAGACAAACAGGAAGACCCTTGAAGAACACGGAATGAGAATTATCACATATGACGAAGCGTTTTTCGATGAGGTGCTGGCGCTCGACAGTGTGAAACAGCTTTATAAGGGGATAGATGCATCCGTGGACGGCCTCGGAAGTATTTTACAGGATAGCCTGGAGACGGAATCAAAACGGGAAAAATAGCGGACGGATAACGGGAAAGAGCTGCAAAATGACATGAAACACCATTGTGTTTGTGCCATTTTGCGGCTCTTTTTTGTTGAGTGGCAATGAAAAGTCCGCGAAGCGTACTTTTCGCTGTTTGGAGTACTTTCAAATATACTAAACGGCTTTTTGCGGATTCTTATGATATATTTAGATGCCTGTGCAAAGAAAAAGTTAAAATTTACAGAAATCTATGCGAATTTTAGTGGTATTGCATGAAAATTCACCATTGGTATTTCCGAACTACATACACTATAATATCGGCATAATGGTCGGGTACAAACAGAACAGATTATAGAAAGTGTGAAAATCTCTGAATCGTAATAAAAATCCGACGGGAGGAGAATATAGATGAGAAGAATTCGCAGTTTTATGGGAGCCGCGCTTGCAGCGGCAATGGCAGTGTCGATTACGGCCTGCGGCGGTGTGGAAACCGGTACGGAACAGGAGATTAAGGGGACGCCGGGATTTGAGGATTTGGAACCGGTGGAACTGATTGGCGCCGATTCTATTTCAAAGGGAGCGGCCGGGCAGCTTTTTTTTGAAAAAGTAGCGGAAAATGTGGACCGTATTACAGGCGGAAAGCTCACCATCGATCTTTTCCACAATGGAGAACTCGGCAATGACGAGGAGCTGGTGCGCCAGATGCAGTATAATGATGTTCAGGTAATGGTTTCCCAGACGGCCCCGGTCGTACCATTCGTCCCGAGCCTGGCGGCGTTAGATCTCCCTATGGTTTTTGCAAAGTACGACGGTGATACCATTGACGCCGTGTTTAACAGCGGAGATTCCGAGTTTCACCAGAAGCTGTCATCGGGCTATGAAGAGGCAAAATTACATCTGCTGGGAATTCTGCAAAATGCGACCTACCGTCTGACGACCGCGGACCGGGATCTCAACAAGCTTGCCGATTTTAAGGGGATGCAAATCAGAACGATGGGCAATTCCAACCATATGGCGTTCTGGACGGCGATCGGTGCGGAGCCGACGCCCCTCGCATGGTCGGAGGTCTACTTTGCACTCCAGTCCGGCATTATTGATGCCGAGGAAAATGCGGCTGATACGATAGTAGGAGCGAATCTGTACGAGATCCAGAAAGTATTGGCCTGCACAAACCATATTTTATATGCAAATCAAATATGCATCAACAAGGAGGCTTATGACGGGCTTGCGCCGGAATATCAGGAAGCGCTGAATCAGGCGGTGGATGAAGCGCTTGCGGAGATGCGTCCCGTGATGCTGGAAATCGACGAAACGAATAAGAAGTTACTGACGGATAAAGGAATGACAATTATCAATTATGATACCGGGTTTTTCGACGAAATTCTGGAGCTTGACAGTGTGAAGAAACTCTATAAAGAGATTGATGGTTATGCAGGCGGACTGGGAACCGTTTTACAGAATAGCCTGGAAATGGAATCGGAGACGGAATAATAGCGGACGGATAACGGGAAAGAGCTGCAAAATGACATGAAACACTATTGTGTTTGTGCCATTTTGCAGCTCCTTTTATGCCTGGAGGCTGTGCATGAAACGGTTACTGCTTTTTCTCACCATGCAGTCGGCGTATCATCTGGATATCCTGATTCTGCTTTTTCACTTCCTGTTTCAGGCGGTGCATGTAGAACAGGGAACCGCCCAGATAGGGGAGGGAAAAGGTGGTGAGCATATCGAGATAACCGTGGGGGTGCACCGGTTCCCAGAGACTGGTGCACCAGGTAAGCGCCATCATGCAGGCCGCGGCTACAAAATATTCCAGGAGAATCACTTTTAACGGCGAAAGGTGATTAAGCCGGTAGGACTGGGACAGAATCACGACGCCGACCAGGCTTCCCGCCGCAATGGCGAGAATATTAAACTGGGTAAAATTCACTTCACGGTAAGAGAAGATATCGACCAAGGTTGCGAAAAGCCCCACAACTGTAAATACCTGACAATAGACCGAAAAAAAGTTTTCTTTATTAATAAGCTTCATTGGTTCCTCCCATCAGTTTTTCTTTGATCTCTTCCAGACGGTCACGGAAGTTTTTCTTATAGTGGCGGTTAATTACGAGCGTTTCGTTATTTTCCAGGCGGGCGATGACACGCATCTCAAAATCGTTTTGGATGGCGTCGATTCGGTAGAGGTTGACGACCGTTGATTTGTTAATCCGCACAAATCCCAGTCCGGCAAAACGTTCCTCGGCCTCCCTGAGTGAAATCCCAACTTCCCAGACACTGCTTTCCAGATAGGCGAACGTTTTTTTGTCAACCGATTCAAAATAAAAGATGTCTGCAGGAGCAAGCTGTTTTTCCACCCCGCCGGCCGTTCCGGAAAGACGGCGGTCAACGGCGCTTAAGATTCTGGCGGCCCAAGTGATTTCCGCATTCTCCTCCGAACAGTGGATTTCCGCATAATTTTCAGAGAGCCCGGCGTTCTGATGTATTATAACCTTCATAGTCCCGTTGGTTTCCTTTCTCTTCCTGTTAACTGCATCATACAGCGCCTTTCTATCATATCACAGGTTTCCCTTTTTTCTACCGGATTCGGTCAGGTTACGGAAATCCGGTTCCAAGTTACATACGCAGAATGGGAAAAGTCTCTATACTGTATGTAACGGACCGGTCAGTGAAACCGACGGGCGTTTTTATGAAAAGGAGGAATCAGGTTGAATTCGAAAAGAAATATCAAAAAGGGACTGGCCTGCATTGGTCTGGGGCTGCTTTTTATTCTGATCCTGTGTATGGATGTTGCGGTGTTTTATCTTGAACATGTTCTCTATCAGGATATCATGACAACCGGTATGACCGTTTGGCAGCACTGTCTTCATTTTATCGTGATCTGTACCGTGTGGGGGTGCGGCAGCATGGCGCTCTGCGGACTGGCAAAGGAAAAGGAGCTGCTGCCCGATTCAAAAAACAACGTGAAACGTCTTTCCGGCTCCCGCATTTTCATGCTTGTTCTCATTGCGGCGGCCGGGATTCTGTTCATGTCACTCGATATGCCCGGAATGAGCCTGCGGTTAAAACCGCTTTCCGAGCTGCACTATTTTCTGAAGCAGTACGGGAGGGCGGGAACGGCGGCGTTTCTTTTGCAGCACCTCTATTATCTGTTTGAATCCGTCATCATCCTGTTTCTGGTTGTCTTTGGGCAGCAGGCGGGAGAACTTCTGTTTCCTTTTCGCAGGACCCGCAGCGTTTTATGGGGCGGGATATTTTGCGCCATGACCTGGGGCATGCTCCATGGACTGACCAAGGACTGGGAGACGGCCGTTTTCTGTATTCTGCTCTCGGTGTTTTTTAATCTTTCTTATCTGGCCGCGGACCGCAGGCTGATTCCCGCTTATCATACGGTTGCGGCAATTTTTGTTATTTAAAAAGGAGACGCTGTAACCCGGCCGGTGCCGGTTTTACGGCGTCTTTTTTTGACAGCGGTGAGGGAATTGCCTTTTTGTAAAGAAACTGTTAAAAGTTCCGAAAATTAGTGAAAAATCGTGGCAAACTCAGGGAATGCCCTTAAAAAAATACAAGAAAACATAGCGGAAACGATTGATAATAATATCACAATATGAGATAATGAATACAGCCGGAAGGCGGCACAAAACGACAGCTTTTTCAGCGGAAGGAAAGGGGTCCCGTGCAGCCGACGGAAGGGAAACGAAAAGGACGGAAACGGTCCTGGTGATAAATGTAAAAGAAACAGAAATTCAGGGAGGTTTAAGCATGAGAGTATCGATCTGTATCGGAAGTGCCTGTCATCTGAAGGGCTCCAGAGAAGTGATTAAGAAACTTCAGCAGCTTGTCAGTGACAACAAGCTGGACGGCCAGGTGGATTTGAACGGAGATTTTTGTTCAGGCAATTGTCTGAAAGGAGTCTGTGTGACGGTGGACGGAGAATTATATTCCGTAAAACCGGAGACGACGGAAGAATTTTTTGAAAAAGAGATTTTAGGACGGCTTAAATAAGAGGGAGAATAAGATGCCGATAATTGATTTCAAAGCCGCAATGTGCAAGCACTGTTATAAATGCGTCCGCGACTGTGAAGTAAAATCCATTATGATCCGTGACGGCCATGCCTACATTATGCCGAACCGCTGTATTCTCTGCGGCCAGTGCCTGATAAGCTGCCCGCAGTCGGCGAAGAAGATGTCTAGCGAGCTGGATAAGGTGAAGCAGTTCCTCATTGAGGATAAACCGGTGATTCTGTCGCTTTCCTCGGCCTATATCGGCCTGTTTCACTACAGGACGAGGGGACAGGTGAAATCGGCGTTCACGAAGCTGGGATTCACGGATGTGCGGGATACGGCCGAGGCCGCTGCGATGGCGACCGGAGAATATGTAAAACTGCTGGAAAAGGGCGAGATGAAGAATATCATCACAACGGCCTGTCCCAGCATAGTGAACCTGATAGAAATCCATTATCCCGAGCTGATTGACGATCTGGCCCCGGTGCTGATTCCTTCGGGCATCCATACGAGAATGCTGAAGGAAGAGTATGGGGAGGAGGCCCGCATTGTGTTTGCCGGCCCCTGTGTCGCAGAGAAAGAGAAGATGAGAGCAGTCAGGCCCGACGCCGTCCTCACCTTTGAGGAGCTGAAGGAATGGCTGGAGGATGAAGGAATTACGATAAATGAATGTGAGGACACCGGTTTCGACGAGCGCCATCTGGGAGCCAATCTGCGCTATCCGATCAGCGGAGGACTGCTCACGTCGGTGGAGGCAACCAAGCAGGGCCACGATAAGTACCGCAAGTTTTATGTCAGCGGTGTGAAGGACTGCCTGGATGTCTGCGAAGCTATGACGACAGGGGAAGTGGAGGGCTGTTTCATCGAGATGAACGCCTGCCACGGCGGCTGCATCAACGGGCCTGCCACGGCGGCCACGGTTTCCAGTTTCAAAGTGAAGCTGGATCTGGAGGAGATGCTTCCGAAGGAGGCGGCAGATTTGTCCGCCCTGAATGAAAATGCAAGGAAGGTTCCTATTGCCCGAACCTTTAAAAACAGGGCCATGAAGGAGATTATGCCGACCGAGGAGGAAATCCGGGAAATCCTTAAGAAGACGGGCAAAAACAGGCCGGAGCAGGAATTAAACTGCGGAGCCTGCGGTTATCCGACCTGCCGCGATAAGGCGATTGCCGTCTGCCAGAAGAAGGCGGAACTCAACATGTGCATCCCTTACCTCTATGACAGGGCAAGGTCGATGTCCCATCTGGTGATGGAGACTTCGCCGAATATTATCATGATTATTGATGAAGATATGAAAATCCTGGAATGTTCCGCTGCGTCGGAGAAATATTTCAGCCTGAAGCGCAAAGAGATGAAGGGACACCTTTTAGGAGAATTTATTGATACGGAGGACGTGGAGGAGGTATTCAGGACCCACACAAGCATCCACAGCAAAAAAGTGGTCTATCCTGAGCTAAACCTGGCAACCATCCAGAATATTGCCTATATTTCCAAGGGGAATCTGGTAATCGCGACGTTTATCGACGTATCGCGGGAGGAGAAACAGGAGCAGCAGGAATACGAGAAACGTAAAGCCACAATTGAACTTGCCCAGAAAGTAATCTATAAACAGATGATGGTAGCCCAGGAAATCGCCGGGCTTCTGGGTGAAACCACTGCAGAGACGAAAACGACGCTTACTAAACTTTGTTCTTTGATTGACGATGGGAACGAAAGTGAGGTCCGATAATGGGAATTACCGTAGATGTCACTTATAAGAGTCTGAATAAGTATTCCGAGATTCTGTGCGGAGACACGGTGGAACTTTTAAAAACAGAAGATTCCGATGTAATGATACTGGCAGACGGGATGGGGAGCGGCGTAAAGGCCAACATCCTTTCCACACTGACGGCCAAAATCCTGGGAACAATGTTTTTAAACGGGGCCGCCCTGGAAGAGTGCGTGGAAACCATAGTCCAGACACTTCCGATCTGCCAGATCAGGCAGGTTGCATATGCCACGTTTTCCATTCTCCAGGTTTTCAATAACGGAGAGGCCTATCTGGTGGAATACGACAACCCGCGCTGTATTTTTATCCGCGACGGGGAGGTCGTACAGATTCCGAAGAACACGAAAGTGATCAAGGACAAAGAGATTAATGAATTCCGTTTTACTGTAAAAAAGGGCGATGCGCTGATTCTGATGAGCGACGGCACCATCCATGCGGGAGTGGGCAAATCCATGACCTTCGGATGGCCGTGGAAGGATATCGCGCAGTTTGCGGCAGTGCAGAGGGAGAGGCCGATTTCCTCCATCCGTCTGGCGGCGGCAATCTGCGAAGAGTGCAACAAGCTTTATGAGGAAAAGCCGGGAGACGACACCACGGTGGCTGTCATGCAGATTATTGACAGAAGGCCGGTGCACCTGATGACCGGACCGCCGGTGGACCGGGACGATGATGAGAGAATTATCCGGGAATTTATGAAAGATGAGACGGCATCGCGTATTGTTTCGGGAGGAACGAGCGCAACCATCCTGTCGAGGGAGCTTGGAAGGCCGTTAAAAGTTTCAATGGACTACACGGATCCGGAAATCCCGCCGATTGCCTATATGGAGGGAATTGACCTGGTCACCGAGGGCGTCCTGACCCTGAGCCGTGTCGTCGATATCCTGAACCGATTTGTGGAAAAGAAAGATTTGAGCTATGACTTTTTCAAAGAGCTGGACAAAAGTAACGGAGCGTCCATGCTTGCGAAAATTCTGATAGAGGACTGTACGGAGCTTCAACTCTATGTGGGAAAAGCGATCAACAGCGCTTACCAGAATCCGGGACTTCCCTTTGACCTGGGAATCCGGCAGAACCTGGTGAGGCAGCTTATGACGGCAGTCGAAAAAATGGGAAAAAGAGTTACGGTTACTTACTATTAAGGAGGATACGTAAAATGGTAACAAATGACGCGACAATACTGAAGTTAAAGCATGATGTACTTTACGAGGTAGCGAAGCTGGCATGGGAAGATCAGCTGGTGGATGACAAGAGGGATGAACTTCCGGGAAAGATGATTCCGGGACCCCAGGCACATTACCGCTGCTGTATTTATAAAGAGAGAGAAGTAATCAGGCAGAGGGTGCGCCTGGCAGAGGGCAAATGCCCGACGGGAAGAAATACGAATAACGTCGTACAGGTCATTAATGCAGCCTGTGAGGAGTGTCCGATCGCCTCCTATACGGTTACGGACAACTGCCGTAAATGTATGGGTAAAGCCTGCCAGAATTCCTGCCCCTTCGGAGCAATCACAATGGGCAACAACAAAGCGTTTATCGACCCGGACAAATGCCGTGAGTGCGGCAAATGCGCAACGGCCTGCCCATATAACGCCATCGCCCACTTAGAGCGTCCCTGTAAGAAGGTATGCCCGGTGGACGCCATCACTTACGATGAGTACGGTATCTGCGTGATCGATGAGAAGAAATGCATCCAGTGCGGCGCCTGTATCCACAGCTGTCCGTTCGGTGCGATTGGTTCCAAGACATTTATGGTAGATGTGATCCGCCTGATTAATGCGGGAAAGAAAGTGGTCGCTATGCTGGCGCCCGCCACGGAAGGCCAGTTCGGTCCCGATATCACCTTTGAAAGCTGGAGAACGGCTCTCAAAAAAGTCGGTTTTGCCGATATGATTGAGGTTGGTCTGGGCGGCGACATGACGGCCTCAGCCGAGGCTGCCGAGTGGGCCGAGGCTTATAAAGAGGGCAAGAAGCTGACCACCTCCTGCTGCCCGGCGTTTGTAAATATGATTAAACAGCACTACCCGGAACTTCTAGACAATATGTCCACTACCGTGTCTCCGATGTGCGGCGTTTCCAGAATGCTGAAAGCGGAGGATCCTGAGATTGTCACCGTATTTATCGGACCGTGTATTGCAAAGAAGAGCGAGACACTGGATCTGAACATCCAGGGTAATGCCGATTATGCGATGACCTACGGCGAAATCCGCGCCATGCTCCGTGCAAAAGACGTGGTTCTCGAACCGGAGGAGAATGTAAACCAGCAGGCCAGCGTATTTGGAAAACGCTTCGGCAACGGCGGAGGCGTTACAGCCGCCGTGCTTGAGTGCCTGAAAGAAATGGACGAAAACACGGATATCAAGGTCGCAAAATGCAACGGAGCGGCAGAGTGCAAGAAAGCCCTCCTTCTCCTGAAAATGGGAAGGCTGCCGGAGGACTTCGTCGAGGGTATGGCCTGCGTGGGCGGCTGTGTCGGCGGACCAAGCAGCCATAAAGCGGAGAACGAGGCAAAGAAATCGAGAGATAAACTGATAGCCGAGGCCGATGCAAGACAGGTGAACGAGAATCTGAAACAGTATAAGATGGAATCGTTCTCGATGCACAGACATTGATGCTAGGAAAACGGTTGAAAACTTTTAGTGAGAAATAGAATAAAGGCAGCCCCAAACAGGCGCAGTACGGCGGATTTGTTTGGGGCTGCCTTTACGCCGTCAGGAGGTGTAAATGGATGAAGAACTGATTGCCCGGATGAAAGAATGGAGACACTATATACACGCGCATCAGGGAACCGCTTTACAAGTCAACGGAGCGTCGATTGTAATAATCCCGGTTCATAGATATGATTAGAACTGAATCAGGAAAAAACAGCAGGGAAAAGAGAGGGAAGACAATGAGTGATTTCCAGCCAATCGATATGCAGACGTGGCCTATGGCGCAGGCTTTTTATTACTATACCCAGATGGCGCCGACCAGCTATACCATTAATGTGGACATGGACGTGACGGTTATGAGGAAGGCCTTAAAGGCGGGCGGATATAAGTTTTTTCCGGCCTATCTCTATCTGGTGACCGGAGCGGCTGCAAAGCAGAAGGAACTGAGGGTGGCCGTGAAGGATGGAGTTTTAGGATACTGGAATTCTCTGACCCCGGCCTATCCTCAGTTTCACAGCGACGACAATACAACTTCGCTGCTATGGACGGAATACAGTGACAGTTTTCCGGAGTTTCACAGACGGTATCTGGAAGACACGGAGCAACACGGCGGGAGCCATGGAATTCTGAGTTCCAAAGGGGCGCCGCCGTCCAACGCCTATATCATTTCTTGCATTCCATGGTTTACGTTCAACAGTTTTTCACTGCATAACCATGGGATAAAAGATTATTATCTTCCCAGTTTTGAAGCGGGAGGATTTACGGAAAAGAATGGCGGCCGGTCGGTTATGCCCCTGTCCGTTACGGTTCATCACGCCACGACGGACGGTTATCATTTGAAGGTGTTCTTTGATGAGTTACAGAAAAAGATGGATCATCCGGAAGAGTGGATGTGGCAGCAAAATCGGATTAGGAGGCAATTTTAGGGAAAGGGATCCGTCTGTTCGGCGAAACAAAAAATGAGATAGAATTGAAATTGGCAGGTACAAAAAATTACAATGGTATTGTTGATTTAATTTATGAACACAGATAGTTGAGGAGTCCGGCGTGCCGGACTCCTTTTGCGGTATGGAAAAGTTCCGTATCGCAATTTGAAAAAAGGTCGGCTTCCAATCTTATCACTCTAACGTTTTATATTCCAAATCCAGTAATCTTATAAATTCCTTTAATACATGATTTCCTGCCAGACTTTTATAATACACCCCAAAGCTGAGCGAAGCCGCGCCGCTTACCGGTATATAACGGAGCCCGTTGTCTTTTCGGCCCGGATAATCGGGAAGCAGGGAAAACCCCAGCCCTGATTTTACCATAGCGAGGGTGGCTTCGTATCCGTCCACGAAAAAGAGGTCGGACGGGTGGAGAGTGGAGGATGCACGCACCTGGATTTGCAGGACCGGGGAGGGCAGTCTGTGCGGCTCACAGATGAGCATCGGTCCCTTAAGTTCGTCCAGCGCCAGGGAACTGTGGCCCGCGAAAGGGTGGTCCGCAGTGCATACGCAGGCAATCGGCCGTTTGCTCAGCTCATGGAAAAAACCAAGAGGCTTTTTGGACTCTTCGTGGCGGAAGGCAAACATCGCGTGAAGCCGTCCCTCATCCAGTAGATTTGCCATGGATTTGAACGGAATTTGCTTGATGGAGGGGTGGAGCGCGGGGAATGTACTGAGCATTTTTGCGATGACAGGGGGCAGAAGATCGAGTTCAGACTGGTTATGACAGCCGATGTTCAGGGCCTGGAATTCTTTCGCCCCCGTTCCCAGCCTGCTTTTAGCGGTGGCGGCGATTTTTAAGATCCCGGAGGCATCTTCGATAAACATAAACCCGGCATGGGTCAGGCTCACACTTTTGCTGGTCCTGGCAAACAGTTTTGTTCCCAGTTCATCCTCCAGCGAAGTAATCTGATGGCTGACGGCCGGCTGAGTGATCTTCAAGACTTCCGCGGCTCTGGAAAAGTTGAGATATTCTGCGACTGCCATAAAGCATTCAAGCTGTACCGTATTCATATAAATCCTCCCTGTTGTCCCATAAAATTTGATATCTGATGTTGATGGAAAAGTCTTTACTGATGCCGGGAATCGGACAAAGTTAAAAATAGTTTTAATATATATCAATAAAAATTATTTATAGATTATAACATATTTGAATTTCACATTCAATGATAATGGAGTTATAAATATAAGGAAGGTAATTGTTAGCAAGCGAACAAATGTGGTGAGGTGAGAGAATGGAACAGAGAGAGAGCCTGCTGCTCTGGAATCTGAAAAAAGTAAATCTGGAGCTGGAAGGTGTGATAAACGGACTCCTGGAAGATCTGGGGCTGACGGCATCCCAGGGAGCAGTCCTGATTTATGTGCTGCAGCATCAGGAAACGGCAATCTGTTCGGCTGAAATCCACAGGAACTTTGGCATTGCCCGGCCTACCGTTTCCAATCTGCTGAAAAAGCTCAGACAGAAGGGATATATACAGTTTGAAAATTGCCCGCATGATGACAGGCAGAAGATGATTCTGGCAACCCCTAAGGGGGCCGGCGTGAAGGCGGTGCTGGATATTAGAATAAAGAGCATGGAGCGGGAACTTCTGAGAGATGTAACGGATGAGGAAGAGAAAAAGATGTTTGAATGCTTCAAAAAACTGGAACGGAACCTGCGGACGTACAAAATATGAAGAAAGTGAGAAGGAGATGATTTAAAATATGAGAACAATTTTAGGACAGCTGAAACAGTATAAGAAAGATTCCATCCTGACGCCCCTGTTTACGGCTTTGGAGGTCATTATGGAGGTGATGCTGCCTTTCATCACAGCGCTTATCATCGATGAGGGCATTCAGGGCGGAGATATGAATAAGGTATATTTCTACGGCGGAATCATGGTTGCCATGGCGGCCGTCAGCCTGGTATCGGGGGCTATGGCCGGCAAATATGCGGCCAGCGCATCTTCGGGCCTGGCCTGCAATTTAAGGCAGGGTATTTATGATAAAATCCAGACGTATTCATTTTCCAACATTGACAGATTCAGCACGGCCAGTCTGGTAACCCGTATGACCACGGATGTGACCAACATCCAGAATGCATACCAGATGTGCATCAGAATTGCGGTCCGTTCCCCGCTGATGCTTATATGCAGCATGGCGATGTCTTTCATGATAAGCCCGAAGCTGAGCATGGTTTTCCTCTGTGCCATCCTGTTTCTTGGCTGCGTCCTGGGAGGCATCATGATGGCGGCACGAAAGGTATTTGATGTCGTGTTCAGAAAATATGACGATTTAAATGCGGGAGTCCAGGAAAACGTATCGGGTATCCGCGTTGTAAAAGCTTATGTCAGGGAGGACTACGAAAACAGAAAATTTTCTAAAGCGGCGGAAAACCTTCGCAGGCTGTTCGTCAAAGCCGAGGGCCTGCTGGCGCTTAACAACCCTGCTATGATGCTTGTTGTCTACGGCTGCATTATCGCAATCTCCTGGTTTGGCGCCAGATTTATCGTGGTCGGCACCATGAGCAGCGGGGAACTGACCTCTCTTTTCAGTTATACAATGTCGATTATGATGTCCTTAATGATGCTTTCCATGGTATTTGTCATGCTCACGATGAGCGCCGCCAGTATCAGGAGGATTGAGGAAGTGTTTAAGGAGGAACCCGACATCCGCAACCCGGAAAATCCTCTGGAGGAAGTAAAAGACGGCAGTATCCATTTTGACGGCGTAACTTTTTCCTACAGGAAAGGGAGCGGAAAAAAGGCCCTGTCGGGAATTGACCTTCATATCAATTCCGGGGAAACGATTGGAATCATCGGAAGTACGGGAAGCGGAAAATCCAGTCTTGTCAATCTGATCAGCCGTCTCTACGACGTGGACGGCGGCTCTGTGTCTGTCGGGGGACATGATGTGAGACAGTACGATCTGGAAAAGCTGCGTGATGCAGTGTCCGTGGTTCTTCAGAAAAATGTCCTTTTTTCGGGAACGATTCTGGAAAACCTGCGTTGGGGTAACGGGGAGGCGACGGAAGAAGAGTGCCGGGAGGCATGCCGGGCTGCCTGTGCCGACGAATTTATAGAGCGTCTGCCCGGGAAATACGATACGTATATTGAGCGGGGAGGCGTCAATGTTTCGGGCGGACAGAAACAGAGGCTCTGTATTGCAAGGGCGCTCCTTAAAAAACCCAGAATTCTGATTCTGGACGATTCCACAAGCGCGGTGGATACGGCGACGGATGCCAGGATACGGGACGCATTTGCGAGGGTGATTCCGGGAACCACAAAGCTCATTATTGCCCAGCGTATTTCAAGCGTCAGCCATGCCGACAGAATCCTTGTGCTGGACGACGGAAAAATTAATGGTTTTGGTACTCATGAGGAACTGCTTGAAACGAATGAAATCTATCGGGAAATTTATGAATCACAGAATAAGGGCGGGGGAGATTTCGACCAGCCCGGAACAGGAAAGGGAGGTGCGGCGTGATGGAAAGAAACAGGACTAATAAAGCCGGAGAGTCCATGAGGATTCTCAAACGGGTCATTCAATATATGGTTACAAACTATAAGGCAGCATTTCTGGCCGTATTGGCCTGCATCATCGTTTCCGCTGCGGCCAGTTTAAAGGGCATGGTATTTGTACAGTCTCTGGTGGATGATTACATCCAGCCGATGCTGGGGCAGACGGCACCCGATTTCTCACCGCTTTTTGCAGCGCTTTCCGGCCTGGCTCTTCTCTATCTGATCGGCCTTTTTACCGCCTACGGATACAACCGTATTATGGTCACCGTCAGCCAGGGTACGATGAAACGCCTCCGCGAGGAATTGTTCCGGAAGATGGAGTCCCTGCCGGTCCGGTATTTTGACACTCATTCCCACGGCGATATCATGTCCGTGTACACCAACGACGTTGACACGCTGCGCCAGTTGATGAGCCAGAGCGTGCCGCAGGTGGTCAATTCGGCCGTCACCCTGGTTGCGACGGCGGTTTCCATGCTGTTTTTAAATGTGCCGCTGGCCCTTCTCACATTTGTCATGGCCGTTGTGATGCTTCTGGCGACGAAAAAGCTTTCCGGGCTGTCGGCAGTCCATTTCGGTGAACAGCAGCGGGATCTGGGCGCAGTGGACGGATTTATTGAGGAGATGATGGACGGGCAGAAGGTAGTGAAGGTATTCTGCCATGAGGAAAAGGCAAGAGAGGATTTCCGAAAGATCAATGATAAACTGCGCGGCAGTGCGGATAAAGCCAACCGTTATGCCAATCTTCTCATGCCGGTAAATTCAAATATCGGAAACTTAAGCTATGTGTTCTGTGCCGTGGCCGGCGCTCTGCTTGCCTTAAACGGAGTCGGCGGCATTACCATCGGTACGATCATTGCTTTTGTGGGACTGAATAAGAACTTTACACAGCCAATCACCCAAATCAGCCAGCAGATGAACTCGATCGTCATGGCCGCAGCCGGTGCAGACAGGGTTTTTGAACTGATGGATGAGGAATCGGAGGAAGATAACGGTTATGTGGAATTTGTAAACGTAAAGGAGCTGGAAGACGGCTCGCTGGAAGAAACACAGGAGAGAACCGGTGTCTGGGCCTGGAAGCATCCTCATAAGGCGGAAGGTACGGTCACCTATAAAAAACTGGAGGGAGGCGTTGTCTTTGATGATGTTGACTTTGGATATGACGATTCAAAAATGGTGCTCCACAATATCAAAATGTTTGCTGAACCGGGACAGAAGATTGCCTTTGTAGGTTCTACCGGAGCGGGAAAGACTACGATTACCAACCTGATCAACCGGTTCTATGATATACAGGACGGAAAGATCCGGTATGACGGAATCAATATCAATAAGATTAAGAAACCGGCGCTGAGGCATTCGATGGGAATCGTGCTTCAGGACACTCATCTGTTTACGGGTACCGTCATGGACAATATCCGTTATGGAAAATTGAACGCCACCGATGAGGAGTGCGTCAGGGCGGCGAAGCTGGCTAATGCGGACAGTTTTATCTGCCGTCTCCCGGACGGTTACCAGACGGTGCTCACCGGGGATGGAGGAAGCTTAAGCCAGGGCCAGAGACAGCTCCTTGCCATTGCCAGGGCTGCGGTTGCGGATCCGCCCGTCCTTATTCTGGATGAGGCGACTTCGTCCATCGATACAAGGACGGAGGCGCTGGTGCAGGACGGTATGGATGCCCTGATGAAGGGACGCACCACATTTGTCATTGCCCACAGGCTGTCCACAATCAGAAACTCCGACTGTATCATGGTTATGGAGCAGGGAAGAATTATCGAGAGAGGTTCCCATGAGGAACTGATTGAAAAGAAAGGGAAATACTTTCAGCTTTATACCGGGAATTTTGAAGAGGCGGGGGAAAGAGTTTCCACGGGAATGCAGACGAAAGAGAAGCTGGGAACCAGAGGACGTATGGACTTCGGTTCCCGGCATTTGCATTACCGTTTCAAGGGATGGATATTCTTTGATTTCATCGAAAACGGTGAATGTACGGCTTACTGTATTTCACTTTTCGTATTTCACTTTTATAAAAACAGATCTTGCAAATAAAATGGATTTGTGTTAGATTATAAGAACCCCATAAAACAATATGGCGGTGCAAATCAAAATTATATTCAGTATTATCAGAAGTCTATTTTTCTAAGGCGGGCAGAAAGTCAGACTGCGAAGCCGTTTATCATTGCCGACATTCCGGCATAATTTCTTTAGGTTTTGTATTATTTGAGAGGTTTGAATGCTTTTTTTAGTTCGCAGTTTTTTATCTTGAGTGTATTTTGAAATTTTTGTTTCAGGCAAAAGTTCTTTTTTATTTTCTTAAATTCAATTGTGCTCTTTTTAAATTCCTGGATTGCTCTTTTGGGTTCATTCCGGTTCTTTAAAGTTTCTTTTTTATTCCATTCAGTTTTTTATTACAGATGGTTTGAGGTTTTATTTCATTCCGGTGTTTTAGTGTCTGGCATCCTGTTTTTGTGACGGTGGGGAGGAAGCGGTATTCCCTCTGACATGGAGTCAAGCGGCAAATCAGCACTGGACACAGGCGCATTCTAAGCAGTTGCACGATGCGTATTAAAAAGCAATTTATCAAAAAGCAGTTCATTAAAAAGCAGTTTATCTAAAAAAGGAGGGAGGAAAGTTGTGAAAAAAGAAATATTCATTGTAGTATTTTGCACAGCCTTCGCCGTATTGTCGGCAGGGAGGGTGGCGCTTGCCTCTGCGAAGGGGGAAGGGGAGATAAAATACACGGTTTCTTTTGTGGATGCCGACAACTATGATACGGAGATATTTATCATGCAGCAGGGATCCGTTCCGGAAGGAACAACGCTGAATGTATCCTTTCCGGAACAGATTATCGGATCGGATGGGCATATCTGGAAATCGGAGGCTGCCAGCCCGCAGGGATTTACCCTGTACCAGGCCGGAACCCATAAGTATTACATCGAATATAAACAGGGGGATAAGGTAATGGAACCGGACAAGCCGGATGCGGATGGCAAAGCAAAACTTGAGGGATGGCTCCAGAAAGCCTGGAAGGCCGACTGTGATATTACCGGACAGTCACCGGAGGAAAACCGGGATCCTGCTCTGACGGTGGATAATGATTCGCGGAATAACAGCCGGATTACGAATCTGATTTCCATGATCCGGGACGGGGAATGGCATTATTTTTACATGATTGGCCAAAATTATGTACCTCAGACGCTTGTGATCGGTACAAACTTTGATGCGGAATATTCTGCCGTGATGGAAGAAACATTCCTGGTTGACAAGGAGAAGTATACAGTGCTGCGCATTGGAGTACGCAGAAACTGGCGTCCGGAAAGCTGTGCCCACGAATGGGAGGTAGTGGAAACGATAGCTAGCGGCTGTCTGGAATATGGCCGTGAGGTCTGCCGATGCCTGAAATGCAGGACGGAGGAGACCGTATCACTGCCAGCTCCAGGGCACTGCGATACGGACGGAGACTCTCTCTGCGATCTTTGTGGAAAACGGGCTTTTGAGCAGACGGTGGGCGATTCGATCCGAACTGTTATCAGGACAAAAAACGGGGACATCCCGCTTGCGTTCCGTTGCCTGGATACGGACTATAACGGAACGGGGATGATGATGTACCTGGCCGAAGAGAACCTGGGGGAAGAAATCACGGGAGTCTGTTTTGCAGAGAATGATTATAACGGTTCTCCGCTGAGAAAGTATTTTAACATGGCTTTTGCAAATAACAGTTCCGTTGCGGCGGCCCTTCAGCCGATTGCAAGGGAGGATGGAGACGGCAGGGACGATTATGCTTGCCTGCTGTCCAAAGAGGAGTATGAGCGGTATGAGGATTCCATCGGCGGGGAGGGAGAATGGTTTCTGCGCACCCTGACGGACGGCGGTATCTATGCGGTCAATTCCGACGGTCTGCTTATACAGGCTGCGGCAGCCGGAAATACCTCCTTTGGGGCAAGACCCTTCATTCTTTTGAAAAAGCCGGAGACCGAAGAGAAGGCCGAACCGGTATGGTGGAAAAAGGGCGATATCCAGATGAGGGAGATCGGAAAGAAATTATACCGGTTCCGGTGTATTGATGAAGATTACAGCGATAATCAGGATGGACACCGGAAATCAGCCCTGTTTCTATGTGACAGCGTAATCCCGGCGGATGTGGACAGCGACAGCCGGAATTTGAAGAAACTGAAATTCGGGGCGGATAACAATTACAAAACATCCGATGTGAAAAGATGGCTGGATCAAAACAGTTTAAACAGCAGCTTCAATCTGGAGCCGGTTTCCATCGGCGTCAGCACCGCGTACACGGGAAGTACGGCAGCCGGAACCCGGGAGCAGATAGAAGACAGCCGTCTGGTGCGTCACCCCATTGGATATCAGTTCATGCAGGGACGCCTCTTCTGCCTTTCCATGGAGGAGGCGCTTAAATACAGGGAAGCGCTTTGGCGGTTCGGTACTTTTCAGGGTGGGCCGGAGAGCCAGATAAGTCCATATTCTCAGGGATATTATCTGAGGACACCGTTTCACAGGGAGGGAGATGACGGAGATTTTTGTTACGGTGAAGATATCTATACGGTCGATCTGGTAAAGGGAAACATTCACACAGTAAAGACGTCAAGTGAGACGTATGGCATACGGCCGGCTTTTACGCTGCCGCAGGAATAAATCCGGGAGGAAGAAAAAATGGAAAAGAGACTGGGAAGAAGAGGAAGAAACCTGACATCCGCGGTTCTTATCACGGCTATGCTGCTTACGGGGGCAGCGCCGGCAGCCGCGTCTGCGGGCAGCTTTGTTTTTGAAGATTTGGCCGGAGCAGCCGGACAGGAACAGAGGCCGTACGGGAGACAGGCCGGTACGGGGAGTGAACTTTACGGAGAAGATGTATTTGCCGCTTCAGGAAGCAGTATGGCTTCGGGCAGTGAAATACCGGCATCGGTTTCTGTTGCGTTATTTGCAGCAGGAGTCAGTTCACTTGGAGATATATGGGATGGATGGGGAGGTGATTTTTCTTTTCTGAACGGGAATTTTGGGGATGGTTCGGAGCAAAAACCGTACCAGATTAAAAATAAAAGCCAGCTTATGGGCCTTTCACAGCTTGCCGCAATGGGAATGAGAGTCCAGGCCGGGGAGGGCGGCAATGATATAATCGGTTCCTATGATGGAAAATACTTCAGACTAATGAACCACATCGATCTGGGAGGCATGGACTGGAACCCGATCGGTTTTTACCGGGATTCCTCGGAGCTGGCGGGGGATGTGGCAGGTAAGTTCTGCGGACATTTCGATGGGAACGGGAAGACGGTATCCAACTTTAAGCTGAACAATACATCGTGGAACCATGTCGGTTTCTTTGGAGCGGTGGAAGACGCCACAATCAAAAACCTGACGCTGAAACCGGGAAAGACCGTATATGGCGGGGAGCAGACTGCAATTCTTGCAGGAAGCGCAAAGAATTCCAAAATCACGGACTGCATGGTAAATGGCAGTGTGTCCGCGGCAGGTACGGCCGGAGGCATTGCAGGCTCGATAGAGGGAACGGTTCTTTCCGATTCGGTGATCGAGAATTGTACGGCTAATGTTACCCTGGATACGGGCGGCCAAAGGGCAGCCTGTGTCGGAGGAATTGCCGGGAAAGCGGCGGGAAGCAGTATTGTGGACTGCCGCGTCGAGACAGGGGACAACGATACGGCCCGGATACAGGGGAGGGACGCTGTGGTTGGCGGTATAGCCGGTTTCCAGAATGGAACGGATATTTATAACAGCTATGTATCAGGCACTATCGGGGGTGTCGGCTCAAAGATTGTAGGGGGTATTACAGGCCAGTATGCGTCCGGCCATTTGAAAGTAGCCAGATTCGAGGGAACAATCGGCTTATCGGGAACCGGGACAGCCGGCCACAGAGGGCTCTTTATCGGCCACCGCGAGCCGGGGGATTACTACCGCTGGGGAACGGATATCGGCTATCTCTTCTCAGATTCGGAAGAAAAGATCGGTTTTAATGTGTGCGGAAGTGAGATACCGGATGATAACGAATATACGTATTCAAGCAGAGTCGGTTATTCCCATTCCGGGGACTTGTACTGCTCCCTCGTACAGGGGGGCGTGTCAAAGGACATATCCGATCGGTATTATTATGAGCTGCTGGAGGAGGGAATCCTCTCCATTCTCGATCGGGATCATGGAGGAGCCGGTGCAGAGGAAGCAGGATATTCCCTTGACCACTTTGCGCCGAACGACGCAGGGCGGCCGACCAGGGGATATCTGGTGTCGGTTCCCAGAATCGACACGGTATCTTCCGGAATTAATTATTATGATGCGGCGCTGCTGGAAGTCCGGGGGAACGGCAGCTATTACCGCACCATTGATAAAGAAAACAGGGGAGCCATTGCCCCGGGAAGGAGTGTTACGGTTACCACCTCGCCGAAAGACACGGAGGAGGCAAAATTCCAGATGGAAGGGGTGCCGACCTACATAAAAAACGGCAGAGAAACCGATACGGTATACAGGAGCGGCGGGGAGTACATTTTCACAATGCCGGCTGAAGATACGCAGGTAAAAGCAGAATATAAGAAGGTTGCGGTGAAGGTAGCCGTACTCCCTTCCATTTTCAGCATCCATGTGGTGGAAGAACGCACCGGAAACCGTAAGGACCCGGCCAAAATTACAAAGGTGACCGATCAGAGCGGAAAGCTGATTGCAAGCTATATCAACGGCGAACTTCAACAGGGTACGCAGATCCAGCCGGTTCAAATCCAGGCCGTTGTGGATGCGAATAATGATGTTGCCGATAATTCCGTAAAATGGTCGGTAGATGATCCGGACTTAATTCTTCTCGCTGCGAATGATGACGAGGATGCAGAAGGGTATACCAAAAAGAGCGCCACCATCCGTCTGAATATCAATGCCTCATTTTTTACGGATACAATCAGGAAACTGGAGAAAGAGCAGGCGGAAAAGAATTACCGTTATCCACTCCCCGACACTATTTTCGGAGCCGGACATCAAAACGGAGGCGTTGCTATCCTGACCGCCTCCACCAGACCGGCGGCCAGTTTTGAAGGGAAACCCTGTACCGGCAATTGCCGGCTCAACGTCACCTTTCAGGTGAAGGATAAAACTTATGTAGGAAATGAGGGAGCCGCCCTGGATAAAGAGGAACTTTCCTTTACCGTTACGCGGGCTCTGAGCGGAGACCGGAGGAAGCCGGATGAAAACATCCGGGTAACGCCTCCGCAGAACCTGACTGCCTCATTTACACCTGACTTCTTTGATAAAAAAGATATTTCCTGGTCGGTTGACGACCCATCTTTACTAAGCGTCGACGGAGAGAATAAATCGGCAAGTGTGTCGGCCAGGAAAGAGGCAAAGTGGATTCAGGATATCATAAAATCGGATGACGGTATTCATGCAAATGACCCATATGCAGTTTTGAACGGTTCCGGAAGCAGGAATGCCGGAGTGACCGTGACGGCCGACGATATGCTTGGCAGCCGAAGGACCGCGGTCTGCAATGCCGTAATTCATTTTGTCACCGATGATCAGACAACGGTTTATGCAGAAGGGATATCGGCCGTTCCTGAGAGTCTGAGTTTTGACCTGGGCTGCGTAAAGAGCGGAAACCGCAGTAATCCCGTCATTACCTGGACGGGCAACGGGGCGAGAAAGCTCAAAGTCACCGTGTACCCGGAGCAGGCATTTAACAGGGAATACCGTTTTACCGTTTCCGACGATTCGCTGGAGATAAACGGGGATGGAACCGTGACGGTAAATACGGACGCCAAATGGATTCACGAAGCTAATCAAACGCATCCCTACGAAGCAGGGCATACGGCAGTCATCACCGCAGCGGCGGAAGACGGAGGATTTAAAGCACTCTGTGACGTTACATTTAAATATAAGCTGACCGACAATACTTACAGCTCCGGAGGCAAAGGCTCGTCCGGCGGCGGAAGCTCATCGGGGGGAGGTTCCTCCTCCGGCGTCAGCCCGGACGGAGGCGTGGGTCCTGCCGGTAACGGTCCGGCGGCGGGGACGGCAGCTCCGGCGGGTAGTGTTGTTGGAACCTGGGTAAATACGGCAGACGGCCTTTGGGCATTTACGGCCGGCGGCAGAACCTACCATAACGAGTGGGCTTATGTCCACAACCCATACGCGGGCGGGGAACAGAGCGGCACGGACTGGTTCCGGTTTGATGAAACCGGCCATATGGTAACAGGATGGTATGCCGATACGGATGGAAACACGTATTATTTATGGCCGTTCCCAGATGGAACACAGGGCCGCATGGTGACGGGATGGCAGTGGATTGCCGGTTCGGATGGGAAAGAACGCTCCTTCTGTTTCAATTCAATATCGGACGGCACCAGAGGCGCGATGTACCGCAGCAGAACAACGCCTGACGGGAAGAGTGTCAATGAGAAGGGCGAGTGGACGGTAAACGGAACCGTCCAGATCAGGGAGAACAACCGGTAAACAGAGCTGTCCAGGCCGGGGTTAAACCGGGCGTACCGACCATTTATTTTCTTTGCGGTGAAAATACAGGGAAATCTGTTTTTTGTATCCGTGATCTAGATACTCACACTGGTAGATGGTTCCAAAGATAGAATTCGGCTTTCTGCCTAAAATTTTCGTAATCGGAATATCGATGTAAGTTCCGTCAGAATTCATATGGCGGAAGTATAAAGGCATACATTCACCTTCAACATTGTAACTTGCTATCACAGAAACAAAGGTGTTTAAGGCCGGATTGATCTGTTCAGCCGGCGTCTGCTCTGATTCGTAAAACGGCATGACGCAAGTCTCCTTTCATAGAATAGGGGTAACTTTTTGTGAAGATGATTTTATTGTAACGAACAAATGTTCTGATTTCAAGAGGGGGAAAATGGGAAATCGTATGGGAAAAGGTAAAACTGGAAGGCGTGTGACGGCACTGTTGCTTTCCGCCGCATTGTTTTTAAGCAGCATATCAGTTTCGGATTTACATCCGGCATTTGCAGCAGCCGGGCAGGATATATCATGGACACGGGAAGCTCTGGATGCCGCAGCGGCCAAAGGCTATATCCCGACCGGACTGGCTTATAGGACCAGTACATCCGCGATAAAGCCGGAGTTTGGCTTCATGGGGGAGAAACAATATCTTCACGGTTCGGGAAAGTATTCAGAATTTGCCAACCGGTATATTTACTGCATTAATCTCCATAAAGATAACGGCGGTAAATTGCTTTATGATTCACAGGCATTCCACTCAGGCACTTATAATATTGATAAACTTCCGGCCGGAATTATAAAAGGCGCTTCCAATGAGCAAAGAAAATTTAATTTCCTTATGATTGTCTATGCAGCCTCCTATCAGGCAAAACAGGAAGTTAAAACACTGGAACCGCCCAACGCTAATGTTGGAGTGGATATATTGACGGTCTGCAGCCCCATCATCCAGAATGCCGCGGACAACGCCGTATTTACCGGTGACTGGACGGCTGATTTTGCCTGGTTTAAAAATGCGATCTATCCGTTGACTCTGGCATCGGTAGGCCCGGTCAATACGATGGGGGATGCGGCCACGTACCGCCGCCTGACTTCAGCGGATATTCCCCAATGGACACGGGAAAAGGGGTGCGTCAACCGGGCTCAGGCGATATTCTGTTACATCTGGACGGCAGCAAAGCTTTCCAGTCATGTTGAACTGAACAATGGAAAAGACACATGGAAGTTTAAGGCTGTACTGGAGGAGGACGGGCTCTACCACGTGCGTATTCCCTTTGACGGCGAAAATCAGTATATTACGGAGTATTTGCGTGTCATCCGGGCCGAATGCTATGGGGACTGGAATAAGCAGGAGGATGCCGCCTGCCTGCATTTTATTTCCCCGACAGGACAGACGCCGTCCGAGGGCAGCATTGCAAGGCTGACGTATGCCGACAGTGATGGGATGATTGCCAGAAATCTTTCAGATGCAAAGCTGTACGAATTTAAATTTTATACCACGGGGAAATGGGAAACGGGTTTTAACAACGTCCAAAGCTATTTTTCCGCCATTATGGATCAGGAACTTGAAATTTACCTTGTAACAGGGGATGCTTCCGGCAGTTCTGCCGACATTGAGGTAAAACGGTATGAGCACGAAGAGTCCTGGAATGCCGATTATAATGTCAGACTGATCAAGTATGATTCAGAAACCGGAAAACCGCTGGAGGGAGCCCGCTTCGATATTTTAGAGGCTTTCGATGATTCGCAGCTTGACCAAACTGCATTAGATATGCAGGACGGCGCCGGGGCCGACGTATCTGCCGGTTCATTAAACTCCACGTTCTGGGGAGATGATTCTATTGAGGCGAATTACAGCGGGGACACAGGACTCCTTGAGACGGATGCCCTGCTTTATAACTGGGCGAATGAAGGCCAAAGCCAGTTTGAGCGGTGGGACGATCCGACGGAAGATCCCTGTATTGATGATTCTGACGTCACAGATTCCACAGGGAGACTGACTTATCAGGACGGAACCGGAACTTCGACCGGTGAAGCGGCCCATTCAGATGTCCGAAATTACATTTATCATAAGGGATATTGCGACGGTCATCCTGCTCCGGTGATTCAGTATGAAGAACCGCAGGATGAGGGGAATAATGAAGCCGAAGGCGACGGCGGTGAGGACACGGAGGCCTACAACCAGCAGCTTCACGATGAAGCCTGGGCAGCCTGGTACGCAGAGGTGGAAACTTGTACGGAGCTGACGGCGGAAGGCGGCTTCTTTCATGCGATTGAGCCGGAAATTGCCAGGGAGGCTATGGAGGCGGATCGGGACCGGTTCTATGAGGATTTTATATCACTGACCTATGATTACTCCGCCCGGGAACTGGAATCCCGGAAGGGGTATATCCTCCACGGCCTGCATGAGGATGACGTGGAAATCGAGTGGCGGACCGTAACTTCCAGCCAGTACAAGGACTTTGTGAAAAACGGCATATCCCATTTAGAAGAAACAGGAGACGTTGATAGCGGTATCCGGCCTTCTGAAACGCCGCCGGAAGCAGAATTAATTACGGTGCAGGGGGATGATGGATTTCCTGAGGCAGAGAAAGAGGAGGCAGGGAAGCGGTTAGAGGATGGGATGAAATTCCTGTTTATTGATGAGGAGAGTGGATACACTTCTGCATTATTTTCCGAAGTAAAGGAGAAAGTATATTCCAAAGGCAGCCCATCAGATGCCGATATGGCAGCGCCGGAACAAACAGCCAGCCCCTCGGAAGCAGCTACCCTGCAGGAGGCAGCCAGCCCCTCGGAAGCAGCTACCCTGCAGGAGGCAGCCAGCCCCTTGGAGGCGGGCAGCCCGCAGGAAGCAGCCAGCCCCTCGGAAGCAGCCACTCCGTCGGAGGCGCTCCGAAAAGGAATCACATTAACTGGATTTATGGCAGGACAGATTATAAACCGCAATGCCGGAATCGGAGCGTATGCGCTTTGGGCAGACAGGGGAAACAGCATAAGAAATTCCATATCCTTTGAGGGATCACAGGCAGGGACGGTGGAACAGGGGGAAAGTGACACGGTTGACTGGACGTTTATTCTCTATGACCATCGGACTGAGGGAGAAGTTCATATCGGCAAGCAGGATCTGGATTTAAATAAAGGAAAAAACGATGCCTATGACAGCTACGGTGACACCCAGGGCGACAGTACGCTGGAGGGAGCTGTATACGGTCTGTTTGCCGCTGTGGATATCGAGCATCCCGACGGAAAAACTGGTGTTGTATTTAAGAGGGATGAACTGGTGGCCGTGGCTTCTACGGATAAGAACGGAGAAGCCTCATTTCCTGCCATCACCGAGGCTCCGGGAACCCGTTTTAATTTTAATACCGGTGCGGTTGAGAAGCCGGAGGCCGCCGGTCCGGAGAATCTTTATACCAGCCGGACAAAGGCGGACGCGATCCGGGCTAATGAACGGTTTGAGGGACACAGTGGGAACGGGCACAGCCTGACGCTGCAAGAAAGTACAGACGGAGACGGCACAGGATACCGGAAATTGACTTCCAATCAGGGCGTCGATGGGACCGGGGACGGTGAGGCAGGCTACCGGATCCAGAATAATGAGGAAAATAATGGAAATTGCTGGATTGGCCGTCCGCTGCTCATCAGCCGGGAGGGAGGCAGTTATTATATTATGGAGCTGGCGCGTTCCGAGGGATACGAACTGTCACGCTATGGTGCAGACGCAGACGTAACCAACCGGGAAGCGGATGCAGCCGGAAATTCGCCATCTGCGGAGGGAACGGTCCATGTGTCTGAGCTGGAGATGAACCGGAAGGGCGGTTATAACCAGTTTTCGGCGTTCAGTAAGGATGCGGCAAACGGATATGACATAGCAGTAACCGGCCTCAGGAACGGCGCAAAATTCTATACGGTCAAAACAGAGATCGTGGTAAATCCCAATGGAACTCATACGGAGCTGGTGCCGGTCAGAGAACCGGTTTACGGGACCCCGGGAAACCAGGTCATTATTGACGGAAAGGCCGTTGAGGCATCAGTTGGAGATATCGTTGCACTCCCGAATGGAGGCAGCGCGGCGGTCAAACGGATTTCAGATGCCCCCCGGCTTCTGACCGGGATTCGTCCGGGCAATGCTTTTCAGGTAGAACCGCCTGAGATTATCGGGGAAGAGAAAACAGCAGTGGAAGCCGAGTTTATACAGAAGGTGAATGAGGGACTTAAAAAGGCCGGATATAAAATACCGGAAGAAGGTTCCCCATGGATTAAGGCAGCATTGAACGGGAGCTCAGAAAAGAGCTGGTGTGAGGCGGTGAATGACTGCCTGAAGCGTTACCGGGTATTCAATGCATTCCTGCTGGAAGACGTGGTGGAGGAAAACGGGGAGTTTTATGGGATCCTGCGTTATACCTATCTTCAGGCCGGGAGAGCCCTGCCGGCGCTTTATGACGAGACAGGAAAGAGCGTTTGGATTAGGAAAAAGATGCTCTATCAAACAGACGGAAAACAGGTAGACGGATATCTGTACTTCAATTATCCTTCGGGCAGTTACGACATCACCGAAAAGAACGAGGCCGGTTTTGTGACGGCGGCAACAATAAGGCAGCAGTCACCGGAAAAAAGCACTGCGGTCTGGGGAGAGGATCTTGCTGATATTAAACTTAAGGATGACCTGGGAAAACAGTACTGGGTCTATGCAGAAGATGAGCAGGCATATGACAATAGAGGAAATCTGGTCTATAACACCCGATATGAAAGTGAGGAGGCAGCCCCCGGATACGAAGAAAAGGTAACCGAAACTTTGCTGGCCGGGAACTATGATGAAGATACGACGCTCTATACCATCCATGTGGCACCGGAGCTGATACCGGCTGATGGCAGACTGGATTTCAGGATCCGGTATGATGAAGAATTTGTGGACGGCGGCAACACCTCCTACCCGGACTATGTTCAGAGGAATGCGATTGTGTCTGCATTCCCAGTTAAAACACTTCATGACACGTATATTGAAAATGTCCTGCTGACCTACCCGGGACAGACGAGGATTTATCAGGATGCCGGGACAAGGAAACGCCCGATTCCGGTATTTGAGCGGATTATCCGCCAGAAAGTAAGGATTGTGAAAGATATAGGAACGGCACAGGATGGAACGTATGCCCATAACACCAATGCCGGAACCGGCCATCAGGATAGTTTTACAGCCGGTCCGGGAGGGATGGAGGCGAACGCGGACAAACTTCCCAACTTTCGTTTCAAGATATATCTGAAGTCGAACCTGGAGCGGCTGTACCGGAACGGGGGAGGCGAAGTAAGCTGGATGGACCGGAACGGAAATGAGGTCAATGTTGAAGCTTACAAAGCCTCTTATCCTGAGACGGAGCCATTTGGCAGTGTCCAGAAGCTGTATACCAGAGTGCCTCACAAGACGGGTTCCCTTACCACAGGTTCTATCAGCAACAATACATGGGAGGAGGCGGTAACGGTTAACAGGACTCTCTATCCTTTTGATGATGAGGGAAGAATAGGAGAAAACCAGAATACGGGTTATACCCGTCTGCTGGAAACGGTGACAAGGACAATGGAGGACGGGGCCGGTAAGACGAGACAGGTGGAAGGGTATAACTATGACAAGTTCTTTGAAGCCATCCGGACGGCTAATCATGATAAATGGGACAGAAACGAAGATGACAGCACGTCGTTTAAACCGCCAGCCTTCATCCGCGGACTTATATTTGGGACAAACGGAGGGGAGAAAGAATATCCGGTTTTCCGCAACAACAGTGCGACAGAGAATCAGGCCAACACATCAAAAGAGGCCGGCGAAAATGCAAAACGTTCTGATTCCGTGCGCCAGTTTGCGATCAACTGGTATCTGGATGAGGAAGTGAAGAAGCTGACGGAAGATATCGGACAGGGAGAAACACAGGCGTCCGGCGGGGGTGAATCCTATCAGGATGAGGTTTATGACCGGGCATTGTATGCGGCTATTCTAAAGGCGGAGAACTATTTAAGCCCGTTTTTCGCCTATGATCTGGATGAAATATATGCAGTTGCCTGGGACAGTGAGGCCGACGGAGGAAGCGACGGGGACAGGACTACATTATCAGCGGATACACTTTACGAAACGGCCGGATATTATTACGGCGTATCAAAATACCTGCCGTACGGAACCTATGTCACAGTGGAACAACAGCCCTTCAGCGCAGAGCTGGGGGACTTTTATAACAAACATTATAAAACGGATCAACCAAAAGAAATCATCCTGCCAGCTCTTTATGAGGAGGGAAAAATTGAAGGGGCGGCGGAGGCCTATCACAGGGATTATCAATTCAGCAGTGAGGATACTCCCGAAGAATTGCAGAAAAAATATTATATCCGTGTCAATGAAGAGTGGAAAGAAAACCATACGGACGACTTAAGAAACTACGTAATCCGGGCTCATAATAATGACGGTGACTTTGAAATCTATAAATACGGACTGGCCGCCGGCAGACTGACTGGCCGGATTACCTATCCGGGTGGAAGTTTTGACTATCAGGGTTTTTCGGTTAATCAGGAAGAATTTAATCCTTACAAAGATGTATACAAAACAGAAAATACGGCTAGTGTTTACCGGAGCAACGAAAAGGTGGGAACGTATTACCGCTATGCCTCCGTTTCAGAACGGGCCGGGACCGCCGACAATGTGCTGTATCAAAGCGGAGCAGCAGCCGATGACAACAACCTGTCCGGATTCTATTTTAAGGATGGCGTAAAAACAATCACGGGAGCCTTAACAGGATATGATGGAATATATTATGCCGCCCTTGTGCCGTGGACAGTGACGGAGCCGGCGGATGCCGTGACAGATAAAACAGATGATTTTACCGGATATGCGGATGGAAAGTACAGAAATACGTTCTATGCTTCGAAACTTCGTATTGAAAAGCTGGATTCGGAGTCAGGTGAAACGATTCTGCACGACGGTGCCTTATTCTCAATTTACAGTGCGGAACGCGAGGATGGAGAACACAGCAGCGGCCGGGTGAAATTTTATGAAACAGATACTGTCATCACCGGAAGCCGGGAATTTCTGGCGGCGATGGGAGCAGACAGAATCACACCGATTGCCAGGCCGTCCCTTCCGTGGCAGGTGCCCTATAACGGAAAATATTATGGAACTGTGCCGGCCGGAACGCCGATCTGCCGGGAGAGCGAACAGATCATAATGGCCGATCAGACAGGAGAAAAAACGGGACAGTTCCGGGCATTTACGACCACAAAGGATCGGGGGACGGAAAACGGCAGCCAGAACGTGGGATATTTAGAGACTCCGGAGCCTTTGGGAGCCGGCTGTTACGTCCTGTGTGAAATAAAGGCGCCCGCCGGTTATGTCAGAAGCAGACCGGTAGCGGTCGAACTTTATTCAAATGAGATTGCTTATTATCTGAATGGCTCTGGTGATAACCGGGTAGTGGCGGCGGTTTACGAGGAAAATGTCACAAGAACACAGGACAACGGTGAGGAGAACACAAACCCGGACAGCACGAAGCCAAACGGAAACAAGGCCCGGGACAAAGGGGACAAAGGCGCCACGGCAAGGATTTACCTGAACAATACGCCCATCCGCCTGGAAGTGGCAAAGATAAAACCGGATGAAGATATGGTGTCATATGAACTGAAAGGCCGCCTGGAGGGCAGCATTACAGAACTGAAAGGACGTTATGGCTTAGAAAATGTGGAACTGGCCTGCAACGCATCGGGAAAGTATCTGAGTTATGGGTGGAAAAAGGGATTTTTAGATTCCCTGAAGAAAAAGCAGGAGGCGGGCGAGAGTATAGAAATCCTGTATGAAGATGGAGTTTTCACCGGCAATGCAAGGCTCTTCAAAGTTCCGGAAACGGCCGATGATGTGAACCGGTATCTGCCCGGCGCTGTGATGACCATGTATAATGCGGTTGAAGTGAAACGGAACGGGGATAGGGAGGACTACCGGTTTGACGGTGTGAATGTAGAACGGGATCGTTATGGTAATGTAAGTAATATCTATGTTCAGAAAGGATTTGCCGGAACAGGGCTCAGATTTGTCCTGGATAAGACAAAGGCAGACAGCGACGGCCTTAATGATTACGGGAACTACACCTGTGATGATCAGGAAAATGACAGGGGAGCGGGGACATGGACATATAAGACCGTAGAACGGGAGGATACCGACATCCTGTTTTATGACCTTGGAGGTCTTGATGTGCTCCGGAAAGAAAATGGTGTTCTGTATGGTTTTGATAAAGAAGGGAGGAAGATACGGGCCAAAAACAACAGTTCGCTTTTTGCACTGAAAAACGGGACGCCGTTTCTGGAAATCATTTGTCCGGACTATGAGGCACTGCGGTATAACGCAAAAGACCGGGTGTTTGACAGGGTACCGGAAGGAACGGTGCTGTACCATTTAGATGCGGAGAGGAACCGGGACAGCCAGGTTGAACCCTACACCGGAATGGCTTATGTGGTGGAGGGGAAGACCGGGAAAATCCTGGTCTGGCCGGTAAAGATTTCAAAGGATCAGTATGGCAATGTGACGGCAAGAGAGAAGATTACCACCGGCCGCATTGCCACGATGGAAGCGGATACGGAGCGGGAGTGGACTGTCGGAACGCTGAAAGAGGGAAGGTTTAAAAAGACCGTAAATCCCATTCTGAATGAGCACGGACAGCCGGTTTATTACCGGAGAACGGATGAGACATATCAAAAAGGCAGTCCTGTTTATGACAGGGACGGCGATTATATCCGGTATCGGTATGACGATAAACTGAAACAATTTAATGACAATGCATGGAGGATTAACAGAATCCCCGATCTGACGGATATCGGCTCCGATCCGGAAGAACCGGCAGACGACCGTCCTCTTTATCACCGCCAGGGAGAAAGCTGTATCATTGAAAACACATGGACGACCGGTGAGGCAGCTCCAAACGATCCATTTCAAAGCGGGATGACAGAGGGCCAGGTGGATGTGCTTAAGAGAGTTCCGGCCGGCCTGTATATCATGGAGGAATTATCGGCGCCGGAAGGATATGTAAAATCGATGCCGGTTGGTGTGACGGTGGAGGACAAAACAGAAATTCAGACAGCCGTGATAACAGACCGGCCGATCGGCGGATACCTGGAAAAGGCGGATGCTCCGGCGGACTTCCGTGTAAAGGTCCGGGATTGCGATAAGGCGCTTGATGAAGCTGAGATGCGGACGGAAGGAAAGGCATCTTATTCCTATGGAAGCGTAAAAGGAGCCAGGCTGGCTCTCTTCAGGGCGAAACGGGTCGCCACAAGCGATTTGGACAAGCATCCTTCCGGTTACTATCTGGAAAAGACGGAAGAAACACCGGCCAGGTGGACAAAGCTTGATGAAAATAACCGGAAAAAAACATTTGTGGCCGAGTGGGGTTCCGGTGATTCTCCGGAATATCTGGAAGCAATCCCAAAAGGGTTTTACATCCTCGAGGAAATAAGCGCTCCCGCCGGTTTCATCCGTTCATCTATGGAACTGGAAATAAAAGAAACGGAGGGGCTGCAGTATTTCCTGCTTCCAAATGATCATACCAAGGCAGAAATATATAAATATGCGGAACTAGATGGAATTAAACATCCTGTTACAAACGATAATCCCGCCGAATTTGCCCTGTATGACCACAATGGGGAGTTGTTCGATCGGTGGACGACGGATGACTGTGCTGAATATACAGCTTCTGTTGATACATCAAAATATAAAAATACAGGCCTTTTAAATGCGCTGCGTCTCCGGCTAGGCATAACCCAGGCCGCCGGGATAAGCGGCTTTACTTACAATTACCAGAGGCTCTTTAAAGAATACGGGACCGCATTTGATGAGCTGTCCTGGGAGGTGGAGCGCACTGCTGTGAGGGATTCTGCATCAGACCGGATATTCAGGACGTCGACCGGTTTTAAGATTGTTGTGGGGCAGGATTCAATTACATTTCAGGAAGGTATGGGCCGTGACGAGAGGGAGTGTTTTGTAAAGGGGTACCGAAAGAATGAGAATGCCCTTACCGTAAGCTGGCTGACCCGGAGAACGGCACGCAGGCTGACATCGGAAAACACAGATAAAAACGAGTCCGTGCGTCAGATGTGGGAGACAGATACGGGGAGCCAAATCCTGATTTGTTCTGAAAAAAACCTGACTTCGGAGGGGAAATGGGACTACCTTTTCGATTACAAGTTCAATTATAAAAAAATCAGGCCAGCTCAATACCCCAGCGCAGTAAGCTATGACACTCTGCAGGGTAACCACAGAATGGATTATATTCCGCAGGGACAGTACAGACTGTCAGAGCTGAAGGCACCGGAAGGATTCGCCGGAGTTTCCGAGCGGATTATCACTATAGAGGAAACTACCGATATACAGCTGTACTCCGTGGAAAACAAACCACGCTGCCTATACATTGAGAAACTTTCGGAAGATGGGAAGGGGCTGCCCGGAGCTGAACTGGCATTATATTGTCCGGATGACCGGGGAAACTTTTCACAGGCTCCGGAGTATCTTCAGGACACCTGGATATCAGGGAAAGAGGGATATTATACGGAGGAGGATTATCACGAGGGAAAAATACCGGATGGTTTTAAGGCCGGAGATATGAAGCCGCACCGGATTGAATTTCTGGCGGCAGGAACCTATTATCTGGCGGAAATCAAGGCTCCGGAAGGGTTTGAGATGATGGAGCCGCAAAAGGTGGAAATTCCCGGCGATGTGCAGGACGGCAGTCCTCTCCGCGTCACGGCCGTGAACCGGATAAAAAAAGGAACGCTTCTCATTGAAAAGGCAGATGCAAAAGACAATGATAAAAAACTTCCAGGGGCAAAGTTTGAGGTGAACAATAAGAGCACAGGCGAGAGATACTTCCTCGTCACGGATGAAAATGGCCGCGCTGTGCTTTCAGGTCTGGTAACAGGTTTCCTTCGGGAAGGAAAATGGATTCCGTATGAATTCGCCGTGAGAGAACTGGCGCCTCCCGAACTGTATGCCCTGACGATGGAAACGAAAACATTCAGCTTTGCGGATTTGGAAAACAGCAAAATCCTTACTTATAAGTGTGAATTCAAAAACGAACCTACCGACATTGTGATTTCGAAAACAGATTTTGAATCGAATGAATTTGTAAAGGGAGCCAGACTTGCTATCTATCGGGCGGTGGAAGAAGAGGGAACGTTTGTGCCGTCGGGAGAACCTCTTGAGGAGTGGGTTTCAGAGGGAAGGAAACATCGTGTTACAGGAAAATTGTCGGCCGGAGGGATTTATTTCCTCACAGAGCTTGAAGCGCCCGACGGATATCTAAGGTCATCTCCCATTCTGTTTGTCCTTTCCGATGACGGCAGGAAGATAAGCAGCATCTGCGATCAGGAACGAATTGTTGATTTTAAGACATCGGAACTGTTTAGTGACGCGGTGGAATCGGTCTCGGTTCAGGGAAGACGGCCGGTGGGTACGGAACGATGGCTGACCCATCTTGATACGGGAAAAATATACGTTATTCCATCCTATCAGACCGCGCCTCTGAGCGGAGCGGACGGACTGTTAAACGGCGAGCTGTATGAGGAAAAAGAAATAGTCCGATACACGGACGGGAACAGCCGGATCACGGGACGCCAGATTTTCCGCATGAATCTGAATACTGAAGGAGAATATCAGCCGAAACTCAGGACCGCCGAAAAGACATTTTTGAAACTGGAGACGGAGAGCAGCGGGCTGATTGAAGAATGGGAGGTGGAAAACAGAGAGGGAAGCGGATACCGGCATGTGATTCAAAATCCCGTATATGAAGAAAAGAACGTGATAGAGGTAGCGGGAGAAAATGGAAAGAACGGTTCATCCGTTCAGCCTGACAGCGTTATAAGATATAGCCTAACCTGTAAAAATACTCAGAAAACAGAAAAGGATATGGAAGTTTCCGTCCTTCTGGATCCGCAGCTCGAATACATGCCGGCCAATTCAGACCAAAGGTGGAACAGAGAAAAGAACGGAAAACTTACAATGACTTTCGGAAATATGGCTCCCGGGGAAGAAAAAAGTGTTCTTCTGACTGCGGCGGTGAAATCAGACGCCGAAACGGCAATTTCCTGCAAGGCGGAAATAGGCGGTGTTTTATGCCTGTGGAAAAATCCGGTTGCAAAAGAGGGCAGTCTGGCGATCGTGAACCGGCTGACAGGAACAGCGTCAGACCAGACGGAGAGGAAAAAATATACATATACCGTCGAACTGTATGATGGAAACGGGCAGGTTTTAACTGGCAGTTTCAGTTATGCCGGTGATGATGAAGGAAGAGTAAAAAGCGGTGGTCAAGTTGAATTGAACAGGAATGAAAGTATTGTAATCACGGGTCTTCCCTGGGGAACAATATACAAAGTTCTGCCTTCGGAAAGAGAGGAAAACGGTTCACCCGGCAAAACATTCGGCACGGAGGGAACCATTGGACGGGATGCTAAGAGCGCAATTTTTGTCTACAGGGAGAATGACGTCTCCGTACGTGAAATATTTAAACGGGGTGACATCTGTCATCTAATGGAAACCACGGTTTATTCCGATGGAAACCGTCTTGTGACAGGAAAAATTTCGTTTACGTTTGATGAGTCAGCTGCCGTGGGCGGTCTGGACATGAAGGATCAACCGGTCCGGGTGCTGATTTCAAAAACGGATTTAACGGGAGGGACAGAACTTTTAGGAGCGGAATTCTGTCTGCGGGACGAAGGCGGAACCATTTTAGACAAATGGATATCCGACGGCAAACCTCATGAGACGGATGCTCCGCTGAGACCGGGAGAAAAATATTGTCTTTCGGAAGTAAAACCGCCTGACGGTTATGCGGCGGCGGAAGATATCTGCTTCACGGTTCCGGAAGACGGAGCGGAGACGACGGTCATAGTAAGTGACAGGCCAACGAGAATTCTGATTTCCAAGATCAGTGCGGAGGCAGAAATGAATCAGCCGGAAATAAATCTGGCTGGAGCCGAGCTGGAAATGATAGACAGTGAAGGAAACAGGGTTGAAAAATGGATTACAGACGGTACTGCCCATATTCTGGAGGGAAAGCTCATAGCTGGAAAAACCTATACTTTGAGGGAACTTTCTGCTCCACCCGGATACCGTATTGCGGAACCTGTCAGTTTTACTGTGTCGGAGGATGGCAGCGCCGACATCGTAATCATGGAGGATGAACCAACCAGACTCATGGTAGAGAAAATCGGCTGCGAAGCAGACGGAAAAACGGAAACGGGCAGACTTGCCGGGGCCCTGATTCGGATCGAGGATAAGAATGGACGGGAAGTATACCGCTTCCTGACCAGGGAAGATGCCGCCCATGAAATCACCGGGATATTAAAGAGCGGGGAGACTTACACGGCTATTGAGGAGGAACCGCCCTACGGATATGAGTATGCGGAACCCGTGACTTTTACAGTTCAGGATAAGGATGAAGTGGTATGGATAAAGCTCATTGACCGAAAGAAAGCCGAACCGCCCCATGATAAAGAGAATGGGAAAACTTTTCCGGAGACAGTGGTCCGTAAGTACGACGGCATTACTTTAAAAGGATTGGCCGGCGCGGTGTTTGCCGTTTACCGCAATGACGGAAGTTTTCTGTTTTCTGTGTGTACGGGGGAAGATGGCAGGGCTGAAATTAAGATAGATGAACCGGGAACGTACACGCTGGTGGAGACAAAAGCGCCTTCGGGATACAGTCCATCGGAGGAGGAATATTCGTTTACGGTGACGGGACATGAAAAGGGCAGGAAAGAACTGCCAGTCGCGAATTATCCGGTAACGGAAACAGCCGGTGTTATTACGGTACATTATGACAGGAATCTTAAAGGAGACGGAAACATTTTCCTTAAGAAAAAACGGCTCTTTCCGCTGCCGATAGCCGGAGACGGCCCAGGAGGAGCGGGTGATTTGATATTAGGGATTATTCTTTTCGGGTCAGTAATAATATTGTGGATGCGGAGAAGAAAAAAGAACAGACCATACTGAAAGAACAGGAGGGCAGACAGTATGAAAGAGGTCATTGGAAAAAAGATTGTATTTGCAACAGCGGCCGGTCTGTTTGTTATGGCGGGGAGTATCCCCGCCATGGCGGCAGAGATTAAAAAAGTGAAGATAAAACTGGTGGCGGAGACCTTTGATGAGGCAGGAAAACCGGAGGTGGATTTTTTGACAGACAGCGATGAGTATGAAATCGTTGGCTTTGAAGAGAGGCAGGATCATGTCTACGAAGTGGAACTGGCGGCAGAGGACGGCAAAGGCTTTGGAAGGATGGAGCAGAAAGATATCAGACTTACGGGAATTAAAGCCTCTTGCAGCAGGGCCGTCAGGAAAGGCGGAAAAGAGGCGCTGGAACTGACGATTAAGGCAGAGGGGCTCGACGATGTCATCGGTGAGATCGGCGGAGCCGGTTTCAGGAATGGATCGGCTGTATGGAAAAAGGCGGATAATGCCTGCGCTTACGCAGTAATGCTTTTCAGAAATTCAAAGCGGGTGGGGTATACCCACAGAACGCAGGGAAACAGTTATAATTTTTCACCGCTCATGAGAGAAAAAGGCATTTATCACTATAAGGTTTATCCCCTCTCTGTTAATGATAAGAAGGGAATTCCGGTTGAATCGGAGTGGTATTCGGTAGATGAGAGCGAGGCTGAAAAATACCGGAAGGAGTATGAGGAGGTGAAAATAAAATTTCCCGGCTGGGAGCAGGATGAAACCGGCTGGCGTTACTGGCAGAAGGACGGAATTTTTCCGCAGGAGAGCTGGCTTTTTCTGGATGAAGAATGGTATTATTTTGATTCCTGCGGGTATATGGTTACAGACCGTTTGATACCGCGTAACGGCAGGGAATATTACCTGGGTGAAGACGGAACGGCACGGTAAAGCCGGTCGGGCCTGTAATGCCTGAATAATTATGGCCGGCAACAGCTCCATGCGATTTTGTGCAGACAGTAATAAGAGAGGGTAATAAGTGCAATTATTAAAATTATATAAATAAAATAAAAAAAGTGATTGAACATACAAGAGATCTGTGATACCATGTAAAGCACAAATATATATCCTATCAGTTCCGTCCTGCATCTGGGCAGGCAACGGGAGCTTCCGTCTACAGAAGCGGTAGGGTACTCTGGAGAGTCTCCATTTTGAGGAGCGCCGAAGGTGTAAGACAGATTCAAGTCCATGGTATCTGTTGATCTCTCAGGCAAAAGGACAGGGCATACATAAAAAGCAATGGGATAAGTCCCGTTGTATGCAAATGTTCTACTCTTTGGAGAGCTGGTATTTATCAGCTCTTATTTTATTGCCGCAAAACGGCAGCGCAATTAAAAACATAGAGGAGGATAACAAAAATGGACGCATTATTAGCATTGGTAACAAAAGGTAACGATTTTCTCTGGAGTTTTCTCCTGATCGTATTGTTATGCGGTACGGGTGTGTACTACACAATCAGGCTGAAATTTATTCAGGTTAGGAAATTCGGTGAGGGATGCAGGCAGGTATTCGGCCACATCAGGCTGAATGGAGAAAAGCATGAAAAGGGTGAGATGAGTCCGTTCCAGTCTATCGCAACGGCGATCGCAGCGCAGGTTGGTACCGGAAACCTGGCAGGTGCGGCAACAGCCCTGATCGGCGGCGGCCCGGGAGCGATTTTCTGGATGTGGGTCAGCGCTTTCTTCGGAATGGCTACCATTTATGCAGAGGCCGTGCTTGCGCAGACCTATAAAACAGAAGTAAACGGAGAGGTGACAGGAGGGCCAGTTTACTATATCAAGGCGGCCTTCAAGGGAACGTTCGGAAAGGTGCTTGCCACTTTATTCGCAATTTTTATCATTCTGGCTCTGGGATTTATGGGCAATATGGTTCAGTCCAACTCTATCGGGGCTGCGTTCGTGGAAGTGTTCCACGTATTTAACCTGAACATTCCTCCGGTAGCCGTAGGTATCGTGGTTGCAGCATTCGCAGCATTTATTTTCCTTGGAGGAACACAGAGACTGGCAGCGGTAGTTGAAAAGATTGTTCCGATTATGGCAGGTGTTTATATTGTGGGAAGCGTTATCCTGATTGCAATGAACTTTTCACAGATTCCGGAAGCATTCAGAGTGATTTTTGTGGGAGCTTTTGATCCTAAGGCAGTGCTCGGTGCTGGCGCAGGTATCGCAGTAAAAGAAGCGATCCGTTTCGGTGTGGCAAGAGGATTATTCTCCAACGAGGCCGGTATGGGTTCCACACCTCATGCCCATGCAAGAGCAAAAGCGGAAACACCTCATCAGCAGGGACTTTGTGCTATGATCAGTGTGTTTGTTGATACCTTCATTATCTTGAACCTGACCGTATTTTCCGTGCTTACAACAGGCGCAATGAGTTCCGGTAAGGACGGCACGGCTCTGACACAGGCTGCATTTATGGAGGGATTTGGTACATTCGGTATCATATTCGTGGCAGTCTGCCTGCTGTTCTTTGCATTCTCAACGATTCTGGGCTGGCATTTCTTTGGTCTTATTAATGCCAAGTACCTGTTCGGCAACAATGCCGCCAAGGTATATTCGGTGATTGTTGTTATTTGTATTATAATCGGTTCGACACTGAAACTGGAACTTGTATGGTCACTGGCAGACTTCTTTAACGGTCTTATGGTAATTCCGAATATTATGGCGCTGCTGGCGCTCAGCGGAGTTGTTATAAAGGCAGGACAGAAGCTGAAATAAAAAATTATAATACAGCCGTGGAAAGCAGCAGAAAATTCTGCCGTTATCCACGGCTGTTTCATAGCTCTATTTTAGGTTTGATACCCCGGTTTATTGCTTTTCCGTCACCATCATGAACCGGTTATGGGCGTCTTTCATACAGGCGATTAGCGGTTTTTGGGTCAGGGCAAAGTAACGTTCTTTAATCGTCCGTTCCAACTCCTCCAGATCTGTTTTGATGCTTTTGCCGATAAACATGGATGCTACAAAATTCCTTGTGACGGCAAGGATGGTATTGCATTCGACGTCCAGGATTTTTCCCGAATCTTTTTCAACTACGAGGCTGATGTAAAATTCTCCGTGGAGGGTATAAATGGCATCCTCACGGCTTGGTTTGGCCTGGCCTACTATCAGCAGAGTATCATTATTATACATGATTTTAATTCTCCTTCCGGTCTTTTTTCAATCGTACCGTCTTTATATGGTTTCAATTCTTTTCTCACCATGAGATTATATCAATACCACAACATTTTTTCCATAGAAAAAGAAGCGGAATTTGGATTGTTCTTCTGAAGCAGGGGAAGATTGCCGCCAATATGCGGTTTTGCCCACCTCTATCTCTTCTATTATAGAAAAAGGAGGTGCGGAATTGATCTGGCGGGAAATGGAATGATGTGTTAAAATGACGTTGTTAAAGTTGGGGAATGGGGGAGGCAGGAAGTTATGACGCTGAATCAGCTGAATTATTACGTGGAAATTGTCCGCCAGGGCAGTTTTACCAAAGCCGCAGAGAAACTCTTTGTAAGCCAGTCGACGCTTAGTAAGGCAATACGGGCTTTGGAAGAAGAGTTCCAGATGGAACTTATCAACCGGGGAGCCAAGGAGTTCCAGTTGACGGCACAGGGAGATGTTTTTTTAGAATATGCAGTCAGGATACTGGATTTTTATCATACCCAGACGCAGGAACTGTTTCAGCGTCTGCACAGTGCAAATGGAACGTTGAAACTGGGAATTCCGCCTACCGCCGGAGCTATCTATTTCTTTTCAATTCTATACAAATTCCGGGAAACCTACCCGGGAATTGACCTTAAAATAGAGGAGATCACGTCCAAGGCAGTACATGAGCTGGTAGCAGCGGGAAAACTTGACATGGGGATTGTGATAGAACCGTTTTCCGACGATAAATTTTACAAACGGCCCAGCTACACCTCAGAAGCGGTTCTGCTGGTTTCACGGAAGCATCCGCTTGCGGCAAAGCGCAGTGTTTCATTTTCGGCCCTCCGTGGTGAAAAGTTCCTTCTTGTAACACCGGATTACATGTTTCATGACGTTGTAATGGAAAAGTGCCGGGAGGCAGGATTCCAGCCGGATGTCACGTTTGAGAGTTACCAGTGGGAGCTGCTGTTTGAGATGGTTGCCGATAACCAGGGTATCTGCATATTACCGAAACCGCTGGTAGACAAGTTTAACAATACGCGGGTACATCAGGTTCATTTAAAAGATCCCGAGTTTCCCTGGACCCTTTCATTAATTTACCGCAAGGACAAATTCATCACGGTACCAATGCAGTGCTTTCTGGATTTGTGTTTTGGAACCTGATGAGGGAGAAAAGCAGAGTACATGGCAGTGTCATGATCCAAATGACAGTTCCATATGCTCTGCTTTTTTGCTGCCCGGGTATGGGGACACAGCGCATACCGTTTCCTGCTTTGGGGTATGAATTGAATTCATAGCCCATTAAAAAAGGCTATTTTCCATTTGAAAAACATCATGCTATAATCAAACCACAAAGCCGCAATGGCCATGCGGACAAGAGTGATAACAACAAAAAACAGCGCTGGAATTTATTGATAAGAGGGATTCAATCTGAAAAAAGTTACGTAAATGAGTTTCACTTAAAAGGAAAGGAATTGTGAATTATGGGGAATCAACAAACTAAAGTATCTTCTTCGAGGGCTGTTATAATTGAGTTCGTAATGTTTTTCACTTATGCGTTTTTTGCAGTAAACTGGATTGCGGGGAGTACGCTGACACCGCAGATTATGGAACATTTTAACCTGAAAACCTTTGCGTCAGCGACCTTTATTTCAAATGCGATTACGCTGGCAAAGATTATCGGAAATTTTATGGCGGCGGGTATTTTAAGCAGACTGTACCCGAAAAAGGCCATCGGCCTTGGTTCCGGGCTGATTGTACTGGGAAGTACCCTGGCAATATTCGCCCCGCAGTACTGGCTGTTCATTCTCGGCCGTTTCATCATGGGATTCGGAGGAGCATTGTATGTGGTATACTTCAGCCCTGTGGTGATTCATTATTTTGAGTCGAAGAAACGTCTCACAGTCAATGCGCTGAACGGCGCGGCGTACAATTTCGGCGGCATTGTTGCCATGTTAATTGTAGGGCCGGTTATTGCCTGGCTCAAAACCTGGCAGTACAGCATGGGATTTTTTGCAGTAGTCAGCGCCCTTCTCTGGGTTTTATGGCCGGTTATCGGCCAGGATTTTGAACTGAACCAGGGGACCGGGACAAAACAGGCGCCGTATACGATCGGCCAGGCCCTGAAAGAAAAAATCAACTGGATTCTGCCGTTTACCTATTCCGGTCTGCTTACTTTTTATATCGTAATGCTGAATATCTTCCCGATTTCCGGAACAACGGCAATCAGCAGCAAGGCCCTGAGTACGCTCGTGGCGGTGGGGGGGATCATCGGTTCCCTGCTTGCCATTGCAATGGGAAGAGTGTATTTTAAACGCCTTCCGGTGATTCGCATCTCCGGCCTTGCAATGACACTTTTCGGCGTCCTGATGTTCAGGACGGACAGCGGAGCCTTGTCGGCAGTGGCGGCACTTCTCATCGGACTGTTCATGTTCCTGCCGGTCAGCTCCCTGATGATGATTCCACAGGAACTTCCGGGAATGACACCGGCCAAACTGACAACGATTATGGGACTTTTCTGGGCCCTGTCTTACATTATTGAGACCGCCGCCTATTTTATCATCGGTTTCATTATCGACCGGTTTGGTTACGGAATGGGATTAAACTTTGCCCTGATTATGAGCGTCACATTTTTCCTGGGCTCCTTCCTTCTGCCGGAAACAGGAAAGGACGGCGCAAAGGAAACATCCGATGCAAAACTTAAATGCAGTTAAAGTTACCGCCCACAGCGGATATTATTAATAGAAGAGGAGAGTAAATATGAAATCATTCGAAGAGATCTACCGTGAAAAAGTGATGACAGCCGAAGAGGCCCTTGAACTGATAAAAGACGGAGACTATATGTTTTCCGCACAGGCTGCGGGAGAGCCGGCGGCAATCCTGTCCCATCTTCAGCACCTGAAAGAGACGGGAGTTAAAAATACCACAATCAATACCTGTCTTCCATTACAGTATTATGATGCATTTAAGGATTCGGAAATGCAGGGAGTGATGTCACATAACGGATGGTTTTTCAGCCCAGGACTGCGTGATGCACATAAAAAGAAACTGGTCAGCGCCATCCCCCAAAGTTCTACCTCGGTTCTGCGTAAAGTGCTGAGCCGACTGGAATATGAGAAACGCCGCCCGGTAGTCCTGGCAACCGTTTCTCCGATGGACAGCCACGGATATATGTCGCTTTCGGTAAGTGCAATCTATGAGCGGGATTTAATCAACAGCGGAGCGCTGACGATTCTGGAAGTGAACCCTAATTTCCCGCGCACCTTCGGGGATACGCAGGTCCATGTTTCCGAGGCGGACGCCCTTGTGGAATCTGACCGTCCTATTCCGGTGAGCAAGCTTGCGCCGTATACGGAAGTGGATGCAAAGATAGGAAAATATGTGGCTTCCCTGGTGGAGGACGGTTCCACAATTCAGCTTGGAATCGGTAATATTCCCAATGCCGTTGCCGCTGAACTGAAAAGCAAAAAGCATCTTGGAATTCATACCGAAATGTTCACGGAGACTATGGTCGACCTGATCGAGTGCGGAGCGGTGGATAATTCCTGCAAAGGTCTTTTAGACGGATATTCGGTCTGCTCCTTTACAATGGGAAGCAAGCGTCTCTATGATTATATTGACAATAACCCTGCCGTCCTGTTTAAGTCATGTACTTTTACGAATGATCCATACACAATCGGACGCAACAATAAATTCGTTTCAGTCAATGCGACTCTGGAGGTGGATCTCACCGGCCAGTGCGCCTCCGAGACAGTGGGTTATGATCAGTGGTCGGGCACCGGCGGCCAGTCTGAGACGGTGCAGGGCTCCCAGATGTCCAAGGGAGGCAAGTCCATTATTGCAATGCATTCCACATACAGGACAAAGGATGAGAACGGCGGTGAAACTCTGCACTCCAAGATCGTGCCCTTTCTGCACGAGGGAGCCGTCGTCACCACATCCAGAAACGATACGGATTATGTTGTGACCGAGTATGGAATCGCTTGGCTGCGCGGAAGAAATGTAGCGGAGAGGGCGGAGGCGTTAATCAACATTGCCCACCCTGATTTCCGTGACGGGCTGAGGGATAAAGCGAGAGAATATGGAATATGGTAACAGCCGGATTTTAAGTGGCGGTGATACGATACTGTGAATTGTATGATGCATCAGATGAGTAGAGATAGTAATAAACACGAGTAATAAAAACGCCCGATACCTGTTTTGCAGCAGATACCGGGCGCTTTGTCAATTATATGAGGTATGCAGAATCAGAAGATTTCGAAAAAAGGCTGTGAATCGTAACAATAAAAGTTACCATGCGATACCCTGAGCCATCATTGCATCCGCGACTTTCTGGAAGCCGACGATGTTGGCGCCTGCCACCAGATTATAGCCGAGGCCGTACCGCTTCGCGGCGTCAGCCGAGCCGTCATGAATTTCGATCATGATCTGATGCAGTTTTGAGTCAACTTCTTCGGCAGTCCACGAAAGCCTTTCACTGTTCTGGCTCATCTCAAGTCCGGAGACGAGCACGCCGCCGGCATTGACGGCCTTGGAAGGAGCGACCACCATGCCCGGTTGTTCCATCAGGAATTTAAGGGCCTCATTCGTAGTGGGCATATTGGCGACTTCAATGTAGTACTTAACACCGTTTGAAACAATTTTTTTCGCCTGTTCCAGATCAATATCATTCTGGGTAGCGCAGGGCATGATAATGTCGACTTTCTGTCCCCAGGGCTTCTCACCGGGGTAGAACTGCACACTGAATTTATCCGCATAATCCTGAACTTTGTTGCGTCCGGACGCCCTCATTTCCAGCATGTAACTGATTTTCTCATCGGTCACAATCCCGTCCGGATCATAGATATATCCGTCCGGTCCGGAGAGAGTAACCGCTTTGGCGCCTAATTCGGCCAGCTTCCTGGCGGCGCCCCATGCCACGTTGCCGAATCCGGCCAGGGCAACGGTCTTTCCGGCCAGCGTGTCGTTCTCATGCTTCATAACCGCTTCCACATAATAAACAGAACCGTAACCGGTAGCTTCCGGACGGATGAGGGAGCCGCCGAAGGATCTGCCTTTTCCGGTAAGGACGCCGTTCTTAAATCCTCCGACAATTTTACGGTACTGGCCGTACAGGTATCCGACTTCGCGGGCTCCGACGCCGAGGTCTCCGGCGGGAACGTCCACGTCAGGTCCGATATGGCGGTATAATTCAGTCATAAAGGCCTGGCAGAACCGCATAACTTCCCGGTCGCTTTTTCCGTTGGGATCAAAATCGCAGCCGCCCTTGGCGCCGCCCATCGGAAGCGTTGTCAGGCTGTCCTTGAACGTCTGCTCAAATCCGAGAAACTTCACAACCGAAAGATTGACTTCCGGTGAAAAACGAAGTCCGCCTTTATATGGCCCGATCGCCCCATTAAACTGTACTCTGTATCCCGTGTTTACATGGATTTTTCCGTTGTCATCCTCCCAGGGAACCCGGAATTCGATGATTCTTTCCGGAATGACCATCCTTTCCAGGAGCGCGTTATCTTCATATTCAGGATGTGCGTCAATCACAGGACTTAAAGAAGTGAGAACTTCTTCCACCGTCTGGACAAACTCCGGCTCATTCGCATTTTTTACTCTTACCTCATTCAGAACTTTTTCTATATATGCATTCATGGAAATACCTCCTCTAAAATTGATTGTTTTCGGAAAAATCAGTAGGCCTGATGGCAGTACATTTTTTCGAATTCTTCCCGGATAACCGGTGAAACCCACTCACTGGAGAACATCGGATGGGAAGTGGCGATTTTATAAACCTCCTGCCTGATTTCATCGAGTACGGCCGGATTGTCCTTGTTCTTAAGCCCCCTGCCCAGCATACGGCCGATATTGTACATTTCCTCTTCTTTGGCGCCTCTTGTGGTCATGGTTGGGGAACCGATTCTCAGACCGCTTCCAAGACTGGGCGGAAGTGTGTCGTAGGGAATCATATTCTTATTTGTGATAATGCCGAGACTGCAGAGAAGAGTCTCCGCCTCCTGCCCGTTGGCAATGACGGGAGTCACATCCAGCATGACCATGTGTGTATCCGTACCCCCGGTAATCAGCCGCATTCCCTCGTCTTTACAGCCACTTGCCAGTGCTTTTGCATTCAGGCAGACCTGTTTTGCATATTCTTTAAATTCGGGCTGAAGCAGTTCCTGGAAGAGGACTCCGCGTGCGGCTAGCATGTCGCCCTTTGGGCCGCCCTGAAGTCTTGGGAATACACCGCGGTCGATTTTCTGGCCCAGTTCTTTGCGGCAAAGGATAACGCCGCATCCGCGGGGCCCCCTGAGTGTTTTTTGGGTGGACATGGTGACAACATCGGCGTAGGGAACCGGGCTGGGAATGGCGCCGCCGGCAATCAGGCCGCAGTCGTGGGCACAGTCTACCCAGAAATAGGCTCCTACTTCATCGCAGATTTCCCGGAACGCTTTGTATTCGATGGTGCGCGGATAGGAAGACGCACCGGTTACAATGAGTTTTGGTTTGTTTTCAAGGGCCATCTGCCGAATCTGATCCATATCAATGCGCTCGGTCTCTTTATTTACGCCGTAATGAAGGGCGTTAAATTCCCGGCCGCTGTAGTGGAATTTGGCTCCGTGGCTTAAATGGCCTCCATTGTCGAGTTCAAGGGCAAGGAAGGTGTCACCTTTCTTTAATAAACCGGTGAGAACCGCCATGTTGGCAATGGTAGCGTTGCCCGACTGGATATTGGCGTGTTCCGCGCCAAAGACTTTTTTGACACGTTCAATAGCAAGAAGCTCGGCCTGGTCTGCCAGCTGGCAGCCGCCTACAAACCGTTTTCCCGGGTACCCTTCGGTGTTTTTGTTTGTGAATGCGGAACCTTCCAGGGCGGAAGCAAGTGGGGAAACAACGTTTTCTGAAGCAATAAGACCGATTGTTTCAAATTGGCGCTTTTCTTCGCGGTGAAGAAGGCCGGACATTTCAGGGTCAAAGACATCGAGTAATTTGACAGCATCCTGTTTTGTTGAGTTGGACATGAGAAAATCCCCTTTCATAGATAATTTATGGTTTATTTCGAACGCCTGCCGGCAATTCTACTCCTGTGAAATAAAAAAGGAAGAACAAACAGACATTGGTTGCAATGCCGGGTTTGTTCTTCCCTAAGATGATTAATCGGGGGTGACCGAATAATCTTTAAAAAAGATCGTATAATGAATGTTAAAACACTAAAGCTTAGCTTCCGGATACGCCATCAGATAACGGTTCTGCGCGTCCCTCAGAGCGACAAGGACCGCCTTTTGGGCCAGCGCCAGGAATCTTTTTTTGATGATTTCGCTGATGAGGGCGATGTCGGTGACAATGTTTTTCCCAACGAGAATTTCTCTTAAAAAGAGATTGGTGTCCTCCATAACCATGTTGGCGCTGGCATTGATAATCGTGTTCGTATGAATATCAATTACCATACTGAGGGAAAATGCGCCGTACATGGCGTTGATGGCATCTTCTTTTGATACCTTGGCAACGCCTGTGATAAATACTGAATCTTCCGGAAAAATTTTGACCATACCAGTTCTCCATTTCTTTCAAACGACGGAAAGCACGCTTCGCGGACTTTTCATTACCAATAACAAAAAGACGAGAGAACTACTCCATATTAATAGTTCTTTCGCCTAATTTATTTTAGTTCTGAGAGGATATCCCAAAACCAATATATTCGACTGACATCAGAATAAATGATCTTGAAAAAATAGTCAATCATAAAAACAACTAAAAATTAAGTAATAACTTTGTTTAATATTTCTATTGCCATCTTTTGAAAACTATGCTTTACTAATCTCAAAGTAAATGCTTCTGCGCAGAACATTAGCTTCAGACAATTGAAACCTTATATACACGTATATGGATGCAATGGATGCTCTCCCTATATGAACGTTTTTAAGGCTCAAAAGAATAGCATACATCTTAAGATGCATGCAGTTCTTTTGGGCCTTTTTGTATATAAGAATATTACAATATAACTTAAGTGAAATGAGAAGGGGAGGGGACAAAGATATGGAATTATCTTTAAATCTTTATCAGTCAATGGCATTGGCGGTTGCAGTGTTTTACCTTGGAAGCTTTTTAAAAACAAGAGTCAGGTTTTTTCAGAGGTATTGTATTCCGAGTCCTGTAATCGGCGGAATTATTTTTGCAGTATTAAGCCTGGTTTTCTATGAATTCGGAATTTTAAATCTTACGGTTGATACGACGCTTCAGAGTGTATTTATGAACCTGTTCTTTACAAGCGTTGGTTTTACCGCCGGTTTCAGCATGCTGAAAAAGGGAGGAAAAACTCTGGTAATCTTTATGGCGGCGGTTGCAGCTTTAATCACTATCCAGAATGTATGCGGAGCGGTGCTTTGTAAAGCATTTGGGCTGAATCCTCTTATGGGGCTGGCCCTTGGTTCCCTTCCGCTGACGGGCGGCCATGGAACGTCTTCCGCATTCGGTCCGCTGCTGGAGAATATGGGGGTTGAGAATGCGCTGACGGTGGCCGTAGCGGCGGCAACCTACGGTCTGATTGCAGGCAATGTGATCGGAAATCCGCTGGCAAGCCGGAGAATCAGGAAGCTTAACCTGAAAAGCCGCGGTTCCTCCGATGTTGCGCAGGAGGCTATGGATGAATTAAAGAAAAATACCGATGTTACTGAGAAACTTGATGTTGGGAAAGGGACACTTGGACTTGCACTGCTATTTACCGCTACGGGAATCGGAACTCTGATCAGTATGCTGTTTGAACTGGCGCATATTACACTGGCCTCCTATGTGGGCGCCATGTTGGTTGGCATTATTATCAGAAATGTCTGTGACAGAAGAGATGTAAAAATCCCGGTCCAGGAGATCAGTACAATCGGTTCCATTTCGCTTAATTTCTTTCTTGCACTTGCCATGATGGGAATGAAGCTGTACCAGCTTGCCGATTTGGCGATGCCGATGATCGTGATTCTTTTGGTTCAAACTGTGCTGACCGGATTATTTGTTTATTTTATTACCTTTAATCTCTGCGGCAGGGACTACGACGCGGCCGTTCTGTCGGCAGGACACTGCGGTTTTGGAATGGGAGCCACGCCGAATGCGATGGCCAATATGGATTCCCTGACACAGGTATACGGTCCGTCCGCAAAAGCCTATCTTATCATTCCGGTCTGCGGAGGATTTTTTACCGATATAATTAATTCACTGCTGATTACGGCATTTATGAATTTTCTGTAGCGAATGTCACGACACATTTTGCTGCAATACGTTTAATGAAGTACGCTTATATCAGTACACCTTTTATTTTTGTAGCCGATGACTCGTGCTATGCTGATTTAAAAGGGTAGAAATCATATTTTTGATTTCTACCCTTTTAAATTGAGTGAATTTCACCGTCGGCTGGCGGTGATTGGCTCACAAAGTTCATGTTCCATTATTTTTAAGGAGGTCAGAATTATGGATAATCGTCCGGTTGGTATTTTTGATTCAGGAGTGGGAGGGCTGTCGGCCGTAAAAGCAATGCTTAAGGCGGCGCCCAATGAGAGTATTATTTATTTTGGGGACACTGCACGCGTTCCTTATGGGAACAGAAGCAGAAATGAGATAACCTGCCTTTCGATGCAGGATGTGAACTTCCTTCGTATCTTTAATTTGAAAACGATTCTGATAGCATGCAATACCATAACGGCAAACTGTATTGATTCGCTCAGGGCGGCCAATCAGGATATTCCGATTATCGGCGTAGTGGAATCGGCGGCAAGTGCAGCCGCAGAAGCGACGAGAAATAAAAAAATCGGCGTGATTGCAACACAGGCAACGGTGGAAAGCGGAATTTACAAACAGAAACTCGAAGATGTGCTGCCGGGAGTTAAGGTATTTGAACAGAAATGCCCGAAGTTTGTCCCCTTAATCGAAAGCGGCCATATAAGTCCGGACGATCCGAAGCTGATCCCGGTGGTGGAAGAATACTGCAGGGGGCTGAAGGAGCAGATGGTCGATGTAGTAATACTCGGCTGTACCCATTACCCGCTGATCCAGGAAGCCGTCCGAAACTATATGGGCAGTGACGTAATCCTGATTGATTCCGGAGGGGAATCCGTCAAAGCAGTGCTGGAGGAACTCTCGGAAAACAACCAGAAAGCGGCTCCTCTTGTCAAGGGAAACGATAAGTATTTCTGCAGCGGTGACGTTGGAAAATTCGGTACCGTGGCAAATATGTTTTTACAGAAGAATATCCAGCCGTATGCATCGGAAATCAATATAGAAAGATTCTAAGTTTTGTTTAGAAGGAACTGAATAATTACAATTTTAAAACAGGAGGTAAATCCATGGCTGAAATATTGGATGGTAAGGAAGTGGCTGCCAGATTGACGGAAGAACTCATAATGAGGGCGGAAAATCTGAAAAGCAGGGGCGTAGTGCCAAAGTTAGCGATAGTGCGGGTAGGGGAGAGGGTCAGTGACGTCAAATACGAACAGAGCGCAGCAAAGAAGTGTGCGAAAATCGGGATTGAGGTGGAACTGTTCCATCTGGGCGGAGAGGCCTCGCAGGAAGAGGTGCTCAGAACAATAGAAACAGTGAACCGGGATGGTTCTATCCATGGCTGCCTGATATTCAGGCCGTTTCCCGAAGGATTCGACGATGCGCTGATACGTTCGAAGCTGGATCCGGACAAGGATGTGGACGGAATTACGAATGGTTCCCTGTCGGGTGTTTTTACCGGGACGAGGACCGGGTATACCCCCTGTACGGCAGACGCCTGCATGAGAATCCTGGAACATTACGGTTATGGCCTGGAAGGGAAAAACGTGGTTGTAATAGGGGCAAGCCTTGTTGTGGGCAGACCGCTTGGCCTGATGTTTCTGACCAGAGAGGCCACGGTTTCCCTCTGCCATATTAAAACACGGGACGTCAAACGTTATTGTGACAACGCCGATATCATCGTATCCGCCGTAGGCCACGCGGGGCTTGTCACAAGGGATATGGTGAAGCCGGGGCAGACCGTTATAGATGTAGGCATTAACGTAAACAAAGAAGGAAAACTGTGTGGTGACGTCGATTTTGACGGGGTCTCCAAAATCGTGGACGCAATTACTCCCGTGCCGAGAGGCGTCGGCTCCGTGACAACTTCCGTGCTGGCAATGCATACGATAGAGGCGGCAGAAGCGGCACGGGTTTAAAAGAAAATCGGCCGCTTTTTCCGTTTGGTTCAAAATCGCAGCCGCCCTTGGCGCCCCTTGTGGTCATGATAGGGGAACCGATTCTCAGACCGCTTTAAAGACTGGGCGGAAGTGTATCGTAGAGAACCATATTTTTAGCGAATAGGAAGACGCTCCGGTTACAATGACTTTTGGTTTGCTCGGCCTGATTTTCCTGATCTGCCAGCCTCCTACGAACTGTTTTCCCGGGCCGCCCTGCAATGCCTCCTAAATGTCTTTGCCCCCATTGTCTTATGAACAGGCAACCCGGCTTTCCGATACCAGCCCGTCTGCATTTTCCACAGACAGGGTATAAGAGGCGCCCTCTCTGTCACAGTCCAGAACAACGGTTTGTTCCACCCCGCTTTCCACCTCAATACGGCCGGCCCGGCTTAAGAAAACATGGCGGGTATTTTCAACCGTAAAGGTAAGGGTCACAGTCCGGTTGCCTCCGTCCTTTCCAGCGGGCGAAACCGCAGCGGAAAAATTTTTGATTTTTGCGGTGAGAGGAGTCAGTTCGAAAACCCGGGAAATTTTCGCCTCTCCCCGGGCCGCCACAAGAGTAAAACCGGTTTTCCGGTACAGGACGGATTCGTAAGTTCCATCGGCCATCAGACGCCCGTTTTTTTCCATCTCCTCATCCCCGGGGGTGAATACACAGGAGTCGGCGCCCATGACCCGGTACTGGAACCGTATTCTGTCTCCAAAGGACGCGCAGCCAAAGCCCGGAGCCACTTTAAATATGGGGATCTGAAGGGGATGGCGGACAATATGTATGGGGCTGCTGTTTAAAGCCATTTTTCCGGAGGAAGAAAACAGGACCGCGCGGCATACGGACGAATTGCCGGAAGGAAGTTCTGTCACCAGATCCTGAATCATAAATTCCGCGATGTCGTAAGTGGAAAAGCTCAGGGTGCGGACCGGAAAAAATACCAGAGTATGGTCATCCACAGCCTTTACGGCAAAAGAATCCGGGCAGGAAAGGCGGATCTTTTTAAACCGCTCTGCCGTGGTCAGGCAGCCGTCCCCGCTTCCAAGAGGGAACACCAGATAAACCATGGTCAGTCCGGCTATGGGCTCTGCCTGTTCCAGAGGAAGAAAATTATAATTGGTCCGCATTTCCTCATTCTGGAGGGAAAGCTCCTGCCCTGAGGTATTGTGCAGTTGAAATACCAGGCTGTTTTTTGCTTCGCAGGGCTCGCTCCGGCTGGAGGAAACCGTGTCGGGGCTGATGTCCAGAAACAGCTCCATGCCGTCATTCCTATCCCATCTCATGACTTGTCACCTCATTTCTGATATAGAGTATGTTTTTTTCACCTCCGGCTGTCTCATAGCAAAAGCCATAGGTCAGATAAAGCCCGGCAGGGTAGGCCTGTTCCCAGCATCCTTCTTTTTCGGAAGAGAGGACGTAGCTGTCTGTATCCCAGGCATAGACGGAAAGGGATGCAAGTCCGGCCGTCTTCCAGCAGAGCCTGACGGTTTGATGGTTCGGATAAGTCAGGAATTCCCCATACAGATACTGAAATTCCGGTACCGGCGGAACCACCAGCTTCCGCTCCAGACGGTAAAGGCCCTCACAGCGCAAAAGTATTTCTTCTGTGCCTTCCTTCAGAGGCAGAGTTCCGGAAGAGTTTGCCTGGAAGGAGACAGGGCTGCCACTTTTTGCTCCCGGTTTTTGGATCAGCTGGACATTGGAGGAAAAATGGACACCCCAGCATATATTTTTCTTATGATCCAGATAAAACTCCACGATCCTTGGGGGCATCAAAAATACGTTCACATCTTGAAAAACACCGCTGCCGTTTCCCACCAGATTCAGGTAAAACCGGTCGATCCTTTCGTCCAGAATCACGTTCCGGCTGGAACTGCTCTGGGGCTTTGGTCCCAGGATATCGTATCCCCCCGGCAATAGAAGGCCGCTGTCCGCATTCTCTATGGACCAGCTAAGAGTGATTTCCTGTCCGGGCGCCCCTGTGCTGGGCGAGGCGGATAACTGGCGGATCCGGGTCTCGGCCTGTTTCTTAAATATGGAATCGGATAGGATCAGCTTTTCATTTTCCCCGGCGTCATTAAGCCCCAAAATGGCAGACTGGAGAGTGGCGTAGCCCTCCGGTGCGGTGGAGACGATCCGGTCCCAAGTAAAAGTCAGAGAAAGCCCCGGTTTCAGCGTAACGGTTTTTCCGCTTTTGGGAAAGATGGTGCAGGAAATCCGGCTCTTTTTCAGAGGGGGATAATTCCACATGGTGGAGGTAAATCCGTCCGGGCAGAGGATGATCCCCCAGCCATTTTGGTCACGTGGGGTGAACAGGCTGCCTCCTCCCTCCCCGATGGACAGGCTGAGTTCCATGGAAAATCCCGTCTCCTCAGATAAAATAAAATCTTCAGCAGAAATATTAATAATGGAAACGTGCAGCATGGCCTGATGGCGCATGACCTCCAGACTGGCGGGAGGGCTGACTGCCAGTGTTTCCTCCTGAAAGCGGAACAAAAGCCGCGGGGCAGCATTAGGAATCTGCATCTGTTTCCTCCTCTCTTTCTTTCCCGCAGATACGAAGGTATCCGTCGGCTGCATAAATCATATCGTCCGTATCATGTTCTTGTCCGTCTTCACAGAGAATCAGCTCCGTGCGCCAATCTCCGGTCCTGTTTTTCGCCTCCCAGTAAAAGTTCAGGGAATCTGAATGAGGTACCGGCACGGAAATCTGCCGGCTTCCTGTGAGGATTGGGGAGCAGAAGCAGGTTACCTCGATGCTTTGGAGCGCCAGGGCCGTCAGGTCTTTGGAAATGGACATGGTGCGGACCGGAAGGATCCCGGTGATCAGGCTTATGTCTGCCCATGGGTCAAAGAGCAGAGTCAGAATCTTAGGGGGCAGCTTGGGATCCGGATAGAGAAAAACCTGGCTCCCCGGAATCAGGTAGGGGTCTGCACCGAATGCGGTAAACTCCGGGCAGATATGAAAATGCCGGTAGTCGCCATCCTCAAAATATCCCACAGTGCCGTCTGCCGGGTTCTTTAGATTTCCTACGAGCATGGAAAAGCCAGCGGCACACACGTTGGTTTGGCTGGTCCGGTCGGGATCATCCCCGCCCATATAGTGGCGGTAGGACTCCGGCTCTCCAAATAGCTCCAGCTGAACCGAAAGCCGCGCCACCGCCACGGGCTTTCCCACAAACTCAATTTTGGAGGGGGAGTGGCTGCCGGACTGGGTAAAGGACTGTAGGCGGTTGATGTATTCCACCAGATTTTGGAGTGATTTCGGCCCCGCAGCTCTTAGCCCTTCCAGAAAATCGTACATGTCCTGATCCAGGTCCTCCGGCAGTCTGGTGGAATGGGGAGCCCCCGGCGGGCTCTCCCAGCGGATGCCGGCGCCGGTTTCCACCAGGTTCAGGCTTCCGGCAGAGCGGCCGTCCGGGTGGTAGACCACCAGGCTGTGGTCCAAAAGATTGGGCAGAACAAACCCGCAGACGGGAGAATCAAGTTCCATAAAAGACGCCTCTAAGGGCGCCTGCTCTCCAGCCTTTAAAAACCAGGCGGCCAGCCTGGAGGGCTGAAGGAGCCTGGGAGGAAGCATCAGGTGGTGGACCGGATTTACAGCTTTTGGAGCCATCAGACTTTCCGCGGCGTAGAGATCAGGATAGTCAATATCCTGGAAGCGCCCCAGGGCGTCGATAATCCGGAGGCGGGACAGGGAGAGAAAGCCCGCCCGGATGGGGGAAAACAGCATGTCAAAAACAGGTCTGTCTCCTATGACGGAGCTGTCCAGGGTGGTAAGGACGTCCAGAAACCCCTGTTCCGACTGGTTATTAAGCAGGAGAGCAGGGGGAAGGACATGCTCCCGCATCATTAAAAAGCTGTTAAAGCCGTCCAGAGCCTGGGATAAGCGGCTTTCGCCGCGGAGTGCATCCAGGAGCTTCATCCGTAGCATGCCGTTATTTTGGAAACGGCGGTTAAAAAGAGCCGTGAGCTGCATTTGGGCATGATCGGAGATGAAAAGCCGTCCCTGCACCGGATAGGCGTTCTCCGGAGTGATGACCGGGTCCGGCGTTTCTGTGCAGCTGTAAAGATAATCTCCGTCTACCAGGTTCCACCGGCTGAAATCAGGCTTTGGGTTCAGCAGCTTCAAATCCGGATAGTAATTGGCCTGCCATTCCAAAATCAGAGGATACCATCCCGCATGGTATCTGTTTAAAGACACCGGGTCCGGGAGGGAGCCTGTAAAAATAGGAGAGCTTTGCAGGCCGCAGTTCTGGGCAGACTCGATCATGGAGCGGAGGAAAAGAAGGTCTTCTTCCGAGGGGGACTTTTCTGCCTTTTGAAAGGCCAGCCCGGCCAAAAGCCCGGAGAAGCCGGAGGATAATAAAACTGCCTCTGAGACAAGAGAGAGGATTTCGCCCCGGAGCTCTTCCGGAACCAGACTGGAAAGGGACAGACATGGGACAAGACTGCTTCCTGGAAGACTGACGGTGATCCCCGCCGTATGAGACAGCTGCAGCACGGTCACCTCCTGCCCGCTGGTCCGGCAGAAGAGAGGGGATTCCTCCGGGCCCTTCAAACGGGTGCCGAAAGGAACCTTTTCCGAGATCACAAGGGATGGTTCTGTAGGAACATAAAAGGGCTCGTCTTTCTCTTCAAAAAGCTCATACCCGCATTCCGCTTCCAGCCGGCCAAGCTCCAGCTTGATCTCCTCCATCTCATTTGTAAGGGAATTCAAGCCAAGAGCCGTTTCCTGAATAGAAAGCGCGGTGGCCCGGGAGTACATGGAAGCATAGGGCTCATCTGCGTAAAGATGCAGATACCAATTTTCGTAGATAGTCCTCTGCTTTTGAAGCAGGGCGGCATAGTTCTGACGCGCCCGGCGCTGCCGTTGGCGGAGTAAGGACAGGCTGTGGAGAATTTCCCGGGAGGGAGGTCTCGGCGGTTCTTCTCCCTCGTCCGCAGGCGGTTTTCTCATCCCGGTGACGCCCAGAGTATGTTCCACTCCGAATTTGGTGTGATGCAGTTCCTCCTCAGCCTTTAAAAGCCCCTGCCTCCGGTCCAGATCCTGTTCCAGATTATGTAAAAGGATGGTGGTAAGCCGCTCCTCCTCCCAGCTTCGGTTTCCGTTCATGAGGGCGGCCAGGGCTTCGGCGGAATTATTTCCGGCGGCAATGACAGGAAGCTCTGCGATTTCCCCCGGTTCCGGATCATCAGGAATTCCGCTGTGGTATAGGGTATCCTTTGTTTCCCAGCGGATCTGGTCCAATAGTCCGTGACACAGAGTACGGCATGGGAAATCAGGGCTGCTTCCGGTGAGGCCAAAGTCCCGCCAAAGCTGTTCCCAGTCTTTGATGCTCTTAAAGGGCTCTTCCTCCCCATCCTCCTGATACCATCCGCAGATCAGATAGCAGAGATCCACATGGGACAGCTGTTCCGCGGCCAGATCGTCGTAAAAACTGAATACGTTGCCGCAGCCGGGAGCATAGGCGGCAAAGAAGGGAGAGACCGGTGAAATGGCTGTAAGACGGATATGCCCGTCTCCCTCATCAGGGGATTCTTCCATGGAAAAGGAGCGTCCTAAAAAACGGAACGGCCGTTTTGGATCCTCCTGAAAGGGCCAGGACGGGCTATGAGAGGACGGGCCGGAGGCATTTTTGCTTAACACATCGCTCTCCACCAGAAATGCCCGTCCATGTACTAACAAATCAGCCGGTTTGGAGTCGTAAAAATTCCACATGCGGATTACAGCCCAGCGATTCGGAGCCAGCCGGTATGAGATTTCTTTCGTGTTATCATCCTGAATGCCCTGGGTGAAGCAGTCGGGCAGGCTCCAGTGGAGATAGACTCCCGGAGCCCGTCCGCGGTCTTCGGAAAACAGGGGCTTTTCGATGACGGCTGTAGGATCGCCCAGGCGGGCGAAGGTATAGGAAAAATCCGAATATATGCTTTTTTCCGGCATCTTTCCCACCAATGCTGCCCGAACCTTAATGGGGATAAAAAGAGAAGCTTCCTGTTTCATAGATTCCATCCTTTTATACTGTGGAGAATTTCAGCGCGGTTTTACGGTTGGTTAGAGGCTGGCCCTTTTTCTGGAAGGCTGCTTCACAGGAGACGGTCAGAGCCAGAGGAAGGGCGCTGTCGTCCGGAATGAGGCACTGCTCAGGAAAAGAATGACCATGGCCGTCCCAAAATACTTCTCCGGAATAGGTGCACACGGCGCCGTCCCTGGAAATGTATTCCAAAAGGACATGTTCCGGTTCTGCTGTCAGTTCATAGCCGTCCGCCGTATTCAGACAGAATATGGTGTCCTGGAGGGAGCAGAGCGCCGTCCGCCCAGTGGAAGCTTTCGCGTTTAAGGTATAACGGAAGTAGGGTAAAATCTTTCCCTCGTAGCCTTCTATTTCAATCAAGAGCTGCTTCCTCTTGGTGAGGCCTCCTATGGGGGTCCATTGGACCAGGGCTTTATAAGAGCCCCCCTTTTTACTGGCTGTGGAAATATTTAACGTTGAGGAGCAATCCAATGGAAGGAAACCGCTTCCGGAGTTTTCCTGAAGGATCTGGCCGGTTTTACCATCCTTGAGGGTAAGCTTTAAGGTACCACGGGGCTCTGTTTCAGAACCGGTACCATCGGTTTTCTCTGCATGTGCGGTTACCTGCAGGTGATCTGTTTCTGTAAATTCATATGTGATACTCAGCAGTTGTTCAGTCAAAAAGATCCACTCCTTTCTTTAAACGGTACAGCAGCAGCGTGAACTGGAAAAATTCGTCATATTTTTTCCCCTCGGAAGTCTCATGAGGATCGCCGTCCGTCAGCCGTTTATAAACAGTAGTTTTGTCATACTCAAAGGTGGGAACCGGGAACGTATCCTTCCAAAGCGTTTTCAGATCCTCCTGTGTTTCCGCTGCCTTGTTAAAGGTTGCCTCCAGAACCGGGGCAAGAATTTTCTTCCAGGTCACGTCGTCAAACATCTTGTTCTGGCAGGCGGCCAGAAACTGCATCATCCGCTTGCAGGCCCGGACATAGCGTTGGCTGTTTACCCGGTTTTGGTAGCCGCTGTATTGGGGAATTCCGGTGGAATCCATAGGAAGCTCCCCTATGTCCAAAGGAAAAATGTAGGAATATCTTGCGTGGGAGCAGTGGGAGGCGCTGCCGTTTTCTTTGATTCCAGCCGGATAAACGGCGTTTTCGTCGTATTCCCCGTAAGGAAACGGCATTCCGTCTTTGTTGTAAGGCGGATAATTCGAAGTGATATCCTTTCCGTCGGGCCCGATGACCTGCTGGATGCGGCCGAGATTCTGCCAGTCATGGTACGGGGAAAAGCCTTCATGGAGCATGCTGTCCAGAAGAATGTGGAGCGCAATGCCCATGGCCTGGAGGGTCTTCCGGTTTAACCCATGATTCATTGCCTGCTTTTGCACCGCGGTCAGCAGGCGTTCCACATACGGAGAGTCAAATTCTGTCCGGGAATTCTCCCCCGATGCGGGCGGATAGTGAAACGGAGCCAGAATGTCGGCCGGAACGTCATACTCCAATCCAAGAATTTTAGGATCTTTTGGCAGCAGGGCCGGTTTCTTGCTGATCAGCTCCTGATCGTTATACCAGTTTTCCATGGCGGTCGGGATAATTGGGATGATAAATGCAGGCCCAGTTTCATCGGGGCAGGGGATACAGAGGCCTGTCTTGTTCAAAACCGCAGGAATATTCTGAACCCGGAGCCCGCCGGTGGTGGCGTTGTCGGCAAGATACTGGCAGTACTCGGCAATGGTCTGGGCATCCTCATCCGAATACAGTCCGTTGTGAGTGGCCAGGGCTTTCAACGCATAATAATGCAGGGACAGACATTCCGGCTGATTGGAGAAAACCGGATCGGGGGCTTTTTTCTGCCCGGCTGTGATGTGCGGACCGTTTAGGGCGTCCAGTTCGTCTAAGGCCTGCCGGATACGCGCGTTTTCCAGACGGGGACTGATTGGCACGGCATTGGGCCGGATTTTCTGCTGCCAGCCGAAATCACCGGCCAGGAGTCCATTTGCTATGAGATATTCCGGCTTTGAAAATCGGAAATTATATACCTTTTTTCCGTAGGGAACCATGGTGTGCTCCATAACGGCTGTCAGGATCTCTTTTCCTGTTTCCGGGTCCAGATATAAAAGCTTCGTACCTGTTACGGCATCGGCTGCGGCCATGGGAGCGGCATCTTCTCCAAAGAGGGTGTGGTCCGGCGTAAGACAGATGCTGCCTTTTTCATGGGAAATGTGCAGAATTTCCGGCTCATTGCCGCTTAAAACATCCTCCACCTCTATGAGGCTGCCGTCCCTTGATTTCAGGCGGTCATGGAGTTTTACCTCACAGGCTTGCAGGGGGCCGTTTTCTCCTTCAAGGAGTGTGTCCTCTCCAAAGCATCCCCACTGATAGTAAAGCCGGGGGACATGTACGCTGTTGATACCCGGTTTGGTGGGATTGGAGCGGTCGTCCCCTTCGGTCAGGAAGCGGATGAATATGGTGGTGGCTTCGTCGTAGTAGATACCCTGGCTGTCTTTGTTGCAGGTATTGAAAGAGACCATGGCGTAGAAATCCGCAAAGGTGCCGGTATCTAAAAAATCTTCTTTATGGAGATTGGCCTTCCATTCTTTTGGAAAAGTCAGTTCCAGCTTAGTGGCATTCTGGTTTTTATCCTTTTTTATAACCTTGACATTTTCATCGGTAAAGCTGATCCAGTCCTGAAAGAGTAAGGCCCGCCCTTCTGCGATGACTTCCTCGGTTTCATTGTTAAAGCGGGACAGATAAATCTGGGGATCACTGTCTTTAAAGAAATAGCTCTTTCGGGCATCGGGTTTAAAGTAAGCGCCGTTTCGCAATTCCACAGTAAAGGAGAGATCCAAATATACGGGCATATCCTTTATAACATGTTCCAAATCCACAGAATAGGGGTAGTCAGGCGACTCCAGTATGCCGCTGCGCTGATAGGAGATGCAGATTTCATTCTTATACTTGGACCGGGACGCGGCGTTTATGATCCTTGGATCATTCCGCTGGATTTCCATAATATCATCGTTTGAGCTGACTGTGTAGGTGAGGGAAGACGCGTACTGGGCGGACATCAGGGCATTCCCGTCCTTTAGGGGGGCCATGGCCGTAAAGAGGCCGGTGGTACGGTAAGGGTGTTCCCGTTTGTATTTCTTATCGGGCACATTGACATCAATGTTCATGGAATACATACAGTCCTTATCAGGATAAATCCGTGTTGACTTTTCCTGGATATACTGTCCGGTATCACAGTCCTTAATCCTGCCTTTGATATGGGTGACCGCAACCGGCCTGGAAGAATAGGAGGCCTCCAGGGTTCCTTTTATCCTGTGATAAAATGCAGGTTCGTCATTGGAACCAGGGTCATCTTTCAGGGCCTGGAAGGTCTGTGTGTCAATGTTTGACACAATGGAATAGTCCTCCAATGGAATTTTTGTCTTTGCATATAGAAAATCCGGCTCCGGCCCAATGCCTTTCAGAAGATCACAAGCTCTCCGTTCCTGGAGCATTCCATAAAAAACAGGAGCTTGTCCCTTCAGCCTTTCCTCCCCTCCAAAGCTGTTTACATAAAACTCGTAATGGAGTGGATCGGAAAAGTCCAGCTCCAGAAATCCGCCCCGGGTAATGGCCTGCTTTCTGAGTTCCTGCTCCAGCTTGTCTTCGGACAGATCATAAGCCTGCTTCATAAGAGTTCCTCCTTTCGAATTCCTATTGGGAATACATTGAAATTTTAAGACTTTTAATATGTACTATTAAAATATACGAACTTTTTGTCATATTTATGACAAAAAGTTCGTAAACATATTAATGTAATACCAAAGAAAGAAAAAAAAGAAAGGAAGGAATTGCTATGTCAGAAGAAAACAGAACCCTGGAATTGATGGACATGCCGGTGGGACTTTTACAGTTCAACGCACAAGCGGCAGTAACCTTTACCCTGGTGGGCACTAATCTGGTGGCCCTGTACCGGAAGGAGGGAACGAAAAACACATTCCTCGTGAAGCCCACGGACAAGACCCCCAGCGGGGGAATGACCATCAAGGCAATGATTGATGACATTAACTTATTTTTAAAGGGATACGACCCAAGCGCAGCGCAATTGGATCCGGCCAAGGTGGCCGAGGCCGTAAAGGATGTGGACGAGGCCAGCCGGACCGAATCTGCTCCAACGGTAGAAAATATTGATTATGAATCCATTTCAGTGGAATTAAGTCAGGCATTTCTCTATCTCAGCACCGGCGAGCAGGTGGAGTATGCCTTCGAATTGAATGTGGATACCAGCCAGCTGTTTCCGGAAGGAATGACATTCTTTAATGTAAAAAAGCTGTCCATGGGAATCTGGAATACAGACCGGAAGTCGGTTCTGGAGCGTATGGGAATCATCGATTTTGATACATATCTGGGAGTGGAGTAGAAGGCGCCGGACAAGATAAGGAGGGGGAAATCCGAGTGGAAGAGAGGAATAGAGGAAAGACCCTTGCGGGACAAGCCGTTTCCAGGGCAGTAAATCTCCAGATCCTTGCGGGAGCGGATATCACCATCGGTTCCCTTCCCTTTCGTCTGCTCTACCAGTATGGTGGGGCAGACAGCGCCCTTCGGGCAGAATGGACCTCTGGAGGAGGGGAAGAGGAATTACAGTTGGACGGGCTATCCGATGTATTTACGGATAGCCCGGTTGGGTTTGGCGTGCCGGACACCATGGAGCAGTTTGATCTTCGGCTCACCGCCGTATCACTTACTTACTTTTTTAAACGGAGTGGATTTTGCTTCCGTATGGAAGCAAGTTCTTACGGCAGCTTCCAGATTGAGACGGAAAAGAAGGAGGCCGGTACGGCATTGGCATTTGCTTTGGAGCTGCAGGCCCGGTTTTATTTCCGGGAGCTTCCGGCTTTGGGAAGCGGGGCCAACCAAGAGGATTTTATCAGTCTGAGACGGTTTACTGTGGAGCTGATGCCGGATAAAACCGTGAAAATCAAAGCCCTGGCGGAATTGCAGCTTCTTAAATCACGGATTGAAATTCCCGTATCCATGGAGAAAAAAATGCCGGCGGCTATGGGAGAGGGGGCGGCAATGGGGGATGAGCCGTCCGTCCACTGGCTGGATGTGGGAAAGGACGCCGGTCCCCTTCACCTGTCCAGGCTGGGGTTTTCCATGGACGAAGGCAGCGCGGCGGTCTTTGTGGATGCCGGCGTACGCCTGTCTGTGCTTATGCTGGAATTTATGGGGCTTTCCCTGTCCCTGCCGTTCAAGGCTGGAAAAACTGTGGACTACGGACTGAGTGGTATTGCGGTCACCGTATCGAAGCCGCCCCTGTCCATCAGCGGCGGGCTTTATCTTTCGGGCAGCCGGGAAGAGCGTATATATTCCGGCCAGGTGATGGTGAGATTTCAGGATGTTGGCTTGACAGCCCTGTGTTCCTATGGGGAGCTGGCAGGAGGGAAACCATCCCTGTTTGCCTGGCTTCTCCTGGAGGCGTCCATTGGAGGGCCTCCGGCATTTTTTGTCACCGGCATTGCGGGCGGCTTTGGTTATAACCGGACCATCCGCCTTCCCTCCAGGGTACAGGATGCAGGAAAATTCCCCTTTGTGGCCGCGGCCATGGGAAAGGGAGATCTGAAGGCATCCATGACACCCGCCCAGGTTCTTGTGGCAATGAACGAGTACATAAAACCGCAGAATAACCAGTATTTTCTTTCTGTGGGAATCCGGTTTACTTCTTTTGGGATTGTGGAGAGCTTTGCGCTGGTCAATCTGGAATTCGGGGACCGGTTTGAGCTTTCCTTCCTGGGAATATCCAAATTATCCATGCCGGCCGGTTCCGGCACGCCCATGGCCTATATTGAGCTGGCCATCAAGGCAGTGCTTGCTCCGGATGACGGTCTGTTCAGTGTGGAAGGAGCCCTGTCCAGCTCCAGCTATCTGCTGAGCCGGGACTGCAGGCCCCAGGGGGGATTTGCGTTTTTTCTTTGGTATGGTGAAAATGAACACGCCGGAGATTTTGTAATTACACTGGGAGGATACCGGAGTGGTTTTTTCGTCAGCCATTACCCGAAGGCGGACCGGATCGGCGTCAACTGGAAAATGAGCAATGAGCTGACTCTGGCGGCAGAATTTTACTTTGCATTGATCCCTTCCGGTGTGATGATGGGGGGAAATCTGGGGCTGACTTATGAGTGGAAACGGCTGAAGGCCTGGCTGCGGGTATGGGCGGAATTTTTCATGCAGTGGGAACCGTTTCTGTATGAAATTTCCGTGGGGGTTTCTGTGGGAGCCAGCTACCGGTGGGATTTTTTTCCGTTTTATAAAACATTTACGGTGGAGCTGGGAGCTGCGTTGGATCTTTGGGGGCCGCCCTTTGGCGGCAGAGCCCATATTTCCTGGTTTGTGATATCTTTTACCATAAAGTTTGGGGAAGGACGTCCGTCACCTGGTGTGATCGGCTGGGATATTTTTGTGGATCAGTTCCTGAAGGAAAATAAAGAAGAACCGCTTGTGGATTCCGGAAGTAAGGAGGCGGCGGGACGGCGTCTGATCTCCATAAAAGCGGCCAAAGGCAGCCTGGGAGTCCGGAAAATAGGAGGATGCCTCCTGATGGATTCGGACCATATGCAGTTTGAGATTACCTCCAAAATGCTCTGCACCGGTGTGAGGTTTAGGGACTCCGTTCTGGCTGAGACACGGGATCTGGGAATTCTGCCTATGGGGATAAGTACCATGGACAGTGTTTTGGAAGTCCGGCTGGCTCCGGAACCCGGCCTGGATCATGGGCTGAGGCGGCGGGAAGAATTGGACTCTGTAGAGGCCTGGGCACTGTTTGAGAATGTCCCAAGGGCCATCTGGGACGTGAAAAAGCCCCTGCCCGATGATACGGAAACTTTAAAACAGAAGGTGCCGGCTGGAATGGTCCTGACCTGTAAAGAAAAAGAACCGGAGGGAGTGCTTCCGGATAACGGAATAGAATTCTATGACATGGAAATCCTGTGCCGGAATGAACATTTAACTCCCCATAGCTATGAATTTCTGAATCCGGATCCTGTTGACCCTAAGGAGTATCCCGGGGAAAACAGGCTGAAGCAGATTGAGGAATCCATTGGGGTGCTGGGCGGCCAGAGAAAGCAGATTCTGGATGAGCTTGGGGAGTTTTTCGGCATTTGCAGGGAAGAGGAAATCCATATATCCGGATGGGTCAGTTCATTGGATGAAATGATGTACTCAGAGCCTGTTCTGGGCAGGATCGGAGCGAAGGAAATTTGCAGGGAGGAATGTGGATGAACCAAAACATAGAAGCTGGAAAAATAAAACTGTCGGCTAAAACAAAACCGGCTTTATCTCCCGGTACCTGGCGCATTGCGGTGACCCAGGAGGTTTCCGGCGGAGAAACGCTTAAGGACAGCATAATCAGGCCGGAAGAGCTGGTGTTTTCCTGTGAGGCTGATCCTTTCACCATGGACCCGAAACAGATTTATTCCGTTTATCCGCCGCGGGACAGTTTCGGAATGTTCGAGATGGTAGTACCAAATATGGTACTAAAGAGGCGGACTCTTCCATGGGAAAGAAAAATTCCAGAATGCCCGGAGGCCCCCTGGCTGGCTCTGCTCCTTTTTTCTGAGAAGGAGGAGGAACAGCTGGTGCTGAGGACTGTGAGGCGGCAGGAGGGAGCCTATGAAGCAGGCGAAAGCCGGCAAAACCAGGAGGAAGACAGCTATATAGAGCTGGTGATACCTGCAGAGCTCTTTGGGCAGGTATGTCCATCGGCAAAGGATATGGAGCTGTCGGTTCACTCCCGGTTCACCAGCAGGAAGGACAAGGTCACGGAGGAGCAGGTGGTGGAGGACTGGCTGGCCGTGGTGGCAGCCAACCGGCTGCCACGGTCCGGTGCAGAAGGGAACGGTTTTAAGAATACGGTTTATCTGGTGTCCATGGAGGGGGCAGGGACTTTTCTGAAGGAAAGAAAATGTTCTGTGACTCAGGAAGGACCTGTCCGCCTGCCAGTGCTGGGAAGCTGGAGCTTTTATTCCAAAAAGGAGGAATACAATTTCCGGGCTCTGTTTGAAGGCTTAAGGGCCGGCCCATTAGCCGCCCCCATTCCACCAAAAGCGGGAGAGCGGGCCGAAGGCCTGCTGGAGCAAGGGTATGTGCCTCTCAATCACAGTCTGAGGGACGGCGGGAACAGCGTATCCTGGTACCATGGGCCATTTCGTCCCTGGAAGCAAAAGATGCGGGGGGAGCCATACCGGCTGTTCTCCGACGCCGGCCTGGTCTATGAGCCGGAAATGGGGATGTTTGACGTGAGTGTGGCCGCCGCGTTTAATCTTGGAAGGATGATGGCATTAAAGGACGGCGTCTTTGCAGGAGCTCTGGGAAGTTTTCGGGAAGAAAACAAACGGGAAGCGGCAAGGCGCCACAACCGGCGGTTAATCCGTTCGGCGCTGATGAGGTCTGGGACTTGGGACTCCGCCGGAAACGAAGGACTTACAGGAATGGAGGAATCCTTTGACCAACTGGCGGCCCGGCTGATCCTGGGGAGAGAAGAGAATTCCCTTTCCGGCCGGAGGAGCGGGCAGAGAAGCAAAAGCTTGGTTTCCCTCCCGCTCCCTGGGAAAGGGCATTTTGAATTCCTGACGGAGGAAGGCGGCGGAATACAGATCCCGGAAATTATACGAAATACTCTTGCAAAATGGAGCCTGCTGTACGGAGTCCCCTATCGGTACCTGATCCCTGGCCAGTGGTTCCTTCCGCAGGAGACCATCCGTTTTTTTTATATGGACCATGACTGGCTGACAGCCCTGCTGGACGGCGCCATGAGCCTGGGCCGTCTTTATGATGTGGATTATGACCACGACAGCCAGCTGATTGAACAGATTCTGGAGAAGGTTTTTGAAAGCAGGATGGAGGTACGGCCAAAGCTCCAGGGAATTCGGGGAGAGGCTATGGAGGAAGAGATGAGAACCAGGAGAGAACAGGCAATGAATGTATGCTATGGGAGAGGACCGTATTCTAAGGACGGGGAAAATGAATTTGTAAGCACCGGCTTTCTTCTTCGATCGGAAATGGTGGCCGGATGGCGGGGGCTGGAATTCCGGGCGTTCGCGGATCTGAAAAAGACCAAACCGCTGGTGCCTCTGCGGCTGGAAACATTGGGGCCGGATGTGCTTCTGGGAATCTTTGCGGGAGAATGCGTCAGCCTGGAAATTGGCCAGCCGCCGGAAGGGATGCACTTTGGGTTTGAGTCAAATCCTCAGGGTGGTTACCGGAAACTGCTGCGGAACCTGACGGACGGCTCTCTCTATGATGAGGATAAAATTTATGCCGGTGTTGCGATGCGAAATGATACACTGGGAGTTTTGGACTGGGCTGGGACTGCAGAAAATATAAAAAAAATGCTGCCCGGCATGGAGAAACAAGGCTGTACGGTGACATCAGCTCATATGGCCCTGGAAATGATACAGAATCCTGCCACTGGAGAAATCTGCAGAAGAGGACGGAAATAGACACTACATCCCGGCAAAGATCTTCGCATCCCATGTTCCGGCCTATGCGGCAGAAGCCGGCCTTGACCTGTCCATGCTGACCTAGGGGAATTTCATTGTAAAAAATTTAATCCCGGTCACGAGCGGGAATATGCCGGGTGATGTATTCGTCGGAACCGCCATCTGGCTGGGGCACACATGCCAGGGCAGATAAAGGGAATAAAGATGACAGCTAATAAAATAAGAGTAAGGTATCAAAGTGCCTATGGCCGCTTGATTAACCTTACTCTTATTAAAGTTGGTAATCTGCCGGCAGAGCCTGCTGATTATCATTCCTGTTGGTGTAACAGCCGTCTTTTATTACTGATTTCCATGCCTGAAACGGTTCTGCTATCTGTAATTTAACATCAAATGCCGCTCTTTACGCCTGTCGTCTGGAATAAAGAGAAACGGTTTGGCTTTCATTTCTTCCAGAGTTCTCTTTGTCAGTTCCGTCACAGCTCGCAGAACAGACAGATGGGTAGCCAGATCCAGATGGTCTACGGACAGGGTCCTTTGTTTCGTGCACCCGTCTACGCCGCCGGCATCCACGACACGCCGGAGAAGTTCGGTTTCCTTTTCCTCCGAAGGAAGTAAGAAACGGCCGGTATTGATTGAGAGGAGAGCGGAGAGCCCCCAACCCCACCAGTTGGAAACGCCGCTTGCCAGAGCAAGTTCGGCCGATTCCAGGGCGCAGATTTCACTGCCGCAGGGAACATTTTCAAGGATTTGACGGCGGAAAGCGCCCATTCCCATCTCGTTGCCTCCGTCTCCAATTGAGATGGTATGCGCTCCGCTCTTTTTTGCTTCAGATAAGAAGGAAGAGGAATCCGCAATCATATCATCGATGATTTCGCCGCGCATATTGTGGTAATGGCCGTCCGCTGCTTTTCCGGGCCGTTCCAGGCTGATAAAATGTGTCGGCCTGAATTCATAAAGAACCGTCCGGATAAAAGATAACGTGTTATTGTCCGGAAGCAGTGCGAGAGAAGCTCTGGGAGCGGCAAAATGCAACGCCTCTTTTAAAAGAGGGTAGGAAGCGGCATCCGTAACAACAACGGTCTGGCACCCGGTATTTGTCAGCGCCGAAGCAAGGTTTGCGGTGCCGGACGGACCGTCCGTTTCGCCGACAAAGGTTCCGTCCGGCAGGCGGACCGGAAAACCGGTCAAAATCACCGCGCGTTTGGCGTCTGCAAGGACAGAGGCCGTCTCAGTAAGCGGCGAAGCGGGAAGCGAGGCCAAAAGGCCGCGTCCTCCGATATCCTGTTTCATAATCAAGTCCAGGGTCTTATAAAAGCTCATAACATCAATCCTCCAGGTATTTGCATAATGCAGATATGCGCAGCTTTTTTATCCGCAGGATAAATCCTGAAAATAAAAAAAGACCCACGCATCCTGTAAAGATTCATGGCTCTTATTTACGAAGGGAACATCCGGGCAGGAGTCCCGATAAATAAAAGAATCAATTTGTATTTCATCCCTATTGTAGTGGATAAGGAGGAATTTGTCAAATGGTATTTAGTTTTCTCCCCACGGGCAGGTTGTTGACGGGACTGAAGACTCACAACCTCCCCCTCACCATCCCGCCCCCGCCCGTCCCGGCGGCGTTCTCATTTCTCAAAAAACCCCCTGAAAAGAGGCTGCCCAAACGCAAAACAAACATTTGGGCAGCCTCTCTATATGTTTAAAAAGTCTCTGATATCACTCTTTCCCGCTCCAGCAATAGGTACAGAGCTTGCATGGCGAAATCCCGATGGAAGCGACCAAATCGTCAAGCCTGTGGTACTGAAGTGTTGTGAAATTGAGTTTTTTACGGATGCATTCTATCATGTCCTTATAATTCTGGCTGTCGGGATCTGCGTAATCTGCCAGGACCTCGGCCGATACGTTGTCGCCCTCGCGATCCCTTATGATCCTTCGGGTAATCAGGTCCAGATCAGAGTTGGAACGTGAAAAGTTCAGGTACTTACATCCGAATAAAAGCGGCGGACAGGCAGGTCGGATATGGACCTCTTTGGCTCCGCTCTGATATAAAAATTCCGTCGTCTCGCTGAGCTGCGTGCCGCGCACAATGGAGTCGTCGATTAAGAGAAGGCTCTTGTCTCGGATCAGGGAGTCAACCGGAATCAGTTTCATACGGGCGATCAGACTTCTCTGGTTCTGGCTGGTCGGCATGAAGGAACGCGGCCAGGTTGGAGTGTATTTAATGAAAGGTCGTGAAAACGGAATGCCGGACTCGTTGGCATATCCGATTGCATGGGCAATACCTGAATCCGGGATGCCGGCTACCAGGTCTGCCTGCGCATGATCGCGTTTGGCCAGCATACGGCCGCAGTTATAGCGCATCTCCTCCACGTTGATTCCCTCATAAGAGGAGGTCGGGTATCCGTAATATACCCAGAGGAAGGAACAGATTTTCATTTCTTCCCTGGCAGGGCTTAAAACTTCAATGCCGTCTGCTCTCATCAGGACGATCTCACCCGGGCCCAGTTCCCGATAGTCGGAATAGCCCAGATTAATAAAGGAAAAACTTTCAAAGGCAGCACAGTATGCGCCCTCTTTTCTTCCGATGACGGCGGGAGTGCGGCCGAGCCTGTCCCTGGAAATATAGACGCCTTCGGGGGTTAACAGCAGGATAGTCATAGAGCCCTTAATTTTTTCCTGGGCCAGCAGTAGACCGTCCACGATGGATTCAGCCTGGTTAATGATAGCGGCAACCAGCTCGGTTGAATTGATCTTGCCTCCGCTCATCTCAAGAAAATGAATGTGGCCTTTTTCATAGGCTTCTCTTACGAGTTCTTCCTGGTTGGCGATCTTACCGACCGTTGTGATGGCATAGCTTCCCAGATGGGACTGGATTAAGAGCGGCTGAGGCTCCATATCGGAGATACAGGCGATACCCATATTGCCCTTCAGTTCTTCCGCATCCCTCTCGAATTTAGTACGGAACGGAGAATTCTCAATATTATGAATTGAACGGTTAAAACCCTCGGGGCCATAGACGGCCATACCGCCTCTTCTTGTTCCAAGATGAGAATGGTAATCTACGCCGAAAAAGAGATCCATCGTACAGTTTGTCTTAGATGCAACACTGAAAAATCCACCCATTTTTAACTTCCTTTCAATATTTGGTAAGTTTATTTTTTATCTCGCTCTTATATTTGAAGATACAAAATTTTTGCATGCTTATAAGAATAAGAACATCATTTTCATCATAGCATATATTAGGGGGATTGGACAATAGACTTTATTTATTAAAAATTTTAATAGATAACCCCGGTTTTCATGATAATGCACTGATTGGGAGAAAAAGGCAGTGGAAATACTGTAATTCGCTTAAAACGGGGTTCCTTTGAGGGAACGCATGTGGTACAATTGGTGCAATATGAGGGAAAACGCGCTTTGCAGATTTTCATCATATTGCTGGCAACAGAAAATTTTCTAAGTTGAGGAGAGGAAAATGATTAAGTTAAACGGAAAAACAGGAAAAAGATTTGCGGCCATGCTTCTGGCAGCGGCCTTTATGATTGTAGCGGCGCCTGCTTCGTATGCGGACGGGCCGTCCGGTCCGGCGTCCGATACAACGATAGCGGAAAGTACAAAGAATGAAGCCACGGGTCCTGGAGCCCAGAATCAGGAACAGCAGGCGGGACAGGCAGAGCAGCAGGCGGGACAGCAGGCGGGACAGGCAGAACAGCAGCCGGGACAGGCAGAACAGCAGCCGGTTCAGCCGGAGCAGCAGCCGGTCCAGCCGGAACAACAGCCCGCCCAATCGACGGCGGGACTTGTTGCGAGTGGAGGCCGCTATCTTGATCCGGCCAAACCGATGGTTGCCCTGACCTTTGACGACGGCCCTTATGCGCCGGTTGGAAACAGAATTATGGACAGTCTGGAACAGAATAACGGACGGGCTACATTTTTCGTTGTAGGCAACCGCGTGGCGTCCTACAAGACGGAAATCAAGAGGATGCATGACAACGGCCACGAAATCGGCAACCACACATATGAGCATAAATATTTGAATAAGCTGGATGCAGCCCAGATTCGCAGTCAGATAGAGCGCGGCAATCAGGCGGTAGCCGCGGTCACAGGCGAGTCTCCGGCTCTTGTACGTCTTCCGGGGGGCAGCAAGAACAACACGGTACTGGCTAACATCAATCAGCCGATTATCATGTGGAATATCGATACCCTGGACTGGAAGACAAAGAATGCACAAAAAACTATCCAGTCGGTGCTCGGAAATGTAAAGGACGGCGATATCGTACTCATGCACGAGCTTTACACAGCTTCCGGTGACGCCGCCGTAGCGCTGATTCCGGCGCTCACCGAGCAGGGATACCAGCTGGTAACAGTCAGTGAACTGGCAAGGTTCAGAGGCGGCCTCAGTAATAAGGGGATTTACTACAGCTTCCGCAAGTAGCAGAGCGAAACGGTGTTTTCTGTCGTTTCCGCGCATCGCATAGCGGTAATTATGAAGTAAGGTATCGTCATAAATTAAATTGATAAAAAGCAGCAGCACAGGATGGAAAACGTTGAGTTCCCGCCTGTGCTGCTGCTTTTTGCAATCTTCGTCCCATGCAAAAGTATTTTTTTCAGCATTCTTTACTCCCAGAAACCGTCCCACCGGAATATCCTAAAGTAAAGAAGGAAGAAAGCTGGGCATATTTTGTGGATCAGGCAAAAAAATGGATACATTGCGACGGGGCATACCGTCTTGGCCTGACTGGAAAAGGCGTAGGTGTAGCAGTCCTGGACACGGGGATCTTTCCCCATATGGACTTTGAAAATAGAGTTGTCGTATTTAACGATATGCTGAAGAGAAGATTCCTGCCTTATGACGACAACGGTCACGGTACACACATTTCGGGAATTATCGGAGGGGGAGGCCTGGCCTCCGAAGGAAGATATCAGGGTGTTGCGCCCGGATGCAGCCTGATCAGTGTGAAGGTTCTGGATCAGAAAGGAAACGGCTTTGCTTCCGATGTGCTGTCCGGACTTAAATGGGTTGAAAAGCACAGACAGGAGTTTGGCATCAGGATCATCAACATATCGGTAGGCTCCTTCAGCAGGAAAGGGATGAGCGAGGATTCGGCTCTTGTTAAAGGGGTTGATGCCGCCTGGGATGCGGGTTTTGTCGTGGTGGTGGCCGCAGGCAACAATGGGCCGGGGCAGCATACGATCACGACGCCGGGAATCAGCCGTAAGGTAATCACGGTAGGCTGCTCCGATGATTATAAAGAAGTGGATGTGGCGGGAAGCCGCATGATTGACTATTCCGGCCGGGGGCCCACCAGCGCCTGCGTATGCAAGCCTGATATTGTGGCTCCCGGCTCCAGTATTATAAGCTGCGCCAACCGGCAGAACGGATACACTGTCAAAAGCGGTACTTCCATGTCAACGCCTCTGGTTTCAGGGGCGATTGCCCTTTTGCTGGAAAAATATCCGTGGATGAGCAATAAGGACGTAAAACTCAGGCTGCGCGAGAGGGCCGTCGATCTGGGACTTCCCCATAACCAGCAGGGCTGGGGCCTTTTAGATGTAGAACGCCTGGTGAATTAAGAAATTTTCAGAAAAAGGATTTTTCAGAAAAGGCCAATGCTTTCTCCAGACCTTTCTGGAAAAAACACCGGCCCTTATTGACTGGCTGTAAAAATATTCATTTAAAGGCGGTGTAAGGTTCGAAAACGTACCTTATATCGCTTACATAATCTGTCTGCTGTCCTTCAGCATAACGTCATGGGCTCCGCCCTCGACAATACTGGTGGAGGAGATCAGGGTCATCTTGGCATTCTTCTGCAGTTCCGGAATAGTCAGGCAGCCGCAGTTGCACATGGTGGAGCGGACCTTGCTCAGGGACAGGCCCACGTTATCCTTCAGGCTTCCGGCATAAGGTACAAAGGAGTCCACACCCTCTTCAAAGGAGAGCTTTGCGTCGCCTCCAAGGTCATATCTCTGCCAGTTTCTGGCTCTGGCGCTTCCCTCGCCCCAGTATTCCTTCATATAGCTTCCGTTGATATTCACTTTTTTGGTAGGGCTCTCGTCAAAACGGGCAAAGTATCTTCCAAGCATCAGGAAGTCGGCGCCCATTGCCAGAGCCAGGGTGATGTGGTAATCGTGAACGATGCCTCCGTCCGAGCAGATTGGCACATAGATACCTGTTTCCTTATAGTAATCGTCACGCGCCTTGGCAACCTCGATCAGGGCGGTAGCCTGTCCGCGTCCGATGCCTTTCTGTTCCCTTGTAATACAGATGGCGCCACCGCCGATGCCAACTTTAACAAAATCCGCGCCCGCCTCAGCCAGGAAACGGAATCCCTCGCTGTCCACAACGTTTCCGGCTCCAACCTTGACGGTGTCTCCGTAATTTTCCCTGACGTAGTCAATTACGATCTTCTGCCATTCGGAGAAACCTTCGGAGCTGTCGATACAGAGCACATCGGCTCCGGCTTCCAGAAGCGCCGGGATGCGTTCTGCATAATCCCTTGTATTGATTCCGGCGCCAACCAAATATCGCTTGGAGGAATCAATCAGTTCATTTTCATTGGTTTTATGGGAGTTGTAATCCTTGCGGAATACCATGGAAACAAGGCGCTGCTCCTTGTCAATAATCGGCAGGCTGTTTAATTTATGTTCCCAGATGATGTCGTTGGCTTCTTTCAGGGTAGTGGTTTCATCGGCCCAGATCAGATGCTCAAAGTTGGTCATGAATTCACCGACCTTTGTGTCAAGAGACATACGGCTCACCCTGTAGTCACGGCCTGTTACAATGCCTAAAAGTTTGCCTCCGGCCGTTCCGTCGGAAGTTACGGCAACAGTGGAATGGCCTGTCCGCTCTTTCAGATCCAGAATGTCCTTCAGGGTATTTTCAGGAGTGATGTTGGAGTCGCTGCTGACAAAACCCGCCCTGTAGTTCTTCACGCGGGATACCATCTGTGCCTGGCTCTCGACGGACTGGGAACCGTAAATAAAAGAAAGCCCGCCTTCTCTTGCCAGCGCGATAGCCATATTGTCATCGGATACCGACTGCATGATAGCGGAGGTCATGGGGATATTCAGGCTCAAGGCCGGTTCTTCGCCCCTTGCATATTTAACCAGAGGAGTTTTCAGGCTGACATTAGCCGGAATGCACTTCGTGGATGAGTATCCCGGAATCAGCAGATATTCACCGAATGTGTGGGAAGGTTCGTTCATGTAAATTGCCATAATGATTCGTCTCCTTATCTCTTAACTTTATTTGTATTATTCATTACCATTTTACCTATTTTTTATTATTATACTGAACTGGATCTCTGCCGTCAATGGGGCAGGATGAATATAATTTTATTTAAACAGTTCAGATAGTTTGTACGCGGAATCTGTCCGCGTACGGCGGATTCCCTGCCGCAATATGGGGAGAAGCCGGGGAAAATAAAGTCAAACGGCGGCTGGTTCCGGCATTCTATCCGGTTTTATATGGGAAGAGGTAAAATGAGTCCCGTGTTTTGTCGGAATTTATACAAAATACTTTACAAAATGAAGAAAAATAGCCGTGATTCAGTGCATTTTCAATAGACTACGGATGCAATCGGCGATATAATTAGGACATCTGAAGAGTAAGGATACGAGCGTTAAGTATTGGCCGGACGGGGAGTTGCCGGCTGAGCGAAAAGCCCAGGCTTGCGGTTCGTATTCTGCATCCTGCTTCATACAGCAGTGGAATGGAAACGCTGAAAGCGGCCTTCTTTACTTGCTATATGAGCAAGGTTAAAAGGAGGTTATTTTTTATGTCAACAAGACAGACAGCAAAAACGGGAACAAGGGCTTCTTTCGGGAGTCTGCAGGTACTTATCATGATGGCGCTGTTTATTGCGCTCAGTATTGTGCTGGGCAAACAGTTGTCATTCACGGCCGGGCCGTTCCGCATCAGTTTTGAAAATCTTACAGTGCTGATGGCGGGAATCTTTTTCGGTCCTATTGCCGGACTTACGGTGGGGGCGTGCGCCGACCTGATCGGCTGCCTTCTGGTCGGATATGCGATTAATCCGATCATCACGGCCGGAGCGGCATCGGTGGGATTTATCTCAGGCCTTGTATACAAAAACTGCTTCCGTTCCAAACCGAAACTGAGGCTTGCGGCATCGGTGGGTGCAGCGCATGTCATCGGTTCAATGATCATCAAATCCATCGGCCTGCGTATTTATTTTGGCTATCCGCTGCAGATGATCGCCCTGCGAGTGCCGTTATACATTGTAATCGGCTGTGCGGAAGGATATATTATTTACCTTCTCCTGCGCAACAAGGCGTTTGGCAGACAGCTTGAAAGGATGAAAGACAGATGAAATATGAAGAGGCAATAACCTATATAAAAGAATCGACTTCTCCCGGCACCATGCCGGGACTGGAGAGGGTAAGCAGACTGCTTGCCCTTCTCGGCGATCCGCAGAACGAACTGAAAATTATCCATGTGACGGGAACCAACGGAAAGGGTTCCGTCTGCGCTATGCTGGAATCCATTCTGGATGCGGCAGGTTATAAGACAGGGCTTTTTACATCGCCCTATATCAGAAAGATGAATGAGTGCATCCACCTTGAGAAAAAGCCTATTGACGACAGGAGTTTTGCGGATGTCATCGGCTTTATCCGTCCTTTGGCGGATACGATGAAGGAAAAGCCGACGGAATTTGAAATCCTGTCTGCGGCAGCCATGAAGTTTTTCAGCCAGAAGAAATGCGACGTCGTTATCTGCGAGACCGGCATGGGAGCCAGACTCGATGCGACGAATACAATGAAGGAAACGCTTGTCTCAATTATTGTAAATGTGGAGCTGGATCACATGGGCTTCCTGGGGGACACGATAGAGAAGATCGCTTTTGAAAAATCGGGCGTTATAAAACCCGGCTGCCCTGTTATTTTCGGTGGGACAAGAGAGGGAGCCAGGCAGGTTATCGTAGAGCAGGCGAAGCTCAACAAGGCAAAATTAACAGAGGTTGACTACGGCGCGCTGCAGAATGTGGAAACAGATCTGGGAGGCTGCTCCTTTGATTTTAATGAATATAAGAAAGTGAGACTTACTCTGCCAGGATTATATCAGCCGTCCAATGCAGCGGTAGCGCTTACGGCCCTGTCCGTTATGAAAAAAAGAGGCATTTCCGTCAGCGCCGAGGCGGTGAGGCAGGGAATGAAAGCCGTGTCCTGGCCGGCCCGTTTTGAAACGTTGCTGAAAAATCCGCTCACAATCTATGACGGAGCTCACAATATGGCGGGTATGACGGTTGCCGTGGAGAGCATCCGAACTTATTTTAAGGGCGGAACGGTCAATATTTTCATGGGAGTCATGGCGGACAAGGAGTACGATGCAATGGTTGAGATGCTGAAACCTTATACGGAAACCGTGTACACCGTTACGCCGAATAACCCCAGAGCCCTGCCGGCTCAAAAACTGGCGGACAGTTTTAAAAAGCACGGCGTGGAAAAGGCCAGGTCTTTCGATACGCTCAGGGAAGCGGCGCTCTGCGCGCTGGAAGACAGTGTAAAGACAGGAAAACCTCTCGTTGCGCTTGGAACGCTTTATATGTATGAGGAGGCGGAACGCACCTTCAGACAGTGTGCGGCTGAGCTGGGCCTTGAAGACGGCTCTCTAACCGTACGGGAATCAACGGACAGTAATGAGGAAACAGTATGAAAATTTCAATACTAAATGAAAATACGGCGGGGAAAAGAGGTTTCCTTGCGGAGCATGGCCTTTCCCTTCTGATTGAGCATGAGGGAAAGCGCTGGCTCTTCGATACGGGGCAGACGGATGTGTTCATGAAGAACGCGGCGCTGCTACACGTGCCGCTTACGGATCTTACGGGTATCATCCTGAGCCACGGCCATTTTGACCACTGCGGAGGCCTTGAATTTCTGGCCAGGGAGTATCAGAAGAGCGGGAAGGAGCTGCCTCCTGTTTATATCAGGGAGAGTGCGTTTTTGGACAAGTCGGCGATTAATTCCGATCACAGAACATACCGTATCATCGGTATTCCCTGGAAACGGGAACTGATAGAGAGCGCTGTCCGCCTGACTCAGAGCAAGGAAGAGATAGCTCCCGGAGTGTCGGTCATAGGAGATATCCCATATACGCCGGGGCTTGAAAAAAAGCCGGATTGGTTCTACATAGACAACGGAACGGAGAAGATTCCCGATTACATGAGCGACGAGCAGATGCTCGTATTTGAGACGGAAAAGGGGCTGTGCCTGTTTGCCGGCTGCTGTCATCCGGGTATATTAAACTGCCTGGAATACGTCTCACAGTCCTTTCCGGGGCAGAAAATACACAGTGTCTTTGCAGGGATGCATCTGGCCGGGGCGTCCCGGGAGCGGATTACACAGACGGTGGAAGAGCTTGGAAAAAGAGATTTTGATATCCTTATACCGGTCCACTGTACCGGCATTGAGGCCATCGGCCGGATGAAAGCGGCATTCGGAGCCGGATGCCGCCTGGCTGAGACGGGAATGACGATTGAACTCGGATGAGCGATGCAGGCAAATTCGGGGCTGTGCTGTGCGGGATGGAGATTTTCCGTTTCGCGCGCCGCATAGCATGCTGACGGGCACGGGAGAACACGTAATGCGTTAACCTCCCAGTGTCACGTCCTGTTTTCCATACCAGGCAAATGCCTCCTCCACATGGCGCGGAGTGAAATCGGGCCAATAATCATCCACCACATAAAAATCGGAATAAACCGACTGAATCGGCAGAAAACCGGACAGTCTTCTTCTTCCTCCCCACCTGATAATCAGATCGATCCGGGAGATATCAGAGGTCTGAAGTTTTGGGCCAACATTTCCTTTCTTAAATCCAAGATCCCATTCCCAACTGTAATTAACAAGAAAATTAATCTTCATACCGCCGTTTCCAAAGACCTTACGCGTCGTGTAGGGCAGCAGTTCCTCCGGAAACATGGCAGATTCGGTATTTCCCGCCACAAGCAGGCTGGCGTCCTCCTTGGACAGCACCTTTACCGCGGCAATGCAGGCCTTTGTAAAGGCCTGGCGCTGGAGTGAGGGGCGTTTTGTGTTATCCGCGGTGAAACCGTAGAAGGACATTTCTTTCACCCCGAGCTTCTGGCAGGTATGGAACAGCGACATGCCGGGAGATATCCCGCGCTCATATCCGTCTTCCTTTTTCAGGCCGTTTCCGACGGCCCATCTTCTGTTTCCGTCGGGGATAATCCCAACGTGTTCCGGTACTCTCATTTTATTTCCTCCGCTTATCATTCAAATTTCCTCAAACTCCCGTACGGCGGCCGAGCAGGGGCCGGGGGAATTATCTTGTGTGGAGTATTGCCGGAAAATGGAAGAAATATTCAGGGCGGGAGCCGGAGACGGCGGTGAAACAGTGAACTTTCCTGACAAATAAAAAATGCCCTTACCACCGGTTACTGCAAATCCGGCGGTAAGGGCATTTGTATGTTTAATGGACGAAGCGGTTGATATCGCGGTTCGCTCCGAGAATCACCAGGATGTCACCCGGCTTAAATACATAGCTGGCCCCCGGAAGCGGATGCAGGGTATCGCTGTATTTGATAGCCAGGATAGTGATATTGTATTTATTACGGACATTCATATCGACGATGCTTTTACCGATCCACGCGTCGGGAACAGGAATTTCATAAATGGAGTGTTCCTGGGTCAGCTCAATGTAGTCGAAAATATTATCGGAGCTGTAACGGACAGCGGAGCGGACCGCCATCTCTTTTTCAGGATAAACCACCTGGTCGGCGCCGTTTCTCAGGAGGAATTTTGCGTGAATGTCACGGCTTGCGCGGGAGAGGACGAATTTAGCGCCCAAATCCTTTAAAAGGGAGGTGATTTCAAGAGAACTCTGGAAGTTATCCCCAATTGCCACGACGCAGACATCAAAGTTTCGGATTCCCAGGGAACTCATATATTGTTCATTAGCACAGTCGCCAATCTGGGCGCTGGTGACATAAGGCAGGACAGCGTTGATTCTCTCCTCAGAAGTATCGATAGCCATAACCTCGTGTCCGAGCTCGTGAAGTTTCATTGCCATAGTGGAGCCGAAACGGCCCAGACCGATGATAAGAACAGTTTTCATTATAAAATATCCTCCAAATTTTATGATAATCAGCCGACGGTGATGCGTTCCTGGGGAAGGAGCACCGGAAGCTTCTTTTTGTTTGTGAGTGCATAAAGCATAGTGAGGCCGCCGACACGGCCGAAATACATCAGCAAAATTAAAATGATTTTTGAAAATACGCTTAAATGGCCCGTAATGCCAAGTGACAGGCCGACGGTTGCAATAGCCGATGTGGTTTCAAAGGCCGCCTCCATCAGGTTGACGTCGTCCAGCCAGGTGATGAGAAAGGTGGCTGTCAGCATCAGGGAAATATACATCGCCAGTATTGCAATAGCGTTTCGGAGGATATCGTATGGAATCCTTCTCTTATAGCACTGGATGCTCTCCTGGTTCTGGAACGCGGAGCGTATGCACAGAATGGCCAGGGCAAATGTAGTCGTCTTGATACCGCCTGCCGTGGAACCCGGTGAACCGCCGATAATCATCAGGATGACGATGAGCAGCTGGGCCGCTTCCGAAAGAAGGTTTAAATCCACACTGTTAAAACCGGCCGTCCTTGTCGTAACCGACTGGAAAAGGGAAGCCATAAAACGATCCTGGAGCGTCAGTCCGTCCCAACAGTCCCGGGTAAACTCAAACAGGAAGAGGAACAGGGCCGGAAAGATAATCAGACAGATCGTCGTGGTGAGAACGATCTTAGTCTGTAAATGGTAATATTTATGCTGGAGCTTATGGGTCTTAATATCATCCCATACAAAGAAACCAATACCGCCGATAATGATTAAAAGCATGATCGGAATGTTGATAAAGGGATTTCCCGTGTAGCTTGTAACCGAAGAGGTGGGACCGCTGGTGCCTCCCATCAGGTCGAACCCGGCGTTGCAGAAGGCGGAGATGGAGTGGAATACGGAGAACCAGATTCCCTTCAGGACTCCCATCTGCGGGCAGAACTGGAATGCCATGATAACGGCGCCCATGACCTCGAAAAAGATCGTGCCTTTCACGATAAAGCTGGTCATGCGGACGATTCCTCCTACCTGCGGGGCGGAAATGGATTCCTGCATAACGTAACGCTGTTTCAAACCGATCTTCCTGCCCGACAGGATGGTGATAGCGATAGCGAGCGTCACAACGCCCATGCCTCCTATCTGGATCAGTATAATGATAACCGCCTGACCGAAAGTGGACCAGTAAGTATAGGTGTCATGAACGATCAGGCCGGTCACACAAGTGGCTGAGGTGGCCGTAAACACAGCATCTATAAATGGAGTCGCTTCACCGGTCTTCGATGCAATAGGAAGGCTCAGAAGAACAGCTCCTGTGATAATAATAAGGAAAAAACCACCAAGAATAATCTTGGCCGGAGTCAGCGACCACACTTGTTTTCCAATCATATTGATTTTTCAGCTCCTAAATTCTTTTATTTTATTATTGCCTATTGATTATATAAAGAACCGCCAGAGATGTCAACGTAAGAAAATGTAATGATTATTACATCATTATTACAGCGGCCCGTAATACCGCCGCCTGTCTCCCGGAATGAGGAGGGATTGTATACAGGAATCTCTGTGGACAGACGGCCCGGGAAATGATATAATGCTCTTACTTCTGAAAATAAAGTTTTTACAACATGTCTTGCGGTGCCCGCTGTCGGCTGTGTACCGCCGTTCTGACCGGCTGTCGTTAACTACCGTGCCCATAACTGTGTTTTACGATGCACGGAAACGCTAAAAAAGCCGTTTCATGCCGCATATCACGGATTTCATACAAAAAGCACACATAAACACCCATCGGAATAAGACCCGCTTGGACAGTAATTCTGACTGTGGCATCCGCGTAAAACCGGGAAAATAAAGGTTGACATTTTAAGCCACTTATACTATTATAAGAACAAGAAAAGAACATTTGTTCGTATTGAGAGATCATTGGAGGATGAGATGAACAGAGATGACAAGATGAAGGCACTCGATGCCGCACTGACACAGATAGAAAAAGCATACGGCAAAGGTTCCGTGATGAAACTGGGAGATTCCGGAGCCAACATGAATATAGAGACAGTTCCGACCGGTTCCCTCAGCCTTGATATTGCGCTGGGCCTGGGCGGTGTGCCGAAGGGAAGAATCGTGGAAGTTTATGGACCGGAGTCCAGTGGTAAGACTACGGTTGCACTTCACATGGTTGCTGAGGTACAGAAGAGAGGCGGAATTGCAGGCTTTATCGATGCCGAGCATGCCCTGGATCCCGTTTATGCGCGTAATATCGGAGTAGATATTGACAACTTATATATTTCTCAGCCGGATAACGGCGAGCAGGCATTAGAGATCACCGAGACGATGGTGCGCTCCGGTGCGATTGACATCGTCATTGTCGACTCGGTTGCCGCCCTTGTTCCGAAGGCGGAGATCGACGGCGAGATGGGAGACGCCCATGTAGGTCTTCAGGCCAGACTGATGTCCCAGGCTCTCCGTAAGCTCACCGCTGTCATCAGCAAGTCCAACTGTACCGTTATCTTTATCAACCAGCTTCGTGAGAAGGTCGGAATCATGTTTGGAAACCCGGAGACCACCACAGGCGGACGTGCCCTTAAGTTCTATTCCTCCGTACGTCTGGATGTCAGAAGAATTGAGACGCTTAAGCAGGGCGGCGAGATGGTCGGCAACCGTGTCCGTGTTAAGGTGGTCAAGAATAAGATTGCCCCGCCTTTTAAAGAGGCAGAGTTTGATATTATGTTCGGCAAGGGAATTTCCAAGGAGGGAGATATCCTTGATCTGGCCGCTAAAGAAGATATTGTGGAGAAGAGCGGCGCCTGGTATGCTTACGAAGGCAGCAAGATCGGACAGGGTAGAGAGAATGCAAAGAACTTCCTGATGGCTAACCAGGAACTGTGTGCCGAGATCGAGGCTAAAGTACGCGAGAAGTACGGGCTGTGTGAAGGTGCGGCGGCTGGCGCGGCAGAGAAGAAGGACGGGACTTTACCGCCGGTAGAGAAGAAAGCCGGCGCCGAATAGATACGAAGCAAGCGGAGGAGCTGACGTCCGGAAGGGCAGGAGTTTCCATCCGCATATGAATCAGAATTTGTAAAAAGAGAGTAACTGTTCAGGAGGCTTGAGATGACAGTAGACAGAATTGAGCCCCTTGATAAACGAAGGAGCAAAGTCTTCATTGATGGAGACTTTGCCTTTGTTTTATATAATGGGGAGATACGGCATTACAATATAGAGACGGGCGGAGAACTGGCCGAACCGGTTTACCGGGAGATACTTTACAGCGTCATCTGTAAAAGAGCCAGGGAGAAATCCCTTTACCTCCTGAAATGTTCCGGCAGGACAGAGAGTGAAGTGAGGAGAAAACTGAAATCTGGCTTTTATCCTGAGACGGCCATCACCGAAGCGATCGATTTTCTGAAACAATACCATTATCTGGATGACCGCGAGTACGCGAGGAACTATGTGGAGTTGTACGGGAACAGAAAGAGCAGGACGGAACTGATTACTTCTTTAATGAAGAAGGGGATCGACAAGAGAACGGTGGAAGAGTTCTGTAATGAGCTTCAGGCCGACAGTTCCGGTCAGATTACGAATTTGTTGAAGAAGAGACGGTACGACCCGGGATGCACGGACAAGAAGGAACGCCAGAAACACGTGGCATATCTGATGAGAAAAGGTTTTTCCTATGAAGAAATACGAAACGCAATGGGAACATTTGGAGAAGAGGATTACATGATTTAACGGATTTTCCATCCTTTGTTAAATAGTGACGAAAAAAGACGTGACTGCCTCCGGTGATTCCGTGAGAAGTTTTTTCCGGCTGAGGCAGGGCAAAAGTCCGGGAAAACGCGGGAACAGCGGTGCGAAAGAGCGTCCCCATCTGTTTTTATGCATCGTAAAGTGTGTTATAGACAGCGGTTTGGCCTGTTTTTGGAGGACTGTGAATAGTAACCGAAAAGAGGGTTTCAGATTCTTAATATACTTGACATAATGTATAAAACAGTTTAAAATTAGATCGTTGTATTCTTGTACAATGAAAACTAAATAAGGAGGTGCTCCTGTGTCACAAGTAATAATTCCGTTCATTACAGGTATTATTGTAGCTGTTATTACTTGGTTTGTGGCCATTAACTATCGTCAGAAAACGTATGAAACGAAGATTGGCGGTGCTGAGGAACGATCAAGGGAAATAATAGATGAAGCATTAAAAGTTGCAGAGACTAAGAAGCGAGAAGCTCTCCTTGAAGCAAAGGAAGAGTCCTTAAAGACAAAGAATGAGCTTGAGAAAGAAACAAAGGAAAGAAGAGCTGAGCTTCAGCGTTATGAACGACGTGTACTGAGCAAAGAAGAGAATTTGGACAAGAAGTCCGAGGCAATGGAAAAAAGGGAAGCAAGTCTGGCAAACAGGGAGGAGGCCCTCAAGAAGAGAACCGCCGAAGTGGAGGAACTCTATGATAAGGGTACGCAGGAACTGGAGAGAATATCCGGTTTTACTTCCGAGCAGGCAAAAGAATTCCTGCTTAAATCTGTTGAAGAAGATGTTAAGCATGACACTGCAAAACTGATTAAAGAAATGGAAACCAAAGCCAAAGAGGAAGCTGATAAGAAAGCAAAGGATTATGTGGTAACAGCCATTCAGCGCTGTGCTGCTGATCATGTGGCGGAGACCACAGTTTCCGTGGTGCAGCTCCCCAATGACGAGATGAAGGGACGTATTATCGGACGTGAAGGACGTAATATCCGTACCCTTGAAACACTGACAGGCGTAGAACTGATTATTGACGATACGCCGGAGGCAGTCGTACTTTCCGGATTTGAGCCAATCAGAAGAGAAGTGGCAAGAATTGCCCTGGAGCGTCTGATTGTGGATGGCCGAATTCATCCGGCCAGAATTGAGGAAATGGTAGAGAAAGCACAGAAGGAAGTAGAGACTATGGTGCGCGAAGAAGGAGAGGCAGCTCTTCTGGAAGTCGGCATTCATGGAATCCATCCGGAGCTTGTGAAACTGCTTGGTAAGATGAAGTTCAGGACAAGCTATGGACAGAATGCGTTAAAGCATTCAATTGAAGTGGCCCAGCTGGCGGGTCTGCTTGCCGCAGAGGTAGGCGTAGACGTCCGCACGGCGAAGCGCGCAGGTTTATTACATGATATTGGAAAAGCTGTTGACCATGAGCAGGAAGGTACTCACGTGGAATTAGGCGTTGCCCTTTGTAGAAAATACAAGGAGTCAGCGACGGTAATTAACGCAGTTGAGTCTCATCATGGCGATGTTGAACCGCAGAGCCTTATTGCATGCCTCATTCAGGCCGCTGACACAATTTCAGCCGCCAGGCCGGGCGCAAGAAGGGAAACTCTGGAGACATATACGAACCGGTTGAAACAGTTGGAGGATATCACCAATTCCTATAAGGGAGTGGACAAGTCCTTCGCAATCCAGGCGGGACGTGAAGTCCGCATAATGGTAGTGCCCGAGCAGGTCAGCGACGATGATATGGTGCTGATGGCAAGGGATATATCGAAGAGAATTCAGGAAGAGCTTCAGTATCCTGGTCAAATTAAAGTAAATGTGATCCGCGAATCAAGAGTTACCGATTACGCGAAGTAATTCTCCGAAATGAAAGATAAATGCCCTAAAACCGTAAGAATCAAAGATTCTATGGTTTTAGGGCATTTTTTGAATTCTTATAACTGCGCATTCTATTAATCTATACTTTTATAATCTTATGCCATTTGTATCCGTTACAATCTTTCCCTTGTAATACAATTCCCCCTTTTCCCCTTTTGAAAAGCGGCAGAAAAATTCATCGTAATAGAACCAGGGATCCTGAGGCGTTATTGCATGCGGCTTTTCCAGGGTAGTAGTATACCGTACCATAGGCACACCGCCTTCTGTTTTCCACTCCCGGTTTAAATATCTGCCGGTTCTCCAGCAATCCGGTGTCTCCTCGTCCGAAAGTTGATACCTCGTTACCCAGTAATGAACCGTTCTTGCGGCATTGGCATTATTTAAAAGAGTGCCGCCTCCTACATCTTTTTCTCCCATCTGAATCCATATGGGGACAGGAATATCCGTACGGACACCGGGAGTATCGAAATCTCCCATAAAACCGCCTGTAACGACGCCTGAGTTGCTGGCAGCCGCTGCAAAGATATCCGGCATGGCAAGCGCTGCACGCTGGGCCATTGCTGCGCCCATGGAGTGTCCGCAGGCGTAAATCCGTCCCGGATCCACTGCATACCGCGATTGGATATCCGCTAACATATGGCGGATCAATTTCTCATCATCCATATGATCCGAAAGCCCGGCTGCATTCCAGGCCGGATGCGGCATTACATTCTCCTGTTTTCGCATAGCTCCCGTCGGCATAGCCAGGATAAAGCCTCTTTCTTTGGCTGTATTCACCCATTCATGAGAGTAAAGACCACTGAGGGCGCTTGCAGAGCCACCGTGAAAAAATACGACTACAGGAATTTTATCATCCGCTAAAACGGAAAGCCGTTCCGGAACATATTCGTACCAATGACGTCTGAATCCGTCTATCTGAACTTCCTTCCGCCTGATTCCCCACTGTTCTTCCGTGCGGTAAGGATGAAGGTCGTCATTCAGAATTCCGGTGGCCCGGACTGTTTTAGACAAGAAGCGCTCCCATACTTTTTGAGTCACATCCTTTCCAAATGATTCCGTATCCATCCAGGCCACGCGTGCGACCGGCTGGTGATCGACCGAAGAACCGTGCTGTGCCGCATCTGGAAGCCATACGGTCATATTGTCCTGCTGATAAGCTTTTTCTTCCGTTTTAGCGGCACGGCGCCAATAGCGGATCACATACTCGGGATACCATTCTTGACGGCCGATAAAGCATACCGGGCAAGCCAATTCTCTTTTCAGAATGTCGGAAGCCGCAGTCCCTTTTTCGCCTTCCTTCTCAAGTTCATCCTGGCTCATCATGATTTTGCCGAAAAAAGCCGCTGATGCATAGAGGGCAGGATTTGCGCTGACATACCGGTGTCCGTGCTCTGTGCCCTCCCCGTATGCTGCAAAATAGCTGAATGCCCTTTGCGTATCCATATAAGTCCTGTCGTTTCTTACCTGATTTAATGATACCAGCCGGGACGCCGCCTCCCCGTCGGTCAGCCACGGATCTTCACTGCTTCCCGCCATCAGGAGAAGAAGCTTTTCCTTCTTAGAAATATCTATCCATCCGGTCCTTTCCAAAAACGCATCCACACTCTCAGAATTGGGAATCAGCAGCACCAGATGTTTACAGCTGTATTCCATACCCTCCGGGAAATAAACCCAGTACTGGCGCATTCCGTTTTCTGTTTTCATCGTCCCCCGGTATCCGCCGGTCAGAAGCGTCTCATAAGGACGCTCCGAAGAGATATTTGAAAACTGCTTTATAAAATCATTGGGAAATTTTTTCCATTCCATATTTATTCGCCTCCTACCACCGCATTTCATTTTCAGGATTCTTCTTTAAATAAATTCTCCCGTAGATTGCGCCATAGATAATTACCGCAACAGAAATTGCCGCCATAATATTGTACACGCCGCTATACCCACCGAACATGCCCGCCCAGACAGGAATCATAATATTGGCAACCGTCATTCCGATGTCATTGCCGATCCCGACCGTACTGCTGGCAACCGCCTGTTTATCCACGGGCATCCGTTTCATGGCCATTGTCCTTCCCGCCATTGCATTTCCGCCACAGAGAACTCCATAAATGACTGCCGCCATAATAAGACCCGTCATAGAAGTGCTCCGCGCCATCACCAAACAGGCCAGGGCGTATCCGGCTCCCGATGCATAGACACACCACCTGGCGCCGTATTTATCCATGACGCGTCCGAAATATGGTTTGGTCACATACATAATCAGGTTGGCAACTGTTGCAAACAAACCGGCATTCATAATATTAAGTTCCGTTTTTGCGAATTTTACGACCCAGGAAGCTCCCATCATAATGCTGACAAACTGAAAAGCAAAAGAAATTACCAGGATCGGCAGGCATTCAACGGAAAACAAATTCTTAAGCCGGATGCTTTTTAAGGCATCTGCAAATTTTTCCTGTCCTTCTTTTATCTTTGATTTGTATGGAAGTGAAACGATCAGGAGCAGTGATATCGCCGTAAAAACAGAAGTTGCAATAAAACTGGCCTCAAATCCCAGGCTGTTGGCAATTGCAAGGATCAGCACTGCGCTGAAGCTGGAGGCAATGACCTGCGCCATGGAATAGACGGACATTGCCATACCCAGGTCATCCTTATCCACGACCTCTCCGACCATAATAAAACCTGCGCTGTTCTGTAAGGCCCATGCCGCTCCACGCACAATCTGCGCTGTATATAATCCGCCGACGGATCTGGCAAAAATCAGGATAATGCTGGATAACGTCAGCATCGCATAACCGACTAACAACATTTTTTTCCTGTTAAATTTGTCTACCAGAATAGCCGTAACCGGTCGCATTACTAAACCGATCATCGACACCATGCCGGCAATCGAACCGACTACTACTGCCTCAAGTCCCAGCTCATCCGTTCCGTATGTAACAAATTCACTTCCCACACTGGAGAAGGCCAGACAGGCAAACAGATAGCTTATAATCAGTGTCAGAAAGTTCCGTGAAAAAATGACCTGAAAGATACTTTTTGTTGATTTTTGCTGAGTTACCATGTGATTTCCTCGCTTTCATTGTGTATTAATCCCTTTATCAGACTATACGAAATTTCACTCTAAAAAGGAATATGCACCCTGCACAAGAAGCGCTTTGAAAATTCAGCAGGTAAACGGCCATTGGTTATTCGGGCTGCCCCGGCGGCCGGTTAATTGAATTCCAATTGCATTCATGCCGGAAATCTGATAATCTGAACCCTGGATCCGCAGAATAGAGGTATTTCTGCGGGGACTGATTGATTTTAGCTAATTGCGGAAAATTGGCAGCGCTTTCTAACCGTACTTTAACCATACATCCTGTATAATGAACACGTGATCACAACACATCAGCAATAAAACCACAAATAACAGGAGGTAACAAATTATGTTAAAAAACAAAACTACATTCGCCCTGGCTATCGCAGCCGTTACAACGATGTCAATGGCATTTTCCGCATTTGCAGCAGAGAAGGAATATAAGGAGACCACGGCGGAGCCTGCAAAGTCGGCCACCTGCGATTACAGTATTGTCGCAACGGAACCTGACGGCAGCCAAAAAATCTCCTTATCCGATCTGAAGAAGGATAAAGACGGTAATTTTTATGCAACCGCACCGGATGGAACGAAAATAATCATATCCACAACCCGGCCGGAACAGGGTGAGGATGAAGATATCACAGTTAGCTTTGTGACAAAGGAGTATTCCGGAAATTAATCTGGCAGGATGCGGTACAGGGCCGTTGGGAATACGGTTCTAAAAGGAGTTTAAAAAGGCATTTATAAAGAATTTAAAAGTATTGAAAATGAAAGGATTTGGTGGGATATGAGGCTTTTAGTTGTCGAGGATGAGGAGGATATGCAGGAGGCGCTGTGCTACGGCCTTAGAAAGCGCGGCTACGCGGTGGATGCTTCGGGCGACGGAGCGGATGCCGCGGAACTTTGCCGGATTAATGATTATGATCTGGTAGTTCTTGACTTAAATCTTCCCGGCCTGGATGGGATGGAAGTGCTTAAATATATCCATTCTTTGAATAAATCAACAAAAGTACTGATTCTGTCGGCCCGCTCTGAGATTGCTGATAAGATTACGGGCCTGGACGGCGGGGCCAGTGATTATCTCACCAAACCGTTTCATTTTGACGAGCTGGAAGCGCGCATCCGTGTGCTGCTGCGCCGTTCCTTTATCCAGGAGGAGGCTGCCCTTAAATGCGGGAACCTTGTTCTGGATACAAACTTAAAGACCGTTAGCTGCGACGGCCGGCCGGTGGAACTGTCGATGAGAGAGTTTGCCATCCTGGAATATCTGATGGCGGGAATGGGACGGCCAATCAGTTCTGAGGAGCTGTTGGAGCATGTGTGGGACAGCGAGGCCGATCCGTTTTCCAATCAGGTTAAGGTTTACATCAGCGTGATACGGCGCAAGCTCCAGGCGGTTACAGGGAAAGAGATTATACGGAGCATCCGGGGAGCCGGATACGTGATTGACAGGGAGGAGGAGCCATGTTGAAAAAATTATCGCTTCGCATGAGGCTGACTCTTTTGTCGGCTATGGTGATGGCCGGAGTGGCTGTTATATTAACCAGCATGTTTCTGTTCGGCGCCGACCGGATTTTTGTACAGGATTTGCCGAATCAGATTACGTATGAACCAAAGAATGTGATGATTTCCACGGAAATCAGTAATAAGAGCGGGGCGGAAGACATGCAGTCCGTCATCTTCACAGTAAAAAAGGCGGGAACCCGGTTCAATATGTGGGGGCTGGTAGGCCTTTTTCTGATGCTTGTTTTCGGAACGGGCGCAACATGGATCATGGCCGGCCGGGTATTGAAACCGCTGGGGGATCTGTCAAGTACAATTGAAGAGATCAGCGGCAACGATTTGTCGCGGCGCGTGGATATGGAGATACAGGACAGGCAGGACGAGATCGGACGGCTGGCTCTGTCCTTTAATCATATGATGGATAAGGTAAGCGCCTCGTTTGAACGGCAGAAACGCTTTTCGGCCAGCGCGGCCCATGAGCTGAAGACGCCGCTTGCAACGATTCTGGTGAATCTGGAGGTAATGGAACTGGATAGCCAGACTCCCCCGGCACGGATGGAGAAAGTCTTGTCTGTAGTCAAGACGAATACGGAGCGGATGATACGGTTGACGGATGATCTGTTCCGGCTGACATCCGATAAGGACAGTGAGATGGGTGAAGAAGTGATTTTGGAAGAAGCGGTTGCGATTGCAATGGATGAGCTGTCGCCTTTGTTAAAGGAAAAGCACCTCATGGTAACGGTCCAGGGCCTGGAGGGGATTAAAATGACCGGAAACCGCGTAATGATTTACCGGGCGATGAGCAATCTGATAGAAAATGCGGCGAAGTATAACTGTGACGGCGGCAGGATCGGTATCACGGCGGAGGCGGCAGAACACAATATAAAGATAAAAATGAAAGATACGGGGATCGGAATTCCCCCGGAGGATCTGCCCCATATTTTTGAACCGTTTTACCGCGTTGACCGTTCGCGTTCCCGTGCGGTGGGCGGAGCCGGCTTAGGACTTCCCCTGGTGCGTGACATTGTTGAAAAACATGGAGGAAAGATAGAGATAAAAAGTGCACCCGGCGAGGGGACGGAGATTACGGTTGAATTTCCGGTTTGATTTCTGGCTTACATTCCGGAGGAGAGAGTCCAGGGGGAACCGGATGGGAAAGATTTCCCATTTTCTGAAGCAATATCCATGACTGTCTCGTTTTAAAGGCAGGAACCTTTTTTGGTAAGAAGGAATATCCGGTTCTTTTATATCTTTTATCCGGCCCATACATTCCTGCTCTTTTATCTGGCAAACCATGCTTTTTAGTCCGCCTGAGGCGGCCGGCAGGGATATAGAAGGAAAATACAATTCAGAGAGACAGATTCGGTTTGATTCAGGAGGGATTATGAAAAACAGAAAGATGAATAAGGCCTTATACAGTGCTGTTGTGTTCTATATTTTTATGGCGGGAGATATCCTGCTCAATTCTTACGTGGCAAACAAATGGTTTCAGGGAGTTCCTCAGATATGGCCTTCCATCCGGCTGGGATTCCTTGTCATCAATACAATTTCCGTACCGGCTGCTTTTGTGCTGGGCACTATTTTCCTGCTTACCGGGCTGAAGATCAACAAAAGAAAGAAAGCAAATGTCACGGCAAAACGGTAATCAGCGCGCCAGGGAACGCAGAGCCTCCATATCCAGGATGAGATATCCCTGTTTTGTCTTTTGCAGGATTCCCTTTTTCACAAAACCAGCCAGTACATAGAGCAGATGACGGTAGGTTACGCCGAGAAATTCGGAAACTTCCGTGTGCCGCTCCCGGTAAAGGCCGCTATGGGCCGTCATCAGAATAAAATCAGCCAGTCTGTTTTCCAGGGGAAAAGACTGGTTTTTTGAATAATTGCTTGTATTGCCAAGTGCCTTCCGGCTCAGGTAAAGGCAGAGATGGCGGAGAAACTTCCTGTCGTTTAAAAGCAGTTCCCTGCAATCGCATATCCGTATGGCATAGCAGGTGCAGGGGATGATGGCCGACACGCCGTTTGAAAATGTCTGGGCCCCGATCAGTTCCATTTCTCCGATAAAACAGGGGGCATTGATAAAATTAATCAGGGAAATCCTGCCGTTTTCCTGGGTCAGATAAAGTTTGGCCCTGCCGTCTATCAGATAATAGAGGCAGGAAGGGATGGAGCCTTCCTCAAGAAGCATTTCCCCGCTTTTAAAGGTTTTGACCGTGGTAAAGGGCCGCACGTCGAATTCAAAAAAGCCGGTTAAAGGGAAATGGTTATAATACGCTTCGGTCTGTCCGCCGTCTGCTTTTAAATTCATTTGAAACTTCCTCTCGTATACAGTGTGAGATTTCTCATATTACTGTACCATTTTTGCTGATATAATGCAAAGAAAAAAGCAGAGGAGAGCAGGATCATGGAACAGGAATCTTACTGGAATGAGGTATCGGAGACAAAGACATTTACCACACCGTTCCACGCGGAGGAATTCACCCGGTATGTGGATAAGGAGAAAACAATTCTGGATGTGGGGTGCGGGTATGGACGCACGCTGGAGGAGGTTCACCGGCTTGGTTACTGCCACCTGACAGGGATGGATTTTTCCGAAGGGATGATAAAACGGGGGCGGGCACAGTACCCCTGGCTTGATTTGAGAGTAATGCAGACGGAGAGGATTGACCTGCCGGACGGGAGTGTAGACGCAGTGATTCTGTTCGCCGTATTGACCTGCATCCGAGAGGATGAAAAACAGAAGAAGCTGATCGGTGAGATACAGAGAGTTTTAAGGCCCGGCGGTATTTTGTATGTCAATGATTTTCTGCTGAATACGGATGAGAGAAATACGGCCAGATATGAAAAATACAGGGCTCGCTATCAGATATACGGTGTATTTGAACTGCCGGAAGGCGCAGTGTGCAGGCATCATGAAGAGAGCTGGATTCAAAGTCTTTTATCCGGGTTTACCGGCTTACGGTATGAACATCTTGTATTTACGACAATGAACGGGAACCGGTCGAACGGATTCTATTATATTGGAAGAAAATAACGCAGGTTCAGGCACAGGGAGGTCTCGGCCATGAAAATGGTTCACCAAATATGTGAAAACACCTCGCGGGATGCATCATGGCTGAACTGTTACGTTCACCGTCCTTTCGTGCCTTTTTTTCTTGTATATTTGGCTGGTCTGGGGTATGATAGTTTTATAAGAAAATAGTGGAAAACTCCGGGTGGCTTTACAGTCAGGAATTCGCCCGGCTTTTATACGTGAGAGGAGAAGTCTATGAGATCAGGAAAGAGATGGTACGCAGCGGCGATGACACTGATGCTGGCTGCCGGGGTATTTACGGTAACCTCTTTTGGCGCCAGTAAAAATAAAATCACTTCGATCAAGCTGGAGCTGAAGGATAACCTGCAGATTGGGAGCGCGCTGGATGAGGAAGAGGAGCTGGAGATTGATACAACGGCGGATAATTACAGCGTTACGGAGTGGGAGATTGACAACGAGGGATTTACCTGGGGGCCTGAGCATAAGCCAAGGGTAAATGTGACGATCTCCGCGGAGGATGACTATTATTTTTCAGTATCTAAAGATAAGGTGAAGATTAAGGGGGATGAGGCAACCGTATATAAAACCAAGAAGAAAGATTCCCAGACCTTAATCGTTATGCTGGATCTGAAGCCGATGTCCCAGAGGGTCGGTCCCGTTGAATATGCATATTTAAACGGCACGGTTGCGACATGGGCTCCGGCAGAGGGGGCAACGGCATACGAAGTTTATCTGTACCGCGACAGCAGGGCGGTGGGAAGCAAGAAAATCACAACGGAAACTACGCTTGATTTTGGTACGGCGATACGAAAAGACGGCGAGTATTATTATAAAGTCCGGGCCACAGGCGGCGAGGGGATGAAGGAAGGGAAATTTACAGAGTCTGAGAGTAAATACGTAAGCCCTTCCGACGCGGCGGCCCTGGCCGGTTCGGGTAACGGCGCGGTGCAGAATAATTCGGAAGTTACGCCGGGCCAGTGGGTACAGGATCAGAACGGCTGGCGTTTCATCAACCCTGACGGATCTCAGACCATCAATAACTGGGCATTTATCAACAACAAATGGTATTTCTTTGGTGAGAACAGCTATATGGTTACCGGCTGGGTTCAGTGGAAGGATCTCTGGTATTACATGGGGCCGGACGGCGATATGCAGACGAATTGCCAGACCCCGGACGGCCATACGGTGAACGGGGACGGAGTCAGGATCTCATAACCGGATGAAATATCATAGGATAGTAAACAGAATTAATGCAGCAAAATGGAGGACAGAGAGATGGCCAAAATAGGATTTATCGGAATGGGAAATATGGGATATGCCATTCTGAAAGGACTTTTAAAGGTATACGGTAAAGAGGAGATTATTTTTACGGATGTCAACCGGGAAAGATGCGGGCAGATCTCGGAGGAGACGGGGGTCGCTTCGGCGGCGGATAATGCGCAGTGTGCCGCTTCGGCCAAATATATTGTGCTGGCTGTCAAACCCCAGTTCTTTGCACCGGTTCTCTCCGATATTGCGGGGACAGTGACAAAGGATCACATTATTATTTCCATCGCTCCGGGCATCACGGTGGACAGTCTGAAGGAAAAGCTCGGGGAGGATAAGAGAATTGTCCGCGCAATGCCGAATACACCGGCTCTCCTCGGAGAGGGAATGACGGGAGTCTGCTATGAGCCGTCCCTTTTCATTGAGGAGGAGTTGGATACAATTAAAGCCTTCTTTGAGTCCTTCGGCAAGATGCAGATCGTGGAAGAACGTTTAATGAACGCCGTGGTCTGTGTGAGCGGAAGTTCCCCTGCCTATGTTTACATGTTCATCGAGGCTCTGGCCGACAGCGCCGTTAAATACGGCCTTCCGAGGGATGCAGCGTATAAGATGGCCGCCCAGGCCGTAGCGGGCAGCGCCAGGATGGTGCTGGAGACGGGAGAACATCCCGGAGCCCTGAAGGATAAGGTGTGTTCCCCGGGCGGCACAACGATTGCCGCCGTGTCCGCTCTGGAAGAGTACGGGTTCAGAAATGCCGTTATCAAGGCATCGGATGCCTGCTATGACAAATGTACGAATTTAAAATAAGAATTACCAGGCCCGCCATGGAACCGCAAATACGGTCTCATGGCGGGCTTTTTCTTGAGTGGCAATGAAAAGTTCGCGAAGCGTGCTTTTCGTTGTTTGCCGGCGGCCTGTTTTGCTGACAGATACTTACCGTGTATCTTCTGAATCCCCGGATGTAGCCTGGTTCCAAAGAACAATGGAAACCTCGAATTCCTGCTCTCCCGGAATCAGATAGAACTGGCCTCCATTTTCCTTCACAAGGCTCTGGACACTGGAGAGACCGATTCCAAATCCCTCATGTTTCGTTGAATGAATCCGGCGGCCTTGGGAGGAATACTCACCATTCCAGTGATTTTTAACGCTGATGAGCAGATTTCCCTTTGAAATCCTGGAATATACGCTCACGTTCCGTATTTCACACGGAAGCTTTTCGGACGCCTCGATCGCATTTTCCAGGAGGTTTCCAAACAGGACGCCCAGGCTCCAGCCCTCCAGTTTGAGTACGGGAGGCAGGGCGACCTTCATGAGCAGAGGAACCTTTTTCTGTGCGGCCAGCTGCTGGTAGTAGGCCAGCACCGCGTTTGCTGCATGGTTGTCACACAGAAGCGGCCAGGAGGACTGTTCCGTGCTGTTTACATAGCCCTTTATATAACTGCGCAGTTCATCGTACTGTTTCTGCCGTACCAGTTCGTTCATCGTATTTAAATGATGGCGCAGGTCATGCCGCATTCTTCTCGTTTGTTCAAAATTGTCGGATATAAGGCGGTAGTTTTCCTCCTGAAGGGAGAACTGCCGTTTCATAAGCCGCATATTTTCCGACAGGGCGGCCCGCTGTGCATAGGCGGAAACCGTGTCGTACCAGAGACCTCCGGCCAGAAGGAGGATGAAGAAAAAGCCTGCATTTTCAACCGGCCAGCCAAAGCGCACCGGTTCAAAGATGGGGGCGGCCTGCTGGGCCAGAATGGCGGCGGCGAGAACGCACAGACCGGTTAGCAGCAGGCTGTTCATCCTCTCCCTCTGCTCTCTGTTTAGCAGGGCGGTGGTAATAAGCCAGCCGAAGAGAGCCAGTTTGTATATGCCGAGAAATGCTGAGTAAATCATCATGGCATTCAGGCTGTGCCGCAATAACAGGGCAGGTACAACGAGGGAGAGGCCTGCCGCAGTATAAGTGACGGCCATCACAAGGCGGCGCGGCCGTCCGTTTATCCCGCACAGGCTGCAGTGAAGCAGTGCGGCCTGCGCCAGGAACAGACAGAAGCTCACGTCTTCCAGATAATAGGTCCAGTACCCCGCCCCGAACAGATGGAAAAGGGGATACATGACGTGGAAAGCAAACGAAAGGCTCACGGCGGCAAACATACTCATCCGCTTCCCGTCCTTTCCGGTCCGGATTCCAATCAGCAGATAGAGAAATCCAATGGTAAGAGAAGAAATTACCATGATGCAGGTGCGCAGAAATCGGAAGGAAATTAAGTCGGATACGGCGGCCACGGTGCCGAAAGCGGGAGGGTAGACCATGCCGCTGTAATAGTGGTAGGAATCGGCCGCCTGAACTACAATTTCCGCCTGCCCTGCCGCCTGAAACGTGATCATCCCCGTACGGATTGACGGTTCTTCCAGCAGATCCGACACATTGCCGAGGCTGCTTACAAGACGGCCGTTTACGAAAACACGGGAAGCGGAGAAAATTTCAGGAAGTTCCAGAGCATATTCCCTTGTTTCCGGGGGCAGCAGGAGCTTCAGGCGGTAAGTGGCACAGCCGTGAGGCGAGCCTTCCGGCCTTTGTCCCTGATGTCCGGCCTCAAAGCCGCCGTATTCGCCCAGGTAGATCAAAAATGGTTCCCGGCCGTCAAATCTGCCCGGGTCAATCAGTTCCTGGGAGTAGAATTCCCAGCCGTAGGTCAGGATGGACAAAAAATCCGTCTGCTTTGTACCGCGCAGATCCAGCACGCCGCTTTTTCCATATGGTTCGGAATATTGATATTTGTTGTCAAACCGGTATTGCAGGAAAATAAGGGCTGCGGTAAGAGCCACGGCGCACAACAGCCAGGAAAAGCGTTTGACATAATTTGAAGCGCTGATATTACCGCCTCCTTATCATAAAAAAGCCGATTGCAGAGCCCGAGACGACTGCAGCCAGGCCGGCAGCAGCCCGTAAAAAACCGGGGGGAAGTTTCCGGCTTTTTGCAGTGACATTGCCGGAACTGTCTTCTTTCGCTGTGGAGTTAATTCCGGATTCACGGCAGGCGGCGTCATTCCCTCCCGCGGCTATTGCTGCCGCGGTTGTCCCGTCTGGTATACCTGAAGCGTCCGTACCTGCCCCAGGCTCCGTTCCGGGTTCTGTTAAGCCACCTGTCATGCTGCCGTCCGGTACTGGTGACAGGTGGGAGGCAGCGTCAGAATTTGCCGCAGAGACAGGACTTCCATCGGTGTCTGATGCATGTGGGGGCTCATTATATCTTCCGGCGCTATCAGAGACACCGTCTGGAAGGTACCTGCTGCCGTCATCGACATCTGCCTCTATAGAGCTTCGGTTATTCTCATCTGAAGGATTGTATGAATCGCCGTTGCTGCTGTTTGAACTGCCTGATGAGCTGCTGCCGCCGCCGGAGTCACTGGAAGAACCGTGATTTCCGTCTGGATCCGTTTCCCAACCGCTATCCGGTTCAGGAGGAGCCGGCGGATTGTCAGGTTCAGGCGGAGTAGGGGAAGGCTCCCCTTCATCTGGACCGCTGCCGTCAAACAGACCTTCGGGAGCCTTGTTGTGGCGTTTCCCGCCGCCCCGTTCCCCATCAACTGTCTGACTGAAGGAAAGTCCCCATATACCGTGGCTTACATTGATACCGACAGAAAAGGGGTTAAGATCAGAACGGGAATTCTGTTCCACCTGGAACGTATAGCCGGTCCCGTTTCTCAGTATCTCCTGCTTCAGGCCGGATATGGATAAAAAGTGATTGTTAACGGTTACATTCGGGGCGTTTGTGATATTATACCAATCAAGATTGGCGTTATCACAGCACCAGACGGTGAGTTCGGAGGTATCCGGGAAATAAACGGGATCGAGGTTATCATTTTCGAACAGGAACTCCACCCGGTTGTTTTCATAGAGCTTCTCTTCTTTTGGGACGATGACAAAGGAAGGAAATTGCTCATAAATGGTAATTTTCAGAGTCAGTTCCGGCATGGAGGAAAAATCGAGAAGTCCAGAGTATTTACTGATGGATTCCTCTGAAAATTGTCCCCGTATGAAAGTATCGCCCGTCTGGTTCCAGTCGATGTGCTCAAGAGCCTGCCGATCCCAGTCCACGTCGAGACGGACACTGTTCTTCCAGAGCCCCTGCCGATCTCCGTAGAAAGCAAAAATTTGATTGAAAAATTCAATCTGCTCCTGTTCCGGTTCTCCTTTCAGCATCAAGGTATGTAATGGCTGGATATTTCTTGGCGAGGTTCCGTAACCGAGTACTTGATAAGGTCCCTCCTCAATGGGCGTTGTATCCCAGTTGCCTTCATTCCAGGAATCTCCGCCCATTTTGCCGTCGGAACTGATAAGTTCTGCTTTCAGGTCATTTTCTCCGGTTATCCGTACCAGATCCGAGCAGGAATAATCCAGATTTTCCAGGTGCAAATCGACGGCCTGAAACAGGCAGTCCCCGCTGACACCGGAGATCACGAGCCGGTCATCCGAGATTTTCACCCGGTTGGTGCGGGTAATATTGCTCCAGTTTTCGCCGTCATCCACACTTTCATATAATTCCATTGCCATATCCGGTAAACGATAGGGCTCTCCCTCCATCAGGTAGTGAAGTGTCAGGGTATTTCCCGACACTTCCGGTTGGAAGGACAGAATACGTCTCTTCACAATCTGAAGAATAAAAGAAGGGGGAGCTGCATTGTCCCAATCTACCGGGCAGTCAATCAGATCCGGCTCAAAGGTTCCGGTGATGGTGTACGTTCCCTCTCTGCCGAAATCCACTTCGGAAAAATCCCAGTCCACATCCACATAGAAAGAATCATCAAGATGGCCGTCCGGGCCGTCCAGGTAGACTTCGACCGGATTTACCCCCCATTCAAATGCTTCAATGCCGTCACCCGGCTCAATGAGAGCCGGATGGCTGTTATAAAAGAAGTAATAACTGCAAAGCGTATATTCCAATTCCTGCTGTCCGGATAGCGGAGAAAATAGTTCCTCCGGGGCAGTCTCGGACGGAGTGGCAGGAACGGGAATCGGGGACGGAATGGGAACATGGATGATATCATCAGCCGGTTCCTGCTCCGATTCTGTTTTATGATGCGTGTCATCCGGCAGTCCTGGTTTTGGGGGAACGTCCGGTAATGCGTCGCTTGGTGTCGCCGGTTGGGGCCGAAGATTGTTACCGGCATCACCGCCTGAGTTCTTATCGATATCATGATCGCCTTCTTCATCCGCATTTCCGGGCGATGCAGGATTCCCGCCTTTCGTATTTTTGCCCTCCGCGGTTTCGGATGCCTGTCCCGAAGTGAATGCCTGGACAGAAGCGGCGCCTCCGAGCACCGAAGAAAGCAAAAAGGCAGTGCCCGTCACTGCGCAGATTAGAGCTTTCTGTTTTCGGTTCATAGCGATGTACCCGTCATAGAGGCGGTCAGAAAACGCCCATACTCCCTTTCAAAGATCTTTTCACACGTACGGCTTAAGGGGATTTTTTCCCCGGTTTTAAGATAGATATCGCAGCCGCACCGTTTGTCGATATAGTCCATGTTAAGCAAAAAGCTCCTGTGGGTGCGCAGAAAACGGCTGTCCGAGATCTGTCCGGCGACGGTTTCTAATGTGGAACGCAGAGTGATATCTCTGCCGGCATGGACAATGGTCTGATTTCTGAATACTTCCACATAACGGATATCCTTGAGAGGTACGAGAATTTCACGGCCGCCGGAGAGAAAGGAGGCACATCTGGCTGAGGAGGCGAGTACGCCCCGGCATCGTGAAAGCGCCTGGCAGACACGTTCGTATGTAATCGGCTTGACCAGATAGTGCTCCGCGTCCACTTCATAACTTCTGGCATAATGATCCGTACTGACGGTCACAAAGATGATAGAGCAGGAATTGCCTTCGGCACGGAGCGTTTCCGCCAAATCTATACCGGAAACAGGGGACATATAGATATCCAGAAACAGGATTCCGATATCCGGATCCTGACGGGCCTGTTCTAAAAGCGAGTCGCTTTTGCAGAATTCTAAGATTTTATAATCAAGGGTATTCTCACCCGCATAGCGGAATATAAACCCACGCAGTTGGTTTCGTATTGTTTCATCGTCATCACAGATTGCAATTTTCACAAAAAATCTTCCTTTCAGCGGTATTGTCATATTCTTTTTTTATAGCATAGAAAATTAACTGCCGCAAGTGAAAATAAGACCATTTGTCCCGTTTCACTTCCAATTATCCCCAGCTGGTTGCCGGAAGCGAAATTTAGTCCTACTTTTATATCATTAGGTACTGAATAGTTACGAATGCTTAACATGGGGGACTGATTATGGTAGTGGCAATTTGTGATGATGACAAAGCGGATCGGACACTCGTCGGCGGTCAACTGGCACAGAAGATGAAGGGGCGCAGCGAAGCCCTGGAAATTACATATTTTGATTCCGGGGAAGATCTGATTGAGCAATATGAGGACGGTAACAGAAAATATGATCTGATATTTCTGGACATCTGTATGAAGTTTATGAATGGGATTGAGGCGGCGCGCCAGATACGCGGCTATGATGGAAAAGTGGCAATCATTTTCCTGACATCCAGCCGGGATTATGCGATTGACGGATACTCGGTCCGGGCCAGTGATTATTTGCTGAAGCCGTTGGATACGGACAGGCTGGAGGACGCCTTAAACCGTTTTATGGTAGAACGGTATCCCAGGCTCAGGCAAAGTCTTCTGGTGGTGGGCAAAAACACGGGGAGGAGAATCGCATATGACGATATTATGTATATTGAGAGCATCAGGATGAACCTCCGGATCGTCTGCAACAATGGGATAGAACATACAATCCGCAAGAAGCTGGACGATGTTCAGGCCGAATTGACCGGCGCCAGATTTTTAAGATGTAACAGAAGTTTTATAGTCAATATGGATTATGTTGCGGATGCTAAAGACGATTTTACAATGAATAACGGAGATAAAATACCGATTAAAGTACGTGAAAAGAAACAGCTTCGAAAGCAGTATTTTGACTATATTATGAGTCAGGAATGGAGGTTGGCTTAGACGGTTACTGTGCACGGAGTGAACCGTAACCTTAGACGGGGTGGGGCTTTAAGAAAGGGATGAGAAACGGCATGATTTTTGTATCGCAAAACGTGACTTTTAGCACACCCGGACTGCTTAAGCAGGGAACTGTGATATATTTATGTTACTATTTAAATCCCTGTAAAAACCGCAGTTCTGTGAACAGTAACACGTTCCGCGATACACAGAAATATGGTAGGGATAAGATTATGGGAATCGGGAGGTATATGAAAAAGAACAGAAAAAAACAGTCATGAAAATGAAAGGATGAAACAGGAAAAAGGAGGAAAAAGGATGAAAAGGAAATTGCGAAGTATGCTGAGTACTGCGCTCGTTGTATCAATGCTGGGAACCATGTTCAGCGGAACGGCGTTCGGCGCGGGTTTAAGAAAAGCGCAAGGACTATTTGAGAAGGATATCGTACCATTCCTGATGGTCACTGAGTATCTGGGAGATTATGATATAGAGCCGGGGTATCAGGAGACATCGGTCAATCTTGCCAGCCCGGCGAATGCGTTGATGGCATCCGGATCTGAACTTGCAGCATCCAGCTCTGAACTCACCGCATCGGCGAGTGAGCTTATAAACTGGGAGTATGATGAAGATACTTCGGAGCTTAACTTTGCACTGAATAATGAATCGGATAATTTTATGCAGCTGATGCGCCAACAAAAGCTCCCGGCCAGAGTGAATTTCAGTGTAGGGGAAGGAACCGGGCAGTATCAGGGAGAAGTTGAGATCAGAGGAAACTGGTTCCTGCGTGTATTTTCAAATAGTATTAGTAGGAGCTATGACAGAAAAACACAGGAAGTAATGCTTGACAAAAGTGAGAAATGGGCAAGCCCAAGCGATCTGTCCAATAGCAGTTATACAGTAACCATTACAGAGGATGGAGCTTCAGCTTCAGTATCGGGGACAGACGTTGAAATTAACAAAAACGGCACTTATGGGATCTCTTTAAAATTCAAGAATGATCTGGTTAATCCTGAAAACAGAACATTTGATAGGATATTTAAAGTAGAATTGAAACATGGAAAAGAGCTGATTGGATATACCTATTTCGTTCTTCCGCAATACAGCAAAATAGACGGGAAGATCTGGCCCAGCATAAGCAAGTATCTGGATGAGCTGAGTGACAGCGAGAAGGGGGCTATAGAAGAACTTGAGATAACGGCAGGTGATATAACAGCCGACGAGTGGTATCAGCTTATGAATCTGCCCAATCTCAAGAGGCTATACCTGTCAAAGGATCTTGACAGGGTGTTTCTGACCGGACTTTATGATGATGCTCATAACGATACCCTGGAAGAGATTTATTTTAACTGGAACGGAGAAAATGCGGCGAAGAACAGTCCGTCGAGGTCAGGTTATAATGCGAGTGTAGTAGACATTCCGGGCTATCTGTTCAAAGGGTTTGACAAGCTTAAAAAAGTAAGCATGCCGGGAGTCACATCTGTCGGCCAGTATGCTTTCTATGGCAATGCGGAATTAGCCGATATAGATGCACCGGATTTGCAAAGGATCAGTAATCGCGCATTTGAGGGCTGTACATCTTTAAGTACGGTCGGTATGCCGGAACTGGAAAACATGGGAGAAAAAGTGTTCTCAGGCTGCACGTCCCTGACTGCGGTTGATATGCCGAAACTTTACTCCATGGGAAAAAGAGCGTTCTCGGGATGTACATCGTTTAAAGGGCTGGAGCTGCCGACAGTGTATATTACAGGAGATAATGTATTTGAGAACTGCACGGGCTTAGAATCAATCGCCCTTCCAAAGCTTAACTGGGTAGAGTCCGGACTGTTTAAAGGCTGCGTGAATTTGAGCGCGGTTGATATTTCGTCTGCAGGATATGTGATAGGCAATGCTTTTGCAGGGCTCAGCACATCTCCTGAAAACCGTATCAAACTGATCCTGCCTGAGGCTGCACCGTATATTTGGCAGAATTTCCCGGAGGAGCAGAGGTTTGACTACAGCCTGGTGGATGACGGGGGAGATGCGCTGACAGGCAGCAGGCTTGAGAATGCGGTCACCGGATATTCCTATGATCCGGAATGGAGCAGGGTTCTGGACTTATCAAGCATATCAAGCAAAGAGATGACCGTGGAGTACATTTTCGCGGGAGAGAGCACTTCTCATATTGACAGAGGAGAAAATCTGCTTGAAATTATGCAGAAAATAAGCGGAAATGGGTCGTTGTCCAATGTGAAATGGTTGAGTGTGGCCGGTGCAAAACTTACGGCGGAAGACTGGAGCCAGCTTGAGAATTTGACCGCCCTCGAGACTCTGACAGTGGGAAGATCGTCGGAGGTGGACAATGCTAAATATGCAACGGAAATTCCTGAAAACTGCAAATTACCTGCATCACTGAAGTGGGTATTTTTAAATACGGTAACCAAAATCTCGGCCAGCGCTTTTAAAAACAATACCGGACTGGTACAAATGAGGCTTGAATCAATTAAAGAGATCGGCGATGAAGCGTTTGCAGGATGTACCTCCCTGCATTGGCTGGAAGTGCCCAATACACCGCCAACCTTGGGGAATAACGTATTTACAGGATGCACTCACCAGGGCAAGACGATTGAGACACTGAGGTGGGTAGGTGATAGAGAATTACAGAATTTCTATGAGAGATATGCAAGCTCCGATCAGCAGTGGCTGCCATGGATCCCGGGAGATCGGCCGACACCGCCGCCGACTCCCGACACTCCTGACACTTCTTCTCCATCCACTTCAGGCAGGGACAGAGGAACCCATTACGGAAGCTGGGTTCAGGATGCACGCGGATGGCGTTATACGCTGAACGGACAGATACCGTCCGCCCAATGGGGATACCTTCCATATAACGGAAAGTTTGCATGGTATTATTTTGACCAGGACGGTTATATGAAGACCGGCTGGTTTACAGATGAAAAAGACAGAACCTATTATCTCCATCCGGCGGCAGACGGAACAAGGGGGTATATGTATACGGGGTGGAACCTGATTGACGGAAAATGGTACTATTTCAGCACGGAAGAGGGCTCCGGCAACGGAATGCTTCTTAAGAACACAACAACACCGGACGGATACAAAGTAGACGGGAACGGAGTTTGGGTTCAGTAGAACGGTTTAAGAGCTGACACAAGGGCGCGGCAGAATATCCTGCCGCGCCCTTGTGCCGGTACTTGAAAAACAGCGGGGACTGAGGTATGATGGATTAAGAACCTCGGTCACCGGCAGCAGCCATGCGGCATTAACAGAATCCGTGAAATGACTGTTTACGGATAGGGAGAGGTTTATGAAAAATAAAAAGAAACTTTATGCGGCCATGCTGGCCGCTTTGGCGGTATCCGGGTTTGCGGCGATGAATTCGTTTGCAGCGTCCAGGAATAAAATATCGTCAATACGCCTGGAGGTAAAAGATAATATGCAGCCCGGTAGCGCACTGGATGAGCCGGAGGAACTGTCAATCGAAACCGGCGGGGAGAATTATGCGGTAAGCGGCTGGGAGATTGAAAATGCCGGCTATACCTGGAAACGCAGTGACAAGCCCAGAGTCAAGGTGACAATTGTTACGGAGGATGACGGCTATTTTGACGTTTCTAAGGCTCAAGTTAAGGTGAAGGGTGATGAAGCGACGGTTTATTCGGTGCGGAAAGAGGAATCCCAGGTTCTGACCGTCACCCTGGATTTGAGGCCCATGTATCAGCGGGTGGGAGCCATTGAGGACGCCTGGCTGAAAGATACGGTTGCGGCCTGGACGCCGGCAATCGGCGCGGAGAGCTACGACATCTACCTGTTCCGGGATGAACGCGCCGTGGGCAGCAGGAAGACGACAACGGAGACCACCTATGATTTCGGGACTGCGATGCATAAGGATGGGGAGTATTATTATAAGGTCCGTGCAGTAGGCAGAGAAGGGGTTAAGGAAGGTAAGTATACAATATCGGAGAGCTTCTATGTCAGCCCGTCCGACACCGGTCAGGAAACGGGGGAAACAAAAAAAGCGCTGAACAATTCGGAACGTATCCCGGGAGAATGGATTCAGAATGAAAAGGGCTGGAGATGGACCGGCACAGACGGTTCGAGGCCGGTAAACAGCTGGGCCGACGTGGATGGAAAGAGGTACTATTTCGGCGGAGACGGATATATGGTAACCGGATGGATCAAGTGGGAAGACAACTGGTACTATCTGGGGCCGGAAGGGGATATGCAGACGAACTGCCTGACCCCGGACGGTTACATCGTGGATGAGAACGGCGCCCGGGTCTGGTGATTTTATAAAGCCTGCGGGTAAGCCTGCCGAACCGAATCTTCTGCGCCCTCTCCAAACACAACGCAAAATGCCGGTTTTTTAACCGGTTCTATCATAAATTTAAATGGATGAAAAGGAGCAGCAGAAAATGGTTGAAAAAGAAGATAAGAATTTCATTGGTGAAACAACAGACGGCAAGCATGAAAACGTCCCGGTCGAGAGACTGAAAAGAGAACTTAAATACGAAGGCACCGTCCTAAAAATGTATGAAGATACGGTCAAAGTCAACGGCCATGAAGCAAAATGGGATTTTATCCATCACGACGGAGCAGCAGCTGTGGTAGCCGTGAATAAGGAGGGGAAACTTCTTATGGTACGCCAGTACCGGAATGCCCTTGACCGTTATACGCTTGAAATTCCTGCGGGCAAACTGGATTTTCCCGGAGAACCTAAAATAGAATGTGCCTTCCGGGAATTGGAAGAGGAGACCGGGTTTAAGACGGATCATCTGGAATTTCTGCTGAGCGTCAATACCACCATTGCATTCTGCGATGAGGCTATCGATATTTTCCTGGCGAGAAATCTGATCCCGTCGAGCCAGCATCTCGATCCGGACGAGGAGATTGATGTGGAGGAGTGGGAGCTGAAGGATCTGCTGGAACTGATATACTCCGGTAAGATGACGGATGGGAAGACGATTGCCGCCATTCTGGCTTATGCATGTAAATTTGGCAGCGGCAGCCAAAAATAGAGGCTGTATAGAATAGAGAGACAGAACGCAGCATAGATTGGAAGAAATGGGGTAATTACGGAGCGGTTCCGTGGTTACGAAGCGGGAAAGGTGAGCCTGTATGGGAAAAAATCATGCACCATTTCGTTTTCAACCGTCTATGCTGACAGTGTTCTGTTTTTTTGTGGGGATATTAGCCGGAACGGTGTGGGTTAACCGGATGGGGGACGGCTTGAAAGAGCAGCTTGGCGTGTTCGGACAGGCGTTTCTGTCGGGCAGCGCACCGCCTCCTTCGATGGAACAACTGTCGGAGCTGATACTGAAACGGGGACTCCTGATGGGGATTCTGTGGCTTCTCGGAATGTCCTTATTTGCCATTCCCGGGTTCTGCCTGGCTGCCGTCTATGCCGGATTTTCTTTGGCATTCCTGATATCCTCAATGACGGTCCAGGCAGGGGGGATGGGAGTCTTCCTTTTTCTTCTATCGGTGTTTCCGCAGATGGTATTTTACCTGCCGGTATTTGCCGTGCTTTACATATGGGGGATGGCTCCGGGCAGCAAAATCCATGGCGGAGGCTTTGCCGTGCTTCTTCTCCTGACAGCGGCCGGTGCGGCGTCAGAACTGTGGCTGAACCCTTGGTTTATGCATTTCATGTCCGTATTCTGAGAAAAACTTAAAAAATATTTAAAATATTTTTAACAACATGTAGGGGAGGCAAAACCCGCCTTCCAACATGTTGTATTTTTTATGTTAATCAGCCGGAAAATACCATAAAAGTGGGAAAAATGTGTTTGATTTTATCAAAAAATGTATATATAATGTTACGTACAGGCTGGTTTTGGCCTCGTTTTGGAGGAAAGATGGATAGGGGAAGCAGTAGTATGGTAGCAGAAATAGAAATTTTTATAAAATACCTGCAGGAGGTCAAAAAGATGTCCCGGAATACCGTTTTATCATATCACCGGGATCTTTTACAGATGGCAGCCTATATGGCGGAGAGAGGAATCACCGAGGCTGGGAAAGTTACAAAGACCAGTCTTACGTCCTATATCCTTTTTATGGAAAAGGAAGGAAAGGCGACCACCACCATATCCCGTATGCTGGCATCCATGAAAGCATTTTTCCATTATGAATTTTCGGAGGGAAAGATAAGGCGCAATCCGGCCGAACTGGTACATGCCCCGAAGATTGAAAAGAAGGCGCCGGTCATCCTCACGGTGGAGGAAGTCACGGCCTTACTCAGACAGCCGTCCGGCCGTTCCCCGAAAGAAATCAGGGACAAGGCCATGCTGGAACTTCTCTATGCAACCGGTATCCGTGTATCGGAACTGACGAACCTGACGCTGTCGAATATAAACATGAGCATCGGTTTCATCACCTGCCATGACGGTGGGAAAGACAGAACCATTCCATTCAGCAGATTAGCCAAGAGCGCAATGGAAGACTACATACAGAACGCCCGCCCGGAGCTGACAAAGAAGAAAGAGTCGGACTGGCTTTTCGTAAACTGCAACGGCGGCCAGATGAGCCGTCAGGGTTTCTGGAAAATCATCAAATACTACGGTGACAAAGCCGGAATCGAATCCGACATCACCCCCCATACCTTGCGCCACTCATTTGCAGCCCACTTAATAGGCGGCGGCGCCGACATGAAAGCCGTCCAGGTCATTCTGGGGCATTCAGACGTCGCAACGACGCAGATGTATGCCGCATACGTTGGAAAACGTTAGACTGACGGTTTTTATTAAATAATATTTATTATCGCCCGGACACTTCGTGATATGCTGTCCGGGCGTTTTTTATAGCATTTATTTTAAAGTATCTCTTTTGATATTATCGGCCTGAAGAGGCCGGTACATCTGATGAAAATTAAAGGAGGTTTCTTCGTTCATGTAATCGATCAGATACTGCTGTACAGGCGTAGCCTTGCGGTTGGGGTAGGAAAGATAGATCTTCCGGACTGCCAACGGGTCTCCTAACTGATAAAGGACTACGTCCCTGGTGGGCATTACATATTCAGGAATAGTGGAACGCAGAAAGGCGATTCCCCGTCCTTCGCAGACCAGATAGTAGGCGGTCATCATCTGGGTCAGATATAAAGATACCTTTGGAGAAAAACCGGCATTTTGGCAAATCTGCAGGCTTCGGCGATGGATATCGTTGTCGGTATTCAGTAAAATAAAGGGTTCATTTTGAAAAATTTGCAGCGGAACGGGTGCTTTGCAGACATCGGAACGGCTGCGCTGCAGAAACTCTTCAAATGTATAGTAATATTCGCTAAGATTTTTATTAATCGAATAATGAGCGGGCACGGCTAATATAATTTCTTCTTCGGCCCATGGAATTGTAGTGAATTTGGTATTTTCGGGATTCTCTGCTTCGAGCAGAAAGTCCAGTTCCCCATTCAGGAGTTTTTCGGTTAAAGTCTGGCTGTTGCCTTCCGAAAAGGTGATTGAAACCTGAGGATAGAGACTTCGGAAATCTTCCAGAAGCGTGGGGAGGACATAGGTGCAAAAAAACATAGAACTGCCGATGCGGAGCTGGCTTTCCTGCGCCGCATGGAGCTGCTTAAAATGCTGTTCCATCTCTTTTTCGATGGCTATAATCTGTTCCACGTGTTCGATATAGTATTTTCCGGCCTCTGTCAGGGAGATTGGATTTGTACTGCGGTCGAAAATAGGGGCATTGATTTCCTGTTCCGTTTTCTTGACGGCCGCACTCAGCCAGGGTTGTGCCACAAGGAGCTTTTTGGCGGCTTTTGAAAAGCTCTTTTCCTGGTAAACTGCATAAACATATTCCTTGTAATCAGCCAAGACAGATACCTCCTTCTGCGTATATAAGATAAATCCTCTTCAAGTGTTCCTATTATATCATACGGTTTCCCTAGTTTCCACGATTTAATAAATGGATTAAATGTGTTTTCGTATAGCCCGGTTTCCCTATACGAAAAAGTATATAAGACTTTCACTTTTTACATATTTTACAAGGCATACTGCTTCCTGCTATAATCGAATCAACAGAGGTAGTAATAACATTGGCACTGTAAATAAGAGAAAAAGAACAGGAGGAATTGAAAATGTCGGTAAAGATTGCAGAACGCATGGATCGGATGGCGCCATCCGGAATACGAAAGGTGAATGAAAAGGCTTTAGCGATGGAGAGGACCGGAGAGAAAGTGATTCATTTTGAATTGGGACGTCCTGACTTTGATACACCGGAGTACATAAAAGAGGCCGCGTGCAGGGCATTAGCCGAGGGAAAGGTACATTACACCTCGAATTACGGAACGATGGAGCTTCGCCAGGCAATTGCAGATAAATTAAACCGCGAAAATCATATTGATTATAAGACATCGGAAATTCTTGTTACGGTTGGCTTATCGGAGGCTGTATTCGCTGTGCTTGCGGCAATCCTGAATGAAGGAGATGAGATTCTCGTTCCGGATCCGGTATGGCTCAATTACGTGAACGTGCCGAATCTTTTAGGAGCGGTTCCGGTCACTTACAACCTGAAGGAGGAGACGGGATTCCAGATTGATTTCGATGAAATTCGGGCCAAAATCACACCGAAGACGAGGGCGGTAGTCATCGTTACGCCCAATAATCCTACCGGCGGCGTGCTGACGGAGGATGTTTTAAAGGAGTTGGCCGATATCGCCGTTTCCAATGATCTGATGGTACTGGCGGATGAGGTGTATGAGCGTCTGATCTACGACGGTGAAAAGCACATCAGCATTGCATCCCTCCCGGGGATGAAGGAGAGGACCTTCACGCTGAACGGAATGTCCAAGGCCTATGCGATGGACGGATGGCGTCTGGGATACGTGGCCGCGCCGGAATCGTATATCGTTACGATGAATAAGTTCCATCAGCACAACACTACCTGCGCACCCAGCTTCGTTCAGGCTGCCGCCGCTGCCGCCCTGACTGACGAGGGAGACGAGGTAAACGAGATGGTAAAAGAGTACAAGCGCCGCCGAGATTGTGCCGTCAAAGCTATCAATGAGATTCCGGGACTTAGCTGCCGGTGCCCGAAGGGGGCCTTCTATATCTTCATCAACTGCAAGGCGCTTAACCGGAGCTGTGAGGAGCTGGCCGATTATTTTCTGGAGGAAGCGAAGATCGCGCTGGTGCCGGGTAATGTATTCGGACCGGGCGGAGAGGGGTATCTCAGGATGTCTTTTGCCAACAGCTATGAGAATGTAGCGGAGGGATGCCGGCGGCTTAAAGAGGCTGTGGAGAAAATATTGAAATAAAATTAAATATTAAGGAGGAGTATGTGATGCGTCTTGCGACAATTAAATGGAATGGCAGTGAAACTGCCGGTATCGTAACGGAAAAGGGAGTATTTCCTATTGTTTCCCTCAACGAAATAAAAGGAACAAACTGGGAGACAGAGATGCTCCCGCTGATTCAAAAGGGGGAGGTTCCGGAACTGACGGACTGGTATCGAAACGGAGGAAAAGAAGAACTGGAGCAGCTGCCGGGTGTAGTGAAGAACGAGCAGGTAGTCTATGGCCCCCTGTACCGCAATCCCAAACGGATTTTCGGAATCGGCTTAAACTATGTGGATCATGCCGGAGATATCGGTACGGCAGCCCCCACAGGCTTCCCGGGCAGCTTTTTTAAGATGGCGGATACTCTGATTGGCCCGGGAGATACGATTGAGCTGCCTGCCTTAAAGGAAGCGCAGAAGACGACGGCGGAGGCGGAGCTGGGGATTATCATGGGCCGTGACTGCCGTGATGTGGCGGAGGAAGATTGGGAGAGCGCCATCGTAGGCTACACCACAGTCCTCGATATGACGGAGGAATCGATTTTAAAAGGAAATGATTATGTCCAGGGAAATCCGCGTTATCTGTGCATTGTGAAAAATTTCCCCACCTTCTTTTCATTCGGACCTGAGCTGGTAACCCCGGACGAAGTGCCGGATGTGCTGAAGCTGGAGGTGCAGTCCGTCCATAACGGCGGGGTTTATGCAAAAAATACAGTCAGCAATATGACACACCGTCCGTCAAGGCTGGTCTCCCTTCACAGCAGCATCCAGGGCTGGTATGCCGGAGATATCCTTTCTACCGGAACCCCGCGGGCGTTCCATATTCAGGATGGGGATGCGGCAGAGTGCCGAATCTATGGTCCGGACGGGTTTGAGATGAAGGCGTTAGTAAACCCTGTGTTAGACCGGAAGCTTCATCCGGAACTGTAAGATAAAAGAAAATGATTCAGTAAGCATGATTTAGCGAAACTGTAGCGACACAGCACGGCTGCTTTTCACACGGCGCGGGAAGGCAGCCGTGCTGCGAAACTAAAACAAAAGATGGAATTCATAAAAATCAGGAGGAAAAGAGATGGATTTAGGATTAAAGAATAAAGTCGTTCTCTGCATGGCATCTGCGGCAGGATTGGGAAAAGGAATTGCAACAGAGATGGCGAGAGAGGGAGCGAAGGTAATGCTGTGTACGGCGGAGCCGTTTAAAGACCAGCTTGCCTCGGCGCAGGAGGAGATCGCGAAGGAGACAGGGAACCGTCCGGAAATCTTTCTTTGTGATGTAAACGATCCGGAGGATATCAAAAAGCTGGTGGCACATACCGTGGAAAAGCTGGGAGACATCTGGGCTTTGGTGAATATGTGTCCGGGGCCTAAACCGGGACCCTTTGATTCCTTTCAGGATGAAGATTGGGAGAAGGCATTTCACACATGTCTTCTGTCTTATGTAAGAACGATTCGGGCCTGTCTGCCCTCTATGCGGAGACTGGGTGGAGGGAGGATTCTCAATTCCACCTCTTCTTCGGTAAAAGACTGTCTGGACAATTTGATTTTATCGAACACCATGCGGATGGGAGTGGTAGGCATGAGCAAAACATTATCTTCCGAACTTGGAAAAGATAATATCCTGATTAATGTCATTGGTCCGGGACGTATCGGCACGGCCCGTATCACAAGCCTCAATACCATGCGGGCGGAAAAAGCGGGAATCACGGTGGCAGAATATGAGAAAGAGGACTTAAAGAGTTTCCCGCTGGGCCGCTATGGGACGACGGATGAGTATGGCCGTCTGGCGGCATTCCTCTGCTCCGAGGCGAACAGTTATATCTCAGGCCAGACCGTTCTGCTTGACGGAGGAATGACGAGAGCTTATTAAAATACATAAGAATAGAAATGAGTGGACTCAGCCAAACTAAAGAAAAAAAGGAGTTTTGCTCATGAGAGAAGAGAATTACAAAGGCCAGAAGGATGCCATAATGGACATAGTAAAAACCATGCCTTACGGCCAGAAAGAAAAACTGCTGACAGAGATAGCAGAAGAGATTTCCCATTTTCCTTCCCAAACCAGTAAAAAGGCATCCGGTTCCCTGTCGGAACAAGAGTGCAATGTGATTCTTTCGAGAATTGCGGGGGAACTGGGGATGAGCGATGCCTCGAAACTGCCCTATACCTCGTTTTTGTCCAGCCGCCATTAAGGGGGGATTTAGTTGAGATGCGAGGACGCCTCTGTAAGACGGCGGACGGGGGAGTGGGTGGGTGTGTATGAGCCTTCAGTCCCGGTTGGTAGGGTGTGGTGAGGGGGAATCCAGGAGAAAAAATTCCTACGGGGACTCGCTCCCGCTTGTGGAATGCGCAGCGGATGCTAAGCTCGAAAGAACCTCGCTAAGCACCGGCGGATTCCAAGGTCCCCTTCGGAAAGT
>NZ_UYZY01000008.1 GCF_900626075.1 Clostridium transplantifaecale
GAAAAAGATTCCGGAGGGAACCTGGGAGTTCATTGGTACTTACCGAGGTCTTTTCGAGGTTAGTACCATTATGTACTCCAAAGAGCGCGAGCGTTTCCCGCAGGAACTTTTTCTGCCCGGATTCCCCACCCGCGACAATCTAACGCCCGGGACGAAAGACTCATCGATCCCCCTCACCACCCCGGTCCCCGGCCTGACGGCGGCGTCCTCATTTCTCAATCAAATCCTCATTTCATGCGGTTTTCAGGGCCACGCTTTGAAATTGAGCGGATTGGGCATTCCGTTTAAAAAGACGTTATCAGGACACCAGATATCAAAAGTTATCCGGTGTCCTGAATTTTTATTGAGTGGCAATGTAAAGTTCGCGAAGCGTGCTTTTCGTTGTTATTTATCTTTTAAAGAAATCCCCACTTTCAAAAGCCGGAACAGTCTCCCGGCCGCACCGGCATAAAGCTCCTCCGCCCGTTCCATTGCCTCGTCCAGGTTCATTGCTCCATTCACGGTCGGAATTATGCTCAGAATTCCATGCTCATAAATATTTTCCGCACCCTCTCCCATGCCTCCGACAACCGCGACCGCCGGGACACCCAGCCGTTTGCAGTGTTCTCCCACTCCGCTTGGGACCTTTCCGAATGAGGACTGCCAGTCCATCCGTCCCTCGCCCGTTATGACGAGATCCACGCCTCTCAGTTTCCGGTCAAAATCAATCAGATCCAGCACTGCCTCAATTCCCGGTTTCATTTCCGCATCCAGGAATACAGACAGAGCCGCTCCAAGGCCTCCGGCCGCGCCTGCCCCCTCTGCAGCGGCAATGTCATAGCCGCACAGTTCCGCCATAAGTTCTCCGTACCGCTCCATACCGGCCTCAAGCAATTCGATATCCGCTTCGGTTCCTCCTTTTTGGCGGCCAAATGTGCGGGCCGCGCCGTCTTTTCCGGTCAGGGGATTTTTCACGTCGCACATCACGGTAAAACTTGCCCCACGGACGAGAGGACAGATTAGCTCCGAATCTATGCTTTTTACCCGGCTCAAATCCCGGCCTGTTCCCTCCAGCTCGTTTCCTTCCTCATCCAGGAACCGGACTCCCAGCACACGCAGGGCTCCCATACCTCCATCATTGGTGGCGCTGCCGCCGATTGCCACCGTAATCTGACTGCATCCCCGTTCCAGCGCGTCGAGTATCAGCTGTCCTGTCCCATACGTGCCGGTCAGCAGCGGATTTCTCTCCTCCGGCTTCAGGAGAGGAAGGCCGGACGCCTCCGCCATCTCAATAAATGCACGCCCGCCGTCAAGCACGGCATAGGATGCCAAAACATTTCTCCCAAGCGGATCCCGCACTTCCTTCCGTATAAGAATTCCTCCCGCCGCCTGAAGCACGGCCTCCAGTGTCCCCTCTCCTCCATCCGCTACAGGAAGGCTGATGCATTCACAGTCCGGGAAACAGAGCCTGGCCTCCCGTTCCAGAATGGCGGCCGTCTGTGCCGAAGATAACGAACCTTTAAAGGAATCCGACGCAAACAGAAATTTCATTATGGCATTCTCCTTCCCGAGCAGTCTTAGAATCTCTGAAACATTTCTCCTCAGCCATTAACTACATTGACGGGGGCGCCTTCTATAAACTGCTTCAGGTTATCGACTGCAATGTCCATCAGCCGTTTCCTGCTTTCCTTCGTTCCCCAGCTCATATGCGGCGTGATGAGGCAGTTTCTCGCCCCTAAAAGCGGATTGTCCTTTCTGATAGGCTCCGTGGAAACCACATCCAGCCCGGCCGCATATACCTTCCCGCTGTTCAGCGCATCGGCCAGATCCTGTTCGGCTATCAGCCCTCCCCTGGAATTGTTGATGATAATCACTCCGTCTTTCATTTTTCCGATTGTCTCACGGCTAATCATTTCCTTTGTGGAAGGAAAAAGAGGGCAATGGAGGGCGATGACATCCGACTCCGCATACAGCCTGTCTAAATCCACATACTCCGCCAGCCGCTTTCCGCTTTCATTAGGATATGCATCATAGGCTGTCACGCGCATATTAAGCGCTGCGGCAATGCGGCCTGTGGCTTGGCCGATACGGCCGAAACCGACGATTCCGATGGTCTTTCCCGCCAGTTCAATCAACGGATAATCCCAATAACACCAGTCCCTGCAGTTCTCCCACTTTCCCTTGTGGACCGTTCTGTCATGATAACCGATGTGGTGGCAGATTTCCAAAAGCATGGCGATGGCAAACTGCCCTACCGTATCCGTACCGTAAGTTGGAATATTCGTCACAATGATACCCCTTTTCTTCGCAGCCTCCGTATCCACCACGTTGTATCCCGTTGCAAGAACGCCGATGTACCTGATTCCCGGACAGGCATCCATAATTTCTTCCGTAACGGCCACTTTATTGGTGAGGATTACATCCGCATCCCCAATCCGTTCCGCGGTCAGTTCCTCCGGAGTGCGGTCATATACGGTAAATTCACCGAGCTCTTCGAAACCGGACCAGCTTAAATCTCCGGGATTTTCTGTATATCCGTCCAATACCACGATTTTCATATAAGCGGATCTCTCCTTTCCGTAAATGATTTTACTCTTTCGTTAATATTCTTTTGTATCCTATCTTTACCGTTTTTTTATATTTCTTATGTTCATCGGTATCCTATATTCTTTCGTCCCCTGTGTCCCCTGTCATCGGAACTCATACGTTTTAAAATTTGCTTCCCTCTTCTGGAGCTCCGGCAGTCCTACGATACCGGTAAACTCGTTAAATGTTGTCATCTGCTCCACGCAGCCCGCGGATGTTCCTTCCCGTTTGAGCTGCTCCAGCATCCGCTTCATGGCCTTGGCTGCGACAAAAGCCGTTCCGACCGGGAAGATTACAATATTAAATCCCATCTCCTCCAACTGTTCTGCAGTCCGGGGCGGCGTCTTTCCATTTTCCGTCTGGTTAGTAAATTTATAGACGTTGGGAATCGATCCGACCGCCCTCAGTTCGTCGTCACTGCGCAGTGCATCGGCGTAGACAATATCAGCGCCTGCATCGCGGTACGCGGTAAGACGGCGGATTGCTTCGTCAATTCCATGGGTCGCCCTGGCATCCGTTCTGGCGATAATCATCATCTCGTCTCTCGCCTCCACGGCCGCCCTGATTTTCTCCACATGCTCTTCCATGGAGATGACCGCTTTATTTTCCATATGGCCGCAGCGTTTCGGGAACACCTGATCCTCCAGATGGACCGCCGCCATTCCCGCTCTCTCAAACTCTTTCACCGTACGGTAAACATTCAGGGGATTGCCGTATCCCGTATCAATGTCGCCGATTAACGGAATATTCAGGAACGCGTTCATATTTGCGCATACATTTGCCATCTCATTCATAGTCATAAGGCCGTAGTCCGGCTCTCCCAGTATAGATGCGGCCGCCCCGTATCCCGTCATAAATGCGGCCTCGAACCCGCACTGCTCAATCAGCCTGGCCGAAAGGCAGTCATAAGCTCCCGGGGCAACGATAATTTTCGGATCTTTTAAACGCTCCCTCAAAACGCGGGCGCCGCTGTTTTTACTGTTTGCATACATATCTATTTGTCCTCCTGTATTTTAATATTCCCGGCCGTTTTACCTTTCACCGGCACTGTGTCATGCCCGTTTATCTGAAGATTGGTATAACCTACCAGTCCGCCTGCCATCATAATTTCCCGCATAAATTCCGGGAATGCCTGGCCCTGATAAACCGTCCCCTTTGTCTTATCCGTTATCACTCCGCTGTCAAAGTCCACCGTCACCTCGTCCCCGGCCTCAATCTCTTTTGTGGCCTCCGGGCACTCTATAATCGGCAAACCTATATTAATCGAATTACGGTAGAAAATGCGGGCAAAGGTCTCCGCGATAACACAGCTCACCCCTGCGCATTTGATAGCCAGCGGCGCATGTTCGCGGGAGGAACCGCAGCCAAAATTTTTATTGGCCACAATCAGGTCTCCTTCTTTTACCCGGTTCACAAATTCCCTGTCGATATCCTCCATACAATGCCGGGCCAGTTCCATTCCGTCCGTTGCATTTAAATATCTGGCCGGTATAATCACATCCGTGTCCACATTGTCCCCATATTTAAATACATGTCCATTTACTTTCATCGCATCCTCCCGCATTATAATCCCAGGTCGCCGGGCCCGCTGATTCTGCCTGTGACCGCACTGGCCGCCGCCACAGCCGGGCTTGCCAGATAAATTTCTGAAGTCACATGCCCCATACGGCCTACAAAATTCCGGTTTGTGCTCGAAACACACCGTTCCCCTTCTGCCAGAATTCCCATATAACCGCCGGTGCACGGTCCGCAGGTCGGAGTGCTGACAACAGCTCCCGCCCCGATAAAAATCTCCAGAAGGCCCTCTTTCATCGCCTGAAGATAGACGGCCTGCGTGGCCGGAATTACGATACAGCGGACTCCCCTGGCCACCTTCCTGTTTTGAAGCACTTTTGCGGCCGCCCTCATATCCTCCATTCTTCCATTGGTACAGGAACCAATTACCACCTGATCAATGGGAATATTGCCTGCCTCATCAACCGTCTTTGTATTCTCCGGCAAAAATGGGAAGGCAACCGTAGGTTTCAGCTTCGAAAGGTCGATTGTATAAACCGCCTCATATACGGCGTCTTCATCCGCCTGGTATTTTTTGAAATCCCGTGCCGAATGCGCTTTCAGATACTCCACAGTTGTATCGTCCACCGGAAAGATCCCGTTTTTCGCTCCCGCTTCAATCGCCATATTGCAGATGGTAAAACGGTCGTCCATTGAGAGATATCCGATGCCGTCTCCCGTATATTCCATAGATTGGTAGAGGGCTCCGTCCACACCGAGCATACCGATAATATGTAAAATTATATCTTTCCCGCTGATCCATTTGGACGGCTTCCCCGTCAGGACAATCTTTATTGCCGAAGGCACCTTAAACCACGCTTTTCCCGTCACCATGCCGACCGCCATATCTGTGCTTCCGACACCCGTGGAGAATGCCCCCAGCGCTCCGTAGGTGCAGGTGTGGGAGTCGGCTCCTATTACAACATCTCCGGCCGTTACAAGTCCTTTTTCCGGAAGCAGCGCATGCTCAATTCCCATCACACCCACATCAAAATAATTTGTTATTTCATTCCTTCCGGCAAATTCGCGGCAGTACTTGCAATTCTGGGCCGACTTGATATCCTTATTGGGGACAAAATGGTCCATGACCAGCGCGATCTTGTCTTTATGAAATACCGATGGACTGCCTATCTTCTCCATCTCGGCAATAGCAATCGGCGTCGTAACGTCATTGCCAAGCAGTAAATCCAGATTTGCCTCAATCAACTGACCAGCCGTCACTTCGCTGAGACCGGCGTGGGCGGCTAAGATTTTCTGGGTCATTGTCATTCCTGTCATTTGCATATCCTCCTGATTCATTCATAAATTCCCCAAACCAATACTTATCCATATATCATCCGGGGCAGAAACAGGGTGAAATCCGGCCAGTAAGTAATCAGTATCAGTACAATGATCGAGATAAGAAAGAACGGCATCGCCTCTTTTACCTGTTCGGCAAATGATGTATCTGCCATACGCGCAGTCATGAACAGGCTGACAGCCACCGGTGGAGTCAAACAGCCCAGATTCAGGTTAAAAACGACTATCAGTCCCATCTGAATCAAATTAATGCCATACGCGTTCGACAACGGAATCAACAACGGAGTAACAATCAGAAGCGCCGCTGCCGGAGCCAGAAGCATTCCCATGATTACCAGCAAAACATTAACCATCAGAAGTACTACCACACGGCTCACTTTCGCCGCAACAATCGCATTGACAATTGTCTGAGGCAGCTGACCTCTCGTGATAACATAGGCTAAAAAGGTAGATGCACCAATAATAAATGTAATTGCCGCAGTCTCTCTCACCGACTCTCCTACCGTTTTAATGAGTTCCCTGAACGAAAGCCTTTTAACGAACCAGACCACCAGCACGTAAACAGTGGTAATACCGGCTGATTCCGTTACTGTAAAAATACCGGCACAGATTCCGACTACAATAATCAAAGGAATTACGAGAGCCGGTATCGCCCTGAGCCCGGAACGTCTTATTTCCTTGAACGAGCACTTTTCATGAACCGGAAAGTTCCTGAGCTTTGCAGTACGAATCGTAATCATGATATATAAAACCGCGCTTAAGATTCCCGGTACAATACCTGCCATAAACAGCCAGCCGATCGACTGGTTGGATTGACACGCATAGATTACAAGCAACAGGCTCGGGGGGATGATAGGTCCGAGTGAACCGGCCGCTGCGATTACCGCTCCTGCAAAACCTCCGCCGTAGCCTTCCTTTTTCAAGGCCGGTATCAAAACGCCGCCCAAAGAGGCGATGGATGCCGCGGAAGAACCGCAGATAGCCGCAAAAAAAGCGCCTGCAGCAATTCCTGCTATTGCCAGTCCTCCTTTAAACCTTCCAAAGATGGCATTGCAAAAATCAACCAGAATCTCCGTGAGACCCGTTTTTGACATAAGCGCTCCCATAAATATAAACAGAGGGATTGCTATCATGGAAAAAGAATTCAACCCGGCAAACAGCTGAGACCCCATAATCGATGGGGACAAGTGAAGAATCTGAAGGCCGTAAATTCCGGCTGCCCCCATGGCAAGCGCTATTGGCACTCCCAGAAGCAGGGTAAGCAAAAAGATAATTAATACAATACCCATACTATACCTCCCCCTCCTTCTTATTCGGAATTAACTGTTTAATTAAATCCAGAAGCAGAAATAAAAACAAAAACGCGAAAGATACCGGAACTGCCGCATAGACTACCGGCAGCGGAATTACAATTCCCCAGCTGGTAATTCCCTTTGCATTCATGCACTGCAGAATGCCGGAGTAACACCAGAGGACGGAAACAAACATACTAATCACATCACAGATAATCTTAATAATCCTCAGCACTCTTCCAGACAGCTTTTCCTGGATTACGTCAACATAAAGCAGGCCGCCTTCACTTTGCACCAGTACGGCTCCAAACAAAGTAAGCCAGGCATAGCAATATATGGAGAGTGTTTCTGTCCATGGTGTTGATGTATTAATAACAAACCTGGAAAACACCTGGACAGCAACACAGATTATTAATGTGATCATGAATATATTGCAGAAGACGGATACTACTTTGTCAAAAGCAGCCGTAATTTTATCTACATACTTCATTCTCAATCATTCTCCTTTATATCATCTCATTATCAGTTTCCTTTCCCGGCTGCTTTCAGAGCCACCATATATTCAGCCAGCTCAGGATATTTTTCAGCATATGTCGTTTCACTCAGCTCAATCCAGGGGGTCATATCAAATTCAACAACCTTACAACCGGCATCCTTGAAATCCTGAATCGCCTTCGGCTCTTCCTTCACCAATTCCTCGGTTACATAGGCGGAACACTCTGCCGCTGTCTCGCGATATATTTTCTGGAAATCCTCCGGCATGCTGTTCAGCCAGGCAGAACTTGTAGGCCAGCAGTAATTGGCCTCTGTATGTTTTGTAAGAACAACCGTCTTCGTCACTTCAGGAATAGACTCGTCCCTGGCAACCGGAATCTCCTGCTCATATGCATCCACAACTCCCTGCTGCATAGCGGAAAAAACTTCTGTAGAACTCATAGACACCGGTGTCATGCCCCAGGTACTATACTTATCCATCTCCATCTGGCTGCCGGAACAGCGGACTTTAATGCCTTTTAAATCGTTGAGTGAATTGACATCCTTATTCACAAAGAAATAACGCTGTCCTTTCCACGTAGGAGCCAACAGATAGAAACCTGATTCCTGTTCGCATTTTTCCAGCCATTTTGCCCCGGCTTCACTTGCATAGGCACGTTCAAATTCTTCCTGAGTCTCAAATAAAAACGGCCAGCTGTCGAAACAATAGGGTGAAATACCGGCTAATGCGATAGAAGAAATAATAGTAAGCTGAATATCGCCACTCTTCTGCTGCTCCAGAATATCATTCATGTTACCAAGCTGGGCTGCCGGATAAATCGTCATCTTATACGCCCCGCCTGTTTTTTCTTCCAGTTTCTGGGCAAACATCTGACATGCTTTATTCTGTATTGTATCTGCCCCGAAAATATGGGAACACACAAGTTCAACCGGCTCCGTCCCGGCAGCAGCCGTAGTTTCAACTGCCGGAGTTTCCGTTTTGCTGCCGCACCCTGTCAAAAGTCCTGCCACCATTACTCCCGCTAAAAACAAAGACAACATTTTTTTCATCATGTACATTTCCTCCTTCTTTCATCTGCTTCAGTAAGTTCTTCAATTAATAACCTTTTAGAACAGGATCCCTGTTTTCCTTTATTGCATAATCAACTTCCTGGGCATCATGAGTGGCCAGCATACAGCACAAAACATTTTTCGCATACTCCAAGCTCTCTATCTGGCTCATGCCCTGCATCTTGTGATAGGCCTCGCGCCCCATTCCTGCCGTCAGGAGACTTCGTCCGGATATCAGCCTTGCCCAATCCAAAGCCGTATCCAAAACGCACTCGGCAGGAACTGCTCTGTTAATCAGATTCCACTGCAGCGCCGTATCCGCATCAATTAATTCACTGAGATAAGACAGCTCAAAAACCCGCTTTTTAGGAATCGACCTCTGGGCGACCGCCAATGCCAGCACCGGGAAATTCCCCCGTTCAAGCTCAGGAAAACCAAACTTACTTGATTCCGACGCCACCGCCAAATCACATGCATCCAGAATCATCATTCCTCCCGCAACACAAAGTCCATTTACGGCGGCAATCAACGGTTTCCTCATATCGTACATCTGGAACATTAATCCCGAGCAGGAATCTGCAAACCCCCGCATTTCCATCATTTTTCCTCCGGGATAGCCGTCCATACGCCCTCCGGTCACAAAATATTCTCCTTTACCGGTCAGGATAACTGCTGTCACTTCAGGATCTTCCTGAGCACAGCGGAGCGCTTCCGTTACCTCTAAATAGGTATTTCGATCCATTCGATTCTGATCCTGTAACTGATCGATCGAGATAACTGCAATCGATTCCCTGAGTTCATACTGAATAGATTTAAACATTCCCCTTGTACCTCCTCCACTATACTTTTCATTAGGCAGAATTCCGACGGGCCGGCTCCGCATCATCCGCGCCTCTCTAAAACTTATATTAGATGACTATATAAACAGCAAACTGCGTGCCAGTTTTCATCCTTTCCTTATAAAAAATTCTCTCTGTTTTTTCTTGTAAAATCAGGCTTTTTCCGGCATCATTTCTAACTCCCATGACAAATGTTTTACACTTTTTTTCGTTATAATGTTTCACTATGCTGTTTTCACTCTTTTTTGAAACATTTCCCACCTGCACTTTTCATCCAATCAGTTTTCCTCACGCTTTACAGACAATATTCCGCCTATAACCAGGAACAGGCCAGACATGGCAGCAGGTGTAATGTTTCCTGCTGCCATATCCGGCCTGCTGTCTTCCTGCTTATTAAATCTTCTTTTTCTCTTCTCCCTTCATCAATCTCCAGACTGTGGTCCGGCTTATCCCCAACACCTTTGCAATCTGTTCCCTATTATAAGAAAAAATTCTCTGCAGTTCTTCCACCAGTTCCACACTTCCCCCCTTCGCCTTAAACTCAAACGATTCCAAAATATTTTTCTGTAGCCGTTCCTCTCCTACTGCACGGATCATACATTTTTTCATGAGCAAATCACTGTGTCTGGCCGATTGTTTTAGATAGAGACAAAACCGTTCACAGACATTCTGCAGCTCCCTGATATTACCCGGCCAGTGATATAGCATAAGAATTTCTTTTGCCCCATCCGTCAGCTCCGTCTGATGAAGGCTTACATCTCTTTTCTTCTTATAATAAAAATCAAACAGTTCCACAACATCTTTTTCTCGTTCCCGCAGCGGCGGTATCATCAGATCCAGGACATTGAGGCGGTACAGCAGATCCCGTCGGAAAACCGCCGGATCCAGCTCCTCCAAATGTTTGTTAGTAGCCGCTATAATGCGCACATCCACCGGAATAATGCGCTCACCACCCACATGCATAATCTCTTTTTCCTGTAATACCCGCAAAAGCCGTGACTGCAACGCCGGGGACAGTTCACCAATCTCATCTAAAAAAAGAGTTCCATGGTTTGCCAGTTCAAACAAGCCCCTTTTACCGCCTTTTCTTCCCCCTGTAAATGCACCTTCGTCATATCCGAATAGTTCTGTCTCCAGAAGGTTTTCCGGCAAAGCCGCGCAGTTCACCGCAATAAACGCCTCATTCTTCCTCCTGCTCTGGTTATGGACACTTTGTGCAAATATCTCTTTACCAGTCCCGGTTTCTCCATAAACCATCAGATTTGATTCACTCTCTGCATAAAATCTGGCATCCTCGATGCACATTTTTATCGTAGAAGATGAGCCAATGATATCGGAAAAACTCCGCTTTGCCTGGAACCCCTTTTCCTTTCTCTGTTTTTCTTCCTTTTCTCTCTGCCCAATCTGACTTTTTAACTCTTCCAGATAGTACATCATGATAACTGCTCCATCGAACTGAGAATGACGGTTTTCCAGGCGTACGATATTACAGACAATCTCTTTATTCCCAAGCTTTACAATTTTTAAGGACTCCTGCTGGCTGCCCCAGACAAATTCATTCATCTTCAATTTTGGAAAAATCTGATCCAGATAGGAATACTTTAATTTTTCCCTTTCCACTCCTGCCAAATCGGCAGCCTTCTGGTTAAAATCAATTACTCTGCACAGGTTGTCCACCAGAAAAATACCGTTAACGCTGCACTGCAAAAGTGCATTGATATACTGGTTCTTTTTTCTTTCCTTTTCCAGTTCTCTGGCCAGATTTTTCGCCTCGGCAAATGTATCCAGAATGCAGCTGAAACTTGGATATATCAGTACGGTCCGAATCCCCAGCTGTTTTCCCACTTCCGTGGCATGAGTGGCTCCAATGATAACATCCGCCCCACTGCAGGTTAAAGCTTCCCTCAGTTCCTCAGTGTCTTCATAAACAACATAGTTTACATGCCTCCCGGCCACTTCCAGATAATCCCTCATATTTTTAGACAATGGCTGTTTGTAGGTCACAACAGCCGGATTCTTCCCAATTTCCAGTCCCTTTTCCACTGCCATCAGGTAGTCAAATTCGGTAATATGGAACTGTATAACCGGCACCTGAAAAGCCGCTGCCGCAATCTGGGCATTGGCCCCTGTGGCGATTGCAACGTCTGCACTCTCAATAATTTTTCTCTTTTCCTCCTCCAGGATTTCCGTTCTGAGTCCCTCCACAATGCTGAACTCTACCTCGTCATCCTGATATGTCTCCAGTACCTCCCTTACCAACCGATCTACATCTTTATATGTAATACAGCATATTCGAATCATTCGTTCCCCCACCTTCTCCCGGACGATACTCTGTACAAAAAATATCCATTCATCATGAAAATCCGCCATAAACTTTTACAATTTAAAGTCTGATTTATATATCTTCTGCATTATATTTTTGTATATATTATACACTATTTTTCAATAAAGTCTAAATATTTTATAAATACAAAAAGAAGTCAATTATCATATGATATATCACTTTATTATATTGAATTTGCTGATATTAAAAGGAAACTCCGCATCTTCAAATTATTTCAGTCTTTGCACTTCTCTGTATTTTCCATAAATTACCACATCTTCCCCAACATTTTCTGCTATAAATGAGCGTCGTGATCTCAATTGAAAGATGAATCTCTCACGTTTTTGTAGCATAATTTTTCTACGCCGAACTACATTCCTGTACGGAGGGATATTTTAATCTTCGGGAGAGCTCGTCAATCTTTCCTGTTGAAAATAGAAAAAGTCCGGCTTAATAGCCGGAACTTTTTCTAATACTGCATATTCCTCATTTTAACTTTCTCTCTGCTTTCAATCTGTAGTACAGTCCTGCCTGTTACTGCTTCCTCCTCCGAAACTCCATCCCTTCATACGTCCTGACCGGATTCCCCCGTTCCAGCCGGTTATGCTCCATCCAGGCCAGGTTCTTTTCTTTCCTGTCACAGTCCAGGTTCCGTTGGGCCAGGATCTCACACAACCGGTTCATTGCAAGCTGTTTATTCATATGCTGGCTTCTGGCCTGGGTAGACACTACGGCGGTTCCGGTAGGGATATGGATCACCCTGACCCCTGTCTCCACTTTATTTACGTGCTGTCCCCCTTTTCCGCCGCTGCGGAACGTCTCATAACGCACCAGTTTTTCCTCTGTAATTCTTTTTTCTTCCTCTATGACGCTGATATCCACATACCAGTTCTTTCTCTTATGTTCCGGCCGGTACGGACTTTTACAGATCCACAGCACACTTCCTTCCAATCCGCGCAGCTCCTGGCTTGTGTCAAAACGGATGGAGGTAAATCTGCCCTTTCTCTTTCCCTTCACAAAATCAATAAGCTTTATGTCGGGATACTCCCGTTTCAGCGCTTCGTAGAGAAGTCCAACCGCCAGTTCACATTCTGCCGGGCCCTGCCCGGAACTCAACTGAATCCTCATATCCTTCACCTACCCTTTATACGTAATCAAAGGGCGGAAAGCGGCCACCACCTCGATGAGTCCCCAGTCCTTGAGGGACTGGATTACCTGTTCCACATTCTTGTACGCCTCCGGCGCTTCCTGAAACAGCAGGTTTGTGTCGTGGCAGACCACACGGCTTTTCCACTCCGTCGTACGGATGGAGTCCCGGTCATACTTTTTATCAATCCTGCTTTTGCAGATGCTTCTGGCCCACTTGCGGCCGGCTCCGTGAGACAGGGAACCAAGCGAAATCTCCGTATCCTCCGATGGCAGGCAGAGATAAGTTCTGCTCCCCCTTGAGCCCGGTATCACAACGGCTCCCTGTTTTGCCGAAACACTTCCCTTCCGGTGGAGCCAGCCCTCCTCCGTCCGTTCCAGATAGTTATGGCAGCACTCCAGGAGTTCCAGGGGCTTGGCATGCACTCCCACGCAGTCTAAAAGTTTTGATGCCGTAACCGCCCTGTTTCTGGCTGCCCACAAAAGAGCCCGGTCATGCTCCGCCAGATAGGCATAAGCCTGCGCACTGCCTTCCTCGAGGCCCTCCGGCCGGAAATACCGCTTTAAAATCTCCTGTCCGTAACCTCTGGATCCACTGTGTATTAAAAGGAGGACCCGGTCCTTCGGTAAGCCCAGCCGCTCCGCCGGCTCTTTATCAAACACCTCATCCACGCACTGGAATTCGGCAAAATGGTTTCCAGACCCAATTGTTCCCAAATCCAGGATCGGGCACTCCTCTTCATACGGATTTTCGGCGGGAATATCCCTCAGTTCCCTGATGTAGCTGAGTCTGGATACCCACTTATCCTGACGGAATTTCTTTAGCTTTACGCCTGTGTCAAAAAGACTCATCCCGCAGCCGATATCGTTTCCAATCAGGTGAGGGTAAAACCTGCCGCGGCTTAGAACCGCGATTCCCACCGGTGATTTTCCCGGATGCAGATCCGGCAGCCCCACAGTCTTCACCACGCCCGGAAGACGCGATACTCCCTCCAGCTGGTCCTTTGCCGCCTGTTCAATCCAATTGTTGCCGCTGCTGATTAATATGCAATTTTCACTTTTCAAATTTAAATTCTCCTTCATAAGCAGGCAGGTTCTCCGGCGTCTTCAAGACATTTTCGTATTATTTTCCCGAAATCACCCTGAAAAAAGGTACAAAAAAAACACGACAACAAGCCGTGCGTCAAAAAACACTCTGTACGCCAGTCCCTGCCATTAAAAAATTATTATCTTGTCTTCACCTCAAAACTAAAATTTGCCAACATAACAACCACTCCTTTACTTATGAAGGACTTTCCGTCCCCTTATTGATAACAATGAACCGCCAGCAAAACGCGATTTCATCATATTCTGTTATTCACTATAACTCAGATACAAGGGCTGCGTCAAGTATATTTTTTCTTTGGAAGCATCTTAGGGATTTTCACAAAAAGGTCCGGGGCGCTGCACCTGCTTTAGGACGCTGCACCCCAGACCCGGAAATCTCATCATTAAACCAGCAGAATTCTCCGTATGAGCGACATTACGGCTCCTGCCCCACTACAGAACAAGAGTGTGCCGCGGTGCACGTTGACTGCCGTCAGGACAGCTTTTGCACCCATGACAATTCCCTGCCATTGCCCCACAACATCCTCCACAGGAGGAAGCAGCGTCAGCGCCGGCCCTGCGGCGAATATAGCGGCTCCGCAGAGTATAAACGGAATCAATCCTCTCCCGGTATCGTATTTTTTCAGCCTGAACCCTCCGCCTGCGCCTTTTCTGGACAGAATCCACAGGCACCAGATAACTCCCATAAACAGGGAAACGCCTGCAACACCCACATAAAGCGCCAGCCCATAATTATGCTCAGCCGCTATGACGCTGATATCTCCAAGTCCCTCACTGTATTTGAGAAAAGAGCGCGCCATAATAAGTACCATGATTCCCATCATAAAGAACGATGCCAGCTGCATCACACGGGCGGCAATGAGCACAACGCCCGCCGCTCCTTTGGCTGCCATCTCACCCAGATCCGGACCGGAATCACCGTCTCTTTCCTCATCCTGATCCCATCTGCGCCTGTCCCTGAGCCGTTCCTGTACCGTCAAACGTTCCACTTCGCTCTCTAGGCTGCTGATTCTGTTTTCCCTGAGCTTTTTCTCTTTTTGCTCAAGGCGCACCTCTTTTTTGCCCGGGCCGCTTTTTCCCGAATCTTTTGAGGAGGATGTTCTTTTAGGCTTGTCCTTCTTTCTGGAATTTGCCCGCCTCTCTGCACGGCTCTCAGCATTATTGCTCTCCTGCCGCTCCGGGTTTCGTCTGGCTGGCCCGTCATTTATAGCAGCCCAGCTATCCCCACCGACGCTTTCATCCGAACACCTGCCATACATCGTGCTTCGGTTCGCTGCCGCCGCAGTTTCATCCTCGCCGGCTGCAGTTTCGTACACTTCAGAATTTTGAGCCCTGGATCTGCGTCTATATGTATTTTCATGAGTGTCCGGAGACTTTCCTGTTTTCAGCAGGGCGCCGCAGTTACTGCAGAAGTTCCCTGATGTCTCGTGTCCGCATTCTGGACAAATCATCATATCATCCCTTTCGTATCCTGTGTCTTCATTTCTGGCTAATCATAACACATCGCTGTAGAAAATAACAGCGTCATTTTCTTCCTTAAAAAATATGTAAGATTCCCAAAAAAACCTTTTCTTATGCATGACCAAAAAAAGTAACATCCTTAGAGTTTGGCAATATACTATATTATACCAGAGAGGTAAAAAAACAGAGATTTATATGGAGGTTCCATCATGAGCGATATAAACTGCAATAATTGCGAGTATGATAATAGAGAGTGTTGTGATTGTGACTGCAAATGCTACTGTGAATGTGAAAAAAACAGACCGCTTGCACCGAACAGAACGACTTTAAAATGCGGATGCCCAGGCGCAGTTACGCTGCCCTTAGCTACGATTGCAGGAACAAATTTTACAGTTTCCACTGTAACCGTAGATACGAAAGGATTCCGCAAACCATGTATTAAATTTGAATTTGCCAGCAACATTGTTACAACAGCTGCCGTTTTAACTCTTAACCTGCAGATATTCAAACAGTGCAAAAACCAGCTGGTTCCTATTCCGGTAGGTCCCGTCTGGACATTCTCCAGGCTTGTTGCCATCACATCCAGCGATGCTTTCTCATTCTTTGTATGTGACTGCGATATCTGTGACCAGGAATGCTGCACTTACAGTGTGGTTGCTACGGTTGCCGGTGTTGCTACAGTCGGCGTTACTTCTATTAATAACGCAACACTGTCCGCAATTGTTGTTGACAACGGATGCAACTAATAAACAATTAAAATGGCAGTAAGGAGAAGCTATGTATTACGGTTTATTCGGGCGCGGCTGTTATCCGCGTTCAAGAACATGTAACTGCTCTCCCCGGCCATCCGGCCATCAGGAGGCAATGATTCAACCACCCGCTTTACCCAATACAAATCATTGCCTCATTCCCGGCATGAAAAAACAGGGTGGAAATAATATAAAGATTAAAAGCGCTGTTTTCGGAGGGCTTATTATACCGGAAGGCACAGAAAAGAGAGCCACATTCCATGTGGCTTCTCTTACTCTGAACGCATCCTGTTATAAAGAACTTCTGGTTCAGCTCAGCTTTTCCTGCAATATTATTGCCAGCAAATCGAAGGTCTGCCTTCGGTTCCAGATAGTAAAGCAGGAAAAATGCCAGCCTTTTTCCATACCGCTCAGCACCGGAGTGTTATATTGCCGTGATAAAACGGAAATGGAAGCAAATACATTTACACTGTCGGTCTGCGATTGTGATTTAATGGCCGGCAAAGGCTGTACGTACAGCGTTTACGTCGAAAATGAAGGCGCTGAAACGGTTGGAACAGGCATCATTGCAAGCCCTGTTTTAATTGCAACCATAATAGACAGAAATTAATGCCGAATATGGAGGTTTTACCCTATGGCAGCTCAAAATAAATTTTACAAATACAAAGTTACACAAATTGATATAAAAAACAACGTGATTACCTGGGAAAACCATACTCTGCCTCTGTCGGGAATTTCACGTATATGGGCAGACGTTCTTCCCAAAATTCCATTTCCGTCCGGTGCGGCGTTTATTCTGCTTTTCATCGCTTTATCAGGACGGAGCATTGAAAGCACGCTTATCATGATATCAGTTCTGGCTGTCGGGGCAGCCGCCTGGCTCCTGTGCCACCGGTCCGACAATACGGAACGATGGATTAATATAGAGCTATACTCCGGAGAAATTTATTCCTTATCTACCGGCAGCAATGATTTTATTGACCAGTTCTATGAAGCTTTAAAAGAGAGCTTTGGGAGCAGCACTCTCCCGGGCCGGGAAATCAATTTTAATACGGACGGCAAAATCGTAAGCGCGGTGAAAGATGTACCGGCTATAGAGGAACCTGTCAACGAATCCCCCGGTATCATGGGAATTAGCGGTCAGGGTACAAAAAACAGCCAGCTGGTTTCCGAACTGCAAAAGCTGTATCAATGCTATATTAAAAAAACAGATGCCGACAGTGAAATTCTGAACCTCATTAACGATGCAGCCCGTTTGATTGACTCGAACGACCAGGAAGGGCTTAAGACATCCTTTAAAAAATTTGTCCTGGCGGGCTTAATTAATGACTGTAACGATTTGGGGCTTGACTCACTTATAACAGAAATAAGGAATTCTGTTTATTAAGTTCCATTTTTATATTACTCTGAGTCTCCCGCAGTGTCTCAAATACACGCGAAAAAGCAGCTGTTTTTTACCAAAAGCTGCTTTTTGCTGGTGAATGAGGCTGGTAAAGGAACATAAAGCGTTCAATCAAGTCCTTCAATCTTTGCCATCAAATCTGCTGTCACACCGTCAGTAAAGAACTGCCAGAATCTCCACACACCTCTCAATCCCAATCACTCCGCTGTCCAACGCAATATGGTAATTTTTCACCGTCCCCCATTCCATGTCCGTATAGAACTGATAGTAGGCGCTCCGCCGCTTATCCTTATCCCTCAGACGTTTTTCCGGGGAATACCGGCTTTCTCCGTACTGCTCCACAATCCGGCCGGCCCTGGCTTTCATATCGGCATGGATAAATACCTTCAGACAGTCAGCCGTATCCTTTAAAATATAATCGGCGCACCGTCCAACAATCACGCAGGATTCCTTTGCAGCCAATTCCAGAATAATATCCCTCTGTATCCCCCACAGATAGTCCTGGCTGGAGATACCGTTCATCCCCCTGTCTGTAAAAGCATTAGCAAACCAACCGACGTGCTGGGAATGTTCCCCTTTTTCCTCAACAAACTCTTTTGTAAAACCGCTCTTCTTTGCAATCTTCTCTATCAGCTCCTGATCATAGCACGGAATTCCCAGCTTTTTGGCCGTCATCTTCCCAATCGTTCTTCCTCCGCTGCCGAATTCCCGGCTTATTGTGATAATTCTGTTCTGCATGAAACCACCTCCACTTTTTCCGTTGTTTTCAGTGTCTTATATGTGTACCGTATCACGGCCGCCGAGATAAAAAATGTGAGCAGATCCGCTGCCGGCATCGAATACAATACCCCGTCGAGTCCCTGGAAAGCGGGAAGCAAAAGTGCAAATCCCACTCCGAACACTACCTCTCTCACCATGGAAAGCATTGTGGAAATAAACGCTTTCCCCAGGGACTGAAGGTAAATAAAGGTCGCCTTATTGACACAGGCCAGGATCATCATACAGAGATAAATCCGAAATGATTTAACTGCGAATTCCGTATAATACACGCTTTCGTTGGCAGCGCCGAAAATGGCAATCAACTGTTTCGGCAAAAGCTCCACAATCAGAAATGCCGCCGCTCCCACTGCCGCTTCCGCTGCCAGCAGATGAGTAAATAAGCTCCTGGCACGGTCTTTACGTCCCGCCCCGATATTATATCCTACAATCGGGATGCAGCCTGCCGCCATGCCGACCGAGATCGAGATGACAATCTGGAAAAATTTCATGACAATTCCCACCACTGCCATCGGAATCTGGGCAAACTGCTCCTGCCCGAACACGGCATCTATTGCCCCGTATTTCTGAATCATATTGTTGATCGCCGCCATGGCCGCCACCAGGGAAATCTGCGAGAGAAAGCTGCATATGCCCAGAGGCAGAAATCTTGCAATCAGCCTGCCGTTTAACCTGAAACTCTCCTTTTTCAGCCTTACCGCCTTCATGTTGCACAGGTATCCGACGGCCAGTACGGCCGTCAGCACCTGTCCGATTACCGTAGCTACGGCCGCCCCCATCATGCCCCATCTGAAGATGAATATGAAAACAGGGTCCAGAATAATATTCACAACTGCGCCGGCCAGCGTTGAAACCATAGCAAACATGGGACTCCCATCCGAGCGGATGATCGGGTTCATCGCCTGCCCGAACATGTAGAATGGGATTCCCAAGGAAATATAAGTGAAATACTCTTTCGAGTGGCGGAATGTCTCCTCATTGACGCGTCCGCCAAACATCCCTAGAATCTGATCACGGAAAATGAAATAGACCGCGGTCAGGATAATGCTGCCGATCAGGCAGAGCACAATGGAATTACCGATGCTGCGGTGGGCATTTTCCCTTTCATTGGACCCCAGGCAGATGCTGACAAACGCGCAACACCCGTCCCCTATCATGACCGCGATAGCCAACGCCACGACGGTGAGGGGGAAGACCACCGTATTGGCGGCATTTCCGTATGAGCCGAGATAATCCGCATTGGCTATAAATATCTGATCGACAATGTTGTACAATGCGGCTACAAGTAATGAAATGATGCAGGGTACTGCGTATCTCTGCATTAAAACACTGATTTTTTCTGTTTCCAGAAAAGAGTTGGACTTTTGTTCCATGATTTAAAAACCTCCTGCTGCTAAAATATTTTGTTGTCTGCACGGCCGGTTATTATTCACCGACGTGTCTGCGCTCATGGCGCCGCCGGCAAAGAAAAAAAGCCCGGCAGGCCGGACTCTTAAACGAAAGGCGGCCGCACAAGCTGGATTTATGCCTGAGGGCCACACGCTTTTAATGATTTTCACGCCCCACGGATTCCTGCAGGACTCGCACGGGAGTGCAAATCCTGCCCGGAGGGCTTTTTATATCACAGGTGTTTCCTATGGTATAAAAAAACAGCAAGTAGGTTACAACTGGTTTTACGCAGTAAAGCTACTCGCTGTTTGGTTCATTATAGCATATTTTTTGAAATGAGGCAAAGTCTTTTTTTCAGCTTTCTCCTCCTTTTACGTCATCCCCGCCCATACTCCGGGAAGCCGTCTGTTTCATTGGTTTAATCGCAAAAATACAAATTGCAATCGTCAGTAAATCTGCGGCCGGCTGGGAAAAGTAAATCCCCGTCACTCCCATCATCCGCGGCAGGATTAGGATAAAAGGAATATAAAATAATCCCTGCCTGATTGCGGAAAGGAACAGGCCAAACCGTGAAGCGCCTATCGTCTGGTATGTAATCGTCATCATGTAGCAAAGACCGAAAGCCGGATACAGGGCAACCTGGGAAATCAGAAGCTTTGCCCCATAATCAATCACCATCGGATTTCCGTTAAAAAGCATGATAAGCTGCCTGGAAAGCAATATATAAACCGCCTCCACCACCACTGTGAGAATCAGGGCGCCCTTCAGAGAGAACCTGACACACTCATGAAACCGTTTCTCATTGCCTGCGCCGAACGCAAAAGAGGCAACGGGCTGATATCCCTGCATAAATCCCATGACCATATAACAGCCAATCAGCACAAGACGCTGGACAACGCCATAGGCCGCGATAATCAAATCCGAATCCGGCAGAGGTTTTGCGGCGATGTTCGTCAGGGATGTCGCGGCGGCAAGACAGATCTGGATCACGGCAGTCGGCACCCCAATCAGCGTCACGGTGCGCACAAGCTGCAGGTTCATTTTAAAATACTCGAGACGTATCTTGATGATTGATTTCCCGCTCATATAAAACCAGGCCAGTATGATGAAAGTGACAAACTGTGAAACCGTGGTTGCCAGAGAGGCGCCTCCCACTCCCAGCCCCAGTCCCCAGTCGAACATGAAAACGGGATCCAGGACCACATTCAGCGCGGCGCCTGTCACAACGGCGATGGACGATATTTTAACCGATGACTCTGCCCTGGCCGCGCAGTTCATGCTCTGTGCCGGCAGATTGGCTAAAGCGGCGATAAACATCCAGAGCGCATACTCTTTCGCCTGCGGAAGGACGGCCTCCGATGCCCCGAAGGAACGCAGCAGCGGCCCCATAAAGATAATTCCGGTGACACAGAGAAACAGGCCGATAGCGACGGACAGCCCCACAATCGTGGTGACCGTGACGTTGGCTCCCTCCTTGTCGTTTGCCCCGAGCTGCCTCCCGGCAAGAACTGCCGCTCCGGCTGCAAAAATATTTTCCACCGATACCATAATCAGCAGCAGGGGGAGTGTAACCCCCACGGCCGCCAGGGCAATGTCCGAGTGCAGCATTCCTATATAGGCGGTATCCACGATATTATAAACTGCCTTCGCCAGCAATGCCAGTGTCGCCGGAACCGCCAGTTTAACAATCGCCTTTGACGGCTCTAATTCAGATAAGACCGATTCTTTTACCTGCTCCATAATCCTCACTCCTCACCACGCTCGATAACGCCGTAAAGCAGGATTGACAGCGCGCGGCTGCAGCTCTTTTCACGCTCCGCCGCATCGATTCCCGTCGCTCCCGCCATCTGGTACTTCGCATTGATAAAATCCTGGTACTGGCTGAATGTGTCTATCACTTCCTGCCTCGTCACGTCTTTTCTGAGCCTTACCTGCGACAAAATCTCATTCAGTACACCTATATTAAACTTATCAAACTCTGTCTTAATTTCACGGATTGCCCCATCTAAATGGGCAGGCGGCATAATCACCGCATCACAAAAAATACGCTGGCAGGCCGGATTCCCTGCGAAAAAGGCAAACCGCTCCTCAAAATACCGGTTCAGCCTCTCCTGAACCCCATCCGAGCTGCTCTGCATATGTTCTTTCATGTGCCGGGTAAGTCCGTCAAAACATTCCTTCACACACATCAGGTAAATTTCATCTTTGTCCTTAAAATAGTGGTAAAGGATTCCTTTCGAAATATCCCCGTCACTGCAAATGGTATTGACTGAACTTAAGCCGTAACCCTTATCAGCAAATTCTTTCATTGCGCTGTCCATGATCTTCCGGCGCGTCATTAAATTTTTTTCTTCCCGTTTCATATCTGCCTCCAAATATTGACCACCTGGTCTATTTTATTATAATATCATAAACAGACCAGGTGGTCAATATTTATCAGGAACATTTTCCAGTGATATTCTGCCGTTTATTCTCCTCTGCACAGGAAGGAGTCCGGCAAGACGGACTCCTTTTAAAGTGTTGGCAAAGCCCACATTCTGTAAAATTCCTGGCATACCTCACTGCCCGAATCTGCTTTCTCCCTTAGGCACCTTAGCCGCCAGTATCTCATCTCCCGTCATCCCGCAGGGCTGCTCCTCATTCAGGGTGGAAAAAATAATTTCTATCAGGTACTCCTCATCCACAATGTATCCCAGGGAATAATCCAGAGAACCGCCTTCGTAGCAGGCGGCCGTTATCCCCAACAGTTCCTGTATTTCCCCGGCCGTCATCCCGGGCTTTATTTTTCTCACTTCTTCCGAGGTCACATGTGCTTCTCCCTCCAGATATTCCTGTTTGTCCGCCTGGTGTTTTTTCCGTTTTTCCAGTTCCTGCATCCAGACATGTTTTGCAATCTGGCACAGCCAGGTGGAAAACCTGCAAGTGCCGTCATAGGTTTTCAGGGAATAAACTGCACGGTAAAATGTTTCCTGTGTCAATTCCTCCGCCAAATCCCGTTTTCCCGTCCTGGCAAGCAGAAACTTATAGACCATTCCGGCATATTTATGATAAATCTCATCCATGTCATGCACGGCATCTCCCCCCTTTCACCTTATTTATCCGGATTTTCCCCGTTTCGTTACAAATTATTTTAAATTAATTTTCCGTCAAAATTTCAATCTGCGTCACATATTCATCAATCGAATTAATCACAAGCTCATTAATTCCCGTCTCATAGGCATAGCCGCATAATTTAAGTCCTTTTTCCTCCGCATATGCCAGCAGCTCTTTATATTTCCCGGCCAGACCGTCCCAATTTCCCCTGTAATATGCCGTTAAATATCTGCCCGCCGGCTGTATCCGGAGTCCTTTCCGTTCCAGCGGGCTTGGGATCCTCATAAACATCCCGGAATACTCGTCTGTCTTACCGCCGTACAGATTTTCCACGGAAATCATGGAGCCGTATTCCGCGTCATGCAGCCTCGACAACTGATATTTTCCCGCCTCCTCGATAACCATCTCAATTTCTGTTTCAAAAGACATTCCCTGCGGGATATCCACAACTGCTATATAACGCTTTTCTTTTTCCACAATCGTAATATCCGAAAGATCCAAGAACAGCAGAAAACTCATCTCCTCTTTTCGGGCCGTCAGCGTCTTCCGAAGCTGTTTTAAATGATTGACCGTTTTGTCCACCTCTTTAATCTTTTCTTCCAGAAGCTCTTTCAGCCGGGATGGCGAACGCAGTTCCATGAATTCGCGTATCTTCCCGATGGAAACGTTCAGTTCCCTCAGCATCAGGATTGTCTCAAGCACGGAACTCTGGTAATACGTATAGTACCGGTATCCGTTTTTCTTAATTGCGGCCGGTTTAAACAATCCAATCTCATCGTACCACATGAGTGTCTTCTTATTGATTCCGTGCAGGGCTGCAAACTGACCGATTGTGAACTGCGTATTCTGATTTTTAGACATTTTCCCTCTCCTTTTATTCTTGGGCTATGACATCAAACGTCGGCCCGTCCATCCTTTTTCCGAAAATTCAATTTTCCGCTTGACCGTACAGTAACTGTACGGTCTATTATACTATATGTGCCAACCGGCAACAATCAAATAGGGAGGAAATAATCGTGAATAACAAGAACTTACCGGCTGAGAACGTCTATCAGAAACCTGTGACGCTTAAGAATATTATGAAATTTGCCGTGCCGACCATTGTCATGACGGTATTTATGTCATTTTACACCATGGTGGACGGCCTGTTTGTCTCGAATCTCATCGGGACGGGCGCCCTGTCCGCCATCAACCTGACCGCACCAGCCATCACTCTGGTGACTGCCGTTTCCACAATGCTGGCAACCGGCGGAAGCGCCGTTATTATGAAAAAAATGGGAGCCGGGCTGCAGGAAGAATCCAGGCAGGATTTTACATTTTTAATCCTGGTCAATGTGGCTGTCGGCCTGATCATGTACCTCATAGGTCGTGTTGTGATGCAGCCCATCTTCAGCAGTATGTCACTGTCTTCGGAAGTTTCCGGTTACTGCTCCGAATACCTGGAGCGATATCTTTTATTTACGGTGCCGATTCTTCTGATGAATAACTTTACGCTTTACATGATCGCAATCGGAAAATCCCAGGTTTCCCTGATCTGTACCGCGGCGGGCGGTGTCCTGAATATTGTGCTGGATTATGTGTTTATCGCCATCCTGGACATGGGAATCGGAGGCGCGGCAATTGCGACCGGCCTGGGTTATTCTGTGACGGCCGTTGCCGGACTGTTTATCTTTTCGGATAAAAAGAACCTGCTGTACTTTAAAAAACCGGTTGTCCGGCCCGAAGTTCTCCTACATGCAGCGTCCAACGGTTCCTCCGAAATGGCTACCTCCCTTGTCACGGGAATCGTCACCCTGATGTTTAACTGGATCATGTTGAAATATGCCGGTGAAGACGGCGTTGCCGCGATTACGATTATCATGTACGTGCTGATGTTCGCGGGTTCCATTTATACGGGTTACGCCTACGGGGTTGCCCCGATGATCAGCTTTTATTACGGTGAAAAAAATCAACTGAAACTCAAGTCCCTGATCACGGCGAGTTTAAAGATTATCGGCGCTGTCTCTGTCTTAGCTATGGCGCTGTCCATCGCGGCCACAAGACCCCTGGTATCTGTTTTTGTCCGGCCGGAAAACCCCGTCTTCGGACTCGCCGTCACCGGCAACCGGCTCTGTTCCCTGGCGCTGCTGTTCATCGGCTTCAATATCTTTGCCAGCAGCATGTTTACCGCGCTGTCGAACGGTTTTATCTCCGCCCTCCTGGCGTTCACCCGCTCCTTTGTTTTTATGGTGGCCGCCATGCTCATCTTACCGGCCGTACTGGGAATAAACGGCGCCTGGCTGGCAAACCCGGCCGCGGAACTGATGGCGCTGTTCCTGTCCGCATTTATGTTTTTCCGGTACAAAAAGCGGTACCGGTACTGAGCTTTTGCTGCCGCGGGATAATCGCGGCAACTGCATTATCCCCGGGAATGCAGCAAAGAACGGCAGGCATGTCCGTCATCCGGTATGCCTGCCGTTCTTTACTGCTGTATCTATATTTTCAGTTTTTCGCTCGCCTCTTCTTTTTGTCGCCGTGAAGAAAATATCTTTGCCGCAATTGCTTTTAAAACATGAATTCTTATTCAGAACCGCCTTTTATCCAAAACCGTATCACAGCATAACCGGCGCCATGGGGCCTACATTCCATCCCATCACGTACCATAGAATCAGCATCAGCGTCCAGATGACACTGTAGCCGATAAAATACGGGATCTGATAGGCCACAACCGTGCCGATTCCGGCATCCTTCTTATATTTCTGCACCACGCCGAGAATCAGCGGCAGATAGTAAAAAATCGGATTAACTGAATTGGTCAGCGCGTCTCCCACCCGGTAGATGCACTGGGCATAAGCCGGATGATATCCGAGCAGCGCCATCATGGGAACGATGATACCCGCAATCATGGCCCATTTTGTGGAGACGGAGCCTGCAAAAATATTAATAATGGAGACCAGAATGATGAGCGCAATAATAAGCGGAATTCCGGTCAGCCCTTTTTCAGCCAGCCAATTGGCTCCTGAAACGGCAAAATAAGCCGCCAGGTTTGTTTTGGTCAGATAGTTGATAAATTGAGCAGCAATGAAAAACACCACCAGCACATTGGCGATACTTTTGATTCCGTTGCCCATGGCATTGATAATATCCGTTCCCCTTTTTACCGTCTTTGCGCCATATCCATAAGCCGCGCCGGCCAGCCCGAACAGGATTGCCAGCAGCGGAACGATACTGGACATAAACGGAGATTTTGGAAGGATAGTGAATGTCTCCGCGTTTCTCAGAAGACCGTGAGGCGGAATTACCATTGCCAGCACAAGAACGACATAACAGAGAGAAACAATTCCGGCCAGACGGAGCCCCCTGCTCTGTTCCGGAGAATCTCCTTCAAATGAAGCCGGATCGAAACAGGCTCTGCAGTCTATTGAAGTGTCACTGTTGATGGCGGGCTCCACCACCCATTTCGTGATAAATGTTCCCACCACAGCCAGAACAATGGCGCTGGCCGCCATAAAATAGTAATTGCTGGCCATATGTATCGTCAGGTCTTTCGTAATTTCCAAAGTCGGAAGCACATCGTTGGTAACAGCGGTTACATTGGCGTCGGTGGATGCCAGAAACAGATTGGCACTGAGTCCGCAGAGATAACCGCCGTAAGCCAGCGTAATCCCCAGCAGAGGATTGCGGTTTCTGCTCTGAAACAGCATTGCTCCCAATACCGGGAAAATAATGAGGGATGCGTCGGACATCAGGTTTCCGTTGATACAGACAAGCAAAAACAGAAATACCAGAAGACGGTCCGGGATTTTCTTAAAGCACTTGATGACTAACGCCTCCCAGAATCCCGATGCCTCCCCGATTCCCACGGCCGCCGCCATTACGATCAGGATCGGCAGGATCGACATGCCGGAGAAATTTGAAAACAGCTTGGTCAGAATATATTCCAGCCCTGAACGGCTGAGCAGCGTCGTTACGGTTGAGACACTCTCCTGACCTGGAATTTGAAATGTTGTTCCATTTAAAACATGGGCAACGATGAGAAAAAACACAGTGACATAACAGTACAGAATCGCCGGATGCGGCAGCCTGTCCCCCGCCCGGCCGCATGCCAGAATCATCTTCTGCAAAAAAGAACCCTTTTTCTTTTTAGCCTTACCCTTCATTTAATACCTCCCCTTCTACCATAAGTCTTTGTTATTGTTCCCGCTCCTCCTGGATTTTCACCCCCGACAACTCTAGAAACGCCCGCGCCGCCCTTGATAAATATCTCCCCTTCTTGTACGACAGACAGACTTTCCGCTTTGCCAGATTATGTCCGAGCTTATAGTAGACAAGACTGTCTGTTTTCGCTACCAGATTTAAAAGACTGCTTCGGATAAATGTGATTCCAGCCCCTGATCCCGCCACATAGTAGGCGGTCATAATCTGATCCAGGTACACCTCCACATAGGGCGTGAAACCGGCGTCTCTGCACATATCCATGCTCCGCAGATAAATATCATTTTGCTTTTTCAGGAAAATAAAGGGATATCTGCAAAACTGCCTCAGAGCCACTGCCGGAAATTCCGGATCCAGCATTTTCCCCGCCTTTACTTCGTCAAATGTCATCTGGTAGTCCCGCAGTTTCTTATTTACCTCGTAGTCTGCCGGTACCCCCAAAATGATATGCTCATAATCAAACAGGCAGCGCTCGATCTCCTCATTCTCCGGCAGGGCCGTTTCCAAAAGCAGGTTGATGGAGCCCTCCATCAGGCCGTACCGAAGCTCCTCCATATTTCCCTCCCGAAGGTCTACGGAAACCCCCGGGTACTTTTGTTTAAAACGTTTTACCAGATCAACCAGATAGTAAACACACAGAAAGGATGAGCTTCCGACCACCAGATGCCCTGTCTTCAGCCCGGTCAAATCTTTGAAATATGCCTCCATGTTTTTTTCCAAAAGTGCAAATTCTTCTACAAAAGCTATGTAGCTCCTGCCCTCTTCTGTCACAGTAAGTGGAATCGTGCTTCGATCAAAAATAGGCTGGCCTATCTTCTTTTCCACTTTCCTGACCATCGCACTCACAGCAGACTGGCTGATAAACAGCCGCTGCGCTGCCTTTGAAAAGCTCTTTTCTCTGTATACTGCATAGACATATTCCATTTCAACCAGCATCCGGTCCCCCTCCTTGTCCTGTTATTACAGTTCCCATCCCGGCTATAGTTTATTCTTCTTTTATATCCCGGTTTGGAACGTGCTGATTTACTCCTTTATAGAGTGCCCCTTGTTCAATATTTACAATTTGATAATCAAGTTGACGCTTTTGGGCCTCCTTTTCCCCGGCTTCTGTTAAAAGCATACGTCCTCCTCTGCCCTGTACCAGGCCATTTTCCATAATCAGTTTTCCGGACGCCAGGCTCATAACGGCATTCAGCTTTTCCAAATCCACCACTGTGATATCTGCATCCGCTCCAATGCCAAGATGGCCTTTTGTCACCAATCCGAACATTCTGGCGGGATTAATGGAACACTTTGCTATTACCTCTTCAAGCGACAGGTACCCCAGACGGTAAAATGCCAGAAGCTTTTGCAGCAGGCCGTTTCTGGGGAATCCCCCTCCGTCCGTGGCAGCCAGGGGAATCAGAAATTCTCCGCCCGGTGTGCGCCGCTCCGTCACGCAGGCCGCAGCCACGGACGGCAGATTTGCCGGAAAACTTACATTCGTCCTTGTCCGGTTCGACCGCCAGTATGTAAGCGCCTCTTCCCGTTCCAGCATAATGTTCTCTTTCTCAAGGGCGGCAATCACCCGGATCATCCCCTCCCGGATTCCCTGTTCCAAGCCGTCCTCCGACGGTTCATATCCATACATTTTCAGGCAGTTTACTGTGATTGCGTCCTTCGGCAGGCCTCCCACGCAGAAACCGCTGGTACCGTTGTTGACCGCCATATGGGAGTCGGCCGTCACATTCGGATTTTTGCGGAGAAGCTCAAATGCCTCCCGCAATTCATCCAGGTAATTCCGGCGGTTTCCCCGGCAGTAAGCATTGATGTGGGCCATCACCATGCTGCATCCTTCCGCAAAGCCAAAGGCCTCCCTCAGGCCAAGAATATCACTTCGGTTTTCCGTGCTTCCTGCGTGACAGGCAATCATGGCCTTTTTCCGGTTAGCCTCCTCCACACAGAATCTCGACGCCTGAGGCGTGAGAGGGAAATGGCCTCCCAGTATCTTAAGTCCCAAAGCCCCGCGGCTTAAGGCTCCGTCCAAAAAGGACCGAACTGCCTCCCTGGATGGATTTACCCCCACCTCATCCGGCAGAACGGCCTCCACACAGCCGACATTCAGGCCGCAGCCGCACTCCTTGAGATGGCCGGTGATATCCGCCACAGGCCCGGCAAAGTCTATAATTGTAGTGACGCCCGTCTTTGCCGCCATATAGTATCCGACCCGTCCACCCAACAGTTCGGTCACATGGACATGCATATCGATTACGCCCGGAATTACGGTCATTCCTTCGGCATCCAATATCTGTTTTGCACAGGTTGTCTGCTGAGCCAGCCCACTCCCGAGAACCGCGATTTTTCCGTCCCGAATCCCGATATCCTGCTTACTGCTCACATGATTGACCGGATCCACGACAAAACCGTTTTTTATAATAACATCGAGTTTCATTTTCTCTCCTTTCCCGCTCTCCACCCCAGTCTTTTACCGGTCCCTCCCCCGGCTTTGTATTCACGTCTGCTCCAGTCCTGTTTCCTTCAAAGATTCTACTGATCCCCAATGCAGACCACTTTTCCTTCTTTCACAATCAGCTCGTCGTCAAAGGTGATGGTCGGGTTGTACTGTACCATATCGATATGTACGGTGGAGCGGGCCGGCTGGCCATAGTAGAACCCGTTGCCCATCGCGATATGGCAGGTGCCGCGCGCCTTCTTCTCCTCCTCAAAGTCACCGTTAAACATACAGGCGGGATTCAGTCCAATTCCGATCTCGGCAATATTGTCACTGTCTTTCACCTCTGCAATCTGGCGGCGGATCTCTTTGCAGATTTTCGGGTCTCCTCCAACCACTTCCACGATCCGTCCGCCCTCTATCCTGAGTTCTACCGGGATAACCGGACAGCCATAGTAACAGATTGGGCCGTCTATCACCAGTTTGCCGTGTGTGGTTCCAATCACCGGTCCCAACGACACTTCTCCGTCGGACCATGCCATCGCATCTCCGGGACTGCGGGCGATTCCGCACTCTATGATCGGCTCCATGCGATTCATCTCCATATAGAGATCAGTCCCTGCAGGCGTTGTAATATGGGCGTTCTTTTTCCCTCTCCATACCGCCTGAAGCTTCACACCGTCCGCATAGACCGCCTCGTAATCGGCCAGGGCGCCTCCTCTTGTAAAATTATCGATATTTCTCAGACAGATGGAAACCTCCCGCAGCCTCTTTTCATTGATCAGTTCTTTCAGCCGGTTGTTATAAATCGCCGCGCCCGAAGCCGTGGTCATTCCGACAAAGACATCGCAGGCCTCCATCGCAAGCTCCAGAGTCTTCGGGAAAATAGTTGCCTTATCTTTCCCCCTGACGGGCATCATGCTGACGTTGTACTCCGCTCCGCACATCAGGGCCGCGGCGGCCATTGCATTCGCCATGCGCATATCGGTCTGCGGATCAATCGCAATCAGTACCTCCTCGCCCGGTTTTACTGCCATTAGATTGGACAATATATAGTGGGCTCTCTCAATACATTCAATCACTCTGTTATCTTCCATGTCATCCTCCTCCAATTATTTGGTGATACCGTACTCCTCATGAGGTTAATTTCATTATATGGTTTCGTACAAAAGCTGTAAAATGGTATGAGGACATTCATACTTTGATATAATTTTGAGATTATAGGTGATAAATCACATATATAATTTCAATAAAACATACAATATCTATTTTTTTGACTTCTTAATATTTCCATGACTTTATTCTTCCAAAGAACGTTCTTGCAGTGCCTCCTTCCCGGCTTTATAATAGCAGTAATGAATAATCACCATCTCACTGCCGAACCGCAGACCATATCAGGAGGACGCCAACATGGGAAAAATCTACCGTTTATATCAAATTGATTCTTTTACAACAAAACGATTCACCGGAAATCCGGCGGGAGTCATCACGAATGCCGATGGGCTTACCCCTTCAAAAATGCAGCAGATCGCCCGGGAACTGAACAATTCTGAGGCCGCATTCATTTTCACGGAAAACTGTGAAGACTGTGACATGCATGTCCGCTTTTTCACGCCGACAAGGGAGGTGCCGATCTGCGGTCACGCTACCATTGCGGCACATTATGCCAATGCGCTGGAAAAGAACATGCAGGGCCATAACCGGGTATTCCAGAAAACCGGAGCCGGAACTCTTCCCGTCGATATTTACCGTGAGAACGACGGTTACCGGATTGCCATGACCCAGGGAGAAATTAAGATAGAAAAGCCGCTGTCTGCCGAATATCAGGAACAGATTATGGCGGCGCTGGGGCTTACTATGGATCAGCTTACCGAAGATGTCCCCATGGCGGTGGCCTCAACCGGACATTCGAAATTGATGATACGGATCCGTGATCTGGAACGTCTCCACGGTTTGCAGCCGGATTTACCCGCGCTGGCACGTTTAAGCAGTGCAGTGGGATGTAACGGGTATTACGTTTTTACGCTCAACCCCAATGAAGATCCGATGGTACACGGCCGAATGTTCTCCCCGGCAGGCGGCATCCCGGAGGATCCGGTAACCGGCAATGCCAACGGACCGCTCGGGGCCTATCTGGTGCATCTTGGGTTTGCCGATGCGGCAAAAGACGAGTTTTCTTTTAACATCGTGCAGGGTGAGGCAATCGGAAGAACCGGAGGTATGGAAGTCAAAGTTTCCATATCGGACGGAAAACCGGTTCAGGTTCAGATCTTTGGACGCGCAGTTGTGGCATTTTCAACGGAAGTGGAGATTTAATGACAGACTATACGATACGCAGGATGGGAGAAAATGAATATCCGCTGTTGAATGATTTTTTATACGAAGCCATATTCGTCCCCGACGGTGCAACACCGCCGCCAAAGTCGGTAACCGCCTATCCCGAATTGAAACTGTATGTTGAGCACTTTGGTGACTATGAAGACGACCTGGGATTTGTCGCAGAGATATCGGGAAAAGCGGCTGGCGCCGTCTGGGTACGCATTATGGACGATTACGGCCACCTTGACGGCCGGACCCCCTCTCTTGCCATCTCCCTGTACAGAGAATACCGGGGACTGGGAATCGGAACCGCCCTGATGAAAAGCATGCTTGGCTGCTTAAAGGAACACGGATATGAGCGAGTCTCCCTGTCCGTACAAAAAGCAAATTATGCGGTAAGGATGTATCAGAACCTCGGGTTTGAAGCTGTAAGAGAAAATGATGAAGAGTACATTATGGTACATAATTTGTCCGGCCTTTCATAAGTGCAGGATCGAAAGGGAGTTATATGAGTAAATACAATTCTTTGTGGGAATATGTGAAACAGACGGGGAACGAATCGTTTAAGTTAACCTTTGATGAGATTGAAAAGATTGCAGGCCTGCCGATAGACCATTCTTTTTTAAATTCTAAAAAGGAGTTAACCGGGTATGGGTATGAAGTCGGCAAGATATCGATGAAGGAGCGGACGGTTGTTTTTAACAAATTGTTAAAAGAGTAACGGCTCGTAACAGTTGCCATAAAATCAATTGAGAGCCATGAAGGCCGCTGAACGGGCGGCTTCATGGCTCTCTGTTTCTTATTCGAATTCGATCGTTGCCGGCGGCTTCGGGGACATGTCGTAGCATACGCGGTTCACATTCTCCACCTCAGCCAGGATCCTCTCCGTAATTGTCTGGAGCACATCCCAGTCCACGCGCTCGATCGTTGCGCTCATGGCGTCAATCGTGTTGATAGCACGAAGGATAACCATATATTCAAAGCTTCTGGCATTGTGTTTTACGCCGACGGATTTAAAATCAGGAACTACGGTAAAATACTGCCATACCTTCTTGTCCAGTCCCGCCTTCTCAAACTCTTCCCTTAAGATGGCATCCGATTCTCTCACCGCCTCCAAACGGTCGCGTGTGATGGCTCCCAGACAGCGGACTCCGAGTCCGGGTCCAGGGAAGGGCTGGCGGTAAACCATACCGGCAGGAAGGCCCAGTTCCACGCCGCAGGCGCGTACTTCATCTTTGAACAACTGTTTTAACGGTTCCACTAATTCAAATTTCAGATCTTCCGGAAGGCCGCCCACGTTGTGATGGGATTTTACCATCTTGGCCGTCTTTGTTCCGCTCTCGATGATGTCGGGATAAATTGTCCCCTGACCCAGGAAATCAATTCCCTCAAGTTTCCTTGCTTCTTCCTCAAATACGCGGATAAATTCTCCGCCGATAATCTTTCTCTTCTGCTCCGGATCTGAAACATTCTCTAATTTCCCTAAGAAACGCTCCGTCGCATCGACGTAGATCAGGTTCGCATGAAGCTGGTCCCTGAAAATTTCAATAACGCTCTCGGATTCATTTTTACGCATCAGCCCGTGGTTGACATGGACACATACAAGCTGCTGTCCGATTGCCTTGATCAGCAGGGCGGCAACAACGGAGGAATCCACTCCGCCTGAAAGAGCGAGAAGAACCTTTCTGTCCCCAACCTGTTTTCTGATCAATTCCACCTGATCTTCGATGAAATTTTTCATATTCCAGTTCGGCTCTGCCTTGCATGCTTCAAATACAAATGTTCTCAGCACTTCTTCCGACGGTAGTTCTGAAAGCTGCTGTTCACATTTGGCGGTCGGATGATCGATTGACATTACGGGATAGCCACAGTTATAAATCTCCGGGCTGACGTCTACGGCCGCACCGTCCACGACGCGGTTTTCTCCGCCGTTCAGAATAATTCCCTTTACATTCTGCAGCGCCTTTAATTCGCCCACAGTGATATCGTGGGGATGAATCTCACTGTAAACTCCCATGTCACGGATCTGACGGGCAATTACCGTATTCTCCGTGCTGCCCAAATCCAGAATAACAATCATGTCCTGTTTCATGATTTCGTCTCCTTTGTATGCTTAATATTTATTTCACAAATTTCCTGTTTTTTCATTATAACTGATAATGGCTGAATAGGGAACTTTTTTCCTTCATTTTCTTAAGTTACCTATCACATTCTCATTGTAACTCTTCAATTGCCTTGTCTAAAAAGACCTCCCCGTCCAGATGTTCCAGCTCGTGGCAGAAGCATTTCGCCATCTCCCCTTCTCCGGTCACGATGATTTCCATGCCGTTTTCGTCCAGGGCCTGGACCGTTACTTTCTGCGGGCGTATCGTCTTAGCAAAACGGCCGGGGAAACTCAGGCATCCCTCAATGCACTCCTGCACTCCGCTTCTGCCGATTATTTTCGGGTTGACCAGCTTCAGGCATACATCGCAGTAATCAATGACAACCAGCCGTTTCAAGATCCCCACCTGGTTAGCCGCCATAGCTGCCGCATTCTCCGTATGATGCAGCGTATTCATCATATCATCCAGCAGCTCCCTGATTTTATCATCCACTGCCTTGACCTCTTTGCACCTTTTCCTCAATATTTCATCATCATTTTTCCGAATCTGCCTGATCGCCATGGCTCTCCCTTCTGCTGCAGTCGGCTCTCAATTTTTTCCGGCTTTCTGCAAATAAAAATACCTCTTCAATGGAACAGCCGAACACCTGCGATATGCCATAGGCAAGCCAGATCGACGGTTCAAATTTTTCTGTTTCAATTGCATTGATTGCCTGTCTTGAGGTTCCGACCATTTCACCCAGCTGCTCCTGTGTTATACCTTTTTTCTCCCTCAATTCCCTGATTCTGTTTTTCACTGCTGTCCTCCTATGTAATGTTTACCTTACATATACTGTTTATAGTATAAAAGCTGTCTAATGTAATGTCAACCTTACTTTCAATTTGAATTCTTTTATCGTTTTTTCGTTATATTTTCTCGTTACTGTTCACTTTGTTCTGGTCTCTTTGCCATATTTATTTTATAGTATTTTTCCCTTGCAATCTTCAAGGACATGGACTATAATATAACCAGAACATTTGTTCGATATATTTTCAAGGAGGGCTGCCATGATAATCAGCGCCAGCAGAAGAACCGATATCCCTGCCTTCTTTTCCGGCTGGTTTATAAATCGAATCCGAGAGCAATATGCCCTTGTACAGAATCCGTTTAATGCTCACCAGATAAGCAAAGTCAGCTTAAGTCCCGACGTTGTCGACTGCATTGTGTTCTGGAGCAAGAACCCAGAACCGATCATTCACAGATTGCAGGAACTGAAGGACTATATGTACTATTTTCAATATACTCTGAATGCGTACGGAGAGGAACTTGAAAAGAATCTTCCTCCCGTTTCGGAACGCCTTTCTACCTTTCACACCCTCTCCCGGCTTATCGGAAAGCAGCGGGTAATCTGGCGCTATGATCCCATCATTCTCAATGAAACCTATACTCTCTCATGGCACCTGGACCGCTTTGCCTCCCTGGCCGGTGCACTGAAGGGCGATACGGAAAGATGCATCATAAGCTTTATAGACCTCTACGCTTCCATTGCCGGTCCGGCGAAGAAGTACGGCATCCAGGAACTTCCTGACAGCGCGGTTTTGGAACTTGCAAAGGAGTTATCCTCCATTGCCCGCTCCTTTGGTATGACCATGGAAACATGTTCGGAAAAGATCGATTTATCTTCCTGCAACATCGCCCATGGCTGCTGTATCGACGGCCGTTTGATTTCAGCTCTTCTGGGCTGTTCCCTCAACGTGGAGAAGGATAAGAACCAGCGTCCCGAATGCGGCTGTGCCGCGAGTATTGACCTGGGTCTCTACAATACATGCCGAAACGGCTGTGTTTACTGCTATGCCAACCACAGCAGCCAAACCCTGGAAAAGCGCGGCCGGATTTACGACGAGTATTCCCCTCTGCTCTGCGGCCGCCTAACGGAACTTGATAAGGTGACGGAACGGAAGGCAAAGAGCCTGCAACACAGACAGCTTGATCTGTTTTCCAGACTCCCTCCCGAATCAAAATAAACTATCATATACTAATGCCTCTATACCATGACAACAGTTAATTTCATACCAGTCTCACTATCTGCTCATATAAACAGCTGCTATGTTCCGTTTGGAATGTTTGGTTTATATGCATATGCCCGAAGAACCAGTGTTTATAACTAACAGTTTCTCTAATTCTTTGTAGATAATCTGTTAATTTATCCACATGATATAAACCGCTTCCTGCATCCATTTGCTCCAGGAGAGAAGTGTATGGGCTATGTGTAATGATATAATCAACCTCATTAGCAGCCTTCTTCAAATTCTGTACGCCTTCTTTCATCTCTGTTTCTGATGGTAACTCACGTTCCCACCATGAAACATGATTGATACGAAACATTTTTGAATAATCTCTCCTCCATATTTTGATTTTTGGGTCTCCCTTATCCAAAATACCATCAATTATATCGTGGCTGCTTGCTCCGCCGAATGTAAAGAATCTGATCCCTTCTATATTGTAAACCTGGCCGCGCATTAGATGAATGACGGACGGACGAATAAAATTAACTTTACCGCCGCACCACTCCGTTATTGGCAAGGCGTCTAAAATATCATAATTGTCGTGATTACCTGAAACAAATAAAGTTGTAAATGGTTTGCCTTCGAGCCAATCAAGATTATATTTTTCTGCATTTGATTCATGCCATATACCAAAATCCCCGCAAACTATAACATAATCTCTCTTTGTCAGTTCTTTTTGTTCCGGAAAACTCCCTGTTCTAAGCCTACTCATCCAGTTACCATGTGTATCTCCTGTCACATAAATAATTCAAACCACCTCCTATATGTATATAGATATTGTATATGGTTATTTTATTCGGCTAATAACCTATCAACCACTTCATTTTATCACAACAACCAAACGCCGTCCATTCATGTAGGTGTACCTCATGAGCTGCACCTATAATCGTTCTTCACATGTTATGATATAAAATGCAGATTTCCTCAGTTCTACCACTGCATGTTCTTTAATTTTTCATTGCTGTCATATTCTCAGCTCGGATTTTCGAATCACTCTTCAAACTGCATAACCAAAATATAAATACGGTACTATCATCAATAAAATAAGTAATTTACATTTTTTCCATTATTTTGTATACTTAATACATCAAGTGAAAGTAAGAGGAGGAACAATATGAAAGTCATCAGTCACGGAATTGTTAACGGCATTATTGAGGACAAGTACGGTAAGCGCGGTTCCCATTTCAACGAATTCGGGATGTCGACCTATTCCCTTCCGTTCGAAGTTCTGGATGCCCCGGAAGGAACAAAAAGTTTTGCACTTCTCCTGGAAGATAAGGACGCATTTCAGGTCAATGGAGGTTTTTCCTGGATTCACTGGACCGCCGCCAACATAACAAGAAGTAAGATTGAAGAAAATGAGAGCCAGACCGCCGCCGATTTTGTCCAGGGCGTCAACACCTGGAACTTTAAGCAGAGCAGTCCCGAGACTAAAAAGCTTACCGCCTTTTACGGAGGCATGGCTCCGCCGGATGCGCCGCATATCTATGAGCTCCATGTATACGCCCTGGACTGCCTCCTTGATCTGGAAAATGGATTCCTGATGAACCATATGTTCCGCCAGATGGACGGACACATCCTGGATCAATATACGCTGAAGGGCGAATACAGTAATTAGTGAAAGAGCGGTAAAAAGCAGGGAATGCTCAAAGACCTGACTAAACGGAAACAGAATGAATGCAGGAAACGCTGCACCCAAATAAAAATTTTATCCGGAGTGCAGCGTCTCTTCTGTTTTTTATTGTTTCAAGATTTATCGGGCCGTTGACTTTCCCTGTGCTTTCGTCCCCGCTCAAAGCAAAGATGTTTAAAATGGTCTGCGCCGGTTATGCAAACGGATTCTCAGTCTTATAGAGCATATTCTTCGGCTGATTGAATCCAATCTCTTCCGCATCTACCCCGATATACTTGAACACCTCGTAAATTGCCTTCCCGTAATGGCCGAAGGCTACCGCTCCGTGATGCGGGAAGTTCTTTTCAATCAACACATGACGGTAGAAACGGTTCATCTCCGGAATTGCGAAAATTCCAATAGCACCAAAGGAACGGGTGGCGACCGGAAGCACCTCTCCCTGGGCGATGTAGGCCCGGAGTTTGCAGTCCGCCGTGCTCTGCAGGCGGAAAAATGTAATATCGCCCGGCACAATATCCCCCTCCAGCGTCCCCTGCGTCACTTCCTCGGGAAGCGCCCTGGCCATAATGAGCTGGTATTTCATTTCGCAGAACGAAAGTTTCTTTGAACTGGTGTTGCCGCAGTGGAATCCCATAAAAGTTTCCCTCTGGCTGTAATTGTGAACTCCTTTAATATCCTCTTCATAGAGGTCGGCCGGTACGGAATTGTTGATATCTAAGAGAGTTACCGCATCTTCACTCACACAGATCCCTATAAATTCACTCAGTGCACCATAGATATCCACCTCACAGGATACCGGAATTCCCCGGTCCGTCAGGCGGCTATTTACATAACATGGCACGAAACCAAACTGTGTCTGGAATGCCGGCCAGCATTTGCCTGCTATCGCCACATATTTTCGGTATCCCTTATGCTCCTCCACCCAGTCCAGCAGCGTCAGTTCGTATTGCGCCAGTTTTTCCAGTATTTCCGGTTTACGGTTGCCCGCGCCAAGTTCCGCCTCCATGTCTTTTACCACTCCGGGTATCCGGTCATCACCCGCATGTTTATTGAACGCTTCGAATAAATCCAGTTCGGAATTTTCCTCAATCTCCACCCCCAGATTGTAAAGCTGTTTAATCGGGGCATTGCAGGCAAGAAAATTGAGAGGTCTCGGACCGAAGCTTATGATTTTCAAACCGGACAGTCCCACAACGGCCCGGGCAATCGATACAAATTCATGAATCATATCGGCGCACTCTTCGGCCGTACCGACCGGATACTCCGGTATATACGCCCTGATACCGCGCAGCTTCAGGTTATAGCTTGCATTTAACATGCCACAGTATGCGTCTCCGCGCCCCTGAACCAGATTGTTTCCGCTCTCCTCGGCCGCCGCGATAAACATAGACGGTCCGTCAAAATGCTTCGCCAGCAGAGTCTCCGATATCTCCGGACCAAAGTTTCCAAGATAAACTGCAAGCGCGTTACAGCCGGCTGCTTTTACGTCCTCCAGCGCCTGTACCATGTGGAGCTCACTCTCCACGATGCAGACAGGACATTCATAAATATTCTGTGCGTCATACTTCGCCCTGTAGGCCTCCACCAGTGCCTTTCTCCTGTTTACGGAGAGGCTCTCAGGAAAACAGTCCCGGCTTACGGCCACAATTCCTATTTTTACTTCCGGTATGTTATTCATATCTATATCCTCCATCTTTTTTATTGCTTCGGATGTTATCACTGCGGGCGACATCAATGCGGATGCGACGGCATTATCACTGCGGAACGGCCACATACTAGCCCTACAGCTTCGCCAACTCTTTAAAATCCAGCTTCAGGCTGCGGTACAGGTTCCTGTAGAGTTTATGGTACTCTGCATAAGTTTCCGCATTGTCTTTATCCGGTTCGGTGCTGCTCTCCACTCCAATGAGCATATCGCAAGCCTCCTCCACGCCCGGATAAATGCCGCAGCCCACGCCGGCCAGAATAGCGGCTCCCAATGCAGGGCCTTCTTCCTGCTTCACAGTTTTTACACTGCAGCCATAGAGATCAGAGAGCATCTGACGCCAGACCGCGCTTCGGCCTCCGCCTCCGCAGGCCATCATTCGGTTGACTTCCACTCCCATTTCCCTGAGAATATCATTACAGTCACAAAGAGAGTATGCAACGCCCTCCATAACAGCGCGAAGCAAATGTTTTTTCGTATGGATGGCAGACAGTCCGAAAAATACTCCCCGGCAGTCCGGATCCAGATGCGGCGTTCGCTCTCCCATCAGATAGGGAAGATAAAACAGTTTATCGCTTCCGGCCGTCACTGTATCCACATACCTGTTGATAAGGTCATACACGTCTTTCCCCTGTGAGTTAGCCTCCGCCACATAGTCCTGGCAGAACTGATCCTTAAACCACTTCAGGGAAAGGCCTGCGCCCTGTGTCACGCCCATGATATGCCACGCGCCCGGAACGGCGCAGCAGCATGTATGTACCCTGCCTTTTGGATCGATGGAAAGCTTACTGCTGTGGGCAAATACCACGCCAGATGTCCCAATCGTGGTAAATGCTGTTCCATCCCGAACTACTCCTGTTCCCACGGCAGCAGCCGCGTTGTCACCCGCGCCTCCCACTACCTTGACGCCGGTGTGCAGGCCGGTTTGGGATGCAATTTGCGGAAGCAGTGCGCCGGTTACCTCGCAGGATTCGTAGACCCTGCCCAGCATGGATTTATCAATTGCCAGGGCATCCAGCACCTCCTTCGACCAGCCGCGTCCCGGCACATCGAGAAGCTGCATACCGCTGGCATCAGATACCTCGGTGGCAAATATTCCCGTCAGCACATAGCGGATATAATCCTTGGGAAGCAGAATATGACGGCATCTTTTAAAGTTATCCGGCTCATGATTTCTCACCCACAGAATTTTAGCCGCCGTCCAGCCGGTTAACGGAGGGTTGGCCGTGATTTCAATCCAGCGCTCTCTTGGCATGATATCGAGCATTTCTTCCGTCTCTTTTCCTGTTCTCTGATCGCACCAGATAATGGAGGGACGTATCACCTCTCCCGACTCATCCAGCATAACCAGTCCGTGCATCTGCCCGGACAGCCCGATACCTGCGATATCTGCAGCAGGTACTTTGGATTTTTCCACAACGCTCTTTAACGTTTCCAAAACCGCGTCCCGCCAATCCTCCGGCCTCTGCTCGGCCCAACCGTTCTCAGGCTGATACAGAGGATATTCCCTGGAAGAAGAACAGACGGCATTTCCTGCCTCATCAAACAGCACCGTCTTCGTCGCGGACGTCCCCACGTCAATCCCAATCAGATAGTTCATGTGATACCCCTTTCTCTGTATTGTTCTATCTATGATTATATCTTGCCGCGATTCCTCTTTCCAGACTAAAACTTGACCTTACAATAGCACTTTCTTGCCTTTTTATTCCCTTTTTCCCATCCGTTCCCTGTAAATGCTCGGCAGACAGCCATAGCGCTTTAAAAATGCTTTGGCAAAAGCGCGGCTGTTAGGAAATCCGTTATTAAGCGCCACGTCGTTCAGGCTGTGAGTTGTGCTCATCATCTCCCGCAGTGCATACTCGGTCCTCAGGTTCAGAAGATACGTCTTGTAGCTGACATTGGCATATTTCTTAAACATCCGTGACAGATAGGTGGGTGAAAAACCAAATTTGTCCGCCACGCTCTGCAGCGTAATTTCACGGCTGTAATTTTTCTTCATATAAGAAGTGATGCCAGACAATTTTTCCAGGTGGCGTTTCTGACGGATTGTATCCTGATTTTCTTCGGTCTGCATAAGCTTCGTAACCATCAGATACAACAGCTCCAAAAACAGGCTCCGAACCTTGAGTTCGAATGCAAACTGCTTCTGCTGGTATATGATAAACATCTCCCCGATCAACCGGGCCAGAATCCCGTCAAACTCCTCTCCCCGCTTCAGAAATACCGTGCGGCCGTCCTCCTCCAGATAACTGGAGAAACAGCTCAGAGGAATCTGGACCACAACGGTTTTATTCGGCTCTGGCGATTCAATAGAATGAATCTCATTGGAATTTACAATTACAAAGTCTCCTGCCTTAAGAGGCCGGCTGTTTTCCCCAAAGAAAAATTCGAGCCGGCCTTCCATCACGAGGAATATCTCTATCGAGCGATGCCAGTGGCCGGCCCGCCGGTAGCTGCCGTCCTTCCCCTCAAACAGAAACATTTTAAACGGCAGGTCCTCATTGGGCAGCACCAGTTCATGGTCGAAATCTCCGTTCATAATAGTTCCTCCTTATGGGCTCATTTTACCTCAAACGGCAGGTCCATGCAACCGGCTTTCTCCGGCAGCAAAACGCCGTTTCGCGCCGCAACCCTCGGGTTTTCTGTGACTTTCGCTACGCTCCACTCACAAAAAACACCTCGCGGAATACTACCTGTGAACAGTAACCTCCGTTAACTTTTCCACCTGCTCGAGCATTACCTCCGTCTCATCCAAAATCAGTCCTATCTTTTCCTTTGTAATATAATCGTAGTGAATCCCGCACGCCACCGTTACAGGGCAGCCCCAGGCCTCAAACAGGATCTTAGCCCACCGGGCGCTGACCGCGCCTTCCCTGTGGCCGTCCTCCTCCATGGTATGAAGACCGTCGGCACTGCAGATGCTGACGGCGCCAATATGGGTTTTCATTCCGCCTACAAGGAGAATATGTATGCCCTGGTTCAGCAGCGAAATTTCTGCCGTTATTGGATAATTGAGAACCGTCTGCCTATATGTAACCCTTTTCATAATCCGTCCCCCTTTTCGCCTAATCTGCCTTTTTCATCCAATCTGCCTGATTCACCCAGTCATTTCTTTTTCTGCCAATCTATCCTCTTCTCCCAGTCTATCCTCTTCTCCCAGTCTATCCTCTTCTCCCAGTCTATCCTCTTCTCCCAGTCTTCCGTCCTCGCCCCAGCGGCAGAAGTACTCCGCGTCAATACCAAACTGATCCAACACTTTTCCCGCGATATGCGCTGTTAATGCCTCCACCGAATCAGGATGGTTGTAGTAGCTGAGCACCGGTGGAATGACTACAGCCCCCATCTGGCTGATCTCATACAGATTTCTCAAATGAATCGTGCTGAGAGGAGTTTCCCGCGCTACCAGCACCAGTTTTCTCCTCTCCTTTATTGTCACATCAGCCGCCCTGAGGAGGAGATTGTCGCTGTATCCGCTGACAATCCCCGCAACTGTTTTCATACTGCACGGCACTACAATCATCCCGGCGGTACGGAATGTCCCGCTGGCTATGGCTGCACCGATGTTGCTGTTATCGTAAACCGCATCGGCCATGGCATTCAGTTCCTCCCGGGTCAGGTTTGTCTCCTGAGCCAGTGTCATTTCGGCGCCTCTCGTATATACAAGGTGTGTTTCAATTTCCGATCGGCGAAGCTGTCTCAGAATTTCCACGGCAATGGGAACGCCGGATGCTCCGCTGATACCTATCACTAATCGAGTTTGATCCATTTGTCAGGATTCACCTCCATAAACTGTGACCGCACAAAATGTTCTTTTAAATGGAAGGGCACGGTGCAGTCGAAAATAGCCTTGCAGGATATGCCCCTGTCTGAAATCGACGGACTGTAATACGGCTGGGCGCTTGGATCCAGCGGATGACAGCGCACGCCCGGCAGGAAAATCGTATCCACATCCCCCTGGTATCTTGTATTCATCGCCCACATCACATCGTCGGTATCAAAGATATCCACATCTTCATCTACCAAAATCACATGTTTCAATTCGGAAAAAGCGCTGAACGCCAGGATGGCCGCCTGTCTCTGACGTCCTTCATCACTGGCCATGCTCTTTTTAATCTGCATGACGGCCATATATTTACCGCCGCCCGACGGATGACAGTACACATTCTGAAGACGGCCGGGCATTGCGCGCTCCACCAGGTCGTAAATACTGGCCTCCGTGCAGATTCCCGCCATATTTACATGCTCCATGCCCGGACCGATGCAGGTCTGCATAACCGGATGTTTCCGGTGTGTCACGGCCTTCACCTTGATCATCCAGCACTGGTCGCTGGCCCCTCCGGTATAACCCGGGAATTCCGGCATGGCATAACCCGTATGGCTGTTCTGATCCTCCTGGACACGGCAGTTCGGCATAACCTCGCCCTCAATTACATACTCTGCATTTGCAATTGCCAGCTCTGAAACGGTTTTGCACCTGCACATCTTTACCGCAGACTCCCGAAGCGCGCCTGCGATGGAGAGCTCATTGTAACCGAGCGGCGTTGTCGGCGGCTCAAAGCAGGAGGTAATCTCAATCGCCGGATCCACGCCGATGCTGACGGAAATCGGCAGCGTCTGTCCCAGTTCCTCCGCCCGCACGGCCATTGCACCAATGTGCCTTGCTCCGGGAGTAAAGAAAATGGAAAGCTCATCTTTTCCCTGAATGCAGAGCCTGTGGATCGTCACATCCCCAATCCCGGTATCGGGATGGCTGGCATAACACATGCCGAGGGTAATATAAGGTCCGGCATCTACCGGTGTGTTGGTCGGCGCCGGAACTAACCGGTTCAAATCAAAACCGGGTTCCGAGGCCAGATGCACTACCTCCTGGCAGGGCGCCTCCTCCACCGTCACCGGCTGAATCGGACGGCTCACACACTCGCATAAAAGTTTCGGAAGATTTTCCGGCTCACATCCCAGAAGCGTCCCCACCCTTTTCCTGCTGCCGAGGACGCCGATTGCAACCCTGGCATCGTCAAAGCCCTTAACCTTGTTAAATATCATCGCCGGCCCATTCACCCTCGTCGGCCTTTGCACCGTTCCTCCGGCTCCAATATGGCGGTACACACCCGACAATTCCGCCATCGGATCCGCTTCCACATCCGTTTCCACCAACTGTCCCGGTATCTCCATCAAAACCTGGAGCGCTGTCCTCAAATCCAGGATCTCTGTCCGATTGTTCATCTTGATTCTCTCCTTTACATGAAACTGCTTATTCTTAATCCCACTTTACAGTTACCTGTGAACCGTAACTTTTATGTAACCACTGTCTCTATTATATTATTGGAAGGGATTGACAAGCAATTCTGATTCAAGTATGATCAATTCCATAATCGAATTGATATATACTGCGGCCGATTATGGGACTTATAAGGGAAACAGTTCCGTTTCATTGAGAAGGGGGAATTGATATGAATATCGAATATATCCGTGAGTTTGTAGTCCTGGCCGAAACCAGGAATTTTAATGAGACGGCCGAGCGCCTGTTTACGACGCAGAGCACGATTTCCAAACACTTAAAACAGGTAGAAACGGAGCTTGGGACACCGCTCTTTACGCGGACCAGCAGAAGTGTAAAACTCAATGAAGCCGGAACACTCTTTCTCCCCTATGCGCGCCGAATCCTGGACACCCAGTATGAATATACAACAGCACTCAACAACCATCTTGGAAACCTTTCCTCCTCGCTCACAATCGGTTCCCTTCCCGTCATGGCCCAGTACCGGATCACGGACGTCATCGCCCGTTTCAATCAGGAAAACAGAAATATCTCCCTGCATGTGTTGGAAGCGGAGGCCTCCGAACTGATACCGCTCCTGGACGAGGGAACATGCGAACTGGCCTTTACACGGGAATCTCCGGAACTGAATGACAACTTTATCCGGATTCCCTACTCCACGGACCGGCTGATTGCACTGCTGCCCTCCTCCCACCCGCTCTCTGCATCACGGCAGACGCCGCTTTCACTGGATCTGCTCCGTAACGAGCCGCTGCTTTTCATCAAGGAAAAGACATTTCTCTATGAAATGTGCATCCGCGCCTGCGAACAGGCCGGCTTTACCCCAAACGTGGTATTTTCAAGCCATCGAATTGAAAATATTATTGATCTGGTCAGAAAAAAAATGGGAATTGCACTGCTGATGGAAAAGCAGATTAAGAGTTTCAATCTGCCGGAAAATGTATTTACGGTTGCCGCGGTTACACCCGATGTTACCAGTCAGGTATCACTGATTTACAGGAAGGATCGGAAATTGTCGGCGGCTGGTCTGCATTTTCTGAGGTGTGTGGAAGGGGAAAATGAGGAGCGGGCCGAGCGAACAGCAGATGCTAGGGTATCCTCCATGCTGAAATCGGCGTCCTTCTTTTAATCATGTTCTTACTATTTTTTCTCTGTCGTGCTAGAATAAAAGAAAAACAGACGCTCTTTAATTTCAAATCATTAATTCAGGGAGGTATTTCAATGACATTTTTTAATTCTCCGCTCCAAGCTGCAAATCTGACACTGCCTAACCGGCTCGTTATGCCTCCGATGGCAACATCTAAATCAGGAAATGATGGGATGGTTACCAGAGAGTTGTGTAATTATTATGAGGAAAAGTCGCGCGGCGGACATATTGGCCTGATCATCACAGAGCACAGTTATATAAGTCCGGAGGGGAAAGCCAGCAAAGGCCAGCTCTCCATATCCGATAATGGCTCTATTCCCGGCTTAAGGGAACTGGTGTCAGTGATTCACCGGAATAATACAAAAGTAATGGCTCAAATTAACCATGCGGGCGGAGCTGCCAAAAGAGAGGTTACCGGATGTGAGGTTATAAGCGCCGGCGCTGTCCATATGCCCAGGGCGGCGGCCGGCACCCCGCTGCCCCGTGAGATGACAGCTTCAGACATCCTGAGAGTTACCGATGACTTCGCCCGTGCGGCCGGGAGAGCGAAAGAAGCCGGGTTTGACGGTGTGGAAATCCACTCAGCCCACGGCTATCTGCTAAACCAGTTCTTCTCTCCGCTAACCAACCGCCGCACAGATTCTTACGGCGTTTCTTCTCTCTCAGGAAGAATACGGTTCCATCTTGAAGTCATAGAAGCGGTCCTCAGTGTGGTTGGATCTGCCTACCCGCTCGCGCTGCGTCTCGGCGCCTGCGATTATATGGAGGGCGGAACCACAATCGAAGACAGCGTGTCTGCTGCAATTGAATTTGAGAAGGCCGGTATTGATTTGCTGGATATCTCCGGCGGTTTCTGCGGATATGTGCGTCCCGGCTCGAAAGAACAGGGATATTTCAGCGAGCTGACTGAAGCTATAAAGAAATCTGTAACCATTCCCGTGATACTGACAGGCGGAATTGTGGACGTAGAAGCAGCCGAGCGTTTATTGGAGCAGAATAAAGCAGATTTGATTGGCGTAGGGAGAGCAATCCTTAAGGACTCCACCTGGGCGGAAAAGGCAATGCTGACTCATGCTTGAAGTTTCCTGTATGGATGCTGCAGCAGTTTCCCCGCTGTTCATGCAGATCACTGTGATCATAAAGAGCACTGGAATTCCTGTTTTACAAGGTTTCCGGTGCTCTTTTACGTCTTCATCTCTGTTCTGACATCTTCAATTATAGTTCCGGATGCATGGCCGGATTTATATTCATGATCATCAAATTCTCCCAGCAGTTCTTTATGACGCTCCATTTGAGCCACACAGTACATATAAAATGCAAAGAATGATGAAAAAGTGCCGCACAGTACCTGCGGCCAGATTGCCCCTCTCAGTTCTCCTAACCACAGAAATGTTAAAATTAGTATCCATATCACATTAATTGAAGCGGATGCTATCTGATATGATACAAAGACCGGCTTCTCTTTTGCCCGTTTATTCACGATTTGCCGGACAAAAACTTCCGCCAGAAACGGTGCACAAATTGAAATCGAGTATGTATATACAATCCCTTCCCGCAGCGACTTTACAATACTGTCGAATTGCCATAAGAGCAATCCTGCCCATATATTCATCAGTCCGAAAAAACATACAAAAACAATCCAAATGCAGTATAGTTTTTCCTCTTTCATCACATACAACGGAGCGAATATCCTCCTCCATTTTCCGTTCCCTGTTTTGTGCATTTACATCTCCTTAATCTGTGGCTGCAGCACTCCATCAATTAATACACCTAAAATCTACAAAGCTTAGAACACCCACAGTTTTTTCGCTCCCCTATCTTGATTCAGTATCGGAGAATTTCTTCGCCGTCCGTCCGTCCGCCGTTTTATCTTCTAAAATTTCCTCCAGGCCAACTCTGTATTTTATAAGCCGCCTTACATTCTCTAATTCCTCATCTGTCAAATCTAACACGGAAATTGTCCCCATCAGGCCTAACTGCTCCATTAGATAATGATACTGTGCTTCAAAGGATTGATACATTTCCATTACCAGGTGTCCCGATGAGGCCAAGACATTTTCCCTGTCAGACTGTTTAGTCTCACTTACCGGACGTCCTGCTCTACATGAATAATTGCAGGTCTCCGTCAACTTATCTGGCTCCATGAATTCTTTTTCCTGTGTATGTTCGATAGCCGCTTTTTCTTCTTCCTGAAAACAACGGTATCTTCCCCGTCCCTGCAGCTGTAATTTTCCTGAATTTTTCAGTACTCTCAGGCTGCCCGCGATATGGCCTTCTTGATAATCCACGCCATATGTCAGCCCACATTTCTCTCTTACCATCTCCTTAATCTCAGAAACATCCCGTTCTTTACCATCTTCCATTGCACGAATAATTGCCCTTCTCAAGATCGCACTTGTTGATTCCATAGAGCATCCCCTTTTCTTCTCTGTGTTCATGACTTTTAATTTATAAGCTCATTTTTCATTGTTTTATAATTCTTTATGATTTAATTACATTAAATCATATATTCCCATGACAGTCAAGTCAAATTCTTGTATTTCTGCTTTATTCTTTTAAATTCTTTAACTTCTGCTTTATATCGTTTTATTCTTTAATGAATCGCTTAATTTTCTAATTTCCTCAGGTTAATCATCATAAAGAATCATGAAATCTTATTTATATATCTCATGAAATCTCATTTCCACGCGTGCTGATGCATGCCCCTCTCATCAGGCTACCGTCAGTAAACCAAAAAAGCATTTTCTCCATGATCTTCAAACCGATCATACAGAAAATGCTTTTTCTCATCCTGCAGCTTCCTTTAATGATTATTCCAGGCAACTGCGCTTGATAACAGTTCCTTAAACTGGGCCTATCTTCCGGCAAGGCAGTCCGCCAGCGCCCCCAGGGACGTAATCTGCTTGTCCAGTCCCAGTTCTTCGACGATGTCGCAGACAAAGGGCCTTTTTAACATACTTTCATTCAACAATTCCCCATCCCCGAATATCTGTCCGGGATCCGCCGCTCTCAGAAGGTTTTTATGGGCCATGACAAAGACGGTTTCAAAATTATTGACTACGAATTCCATGTCGTGGGTGATCGTAATCATTGTTTTCCCTTTTTTCTTCAGTACCTCCATCATGTTTTCAAGCGTTCTGATTCCGTGAAGGTCCTGCCCCGCAGTCGGTTCGTCCAGAATGACGATATCCGTATCCATCGCAAGAACCGACGCGATTGTGACAAACTTCCGGATGGACAGCGGCAGGTTATAAGGATTTTCTTCAAGCTCCCCGGAAAGGCCCACAAGCTCCGCCGCAAACTTTACCAGTTCCTCCGTCTTCCCGGCATCGTAGCCCAGGACGCCGGGGCCGAAACGGATTTCCGCTCCCACCGTATTGTGGAAAATCTGATCATCCGGGTTCTGGAACACGTAACCGGCTTTTCTGGACAGCTTCGCCGCCGTAAAATCCCTGGTGTCCATACCGTCCACAAGGACGGTTCCCTCCGTCGGTTTCAAAAGGCCGTTCATCATCTTGACCGTCGTCGTCTTTCCTGCACCGTTCTGCCCTACTATTGCTATATTCTGCCCTTTATCTATCGCGAAGTCCACGTGCTCAATGGCCGTAAACCCATTCGGGTACGAAAAGCTGACATTTTTAAATTCTATCAGAGCCATAGCCGCTTCCTCCTTATTCCCGCACCAGCGTTTTCAAAAATTCCATCATCTGTTTCCTGCTTATGAAGTATTCCGTTTCAATACCGCGTTTCTTAAGTTCCTCCGAAAGAAGGACGGACGGAGGCATGTCAATCCCATGATCCTTTAACGTAATGTCCGACAGTACTTTCTCCTTCGGACCACTCGTCAGCAGCCTGCCGTTTTCCAGGGCGATGACTTCGTCCGCATATTCCGCAATCAGTTCGATTTTATGCTCCACGAGAATGATGGTCTTTCCCATTTCCTTCATCCGGCTGATTATGTCGAATACCCTCTCCGTCTCCTGCGGATCGAGCTGGGAGGTGGGTTCATCGATGACCATGATATCCGGCTCCAGCACAATCACCGAAGCCAGGGCCACTCTCTGCTGCTGTCCGCCCGACAGCTCGAACGGATTCTTGTCGGCAAAGGCCGCCGTATTCGTCATCTCCAGCACACGGTCCACTCTTTTTCTTATCTCGTCCGGAGCCACCCCGAACTTTTCCAGACCGTAGGCAATCTCCTCGTATACATTATCACGCGCCCCTGTTATCTGGTTAAACGGATTCTGGAAAATGTAACCCATCTTCGGCGCCAGCTCCGCCAGGGAAAACTCACTTAGGTTCTTTCCCTGCAGTTTCACTTCCCCTTTTATGTCCCCCTGGAAAAACTGAGGGATAAATCCCCTGATAATATTGCAGAGCGTCGTTTTTCCGCTTCCGTTGGCGCCCAGAATGGCGTAGAATTTCCCTTTATCAAAAGAGAGCGTTACATCCTCAATGCTGGGTTTGTCCGCCAGCGGATAAGTATAGGTTACATTCTGAAGGTCTATATAAGCCATAATGCGATCCTCCCTGCAATCCCGATGACCAGTACAGCATGCATAAGGAGCACCACTTTCCTGTCAAGAGGGGTTTCAAATATGTCGTAAAGATGCGTTGCCTTTGTCTCGATGGAGAACCCTCTGGCTTCCAGCGTCAGGGCTCTCTCCTCCATCCCCTGGATCGAGCTGAGGACAAGTGGGACAAGGGTCGGGATAAATACCTTGGCCCTGGTGATGAAATTTCCTTCCGTCTCCACACCTCTGGCCCTCTGGGCGTTCATAATCACCTGTGAACGTTTTTTCATGACAGGCACCATCTGAAGCGTGGACAAAATGACATAGGAGGCCTTGGAGCTCAGTCCCTTTTTCTCGAGCGTCAGCACAAAATCGCGTTCCGTTGTCACCGCAAAATACCAGATCAGCGCGCCGCCCACACAGAGAAGCGTGAAGCCCAGCCTGAGGGCGAAGAACAATCCCTCCTTCTTGGCGCTGAATATCCAGAAGGTAAACAGGATATCGCTCTCATTCGGATAGAAAAACAACTGAATCAGCAAAAGGATGATAAACAGGATGCCCACGGAGTTTCTGACCCGCTTTGCAAAGATTCCCCAAACGCCGCTGCATGCCGCCAGTATATTAATCAGGATAAAAACACCTATTTTTGAAACGAATCCCGGCAAAAGCAGGGCCAGAACCGCCATCACAACCGCTATGTAAAATTTAGTGAGCGGATAGAGAGCCGCTATTTTATTTTTCTTAGATTCGGACGCCTGCATACTTTTCACCTTTCCTTATTTCTTTTCTACAAAGTTGTTGCCAAAACGGAATTTCGTCAGGGAACGGGCCGGGATTGCCTTGATAATTACATAGGCAACAAACACGGATAATACCTTTCCGATTGTTTCCGTCACAATGTATACGGAGAGTACGGACTGCATGATTTTCTTTCCCGTCGCCATGAGTCCCGCCGCCAGCATGGAAGCGCCGCCACCCGTGGCTCCGCCGAAGAAGAATACCGTGATGGGGGTTGCAATAATCGTGGCAACCACTGCGATAACGAGGCCGGACACCACCAGTTTCCAGATTTTATTCATCATGTTGTATTTGGAAAGAAGACCTGCCGCAATACCGATTGCAAATGCACAGATTGCGTACGGGATCAGATCCGGGCTGAAAATGCCGTTAATCAGGTTGGTCAGAACACCGGTCACTGCCGCCGGAAGCGGCCCTGCCAAAGCGCCTACCAGAATTACGCCTATCATATCGAGATCCAGCGGCAGCTTTAAGATAGATGTCATCTGTCCCCCCACTATGTTAATTGCGATTGCGATCGGGATCAGTAAGATTACCATTAATGAAAAGTCTTTTCCCATTTTTTCTTTCATGCTCATTTGTATTTCCTCCTCTTTTTATGCACTTTCGTACTGCATCTTTGTTCTGCCTTTGTGGCTTGGCTGCATTTGTGGCTTGACTACGTTTGTCACTGCCCTGTGACTGCATTTATGGCTGCCTCGTGAATGCTTTTGTACTACATTTAAAGCTTCCTTCGCCTCTGGAGTTACCACGCGTTTATATAAATTTTATAGACTCCCGAGATAGGCGAGTATCTCCTCCTCATGCTCCTTAAACACCGTTGTCAGGAACAGTCTGTAAAACCGGTTTACATCCACGCTGTCGGCGTAGAGGGCATTGCAGGTTCCATGATTCCAGTGGCCGTCTATGTCCACAACCGACTGCCCCCTGGAAATGCCTTCTGTCGCAACATCGATGAATGCGGGTTTTACCGTTATAACGTCCGGATCGATGAGATAGGCCGCCGTCAGCACGTCGTGCATCGGGGACACCGGTTTTCTTCTCGTAAGCCAGTTTTCATCCAGCCCGGACTGGGTGATATGATAAAGGAAACGCGAAAGGTCCGTCCCGAATATCCGCAGAAGCTCTCTTGTTCCGGCATCCAGTGCAATTCTGTTTGTCACATCCAGGCCAATCATCACCCGTTCCTTAAATCCCGCCCGGAAAATGACGGCCGCTGCCTCCGGATCGGCCCAGAAATTATATTCCGCCACCGGACTCATATTCCCCGTGTATTTGGCTCCTCCCATGATGATGAGGCGTTTTACATTTTCCGCAAACCGCGGCTCATTTATGACTGCCCTTGCAAGATTGGTGCACGGGCCGATTGCCAGGATGGTAAGCTCCCCCGGAGCTTCCCGCACCGCTCTGAGCAGATAGTCCACCGCATGTTCGGATTCCGGTTTTTTATCCGTCACGACCGTATGGGCATAACCTCCCAGGCCGTCGTCTCCAAAGGCGTCCACCGTCTCCGGACGCTCCCGGTTTAAGGCCGTATCGGAACCTCTATAGAGAGGAATGTCCTCCCTGCCGCACAGTGACAGGATTTTCAGTCCATTATCCGTCGTGTTCTCAATGTTCCCGTTGCCCGTCACGGAGCAGACGGCCCTCACGTCCAGCGTCGGGTGGCTCAGCGCCAAGATAATGGCAAGGGCATCATCCACACCGGGATCGCAGTCTATAATGACCGGAATTTTTTTCTCCATTTTAATCTTCTCCTTTCTGTTCTTCCATCACTTCCGCCAGAGTCGGGATCGAACTTTGCGCACCTTTTCTCGTGACCGCTATGGCCGAAACCTTTCCGGCAAATAAAAGCGCCTCTTCCAGGTTTTCCTCCCGTTTTTCCCCGTCCGGCTCATAGGCCGCCAGAAATCCCGCGGTGAAACTGTCTCCGGCCGCCGTTGTATCCACCGCATTTACCTTCCTTGCCGGAAATTCCTTTACCAGCTTTTCGGTAACCAGCACGCAGCCCTTTTCCCCGAGGGTGACGATCACGGCCCCCACTCCCTTTTTCAGCAGACTCTTTGCCGCCAGGATAATCTCTTTCCCGGTGGAAACCTCCATTCCGGTCAGGATTTTAAGCTCCGTCTCGTTGGGTTTCATGATATCCACTGAGGCAAACAGCTCGTCCGGCAAATCCGGTCTTGCGGGAGCCGGATCGAGATACACCAGCTTTCCCTTCTTCCGAGCCACCTGTGCCGTATGGACAACCGTGGGGACAGGAACCTCCAACTGTATGACCACGGCGTCGCAGCGGTCAATCCGCTCCTCATTTTCATCCACCCGGGCCTCCGTCAAATCCTGATTGGCCCCCTGAATCACGGTAATGCTGTTTTCCCCCGCCTCATTGACGAATACAAATGCCTGGCCGCTCTCACGGTTTTCCACACGGCAGATTCCTTCGGTCCCCACACCGGCCTTTTCCAGGTTGCCAACCAGCTTATCCCCGAAAATATCGGTTCCGACCGCTCCTATCATCTGTACTTTTTTCCCCAGGCGGCTGACCGCGTAAGCCTGATTCGCGCCCTTTCCCCCGGGAATCAGGGATACCTTTTTTCCAAGGATTGTTTCCCCTTTTTCCGGCATCTCTTTCACTTCAACCGCAAAGTCCATATTCAGACTTCCCACTACCACAATCTGTTCCATTGAACCACCTGTCTTTCGTTATTCCTCCATGATGTATACTCTTTTGGGCCGGTGTTATGAGCCGGGCCTATTTTCCTTCGGAGGGAAACTGGGCATATACCACGTCGCGGTACATATCCACGCCTCCCCGGTCCGGCATGGCGGACTGCACTCCCTTTCTCGTGATGCTGAGCCCCGCACAGTATGTCGCAAAGCCGATTGCATGGACCAGGGAAACGCCTTCGCTTAAGTAGACCGCCAGGGCGCTTATAAACGCGTCGGCTCCTCCCGTCGTATCCACCGGCTGGAAATCCGCCGCTGGAAAATACCGGGAACATTCCTCGTTTTTCAGATAACACCCGTCTTTTCCAAGAGTGATAATCACGTTTTTTGCCCCCAGCTTCCAGAGGCGGTCCGCCTTCCGCTCCATCGAATCATTGCCCGGGATAAGCTGTTCCAGTTCTTTCCTGTTAGGAACAAAATAGGTGATTCCGTCGATAAACTGCCTGTCCAGCACGTCGACTCCGGAAGGTTTTAAAATGATGTCGATTCCTTTCCGTTTGCAGAGAGCCACCGCATAACTGGCCGCCTCGGTCGGAATCTCCAGGGACAGAAGACAGTATTTCGCCTCGTCGAACAGGTCCTCGCTTTTTTGTATCTGTACCCCGTTCAGTTTCTGGTTGGCTCCCGGGTATATCACGATGGTGCTCTCCCCCCGGTTAAAATCAGATACATTGATGTAGGCTTTTCCGGTGGGCGACAGTCCGTCGAACAGAATTCCGTTTGTGTGGACCTTGTTTGTAACGAGGGCATTGTAAATCTCTTTGCCTTCCCTGTCGTTTCCAAGGCAGCCGACCAAATAAACTTTTCCCCCGAGCTTGCTGGCGCCTACCGCCTGGTTGGCTCCCTTTCCTCCCGGCAGGAGCAGGGCATCATCCGCAATTAGCGTTTCCCCATCTGCAGGGATATGGGGGACGGAGATGGTGACATCCATATTCATACTGCCGACCACCACCAGCTTTTGTCCCCGGCTCTGCGCCGCCGGAAGCGAGATGCTCTCCCTCTCCCTGATTGTAAAGGGAATCACGGCCGGCGGCTTCTTATACTCCTCTTTCGTCTCAATCAGCTCTACCAGCTCGCTGACCGCCGCCTTCCCAAAGGTGGGAAGCATGCAGGCAACCGAGGTGACCGGCGGGTTTAACAGCTCCAGATAGGTGGAATCCTGTCCGCAGAGGACGGAAACATCATCCGGTATCAGTACGCCCAGCTCCTGGAATCTCTGATAGAGATAGATGGCATTTTCCACACTCCCGCAGAAAACAGCGGTGCAGTTGTTGGAAAACCAGCTCTTAAACTTCTCTTTCCCGTCCCCGTCCGTCTTGTCCCAACGGAAAATCCGGCCCGCCTCATAGGGAATCCCTGCCTCATAAAGCGCCCTCTTATAGCCTTCCTCCATCCCGGTGCCTGCCGAAAAGATACATCCGATGTTGACATGCTCCTTTTGCAGCAGATACTGGGAGGCCTCATATCCGATAGAACTCTCGTCGTAAATAACGGCTGAGGTTCCCTCCATATCTCCCACATCGGCCCCCAGAATTACGCAGGGTTTATCCGCCAGCCCAATCTGCTCTATCAGCCCTTTTCTGTCCCTGAAGTTTCCAATCAGAAGGAAACCGTCTACGTTCCGGCTTCCCATCACCTTCATCTGGCGCTCCTCATGTTTCTTCACTCCGTCCAGCGTATAGACGACAATGCTGTATCCGCTCTTGGACGCCTGCTTCTCAATCACTCCCAGGATCGGCGTATATTCCGTATCCCCCTCTGCGATGAGTACACTGATCAAATGGCTTTTTCCCGACATGTTCTTTCTTATTTTGGAATAGGGAACGTACTGATATTCCCTCACCACCTCAAGTACCCGCTTTCGCGTCTTTGCACTGATATCCTGGTCTTTCCCGTTTATCACCTTTGAAACGGTCGAGACCGAAACTTCCGCAATTGACGCAATATCTCTGATATTAATATGACACACCTCCCGGACCCCTCGAACCTGAACTATATTTCCGAAACGTATTTCATGTCTTAAACGTAATTGTTTTCACAATTTTCGTCAAACCGTTTCGGAAGTTTCATGATTACTACAGGATATACAGATTTGTTTTTGTATGGATTGCACAAAGAATTGAAATTAATCAGATGTATCAGGAAATGCACGAAACATGTTTCGGAAATATCGTATAGTATGGAACAAAGGAAAATTTTGTATGCGTAACTTTTTATTGCCGTTCAACGAAAAGCGGCTTTACACAGACAGTCAGGGGAAAAATGTTTCGTGACTATCTTCGTAAAGCCGTATCCATATTTTAGTTTCCATATTATTTAATTTAATGCCGATTCCGGTTTCACTTTGCAATACAACCTTTCAGGACACCGTCAAGTTCTTGGAAACTGCGCTCTGGGGACTTTTCCTCCGGCCCCGTAATTTTCCGCTAATTCTGAAAAGAGCTTCCCGGCCGTCGCCGGAAAGCTCTTTCTTTACTTACACCAGTATCCCATAGCCCTTGTAAATACGACCATTCGTCCTCTTACCGCCCACTATTGGACCACCGTCACAGAATCACTCAACACTTCAAAGTTAGAGATGGGGTTCTCTGTGCAGATTACTTCCCGAAGCCCCTTCAGACCGGAGAGCGGCGATATATCCGTCACGTAATTATCCGAAAAATCAATCGATTTAAGCGCCTCCGTTGATGACGCAAATTCCAGATCCGTCAATTCATTCTCTTTAATACTTAATGCATTCAATCCTTTAAATTTACCCAGGAAAGACAGATGATCCGTGAGATTCACATCATCCCAGTTTACAGAGTAGATTCCGCCCCCTCCTCTGACCGACACATTTTTATACAGTTTGATATGATCGATCTTCAGTTGTTCAAGGCTTGTATTATCCCGGATGTTATCAAAATTAATCTCACACTCCATCCCGCTGATGTTTAAAGACTTAAGCGTCGTCATGTTAAAAATCCCGGATATATCCTCATAAGTTTTTGTCCCGCTCAGGTTCAGGTTCTCAAGTGCTGGAAGTCTTGTGATAAAACGGTAGTCCCGTTCCATCTGGCCGAACGAGGTGCAGTTTAAGGTAGTTAGCTTCCCCAGGCCCTCAAAATCCGACGGATTATTTATCCTGCAGCCGTCCAGCGTCATTGTCCTAAGCTCCGGCATGTTCCGCAGAAAAGCGGTATTCTCAAAACTGTCCAGATACAGCTCCTCCATGGCCGAAAGCGCACTCAGATCCGGTTCCGGGCAGCCGTATGGCAGCTCCAGCTTCAATTTTTTAAGATTTGTCAGTCCGGATATCGCAGACATATCTTTTAACTCGTCGCAGCGTTCTATGGTCAGACTCTCCAACCCCGTGCAGTTTTTAAGCGGATCCAGATTCAGGAATGTCCCATAGCTTAAGTTCAGTTCCTTTAGTCCCTCCATCCCCGACACAAAGCTGAAATCTTTTAACTTCTTTGAACTAATCGTCACCCTCTCCAGCCATGGCATCATGCCGAAAACGGAAAAATCCATCCCCTCGTCATACAGATCGACCGAAAGGGATTTCAATGTTTTGACAGCAACCAGCTTCTTCGGCTCCTCAATCTGATCGCAGTTCAGACTCAGAATCTCCAGGTTCGGAAACTTTTCGGCTCCGTTAATACTCACCTTGTCTCCCGATATGCCGATTTCCCGCATGGAATCCGTATCACCGATCAGTCCTGCCACACCGTCCAGACTGTCAAAGTATCCGCTGATCCCTTCAAGCTGCAGACCCGCAATTTCCTCCGATGTAAGTCCGCGGTTGGTTTTCAGTTTCTTTACCCCCGTAAACTTCGGCAAGCTGGATAAATTCATATTTACATAGTTGTCTCTGGGAAAGCTGACCCAGGTAAACTCCGGCTCAGAAACTCCCATTTCCCAATCGGCGGCTCCGTCACCGGAACCGGAATACGGATTATGAAAACTGTACCCAATCTGCTCAAAATCGGCTGTGGTTCTGAATTCCAGCCACTGAATCTTTGCCAGCTGTTCATCGGTGATTAACTCCGCAGGCTGCCCATATACCTGTTCCGCAAATGCGGCAAGAATTCCCTCCAGCTTAATATCATCTACCTCTGTTTTGCCAATTACTGCCGCACTTCCGTTGACGGCATCCTCTGACAGTTCACTATTTACTTTCGCCTCATGGTCCATCTTATAGCGCCGGTAAACGGCAGGACCTCTCATCACGCCCAGTATAACAAAAAACAGCGCTATGAGCGCGGCTCCGCGTTTCCAGCCGTATGGTTCCCATCCTGTTTTTTTCTTTTCATGTGTCTTGACCGGTTGATACTTAATCGGCTCCGGTATCTTTTTCAGAGAAGGATTTCCCTCTCCCGCAGCCCCATTTCCCCCTGCCGTATCCCATTCAATCAAATACCTGGTTCCACAATATTCACATATGGCATAGTTAGGGTTTTCCGGATCAACAATCATCGTTCCCTGACAAGCGGAACATCTTAATTCTGTAATTTTCACGATTTTCCTGCTCCTGTAACCTCATTATGTAATGCAATGACTTCATCTATATCACGTGCGGCATCATATTGTTTGTTCTCATACATAAAATGGTGATCATGAATGACGGACGGATTCCGTTTGACAACCGCCTGTACAATCTCCACTGCGTCTTTTTCCTTAATCGAAGTGTTGAGAAACACCATCTTCTTATCGTTGGAATAAGCCATAAACGCCCGGTCATAACCGCCGTCCTGGCACCGGAACTTATTTGTATAAAAACAGGCCACCAAGTCCTCCATGCGTGCCATGGAAGCTCCTATCCCCGGCATCTTGATATAATGCTTCGTTATAAAACCCATCTTCTTTAAACTGTTGGTATCTTTCTGTTTTTCAAAGCTGAACAGAATAGTTCCTGGCTCCCTGAACTCCTGATCTGCTTTCAGAATCTCTGCTTCCGGAAGTCCCGTCTCTTTTTCATACTTTTTCAGCCATTTGTCATCCCGTGTCTTCTGCAGCCTAACGCCGCCTAAAACGAGCAGGATCCCTGGAATCACAAAGGCCCCGGCAAACATCAGAATCTGTACCATCTCCATCTCAAGAGTCATTTGAAATACAGCTCCCAGCAATATGCCGATGCCTACCAGCATGCCCCCCGCAGCAGCCAGCCCTTTTCCAAGTCCGGCCACACTGTACATAAATTTCAGCACACTTCCGTCTTTCGACATTTTCTTTTTCATTTTCTCATCCGGCTCAAATACCATTTTCCCTGATTCCCTTCTTAGTCAGTGTAGTGAGTGAAACTATATTCATATTATCATGATATGAGGGGATATACAATTAGGTTTTGGGGACTGATTTTACTATTTTTATTAAATAATTACCAATATTGCAAAAGCACTATCAACTTCCCTTTTATGTATGGTCCCACCTTTGAAAGAATATCAGTCAGTAATAAAACTGGATATATTTACATAATACCAATATTTGGATGAAATGGTATATATCATCTAATGGGGGCGGATTGTACCTCTGCAAAAAAAATGATATAATACTCTATCCTTATTTTTGTTAAGGGGCTGCTGCGGGTAATGCTCATTTTCTTTTATTAATCGAATTTGAGGTATCCCTATTTGCTGCACCGCAATAAAATATAAAGATAAGACCATGAAAAGGAGGCTTGTAGGTATATGCTTAATCCTATCGTTATTGTTGCGTAAGCAAAGCTATCGCAACAAATAAAAAGTGAATACGTGTTGCAGATAGTCTTTGCTGTTCCTGTAAAAAACATTATTTAGGAGCACGAGAATGAGTTATAAGAAAGCAACACACGTTCTGCCACAAGAATTATTGCTAAAGGTTCAAGAGTACATTGATGGAGAATTTCTCTATATACCCAGAGTCGCAGATAATAAAAAGAGCTGGGGAGACACGACCTCAACCCGTCAAGAGCTACAGGACAGAAACAGACAAATTTATGCAGATTATCTTGCAGGGACAAATATGGAAACTTTAGCAGAGAAATATTATCTGTCTTTGAAAAGTATTCAACGGATTGTCGGGCAGTTAAAAAATAATAATTGAAAAGCGGCTGATATGGCTTACTCAAAACCATATCAGCCGCTTTCTCATATTTATCTCATAAGAGATCATTAGGTTGGGTTTGATAAGGTGTAATGCTAAAATCTTCTTATCAAAACAAAGGAGGTCCTTTATGAAAAAAAGCTGTGAAAATCCACCTTTTTCTTTGGAGTAATAAAGCAAAGACGGAGGTGTGTATGAAAAAAATTACATGGGAAGTGCAATATCATTCTTTGTCGGCGGTGTTTAAACATTGTAAAAAATGTGGAAAAAAATCTCAATTTTTTTGTTCGGAAAAATTCCGCGTGAATGCCCAACGGCGGGCATTGGACGTTTGGCTGATATATAATTGCTCGGATTGTAATACTACATGGAACGCTAGAGTGTATTCCCACATTTCCCCTCAATCTATAAATCCGGTACAATTAGAGGGCTTTCACACAAACAATCAAGCTCTCGTAGAGGAATATGCAATGGATAGTGATTTCCTTTATAGAAATGGCGTTGATGAAGTTGAAATCCCTCCATACTCGATTCTTGGTGATGACTTTCTTTTGAGTGAAAATGTAGAACTTGAAATTAAGAGTCAATATCCGTTTCCGGTAAAAGTTTCTTCATTGGTGAAACAAAAATTACATTTATCGCATGCGGAATATTTACACCTAATTGAAAACAAAAATATAAAAAGTATTCCGGAACAGGATTTAAGGAAATGTAAATTAAAGAACAATATGATACTTGTTTTTCAATCAGAATAGCAGGACATCAACTGCCATAATCTTTTACGAAGAGTCGGATATGAGTGTCTGCAAGCTGCTGTGTCTGGTATTCTATGTTGAACGGCGTATATGACAAAACCGCTACAAGCCCTGTGAAATCAAGGTTTGTAGCGGCTTTGTCTTCTATTCGAATTCGATCGTTGCCGGCGGTTTCCCCGTACAATCATACAACACTCTGTTAACCCCTTTTACCTCATTCACAATCCTGCTTGTAACCTTCCCAAGCACTTCCCAGGGAAGTTCAGCGGATTCAGCGGTCATGAAATCGGAAGTCAGCACGGCTCTTAAGGCAATAGCGTAATCATAAGTTCTCTCGTCACCCATGCAGCCTACGGATCTCATATTGGTAATAGCGGCGAAATACTGGCCTAAATCGCCTGCGATTCCTGCCTTATCAATCTCCTCGCGGTAAATCGCATCGGCATCCTGGACGATTTTCACCTTCTCAGGTGTCACATCGCCGATGATGCGGACGCCAAGTCCCGGACCCGGGAACGGCTGGCGGAATACAAGCCTCTCGGGAATGCCAAGCTCCAGGCCCGCCTTTCTCACCTCATCCTTGAACAGCATGCGCAGCGGCTCAATGATCTCTTTAAAATCAACATGTTCGGGAAGGCCGCCTACATTGTGGTGGGACTTGATAACGGCTGATTTTCCAAGGCCGGACTCGATCACATCGGGATAAATGGTTCCCTGAACCAGGAAATCAACCTTTCCAATCTTCTTCGCCTCTTCCTCAAATACACGGATAAATTCTTCTCCGATAATCTTACGTTTCTGCTCCGGATCCGACACTCCGGCCAGTTTCTCATAGAAACGTTCCTGGGCGTTGACGCGTACGAAGTTCAAATCATACTGTCCTTCCGGTCCGAATATAGCCTCAACTTCATCTCCCTCGTTTTTGCGGAGCAGACCGTGATCTACAAATACGCAGGTCAACTGTTTGCCGATTGCCTTTGCCATCATAACAGCGGCCACCGATGAGTCCACGCCGCCCGACAGGGCGCAAAGCGCACGGCCGTTTCCAACCTTTTCGCGAATCTCGCCGATTGTACGCTCTACAAATGCATCCATCTTCCATTCGCCAGCACACTTGCAGACATTGTATACAAAGTTGGAAAGCATCTTTGTGCCTTCCTGTGTATGCATTACTTCCGGATGGAACTGGACGGCATACCAGTTGTTTTCTTCACACTCCATGGCTGCAACCGGGCAGACCGGAGTCGTACATGTTATTTTGAAACCTTCCGGCGCTTTCTCTATATAATCCGTATGGCTCATCCAGCAGATCGTCTTCGCGGAAACTCCTTCAAAGAGTTTTGAGGCCGTATCCACAGCCACCTCTGTCTTGCCGTACTCACTGACAGGGGCGGTTGCCACCTTGCCTCCAAGTAAATGTGCGGTAAGCTGTGCGCCATAGCAAATTCCTAAAATCGGAATACCCAGTTCAAAAATTTCCTTTGGACATGTTGCAGAGTCTTCCCCATACACGCTGTTTGGTCCGCCTGTGAAAATAATTCCTTTCGGATTCATTTCCTTAATCTTTTCCAGCGGCATATTGTATGAATGTACTTCACAATACACGTTGCATTCTCTGACTCTTCTGGCAATCAGCTGGTTATACTGTCCGCCAAAGTCCAATACGATAATCATCTCTTTTTCCACGAGTATTCCTCCTAATAATTTTCCGTTGGTGATTTTCCCCTGATACTTGTAATACTTTACAATGTTATTATTGGCATAAGAACTATAATTTATAAATTGATTGAACCGCAGCGACGCAGCCGCGTTGTTATGTGCAGCCGTCCTGAGGCGTATTACTTATTATAAAATAACGACGTTCCCTTGACAAGAAGTTTTTTCACGGTTTTCTGCCATTTTTCGTCATGCATTTTGTATCTTTACTACAGCCCGGGGAAAATCGGTCAAAAAACAGCTCCCTTTGCATCAGGCTTTTAAACGCTGCTGCAAAGATACCGCTTCGTATAAGGACAGGCGGCTATGCAGATGCCGCATAAAGTCAGTTCCTTTCCCAGTCTTTCTTTCACCATCCCGCGTCCTTTACTCCTGCAAGCCTCGATATCCACAAATTCATCGCGATCCAGCCCTCTGTTCCACAGTTTTCCGCTGACAGCACCCGCAGGACAGGCATTTGTGCACACCATGCAGCCTCCGCACTGCGATTCCCTGATAGCTTTTCCCGTTTTAAGGGGAGCATCCGTGACGACCGACGTAATCCTGACTGCAGAACCGTACTCCTTTGTTATCAGCAGTGCATTTTTCCCGATCCATCCGATTCCGGCACAGGTGGCAACCGTCTTATGCGGCAGCCAGGTGCGGTAATTCCCAAACTCCTTCACGGAATCCACGGTCTGGGCCAGCGCCTGATATCCCCTTTCCTGCAGATACTCCTTACAGGCAACAGCCAGTTCATCCAGCTTCGCATTCAATTCATAATATGTTTTTAAATATTTCTCATTCGGTCCGTCGCTTATCGACCGTACAATCTCCTTTGGTATCGTCACGGCCATGGAAACGCCGGACGGCCATTCGCCGGACGTTGCCTCCGTCATATCTGCAAATCCGACAAGTGCGGCTCCTTTTTGCCGCAGCATTTCTTCCAGTTCCCGTTCCATCTCACCGTTCATTCTTCTCCCCCTCTCAGTGTCTTAAACCTTCAGCTCCGCATTTTCCTGGAACCCTTCAATTGTCCGCAGTTCCTCCAGGAGCAGTTGGAGAAACTCCTTTACCAGAGGCTCCTTCTGCCTGGCTTTCGGCACCATGTACCCCATTTCACCGCTCAGCCCATAGGCAGGGCGGCTGACCAGGCCGTATTCTTCAAGCTCCGCCGGATCGATAGGCGTTCCGGCCAGAAAACCTACGCCCTGGGAGGCCAGTTTCATCCTGAGTTCCCTGGATTCCACCCGGATTACGCGGTCGGTTCCTATCGCAACGCGCATGGTCTCCGGGATAAAACTCTCGACCCTGATAGAATTTCTGTATCTGATGCATGTGTATTTTGAAAGTGTTTCCGGCGTCAGTTCCTCCTGATTCATCGGATGGTCCTTTGACGCCGTTATCACGAACGGCTGTCTGCCAAGATAGGTGTAGAGCACATCCTTTTGGCGCATCTGTCCCGACAGCGTCTCCACAGTGCCGATGGGGCAAAAAGCAATAGCCATATCGGCCTTTCCCTGATACAGGGAATCGACTGCCTCACCGATTCCTTCGGCATACATGGAAAACTGTAATTTCTCCGACCGGCAGTATTTCCTGCAGAAGCGTGCAAAGGCTCTCTCGATTCTCAGGCTGCTTGGCGCAATAAGGCGGAAACGTCTGACGATCTCTTCCTGCGAAATCCTTCCGATCGCCTCCATCTGTTCCGCCACCACCGCCGCATGGCGCAGCATCTGCCTGCCCCTGTCCGTCACCGAAATTCCCCTGTTTGTCCGTTCGAATATCTGAAATCCCACCTCGTTTTCCACGGTCATAATTGAATTGCTCACCGTAGGCTGGGACAGGTACAGTTCCCTGGCCGCCCTGGAAATAGAGGCGGTCTCCGCCACCGTGAGAATAATTTTAAGCTGCTGAGTATTCATAAACTTCCTCCCAAACCCGTAAAATACAGACTGCATTTTCCGGACAGTTCTGCAATTCATTTCCCCTATAGGGGTATCAGATAGTCGTATTTCCCAAACTTTTCCCCAAATGTTATAGTGATTTTAACATAAATCAACAGGAAACGAAAGGAGGAAGTAAAGTGACTTCTCAAAGTATGCTTGAACTTCTCAAAAGTATCTGCCTGCTGTCGGCGCTTCTGCTGGCAGGCGCCTGGCTGAGGGCCAGAGTCCCTCTGTTCCGGAAATTATTTCTTCCGGCATCGGTAATCGGAGGGTTCATCGGATTACTGCTCGGCCCCAGGATTCTGGGAAATTTTTCTCTGCTTCCGGTCAGTGAAGAGTGGCTGGACGCCTGGACCGCACTTCCCAGCATTCTTGTAATTCCTATTTTCGCGGCAACTCCTCTGGGGATGTTTTCTTCCAAAAATGGGAAGACAAAAATGTCTTCTGCTTCCGGCTCCGCCTTACAGCGAACCGGGAATAAACCAAAAGCAAAACCGGTTAAAAAAGGCCTCATTGCTCTGGCCGCTTTTTTGGCCACAGGCGCCGTTATCAAGGTTGTAACCTCCCTGCAGGAAGTGGTCGGCCTCGGCACTAATGTAATCTACTCCGCCGTCAGCCCGGACTCCGGACTTTATAAGACCTTCGGTTATGAACTGGCCCGCGGTTTTGCCGGAGGCCACGGCTCCGCCGGAATGGTAGGCAGTCTGCTGCAGGGATATGGTTTTGATTACTGGGAAACGTCCCAGGGCGTTACCACCACAACCGCCACCATCGGCCTGATCGCCGGTATGATCATCGGCATTATCACAATCAATGTAGCTTCCCGAAAAGGATATACGGCGATTCTTAAAAAACCGTCTGAAATCCCGGAATCCATGGCCCGGGGATATGATCCCGACACCAGCCGCCAGGAATCCATCGGCCGAGAAACGATGATGAGTTCCTCCATTGATACCATCACGATACATCTGGCAATCCTGCTCCTGGCCTGCGGCATCGGTTTTATCGTTCAGGGAATTGTTGATCCGGGTGACAATCTTCCCGTATGGTTTTTCTGCATGGCCGGCATGTATCCGGTGGACTGGGCCATCTCGAAGCTGGGTCTTGGCTGGCTGATTGACACAAAAGTAAAGGCGCGCATCATCGGTTCCATGAGCGACTTTGCCATTGCAGCTGCCATTGCCAGCATTCCTGTTAAAACGCTCTCCGACTATGCCGGACCTCTGTTTGTTATGGTGATTGCCGGGCTCGCAGTCACCTTTGTCTCAACCTTTATCATCTTCAAATGGCTCTTTCCGTCCCGCCATCCCTTTGAGCATTCCATTATGGTTTGGGGCCTGGAAACCGGTGTGCTCATTAACGGCATGATGCTGCTTAAAATCTGTGATCCCGAGTACAAGACAACGGCGCTCAACGACGTCAGCCTGGGAATGTCCCTGTTTAACTTAATATCCCTTCCGCTGACGCTCATCATCTACTATGCACTAAAGAACGGGACGCGCATGCAGATTTTCCTCACCGTAACGGCTGTTCTGATCTTTTCCGTCATACTGCTGTTCCTGTTCCGCGGTCTGTATAAGCGCTCTAAAAAAATGCAGGATGCACCGGAAGAGCAGACGGGGATTGTATGCAAAAATGCAAATGCGGCGGTATGAGGAGCCGGGAAGGACAGGCAGACATAACCAACATTAATTATAGAATCAGGAGGTCAATATGACAGTAAAAGAAAACGCGTGGTCGGCAATCGACCAGAAAAAAGACTGGATTTGCAGCATTTCCGATGCAATATGGGAACATCCGGAAACATCCTTTGAAGAACATTTTGCAGCCGGCATTTTATGTCAGGCGCTGGAACAGGAAGGTTTTAAAGTAGAGCGCGGACTGGCCGGCATGGAGACCGCTTTCTCGGGCCGCTTTGGAAGCGGCGTTCCAGTAATCGGGATTCTTGGGGAATACGATGCCCTCTCGGGAATGAGCCAGAAAGCCGATATCTTTCACCATGAAGAGGTAACGCCGGGTGGAAACGGCCACGGCTGCGGCCACAATCTTCTCGGCGCCGGTTCCCTGGCCGCCGCCATTGCGGTAAAGCATTTTCTTGCGGAGACAAACACTCCCGGCACCGTAATTTACTACGGCTGCCCCGGTGAGGAAGGAGGAGCCGGAAAGGCATTTATGGCGCGTGACGGGATCTTCGATGAACTGGACATCGCCCTGTCCTGGCATCCGGGTGATATCAATGCCGGCACTGCCGTCAGCTGTCTGGCAAACCAGGAGGTGCTCTACCGTTTCCATGGAACCAGTTCCCACGCCGCGGCCTCCCCGCACCTGGGCCGCAGCGCGCTGGATGCCGTAACCCTCTTTAATACGGGTGTCCAGTTCCTCAGAGAACACATTATCCCGGAGGCAAGGGTACACTATGCCGTGACAAATACGGGAGGATTTTCGCCGAATGTCGTTCAGGCCGAGGCCGAGGCCGTCTATCTGATACGCGCTCCGAAAATCAGTCAGGTAAAAGAGATTGCCAAACGTGTGGACGATGTGGCAAAGGGCGCCGCCCTGATGACCGGAACCAGTGTGGAGATCCAGTTTATTAAATCATGCGCAAACATTGTACCAAACAGGACCTTGTCAAGCGTCCTCGCCGCCAACCTGCTGGAAGTCCCGGCCAATCAATTTACGGAGGAAGAACTGGCTTATGCAGTTGAAATCCAGTCCACTCTTCCCGTAAAAGACAGTCTCATAGCGGCCGCCGAAAAACTTGGTCCAAACGTCCGGGCATTTGTTAAGCCTTATATCGGAGAACCAATCCACTCTTTTGCCGTACCGGATCTGCCCGTCACGATGACACTCCCGTCCTCCACGGATGTCGGGGATGTAAGTTTTATCTGCCCAACCGGACAGATCCAGGCCGCCACCATGTGCTGCGGCACCCCCGCCCACTCCTGGCAGCGAACTGCGCAGGGTAAAAGCTCCATCGCGCACAAAGGTCTGATTTATGCCGGAAAAGTCATAGCCGGAGGGGCAATCGATCTGTATCTCAACCCCGAAACAGTCAAAGAGGCACGCAGAGAGTGGAAGGAACAGTTAAACGGCGAACTTTATCAGCCGATCCCCAATGAGGTGATGCCGTCCGCTGTTCATAAATTCCAGTCCGAATAGGTTTATTGTCCCGGTTAAATCTCTTCAGGTTAAAATCAGGTTCAAACAAAAGTCAGAAAGGGAAGAATACCCGGACAAAATCACTCTGTCCGGGTATTCTTCCCTCTTCTTCTATCACAAATTATATCATAAGTTATATTATGGCTTATAATATAACTTATATCATACCTTCTGCCATTAACCGAAACTGCTTATTCATTACAGTTCCAAATATTTCTTCACATACTCTCCGGTGTAGGAAACAGGGCTCTCCGCCACTTCTTCCGGCGTTCCCTGGGCAATCACCGTACCGCCCTTATCTCCGCCTTCCGGTCCGATATCAATCAGGTAGTCGGCCGTCTTAATCACATCCAGGTTATGTTCAATAACAACAACCGTATTGCCGCCGTCCGACAGTCTGCGCAGAATCTCGATCAACTTGTGGACATCGGCAAAATGGAGGCCGGTCGTCGGCTCATCCAGAATGTAAATCGTCTTTCCGGTACCTCTCTTGCTCAGCTCCGTGGCCAGTTTGATACGCTGGGCCTCACCGCCGGATAACTCGGTGGACGGCTGTCCCAGACGGATGTAGGAAAGTCCCACATCGTAGAGAGTCTCTATCTTACGGTAAATAGACGGAACATTCTCAAAGAATTTGAGCGCCTCCTCCACCGTCATATTGAGGACGTCGTAAATGCTCTTTCCCTTATACTTGACATCCAGAGTCTCCCTGTTATATCGCTTACCCCCGCAGACCTCGCACGGAACGTAAACATCGGGCAGGAAATGCATCTCAATCTTGATAATTCCGTCTCCGGTACAAGCCTCACAGCGTCCGCCCTTCTTATTAAAGCTGAAACGTCCCTTATTATATCCCTTGGCCTTGGAATCGGAGGTCGATGCAAATAAATCCCTGATTAAGTCAAACGCCCCCGTATAAGTTGCAGGGTTGGAACGCGGAGTCCTTCCGATTGGGGACTGGTCGATTGCAATAATCTTATCGAGCTGCTCCACACCTTCAATCTTCTTATGTTTTCCCGGAATCGTACGGGCCCGGTTCAGCTTCTTGGCCAGAGCTTTATATAAAATCTCATTCACCAGGGAACTCTTTCCGGAGCCCGAAACCCCCGTCACGCAGGTCATTACTCCTAACGGGAAGGATACGTCGATATTCTTCAGGTTATTCTCAGCGGCTCCCTTCACGGTCAGCCAGCCGGTCGGCGTCCTGCGCTCACCGGGAACCGGAATCTTCTCCCGGCCGCTCAAATAGGCTCCGGTGATGGACTCCTTACATGCCATAATCTCATCCGCCGTACCGACGGCAACCACGTTACCGCCATGTTCTCCGGCTCCCGGCCCGATATCGACTATACAGTCGGCCGCACGCATCGTATCTTCATCGTGTTCCACGACAAGCACAGAATTGCCCAGATCGCGCAGATGGAGAAGCGTCTGCAAGAGCTTGTCATTATCCCTCTGATGGAGGCCGATACTCGGCTCATCCAGAATATAAGCCACGCCGACCAGACCGGAACCAATCTGGGTGGCCAGACGGATACGCTGGGCCTCGCCTCCCGAAAGTGTTCCCGTGGCACGGGCCAGTGACAGATAATCAAGTCCTACGTTAATCAGGAAGGACACTCTGGCCTTAATTTCCTTGAGAATCGGAGCGCCGATCGTCTCCTGCATCGTGGTAAGCTGAAGCTCGTCCAGGAACTCACGGTACTTCACGATGGACATGTTGGTGGCCTCATAAATATTGCAGCCGCCTACCGTTACGGCCAGGGCTTCCTGTTTCAGACGCTGTCCCCGGCAGGTCGGGCAGGGAGTGATTCTCATAAATGTTTCATATTCCGCCTTCATCGAGTCGGAAAATGTCTCCCTGTACTTCTTATTCATATTCTGTATCAGGCCCTCAAAGGCAATGTCATAAATTCCTTCGCCCCTCTGGCCCCTGTAACGTACCTTTACGATCTTTCCGTCGGTGCCTTTCAGGAGGATATCGTGCACTTCCTTCGGGTACTCCTCAAACGGGGTGTCCAGGCTGAAATGGTATTCCTCCGCCAGCGCCTCCAGAATCGCGCCGGTAAAGCTGCCCTTGTCGCAGCACGACTGCCAGCCCATCGCCACAATGGCTCCCTGCTTAATGCTGAGGCTCTTGTCCGGTATCATCAGATCCTCGTCAAACTCCATCTTATATCCCAGGCCGTAACAGTCGGGACAGGCTCCGAAGGGGTTATTAAAGGAAAAGCTTCTCGGCTCCACCTCGTCCACGCTGATTCCGCAGTCCGGGCAGGAAAAACTCTGGCTGAACATAATTGGCTCCTGTCCGAATACATCCACCATCATCAGTCCGCCGGTCAGCCCCATAACCGTGTCGATGGAATCGGAAAGACGCTTCTCAATTCCCTCTTTGACCACCAGACGGTCCACTACGATCTCAATATTATGTTTAATGTTCTTCTCCAGTGCAATCGATTCCGTCAGCTCATAGAGATTGCCGTCAATCCTGACGCGGACATAGCCGCTCTTCTTGGCCTGTTCCAGCACCTTCTCATGACGGCCCTTGCGTCCCCTTACTACGGGCGCAAGAAGCTGTATTCTCGTCTTCTCAGGAAGAGCCAGGATCTGATCCACCATCTGATCCACGGTCTGCTTCTTAATCTCACGGCCGCACTTCGGACAGTGGGGGATACCGATTCTCGCATAGAGAAGACGCATGTAGTCATAAATCTCCGTAACCGTTCCTACCGTGGAACGCGGGTTCCTGTTCGTGGACTTCTGATCAATGGAAATAGCCGGGGAAAGCCCCTCTATGCTCTCCACGTCCGGTTTCTCCATCTGCCCCAGGAACTGTCTCGCATAGGAGGATAGAGATTCCATATATCTTCTCTGGCCTTCCGCATAGATCGTGTCAAACGCCAGCGACGATTTACCCGAGCCTGACAGACCGGTCAGGACGACCAGCTCATTTCTCGGAATATCAAGTGAAACATTCTTCAGATTGTGCTCATTGGCACCACGTATTTTAATATACTGCTTCGCCATTATTCAAACTCCTGTGTATACAAGCATCATTGGATTCCTGCTGCTTATTATCCTGTCTTAACTGTGTTACTGACCACTCCCTGCAGAAAACGGCACGCAGCGTTCAATAACCCCGTATCAATTCAGCTTTTTGTATGGTTCCTGTCTATCTGTAGCTATCCCAGTATAGCATATTCCGGTATGTTTTGCAAACATTTGTTCGGCATAAATTCCCATATTTTTTTGGGTTTTATGGGAAATATTGTGGGCGCAAAGGGGTGTCCCCCGGAAAGCACTAAGGAGTCCGGCAAGACGGACTCCTTAGTTTTTTCTGGTATTTACTTTCTCCTGCCAGCTCTTTTTCCTTACCGCTCTTCCCTGAAATAATTCATACCCAGATGTGCCGGGATATGGCCGCCCCTACTCTTTCTCATAGAAGAGATAACAAGCACGAGCGCCGTAATCAGGAACGGAAGTGCGTCGAAAAATGCCGTCGGGATTGCATAGGTATTCTTTGGAACGTAATATTTCAGCACCCTGAGAGCGCCGAAAATGAAGGAACCGTAGATAACATTGACCGGTTTCCAGGAAGCGAAGATTACAAGGGCCACGGAAATCCATCCAAGGCCGCCCACGCTGTCCCTCAGCCATACGCCGCTGTTGATGATCATGGAACAGTAAGCGCCGCCGATTCCGCAGATAGCGCCGGAAAGCAGGATGTTAATATAACGCCATTTTGTAACCTCAATTCCGGCCGCGTCGGCTGCTCCGGGGTTCTCGCCGATTGCCTGCACATTCAGTCCCATCTGGGTTTTGTACAGATAGATGCTGGCTGCTATGGCGATAACCAGTCCCAGATAAACAAACGGATTGTAGGAAAACAGAAGCTCTCCCAATACCGGAATGTCACTCAGCCCCGGGATATGGATATTTCTCATCTGGGATGTGATCGTGTCCGGAAGCTTTAAGGTGCCTCCATCGGATCGTTCCAGCATGAACACGCCAATAAAGTTGGAAAGCCCGACTCCGAAAATCGTCATCGTAAGACCCGTTACGTTCTGGTTTGCCATGAAGGTAACGGTCAGCACGCCGTAAATCAGGGCGCCTAACATTCCCGCAGCGGCCGAAGCCAGGACTGCAACCAGGAAATTATCTGTAATATAGCCGGCCATGAATCCGGCGCAGGCTCCGAGGGACATCATACCTTCCACACCGAGGTTCAGATGGCCCACTTTTTCGCTCAGAATCTCGCCGACCGTGCCGAAGAGGAACGGTGTTCCCGCAAGTACTGCAGCCACAAGAAATTTAATTAAGATTTCACTATTCATGCCCTGGCGCCTCCTTTCCCCCGCAAAACAAATTTATAACGTATAAACAGCTCGCATCCCAGAATAAAGAACAGGATTACTCCCTGAAGGACATCCGCGCTGTCGGACGACAGTCCGAAGGAGGACTGGACCACGCTGCTTCCTTTTTCCAGAATACTGAACAGAATTGTGACAATGAGAATTGCCGGCGGATTGAGCTGTGCCAGCCATGCCACGATGATTGCCGTAAATCCGACGCCTCCGGCCACCGCCGTCGTCAGCGTCACGTCGGAACCGGCCGCCTGGACCATTCCGCCGATACCGCACACCGCGCCGGAAAGGAACATCGTGCGAAGAACGACTTTTTGCACGTTCATTCCCGCATACCGCGCCGTCTCCTGGCTCTCTCCCACAACGCCTATCTCGTATCCCTGTTTGGAATACTTCATATAGATAAGTACCAGAACCACCAGCGCCAGTGCGATAATCCAGCCGAACTGAATTCCGAACACCTTGTCGAGAGCCGCATTCTTGTCGAATCTGGCAATCTTTGCATAACCTTGGGAACCGGGATCGCGCCATGGACCCTCTCTCAGGAATACGATGATATTCAGGGCAATATAGTTTAACATCAGCGTAAATAAAGTCTCATTCGTGTCGTATTTTGTCTTGAACCATGCCGGGATCAGCCCCCACAGACCGCCTCCCACGGCTCCCGCGATAAACATAACAATAACCAGCACCCAGTGGTTCCATCCCGAATGGAAAAGGGCAAAATAGGAGGCGCAGATACCGCCCGCGATAATCTGGCCCTCCGCACCGATATTCCAGAATTTCATCTTGAATGCCAGCGTTACGCCGAGTGACGCAATCAGAAGCGGAATCGCAATCTTTACCGTAGCCTGGATTGCCATCTGGCTGCGCAGCGCTCCCGTGATAATTGTTTTATAAATTACAAACGGATTCTGTCCGATTATCAGAATAAAAAGCCCGCCGGCCACAAGCGCCAGCAGAATCGCTTCCAGACGCAGGATAAACGTCTCCCTGCTGCCCAGCTCCGCTTTTTTTACTACACGGATCAACGGCTCTTTCATGCTTTTTCCTCCTCTTCCGGCCCTTTCAGGGCCTCGGCCGCCTCAGTGCCTGTCATCATCAGTCCAATCTGCTCCTTTGTCACGTGTTTTGCATCGACAACTCCTGTTACCTGGCCGTGACAGAGTACCATGATTCGGTCCGACAGCTCCAGGAGCACGTCCAGATCCTCACCGATATAAATGACGGCTACGCCCTTTTTCTTCTGTTCATTTAATAAATCATAAATCGTATAGGATGAATTGATATCAAGTCCGCGCACCGGATAGGCCGTAATCAGCACCTGGGGGCTGGACTCAATCTCACGTCCCAGAAGCACCTTCTGGACATTGCCTCCCGACATCAGCCGGACCGGCGTGTCCACGCCCGGAGTCACGATTCCCAGCTTATCCACCAGCTTCTGGGCCAGCTCCCTGGCCGGTTTCCGCTCCACAAAAGGCCCTTTTCCATCCGTGTAGGACTTTAACAGCATGTTGTCCACCATACCCATGGAAGCAACCAGTCCCATGCCGAGCCTGTCCTCGGGCACAAAGCTCATGCTGATTCCCAGCTTAATAATCTCTGCGGGTGTCTTTCCCACAATGTTTTCTTTATGATAAAGGATAGCTCCCTGTTTTGCCGCCATCAGGCCCGTCAGCGTCTCGCAGAGTTCTTTCTGCCCACTGCCCGCCACTCCGGCCACACCCAGTATTTCCCCTGTCTTAATCTCAAAGGATACGTCGTCAAGGGCCATAGAGCCGTCGCTCTTATCCACGGTCAGGTCAACGACTTTCAGGATCGTCTCCCGTTTCTCCATCTCCGGACGCTCGATATTCAAAGTCACCGGGCGGCCGACCATCAGCTCCGTCAGCTTCTTCTCATTGCACTCGGCCGTATTGACCGTTTCAATACTCTGGCCTTTTCTCAGGATCGTCACGCGGTCGCTGATGGATAACACTTCATGCAGTTTGTGTGTGATAATAATAATGGCGCAGCCCTGCTCCTTCATCTTGCGGAGAATAGCAAATAATTTATCCGTCTCCTGCGGGGTCAGTACCGCAGTCGGCTCGTCCAGAATCAAAATCTGGGCGCCTCTATATAATACCTTTAAAATTTCCACCGTCTGCTTCTCGCTGACGGACATATCGAAAATCTTCTTTTCAGGTTCAATTTCGAGTCCAAAAGACTGGCTGATCTGCTTAATCTTCTCTTTTAAAGCTTTTCTTCCCAGCCGCTTTCCGCTGGTTCCGAGTACAATGTTATCCATCGCGCTGAATACATCCACCAGTTTAAAATGCTGATGGATCATTCCGATCCCCAGGTTTCTGGAATCCACAGGCGAATTGATCGCCACTTCTTTTCCGCCCACCAGAATCGATCCGGAGTCCGGATGATAGATGCCGGAAATCATATTCATAAGTGTTGTCTTACCGGAACCGTTCTCTCCCAGGAGAGCCATGATTTCCCCATACTTCACCGACAGGTCGATCTTATCATTGGCGACCACACTTCCGAATACCTTTGTAATCTGTCTGCACTCAATGGCATACTGTTCTGTCATATCTTCACCTCGTGATTCGCTGCTGTTCACAGCCCTGCAAAAGCATACCGCAGGACAGCCGCTATGAATAGTAACCGTGATTTGTACGGCGTCAAAAAAGGGATGCCGTAAAATGAGAATTTATGTAATTCACCATTTTTAAGCATCCCTCATCTCTCAGCCTGTCTTAGTGATATCTATGTTACTGTTCACTCTGTGCCCAGCAACATATTAACTGTAACGCTGTCTGTAACTGTAAAAATCCCGGACAGTTACTATTATTTTTCAACAACGTTCTTGAAATACCAGTGAATGTTTCCTGTGATATCAGCATCCGACATATGCTCGCCCTCTGTGCCTACGGTGGTTCCGTCGTTGCACTCGATTACGCCGTCAAATACATCCCATTCGCCGGAAACCATCTTAGCTTTTGCTTCTTCGATCTTCTCTGCTGTGCCTTCTGCACAAAGATCAGATAACGGAGCCAGGTCTACAAGGCCTTCTTTTAAGCCGCCGAAGTAGTTCTCGCCTGTCCATGTTCCGTCAACAAGGCTCTGAACAGCTGTCGTATAGTATGCGCCCCAGTCCCAGACTGTGGAAGTAAGAACTGCCTTAGGAGCATCTTTGCTCATATCTGAGTTATAACCAACGCCAAATACGCCGTTTTCCTCAGCGGCAAGCTGTGGGTTCGGTGTATCGCAATGCTGTCCGATTACGTCACATCCTTCGTTGATTAAAGCAACTGCAGCCTGTTTCTCACCTTCCGGATCATACCAGCTGTTAGTTGTTTTAATGTAAACGGTTGCGTCGGGATTTACAGAGTAAACGCCCATTGCAAATGCGTTGCATCCGCCTGTAACCTCTGCATTGTCCTTGCCCCAGGCGCCAACATAACCAATCTTATTGGACTCTGTCTTAAGGCCTGCCGCAATACCGGATAAATATCTGGACTGGTAAATTCTTCCAAAATAGTTATTGAAGTTAACGCCGTTGGCTTTATATCCTGTGCCGTGTGAGAAAACAACTTCCGGGAACTCTTCTGCAAGAGCTTCACATGCATCCATGTATCCCCAGCTTGTGGCGAAGATAATCTGACATCCCTCTTCCACGCACTCTCTCATAGCTGTCTCAATTGCAGTCTGATCATCATCAGCTACATTATTCTTACGGATAATCTGGCTGTCATCCAGGCCTACTGCCTTCTGCATAGCAACGATGCCAAGATCATGTGCATAAGAGTAACCGGAACCGTCTGCCGGGTTACCAATATGGATTACGCCAACCTTCAGGTCTTCCTTTGCAACTGCCGGCATAACGCCCTCTGCTGCCTTTGCTTCTGTCTCTTCACCTGCCTCAGCAGTCTCTCCTGCTGCTTCAGATGCAGCGGCTTCGGTCTGTGCAGCGGTTGTCTCTTTGCCGGATGAAGATGAACATCCTGTACAGAGAGAAAGTGCCATGGCTGCGGACAGTACCACGCTTAATACTTTTTTCATTTTCTTTCCTCCTCATTAAGATAAATGAATGTCAATACTGAACAATTATTACATTTTCCGGTAAGTTTTGCAAGAGATTTAACGGAATTTGTCGAGATTTTTTCTTATTGTTCCCAGAATTGGATAACTGCATACAAAAACCGGGGATTCGCCTGTCTTCCTGGTATAATCTTACCTTATTGGTCTGTCCGGCCTGACACGGCAAAGACTCAAAAATGCCTCCATGGCTTTCGTCATATAACGCCCTCGCTTTCGCGTCAGGAAAATTCCTCTCCGAGCTAAGGGGTCTCCTATTTTGTAGTAGACCAGGGCATCTGTTTCGGATACGAGGCTTAGAAGACTGCTTCTGATAAATGTAATTCCAGAGCCTGATTTTGCAACATAAAATGCCGTCATAATCTGATCCAGGTACAGCTCCACCCGCGGCTCAAAACCGGCATTTTCACAGAGTTCTTTACTTCTCCTCCAGATGTCATTCTCCTCTTTCAGAAGTATAAAAGGACAGTCCTTAAAAACCTTCATAGGTACCGACGGTATATCCTTCCCGGTAAAAGCCCCGTCCCTGGCCTGCTCAAACGTCATCTGGTATTCCCGCAGCCTCTTATTTACCTCATATTCACCTGGTACTGCCAGGATAATCTCTTCATAGTCAAAGAGGTACCGCTCCACTTTGTCATCCGCCGGTATGGCCGCCTCCAGCAGCAGATCAATCGAGTCGTCAAACAGTCCAGCCCCCAGCTCCCTGATATTTCCCTCATGGATCTCCACCGAAACGCCGGGATATTTGTTTTTAAAACGTTTCAGCAGCCCGGCCAGCAGATATGCGCAGAAGAAGGAGGAACTTCCAACGGACAGATGGCCTGTCTTTATGTCGGCCATATCCCTGAAATAGGCATCCATATTTTTCTCCAGCCGCATAAACTGTTCCGCACACCGGATGTAATATTCCCCTTCTTTTGTTATTGTAAGAGGAATCGTACTTCTGTCAAATAGCTGACAGCCGATTTTCGCCTCCGCCTTTCTCACCATAGCGCTGACCGCAGACTGGCTCACAAACAGCTTCTGTGCCGCCTTGGAAAAACTTTTTTCCTGATAAACCACATAAACATATTCCATCTCAACTGTCATACACATTCCCTCTCCCTGAAATCCCCCGTTTTTAACAGCTTTATCATCGACGAAAACCCGCACGCTCTGCGTACAGGTCACCGTTCTCACCAAAAGGGCAAACACCGTAAAAACGGATTTGCCCCTCAATGAATTCTGAAATTACCACTGCAAATTACCCTTGGCAAAGTATTTGTAAAGATTCCCCGCGATCACCCGATGTATTTGTCCTTCGAGCCGTTCCGCTGTTTTCAGCGCTTCGAAATCCAGACTAGCCGCAAATGACGTCAGCAGTTCTTTTGCCTTCTCCGGCTCGGATTCGTAACAGGCCGATGCCTCTTTCTCCACTATCTCCTTCATTAAAAATGCCTTCCGTTCCAGCTTCATCCATTCATTTGTAATAACCGGAGCATAATGGAAGTAGTCCGCCATTGCCAGGTTCGTCAGTTTTCTCATCTGCCAGAAAGCCGCGGTATCGCTGTAAATGTCGCTGCCCTCCAGGAAATCAGGCGCGATTTCCGTAACGCCAAAATGGTGCGGAAGGTAAGGGGCCGTGAGCGGAGACCCGAGGCAGCTCCATAAAACGCCGCCCAGTTCTGCGGGCAATCCCCGGTTCAGTTCCACCACTGCCGAGTGGATACAATGCGGCACGCCGATCGGGCGCACGTCACTATTAACGCCGGCTTCCGTAAATGCGCAGAAATCATTTTCATTATTCGTATCCCGAAGCAGCCGCATGATCATCTCCGCCGTGATAGGCTCAGACGGTTTCATAAATGTAGGATACTCCTCCTGATCCGGACCAAGTTCTGTAGAAGAAAGCAAATTAATTGCCCTCCAGACTCTCCTGGAATTATAATAGTATGTCCGGGGATCTTCAAGGAATTTCCGTCCAAATGCTTTAGCCCAGTTAAACGGTCCGGCGGCAGGATCCCAGAGTCCCTTTGAAATGACAAACTCCCTTAATCCCTCTGAATACAGAACATTCTCTGTGTCATCCCAGTCGATTTCATTGATGCGGTAACCGTTGGACTGGATTAAATAGCAGTCGTCGGGAACTCTGACCGCGAGCCAGGCAGAACCGCCGCCTCCCTCGATATACCACGCTTCCTCCGTATCGAATACACCGACGGCACATGGAAAACGGTTTCCATACTCTGTATAGTATCGCCCAATCCGCTCCACACATTCCCTCGCAGTCCTGCTCTGAGTCAGCGCTACGAACCGTACTCCGCCTGCGACGCCGTTTTCTGCGATGGGATCTGCTTCGGCTGCGCGGTCATTGCGATCAACCGCCAGGTTTTCTCCGCCCATAAGACAGACGTTGTGTTCATTTACCGCAATTGTATCACCCGCCAGATTTCCGCGGAACGTTTTTAACAAAATACAGCGGGCCGTTTCCCGCGTTTGAGGGATAACCGGTCCTGTAGGCAGTTTCACTGAAGCTCCGGGTTCCTGTATCATATGAGGAACTATTTCCATGGACGCCGCCTCATATCCAAACAGATCGTCATTATGTCCCCCCAGCATTGTTCCGTTTTTAAATGCATTCTTACCGCCGATTAGCATAAAACACATATTTACTCTTCTCCTTCCACAAATTACCCGAACAGAATTGACATTACAAAGCACACCGCCAATACGGCTGCCGTAACCATCCAGCCATGCTTTACCTGGGATTTCATATCACTGGAACGCGCCGTACCCGTTGCCGCAACCATGTCAAGGCCGGGATAGGCAAACGATGTCATCTGGGAACCAATCAAGATTACAATCGCCCAGACATGCATGCTGAGACCGGTCGCATCCACCAGGGGACGGAATACCGTATTAAGCATTACCGCCTGTGCAACGGCAGCTCCCTGAATACCAAATGTACCAATCAAAGAGGCGAGCATCGACAGTCCGACCTTTCCCCCGCTCTCCACTAACGGTGCGCCAATTTCCACAAGCGCATCAAAGGCGCCGCTCTTGGAGATGAAATTCAGGAATGGATCCATCAGAATAAACAGCATGAAGATCCAGAAATACTGCGCACATCCTTTCATAAACAGATCAATGGTTTTGTCTATCTTAAACCGGGCTCCGAATCCGGTTGCCAGCACGGCCACTGTAATAACGGTGATCGCATGGGCAACTCCCAGTTTAAACATAATCCCATAACCCACAATCAGCGCCATCGCCACACCAAAGAACAGGGTCGCTCTTTTGGCCTCGGGAGAGGCTTTATAAGCATTCACCGACAGGGCTGTCCCTTCCGGATAGTCACTTACGCCCGCCGTAGCTTTTTGAACACGTTTTGCATTAAAATAGGTTATCAGCCACATCGGAATACACACCGGCAAACTGGCATACAGTAAAACCTGCTGATAAGCAAGACCCGTCACCTCCATAATCGTTACCATTGGAGGTGAAAACGGACTGATAAAAAGTCCGGTCACGCCTGCGGTCTGCATGATGATAGCCAGCGTACTGGGAGTCATTCCGACAGACGCAACCAGGGGGATGAGAATCGGCGCTATGACCGCATTGCCTCCTGTCAGGGTGCTCAGCACCAGAACCATAAACATCGACGCAAGCATGGACGCTATGATTGCCCTGCCGATTGAATTGATACCGATTTTCCGTACCATCAGATGAACAAGGTTTTCCGCAACCCCGGATTCTTTCAAAATCAGGCCCAGGCCGGAACCGATCATGATAATAAAACCGACCTGCCCAAGAAATGAACCCAAAGAGGTTGTGAGGACAGCGCCAAATTCCAGAAGGTTTGTCTTTGTAAGGACCGCACCGATCGCCAAACAAATTGAAACATTCACCAGCGGATGGATCTTCGGCCGAAAAGCCAGAATTATGTAAACAATCAATGGAGTTAACCCCAAAATAGGAGGCAAATTAAAAATCATCATAAGAATCTCCTTTCTAAATCCGAATTGAATTAATTCATAGAAACGGGCTCTCTGCCGCTCCTACCATTCCCTGTATAAAGTGCTTCCGGCCGTATCCGCCAACTGGTATTTAAGCTGCCTCTTCTCCGCCGTTTTCACTCCGGCCTCTGTTGTCAGGAACGTACCTCCCGTTCCTGTAACTGATCCGTGATACATAATTTTCCTTCCCCCGGCGAAGCTCATAACCGCGTCCAGGCGTTCTAAATCCAATACTGTAATATCCGCATCCGCGCCAATCCCAAGATTGCCTTTGCCCGTAAGCCCAAAAACCGCCGCCGGTTTGACCGAACATTTTTCAATTACCTCCTCCAGCGTCAGATATCCCAAGCGGTAAAAAGGAAGTAATTTTTGAATCAGGCCGTTTCTCGGGAAACCGCCCCCATCCGTCGCAGCCAGTTCAATAAGCGGCTCTCCTCCGGGTGTCCTTCTCTCTACAATGCAGGCTGAGGCGACGGAAGCGAGATTGGCCGGGAAACTTACATTGATGTTCGTCCCATGATCAATCCAGTACTGAAGCGCCTCTTCTTTTTCCAAAAGCACATTTTCCTTCTCAAGAACGGCTATGGCTTTCACCTGCCCATCTTTCATTGCCAGCGCAAGTCCCTCTTTCGTCGGCTCATATCCAAACATTTTTAAACAATTGACCGTAATCGCATCACAGGGAACGCCATCTCTGCAGGCGCCTCCCGTTCCGTTATTCACCGCCATGTGGGAGTCTGAAATGATATTTCTGTTATCCCTGAGAAGTTTAAAAGCATCTCTCAGCTCTTCCAGATAGTGATACCGGTTTCCACGGCAATAGGCATTGATATGGGCCATCAGAAGCCTCTGGCCTTTGGCATAATCCACCGCCTCTTTCAGTCCGTATATATCGCTTCTGTTTTCCGTGCTTCCGGCGTGGCAGGCCACCAGCACCTTTTTTGCATTGGCTTCTTCCACGCAGAATCTGGACGCACCGGGAGTCAATGGAAAATGGCCTCCCAGAATCTTAAGGCCCAAAGAACCGTTTTGCAGGGAGTTTTCTAAAAATCCCCTCACCTGTTCTCTGGAGGGCGATTCCCCTACCAAATCCGGCAGCACCGCATCAATGCAGCCTACGTTCATGCCGCAGCCATACTCTCCCAACTGGGACGTAATATCGGAAACCGGCCCCGCATAATCAATGAGCGTCGTAACTCCGGTCCTGGCTGCCATGTAATATCCGACCCTTCCTCCCAAAAGCTTCGTCACGTGCACATGCATATCGATAATTCCCGGAACCACCGTCAGGCCGGAGACGTCAATCACTTCTTCCGCCTGGCGCAGATCCCCGCCAAGCCCGGCGATCCTGCCTTCCCGGATTCCTATGTCAAAATGGCCGTCCACACGGTTAACCGGATCAAACACTCTCCCGCCCTTTAATATAACGTCAAATTTCATCTGTTCCTCCACTCATACTATTTTTATTTCTCAGCGCGCCTGTCTTCGGAAAAATAGCAATTTACAGTTACCCCAGGTCCTGTTTTAAATATACTCTAAAATTCAGTTTTCTTTTAATTCTTTCTCATGAGTGATAGGTTTATTATATCTATTTTGTAACTAAATATAAAATGTCATGACTACATTCATATAAGTCAGAATCCTCCGCTTATACCTTCGATTTGTTGATAAATTATACATTTTAGATGACATCCCAATAAAGCCGGTACTGCTTAAATTTTGAATCTGCCTGAGCGGACTATCGCGCCGGGCGCAGCCGATTAGCGGCATATTGCATCTGCACCCGGGCGCGCATCCCTGCATGGAGTGGTTTATTTCACAGGACGTACTTTCTTGTGAGATAAAAGCATAAGGGATATACCCCGACGGCCGTTAAATATTGGCATCGTCAGGGCATATCCCTTATTATCCTGTTCTTTTATAATTCCTTTTTATCAGGTTTCTTTATCCATCTGTCTATTCTTAGCATTTATTTTAGCGTATATTTTTTCTGCTATTTTTCGCATTTGTCCTTCGCGTTTGTCCTTCGCATTTGTCCTCCGCGTTTGTCCTTTGCGTTTATCCGTCTTTTTATTCCTCTTTTTTATTAAGGATCTCCATGAATTCTTCGCCGGTAATCGTCTCTTTCTCGAGAAGGTATGCTGCCAGTTCATGAAGTTTTTCTTCGTTTCCGGTCAGAATATTCTTGGCCTTCTCATAAGCCTCTTTTACCATCGATATCACTTCATCGTCAATTCTGGTCGCTGTATCTGCCGAGCAGGCCAGGGAAGCGTCACCGCCCAGATAGGCATTGTTTACGGTCTCCAGGGCTACCATACCGAACTGATCACTCATGCCGTATCGGGTAACCATGGCTCTTGCAATCTTTGTGGCCTGTTCAATATCATTGGATGCGCCTGTTGTGATAGAATGGAAAATCAAATCTTCCGCAGCGCGGCCGCCCGTCAATGTTACAATCTTATTAAACGCCTCCTCCTTACTCATCAGGAACCGCTGATCTGACTCGACCTGCATTGTGTACCCCAGCGCTCCCGATGTCCTTGGAATAATTGTAATTTTATGAACCGGAGCTGAGTGGTTCTGAAGAGCCGCCACCAGCGCATGGCCTACTTCATGATAGGAAACAATCTTTTTCTCATCGGTTGAAACACCGGCGTCTTTTCTCTGATATCCGGCAATCACCGTCTCCACGCTTTCTTCCAGATCTGCCTGTGAAACGGTCTTACGGCCCATTCTGACCGCCCTCAGCGCCGCCTCATTAATTATATTGGCAAGCTCTGCTCCGCTGGCGCCGCTTGTGGCCCTGGCAATTGCATTATAATCAACCGTTTCATCAACCTTCACCTGTTTGGCGTGAACTTTAAGAATTGCTTCTCTGCCTTTTAAGTCAGGAAGCTCGGCCGGAATTCTCCGGTCAAAACGTCCCGGTCTCAACAGAGCTTTGTCAAGCGATTCCGGCCTGTTTGTAGCTGCCAGGATAACAACTCCCTTGCGGCCGTCAAATCCGTCCATCTCCGTGAGAAGCTGGTTTAAAGTCTGCTCGCGTTCATCATTGCCGCCCATTCCGGCTCCGTCACGTTTCTTACCAATCGTATCGATCTCATCTATAAATACAATGCAGGGAGCCTTCTCACTGGCCTGTTTAAACAGGTCACGCACCTTGGCCGCGCCCATTCCGACAAACATTTCCACAAACTCGGAACCGGAAATAGAAAAGAACGGCACGTGTGCTTCACCGGCAACTGCCTTCGCAAGCAGCGTCTTGCCTGTTCCAGGAGGGCCTACGAGTAATGCACCTTTTGGAAGTGTCGCACCAATCTCTGCATATTTCTGCGGATTATGCAGAAAATCTACAATTTCCTGCAATGCCTCTTTCGCCTCATCCTGGCCGGCTACGTCGGCAAATGTTTTTCCAGTTTCAGATTCTGCGTATATTTTAGCATTGGACTTTCCAAATGTCATCGCGTTGCCGCCGCCCATCCTCTTCATCATCGCCCTGCTCATGATTTGGCCGAGGCCGATAAAAATAATCAGAGGCAGAATCCAGGTAACCAGGAAATTAAGCAGTGGCGATGCCTGGGTTGGAGTCTCGGTGCTGTATTTTTCTACGCCGGCTTCCGTAATTCTCTTCTGAAGGTCGTCGCCAGGGAACGCACCTGTTTTATAATTTATTTTCCATTTACTGTCTTTCAGGGTATAGATGATCTCGCTGTTCGTCGTCACATACACCTCGTCCACATTCTTCTTGTCCAATTCATCTATAAACTGATCATATCTGACCTGCTCGGTTCTGTCCATTAATGACGGAAAAATGAAAATGTTCAGTAGCATCAGTACCAGCATTACCAGTCCGTAATAATACAGGAAAGATTTTTTCGGTGCTTTGTTGCTGTTATTACTTTCGTTCATATTGTTCTCCTCTTATTTGTACTGTTATCCTATATCATATCCATATCAGGCGTTTCTTAACATTGGTTGAGTTTTGTATGAATCTCAATAAACTTTTTTGTATTCCTGATCTACTAAATTTATAACTCTTATATTTATATTTGTCAATATATTATAGTAAATATTTATTTACTTTTAATAATTATTGACTTGTAAATCAATGTGTGCTAGTATTGGAATGTGGGTAATCAGCATTTATTGGCATGTTTTTTATATATATCTTACGCTTTTTTGCATTTATCCGCTTTTTTTAATAATCATCTGTTTTTTGGTTTTATCTTCACCTGCTTTTTGTTTTGCCATTATCAACTTTTTGTTTTTTATTTACCTGACTTTTGTTTTTAAATGTGGGATTGATTTATTATTTTTTCTATAATATATTTTTTGGAGGTACCTCTTATGGAAAATATTCAGAATAACCAAAGTCTTGAAAGCTCAGCAAAAGCTGATATCAATTCAGTTGGAGTACATTTCCTCGAATTTGCCGTTGCCTTTCTTACACTGGCTAAATGCCAATATCAGCATGATAATGATGTCAAGGTCAATTCTCTCCCCTTCTTTACCTTGGTTGCACTTGACAACTGGGCGGATGAGGACTACACCATGTCGGAACTGGCTGATAAACTTCAGATAACGAAACAACAGCTCTCCAAACTGATCAACGTGCTGGAGGAGAAAGAACTCGTTGAACGGATCCACGACAAGGAGAACCGCCGCAGAGTTTACATCCGTATCCGCGACCATGGCAGGGATATGATGGACGACCTTAAGAGAGGGATGTTGGAATCCACCCTTTACGGCCTCAGTGCCTATACGGAAGATGAATTAAAGGATATGGATTTCTGTATCAGAAGGCTGACGGAACTGATGGAGAAATTTAAAGTTGGTTATGACTGTGATGCGCTGCGGGATAGGATTGGGTAGGCAGGCGGAAATGCACAGGAAAGTGTTAATTGACTGCCATGCAGGCTGTTTTGTTATATGGCGTGAAACACGATATCGCAGGATTATGGTTTAAGCTCAAATTGAACGTATTGATGGTGTTTATATAAGTAATCGGCTAACGGCAGAATTGGGATCTATGTGAATATCCTGATTCTGCCGTTTTATTGAGCGGTAAGAACGGTAATTATAGTCTGTGGAGCATGTGTCCGATTGTTTCTATGCATAAATAGTTAGTTCGGCAGACAAGAACTCTCTTCTTCTTTTTCTGATTTTCTTCATCTCTATAATTTTCCTTATCCGAAGTATAATGACCTCGTAATGCAATTAGGAAATTTCGAGAAATAGTTCAAAAAGAAAAAAAGGAGAGTGCATTAATTATGAGAAAGCAGACTAAATTAGTTGCAGTTCTTTCTGCAGCAGCTTTACTCGCTATGGGTGCTTCCATGACATCTTTCGCCGCTGGTTGGGAAAAAGATGATGCTGGAATCTGGCACTATTATGACAGCGATGATGAGATGGTAACCGATGAGTGGAAGAAGGATGGTGCTTACTGGTTCTATCTTGATGAAGACGGCGAGATGGCTACTGACACGTGGATCGACGACGACTATTATGTAAACAGTGAAGGCCGTATGCTGGTAAATTCCTGGATTAAGGCAATGCCAGATGACGAAGAGGATGATCCCGATGATGGCGGGGAACATTGGTACTACTTTGGAAACAAAGGCAAAAAGGTTACTGATGATTCCAAAAAAATCAACGGCAAAACATACTACTTCAACGAAGATGGTGAAATGTTAACAGGATGGCATCAGGACGGCGACGACGCTTTCTACTTAGGTGATGAAGACCAGGGTTGGAGAGCTGAGAGCCAGTGGTTATGGCTTGAGAAATCAGGTCTCGACGAAGACGACGTAGATGATGATGACAATCTTGAAGTAGTTCTTGGCTGTAGCGAAGATGACGACTGTGATGATGAAGGATGGTACTACTTCCAGTCCTCAGGTAAAGTTTACACAGGCGTAAACAAGAAGAAAATCAACGGCAAATACTATATGTTCAACAATCACGGCCAGATGCTGTATGAGTGGATCAATGGTACTGCTAAGACTGTAAGTTCTAATGCTCAGCTTGACGGTGTTGCAAGTGCAGGATCTGCAAAAGTTCAGGATATGAGATACTACAACGCAGTTGAAGAAGGCTGGAGATCAGACGGATGGTATCAGATGGATGGTTCTGAAGACGTTGGTACAGACGGCGATACAGACTGGTACTATGTAGATGACGGCGAGATTAAATACGCTGATGGTGGTAATAAAGATTTCGCAACATACGATGAGGACCACAAACAAGTCTTTGTTCAGAGAATGAAAATTAACGGAAAATACTTCGCATTCAATGAAAAAGGTCAAATGCAGGATGGCTTACAGTACTGCAGCGCTGACAATGGTTTCTATTATTTCGACGAAAACGGCTATCAGAAGACAGGCCGTGTAACAAGCGTTGAGTGTGATGATGATGATTACACATTCTACTTCAATACAAAGAATGGTAAGAACGGTCAGGGGTACAAGGGCTTAAAGGATGATTATCTGTACTTCAACGGAAAGAGACTTGATGCAGATGATGACTACAGACTGTACTACTACGGTGGTGACATTTACCTTGTAAATACTAAGGGTAAAGTTCAAAAGAGCAGCAAGAAATACGATATCGAAAACAAGGGTATTGCTGAAGATGATGTAGAAGTTAATATCAGCGGAAAGAAAGTTCAGTCTATCAAACTAAACGATAAGACAGAGTATAGTTCTGAAGAACTTATCAAAATGATGATTGAGGATATTAATGGCGAATACACCAGTGTAACTGATGACATGATCGTGTCCGTTCCATTTATCCAGTTATATGATGATGATCTTTACACATATACTGAAATCAAGGCAGATGCTACACCTACCGAAGGTTGGCTTGGAGTTAACGATCCGACAAAATAATAATATTTCTCTATGTAATATGTTTCAAAATTCTATGATTAAATAATGATCAGGCGGTGGCTTCATCCACCGCCTGATTCTAATTTGCATTAGGAGAAATAAAACCGAGGAGGTTTTTATACAATTGATAATATGCTAAAATGAATTATTTATAAAGGTATAAAAGAGGGAGTTTCTCAAGCTATTACTGAATCTGATATGCTCCCTTCTAGGTAGACAAGTGAAATAAAAACTGCCAGCAGGTAGCACCTACTGGCAGAAAAGTTTTATTTTTTTAATTGTCTACTTGATGGGGAGCGGTTTACTCCCTATTAGATTTTCACTTTGTTAATATATCAGACAAATTTTATTACTGCCATCCTTCAGAAATAGTATAGAGTTTATTTCCATCTGCATCGACTCTTCCTGTATCCTTTGCTGAATAAGTATATACATTGTCATCATACAGGGCGATAAACGGTACGGAACACCAATTATCATTATCTGTAACATCTATACCCGCGATAAGATCCTGAGCTAAATCAGCTCGTAAATCTTCAGCAGTATCATCTGAAACATCCTCAACTGTGATTGACTGAATAGCGCCTTTGCTGTTTGTCTTAACTACAACATCATCGTAGCGATTATAGAATCCGTTCTCAATGTCATCGTATTTCTTGCCGTTGCTGCCAGTTGCCTTCTGAATTTTACCTTTTGTATTTACAAGGTAGAAATTGCCATCAACATAGTAAATTCTGTAATCATCATCTGCTTCCAGTCTCTTACCGTTAAAGTAAAGGTAACCGTCTTTTTCACCTGTGTAGCCAAGGCCGTTCTTACCATTTGTAGTTGTAAAATAGAAGTTGTAATCATCATCTTCACACTCTACATCAGAAACTTTTCCGGTCTTCATGTAGCCGTTTTCATCAAAATAGAAGAATCCGTCGTCAGCTTCAATATACTGTAAACCATCCTGCATCTGTCCGTCTTCATTAAATGCAAAATATTTATTGCCGCTTTCTTTGATTTTCTTCCTCATGACGAAAATAGGATTGTTGTCATCGTCAAGAATATCAGCGATCTTATCGCTAGCTCCGGCATGTGTAATCTTGCCGTCGTCAATATAGTACCAGTCTGTATCACTGTCATTACCCATATCTTCGGAACCGTCAATTTCATACCAGCCGTCGCCTCTCCAGCCTTCCTCTACTACATTGTAATAGAGCATATCGGAAGCACTTGCACCTGCAGAAGAACCATCAAGCTGTGCATTGGAACCTACAGTCTTTGCTGTACCATTAATCCATTCATACAGCATCTGACCATGGTCATTGAACATATAGTATTTTCCATTAACTTTCTTCTTAGCTTCACCATGATACAATTTACCGGAGGACTGGAACCAATACCATCCTTCTTCATCACACATTTCATCTCTGTCATCGGTGCAGTCGAAGACTTTCTCCTGGCCGTCATCTACATCATCATCATCTAACAGACCGGATTTCTCAAGCCATAACCACTGGTTCTCGACTCTCCATCCTTCGTCTTCACCGCCGAAGTAGTAGCCCTCGTCATCGATTTCCTGCCAGCCATGCTGCATCTCACCATCTTCATTGAAGTAGTAAGTTCTGCCATTGATTTTTTTGGTTCCGTCAATAGTTTTTTTACCTTTGCTTCCAAAGTAATACCAATGTTCACCGTCATCATCCGGATCATCCTGATCTTCATCAGCGAAAGCCTTAAGCCATGTATTAATCAACATAGCACCATCTTCTCCGACATAGTATTCATCATCAACCCAGCTGTCTGTCAGCATCTCACCGTCATCATCCAGATAGAACCACTTTCCGCCGTCCTTCTGCCACTCATCGGTTACCATCTCATCATCACTATCATAGTAGTGCCAAATCCCAGCATCATCTTTTTCCCAACCAGCGGCGAAAGATGTCATGGAAGCACCCATAGCGAGTAAAGCTGCTGCAGAAAGAACTGCAACTAATTTAGTCTGCTTTCTCATAATTAATGCACTCTCCTTTTTTTCTTTTTGAACTATTTCTCGAAATTTCCTAATTGCATTACGAGGTCATTATACTTCGGATAAGGAAAATTAGGATAAGTACCTAAAAATATCTTAGGCAGTTAAATACAGTAACTTAATGATGTGTATTTATACGTAAAAAGCAGAATATTAATACAAACATATCTATGGTCAATCTATTAACGCATTGATACGAATTAACAAATATTAGGCAAAAAAATCCACTTGATAGAATTTTAAGAGCGACAATTTTGTAGCCTGAGAATCTATCAAGTGGATTTTTTTATAAGTTCTTGTTTTCTATCATTTGTTGAAAAGTGATAAGGGAGAAATTAGATTTATTTTTTACATATTTCTCACATTCTTCTGTAAAGCTATCTTTAGAAAAAACATAAAACCATTTATTTTCCGAGTGGAACAAGTCTCCCTGTTTTATTAAATCCTTTAACACATCCATGCCAACAGGAGCATTTTGCCATTTACACTCGCCAAAAAGAATATTATCGTCATTTAAAGCAACAATATCAATTTCTTCCTGACGTTTTTCAATCGGGTTATTCCCCCACCATCGTCCTGCTTTACTGTATAAGAATGGCGCTTCCGATATTATCCGCGGTAAGTATAAATACTGCATACAGATTTCCTCGAAAACAAGTCCCATATAGTGATTTAAATGTGGTTTTACCTGTTTTAAATATACGGCTTCGCCTATTCCACGAACGATACTGCTTATATTTGGTCCGACAAAACGGTACCAGAAGCGGAACATTTGATCCTCCAGCAAGTAAATGGTCTTACGGCTGGTTTCTTTTTCAGTAATCGGCACTTCTTTTCTCACTATACCCAGTTCAATAAGAGATTGAAGCAGATTACTGGCTGCACCTGTCTCGATACCTGCTTTTGTCGCAATTTCATTCATCTTACTGGCGCCACCTGCAATAGCGCTAATAACAGAATTATAAGTAGAGGGATCTCTGAGCTCCTGTTTTAGAAGGTTTGAAGGTTCTTCATATAAACGTCCACTCTCTTCGAAAAATAATTCTATTATATTCTCATCCAGGCTTCTGTGAGGTTGAATACGACTAATATACTCTGGAATTCCACCAGTAATTCCATAAATGATAGCCTGTTCCTCACTTGTGAATGAGGAACACATATCTTTTGATTCAAAAAAAGTAAATGGATGAATTTTAAACTGTACGGTACGTCTTCCATAAAGAGGGCTTTTATAACCCAAAACCTGATGCTCCATAAAGCTCATAGAAGATCCACATAAAATTAAGAACAACTTACTGGTTTGCCACTGATGATCTATATGGGCCTGCAAAAGAGAAGATACTGCTTTATAACTGGTTGCAAGATACGGGAACTCATCGATCACAAGTATTAGGCGTTCATCCTGGCAAATTCCATCAATATAACTAAAAAGTTCTTCGTAACTTCCAAACGCTGGGGTTGGACTACCGGGTAAGAGTGTTTGAAAAATTACTTTAGAAAACTGTTTTAAATTTTCTTGTGGTGTCGCTTCCGATGCCACAAAAAAGATTGTTTTTTTATCACGGCAAAATTCATTAATCAGCGTAGTTTTTCCTACGCGCCTTCTTCCATAAATAACCGCAAATTCGAATTTATTGCTGGCATACATTGTATCTAGTTTTTTTAACTCTCTGCGTCTTCCAACGAACATTAAATCACCTCCCAAAAATTCACTAATAATTAAATTACTAATCTGTGGATTAGTAATTTAATTATTATATATTATTAAGCACATTGTCAAGTCTTATTCTTTATTTTGTTCTTCATTGATAAAAAGCGGGACATGTTGTTTGCATAAATGATTAAAGTTTTGAATAATAAAACACGTTTTTATACCAAATTTTAATATACATTGTGTGAATTTTTTCTAAAAAGCAACACAGCTTAATTTTCCTTATCCGAAGTATAATGACCTCGTAATGCAATTAGGAAATTTCGAGAAATAGTTCAAAAAGAAAAAAGGAGAGTGCATTAATTATGAGAAAGCAGACTAAATTAGTTGCAGTTCTTTCTGCAGCAGCTTTACTCGCTATGGGTGCTTCCATGACATCTTTCGCCGCTGGTTGGGAAAAAGATGACGCTGGGATTTGGCACTACTATGATAGTGATGATGAGATGGTAACTGGAGAATGGAAGAAGGACGGTGGAAAGTGGTTCTATCTGGATGACGAAGGCGAAATGCTGACAGATTCATGGGTTGACGACGAGTACTATGTTGGAAATGACGGTGCTATGTTAATCAATCAGTGGATTAAGACTACTGCTGATGATGACGTAGAAGATCCGGAAGACGATGGTGATTCCTGGTATTACTTTGGCAGCAAGGGTAAGAAAACCACTTCTGATTCCAAGAAAATTAATGGCAGAACATACTACTTCGATTCCGACGGCAAGATGGAAGACGGCTGGTACGAAGATGAAAACGAAGACATCTTCTATTTAGGCGGAGAAGACGAAGGCTGGAGAACAGACAGCCAGTGGTTATGGCTTGAAAAACCGGACGAGGACGATGAAATCGGCGGATGCAACGACGACGAGACTGATCCTTGTGATGAAGAAGGCTGGTACTACTTCGGAAGCAATGGTAAGATGTACAAAGATGCTAAAAAGAAGAAAGTAAACGGAAAATATTACTACTTCAACGAGCATGGCCAGATGCTGTATGAGTGGATTAATAACTCTAAGGTGAGCGTAGGCTCAGGAGCTAACTTAAACGCAGTTCTCGATGGCAACAACTCCGGAGCATCTCCAAGTGATATGCTTTACCTCAATCAGGTAGAAGAAGGCTGGAGAGCTGATGGTTGGTACGAAATCGATGGTTCTCAGGATACCAATACAGATAATGATACCGACTGGTATTTCTTCGACAAGGGCGAAGCTAAGAAAGCAGAAGACTACATCACAACAGATGGCGACGGTGATGCAGTATACAGAGAGAAATTCAAGATTAAAGCAAGCAACAACAAGTACTTCTGTTTCGATCAGTACGGCCGTATGCAGACAGGTTTACAGAAGCTGGATGATGGTTTCTACTACTTCGACGACAATGGCTATATGAAGACAGGTAAAGTTTCTAACGTAGAAGATGACGATGATACATTTACATTCTACTTCAGCACCAAGAACGGTGGAAACGGTAAAGGTTGGACTGGTGATAAATCCAGCTACTTATACTGGAACGGAAAACGTCTTGAAGCAGATGATGAATACAGAATCTACGCATATGAGGATAAGACTTACCTTGTAAATACTTCCGGTAAGATCCAGAAATCCGAGTCTAAGAAATACGATATCGAAGGCAATGCTGACGATTTATATGTAGACTTTGATGGTGATCAGGTAATGGGACTTTATACAGATAAAGACCACAAGAAACCATACAACAGCGGAATTATGAAAGTAACTCTTCCACACATCGCTCTGTATGACCACAACTATGTTGCTAAAGCTGATGGAATAATTGATGGTAAAGCAATTTCTGATGATACAGAAGTTGAAATCGCAACAAGCGAAGTTACTACATCTACTTCATCCAGAAGTACTACAGAAGTAAGTGTAAGCAAATAATTATTTTTCCCCTCAACTATTTATAGTTGGGGGGATTTTTTACAAATAAGTTTTAACTCATTCTTGGAATACAAATATAAGGAGGGAAATATGCAAAAGACTGATTCAATCATTGCTGTAGTCTTAACTGCCGTTTTGGTTCTGACAGGTCCGGTAACTGCCCTTGGGGGAACTATTACAACAGAGAGCAGTAGTATTATGGATTTTAATTTTAATATGCCTTCAGGATGGCAAAAATCTTCACCCGACAGCATTTATGACTCTTTACCGGATAATAATACGGAAGATTATAATGGTTCAGATCTTCCAGAAGATAAATCACTGGGTGAACAGGTCACAGTTGAAGTGGATGGAACTGAATCAGACAGTATTACCTTTTATCTGGATCGCAATTCCAGTACCAATGAAGTCATTATACCTGACCCAATCATTGTAACTGTTCGGCAGAATAATGGTTCGTCTATTGGTAATATTTCAATAGCCCTTTCTCCTGTTATCAATGCGGACAGAGAAAGAATCAGGGTACAGGCAATTGGAAATACGAGCCTGGGTCCCGACACACCTGTCAGCTTTTCAGTTTCCTTTGTGGATAAAAATATTGGGGATAAAACGGATCTTCCAAACGGAAGTAACAGTAAATTTTATCTCCAAATAAAATCTGGAAATGACATATTAAAAAAACTATCTATTTTATATGGAGCAGACGGTTTTTATACTCATTATAGTGCGGAATATCCCCAATATTATAGTGGGCCTGTTATTAATGGTAAATATGTAAATATAGGTGAAGTCAATTTAAACCAATCTGTTATACCTGAATTTTCTATTAAACATTATTTCAAACCTTTAGCTGGAACTGAGAATGCTTCAATTGCCGAAGTTCAAATAAATCCTGATGGGTGGTTCACATTTACAGACGGTTCTACCAAAATACCTATGAATATATCGAATGAAGGTTGGATTACAATTCCCATTAAAATGAAACAGGAAAGTTTCTTGGAATTAAGGAATGAGGCCATATCAGATGGACATGTGATTGATAAATACAACGTATTCACTGATTTAGTGATTGCATACGATGATGGATATAATGGTGAATTAGGTTATCTTGCAGGAGGCAATATGAGTCCGCTTCCTCTGGTATATCATATCACCTATCGCTCGAGTTCCTCACACGGTTCAGGCGGCTCAGGCGGCTCGGGTGGTTCAGGCGGCTCAGGTGGCTCGGGGGGTTCAGGAGGTTCATCTGGTCCGGCGGGAAGTTCAACAGTCGTAGGGCCGGCTCAAACGGCGCGTACAACGATTGCAACAGTGGATGATAAGGGATGGATTTTAATAAATGGATTCAGATACTACATGAATGCTAATAATCAACCCGTTACTGATTGGCTTCAATGGACAGATAAAAAATGGTATTATCTGGGACAAGATGGTATTATGAGAACGGGATGGACTTTAGTAGACGGAAAATGGTATCTGTTGAATCCAGATGGTTCCATGGCTACGGGCCTGATACTTGTAAATCAGGAATGGCATTTGCTGCTACAGGATGGTTCTATGGCTACGGGATGGGCACAGGATCAGGCTGGTAATTGGCGGTATTTTTTAGATAACGGGGTTATGGCTGTTAATTATACAGCTCCGGATGGTAAAATAGTGGATTCGAATGGGATTTTGATAGACTAATAGAACGATGATAAACAATGGGTAAAAAACTGATGAACTGGAGCATTTACCATTTAATTGAAGAGTATCAGTCAGTACACATTACCGACAGAATTGCAGTGCGCAGAACAGTATGCATAATGATGTGAAAAGGCGGCGGTTAGTCACCGCCGCCTTAATTATACTATTCTTGATACATAATTAATTCCAAGTCTCTTTAATCACACCGCTCAAAAGATTATAAGTATATACTTTGTCATAAAGCTGAATAGATGGAACAGATACACTAGCGTCATAATCAACTGCATTAAATGTAGATGCACCCATATCTGTCTTAAGATTAGCAATTAACGTATCAGATTCAATTGCTGTAGCAGTGCCCACTTTAATAGAGGAAACTACGCCAGACTTGTTTGTAGTAACATAAACATCATCTTTACCAGAATAAGTTGCATTCTCGATGTCATCATACTTCTTAGAAGAAGTTGATTTCTGGATCTTGCCCTTTGTATTTACAAGGTAGATTTTGCCGTCTACATAGTAGAATCTGTAGTCATCCTCTGCTTCCAGTCTCTTACCGTTGAAATACAGATAGCCATCTTTCTCACCTGTGTAGCCAAGACCATTCTTCCCGTTAGTTGTTGTGAAATAGAATGTGTAATCATCATCGTCACACTCTACAGACGTTACTTTACCTGTCTGCTGATAACCATTTGATGCAAAATAGAAGAAACCACCATCATCTTTTGCAAACTGAAGACCGTCAAGCATCTGGCCCTTTTCATTAAATGCAAAATATTTATTACCGGATTCTTTAATCTTCTTTCTCATTACGTATACAGCATTGGTGTCTCCGTCTGTTGTGGCGAAATATTTTGACTCCTTGGTAGCAGCAGTTACTTTGCCGTCATCAATGTAGTACCAATCGGTATCGCTATCGGTACCAACGTCTTCAGAACCATCCAGTTCATACCAGCCATCGCCTCTCCATCCTTCTTCTACTACGTTGTAGTACACCATATCGGAAGCAGATGCTGTCTTGGCATTACCGGTTACTCCGTCAAGCTGAGCATTGGAACCAACTTTAACAGCCGCATTTGCATTAATCCATTCATACATCATCTGGCCGTGGTCATTGAACATATACCATTTTCCATTGATTTTCTGTTTACTTGCTTTATGCATAACTTTACCGGAGGACTGGAACCAGTACCATCCTTCGTCATCACACATCTCGCCGTCAGCATCACTACAACCAAGAATAGCTTCCTGCTCTTCGTCATCATCGTCTACTAAGCCGGATTTTTCAAGCCATAACCACTGAGATTCAATTCTCCAGCCTTCATCTTCTGTTCCATAGTAATAGCCTTCATTGTTCGTGCTGTCATACTGCCAGCCGTATTGCATTTCTCCATCTTCATTAAAAAGATATGTCTTTCCGCCGATTTTTTTTGTAGTATCAGTAACTTTTTTACCTTTGCTACCAAAGTAGTACCAATGCTCACCATCATCTTCCGGATCATCCTGCTCGTCATCAGCTAAGGTCTTTTTCCAGGAATTGATCAGCATAGCGCCATCATTACCAACATAGTACTCGTCGTCAACCCAAGAATCTGTCAGCATTCCGCCTTCATCGTCTAAGTAAAACCACTTTCCACCGTGTTTGGCCCATTCGCCTGTTACCATCTCATCATCGCCATCATAATAGTGCCAGATTCCAGCGTCATCTTTTTCCCAACCAGCGGCGAAAGATGTCATGGAAGCACCCATAGCGAGTAAAGCTGCTGCAGAAAGAACTGCAACTAATTTAGTCTGCTTTCTCATAATTAATGCACTCTCCTTTTTTCTTTTTGAACTATTTCTCGAAATTTCCTAATTGCATTACGAGGTCATTATACTTCGGATAAGGAAAATTATCGCAAGTTAAGGATATCATAACGCCCCATTTTGTCTTACTATTTTAATTTTAAATAGATTTACTTGTATTATTAAGTTAATTTTCATTGATTCTCATTCAATACGATGATATAGTAATATAAGATTTTTGAGCATTGAATTTCAAGAAAAAGAGAATGGGGTATACTATTTGGGGTGAATTATAGAATATTTATGCAGAAATTCTGTTCCTGCCGAAATCAGAAATGATGCATTCTGTTTATTTGGCATGTCATCCTTTCTTGCAACTCCCTGGATTCCTATGACATTAAAATACAACTTATGAAAGGAGCTTCCCCTATGAACTATCTATCAGCATTCCAGACGTCGTCCGCCGGCGGCTTTCATACTTTCGGTGATGAAGCGCCTGAGCAGACTTCAGGAATTCTTTATTCCGATTTATCCTCTGAGGAGGAGAGAAGGGAATATGCGAAACAGGCCGCCGTAAGCCATGCTTTAAATATAGAAGATTACCGTCACTATCTCTCAACGCAGAATATGTCACTCAACACAATTCATGTATATGTTTACGCCCTGCGGCAATTTTTTGCACTCTATCATGATATTACATACTCAAATCTGAAATTATATAAGGTATTTCTTCTGGAACATTATAAACCTCAGACCGTTAATCTGCGGATTCGTGCAATGAATTCCTATATAGAATTCAGAAATCTCAATCCCGGAAAAATTCCGATGGTACGCATTCAGCATAAGAATTATCTCGATAACGTCATCAGCGAGGCCGACTACGAGTATCTTAAAAACTGTCTGCTGCGTGATCATAAATATCTGTATTATTTTATCATCCGCTTTATGGCTGCAACCGGAGCACGAGTCAGCGAGGTGATTCAATTCGAAGCTGAGGATATTTTTTCCGGATACAAGGATATTTACTCAAAAGGAAATAAGGTCCGGCGCATCTATGTTCCGAAAGCATTGCAGAAAGATGCCATAACCTGGCTGAAAACGCTGAAACAGAATCACGGTTTCGTCTTCTTAAACCGATATGGAAACCCCATTACCCCCGGCGGTATCCGGGGACAGCTTAAAAATATGGCCATCGCCTACGGGATGAACCCAGAAGTGGTTCATCCTCATTCTTTCCGTCACCGTTTTGCAAAAAGCTTTATTGAGAAGTGCGGGGACATCTCTCTGCTCTCCGATCTGTTAGGGCATAAAAATCTGGAGACTACAAGAATTTATCTTCGGCGCTCCAGCAGCGAACAATATGAAATTATAAACAAGGTTGTCGACTGGTAACAGCTGAAAGTACATAAGACTAAAGGAGTTATTTATGCAAGAACTGCTCGAAAATTCATTGGACGGTTTCAGGGTGCATCTTGAAAAACAGGGGCGATCTGCAAAGACCATCACCTCGTATACCTGTTCCGTCTCCCTCTTTTTTTCACTTGACTATGAGCTTTCCGTAGAAAACCTGAAGAGTTACAGGGAATATCTTTTAAAAAATTATCAGTTTAACACCGTCAATGCAAGAATCTATGGAATGAACCGCTACCTGAGTTATCTGCAGGAAATCGGGCAGCTCCCCTTTTCATTAATGCTCTCCAATACGGAATATTCAGCCCCCCAGGAACCGGTAGACTTAAATTCCGTCAAGAAGACAAGGGACGGTTCCTACAGGATGCAGTCAGTAAAAGAGCAAAAAAAAAGCTATCTGGATACTGTGATTTCCCAGAGAGATTATGAACGAATGAAAAAAAGGCTGAAAAATGACGGGAATATGTACTGGTACTTTGTCATCCGCTTTCTGGGCGCCACCGGAGCCCGGGTCAGCGAACTGCTGCAGATTAAAATAGAAGATTTACGTCTCGGATACCTGGATCTCTACACAAAAGGGGGAAAAATACGGCGTCTGTATTTCCCCCGCAGCCTCTGTGCGGAAGCAATCCCATGGTTTATGGAAAAGGGCATCAAAAGCGGATTTATTTTTCTAAACCGGCACGGTAACCTGATTACATCGCGCGGCATAGAACTTCGCCTGAAACATTTTGCCAAGCTCTATAAAATCAACCCCAAGACCGTTTATCCCCATTCATTCCGCCACCGTTTTGCCAAGAACTTCCTAAAACGTTTTAACGACATCTCTCTGCTTGCCGACCTGATGGGACATGACAGTATAGAGACCACCCGTATTTACCTCACGCGGTCCAGCCAGGAGCAGAAAGCTCTGCTGGACCGGATTATTACCTGGTGAATTGTAGACTCGTGAATTATAGACTGGCTAATTATTATCTGTGAACTACAAATCCGGAAGGCACCCGTTGGGATGTGCTTCACTAAACACCTGTTTCAAGCTATCTCTTACAGCTGCTACGGAAAAACTCCGGAAGAATTTCTCTCCCGGAGTTCTGCCTGTTACATAAATTATATAGAACGTTTTACAGCACTTTGCTTAAAAACGCCTGTAATCTCTCACTCTTAGGATGTTCAAAAAATTCCTTCGGTTCATTCTCCTCCGCAAAGTTTCCTCCATCCATAAACATAACGCGTGTCGCCACTTCTTTGGCAAATCCCATCTCGTGAGTTACAACGACCATGGTCATCTTTTCCTCTGCCAGATCACGCATAACGCTCAGCACCTCTCCGACCATCTCCGGATCCAGCGCCGATGTCGGTTCATCAAACAGCATCACATCCGGCTTCATGCAAAGTGCACGGACAATCGCAATACGCTGCTTCTGGCCGCCTGAAAGCTGGTTGGGATATGCGCCGGCGCGGTCCTGAAGGCCGACACGTTCCAGGAGCTTCATAGCTTCCGCCTCGGTCTCCTCCCGCTTCTTTCCCTGAAGTTTAATTGGCGCCAATGTCAGGTTTTCAAGAATTGTCATATGTGGGAAAAGGTTAAACTGCTGAAATACCATTCCCATTTTCTGTCGGTGTTTGTTAATATCGGTTTTTCTGTCCGTGATATCTGTGCCTTCAAATAAGATCTGTCCGCCTGTTGGCTCTTCGAGAAGGTTCAGGCAGCGTAAAAAAGTACTTTTCCCGGAACCGGAAGCGCCGATGACACAAACGACGTCTCCCTTATAAATATCCACCGTTACTCCGTCCAGAACTACATTGGGGCCAAAGCTTTTCTGCAGATTTTTCACCTGAATCAGAGGTTGTTCAAAATAATTATCGTTCACTCTGCCTCAGCCTCCTTTCCAGACATTTGATAAGCTGGGTAAATATAATTACAATAATCAGATAAATGGCGGCGACGGCAAGCAGCGGCATCGTCGCACTGTATGTGATACTTCTGATGATATCTCCACCCTTTGTCAGATCCTGGAGGGCAATGAAGCCCGCAACCGATGTCTCTTTCAACAGGGAAATAAACTCGTTACATAGCGCAGGCAGAATATTTTTAAACGCCTGGGGCATTACAATATACCACATTGTCTGGGGATAGTTGAATCCCAGGCTCCGCCCGGCTTCAAACTGTCCATTGTCGATGGACATAATACCGCTTCTGAAAATCTCAGCCACATAAGCGCCGGAGTTAATACCAAAGGCAAGTACGGCAACCGGAACCTTGTCCACCCTGAGGCTTCCAAAGATGACATAGTAAATAATCATCAACTGAACTACGACAGGTGTACCGCGGATCACCGTCAGATACAGATTACATATGAAATTGAGTATTTTCAGTTTGTGTGTCTTCTCGTAAGTAGAACGGACTACACCCACGATCAGACCAATAGCAATACCGAGAATTACTGCCATCAATGTTACGGTGAGCGTAATCTTGAGGCCGTCTACCAGGTAAAGCCAGCGGTCCTTCTCAATAAAATTAAAATAAAAATCCTCAGTGAATTTCTGCCACATATCTTTTTTCCTTATCTGTCATCTGTTATTAACTGCTTTATCCGGATCATCAAACATTCAGCACTTTTGTATTCTTTTAGTGATATCTGTTCATTGAACGATATCTTACTCTTTCAGCGTTATTTTATGGAGGCTGTTGCCAGCCTCCATATTACTTTGTACATTAATTTATATTTCTATCCGCCGGGCTGTTACTGCCTTCGGACCTTTTAATACTTTTTTATACAGGCTGCAATTTATATTTTACTCTGCATCCATGTATTTTGCAACGATTTCGTCAATTTTTCCTTCTGATTTCAGTTCAGCGATTGCAGCATTCATTTTCTCAACAAGGTCTGTGTTTCCTTTTTTGATTGCAATTGCGTATTCTTCTTCCGACATCTTCTCTTCCAGAATCTTGATTCCTTCTGTCTTCTTAACGAATGCCTGAGCAGTGGCCTGGTCGATTACAACTGCGTCAATCTTGCCCTGTGTCAGAGACTGAACTGCCTCTAAGCCTTTATTGTAACGCTCTACTGTTGCATCTTTAAGCTCTGTTGCAAGTGCGTCGCCTGTAGTTCCAAGCTGTACGCCGATTGTCTTTCCTTCCAGATCAGCGGAACCTGCGATGTCGCTGTCCTCTTTTACGATTGCAACCTGGTTGGAGTTTGCATATGTGTCTGTAAATTCTACGGATCTCTGACGCTCTTCCGTTACTGTCATGCCGGCTGCGCCGAAATCTGCTTTGCCGCTTGTAACTGCAGGAATGATTGCATCAAATGCCATATCTTCAATCTGAAGCTCCATGCCCATCTTCTCAGCGATTGCCTTTGCAATCTCAACGTCGATACCTACGATATCGTTATCTTCGTAAAATTCATAGGGAGGGAACTCTGCGTTGGTACCCATTACAAGCACTCCGCCTGCCGCTGCCTCTTCTTTTGTCTCTTCAGCAGATTCATCTGCTGCTTCTGTTGTCTCACCAGCTGCTTCCTGTGTCTCTGCTGCTGTTTCAGGAGCCTTTGTCTCTGCCGGTTTCGAACTGCATCCTGCGAGAGATGCCGCCATCATTGCTGCCATTGCTAAAGCTAAAAACTGTTTTTTCATAATTATCCTCCTCTTGTCATATCGGATGCATAAATTGATTTATTATACATTACCTGAGGTATTCTGCTGTTAATCCTCCGGGTCACTTCCCTGATTCTTCCGTTTAAGAAGTGAAATTTATGCATTAAATATGTATAAATATAGATTTTGTTTTCTAGTAATTCATTATAACGTATTTTAGAAAATAATCAAGTGCTAATTCGGTTTTTTTTACGTTTTTCCAGAAGTTTATGAATTTTTATGCAAAAAGCCCCCTATGATTTACAACTATTGGCAAATATCACGTTTAGGTTTATACTACAAGCTAGTAACACATCAGATACGATTACATCTGGCCGCAAAAAGCTGTGAAAATGTAATACCAGAAAGTGAGGTGTTTTTATGGAGGACTGGTTGTTAAAAACGGCCTGGCCTATGACTCCGCCGCTGCCTTTTTCCGCATTTCATATTTGCTTTACCATATTCGGCCTGGCTGCCGCGGCATTTTTAGCCTGGCGCCTCAGACATCTTCCTCATTCCTCAAGGGTCGTAATTTTATTTATAATGGGAATACTGCTTGCCTTATCGGAATGCTATAAACAGCTTTTCCTCTACTACGTGGTTAATCACCATAACTATGACTGGTGGTATTTCCCCTTCCAGCTCTGCAGTATCCCGATGTATCTCTGCCTTCTTCTGCCCTTTATGGGAAAAACGGGAGGGAAATGGCAGCGTATTCTCTGCACCTTTATGTACAGCTACAATCTGCCGGGCAGCATCCTCGTCTTTGCGGCGCCCTATGGAATGATGCATCCCTACTGGACTCTCACCCTCCACTCTTTTCTTTGGCATATTGTCCTTGTTTTCATCGGGCTGCTGATTCTTTTTTCCGATATGGGGACTGCGTCGTACCGCGGCTTGGCGGGGGCTACCGGAATTTTTCTGGTGTGCTGTCTCGTTGCGACCGCCATCAATATCCTGGCAAGTCCCTACGGGTACCCGGATATGTTTTACATCACGCCGTACTATCCTACAACGCAGCCTGTTTTTTCTATAATAGCAGACCGCTTTGGGATTATGGCGGGGGATTTGAGTTATCTGGGTACGATCGTGTTCGGCGCTTTTGTTCTTCATATTGGATACCGGCGCCGAGCTATATGGGGATTTGATTGAGAAATGAGGACGCCGCCGTCAGGCTAGGGGCCGGGGTGGTGAGGGGGATCGATGCGTCTTTCGTCCCGGGCGTTAGGGTGTCGCGGGCGGGGAATCCGGGCAGAAAAAGTTCCTGCGGGAAACGCTCGCGCTCTTTGGAGTACATAATGGTACTAACCTCGAAAAAACCTCGGTAAGTACCAATGAACTCCAGGTTCCCTCCGGAATCTTTTTCTCCCTTCTTCCCCGCAGGAAGGTTATGGCCGGGACGAAAGACTCAGCCAGGATAGCGGTCCGGCCCCCGGCCTGCGGCGGCTGATCGGTCCTATTTCTTCAATGGGGGAGGCGCTTGTCGCTGCCACTACGTTTTTCAGAATGCCTAAGGATGCCTAAAAACTATATTCTATTCACTATGAAACTGTGTAATCTTATAATCTTATAATCTTAGAGTGTTTATTCGGATACTCTTTTTATGCAGCCTAAAATGTCATCAGAATGTAAAAGCATCACAAGGATATAGTGGATGCGACAATACGCTCTCCCCACTTAACGAAAGAGACAATCAGCCCCTGAAGCCGGCGGACGGGGCAATAACCTTCCCTGAGTCTTCAGTCCCGTCGACAATCTGCCCGGGGAAGGAGGAGAAAAACTTTCCGAAGGGAGACCTTGAAGCCCGCCGGTGCTTAGCGAGGTCCTTTCGAGCTTAGCATCCGCTGTGCGCTTCACAAGCGGGAGCGAGTCCCCGTAGGAATTTTTTTCTCCGGATTCCCCTCACCACCCCCTACCAACCGGGACTGAAGACTCATACACAACCTCCCACTCCCCCGTCCGCCGTCTTACAGAGGCGTCCTCGCATCTCAACTAAACCCTCACTCTAATAGAACCCGCACAAAACACCTGCCTTATCGAATCGGCAAGGTATTTCATGCGGGTTATCATAATTCAAAGCAAATGCTTATTTAATTTCTTTATGGAACTCCTGAAGTGATTTCACTTCAATATCCCCGTTCTTTGTAATAGTCTTAAGAGCCTGGACAGTTGCCTTTGCGGCCGCCATGTTGGTGAAGTAAGGAATTTTACCCTTAACGGCTGCCTTTCTGATATAGCTGTCGTCTCCCATTCCCTTTTTGTCTACCGGAGTATTGATAATAATATCAACCTTCTTGTTCGTAATTTTATCAAGGATATTCGGACGGCCCTCGTCAATCTTGGCAATCTTTTCTGCAGGAAGTCCTGCGGCTGCCATGATATCGTATGTTCTGCCTGTTCCCATCAGCTTGAAGCCGCAGTCATAGAATCCCTTTGCAACCTCAATCAGTTCAGGCTTGTCCATATCGTTGACGCTTAAAAGCACGGTTCCGGAGCTTGGAAGTCTTGTCTGTGTTGCCTCCTGTGCTTTGTAAATCGCCTCGCCCAGGTTCGCGGACATTCCTAGAACTTCTCCTGTGGAACGCATCTCCGGTCCCAGAACCGGGTCAACCTCCGGGAACATCTTGAATGGGAATACCGGCATTTTTACTCCGTAATGAGGAATCTTCTTCTCGGTCAGTGTCGGAACCGGTGAAGGTCTTCCCGTCAGGTGGGAAGTCATAATATCGGTTGCCAGTTTTACCATCTTGATATTGCAGACCTTGGAAACCAGCGGAACGGTTCTGGATGCCCTTGGGTTGGCCTCAAGTACATAAACCTCTCCGTCTTCAATTGCATACTGCATATTCATAAGGCCGACAACGTGCATTTCTTTTGCGATACGGCTTGTGTAGTCGCGGATGGTGTCCACCTGATCTTTTGTCAGGTTTCTGGACGGCAGGATGCAGGCTGAGTCTCCGGAATGGATTCCGGCAAGCTCAATGTGCTCCATAACGGCCGGAACGAATACATCCACTCCGTCACTGATGGCGTCTGCCTCACACTCTGTCGCATGGTTCAGGAAACGGTCAATCAGAATAGGACGGTCCGGAGTGACGCCGACAGCTTCCTTCATATAATATGTCATGGCATCGTCATCATGTACAACTTCCATTCCGCGTCCGCCGAGAACGTAGGAAGGGCGTACCATTACCGGATAACCGATGCGGTTTGCAATCACAAGAGCCTCGTCTACATTGACAGCCATACCTGACTCAGGCATTGGAATGTGTAATTTATCCATCATATCGCGGAACAGGTCTCTGTCCTCCGCCATGTCGATTGTCTCAGGTGTTGTTCCGAGAATTGTCACACCATATTTCTTTAAGTCGGCTGCCAGATTAAGCGGTGTCTGTCCGCCGAACTGCGCGATAACGCCCAGAGGTTTTTCTTTGTGGTAGATGCTTAATACATCTTCCAGTGTCAGAGGCTCAAAGTAAAGCTTATCGGAGGTATCATAGTCTGTGGATACCGTCTCCGGGTTGCAGTTTACAATGATTGTCTCAAAACCGAGCTCTTTCAGTGCAATTGCAGCATGAACGCAGCAGTAGTCGAATTCGATACCTTGGCCGATACGGTTCGGGCCGCCGCCGAGAATCATAATCTTCTTATTGTCGCTGCATGGGCTCTCATCTTTAATATGGTAGCTGGAGTAGTAATAAGCAGAATCTTCCGTTCCGCTTACGTGAACGCCTTCCCAGCCTTCCACGATATCGGCCGCTGTTCTGGCATTTCTGATATCTTCTTCGGAAACTTCCAGGATTTCACTTAAATACTTGTCTGCAAATCCGTCGAGTTTAGCCTGGCGGAGCACTTCCACAGGAGGAACCTGGCCCTTATACTGCATCAGAGCTTCTTCCTCTTCCACCAGTTCTTTCATCTGCTCGATGAAATAGTGTTTAATCTTTGTCAGTTCGAAAAGTTCATCAACGGTCGCGCCCTGTCTCAGAGCCTCATACATGATAAACTGACGCTGGCTGGTCGGTACGTGAAGCATGGACAGAAGTTCTTTTTTGCTCTTCTGATCTAAATCTTTCACATGGCCAAGGCCGTAGCATCCTCTCTCCAGGCTTCGGATTGCCTTCTGAAGAGCTTCCTTATATGTCTTACCAATACTCATGACTTCGCCTACGGCCTTCATCTGAGTACCTAATTTATCTTCGGAACCTTTGAATTTCTCAAATGCCCAGCGTGCGAATTTGATAACAATGTAGTCGCCGGATGGAACGTATTTATCCAGTGTGCCGTATTTGCCGCATGGGATTTCATCCAGGGTAAGGCCTGTTGCAAGCATAGCCGATACAAGGGCAATCGGGAATCCTGTTGCCTTGGATGCCAGCGCTGAGGAACGTGATGTTCTCGGGTTAATCTCAATTACGATATCGCGGTCTGTCTTCGGGTCATGCGCCCACTGCACGTTCGTTCCGCCGATTACCTCGATCTCCTGAACAATTCTATAAGATTTTTCCTGTAAACGTTTCTGGACTTCTTCTGAAATAGTAAGCATTGGTGCGGAGCAGAATGAGTCGCCGGTGTGAACGCCAAGAGGATCAATGTTTTCAATAAAGCAAACGGTAATCATATTGTTTTTAGAATCACGTACAACTTCCAGCTCTAATTCTTCCCAGCCTAAGATCGATTCTTCGACGAGCACCTGGCCAACCATACTGGCCTGAAGGCCTCTCGCACAGACTGTTTTTAATTCTTCTACGTTATATACAAGGCCGCCGCCCTCGCCGCCCATCGTATAAGCCGGACGAAGAACAACCGGATAACCTAACTTGTCGGCAATTGCAAGAGCTTCTTCTACCGTATAGGCAACTTCACTCCTTGCCATCTCGATATTCAGGCTTTCCATTGCATGCTTGAATTCGATACGATCCTCACCACGCTCAATTGCATCAACCTGAACTCCGATTACTTTTACATTATATTTATCAAGAACACCTGCTGCTGCCAGTTCAGAACAAAGGTTAAGACCTGACTGTCCTCCCAGATTCGGAAGTAATGCGTCCGGTCTCTCTTTATCAATGATCTGTGTCAATCTCTCAACATTAAGTGGTTCGATGTAGGTCACATCTGCTGTCTCCGGATCCGTCATAATCGTAGCCGGATTAGAGTTTACCAGTACAATCTCGTAACCAAGGTTTTTTAACGCCTTGCACGCCTGAGTTCCGGAATAATCGAACTCGCATGCCTGTCCGATAATAATTGGACCGGAACCGATAATCATCACTTTGTGAATGTCGTTTCTCCTCATGTTTTTTCCCTCTCATTGTCTGCAGTTTACATTTTCAGCGATAAGCCGCACGCTCCGCGTACAGGTCACCGTTATCTACAAAGGTCCGTCAGACGGACGCTCTTCAAAAGCCGTTCGGAACCTTTATCTTGTTAAAGGCCCCAGTAAGGCATTATCAAGATTATAATAGAAAAGTTCCGCCTTGTAAACCAAAAAAACATGTTTTTCTCTTCCCTTTTGACATTTTTTATGATATGCTGGTAAAAATATACTGGGGTATTATTTTAAAAAGCGGAAAGGATTCGTCAATTTTTATGAAAAAAATCGTGGTGATTGACGGCCAGGGCGGCCGGATGGGTAAAACAGTAGTGGAACAGTTAAAACATACATACCCGGATCTGCCTCTAACCGCCATCGGTACCAACAGTATCGCCACCTCCGCCATGCTGAAGGCAGGGGCCGACCAGGGCGCAACCGGAGAAAATCCCGTGTTCGTCGCCTGCCGGGACGCTGATATTATTATCGGTCCCCTGGGAATCGTCATCGCAGATTCCCTGCTCGGTGAGATTACACCGGCGATGTCCTCCGCTATCGGAAGCAGCCGCGCCCACAAGATCCTGATCCCGGTCAGCCAGCATTGCCACCATACGGTTGTGGGATGCAGCGACATGTCCCTGAGCGGATACATAAAGCTTGTCTGTGAAGAAGTCGGCAAATGGATTTTAAATACATAAAATAAAAGAGCCGGAAGGTACATTATATGATGTAATCTTCCGGCTCTCTCTATTATCATTTATCTTGCTGCTCTCTCATGCATTTTCCGTCCCGCCTCTTTATCGGCCAGCACTCTCTCCTTCAGCTCCTCCACACCGGAAAATTTAAGTTCCGGGCGGATGAAGTCCGTCAGCCTTACCTCGATCCATTTATCGTACAGATCTGCGTTCAAATCATAAATATAAGTCTCCACCCCAACCGGGTGCTGTCCCTCTATCGTAGGTTTTCTTCCTATATTCGTGATTCCCTTGTAATGCCCGCCGTCTATCACCACCTCGGACAGGTAGACACCGAAGGCAGGCAGATGCTTCTGCTCTCTGGGTTCGATATTAACAGTTGGAAAACCGAGGGTGGAACCCAGATGCCTGCCGTGGATCACACGGCCATGGATCATATAAGTGTATCCAAGAAGTTCATTAGCCTTCTTAATATTGCCTGCGGCCAGTTCCTCCCTGATATAAGTACTGCTTATCTCTCTTTCGCCATCCAGCGCTTTATCTACGACGATCATCTCATAGCCGTATTTGGATGCCAGCTTCTTTAGGAGTTCCACATCACCCTGCCGCTGATATCCAAAGTGGAAATCAGTACCGGTAACAATAGCTTTTGCCTTCATCTGGCCTGTGAGGATAAGAGAAATAAATTCCTCCGGCTGCATATGCGCCACTTCCTGATTAAACGGATATTCTACAAGATAGTCAATCCCTGCCTGCTGAAGGTTCTCCCTCCGTTCGGCATTCGTCGTGATCATCGTCTGAAGTTTTCCCTTCATCAGAGTCCCGGGAGCCGTTTCAAATGTAAAAACGGCTGTCTTATATCCCTTTTCCCTGAAACGGAATACTTCGCTCAGCAGCTTCTGATGGCCTCTGTGAAGGCCGTCGAATTTACCCAGCGTGACAACGGTCGGTTCTTCTATATGAAATTCTCTGGTTCCGGTAATGTACTGCATCTCAATCTCCTCCCAGAAAAATCTTCTTTGGTTTCCACTTGTTTTCTTCCTCAACGTACGAATAAATCCCTACGAAACGGCGGCCGCTGTCATAAACACGGATCCGCAGTTCCTGTGCGGTACCGTCTTCTTCAGCGCTGCCGCGGCTTACTCCGGCTTCTATGGTTTTAGCATCCTCCACTTTTTCCGCCGCATGTTCCGGATCGCCCTGAAGTTTCTGCATCCACTCATCCACAAGCGTTCCCGGAATAAAATCCCGGGAGAAAAAGTTTCCGTTGTGCAGCAGCCTGTCCAGTTCCTCCCCCTGGGAAATGAATTCCGGCAGGGAAGAAAACATCTGATCGACCGGAACAATCTTTTCGTCCAGCCGTCCTGAAGCGGCAAGTTTTTCTACCTCATCGAGGCGTAAACTTTCTGCAATCTCAAAGCGGTCCACCTTTGTCCTGACCAGCTTTTCCATGCAGCCGCCGCATCCGAGCGCCTTACCGATATCGTGGCACAATGTGCGGATATAGGTGCCCTTGGAACAATTGACGCTCATCGTGACCCTCGGAAGATCCATGTTCTCGATTTCCAGACTGTAGATCTCCACCGGCCTGGCTTTTCTCTCCACTTCTTTTCCCTGGCGGGCCAGCTCATAGAGTTTTTTGCCGTTTACCTTCAATGCGGAATACATTGGAGGGATCTGCTCGTAATGGCCGATAAATCCCAGCACGGCCTCCCTGACCTGTTCTTCCGTCAGCTCTCCGGTGCTTCTCTCAAAAAGCACGGTACCGGTCGTATCCTGCGTGTCGGTCTCGATACCCAACAGCATGACGGCGCGGTAAGTTTTTCTCTTATCCGTCATCATGTCGCAGAGTTTTGTACCTTTTCCGAGACATACGGGAAGCACTCCCTCCGCTGCCGGATCGAGTGTTCCCGTATGACCGATTTTTTTCTGTTTTAAAATCCCGCGCAGTTTTGCAACCACGTCATGGGACGTATATCCCGGTTCTTTATAGATATTAATTATTCCATGGATCATTTGTCTTCATGCTCTTTCATCTGCTGTTCAATATGCTTTGAAAGGTTATTCAGCACATCGTAGGCGCTGCCGCTCATCGTGCATCCGGCTGCCCGCACGTGTCCGCCTCCTCCAAAGTAGGATGCGATCTTGCTGACGTCCACATAATCGTTGGAGCGCATACTTACCTTATATACATGCGGTTCTTTTTCATAAATAAATACGGCGCACTCGACACCTTCCGTAATTCTGAGCTGGTCGATAATTCCGTCCAGATCATTGCTGTCGGCTCCGTAAAAATCCAGCTCCCTCTGTTTCAGCGCAGTGAAAATGCAGCGGCCGTCCATGAACAGAAAGCTTTCCAGAAGCGCACGGCCTAAAACCTGGTTCTGGACATAGGTCCTGCGGTAAAAGCTGTCGTCTATGATTTTAGCGCTGTTCAGTCCCTTATCCACCAGTTTACCGGCAATTTCCATTGTTTTTTTGGAGGTGTTGCTGTATTTAAAGACTCCTGTGTCGTGAACGATGCCGGTGTAGAGGCACTCTGCCGTCTCTTTACTGATCCGGTCCTCCGCCAGTAAGCCAAACAGAACTTCGCTGCTGGAGCTGGCAGTGGAAATAATATGGTTCTTTTCTGCAAACCCCGCATTAGTCACATGGTGATCAATGCAGAACGTTTTTCCGGCCGTCTCAAAATACGGGAGGAAAACGCCGAGCCGCTCCGTATCGCTGCTGTCCATCGTGATGCACAGATCAAAGGTACGCCCGTCTTCCCAGTCCGTTTTAATCCGATCAAAATTTTTCAAATAAGAAAATTTCTCGGCCGGGTGGTCCAGAAAAAGCTCCACGGTAAGCTGCGGATAATTTTCCGACAGATAATTATACATTCCAAGACAGGTGCCGACACAGTCGCCGTCCGGATGGAGATGTCCCAGAAGGACAACGCTGTTCACACCGTCAAGTACTTCATTTAATAAATTACTCATCCTCTATATCATCTCCCGCTAAATCAGTGTCATGGATGTTACTGTGCACAGAGTGAACAGTAACTCATAGATTACGCTTCGCAATCCTCCTCAGGAATTTCTTCTGCGATCTCCTCTTCCGTCTGTGTTTCATCACTCAGGCCCGCCGTCACTTCATTGATCAGCCTTGTCATATTGACACCGTACTCGATGGACTGATCCAGAATAAAGGTGAGTTCCGGAGTGTTGCGCAGATTGATTCTTCTGGCTAACTGGGTGCGGATAAAACCCACCGCGCTCCTCAGGCCCTGGATCGTGTCTTTGCCGGCTTCTTCATTGCCGAGCACACTGATATATGCCTTACAGAACTTCAGATCCGGGGTTACCTCAACCGAAATGACGGTCGTCATCGGATGGATTCTGGGATCCTTTAATTCACGGCTGATAATCTCACTCAGTTCTCTCTGGACTTCGCTGTTGATTCTGGTGTTTTTAATGCTGTTTTTGCGCATGTTTCATGCCTCTCTTTCTAACGGTGCTAAATTGCCGGGCGCCGTCATCAGTCAGGCAGAGCTCCCCTTAGCGGGGAACTTCTACCATTGCGTATGCCTCGATTACATCGTCTTCCTGGATGTCGTTAAACTTCTCAAATACAAGACCGCACTCATATCCTGCGTTGACTTCCTTGACATCATCCTTGAATCTCTTAAGGGATGCCAGCGGGCCGTCAAAGGTCTGCTCGCCGTCGCGGGTAATTCTCACCTTGCAGCCTCTCTGGAACTTACCGTCCAGAATATAGGAACCGGCAATCGTTCCAACGCCGGATGCCTTGAAAGTCTGACGCACTACGGCATGGCCGATGATCTGCTCCTCGTAGATCGGGTCTAACATTCCCTTCATGGCTGCTTCCACGTCCTCGATAGCCTGGTAAATTACGCGGTACAGACGCATATCCACTTTCTCGCGCTCTGCGATGGATTTCGCCGTAGCGTCAGGACGCACGTTGAAACCGATAATGATGGCATTGGATGCCGCCGCCAGGCTGACGTCGGACTCGTTGATCGTGCCGACACCGCCGTGGATGATTTTTACCATTACCTCTTCGTTGGACAGTTTGACAAGGCTCTGTTTTACCGCCTCTACCGAACCCTGTACATCCGCTTTTACGATGATAGGAAGTTCTTTGACGTTTCCGGCTTTAATCTGTGAGAACAGATCGTCTAATGATAATTTAGCCTTAGTATCTTCAATTAATTTATTCTTACCCTCGGAAATAAATGTTTCCGCAAAGCTTCTTGCTTCTTTCTCGCTAGGAGTTGCAACAAATACTTCTCCGGCCTTCGGCACATCGTTCAGTCCCAGGATCTCGACCGGTGTGGATGGAGTCGCTTCTTTGACGCGGCGTCCCTTGTCATCCATCATTGCACGTACCTTACCATAGCAGGCGCCTGCCGCAATCGGATCTCCTACATGGAGTGTACCCTTCTGGACAAGAACAGTGGCAACAGGACCCTTGCCCTTGTCAAGTTCTGCCTCGATCACAAGGCCTCTGGCCGTACGATCCGGGTTTGCCTTTAATTCTTTCACCTCGGCGGTAAGCTGGATCATCTCGAGAAGTTCCGGGATACCTTCCTTGGTATGGGCAGATACGGGAACGAAAATAGTACTGCCGCCCCAGTCTTCTGAAACGAGTTCATATTCGATTAATTCCTGTTTTACTTTCTCAATGTTAGCACTTGGCTTATCGATCTTATTCACTGCAACAATGATTTCAACGCCTGCCGCTTTGGCATGGTTGATCGCCTCAATCGTCTGAGGCATAACGCCGTCGTCTGCCGCAACTACAAGAATTGCGATATCGGTAGATTTGGCGCCTCTCATACGCATAGCCGTGAATGCCTCATGGCCTGGTGTGTCTAAGAACGTAATTGGATGTCCGTTGATTTCAACCATATAAGCACCAATGTGCTGTGTAATGCCGCCTGCCTCTTTGGCTGTTACATTGGTCTGGCGGATCGCATCCAGAAGAGAGGTTTTGCCATGGTCAACGTGACCCATTACGCAGACTACCGGCGGTCTTTCAGCCATATCTGCCTCATTCTCCTCTTCCTCTTTCAGCAGTTCTTCGATGACATCGATCTTCTCTTCCATCTCGCAGAGTACGTCAAATTCCATGGCGATTTCTTCTGCCTGGTTGTAATCCACTTCCTGGTTGATTGTGACAACTTTGCCCTGAAGGAACAGTTTCTTTACAATTGCGGACGGCTGCAGCTTCATCTTCTCAGCCAGCTCTTTGATCGTAATCACCTCAGGAATGATGATGGTCTTAACCACCTCCACCTTTGGCTCTTCCTTGCGTGGCAGTGGCTGCAGTACAGGAGCCTTGGTATTCTTTCCGCCCTTGCCCTGTTTTGCGTGTGTTCCGTCATCGTGGTTTTTCTTATCGTATTTATCACTCTTATAAGCGTTCTTATTCTGCTTATTATTCTGTGGTTTCTGTACTACAGGTCCGTCGAATGACGGCTTTGGAGCGCCGGTTCTCTGACCGTCACGGTTGCCTTGGTAGCCTCCGCCCTGGCCTCCGCGGTTGCCCTGATAGCCTCCGGTTCTCTGGCCGTCGCGGTTGCCCTGGTAGCCTCCGCCCTGGCCGTCACGGTTGCCCTGGTAGCCTCCGCGGTTGCCCTGATAGCCTCCGCCCTGGCCGTCACGATTGCCCTGGTAGCCTCCGCGGTTGCCCTGATAGCCTCCGCCCTGACCGTCGCGGTTGCCCTGGTAACCTCCGGTTCTCTGGCCGTCACGGTTGCCCTGGTAGCCTCCGCCCTGACCGTCACGGTTGCCCTGGTAGCCTCCGGTTCTCTGGCCGTCGCGGTTTCCCTGATAACCTCCGGTTTGGCCATCACGATTGCCCTGGTAGCCTCCGCGGTTGCCCTGATAGCCGCCTCCCTGACCATCGCGGTTGCCCTGATAGCCTCCGGTTCTCTGACCGTCACGGTTGCCCTGATAACCTCCGGTTCTCTGGCCGTCGCGGTTTCCCTGATAACCTCCGGTTTGGCCATCACGATTGCCCTGGTAGCCTCCGCGGTTGCCCTGATAGCCGCCTCCCTGACCATCGCGGTTGCCCTGATAGCCTCCGGTTCTCTGGCCGTCACGGTTTCCCTGATAACCTCCGGTTCCCTGACCGTCACGATTACCCTGATAGCCTCCGCGGTTGCCCTGATAGCCGCCTCCCTGGCCGTCACGATTGCCCTGGTAGCCTCCGGTCCTCTGGCCGTCGCGGTTTCCCTGGTAGCCTCCGGTCCTCTGGCCGTCGCGGTTTCCCTGGTAGCCCCCGGTCCTCTGGCCGTCGCGGTTTCCCTGATAGCCTCCGGTTCTCTGGCCGTCACGGTTTCCCTGGTAGCCTCCGGTCCTCTGGCCGTCGCGGTTTCCCTGATAGCCTCCCTGGCTGACCTGCGGCGCTGGTGCCTGAGACTGCGGAGCCTGAGCTGCTGCCGGACTTGAAGTTGCTGCCGGACTTGGAGCTGCCGCCGGGCTTGGAGCCGCTGCCGGCTGGCTCTGCGGCGCTGCCGGTTTTACAGCCTCGGCAACGCTCTGGGCCTGAACCGGTCTGTCTTTCTGCTGTGGTGCGGGACGTCCTGCCGGACGGTTATTATTTCTCATCTGGGTGCTGTTCTGCGGACGGTATACTGCCGCGATTCTCTTCTTCGGCGGTTCAGTCGTTCCTTCCGCCCTGCTAGCCGCGTTTGTCTCTGTTTCTTTTATTTCTGCCTTTACTGGCTCTTTCTTAATTTCTTCCACTCGCTTCGTTTCCGCCTTTCCTGTACCTGGTTTTGAAGTCCCCGTCACCGGCGTTGCCGCCTTATGTGATGCATGCCCTGACGACAGCGTTCTTTTTACTAAAGCTGCCTGTTCATCCGAAATACTGGATGCGTGGCTTTTGACATCAAATTGATTCTTCTGTAATATTTCTAAAACTTCTTTATTGGTTTTACCCAGTTCTTTCGACAATTCGTTAACTCTCATACTCACTACCTCCGTTCAGCTCAATCTGTTTCACGAGTGCCTTGGAAAAACCTGCATCCAGTACGGCCAGAGATGCGCGCATCTCTTTTCCCATTGCATGCCCCAGCTCTTCTTTTTTTCCGAAAAAGTAAATCGGGACTTTGTAGTAAGTACACATATTCAGGAACATCTTCCTGGTATTGTCGGATGCCTCTTCCGATACGATAACCAGATGAGCTTTTCCGCTTTTTACCGCCTTCTCAGCCATATACTCGCCGCTGGCGGTTTTCCCCGCCTTGGTGGCCAGGCCCAGAAGGTTAAATATCTTTTTATTGTTCTCCAATGCTGTCCATCTCCTTTTCCAATGCTTCATATACTTCCTTTGGAATGGCCATCTTCAGAGAACGCTCCAGTCCTTTATTCTTCACCGCTTTTTTATAGCAGTCCATAGATGGACAGATGTAGGCGCCCCGGCCGTTCTTCCTGCCTGTGGCATCAATTATGATCTGTTCGTCGGTTGTTTTCAGCACCCGGAGCATCTCTTTCTTGTTCTTCATCTCTCCGCACCCGATGCACTGTCTCTGCGGTATCTTCTTTGTACTCAACGTTTCTCACTTCCCAATCTTCTTTTTCTTTTTCAGCTGCGCGTCACATCTTACTGTTCCAGGTAGTTTATTCTTCCTCCCGGACGGCATCCTCCGCCGTCTGAACGGCCTGCTCCGTATCCGCTGCCGTCTCAATGTTTTCGTCTGCAGTTATCTCCTCTGTATAAGCTTCTTCACCGAAACCGTCAAAGTTTTCTTCCGCATATCCCTCAAAGCCCTGCTCATATCCCAGTTCCAGGTCGTCTAAAAGTCCGGATTCCCTTGCCTGGGTCTCGCTCTTGATATCGATCTTATAACCGGTCAGTCTTGCAGCCAGCCTTGCGTTCTGTCCCTCTTTACCGATTGCCAGTGAAAGCTGGTAATCAGGAACAATGACCTGCGCCTCTCTTGCATCTTCGTCTGCGGCAACGAAAATAACCTTGGCCGGGCTGAGCGCATTCTCAATCAGGTAGGCAGGATTCTCATCCCAGTTGATAATATCTATCTTCTCTCCGCGAAGTTCGCTTACAATCGCGTTAACCCTTGCTCCGTTAAGACCGACACAGGCGCCGACCGGATCCACATCCTCGTTGTTGGAGTATACCGCAATCTTGGTTCTGGAACCTGCCTCTCTGGCGATTGCTTTAATCTCAACTGTGCCGTCTCTTACCTCCGCCACTTCCGACTCGAAAAGGCGTTTAACAAGATCAGGATGGGTTCTGGAAACCGTGATTCTCGGCCCCTTGTTCGTATCCTTTACCTCCAGGACATACAGCTTAACGCGCTCCGTCGGTTTAAATACCTCGCCCTTCACCTGTTCGCTTTCATTTAAAATGGCATCAATCTTTCCAAGGTCAATACAGATATTACGGTTTACATAACGCTGCACTATTCCTGTAACAACATCTTTCTCTTTGCAGTACCAGTCATTGAAAAGCGCTTTTCTCTCTTCTTCACGGATTTTCTGGAGAATCACATTCTTCGCATTCTGTGTTGCGATTCTTCCGAATTCTTTGGAGTTAATCTGTACATGGACAACATCGCCAAGATCGTATCTGCCGTTCATCATCTTTGCTTCCGCAAGGCTGATCTGCAGCATCGGATCTTCCACGTCCTCAACAACTTCCTTCTCGGCATAAACGGAAAAATCACCGGTTTCCCTGTTGATGGTGACCTTTACATTGTCTGCTTTACCAAAATGGTTTTTACAGGCTGTAAGTAAAGAATTTTCAATTGCCTCCAGAAGAATATCTTTGCTGATATTATTTTCCTTCTCCAGCACGTTTAACGCTTCAATCAACTCTTTATTCATTTTCTTTTATCCTCCTACCGTCTAAAAATCAAAGGCCAGACGTATTAAAGCAATATCCGTCTTTGCGAACACCAGATCATTGCCGTCTTCTAATGTAACTGTAACCGTATCTGCATCATGGGCTTTGAGAACCCCTGTGTATTCTTTCTGTTTGTTAAGCGGTTTGTAGAGCTTTATTTCCACATTTTTTCCTGTATTCCTAACAAAGTCCTTTTCTTTCTTAAGCGGTCTTCCAAGACCGGGGGAGCTGACTTCCAGAATGTAGCTGTCGTCTATGAAGTCTTCTTTATCAAGCCATTCTCCAAGCTTTCTGCTGACAATCTCACAGTCGTCAACGGCGATTCCACCCTCTTTATCAATATAAGCGCGAAGATACCATACTCCGACTTCCCTGACGTATTCCACATCCACAAGTTCAAAATGGTGTTCCTCCAGAAGGGGAAGCAGCCACGATTCTACTTTTTTTTCATATTGCTCTCTTTTTGTCATATTTACACCACCTTTTTAGCAGGTAACCGACTTTTTCTCTGCTGCCCATCATTCCGCCGCAGCATCCCGAACCGGACTTTGAACAAAGTGAAAGAGTGGACTTCTGTCCACTCTCTCTAGTCAGTTTATTATGTTATCTCGCTAAGTATAACACCTTTCTGTATAAAGTGCAAGGTTTTCTTTTAAAGCGCTGCAAAGCGCGCTAAAGCGGCGCGGGAAAGGAACAGCATCCGATACTGTTCACCGGTTGTATTCCGCGATGTGTTTTTTATGAGTAGAGCGTAACAGAAGTCACAAATAACCCGGGGGGTGCGGCGGCGTTCTCTTTCTTCAACTAATTCTCACCGTATCGGTTAAACCATGCCCTCTCTTCAAACGTCTTCTTTTTTGCCGCAGGCACCGTGGAAGCCGGAATGCCGATTGGCATATAAACGGCCACATTCAGATCCTCTGGAACTCCCAGCAGTTCTGCCATCTTCCTGTCCTCACCGTTGTGGTGAAGCTGTCCTTCTATCCACGTAGTTGCATATCCTTTGGCTGCGGCGGCGATCAGTATGTTTTCCGCGGCGGCGGCAAAGTCCTGGATATGGTAGGATTCCCCGCTCGGGGCAACCGTATGCTTTGTCAGTAAAAGAATCGCTGCGGGCGCTGTGGCCGCCCACTCATGTCCGTAGATATCGGCCAGCTTTTTTACTAACTCCGGATCATCCACGGCGATAAATTTGGTTGTCTGCATATTACAGCCCGACGGTGCAAGAAATCCGGCTTCCACCAGTTCCTTTAAATCCTCCCTCGGAATCGGTTCCTGTTTAAAAGTGCTCCTATAACTTTTTCTTTCTTTGATTGCCTGTAATGCTTCCATCTGTTTCCCCTTTCCTATCAACTCTCTTTTGCATTTTTCACGCTGTATAAATCGGTTCTCCTGTTTTCCAAAGAAGGAATCTGTTTTCTGATTTGATCCAGATAGTCCAAATCAATTTCCGCATAGGTAATGCCCGGCGCATCCTTGGCCCTGGCCACCACGGTTCCCCACGGATCGGCCACAAGGCTGTTTCCATAGGCCACATAGGCCGGTTTCTTTCCAATCTGCCCCGGCGCTACAATATAGCAGCCGTTTTCTATGGCTCTTGCCCTGAGAAGCGGCTCCCAGTGATCCTTTCCGGTCGGCATGGTAAAACTGGCAGGAACAAAAATCACCTGTGCTCCCTTAAGCACCATCAGGCGGTAAAGTTCCGGGAAACGGACATCATAGCAGATCGACATGCCGAATATCCCCAGTTCCGTCTCAACGGTTACAATCTCCTCCCCGGGCTGAACCTTGTCCGATTCATTAAACGGCGTACCGTCCGCCAGGGTGATGTCGAACATATGGAGTTTACTGTATCTTGCAAGGATTTCACCCTCAGGAGAAATCAGGACGCTGGTGTTGGCGGAACGCTTTTCACCGGGGCGCTCCTCTGTTATGCTGCCTCCATGGATGTAAATTCCATGTTCTTTTGCTTTTCTGCAGAGGACTTCCGTGGTATATCCGGGAATCTGTTCTTTGCCTCCGCCTTCTCCCACGTTACGGCCAATCAGGTTCATGACCTCCGGGAAGCAGACCAGCTTTGCACCCATAGATGCCGCCTCATCAATCCAGGCCTTTGCCTTCCTCAGGTTTTCTCCTTTATCGTTCTGCGTGTCCATCTGGACCATTGCTATCATGTATTTACGCATTGGTACCTCCTTGCCGTTTCTTCATATTTTTATATTATCACTATTCCCTTATTTATGGAATGATATAATTGGCCTTACTATACTGTTTATGAAGCTCTTTTTTACTGCCGGAACTGCCGTTTCAGGTGCCTATCGTTCAGATGTTATTCAAGAGCAAACGTTTTCACAGCCTCTCCCCGCGGCTAGGTTGAAACGATGGGATCACTTCTCAATTGAGACAAACGGAGGAAATGTATCCGGGCTGCTGCTGCGCTGCATCGTTTCTGTATCTACGTCAAAACATCTGCCGTCGTATTCATAGTGCAGTTTTCCGTCTTTACTGTAAAAACGGTGTTCCGATTGAAATGCAACCGTTTTGAAGCGCTCGCCCTGTACCGGCTGATCCCGATACAGCGCCTGATCTTCCATTAATTTTAATACTTCATTTTCCAGGCAGACGTCGTAAATACCACTTATGACAGCTTCAGCCGCCACGTTTTTCCCCGATGCTGAGATAAAGCGAAAACAACCTGTAATTCCATTTGTACTTTTCCGCTCTGCCAGTTCAAAACGGAACAGGGATACAGCGCTGAAATCCTTCCGCAGTTTCTCCCGTTGTCCATCCTCTCCCATGAGCCAGATCTTCTCGTTTGATACAATAAACATATCCAACTGAAACCCGCTTTGAGAATATTTAAGATTAGAAAAGGATATTTGATCTGAGTATACGCCCTGTAACGCACCATCTTCCAGTTGGTAAACTAACTCCTTCGTAAACAGCGTTTTACCGTTTATATTTTCCTCTATAAAATCAATAATTTCTTTCATCTCCACCACCCGTCTCTCTGTCTGATCTCCCCTCTGCCCGCTCGTCACTCACATTATTCCCACGCTGCTTAATGAGGCTCCTCTTCCAGATTCCCGACTTAATATATAAATATCCGAACGGCACCGAGGAAAACGGCGCAATGGCGCAGGCAATGTAAATCCCCTCCAGGCCCCAAAGCTTCTCGAAGGAAACAGCCAGAATCACCCGGAAGATAATGCAGTTCGTAAAGCTGGACATCATCGCGAATGTGGAATGGCCCGCACCGATCATCATCGCATGATAAATAAGGAAGATTGCATAGAAAACCTGACCGAAAATCTCAATCCGCATATTCAGCACCGCATTGGCGATTACCACCTGATCATCGGTAAAAATTCCGGCCAGCCAGGGGCCTCCGATTTCCACCAGGACGATTGTCGCAAGGCTAACCACCAGGGCCATCTTCATGGCTGTATACATAACTTCTTTCGCCCTGTCGTAAAGGCGGGCGCCCAGGTTCTGTGCGATTACGGAGACCGCTCCCGTAGACATGGCGCTGAGCAGAAGCTGGCACATATCTTTAATCTTGATCGCCACTCCGTTTCCGGCCGAAATATCGGTGCCGTAACGGTTAATCAGAAAGGTCACCACCAGCCAGGAGAATCCGGCTATCGTCATCTGAACGGCGCTGGGAATTCCGACCTTCAAAGTCTCCTTCAGCATCCCTATTCTGATTTTCAGGAAATCGAATGTAAAACGTATTAGCTCTTTTTCCCTTATAATGGCCGCCAGGCTGAGCACGGCGCTGAGTATCTGAGCGATCACCGTAGCAAGTGCCGCGCCTGCCACTCCCATTTTTAAAGTTCCGACAAAAATCACATCTAATACGGCATTCAGCACCGTCGTTGCAATGACAATCCGCATCGGTGTCCTGCTGTCGCCCACGGCGCGCAGCAGAGAAGAAAATGCATTATATATGTAGACGAAAAACATTCCTGCGGAACAGATTCTCAGATAAACAAGCGCCTCGTCGTAGGCGGGCGCCTGGAGGAGCCTCAAGATTACCCCGGACATGGCATACAGAACCAGAGAGAAGGCAATGCCCAGTATAGCAGAGAGGGATACGAGCGTCCCGGTCGCCTCCTCCCTGCTCTTACTGTCTTTACCTCCATAAAACTGCCCAATCAGCACACTTCCGCCGGTCGTGATTCCGATGGCAATCTTCGTGATGATCACCAGTATCTGACTGGAATTGTTGATGGCGGAGATAGCGGAAGGACCTGCAAAACGGCCTGCAATCACCATATCTACCATATTATAAAGGGCCTGCAGGAGGCTGGATGCGATTAAGGGCAGCGTGAATGCCACAATCTGCCTCACAATATTGCCCTGCGTAAAATCCTGTTTCCTGTCTGTTTTCTCCGGCGTGCTGCCTGATTTCTTCTCCGTCACTGCCACGTAACGCCTCTTTTCCCGGCTACGGCCGTATCTTTACAGAGCCGCGTAAAAACCGGCCTGTATTTCTGGTAATTATTTTACTACACGCGGGAGGCCACGGCAACCAAAAATCATCGTGATTCCCTCTTTACGGCCTCACGTCCCTGTAAAATCCACATATCTTAAACTAAAGCCAGTATATTTAAGAGGTGTTACATGATTCCAAAACTGGAAGTTTCAGGCCTTTGTTATTCCTATCATTCGATGGATGGGGAAACTCAGGCTCTTTCTAATATATCGTTTACCGTAAACACCGGAGAGTTTATTGCCATTGTCGGGCCGTCCGGCTGCGGTAAATCCACTCTCCTCTCCCTTTTCAGCGGGCTTCTCAAACCGGACGAGGGCAAAATTTTCATAGACGGAACCCCTCTCTCCGAGAGTCAGGTGAGGATCGGCTATATGCTCCAGAAGGATCACCTGTTTGAATGGCGCACAATTCTCTCCAATGCCTCCCTTGGATTGGAAATCCAGCATAAAATGGACGAACGCCATAAAAACACTCTCCAGGAACTGATGACTTCCTATGGACTCGGCAGCTTTGAAAATGCCCGTCCGTCCGAGCTGTCGGGTGGAATGCGGCAGCGTGCCGCCCTCATACGGACCCTGGCCTTAGAGCCTGATATTCTTCTCCTTGATGAGCCTTTTTCTGCACTGGATTATCAGACACGCCTCTCTGTCTGCGATGATATCAGCACAATTATCAGAGGAAGAGGTAAGACAGCCATCCTGATCACCCATGATCTGTCGGAGGCCGTCAGTGTTGCCGACCGCATTATCATTCTCTCAAAGCGGCCCGGAAGGATTAAAGGAATTCTGCCAACCCCGTTTTCCACTCCGGATTTAAGTCCTCTTGAACGGAGAAACGATCCTGAATTCTCAGGTTATTTCAACGAGGTCTGGAAGATTCTTCAAAATTAACAATTCTTTTCCCTATCAGGAGGTGTCTCATGGAATTACATGAAACCCTGGCCCAGCAGGAATTTATCGCAAGGCAGAAACGCCGCCGCAGATTTGTCTCAGTCTGCCGCATTCTGCTTCTTTTTATTTTATTGGTACTCTGGGAAGTCTGTGCCAGACTGGGTATTATCAACGACTTCATCTTCAGCTCTCCGTCCCGAATCGTACTCTGCTTTATCAGCATGGTGAAGGACGGCAGTATTTTTTTACACACAGGTGTTACGATCATGGAAACGCTGATCAGTTTCTTTCTCGTCGTCGCTATCGGACTGCTCGGGGCAATCCTTTTGTGGTCCAGCAAAAGCCTCTCCGATATTCTGGAGCCGTATCTCGTCATGCTCAACAGCCTGCCTAAATCAGCCCTGGCCCCGATTCTCATCGTATGGCTGGGCAATAACATCAAGACAATTATCGTAGCCGCCGTATCGGTAGCCGTATTCGGAGCCATTATGACGCTTCACAACGGTTTCAGCCACACGGATCCGGATCAGATTAAACTGATTTACTCCCTGGGCGGAAAGCGGAAGGATGTTCTTACAAAAGTTCTGCTGCCCGGATCGGTTCCGCTGATCATCAGCAATATGAAGGTCAATGTGGGACTCTGCCTGGTGGGTGTTATTATCGGCGAATTCCTCGCCGCCAACAAAGGGCTCGGATATCTGATTATCTATGGTTCCCAGGTATTTAAGATGGATCTCGTTGTGATGAGCATTGTGATTCTCTGTATTGTATCGGCGATACTGTACCAGGGGATTACGTTACTGGAGAAAAAGATGAAATAGAACATACTCTCGCAGATGTGGGAATCTTATCCCGGCAGCTCAGAAAGCCAAAACTATTTTGAACTGCCGGGATATATCCTGCAAACTATTTAAAACTCCCACCATTATTTCTGTTTACATAGTCATCCGTACTCCTTCCATATCAAGGTTCCGGATCACTTATTTTCTGAAAATCGGCACTGAACTTCTGATAGAGATCAGGCCTGCGGTCCGTCATGCAAACGCCAGCCCGTTCTCTTTTCTTTAAACCTTTGGACAGGCCCTTACTGAAGATTACTCTTCTTCCCATCCTGAACATCAATATTGAGATGCAGCTCCTCATATAGTTCATTCACATCAATTGGTTTCGGCACAAAACCGTTCATTCCCGCCGCAATTGCCGCTTCCCGGTCCTCCCGGAACGCGTTTGCAGTCATTGCAATAATCGGGACTGTGGATGCGTCCGGACGTGACAGTCCGCGAATGGCGGCGGTGGCCTCCAGTCCGTTCATCTCCGGCATCTGGATATCCATAAGAATTGCCCGGATTTCTCCCTGAGTGCTATGTTTAAACAGCTCCAGCGCCTCCCGTCCATTCTCCGCCCGGGTGACAACGGCTCCCTGCATACGGAGCAGTTCCATGGCAATTTCCGCATTGAGATCATTATCCTCCGCAAGAAGGAACTTTGCACCATCAAACCGGTCCTCCCTGACCTTTGTCTCAGGTGCAGTTTTTTTCTCCATCTGCCCTCTGGGAAATGTCACGGTGAAATAGAACTCACTTCCTTGCCCCACTTCGCTCTTAAGACAGAGTTCTCCGCCCATCAGATGAACGATATTCCGGCTTATAGCCAGACCAAGCCCGGTTCCCTGGCTCTTTGAATAGTTGGAACCCAGCTGCTCAAAGCTCTCAAAAATACGGTGCTGTTCGTCCTGGGCAATTCCAATTCCCGTATCACGTACAAGAATTTTATATGAAACTTCCGATTCCGTGGAAGATTCCTCCGAAACCCTCAGAAGGACACTGCCTCCGGCCCCGGTAAACTTAAATGCATTGGAAAGCAGGTTGAGAATTACCTGCCTCAGACGCAGTTCATCCCCCACTATTACATCGTGATCGATATTTTCTTCCAGACCAAAATCCAGCGACCGGTTTGCCGCGTCCTGCTGCAGCATATTTTCAACATCCCTCAGCATTTCATGTATTGAAAAGCTTTCGGATGCAAATGTCATCTTACCATTTTCAATGCGGCTCATATCCAGAATATCATTAATCAGACTCAGCAGATAATTGGACGATGTCTTTATCTTTTCCAGATTATTCAATGCCTTTTCAGGCACTCCTTCCATCATCGCGGTCAAATCAGTCAGCCCGACAATCGCATTCATCGGAGTCCTGATTTCATGGCTCATGCGGGACAGAAATTCACTTTTTGCATGATTGCCGGCCTCCGCCTTTTCAAGCTCTCCCTGCATGGCTGCGGCGTGCAGACGCGATCTGCCTATGATAATGACAACAACCAGAAGAAGGATGAGTCCGGTAGCCACAACCGTTATAGCCAGGGATGGATTGGCATAAACTATGCTGGTGAGTGTCATATGGGATTCCCCGATGGAAACCATGTTGCGGCTGCTAATGGCGGCATAATCATCGCTGCTGATATTGTTGATCGCTTTATTAATAATTGAAAAAAGTTCCGGCTGTACAGGGCTTCTCATTGCAAAACTGGTTTCCCGGTGATCATTAATCAGATTTACCTGCATCAGATTGGTAAAATTATTCTTTTGTATAATGCTTTCGAGATGAGCGGATACACCATAAAAGAAGTCTACTTTACCGCGGTTGACGTCCGAAAGCGCCTTTGCAATATCGGAATAATAGATTTCCTTATCCACCGTAATATTGTCCGGCATGTCTTCCCCTTCCAGGACGGCTCCGACCAGTCCCTGTGCGGGATAGCTTGATTCCTTATTCCTCACCAGGATAGAATTCAGTTCTACGAAAGGCGTTGTCAGCGCCAGATCCTGTTCTACGGCGTCTTCATCCGAACCAAGGTAAAAACCGAGAAGATCCGCCTCACCGCTCCGCATCTTCTCGAGCGTCTGCGCATAACTGTCACAGTATATATAGGAAAACTCCAGACCGGAATACTCGGAAATTTTCTGAAGAATATCGGGTACGTAACCGTTGTGGCCGTCACTATTATCCAGGCAGAAAAGCGGATGCCAGTCACTCGGGACAGCCACCGTCACCGTCCCCCTCTGTTCTATGTATTCCTTTTCCTTTGTATTAAGTACCGCATTCATATTGGCGGCGGCAGGAAAATTAGTTTCATATAATTTCTTTGCAAAGTTGGGATCTGCCTCGTAAATCTTTTCCAGCGCCATATTAAGGCCGTCCAGAACCTCCTGGTTATCCGGCTGTGTCACAATATAATGAGGCTGTGAGTCAAATGTGGCGGCGACATAAAATTTATCACCGTAATCCGCACTGTTGCCCAGCAGCAAATCCACCTCGCCGTTCTCCAGATAATAATTCAGACTTCCATGTTCCTTCAACTGTTCTCGGCTATAATACTTAATCGTACAGTCCATGTTATTAAGTTCCAGATAAATTTGGAGCCGTCTTATATTCTCTGCAGCCCGTTCGAAAACTCCAATCGTTTTTCCATTGAGGGAATTGAGGTCGAATCCCTTGATACTGTCATCATCTTTTCTGGCCAGCAGGATCAGTTTTGTGTAACCGCAGTTATATTCAGGATATCCATACTCGTCCTTGACGCTGTCCATATAATATTGGCCACCCATCAGGTCGTATTCCCCGGCTTCAAACCGGCTCAGTATTTCTTCATTATCCACATCAATATATTCATATTTCCAACCGGTATACTTGGCAACCTCATTGAGGACATCGACCACCAGTCCATACCTTTCTCCATCCGCTGTGAGCATGGTATAACCTTCCGTTTTGGGAAAAGCTACGCGAAGGACCTTATCCTCTTCCTCCTCGTCAGCCGCGCATGGAAATGACACTGCCATCATAAGCAGCGCCGCGAGTAAAAACATTATGTATTTTTTCATCTTACAGCCGTATATTTGCTTCATACAGACTCCTTCACTGATACCAAATTATCCGCCGCCGTCAATGTAAACATCCCTGCATATCTTCCCAACAGTTTTCTTTATCTGCCGAACACAGCCGGTGGACATTTGTTTCTGTTTCATCATAGAAAGAATTTTTTAATACAGAATTAACCTAAATTCTCCATACCTATATTCTCAGCTATTTTCTCTATAAAGTCAAACGGTTCCTGAAGCAATTTTTTAATACGGCTCAAACTCCGCCAAAAGGCTGAAAGCCTTCATGTTCCTCCAGTTCCAGCCTCATTTTCTCCACTTTCAGGTACTCCCTCCGGAGCACCTGATAAAGTGATTTGTAATCTTCCCTGAGATTCCCGGCCCGTAAAGGCTCCACCATAGCGGAAACCGCCTCATAGATGGACTGTAAGCCCAGATTTCCGGCCAATCCCTTAATCGTATGCGCCGCTTCGAAAGCAGTGCCCAAATCTCCTTTGTCCAGAGCATCTTCCAGGGCGGCAAGGTTATTGTCCTGAGGCAGTCTTCCCAGTATTTTCAGATAGAATGTCTCATTTCCTAAAAACCGTGTCATTGTATTGTCATAATCCACACCATAGGACTCCAGTATTTCCCTGAAACTCTGCATCGATTTTATCCTTCCTCTCTGAAAATAAGATGGTAAAGCGTCTGATATAGCCGGTCCGAATCAATCGGCTTTGCCAGGTGGGCATCCATTCCGGCCGCTTTGCTCTTCTCTATATCATCGTCAAATGCATTGGCTGTCATTGCAACAATTGGAACCGTTGCGGCATCCGCATTACTCAAATGCCTTATACTTGTAGTTGCCGTCAGGCCGTCCATGAGCGGCATTCTGATATCCATCAGGATCGCATCGTAATACCCTGTCGATGATTTGCTGAATAATTCCAGCGCCCTAAGGCCGTTTTCCGCCGTATCCACAGTGAAACCTTTACTTTGGAGAAGCATTACGGCAACCTCTGTGTTAATGGCGTTGTCCTCCGCCAGCAGCAGACGTCTTCCGGTAAAATCATAGTCCGCCGCATCCATCTGCGGCTTTCTCTCTTCCTTTTCCCCCAGCGCTTTGGAAAAAGCCGATACCAAAGCGGACTTGAACATCGGTTTACTCATCAGCATATTAACTCCTGCCAGTTTCGCCTCATGCTCTATGGAGATCCAGTCATATGCGGTCATGATAATGATCGTAACCTCCGGCCCCACAATCGCCCTGATATGTCTGGCAGTCTCAATACCGTCCATCCCGGGCATTTTCCAGTCTATCAGAATCATGTCAAAGTATTTGCCCGCATTCCAGAGTCCCTGCACCCGTTCAACTGCTTTGCGCCCGCTGTCCACCCATTCTGCGGTGATTCCCATCTCACGCAGGGTGACAACGGCACTCTCACAGACCACCACATCATCATCTACCACCAGCGTTTTCAGGTGTGAAAAATTATAGTTCTGCTTTTTCTGGCCGTGGAGCAGTTTCTCTTCCTCGGTAATCCCAAGTTTTACATCTACCGTAAATTCCGTTCCAATTCCTTTGATGGAACGCACCGTAATTTTACCGTCCATCAAATCAACAATACTTTTCGAGATCGCAAGCCCCAGCCCCGTACCGCCATAAAGCGCCGTAGTCCCTATGGATTCCTGAGAAAACGGTTCGAAGATACGGGGAATGAATTCCTCGCTCATGCCAACGCCGGTATCATTTACAATAAACCGCAGCGCAGCGGTATTTTTCGTTCTCTGTCGCTGTGACGCCGAGAAGGTGACCTTGCCTCCCTCTCCGGTAAATTTAATGGCATTGCTCAGGATATTAAGAAGCACCTGCTGCAGTTTCATCGCATCGCCGACATAATAATCGTCCAGCACGGGATCCACGATACACTCGTACTCCACGCCTTTTGCAGATGCCTGGGAGTAACATATGGAATTAAGCCCCACGATAAACTCTTCTGTGGGGATCTTTTCATTCTTTAGCAGCATCTTGCCGCTTTCAATCCGGCTCATATCCAGGATATCATTGATGAGCGACAGAAGGAACCGTGATGAGATGCCTATCTTTGAGATACAGTCGGCAATCTGCTCATCGTCGCCAACCGCCTGGGCGGCAATCGTACTCATGCCGATTATCGCGTTCATTGGCGTCCTGATTTCATGGCTCATGCGTGACAGAAAATCTGATTTGGCGGCATTGGCCTGTTCCGCGGCCACAAGGGCGGCGGCCAGTTCCTCCTTCTGGCGCTGTTCCTTCTGGACAACATCGGTCACGTCGCTTCGGGCCACGCAGACTCTGCCGAGTTCCTTCTCGATGTAGAAGATTTGGAAACGTTTTACCCTCTTTCTCCCCTCCTCGTCCATCATTTCAACCACAAAAGAGTACACAGGCTCCTGTGAAAGCCTCTTTTCCATATATCCAAAGTCCAACTTCTCCAGATACTCCTGCCTGGCCGGCTCATCCATAAAACGGTCTGCAAACAGTCTGGCCTCGGCCTGGAACTCTCCCTCGGCGGTTCCTGCCTTCTGACTGCTCTCGTCAAAAGAAATCAAGCGATGGGTGTCGCATCTTATATTGACTTCCGTAAGGAGTTCATAATCAAGTCTGGTAATTTTTTTCAGAAGCTCCTCCTGAATCTTGTGGGCCGTACTATCCGTGGTATAGAAAAATGCAATTACGTCGTCATTTTCCGGTTCCCTGTATAAGCGGAAGCTTGTACTGCTCCAGAAAACGCCTTCCTCCCCGCGTCTTCTCAGAAATTCAAAATGATAATCCGTCTTTCCCAATGCATAATCCGCCAGCACCTTCTCACGGGCCAGCGTATCACAGATTACCTCCCCATACACCGGTTCCACCGCTGCCTCCGACAGATGTTCCACCAGTTCGTCATAAGAATTCCCCATACTGGCAACCGCCATCTGGGGCGTGCAGATGTAACTCTCCACCTGGTTGCGTGTGACATTGAGGCGTCCCTGAGCGCTGCCCTCCTCGGAGGATAATTCCACAAAATAGGCCAGTTCCTGCTCATACAGTTCATCGTTTCTCTCCTGCAGAGACCTCTCATCCGTAATATCAAGAAGTACACTGAAAAGCTGCCCCTCATCCTTCTCCTGAAAGAGCTGCGCTTTAAGTGAAAACCACTTGACTGCCCCATCCCTGCAAATAACTCGGCTCTCACTGCGGACCGTGTCCCCGTACTGCAGTTGCGTCCTGATTTTCTGGAGCATGACCGGCATATCATCCGGGTGGATCACGACAGACATTTTATTACCCTTAGCAGAAAATTCTTCCCTGGTATATCCCAGAAACTCAAACAGACCGTTGTTGGCGTCAATCACGGAAAGTTCCTCGTCATAACGGCTCCTGAAAACGGCTCCTGGTATATTATTGTAGAGATGAATCAGTTCATCCCTCATCTTTTTCTCTTCCGTAATATCAATGCAAACCGAAACAATGGCGGGACGTCCATCTTCCGCTGTAAGTTTTCTGCCTGTATCGTGAACCCATATGTAAGTTCCGTCTTTCTTGCGCATCCTGTATTCAACTGTATACTCGTCGCCGTCCAGAAGCTGCACATTCACCGTCTCATCCACCGATTTCCGATCGTCGGGATGCATACAGTTAGAAATCAGGCCATCTATATCACGGACAAATTCCGTCTTATTCTCATACCCCAGATAATCCAGCATCTGCCGGTTAATAAAATAGAACGGAAAACCTTCTTCGATATATCCCCCCATCATGCCGCCGGCCACAGAATCATTCAAAAGCTCCTGCCTCTGTCTCGTAATATGTTCCATTACAAGCGTCTGCGGATAGTGCTCCCGGCCTCTCTGGCTGCTTCCGGGTTCCGCCACGTGAAAGCTTTTAATCTTCCATTTTCCGTTTTCCTGAGCCAGTGTAAAGAACGTCCGCAGATGCCAGATATACTGCCTGTTTTTAAGCGTCATTTCCATAGACAGATGTGTTACTTCCGCCGTAATACTCTGCTCATGGATCACCCTCATCTCACAGGAGAACGGTTCCGCAATCTCCCCAATATCCTGATTTACATAGGCGGTCATCTCAGCTTTGCCGCAGGCAAATTCATCTTCACCTGTACCGACAAAGTCAATATCATCAGAGAGAAAAGCGATTGCCGCTTCCCCGTCACGCTGTTCAAACCAGGCCCGGCAGAACGCCTGGGCAGTATCTTTCGCCGTAGTATAATACTTCATTTGTTTTATTCCTTCCACAGGTAGCATCCACCTTTACAATTAGCTTTTGCACGGTACAATGCCAAATCCACTCGTTTAATGACATCCTCAAGCGGCTCCTCCACGTTCCATATTACGATTCCCACAGAGGCAGTCACCGTGATTTTCTCAGCGAAACGTTTTTCGGCTAGCGCCTGGCAGATTTCTCTTCCTTTTTTCATTGCGGCGTCATCCGATTTCATCTGTTTCATAATAGCCACAAATTCATCTCCCCCATACCGGGCCAGAATATCTGTTTTTCTGGTGTGGGCATGGAGAAGATCCCCGAATTCCTGAATCAGGCGGTCCCCTTCCATATGTCCAAGGGTATCGTTGACCTCCTTCAAATTATCGAGATCAAAGAGATAGAATGCAAATGGCGCATCCTCCTTCTGAAGGGAAGCGGTGGCTGCTTCCCACCCCCGGCGGTTCAGCACGTTGGTCATGGGATCCCTGTATGCCTCTTCCTTCAAATCCTGCTCACGCTTCGGGAATGTCGCCAGCCTGATTGCATGGTTGATTCTCTTTCTGAGACTTTCGGGAGCATGTGGTTTAACTGCATAATCGTCCGCGCCTATAGCCATCGCCTGTTTCTCCGTCTGCATATCCGGCGGTCCGGTAACAATGACCGGGATATTCCATATTGTTTTATCTCTCTTAATGGTCTGGAGCACGGAACTTCCTCCTATACCTGACAGAGAAACACTCAAAAGAACCATATCCAGGCAGTCCGCATTTCCTGCAATGGCTTCCAACGTGGTTCCAGTGTCCGCAGCCTCCATAACCTCATAATACTCTGAAAAATTTTCAATGATCTGCTTCCTGTACTTCGCATCCTCGTCGGCAACTAAGAGGACCTGTTTTCCGGATCCGGTCCGCCTTTCTCCCGTCCGGCCCTCTCTGCCGTCTTTTTCCCGTATTTCCTCTATTTCCACAGTTTCCTGTTTCTTCAGCAACTCTTCAAACTCCTTGCCCGGCATCGGCTTTGCAAAGTAATACCCCTGCACATAGTCACAGCCTGTTTCAAGCAGGCGGTCCAGCTGCTCCTTCGTCTCCACACCCTCAGCTACAACGCCCAGATGCATCCAGCGCGCCAGCTCCATAATGAATTGGAGCACTCCCTGGCTGATTGGTTTTGCCGTCTCACTTTGAATAAATTTCATATCCAGCTTCAGGATATCGATCGGCATCTGGTTCAGCATATTCAGTGAAGAGTATCCACTGCCGAAATCGTCCATCTCTATGATAAATCCCAGCTTTCGCAGGCGTCTGACCGTCTCGATAATCTGGCCGGGATTCTCAGTATAGGCGCTCTCCGTAATTTCCAGATGAAGACGTGATGGCGGAAGACCGTATTTATGTACAATCTTAATCAGGGTATCCGCAATATCTGCATTATAGATATCGGCGCGTGAGACATTGACGGAGACCGGTATCTGCGGATAACCTTTACTGTCCCATTCCTTCAGATAAGAACACGTTTTATCCCAGACAAACTGATCCAGTTTAGTAATAAATCCATTTTTCTCGAACAACGGGATAAACTCTGCCGGAGACTGGAATCCCCACTCGGGATGTTTCCAACGTATCAGAGCCTCGGCACCGGCCAGTTTTTCATCCCGTATCCTGTACTTGGGCTGCAGGTAAATCAGGAACTGCTCCTCTTTCAGGGCGGATTCCATGCTGTCAATAATGGTCTGCTGCCGCAGCAGTTCATCACGGAGCTTGTCGTCATAGGCGGCAAAATACTTTCTGTACTGTCCCTTGATGCTGCGCGCCGCAAGGAGGGCGCGGTCGGACATCTGTTCTATCGTAACGCTGCGATTTTCAACGAAGAAAATCCCCCATTTCATCACAACATTTTTCGCATTGGGCAGGGCGTTTATTACGTCATTGGCACGGATAAACATATCCTCCTCATATTTATCCCTGTGTTCCACCAGGCAGGCAAACTGGTCCGCGCTCAAACGTCCGCATGTACCTCCGTCTCCCGTAAGCCTGCGGTACAAATCCGCAACTCCACACAGGAGCTGGTCGCCGGCAGCCACACCGAACACGTCGTTAATCAGCTTGAAATTTTCAATGTCCGAGCAGAGAATATCATACTTATGCCCCGGATTCTGGTTGAGGATTTCCCTTACCCGCTGGTAGAAGAACTCCTTGCTGTAGAGGCCGGTCAGCCGATCATACTGGAATTGATTAATCATCGCCGCTGTTTCCCGGAGGTGGATGATGCTGGCCACTCTGTGCCGGATAATCTGGGGCTTATACGGTTTTGCCACAAAGTCGGTCGCACCGTGGGACAGGGCCGCAACCTCGTCCGCCTCGCTGTCGCTCTGTGTTGTAACGATTACAGGAATAGATGCAAGAACCGGATCTGCTTTTGCAATAGAAAGGAACGTATATCCGTCCATGATGGGCATGGTAATATCCAGCAGAATCAGGGAAACATCCTCTCTGTGCTCCTCCAGCACCGAGAGCGCCGCCTGTCCGTTCTCCGCTTCCAGTACCCGATATTCCGAAGAAAGCATTTCACTTAGCATCATACGGTTAATTTCATTATCTTCCACAACCAGAATCACTTTTTTTGAGAGCATCTTCCTGTCTCCTTTTCTTTCCCTGCCATTCTAAAAAATATTGTTACAGCTTGCGCCGGAATGTTTTATTTACATTTTACCATAACAAAAGAAACCTATATACAACTATTTTACTTTGTCCATATAGGCACCAATGTTAGTGTAGCACAGAAGGGCCGAAGTTTCAATTATTTACGGGGGTTAAAAGGATTTACAAAGGTCAAAAAAGTAAGGTGCCTGAAATTCCCCAGCAAAGCATAATGTAAACCTGAGAGTAAGTATTATTACAGGAGAAGGCCCCAAAACCGTCAGAACAAAGAGACCGCGTCTTCATTTAACTGTAGCAGGCAGACATACCGTGCACTCTACCCCATTGTCCGCTTTATTCTAAAAAGTGCAAATACACATCAATTTCTGCTCCACCAGTTATTCCAGGGATTATTTCCGCTCGGGGTGCTCTCCTTTGTCGGTCTCTGGGTCGGTCTCTGCCAGGAGGGCGTGCTCTCCTGTGTCGGCTTTTGTGTCGGCTTCTGCCAGGAGGGCGTACTCTCCTGCGTCGGTTTCTGTGTTGGTTTTTGCCAGGACGGTGTACTTTCCTGCGTCGGCCTGCTCTCCCAGGACGGCGTGCTCTCCTGCGTTGGGCGTGTCGCCTGGGTTGGCCATACATCCCAGGACGGTTTGCTGCCCTGCGTCGGCCACACATCCCAGGACGGTTTACTCTCCTGGGTCGGACGTGTCGCCTGGGTCGGCCATACGTCCCAGGACGGCCGGCTCTCCCGGCCCGCCGTGGATTCCGCTGCGCCTCCCGACTCGTTCTGACCGTCGTCCTCACCGGTTCCCGGAGGCAGAATAACCGAACTCATGTCGCCGTGCAGCGTGCATCTCGGCGGCAATGTGTACTGGGTATCATCCGTCGTTCCCTCGCCCAGGGGGACGACAAGAAATACGCCGGTGGCAATCTCAGGGCAGAATTCGGTAGCGGACTGCCCCGATTCGGTACAGATTTCTGAAATCACATGCCGGTCGCAGAGCACGGTCGGCTGTGTTCCTTCTGCAAAATACTCTGTGTACACGGCATTTCCCCTCGGATCGTTTGTGCAGACCCCGGGTATTGCCAGTTTTCCTGATTTGCGGCAGATCTGCACCTTCACGATGCCCTCCGGCACCGTAAAGCCCGGATCCTGCAGTCCCTCATGGACACGGTCCATGATCTTTTTCCATATATCCTTGTGATAGGAGGTTCCTCCGCTAACGGCCTGGTTTCCATCGTTTCCGCTCCAGATTCCCGCCGTGTACCAGGGTGTAAAACCGGTAAACCACAAATCCTTGCTGGCGGTCGTGGTTCCGCTTTTCCCGGCGCATGTCATCTTGGACAGCCTGGCTCTCCCGCCGGTGGGATTTACCGGGGAGGTTGCAAATTTCGGCCCGCCCGACATGGCCTCCCGCAAAGCGTCCGTCAGCAGGAAGGCCGTCTGCGGTTTCAGGACCTCATGTCTCTCCGGTTCATTTTCAATCAGGACTTTTCCGTCGTGATCCACAATTTTCGTAAAGAAAACGGGTTTTGTATACACGCCTCCCGCTGCGATGGCCGCGTAAGCTCCCGTCAGCTCCAGATTCGACACGCCGGCCGTAATTCCACCCAGGGCGGTGGATGCATTGTAGTCTTTATCAGACATGGACGTTATCCCGAATTTTTCCGCATATTTTACTCCCAATTCCGGGGAAATCGTTTCCATCATACAGCGGACGGCAACGATATTCATGGAATATACAATTCCTTCCCTGATGTTGGAGTATCCCAAAAATCGGCTGTACCAGTTACGGAATGATTTCTTCCCGACGGAATAGGGCGCGTCATAATAGGTGGTTGCAAGTGTTGCTCCCATGCTGTCGAGGGCGGGTGCAAACGAGGAAATCACTTTAAACGTGGAGCCTGGCTGGCGGAGTGTATCCGACGCGCGGTTCAATGTCCTGCTGGCCGTTTTCTCCCCGCGTCCGCCGTTTATGGCCTTCACTTCGCCGGTGCGCTGATCCATTAATACGAAGGAGACCTGCGGCTGAATCACTGCCTGCAGGCGCTCCCCTGTTATCTCGTCCCCTTCTTTCACAACCGTTGCTTTAAACCGATCCACATCGGCCTGCACTTCCTCCGCGGTGTTATAGAGTCCTGTATAGTTGTCCTTCAGTTCGTTTTTGTGATATGTCTTGATATCCTGATCCGAATAATTATCCGCGCTGCCGTCCGCATGACGGACGGAAAGACGGTAATCGGCCGACAGAAATGCCGTTTTGTAATTTTCCGGATTATTGATTTCCTGGTCCACAATTGCCTGAATCGACGGATCCTGGGTCGTATAAATCGAAAGGCCGCCTCCATAGAGCATCTTGCGGGCAATGGCCTCCGAATATCCGAGCCTGTCCATCAGCGCCTCCGTCACCTGATCGATTACTTCATCGGTAAAATAGCTGTACGGCGTAGCCGATGCCCTGGCCGTTACATCCACATTCTGAATCCGCGCGTACACATCGTCCGCCAGCGCCTCCTCTTTTTCCTCCTGGCTGATCAGGCCCTGCTCCTCCATTTTACCGAGAATAATCTTACGGCGTTTCTCATTCTCCTCCGCGCCGGTAAGAGGATTCAGTTTGGACGGGTTCTTCGTAATTCCCGCTAAAACAGCGCACTCCGAAAGGGTCAGTTCCGACACGTCCTTATCAAAATATCTTCTGGCCGCCACCTTGACGCCCAGAGTGTTAGAACCCAGATTGATGGTATTCAGGTAATTTGTCATGATGGTCTTCTTGTCCACCATTTTATTCAGCTTGACGGCCAGATATTGTTCCTGTATTTTCCGTTCCAGACGTTCCTCAAAGGTTGATTCCATGCCGCCCTGGAACACCGCATTTTTAATGAGCTGCTGGGTGATGGTGCTGCCTCCACCGGCGGATGAATTGCCGGTAAGCACTCCTTTTACCGCCCTCATAATCGCCCGGATGTCGACTCCGCTGTTCTTCCAGAACCGCTCATCCTCAATGGCGATAAACGCATTGACAAGGTGATCGGGAAATTCCTCATAGGCAGCCTCCTCCCGGTTCGTCCCCTCCATCACCAGTTTTTCCACCTCATTACCCGCGCTGTCGTAGAGCATAGTGGCAAATCCCTCCGGCCGAAAGCTCAGCGCCGTTATGTCGGGCGCCTTGTCGATAATGCGCTTCAGGAAATATCCTCCGGCCACGGATACTGTAATCAGACAGAGCAGGAATATGATGAGAACGGTTGTCCAGATTTTTTTCCTTCTTTTTTTCCGCTTGATTCGGGATGTATTTTCATCTGCCGATGCCCTTTTACGGCGGGGTTCTGAGCGGGTTCCTGAACGGGGTTCTGAGCGGGTTCCTGAACGAGTTTCCGATTGTGAATTGGACTGCTTTTTACCCCTCTTTTCAGGCCGGGTATTCGTCTGTGACGGTTCAGAGGCGCCGCTTTTGGCTGCTCTCTGTGACGCAGGCTCCGGGGCCGCGCCGCCGAAAGCCCCGTTGTCCGGTTTTTCATTTTTAGTTTCCTGGTTTTTATATTTATCTGAACTTTGTTTTCTGTAATCCATCACTGCCTCCAAACAACGGTCCGGCCTGTACAGCCGCTTTCGGTAAAAATCTCTTTTTGATCAGTATTCCCCTTTCTGTCCGTTTTAAGGCATAAAAACAGCCGGATATTGCTATCCGGCATAATTCTTTTTGGTTGGCGCCTGTGGCCTGTGCGCTGAGCATCAAAACCGTATTTCTTTGAGCATCTGCTGCATCTGTATAATACCCTTTTTCTGAGATACGGTGATTGCCTCAAGTATCGGCAATAATTCCGGACAGCCGGGATAGCGCAGCATGTTTTCACACATCAGGACCGCTCCTTTGTGGTGCGGTATCATTTCCCTCATAAAACACACGTTGATATTATTATCTACTCCCGCCGATTTCATTTCCCGGAACATATTCTGCAGAATGCGCTCATTGTCTCTCCGGTAACTTTGAAGCTCTGCCGGCTTGTTGACAAGCGTACAGCAGCAGGGATATACCTTTTTCATAGTCTCTATGCTTTTTTTCTGTTCGGCTATGATATTCAGCACTACACTTTGAAGTGGAATATAGGTTGTGTAACGCAGAAGATTTTCAGACATTTTAATCGCTGCCCGATGATGCGGCATCATCTGTACAATAAAATTTCCCGATATGCTGCCAGCCTGAGGAGCAGACGTCATCTGCTCCACCATTTCATTCAGGATACTGTAATAGCAATCCAGATAGGCTTTCGTGTTAATACTTAAATCACTGTAACCTGCCATCTTTCTATCAATTCCTTTCGCTCCGCTGAGACGCAAAACGTTTTGGAGTCATTTTCAATCTTTGCCTCTTAGTATCTTATGGCCGGAAAAAGGATATTGTGAGTTGTCTTTTGTGAGCGTCGCCCCTCTGGCTGTGAAATCCGGCAGGCCGTTCTTTGTCCGATGATTTATTCCGATGATTTATTCCGATGTCTTGAACCGCCGTCAATCCACGGTTGCATATCCGTCCGCAGCATAGTAAAAGCCGTCTCTCTCTTCTATCTCAACACCATAGGTTTCCCTTGCCCGCTCCGGGGATACCTTCCCTTCCCGGACATCCCTCAGCACAGCCTCCCGCTTCCGCTCTCCGGCGGGGCCGAATCCTCCGGCTCCCGGAGTCCGGACCACGATGACGTCGCCGCAGTTTACCTGAATTCCCGTACTCTTCGACGGGAGGCGGACCGGTTCCTGCCCTTTCTTTATCAGATACTGGGCTCCGCCGTAACCGGCTTCTCCGCCCTCAATTCCCCAGGGAGCAATCTTCTGCCTGTCTCCAAGACCCGTGAAAGACAGATCGTCGCAGACCGCCTCAAAGATTCTCTCAATCCCCAGTCCTCCGCGATATTTTCCCGGTCCTCCGCTGTCTGTCCGGAGGGCGTAGCGCCGGACCAGCACCAGTGGAAACTCCATCTCCAGCGCCTCGATCGGCAGATTGGAGGTATTGGTCATGTGTACCTGCACTCCGCTCAGGCCGTCTCCATGGCGATGAGCCCCGGAGCCTCCCGCAATAGTCTCCAGATAAACATAGTAATGCTCCTTGTCTTTCGGATCGTTTCCACTGAAGGTTGCCGATGTACAGGAACTGTTACAGCCGGCCATGGCCCGTTCCGGAACCGCAGGAGCCAGCGCTCCGAAGATCACATCCGCCACTCTCATGGCCGTGTCAATCCGCTCTCCGACCGGCGCGGGACTGATTGAATTAACGATGAGCCCCGGTTCCGCATAAACTTCCAGAGCACGGTAGATTCCGGCATTCGACGGAATTTCCGGATCGATTAACGCCTTTAAAGAATAGAAAACCGTCGCCAGGAGTCCATTAAAGGTCAGATTGATCGGCCCGTTCACCTGCTCATGAGTTCCGCTAAAATCAAGGGAAAGCTGATCCTTTTCCACCGTAATCCGCACACAGATGCAGATCGGTTCCGGGCATGCCTCCCCTGCATCGTCCATGTAATCCTTAAATTCATAAACTCCATCCGGCAAACGGCTGATCCCGGCCCGCAGGCGGCGCTCCGCATAGTCCTGAAGCTCATACATACTGTCCACCAGCAGTGACTTGTATCGGGAATACGCCTCGGAAAGTCTTCTGACGCCTATCTTATTTGCCGCTATCTGCGCCTGCAGATCACCGAATCTCTCGTGAGGGATCCGGCTGTTGCCCATAATGAACTCAATAATCTCATTTTGTACTTCTCCCGCACGGCATACATGGGACAGGGGAATCTTGAGCCCCTCCTGGAACAGGCTGACCGCGTCTCCGGGAGTGGATCCCGGAACCTTCCCTCCCACATCACTGTGGTGGGCGCAGTTGGCCGTCCAGCCGATGATTTCGCCGTCCGCAAAAACGGGAGCTGCGACCGTGATATCTGGCAGGTGTGTACCGCCGCCATTGTACGGGTCATTACCAATGAACATATCTCCCGGACGAATCGTTTCTTTTGGATATTTTTTATAGACTGATTTGACGATTTCCAGCAGGGAACCCAGGTGCATGGCTACATGTTCCGCCTGAGCCACCATATTGCCCTCCGGGTCAAACATCGCCGTGGAAATATCTCTCCGCTCCTTGATATTGGTGGAATAGGCGCTTTTAATCAGCGCAATGCCCACCTCCTCGGCAATAGAGAACAGCAGATTTCCCACAATTTCAACTGTTACCGCATCCACTTTACGCTTCATATGCTCTGCCTCCTGTGTCTCTTGCCCTGATATTACGATATCCGTCCGTGTAAGCGCTCCATCCCGGAGGAATCACGCAGGTCGAATCCATCTGCTCGATTATTGCCGGCCCTTCAATCGTACATCCCGGCATAATCTGACTCCGGTCATATATCCGGGTTGCTATATAGTCCTCCTCTCCGTCGAAAAGGACAAACCGTTCTGCTGCAGGCTCCGGCGCTTTCACCCCTTCCGCCTCCGGTTCTTCTTTCAAATCCGGCTTCTCAATCAGTCCAATCGCACCCAGCCTGTAATTAACCATCTGGATCTCTGTCTCCTCATTATGATACCCGTAGGAACTTTCATGCTCCAGATGGAACGACGCAATCATGCGTTCCATTGCTCCCTGAGCAAAGGGAAGGGATATGGGGATCGGTATCTCATAGTTCTGCCGGTTATAGCGGCATTCCACCACCGCCTCAAACATCCTCTTTTCCAATGCGATTCCCTCCTTGTCCAGCAGGGCGTTTCCTTCCTCCAGCAGGCTCTCAAAGATTTCATTTACCTGGCTGAGGTTTTCGGTCCTGGCCAGCATGATATGAGAACGGCTCAAATCAAAACGGGTATCCGCCATCAGAAGTCCCAGGGCGCACAAGGTTCCGGGGGATGGAGGCATCAGCACGTTCCGGATACCCATTTCCCTTGCCACCTCGCAGGCATGGAGCGGGCCCGCTCCTCCGAATGCCATCAGAGTAAATTCCCGCACATCATAGCCCCGCTCCACCGAAACCACCCGGATCGCCCTCATCATATTTGAGTTTACCACGGATATAATGCCCGCGGCCGCTTCCCCAATCGTCAGCCCGGAGGGTTCGCAGATATGAGTCCTGATCGCCTGTTGGGCCAGTGACAGACTAACCTCCATGCTGCCACCCAGGATTCTCTGCTGGTTCAGTTTACCCAGTACGATATTCGCGTCCGTCACGCAGGGGTATTCCCCTCCCCGCATATAGCAGGCCGGTCCCGGAGTCGCGCCTGCGCTTCTCGGCCCCACCTTCAGTGCACCGCCCTCGTCGATCCGGGCGATGGATCCGCCCCCGGCTCCCAGGGTGATGATATCAATCATGGGAATCCGGGCGGGATATCCCTCTACGAGCCTCTCGTTGGAGAGTTTTGCCTTTCCATTCTCAATCAGGCTGACGTCGATGCTGGTGCCGCCCATATCAAAAGTAATAATCTTATCTTCTCCGCACTGTTTTCCAATGAACACTGCGCCGATTACCCCGGCGGACGGCCCTGAAACGGCCGTCTTGATTGGGCAGTCCACCGTTTCCGAGATGGAAATAATGGAACCGTTGGACTGGGTCACATAGGGCGACGCGTTAATACCGGCGTCCCGGATGGATTTTTCAAAATTGTGGACATAGGTTTCCATCACCGGTCCGAGATAAGAATTTAACACCGTTGTGCTCATACGCGAATATTCGCGGAATTCAGAAATCAGCTTGTTGGATGCCGTCACGTAACACTCCGGATATTCCTCCCTCACAATCTCCTCAATACGATTTTCGTGAACCGGATTTAAAAATGAGAACAGCGTGCAAACGGCGATCGATTTGACTCCCTGCTTTTTCAAGTATCTGACTGCGCGCCGCACTCCCTCCTCATCCAGGGGAACCTTCACGGATCCGTCATGGACGATCCGCTCGGACACCTCGCATTTTAATCCTTCGGGTATCAGGCTCTCCGGCTTTTCTTTCAGCAGGTTATAGAGGGAGGGACGCTTCTGCCAGCCAATTTCCATCAGATCTTTAAAACCTTCCGTTGTGATAAGACCCATTTTCGCGCCCTTTTTCTCAATGAGAGCGTTGGTTGCGACCGTTGTCCCATGTGCCAGGTAGGTCACCTCCTCTGCCGAGATTCCTTCCCCCTCCAGTATGGACCGGATTCCTTCCACGATCGCCCTGGACGGGTCCTCGGGTGTGGAGCTTCGCTTAAAATTCTCAAGCCGTCCCGTCCCGGCGTCGAACAGAGAAAAATCGGTAAACGTGCCCCCTACGTCAACTCCTATCATATATCCCATCTTGGTACCTCCCGCCTATTGCGCAGGCTATTTTAAAGCCTGCACTTTATTATACAGATCCTTTGTCTCCCAGTATCCGTCCGCCTCCAGCTCCGGAGCCAGCGGGGCCATCGCATCAATAAAGGACTGCTTGTCAAATTCCACAAAGCTTCCACCCTCGGATTCGATTACCTTCTTGTCCTCTTCCCACTGCTCTCTTACATAATCACTGAACCATACTTCCACCTCAGCCGCGCATTCCTCTATTACCTTTTTCTGTTCGTCGCTCAGCTTGTTCCAGGTCTGCATATTCAATGTGAAACATTCCAGGGGATAGGCGTAATCCACCAGGGATATGTAGGGAGCCGACTGATGCAGCTTCAGGGCATTGATGGATTCATAGGAGCATTCTCCCGCGTCTACTACCCCCTGCATCATAGCGAGGGGATACTCAGCCCAGGATGTGATCGTCGGAACGGCTCCCAGGGTGCTGAAGTTCTTTTCCCAGATTGGGATATTGGGAATACGGAATTTCACTCCCTTCAGGCTGGCCGCATCGGTCAGAGGCTTTTTACCGAAAATAGCTCTCGGATTCTTCTGGAATTTGTAGGCAACCACGTGGATTCCATTCTTCTCCAGCGTATCGAATGCCGGTTTTGCAAGATCCGACTCCAGATAGTTATACAGATGTTCCTTACTCTCAAATGCGAAGGCCATGCTCATTATGTTGAGATCCTTGGCAATATTGGCATAGGTGTCAAAGGAGTTAAACATACCCTGCTGTAAGTCCACCTGCATATTTTCCAGCATGGCTGTCTCATTACCCAGCTGCTCACCCGGATAATACTCAATTTTCACCTGCCCTTTTAAACGCTCATTTACCAGATCGGCGATTTTCTGGCCCGCCATTCCGGCCGGCTGCGTCGGCCCGGAGGAAGCGCCCACCTTGATGACAAGTTCTTTCCCCGAAGCAGTCTCCCCCGCTGCCTGTTCCTTTTCAGATTCCGCCGTATCCTGGGACTCTTCCCCCGCCTGCTCCGTTTCCGGAGCCTTTGTTGCGGCCGGCTGGCTTGGCAGACATCCTGCCAGCGCCAAAGATGACAATACTGTGATTAATGCTGTGCTCCATAATTTTCTCATATGTAATACCTCCCTAATTTTTGTCGGCTGCTGTCGCCGCAGTTTTTATGTATCGTACTCCATCGAATCTATACCGCCACTTTCATCAGTTTCGGTATGCAAAGCACAATATCCGGAATGAATGTAATAAGCAGCAGAGTGATGACCAGTGGAATTAAAAATGGAAGCGTTTGTTTTAACGCTTTATCAAAAGAAACACCCGCCGTCTTTGCCGCGATAAACAGAGCCGGAGCCATAGGCGGCGTAATCAGGCCAATTGTCAGGTTCAGGACGGCCACAACCCCGATGTGAACCAGGCTGAGCCCCAGAGCATTAGCCAGGTTGATGAGAAGCGGAGCCATCATAATCAGTACCGACATACTTCCCATAAAACATCCCATCAGAAGCAGAATCAGATTCAGCAGAAGCATCACGATATAGGCATTGGGAATCATCAGTAACAGGGAAGAAAGCTGATCCATCAGGCCGCTGGTGATAATCATCCAGTTAAACACCGCTCCCGTCGCACACAGGAACATAGTCATCGCAGTGGTGGAAAGTGTATTCTTCAGGATAATCCAGGCCGTTTTAAATGACATCTTCTTATAGCAGAACGCCAGAATAACCACATAGACACACCCAACTACTCCACACTCTGTTGGTGTAAAAATACCCGACATGATTCCGCCGATGAGAATGGCGGGCGCTCCGAGAGCGGGAAGTCCCCTCCAAAGTGAATGAAGAAATTCCTTTGCGGTCGCTTTCCGGTACAGAGGCGCCTTCACGTGAAGATATTTTACCGCAACATAGGTATATATCATCATAGATACCCCCATTAAGATACCGGGAAGTACGCCGGCCAAAAACAGGGACAGTGTGGAACACTGGGCGATAAAACCCCATACCACAAAGTTAATGCTGGGCGGAATAATCGGCCCGATGCTGGATGACGCTGCGGTAACGGCAACGGAAAAATTCTCGTCGTAGCCTGCGTCCCTCATGGCCTTGACCTCGATGGCTCCCAGGCCCCCCGCATCCGCCATGGCAGAGCCCGACATTCCGGCAAAAATCATGCTGGCCAGAATATTTGCGTGTCCCAGGCCTCCTGGAATATGTCCTATCCCCTTTTTCGCTACGTCGAATATCCTGTCGCTGAAACCTATCTCATTCATGGCACAGCCGACAAACATAAACGCCGGAACGGCCAGGAGTGAGTAATCGGCAAAGGAGTTGGCCGTCTTCTGGGCAAACATCACAAAGCTTTCATGATGCCTGACGGCAAACAGCAGGCTGGAGCCAAGCATTGCAAACGGAATCGGCACCTCCAGTAAAATCAAAACCACAAACAAGATAAAAACCGCCCATACAAATGCTGTGCTACTCAATCAGACCACCCTCCTCCTCGCGGATTTCTTTCAGATAGATATCCTTTGGCATAACCAGAAACTCTACCGTGTCATAAGCCGAAAATAAAACCAGCAGAATCCCCATCACAATGATCGGCAGCGCATAGTAATATGCTCTGGTAATCGACAGTCCTCCCACCGGCATCGTATTTTTCTGAATCCGGAACAATCCGATTCCTCCGTACACAAAAACTGCCGATGTAGCAAGAACAATAAGGTTTGACAGGTGTCTAATCCCAATCTGGATAAACCTGGGCATAAACTTTAAAAAATAGATAATACTTGCGTGTCCCTTTTCCCAATAGACCACGGCTGCCCCCAGCGAGGAGTACCACACCATCAAAGCAATAACCGTCTCCTCAATCCCATAGATTGGACTGTTAAACAGATAGCGCAGCGCAACCTGGATAAATAGAATCGTAATAAAGATAAAGGAGCAAACCGCCCCGGCCGCCCTTGCGGCCATCGCCGCCCCATCTAACAATTTCCGGCATTTTACCAATCCGTCCGGCGGATTAAAGGCTCTTTCCATCCGGTTTCCTCCTCTCCTGTATATCGTAAAATCCATTGCAGGGATTTGCGGTCTGCCTCTTCCGGCTCCGCAAAATACCGCCGATCCGCAATCTCCATCGTAAGAAAACCGGAATATCCCCTGCGCACAATCCCGCTGAGCATCTGTCTCAGGGGAATCGCCCCGTCGCCCAGAGCCAAATGGCCGCCGGGAGTTCCGTCGGCGATATGGATATGGCGGAGATTTTCTCCCAAAACATCAAAATATTCCTCTATCTCTTCTCCCGCAACCTGCACCTGGACCGTATCGGCCATCGCCTTTAACGCAGGCGATGGAACATCCCGGCACATCCGGTTTAAGTCCTCCGCGCAGTTAATCAGGTTGGAACTGGCCGGGGTCAGATGCTCCAGCAGAATGGTAACCCCTTCTCGTTCCGCCTGCCTGGCAATCTCTCCGATTGCCTCGGCAGACCGTTTCCACGTCTCGGCCTTCGGCTCGTCCAGATATCCCCATCCGGGTGTCAGAAGCATTTGCTCCGTCCCCAGTTCCCCGCACAGCCTGACGGCTTTTAAGTAGTAATCCGCGCTCCTTCTCCTGAGTGTGCTCTCCCTCGCAGCTATATTGACCGGATATGTTACCTGCTCGGGGGTAAAACAAATTAAATTTAACTCTCTCTCCCTTATCTTCCTTCTGACCCGGGACGCCTCCTCCGCGCCGCAGTCCGGCACGTAGAAGTGGGGAGATGCTCCCCAAAGCTCAATATTGCGGATGCCCTGCCCGGACATCTTATCCAGAAAATAATCGAAGCTGTGACGGATATAATGACAGTTCATCCCCGCTAACCTATTCATCACTTCCAGCACGCTGCGCCTCCTCCCTTATCTCTCGTTCTTTTTATGTACCCTTCTGCACAATACGGGTATTTTCCAAACTTTCTACGATACCTTTCCTGCTATCTTTTCCGCTGCATACATTTCTTATAAAAGGTGCATTAATTCTTTCGTATTCTGATACAGGGTCTCATATATCCTGCAGTACGGCTTATAAATTTCATGTTTAACGCCATCCGGCTCCAACACTCTGCCAATTCGAATCACCTCACCCAGCTCATTAAAGTCCCGAAAACGCCCGGCTCCCAGCGCCGCCATCAGCGCATCGCCATAGGCCGCGCCGGTGGTCACCTCCGCAATGTGGACCGTCACTCCGCAGATATCGGAAATCATCTGCATCCAGGGGATATTCTTCGCTCCGCCGCCTATGGCCATCACCTTTCTAATCGGCAGACCGTTCTCCTTCAGTGCATTCAGATGCTGACCCACCGAATAGCCGATGCTCTCCAGCGCAGAACGGTACATGTGCCGCCGGTCATGGGTGAGCTTAAGTCCAAAGAGAACGCCCCTGGCATTCGGATCGTTGATCGGGGTCCTCTCTCCGGCAAAGTACGGAAGCGTGATCAGTCCGTCCGATCCGGGTGGAATCTCCTCAATTCCATCCAGCATCGTCTCATATGCGTTCCGTCCTGTCCGTTTCTCCTCGATAACCGCATCCTGAAACAGAACATCGCGGTACCATGCGGTCAGAGTCCCCGCCGTATTGGTTCCCCCCGCCACACTGAACGTGCCCGGAATCAGATAATTATTTCCCCGCACCCGGTCATCCATGATCAGGTGATCCGAACAATAGTACAGAAACAATGTGGAACCAAACTGCAGCATCATGTCACCCGGATTCAGGACCCCCGTGCTGACCGCCTCCGCTGCCGAATCCCCCGTTCCTGTGATGACAAGCGTCCCTTCCTTGATGCCCGTCTCCTCTGCCGCCCGGGCCGTCACCGTCCCGGCCGACGCGTGGACCGGCTGCGCGCGGGCAATCTGATCCGGCCTGCAGAACATCCTGCATTCTTCTTCATTGACACGTCCATCCATGTGGTATAACGGACGGAATGACGCCTGGGCCAAAAACTGATCTACTACATAGTTCCCCGTCAGCCTGGCCGTGATAAAGGAAGAACCGGTTAAAAATTTATACGTCTTTTTATATATCTCCGGTTCATTATGTTTGAGCCATAAAATCTTAGCCGCCACATCACCGGAACAGATAGGCCGGCCGAACAGCTCCTTTACCCGCCTCTCCCCATAGTATACGGTCAGGTCTGCTATCTCCTGCTGGGAGCGGGAATCAATCCCGTATAAAATTGCTTTCCGCAGGGGTCTGCAGGATTCGTCTACGGGAAGACAGTCGGCCCCCAGTGTACTGGCTCCGACACCGGCAATCGCCCCGCTGTCAATTCCGGCCATCCGGATCAGCCCCTTTGATACCTCGCAGAATTCCTTCCACCAGACCTTCTCCGCGTCATGCTCATAGTAGTTGGGTTTTGGGTTTTCTATCTCATGGGTGATGTGGTATTCCGCAATAATCCGGCAGTCTGGCCCGATGATAACGCCCTTTGTACCCGATGTGCCGATGTCAATCCCCATATAGCAGGAAAACGGGTGCTCCATACAGCTCCTCCTCCCCTCTTTGCATCACACAATGCGCTACAGCGCCTTCCTGTATTCAATCACAGATTCCATAAACGCTTTTACCCGTCCTGCATCCACATAGTTTTCAAATCGCCCCTCCGCCTTAAATGCGGTTCCCACACAGGCGCCGTCCGCAGTCCTGAGCTTGTCCGTGATATTGTCACGGTTGCATCCCGTGTTACAGAATACGGGAATATCTCCGGCCGCCTTCTTTACAGCCTGCAGGATCTCTCCGTCGGTCTCCGAACCGGCGCTGCTCCCTGAGACACAAAGTCCATCCGGGAAACAATGGAAAATCATGGACTTCGTGATCTGAGAAATATCACGCTGCGCAATATAGACGTCCGATTCCGGATTCACCTTGAACAGCATTTTCAAATGCTCCAGTCCCAGTTGGCTCTTCCTTCTCATTACATTGGCTATATCGGTATCGGTAATCCCGCTTTCCCCTATGTAGGCCCCGGTAAAGGTATTTCTCACAAATCGGGCATCCACCGCTGCCGCCAGCTCAATGGTCGCCATTGGATTAAGTACCACGTTCACTCCATAGGGAACACGTATCTCGCCCCGCAGTTCCCCAATAATTCTTCCCATCGCCGCAACAGTAACATAATCCGCCTTATGCTGGTAAGGCAGGCTGAATTCATTAGCGAATAAAATTCCGTCTACCCCTCCGTCCTGCAGCGCATGCAGCTCCTCCTTTGCAATTTCGGTTACCCTCTCCATACTGTCATTCTGCCCGTACTTCGGGTCGCCCGGCAGCGCCCTCAAATGCAGTAATGCTATGATCGGCTTTTGCACGCCAAACATCTGTTCCAGCCACATCACTATGCCTCCTTCGTTGATTTTTATGCTTTTTCCAATTATGTAAAAATTTCTTATTTGTTATGTATTGTATTATAACTTTGCATACTATGTTTGTCAACGGTATTTTATGATAACAATGGAAAAATTTCAAAGTTACTTTTCATTTTTTGATTTTTTATATAAGAATCTAACGATTATATCACTATATCACCTTTTATTTCTTTATTTATATTGTGTTATTATTCATCTCCTTGCTTTCTATAATGCCGGAGCGTTTTCTGTTGCTTTTTCATTCCTTATCATGTATTATAAAGTTATTCCAAAAGCTGGGAATTATATTACTTAAAGAATGGAGCGTTCTTATGGAGTTGAAAAATGACAATATCCTTCCCCTCTATCTTCAATTGACCGAGCAGCTTCGAAAGGATATTGAGAGCGGAGTCTACAAACGCGGGCAGAAGATCCCCACGGAATTGGAATTGTGTGATTTATACAAGGTGAGCCGTATCACGGTACGGAAAGCTTTAAAAGAACTGGAAAAGGAAAATCTGCTGGTGCGGGAGCGCGGAAAAGGAACTTTCATCTCTATGGTCATGCTGAGACGTGACATCGCCCATAATACCAGCTTTACAAAGATTTGCCAGGCAACCAACCAGACTCCCGGAGCTAAGACCATCAAATCTGTAATTGAAGAGGCCACAGAGGAAGATCAGGAGGCCTTAAAGCTTTTGCCCGGGTCCAGGGTAATTGTTTTGGAACGTATCCGGTATGCGAACTCTGTCCCGGTGGCCATCGAGTTTTCTCGTTTTCCCGAGCGTTTTTCCTTCCTGCTCGACGAAGATTTAAACAATGCCTCCCTGCTCTCTATCCTGTCGGAAAAATACGGCATAAAATTCACCAACAGCAGCTATAAGGTAATCAAACTTGTGTACGCCACATACGAACAGGCCAAATACCTGTCCCTCTCTCCCGGCTACCCGCTTATTTCGATTGCCAGCCTTTCCAACGATGCGGACGGGACGCCATCCCACCGGTCGCTGCAGTTGATCGTGGGGGATAAATTTGAGCTGTACATTTAGCAGGCTCCTGTTGAGATGGGGTACTTTAAGGAAAACGCAATTACAATGCGTAAAACAGCCCCGGTATAAGACAGGTTTTGTCTTATACCGGGGCATCTGTGTAAAATGGTGGAAACTGATTATGCAAAAGCTGATTATTATAGAAAACTCAGTCGTTTTCCGTCATCCCTTCTTTCATCTTCTTCATCATTTCCTCGGAAATAAAGTCGGTCATGTACTGCTTTTCTCCCGTCTTCTTCTCCTCAAAATCCTGGCGGATCTGCTCGTTCATCCGGCCTATCTCCTCCTCAAATTCCCTGGCCGACAAAAGGCGGCATCCCTGGCCGCGTATAATAATCTGTTCCAGGCGGTCGGAGGTAGCCACCGTCACATGATATTTTCCAGCATTTTCATGGGCAAATTTTTCGATATACTGATCCGCCGTCTCGGCCTCCCTTGTATAAACGACATGGATGTTGTGGTAATCCAGGAATTCCGTGGCATGCCCCTGCACACGGTATGCGTCGAAGACGGCGATTACCTGACACTTCCTGGCTCCCTGGTAATTGCACAGAATGTCCAGAAGTTTTCCCCTGGCGCTGTCCATATTCCGGTCGGCCAGTTCCCGCAGTTCCTCCCACGCGAAAATAATATTATAACCGTCCACCAGCAGATATTCTTCCCTGGCCTCCGCTTTTCCATGGGGCCGTATTGCAGAAGTCCCGGCAGATACTGTACTCACGGACGCCGTGTCCCTGCCGTAGGCCGTACCGTACTGCGTCTGGTTTCCGGCCCCATAGCCGGAATACCCGGACGGCGAACTGCTTCGGCTTCCCCAGCGGCGTCTGGCTGCACCGGATTTATCACGTTTATTTGCATTATATGTGCGGGTAAGGATCGCATCTATCTCATCCGTTCCTATCCACATTTCTTCCGTCTCCGTACCGGCTTTTCCCCTCTTACCGGCTCTTTTTCCACCGGACTGCGGCTGTTCCCTATCGTTCTCCACAATTTCAGGGGGAAGACAGCTTTCCAGATGCATGTAATCCGCCACCTGGTCCCAGTTTACAACAAATCCGGCGCCGTGGGCGCAGAATACGGAACCGGACGGGTTGTCCGTATCGCCATCCGCGTCATAGCCGATTGCCTCAATCACTTCCTCCTCGTTGTGACAGGGAACGTATCCCTTCAGTGTGCAGCTAAGGCGTCCCCGCCCGCCGGTATAAGCCGTCACCTCCTGCTGGTATCCGTCCATGCAGGCCACCGGGGCATTTCCGGTAAGGACCGCATACTCTCCCTCCAGCGCCGGAGGTTCAAATGTTCCATGCATCCGCTCCACATCCGTCATCGCCCGGCCCAGCATTTTTTCAGGCACCTCCAGCCGGAATTCGTAAACCGGCTCCAGGAGTACCGAATCGGCCTGCATCAGTCCGTGGCGCACAGCCCGGTAAACCGCCTGCCTGAAATCCCCGCCCTCCGTGTGTTTCAGATGGGCGCGCCCCGACATCAGCGTAATCCTCATATCCGTTATGGGAGAACCGGTCAGCACACCCTTATGCTCTTTTTCCTCCAGATGGGTCAACACCAGTCTCTGCCAGTTCCGGTCCAGTATGTCCTCACTGCAGGCCGCTGCAAAGGACAGGCCGCTTCCCGGTTCACCCGGTTCCATTAACAGATGGACCTCGGCGTAGTGGCGGAGCGGCTCAAAATGTCCCACTCCCTCCACCGTATTCCGGATCGTCTCCTTATATACAATACTTCGTCCGCCAAACTCAATCCTTACTCCAAACCGTTCGGCAATCAGGCTCTTTAAGATCTCCATCTGGATTTCCCCCATAATCTGGGCATGGATCTCTTTCTGTTCTTCCTGCCAGGTGATATGAAGCTCCGGCTCCTCCTCTTCAAGCTGTAAAAGTTTCGGCAGCATGGCGGCGGCGTCCACTTCCTCCGGAAGCTGGACTCTGTATGTGAGGACGGGTTCCAGAATCGGCATGGCCGAAGCCGCTTCTATCCCGATTCCTCTTCCGGGCGAAGTTTTTGCAGGTCCCGTCACCGCACAGACCGTTCCGGCTTCCGCCTCTTTTACCGCTTCAAATTTATCACCCGAATAGACGCGGATTTGATTTACCTTTTCCTCACCTATTAAGTCTTTTACCTGCAGGCAGCCTCCCGTGACCTTCATATAAGTCAGCCTGTTCCCCTGGTTATCCCTGGCAATTTTAAATACCTTGGCGCCAAACTGTGAGGGATATTCCGGCATAAGCATGTAATCTTCCATGCCTTTTAGAAATTCTTCTATTCCATCCAGCTTGAGCGCCGATCCGAAAAAGCACGGAAATACTTCCCGCGCCCGGATCATTTCCGCCACATCCGACGGAGCTATCTGCCCGCTCTCCAGATACTGCTCAAGCGCCGGCTCGCTGCATGTGGCCAGATTTTCATAGAAGCTCTCCGTTCCCTGCTCACTGAAATCCGCAATGTTCCCATCCAGTTTCTTTTTCAGTTCCAGGAAAATGTCCTCTTTTCTTCCATCCGCAAGGTCCATCTTATTGACAAAGAGAAAAGTGGGAATCCCGTATCTTGCAAGGAGCCTCCAGAGCGTCTGTGTGTGGCCCTGCACCCCCGCCGTGCCGCTGATTACAAGAATCGCGTAGTCCAGCACCTGTAGGGTCCGCTCCATCTCGGCCGAAAAATCCACATGCCCCGGGGTGTCTAAAAGTGTAACCTGCATCTCTCCCCACCGCAGCATGGCCTGTTTGGAAAATATGGTGATTCCCCTCTTCTTTTCCAGCTCATAGGTATCCAGGAAGGCGTCGCCTTTATCCACTCTACCCAGCCTCCTAACGGCTCCGCCCGTGTACAGCATTGCTTCCGATAATGTAGTTTTTCCCGCATCCACATGAGCCAGAATGCCGACCGCCAGTTTCTTCATCTGCCTTACTCTCCCTTGTCCGTTCCTATTAACTGTTATTCTTCTTTTGACAGTTTATCACGGAACGGGCGGATTGTAAAACACGGTGATGCAGGTTTTATTTTCCATCCACGAATTTATTGTCTTTCAGGAATCGCCAGGCCGCCTCCTGCGCCCCTATTCCTATTACATTGGCCTGACGAATCATCTCCGCCATTGCCTCATCACTGATTCTGCCCTCCAGCTTTCCCAGGACTTCTTTCAGTTCCGGATAATGTTCCAGTACCTCCCGGCGCACAAAATTATATACCGCTCCGGTATGATTAAATTTATATCCCAGCGGTTTTGATATCTCGATATGATGCTCCGACATCATACATGAAACTGCCGCCTCATAGGCACTTTCTAACCCTTTATTATTCTGATTGACAGACTCCGCCGAAAAAAAGGAAAGCGCTGCCCCCATATCTCCCGCAAACATATCAATATGGCCTTCTTTAAGCGCATCAAAGCAGCCGGATATCCCATCCAGCCCAAATAACGTCTTCACCTCAATATCGGTATTTGACTCAATCAGTTCTCTAAACATATTTCCCAAAATAACATCCTCTGTATCGCTGCCCGCCCCCACGGATACTGCTTTCTTCTCCGTCTCCCGGCAGGCGTCAAATGTAAATGCGAGCAGTGTTTCAGCCGTTGTACAAAACAGATGTTCCAATCCCATACCCTTCCTCCTGTGTCCTCATCCTCCTGGACTGCACCTGACTTATTTACTATTTTTTCTTTTTGGATTTAAATTGTAGCACCAGGCGTCTAAATAGAGTATAAGAGTATATCGTTTGAGATTAAGATTCCATTAAGGTTGCCATACTTCATAAATATGCAGTCGGTTGCAGGAAGACTGCCGCATTCAGAAAACAGGCCAAAAAAAGAGAATCCAATAAACGGACTCTCCTTTTCAGAAACTCATGGCAAAATACCCCGATCCGGCAATTTGTGAGGGGAAATCACCGGACCATCTGTCTTATTTTCCTTCTTTCATCACCTGGATAATCTCTTTCCATCCATCCGGTTTTTTATCCACATAGCGTGCGGCAAAGTCGAACACTTCCATGTCTTCCATTCTCTTCTTGGCCGCCTCTGTCATAGCCGGACTGAATCCGCATTCCTCCAGCATGGCGACGGAGCCTTTAAGCTCTGCCGCACGGCGGTGGCAGTGGATTGCCGTGCCTGTGACCAGTCTGTCCAGGTGGGATGTGAACGGAATATTATCCATGGATTTGGAAATCGAGGAGATTACTTCATCCGATACATCGTAGGCATCGGCTGCCTGGAGCATTTCGATCATCAGAGAAGCGATTCCTTTCATATAAATACTTCTCACCAGCTTAATCGCCGACGCGGCTCCCGCTTTCTCCCCTGCGGTCGTAATTTTCATTCCCAGAGGGCTCATGAGCTCCTTAAACAGCGCGGCGCCGTTTCCGCTGGCTGTGATGGGAACCTGGTGTTTGTCTTTAGGAAGAGAACCGAGCATGGCGGCATCCACAAATTTCACGCCCGTATCTTTGACAGCATCCCAGATCTTCTCTTTCACGGAAGGAGTGGATGCGCTGACATCGGCATAGATTTTCCCCTCGCCGAGCACGCCTTCTATCTCTTCGCAGACATCCATTGCAAAAGAGGACGGAACCGCCCCGAATATCACATCGGCCTCGGCGGCTACCTCTTTTGCAGTTTCATAAAGCGCCACACCGGCCTCGGCGGCGCGGCCCGTCACCATCTTGCCCATCACCGGGTCTTTTGCCATCTTGTCAAATGCAATAATCCCCGTCACGCCTTCCCCTTTAAGTCCCAGGGAAATATTATAAGCAGCTTCACCAAAGCCAATAAATCCTATTTTCATCTTCGTATTCTCCATTCCGCCGCCCTGCCGGCGGCATAAATTGATTCAGATTATAAATTATTCTCATATTATTATTGAAACCTATGTACTTTACGGCTGATAAATTCCGTCGATTATCTCAAATTCTTTTTCTTCCAGGGATTTTCTTACCCAGTCGCGTTTTGATGTCCCGTTTTTCGCCGCCGCCAGTTTTGTCTCATCCGCCGCCTGGAATTTCTTAGCATCCTCTAAAATCTGAGGAGCGTCTTTTCTCGGAATGACGATGATTCCGTCCGGATCAGCCAGGATAATGTCTCCCGGGTTAACGCTGATTTCGCCGCAGGCAACCGGCACATTGACCTCGCCCGGTCCTTCCTTGTAGGGGCCTCCCGGTGTTGTTCCCGTAGCGTAAACCGGGAAATCCCACTGGCCAATTTCATCAATATCGCGGATAGGGCCATCCAGAATAATTCCGGCTGCTTTTTTCGTATGGTAAAGCAGGGCCATCATAATCTCTCCCATCAGCGCCCTGGTATTGTCGCCCTCATTGGATACCACCAGCACGTCCCCCTCCTGGGTCATATCAATGGCGGCATGGAGCGCCAGGTTATCTCCGCTTCTCGCTTTGACCGTCAGCGCCGGGCCTACCATCATCTGGGACTTCGGGCTGCTCACAAGCCGGATTCTGGGATTCATCGCACAGCTTCTCCCCATCACGTCCGCCACATTGGAGGCCGGAATCTCTTTAAACTGCATCATTACATCGTGATCCGGCATCTGTCTCTTCAAATAAATTCGTTTACCAACTGCCATCTTCTGCACCATACCTTTCTTTGTGTTATCTGAAATTTTGTGTTATCTGAAATTCTCCGCATAAACTCTGCTGTCTGAATCGTGTCATTTTCCGTGCCTCATCCTCCGCGAAAACTGCCGTTGGAATTAGTTCTTTTCTGTATAGATGAATCATAGCACAGCAAGATGCACAATTTCAAACAAGGTTTTTTTATGTTTTTAACAAATATTTGTTGTCATTCTTTTAAATTTTCTGTTCTGTGTTATACTTAAAGAAATAAACGGATTTGAAGAAAAATTTTAAGGTATAGCAGGAAGAAAAGGAGCGGGAGAAATGAATCTGATAAGCCTCTACTATTTTACAGAACTGGCCCGGGAACTTCATATGACAAATACGGCCCAGAAGCTCTATATCTCACAGCAGAATCTGAGCCAGCACATACAGCGGCTGGAACAGTATTATGGGGTGGAACTTTTTTACCGCAAGCCGAAGCTGGCCCTGACGTACGCGGGTGAGCAGCTCCTTCAGGCGGCAGGCCGGATACTGGCGGAGGAGAATGATTTAAAAAACCGCCTGAGCGATATTTCCCAATTAGGCGCCGGCCACTTAAAGCTCGGGATCCCCTCCTACCGCGGGGAAATCTGCCTGCCGTCCATCCTGCCGCGTTTCCACGAGCTGTGGCCCCACGTATCAATCCAGCTGGTGGACGCCACCTCGGAAGTCATGGAACAGATGGTGTTTGAAGGCGAACTGGATCTCTATATCGGTATTAAGTATACGGAGGATTTACGGCTTGAAATCCTTCCCCTTCTGGACGACAACCTGTTTCTCGTCGTCTCCGATTCCCTGATGGAAAAATATCTCGGTGAGGAATGCGGGAACGTCAAGCTCGAATCCGCAGAAGGCGCAAAACTGGGCGCATTCAGGGAGTTCCCTTTCCTGCTTCCAAAACCTCCGATGCGTCTTCGCAAGATGATTGATCAGTGTTTCCTGGACGCCAGTTTCGCACCCAAAATCTTTTTGGAGTCCAGCACCACGGAGCTTCTGATATCCCTGTTTCCCCGCGACTACGGAGCCTTTTTCTGCACGCAGATGCGTCTTCCTCTCCTGAACGAAAAGGCGCCGGGAGCCAACACCTTCCCTCTGGCCCTGAACGGAGAACCCGTGAGGCACCGCCTGGTGCTCGCCTACCACAGGGAACGTTTTCTTCCTCAGTATATGAAGGACTTTATTTCTATCACCCGGGACGTCTTTGCCGATCTGGCCGCCGTCCGTCTGGAAAAAAACTGACTTAACAATGACCGCACGCTCTGCGGACAGGCCGCTTCTTCAACTCAAAATCCTCCTGTGGCGAAAACCACAGGAGGATTTTTAAAAGGGGCGCGGGCCGGACAAATGGCAATTATTGTCCGGCCCGCTGGGGGTTCTATTATGATTTGTTTTGGCTTATTTAAAAAATATAGTAATTAGAATGGTCCATATCCGATACGGGTTGCATAAATCAGGAAGATGAATGCAACGATCCACCATATGAAGAATAACGGAAGCAGGTATTTAACCCACTTGCTGTAAGGAACCTTACACATTGCAAGGGCTGCCAGAATCTCTCCGCCTGTAGGCGCCAGAACGTTTGTAAAGGAATCGCCAAGCTGGAATGCGAGAACTGCCGTCTGGCGTGTAACGCCCAGCATATCTGCCAGAGGAGCCATAAGAGGCATGGTAATTGCCGCCTGGCCGGAACCGGAAGGAACGATTACGTTGAAAATATCCTGTACTACGAACATACCGCAGGCCATCAGGGATGCGGGAAGTGAATCGAGAACGCTGGCCAGAGCATGGATGATGGTATCCATGATAGATGCATCCTGAAGAATGATAATCGCTGCATTAGCAAGGCCAATCATGATACATGGGAACAACATGTTTCCAAATCCTTTTTCAAAACCGTCACAGATTTCACCCGGTTTTAATCCGCCTACAATACCGCCTAAAACGCCGATAGCGAGGAAAATGGCTGCCAGTTCATCGATATAGTAACCTTTTACAATAACACCGTGTACGGTGAAGACAATACCTGCCACGAAAATGATAAGAACCAGTTTATGGCGTGTTGTCATCTTCGGAATGTTATCCATGTCAATCACATGCTCGTGGGCATGAGCCATATCAAACTCATATACGGAGCTGGACTGCGGATTTTTCTTTACTTTTGCCGCATGCCACATAACATAGACAATGCTGACACCCAGAAGCGCTGCAAAAAGTGCTCCTCTTAACTCAATACCTGAAAACATCGGAAGACCTGCAATACTCTGGGCTACACCGACTGTAAATGCGTTGGTCATGGCTCCGCCGTAACCTGCAGCCGCCGCACAGAAGATAATGCCGACCGCCGTCAGAGAGTCAAATCCCATGGTAAGGCAGCATGCCAGTACCAGTGGAACAAAGGCCAGGAATTCCTCAAAATTTCCTGCGAAACAGGAACCGCATCCGAATACGATCATACAGATCGGAATCATCAGAAGTTCCTTGCCCCTCGTCTTTTTAACCACGTTGGCCATACCTGCATTAATTGCTCCGGTTGCGTCCAGAACTGCAAATGTACCGCCGATAATTAAAAGGAAGAAGATAACGTAAGCCGCATTCTGCATTCCCAGTGTCACAGACATCAGAAGGCTGAAGAGGCTGACCGGGTTCTGATCAATATAGTGGAAGCTGTTTGGATCGACAATTTCTCTCTCACTCACCGCGTCAAATACACGCTCATATGTACCTGCCGGAACAATATAGGAAGCCAGAGCGCAAAGTAAGATGATGATTACCAGAAAGAACATCGGGTTAATCGCTTTGAGTTTCTTCTCCTTCTTTTCCGCAGATACCTCCGTGGTGTTTAATTTGTTTTCTTCCATACTGCTCTCCTTTCTCATACAAAGTATAAAGCTTTTTGTTTCCCCTTTTTGTTGCTTTGCCGGCATCCGTAAACCTGCCGGACAACTGCTTTTATTTTAAATCTTTTAAAATACTGCATAAAAACTGGTATGTCTTTCTGGTGGAAGAGATACTCACCATCTCGGATGGTGAATGGAAATTCCAGCAGTCCGGTCCCAGCGCAATGGCATCGAGAGTCGGCCTTGCCTCGAAGAAGCATCCAACCTCAAGTCCGGCATGTACGGTCAGGATAGACGGTTCCGAATCGTAAAGTTTACGGTAAACCTCCACCGCCGTCTCACGAAGCTGTGACTGTGCCCTGAAATGCCAGCTTGCATATTCAACCTCTGTTTTACACTCAGCTCCCACAAGGGCCGCCAGCCGCTCTATCTTTTTGTAAACATAGTACTTCAGGCTGTCCTGAGCCGAACGTATCTCAAATACCATCCTGAACTTCTTATCGTCCATGTGAAGTTCCCCGAGGTTATCCGATGTATCAACCAGCCCGGTCAGAACTTCGTTCATCTGGCAGATGCCGTCCGGAGCCAGCAAAAGCAGAGTAACGATCTGCTCCGGAGCAACCTGGGTTTTAGCCTCAGACGCCTCACCGACTGTAATTTTAAGAGACGCGGCAGTCTCCTGTAGCTCTCCTCTGAATACAGTTTCCAGTTCCCGCGCAAGTTCTTCCAGTTTCGGATAATCGGAAACCGCCAGGCTGAGATCCGCTTTAGCTTCCCTTGGAATAGCCAGACGGTACGTTCCTCCCTTTATTGCGGAAATTCCATATGTAAAGCGCTTCTGCGCCTCCTCCAGGAATCTGCCGAGAAGTGAATTGGCATTCCCATGGCCTCTGTGGATATCCTCCCCTGAATGTCCGCCCTTCAGGCCGGATATCATTACATGATAAGTCTTCCAGTCTTCTTTAAGCTCCTTCGGCTGAATCGGCAGGATAACTTCCGCATCCATTCCTCCGCAGCTTCCGCTTAAGATTTCCCTGTCGCAGGCATGATCCAGGTTAATCAGGTACTCCGCCTTCATCCAGGACATGTCAAAATTCTCGGCCCCGGTAAAATCCGATTCTTCGGCAACTGTAAATAAAACTTCCAGCGCCGGATGCTCAAGTTCTTTGTCTTCCAGAACAGCCATCGCATACGAAACACCGATTCCGTCATCCGCTCCCAGCGTTGTCTGTCCGCCCGTTGAGATGATATCCCCGTCAATCACCCAGGAGATAGGATCCTTTGTAAAATCATGGGTGCTCTTATCATTCTTCTCACATACCATATCAATATGTGCCTGAAGCATAACGGCAGGTGCATTTTCATATCCAGGCGTTGCCGCCTTCCTTATAAAAACGTTATTCACCGAATCCTGCTTTGCATCAAGCCCCAGATCCAGCGCCCATTTCAGGATAAAATCGCTGAGCGCTTTCTCCCCGCCGCTCGGATGGGGAATCTGGCAAATCTGGTAAAAATGATAAAAAACCCGCTCATTTAGCAACTCTTCTTTACTGCATCCCATAGAAACTCCTTCCTTAACATTCTTGCAATCCCCATAACTGTCCGGTGTTTTTACAGTTCCCGTTTTACGGAATACCGTCCCCTGAACAGCCGTTAAACCCAACCTTCAATCACGTTTTATAATCAATGTTTACTTTATAATCATGATTATAAATGCATATCAGCTATCTGTCAATAGTATTTTCTTAACAAAACTTTTATATTTATATAGACTATTTTTATATTTTATTTCTTTTTGTTTATTTTTAATCATACTTTTCCAAAACGATTCAAAATACTTCCGTATTTTTCTCTTTATTCAGATTTTTCATTTGGTTTTTTAAGTCTTTTCTACTGTTTTTATCTGTTTGCGCTTTGCACTGAAAAATAACGGTATAAAAAATCTGGGGACTATTTATCCCGGGGGATGACAAAAACCCCGGAGGGAATTCCTTCCTCCGGGGTCTCTGCTCTGCTATACTTCATTCCGTATCAATCTCTGCCGCCCATCTCCAGAACATATTCAAATATCGTGCGAAACTTTTCCTCATGTTCTTCTATATCCAGGTTTTCTCCCTGCAGGCTGGCTTCATATATAAAATTCTGATGGAGGGCAATGATTAAATCCAGCGTGATATCTGCCTTTTCTTCCCGTATAAATCCCTCCTGGATCATACTCTCCATCGTTATCTCGTCGCGCTCGCGCATACTTCCTTCCATCAGCATCTTTTTCATCCTGTCGCTCAGTCCCTCCAGTTCCGACGGAAACAACTCCTGATAATATACCTGGATTACGGAGGCAAGCTTATTGCTGTATCTTCCAAAAAACATATTATGGAAAATCTCGGGGTAGCGGAAAGCAACCCGGTTAAAACATTTGTATATCGTTCTGTATCTGTCGATGGAACTCATGTCCGGTTTCAACTCCTTACCGAGTGTGACAATATACTCACGCAGGTAACATACGGAGCCGAAGAGAGCCAGATGTTCCAAATCGTTGAAGTAATTATAGATAGTTGCGCTGTTATAACCCGCCTCCGTCGCTATCTTTCTTATGGAAAGTTTCTCTACCCCTTCCGCACGAATCAGTTTCTCCGTAGCCTCAATGAAATAAATCATCATCCGCTTTCTCTTAAGTGTTAAGTTCATTTCATCATTGGCATTTTCAATCTCTGTCATAGACAATCAACTCCCTTCCTGTCAAGCCGGCCGTTCCACAGATAAGCGTGGACCGGCATCCGAGTAGTTACTTTTGCTGCCGCTGAAAATTCCGTCTGAAAATTAAATTATAAAGTATTGACAAAATAAAATGCGGAGCATATAATGAGTTTTGTAATCATGATTATTTTTTAATCAAGGTTCCAACCCAACTACAGTATATCACGTTTCTACTTTATAATCAATCATCATATTCAATTTAAGAATATGTGTCTTTATGTTTGTTACTGTTCACTCCGTGTTCAATAACACGCTTTTGCAATGCATGAAGCGTTACACACCAATACAACTATTCCCCCTGCAGATGGAGGTACAAGAATGTCAAAAATCCGTAATTCCGGCACCCTCCTGGTTTTTCTAGGTGCTGTTTTCTGGAGCCTGAATGCTCCGCTCGTGAAATTCCTTACGGCAGATTCCCTGCTGATTTGCGGCCTTCGTTCCATTATTGCCGGAATTACCCTGATGCCCTTCATCAGATGGAAACGGTTAAACTGGACCCCCTGGATGGCTGTCTACATCAGCTCTTACTGCGCGCTCTGTATCAGTATTATCATTGCGCTGTCCAAAACATCGGCTGCCATTGCAGTCGGCATGCAGTACACGGCAACAATCTGGCTGTTCCTTGCAAACTTTGTGATAACAAGAAAGTTTAATAAGAAGGCATTCTGGCCTGTATGCGTTATTTTCGCCGGCGTTGTCTTTTTTATGTTCTCCGGCACGGACAAGAGCAGCAGTTCCGGCAACACAATCGCCCTGTTGGAAGGCATTTTCTTTGCCTGTATGAGTGTGGGAGCCAAGAAGTCTGCCGGAAGCAACCCGATCGGGCTTACCGCTATTGCCAATCTGTTCACCGGCATTTTTGTTTTCGTGGCATTTCCCTCCACGGCCGGTTACATAGGAACTCTGGCTGCAACGGACTGGACGGTTCTTCTGATTCTCGGAATCATCCAGATCGGAGCAGGCTATGCGTTCTACAATCTGGGCATCCAGATGATCTCCGCCCAGAAAGCATCGGTTATTGCTTTGTGGGAGATGATACTTGGACCGGTCTGGGTTGCCCTTTTCCTGAAAGAGTACCCCTCCCCTATCGTTCTGGCCGGTTTTGTCATCATCCTCGCCGGAATGCTGCTGGACACAAAAATCAATGTGCCGGATGCCAGGGAAACCGTCTTATAGGCAGGCCTCTAATCTTGCCAGGAGGCCTCACCATCGGACAGCTAAAAGCTGCTCTATAAATTTTATATTGCCAATCTACAGTAAAATGCCCCGGAACTCTTGTTTTCAGTTCCGGGGCATTTTATCTTTCTCTTCCGGGTTCACAAGGAATCCCGTGAATGCTCTAACAATCTCAAGTCTGTCAATCACACATTATCTTCGTCTCTGAATCCACTTCACCGTCTCCACCGCCGGTATAATCAGGAAAGCCAGCAGCAGTGCGGTGATGTATTCCATCAGGGAAATGTGTTCGAATCCAAAAGCATCTGCCAGGAACGGCACATAAATAACAATGGTAGTAAGAACCAATGAAAATAACATGGCTCCCCACAGCGCTTTGTTGTGTCCCTTCAGGGTGAATACAGATTTTCTCTGTGAACGCATATTAAAGGAATGGAAAATCTCCGTCATGGACATAGTCAGGAAAGCCATTGTAATTCCGTCGGCGCTGGGTGCAATCTCCCATACTCCTGCCTCTATCCGGTGGCCGATAAAGTAAGCGGCAAGCGTCAGGATAGAAACCAGAATTCCCTGGTAGATTACATCGGTACCCAGACCTCCTGAGAAGACGCCGTCCTTTGCTTCTCTTGGTTTTCTCCTCATAATATCCTCTTCCGCCTCTTCCATTCCAAGGGCCAGAGCCGGAAAACAGTCTGTAATCAGGTTAATCCACAGCAGGTGCACCGGCTTCAGGATAACAAAACCAAGCAGGGTCGCCACAAAGACACTCAATACCTCGCTTAAGTTGGAGGCAAGCAGGAACTGGATTGCCTTCCGGATGTTGTCATAAATTCTCCGTCCCTCGCTCACCGCCGAAACAATGGTTGCAAAGTTGTCATCAGCCAGAACCATATCAGCCACATTCTTTGTCACATCGGTTCCCGTGATACCCATTCCCACACCGATATCGGCATTTTTGATCGACGGGGCATCGTTGACGCCGTCTCCGGTCATCGCGGTCACCATGCCTTTTGCCTGCCAGCCCTGTACAATGCGCACCTTATGCTCCGGCTGGACCCTGGCATAAACAGAGTAATTCCCGATCCTGTTCCGGAACTCCTGCTCATCCATATCATCCAATTCGGCTCCAGTCACGGCCTGATCCGCAGAATCTATAATTCCCAGTTCCATTGCGATGGCCGCCGCCGTATCGCGGTGATCACCGGTAATCATAACGGGGCGGATTCCTGCCTGCCGGCATTCCTGAATCGCCGCTTTCACCTCCGGCCTCACAGGGTCAATCATTCCGGTAAGCCCGACAAATACAAGATCGCGCTCCAGGGCTGCAGGTGATGTATCCTCCGGCTTTTCTGCCGTTTCCTTCAGCGCTCCGGCCAGCACCCTGAGCGCCCTGTCGGCCATCCTCTTGTTCTCGGACTCAATCCACTTTCTGTCTTTTTCCGTCATCGGGCGGATGGAACCGTTCTCCCATATGGAGATACAGCATTTTAAGACCTCATCAGGCGCTCCCTTCGTAAACTGGATAAAACCGCCCTCCGCTTTTTTATGGACGGTGGACATCATCTTGCGCATAGAATCAAAGGGGGCCTCCGCCACTCTCGGAAAGCGGTTTTTCAGCTCATTTTTAGACATTCCCAGGGATGAAGCGTAATTGACGAGAGCAGCCTCCGTCGGTTCACCGACGGCCTCCTCTCCCTCCCCGGCCTCCGCGTCATTGCAGAGGGCCATGGTTTCTGCAAGGAGTTCCCTGTCATTTCCCGAAAATTCAGTCACCGTCATTTTATTCTGGGTCAGGGTGCCCGTTTTATCCGAGCAGATCACCTGGGCGCAGCCAAGTGTCTCTACCGCTGTCAGTTTTCTGATAATGGCCTTTTTCTTCGACATATTAGTGACGCCGATGGCCAGAACAATCGTGACCACGGTGGCGAGACCTTCCGGGATTGCCGCCACGGCAAGGCTGACCGCTACCATGAATGTATCAATCAGAACCTCGGCGTGAAAGTCACCTGCTCTTACCACGCTGAATATGAAGATGAAAACGCAGATTCCTAAAACCAGAATGCTGAGTGTCTTACTGAGCTGCGTCAGTTTCTTCTGGAGCGGAGTCTGGCTCTCTTTGGCTTTTGCAAGGGCATCGGCAATTTTTCCCATCTCCGTATCCATACCTGTTGCCGTCACAAGGGCCGTGCCCCTGCCGTAAACAACCGTACCTCCCATGTAGACCATATTTTTCCGGTCTCCCAGAGGGATATCTTTCGTTTTCCCGCTCCGTACGCCGTCGGCCGCTCCGGGAACTTCACTCTGCTTTTCCACGGGCACGGATTCACCGGTCAGCGCCGCTTCCTCCACTTTCATGGAGGCGCATTCCAGAATACGCCCGTCGGCCGGGACAGCGTCTCCGGCCTCCAGCAGGATTACATCCCCCACAACCAGTTCTTCACTCTTAATGCTCTGTATTTTACCGTCCCTGTAAACCCTGGAGACGGCGGCCGACATTTTCTGCAGAGCCTCAATGGCCTTCTCCGCCTTGCTCTCCTGGTAAACGCCCAGGACGGCGTTGATAACAACCACAGCCAGAATAATAATCACGTCTGCAAAGGATTCTCCCGCATAAAAAGCCGTGATTCCCGACACCAGCGCCGCGGCCAGGAGGACAATAATCATCGGATCCTTTAGCTGTTTTGCAAAACGGGTGAGAAGAGGCTCCTTCTCAGCCTCCTTAAGCTTATTCGGGCCGTTGCGTTCCAGCCGCTCTTTTGCATTGCCGTCCGCAAGGCCCTGAAGGGTGCTTTCCGTTTCCTTCACCGCCGCTTCGGCATGTTCCATGTAATATTTCATTGTTGACATAGGCTCCTACCTTTCTATCTGCACTACACACGCCCGGAAATCCTTACGTACAGGCGTAAAATCCCCATTTTGGATATTATGCCGTCTTTTCCCTCCGAATATGAGCATTTCCTGTAAAATAAAAAAACGATTCCCGCCCGCGGGATTCTTGCGCTGCCGCGCGGTTGCAAAAAAAAGACTCATATGCAGTAAACAAATACTGCATATGAGTCTCGTCATTTAAGGCAAACCAGGCGTAATCGCCATGCATGTTGACTTGCCGCACAGGCTGTTCATTTCCTGTGTCTGACTACTCCCTCATATCAAGGAATCTCTCCTGTACGGAGTTATCCGGATCGGCCGTGTTGCCGTGCCGTTTCTTATGCGATCAGTCTAGCAGGGGTTTCCCCCGCTGTCAAGAGAAACGGCCTCACTTTCCGTTAAACAGGTCATTCTTTACGTTTTATTTTCGCAGGCCTGCACGCGGGCTGGCAGTGCGCTCCTCTCTCGGAAATCAGTCCATAAAACCTTTCAGTTTAATATATGCCTTGATCAGCTCCGCGGTCTCATCAAGCGTCAGTTTCGTCGTATTAATAGGAAGATCATAGTTCTTGATGCTGTGCCATTCACTGCCTGTAAAATACTTATAATACTCTTTTCTTTCCTTCTCGATCTTTTTAATTCTTCTCTTTGCCCTCTCCTCGTCGATGCAGTCTACTTCCATAACCCTCTGCACCTTTTTCACCTTGTCGGCATAAACAAAGATCCGGATCAGGCGTTCCACGTCCTCGTCCTGATCGAGTACATAACCGGCGGCCCGGCCTACAAAGATGCACGGCTCGCTCTCCGCCAGTTCGCGGATTACCTCGGACTGGAATTTAAAAAGGTTCTCCGGCGAAGTCAGCTTCGCGTTGGGTGAAGGCTTTGAGGAAATATCCAGCTTTCTGCCTCCTCCCAGCCTGTAGAGCAGGTTGTTGCCCGCTTTCTCATCCGCCAGACGGAAGAACTGCTCTCCCACGGCGCTCTTCTCGGATGCAAGCTTCAGGATATCGTCGTCGTAAAAATGAATTCCCAGCTCCTCGGCCAGCTTCTTTCCCACGATACGTCCGCCGCTTCCGTACTCTCTCTCAATAGTGATAATCAGATTTTTATTTCCCATAAATCTCCCTCCCTGCTTTTGCCTATCCCCTCCGGTACAGGCATAAACTTTTACCTCTTAAGACTGCGTATGAACGCTTTCTCCTCCTTACTCACCCTATAGGATTCCGTAATCTTCTGGAGCGCCTTATTATATGTGAAATCTTCAAAATTTCCTTCCTTCATACACCGGAGCGTCTTCTCCGGAAACTGCACGTAACAGACCGACAGGGCCCAGGCCACCGCCATCTTGACGTAATATCCCGGGTGGACCGCCTGCTGCAGCAGATTGAGCGTCGTATCGATATAAACGCCGTCAATATAATAATTCAGGAGCAGGACTACGGCGAACCTTGCCTCAAACTCATTCTCCGAGGTGATATACGGTTTCAGGAAAGCCAGCACGCCCTCCCTGTCATCCTTCACCTTCTTAAGGCCGGAGCAGACAATGTCGCAGTGCGCCCAGTTATTTGCTTTCGCCAGAAAGGACGGAAGTCTTTTAAGCATCTGCCCGACATCTTCCTTCAGAAGGCCGATTACCATACCCTGAAGCATAATCTCCTCATAAGTGCCGTCCGACGCCCGTTCCAGATAGCCGCTTCCTTCTTCCTTTACAAGCCGTCTTGCAAGCTTCCAGAGCTTTGGAATACGTACCCCCAGAATGTTTTCCGTCCCCGGGATCAGCCTGCTCTGAAAAATCCTGTACGGCTCGTCGGCCAGCTCCTTAAGTTCTCTTAAAACGTCAGTCTGTTCCTCCAAGGTATCCGGCATTTTCCTTCCTCACATCTTTTCGTTGACACAGATCGCGCCGTACGGCCGGATGCTCATCCGGTACGCATTGCCCTCCCCGATGGCCCTCTCTATATACGCCACATATTCTTCAATCAGTTCATTTGGCAGCATCACCATGATCACACCGGCAAATCCTCCTCCGTGAATACGGCATGCCCCCTTTTTCTTTTCACCGATAAACAGCTCAGTAAGAGCCAGTGCAATGCTGATTCCCTGCTCCTGCACATCGGCCGTCGTATATACATTCTGCAGCCATTTCCAGGAAGAATTGCCGGATGCGGTGATATTTTCAAGAAATGTTCCAAAATCACCTTCCTTTAATGCCTTCACTTCCGCCTCAACTCTCTTATTTTCTTCAAAGAAATGGAGCGCCCTCATCACAGAACGGTCTCCTGCACAGGCACGCAGCTCAGACATATTAGCGATGACTTCCTCCTCCGTGATATCGGCACAAGCTTCTTTTCCAAAATAGGCCGCTACCTTTCTCATCTCCAACGGCACGGAGGAATAATCCGCGCTCAAATCCGCATGGCCCTTGCCTGTATTAACGATAACCAGGCTGTAATCCTGGGCTCCAAAGTCAAAATCAATTTTCTCCACAACCGGTTTCTCAGGATTCTTAAAATCGATAGTGATAAGTCCCCCAACTGCGCAGGCCATCTGGTCTAAAAGTCCGGATGCCTTATTCCAGAAATTGTTCTCCGAATATTTTCCAATATGGGAATATGCAACCACATCCATCTTTCCATCATTGAAGAAGGTATTGAGCATGGAACAGATCAGCATCTCATATGCCGCGGAGGAGCTGACTCCGGCCGCGCTTATGACGTTGCTTGTTATGTATGCGTCAAAGCCCCCTATCTCATAACCCTTTTCCTTAAATCCCTGAAGAATCCCTTTCGTTAAATCGATAGTCCCCGCCATCTGCGGGCTGGGTTTTAAATCCTTCAGGCTGATGATAAATTTCTGATTAAACGTCTCGCTCAGGATGCGGACCGTGTCCGTTCCGTTCTTCGCGGCCGCGCCCACGCAGTCCAGGTTAATACTTCCGGCAAGCACTTTGCCATGGTTGTGATCCGTGTGGTTTCCGCTGATTTCGGTCCGTCCGGGAGCGCTGAACAGCAGAATATCATTGTCCCCATATGTCTTCTTAAAACCATTGGCCACCTGACGGTAACGTTCCGTATTCTCAGCGGCGCCTGCCCCGCCGTAAAGCTCTGTCATGATTTTCTTTGCTTCCTGCGTGTCAAGCTTCTGAAGAGTGTCCTGTACTGTCATGATTTTTCTCCTTTTCCCCATGTTTTCTATAATTATAACTATTCAGTACCTTCATAGTTACCCTTAATTACAGTATACCATCCCATTTGTCATGTCTCAATACGATATTCTCTGATTTTTCTATAAATTATTTGCAACAATTCAGACGGCGGGACAGAACACGTCTGCGCCGGTTTTCCCGATAGATCCCGGGATCTTGCCAGAAAGGACATATATCCTGTATACTATTAGAAGTGTTTTGTAAAAAAGCGCTGATAAAAACATTTACTAAAAATTCCGGAAAGGCGGGACGGCATCATGGAACCATCAGCTTCACCTCTTTGGGGCGACAAGCCCTACTATTCCCTGAATTATTATCTGAAACAGACCTTTGGTGAAAAGGTTTATAAACTGGCGCTGGACGGCGGCATGACCTGTCCGAACCGGGACGGCACAGCCGGAACCGGCGGCTGTATTTTCTGCAGCCGGGGAGGCTCCGGTGATTTCGCCGAACCCCGGCGCGGCTCGGTCACCGAACAGATCGAAGCTGCAAAATCACTCGTCCGGTCCAAGATAAAGGACGGACGTTACATTGCCTATTTCCAGTCCTATACAAACACCTATGCCCCCGTCGGCTATCTGGAAACGCTTTTCCGGGAGGCGGTCTCCCATCCCGGTACAGCCGCCCTGTCCATCGGCACGCGCCCCGACTGTCTCCCGCCGGAAACAATCGGCCTGCTTGCGGATATCAGCCTGGAAAAACCGGTGTGGGTGGAACTGGGACTCCAGACCATCCATGAACCGACGGCCGTTCTGATCCGCCGAGGATATGAGCTTTCCTGCTTTGAGACAGCCGTTAAAAGACTGAAGGAAGCCGGACTCACGGTAATCGTCCATGTCATCCTCGGCCTGCCCGGAGAGACGGAAGAAATGATGCTTGAAACAATCCGTTATATCGGCAGCTTCACCCCTCATATCGACGGAATCAAGCTCCAGCTGCTCCATATCCTCAAAGAAACAGAACTGGCCGCCCTCTATGAGGCGGCCCCGTTCCCTGTCATGTCTATGGACGAATATATTGAACTGATTCTGAAATGCATCCGCCTGCTGCCGCCGGACATCGTCATCCACCGGCTCAGCGGCGACGGACCGAAAAAACTGCTGATTGCACCAGAATGGAGCGGCAACAAGCGGCTGTTCTTAAACTCCCTCACCAGGGCATTTAAGGAGACTGGGGCGTATCAGGGTGAATGGTGCCCGCCTCGTCAACCGTAATATCAAAGGAGAGCGCTTTCAGGCCCTCATAAAATCCCGGTTTCTTTCCCGCATCCATCTGCCTTGTATAACCGGCCGAGGATGTGGCGGGAATGACCGACAGGACAGCCCCCTTCTCCTCATCCACATCCACGCGCACCAGCATGGTCTGCGGTATCGAGCTTCCAAACACAAAATTCCCCAGGCTGTACAGGATAGGCTTTCCTTTTTAAAATTCGATCCCCTGGAGCACGTGGGGATGGCTTCCCACCACCAGATCGGCGCCTGCATCGATGTACTGCCTTGCCAGGGTTCTCTGGTATTCTTCCGGTTCCGTATTTCTTTCGATTCCCCAATGTATATAAACGACAAGATAGTCACACTGCTCCTCAGCGGCCTGTATCTCCTTCAGGAGAATCGAAGGATCATAGGTGGTCAGCACTCCCGGGTGCGATTTCCCGACCGTCCAGGACGAAACGGGAATTACCCTGGAGGCAGCCAGGAATCCTATCCTTTTCCCCTTAATCTCCATCACTTCCAGCTTCTTTGCGTCGTCCAGATTGGCTCCCGCTCCCACCCGCCTGATACCCGCCTCATCTAACAGAGCGCATGTATCAAGCAGGGCGTCCGTTCCGTAGTCGAGAATATGGTTGTTAGCCAGCGTCAGGATGTCGGGGCCGATTTCCTGCATGATGTGAAGACGCGACGGCGGCAGGCGGAAGGTAAACTGTTTATCCTCCGCGGCGCTTCCCCTGTCACTGAACGGAAATTCTTCATTTGCCATAAAAATATCGGCGGACGCAATCTCATTTCGCAGCCCCTCATCCAGAATTCCGGCCACGCCGCCGGCCTTGTCATAGGCGTTCAGGACATGATCGGACAGATAGATATCACCGCCGAATAACAGTGATACCCTGCCGTCCTCCTCTCCCGGAAGATGGCCGAATTCATTACCCGTACCGGATGAAAAATCTCCCTTTTGCGCAGTTTCAATCTTCAAGAGGAGCTCTTCCGTCTCCCTCTCCCGCTTTTCCGTACTCAAATCCTGATTCCCATCCGGATCTCCGCCGTTACCGGACGCCCTGTAATTCTCCACAGGCCCTCCCGACAGAATATCTGGCGCAGTCCGGCTGTTGGCCCTCTGCGACGCAACCAGCCATATAAATATTGCCGCCAGAAGCACCGGCGGCAGTATGAATATTTTCCTGAATTTCTTTCTTCTTTTCATCGTTTCCTCAATATGGCGGACCTCTTTTGTCCTCAGTTAAAGTGTCACGATCACTCCGCCGTCACCGGCATATACGGTTGCCACACCGGCGGTATCCGTTATAACCGTCTCCCGGAAGGAGGCGTTTCTGCAAAGCAGCTCTTTGACCTGCTCCGCCCTCTCCCTGTTGTTGCAGTGGGCGATAATCAGCCTCTTATCCTTCGTATCTCCGCCGCGCGCAATCGCAATGTCGGCCATGCGGGACAGCGCCTTATTCATGCCTCTCGCCTGTTCCAGCTTCACAATGACACCCTTGTCACCGGCCATAATCGGCTTGATGTTCAGGGTTGTCGCAAAGAAGGCCTGAAGACCCGTCAGGCGTCCGTTCTTCCTCAAAAAGTCAAGCGACTCCAATACGAAAAATGTTTCCATGGAATCCCGGTAGCTCTCGGCCTGCTTTACCACCTCTTCAAAGGGAAGATCCTGTTCACAGAGTTCCCTTATAGTAAGAGCCACGTTCAGTTCACCGGAGGATGCCGACAGGGAATCAATCACGGCAATATTCTTGTCCTTCCCGTGCTCTTCCTCATATAATTCCTTCGCCAGGACGGCCGCGTTGTATGTGCCGCTCAGATGGCTCGACAGCGTAATGACGAACACATTGTCCGCCTCACACTCAAATGCCTCTTTAAACTTCTCAGGGGAAGGACATGCCGTCTTCGGGCACTCCTTTCCGCTTTTCACCAATCCCAGAAATGACTTCTGGTCAAACGTCTCATCATCTATCACCTGGACATCATCTACCTGCAGTGTGAGAGGCACCATCTGAAAATGGGCGTCCTTCTTCAGTTCCTCCGTCAGGTCCAGACAGCTGTCTCCAATAATTTTATATGTCATAATCGTCCTCCTGTCATGCGATTCGCATCACATAGTATTCATTACTATCTATTATAGTAACCACATGAATGAAAGTCAAGTACTTCAAGGCGCCGGTATGCCGGCACATTGATAGTTTTTGGGCGCTCTAAGCCAGAAACAGGTAGAACGCAGCCAGCAGCAGATTCAGCACAATAAATACAATTGTACCCGAATTTAAGTACATGGCCGAAGAAAAATCCCTGTATTCAATCCCTTCCGGCCATCTTCCCGGAAGCAGCCTCGTCTTCTTCACATTGACGCAGAAAATGACGATAGACGCAATGATAACCCCCAGCGTAATCACCGGAACCGCCAGGACAATGAACAGATAGGCAATTGAGAACTGTTCTTTGGACATCAGCAATACGAGCAGCGTGGAGTAACTGTTAATCATGATATGCAGGATGCAGTTATACTTCATTCTTCCCGTTTTTACCGCCACATATCCCAGCACCACGCCGATGGCGGTTGCATAGAGAATCTGGGACAGGTTCCCATGCATCAGCCCAAACATCAGGGCCGAAAAAAGGATCGCTGCTTTTTCCCCCAGCGGCCTTAAACGGTTTATCAGCTTCCATCTGAATATATATTCCTCTATAATCGGCCCAAGCACAGAAACATACAGAATCACCACAATATTCAGGCTGTCGAACAGGTTGTTGACGGGATTCATATTATAGGTATTCCTGCCGGTTAAGACAGCCACAATCAGGTTCAGCACACTTCCCGCAATATTTAAAATGTATCCGGCTCCCATTGTCATGACGAAAAACATGATAAATTTACTGGGCCGCATCCTCTTCTTCTCGGGTATGACTTCAGGTACATGCTCCATGACGGCAAATGTCACCGGCAGCACCAGCACATAGGCGAGCAGATGGCTCCCTGCAATCGAGAACCAGCCCGAATTCAGCGCCTTATATAATTCCGCTCCAATGCCCATCACCTTGTAGTGGGACAGCAAATAACCAATCAGCCCAAAAAGGATTCCCGCAAGCTGAGTCAGCAGGACAAGCGCCACCAGGGACCATCCCAGCACGGAGCAGATATGCCTGACCTCGCTTCTGTATTCCTGGACCTTACTCCAGTTGTAATTACCGTCATCCATATAAAACGTCTCCTCTGTTGCCGCTAAGTTTACTTTAATGAATACATACAGTATAGCGATTTCTGGACGCGGAGTCAATGCGATGTGGATTTAGTTGAGATGCGAGGACGCCTCTGTAAGACGGCGGACGGGGTGGTGGGAGGTTGTGTATGAGTCTTCAGTCCCGGTTTGTAGGGTGTCGTGAGGGGGAATCCAGGAGAAAAAATTCCTGCGGGGACTCGCTCCCGCTTGTGGAATGCGCAGCGGATGCTAGCTTCGTGAAAAACCTGCCACCGCACGCTTTTGCACTAAGCTCGATAGGTCCTCGCTAAGTGCTCAATGTGTCAGCAAGCACCGGTGGGCTCCAAGGTCCCCTTCGGAAAGTTTTCTCCTTCCTTCCCCGGGCAGGTTGTCGGCGGGACTGAAGACTCAGCGAAGGGTATTGCCCCGTCCGCCGGCTTCAGGGGCTGATTGTCTCTTTCGTCAAGTGCGGGGGAGAGGTATTGACGCGGCCACTATGCAGTCGTGAACCTTTTACATTTTGAAAGTATTCCGGGTACCGCGGTTTCCTTACCCAAAAAAGCTGTGTAATACGGGATACTCCGTATTACACAGCTTTTTACAATAGCGTTTGCATCCGCCGATGATCAGCGGAGCCCTTTTCTGATTGCTGGACGTCCCTGAAGATATACTATTTTTCCGTCAATCATTGTCATTTCCGGCATAAGGATTCGGTCTCCGATTCTGGTATTTCCGTCGGAATCTGAAAATTCCACATTCTTCCTGACAAGCCTCACCAGGGTCAGATCGGCTTTTCTTCCTTCCTCCAGTACACCGGCCTCTTTCTCCATCCCGAGACAGCGGGCCGGAATCCGGGTTACCGAGTCGAATACGCGGTGAAGCGGCATTCCCATATTCAGGAATTTCGACATCACAAAGGCCAGATCCTTCATATCGGGCGCATTGCCGAAGGTGGCCGCGGTCGCGTCACTGCTGATAATATCCGGATAAATTCCTTCTTTCAGTGCCTTTTCCGCCACCTCAAAATTAAAATTCATCCTGCCGTTTCCCACTTCCAGAAAGACGCCTCTCCCCCTGGCATCGTGGAACGCGCGCTGTACGGTTTTGTCCTCCTCCAGGATTGTCATGCCCTTGTTGTGGTACATATGGCTGTAAATGTCACCGGGCCGTAGCCGTCTTACAATCTCTTCCGCCCTCACCGGAGGATCCGTTGTGTGGACGCATACCGGAAGACCAAACCGCTCCCCCAGCTCCAGTGCGTGTTCCAGAGGGGCAATGCCTTCATTACCTACAATCGGGCGGCTGATTCTGACCTTGATTCCGCGTATCTCATCCCTGTATTTCCCGATCAGCGCAGCCATCTGTTCCTCTTTCACGGCGGTGCGGGCAAGCGGTTCCATAATACCTGCGCCCGGCTGGCCTAACGGTGAAAGGTTCAGAAAACTCCTGATTTTAATTGTCCTCGGCATAATGTCCAGCTGATGAAACGCCTCATACCCGGCGCAGCCGGCTGTGCCCATATCCACGGCCATCACGGCACCCGACGCCAGCAGCAGATCTCCGTTTATCCCGAAACCACTTCCCTTTGTAAACAGATGTGTATGGAAATCAATCCAGCCGGGTTGAAGATAAGCGCCCTCCGCATCCAGTATTACATTGGCCGCTTTCTCCGCCTCCCTCTCCGTCAGACGTTCCGTGATAAACTGAATCATCCCCTTATTGATTCCCGCCGCAATGTTACGCTCTATGCCCGTATCCGGGTCCGTAACCACCGCATTATTGATGAGTAAATCCATTCTTTTCCTCCATTATACATATAAAGGCCAGATAAATGGTATCAGTATGATACAGGCAGCCAGGAATACAACCGTCATTCCTATGTTGCTCTTCAGATAGTCTGAGAACTTATATCCCCCGTAAGCATAAATCAGGTTAGCCGGAGGGCAGGCAATCGGACTTAAAATCGACATAGTGGATGCGATGCACAGCACCATCAGCAGCGCTGAAGGGAATACCCCGATCGTTTCCGCAATGGCAATGATAATCGGCATCAGCAGCGTAATCGTCACTACATTGGACATAAACTGCGTCATTACGCATGTCAGGACGAAAATCACAATTGTTATATAATACACGTTGGTGGACCCTCCGATGATTCTTATCAGGGTATCCGCCATAATCTGGGCTGCTCCCGTATTTTTGAGGGCCGTAGCCAGCGGCGTCATTCCTCCGAGCAGAATTACCGTCTTAATGCTTACAAGCTGATATGCCTGCTTTTCTGTAAATATTCCCAAAAGCACGTCAGCAACCGCTCCCATAATTGCCACCATGTAGGAAGGAATTCCTGTCCTGTCCTCAAAAATCATTCCCACAAAAACACAGAGAAGAACGGCCACGGAAGTAATCTGCTTCCACTTCGGCGCATCTTTCGGCGCCCGTTCGGAGAAAATCTGGCTCTCATCATTGTACGCTTTGATGTCCGGTAAAAATTTATAGCCGATAAAGTACATATAAATCAGCATGATTACCGTAAGCGGAACGCCGATTTTGGAAATTTCAAAGAAACCGAAGGACTGTCCCAGTTCTTTAATCTGATCACCGATCAGTACATTGACCGCCGCATCTCCTACCAGCGTCAGCCTGCCGCCCGCCATTGCCCCGAGAAATGCGGACATCAGCAGTTTGGATCGTGAAAAGTTCGTTGTAGCGGTAATACCGATGATAATCGGAATAAATACAGCGACCGTGCCGGAGTTGCTGAGTCCAGCCGACATGATGGTGGACAGGATCATGATTGCCATAATCATCTGCCGTTCCGTCTTTGCATACTTCGTCACAACCGAAGCAATCTTGTCACATACTCCCGTTTCAAACAGAGCGCTTCCTACAATTACAACGCCTATCAACATCAGGATTGTAGTGCTGGCAAATCCACTGACCGCCTCCTTCGGCGTAACCAGTCCCGTCAGCACCAGAGCACACAGCGTCAGCATTACTGTCATATTGACAGGTATTTTCTCAAGAAGAAAAGAAATAACTGCAAGTATCAGAATAATAATCGTTAGTGTGGATGGTTCCATGTTTTCCCCCTCATTTCATTTGTATGGTTACGATCAAAGATGCCATGGCCGGTCTTTTCTTTCATCGTCTGTCCTTATTGTATGACATCCAATCCACAAAATCCAACAATGTATTTTGTCGTTCCCAACAACGAAATTTTGTTATATCTAAATTCTGACGCCGATGCCTGATCCACTGGTTAAAATTATATTCGAACTGCGTTCTTCTGTCAAAATGAACCTTCCTGCAAAATTGCCTCCCTCACCAAAAAGACGCAGGACACCGTGCGCGGAAATCTGTTTTCGGCAACAGTTTCTTCTGCGCACAGGGTGCCCTGCGTCTTCTCAATATTTTGAACGTCGGGGAATCTTATTTAGCCAGCATTCCCATAATCTCGTTGCTTCTTGCAATAAATTTAGTCATTCTCTCCGGTGTCAGGGAGCCATGGCTCAGCAGCGCCAAATCATAGAGCTGTTCGCAAATCTTTCCTGTGTTCTCGCCTTCGCCGTTTTCCAGCACATACTGAACCAGATTGTTGTTCGCATTCAGGATTAATACCTGGCCGCTTCCGCCGAACATGGAAGGATCCATTCCATACATATTGTACATCTTCATCATTTCCTGCATACGGCGTGATTCCTCAGATACGGTAATCATGGAGGAAATGGACTCGTTTTTAAGTTTCTCAACCTTAACCTGGAGCTTGTCGTCACCCAGTGTTTTGCGGAAAAGTTCTGTCAGAGTCTCCTCCGATTTGCCGAACGCTTCCTTGTCCTCCTCGGCTACTTCTTCCTTCATCGTCTCATTGACATCCGCGTCGATACGGAGGAACTTCAGATTCTCATGTTTCTGCTCCAGACGTCCGATAAACGGATTGTCGATGTTGTGAGGCAGAATGAGGGCGTCCTGTCCGGACTCCTTGAACATGTTGATGTACTGGCCCTGCTCCTTTTCGTCCGTCACATAGAAAAGCTTATTCTCATGGTTTTCTTCTTTAGCCCTCTCCTCGCAGTCCTTCAGTGTCAGATATTTGCCTTCCAGGTTTTTGAAAATGATATAGTCATCCATCTTCTCGGCAAATTTGTCGTCTTTCAGGCAGCCGAATTTGATAAATGGAGAAATGTCATCCCAGTATTTCTCGTAATTTTCCCGGTCTGTCTTGCACATTCCTGAAAGTTTGTCCGCCACTTTCTTTGTGATGTAATCGGAAATCTTCTTAACAAAACCGTCGTTCTGAAGAGCGCTTCTGGATACGTTAAGAGGCAGATCCGGACAGTCAATCACGCCCTTTAAGAGCATCAGGAATTCCGGAATGACTTCCTTAATGTTGTCGGCAATAAATACCTGGTTGTTATAAAGCTTAATGGTTCCTTCGAGGCTCTCGTACTCCATGTTGATCTTCGGGAAATAGAGAATTCCCTTCAGGTTAAATGGATAGTCCATGTTCAGATGGATCCAGAACAGAGGCTCCTTAAAATCCATAAATACCTTGCGGTAAAATTCCTTATATTCTTCCTCGGTGCACTCATTCGGATGCTTATTCCAGAGCGGATGGATGTCGTTGAGGGCAACCGGACGTTTGAGGATCTTGTATTTTTCGGTTCTCGGTGATACTTCAACTGTCTCTTTTGTACCATCCTCGTTCTCTTTCTCCTCTGTCTTCGCCTCCTCGATTACCGTCTCTACAACCGTATCCTTCTCTGTCAGCTCGTCCTTTTCGATTGTCTCATACTGAGGCTCTGCCGCGCTGTTGTCCAGGAAAATCTCCACCGGCATGAAAGCACAGTATTTCTGGATTACTTCGCGCGCCCTGTACTCATTGCTGAACTCAGCGCTGTCGTCATTTAAGTAGAGGACAATTCTCGTACCAATGTTTTCCTTGTCTCCTTCATCCATCGTAAATTCCGTACCGCCTTCGGATTCCCAGTGAACCGGCTTAGCCCCTTCCCGATAGGACAGGGTGTCGATGACAACGCGGTCCGCTACCATGAATGCAGAATAGAAGCCAAGTCCGAAGTGACCGATAATCTGATCCTCATTAGCCTTGTCCTTATACTTCTCCAGGAAGTCCTGTGCGCCCGAAAATGCGATCTGGTTGATGTACTCTTCCACTTCCTCCGCGGTCATACCAATACCGTTATCTTCCACTGTGATCGTTTTTGCATTAGAGTCTACCGTCACCTGAATCTTATATTCCAGATCTTCCGGTTTGACAAATTCACCCATAAGCTCCAGTTTTTTAAGCTTTGTGATTGCATCACAGCCGTTGGAAATCAATTCCCTGTAGAAAATGTCGTGGTCGGAATAAAGCCATTTTTTTATAATAGGGAAGATATTCTCGCTGTTGATTGATAAGCTGCCTGTTTTAGCTGCCATAATAAACACTCCTTTACTGCCTTATTTTTTATATTTATTCTATTAAGATGCTTTGCTGTGCTGCGGCATTGTCCCTGCCGTGCATTTATTATTCTAATACCTCTTCTTCCAGATGTCAATAGAAAATTAGCACTCATTTACATTGAGTGCTAGTAATTTTTATCTGTTTTTCTGCGGCTCCATTTTCCGGCCGGCGGCAAACGCGGGCCGGTCACTTAACTATTACCAATCCTTGCGTTTTTCTTTCAGTTTTTTCCAGTTCGTTGACAATCTATACCAGAACTTTTATAATGAGTGAGTCGTAATTGTTCAGGGAGCGTTTTATATAAACCGTAAACCGGCAATAATGAGGGTACTGAACAGTCACATTGAGCCACACAATATAAGGAGGATACTCTAAATGAATCGTAGAACAAACTTACGGCGCTTCCTGAAAAAAAGCGCTGCTGTCGGATATATTTCCCTGTCGCTGGCATTTTCCAGCGTATTTACCGGGGTTGCTTTTGCCGGTCCGGCTGATGATGCATCCCTGTCAACCCCTTCCCCTGGCCCCGGAAGCGGCCCTGGCGCCTCTGTCCCCGTGGATAACAGCTTTTATAACCAGAATCTCTCCGATCCGGTGGTAAAACCGGTCGATAAGTACTCTTATGAGCAGATGGAACAGGATATCGCCGCACTGGCCGGACGCTATGGAAACCATATGGCGGTCAATGTCATCGGCCAATCTCTCGACGGGAGAAATATTTACGACGTTGTCATCGGAAACCCGGGCGCGCCGAAAAAGATCCTTTTCCAGGGAGCAATCCATGCAAGGGAATATATTGTAGTGCCCCTGATGATGCAGCAGCTGGAATATATGCTTGCTTTCTACGATTCAGGAACATATAACAATCAGCCGCTTTCCTCCATACTGAATAATGTTTCCATCCATTTTGTCCCGATGGCAAACCCTGACGGAGTTGCCATCAGCCAGTTCGGCGAAGGAGCCATCCGCTCCGAAGAGCTGCGCCAGAACATTCAGAACTGCTACACCATGGACGTGGCGGATGCCCGCACCTCGCTTAGTTATGACCAGTATCTGATCCGCTGGAAGAGCAACGCCCGCGGAGTCGATTTGAACCATAACTTCGACGCAGGCTGGGAATCCCTGAATCCAACCCTGGCTCACAACTCGTTTACCGACTACAAAGGAGCCTCTCCTCTGTCCGAGCCGGAATCACAGGCTCTGGCTAACCTGGTACAGCAGCAGGCATTTTCCGCCGTGATCAACTATCACGCAATGGGAAGAGTCCTCTACTGGGATACCGACAATAACCAGAAGATGGCGGAATCCAGCGACATGGCCCTCACCGCCGCCGGTGTAACCGGATACCAGGTCCTGGCCAGCAAAGGCGTCGGCGGATTTAAAGACTGGCTCCAGAGAAAAAGCAATCCGGTGGCAGGCATCACGATTGAGGTGGGACGTTCCACCTGTCCGGTCGCCTTCTCCGAGTACCAGTCAATCTGGGATCAGAACAAACAAATTCCGGTCCTTTTCAGCAAATATATTTTAAGCCACTAACAAACAGATTATAAAGTAAAATAGTAAGAACCCCCGATATCCCTGTGTGGTGCGAACTGGGATATCGGGGGCTTTTTGAATAATTACTGTTTCTATTCGGGGTCCTTTACATCTCTTTACTTCTCTTTACTTCTCTTTACTTCTCTTTACTTCTCTTTACTTCTCTATGTTTCTCCATACTTTTTAACGCTTGCTGCTCTATTGTTATTCATGTTTACGTCTCTGTATTTCTTAACGTTGGCTTCTCTGTACGTCTAAACATTTATTTTTCTACACTTCCTCAAAAGCAATCTCTTCTTTTTTCAAAAATGCCTTTATGGAATCATCCCACTCCCGTTCCAGAGTCCGATCCATTGTAAACTGGTTCATGGACAGTCCGGTAATGCAGGATAATACCTGTTCCTCATATCTGACGTTGACAAAAAGCCCGCCCACCTGCTCCGGCAGCCAGGAGGACCCCCTGTCCTTCAGGAAACGCTCCACATTTCCGGGGGGCAGTTTAAACACTATCGCAAAACTTTCCGGCAGCCTGCTGCCCTTAATCAGGGAAAAGCAAAATGGCCGAAGCGCCTTCCAGGACGAATATGCCTCAATCTTTCCCTCTTCCAGCTCTTCATCGGAATAAAATCCCTGCCTGACCTTCCCGTCGATCGAAAAGCTGTTAAACGTAACAATCGTGGCCTCACGCACCAGAAAACGGTCGAAAGTCTCCCCGATAAATAATTTCTTTGTAAATGCCTTCAAATCGGCAATCCGTAATGCAACCATAATGTTCCTCCGTCTTCTCCCATTTTACCTCACGGCGGGAGTTCGTGCAACCTGAATAATGGGGATTTGATTGAGAAATGAGGACGCCGCCGTCAGGCCAGGGGCCGGGGTGGTGAGGGGAAGCGATGCGTCTTTCGTCCCGGACGTCAGGTTATCGTGGGCGGGGAATCCGGGCAGAAAAAGTTCCTGCGGGAAACGCTTGCGCTCGTTGGAGTACATAACGGACACTAACCTCGAAAATACCTCGGTAAGTGCCGATGAACTCCCAGGTTCCCTCCGGAATCTTTTTCTCCCTCCTCCCCGCAGGAAGGTTATGACCGGGACGAAAGACTCAGCCAAGATAGCGGCCCGGCCCCCGGCCTGCGGCAGCTGATTTGTCCTTTTTCTTCAATAGGGGAGGCGCTTGTCGCTGCCACTACGTTTCTCAGAATGCCTGAAAACTACATCCTGTTCACTATGAGACTATGTAAAATTATAACCTTATAATCTTAGGGAGGTTATTCTGGTATTCTTTTTATGCAGCCTAGGATGTCGTCAGAATATAAACTAGTTCTACTATATCGTGGCCGCGACAATACCTCCTCCCCACTTGACGAAAGAGACAATCAGCCCCTGAAGCCGGCGGACGGGGCAATACCCTTCGCTGAGTCTTCAGTCCCGTCGACAACTAGAATGAAGAACGGTGGGCATGCCTGCTGCTAGATACAGGATGTATTCCGCGAGGTGTTTTTTGTGAGTGAAGCGCGGCGTAAGTCACAGAAAACCCGAGGGTAGCGGCGCGAAACGGTTTTTATACCGTTTCTGTGCATCGCGAAGCGGGTTACCGGGTACGAAGTACGCGGTAACTAACTTTCCGAAGGGAGACCTTGGAATCCGCCGGTGCTTGCTGAGGTCTTACACGAAGCTAGCATCCGCTGCGCATTCCACAAGCGGGAGCGAGTCCCCGTAGGAATTTTTTCTCCTGGATTCCCCCTCACCACACCCTACAAACCGGGACTGAAGACTCATACACACCCTCCCACTCCCCCGTCCGCCGTCTTACAGAGGCGTCCTCGCATCTCAACTAAATCCCTACTCCTTGCATATTGCGTCCACATTCATTATACTTGTATCATTATGATAATGCTCCCATGCTCTGCACATAGGGACCTGTCATTTGTAAGGAAATAATACAAAACCGGACACACCGGATTTTTCATCACTATTTTGCAAAAGGAGGATTTTTAACATGAATTCAATTTCGTATCAAAACGACACCGCCGAACTGATCGGCCATCTCAGGGCAGGAGTTTCTCCGTTTCACACGATCCGGTATTCCGCAGGAATTTTGGAAGCGCAGGGCTTCGAGGAATTGAAGCTGGACTCCCCCTGGTCTATTCAGGCAGGTAAGTCTTATTACGTTAACATTTTTGACACCTCCCTGGCCGCTTTTTCCGTTGGCAAAGACACAGTCTCCGACGGCGGGGTTCCCGGCCTGCGGGTTGCCGCTTCCCATACCGACTGGCCTTGTCTGATGGTCAAACCGTCTCCCGAACTGACATGCGGACCTTATGCAAAGCTGAATGTATCCGTCTACGGAGGCCCCATACTGAACACCTGGTTGGATCGGACCCTTTCTCTGGCCGGAAAAGTCTGCGTGCGCGGCACGGATCCCTTCCACCCTGAAGTTCTGCTGGTGGACTTTGCACGCCCGCTTCTGACCGTGCCAAATCTTGCGATCCATTTTAACCGTGATGTGAATAAGGGAGTGGAATTAAATCCTCAGAAAGACATGCAGCCGATATTGGCCGTACTGGATGAAACGCTGAATAAGGACACCTTTTTCCTCGATCTCCTGGCGAAGGAAACGGGACGGAACAAGGAGGATATTTTGGATTATGAATTTTATATCTATAACTGCGACGAGCCCTGTTTTCTTGGAATCAATGATGAGATGCTCTCATCCCCGCGCCTCGACAATCTGACCTCCGTCCATGCCTGCCTGAGCGGAATCATGAACAGCCGCCGGAAAAACGGGATTAATGCCGCCGTTCTCTATGATAACGAGGAGATCGGCAGCAGCACCAAACAGGGAGCCGCCTCCCCTCTGCTGGAACGGATTATGGAAAAAGTCTATCTCAGCCTGGGTTATGGCCGCAGTGATTTTCTCAATGCTCTCTTTGGAGGTTTCCTGCTCTCCCTCGACGTAGCCCATGCCCTGCATCCCAACCAGGCCGAGAAATACGATCCCAAGGACCGCATCTGTCTGAACGAGGGCGTCGCACTCAAACTTGCCGTTTCCCAGGCCTATGCCACAGACGCCTCCTATGTCAGCGTCATTGAGGATATCTGCCGAAGGAACAGCATACCATACCGTAAATTTTCCAACCGTTCCGATATCCGCGGCGGTTCCACGCTGGGAAGCATTTCTTCCTGCCTGTTGACCATGCCCACGGTCGATGCAGGTGTACCGATCCTTGCAATGCATTCGTCGCGTGAGTTAATGGGTATAAAAGATCAGTGGGCGCTGGCAGAGCTTACAAGGAGATTTTTAGGTTAAACGTGAGAACGGCGACGGATGGGCAGGGGATGGGGCTGAGCCTTTCCGGTCTTCAGTCCCGCCGACACCATGCCCGGATTCCCCCTCATCGCACCGTAAAATCGGGACTGAAGACTCATCCGACCATCCACCCCTGCGCCGTTTTACAAAGGCGTCCACGCATCTCAATTAACTTTCCACCTTAAAATCCTCTCCACCGACTGATCAATCCTCTCCTCCGAAAGTCTGCCGTCGTGAACCGCATCCAGCACGCCCTGGTACGCCTCTTTAAAATTCTCAGGCATCAGCAGCATATCGTTTCCCGCCTGCAGCGCTTTCACGGCGGCTTCAGCGGAACTGTAGGAGGATGTGACCGCTCCCATATTCAGGGCGTCCGTAATTATAATTCCTTTATATCCCAGCGTCCCTCTCAGGATTTCCGTCAGCATCTTCTCAGACATGGAGGCCGGCGTATTGTCACCGGTCACGGCCGGTGCGGCAATGTGCCCCGACATGATAAAACGCGCTCCGGCATCTGCCCCCTCTTTAAACGGGACAAAATCTTCCGCTGTCAGTTCCTCAAGCGTCCGCTCCGTCGCCGCATATCCTTCATGGCTGTCCGCCGTCGTACCGCCATGGCCCGGGAAATGCTTCAGCACGGCGCTTACGCCGTGGGTCTGCAGACCTTTAACTACCTCGTTTGAAAAGGCCGCCGTTACGGCTCCGTCCGTTCCAAAGGAACGGCGCGCCACTACCGTATTTTCAGGATTGGTCAGAACGTCCGCCACCGGGGCAAAATCCATATTAAACCCTAAATCCGCAAGGTAAATTCCTATCTTATCGCCCACCTCGTATGCCTTTTTCGGATCTCCTGAGGCTCCTATTTCACTCATATCGGGAAATGAGGCAATTCCGAACTCTTCCCTGCCGCTGATTCTGGCAACCTGCCCGCCCTCTTCGTCCACAGCCAGAAACGCCTCCACTCCGATGCGGTCTCTGAAATATTTTTGTGTCCTGGTGAGCATATCCTTTACCTGATCCGGAGAACGAAGATTCTGCTTAAAATAAACAATTCCCCCGACCGGATACCTGTTTATGGATTCCTCCGTCTTAGCGCCAGCCGCATATACCTCATCCACTTCCGTGAGCGCCTCAGGCGTCACCATAAAGAGCTGCAGGACCTTCTCCTCCAGAGTCATCCGTCCCATTATCTCCTCAACCGTCGGCGGCTGTTCTTCCGTGCCGTCGGCAGAGTCTCCGTTTCCATCGCCGGTTCCGTTTTTCTCATCGCCCGGAAACACTTCCGTCCCGACCGCTGCCGAGGATTCCCTCGCTGCCGCCAGTTCCTGATCTTTCTTCACCGTGTGGCGGTGAATTAAAACAGCCGCAATAACAGCTGCCGCTGCGATTAAAAACAGAATAAGCCATCCTGCAGCATTTCCCCCGCGCCTTCTCCGGCTCCTGGGATTTCTTCTGCTTTGTCCACGTTGCCGTTCTTCCATTCCATGTCCAGCCTTTCGCCTGTTATTGTCCCGAATGCTTTCTGTAGATTTCAAAGAAATCCGCATCCGCCGCATACCTGCCCGAACCGAGGTCCAGTTTATTCCATGGATCGCCTGAGTAAGTCAGATTGACTTCCTCCTTGAACCTGTCGTAGATTTCCCGGAACGCCTTGCGTTTGCGCTCCTCAAAAATAACTTTCTTCCTAGCTGCCGTAGCCTCCTCATCGTAATCGCTTACACATTTCAGTACATAATATAAGCCCTCCGACTCAATCACCTGGCTCACCTGCCCACTCGTCAGCTCAAAGGCCGCATTCTCAAATCCCTGCGGCTCCTCTTTTCTGCCCAATTGCCTTGTAGTGACGGATAATCCGGCCTCCCCGGCGGATTTTTCAAAGTCTGCATTCTCCTGTGACGCAGCGGCGCTCAGAATCTCAGCCGCCTGTCTGTCGGCAGTCTCGGCCTGCATCAGCGTAATCACCTTAGCCTCACTGTCACTGACCTCCAGGGCAATTCCCTCCGTCAAGGCCTCCACCAGCTTTTCAGCCATGCAGTAATCCTCAAATACCGTCCTCACATCCTCCTCGGAGACTCCCATATGCGCGATATCCTCCGATGTAAGATTCCCATAATATTCCGAAGCGGCCGCCGCCATCTGGGAGCGTTCTTCAGGAGACAGGGTCATTTTTTTATCCTCTGCCAGAAGATTCATGATCTTCAGTTCCTCCATGAAATTCTTAATCTGCCCTGTCAAATAAGATGCAAAATCTTCCTGCTCATCGGAAACCGTGACATTCCAAATCTGATCCGTACAGATTTCCTCATATCGGTTTTTCTCCGTCATCGCAATTACCATGATCTCCGGAAGGGAATACCCCTTCTCGCTCTTTTTGCCGGCAGGCAGCGAAGCTCCCTTACCGCATCCGGTCAAAACAAGCAGGCTGAACGCCAGCATCGCCGCCGACAGCTCCATCCATAACCGGCTCTTCTTTTTCTTATTAAGACGTATCGTTCTATTCAAATTTCCACTCCTGTCGTGATGATTGGTTCCTGTTTTCTATAAAAGAAGCTTCAGTATTTTCATAACACCGTCATTCACATTGCGATCCGCCTGGAATCTGGCCGCTTTTTTGACCTCTTCCCTTGCATTTTCCACGGCAAAGCTGTAATAAGCCCGGTTCAGCATCTCTATATCATTGAGCTGATCACCGAAAACCATCGTCTCCTCCTGGGTAATGCCCAGGCTTTCCTGCAGTGTCTTAACAGCTTCTCCCTTGTTGACGCCCAGGGCCATGCAGTCCATCCACATTTCTCCTGATATCGTCATCTTAAGCCTGCTGCCGTATTTGTTAAAAAACGGTTCTGTGGCATGCTGGATTCCATCCCTCCGGTACGCAGCCACCTTGATAATTTCATCATCCACTTTGGTGACGTCATCCACCTCGATAATATTAAAATGGTATCCATTTGCCATCCAGTCAATGAACTCCCTGTCTTTCGTCTCCAGATAGGTTCCCTTGGCCCCGCTTACCATGACCTCCAGATCCGGATCTTTTCTAATATCCACCGCAAGCTGATCCGCGGTTTCCCGGTCGATTGGGTAGAGAAAAAGATTTCTTCCGTAGCAGCCCAGATAAGAACCGTTCTCCGCCACATAAAAAATCTCCTTTTTAATAGGGGCAAAGGTACACTCGATGCTGGCCGCCTGACGTCCGCTGGCGGCAGCAAAATGGATCTTCTTTTTCTTTTTCAGTTCCATAATTACATCAAAAATCTCCGGATTGATCTGATTCTCTCCGTCTTTTACAAGGGTGCCGTCAATATCCGATACGATTAATTTAATCATCCTGTCCCTCCAATAGGCGTTTCATTTCCTGATAGACTCTTCCTGCCGGAAGTCCCATTACATTTGTATAGGAACCGCGGATTCCTCTGATATGCGCGGCAAATCTGCCCTGGATTCCATAAGCTCCCGCCTTATCCATGGATTCCCCGCAGGCCAGATAAGCCTCTATCTCCCGCTCCGACATCGGATATACATCGACCTCTGTTTTAACGGCAAAGGTCTTCTTCCGTTCACCTGCAATCAGGGTCACGCCGGTGTAAACGTGGTGCGTTCCTCCCTGAAGAGTTCTGAGCATATTTGCCGCCTCTTCATAATCCGCCGGTTTGCCGAGGATTCTGCCGTCTGCATAAACTACCGTGTCTGAACCGATCACCATCTGTGTGATGGATGCATCCTCTTCCGCTCCTGTCTTCTTATCCTTATCCGCACTGGCCTCAGTCCAAATCCCTTTCCTCGTCTTTTCAAGCCTCGCCGCCACCTCTTCGGCCTTCTGCCCGGAAAGTTCCATCACCACCTGATCCGGTTCTTTTTTCGTCACCTTCTCCTCAACCCGGCTGGGAATCACTTCCGGGATAATTCCAATCTGCCTCAGCAGCTCCTCTCTCCTAGGAGAAGCGGAGGCCAGTATCACTCTTATATTTTCCATCTTTACATCCTGTCTCTGTTTTATAATTTATTGCAATTCACTCCGTGCAGCTCGGGATTTTCACGCAAAATATGCGCGATGACACCTCGCGGGATATTACTTTGAACAGTAACTATAATTTTTGTGTATAGCATAATAGCGGAAAGTACACCGCCACCCTTTTATTTATACCACAAACTCCCCTGTATGCACAAGGGCGGCGCAACGAAAAGCAGGCGGCAGTCCGTATTCCGTTCTGCCGCCCGCTTCCTTATCTGTAAATCCATATTCATGCCGCCGTGACGGCGCTTTAATCGGTCCTCCGGTTTAAACCACCTATGAATTAACCTTCATCCTGCCGATAACCTCTGTATCTTCTTCACAGTCTTTTTCCCTGATCTCAGTCCTGAAGCTGTAGAAAAAGTCAAACACGTAGAAGAAAATCAACGCCAGAGCCACATATTTCCCAACGTGGTTCGGGATCCTTCTCACCGTGTTCTGCACCTGTACATTGAGGATCCTGAAAAAGATAATTCCCAGAAGTCCCCAGCCCAGACTGCTCTCCAGGCAGATAATCCCCTTATAATTACATTTCTTTTTACTGTAATCCCACCAGAAAGCTCCAAAAAGCCGTATCATAATTCTGGCGGTGATAAGCTCCATCGTCGTTGCCATCAGCATACTTGCAAAATAGAGCTTTACCATGTTGTCGGAAACCGGTCTGAGGAGTATGGCGGCGCCGATAGCCCCAAAACCGTAGATAATACAGAACGGTCCATGGCCAAAGCCGCGGTTATAAACTGGTTTTCTGTTTTCCACAGTCAGAACAATGCATTCGAGGATATAGCCAATCAGGCTGAATGTAAAAAAACAATTAATCCAAAAATAAATGTCTGCCGTTATCTTCATTCGCAAATTCCCGTCCTTTCAGTCTCTCTTCTCTGTCCCCTGCCGGAAACTTCCTAATAATTTTTTCCAGTATAATATGAAATAATACATAAAGCAAGAAAATTGTAGCGATTTTATAACTTGAGTGCGGATTTTGTTACTGTTTTCTGTGCATCGCGAAGTGTGTTATTGTCCACAGCGCAATGCGGTGTGAACAGTAACCGGATTTTCCCTCCATAATGGCAAAAAGCCCACACCGTGAGCTTTTCCCCCCTGACCTTTATAAAATTTAAATAAACATCGGATCCATCACCAGGGCAATAATTACCCCCAGGATTGCTCCCGCCGCAACCTGGATAGGTGTATGTCCCACATACTCTTTTAATTTCTCCTGCAGTACCACGCCGTCCAGTTTGAGAAAATCGTCGAACAGCAGACTGTTAAGTACCTTCGCCTGTTTCCCCGTTTCCTGCCGCACGCCGATTGCGTCGTACATTACAACCATGGATACAATAAAACAGACTGCAAATTCAAAACTGCCTCCGCCGTATCTCATCCCCGCCGCCGTTGTCAGCGCACACATTGTGGACGAATGGGAGCTCGGCATGCCGCCTGAGCCCACCAGCCGCTCGGGATTAAAGGAACGGTTCAGCGCAATATCAAGCAGTGTTTTCAGTACCTGGGCGATTACCCAGCCTGCCACGCCGCTCATCAACGTCTGGTTTCCGGTTACTTGCTGAAAAAATGTCATGTTTATCTCCTGTACTTTTCTTTTATCGGCACCAGGGCCATATCTTCCCTTACACGTGATCAAAGAGTTCCGCTTGTGGAACTCTTGCGCTGCCGCGCGGTTGCTTCTGCAACCATTTACCTCTGCGCGGCATGTGCATCCTCGCGGAGCTTTTATGATTCATAGGACGTAATTTCCTATGAATCATAAAAGCCCGGCGAGCCGGGCTCTTTATACTCATGATAGTGACCTGCACGCATTGCCTGCAGATTATCGTCAGCGTCTGGCCCAGGCCGGACGCAGATTATATAGGAACCAGTCTTTCATCCTTGCGCCTACCTCTGCAAGACCGCAGTATTTGTCGGCATAAATGATGGTATATCCTTCCTTATATTTCGGAGGAACCGGTGTCAGCGGCCACATATGGCGGAGAATCATGTTCTTCTCCTTCTCTGTCACCTGAAAATACTTCTCGGCATTCTTCATCGCCGTCTTCGGATGCGTAAATCCGTGGAAATATTCTCCTGTCTCCTTTGCGTGGGTATGCCAATCGTAGAGAAACAAATCATGGAGGAGAGCCGCTCTTGCCGCCTGGCGGTAATCCCACCCATATTTCCTGCACATCTTATAGCTCATGTAGGAAACGCGGATGCAATGCTCTTTACAGGTAGTATTCCCGTGCTGGAAGTAATTATCCATGGACTGGAACACAGGGGTTTCCAGAATATCAGCGACGCAGTCCATATAACCGCTGTCCTTTTTATACTCCCCCCGTACGGCCCAGTTGTCGTCTTCCGCCCATCTTCTGACCGCTTCCTTCTCCTGCCGGCTTAACTTTATCTGTTCCATGCTCTAATCGCACTCCTTACTATCCAATCAGCCAGTCATAAAGTTCCTGATACTTCATAGCCGATGCATGCCAGGAGAAATCTGCCGCCATGCCCCGGTCTACAATCTTATTCCATTCACGTTTTTTGTTGTAGAAAACATATTTGGCGTAATAAATACAGTCCAACATCTCATGCGAGTTGTAATTGGCAAACGAAAAACCGGTGCCGGTGCCCTCATACTCATTATACGGCCAAACCGTATCTTTTAAACCGCCGGTCTCCCGGACAATCGGTACGGTTCCGTAACGCAGGGCCATAAGCTGGCTCAGTCCGCAGGGTTCAAACAGGGACGGCATCAGGAAAGCGTCACAGGCTGCATATACCTTGTGCGACAGTTCCTCGGAATAGTAAATATTAGCGGAAACCCTGTCGTTATACTTCCAGTCATAGTGACGGAACATATTCTCATACTTTTCATCACCGGTGCCCAGAATCACGAGCTGAACGTCCTCCGCACAGATTTCGTCCATCACACTCTGGATCAAATCGAATCCCTTCTGATCCGTGAGACGCGAAACAATACCAATCATGAATTTCTTCTCATCCTGTACGAGGCCAAGCTGGGCCTGAAGGTCCTTCTTGTTCTTCGCCTTCTCCTTACGGAATGTCCTCGCGTTATAATTCTGCGCGATCAGCTTATCCGTCTCAGGATTGAATTCATCATAATCAATACCGTTTAAAATGCCCCGCAGGCTGTTGCTTCTGGCTCTCATCAGGCCGTCCAGACCCTCGCCGTAAAACGGGGTTTTTATCTCTTCCGCATACGCATTGCTGACGGTCGTGACAGCGTCGGCAAAAACAAGGCCGCCCTTTAACATATTGCCGTCTTTGTATGCTTCCAGTTTATCAGGTGTGAAGTAGTAATCAGGAAGTTCGGAAAATCGCTGGATGGTCTTTACATCCCATACGCCCTGGAACTTCAGATTATGGATTGTCATAACCGATTTAATATCGCGGAAGAATTCGCCGCCGCGGAATTTATCTTTCAAGTGTACCGGTATGAGACCGGTCTGCCAGTCATGACAGTGAATGACATCGGGCTTGAACCCGATCACAGGCAGAGACGACAAGGCCGCCTTGCAGAAAAAGGAGAACTTCTCCAGGTCAAAATACCAGTCCCCATAAGGTTTACTGCCCCAGAAGTAGCTTTCATTGTCAATAAAATAAAAGGTAATTCCCTCATACTCATACTGCAGTATACCCACATACCGGTTCTGTCCCAGGTAGTCCATGTAGAAATGGCTGACATACTTCATTTCGTTGCGAAAGTTCTCCTTGATGCAGAGATACTTTGGTATCATAACCCTCACATCAAAATATTCTTTATCAAAACATTTTGGAAGTGAACCTACAACGTCCGCCAATCCTCCCGTCTTTATAAACGGAACTGCTTCTGATGCTATAAAGAGAATGTTCTTCATAATACTACCTCCCCGGCTACATTATATTGAAAACGTTTCACGTCATACCTCACACGATGATTATAATCATTATACAATATAATTATGAATTTAGAAAGTAGTATCAGAATTTTTTCAGTCCGCTTAGTTCATTCTGCGGTAATCCAGGCGAATCTTATCCACAATCAGGGCGATGAATTCCGAGTTGGTCGGCTTGCCTTTTCCCGTGCTCACCGTGTAACCGAACAGTTCGTTGATTGTATCCATCTTTCCCCTGCTCCATGCCACTTCAATCGCATGGCGGATCGCGCGTTCCACACGGCTTGGCGTTGTCTGGTGTTTCTTTGCAATAGTCGGATACAGGATTTTTGTCACCGATGCAAGCATCTCTTTATCACTGACGGACATAATAATAGCATCCCGCAGATACTGGTAACCTTTGATATGGGCCGGGATGCCAATCTCATGAAGCATCTGAGTTACATCATTTTCCAGATTCTGCTCCATATAATCCGATTTATTTACATAAGGTTTCACTTTTCTGCTTCCCGCAAGCATGGTTGTTTTATTTTTATAACCCGACAGTCTTCTCAGTTTGTCGAGGACGCTGTCCCTGGTAAAAGGCTTCATGATGTAATAGCTGGCGCCGAGTTTAAAGGCATCTGCTGTCAGATTCTCACTGCTGGCCGCCGTTACCATGATGAAAGATGTATTTTCTTTGAATTCTTCGTTGTTTTTTACCTTCTCCATAACCGAGATTCCGTCCATACCCGGCATAACTATGTCCAGTAAGACAACATCCGGCTTTGTTCTCAGTATCATATTGTACGCCTCATTACCATTATCCGCCTTTCCAACGACATGATAATCTTTTTCACTCTCCAGTATTTCGCCAAGCATCTCCAAAGTCTGCCTGTTGTCATCCGCAATCGCAATATTAAGTTCTGCCATGATATACTCTCCTCCTAAAATTTAAATGGTAATGATGATTATAGACTCGACCCCGTTTTTCTTTCAACTCGATCTCACCGCATAATTCGACACGAAATGTCACAAAAAAGCTGATACAGAATAGGTGTTCTCCCGGGTAAAAATCGGGAGACTCCTGTCACATTTCCCTTTTACGGCAATTCCTATTATAACGGATACTTGCCTTTTGTGCAAAATGTTGTCGGAATTTTTTTCAGGACGTTAGCAGGTTTCTGCTGAGAGAAAAAGCGGCAGTTTACCACGCTGCCGCTTCACCTTTCGTAACCCTGTCAAACATCTCATAAAGCTTTTTATTCAGCTTCCGGACTTTCTCTACCTGCAGTTTGTCAACCTCCCGGTCATATGTCATGACACCGTTGATCTCCTCTTCGATATCGCTGGTCTGCGTATAGATGGCGCTGCACAGGCCGTGCTCCAGGTTCGGGTATATTTCTTCCTCCCACAGCCGTTTATAGTTCTCCGTAAGCTCCTCAGAGGAATGGTAGTGCTGGTAGCCGAATTCTTTTTCACACGGCAGATGACCTTCCACCGGATAGGCATACCCCCCGTATTCGGTCAGAGCGACCGCCCGGTCTTCCTGAGGTTTTACTTTCAGCTTGTGGACATAATTGTGGATGCTGTACATATCCCCGCCCCTCTGGTCAAACCAGCCGCATGCCTCGTTGATCAGCCTGGTGTTATCGATTCTCCGGATTCTCTCCGTCGCTTTCGGGGCGTCAAACTGCCCCCAGCCCTCGTTGAAAGGAACCCACACTGCAATGCTGGGATAATTGTACAGGGTGCGCACCATTCCATCCAGATCAGTATAATACTGCTCGCGCCCCTCCCTGTCTTTCCTCCTGAACATGCCATAGTGGTGATCGCTCACGCCTCTGGCAAACCGATCGGATGCGTTCGGCAGATGGGTCACGAAAACCATGTTATATTCTCCTCCGCCGTTCGGCATATCCTGCCAGACAATCATGCCGAGTCTGTCACAGTGATAGTAAAACCGCTCCGGCTCAATCTTGACATGCTTGCGGATTGTGTTGTACCCCATCTCCTTCAGTTTGACAATGTCGTATATCAGCGCTTCGTCGCTGGGCGCGGTAAGAAGACTCTCCGGCCAGTAGCCCTGATCCAGAATGCCGTTAAAAAAGTACGGTTTATTGTTTAAAAAGAATCTTAAAATGCCTTTTTTGTCCCTGCCGGACGATATTTTACGCATTCCGAAGTAAGAGGACACCTCATCCTCCCCCAGTTTGATTTTCAGATCGTAGAGGTGGGGATCGTCGGGAGTCCAGGCCCTGAAACCGTAAAGTTTTATCACAATCTCCCGGCCTGTGTCCGTCACGGCCTCCCCAACCGGCGTTCCTCCGTCGTAAATTTCCAGTTTTACCTTCCCACCGCCCGAAACATCCCTGTTGGAGTGTACCGTGATCTTCACGGCGCTTTCATCAAACAAGGGAGTAATCTTTACCTCCGTGATATAATCCTCCGCCACGCTCTCCATCCAGACGGTTTTCCAGATTCCGCTCTGGGGGGTATAAAAAAGTGAGCCATATTTTCCTTTTTTCTCAAGTTTCTGTTTTCCCCGCGCATGAGGCGAAAGTTCCGTCCTGTCGGTGACGCGGAGTGCAATCTCGTTCTCCCCCTCGCGGAGTTTATCCGTTATGTCGAAAGAGAACGGCAGGTAGCCTCCCTTATGTCCCCCCGTCTCCGCACCATTGACATACAGGATACACTCCTGATCGACGGCCCCGAAATGGAGAAGGATCCTGTTCTTCCTGAAACCGGACGGGACGGTAATTTTTTTTCTGTAATGCAGATACTGATGGGGCATCAGAATTTTCCCCACACCGGACAACATTGTCTCCGGCGAAAATGGCACCAGGATCGTACCATCGTAAGATTCCGCCGTTTCCGACTCACTGATACAGTATTCCCACTCCCCGTTCAGGTTGAGATAACTGTCCCTCACAAGGTTCGGACGGGGGTATTCCGGCAAAATATGTTCTGTATCGAGTTCTTTTCCCCACCTGCTGACTAGTTGAATCATGATTCACCCACCTGTTTCTTTTTGATTTTAATTGTCTGAAACACTTCAGACTGGACTCCGACGGAAATCAGCACCAGCATGCCCATGATGATTGACTGCCAGTGAACGGAAATACTGGTCGGAAGATATGTAAATATTGTGTTGATAATAAAATAAATCAAAATGCCGAAGAATGCGCCGGAAAATTTCCCTTCCCCGCCGGACAGCTTCACGCCGCCGATCGCGCACATTGCAATCGCATACGTCTCATACACATTACCCGCGCTCAGAGTCGCGCTGCCGCTGCTGGATGCCAGGAGTACGCCGGAGAGCGCCGCAATAAAGCCGGAGCAGACGAATGCCTTGATTTTAATCCGGTCCACGTCGATTCCCATCATCCTGGCCGCCTCGCAGTTTCCCCCCACTGCATACATTCCCATACCGAACTTCGTATGCCTGGAAATATACATGCAGATGAAAGTGATAACAAAAAGAAGCGGAATCAGGATTGAGATACCGCTGTTCATCCCCGGTATCATCCCTTTTAGAATCTTTGTATTAGCAAATGTGAGCACCCCTCCCGTGATTGCAACCGACTTTTTGGCCGCAATCAGAATTACTCCGCGGAGGGCAAACAGCATCGCCAGGGAAGCAATCCAGGACGAGATCCTCATTTTGGTGACCATCAGACCGATTAAAAGCCCGGATGCCACACCGACCATGAGGCCGCAGAAGATTCCGAAAACAGGGTTAACCTGAGCGGTAATTCCCATTACCACTCCACTGAGGGCAAACACGGCGCCGACGGAAAGATCGATCTCGGCGCACAAAATGACAAATGTCATGCCCAGTGCCAGAAAACCGCCGTTTTTCGCCGCCTTTAGAAGAATATTAAATACATTGGCCGTCGTCAAAAAGTTTTTATCTTTGAAAATAATACTTGTCGCAATCACTAAAAGCAGGAATGCTAAGATAGTACTTTTTGAATAAAATGAATTATATATTTTTTTTATTGATTTCATACTTCTTAACCTCCTACTTCGCTTGTTCTCTCTGGATAAATACTGCAAACACGATAATCGCCGCCTTGAACACCTGGGCGTACTGATCCGGTATATCGTTCATAACGCAGGTGAGGGTAATCATCTGCATGATTAAGGCTCCCACAACGGTTCCGAGAACATGGGCTTTTCCTCCTGTCATCGGCGTGCCTCCGATTACAACGGCCGCGATCGCGTCTAACTCCGCCAGCTGTCCCAGAGAACTGCCCGCAGCCACAGATACCTTGGCCGCCTGGAAAATCCCGGCAAAAGCCGCAAAGAATGTGCTGAGGCCGTATACAATCATCAGCGTCCTGGCCGTGTTGATTCCCGCCAGGGAACTGGATTTCATATTGTCTCCGACGGCCTGGATCTGCCTGCCAAGCACAGTTTTTTCAATCATGATAAAGACGGCCGCCACAGAAATGACAATGGGCACAATCTGCACCGGAATCACGCCTCCAAACTTATACGTTCCCCACAGGGAAAGCTGTTTTCCCACGGCGCCTAGTTTATTAAAATAAATATCTCTTCCTCCGCACAGAACCTGGGCCACTCCCCTCAGGCCCAGCATCAGGCCCAGTGTGATGACCATGGCCTGCAGCTTCAGTTTTCCGACCATAATGCCGGTAAAACAGCCCACCAGGACCGATACGGCAACTGCGGCCAATACGGCAGGGATTAGGCCCGTATCCGGCATCAGCCTGGCTGTCAGGACTCCCGCCAGAGCCATGACGGAACCGACGGAAATATCGATTCCTCCCGTGGAGATGACAAGCGTCATTCCCATTCCGCAGAGAATTGTGGGACAGAGCTGCGTAATTACGTTGTTCAGATTGCCTATCCTGAAAAAGTTGGGGGTAAACAGAGAATTCAGCAGGATAAAGAACAGGAGCAGCGTAATTGCACTGTATTTTTTTACAAGCTGGAAATAATCCTGTTTTGTCTTATTCATGCACTTTTCCCTCACTTTCGCTGCCTCTTGCGATGGTTTCCATCACCCTGTCCTGGCTGATATTGTCTCCGACCAGTTCATCTATGACTTTTCCCTCCCGCATGACGATGATTCTGTCACAGTTCCGCTCAAGCTCCGCAATCTCTGATGAGATCATCAGAACGGAGATTCCGCTTTTTGAAAACTCCTGGATCAGCTGCTCAATCTCGGCCTTGGCCCCCACGTCAATTCCTCTTGTAGGCTCATCCAGGATCATCAGTTTCGGGTTCATGCACATCCATCTGGCCAGAAGCACCTTCTGCTGGTTGCCGCCGCTCAGGTTGCAGATTGCCTGCTCCGGGGACGGCGTCTTAATCTTCAGGCGCTCAATATATGTATTTACAATCTCCTCCTGCTCCTTCGTCTTGACAAAGCCGAACGAGTTCAGCTTCGGAAGCAGGGCAATCGTGATGTTTTCTTTTACCGACAGATGGGGAATAATTCCTTCTGTCTTTCTGTCTTCCGTACAGAAACCCATTCCCTTTTTGATCGCATCGGACGGTGAATGGATAGCGGCGGGTTCACCCCACCAGAAAATCTCGCCCTCGTCCGGTACACTGCTCCCAAATAGCACCTGGGCCAGCTCGCTTCTGCCTGAACCGAGAAGGCCGGCAAGGCCTACCACCTCTCCCTGCCTGATCTCTATATCAATTCCGTTCAGCCTCATCCCCTGACGGATCCGTTTCATCCCAGCTATCACCGGGGCTTTAGTAAATGCGTAGCCCTGCTTATTCCTTTCAAGTTCTACTGTATCCCTTCCCACCATCAGCGATATCAGCTTAAGCTGATCCAAATCACCGACATTATATTCACCCACATATTCTCCGTCCTTAAAAACAGTCAGACGGTCACAGATTTCAAATATCTCATCCAGTTTATGGCTGATAAAAATCACACTTATTCCTCTTGCCTTCAGTTGTCTGATAATTCCAAACAACACCTGCACCTCATGGGTATCCAGCGAGGAGGTGGGTTCATCCATAATAACAAGTTTTGCATTGATGCTGACCGCCCTGGCAATAGCCACCATCTGCTGGATTGCCGTCGAATAGTTTTTTAATGGCCTTGTCACATCTATCTCAATTCCCAATTCCTCCAAAATCCTCTTTGCCTCGGCAATCATCGACTTTCTGTCAATGCTCCCGAATTTTGTTCTGGGTTCGCGCCCCAGAAACAGATTTTCATATACCGTCTGAAATAAAACCAGGTTCAGTTCCTGGTAGATAGTGGATATTCCTTTCCCGTTCGCCTCAATCGGAGTCTTTGCATTAATCTCCTGGCCGTCAAAACGTATCGTTCCTCCATTCTTCTGGTAAATTCCGGTCAGCACCTTGATCAGGGTCGATTTGCCGGCGCCGTTTTCTCCCATCAGAGCATGGATTTCCCCTTTATTCACCGTTAAATTGACGCCCTTCAGCGCGCGGACTCCCGGAAACGTCTTTTCCAGACCTTTTATTTCCAGCAAAACTTCTGCCATAAACTTCTCCTTTCAAAAAGGCTGCCGCAAAAATAAACAATTTCTGCGGCAGTCTTTTTTGTGTGCCCGGATATATCGTTTGTAAAATCGTTTGAAACAATCAGTATTTTCTCAGCCAACATCCTGCGGAACACTTTTTTAACAGTTTCTAGAATCCTAACTCTACTTTCACGTTATCTTTTGTATAAAGAGTATCCTCGTTTGTAATGTGGGCTGGCACTTCTTCTCCGCCGATAATTTTGGAAATTGTATCTACGACGATTTCTCCGAAGTATGGGGAGCAGGTACAGGAAGCAAGCTGTCTTCCGTCTTCCACTGCTTCAAATGCCGCTCTCGTTCCGTCGATTCCCAGTGTCAGGATATCTTCTCCCGGTTTCAGGCCTGCCGCCTCAATTGCGTTCATAGCGCCCTGAACCATATCGTCTGTTACACAGAATACGGCGTCAATATTCTCGCCGCCCTGAGCCTGGATAATGTTTTCCATAACGGCCTGAGCCTTATCCATCAGCCATTCTCCATCCTGTTCAGCCACTACTTTAAACTTGGAGCTGTCAAGACCCTTCACGAATCCGTCCTGTCTGTCTGTGGATGTGGAAGAATCGTAACCGCCGTTAATGATTACTACGTTGCCGCCGTCCGGTAATGCTTCGGTCAGGGCTTTTGCACACTGCTCGCCTTCCCAGACGAAATCGGACATGATTGCCGTTGTGTAGTGGGTTCCTGCGTCTCCGTCGATTGCACGGTCTACCAGGATAACGGGGATGTTGCTTTCCATGGCCTCCTGAAGCGCGCCCTGAAGTCCGTTATTCTCAAGCGGGGCAACTACCAGGTAGTCAACGCCAGCCGCTACCAGATCGCGGATATCGGATTCCTGAGTCGCGATATCTCCGCCGGCATCCTTAACGATAAATTCGCCTCCGGCGTTTTCCACGTATTCCTTGATGCTGTCCGTCTCTGTCGTTCTCCATGCGGACATGCTGTCTGTCTGGGCAAATCCTACTTTCTTACCCTCCAGTACCTTTGCTCCCTCAGGAGCTTCTGTTTTCTCTTCCGGCGCCGCTGCTTCCGTCTTTCCTTCCGCAGGAGCCGCCGCCTCAGTTGCCGGTGCCTCAGTTTCTGCCGGTTTGCTGGAACTTCCGCAGGCAGTCAGTGACAATGCCATCGTTGCTGCCATAACCATTGCGACCATTTTTCTCATAATAATTTCCTCCCTTGATTAAAACGTGTTTTTATTACATAATTTATTTTATATCATTTGGTCTATTTTTACAATATAGTTTTAATAATCCGTTTATTATTTGTAACTTTTTAACATATTTATCATCATTTAATTGTAAGTTTTGTATTTTTACTTTACTTTTTATGTAACAAAGAGTTATAATTAAAAGACGATGAATATAAAAAATGAAAGAAAGGAGTCTGTCATGTCAGCAAGAGAAAAGCGTACTGTCAGAATTATTGGCGAAAGAAACATCTGCCTCCATCTGGGCAATCCGGCTCATCATGAATCCATTACTAAAATCGGGAAAGCTCTTTCCTCCCCCGTCCGCCTCAAAATCCTGGATATGCTCAGGAACAATGCCAGGTCACTGCAGGAAATCGCTGAAATCATGAATATCCCCCTGTCCTCTGCGGCGCTTCATGTCAAAACCCTGGAGGAGGCCCAGCTTATCGTGACGGAAAGCCAGCCGGGCGTCCACGGTTCCATGAGGGTGTGTACCTGCAGCCTGCAGTCGTTTCATCTGGAGACCTTCGACGCCTCCATCGATTCCGTCAATAAGAGCCTGTCCATGGATATGCCGATCGGGAATTATTATGCATGCGATGTGCAGCCTACCTGCGGCCTCGCGGATGAGAACGGTCCGATTGACGCTTACGATACGATACGTTCCTTCTATTCCCCGCTCAGGAACAAGGCGCAGCTCATCTGGTTCAATAAAGGGTTTATCGAATACAGGTTTCCCAATATCCATAATCCTCTTCTGAAACTCAACGAGGTGTCGTTCCGGTTGGAAATCTGCTCCGAAGCGCCCGGTTATCTTGAGAACTGGCCGTCTGATATAACTATTTATATTAATGACATAGAAGTCGGTACATATCGTTCTCCAGGCGATTACGGCGCACGCAGGGGAAAACTGACCCCTCCTGCCTGGCCGAACGGCAGCACCCAGTACGGAATGCTCAAAACTTTTTCAGTAAAAGAATTTGGGAGCTATATCGACGGGCAGCTCATTTATCCGGGCGTCGGGCTGGATGACATAGCGATTAATGAAAAACCGTATATTTCCCTGAAGATACAGATTAAGGATAATGCGAAACATATCGGGGGGATTAATATTTTTGGTGAGAAATATGGCGATTACCCGCAGGGGATTGTGATGAATCTGACTTATCAGTAAGGTCCTTGGAATATCTTCAGTAAGTACGAAACAGGAACGTGAAATTTTCTTTCTCCGGTTGGTTCCTGCCGCCGCCACAGACAAGCGAGGCCGGCATGTCTGTTCACTATATCCTGTGCTTCCATAATTTTTAATGCTGATATCTTGCTGTACAGCGTTGGATTTATATTTCGGCTTTCTTCTTTAATATAGAAGAAAACGCTCCCCTGCCGCAGGGCTAAGGTACCCTTCAGTTATTGGGAACATGTTTTCTGCATGGCGGAAATCAGACTGGCGAGATTTGTAGAACGGAATTATACTGGTCGAATTTACCCGGGACATATGTTATAATAAATTGTGGCTTCATGAATATGAACGGTGTGGAAATTTGCAGGTATATAAATCGTCTCCGAAAGGAACTGAATTGTATGAATGATGAAAAATTTGTAAGGCTCGATATGTTGGATACCCAGCTTATAGAAAAGACTGCCAGGCTTTTGGTTGACAGCTTCTTCTCTATGTTTAAGGGAATTTCAAAAGATCCTGAAATTTTATGCAGGCTTTTTCTGCCCTGTATGCAATTGGATTCGACTTATGTTCTTTTGAAAGAGGATCAGGTGGCGGGATTTATTGCTGTATCCGACAGCCGGAAAAGAGCAATTATAATACGTGAAGATGTCTGCATTTCGATATTCGGTCCGGTAAAGGGTAAAATGATTGCCTGGCAGCTTCACAAAATTTTGAGTGTACCCGCGGTAACAGGAGCCCAAAGCGGTTATATTGACTTTATTGCAACAGCGCCCGAATTCAGGCGGCAAAGGGTGGCCGAACGCCTCCTTACTTTCGTTGAATCGCATTGTGATTTTACGGAATTATTTCTTGATGTTCTGATTGATAACCAGCCGGCGGTCCGCCTTTATGAAAAACTTGATTACAGGATGGTGTGTAAGAAAAAAAGCTTTTTAATGCGGTTGGCTGGGGTAAAGCCGATGGTTGTTATGAAGAAAGAATTAATGCCGGGTTAGGTTATGGTGTGGAACACATTGCCTTCGCCGCATAGCATAACAAGAGAGGATGGATCTGTGAGCTAGCTCCCATCTCCTCCTCTTCCGTCCCACTACTCCGCCCGGGCGGCAACCGCTGGCACGCTAACGCGCTCCATCGGTTGGCGGCTTTCGCCGCATAGCATACTCCAAGAGAGGATAGAGCTGTGAGCTAGCTCCCATCTCTATCCTCTCTTTCCGTCTGCTGCCCGGACTCAATGTTCGAGCATGTTTTCAATAAATATCCCATACCCTCTGGTTGAATCCTGTATAAACACATGCGTCACCGCCCCAATCAGCTTTCCGTCCTGTATGATCGGTGATCCTGACATTCCCTGCACTATGCCTCCTGTCAGCTCTAGCAGTTCCGGATCGGTGACTTTGATTATCATGTCTTTACTTTTCCTCGCCGTGGAGTAATCGACTTTTTGTATCTCTATCTCATAATCTTTTAATTCTCCCGACACGTTGCTTCTCACATACGCTTTTCCCTTTTTTACATCCTGCCGGTATCCGATCGGAATCGCTTCACTTTTTACCCGGTTTCTGAATTTCTCGTTTACCGTTCCGAAAATTCCCTCATTTGTGTTGGCTTCTATGGTGCCCAGCCTGGACTGGTTGCCATAGTATATTACGCCCGACATGACGCCGGGTTTGCCGAATGTGCCTTTTTCGATTCCCATAATCTCCGTATCGTAAAGTTCGCCCCCGGAGGTCTGCACCAGCATTCCGGTATCACTGTCGCTGATTCCGTGGCCTAAGGCTCCGAATTCGCCATTGGCGCTCATATAGGTCATGGTTCCGATTCCCTGGGTGTCGTCGCGGATCCACAGACCCAGTTTGTAGTCACCGTCCGCCGTTTCTATAGGCGTCATTTCCACAGGCATCTCTTCTCCGTCTCTTCTCACCGCGAGGATCAGTGCACCACCTCCTGAGCTGTTGACGGCCTGTATCATGTCTTTCTTATTCACGGCCGGAACGCCGTTGATGGCCTCAATGTAGTCGCCGGATTTTAAAACTCCGTCGGCCGGGTCAATAATTTCTCCGTTTTTCGTTGTCACTTCACCTGTACCTATGACCATCAGGCCGTCGGATTTCATATAAATTCCGATGGGCAGTCCGCAAGGAACCGCATACTTCGTATCGGAGACATCCACCTCGATGTCTTTCAGGCTGAACAGACCAAACAGCTTCATGTTCAGATGGTATGTTCCTTCATTTTCCGAATAAAGGGAAAATGGCTGATCCAACTGCAGATGTATTTCATCTGAGGGGATGTTGGAGCCGTTGTTTAAAACCACCTCTTCACTTTCACTCTTTAAAGATACTTTTACGGGAAGGGAAAAATGGAAATTCTCTTCCTGGTCCACCACCACATTCAGACGGTCCGGTATGGACCACTGCATATAAAAATACGACAGGCCGGCTACTGCCACAAGACCGGCCCAAAACAGGACTATAAGAGACTTTCTAAGCTTTTCTTTCCTGGTCACCTTTCCTTCCTCCTTACACAATTGTTACCGCCTTTTCGGCTTTTAAATCATCTGTTTCTCATTCACGCTGTTAGTATGTGACGATGACCGAAAATCAGTCTGCTATTTTTCGTCCAGTCTTTCATATTTTTTCAAAATAAGCTCTTTACTTTTTTATTGTACAGGTATATACTTTCACACATAGATGACGTTTAAACATAAACTCATTGACACAACTTAATACTTAAGTCTTTGTGGCAGGGTGTAATTCCCTACCGATGGTAAAGTCCATGACCCGCAGGCACCTTCCTGCGGCTGATCTGGTGTAATTCCAGAACCGACGGTAACAGTCCGGATGAGAAAAGACGTTTTCTGTAGCCTACCTGAAGACTGTTTGTTTTCAGGCATTTTTTATTTACCAGAAAAATTTCAAGGAGGACAGAAAGTAATGGAAGGTAACCCAAACACTGGCAACATGAATCTGAACACTGGAAGAGGCACAAAAACAGGTTCCGGCAGGGATCTGGATCTGGCAAAGCCAATCACTCATGCCCGCACCGGCCTCAATACGAGGGAATTGACGCTCTGCAGCCTGATGGGAGGTTTAAGCGCGGTACTGATGATGTTCCGCTTTCCGCTGCCGTTTATGCCGCCGTTCATGAGCTATGATTTTACCGGGCTCGTGGAGATGATCGGAGGCTTTACAATGGGCCCCGTTGCGGCCATTGCAATTATTGTAGTTAAAATGCTTTTAAAGGCCCTGACTCAGGGTACCTCGTCTGCCTGGACGGGCGAAATCCAGAATATAATCCTGAGCTGCGCCTACGTTCTGCCGGCAGTTTTAATTTACGACAGAAATAAATCAAAAAAATCCGCACTCATCGGCATGGTCACAGGAACCGTGATATGTGCAATTGTATCCGTATTTACTAACTTGTACTTAATCATCCCGTTTTATGCATCATTTTCCGGATTGACACTGGATAAAATTCTTTCCATGTGCATGGCGGTGAATCCTCTGCTTTCCAGTAAATGGAGTCTGGCGCTTCTCGGCATCATTCCATTTAACCTGATTAAAAACGGATCGCTGTCGCTGCTCACTTTCCTCATCTATAAGAAAATGAGCCGCCAAATTAAGCAGTTTGTACGGGGACACTGATTATTGATGTGCCTGAGAATATAAAACAAAGAAAAAAAGAGGGAAAACACAATGAAATTCAGCAAAGAAAAACATTTAAGCTTTGAGGAAGCGGTAGAAATCATGTTCCATCAGCTGGGCGACTGGAAGATTATGGCTCTGGCCTCCAGTGTCAACGATTATGTTATGGTAAGAAATGTAAGCTGTCTTTTTTACGACGACAAGATTTATTTTAAAACAGACAAAAATTTCAGAAAAACAAAACAGCTTTTTGAGAATCCCCAGGTGGCTTTGTGCTGGAGCGGTATCCAGGTGGAGGGAATCGCAAAAAACAAGGGGCTGGTCGTAGATGAACCGGGAAGACGTTTTGAGAAGGGATATAAAGAGTTTCTCTGGAACAGTTATAATGCCTACAGCCATGAGGATACGGAGATCCTGATTGAAGTGTCGCCGAAATACGTGGAGGTCTGGGATACCAGCGAGGATCAGTATGCCTACCAGATTTTTATTGATTTTGATAAAAAAGAAGTGGAAGTAAAACCTTACGATGTAAAGAAATAAGTTTATCTGCTCTGAGTCCGGATTTCCGACAGAAGGAGACATAATATAAAGAAGGAGCGCTTTCAGATTCAGCCGCACGATACCGGCCGGAACTAAAAGCACTCCTTCTTTATATTATTAAATATTACTAAATAACCTGCGCAAAATATGTCGGGTTATTATTTCAATTTGCCCAGGAGAACTACTACCAGGGTGATTATAAGGACAACTACGAAAATTCCGGCCATTCCTTTTCCCATGATTTCCAGAGAAATTAATAAATTATTCCACATAAATGAACCTCCTCATTTCTGCCTGCTTCATGCTTTGGCTGATTAAAGATACTGGCTGACGAGCTTGATGACAAGTCCGCCCGCGATAACAGAGGCAATCTGTCCGGATACATTGGCGCCAACGGCGTGCATCAGGATAATATTACCCTTTTCTTCCTCTGAAGCCATTTTCTGAACCACTCTGGCCGACATCGGGAACGCGGAAATTCCAGCTGCGCCAATCATCGGGTTGATTTTGTTTTTCAGGAAAAGGTTGATAAATTTTGCAAAAAGTACGCCGCCGATGGAGTCGAATACAAACGCAACGAGTCCGATACCCATAATTAACAGTGTATCCGTACGCACGAAAGCGTCCGCTCTCATACTGAAGGAAATGGTAATACCTAAAAGCAGTGTGATAAGGTTGGCAAGCTCATTCTGCGCAGTATCGGAAAGTGACTGTAAAACACCACATTCTCTGATTAAGTTACCAAACATCAGGAAACCGACCAGGGCTACGGATGCCGGTGAAATAAGGCCTACGATAATTGTCACGATAATTGGGAATGCAATTTTCGTCGATTTGGAAACTGCCTTCGGGCTGTATGTCATATGAATCTGACGTTCTTTTTTCGTAGTTACGAGCCTGATGGCAAACGGCTGGATAATCGGCACAAGAGCCATGTAGGAATACGCCGCAACCGCGATGGCGCCGACATAGTCGGAACGCATAATCTGTGATACAAGGATAGACGTCGGACCGTCCGCCGCACCGATGATACCGATGGAAGCGGCATCTTTTAAATCAAATCCCATCAGTGTCGCTACACAGATAGCAAAGAAAATACCAAACTGTGCTGCCGCACCGAATAAAAACATAATTGGCTGTGACAGAAGCGGGCCAAAATCAATCATGGCTCCGATACCAATGAATAAGAGAATCGGAAGCGCCTCAGACGCCTCAATCGTCGTCTGAAACAGCCACTGTATAACACCGTGTGTCTCTCCGATACCAGGCATAATCTGGTCGATGACACCGGATAACGGCAAGTTTACTAATATAGCGCCAAAGCCCATCGGCAAAAGCAGCGCCGGCTCATACTCTTTTTTCACGGCCAACCAGATAAGCAGAATTCCTACAACATACATTATAAGCTGTTGGGGCGTTATCGCCATAATACCTTCCAGTAAAAAATCCATGAACTTTCCTCCTTAAATTTGCTTTCTCAGCATTCTTTTCCTTAATTGTTGAGCAGCCTTCTGCACGTTCAATACCCGGTCCGGTCTGCGATTTTCGGGGACCCGCGGAGTTCCCGTCAACCACTTAGATTCTTCACACAGAATCCGGAAAACATACCTTTTATGAATTTTTCTTATGTAAGCGGGATTCTCCGCCTGCGGCGGGCCGCTTTAGCGGCATAATTCTCTCCGCCGCAGTGCGATCCTGTCCGGAGCGCTTTTTATTCTATCGGAGCGTTCGCAGAACTTTCCGATAGAATAAAAAAAGACTTTCAGCATATTTTCATATGCTAAAAGTCTTGTTCCTCTACATTTCATACAGGCATGTAACCATGGACCTGTAAACCCGGCCCAGGGTATGTTGATTACATGTTGCAACTACTCCCTTTTAACGGCTTCATCTTACCACATGTTTCCACAGCCGTCAAGAATAAAAAGAAGAATAAACTGAGAATCCGGCATTCTTTACAGAGTCTTTACTGCCGGTGCAAACAGGTACTGCCTACTTATTCTCGTCCATATTAACGCCTGCAATTTTAATGTTCACTTCCAGAACCATAAGGCCTGTCATATTCTCTATTGCAGTCTTGACTTTATCCTGCACTTTTTCACTGACATCAGGGATGCTGTAGCCATATTTCATATTAAGGGACAGATCAACACTTACATGCTCCTCCGTCACCGTAACTTTGACTCCCTTGCTCAGGTTCTTCATGCCGAGCTTTCCTACCAGCTCATTCGTGATATTGCCGGCCATGGAATCCACGCCCTCCACCTCTGTAGCTGCCAGTCCGGCGATGATTGCAACAACCTCGTCCGCAATCTGCACTTCACCGATTTTGTCTTTTTCGTATAATATATGTGTATTTCTATCTGCAATCTCTTTCGACACCTTTGTTACCTCCTGTATCCTCGTGATATTCCCATTATAACAAAAAGGCTGTGGTTTGCAAAGGAGTTTTCCCCTTATTGGCGCAAATTATACAATAGGCCAGCTTTTAAGCTGAGATGCAGGGATGCTTCTGTAAGATGGCGGACCGGGGAGTTGGAGGCTGTAAATGAGTCTCCGGTCCCGGCCGTCATCTTCAGAAGCTGATCGTATCATCAAGTGTTTATTCCTGGAGATTCATTAGCGTAATAACGATATTCTCAGCGCCTGTTTCCGTTTTTCTCTTTACGATGTCCTCAATCTGGGCACGCTGCGGATCCGTGATGCTGGTTGCGTTTACGACAACATCAACTTTTCCGTCTGTAATGCTGACTACCGGATCGGCAAAGCCCTTTGCCATCAGTAAGGTTTCCGCGGCGTTTTCTTTTTCTGCGATAGCAGACAGGGCCATCAGGCTCTGGGTGGCCGCTTCTTTGGAAGCTGCGTCTACGCTCTCATTGTTGATAATGCTCATCAGTGTCTCTTTACTCTTGGCACGGACCTGTTCTCTGTTCAGCTGCACATTAGCTATGTAGTCTGTTACGCTTGTTCCGCCGGTCAGAACTGCTTCGCCCGGGTTATCAATTGAAGAACTTCCGTCTGCCTGATCGGAGCCTGTCAGAGCGCTTCCGCCCTCGTCCGGATCATCGAGGCTTGCTATCTCCTGGTATTGGCCATCTTCGCCCGTTGCATTACCCGATGAGACATTTTCCGCAGTCTGGCCGGCGGCTCCGCCTGAAACAGCCTGGTTTTCTGCCAATATATCCTCATCAGAAATCTCTGTAACTCCGGCCTCGTAAACTTCTCCGCCAGCCACTTCCTTCTTGCCGGAGTAGTTTAAGTATCCTGCTGCTGCAATCATAATGGCAAGTGTGGTAATGATTATCTGGTTTCTCCTAAAGATTCTTTTCATCTTCATAATATTATGCTCCTTTATTCCACCCGCTTTAATACTTTTATTTTATGACAGCGCAGCGGTTTTATGCCTGTCTTAAGCATTTTGTCTGCACTTTGTGTAACTATGTTATTCCGCACTCTGATTTATCAGCCGGAGCGGAAAGCCCGGTTTATTATTTATCCCACCCGTTTCAACACCTTAATCTTATGTGCCGGCAGCCCGAATAAAGCTTCCATTGCCTCGGAAATTTCCGCTTTTACCTGAGGACTTCCGCCGCCCTGGGCGCTGATGATGATACCTTCTATCTGAGGCTGCAGCTCTTTCTCTATCACCGGCTCCTGGGAACCTGTGGCTCCTGCGGTCAAAGCTGTCTCTTTAATCTCCTCGGTCTGTGATTTTCTCGTCCCTCCGGCGCTGTCCTTTTCTTCTGTCGCAGAGCGGCTTTTATCGCGATCCACATGGAGGACCTTTTCTTTTGAGGATTTGAGAGTGAGCATTACATCTACTTCCCCCACTCCATCCACGTTTTTCAGGATATCTTTAACCCGCTGTTCCATCTCTTTTTCATATTTGCGTTCATCGTCCTCCACTGTACCCGATATTTTCCCGGCCGCGGTCTGTGTATCGGAGTCCTCCTCCCCATTCTCCGGCATCAGCTGCCCTTTTACAACCGGGGAACCGGCCTCCTCCCCCTTTTCCTTTTTCGGTCCCACCGGAAATGACAGAATCAGCAGAATCAGTCCGCACACCAGCAGAAGCATCCATTTTTCTTTTCCCTTCACCCAGTCTTTGTTAATCTTCCAGCCCGATTTCCACATTTTCTTCCTCCATCTGATAATACCCGGCTATCGTCCGCCTGAACTGCCTGATCGTTTCATTTTCCTGCGCCGCAACAATCACTTTTCTGGCCGCCTCGACATCGCTTTTCTCCTGTTCCCGGCCTCCGCTCTGACTGTCCTGTGAGGCTTCTCCATTCCCGTCCGGCCCGGAGCCGTCCAGCCTGACCGACACTTTTTCGACCTTTTCCAGGGTAATCCTGTCCTCTTTGGCCATCTTTGTCTCCGTCCGCCCACCATCCGCATTTTCCTGTGCGTCCGCCGTATCCTCTGTCTTTTTTAATCTCAGGGCAATCTTTTTCACCTTTCCAAAATCAGGATTTCTACTGTCTCCCTCTATTACCACAGAAGCGGCAACTGCCTCAATCCCTTCTTCCCCGGCCATACGGATTAACTCCTCCTCAGCCGATGCCTCATACTGGCCGATCAGGTGGTCGAGCCTCTTCTGTTCCATCCCATCGAGTTCTCCCTTAAGTTCCCCGGCCTCATTTTCAAAGGAAACAGAGCGGAAAATAGCATTAATTTTTTCCTCCAGCCTGAGGCTCCCGGTCAGCGGCTTCAGCACCAGAAGAATCAGGATGCAGCCCGCAAAGAGCCTGAGATACTTTTCATATTTTCCTGCCGGGAGAAGATTTGTAATGATAGTCATGAAAATCAGATAATATACAATATTCCTGACCCAGTCATATATTCCGTCCATTCTCTCCCTCCTTAACCAGCAAAGTAGGTGGCATTGGCAGCCGTACATACAATTGCCAGCGAGACGCAAAAAAGCAGGAGCGCCGTCGCCGCCATGGAAAGCAGAAGGCGGCAGCCGTTTCCCACCTCGCTGATGCATGCTACCATCCTCTTATCACAGACCGGCTGTAAAAGCGCTGCAGCCCCCTGATAAAACAGGCAGAGAATCACAAGCTTGAGTAACGGAATGACGGTTATCAGGATGAGAATGATAACTGCCCCTGCGCCGATGCTGTTTTTGATCAGTACCCCGGCTCCCATCACCATCTGGGATACTGCCGCCGCCCCCTGTCCCAGCCCCGGTATGACGCTGACAAAACGCTGAAGCGACGTATTTTTGAGTGAATCGGCATAAGGGGTAACCAGATTCTGCAGTAAATGAAACCCCAGTATCACTCCTGTCATGGTTTTAAGTCCCCAGCGGATCGAACTGTCCAGCAGTTCGGTCATTCTGGAGAAGATGTCCTCTTTCACCATATGCCCAGCCAGGACAAAAAGAATATAAATCCGCAGGACCGGAAGCAGGAGCCTTAAAACCAGCCATTCCACAGCGCTGATGGAAAAGAGCATCCATCCATAACCCGCTGCCGAAGTCAGGCTGCCTCCCGAGAAGGAAACCGCCAGGAAATAGGTGGGAACCAGAGCCCGCATAAACTCAATGATATGGGACAGGATTTCCTTTGTGATGGCAATCCCGGTCAGGAAACTGGATGCTAAGAATGTAAACATTAAAAGATAGGTTACATAAAATCCCGTCTCCGCAATCTGGCTGTTGGAAAAGATACTTGAAAAATTGGCAAATATCGCCCCGGTCAGCCCCAGGATCAGGACCTGTCCCATCCATTTTCCGTTTTTCGCTATCTCCCCAAAGAGGCTGTCCCGCAGCGTAAGCAGACACTCGTGAAAAACGCCGGAGAAGTTTCCCTTCATCAGCTCCAAAATTAATTCCTTAAATGTGAAGGAAAAAGTTCCGTTTCCGCTCTCCTCACTCATAAAATTTTCTATCTTTGCCAGATCAAAATCATCCAGAAGATTCCCGGTCTCCGCTTCGTAACCGCCGCTTGTTTCATAGCTGTCTCCGGTTCCATATCCGCCGCCTGTCTCATAGCCTCCGCCGTCTGTCTGCCCCGGCGTTTGTGCTGCCTCGGCCCGGAAGCAAAATCCCGGAAATACCATTGCGGCGGTGAGCAGAAACAGGACGGCGCTGCGCTTTCCGGTTCTTACCGCTTCCCTTAATTGGATTTTCAACTGTTTCATGATACGTTTTATTGACCGCATTCTTATCCTGTCTTTCATATGAAATACATCCACCAGCCTTCCCTTTTCATTCTTCCGCCTCAGGCCAAAAAGCCCTGAAGTGTCTCCAGAAGCGCCAGCAGCACCGGCATACTGACAGCGAGAATGGACAGTTTGGCAAATATCTCAATCTGCGTTCCGATGGCTCCGTATCCGGCGTCTTTACAGATACCGGAGGCAAATTCGGCAATATAAGTAATTCCCGCCATTTTTAGAAGTGTGGTCAGATATACGCTGTTAATATTGATATAGCTCTGAATCTGGTGAGCCGTGTCGATGATAATTTTCATCTTGCCTGTCCCATAGAAAAACAGGATTAATCCGGCCGCCATAATCAGATAAGTTCCATACTCTCCGCTCTTGCTTTTAAACTGCACCGCCAGAAGCACGGCGGCAAGTCCCAGCACGGACGCCGTAATGATAGACATGAACCCGCCTCCTTCCTGACCCTCTGTTACAATGCAAACAGCTCTTTCATCGTCTCAAAAAGCTGGTATATGTACGGTATCATCCAGAACAACACCAGCACCAGTCCCGCCAGGCTGGTGAGAAAGGCCTGTTCTTCCCTGCCGCTGTGTTTAAGTATCTGGCAGATGACCGACACCAGAATTCCCACTGCCGCAATCCTGAAAATCAAACTTACCCCCATATAAAAAATCCTCCTGCATCTATTAACTCGTGCCGTTCCCGCACTCTCAGCTTTCCATCTTATACCCTATCAAATTAGTATTACGACAAGAAATAAACCGGACAAGATTCCCATTCCAAAGAACAGCCGGCTCTTTTCCGGTTCTTCCTTCCGTAACTTCTCAATGGAATGCTCCAAATCCTCCAGATAGAATAGAATTGCCTTTTCCTGCATGTCGCGGTCCAGATATCCCAAGCTCTCGCCAAACCGCAGGAGCTGCTCCTGTTCCTTCTTATTTAATGCACTTTCGGCGGCAAACCTTCCGGCTTTCTCTTTCCAGACCGTCTCAAAGCTCTCGCCCGACTCCTGTTCCAGTGTTTCGGCCACCTCGATAAACATCTTTCCCGCCGGTCCGGGATTGCGTTTTCCCGTTCTGAACAAAGCCTCGGCCAGCGGGACATTAGCATACAGGATTTCCCCCTTCATGTGGGATGCCATCCGCCGCAGCGTCTCTAAAAGCCTTAACCGCTCCCTCAGCCTGTGCACCGCCTCGGCTCCGATTCCCGTGCAGGAGGCTATCACCAGTATCAGTCCCGCCGTTTTCATCCACATAAAAGATTCCTCCCGTTTCCATCACAGATTTCCCGGATTGTTCCCGGCCCGTTTCGGTTCCCCAGAATTACATACCGGTCAAAGACCGACTCCTCGATAAACCGGCTGAGCCCCGGTTTTTTCCTGATGTCCTCCATTGATGTTCCATGAATTGTGGCAAGAATTCGGCAGCCGCAGTTCATCACATAACGCATGGCCTCCAGGTCCTGCTCTCCTCCAATCTCGTCCACCGCCACCACATCGGGAGCCATAGACCGGATTAACATCATCATCCCCGCCGCCTTCGGACAGCAGTCCAGGATATCCGTGCGCTGTCCCACATCGTTCTGGGGAATACCCTGAAAACAGGCCCCGATCTCCGACCGTTCGTCGACCACTCCCACCGTCTTACCGTTTTTCCCATTAGAAACCTGGCGGACAATGTCACGCAGCAGCGTTGTTTTCCCACACCGGGGAGGAGAGATGAGCAGGGTATGTAAAAAATCCCCATTTGTCCTGTCATACAGATAGGAAAGGACCCGGTCCGCACACCCCTTTACCTGATGGGAAAATCGGATATTCAGGAACGTGACCGGCTGTATGGTTTTCACGCTGCCTTTTTCCAGGATTACCCGGCCTGCCACTCCGATTCTGTGGCCTCCGGACACCGTGATAAATCCCTGTTTCAGCTCCTCCTCATACGCATACAGGGAATAACGGACCGCACATTGGAGCGTCTCCTCCACATCTTCCTTAGACACGCAAAAGCAGCCTTTCCCTTCCTCTTTTCCCAAGCCCCCGGAAAGCCCGCCAAGCTTTCCCTCCTCATCCACCGTATATTCTTTGTTCCTGTAAATGATAAAAAGCGGAGCGCCGATCCGCATGCGGATTTCCTCTATACCCTCCGGCTCCACATTAAGCGTTCCCAGCACTCCCCTGAGTTTTTTAGAAAAAATCTGAAACAGCCTGTCTTTGCTCTCCATCCTGTCCGCCTCCTTTTACCTCAATATATGTACAGGCGGGGAAAATATGACAAGCCAAAAAATGCGGCACTGCAAAAAAATACAGATGGGAAAAGGATCGTACGGGAAAATTCAGATTCAAAAAAGCCTTACCCAATATCATTACAAAGTAATGGTCCTATATTGGGTAAGGCGGTGTTTTTTTATTTGTTCTGCTTCTCATTTTATACCGGCTGTATTCTGCTATGCCAGCACTTTGGCTTCCTTCAGTTTTCCCCTTGCAATCTCAAGGACTTCCAGTTCCTCTCTCGTCTTTTCTTTTTTACTGAAAATTTCAGCTCTTCTGAAATGTTCAAGAGCCTCCTTTTCTTCCTTTTTTTCAAGATGGATCATGGCCATGCAGCTCTCCCCAATGGAACGGAGCCAGTAAGTTCCGAACTCGTCATATATCTGGGCGCTGAGTGAAAAATATTTTTCAGCCTCTTCGCTTTTTCCCTGAAGAAAAAGAATATACGCATAATCTTCATAAAACAAATCCAGTCCCTTGCGGCTCCCCCTCATTTTACAGAGCCGTAGAGCCTCGCCGACAGCATCCAGCGCTTTATCATACTGTTTTCTGCACCGATATGTGATAGCCAGATAATCGTATGCGCCGGCCGCCCGGTAATAGTAAGTATTTCTGAGGCCAGGACTGCTGAATATCTCAATTGAACGCTTTAAAAGTTCTTCCGCCACTTCGTATTCTCCATCCAGGATACGGCAGTAGCCCTCCAGACGAAGAATCGAGCCATATTCCGGCTGATAAGATGGGACATTTTCTATCTTCTTCATCTTTTCAAGATAATGTTTCATAAGCTCCGAATCCTCCGCCTTTACGCCATAGCAGAGAGCCTCAGTATAGCCGTATATCAGCATCCTCTCATTTTGTGCTTTTTTAGCCAGCTCGATCAGCTTTTCCGCATAGACGAGTCCCTTTTCCCTTTTTCCGTCTCTGTTAAGCGTTCTGCCTTTGAGGTAATAAATTTCCATTTGCAGCTCATAGCAGCGTTTAGCATCCATCTCATCCTCCAGCATGTCATAACATGCCTGGAATGTATCCAGAGTCTGGTAAATCTCCTTCCGTGAAACGGTAAATGTCTGAAGGAACTCCACATCATGGGGAACGGCAGGGAAAAATTCGTCATAATAGTCCAGAACGTACCTCAGATAGTAGATACTGTAATACAGGGCATCATCCACTTTTCCAGCCTGTGTGGCATGATATTTCAGTTCTGAAAGAATGAAGAGATCGCATTTCCCCTTTCTTCCGGCCTCGATTGTTTCATAATATTTCTGCGCTGCCCGATGCAGTTCATTCTTTTTAAACACTGCTATCCGACTGTATATCATATCTCTCATCATTTTTGATTTGATTCTCAGCCGTTCATGCCCCTTCTGATCGATCTCCTCCAGCAGGCCGCTTTCCAGAAGCCGGAGCAGATGACGGAGCACCATATTTAAAGGCTCATGAAGCAACTCGCACAGGACAGCTACCTCTACACCGTTTTCCATGACCGCCAGATATTCCAGATACTCGTACTCAATATTGCTAAAATTTTCAAGGAGGCTCAAAAACTGTTTCTGTGCTTTGGAATTTATCACATATACGTCTTCCTCGCCCCTTATAATATTCGCCGCCACTTCCCTCAGCATCAGAAGATTACCGGCCGTATAGTGATACAGTTCTTTTTCTTCCTGACCGAATGTCCGGCTATCGGAAAAACATTCCTTCAAATACCGGGAGCATTCCCCTTCCTTTAAAGGTTCCAGAAAGACAGGGCGAATTCCCTCTTCCGGAGTCTCTCGTAAAAAACTGTTAAAGTTCATTCTCAAATTCATGCAGAAACTGGCCGCAATAAAAATTTCATGGCCCAGGCGCTTAAACAGGCAGCCGAGAATCAGTCCAATGCTCTTGCTGTCTGCAAATTCCAAGTTGTAAATCATCATCAAACATCGGGTTTTGGCAGTCTGGAGCCGGCGGGCAATTCTCTCTATGGCATTCATGAAGTATAAATCAGCACTCTCACCACCACCTTCCGAAAACATTTCTTCCAGAGGCATTTTGAGCCATCGGGAAATTGCTACCAATATCTCCCGGACAGCGTAATATTCCACAGAGGCACTGGTGCTCACCAGTTGTATTTTTATCGCGTCCCTGGTGCTGCATTCTTTCGAAAACCGCCACCAAACCTCCTCCTTATCCATTCCCTCTGCTCCGCACAGAATACAGTTATCATATGGAAATCCCTGTCCATATTTGGAATACTCTTCCTGCAGCGCAGCAAGTGCTCTGATGTGTCCCAGATAAAATGGCCCTTTAGAAGTGTTTCTCCTCAGCTCATTTTTGATCCGCATCACATCTTCATATTCCTTTTTAATCGCGGCACCGGGTTCCAGATGCATATCCTGATACAAACGCTCGGTAAATTGGGTATAGATATACACAACCCGGTTATATTCCCCATTTTGCCCGCAGATCTTCATCAGAGTATAAACAGCTTCCTCATTGTGGATGTCAAAACGCAGAATATATTCGGCATACTTCTCCGCCATCACGTGATCACCCTTCTTAAAACTGCTGCGCATCGCGGGCAAAAGTTTTTCCCCCAAAAGGCGCTCGTATGTATTTTGCATACTGCATACCCATTCTTCGAAGCCGGGGCAGTTCTTCAGATAATATTTATCCAGAAAACAGAAACTGTTTAATTCCAGAAGCCTTGGTTCACTGTTTTCCATAATAAATAAATCGGTGTCCCTTATAATCTCCACATCGGGATTTAAACTGATATAAGACTTTCCGCCTGTCAGCAGAAAGTCTTTTCCAATCAGATTTCTTATCTTATATAAGCTGTTGCGCAGATTTCCTCTTGCGCCCTCCTCATCACAGTCGCACCAGAATATTGCTACAAGTTCGTCTCTCGTGCAGGTTCCGTTAAACAGAATATAAAGGAGCATCGCCTCTATCTTTTTCTGGGTAATCGTAATCCTTGTATGATTAATCAATATCTCCGGCTGCCCCAGAAAATGCACTTCAACTTTCATTTTATCCACGCCCTTTGCCTGTTTACTCCAGTTCTTCAATCAGTTTAGGTATAAACTGCCTGTAGTCTGCAACAATCCCGTAATCTGCAGTCTCAAAAATCGGTGCATCCGGATTACTGTTAATGGCAACAACACATTTTGCACCGCCGACTCCCAGCATATGCTGGACAGCTCCCGAAATGCCACAGGCAATGTAAAGCTCCGGAGCAATAATCCTGCCTGTCTGTCCTATCATCTTTTCATGGGAAATCCATCCATTTGCCGCGGCCGGTCTTGTCCCTCCCGTCACTCCGCCAAGATGTTTTGACAGTTTATCAAGAAGCTCAAACCCTTCTCTCCCACCGACTCCCATTCCACCTGCAACCACCACCCTGGCACAGGCTAAATCCCTGTGCTCATATTCCTCCGGTTCAGACTCCACCACCCTGGTCCGAATCTCCGAGGGCAGAAGTTCCAGACTGCAATGCCATAGTTTCCCTCTCCTTCCCGCCACAGAAACGGCCGGAGCAAACATTCCTGGACGGACCGTACACATGGACACGGTATTTCCCACCGTCACAATCTCCGCCATCAGGCGGCTGCCAAACGCAGGACGGATTTGACACAATGTATGTTTTCCTTCTATCTTAAATTCTATACAGTCCACCGTCAATCCCGTTTTGATTCTGGCGGCAGCCCTGGGAGCCAAATCCCTGCCCTGATCGGTGCCTCCAATGAGCAACGCAAACGGCTGCCTTTCACGAACCAGCTGCTCCACCGCTTTCGTATAACCGTCTGTGGAATATTGTGAAAGAAGACTGTGTTCAAATATGCAGACCTCATCCGCCCCGTATTCAAAAAGCTCTTCGACGAGTGCCTCGCGGCAGTCTGCAAGCATAGCTCCCAAAGGACATGAAAGTTCGTCGGCCAGCCTCCTTCCCACGCCGAGAAGTTCATATACGACAGGGTGCAGCTTTTCGCCCTGCGTCTGGGCATAAATCCAAATTCCTCCTGTCTTAGCTTCTGTCTCCATCTAATATTCACTTCCCTTCCCTTTTACAAGTTTCTCAGCAAGAGTTCGAGCCATCTCATCAAGATTTCCCTGAAGCATTATGCCTTTCGCCGAACTCTCCGGCATAAATGTCCGTCTCACTTCCGTTTTTGAACCATTCCGGCCCGTCTCCCGTTCTGTCATTCCCAGTTCTCTGAGCCCCCAAACAGTAAGCGGCTTTTCATATGCATCACATATCCGTCCTATTGGAAGGCTTTGAAACCCGCCATCTATCCCTGTACAGACAATTACTGCCGGAGTCCTGCATTCTATGGTTTCCAGACTGCCGTCAAATATTCTTTTCACGGTAAGCCCGCTATCCAGGCTTACCTGAAATGTACCAGTAACCTGTGCCATTTTAAGATGTTCCGCCAGCTGCGGACCTACGTGGCCTGTCTCACCGTCCGTAGTTTGTTTACCAGCAAAAATCACGGAAAAACCTCCGGCCTTTTTGACCGCTTCTGAAAGAACAAGCGAAGTCGCCCATGTATCTCCTCCTGCAAAAGCGCGGTCGCACAGGAGAATTCCTTTGTCCGCCCCGCGGGCCATAGCCTCCCTGAGAACCTCGCATGCTGCCGGGGGACCCATTGTAATTGCAGTCAAGGAAGTTTCTTCCCCTTTTTCCTCTGCCTCTTTCTTTAGCCTTGCTGCCATTCTGATTGCCGTGAGATCTGCGGGATTAAGTATTCCCGGTACCTCACTTCTTCTCAGTGTCCCAGTTTTCCGATCAATCTTCACATTATCCGTATCAGGAACCTGCTTGATGCAGACTGCTATTTTCATATATCAGTACCTCCTGCCCCTACTGTCCTTTTAATACCTGCTTTGCGATCACGGTCTGCAAGATTTGGGACGTTCCCTCATAAATGGTTGTGACCCTTGCGTCCCTGAATATCCTTTCAATCGGATAATCTTTCACATATCCGTAGGCTCCGTGCAGCTGAAGCGCTTTAGCCGCAATGTCATTGCACATCTCAGAAGCGAAGTACTTGGCCGCCGCCGCTTCTTTTGTTATGCTCATCCCCGCATCCTTCTTTTCTGCCGCGTCATAGATTAAAGCCCTCGCACAGCATAGCTTTGTCTCCATATCAGCCAGCATAAACTGAATCCCCTGGAATTTGGCCAGCGCCTGGCCAAACTGGCGGCGCTGTTTGACATATTTCACCGCCTCTTCCATAGCAGCCTCTGCAATTCCAAGACATTGGGAAGCGACAACCAGCCGGCCCGAATCCAACGTCCGCATCGCCATCTGAAATGCATTTCCCTCTTCGCCCAGTATCTGACTCTTATGAACCCGCACATTTTCCAGTATAATATCGGCTGTGGGAGAACCATTCACTCCCATTTTGCGTTCCGGCTGCCCTACGGAATACCCGGGAGTATCCCTTTCAACAATAAAAGCTGTAATCCCCCTTGCTCCGGCCGCTGTATCCGTGGCTGCGAAAATAACTGCGAAATCACAGAGCGGAGCCGCCGTAATGAAGGATTTTCTTCCGCTGATAATATAATAATCTCCGTCTTTCCTGGCAATCGTGTTCTGGGTGGCCGCGTCGGAACCTGCCGATGGTTCTGTGAGCGCAAAAGTTCCCTCCTTCTCTCCCCTCATAACCGGCACGAGATATTTCTGCCTTTGTTCCTCGGTCCCGTAATTTAAAATGGGAAGTCCCAGCAGAGTATTAGGTGACGTCACATAGAGCGTTGCCGATACGCTGGCTTTAGCCAGCTCTTCCATGACAATTGCCATTGCCACATATCCCGCGCCGCATCCGCCGTACTGTTTCGGGATTGTCACACCGAAATACTGGTTGTCCGCCATCTTTCTGTAAAGTTCTTCCGGTATTTTTCCTGTCTCTTCTATCTTGTCCGCCAGAGGCGCAACCTCGTGCTTTGCGAATTCTTTAACCGTTCTTCTAATCAGACGGTATTTTTCGGATTCTATCAACTTACATTCCCCCTTTAAAGCTCTGCAAATGTCTGCAAAAGTGTCTCTGCCTGTGAGCTGGCGGAGGACGTATTGAGTTCCAGGCAGATATGGTGTATTCCCTGCCGCTCAAACTCCCGTTTCAGCAGCGGATAATCATATTCCTCCGGGTCACAGAAGGAGGGAATGCACACGATAATCCCTGCCTGCTTCTCTTTCGCCTCACTGCACAACCTGCCAATCCTGGTCTTTTCCGGGTCCAGAGCTACCGGACAGAAACTCATATCTCCAAATCGGCCGGCCAGACTGTAAAACAAATCTTCGCCTTCCCGCACATCAGTCTGAAACTGAAGGGATTCCTGCAGCAGAAAATCGGAAACTACGGTCAGCTTAAGGCTCTCCATCTTCTTCAGAAGCAGCTCCGATTCCAGGAAGATTCCGGTCAGAATGACGTTCTTCCCTTCCCAGGCCTTTTTCTCCCTCTGCCGCATCAGATCCGTCAGGTGTATGATTTTTTCAGTATATCTTCGCTTATCCATAAAACAGGCGGCCTTGATGATCATATGTCTCCGGTACGGAGTCATAAGTTCCGGGTGAAGCGATGCCTCCTCCGCGAATACCCTCATCGCTTGTCTGTACCGGTTGTATACCGCTATGGATTCTTTCAGCTTTTCTTCTGTAATCTTTTCCTCCCCTATTTCCGAAAGCTGTCTCCCGGCATTCCGGTATTCACCGGCTAAAAAGCGTTTCCCGGAGTCAAGTTTTCTGTTTGCCGGAAAAACCACGGAAATAACTGGTATATACGGCACAGCCGTCTTAAAATTTTGTCCGGCTGAGCGGAGGGCATCACAGTAAACCGGCATCACCATCGCTTTCAGGAGCCCATCGTATTCTCCTCGCATGCCCTGCTCAAGCACTCTCTGAATGGGCGCGCAGAAAAAAGCCGGGTAATACTGCTTTGCCTTTTCTATCTCACGCTCTTCTCCCCAGATACCAACCGGCAGGAAACCGGCGGCATCGATTAACTCCTCCGGCCCGAATCCCAGGAAGCAGCCTGCCGCCTCCCTGCCGGTTATCTCCACCTCTCTTTTTATAGTTTCAATCGGGTTTTCGGCAGCCTTTAGAAGCCCTGATACCAGCAGCTCGAGTTCATTCATCCGTATGCCTCCCCTCTTTTGGACTCTTCTCATCCATAATTTCCCGCAGTCCTTCCACGCGCGTCTCATACTGCTGCATTGCATAACACCTTGGATCTGACTGATCTCCGTCGTACATTATGGTCGGAAGTCCAGTTTCCTGTCGGATCCTCCTCTCCATTTCAAAGAGAATGCCGTCCCAGGCTTTGCAGCTTCTGTTCAGGTGCATAACCACGCCGTCACATTGTGCCCTTTTTGCCAGCTCCACCCTTCTGTCGCAGGAGCGTTCAAGATTTGTGTTGTCGAGGACGACACTGTATGATTTAAGCATCTCATCCAGGTTGTTGTAAACCCTGCCCCATGTCTCCGTATAAACAGTGCCGCAGAGGTTGCAGCCCTGTCCTTTCAATGTCTGGTAATTATGCTGCAGGTATGGCCAGCAGGCAATCCCTTCCATCATAATCCGGTGTCTCGGCTCGCCCTTAAAGGTGGTTTCCCCCTTTTCATACCGCTCTTCCAGTTCATCGGCCAGCATCTTAATTGCTTCTACCGTCTCTTTTCTGCCCCTGGCGCAAACCATCAGAGCCATATAATTAAACATTTCGAATCCGTTCATCGGACTCGGTTTTGCTTCGAAATATCTGGAAGCTCTTCTCCACTGGCGGCCGCATTGATTCGAGATCGCCATTACCTCCTCAAACCGTTTTTCATCCCAGCTTTTTCCCGAGATTTGCTCCAGGCTGTGGATCAGCATGGGAATCTGTTCTTTCATGTAATCCAGACGCGACTGGCTGACTTCGTACTCAGTATTGTAGGGGATGTCATATACAATCATCGGAATCCCACGTTTTGCCGCTATATTTTCAAACCATTTGATCATTTCCGTACAAATGTTATTGGTACATACCACAAAATCGGGCAGCGGCATATTCAGGCTCTCACAAATCCCATTCTCCAGATAACCCAGATTTACACGGGCATAACCGCAGATGTCGTTGCTGTACCCCAGCTTTTCCGTTTTTTCAATCATTTTCATGGACTCATGCTTTGCCGACAGGGATGTGGAATGATTCTCCGGATAGCAGACAGTGAGTCCCATCGCCTCCAGAAATTCCTGCGGAAAATTAGAAGACGCCCACCCCACCGGATGGCCTTCTTCCTTCGCCTTCCACGCCTCGGCATAATGCTGATCCAGCAATTCATTTAAACGCTGTTTTGCACTCATTTTTACTCTCCATACTATCAATCTCTTCCCTGGAATAACCAAGTTCCTTAAGTACCTCTTCTGTATGTTCTCCTATTCTGGGCCCTTTTCTGTATTCCGGCAGTCCGGCTTCACGGAACTTGACGGGGGTCCGGACTAACGTTCTCTCCGTCCCCATTCCTTCCCGCTCCGGATAGCCATCCACATGACAGAGTATATTATCCGCCCAGGCCTGGGGATCGGTGAGAATTTCTTCCCAGAGGACCTCCTTATCAAAAGGCAGATCTGCTTCCCTGAAAATATCAAGCCAGTCATCAATATCTTTTTCCTTAAATGTCTTATCAAGTTCTGCAATCAAGTCTTTGGAGTGGGTGCTGATTCTCTCAAAGTGGCAGAATTCCTCATTTTGCGCCAAATCATCCCTGCCTATCAGGTGAAGCACTTCCCTGATACGGTTATCAAAATCGTTCACCGCGCCCTGCAACCATCTTCCGTCTTTTGTCTCATAAGCATTTTGAAGCGGATTGGCAATATCCATGCGGCTTCTGGGATAAGGGTTTTTACCATACTGAGCAGAGGCAATCAGATGCCCCATACAGAAAACGGCGGTCTGATAAATGCTGACGCTTACCTTTTCCCCCTGTCCCGTCATTTTCGCCTTTACAAGCGCAGCGCAAACTCCCGAAGCCAGGCAGAGCCCTACCTGTGTATCTCCAAATCCTGCAACCGTAAGCAGCGGGGAAGTTCCTTTCTCATACAGTGTTCCGCTGATTCCTCCTCTGGCATAGTAAGCTGTAAAATCATATCCCGGCTTATCCTTATCCGGACCCGTCTCACCATATCCAGATACCTGCCCGTAAACCAATGCCGGATATTCTCCCGAAAGCTGTTCATAGGAGAGTCCCAGCCGCTCCAGTGCATCCTGGCGGTTATTCGTGATAAACACATCTGCCTTTTTAAGAAGTCTGTGCATTGCCTCCCGCCCTTTTTCCGATTTCAGGTTCAGGACAATGCCCTTTTTACCGGCATTTTGCTGATCATAGGCGGGGTTTTCTTTCTCATCGTCTATGGGCATAGATACAAGTTTTCCCATAAACCGCATGGGATCTCCTTTCGGAGACTCGATTTTTATGACCGTAGCCCCCCAGTCCGCCAGCATTCTGGCCGCGCTGGGGGCGGCAACAAACAGTGCCAGCTCCACAACGGTAATTCCCTCTAAGGGTTTCTGATTCCGGCTCATTTTTTCCTCCTGTCGGCTTTTATTTTACAATCCTGTCAATTAAATTCTCGTCACAGAGATAAGGCAGCGTGATGATTTCTTTTTCCCGGCTGTGGATGCGGACGGTCTCCATGGAATTCTTATTTCTCGCCCATGCTCTCCTTGCAACGCCGCACATGACATCGTAATTTACCGCCTCTCTGATAATCTTGTCCGTCTCCCGGCTGCCATCCAGAAGCAGGCCATACCCACAGCTTTGGGAGTTACCGATTCCGGTCCCTCCGCCGTTATGCATGGATATCATCGTCATTCCCAGAGCCGCATCGCCTGCATAGACTAGGGAGGACATATCGGCCGTAATGTTACTTCCGTCCTTTATATTGGAAGTTTCCCTGGAAGGGGCATCGGCTCCCCCGGTATCCATATGGTCGCGTCCAATCATCACGGGGCCTATCTCTCCCTCCCTGACCATCTCGTTAAATCTGAGGGCAATCTTCATTCTGGTGTCCGCATCCTGATAAAGGATTCTGGCCTGAGAACCGATTACAAGATTATTCTTCTCTGCATCGCGGATCCAGACATAATTGTCATAATCCTGGTATCGCCGGTCTTTGTCAATACAATTCATGGCCGCCTGATCCGTTTTATGTAAATCCTCCGGCTGCCCCGAAAGACATACCCAGCGGAACGGACCATATCCCAAATCAAAGAGATTCGGTCCCAGAAATGCCTCCACAAACGACGGGTAGATAAAACCGTCAAGTGAATTCTCACCGTTGTTACATACCTCCGTTATTCCAATCTCATACATTGTGGTTGTCAGGCTGTTACCGTAATCGAAGAAAAAAGTTCCTCTGGCCCGCAGTATCTCAATCAGATCATGATGTTTTCTTATCGTCTTTTTGACCTGTCTCACAAACTCATCCGGATTCTCCGAAAGCATTTTACTGCGCTCCGCAAATGTCAGTCCCTGAGGGCAATAACCGCCGTCAAATGCAACATGGCATGAAGTCTGGTCCGTCATAAAATCTATATGGACTTTTTGCTCCACGGCATACTCCAGTAAATCTACCACATTGCCGTGATAGGCAATGGAGACCGGTTTCTTTTTCCCGATCCATTCCCTTGCCAGTCCGAAAGCTTCACTACAGCTCTCCGCTCTTAAGCTGACCCAGCCCAGCCGCTGTCTCAGTTCGATTTTAGATTCATCTACCTCGGCTATAATTCCAACTCCGTTGCACATTTCCACAGCTTTTCCCTGAGCCCCGCTCATTCCTCCCAAACCGGACGAAACAAACAGGCTGCCTTCCAGCATCGCCTCGCTGCTGTGGTGGAGAATTTCCCTCGCCACCGACAGGAGTGTGGAAAAGGTTCCGTGAACAATCCCCTGGGAACCGATGTAGAACCAGCCGCCTGCCGTAAACTGGCCGTAGTTGGAAACACCGATGGCCGCCGCCCTGTTCCAGTTGTCGTTGTCATTATATTTCCCAACCATCAGTGCGTTGGTCAGAATCACCCGGGGAGCGCTTTTCGACGTTGGAAAGAGTCCCAGCGGATGACCTGAGCTTACAATCAGGGTCTGATCCTCCTCCATCTCTTCCAGATATCTTTTAATGAGGCGGTACTGCATCCAGTTCTGGCACACCTGTCCAGTCTCACCATATGTAACAAGCTCGTAGGGATACAGCGCCACGTCAAAATCGAGATTATTCTCAATCATTACCTGAATGGCCTTCCCTGCCAGACATTTTCCTTTATACTCTTTAATCGGTCTTGCTTTTATCAGGCCATGGGGGCGGAAACGGTAGCCATATATTCTGCCTCTCGTCTCCAGTTCCTCATAAAACTCCTTTGCCAGTTCTACATGATATTTCTCCGGGATATACCGCAAGGCATTTTTTACAGCCAGTTTCTTGTCGGTTTGCGAAAGTCTGGACTCTCTCTTCGGAGCTCTGCGGACCTTTGGATCCAGAATCTCCGGCTCCGGCAGTTCATCATCCAGCCTAATTTTCATATATTCTTCTATTTCCCTATTTGTCATTTTGCTTTACTCCTGTTTCTATATAATAAGAGCGGATTTTGTGGACCTCACCTGTACTTCTTGGCTTTTTCACCTTTTCTCTTTCTCACCGCTTCATCCGTTCTTTTACAGTTATCTCCGCCTATTTTCCTACATTCCAAATACCAGATGCGTCACTATCGCAACCAGCGGTATCAAAAGAACCGTTCTCTCCAGGAAAATCACCACTAGGTCTCCAAAGTTAACGGGTATCGCGGAATCCAGCATCGCATTGGCGCTTTCTGTAAAGAAGATTACCTGGCAGGTAGAAAGGACTACGATATAAAATCCCGCCATGACAGACACACCCGCGCCGCTGATTAGTGTGGACGGTAGTGACATTGCCACAAATGCCGCAATAGCGGACGGAGCTATCACCTGTGCATCCGGAATGCGGAGCAGTTCAAGAATCGGTCGGATCGGAATCCCGAACCATGTAATAACCGGCGTATAATTGGCCAATACCAGACAGATGATGGACAGTGATATCACATAAGATACTACTTTGCAACCGAAAATAACGGATGACGTCAGTGCAGTTACAAAAGCCTGCGGTTTTGTAGAACCTGCCTTTTCCAGAGCCGTATGGTAAGCCTGGACAAAAATCTCCCCACTGAACTTCTGAGGCTTTCTCTGTTCTGCCGTCTGAGTTGTCCCATCGTAGAATGTATCGCCTTTTTTAGAAATCGGCGGAATCCGTACCATGATTGCGGCAACGACAAACGCCAACAGCAGACTGCAGAGAATGATAACCGAATAATAATCCTCACAACCGGCCAGGCCGCTTAAAAAGGCGTATGCCCCCAGGCTGACGAAACTAAACCCCGTTGTAATGGAAACAGACTCTTTCGCCGTATAGACATTACCTTTATACAGATTACTTGTGACCATTACTCCTACTGCTGGTGAGCAGACAAAAGACGTGAGCGCATCTACCGACGCTTTGCCCGGCAGCTTAAATACCACTCTCATAATCGGTTCCAGAATAGTTCCCAGAAATTCTAAAAGTCCATATTCCAGAAGTGCAGTCACAAAGAAGCCGGAAACCACAATTGCAAAAAAAACATCTCTGGCAATCTTCAAAGAACTGGCTCCGACAACCGGATCCAGGATGCAGGCAGGTCCAATTCCAAAAACTACCATCACTCCGAATATTGCCGCCAACACGTAGCATATCGAGTTGAACACTCCGATATTAGAAAAATATTCTCCGATAAGCGCCGGAACCCTGGGAAATCTTCCCCAAATGCTGCATCCCAGAACAAGCAGCGAAATTATCATTACAATAACGTATCCTGCCGGCAGCCCCAGCACGGCTTTTGCATTATCAATCAGATGAATTAGAGGAACCTTGCTAACCCCACCAATGTCCACATTAATGAAGAAAAAAATCACTCCGAAAATGCTGAATACCAAAAATTTAATCAGAGCACCATTTGTTGATTTCCCCGTTGTGGCCGTCTTTTCCATATGAAATATCCTCCTTATCCCTTACCCTCATATTTTCCGGAAATGCGCATTTCTCCGAAAATTAGTCATTTACAGGCCTGTGTTCCTTTGTTGTGATATTATATTACCACTCGGCCGTGTTTTTTCCGTCACCCCGCGGGGCGTTTTTCCGTGTTTTATCTCAAAATTTTATATTTTTTTTCATTTTACCGTATAATTAGGTGACGATTTATCCAACTTTTTATCAATTTATCCTTCTCGGCTTTGTTTTTAATATTTGTGAAATAGACTGTTCTAAAACTGACCTGATTATTTTTTACAATTCTGGTTATTCTAAATCAGTCCAGTTTTTGTTATAGTGCGTTTAAGAACATCAAAGAAAAAATCAGGAGGTCAGCCAATGAAAAGAATCGTAACTCTTCAGGATATATCCTGTGTCGGACGCTGTTCCATCACGGTGGCCCTGCCGGTTATATCGGCCATGGGTGTGGAATGCGGAATACTGCCAACTGCGGTTTTATCTACCCATACAATGTTCCATACGTTTACATGTAAGGATTTGTCGGATCAAATCACTCCTATCGCAGATGCGTGGGAACAGGAGAAGATTACATTTGACGCCATCTACACGGGCTATCTTGCCTCAGCCGAACAGTGTGCCCAGGTATGTGGCTTTTTGGACCGTTTTACCACACCCGGCAACCTCGTACTGGTCGATCCGGCCATGGCCGACAACGGCCTGCTCTATCCGGCTTTTGACAGCGGATTTCCGGCGGAGATGGCAAAGGTCTGTGCAAAAGCCGACGTAATTATGCCGAACATAACAGAGGCCTGCCTGCTTACCGGCATGCCTTATAGGACCTCTTATGACGAAGCTTATATCCGTGAACTACTGGAGAAGCTGCTGGCGCTGGGCTGCAAAACCGCGGTCCTGACCGGAGTCAGCTTCGAGGAGGGTAAATTAGGCGTCGTATACCTTGATCAGGACGGCAGCTCCTTCTCCTATTTCACCCGCCACTGCCCGCAGAGCTATCACGGCACAGGAGATTTATATTCCTCCACGGTTCTCGGAGGACTGATGCGCGGCCTGAGCCTTGGAAGCGCCCTCTCCCTGGCGGCTGATTTTGTAGTTACGTGTATTGAAGCCACCAGCACCGCTGAGAATGCCCGCTGGTACGCCGTAGAATTTGAATCCCAGATTCCAAAGCTGTGCGCGATGTTAGAGGAACATATCAGGGCAGAAAAAGAAGAGAAATAGAGAAAGCAAAAATCAGGCTGTGTACCGTATAAAAATATTTCCAAAAATATACAAATATCCAAAAGGAATGAAATATGGTATAATATTCACAAAGTGGACATTATACCTGCGCATGCCGGTTTCTGCGTCCGCCGCAGAAAACCGGGCGCTGAATTCCGTCGGAGACACGTGTTCACGAAGTGAACATGGTATAATGTCCACAAAGTGGACATTATACCTGTGCATGCTGATTTCTGCGTCCACCGCAGAAATTCAGGGCGCTGAATTCCGTCGGAGACACCGTATTCACGAAGTGAATATGGTATAATATTACCAGAATAATACCAGAGTAATATGAACTGAATCCTATAGAAAAGGTTGGTGATACACAGGTGAAACGATGCATTGCAACTGCCGGAATAGCACCCATAAACACAATAATCAGATTCAGGAGGATGAATGATGTCTATTCCGGCAAAGAAAATATATCCACGCTCAGGTGACAGGCAAACCGTTTATTTAAACGCTGTTGTCAATGAACCCGGCATATCGGTCGGCGCATATACAATGTACAATGATTTTGTAAATGATCCGGTTGATTTTGAAAAAAATAACGTACTCTATCACTATCCCATTAATCAGGATCGCCTGATAATCGGAAAGTTTTGTTCCATTGCCTGCGGAGCCAAATTCATATTTACGAGCGCCAATCATACGATGGCTTCCCTTTCAACCTATCCGTTTCCTCTGTTCTTTGAAGAATGGGATACTCCCATTTCAGAGGTGCGGACATCCTGGGACAACAAGGGTGATATTGTAATCGGCAATGACGTCTGGATTGGATACGAAGCCGTAATCATGTCCGGCGTCCACATCGGCGACGGAGCGATTATCGGAACGAGGGCCGTTGTTACAAAAGATGTCGAGCCCTATACGATTGTAGGAGGGCTGCCGGCAAAGCCAATCAGAAAACGTTATGACCAGGATACAATATTAAAACTGGAAGAACTCAGATGGTGGGATTTGCCCTATGAGCAGATAAAACTGCTCCTGCCTGCTGTGAAAAGCGGCGATATCGCAGTTTTAGAAGAAGCATATAAGAACCTGCAGAATTAAAAGAGCATTAAAAGAGGTACCCCGGCGGTAATTCACAGTCAATCCTGCTGTGTTTTGCCCCCAGGGTACCTTTTGCTTTTCGCCTTTTGTTTTTTAATCTATGCCGCCTATAAGAAATCTTTACATGATACAAGCAAATCAATCTTTTTCCACTGGGTTTCCTCGTCGATACAGTTTCCCTCTTCCACAGATGCAAACCCACACTGCGGAGACAGGGCAATGTTGTCACCTACAATGGCTTTTGCCTCCATATATCTTCTCTTAATATCGTCATGGCTCTCCAAAACCGGGTTTTTGGTAGAAATCAGGCCGGCCACAAATGTGGCGTCCGTCTCCTTTAAAACCGTCCACGGCTCAAAAGAACCGGACCGTTCGTCGTCATACTCTACAAAGAAGCCATCATAAGGAATCTGGCTGATAATCGGAGCCACGGAATCATAGAAACCGGAAAAAAGCGGGTTCCCCTTGAAATTACCCTTACAGAAATGTGTGGCAATTACCATATCGGCCGGTCTGTTTTCAAGAGCTTTTATGGACACGCGCTTAAACCATTCCAAAACTTCGTCTTTCTCATATCCCAGGGAATTCACCTTCTTTAAGAAATCCTCATCAATCATATAAGTCCAGGATGTATCATCAATCTGGAGGTATCTGCATCCATGTGCATACAAATCCTGAATCGCACCCTGATATGCAAGGGCAATATCCTCGATCAGCGCTTCGATATCGCTTCCATAATACGGAACTTCCTTGATTCCCATCTGCAGATAGTTGTCCACCAGAATCATATTCGGTCCTGAAATGCACTTCTTGGCAGTAATACCCGGGTACTTCCCAGCCTCTTTGAGAAGAAAATCAAAGGCCTCGATTTCCGCATGGGTACGTTCGGGGTTATAGGAAATTTTTCCGCTGATATATCCCAGCTCAATATGGTTTACCACGCCGTTGCGTTCCTTATCCAGATGCTTTGTCGTAAAACCGTCAAACTCCTTGAGCCAGTCCAGGTGCCACCATCTGCGTCGGTACTCACCGTCGGTCACAAACTTAAGACCATGGGAAACCTCTTTTTCGACCAGCTCAGAAATAGCCGCATCCTCAATCTTCCGCAGCTCCGCCAGCGTTATTTCTCCTTCTGAAAACTGTTTTCTCGCCGTCTTAATCTGCGCGGGTCTTAAAAATGAGCCTACGATGTCGTACTTAATGTTTAACATTTGAATACCTCCGTGAGTTTTTATAAGAATCCATGTTATTTCCAGTTTTTTCATGTGCAAAATATAATTTATTTTATCACTAATCTGCGCTCTTTTCAAATGGGGATTTGATTGAGAAATGGGGACGCCGCCGTCAGGCCAGGGGCCGGGGTGGTGAGGGGGATCGATGAGTCTTTCGTCCCGGGCGTCAGGGTGTCGCGGGCGGGGAATCCGGGCAGAAAAAGTTCCTGCAGGAAACGCTCGCGCTCGTTGGAGTACATAATGGTACTAACCTCGAAAAAACCTCGGTAAGTACCAATGAACTCCAGGTTCCCTCCGGAATCTTTTTCTCCCTGCTTCCCCGCAGGAAGGTTATGGCCAGGACGAAAGACTCAGCCCAGACGTCTGCCCGGCCCCGGCCTGCGGCGGCTGATTTGTCCTATTCCTTCAATGGGGGAGGCGCTTGTCGCTGCCACTACGTTTCTCAGGATGCTTGAAACCTGCCTCCTGTTCACTATGACACTATGTAAACTTATATACTTATAGTCTTATAATCTTAGAGTGTTTATTCTGCTCTTCTTTTTATGCAGCCCACGATGCCGTTAAAATGTAAAAGAATCACGGCTATATAGTGGCCGCGACAATATCTCTCCCCCACTTGACGAAAGAGACAATCAGCCCCTGAAGCCGGCGGACGGGGCAATACCCTTCGCTGAGTCTTCAGTCCCGCCGACAACCTGCCCGGGGAAGGAAGGAGAAAACTTTCCGAAGGGAGACCTTGGAATCCGCCGGTGCTTGCTGACACATTGAGCACTTAGCGAGGTCCTATCGAGCTTAGTGCAAAAGCGTGCGGTGGCAGGTTTCTCACGAAGCTAGCATCCGCTGCGCATTCCACAAGCGAAAGCGAGTCCCCGCAGGAATTTTTTCTCCTGGATTCCCCCTCACCACAACCTACAAACCGGGACTGAAGACTCATACACATCCTCCCACCACCCCGTCCGCCGTCTTTCAGAGGCGTCCTCACATCTCAATTAATTTTTTTCCCTGAAACTTTTCCCCCTCCCCGCCCGTCTAATCTCTGAATAACACAAGAGGAGGAAATTACCTATGAAGAAAAGTAAATTAATTATCTTATCCCTACTGGCCGTTGCTGTTATGGCAACCGCAACCGCATGTGGGGGTAAAAAAAACGAAATTTCTAAGCCGCCGGTAACTACGTCTGCCGAAACAGCAGCATCTACGGCTAATGAAGAAACAGAAGCGGTTGAGGAAAATGATGCAGATGATACAATCATCTCATCCGATTCCAAAGAAAGCGGACAGATGACCGGCACGCTGGAAGAAAATAAAGGGTTTATGTTCCTTATCATTTCCGATGAAGACAAAGAATCCTATGCATTCAGCATTGATGATGAAAGTGCCCTGGCCGGTTTTAAGGAAGGTGATAAAATCACTGTCTCCTATGAAGGCGGAGACCCGGCCGACCATGATACCGACTGTATTGTTACAAACATTGAAAAGGCAAAATAAAAATCGGCATATTCTGAGGCCGGGATATTGGCATTAATAACACCCCGGCCATATCATGCAAAAAGCTCTAATGCCCCCATAAACAGAAAATCCCTCTACTATAACAAAAAGGACTGCCCCCGCATGCAGTCCTTTTTGTTATGTTTTTTCCGTTACGGATTTTTAATACAATCCTGTCTTTGTCATATATTCATCCAGTTTTTCCAGCCGCTTTCTGCCTTCTTTCCCACTCATCTTCCCCGTCAGTGTCACGATGATTTCCATCGACAGCGCCAGTGAGGATATCGAGTTGGCGAAGCTGAATGAATCCACCTGGTTTACGACCGTAACTTCGGCGTTCTCCGCCACCGGGGACGTCACACTGTCCGTAAATACAATCACAGGACAGCCCGCTCTGTGCGCCATCTCCGCTACCGTCAGGGCATGGCCCGAATAACGCGGGAGGCTGAACAGGATCAGGACGTCTTTCTCCCCCATATCCATTGCCTCATCTTCAAACCCATCCCTGCGATTGACGTTTCTGACATCCTTCAGGATATGGGACAGCACCGTTGTAAAGTAATCGGCAAGGCCGGCCGTATTTCTGAATCCGGCAATATATTTTTTTTCGGCTTTTAAAAGCATCCCGGCGATTTTTAAATACTTTTCATTCCCGTTTTCCACCTGATCGCAGGCAGCGCGGCTGGCGTGCTGCCTCCTGACCGCGTCGGGAATTTCCTCCGGCGTAAGACGGTCAGCGTTCTTAATCTTCTCATAGGGAAGTCTGGAACGGCTGATGGCCTGTTTTACCGTCAGGGCGTCTTCCTGAAGGAAACGGCGGAAGCTCCTGAAGTTTTCAAACCCCAGTGTTTTAGCCAGACGGATTACCGAGGTGTCCCCTACTCCCGACGCAGCGGCCAGCTCCATGGAAGTCATGACGGCTGCCTCATTCCTGTGGGCCAGGAGATAATCAAAAACAAGCTGTTCTTTTTTGGACAGTTTTACCGTCCCGGCAATTTCTTCAAGCCGCACCGGTCTACTCCGCTTTCACTTCTGCGGTAGCCTCCAGCTCCAGGAGGCAGCCTTTGTTCAGTCTTCCAACCGGAAGCACAATTCTGGCCGGTTTGTGCGCTCCGAAAAATTCGCTGTAAACCTTGTTTACGTCACCCCAGTAATCCATGGAACTGACATAAATACGGCACATTACCACGTCTTCTTTTGTACACCCGGCTGCGTTCAGCACGCTCTCCATCTTTCCGAGCGCCATCCTCGTCTCTGCCTCAATACCGCCTTCTGCCGGCAGCCCCGTCGCCGGATCGGCGGATGTCTGACCCGATATGTATAGCGTTCCGTTGCTGATCATTCCCGGTGTATAGTGTCCCGATGGGCTGTTCTCATTAAATACCTGTTTCATTTTGATATTACCTCCTTAATTATAAGTATTTAGCAGATTGATTCAAGCTTCTTTATCTGATCCAGTCCTACATTGCCGCCTGAAACAACAAAGCAGACCCTGTCCGACTCTTTCACATTCCACTTTTTCAGTTCACCCTGGAGCGCCGCGCCAATCCCAATACAAGAGGACGGCTCGGCCAGAATTTTCCCTTCCATGAGAAGAAGCTTCATTGCCTTTAACATGAATTCATCTTTTACTCCCACAAAACCTTCTACATTAGCAGTGACAATCGGATAATTTTTCTCGCCCGGTTTCTGGGTCAGCAGCGCATCGGCAACCGATCTCTGCTCCTCCAGGTTTACCCGCTCACCTGCCTCCACGCTTTTCGCATATCTGCGGAGGGCGGCAGGCTCTGCGCCGATTACCCTGGCTCCCGGAATCTCTGACTTAACCGCAGTGCTCACGCCTCCAATCAGGCCTCCGCCTCCGATTGGTACAACCACAAAATCGGCGTCGGGAAGCTGCTCGGCAATCTCGAGTCCCAGGGTTCCCTGGCCTGCAATAATCTGATAATCATCATAGGGATGGATGATCGTATAACCGTACTTTTCACTGAGCTGTCCGGCGATGACATGGCGTTCGCTCAGTTTGCACTGGACCACCTCGGCTCCCAGATTCCTGATTCCGTCAACCTTCACCTGCGGTGCATTGTCCGGTATGACGATGGTTGCCTTCACTCCCAGAAGTTTTGCCGCAAACGCCACCCCTTTGCCGTGGTTTCCCGAGGATGCGGCTACCACTCCGTTTTTCAGCTCCTCCTTCGGCAGCGTCAGCATCTTATTCAGGGCGCCCCTGATTTTAAATGAGTTCGTGCGCTGCATGCACTCCGGCTTGATATACACCTGACATCCCAATGTTTCATCCAGATTCTGCAGATGAATCACCGGCGTCTGGTAAATATAGGGAGCAAGACGCTCCCTTGCCGCCTGGATTTCTTCGATTCCAAACATGGTAATTGACTCCTTTCATTGCTGCTTGATTAGCATAGTATTGTTATTTGGAAATTTAAAAAATATTACTAGTTATTTTTCAAAATAATAAATGATAATATTTATTTTATCCTTTTTATCGGCATCTGTCAAGAAGCTGTTTCTGTAATTTGCACTGCAAATTACACTGTTACACTGCACGCAGCATCCCCTTCGGTGTTTTAAAATACTTTTTAAGTTCTCTTACTTCCAGCAGTGCATTCATCAAAAACCGGCCTCCTTCCCCGCAACAATTCTATTTGACACCCCCACCCCTGCCATATATACTGAATGAAAAGACATCTTTAAATTCAAAGGAGGCTGTCACATATGGATAACACCGAAAGAAAGAACACGCCGCAGACACCGGTTCAAAACGATTCCCCGGCTTCGGATACATGTCATGTTCCCAAGCTCCACACCTGCACGGACTGCGGTCTTTTAGGCTGCGGAACTGAAGACGGCAGTTACCCGCCGTTCTGCCTGACCGAACAGGCCGACAGGGACGAGCTGGACGAGATTGCTTCTCTTTACGCATCCGACGCGATCGACGGAAGGATGGCGAGAGCTTCCGCTAAAATCGAGGGAAATTACTACTGCCAGAAGACCCGGGTGGAGGAGACCGTCCTCTTTATCAAAGCTATTGGGGCAAAACGCGTGGGAATTGCTACCTGCTCCGGACTGATCAATGAGGCTAAAACATTTGCCAGGATACTTAAGAAAAACGAAATTGATTATGTAAGCGTAATCTGTAAGGTGGGCAGCCGTGATAAGAAGGAGATGGGTCTTGCCGAGGAAGATAAAATTCATCCAAACCAGTTTGAGCCTATGTGCAATCCCGTTCTCCAGGCCCGCTATCTGAACCGGGCTGGCACTGATTTGAATATTGTCATCGGCCTCTGCGTCGGCCATGACGCACTCTTCAATAAGCACTCCGAAGCTCCCGTCACAACGCTGATTGCAAAAGACCGTATTCTGGCACATAATCCCGTGGCGGCGCTTTACTGCCATTATTATGATAAGCTATATAAATAGGATTCTTAAGAGGCAGAATCCATGCGCGGCTAATCCGGTATAAAGAAAAGACGGTGCGCGGCAGCTGTTTTATAGCCGCCGGGGCCCGTCTTTTTTAATTACCATCATTCAGCAGTTTCCCACCTTCACAAACCTCAGATGGCTCCTGGCTGTATCCGCCAGCCGGAGCAGTGTCTCAATGTTTGTCGCCTCACGGTCCGTCATCCTGTATCTGGGGAAAAAACGGTTCAGATGAAGCGGGATATCCGGCCGGACCGATGCAAGCCACCGGGCCAGTTTCTCTATCTCTTCCTCCGAATCATTGAGTCCCGGAATTACAAGCGTAGTCACTTCCACATGGCTTTTCCCGGCCGCGGTGACGATGAACCGCTTCACATCCTCCAGGCTGCCGTGCACCATCCGGTAAAACTCCGGGGTAAATCCCTTTAAATCCACATTGAAGGCATCAATCCACGGAAGAATTTCATCCAGCACTTCTCCGGAAGCCGAACCGTTTGTGATGACGGCATTTTTAAGTCCCATTTCCCGGGCAAGGATCGAACAGTCCCTCACATACTCATAATTGATCAAAGGCTCGTTATACGTATAGGCAAGCCCGATATTTCCAAAATCACGGCTTTCCAGCGCCATTTTCACCGCCTCCTCCGGGCTCAGATGACGGATAGGCAGCTCTCCTCTCAAAATCTCCTCCTCTCCCGCCATGGAAATCTCATGGTTCTGGCAGAAAGGGCAGGAAAAGTTGCAGCCGTAGCTTCCAAGTGACAAGATGCGGCTCCCCGGATAAAAATAATGGAGCGGTTTCTTTTCAATCGGATCCAGCGAAACTGAAGTTACTTTTCCATAGGCATTGCTTTTAATCGTTCCGCCCCGGTTATATCTCACCTTGCACATGCCTGTCCGGCCTTCTTCCAGCATGCAGTGGTTTGCGCATACATTACAGGCTGTTTTCAATAATGTCTCACCACCTCAAACCGTTCCAGTCCATAGTCTTCTTCCCAGTCGATTCCGGCTTTTTTAAGGGCGATAAAAATCTGCTGTTCCACCGTATCAACCCCTTCCAGGTTTGGAAGGAGGAGTCCCTTTCTCCGCCCGCTGCTCACAATGACGCCGTATCGCTTTACATCCAGTTCCTTCAACGAGGAAACGGATTCAGCCGTCCCCAGCACATCCACGGTGCAGATAATTTCAGGAAGTTCCTCTCTTTTTACCTCCGGGAATCTGGGATCATAGATTCCGGCGCTCACCGCATTATCGATGATTTCAAGCGCCACATTCTTTTGTACTCCCTGGATTGTCCCAATACATCCACGCAGTTCCCCGTCCTTTTTCAGGGAAACAAATACTCCGGCCCGGGTTTTAAGCATCTCCTCCGGCACTTTAAAGGATGCCAGTTCCGGTTCCTGCATTTCCCGGCCGTTCTCCAGAAAACAGGTCAGGGATTCCCTGGCCAGCGCCACATAGGCGTCCTGAAATGCGGCCACCGCGTAACCCACTCCAAACGGCCCCTCATATGACAGGAGACGTGAGCGAAGTGTCTTTCCTTCCAGGCATCCGGCCATGATACAAAAGGCGCGATGACCGCATTCTCCCGCTTTCCCGCAGAATTCTTCCGTGAATTCAAGCATCCGGTGCAGCTCTCCCCCCGCCATGATTTCAGTTACTCTCCGGTCGTACTCCGGTCCCTCTTTTGTGTATTCGTAAGGGCCGCTGTCCAGCAGGCAGTGTGAAAGATCACCGCTGGCAATTACCACAATCCGCCGGTTAAGCCGCCCCGCCGCCTCTGCAATACAGCGTCCCAGCCTGAAATGTTCCTCAAACGGAAGACCCGAAAGACCAATCCTGACCAGCTTAAAATCCTTCATCTCCCTGTTCAGGAAATAGAGCGGTATCATTGTGGCATGGTCGAGCTCCCGTCCTCTCTCCCCTTCCGTCCCTGCCGCGATATTCTTCTCCTCGGCAAGGCCGCAAAGCTCCGCGGCAAACTCCGTGTCATAAATACCGCCAATCTGTAACTCCGGATATCCATAAAGGCCGAAATCCCCCTTTGCCCGCGTACCCGGGGAGATATGGAAATAGTCCCGGTACATGACACTGTGCGGCGAAAGAATGACCACCGTTTCCGGATGCATGGCGGCGGCCTCCTTCGCAATCTCCCGGTAGGAATCAATGGTTTTCTGAATTCTCCGCTCTTCCCCTCTCCCTATATCCGGCAGGATAAGGGGAGGATGAGGTACAATAAATGCTCCTGCTACCGCCATATGGCACCCTCCTTTTGTGATATGCACACCCTGTTTGTTCTTATATTTTTACGATAACACCGATTGCAATATTATTCAACCAAAACTCCCCCACACAGAACATCAAGAATTTGGTGTCCTGCATGGGGGAGTATAGACGAGGAGGGCTCCCCTGTCTAATATTGTTATAGTTGACTCCCCTGCCGGCAAGTGGCGGTGCAGAGAACTGTAACACTCATCGTGTTATTCTGCCGTCGGCAGAAGGGTTATACACTGCGGCTCTGTGCCCTGTACTGGCCAGGGGTCATATCATATGTCTTCTTAAACAAACGGTTAAAATGTTCCACCGTCTCATATCCGACGGTCTCCGCAATGGATTCCACCGACTGGTTCGACTCTTTCAGCATTTTTCTTGCCTTTTTAAGTCTCGCCTTTTTGACGGCTTCCTGGAAGGTCATTCCCGATTTCTGTCTGATATATCTGGACAGATACGGTTTTGACAAATTAAAACTTTCCGCCAGATTCTCCAGAGTCACGTCGCAGTAATGGCTCTGTACATATTTCATAATATCAACGATTCTCTCTTCCCGGCCCTCTTTCACGTTCTGGCTGGCGGCCAGTTTATTGGCGGCTGAGACAAGCGCCTCAATGGAGCTTATAATAATATCCTCATCAATGCCAACGCCCCAGAACATATTACCCTGGTTCATAATACCCACGTAGGAAGCGGCCTTGGAGGAGGAACCTCTGGAAACGGCATGCTCTTCGTAAATACTCAGTTCATAGCTCAGGCCGAAATAAAGTTTAATTGCATTGCTGACGGCATCCAACCGGCCGTTTCCTGTGGCCTCAATCACGCGTCTTTCCTTATTCTGCTCGATTGTCACCTGTGCTGCGATACCTTCCTCGGTCTGTCTGAAATCATAGTCGGTAATATTGAAAATATTTCTCGGTGCGATATAATGATCCTCGAAAATCTGGTAAATCTCCGCGGGAGCCAGTTCCTGATGCTTTCTGTCGGAAACTCCCTTCACCAGGTAGCCTACCTCCTCACGCATCTTATCCGGCACATCGATGCCAAAGTTCTGTTTCAGGATAAATGCGACTCCGCCCTTACCGGACTGGCTGTTGATACGGATGACATCAGACTCATACTCACGTCCGACATCGGCCGGATCGATAGGCAGATACGGAACATCCCACCTCTCTCCGCTCTTTCCTTCTTCTCTCCAGGACATGCCTTTGGAAATAGCGTCCTGATGAGAACCGGAAAATGCGGTAAATACAAGATCGCCCGCATACGGCGTCCTCTCATAAACCTTCATGCCGGTCAGGGTCTCATATGTCTCCCTGACTTTTGCGATATTGCTAAAATCCAATTTCGGCTCCACGCCGTGGCAGAACATGTTCATTGCAACTGTGACAAGATCCACGTTACCCGTCCTCTCACCGTTTCCAAAGAGCGTTCCTTCTATACGGTCCGCACCGGCCAGCACTCCCATCTCCGCGTCGCTGATTCCGCAGCCTCTGTCATTGTGGGGATGCACGCTGAGAACCACGCTGTCCCTGTATTTTAAATTTTTATGGATATATTCAACCTGTGAGGCAAATACGTGAGGCATGGCGATCTGGACTGTAGTGGGAATATTGATAATGACCTTTTTCCCGGGTGTCGGTTTCCAGACATCCAGGACTGCATTGCAGACCTCCACCGCATAGTCGACCTCTGTTCCCGGGAAACTCTCCGGACTGTATTCAAATGTAAAGTTACCCTCCGTCGCATCGGCCAGGCTCTTTAAAAGCACCGCGCCGTCCACTGCTATCTTTTTAACCTCGTCGCGTCCCTTCTTAAATACCTGTTCCCTCTGTGCGACAGATGTGGAATTGTAAAGATGCACGATAGCGTGGGGAGCGCCCTTTACCGCCTCAAATGTCTTTTTGATAATATGTTCTCTCGCCTGGGTCAGCACCTGGATCGTCACATCGTCCGGAATCATGTTCCGCTCGATAAGAGCCCTGATAAACTGGTATTCCGTATCGGAAGCGGCCGGAAAACCGACCTCAATCTCCTTAAATCCAACCTCTACGAGCATTTTGAAAAACTCCAGCTTTTCACTCAGCCCCATCGGCTCCACAAGAGCCTGGTTTCCATCGCGCAAATCCACGCTGCACCAGATCGGCGCTTTATCAATATAATCTTTTTTCACCCAGTCGTAAGTAACGACCGGGGGCATAAAATAAGATTTACCATACTTTTCCGCTACATTTACATTCATTTTCATTTCCTCCCTTATATGGTTATCGATAATTCCTGAGAACTTCTGGGGAACTTTTCCGAACAGCGAAAAGCGCACTTTTCGAACTTCTCATTGCCGCTCAAAAAAAGTCCCCATAAAAATGTTTACCCGAAACATTTTTATAGAGACGCAATGTAATCATATACGCGGTACCACTCTATTTCACGGCCCAATCGCCATGCCCTCACTGGCACTTCATGCCATTCCCCTTTCTACGGCGGGAATTCCGTCCGCACCTACCCAATCCCTATAGAACCTTCAGCCGGCTGCTCTGAGGCCAGTTCACTGTTTCTCCCCGACCGCCTCGCACCACCCGGCAGCTCTCTGCATTTTCCGTAAAAACAATTACTCTTCCTCTTCTTCGCTTTATTCTATTCAATTTTTGCTGCTAATTTCTGTTGCTTTATAAATGTTAACACACTTCATTTCTGCTTACAAGGTACGAATTTAATCAATTTTCTTGATTTATTTTATCTTTTCAGGATTTTATGGAGAAAATCACTCCACTACATCCTGCGCGGCTCCGAGCTTACCATCCAAATGGATTGATGAATTCGGACGCCTCAACAAATTTCCAAATACAGGAAACACAAAATTCCGGAAACGTATTGACTATCTTATCAAGGCATGCTATCCTTTAGGCAGAAATACATTTAGATGTTTTTCTAAACGTCTAAATGAAACACTCCTAACTGCCCCGGCGACAGCCTCCGGGCAGGGTCAACGGAAGGGAGGTATTTATGGCCTTTGGAGACACCTTTAAAGCATTGTCCGATCCCACCAGGCGTGAAATCCTGAACCTGCTGAAAGACGGAGCCATGGCGGCAGGCGATATTGTGGAACATTTTCAGATGACGGGCGCAACGATTTCCCACCACCTGTCTATCCTCAAATCGGCAGGCCTGATTGACGACGAGAAAAGCGGGAAATATATTTACTATTCCCTCAATACGACCGTCATGGACGATATTATGAACTGGATATTAACATTGAAAGGGGAGACATCAGATGAAAAATAAGAAACTCAGAATATTAAACTACGCCCTTGCCGTGTTGGGCATTCTCATAACGGCCGCCCTGTATCCGTGGCTTCCAGATAAGATTCCCACAAACTGGGGATATAACGGTACCGTAACCTATAGCCCAAAAACAACCATCTGGCTATGCTGCGGCCTGCTCCCGTTCCTTGCCTTTTTATTTGACTATATGCCTAAAATTGATCCCCGCAAAAGGAACTATTTAAAATTTGCGCCATATTACGACTCCTTCTGTATTTTCATGCAGTTTTTTCTGCTTGTGATGCTGGGAATCACACTGAGCGAATCATTCTTTCCCGGCCATATTTCGGTAGGCAGAATTGTTACGATCATTGTTGGAATCCTCTTCATGTTCCTGGGCAACGTCCTGCCAAAGACAAGGAGTAATTTCTACATGGGGATCAAAACGCCCTGGACCTTATCTGACGATGAAATCTGGAGAAAAACCCACCGGCTGGGAGGCAAGACCATGTTTGCGGCCGGGGCCCTGTCTTTGATTTTCGGCTGGTCCATGACCGATCACCGCGGTAAATATATTATCATGGCTCTCCTGCTGGGCAGTATGGCGATTCCCTGTATTATGTCATACGTCTGGTGGCGCCAAAAGGCAGAAAAATCTGATTAAAACATAAATCTGAACAAATCATTAAAAAGAAGCCCTTCGGAATCTTGATATCAAATCCGAAGGGCTTCTTTTTGTCTGCCGTCCTTACTGATTTACAAGCTCTTTTTTCTGTGTAAAAAGACTGACGGCAACATAGATAATCAGCGACGGAATAAACGGCGTCAGTGAAACATACGGAACCGGCACGCCGAACTTGGACAGTAATACAACGGCAACGCCGCCCAGCGCTCCTGCAACCGCCCCTTCCTTGGTTCCTTTCTTCCAATACAGAGCGCCGAGAACCATTACCAGGGATCCTGCATTCTGGAGCGAATATGCGGACGAAAGCAGGGAAATGATGTTAGAAAACTGCAGAGAAATAATGAGGCCGCAGATTCCAACGGCAAAGGTAACTGCCACCGTAATTTTACTGAGCTTCTTCTCATCCGCCTTCGGGTTGATAATGCCTGCATAGATATCATGAACCAAGTTTGCAGAGATGTTCAGTATAATAATATCCACGGTCGACATGACCGCTGCCAGAATTGCCGCAAGCATAAGGCCTGCCAGAATAGGAGGACATGCATCCAGAACTACCATAAACAAGATGGAAGCGCTCTCCGCATCCGGAAAAAGTGCTTTCCCGTACATACCGATAATAACGGGAATAACGACAAAAGGCAGTGAGGCAACGGCGCCGATAATCGGCGCCCAGAACGCAGTTTTCTCATCTTTACATGATGCATTTCTCTGGAAAGACGGGCCGGAAATTAAACCGATTAAAGCGCTGGGCGCCAGCATCATTAAGAAAGTTTCCGTGTCAAATGGAACCGCCTCGAAATTACTTGGAGGAAGCGCTGCCGAAATCGTGTCAAATCCTCCTTTCATTGCAATGGTAATAATACAGAAGCATGCTCCGAACAGCATTACGATAGCCTGAATGGAGTCGGTCATAACAACGCCCCACATTCCGGAGAATCCACAGTAAAGAATAACAACTACACCAAGTAAAATAATACCGAGCTTGGGGTTCAGTCCCAGAGAGCTGAAAAGCGCCGCGCCGGCCAGGAATTGGGAAGCCATGATTCCAAGGCTGCATGAGATTGCAAGCAGCGCGATAATAACTGCCGCTGTTTTACTGTTGTAACGGTTCATGATTAACTGGGGAATTGTAATGACACCCCTGCGGTGAAGCGCCTTTGACATAACTAAGCCGAAAAGCACCAGTGACAGTACGGAACCAATGCCAAACCACAGGCCTCCGATACCGTAATTAAAACCATTTTGGGCGCCGCCCACGAAAACCCCGTTTCCTACGGTTGAGCCCAAATAGGCACATGCCATAAGAAATAATCCGTTTTTTCCGCCGGCGGTAAGGTAATCATTCATAGACTGGGACTTTTTACCCTTAAAGCCGATATATAGCATACCAGCCATATAAACTACTAAAACAGCAATGATAATAGTCATATTTTACCCCCTCTGTCGTGATAATATCTTCCACAGTTCCCGGAACGTATCGGGAAAATCATTCCTGATACGTTCTAAGCGTTAATCAATCGAATACCCCGCACAATAGCCGCTTCTCACAGCCTCCATAATACGGGCAGTGCGCTCGCAGTCACCGATAATCCGCAGATCAAGGACAAGTTTATCCCACTCACTGAACATGTCGTTGTCCTCGGTCATACCTGTCGCAATCAGGACCGTATCGGCGGACAGCAGTTTTTCCTTTCCATCCGGGCCTGCCACCAATACACCGTCATCAAGGATTTCTTTTACCTGCGTGCTGCTCATGGCTGTTATATTAGGCTCTCCGGCAATTACACGGAGCAGGTGTTTCCAGTATACAAAGTGCGCCTCACGGGCAAGCTCAGGCTGCACTTCTACGATCGTAACCTCGTGTCCCTTTGCGGCAAGAGCAAGGGCCTCCTCACATCCAGCCTGTCCTCCGCCGATAATCACTACATTCTTCCCCGGCCTCAGCTCTTTCTTAAACAGGTCGGTGACGGAATGAACGATAGGCAGGTTCACGCCCGGGATCGGAGGAATCACGGGAACTGCGCCGCAGGCGGCAATCAGGACGTCCGGGTTTTCCGTTTTTATAAGCTCTGCCGTAACCGGTGTATTCAGCCTGATTTCCAGGTTTTCCGCCTGCTCTACGTTGGCAATAATACCCTTGCGGTATGCAACCAGATCGCTCTTAAACGGAATACCGTCCGCATAGTACAGATTGGCGCCCAGGCGGTCCGACTTTTCAAACAAGGTGACCTGATGCCCCTTGCGTGCCGCCGTCAGCGCCGCCTCCATGCCGCCGGGACCGCCGCCTGCAACCATGACCTTCTTTACCGTATCCGGCGGGGTCTGGTGATGGCTTGTCTCAAATTCACGGCCCAGGGTCGGATTAACCGAACAGCGCAGCGTACCGGAAGAGAAGGGTACATGGGGAATAAAACCGACACTGTTGCAGGACGAACAGCGCATGCAGTGCACGATTGTATCGGCATGTCCGGTGCGTGCTTTTTTCGGGAAGTCGGGATCTGCCAGAAATGCCCGGGCAGCGACAACGATGTCGGCTTTTCCTTTTGCAAGGACATCTTCCATGATATCCGGGTCATTCAGGCCTCCGACGACTGCGACCACTGCATGCTTACAGACTTTTTTCACGGCTTCGGAGATATGGGTGTTACATCCTCTGGGCGTAAAAACCGTCGGGAACATACGGCAGGCTGTGTCGGTAAGATGGAAGGTCCCGGCAGAAATATGGATAATATCTACTTTATCATCCAGCATTTTTGCCAGCTCTACGGTATCCTCTTTAGTGAGCCCGCCGTCCACGGCCTCCTCTCCGCTGACACGGACTTCCAGTATCATCCTGCTGCCGCATTTCTGCCGGATACGGTCGATGACCATAAGTGGGAAACGCGCCCTGTTTTCAAGGCTTCCTCCGTATTCATCCGTACGGTGGTTGTCCAGGTTGGATAAAAATTGGGAAAGCAGCCAGCCGTGGCCAAGATGGATATTTATAATGTCAATTCCTGCATATTGAGCCATATAAGCGGCGTATGCGTATTTATCGGCCGTCTCATTCATCATTGCCTCATCCATTGCTATGACGGATGCTCCGTAAAGATTAGTCATATCACATGGGCCGATGATTTTAGATTCAGAAGGAATATAATCGGGATGTGCACGGTTACCGGAATGAACCAGCTCCACAGAGGCCAGGGCGCCCCACAGATGGATTGCGTCGATAGCGCCTGCCAGGGAGGGAAGGATCACAGGGTGGTCTAAATGTGAGTCATAGGGATGACAAATATCTACCCTGGAATCTACACCGGCTTCACCCATTGCAACAATGCCGGCTCCGCCCCTTGCAATGCTGCTGAAAAACTCCTGGGCCTGCCGCGTATATCTGGGGATCTCTCCCCTGTGGCTCATAGGTGCGCTTGCAATACGGTTGCGCACCCGTCTCCCATTAATCGTGATAGGGGAAAACAAATGTGGATAATCACAAGACATAATCTTTTCCTTCCGCAACTATTCAGTTTCTCTGCAGTTACCTCTTCGTCGAGTATTTGCTCCTGAATAGTTACTTCCTTTCTTTAGAATGTTTTTTGTGCATTTTCACAAAAATCAAATTGGCTGCGCGCACCTTTTTGTATTGTTATTATAAAAAATCTTTGCTACAATGTAAAAGATCAATAAATTTGCGCTGGTCATAACAATAACTTATACCATGTTAAAAATACTCTTTTGGGGAAAGGAGTAGTTCATGAACACACAGCAGATGAAAGTTTTTGTCGCCATAGCAGAAAACAAAAATATCACCCAGGCCGCAGGGAAACTTTTTCTCTCCCAGCCGGCTCTTTCCCGGCAATTGACGCTCTTAGAGGAGGAACTGGGGTGTCAGCTGGTCGTCCGCACCAACCATGGTGTAGATTTGACTCCCGCCGGTGAAGTCCTGTACAAAAAGAGTAAGAAAATACAGGAAGAGCTGCTTCATACGGTGGAGGCAGTGCGTGAAGCGGCATCCGGAGTCCACGGACAGATTAATGTCGGAACAATCTATACAGATTTCCCGCATCTGAGTCCGTATCTGGCGGATTTCCGAAAGCAGTACCCCCATATTATGATTAGAATTACGCCCCAGGTGCCGAGCCAATTGTTAGAACAGCTGGCACAGGGGACCGTCCATGTTGTCTGCCTGCGTCTCCCCATGTCTGATATCAAAAACTGGCCCTATATCCCACTAAGCAAAGAAAAATCAATGCTTGCAATCCATGAAACCATGGATCCCTGTCCGGATCAGCAGGAGATTCCCATCGAACGGCTGCGCGGAATCCCGTTTTGCTCCGGCACAAACGTAGACCGGGAACGTCATATCTGGGATTATGCAAATTTATTGCAGGAAGAATGCCGCCTGCACGGTTTTGAACTGAATATGGCATTCGAATGCAGCGGCGTCATGAGCCGGATTATGCTCACCTCCGCGGGGCTGGCCGCCTGCTTTATCCCGGCAGAGATTATCAAGCTGTTTGACTGCAGGCGGATCCATCTGAAGGAGATAGCAGGAGTAACGGTAGAGACGATCCCAATTATCGCCTGGAACGACCGCACCTATATGAGCAGGCCGCTGCAGCTTTTCCTGGAGTATTTCCATAAACTTCAGGCCGGGCGGGAAGAGTAACAAAGTGAGCAAAAAAGTGCCGGTTTCGCATTTACAGTCTGCGAAACCGGCACTTTTTTGCACCTCTTCAGGGACTTACTCCCTGCTTTTTTTCCTGTTTGCCGCCAATGCACAAATCGTGATCAGGATGATCGCGATTCCTGTGACTAAAAACCACATATGCACGCCTATTTTCTCAGCCGCAGGGCTGGCAACCAACAGGCCGACCGGCATTGCCAGGGAACCGGCCATTCCCAGAAGCGAAAAGGCCCGGCCCATTTTTTCCGGCGCTATCGTCTCCTGCATATAGGCTACGATAGGAATGCTGTGTATATTGCCGCTAGCTCCCAGCAGACCGCAAAAGAAGGTGAACATCCACCATCCCCACATGGTCGGCGGGGTAAGGCCGCACAGGGCCGACATGATTCCGATTGCAAAGAGGCCGATGTAAGCCGTCTTTATCTTATCCTTTACCTCAATTACACTTCCCAGAAGTACGGCGGAACCCATCATTCCAACTGCGAACGACAATTCCACTGCGCTGGCATGCCAGGCACCCAGATTAAAGTAGCTGCTGGTCATCAGCGGATAGAAGGAGGACAGCGGAAGGAAAAAAATCATGCTGAATGTCTGAGCAGCCATAAGAATCAGAAGCTTAGGATCTTCCAGATAAACCTCCGCTCCCTCTTTAAGCTCTCTGAAAAATTTTCCTTTTTCCCCGTTTTTTTTCTCTCCATTTCCACTCTCCTCCCCTGCTTTTGCAACAGGAGGTATTTTAACTGCTCCGAGGAGCAGACTGGCAATGACCGCTCCCAGCGTATCCGTAAGCAGCACAAGAGGCATCGGCAGTGCGGCAAAAAGCGCCGCTCCCAATACCGGCCCCAGCATAAAGGCTCCTGACTGCATAAACTGACTCCAGCCGTTGGCCTTTACAAGGCTCCCGGAGGGCACCAGCTGAGGAATAATTGCCCTGATGGACGGCTGATGAAAGGTGTCTCCGATTCCCCTTAAAAAGAGGACCAGGATTGCATATTCGCAGGGAACGTCATAATTCCACATGAACCATGCAAAGACCATGGCAGACAATCCGATAAACAGATCCGCGCAGATACAGACCGCCTTCCGGTTAAAACGGTCCGCCAGCACTCCTGCCACAGGACTTAAAAACGTCATCGGCAGAAAAGCCGCCAGTCCTGAAATTCCAAGCATCATCGGTGACTGTGTCTCACTGGCCAGCCACCAGATAAGCGCAAACTGTACAGCCGAACTGCCAATCAGCGAAACCGTCTGCCCCGCTGTAATTGTAAAGAAACGCTGTTTCCATTTGTTGCTGCTGTTATATTCGTCACTATTCCTGTTATTTTTTTCTGTCATATTAAAATCTCCATAATCATATCTGTTGTCAGTTCCACTCTCTAACTGACATCCTTCCCCACTTTTCCGCTCTGAAATGACGGCATTAAAAAAGCAGGATCCCCTCAAAGGTTTCCTGCCTGAATATACAGATATTAAAAAGCGGCCGATCAGACCCGTAAAGCCACCGAACAATCCCACGATATATCGGACAAGCAACCGCGCATCACAGTCTGCGCGTCTGCCGCAGTTCCGGTAGACTTCCATCCAGGGTATCCGGAATACCCCTCCGAAATGGTCTATAACTTTTTATTCATCCGCAAAACAGGTACAAGAAAAAAACCTCCGAAAAATCAGGATTCAGTTATTTTCTCATCTTAAACGGATAGAATAAATCATTATATACCTCCCTCTGTCAAAACTGTATCCAGTATATCAGAGTCCCTGTTCCTTGTCAATCCTGTTACTTTCCCAATTCTGATTCCCGGTACGCCTCTAATTCCTCATCCCACAATGTATAGTCCCGCTCAAATAATTCCTCGCATATCTGCGGTTTTAAATCTTCCCACTGCATCTTTTCAAGCAGCTTCTGCCGGACGAATTTCTTACTCTTGCGTTTATATGCGGGCAGATGGTTGGATGCGAGCAGACTCTGGAGTTCCGGGCGCCAGAGCAGTGTAATCTGATGCTCCTTCTTCATTTTCGGATTGGGTGATGCTGGTTTTTTCTCGCTGATGACAATTTCATGCCCCTTTGCCTCCACAACGAGAATCCCCCACCAGGCCGGAATATGTTCTTCCACATGTTTTTCATGGGATTTACCGATGACCACATAGTTTTCGTCACAAAATTTATCGTAATCCCGGATCTGTCTCTTCAGACGCTCGTATGTATCAGCATCACTCTTAATCTCGAGGCCAACCAGACGGCTCTCCGTCAGCATAATAATATCGGCCCTGGATCTCCCCATTATCTTTTCTTCAAACATCCTGGTCTTTCCAAAACGCTCCTCCAGATAATCAAAAAGCGGTTCGCGGATATCTCTGTCATAGAGCACTGCATTTATTATCTCTGTTTCCATACTGATTATTTCCTTCAATGATCGGCGTACTTTGCCCCGTTGCCAAAGGGGCAGCCTGTCTGATTCAATATCCGGCGGGAACGCTCCGTTGGTCCCGCCGCCGATCTCGAGTATAGCAAACCTGTTTTAAGTCGTCAATCATGCAGCTTATATTCTTCCCCATTTATAACAACCGCCTCCATCCCACTGGAATCCAGCGCCGATGAAAATTCAATTGTCATCCTGCTGCCCTCACCGTCCGACCATGAAAATGAAATTCCTGAAACGATATCATTCTCATCCGTGCCGTTCACTTTATCATAGAGCCGCAGTACACGGCCGTCTTTCATCTTCAGCAGGATTTCCTCCGCCGGGCAGTCCTCCCGTTCGGAAATGGAATTGTCCATATACAGAGTAAAACCCATGCCGGAAATTTTTGCTTCTAAGCATTCCGGTATTTTTATATCATCCAATACAATTTCACTGATAGCCGACGGCTCTCCAATCATAAATTCCCCTATCGTTTCGGAACTGTAACCCCCCTTTTCCCTGTCCCAGACGAGAAGCTTGGCTGATGAACTCTGTTCCCCTGACTCTCCCAGATTCATTCTGACGGAAACCTCCACAGAACCGTCTTCCCTGTCTTTCAGCTTTGTCTCTGACGATTCGGCCGATAATACACCAAATATAATCTGTCTGAGCAGGCCGTCGCTGTCAATTGCACTTCCATCCAGGGACGACACCCCGAATTTTGCCAGCAGGATCCTCTCAGTATAGCTGTATCCCTCAAGTACAATTTCCATGTTTTTATAGGTGATTTTCTGATCGGATACCAGTACATATGTATTGTTGATTTCTTCCGTTACCGGCTCATCGCCGTTGTCAAAGAAAGAGCGGAAAAAACGGATCGGACCCTCACCCGTCATGGCATAGGCCGCCGTTGCCGCAAACATCATAATCGCCGTCGCCGCAATACACGCCAGGATTGGTTTGCGAAGTTGCCTGTGCTGCCTCCGCCCTTCCGGCTGCATCTGCCCCGCATTTAAAGCATGCAGCTTTGAAAAAGTTTTCTTATATAAGTCACTGTTCTTCATCCCACACCTCCTGTAATTGTTCTTTCAGCATCTTCCTTGCCCTCAAAAGCCTGGTGCTCACCGCTGTTTCCCTGATTTTAAGAATCTGGGCAATTTCCCTGATTGAGTAATCCTCATAATAATAGAGATGCACAACAATACGGTAGTTTTTGGCCAGAGACATTACGGCCGTAAAAAGTGCGCTTTGGTCCTTATCCTCAAATTGCAGCGTGTCCGCAAACTCTTCCAGGTTCTGGCACCTGCTCCGCCACGGGGAAAATAAAAGTTTCTTACACTCATTTACCGTAACCCGGATTAACCAGTTCCTCCTGTGTTCCTCCGATTCAAAAATCTTTTCGCTGCAGTAATACTTCATCAGCACATTCTGTGTGATATCATCGGCATCGTAGCTGTTTTTCAAATAATTATATGCGATAGCAAAAATGCGATCCCGATACCGGTTTGCCGCGTCAATCATGTCTTTTTCCAACATATCCGTGACGTTCTCCTTTGTTTTTATCGTGTTTAAACACCCGCTGCTGTTCACTCCGTGCCCGGTAGCAAACACCCTTCACTTATAATACCTTTCAGGAAGGCAAAATATCACATCGCAAAGCATGTTGTTACATAAAAACGGTTGGCGGGTAATACCACAGCCCGCCAACAGCTTAAATGACTCTCTATTCACCGAAAAGCTCACCATCCAGACCGGTCAGTTCACTGAACGGGATTTCAAATGTAATGTAATCTCCAATGGAGTGGGGAACCCCTAAAACAAAACCAAGCGTTCGCTCCGTCAGATAAAAATTTTGGTATGAGGGTGAATTCTCAGCGCTCTCCAATATGGAATTCCACAATTCCCCGTAAAGTCCGGCCTCCACACACTGTTCATGCGTTGCCCTGTCCGCTTTAAAATCACCGGCATAAATTTTATCCCTCAGCCTGTTATCCACGTTCACAATATCGGTCAGCGCCGCCTCTTTTCCGGTCGTCAAATCATATGTGAGTGCAGAAAAATCCTGCCACGGATGGGCGGCGCCCTGCGGATAGCAGTTCACCACCTTCTGTACACTGAGATACTTTTTGTAAACAGACGGTATTTCCAGAATATTAAGCTCTATCTCCGTTTCCCTCTCCACGTCCCAATCTGAAAAAGCGAATTCCTCCAATTTATCATTCAGCTCCGCCCGTATTTCCTCCGATGGCAGACGGGTCAGCTGGACATAGCCTACCTGTATATCCGCCCCGTTGCTCTCATCCTGTCTTCTGCCCTCCAGTCTGACAAGGGAAACAGAAGGTTCTGAAATCTGATAATCATTGTAAAGATTCTGGTTCACCACCGAATAGACAGGCAGCCTCAAACCGTTTCCGCCGCCTATAAGGGAATTCTCCCTGCTGATTGTATCATACAGACGAGCGAATGTATAAAACAACGATTGCTCTGCCATCTGTCTCTCTTCCTCTGCAAATTCCCTTCGGAAGCTGAAAAGTGACAGGCCGTCCAGTCTCTCGTACCCTGAAAACAGTTCCTCTTTCCGCTTATCTATCTCGTCTTTCGACACAATATCCCTGCTCCCGTCTTCGAACGCGTCGATCCAGGAATCCTTATCACCGGTGTTTTCAAGCTCTGCCCCGGTTATGTAAGTTTCCGGCTCCTGCACCGTTTTACCTGTTTCTACCGCCTTTTGGATCATCTCTTCAAATGCTTTGCTGTCGTCAAAATCACATAGATACCCCCGCTGCCCCGTCACTTCCATAGTGATAGGCAGCCCGTTAATATCGGCGGATACACCGTCGGCGCCGCTGCTGCCGACCGCAGGCCGGTTGTCGAGAACCAACAGTACGAGACGGCTTTTTCCCTCTTCCAGGCAATGATACAGTTCATATCTTCTCTCATGGCCGCCTGATTTTACTCTGATATATAGAAACTCTTTGATCATCATGGATGCCGGGACCGCCTGAATGGAGACCGCATCTCCCAAATCCATCGGAACTGTTTTCCCAAGCGCCATATTCGTGATACACTGGCGGACAGGCTCGGCCTCCTCCGAATTCATCCATCTTTGTGTAATTTCTGGTTCGTCTTTTCCGTCCTCATACTCACATCGGACCGCCACGGCATCATCCCAGGGCATCCACGCAACTTCCTCAAGGATCCGGTTCCCCTCTGATTCCCGCCCCGGAGCGATAATCTGGTAGGACAGAATCCGGCATCCTTCCTCCATTACCCGCAGCTTCAGTCTCTGGTAATTAGTCACGTGAGAAATATCCTCCCTGTACTCTATTTCCAGCAGAACCATGCCGTTGTCCAGGAGCTCCCTGTTCACCAGCTTCATGCCGTCCGGACTGTAGAGCTTCATTCCGGAGATTTCCGCTTCGGTAAATACAATGGAATCACTTGACCAGTCCTCCTGCTCATACGCCGAGGTATCATCTTTTCCGTAGGGATAACTGTATTCATGGACCGTATTCCTGTAATTTTCATCTCTGCCCAGATACTCCCATATCCTGCTTCCCACCTGCCTGTCGGTAAAACGGTACCGTTTTTTCTCTTTGACATGCGCTGTCTCCCACTCCTGTTCCTTCAGGGTGCCAAGATAAAAATACAGAAAATCCTCTGCCCCCAGTTCCCCGGGCGACAGAAAGCCGCTTCTGGCCGTGTCCGAATTTAAACAGGCCGCGGACGCCATTTTAAAAAGCCGGAATATTTCCCCGTTGTCCGCCTCCTCTATAAATGCCTGCCCGTACTCCCTGTTTTTTACGGTCATGGGTTCGTTGCCCTCCCAGTCATACGGCGCCTCATCCGTAAACCTTGTCAGATACCAGTTTCCGTTGGAAACCTGAATAAACCCCAGCCAGATATCCCGGTACATGTCATCCTCAGTCTCTTTGGAACCTTCATGATAGCTATAATCCCTGCGGATTACTTTCCGGTGGCCTCTGGACTTAAAAAGCATCTCACCGCTGTCCTGCCAAATCACCTTTACCGGTTCTGCAAATTCAAAATTATGTAGACTATCCCAGGCCGATTCAACCGTTTTCTCATACCCGGTACTGGCTCCCAGTGCATCCATAAGCTGATTATACCGATAAATCCGGCGGATCTCCTCCTGTTCCTGCGAGGTTCCCTTGCCTGTCTTTTCGATAAAATGGTACAGGCTCACCTTTTTCGGATATTTTCCGTCACCGCTGTTCAGTTCCTCAATGCACTTTTGGGCGGCCGATTCCGGTGTTTCCAGATATCTGTCGTATTTGTGGAAATTGTATTCATCCAGCCTGTGAAACCCTGCCGTAGCAAGTACCACAAATGCTGCGATATACGCATAAATATATACCCAGGTCCGTCTGCCAATTTTGACTTCTTCACTGTAAAACATCGGTTTGCCGCCTCCCCCTATCCGTAAGTACGATTTTTCTTCAAAACCTGTCCGCTATAAACACTGCTTCAATTATATGCTATTTTCTCTGCTTTTGAAATACGAAAACTGATCAGAGAAGAAACAATCCCAGGAGCGGGTTTCTCCGGCTGGAAAAAAAAATCCGGAATACCTTTTATCGGCACTCCGGAACCCTTTTATTCATTTTGCTGTATTCTGATACTATAATTAATTCAATCTTATGCCTGATTCAAGACCGGAAGTTCCAGCACAAAGGTACTTCCGCCTCCGGCCGTATCCTTTACGGTCATCTTCCCCTGGTGAAGGCTGACAAGCTCCGTGGCAATACTCAGCCCCAGCCCATAATGCGCCTTATCATTCCTGGACTTATCAGCGCGGTAGAAACGGTCAAATATCCTTTTTTTATCTTCTTCCGAAATACCGCATCCATGGTCTTCCACCTCAATATAGATATGCTTCTGGTCCGACCGGGCGGTGACGGATACCGCGCTGCCCTCCTGTGAATAGCTGGACGCATTATCCGTCAGAATCATCAGAATCTGTTCCATGCGCTGCCGATCCCCTGAAAATACGGGCAGCTCTTCCTCCGGCAGCCTCAGTTCAAACGGCTGTCTCTTTTTCCGGCACAGCTCCGACAGGGAATCATAGAGCGAGATCAGAAATGTATCCACGCTCAGAGGCTCCATCTTCATCGTCCAGGTACAGGCATCCGCTAAAGCCAATTGGAGCATGTCGTCGATAAGCACGGTCATACGTTCCCCTTCTTTCTCAATCCCGGGCAGAAACTGCTTCGCTTTGCTCTCATCTATGGAAACGGCATGAATTCCCGCCCGTATAACGGTCAGCGGCGCACGCAGTTCATGGGACGCCGCGGCGATAAACTCACTCTGCCTTTTGAGTCCTGTTTCCAGGGGTTTTAAACTTCGGTCCACAAATGTCCGGCAAATGAAAAACAGGATAACAAGTCCCATGAGATTGACGGATGAATACAGCAAAATAGAACGCCGGTAAAACTGTCTTTCATCAGTCAATGCCTGCAGGCCAAGAATCTTCTGCTCTTTTCCGGATTGCTTTTTCAGGTAAATGCTCCCGTAATAATGTTCCCCCTCTTCTCCATAGATGGAATAAACCGGACTTCTCACCTCTCCCTGGCCAATTTCAAGTAAATTTTCAGGAAATCCGTCCTGTTCTGCAAAAAGTTCAAGTTTTCTAAACAGTTCCTCCCTCCCGGTGGGCGGCGTCCAGGCGCCTTTAAACGACAGGGGAACAGAGTTGCTGTAAATAGAAATGATGAGATTCTCATTTATTTCACTTTCGGCCAGCCAGGCATGGGTAATTTTACTGCTGTCTTTCACCGCGTCCACCACATTTCCAAATGCGGACCGATATCCGCTTATATTATTGTTTTCATACTGCTTCAGCGATAAAAAAAGCAGCCCCGCCACGATAACGCTCAGCAAAAGTCCGGTTGCCAGTACATAGGCGACAATAAGTTTTTTTCTTAACTGCTTTACCATGACCGCATCCCTTTCTTTTCCGTTTCTCCCCTACTCCTTAAGGGAATATCCGACCGACCTCACCGTCCTGATGTTTACACTGCTCCCCACCTGCTTAAACCTTCTCCGGAGAAAATAAATATAATTATCGAGATTTCCTTCTTCCACCGCGCTGTCCAATCCCCATACGCGGTTTAGCAAAATCTCCCTTGTCAGTATCTGTCCCTTATTTCTGATTAAAAATTCCAGCAGATCCATTTCCTTTTTGGAAAGCTCCACCATTTTCCCGTTCTTTGATAAAACCCGGTTGGACAGGTCTAACACAAGATCTCCGAACTCAAGCTGCCTGTTAAGCTCCATTTTGACCGGGCGCCGTTCCAGGGCACGGATTCTGGCAAACAGCTCCTCGGGCGCAAAGGGTTTAACAAGATAATCATCCGCGCCTGCGTCCAGTCCGTCCACCCTGTCTTCCAGTGTTCCGAGAGCCGTCACCATAATAACGGGAGTGGTAATCCCCTGTTTTCTCATGAGCTGAAGTATCTGTATCCCATCCATCCCCGGCAGCATCCGGTCCAGAATCACCACATTATATACCTGCCTGTTCAGATAATAAAATGCATCCTGGCTGTTTTGGCAGATATCGGCCAGGTATCCTTTTTCTTCAAACCAGAATCCCATGAATCTGCACAGTTCTAAATCATCTTCAACCAGTAAAATCCTCACAGTATTTTTCTCCTTCCCCTGCCTTATTCCTGAAGGTACAGCGTCATCTTGCCCATCAGTTCCTTCACCGCCTGATCTAGTGTTGCTGCTCCGTCAAAATAACTTCCCGAATAGGTAAGCAGAATCTCTTTTAATTTACCGTTTCTTCCCGCTGAATGTTCCACACTCCTTAAGAATTCCGCCAGCCTCCGGCGCAGAGGCTCACCGGGCCAGGAGGTTTTGAACTCATACGTTCTGCCGTCGATGCCGTCGATCGGGCCGCCGTATGAGTCAGCCGAATTCCGTTCGATTCCGCATAAAAATTCCAGCGCATTTCCATTGACCGAAAATCCGTCGTAAAAATCGGAGCGCTGCACCTTCTCTGACAGTGCGGTACACAAAAATTCAATTGCTTTCTCTTTATTTTCACCGGAATTATTGATTCCGATTGTGCCGTGCGGCAGATAGGTTTTGTTAAGCACCGTCATATCCGCCTCCAGCTCACCCATCGCCTGCTCCATGATGGACGTACCCTGGCTGGATTCAAAAAAGCCCGCTGTCTCTTCGGAATGCAGGAACGTCCCTTTCTCCAGCAGCCCCCATATGCTCGTGGGCCTGTTGTCTCTTGTGCCGTCGGAAATATGGCTTCCATCTAAGATTTCCTTCATACAAAAGAGGAAACGCTTTAGCTCCTGTTCCTGTATCACGCCGTCTTCACCGACTGCATCACTCAGAAACGCGTCCGCATAGAGGGAAAGAAATGCGTTCCTGTCAACAGTCCCGAATATTTGTCCGTTTTCATGTGTCTGAACCAGATTTGCCAGCGTATCTAATTGTCCTGCTTCCCGAATCGCCTCTTTCCTGCCGAATGTCATAGGAAGCCCGATTTTCACCGGCACCGTGTAAATGCGCCCGTCCATGCGGCTGCCGTCTGCTATATTTGCCAGAAAATCACCGGAAGAAACAAGAGATTCAACTACGTCCGTTATATCTTCCAGAACCCCCTTTTCTATATAGGAGGTTTCCGATAATCCGTCCAAAATAAGAATATCCGGGCCTTTGCCCGCCAGAAGTTCCGTATTTAAAGTCTTGATATAGTCATCGGGAACCGCCCCGTCCCCCTCTTCCATCATGGGCTCAAATTCCACCCTCACATTGGGATTCTCAATCTGATAGACATTGACCGCCTGCCTGATCGTCTGATTGTCATATAGGCCAAAAATGGTAAGAACCGTCTCCGGTTCCGAAGGTATATCCGGCTGATAAACATAGCGGACAAGCTTGCTGGTTTCATCCATGGAGTCATAATAAACATAATAGTCTTCCTCTTGTCCACGGGCAAATCCGGTCGGATAAAACTGAGGTGAACCCATGGTATTTCTGTCTCCCTCCACAATCTGCTCCCAAATGTCCGAACCGTTTTTCAAAATCTGGATTCCTTCGTTTGAAACCATGCTTACATCGCCGTTTTCACCGACAATCACCTTTGCCTCATAAAAGCTGTTAAGTTCAAGAGGATACTTTGCCTTTTCCGTCCCCTTATCTCCATCATATAATATCAGGCTCCGGGATGCCTCGTCAATGACATAAAACTGGTTACGGCCGACCGTAAAATGGCTGCCGTCGCCTATTGTTTCTGCAATTTTGTGCTGCCCCGAAGCATCATAAAGGAAGAGTCTGCCCTGCCCGGAGTCCAGCAGAAGATTTCCATTTTCCAGTGCCGTGATCTTGTCCGGATAATAGGCATAGCCTATTTCATTTTTCTCCTCCAACAGGGGCATCTGTATTTCCCGGCCGTTTTCCCAATCCTCCGTTACAATGACCCGATGCCTGACCGTCACTTCCTCATCATCCTCATCCGAATAGACCGCATACAGCCTTTTATCCTCCCCGTACGAAATATCAACTCTGCCGTATTCATAAGACAGCCCGAGCCGGTTCAGCCATCCGCATTCCTTCTCCTCCCATGTCATATCCTCCGAGAGCAGATAACCGGCAAACATCGTCACCCCGTTTATATCCCTCTTGGTAAATAGCAGCGGTTTCCCGTCCGGCCCGTCCTGGAAGCTGACCACGGAATCAAATGTAATCCCCTCGGGCAGCGGAATTTCACTCTCCACATATCTTCCCATAGCCTGTTTCTTCTGCTCTCTGCCCGTATCCTCCCCAGAACCGGACACTACTTTTCCGTCCCTTCCGCACCCATACAGGCCGGCTGATATAAGTAAAAGAGATACCGCTTGCAGAAGGAGCCTTCTGCCTCCAAATTTTATCATAAAAAATACTCCTTTCCGGCTGAACATCGCCAAACAACTTCTTATGATGGGCATTCTATCACCGCTGTCTCTAAATCATCTCAAATGCCAGAGACTCTTTTCATTGGCAAAAAAATCCATATGCCGGCAAAATACCGTACCAGCGGACGGTGAGGCCGCTGATACGGTATTTTATAAAATCATTTTAATTAATAACTTTCCGGCCGGAAACTCCAGCGCCTCCTCACGTGTAATTCCCCTAAAATTAATCACTTCAAAAAAGTAAAGCAGAATGCTGAACAGGACGGATATTAAAATGGCTGTCATATTACTTTTAACATAATGGAAAACCAGGGCATAGAATCCCCGTCCCAGCGCCCCCATGATGACCGCACTCAGCAGCGGAATAAAAAACACTTTCCTGTACTTATTACGGTATTTTAAATGTTTTTTCAGATATATCGCATTCAAGATCATAACGATAAGCGGAAACAGGACATTTCCTAAAACTAAGGCAAATACTCCCATCGGTGTATACCGCAGGCAGATGCACACGGCAAAAACATGGAGCGCCAGAGCCGCCGCAGAATTGATTACAGGAATTTTCATTTGATTGACACCCTGTAAAACGGTGCTTGTGGTTGTGGAATATGCATAAAAAATCACCGCACACGCTCCCCAGAACAGCATCCGGCTGCCCAGGCCAATGTCATAGGACGGGAATAAAAGCTGTAATATGGGACTTCCAAACGCCATCAGGCCGATTGCGCTGGGAATGGATATATTCATGTTAAACAGAAGCGCCTTATCAATATTGGCGGTAACCCTCTTACTGTCTTTCGTTGCGTGGGAGGCCGCAATACCCGGTATTAACGAGGCGGAAAACGCAGTAGAAATGGCAATCGGCACACTGATCAGCAATTTATATAACGTGCTGTAACCTCCCTGGAGGGCGCTGATTTCCGCGGCCGCTATCTCCTTTTTCCCCATCAGGCTGTTAAACAGCGTGATATCAATAATTCCGCTGATTTGGTAGATGGTCTGGCTTAAAATGATCGGAATCATCGTGGCAATGATAACGCGATAGATATTTAATGTTTTGTTCACCGGCTTGTAGTCACACCGGATTTGCTTAAAAAGCCGCGGAAGGTTAATTCCCATAGCCAGCATCAGAAACAGAAGTCCGCCGAGTGCTCCGATACAGGTGCCTAAGGTTCCTCCCGCCGCTCCCCATGCAGCCTGTCTGCCGAGATCCGAATATAAACCTACAAAATAAACGGCCGCGCCGATGCTGACAATGGCATTAATAATTTGCTCGATGATCTGGGAAACGGCAGTCTGAACCATGTTGCCCGTGCCCTGGAAAAATCCCCTCATCACTCCCATCAATGAGACAAAAAAGATCGTCGGCGCCAGTATTTTTAACGATACCGCAATCCCGGTATAATTGCTGAAAAAAGCTTTTTCTACCCACTGTGCATTGAAAAACAGAAACAAAGCCGCAATCCCGCCTGAAATCGCCGAAAATATCATCGCATTCAGCAGACACTTACAGCCGTTCCTGTATTCGGAACGGCTGAACTTTATGGAAATCAGTTTAGAAACGGCTGTCGGCATACTGTAGGAGGACAATATCAGTAAAATATTGTAAACCTCAAATGCGGCGGAATAAATACCCATAGCATTCTCACCAATGATATTTGCCATGGGTATCCGGTAAAGCAGCCCTATGATTCTGACCACCACCGATGCCATAGCCAGTATGCTCCCCTGTTTTATGATATTGGAATTAATTACGTTTTCTTCTTTCATCCTGTTCCCTTTTACTTTATGTTTATGTTTGAACCATATTACTTCATTGAAAGATATTTGTCAAATTTTGGAAGTTCCATCCTTTCCACAAAAAAATCCCAGGCCGGCTATAACCGTCAACCTGGGATTCCTTATTATTGTTAAAATTATCATTTAGCCAACTCCAGAAATGCTTCCATATTTTCTTCAATCAAAGTGTCTGCTGTCTTTTCTAACTTTTTTTCTCTTGCCTCTCTGATTCCTTTTATCGCTTCGTATTCCTCAAAATCTACCACAATGTATCTGGGTTTATTATTTTTGAGAATTACAGCAAGACCATTTTCATCAACAATATGCATCATGCTTCTCCCCGTCACTTATGATACGGCTCTCCATTAATAATTCTGTAGCTTCTGTATATTTGTTCCAACAGAATCACCCGCATCAGTTGATGTGGAAACGTCATTTTTGAAAAACTCAGTTTATAATCCGCACGGCTCAGAACCTTCTTAGACAGTCCCAATGAGCCTCCGATTACAAACTGGAGATGACTCTCCCCCTTGACACCCAGACCGTCTATCAACTCCGCCAGTTCCTCCGAGGAAACCATGCGGCCGTCGATGGCAAGGGCTATGAGATAGGCTCCGTCTTTCACATGGGAGAGGATCTTTTCCCCTTCCTTGTCCTTTATCTGTTCCTCCATCACCTCGCTGGCCCGGTCCGGCGTCTTTTCATCGGCTACCTGGATGATCTCCAGTTTACAGTAGCGGCTCAGCCTTTTACTGTATTCCGCAATGGCATCCTCCAGGTATTTTTCTTTGATTTTTCCTACCGTAATCAGTGTGATTTTCATGCTATGAAATCTCCCATTGTTATTATTCACATCCATTATTCCGCGAGGTGTTTTCACGCGCATTTTGCGTGAAAATTCCGAGTTATACGGCGCGAAGCAACGAAAAGTGCGCGATGCGGACTTTTCATTACAATCAGCGGTATTTTTACCGTTTCTGTGCATCGCGAAGCGTGTTACTGTTCATAGAACTGCGGTTTTTTGCAGGGCTTTGAACAGTAATCTCCCGTTTCAGAAAGGCCAGCAGATTCAGCCTTGCCCTGTCTTCCGTATCTTTTCTTCTTCTTTTTACCTTCTTCACTACCTTGCCCTGGGGTGCAATGCGGATCTGGTAGACGATTTTCATAAATTCCCCTACCTCTTCCCAGGCCTCGCGGCTCTCCGGTATTAAATCGAGCCCCATCTGGAATACATGGAACATTCCGTCATAGACAGAGGTCCGGACCTTGACACCGGCCTTCTTTGCCTTTTCCGAGACCGACTGTGTGTCACTCAGGAGAACCTCGTAACTTCCAACCTGCATCAGCATCGGAGGGAATCCCGTATAGTCGCCAAACAGCGGGGACAAATACGGATTCTTCGGATCGGCGTCTCCTATATAACTGCACTGGTAAAGCATATTTTCCTTGGAATTGCCAAAAAGCGGATCAATCTCATAATTACTCTCATACGTTTCCCCGCTCAGGGTCACGTCGGTCCAGGGAGACATGGTGATAATTCCTCCGGGGAGCGGCAGTCCGTGATCCTTTGCATACATGCAGAGAGCCAGAGCCAGTCCGCCTCCTGCCGAATCACCTGCCACCACGATCTGATCCGGCTTATAATTCTTTTCCTCCAGAAGCCACCGATAAGCGTACACCGCGTCCTCCACAGCAGCGGGAAACGGGTTCTCCGGAGCCACTCTGTAATCAATCGTCAGAACATCGGCGCCGTAACTGAGTTTTGAATACTTCACGGCAAATCTTCTGTAAATATTCTTCATCGGTCCGATATACCCGCCTCCGTGGAGCTGCAGAATCACCCTTCCGGTCACAACGCTCTGAGGCCTTAAAAATTCCATTACAAAATGATCCGCATCAATTAATTCATATAAATACTCCGCCGGGCATCTCCATGCCGGTTCTACCGGATTTTTTCTGAACTCACCCGTCTGAATCGGCTTTTTAAGCGCCGTCTCCATTACATCATTCATCATATCCCGGGTCAGGTTTCCTATCATGCTGACATTTTTCTTGCGCATCTGTTTTCTCTCCTTTAAATATCATCCTGGTATTTGCCTTCTCCCCGAGCCAAAAAGTCCGATTCATCGTCCAAATTAACCGGGTAATTAGAAATAAAACCTTCTTTTCAGTTCCTTTTTCACACTTCTGTCCCCCAGGATTATCGTGATAAACAACACCGAAACCGACAAAATCACGGTAATGACGGACATCAGCGGACTTGTAATCAATCCTGCCGCCCACAGAATCAGCGGAATAAAGCTGAAAATTGTTATTGCAATCTGGTACATAAAATAGCTTTGCCAGTTCAGCCTGTTAATCAGAATCAGAAAGACCACGGCTATTACATCGAATAAAATTAGGCTGGGGATCGCATAATTGAATGACCACCGGCTGAATCCCGTCATATAATCGATAATCACCAGCAGAACCTGCACTCCAAGGGACTGCCGGATGAGAATTCCCGCCAGGCTGGCCCTTCTCATGATAGAATACCGGAGCGTCATTGCCACATAGGCGATACTCCCTATCGCAATCAGTGACCACCATGTTTCCGTGATGCCGTAGGTCAGAACGTTGACCAGTCCCGTTATGGCCGCTGCGGTAAACAGCACCAGGTAAAGGATATTGGTCAGTTTTTTCAGCTTTCCCCGGTCGTAACTGATGGATGGATAATTGCCTTTGTCATACTTCTGCTCAACCGCCCCGTTGCTTTCAAGCTCCGCCGCCGCGCCTCTCTCCTCCAGGAAGCGGAAAAAATATTCCTGCATTTTGAGGTCGCCGACCGCACTGTTAAACGACAGATAGATTTTGTCCCGGAACGCGATTACTCCGCACTTCATCTTCTGCTGCCTGGACACGCCGATCAGTACATGGAAATTCTCCACCATGTTTTCATACTCCGGCTTCAGCGCTACCGGGCCCAGATTGGAAAGTGTCATCGTGTATGCCTTGCTGCTTTTCAGAAATACCGCGTTCATGGCGATGTTTTTGACAAAGAGGGGGACAATTCTCACATACCATTTTTTCTCATTGGACACATTGTAGGAGATCGTTTCCTCCAGCCGTTCTTTCACAATTTTCTCATCCATCTGCCTTCCGACTTCGGCCAGCACATCCTCAAACCGCTCAGGCGCTTTGCCGGCAGGCCACGCTATATTGGTGACGGAAAAGAAATTGGCCATTGTCTCGGAATCAAAAAAGCTCCGGAGGTTGATCGGCAGGTTTAACGCGGCCGGACGCTTTAAAGTTTTCCCATCCGTATATACCTGAATCAGGGACCAGATTAACGCAGCCGTCAGGTATTTCGTGATGCTGACCCCCTCTTTTCTGCATGCGGCCTTCAGCGCGTCGAGTGGGATACTCCCGTGCAGAACCGACTGGCAGTCTAACGGCAGATATTCCCCGATGATGGAAAGAGCCTGTTCCGTCTCATAACGTTGATGGGGGCGCTTGCTGTAATGCCTTAGATAACCGTCCTCCTCCAACTGGCGTATCTCTTTGACCGGACTTATCTCTTCCGATTGTATTCCCTGGCCTGCGGGGCATATCCCTGCTGTCTGTTCCGATATTTCAGATTTCATGGCTGTGTCTGATGTTTCGGCTGCCTCCTGCATCGGTTCTGCCGCTCCGGCTGCTTCTGCCGATCCGGTATTTTCCGTTCCCTGGGAATTCTCTTTTTTCTGCACTTCAATGTACAGTTGGAGGTAATGCTCCGTCATTTTCTTCAGGAAATTCAAAGCGCCGAGGCCATCCGTCAATCCGTGGAACACCTCAAAATTAATGCGTCTGCCATAGTAGCTTACCCGGAACGGAAACCTGTGGCTGGCATGGGGATCGATGTATTTACATGGATAGGTCTCCTCCTTCTCCACCAGAGGTTCCCTGTTATTTGTCTCAAAGTAATTCCAGAAAAATCCCTTGCGCAGTTTCACACGGAAATTCTCAAATTCCGGGAGCGTCAGCTTCAGGGCCTGCTCCAGAAGTTCCGGTTTTATCTCATTTTTCAGTGATACTGAGAGCCGGAATACATTGCTTAAATCCTCCCCGGCTACAGCAGCAAACAGTTTTGCCGTATTGTCCAGTTTTCTCCAGCGCGCCCCCTGTATACGCGGTCTTACTCTGTCCTTCTCATCCACAATTTAAGCCTTTCCAAATGTTCTAAAATTCCAGAAGCATGTCGTACCATACGGCGCCGCCATGAACCGACTGTGATACCCCAAGGTTTACATAACCAAATTTTTCGTAATAATGAATCAGTCTGTCTTTACAGGTGAGAATCAGGCCTTTTCTTCCTTTTTTCCTGGCATCCTCTATCAGATGTTCCATCAGCAGAGCCGCCACGCCCCGGTTCCTGTATTCCGGAATAACATCCAGGCCAAAGACACTCTGATACGCTCCGTCCGCCTTATGCAGACCAACATCCTCAAACATCTCGTCACATATTGTTCTTTCATCCGTGACACATCCGTTGATAAATCCAATCAGATCTCCCTGAGACTCGGCGATAAAAAAGCTGTCGGGAAATGCCTCCAGTCTCTCTTTAAATGCCTCCCGGCCTGCTGCCTCGGCAGATGGAAAACATCTTGCCTCCACCCTTGTCACCCCGTCTAAATCATTTGCCTCTGCCTGTCTGATTGTGATATTAAAAGCTTCCATTCTGCTTTTCCTCCATTTGGTATGAAATGCTGTAAGTTCCTATCATAAGATCGTCAAAGAGCCTGCACCCCGGCAGACTCTTTACCAGAACAGACCGTCTTCCGCGCCTGCCCTGCTCTCTATGTTCTGGACCGCTAAGCTCTGAAATAATATCCCACTCCCCATTTTGTGTGAACATACTTCGGTTCACTTGGACTTGGTTCAATCTTTTCTCTCAGACGCCTTACATGTACATCCACCGTACGCACGTCGCCTCCGGCGGCAGCCTTATTTCCCCAGACAAAGCGCAGCAGCTCTTCCCTGCTGTAAACTTTATTGGGATTGCAGACAAAAAGCTCTAAAAGGTCGAATTCTTTGGCTGTCAGGTTGATTTCCTTCTCTCCGATGAAAACGCGTCTGCTGTCCGTATCCAGTTTTAAATCCGCCGCCTGGATCACCTTGCCGCTGCTCTGCGCTTCCTTCTTTGACTTCTTGGCATTACGCCTCATAATCGCCTTGATCCTGGCCTTCACTTCCAGAATGTTAAATGGTTTTGTTATATAGTCGTCCGCTCCATACTCCAGGCCGAGAATCTTATCCATATCTCCGCCTTTGGCCGTAACCATGATAATCGGCATCTCGGAAAATTCCCGGATTGCCTGGCAGACTTCAAATCCGTCAAACTTCGGCAGCATCACATCCAGAAGTACAATATCGTACTCCGTCTCCTTTGCCATCCGGATTGCTTCCTCTCCGTCATATGCACAGTCCACTTCCATTCCATCCTGCTCTAAACTGAATCTGATTCCTTTAACAATCAGTTTTTCGTCATCCACAACTAACACTTTTGCCATACTTCCACCTCATACTTATACTTCACACCGTGATGTCTTCTTTTATCTTCTGAAAAGCGGCTTCCTTAATCCCGGAAACCTCCATGATATCTTCGATTCTTGTAAATGGGCCGGACTCCTGACGGTAAGCGATAATCGCCTCCGCCCTTGCCTCACCGATCCCTTTCAGGGTCATCAGCTGTTCCTTCGCCGCCGTATTCAGGTTCACCTTCGCTGTCCCGGTATTACTCCGTTCCTGCGAACCTCCTGCATCGGCTGCCTCTTTCTCCTGCATCCGCCCGGCTGACTCCGGATATGTGACGGCCTTCCGGCTGTCCCACTCCCCGGCTTCTTTCCGGTTCGGAACCTGGATCTTCATGCCGTCTTCCAGGGACTCCGCCATATTGAGAAAATCCGGCGCCGCATCTTCGGTAAATCCCCCGGCCATTTCAACAGCCTGGTAGATACGGCTTCCCTCTTCCAGGCCATAAACCCCCGGAGCAGTCACTTCGCCGCACACATGTATAAAAATCCGGCCGGTTTTTGCACCTGCCGTCCCGTCATCCTCTGATACTGTTCCCGTTGGGGAAGACGTTTCCTGTGCCGCCGGTTTCTGACCGCCGTCATCTGGCTCAGGCCCTGCCCCCGGTGCCGCATCCTGGTCTATTCCCGCCGTATTATCAGCGCTTTCTACGGCATCTCCGGAGTTTTTCAACATATCATCCGTGCTCTCCGCCGCGGCGCCGCTATCCTGATAACCGCCGCACGCAAGCTCCGTTGTTCCGGCGCTGTTATTCCATCCCACATTGTAGCATATGACTGCCGCCAGCATAGCTATGCCGGCAACCGTTGTTTTTATCGTTCGTGCTGCTTCTTTTTTCATATGTAACGTACCTCCCGTTCATACCGGAAGATACTGCTTTGCCCGTATTTCTATTCTAACTAAATAATTTACCGAACACAAGCGAAATATGAAAGAATTTGTTCCGCTACCATCGGAATACTACAATACCTGCAATGGCAATCAGGGCGCCGATAGCCTTTCTCCACTCAAATCCAACCTTCTCCACGCCAAAAAGTCCCATTACTTCAATGCCGTAAGCCACAATGATCTGTGCCACTACGATCAGAAGAGCTGATTTTGCCGGTCCAAGGGTTCCCACGCTCTTGATAACCGTATAGGTAATCAGGGCTCCCATGATACCTCCGACAAGCATGTATTTCGGTTCAACCTGAATCAGCCCGCCCACCTCGCCACGGCCTGTGAAGAACCACATAATGACACAGGCGATAAAGGCACTGAACTGAACCCAGCCCGAGGATACCCATATACTTGTCTGTTTTGTCACCTCCGTGTTAAAAACTCCCTGCACACTCATCAAAGCGCCGGAAACCAGGGCAATGATTATTCCCCACATAAATAAAACCTCCGCATTCTATTCGATATCGCTTAGTATCTCATAGACGCGAAGGTTTTATACTTATTCAATCGAAAATTCTACCGCAATATTTGCTTCGATTTCAACTTCGCCAGGCATAACACCCATATCCATCGCGCCTGACTCTTTGGCCGCCGCACCTGCTCCGGCGGAATATCCGTTATAGCGCGCCACCTGGTTGTTGCCGTATTCCTGGATATTGACAATCTTGCCCAGCATGCATCCTCCCGCATCCGCCATCGCCTGCGCCTTTACCTTTGCGGCATTAACTGCTTTTGCAAGAGCTTCCTGGTACGCCTCATCATATTTACTGGACATATAATTTACCGCATCAATTGAGTTTACGCCCGCATCCACGGAATCGGAGAGAAGCTGCCCTACCCGGTCAATCGCGATTTCGGAAACCGTTACCTGGGTGGTCATCTCATATCCGCTGACAGTCTTTCCGTCTTCCCAGTTATAAATAGGGCTCATTCCGTAATTAGAGGTCTGAATTGACTTGTCTTCTACTCCCAACTCTTTTAACAGATCAAGCACCTTCTGCAAATCCGTATTGTTCTGTGTCTGGCACGTCTGGGCGTCCGACGCCTGGGAATATACGCTGTAAATAATCTCTGCCATGTCAGGCTCCACTTTCACCTGCTCTCTGCTGCTAACGCTTATCACGTTACTGTCAATATTCTGGACCTTGATTGACTCCGGCATCGTCGTGCTTCCACAAGCCGTAAGAGAAAGGGCCCCTGCGGAAATAAGAACGGCCGCCAGCCCTGCTTTTAAATTCTTCATAATAGTTTCCTCCTCTTCTTGCTGAAAGCTACCCGGGACTGCCGGTGAATACGAAACCGGTACAACGGCTCCACGCCTGCAATATAATAAAAACACATCCCTTTGCCCTTCCAGCTATATCCATTATAACTGAAAGGGCAAAGGGATGTGTTTCTTTTACCTTAACTTTCCATATCTTATTTCTGAAAATATTCTTACCATTTATTTCCCGCTCTTCCGGCCGCTTCCTGAGCCAGGGCCGCGCTCACGAGACGCCGCGCCAGTACGGCTGTCGTCACGTTGCCGATGCCTCCGGGTACGGGGGTTGCGCAGGCGGCTACGGAGCTGATTGCATCAAAATCCACATCCCCGCACAGGTGTCCGCCCTCATCCACGTTAATTCCAACGTCAATGACTACCGCCCCCTCCTGCACGTAGCTTTCATCGATCATCCTCGCACTGCCGGCACAGGTGACAAGGATTTCCGCACTCCGGCAGATATCCTGCAGTTCCACCGTTTTTGTATGACAGACCGTTACCGTTGCATTTTCCTGAAGCAGGAGCATGGCAAGTGGGCGTCCTACCACCATGCTCCTGCCCACCACTACCGTTCTTTTTCCCACCACGGGAATTCCGTAGAGCTTCAGCACATTCATCACCGCTTCCGCCGTGCATGGCGCAAAACCGGTGCTGTCCCCGCTGAACACCTTCGCAATATTGACAGGAGAAATGCCGTCCAAATCCTTCATCGGATCGATCATCCTCTCGATATCCTCCTGGATAATCTGAGGGGGAAGAGGACGCATTACAAGAATCCCATCGATGCTTTCGTCTTCATTAATCTTTTTGAACTCGTTTTTAAACTCCCTGTCACTGATTTCCCCGGGAAAAACAAATTTTTCCACCTTGAGGCCAAAGGCGTGCATCTTCTTTACCGCTCCCGTCTCATAGGAAATATCATCCGGGCTGTCGCCAACCCTGACAATGGCCAGTTGCGGAACTCTTCCCAGTTTTTCCAGAAGCTCTTCCACCTGTACTTTCAATTTTGCTGAAACTTCAGCCCCTCTTAACGTAATCATTCTGTCCTCATTTCAACTGCAATGCATTAAGGTATCCCAGTGCTGCTCCTGCGGTCATAACATCATTCCTGCTGCAACCAGTTCCAGCAGATAAACTGCGATAATAGCGGCCACGGCCACTACCACCAGGCTCTTTCCCCTGTAGCCGAGAACTACTGCCACAAGTGTCCCTCCCGCCGCTGAATAAAAATGGCCGGTTGAAAAAAACACATCGGGAAAGGTCAAAGCTCCCAGAACCGCATACGGTGTATAATCCAAAAAGGAACGTATAAATCTGGATTGAATCTGTTTTCTGAAAATCGTCACCGGAAGGACTCTGGGAATATAAGTGACAAGCGCCATCAGGATAACACATATTACTACTCTTGTGAGTTCCATCAGTTATTCCCCCTCTCTTCACAGTCTTCCGGCTCCCCCGGGAACAGCCAGGCTCCCAGGGCAGAAGCCGCCACCGTAGCTAATATTACCCGGAATCCCGATGAGATAAATCCAAACACGGGAATGTATTTCAGAATGCATGTCACTGCGACCGCGGCCACAATCACGCACAATACGGGTATAGACTTTCTGGCCGCCGGAATAATCAGCGCGATAAACATGGCATAGAGCGCAATCCCCATGGCATTCTGCAGAGCCTGGGGAAGCAAGGTGGATATCGAGCCGCCCAAAAGTGTCCCCAGATTCCAGCCCAGTATAGGCATTGTCATCAACCCAAACATAAAAGGCGCTTTTAAGTTCCCTTCCTTAAGGGAGCTGACGACAAACGTCTCATCCGTAATTCCGAATGCCAGAATCAGTCTGTCAAGGGTCCCTGTCGTCCTCTCCAGTTTCTGGGACAGGGAAAGAGACATCAGCATATACCTGATGTTAATAACAAATGTGGTCAGCGCAACTTCAAAATATCCGGCTCCGGCCAGGATCAGATTAGTCCCCGCGAATTGTCCCGCACTCGTTAAGTTTGTCAGGGAAATCATCACGGCCACCCATACAGGCAGCCCCCCTGAAACCGCCAGAAAACCAAATGTAAATGATACGGGAAGATATCCCATTCCAATGGGAATGCCACTTTTCAGCCCTTCCCTGTATGCTCTTTTCCAACTCATTTTTCCACTTTTCCTTACTCTGTTAAAACATTTTTGACCGGTATGCGCATGGTATAATGTGCGCGTAGCGGACATTATACTGCGCATGCCGTTTTCAGCGTCCACCGCAGAAATACGGGCGCTAAGTTCCGTCGGAGACACCGTATTCACGAAGTGAATATGGTATAATGTCCATTTGATGATTATACCATCCCCCCGCTGCGGGAGTCTATTGGTATTTTTCGTGCTGGGTGTTCAGCCATTCGACTCCGCTCACAATTCCCTCCTCGGTAAAGGGAAAATACTCGCTCGTCTTCTGCTCCTCCGGAGTGGCGTCGTAGCCGTATGGCTCCGGCCAAGATGTAACTTTCAGGACCGTTTCTTCCTCTTTCGACGATTTTTCCATGCGGTACCGCATTCCGGTATCACTGCCGGTAAAATTTTCTTTTTTCAGGAAATTGACCGGCATAACATTTTTACGCTCAATCATAGCCTTATCTCCCTGTCTTTAATACCTGCCTTGCCTTAAGGCCTGATCTGCCCTAAGGCCTGCTCTGTCCCTAAAACGCGGTCAGTGGAATTTATATCTTCTCACCACTGCCTGCAGTGTCTTATTTCCGTTATATTCGTTTATTTCCGGGTAGTAAACGATGTCCATGCCCCTGCGTCCGTTTCTCTCTTCCTCAAAAGATACGCCATCCCCAAAATAAATGGCCTCCATTGCAAAACCATTCTGTTCCTCCAGGGTCAGTTTTACCACATTTCTGTTTCTGCCGATTACCCTGGCGTTTCTGACTCTCAGGTTTTTCTGGGCAAACATCGGCTTTTCGTTACCCTGTCCGAAAGGCTCCAGACACCGGAATTCCCTTATCAGGCGCTCTGTCATATAATCCACGGGCATCGGAACGTCGATCCAGACCTTTGCTTTAAAATCTTCCTCGCAAAGCCCGGAATTTTCATTCAGCCGTTTTCTGAACTCGTCTAAGTTCTGCTCTTCCAGGGAAAGTCCTGCTGCCATCGGATGGCCTCCGAATTTCAGCATCAGTTCTTTCACCTCTGACAGTTTCTGGAACATATGGTAGCTTTCTATGGAACGGCCGGAGCCTTTAACCGCCTCCTCACCTTGTGTCAGGACAATGGATGGTTTCTGATAATATTCTCTCAGGCGTCCCGCTATAATTCCCGCCAGCGATTCGTGGCATTCCGGAAGATATACCACCAGAACCTTATCCTGCATATAACAGGAATCCACCATGGCTTTTGCCGCTTCCGTCCCCTGCTCCGTCATATCTTTACGCATATCATTGAGTTCTTTCAACTCGGTCGCCAGACGGTCCGCTTCATCCTCATCCTGGGAAAGCAGCAGAGACAATGCCAGTTTGGCCGTCTGCAGCCTGCCACCTGCATTCAGGCAGGGACCGATTACAAATCCAATATGATATGCGGTGATCTGGGATAAATCTAGGTTGTTTTTCCCGGCCAGTTTCCGAAGTCCGATGCTCTTTGTCTGCTCCATTCTTCGCAGGCCGTATTTTACAATGATCCTGTTTTCATCCTGCAGGCGCATGACATCACCAACCGTAGCAATGGCGGCAAATTCAAGCAGCTCTTCCCATTCCTTCTGAGGTACGCCGCACTCTCCGTAAAGCACCTGAACCAGTTTCCAGGCAACTACCGCTCCGCAAATCTCAGGAAACGGATAATTGCATTCCGACCGTTTCGGATCGATCACCGCATCGGCCGGAGGCAGAATCTCTCCGCCGTGCCCCAGGGGCACTTCATGATGATCCGTGACAATCACGGTCATCCCTTTCTGTTTTGCCAGTTCAATCTGGGAAAAAGCAGAGATTCCATTGTCACAGGTGAGAATCGTATCGATTCCCTGTTCCGCCGCTTTTTCTATAATCGACTCATTAATTCCATACCCGTCCCTGATACGGTCCGGGATATCATAATCCACCGGAGCGCCGAGGCGCAGAAATGCATTATATAATATGTAGGTGGAGCAGACTCCGTCTATATCGTAATCACCTACAATACGTATCTTCTTTTTACTGTTTATCTTCTCTTTGAGAATAGCGACGGCCTTATCCATATCCTTCATAAGCCGCGGATCATATAGTGCATCCATCGTTCCGTTCAGATACCGGTTAATATTATTTTCCCCTTCAATTCCCCGGTTTCTGATGATCCTGGCCGTTACCGGATCGATGCCGAACTGCTTTGCAATCCCAGTAAAATCGGCTTTTTTCGTCTGTACCATCCAGATTTCTTCTGCCATCTGTCTTCTCTGCCTTTCGTCTGTATACTGCCGCAGTGCTGCGGTTATCCTGTGCTGCCCTATATTCTGTATTCTTTCAGGAGTTTCCTTCTCTCCTTATAATCAGGGAGAATGCGTGCCACAATGATCCAGAAGGCGGCCGAATGGTTCATCTCCAGCCGGTGAGCAAGTTCGTGGACCACCACATAATCGAGCAGTTCTTCCGAAAGAAGTGCAAGACGCCAGTTAAAATTCAGGTTACCGGCCGAGCTGCAGCTTCCCCACCTCGTCTTCTGGTTTCGGATTGTAATTCTTCCGTAATCCACTCCCATGAGGGATGCATAGTAAGAAACCCGGTGTTCCAGCACCGGGCGCAGCTTCTCTATATGGGCACGTATTTCCTCTTCACCGTATACCGGCCGTTCCCTTCTAAGTTCCGTTACTTTCCGGTAATTTTTTCCAATCCATACCTCATTGCGCATTGCAAAATCCAGCGCTTCTTTTTCCGGTACTCTTCTGGGCAGCCGCATAACAACATGTCCGTCCTGTGCGATTTGAAGAGCCATCGTCCGCCTGGCGGAACGGATTATTTCTAACGGGATCCGGATAAATTCTTCCGCCGTCCCATCACCACATGGATGAGGAATCCAGGGGTTCAAAATCTGCAAATACTGCATAGAACTTCCCATCCTTCTCTTCAACAGTCTGAGCCGCATTCTCAAAAACCTTCTCAAGTTTCGGCTCAAATTCCTTCAGCGGAGCATTGAGCTCCGTACAGCGCACCATTTCCACACATATATTCTCTGCCAGACCATCCGTCAGCATATCGGACAGAGCATCCAGGTTCTTCCCATAATACTCCGGAAATTCAAGCTGCTCCATCAGGTAGTTGTGGACAGCTTCTTCATTTTCCATCTCATTCATATCCAGAAGTAAAAGTCTCATTTTTCGTCTCCTCCTGTACTTTTCTAATTATAAGCATTCTCGGGGCATTTGCCGTCAATAAAGCTGTTCAAATGTTTTGTAATGATCTGACGTATAATAAGTCAGACCGTCATTGGAATAAACGAGGCGTTCCGCTCCACGGAATCCACCCTCATAATTAATATCGCATTCATACCACTCCCGGCCGTCTTTTTCCGGAAGACTGCCCTCGTAATTGCCAAAAGGACTTCCCCCGATGCTCTTTCCGGGAGCCACATCCGTCAGGTTGCCTTCCCGGCTTACCCATCCGGCTGCCTCTGCTTCTTTTTTCGTAATAAAATTCCCGGGCAGCTTTCCATAAATATGAATATAGAGAGCCACATCTTCCTTACTGGTATAACTGCCGTTCTCCTCAACCGCCAGGGCAGAGGACTGTGTTCCCTCCACCTGCTCCTGGTTTACCGGCTTGTCCGCCTGGCTTTCCTGCGTATTGACAGGACTGCAGCCAAGCAGCAAAAATAAAGCTACGCAAAATGGTATCAGCCATTTTACAAAGGATTTGACTTTACTCCAGTATTCGATTATCATAATTTCCTCCTTCAGGCACTGGCTGCCTGATTGTGTAGTAAAACTACAGCTTATATATTATATAAGGCATTGGGGTAAAAGTCAAACCTCCTGTTTATTAGATAGGAAAAATGAATGGAATATTCTAAAATAACAGGGAGAAAAAGTTTTTATGAACAATGTGAGATGTTTCCGGCAACGCAAAAAGCGCCCCGCAGCCTTCTGTTGAAGGTGATGCGGGGCGCTTTTGCGCTGATATTTTATGGCTGTTCAATTCCGTTAAATATTTCAATTGCCTTTTCATTGCTTGTTTCTAATAAAAATTTACCGTTCACAGGCCAGTCTTTTATTACATCCTTGTAAGTCTCCTGTGCTTCGCTCAGACTTTTCTCCGATTCATATTCGTAGATTTTTACAACGGAAGTATCAATATAGAAGATTACTCCATCTTTGGCTCCAATCATCTGGAAGTAAGGTTTATCATTCTCATCTACCTCAATATCATTATCCGCATAGGCCTGAATGATATCGACAAGCACTCTCCCATCTTTCTTACTGCCGCCACACGCTGCCAGCATAACCGCCAGCATAACTACTGCCATAAGTCCTGTTATCTTCTTCATTTTTCTCCTCCACTGATGTGTTTATATACAATTGGATCATTATATCACACTCCGGTAATCTTTACTACCCGTTCATTATGAATTGCAGGACGAGGTTCCTGCCGATTCTTTTGAGGATGCGTCGCTGATTGTTCTGTACTTTCGTGTTTAGCTGTTCATTTAAGTCTATGTACATTTACTTTTTATCCAATCTATATCGTTTGCTGAGGATTACACTAAACTACAATAGTGATCTTCTTATTTCTGTAATTTATCTTTATGAGGTGTACGGCCGGCGGTTTGTGACGGTTCCAATATTCTTATTTGACTTCCCAGATCTCCCAGGCCCCATATCCTCCCGGCCGCTCATGCCAGCATGCTCCCTCCAGGTTTCCTCCCGGCGTCTCGTCAAAATAATACCAGTCCCCTGGTTCCTCACAGGATGCTATTCTTCCGTTCCATTTCTGCCATCCTGTCAGCATATGTCCGTCGGCAGCGAACATATACCAGTGATGGTTGATCAACTGCCACTCATTGGCGGCATATTGACCGTCGGGTTTACGGTAGCGGTATTTTCCCTGGGTGTCGCATTCCCAGCCCGTGATGGCTGGTTCAGGGGCTGCCAGAGCTGTTTTAAATGCCTCCCATGTGTGTTTCGTATGGTTATAAACAAATGGATTTGGGCAGATTTTTCCCGTAACATCGTAGTGCCGGAGGACACATTCCGCCGGAACCCGGTATTTCTTCATCAGTTCCCGGGTGAGCATAATGGCTGACTCTACCGTGCTATCCTCAAAGTACCAGTCCCGGCTTGTATCTGCCTGACTGCCTCTGTTTCGCACGCAAAGTTCGATTCCAATGCTGTTTCCGTTCCGGCATTCTGGATGTTTATACACGTTTGCACCACAGTGCCAGGCAATATTCTTATCCTCTACCGACTGCCATATCTCACCCTGGAAACCAACAAAATAATGGGCGCTGGCCCCAACGCGCCCGCCGGCATAATATTTACAGTTAGCCTCCGCTCCGCCGGTGGCGCCAACATAGTGGATCACGATATACTTGATACGGCTTAACTGGCCGGAGTTGTAATTATATGGTGTAAGTAATTGATGTATCTGCATAACTTTCCCCTCTCTTTTATGATCGGCCAGGAGCAAGCCTGGCCGGTCACATTTTTATTGCGGTACCATATGTACCCTTCCCCCATATTTCTTTCCGGAGCGAAACATGGGGGAACGCAGCTCCCTACTGTTTGCAGTCTTTAATCTGCCTGACTGCCTGGTTGACACCGGTTGCCGCCAGACCTGAAACAATTCCAATCGCCAGGGCATTAATCGGATCCTGCGCCGGAAATGCCGGCATCGTATACATCCCTGCGAGTCCCAAAACAGCTCCGGCCACTCCGCAGATGACTGGGATCGCCTCATTCTTTACCTTTTCAGTGGCCTTGCAGGCCATTCCGGCCAGATAACAAATCACGGTGATACCTGCAACACTTGCAATTCCAAAATCCATATGTTTGTCTCACTTTCTTATTTGATTTTGATTATTTGACTTTACTTATTTGTTTTCTTATTTGGTATAAAGAGCCATGATATAAATCAGGCCGGTAGCAACTGCCCCGGCCATAGCTCCAACTACTGTGTTAAAAACTGTCTTTTTCATACTGCTCCACCGCTCTGCCGGTTCCGACTCCAATTTTGCCAGACGTTCTCCCTGGTCACTCTGTTCCCTGAGCATTGCCTGCATATTAAGAGCTAACTCCTTGACGGATAAAACCAGTTCCTGTATCGTTTTGTTTTGTTCTTCTTGCTCCGACATCCTGTGTTTAAGGGAACCAATTTCATGATCATGTCCTTCCAGCTTTACTGCAATTTCTTCGTCCGTCACATTCTGATACCTCGCTTTCTATTTCTGTTGTTGGGTTGGGTGTTACTCGCTGAATAGGTAGTAGGGATGTTGGCCTTCTTAATTCTGTTATGGAAAGGCTTACTATTAAATATAAAAAGATATTAACGTTATCCAGATAAATACTATTGTTATATAAAATTTATTTATAGAAATACTACCTTCAGTTTCTGCTCCTTTTTTCGCTTTCTTAAGATAGATTTATATTTGCATGGATGTCAAAAAGACTGTGTTATTTGCGCAGGGAAATGGCGAGATAAAGTCTGGTATGGAAAACAAACTCGGCTTTATTAATGGCAAAAAAAATAACTTCTGGATTTATTTATCCCTTGAAGACAAAAAACTATATTTTTATGATGGCCCATCCCAGACAAACGGAGCAAATATCATTGGGGCGTTGACCTTCCAGTGATAACGGCAAAATGGCGAGACATTTAAAAAGAATCTTGTTTTTCTCTCCGAAGCACCGAAGGAGCAAGGAGCTTCTTACCTTTTTTCGGTATCCAATAATTTTAACATTACATCTGATTGCACTATCCCCGTATACTCCAAAGGTTTATTTACGTCAACCTGGGATGACGGGGTATTATTTGCCATTACAGTTGATGCAAATATGATTATTGCATTCAGAAATAGTGGAAACTGGTCAAGCGCAAGAGTCCTTTAAATGGCGATCTCGAAAATAAAAACAGGTTAAAAGTATGCAATAGAAACGAACTAAACTTGGCCTGTGGCTATAATAGTGATGACGGAGCTTTATATTTTAATTATAGCGGCTGTTTGAAACCGGTTGATATAGTTCATTTTCGAGATGGCACTGGAAGCTCAAATTCATGTCGAATTGCAGTCTCAGACGTATTGGTTAATGGAATTTCCATTAAATCAAAGCTCGGGATATAGGCTACATTCAAGAGCTAAATGGCGAGAGGTTTGCAATAAGAATGAACGGAATTCCTATCGAAAGCGGTGCCGTTTCTATTGCAGACAGCCGAATCTCAGAAGGCACAAAATGCATTTGTGGTCCGTATTATGATCCATCTACAGGAGCAATCCCGTATGTCATTATCACCCAGTGCCAAAATGGTAAGGCAAATTTTTACATCCGTGAAGCAGATGGCACATATCCAGTTGATGGCACAAAAATGTATCTAGATGCTATTTTGGGTAATAAATAAATTCTGCTAAATGGCGAACCTAAAATCTCATATAGATCAACAAACGTAACGACGGAGTGGCTCATTAAAAATCCAGTAAGCATAGGCATCATGACAAAAGCTGTTTCAGGGTTTGATTTCCCCCTGGACTATACCTGGTTTTTTATCGCAATTTCCGACGGTTGGGGTGCCGGTATGCTGGTGTTTCCTTACGGCCAGGCAGGTAGTAATATTGTTATTGGTCAGTACGACAAAACCTCCCTTAAGTGGCGATGGACAATTAAGTAATGGTCTTCTCCTCTCCCAGTAAAATGGCGAGTTGCGATACTGTGTCACAAAATCCGGTATTGATATACTTACACTTGATGCGGGAACATACTATTGTGCCAATAATTGTAAAAACCTCCCTGTTGATAACCAGTATTGTCAAATTGATGTTGTTTGGCTTTCGACCTCAAAGACAGAAAAGTTAATAAAAGCCTACATTGTTTCAGGGCAATGCTTCACACGTTTTTTTGTCAACTCCGCTTGGGGGCCTTGGTACTCATTAACGTAAAATCGTAGGCAAAATGGCGATGCCCCAAAGAAATTAAATTTTTTAGGAATGCTAGGTGAAGATCCCGATAACAGTGTCAAGGATAACCTTTATGCACTGTATGCCAGGCAATACAATATTTACGCATCCTCTCCCTCGTGGTTCCCATACGTATTAATTGTTGACAACTCTATGATTATCGGATATGAGACATCGAACAAATACGGTGCACAAATTATGCTCGCTCATGGATCCGGAATGAAGTTACGAACCATTAACGTAAACGGTTGGAATGCGTGGCGCACACTATAAAATGGCGATAAGCTGGCCGGAACCATAACCGGAGGAATAAAATTCACAGTCGAACGTCTTGAAGAACGTTTCGTTATCACTGTGTCAGATGCGTCATCGAAAGGATATAGACTTGACGCAACAGCT
>NZ_UYZY01000004.1 GCF_900626075.1 Clostridium transplantifaecale
GTACTTACCGAGGTCTTTTCGAGGTTAGTACCATTATGTACTCCAACGAGCGCAAGCGTTTCCCGCAGGAACTTTTTCTGCCCGGATTCCCCGCCCGCGACAACCTGGCGCCCGGGACGAAAGACTCATCGATCCCCCACCCCACCCCGGTCCCCGGTCCCCGGCCTGACGGCGGCGTCCTCATTTTTCAACTAAATCCCCCTTATGGCCTCCTTCATTTCCATCACATACTCTTTCACATACGGAACACACTCCGCCCCATACTGTTTACAGAGCTTCACAATCGCGCTTCCCACAATCACGCCGTCCGCCTTGGCAGCCATGTTTTTTGCCTGCTCCGGTGTGGAGATTCCGAACCCGATGGCGCAGGGGATATCTTTTGCCTGTTTTACGAGCTTCACCATTGCCCCGACATCCGTGGTGATACTGGTGCGGACTCCGGTTACGCCTAGGGAGGAGACGCAGTAGACGAAACCGCTGGCTTCTGCGGCAATTCTGGCGATTCGGGCATGGGAGGTGGGGGCGATCAGGGAAACCAGCTCCATCCCGTATTTTTTGCAAATCGTATCAAATTCTTCTTTTTCCTCAAATGGAACGTCCGGGAGGATGAGGCCGTTCATGCCGATTTCCGAGGCAGTGCGCACGAAACGCTCCGTTCCGTAGGAAAACACCACGTTGGCATAGGTCATGAATAACAGGGGAATAGAAGTCTTTTTACGGATGCGTGATACCATCTCAAATATTTTATCCGTGGTGACGCCTCCGGCCAGGGCGCGTTCGTTAGCGTTCTGGATGACGGGCCCCTCGGCTGTCGGATCGGAGAACGGGATACCCAGCTCGATTAAATCGGCTCCGGCTTCTTCCATTGCGTAAACTAACTGTTCGGTGATGTCGAGCGACGGATCGCCGCAGGTGATAAATGGGATAAATGCTTTTCCGGCTGCAAATGCATCCTTTATGGTAATTTTATTCATGGAGATCCTCCCCTCTGTATCGTGCGATTGCGGCGCAGTCCTTATCGCCGCGGCCTGAAAGTGTGATGACAATAATCTGGTCTTTGCCCATGGACGGGGCAATTTTCCTGGCATGGGCGACCGCGTGGGCGCTCTCAATGGCCGGGATGATTCCCTCCAGCCGTGACAGGTATTCAAATGCATCGACGGCCTCGTCATCGGTGACGGGCACATATTCGGCGCGTCCGAGATCGTGGAGATAAGCATGCTCCGGTCCGATGCCCGGATAGTCCAGGCCGGCGGAAATAGAATAGACCGGTGCGATCTGGCCGTATTCGTCCTGACAGAAATAAGACTTCATGCCGTGGAAGATGCCGAGTCTGCCCGTGGCTATGGTGGCGGCCGTTTCGGCGGTATTTACACCGCGCCCCGCGGCCTCGCAGCCGATGAGACGGACGCTCTCGTCACCGATAAAATTGAAAAATGTACCGATCGCATTGGAGCCTCCCCCGACACAGGCCATAACGGCGTCGGGCAGTTTTCCCTCCAGTTCCATGATCTGTTCCTTGATTTCCTTTGAAATGACTGCCTGGAAATCGCGGACGATGGTGGGGAAGGGGTGTGGTCCCATGCAGGAACCGAGGACGTAATGGGTATCTTCGATCCGGCTGGTCCATTCGCGCATGGTTTCCGACACCGCATCCTTGAGAGTTCCGGTCCCGCTTGTCACGGCATGGACCTTGGCGCCCAGGAGACGCATCCGGTAGACATTCAGCGCTTGGCGCTCCGTGTCCTCTTTTCCCATGTAAACTTCGCATTCTAAATCCATCAGAGCGGCCGCAGTGGCGGTGGCAACTCCGTGCTGTCCGGCTCCCGTTTCTGCGATCACTCTTGTTTTGCCCATCTTTTTCGCCAGAAGAACCTGGCCCAGCACGTTGTTAATCTTGTGGGCGCCGGTGTGGTTTAAATCCTCCCTTTTCAGGTAGATTTTGGCTCCGCCCAAATCCTCCGTCATCCTCCTTGCGTAGTAGAGACGCGACGGCCTGCCTGCATAATCATTGAGGAGGTCGGTCAATTCCCGGTTAAACTGGGGATCGTCTTTATAGCGGTTATAGGCTTCTTCTAATTCGATCACCGCATTCATCAGGGTTTCCGGCATATACTGGCCGCCGTGAATGCCAAATCTTCCGTTTGTCATAGTTTTATTCTCCTTACTGCGGCAACTGCCGCCAGAATTTTTTCTTTGTCTTTTATACCGTCCGTCTCCACGCCGCTGCTCATATCAACGCCCCAGGGACGGATCATGTTTACTGCCTCCTCCAGGTTGTGCGGGCCAAGCCCTCCTGCGAGAAAGTAAGGTCTTTCGATGTTTTTCAGAAGTGTCCAGTCAAAGGTGATTCCTGTGCCTCCGCCGCCGTTATCTAAAAGGACTAAATCGGCGCTGCTTTTTTCGGCCTGCCGGAGCGATTCCGGTGAGGCAGCTCTGAATGCCTTGATGACCGGTACATCTATTTCTTTTTTCAGGTTTGAGATGTAAGTTTCATCCTCGGAGCCGTGAAGCTGGACGGCTCCCAGTGTATGGTCGCGGACAAGGCTTATGATGGTGTCCTGCGGTTCATCTACAAAGACGCCAACCGGGACAATGGATTTACTGAGCCGGGAACGGAGTCTTCGAAGAGCTGCGGGGGTGATGTTTCTTCTGCTTTTCGCTACGTTGATGATAAAACCGCAGTAGTCCGGCTGCGCCTCATTTACCCAGTCGATGTCAATGGGGCGGGACAGGCCGCAAATCTTTACTTTTGTCACCCGGAAACTCCTTTCAGCTCATTTAGCATTGCTTTTTTATCGGGAGAGCGCATCAGCGTTTCACCTATCAATACAGCATCGGTGCCGTTCTCATGCAGTTTTTGAATATCTGCCGCCGTCCGGATGCCGCTCTCGGAGACAAAAAGGATTTCCGGGGGAACGAGGGAGCGGAGGCGGATGCTGTTGTCCAGATCCACCTGAAATGTTTTCAAATCCCGGTTATTAACTCCGATGATAGAGGCTCCGGCATGGACGGCCCTCATGACTTCCTTCTCGTCGTGCGCTTCGGTCAGCACATCGAGCCGGAGGGAGGAGGCAAGTTCCATATAGCTTTTAAGCTGATCATCATCCAGGATGGCGCATATCAGCAGGATGGCTGACGCGCCGCAAATTCTGGCCTGGTAAATCATGTATTCGTCCACGGTGAAATCTTTTTTTAAAACGGGAATACTTACGGAGCCGGATATCTGACTCAAATACGCGTCACTTCCCTGAAAATAAAAGGGTTCGGTCAGACAGGAAATGGCTGACGCGCCTGCAGTTTCATATTCCTTTGCAATGTCTAAATAAGGAAAGTTCTCTGCAATCACTCCCTTGGAGGGGGAAGCTTTCTTGACTTCACAGATAAAGGACATACCCGGTGCGGCCAGGGCCTGACGGAAGGTGGGCCGGTCTGTTTTGGCGAAGCCGAATGCGGCCATGGTTTCGGCTTTACTTCTTATATCGAACAGGGGAAGGCGTTTCCGCTCCTCCTTGATTCGTTCTTTTGTCTTTTCTGCTATGGCAGCAAGAATATTTTCATTCATTTATTTCTCTCCCGGATACGGTTGTTCCTCAGCGGTTGCTTTCACGTATAAATTCTTCCAGTTTCTTAAGCGCGTCTCCGTTGTCAATCAGACGTTCGGCCAGCCGCACTCCGTCTTCGAGTGTTTCCGTCCTTCCCGTCACATAGAGGGCGGCGCCGGCGTTCAGGCAGACGGCACAGCGTTTGGGGCCTCTTTCCTCACCGCTTAAGATGGCTCTGGTGATTGCCGCGTTTTCCTCCGGGGTGCCGCCGGCCAGATCTTCCTTGCCGCAGCGGGTGTAGCCGAACTGTTCGGGGGTAATCTCGTAGGACTGGAACCAGCCGTCGCGGATTTCGCAGACAGAGGTTGCGGAACTCATGGAAATCTCGTCGAGTTTATCCTGTCCGTATACGACCATTCCTCTTGAGACGCCCAGTTTCGCCATTACCTGTGCCAGCGGCTCCACCAGCGCCTGCTCGTAAACGCCCATCAGTTCCATGTTGGCTCCGGCCGGGTTAGAGAGGGGGCCGAGGATATTAAATACGGTGCGGATGCTCAGTTCCTTGCGGATGGGAGCCACATATTTCATGGCGATGTGGTAGTTCTGGGCAAACAGGAAACAGATTCCGATTTTCTTCAAAAGTTCTGCGCTCTGCTCCGGCGTAATGTCGATTTTGACGCCCAGCGCTTCCAGAACGTCCGCTGCGCCGGATTTAGACGATGCGGCCCTGTTGCCGTGCTTTGCCACTGGCACGCCGCCGGCCGCGATGACCAGGGCGGAGGTGGTGGAGATGTTAAAGGAGTTGGCTCCGTCCCCTCCCGTCCCGACGATTTCAAGGACATCCATGTCGTGGAGCAGTTTGATGCAGTGGGCGCGCATACCTGCGGCCGATGCGGTGATTTCGTCGATATTTTCTCCTTTGATGGAGAGGGCGGTCAGGTAAGCGGCCATCTGTACCTGGCTGGCCTGACCTTCCATTATTTCATTCATAACCTGCTCTGCTTCCTCGTAGGTCAGGTTCTCTTTTGTGGAAAGTTTGATAATTGCTTCGCGGATCATAGTTTTTACCTCCTGAAAATTATGTATTTAAAAATCCCCCGGTTAAAGACTGGAAAGGAAGTTCTCTATCATCTTTTTACCCTGTGGGGTCATGATGGATTCCGGATGGAACTGGACGCCATATACGGGATATTTCCTGTGTTCTACGGCCATGATTTCGCCGTCTGCGGTGCGGGCCGTGATGCGCAGGCAGTCGGGAAGATACTTTTCCGCTGCAGCCAGGGAGTGATATCTGGCAACCTGGACCGGCGGATTAATTCCCCGGAACAGGACGCTGTCCGGTTCTGTGTCTATCATCGATGTTTTCCCGTGCATCAGTTCCTTTGCATAGGTGACAACGCCTCCCAGTGCGCTGCAGATGGCCTGATGGCCGAGGCAGACGCCCAGAATCGGAATTTTCCCGGTGAAATGTTCAATCACGTTCAGGATAATACCGGCATCCTCGGGGCGTCCCGGACCGGGTGAAATGACAATTGCTTGGGGGGCCATGGCCTCTATTTCCTCCAGGGTGCAGGCATCGTTTCTTACCACCTTTATATCGGGGGTGATGCTGCCAATCAACTGGTACAGGTTATAGACAAAACTGTCGTAATTATCTATCAGCAATATCATAAGAGACCTCCTTCCGCCGCTTTCAGTGCATTTACTACGGCTTTTGCTTTGTTGCAGCACTCTTCAAATTCACGTTCCGGGACGCTGTCCGCCACAATTCCGGCTCCCGACTGGACACATACGCGTCCGTTCTTTTTATAAGCCAGGCGGATGGCAATACAGGTGTCCATATTGCCCGTAAAGTCCAGATAACCGATGGCGCCTCCGTAAATCCCCCTCTTTCTGCCTTCCAGTTCACCGATAATCTCACAGGCCCGCAGTTTCGGGGCTCCGGATAAGGTGCCTGCCGGTAAAATAGAGTCGATGGCGTCCACGGCGTCTCGATCCTTCCGGATGGTTCCCGATACGGTGGAACCGATGTGCATGACATGGGAGAACCTCTCAATGGTACAGTATTTTAAAACATTTACCGTGCCGAGGCTGCAGACCCTGCCGAGGTCATTTCTTCCCAGATCCACGAGCATGTTGTGTTCCGCCAGTTCTTTTGTATCGGACAGAAGTTCACGTTCGAGAGCCTGATCCTCCACGGCATCCCGGCCGCGGGGGCGCGTTCCGGCCAGCGGGAAGTTAAAGAGAGTTTCATTTTCCAGCTTTGCCAGCGTTTCCGGAGAGGCGCCTGCGATTTCCACGTCATCACTGGAAAAATAGAACATATACGGTGATGGATTTGTGGTGCGCAGCACCCGGTAGGTGTCAAAGAGACTGCCTTCCGCCGCCGCGGTAAGCGGGTCGGAGAGAACCACCTGGAAGATATCGCCTTCGTGGATGTAATGCCTGGCTTTTTCCACCATCCTGCAGTATTCCTTTTTGGAAAAGGCGGGGGTCAGTTCCTCTTTCAGCTTCAGAGGCTTGAAAACTGCCTTGGCTTCACTGCCCAGCAGCTTTTCTATCTCATCCAATTTTTCGGAAGCATCCTGATAGGAGCGGTCCGGATCCGAGGGATCGACGCCTGCAATCAGGATTAGCTTTTGTTTATAGTGGTCGAAGACGATAACCCGGTCGAAAAGCATCAAATCCACATCGCAGAAATCGTCATTTTTGAGTCCGCTTGTATTCAGGGACGGTTCGGCATACTTGATGTAATCGTAGGAAAAATAACCCACAAGACCGCCGGTAAATGGCGGCATATTTTCTAATTTCGGGCTTTTGTAATCGTCCAGGATGCGGCGGATGGCTTCGCCCGGATGGATGGTGCCGGTGGTGGTTTCCTCGGTCAGTTCGTCCTCCTCCCCGCGCCGAACCCGGAGAACTCCGTTTTTGCAGGTCAGTTCCAGACTGGGGGAGTAGCCAAGAAAGGAATAGCGGCCCCATTTCTGATTGTCCTCAGCGCTTTCCAGAAGATAGCAGTGGCGGCTTGCCGCTCTCAGCGTTCTCATTACTTCCACCGGAGTGAACCGGTCGGAATAAACTTCGCGGGCGACGGGGATGCGGCGGTAGGAGCCGCTCTCAGCGATTTTTTTTAAGTCTTCCAGTGTTGGGTACATATAAAACCTCCTGTCTCATTTACCTGGTGTTCTGTATCATTTTGGTGTATTGTCTCATTGTAACCGGCTCTGTCGGGAGATTTTTACTGGCAGGATGTACCTTTAAGAAAATAAAAAATCCGCCCATGACAGAATAATAGTTTCTGTCAAGGACGGATATAATTCCGCGGTGCCACCTTGATTCATGGATCTCTCCATGCGCTTTGCGAGATACTGACATATCTCCGGCAACTGACGTATGCCCCACGTCACAGAGTACTCGGCGGTATAAAGCCTTTGACTGTGCCCTCGGCGGTCCATTTGGCAATCTGCAGTTCGATCCGGTTCTCAGCATCCCGGACTCTCTGTGCGCGCATAATTACTTTGATCTCCGCTTCATTGGTTTAAGCTAATAAATTAGTGAATTATTTTTGTACAATATACTATGTTTGAAATGATTTGTCAATTACTTTTTTTAACCTCTTAACTGTTCGATTTTATCCTGTTACTGTCCACACCGCATTGTGCAGTGAACAGTAACGCTATCCTCCTTTTACGGAGCGGGGAAAAAACAGGCGGATCCGGGCAGATTGCGGAGCAGTCCGAAGAGCAGAAGAATACCAATCATAAAATAGATAACGATGGTCTGGGCGCGGGTCGGAAGATGTTTTCCTATTTTCACATACCGGACCGCCATCTGCAGAGCGATCACAAGGCCTGCGGGAAGCAGCAGGAGTATAACCGGATTAGCCCGGAATGCCGCTTTAAAGTCCAGACGGAAGAGGGCGAGGCACATGCGGCTTACACCGCAGCCGGGACAGTAAAACCCTGTGACTTCATGGAACAGGCAGGGGATCAGGGGGCGTCCCGCCAGAGTGCATAAGAAGATATAAAACAGGCCGGCTCCGAGGAGCCAGCCAATTCTGATGCACAGTTTCCGCAAACGCTTATGCATTTGGAAGATATTTATTCAGCTCGTTCTGCAAAAGAGCATAAGCCACGATGCTCAGTCCGAACAGGCTGAGAAGCAGATAAATCACAGGCGCGCTTCCCCTTGGTTCGCCGTGCTGGTCGTGAATCATCTCAACGGCATTCCCCATCTGGTACATCCAGTAGAAGGCATAAATTCCGCAGGTCAGCAGGGAAAACAGAAAAACCATTCCTCCGCTCGTCCCCATTCTGCCGGAAAGGGCATTTGTCTCGTCATTCAGTACAATCATCCAGTAAATTCCATAGATGCCGCACGTTACAAACAGCAGTAAAATACATACCGCAATATTGCGCTGTTTCATAGTCCGTTTCCTCCTTTGTGTAGTGTCCTGTCCAGAGCGCATTTGAAAATTCATTTCCGCCATCTGTACGCCCTGGGCAGTTTTGATTCTACCACAGCGGGGACGGCCGATCAACAGGAACCTACAGTGTTTCCGCCCTCTGCTTGATATTCTGGTGGAAATTGATGATGTCATGCTCATATTCCTGATCCATCAGGCTGGATGTAATCATGAAATCCGCGGTGGCCTTATTATTGGCGATGGGAATATCATAAACCTGCGCAATTCTGAGCAGCGCCTTGACATCCGGGTCGTGAGGCTGGGCTGTCAGAGGATCGGAGAAGAAGATGATAAAATCTATCTGTCCCTCAACAATCTTGGCGCCAATCTGCTGATCGCCTCCGAGAGGGCCGCTGTTATAACCCTTCACCGGCAGGGCGGTATAGTCCGTGATCATCCTGGCGGTAGTGCCTGTCCCGCACAGGAAATGTTTTTTCAGAATTTCCTTATTCTCCTCGCACCAGTTGATAAGATCCTTCTTTTTATTGTCATGTGCGATTAAAGCTATATTTTTCTGTTTTCCGATAGTCATTGTTAAAAAATCCATATAAATCACTCTCCTTTTCACTGATTGTGTAACAGCATGGCAGTAACCTGATTCTTGCATAAAATGGAAGAAATGTCAAGAAAAGAGAAATTATACGGAATAATTCATCGTATTTTCTGTATCCGCACCTTGTTGTAATTGTTATGTGAGGAGCAGCGGGAAAGATTTCTGACATTACAATCCTATTTTAACATTTTAATGTAAAATTTTCTTTTTCTGCGGGTAAAGGTATGGTATAATGTGCGCGTAGCGGACATGATACTGCGCATACCGTTTTCTGAGTTCACCGGAGAAATACGGGCGCTAAGTTCCGTCGGAGACACGTATTCACGAAGTGAATATGGTATAATGTGCGCGTAGCGGACATGATACCTGCAGGAACAATCAGATAATATAAAAAGGGGAGTTACTAGTGGATAAACCGGGCATTGGCAGAAGAGCAGCCCTGAGAACAATCATATCGGTAGCCTGTATTCTTGTATCGGGATTTCTTCTTTTCTATGCGTATAAAAATATAACAAGAAACATGAGCGCCAGCAACCTGAGGAGAGTGGCGCAGCAGAACTGCATGGTGTATGATATGCGGTTTGCGGATAACAGGAGTATGCTGCGTAATGTCAGTGAGACCCTCAGGATGTTTAACCAGATGAGCACGGAGGAACTTTCTGTTTATTTGGGAAGAAGCGCCGCCGACAACAACCTGTTTGGAATTTACCTGATCGACGGTGAAGGATATGCAACGGGAAAGGGCGGGAAGAGGGAAAAAATCCAAAAGACCGCCGATCTGAAGCTCCTCTTAGAAAATCGGAAAGAACTATTCCGGGTAGGGCTTTTTAATGATTCGGAGGATGCCGTTTTCGTGAGTATTCCGGTGGAACCGTATGAGGTGGCCGGTTTCAGGGTGGCTGCGCTGGCAATGGCCTATAGCAATACAGCGTTATATGACAGCCTGAATAAGGAACTCTATGACGGGGACGCGACGGTTGTCCTCGCAGACGGATATGGTAACACATTTATGCATGTCGCCGGAAAAGAGACGGATGAAAAGAATTACGGTACGGTGGAAGAATACTTTTCTGGTTTGAAGTTTTCCGATAAAAACAAGCTGTCGAAAATGACGGAGTCCGCCATACAGGGACACGGCACCACAACTTGGGTGAGGGATGATCATAGAGAATACTGTCTCAGTGTGCTGCCGTTTGAAAGTATGGACGGCTATCAGCTCTTTATGGTGCCGTCGGAGGTGATAGAGGCGTCGGTCAGAGGAAAACTGGACGAAGTGCTGCTGCAGTGCGGTCTGAGCCTGGTGCTGGTGGCCCTGACGCTTATTTATTTCAATCTGTACACCTACAGGCTCGACAAGGCCCAGTATATGGAGCTTGTCTCCGCCCGCGACGCCGCCGAGGCAGCAAACCGGGCTAAGAGCAGCTTTCTTTCCAACGTGTCCCACGATATCAGGACGCCGATGAATGCCATCACCGGAATGGCCAGAATTGCCCAGGAAAATATTGACGACGGGAAATGTGTGGCGGACTGCCTGACGAAAATCGATGTGTCTTCCAGGCTGCTTTTGGGAATTATTAACGATGTCCTTGATATGTCGAAGATTGAGGCCCAGAAGATCGAGCTGGCAAGCCAGGCGGTTTCCCTGACGGAGCTGATTGAGTCCAACCGGATGCTGATAGAAAAAAAGGCGGAGGAAAAGAGGCTCTCCCTGACGGTCCATTGTGAAAATATCACCCATGACACCGTTCTGGGGGATCCGGTCCGTATCAGCCAGATTATCATGAATATTCTGAGCAATGCGGTGAAATGCACTCCCGATGGCGGCAGAATCACGGTGGAAGCCGCAGAGCTGCCCTGTGACAGGGAGGGAAAAGGGCGGTACCGGTTCGTGATATCCGATACAGGCGTGGGAATGTCGGAAGAGTTCCAGAAACATATTTTCGAACCGTTTACCCAGGAAAATGATTCCGGCCGTTCCAGCTATAAGGGAACCGGGCTGGGGATGGCTATCACAAAGAACCTGGTGGAATTGATGGGGGGAAATATCGGATTGGAGAGCAGTCCCGGCAAAGGTTCCGTATTCCGCGTGGAACTTGTGCTGCCCCTGACCTCCCGGACGGCGGTGCTCCGTGAAAAAGAGGAGGGCACCGGCTCCGTATTCAAGTCGGAGGAAATCATGAACTGCCTCTCTGGAAAACAATGTCTGCTGGTGGAGGACAATGAACTGAACGCAGAAATAGCGGAAACGTTTTTATCCATGGCCGGAATGAAAAGCATGAAAGCCGTCAACGGCCGTGAGGCGGTGGAGCTGTACCTGAAGATGGAACCGGGATTTTTCGATATAATTCTGATGGATATTCTGATGCCGGTGATGAACGGCTACGACGCCTGCCGGGAGATTCGGGCATCCGGGCGTCCGGACAGCCTGACGGTGCCGATCGTGGCAATGACGGCAAATGCATTCAGTGAGGACGTTAATCGGGCCAAAGAGAGCGGAATGAACGCCCATATAGCAAAGCCGATTGACGCGGATCGGATGATGCATGTGATGAAAGAGGCGCTGGATTGACCATAAAAAGCCGCTGCCGCTTTCCTCGGAAAATGAGGAAGGCAGCAGCGGCTTTTAGATTGTAATATGGTTCCACATCTGCTGCAAAACATTTATTTATTTTCCTTTGCTTCTGCCAAATAGTGCACAATCAGAAGGCCTACAGCCGCTAGGACGAACATTGCCGTTAAAACAAAAAACGCGGTAGCATAGTTGCCGTTGATAATGTAATTATAGGCATCCCCGCCTACATAAGCGTTCACAGGTTCGTAGGGGTAACGTTCCCCATCGCTGTAACGCATCATTTTATCAATTCCCTTGTAGAGTGTAAAACAGCCGCATGCCAATGAGGCAATCGCCAACCAGCACCATACGCTTAATTTCCGGGCGGCCGATGCCGCAACAAACTCATTGTGCCTCTCTTCGCAGACGGTTGGCTGATCTGCCGGTACGGAAGGATTTTCCGGGATGACCATCTGCTGGCCGCATTGCGGACACGTGCCTGCGCCTTCGGGCAGTTGTGCCCCACATCTTTTACAAAACATAATTACTCCCCCTTTTTCCTGATTCATGCAATTTGCAGTAAATGGCATTGTTCGTACTCTGCATGTTAGCAGACACGATCACTATAGATTCATAAATTGCAAACTGTATATACATATTATGCATCATACCTATAATTGTACAACCTTTCAAGCCGATATGACAGGACATTTTAAAATAAGACAAAAATTTCCAGAAATCTGTTCCGGTTCTATCATCTGTTCAAACTGAAACGTTTCTGTATAAAACCCCCCAACTTTTCAGCAAAATTACGGCTACATGGCGGCCGCGACAATACCCTCCCCACTTGACGGAAGAGACAATCAGCCCCTGAAGCCGGCGGACGGGGCAACACCTTCCCTGAGTCTTCAGTCCCGCCGACAACCTGCCCGGGGATGGAGGAGAAAAATTTTCCGAAGGGAGACCTTGAAGCCCGCCGGTGCTTAGCGAGGTCTCTCACGAGCTTAGCATCCGCTGTGCGCTTCACAAGCGGGAGCGTGTCCCCGCAGGAATTTTTTTCTCCGGATTCCCCCTCACGACAACCTAAAAACCGGGACTGAAGACTCATCCACCCACCTCACTCCCCCGTCCGCCGTCTTACAGAGGCGTCCTCCCCCCTCAACTAAATTTTCCTTAAGCTTTTTGACAGTATGAAAAAAGGGAAGAATATGTTATAATACAAACGATTATACGCTTTTTTTGGAGGAAACAATGGCTGCAGAATACGCAATTGAAATAAAAGATGTAACGAAAATCTACCGGCTGTATGAAAAACCCATTGACCGTTTGAAGGAATCCCTGAATATCGGCCATAAGGAGTATCATAAGGATTTCTATGCCCTCAGCAACATTTCTTTTTCCGTGGAAAAGGGACAGACAATCGGAATTATCGGAACAAACGGTTCTGGTAAATCCACGATATTAAAAATTATAACCGGAGTCCTGACGCCGACGTCGGGCCAGGTGAAGGTGGATGGCACGATATCGGCCCTTCTGGAACTGGGAGCCGGTTTTAACATGGATTATACCGGAATTGAGAACATCTATATGAACGGAACGATGATGGGTTTTTCCAGAAAAGAGATGGAGGCCAAGCTTCAGGATATCCTGGAATTTGCCGACATCGGAGACTTCGTTTACCAGCCGGTAAAGACGTATTCCAGCGGTATGTTCGTGCGGCTGGCTTTTGCACTGGCGATCAATGTGGAGCCGGAGATTCTGATTGTGGACGAGGCCCTGTCGGTCGGCGATGTTTTCTTCCAGTCCAAGTGTTACCGGAGGATGGACGAGATCAGGAAAAACGGGACGACAATCGTCATGGTTACCCATGATATGGGCAGTATTATCAAATACTGTGATAAGGTAATCCTGTTAAACAGAGGTGAATTTATCGCCGAGGGTTCCGCGGGCAAGATGGTGGATATGTACAAGAAAATCCTGGCGGGCCAGATGGAGGCGCTGCGGGAGGAGCTTGCACAGATGAGTGATTTTTCCGGAGAAAAGGTTGTGCTGGCCGAGATGGGAGGCGGGGAACCGGGAGAAGATCCGGCTTCCGCAGACAAGGCATCGGGTCCTTCTCTGATGCGGAACAAACTGACGGTCAATTTAAACCGCGAGGAATATGGGGACGGAAGGGCGGAAATATTTGATATGGGCCTGATCGACCAGAGAGGCAATATCACAAACCTCCTTTTGAAGGGGGAATCATTTACAATCAAGGAGAAGATCCGGTTTAACGATGCCATACAGGCTCCTATTTTTACCTATACGATCAAGGACAAGAAGGGTAACGACCTGACCGGCACCAATACCCTGTTTGAAGGAACCGATATAAAGCCGGTCAAAAAAGGCGATGTTTACGAGGTGGCATTTACGCAGAAGATGACGCTTCAGGGCGGGGAGTACCTGCTGTCCATGAGCTGCACCGGTTTTGAAAATGGGGAGCACGTAGTGTACCACCGGCTTTACGACGTGGTGAACATCACCGTGATTTCCAATAAGAATACGGTTGGAGTCTACGATATGGAGCCGGAAGTGGAAGCGGTGCTTGTGGACGCCGATGTGTAAGGAGACCCGTAAGATGGAGAATTTGAATAATAGTGCGAATGCAGCAAAAAATAGGAAATCGAAAAAGAGCCTGAACGGTGAAATCCTGAGTCTGATAGATAAATACACGACGGATACGGGCTTAGATATAAGGAGGGCTCTAAAGGAAAATAAACGTCTGGATTACCTCTATGCGCTGGCTCCGCTTCGGGAAAACCTCCTGGAATGGTATGATTTTAAAGAGGGCGGACCGCTCCTTCAGGTGGGAGCTGATTTCGGTGCGCTGACCGGACTGTTTTTAAAGAGAACGGGGAATGTGACGGTACTCGATGAGTCGGAGGAGAGTCTTTCCGTGGTAAAAACCAGATATCAGGGAACTCCAGGGCTCAGACTGGAATGCGGCAGTCTGGAGTCTTATGCCGGAAACCCTGAGAACCATGGCAGATTTGCCTATGTGACGTTAATAGGTTCTCTGCACGCGGAAAGCCGGGCGGGAGAGAAAGATCCGATCGACGGGCAGCTTCGGGCGGCCAGACAGCTTCTGGCGCCGGGCGGGACGCTGATACTTGCGGCCTGTAACCAGTTTGGCCTCAAGTATTTTGCCGGTGCGCAGAGGGACGCAGTGAGCGTGACGAAGCGGAAACTGGAGAACTGTCTGGAGGGAGGAAGATTCTATTATCCAATGCCGGATTACCGCCTTCCGTCTTCCATCTATTCCGAACAGTATCTGCCGAAAAAGGGCGATTTGACCGGAATGCTGGCACTCTATGATTATCCGGAATATCTGCTGATGGATGTGGGAGCCGCATACGACGCCGTCTGTGAGGACGGCCAGTTTGAGAATTTCGCGAATTCTTTTCTCGTGATATGGACCGAGGGGAGCGGGCAGGTTACTGTTCACAGGTAACATTCCGCGCGCCCATAACAATAAAAAAGGAGAATAGACACCGTGTCAGAGTTAAGGTTTGTTAAATACAACAGGACGAGGCAGGAGAAATTCCAGATCAAGACACAGATTCTGGAAGAGAACGGAACGCGCTTTGTTGAGAAGACCGCCCTCTGTGAGGAGGGAATTCCGCATATCCGCTCGTTTGATGAAAAATATAATCTTCTGACCAGCCAGAATGAGAGCATGAAGCTGGTAAAGCCGGAGGTGTCCGAAGACGGAAGGACCGCCCGTTTTGATTATCTGCAGGGCAGAACGATGGCGGAGATTCTGGGCGAAGAACTGGCCTCGGGCGATATCGTCGCCGCCGTGAGGAGAGGAATGGAGCTTATCTATGACATCAAGCCGGAATTCATCTCGGATTTCCATGTGACGCCGGAATTTAAAGAGGTATTTTCATCGGCGGGCGAACCGGTGGATGTGGAAGAGAAGGGACCGGCCTATGCCGCCTCCAACATTGACGCCCTGTTTGAAAATATGCTGGTGACGGAGGAAGGGGTCTATGCCCTCGACTACGAGTGGGTATTTCTGTTTCCTGTCCCGGCCGGTTTCGTTCAGTACAGGACGCTCCACTATTTTTACAGACAGTATCAGAGCATAATTGGTGAGAAATTTAAAGATCAGGCTTCATTTTTAAAAGAATTCGGCATTGAGGAGAAGCAGCTTCCCCTTTATGAAAAGATGGAGCGCAGCTTCCAGGAGTACGTCCATGGGGAGAACCAGAGGATATACCAGGAAGACTTTATGGTGAAGACGAAGACGCTCACCGAGCTTAAGCAGGTGGACGGGGAACTGGAACGCGCCAGAGAACGGTTAAACCAGCTCAGGGCGGAGATTTCCGAGAAGGACACTGCGCTTAAAAAAGTGCAGGAGGTTCAGCGCCTGACGAATAACCATGTGGCAAACCTGGAAGTGATTATTGCCGATCTGCGCCGTGAGATCGGAGAGATGGGGAAAACCTTGACCTATTTAAACCGCCACGAGGCAGTCATCTTCAAAATCAGAAGAAAAATAGGACAGGCCTTTAACAGAGCTTATCCGAAGGGAACCAGAAAACGCAAGATTCTGGGATACTGGAAAAATACGCTGCTTCATCCGGTCCGATACATTGGAATGTATACGTCAGAGGAAGGGAAGAACAGAATTAAGGGAGATTTTGAAATCGGTGAGGAGTACCTTCAGTATGGGAAACTTAATTTTCCTGTGGAGGAAAACCCGGAGGTATCGATTGTTATTCCGGTGTACAACCAGATTCACCATACCTATCTCTGTCTGGCTTCCATTCTGGAACATACGAAGGATGTGAGCTATGAGATTCTGATAGCCGACGACGTTTCAAACGATGCCACGGAGCATCTGGGAGAGTTTGTCTCCAACATCACGGTCTGCAGGAATGAAACCAACCAGGGATTCCTAAAGAACTGCAACAATGCGGCCAAATCGGCAAGGGGCCGTTATGTGATGTTTTTAAATAATGATACACAGGTGACGGAGGGCTGGCTCAGTTCTCTGGTAAATCTGATTCAGTCGGATCCTTCCATCGGAATGGTCGGATCCAAGCTGGTTTATCCCGACGGCCGTCTTCAGGAAGCCGGAGGAATTATATGGAGCGACGGTTCAGGTTGGAATTACGGCCGTCTGGACAATCCCGATAAGGCAGAATATAACTATGTGAAAGATGTGGATTATATTTCGGGCGCCGCCATCCTTCTCTCCAATGACTTGTGGAAACAGATTGGCGGATTTGACGAGCGCTATGCGCCGGCCTACTGTGAAGATTCGGATCTGGCCTTTGAGGTCAGAAAAGCCGGATACAGAGTGGTTTATCAGCCGCTCTCCAAGGTAATCCATTTTGAGGGAGTCAGCAACGGAACGGATGTAAACGGCGGGGGCCTGAAACGGTATCAGGTGGAAAACAGTGAGAAACTTAAGGAAAAGTGGAAAGAGGAGTTTAAAAACCAGTGTGTCAATACCGGTAACCCGAATCCATTCCGCGCACGGGAGAGAAGTATGGGAAAACCCGTCATCCTGGTGGTGGATCATTATGTTCCGACGTTTGACAAGGATGCCGGTTCCAAAACTACCTTCCAGTATTTGAAGATGTTTCTGAAAAAGGGATATGTGGTGAAGTTCGTGGGAGATAATTACCTCCATGAGGAACCTTATACAACGGTTTTACAGCAGATGGGCATCGAGGTCCTTTACGGGCAGGAATATCTGACCGGTATCTGGGACTGGCTGGATAAGAACGGGAAAGAGATAAACGTCGCTTATCTGAACCGCCCCCATATCGCTGCAAAATATGTGGACTATATTGCGGAACATACCGATATCAAGATTATTTATTATGGCCACGATCTCCATTTCCTGAGAGAATTCAGGGAATATGAACTGACCGGCGATGTACAGAAAAAGAGGGATTCTGAATACTGGAAATCCATCGAGTTCGCGCTGATGCACAAGGCGGCTGTCTCCTATTACCCGTCGGTTGTGGAGGAAGAGGCTATCCACGACGTGGATGAGACAATTAATGTAAAGGCGATTACGGCTTATGTGTACGATACCTTCCTGGAAAACCTGAATATGGACTTTGCAAAGAGGGAAGGACTTCTGTTTGTCGGAGGATTTGCCCACCCGCCGAATGCGGATGCGGTGCTGTGGTTTGCAAAAGAGGTTTTCCCGTTGATAAGGGAAAAACTGGACGTGAATTTCTACGTTGTCGGTTCCCGGGTGACCGAGGAGATAAAGGCGCTGGAACAGCCGGGCAGCGGGATCATCGTCAAGGGATTTGTCTCCGAGGAAGAGCTGTCAGAGCTTTACCGGAACTGCCGGATCGTCGTTGTGCCGCTCCGGTACGGCGCGGGCGTGAAGGGCAAGGTGGTCGAGGCCATTTATAACGGCGCCCCTATTGTGACTACTTCCGTGGGCAGTGAGGGTATTCCGGGCGTGGAGGACGTGCTGCTTGTGGAAGACAAACCGGAGGATTTTGCGAAGGCGGTGACGGATTTATACGGCGATGAGAAGCGGCTTTGTGAACTCTGTGCGGGGACACAAGAGTATATTAAGGATCATTTCAGCGTGGATGCGGCGTGGGAAGTGGTTCGGGAAGATTTTGAAGAATAGCTGTTATCGTGAACAGGAATGAATAACTGGCTTTTACGGAAGACAGACGGAAAACAGATACCGGGGAAGATGTGGTATCTGTTTTCTTAATTTAACGGTAAAAGGTTTTCTAAGCTCTTTTTCCGCCGCGAACAGAGGTTGGGAGAAAAGCGCCGAAGAGGCGGAATGAAAAGCGGCAAAGATAGTCGAGCCATATTTTTCTGTTTATCCTATAATGCACAGGTAAGGAGGTGAGAGACATGCAGGAACAGATTGAAGCGGTCCAGAGAATGCAGGATTATATCGGGGAGCATCTGACGGAAAATATCACACTGGCGGAGTTATCCCGTGTTTCCCTGTTTTCGCCATGGTATTCCTACCGTCTGTTTACACAGCAGGTTGGAATCACACCGGCCGATTACATCCGCAGGATGCGTCTGTCGAGGTCGGCGCTGAAGCTGAGGGACGATATGTGCCGTATTGCAGATGTGGCTTTTGAGATGGGATTTGGCAGCGTGGATGGATACCAGAGGGCATTTCTGCGGGAGTTCGGCTGCAATCCGCGGGAATATGCATTAAATCCGGTTCCTTTGTATCTCTTTACTCCATATGGTGTGAAGTTCAGGAATATTGAAAGGAGAACGGATATGGAAAACTTAAAAAACGTATTCATCCAGGTAATTGAGAAACCGGCCCGTAAGGTCATCATTAAGAGGGGCGTCAAGGCAAATGATTATTTTGCATACTGTGAGGAGGTTGGCTGTGATGTCTGGGGGCTGCTCCAGAGTATCAAATCAATCAGCGGAGAGCCTGTCTGCATGTGGCTGCCGCATCGGTTCATAAAACCGGGAACCTCGGAGTATGTGCAGGGAGTGGAAGTGTCTTATGACTATGACGGTATCGTTCCGGAGGGGTTTGAGGTGCTTGATCTGCCCGCGGCAAAGTATATGATGTTCCAGGGCGAACCGTTTGCAGAGGAAGACTACTGCGTGGCCATCGATGAGGTCAAGGAGGCAATCAGAAGATATAATCTCTCTGTGACCGGATATGTGTGGGATGAAGAAAATCCCAGAATCCAGCTGGAACCGATCGGCAGCAGGGGATATATTGAAATGCTGGCGGTTAAATAAAATCGGCTGTTATACAGATGTGATGATACAAAGGTGGAATGAGTCCCTTCGACCGCCAGGTTCCAACGGAACCCAGTTTCGTTCCCGTCAACAAAACGCGTACGCTAACCGGAAGTCATTGAGGATGGTTTTATAAATAAAAAGCCCCGCTGAAAATCAAATTGTCAGCGGGGCTTTTTACTTATAAAACAATGAAATTATCAATAAAAAATAAAGCTATCTATCTAAAAAAGACATTCTCATTTTTAAATTTATCCGAATCTATGCAACAAGATCTCAATCATTCTATTTCTTCTCCGCTGTTTTCCTGAATTCAGTCCCGTTCCTCCCGGCAGTATCCTAACGGAATTCTAATTCAATCCCATCCAGATACAGACTGATTTCCGGATCGCCCTCCGTAGTAGTGAGGCGCATCAGAAAATAGCCGTCCTCTGTTACCAGATCGCTTTTGCTGTACATATTGACGGTGATTTTCCGGCTGTTCCCGTCATCCGTTTCCATGTTCCAGGGATAACGTCCTCCTTTGTTATAATAAATATAGATGGTGTTACCGTGCGACGATGGAACCTTCATCAGATAGGCGCCCTGGGTTTTATCACACTGCTGCATCCAGTCTTTGACATTTTTGTCAACACTGTCCTTGCTTACATCGCTTCCCCTGATCCCGGCAGTATCAAGTATCTGCGTGCCGTCCATTGTAATATAGGGAATTCCGTCATCGGGGCGTCCGGGGTAATTCGTATCTTCTTTCTCCCATTCTTTTTTGTCCCATTCAGGGGTGATGTCCTCCATATTGTCCAGCAGTTCATCTGCAATTTTTTTATCCAGCTCCTTTATCCCTGTAACATTGCCGTTCTGATCCCGGATAGCTTCGAGATACAGTGTGCTGTCGGTGCCGCGATCGTGGTAGCATAAATCAAAGGAATAGGAGTTCTTTTCATTTCCATGATCCTGGAATGATACGAAAAGCTTTACCCTCCGGCTATTATAGTAAACAGCGTCCTGCTCCGGATCATAGGTCACGCCGTAGGAGGCATACTGCCTGAAATTTTCTATCAGACTGTCCGTGCGGCTCTTGTGGTTATAAGATGTCTGTTTCACATCTTCACCAGGTTTCGGTTTTTCTAATGTCAGTGCGGCGCTGGCCGGGTTTGTGACAAAGCCTGCGGTAAACAGCGCTGCCGCCAGGGTATAGGCTGCGGCAGCCATACGGGATGTCTTTTTAAAATTCAACACGTTCTTTATCCTCTTTTTCATATAGCGGATACTGCCGCCTCCAAAGGCAAGAGGACTTAAAAGTCCCGGCTTGCGGGCATACAGGCTGACGAGTGACGTGGAGTAAATCCGGCGGATATCGCTGTCCGCCGTGCGCAGGACGGCCTCGTCACATGACATTTCCATATCCTCTGACATAAGCCGGTAACTGACCCATACGAGAGGATTAAACCAGTGAACGGTGAGCGCCAGAAAGGCAAGAAACTTAAATACGTAATCCCGCCGCCTTATATGCACCCGCTCATGCGCCAGGACACAGTCCAACTGCTTCGGATCCAGCTCTGAAGGGACATAGATTCTGGGGCGGATTAAGCCAAGCACAAAGGCGGTGGATACCTTATCCGTTTCAAAGATATCGTCATATATAAGAGTTGCATCGTAGATCCTGCGTTTCAGGCGGATATAGGCGGCTGCCGAATAAACCAGAATCACGGCAGCGCCAAAGAGCCAGACATATGCGGCTCCCGAAAGAACAGCCTGCACCGGTGAAATGGCTCTGTCTGCTTCAGGTGCATTGGGTACATCCCCGGATTCAGGCGCGGTATGTCCGAGCAGCCGGTTTACCGTAGCGTCAATGGCCGTATGTCCGCTGTTAATCTGTGGATTCCCCTCTGTGACCGCCGCCGGCTGTATCAATTCACGGTTGACCGGCATGAAACTAGCCGAGCTCTCAAAACTGAAGGGACAGATGAGGCGCAGAAATACGACGGCCCACAGGGAATAAGAAAACAGTTTCGGTGCATTTTTCAGAAGAATCCGAACCAGCATGACGGCGATAGCAGCAATTCCGGCCGTAATACTCATGTTGAGTACGGTAATCAGAAGATGATTCATTCTTTCGCCTCCTCTATCATTTTTAAAAGAACGCCGGTCTCCTCATCGTTCAGGGATTTATCTTTCAGGAACGCCGCGATAAAAGAGGGAAGGGAGCCGCCAAATGCCTTGTCAAGCAGCATCTCGGCCTCGTATTTCTGCACCTGTTCCCTTTTCACAAGAGCTGTCACCGTGGCATTCTCATTTTTGATAAAACCGCGTTCGGAGAGTTTACGGATCACCGTGTAGGTAGTCGGCCGTTTCCACCCCAGACGTTCCCCGCAGATAACGGAAAGCTCTCTGGAGTTAATAGGCTCCACCTCCCACACAATGTTCATAAACTTAAATTCTGCATCGTACAGTTTCAAATCCGTCATATTCCGGCCTCCTCAGTTTATTACGACAAACTATTATAGGCTTAGTTTACTGCAATAAACTGGATAAGTCAAGGGGGAAGTTTAGTTGAGATGCGGGGACGCTTCTGTAACGGTACTGGCGGGGATTCTGGCATTTGTTCTGGATAAACAGTCTTATAAGCAAATTTATAAATCTGCGATTGAAAATGCAAAGAATCTGATTGATATTCTTTTTATCCTTATGATTTCCTTTGCCATGGCCGAAGTGTTTATGGCCAGCGGCGTTGGGGCATCCATTATTATTGTTGCGATGAAGGTCGGACTGACCGGCGTCACGGTTGCAAGCGCATCCCTGATCGTCACCTCCCTGCTTTCGATTGCAACGGGAACTTCCTGGGGAACGTTTGCGGCCTGTGTGCCGGTATTCCTGTGGTTATCCCATATTGTAGGCGGTTCCCCTCTTCTGACGGTTGCCGCAATCGCGGGAGGCTGCTGTTTTGGCGATAATATCGGCCTGATCTCGGATACAACTGTGCTTTCTTCCGGTGTGCATGAGGTTGAAGTAACCGACCGTGTGCGCCATCAGGGCGCATGGTCCATCTCCTGTCTGGTGGCCGGCGTTGTGGTATTCTTTATTGTTTCCCAGGCCATGGGGCTGGGCGGCGCGGTAGGTAACGCAAACGAAGCAATTGATGCAATCCCAAAGGAAGTATGGGAGACACTGATGGTGGAGCGTCCCTCCGCGGTTACTCTGCTGGAGCAGGTGCGCAGCGGAGTGCCTCTTTACCTGCTGCTTCCCCTTGTGGCCGTTATCGTTATGGCCGTTAAAGGCATCGGCACGGTCATCTGCCTCGGTTCCGGTATCGGCCTGGCCCTTGTATGCGGCCTGTTTGCCAATACGCTCACTCTGTCATCCTTTGCCGATCTCGTTTATACCGGTTTTTCAGACGCCGGTTCCTGGTCGGTCAGCATGACTTTATGGACCGCGGCATTCGGCGGAATCATGGGAGGAATGAATGCATTTGATCCAATTATCAGGGGAGTTTTAAAAATTGCCCACAGCGTACGTCAGCTCATGATGTGTAATGCCCTGCTTTCCTTACTCTGCAATGCGGTGCTGGGCGACTGTACGGGACAGATTGTAACGATGGGGCCGATTATTAAAAATATGACGGACAATGCGGTCGAGGCAACGCCGGAACAGATGTACATACTGCGCCTGCGCAACTCCACCTACTCCGATGCCTTCGGAACAATAGGTTCACAGCTTATACCGTGGCACGGCTACATGATTTTCTTTACGGGCCTTGCGACTGCGGTTTATCCGCTCTATGCATTTACCCCAATGAAAATAATTTCCGCAAACTATCTGAGTATGATATCCGTTGCATCCATGCTGATTCTAACCATTACCAGCCTGGACCGGTTCTTCCCGGGCTTTAAGATTCCGAGTGAACCGGATGTGCGTCTGAGAACGGCGGAAGAGATGGAGCAGCGTAAACAGGCGTTATAAGCAGATTTTCGCCGTCCAACCGTAAAACGCCGCCGGCCAGTGAAACAGCATAAGTTTCACTGGCCGGCGGCGTTTTTTAGATTTAACAATGGTTTAGGACAACGTGCTTTATGTAAAAGGATACTGTCCCGCTTAATTCAGGCTTTTTATTTTCTCACCGATTTCTTTTAACTGTTCCTCTGAAGGAATATACTGAATCTTCAGCGTATCAAGGCAGATGTCAAACCCGCATTTTTTGAGTTCTTCATCAATCTGTGCGTTAGCCTGTCCGCCCCAGCCGTAGGAGCCGAAGGAGAATGCCCTGCGGTTCTTTGGGGAGAGGCCTTTCATGTAGCAGAGGAAAGCAGCCACGGTCGGAAGCATATTGTTGTTGAGGGTCGGTGAACCGACGGCCACATACTTGCAGTCCAGGAGATTTACGATGATGTCCGAGAGGTGGGACTGCTTTAAATCGCAAAGCTTCACAGGAACACCCTGATCGGTAAATGCCTCGGCAATCGTCTGTGCCATAGTTTCCGTGGAATGCCACATGCTGTCGAAGACCACAAGTGCGCCGGTCTCCGGTTCGTGGGTACTCCATTTTTCATAGGCATTCAGAATATCGTCCACATGGCTTCTCCAGATGACGCCATGGCTCGGGGCGATCATTTCGGGAGCCAGTTCCTTGACGGTTTTCCAGGCCCCGGCGGCCTGTTTCCCGTAGCACATAATAATATTGGCATAGTATTTCTTTGCCTCCTGCATGGTCTCGCAGAAGTCGGAATCATCGTCAAAGCGGGTGTTGGTGCAGTAATGCTGTCCGAATGCGTCGTTGGAGAAAAGCAGTTTTTCTTCCGGACACCAGGTGACCATATTGTCCGGCCAGTGGAGCATTGGGGTAGCAACAAAGGAGAGGGAGCGTTTTCCGAGGCTTAGGGTGCTGCCGCTCTTCACAGGCATGTAATTGAGCTGTCCGTAATGGGCAGTCAGTCCCTTCACTCCGCTGGGAGCGCTGGTGACGATTGTGGCGTTCGGGCAGGCCTTTGCCATGGCAGGAAGAGCGCCGGAATGATCCATCTCCACATGGTTTGAGATTATGTAATCAATTTTACAAGGGTCGATGATACTGCTGATCCGCTCCAGCAGTTCTTTGGAAAACGGCGCCTTTACCGCATCGATCAATGCAACCTTCTCGTCAATTATCAAATAGGCATTGTAGGTTGCGCCCCGGTTCGTCGTGTATCCGTGAAAATTGCGCAGGTGCCAGTCCAGCGCCCCCACCCAGTATATGCCTTCTTTAACCTGAATTGCGTTCATCATTTGCATCCTCCTTGCTGACTTTAACCTGATAATTTTTTATAAGTTCCGTATTATTACGATTCAAAAGAAGTGTAGTATATTTGAGCCGGAAATGCAAGACTTATAACGTTAAAATTTTATCATGAAGAGAAAACAGGCTGCTGTTCACAGGGGGTATGCTGCGGAACTTTTTTATGATTTATCACTCAAATATTCTTTCAAATAGGAGGCAAGCGACATAATCAGCGCCAGATTCGGGTGATTTTTTCTCGCCATCAGGGTGATGGTATAGGGAAAAAGGTTACGCTTAAACGGAATAATATCGAGATCCGGAAATTTTGGAAGAAAGACATCCGTAAAATATCCTTTGATCGTGATTCCGGCACAGCGGTCCCGGCTGCAGGTTTCATACATATACAGGGTGTCGCTGACCCGCAGGACTTCTTTAGGAAGGCAGTCATGCTCAGTGCAGAACTCCAGAAAGCTGTGGTAAGCCAAATCGTTGATGGAAAGCACGAACGATTCGTCACGCAAATCTTCCAGCTTTATGTATTCATTCTCAAAGGCAGGGTGCTCCTTCGGCAGCAGGAGAACGCGGTCCTGTGTCTTAAGTTCATTTTGATAATACTCTTTTCCGGGCGTATAGTCCGAGATAATCAGAATATCCAGCTCCTTATTATCTAAAAGTTCAATACTGTGCTTGTAGGTATATTCTTCAACGTCATAAGAGACATGGGGATAATCCTTGAAGAAATCCTTCCACATGGTTTTAGAAATGAAATACCGGCATCCGGCGCCCAGACCAATCTTCAGATAGCCGTAATTCTGGCGGATAAATTCATTCATATGCTTTTCCAGCACCTGCATCTCCCTGAGCGCCGCCTGACAGGAGATATACAGTTCTCGTCCGAGGGTGGTGGGGGTGACGCCCTTGTGGTTTCTGTAAAAAAGCTGGGCATTCAGCTCCTGCTCCAGGGTAGCCAGCGCCCGGCTAAGGGCCTGTTGGGAGATGAAAAGAGATTCCGCCGCCTTAAAGAAACTGCCGCATTCATAAACTTTCACAAAGTATTCTAACTGTCTTATATTCATGACGCCATTCCTTTCTGTCAAACGGTTGCTTTGTCATCCCGCGATTTCTCTATATTATACAACAGAAAGTTGTAACTGTGTAAAGAAAATACTGTTTTTCATGCAAATATGTTTCTGCTAAAATGAAGTCAAGTAAAGAAACTGTAAATAAAGATAAAAATATATAATAAACAATTAAAACCCGGGTTAGATATAAAAAAGAAAGAAAAAACGATAAGAAACAGTAATAACATAACAGTGACAGCGAAACAATTACAATGACAGGAGGAAGAGATGAAGATAACGGACATTACCTATGACTGCGTCAACGTACCTTTTCCCGTGGAATTCCATCCAACATGGTATCCGGGAAAAACGGAGAGCGGTCAGGTGATTTTTGTGGTTCGTGTTCACACGGATGAGGGGATTACCGGATATGCCTGCATGGAGGCGCCCCACGGCATTCTGAAACTGGTATGCGGTACGATGGATTATGCCAAAGAAATGGTAGTCGGTGACTCGCCGTTCGATATTGAAAAAATCATGTTCAAGCTCCGCAACGTAGCCAGGGTGGCCACCAGGCCGTGGGTGATTGAAAACGCCTGCTGGGATATCATCGGAAAGGCTGCAGGACTGCCGGTTTATAAGCTCTTTGGAGCCTGCAGGGACAGAGTGCCGGTCTATGCGGCATGGGGAGAGATCCGTTCCAATGAACAGAGGAAAGAAGATGCAAAACGCCTTGTGGAGGAAGGATTTAAAGCCGTCAAGGTCCGTTTCACCCATAAGACCGTCAGAGAGGATATTGCGATTGTAGAAGCGGTTCGGGAGGCGGTCGGAGACAAACTGGAAATTATGGTGGATGCCAACCAGGGAACTGCCTGTGAGCGCAACAATAACGGTTATCCCTATCTATGGAGTTACGAGAGGGCAAGGGATACGGCAAGAGAGATGGAGAAACTCGGCTGTGCCTGGCTGGAAGAACCGCTCTGGCGATACAACTTTGACGGCCTCGCCAGACTGAATGAAGAAGTGGACATTCCGATTGCGGGAGGAGAAATCAATATAGGAATTCCGGACTTCAAAATAATGTTGGACAAGGGATGCTATGAGATACTGCAGCCCAACTGTACCATGAGCACGGGAATCAGTTATATCAGAAAGATTGCTGCGATTGCCGATTCCTACGGAAAAACGGTGAATCCGCATGCATACATACCAGGAACCGGTGTTTTACAGAGTATGCATCTGGTTGCCTCGATTCCCAACTTCACATGGCTTGAGTATCCGTATGATCCGCCGACCTTGACGCCGGGGGCATTCCAGGGAATCCTGAAAGAAAATTATTTCGTGGAGGAGGACGGCTGCATTCCGCTTCCGCAGAAGCCGGGATTTGGAATAGAAGTTGATGAGGAGCTTGTAAAAAAATACAGTATTTTAAAATAAAATATTTTTTTGGGTACGGAGTGAACAGTAACGTTTGTCGAGAAAGAACAGGAGGAAGGGTATGAATATTTTACAGCTTATCGTTGTCGTTATGATCTTGTATCTTGGGGGAATGCTGGCAGTTGGATTTTATGGTAAAAAATATGCCAATTCATTTGAGGATTATCTGACAGCGGCCAAACAGGGGACATTTCTGATGGTCTGCGGTTCCTATATTGGTTCCCATATCGGAAACGGTATCGTGGTGGGAGGTGCGGAGTATGGCGCCATATACGGAATCGGAGGTATCTGGTACGGCGTAGGTTCCGCCCTGGGATACGTTCTTTTTGCCTTTGTTCTGTCAAAAAGACTTTACCGCACGGAACAGCTTACGATGTCGGATATCCTGAATAAGCGTTATGGGGCCAGGATTACCGGTACCATCTTTGCAGTAGTCAATGCGCTGGCAGCTATGAGTATCATGGCAGGCCAGATTATTGCAGGAAGAAACCTGTTTTCCTATTTTGGCATGAACGCAACCTTGGGCGCCGCTGCGGTTTGCCTTATCGTTTTTATCTATTCCACTATGTCTGGCCAGTGGGGAGTCCTTATGACGGATATGATTCAGGTAGGCGTGATTTTCTTATGTACCTTAATTGCATTTGGCTGCATGCTGTCACAGGGCGGATTGGGACTGATGAAAGAAGTCCTTCCAAGCTCTTTCTATGAGCTGATTCCTTTTGAAATCGACACCTGGGTTATGATGTTGTTCCCGTCCATGCTGTACGGCCTGATTTCCAGTGCGTCTTTCCAGCGAAATATGTCCTGTAAAGATGAAAAAACGGCATTCCATTCCGCATTCTGGGGCGCGATGATCCTGCTTCCTTATGTAGTGCTTCCGGTTATGATTGGTATGTACGGCATCGCATTATATCCTGACGCAGCGCCGGGAACGATTCTGTTCCACGTGCTGATTGAGGCATTCCCGCCGCTCGTGGCTGCCCTCATGATTGCAGCGCTGATGGCGGCTGTAATGTCGACGGTAGACTCGCAGCTTATTTACGTAACAGGCTCCTTCACAAATGACATTTACAAGGCATATTTTGATAAAAATGCAAGCGAGAAGAAGTTAAATCAGATTGCCCACATCGCTACATTCTTAATCGGCCTTATCGTGCTTTATCTGGCTCTCGGGGCAAAAACAATTATATCCATGCTGTCTGCGGCCTACACCTTTATGTGCGCCGGGACGCTGGTCATGTTTATCGGAGGAATCTTCTGGAAGAAGGCAACCAAGGCAGGCGCAATCGCCAGCTCGATAACAGGCATGCTCTTTGTAGTCCTGTACAAATACTGCGGCGTGCAACTTCCCGTATCATCCATTTTCCCGATTCTGCCGTCCCTGATTGCCTATGTGGCAGTGAGCCTTATGACGCAGCCGAAGGAAGCTTCTAATTAACGCCTGCAATTTAACGTCTGCAATAATTGAGCGGAGGAAAAATGAAATTATATCACAGGAAACTGGAGCTGGGGTGTTATCCCACCCCTCTCCAGAGAATCAGGAGAGTAGAGGAAGAATTTTCGCTGCCCGTGCCGTTTTACATCAAGAGAGAAGATTTGAGCGGACTGGGGCCGGGAGGCAATAAAGTGCGGTGCATGGAATATTTGCTGGAGGAGGCGGTCTCCCAAGGATGCGGCATCGTGGTCGCGTCGGGACCGTATGAATCAAATCTGTGCACAACTGTGGCGGCAGCCTGCGCGGCGCTGCCCCTGGACTGTACCCTCGTCTATAATTCATTTCAGCCGGAGGACAGAAGGGGGAACATGGTATTAAATAAAATACTGGATGTGCGTGAAGTCTTCCTGGGTTCCTGCAGCGGCGTGGAACGGAATGAAAAGGCGGCTCTGCTCTGTGACGGATACAGAGCGGAAGGAAAAAAGCCCTTTCTGATAGAAAACGGCGCCTCCACCGGGCTGGGAGTTCTTGGATATATCGACATGCTCCGGGAGATAAAAGAGGAGATGGTAAAGGGCGATATTACGGTTCATAAATCAGAGGGTAAAACGGCAGGAACGGATGCACCAAAAAAATTGGGCCGTATCTTTGTGCCGGGAGGCAACGGAGGCATAGCGGCCGGCCTTATATGCGGAAATTATCTGGAAAATATGCCATTTGAGATCACGGTGATCAGCGTGGAGCACAGCAAAGAGATATTAGAGAATCGTATAAAGAAGCTGATTAAGGAAACGGAAAAATATACCGGCCCGATTGGGTGCGGGCTGGAATCGCTGTGTGAGGTTACGGACCGCTACGCCGGGGATGGCTGGGGCAGCAATACAAAGGAGAGCAGCCGGATGGTAAAACGTTTTCCTCATCTGACCGGCATCTATATTGAAAATATTTATTGCAGCAAAACGGTGGTGGGCGCTGTCACGGAAGCAGAAAAAGGCCGGGCCGGCCTGCCTGTGATTTATATCCACACGGGTGGATTTGCCTCATTGTTTGCACAGTGCGGACCAAATTAGGGAGTATTTGCCATGAAAGAAATCTTTGAGAGAAGAAGTACAAGAAAATATCTGGACAGGCCGGTGGAACGTGAGAAGATAGAAAAGATTCTGCGCGCCGGGATGTGTGCGCCGTCTGCCGGTAATGAACAGCCGTGGCATTTTCTGGTAGTGGAGGACAGGGAGGATTTAATCAGGCTCTCTAAGCTTCATCCCCATGCAGCCATGCTACCGGAAGCTGCATTTGCGGTGATTCTGTGCGCAGACCCGTCACTGCAGAAATACAGGTTCGACTTCTGGATCCAGGACTGTTCGGCAGCCGCTGAAAACATGCTTCTGGAGGCAGAATACCTGGGAGTGGGAGGCGTGTGGCTGGGTGTTTATCCGAATGAGGAGAGGATAAAAACCATAAGGCCGGAATTCGGCATCCCGGATGAGATAGAGATCCTCTGTCTGATGTCATTTGGCTATCCGGAATTTAAGAAAACGGCAAAAGACAGATGGGATGAGAGCCGTGTCCATATGGGGCGGTGGAAATGTGAGAAGGATGGAAACTGAGGCACAGGAATAAAAAAGTAAAAGAGGAAATACAGGAATTCAAAAGCAAAAAATGGAATAAAAAAATTGGGAAATAAAGCAGAAAACAGCAGGAGGAAACAGATATTATGAGCCAGACAGACGTACTTTTATATGAAAAACAGGGGAAAATCGGAAAAGTTATTATCAACCGCCCGAAGGCGAGAAATGCATTTAACCAGGAACTGGTGGAGAACCTGGGAGAATTTATTAAAATGGCGGATCAGGATCCGGATACCAACGTAATTGTCATCAGTGCGGTGGGAGATAAGGCATTCAGCGCGGGTTTTGACATTAAGGAAAGTATCGGTGAGCCGATTGTAGACGTGATTCCAAGAAGAGAGAATACGGCAATGGAATTGAATACATGGCGGGAAGTCTGGAAATGCAAAAAACCCGTGATTGCATCTGTGCAGGGATTCTGCATCGGCGGCGGGCTCCATCTTGCTTTTATGTGTGACCTGGTGATTGCATCCGAGGACGCCAGGTTCGGAGAGCCGGAAGTGGCATTTTCCTATGTTCCCGACATCCTGATTGAGCCGTGGAAACTCCCGATGAACAAAGCGAGACAGCTCCTGTATCTCGGTGAATATCTGACTGCGGAAGACCTCCGTGAATGCGGCGTTGTAAATAAGGTGGTGCCGTTTGAGAAGCTGGAAGAGGAGACAATGAAGGTTGCCGAGAGACTTGCCGGAATGCCTGCCGATACGATGGCTATGTTAAAATACCAGGTCAACAAGACGTATGAGATTCAGGGCATGGTCAACGCCATGGACTTTGCAGCAGAGATTTTCAGCCTGTGCCGTATCAACCAGGCCCAGACGCAGAAGGAATTTAACGACATTGTGAACAGCCAGGGACTTAAAGCGGCGCTGGAATGGAAAAATAACCGCTCATAAAACGGACAATGGAGAACGAAAATGTGTCAGACATGGAAAGACAGCTATAATGAAAAACTGATAACAGCGGCTCAGGCGGCGGCCATGGTGAGGAGCGGGGACAGCTTCTGCGCTGTGACAAGGGAGCCGAAGACAATCCTCAGGGAACTGGGAAAGAGAAAAGACTTAAAAAATGTGACGTATTTCTGTTCCCAGACCAACTTTCTGGGAGAACTTGAGGGGCTGGGAGATGAAGTGAGGGTTTTCCTCAGTTTCATGGACGGCATGAACCGGGAATATATAGAGAACGGTTTTGCTGAATTTATCCCCTGCGGTTTTTCGGGTTACGGTAAACTGGCGATGAACGCATTGAAATGCCGGATAGCAATGCCCTGCGTATCGAAGCCTGACGAAAACGGCTACGTTTCGATGGGAAATGCGGCGGACGGAATGCCGGTGATTGCCACCCAGGCGGAACTTGTCATTGCCGAAATCAACCCGGAGCTTCCGTTTGTACTCGGGGCGAATGTAAAACATATTTCCGAATTTGATTATATCGTGGAAGGAGATGGGTATCCCCTTAACATAAGGGAGATTGACGATGCCGAAGAAAGCCGCGAAGTTTACAGGGCAATCGGTAACGCACTTTCGGAACTTGTGGAGGATGAGGCTACGATAGAAGTGGGATTGGGACGCCTGAATTCTTCCGCCATGATGTACATGGAGCCTAAAAAAGATCTGGGAGTCCATACGGAAATCTACGGAGATCTGCTGATGGAACTGACAAAAAAAGGAATTATCACCAACAGAAAAAAGACACTCCATCCGGGAGTTTCCGTCTGCGCACAGCTTGTAGGTTCCAGGGAACTGTTTGATTTTGCCGGCCACAATCCGGGAATCAATATGAACAGCTGCCAGAATGTTTTAAATCCGGGCCTGATTGCGCAGAACAGGAGAATGACGGCAATCAACAATGCTGTGCAGGTCGATCTCCTGGGGCAGGCCAATTCGGAATATCTGAAAGGAAAACAGTATTCCGGCATGGGCGGAATTGCCGACTTTTCAACAGGCGCTGCGCTTTGTCCGGACGGAAAATCCATTGTTGTAGTCGAGTCCATTACGAAGAATGGAAAATATTCCAAGATAGTTCCGTTTTTCACCCCGGGAACCCCGGTGTCCCTGACGCGTACCATGGTGGAATATGTGGTCACAGAATATGGCGCGGCTGTTCTGGCCGGAAAGACCGTGGCGGAACGGGCCAGGGAACTAATCCGGGTTTCACATCCGAAATTCAGAGAAGAACTTACCTTCCAGGCCAAAGAACTGGGTTTGATTTAAAAAATAATAAATATACAGAAGTACAGATTGCTTACATCCCATATGCTACAGGGTGTAAATACACTGCCGGTTTTCACTCCCCTTTATATAGAGAAAACCGGCAGGCTTTTTTTATTTTCAGGTGGTTGTTGGAAGTATCAAAATATGATAAATTAGTTATAGAAGAATGGCCGCGGATATAATATGAAACCAACGCCGTAAAAAATGAAAGACCAGACAAATGAAAGACCAGGCAAATGCAAGACCGGACAAATGTAACATCGGATCAGTGCCGGAATAAATGGTGTAACTGAAAACAATTACTGAGATACAGGGAGGAATTATCATGTCATTTCAATTAAAAACGTATCAGGCCCCGGATTTTACGCTGCCCCGGTTCACGGAGGCGCCGGAAGCAAAGCTTGAGCCTGCTCCGTTTGACAGAGTCGCTCCGGACGGATATCATGCAACCACGATTTTCCCGGAGTATTTTAAAGTGGGCGGCCGCTGGCTGCTGGCTGAGGAGAGCCGAATGGACTGTGTCGCAGTCTATGAGAACGGGAAGATTTGCGTCCGCGAATTCAGGAATCTGAAACAGGGCGATATGGTATTTACAGGCAGGACGGAGAATGCAGAAGATGGGATCTATGTGTACCCGGACGGCTTCAGCGAGTTTTCCGGGAACGCGGCAGATGGTAAGGACGGCCAGGAATCATTCGCTTTCCGTCAGAGCCGTTCCAGGGAGACTGCTTTTTCGCGGGATTATGATAACATTTATGAGCTGCTTGAATATGAGAAGGAACACGGCTATGTGGCGTGGGTTCTTGGCCCGGCCTGTGCTTTTGACGCCGATTCCAGGGCGGCGTTCTCAAAACTGGTGATGAATGGTTACGTAGACGCGCTGCTGGCCGGAAATGCTCTGGCGACCCATGATTTGGAGGGAGCTTATTTGAAAACGGCTCTCGGGCAGGATATCTATACGCAGCATAGCTACCAAGGAGGCCATTACAATCACATCGATACGATCAATAAGGTAAAATACCACGGTTCCATTCCGGCCTTCATTGAGAAAGAGGGGATCGACAACGGTATTATTTACAGCTGTGTAAAGAAAGAGGTGCCTTTTGTGCTTGTCGGCTCCATCCGTGACGACGGGCCGCTTCCGGAGGTTCACGCTAATGTATATGAGGGCCAGGATGCTATGAGAAAATGCATCAGCCAGGCAACTACGGTCATCTGTATGGCTACCACGCTTCATTCCGTTGCAACGGGTAATATGACGCCGTCATTCCGCGTGATGTCGGATGGAACAATCCGTCAGGTTTATTTCTATACGGTTGACATCTCGGAGTTTGCAGTGAATAAGCTGGGAGACCGCGGCAGCCTGTCGGCAAAAGGAATCGTAACAAATGTGCAGGATTTTGTTGTGAATGTAAGTAAAGGGCTGAAGCTGTAAAAAGAATTGAAGCTGTGAGAAGAATTGAAGCTGTGAAAAGAACTGGAGCTGTAAAAAGAATTGAAACTGTATAAAGAGTTGAAGCCGTGAAATGGGGCAGGGGCCGCGTAAAAAAGGTCGGTACTGAAGAGAAGAACAGGTAAGTGAGCAATACAGTCTGATAAAAGAGATTAGAAGAATGTTGCTTAAGATGAAATACCCCTGTATGGATTAAATGATCTGTACAGGGGTGTTTTGACATACGCAATCTGATACCGGTATTTTGTATCGGTGATGGTACACGGCAGAAAACGATTTTGGTTATATGGGAGGCGGCAAGCAGGTCAGGTTACCTATAGTTTCACATAGTTCCCCACTTTCCTAATTCGGATAGAAATTTACCACCATAAAGGTAAGGAGCGTATTCCTGCGGTTGATATAGGTGTGTGCAATGGAGGAATCAAATACGAGGGAATCCCCACCGCCTAGTGTATAATCCTCTGTTTCCGTGTGAAGCACCAGTTCCCCCTGGATAACATAAATGTACTCCTCTGCTTTTTCGGAATGCCCGATAGAGGCATTGGAGGATTCGGCGTCCAGTTCCACATAGAATAATTCAAAATTGCGGATAGGAGTGCTTGTAAAATAACAATATACCCGGTAATGTTTTGTCTCGTCAGTCTGCATCATGGAGTCAGATTTCCGGATTACGGTCGCTTTTTTCTCTATTTCTTCCATTAATCTCGTGTATGGGACATTCAGGCCGTTTGCGATTTTCCAGATGGTATTGATGGTCGGATTGCTGCCTCCTTTTTCAATATCCGAAAGCATAGCCTTACTGATACCCGAGATTTTTGATAATTGTCCCAGTGTCAGGTTGCGTTCGGTGCGGAGCTGCTTTAAGTTGAGTGCAATTATTTTTCCAAGATCCATTTAATACCCCTCTCTCGACTTGACAGATATAGCGAACGATTGTATGATATATAAAACGATTTGTTCGCTGAATCAAACGAGCGTTCAATATTTTATAATTATATAGAACAGTATAAAAAAACTTTGATAAAAAATCAAGAAAAACAGGGAGAAATGATGTTATGAAAATGAAAGCATTCAGAGCCGCTTTGCCTTACACAATACCAATCTGTGTGGGTTTCCTATTTATCGGAATGTCTTATGGGTTCCTGATGAGAAGCAAAGGATTTTCTTTTGTTTATCCGATGCTTATGAGTTTCTTTATCTATGCAGGCTCAATGGAGTTCGTCACTGTGAATCTGCTGCTGTCGGCATTTAACCCGTTTTACGCGTTCTGTCTGACACTGATGGTTAATGCACGGCATCTCTTCTACGGGATTTCCATGCTGGATAAATACAAGAACCTGGGCTGGAAAAAGCCGTATCTGATTTTCGGGATGTGTGATGAAGCGTTCATGATTAACTGCACTGCAACGATGCTGCCGGGGGTAGACAGAGGATGGTTTATGTTTTTTGTAACCATGCTCAATCAAATCTATTGGGTTGTCGGAGCAACCCTGGGAGCTCTGCTGGGATATGTCATACATATTGATACAACAGGCATTGAATTTGTGATGGTTGCCCTGTTCGTGGTGATGTTTATCAACCAGTGGGAGGAGACAAAAGATCATCGTTCCGCTCTCACGGGGCTCGCATGTTCTCTGCTCTGCCTGCTGGTTTTCGGAAGCCAGAGTTTCATCATACCGGCTATGGCGCTGATTATTCTGTGTTTTACACTGGACAGAAAGAAAGTAAGTAAGGAGGCGGCACAATGACTACCATTCAAAGTGTAATTACGATTCTCGTCGTCGTACTGGGTACGATGCTCACAAGATTTCTTCCATTCCTGATCTTCCCGGAGGGTAAGACACCGCCGCCCTATATTGCCTACCTTGGAACGGTGCTGCCTTATGCCGTGATCGGCCTGCTGGTGGTTTACAGTTTGAAAGACGCTTTTTATACGCCGTATCATGGAGCGCCCGAAGGGATAGCCGTTCTTTTTATTTATATCCTTCATAAGTGGAAAAAGAATACACTTTTGAGCATCGGCGGAGGAACAGTTCTGTATATGGTTCTGGTGCAGACGTGTTTCCGGTGATATAATGAAGAAAAACATTGACTTAAATCCGTTGGGAGACAAGTGTCAATGCTAAAAATGGATTAATGAGCAAAGGAGGCGCCTGAATGGGTTGTGGAGTAAGCAGCTGTGCATAGCAAAGGCTATGGCACATTAAATTAAAAATATTTAACATAATCGTGATAATAGCCTTTGCAATCCTAAAATCATAAATTTAGGAGGCGCGAAGTGAGCTATCGTAATGTATACGATTTACTGCCGGAAGAGATTGTGGCGCAGATACAGGAGTACGTAGACGGCCAGGCAATCTACATTCCGAAAAAAGAATCCAATAAAAAATGCTGGGGAGAAAATACGGATACAAGACAGGTGTTGGCAGCCCGCAACAACCGGATATACCGGGATTACCAAGGTGGGATGAGTACCATTCTGTTGTCGGAAAAATACCATCTAGCTGAAAAAAGCATCCGGCGGATACTTAAAAAAGAGAAGAACATAAATTTTATATGACGCCTGAACCGCAGAACATAATCATTTGATGAACAAACAGGAGGTTTAACCGCCATTCCTGCGCTGGTATAATAGGATTATAAATTGATTTTATGGAGGTGGCGGAGATGGCATTTTATAAATATGCAGGTAAAAATGTTTATTATGAAGAAACTGGTTCCGGGCAGCCGCTGTTTTTGCTGCACGGCAACAGTGTTTCATCAAAGATGTTCGGCGGGGTGGTTGACCTGTACAAGAATGACTTTAACGTGATTCTGGTAGATTTCCTGGGGCATGGAAACTCCGACCGGCTCAAAGAATTCCCGGTGGATTTCTGGTATGATGAGGCGATGCAGATTATTGAACTGATATTGCATAAAGGATATGAAAAGGTGAACCTGATCGGGACAAGCGGAGGAGCGCTGGCCGCCCTGAATGTGGCATTGGAACGTGAGGATTTGGTCCGCAGAGTAATTGCAGACAGTTTTGAGGGGGAAAGCGTCCTCAGCTCCTGGGCTGATACCGTCCGGGAAGAACGCGGACAGACAAAGAGCCTTGAACAAATGCGTCTGCTTTGGGAATACTGCCATGGCTGCGACTGGGAAAATGTCGTTGACAATGATACGGACGTTATCATCAGGCATGAGAAGTCCATAAAAAATTTCTTCCACAAAGATCTGTCGCAGTTAAACACTCCGGCTCTTCTGACGGTAAGCCTGGGAGATGATGAATTTGCGGAAAAAATGGACATAGAAAAAACATTCAGGGATATGGCGGATAAAATACCTGATGCAAAACTACATTTCTTTCCTACCGGCGGGCATCCGGCCATGCTGACGAATGCGGAGAAATTTTCAGAGCTTGCAAAAGAATTCTTAGGAGTATAGGGAAATAGGTAAGCAGGACATCAGAATATTAGAATATCAGTGACTTAGGGAACATTTAAAGAATGAATAAGCAGGGAAGAATTCCATGATATTGGAGTCCTTCCCTGTTTTTAATATGCGTTTGACTTTTTTAAAAATTTAATGGAGGGCAGTTTTGTTAATTAATCGGATATACGGCTCCATTTACGGTAATGGACTGTACCTCTTTTATCTGGATAATCCGCCCGAATTCCCCTGCGATAGCAAGTTTTCCGCTTGGGTTTCTCTGCCCGTATGTTGAGACCACAAGCGGACCGGCAGTTGGATCGCTGCTGAGTACGATTCCGCCGCCTCCGATTACGGTTCCGTCATCTCCGGAGTCAAAAGAATCGGGAGTAATCAGATCCTCTTCCTGCCCGTCTTTGAATGTGAGACTGATGGACGGGGTGGGAAGCCCGCCGGATGCATTTGTCTCATTTCCAATGACGAGGATGCCTAACGGCGATATCTGTATTGTTTCAATCGTCAGGCTGCTGTCAATTGTCTGGTTAATCGTGAGCTCGGTAGCGGCGGCGGAGCCTTTAATAACGGATTCCAGGGACAGGCCGCCCATATCTTCGGACAGGGAGATTTTTATATTCCAGCCCGTGCAGTCGGTCAGAGAATCCATCTGGATATGATATAAATGCTGGTTCTTCGTCGAAAACTCCGTCAGTTCATTGCATGATAACGCCATAGTGCTATCCGATTGCCCGGAGCCGGAAACAGGAGAATCAAAGGTTACATGAAACAAATCAAGGAGTTCCTTTTTAGTAATTTCGTTGTCCGGCTGGCCGGATATGGTTTTCAGTGACACGATCAGGTTGATCTTATAACCGTCTGTCAGCATACTTTCCAGGGACATCTGTCGGGTGCTGTCGGATACGGTAATCTGAGGTGTCAAAATATCCTGTTTCGCATTGTCCACGGTATCCCCGAAGATGGAGCGGAAGTAGTCAAAACCTCCGGCCATAGCAAATGCGGTCGTTGAAAACAGACACAGGACGGCTGCGATTAATAATATCTTCCATGATTTCTTTCTAATTGTTTCTCTTTTTCCGGCCGATGCGGCCGTTTCCTGTTCCGTGCGGAGTTTTTTGAATACGATATCTTCAATACGCTGCTCAGAAGGTTTCATTTCTGTCATATTTTCCACGTCCAAATCTTCAATGTATTGCTGCTCCAGCCGGGAACATAAATCGCTGATTTTTATCTTTTTACTCATACTGGTATCCCCTTTCTTCAAAGATCCCTTTTAACCGTTTACGGCATCGGTGCAGCTTGGTGCGAATCGTTGCCTGATTCAGGGTTAACCGTCTTCCGATGGCCTCAATACGCTCTCCTAGGAAATAAAATCGGATGAATATTTCCCGGTCCGGTTCGCCAAAATCATCTACTGCGGAGTTTATAATCCGGGTCTGTTCACGCTTGACTGCCAGCTCATCCGGATTCTCCCCGACATGCAGTGATATGATGTCCTCGTCAAAGGGGAGAGTAATCTCTTTTATCTTCCGCAGTCTGCTGATTGCCGCATTGCGTGCGGCCTGCGCCAGATAAGGACGCAGCGGCCTGTCCTCTTTCAAACCGTCCGCATGGTTCCAGACGGACAGAAACACGTCGGCAGACAGCTCCTCCACATCCTCCACCAGCAAAATGCCCTGGGAAATGTTGCAGACGATGGCGGTCACATAGTTTGTATATTGCTTCATCAGAACACGCAGCCCTTCTTCCTCTCTGCGTTTCATTTTCTGGATGATTTCGTAATCATTCATGGCATCCTCCTTTTAATGTATCTTACCTAACAGTACGCAGTCCGTTGGAAAAGGTTTCAGTATAATCGGGAATATTTTTGAAAAGTCTTAATTTGACTAAAAATGAGATGTACTTATATTATTGCGGATATTAAAAAATGGTTTTGATATGATACAAATTGGGGAGATAGTTTTCTTCCAATATTAAAATTTACCTGTAGCAAAGAAAGGAGGGCGTGAAATAGGAGGCGGGAAGGAAAAATTAATCCGAATATGGACTTTAGGATCGATTAAAGTGTCTCATATGTACTCATGTCATACCATTCCCTATCGGAGATGGAAGTCACCCAGCAGTAGGAACTGACTGTATCAATTATAAAAGATGGGAAACAGGCTGTAAATAGATGAATGAAAAAGTAATACTTGTTGAAAAAATGAAGTTGTAGTAGACTTTAATTATTAAAAATTAATGGAGATATGGCATATATGACTAAGCAATTTCAGAATAACATTAAAATCCTTTTCGTCTGCCTTGGCAACATCTGCCGCTCCCCCCTCGCGGAATACATCTTCCGTGACATGGTAACCAAGCAGGGCCGCGGCGCAGATTTTTACATTGCATCCGCCGCCACGAGTACGGAGGAGATTGGCAACCCGGTTTACCCGCCGGCCAGGCGGAAACTTCAGGAACACGGGATATCCTGTGATGATAAGAGGGCTGTTCAGCTTAAAAAGAGCGATTACGGCAAATATGATTACCTTTTAGGAATGGAAGAGCGCAACATTATTAATATGAAACGGATTCTGGGCGGAGATACGGACAGTAAAGTATTTCGGCTTCTCGATTTTTCAGACCGCCCCCGCAATATCTCGGATCCCTGGTACACCGGCGATTTTGACACGGCGTATGAGGATATCAGAGAGGGATGTGAGGCATTTCTGGATTTTTTGAATGAGAGAAAAGAGAGATAAAAATCAGAACCCTGTAAAAGGCACATATGACAGGAAAAGGCGGGAGATTCATGAATGTAGTGAGTCTCCCGTTTTTAGTTTTTCCTCCACATGTGCTTTTAATTTGCTCATCAGCCATATGGCCGTTTGCCTGCTTTACGAATGTATATCACTCCATACCAATTGATACTAATCTACCCTAATCTACCCTAATCTACTGCGCATCGCCCTATCAATTATGAGGCTTATAAAAGCTCGTCTTCACACGGTTTTCCCGCACCGGCGGCTGGATTCCGGCGTTTCTTCCGGCTTCGATCGACTTTAATATCCATGTCATATTGTCGGCTACAACCCGCATGGTCTGCAAACCTTCCAGGTCTTCTTTCACCTCGTCAGGATAATCACCGTGAACGCTGTTCCAGTACTGGGAGGAGATAACCGGCATCGATGAGATGAGAAAATACTTGTTAATCTGGTCAAACGCAGTGCTGGCGCCGCCCCTCCGGCAGCTTACAACGGCAGCGGCCGGTTTGCCGGAATAGAGCCGTTTGGCGTCATAGAAAGCCCGATCCAGAAATGTTTTCAGTCCTCCGGTAATACCTCCGAAATAGACGGGCGAACCGATAACAATTCCATCGGCGGCGCTGATTTTTTCAATCGCCGGATTAACGATATCATCAAAGACGCAGCGGCCTTTTCCCCAGCATTTCTTACAGTCAATACAGGGCTGCAGGTTCTGGCGGCCGACATGAAGGATTTCCGTTTCCATTCCGTGTTTCTGAAGCTGACATTCCACCTCGTGAAGAGCTGTGTATGTACATCCGTCTTTATGCGGACTTCCGTTTATTAACAGTACTTTCATTTGATTCCTCCTTTTGCTCATTGATATACAGTCATGTTACCATTCTCAATCCATTATACTCTTTTTGGGAGAGTCTGACAAATCCGTCAGGCGCCAAAATCCCGTTCGAAATCCCGTTAGATACCATAACCCTGTCAGGCGGCATAACCCCGTCAGACATCGCAACTCCGCCAGATGCCCCAATCCGCCGGATATAACAAACATTCCATATAGGAATACAGTTTTTCAATAAAAATCTATATGATACTTCTTCATCTTCCTCCACAAAGTAGCAGTGCTGATATTTAATTCTGCGGCAGTTTTCCCCCTGTTGCCGCTGTTATTGCGGAGGCACTCCTCGATTCGTTTCTGCTCAGTATCCTGTACTGTCTGGCTCAGCACAGAATTTTTCACTTTTTCCTCCACAGGTTTCGTTTCCGCTTCCCCCCTGTTTAGAAAAAAAATCCTTTTCCCGGGGATCATTCCATCCAAATCCTCCGGCAGTATTTCAGACGTTTCCGTCAGGGTGACAATCCGTTCCAGGAGATTGAAGAGCTGACGGACATTACCCGGATAATCTCCTTCACTGAGGAGCTTTATAGCCTTATCACTGAAATGAACCGGGGCGTTTGATTTTTTTAAATAAGACCGGATGAGCAGGGGGATATCCTCCCGTCTTTCCCGGAGCGGGGGCAGGTGGAGTTCCAGAACGTTTAACCGGTACAGCAGATCCTCACGGAAACCGCCTGTATAGACCAGTTCCGCCAGATCTTTATTGGTGGCGCTTATGATGCGGATATCTACCGGGATGATTCTGTCGTCGCCGAGACGGCAGACTTCCTTCTCCTGCAGGACGCGCAGAAGCTTTGCCTGTACGCTCAAATCCATTTCCCCAATCTCGTCCAGGAAAACGGTTCCCTTATGGGCCATTTCGAATATTCCCATTTTCCCTTCTCTGTTTGCTCCGGTAAATGCCCCTTTTACATAGCCGAACAACTCGCTTTCCAACAGTGATTGGGGTAGGGCGGCACAGTTGATAGCCACAAAGGGTTCTTGCGCCCGGGAACTTTGATTGTGTATGCTCTGGGCAAATATTTCTTTTCCGGTGCCCGTTTCACCGGTAATCAGGACTGCGCTGCCTGAGCGGGCATATTTTTCAGCCAGACGGATTGTGCTTTTAATTGCTACGCTTTTCCCTACTATATGGTAGAACGTGCTCTTTGCCTGATATCCTTTCCGGTTTCTGCTTAACCGGAGCTGTATTTCCGCAGACTGGATGCTGTTTTCGCTCGATACGATAACTACGATGCTCCTGATCTTTCTGTTGACGATCACAGGAAGATATTCCGCCATGTAATTCTCGGATTCAAACGTGATAATCCGTTCCTGCCTGGCCGTGTAGGTTTCTGCTTCGTCTGGAAAAAGCAGTTCCCGAATCTGATCCGTGTCTGCCGAATGGAACAGCAGACGCGCTTTTTCATTGGAGAACAGCAGGCGGCCTGCGGCATCGTAATTCAGTACGGCGTTGGATATGCGGTTGACGGTTGTGGATATGACACTCAGATATTCGTCTTTATGTTCCATCGCCGTCAGGATATTAAGGGCACTGTCAATCGCCAGTGAGACATTTTCCGGTTCCACCATAAGGGGGATACTTTTCAGATTCAGCAGCCCAGAGGCCTGTTTTACGGAAAATCCGCCTATCAGGGCTTTTACGCCGGGGCGCAGTTCCCGGGAAACATCGCGTTCCGTAGTTGCCGGAGAATCGGGACAGATGATTTGCACGTCCTGACCGGAGATGGTCTTGTATTTGTTCATAATCTGAAAAGCCTTATCAAACCCGACTAAGGCAACTTCCCGGGAAAGGCAGTCGGTGGCCTTAACGGAGTGGTATATTTCTTCATAGAGGTAAGGCACATCAATTACGGGAATTGTGATATTCTTTTGCAGCAGACTTGTATTTCTGCCGCGTGAAATAAAAATACGGCTGCCGGCTCTTACCAGTTCTTCCGCGTATTTGAGAGTACGGCTGCCGGTTGCTTCCACGAGACAGACGTGATTTGACAGGGCACGTTCCTCAATGAGTGCCGCGGCCACAGATGCAAAGGCCTCGGAAGGAGCAAATATTACAATGTCTTTTGCTGAATCCATATGATATCCTTTCTGAATTAACGGTTACTGTTTACAGTTGATATTCCACATTCTTTCATGAATGCTATATCTGAGTGAAAGAATTATTTCAAAACTGAAATGTGATATATATCAGTATAAAAGCCGGCCGTACAGGAGTAAATTAAGAACCTGTTAAGAGTTGGTTCCGTTTTTTTACTCTGCGTGGTTTCTGCTCGCAGATTTCCCCGGGTAACCTCTGTAATTGGCGGAAATCCGCTTTATCCGTGATTGTTTTCCCGGGTAAAACCCAGATATAGAACCGGACAGGAAAAAGTTGGCACGTTCTTTGCTTATTACATAGTTATGAAATATGTAAAGGCCTTACATAGTGAAAGAAATACATATTGAAAGAAACAGGAGGAAAGGTATATGAGTTATAAAATATTGCTCCCTCAGCCGATTTTGGAATCCGGCAGGGAATATCTGCTGGAACGGGGGTATGAACTGTTAGACGGCAGCGGCTTTGAGGAAGAAGACATTATCCGCGATATTAAGGGCTGTGACGCAATGATTGTCAGGACGGCCAAAATCACAAAACGGGTAATTGAGGCGGCGGACCGGCTGAAAGTAATTGCCAGACACGGAGCAGGGTTTGACGGAGTGGACCTTGATGCAGCCGCTGAAAAAAGAATTATGATACTATATGCCCCCCGTTCCAACAGCGAATCGGTGGCCGAACTGGCTATCTTCTATATGCTTTACTGTTCCAGAAACTTTAAACTCGTTCAGAAATTGTATAAGGATGATTACCGTTTTGCTAAGTTTAATGTGGAAAAGCATGAGCTGAACGGAAAAATCCTCGGTCTTGTGGGAGTCGGAAATATAGGCGGCCTGGTGGCCAGAAAGGCGGCGCTGGGATTCGATATGAAGGTATTAGCCTATGACCCCTATGCGGCTGGCCTGCCGGATTACATAACGCCCGCGGCCTGCCGGGAGGAGATATTTGCAAAGTCGGACTATGTTTCCCTCCATGTGCCGGCAACCCCGGATACGGTGAACAGTGTCGGGGAAAAAGAGCTGGCTATGATGAAAAACACCGCTTTTCTGATTAATACGTCCCGAGGGACCATTGTGGACGAGGAAGCCCTCATCCGGGCGCTTCAGGAGAAACGGATTGCGGGAGCCGCCCTGGATGTGCTGCGCCAGGAACCGATTGACCCGGCAAATCCGCTTCTTAATATGGATAATGTACTGACGGCGCCTCACATAGGGGCTGCAACCAGGGAAGCGTCCGCGCGTTCCTCCCTGACCTGCGCCGTGGGTATAGACGATTTTCTTTCCGGCCGGCGTCCAGAGTTTCCGGTGCCCCCGATGAAGAAAATGTTGGATGAGATGGGATTAAATTGAAACAAAAAATGGGAAAATAGAAAAGGAGAATGATTATGAGCGTAGGAAACAGAGTGTTTTTAAAAAGAAATCTTCCTGATGTAAAAATAGTGGAGGAATTTAAGAAACTGCCGGCGGCTAATGTGGCAGATACAATGGGACGTTCCTGTGCCCTGAGTTCGGAAATCAGGCTGATTGGTTCGCCAAAACAGCCGATCATGGCCGGAGCCGCTCTGACGGTGAAGGCCAGGTCGGGAGACAACCTGATGCTTCACAAGGCGCTCGATATGGCCGGCGGGGACGATGTAATCGTAGTGTCCAACGACGGCGACAGAACTCATTCCCTGATGGGGGAAATCATGGCCGTCTATGCGCAGCATACGAGAAAGATTGCCGGCCTTGTGCTGGACGGCCCGATTCGTGACATGGAGGAACTGTCGCAAATGGATCTGTTCCTTTACGCCACGGGTTCAACACCTGGAGGTCCATATAAGGAGGGACCGGGAGAGGTGAATGTGCCTATCTCGATTGGGAATATTGCGGTGATGCCCGGGGACATTATCCTGGGAGACAGGGACGGAGTCATTGTAATCCCTAGAAAAGACGCGCCGGAAATCCTGGAGGCCGCAAAAAAATATGCAGCCCTTGACGCCGGTAAGGTGGAAGCTGCAAAAAATGGAACCTCCAAACGCCAATGGGTAGAGGATACACTTGTGAAAAAACAGGTGGAAATCATAGACGATATATATAGGGCGGATTAAAGAGAACCCTGAAATTACAGAATAAAAGGGGAAGGGGATCAACATGATAGGACCAGGTTTGGCAGCGATGCTTGTTTTTATTTTACTTATATTAATCTGGAGCGTATTTATAAAACGGAACATAGGAGAGATAGCCTTTATCGGAATGATCGTGGTTTCTCTGTTTGGAGGAAACCGGGCGGGGGAACTGCTGATTGGGGGAATCAAATATGCACTGAGCTATGAGGTGTTGTTTGCCTCTCTGGCTTTTGTATTTATGTCGTTTCTTCTTCAGAATACGGGTGTACTTCAGGGGATGCTGAAGATTTTTAATCGGCTGTTCAGAAAGATGAAGGGAGGCCCGGCTTATGTCAATACAGCAATATCTGCTTTTCTGGGCATGCTCTCGGGAGGAAACACCCCGAACGCCGCCACTTCGGGAGCTTTTACAGCCCAGTGGCTCTTATCGACGGGATGGAAACGGGAGCAGGCGGCAACTCTGATCGCAGCCAACGGAGGACTGGGGGCGGGATTTCCGCCCAGTTCGTCCCTGTTTATCGTACTGGCATTTCCCACGGTGGCCGGTGCGGTGTCGGAAGGCCAGCTCTATATTGCTTTATTTTTGACGGGACTTTATCAGGTTCTCTGGCGGGTGTTTTACATCCACTTCGTAATTAAAAAGAATGGAATTGTACTTCCCGAAGTGGTTACCAATGAGTCATGGGGCTCCGTACTCAGGACAGCCGGAAAAAATCTGTTTTTATTCCTGGGGGCAATTATTCCGGTAATGCTCAATATGGGACCGCTGTCTGATCTGATTGCCGGGCGTTCCGAAATCTGGAAAGCGGCTGTGGACAGCATTAATATTCTGGTCTGGATCCCGATCCTGATGATAGCAATTATCCTGGCCCTTGGTTTTAAAGACATCCGCGGAAAATTCCACTCCGGAGAGCAGTTTGTAGAAGAACTGATACCGCATTTTTCCAGTACAGGCGGTCTTCTGATATTTGTATTTGCAGCCAGCAATATAATCAGTAAACTCGGACTTTCAGAGGATATCGTACAGATTTTAAATTCCATGAACCTTTCAAAAGTCGCGACTGTTATCATTATTCTGATTTTGGTGGCGGTTGTTGCAGGACCGCTCTCCTCAACGGCTACGCTTACGTCAATCGGTGTTATTTCCCATGCGATTCTCGTGTCGGTGGGCATTAACCCTCTTGCCGCGGCCACGGCAATTCTTGTAGTGGCTTCCACGGAAGGTGCATCACCGCCGGCTTCCGGAGCGCTGTTTGTTGCCTGCGGCCTGACGGAGTGCGATCCGCCGAAAATATTTATGCCGCTTATCAAATGGTTTGTTCTGCCGATTACGGGTATTGCGGTTCTTGTATGTCTCGGCATTCTGCCATTGCCGTATTAAGGAGGGCTTATGAAAAAAATATATCATTATTTAATATTAGCGGGTTTCCTGATTTTCTTTCTGGGAGGATGTATTTATGTGGCAGGGCAGATTGTGTGCCTGATTATCGGCCAGCCGGAGCTTATGATTTCACTGGAGGGAATTACGAAAGTGATTTTTCCTGCGGCGTCCATAAGCGGACTGCTCTGTTTCCTGAACCAGTACCTGTTTGCAAAGAAGAAGTGAGGAAAAAAATAATAACGTTATAAAATTGTAAGCAATTTATCCGTAAAATAGATTGACAGCTGTATATATACTGTATATAATAATCATATACAGTATATATACAGCTGTTTTTGCTGCGGAGGCAAGGACAAAGCAGAAACAGTACGCACTGCAGGAGAAATGAAATATGAATATAATCATCAGTAATTCGAGTGACAGGCCGATTTACGAGCAGATTGCAAGCCAGATTAAGAATGCGATTATCGCAGGAGAACTGGAAGCAGGGGCCCCGCTTCCGTCACTCAGGTATCTGGCCAGGGAATTGAGGGTCAGCCTCATTTCCACAAAGCGCGCATATGAGGAGCTGGAGAAAGAAGGATTCATTGAATCAGTCCAGGGAAAAGGGAGCTTTGTCACAGGAAAGAATAAGGAATTAATGAAAGAAGAGCAGTTTAAGAAGATTGAAGAATGTCTTCAGGATGCCGTGGATATGGCCCGGGTTGCCCATATTCCGTATGAGGAGCTGAAGGATGTGCTGGCCGCCCTTTATGAAGACTGGGATAAAACCTGAGGCACAGCCACGGCCGACCGAAGGCCAGGGCGTAACAAGAGGGATTTAAGAGGTGAAGAATATGGATGAAAAGAACAATAACATTCTGGAAATAGAGGGGCTGACGAAACACTACAGTGACTTTACCCTCCGTGATATTAACCTGGAACTGCCATATGGCTGTATCATGGGCCTGATGGGAGAGAACGGAGCGGGCAAGAGCACGACTATTAAGGCAGTGCTGAATCTGATCCACAGGGACGGTGGAACGATCCGCCTCTTTGGGGAAGAGCTGCATGAGGGAAGTTCAAGGCTCAGGGAAGATCTGGGTATTGTCATGGAAGGTCTCAGCCTGCCCGACGTATTTAAAGCGGCAGAAATTGACCGGATGATGAGAGGAATTTACAAAAACTGGGACAGCGATTGCTTTTACGGGTATCTGGAGCAGTTCGACATTAACAAAAAGAAGAAGATTAAGGAATATTCCAAGGGAATGAAGATGAAGCTGGCTCTGACGATTGCTCTTTCCCACGGTGCGAAACTGCTGATCCTCGACGAACCGACCAGTGGCCTGGACCCGGTCGTGAGGGAGGAAGTGCTCGATATTCTGAGGGAATTTGTCATGGATGAGGAGCATTCTGTCCTGATTTCTTCCCATATTATCAGTGATATTGAGAAGACGGCGGACTATGCCGCTTTTATCCACGCAGGACGTCTCATGCTCTGCGAGGAGAAAGACCGTCTGCTGGAGGAATACAGGATTTTAAAGGGCAGCCGCAGCAGCATCATGGAGATGGAGGACGAAGGATATGTGACCGTTTCCGGAATCCGTGAAAACAGTTTTGGCGCGGAAGCGCTTGTAAAGGTAAACCGTACATTCCGGGTGAAGGACGGGATGGCAATGGAGTCCGCTTCTCTGGAAGAAATTATGCTTTTCCTGGTGAAGTCCGAAAAGTAGTAAAGATGCGGAAGAGAACGAAAGGGAGGAAGAACCGTGAAAGGATTATTATATAAGGAGATCTGCATGTTCAAGCCTCAGCTTAAGAGCTGGGCGATGGTGCTGGTGATATTTGCGGTATATGGCGTGATATTCAGGAATGTTTCCATGATTTTGATGATGACTTCAATGCTTGGACTTATGGCATGCTTTAATTCATTTAGCTATGATAAACAATTCCACTGTAATGAATACCTGGCGGCCATGCCGGTGAGCAGGAAAGAGATGGTGTGGTCCAAATACATTTTTATGCTGGGACTCGACCTGATTCTGTCGGCCGTATCATTGATTGTTATGGCGGGATATGGCCTCATGGTCCAGGACCCGGTTATAGAAATGTTTGCGGGTGTGGGGGCGGTGCTGGTAGTGACCATTTTCATGCAGGCAATCCTGATGCCGATGGTATATATTATGGGAATCGAGAAGGCACGTTATGTGAATATCGTAATTTGGATGCTTCCGTGGGTTCTGGTCATGTTGTTTAAAGACAGGCTGCCGAGAATCGAGGGGGGGCAGATTATAATGGCACTCAAAATTATGCCGTTTATTGCCGCTGTATTTATGGTGGTTTCGGTTTGCATTTCCGTATCTACATTCCGGAAAAAAGATTTATAGGAGATTAGGAAACAGAATATAGAGCAGATATTTTTATAAAGGCGCCTGCGCCCGTGTATGGGAATCTATACCATATCACGATGCTGCAGGCGCCTTTTTGATTGGTGTAAAGAGTTTATAAGGCGTGCTTATATGCTGTTACGGCTCACCTATGAAAGAATATTCAGCATACCGGTGATAAGCAGTGCATTGACAAAATCAATAAACAGGCTGCCCACCATTGGTATAGTGAAGAAGGCAAGTGGAGAAGCGCCGTACTTTTTAGTTACAGCCTGCATATTAGCCATTGCGTTAGAGGTTGCGCCCATTGCAAAGCCGATAAAACCGGCCGTCATAACCGCGGCGTCGTAATCCCGGCCCATCACCTTAAATACAACGAAATAAGAAAATACGAACATTACGGCTACCTGAACCGCGAGAGTTACTATCATCGGAAGGGCAAGGTCGATGAGCAGCCATAACTGCAGTCCTGCCAGCGCCATTGCAAGGAACAGGTTCAGGGACATATTGCCGATTACGTCAACCTCCTCCATTGGGAATTCATGGTAGATGGCATCCACAATGTTTCTTGTGACTGCCGCTACAATCATAGCCCCGATGTAGCCCGGGAATGTGAGTCCGGTGATGGCCGTAAGCTGTGCTCCCACAAAGTTTCCGATACCAAGTGCAAACATCAGCAGCATGAATGCGCGTACAAACCTGGGACTAGTGGAAGAAACCGTATCGTCTTCCACTTCGGAGACGGATGTGTCGGCATTGCTGCTGGGACATTCCAGGTGGTATTTTTCAATACACCTGCGTGCCGTCGGCCCGCCCATAATAGAACCGGCCACCAGGCCGAAGGTGGCGGAAGCAAGGCCGGCAACGGATGCGCCGGTGATGCCCATTCCATCCATTAATTCCCCGTATGATGCTGCCGTGCCGGGGCCTCCAATCATTGCAATTGAACCCACACACAGGCCGAGACGCGGATCTGCGCCCAGCGCTCCGACGAGTCCGGTGCCGACAATGTTCTGAATCACCGTCATTACTGTTCCAAGAATGAGCATCAGCAAAACAGCTTTACCGCCTTTTTTAAGAAGCGGGATGCTTACCGAGAAACCGACTGTGGTGAAGAACATATTCATAAATACGGTTTGCAGAGTAGAGTCGAAAGTAATATAGGCCACACCGGTTGCATACATAATCGTGTTTAACAATGAGAAACAGACGCCGCCCACCAGCGGAGCAGGAATACAATATTTGCTGAAAACAGATACTTTCCGGCACAGCAGATTTCCGAGCCAGAATAAAGCGGCCGCGAGCGCCACGGCATGATACATGTTTAGGCTGATTTCGATCATAGATTTTTCCTCCCTTTGATATAAAACTTTCATTTGTAATTTGAATTTTATATTTTTTTGTCCAAAAATCAATAGATATTGTAACTTTTTAACAAATGTTTAATGCTTTTAGACTTGAGATTTGTGCAACATGTACATAAATTTGCGCAAAAATTTACTTGATAATACAGATATAAACATAAAACATCACTCTGTCGTGAATGCTCGTCCTATCTGATGAAAAAATGCTGATAATACAGATAATAAACTGAAAATTTGAAAAAATCTTTATGTACTTGACATTAGGCAAGAAACAGCATATTATAATCATATGAACAATCGTTCAAATGTTTATACATGGTAATTATCTGTGGAATCTTGATTGGAAACGGCAATATAATGTGCGGTTACAGAGTTCCCGGAGTTTGAAGAGGCTATGAAAAGGAGGTTCTGAAATTTGGCGGTACATGACGTAGAATGCTGTGATTTTTACCAGATTCACGAGGATGTGGTGAAAGCAGTGAAAGAGAAAATGCCGGATGACGATGACTTATACGATCTGGCGGAGATATTCAAAGTATTTGGAGATTCAACCAGAATCAGAATACTGTATGTGCTGTTTGAGGCGGAGATGTGTGTGTGCGATATTGCCCAGCTCCTGAATATGACCCAATCGGCCATTTCCCATCAGCTGCGGATTCTGAAGCAGTCCAAACTGGTGAAGAACAGAAGAGAAGGCAAAGCCGTATTTTATTCCCTGGCAGATAGCCACGTAAGGAGCATTATCAACCAGGGTTATGAGCATATAAGGGAATAATATAAGATTAACGAAAGAAATATAATCAAAAGTTTTTAAAAATATTATTAAACACATTATTAAACACAATAAAACTAAAATGAATCGATGGAGGAATAGTAAGATGAAAAAGAAATTCAAATTAACAGACCTGGACTGTGCAAACTGTGCGGCAAAGATGGAGGATGCCATCAGGAAAATTGAGGGCGTGGCGGATGCCAATGTCAGCTTCATGACACAGAAGATGACCATTGACGCTGAAGAGAGCCGCTTCGATGAGATTATGAAAGAAGTAGTTGCAGTCTGCAAAAAAGTGGAGCCGGATTGCATTATTAACATGTAATAAATTCAAAATCTGCAGCAGGAGGCGACATGAATAAAAAGCAGAAAACAATGCTCGGCAGAATCATCCTGGCATTTATCATTTACATTTTCGCCAACGTCGGTGAGCATTCCGGTGTACTGGAACGTTTTCCGGGCATATGGCCCAAACTCCTTATCTTCCTGGTGCCTTATCTGATTATCGGATGGGATATCATTTACAAGGCGGCAAGAGGAATTGTCAATGGTCAGGTATTTGATGAGAACTTTCTGATGACAATCGCCACGTTCGGTGCATTTGGAGTCAGGGAGTATTCAGAGGCCGTCGCGGTTATGCTTTTCTATCAGGTGGGAGAGCTGTTCCAGAATTACGCGGTCAACCGCTCCAGGCAGTCAATCAGCGCCATGATGGATATCTGCCCGGAGTACGCCAATATCGAGGAGGACGGCCAGCTTAAGCAGGTTGACCCCGACGATGTGGCGGTCGGCGATATCATTGTAATTAAGGCGGGAGAGAGAATCCCCCTGGACGGTGTGGTAATAAGCGGCGAGTCCATGGTCGACACTTCCGCCCTGACCGGAGAATCGGTGCCCAGGGCGGCGCGGGAAGGCACGGAAGTCATCAGCGGCTGCGTCAATGGAGGCGGGCTACTGAAGGTAAAGGTGACAAAAGAGTTTGAGGACTCCACTGTTGCCAGAATTCTGGAACTGGTGGAAAATGCCAGCAGCAAAAAGGCGAAAGTAGAAAACTTCATCACCCGCTTTGCAAGATACTATACTCCGGTTGTTGTTATCGCAGCGGTCCTTCTGGCAGTCATCCCTCCGCTGGCGCTGGGCCAGGGATTCGGAAGCTGGATTCAGAGGGCCTGCATTTTCCTTGTTATTTCCTGCCCCTGCGCCCTTGTGATTTCCGTTCCGTTAAGCTTTTTCGGCGGTATCGGCGCGGCGTCTAAAAAAGGTGTCCTGGTAAAGGGAAGCAATTTCCTGGAAGCGCTGGCTGAGATGGATACGATTGTATTCGACAAGACGGGAACGCTGACAAAAGGCGAATTCAAGGTGACGAAGCTGCATCCGGTTGGAATGAGCGGCGATGAGCTCCTGGAACTTGCCGCTCTGGCGGAAAATTACTCCAACCATCCGATCGCGGCTTCCCTCAAAGAGGCATATGCGAAGGAGACAGATGTAAACCGTCTGGGAGAGACCGAGGAAATCTCGGGCCACGGCGTGAAGACGGTAATCGACGGCAAACCCGTACTGGCCGGCAACGGCAAGCTGATGGAACAGGCCGGAATCGCCTATGAAACATGTGCGGATGCAGGTACAGTTATCTATGTGGCAAGAGACGGTAAGTTTGCCGGAAGTGTGCTGATATCCGATACAATTAAGAAAGAGACTTTTGAGGCAATACGCTCCCTGAAATCGGTAGGCGTCCGCAGGACCATTATGCTGACCGGCGACAGGAAAGAAGTGGGAGAGGCCGTAGCCAGGGAAATCGGGCTTGACGGCGTCTATACGGAGCTGCTTCCGGCCGATAAAGTGGAGAAGGTGGAAACACTCTTAAAATCCATGAACGAGGGACGGAAACTTGCATTCGTAGGCGACGGAATCAACGACGCCCCGGTGCTGACGAGAGCGGATATAGGGATTGCAATGGGAAGCATGGGCTCGGATGCGGCGATTGAGGCTGCGGACGTCGTGCTGATGGACGACAACCCGGCGAAGATTGCTTCCGTTGTCAAAATTGCCAGAAAGACACTCAAAATAGTAAAGCAGAATATCGTATTTGCCCTCGCCGTCAAGGCACTGGTTCTGATACTGGGAGCAGTGGGAATGGCAAACATGTGGGAAGCGGTATTTGCCGATGTGGGCGTTTCCGTCATTGCCATTTTAAATGCAATGAGGGCGCTGAAGACCGAAGATTAAAATCATATGATCAATGAGGAGAGGCGTCCGGGATTCATTCCCGGGCGCCTCTTATGGTAGGTGACAGTTGGCAATAATTAATTTACCACTCTTTGTGGTATACGGTTTCGCCGTTCTTGATCACAGTCTCCACCAGATTGATGGTGGTGTGATATGGCATATAGTTGATGGAAGGATATTTCAGGAAGATGATATCTGCCTTTTTACCCTCCTCAATACTTCCAATCTGATCGGCCCTGTCTACAGCGGCGGCGCCGTTGATGGTCAGAGCGGTGATTACTTCCTCGATGGACATATTCATGTAAATGCAGCCTAAAGCTACAAGCAGAGGAATATTGTTGGTAAAGCAGCTTCCCGGGTTTAAATCGGAAGCGATGGCTACCGCACAGCCGCTGTCAATCATCTTTCTGGCAGGAGCGTACTCTTCCTTAAGACAGAATGCCGTAGCAGGAAGAAGCGTGCTGATGACACTGGATGCAGCCATCTGTTTGATACCTTCGTCGGATGCTTTTAAAAGGTGGTCTGCCGAAAAACAGCCGGTTCTGGATGCCAGTTCAGCTCCGCCGAGGGAGAACATCTCATCAGCATGGATTTTCAGCTTAAAGCCCATCTCTTTTGCCGTATTCAGGTAGTACTCGGAATCTTCGATATTGAAAACGCCCTTCTCACAGAAGATATCGGCAAACTCGGCCAGATTTTCTGCTTTTACCTTTGGCATTACTTCTTTAATCATCATGTCGATGAATTCGCGCTCTTTGCCCTTGTACTCGGGAAGCACGCTGTGCGGTCCAAGGAAGGTGGTGACAATGTCGACCGGATGGATTTTGTCCAGTTCTTTCATGGCGCGGAGCTGTTTTAACTCTGTCTCGCAGTCCATTCCGTAGCCGCTCTTGCCTTCCACGGTGGTAACGCCGAATTCCAGCATGCGGTTTAAGCGCTCGCGGCCAACTTCGACCAGTTCTTCCTGTGTTGCGCTCTTAGTAGGGTTAATGGTGGCATTAATGCCGCCGCCGCGCTCCATGATAGACATGTAGCTGTCGCCTTTTAAACGCCAGGTAAATTCATCGGCGCGGTAACCGCCGAACACAAAGTGGGTATGTGAGTCAACGAAGCCGGGAAGTACGGTTTTTCCCGTTGCATCGATAATTTCGTATTCATCCGGATTAATCATTTTATCCAGTTCTTCTGTTGTGCCAACCGCGAAGATTTTATCATCGTGGATCAGGACGCCGCCGTCCTCGATGAGGCCGATGTCGGACATCTCTTTGCCGCGTTTAGGAGCCTGGCCCTTGCAGGTTACGAGCTCGGAAGCGTGTCGGATATATCTTTTCGTCATATTTTACCTCTCTTATATACTTTACAGAGGCTGTTGCCATAAAACAACAGCCTCTGTAAGATAATAGTAGCATTATTTGGATGTTGCCTCTTTGAAAACTTTCTCAATCAGAGCGTCATCGGCAATGTAAGGCATTGTGATTGTATCTGTGTCTGCAAACTGTTTGTTGTATTCAGCAACAGTCTCGATAGAGTGCTCATTTCTTGCCCAGTTTCTTCTGGAAACACCAACCATGGTATCCCACGGAATAGACTCACGGATAATCTGGTCTGTCAGTTCGGAACCGTCCAGAACGAGGCCGAAACCGCCGTTGATTGCTTTACCGATACCTGTACCGCCGCCGTTGTGGAGAGCGATTAAGCTCATACCCCTTGCTGCGTTACCTGCGAAGCAGTGAGTAGCCATATCAGCAGTAAAGTTGGAACCGTCATAGATGTTACTTGTCTCACGGTATGGAGAATCTGTACCGCCTGTATCATGGTGGTCACGGCCAAGCATAACCGGTCCGATTTCTCCGTTTCTAACCATCTCGTTGAATCTGAGGGCGATATCGCGTCTTCCAAGTGCATCCTGGTAAAGGATACGGCACTGTGTACCAACAACGAGTTTATTCTTCTCAGCGTCGCGGATCCATACCCAGTTGTCGCGATCCTGGAATCTTCTGTTCGGATCGATGATATCCATGGCAGCGTGGTCTGTTTTAACCAGATCCTCGTGTTTGCCGGATAAGCAGCACCATCTGAACGGGCCGTAACCATAGTCGAATAACTCCGGTCCTAAGATATCTTCTACGTAAGATGGGAAGATAAAGCCTTCGCTTGTATCTACGCCGTTCTTGGAAATATCTTTATTGCCTGCATCGTATACGGCCTTCATGAATGCATTGCCGTAATCGAAGAAGTAGGAACCTCTGGAAACCAGAGTCTGGATTAAGTGGAAATGCTTTGTCAGAGTTTCATCTACCATCTTGCAGAAGTTCTCTTTGTCATGATCAAGCATTTCGGTTCTCTGCTCAAAGGTAAGACCCTGTGGGCAGTATCCGCCGTCGTAAGGTACGTGGCAGGATGTCTGGTCGGAGAGAAGCTCAATGTGGATATTCTCGTTAACCGCATACTCAAGAAGGTCTACGATATTGCCGTGGAAGGCGATAGACATAGCTTCTTTTTTCTCCATGTATTCGTGAGCCAGTTTGAATGCCTCTTCCGGTGTCTCGGCAACTTTGCTTACCCAGCCCTGGCTGTGTCTTGTCTCAATTCTGGAATAGTCAACCTCGGCAACGATACCAACGCCGCCGGCGATCTCGATTGCTTTTGGCTGAGCGCCGCTCATGCCGCCAAGTCCGCTTGTTACGAATAAATGGCCTGCAAGATCTCCGTCTGCCGGAACGCCAAGGAACTTACGTCCTGCGTTTAAGATTGTGTTGAATGTTCCGTGAACGATACCCTGCGGTCCGATGTACATCCAGCCGCCGGCTGTCATCTGTCCGTAGGAAGAGCATCCCATAGCGGTTGCTTTTGCCCATTTTTCAGGGTTGTCGCCTTCACCTACCATCAGGCCGTTTGTGATGATAACACGCGGAGCCTGTTTGTGGGAATGGAACAGTCCAAGAGGATGGCCGGACATAACAACAAGTGTCTGCTCGTCTGTCAGAACCTCAAGGTATTTTTTCAGTAACTGGTACTGCATCCAGTTCTGGCAAACCTGGCCTGTCTCGCCGTAAGTAACAAGTTCATATGGATAAAGAGCGATTTCATGGCTTAAGTTGTTGTCAATCATAACCTGGAATGCTTTACCCTGAATACAGTTGCCTTTGTATTCATCGATTGGTTTTCCGTGGATTTCTCCCTTCGGCATGAAACGGTATCCGTAAATACGTCCATGTGTGAGAAGCTCCTCCATGAATTCTGGAGCTAACTGCTCGTGAAGCTCTTCTGGGATATAACGAAGGGCATTCTTTACAGCCAGTTTTTTCTCGTGATCTGATAAGGTAAGCTCTCTCATTGGAGCGCGGCGGATGCCTTCTTTAAAAACGGGATACTCCGGGAGTACCGGGTCAAGTTTGATTGTCATAGCTTTTCCGATTTCACTATTGTTCATTGCTATCTCGTCCTTTCTGTTATGTGTTTTTTTAACTTTCTGAGCTTATTATAACAATGCGGAGTCCAAAAAACGTCAATATTAATTGATAATTTTAATCTTTTTAAAAATAATCCTGTCAACCTTCTTTGGACGTCAGAGTTGACAGTACCCGTCAGGTTTTGTATACTGAAATATAATAGATCTTATAGAAGAAACCCACGTTTTGCGGCAGGGTCTTTTTGACGGACAGCGAGAGTTTTGCGGTAAAGTATAAATGTCAGGGGAGGCGCCATGAAGAAAGTTGAAATTAACCTGTGTGGAAATCCGACGATTTTTGCAGATGGGGAGAAGGTTAATTTCCCTTATAAAAAAGTAGAGGGATTTTTGTACTATCTCTGTGTAAAGAAGACGGTTACCAGGGAGGAGGTCATCTGCCTTTTGTGGGGGGACGAGGACGAGACCACCGGTAAGAAGAAGCTTCGGGATGCGGTTTATCAGGTTAGACGTTTTCTGGACAAAGATATTTTAATAACGACGGGTCATACTGGGATTGCTCTGAATCCCGATTATCCGGTGAAAATTGATTTGGACTATAATACGGGTTCAGATGCCGGACAGGCCGGTGTATTTCTGGACCATTTTTATATTAAGAACTGCTATGAGTTTGAAGAATGGGTGGGAGGCGTCAGGGAAGAACAGCGCCAGGACATCTCAAAGAGCGCCAGGGAATACCTGGATGAGGCCCGGGAGAAAAAGGACGTTTCCCTGATTCAGAAATATAGTAATATCCTTATTAAAAATGATCCCTATAATGAAGAATTATATTATGAGATCATGAACGTATATGCGGAGAACGGGAATTATACGATGGCAATCCGCCTGTATTACGATCTCCTGAAGCTGTTCCAGGAAGAGCTCGATATGGAACCGTCCCAAAAGGTCAAGGATTTGTTCCATCAGGTCTTCAACGTCAAGGAACATGTTAAGACGGAGGGCGTCTCCGTCGATCTTCCTTTTATCGGACGCAGAAGAGAACTTTATGAAATCAGCGGGTTCCTGGAGCGTACGGCAGGGGAGAAGGTGGGATGCCTGGCCATCGAAGGCGAGGAGGGCGTCGGAAAAACGTCATTTTTGGAATGTGGCCTGAAGCTTGCCGCCGGCAAACAGATGATTACTCTCTATGCAGTGTGTTACAGACAGGGAGCCGATTTCTTTTTAAATCCATGGAACGATATTTTCCAGGAGATTCAGCAGTGTATTGAGAATGGGATGATTAAGGACGTGCTCTCACCCGGACAGGAGGAGAAGCTGACCCAGATCCTGAACAGAGGCGTGGGCGACGACCGGGAAAGCGGAAGGATGACCTACCAGATGATTGAGAAGACGGTCATCAGCCTCTTTACGGAGATTTCAAAGAAGTACCGCTTGGTTCTGGCCTTTGACGATATCCAGTGGATGGATCAGATGAGTTTTCAGCTGATGTGCCGGCTGCAGTTTATGCTGGAACCGGCTGCCCTGCTTACGATCTGCACCTATAACAGGAGCAGCGAGGTGGAGGTGATGGAGTCTCTGGAACCCCTGGTGCGCAGGGATTTTGTCAAACTATTGTCGCTTCAGCCGTTTACAAGGGATGAGACCGATGAGATTCTCCATAAGACGCTTCCGGAACTCGATTCGGAGCCGGATAAACGTCAGAAACTCTATGAACTGACGGACGGCAACGCTTTCTTCCTGACGGAGATGATTAACATCATCAGGGAGAAAGGATATACGCTTGAAAAGTCACCGAAAACAAACTTTGTCATCAAGGCGAGACTTTCGGGCATATCCCAGGATGAGAAGGAAGTGCTGGACTGCATGTCGGTCTTCCCGGAGAAGATAAGCATTGAGGAAATCGAGCTCCTGATGAAAGGGATGGACCGTCTCACGCTTCTCAAAATCCTCGAACGGTTGCAGGAAGGTTTCCTTATTAAAGAGGTACTGGTTGGATGGAATGTTTATTACAAATTTGTCCACCGCATCTTCCAGGAATACATTTACGAAAAACAGAGCAACGGAAAGCGCCAGCTGTACCATAAGATGCTGGCAGAATATTATGAGGCCCAGGCGGAGCAGGATTTCATGGTGCTGCCGCTGGTGGTTTATCATTACGACAAGTGCCACGACCAGGTTAAAGCCTATCAGTACCAGATACGTTATCTGAAAGAATTTTATACGGTCATCAATGAGAATTTCCCTGTGCTTCACACGGAGGCCTCCGACTTCGGAGATGATTTCGGCGTTATGGCCGAGGCGGAGAAGATGCTTGAGCTGGCGGAGGATGTCATCAACCTGAAAGACGATTCCAGGGAGATACGCCGTATGAAGATGGAGATGCATTACATCAAGGGCAGATACGACATTGCCATGGGGGAATATGACAGCGGAATCGCCAATATTGAGAAGAGCATTTTCCTCGCCCAGAAGCTGAACGCCAACAAGAACCTGCTGGCCTGCTACAAACAGCAGATATTCCACGGAATCCAGAGGGAAGATCTGGAGAAGGTGGATAAATATGTGAACCTGGGTCTGGGATGTATTAAAAAGGAAGAGAAAGACGAATACGCCACCTTCCTGCGCCTCAAGGGCTGGTACCATGTGCAGAGGCAGGAGTACAGGATGGCGGAGGAAGTCCTCCAGAAGGCGCTGATGGTATTCCGGGAGCTGGAAGACGGAGAAGGAAAGTATACGGCCAGTATTGCGGCCTGCTATAATTATATCGGCGATATCTACCGGATTCAGGATCGGTATGACGAGGCGCTGGAATTCTACACAAAGGGAATTACGGTGGGAAAAGGACCTGTGGAGACGAACGGACTGGGCCAGGTATACTGCAATATCGGCCAGGTCATGTACAGCCAGGGCAGATACGAGGAGGCTTTCAATTATCTCGAGCGTGCAAGGGAGTGCCTGGAAAAGAACGGATACAGATGGGGCCTTGAGAGGGCGGAGACTTACCTTGCCATGACCTGCCTGAAGACAGGGCGCCGGGAAGAGGCGGAGGAGCATTACAGGAAGGGCATGGAATTGTCTGCCAAGATAGGAAATCCGACGACGGAACTGCTTCTTGAGACGGTCAGGAAGGAACTGGAATAGAAAATTCGACGGTTTAGCCGCGGGAAGTTCATCAAAAAAGAGCTTTCCGCGGCCTTTTTAGCCTTATCCGGTGAGGTTTCTTTAAAAAATACCTCGTTTTGGTAACACATTAAAGTGAAAAAACTGGTGCATTACCATGGTAAAGCTAAGAAGTCTGTCATGCTATCAAGGTAAAGTGGAGAAGTATGAAAACATATAAAAAAAATAAATTTTGTCAGTAATATTACAAGTTTTGACGCTTTTTTGACGCTTCATGTAATATAATAATCCCATCAATTGCCCTGACGAAATGAGAGCGTCAAGGGCGAGTAACAGTATGAAAAAACAGCAGTAAAGGAGAAGATAAGATGAACAAAGTAGTAATTACAGGACAGGATTTAACAGTTGAACAGATCGTAGCAGTTTGCCGTGAGTGCGTAACACTTGAGCTGTCGGAGGAGACCAAAAAGAGCGTTCTGGAATCCAGACAGATCGTAGATGATTTAATAGCAGAAGAGAAGGTAGTTTACGGAATCACAACAGGATTCGGAAAATTCAGTGATGTTGTTATTTCCCAGGATCAGTGCAAAGACTTACAGAAAAACCTGATCATCACACATGCAGTTGGCGCAGGCAATCCTTTCACAAAAGATATCGCAAGAGGAATCATGCTTCTTCGTATCAACAACCTGGCAAAAGGTTTCTCCGGAATCCGTCTTGAGACACTTCAGACCATGGTTGATATGCTGAACAAGGGCGTTACACCAATCATTCCTGAGAAAGGTTCATTAGGAGCTTCCGGTGACCTTGCTCCATTATCCCATATGGTACTTCCGATGATCGGACTTGGCCTTGCAGAGTATGAGGGAGAAGTTCTTCCAGGCGCTGAGGCTATGGCAAAAGCAGGTATCCCGACTATCGAATTATCCGCTAAAGAAGGTCTTGCACTGAACAATGGTACACAGGCTATGACCTCCGCAGGTTCCCTTGCTCTTTACGATGCACTGAACCTTCTGAAAGTAGCAGATATCACGGCAGCTCTGGACTTCGAGGCTCAGAACGGCGTTGTAGATGCACTTGACCACAGAGTACATGATGTACGCCCGCATTCCGGACAGCTTGCAACAGCAAGAAACCTGTTAAAGCTTCTGGAAGGCAGCAAGAATACAACACGCCAGGGCGAAATCCGTGTACAGGATGCTTATTCCTTACGCTGCTGCCCACAGATTCACGGCGCAAGCAAAGATGCAGTTAACTATGTTAAAGAGCATGTAAATATCGAGATCAACTCCGTAACAGATAACCCAATCATCTTCAAAGACGACAGAGCAGGAATTTCCGGCGGAAACTTCCACGGACAGCCAATGGCACTGAGCTTTGACTTCTTAAAGATTGCAGAATCTGAGTTAGCCAATGTTGCAGAGAGACGTATTGAGCGTCTTGTTAACCCGGCATACAGCGGACTTCCGGCATTCCTTACACCAAACGGCGGCGTTAACTCCGGATTCATGATTGTTCAGTACTCCGCAGCTGCTTTAGTATCTGAGAATAAAGTTCTGGCACATCCGGCCAGCGTAGACAGCATTCCATCCTCCGCAGGTCAGGAAGACCACGTAAGTATGGGTACAATCGCTGCAAGACAGGCTGGAGAGATCGGCCGCAACGTAAGACGTGTTCTGGCTATGGACCTTATGGTAGCATGCCAGGGTATCGATATGAGAGGCAACAAGGGTCTTGGTAAAGGTACACAGGCCGCTTATGATTTAGTTCGTAAGGAAGTTGCCCGTCTCGAGGAAGATCGTCCGTTATATGACGATATCAATTACTGTGAGAATATTATCGCTGACGGTTCCTTAGTTAAGGCCGTAGAGGAAGCAATCGGCGGTTCTATTGAGATTTAATTTAAGGGGTGTGTGTTGTTTACTTTTTTTCTGGGGAGTGGAAAAGTAGCAAAGTATGTATGAAGAAGGAGGGCTTTTATGTTAACTAACCCTGTAGTATTGGCAGTTATATCATTATGTATTCTTTGCTTATTTAAAGTAAACGTTTTATTATCCATGCTTATTTCCCTGTTCATCGGCGGTATCGCCGGTGGACTGGGAGTGGCTGGAACACTGTCTTCCATGCTTGGAGGACTTGGCGGAAATGGCGAGACAGCGCTTGCATATGTTCTTCTGGGAACATTTGCCGCTTGTATGGCTTACACAGGAATTACAACGATTCTTTCCAAGAAGGTAGCCGCTGTGGTAGGTGAGAACAAATATATCCTGATTCTTATCCTCACACTGATTGCCTGTGCATCACAGAATATCGTTCCTGTACATATTGCTTATATTCCGATTCTGATTCCGCCGTTACTGGTAATCATGAACAGGCTGAAGATTGACCGCCGCGGCGTGGCTTGTGCCATCGCATTCGGCCACAAAGCTCCTTATATTGCAATTCCGATGGGCTTTGGTCTTATCTTTATGGGTATCATCAAAGACAATATGACACTGAATGGCATGGAAGTTACCCTGAACGAGGTAGCGTCCGTTAACTGGATTCTGGCGGTAGCTATGCTGATTGGTCTTTTAATCGCGCTGTTTGTAACCTACAGAAAACCGCGTGAGTATAAAGATATTGCGATTGCTGAAACACATGAATTATCTAGCCTGAAATTAACTACACAGCATTGGTGCACAATCGCAGCTATCGTTGTTGTAGTAATTCTTCAGATTAAATTTGGCTCTCTTCCATTTGCAGCACTGGGCGGACTTCTTGTAATGTTCCTGACAGGCGCTGTTAAGAGAAAAGATATTGACGAACAGTTCAACGAAGGTATCAAATTAATGGGCTTCATCGCATTCGTTATGCTCGTAGCAGGCGGATTCGCACAGGTTCTGAAAGATACCGGCGCTGTTAATGAACTGGTAGACAGTTCTATTAAACTGATGGGTGGAAGCAAACTGATTGCGGCTACCATTATCACACTGATTGGCCTTCTTGTAACAATGGGCATTGGTACCTCTTTCGGTACAGTTCCTGTTCTTGCAGTATTATACGTTCCGTTATGCTCTAAGATCGGATTTTCACCGGCAGCTACTATCGTCCTGATGTCTGCAGCAGCAGCGCTTGGCGACGCTGGTTCACCGGCTTCCGATACAACGCTTGGGCCTACATGCGGCCTGAACGCTGATGGACAGCATGATCACATCTGGGATACTTGTGTACCTACATTCTTACACTTCAACATTCCGTTAATGATCGCTGCTATCCTGGCAGCACAGGTACTGTAAGGAAACTAAAAACTGAATATTGTTACTACTTAAAATAACCCTTTAAACAACACGTCGAAGGCGGCAGAGAGATGTATAGGCAAGATACATCCCACTCTGCCGCCTTTCCCTGTTCTTTTCTAGATCAGATGACAACAAAAGCCGTTCTTTTCGGATCCCCAGACCCATAACAAGGTTTTAGGGGCAATCCGAAAGAAACGGCTTTTTAAATTGACGGTTATTTTTTACTGTTTATGTTATGAATATTCTGTTTTTGGCAGTGACGCAGGTTCCGGCTCCGGCGCTGTTCCCGGTTCCGTTACCGACGCAGGCCGCACCCCCGATTCTTCGACAGGAATCTGAATTTCGGTAACAAATTCTTCCGGGTTATCGGTGAACGCCATATCGGTGATGGAAACCTCCAGGGAATCGCCCGATATGGTATAGCGGTGCTGGCGGATATAGCGCAGAAGCTTCCGGTAAGTCTCAAATATTGTTCCGTAGCTGCCAAGGTGGCAGGCCACCGCATACAGTCCCTCCGGGAATGTTCTCACGTTTTTATCGTTGACGGGCTGTTTCAGCATATTGCCGATAAAATTATATCCATCCAGGTTATTCTTTCCCAGTTCTTTACTGTGTATGCCCAGAATGATATGTCCAGGCTCGACATGCTGAAGCGAAGAGCGGGCAAAGGATTCCTGGAGGATGTCTATGTAGTGCATGAGATGCTCTGCCTGAAAATTAATATCCACGGTATAAGCGTAGCGCTCACGGATCGGCCGGAATTCACAGATACTGCGCCCATGGGCGTTCTCCAGAAGACGGATGCTCCTCAGATAATCGTCCACATGTTTTTTGAGAGACTGGAGTTCGTTTAGCTGACGTTCCAGTGAGAAGCTTGTCTCATCGAGAATCCGGCCCAGACCGCGTATATCCTTCGTTTCACAATAAGTCTTAATCTGTTCCAGGGATAACCCGAGCTGCTTCAGTTCACGTATCAGGTAAAGCTTGTCAAACTGTTCCCCGCTGTATAGACGGTAGCCCGAAGATTCGGCCGTCTTTACAGGTTTCATGAGGCCAATCTTATCATAATAGCGCAGTGTCTGTGTGGAGATATTAAAGAAATCTGCTATTTCCGAAATCGTGAATGTATTTTTCATAATTGCTCCACTGCGCTATACCGTAATCGTTCTGATGACGGGCTCCTCAAAGAATACGGGGCCGCCGATTCTGGCATCGGTGATCTTACCGTCCTTAGCTGTAAATTCGGCTTTTAAAACACCTCCCGGCTGTTTTAATTCAAGACGGAAATCCCCGTCCTTCACCTCCCGTCCAAGCCACACCGTGGAAGCCAGGGTTCCGCTGCCGCAGCTGCTTTCCCAGATAAAGCTGTCGGTTGCCCTTACCCAAACGACGGGCGTCATCTCACCGCCGTTTATAAAGATGGCTCCGGCTGCATCCACGTCGGTCTCCTGTGCCATTTTATCGAGGACGGCGTGGGCCAGTGACTCGGATGGTTTGACATTTTCAAGAATCACGTGGGTAATTCCCTCCAGAACCACTGCCGGAAAACGCAGAAGACCGCTTCCGTCAGAGGAAGCAATACCGCTGTCCCTGCCAGTTTCTTCCGGGAGCGTCAGCTCCGTGATAGCCTGCGGAAGCGGCATGGATACCCAGGAACCGTCATCTTCTAAAAGCACCTCCAGAATATCTCTGCTGCCCGATACCTCGACAGGAACACGCCCGCCTGCCCTCATACCGCTCCGTCTGCCCAGCAGCAGGCCAAAGCTTCTGGATGCATTACCGCAGAATTCTCCGCCCATCATCTCCATGCGTCCGGCGGCGCCTCTGAGCGGCGGAAGAATAAAACCTGCCTGTTCGGCATTTAGATCTTCTTCCTTCAAAATAGCAGCACCCACTGCTGCATATAATTCGGGCGGAACATCGCCCTCAGCAAACGCTGTCCGGTTCCCGGCCGGATCGGCCATTGTAATTTTTAACGTAAATTCCATTCTGTAACCCTCCTTATTGTTCATAAGAATAACATACATCCTGGAGGGGGAATTTACAAGAGGAATTGGGATTTATGTTGAGATGGGAGGACGCCTCTGTAAGACGGCGGACGGGGTGGTGGGAGGTGGTATATGAGTCTTCAGTCCCGGTTGGTAGGTTGTGGTGAGGGGGAATCCAGGAGAAAAAATTCCTACGGGGACTCGCTCCCGCTGGTGGAATGCGCAACGGATGCTAGATTCGAAAATACCTCATCAAGCACCGGCGGATTCCAAGGTCCCCTTCGGAAAGTTTTCTCCTTCCTTCCCCGGACAGGTTGTCGGCGGGACTGAAGACTCAGCGAAGGTTATTGCCCCGTCCGCCGGCTTCAGGGGCTGATTGTCTCTTTCGTCAAGTAAGGGGGAGGTATTGTCGCGGCCACTACATGGTTGTGATTTTTTTATATTCAGACTAAATATTAAGTTGAACTATTAAGTTGGACTAAAAGATGAGATCGGACTAAATAATCTAAGGCTAAAATACAATATAATTCCATACCGGACAGGAGGGAGATTTTTGTCATATAAAGTGATGTAGAGGCTGCGATAATTTCCTTGTTCCATAAAAAAAAGAACAAATCAGCGGCCGCAGACGCGGAGCTGGTATGGCCGGAATCTGTTACGACTGTGTAGTGGCCGCAACAAATAGGGCGTCCACACTTGACGAAAGAGGTAATCAGCCCCTGAGGACGGCGGACGGGGCAATATCCTTGGCTGAGTCTTCAGTCCCGTCGATAACCTGCCTGGGGAAGAAGGAGAAAAACTTTCCGAAGGGAGACCTTGAAGCCCGCCGGTGCTTAGCGAGGTCCCTCACGAGCTTAGCATCCGCTGTGCGCTTCACAAGCGGGAGCGAGTCCCCGCAGGAATTTTTTTCTCCGGATTCCCCCTCACCACAACCTATAAACCGGGACTGAAGACTCATAAACACCCTCCCACTCCCCCGCCCGCCATCCCACAGAGGCGTCCTCGCATCTCAACTAAACATAAGCCTTGACAACCCCGCCCCCGCGTTTTATCATGACGGAAAGACGGCTGTCCGCCGCCTGCAGTGACAGCAATATGAGGGAGGATATCTATGGATAGGAATCAGAAGAACTACCGCTGGGCGGTACTGGGCTGTGGTGTGATTGCCAATGAACTGGCTGAGGCAATGGGAAAGCAGGGGAGAAAACCCGATGCGGTGGGAAACAGGACCCGGGAAAAGGCAGTTGCATATGCTGAAAAGTATGGGATTGAGAAAGTTTATGAAGATTTTTATCAGATGTTTACCGATGATGAAATTGATATAATTTATATAACGACGCCGCATAATACGCATATCACGTTTATTCTGGAGGCGCTGAGGAACGGGAAACACGTCCTTTGTGAAAAGTCCATTACCCTTAATTCGGAGGAGCTGTCGCTGGCGGTCCGGACGGCGCGGGAACATGGCGTTATCCTTGCGGAAGCCATGACGCTTTACCACATGCCCGTATACAGGAAAATCCGTGAGATAACGGAGTCAGGGGCTCTGGGACCCCTCCGTTTTATTCAGATGAATTTCGGCAGCTATAAGGAATATGATATGAAAAACCGCTTTTTCAACCGGGAGCTGGCTGGAGGAGCGCTGCTGGATATCGGAGTTTACGCCCTTTCCTTCGTGAGATGGTTCATGTCCGAAAAGCCGGATCAGGTCGTGTCACAGGTCAGGTTTGCCCCCACCGGGGTGGATGAGCAGGCGGGAATTCTTCTGATGAACCGGGCGCAGGAGATGGCTTCCGTTTCACTCTCACTACATGCGAAACAGCCGAAACGCGGTATGGTCTCATTCGACAGGGGGTATATTGAGATTTATGATTACCCCAGGGCGGAGAAAGCAGTCATCACTTACACGGAAAACGGCCGGACGGAAACGATAGAGGAGGGAAGGACGGAGGATGCCCTGATGTATGAGGTTATTGATATGGAACAGGCGGTTTCTGGAGCGGCGGATAGGATGCATCTGGATTTCACGGAGGATGTCATGGAGATTATGACGGACATACGCAGAGAATGGGGCATGAAATATCCGGAGGAGGAATAGAACTGCGGCTTTTTTATAGATGGCCGGTAAAACAGCCGGGCAGTAAAGAATATGGGGAATCCCTTTGCCTTTACCGCCCGGCTGTCCGCATCTTTTCTAATGGATGCCGTATTTCCGATAGTATATTAATTCATATAAAGTCATGCAAATCCAGCCCAGTGCCGTACCTATCACAACGGCCTGAATCCCGAATCTTCCAAGCAGGGAGTAGGTCAGGATAACGCGGATAGGAATCTGGATTACCGTGGCGATCAGTGTAACCCGAAGGTTTCCGATACCGCGGAAATAGCCCTGGAAGCTGTTGGTGAAGCCGCTGATAAAGTAAAAGCAGGCCATTGGTACAATATAAAGAGTTCCGAGCCGGATGGCTTCGACCTCCTCCGGCTTCAGGAAAATGCCGAGAAGCTGGTTTTTTCCGATGAGTACGAGGGCGGAGATGGTGATAATATACACCTCGGCCATCACCATAACGGTTTTCAGGCCGGTAGGAATCCTTTTGTACTGCTTCGCACCCTTATTCTGGGCAGTAAACGTGGTGACGGAGGCGGCCAAACTGTCCCCGGGCGCCAGGATATAGCTGTCGATGATGGAGACGGCGTTAAAGGCGGCCACGGCGTCGACGCCGAGCGTATTAATGCCCGATTGGACCAGAAGCCGTCCGATGTAGAGCACGGTCTGCTGAAGGGCGGAGATGGCGCTGAAATCGATGGTTTTTTTCAGAAAGTCCATCCTGATGCGCAGCTCCGTCAATGTCAGCCTCAGATAAGGTACCCTGAGTTTTATGTAGATAAACAGCATCAGTGAGGAAACGGCCTGTGAAATAACGGTCGCATAGGCAGCTCCCTGTACGCCCATATTCAACGTGCCCACCATATAAACCGCCAGAAAAACATGAAGCACGGTGGTGATGCAGAGAACGTAAAGGGGAGCCCTGGCATCACCCAGTGAGCGCAGGCCCGCAGACAGTATGTTATAAAAGAAGGTAAAAATCAGTCCCAGCGAGATAACTCTCAAATAGTCGGCGGCCATCGGCGCAATCTCTGCCGGCGTCCTGGTCAGGTTGATAAAAAGACCGCTGCCCGCAAAGGAAAGTAAGGAGAGTACAACCGTCAGGAGGAAGCCGGAAACGAGGGAGGTTGCCATCTCTGCTTTCAGGGCGTCGTAGTCGTGCGCCCCAAAGTATTCGGACATCAGGATGGAAGCGCCGAGGGAGAGACCCACAATCAGGAAAATCAGAATATTCATGATGGGACCTGCGGCCCCAATAGCGGCCAGCGCCTCCTTTCCGTTATACTGCCCCACGATAATGGAGTCAACCGTCTGGTACAGCTGCTGCAGAAGATTAGCGAACATCAGAGGGACGGCATAGGTCAGAAGATGTTTGGTGATATTTCCCTGAGTCATGTCTCGAGCCATAAAAAGTCCTCCCGGATTAATGATAAATTTTAGGAAAAAGCTGGAATTTATAAGAATTTTCTTGCCAAAAACAAAATCATTATTTATAATGAATCTTGAAAATCATAAAAATAACAACGTTGAATATACAAAATCATTTCTTAGTGTAATTATAGTTACTGGAGTGAGGGATGTCAATCGGAATTTTCCCGCGGACTCCGGGATATGGGCAGCAGACACAGGAGGGCATAAGATGGATAGAATTAAGAATATACCCGGTGAAGCCAAATTGACGCCGAAGGATAAAATTGTCCTCGACTATATATTGAGAAACCGGGAAGCGGCGTGTTTCATGACTTCGGCGGAGATTGCCCAGAGATTGGGAGTCAGTCCTTCCTCCGTCGTGCGCGTATCGTCCAAACTGGGCTTTGAGAACTTCAGCCATTTCAAGAGGGCGCTGCAGGAAGAGCTGGCCGAGAACCGGAAGAAGGAAAAGACCCAGATTCCATACGAGAAAATAAAGTCCATGGAACTTCTGTCCGAGGATGAAATTATCGCGGTACTGAAAGATAATGTGCTGAGAAATATTGAGAATGACCAGACAACGGCTGATTATGTAAACTATCGTAAGGCGGCAAGACTGATAGCCGAAGCGGAGCGCGTTTTTATTGTGGGTTTTCGGACCTGCGCGGGTTTTGCGTCGTCGTTCGGCGTCATGATGGGCTGCGTGCGCTCCGGCGTCTATGTGGTGAACGGCAGCCAGCCTCTGGTTGACTCCCTGGTGGATCTGACGGAAAAGGATACGGTCATCGGCCTGTCTTATGAGAGGTATTCAAGCGATACTGTATTTGCGGTCAATATGGCAAAAAGGGCGGGCAGCCACATTGTTGCCCTGACGGATAAGTATACATCGCCTCTCTGCGCCGGAGCGGAGGCTGTTATTTTAAATTCAACGGAAAATATATCATTTTACAACTCCTACACAACCCTCGTCATGGCGATGGAAGTCCTCCTGGGGCTTGTCAGCAAGAAGAACAAGAAACAGAATGAGGAGCGGCTGATTAAAATGGAAGAGTATTTAAGAGAGACGGGACAGTACTGATTCGGTACTGTTCTTTCTTTTTATTTAATATTTGTTTTCGGGTTTCTTACTTTTCGTGGATTTCAGGCCTTTTGTGGCGGTATCGGGTGGAAAATGAAAGTGATATGTGATAAAATACAAAAGTTAAACTGGGTTTGCTATGCCCGCAGGAGGGAAGAATGAGAGATATGAACTACATTGTAAATATACTGGATGAAATTGTTAATATACCCAGCCCGTCGGGGTACACAAAAAGGGTGATGGAGAGGATAGAGAAGGAAGTAAGCGGCTTTGGTTTTCCGGTTGCCTATAACCGGAAAGGCGGAATGCTGATTACCGTGCCGGGAAAGACGGAGACGGTTCTGGGGCTGTCGGCCCATGTGGATACGCTGGGCGCCATGGTGCGTTCCGTAAGGCCGGACGGAACTCTGGCTATCGTATCGGTGGGCGGGTTTATGATGCAGTCCATCGAGGGCAGCTACTGCCGCATTCTGACAAGGGACGGTAAAACGTTCACCGGAACGATTCAGACAAAGGCCCCGTCCGTACACACCTTTGATGAGGCCAGGACGCTGGAGCGCAAGGAAGCCAACATGGAAGTCCGTCTTGACGAGATTGTGCGGGAGAAAGCTGATGTGGAGGAGCTGGGCATCGGCCCAGGGGATTTCATAAGCTTTGATCCGAAGTTTGTTTACACGGAAAGCGGTTTTATCAAATCCAGGCATCTGGATGACAAGGCGTCCGCCGCAGTCATACTGGGACTCCTCAAATATCTGCATGAGACAGGAAAACAGCCGGAGCAGACTCTCAAAATTGCCATCAGCAATTATGAGGAGGTGGGCCACGGTTGCAGCTATATTCCGGAAGAGATCGAGGAATTCCTTGCCATCGACATGGGCGCCCTAGGGGATGATCTGAGCGGGGATGAGTACCGTGTATCCATCTGTGCCAAGGATTCTTCCGGCCCTTACGATTTTGACATGACGAACAGGCTGATCGGCCTGGCAAAAGAATATGGAATCGATTATGCGGTAGATATTTTCCCGCACTATGGTTCCGACGTTTCCTCCGCGCTTTCCGCAGGCAATGATATACGCGGAGCGCTCATCGGCCCGGGAGTTTCGGCTTCCCACGGACAGGAACGCACCCACATTAAGGGGCTGGAGCAGACATGGATGCTGCTGGCCGCCTATGTAGGAGTGCTGGATAAAGAACTCAGCCGGAAATTTTTTGAGCAGATGAAAGAACAATTATAAGAATAATCATAAGAACAGTTATAAAATCAAGTATAAGTCAGGGCGTTACGGTCTACGGAGGCTGTTCTGTACGGTATTTTACAGAAGCTCCGCGGACAATAACGGCAGTTTATAAACGGGAGGATAAAGATGCAGGCAATACTTCTGGCCGGAGGGCTGGGGACGCGGCTTCGCAGCGTGGTTAGCGACCGCCCCAAACCAATGGCTCTGATTGGGGACAGGCCCTTCATGGAATACGTGGTCCGCGGGCTGGCGCGGTTTGGGATTACCGATATTATTTTTGCCGTCGGATATAAGGGCAGCATGGTGGAAGAGCATTTTGGAGACGGAGAGGCCTTTGGGATCAGGGCATCCTATGCCTATGAGGAAGAACTTCTGGGTACGGCGGGGGCAATCAGGAATGCGGGCCGTTTCGTAACCGAAGACAGTTTTTTTGTCCTCAATGCAGATACTTTTTACCGGATCGATTACGGCAGGCTCGTAAAGATAAAGGAAGAGAACGGACTGGATATGACTCTCGTGCTCCGGGAGGTTCCCGACGTATCGCGCTATGGCGCGGCCGTCCTGGACGGCGTGATGCTGACCGGGTTTAATGAGAAAGAAAAAGAGGCGCGGCCGGGCACAATTAACGGAGGCGTTTACCTGATGTCCCGAAAACTGCTTGATGAAATCCCACCCGGAAAGGTTTCACTGGAAAATGAGATGATCCCCGGATGGATGAAGGAAGGCAGGCGGCTGGGCGGCTTTGTCAATGACGGTTACTTTATCGATATCGGCGTGCCGGACGATTATTTCCGCTTTCAGGAGGACGTGAAGAAAGGAGTTATCAAATGGTCATAAGAGGAAGAGCTCCCCTGCGCGTCAGCTTCGGGGGAGGAGGAACTGATGTGGAACCGTTCTGTCTGGAACAGGGAGGGGCCATCATCGGCAGCACAATCAATAAATATGCATACTGTTCCATCATACCGAGGAACGACGATCACATTACTGTACATTCCCTGGATTTTGATATGACGGTGAAATATAACACAAAAGAAAATTATGTTTATGACGGCAAGCTGGATCTCGTTACGGCGGCCTTAAAGGCAATGGATATCAAGCAGGGGTGCGAAGTTTATCTTCAGTGTGACGCGCCTCCGGGATCCGGTCTCGGAACCTCGTCGACCGTCATGGTCTCCCTTCTCACTGCGATGGCGCGGTGGAAAGGAATTGAGTTCGACAATTATGCAATGGCGGATCTGGCCTACGGCGTGGAACGCTGCGACTTAAACATAGCGGGCGGTTACCAGGATCAGTATGCGGCCACATTTGGGGGATTTAACTTTATCGAATTCCACGGGCGCAACAACGTGGTGGTCAATCCCCTGAGAATCAGGAGAGATATCATCAATGAACTGCAGTATAACCTGCTCTTATGTTATACGGGGAATATCCACGTTTCCGCTAATATTATCAAGGATCAGGTCAGCAACTACAAAAAACAGGATGCCTTCGACGCCATGTGCGAGGTAAAAGCTCTTTCTTATGCAATCAAGGACGAGCTGCTGAAGGGAAATCTGCACAATTTCGGAAAACTTCTGGACTACGGCTGGGAGAGCAAGAAGAAAATGAGCAGCAAGATCAGCAATCCCCAGATTGATACGCTTTATGAGGAGGCTAAGAAAGCCGGCGCCCTGGGCGGGAAACTCCTGGGAGCAGGCGGCGGCGGTTTCCTGCTGGTATACTGTCCCTACAATGTAAAACATAAGGTGGCGGCCAGACTGGAAGAGGTCGGCGGCCAGCTCATGGACTGGAACTTTGAACTCAGGGGCGCTCAGAGCTGGATCTGCAATGACGACAGATGGCAGTACCAGGATGTGAAGGTGCAGATGCCGGATAAGGAATACCAGTTCAAATTTTAACCAGGTAACGGAACCAGTTTCAGCAGACATAAGGATAGCGGGAGATAAGAGATGGCGTCAATGAAAGATCAGAGGGAGCCGGAACAGGATGAAAAACCGAAAAAGGTGGTTTTTCTGGATCGCGACGGTACGATGAATACGGAAGTGAACTATCTGCACAGGCCGGAGGATCTGGTGCTGATACCGGGAACTGCCGAGGCCGTAAGGCTGTTTAACGAGGCAGGGTTCACCGTGATCGTGGTAACGAACCAGGCCGGCGTGGCCAGGGGGTACTATACGGAAGCGGACGTGGAAACGCTGCACCGCTACCTGAACGGTCTTCTGGGGCAGTCGGGCGCCCATGTGGATGCATTTTATTACTGCCCCCATCACCCGGAGCACGGAATCGGGGAATATAAGAAGAACTGCCGCTGCCGCAAGCCGGGAACCGGAATGTTTGAAGCGGCGGAGCGGGATTTGGCCGGAGGAATCGACAGGGAGAATTCCTGGATGATAGGGGACAAACTGATCGATACCGAGGCCGGGCATAATTTTGGAATCAGAAGTATTCTTGTCGGCACGGGATACGGCGCGGCGCTCAGAGAATCTCAAAAAGAGGATGGAACAGAGCCGGGCAGCGGATGTGCGGACGGAAACTATGATTTTTACGCAGAAGATCTTCTCGCGGCGGCGCAGGCCGTGACGGAGGGAAGATGGAGCGGAAAAGGCAGTAAAGGCCGAAAGGATATTAAAGATATTAAAGACAGGCGCTGAAGACAAGCGCCGAAGAACCAGAGAACAAAGACAGGAGGAGGCGGAACATGCAGTTAAGAAACAGAATAGCAGAAGCAATCATGATACTTGCAGCCGCAGTCTCCATTTTAATCCCCGTCCATACCTTATTTTTCGGGGAAGGATTTCTTGTAAATTATATTAAGACGCCGGAATCGGCAAAGATGCTGGCGGAGATTGGCATTCTGTTCCTTATTTCGGGTACAGTCTTTTTCCTGATAAAGGACAAAAGAAAGCAGGCGGCCGCGGCCGCGGTTCTGGCTGTGGTGTTCTGCTGGCTGCACGTGGTGTTTCTTCCGATGGCTGTATCTGCGGTATATCTGGGATTTCTGATGCTGGCCGGACGGTTTTTAAAGGAGTATGTTTTTAAAATAGAGGATCGGGGCGGATATCCCGCCGATTTTCTGCTGGGAAGCAGCGCAGTAATTCTCTGCTTCTGTCTTCTTTCGGCGGCCGGAATCGGCCGGATTCTGGTAATGCGTCTGATCTGTCTGGGCGGCGGAGGCTTTCTTTACGCTTTCTACGGCGTGAAGCGGAAACTGCGCGGGAGAAGATTGGAAGGCAGGCAGACATCCGGCGGCGTTGAGGAAAACCGTGAAATCGGACAGCTGGAAACAGGCGGAAAAATCCTTTATCCGCTGTGCTTTATGTTTATTCTCATTGCCGTGCTGATACAGGCCGGCAGGATGAACATTGCGCTTGATTTCGACACCCTGTGGTATGGCGTCAGGTCGGAGTATATTCTGGCCGGGGGCGGCGGGATTTACGAAAATCCGGGGTTGGTGGGAATGGCTTACGTCTATTCCAAAGGGCTGGAGGTACTGACCCTGCCGCTGGCGGATTTGGCCTCACACAGCTATCTCCTGTTTTTTACCCTCTGGCTGTCGGTGATAGGGCTGACGGTTGTATACAGGATTGCCAGGTTTTTTATGAAGCGGGTGTATGCTGTTCTGGCGGCGGCGCTGTGCGCGTCCCTGCCCGGCATTATGAATATGGGAATTTCTGCAAAGCCCGATATCATCACATGGCTTCTGCAGCTTATTATATTGGAGTATTTTTTCAGATATGTCGTGAGCACGCAAAAGCATAGGGCGGATATCTCTGATGGTACAGATATCTCTAATGGTGCGGATATCTCTAATGGTACGGATATCTCTAATGATACGGATATCTCCAACGGGAATGTGCCGCTGCTTCTTTTGGCGGCGGGGGCCTACCTTCTGTCACTCACGATGAAACCGACCTCCCTTGTGTTCTCCACGGCCGTATTCGGGATGATGGGACTTTATCTGATTTTCTCAAAGAGACTGTCCCTTAAAGCTCCCGTCAGGCACTGGGCGGCGCTCGTTTTACCAGGAACCGCATTGATTGGAATCTGGGGCAGGACGATGATGATAACGGGAATGCCGGTGACTTCCGTTTTTACCTCCATTTTTGCAAAGCTGGGGTTTGAAATGAAATATCCTTTTGCCACCGGTTCACTGCCGCAGAACTGGCAGGATGAGAGTAACCTGCACGTACTGCTCCGCAGGCTCTGGCAGCTCCTGTTAGCGCCGGAAGGCAAGGATATGGGGCATGTGATTATTGCATGGGGGACGTCATTCCTCTTCTTTGCAGCAGCCTGCATGATTCTGTTTCGGCTGACAGGTTTGGTAAAACGGGAGAAAGACTGTATCAATCGGGCGGCGGCCGTTATATTCTGGCCGTTCCTGGCGGTTAATATGGTAAGTCTCATCATGCTGTACCAGGTGGATGGAAATTATTTTATGCTTCTTTATACCTTCCTGATTCTGTGGTTTTGCAGAAGCCTGAACCGGTTGGAGGAGAAGAGCCTTAAAAAACTGATTCTGGCGCTAACCGTGCCGCTTCTTACTTTTAATATCCTGGTGATGTCGCAGACAAACTGGGCCTGGTCGGCGGGATTCTCCGAGATTCAGGTCCTTAACAAAGGGAGATATAACCACAGGGCAAAACAGCATGAGGACATGATAGCAAAAGGAAATGCAGCCATCTGGCAGGTGCTTTCATCCGACCCGGCAAACCGGGTGATTGCTTTCGGAAATCACCCCTTCTGCCTGGAATTTCCCTGTAATGTCCAGTCGTACAAAGATATCACGTCGCCGTGGGGAAACGTGGAACTGGTCAATTCCCCTGAGGCGTTTGAAGAATATATGGAATATGCGGATACGGATTACGTGTACGCGGAGGCCGGTTATATCGGCACAGACAGTTGGGAGTGGAGCTATGGCCTGCTCCGGGATTTGATTGCGGACGGTGTGCTGACCGATTTCTTCTTTGAAAACGGTAATGCGCTGGCCCGGGTCAGCCGTGAAAAGCTGACAAAGGAGGAGGCGGAGGTGAATTTACGTCTCTTTGATGAGAATTACATTACTTCAGACAGTGTGAAACAGGAGGTACGGTAAAATGGATGAATACAGATATTTAACGGAGCTAACGGAGCGCTATCCGGTGTTAAAACAGGTGGAGGGCGACATAAGGGCTCTTTATGAAACGGTCAGGGAATCGTATGAGAACGGCGGGAAACTTTTAATCGCCGGTAACGGCGGAAGCTGTGCGGACTCGGAGCATATCGTAGGTGAGCTGATGAAGGGATTTGTAAAAAAGAGATCCGTTCCAAAGGAAATGGCGGAGAGCCTTAAATCTGTCGATCCGAAGAGAGGCGAAAAACTGGCCGGCAGCCTGCAGCAGGGACTTGCGGCTATCGCCCTGACGGGACATACCGCCCTGTCCACGGCATTTTTAAACGATGTGGACGGTGAGGTGATCTACGCCCAGCAGGTTTACGGATACGGAAAACCGGGAGATGTGCTGCTTGGCATCACCACATCGGGAAATTCAGAAAACATCATGTATGCCGCCGTGGCTGCCAAAGCCAAGGGCATGAAGGTGGTGGGCCTGACCGGAAGGGACGGCGGAAAGCTCAAAGGCATCTGTGACGCGGCAGTGGTGGTTCCGGAAACAGAGACATTTAAAATCCAGGAACTGCACCTTCCTGTTTATCATGCGCTGTGCCTGATGCTGGAAGAGCATTTCTTCCGGTAATATGGCAATAACAAACACAATATAGGATTAGAAAATGGAGCTTGCAGTACAATGAAGTTTAATGGGACAATACGGCGGGGAGGGGATGAGCCGGGGGGGGAGGACACTGCGGAACGCGCTGCCGGGCATGAAATGGGCGGCAGCAGGGCCGGGGCCTGGGGGGCGGGGAGGCTGGCTTTCTACTTTTTTCTTCTGTATGCGTTATTAATATGGATCTGTGAATTCCTGGATCTTTTGTGCTGGCTTGCGGGACTTCCTCAGGTGACCATTCTGTCCAGGGCGGCGGCCCTCATTTTAACCGGATTTGCCGGATGGAAGATCATAGGAATCCCCAGGACGGAGCGGGTAAAAACAGATTTGATTGCAGTGGCGGGAAGTATTTTTATTGTCGGTTTTTTTGCGGTAAAGGGCATCCGGCCGGACATGAGCTATGACACTTATAACTATCACCTGCTCAGCCAGATACCAGGCTTTTTAGACAATCTGAATTACCATGTCATGCCCGGAAAATTTCAGATGTTTGGTTTCCGGCTTGGGGATCGGATGTTTTATCCGTTCCGCGCGGCCCTGGGACTGAGGATGGGAACACTTTTAAATGCGGCGGCCATGCTGGTCATTTACCGCCAGGTAACGGTCTTTCTAGCCTGGTTTAAGAACAGCCTGAGTATTGTGGGGCAGTGGGAGAAAAAAGCGGGGAATCCGGTTATAAGAGCGTTGTGGAAGGTTTTAGGCTCTCCGTCCCTCCTGGCATTTCTGGCGGTGTGCCGCTATGATTTGATTTTACAGAGCGGAAGCTACATGGTAGAGCTGCTGGCGCTGCCGTTTCTGCTGGAAATGATTTTTCTTCTGGTGAGAGAGCGCGACGAGGCGTTTGTAAAGCGGGAGGCGTTTGTCTTCTGCCTGATGGGAGGGATTTTCTTCTGCCTGAAGATGACGAATATTGTCTATCTGGTTCCGCTGGTGATTTTATATATCTGGAAAATAAGAAAAGACATTACCGTACCTCTGTTTTTCTCCTGCCTGGCGGCCGGGGCGGTTCCGGTAATAGTTTATCTGATTTACAATGGAATCAGTACGGGGAATCCCGTTTTCCCGTATTATAATACAATATTTAAATCAAAATACTATCCGATTGAGAACTTTAAGGACAAACGCTGGGGGCCTTCCGAGTTTAAGGAAATATTCCTTTGGCCGTGGTACATGATACGCTATCCCGATTACAGGATGAGCGAGATGGTATCCACCTTCAACCTGGATTTGGTGGCCGGATATCTGGCTATGGCGGGCCTGCTCACGCTCGGCCTGTTTAAAAAGGCCGGGAAACAGTTCCTCGAATACAAACGGGAGATGCTGCTGATTGCCGTTTATCTCTTGTCGATGTTCGCCTGGACGGTAACGACCGGCCATACGAGATATTTTATGGGTGGCATACTCCTGAATGGGATCATCCTCATGATCTGCTGTCTGCGCCTCCTGTATTCCGGGGCCTGGCTGCCGGCGCTGGCCGGTATCGCGCTGATACTTCCTATGGGAGGAAAAGTGCAGTACGGTTTTAAAATGGTTTGGCAGGGACACGAGTGGTGTATGAGGGACGATTCCCCGGCGAGCTACGAAGCGAATGCCAAATGGATTTTCAGGGATCGCGAATTGTTTTCCGAGAGCGTCAGGCAGCAGGTGGATGTGATTTTTATGACCTGGGCCGACTATGGCAGCTACGCAAGGCTGATCGGGGAGGATATTCCCGTTTACAACCGGAATGCCATCGTAGGAGAGATGAGGGGCATTCAGGAGGAATATTTTAAGCGGGTGGAGAATTTCATGCGCGAAGGGAAAGGCGTATATGATATGTTCCCGCAAAGCGGCGAGAATTTAGACGCATACCTTGAATGGATGAACAAAGCGGGGTATTATGTAGAGGATATATTCTATATGACCGAAAAACTCTCGGGCCCGCAGGCTTTTAATATGGCAAGGCTCAATATGGCGGACGGAAGGGAAAACAGATGCTATTATGCTTATTCCGATGAGCGGTATGGGCGTTTCCAGATGGAAAAAGAGTCAGACTATTATAAAATGGCGGCTGTTTTCGGTGATCCGGACTGGTGGATGAATCCGTATCCGTTCCGGATTATCATCACCGCTTCCGACGGCGTCACGACAAAAGAGGCCGGAGCGGTGGAAATCCCGGGTGATACGCAGTACAGGAAAACGGAGACGGAGCTTGACCTTTCCGGTCTTAGCGGCACGATAACGATAGGATTTAAATCTTCCGTAGACGGGAAGAGGGGAGTGGCGGTCAATCCCATACTGACACCGTCGCAGAACAATGATACAGGAGGAATATAGGATGGATACGATTGCAGTATTGATTCCCTGCTATAATGAGAGCCAGACAATAGCAAAGGTAGTAAAGGATTACAGGGAGGCGCTTCCGGAGGCGACAATCTATGTATATGACAACAACTCCACCGATCACACGGATGAGGCGGCGAAGGAGGCCGGAGCTATTGTACGCTATGAATACCATCAGGGAAAGGGCAACGTTATCCGCAGCATGTTCCGCGACATCAATGCGGAGTGTTACCTGATGATAGACGGGGATGACACCTATCCGGCGGAGAACGCCAGGAGCATGGTGGATCTGATCCTTTCAGGCAGGGCCGACATGGTGATTGGGGACAGGCTGTCCTCCACCTATTTTACGGAGAATAAGCGGCCCTTCCACAATGCCGGCAACCGTCTTGTGCGGGGACTTATCAATACGATATTCAGCAGTGATATCAAGGATATCATGACGGGCTACCGGGCATTCAACTACCAGTTTGTAAAAAGCTTTCCAATCCTTTCAAAGGGGTTTGAGATCGAGACGGAGATGAGCATCCACGCGCTGGATAAAAACTTCAAGCTTCTGGAGGTTCCCGTCACATACCGTGACAGGCCGGCCGGCAGCGTCTCCAAGCTGAACACCTATAAGGACGGATTCAGGGTCTTAAAGACGATTGCCAGACTGTTCCGCGACTATAAGCCGTTTGCTTTCTTCGGATGGCTGGGACTGCTCTGTTTTCTTATAGCAACTGTATTTTTTGCCCCGATTCTCAAGGGCTATTTCTCCACGGGGACGGTTCCGAAATTCCCGACCCTCATCGTCTGCTCGGGTATCTATGTGGTGTCCTTCCTGTTGTGGATGAGCGGACTCATTCTGGATGTCATCGCAAAGAAGCACAGGCAGCTGTTTGAGCTTTACCTGAATATTCTGAGCGATAAGAAGATTTAGTTGAGATGCGAGGACGCCTCTGTAAGACGGCGGACGGGGGAGTGGGAGGGTGTGGATGAGTCTTCAGTCCCGGTTTGTAGGGTGTGGTGAGGGGGAATCCAGGAGAAAAAATTCCTACGGGGACTCGCTCCCGCTTGTGGAATGCGCAGCGGATGCTAAGACGTCAAAATACGCCGTCTAAGCACCGGCGGATTCCAAGGTCTCCCTTCGGAAAGTTTTCTCCTTCCTTCCCCGGGCAGTTTGTCGACGGGACTGAAGACTCAGGGAAGGTTGTTGCCCCGTCCGCCGGCTTCAGGGCTGATTGTCTCTTTCGTCAAGTAAGGGAGAGGTATTGTCGCGGCCACTATGGAGTCGTGAATCTTTTACCTTATGAAGGTATTTCGGGCTGGATTCAGAGAAAATATAAAGCAAAGTTTTACGATTGATTAAAACTCAATGGTTATTCAAGGATAGGTCAGACGCCGAAGCTCAGATGCATCAATTGAATACCATGCAGGAGGCATTCTTCTGAAATTTGAGGAAACGTAGTGGTAGCGACAGTACCTCCCCCCCCTGAAGGAATAAGAACAATTCAGCGGCCGCAGGACGGGGGTCGGGATGGCGACAACCTTCGCGTCTTCAGTCACGGGGCATAACCTTCCTGTGGGGAATCCGGGAGAAAAAGATTCCGCAGGGAACCTGGAAGTCCATCAGTACTTAGGTGGCGTATTTTGACACCTTAGTACTGTTATGCACTTCAAAGAGCGCAAGCGTTTCCCGAAGGAACTTTTTCTGCCCGGCTTCCCCACCCGCGACAACCTGAAAACCGGGACTGGAGACTCACAGCCTCCCCTCACCATCCCGAACCCCGACCGTCCCGGCGGCGTTCTCATTCCTCATTTAAAGGCGGGACTGTTACGGTCTAACCATACACACATAAAATTATCTAAATGACATTGGGGGAACAGTAACAAAAGAACGGCAGACTCGTTTGCTATATTAAGGAGAAATCTATGGAAATGAAATCGACGAAAAAGGGTGCGGTTTGGTTTATCCCCGTCCTGATTGGAGTCCTGTTCAGCTTTTATTATCTGTATCTTGCATCGGATAACGTGGCGTTTTCCGATTATATCAGGCTGATCAATTCCTATCTTCCCGATGTGGGAAACCCGGCCAAATTTTTTGTTCCCGATATTTTCACCAGAGTTCCGGTGACGTATCTGGGCAGAATCATCAATGTGAAGCTGCTCGGTTACAATACGTTCTTCGACATGGCGCTCGGAGTCCTGAGCCTGGGCCTGGGGGCGGCTGCGCTGGCGGCCTATTCAAGGAAGGAAAAGAGCATCTCTTATTTCTGGTTCCTTGTTGTCCTTTTTGTCTATTTCAGCCTGAATAAATGGGAGATGCTGACCAACGGAACGGGCTGGGTGTGTTTCCTCGCCGTTTCCGGTTTTATCTGCCATTATGTGATTCTGGATCATGCGATCCGGACAGGGCATGAGCTGAAAGCCGACCGGATTGCACTGATGGTACTTCCGCCCATTTTGACTCTGCTTGTGGCAGGTCCTTACTGCGGCAGCTATTCGGCGCTTATGACGTTGGTTTATCTGGTCATGCTGGCATCGGACTACAGAAAAAAAGGCAGGATGAACCGCCTTTACCTCGGTTATCTCGCCGCGGTGCTGATTCCGCTGGCGCTCTATCTCTGGAGCAACTCCCATGCGGTCTATGTGCACAGGGGGGCCGTGACGGAAGGCAATATTGTGACGCAATTTATTGCAGAACCTGTATTTTTCATCACGTTTATCCTGAAGGCGTTTGCCTCGGCCGTGGTGGGGCAGAACCAGTTCATCAAGCTGGCGGAAGGAGGGGGCTTTTTTGGAAGCAACACCTTTATCTGCGTGGTGGGAGCGGCGGTGATCTTTCTCTATCTGTATGCGCTGTACCTGAACTGGAAATATAAGCTTTATGAAAAAACGGCATTTCCGCTTATTATGATATTAAACGGCGGGCTGAACCATCTGCTGATTTTATCGGCCCGGTGGATCTTTTTAAAGGATACCTACGGAATGTCGTCCAGATATGCCCTGCAGTACCAGATGGGAATCATTGGAATTATACTGACCTTTGCCGCTGTGATGCACTTAAAACACTGTGCCCGGGACGGCGGGGAGAAGACGGAGAGTGGAAAGCACGTAAGCGCCGCTTCCTCCGTAATCATCGTCCTCGGGGTCTGCCTGATTCTTTTCGGGAACGGATGGACGGTGAAAGAAGAGATGGCGTCTGCTCCGTACAGGAAGGATTTCCTGCGGGTATCCAGGGAACTGGGGTTAAACTACAGGACGGTAAACGACGAAGATCTGGTTACGTATCTGCAGCACGATGCGGATCAGGTAAGGAACGCGATGCGGATTCTGGAAGAAAATAATCTGAACATTTTCAGAAAATAGATGTAACAAAGGAGGGTACGCCCATGAAAGTAGTAATTTTAGCAGGAGGATTCGGGACAAGGATCAGCGAGGAGAGCCATCTGAAGCCAAAACCAATGGTGGAAATAGGAGAACAGCCGATTTTATGGCACATTATGAAATATTATTCCCAGTTTGGGTATCATGATTTTATCATCTGTCTGGGGTACAAGCAGTATGTGGTCAAAGAATTTTTTGCCGATTACTTCCTCCATACCTCCGATGTGACCTTTGACCTGGCAAACAACAGCATGGAAGTCCATAATAATTATTCCGAGCCGTGGAAGGTGACGCTGGTGGATACGGGCCTGCACACAATGACGGGAGGACGTATCAAGAGGGTGCGCGAATACATTGGTGACGAGACATTTATGCTGACATACGGGGATGGAGTGTCTACGGTGGATCTCGATGCCCTGCTGAAATTCCATAAGAGCCATGGCAAAACAGCCACAATCAGCGGTGTCAACATCGGCCAGCGCTTCGGAGTCCTGGACGTGGATGCCGACGGGGCAATCCACGAATTCCGAGAGAAGAACGACGATGACGGCAAGATTGTAAACGGCGGTTTCATGGTGATGGAGCCGGGCGTATTTGATTATATAGACGGGGATGAGACGGTGTTTGAAAAAGCGCCGCTTGAGAATCTGGCAAAGGACGGGGAACTGATGGTTTACCGCCATGACGGTTTTTGGAAATGCATGGACACCCAGAGGGACAGAATGCAGCTTGAACAGATGTGGCAGGACGGGGACGCCCCGTGGAAGATCTGGTAGTATTCCGGCGCAGGGAGTGACCCGCAGCGGCTGTGAATCATAACGCGGCGTTCATAATATGAGGTGATAAATATGGAATTACTTGATTTTTATAAAGGAAAGAAGGTCCTCGTCACAGGTGATACGGGATTTAAAGGTTCGTGGTTTGTCAGAATGCTGACCCTCGCCGGATCCGTGGTCACGGGATACGGACTCGAACCGCCGACCGACCCGAGCCTCTTTGAGATTGCGGGAATTAGGAGGACGGTGGATCATGTGACGGGCGATATCCGGGATCTGGAACATCTCAGGGAGGTTTTCGATCGGGTACGGCCGGAGATTGTGTTCCATCTGGCGGCACAGCCGATCGTGCGCGATTCTTATAAGGAACCGGTGTACACCTATGAGACAAACGTCATGGGAACCGTGAACGTGCTGGAGTGCATCCGCCTCTGCCCGTCCGTGAGGTCCTTCGTCAATGTGACTACGGATAAGGTTTATGAGAATAAGGAATGGGAATACGGCTACAGGGAGAATGACCGTCTGGACGGCTACGATCCCTATTCCAACAGCAAATCATGCTCCGAGCTTGTGACACACTGCTACCGCCAGTCCTTTTTCCAGGACGGCCGTCCGGCCGTCTCCACCTGCAGGGCGGGGAACGTCATCGGAGGAGGCGATTTTGCCAATGACCGTATCATACCGGACTGCGTCAGGGCGGTGCAGGCGGGAAAACCGATTATCGTGCGCAACCCCCATTCCATCCGTCCGTTCCAGCATGTGCTGGAGCCGCTTTTCATCTATATGACGGTGGCGAAGAGACAGTATGAGGAGCCGGAGCTTGCAGGGAATTATAACGTTGGCCCGGATGATGCGGACTGTGTGGATACGGGCAGGCTCACGGATCTGTTCTGTGAGAAATGGGGGGACGGGATGACCTGGATTAACAGGTATGACGGAGGCCCCCATGAGGCGGGATTCCTGAAACTGGACTGTTCCAGAATCAGGCGCGTTTTCGCCTGGCGGCCCAGATATCACGTGGAAGAGGCCGTTGAAAAGACCGTGGAATGGTCCAAAGCCTGGCTGGCCGGGAAAGACATGCTTGCGGTGATGGATCGGCAGATAAAAGAATTTCTGAAGATAGATGATTCTGAAGATAAACGATTCGGAAGATAGATGAACCGTAACGGCACGAATGATAATGTTCTGCGGTGTACGGGAAACGATGAACAGGAAATGACGGATAGAAAATGATGGACAGAAACTAAAAATAAACAGATTTGGAGGTAACAAGAATGTCTGATGAGAAGATGACGGCAGCAGGGCAGGAGGAGGCGCGCAGCCAAATCCTGAAACTGGTGGCCGATTACTGCGATAAATACCACAACAAAAAAGGGCCTTTTGAGGAGGGACAGAGAATCCCATACGCCTCCCGCGTCTACGACAGCCATGAGATGGTGAACCTGGTGGACAGCGCCCTGGAATTCTGGCTGACTTCCGGCCGGTACACGGATCAGTTTGAAAAAGGACTTTCCGATTACCTGGGAGTGAGATTTTGTTCCCTTGTAAACTCCGGTTCTTCCGCCAACCTGATTGCATTCATGGCTCTGACTTCCCCGTTGCTCGGAGAACGCAGGGTGAAACGCGGCGATGAGGTCATCACCGTGGCCGCCGGTTTCCCGACGACGGTGACGCCTGTCATCCAGTACGGCGCGGTACCGGTATTTGTGGATGTGACGATCCCGCAGTATAATATCGACGTGACGAAACTGGAGGAGGCGCTGTCCGATAAGACAAAGGCCGTCATGATTGCCCATACGCTGGGAAATCCGTACGACCTCGGGGCAGTGAAGGCATTCTGCGATAAACACGGTCTGTGGCTGGTGGAAGACAACTGCGATGCCCTGGGCAGCCGCTACACAATCGACGGCGTGACGAAGTTTACGGGTACGATCGGCGATATCGGAACATCCAGTTTTTATCCGCCCCACCATATGACAATGGGAGAGGGAGGCGCTGTATATACGGACAATGCCCTTCTCAATAAGATTATCCGTTCTTTCCGCGACTGGGGCCGCGACTGCGTCTGCCCTTCCGGCCGCGACAATCTCTGCGGCCACCGGTTTGACAGGCAGTATGGGGAACTTCCGCTGGGGTATGACCATAAATACGTATACTCCCATTTTGGATACAACTTAAAGGCAACCGACATGCAGGCGGCGGTGGGCTGTGCGCAGCTTGAAAAATTCCCGTCCTTTGTGGAGCGCAGGAAACACAATTTTACCCGCCTGAAAGCAGGACTCGCAGGGGCGGAAGATAAATATATCCTGCCCGTGCCATGTGAGAATTCTGACCCGAGCTGGTTTGGTTTCCTGATCACCTGCCGGGAGGGTGTGGACAGAAATAAAGTGGTACAGTATGTGGAAGGAAAAGGCGTACAGACGAGAATGCTTTTTGCCGGAAACCTGACCAAGCATCCGTGCTTTAATGAAATGAGGGAGAGCGGAAGCGGATACCGCGTAGCCGGCGCTCTTGACAATACGGACCGTATTATGCGCGACACATTCTGGGTAGGCGTTTATCCGGGGATGACAGATGAGATGATTGATTATATGGCGAAGGTATTGAAAGAGGCGTAGAACGATGACAGAGACAGCCGGAATGCCTTATGACCTGTCGAAGGTCCACGAGGCGGACAGAAAATTATTAAAGGAAATTGACCGGATTTGCCGGAAATATAAAATCAAATATGCCATGGATTCGGGAACGCTCCTCGGCGCGGTCCGCCACAGGGGATTCATCCCCTGGGACGACGACGTGGATGTGGTGTTCACAAGGCCGAACTTTGAGATGTTCATGAAGGTGGCTCCCAGGGAGCTGCCGGAGGGAATGTCGGTCCTGAGGCCGGAGGAGATCCGGGGAGGCAAGGTATTCTATGACTTTACATCCCGTATTATCTACGAGAACAGCCGTGTCCATGAGGATAACGATCAGATGCGCTTTTACGACGGGAAGCTGAACCACCTTTGGGTGGATCTGTTTGTCCTGGATCGTCTGCCCGATGGAAAAGGGGCGGCGGCATGGGCCAAATTCCTGCAAAAGGTGATTTACGGCATGGCGATGGCGCACCGCGACGGACTGGACTATTCCAAATACAGCCTGGCCGACAAGATACGGGTGGGAGCCCTTGCCACGGCGGGACGCCTGATCCCGATGCCGCTCCTGTTCAAACTTCAGCGCAGGGCTGCGATGAAGGACGGGAAGAAAAAGACAAAGCGGTGGTATTACAGCAATTACCAGCCGGACTATCTGTATGTGACGCTGGAGGGGGAGTGGTGTGAAAAGACCGTGGACATGGAGTTTGAGGGGATGGAGATTATGGCCCCGGTGGGCTATACCCATGTGCTGGAACTCATTTACGGCGACTATAAGAAGCTGCCGCCGCCGGAGAAACGCGTTCCGGCCCACTCAACCATAGAGATACAGATTTTTGACCAGGAGAAATGACAATACGATGAAAAAAATTTCAATTATTATTTCCGTTTATAACGAAGAAGCGGCGCTGGAGGAATTCTACCGGACTGCCCGGCCCATGTTTGAGGAACTGAGCTGGGACTATGAACTGATCTTCGTAAACGACGGAAGCGCGGATTGCTCCCTGTCTATCCTGAAGCGGTTTGCAGCGGAAAATCCAAAAGTGAAGGTAATCAATTTTTCCAGGAATTTCGGCCATGAGGCCGCCATGCTGGCCGGTCTCGACTACAGTGACGGCGATGCCCTCGTGTGTATGGATGCGGATCTGCAGCACCCGCCGGAATGCGTGGAAGAGATTATCAGAAAATTTGAGGAGGGGTATGAGGTGATCAACATGGTCCGCACCAGAAACAGGTCGGCCGGGTTTATCAAGAACTTAACCTCCTCCGCGTTTTACAAACTGATTAACAGGATTTCCGATGTGAAGCTCGAAGCTAATGCCTCCGACTTTTTCGCAATGACGGAACCGGCGGCTAGGGTTCTCCGGGAAAATTACCGGGAAAAAGTGCGGTTTTTGAGGGGATATGTCCAGAATATCGGATTTAACAGATGCAATATTGAGTATGAAGCCAGGCCCAGGGTGGCGGGAGAGAGTAAATACAGCCTGCGTAAGCTGTTCAAATTCTCCGTCAACACGATTCTCTGTTTTTCGGATCTGCCGCTGAAGCTGGGGATTTATTCCGGTATGTTCGTCGGATTTCTGGGTCTTCTGGTGATGATCGACACGATCTATGAGTGGGCGGCCCACGGCACGCCGAGCGGCTACGCCACCATTGTAGTCCTTCTGTGCTTTATGTTTGCGATGCTGTTCGTAGTGGTTGGGATTATCGGGGAATACATTGCGATCCTGTTTACGGAACTGAAAGACCGTCCTATCTATATTATCCGGGATACGGAGAACATTGCCGGAGACAGGGGCGGCGCCGGAAAGACCGAAAGGGCCGAAAACGCTGAAAACGCCGGAAGCGCCGAAAAAAGCGGGGAAAATACAGGCGCAGTTGCGGCTCATACCTGCAAGGATGCAGAGTATGGCTGCGGCGGTGAGGAAAATCAGGTCAGGAGCGCGGAAAATATTGACAAGGTGAAGCCGGAATAAACATGATATAATTTGGACATGTAAACGCACTAAATAAAGACAATTTGGGGAAAATAATTTATGAAGAAATTTATGAGTTTACTCTTAAGTATCATTATAATGATCGCCGGACCGGCCATGACCTCCTATGCAAAGCCGGACTGGCCGTCGGATACGGGCATCCAGTCGGAAGCCGGAATTGTGATGGATATGGATTCCAGGACCGTGATTTTCGGCCAGAATATACACGTACAGAAGGCTCCGGCAAGCATCACCAAACTGCTGACGGCCCTGGTGGTGATTGAGAATGCGAAGCTGGACGACATGGTGACGTTCTCGGACGACGCCATCCATAACGTGGAGGATGGGGCCGGTAATAAGAATGCGCTGGAAGTCGGGGATAAGATGACGGTAAAGGACTGTCTCTACCATATGCTTTTGACCTCATCCAATCAGTCGGCCAACGCCCTGGCGGAACACGTGGCGGGCAGCCGCGACGCTTTTGTGGCGATGATGAATGAGAAGGTGAAGGAGCTGGGCTGTGAGAACAGCCATTTTGCCAATCCTTCGGGGCTGAATGACGACACACAGCTTACGACGGTGTACGATATGGCATTGATTGGAACGGCGGCCTATGAGAACCCGACGCTCCTGGAGATCGGCTCGGCCAAGAGCTACCGCCTTCCCGCCACCGCCAACAATCCCGACGGCGTGACGATCAAGATGGAACACAAGATGTTAATGGAGGGGGATCCCAATTATTATCCGGCGGCGATTGCAGGTAAGACCGGTTTTACCTCGATTGCGGGGCAGACACTGGTGACTTATGCATCAAAGGATAACCGGAGGCTGATTGCGGTGACGATGAAGAGCACCGAATTTACCCACTATCAGGATACGACCGCCCTCTTAAACTTTGGATTTGATAAGTTTCAGAATATCAACATCAGTGAAAATGAGACTTCCTATACCTCGGGGGATCAGCCCGTGACGCTGGGAGACGGCTCCTATGAGCCATCGGATCTCTCCATCGACGCTAAGGCCGTGATTACCGTTCCCAGAGATGCGCAGTTCTCCGATACGGACCGGAATGTGGTTACAAAACTTCCGGAGAATCATCCGGACGGAGCCGTGGCCCTTCTTGAGTATACCTATAATGAGCGGAAAGTCGGAGAAGTTTACATAATCAGTGCAAAGCAGGCGGCTATCGATGAGACGGCCCAGGCCGGTGGCGAAACGCCGGAGTCGGTTCCTGCCGGCCAGGACGGAGAGGGTACGCCCGATTCCGGCAAGGAGACGGGCGGAGCCGCACATATTGCCTTTAAACTGCCGAAACAGGCGCCCTGGATAGCGCTGATCGGCGTGATCGCGGCGGCAGGCCTCGGATTTGCCATTGTTTTTTTCAAAAAGAAAAAAGAGGAAGAGCGCAGGCTCATGGAGGAGCGGCGCAGAAAGAGAAGGCAGCGTCTGGAAGAAATCGGCTGCACCCAGGAAGAATTTGACCGTCTGCTGGAAGAGCGTGCGAGGCGTGGAAAATAGAAAAATAAGAAAACGGTTTTCACTTTGACTGGTGAAAACCGTTTTCTTATTTTCTACGGGAAAATTGAAATACTGTGTTTTATTTAAAATTTGGCAGCAGGCGATTCGGGGAAATCGGAGAGGTGTTTCCACGCCGTTTTCATCAACTGCATAAAGTCATTTACATGTTTCGGAGGTTTCCCATTTTTCCTGCGCATAAGACAGATGGGAGTCTGTAAGAGTGTATTATCGTTTTTGATTGGAAAAGCATTGCATCCAGGCAGTGTATTCATCAGGGAAGGCAGTCTGGACTTCCGGCAGAAGAAAACACCCAGATGGCAGGGGTAAAGGGAAATCATAAGTTCCGTATTGGAAGATTCTATATAAACATTTGGTTTAAAACCTGCATTATGAAAGCATTCGTCGGCTACCCGGCGGAGGCGCATAGGAGGTTTGTGGAGGATAAAGGGAACCTGGGAGAATTCACGCAAATCGGTACCGAGGGCGGCCTGTTCTTTTATTTTGGGCGCATCCTTACCGAAATAGCGCTCTAATAGTATATCGGAGCAGATAATATAGCTCTTTTCTTCGAGTAAAAGGGTAAAGTCGATCCGATCTTTCATGCTGGACACTTCAGAGTGGCTGGGGGTTCCAATCAGCAGATCGAGGGCTCCGTCGCAAAGCATTTGCAGCATCTCTTCGGAAGATTCCTCTACAAGTTCCAGGGAAATATTCGGCCAGCGTTTGTTAAAATCGGGCAGTACCATAGGAAAACATTCAGCGGCCCGATAGGCTGGAATGCCGATTCTCAAAAGCCCGGAGTGTTTACTGCTGATATCGGAAAAACCGTTAATTAGTGATTCGTTTTCTTTTATGATCAGCTCGGCACCTTCTACAAGCTGTTTTCCTGCATATGTGAGCTGAAGTTTTGGCTGACGTTCAAAAAGCTTGACGCCATAATAGAGTTCTAATCGTTGAATTTGAAAGCTGAGAGTCTGTTGAGAAATATAGAGGCGCTGAGCCGCGCTGGTCATATTCAAATCTTTGGCTACCGCTAAAAAGCTTTCAAGATATTTAACATTCAAATGAATAGTCCCTCCTTCCTGCTTAATATATGCCCTGGATTATACCAATATAGGTTTTAATTGTCAAATCATATGACTTTATTGAAATGACTTTTATAAAATCCATTAACCAATAAAATTTGTAGTATAGATATGTTTAGCACAAAATATCTGTTGGAAAATAATACAGTAATCAGATATAATTACAACATCCTCAATACCATTGTAACGATAGGGAAAGAATCAGAATATGGCTGAGGAAACATACATAGTCCGAACCGGTCGGAGAGCCTAAGTGATAACATATCAGAAGAATTTGAAGGGAGAATGCAAAATGCCAGTTGGAAAAAGAGTTTATTTACAGCGTAAGCTGCCGGATACACAGTTAATCGAGGATTTTAAAAAGATACCTGCATCGAATGTGGGAGATGTGATGGGACGGAATTGCGCCATGAATCCCCGAATTCATTTAGTCAGCAGTCCCAAGGAACAGATGATGGCCGGTCCGGCATATACTGTCAAACTGAGGGCCGGTGATAACCTGGCGCTGCATGCGGCACTGAATCACTGTAATGAGGGAGATGTGCTGGTTGTTTCCAATGAGGGCGATACAACGAGAGCTTTGATGGGAGAGATTATGATGGCCTATCTCATGCTTGTAAAAAAGGTTGCGGGAATCATCCTTGACGGCCCGATCCGTGACATTGATGAGATTGGAAAGTGGGATTTTCCGGTATACTGCACAGGAACGACTCCGGGAGGCCCATATAAAGAAGGCCCAGGTGAAATCAATGTACCTGTCAGCTGCGGTGAGGTCAGCGTAAATCCGGGGGATATTATTCTGGCAGATCCCGACGGCGTGGTAGTGATTCCACGAAACGATGCTTCGCAGATTTTGAAGGACGCTCAGAAGTTCCAGGCAGCCGATGAGAAGAAATTACTGGACGTAAAAAACGGAGTGGCTAATCGAGACTGGGTGGATAAAATGCTTCTGGATCATGGATTTGAGTTTATCGACGCTGCTTACGAAGCCTGACAATCAGCCTGATAATGCCTGGCTCAATCTGCCGGAATTATATCCAAGCAGATGAAAATTGTATCCCTGCAGATTGTGCCAGGCAGAGGCGGGGTTCGGACAGCAGACAAAAGCAGAGGATGATAACGGGAGAATGTCATGAAAATTGTTGTACTCGATGGTTATACGGAAAACCCTGGCGATCTTTCCTGGGAAGGGTTTCAGCAGTTCGGTGAAGTGACTGTATATGATCGCACAGGAGAAAAGGAAGTTATAAATCGGATCGGTGACGCCCAGGCGGTAATTACGAATAAAACGCCGATTACCCGTGAAACGCTGAACGCCTGCCCTGATATACAATATATTGGTGTTTTAGCAACAGGATATAACGTGGTGGACATAGAGGCCGCAAAAGAGAAAGGAATCCCCGTCTGCAATATTCCTACCTATGGGACTGCGGCTGTGGGGCAGTTTGCCATTGCCCTTCTGCTGGAAATCTGTCATCATATCGGGCATCACGATAAGGCCGTACATGACGGACGCTGGCAGAATTGCCCCGACTGGTGTTTCTGGGATTACCCTCTGATTGAACTGATGGGTAAGACAATGGGAATCATCGGTTTCGGCCGTATCGGCCAGGCGACCGGGGCAATCGCAAAGGCATTGGGAATGAAAGTGCTGGCTTATGATGAGTATCCGAACGAAACAGGACGTGGAATCGGGGAATATGTATCATTGGATCAGCTTTTTGAAAAGGCCGACGTCATTGCCCTTCACTGTCCGCTGTTTCCCGCAACAGAAGGAATTATCTGCAGGGATAATATAGCGAAGATGAAGGACGGTGTTATTATTATCAATAACTCCCGCGGCCCTTTAATTGTGGAACAGGATTTGTATGACGCACTTGAGTCCGGTAAAGTTTTTGCAGCAGGTTTGGATGTGGTTTCCTCCGAACCCATCAGAGAAGATAATGTTCTGCTTAAGGCGAAGAACTGCATAATTACCCCTCATATTTCCTGGGCGTCCAGGGAGAGCAGAGGCCGTCTGATGGATATCGCCGCAGCAAATCTCGGCGCGTTTATTGACGGTAAAGCCGTCAATGTGGTCAACCTATGAGCAGGCGGAAATATATTTTAATGCCGGATTCCTTTAAAGGGACTCTGTCGTCCTCCCAGATCTGCCGGATTATGAAGGAGCGCATTTTATACCACGATCCGCAGGGGGAGGTCATCTCCATTCCCATTGCGGATGGAGGGGAAGGCAGTGTGGACTGTTTTCTGGAGGCTGTTTCCGGTGAGAAAATATACAGGAGGGTTACAGGCCCGTTTCCGGACGAAACGGTGGACTGCTATTATGCTTTAATTGACGAGGGAAAAACTGCCGTTATTGAAGCCGCCTCCTGCGCGGGACTTCCTCTTGTGGAGGGAAGGGCAAATCCGTGCCTTACCACTACATATGGGGTTGGCCAGTTGATCATGGACGCGGCAGCGCGGGGAGTCAATAAGATTATTCTGGGACTTGGCGGCAGCGCCACAAATGACGGAGGCTGTGGAATGGCGGCTGCTACCGGAATTAAATTTTTTGATAACGAAGGCCGGGAATTCATTCCTGCCGGAGGAAATTTAGAGAAGATAAAGAAAATTGACGTAACGGGACAGGCCGACGTTTTACGAAATGTCTCAGTTATTTGTATGTGTGATATAGAAAACCCGATGTATGGGCCAAACGGAGCGGCAGCAATATTTGCACCTCAAAAAGGCGCCGACGAAGAGACCGTACTCCTGCTGGACAAAGGGTTAAGATGTCTTGCCGATGTCATGGAACGCGATTTACAGCTTCATGTTGCCGAAATGCGGGGTGCGGGCGCAGCCGGAGCAATGGGCGCTGGTGCGGTCGCATTTTTACATGGAAAACTGTTAAATGGAATCGATGTGGTTCTCGATACGGTGGGATTTGAGCAATTGCTGGATGATGCGGCGATGGTTCTGACCGGAGAGGGCAGAATTGACAGCCAGAGCCTGTGCGGCAAAGCGGTGATTGGAATTGCAGCCAGGGCGTCACACAGAGCGGTTCCTGTCGTGGCGGTCGTGGGCAGTATTGGAGACGGTGCCGGACAGGCATATGATATGGGTGTATCGGCTATTTTCAGCATAAACCGGAAGGCAGAAGATTTTTCTGTTTCAAAGGGAAAATCAGAGGAGAATCTTTACCATACCGTGGATAATATTATGCGTTTTTATAAGTGTTTTTCCGGTAAGACTGCTTTTTAGATTGGAAAAAGTAAAATTGGAGGCTATATAATTCGTTTTAGGAGGGTGGATTATGACAGTATCATCATTATGTAATGATATGTTGTTATTAGCGGTATTTATGTTAGTTGGCTTTTTTGTCCGTGAACTAGTAAAACCGGTTCAGAAACTGTTTCTGCCGGCATCGTTGATTGGCGGATTGGTTCTTTTACTGCTGGGACCTCAGATGATTGGAGTGGTCGATGTACCGGCCAGCTTCAGTTCCCTTCCCAGCGTTATGATTGACATTGTAATGGCGGCGACCGTATTCGGAGTCACGATCAATAAAGACAAGATTGGTTCCTATCTGGATTATTCCTGCGCTACGATGACCTCTTATGGAATGCAGCTGGGCGCAGGTGTAGCGCTCGGATGGTTCCTCAAAAAATTCTGGCCGGGACTTCCCCAGGGGTGGGGAGTAATGGGAGTTTTTTCCTTCCATGGAGGACATGGAACGGCTGCGGCAGCCGGCGCGGCCTTTGAAAAGCTGGGAAATGACGGCAACATGGCTGTAGGTATGGTGCTTTCCACGTTAGGTCTTATTGTTTCAATGGCTGTAGGTATGATTATGGTAAACTACGGTCTCAGAAAAGGATGGGGAACGTATGTGAAGACGCCGAAGAAGCAGCCGGACTATTTTTATGGAGGCGTACTGCCGGAGGAGAAAAGAACGCCGTCCGGCCATACGGTGACAACGGGAATCAGTATTAACCATCTCGCTCTTCAGGTAGCATGGCTTTTGGCGGCGCTGTTTATAGGAAGGAAACTGTTCGGCTTTCTTGGTACATATATACCCTTCTTTGCCGGACTGCCCAGCGTGCTTCACGGTATTTTCGGAGGGGCGATCCTGTGGAAAATCTTAAAAACCACGAAACTGGATAAATATGTTGACTTGAAAACAGTGAAGATGGCTAGCGGTTTTTGTCTTGAAATCACGGTATTTACGGCTATGGCTACTCTGAATTTGGACTTTGTCACTACCTATATGGTACCTGTATTGATCTACACCTTAACCCTTTGCGCATTGACCGTGCCGATCGTATTCTATCTGACCTACCGCTTTTGTAAAGATGAGTGGTTTGAGAAAGCATGTATGGCTTTTGGCGCAGCTACAGGCAATTCCTCTACCGGCCTTGCGCTTGTGCGTGCCGTCGATCCGGAATTACAGTCCAGCGCGGGAGATACACATGGCGTCTATTCGGCTCTGATGTCCTGGAAGGATATTTTCGTAGGCCTTACGCCTGTATGGCTCATGAGCGGCATAGGACTGACCTGCGGAGTCGGAATGGCGATTATGGTAGGTTTTACGGTGGTAGGTTTCCTGTTCTTTGACAGGAGAAGAGGAAAGGGAGGTAAATAATGTCGCAGGCAACAATTACCTTACTAATTCTTTTTCTTTCACTGATCTTATTTTTATCCGAAAAGCTGCCTGTAAACCTGACGATTATGCTTAACCTGAGCGCGCTTGTCCTTCTGGGAATTGTGACGCCGGAGGAAGCGGTGGCCGGATTTGCGAGTAAAACCATATTAATGCTGATTGGTGTGGTAGTAGTTGGAAGCGGACTGTTTGAAACCGGTGTGACCGATAAAATAGCAGGTATGGTCACCCGGTATGCCAGGACGGAGAAGCAGATGCTCATGAGTATCCTCATACTGGCAACGATTTTGTCATCTGCTCTCAGCAATTCGGGTACAGTTGCCGTATTTATACCAATTATCATGGGAATTTCCGCGTCTACGGGGTACAGCCGATCCAGGATGATGATGTGTGCATTTCTGGGAAGTATGTCAGGCGGAAGACTCAGCCTGGTTGGTGACGCGTCTACAAACGTGTTAGTCGGAAACGCGATTATTGAACAGGGCGGAACGTTTGGCTTTTTTGAGATAACAAAGATAGGCCTGCCTTTGACAATCTCAATGCTGGTATACATGTACTTTATCGGTTTCAAATTCCTTCCGCTGCGCACAAAATTTGACGACGGAGACAGTATTTACAACGTGGAGAAGCCGAAAGAAGCTCCGAAATGGAAACAAATCGCTTCCGTTGTAATCCTGTTGTGTGTGTTTGTGGGAATGATTTTTGAAGACAGGACAGGAGTCCCCTCTTATATGGTAGCTATTTTGGGTGCGGTGGCAACCGTGCTGTTCGGAATATTTAATGAGAAACAGGCATACCAGATGGTCAGTATTAAAACGGTCATCCTGCTTGGCGGAATGGTTCCAATGGCGACTGCGTTAAAGAGCACCGGTGCCGCACAAATTATGGCGGATACGGTGATCTACTTAATCGGCGGTTCTACGAATCCTTATGTCATTACGGTGATTATTTTCCTGGTATCCTGTATTATGACCCAGTTCATGTCAAATACGGTGACGTGCCAGCTGCTCTCACCCATTATTGTGGCGATTGCCTCCACCATAGGAGTAAGTCCTGTTACGCTGCTGGTGGTGCTGCTGATATCATCAACGCATGCTCTGCTCACACCGATTGCCTGTCCTCCGGCGAATCTTGTCTATTCATACGGAGGGTTCCACTTTCAGGATTATTTTAAGAGCAATATTGGTCTTGTTCTGGTCAACATGGCGGTATGCATTATCCTTATTCCGCATATCTGGCCCCTGTATCCATAAGCTTGACGACCATCAGAGAGGCGGTATATTTTTTGAAACTCGACATCTTAATAAAAAACGGGCATGTAGTGGATCCGGCGTCAGGTGTGGATGAAATCCGCGATATAGGGATTGCAGACGGACGTATTGTATCTGCCGGTACGGACGGAATCCAGGCCGGTGAAATAATAGATGCAAAAGGATATTATGTACTTCCGGGATTCATTGATTTTCATACTCATCTGTATTATGGCGGAAGCAGTTTCGGGGTAAATCCCAACCTTTTATTTGCGTCTGGGGTGACCGGGGCGGTTGATGGAGGTACGGCCGGATGTGCCGGTTTTGAGGCTTTTTACAGACAGACCCAGCTTTTAAGCCAGCTTCCTTTAAAATTTATGCTGCACATTTCACCCATCGGACAGCCGGGATTCGGCGTCCAGGAACCGGCAGATCCGGCGTCCTGGAATGAGGGAGCACTCCTGGATCTGGCACAGAAGTATTCCGGAGAGATTGTCTGCCTGAAATTACGCATTGGACGGGCCATGATAGGAGAGCGGGGAATTGCTCCTCTTCAGGAAGCCTGCCGGATTGCGCGGCAGGCAGGACTTCCGCTCTGTGTCCATGTGACGGATTCCCCTGTCGGCGCCCGGGAGATTGCAGAGACCCTGGCGCCGGGAGACATCTATTGCCATGTGTTTCACGGAAAAGGGAATACCATTCTCGATCAGGACGGTGAGGTAATACCAGCTATGCGGGAGGCGTCCCGGCGGGGTGTTATTATGGATGCCGCAAATGGGAGCATTAATTTCAGCTATCCGGTTGCCAAAGCGTCGATTGAGCAGGGCTTTTTACCGGATATCATCAGTTCCGACATTACCCCGACTACCCTGAACCGGGGATGCAATGCAAAAAACCTGCCGTTTATCATGTCAAAATACCTTGCCCTGGGAATGCGTTTCAATGACATTCTGAAAACGGTAACCATGAATCCGGCCGCACTGATGGGGCTTAAGGATTTGGCAGGAACGCTGGCGCAGGGCGCACCGGCCGACCTGGTCATATTGGATAAAATAAGTGGAAGATTTAAATTTGCGGATGCAGATAACAGGGAATTTTACGGAAATACGATGCTGTCTCCGTTACTCACGGTATCCCGGGGCAGGATTGTGTTCAGACAGACCTGGTTTTAAGCGCAGGCCGTCCGGTGCAACAGGTTTATAATGTGACTTATGGTTGATAACAAAAGGATTGATAATAAAAGGAGAGAAGAAAAATGAGTTATAAAGTATTGTTACCACAGCCGATTTTAGCAGAAGGATATGAGTATCTGCGTCAGCACGGTTATGAGATCGTGGATGGAAGAGGATTTACGGAGCAGGATATTATTGAAGATATCCGGGATTGCGATGCTATGATAGTGAGAACCGCTAAAATTACACGCAATATACTGAATGCGGCGCCCAAATTAAAGATACTGGCACGTCATGGAGCAGGATATGACGGCGTAGATTTAGATGCGGCCAGGGAAAATAAGGTACTGGTTGTAACGGCCGGAGGAGCCAACAGCATTTCAGTCGCTGAACTTGCAATTTTTTATATGCTCTACTGCTCCCGTAATTTTAAGGCAGTGTTAAATCATTACATAGAAGACTACCGCTATGCAAAAATGGGAATCCCGAAAACAGAATTGAGCGGAAAGACCCTTGGTCTCATAGGTGTGGGAAATATTGGCGCACTGGTTGCAAAAAAGGCATTTTACGGCTTTGACATGAAAGTGATTGCTTATGATCCGTTTTTTAAAGGAGAGGCGCCTGAATACCTTCAGATAGTCTCCGAGCGTGATGACATATTCAGAAACAGTGATTATGTATCCGTGCATGTTCCGGCCACAAAGGAGACGATACACAGCATCGGTGACAGGGAATTTGATTTGATGAAGGACACAGCCTACCTGATTAACACGGCGCGCGGCTCGATCGTGGATGAGCCTGCATTAATCCGGGCGCTGGAAGCTAAAAAAATAGCGGGAGCCGGGTTAGATGTATTGGAAAAGGAGCCGCTTGACCCGGAAAACCCATTGTTAAAGATGGAAAACGTACTGACAGCGCCGCATATCGGCGGAGCGACAAAGGAAGCGGCGGCCAGATCTTCTGTTTCCTGTGCCGAGGCGATAGACGACTTCTTTTCAGGACGCACTCCCAAATTTGTGATACCTGAAATGCGGGATATGATATAAGCCGGAAGACAGAACTAATAAGATTGAGAACGGTGGCCTGTGCCCAGAGCGTGCAGGTCATCGATTTTTTTGCATAATGAGACAATATAAATTCTTTGAAGATAGAAAGTGAATCCTGTTAGGAAGTTGTACAACAGCCATGCTAATATAAGCTCAGAAAAGACGGTGCTCGGATTTGGAAATTAGGAATGGAAGAGGGGATCAAAATACTTGAAATTCAGCTTAGAGAAAGCAGGGGATTACAGAGCAGGAGCTGGCGGTATTTATGGCATAAAGATATGTGATGTGACAGAGCGGAATTTTTTCGGAAGAAGTGATATGCAAAGTCTGGAAACCCTTGAAAATACTTATTTCTTAACAAATGTTTGGGAAATATGAAGATTTTTTGAATTTTTCAAAAATGACTACAAAAATGAACAAGTATATTATATAATAACCATGCGGCGTAAGGAGGTAAACTTTTGATGAAGAAATTTTTAGTATTAGCAGCATGCATGGTTCTGCTCAGCGGATGTGTGCAGAGTAATATTGTACAGCCGGATTCCGAGACTAAGATCGCGGATCCTAATTTCGATATGCAGGATGATATAGAGATTGACTGGACTCAGGTTAGTGCAGATGCAGAGGGCGTTTTTGAGGATAAGGCAGCATATCCTTACAGTGATGATTTTCATTTCCTTCTGGAACCGCAGAAGAAAGAGATTATGCTGGTGTGGGTTGTATCGGACGATTTCCCAACCAGTGAGATCAGAAATTATGCGGATACTCTGATTAAGGGATTTAACGATGTAGTTGCCACACAGGACTTCTCCATTGAGAAATCCAGCGAGACTTCCTACGGAGGTCTTTGGAAGGATTACAGCATTTCCTTTGGAATTGCACCCGCCAGCACACAGGACGACGAGGAAACCTGGTTTATGAGCGGTAACTTTGGGGCAGGCATGGAATTTGTCCTCCCTGACACAACAGAGCTGGAGAAGAGTCTGGCCGAAGAGGGGAACGGAAACACAGAGGCTGCGGCAGGCAGCACAGAAACGCCGGAAGAAACAACAGAATAGGAATAAAAGAACAGCTGTCCAACATGCGGGACAGATAAAAACAGGATGGAAGTTCCGGCGGAGGCCGGAGATTCCATCCTGTTTTTGTTCTTCTGTTTTAGGAAACAGGCAGGCCGCTGTGATACGAATAATTGCCCAGTTCGTTTAAAAGGATGGATAAATCCTGTTTATCGAGAGGAACAGGGCTGGTGATGCAGGAATTGAGCAGATAATAAACATTGCTGCACTTTGCCAGCGTCTGGTGGAACAGATCCACGAATGACGCGGTGGAAGCAAGGGAACGTTTCCACGGGTTGCACCACGGTTCATGATCCAGATTACAGCTGTTGCGGTAATTGGATATGGTGTCGGTCACCAGTTTTGCGGACGCAATAGGCTGCTTTAAAAACAGGGATTCAATGAATTCGATGCTGTTTTTCTTAAGACCGGACTTGTCGGCCAGGGTGCGGCAGCCGAAGCGGATGGCCCATACCGAACGGTGTACCATAGCTGGAGTGACCTGGAAGTTATTGCGGTAAGTGACCGGGTAATATGTTTCGTTGATGCAGGAGGACAGAAAATGCGAAATAAACTGTATCTCCTGGCCGTTTAAGCAGATGCTGGCTGTCTGGTTGAATTCAGACGGCTTTTTCTGTTTGTATTTCCACAGAAGGATGGCGTCCAGTTCGTTCTCAAGGGCGGCGTGGAGGCCGTGGTTCTTGGAGGAAGGTTCATTGATATCATAGCCGATCCTGCCGTAGATAAACGGATGGCAGATGGAATCGGCGACATAGTGGTTGATAAAACCGGCGAAATAGGCCAGCGCCTCCTCCTTCTGCTGTCTCGACTGTATCAGGCCGATATGGCGCAGGCAGCAGTCGAAAAACTGGCTGACCTGGTGTTCATGCATATAAGAGCCCACATTCCTGTAATCCTGATGACGGAGAATGGGGATATTGTAAAAAAACATATCCGGCCCCTGGAGGCCAAGCTGATAAAGCCAGCGGTATTTGGCAACAATGTGTTTTAACTGAGAGTTTGGCATGTCGTTGTATGCCTTCATTCCGAATATATAGTGGGTAGTAAAACCTGGCATGAGAAATACCCTCTTCCATTTTTATTTTTGTTAATGACCGTCTTTATGACATTATGTCCATTCCGGGGACTTAAACTCCCGGTAAAGTCCGGTGCCGGAATTTGATGTAAGTCTTTAGCGGAAGTGAGCGCAAGACTTTCTGTGGCAGGCACGGAAATCTATATGCGCATAAAATAACGTCCGCGTACGCAAATATTATATCATATTCCTCCCCGGATTGCGATAGAGTTTGTGCATAAGGAGCTGGAAACAAGAATAAAAAGATACAGAGACTGGAAATTTTGCGGCGGTAAAATGGAGATTGTAAAAGTAATCCATGATCTGGTATGGGGACCATGGCTTTTAGTGTTATTTTTAGGAACGGGAATTTTTTATACATTTAAATTACGGGGCTTTCAGATTTTTCATCTCAGGTATTGGTGGAAGGCCACGGTGGGAACGCTGGGAGGCGGTGGGGAGGAATCGAAATCCCAGATGGCGACAGCGTGTACGGCTCTGGCCGCCACGGTTGGGACGGGAAATATCGCCGGAGTGGCCACGGCTATTGCCGCAGGGGGACCGGGAGCCGTCTTCTGGATGTGGGTGTCGGCTTTTGTCGGGATGGCGGCCGCATATGGGGAAACGTATCTGGGTATTAAATACAGATACAAAGGGCCGGACGGCCAGTATATCTGCGGACCGTTCGTCTATCTGGAACGGGGGCTGAAGAGCCGGAAGATGGGGCTTATCTATGCTTTCTTCTGTGTCCTGGCATCGCTGGGGATGGGAAGCATGGTTCAGGCTAACTCGATTTCCGACAGCTTTACTTATGCTTTTTCCCTTCCTCCGCTGATAACCGGACTTGCGGTGACCGTGCTCACGATGGCGGTGATTTTTGGAGGAATCGGCAGGATATCCGAAGCGGCCAGCAGGCTGGTGCCGTTTTCCGCCTGTCTTTATATGGTTTTATGCGGAATTGTTATTTTCAGCTGTTACGACAGGGTGCCAGGAGTGTTTGCCGAAATCGTAAAAGAGGCTTTTAATGTCAAAAGCGCCGCGGGAGGCGCCGCCGGTTACGGAATGACAAAGGCGCTGAGCTACGGAGTGGCGAGAGGAGTCTTTTCCAATGAGGCGGGGCTGGGAAGCCTGGCGGTGCTCCATGGCTCGGCCGGGAAGACAACGGCCGGGGAACAGGGAATGTGGGCGATTTTTGAGGTGTTTTTTGATACGATCATCAGCTGCACCCTGACGGCCCTCGTGATTCTCTGCATCGCAGGAAAGAGCGGCGCGGCCGGCACACTGTTTTATGCCGACGGCCAGACCGACGGAAGCGCGATGATTGCGGCCTGCTTCTCGCAGTGCTTCGGAGCGGCCGGAGGATATCTGACCGCCGTGTCCATGGCTCTCTTCGCCTTTGCCACAATTATCGCCTGGTTTTATCTGGGCAGGCAGGCCGTAGCCTACCTGACGGAACATTCCGGCGCGGGCAGGATATTTTTATTTTTCTATGGGTTTGTATACCTGAATGCGGTATTTTTTGGATGTGTGGCAAAGCTGGAACTGGTATGGAGCCTCTCCGATGTGTTCAACGGCCTGATGGCGGTACCGAACCTAATCGGAATACTGCTGTTGTCAAAGGAAGTAAAATCGCCGTTACATAGCCTGAAAAACAATTTTTAGACAAAACAAAATGCCTCTCCAGCAGTGAGAGGCATTTTGATATTTGAAAAAGGGAGGAGAGCTGATACTTAAATCAGCTCGATATTATGAAAAAAATCTTGTAAGCATTGTTTGTTTGCTATGTTTATAGTATATGGGGGAAAGATGAAGAAATAATGTTCATTATGTAAAAGGTTTTTTAATGATTCGTGAACGAAATATGAACGTGTAAGAGGGAAAGGACGCAAATATGGGGAATCCGGAGGCTAAAACAGCCGGATTCCCCATATGACAATTTGTCCCATACATCTCTTACATCCGACAAATTACGCACGTTAAAATTATTTTTTAATTATGGCCGGTATTCCGCATAGGAGCGTATCAGCTCCACAATAATCCGTGTAACAGATTCCAGTGCCTCGGCCGTAATGTGTTCCATGGGGCCGTGGTAGGCGTAGCCTCCGACTCCGAGGTTCGGGCAGGGAAGCCCTTTGTAGCTTAATCTGGCTCCGTCCGTGCCGCCGCGGGCCAGGTTAAGCTGAGGCTCGATGCCGGCCGCTTTCACCGCAGATTTTGCGTGCTCGATCAGGTGGAAACAGGATTCTATCACGGGCCTCATATTGCGGTACTCATGCTTGACGGTCATAGATACGGTTCCAGGGCCGTAATGTTCATTCATCATTTCACAGATAGAGGAGAGAGTGTCCAGCCGTTTCTGAAACAGGACTTCGTCATGGTCCCTGACTGCGTAAACCAGATTGGCGCTCACGACAGTCCCCGAGGAGGAGAGGAGGTGGTAAAATCCCTGCGCACCCTCCGTCTCGGCCGGTATTTCGTTAGGAGGCAGCAGACTGTTAATCTGCATGCCGACCAACTGGGCGTTGACCATCTTATCCTTTGCATGACCGGTATGGGTAGTCCGTCCGCGTATCAGGATTGCAACCTGGGCCGCATTAAAATTTTCATAGACAATCTCACCGGCGTTCCAGCCGTCTACGGTATAGGCATACTGCGCTCCGAAGCGCTCAATGTCAAAATTGTCCGTCCCGTTCCCAATCTCTTCATCCGGCATAAAAGCAACACAGATGGTCCCGTGCGGGATATCCTTTGCGATAATGTGCTCCAGCGCCGTGACGATCTCGGCGATTCCCGCCTTGTCGTCCGCGCCGAGAAGCGAGGTCCCGTCGGTGGTAATCAGGGTATCGCCCTTTAAACGCGGCAGATGCGGATTGGAGGCGACACGCAGAACCTGACCGGAAGTTCCAAGGGGAACATCCCTGCCGTCGTAATTTTCTATAATTTGAGGATTTACGTCCTTACCGTTAAAATCGGGATGTGTGTCCAGATGGGCGATAAATCCCAGCCTGGGGTTTGATTCGTAACCCGGTGTGGCGGGAAGTCTGGCATAAACGATGCCGAAATTATTGACCTCCACATCGGAGAGCCCCAGTTCCCTCAGTTCAAAAGCCAGAAGGTGTGCCAGATCAAACTGGCGCAGACTGCTGGGGACGGAAGTACTGTCCCTCTCACTGGATGTCCAGATCTTCGCATAATTAAGAAATCGTTTGTAAGCCCACATAGCCGCTCCTTTTCTGACAGTTTCTTCTGACAATGAAATCTGCCGTATCCGTTTCATACTCCTTTCTATTTTGTCATATTGCGTATTGAAAGTCAATTGGTTGAGCCACGAGAACGCCGCCGGGACGGAAGACTCATAACCTACCCCTCCCCGTCCGCCACCCACAGAAGCGTCCTCGCATCTCAAGTAAATAGTCCCCTGTTGCAGTCCGCCCACTTTTTTGTTATGATAACATCAAAAACCATCACTTTTTTGTGATAACGTGAATTTACTGAGAAGCGGCTGCCAGTATTGTCTGCGGCGGCGCCGAGGGGGAGATAATGCAGGGAGAAAATTTGTTTCTTGGGAAAGAGTATGTCTATGAAATTTATAAGGAGAAGAGCTTTTCGGCTGCGGCCCAGAATCTGTATATTACGCAGCCGGCCCTGAGTAACCGGATTAAGAGGATTGAGGACTGCATCGGCTCCCCGATTTTTGACCGGAGCACGTCCCCGGTTCAGTTGACCGATGTGGGGAAGGCCTATATCGATTCGGTGGAGCAGCTTATCAGGGTGGAGGAGAACTTTACTAATTACCTGGCGGACTCCCAGAACCTGAAGACGGGAAAGCTGCTGATTGGAAGCGGCGCCCTGTTTTCTTCCTATGTGCTGCCATCCCTGATTGCGGAGTATAAATCGGAATTCCCCTATGTGGAGATCAGTATTGTGGAAGGGAGCGTGACTACGCTTCAGAAACAGTTGTCGGACGGAGTGCTGGATTTCCTGATTGAGAATGAGGAGCTGCCGGATGCCTTGTTTGAGAGACAGCACTACAGAACCGAGTATATGATCCTGGCTGTTCCGCGGAAATGGGAGATTAACCGCTCCCTTCTTGCATGGCAGCAGAGTTTTGACAATATCATATCAGGCCGTTTTCTAGGGCCGCAGTATCCGGGCGTTCCGCTGGAAACATTTAAAGAATCCCCTTTTGTGCTTCTGTCCCCGGAGAATAAGACTTACCAGAAGGCATTGGAGGTCTGCGAACACCACGGCTTTTCACCGAAGGCAATACTCACGATGAACCAGCAGCTCACGGCCTACAATATGACCTGTGCGGGTGTGGGAGCCTCTTTTATCAGTGATACCCTGATTAAGAGCGCCAAACCCCACCCGGACGTGGTCTACTACAAACTGGATCTGGAATTTTCCCGGAGGGATATCAGTTTCTACTATAAAAAGAAAAGATACGTCCCGAGATGTATGGCGGAATTCCTCAAAAAGATCGAAAATTCCAGTGAATGGCAGGATGAATAGCAGTGAACAGCAGAGAATTGCAGAGCAGACCACAGAGGAGCCGCAGAGTGAGTGGACGAAGGGCTACTCCAGCAGAAATCCCTTTCCCACCACTTCGCTGCTGTTGGTAATCACCAGAAATGCATCCGGCTCACTGTTTCGGATAAAGCCGCGCAGCAGGATTGCCTGGCTGCGTTTAACCACTGTCATGACGACGTATTTTTTCTCCCCGGTATGGCTTCCCTCCGCCTGGTAGACGGTGGCTCCGCGCCCCAAATCCTGGCGGATATACCGGCACACTGTGTCGGGATCACGGCAGATGATGGTAAAGTATTTGTTCAGATTCAGACTCTCAATGCAGGTGTCTATGACAAATGCCTTGCACATAAGCCCCAAAAGGGAAAACAGCCCGATGGACGCGTCGTAGATGACAAAAGAGAAAAGGACCGTCACCAGATCCACGCAGAACAGGGCCTTGCCGATATCCATTTTTACATATTTCTGAATGATCATCGCCGCGATATCCGTGCCGCCGCTGCAGGCATCCCTCTGAAACAGTGAGGCGGCCACCAGAGCCACGGTAAAAATGACGACGATCATTTCCAGTACAGGCTGATCTGTGACCGGTATGGGCGACGGTACCCATAGCTCCAGAATGCGGAACAGAAGAGAGGACAGCAAGGTCACGTAAACGGTCCGGACACCGAACTTCCTGCCGATACAGAGAAAACCGGCCAGAATCAGTATCAGGTTGATGGACAGGTTGAGGATGGAAAAACTGAGAGGAGTGACGGACGAGAGAAGTACGGCCAGTCCTGTCACGCCTCCGAAGACAAAGTGGTTGGGAAGCTGAAAAAAGTAGATTACGAAAGTCATAACGGTCACAATCACTGTGATGTACCCGTAGTCGCCGATCTGCCGGCCGAGCTGTTTCTTATTCATGGTTAAATGCTACCTCCAATAAAATCAATCTGTATAATAGTTACAGTTCAGCCTCCGGCCAAACTGTAACAAATGATGCACAGAAACGGCAAAAAAAGCCGTTTCGCGCCGCATAACTCGGGATTTTCGCAAAAAACAGCGAAAACACCTCGCGGAATACATTATGGCTGAACTGTGACGTATAACACATCTTTATTATATCGGGTTCAATTTCTGAAATCTAATTCCTTTCATCTGATAGTTCTTATAATCCCTTAATTCCTATACCATCACAAAAATGTGATAAGTTCTATTATACTATTAGAATTAGACAATAATGAGAGCGGAATAGTATAATGAAATCATTAAAAATGTGCAGCCATGGATCCGGCGATGCAAATTAAAATTGGAGGGTTACTCATGACAAGTTCTTTACTTCAGTCTCTTATTCAGAGCACAGGTGTGCTTTGCGCGCTGCTGCTGATTGGTATGTTTCTCAGGGCCAGGGTGCCGCTGTTCCGCAAACTTTTGGTGCCGGCGTCGGTTTTGGGTGGTTTTGTGGGTCTGTTTCTGGGACCGCAGGTTTGGGGACAGGCATCTTTTGTGCCGATCCAGGAGGAGTGGGTATCCACCTGGTCCCTGCTGCCGGGTATCTTGATTGTTCCGGTGTTTGCGGCAATCCCGCTGGGAAAATTTAAAAACAAAAAGGCGGAGAAGAAGGGCGGCGGACGCCGTGAAGTGGCGAAAGTGACCATGATAAGCGGAATTGCCAGCGGCGCTTTCGGATTCCAGGTAATTCTGGGTGTGGGTCTGGCTCTTCTGATGGGAAAATTTCTTCCGAACCTGAATCTCTACAACAACTTCGGCTTTGAAATGTCACAGGGCTTCAACGGAGGGCACGGCAGCGCAGGCGCAGTCGGCAATGTTCTCATGGAGGCGGGAGCGTCCCACTGGGAACTGGCCCAGGGCGTTTCCAGTACCTTTGCAACGGTAGGACTGCTGGGCGGATTAATTTTGGGCGTTTTTATCATCAACAGGGCATCCAAAAACGGGGAAACGGCGTTTCTTAAAAAATCGGCACAGCTTCCGGCCTCCACATCCTTTGGCTATACCAAGAAAAAAGAAGAACAGGGAGAGCTGGGACGTGAGACAACGGTGAGCTCCGCCATCGAGACACTCAGCGTCCATATTGGAATCATTTTAATCGTCTGCGCAATGGCCTACTGGGTGCGCGGCCTCGCGGTGACCTACGAGGTGATCGGTTTTGAAGATATTCCCGTATGGCCTTATGCGCTGATTATCATGTACGGCGTCAATTTCCTCTTAAATGTATTTAAACTGGACTGGCTTGTGGATGCCAGAGTGAAATCACATATCAGCGGCGCGATGTCGGATATCGCAATTACCGCAGCTATTGCCAGCATGCCGGTGAAAGCCGTAATGGCATACATGCTTCCAATCGCCGTAATCAGCGCGGCAGCCTTTGTAGTGGTTTATTATACAACTGTTAAGATGTTCCAGGTTCTCATGCCGGACAGCTTTCCGTTTGAGCGCGGCATCCTGAGCTTTGGTATCAACACCGGAGTCATGATGACCGGCATTACACTGCTCAAAATCTGTGATCCCGATTTTGAGAGCCCGGCTCTGGAAGATTATTCCTTCTCCTATGCCATCCGGACGGTGATTGACCTGATTTCAACACCAATTATGTATGCAATTCTTGCAAGAGGTACATCCTATCAAATGCTGATGTTCGGGGTAATCTATGTCATTATCTGCTATGTGATTGTCGGAATTGGAAAAATATTGTACAGGGGAAAAGAGGAGACGGCCGGAGAGAAAGACGCGGCCGGCCGGCTGGCGGAAACTGCCTGACAAACCGTTAGACAAATTAAGAAGGGAATTTGACTTATGAAATCAACAGCAGAGCGCTTTTTAGAATATACTTCCGTGGATACGACCTCAAGGGAGGAATCGTCTTCCTGTCCTTCCTCAGAAACACAGTGGGATCTGGCCAGGATGCTGGAAACGGAAATGCGGGAAATAGGCCTTAAGGACGTGGAACTGGATGAACACGGATATGTTACCGGTACGATACCTGCCAACGTGGAAGGTGTGCCCGTGCTCGGCCTTATCTCACACATGGATACCAGCAGCGCCGTCCCTGGCGGGCCAATCCACCCGAAACTGGTCGATTACAGAGGGGGAGATATCCTGCTGAACAGGGAACTTGACCTGTGGCTTAAGGAAGATGAGTTTCCGGAGCTTTTGGATTATCAGGGAAAAACCCTCATTGTCACAGACGGGACCACGCTTCTGGGAGCCGACGACAAGGCGGGAATCGCGGAGATTCTGACTGCGGCGGAGCGGATGATGAAAGATACGTCCATCCGTCACGGACAGATCCGCATCTGCTTTACTCCGGACGAGGAGATCAGCCGGGGAACCCAGTATTTTGATGTGAAAAAATTCGGGGCAGACGCTGCCTACACTGTGGACGGGGGAGCGCTCGGCGAGATCGAATATGAGAATTTTAACGGAGCTACGGCCAATATCACGATACACGGCCGTTCCATCCACCCGGGTATGTCAAAGGGGCGGATGCTTAATGCGCTGATGGTGGCCTGGGAACTCCAGGGCATGCTCCCGGCCCATGAACAGCCGTCTTATACGGAAGGGTATGAAGGATTTTACCATCTCTCCGCCATGTCGGGTTCCGTGGCGGAGTGCAGCCTGAAATATATCATCCGGCAGCACGACAGGAAGGAATACGAGGCGAAAAAAGCCCGTATGGAGAAAATTGCAGCCTATCTGAATGAAAAATACGGTCCCGGCACCGTAGAACTGTCACTTCGTGACATGTATTTCAACATGCAGGAAATAATAAAAGATCATATGCACCTGATAGACAAGGCAAACGCGGCTTTTAAGGCCTGCGGCGTGGAGCCCCGGACCATTCCGGTCAGAGGCGGGACGGACGGAGCGCGGCTCAGTTTTATGGGCCTTCCCTGTCCGAACCTGTCCACCGGCGGCCATAATTTCCACGGGGTATTCGAGTATATTCCGGCGGAGTCCATGGAATCCATGGCCGATGTGCTGGTCAGCCTGGCCGGAGAGTTCGTTAAAGTGGCGCAGAGAGGAGAACAGTAAAAATGTTTGAAGCGGTTTCACGCGATATGATGAAGTTTATTGATGCGAGTCCCACCAGCTACCATGTGGTGGAGAATTTCCGCAGCATGCTTAAGGAAGATGGATTTGAGGAGCTGATGGAGCAGGAACACTGGAAGATCTCGGAAGGCGGAAAGTACTTTACCACCCGCAACGGTTCGTCTACCATTGCATTCCGTATTCCCGAATGCTCATACAGGGGATTTATGATTGCGGCCTCCCACAGTGATTCTCCTTCTTTTAAACTGAAGGAAAAACATGAGATGGATGCCGGCGGGCAGTATGTCAAACTGAACGTGGAGAAATACGGCGGAATGCTGATGGCTCCCTGGATGGACCGGCCTCTGTCCGTGGCAGGCCGTGTTCTGGTGGAACATGAAGGCAGTTTTGAGAGCCGTCTCGTCAACATTGACCGGGATCTGGTCCTGATTCCCAACCTGGCAATCCATATGAACCGCGAAGCGAACGAAGGAGTGGCGCTGAATCCACAGAAGGATATGCTGCCCCTGTTTGGGATGGCGGGTGAAAAAGACAGGCTGATGCGGATGGCGGCGGAACAGGCCGGAGTCCGGCCGGAACAGATTTTAAGCAGCGATCTGTTTCTTTATAACCGTGTCCCGGGTACGGTCTGGGGAGCGGAAAATGAGTTTATATCCTGTTCCAGGCTGGACGACCTGCAGTGTGCCTACGGGACGATGAAGGGACTTCTGAAAGCGGAAAACAGGACGCATGTGGCTATGTGCGCCGTTTTTGACAATGAGGAAGTGGGAAGCGGAACGAAACAGGGAGCCGGTTCCACCCTGCTGGAGGACGTGATGGGCCGCATCAGCGAGGCGATGGGCAGAAACCGAGAAGAGTACCTGATCTCCGTGGCCGACAGTTTCATGGTTTCGGCCGACAACGGCCATGCCCTGCATCCGAACTACATGGATAAAGCCGACGTGGACAACCGCCCGTTCCTGAACGGAGGCATTGTCATCAAACACAGCGCCAACCAGAAATATACGACGGACAGCATTTCAGCCGGCCTTTTTAAGGCGGTTTGCAAGGCAGCGGGCGTGCCGTTCCAGACTTTTGTCAACCGCTCCGATATCCTGGGCGGATCGACCCTCGGGAACATTTCCAATTCCCATGTATCCCTGAACACGGTGGATATCGGTCTTCCGGAGCTTGCCATGCATTCGCCATATGAGACTTGCGGAGTGAAGGATACGGCGTATCTGCTGTCTGCAATGGAGACGTTTTTCTCTTCCGGTATCTTCTGCGAGGGAAATGGACGTTACCGTCTCAGGACGGAGTAAGCCGGGAGACGGACGGAACCGCCCGCCGGACTGTGCAGAGGATGTTTGTGCGGCGGCACAGGAGAACCGATGCGGCGTAAATAAACGAAACTTGCGCAGTACAGTACTAAAATGTATGAAAATGGGAAAGAATGAAACAGGAAAGGTAACGGCGCAGGTACGAAGCCGTTACCGGAGAAGATAAATATTGCCGGTAAAATAAAAAACCGGAAAGATAATGCGGCAGGAGGGAAAACGGGGAATTATGGAAAAAGATAAATCGCAGAAAATCAGTTGGTATATGCTGGCTTTTATGGCCTTTTCTACCGTTTGGGGATTCGGTAATGTAACAAATGGTTTCGTCTATTTTAACGGAACCCAGGTTATTTTCAGCTGGATCCTGATGTTTATCCTGTATTTTATCCCTTACACGCTTATGGTGGGGGAACTGGGTTCCGCCTTTAAGTCATACGGCGGAGGGGTGAGTTCCTGGATCCACCAGACAATCGGTTCCAAGTTTGCCTACTATGCGGGCTGGACGTATTGGGCCTGCCATGTGACGTATATTGCAAGTAAGGGAAGCGGAGGCTTAAAAGCTCTAAGTTGGATGGCATTCCAGAACGGCACGACCTACGACATGTTTCCGACACAGTGGGTACAGCTTGCAACGCTGGCTGTGTTTCTGTTTTTCTGCTGGGTGGCAAGCCGCGGCCTGAATCCTCTGAAAAAACTGGCCACTATTGCCGGAACGAGCATGTTTATCATGTCTCTGCTCTATATTTTAATGATGTTTGCAGCGCCGTTCATCAATCCCCGCGCAGAATATGTTCCGCTAAATTTCGGAATTAAACAGGTGATTCCGCAGTTTAACGTCGGATACTTTACCTCTTTATCAATCCTGGTATTTGCGGTGGGAGGCTGTGAAAAGATTTCTCCCTATGTAAATAAGGTAAAGGATCCGTCGAGGGGATTTCCAAAAGGTATGATTATGCTGGCCGTGATGGTTATGGTCTGCGCGATTTTAGGCACAGTCGCCATGGGGCAGATGTTTGACCCTGCACTTATCAACGAAAGCAAGGAAAGTTTTAATTCCTATGTTTCCAACGGCTCCTACTGGGCATTCCAGAAGCTGGGAGAATATTACCATGTAGGAAATTTCCTTCTGATTGTCTATGCCGCCTGCAACGCAATCGGCCAGTTCTCCACACTGGTTCTGAGCATTGATGCGCCGCTGCGTATGCTGCTGGACAACGAAGAGGCGAGAAAATATATTCCGTCCGGACTTTTGAAAAAGAACAAATATGGGGCTTATATCAACGGAATATGGATGGTCGTGTTCCTGTCCGGAAGTATCATCCTGATTCAGTCCTTTGTTCCGGGTGCGGCGGCCGTGCTGACACAGCTTAACAAACTGAATTCCGTGACAATGCCCCTGCGTTATCTGTGGGTGTTTGGAGCCTATATCGCCCTGCGTGTCCATTTTACAAAATTCCAGCCGGAATACCGGTTTACAAAGAGCCAGGGGCTGGCGTTTACGGCCGGAGGCTGGTGCTTCCTGGTTACGGCGGTCTGCTGTATCCTGGGAATGTATGTGGAGGGAGATATCGCTTCCACGGCTTTGAATATTATCACTCCGTTTGTGCTGACCGCACTCGGCCTGATTCTGCCGGAGATCAAAAAACGCGAGAAACATGTATCTTAAATAAAATCTGTACCGGTTGTATATGCTTTATCAGGGAAAACAGGGGGGCTGCCGCATGAACTGAAACGATTCAGTGCGGCAGCCCCCCTGTTTCAGGGCGTTATGCGTGGCCGGCATCAATTAAATTTCTTTTATATCTGCATATTATTTTCCTAATCTGTACCGTTTTGCAGCTGCATCGGGAGGACACAAATTTTTCATAAAAAAATTAGCACTCACCTCTTGACAGTGCTAACAACAGGTGGTATAACATAACCAGAACAAGGAAAAAGGATAGAAAGACATCAGGAAAGAAAAACTTTACATCCCGATTCCCAGTCCAAAGAAACAAGGTAAACAGCATATTGAAAAGGAGAGATGACTTATGTTAATGCCTAGTATTTTTGGTGAGGATTTGTTTGATGATTTTATGAAAGATTTCCCATTCTTTGATGACAAGGAACAGAAGCGGCTGGAGAAAAAGCTGTATGGCCATCACAGCAAGAATCTGATGAAAACGGATATCAGGGAAACCGATTCCGGCTATATGCTGGAGATGGACCTCCCGGGTTTTGCGAAAGACGAAGTTAAAGTTTCCCTGGAAGAAGGCACCCTGACCGTCAGTGCGGCCAAAGGCCTTGATCAGGATGATCAGGATAAGAAGACGGGCAGGTATATCCGCAGGGAGCGGTATGCAGGCGCCTGTGAGCGTTCCTTCTATGTAGGTGAGGAAGTGACCCAGGATGAGATCAGGGGCGAGTTTAAGCACGGCATCCTGAAGATTTTTATCCCGAAGAAAGAGGCAAAGCCTGCGGTGGAAACCAGGAAATATATTACCATTGAGTAAGCGTGGGACACAATTGAAGCGGCGGGGGGTCAGCGGGTCTGGCCTCTCGCTTTATATATAACGTAAACCGGAAGGGAAGTGATGAGATTGAAAAAGGATTATTATGAGGTTTTGGGCGTCGGCAGAAGTGCGGATGCGCAGGCAATAAAAAAAGCATATCGGAAACTTGCAAAAAAATACCATCCCGACAGCAACGAGGGCAATGCACATGCGGCGGAACAGTTTAAAGAAGTGAATGAGGCGTATGGCGTGCTTGGGGATGAGGAAAAAAGAAAACTGTATGATCAGTTCGGGCATGCAGCCTTTGAGGGAGATGCCGGGGCCTACGGCGGCGCCGGGAACGGTTTCCGTGGCTCCTACGGCGGGCAAAAGAGCGGTTTCCATGAGTATCATTTTGAGAGCGGAGAGGATATGGATGATATTCTGAAGAACCTGTTTGGAGGAAATTTTCATAGCGGTTCGGAAAAATTCTACAGGAGCGGCTCCTACGGCGATGATTTCGGCGGCGGATATCAGGAGCGCGATTTCAGCTATGGATTTAAGAGAAAAGGTTCCGATTTAAACGCGGAGATGGAAATCAGTTTTGAAAAAGCTGCGTTAGGCGGCAGCCAGCTAATCCATCTGAAGGATGGCAGCGGAACGGTCAAATCGCTCGAAGTCAATATTCCTGCCGGTATTGAGCCGGGCAAAATCATCCGTCTGAAAGGAAAAGGAAATCCTGGAATCCAGGGCGGCGAGGCCGGAGATCTGCTTCTTAAGGTTACGGTAAAAGAGAAGCCGGGCTTCAGCAGAAAAGGGCAGGATGTTTACTCCACCGTCAGAATCCCGTTTGTAACGGCCGTTTTGGGCGGTGAAGCAACGATTCCGACTATTTACGGCAATGTTGTATGCAAGATAAAAGAAGGTACAAAACCTGGAAGTAAGATACGGCTGAAAGGAAAAGGAATTGTATCCATGAGAAATTCGTCTGTGAAAGGCGACCAGTATGTGACGATCGAAATCCAGGCGCCGGAAAAACTGACTCAGGACGCCAAACGTAAGTTAAGGGAATTTGACCAGGCATGCAAAATGTCCGCTACCGGTTAAAAATTTCATCTATGGAAGTTTTTTCAGCCCCGGTTCCAGGCACAATGCGTTCTTACGCGGTGCCCGGAACCGGGGCTGAAGTATGATTAACAGCGGCCTAAAATCCAGTTAATCACATCTGAGATAACCTCATCTTTACAGTATTCATTGAAAATCTCATGGAATAATCCGCCATAAATCTTCATCTGTTTATCGGCAGACGGAGCGTTTTTAAAGAAATCATAAGTATCCTGTACACTTACCAGTCCGTCTTTTTCACCGTGGAGCATCAGGACAGGATATTTAAAGGTTTGGATGCTGTCCTCAAACCAGGTCAGCCCATCGCAGATTGCATAGCAAAGGCCGGTGGTAAATGTCTTTGTATTATAAGGATCCTTGCCATACCAGTCCACAACCTCCTGCACGGAGCAGACTCCGGCACCCAGCTCGTTCGGAAGCTGCGTGTGGGGATCCAGATCCTTTGGAACACCAGTGATCAGCTTGCCGTTATCTACGGTGAGAGCTCCGCTGGTTACGAGTCCCCGCAGCTTCTTATCCGGATACTTGGCGCCGTACAGGGCTACGGTAAAACCGCCCATGCTGTGGCCGATCAGAAATACGGGAAGATCCGGATTCTCGGCGATCGCCATATCCACAACCACATTAGTGTCGTCCAACAGTTCATTAAAATCTTCATAATAGGTGCGCTCCCCCTCGGAACGCCCGTGACCGCGGTGATCAAATCGGTAAGTTCCGATCCCTGCATTGTGGAAAAGTCCGGCAAAATAGTCGTACCGTCCCTGATGCTCACAGAGGCCGTGGACAATCACGGCGACTGCCTTACAATCTTTCCCCACCTCTTTATTCAGGTACAATTTTGTGCCGTCGTATGACGAGATCATTTCACCCATAAGTAACGCCCTCCTTTGATTGAATTGATTGGTGTGACAGCCTGTGCACGGAGCTTGAAGGCTACCGTCTTGTGAGCCTTTCGCCCGGCTGCCGGCAGTGCCGGCCGTCCCATGTCCAGTATACCATACCGGGAAAGGGCGGTGCAATGGTTTAAGATTTTTGGGAGCGGGTTTGTTTCTGTTCAATGGCAATATCCCGCGAGGTGTGAACGGCAGCGTAGGGATTAACGAACGGCAAGGTTTTAGTTGAATATCTGGACAAATCCTCCGTAGTTTGCTAAACTTATAGGAAAATGCAAAAACTTTAGGAGGAAATCAAATGCAGAATCCAATTGTAACAATTGAGATGGAAAACGGCGATATCATGAAAGCTGAGCTTTATCCGGAAATCGCCCCCAATACAGTAAATAACTTTATCAGCCTGATTAAAAAAGGATATTACAACGGTCTTATTTTCCACCGTGTGATCAAAGGGTTTATGATTCAGGGCGGATGCCCGGACGGCAACGGCATGGGCGGCCCGGGATACTCTATCAAGGGTGAGTTCAGCCAGAATGGCTTTACCAACCAGTTTAAACACACAAAAGGCGTGCTTTCCATGGCAAGATCAATGGCTCCGGATTCAGCAGGTTCCCAGTTCTTTATCATGCATGATAACGCTCCGCATCTGGACGGTTCCTACGCAGCTTTCGGTAAAGTGACGGAAGGACTTGATATTGTGGACAAAATTGCCGGAATGAAGACAGACTGGAACGACCGACCGATGAAAGAGCAGAAGATCAAGACAATGACGGTAGAAACATTTGGCGAGGAGTATCCGGAACCGGAGAAATGCTAAAACGCCTTTTCTGAAAAGAAGATAAGAGTATGACAATTATAAAGGAAGTTACAGTAGAAGGGAAACAATACCCGGTCACTGTTTCGGACGAGAACGAGGCTCTTCTGGCCGCAGCAGCGGCAGGAAGAGCCATTGTTGGAATATGGGATCCGGAACGCGGCGGTTCGGGGGCAGGCTTTGACGCCTGCCTGTATCTGATCGGTGAAGCCGGTGCGGCGGATGAAATGCTTTTAGAGCGCGCGGTAAGGAGGAATGCCGGGCTGCCATGGGTGATCGCAGAGACGGACAGACTGCTCATACGGGAATTTACCTCAGAAGATCCGTTGGAACGGGAATCCCCGGACGACGGGGGAGGCGTATTCTCCGACCGGCTTTTAAGAGAAAACTATATAGCCGGGCAGTACCGCTTTCATGAATGCGGCCTGTGGGCGCTGGTGGAAAAACAAAGCCGATCCGTCATCGGTAAGGCCGGTATCACGGATGGGGAACTGGGATATCATATCTATGAGCCGTTCCGGTCGCAGGGATACGCCCTGGAGGCCTGCCGCGCAATAATCGGATATGCACGGGAAGAACTGGGGCTTAATCGGCTGGTGATAAAAACTGAGAGTAAAAACAAGGCGTCTGCCAGCCTGGCGCAGAAACTGGGATTTACGTTATCCGGAACTGCTGCGGAAGCGGAGGAAGGACTTCTTGTTTTTGATAAATATCTTTGAGAACGTTAGAAAAGGACTTTGAAACCGTTAGGAAAAGGACTTTGAGAACTGTAAGAAAAGAACTTCGTGAACTTTGAGCATAGATCTTTGAGAATACTTAGAAAAACACAGAAAACCCTGGGTTCCAGGAGTAGCTGGGAAGAAAGACACTTTTTATAGAAAGAAAGGCAATTTACAATGGCATCCAAACTGTTCGATTACGACAATCCCTTCTTCATGCTGATGTCGAGGGTCTGGGATTTAATGATATTGAATTTTCTTGCGGTCCTGTTCTGCATTCCGGTCATAACGGCCGGGGCATCAGTGACAGCGTTATATTATGTTACCCTGAAAATGGCGGAGGACCGTGAATCCCATATTTACCGGAGTTTTCTAAAGGCATTCAAAGACAATTTCTTTCAGTCCACAGTCATTAATATCATTCTCTGGCTGATAGGGGCTGTGCTCATGGTAGATTTATGGTATGTAGTCCTTGGAGGGACAGGCCTGCCCGCAAACCCGTCCACCGGTTTTTCAGGTTCCGGGGCAGTACTGTCGGGAATCTTCTCAACAGGCAGCCCGGTGCGCCTGGCGATGGCAGTGATATTCCTGGCTCTGCTCGTGATGTATATGTTTACATCACTATACGTATACGCCGTCCAGGCACGGTTCGTCAATCCTGTACATCGGACACTCAGCAATGCTTTTATGATGTCGGTGCGTCATCTGCCGTCAACGGTATTGATGGTAATGCTCAATGCGGCATTTTTCTATATTGCAGTTAATTATGCGTCCTGGCTGGCCTTCTGGGCGCTTTCCGGGCCGCTTTATATCAATTCGCTTCTGCTTTGCAGGGTGTTCAAGAGGTATATGGTTTAGTTGGGATGGGGACGCTTTTGGCAGGATCGCGGACGGGAGCGAGTTCTTCTGGGGGGGCAGTCCCGGTGGGGAGATAGTCGCAGGGGGGAATCCGGGGAAGGTTGTCGGAGGGACTGAAACCCGGAAGAGATCGCTCCCGCCCGCCATCCTGCCGCCGTTTACCACCTTCGCCAAGTGCGGACCGGCGTATTGTCGCGGTTCTAAGTGGTTTAGAATGCGCTTTTTTAATGATTGGCAAAGCAATTCTGTATCTTTGATATCGCTGTTTGATATGAGTACCTACAATACAAGTGATATAAGATAGCCGGATAGTGCCACTGCATCGCGCAACTTTAAAATGCCAGTTCAAAAAGCCTGACAAGGCCGCCGCCCCGCGGCTTAACATCACAATCCAATAATAAAGACAGAAACCGCAGCTTACAACTGCGGTTTCAAATTATAACCAGAAGATATAGTAAATAACGAATTTGATTCCTATTTTATATCCGTTAATTGAAAGATGCAAGTTTTGGAAAATTCTAATGGCTGCTACAATACCTTTTCCGGAAAAGTATAGTGGCCGCGACAATACCTCTGCTCATTGAAAACAGAGGGCTGCTCCTCTGATGCAGTCAGAGAACAGGATGGTAGATCACCTGCGCGTCTTCAGTCCCGGCGAAAACCTTCCCGTGGGGAAGGAACTTTTTCTGCCCGGATTCCCCACTCGCGATAACCTCCAAACCGGGACTGAAGACTCACACCCTCACATCCCCATTTTTCAACTGATATGTAATGACTTTTGTCAAGTGTAAATTGCGGAACATCACCACAAACTTTTATTTTTTGTTTCTGAAGACATCTGGAAAGAGCTTCGGAGTGTCAGTTCCCGGCATTGGCCACTCTGATATACGTGGATTGGTTACCTACAGGTCAATGGTCCGCCGTGGGCTCTACCGTCTAAATGCGTGGATCACTGATATTTGTGCCAACATAGTTGAGGCGTAGATAGCCCAAACCTTGAAATGGCCGAAACCCTTTCAAGATGTCTTCAGTTGTTACTTTGGATTGTGGCCAGATGTATGTGGCACTGGCCAGCTTACATCGGCTTGTTTACCCGCTACAGTAGCGGGCGGTTACTGTCAGGGCCCTGACGCCGCAGGCGGTGCGCAGCAGCCTTGACCGGAGCCGCACGGTGCTGTACCCGCATCAGGCTATGTGATTTGTCATCATTCCCCACATGAAACAGGCCAGTTCCCTTGCGATTGCTGTTTTTGCTACATTGCTGCGCTTGTTCTGTCCAAGCACCATTTTATAATAGCGCCGCCTTAGACGTTCATTGGCTTTGTCTGCGTATGCAATCAACTGTGGTGTATTTCCACTCTGGCGGGCTTTTAATTCCCTGGACTTGTATCCGATTTGCCCACGGCTATAACTCTGCGCCGCTTCAACCAGCAACCGACGCACGTGGGTGTTCCCCGCCTTGGTGATGCCAAGCCTCTGGCGTCCGTCCCCGCTGGAATCTTCGCCTGGTACCAGCCCCAGGTACGATGCAAACCGGTCTGCTGTCGCAAACCGCTTGAAATCTCCAACCTCCACTATGACAGACAAGGCGGTCTGGGTTTTGACGCCAAGTAAACAGGTAAGCTTTTTGACATCTTCCCCATATTCCTCCCTGGACCCAAGCTCCTCAATACGCTGTTCAAGACGTTCCAGTTTATTGCTGAGATGATCGAAGGTCAACAGATATTCGTCGAGAATCTCCTTGTACAGGCCATCCGGGGTCAAGGCCCTGAGCCATTTGATATGGGTTTGAGTCCAGTGGCTGCCGCCTCTCTCATAGCGATAATTATGGCGCAAACAGAATGCCAGGATCTGCTGCTTTATCTTTTTAAGCGCCAGCTTGTGGTCGGTTCGCATCCGGAGATATTCCTTGGTTTCTTCATCCTGCTCTGTGGGGATATGGACCGGGCTGTAATTATGCTGGGCCAGGCAGCGGCCAATCAGGGCAGCGTCGCGTTTGTCTGTTTTGATTTTTTTCTTCCCACGCTGCTGTAACATGGTAGTCGGAGCGAGGATTACGCAGTTAACATGATGTTCCGTTAACTGATGGTATAAAGTGAAGCCGAGACAGCCAGCCTCATAACCGCATATGAAATACGCATCCTTTCCGTAAATGGTACGTAGAAACTCGAGATATTTTAGGACTTGTTTGTAATCCGATTCGACTTTCTGGGCATGGGACGCTTTGTCTTCTTCGATTGTGAAGCTGCAAAGTGAAAAACTTTCCTTATGAACATCCATTCCTACGTAAACTGTGTTATAATTCATTTGATGACCTCCATTTGTATGCGGTAATCCCTGTTACCTTTGTTCTTAACAAACTTTAGTATACAGGTAAATCCACGAATTTACAAACTGGGGGTCATTACTTATTGTCTAAATGCAGATTCACACAAAAATACCAAGGAATACTATTGTATTTTGTATGTACGACGTATATAATATATTGTATACAAAATAATGCACGGATACAATCCGCCTGATGCACCTTTTGAATCGTAATTACAGTTCACACCGGATGTGTCCCGCGGAGCGTTGTTACTGGGCACAGAGTGAACGGTAACGAATTGTATCCATCTATACCACAGACCGGAGGAATAGGAATGATAAAGCACCTGGGGCTTAAAGCCTACGGTAAGATTAATCTGGGGCTCGACGTGGTCAGGAAGAGGGAAGACGGTTACCACGAAGTGCGGATGATTATGCAGACGGTGCGCGTATACGACAAGATCGACTTAGAGCGCAGCGATCAGCCTGGAATCAGGCTGGAAACGAACCTTTACTACCTGCCTGACAACGAAAACAACCTGGGATACAGGGCGGCGAAGCTTCTGATGGACGAGTTTGGGGTCACGGAGGGAGTGGATATCAAGATGAAGAAATTCATCCCTGTGGCAGCCGGCATGGCGGGCGGCAGCAGCGATGCGGCGGCGGTTATGTTTGGAATTAACAAGATGTTTTCACTTGGACTTACGATGGAAGAACTGATGGAGCGGGGCGTTAAACTGGGAGCTGACGTGCCCTACTGTATTATGAGAGGCACGGCCCTTTCGGAAGGAATTGGGGAAATTCTGACGCCGCTGCCGCCAATGCCGCAGTGTCAGATTCTAATCGCTAAGCCGCCAATCAGCGTTTCTACAAAATTTGTTTATGAAAACCTGAATTTACCTTCGCTTCCCCGGGATGCACACCCGGACATTGACAGAATTGCGAAGGCCATATCATCCAGAGATTTTTACGGGATTGCGGAGAATCTGGGAAACATACTGGAAACGGTGACGATTCCGGCCCACCCGGTTATCCGGGAAATCAAGGAAAAAATGATGGAACTGGGAGCTGTGAATGCCCTGATGAGCGGGAGCGGCCCGACGGTGTTCGGACTGTTTGTAAATCCGGCTGCCGCCCAGGATGCATACGAGGAGATGCGCTATGGAACCGGAAGCCATCTTGTAAAGCAGGTGTATCTGACCAGCTTCTATAATAACAAAGCAGGAAAATAATTTAGGACAGGGGAATTATTTATGGGAAACGATTTTGAAGTAAATATGAATGAGTACCTCCCGCTCAGGGATGTCGTATTCAACACACTCCGGCAGGCCATTTTGAAAGGGGAACTGGCTCCGGGAGAAAGACTGATGGAAATCCAGCTTGCAGAAAAGCTGGGGGTAAGCAGAACCCCAATCCGTGAGGCCATCAGAAAACTGGAACTGGAAGGCCTGGTGCTGATGATTCCCCGCAAGGGAGCCGAGGTGGCCAAAATTTCCGAAAAGAGCTTAAAGGACGTTTTAGAGGTGAGACGTTCCCTGGAGGAACTGGCTATTGAACTGGCCTGCCAGAGAATGACGGATGCCGATCTCCTGGAGATGGAGAGGGCGGAAAAGGTGTTTAAGGACGCCGTTGACAATGGAAATGCCATGGAGATTGCCGAGACAGATGAGGCATACCATGATGTAATTTATAATTGCACCAGAAATACGAGACTGGTACAGATTTTAAACAACCTGCGGGAGCAGATGTACCGTTTCCGTCTGGAATATATTAAGGATGAGGACAAGAGACAGATTCTTCTGATTGAACACGAGAAGATTTTAAAAGCGCTCAGAAACAGGCATGTGGCCGAGGCCAGGGCGGCTGTGCGCGAACATATTGACAACCAGGAAATTACGGTTCTTAAGAATATAAAGGAGCAGGAAGAAGAATGACATTTAAAGAGTTATATTTGTCGGGCCAGATAGAGTTTGAAGAGATTGACCGCCACATTTCCAGATGGAATAATTCCGATGACGAGAGGACGCTGGCTAAATACCTCGGACTCAACGCAGAGGAGGAGGACGTCTGGATCGAGGAAAGCGATGAGGCGCTCCAGGACATGCTGGATTCTTATGAAAAAGTTGCCGGAACTCCGGTGACGCTCGGAAGAACCGGAATCATCGTCAATAAGAACGGTTTTGGCGCTCTTCCGATGCAGAGAGTGTCGGTGGAGGCGGCCGGCAGCCTGCTTAGGAAAGCTTACGCAGCAGGAATCCGTTTCTTTGATACGGCAAGAGATTACACCGACAGCGAGGAAAAAATCGGATATGCGCTGAGCGGAGTGAGAGATAAGATTTATATTGCCACAAAGACATCGGCAAAAACACCGGAGAAATTCTGGACAGATCTTGAAACAAGTTTACATAATTTAAAAACGGATTATGTGGATATTTACCAGTTCCACAATCCTGCATTCTGTCCGAAACCGGGGGACGGCAGCGGCCTCTACGAGGCTATGCTGGAGGCAAAGGCACAGGGGAAAATCCGGTATATCGGTATCACAAACCACAGGATGGCCGTGGCTGAAGAGGCGGTGGAATCGGGGCTTTATGATACGCTTCAATTCCCGTTTAACTATCTTTCCACAGAGAGGGAAATTGCCCTGGCAGATGCCTGTCTTAAGCAGAATGTGGGCTTTATTGCTATGAAGGGCCTTTCCGGCGGACTTATTACCGATTCGGCCGTTATTTATGCCTGGATGCTCAACTATGAAAATGTACTTCCTATCTGGGGTGTACAGCGGGAGAGTGAACTGGACGAGTTTATCAGCTATATCGGCAACCCTCCCGAACTGACGGAGGAGAGAAAGGAAGTAATTGAGAAAGACAGGAACGAGCTGGCGGGCTCCTTCTGCCGCGCCTGCGGTTACTGTCTGCCGTGTCCGGCCGGGATTGAGATTAATATGTGTGCCAGGATGTCACTTCTTTTAAGACGCATGCCGCCGGAAGAATTCCTGACAGAAGAGGGCCAGGCTAAGATGAAAAAAATTGAGGACTGTATCCATTGCGGGCAGTGCAAGGCGAAATGTCCGTATGGGCTTGACACTCCCACCCTTTTGGAGGATAATTATAAAGATTTCCAGGAAGTTTTGGCGGGTAAATCTGTGAAAAATTGAGGATATACCTACATTTGTACGCCTGACAGAGAATGATCGTTACAATAAAGTTAAAATTATATAAACTTTTTATAAGCCTATTGACAAGGTGACAGGCTGTCACTATAATAAATGACAGCCTGTCACCTTTTTAATTTATAGGAAATTACGTCCTATGAATCAAAAAACGCTCCGTAAGGATGTACATGCGGCGCAGAGGTAAATAGTTGCAGAAGCAACCGCCCGGCAGCACAAGTTTCCTGCGGGCGGGATTCTTGGTTCTCGAGTGGCAATGTAAAGTTTGCGGAGTGTATGTTTTATTTCTGCCGGCAGCCTGCTGGTAAATACTACCGCTGGTAAAATTTACAGCATTGTGTTATTTTTACGCATGGTGACGGCAGATATTAAAAATATGAATATCAGGGGGAAGGCTTATGCCAACAGAACGGTTTTACAGGCTCCCGGACGAGAAAAAGAGAATTATCTGCAGCGCAGCGGTAAAAGAGTTTGCGCGTGTTCCTGTTGATAAGGTATCTATCAACCAGATCATCAAGGAAGCGGAAATCTCCAGGGGAAGTTTCTATACATATTTTGAAGATAAATGGGATCTTCTGGGCTGTATCTTTGAGGACAGCCAGAACAGGCTCAGGGAATTCTGCAGAATGGCGCTGATAGAGTCCGATGGTGACATCTGGAAAATGTTGGAAAAGCTGCTGCTGAAAACTCTCGATTACTGTTCCGGAAAAGAGCAGTTCGCGTTTATCAAGAGTGTGATGTGCCACACGGGTTCGGAGGAAATCTTAAAGGGATTTTCGGAAAGAATCAATAATGCATACGGGCATAAAAATGAAGAAATAGAGCATTGGATTTATGAAAATACCGACAAACGTCTTATGGCAGCCAGGGATTATGAAGAATTCCACTGCTTTTTCCAGCTTGCGATGTTTAATATCGCCATGGAAATAAAGGCTTATTTTGAGGAAGTGCCGGTGGAAAGGATTAAGGAGCGCTTTGCTATCAAACTGCAGATCCTGAAATACGGGATATGCAACAGCGGTTCGGAAGGACGGGCCGGAAACTGACGGAAGACGGATAGAACAACCGGGCAGCGGCCTTTTATAGTCATAGAAATCATAGAATACCAATAATTATATAATTTGGGAACACCATAGGATTTTGAAACAGAGATTTTAGCAAAAAAAGATTTAGAACAAAAATTCTAAAACAAAGAAAGAGGACAAAACAGGAGGACAACATGAAGAAGAAAAGTGTAATCATTACAGCTGTAGTGATTGTAGCAGCAGCGGCAATTATTGTGCCCAGGTTCTTAAAGCCGAAGGAGCAGGTGGCGGCAGCATCCATACCACTGGTTTCCATACAGAAGCCCGAGATTGGAAATATTGAGCTGTTTACCGGGTTAACCGGTACCGTCGAACCATCTGACATCGTATATATTATACCGAAGGTAGCCGGAGAGGTTACCGATGTCTATGTAAAGGCCGGGGATTATGTGGAGGAAGGTCAGAAACTGCTCCATATCGACACCAAACAGGTAGACGGCGCAAAGATCCAGCTGGATACCGCGTCTGTGTCTCTCCAGGATGCCAATACAAACCTGCAGAGAATGAGCGTCCTGCTTCAGAGCGGCGACATTTCCCAGCAGCAGTATGAGCAGGTACAAAGCAGCGCGAAGCTGGCAAAGCTTCAGTATGATGCGGCAAAGCTGGCTTATGACAACCAGATTGAATTCAGCACCATCACGGCTCCTATCGGAGGTCTCGTAGAGAGCTTTAACGTGGAAGTGCATGACAACGTGGCACAGTCCAATGTTCTCTGTGTTATTTCCGGAGAAGGCACGAAAGCGGTATCCTTTAATGTTACCGAGCGTGTTGTAAACGGCCTGAGCATGGGTGATCCAATCAGAGTAGAGAAAAACGGCAGCGAATATCACGGCGTAATCACGGAAATCAGCTCCATGGTAGATGCGGCCACTGGACTTTTTAAGGTAAAAGCATCCCTGGAAGGAGCCGATGCGCTGGCTACGGGAGCACAGGTAAAACTTTATGTCACATCCAGCAGCGCCGAGAATGTCATGATGGTTCCGACCGACGCCATTTATTATCAGGGCGGAAATGCTATGGTTTATACATATAAAGATAACGCGGTGCATGAAGTGCCGGTGGAAGTGGGCATCTACGATGCGGATAAAACAGAGATTACGGACGGCCTCACTACGGAAGATGACGTAATTATTACCTGGAGTTCCGAGCTGTTTGAAGGTTCACAGGTAGAAATCCTGGGAGAGACAGCCGGAGCGGATACTGCCGGCGAAGCAGACGGCGCATCAGAAGACACGACAGAAGCAGATGCGAAATAAGGAGGCCATTAAATGGGATTAACAAGAAGCGTCCTGAAACGCCCGGTTACAACGATCCTGGCAGTTCTTTGTCTGATCGTATTTGGTATTTCATCCGTTTTTTCATCGAAACTGGAGCTGACTCCGGAGATGGAAATGCCGATGATGGTAGTATTTGCTGTTTATCCGGGAGCCAACCCGGAGGACGTTGACGAACTGGTTACCAAACCGATAGAAGATGAGATTGGAACCCTGAACGGTATTAAATCCGTAAACAGCTATTCCAATGAAAATATGTCCATGGTCCTTTTGCAGTATGAATACGGCACGGATATGGATAAAGCGTACTCCGACTTAAAGAAAAAGACGGATGCCATGAAGAGCAGCCTGCCGGACGATGTGGATACCCCGACAATCATGGAATTCAACATCAACGACCAGGCAACCATGTATCTGGCCGTCAATAATGACAAGGCAGATAACCTTTATAACTATGTAGACGAGAAAATCGTTCCCGAGATTGAGAAAATTTCTTCCGTTGCCAGTGTGGACATCAGCGGCGGACGTGAAGAGTACATCAAGGTGGAAGTGATTCCGGAGAAGCTTAAACAGTATCACCTGAGCATAAACTCCCTGGTTACGGCCGTGGCATCCGCCAATCTGGCATATCCGGCCGGAAGCACCGAGGTGGGAAGCCAGAGCCTTTCCGTCACCACCGGTGTGGATTTTAAAGATATGGAGAGCCTGAAACGGATCCCCATCACACTTGGCAACGGCAACACTATTTATCTTGAAGATGTGGCGAATATCAACTCCACACTTAAGGATGCGGCCGGTATCGGACGCTATAACGGCAAGGATACCATTGCCCTTGGTGTTAAAAAACAGCAGAAAAGTTCGGCGATGGAGGTATCCAAAGCAGTTAACAGAACAATTTCTCATTTAACTGAAGTAAATCCCGACCTCGAAATCGTTGTAGTAAATGACAACAGTGATCAGATCAACAGCTCCCTGATCAGCGTGCTGCAGACGATGATAGCGGCAGTCATCATTTCCATGGTGATTATTTTCCTGTTCTTCGGAGACCTGAAGGCGTCACTGATCGTAGGTACGTCCATTCCCGTGTCAATTCTGGCGGCCCTCGTCATGATGAGGGTAATGGGATTCTCGCTCAACGTTATTACGCTGGGCAGCCTGGTGCTGGGCGTCGGTATGATGGTTGATAACTCCATCGTAGTACTGGAGAGCTGTTTCCGTTCCACAAAGGGAAAAGGATTCAACGAATTCCACAAGGCGGCCCTGGAAGGCAGCAGCATTGTAATTCAGTCCATTATCGGTTCAACGGCTACAACCTGCGTTGTATTCCTGCCGCTGGCATTCCTGTCCGGTATGACGGGACAGATGTTTAAACCGCTTGGATTTACAATTGTATTCTGTATGGTTGCATCCCTGATTTCCGCTATGACCATTGTGCCGTTGTGCTATATGATGTACCGGCCGAAAGAAAGAAACAACGCGCCTCTTTCCGGTCTCGTGGAGAAGATGCAGAATGGATACAGAGGCATTATGAAATCTCTTCTGCCGAAAAAGAAAACGGTTATGATCACCACAGTAGGCCTGCTGGTTATTTCTATTTTCCTTGCAACCCAGCTTAAAATGGAGCTGATGCCCGCCAACGACCAGGGCACCGTCTCCGTAACGGTAGAACTGAGACCAGGCCTGGGGATCGAAAAGGCCAATGAGATACTGACCAAAGTGGAAGATTACGTCTCCAATGACGAGGATGTGGAGTCCTACATGCTCTCCTACGGAAGCAGCGGACTCAGCATAGGAGGAGGTTCGTCGGCATCACTGACAGCCTACTTAAGAGATGACAGAAAACGGACCACGGATGAGGTGGTGGATGAGTGGAGACCGGTTCTTACCATGATTCCGGACACCAATATCACACTGTCTTCCCAGAGCGCAATGAGCATGATGGGCGGCGGAAATGACGGAGTAGAGTATATTCTGCAGAGTACCCAGTACGACGAGCTGAAAGAGGCGTCGGATAAGATTGTCCAGGCGCTGAAGCACCGTTCCGAAGTTACAAGAATCCATTCATCCCTGGAAAACTCCGCGCCGGTTGTAAAGATTGACGTGGATCCGCTGAAGGCGGCGGCTGAGGGACTGACTCCTGCACAGGTAGGCGGTACGGTCAATTTGATGCTGAGCGGCAAGGAAGCCACCACACTGGATGTGGACGGCGGTGAAGTCAGTGTCATGGTAGAGTACCCCGACGGGGAATACGATGCCATTGACCAGGTAAAGGGAATCGTGTTAGACACGCCGACAGGCGGTTCCGTTGCCCTAACAGACATTGCAGATATCTATTTTAAAGACAGCCCGCAGAATATTATCAGAAGCGATAAAGAATATCAGGTGACAATTACAGGCGATTTTGTAAAAGGAATTGTCAAAGACGACCAGGATGCCCTTGAAACCACGATTTATAAGGAGGCGGTGCTTCCAAACATGTCCGAGAGCATTACAAGAGCCCAGAACAGCATGGATGAAGCGATGGCGGAGGAATTCTCTGCCCTGGCAGGCGCTATTGCACTTGCAATCTTCCTGATTTTCGTAGTTATGGCGGCCCAGTTTGAGTCACCGAAGTTCTCAATCATGGTTATGACGACAATCCCGTTCAGCCTGATCGGTTCATTCGGCCTCATGTTCCTGGCTAATGCGACCATCAGTATGCCGTCCCTTCTGGGATTCCTGATGTTGGTCGGAACGGTTGTTAACAACGGTATTCTCTATGTGGATACGGCCAACCAATACAGAAGCGACATGGACCGCGATACAGCCCTGATTGAAGCAGGAGCGACAAGACTCCGTCCTATCCTTATGACAACCCTGACGACTATTGTAGCTATGATTCCGATGGCGCTTGCAATCGGAGACAGCGGCGAGATGATGCAGGGAATGGCTCTTGTCAACGTGGGCGGCCTGCTGGCATCCACGACATTATCCCTTTTAATGCTGCCGATTTACTATACACTGATGAACAGAGGCCACAGGGAAGAATTGGATGTGGATTAATGGAAATAGTGTGGTAAAATGGTAGCGTGGTAAGATGACAGGCGCAGCCGGACCCGCTGGGGAACGGCTGCACACAGATAGAAACCGTGGACAAAAGCTGCGGAGGTGAGAAAACTTAAATGAAAAGAAGACGGAAACAGATAGCTGTAACGGCTCTTGCGGCCCTGACGGCAATATCTTTAACCGTTCCCGCTTATGCGGCTGCGGGGCCCTCGGGCCAGACCACTTACATAAACGGCGCAGGAGCCGGAGCAGAAGATACGGTTCTGGATTATAACGATATTAATAACAGGATTACGAATTATAATGTGAATTACAAGCAGCTTAATTCCACCCTTGTGAACAGTTCGCAGTCGCTGGATGCGGCGAGAGAGCTGAGGGAGGATGCGTCGGAGCTGATGGACGAGGCGGCCGAGCTGCGTTCCGACGGTCTGAATGAGACCAGCCGGGAACTCTATGACAGCTATAAAGAGACTGCTAAGGAACTCCGTAAGCAGGCTCAGAAACTCACGAATGAAGAACTCAGCAAATCGGCACAGAAGACATTGAGGCAGATGAAAAGCCAGCTGGTAGCGTCGACGCAGCAGCTGATGATCCAGTACAGTGAGACGCTGGCCAAACAGGAGCTGATGAATAAACAGATAGAGCTTGCACAGGCCAATCTCGATGCGGCAAACAGGATGGCCGGAATGGGCATGAAATCGGCACAGGACATTCAGTCGGCCCAGGAGACGTTAAAACAGGTGGAAAGCGGTGCGGCCCAGTTGAAATACGGTCTCGATAATATGAGGCAGAATCTCCTGCTCCTGACCGGATGGAACCATGATTCAACGCCTGAGATAAGGCCGGTGCCTTCCGCCGATTTGGCAAGGATTGATCAGATGAACCCACAGAACGATCTCAGCGCGGCAGTCGGAGCCAATTACGATCTGCAGGCAGTGAAGAGCGCTTCCGCTACCGGTTCATCGGCCAGGAACGTGAAGAAGAGAAACGTCGCCCAGTCCCAGCAGGATGTGGCATCCACTCTGCAGAGCCTCTATAACACAGTGATTTCCAAGCGCCAGTCCTACGAGGCGGCCCTCTCCGAGTACGGAGCGGCAGAGCAGAAAATGCAGGCGGCAGACAGAAAATATTCCCTGGGAATGATGGGAAAACTTGAATATCTGAGCGCCCAGGCGGAATACCTTACTTCAAAATCGAACAAAGAAATTGCAGATATAGAGTTATTTTCAGCCATGGAGAAGTATGATTGGGCGGTAAAAGGCCTGATTATGTCTTAGACACGCTCTGGGAAAGGCAAAAGGAGAGTAGAAATGAAGCACGATAAGAAGGTCCTTTGTTATAAAAAAGCCCTTTGCAACAAAAAAGTTCTTTCAATACTGGCGGCAGCCTCTCTGGCTGTAATGTCACCGCTGCAGGTAATGGCGGAAAATCCGGATTTTGCCCATGACGAGGCGACCTGGGCCAGGCTCAGGGACAATGTGATGGAGTATGATGAACTTCAGATGCTGGTGGAGGAATATAACCCTACCTATATGAATAACCAGGTTTCCTACAAGGATTCCAAAACAAAAGATGATGCGGAAACCGTAAGACAGGATTTAAAAGATGCGGCCGACGATCTGTCAAGCCAGGCTGAAGATATGAGGGATACGGCAGACTCCCTGCTGGATTTGGCAAATTCCCTTCAGTATATGTCCAAAGAACAGGCCGATGCCGTTCTGAAGCAGGCCGGAATCAGCAGTATCAACAGCCTGATGTCGTCCTACAATGCCATGTATATGGGCGCCGCCATGATGGAAAACAGCGCGCTGAAGCAGAATATCTCGGCAGACAGCACTTACGATGATGATGAATCCAGGAAACTCAAATATTTAAAAACACAGAACGGTCTGATCATGTCGGTACAGACCATGTTTGCTTCCTACAATCAGATGAAAAGCAGCCTGGATGTAATCCAGAAAAACATCGAGATTATGGAAGCCGTGCAGCGTTCCACAGAAACAAGAGCCGGACTTGGTATGGCGACGCAGGCCGATATCCTGACAGCCAAGAAAAACGTACAGTCGCTCCAGTCCACCTACACCCAGACTCGCAGTTCTTTGGATTCAGTGAAACAGAGTCTCTGCATTGCTACCGGCTGGCAGTTTAATGCCGACCCGGAAATTAGAGAAGTTCCGGCAAACGATATGAACAGAATCGCCGCCCTTAATCTGGAAGCAGATAAAAAAACGGCGCTGGAAAACAACTATGATTTAAGGTATGACAACAAGATTTTAAGGAACATGACCGAAGGCTCCACAGACAAGAAGAATATGGAGCGGACGATCAAAAACCTGGAAGAGACAATCGGAGCCACAATGGTAAATCTCTATAATGACATTTACCAGAAGCAGACGGCTCTGGAGCTTGCAGACGCAGCTCTGGCAACCGAAACTACCGCCATGAATGCAATGGAGAGAAAGTACCAGCTTGGAATGGCAAGTCAGTTGGAATACCTCCAGGAGCAGGCGGCATTCCTTGGCAAACAGATTGACCGCCAGACGGCAGAGATATCCCTGTTCCAGGCGTTTGAGACATATGACTGGGCTCTTAAGGGGATGATGTCGGGCGCTGGGAAATAGCCGGGAACCAGGTGTATTGTGGTATATGGTGGTGGTATATTACGAGTTTATACTACGGAGATGAAAATGGACACAGGTTTAAGCTTAAAGTAATGGATACTTAATTTCGCGATAACAGCTCCGCAAGGCGGAAACGGACGCGGACAGTGACTTCTGGTTCAGAAGAAGTTTCTGTCTGCGTTTTTTTGCCTGCTTCTGACTGAGCTTTTTTGCCTGCTTCTGTCTGAACTTTTTGGCCTGAAACGCTGACGGAATTTTTATCCGAGGGCTTTGGGCTGGAGGCGTTCGTGTCGGAGGGCGCCGTGCCGAAAAGCTCTGTGTCGGAGAGATTTGTACCGGAACGCTTCATGTCAGAGAAGTTCGTTCTGGAGGGCTTCGTCTCCCCGAAGACTACACGGCGGTGTTTCATTAAGTCTCGATAATCGTTTTCAGTCAGAAGATTTTTAAGCTCTTCTTTTGAAGAATCAGGTACCTCGCAGACGGACGCCTGTGAAAAGCACAGCGGCGGATAGAGGACGCACCACCAGTTTTTCCCGCTGCCGTTTCCCAGGAGGACGCGGACGGCGTCATATGTTCCGCAGGGAAATGTGACGTCACCGTAGATTTTGGTTGGGAAATAACACTGTTCGATCCGTATGTCCGCAGAATAATTAAAACCTTTGGAGAACATATAGGATTCGGCGGTATTTTCCAGCTCGGTTTTATGCTCATTTATATAAGAAATAAGTTCCTCTTTGGAGAGCGCCTTATTTTCCAAATCCTCGTACATGGTATCGATGAGAAGCTGCTTTACCTCTAATTTTAGATTCTGATCCTCTTCACTGTTACTGTTGGCCAGCACATGAAAACGGAGAATCTGCGGCGCCAGTTCGTTGGAAAGCGTCTCCTCCGCCACCCGCGCACAGTTCAGGGCTACGGGCACCGAAGCCAGCAGGGCGAGGGAAAGAGAGGCACTGAAAAGAAGGGCAAGTTTTTTCAGATTCCTTTTATGTAATTGATTCATATAATATGTAATATGTGGGTGTGGCATTAGGTTACCTCCATGAGTGATATTTCAGTTACTGCTTTATTTCTTACAATTTATTTCATATTGCTATCTTACTTATCCCAAGTATTGACAGTTGTGATATAATCTAAACAGTTTGAAACAATATCCGGAAAAACGGAAGATTAGACGAAGTGATAAACGATATCCGGCAGAATTGGGCAGAAAGGCAGATCAAATAATTATGAAAAAAAGAATTCTTGTTATTTTCGGCGGACAGTCATCGGAGCATATAGTTTCCTGCATGTCCGCAGTAAATGTAATCAACAATATAGACAGAGATACATATGAGGTTCTTATCGTGGGAATCACGGAAGAAGGGCACTGGCTCCTGGTAGATTCCGTGGAGGCGATTAAGGATGAAAGCTGGAGAAACGGAACCGTGCAGGCCATCCTTTCACCGGATGCCACGGAGAAATCTGTGATTGTCATGGATGGAAGCAAAATAGAGAAGATAAAGGTAGACGGAGCTTTCCCGGTTCTCCACGGCCTGTATGGCGAGGATGGAACGATCCAGGGACTTTTTGAGCTGGTACAGCTCCCTTATGTAGGCTGCGGTGTATTGGCATCCGCTGTTTCGATGGATAAATTCTTTACAAAAATCATTGCGGACCGGGTTGGTGTCCGTCAGGCGGCATATGAGCCGGTTATGAAAGAAGAGATTGCAGATGCAGAAGGAATGGAGGATGCTGTTAAGAGGGTGGAAACCCGTTTTTCCTATCCTGTATTCATCAAACCGTCCAATGCCGGTTCTTCCCGGGGCGTATCCAAGGCGGAGGACAGAGAACAGCTTGAAAAGGGACTTTCGGAGGCCGCCCTTCATGACAGGAAAATTCTTGTGGAAGAGACGATTGTCGGCCATGAGATAGAGTGTGCAGTTTTTGGAAACGGCAAGGAACCGGTGATTGCATCCGGCGTCGGCGAAGTCCTGGCTGCCGCAGAATTCTATGATTTTGAGGCCAAATATTTTAATGCAGAGTCCAGAACAGTTGTGAATCCGGAGCTTCCTGGTGACAGCGCCGAGAGAGTCAGAAAGGCAGCCGTTGAGATTTTCAAGGCAGTCGATGGCTATGGCCTGGCCAGAGTGGATTTCTTTGTTACGGCCGATGGGGATGTTGTATTTAATGAGATCAACACAATGCCGGGATTCACGGCTATCAGCATGTATCCAATGCTGTTTGAGGCAGCGGGAATCAGCAAGACAGAGCTGGTTGGAAAGCTGATTGAGCATGGACTGAAACGGTTTTAGGCCTGGAGCTGTTTTACGCGAATGTCTGCCGGGACAGAAATGGAGGATATGAATGGAGGATATGAATGGATAGAAATGCACCGATTGGAGTCTTTGATTCCGGTGTCGGCGGCCTTACTGTGATGAGGGAGATTATGCGCCAGATGCCGGATGAGAGGATCGTGTATTTTGGAGATACGGCCAGGGTGCCTTATGGAAATAAATCAAAAGAGACGGTGATCCGCTATTCACAGCAGATTATCCGCTTTTTGCAGACCAAGGATGTAAAGGCGATTGTTATTGCCTGTAATACGGCGTCTGCGTGCGCTTTGGAGGCCGTGGAGAGGAGTCTGGACATCCCAATCATCGGAGTGATTTCCGCCGGCTCCAGAGCCGCTGTGGAAGCCACCAGAAATGGGAAAATCGGAATTATCGGAACAGAGGCCACGATTCGCAGCGGCGTATATTCCGAAGAGATGAAACGTTTGAGGGAAGATATAGAAGTGACAGGCAAACCCTGTCCTCTTTTCGTGCCATTGGTGGAAGAGGGACTGCTTCACGATTCCGTAACGGATGAGATTGCCTCCCGCTATCTGGCGTGTCTTAAAGGAAAGTATATAGACACACTGGTGATGGGCTGCACACATTACCCGCTTTTACGTTCCACATTCAAGCGCCTGATGGGTGACGATGTTACACTGGTCAATCCGGCCTATGAGACGGCTGTGGAGTTGAGAGAGCTTCTGGAAAAGAATGAGATGACGTGTACGGGTGAGAGCTGTGGGGATGGCAGTAGCGGATATGGTGGCAGCGAGCAGGGGAGTTGTGTGCATGGAGACAGCGAGCATGGAAGCTGTGGAGATGGAGACAGCGAGCGGGGGAGTTGTGGACATGGTGGCAGCGAGCATGGAAGCTGTGGATATGGTAGTAGTAATCAGGGAAATTGTGGGCATGGTGACTGTGAACACGAGGTCAGTGAACAAGGCTGCCATGCACATGGGGCCGGGGAAAAACACAGAGATCAGTATCAGTTCTTTGTAAGTGACCTGGCAGAAAAATTTACGAATTTCGCAACGTCAATTCTTCCGAAAGAGGTCAAAGAGACAAAGAAGATTAATATTGAGGAGTACTGATATGACAAAGGATGTACTTGTAAGCATCAGCGGAGCCCATATGGTGGATGGCGAAAATGACGATGTATCTGTAATTACGGCGGGCACTTATTATCTGAAAAATGGGAAACACTATATTCTCTATGACGAGCTGATTGAGGGCGTGGAGGGAGCTATCCGCAACACGATCAAGGTTGGCGACGGGACGGTAGAGATAATCAAAAACGGAAGTGCCCGCTCCCACATGGTATTTGAGAAGGAAAAGACAAATGTCTGCTGTTATGCAATGCCGTTCGGGCAGATGATGGTCGGAGTGAATACGGACGATATTGTAATGGAAGAAAGTCCGGATCGGCTGCTGGTGGAGATTGAGTATTCGCTGGAAGTGAATTACGAAACGGTTTCGCAGTGCCATATTGTGATTGATATACGGTCGAAGGCGAAGGCGGATTTTCGGCTTGGGGAATAGGTGTCTTGTAGGGAAAGAAGCGGTAAATACTGGGATTCAAGAAAAAATAAGAAAATATTAGGAATAACTTACTGTTAGAATGGGAGGGGGAATATTGACCTCCCATAAAATTGGTGTTATAATTTACGAAACTCAGAAGATTGTATAATATCGTATCGAAAGATGTCGCTTAATATATCTGTTAAGCGACATACGTTTGAACAGCGTCTGAAATTGAAATGCGGGATGCAGTTTTCAGCATGGACGTTCAGCACGAATGCGGTTATCTTAATAAAAATGCAGATTTTTGAGAATACAGGATTATAGGCAGATGACGTGAAGCATTGGCACACAGATTCCGGGCTATATGGTAATAGGGGATAACAACGGCAGTTGCACGCGTATTTTGTATTGTGTGCAAATGGCGAAGCTTACCCTATTTTGCCAAAAATGAAACAACAGCTCTGGACGCTTCCGCTTGTGCGGGAAGGAAAAACGACAGATATGTGGTATGTAATACAAGTCCAGGGGGGACAGGAGGAGAAGACGGCGGAGTTGATCAAAAAGCAATTGACGCTCTGTGATGACAGTTTAAGGGAATGCTTTATACCGAAGAAAGAACGGGTGAAAAAATTTAAGGGGCGCTGGCAGCAGGTGGAAGAACTTTTATTTCCGGGATATGTGTTTGCCGATTCAGGGGACGCGGAGGAGCTGTACAGGCGGCTGAAACAGGTTGGCAGATTGACGAAAGTTCTGCAGGACGGGAACTTTCTTTTTTTGTCCCTTTCAGAGGATGAAGAGCAGAGAATTAAAGCAATTGGGGACTGTTGCCATGTGACCAGGATGTCCAAAGTCCAGGTTATGGGGGGAGAGTACAGCGGCAGGGCTGATGGAATTGACAGGGGAAAGAATGTAGTTGTCCGGGATGGGCCTCTGAAGGGGCTGGAAGGGTATGTAACAAAAGTGAACCTTCATAAGCGTGAGGTTACGGTTCAAATGCCATTTGCAGGGAGAATAGTGGATGTGAAGCTTGGGATTGAACTGGTGGAGATTGAGAAGCCCGCACGAGAAGAAACAACTAATTAAATATAGTAAATAAATTGATACGAAAGGCTGACCGGCATGTAATGTGCAGGGGAGGCCTTTTTTCTATGAATTTAAATAATAAAAATAGATTAATAAAACAAATGCTATGGTATTAAGGAAGAGAGGGTGAAGGATGGGAAAGCAAAAAAGAATATTTTTATCCAGTCCGACAATGAATGGGCATGAAATGGAGTATATCCAGGAGGCCTTTGATACAAACTGGGTGGCGCCCCTTGGAAAAAATGTTGATGAATTTGAAAATGAACTTGCTGCATATGTTGGTTCAAAGCATGCAGCAGCGTTAAGCGCCGGGACGGCAGCACTGCATCTTGCAGTGAAGCTGGCTGGAATTGGGCCAGGGGATGTAGTACTTTCATCTTCTCTTACATTTGCCGCAACCTGTAACCCTGTTACCTATGAAGGAGGAAAGCTGGTTTTTATCGACGCGGAAAAGGATACGTGGAATATGTCGCCCGAAGCGCTGGAAGAAGGCTTCCGGAAATATCCTGAAACAAAAGCTGTATTGCTGGCCCATCTTTACGGTACACCTGCTAAGATGGATGAAATTATGGGTATCTGTGAGAAACATGGCGTGCCGTTGATTGAAGATGCGGCGGAAGCGCTCGGCAGTACATATAAAGGAAGAGGATGCGGTACTTTTGGAAAGTACGGCATTTTTTCATTTAACGGAAATAAGATCATTACGACTTCCGGCGGTGGAATGTTGGTGTCGGATAGTGAAAAAGATATAATAAAGGCCAGATTCTGGGCAACACAGGCCAGAGAAGCAGCAAGACATTATGAACATAAAGAGATTGGATACAATTACCGGATGAGTAATATTGTCGCCGGAATTGGTCGTGGGCAGCTGCTGACCTTAGATAAATATAAGGAGAAAAAGCAGTATATTTACCGAAGATATCAGGAGGCTTTCGCGGATATACCAGAGATTCGAATGAATCCATTGAATCCCGAGGGTGAGGCTAATAACTGGTTGTCATGCATTACCCTGGAACCGGAATGTATCCAGAGGGGAATATCGCCGCTTGTTATTATGGAGGCGCTGGAAAAGGAAAATATTGAAAGCAGGCCGATTTGGAAACCGATGGATTTACAGCCGGTTTATCAGGAAAATGATTTTATACAGGTGGAGAGTTTCAATGGTAAGTCGATTGGCCAGGATATTTTTGATAGAGGGGTATGCTTGCCCAGCGATGTGAAAAATATGGATGAGGATATGGAACGGGTTACTCAGATAGTAAAATCGTTATTTAGATAGGAAGATAGGGAATTTAGCTTATTTAAGCAGAGACACTGCTTTAGAAAATAGGAGATGCAGGGATGTATCGGAAATATATAAAGAGGCTGCTGGACATTATTATGTCAGCGGCTGGAATTATTGTGCTGTCACCGGTGATGCTGGTGACAGCTTTTCTTGTGCGTGTAAAGCTAGGAAGCCCGGTGATTTTTAAACAAAAAAGGCCGGGTAAAAATGAAAAAATTTTTGAGATGTATAAGTTCCGCAGTATGACGGATGAACGTGATCAAGATGGAAATTTGCTGCCGGACGAAGTGAGGCTGACGGAGTTTGGAAAAAAATTACGGGCAACCAGCTTAGATGAACTGCCGGAATTGTTTAATATTCTTAAAGGGGATATGAGTGTGGTGGGGCCGCGACCACAGTTGGTGAGAGATATGGTTTTTATGTCATCAAAACAGAGGAGACGCCATGAGGTACTTCCAGGATTGACGGGATTGGCCCAGGTAAATGGGAGAAATAAGATTTCTTGGGAAGAGAAGTTTTATTGGGATCTTCAATATCTTCACCATATAGGACTCCGAACAGACATGGCAATTGTAGTAAAAACCATGGATAAGGTTTTGAGGAAAAGGGATATTACGTCGGAAGGATTGGAGACAGCAGAGGACTTAGGAGATTATTTATTGAGGACAGGCAGAATTTCTGCGAAGGAATATAGGATAAAGAAGGATATGGGTCAACGGCTCATAAAAGGTAGATTAAAATGAGCGAGCATTTAAAATTTTCTGTTGCAATGAGCGTTTACATAAATGATAAAGGCCCGTATTTTAATCAAGCAATTACTAGCATTATAGAGCAGACAGTATTACCGTCTGAAATAGTGGTTGTGTTGGATGGTCCTGTAAATGATGATATTATCTACATTCTTGAAAGTAAAAAGAAGGAAGTCAAGGGAAGAATCGAGATTAAAATAATAGAACTGAAAAAAAACGCAGGTCTAGGAAAAGCATTGAATATTGCGATTCTAAATTGCTCTTATGAATACATTGCGAGAATGGATAGTGATGATATTAGTGTAAAAGACAGATTCGAAAAACAGTTGCTTTGTTTCGAAAAAATGAAGGATATAAGCCTTGTGGGAGGCTATATTTATGAATTTTTAGATGTTCCTAAACAGATTGTCGGAATTAGAACTGTCCCGGAAAAGGATGAGCAGATAAAAGAATATTCTAGGAAAAGAGCACCAGTCAATCATGTAACGGTCATGTTTAAGAAAGCAGATGTAATAGCTGCTGGGAACTATAGGGATTGGTATTGTAATGAGGACTATTTTTTATGGCTCAGAATGATTGAAAAAGAACAGAAATTTTATAATATCCCAGAAAATCTAGTCTACGTCCGTGTAGGAAAAGATATGTATAACAGGCGAGGTGGGAAAAGATATTTTATCAGTGAGATAAAACTCCAGAAATACATGCTGGATAAAAAATTGATTACACGCACAAGATACATAAAAAATATATTTCTTAGGTTAGTTCTACAGATTTTATTACCATCGAACATAAGAGGAATAGTATTTCAAAAATTTGCGAGAAGAAAATTGGTGTAGGGTATGAATTTGTATTTATTAAGACGGTTAAAAAAGCTAACAGTAACAGATATTATAAGTTATAGTACTTTTTTTTTGCTATATCCTATCGGTATACTTTACAAACAATATCTTAAAATAAGAAAAAAATCATTTTGGTTGATTTGTGAGGATGAATACGGAGCAAATGATAACGGATATCATTTTTTTAAGTATATGTGTATGCATCAGAAGCAAAAACCAGTATTCTATGTCCTGAATCGAAAAGCAATGTATTATGAAAAAGTAAATAGAATAGGTAATGTTATTAGATGGGGCTCATTAAGGCATTGGTTATATTATTTAAGCGCTCAATCAATAATATCAACACAGCTTGGTTCTTCTCCATCGCTGAAAACTTTTTTCCCGCTTGAAATAATAGGGATTTTACAAAATAAAAGAGTATTTCTTCAGCATGGTGTACTCTTAAATTACTATGAGTCTCTAAAATATGAAAATAATAAACTTTCATGTGTTATTTGCGGAGCAAAACCGGAATATGAATACATCAAATCGAGTTTTGGATTTTCAGAAAAGGCAGTGGCATATACTGGATTAGCCAGATTCGATGAATTGCATGATTATAAAAAACAGGAAAACCTTATAATAATCATGCCAACGTGGAGGAGTTGGTTAACTCAAAATGGAGTTGCTAGTGAAGAAAAAATAAAATTTACCGATAACCAGTATTATAAGGAATTTAATGGGTTATTAAATAATGCACAATTTATTGAATTTGTAGAAAAGAATAATTTACAAGTATTATTTTACCTACATAGGGCTATGCAGCAATACGTTTCATTTTTTAAATCGACAAGTTCCAATATCAATATTGTCAAGCGATTTGATAAAAATATACAGGATTTATTAAAGGAAGCTTCTTTTATGATCACAGACTATTCAAGCGTTTCAGTTGACTTCGCATATATGAAGAAACCTTTAATATATTTTCAGTTTGATCAAGAAAAGTTTAAGAAATGGCATGGTAAAAAAGGTTATTTCTCTTATCAGGATAATGGTTTCGGACCGATTGCTGAGAATGCAGAAAGTGTAATTAAATTTTTAAAAAAGAGTTATGAAAAAGATTTTAGATTAGATAAGTTGTATGAGGAGAGAGCAGAAGAATTTTTTCCACTTTGGGATTGTAAAAATTGTGAAAGAATTTTTAAGGTGGTTGATAATATGCTGGAAGGTAGGTAATTAACGAAAATATATGAGATATAGAATAAAAGTAAGAGATATTGTGGAGGTTTTAAAATGTAATGCATTATGTGCAACGCTTTTTTTTACCACATTTAATACATTTGTCTTTTCAATGCTTTCTTTAATTGGGATAAATGCAGAGTATTCAACAGAAGTTGTGGCAATATTTTCCTATGGTATTTTATTTGTAATGGGATTATATTCATTTTTTAACTTAAAACCTTATATGCTAATATTTCCTCTGTTAATGTTAACCATGTATTTTTCAAGCTTTATTTTTTTCCCCGAGAACCGTCCGTTTTTAATTGGAAATGAAATCCTTTTAGGTTTTTTAGGTTTAGGATTGCCTGCTTTTTTATCTTCGGTGACTTTGGACAACATAGAGATGCTAGAAAAATATTTGCATAAATACTGTATTATAGTCGTTTTTATACAGACTTTTTTATCCATTGCAGCTCATTTGTCAATGCCGTGGTGTGACAGAAGTAATTATATGGAAATATCATATCAGCTTTTAGTGCCAATTATTTATTTTCTTTTGTTGGAAAAAGGAACTGGAATTGATAAACTTTGTTTAATCGTAGGTGTAATAATTATAATTATTGATGGTGCCAGAGGACCTCTTGTGGGAATAATTTTATGTGTTTCATATAGAATAGTCTCGCACTTTTCTAAAGAGAAGATAGCATTAGCTATGTTTTTTGGAATGCTTTCAACAATTATTCTAATTGTAAATTATCAGATGATATTTACATGGATATTGAATATTGCCGATCATTTTGGATTTAATGGGAATTTAATACGTCATATTGAATGGGGAGACGTCTTTTCTCCATCTGGAAGAGATGAATTATTTAGTTTAGCAGTGACAGTAATTAACAAATTTCTGTTTACAGGCAGTGGCATGGCCGGTGATCGTTATTGGTTAAATGCGTTGGGATACGGTAAAACGGGAGCTTACACTCATAATATATTCGGAGAACTACTAATTGATTATGGAATTATTTTGGGGGCGATTTTAATCTTGTTTTTATGCATAATGATCTATTTGTGTTTTATCAAAAGAGAGAGTATGTATTTAAAGATATTCAAAATCTTCTTTTTTTCATTGGGTTTTTCAAGACTTTTATTATCATCCAGCTATATCATAGAGGTTGGCTTTTACGTGATGATGGCAATGATGATAAGAGGAATAAAATTTAGATATATTGGAGAAAAGAATGAAGAACATATTAATAATTTCACATTGGTTTTATCCGATAAATAACCCACGTTCATTTCGTGCGCGAGCTTTGTCAGATGAATTAATTAAATCAGGTTACAATGTTGATGTTTTAAACGGGGAGAGAAGGCGTCTGATAGCGATGAAGGATCTACAATCTTATTATGACGAATGCAATATTGCTCAATCCCAAGAAGCAACAGAAGATATTTGTATATTAAAAAAACAACTTAAGAAATGTATGAATTATCTTATTGGTGAAAAATTTTTTATCACACAGATAAAACCATTAGCAAAACGAATTAATAATTCATATGATGTTATTATTTCGATTGGTAATCCATTCTATTCGCATTTACTGTCGATATATGTGTCAAAGCGTATGAGAAAATCTCCTGTTTTGATAGGAGACTGTGGGGACCCGTTTTATTTAGGACAAGGAAAACATTCAATTTTAGTAGATCTGATACAAAGATACACATTTGAAAAATTGGATTATGTAACAATACCGATTGAGAATGCGAAGTTATATTACCAAAATTATTTATCGGAGAATAAAATAAAAATTATACCTCAAGGTTTTAGTACAGAAAATGTACAGACAGCGGAGTATAAAAGGGATTTAGATTGTATTCATTTTGCATTTGCGGGAACTCTTTACTATGATATTAGAAATCCGGAAAAATTGCTAGAATATTTATGTGGACGAAAAGAAAACTTTAAATTCACTTTATATACTTCTTTAAATAATGAGGTATACCATAAAGTACTATTAAAGTACAAAAAAGTTTTGGGAGATAAATTACAGATATTTCCATATTTAAAACGTGAAGATTGCATCTATCAATTAAGTAAACAAGACTTTTTGATAAATATTGAAAACACTATAAGCATACAAGCACCTTCAAAATTAATTGATTACTCATTAGCGGGACGTCCTATTTATTCGTGCCACCCTGATAGTGGCTCATTTGATGTTCTTGATGAATTTTTAGTAGGAGATTATAGTCACAAGGTTGATTTTAATATATCGAAATATAAAATTGAAACTGTTTGCTTGCAGTTTCAAGATCTGTTTCAGTAATAGTGGGGGGAAATATGTTGCATTTATGTCTTACATTTGATTATGAACTTTTTTTTGCACATACAGATTTTTCTGAGCAAGAAGTTTTATTTAAGCCTACAGAAAGAATTTTGGATTTGCTGGATGGATATAATATTAAAGCTACTTTCTACGCTGATACAGCCTCATGCATCAGATATGCAGAATTTGGACTAAACGATTTTCCAAAATCATTTAATGATCAGATTGCTTCAATGAAAAAAAGAAAACATGATATTCAGCTTCATATACATCCGATTTGGTATAATGCAAAGTTAGAAAAGGGTAAGTGGCAATTTGATAACAGATATTATCGTCTTCATGCTTTCGATAAACTTCATTCTGAAGTCGATATGAGACAAATATTTTTAGAGACAAAAAATTATTTGGAATCAGTTTTAAAGGAAGTGGACAATAAATATAAATGCGTATCATTTAGGGCAGGGGGATTTTGTATTCAACCAGAGCGAGAGATTTTTAAATTGATGAAAGAAAATGGAATTACAATAGACTCCTCCATTTGCAAGGGATTATACAGTAATACTAGAACGCATTATTACAACTTTACGAAAACACCCCAAAAAGTAAATTGGTGGATGTCATCAGAAAGTGGGCTGTGTCGAGAGGACCGCAATGGTGAAATTTTTGAGATACCAATAGGTTCTATTTGCAAAAAGCCGGAAAAATGGCTGATTGTACATAAAAACCCCAGACTAAGGCGAGAGGTTTTAAAGGGAAAAACATCTGATGCTACAGAAATGTCGGTTTTCTCTTGTAAGAAGCTTTTGCAGAAAATTAATGATTTTTGGAATCATTCTGTCATGATGAGCCTTGATAGCGCCCATTATAAAGCGCTTATCGAAATGGTTTACTATTATTTAAAAACTTATGATTGTGTTAATCAAGATATATATATATGTCTTATTGGGCATCCTAAATTATTTGGTAAGACTAATTTAGAAAATCTGAAATATTTTATCGAGCAAATTAATAATCAGTTTTCTGATGTAGTAATATTTAATACTATTGAACAAGCTTATCAAGAAAACAGGAACTAAAAAAATGTTGAAAAAAATGAGAGAGTTTTTAAAAAGTTGTGGAATTAAGGCAATGCTGACATTAACAGCTGGAGTTTTTATAGCGCAAATAATTTCTTATGTTGCTCAGCCACTTTTAACAAGATTATATTCTCCGGAATCCTTTGGAATAAATGCTTTAATTATCTCGGTTGTTTCAATGTTTACACCTGTCTTAACGCTTCAATATGATCAGTTTATTGTAATAAGTGATTCAGATGATGACGGAAAAAAGTTAACAGCGTTATCTTTATACTTATCATTTATTGTAACATTAGCAGTATGTATAGGATTACTTATTTATAACAATATTCTTAAAAAAAACACGTTTTTTGTAGCTGGAAACTGGATATATTTATCTATTCCCCTCCTGCTACTAACAGGAGTTATTAATACCTTAACAGCATATAATAATAGATTGGGTTGCTATAATATTATAGCTCAAGTCAATATTTTTAGAACATTATCTCAGAGTGTATTTAAAGTACTTTTTGGAATATGGGATAAAAGTTTTATTGGATTAACAATAGGAACTATTATCGGATGTGTAACAGGAATTGGAAAGCAAACCAAATGTTTAGGATGGAAATTAAGTGAATTCTTTTCATACAGCATAGGGGAGTTGTGGACTGTTGCTAAAATATATAAAGAACAGCCTTTGTTTTCAACACCAGGTTTTTTTGTTTCTAATTTATCATATTCTATATTACCAGTTATGTTGTCTAGTTTGTATAGTACGGAAGAAGTCGGCTATTTTTCTCTATCAATGACTATGTTGGGAATACCTTTAAGCTTAATCAGCGACAGTGTTGGAAAGGTGTTTTTAAAAAAAGCAAGTCAAGAAAAAGCGGATAATGGTGGCTTTTATGTTTCTTATAGAAATACGTCAGTATTGTTATTTGCCATAGCTCTACCTGCCTTTACTTTATTATATTTTATTGCGGAGCCAGCTTTCTTTTTTGTATTCGGAACTTCATGGATTAGGAGTGGAACATTTGTGAAAATTTTAATTCCGCTATATATTGTACGATTTGTAGTAAGTGTTATGGTACAGGGATTGATCATATCGGGAAAGCAACTAATGAAATTGATAATTCAAATGTTTTTTATTGTTGAGGCAGTGGTTGCTTTTAGCTTGAGTAAATATTTTAATCTATCAATTGAGCTATTTTTAAGTGTAACGGGAACATTATATGCCTGCAATTATATTGTAATATGGATAGCAGGGTATCACGCAAGCAGAAGTGCGAAGGAAATTTATGATTAGAGTGGGAATTTTGACATTTCATAAAAGTATAAACTATGGTGCATTTATGCAATCTTATTCTTTAGCAAAAAGATTGGAAAAGGATTTTGCAAATTGTCAAATTGAGATTATTGATTATATGACAAGAAGAATGTATGATAATTATTCAAAAAATAAATGGATTTATTCATTAAGTTATATGAAGACAATTAAGAAAAATGGATGGCTCAAAGTCATAAAGGTTTCACTTTCAAGAGTCAATAATGCATTTTTAAAGAAAAATTTCTGGAAAGAACGAATTAGTCTTATAAATGCTTTTGAGCGAGAATGGGGGGAATTACCTCTATCTCAAAATACAATTATAAGTGATGATTACAATAGAGTTTTTTACGAATTAAAAGATAAATATGATATTTTAATTACCGGAAGTGATTGTGTTTGGGAATTTATAAACTATCCATTTCCTAATGTATATTTTTTAAATGAAGATATGGCAAGTTTTTACGTTTCTTATGCTGCAACATCTGATAGAATGAATGTTAATGAGTTATCAGAAAAGGAGGCTAATTATATCAGACAAGCGTTAGAACGATATTCCTATGTAGGAATCAGGGATACGGCTACGCAGAATCTTTTGTCAGGGCTTAATTGTAGGAAGCAGTTATATCATAATTGCGATCCTACAATTTTTCTACAAATGAACTTATTGAGTGATTATAGAACAAAAGCCAAAAAAAAATTGGCATTGCATGGTATTTCATTCAGTAAAAAGATAATTTTTATAATGGGAACAGAAGAGATAGGCCAGATGGTAAGAAACATATTTGGTACTGTCTATCAGTTGGTTAGTGTATATTCTGCAAATAGATATACTGATGTTTTTCTGGATGATTTAACACCTCTTGAATGGAGCCAGGTTTTCTCCTTTGGGGAATTAACCTATTCAAATTATTTTCATGGGACAATCTTGTCTTTAAAAAATCTGACCCCATGTCTGTTTTTTGATTATGCAATTAGTTTTGACGAAGGTGACAAGACAAAGGGAAAAGATTTGCTGGATCGGCTAGGGTTGAATTTTTTATATCATAGAAGAACAGATATAAAAAACTGTCGCAAACAGATATCTGAATTAAGTAATAGCCTGCTAGAAAATCCCATTAAAGATAAAATTTCTGAAGGACTAGCAAGAGAAGGTTTATCTTATAATAGCTTTAAAGAATACATGAGTAGCGCAATTCAAAACTTAACGGGTGAAAGTATAATTGAAAATAATTGAATTATGTGTAAGAAAGGGGTACAAGTTTGGTTTACAAAGAACTAAAGTAAAGGCACCCCATAAACTTATAAAAATAAAGAGAGGTTAAGTGAGATGAATAAAATAAATGTGATAGGTCTGGGGTATATTGGTTTACCGACAGCTTTAATGTTAGCTGCACACGATATAGAGGTGATAGGTACAGATTATAATGAAAAGCTTGTACAGACGTTAAAAGAGGGGCATATAACTTTTTCAGAGGATGGTTTGGAAGAGCTATTTCAAAAGGCTTTAATGAAGGGCATAACATTTTCTACGGAATACGCCTGTACAGATATATATATAGTAGCAGTGCCTACACCATATAATAAAAAAAATAAAAAAATCGATGCACATTATATTATTGGGGCAATCGATGCAATATTATCTGTTTGTAAAAAGGGGGCAATAATTGTTATTGAGTCTACAATTTCACCTGGAACGATTGACAAAGCGGTAAGGCCTTTTGTCGAGGCAAAACAGTTTGTAATAGGGAGGGATATTCATCTCGTCCATGCGCCGGAACGCATTATTCCTGGCAACATGATTTTCGAATTAAAATATAATTCAAGAACTATTGGTGCAGATGACATGGATAAGGGAGAGGAGATTAAAGAGATTTACTCTTCCTTTTGTCAAGGAGAAATTGTGGTTACTGATATTAGGACTGCTGAGATGACAAAAGTTGTTGAAAATACATATCGTGATATAAATATTGCATTTGCAAATGAATTAGCTAAAATTTGTCAATCTGATGGCATGAATGTATATGAAATAATTAAAATTGCAAATAAGCACCCTAGAGTTAATATCCTGGCTCCCGGCCCGGGAGTAGGGGGGCATTGTATTTCCGTAGATCCATGGTTTTTAGTGGGAGATTATCCTGGTCTTGCCAATATTATATTAGCAGCTAGAAAAATTAACGATAGCATGCCGGAATATGTACTTAGCCGTATTGCTGAAATAATGCAAGAAAATAAAATTACGAATTTATCCAGAGTGGGTTTTTATGGTCTAACGTATAAAGAAGATGTGGACGATGTAAGAGAAAGTCCAACTTTGCAAATACTCGCAAGCATGAAATCACATTTATCAAATGGGTTTGTTCAAGTTTATGATCCATACATTGAAGAAAACATTGTTTCTAATCAAAAGCACGAATTCACAGAATTCATAGATAATGTTGATTTAATTGTTATTTTAGTAGCCCATTCTGAGATTCGACAGCGTATGAAAGAGTTAAAAGGGAAAGTGATCTTTGATACCAGAAAGATTTGCACACTGCCTGGTACATATTACTTATGACATAACAAAAGTGGAGATGAAAATGAATCGTTCTATACAAATTTACACCTATGAGGAAATTCCAGATCTAATAAGAATAAAACCAGAAGCTCTCAATGCTTACTATACTAGAGAATATTTTGATTATGTTAAAATGCAAAAAGAAGAACCATTATATTTTTGCAGTGAAGAATATTGTCTACTGGTGATTCTGAAAACAAAGTATTTGTTTAATATTGCAAAAATACCAGCAGAATACATAAAGCTTAATGAGGACATAGGGAACGCGGAAGAATTTATGACAAGTGTTATAGAGATTTTAAAGAAAAAATATAACGTTCTGTGGGTAGGACCAAGTGCCCCCTGTGCCTTATTTCAGGAAACACCTTTGAATGCAATGAAAATACCTTTTGGAAGTTATATTATTAACTTGGAAAAGTCAGAGGAGGAAATTTGGGCCGGAATACATAGTAAGCACCGAAATGTTATAAGGAAAGCAGAAAAAGAGAATGTAGTTATAAAAAGGGGCGGTAAAGAATTAATTGAAGAATATATGCCTATAGAGAAGGCAACTTGGGATAGAAGTAGTCGGACGGGTAATACGCCAGATTTTTACCAACAGATGTTTGATTGTATGCCTTCTCAAATGAAAATATATCTTGCATATAAAGATGAACAAGTGCAAGGTGGGGCTATTTTTTTCTTTCATTCCTCACAGTGCTATTACCTTTATGGCGCCAGTATTGACAAACCTTCTTCAGGAGCAATGAATTTATTGCACTGGATTGCGATGAAGGACATGAAAGAATGGGGGGTTAAACAGTATAATTTTGTAGGATGCAGAATAGGCGTGCAGTCTGGAAGCAAATTGGATGGAATCCAAAGATTTAAAGAGCGCTTTGGTGGAGAACTTGTTCAAGGATATATGTTTAAAGTGATTTGCAAACCTCTGTTGTATTGGGTATATAAGAAAATACTTTATATAAAGAAAAATAGGGGACGAAAATACCCAATTGATATTATTGAAGAAGAATATTCTAAATGGAATGAAGGTAATTAATTTTATATTACTTGACTTTTCAGCATTAGTTAGATTGAAAAATTTCTGATAGTTGCTATAAAACATAGTCAAATAGTTTAACGTTAAGTGTAATAGGAAATTAATATTTTTAAGAGTAAATATCATTTTAGTGATAGAGATATGAATAATCTATTAAATTAATAAAGGAATGCGAATGTTATGAAAACAATTTTATTAGTCTTTGGGACCCGTCCTGAAGCCATAAAAATGTGTCCCTTGGTTAATGAACTCCAAACCAGAGATCACATACGAACCATCGTCTGTGTCACCGGCCAGCACCGCCAAATGCTGGATCAGGTTTTAAACACCTTCAACGTAGTCCCTGATTACGACTTATCTATCATGAAAGAACGCCAGACACTCTTTGATGTAACAACAAATATCCTTAACAGAGTAAAAAAGGTATTAGAAATAGAGAAGCCAGATACGGTTCTTGTCCATGGAGACACTTCTACGACCTTTGCCACTGCATTGGCTTGTTTTTATTTACAGATACCGATTGGTCATGTGGAGGCTGGACTTCGTACTTATAATCTATACTCACCGTATCCGGAGGAGTTTAACCGCCAAGTAGTCAGCATCATAGCAGCTTATAATTTTGCCCCGACGGAATTGTCGAGGCAAAATTTGATCAGGGAAGGAAAAGAACCCCAAACAATTTATGTAACAGGCAATACAGCAATTGACGCTTTAAAGACCACAGTCCACCCCAATTATTATCATGAGCAACTCGAATGGGCCAAGGAAAGCCGGTTGATTATGATTACAGCACATCGTCGCGAAAATCTAGGAGAACCGATGAAACATATGTTTCGTGCCATCCGTCGCGTCTGTGATGAACATCCCGATGTGAAAGCTATCTATCCTATTCACATGAACCCAGTTGTCAGAGAGACTGCTAATGAGATTTTGGGCGGCGATGAGCGCATCCGCATTATTGAGCCTTTGGATGTTATGGATTTTCACAATTTCCTTTCGCAATCATATATGATCCTCACAGACTCTGGCGGTATCCAGGAAGAGGCTCCGTCTCTTGGAAAGCCGGTTTTAGTTATGCGTGATACAACAGAAAGGCCTGAGGGGATAGATGCGGGGACATTAAAGTTGGTGGGCACAGATGAAGAAACTATTTATACTGCATTCAATTTGCTGTTAGAGGACTCGGTAGAGTATTCAAAGATGAGTCAGGCCAGTAATCCCTATGGAGACGGCTTTGCGTCAAAACGAATTGCTGATATTTTAGAATATGGCAGAGAACTATCATAAAATTTTTTTCTATACTTTCTTTATGAGTATAGCTTGGTGCTCGGATCATTTTAGGAACAGTCGATAAAAAACTCTAATAGAATGTGCTGTATTTGTTATTCCCAGCTCCTGGTAGAACTATTTATAATTTTGCAGATTTAATTTCAGAGATATTAATTATATACTTTTTATCAGCTAGGGTTGTCTGACAAGACGTTCTATTGATATTTACATGTGCTTTTAATACCCATCGGTATTCACGATTTATCTTTATGTGAATACCGATGGGTATTATTGTGCAGGCACTTACAGCACTTTCTCCAACCCCTCCGTCCGATACTCCAACCCGCTTTCCTTCGCCTCCGTTGCCGCCAGTAACAACCCATATTTTTCCTTTGTCAGCGAATACAGAACGGCAGCAATCACAGCAACAGCCAGCATCCCGGCCGGAACAAAACCAAAGGCCAGTTTCAGTTTTGCAATCGTATCCGCCGCCTGCTCGGCGGCTTCTGCATTAAAACCGATTGCGCTGAGGACGATACCGGTAATCCACATGCCGATTGCGCTTCCGGCTTTCATGAAAAAGCCTATCATAGAAGTATACAGGCCATCCGGTGAGTTGCCGGATTTAAACTTTTCAATCAGAGCCGTATCGTAGGACATCGAGTAGATAAGAGTCCAGTAAGTGGCATTTCCAATTCCGTAGAACAGAATATAAAGATAAGCGGTAAAATCGCTTGCTGGAAGGAACGCCATGATAAGATAGCAGGCGGTGTAGCAAACCATTCCGCCGAGCATCATCTGTTTTTTGCCGAATTTATTTGCAATCACACCGGCCATGACGGTAGTGAAAAGCAAAAAGAGTGTTGTCACAAGCAGCATGAAGGAAGTTTTCGTTTCAGTATAGTGAAAGACATAGGTGTAGAGAAAAATCATCAGGCTGGATCCTACTCCGACGGCAAAATTCACGCAGAATGTGATAACCAGCAGCTTGTTAAAGGGTTTTACCTTCAACGCCTCCAGATAATTGGAAAAGACGGATTTAAAAGATAACTTTTCCGGCATATATCCTTCCTGCAGGTTCGGGTTTTCCGGTTCAAAGCTCCGTACGGAAAAGCAGCAGAAGTTATAAACGAAAACGATAATCACCGCAAACAGCACTCCCGTTGCCGTCCATCCCATGCTTTCAGTGCCGAATATTTTTGCAAAGAACTGCACAATCATCAGTGAACCGCTGATCGCGACCAGCATACCGATATTCATCAGAAAATTTGCACAGGTTCTCAGTGTGGTTCTCTCCTCGAAATCATCGGTCAGCTCGGAGCCTAATGCGATATGAGGGATAACGGCGGAGGTGAGGAACGTCCAGTAGGCAATATTGATGATGATATAATATCCTACCTTTGCACCGGCAGGTAAGTCGATATTGATAAACATAAGCGCCAGTGAGATTCCGAGAAAAATAGAGCCATATTTGATAAATGGCGTCCTTCTTCCTTTTTTGTTTCGGCAGCGGTCGGACATCGAACCGATAATCGGATCGGTAATCGCGTCCCAGAACACTGCGATGAGGGAGACAGTACCGGCGACGGCCGGATTGACTCCGGCGATATTGATCATAAAAAATATAAAATAACTGTAGAAAAAGTTATATCCAATACCTTCTCCTATGGCTCCCATGCCATAAGAAAGAGATTTCTTAAGTCCCAGTTTCTGTGGTTTCTGATTACTCATAGTAGCCCTCCTTGAACAAGCCGTGTTATTTAACTTATAAATTCATATCCGATCAATGTATAAGTTTTTATCGCAGTAACAAATTCCTCAATCAGCACATACTCATCCGGCCTGTGTGCCTGCAGGATGCTACCCGGGCCGTAGATAACTCCGGGGATTCCCTGGTTGGCGATCATTTCCACTTCGGCGTAAGCCCGGAACAGAATATCCTCCGGCTGTTTACCCGTGACAATCTCGTGACACCGGATTGCAGACTGCGCAGCCGGATGTTCCTTATCTGCTTTCCAGTAATTAAAATATTGGTTGCAGGTCAGCTCGCTCTTTGCGTTGTATTTGGCACAGACACCGTCGAAAATGGTTCTGATCTCTTCGATTGCTTCCTGCATATCTTCGCCGGGAAATACCTGGCGGTCAAAATGCATTTCACAGTAATCCGGGACAAGAAGTACATCCACACCGCCCTGGATAGAGCCGACATTCAGGCTGGGATTTACGGGAAAACCGAGAATAGCGCCTTTCTTTTTCAGCTTTTCATTTAACGCATTCAGTTCGGTTGCAAAGTCGGCCATTGGTATGATCGCGTTGATTCCATTTTCGGCCATACCGCAATGAGAAGCCTTTCCGTAAGTTCTGGCCGTAAATTCTGCGGCACCCTGAAGACTGGTGGCAATGCATACGGAGGTGGGCTCGCTGATGTAGGCTCGGGTACATTTTTTTAATTTTCCGGCATCGATTAGGGCCTGTGTACCCTTGAAAAATACCTCCTCATCAATGACAGCCGTAAATAAGATACTTTTTTTAGGAGTGATTCTGCTTTTGACAATAGCTTCCAGTGCAAATATCATTGCGGCCAGTCCTGACTTCATGTCGCAGGAGCCTCTTCCGTAGAGTTTTCCGTCTTCGATCTGGCCGCCGAGGGGAAGCTTTGTCCATAACTCAGGATTGCCGATTTTTACAGTATCCATATGGCCGTTGAAAAGCAGCTGCTCGTCGTTTTCTCCCGGCAGCAGGCCGAGCACGTTGAAACGTCCTTTTTCCACTTCCTGAATTTCAGTTACCAGCCCGATTTCATCCAGCTTTTCTTTGATAATCTGGGCAACGGACATCTCGTTTCCCGGAGGGTTCTGGCTGTCGGTCTGAACTATTTTCTGTAAAAATTGAATGGCTCCTTCCACATCAACCTGTTCAAGAAGCTGTTTTTCCCGTTCTGTAGCTTGGCACATCTGAAAATCTCCTTTCTTTGACAATAGGTAACAATACAGTTCTTGATATATGATGATTCTGTACGCAATGGATAACGCTCCCATCTTTAATAGATAACGCTCCCATCCTCATTGGTAACGCCCCCGTTTCCAGTCGTATCTGTAACTACGTTTTCCACTTTAGTCCAGCAGCTCTTTTCTCACCTCCGCAGCCCGCGCATGTCCGATCAGCCCCTCACCCCTGGCCATCCGCGATACCAACGGTGCGGTTTCTTTCATAGCAGCCCTGTCATAACGCTGATAAGTACAGGTTTTCAGAAAAGTCCCGACCCAGACGCCTCCGGTATAGCGGGATGCGCGGACGGTGGGCAGTGTATGGTTCGTGCCGGATGCGTAGTCTCCGAAGACTTCCCCGGTTTCCTGGCCGATGAAGAGAGAACCGAAGTTGTGGAGCTGTTCCAGAACCGCGTCGGGATTATCCCAAATGACCTCCAGATGTTCCGGGGCGTATTCGTTTGCCAGGGAAACGGCTTCGGTGAGGTTATCGGCAAGCACGACCTCACCGTAGGATTCCCAGGAGGCACGGGCAATCCGGGCTGTTTCAAGGGTTTCAAGTTCTGCCTCAACGGCCCGGATGACTTCGAGGCCAAGTTCCCTGTCGGTCGTGACAAGGATACCTTTTGCCAGCTTGTCGTGCTCCGACTGAGCCAGAAGATCGGCAGCTAAGATGGCGGGATTGGCACTCTTGTCAGCAATTACCAGGACTTCGCTGGGCCCTGCGATGAAGTCGATTCCAATCTGGCCGTAACACTGGCGTTTCGCTTCTGCCACATATTGATTTCCAGGTCCTACAATAATGTCAACAGGGGAAATCTGCCGTGTGCCATATGAAAATGCGGCAATGCTGTGCGCTCCGCCCATGACATAAATCTCATCCGCACCGGCGATATCCATGGCAGCCAGGGTCAGCGGGTTTATGCATCCGGTTCCTTTGACGGCAGGCGCACAGGCCGTTACCCGCCCCACGCCGGCTGTTTTTGCCGGAATAATCAGCATCAGGGCGGAGGAATAAAGCGGGTAGCCGCCTCCGGGAACATAGCAGCAGCATGAGGTTACCGGAATGATTCTGTGCCCCAGAACAGCGCCCGGGATAGTGGAAAAATTATCTAACGGCTTGAGACATTCTTTCTGAGCCTGGGCAAATGCTTTGATATGTGCGGCTGCTTCCCGCATGTCATGCAGGCTCTGTGGCGGTACGGCGTCATAGGCGGCTTTTATTTCCTCAGGACTCACGCGGAAATTTTGTCTTGTATTGCCGTCAAAACGCGTATTGTATTCAAGAATGGCAGAATCACCGTTTTCACGTACATTACGGATAATTTCCGCAACATTTTCCGTCAGTGACTGACTTTCCTGCGCTGAACGTTCGATTGATTTTTTCAGGTATTCCATATGATTAATCCTCCCTTAAGGTTTGTTTAGTAACTGATACGGCCTTATGAACAGGCCTTATATTTTGTGAACAGGTCCTTTGTTGAGTAGCAATGAAAAGTTGGCGAAGCGCGCTTTTCGTTGTTTTATAAACAGGAAAAAAGCAATTATTTTTTCCGAAGACCTTGATAAGTTATTAATAGTATAAATTCAAGACCAAAGTTAATGTCAATACTGAAAATTCAGTCTTTTTATTAAAAACCTTGACTAGGGTCTAAATCCATGATAGCTTTGAAAAAAGGGGGAAGGACATGAAGATAGGACAGGCAGCTAAGAAATTTTCGGTACCGGTAACCAGTATTTATTACTATATTAAACATGGTCTTTTAGTTCCGCCGGTTAACCGTGGACAATATATCTTTGATGAAAAAACACTGAGTGATCTGGAATGGCTTCTGGAGCTAAAAAAGATGGAATTTCCTCTTGAGGTAATTCACAGGCTGCTTTCTCTCAGACGGATTTCCGGCCTGGCACCCCAGGAAGACAGGGCGGAGGTGCTGAGGCTGTTTGCGGAGCAGGACACCGTGCTGGGCGAACGCATCGAAACTCTTGCACGGGCGCAGCAGGTGCTTCGTTCCTCAATGAGTACGTTCCGGGCAGGAGATGGGGAGGCGGTGAACACGGGCGTACCTCTTAAAATGCTAAGACTGCTGGTTTGTCCGGTATGCGGGGGAGAACTGCGCGCCCAGAATGCATCAATGGACAGTAGGTATATTTTTGAGGCCGAGATGAGCTGCCGCTGCGGTTACAGCGCCAGGATACAGGATGGCATTTTGCTGACTCCGAACAGGAATACCAGTTTTTATGACAAACCTGATACGATACGGGAACTCTACCGCGATCTGCCGTCTGCCACTCTCAGCCTGTTTGAGCGTTCCTATAACTGGCTGGGGGAGAGTCTGACAAAGGTGGGGACTGCGGGCAAGGTACTGTGGGAAAGCTATGTCAACGCCTGGTTTTTTCTCCACAATCATATGGAACTTCTGAATGAGGGGACGGAACTGATTGTTACCGATAAATTCCCGGAAACATTGGCAGCTTATAAGGAGCTGATTGACAGGAGCGGCCGCGGCTATGATATTCTCTATATCGCAGATGCCGGGGTGGCGCCGCCTATTAAAAGAAAAAGCGTAGATATTACAGTCGATTTTTTTGCGACGAATGAACATAATTTTTATCATGACGATTTTTGGCCGGATTATATGTATTCGTATTTAAAAGACGGCGGCCGCGCGGCCGGAGTGTATTTCTATTTTGACGGGGGAGAGCGTTCACGGAGAAATTTATTGAGAAGTTATCCCGAGTCAAGCTCTAATAATTTTAACCGCAGCTTTTTCCAGAAAGGGATTTGCTCAAATTATCAGTTGTTATCACAGTTTGACTGTGGTTACTCCACTGACTCGGGAGCCAATCTGGGACTGGGATTTCATGAAAAAGGGGATAAGCTGCATTTGCTGGCGTATGAGGCGGTAAAGAATAAAAAATAGTATTGTTTCGCGGGATATTTGGGGCCAATTCAGTCTGCGTAGCCCACTACACCTTCTTCATTGGACCCAAATCTTCCACAAAGTGTGACACACAGCTGACGGAAAGCAATTTTCAAACACGCTCTAGAGCAGCGGCATTTTATTGCCTTATTATCAATTTGTAAATCACAAATTACTCAATGTCATTTTCTAATTTCTTAATAACGGTTGCCGGAACACCTGCCACAACGCAATTATCCGGCACATCTTTTGTTATAACAGCTCCGGCGGCCACGATCACATTGTTTCCGATGGTGACGCCGGGAAGAATTGTACAGTTGCCGCCAATCCATACATCATTCCCAATCCTTATCGGCTTGCCATACGCTTTCTTTTCCCGTCTGTGCTTTGGAGAAAGGGGGTGTCCGACGGTTGTAATTAAAGTGTTCGGCCCAATCATGCAATAGTCGCCAATATGTACAGGAGCAATATCTAAAATTGTAACGTTGTAATTCGTTAAGAAATCCTCGCCAACATGAATGTTTTTGCCGCTATCACAATTAAAATCAGGTTGAATGTATACATTCTCCCCGGTGGAACCGAATAGCTCTTTAATGGCCGTAAGCTGGGCAGCATAGTTAGACGGGTCAATAGAATTGAATATGGCACACCGTTTTAAGGCCGTTTCTTTGCGTTCTACTACACCAGCGTCAAAAAAGCAGTATTCCAGCCCCGCGTCTAATTTTTCAAGTTCTGTCATTTCTTCACCTCATTATCTTGTAATGTTTTTTAGCCAGCCATATTTTCGATAATGGACAATAGCGGCGGGCAGTTTAACAACTTCGTCCAAATTTATAATCAGGAACACAGCTACAACGGGCAGGTCGAGAGCAAAGGCGGCAATGAAACCGGCTGGAACAGCGAAAACCCACATCGTGATTGTGTCACATATCAGACCGAATTTTGAATCGCCGCCAGCCGGGAAAATTCCAGCTATAGCAGTCATGTTGATGGATTTAGCAACCATGTAACAGGCACAGAAAATCAACATCCATTTCAAATATTCAGCAGCTTGTGAGCTTAACGTTGTTACATTCAAAATCCAAGGTGACAGTACCATCAAGAATAATCCAGATACCACGCCGCTGAGAATAGCCATCTTCCAGAGGAAGCCCCCATATTTTTTTGCCCGCTTCAAATCGCCCATTCCTAATTCATTACCAACAACAATGCCACCGCCATTTGCTAGGCCAGTGCAAAAACTAACAATCAAATTTTTAACAATATTTGCAATCGAATTAGCAGCTACGGCGTCGCTGCCTAAATGCCCCATGATGACAGAATACATAGTAAAGCCGCAGCCCCATACCAGATAATCTCCCAACATAGGCATGGTGTATTTCCAATAGTCCCGAATCAATGGCTTGTCCGCCCTAAAGCAATATTTCATGCGTAGCCGGACACGATTTTCTCGTAAAGATTCCATGTAAGCCCAAGCCATTTCAATCAACTTTGATATAGAGGTAGCGAGTGCTGCTCCCGCGATGCCAATTTTGGGGAAAAATAAAAGTCCAAAAATAAGTGCGGCATTTAAGAAAATATTGAAAACAACCGCGTTTGATCCTATTACCATGCTTTTCATGGCATACCCTGTATTCTTCAAAATGCAAAGATAAATTTGTGATATGCCAGTAAACAGATATGAGACTGATACAATTCGGAGGTAAATTAAACCCCCGGATATGAGTTGCGGTTCGCTAGTGAAAATTTTCATTAAGCTGTTCGGTATAAAAAGGGAAGCAGCAAAGAAAACAGTAGATACAAGGAAAGAAATTTTTGTGACGTAAGCAAAAATCTTTTCAATAGAAACTACGTCGCCCTTTCCGTAATACTGCGCTGCCAGTATGCTCGTTCCCATTGTCAACCCGCCCATGAAAAGATTGAATACAAACGTGATCTGTCCGGCTAACGATACTGCCGATAGCGAATCCTGATTTACGAAACCGAGCATGAGAGCGTCGGAAGCGCTAACCGCCGCTAACATGAACTGCTGGAACGCAATCGGTAATACAAGAGAAAACAGCTTTTTGAAAAAAACCGTATTCTCACCACCTAACATTTCAGATCTCATAGAATGACCTCCTGCCTTTTTATTGCAATCTCTAGTATAGAAGAAAACGCCAAAAGAAGCAGCACTAAATCTTAACATATACTATGGCATTTTCTCATGTGGCGTGGTATAACTATTAAGGCAGAAATAATCTTATCCGGAAGTAAAGGAGGGGTAATTTGGGACAGGAAATTCTATGTTCGGCAGTTGAAAAACTGCGGGAAGAATTTATGACATTAGACTGGACATACCACAATTTTTTGGTTGGAAGTTGTGAGGAAAGAATGTTCTGTTGGCCCGGAGTGCCAGAGGACGAAATTATGATTGTTGTTCATCAAAGCGGCGGGCGGCAGGAGCTATTTCACCGACATGATTATTTTTATTTTAATTACACGTATCAAGGGGAATATGATTCTACCAGTTTCAAATATGATAACCATATTACCATTCACGAAGGAGAGTTATATGCTGGACAGCCATTTGCCGGTCATGCGCTTTGTGTCCATGATGACAAGGAAACGACAATAATAGGCGTACTAATACAGAAAGAAACTTTCTTCCGGGCCTTTTTACCAATGCTTTCCGCCAATACAAAACTTTTCCGTTTTTTACTTGACCCGGCTACCAATCAATTTTCCGACGAGTTTATCCACTTTAAGATTGAGGACGATTGCAATATACGGGCGTTGCTTGAAATGATGGTGGTAGAATATGCAAATAGACAGGAGGATACGCAAACGGTATTGAAGTCTCTCGTATTGGCATTTCTCATACAAATTGCGCGTCAATATGTCCATGCAAATAAGGAACCATCAAGCGAAGGTCTTTCAGAAAAAATTGTCCAATATATAGGTGAACATTTTGATACCGTGACGCTTAAAGATATTGCAAAGCATTTTTCTTATCACCCGAACTATGTTTCAACCTTGTTGCACCGGGAAATTGGAAAATCATTTTCGGAAATCCTGCTGGAACAGCGTATGGAAAGATCGGTGATACTCCTAAAAGGCACAGGTTTACCAATCGAAGAAATCGCTTTAATGATAGGTTACAGTAATAGCAGTAACTTCTATAAAGCCTTTCGGGAATACTATCATGTTTCACCAAGAGAATATGTAAGAAAAAATGAATTATACAATGGAAATGGGTGATGTGCTATGCCAAAAGAGCGAGAAAAAGAGAGCTTTATCAGTTTGGGAAGCGATATTAAGGCGGCCCGGCAAGCTCTGAATCCGAAGATATGCAAGCAGACCGTGGAACGATACTTTTCCCGGAGCGAACCGCTATGAAATACCGTCGCTGTACGGTTTATAGAAATCAATTTGTGGTGCCCGACTGTGTGTAAAAGTCCAGTAAGAAGATATTATCAATAAAAATAGTAAATATTCGGTGGCTATAGAATACTTCTTCCGGCCGGAAAGGCCTATGAAATCAGAATTTCTGCTATGTTAAGTAAATAAGGCGTATATAGGAGCATAGATTTAAAAGGAGAAAGGTATGGCAGCATTATTTAAGGATAGATTTAATTATGAATCACTACATAAACTCGCTGTAGAAATTCATTCGGTTTATAAAGAGTTTGCAATAGATGATTTTTTGAAATCCACTTTGGATGAAACGTGGGATTGTTTAGAATTTAAACAGCGGGTTATGCAAATCGGTGTGAATTTAGGAAAATACCTGCCGGCAGATTATAAAACAGCGATTCATATGATTGATCAGGTAATAATGAATTATAATACCTGCCTGGACGGTTTTGTCATTTTTTTTCCGGCTTTTGTTGAGCTTTTTGGGCGGGATAAAGAGAATTGGGATGTCTCCATGGCTGCTTTAGAAAGGTATACTCCTTACGCAACTGCCGAATTTGCGGTAAGATCATTTATAATTGACGATGAAAAACGTATGATGGAGCAGATGGCTGCCTGGGCAAAGCATGATAATGAGCATATCCGCCGGCTTGCCAGTGAAGGCTGCCGCCCCAGACTGCCATGGGGACAAGCCTTGGCCAGCTTCCAAAAAGACCCATCTCCAGTTCTGAGTATTTTAGAGCAGCTAAAGGCCGACCCATCGCCATATGTTCGTAAAAGCGTAGCCAACAACCTGAACGATATTTCCAAAACACATCCCGATTTAGTGGTGAAAATAGCTAAAAGCTGGTATGGCAAAGACAAGAATACAGACTGGATTGTAAAGCATGGGTGCAGGACACTTCTAAAAAAGGGCAACTCGGATGTGCTTGGTCTTTTTGGATTTGTAGATGCTGAGTGTTTAAAAGTAGATGACTTCTTACTGGGATCTACATCTGTACTTATTGGGGAGAATTTGACATTTTCTTTTAAGATAGAAGCTCCAAAAGAAACAAAGGTACGGCTGGAATACGGTATTGATTATATGAAAGCAAACGGCAGGCGGAACCGTAAAATATTCCAAATATCCGAGATCACTTTTAAGGAAAACGGTAAGAAAGTTTACACAAAATCTCATTCTTTTGCAGATGTAAGTACAAGGAAACATTACCCCGGCATCCATTCAATAACACTGATTGTGAACGGATGTGAGCGGAGCACGCTGAATTTTGAGGTATTGGCTGCTAAATAGGCTGTTCTTTATAGTGGCAGGCAGTGTTTCGATGGGATTGACATTCCTGCTGCACATGGAGACAGCCCCGGTATGAGATGCATACTTCTCACGCCGGGGCGGGGCCTGCCGATGAAACCATTTGCCGCCTTATGATGCCCTATTTAGTGCTCCAATTCAACAAAGTCCCGGCAAGCGTCTTTTTAGCTTTTTCTGAACATTGAATATTCCTTTTTCTTAAATAACCCTCTCAGCAGAACCACCCATCCCCAGGAGACAGACAAAGCCGGAAGACAGGAAATCAAAACGGCTCTCCAGGGTGGAACATTGGTGAAGCAGAGAGGTCCAAAACAGAGAATAAAAACAATAAGCATCATGGAAAAAAGAATAATTTTCTCTTTTCTTGTATTAGGCGGTGTGGTAAAAATGCGTTTCAGGTCGATTTCCACATATGTCACGGATGTTTTCATAGAATCTCCTCCCAGGATACTCAGAACAGTTCCCCCACAGCCTCCTCGGCGATGGCCAGGATTTCTCCGCTGTGGATAAACTCTTTCAAATAGCAGATATAAGGATGGAAAAACATATCCTTGTCTAAAGCCGGTATATGCAGGGACATCTCTTTCAGAAGAGCTTTTGCCGCTTTTCCCGGTTTAACTCCTTCCTCAATAAACTGATGAGCCGCAAAGACCGATAAAAGTTCATAGGCGAGAACGGATTCCAGCTTCTCGGCTACGGTTACGGCTTTTTTGGCCGCATTATATCCCATGGATACATAGTCTTCCTGGTTGCCGCAGGTGGGGATACTGTCGACGGTTGCGGGGGCGGACAGGATTTTCATATCATTCAGGATTGCGGCCTGGGAATACTGGGGAACCATCATTCCGCAGTTGAGTCCCGGCTGCTTTACCAGAAACCATGGGTAGCCGGACATATTGCCGTCTATCATGTGGGTGTTCCTGCGCTCGGACATCTTGGCGAGCATGGTGGCGGCGATGCAGCTCGAATCCATGGCAAGTCCCACATAAGAAGCGTCACAGTTGCAGCTTGAAATAATATCGGGCTCGCTGATATCGGGCCATACAAAGGGATTGTCGCTGCAGGAATTCAGTTCAACCTCCAATGTCATTTTTGCGTCGTCCAGCGTTTTTTTAGCCGCCCCGTGAAGCTGGGGAATGCCGCGCAGCGACAGCGGATCCTGCAGGTGATGTCCCTGGGCGGAGGCGCTGAATGGAGAGCCGGAGAGGAGCCGGCGTACATTCGCGGCTGTTTCGGCCTGATGGCGGTGAGGTCTGACTTTTGAAACACGTTCATCGAAGGCGGGTAACTGGCCTCTGGAAACCTCCAGAGTCATGGAGCCGATAATATCAGCTGCTTTTGATGCTTTTAGCATGTCATACAGAGCCAGGGTAGCCAGAGCGGTGGGGGATGACGTCCCTGAAATCAGGGACAGCCCCTCTTTGGATTCCAGGCTAATCGGCTTCAGGCCGGCCAGTTTGAGCGCTTCGGAGGCATCCATCAGTTGGCCGCGATAATACATTTTGCCAGCTCCGTACAAGGTTCTGGCCAGGTGGGCTTCCGTACAGAGATAGCCGACGGAACCCTCCCTGGGAGCCCAGGGAGCCAGCCCCCGGTTCAAAAATTCACGGTACATTTCAAGCACTTCAAGACGTACCCCGCTGTAACCGCTGCCCAGGTTCTGAAGCACCGCGACCATGACGGCGCGTGACTGTTCGACGGTATAAGGTTCCCCTATGGAGGTTGCGGAAGCCTCGATGACATTTTTCTGGAGCAGGGACGTCTCTTCCGGTGAGATGAGTTTGTCGCACAGGATACCAAAACCGGTGGTAATGCCGTACATGACCCGTTTTTCCCGCGTCCATTTTTCAACCAGCTCTCTGGCGGCTTTTACTCTGGCTTTATATGTTTCTGAGAATTCAACGGTGGCATTGAACCTTGCAATGGCAACCAGTTCTTCTATCGTTATTACGCCTCCGAGTGTTACAGACTTAATTCTGTTAGCAGTATTCATAGATGTGTTTCCTCCAATATTACAAATAATCTAGCTGTCTATTCCGGCACCCATGTGGATACCGGTATCCGGTTCATTGGTTGTTTCCGTCTGTTCTCCGCTGTCCGCGTCCTCAATGTCCTTCTGAGTGTTTTTGTCGAAAAAGAATACCTTAATCGTAGAAAATATCTGAAGAATAAACACCCCCAGGACGGCAAAGGCTCCGCAGGCGGATAAGTATTTCACCCCGTTAATTCCCTGTTCTCCGCCGCCGAAGGCTACCATGATAGCGGCTATCAGGCCGATGGTAACGCCCCAGAGGACTTTCTGCCAGAGGGCGGGTTCCTCATCATGTCTGGCTCCCTTGGTGCAGACGGCTGCGATTGTGGTGGACATGGTGTCGGCTGTGGTGGCAAATGCGGCTATCAGGGTTATCATAACCACCGGGATAATGATAAATCCCAGGGGGACGGCTTTTAAAAATTCCCAGAGACCGGCCATTGCGCCATTGGCCTGGATTGCGGCCACCAGATCGACTTTCCCCGACATCTGCCAGTCAAGAGCAGTACCGCCCCACACGGCAAACCATACGCCGCCGAAGACGGAAGGGAGAATCCAGTTGATGACGAGGAATTGACGGACCGTCCTGCCGTAGGCGATCATGGCAAAGAAGATTCCCATCAGAGGGGCATACGCGATCCACATGGCCCAGGCGTACATCGTCCACCACATAACGAGGGGCTTTCCTCCTGCCAGATAGGGATCAAATCCCCAGGTCCAGAAGTGATCCATCCATTCGCCAATCCCCACATTGGCGAGGTTCATTATGTAGAGCGTGGGGCCGATGATGAAAAGAACAAACAGCAGGATATAAAAAATTTTTGAGGTAAGGCCTGCCAGCCATTTGATTCCCTTATCCAGGCCGGATACGGAAGCGATGGTAAAGGTAACGGTGATGACTGCGGCTAAAAGGAACCACAAAACCGGTCCCTGCGGGATTCCGTAAACGGCATGGAGGCCGCTGCCAATCAATGCAAGCCCGGCTCCCAGTGAGGCGGCGAGGCCGAGTCCGATGGAGAGCACGGAAAGCGTATCCACCAGCCCTCTGAAGAATCCCTTTGTTACGGCTTCGCCAAACAGGGGAATCAGGGAAGCCGAGACGGACAGCTCCTTCTGGCGGTTAAAATACATGTAAGCGATGATTAAACCCGATAAAGCGTACATCGCATAAGGGATAAACGTCCAGTGGTAAAAGACTCTTCCCATGGAAAAGAACGCCGCTTTGTCGGTAAACGGTTCAATGCCCATTCCGCTCAGTTCGCCCCATACATCCCCGTAATAAACAAGGACTTCATTTACCCCGTATGTGATAAGGCCGGTGGCGATTCCTCCCGTCAGCGTCATTGCAAACCAGCTCCCGAAGGAGTATTTGGCCTTAGCATTCGGGCCGCCGAAACGGATTCTTCCATACTTTGAAAATGTCAGTATGGCGATGAGAAATAAGGTGGTTATTGCAACTGCCTGATAGAGCCAGGCGAAGTTGTCAAGCGACCAGGTAAAGATACCCTGGGCAATCGAGGTAAGCCACTCATTGTTAATCATTCCGATTACGGCCGAGCCGCACAGAATGATAAAACAGGGGATAAAAACACCAAGGTTCACGGCTTTTTTTGGTTCCTTCGACTTATTCATAGTGCTGTTGTACAAAACGCTCCCGTTCTGTACCCTCCTTTCTGTAAAAACATGTGTTTTGCTGTACACATTATATTAAAGCAAGAAGCGTGCCAGATTTTTGACTATCTGTTTTTGGCAAAATGCAGTGTCAAAGGCGGCAAAAAAAGCCGGATATGGTTCAAAACGCGTAGATTGCGGCTGAAAAAGCATCTCAAAATATAAAAAAGCCTGTGTGGATGCAATGTAGAATTGCATTAACGCATTTAAATATTGCACTTATTTGACTTCGCTGACCAAGTATGTTACTTTAATTGTACAGAATGTAATAAACGGAGAGGTGTTTTCATTCTTTTGTGCATGGAAATTCCTGGTTGTACCAGCGTAAAACAGCGTTACTTTTTATTTTAATCGATATGCAGGAAATAGAGTAGCAGATTTTTGAGTTTCAGGAAAAAGTTTCAGGAAAAAGTTTCAGGAAAAAGCTTCAGGTAAAAACAGGGAAAGGAGAGTTAGAGTTCACAGCAAAGGCATACTGCACAAAACAGTCACACGGGAGAACGGAGACGTGAACAATAACAAAGGGGATATGAATGGAATAGCAGATATTATACTCGGGACGGATGGAAACGGAAACATAGTTAAGATTGTCTGGGAATGCCGGAGACTGGAGAACGTTTATTCTGAGAAGTGGAACAGTTTTACAGGCCAGAAGCTTACCTCTATATTTCGGGGGAAGACGGATGCGGAGAAGGGAGAACTTTACTGGGAAAAAGAGAAGTTTCTGTACCTGCGCCTCAGATGCACCAGAGACCGGGAGATTTATCTTTTGAAAAGGGCGGGCAGCAAGGCGTATCTATACGAGGAGGCTTTGAACTGTATCCATGAGGGAGTTCAGATTTACGATGAGAATGGGGACGTTGTATTCCTGAATTCCTGCAGCCGCAAAATATCTTCGATTCCTGCGGACGAGGAGGTGGAAGGGCAGAACCTGTTTGATCTGTATAATTATTCCAGGGAGATCAGCACGGTTATGACTTCGTTGAAGCTTAAGGCCCCTGTCATTAACAGAATATGGTCATTCCAGACGGCAACGGGGAAAAATATCCGTACGGCGAATTCGGCATACCCTGTTTTTAAAGATGGGGAACTGATCGGCAGCGTTGCATTTGAGCAGGATGTTAATATAGCGGGACGGTATATTTCAGAGATGGAATCAATACGCAAGTCTCTGGAAGAGATCGAGGCCTCCGGCGACTGCTCCGGGAACTTTTCCGGTTATTCCTTTAACCACATTATCGGAAAGGGAGAAAAGCTGCAGAGTGCGGTCAGGCTGGCTAAAAAAGTGGCTCCCAGGGAATGTACGGTGCTCCTGAACGGCGAGACGGGAACCGGAAAGGAGATTTTTGCCCAGAGCATCCACCGGGAGAGTTCTCGCAGGAAAAAGAAATTTTTGCCGATTAACTGCGCAGCCATACCCGACACTTTAATTGAAAGTCTGCTCTTTGGAACCAAGAAGGGGAGTTTTACCGGCAGTGTGGAACAGGCCGGCTACTTTGAGGAGGCGAACGGCGGAACACTGTTTCTGGATGAACTCAATTCCATGAGCATGGCGATGCAGTCCAAACTTCTGCGGGTTATCCAGGAAGGAACATTCCGCAGAGTGGGAGGGACTAAGGATATTCCTTTCAATGTGCGGATTATTTCCTCCTGCAATGAAAATCCATATACCCTGCTGGAGAAGAATTTACTGCGCAAGGATCTTTTTTACCGTCTGTCCACAATCACGATCAATCTCCCTCCGCTCAGGGAACATCCGGAAGATATCGAAGAGCTGATTTATTATTATATCGGACAGAATTCATTTACCTATGCAAAAGCGATCCGCCATATCAGTCCCGAGGTGGTGGAGCGGCTCATTTCCTACAACTGGCCGGGAAACGTGAGGGAGCTGTTTCACGTTCTGGACTATGTACTGAATGTGATCGATGATGATACAATCCGCCCGGAGCACCTGCCGGACTTCCTTTTTACCGAGAAGGGAGTGGAAGAGAAAGCTTTACCCGCAATGCAGCAGGAATATGCACACCAGACGCTCCAGGAAACCATGGATGAATTTGAGGGGGAGGTGCTCCGGCTGGCGCTGAAAGAGTATAATTATAATATTACACAGACTGCCCAGGCACTTGGAATTCATCGGCAGGGGCTGCAGTATAGGATTAAAAAATATGGCATTATAATCTAGGGTGAATTAATAAAAAAGGACTGCCGTCAGCAGATTCACTATCTGCGCGGCAGTCTTTCTATGTCTGTTATAATTTAACTCTTTTTCTCGCTCTTATCTTTCTTAAACCGGGCGAAGAATCCCTTTTTCTTTGGAATCGGCGGGATACCACCGCGGACGCTCTTGACATCCGTTATGTACAGGCCGCTGATTACAACCTTGGCTTCTGTCTTGACAGGGAGCTGTAAAAATGCCTTGTCATCTGCAATAAGTGTTAAGACCTTCGGTCCGACTTTTGCCTTGACAATCGGGAGCTTGGCTCTTTTCATATACCAGGGAGTCTGATCGATTACCGTCTTGGGAAGACCGGACTCTTTAACTTTCAGCTTCTTCTTATCAATAACGAGAATCGAAACCGTCTGTTTTGCAGCTTCCATCATGGTCTGCTGCTCTGCCTGACGCTTTTCCATCTTCCTGCCGAAGTAATAAAGTACTGCCAGAGCGATGACTGCAATGACCAGGATGATGAGCACTACGTTCAGAATTGTCTGCATAAAAATACCTCCGTAAATTATAGCGGTGGGATATGGCGGGAATAAAAAGCGACAGGAAAACAGCCCCTTTCCGTTGAAAACCACAGCCTGTCCTTAAACACCATAAAAAATAACCGCACTTATCGCTATTATAGCATCAGAAGGTGGAATTGGCAAGGAAAATAAGACCGGCTCAACTTATCCTTAATGCCCGCCAGCAGTATTACGTGAGATGTTTTCGTGGGTCTTTTGTACGAAATCCTGAATTACACATCCCTGTTAGCCACAAGCTGGCTCATTGCGGAACGCAGTATAATGCTCTCCATATTTTTATCTTTATACGTTGTTTTCTCCGGGCAGAGGGGCTCGCGGACGGCGCAGAGCCGCTGTTCCAGCTCTTTAAAATGAGTATACAGCGTCTCCCCGTGTTTGGCCTGATGGAAAGAGACTAAAAGCTCATCGAGCTGCACGGTGAAGTAATCGAACAGTGTTTCATTGACCTTTTTAATCATATTGCAGGTGGACTCGATGGAGACCACGCGTTTCGCCCCGATTGTCATCACATTTTCCCGCAGACAGCCCCGGTATTTTTCCGACCACAGCACAGCGTCCAGAATCCGGTCCACCCCGATGACATATTCCGCTTCGGACAGATAGTGTATCAGAATTTCCTCTGAAAGTGATGCATAGGGAACCGGGATATAGTGATACTGGTTCAGCCCCATTTCACAGCAGCGTCCGATCAGGGAATCAATATAGGGCTGCCGGTTATTAAAGACATAAATATCCGATCCGGCCGGTATGGAGGTGATTTGCAGATAAAACTGGGCGGAAGGCTGCATATCCAGTAAAATCACCTTCTCCGGACTGATGTGGCGCAGGATATGGGGCATTTGTGATTGGTTGCATACGTAGAGAACCCCGTCCATCCTTGCCGCCAGTTCGCCGGAGTGGAAGGAATCCGAATCTCCCAGACAGATGCCCACCTGATAGCCCTCGCGTTCCAGTGCCGCCTGGATTTCCGAGCAGCCGCAGTAGAGGCAGCTTAGCCGTATCTGAGGGTATTTTTCCTGAAAAGCGCGGCGTCCCGGCAGAAATACAGGAAGAGCCAGAAATGAATCCACTGCCGTTTTGAGCACCTGACGCTTCTGTTCCTTCAATTGATTCATCTGAAGCAGAATATGATACGCTACAGCGGCCTGAGGCCGGACCGTGATTACATCCAGATTGACTGCCCCCTGAGTTATGGACTGGTAGAATATATGAAAATTCTCGATATGCTGGATATCCACGGCTGGAATAAGCGGCGCTGCATCCCCCACGGAGGCCATATGTTCTGCCTGAACATTGCCGGAGGCATGGGGCTGGGAGGAAATGAGTGCTATCCCGATGTGTTTCAGCCATTCGGCGGTTTTGCCGATGATGTGCCTGTGGTGGACGGTTACATTACGCTGCCCGATGTGCCGGGAATTGGTTTTGAGCTGAAAAGCAATCTATATGAAGTGATGAGAGGGGTCTGCTGAGACATCTCAGAAGGAACGGGGGGAGCTGCATCAGCAGCGCCCCCGTCCTTAGTCAGTATGAAATTAGCAGTATGAGAGTTTTAAAGGTTGATTGCTCCTGTTTCCTCTTCAATAAGCTGAATCAGGGTACCATCCTTGACAAGCGAGTAAATGTATTCAATATCCGGATAAAAGAACCGGTCATTTTCGGCAAAAGCCACTTTTTCACGGATAAAATCATGAATTTTTGCAGTTGCTTTGCCCTGTTTCAATGGTTTCAGGAGGTCGATGGCCTGCAGGGAAACCATGATGTCGATTGCAATAATATATTGGAGCTTCCGTACCGCCTCACCGGCTCTTTTTGCGGCGTTATACGCCATGGAGACGGGATCTTCCTGCCCGGCGCAGGTAGGAATAGAGTCGATGGAAGCCGGGATAGCCAGCAGCTTGATTTCATTCTGCAGCCCGGCAGCCGTATACTGAGGAATCATGAAACCATTGTTCAGGCCCGGGTTGGCAACGAGAAAAGCGGGAAGACCGTCATTTAAGTTGCGGTTTACCATACGGTCTATACTTCTCTCGGCCTGGTTTCCGGCGATTGCAGCGGCCATTCCAATCATGTCTGCGTGGGAACCGACAAAGGAACCGTCGAAATTACCGCACATCAGGGCCTCACCCCTTCCGTCTTCCGTATCAAAGATTTCCGGATTGTCGCTGACGGAATGCATCTCCTCTAAAATCACTTCATATGCCTCCTTGACAAGCCGGTAAGCGGCGCCGTGGATATGAGGCATGCCTCTCATCACATAGGCATCCTGAACTTTGGAGTCTCTGTGTGTTTCACTGATTTCACTGCCTTCCAGTAAACGCAGCAGGTTTGCTGCCGAGGCTCTCTGTTCATCATGCTCCTTGTTGTTGTGAATTCTCACATCCAGGGCCTTTGTCGTCCCGCGGAGCGCCTCAAAACAGAGCGCGCCTGCTATCTCCAGGTTTTTCATCGAAATGATGGAGTCGTAGGATGCCAGCAGGGCAAGGGCTGTAACCGTGATGGTGCCGTTTAACATGGACAGTCCCTCTTTACACTGAAGCTCAATGGGGGCCAGCCCCTTTGCGGCCATTGCCTGGAGCACCGGGATTTTTTCTCCGTTCTCAAGGACATGCCCTTCTCCGATATAGGCCATGGCAAGATGCGCCTCCACTCCGAGATACCCTACGCTTCCTTCGCCGGGGGCAAAGGGAACCAGGTCATTGTTGAGAAAATCGCGGATCAGTTCGAGCGTTTCAAGACGGATGCCGGAATGGCCGTGGCCCAGGTTGATAATTGTCATAAACATGACGGCTCTGGCCTGTTCTTCGGTAAGCGGAGTCCCAACGGCACAGGAGTGGGAGCGGACGATGTTTTTCTGGAGAGTTCGGGCATCCTCCGGCTTGATTGTATACCTGACATTTTCTCCGAAGCCGGTGGTAACGCCGTAGATAATGCGTCCCTCCTCCAAAAATCGGTCAATCAGGCGGCGGTTGGCTCTGATTTTTTCACAGAACTCTTCCGAAAAAGCAACCTTTGCATGGAAACGGACAACGGCCATAAAGTCGTCCAGTCCCAGTCTTTTGCAGTCAGTCAGCGTGATTTCCTTTAATGTTGATGGATTGTTCAGTTCAATTTTCATAATTCAGTCTCCTTTATTAATTTATTTGTATATAGTGCGGAGCATATTTCCGACAATCGGATACAGCGCCGCAGCTTTTTCTGGATTTTCGCACAGTCTGCATATTTGTAATTTCTGCCTCCCGTTCTGCTATTTCCTTTACTTTTCTGAAGCGGCTGTTCCGGTTTTTCCCGGCCGGTATGTAAATAATGAAACAATGACAAAAATAATCACGGAGAAAAAGCAGCTCATGATATCGGACGGCACGCCGAAAACGGAAAAGCCGTTCATTCCCAGAACTACAAACAGCAGACCGCCTGCCAGACCCGCAAACGCGCCTTCTTTTGTAGCCTTTTTCCACAGGAGGCCGCCTACGACCGGGGCGAATACGCCGGCTGTATAAATAGTGTAGGAAAGCAGCAGGAGGTTCAGGATATTTGGCAGCATCAGGGCGACAAATACTGAAATCAGGCCGATAATCAGGGTCCAGAGACGGGACATTTTAAGCAGTTTTGCATCGTCGGTTGCTTCTCCCTTCAGGATAAATCGGAGGTAAACATCGCCGATTACATGGGATGTGGCGGCCGTCAGAATGGAGTCGGCGGTAGAGAGGATAGCCGCTATAACGGCTGCCAGCGTAATTCCGCCCAGAGCCGGAGGAAGTATGGTGGAAATAATCTGCGGAACCACCAGGGAAGGATTCTCAAGCTCCGGGAACAAGGCTTTGCCTGCGATGCCCAGAAGAACCGGAAAAAAGGTGAGGATGCCCACAATCACACATGCCATGATCCCGGCTTTTTTGGCCGTTTTTGTATCTTTAGCGGCAAATAATCTCTGGTAAACGTCCTGTCCGATCAGGGTATAGATGAACATCGGAAGGATGAGGTAGAGAATATAGGAGGGTTCAACGCCCTGTGTCATCGTGAAATAATTTGTTGTTGTCTGTGCATTCACCGCATCCACCAGACCTCCCCAGCCGCCCAGATGACGAATGGTGAAAAAAGTTGCGGCAATAATTCCCGCTCCGGCTACGATAATCTGGATAAAGTCTGTGATCGTGACGGCCCACAGTCCTCCGACTACGGTGTAGCCGATAAAAAATGCGGCGGCGATGAGCCCTCCCACAACCGGGCTTCCGATGCCGATGGAAGAAAGAATACTTCCGGCAGAGTTTACCTGTCCGGCCAGAATTCCAACCAGGGCCAGGAGCGACAGCATTGCGCAGAGAAAACGGAGCAATGGGCTGCCATACCTCGTCTCCAGAATTTCAGCAACCGTGTAAAGCTGCATTCCTTCCATTTTCTTAAGTACCAGGCATACGGCCAGGATGCCGACGGCGCCGGCCAGTCCGTTGTACCATGCAATCATTCCCGAAGAATAGGCCTCGGCTCCCAGGCCGACCACATATCCGCCTCCGAAGTAGGTCGCGGCCAGGGTAAATGCTGCCAGGAAAACGCCCAGCCGCCGTCCGGCGAGCAGGAAGTCCTCGGTGGAAGAATTGAATTTGTTTGCCCACACGCTGACACCAAACATGATTACCAGATACGAGATTAGAATTACCGTTAACATGAAAGATTCCTCCTTTGAATTTATACCTGATTAATAAGCAAGAGGCGTGCCAGAATTTTCGGAATGATGGGAAAATATAAAAAAACTTTACAATTATAAAATACAAGGCTGACGAAGCCATACCTGGAAGAACAGACTTCGATGGAAAAGATAGGAAAGAAAGCAGCGGAAGGATTTTGCAAAATATTGTGGTGTGCATAATATGCGATTTCCTGACTGCCGGAAAATTTATATTTAATAAGGAAAAAAGACATTCCAAAATGGGAAACGGATAATTTAAACGGTTTAACTGGGGCTGAACAAGAAGCAGTCAGGATAAATAGGAGATAAACAGAAATAAAGATTAAAAAACGGGAAATTTACATTATGGTAAGAAAAAGCGTGAGGCGCTTTCCGCATATAAGAGGCAAAAACTACATCTTGTTTTCTAAAAACTGCAAAAAATATTTGCATATGCAAATATTTTTTGCAGTTGAGATGGACAAAACATGGCAATTATGCTAAGTTAAGACCAAAGAACAGGCGGAGGTGGAGACATGGCAGATTTATATGATATCAGTCTTCTTACGGACTCGGAATGCAGATTGCTCAGAATCCGTTGGGGGAACGGAGAGCTTGAAAAGAAATATAACTCGTTTTGGAGTAAATATATGGGGTGTCCGCTGGAGACCCTTACCGAGTTTTCATGGAACAGGGAAGAGGAAAGTGTTACCTGGCACAATGAACTTTTCCGGTATCAGACGGAGGAACTGGAAGAGGGCAGGCGTCTCTTTCTGCTGAAGAGGGGATTGGGAAGGCGTCTGCTCTATGAGAAAGTGTTTGATACACTGGACGAGAGCATTCAGATTTATGATGAACACGGCAATATTCTTTATTTTAACAGTGTGGCAAGAGAGATTATTGAAAATGAAGGGGCGGTGGAAGGAAAACATCTTTTGGATGTATTCGACGTGGAGGCCGACGACAGCACGACCCTGGAGGCCCTTCGTATGGAGGCGCCTGTGAGATACAGATTCAAGCATTATTATTCCAGAAAGGGAACGGAACTGTTTACAGTAAACTCTGCGTTCCCGGTAAAAATGGGTGGAAAGACGATTGCGGCTCTGGCCCTGGAAGAAAATATTTCAGTTATTTACCGCAAGGCGGAACAGCTTGAAAAGCTTCAGAATGCGGTGAAGGAGAAGGTCTCCGAGTCCTCCGATTACCGCCGGGACACCGGATACAGCTTTGACAACATGATAGGCCATCATCCCGGAATTAAGAAGCTGAGGGAACTGGCAAAAAAAGTGGCATATCAGAATAATAATGTCCTGATTGTAGGCGAGACGGGAACAGGGAAAGAGATTATAGCACAGAGCATCCACCGGACAAGCGCCAGAAAAAAAGCGCCGTTTGTAGCCCTCAATTGTGCGGCTATACCGGAAGGCCTGATTGAAAGTATTTTATTTGGGACGGCAAAAGGCTCATTTACCGGAAGCGCCGATAAAAAAGGCCTATTGGAAGAAGCAGATAAGGGAACGCTGTTTTTGGATGAACTAAATTCTATGAGCCTCAGCATGCAGGCTAAGGTACTGCGCGCCCTCCAGGAAGGAACGTACAGACGGGTGGGCGGAAGCAGAGAGTACAGAACAGATGTGAGGGTAATCTCAAGCTGCAATGAGAATCCGTTTCTGCTGATGGAGCAGCAGAAGCTTCGTTCCGACCTATTTTACCGTCTAGCAACCATTATTCTGGAAATACCGCCTCTGCGTGAGCGGCCGGAGGATATAGAAGAACTGATTCTGTACCATATTGCCCAGATTAAAGGGGAGTATGCCTTTCCGTTCAACGAGATAGAACCGGCTGTGCTCTGGCAGTTACAGCAGTATTCCTGGCCGGGCAATGTCCGGGAACTGTTCCATGCGGTGGATTACGCGATGAACGTGGCCGCGGACCGTGTATTCCGCCTGGAATATCTTCCGGCCTATTGCTTCAGGAAAACAGAGACGGGCGCGGATCGGGGAACGGGAGAAACGGCGCGGACAGGAGAGGAAACTCCGGGGAGCGGGCGGCCCGGGAAACTGGCCGGAGGCACGCTGCAGGAACAGATGGAAGACTATGAGTCGGAAATCATCACGGAGACGCTGCGCCATTACTGCGGGAACGTCACCCAGGCGGCGAAAAAACTGGGACTTAAACGTCAGAGCCTGCAATACCGGATACGGAAATATGGGATTATAAATTAAAGTAAGGAAGGAGCGCAGGAACAGGAAAGTGGGGAAAATGAGAAAGGTTCACGACAGAGTTTGAAGGAGGAATGATACGGTCGGGTAAGCGAAATATCGACAGGTCAGAAAAAATTTACATAGACATTTTAAAGCATCCAGCCCCCTGATTTTCCACAAAACCCGTCCGGTCTCGACAATACCTTTTCCCCATGAAAAAGAGGACAACCAGCCGGATTGCATGGAAGGACGGTCCCGAGAGAACATAGTGGAGGGGGGAGAATGCCAAGGATGATTATGCAGGGAACCTTGAAGTCCGTCTGCACTTGACGAGGTATTCTACGAGTCTAGTGCAGCTACGCACTTCACCGAGCGCAAGCGTTTCCCGTAATAATCATCCTTGGCATTCTCCCCAGCGATCCCCCTGCCCAAGGACCGCCCCTCCATGCCAATCCAGCGTCCGGCTTTTTCATATCTCCACCCGCATAAATATAGGAAATTTGGGCAAAAATTTCCTTGACACACTAATTATTTCATGATAAGATGAAAAATGCACTATTGTGGTAAGCTAGGCTCATAAGGCCGAAGTATGCCCAAAATTAAACCATAGAAAGAAAACAGGGGTGAAACGTCGAATGGAGAAAAGCAGGATGCGTCCGGTGAAAGCCGGTAAAGGTGTAAGAATGACCTTCTCAAGACAAAAAGAAGTTCTGGAAATGCCGAACTTGATTGAGATTCAGAAAAACTCTTATCAGTGGTTCCTCGATGAGGGCCTTCGTGAAGTGTTTGCTGACATCTCCCCGATTGCAGACTTTGCCGGGCACTTGAGTTTGGACTTTGTAGATTTTACACTGTGTAAAAATGACATCAAATATACGATCGAAGAGTGTAAGGAACGTGATGCAACTTATGCTGCTCCTTTAAAAGTAAAGGTTAGACTTTGCAATAAGGATAAAGACGAGATTAATGAACATGAGATTTTCATGGGCGATCTGCCGCTTATGACCGACACCGGTTCCTTTGTAATCAATGGCGCTGAGCGTGTTATCGTAAGCCAGTTAGTACGTTCCCCTGGTATATATTACGGTATTGCACATGATAAGGTTGGTACGGAGCTTTACAGCTGTACGGTTATCCCGAACCGTGGAGCATGGCTTGAGTATGAGACGGATTCCAACGATATCTTCTATGTCCGCGTGGACAGAACAAGAAAAGTTCCGGTAACCGTCCTGATCCGTGCCCTGGGTTATGGAACCAATGCAGAGATCACAGAACTGTTCGGCGAGGAGCTGAAGCTGGAGAGGAGCTTTGAGAAAGACCCATCCAGCAATTATCAGGATGGCCTTCTGGAATTATATAAGAAGATCCGTCCAGGCGAGCCTCTTTCCGTCGACAGTGCAGAGAGCTTATTGAACAGCATGTTCTTCGACCCCAGAAGATATGACCTTGCGAAGGTAGGCCGTTATAAATTCAACAAGAAACTTCATTTTAAAAACCGTATTTCCGGCCAGACACTGGGTGAAGATGTCGTAGACATGTCAACCGGTGAAATTCTTGCGGAAAAAGGTACTGTAGTTGATAAACAGCTTGCAACCGACATCCAGAACGCAGCCATCCCTTACGTTTGGATTCAGGGCGAGAGAAAGAACCACAAAGTTCTTTCCAATATGATGGTCGACCTTGCTTCCTACGTGGATTTCGATCCGGAAGAGGTTGGCGTTACAGAGTTAGTATTCTACCCAATCCTCGAAGGTATTCTGGCAGAAGCTGGATCCCAGGAAGAATTAAAAGAACTGATCAAGAGAGATATCCACGATCTGATTCCAAAGCATATTACGAAAGAAGACATTATTGCTTCTATCAATTATAATATGCACCTGGAAGGCGGCATCGGTAACGCGGATGATATCGACCATCTGGGCAACAGACGTATCCGTGCCGTAGGCGAACTCTTACAGAACCAGTACCGTATTGGTCTCTCCAGAATGGAGCGTGTGGTTCGCGAGAGAATGACCACACAGGATATGGAAGGTGTTTCCGCACAGTCCTTAATTAATATCAAGCCGGTAACTGCGGCAGTGAAGGAGTTCTTCGGAAGTTCCCAGCTGTCCCAGTTCATGGATCAGAATAACCCGCTGGCTGAGCTGACACATAAGAGACGTCTTTCCGCATTGGGACCTGGCGGTCTTTCCAGAGACCGTGCCGGATTCGAGGTACGAGATGTTCACTATACACATTACGGCCGTATGTGCCCTATCGAGACTCCCGAGGGTCCGAACATCGGTCTTATCAACTCCCTTGCAACTTACGCAAGAGTAAACCAGTACGGATTTGTAGAGGCGCCTTACCGTGTCGTTGACAAGACAGATCCGCACAACCCTGTCGTAACAGAAGAAGTTGTATATCTGACGGCAGATGAAGAGGATAACTTCGTTGTAGCACAGGCGAATGAGCCGTTAGACGAAGAAGGCCACTTCATTCATAATAACGTATCGGGACGTTTCCGCGAGGAGACATCTGAATTCCAGAAGAAGAGAATCGACCTGATGGACGTTTCTCCTAAGATGGTGTTCTCTGTTGCTACGTCCATGATTCCTTTCCTGGAGAATGACGATGCCAACCGTGCGCTGATGGGTTCCAACATGCAGCGTCAGGCCGTTCCGCTTCTGAAGACAGAGGCAGCAGTCGTTGGTACGGGTATCGAAGGAAAAGCGGCGGTTGACTCCGGTGTCTGCATGGTTGCCAGAAATGCAGGCGTGGTTGAGCGTTCCGCATCTAACGAGATTATTATCAAGAGAGATTCCGATGGAAACAGAGATGTTTACCATCTTACAAAATTCAAGAGAAGCAACCAGAGTAACTGTTACAACCAGAAACCGATTGTCTACAAGGGCGATCATATCGAGGTTGGAGAAGTTATCGCAGACGGCCCGTCCACAGACAACGGCGAGATCGCTCTGGGCAAGAACCCGTTAATCGGATTCATGACCTGGGAAGGTTACAACTACGAGGATGCTGTTCTTTTAAGCGAGAGACTGGTGCAGGAGGATGTCTACACTTCCGTCCATATTGAAGAATATGAGGCAGAAGCCCGTGACACCAAGCTGGGACCGGAGGAGATCACAAGAGACGTTCCCGGTGTCGGCGAGGATGCATTAAAAGATCTGGACGAGAGAGGTATCATCCGTATCGGCGCCGAGGTCCGTGCAGGAGATATCCTGGTGGGCAAGGTTACTCCAAAGGGAGAGACAGAACTTACCGCTGAAGAGAGATTGCTGCGTGCCATCTTTGGTGAGAAGGCCAGAGAAGTGCGTGACACTTCCTTAAAGGTACCTCACGGCGCTTACGGTATTATCGTAGATGCCAAGGTATTTACAAGAGAGAACGGCGACGAGCTTTCACCAGGCGTGAATGAGACAGTCCGCATCTACATCGCACAGAAACGTAAGATTTCCGTAGGTGATAAGATGGCCGGCCGTCACGGTAACAAGGGTGTTGTTTCCCGTGTGCTCCCTGTAGAGGATATGCCGTTCCTTCCGAACGGACGTCCGCTTGATATCGTTCTTAACCCTCTGGGCGTGCCTTCACGTATGAATATCGGACAGGTTCTGGAAATCCATTTAAGCCTTGCTGCAAGAGCTCTTGGATTCAACGTGTCCACACCGATTTTCGACGGCGCTAACGAGATTGATATTCAGGATACCCTGGAACTGGCCAACGACTATGTTAACAGTTCCTGGGAAGAATTTGAAGAGAAATACAAAGATAAGGCTGATCCGAAGCTGATGGAATACCTGGGAAGCCATTTGGAGCACAGAGCGCTCTGGAAAGGCGTGCCTCTGGGACGCGACGGTAAAGTGCGTCTGCGCGACGGCCGTACAGGAGAATATTTCGACAGCCCTGTAACAATCGGACACATGCATTACCTCAAGCTCCACCATCTGGTAGACGATAAGATTCATGCACGTTCTACCGGACCATACTCCCTCGTTACACAGCAGCCTCTGGGCGGTAAAGCTCAGTTCGGCGGCCAGCGTTTCGGAGAGATGGAGGTTTGGGCTCTCGAGGCGTACGGTGCATCCTACACACTGCAGGAGATCCTGACAGTGAAGTCAGATGACGTTGTAGGCCGTGTTAAGACTTATGAGGCAATCATCAAGGGTGAGAATATCCCTGAGCCTGGTATCCCCGAGTCCTTTAAGGTACTTCTTAAAGAGCTTCAGTCCCTGGGCCTGGATGTCAGAGTGCTCAAAGAGGACGGTTCCGAAGTGGAGCTGGCCGAAACAATCGACTATGGCGATACAGATATCCGTTCTATCCTTGAAAGTGACAGCAAACATTACTCCCAGAATGAGTCTCTCGGAACCCTTGGTTACCAGGAGCAGGAATTTAAGGACGGAGAATTAGCGGCTGTAGAAACTACAGATGACAGCGACGACTTTGCAGAAATTCAGGATGATTTAGACGACGTTCAGGACGACGAAGATGATTCTGATGATGAAGAATAAATAGGAGGGAGTACTGTTCATGCCAGAGACAAACGAAGCTTATCAGCCATTGACATTTGATGCAATCAAGATTGGTTTGGCATCCCCTGAGAAGATCCTTGAGTGGTCCCACGGTGAAGTAAAGAAGCCGGAGACCATCAACTACAGGACATTAAAGCCGGAAAAAGACGGTCTGTTCTGCGAGAAGATTTTCGGACCCAGCAAAGACTGGGAATGCCATTGTGGTAAATATAAAAAAATCAGATATAAAGGTGTAATCTGTGACCGATGCGGCGTAGAAGTAACAAAAGCCAGTGTCCGCAGGGAGCGCGTGGGCCATATCGCCCTCGCGGCGCCTGTTTCCCATATCTGGTATTTCAAGGGAATCCCGAGCCGTATGGGTCTGATTCTCGATATATCTCCAAGAACACTGGAGAAAGTTCTGTACTTCGCTTCCTACGTTGTACTGGATCCGGGCAAGACCAGCCTGCAGTACAAACAGGTATTATCCGAGAAGGAATACCGCGACGAGCTTGAGAAGTACGGCTACGGCAATTTCCGTGTGGGAATGGGAGCCGAGGCGATCCAGGAACTTTTACAGGCTATTGACCTTGAGAAGGATTCCGAAGACTTAAGAAAACAGTTAAAGGATGCCACAGGCCAGAAGCGCGCCCGTATCATCAAGAGACTGGAAGTAGTTGAAGCATTCAGAAACTCCGGCAACAAACCGGAGTGGATGATTATGACCGTGGTTCCGGTAATTCCGCCGGATATCCGTCCTATGGTACAGCTGGACGGCGGCCGTTTTGCAACATCTGACTTAAACGACTTATATAGAAGAATTATCAACCGTAACAACCGTCTTGCACGCCTTCTGGAACTGGGCGCTCCCGACATCATTGTCAGGAACGAGAAACGTATGCTCCAGGAAGCAGTCGACGCACTCATCGACAACGGCAGACGTGGCAGACCTGTTACAGGTCCCGGAAACAGAGCCCTTAAATCCCTCTCCGATATGTTAAAGGGTAAACAGGGCCGTTTCCGCCAGAACCTTCTGGGCAAACGAGTTGACTATTCAGGACGTTCCGTTATCGTTGTTGGACCGGAACTGAAGATTTACCAGTGCGGCCTTCCGAAAGAGATGGCGATCGAGCTGTTCAAGCCGTTCGTTATGAAGGAACTCGTTTCCAACGGTACGGCGCACAACATTAAAAATGCGAAAAAGATGGTAGAGCGTCTCCAGCCTGAAGTCTGGGATGTACTGGAAGACGTTATCAAGGAGCATCCGGTTATGTTAAACCGTGCCCCTACACTGCACAGACTTGGTATTCAGGCTTTCGAGCCGATTCTGGTAGAAGGTAAGGCAATCAAGCTCCATCCGCTTGTTTGTACCGCTTTCAACGCCGATTTCGACGGTGACCAGATGGCCGTTCATCTGCCGTTGTCCGTAGAGGCTCAGGCAGAGTGCCGTTTCCTCCTGCTGTCTCCTAATAACCTGTTAAAACCGTCGGATGGCGGACCTGTAGCCGTTCCTTCACAGGATATGGTCCTTGGTATCTACTACCTGACACAGGAAAGGCCGGGAGCAAAAGGCGAAGGCATGGCCTTCAAGAGCGTAAATGAGGCGATTCTGGCTTATGAGAACGGCGAGGTTACACTTCACTCCAAGGTCAAAGTGAGAGTGCAGAAGAGAATGCCGGACGGCACTGTTAAGACAGGTATCATTGAGTCTACCGTAGGCCGTTTCATTTTCAATGAGATTATTCCTCAGGATCTCGGTTTTGTGGACAGAAACATCGAAGAAAATGAGTTAAAGCTGGAAGTGGATTTCCACGTAGGTAAGAAACAGTTAAAACAGATTCTTGAAAAAGTTATCAATATCCACGGTGCAACACAGACAGCCGTGACACTTGACGATATCAAGGCAATTGGTTACAAGTACTCCACAAGAGCCGCCATGACCGTATCCATTTCCGATATGACCGTGCCGGAGAGCAAAAAGCAGCTTATTGAAGATGCCCAGGCTACCGTTGACCAGATTGCCAAGAACTTCCGCCGTGGTCTTATCACAGAGGAAGAGCGTTACAAAGAAGTTATCGAGACATGGAAGGCTACCGATGATCAGCTGACCCACGACCTGTTAACCGGACTTGATAAGTACAACAACATCTACATGATGGCCGATTCCGGAGCCCGTGGTTCTGATAAACAGATTAAACAGCTGGCAGGTATGCGTGGACTTATGGCCGATACAACAGGCCATACCATCGAACTTCCTATCAAGTCCAACTTCCGTGAGGGTCTTGACGTACTGGAGTATTTCATCTCTGCTCATGGAGCGCGTAAAGGTCTGTCCGATACGGCGCTGCGTACGGCCGACTCGGGTTATCTGACAAGACGTCTTGTTGACGTTTCACAGGATCTGATCGTACGTGAAGAGGACTGTTGTGAAGGAAAAGAAATCCCATTCATGGAGATTAAAGGCTTCATGGACGGTCAGGAGACGATTGAGGCGCTCGAAGAGCGTATCACAGGCCGTTTCATTGCAGAGACAATCACAGATCCCGATACGGGAGAAATCATTGTCAAAGCAAACCATATGTGTACTCCGAAGCGTGCGGCAGCCGTTATGGCGGCACTCAAAAAACAGGGAAGGGACAGCATTAAGATCCGTACCGTCCTGACCTGTAAATCCCATATCGGTGTATGCGCGAAGTGCTACGGCGCGAACATGGCGACGGGACAGCCGGTTCAGGTAGGTGAGGCAGTCGGTATTATTGCCGCTCAGTCCATCGGTGAGCCTGGTACACAGCTGACCATGCGTACGTTCCATACGGGCGGTGTTGCCGGTGGCGATATTACACAGGGTCTTCCCCGTGTCGAGGAGCTTTTCGAGGCACGTAAGCCGAAAGGACTTGCAATTATTGCTGAATTTGCAGGTATTGCAACAATTAAAGATACAAAGAAGAAACGTGAGATCATCATTACAGATAATGAAACAGGAAATTCCAAGGCGTATCTGATTCCGTACGGTTCCAGAATCAAGATTCAGGACGGCGCTTACCTTGAGGCCGGCGATGAGCTGACAGAAGGTAGTGTAAACCCGCATGATATTCTGAAGATTAAAGGCGTCCGCGCCGTTCAGGATTACATGATCCAGGAGGTTCAGCGAGTTTACCGTCTGCAGGGTGTAGAAATCAATGATAAGCATATCGAGATGATTGTGCGCCAGATGCTGAAGAAGATTAAGGTCGAGGAGAGCGGAGATGCGGATGTACTTCCGGGAACCTCTATGGACGTTCTGGATTACAACGATATGAACGAGGCTCTGATCGCGGAAGGTAAAGAACCGGCAATCGGCCGTCAGGTTATGCTCGGTATCACAAAAGCCTCCCTGGCTACAGATTCCTTCCTGTCAGCCGCTTCCTTCCAGGAGACGACAAAGGTTCTGACAGAAGCAGCCATCAACGGTAAAGTCGATAAGCTGATCGGCCTGAAAGAGAACGTTATCATCGGTAAGCTGATTCCTGCAGGAACAGGTATGAAGAGATACCGCTCCATCAAGCTGAATACAGATGTGGAAGAAGAGGATGAGATTATGCTGGCCGACGACGAAATCGACCTGGATATTCTTGACGAAGCAGACAGAATTGTTCTGAATGAGGATGATTTAAGCGAAGAATAAAAAAACGGCAGGCCGGATGTTAAGTCCGGTCTGCCGTTTTTTGTACTACGATTTTAGGCTCTTTTCTGCAAAATTAACCTGGCTCTTTACCACCGCCTCTAATCTTCAGGGTCTTCATATTTTTCATCCAGTTTTTTCCTCTGCTTTTTGGTCAATGTTCCGACCAAAGTAAGGACTGCAAAGGCAAAACAAAATATAAATATCATAAATATGCCGGAAGACAGGAGTATATCCGAAAACGGCAATACTTTGCCGGAGGCTGACAGACGGATATACTGCAGTATCGTAAAAATAACGGAAGCAATTATTGCCGAACCTGCCGACCAGAGCAGATAAGCCCTGATTCCAGGCTTCATGTGGGTAAAGTCCTCCCATTCGCCCCTGCGTATATCGGAAATAATTAAATAAGCTCCGCCAATCAGCAGGATTGAAAATTCGGGTCCATAATAGGCAAACGGCAGATTCAGTAACCAGGACTGGATGATCAGAGATACGAGCAGCAGTATGTAAAAGATCCAGCATGTTATTTTTCTAGACTGAAGCATCTCCAGTGTCTGTCTTTCATCCATGTTATTCTTAAATAATTTCATTTATCTTCCTCCTCCCAGAATAATTCGTCCAATGTTTTGTGTAGTGTCCGGCAGATACTGATGCATAAATTCAATGAGGGGTTGAATTTACCCGCCTCTATCATACCGATTGTCTGTCTGGTGACGCCTGTCTTTTCCGCCAGCTGTTCCTGGGACAGATCACATTCTATGCGGGCGATTTTCATTTTTTTGTTTTTCATGTGAGCCTCCTTTATATTGCACATTATAATATATATATTGCTATATGTCAAATATATATTGCATTTGCGTAATATTACAACTGACGCAGGTAAATAGCAGGTAAATAGCATACAACTGACGCATTAAAAACGACGATTACAACTGATTTAAATTGTACTTTGACACGGAAGGTTTGACACCGGAGACGTGTGAGATTAGAATAAAAAGAGACAGAATAATAGGCGGATAAAGCATTACGTTGTGTACTGAAAGAGAGGATGGGAGGAAGGGAGCATGGACGCACGAGAATTAAGATATGTAGTAGAACATCGTTTTTTGCCGGATGAACTGTTCCGGGATCCGGCACAGATAATCGGCACATTGTCACATAAAAAGGAAGAACTTATCTGGAAGCTGTATGATATTCTTTCCAACGCGGAAAAGATAGAAAATCCGTATAAAAAAGAAGATTTTTCCGTCCGGCTTTACAGGCTGGAGGAGCCGTGGTTTATGGCACAGATTATAATGCCTGAGCCTGGTTCGGAGCCTCTTTGCAGCAGAGTGTACATTGTGTTCGGGGAAGAATTTAAAAATGTTTATTATTTCACCGTCGAGAAGGGAGGCGCGCTCCAAAAAGACGGTAAGGACGAATGGTTTTTATGCAGATGGACGGACAAAAAGGAGCATGAAAATTACGGAAGAATTTCCCGAGGTGAGAAAGAAGAGATCGAAAGGATCGTGGAACTGATTAATAAAGAGGGCGAGGCATGACAGAGAAAGGGACGGGCGGCTGCGCCTTTAATAAAAACCTGCAGATCGGATAGTGAAACCGGATCTGCAGGTTTTTCTGTGCATGACCTGCCCGTAGGAATTCATTCTGGCCGGATTCCCCCTCATGACACCCCCAAAACAGGGACCAAAGACTCATTTATCAATTCCTTATCTCACCGTCTCATGCATCTCCAATGGTTTAACATGAATATTGCTCCTGTATTCCGTCTCGGCCCAGTTGATTGTCTCCGCAATATACGCCTCCGGATTCAGTGTCACGCCATCCAGCATAAAGTCTTTGAACTTCTGATAGCCGGCTCTGTCAATCAGATGGCCGCCGTGAAGGTAGACGGGTTTGCCGCCCAGAACCCACTCGGAGAATTTCGGCCAGTTGCTCATGATAGCCAGAACGCTTTCTTCCGTCAGCCAGTTTGCAAACATTTTTCCCATTCGGGGATACTGTTTACCGGTTCTTCCGCCGATGACGATCTTATAAAAGTCTTTATCGGGACGCCTCCACGCTCCGGCGGGACAGGCAATGACGCATTCTCCGCAGCCAACGCAGCAGCAGGGATCTTTATCGACCTTTCCTTTATCGTTCAGTGAGAGAACCCGGGTTGCGGCTCCCTTACACTTGTCGACGCAGGCCCCGCAGCCGATGCACCGGTCGATATCGTAAACCGGCTTCGTGCAGCCGATGATTCCAAAATCCTGAAAATGGCCTTTGGCGCAGTCATTGGGACATCCCGCTATGGAAACTTTGATATGGTACGGATTGGGATAGATTAGTTTTTCAATCTTATGCGCCATTTCCTGCGTATTTACATTACCCTTAATACAGTGGATGCCTCCGATACAGGCCATGATATTTCTCGGCCCGATGAAGGGATAGCCATTCGACGTATCCATTTCCACATCGCACATATCACACTCAATTGCATCCAGATAAGGACGTATATATTCATTCACCGTCGGAATGTTTTCCGCTTTGATGCCGGGAACATTTAAGGTCTGACGCATTCCCAGATGGAAAGAGCCGTTGCCCCAGGTATTGCATACGTGACTGACAAGATCCAGCCATTTTGCATCAATCACCGCTCCCGGCACACGAAGCTGCAGCATAAACTCGCCCGCAATCTTGGACTGACGGAAACAATTATTTCTCAATTTACCTATATTGATATCGCTCACCGCAAATTACCTCCTAATCTACCAGCTTTTTGCCAATCGTGTAATTGAATACAGGACCGTCTAAACAGACATAAGTTTCGTCAATTCTGCAGTGTCCGCATTTACCGATGGCGCAGGACATTTTCCGCTCAAAGGACATCCAGATTTTATCCTCGGGAACCTGGTTATCCAGCAGGCTTTTGGCGGCGAACTTCATCATAATGGGAGGTCCCACTACAAGACATTCATAATTATCACCAAAGGAGTCAAATGGGATATCCTTCACAAATTCGGTGACCATTCCCTTGTTCCAGCCCGGATAGTCTTCATTGTCAAGAGTACGGATAACATGGAAATTCGGGGATGTTTTCCACTGTTCTATCTCATCCGTAAACAGGATGCTCTGAGAATTTTTAAAGCCGAGAATTAAATAGATTTCTTCTGCGTAGCCAGGTTGGGAGTAAAGCTGGCTGATCAGGCTCTTAACCGGTGAAACGCCGGTTCCGCCCGCAATAATCACAACATTTTTACCCTTCAGCTGTTCCGTCGGCCAGCCGTTGCCATAGCATCCTCTGACAAAAATGATGCCGCCCTTTTTTAAACCGAAAAGCTCATCCGTTACCTTTCCGACCTTTCGTATCGTAAAGTCGGCGTATCCGTCGCCAAAGCCACTGATGGAGATAGGGGCCTCACCGATTTTAGGCAGGGACAGCTGCATGAATTGCCCATGCCGGATGGGGAGTTCATTTTCGATCCGGAAGGTCCATTCCGCTTCCGTCTGCTTAAAAATATCTATGATTTTATGTGCCTGTGGTTTTACCGGATTATTAAGCATGGCAAACTTCCTCCTCTTGCTTTATTTCTTCAATTGCCCTTGACAGCTTATTCAGTGTTTCGGGATATCCGATGAGCTGCGGACACCTGGCCGAACACCTTCCGCAGCCTACGCACATCGGGCCTGTATGGAACCGGGCGTCATGTCCATATACTTTATGTAAAATTTTATAGCGGTATTTTTCTGATATTTTGTGTCTGAAACAGGCCCCACCGGCCATGCGGTCAAATCCGTCCACCATACAGGAAGAGCAGGTCCTTCTTCTTTCTCCGGCTTTCCCGTTCTGTGTATAAATAATATCAGTAGTTTCAAAACACGTACAGGTACTGCACGCCACAGTACAGGCCCCGCAGGCGATACATCTGGCGTCGAACTCCTCCCACATCGGATGCTCCTTTAGTTTGTTCGCCATATCGAGAGACTCAATCACCGGAAAATCAACTTTCAGCTTATTTTCCATTGGGAAGGTGATTTCGTAGTCGGCCTCCTCGCATCCTGTAAAATAATCGTCGAAGCTCTCATCTTTTACCTCAATGTAAGCCCCTTCTTCTCCAAAGGAAAAAGCGAGGGAGTGCATGTCTGTGACATTGGAACCCACGCTGCAGCAGAAACAGCCGTCAAATTCTTCCGGACATTCCATCAGAGCAAACTTTACCTTTTCCCTTCTCCTCTGATAGAATGGATCTGTGATACCGCCGTTCTCGCAATAAATCTGGTCCTGAATTTTTACTGCATTAATATCGCAGGCTCTTCCAAAAATGAGCAAATCTCTTGTTTCCTCCAGCTTGCTTTCCCTGAACTCATCGTCGGTAAAATAAAATAATGTCTGTGTAATCGGTGTGATAACCTCTTTCATTGCATAAGTGGATCTTTCGCGGAATTCAATGTCTTCATACCGTTCAATCTCCTTGTAAAGAATAGAATCCTGTCCGGCATATCTTCCTCCGGAAGGAATTCTGACAGGTGCATAAATGGCATATTTTTCTTTCAGGACATCAAAAAATTTATTTATGTCTGCTGTTTTGAGCTGATAGGTTTTTGAGCTTCTCATTTCGTTTACTTCCTTTCCTGTTTTGCCCTGCGGGCTGAAGTGCTGCGGATGGTCAAAATTGAGCTGGTAATAGCAGCTATTCTAAGTCTATTATAGAGCTTGCCCTGCCATTCGTAAAATGCTAAACTTGTTATAAACTCATAGCAGATTATCTATGCATTGCGGGGACATACAAAGGAGAAGAGATTATGACAATCCGTGATTTTGAGATTTTTATCGCAGTGGCCGAGACCGGACAGATGGGAATTGCATCCAGAGAGCTGTATATTACACAGCCGACAGTCAGCCATGCGATTATGCAGATAGAAAAAGAATATCACGTCAAATTATTTGAACGGCTTTCCAAAAAACTTTACATAACGGAAACGGGCCGGGAGTTTCTGGAATATGCCAGACATATTACCACGACCTATCAGGAGCTGGAACAGTTTCTATATCATGCATCCAGCCAGCAGTGCATCCATGTAGGCGCGTCCCTGACCGTGGGCAGCTATTTCCTGAGTGATATCATCACCGGATATGAAGCGGAAAATCCGAATGTGAGTATACGTGTTTATATTGATAATTCTATGAACATCATCCGTAAGATTTCCGAAGGAGTTCTGGATGTCGCCGTGATTGAGGGAAAAGTCAAGACGAAAAATGTGATATTCAAAGATGTATATGAGGATGAAATGGTTCTGATCTGCGGAAAAATGCATCCGTTTGCCGGTATATCTTCTGTAAACCTTACCGATTTGGCAGGTAAAGATTTCGTATTGAGGGAGGAAGGTTCCGGCACAAGGGAATTTTTTACCGATTTGATGGAGGAAAGAGGGATTTCGTTTATAGAAAAATGGATCTGCCACAGTTCGGACTCCATTATTAATATCGTCGCTTCGGGCCAGGGCGTTTCGATTCTTTCGAAGTCACTGCTGAGGCATCATGAGGAGGTCAATCAGATCACGATCAATGATTTTCCACTGAAAAGAAGCTTTAAAATCGTCTACCATAAAGACAAATTCCTGTCTTCCGGGCTGAAAAAACTGATTGCAGATATCGAAAATAAGTTTCACGGCAATGAATGGTAACAATAAGGCACCGGCTGTTTTCAGTTGGGTACGGCCTGTGAGGAGGGACTAAGCCGCCCCAGGGCGTTATAAAATTGTAAGGAAGCCGTTGCCTTTAGATGCTTGAAACCGCCTTCCGAATGCATTATACTGGAAAATGTGCAGAATGAATCATATGGCCGGAGTTCCTTCCGGCTCTGATAAGGAGAGAATTGAATGAATCGTAAAAACATATCAGGAACAAAGCTAAAGTGGACGGCTGCCCTTGTGACAGCCATGCTGCTGGCCGGTTCGGCCCAGACCGTTTTTGCCGGGGACACGGTTTATGTAAACTGTGACGTACTCAGGTGCCGTTCGTCGGAAGAGATTAAAGACAGCAATATTGTAACGAATTTCCATTACGGAGATAAGCTGGAGCGCGTTTCTACGAATGGGGACTGGACCGTGGTTTTGGTAAACGGACAGAAACGCTATGTGGCAACCGCCTATCTGAGCGCCTCACAGCCTGCCGGGAAAGCGTCCGTTCAGAATACATCATCCGCAGGGAACGAAACGGGAGCTTCAGCATCCACTGCATCGGGAACCGAGATCGGCCTGTCGAGCGGATATAAATATGCGGATTTTTCTAAAATTAACAGCGGAAAGGCTATCCTCTATAAGAGCACGGCGGATTCCAGAAAGAATAAGACGGTCTGCGTCAACGCGGGCCACGGAACAAAAGGCGGCGGCAGCGTGAAAACCCTCTGCCATCCGGACGGAACTGCGAAGGTGACGGGCGGCACGACCAGTGCCGGAGCAACCACGGCTGTTGCCGTTTCCAGCGGAATGACATTTGCAGACGGTACGGCGGAGAGCAAGGTGACTCTGGCGATGGCGAAGATCTTAAAAGACCGTCTTCTTGCACAGGGATACGATGTGCTGATGATCCGCGAGTCGGACGATGTACAGCTTGATAATATTGCGAGGACCGTAATTGCCAATAACAATGCGGACTGCCATATTGCCCTGCACTGGGATTCCACCAGCAGCAATAAGGGGTGTTTCTTTATGAGCGTTCCAAACAACGCATCTTACCGGGCCATGGAGCCGGTGGCTTCCCACTGGCAGCAGCACAACAAGCTGGGCGAGGCGCTGATAACGGGTCTGAAGGGTGCAGGAAATAAGATTTTCTCGGGCGGGAGCATGGAGATGGATCTGACACAGACTTCCTTCTCGACGATTCCGAGCATTGATATCGAACTGGGAGACAAGGCATCCAGCCATTCCGCGGATACGCTGAAACAACTGGCGGACGGACTGGTGTCCGGTGTGAATTCATTTTTCGGATTTTAAGTTCTGTTTACGGCAGAGGAGAAGGTGAAAGAGGATGGACTTTCGGAAACTGAGCTATTTTGAGGCGGTGTGCAGGCTGAAGAGCTTTACAAAAGCATCGGAAGAGCTTCATGTAACACAGCCGTCTGTTACGATGGCGGTACACAGCCTGGAAGAGGATATGGGAGTTTTGCTGCTGAACCGGAACCGCGGTACCCTGGTTCCTACCCCGGAAGGGGAGTTCCTGTTTGAAAAGGCAAAACACCTGATTAAAGAACTGGAGAATGTGGAGCTGGAGATGAAAGACTTTATCTCCGAGCGGACCGAGAATCTGAGAATCGGTTATTCGATTCAGATGCGCGCGGCCCTTCAGCCCGTTCTGGAAGAGTTCCAGCAGAAATATAAAGGGATCCATGTGATTGAGAATGAGAGTTCGACGCCCTCGATTGTCACACAGTTAAAAGACGGGATGATCGATCTGGGTATCATCGCCGTGACGGGTGGGATGGTAAAATCTCTGGAAATCCACCCCCTGTTTCAGGGAGAGCTGCGCGTCTGTTTAAGCTGCAGTAATCCCCTCAGCAGCCAGGAGACGCTCACCCTGGATGAATTTGAACGCCAGCCTCTTATCTCCCTTTCGCTGGATGAACCCAAGAACAGCTATATTTTCCGGATTCTGCAGGATACTTTCCCGGAGCGGAAGATTAAAATTAAACCTCAGTTTTCAGCGCTTCTGCTGGACTCTTATTTCCAGCATATCCGGTGCAACGACGGTATTGGACTGACCTATCACGACATCTGGTTCTCGGCCGGGCAATACGAAAAAGAACTGGGAGACAGTTCAACCTACAAGGAGATTTCTTTTAATCCACCGTGCTTTTACACGGTAGCGGCCGTATATTCGAAAGGGAGGAGGCTGTCCGGGGCAGCTAAAACATGTCTGGAGTTTTTAGATGGCTGCCTGCAGGCCCGCATAAATTGATTTTATATTAGAATAAATTATAAATATTGTACAAAAATTCTTGCCAATGCTATATTGAGTTTGGTAAGAATTTTTTTTATTCAAAGGCCGGCCGGCTTAATGAATCGGAGGAGGTAAGAAAATCATAGACTTTTTAGAATACAGCCGCAGGCTGAAAGGATACCATATTGAAAACAGACGGTTTCTGCACAGCCACCCGGAGTTGGGAACGGAGCTGCCGGAGACGGAAGAATACGTCAAAAAGAAACTCCGGGAAATGGGATGCGGATACCGGGAAATTCCCTGCGGAGGCCTTGTGGCGGAAATAGGAAACAGAACAGGAAAAACAATACTTTTGAGGGCCGATATGGATGCGCTGCCGATGGAAGAGCAGAGCGGCTTACCGTTTTCCTCTCTGAACAGGGGAAGGGCGCATACATGCGGACATGACATTCATACCGCATTTTTATTGGGAGCGGCCAGGATGCTGAAGGAGAGGGAAAAGGAACTTTCCGGCACGGTCAAGCTTGTTTTCCAGGCAGGGGAGGAGACGCTAGAAGGCGCACAGGAGATGATCCGGGCCGGGATTCTTGAGAATCCGGCCGTGGACGCGGCGGTTGGAATCCATGTACAGCCGACACTTTTGCCGGGATATCTGAATTATCCCGCAGGAACCTTCCTGGCATCCTCGGACACATTTGAGATAAGAATTCAGGGAAAAGGCGGCCATGGAGGGCAGCCGCATCTGGGAATCGACCCAATCAATGTGGCGGCACATATCATCCTGGCGCTTCAGTCCCTTCAGGTAAAGGAAGTGGCCGCCGACATACCTGTTGTTTTAAATGTCTGTCAGGTTGAAGCGGGAAGCGCAAGTAATATCGTGCCCGACACGGCCAGGCTCTCGGGGACGGTGCGTACCTATGACGATTCCGCATGCCGGAAACTGAAAATAAGGATGCGGCAGATTGTGGAAGGTACGGCGCAGATGTTTGGAGCTGTGGGAGAGCTTATTTTTGCCGAACAGTGTCCATGCACGGTGAATGATCCGGAGCTGGCTGGTTTCTTTTCGGAGAGCCTCAGGCATTTTGGAGCCGGTTTTATTACAGATGGGGATTATAAAATGCAGGTATCGGATGACTTCGGCTTTTATACACAGAAAGTGCCTTCCGTCATGTTTGTCATAGGATGCGGGAACAGTGAGGGAGGACAGGGGCATAACCACAGCCCTTATGTAATTTATAATGAGGAGGTGCTGGTCACGGGGGCCGCTTTGCTTGCGCATTGCGCCTGGGACTGGCTGGAAAAACATTAGAGAAGGATCCTGAAAACAGGATAAGGGGGTAATTTTTATGGTTGCTATTTATGCATTGACAACGGTACTTGTGATTTTCGCCATCGGTGAGTTCTGCTCATCCAGGACGAATGCCATTCTTTCCCAGCCGTTTGTGGCCGCAATTCTCCTGCTGGCATATTTTTGGCTGGGTTTTCCGAAAACACTCGTGACGGATGCCGGTTTAAGTACGCTCGGCTCGGTGGCCAGCGGCGTGCTGATTGCCAGCGTGGGGACGACAATTAATTTGAAAGAATTGGCAAGGCAGTGGAAGACCATTGTGATCAGCGTAGTCTCCGTTTCCGCCGGAGTAATCGGTATTATTATTGTGGGTTCCATGATCATCGGACGTGAGCAGGCGGTAGCGGGAGCACCGATTTTCTCGGGTTCCATTTCTGCAGTCATCATCATGAGTGACTTTTTTAATGCCAGGGGGATGGAGCATTTATCGGCTCTCTGCAGCATGCTTCTGACTGTCCAGACATTCGTTGGTCTGCCGCTTTCCACTATTATGATGCGCAGGGCCGCAGCCGATTTCCTGAAAGACGGCAGGAACCTGACGCTGTACAGTAATTCGGCCGTTTCGGCAGAGGGGGCGAAAAAGAAATTGTTTACCCTGCCGGAATCGCTCAGCACAAGCGTGATTATCCTGGCAAAGCTTGCAATTACGGCATCTGTGGCAAACGTTCTGGCCGGATTTACAAACGGGGTTATCCATTACCTTGTTATGGCCCTGTTTATGGGAATCATATTTACCTGCCTGGGACTTCTGGATGAGAATGCCATGGCGAAGACGGGATGCGCCGGCCTGTTTATGGTTCTTATATTAGCCAGCCTGTTTGAGAATTTTTCCTATATTACGCCACAGGACGTGATTGGAATGCTCCTGCCTATCGTTGTTGTCCTGGGTCTGGGCAGCCTGTTTACCGGGATTGTGGCGATTGTGCTGGCAAAGTTCATGAAAATGAACCCGTACCTTGCTATTGCCCTCGGCCTGACCTGCATGTACGGTTTTCCGACCACGCTCTATATTTCACAGGACGTTGCAAAGGCATACGGTAAGACGGAGGAAGAACACACGGCGCTGAGCAATTATCTGGTGCCGAAGATTGTAACTGCAGGAATTGCCACGGTGACGATTGCCTCTGTCATCATTGCAAGCTATGCGATCAAATTGCTGTAAGGAGTCAATGATATGATACCCTGGGGAATTATAATAGATTGCGGTTCCGTGGCCCTGGGAGGGGCCGCCGGAGCTGCTGCGGGACGCTTTTTTCCAAAGCAGACGTGTGAGTTCCTTTCCAGATTCTTTGGAATTAGCTCCATTGCAATTGGCATTACGCTGATTGGAAAATCTTCCTCCCTTTCTCCGGTCATGCTCTCCCTGATTCTGGGCGGAATCATTGGAGAGACAATGAAACTGGAAGAATTTCTGGGAAAACTGCCTCGAATGGTGAAAAGGAATAAGACAGAGGAGGACAGTGAGTTCAGCGAACGCTTTACAGGAGTGATGATTCTGATTTGTTCGGGAAGTCTCGGCCTGATGGGGGCAATGAGTGAAGGTCTGACGGGGGATTCCTCAGTGCTTATTACAAAAGCTGTTTTGGATTTGTTCGGAGCCGCCATTTTCGCCTCCACGCTGGGAGCCTGTGTGGCTATGATTTCGGTACCGCAGTTTCTGATTTATCTGGCGCTGTTTAGTTTGTCGGGCTTTATCATGCCCTGGGCGACGGAATCCATGATAGCCGATTTCATGGGCTGCGGAGGCGTTATCGCCCTGGTGACGGGAATCAGGGTTGCCGAGATAAAACCAATCAGGGCGGCATCGTTTCTCCCGGCGCTGTTTCTCGTGATGCCGGTATCCGGTGTCTGGACGATGATGATGGGAGCGCTTTGATAAAACTTTAAAGGAGTAAATTAAACAGAGAGCATCGTAAAATGCCTTAAGAAGATTGTCTTCTCCGGCAGGAACGAGGCTCTTTTTCTGATTTTCGTGTTAACAGGGTGTTAAAAATCTTCCGGATTGTATGGAAATTTGTACAAAATGCTTAATTTTGTTGGATTTTACAACTAAATTTCTTTCCAAATGTTATTGCATTTCTCGGCCTAAAGTAACATAATATGGGAAAGCGAAGAAACAAGAGACCTTTTCCGGGAATCCGATTACAGGAAACCGGCGGAGGTTTTTTTTATTTCACAAAAATGAGACTTCCGGTGAAGTAAAAAAACTCTGCTGCAAGAAGGATTCTTTTTGACGCGCTTCAAAAATATTCTCAAAGGGGAGGGATATAAGACGGACACACTTTCAAAGGCCCTGATGGAAGAGCTGAACGCTAAAGTCGCATTTACTATACCCGTATTTGGAGGAATCCCGATTTACGAGTCCGTGGTGGCGACATGGTTTATCATGGCGGTTCTGGTTCTTCTTTCCATCATCTTTGTAAGGAATCTCAAGGTTGAGAATCCCGGGAAGCTTCAGTTGTTCCTGGAAACTTCAATTGGATTCTTAAGAGATTTCTTCCTGGATCTGGTCGGGGAAGAAGGAAAAGGGTACATTCCTTATCTGATTTCAACGGCGCTTTTTATCGGCGTAGCCAACCTGATTGGCATCGCAGGCATCACACCGCCCACGAAGGATTTGAATGTAACTGCCGCACTGGCTGTCATCAGCATCGCGGTAATCGAGTATGCCGGGTTTCATAAGAAAGGCATGAAGGGATTCATGAAGAGTTTTGCAGAACCGGTGGCGTTTATACTGCCAATCAACATTATGGAGATTGCCATCCGTCCCGTGTCTCTGTGCATGCGGCTTTTCGGCAACGTGCTGGGCTCATTCGTAGTAATGGAATTAATTAAGTTGGTGGCCCCGCTCATTGTGCCGATACCGTTCAGTTTTTATTTTGATATTTTTGACGGTCTGATCCAGGCATATGTATTTGTCTTCCTGACCGCCCTGTTTATTAAGGAGCAACTGGACTGATAACAGTCCGGAAAAAGAGTAAAGAAAACAAACAAAAAGGAGAGTATTATTATGTCTACATTAATCGCAATCGGAGCAGCAGTCGCTGTACTTACAGGTATTGGAGCAGGTATTGGTATCGGTATCGCAACTTCTAAAGCAGTGGAAGCCATCGCAAGGCAGCCTGAGGCTGAGAGTAAAATCAGCAAGGCCTTACTTCTTGGATGTGCCCTGGCAGAGGCTACCGCCATTTACGGTTTCGTTATTGCCCTTGTAATTATCTTATTCTTAAAATAAATGTGAAAGGCAGGTGGGAGAAGTGTTACAGTTAAACTGGAGCCTTGTCTTTGAAATCATTAACCTGATTATCCTCTGTCTTCTACTTAAAAAATTTCTGATTAAACCTGTGACTGCCGTAATGGATAAGAGGCAGGCGGAGATTTCCGAGGGGCTTTTAAACGCCAGGAACAGCGAGGCTGAGGCAAATGAGCTTAAGGGCCGTTATGAAGATGCCCTTAAGAATGCCAGAAGCGAGTCCGGACGCATGATTGAAGAAGCGAAAAAGCGTGCACGGGAAGAATCAGATCGGATTCTGAAAGAGGCCGGTGATCAGGCGGCAGACATTATGAGGAAAGCAGAGAAGAATATCGAAAGCGAAAAAGAAAAAACCATGGCTGACCTCCAGTCCCGCATTGCAGAGCTGGCTCTGACCGCAGCCAGAAAAGTGGCCGGGAGTGCGGAACGTGAGTCAGATGACAAGCTTCTGTACGATCAGTTCCTGAATAATGCAGCAATGGATGCGGTGATGAAACCCGAAGGTAATAGCGAAAGCAGGTGAGAAATATGAGACAGACATCCGTTAATTACGCCCGCGTTCTGGCAGACCTGTCTGTTCCGGTGGAAGATTTAAGAGAGGCTGTGAGGCTGCTTAATGAGACACCTGCTTTGAGACGGATTCTGGAAAGCCCATTGGTTTCCCGGGACAAGAAAGAGAGGGTGATTGACCGGATATTTCCGGAGCCTGTCAAAAATTTTCTGAAGGTGGCCTGTCTGCATGAAAAGACAGGACAGATTGAGGAAATTTTGGAATGCTACGAGGAATATTTAAGGCAGCAGGAAGGAATTATGAAAGTCCTGCTTACCTGTGTGACACCTCCTTCCAAAGAGCAGCTTCAGGGAATAGAGAAGTTTCTGTGCAGTAAATATCAGAAAAAAGACGTGATTTTTGAGATTAAAAAGGATCCGTCGCTGCTGGGCGGTTTTGTCCTGAAGGCCGGAGATTATGAATATGATTACAGCCTGGACGGACGGCTTAAGAGGCTTAAACAGCAATTGACGCGGAGGTGAGAAAAGTGAGTTCGATTAATTCAGATGAAATTATTTCCATACTGAAAGAGGAAATAGCAAATTATGACGATATATGCAAGGAGCAGGAGACGGGAACCGTTATCTCCGTGGGCGACGGAATTGCCAGAATCTACGGAATGGATCATGCCATGTACGGCGAGGTCGTAACCTTTGAGTCGGGCCTCAAGGGAATGGTGCAGGATGTCCGCCAGGACAGCATCGGCTGTATCTTGTTCGGCAAGGATACCGAGGTCGGCGAGGGAACCCGTGTTGCAAGAACGGGTAAGAAAGCCGGAATCCCGGTAGGGGATGCCTGTATCGGCCGTGTTATCGACGCCCTGGGAGCTCCGATTGACGGAAAGGGTGAGATAAAGACGGATGACTACCGTCCTGTAGAACAGGAGGCTCCGGGAATTATCGACCGTCAGGCGGTTAACCAGCCCCTGGAGACCGGAATCCTGTCCATCGACTCCATGTTCCCTATAGGAAGGGGACAGAGGGAGCTTATCATCGGCGACCGCCAGACCGGTAAGACATCGATCGCCACCGATACGATCCTGAACCAGAAGGGCAAAGATGTAATCTGTATCTATGTGGCAATCGGACAGAAGGCGTCCACCATTGCAAAGCTGGTATCTACCTTCGAGAAATACGGAGCCATGGATTACACGACGGTTATGGCCTCCACGGCCAGCGACTGTGCGCCGCTCCAGTACATTGCGCCCTATGCGGGGACTGCTCTGGCGGAGTATTTTATGCATAAGGGAAAAGATGTGCTGATTGTATACGACGATCTGTCCAAACATGCTGTGGCATACCGTGCCCTGTCCTTACTGTTAGGACGTTCACCAGGACGTGAGGCATATCCGGGTGACGTATTCTATCTGCATTCCAGGCTGCTGGAGCGTTCCAGCCGTCTGAGCGAGGCTCTGGGCGGAGGTTCCATCACGGCCCTGCCTATCATCGAGACGCAGGCCGGAGATGTGTCGGCCTATATTCCGACCAATGTTATCTCCATTACCGACGGCCAGATCTTCCTGGAGAGTGATCTGTTCTTCGCAGGCATGAGGCCGGCCGTAAACGTCGGGCTTTCCGTATCGCGTGTCGGCGGAGCCGCACAGTTTAAGGCAATGAAGAAGGCGTCAGGAAGTATCCGTATCGATTTGGCCCAGTACCGTGAGATGGAAGTCTTTACCCAGTTCAGTTCTGATCTGGATGCAGCGACGAAGGATCAGCTGCAGTACGGAAAATCTTTGATGGAGCTTTTAAAACAGCCGCTTTACCATCCGCTCAGCCTTCACGAGCAGGTCATCACGCTGTGTGCGGCCACTCACAGGATTTTTATGGATGTGGAAGTGAAAGAGATTAAACCATTCCAGGAGGATATGCTCCGCTACTTTGAGGAGATCCATCCCGAGATTGTAAAAGAAATAGATGAGAAGAAGGAACTGCCGCAGGCGCTGATTGACAGAATCGCAAAAGCGGCGGAGGAATATAAAGCTGACAGAGGCAGGTGATACAGATGGCAAGTATTAAAGAGATCCAGACCAGGATGAAGAGCATCCAGGATACGATGAAGATCACAAACGCCATGTACCTGATATCCTCATCCAAGATGAAAAAGGCGAAAAAGACGCTGACGGATACGGAACCGTATTTCTTCGGCGTGCAGCGCGCAATGGACCGATTGCTCCGCCATCTCCCCGAAACCGAAAAGGAGAACCGGTATCTGGATCAGCGCCCTGAAATTCCGCCGGAAGAACGGAAATTCGGACTGATTGTGGTCACTGCCGATAAGGGATTAAACGGAGCTTACAACCATAACATCATCAAGATGGCCGAGGAGAGGCTGAAGCTTCCGGGACACAGGAAACTGTATGTGCTGGGAGTCGTGGGACGGCAGTATTTCGGCAAGGTGAAGGGCGTGGACATGGATGGCAGTTTCAGGTATACAGTCCAGAAACCGACGATGCACCGGGCCAGACTGATATCCGAGACTATGGTGGACGGCTTCTTAAACAGGGAGCTGGATGAGGTGTTTATCCTGTTTACGGAGATGGTCAACTCGATGAAGGAAGAACCAAGGCTGAAACAGCTGCTTCCTCTCAAAAGGGCTGATTTTGAACCGTCCCAGATGCTGACGGGAGTCATGCAGGAGAATATCAGCCTGTTCCCGTCTGCGGACGAAGTGATGGACAATATGGTGCCGAACTATCTGACCGGCATTATCTACGGCTGCCTGGTGGAGGCATACGCCAGCGAGCATAATGCCCGCATGATGGCGATGCGGTCTTCCACTGATAACGCCAAAGAGATGCTTAAAGATCTGTCGATCCAGTATAACCGGGCCAGACAGGCGGCCATCACCCAGGAAATCACGGAAGTTGTCAGCGGCGCGAATGCGCAAAAAAGAAAGGGATAATTATGGACACAGGCAGAATTATTCAGGTCATGGGACCTGTTGTGGATGTTTCATTTGAAGGCGGTGTTCTGCCCCATTTGAGGGATGCCCTGAAAGTTCAGAACGGGGACAGAACCTGCATCATGGAGGCCGCCCAGCACATGGGAAATAATGTGGTCCGCTGCATTATGCTGGCCGCCAGTGAGGGCCTTCATAAAGATATGGAAGTAATTCCTACAGGACAGGGAATCAGTGTTCCGGTAGGTGATCGTAACCTGGGACGTCTTTTCAACGTCCTGGGGGAGACAATCGACGGAGGAGAAGGGCTGGATGACGAGGAGCACTGGGTAATCCACCGGGATCCGCCGTCATTCGAGGACCAGAGCCCGGTAGTGGAGGTTCTGGAGACGGGAATCAAGGTAATCGATCTTCTGGCGCCCTATGCAAAAGGCGGAAAAATCGGCCTGTTCGGCGGAGCCGGAGTCGGCAAGACGGTTCTGATTCAGGAGCTGATCCAGAATATCGCCACGGAACACGGCGGCTATTCTATATTCACCGGAGTCGGAGAGCGTTCCAGGGAAGGCAACGACCTCTGGGTTGAGATGAAGGAGTCGGGAGTGCTTGAGAAGACGGCTTTGGTATTCGGCCAGATGAACGAGCCGCCGGGAGCCCGTATGAGGGTTGCGGAGACCGGTCTTACGATGGCTGAGTATTTCCGTGACAAAGAGCATCAGGATGTGCTTTTGTTTATTGATAATATTTTCCGTTTCGTGCAGGCGGGCTCCGAGGTTTCGGCTCTGCTCGGCCGTATGCCGTCGGCGGTAGGTTACCAGCCGACGCTTGCTAATGAGATGGGAGAATTGCAGGAGAGAATCGCATCGACGAAGGAAGGTTCTGTAACAAGCGTCCAGGCGGTCTATGTCCCTGCGGACGATTTGACCGACCCGGCGCCGGCCACGACGTTTGCCCATCTGGATGCCACGACGGTACTTTCCAGAAAGATTGTGGAGCAGGGTATCTATCCAGCGGTGGATCCGCTGGAATCCACTTCCCGTATTCTGGAGGCGGAGGTAGTCGGTGAGGAGCATTATGAGACGGCCAGACGTGTCCAGGAGATCCTCCAGAAATATAAAGAGCTTCAGGATATTATTGCTATCCTTGGTATGGAAGAACTTTCCGAGGAAGATAAGATCACAGTTTACAGAGCCAGAAAAGTCCAGAAATTCCTTTCACAGCCGTTCCATGTGGCTGAGACATTTACCGGCGTACCGGGAAAATTTGTGCCGCTGAAGGAGACGATTAAGGGATTCAAGATGATCCTGGACGGTGAGATGGATGAGTATCCGGAAAACGCATTCTTCAACGTTGGTTCTATTGAGGATGTGAAGGCAAAAGCGGAGCAGGAGAAGACGGGAGGGCGGTAAGTATGGAACAGATATCCACATTCGGCCTAGAACTGTATTCCAGCACACAGATGTTTTATAAAGGAAGGGCGCGTTTTATCAACCTTCCGGCAACGGACGGCGGGCATACCTTCCTGCCTCACCATGAGAACGTAATCATTGCCGTTGTACCGGGTACGACGACGATTATCACGGAGAAGGGGGAGGAGATTACGGCCGTCACGGGTTCCGGATTTGCTGAGATGATCAACAACCGTGTCCAGGTTTTTGTCCATTCGGCAGAACATCCCGATGAGATTGATATCAACAGAGCCAGAGAGGCCATGGAGCGCGCCGAAGAGCAGCTGCGCCAGAAGCAGTCCATTGCGGAGTACCACAGAAGTAAGATGGAGCTGGCAAGGGCTATGTCCCGTATCAGCGCCGCCGGGAAACGCAAGTGATAGGCGTTTAAGAAAAAGCAGATATTTTCATATCTGCTTTTTCTTATGGGCGGGTATCGGGGAAGATGCTCAGATAAAAAGGAGCCAGTGTTTCCCCGGCGGCTCTCACAAGCGCCATAAGGGGGAGAAGAATCTTGTCGAGTGTCACTTCGGGAGACTCCTTAATCAGGCTCTTCGCAATTTCCAGGATGTTGTCGGGGAGCAGCAGTTCCCCGGTGCGGCTGGCTCCGGAGGATTGGAGGATTTCATAGACGGTGTCCACAAAGGCCTCGCGTTCCTGGGGAGAGAGGGAGGTGATCCATTTCTTCAACGTCTGATCTACCAGGCAGCTCTTCTGTGTGACTTCTCTCAGCCGGACAAAACTGCCGTCTTTTATTTCCCAGGAATAGGGATCGTGCTGCATCAGTCCTTTTCGGTTGCTTAAGACAACCGTATAACATTCTTCATGTCCAAGGAGCATTCCGATTACTGAGGACTGGGGGACAAAAGTGTGGATGAGGGGCAGAATATCGCGATAGCCGGAGGTGGAGAGTACCGCCTGGCTGAACCCCGGACCGTCATAGTTGTACACGGCCTTTAAACGGTCCATAATGCCGGGCGAGGCACATGCGGCTGCAAATACGGCGAGATTGCCGCCCTTAGAATGGCCGCCCGCCCACAGGGAACCGGAGACGCGGGCCGCCATGTGGGACAGGTAATTGCAGGCCTCCCACTGGCCCGGCACAGTATCGAGAAAACCCAGGTTGAAATCTTCCTTCCAGCCTATGAGCGTTCCGTCGGTGCCGCGAAATGTGACAAAGGCGTCTTTCCCCATCAGAACGGTGACTGCGGAAAACTGCATTTCCAAATCCGGCGATTTAATATCCCTGAAACCGGTCAGCCGGAGACCGGAAAATCGGGGACTGTGCCCCATGGCTTCGAGTAACTGCTGATTTTCCAGGGAGCGGACCCGTGCAAGGCGTTCTCTCTCCGGCAGCGAAGAGATGGTTTTTGCAACTTCTTTTACAGACGGGGCCTGATCGGGATTGTCTGGTATCAGGCCGTCGAGGTGAATGTACGACATCGCAGAAAAAACAAGGCCGTCCACGGCGGACAATGGAGATACGTCCAATGTCTGGCTGCCCTGGGCGGCGATATAGTCTATTAAACCGGGCATAATAATCCCTTTTTCTTTTAATATATGTTGCAGGTTGGTCTTCGGTTAACCCGAGGCCGTTATAAAACCTTCTTGGCATCCTTCAGGAACGAAGCAATAATCAGGACAATAATCACCGCAATAGGAAAGGCGGCGATGATTGAGACCGTCTGCAGGTTTGCCATGGAATTATCACTGAATACCAGGGCGATCGGCAGCAGAATCAGCATGATGGACCAGAACACTTTGATACCCATGTAAGGTTCTTCATCATTGTCCAGCTCCTTGTAGGAATAAGACGAGGCAACCAGGGCAATGGCATCGAAACTGGTTGCATAAAAGGCGATCATCGTGAGCGCCAGGAGAATCAGCACCAACGGAGCAAGGGGCAGGGTTTGGACAATGGCGATGATCGTCGTGTAGAGATCTCCTGTAGAGGCATAGAGACCCATCACATCCAGTTTGCCGAAGACCTGCAGGCCAAGGCTGTAATTGCCGAGGATGATAAAACTGGTGAAGGTGCCGCCGAGGCCGAATATATAACCGCCCAGAATCGTCTGTTTCACGGTGCGTCCTTTAGAGATATTGCCGATGAAAAACGGAGCGGCAACACACCACACCATCCAGTAAGCCCAGTAGAAAATGGTCCATGTCTGGGGGAAGGAGGTGGTTCTCTGGGGATCGGTAAAGGTGGACAGGCTGAAGAAATTCTGCACCAGGTTTCCAATGGAAGAAAAACCGGTCTCAATAATGTATCTTGTCTCGCCCCCGAAGAGCAGGACATAGGCAAGCAGGGCGAAGAACAGGTAAACACAGGATGCGGCGAGCTTCATAATCCCGTGCATTCCCCGGACCACGCAGAAGGTATAAATAATGCAGGTGACGACCAGAATGGCAATCGTGATCCACTTTGAGCTTGGGAGACCCAGCAGGCTGGATGCGATCTGGCTCATCAGCGGAGTCGCCAGACTGAATGTGGTGGCTGTGCCGGCCATCAGCGCGAATACCGCGATAAGGTCAATGATTTTTCCGGGAATCCCGTCTGTTTTACTGCCGAGAAGAGGACGGCAGGCCTCGGAAAACTTCTGCTTGTGGCAACCGCGGACATGCAGCATGAAACCAAAGGATACGGCCAGGACAACGTAAAAACTCCACGGTATCGGACCCCAGTGGAACAGCGGATATGTACCGGACCATTCCTGGATGGAACCCATCTCGGCCATATGGGGATCCTGTGCATAGAGAATCCACTCACAGAGTGAGTAAAAAAGAATATCGGCCGCCAGTCCGGAGGTAAACATCATGGAACCCCAGGCAAAATTCGAGTACTTCGGCTTCTCATCCTTCTTTCCGAGACGGATGCCGCCGTATTTGGAAAAGGCCAGGTAGAGGGAGAGGAGAAAAACTCCAAGTCCTACGGCCAGGTAATAGGTACCCAGCTCCTCGCCCAGAAAGGTACGGATCCCTTCAATAATCCTTTTGGAAGAATCCGGCAGGAACACAAAGCTGATGCAGAGGAACAGGATGATAATAAAAGGAATTATCATTGTGATCCAGTCCAGCTGCCGTTTTACATTTTTATTAGTGGTGTCATTCATAGCTGCCTCCTTGGTGTTCAATTTTTACAATTTATATTAAATAATGAACACATTATATCATTGAACTTTTAGAATTACAAGAGGTATTCTGAGAAAATATGATATCATGATGGGGATTTAGTTGAGATGCGAGGACGCCTCTGTAAGATGGCGGACGGGGTGGTGGGAGGGTGTGTATGAGTCTTCAGTCCCGGTTGGTAGGGCGTGGTGAGGGGGAATCCAGGAGAAAAAATTCCTGCGGGGACTCGCTCCCGCTTGTGGAATGCGCAGCGGATGCTAGCTTCGTGTAAGACCTCAGCAAGCACCGGCGGATTCCAAGGTCCCCTTCGGAAAGTTTTCTCCTTACTTCCCCGGGCAGGTTGTCGACGGGACTGAAGACTCAGCGAAGCGTGTTGCCCCGTCCGCCGGCTTCAGGGGCTGATTGTCTCTTTCGTCAAGTGTGGTGGTGGTATTGTCGCGGCCACGATATAATCGTAACTATTTTACATTCTGATGATATCCTGGGATGCATAAAAAGAGGCTCAGAATAAACACTCTAAGATTCTAAGTTTACATGGTTTCATAGTGAACAGGATGTAGTTTTCAGGCATCCGGGGAAACGTAGTGGCAGCGGCAAGCGTCTCCCCCATTGAAGAAAGAGGACAAATCAGCCGCCACGATAACCTGACGCCCGGGACGAAAGACTCATCGATCCCCCTCACCACCCCGGTCCCCGACCTGACGGCGGCGTCCTCATTTCTCAATTAAATCCCTATTTACGGATGAAAGACTGATATGTTATACTAAAAAACAACAGGCACAGAACGGAAGAGGGCGGCCGCAATTTGTGGCACATAACACAGAAAGGAGAGCGGCATCTGCCGCAAGGAGTGATAATGACAGAACGCCATACGAGAATACTTGATATAGTCAGTGAAGAGAAAAAAGTGGAGGTAAACCGCTTGTCGGAACTCCTGGGCGTTTCACAGGTGACGATCCGCAAGGATCTGGATATGCTGGAGGAGAGAGGGCTTCTTTCACGTGAGCACGGCTATGCGGTCATGAAGAATGTCGATGACATCAACAACAGAATGGCGGTTCGCTATGACACGAAACTGAAAATTGCAAAAGAGGCGGCAAAAAGCGTCGTGAATGGTGAGACGATTATGATCGAATCCGGTTCCAGCTGTGCCCTCCTGGCGGAGCAGCTGGCTGCGGATAAGAAGGATGTGACGATTATCACCAATTCCGCATTTATAGCCAATTATATAAGAGAAATATCCGTAGGGAGAGTCATCCTGCTGGGGGGAGAGTACCAGAAGGAGTCCCAGGTCATGGTCGGCCCTCTCGTCAGGAAGTGTGCCGGAGAATTTTACGTAGATAAGCTGTTCGTGGGAACGGATGGTTTTGTGCCGGAGATCGGGTTTACCGGCGGTGATATGATGAGGACCGAGGCCATGAAGAGCATGGCCCAGTCGGCAAAGAAAGTAATTGTAGTCACGGATTCCAGTAAGTTCTGTAAACAGGGCGTGGTTGTACAGTTCAAGCTTTCCGAGGTACACAGCATCTATACGGACAGCGGGCTTTCAAGGGAGGCGAAGGAACTGCTGGAAGAGCAGGGACTGAAAGTGTGCCTGGCGGGTGAGTGATATAATAAGTGAGTAATTTAATAAGTGAGTAATTTAATAAGCGAGTAATTTAATAAGTGAGTAGTATAATAAATGGATAATATAATAAGCAGATAATATAATAATTAAATAATACGATAAAAAAGAGTAAGCGTCTTATCCAATGAAGGGATAAGGCGTTTACTCTTTTATGAACTGCCAGTTACATGGAAACATTCAGCCCGGCATCTTTAAATACGTTGAAATACTCCGTTAAATCCTCCGGGTGCAGGGCTTTTACGTCTTTCAGTTCATACGGGACCTGAAGATCCTCGTACTTTTTCTCGCCAAACTGGTGGAATGGAAGCAGATTTACCGTATCTACCCTGTGGGCCTTGAGAAGTTTTACAAATTCCCTCGCATCATGCAGGCTGTCGTTGATATGCGGGATGACCGGGATACGGGCAATAACCGGAACTTTCATCGCGATGGCAAAATCCAGGTTTTCCAGGATGGACTGGTTGGAGACGCCGGTGTATTTGATATGTTCCCTGTCACTGTGGTGCTTGATATCCAGCAGAAGCAAATCCGTCCCCGCAATCACCTTTGAGAAGACAAGGGGTGTTGCGAACGCCGTGGTTTCCAGGGCGGTGTGGATCTTCTGTTCCCTGCATTTCTTTAGAAGTTCGGCAGCAAAAGCAGACTGCATCAGAACCTCTCCGCCTGAGAGTGTGACGCCGCCGCCGGATTCCTGGTAAAAATCCATGTCTTTTACTACTTCTTTCATCACCTCATCCACTTCCATCATATTGCCGACGAAAGTCAATGCCCTTCCGGGACATTGGGTAATGCAGCTTTTACACCCGGTACAGTGCTCCGGGTCAAATACCAGATTGTTGTTTTTAAAGCTCATACAGCCTGCGGGGCACTTGATCTCGCACAGATGGCCGTACAGACATTTCTTTTTGTCCCAGAGTATCTGAGTGGGGCGCTGCTGCGACTCAGGGTTCGAACACCAGGGACATCTTAAGGGACATCCTTTGAAAAAAACGACCGTCCTGATTCCCGGACCGTCATGGATACTGAATTTCTGGATATTAAAGATATTCGCCTTCATATTAGTAAGCTCCTGCTACTCTTAACAGCTAATGTACGTATTGAAGAAAAACAACTATTGCATACTATAGCACAACCAAATTCAAAAGTAAATAAGTTTCAAATGAAAATATAATATTGACAAAACGAAATGAAAAGCGTAAACTGAAATCATAAAAAAGAAAAAAAATCGGCAAAATGTCCATGCAGGATTGAGTAAGGCTGTTTTTATAGGCAAAGTGCCTGAATGAAAGCGAGCGCAGTGAAACGGCTTCTTTCATATGAAGAAAAAACAGCAGAAAAAAATAATTTAAAAAGAGATGTTAAATTTACATAGTGCGGTTTTGAGGAGGATATGACCATGGAAAACAATCATTTTGGAAAGCTGACAAAGCGTATGTATGATTTCAGAGAGGAACTTCTCGACGCAAGGCCCTATGTTTGCGCGGAACGTGCAGTTCTGACGACGGAGAGTTACCGGCGGCATGCGGATAAACCGGTTGTCCTGAAGAGGGCTTATATGCTGCAGAACATTCTGGAGCATATGACGGTTTTTATCGAACCGCAGACGCTGATTGCAGGGAACCAGGCATCCGCGAACCGTTCCGCCCCCATCTTTCCCGAATATGCGATGGACTGGGTGATTGATGAACTGGATCAATTTGAGAAGAGGGACGGGGATGTCTTTTACATCACGGAGAAGACAAAGAAAGAGCTTAGGGAACTGGCTCCATACTGGGAACATAACACGACAAAGGATAAGGGCCTTGCGGCAATGCCGGAGCAGAGCCGGATCTTCTACGACCTTGGAATTATCAAGGCGGAAGGAAATATCACTTCGGGTGACGCCCATCTTGCAGTGGAGTATGAGAAGGTGCTGAAACTTGGTTTGAAAGATTATGAAAAACGAACCCGGGAGGCGATGAAGAGTCTTGAGCTGACCGAGATGGAGAATCTGAAGAAGTTCTATTTTTATCAGGCCATTTTAATTGTCATAGACGCCGTCAGGAATTTTGCCGCACGCTATGCGAAGCTCGCCCTCTCACAGGCCGGGGCGCTGGAGAACGAAGGAGAGCAAAGGAGAGCCGGAGAGCTTAGGGAGATGGCGCGTATCCTCTCCAAAGTGCCCTATGAACCGGCGGATACATTTGCCGAGGCAATTCAGTCCATGTGGCTCGTCCATCTGGTGCTCCAGATTGAGTCCAACGGCCATTCCCTTTCCTACGGAAGAATGGATCAGTACCTGAACCCATTTTACCAGAGGGATCTTGAAAGCGGCAGGGTGACGGAAGAATCAGCCTGCGAGCTGATGACAAATCTATGGCTTAAAACATTTACAATCAATAAGATCAGAAGCTGGTCCCACACCCAGTTCAGCGCAGGAAGCCCGCTCTACCAGAATGTGACGGTCGGAGGGCAGACAGCCGATAAAAAAGACGCGGTCAATCCGATGACTTATCTGATTCTTCGGAGTGTAGCCCAGACGAGGCTGCCCCAGCCGAACCTGACCGTGCGCTACCATGCCGGCCTGAGTGAGGAATTCATGGGAGAATGCATTGAAGTGGTGCGCCTGGGTTTTGGAATGCCCGCCTTTAACAACGATGAGATTATTATTCCATCATTTATTGAAAAGGGGGTAAAGGAGGAGGACGCTTATAATTACAGCGCCATCGGCTGTGTTGAGACGGCGGTTCCGGGAAAATGGGGATACCGCTGTACGGGAATGAGTTTCCTTAATTTCCCCAAATCACTTCTGATTGCACTGAACGACGGAGTAGATCCGGAGTCGGGAGTGAAGCTGTGCGAGGGGGCAGGCCATTTCAGGGATATGACATGTTACGGGGACGTGGAGCGGGCCTGGGATAAGATTATCAGGATCTTCACAAAACACAGTGTCATTATCGAAACCTGCTGTGATATGGTTCTGGAAGAAACCGTACCCGACGTGCTCTGCTCTTCCCTGGTGGAAGACTGCATCGGCAGAGGAAAGACCCTGAAGGAAGGCGGCGCCGTTTATGACTTTATCAGCGGCCTTCAGGTGGGGATTGCTAATATGGCGGACTCCCTTGCCGCTGTTAAGAAATGTGTGTTTGAAGATAAATGTTTTACGGCCGGGGAACTGTGGGACGCCCTGATGAACAACTTTGAGGGGGAGAAGGGAAACTGGATCAGAAACCAGCTCCTGGCGGCCCCGAAGTACGGCAATGACGAGGATTATGTGGATTCCCTGATCCGCAGCGCCTATGACGTCTATATTGACGAAATTAAAAAATACCACAACACCCGCTACGGCAGAGGCCCTGTGGGCGGTGTCTACTATGCGGGAACCTCCTCCATATCGGCCAACGTGGGCCAGGGTATGGGGACGTTAGCCACACCGGACGGAAGGAAGGCCAGGGAACCGCTGGCGGAAGGCTGTTCCCCGAGCCATGGGATGGACCGGAAAGGACCGACGGCCGTCTTTAAGACCGTTGCCAAACTGCCCACAAAAGAGATTACCGGAGGAGTTCTGTTAAACCAGAAGGTGACGCCGCAGCTCCTCTCAAAACCGGAAGACAGGATGAAGCTCACGATGCTGCTGCGGACATTTTTCAACCGCCTCCACGGCTATCACGTCCAGTACAATGTTGTATCAAGGGAGACACTTAAAGCGGCGCAGAAAAATCCGGAAGAGTACCGCGACCTGATCGTCCGCGTTGCCGGGTATTCGGCATTCTTTAATGCATTGTCACGTCAGACGCAGGATGATATTATAGAGAGGACGGAGCAAAGTCTGTAAGGAACGGATGCAGCGGGCAAAAGCACAATTAAAGCGGAGGATACAAAAATTATGGAATTTTTATTTGACACAGCCAACATAGAGGACATCAGAAAATACAGCGCCATCTATCCGATCACGGGCGTTACCAGCAATCCTTCCATCATTAAAAAGGAGGGTAAAATCGACTTTTACAGCCATTTCAGGGAAATCAGGTCACTGATCGGCATGGAACGCTCCCTGCATATCCAGCTTACGGCGCCGGATGAGGCGACGATGATGAGGGAGGCCGACGCCGTACTGAACCGGGTGGATGACCGGGTATTCATCAAAGTTCCCACGAATGAGACGGGATTGAAGGTGATGAGGGCTCTTAAAAATGAAAAGGCCGGAGTCACCGCTACGGCCGTGTACTCGAAAATCCAGGGTTATCTCGCGCTGGAGGCAGGGGCCGATTTCATAGCGCCATACTATAACCGCATGGAAAATCTGGATATCGACTCCTTTGATACCATCGCGTCTCTGGCAGAACAGATTAGAAATTACGGCTATAAGACGAAAATACTGGCGGCCAGTTTTAAAAATATTGCACAGGTAAACGCGGCTTTCGCGGCCGGCGCCCAGACGGCGACGCTGCCTCCGGAGCTTCTGCATGAGGCGATGGGAATGGCGGCTATCGGAAAGGCCGTGGATGATTTCCATAATGACTGGGAGAGTGTGTTTGGGAACCGGGATCTGACACAGCTGTAAAAATGTGCCGCCGTCCGAAGTGATGCGTTTTTAAACATGGGACTGAAGTGTAATAAAAGGGGAGACAGGATGAAATATCTTGTGATAGACATTGGGGGATCTTTTATAAAATATGCGCTGATGGATGAGGCGTACAATGTGATGATGACCGATCAGCTTCCCACACCGAAGGAGGGGCGGGAGGTTCTGATCGAGGCCATCGGAGGACTTTACGATAAGTTTGCCGGGGAGATAGGCGGCATGGCGCTGGCGGCTCCGGGAATTATAGACAGTGAAAAAGGTTATTTTTATACCGGGGGAGCGCTGCGGTATAATGAAGGTTTTGCCATGAAGGAGGCGCTTTTAAAGCGCTGTCCGACCAGAATCCATATTGAGAATGACGGAAAGTGCGCCGCTATGGCCGAGGCGGAGCTGGGCAGTCTGTCCGATGTGGAAAACGGCGTGGTGCTGGTGCTTGGCACAATGATAGGCGGAGGGATTATCGCAGGCGGAAAACTCTATAAGGGAAGCCACTTTTCGGCGGGAGAGGTATCCTTTGTCTGTACGGCAGGGACGGAGCGGCCCGATGCCGGGAATATCTGGGGCAACCGCTGCGGAGGCGTGTCCCTGGCAAAGCGAGTGGCGGAGAAAAAGAAGATTCCATACAGCGAGATGGATGGAAAAAGAGTTTTTCAACTTGCCGGAGATGGGGACGAGGAGACGCTGCAATGTCTGGATGACTATACAAAAGAGATTGCTGTCCAGATATTTAATCTCCAGAACATCCTGGATCCGGAGCGGTTCGCTATTGGAGGCGGCATCAGCGGCCAGCCTCTGCTGATGAAGTATATTGAAAAGAACCTGGACGAGATATACAGTGGGTTTACCTATATTGTCAGAAGAGCGGAAGTAGTGACCTGCCAGTATCTGAATGCGTCAAATCTGCTGGGCGCTCTTGTCTGTTTTATGAAAGAGGAACAGGAATCAATAGAAAGAAATAGGAAGTAATAGGAAAGCCCCAGCTGCAAAACAGCCTGGGGCTTTCCGTATATTTATGCTATTCTTTTCGTTCCGCCATATAGTGCTCAACTTCGCCGGCAGTCAGTTTCCGGATCCTGGTGTGTGGGTATTCCCGATACGGTTCCGCCGTATAAACAGGTACCATCCGTTTGCACGTCTTGTCTCTGTTCTTTTGAAGGTAAAGACGCAGACTTTCCGCGTCCTCAAAAATCTTATAGGAGGCCCTGCCGGTTCCGCTTTTAAGCTCATAGATACCGCAGGGCTTTTTTGACGTGTAATCTGCGGTGCGAAGGTAAAGCGCTGCGATTTCGGCGGACTTAAACGGGAAATTCCACCTCTGTAAATTCCGGACCGGATCATGTTCAATACAGATGCAGCGGCCGCAGGTCCCACAAATGTACTGCGTATGGTTTTGCAGACAGCCGCGCGGTTTCAAAAGCGGAGTAATCCTGCTGTTTTCGGAATAACATTCCTGACATCGGGGCATAGCATATCTCCATTCTGTATGTATCGTTTTATTTTTTCCTGAAACGTTTTCTAAGCCGGATCCCCAGGATGGTACTGATAAGGAAGATTATGGCAAAAACGGCGATAAGCGGCCAGAAATGGGAGCGGTAACTTCCTTCTCCGGTTTCTCTTGTCCGGTTATCCGGTTCTTCCGCACGGCCGTCGTCTGCAGCGGCCATCGTTTTTCCCACTCCGTCAGTTACTGAGACGGCCTGGCTTTCCGGTGTTCCGGCAGCCTCTGCATCAGAAGTATCAGCCGCCTTTTCCCAGACGGTTTTTTTCACGGTGGTTCCATCCTCCTGGCGTATGTGCGCGACGATCATATCACTGCCGATGGAGTTAAAGTCGTTTATGGATCCGCCGGAATGGATAAAAACTTCCCAGGCGGCCGCCGTGCCGCCCTTGTCTTTTTCAGGCAGAAGCTCCAGTGTTTCCGGATCGGTTCCGCTCACCTCATAGGGGCCCCAGACGGCATCCCAGATATCGCCCTTTTTGTCCAGGGACAGAAGGACGAAGTCGCCTTTTTCCGGCCGGGTTTTGCCATGGTAGGAAATCAGGTAGGAGAAAATCTGTCCGTCATAGCCGGTCAGATCGGCGGTCAATGAGGCCGGAATTTCATCAACCGGCAGCATTCGGTCTATAACACTTTTCTCAGCGCCTTCCGGACCGCAGGTAAAAGCGTGGTTTACCGTCACCCGGCACAGGGTTCCGTCTATCTCTTCAATTGTACCGATGATAAGCGCATTCTGTTCTCCGTGCCACATTCCATATTCGGCGTCGTGGGCCAGGGCGGTGAGCGTAAAGGCAAGGCACAGCAGGAGACTGAGGGGCAGGGCGGCTAATTTTCTTACCGCTTTCCTGCGGGCAAAACTGGTGAAAAATGCCATAAAATCACGTTTCCTTTCTCTGTCAAAAGTCATCAGGTCAGCGGTTTATCCCGGTCAGACGGCATAGCGTATCAAGAAGCTGCGAAAGGGACTCCTCGCTTTCACCGTATTCCGCAATATGTTCAATGCCCAGAAGTTCTTCAGCGCTTTCAGCGGTGAGGCTTTCGCTCTCTTTAACTCCGCCGCCGTCGGACGGATAATCCCAGCGGACTTCCCCGCAGTTCTCAATCAGAGCCAGGAGGCAGCCTGCGGCCTGGTACATGCGCCTGGTATCAGGTTTGTTTTTAAAATGGATCATGTAGGTGTAAGGTTCCTCCGAGGTTTGAAGTTCAGTGGTTCTTTCTTCCTTTATGTTGAAACAGTCGGACAGCAGGCCGAACAGACGGCCGTCCGCTGAGGCGTCACCGATGTACTTATTCTTTGCCTGGTAAAGTTCTTTGCTGTACAGAGGGGGCAGGCTGTAGATCGCAAAGACGGTCCCCAGTGAGGCAGGCTCCCCCTTTTCCACCTTCCCGTTCCATACGATGCGGGCGGTGTCACCCGGTTTCAGAACGGGAACCTCATTGGTGGAGAGGACGGTATCCGAGAGCGCGATGACGGACGCCTTTTTTAGAATTTCTTCCCCCTTAAACGGTTCCACAGTGTATCCGTCCTCCGTGACTTTCGTGACCACGGCATTAAAATACTCATTTCCCTTTCCAGAGCAGGCTGAGAGGGACAGGGACACAAATACAGATAGTATGGACAGAACGGCAGCTTGTTTCAGCTTCATATCATAACTCCCCTTTCACCCGGCAGTTCCGCCGCAGCGGATACCGGTAGACTCATATTGTTATTTTAAACTATTTGAAGCCATGATCCTATTACAGCCATCCTAAGAATTCTTACATTTCTTTTTCTGTTTTACATTAATTTCATGCGGATTTCTAGTTGTAAAATCTTTTTTTCCTGCCGCAGTTTTCTGGTGAAGCTGAAAATCCTCTGCCTGTCTGCCTGCCGGTTCTTTTATCGGTGAATTTTTGTGTTTTGCGGAACCACAAATGTTTTACAGGAGTTTACAAAGGTTTCACTGCACCCGGCAGTTGTATTTTACATAAGATTGATACAATGAAACTCGTAATCAGAAAAATCAAAGGGATGGATAAAAAAATTTGAGATGAAAAAGGAGAGAAAAAGTATGGTTATCAGACGATTGGCAGCGCTTGGAATGGCATGTATGGCAGTTGTATCCATGATAGGATGCGGCACACAGACTTCGGGAGAAGCAGGAACACAGGGGACGGAACCTGTACAGCAGGCAGAGACGGAGTCTGTACAGGAAGCGGCAGGTGAAGCGGCGGCTTCTTACAGAGATACGGTAAAGGAACTTGTCATCTGCTATCTTCCCAATGAGGCAAGTGAGGAATATGCAGAGTACAGAAATATGATAGAAGGCGATATGTCGGAGGCGCTCGGAGTCAAAGTGACGGAGGTTAATGCGGCGGATTACAATGCAGCCGTGGAGGCGATGAGGACAGGCAAAGCCGATATCGTGTATTTCGGGCCGGTTTCTTATGTGCAGGCATCGGAGAGATCCGGAGCGGAAGCGCTTGTAACCCCGGCACCCGGCGGAGACAAATCCCAGGCTGGCTATACGTCTAAGATTATTGTGAAAACCGACAGCGATATCCAGTCATTGGAAGATCTGGAAGGCAGAACATTTGCCTTTGTGGATCCATCCTCGACTTCGGGAAACTATGTTCCGACACTGGAGCTTATGAACACATTTGAGGGAACTTCAAATGAAGATTTCCACACGAACGGGAAATTCTTCTCTTCCGTCATTTTTTCCGGCAAACACCAGAATGGGCTTCAGTCGGTGATTAACGGGGATGTTGACGCGGCTCCGATTGCATCGGATATTCTCTCCAGTGAGCTTGCCAGCGGCCGTGTGTCTGAAGACCAGTTCCGCGTCATCCACGAGTCGCCCCATATTCCGTCCTCACCGATGGGTATCCGGGGAGATCTGCCTGAAGATTTAAAGCAGGCGGTAAAGGAATTTATGCTGAATTATAAAAACCCGGATTATTTTCAATATATGCTCGGCTTTGACCCGGAAAAGAACGCCTCCTTTGTGGAAGCGTACGACAGCGATTACGACTATGTGAGAGACCTGATGGCGAAAGTAATCCCGGAAGAATAATTACGGGCAGTAAAAGGAGAGGGATCATGGAAGCGGTATTACAGGTAGAACGGTTAACTAAGACATATCCGGGCAACTCCGCCCCTTCGCTGAAAAATGCGGGGTTCGCCCTGAAAAAGGGTGAGATTGCAGGAGTTATCGGACCCTCCGGAGCGGGTAAATCAACTCTTTTAAGGTGTATTAACCGCCTGATTGAGGCCAGTGACGGCGCAGTTTTTATTGAGGGCGATGAGATTACCGGAGCATCCCAGAAACAGGTGAAAAACATCCGCCGCAGGGTCGGGATGATCTTCCAGCATTACAATTTGGTGGGACGTCTCACCGTAATGCAGAATGTGATGCACGGACGCCTGGGCTATATGAGTACGGTAGACGGCATCCTGGGACGCTATACGGAGGAAGATAAACGTCACGCCCTGGAGCTCCTCCGGAAAACAGGCCTTGAAACTATGATTTACCACAGGGCGGGCGAGCTTTCAGGAGGCCAGAAACAGAGAGTGGGTATCGTAAGGGCGCTGATGCAGGAACCATCCATCTTACTCTGCGATGAGCCGATAGCTTCCCTTGATCCGGCCAGCGCCCTGGTGGTCATGGAAATGATCCGCTCACTGTGCAGGGAGAGAAATATCGCCTGTCTGGTGAACCTCCATCAGGTGGATGTGGCTAAAAAATTCTGCGATAGGATTATCGGAATGCACGGGGGAGGGATTGTTTACGACGGTCCGTCCTGGGAACTGCAGGATTCGGTCATTGAAAAGATATACGGTAAACCGATCGATCAACTGATGCTGGGAGGTGAAGGCCATGGCGGGAGATAAGATAGATGCCGTACCGCGGGAGAGCAAGAGAACAGCCTGGACATTCTTTGCGGTGACAGTTCTTTTATTCCTGTTTTCAACCTGGTATACAAAGTTTAATCCAATGGAGGTAATTGTGTCCCAGGGAGAATTCTGGAGGTTCATTTTTGTGGACTTCCTGCCGCCGAAGTTCAGCCGGTGGGATCAGCTCCTGGAGGCCATTCTCCAGACATTTTATATGGCGGCCGGGGCAACCGGGGTATCCGCGGTCATTGCATTCTTTTTGTCTCTGCTCGGGACACCCGTCATATGCCCTGTAAAGCCGGTAAACTTTCTGGTCAGGGCGTTTGCTTCGGTGCTGAGAAATATACCCGCCCTTGTGTGGGCTTTTATCCTGGTGGCGGCATTCGGGATAGGGACGGCCGTGGGCGTGCTGGCTCTTATTATCGCAACAACCGGTTTTCTGATCCGCTCATTTATAGAGACAATCGACGAGGCGGCAGGGGAAAATATGGAGGCGCTCCGTTCTACGGGAGCGGGAATCCTGCCGGTTATAACGCAGAGTATCCTGCCTGCCTCCCTCCCGGGCTTTATTGCCTGGTTTCTGTACTGCATAGAGACGAATATCAGGGCATCCACCATCCTCGGCATGGTGGGCGCCGGCGGAATCGGCCTTCTGATGACCGGATACATCAAACAGTATAATTACCATGCGGCATCCGCCGTTATTATAGCGATTGCCCTGATTATTATCGCGGTGAACCTCCTCACGGATTATCTGAGGAAAATCACACTGCGTTAATTCGGCCGGTACGGCATATTAACAGAAACAGAATATTTTATAAAGACAGATAAAGGAGGAGCAGCTATGCAGCCAAATGGTACAGAAATTACAGCAGGCGTACAGATGCCGGTCTGGAGAACCGGAAGACGGCGTCCGGCGCCGGAAAAAATAGCGGTGGCAGACTGGAAACGAGATCTTCCACTATACATATTCCTGGCGGCGGCCGCCATTCTTACAATTGCATCCTTTGCCCTGCTGAATATGGACTGGGTAAAGGTAGCGTCACGTATTCCCAAATTTGCGGATGTGGTATATCAGATGCTGCACTTTTCTACGGAACGTTTTTCCATCACGCTCACGACCCTGATGGAAACAATTACGGTGACGATCCTGGCTACAATCTACGGAATGGCGGCGGGCCTGGCCGCAGGTGCGCTGGGGGCGAGAAATATTACACCGTGGAAACCGCTATCCGTTATTCTTCAGAGCTTTTTTGCACTTCTCCGCTCGGTTCCCACGGTGGTGTGGGTGCTGCTTGTCCTGGCATGTCTGGGATTTGGCCCGGCGGCGGGAATTGTGGGTCTGAGCTTTCATGTGGTGGCTTTTTTCGGAAAAGTATTTGCACAGGCATTTGAGGAGGTTCCCGAGGAAACGATAGAGGCGCTCAGGGCAACCGGTGCAAACCGGATTCAAGTGTTTTTCGGAGCAGTTCTTCCGTCTTCGTTTACAGCCCTGATTGCCTGGACCGCGCTGCGGTTTGAAATCAATTTCTCGGAGGCGTCCATCCTTGGGATGGTGGGAGCGGGAGGAGTCGGGTATACCATCATGGCGGCTATGAACGGTTACAAACTCGGCAGGGCCGGACTGGCCGTGCTGCTGATATTCCTGTTTGCCTATATGGTGGAGGCGCTGAGCACCGCAATAAAACAGAAAATAAAACTCTGACAGGAAGGAACTACTACGGGTTCCGGAAGAAGATGGGATCTGAAAATCAATTAAGAAAGAGTGGATGGAACATGGATAAAAAAGAATTCAGCCGTATTCTTCTGCGGGCATCCAGAAAAGAAGTCATAGGGATGGCAAAGGAAGCGGAAAAGAACCACAGGATTACCCTGCTGAAAGAACCGGCCAGGACGATGGTGATGCTGCGGGTGAAGGAACCCGTAAAACAGAGCGTTTTCTACATTGGAGAGATGCTGGCCTGCCACTGTGTGGTGGAAGTGGACGGTGTCCAGGGAGCGGCGGTTATGGCCGGCGATGACTTTGAAAAGGTGAAAAGCGCCGCCGTCCTGGATGCGGTGCATACGGGAAAAATGAAAGAGGCCGGGGAACTGGAAGGGAAAATGCGGCGTCTCGGCAGAAAACAGCAGAAAAAACGCGAGGCGGAAGCAGCCATATACCGCGGGACAAAAGTGGATTTTCATGTGATGGAGGATGGCGATGGACACGAAGCACAGATTTGATTTTGTACACGATGCGCAGGGTATGTTCCGCCTGCTTTTAGATGCGATGGCTAATCCGGGAAGAGTGGGAGAGGCGGGGGAATATGCTGAGAAATTCGAAACGGCCGGAGATTCCGGAAAAAACGGAATCTGGCTGGCTCTCGCGGCCGTGCTGCTGGACAATGAGGTAACATACTGGAGTAATATTGAAAAAAAAGTAAAAGATGAAATACACTTCCTGACCGGAGCCATGGAATCGGAAATGGAACAGGCCGATTATCTTTTCGTGGACGGGAATGAGGATCCGGAGGCCGTAATGGCAAAAGTCAAGTCAGGAACACATACGGAGCCGGAGAAAAGCGCGCTTCTGGTAATCAGGGAGAAAGAAGTCCCCGACATCAGCCGGACATTCCACGGACCGGGCATCCCGCCAAAAGGGCGCCGCGTCTTTCTGGGCGGGAGAGAACAAAGATGGATAGATGCACGCAATAACGCGGGTTTTGAGTATCCGTGCGGAATTGAACTTATGTTTGTGAGATGGGACGGCAGTTTCCTGATTATCACGAGAAAGGCGGGTGAGCAGTAAAATGGCATATGTCGCAGTTACAGGCGGCCAGAAGGCCGTCAGACGCTCAACGGAGCTTTTAAAACGCTGCCGTACAAAGGGCAGAAAGAGTTTGGAACTCAGAGCTCTGGAAAACAGAATGGAACTGTTGATCCACCGTGTTATGAGCGAGGCGGGTTTTTACGCCCCCTCCTATGCATCCCTGGCCCTGAAACAGTCGGAGGGTTCGGTGGAAGAGGCTGTCTTCCTGCTCAGGGCCTACCGTTCCACACTTTCACGGGATTATTACAGCAAACCCCTGGAGGGGGAACAGATACGCCTGATAAGAAGAATTTCAGCAGCGTTTAAAGACGTTGCCGGCGGTCAGTTTCTGGGGGCTACCTATGACTATACACACCGCCTTCTGGATTTTTCCCTGAGCCATGAAACCCCGGAAGATGAACGACTAATCAAAGAAGAATGGAACCGCTATAAGGAACGGGCGGCAGAAATTACAGCTCCGAGAGTGTCAGGATTCCTCAGACAGGAAGGGATTATTACGGAGAAAATAGACACCTCTGAACCGGTAGACATAACGCAAAATCCGCTGACGTTCCCGGCTCCCCGCTCAGCCATATTGCAGACGTTAACCAGGGCGGATACCGGCTATGTAAGCGGCCTTGCTTATGCGGGAATCAGAGGTTTCGGTTCTTCGCACCCAACCGTAGGGGAGCTTCGCACCGGGGAACTGGAGGTGGTGATAGAGCACCCTGTATATGAGGGTGAGGAAATGGTTGCAGGGGAGATACTTGTGACCGAGGTGGAATCTTTTTTCCCGGAAGAAGTGAGCAGGGAGGACGAAAGCGATCCTCTCAGAAAAATGCAGTCCGGGCAGGGAGACAAGGCGGATCGCAATACAAATTGTCTGAGCCTGGCGGTGGGCTACGGCATGGTATTTGGAAGAAATGATACAAAGGCCATTGCGATGTCAATTCTCGACCGCATGATGGACATGGAGGGTGACACCATCCTTCAGAATCAGGAATTTGTCCTGCTCCACGGGGATTGCCTGGAAATGAACGGATTTATTTCGCATCTGAAACTGCCTCATTATGTCACGTTCCAGTCTAAACTGGACCGCGTGCGCCATACAAAACAGGAGGAACCACATCATGGATCAAAACTATAATTTCGGCTTTCTGGATGAGCATTCCAAACGGGCCATCCGAAAAGCTCTGTTAAAAGCGGTGGCCATACCGGGATACCAGGTGCCGTTTGGTTCCAGAGAGCTTCCGATTGGAAGGGGATGGGGGACGGGAGGCATACAGGTCACACTGTCCATAATCGGAGCGAAAGACCGCCTGAAAGTGATTGACCAGGGAAGTGATGACAGCGTGAACGCCATCTCAATCCGTAATTTTGTGACCACCTGTACCGGCGTAGAGACGACGACGGATTCCGAAGCTGCGACGGTCATTCAGACCAGGCACCGCATTCCGGAGGTTCCGCTGAGGAATGATCAGATACTTGTCCTGCAGGTACCGCTTCCGGAACCGCTGCGTATGGTAGAGCCGCTTGAATCGGTGACAAAGAAGATGCACGGTGAGATGGATTATGCGGCCGTCTGGCTGGCGCTTTATGAAAATATCGTGAGGGTCGGGGAAATTGAGCTGGGAGCCGACTATCCCGTTATGGCGGAAGAGAGGTATATCATGCAGCCGTCTCCGATTCCGCGTTTCGATAACCCGAAGCTGAATATGAGCCCGGCCCTGTATCTGTTCGGCGCAGGGAGGGAGAAGAAAATTTACGCGGTTCCGCCTTATACCAGGATCGAGTCTCTGGGCTTTGAGGATTATCCCTTCAGGACAGAGGATATGTCGGGAAAAACATGCTGCCTCTGCGGAGCTTCGGGCGTGTTTATGGACGAATTTTTTGATTCAGTGACAGGGGAGAAAAAATACCAGTGCTCTGACAGCGGATACTGCCAGAAACGGAGAAAGAGGTTAAAAAAGCATGGAAAATAAGACTGCGCTGCGGCTTAATCATCTTGTGGTAAAACATGGCCCCGGCTGTCCCGTCTGCGAGAAAGACAGTTCCGCCCTGGAGAGGAACCGCTGTCCGCACTGCGGTACAATCTGGGCGGTGCGCGATGTTTCGATCGAAGTTTACAAAGGGGAAATCCTGGGGGTGGTAGGGGAGTCCGGCTCGGGAAAATCCACTCTGATGAAGGCGCTTTATATGGATCAGGAGCCGACATCGGGCAGCTATTATCTGGACTGCTATCATGAGGGGGCGGAGGATATCTATGAGGCCTCCGTACAACAGAAAAAGTATATCAGAAACTACCTGCTGGGTATGGTGTATCAGAATCCCCATCTGGGCCTCAGGATGTTTTTTTCCACCGGAGCGAATGTGGCGGAGAAACTGATAGCGGCAGGCAGCAGGAATGTGGCGGAGATGATGGGAAAAACAGATGCGCTTCTGGAGCATATGGAGGTACCCGTCAACCGGGTAAAAGAGCCGCCGAGGAACTTTTCAGGCGGCATGCAGCAGAGAGTGCAGATTGCAAAAGCGGTGGCAAACCATCCGCCGATTCTGTTTCTGGATGAGGTGACGACCGGCCTTGATCTGTCGGTACAGGCTAAGGTTCTGGATCTGGTCAAACGGATTCAGAGGGAGTTTGACATTACAATGATTGTCGTGAGTCATGACCTGGCCGTGATCAGGATGCTGGCGGACAGGACGATTGTCATGCTGGACGGCCGCATCGTAGAGCGGGGACTGACCGACCAGATTATGGAGGATCCGCAGCACGTTTATACGCAGACACTGGTCAACTCCCTGCTTTAAGTGCATTAGGGAAAGGCGGCCTTTTTAATGACAAGGAGTATAATATGAAAAAATGTTTTTACAACGGAATGCTCGTCCTGCCGGATAAACTGCTGTGCGGCTATGCTATGATTGTACAGGACGGGGTGATACAAAAAATCTGCCCGGAAAAGGAAGCGGAGCAGGAAAAATCGGGTTCGGCAGAGTATATCGACCTCAGGGGACGGTATGTACTGCCCGGTTTTATCGACATCCATTCCGACTATATAGAGGGGATTATCCAGCCCAGGCCGAGCAGCATGATGGACTTTGAGTCCAGCATCTACGAGGCGGAACGCCATCTAATCAGCCACGGGATTACGACAATCTATCATTCACTCTCCCTTGTAAAGGAGAAATACGATTTTGAGCGGCTGTCGGTGAGAAACAGGGAGAATGTAGACCGGCTGGTAAAAATCCTTAAAAATTTCGATCATCAGGCCCATCTGATCCACAACCATTTCCACGCGCGCTATGAGCTTGACAATCCTGAGCTGTTTGAATATCTGGAAGGACTTCTGGAAGAAGGATATGTGCAGGAGCTGTCATTCATGGATCATACGCCGGGGCAGGGCCAGTACAGGGATCTGGAGCAGTATGCATCCTCCGTGCGGGAATGGAAAGGAATCCGTACAGATGAAGAATTTGAGAGCTTTCTGGAAGAGAGCAGGTGCAAACCGATGGTTTCCCATGAAATGCTCAAGAAACTTTCCAGGCTGGCGGCCAGTAAAGGGATTCCCCTTGCTTCTCATGACGATGACAGCACAGGCAAGCTTGATTTTATTGAAAATGAATACCATGTCAATATTTCAGAGTTCCCTATCACAATGGAGGTGGCCAAAAAAGCCCACGATGACGGTTTGTGGGTGGTGGCAGGAGCGCCCAATGTCATGCTGGGAGGCAGCCACGCCGGAAACCTGAATGCCGAGGAGGCTATCCGGGCAGGTAATGTGGACATATTATGCTCTGATTATTATCCGGCGGCCATGCTCCAGGCAGTTTTCAGGCTATGGAAGAACGGTTCGGCAAAACTTCATGACGCGGTGAAAATGGTGAGTTTAAATCCGGCAAAAGCAGTGAAAATCGATGGGGATTACGGTTCTCTCGAGGAGGGAAAACGGGCCGATATCCTGGTTGTCAACGTGATAGAAGGGCATCCGTCTGTGGAGCGGTGCTATGTGGACGGCGAGATGGCGCTCCAGTTCCGTTATGATATGAGAAAAGGGGTGGCATGTTGATAGAAATAAAAAACCTGAAAAAAGAATTTACAATGCACATAAGGGGAGGCACGGTCATCCCCAGTTTCTCCGGAGTTTCCCTCAAAGTAGAGAGGGGACAGCTCCTGGCAATTACAGGCCCCAGCGGAATCGGTAAATCGTCCCTTCTCAAATGCGTTTACCGCACATATCTGCCTACAGAAGGAGAAATTCTCTATGAAAAAGAGGACGGAGGCGTGATCGATCTGGCACAGGCGGACGACAGGGAAATCATCGGGATACGTCATCAGGAAATGGGATATGTATCCCAGTTTTTCCATGTCCTGCCCCGGGTTCCTGCAATTGATATTCTGATGGATCCGCTCATGGAACGCGGTACGGACCGGAAGGAGGCAAGGGAGAGGGCAGAGGAACTGCTTGAGTACGCGGGACTTGGAAAAACCCTGTGGGAGATGTATCCTTCCACCTTCAGCGGGGGAGAGAAGCAGAGGCTGAATATTCTCCATGCTATTATTACAAAGCCCAGGTTTCTGCTCCTGGATGAGCCGACCGCCTCGCTTGACAGGGGATATAAAGGAAAAATTATGGATTTAATTACGGAACTGAAGAGCGAAGGTACGGCTATGCTGGGCGTTTTCCATGACCAGGATGCCCTGCACACTCTGAGCGATATCAGATACGATCTGGTGCAGGGAGAATACTGTGATGTGAAAAACTGATGCATTATCATGAAAGCAATTACGAATTAATCATTAAGGGGGCAAAAGAATGAGGGCAGATCTTCATATGCACAGCCGCTGGTCCGACGGTTCTCTGGAGGTAGCCCAGCTCATCGGGCTTGGAAAAAAATCAGGACTGTCCGTAATGGCAGTTACAGACCATGACACAATGGAAGGGCAGGAGGAAGTGCGTGATGAGGGGCGCAGACAGGGGATGCGGGTGCTGAACGGAGTGGAGATATCTGCTTTCAGCCCCGAGACGGGACGGAAGGTCCATATTCTGGGCTATAACATCAGCGATGAAAAGACCGTCACAGACACGCTGCGCCCTTTCCTTCTGGAACGTCATGAAGCAGCGCTGTGCGCGGCGGAGCAGGTATCACAGGCAGGCTATGCGGTAAATATTGAAGAGATTCTTCCCTATGTGGGGAAGGGGCAATTTCTCTACAAACAGCATATTATGCATGCTCTGGCCGATCGCGGATATACGACGTCCATTTATGGGGAACTCTATAAAAAGCTGTTTGGAAAAAATGGAATTGCAGTCATAAAAAGCAGATATATACCGGTACATGAAGCCGTGAGGCTGGTGGCAGAGTGCGGGGGAAGTCCGGTGCTGGCCCATCCTTACCAGTATGATTCCATGGATTTGGTGCCGTCGCTTCTGCGCTATGGCCTGAAAGGAATCGAGTATTGCCATCCGACCCAGTCGAACGGAAGAAAGATTCGGGTAGAAGAGACGGCGATGGCATTTGGCCTGTTTCTGACGGGGGGAAGCGACGCCCACGGTTTGTATTCCGAGTCGGCTTATCCGCTGGGATTTACGGAATTCAGGATGGAGGAAAATCATCCGCTGCTGCACAGGCGCTGAGCTGTGTGCGGAATAAAAATTTAAAATATAAAAGACTGCATTGGAGCATATGAAGCCCGGCAAAGAACAGATAATCCTGTTTTGGCCGGGCTTTTATTTTGTGGAAAGTGCTCATGACGTCCCTGTCTCCGGTCACAGTCCGGATGCATTACAGTATTCCTCTTTAACCTCCTGGATAAAACGGTTAATCTCCGGGATGGCTTTATCGGCCAGTCTGTTATAAGCCAAATAGATAGGCAGCTTACAATCGCCGATAGAAATGGGACACAGGGACTGGGTGATATCTGAACGCCCATATTTGAGCTGGCTGCGGATTACACTGGTGAGGCCGACGCCTTTTGCAGCCAGGTCAAGGGCCAGGGGAGCAGACGAGGCTTTAATAGTTGATTTCGGCGCATAGGATTTCTGACGTAAAGCGGCCTCCGCATAACTGGCTTTATATTGGATCATGGGTATGTCATTCAGCTCCGAAGGGTTGATTAGGATAGGATGTTCGATATCCGCATGGGTGATGTCGTAATTTTTAAGAGCCGGATGATCTTTTGCGCCGATTAGCAGCACCGGCTCATATAAGAGCAATTCGACCACAATGGAAGCATCGGTGTTGGGCGCCGCGACACAGGCAATATCCAGTTTCTGGGCAGCTAACTGATGATACAGATTATAGCTGTAGTCTGAAATGGGATCGATCCGGATAAAAGGATACTTTTTTGTCATCCGCGGCAAAATGCGCGACAGTATATAATCTCCGCTGATATGCGGGACTCCGACTCTGAGAATCCGTTCTTCCAGTGCGTTTTGTTCCTGCAGCTCGCGATACAGGGCCGTTTCCAGATTAAGGATCTTTTTACCGTAGGTGCAGAAAATTGTGCCGGACTCCGTCAACTGGATAGGTGTTGTACTTCGGTCGAACAGGATGGTACCTAATCGTTTTTCCAAAGTGCTGATGTAGCGGCTTAAGGAAGGCTGAGAGACATAGAGTGTCTCGGCCGCACGGCTGAAACTGCCGCATTGTGCAACGGTCAGAATATACTGAAAATCTTTTTCGTTCATAAAGATTACTCCTTCTCTTATTGTACCGGCCCATTGATATCCGGCCTGACTGTGCTGACTAAACCGTTAGGCTAATATCCGAGTGCCGGCGCACACGGGGAAAATGACGAATAAAACGCTTTGATGTAATAATTTACTGATTCAGTATATCATACCAAAAATGGTATGGGAAGTATGGCGAAAAATATATTGGACAATTCAGTGATTTTTGTATATTTTTAATAAAAAGGGCTGAAAAATCATCTCATTACTGAACGCCCGGTAAAAGAAAGGAAGAGGAAAATGAAAAGAAAAATGTGTCAAATGTTATCGGTTACTCTGTCCCTGGCAATGGTGTTAACTTTATCAGCCTGCGGCGGCAGTACGGCTCCCGCAAGCACAGATGGAGGCGGAACGGCTCCTGTAAGCGATGCCGGGGGAGGAGCTTCCGGTGAGAAGGTCAAGATAAGCATTGCCACCACCAATGTGGATGGCGACCCAATGCAGGACCTGATTTATTACTTCGAGGAACAGGTGGATGAGATTCTTCCGGGCCGCGTGGAGTGGGTTAACTATACCAACAGTTCAATGGGTTCGGAGCGCGAGCTTGGCGAGATGGTTATGAACGGCGGTTTGGATGCCTCTCTGCAAGGGCCTTCCAACATCACGGCATTTGCTCCCATGAACGCAGTCCGCCTTCAGGACGTTCCTTTCCTGTTCAAAGATCAGGATGAGCTGTATGCAGCTACCAACGAGTGGTACAGGGATATGATTAACAAAGAGTGCGAGCCTTATGGCTTTACCACAATGTTCTTTGAATATTTCATGGGCCAGGAAATTGAAAATACGAAACGTCCGGTTACCGCTCCCGAGGATATGGTCGGCTTGAAAATCCGCGTGTACGACTCTCCGGGCCCGTACAACTTCGTGGAGGCCTGCGGCGGTCTGCCCGTGGCAATGGCTTTCAGTGAGGTGTACACCAGTCTGCAGCAGGGCGCTATCGACGGCACCTACACCACGACTTCCAGCTTTGTGGCCGATAAGCTGTGCGAGGTTACCAAGTACCATACGAAGATGAGTATTACAAACCTGGGAATGACCCTGATCTGGAATTCAAAATCTCTTGAAAGCTATCCGCAGGATTTGAAGGACGCCCTGGCGGAGGCTGCCAAGCGTACGGAGGAGTACTGCCAGAATGTTGTAAGCCCGGAGGTTAAGGAAAGCGTTTACGCCGAGATTGAAGCGGAGGGCGTTGAAGTGAACGAGGTTTCCGAAGAAAATTACCAGCGTTTCGTGGAAAAAGTAGAGGCATATTGCTACGATAAAATGCGCGAGGATATCGGAGCTGAGGTCTGGGATCAGTGTATTGAGTGGCTTAAAGAGTACCGCGCCCGATAAATATATCCATTCCGTTTGCTTTTCATAGGAGGGTTGTATGAAAAAAATATACCAAATTTATAATCAGATCGAAAGGACAATCCTGGGACTGATTCTGATCGTGTTGATTTTTATGGGTTTTATTTCTGTGGTCTGCCGCTTTGTTCTCAGGATCCCCCTGGCTTGGGCGGAAGAATTTATGCTCTTCTGTATGGTATGGATCGCCTATCTGGGAGCCAGCGCTGCAGCGAACGAGCGCAAGCATGTCCGGGTCGGCCTCTTTGTCGGATTCATGCCGAAGCCGGTCCAGAAAGTGGTCTCCTTGCTTGCCGATATCCTGTGGGTAATCTGCGCCCTGTTTTTAATCTATTTGGGATATATTGTCACTTCTGGATATATTGCTCATAAGGCTGCTTCTCTGGGCGGAGGGTATCCCTATTGGATTGCATCAATTTCGATTCCTGTCGGCATGATTTTAATGTCAATCCGCGTCATTCTTGCCATGGTGGATACAGTGCGCGGGAAGAGTGATGAGCGCTCTATAGAAGAAATCATTAAGGAGGAGACTGACACATGAATACGGCATTGATTCTCGGACTATTTTTTGTACTTATCATTTTGAAAGTGCCTGTAGCATTTGCATTGGTTCTTTCCTCCATCATCAGCTGTTTTATTCTGCAGTTGGCACCGCTAAGCACAGTTGCCGCGGCCGCCATGAACTCGCTGTTTTCCTATCCGCTGCTGGCAATCGCTTTTTACATTTTTGCCGGTTCGGTCATGACCCGCGGAGGAATCTCCAGAAAGCTGTGCAAATGGATTGATACGATGTTCGGCCGGTTTACCGGAGGCCAGGGTATGGTCACAATCGTAACTTCCGCTTTCTTTGCCGCGCTAAGCGGCTCTGCCTCCGCCACCTGTGCTTCTATCGGTTCCATGATGGTGCCTGAGATGGAAGAGCAGGGGTACCGTAAGCCCCAGGCTCTGGCTATTGCTGCTGCGGGCGGCGTCATCGGCCCCGTAATTCCACCCAGCAACATGTTTGTATTGTACGGCGTTGCCTGCGGTGTGGGTGTGGGCGAGTTGTTTTTAGCCGGTATTGTCCCTGGTATTTTAATGGCCGTGTTCCTTTGTATAGCCGTTTCTATAACTGCAAGAGCGGAAGGACTGAAGGGGAAAGGCAGTAAGTTCAGTACTTCTGCATTCCTGCACACGCTGTATGACGCAAAGTGGGCGATTATGGTTCCCGTAATAATTCTGGGCGGTATCTATTCCGGTGTTTTCACACCGACGGAGGCCGGAGCCGTTGCCTGTGTCTATGCCATAATTGTGGGTCTGCTTATCGAACGGACGTTGAATCTGAAAAGCCTGCTGGACTGTGCTGCAGAAGCCGCCATTACCAGCGCTACCATTTTCATTTTGCTTTCTGCCGCCGGTATTTTCGGCAAGATTATGACACTGGCCCAGGTTCCCCAGCAGCTGTCTGCAGCGATCCTCTCTGTTTCACAGAACAAGTTCGTTGCCCTGATGCTCATAAATCTGCTGTTACTGTTAATTGGCTGTATTATGGACGGCGGCGCCGCTCTGGTCATTCTGGCGCCCCTGCTGCTTCCTGTTGCGGTGGCCATGGATATTAACACGATCCAGTTCGGTATTATTCTGTGCCTGAACCTGAGTATCAGTGCAATTACACCTCCGGTAGGCACCTGTCTCTTTGTGGCATCGGTCATGGGCGAAATGCCTTTGGAAAAAATAGCGAGGGAGATCGTACCCTTCCTGATAGCCGAGGTATTAGTGCTGGTTGTTGTCAACGCGTTCGAACCGGTAACACTTGCCCTGGTAACCCTGCTGAGGTAGGGAAGAGAGAAAGGAAGATAACATGGTTCAGATTTTAATGAGGCCGGAGCTGCATAAGTTTGGAAGCTGTGAAGAATTTGCCGGAGAAATGCATCTGTGCGGTGAGGACCTGGTACTTACCAACCAATATATTTACGAGCCGTATTTTGGGAAACTCGGTCTGGATGTCAAGCTGATTTATCAGGAGAAGTATGGAGCCGGGGAACCCACGGATATTATGACGGAACGGATTATCGCGGATGCCGTTAAAATGGGCGGATATAGGCGCATCATCGCCATTGGCGGAGGGACGGTCATTGATATCGCCAAGGCCATGGCGGTCAGTTCCGGGAGTGGAAACATGGATGAACTCTATAGCGCCATGCCGGAGCTCAAGAAAAACTGCGGGCTGATTATTGTGCCGACAACGTGCGGTACCGGAAGTGAGATGACTAATGTTGCCGTATTCAACAGAACCAGGATAGGGACGAAGATGGGGCTGGTCAGCCAGGCGATGTATGCGGATAAGGCGGTTCTGATTCCTGAACTGTTGAGCGGACTGCCCTTCGGCGTTTTTGCCACCAGTTCCATTGATGCGCTGGTTCACGCGGTGGAGTCCTGTCTTTCACCAAAGGCCACCGTATACACGAAGACATTTGGGTATCAGGCCATTGAGATGATACTCTCCGGGTATCAGAAAATGGCTGTGGACGGTCCGGAGAGCCGGAACGCTCTGTTGGAACAGTTCCTGACTGCCTCGAACTTTGCAGGCATCTCCTTCGGCACTGCGGGCTGCGGGCCGGTACACGCCATGGCATATCCTCTGGGAGGAAAATACCATGTGCCTCACGGGGAGAGTAATTATGCCGTCTTTACAGGAGTGATGAGAAATTATATAGAGCTTAAATCGGACGGGGAGATCGCCGTAATGAACAGCCGGCTTGCCAGGCTGCTTGGCTGCGGCAAAGACAGTGTATACGACCGTCTGGAGGACTTATTAAACCGGATTTTGCCTAAAAAGAAGCTGCGTGAGTATGGCGTCACCGAGACGGATTTGGGTGAATTTTCTAAGAGCGTGATGGAAACCCAGGGCAGGCTGATGGCCGGCAGTTTCGTTCCGTTAGACTATGACCGCGTACTGAAAATCTACACAGAGCTTTACTAAGCCGGGACGGTGGTGGTCGGCTTATTAAAAGCAAATAAATAATTAAAATATGAAATGGAGGAAACAACAATGGATATTACAGATTGCAAGGATTTCAATTACGAAGATTTGGTGAAAGAGAGAGGCACGAAGAAGTTCGGTTATGTTAACATCGCCAAGAAGGTCGATGGTTCGGATGTACGCATTCCGTACATGGTTGTGACCGGCGCTGAGGAGGGGCTGACAATTCTGGTGGAGGCATGCTGCCACGGTGACGAGCAGGAGGGAACCGAGGGTCTGATTAAGCTTTACAAGGAGCTGGATCCCATGAAGCTGAAGGGAACTCTGGTCGGTATTCCGGCCCTCAACCTGGAATCATTCAATGCCGGTGACCGCAGCGCCCCGCAGGATTGGTCCCATCAGGATATGAACCGCTGCTTCCCGGGAGATCCGAGCAGTTTTATTACAAAAAAGGTTGCTCACTACTATTGGGAGAATTTTGTCAAGAATGCAGATCTCTCCATCTCGTTCCACGGAGGCGGCAATCACCTTTGGATCGAGCCTCTGTCCCTGTACCCATGCGGTTCCGACCCGAAGCTGAATGACATGGTCAGGAGGATGGCTTATGCTACAGGAACGAAGCTGATTTGGATCGAAACCATGGAAAGCACCAAAGGCTGCGGATTCCAGGAATCGAATGCCTATGCGGACGGCGTGGCCAGCATCACCGTAGAACTGGGCGGCCAGTGCATCCGTCATGAGCACAGGGATGAAATGGTTGCGATGGCGGCCGACACCATCAGAAACGTAATGATGGAGTTTGACATGCTGGAGGGAAACGTTCCCTATATCGACGAACACATTGAGATTGAGACGCTCTATCTGCATACCCTGGACGGCGGTTTCCACAAGGTAAAAGTAAAACCCATGGAGTTCGTCAAGGAGGGCACCGTGCTGTCCGAAATCGAGGATCTGTTTGGCAATAAGGTGAGTGAGATGATAGCTCCCTTTGACTGTTACATCTGTTCCTATTGGTGCTACCCTGTAATCCAGCCGGGCAACTGGGGGTTTATCCTGGGCAAGCCGCTGCATCCTGAAACTATCCGATAGTAACTCTTCAACAAGAATACGGCCGATACTGCAGCGCTTTCCGCCCGACACCGCTTTTTCAACGGCTTCGGGCGGAAAGCTGTTTGTCCGGCAATGAAAAGTCTGCAAAACCTCAGTGTCCGGCGGATAGCTTCTGCTGTCACATAAAGTCTGAAACCCACCCCGGAAAAACAAATTTTGTCAAAATCGGGAAAAATAAATTGTCAAATATTTCAGAAGAATTGACAAGCCTGTTTTTTTATATTATACTTAACCTGTGATTAATCACTTACATAAGACAGCTTACAAAAGATAACTTACATAAGAAAAAAGCAAAAGATACGAAAGAACAGAATCACAAAGTACATAAGAACTACTCAGGTACAGAAGACAGAAAGCTACACCAAGCGTTCACAAAAGACAAAAAATACAAAAGACATCCGTTACAAATGAGCAGTTTAAGTACAAAAGAAGCGACTACAAAAGACAATATTTACAAAAGCACAAAAGACAAAATTTTTAAAATACGAGAGATAAAGCACAAACCAAATACGGATGAAGAGCTGCTTCATTTTGTATGATATAGCAATCACTATATTGGAGCAAATGAAACCCAGCAAAGAACAGGTAATCCTGTTTTTTGCTGGGTTTTTTTCGTCCTGCGGAGAAGTTGATAAGAACTTTCACAAGGAATTAATTTATATACGTATACTGATCGAGGCTTTTAAACACATCCTTTGTTATTTCGATAAAGTCTGCGGCATAGTCCGGTAAATTCCGTCCCTCCAGCGTTATAAGCTTGAAATGATGTGCAGAATTCTGAAAATGCTCGGAAAGCGGAAAGGCAATGAGCTGTGGGTTCGATTTCAGAATCTCAGTTAAACGCAGACGCCCGCAGACAAACGCCCCTATATCCAGTGAAGCCAGAGACACACTGATGTCCAGGGACTGGGTTTCTATGACAATCTTTGGATTAATACGCATCTGTACCATATATTCATTAATGACATATCCCAGGTGAGAGCTGGTCGAAAGTTTCATAAAGGGAAGCTTATAAAAGGCTTTCAAATTAGTTCCTTTACGTTCACTTTCAATTAAATTTGTATAGTCTCTACCGTAATATTTTTGGAGCAGAGTGGAAGAGGCAACCAGATAGAGATGATCATCGAAAAGAAATTCTGTGGTAAGGTGACGGTCATTACCATTATAAATACCGATACAAATGTCAATTTTTCCGTCTAAAGTATCTTTAATACGCTCAACCATAGAACTTTTAGAAAAATAGAGGGAGATATTTTCCCACTTGTTCATAAAACGGGGAACAATCATCGGTAAAGTAACCTGTGCGGGATTGGAGGAAATACCAATACGAAGCTTACCGGTACACTTTTTGGATACAGCCGCCATCTGATCCATAAGAGCATCACAGCTCCCTAAAATTTCTACAGCCTTTTCAAAAAAGAGTTCTCCCGCATCTGTAAGGCGGAATATGGGTTTACGCTCAAATAAGATTACGCCGTAGTAATCTTCCAATTTTTGTATTTGGAAACTTAGAGTCTGCTGCGTTATATGCAGATTATGGGCAGCTTTGGTCATATTTAATTCTTTTGCAACTTCTACGAAATAATATAAGGTTATAAAATTCATTTCTTCCTCAAATCGTTCATGGCGCGATAGGTCAGCGCCTGCTTTTCATATGAAAATAGGAACCAGGTTATTTTAAGTACAGTAAAGTATATCATAGGTTGGTAAATTACGTCAATTAAATTGACTGGATAAATTTGGAAGTAACTATAAAAAAACAAATTAATATGGTGATATAACAAATGAAATCATAAAATTTTGATGAAACTTTTCTGTTGGACGGTTAACTGTCTGGATGTATATAATAAAAATATCAATTAAAGGATATATCCTAAATATATCAAATAATAAAAAAGGAGAATAAGACTATGAGTGTGAAATTTACGTATTTTGGTGGGATGTGTATGCTGGTAGAACGTTCTGATGGATTTAAGATTCTTTGTGATCCGTATCTGGACAAGAACGTACTAAGTCCTGTAAAATCTCCTGATTTATATGACGTTGATTTAATTATGGTTACGCATTATGCGGGGGACCATTTGGGAGATGCTGTCCCGATTATGCAGAATGGCAATGCAACCCTTCTCTCAACTTCGGATGTAATTTATGCGCTCAGAAAACAGTTTGAATTGCCAAAAGAGAGATGTATCGCCAGCGCTTACGGTGATTTCCGTGAATTCGGTATAACTACGACCCATACCGTATATGCCCAGCATCAATCAAAGTTCGACATGGATGGTTTCCGCACTTATGGAATACCCGCGGGCTTTGTAATAGAGGTGGAACCGGGAATTACATACTATCACACAGGAGATACGGCTCTTTGCAACGATATGAAATTAATCCGCGACATATATTCACCAAATGTAATGTGCGTAGGGATTGACAGTGTGAAAGAAAAAAGGGGATCCATAGAAATGGGGCCGCGTGAGGCGGCAATGGCGGCAATGTTCGTAGGGGCAGAGGTAGTAATTCCTACCCATTATTCAACTGCGAGAAATGCTCCGGAAGTTTTCAAAGAGCATATGAAATCTTTTGCCCCCAAAGCAATTATCAAGGAAGAAATCGGAGTGCCTTTTACCGTCAGTCCAATTACAGTTGAATAATGTCAGGAGATGAAAAAATGATCATTGATAAAATAGAAAACAGAAATTTTTATACATTGCCGGAGGCGCTTGCAGAAGCGCTGGAGTATATGGCAAAAGCGCCGTTAGCTGAAATGGAACCTGGAGAATACCATTTACCGGGCGGCCAGTTGATGGAAATCGACGAATATACGCCATCTGCAGGGTGGAAAAATTTTGAGGGGCATAACTATATCACTCACCTGCGGTATATCGTAAACGGAAGTGAGCAGCTCGGATATGCTAATAAAAATGATGTGGAATATGTAGAAACAAAAAAAGCGGATAAGATGATGTACAGAGGAAAAGAAAGCCGCGTACGTGTCACTGCAGGCAGCTTTGTAATCCTTTTTCCACAGGATTGCCATGTACTGAAACTGGCAGACGAAGATGGAATTCAGGTAAGAAAAGTTTCTGTTTCTATCGTATCGGGAAAGGAAGATTAAGATGAAAGGGGGGGATATCAGCATTCGTAAGAGAGCACAGAAAGGCTTAAACAGTTATGGGTTAACAATAGACATTATGGATGATGCCACGATTGAAATGGCCTGTTCAGCGGGATACCATTTTGTACGTTTAGACCGGGAGCATGTATTATTTGATAATCAAACACTGAAGCGTATGTTTGATAAGGCCCGGTTGCTGGGGATTCCGTGCCAGATACGTGTGAATTCGCTTGAAGACATTAATTGCTATCTGTCTCTTGGGGCATCTGCCATCATGGTGCCCCATGTTGAATCCAGAGAACAGGCGCTGCAGGCGATCGCTATGGTAAAATATGCGCCGATCGGGGAAAGAGGAATGAGTGGGGGAGTCAGGTCCGTCCGATTCGGCCAAATTACAAGAGAAGAGTATCTTCGGACAGCGAATGACACAATAGATTTAATCGTACAGATTGAAAGTAGAAAGGGAATTGAGCGGATAGATGAGATTCTATCTCTGGAAGGAATTGATATGGTAGCTACCGGAAAAGCAGATTTATCCCAGTCTTTTTCAGTTCCAGGGCAAAAATCACATCCGGATGTCCTTAAGGCAGAGGCTCTAATTGTAAAGAAAGCGCTTGAATATGGAAAAGTCCCGACACTGGTGGCGGAAAACGCAAAAAGGAGGGATGAATTGGTGAACATGGGAGTGCATTGTTTTTTGATAGGTCATGATGAATCAATTGCGATGAAGGCAATAAAAAACAATCTGAAAACATATCTGGAATAATCGGATATAAACATACAAACAGATAAGGGGATTCTGTATGGAGGTGGGGTAATGAAGATTATACAAATAAGTAAAAAGAAAATACGGACACTGCTTTTGGGGACAGCATCTGTCTGTACCGTGTTACTAAGTGCATGCGGCGGCGCTTCGGAACCTGAGGTGCCAAAAGGCAGTCAGGAATCCGTTTCAACCACACAGAACAGAGACATGCTTCGCGTTGCAGTTGATAAAAATATTACGACGATTAATGGAATTAACGGAACAGCCCAAGGATTTACTCCGGCTTACCATATATTTGATGTTCTATGTGCCCTTACACCAGACATGTCACTTCGGCCGAACTTAGCCACTCAGTGGGAGCAAATAGACGATTTTACCTGGAGGTTCCACCTTAGAGAAGGCGTTAAATTCCATGACGGAAGTGATTTTAATGCAGAAAGTGCAGCATACTCCATTAATTATATTGCAAACATGGAACCAACTTATGCAATTGCAGGACAGTGGGCGACTTCATGGCCGCCGGAGGGCGTTGCCATAGATTCCTATACGCTAGATGTAGTAACTCCTCAACCGAACTTGAAGTTGCCGGAATTATTAAACCGCTGTCCCATGCTGCCTCTTGATGCGGTAGAATCGAATGCTGACTTCTTTAAGGCTCCTGTTGGGACGGGACCGTATAAATTTGTTAGCTGGGATGCAGGAGTAAGCGTCAAGCTGGAGGCAAACCCGGATTATTGGGATGGGAAACCGGCCATTAAAAACCTGGTGTTTGATATTATAGGTGATGGAGAAGCCAGGATGAATGCTTTAAAAAGCGGTGAATATGACTATGTTATGGGGGTTACCTATGATCTTGCCAACGAGATGAAAAATTCATCGGATGAGTTTGCGATGGAACTGGACATTAATGAGTCTACGGGACATAACTTTGCATATTTTAACTACCAGTCTGACAACCCATTTATCCGGAATCCAGAGTTTCGTAAAGCAATGCAGTATGCTGTCGATTCACAGGGGATAGTGGATGCAATTCTTGAAAACTGGGTTAGCCTTTCAAGAGGGATTGCGCCACAAAATGTTGCTGGTTCCATTGATGCAGGGGGTTTTCCTGGGCGTGATCTTGAGAAAGCCAAACAAATAGCGACAGAATGCGGATATAACGGAGAAGAGATCAGTTTTTACTATGCAAATGAAGAATTCACCCGAGCATTGGAGGTTTCAGAGATACTCTGCGCACAACTGCAGGAAGCCGGATTTAATGTAGTATTTGAGCAGGTTGACGGGGCATCGTGGGATCAGATCAAGGCCAGCGGAATATGGGATATCGCCCTGAATAAACTTGGCGGGACGTACACCGGAGACAGTGAAATCTATTATACACAGTCTCTGAAAAAACAATATTGGAATTTAGATGAAGCGGATGCGATGATTTCCAGTATATATCAGACGGGAATTACTCCGGAAAAGAGAGAGGAAACTCTGAAACACGTTCAACAGTATTGCTGGGAACAGGCTCCGTTCCTTTGGGCAACGGATAATATACTCTTATGTGCAAGAGATAGGACATTAAAAGGGGTTGAAGTGGTTCCACTGGGCTTATACCGGTTTACCTATGCATACTACGAGTAGGAAAGTTGTTGCAGATGTACAGAAGAGGAGGGGGTAAATATGTGGCAAATGGTGGTTAAACGCTTTTTACGCGGGGTGCTCACAGTTATCATTGTTATTATACTGATATTCTTTGTAATGAGAGTTGCCCCCAGTGATCCGGCATCCCTTTTGGCGGGCCCCGAAGCTTCGGAAGAACAAATTGCAGCAATCCGCACGTCCTGGGGACTGGATAAGCCTGTCGTCGAGCAGTTCAGGATTTACATTGGCTCCCTGCTGACGGGGGACGCAGGCATGTCGTATCAATATTCTAATAATTCCGCACCCGTCTGGTCGGTTTTAGATCTCGTAATGGCCCGTTTTCCTAACACAGTCAGACTGGCATTGGCTGCTATGGGATTTTGCATAGTAGTAGGAATTCCTTTGGGAATATTTACAGCGGTATATAAGGGCTCATTGTTTGACAATCTTGTTATGGGTAGTGGCTTTACAATATTGTCTTTTCCTACGTTCTTTGTAGGGATGGTTTTACTTAACTTGTTCGCAATTCACCTGAAAATTCTTCCAACTGGGGGAAATGACAGTTTTGCCTGCATTATTCTCCCTGCGATTACAATGGGCTCGAGATTTTTAATCACGCTGATTCGGACGACACGAACAGAAATTATTCAGATTATGAAAAGTGATTACATAAAAACAGTGCGTGCCAAGGGACTTTCCGGCACGGCAGTACTATTTATCCACTGTCTAAGGAATGCTTCAATACCACTTGTTACATTAATTGGGCAGCGGTTTGGAACTATGATGGGAGGGGCCGTTGTAACAGAATCTCTTTTTCGATGGCCTGGAATAGGAAATCTTTTGATTACTTCGGTGCAGGCAAGAGATTATCCCACGGTTCAGTTCCTGGTTCCCTATGTAGCGATTGTATTTATATTAATTAATGTGATTGTAGACATCCTTTATGGCGTTCTGGATCCCAGAATTCGTAAAGAGAGTTAGACGCCGGTTGCAGAGGAGGTATTTATGGAGGAAAAAACGAATAAGGTCGCTTGGATTAGACGAAAAGGTTCGGCGAAGATTCTGCTGGGCGGTTTAATGAGCAGTTCTGTGCTTCTGCTGGTTTTAATTTCTCTTTTCTACACTCCGCATGATCCTAACCTGAGTACTTTGACAGACAGGCTGGCAAAGCCGGCAATCCTTGGATATGAGTCGGATTACCTGTTGGGAGCGGATAATCTGGGAAGAGATGTTTTAAGCCGTATTATGGCAGGTGGTCAAATTTCGCTGTCAATTGGTGGAATGGCTCTAATTGGGACCGTATTCATAGGAATTGTATTCGGACTTCTCAGCGGCTACTACGGAGGAATTGTGGACGATGTTTTTAACATGATTGCAGATATACGCAATTCAATGCCCATGACTCTGATCATCATTGTGATGCTGTCAATTATTGGTTCAAGTATTGTGACACTCGCATTGCTTTTGGCGGTTTCTGAGTGGGTAATTATTTTTCGAACGACAAGGGCAAAGACGAAATTAGAAAAAAATATGGATTATGTGCTGGCTGCGTATTCAAATGGGGCAGATGACAGAAGAATCATATTCAAATATATTATGCCCAATATAGTGAATAGTGTCATTGTACTCGCTACCTTGATGATTGGAACCGTTATCCTGGAAGAGGCAGGATTGAGCTATCTGGGGATCGGTGTAGCCAGACCTTATCCTTCCTGGGGACGGATGATTGCAGACGGCCAGGCTTACTTTTCGAACGGATGGTGGATTTCAACTTTTCCAGCTCTTACCATTGCAGTCCTTGTATTAGGAATTAATATTCTTGGTGACGGTTTAAGACAAATGTGGAAGATGGAGTAGCAAATATGGAGGGTAAAAAAGAAAAATTATTGGAGGTAAGCGGACTCAGCACATTTTTTAAAACGGATGACGGAACCGTCAGGGCTGTAGACGGTGTGAGCTTCTCTGTTAATCGGGGAGAGAGTCTGGGAATTGTGGGAGAATCAGGTTCAGGAAAAAGCGTAACTTCTCTTTCAATTATGCGGCTTACAGGTGGAGGCATTATTTCTGGCCGTGTCATTTATCAGGGGAAGGATCTGCTGAAACTTTCTGAGAAAAAAATGCAGGACATTCGGGGAGACAAGATTACTATGATTTTCCAGGATCCCATGACTTCACTGGATCCTGTTTATACAATTGGTTTTCAGCTGCGAGAATCAATTATGCGCCATAAGAAATTGGATAAGGCTGCTGCCAATGAGCTGGCTGAAAAGATGCTAGTACATGTAGGAATTTCAAATGCCAAAGCTCGTTTAAAAGCGTATCCGCATCAGCTTTCAGGAGGCATGCGTCAGAGAGTTATGATTGCGATGGCTCTGGTATGTGAACCAGAACTACTCATTGCGGATGAACCTACAACGGCGCTGGATGTCACAATACAGGCACAAATTCTGGAATTGATTCAAAAATTAAAAAAAGAATCTGGAATGGCTCTGCTACTGATTACACATGATTTGGGCGTTATTGCAGAGATGTGTGACCGTGTAATGGTCATGTATTGCGGTCAGATCGTGGAAGTTGCCCCGGTGAAAGAGCTGTTTAAGATTCCTTTTCATGAATATACAAAAGCATTGCTGCGCTCAATACCATATATTGATAAAGATGTGAAACGATTGCAGGCTATTCCTGGTTCCGTTCCCCCTGCAACTAATTTTCCCGAAGGATGCAGGTTCTATGAGCGCTGCGATGCAAGGCAAGAACGATGCAGACAGACGCTCACAATGAAAGAGCTGGAACATGGACATTTTACGACTTGCGTTGCAGCGCAGGAAAAATATATGAGGGGAGGTGGGGAAAATAGCAGGGATAAAAGGCAGTGATGAGACAACGTTGCTTGAGGTAAATCATTTGAAAAAATATTTTCCCATAAAACGTGGGAAAATGATGAAAAGAGACTCAGGATATCTACATGCAGTAGATGATGTAACATTTTCGATACATAAACAAGAAGTCTTTGGCCTTGTAGGGGAGTCTGGTTGCGGCAAGACAACGATCGGAAAGACGATACTGCGCCTTTATGAGCCAACGGAAGGGAACGTGATATTTGAGGGAAAAGAATTGTCCCGTCTCAATAAAGAGGAGATGCAAAAGACACGAAAGAGTATGCAGATGATATTTCAGGATCCTTACTCATCATTAAATCCCAGAATGACGGTACACGATATTATTGCGGAACCGTTGCGGATATACAGAATATGTGAGGGGAAAGAATTGGAAGAACGCGTACAGGAACTTTTGCAGCTTGTGGAATTAAATTCTCAATATGCCAGACGCTATCCCCATGAATTTTCTGGAGGCCAAAGGCAGAGAATTGGTATTGCAAGAGCGTTGGCCCTGAACCCTAAGCTGATAGTCTGCGATGAACCTGTCTCTGCCTTGGATGTGTCTGTTCAGGCTCAGGTGCTGAATCTGCTGTCAGATTTACAAGAGAAGCTGGGCCTTTCCTATCTTTTTATTGCACATGATATGTCGGTGGTAAAACATATTTCCAACAGGATGGGAATTATGTATTTGGGAAAGCTCGTGGAGACGGCTTCGAAAGAGGAATTGTACAGTAATCCACTCCATCCCTATACGCAGGCCCTGTTATCGGCAATTCCGGTACCAGATCCGGAACGTAACCACCAACGCATTATATTAAAGGGGGATATTCCCTCACCCATCAATCCGGATGCAGGCTGCCGCTTTTATAAAAGATGTCAGTATGCAAAAGAGATGGGAGAGCTCTGCAGTACGGTAACACCGGAGCTTAAAGATGTGGGGAGCGGTCATATGGCAGCTTGCCACAGATGCACCATATGAAAAAATAAAGGAGAATAATATGATAGACATTGGGAACCGAATTATAACAGGAATTAACCGTCCACCCAGGGAATTAGTGGAAGCCTTCCGCGGGATGCCGTCCAGTAATATAGGAGATATGATGAACCGGCTTTACTGTATGCACAGTGATATCCGTGCGCTTTCGGATCGTCCTTTACTTGGGACGGCTGTAACTGTTAAAGCTCCCGAAGGGGATAATGTTTTTCTTCACAGAGCCATGGATATTGCTCAACCGGGAGATGTTATAGTTGTGGACGGACAGGGATGCATAACAAGAGCTCTTATGGGGGAAATTATGCTTACCTATGCGTGGAAAAAGGGAATTGAGGGTTTTGTGATAGATGGAGCAGTTCGTGATTCGGATGCATTCCAAACTTTAGATATATCCGTTTATGCTAAGGCAATTACGCCTCAGGGCCCTTATAAAAATGGGCCGGGTGAAATCAATGTTCCCATTGCTTGTGGAGGACAGGTGGTCATGCCAGGAGATATCATAGCAGGAGACAAAGATGGAATCTGTGTAATTCCTTCATCAGAAGCTTTTAAACTTGCAGATATTGTAAAGGAAAAATTCTTGAATGAACAGAAAAAACTGACTTCCTATAGGACCGGAAAATTGGATGAGGAAATTCATCAAAAGACATATATTGCAGTGACGGACAAAATAGGGACATTTTATGATTTTAGAGCTGCTGAGTTTAAAAACTAAATTTATATATAAGCAAGATGATAATCGCCTGCTTTCCGATTTAGGAAAGCAGGTTTTTGTTCGATTTCAACCGTTTTGAATAATTGAACGATAGTCCTATTTCTTGACAGAAAATTGTTCTTTGCCGTATAATAATGCATAGGAATTGTTAGAACTTTATAACTGGTTCATCGACAAAGGCGATCATCGTCGCATACCGTGATGCACTGAAACGTTTTCAGAAGATTAAGGAATCATAACATGACGAATGAACAGATACTGACCTGTGCGATCAATATAGGGGAACAGCTTCTGGTGAACGGTGCGGAAATCAGCCGTGTGGAGGATACCATCAGCCGCATCTGCAGGGCATACGGGGTGCGCCAGAGCCATATTTTTTCCATTGCCTCCTGTATCATAGTTTCTCTCGAAACGGCGGACGGCGAATGGATTACCCAGACGAGAAGGATCCTGAATTATGGGACCAATATGTATAAACTGGACAGGCTGAACAACCTGTCCCGGAAAATCTGTGCCAGCCGGCCGGCCTGGGACATGGTGGAAGAGGAGTTTGAGGCAATTGTGCAGAGCAGGGAATATTCCCCTGCGGTACAGGTCGCGGTCTGCGCGATGGTGGCCGCCGCTTTTACCGTTTTTTTCGGGGGAACCTTAAGAGACGGGCTTGCCGCCGCCTTTGTCGGAGTGCTCTTAAAAATGACACTGTTCGGCCTGCAGGCCATGAAGATGAAACAGATTTTTTCCAACATTATCTGTTCCATCCTATCGGGACTCGGCTGTATCTTTGTATGCTTTGTGGGCCTTGGGCGGAACCTGGATGCAATCATGATAGGAAATATCATGCTGCTGATTCCGGGAGTTCTTTTGACAAACTCATTCCGCGACTTCATCAGCGGTGACATGATCAGCGGCCTTCTTCACTTTTCAGAGGCGATCATTACGGCAATCTGTGTGGCCGGCGGATTTATCATTGCGATTATCCTGACGGGAGGCAGCTTATGAGAGATGCATGTTTTTCAATCGCCGCATCCTTCTTCGGATCGCTGGGCTTTGCTATTCTTTACAACACCAGAGGCAGGAGAATCCTGATTTCCTCCCTGGGAGGAGCCGCTTTCTGGGGACTTTACCTGGTCTTTTTTCACTATGTGCAGAATGACTATCTCGGGTTCTTTACCTCGGCCATCCTGATTACAATCTACGCCGAGATATGGGCCAGAATATTAAAAACACCTGCGACCACGGTCCTGATGCCGACGGTCATTCCTTTTATCCCGGGAGGCGCACTCTACTATGCTGTAAGCGCGGCCCTGAAGATGGATATGTCTGTCTTTGCCGAAAAAGCCCGCTCCGCCCTCGGCCTGGCGGTAGCCCTGGCAGCAGGAATCATGGTCGTGACATCACTTCGCGGACCGGTCGATATGCTGTTAAAAAGGGTAAACAGTAAAAAACGGAGATAAACAAACAGGGAGCTGTCACAGAATCGTGATATGCTCCCTGTTTGTCTGTCAGGCACCCACCCGGTACCTCCAGACGCCGTCCTCAAAATAACGGCTGATCTTTCCAAGCTTCTCCAGATGATCTGCGTGAGCCATGCATTCCCCTACTGCAAACCACTTCTGGGCGGCAGGAAATTCCTCCCAGCTGTTTGCCCGGATTTTCCATCGCATCTTTCCGGTCAGCTCATAAAGTGTCATATCCGGTTTTTCTTTCAGAAGCTTTATGACCTCCTCCAGACGTTTTTCATGGTGAAGCAGAAGCTGCTCAATCCTCTCCTCATAATTTCCCGTCTTCCTGTGCCCCGGGAGTGCAAAAACCACCGGATACTTCTTTGCTTTTTTCAGGCTGTCCAGATAATTACCCAGAGAGTCCTCCACACCCAGCCAGGATGTAATATTTGGAGAAATGTCAAACAGGATATGATCTCCTGTAAACATAAAACGCTGCTTTTCTTCCCAGAACATCGCGTTGCCGGGTGTATGCCCGGGCACGGAAATCATAGTCAGACTGTATGGACCGGCCTGAATCTTATCGCCTTCACGAAGCGGGCAAAAGCGTTCGTCCAGTGCATCCAGCTTATAGCGGGACGCCGGATTAACCGCCTCGGTTTCATTTAACAGCTCCTCAGGAAAACCGGCCTCCAAAAACTGGCGGTGGCGGAGCAGACTTCTCTGCGGAAGAAATCCCTCCTGTAATACCTTAAAATCTGTCTCGCTGATATAAATCCGGCCGTTCGGGGCCGCCGCCTCCCTGGCAAGTCCGGTGTGATCGGAGTGGAGATGCGTGAGAAGCACATCGATCCGGCTTGTACTGCTGCCGGCCTCTGCAATACCTCCCATCAGCGCCTCCCGGCATTCCGGACGGCGGAATCCCGTATCAATCAGAAGAGCCCGCTCCCCGCCCCGGATCAGATAGCTGTTCAGCTCCCTTAAAGGATTCTGGGGCAGCGTGACACCCAGCCTGTATATATTCTCTTTTATCTGTTCTACCGCATGCTCTCCCATATCAGAATTCCTCCTCAGCGCCGTTACGGTGCGACATGGCCTTAAACAGTCCGAAGCAAATGATAACGCCCAATACAATCGATAAATAATCGGCCGCAGGCTGCGCATAAATTACGCCGTCCAGTCCAAACATCCGGTTCAGCATAAATACGAGAGGGATAAAAATCAGGCCCTGGCGGCAGACTGTAAGTACCAATGACGGGAGTGCCTTTCCCATTCCCTGAATTGTGTTAATGCAGAGAAAGAGAATGCCGATAAACGGGCCGGAAAGCTGAAGGGCAATGACCATCTGGATTCCGTAGGCTATAACCTCGGAATCGTTTATAAATACCTGAATCAGCGTCCGGCGTGCAATCATCATGATAACCGTCAGCACTGTACCCATGATCACGGCACAGATACCGGTAAAGCGAAAGACCTGCATCAGCCGCTTTTTATTCCTGGCTCCGTAATTATAACCAATCAGCGGCTGGATTCCGGCGCAGAGGCCAATCTGCAGAAGCACCACCAGCATATTCGACTTCATAGCCACGCCCATGGCGGCTACCGGAGTGTCTCCGTATCCCACCAATGCCAGATTTAAAATAATATTGGCAAAGCTCATCAAAATATTATTCAGGGATGCCGGAATTCCAATCGAAGCCACGCCGGATGCGATCCGTCCCCCCATCTTAAAGTCCTTAAGCTTAATGGAGAGGGAAGATTTTTTCCTGAGAAAATAGACAAGATAAAAAGCGCTGGCCGCTATATTTCCGATGACGGTAGCAATGGCCGCGCCGGTTACCCCCCAGCCCAGTCCCAGAATCATAACCGGATCCAGTATGATATTGACCACGGTTCCAATCAGATTCCCAATCATGGATTCCCGGGCTGCCCCCTCGCCCCGGAGAATGTTGCCGAAAGCAGTGGCAAAGATGATAAAGGGGCCTCCGAAGGATATGTAGGTCAGATACTGTCTGGCGTACTCAATTGTATTCGCGCTGGCTCCTATCAGCTTCAGAATCAAATTCATTCCGGCTATAAAGAGCACCGCAACTATTACGCCCAAGCCGAGAGAGCCATAGCAGCAAAAGGACGACAGGTTCCTGGCCCGATCCATCCGCTTTTCCCCCAGCGCCCGCGATATGGCGGAGCTTCCGCCGATGCCGAACAGGTTGCCGAGAGCCATGTAAATCATAAAGACCGGTGTAGCCAGCGAAACGGCCGCCACTTGTAGGGGATCTCCGGTCTGGCCGATAAAAAATGTATCGGCCATGTTATAAATAACTACCACCAGCATGGAAATCATGGTGGGGACAGCCATGAGGGCCACCGCTTTGGGGACCGGCGCCTCCTCAAATAATTCTCTGTTTGTGTTCATGTAAATAATTCTCCTTTTCGTTGCCTGCAATAACTATTTGATTTTGTGCTAAACTATGTGCTGGTTCAGGGGCTACTTGATATTTTCTTCCAGCTTTCTTATTATGCTCGTAAGCTGATTAAGCTCCTCTCTGGAAATTCCGGATTGAAGCTCTGCCTCAAATCGGTTCAGGCGGTCGATCATCCTCGCCCGTGCTTCGGCTCCCTTCTCCGTCACGACCAGCTTTTTTAATCTGGCGTCATAGGAAACCGGCTCACGGCGGATATATCCGTTGCGCTCCATTAGCTGCAGAGTCCGGCTGGCCGTGGAGCGGCGGATTGAGAATTCCTTCTCAATATCCCTCTGCATGATATCTCTCCCTTGCGACTGAATCAAAAAGTGCAGAACCCAGTCCTGATTCGCGGTCAGCGTCTCCCCTTCCTGGGCCGACATCTGATTGATTCTGCGGTAAATAAGATTGGATAATACGCGGATTTCAAATCCGACATGGGTGTTTACTGTCATCTTTATTTCCTTCCTGGATGCTTATTCTATACATTTAAAGAGATAGGGCCTGTTTCGGGAGCGGCCGTCTGCACCGTAAATCAATCCGAATCAGCTCTTCCGCCCCTGGCTATGCCAAAAAGATGTAAGCACCCTAACATTTTAAACGAACATATATTCTTTGTCAACTCCGTTTTTCAATCGGGCAGCATTTGGGGTATCAAAGAATAACTATGACTTTCAAAGATTTTTACTACGTGGTAAACGAGCAAACCGGATCCATCTGTTTGCACCGAAAAGCGTTTAAATATAAAAGAGAAAAGAAACATAAGGTTTATGAAAAAGTACAAAAAAAAGACGAACCCCCTTAAACATGGGAGCCGTCCATTTTTTATCCATAAAAACAATCCGCCAAAAGGGCAGTTTATAAGCAAGTAGTGGCCGCGACAATACCTCTCTCCCCCCATTTGGCGGAAGAGACAGTCAGCCGATGTCGGACGGACGGGCCGATCCCTGCCTGGCCTTCAGTCCCAGCGATAAATTACGCGGGAAAGGAGGGAGAAAACTTTCCGAAGGGGACCTTGGAGTCCGTTGGCGCTTGATGAGGTTCCTCACGAATCTAGCGCCATTACGCACTCCGTAAGCGGGAGCGAGTCCCCGCAGGAATTTTTTCTCCCGGATTTCCCCTCACCACAACCTTACATAGGGACTGAAGGCTAATCCAATCCCTAACGCCCCCGTCCGCCATCCATCAGCGTCCCAATCCCCAACTAACTCACATCACATTCACAGGCGTCCCATCCACCCATTTCGCCACATTATCAAACACAATCACAGCCCTCTTCACCAGCGCTTCTTTCGTAGCAAACGCAATATGAGGCGTCGCAATCACATTTTTCGCATTCAGCAGCGGGTGATCTTTTCTCACCGGAGGCTCATTTTCAAATACGTCGATGCCGGCTCCGGCGATCCGGCCGGCATTCAGCGCTTCGGCCAGGGCCTCGCTGTCCACTACAGGGCCTCGGGCCGTATTAATAAGGATTGCCGTTTCCTTCATCATAGCCAGTTCTTCTTTGCCAATCAGGCCTTTTGTCTCCGGCGTAAGCGGTGTATGCAGTGATACAATGTCACAGGCGGAGAGAAGTTCATTCAGAGAAACATATTTGATTCCTTCAATTTCTTTCACCGTTCTGCTGTATGCATATACTTCGCAGCCGAAAGCCTGTGCAATCTTTGCCGTGCGCAGTCCGATGGCGCCTGTTCCTACGATACCAAACTTCTTGCCTTCCAGCTCAAAGCCGACAAGGCCGTCTTTTGTCCCCTCTTTTCTGACCACGTCATTACATGGGATGATATTTCTGTAAAGTGCGATGACCATACCGAATACAAGGTCGGCTACGGCTACAGTGGAATATCCGGCACAGTTGCAGACCATGACGCCGTTGCTGCGGCAGTGATCCATGGCAATATGATCAACTCCCGTAAATGCGACGGACAGGAGCTTTAAGTTTTTGCATCCGTCGATCACTTCGCCGTTCATTGGAAGGTTGGACACAACGATGATATCGGCGTCTTTTCCTCGCTCAATCAATTCCTGCGTGCCTGTAACGCGGGTATCGTAATATACGATCTCCAAATCCTTAGGAAGCGCTTCGTGCGCCATGGACAGGAGCTTTTCCTGCGGGACTCCAAGAGGTTCGATGATAACAAGTTTCATAATAACAGATCTCCTTTCGTGGCTCTATTTATAGGCTTGAAAAACGCCAAAATCCGTATCATAACGGCGTTTTTGTAAATTTAAAATAACTCTTCACCGAGGAGCGGAAAGCTGAACCGTGCGGCAGCGGCCGGACGTGTCCGCCGGTAAAAGAATTATGCTTTTATGATACCACACAAACGTCTTTTTGGGGTGGCAGATTTTACGGATTGCTAAAATAAAATTAAAGATGGATGTGGAAATCATATTGATTTTTGGCGTACTGGAAATTTTTAACAAATTTTTGTTGTTAACTTGGCTTGTTTTTCTTTGTTTGATTTATGAATATGCCTATATTAGAATGAAATTAAGAAAAAAACATAGCTATGGAAATCGATTAAAATACAGGAGGAATTGTAAATGTCTGTGGGAAAAAGAATTTATTTAAAGAGAGAAATGCCGGATCCGGAAATTATGGAAGAGTTTAAAAATATTCCGGCATCGAATACAGCGGATGTGATGGGCCGCAACTGTGCCATGAATCCCAGAATCAAGCTCGTGAGCAGTCCCAAAAACCAGATGATGGTGGGACCGGCTTATACGATAAAAGGCAGAGCCGGCGATAATCTGGCGCTTCACGCGGCGCTGAACTTCTGCGAAGAGGGAGATGTGCTGGTTGTTTCCAATGAAGAGGATAATACCAGAGCCCTGATGGGAGAGGTAATGATGGCTTATTTAAAATATACGAAAAAAATTGCCGGAATTATTCTGGACGGCCCTATCCGCGACATCGATGAAATCGGAAACTGGGATTTCCCGGTTTACTGCACCGGAACGACACCGGGAGGCCCATATAAGGAGGGACCGGGCGAAATCAACGTTCCAATTTCCTGTGGCGGCATCAGCGTGAATCCGGGAGACATTATTCTGGCGGATCCGGATGGAGTGATTTGTATTCCGAGAAAGGACGCGGCAGTGGTTCTGGAGGATGCAAAGAAATTTCAGGCCGCCGATGAGAAAAAACTGGAAGCGGCAAAGAACGGAACGGCGAACCGCGGCTGGGTTGAGAAGTCCCTGGAAGAAAAAGGATTTGAAATTATCGATGATGTATACAGGCCATAATGTAACGGAAGAATAAGAAATACCGTGAAGAAACGGTAACAGCCAGGGTGCTGCGGCAATGCAGCCCTGTAGTAAAAAAACCGATAATAAGCAGAGGGAGAGGGAAAAATGAAAAAAACAATAAAGGCCGTCATGGCGGTTTTAATGACATCCGTAATAGCGATGACAGGCTGCGGCAGCGCGGCACAGACTGATGTAAATACAGAGAAAAAGGCAGATGGGGCAAATGCCGCTGCAGACGGTTCGGACCTTGACTGGCCGAAAGAGACCATCACGATTACGGTTCCCTACAGCGCCGGCGGTGACACGGATACTTACTGCCGTCAGATGTCAAATATGATGTCGAAGAAGCTGGGAGTCAATGTGGTAGTAGTAAATACAACCGGAGGAGCCGGCGTTGTGGCTGCTTCATCCGTAATGTCGGCAAAAAACGACGGATATAATCTGCTATTCCATCACACCGGTGTTATGCTGACGCAGGAAGCAGCCGGATCAAACCAGTTTTCTTTCCTGGATGATTTCGAGGTGGTTGGCTCCATTGCCCGTGATGATACATATGCCCTGATAGCCAAGGCCGGAAGCCAGTGGACCACACTCGAGGATATGATTGCCTGGGCAAAGGCAAATCCGGGAAAACTGAAATACTCCATCACCTTTAACGGGGCGACTCATGCAGTGGCGGAACAGATGGAAAGAACCATGGGAATTGAGATGGATAAGATCGACGTAGGTTCCAGTACCGCAGACCGCTTAACGGCCTTTATGGCAAACCAGTGTGACATTCTTGTTGTAAACTATATGAATATTGCCGATTATATTGAAAACGGAGATTTTGTGGTTCTCGGCGTCTGCTCGGAGGAGAGGCTGAAAGGACTTGAGGACTTCCCGACCTTAAAGGAACAGGGATATGATGTGGTTCAGCCTAAGGTTTATGAAGTAAGGGCGCCCAAGGGAACGGATCCGGCGATTGTAGGCAAGCTTTCCGAATGTATGAAGGAAATTGCAGAGGCGCCTGAATTCCAGGAAATCCTCACCAAATACTATGCGGAAGCATTTTACCGGAACGGCGAGGATACAATTGCCGAAGATCGGGCTGAGGTAGAGGCAATGAAGGAATTATTTGCACAATAACAGAAAGAGGAGTTCTTATGACAGGCAAAAAGAAGAATATTTTAGTTTCCATCGGATTTATTTTATTCGGCATTGTTCTCCTTACTCAGTCTGTGAGTATTAAACCGATGATGAAGAACGACCTGGGTTCAGGATTCTTTCCGACGATTATCGGAGCGGCCATTATCGTGGTGGCGCTTATTTTACTGGTCTTCTCCCTCAGAGAAAAGGAGACCGGGACAACGGCGTCCGACAGCGATATGGCGGGAGGGTGGCTCAGCATCCTCCTGCTCCTGGCTTATGTCGCAGCCTTTAACTGGATTGGGTTTATTATATCTACAATGATATATCTGTTTTTCCAGATTCTGGTGCTTGCTCCCAGGGAGAAGAGGAGCTGGCCTGTTACGGTCATTCTTTCCGTAGTTGCGCCACTGTTTATTTACGGAATGTTTGTGTATGTTATCAATAGTCCCCTGCCGAAAGGCATCTTTGGATTTTAGGAGGTAATTCTATGGTTTCACAGGCAATACATATGGTTTTATTGAATCCAATCTGCCTGCTGCTTATTCTAATCGGCGTCGTGATCGGTATTATCTTTGGCTCGATTCCCGGTTTGTCGGCATCTATGGCATTGATACTTTTTCTGCCGATGTCCTTCGGAATGGAGCCGATGAACGGCATCGCACTGCTGGTGGGGCTCTACCTGGGCGGCATTTCCGGCGGACTTATCTCGGCGATTCTTTTAAGGATTCCGGGAACGGCATCCTCTATTGCAACCGTGTTTGACGGTGGGCCGATGGCGGCTAACGGAGAGGCCGGAAAAGCATTAGGCGTCGGTATTTTGACTTCCTTCGTAGGGGGGCTTATCAGTATTTTCGCACTGATGTTTATTTCACCATATCTGGCAAAGGTTACACTGGCCTTTACATCTGCCGAGTATTTTGCCATTGCGGTATTTGCCCTGACTATTATTTCCAGCTTGTCCGGCAATAACCTGATTCTGGGAATTCTGGCCGGTTTGTTCGGAATCGCCCTGTCGCTGGTGGGAATCGCGCCTGTCGACGGAGCTATCCGGTTCACATTCGGACAAACCAATCTTTACGGCGGATTTGAGACGGTTGTTATCCTCATTGGACTCTACGCCGTGACGGACATTATTAAAACGGGTTTTGAGCGCCGTTCCATTATCAACGAAACGGCAAAGAACCAGTACGCCTTAAAAGGTTATGGAATTTCCGTGAAAGAATATGCGGGACAGTGGGTCAATATTATCCGTTCTGCCCTCATCGGTCTTGGAATCGGCATTCTTCCGGGAATCGGCGGTTCCACATCCAGCCTTCTGTCTTATTCCGCGGCAAAGAGCAGTTCAAAATATCCGGAGAAATTCGGAACGGGAATTATAGACGGCGTTATTGCATCGGAGACATCGAACAACGCCGTAATCGGAGGTTCCCTGATTCCCCTGATTACGATGGGAATTCCGGGGAATGTGGCAACGGCAATTTTCCTGGGAGGTCTGACTATCCATGGAATTTCTCCGGGCCCCCTGATTTTCCAGAAGAGCGGAGAATATGTGTATGGTATTTTTATTGCGCTGCTGGTAGCCAATGTATTCATGCTCATATGTGAGCGCGCCGGTCTTCCGGTGTTTGTCAAACTTCTTGACATTCCTAAATACTACCTGCTTCCGGTGGTAATGGTCTGCTGTGTGGTCGGTGCATACTGCGCCAATTACAGTGTTTTTGATGTGTGGTGCGTAGCTGCGTTCGGTCTGGTAGGTCTCCTGTTCAAGGTGCTCCGGGTGCCGTCCACGCCGATGATTATCGGATTCATCCTGGGTTCCATGACAGAGGAAAACCTGCGCCAGGCGCTGATGCAGACGGGCGGAAGCTGGTCCATATTCGTGACAAGGCCCATATCGCTCATCTTCCTGCTGATTGCTCTTGTATCGGTTGTGATGACCATCCGAAGCAAGGTGAAGGAAACAAAGACGGCATAAGAGCCGGAATCATGTGAAAGAGACGCGGCAGCGGTATCAGAGAAGCGAAACAGCTGCAATGTAAACAAAAGTAATAGAAAAAAGATATAACAAAAAAGGATTAGAAAGAGCCGGGTATGGCTGTACATACAGATACCCGGTTCTTTCTTTATTTATATAGATTGATATAGTAAGATGCTGTTGAATAAACGGCTGATTTCCGCTGTCTATCTCTGCAGCAGTTCTTCCGGATTGCGGCGTATCATGAGATCCAGTTCCTCCGGTGTGATCCCGTGCTCTAAAAGTCCATTTGCGTATAATTCCATACCTTCGTCGGAGAAGGGGGACTCTGTCTGTCCGAAATCCGTGGTCAGGTAGATGCGGGAAGCGCCGACACCACGGATTTGTGCGGTTAAATCTTCCCAGGAGGTGCGGTTATAGTAGGTGGTGAAATAAGAGTGTTCAATAACGGCTCCCAGCGAGACGCATTCCCTCTGCTCTTCCATGGAATAACGGTTGGCCGGGTTGTCCGCATGGGTAATTACCATTCTTTTTATTCCGCAGCGGCCTGCCTCGCGCAGCAGTATCATTCCTTCCATGGGACCTAAATGACCGGTACAGAGAATCATGTCATACTGTCTTACGGATTCAAAAATCTCGTATACCTGCGGCAGCAGCCGTCCGCCCCCGTCCAGGACAGAGAGGTAAGGGGAAAGGTCACAGCCGGCATCATGTCCGCAGCGGAAAGACTGGTAGCAGCGGGCGTCCAGCGTGGGAAACCATAAAAAGCGTCCTCCGGCTTGTCCGCAGCGCTCTGCCGCATCAGGATTCAGCCCTCCTGCCTGCCGGTTCAGCACGAGACCGCCCACGACGGTTAATTCCGGAAACAGCTCCCTCAAAACAGCGGCGCGTCCGGTGGTGTCCGCGTAGTGGCATTTAATCAGGCCGCCTTTCATCCCTGCCGCTTTCCAGCGTTTCGCAGCCGTCAAGTCGCTGCATTTGCGTTCGCTTACATCCGGTGCGGTGTGAAAGTGAAGGTCATAGGCTCCATTTAAAAGATTGTTCATCATAATTCCTCCCGGGCACCCGGCCCATGAAAAGAGCGCCGCAAAGGGAAAATTTTCTTCCCCTTTACAGCGCTGTGACAGGTAAGTTTCAAAATCAGTAAGGCATGAAAAGCGGAATCAGCGCGACGACGGAAAGATAGGTCAGAAGCACGGTGGGGATTCCTACTTTCATAAATGTAAGGAACTTGTATTTCGTCCATCCGACGGTCATCATATTCTGCGGGGCGGCAAATGGAGTGGCGTAGGAGGCCGCTCCGGCCAGCGTGATAATCATGGCAATGGGATAGGGGCTGACGCCAAGGCTCTCCGCAATGGCAATTCCAATGGGAAGGAAAATGGTAATGGTCGGGATATTGGACATTACCTGGGTAAGGAAGGAGGCGGCGAAGAAAATGACCGTGCTGATCATAAAGGGAGAGGGATTTTCGCCCAGTATCTCAAGAATCATGTTCGCAACGGCATCACCCAGGCCGCAGTTCTTAACTCCGGTGGAGATGGCGGTCAGCGCACCCACCAGAATCAGGCAGTTCCAGTCGATCGCTTTTATGGCGTCCTGAACGGACATACAGCCGGTTCCCACAATAATCATCGCTCCGATGACGGCTGCGATGTGCATCGGGACAACCTTTGAGCCGGATGCAATCACAATGAGAACGGCCGCCATGGTAACGCTGCAGATGGCTGCTTTTTTCCTGTCAAAATCCTTCTTCTCGGCTTTGGCGAATTCCGGTATGTATCCGGTGTCCGGAATCATCCTGGCGCCGATAAAGACGAAGTAAAGGATGCCCAGAATGGAGAGGCCGATGCCGAAGGGGGTGATGGCAAAAAAGCCGAATGGTTCAATCCCCAGTTCCGCCATGACACCGGCAGCTGTTGCGTTGGAGCCGACGCCCACCAGTGTAAGGAAACCTCCGAACTGCGCTCCGAACAGCAGGGACAGAAGCGCCTTGCTGGGGCCGAAGCCGGCGGAAATACACATGGCTGTTACCAGAGGGGCAAGAGCGACCATTACGCCTATATTGCTGCAGATGGCGCTTAAAAGACAGGACACAACCATGGTTGCAAGGATGATATTCCGTTCGCTTTTTCCGGTCACGGCAACCATCTTTTTACCGATAATGTCGGTCAGTCCGGAGTGGAACAGGGAGGAACCGACCACCATCATCCCGGCCAGCAGTACAATCGTTGTGCTGTTGTAGCCGGAAAAAACGGAACCGATATCAATAATTCCCGTATAGGCATAGAGGAGGGAGGCACCCAGGGCGGTAATAACTATCGGAATGGGTTCCCATATAAAGAGAACGATGGTTGCAGCCAGAATAAGCAGCGCAATTAGTATTTGACTCATTTGTAAAACCTCCGTTTGCTTTGTTTTAAATTAAGTCTAACATGAGGGTTAAAAAAAACAAAACAAAGAAAAATCGGGTTTTTAACAAAGAAAAATTGTTATGACTTTTTACATGGGAAATATCCCACAGGGTATTTTTACCTGTTTTATGTTAAAACAGGCATTAGACATTACGTTATTTTCCGAAGTTCGGAAATTTCCCAAAATACATCCTGTGTGATTTCAATAAAATCATTTGCATAAGGAGGAAGAAACCGCTCCTTGTGGCTGGCCAGGACCAGGCGGTGCTCAAACAGAGTGTTCTTCGACAAAATGGGAAATGCATTTGCCTTTGGAACCTGATCCAGCAGAAGAGGGAGACGCATCTGGGTACAGAAAATACCTCCGTAATTGTAGGGATAAAGAGAGAGAAGCAGCTCCGTTGTGGAGGATTCAAGGAAAATATTGGGCGTGACCTTCTCCTCCGCAAAGCAGGCGTCAATCGTTTTGCGCAGCTTCATGGGAGGCTGCGGCAAAAGAAAGGGCATTTTGGAAAACCATTTCAGCTCAGCGCCTTTTCTGGCCTTCTGTTTCAGTTCCTCCCAGGTGTCAGGATAGTAAGATTTCAGAAGCTCATCGGAACAGACAAGGAGAAGATGATCATTTAAAAGAAACTTTACGTTTAATTTAGGCGCGTCGTAATGCATAATGCCGATAAAAAGATCCAATTCTCCGTTGAACAGCATCTCTTCCATTTTTTCGGAAGTTTCATGGACCAGTTGAATATGAACATGGGGCCATTTCTGGTAAAAGCGGGGGAGAATCTTGGGAAGACAGATCTGGCCGCGGTAGGTGGGGATTCCCACTTTCAGGCTGCCGCCCCGTTTTTCTGAGAGAAGGCTGAGACGGTTTACCAGTTCCGTTTCCTCATTCAGTATTTTGACCGCAGCCCCATAGAGCTGTTCTCCGGCATAAGTTAAGGAAAGTTTAGGTTTGCGGTGGAACAGCTCGACTCCGTAATATTTTTCCAGCCTCTGAATGTGCTGAGTTAAATTCTGCTGGGAAATGTAGAGCTTCTGCGAAGTGTTGGTAACATGAAGCTCCTTTGCCAGTTCTACAAAATAATAAAGGCTGATTAAGTTCATATAAATTCCTCTTATCTTTCCGTAAGTGTGCCATCAGCCGGCGGGAGGAAGGAGCCGGCTGTTATGAAAACCTACCGGGAGGCAGCTTTTACGACGGTCCGGAGCAGCACATCGGCTCCGTCACTAACCTGCCGGTAATCGGTCCATTCCTGTGGACAATGGCTTCTACCGCCCCTGCTTGGGACAAATATCATGGCCAGGGGACATACCCCTTTGAAATTCATGGTGTCGTGTCCGGCTCCCGATAAAAGATGCATGGAGGATAAGCACAACTCATCGGCGGCCTCCTCAATCAGCTTTTTCAAGGTTTCATCCATAAGCGCCGGTTCCGCCTGAAGATTCCTTTTAATGTCGAATGACAAATCAGGGAAGGCTCCGGCGCTTTCCCGCAGACTTTTCTCAAAAGCTTCCATCACGCTGCCTATTGATGTTGCGTAGGGACTTCTGCAGTCTGCGGTAAACCGTACTTCCGACGGAACCACATTGGCGGATTCCGGAACTGATTTGATACAGCCAAAAGTGACGACTGTTCCGTCACCGCATGCCACCGCTCTGTCGGTGGCGGCGGAAATAGCCTTTGCCGCGGCTAACAGAGCATCAGCACGCATCGCCATCGGGGTGCTGCCTGCATGGTCGGCTCTCCCTTTAATCCGGATATCAAAGCCCTCCAGACTGACGATTGCATCTACAATACCGATATCTTTGCCGTTCTGCTCCAATACGGGCCCCTGTTCAATATGCAGTTCGATAAAGGCTGCAATATCGTCGGGACGGATCCTGGCATTTCCTATTTCATCGGGATTCAGGCCGTAGTTTTCCAGTGCCTGGTATAATGAAATTCCATCCACATCTTTAAGAGTTTTCAGTTCGTCGGTGGAAACACCGCTGCATATGGCTCTGCTTCCAAACAGGCCCCCGCCGAACCTTGCGCCTTCTTCCTCCGGCATGGCAATAAAATCAATAGGATGACAGGGAGTAAAGTTGTTTTCCCCAAGCACCCTGGCAACCTCTATCGCGGCGCATACGCCTGCCTGACCGTCAAAATTGCCTCCGTGGAATACAGTATCAAAATGACTGCCCGTCATGATAACGGGCTTATCCATTTTCCCCGGATAGCGCCCGATGAGATTGCCGGCCGCGTCCTCGCGTACCTTAAGACCGGCCGCCTCCATTTCGTTCCTGATATAATCCCGTGCCAGGGCAAATTCCTTCGTATAGGAGAGCCTGGTACAGCCGTCACCGGGGGTCATGTTAAATTCGGCAAGGGACTCCAAATCATGCCGTATCCGTTCCATTTTACATTTCATATTGCATGCTGCCGGTGGAAAGAGTCTTCCAGCGGTTTTTCCTTTCAAATTTATATTTAGCGCTTTCTAAAAGCTGCACACTCTATTCAGCATCCGGTTTCTCTCTGCTCTCTGCGGCGGACACGAAAAAGGGATATGCAGGATTATGGGGGGTACGGATTGCTGCAGCAAATTTCTGCTTAGAATACAGAAAACGATATATGCCAGTAAAAGCCCATCCAGTAAAAATTATATCACATATCCGCTTTGGGAGGGTACATCATGATTCATAATTTCGTAATTAAGTATTTACTTTTTATAGTAGCTTATTTGAATAAAGTTCTGTAGAATAGAAGTAGATCCGGCGGGATCTCCCGCCTGCGCTATAGATTTTTTCAATATGGTGAGAGGTGAGTCCCCCTGATGTACGGCGGATTCGCTCCGGAGGAGAATAAAGCCGGGTTATTCCGTGATTTTTACAATGGGACAGAGACAAGGGAGATGATTTCCTGGACAGCAATGGAACTTTAGCCGGGAACAGAGATAAGGAGGGATTCCTATGAAAAAAATATTATTAGCCGCAGCGCTTTCAGGATGTCTTATGAGTACGGCGTGTGCCGGCCGCGGTGTTTCTGATACGGCGCCGCAGTCCACATCGGGAGCTATAGCGACAGCGCAAACCTCGGGCTCCGGAAAAGAGAATACCGGAAGCAGTAAGGCAATAACGGATACGAGTACGGCAGGGATGGATATGCAGCACGCCGTTACTTCCTATTATGAAGGCCAGAGTTCACGGGCTTATAAGATGCTGCAGAAATCAATTTTTAAGAACCTGTTAGGCGGCTGGACGGAAGAGGGAATCTCAAATCCGGTCTGGAATTATGACAGTTTTACCCGCTATGAGGTTCTGAACCGGGATCTCACCGGGGTTGAGAAAGATGCGGAGCTTTATTACTGCACATTTTCGGCCGACAATGGGAAATGCGGTTACGGCGTATTAGCCTACCATGGGGAAGGCATGTCGAGGGTAAAGGTGGTGGAAACACCATATCTCTATGATCTTAAGGCTAATATGGAAGCAATCTCCGATGCACTTGGAATGACGGAACTGGATCCCGCAACGGTGGAGGCTGCGCGTGTGGAGGTAAATGGAGCGGCCGCGGGAGAATCTGAAGAAGCGATTCGGATCTCCGATGATAAGGGCCATGCCTATCTCTATTATTTTGCAGATTCATCGTTAAAACCGGCGGAGGAAATTCGCACAGGCGCGGCGTCTGAGGTTGAAAAAGCGGCTGAAGGCCAGGAACAGGGGAACAAAAAGCAGAGTTATTATAATGAGTTTGAAAGCAAATCAAAGGGAGATGCATACCTCCTGAAGGGTATTATCCATCAGAATCAGGATAAACGCGGCCTGGTGCGTGTGGAAGCGCCCAAGGGGACGGAGATTTCGGTGAAAGGCAGTATGGTAAGAGAGAGCGGTGAAATCAAGCTTGTTTATAGAGATTCCGATGGAACCGTTACCGTCCTGGCCGAAGGAAAAGGGGACGGAACCGGGGAACACGCCATTGATATGACCGTCAAGGCAAAAGACGGGAAGGGAGACTTCTATTTCGAGGGAGATGCCGCCGTCTATCAGTTTGAACTGTCACTTGGCCTTACTAAGGAGATAAAGTATTATCTCACCGGGAATAACCCGATACAGTAGGAGAGAAAGAGGCTGAAAAAAGCCGGTTCGACGAAGAAACGGGTAAACCGAATGTTCAATGAAGGGGGGCCGCTGATTGAAAATGCCCGGGATAATTGACCCGCTCATGTTCGCCCCATGCGGAATGAACTGTATGGTCTGTTATAAGCACTGTTATCACAGAAAACCCTGTGCGGGCTGTCTGAACAGTGACCAAGGAAAGCCGGAGCACTGCCGGAAATGTAAAATAAAGGACTGCATCGGGGAACGCGGACATTCCTATTGTTTCGAATGTTCGGATTATCCCTGTAAACAGATTAAGACCCTGGAAAAGAGCTACAACACCCGTTACGGTGCGAGCCTTATGGGTAACAGCGCCGCTGTCAGACAGGATGGTCTGGAAAAATTTATGGAGCGGCAGAGAGAGGAATATACCTGTCCTTCCTGCGGCGGGATTTTCTCCATTCATGACAGGGAATGCAGTGAGTGCCGGAGAAAACAGGAACTAGAGTGAGAAATATTTAATTTAAAGGAGACAAAATTTGAGTTATATAGGAAATATTAATCAGATACCGGACGGATTTACTATGAGCGACGGCGTGGGACTGGTCACGAAAGAGCTTGGTAAAAGTGCGGGAAGTGAAAAGATATATGTGAATCTGGACAGTGTGCCTGTGGGGGCGTACAGCACAAAATATCACAGCCACACGCAGCAGGAGGAGTTCTTTTACGTTCTGTCGGGAGAAGGGACACTCCGGTTTAACGATACCGAACAGAAAGTGACGGCAGGGGATTTTATTGCAAAACCGTCGGGAAAAGATATTTCCCATACATACTATAATTCGGGTTCGGAACCGCTGCTTATACTTGACATTGGGACTGTTGAAAAGGAAGATACGTGTTACTACCCCGATGACGATGTCTATCTGTATAAATCAAACGGAAAGAGCCATACATTCAGGGGAACTGTGTTTCTGGAAGACTGGACATCGGAGCCGAATCTGTAATTGAGCGGGGAGGAGACGGGAGAGAGGAGACTGGAAGTGATGGCATCGGAAGAGATGACACCGGGAGAGATGACGCTGGAATACAGAAAAGCCGTGAAAGAAGATGCATCACAGATAATCGGCCTGGTACAGGAGACAATTAAAACAGTCTATCCAAAGTATTACCCGAAAGAGGTGGTGGGATTTTTCTGCGAGCTCCATTCCCAGGAGGCGGTCGGCGGAGATATAAATGACGGAAATACCTGGATTCTTTACGAAGGCCAGCGTCCGGCAGGAACGGGAAGCCTCCGGGGAGACCACATTACAAGAGTTTATGTCCATCCCGATTTTCAGGGAAAAGGATACGGCAGCTTTATCGTAAGAAAGCTGGAGGAAGAGATCTTTTCAAAGCATGACAGGGTATTTCTGGACGCCTCCCTCCCGGCCTGCCGGTTATATGAGGCGCTTGGATATAAAACTTTGAGGCACGATAAATGGCTGGTTGAGAACGGTGTGGTGCTGGTTTATGAGATAATGGAAAAAGGAAAGCATGAATCGGGAGCGCTGGTGAGAACCTGGGATTACCGGGACAGAGACGGTGAGTTAACGGAGAGACTGTTTCAAATATGGAAAAAGTCGGTGAACGAGACCCATCTGTTTCTGTCGGAACAGGAGATAGGGAAGATAGCCGGATACGTGCCGGAAGCGCTCAAAACGGTGCCTTACCTGATGACCGTAACGGATGAGAACGGCTCGCCGGCCGGGTTTATGGGAATCTCGGAAAGAAAGCTGGAAATGCTCTTCTTACTGCCCGAGGCGAGGGGAAAGGGACTGGGACACCGCCTGATCCGGTACGCTGTTGAGAAATATGCCGTGAATGAGGTGTGCGTCAATGAACAGAACCCACAGGCCAGGGGATTTTATGAGCATGAGGGATTCAAAGTATACAGAAGGATGGAACACGACGAGCAGGGGGATCCGTATCCGCTTTTATATATGAAGCTTCAGGAACCGTGAAAAGGTTTTAAATATTTATAAAACAATCGGGGAAGGGGATTAGCAAAATGAAACAGGAAGAATATGCAGAGAATGAAGCGTACTGGAACAAGAGGTCGGAGATATTTGACACGCAGATTTTAAAAACATATGAGGATGCATACAGAAAGACCATTGACAACACCAAAAAATACCTGAAAGAGACGGACAAAGCACTGGATATCGGCTGCGGCACCGGTGTGACGACGATCGAGCTGGCCGGCAGTGTGGCGGAAATGACGGCTGTGGATACGGCGCCGGAGATGCTCCGCCAGGCGGTGGAAAAGACAGAAAAAGCGGACGTTCATAATATTAAATATATTCAGGGCGACATGTTTATGGACGAACTGGAACCGGGGACCTTTGACACGGTAATGATTTTTAACGTGCTTTTATATATGCCGGATCAAGATGCAGCGATGAAACGCCTCAAAGAACTGGTGAAACCGGGCGGCTATCTGGCGGTGGCGGCCGATTGCCTGAAGAACAGTTTTACAAAGGAGGCAATTCGGAAATGGTACCGCAGCCACACCGGTAAGATGCCGTTTGTAGAATTCTACTCACCGGAGAGCCTGGAGAAGATGATTGAGGCGTACGGGTTTGAGATAGTGGAGAGGGAAAAATTATTTCTGCATCCTGTGAACTACTTTTTAGTGGCGAGACGGTGTGAAGAGTAACGGGAAGGCAGTGAAAGGCAGAATCATGCGCAATTATTTTATGAAGACGGAACGAATCGGATTTTCACATTGGAAACCTGATGACAGGGAGCTGGCGGCGCTTCTCTGGGGAGATCCGGATGTAACCCGCTATCTCTGTGCAGACGGAAGATTTACGGAGGAAGAGATAGAACAACGGCTGGAGACGGAAATCAGCAATTACGAAAAGTATAAGATACAGTATTTCCCTATGTTTGAGCTATGCAGCGGAAAACTGATAGGATGCTGCGGACTGCGCCCCTTTGAAGACGAAACAGAGATTTTCGAAACGGGATTTCATCTGCGGAAAGAATTCTGGGGCAAAGGATTAGGCGAGGAAGCCTCCCGCGCGGTTACGGCCTATATGCCTACGGTTATAAAGGTAACAGAGCTGAGGGCGGGCCACCATCCGGAAAATACGGCATCAGCGAAACTTTTAAAGAAGCTGGGATTTGAGCATATCGGAGATGGTTTTTATCCTCCGACCGGGCTGCGCCACCCCTGGTACAGGAAAAACATAGAACAGTAGAGACACCCACAAAAGAGGCAGTTCACAGCAATGTTTTAAACTTTGAAAGTGCAACAAAATCAAAGCAAAACCACGGCTGTGACTGTCTTTTTCGATCTAATATAAAAAAATGAAAATGAATATTTTCCCTCCATATTGTCAATAATCCATTCAGATTTCATGTTCTGTGGCTAAATACCGGAAAAAACATGATAAATACGCCGAAAAAGCCGGATATTTTTACATTTTATGCCTTGACACAAATTGACAAACTGATTATAATAAGTAAGCGTGTAAAAATGCGATGTATTTTTGCATGTAAAAATATAAGCTTTTAAAGCAACCACAGACAATATCACAGGAGGTGAAAAGGATGCCAACATTCAACCAGTTAGTAAGAAAAGGAAGACAGACATCTGAGAAGAAATCTACAGCACCGGCTCTGCAGAAGGGATACAACTCTTTACAGAAGAGAGCTACCAATATCTCTGCACCGCAGAAGAGAGGTGTGTGTACAGCCGTTAAGACTGCTACACCTAAGAAACCTAACTCAGCTCTGAGAAAGATCGCCAGAGTACGTCTTTCCAACGGAATCGAAGTAACAAGTTACATCCCAGGTGAGGGACATAACTTACAGGAGCATAGCGTTGTTCTGATCCGTGGCGGTCGTGTTAAAGACTTACCAGGTACAAGATACCATATCATCAGAGGTACTCTTGATACAGCAGGCGTTGCTAACAGAAAACAGGCCCGTTCCAAATACGGCGCTAAGAGACCGAAAGACAAAAAGTAATTAAACGTTAATTTAGGTAAAATTCGTTAGAATTTAGTGCCGGACTTTGATATTGACCCTGTAGGTTGCAGGTAATCATAGATTCGAGCGCGAACGCACATTGTATGCGAGTACCTAAGATCTAATGAAACGCTTCGGCCCATTTCCGGAGCTGGAGCAGATATTAAGGAGGGAAGTAACGTGCCACGTAAAGGACATACTCAGAAAAGAGACGTATTAGCAGATCCGCTTTACAATAACAAGGTTGTTACCAAGTTAATCAACAACATCATGTTAGATGGTAAAAAGGGTGTTGCCCAGAAGATCGTATACGGCGCATTTGACCGTGTAGCAGCTGAGACAGGTAAAGAGGCTGTAGAAGTATTCGAAGAGGCTATGAACAACATCATGCCTGTACTGGAAGTTAAGGCAAAACGTATCGGCGGCGCCACATATCAGGTTCCGATCGAGGTTAAGCCGGAGAGAAGACAGGCTCTTGCACTTCGCTGGATCACTCTCTACTCCCGTAAGAGAGGCGAGAAGACTCAGGAAGAAAGACTTGCAAAAGAGATTCTGGATGCTTCCAACAACACAGGCGCATCTGTAAAGAAGAAAGAAGACATGCATAAGATGGCAGAGGCTAATAAGGCATTTGCACATTACAGATTCTAATAGGAGGAAAAAGCTTTGGCTGAAAGAGAATATCCATTAGAGAGAACCAGAAACATTGGTATTATGGCTCATATTGATGCCGGTAAGACCACTACTACGGAGCGTATCCTGTATTACACCGGTGTAAACTATAAAATCGGTGATACACATGAAGGTACGGCTACCATGGACTGGATGGCTCAGGAGCAGGAGAGAGGTATCACCATCACCTCTGCAGCTACCACATGTCATTGGACTCTGCAGGAATACTGCAAAGAAAAGCCAGGCGCTCTGGAACACCGTATCAACATTATCGACACTCCAGGACACGTTGACTTCACAGTTGAGGTTGAGCGTTCCCTGCGTGTACTTGATGGCGCTGTAGGTGTATTCTGTGCAAAGGGCGGTGTAGAACCACAGTCCGAGAACGTATGGCGTCAGGCCGACACCTATAATGTACCTCGTATGGCATTCATCAACAAGATGGATATCCTGGGTGCAGACTTCTATGGAACTGTAGAGCAGATTAAGAACAGACTTGGTAAGAATGCCATCTGTCTGCAGCTCCCAATCGGTAAGGAAGACGAGTTTAAGGGAATTATCGACCTGTTCGAGATGAAAGCATACATCTACAACGACGACAAGGGCGAGGATATCTCCGTAACAGACGTTCCGGACGATATGAAAGACGACGCTGAACTGTACCGTACAGAGCTGGTTGAGAAAATCTGCGAGCTGGATGACGAATTAATGATGCAGTACCTCGAGGGTGAAGAGCCTTCTACAGAGGAACTGAAGAAAGCATTAAGAAAGGCAACATGTGAGTGCCTCGCTATCCCGGTTTGCTGTGGTACAGCTTACAGAAACAAGGGCGTTCAGAAATTACTGGATGCAGTTATCGAATTCATGCCTTCACCGGTAGACGTTCCTTCTATTAAAGGAACTGACCTGGACGGCAACGAAGTGGAGAGAAAATCTTCCGATGCTGACCCATTCTCCGCACTTGTATTCAAAATTATGACAGACCCGTTCGTTGGTAAACTGGCTTATTTCCGTGTTTACTCAGGTACTATGAACTCCGGTTCTTATGTACTGAACGCAACAAAGGGCAAAAAAGAGCGTGTAGGACGTATCCTTCAGATGCATGCGAACAAACGTCAGGAGTTAGATAAAGTTTTCTCCGGCGATATCGCAGCAGCAATCGGATTCAAGTTCTCCACAACAGGTGATACAATCTGTGATGAACAGCACCCTGTAATCCTGGAATCCATGGTATTCCCGGAGCCGGTTATCGATATCGCTATCGAGCCTAAGACAAAAGCAGGACAGGATAAGATGGGCGAGGCTCTTGCAAAACTTGCAGAAGAGGATCCTACTTTCCGTGCTTATACAGATAAAGAGACAGGACAGACGATTATTGCAGGTATGGGCGAGCTCCATCTTGAAATCATCGTTGACCGTCTTCTCCGCGAGTTCCACGTTGAAGCCAATGTAGGCGCTCCTCAGGTAGCATACAAGGAGACATTTACAAAGGCAGTAGACGTAGACAGCAAATATGCAAAACAGTCCGGTGGACGTGGTCAGTACGGACACTGTAAGGTACGTTTTGAGCCGATGGACGCTAACGCTGAAGAAGTGTTCAAATTCGAATCTGCCGTTGTCGGCGGTGCTATTCCGAAGGAATATATCCCGGCTGTAGGCGAAGGTATCGAAGAGGCTTCCAAAGCAGGTATCCTTGGCGGATTCCCGGTACTGGGCGTTAAAGCTACCGTATATGACGGTTCTTATCATGAGGTCGATTCCTCCGAGATGGCATTCCATATTGCCGGTTCCATGGCATTTAAAGATGCTATGCACAAAGCAGGAGCTATCTTACTTGAGCCGGTTATGAAGGTAGAAGTAACAATGCCTGAAGAGTATATGGGTGATGTTATCGGTGATATCAACTCCCGTCGTGGCCGTATCGAAGGTATGGAAGATATCGGCGGCGGAAAGCTTGTAAGAGCTTACGTTCCGTTATCCGAGATGTTCGGTTACTCCACAGACTTACGTTCCAAGACACAGGGACGTGGTAACTACTCCATGTTCTTCGAGAAATACGAGCAGGTACCGAAGAGCGTTCAGGAGAAAGTTCTGGCTGCAAAGGCAGACAAATAAAGAGAAAAACAAATCGTTGTAAACTTTCCAGGCAGTGAAGAAACTGCCCGGAAAGTAAATAATAGGCTTGAAAAACATGCTCTGATCGAATATAATTAGAGACAGCCTAACATAAATTATGAAGCCCCGGATGGGTGCAAATTAAGGAGGACGTTATAAAATGGCAAAAGCAAAGTTTGAAAGAAACAAAACGCATTGTAACATTGGTACCATCGGACACGTTGACCATGGTAAAACAACATTAACAGCTGCTATCACAAAAACTCTTCATGAGAGATTAGGTACTGGCGAGGCTGTTGCATTTGAGAACATTGATAAAGCTCCGGAAGAGAGAGAGCGTGGAATCACAATCTCTACATCTCACGTTGAGTACGAGACAGAGAACAGACATTACGCACACGTTGACTGCCCAGGCCATGCTGACTATGTAAAGAACATGATCACTGGTGCTGCACAGATGGACGGCGCTATCCTTGTAGTAGCTGCTACAGATGGTGTTATGGCTCAGACAAGAGAGCATATCCTTCTTTCCCGTCAGGTAGGCGTACCTTACATCGTAGTATTCATGAACAAGTGCGATATGGTTGACGATCCAGAGCTTCTTGAATTAGTAGAGATGGAGATCCGTGAGCTTCTTAACGAGTACGAATTCCCAGGCGATGACACACCTATCGTTCAGGGTTCTGCTTTAAAGGCTCTTGAAGATCCTTCCAGCGAATGGGGCGACAAAGTTCTTGAACTTATGGCTGCAGTTGACAGCTATGTTCCGGACCCAGTTCGTGAAACAGACAAACCTTTCCTTATGCCAGTAGAGGACGTATTCTCTATCACAGGCCGTGGTACAGTTGCTACAGGCCGTGTTGAGCGTGGTACTCTTCATGTATCTGACGAAGTTGAAATCGTTGGTATCCAGGAAGAAGTTCGTAAAGTAGTTGTAACTGGTATCGAGATGTTCCGTAAACTCCTTGATGAGGCTCAGGCTGGTGATAACATCGGCGCTCTTCTTCGTGGTGTTCAGAGAACAGAGATCCAGAGAGGCCAGTGTCTTGTTAAACCAGGTTCTGTAAAATGCCATAAGAAATTTACAGCTCAGGTTTACGTTCTGACAAAAGACGAGGGTGGCCGTCATACACCATTCTTCAACAATTACCGTCCACAGTTCTACTTCAGAACAACAGACGTTACAGGCGTTTGCGATTTACCAGCAGGCGTTGAGATGTGTATGCCTGGCGACAACGTAGAAATGACAGTTGAACTGATCCATCCAGTAGCTATGGAGCAGGGACTTCGTTTCGCTATCCGTGAAGGCGGACGTACAGTTGGTTCAGGTAGAGTAGTTTCTATCATCGAATAAGAAGAGGCATCGCCTTATATATAATTCCGTACCCGCTCTATGCAGGTACATTGTGTCCAAGCGTAAGATTACCCCAGAGATTTCGGTCTCTGGGGTTTTTCTGTTGCACCAATTTTTAACCACCATTCAACTGTACCTTCGGTCTCTTATCCCCTACTTACTTATTCTTCCGAGAACTTCTCCACATTCCGCGCCTTAAGCGCCAATGCAACCTGTTCAATAAATTTATAATGGGAATGTTCCATGCCCAGCAGGCTTTTTGCCTTATTAATCCGGAAGCGGATTGTATTCTCATGCTGTTTCATCCTGACGGCAGCCGCCTTATAATCGCCGTCACAGGAGAGATAAACCTCGATTGTCTCTATCAAATCCACATTATGGCGTTTTTCATACTCAATAAGGGGTTCCAGCGTCATTGTATAAAATTTCTTTAAGGGCGCATTGTCATGGACTGCCATCAGCAGGTTATAAATATGCAGATCATCGAAATAGGTAATATTCTGTTTCAACATCATACCGATCTTCAGGGAAGAGCAGGCCTGCCGGATACTTTGCTGGAAGTCTGAGGCATTCTCAAAAGGGCCGCTGATTCCGGCGGAGTATCCGGTGCAGTAATAGGCGAAGAGCTTCCTGATTCCGGGTAAAGCAGCTTCAAACTCCGTGTGTTCCTGATAATTAAAGATGAGAAACCCACCGTTCTGGTACCGGCGGAGACGCAGCTGGTACTGCGCCTTTAAATCGGATTGGAGGCTGTAGAATCTGCGGCTGTTCAGTTCCGGAAGATGAAAACACAGGGCAATATATTCCCTTTTAAAAATCGGGTTGACATACTTCCCGATTTCCAGGATTTCCGAAAGGGAGAGAGTTTCATAAAGCAGACGGTTCAGCTTATTTTCAAAGAAAAGCTCGGACTGCTCCGTCATCAGCAGCTCCGAGATATCACGTATCAAATCGCCATAAGGGACATTGCTGCTGATTTTTATAACAGGGTAATGATTCTTTTCCGTCAGTTCCAGGATATTCTCCGGAAACTCCGTCAGATACTCATTTGTCACAATACAGCAGGAGCTACCGCTCGTTACATAAAAATAAAAGGTATCATACAATTCTTTTTCATTGTCCTTCACTGAATAAAGGCTCCTGATGTACAGATCCCCTTTCAGCGCCAGGCTGTATTCCAGGTCATTAAACTGGATAGGACAGTCGGTAAAGTTAACCCTTGTCACCTCGCGATCCAGGCCGCCTGCGCCGGAAATTATCTCAGAGTCTTTTAGCAGGCTTAATTCAAGAATATCACGAACCGTTATGCTCATAGAAATCCCCCGTTCCATGTATGTCAATCATAGGTATCTTGCTCTCATTATACATGAAAAACGGGACGTAAACCAGAGCACAGAGTATGCATTGTGAAATTTACAATGAAATTCCGGTTGATCTTGTACTGCACTATAATGAAGTGCAAAAGGATGACTGTTATACTGATATCATCAAAGAAAATCATTGGTGAGAGATAAAGAGTACATGAAGAGAGAAGAGTAAATGAAATCGGAGGGGTAAGAAATGAGAAAACTAAATTATCAGGAGGTAAATGATATCCTGACAGGATGTACGATACTGGGTACCGGGGGAGGCGGTTCACTGCAGAGCGGAATGGAAGCGGTAGAGAAAGAATTTAACAATGGAAAGGAATTCAGGCTGTTGGAGTTTGACGAGATTGAGGATGAGGCCTGGTTTGCCAATCCCTACTTCTGCGGTTCAATCATGCCGGAGGGGCAGGAGGTGGAAATCACCGGCGAGGAGATTCCGGCCGCGGTGACGGCTCTTGAGGAGCATATGGGCATTACGTTCGACGGCCTCGTCTCCATTGAGTACGGCGGAGGCAATACAGGTGAGGCGATGGCCGCTGCCGCCCACCTGGGAAAATATATGGTGGATGCGGACGCAGCCGGCCGCGCGGTGCCGGAACTTCAGTTTTCCACCTATTATGTCACGGAACAGCCTATCACGCCGTTTTCGGTCACAACACAGTATGGGGATGTTGTTATTGTAAAACAGGTGGAGAGCGACGCCAGAGCGGAAGCGCTGTCACGGTTTATGGCGGTTGGTTCCGACAACCTGGTGGGAATGGCGGATCATCCAATCCGGGGCAGGGAGCTGAAACACTCGGTAGTGCCTTCGGCTCTTACCTATGCGGAGAAGGTAGGAAAGGCCAGAAGACAGGCCTGCAAAGAGGGAAAGGATCCTGTTGCGGCTATTCTGGACGCCGCGGAGGGAAGGCTCCTCTTTGAGGGGATTGTGACAGGGGAAACTGCCTGGGAAATCAAAGACGGCTTTACCCTGGGCGATATTTACCTGCAGGGGCAGGAAAATTTTAAAAACTCTCTGGGAAGAGTTTGGTATAAGAATGAAAATATGGTATTCTGGATAGATGAAGAGGTGAAACTGACCTGTCCTGACTTAATCTGTATTGTGGAGAAGAAGACGGGAATGCCCGTGACAAATCCAAACTGTCACGAGGGGATGGAATTGTGTGTGTTGGGATTTAAGTGCCACGAACTTTGGAGAAGAGACAGGGGAATGGATATTCTGAATCCGCGCTTTTTCGGATTTGATATGGACTGCCGGTTCTTAAATGATTGAGAGGGGGATATACGGATGAGTGAAACAATCAGGGAAAATTCAATAGCGGAACTATTCAACGATTACGAGAAAACACCGGTGCCTCCAAAAGCCAGGCAGACCTGGTTTGAGCAGGGAATGGTATGGCTGGGGTCCGGTTTCGGCCTGAGCGGCCTGGCAACGGGGGGCCTCCTCGCTAATGGTTTATCATTTAAGAACATGCTGCTTGTCAGTGTGCTCGGTTCCTTGATTATTATGGTCCTCGGGATTTTGAACGCCATGGTAAGCACACATACTCACCTGTCCACCTCGTTTACCGCCAGAAGGCCCTTCGGCAGGCAGGGAGCAAAGATTATCGGCATTATTCTGTGCTTTTCCAACTTTGGCTGGTATGCGTTCCAGGCGGATTTGTTCGGCAATACGGTTTCCTCGATTATCAGAGAAGTGAAGGGAACCGCAATCAACCCCGTCATTTTCACAATTATCGGCGGACTGGCCATGTCCCTGACTGCGATTATGGGATTCAAGGCGATTAAAAAGCTGAGTGAAATAGGGCTTCCGCTCTTATTTGTCTTGTGTATTGTCGCCGTATGGAAGACGGCCGGCATTATTCCGATGAACAGCATCATCGAGGCAGGTCCCGTAGGGGAACCGATCACAATTCCGATGGGAATCTCCATCGTAGTAGGCAGCTTTGCGGTAGGAATTGCGATGATAGGTGACTTCAGCCGATTTTCCACCACAAAGAAGGATTGCGCGATTGGAGTGAGCATCGGCCATTTCTGGGGATATATTCCGGTGCTGATGTGCGGAGCCTTCTTCAACTATGCTTTCCATAACTGGAACATCGTGGAGATTATGATAGAGTCCCTGGGACTTGGGTTCTTCGGCGCAATTGTGCTGATTATCGGCCAGTGGACTACGAATGACAACAACCTGTATACAAGCGTTTTGGGACTGATGAATACGCTGGACGGCGTGGTGAAAATTTCCCGTATGAAGCTGACCTTTATTGTGGGTATTATCAGCACAATGATTGCCGGATTGGGCGTATACAAATACTTTGTAACCTTTTTAAGCCTGCTGGGCGTGTTTATTGCTCCGATTACAGGGATCCTGATAGCTGACTTCTATCTGTGCAACAGAAAAAGCTATGACAAGGAAGGTGACGGCGGCGTGGAGGGCTGCAAATACGGCGCGCTGGCCTCCTGGGCAATTGCTTCCTTTGCCGGAATAACAATGACTGCAAAACCGGTGGGGCTTGGCTGGTTTACATCCGTAGGCGATATCATTCCGACTCCTATTGTATGTATTATTGTTGCGGTTCTCTGTTATTGTACGGCGGAAAAGGTTTTTGCTAAACAGCGGAGGACATTGCAGGAGATATTGCCGGTAAAAGAGTAGAACCGTGTGGTGCTATATGGTATTAACGGGAAAATAACAGGCAGGAACAGGTGCAAAGAGAAAAAGAGTACGGTTAAGGCGGTTTGTAAATATAGTTGGAAGACAGTATAGTATGACCCTGCTGAAGCGTTATAGACTTCAGCAGGGTCAGTTTGCGTTTCGTCTCACCGCGCCCCTATAAAAGATCCACCCCGCTCACCTTAATAAAAGGCAGGGTCTCTTTTACAATAATACTGCATTCCGTCGTGCAGATCGGCTGGGTGATGGTGCGTTCTTTATTCAAAACCTCATACAGCATACAGATGGCCTGATACCATTCGGAAGCCGGTTTCTGGTACAGAGAGGCGGCGATTGTTCCGTTTTGTATATAGCGGTACATATTGGAGGTATATTCATGTCCGAACAACAGGATTTCTCCGCCTTTGCCCGCGTCTTCCACGGCTGCGGCAACCTGTTCGATCAGGCCGTTAGTCACATAGACGGCATTCAGGCCGGGATAATTCGCAATGCAGTCGGAAGCAGCCTGATAGATGTTGCGGTAGACACTTTCCTCTGAATCGTCGGACTCCACCGGAATCACGCGCTGAACCTGGATATCCAGCCCTTCCTGGTTAATCTTACTGAGAAAGCCGGAGATCCTCTGCTGCGTGCCGTTAAAAAGTGCGTTAGGGGAGAGGATGGCGGCATGACAGCTGCCGGGCACGTACAGGCTGACCAGTTTGGCGGCAAGTCTTCCCAGTGCGAAATCGTCAGGTCCTACGAAAAAGGTGCGCCGGCCGCCGACCGTATCATTGATGACGGTGGCGTAAGGAATATCCCCGGGTATGTGTTCGTCGATCTGGCCGGAAGTACCGTCGTCAACCGCGGTTAAGACAATTCCGTTCACACCCTCCGTCAGCAGCCGGTCGATGGAAGCGATCTGTGCTTTAATATTATACGCCGGAAATGAATCCACAACCAGTTTGACGCCGAAAGCTTCCAGTTTGGAGCAGGCGTACTGGATGCCGACCTGTGCTTCCTGCCAGAAATCACGGTCCACCATTGGGTAGGTAATACCCAGGGTAAGGGGGTTCTTTCGCGAGACCAGGGCGCGGGCGATCTGGCTGGGGCGGTAATTCAATTGTTCGATAGCCTGAAGTACGGCCTCTTTATTTTTGGCAGAAACACGCCCTCTGTCATGCAGAACCCGGTCTACCGTGCCGATGGAGACGCCGGAAATTCTGGCAACATCTTTTATCGTTGGATGCAGCATATTATATAACTCCTAATTGTCATTTTTTGGTATATGAAATACATTGATTATACAGGATTTTAGCCTAAAAGTAAAGAAAGCGGCATAATGCCTGTTCCTATTTGTACCGGGTATTCCGATTTTCCGCAGCCGGCTCCGTCGAGCAGATAGGAGGGGCCTCCCATGAAGGTTCCGGGATGATCTCCGGCTCCGATGGAAGCGGAGGTTACAAATAACTGATCCATTTTTGCTCCGCCAAAGCAGACGCTGGATACCTGGGAGGCATCCAGAGGATAACGGCACAGTATATTGCCGGAAGGGGAAAGCTTCAGCACACAGCCGCCTCCCCAGACGGCGGTCCAGATATTTCCCTGTGCGTCCACAGTCATTCCATCCGGCACGGCCTGAGGGCCGGATGCCTGATAAACGACGCCGATTTTTTCCGGCGCATTCTCCGGCACATAGCGGTAGGCGGTGATTGTTCCCGGACCCGAGTCGGTATGGTAAAAGACAGTTCCATCCGGAGAAAAGCCCATGCCGTTGGAAATCTGTAAGTGATTCAGAAAAATATGCGGTTTCCTGCCAGGTTCGAAGCAATATAACGCACCGTTCTCATTATTCTCTCTTTTACTTCCGGCCATGACGCGCCCGTCCGGACCGCAGATAGCATCGTTAAAACGTTCTCCCTTTAGAAATGGGATATCGCGGGGGACCTCCCAGAGCTTATGCAGAGCGGCGTCATATTCGTCTCCGGTCCACGAGGACAGAAATACTCCCTGCTCTGTAAACAGCAGGAGATCCCAGGATGATGTAAACAGGAAGGCGCCTGTCTGGAACGGCGTTTCCAAAACGCGATATGCTGGTTTTTGACCGGACGACGGGACGGCATAGATTATCCCGTTCACGATATCAGTCCAGTAAAATTCTTCCGTATCGGCCCTCCACAACGGGTTTTCACCCAGGGTGCAGGACGGTGCGTCTATCATACGAATCAATGCGTTTTTCCTCCTTTCTACCATTCGGTTACGCTGCCGTCCGGCATGTGATAGATTGGGTTCTTCCAGTGATGTTTTTCCCTGGAGGCGGCTAAGACTGCCTCCTCATTGATCTCAAGCCCCAGACCGGGACCTGTGAGCGCGTGTACGAAGCCGTTTTCGTACCGGAATACAGACGGATCCTTTACATAGGTTGTAATTTCCGTACCCTGGTTGTAAGCCATATTAAGGCTCTGTTCCTGGAGACAGGCATTGATTGAGGTGAAGTCGATTTGCAGGCAGGAGGCCAGCGCGATCGGCCCCAACGGACAGTGGGGAGCCAGGGCAATATCACAGGCCTCCGCCATGGCCGCGATCCGGCGGACCTCGGAGATTCCTCCGGCGTGGCTCAAATCCGGCTGTATAATATCTACGTATCCGCCATGGAGCATACGTTTGAAATCCCATCGTGTATAGCAGCGTTCCCCTGTGGCTAAGGGAATGTGAGTGCAGCTGTGCAGTTCTGCAAAGGCTTCCTCATTATCTATCAGAACCGGTTCTTCGACAAACAGAAGTTTGAACGGTTCCAGCTCATGAAGCAGCGTTTTGGCGGTGGATTTATGGGCGCGTCCGTGAAAGTCGATGGCAATGCCGATGCCGTATCCTACCGCATCGCGGATTGCCTGGACCTTTGCCAGCAGTGCGTTGATCTGGGCGGAATCATTGATCCAGCCTATCTGATCCACACCGGTCATCTTGATATTCCGGAAACCGTGGGCCACGCGGTCTTTGGCACAGGCGGCAGCCTCTTCGGGGCTACCGGAGTCAATCCAGCTGTAAACTTCCATTTTATCCCGTACCTTTCCCCCTAACAAATCATAGACGGGGGCTCCGAAATATTTTCCGCGGATGTCCCACAGAGCCTGATCGATTCCTGATAAGGCGCTGGTCAGGACGGGGCCGCCGCGGTAGAAGCCGCCCCGGTATATGGTCTGCCAGATATCCTCGACCTGCCTGGGATCGGAACCTTTCAGCAGAGGAATGAGTTCGTGGACGGCCGTTTCCGTTGTATCGGCCCGCCCCTCCACGACGGGTTCGCCCCAGCCGACAAGGCCGTCATCCGTCTCAATGCGCAGAAAAAGCCAGCGGGGAAGTACATGATAAGTATCTATTTTCGTGATTTTCATACTAATTCCTCCATCGGTTTGTAATCGTTCTCGGGCAGGATCGGAAGCAGGGAACCTCCGTCGATGGTGACGCAGTTTCCGGTCATATAGGCACAGGCGTCTGAGGCCAGAAACGCGATAATTCGGGCGATTTCTTCCGGCTGGGCAAACCGTTTTAACGGGATTTTAGGGGCGGCCCGGTGGATGGGATCTGACTTATCCCAGCCGACGTCGGTGTAGCCGGGGGCGGCGGTGATAACGCGGATTCCGTAAGGAGCCAGCTCCATGGCGGCATTCCTGCCGAATTTGGTCAGGGCTGCTTTCGTAGGGGCGTAGATGTTGGCGTTGGGCCAGCAGCCGTCGGCATGGTTGGAGGAAATGTTGATAATCACCCCGGATTTCTTCCGGCTAATCATGTTTTGCGCTGCACGCTGTGTACAGAAGAAAGCGCCTTTCCAGTCCGTCTGGGTGATTTCCTCCCACTGTTCTTCGGTGACCTCTAAAAATGGATAAAATTTGCTGATACCCGCGTTGTTGACCATCAGGTCAATGGAAGGGAACTCCTCAAAAAATAAATCAAACATCCGGTTAAGCTGTTTAAAGTCTGAGACATCAGCGCAGATAGGGACAGCTTTCCCACCGTATTCTCCAATGATCCGGCAGACCTCCATAGCCCTTTCCCTGCTGTGGAAGTAATTCACCCCAACATCATAGCCATTTTTTGCGAGTTCAATGGCGATGGCCCGGCCGATGCCGCGTCCTGCTCCTGTAACGAGAGCTGTTTTTCTGTACATAACAAACCTCCATTCTGATTGTGACTGACAAAGTGTTAACGATAACACTTTAGACGTTTTAAAAATGTGATGAGTAAAAAAATGGCAGATAGAAGCCCAATTCATCACAATATGTTAATCGTATTATACGAATAATATAGATTTATGTCAAGAAAAAGCAAAGTCTCAATTCATTAATTAACTGACCATATAAAAGTATTGAGAAAGAAATTAGATAAAAAAGGCAAAACACACAAAAAACAATTGACAACTATAACTTGAAAAGATATAATCACAACATAAAGTGTTAACGAACACGCAAATAAAAATGGGAAAGTTAACTAAAAATACCGGGAAGAAAGTGGTTTTTAAGTGCAGATACCACAACAGATAAAAAAGCGCAGGCCAAATCAGAAGTGAAGGCCGAATCGGGAGCGGAGGTGAGGGAAACAGAGGACTTAAACCACAGCATACAGCAGAAGAAAAATATAAAGGAGAAAAATATAAAGGAAAAGATAAAATTATAAAGCAAAAGTCAAAGGAGGTGGCGGAAACAGTGGATACCTATGTGGAATTCAAACATATCAGCAAATACTTCCCCGGAGTGAAGGCGCTGGATGACATCTGTTTTAAGGCGGAGAGCGGCGAAGTGTATGCCTTTTTAGGTGAAAACGGAGCGGGAAAGTCAACTCTGCTGAAAATCCTGAACGGCGATTATCAGCCGGATGAAGGAGAATACATTATTGACGGACAGGCCAGGCATTTCAGCTCCCCTCAGGAGGCAATTGCGGCGGGAGTGAGCGTTATCTATCAGGAACGTCAGATTTTGATGGAGATGACCGTCGCGGAAAATGTATTTTTAGGTTCCTGGATTAAGAAGAACGGGATGGTGGATTTTGAGACGATGAACCGTCGCACAAAGGAGATAGCCGGACGGTTTGGCCTCCATTCAATTGAACCGGATGCCAAGGTAGGCACGCTCAGTATCGCCCATCAGCAGATGGTGGAGATTATGAAAGCGGTTAACAGGGATTCCCGGATTATTGCATTTGACGAGCCTACCGCCAGCCTGAGTGATAATGAAATCGAAATCCTGTTCCGTATTATCAGGGAGCTTCAGGCGGAAAAGAAAATTATATTCTACGTGTCCCACAGAATGAATGAGATAGAACAGATTGCCCAGAAGGTAGTGGTTTTTAAGGACGGAAAAACAGTGGATCTGGTGGAACGCGATAAGGTGAGCAATGACGAGCTGATACGGATGATGGTAGGGCGTCCCCTGGGGAGTATCTTTGATTCCCTGCCGCGCAATACGGATTTCGGCGAAACTGTGCTTGAGGTGAAAAATCTGACAACCGCCTTTGTGAAGGATATCTCCTTCCAGATAAGGCGCGGCGAGATACTGGGCTTTTCCGGCCTGGTCGGTTCCGGAAGGACCGAGATTATGCGGGCTATATTTGGAGTTGATAAGGTACTTTCCGGTGAGATTCTGATGGACGGTAAAACTATTTCTCCCCGGTCGCCGAAACAGGCGGTCGATTTGGGAATTGCTTTGGTTCCCGAGGACCGCAAGGAACAGGGGATTCTGCCGAATATATCGGTCAGGGGTAATATCACGGTGTCCGTGCTCAGAAGCTATTGCAACAGGCTCGGCGTGCTGAATGAGGCTGGGGAGCAGGAGACGGCGGACGGAGATATAAAGAAATTTAATATTAAGACGCCGGACAGTGAAAAACTCATTGCCCAGTTGTCGGGAGGAAACCAGCAGAAGGTAATTCTGGCCAGGTGGCTGGAGACGAAGCCGAAGGTGCTGATCCTGGATGAACCGACGAAGGGGATCGACGTGGGCGCGAAGTCGGAATTTTATAAGATTATCTGCGAATGTGCCAGGGACGGTATTGCGGTAATCGTGATTTCTTCCGAGCTGCCGGAGATCATCGGCCTCAGCGATCGGGTGATTGTGGTAAGGGAAGGCCGTATCAGCGGTGAGATTTTAAGAACGGATGCTACCGAGGAACATATACTCGCTTATGCAATGACGGATAAGACAGGAGAACGGGCTGTGGTGTAACCGGAGGGCCTGATATATGGGGGTAAACATGGATCATTTTATGAACAAACTTAAAAAAAGCGACTTTGCGGAAAAGATCAGCCTGATTATTGCGCTTGCACTCCTCGTGGTTGTATTTTCCGTATTTAATAAGAACTACCTTACGGTGCAGAACTTTATCAATATTCTGGTGGCCTGCTCCCTGACAGGGTTTGTGGCGATTGCAGAGACGAATCTGATCATTGCCAATCAGATTGACTTATCGGCCGGGTCAGTGGCGGCTTTTTCCGGCGTGCTTGGCGCCGTTTTGGTGAAGGCCGGGTTTCATCCGGTTCTGGCCATACTGGCCGCAGTGCTGGCCGGATGCGTGATCGGGGCGTTTAATGCTGTTGCCGTGAATTTCCTGAATCTGCAGCCGTTTATTGCGACGCTGGCCACGATGTCTATCGTGAGAGGATTTGCCTATATTATCTGCGGCGGCAAGGCGGTGGCCGTCAGCAGCCAGATGTTTATTAAGTTCGGTACATTCCGTCTGTTTGGAATTATTCCTCTGCCGGTCATTATATTAATTGTGGCGTTTCTCGTGTTCGGATTTGTGCTGAAAAAGACCTTTTTCGGCAGGAGCATTTACGTACTGGGAGGTAACCCGTACGCAGCCCGCCTGGCCGGGTTAAGTCCCATGCTGATTCGGTTCAAACTCTATATTATGTCGGGAGGACTGGCAGCCCTTGCAGGAGTGCTTTTGGCGGCCAGGATGAATTCGGGGCAGCCGTCGGCCTGTAACGGTCTGGAATTTGATGCGGCCACGGCGGCGGTACTGGGAGGCACGGCGTTCACCGGCGGCGTGGGGACCATGCTGGGAACATTTATCGGCATGCTGATCTTACAGTGTTTTAATACGGGCCTTGTCATGCTGAATGTGCAGGTTTTCTGGCAGAACGTAGCCCAGGGGTCCCTGCTTGTGGTGGCGCTGGCATTCGACTTCTACCGTAAGAGAATGAGGAGTAAAAAACTGTTGGAGGAGAGCATGAAGGTTACTGCTCAGCCCTGATGCTGAGATAAACATAACATATTATGAAAAAAGGAGAGAGTAAAATGAAGAAAATGCAGATTGCAAAGATGGCGGCAGCGGCAGCAGCGTTCAGCCTGCTGACAGCATGCGGAACAAGCCAGACGGCCAGCACGGCGGCTCCGGAGACAAAAGCGGAGGCAGCGGAAAATACCGCGGCAGAGGATACGAAGGCGGCGGAGGAAACACAAAACGGCGCAAAAGAGAAGTATGTCATTGCAGGTATTTATAAGATGGGAGACGCTACCTGGTTCATCCAGGAGGGGAAGGCATCCCAGGAAGTAGTGGAAGCGGCAGGCGGAACATGGAAGTATATGGATGCCAAACAGAACGGCGCTACCTACATGCAGATGATTGACAACTGTATCGCGGACAAGGTGGACGGCGTGCTGGTATGCCTTCCGGATCAGAACCTGAGCCAGACGACGGTGGATAAATTAAAGGAAGCTAATATCCCGGTTATTGCGGTCGATGATGCGCTTCAGACGGAGGACGGCACCCTGCTTGCGCCGTGGGTTGGAATCGACGGTTATAATATCGGCGCGGCAGTAGGCGAATGGGCAGCCAAGTACATAACGGAGAACGGACTTGCCGAAGATGAGACATTTGGCGTGATGCTTTTAACGGCGGATACCGTTTCAAGCTGCGTGCCGCGTACGGAAGGCCAGCTTGCCAAGTTAAAAGAGGCGGTTCCGGACTTCCCGGATAACCGTATTTTTAAGGCGGATCACGATACCAGCACGGAGCAGGGCAACACGGCAGCCTCTACGGTTATCACAGGCAATCCTCAGATAAAAAAATGGCTGGTGTTAGGTGTTTCCGACGAAGGCGCCCAGGGCGCGGCCCGGGCACTGGAAGCGGCCGGTCTTGAAAAAGATTCCGTATGTGTAGGACTCGGCGGATATCTGGCTCCGGACGAATTTGCAAAAGAGAATTCCCCGTTTAAGGCGGCGGCATATTTTTCCGCAAAGGGCGTTGGCGGAACAGCGGCGCAGGCTATGCTGGATTACCTACAGAACGGAACTCCGATTCCGGAGAAATACGCAGTGGACGCTGTGATTGTGGAACCCGGCGACGATCTGGCAGCCATTATGCCGGAGTATGTGGGCTAGAGCGTGTTTTAGTGAATAAAAACAGGTCGATATACGAGTAAAGACAGGTCAATAGAAAGTACGCCGCGGCGTACTTTCTATCTTTTCAGAGCCTGACGGAAGGTGAATAAAATGAACACAATCAAGTTTGAAGAGATGACTCCGTCCCGGCTTGAGGCGGCGAAGAGGGAAAAACCGATTATTTACCTGCCGGTCGGGTCGATGGAATGGCACGGTCCCCACATGGGGATGGGGATGGATACGGAAAATGCCTACGAAGTGGCAAAGCGGTCGGCCGCCCGCACGGGAGGGACGGTCTATCCGCCCCTTTACATAGGTACGGAGAGCCCAAGAACGCCGGAAACGCTCCGGAAACTGGGATTTCAGGGAAATGAGCAGATTACGGGGATGGATTTCCCCGGAAACGCGGTGAAGAGCATGTACTGGCCGCCGGAGCTGTTTGAGGCAGTAATCCGCCAGCATATAGAGTTTCTATGCCGGATGGGATATGAATTAATCGTTCTGATGAACGGCCACGGGGCGGACCGGCAGATTGAGATTCTGGAGCGTCTGTCAGAAGAATACACGGAACGGGGGAAATTACGCGTACTTACAATCCTGGCCCTGTTTGACGGCTGCGGGGTGGGGATCGGACATGCAGGTCTGGCAGAGACCGCAATTATGCAGGCGGTATGCCCGGAGGGGGTGGATTTATCGGCCCTCCCGCCAAAACCGGAAAAACTATATAATACGAAGTTTGCCATTGTAGACAATGAGACCTTTATAAACGGACCGAACGAGGATTACAGTGTGCGCTATGATCCGAGGGATTCCACGGCGGAGCTGGGAGAACGGCTGCTGGAATTTGCAGTTTTGCAGTGCACCGCCGTTGTATCAGAGGCTATTGAGAATTTGAAATGACAGGAGGAAACGTCATGCTGGAACAAGTGCTGCGTCATGTGGAGCAGGGAGTCCGGATTTGGGAGCAGGAAGTGATCATCCCGACCTACCAGGTGGGAAAGCCGGACAAGAATCCCATGTTTCTGGAAAAACGGGTGTATCAGGGCAGTTCGGGAAAAGTATATCCCCACCCGGTAATTGATAAGATTACGGATGAGAAGAAGGATCAGTCCTACCGGGCGCTCTGCCTGGAAAACCGGTATCTGTTTGTCATGGTGCTGCCGGAATTGGGAGGCAGAATACAGCGCGCCTACGACAAGACAAACAAATACGATTTTGTTTACTATAATCACGTTATAAAACCTGCGCTTGTCGGTCTCACCGGGCCGTGGATCTCGGGCGGGATTGAGTTCAACTGGCCGCAGCACCACCGTCCCAGCACCTTTGATCCGGTGGATTATAAGCTGACTGAGTCGGAGGACGGAAGCTGCACCATCTGGGTCGGGGAGATTGAGAACATGTTCCGCACCAAGGGAATGGCGGGTTTTACCCTGTTCCCGGACAGGGCTTATATCCGGATTGACGCGCAGCTTTTTAACAGAACCAGTATTCCGCAGACCTTTCTCTGGTGGGCCAATCCGGCGGTGCCGGCCGGCGATGATACACAGTCGGTTTTCCCACCGGATGTCCACGCGGTGATGGATCACGGGAAAAGGGCCGTATCGCGTTTCCCTGTTGCAACGGGAACCTATTATAAGCAGGATTATTCGGCCGGTGTGGATATTTCACGCTATAAAAATATCCCCGTTCCCACCTCTTATATGGCGTATCATTCCGATTACGACTTTGTTGGCGGATACGATCACGGAAAAAAGGCCGGAATTCTGCATGTGGCGGATCACCATATCGCGCCGGGTAAGAAACAGTGGACCTGGGGCTGCGGAGATTTCGGCAAAGCATGGGATCGGAATTTAACGGATACGGACGGACCTTACATAGAGTTAATGACGGGGTGCTATACCGATAACCAACCCGATTTTTCCTGGCTGGCGCCTTATGAGGAGAAGGTGTTCACCCAGTATTTCATGCCCTATAAGGATGTGGGGATGGTGAAAAACGCCACGTATAAGGCGGCGGCCGGTCTGGAGATAACGGATGGAACCGCCCGGTTTTCCGTGTATGCCACAGCGGTTTATCCGCAGTGCACGGTGACACTGACTGCGGTAAACGGAACGGTTATCCTTTATCACGCCGAGACTGATTTGTCGCCGGAGAAGACGTTTGCAGATGAGGTTCCCACAAGCGGACATGCGCCGGAGACAATTACCCTGACGGTCCGTGACAATACCGGAGGCGAGCTTGTTTCCTACACCCCGGGGAGTAAGGAAATACCGAAGATTCCGGACCCGGCCGTTCCGATCCCGGAGCCGGAGGCGGTGAGGACAAATGAGGAGCTGTTTTTATCCGGACAGCATATTGAGCAATACCGTCACGCCACGTATCGGCCGGAGGCATATTACGAAGAGGGACTGCGCCGCGATCCGACGGATGCCAGGATAAACTGCGCCTACGGAAAACTTCTTATGGGACAGGGGAAGTTTTTGCGGGCGGAAAAATATCTGGAGAAAGCGGCAGAAAAATTAATGCGTCTGAATCCTAATCCCGGCGACGGGGAGCCGTTCTATCTTCTGGGTGTGTGCCGGAAACTCATGGGAAAGCTGCCGGAGGCATATGACAGCTTCTATAAGGCGGTCTGGAATGATGCCTGGCAGTCGGGCGGATTTTACCATATGGCCTGTATCTGCGCGATAGAGGGAAAATTTGAGGAGGGGCTGGCCCATGCTGAGCGTTCCCTGGCTGCAAAAGCCCATAATCTGAAGGCCAGGACGCTTAAGACGGCGCTGCTTCGAAGGCTTGGCAGAACAGAAGAGGCGGCCGCCGCGGCAAAGGAAACGCTTATAATCGACGGAATGGATTTTGCGGCCTGTTATGAGCTGTGTCTGATAAATAAGGACGAGGAAGGCAGAAAAACCCTGGCGCACCGTCTCTCTGTGAGCCCGAACTGGGCTATTGAACTGTCGATTGAATACAGCGACGCCGGTCTTTACCGCGAAGCGGAAGATATTCTCGGTTTGCCGCGTGAATTGTGGGGAGATAAGATTTATCCGCTGATCCACTACTACCTGGCCTATGTCTGCGGGGAAGCGGGAAAGGAGGAGGAGGCGGAGCAGTACCGTCTGGCGGCAGCCCTGGATGACGGAGCTTACTGTTTCCCACACCGCCTGGAGGACTTGATTGTCCTTCAGAGAGCCGTGGAGGAAAATCCGGAGGATGCAAAAGGATTCTACTATCTGGGAAATCTCTGGTACGACAAGAGACAGTACGAAGAGGCGGTAATGTGCTGGGAGAAGAGCCGGGCGCTGGAACCCGGTTTTGCCACGGTACACCGCAATTTGTCGCTGGCGTATTACAACAAAATGGAGCAGAAGCAGGAGGCGGCAGAGGAATTAAGAAGGGCGTTTGAGCTTGATCCGTCCGATGCCAGGGTATTCATGGAGCTTGACCAGCTCTGTAAAAGGATGGGGGTAACACCGGAGAAACGGCTTGCTGCTTATGAGTCCCATCTGGATGTGGTGACGGAGAGGGATGATCTGTATCTGGAATATATCACGCTCTGCAACTACTTTGGAAAACATGATAAGGCCCTGGAACTGATAGAGTCCCGCCATTTTCATCCATGGGAGGGCGGAGAAGGGAAGGTTCCGGCACAGTATGTCTGTGCGTTGTCAGGGCTTGGAAGAGCGGCCCTGAGGGCCGGGGATGCCCTGGGAGCGTTGGAACTGTTTAAACGGGCGCTCCGCTATCCGCATAATCTGGGTGAAGGAAAACTTGCGGGAGCGCAGGAAAATGACATCTATTATTATATGGGAAAAGCATACCGGGCGATGGGAGAAGAGAAGGAAGCGGAGGAATGTTTTCTCCATGCGGCCTCGGGCCTGTCGGAGCCGGCCGGGATGATGTATTATAATGACCAGCCGCCGGAAACGATCTTCTATCAGGGCCTTGCGCTGGCTGCGCTGTCTAAGAAGGCGGAGGCGGACGGAAGGTTCCACCGGCTGATCGATTACGGTGAGACGCATCTGGATGACCATGTGACGATTGACTATTTTGCCGTTTCGCTGCCGGATTTGCTGATTTTTGAGGATGATTTGGACCGGCGTAACCGGGTGCACTGCCTGTTTATGCGCGGCTTGGGTCTTCTGGGCAAACGGGAGACAATGGAAGCCGAGCGCTGTTTTGCCGAGGCTGAGGCGCTTGACGTAAACCATCCGGGCGTGCATCTGCACCTGGAGCTTTTGAAGACCGGGAGCTTTTAAGAACCGGGAACCTTTAGGATGAGAACTTTTAAGGATGGGAAGCGGGCGATGGATCATGCAAAGGAAGCGGCCGGACAGGCCGATAAAGTAAAACAGATAGAAATTTTGGGAGAACCGGCCTGGGAGCTGAGCAGTGAACGGTTAAACTGCATTGTTTTCCCGGGCCACGGAGGAAAAGTATTATCCATAAAATCCAGGGAAACCGGCTTTGAATTATTATTCCAGAATCCCCGGGAAAGTTTCAAAAGGGCGGAGCCGGGAAGCTCGTTTGAGGAATTTGAGGCCTGCGGCTTTGACGACGCATTTCCGTCGATTGATCCGGGATTCGTTACCATAGGCGGACGGGAGGTAGCTTACCCGGATCACGGTGAAATCTGGTCCGCCGGATTTGACTGCCTGTCGGACGGTGAGGGCCTCTGTTTAAGTTATCAGAGTAAAGTTCTGCCGTACCGGTATGAAAAACGCCTGTCACTTTGCGGGGATACACTGCATTGCAGCTACCGGATAGAAAACCTGGGCAAGGAAGCCTTTCCCTGTATTTGGGCCTGCCACTGCCTGGTTGTCTATATGCCGGATATGCGGATGGTATATCCGGCTGGGACGAAGGAGCTCGAGGTGGTGCTGGATTCGGGGCGCCTCGGTCCGGCCGGGACGGTTCACCAATTTTCTCCTTTGCCGGAGCCGGGAACCCGGGACTTTACCCGGGTGCCGGGAGCAGGGACGGAAGGAATGGAGAAATATTACGTGCGGGGACAGGTAAAGGAAGGAAAATGCGGCTTTATCTATCCTTCGGCGGGGATGGCGGCAGACCTGGTGTACGATGAGAAAGAGCTGCCTTATCTTGGGTTCTGGATTACAACGGGAGGATACAGAGGGGATAAAAACTGCGCATTTGAACCGGCCAGCGGCTATTATGACAGTATCGGGAAGGCTGCGGCCAATCAGCGCCTGCGGGTGCTCCGGCCGGGGGAAGTGATGGCATTTAACCTGGAAATCCGGTTGTATCCGTGGAAACAAGAACGGCAGATGGGGAGGAAAGGAGAGAATTCCGTTGAAAAGGGAAGAAATGATTCGTGTGGTTGAGGAACATAAACTCATTGCGATTATGCGCGGAGTGGAGAAGGAGCGGGCGGTACCGGCTGCGCAGGCAATGTACCGGGGCGGCATCCGCTGTCTGGAGGTCACGTTCAACCAGAAGTCGGATACCAGGATTGCAGATACAAAAGAGATCATCTCTGAGCTGAAACGAAGCTTCGGCAGCCGGATGCGGATCGGAGCGGGGACCGTCATGTCGGCCACTGAAGTTCAGGCGGCATATGAGAGCGGGGCGGAATTTATCCTGGCGCCCAATGTGGACACTTCCGTGCTGGAAGAGGCGGAGCGGCTGGGGCTGGCGTCCGTGCCCGGAGCGCTTACCCCGTCGGAAATCGTCCTGGCATATGACCGCGGCGCCGCCATTGTGAAGCTGTTTCCGGCCGGCAATATGGGGCTTTCGTACTGCAAAGCAATCTTTGCTCCTGTCAACCACATCCCGATGCTGGCGGTAGGCGGGATTGGACTTCATAACCTGACCGATTATCTGCGGGCAGGATTTACCGGGGCGGGACTGGGTTCATGCCTTACAGATGCCCGGCTGATTCGGGAAGAACGCTATGAAGAGCTGGAAAAGCTGGCGGGACAATTTGTGGAGAAGGTACGGGAAGCGGGTGGCTGATGGAGAAGTATACAATTGCAATTGACGGAGGGACAACAAATACCAGAGCCGTTCTCATAGACGGAAACCGGGAATTTGCTGCAATTGAGATGTCCCGGACTGGGGTAAAGGATACGGCTGTGGACGGCCATAACGGGAAGCTGAAGGAGGCGGTCAGAACCTGTATTCACCGTCTGGTGGAAAAGCATCTTACCGGTTTTGACGAGGTGGAGCGGGTGATTGCCAGCGGAATGATCACATCCGGCTCCGGCCTGTATGAGATTCCACACGTAACCGCTCCGGCCGGAGTCTTTGAACTGGCAGGGCAGATGCGGGAAGTTATGATAGGGGATGTATGCCCGCTTCCGATTCTGTTTATCCCCGGCGTGAAAAACTGTGATGCTCCGTTCACGATGGATAATTACCGGACGATGGACATGATGCGCGGCGAGGAAGTGGAGAGCATTGCCGTACTGGAGGCATATCCCGAGGACAGGCCCTGTCTTCTTATATTGCCTGGTTCCCATATGAAGCTTGTGGCGGTTAATGAAAAAGGGCAGATAAGCGGCTGTCTTACTACGCTCAGCGGGGAGCTTCTGTCCGCGGTGACGCATCATACGGTCATTGCCGATGCGGTAGGGAACAGTTTTGCGGAGCCGGATGCCTATAATCTTCCAATGGTGCTTGAGGGCAGCAGGGCGGCGGCAGCAGCCGGGTTTTCCCATGCATGTTTCCAGGCCAGAATTTTGAATCAGTTTGTGGAACCGGATCACCAAAAGATTGCGTGTTTTCTCCTGGGAGCCGTTTTACAGAATGATATCGAAGTACTGAAAAGGGCCGGGCGGCCCTGGACGGACTGTGACGTTCCCGTTATTATCAGCGGAAAATTCCCGCTTGGAAGGGCATTTGCAGATTTGATGAGGGAAGACGGTTATTACCGGGATATCCGGGAATTTTATCCCCATTCAAAGCTCCCGCTTTCGGCTCTGGGCGCGCTGATTGTGGCGGATGCGGGCGGGGGAGCACATGTTCGGGATACGCAGGTTTAATAAAGATATAAAAATAATGAAAGATGGTTGGGAAAGAGTGAAAAGCTCATCCTGACTATCTTTTTTTGCGTAGTGGAAAAGTGATGGAAATTCTCCTTTGATTTAAAACGCCATTCGGGCAGGAGTGCATTGCGTCGACGAGGACTTATGCCGCTGAAGCGGCCGGATGGAGATGCCGTCTGTGCCTCGAAAATGTAAGAAATTCACTCTTTTTGTAAGGATCTTCCAGCAGCCTGGTATGATAAGATTAGAGTAGAAGAAGGATCTGCTCATCCGAAGTAATATCCTGAGTAATAAGAGGGGATTTTCATGCTCCTGAAATACAGAAAGGAGGATTCCATATGTCCGGACTGGTAAAAGATTATGACACATTCCGTATACCGTACAGTCTTACGGAGACGGAACAGCTGGAACGCTTTTTTGAGAAGAAGGCAGGGGAGGGCCATATGATTAAGATGCTCTCCAATTTTGGCCAAAGAGGGGATTTCCTGATGACAGCTCCGGGAAAATACCATTTTTCAATTGGCATATACGGTAAGAAGGTGACGAAGGAAGAGGAGAAGACGGAGCAGTTTATGGAGTTTCGTCAGCGGTGGGAGGAGAGCGGCTGGATTTATGACGCGGCGCTTAAAAACCTTGTGGTATTCTACAGCAGGGAAGAGGAGCGTCCCACTGTGCCATACACGGTATATCCTCCCTGCCGTCCGGAGGGACCACGTGAAGTGACCGTAAAAGAGGAGAATAAGGCCCTGCTTGGCATGGTCATGACGAATGTACTGCTGGTGATTCCCTACCTGTTCATCTTTGCCATCAATCCGATTCGACGCAATCACCATTATGAACTGCTGGAGTTATTGTCCTGTCTTTGTATAGCTCTTACTCTGTTCTGGATTTGGGAGACTCCCGCAATCGCGGTGAAACTCAGGCAGAGGGAAGCGGTACGGTACAGGAAAGAGACGGGAAGTGTTCCGGAATTCTATTTGTTTTGGGATGAGCTGACGCTGAATACAGCCGGAAGCCTGGCGCTCAGTATCGTTGGAATCATCTTCGGACTGAAGAGCCTGGCATTCAGGACTACGGCTCTTTCTGCGGCGGCATTTCTGGTGACAGCGGTATATATGATCTTCCTGTATAAGGAATACAGAAAAAAGAGGGAGCGGTATTATGGCGTGCAGCGTTTTATTTCCGTAACGCCGTGTCTGCTGCTGATCGCTGCATTCTGCTTTTATCCGTATCAGGAAACGTACCGTTACGCGCCCTCAGGTGCGGACTGGCTTATGGGAAGCACGGCGGAAGAAAGGGAGGCTATTTCCCAGGGACTGAGCCCGGAGGAGCTGGGCTGGGGAGAAGAGGAATACAATTTTTATATGGACACATCCAATATGGCCTGCCGGTCGGAGCGGATTATCTTCCACAGGCAGGAAACGGAGTATGCGATGGATATAAGAAGAGATGATTACGAAAAAAACAGCAGATATATAGGAACGCTCCAGGCCGAATTAAGAAAAGAAACATATCTGAACCTCTATCTCAAACAGAAGAAGCTGTCCCTTGACGGCAGTGTTCTGCTGGACACGAAAGGAGAAATGAATTACTATCTTACTCAGACAGGCAAAGAAATCATAGGGGTGAGCGGAAAAAAGGTTGTCATTTATTTTCTTAATACCTATGATGAGCGCTCGTTTAATCCTCAGGACGGGAAACTTCTGAAGGAACTTGAAAAGCTGGAACAAAAGCAAAAGAGCGGTGAAAGCGGCTCCATAAGGGCAGCAGCGCAATCATAAGACAAGGACGGTTTTAATAAGATGGAAATCAAGGTATTAGCAGACAATAATACGTATATCGATCAGTATTTTCTGGGGGAACCGGCGGTCAGCTATTATATAGAAGCAGACGGCTGCCGCATCCTCTTTGACACCGGTTATTCGCCGGCATTCATCTCGAATGCGTCGAAGATGGGAGTTGAGCTCGAAGCAATCACGCATCTGGTGTTTTCACATGGGCACAATGATCATACAAGAGGTTTTTGCTGGCTGGCGGAGAAGAATGATTTAAGAAATGTGGAAATCATTGCACATCCCGGGTGTTTCGACGAAAAGACGGATGAAACCGGCCTGGATATCGGTTCCCCCCTCACGGAAGACGAGGTAAGGAGGACCGGTAAATACAGACCAAGCGCTTCTCCGTATTTTATCACCGGGAACTGCGTCTTTCTGGGGGAAATCCCGCAGAAGAATGATTTTGAGACGAGAAAACAGATTGGAACCCGTAAAATACGGGGAGTAAAGGAGCGGGATTATGTGATGGATGATTCCGCGCTGGCGCTGAAAACGGATCAGGGCCTTTTCATTGTCACGGGCTGCTCGCACAGCGGGATCTGTAACATTACGGAATATGCGATGGAAGTTTGCGGCGAGAGGCGTATTGCCGGAATTCTGGGCGGCTTCCATCTGTTTGACACGGACAGCCGGCTGGAACGGACGATAGACTACCTTGGGAAGCTGAATGTAAAAGCTTTCTACCCCTGCCACTGCGTTTCGTTCAAGGCTAAAGCGAAAATGAACGAGGTTCTTCCCGTTGAGGAAGTGGGAGTGGGGCTGAGTATTGTTTTGTGATTTAACTGCCATGAAGCGGCAGTTTTTCACCGCCGCGGGCGGGATCGGTCAGGGAAAGAGGTTTTCCAGACCTGTCCTGTCTGTGACGGTGATTTTGCGGTACCCGAGGCTGATGTAGCCGAGGCTGCAGAATTCGTTCAGGATTTTTGTCACGGTCACCCGGTTCAGTCCGACGCAGATTGCCAGTTCTTCGTGGGAATAAGGCAGGGTGGAACCGATGATACCCTTATCCGGATTCGGATATTCCGTCTCGTCCAGAAGAAAACTGGCCACCTTCTGCCGCCGGTCATAGAGCGTCAGGCGCTTTACCTGACTGCAGAGGTGGTTGCAGGAATCGGTGAGAAGCTGAAACAGAATGAGGCACAGTTCCTCCGATTTCATCAGATATGGCATAAGGCTCTGGGCCGTGCAAGAGATGAGTGTGACTTCGTTGACCGCGCTTACCGTGGTGGGGCGGGAGGACTGGGACAGGAAGGAGGAATCTCCTACCAGACGGCCCGCCTCCATGACGGCGAGTGTAATTTCCCTGCCGTCGTCGCCCATATAGTAGATCCGGACGCGGCCTTTTTTGATCAGGTAGATGGTTCCGGCCGGTTCGCCCTGCATATAGACGATACCGCCGGGAGGAACTGTTCTTGTGAGTCCGGCCTGTTCAAAATAGAAGAACAGGGACTCCGGTACTTTTATCATAATTTTACCTTTTCGCGTATGATTTATTAAAGTTTAGCCGCAGGCTGAACTTTAACGGATTCTATAATAATTGTAGCATAGATTACAGTTTGTGAAAAGCCCTTGCGTTATACTGTAAAACAGTAATTGCAATATGATGTGGACAGTAATAACGAAAGGGAGAACGGGGATGAAGAAAGAGTATATGATGGCAGGGGGAACCATTATTCTGTGGGGGATGATGCCGCCTTTTGCAAAACTTCTATTAAACGGACTGAGTAATGAGAAAACGGTTTTTCTCAGCTCTCTCATTGCCTTTGTTTTTCTGGCTGCCGTAAATCTGGCAACAGGAAAAGGTAAAAAATTCTTAGAGTACGGGGTAAAAGATTACGTGAAAATGCTCGCCCTCGGTTTTCTGGGAAAGTTTATGTATTCGGTACTCTATTTTTATGGACTTTCCGTACTGACCGCCGGTGACGCCTGCATAGTCAATTATCTGTGGCCGGTTATGACCGTGATATTTTCCTGCCTTTGGCTGGGAGAAAAATTTACGGTCAGGAAGAGTATGGCAATCGCCATTTCTTTTACGGGTGTTGTCCTTGTGGCATCCAAGGGGAGTCTGGCCGGGCTTCTGGGCGGAAACCTGAAAGGCGTATTAAGCTGTGTCCTGGCGGCGGTGTGTTATGGGGTTTTCAATGTTTTGAATAAGAAGGATAACAGGGATCAGTTTGTCAGCATGACGGTCTATTTCTTCACGGCAGCTCTGTTCTCCGGAATCTGGTTCTTTGCAAAGGGAGAATCCGCTGTCCTGACGGGAGTGCAGACGGCGGGCATCATCTGGCTTGGAGTCTTTATGGACGCCGCGGCATTTCTCATGTGGGCCCTGGCCCTCCAGAAGGGGGACACGGCCAGATTATCAAATTTTGTTTACATTACACCATTCATGGCAGTCCTGTTTTCGGCTCTGTTCCTGAAGGAGGAGATTGATATTTATTCTGTGATCGGCCTGATGTTTATCGTAGCAGGCATTTTCGTACAGATGGGGTTCTCCGGCAGGAAATCCAGTTCGCGGGGGCGGGAGAGGATTGCTTGAATTTAACAGAGGAGAGCGAATGGGTATCTATCATATAACGGGTGAGAATCTTAAGAAATTGGAACCGCTTTACATGGGCTGGGAAGAGACGATGATATGGTCGGTTCTTCAGGGAGAGATGGGCAGCGCCTGGGCGGATTCCCTGACAGAGCCGCGCTCGGCCAGGCTGGTGATTGCGGATTTCAGCTTTCTGGCGGGAGAGCCTGTCGGAGAACTGGCTGAGTTCTGGCCGGAGGCCGCTTCCGGCTTTACGATCATGGTACCGGAGAATGAAGCATGGTCGGAGACGATTCGGCGGATCTACGGGGACAATGCAAAACAGATTGTGCGTTATGCGATTAAGAAGGAGCCGGATATTTTTGACCGGGATAAGTTGAGAAAGATGGCTGCCGCGCTTCCGGACGGCTATGAATTAAGGATGATGGATGAAGCGGTTTACCGCATGGCCCGGGCAGAAAAATGGTCAGAGGATTTATGCTCCCAGTTTCCGGACTGGGAAACTTATAGAAAAAGAGGCTTGGGAACGGCCGTTCTGCATGACGGTATTCTTGTGTCGGGGGTATCCTCCTATACGGTATACCGGGAAGGAATTGAGATAGAGATAGATACAAAGGAAGAACACCGCAGGAAAGGCCTGGCCCTGGCAGGCGCCGCCAGACTCATCCTGGAGTGCCTGGACAAGGGGCTTTATCCGGGCTGGGATGCACAGAACAGGGGCTCACTGGCGCTGGCCGAGAAGCTAGGATACCATTTTGAGCGGGAGTATACGGCGTTTGAAGTATACAGGCCGCAGAGAAGCGCCGGAGCATTGCCGGAAGAACATTAGAAGAATGATTACAAGATAGAAAGAAAATAGAAAAAAGATAGAAACGGGGACGCTGAAAACAGATTGGCGTCCCCGTTGTTATGATGGAAGAATATGGTATTCCGCGGAGGTTCCCGGGAATTTGTCCGGTGCGGAAAGTTTCTGGGATTTTAAGAGGGCTGGTGCGGATTTATCGGCAGGAAATAAGAGGCAACAAAAACTCAGAGTTCTGGCAGATAGTGGAAAAAAATCTCAAAAAGTGATTGACAATAAGGTTAGCATGTGCTAACCTTATTGTTGAGTTAGATAGAACTAATTTTAGTTTGTATATCCTAATGTCATGCACGAAAGGGTGATGATATGGAAAGGGAGGTAAATATGCCAATTTCTATGGGTACGGTTGGATCATCTTACACAATCAAGAAGGTAAGCGGTAATTCAGAGGTGCGCTCCCATCTTCAGTCTATGGGCTTTAATGAGGGAACTCCGGTCAAGCTGATTACACAGTTAAACGGCGATGTGATCGTCCACGTGAAGGAGTCCAGAGTGGCAATTAATAAAGAACAGGCCCGTCATATCCTGGTCTGACCGGGAGAACGGTTTTAGCGGCATGATGAAGACACTGAATCGTTTCGCTGCAGGTATATAAAAAGATAGAGAATGAATGGTAAGGAAGGAGCACTGTCATGACACTGAAAGAAGCAAAAGTGGGTTCCACCGTAAAGGTGGTCAAGATCCACGGAGAAGGCGCCTATAAGCGGCGCATCATGGATATGGGAATTACGAAGGGGAGCGAGATCTTTGTCAGAAAAGTAGCGCCTCTTGGAGATCCGGTTGAAGTTACAATCCGGGGGTATGAGCTTTCACTGCGTAAGGATGATGCTGATTGTGTGGATATCGAGGAGATAAGCGCCTGAGACACGTCAGTATAATATTTTGCCGACGGGTTAGCTTTGAATAACCTTTGTTTAAATAAGCACTTCAGTTAATATAATTGCGAGAATAGCAGGAGGATGAAAAAAATGGCAATACATATTGCATTGGCAGGAAACCCGAACTGCGGTAAAACAACCATGTTTAACGCGCTGACGGGAGCAAATCAGTATGTCGGAAACTGGCCGGGGGTAACGGTTGAGAAGAAGACGGGAAAGCTGAAAGAAGGAAAGACGGGGGAAGAGGTTAACGTAACCGACCTTCCTGGTATCTACTCCCTTTCTCCTTATACACTGGAGGAAGTCGTATCCAGAGATTTTATTTTGAAGGAAAAACCGGATGTCATCGTAGATCTGGTGGATGCGACTAATATTGAGAGAAACCTCTATCTGGCCACACAGCTTCTGGAGACCGGAATTCCGGTGGTGATCGCCCTCAACATGGCTGATCTGATGAGAAAGAATAACATTAAGATTGATGTAAAGACACTGTCAAAGAGGCTGGGCTGTCCGATTGTGGAGACGTCCGCACTTAAGAAAATAGGTCTTAACGAGGTTGTGGAGACGGCAATCCGTCAGGCAAAAGCGTCAAAGGCGCCGGAAGTACAGGCAATTTTCGACAACTGGGTTGAGACGAGAGTAGAGCAGATCGAATCGGAGCTTCCTACCGGAATTCCGGAGGGGGAAAAGAGATGGTACGCAATTAAACTGCTGGAACAGGACAACAAGGTCCTGGAACAGTTTGGACTGGAGAAAGACAACCGGTATTCTAATTATACAAAGGATCTGGAAAAAGAGTACGACGATGACGCTGAATCCGTAATTACGGATCAGAGATACCAGTACATCCAGAAACTGATTGAGGACACCGTAAAGAAACCGGCGGCTAAAATGAGTGTTTCCGACCGGATCGACAGCATTGTGACGAACAGAATCCTGGGTATTCCGATTTTCGTACTTGTTATGTGGGGGGTATACTACGTTTCCGTAACAACGCTGGGAACCTTTGTAACAGACTGGACCAATGATACGTTTGTAGGGGCCGTTCAGGGCTGGGCCGGCGGACTGCTTGAAATGGCAGGGGCGTCGGATCTGATTATGAGCCTTGTGGTGGACGGAATTATAGGCGGTGTGGGAGCCGTTCTCGGATTTGTTCCGCAGATGGCTATCCTGTTCCTCTTCCTCTCCATTCTTGAGGATTGCGGCTATATGGTCCGAATTGCATTCGTTATGGACCGCGTGTTCCGTCACTTCGGACTTTCGGGAAAGAGCTTTATCCCGCTGCTGATTTCTTCCGGCTGCGGTATCCCGGGAATCATGGCAAGTAAAACAATTGAGCAGGACAATGACAGAAGACTTACAATCATGACCGCCACCTTTGTTCCCTGTGGCGCCAAACTTCCTGTAATCGCACTGATGGGCGGCGTTATGGCAGGACATCTGTCGGGCAGCGCCGCAATTGGCGGAATGATGGCTCCGCTGATGTATTTCCTTGGCATCGGCGCAGTGCTTATATCGGCTATCATGCTGAAAAAGACAAAACCGTTTTCCGGAAAACCGGCCCCGTTCGTTATGGAGCTTCCGGCGTACCATGTTCCCTCCGTTAAGACGGTGCTTCTCCATGTTTGGGAACGACTGAAAGGATTCATTATTAAGGCAGGTACCATCCTGTTCCTGGCCTGTGTGGTAATGTGGGCATTATCTACTTTTGGATTTGAAAACGGAGCCTTTGGTCTTGTGGAGGATTCATCCGCATCCCTTCTCTCCGTAATCGGCGGTGCAATTGCTATTGTGTTCCGTCCGCTGGGCTTTGGCGAGTGGCAGCCGGTAGCGGCTTCTATTTCCGGTTTTACCGCAAAGGAAGCGATTGTAAGTACGATGGGCGTTCTGGCGAATGTGTCGGAAGAGCTTTCAGAGGATCCGGACGCTGTTGCAATGGCTATCCAGACATGGTTCCCGTCTGCGATTGCAGCATTCTCCTTCCTGGTATTTAACCTCCTGGATTCCCCGTGCCTGGCGGCGATTGCCACGATGGCACAGCAGTTCCAGTCCAGAAAATGGTTCTGGTTTGCAATTCTTTACCAGAACATCTTCGCTTACGTAGTTGCACTCTGTATCTACCAGCTGGGCGGCCTGGCTGCCGGTGTTGTTGCATTTAACGTATGGACGGTAATCGCATTAATCTGTCTGGCGCTGATGCTCTATATGCTGTTCAGGCCGGATCCGTATAAGGCGCAGAAAACCTACTCCAGAAGTTCCGTGGAAGCTGCGGCGTAAGCACTAATCAGTAAGTTCCAGAACTTCCGGGCGTGTTTGAAGGGAGAAAAGAGATGGGAGATTCATCCGGATCGATGTTATATGCCGTTGCCGGTTTCCTGATTTTATATTTTGCCGGAGTGATAATCTACAAAGTATATGATATAATAAAAAAGACAATCGGCAGGATTTCAAAGAAATAGATGGGAACCTGACGGCAAAGACAGAGATAACTGAAATGAAATAACAGACAGAGATCGGAAAAGAGGATGCGGTATGCAGGCAATAGATATTATTATTTTAATAGTAGTGGCGGTTCTGCTGCTCCTGGCGCTCCGCTCCACCCTGAGGCATTACAGCGGTAAGGGCGGCGGTTGCTGCGGCTGTTCCGGCTGCTCGGGAGGAAGTTCCTCCTGCAGTACGCAGGGCAGTGTGAAGACCGCCAAAAGCGCCGGGGAGTTCATCGGAGGAAACAGTCTCTCTAAAACTCTTCAGATTAACGGTATGCACTGTAACACCTGTAAGCAGTCCGTGGAGAGCGCTTTAAGCCATGTGAGCGGCGTTATCTGTGCGGATGTGGATTTGGAAGCAGGCACAGCCGAAGTATTCATGAAAGAGGAAGTGACGGACTTAAAGCTTAAGGAAGCAGTGGAAAATAAAGGATTTGAAGTGAAGGAAATCCGGAAGGCGGGCTGACCGCAGTTTCGGAACCGTAAAAATACCGGCGGTACGGGAGATTTCCCATACCGCCGGTATTTTTATGAATTGGGTGATGCCCCACTTTTAACAGAACCTGCTAGAACCGGAACAATAGGAAGACTACAGGCGTTGCCAGAATAAGCGACAGCACGACCCTCTCAAACCAGATAATCAGTATATCCTTAATGCTGAGTTTAATATCGGTTCCAAGAATACACGGAATCGATGCCGAGAAGAACAGAATCTCGGAAACACACACGATGGCGATAACAGCCTGGGATGCCGGTGAACCGGCTGCTACGATATTAGCCGGAAGGAACATCTCGGCAAGGCTGATTGCGCAGCCCTTGGCAACCATGGCAGCTTCAGAGCCGAAGCCCAGCAGCATGGCAAACGGAAGGAATAAGTATCCCAGAATATCAAATACTGGTGTAAATGCGGCAAGTACAAGGCCGAGGAAACCGATTGCCATCAGAGTAGGCCCGATATTAAGCGCCATGTTAAGGCCGTCAATAAAGTTTTTTACAAGACCGTCTACAAATTTCGGTGCGCGTGCGCAGGCATGCAACCCCTCATCCACAGCAGTGGAGACTAATTTTCCTTTTTCAACCTTTGGCTCAGGAATGACTTCCATATCGTTATAACCCTTATCCGACTTCTTGCACAGCGGATAGATGCGGGTGGTGATGGCGGTAACCACAAATGTGATAATCAGGGTAGCCCAGAAATACAGGTTCCAGTGATCCATCAGTCCCAGAGTTTTTGCAACTACAATCATGAAGGTAGCGGAAACGGTGGAAAATCCGGTTGCAATGATACTGGCTTCTTTTTCGGAATAAAATCCTTCTTTATAAACCCGGTTGGTAATCAGAAGACCTACCGAATAGCTTCCTACGAAAGAAGCTACCGCATCGACGGCGGAACGCCCCGGAGTTTTCCAGATGGGACGCATAACCGGTTTCATAAATACGCCGATAAATTCCATGAGTCCGTAATTAATCAGGAAAGACAGGAATACGGCTCCGACGGGTACAAGGATGGTTACAGGAATTACTACTTTGTTAAATACGAATGGCAGCATGTCGGGGGTGTGGAAACTCTCCGGTCCCCAGCCGAAGATAGCCATGCCTACGACACCGATGCCGATTACTTTAAATATAGAAAAAATGGTGGTTACCACATCTTTATTCCAGGTTTTGCGGACAAATGGGAGGATTGCTCCCACAACGACAACCAGTCCCGCATAGACTACCTCAAAGTGAGGGATGGAGCGGAGCGCTGTCACAATATGGTCAATGGGAATCGATTTTTTACCGCCTACGCTGATTGTGATGAAGAACATAAAAATACCAACCAGATTCAGCAGGACGAATTTCATTACGTTGGAGCTGCTTCTTGAATTGTCAGTCATTTTCTTTTCCATGTCTGTTTCCCCTTTATCATTATTTTTTTGATACGTATCAAGTGAATAAAGTATAACATAAATAAAATATAAAACGTTTTTTTACACAATATTAACAGCGGTTATCTATCATAATGACATTATCTTATATGAAATGTACATAAAACTACAGGACATTCATGGTATAATTGGGCAAATGGTAGTAAGGAAGTTAAAAATATGATAAAATCAAAGGGACAAACTGAAAAATATAAATGAAAGCGCCATAAAAAAGAAAAAGGACTGGTCCGTTATGAAAATGAACCTGAAGAATAAGATTACATTTAATATCTGCATCATTGTTATTTTATCCCTCGTAGTCATGTGTACATCTCTCTATGCAATGTCTGCTTCAATTCTGAGTGAGGATTCCAATACATTTACCGAGGTCCAGATTTTAAGGGCCCAGGAGAAAATAGAACTTCAGGTGGATAAGATACGTCTGGAGACGCTGGCCCTGTCAAAGGATCAGCGGGTCAGGGATTTTTTTAAGGGTAAGCTCGGAACAGAGGAACTGAACCGTTACCTTACGGAAGAGATGGAGACGATGAACCGGGAAGCGGAAAGCTATTATTATAAAGATCTATTTTGTCTGGATCTGGACGGTGTCATTACATCATCGACGATGCCTAATGCAATGTATGTGGATCTTTCCAGCAGAAAATATGTCCAGGAAAGCTTTAAACAAAGCACGACGGCGACAAGTGATATCCTGATTGCCCTGACCGATCAGGCCAGCATAGTCAACACGACACATCCGGTATTTGACGAAAACGGAGGGATGCTGGGCCTGTTCGGCATTGCCATCCGGGCTGAGAAGTTTGTCGGTTTCATCAAAAACTTTGCCATTGGAGAAAACGGCTATTTTTCTATTGTCGATTCAAACGGGCTGGTTCTGTCCCACCGGGATCCTGCGCTGATTGGGCATCCGGCTGCCGAGGTACTGCCGTTTTTTTCCGAAATGAATGGCGAAGAGCCGGGAGAAATATACAAACATGTGGATCATGATTATGTCTGCTCCTATAAAAAAATGGATCAGAACGACTGGGTGCTGTATACCGTGATGCCCCGGCGGGAACTGGCCGCAAAATCGCTTCAGCTTTTAAAGTCTGTTATTATATTTGGTACGATTATCTCGGGATGCGCTATATTTGCCAGCATCTATTTTTCAAATAAAATTTCTTCGCCGATCGACAGTATTACGGAATATATCAACAGCGCGGAGAGCGGGAATGATTTTCTGGGAAATTCGATTAGTGAGACGATAGAAAATGTGAAGACAAATGCATTTGACAAGGAGGCCCATGCCCTGATCCAGAAGTCCAGGACCCTGACGGCGTCCCTGGAGATGAAATCCTATCTGACAGCCCGTTTCCTGTCTGCTTTGTCCCATGACATAAGGACGTCCCTGACCCTGATAAAAGGATATTCAAAGGGAATTCTCTCGGGCCTGGTGGAGGACGAGGAGACAAAGGAACGGTTTATCCAGGAGATATACAGAAGCGCCGACACGCTGGAGAGGATATCCTATGACGTGCTGGACAGCACCTATGAGGCCCAGAACAGCGAACAGATTAATAAGGAGATTGTCTACGCGGAAGAATTCTGCGAATCCCTCTACCAGACGGCCCAGGCTTATGTGGAGAATTCCGACAGGCTCTTTGAGGGGAGCCTTGAGAAAGCCGGCGGCAAACTTTTTATCAGTGATGTGAAGATAATACGGGTATGGCAGAATATGCTGAGCAACGCAGTAAAATATTCCGCGCCCTATTCAACGGTTTCGATCCGTATTACCCTTGAAAACGGGCAGTTTCTGTTCCAGATAACGGATCAGGGAATGGGGATCAGTGCGGATGAGAGGGAATATATCTTTGATATGTTCTATAAAGGGGATCCGTCGCAGAAGGAGAGTTACGGACTGGGGCTCTATGTGTCCAAACGGATCCTGGAAGCACACGGTTCCAAACTCTGTTTTGAATCGGAGCCGGGCAAGGGGAGCACATTCTGGTTTAAGCTGCCGGCAATGGCGGATACAAACGGCGACGCCTCTGAAGCAGAGGCGTGATGGCGAATCGGTACAGTCCGATTAAGCGGATACGGCCAGGGGAACCGTTTCAGACATTCCGGGAGTCTGTCTTCCTGATACTACCGCAGTTCGGCCTCAAACATATATCCGACGCTGCGGATGGATTTGATGAATCCTTCCCCGCCGCCCAATTTCAGTCGAAGCCGTTTAATGTAAGTATTGACAATGTTTTCATCATACAGATCACTTTCCCATACATCGGCCAGAATCTGCTTTCTGCTGACCGCGGTAAATGCGTGATCGACCAGGTAGACAAGCAGGCGGAATTCCGTGTTGGACATGCGGATCTCTTCACTGCCTTTCGTCACCCGGTATGCGCTGCGGTAAATTTTGTAATCTTCAAATTCAATGGGGGCTTCCATGGTGCGCGATGCTTTAAAACGTTCCACCCGCCCGATATGGGCGCGCACCCTGGCCAGCAGCTCCACGGGATCGAACGGTTTCACAATATAGTCATCGGCTCCCGCGCCCAGGGCCTGTACCTTGTCAAAGGAAGCGGCATTTGCGCTCAGCATGATAATCGGGACATTGCTGAGCTGCCGGATGCGGCGGCACACTTCGACGCCGTCCATTCCGCGCATATTGATATCCAGGATAATGAGATCCACGGTTTCGTCAAACAGTGCCAGGGCGTCCTTTCCGCTTTCGGCGCACAGGGTCAGAAAACTATACAGTCTCATATATTCTTCCAACATTTTTACGACTCGTTTGTCATCATCTACAATCAGGATTTTTTTCATTGGCGTGTGATTCCCTCTCAGAACATTATTTTATGATGCTATAATCTTATTATAGGAAGGATAGGGAGGGAAAGCAAGGGGAGGTTGAAAAATGAGGGGACTTTTGCAGGGGATGGACTGGGGAATATGGGGGGAGGTCTTCAGTCCCGGCGAGGATGGTTGCGGAGGGGGAATACGGGCTGAAAAAATTCCTACGGGGACTCGCTTGCGCTTGTGGAATGCGAAGCGGCTGCTAACCTCGTATAAGACCTCGGTAAGCACCGTCGGATTCCAAGGTCCCCTGCGGAATATTTTCACCCTCCGTCCCCCCTGGGATGTGCGTCGACGGGACTGAAGACCGGGATGGGATCGGCCCCCGTCCGCCGGCTCTGCAGAGGCCGGTGTCCTCTTTTTCAAAGGGAGAGGATTATCAGCGGCCGAAGGCCGTGTACGGGATGGGGCTCGACGCGCTGGGCGTCTTCAGTCCAGGTCATAGTGTTCCGGCGGGGGAGGAGAGCGAAAACTTTCCGAAGGGGACCTTGGAATCCGCCGGTGCTTGCTGAGGTTTTACACGAAGCTAGCAGCCGCTGCGCATTCCACAAGCGGGAGCGAGTCCCCGTAGGAATTTTTTCGGCTCGGATTCCCCGCCCTGCCAATCCCGCCCGGGACTGAAGACTCATTCCCCATCTCCCATCCCATACCCCCCTTCCTGCCGCATCCTCATTTCTCCCATCCCCCAGAAGAAACATTTCTGCTTGCAATCCATTTACGAATCCAGTATAATTAGAGTAACCGGTTTCTCTAATAAAAGTTCGACTAATTAAAACAGTGTGAAAATTCACAGGAGGGCATTAAAAAATGGTGAAAGATTATCTGGAAAAAGTGTATTCGGGGTTTCTGGGAATGAATATTGGAATCCGTCTCGGAGCTCCGGTGGAGCCGACTATCTGGAGTTATGACAGAATACGGAAAACTTATGGAGAAATCACAGATTATGTAAAGGAATTTAAAAATTTTGCTGCCGATGACGATGCCAACGGCCCCGTGTTTTTTATAAGAGCTCTTTATGACGATGCGAAAGACAGGGAGCTTGTACCGCAGGATGTTGCCAGAGCCTGGCTCAATTATGCCAGGGAGGGTGTCGGCATGTTCTGGTGGGGAGGCTACGGAACGAGTACCGAGCATACCGCTTATCTGAACCTGAAAAATGGTATTGAAGCGCCTCAGTCGGGTTCCATTGAGCAGAATGGGCTGATCCTGGCGGAACAGATCGGGGGACAGATTTTTACTGATACATGGGGACTTGTGAATCCCTGTAATCCAAAGAAAGCCGCGGATTACGGCGAGGCGGCGGCCAGTGTATCCCACGGCGGGGAAGGAGTGCTGGGAGCCAGATTTTTCTGCGCCGCTATTGCCAGGGCATTTGAGTCGGACGACATTTTTGATATCATGGAGACAGGACTTGCCGAGATTCCAAAGGACAGCCTGTATCACCGGGTGGCCGATGCAGTTCTCGATTTCTACCGCGCCCATCCGGAGGAGGAGTCCTGGCGCGACTGCTATCAGATGCTGGTGCGCGACTGGGGATACGATAAATACCAGGGAGTATGCCACATCATTCCCAATGCCGGAGTCTGCTTTATGGCTATGGCTTACGGCAAAGGGCAGTTTGACAGGACCGTTGAGATTGCGACAATGGCAGGCTGGGATACGGACTGCAACGCAGGTAATGTGGGCACGGTACTTGGAGTGGCCTGCGGCCTTAAGGGGATTCCGGAGCGTTACAGAAAGCCGGTTAACGATGGAATTGTGTGCTCCAGCATATCAGGATATCTGAATATCCTTGATATCCCAACCTTCTCGAAAGAACTGGCAATGCTCGGTTACCGTCTGGCAGGAGAGAAGGCTCCGGCCGAGCTTGAAGGAAGCTTTAAGAATGGAGAAGTTCATTTTGACTTTGAACTGCCGGGCAGCACCCACAATATGCGCCTTTCGGATCCGTTCTTCTGCGCCCTGTCCCATTCACAGGATCAGGCATACAGCGGAACAGGCTCCCTCAAAATTCTCGTGGACCGCATGGTGCGCGGAGACCAGTGCAAGGTATTCTACAAACCATTTTATACCAGAAATGATTTCTCGGACGAGAGATACAGCCCTGTATTTTCACCGACTGCATACCCGGGGCAGAAGGTTACGATGAAACTTTACCTGGATCAGTGGGAGGGCTGGGAGACACTCGGGATCGCTCCTTTCGTACATACGGTTTATGGAAAAGAAAACCTGCTTCAGGGATACATTAAGCTTGTTCAGGAACAGTGGATCAACGTTGAATTTACAATTCCTGATGTGGACGGCGATATTGTGGATGAAGTCGGAATTGTGATCGAGGGATATTCCCCTTCGAAGAAAAAAAGCCTTGGCCTGATTTACCTGGATGACTTTACTATTACCGGACCGGCGGCCTATACGATTGACATCAAAAAACAGAAAAAAGAATTCGGCTGCGTCACGCCGTTCTCTACCGATCATGGGGCATGGGACCTGTACGGGGGCACGATGAATTTGATGCGTAACGAGGAGGCATTCGCTTATACCGGAAATTATTACAGTACGGATTACAGGATTGCTGCAACAGTAATTCCGCGCCACGGCGCATCGCACCTGATTACTGCGAGAGCACAGGGAGCAAAGCGTTTTTATGCCGCGGGTTTTGATGAAGAGGGAAAAGCCGTATTGCTTAAAAATGACTTCGGCATCGAAGTTCTGGCCGAGTGCGGTTTCCCGTGGGAATACGGCAGAGAATACAGAATGGAGATGGAATGTATCAAAGGACGAATCATATTTAAGATCGACGGGGAAAAAGTCCTGGAAGCAGAGGACACGTGTTTTGCAAACGGAATGTTCGGCTGCGGTTCCCTGAAGACGGGACGCACCTCCTACGCGGATTTTGCCTATACAGATTTACAGGCACAATGAGGAAGTGTACGGAGAACGTGTAATTGACAAAATAAAGGTATCATGATGCTGGAAGAGCAAGGCTGATGTCCGCGGGAACGGCGGTTACGGAGTGAGCACAGCCGGAAGAAAGGTTTGGGTGTAAGAATGAAAATATTGAATTTTGGTTCCCTTAATATTGATAATGTCTATACCGTGGATCATTTCATACGTCCCGGTGAGACGATGAGTTCCCTTGGGATGGAAGTATTCTGCGGCGGCAAGGGCCTGAACCAGTCTATCGCTATGGCCCGTGCAGGGGCGCAGGTCTGGCACGCGGGAGCTGTGGGCAGGAACGACGGCGGGAAACTGCTGGAACTTCTGGCGGAGTCGGGCGTAAACACAGAATTTGTGCGCAAGACGGACGGTGTGTCGGGCCATACGATCATCCAGGTGGATAAGAACGGCCAGAACTGCATCATTCTGTACGGCGGTGCGAACCAGGAAATCACATCGGGCCAAATCGACGAAACACTGTCTCATTTTGGGGAGGGAGACATTCTACTGCTTCAGAATGAGATAAACGGACTTGCCGGACTGATCGAAAAGGCATCGGAAAAGGGGATGAAGATTTACCTGAATCCTTCTCCGGCGACAAAGGAGCTGCTGGAACTTCCGCTGGAGCTTGTGGATTGCTTTATCCTGAACGAGGTGGAGGGGGCTGATATCTGCGGACAGGAGGCAAAGGAGGAAGAGATTCCCTGCCTTCTGCGTGGAAAATATCCCCGCGCCGTGGTTCTTTTGACTCTCGGCAGCAGGGGATGTATTTACTACGACGGTGAAAAACGTTATGAACAGCCGGCTTTCCGTGTCGATGCGGTTGATACGACGGCGGCAGGGGATACATTTACAGGGTATTTTATTGCCTCGGCGGTAAAAGGGAGCACGGTGCCGGAAGCTCTTTTGAAGGCAACGAAAGCCGCGGCTATTACTGTAATGGGAAAAGGGGCGGCTCCTTCCATTCCCTGGGAAAAACAGGTAGAAGAAGCAAAATTGCCTTAGAGGAATTTTCAAACACGCTTTAGAGTGTGGCGTCTCTGAGTCTTAAATAAGGCGGGGGAGTGTATATGGAAACAAAGACAAAATACAGCATTTCACAGATTGCGGAGATCTGCGGCGTATCCAAGGCGACCGTATCCAGGGTAATAAACAACAGCCCATGCGGTGTAGGCGAAGCCACGAAAGAGAGGGTGCGCAAAGTTATAGAAGAACTGAATTACAGGCCAAACGCCCTGGCCAGAGGCGTTGCGGTGTCACGTTCCAGAATGATAGGAGTCGTAGTGCCGGATGTGTCGAACTTTTTTTATCCGAAGATCATCAGGGGAATCAGCGATTATCTGGAAAAAAAGGACTATTCCGTTATTGTCTGCAACTCCGATTACAATCCGGAAAAAGAAGCAGGGCTTCTTATGTCACTTGTGGACAAGAGAGTGGACGGAGTGATCCTCTGCTCCGGTATATCGAACAAGGCATTTCTGGAGCAGTACAGGAAGTATCAGGTGCCTTTAGTGCTTCTTGGCCGTACTTTTGACAGCAGTGTCAGTGACGCCAGTATTACGGGCGATAATGTGAAAGGTTCCAGAAAAGCGGCATCCTATCTGCTGCGCGGCGGAAACAGACGTATAGTATACGTGGAAGGCAATACGGAGCTTTCCGGCTCCAAACAGAGGCTGCAGGGATATAAAGAGGCCCTCAGGGAACACGGAATAGAATTTGACAAGAAACTGACGCTTTCGGGGGAATATTCCATTGAATTCGGGCGCAGGGCGGCAGTAGAGCTTTTGGAAAAGGGGATTGAATTTGACGCAATAATGACGGGCAGCGACCTGATTGCGATCGGCGTTGTCTCCGGCCTTCTCGATGCGGGAAAAAAGATACCGGAAGAGATTGAGGTTATGGGTTTTGATAATATTGAGCTGGCGGAAGTGTTCCGCCCGGCTCTGTCCACCGTTTCCAAGCCTCATTATGAGATGGCCCAGCACCTGGCCAAACAGATGATACGGATTATCGAGGGGCAGGAAGTGGGACTGAGCCATATGGTGGTAGAGCCTACCCTGAAGCTGCGAAAGACAACAAAGGCGCGGGATTATGATGAGGAATACGAATAAAGAAGCCCGGATAGAGAAACACGGATAAACAAACGGGGATAAAAGAAGCCCGGATGAAGAAAGTTGAATAAAAATTAAATATTAAAGAAACAGGGAGTAGAATTTCCGGAAGGAAATATCCGCTTCCTGTTTCTTTTTAAAGCTTTCGATAACGAAACCCGTTACATTACCGGCGTGCGGCAACAATCGGTAAAAATGCGGTTTCTCGGTAGAAAATTCAGAGGAAGTTAACATAAATATCCAATTAACAGGAAAAATAAGGAAAACGGTTTATCTATAACAAGGAGGATACAGAATAAAAAAGGGCATGCTTTTCCAAAGAAAAACAATGATTAGTGCAATATGCTAAAAAATAGGGGCGCTAAATTTAATAAAATATACAATTGATATCAAGGATTAACTGTGTTATAATACCAACTAGAGAGAAACCGGTTACTTAAAATTACAGTAATGTACAGTGTGTAGAAAAGGGGGAGCCTGTATGCAGGCAAAGGTAGAAAAGAAAACAGGAAATAAGAACAAAACGCTGCAGAGAATGTGGAAAGACAGGGTACTTTACCTGATGCTGGCGCCCACGATAATCTACTTCCTGATTTTCAGGGTATGGCCTATTATTAACATGAGGCTGGCGTTCTGCAATTACAAGGCCAAAGGGCCGTGGGAATTTGCGGGGCTGAAGTATTTCAATATGATTTTTAAATCGTCCACATTTATGGAGATTTTGAGAAACACGCTGATTATCAGCTTTATGAAGTACATATTGCTGTTCCCGTTTTTTGTTATTTTTGCATTGCTCCTGAATGAGATACGGTGCGGAAAATTCCGGAAGTATGTCCAGGTCATTTCCTACATGCCGCATTTCCTGTCATGGGTTGTTATCGCGGGTATCTGGATTTCCATGCTGTCCGTTTCGGGCGGTGCCGTCAACCAGATTATGGGCTGGTTCGGAATCGACCCGGTAGATTTTATGACGAACAAGGGAGCTATCAGGTGGGTTCTGTTCTTCTCGGAGGGATGGCGAAGCCTTGGGTGGGACTCCATCGTGTATTTCACGGCAATCCTGGCGATCAGCCCCGATCTTTATGAGGCAGCCACAGTGGACGGCGCGAAGAGGACGGATATCATCCGTTATATTATCCTGCCGGCGCTTATTACACCGATGACTACAATGTTCATTCTGAATCTGGGCTTCTTCATGACAGCCGGATTTGACCAGGTGTTCAACTTTACAAACCAGTCCGTCAACAGTGTGATTGATATTCTCGATACCTACATTTACCGTATCGGACTAGAGAGCGGCCAGTATTCCCTGGCGACGGCGGTAGCGCTGATTAAGGGTGTGGTCGGAGTTTTCCTGGTTCTTGTTACGCATCTTGTTTCTAAAAAGATGACTGGGAAGGGAGTGTGGTAAGAATGAAAAAGAAAAAATTCAGCATTTCACAGCTGCTTCTTACGATTCTTATGCTGTTCCTTACGCTGACTATGATTGTACCGCTTTTACATATTCTGGCCCGTTCGCTTTCCGATCCGCTTCAGTCGGCCGGAATGAGCAGCCTGGAAGTAATACCGAGAGGATTTTCTCTGATCAATTATCAGGTGCTGTTCAGCAACAAGACATTGGTACCGTCCATCTTTAACTCAATTTTCATTACGGTAGTCGGCACATTTTTAAATATCGTCCTTACGGCCCTGGCGGCTTATGTACTGACACGTCCCGGTCTGGTGGGGAAGAGGGTGCTGATGGTATTTTTCATCATTATGATGCTCTTTGACCCGGGAATTGTTCCCGAGTATATGACGGTGAAGAAGATAGGCCTGATGGGCAGCCAGTGGTCCGTAATACTCTGTATGGCGGTTAACGTATATTACCTCGTAATCATGATGCGGTATTTTGAGGATGTTCCGGTATCCCTCTGCGAGGCGGCGAAAATCGACGGGGCCGGCCATCTGAGGATTCTGTTTTCCGTGGTTCTGCCTCTGGCAAAACCGGGAATTGCAACATTGACTATGTTCTACGGCGTGACTAGATGGAATGAATATTTCCGTTCGGGAATTTATATTTCTTCTATCAAAAAGGTGCCGCTGCAGGTAATTCTCCGTAAATTTATTGTGGACAGCGACGTTACCACGATTATCGGTACACAGAACCTGCTGAACTACAACGACCTGGCAAAGATTGATTACACGGCGCTCCAGTACGCGACGATTGTAATCGCGGTTGTCCCGATTCTGCTGATCTATCCGCTGGTACTCAAATATTATACCAAGGGAATCATGTCCGGAGGCGTTAAGGAGTAGGACGGAAGGCGGACCGGGGAGAATCACACGCGGCAATGACCGGCTGCCGCATACAAAGGGATGTTAAAAATTAATCATAAAATGGAGGAGAAAAAATGAAAAAAGCATTGGCACTGATTATGGCAGCAGCGCTTGCAGGAACCAGCCTCGCGGGGTGCGGCGGCAAAGCGGAAGAGAAAACTCCGGATACAAAACCGGCAGAAAGCGCAGCAGAAAATGGAGGAACCGCGCAGGCGGAGGGAACATCGGAATGGCCGGCTATCGGTTCTGCGGATTCACCTGTAGAAGTAAAAGTAATGATTAAGGATGTATTCCCGGACGAGGAGGACGTACAGCTTTTACGGGAAGCTATCAATGAGAAGATGGCAGCCCATGGCCAGTATGTGGACTTACAGTTTCTGGAGCCGCCGGCAGGAAGTTATGCAACGGCAGTGCCCATTGCCATGATGAACGGCGATGCGGAAGCGGATCTCATTTACTTCCAGGGCGGAGATCTGGCTCTGGCGCAGCAGGGGCTGTTTGAGGATTTAAATCCATATGTAGAGAAATCCACATTTGTTAAGAGTATCATGACAGATGTAAACAAGACCCGTATGGCAAACTATCCATACCTGATTTGGCTGGCCCCGTCCAGAATCCAGATACCGGCAATGAGAAAAGACTGGGCAGAGCAGCTGGATTCCTACGAGAAATTAATCGCAGACCCAACGGTAGATAATTATTACAACCTGTTTAAAGAAATGAAAGACAAAGGACTTGTAGAGTATGCATTTACAGCAGACGGAAGCACGGCACGTCTGGACAGTATTTTCAATCAGGCTTTCGGCGTAACCGGAACAATTGTAAAAGAAGACGGAAAGTGGATTTTCAGCAAAGAGAGCCAGGCGGAAAAAAACAAACTGGAATTCTATGCAAAACTCTATAAAGACGGTCTCCTGGATCCAGCTTATCTGACCGATACATGGGATACAATGGAGCAGAAATTCTATGAAGGAAAGACTGGAGTGATTGCAGGAACACTTTCTTCCACGCAGATTTATGACAATAAGATGCAGTCCGTGAACGGCGAGGAGTCCGAACTTATCATTCTTCCTCCGGCAAAAGGAGTGGCACAGGGTTACAGGGCAGAGGATGTTACAAAAGAAGAACGCGGTTTTGTAATGAATGTTGATTCTGAGAATAAAGATGCGGCATGGGCGGTGCTGGAATTCATGGCAAGTCCTGAAGGAAGAATTTTAGACAAAGTTGGTATCGAAGGCAAACATTACACAATCGAAGACAACAAGATCGTATTTACCGACAGATGGCCGGAATGGTGGGCGCGTTTCTGGGATACAACCAACAATTTTGACCCGCAGGATCCATCCCTTGCACAGCCTGTACTTACAACCGTGGGCCAGAGTGCATTCGACAATCTGGAGAAATACCTGGTACAGGATGTCAATATCCTGATTCCGGAAGAGATGACACCGCAGTGGGATGCAATGACCGGATATTATAATGAGTATTCAGCAGACATTGTCAGGGGCGTAAAATCGATTGATGCGTTCAGTGAGATGAAGACAAAATGGGAAGAAGCCGGCGGAACAGAATTCGAAAGCCTTTTAACTGAAGAGCTGGGCAACCCGTAATAGCCGGGGTTCACAAAATGAAAGTTCCTGTCATTAAGGACACCATAGTAAAAACAGAAACAAGAATATTTATTTAAAATAAGCGGCAGAGGTAAAACAGGAGGATGACAAATGCTGACAAGAGAAGAGTTTAAGAAAAATCCGGAGCTGGTATTCGACAAGGCATACGGTTCCTTATCGGGACTGGCCATCGGAGATTCTTTCGGAGATGCTTCAAGAAAGCAGGAAAACCGTGAAAATTATGCCATTACAACCGATTTTAACAGCAAAGCATCATGGAGCACAGATGATACGGAGTTCGCACTGCTGACAGCAAAAACCCTGATCCGCTGCGGCGGGGAGCTGACATCGGAGGAAGTGGTTAAATCCTGGCTTGAGGATGTGGCGATACAGGATGAATTCAAGCGGGGCGGAGCCAGTGAGATTGAGGCTGCTAACAATTTAAGAAGAGGTTTTCGTCCTCCTCTGTCCGGTAAATATAATGCATTTCATATGAGCGACGGTTCCGCAATGCGTATCGGGCCGATCGGCATCGTATGCGCCGGCGACCCGGAGAAGGCGGCGGCAATGGCAAAAATCGAGTCGGAAGTGAGCCATTTCCGTGACGGTGTATGGGGGGCACAGGCGGTAGCTGCGGCTGTTTCCGTAGCTATGGTAGACGGAAGCATGGATGAGATTCTGGATGCTGCAATGAAAGTGATTCCGGAAGAGTCCTGGCTCCACTATTCCATGAGCCATGCATTTGAGCTGGTGGATTCTGCGGACGGCCATATTTTCGATGTATGGATGCAGCTTCACGACGACCTGCGCACCAGCACCTGGGCCACAACGGCAGAAGCTATCCCTTCCGCGTTTGCCTGCCTGAAAGCAGTCAACAAGGATTTCAGGACGGGTGTTGTGGTAGCCGGAAACTTCGGCAGGGATGCAGACACAATCGGCGCAGTAGCCGGAACTATCCTGGGAGCCAAGTACGGCGCCAAGGCAATGCCGGCCGCATGGATTGACAAGACCAGATTCCCAACAGGAACTTGCCTGACATTCACAAAGGGAATCGATATCAGGGATTATGCTGAGAAGCTGGCCGGGATTATCATGAAATAACAAAATAAAGATGTAAGTATAAACGGGGAAACTTTTACAGTAAACCGCCCGCCCATCGGCAGATGTCCACTTTATGCCGGCGGGCGGGTTCTTTTTTACCGTTAAAATGGGCGGATTCGGAATGAAAGATTGTACTTCTGTTTGATTTTTGCTAAAATTTAATTGTACTTTTGTTTATTTATGAAGGAAAGGCAGAAAAATGAAGGAAAGGCAGAAAAATGAAAATGCACCGACTTATATATAAACTGATGACGCCGGTATTGGCCCTTATTTTTTTATATGGCAGTTCCTTTGTTTCACTGGCCTCGGACAAGATATATATAGTGGCAGGCGACAATAATTTTCCTCCGTATGAGTTCGTGGATCAGGACGGGGCCTATAAAGGATTTAACGTGGATCTGATGAAGGCCGTCAGTCTGTTTACAGACATACAGATTGAGTTCCGTCCCATGGCGTGGGAGGAGGCATACGGTTCGCTGGAGAACGGCAGCGCCGATATTATCCAGGGTATGAAGGTAACGGATAACAGAAAAAACAAATTTATCTACAGTAACACTCTGGTTTTCAATACAGATTCTCTTTTTGTGCTGGAGTCGGACCGGGAGATTGAAAGCCTCTCGGATTTGAGCGGGCGCCTGATAGGAATTGATTACGGAGACAGTTACGATCCCAGGCTGGACAAGATACCGGATTCCCGGATGATAGTTTACGATAATACGGAGTCGGTCCTCAAAGCGCTGGTAGGCGGTGAGGTAGACGCAGTGGTCGGCGATACCCTTGCCGTGAATTTTTTCCTGCTCAGGCACGGGATGGAGAATGAAGTCAAAGTGGTGGGGGACGCGTTTAATGAGAGAGCTTATGCGATAGCCGTTTCAAAAAACAATCCGGAACTGATGGGAAAGATTAACAGTGGGATTTCCATCGTGAAGGAAAACGGGACTTACGATCAGCTGTACCGGAAATGGTTTGGGAAACCGAGACCGGACGCATCAAAGCGCATCCGGCTTATTCTGTCCGTGGCTGCGGTTATTATGATGATTGCACTGACGGTTATTGCTATCTATAACCGTCTGAACCACAATCTAAAGATGGTTCTGGCACGGGAAATTGAACAGCAGAAGAAGATCAATGAAAAACTCCGCGAATATGATAAAATGCAGTTTATGGATAAGGTGATTTCCTCTATTGCCCATGAAATCCGAAACCCTCTGACCTCCATAAGGCTATATACAGAACAGATTCCAAAAAAAATTGATAACCGGGAGTTTATGATGGCCGTTGCGGAAGACGTACCTCCGGAGATAGACCGCATTGACATGCTGATTAAGGAGTTCATTGAATATACATCCCCGCGGAAACCGGAACGCAGAGTGCTTTCTGTCGCCGACGAAGTGGAGAATACCCTGTCTTTTTCGCATAATCAGCTGAAGGAAGTGGATGTGACGGTGGATATTCAGGACGCGCTCTGCATTGTTTTTGACAGGAATCATTTCAGGCAGGTCCTTTTAAATATACTTCTCAACGGTATCGATGCCGTAGCGGAGAGCGGGGAACCGAAAATCCGTATATCGGCGGAAAAAGAGGAAGGGCGGGTCATGATTACCGTGACGGATAATGGGTGCGGCATTTCCGAAGATGGGATGAAATATCTGTTCGATCCTTTTTTCACAACAAAAAGCTGCGGAAATGGGCTGGGGTTGTTTGTCGTTCGCCAGCTTGTGGAAGAAAACGGAGGCAAGATCGAGGCGCGCAGAGAGGAACAGGGAACCTCGTTTGTTATTTATATGGAAAGTGGGGAGAGTGATGGAGAAACTGTTGATTGTGGATGACGAGCCGAAAGTATTGAAGGCGCTCAGCTTTCTGGTTGATGGAGAGTATCGGGCGTTTACGGCAGAGTGTTCCAAAGACGCTCTTGAAATCTTTGACAGAGAGCAGATTTCTTTGGTGCTTTTGGATGTCAGGCTGGGACGGGAGAACGGATTTGACGTTATGAAGAAGCTGCTTGAGCGGGATCCCCAGGCCAGAATTATTGTGATGACGGCATTCCCCTCCATTGATAGTTCGATTGAGGCTATACGGGCGGGCGCTTTCTACTTTATCAGCAAACCGATTCAGTCGGAACAGCTGATGGCCCTGCTGAACCAGGCTGCGGAACAGGTGAAGATGTCAAAGCGGATTGAAAGCCTGGAGGGGGCGGCCCGCAGCAGGATTATCGGGGAATCGCCTTCCATGAAGAAGCTTTTCGGCCTGATAAAGCAGGTGAAAGACGTAAATGCCAATGTGCTTATAACCGGGGAGAGCGGTACGGGTAAGGAGCTGGTAGCCAGGGAAATCCATTTTTCGGGCATACGCAAAGACAAACCGTTTATTGCACTGAACTGCGCCGCACTTCCGGAGAACCTGCTGGAGAGTGAGCTGTTTGGTTATAAAAAAGGAGCCTTTACAGGAGCGGTCAGGGATGAGATAGGAATTATCCGCAGGGCGGATCGCGGCACATTATTTTTAGATGAGATAGGAGAGATGGATCTGCGCCTTCAGTCTAAGCTATTGAGATTTCTTCAGGAAAAGGAAGTCAGCCCAATTGGAGGTCAGACTCATCCGGTGGATGTCAGAATTATCTGTGCGACAAACCGGAACATGGAAGAGGAGATGGCTGCGGGACGGTTTAGAAGTGATTTGTATTACCGGATCAATGTCATCAATCTGTGTATTCCGCCTCTGCGTGAAAGGATGGAAGACATTCCGTATCTGGTATCTTACTTTATCAGTAAATACAATGTGGCGTTCAGCAAAACTGTGTCGGGGATAACAGAGGAGGCCTATGGGGCGCTGCACGGCTATCCGTTCTACGGAAATATAAGGGAATTAGAAAATATCATCCAGCGGGCGATTCTGCTTTCCTCCGGGAACATGATAGAAAAAGAGGATCTGTTTCTCCCGGCGCTGTATATAGCGAAGCCGGAGCGGACAAAAAGCGGGAACGAGGGTCATCTTCCCGTAACGGCGAATGATACACTGAAAGACATGGAAAAGAAGATGATTGCATTTTCTCTGAAACAGAATGACTTTAACCGGCGGCGCACGGCGCTGGCGCTGGATATCAGTGAGCGTTCCCTCCAATATAAAATCAAAGAGTACGGATTATAACGCCGGCCGGTGAAGTCCGGTACAAGGAAAGGCAGGTTTCGGGAGCGGTTTTCATACCGTTCCCGGAAACCTGTCTTTCTTGATTGGCAATGAAATGTACTCGAAGCATGTGCATGCCGTCTCTTGCCGGGGAGGTCACTCCTCCTAAAAAGGACCGTAATTGATGAGATTCGCGATAATCAGGAAGACGGCTGAAAGAACCGACTGGATAGCCAGAAGCTTTCCGGCAAAAGGAAGCCATTTGCCAAAGGGAATTTTACCAATCTGTATTGCGGCGGCTGTAGCCCCCATCATCGGGATAATCATATTGGAAAGTCCGTCTCCCAGCTGGAAAGCCAGGACGGCTATCTGGCGGTTTACTCCCAGAAGGTCGGAAATAGGGATCATAATGGGCATTGCCACCATGGCCTGCCCGCTTCCGGAAGGAATAAAGAAGTTCATAAACATCTGGATGATATACATACAGATGGCGGCCAGGGATTTGGGCATTACCTGCATAGGGGAAACCAGGGCGTTGATGATAGTGTCTATAATCATGCCGTCGTTAAGGACGATGGTGACTCCCCGGGCAATCCCAACCAGGAGGGCGACGAAAGAAATTTCTGCGACGCCCTTAGAGAAACGGTTGGCTATCTGTGTGCCGTTCATTCCCATACAAAGGCCGCTTGCGATAGCCATGATAAGAAAGAGACCGGACATGTTGACGAGACCCCATCCGAACCTGACAACCGCTACAACGAGTACAATAAGCATAGTTGCAAAGATAAAAAGCACAATTTTTCTCCGGGTGTTTAATTCAATCTTGCTCTGATCACTTTCAAGCTGCATCTCAGAGTAGTCTGTTCCGTAGACAAGACTGTTTTCCGGGTTTTGACGGATTTTTTTACAGTACCGGAATATATACCACATTGTTACGGACTCCATCGCAACGAGGACGACGCCCCGGTATGCCATGCCGGAGTATAATGGAAGTCCTGCTATTTCCTGGGCTATAGCAACCGTAAAAGGATTCATAACGGCGCATGCAGAACCGACGCACATGGCCAGATAACCGATGGATACACCGACCACCGCATCATATCCCAATGCGATGGAAGCCATAATGGCAAAAGGAAGGAACACAAGGGTCTCCTCATAAAGTCCGACTACGCCGCCTAAGAAAGCGAAAAACGCGGTAATGCCAATCAGGATCAGCTTTTCCTTTTTGCGCCCGTTTTTTCCAAGAACCACTTTCGCCATCATGGCATCCACCGCCCTGGTCTCGGTCAGTACGCCGGTGGATCCGCCGATAACAAGAATGAACATGATAATGGAGGCCGCATTAATCATACCCTCGTCCAGAGCTGTAAAGATTTTAAAAAAGCTGACGGGAGATTGCTGCACATAATGAAAACTGCCGGGAATAACGGTTTCGACACCGTTTATCACTTCCCTGTCATATTGACCGGCAGGGATTATGTAAGTTAAGATTGTCACGGCGACAATCATAAAAAAGACAAGTACAAGTGTATGAGGCATTTTCATCAGAAGACGCTCGAGAAAAGAACCTTTGGAAGATGAATGTTTTGCTGTGTTTTTCATAGCTCTGCTCCTTTTTATTATAATTTTGCCAGATTGGCATAGTCCTGCGGGTGACGGTCGAGCATAGCCAGGTTAACCCGGCGCTCTATCAGGATTTCTTCAAAATCGATTTCCTGGATCATGACGGTTTCCCCTGTGTCCGCTTTTTGCAGAATAGAGCCGCGGGGATCCACGACCATGGACTGCCCTGAAAAATAAACCCCGTCCACGACGCCTGCCCTGTTTATGCCTGCCGTGAATATCACATTGTCAAGGGCCCGGCTAATGAGATTGTTTTCCCACATCAGCCGGTAATTCAGGCGGTCGCGCCATGCGGAGGGAAACAGGATTAACTCGGCATTCTGAAGGGCCAGCAGCCTGGCCGGTTCGGGAAATGCCATATCATAACAGATCAACAATCCTATTTTTCCGTATTTTGTCTGAAATACAGGATACCGGCTGCCGCGTCTGAAGTATATTTTCTCGTCGCCGATAGTGTGCGTTTTTGAGTAGGAGCCTGCCAGTGTACCGTCATCGTTAATCAGTAGGGCGCTGTTTTCACAGATTCCGGGGCCCGTGGTTAAAAGCAGGGGTGCAATCAGATAAATCTTTAATTCTTCAGCTAATTCCTGCATTCTCCTGACCGTGTTCCCTTCCGGAGGTTCGGCCCATTCTGCCATTTGCCGTATGCCCCCGGCGCTGTAACCAGTATTAAAACATTCGGGAAGACATACCATCCCTGCCCCCTGTTTTGCCGCATTCCGGATTAGAGTTTCGGCCTTTTCAAGATTTGCCTGCTTATCCCCTAAAATACAATCCATCTGGATTAAGCCAAGTTTAAGCTTTGTTCCCATTTTTTACCCACCTTTCATTTCGTTTGTGAATGATATACATCTTATTTAACAGCAATTTTCGTGCCAACTCTCTTAACGCGGTAAAAGCCTGTAAAACGGTTGAAAAAAGGGAAAATTTTGCAGATATCATCCGCATTTCAGTTTTTTCCTGCAGATTTTGCAGGAAATTATTGCAGGAACTCTTTGCTTTCTCATCCGATAGCGGTTATAATAGTAAAAGACTTTTCAAACATACGTACGGAGGAATTTATGTCCACAACAGACCCAGCGGTAACCCCCATTTTGAAATGGGTAGGCGGCAAGCGACAGCTTCTTGAGACGATTATGCCGCTGATACCGGAACACACAACTTACTATGAGCCGTTTGTCGGCGGAGGGGCAGTGCTGTTTCACACACAGCCAGGAAGAGCGGTGATCAATGACTCGAATGCCGAACTGATTAATATATATGAAGTGATTAAAGCGCAGCCGGAGGAACTGATCGCCTGTCTGGAGCGTCATAAAGAGAAGAACAGCCAGGAATATTTTTATGAAGTTCGTTCGCTAGACCGCGACAGGGAGAAATATGAGACAATGCTTCCGGTGGAGCAGGCAGCAAGGATTATCTACCTGAATAAGACGTGTTATAACGGTCTGTTCCGGGTGAACCGCGCAGGAGAGTTTAATTCTCCCTGGGGAAGATATAAAAATCCAAATATCACGAATGAGGCGACGATACGGGCGATGAGCCGCTATCTGAACAGGGCGAAGGTGACGGTTCTCTGCGGTGACTACAGGGAGGCTTTAAAGGGAATCAGGAAGGGCTCTTTTGTGTATCTGGATCCGCCTTATATGCCGCTCAGCACCTCGTCCTCTTTTACCGGATATACCGCGGCCGGATTTGGGGCGGAGCAGCAGAAGGAACTTAAAAAGCAGTGTGATTTGCTGAATAAGAAGGGAATCCGGTTCCTGTTATCCAACTCCTGCTGTGATTTTATCGAAGATTTATATAAAGATTACATTGTGGAGCGCGTGGCGGCCAAGCGTACAATCAACGCAAAAGCGGACAAGCGCGGAGCCATCGATGAAGTGCTGGTGAGAAACTATGAGCTTGATAGATGATAAATGGAAGCTGCTCTTTGACCGATATGAGATAGAGAAAAAGGTGTCGGAGAGCGGCCCTTTTTGTATTACGGCCGATCAGATTCGGGAATATAAAGAACCCAGACTGATGACAAAGTTTGATACAAGGGAATCACTGCCCTCCGTTTTCGGGAACCGTCTCGGTATTCTGCCCGTGACAAGGGGAAGCTATGTCATAGGGGAATTTGATCTCTATTCCGATTTCCCCGAGGCAGGAGACGGCATAAGCGGGAAACGTCCGGCTAAAGTGAAGAAAGCGTCGATCCCGGACTATTATGAGACGATTGACATCAACGATATTCGCTCGGAGGCGGGCGCGATCAACGTGATGGGCATTTCCGGGATACTGGATGATTTTCTGGGAGGGGAAGGGTTTAAACAGACCGTCTCCGGCCGCATGGCATCCGGTAACTTTTCCTTTCAGGTGAATCCTGTTAAATCCGCGTCGAAAGCGGGAACGGCGGCAGGGAGCGGGCCAACGGAAGGAACCGGGACAATAGCAGGAACCGGGACAATAGCAGGAACCGGCGGAAAAGCCGGAGGCTGGCAGCTTACGGTCAACAACTCCCAGGTGGAGATCGATGGAGGTTTTGAGGACAGGGATACATTCGCTGTGATAGAGGGAAAGAATGTCGTACACAGTAATTTTCTGGTCCGTCAGCTTTACTATCCCTACAGATTGTGGAGCGGGAAGCTGGCAAAACCGGTCAGGCCTGTCTTTATGGTTTATTCCAACAATATTTTCCGGCTGATGGAGTATGAGTTTACAGACCCGTTCTGCTATAATTCCATCCGCCTGATCAGGGAGGGGCAATACAGCCTGGAGGATACCGATATTTCCGCCGCGGACTTAAGGGATGCATGGGAACGCACTGCGGTAAAACCGGAACCGCAGGTTACGTTTATCCAGGCCGACAGCTTTGAGAAGGTAATCTCTTTGGTGGAACATTTGAATGAGGGCCCCCTCACGCCGGCTGAGATAGCGGAAGTGTTTGGATTCCGGGAACGTCAGTCGGATTATTACTTTAACGCCTGCAGGTATCTTGGGCTGGCGGTGAAGGAGAAGGACGGGGACAGGACGGTCAGGGTGACGATTACCCCACAGGGGAAAAAACTTCTGAAACTGAATTACAAGGCCAGACAGATCCGGTATGTGGAGCTGATATTGGAACACGGCATTTTTCATGAGCTGTTTGAGACGGTTATGAGAAGAGGAGAGATTCCCGAGAAGAAATACATAGAAAAAAAGATACTGGAACAGAATCTTTGCAGCAGCAATGTGGCGGGGCGCAGAGCCTCATCGGTGAGCGGCTGGCTGAAGTGGATGGCCGGGCTGGTACAGTAGCGCAGCGGCAGGATTCATAGCCGGGCAAGAAAATCCATAGCCGGGCAAGAAAATTCATAGCCAGCCAACAAAAAATATCCGGGAGCGGTTAAGCTTCCGGATATTTTAATCTGCTGTCGTCTATGCCTTCCAGAACCTCTCTCAAAAATTTATCCGCCAGGTATTTGGCCATCGGAAGATTCATATCGAGATAATTACCGCAGTCTTTTGCGCAGGCTCCCGGAACCTCTCCCTCAAAGCCGGCGATAAAGGTAAACATCCCGGTCATAAGCGGCACGATATCCGCAGAACTGAAATCTCCCGCCAGCAGCAGATAAAAACCGGTCCGGCAGCCCATCGGCCCAAAGTAAATGACGCGTTCCCTGAATACCTCATGATTCCTCAAATAGGTGGCCCCCAGATGTTCAATCGTATGAATCTCGGCGGTATTCATGACAGGTTCATAGTTGGGGCGTGTCATTCTTATATCAAAAGTGGTAATCACACTGTCCCCGGCCTTGTCTTTCCTGGAAACATAGACTCCGGGCAGCAGCTTTAAATGATCGATGGTAAAGCTGGTTATTTTGTTCATAATCTGCTCCATGATAAAAACTCCTTTCGAAATAATGCTGGTGTTATAAAAAATGTCTCTAAACTTTTAGCCGAAGCTTATTTGTAAAAACTCCCTACATTCTAACAGAATTGCAGTCGATGCGCAAGAAGGGGGATTTAGGTGAGATGCGAGGACGCCTCTGTAAGACGGCGGACGGGGTGGTGAGAGGTTGTTTATGAGTCTTCAGTCCCGGTTGGTAGGGTTTGGTGAGGGGGAATCCAGGAGAAAAAATTCCTGCGGGGACTCGCTCCCGCTGGTGGAATGCGCAGCGGGTGCTAGATTCGAAAATACCTCATCAAGCACCGGCGGATTCCAAGGTCTCCCTTCGGAAAGTTTTCTCCTTCCTTCCCCGGGCAGGTGGTCGACGGGACTGAAGACTCAGCGAAGGGTATTGCCCCGTCCGCCGGCTTCAGGGGCTGATTGTCTCTTTCGTCAAGTGTGATGGTGGTATTGTCGCGGCCACAATATAGTCGGAATTATTTTACATTCTGACGGCATCCTGGGCTGTATAAAAAGAGTATCAGAATAAACACTTTAAGATTATAAGGTTATAAGTTTACATAGTCTCATAGTGAACAGGATGTAGTTTTCAGGCATCCTGAGAAACGTAGTGGCAGCGACAAGCGCCTCCTCCATTGAAGAAAGAGGACAGATCAGGCCGCAGGCCAGGGGCCGGGCAGCCGTCTTGGCGGAGTCTTTCGTCCCGGCCATAACCTTCCTGTGGGGAAGAAGGGAGAAAAAGATTCCGGAGGGAACCTGGGAGTTCATTGGTACTTACCGAGGTCTTTTCGAGGTTAGTACCATTATGTACTCCAACGAGCGCAAGCGCTTCCCGGAGGAACTTTTTCTGCCCGGATTCCCTGCCCACGACAACCTGGCGCCCGGGACGAAAGACTCATCGATCCCCCACCCCACCCCGGCCCCTGGCCTGACAGCGGCGTCCTCATTTCTCAACTCAATCCCCATCATTTTTTTAGCTCTACCGTTATTCCCTCCGTATCCCTCGTATCCTGCTGTGTGAGTTCTCCCGTTTCCTCATTCCTCTGATATATTGTATAGGACATTTTCCAGGTTATATTGTGGAAGCGGTTGGCTGGAAGGCGTTCATCCCTCGATTCCTTTAAATAAATCATATTATATACGTCTGCCGATGTCCCCGGATACAGCAGAACCCAGTCTGAGGATTGAAGGGACTCATCTATTTCGGGCGTCTTCCCGTTAACCGCTGTGTTGTAGGTCCGGAGTGAAATGACATGGTCACCGGTATTTACCACGTTTGCATTGAATACATAGGCACCCGGAAAATTTTTCAGGGAGGATTCGGCGGTGACTTTCACATTTTCGTCGCTGTATAGTTCAGTTCCCCTAAGCGGTGTGAGGGCTGTTTCAGACGGATGCTCCGTCTGTGCAAAGCCGGGAAGAGTCGTATAGGTGCGTCCGTCTTTTTTGTATTTAATGAGAAAGGAAGCGCCCAGGGAATTAATGTTTTTAATTCGCTGGGAGGTAAAGTGAAATTCACTGATGGAAATAGTGAGCGTCTTGCTGGAACCCGGGGCGATATCACCTGTGAAATCGGGGTTGACACCGACACTCTGGCCGTTGATATAGAAGTATCTGCTTGTCACGCCAATCGTCTGGCCTGAACCGTTTTCCACCAGAAAGCTGATGTCCAGGGATGGTGTTGAAAAATAGTCATTTACATGCCATTCCGACGGGGTTATGACCACTCCGTCATGTTCGGCGACAGGCGTTTTTATCAGTTCATTGTCCTTGATGCAGGTTTTGATATCCTCCGCAAATGAGGGAACGCATAGGGCAACGGTGAACATACAGATAAAAATCCACAATACAATCGATTTAGAACTGCTTAATTTCTTCATAAATCTGCCCCTCCCCGCGGCGGAAAAACGGTACTTATCTGATTTTTCAGTTACCTACAGTTTATCACAGCGGCGCGGCTCCGTCCATGGTATTTACATGACTGTTCGCCCTATGGGCGGTGACAATTTTTACAATGCACAGAAAGGGAAACAGGACAAAACGAATCATCCTGAGCCGTCCGTGGACAACGGCTGAAATGTGGCTATAACAGGAAGTTTCTGATATAATGGCAGAGGAATGATTGCAGCAGAAGAAGGGAGAACCAGAATGGGATTTTTCAAAAAGACACAGAAAAAGGAACAGGCCGCCCCGGTGGAAAGAAAAGTTATATTTGACGGCCTGACAATCGATACAGGTAACTGGAAGCAGGTCTTTTCCGCCTGTCTGGGGAAAATGCTGGCGGTTCAGATGGCCTGCGGCGAACTGGTGGTGCGTGGACAGGACTGGAACGTGGACTTTGAATCCGGTTTTATCAGCTTTGGGCAAGATAAGTACCCGATTCAGTTTATCGGAAGCGAAGCCATCTCCCCCGGCACCTGGCTGTGGGGATGGGAAAATATAAACGGTTTTAATGAAACAATTTTAAAAACAGCCGAGGAGACAAGACGGAAAGGCGCAGCGTGGGGGCTGGAACCCCTTACCGTTGCTGAATTCGAGCTGGACGATACCTTTAACGGGCATAATCTGTCGATTGTTGCCTGCGGTTTATCGGACCGTGAGCTTTGCTATTACCGCGGACCTCATGCCGGGGGAGCTGTTTTTATAGCTTTTGGCAATGTGCCCAAGGAAGTGTTTGCCCCTGTCGGGATGGTAAAGTTTACAAACCTGACGATGCAGTGCATCCAGCAGTTTGCCGTTGATCACAAGATATTCGTCGAGAGTTTTCTGAGGTGGAATGGAACAGACTACGAGAAGACGGACAGCCGTTTTACGGCGCATTTTGAACAGGATTTGGCGATTGAGTTTGAGGAAGCCGGGGGAGTTATTAGAATCAGTGGCATTAAAACGTTATGAGGGGGATTTAGACAATAAGTAATGACCCCCAGTTTGTAAATTCGTGGATTTACCTGTATACTAAAGTTTGTTAAGAACAAAGGTAACAGGGATTACCGCATACAAATGGAGGTCATCAAATGAATTATAACACAGTTTACGTAGGAATGGATGTTCATAAGGAAAGTTTTTCACTTTGCAGCTTCACAATCGAAGAAGACAAAGCGTCCCATGCCCAGAAAGTCGAATCGGATTACAAACAAGTCCTAAAATATCTCGAGTTTCTACGTACCATTTACGGAAAGGATGCGTATTTCATATGCGGTTATGAGGCTGGCTGTCTCGGCTTCACTTTATACCATCAGTTAACGGAACATCATGTTAACTGCGTAATCCTCGCTCCGACTACCATGTTACAGCAGCGTGGGAAGAAAAAAATCAAAACAGACAAACGCGACGCTGCCCTGATTGGCCGCTGCCTGGCCCAGCATAATTACAGCCCGGTCCATATCCCCACAGAGCAGGATGAAGAAACCAAGGAATATCTCCGGATGCGAACCGACCACAAGCTGGCGCTTAAAAAGATAAAGCAGCAGATCCTGGCATTCTGTTTGCGCCATAATTATCGCTATGAGAGAGGCGGCAGCCACTGGACTCAAACCCATATCAAATGGCTCAGGGCCTTGACCCCGGATGGCCTGTACAAGGAGATTCTCGACGAATATCTGTTGATCTTCGATCATCTCAGCAATAAACTGGAACGTCTTGAACAGCGTATTGAGGAGCTTGGGTCCAGGGAGGAATATGGGGCAGATGTCAAAAAGCTTACCTGTTTACTTGGCGTCAAAACCCAGACCGCCTTGTCTGTCATAGTGGAGGCTGGAGATTTCAAGCGGGCTGCGCCAGCAGACCGGTTTTCATCGTACCTGGGGCTGGTATCCGGCGTAGATTCCAGCGGGGACGGACGCCAGAGGCTTGGCATCACCAAGGCGGGGAACACCCACGTGCGTCGGTTGCTGGTTGAAGCGGCGCAGAGTTATAGCCGTGGGCAAATCGGATACAAGTCCAGGGAATTAAAAGCCCGCCAGAGTGGAAATACACCACAGTTGATTGCATACGCAGACAAAGCCAATGAACGTCTAAGGCGGCGCTATTATAAAATGGTGCTTGGACAGAACAAGCGCAGCAATGTAGCAAAAACAGCAATCGCAAGGGAACTGGCCTGTTTCATGTGGGGAATGATGACAAATCACATAGCCTGATGCGGGTACAGCACCGTGCGGCTCCGGTCAAGGCTGCTGCGCACCGCCTGCGGCGTCAGGGCCCTGACAGTAACCGCCCGCTACTGTAGCGGGTAAACAAGCCGATGTAAGCTGGCCAGTGCCACATACATCTGGCCACAATCCAAAGTAACAACTGAAGACATCTTGAAAGGGTTTCGGCCATTTCAAGGTTTGGGCTATCTACGCCTCAACTATGTTGGCACAAATATCAGTGATCCACGCATTTAGACGGTAGAGCCCACGGCGGACCATTGACCTGTAGGTAACCAATCCACGTATATCAGAGTGGCCAATGCCGGGAACTGACACTCCGAAGCTCTTTCCAGATGTCTTCAGAAACAAAAAATAAAAGTTTGTGGTGATGTTCCGCAATTTACACTTGACAAAAGTCATTACATATCAGTTGAGATGTGAGGACGCCTCTGTAAGATGGCGAACGGGGGAGTGGGAGGGGGGTGAGTCTTCAGTCCTGGTTGGCAGGGTGTGGTGAGGGGAATCCAGGAGAAAAAATTCCTACGGGGACACGCTTCCGCTTGTGGAATGCGCAACGGATGCTAGCTTCGTGAGAAACCTGCCACCGCACGCTTTTGCACTAAGCTCGATAGGACCTCGCTAAGTGCTCAATGTGTCAGCAAGCACCGGCGGATTCCAAGGCCCCTTTCGGAACGTTTTCTCCTTCCTTCCACGGGCAGGTGGTTGGCGGGATTGAAGACTCAGCGAAGGTTATTGCCCCGTCCGCCGGCTTCAGGGGCTGATTGTCTCTTTCGTCAAGTGCGGCGGTGGTATTGTCGCGGCCACGATATAGTCGTAACTATTTAATATTCTGACGACATCCAGGGCTGCATAAAAAGAGTATCGGAATAAACACTCTAAGATTCTAAGCTTACACAGTCTCATAGTGAATAGGAGGCAGTTTTCCGGTATTCGGGAAAGCGTAGTGGCAGCGACAAGCGCCTCCCCTCTTGAAGAAAGAGGACAGATCAGGCGCCGCAGGCCGGGGACCGGGCCGTTATCCTTGAACTGTCCCCTTTGTCAAGGACACTTTATGAAGTGGGGGACCCGTTTTTTCAGACACCCTTCCTTCCGTGTAGCCTTGATCATGGACACTGAAACAGAGGGAATCCCCCCGGTTGGATAATCGGCCCAAAGTGTATCCTGATTCTTAGACACACGCTCTCCCCTGCCATGGTATTCTATATGATTGGGTGACTCTCGGTACGGGAGGGGCCCGCACTGGCACCAAGTTCCTCCGGTTTCCGGGCAATCGCCGGAAGTGCCGGTACGTTGGGAATATCCAGTGGATATTCTCCGGTGGTGATAAAGTGGTAAAACTCATTGGGGGCAAGCTTTGCAAGATGCCACTGGTAACGCCGGTTATTGTAATACTCCATATAGTCATCAATGATGGACTGTACTTCGCGAAAAGTCCCGCATCCAGCCAGTTTCGCCCGGATGTGGTCTTTCATATGGCCAAAGAAACTTTCCTGTGGGGCATTGTCCCAGCAGTTGCCCCGGCGTGACATGGACTGGCGCAGCTTCTTGTCGGAAAGGATGCGGATAAATCGGTAGCTGGTATAATGGCAGCCCTGGTCACTGTGGACAATGGTTTCCTCATGAAGGGAAAGCCCATGGTTTTTAACCAGCTGCTTCACCGTTTCAAGGACAAAATCCACTTCCAGGGATTCGCTCAGCACATACGAAAGGATCTGCCGGGTGAAGGCGTCCAGGACCGTTGATAAATAAGCAAAGGTCCCGTTATAGGGCAGGTAAGTGATATCGGCTAACAAGACCATCCTGGGCCCATAGCAGTCGAACTCCCGCTTTAGCAGGTTATCAGCGACATGGCTGGTTTTCAGGGCCCTTGCCATCCTTTTATAAGGGTTGGGGCCCCGGTGCGGGCAGGAAAGCTTAAACTTATCCATCAGCCTCCGGATCTTTTTCAGGTTCATGACGGCCGGCGGGGTCATATGGAGCAGGGCCATGTAGATCCCTCTGGCCCCTTTGGTGTAACCGTGGAGCCCGTAAGCCGCCAGGATCCGCTCAAAATCCGCACGGTCCTTCTGTTCCTGAAGTTCTCTGGCCGGGGCCGCTTTCAGCCAGGCATAATAACCGCTCCTGGAAACACCGGCGGTGGAACAGAGTTCTTTCACTGAAAGGACATTTCCGCTTTGCTGCAGGGTGTTACTGATGATTTCGAAGACACAGGAAGAATCGTTCATTAGCCATGCACCTACTTCCTTGTGGTTCGGATGGAGGAAATTTTTTTTAAAAAGGCAACTTCCTGTTTCAGGTAATCAACCTCGTGCCGGAGCTGTTTGAGTTCCTCTTTTCCCGATACAGGCATACCAGAGTCCGAAGAGGCGGGATTGGCCCTGCCGGAAGAGACACTCCCATCGTGGAAACCGCCATATTTGTTGTACTGCTCCCGGATATGGCCGGAGATGCCCCATACCCTGCGCTGGCCGAGGACGGCGGGATCGTAGCCGTATTTCTCGAGGATCTGCCGGGGAGGCATCCCGGCCTGATACTCCGAATAAAAGAGTTCCTTGAATTCCTTGGTAAAAGCTAACCTGGCCTGGTCCACCCGGTAGGTGAAAGGGTTTTCACGCAGCACCAAAACCTGCTCAGCGGTGAAAAGATTTTTAATCATGGGATTCCTCCTGTTCTTGCTTAAGAATACCATAGGCGGCGGAATGTGTCGAAAGGAAAAGGATGTGCGGCCATCATCCAGGTCAGATACGTCCCTCCTGTCTTTCCATAAGATGTGTCCACGATAAGGGGAATGGGATGTGGGGGATGTCTAAAAGATGGGTCCCCCACTTCGTTCCGTGTCCACACTTATGGGTACATTATACCTGGCGGAGTCTTTCGTCCCGGCCATAACCTTCCTGTGGGGAAGAAGGGAGAAAAAGATTCCGGAGGGAACCTGGGAGTTCATCGGCACTTACCGAGGTATTTTCGAGGTTAGTGTCCGTTATGTACTCCAACGAGCGCAAGCGTTTCCCGCAGGAACTTTTTCTGCCCGGATTCCCCGCCCACGACCATCTGACGCCCGGGACGAAAGACTCATCGATCCCCCTCACCACCCCGGCCCCTGGCCTGACGGCGGCGACCTCATTTCTCAACCCAATCCCCATTTTAGGGCTAAACAACTACGCAAACAACCGGAAAATCAAATCCCTGTCTTGCAAGGCAATGCCATCTGTATTATAATGAGAAGGTATTTTCAGAAAATATGATAATCAGGATAGAAAACATAATACAAAATAAATGCATTAAAACAGCAGAAATTTCAGTAAAAGGAGATAGATTATATGTTAGACGGCAAGAAGACATTATTCAGCGGCATGCAGGCGACAGGAAACCTGACACTTGGCAATTATCTGGGAGCGCTTAAGAACTGGGTCAATATCAGCGACGACTACCAGACATTTTTCAGCGTAGTGGATATGCATTCCATCACGGTGCGCCAGGATCCGGCTGAACTGAGGAAAAGAGCCAGAACCCTTCTGACACTTTATATTGCGGCCGGACTCGATCCGGAGAAGAACTGCATCTATTATCAGTCCCATGTGACGGGACATGCGGAGCTGGCATGGATTCTGAACTGTTTCACCTATATGGGTGAGCTGAGCCGTATGACCCAGTTTAAGGACAAATCCGCCAAACATGCGGACAATATCAATGCCGGTCTTTTCACTTATCCGGTGCTGATGGCGGCAGATATTTTGTTATACCAGGCGGACGTCGTGCCGGTTGGCATCGACCAGATGCAGCATCTGGAGCTGACAAGAGATATTGCAATCCGTTTTAATAACATTTACGGAGACGTATTTACTGTGCCGGAGGCATATATCGGAAAAGCCGGAGCTAAGATTATGAGCCTGCAGGAGCCGTCTAAAAAGATGTCTAAATCGGATGAGAACCCGAATGGAAGCATCTATTTGATGGATGACCCCGATACCATTATCAGAAAATTTAAACGTGCGGTGACTGATTCCGAGGCCTGCGTGCGCTACTGCGACGAACAGCCGGGAATCAAAAACCTGATTGATATCTACTGTGCATGCACAGGGAAAACTGCCGCGGAGACAGAGAAGGAATTTGACGGGAAAGGTTACGGAGACTTTAAACTTGCGGTGGGAGAAGCAGTTGTTTCCGTTTTGAAACCGCTTCAGGACCGGTTCGCCGATCTCTCAGGCAATAAAGATTATATTGACGGCGTAATTAAGGGCAATGCCGAGAAAGCCCAGTATTTCTGCAATAAGACACTTCGGAAAGTACAGAAAAAAGTAGGCTTCCCGGAACGAATCAGATAAGTTGGTTTCAAAGGCGAAGCTGCCGGCCTCTTCCATTTAACAGGATGGGGCGGCAGCTTTTTGGAAATGCATTTTTGTAAACGGAGGAAATTAAGATGAGGGTTTTGACGTATCAGATAGATGACAGGGAGAGACTGGGAATTTTGAGTAACGATGATCAGTGGATTTACCCTGTGGAATCCATAGGGATGGAGTATCGCGACATGAAAGAACTGATCCGGGAGATTAGTGAGTCGGAGATCCAGCTGGCGGAGCATATTGCCGGCAAGCAGCCCTATGAGGCGGAGATTAGAGGGGCAACCCCTTTGGAGGATGTAAAACTCCTGGCTCCGATTCCAGATCCGGATCAGGACATCATATGTCTGGGTGTCAATTACATCGACCATCTGAAGGAGAGCAGCGACTTTCTTAAAGGAGCCTATTCGGAAGAACAGGAATATGCCGTCTATTTTGGTAAGAGAGTAAACCGGGCTTCGGGTGATAAGGAAATTATACCCTCTTATCCGGAACTGGTGGACGGGCTGGATTATGAAGCGGAGCTGGCCGTCATCATTGGAAAAGATGCAAAAGACGTGCCGGAGGAAAAGGCCGGGGAATATATCTTCGGTTATACAATTTTAAATGATGTCAGCGCCAGAAATATGCAGGATCGCCACGGACAGTGGTATTTCGGAAAGAGTCTGGACGGCTTTACACCGATGGGGCCATGGATCGTAACGGCAAATGAGTTTGATTTCCCGCCAAAACTTGGTATCAGTTCCAGGGTAAACGGCGAACTCAGGCAGGATGCCAGCACAGGCGATCTGATATTCGGTATTGCACATATCATCAGTGAGCTTTCGAAAGGAATGACGCTGAGGGCGGGGACGATTATCTCCACGGGTACGCCTGCCGGGGCGGGCGTTGGGTTTAAACCGCCGAAGTATCTGAAGAAGGGCGATTCTGTGGAATGCAGAATTGAGAAGATTGGGAGCCTGACGAATACGATTGGGTAGAAAGGAGTCCCATGAAAATTGGTGAGTTTTTGCAGGAGAGTGGTAATCTTTAACGATAGCGTAAATGTTATGCTTATAAAGAAATATTAATTATAAAAGTGATCATGAGCCATAGCTCATGGTCACTTTTATGATCTGAGCTGAAGAGTGTACAGTGTAAATCAGTCTAAAGGAATCCTTTAGGATAGGTTTAAGGTATCATAAGAAACAAACAAAATCGAAGAAAAAAATTTATCAGATAATAATGTATTTTTATGATAATAATAAAACATAATAGGTTGACAAATCATACTATAGAGAATATAATCATGAGTATAAAACAAACATGATTAAATTATCGACATAAACAGCGGGATTTTATGTGGAGCCGATAGTGAGTTTCACAATAAATTATATTAAGAAAAAGGAGAATTTAAAGGAGGAAGAGAGATGAAGAAAGTGCTATGTATTGCTATGGCGGCTATGATGATTCTTGGGGGCTGCTCGAAGCCGGAAACTACTGCCCCGGTTCAGAACCAGGCGGCAGGAGACAGTAAGTCTATTACGATTAGACTGGTCTCTATCCCGAACACATTGGACTGTTATGCGGCGGGAACCATTGACTGTGAGGAGATTTCAAAACTTCTCTACGATCTGGTATTAGAACCGGATCCGGAGACCGGGGCACCTCTTCCAGGCGTTGTGAAGGAGTGGGAGACGCCGGACGATCTTACAGTAGTGCTGACTATGGGTGAAGGATACATGTTCCAGAACGGAGAAAAAGCATTACCGGAGGACGTCATTTATTCCATTGAACAAAACAGGGAACATTCATTGGGCGGACATGCTTTTGGAAGCATTAAGAGCATGGAGGCCGAGGGGGATAACAAGGTGGTTATTCATCTTGAAACTCCGTTCGTAGATACGGTTGCCGCTCTTACAAGTGTTTATCTGTATGACAAATCTTACTGCGAATCTGCCGGAGAAGACTGGGCCAATAAGCCAGTCGGCACAGGACCGTATAAGTTAAAAGAATATGTTCCCGGATCGAAAATAGTTCTGGAAGCATGGGAGGATTATCCTTTTGAGAAATGTTATATGGATGAATATACATTCCTCTGTATGGAAGAAGATTCCGCTGCCTATATTGCCCTGGAGTCGGGAGACGTGGATGCCACGGCAATCTCTATCGCTGATTACGACCGCGCTTCAGAAAATCAGGCGGTTACTGTTTATGAAGGAGAGACGATTACCTTATATCAGGTATGGATGAATGTCTCCAAACCGCCGTTTGACAATCTGAACCTCAGAAAGGCTATGGCATATGCGTATAATCGGGAAGGCTTTTTAGCCCTGAACAAACTGATGACCGTATCGGACAGCTTTGTTCCTAGACAGGCGGAATTCTACTATTCGGCACCCAACGCTATTCATTACGATTTAGAGAAAGCTCGTGAACTCCTGGAGGGAGAAGGCTATACACAGAATAATCCGCTTAAAATTGAACTTATTACATATGCCGGTGAGAAGACAAGACAGGCTTATGAGGCATACCAGCTGGAGCTTAAACAAATTGGCATAGACATGGAAATTACAACCATGGAATTCGGCGCATATCTTGACAAAATGTACAAGGGAGAATTTGAAGTGATTTCCGATGACTGGTCGATTCCTCCGTTTCTCATGAATTATATGGCGATGTTATATTCCGGTTCTCAGGGAGACTATAACGGAACCTTTTTCACGGATGAGCGGTGCGACGAGCTGTATCACATCGCCGCAGGTTCGGCAACGAATCCTCAGGTCGGCCTGGACGCAGCAAAAGAATTGCAGGAGATAGCATGGGATCAGGTGCCGTTTATCCCCACATTCTCACCTAAGATGTACTTTGTTGCGGACAAAGACATAAAAGGAGTTGAACTGCAGAATAACGGCAGACCTGTTTTAAGAAAATTGTGCCGGTAATCAGACAGAGTATGGGAGGACGAGTATGAAACTGATTCATGCCGAAAATATGGGGTTAATTAAGAGCATTTCTGATTTATGTGTATCTCCGGATGGAACCATTTTGGCATTTTGCCTGGAAAGCGCATGTATCGCAGAAAACAGATACCACTCATATCTCTATGCTTATGAACTGTGCAGCGGCAGGCTGCATCGCTTGGACAGCCATGATTCAATCCGGAACTGTTTTTTTGACCAGGATGGAAAAGTGATTTATACATGGGATGAGCCGGAGGATGGTGCATCATCCCAGAGCACGAAATTTTGGGAGGCGGATCCCGTATCCGGGGAGACAGGGGAGGCTTTTAGCCTGCCCCTGCCCCATGCGAGAGCAGATCTGCTTGCGGGAGATCGTCTTGTAATTAGCGCGGTTTGGGATCTGGAACTTGAGAAATTAAAAGCCGCCGGGGATGAGAGAGCGGTCGAGGCCCATCTCAGGGGTGAAGTAATTGTATGCGATGAATATCCCTATCGGATAGATGGTCAGGGGTATGTAAACAAGAAGCGGAACCGGCTTTATGAGTACAATCGTGGAGACGGCTCCCTGGTATCTGTTACGCCGCCGGAATTTCAAACACATGATTACGCCGTCGATGAAGGCCGGCTATATGTGCTGGGAGAAGAGTATCAGATCAGTACGGAACAGAAATACTCCGTATACTGCTGGGAAAACAGACAGTTCCGGCTCAGCGCAATGGGGGACTGTATGTTCGCGGCCCTGGCCGTGTCGGGCGACAGGATTTTCACAGTCACCGATACACTGCCCGACGATGTAAATTCATACATCTATACGGCAAAAGGCGGCGACAGAAAGCTGGACGCCAGATTTAAGACCCAATATACTCCGTTTAATCTGATTTCAACTGATTTTTCCAGAGGAAACGGGCATGAATTCCTGGCATTAAAGGGCAGTCTGTATTATACGCTGCAAAACAGAGGAGGTGTTGGGCTGTATCGCCGGGACGGAAATAAAGAAGTGCGAATTTCACCGGAAGGAATCGATGTCCTGCATTTTACTATTTCTGCAGACGGCCGTATCTTTGCCGTGGGACTGCCGGAACTGGGCGGAGCGGAAATTTATGAATTATTTCAGGACAAGGCGGTTCAGCTGACGGCGCTTCATGAATCAGGACTCGGAACATTTGATTTGTCTAAACCGGAGCATCTTGTTTTTACAAGCAGTGACGGCAGCGAGGTTGACGGCTGGGTGGTTCCCCCCGCCAATTATAACCCGGGGAAAAAATATCCTGCAATCCTGAATATTCACGGTGGCCCACAGCTTCGTTTTTACGGAGGCTTCAATTTTGCACATCAGGTCTGGGCAGCAGACGGATATTTTGTAATGTACTGTAATCCTCATGGAAGCATAGGTGATACGGCGGAGTTCAGCAATCTGAGAAAAAGATACGGTACAATTGATTATGAAGACATTATGAAGTTTGTAGATACCGTGCTGGAGCGATATGGGGCGATTGATGAAAAAAGATTGGGTGTCACGGGAATTTCCTATGGCGGTTTTATGACTAACTGGATTATAACGAGAAGCCGCCGCTTTGCAGCCGCAGTTTCCCAGTCTGGAATTGCAGATTGGATAAGCCTCCATGCTACGGATGATCTTCCGGGATTCGATCGGACCATAGCGGGAAGTTATCCGTGGGAAGATATCCGTGAACACTGGAGGATTTCACCGCTTGCTTATGCCGGCCGTTGTTCGACTCCGACCTTGTTCATCGAGTGCGGAGAGGACTACAGGTGTCCTGTCGATCAGGGACTCAGTCTGTATCAGGCATTGATTACACAGGGGATTCCTTCGCGCACCATAATTTTGAATGGGGAAACACACTGTGTGTTCCGGTCGGGCAGGCCATGGGCACGGCTTAAAATTATGCAGGAAACAGCGGAATGGTTTGACCGGTATATACCTGGTTAGACGGGGGCTTCATACATACCTGCAAGGAGGTATCGATTAGTATGACGAGATATATAATAAAACGGCTTTTACAGATTATCCCGATAGTAATTGGAGTGTCGATTTTAGTATTTACAATGCTCAGCTTTGCCCCCGGGGATCCGGCGAGACTGGCGCTGGGCGTCAATGCAACACAGGAACAGTTATACCAGTTTAAGGAGGAACGCGGACTCAATGATCCCTATCCGGTCCAATACATTAATTATGTCAAAAAAGCGGTGCGGGGGGATTTGGGAGAGTCCTACATATCAAAACAACAGATTTCAGATATGGTAAAGCTGCGTCTGCCGAATACGCTGAGACTTTCACTTACCGGAATCGCGCTGATTGTGATTGTGCAGATACCGCTTGGAATTGCGCTTGCGGTGAAGCAAAATACTGTTTTTGACAATACAATGAGGATTGTGACGCTGATTCTGGCCTCTATGCCGGAGTTCTGGCTGGGGCTGATGCTGATGCTGCTCTTTTCCGTACAGCTTAAGTGGCTGCCGTCCACTGGATTCGACAGCGTCAGGCATATGATTATGCCTGTGATCTGTGCGTCCACCTATGGATGGGCTTCCGGGTCGAGACTGACGCGAGCCTCGATGCTGGAGGTAATACGGCAGGACTATATTAAAACGGCCCGGGCCAAGGGGCTCGATGAGCGTGTTGTAATCCGTAAACATGCGCTTAAAAATGCCCTGATGCCAACGATTACCTCTATCGGGGTTTCAGTCGGGTTCTGCTTTGGCGGTTCGATTGTAATTGAGCAGTTGTTCAGTATTAACGGAATGGGAAAAATGCTGGTAGAAGCACTCCGGCAGAAGGATATGCCGGTAATCATGGGCGGAGTTATCATTATCGCCATACTGATAGCGCTCACCAATCTAATCACGGACTTAGCCTACGCCGCGGTGGATCCGAGAATCCGTTCCCTTTATGTGAAGCCAAAGAAAATACCACATAAGGAGGCGATGAACAATGCTTAAAAATACAGACACGAAACAGGCTGCCGACACCGGGAGAAGCAAAAGGAGACACAGTCCCGGCTATAATGCATGGGTTAAGTTCAGGCGCAATAAATCTGCTGTTGTCGGATTGATTATGCTTGGAGTCATATTGACCATATGCATTACCGCACCTCTCTATCTGAGCTATGAAAATGACGTTTTGAAAGCCGATTATTCCATGATACGCCAGTTCCCGGCACCGGGCCACCTTTTAGGAACCGACGAGCTGGGGAGAGACCTGCTTGCCAGACTCCTTTGGGGAGGGAAAACATCCATCACCATCAGCGTGGTGTCGGTTCTGGTTTCTATGGTCATCAGCCTGTTTCTGGGCTCTCTGGCCGCCTATTACGGCGGTACGACCGACGCTCTCATCATGAGAACATTGGACGTAATCATGGCAATACCGACGACGCTCCTTATGATTACTCTGGTGAGCATTATGAAACCAAGCGCATTTAACCTCACGCTGGCCCTGGGGCTCAGCTTTGTTCCGGGTGACACCCGTTTTATCAGAGCCCAGGTTCTTACGGTAAAAAATAATGAATATATTGAGGCGTCCAAAGGCCTGGGAGGTTCGGATTTCTGGATTATACTCAAACATATTATTCCCAATGCAATAAACCCGTTGATTTCTCAGTTCGTACTGTATGTTGGAACCGGCATTGTATTGATAAGCTCCATGAGCTTTATCGGTCTTGGAATTCAGCCTCCGGCGCCCGAGTGGGGAACGATGCTGTCCGGCGGCCGTGAATTTATCCGTGACTGCTGGCATCTTACCGTATTTCCGGGAATTGCGATAGTGCTGACGGTAACGGCGCTGACGCTGATGGGAGATGGACTCAGGGATGCTCTTGATCCGAGAATGAAGCGATAAACGGCGAGGTACGAGAAATGGACGAAAAATTATTATTAGACATTAAAGATTTAAACGTGAAATTTTATACGGATAATGGAGTTGTGAACGCCATCAACGATGTCAGCCTTTCTTTAGAGGAAGGAAAGACACTGGGGCTGGTAGGGGAAACAGGAGCCGGTAAAACGACGCTTGCTCTGTCAATCCTGAATCTGATTGACAGCCCTCCGGGTAAGATTGAAAGCGGCAGCATCTTCTTTGAAGGAAAGGATCTGCAGAAAATCAGCAAAGAAGAGTATTTAAAGATAAGGGGAAAAGAAATATCCATGGTTTTCCAGGATCCGATGACTTCCCTGAATCCGGTCTATACCGTGGCGGATCAGATAAGTGAAGTAATCTCTGCGCATCAACAGGTCAGCAAACACGAAGCAAAGATAAAAGCAATTAAGATGCTGGAGACCGTGCGGATTCCGGCGGAACGCGCCTTTGAGTATCCGCATCAGTTCTCAGGCGGAATGAAGCAGAGGGTTGTTATTGCCATTGCGCTTGCCTGCAACCCAAAACTTTTGATTGCCGATGAGCCGACTACCGCACTGGACGTTACGATCCAGGCCCAGGTGTTGGAACTGATGGCGGAACTGAAGGAAAAAAATAATACCTCTATGATTATGATTACTCATGATATGGGAATTGTGGCGGAAATCTGTGACACAGTGGCTATCATGTATGCAGGGGAAATCATTGAATACGGAAGCCTGGAACAGATTTTTGAAAATCCGCTGCATCCGTATACCAACGGGCTTTTTGGGTCAATTCCCGACATTACAAGCGACGCGGAATATCTGTCCCCTATTGAGGGACTCATGCCGGATCCAATGAATCTTCCGGAGGGATGTAAGTTTCATCCACGGTGTAAATATGCGGATCAATGCTGTTCCTCCAGAAAACCGAAGTACATCGATCATGGGAACGGCCATTATGTCAGATGTCTGATCTATGAAAATACCATTCCGGCGAAGGAGGTAAAGAAATATGAGTGACGAATATATCAGGGTAGAAGGCCTGAAAAAATATTTCAAAGTCTCCTCCGGAACGCTGCATGCTGTGGATGGTCTGGATTTTACGATTGAGAAGGGTAAAACCATCGGGATTGTAGGGGAATCGGGATGCGGAAAAAGCACGGCGGGGCGTCTGATGTCCATGTTGCTTGAGCCTACGGCGGGGTCGGTGTTCTTTGACGGGTGCGATATCACAAAACTTAAAAAGAAAGAAAAACTGGCTTACAGACGCCGGATACAGATGATTTTCCAGGATCCGTATTCTTCACTGGATCCACGTAATACGATTTATGAGAATATTGCGGAACCATTTTACATTCACAATTTTTTTCAGTCCAAAGCAGAGAGAGATGAAAAGATATTTGGAATGATGGAGCTTGTGGGCCTGGCCGAACGTTTTGCAGATTCTTATCCCCATGAGATGGATGGCGGCCGTCGGCAGCGTATTGGGATTGCCAGGGCGCTTGCCTTAAATCCGGAGTTTATTGTGTGCGATGAGCCGGTTTCGGCACTGGATGTTTCAATTCAGGCTCAGATATTAAATTTACTTAAGAAATTACAGAAAGACTTTAATTATACTTATATGTTTATCACCCACGATATGTCGGTAGTTAAACACGTTTCGGATGACATTCTGGTCATGTACCTCGGCCAGATGGTGGAAAAAGCGCCGAGTAAGGTTTTGTTCACTTCCGCAATGCATCCGTATACGCAGGCGCTGCTTCTGGCAATTCCTGTGCCAAAGATCGGGGCGAAGAAAGAGAGGATCCTTTTGGAAGGAGAGATCTCTTCCCCGATTGATCCGAAACCGGGCTGCCGTTTTGCGGCGCGCTGCCGGTATGCCACCGAACGCTGCCACAGAGAAGATCCGCCGATTACAGATCTCGGCGAAGGTCATTTTGTCAGATGTTTTCGCGTATGCGATGGAAATCAGAATATTTAAAACGACTGTAACAGCATCCTGCATAACTGCAACAGAGAAGTTATTACCTGTGCGTCGATTTCAAACCTCCTGTCGCCGGATTATCAATCAGATGTCCGTCCGAATCAAACCGGGAGCCATGGCACGGGCAGTCCCAGGTATACTCCTGCTTATTCCATTTCAGGGCGCATCCCAGGTGCGGGCAGCGGGGCCTGGATATGGTCAGAAGATTCATTGTCGCCTCCAGTGCATTGGCGGCGAGCTGTGGCCGGAGTATGGTTCTGGACGGTGAGAACAGGGCTGCATAAGGGGAATGCTGTTCCGTTATAAGGGCGGTGAGCACCATAGCGGACACCATGGAGGAGGTCATACCCCATTTGTTAAATCCCGCAGCGGCGTAGAGATTCGGCGTGTTTTTCGAATAATGCCCGATATAGGGAACATTGTCTAACGTCATGCAGTCCTGTGTGGCCCAGTGGTATTGTTCATTGGAACCTGGATAATATTTCGAGGCAAACCGGCGGAGCTCTTCCCAGCTTCCGCCGGTTTTTCCCGTGCGGTGGCCGCCTCCTCCAATCAGGAGAAGGCCGTCATGGTTTCTGAACGACATTCCATTTTGCGCCTGATCGACATACATTCCGTCTAAATCCGGCGCATTTTCCAGTGCAATCACATAGGAGCGGTGCTGGTACATCTTCAGGAAATAACTGCCGTGCTTATTGATAAACGGAAAATGCGTTGCAACAATTATTTTATCAGCCGTGATGACGCCGCTGGCCGTGCGCGCTGTGCAGCCTTCCAGTTCCAGCACCTCGGTGTGTTCGTAAATATTTAAATCTTTGGCAATTGCATTTACGAACTTAAGCGGATGAAACTGAGCCTGCCCCGTAAAGCGGACGGCCCCGGCCACCGGGAAGGGGAGGGGAAGCTGATGAACCGGCTCCGCAGGAAAGCTCAGTTTACGCAGGGCATCCAGTTCTTCGGCAATTACCCTGGGATCGTCCAGGGAATAAACATATGCGTCCTTCTTTTCAAAATCACATTCGATCCCGCTGCAGAGTTCCGTATATTTTTCGACGGCCTCCTGGTTTGCGCGAAGATAGAGGCCCGCTTTTTCCGTTCCCAGGCTTTTGAGCAGTTTGTGATAAACCAGCCCATGCTGGGAAGTGATTTTAGCGGTAGTGTTTTTGGTGATTCCGCTGCAAACCGTCTCCGCCTCAACCAGAACATAATCCACACCGGCCTGCCCGAGCATGTAAGCGCACAGGATTCCGGCCATGCCACCTCCGATAATAAGGACGCCGGTTTTCATATCTTTTTTTAAACTCTTAAATTTCAAAACAGAAGATGTATCGCTCCATACCGATCCAGGCCGGTCACTGCCGCTTTTTCCCATAGGATGTTCGGGCCTCCTTACAAATGAATTTCAATTAGAATGCCCAGTTATCATCGGTTTGATTCCTGATCATGGAGACAGCGATAAGAAATTCCGCCTATTATGTGGATTACAGTTACGGCAGGCCAAAATTTTCTAAGAAAAATTTATTTTTACATATTGACGCAGAAATCTGCCTATGCTATAATTCACCAGAAATGAACAAGGGCGTTCATGAGGGTTGGCCTCATGGACGCTTTTTTTGTATCATAGGAACGTGTTCCTATGATACAAAAAAGCCCTCCGGGCAGGATTCGCACTCGCGCGAAGATGTAATATGCCGCTACGCGGCCGCGTTCGGCGCGAGAGTCCAGTGAACAGGACTCCTTCTTAAGGCTGCGCTTGGCGCGGGAGGACAGAAATGATGCTGCGGTGGCAGTGCAGAATAATCAGGCGTAAGAGAGGAATGGTGACAGGATGGAAAGAACGGTATATCTCCTTTTGGAAAATGGCGAATACTTTGAGGGAAAAGGATTTGGCGCCTCTTTAGACGAAGTGGCCGGTGAAGTGGTATTCACGACGGGAATGACGGGATACCTTGAGACAATCACCGACCCCAGCTATTTTGGACAGATTGTCGTGCAGACATTCCCGATGATTGGCAATTACGGGGTGATTCCGCAGGATTTTGAAAACAAGGAAGTGTATATATCAGCTTATATCGTAAAAGAATGGTGTCAGGACCCCTCCAACTTCAGGAGCAGCGGTAATCTTGACACTTTTTTTAAGGAAAGAAATATTCCCGCCGTATACGGAATAGATACCAGGAAGCTGGCAAAGACTATCCGTGAAACGGGATCCATGAACGGAAAACTGACGGTAAAGCAGCCGCCGTTTGCAAAAGAGGAACTGGAAGAAATAAAGAAATTCCGCATCCGGGATGCGGTTGAAAATGTAACGCCGGAGGGAAACAGACTGATTAAAACCGGGGGAGAAACAAAATACCGGGTTGCCCTCTGGGATTTCGGGGCAAAGGAAAATATCCTCCGAGAGTTGACAAAGAGGGGCTGTGACGTATACGACATTGCGGCGTCCACCACAGCGGCGGAAATACTTGCGCTCGCTCCCGACGGAATCATGCTGTCCAACGGACCGGGTAACCCCGAAGACAATGTGTCCGTGATAGAAGAACTTAAAAAAATTGCAGACACGAAGGTTCCGATTTTCGGCATCTGTCTGGGACATCAGCTTCTGGCCATCGCAAGGGGAGCAAAGACCGGTAAAATGAAATACGGCCACAGGGGAGCAAACCAGCCGGTCAAGGATTTGGAATCCGGACGCGTCTATATCAGCAGCCAGAACCACGGTTATGAGGTGCTGAAAGAATCACTTCCGGAAGGAGCCGAGGAGACGTTTATCAATGTCAACGACGGCACCTGCGAGGGAATCACATACCGCGATATCCCGGCGTTTACCGTGCAGTTCCATCCCGAGGCGTGTGCGGGTCCGAAGGACACGGAAGTCCTCTTCGGACGTTTTATCAGCATGATGAAGGAGTACAAAGAGAAGAATGGGGCAGAGAAAACAGGAACTGCCATAGGAGATAATGCAGCAGATAGAGATAATGCAGCAGATAGAGATAATGCAGCAGATAGAGATATCGCAGCGGATACAGAGAAGGAGGAGACGCATGCCGTTAAATAAGAATTTAAAAAAGGTGATGGTAATCGGTTCCGGACCGATTGTCATTGGGCAGGCGGCCGAGTTTGATTACGCGGGAACCCAGGCATGCCGTGCACTCAAGGAAGAGGGCCTGTCCGTGGTCCTGGTCAATTCCAATCCGGCCACAATCATGACGGACAGCGCTATTGCGGATCACGTTTACATCGAGCCGCTGACACTTAATGTGGTGAAGCGGATTATAGAAAAAGAAAAGCCGGACAGCATTCTTTCCACACTCGGAGGACAGACCGGACTGACTCTTTCCATGGAGCTGGCGAAAGAAGGTTTCCTTAAAAGCCACGGCGTGACTCTGCTGGGGGCCTCTCCGGAGACGATAGACAAGGCGGAGGATAGACAGTGCTTTAAAGACACGATGGAGGAGATCGGAGAGCCGATGATTCCGTCCGAGGTTGTCCGGGCGGTGGACGAGGCACTAAGGTTTGCGGCAAAAATCGGATATCCGGTTATTGTGAGGCCGGCATTCACGCTGGGCGGAACGGGAGGCGGCATTGCAATGTCGGAAGAAGAACTCCATGACATTGCAACCGCGGGAATAAGACTTTCCCCCATCGGCCAGATTCTGGTGGAACGGTGCATCGCAGGCTGGAAAGAGATTGAATTTGAGGTAATGCGGGACGGCGCCGGCAATGAGATTACCGTCTGCTCCATGGAGAACTTCGACCCGGTCGGTATCCACACCGGCGATTCGATTGTCATCGCACCGGCGGTTACCCTGGCGGACCGGGAGTACCAGATGCTCCGTTCCGCAGCCCTGAATATCATACAGGCCATGGGAATTGAGGGCGGCTGCAACTGCCAGTTTGCGCTGAATCCCGAGAGCTTTGAATATGCGGTAATTGAGGTGAATCCGCGTGTTTCCAGGTCATCGGCCCTGGCCTCCAAGGCCACCGGTTATCCGATTGCCCGCGTGGCGACGAAGATTGCAATCGGTTACCGACTGGATGAAATTCCCAACGAGGTCACCGGGGAAACCATGGCCTGCTTTGAACCTGCCTTAGATTATGTGGCGGTCAAATTCCCCAAATGGCCGTTTGACAAATTCGTTTACGGACGGAGAAAACTGGGAACCCAGATGAAGGCCACCGGCGAAGTAATGGCGATCGGAAGAAACTTTGAACAGGCGCTGCTAAAAGCCGTCAGAGGTGCCGAGATTTCCCAGGAAAGCCTGAATATGGACAAGATGGGGAGACTCTCGGAAGAAGAGCTGAAGGAGAAAATCCTTTCCCAGGATGATGAACGGATTTTTGCCATTTATGAGAGCATGAAACGGGGAATGACGGTAGAGTGGATCCATGAACTGACGAAAATCGACGAATGGTTTTTAAATAAATTACTCCATCTGCTGGTTTTAGAACGCAGGATGCAGAGCGGCAATTTTACCGAAGAACTCCATCGGGAGGCCAAACAGTACGGCTTCCCCGACCAGGTGATTAAGGAGATGACGGGACTTACGGAAATCAAGCATATACCGGCATGTTACAGGATGGTGGATACATGCAGCGCCGAATTCGCAGCCAGCACACCGTATTTTTACGGTTCCTACGGGGAAGAGGATGAGGCGGAGCCGTTTATCAGGGAGCATTCTACGGGTAAGCCGGTTGTCATGGTCTTCGGCTCCGGCCCAATCCGCATCGGCCAGGGAATTGAATTCGACTATGCCTCCGTGCACTGCGTCTGGTCCTTAAAACGGGCGGGATACGAGGTGGTCATCGTCAACAACAACCCGGAGACGGTATCCACGGATTTCAATGTGGCGGACCGCCTGTACTTTGAACCGCTGACGCCGGAAGATGTGATGGATATTATCCGTGTGGAGAAACCGGCCGGGGCCGTTGTGGCTTTTGGCGGACAGACCGCCATCAGGCTGACGAAATGCCTGGTTGAAAACAACATTCCGGTTCTTGGGACGCCGCCGGACAGCATCGATATGGCGGAGGACAGAGGCCGTTTCAATGCCCTGTTAAAAAAACTCAATATGAAACAGCCGTCCGGCGATACAGTTTATACGGAAGATGAGGCCGTAGATACGGCGCGGCGCCTGGGTTATCCGGTACTTGTGCGCCCGAGCTACGTTTTGGGCGGACAGAACATGATTATTGCTTATAACGACGGCGATATACGCGAATACATGAGAATCATCCTGGCCCATAGAATTGAAAATGCTATTTTGATAGACAAGTACCTTATGGGGACCGAGCTGGAGGTGGATGCCATCTGCGACGGCGAAGATGTACTGATTCCGGGAATCATGGAACACATCGAACGTGCGGGCGTCCATTCGGGAGACTCCATTGCCGTATATCCGGCGTTTATGCTGACGGAGAGCCAGAAGGACCGCCTTGTGGATTACTCCATCCGTCTTGCGCTTTCTCTGGGGACAAAGGGGCTTATTAACATCCAGTATGTACTTCATGAAGATACGATTTACATCATAGAAGTCAATCCGAGATCTTCACGCACCGTCCCATACATCAGCAAGGTGACGGGCGTTCCGATGGTGGATCTGGCAACCAGAATCATGATGGGAGAGACTTTAAAAGATATGGGGTACGAGACGGGACTCTATCCCTCCTCCCCGTACTACGCGGTAAAGGTACCGGTATTCTCATTTGAAAAATTGTCCGACGTAGACACACAGCTCGGTCCGGAAATGAAGTCCACCGGCGAGGTTCTGGGTATTGCCGGGACGATGGAGGAGGCGCTCTATAAGGGAATGACGGCAGCCGGTTACTCGATGAAGAGAGACGGAGGTCTTTTAATCAGTATCCGTGATACGGATAAGGGCGACTTAAAAGAGCTTGCAAAAACGTTTGTTTCAATGGGATTTCCCATCTATGCCACGGAAGGAACCGCCAGAAAACTGAACAGCGCGGGCATCTCTTCTGCGATTGTGAAAAAACCGAAGGAAGCAAAAGAGGGAGAGGAGACAACCATCTCAGTGATGGAAAAGGGCCTGGTAAGCTACGTTCTTTCCACATCAGCCACCGGCCGCCAGCCGGGGCGCGACAGCGTAAGGCTCCGGAGAAAAGCGGTGGAACTGGGGATTCCCTGCCTTACCTCACTTGACACGGCGGCGGTTCTGGCGCTGAGTCTGGAGAGTAAATACGATGAGAGTAATGTGGAGCTTATTGATATTGCCCACATCACCCACAGCGGTTACGGAACCGCAGACAGAGGTGAACGGAAGGAAAGACCGGAGGACATCCGGATTCCGGGATATGTGCTTCAGGTGCATGAATAATAACCAGAAGATGCAGTAGAGAGGAGAAATGGAACATGGCAAAATTTATCTTTGTGACAGGCGGTGTCGTATCGGGACTGGGGAAGGGGATCACGGCGGCATCCCTGGGCCGGCTTCTGAAGGCGAGAGGCTACAAGGTAGCCGCCCAGAAACTGGATCCCTATATCAATGTGGATCCGGGAACAATGAGCCCTTATCAGCACGGTGAGGTGTATGTGACGGAAGACGGTGCCGAGACCGATCTGGATCTGGGCCATTATGAGCGTTTTATCGATGAAGATTTAAACCGTTTTTCCAATCTTACAACCGGAAAAGTATACTGGAATGTGCTGAATAAGGAGAGAAAGGGAGAATACCTGGGAGAGACGGTCCAGGTAATTCCCCATATTACCAATGAGATTAAATCATTTATTTATTCCGTGCAGGAAAAAACGGATGCCGACATTGTCATTACGGAAATTGGGGGCACTACCGGAGATATAGAATCCCAGCCGTTTCTGGAGGCAATCCGCCAGGTGTCCCATGAGACGGGAAGGGGAAACTGCCTTTTTATCCATGTCACGCTGATCCCCTACCTGGAATCCTCCGGAGAACATAAATCCAAACCGACCCAGCATTCCGTAAAACAGCTTCAGTCCTTTGGTATCATGCCGGACATTATTGTAACAAGATGCGACCGCCCGGTGGAGCCGTCCATTTTAAAGAAGATCGCTCTGTTCTGTAACGTGAAGGAAGACTGCGTGATTGAAAACCTGACACTCCCTGTTCTCTACGAAGCGCCGATGATGCTTGAAAATGCCGGTCTCGCAAAGATTGCCCTGCGGGAACTGGGAATTGCCGACACGCCGAAGGAGTGCGATTTAACCGAGTGGAAAGAGATGCTTGAGCGCATTAAAAACAGCGCCGGAGAAGTGACGGTTTCTTTGGTCGGCAAGTATGTTAAGCTGCATGATTCTTATCTTTCCATTGTGGAAGCGCTCCGTCACGGCGGATGGGAAAATGGGGTAAAGGTTTTCATCAACTGGATCGACAGCGAGAGTCTGACACGGATGACCGCGGCCAAACTGCTGGCCGGTTCGGACGGAATTATTGTGCCGGGAGGTTTTGGAATCCGGGGTACCGAGGGGATGATTGTGGCCGCGGAATATGCAAGGAACAATCAGATTCCTTTCTTCGGCATCTGTCTCGGAATGCAGATCGCGGCCATCGAATTCGCCAGAAATGTGCTGGGATATTCGGACGCCAACTCAAGTGAGTTCGATCCGGAAACCACCCATCCGGTCATTGCTCTGATGGAAGAGCAGATGGGCTGTGAAGATATGGGAGGAACGATGCGTCTGGGGGCCTATCCGTGCAAAATAACACCAAATTCAATGATGGAAAAGGCATACCATGCCAGGCAGATCGAGGAGAGGCACCGCCACCGCTATGAGTTTAATAACCGTTACCGCGATGAATATGCGTTGAACGGAGCCGTATTTTCCGGACAGTCACCGGACGGGAGCCTGGTGGAGGCGATGGAGATACCGGGGCATCCGTTCTATGTGGGAGTCCAGTACCATCCGGAATTTAAAAGCCGTCCGAACAGAGCGCATCCGCTGTTTCGGGAGTTTGTAAAAGCGGCGGCAGGAAAAAAGAACGGTCATTCATGAAAGAGGAGGAAAGCGAATGAAAATCAATGCAAATTATAATAATCTGGCTGAGAGCTACCTGTTTTCCACAATTGCCAAAAAGGTGGAAGAATATATGGTATCTCATCCTGAAGCTCAAATTATCCGGATGGGAATCGGTGACGTGACCCTGCCAATCTGTGAAAAGGCGGCGGAGGCATTTTCGCGGGCGGCAATGGAGCAGGGGAATGCAGAAACATTCCACGGCTACGGCCCGGAGCAGGGATATGATTTCCTCAGAGATACTATCCGTGATTATTACGGCGGCTTTGGCGTGAAAATCAAAGCGGAGGATATATTTATCAGCGACGGAGCTAAAAGCGATCTGGGAAATATCCTGGATCTCTTTGATGAGGATAATACGGTTTTAATCCCGGACCCTGTGTATCCGGTCTATCTGGATACGAACGTGATGGCGGGAAGAAATATCGAGTATCTGGATGCTGTTGTGAGCAATGGGTTTCTTCCGCTGCCTGAAAAAGGGCAGAAGGCGGATCTGATTTATATTTGTTCTCCGAATAATCCCACCGGCGCCGTATATAACAGAGAACAACTCAAAGAATGGGTGGATTTTGCCAATGAGCAGGAGGCGGTGATTCTTTTTGACGCCGCTTATGAGTCATTTATCCTGGAACCGGATCTTCCGAGAAGTATTTTTGAGATCGAGGGCGCCAAAACGTGCGCAATCGAATTCTGTTCCCTGTCAAAGCTGGCCAGCTTCACGGGTACACGCTGCGGTTACACCGTGATCTCCGATGAGCTTATACGGGAGGGAATGTCCATCAGAAAAATGTGGCTCCGCCGCCAGACAACGAAATTTAACGGTGTTTCCTATCCGGTCCAGAGAGCGGCCGAGGCGGCCTTTTCCCCGGAAGGATTAGAAGAATGCCGGAACCATCTCGATGTTTACCAGGAAAATGCCAGAGTGATAACACAGACGCTGACGGAGCTTGGAATCTGGTATGTCGGCGGGAAAAATTCCCCCTATATCTGGATGCAGTGCCCCAACGGGATGAAATCCTGGGATTTTTTCGACGAGCTGTTAGATAAAGCCCATGTGGTCGGAACTCCGGGAAGCGGGTTTGGAAAGAACGGAGAAGGATTTTTCCGGCTGTCGGCCTTTGGAACATTGGAAAATACCAGAGAGGCGATGGCGAGAATGAAAAAGATGTGGAAATGAAAAAGAGAAGGTTGATGTGACGGTCAGAGACCGGGGACGCTTCCGAGGATAGTATGCTGCTGAAATTTTTAGACGGTATGTCTGGATTCAGCAGCTTTTTTATTATTGGTGTTGATCTTCATGTGGAAGCGGTGCTCAAAAGAAATTCTACAAGTATAAAAAATATCTTTTCGATATACTCCCTATAGCTGTATCAAACATAGATAAGGGATGCGAAGTAAGGAAAAAACGGAAAAAGCCTGCAAAAAGGATTGAAAATATTTGGAAAATTCTGACTTCGTTTATTTTTTCGCCATTTACATTCATAATGTTACAGAATTAATATCAATAAAACAATTTAACTTACAATTTATTACATGTATATCAGAGAATATTGAAAATATCGCAAATATTTTCTGTTGACATCGAAAAATAAATATGTATAATTAGATTATACAAGTTACATACAAGTGGTGCGGTAAGGGAGGTTACTTATGCCGGTGCTTTTAAATGAGGATTATACATATACGTTGCCGAAATTATACAGGGTTCAACAGCTCTTTGACAGAACATCGATGAAAGATGTAGAAGATACGCTAAAAAGAGAGCTGGAAAAAGAAGAAATAATAAAGAAGATTCGTCCTGGAGACCGAGTGGCGGTGGCAGTGGGGAGCAGAGGGATTAAGAATTTGTATCAGATTGTCAAAACTGTGCTCGAAGATATCATAAAGAAAGGCGGTATTCCGTATATCGTCTCGGCCATGGGAAGCCATGGAAACGGCACGGAGGAAGGACAGAGAGAGGTTCTTGAAAGCTATGGAATCACGGAAGAGAACCTGGGAGTCAAGGTAGTTACAACGGTAGATGTCAATTATCTGGGAGTGACCCCGTCCGGTAAAAAAGTTTATTTTGACAGAGCGGCTATGGAAGCCGACGCAATCATTCCCATCAACCGCGTCAAGCTGCATACGGATTTTGTAGGAGACTTACAGAGCGGTCTCTGCAAGATGCTGGTGATTGGACTGGGCAACCAGATAGGCTGTTCCTCCATCCACGAGGAAGATCCGGATGAATTTGCAGCGATTATAGAAGATGCCGCCAGACTCATTCTTGAGAAATGTAAAGTAGCTTATGGAATCGCAACAATTGAGAATGCATACGATGAGACATTTATGGTGGAGGCAGTTCCCGCCGATGTGCTGATAGAACGGGAGAAGGAACTGGTAAAGATCGCCAGAACTAAAATGCCGCTCCTGATCCCACCTGAGATCGACGTGCTGGTTGTCGAGGAAATTGGAAAGAATATTTCAGGAGCCGGTTACGATCCCAATATTCTCGGGAAAAGTTCCGTGTTAAAGCAGTTCTGTCTTCCCGTTCCAAAGATCAAGCGGATGGTCTTACTGGGAGTTACACCGCAGTCGCATGGGAATGCCATAGGGGTTGGGCTTTTCGACGTGACGGTAAAGGAGGTATTTGAGCAGATGGACTATGAGGCCATGTATGCCAATGCTATTGCCTGCCGTTGTATAGAGGACTGCCGTGTGCCGTTAGTGGCGGCCGATGAGGACGAAGCGGTCCGCGTGGCGATTAAGTGCATTAGAAATGTAGAAAAAGAACAGCTGCGTATTGTTAAGATCAAGAATACACTGGAGCTGGAATATATCGAAGTTTCAGATGCCGTGCTGAATGACATTAGGGAAGACGAGAGAATCAGGATAGTATAAACGGATAAATCCGTCAAATAAACTTATAAAAATATAAATAATTAAGGAGGAGGTTTTTATGAAACTGACACAGGAACAGCAAGATATGCTGGATGGAAAGTATGGGAAAGGTACCGCATACGCCATGAAAATTCAGGTAGCCATCGGTGAGTGCTTTGATGCTCCAAGGATGGTGCCTATTACAAGGGCTCACGTAGCGCTTTCCAATCAGGAAGCTGATTTATGGTTCTGCGAAAAATTACTGAGCGAGGGGGCGAAGTGCCGTATTGCTCCAACCGTCAATCCGGGATTTTGCTATGACTTTTTCACAAAGAGAGATATGGTGGATCCCAAATTTGCCGACTTAATGCAAAGAACCCACAATGCTTATAAGGGAATTGGAGCTCAGCTTACATATAACTGCACGCCGTATATTGACACGAATGTTCCAATGTATAAGGAAGTTATCGCATTCTCAGAGTCTAGTGCAACTCCTTACGTCAATTCGGTATGGGGGGCAAGAAGTAACCGTGAGGGAGCCAACAGCGCGCTCTGTGCTGCGGTAACCGGTTTTGTACCGGAATACGGTCTTCTCCTGGATGAGAACAGAAAAGGCAATATTCTCGTAGAGGTGGAAGCCGATATGAAGACAGCCTACGATTACCATATCCTGGGTATGTTAGGAAAGAAGATTGGTGAGGGAATTCCAGTATTCACCGGACTTCCCAAAGAAACGATCACGAAGGAAGCGCTCAGGAACCTGGGAGCAGAGCTGAACACATCGGGAGCCTACGGCATGTACCATATCCTCGGCGTAACACCAGAGGCGCCGGATCTCACGACCGCTTTCGGCGGCAAAGAGCCGGAGAGAAAGGTTGTTATCACAAACCAGGATATGGAAGACATACTGAAGGAGATTTCCCTGGAAGGAAATCGCCCTATCGATTTTGTCATGTTCGGATGTCCGCATTTTACGCTGGATGAGGTAAAACACATTGCCGAAAAGATCGAAGGAAAGAAACTGGAAAAAGAAATGTGGATCTTAACCTCAAGCCTTGTAAAAGAAATGGCGGAGAGGATGGGATTAGACGAAATCATTACAGAAGCAGGCGGATTTATTGTACCGGATTCATGTCCGGATCAGCCATGCTGGCGCCATCTGAACGGAAAAGTAGGCGTAACGGAGTCTCCGAAGTGCGCGTACTATCCGCAGAGAAGAGGAATCCATTTTGTCATCCGCGATTTAGATACATGTATTGAAGCGGCATTAACAGGGGAGGTAAAGTAAGATGAAAAAATACAGCTGTCATAAGATATCGGAAGGTTCTGCAGAGGCGGAAGCAATCGTTTCAAAGGATCACATTATGTTCTATCTGATGAACCCCGAGACAGGGGAGGTTATTGAGAAGGCCCACGATCTGGAGGGAAGATCGGTGGCAAAGAAGGTGCTGATATTCCCAGGCGGAAAAGGAAGCTCCGTAGTTCAGGCAGACGGTTTATACCAGCTTAAGATGCATCAGAACATGCCGGCTGCGATGATTGTGCAGTTCCCGGAGACCGTGCTTGTATCAAGTGCCATTATTATGGAAGTACCGATGGTTGATAAGGTCGATCCGGCTTTTTATGAGGATGTAAAAGACGGAGACAGAATCAGGGTAGATGCTGACAACGGAATTATTGAAATTTTATAAATGATTCAAAGAGGGTAAAAAGTTCAAATGATGAAAAATCAAGGAGGATGTACTATGAAAAAAGCTAAAAAAGTGATGGCTCTTGGTATGGCAGCGGTGATGGCCTTCGGACTCAGTGCGTGCGGCGGAAGAAATGCGGGGAATCAGGCAGCCCAGACACAGGCTCCTGTCGCAGAGGGAGATAATGCGGCTGAGAGCCAGGGGGGGCAGGCATCGGCTGCGGCAGTTACAATCAAGATTGGACACGTGGAGGCGGAAGACCGTTCCACACATAAGGCACTGGTAGAATATTTCAAGAAAACGGTGGAAGAAAAGTCGGGCGGTACAATCAAGGTGGAAATCCATCCCAACAGTGCACTCGGCGGCGATTCAGAGCTTACGGAATCAGTGGCAATGGGAACTTTGGAAGCAGCGCTTCCTTCTACATCGGTTCTGGTTGCATATTCACCCGACTTCGGTGTAATGGATATGCCATGGCTCTTCAGCAATGCGGAAAATGCATTCGCGGCAATGGATGGAGACATGGGTAATTACTTTAATGAGAAACTGGAAGCGGTTGGAATCCACAGCCTCGGTTACTCCTACAACGGCCTCAGAAGTATGACGAACAATGTACGTCCTATCACAAAGCCCGAGGATTTAAAGGGACTGAAGATGAGGGTTATGGAGAATCAGGTATTTATCGATTTCTTTAACACGCTGGGGGCAAGCGCAACACCGATGAGCTTCAGCGAACTGTTTACGGGGCTTCAGCAGAACACGATAGATGGACAGGAAAACCCGCCGTCTCTGATTTACGCGAGCAAGTTCCAGGAAGTGCAGAAATATTTAAGCGTCACGGAGCATGTTAACAATTTTCTTGGTTTCATCATGAACAAGAATTTTTACGATGGCCTGACGGCAGAGCAGCAGCAGATTATTACAGAGGCGGCGGCAGAGTTTGTTAAAGAACAGCGCAAGATGGAACTTGAAGACACAAACCTCTTTGTTGAAAAACTGGAAGAGGATGGAATGCAGGTCAACAGGCTGACTGAAGAGGATAAAGCAGTATTTAAAGAAGCCCTTGCACCAATGTATGATAAGTATAAAGCTCAGTTTGGAGAAGAAGTGTTTAACATGGCAGAAAAATACGAGCAGTAAGTACAAAGGTTAAAGGAGCTGAAGCATGGAAAAGAAAAGTATACTTTCGAGGATAGGCAGGATTTACAACGATCTGGAAGAATACCTTCTGGTTACCAGTCTTATAATAAATGTGCTTCTGGTATTCTTACAGGTTATAATGCGGACGGTGTTTAAAAACTCACTTACCTGGTCGGAGGAACTGTCAAGGTACATTTTCATTTGGCAGATTTGGCTGGGGGCCAGTATTGCCCTGAAATATGATGAGCATATCAGAGTAACATTGATTTATTCTTTCCTTAAAAATAAAAAAGTACAGGCGGCAATCGGTCTTCTGGCTGATTTGATATGGTTCCTGTTCTGCGCCTATATGGTAGTAAACGGTAAAGATCTGCTGGTGTCTATGGCAGCCAGAAAAGCTGTTTCCTCAGGGCTCAGGCTACCGCTTGTATACGTCTACTCTGTATTCCCGATTGCCTCGTTTCTTGTGTGCGTCAGAATGATGGGAGTGCTGGTGAAGGACGCGAAGAAATTTTTTGTAAAAGTTGAGGAAGGAGGAAATGTCATATGAGTGCAGCCGTATTATTTGGAAGCTTTTTCGTGCTACTGCTCCTGACAGTACCAATTGGATATGCCATTGGTATTTCCAGTTTGATTGCAATATATTATTTTTCGGACATTCCTCTGATTATTATTGCACAGAAGTCGATTACCGGAGTCGATTCGTTCCCGCTTTTGGCTATCCCATTTTTCATGTTGGCGGGGAACCTGATGAGCAGCGGCGGCATTGCTAAGCGGCTCGTAAATTTCTTTGATGCACTAATTGGCCATGTTACAGGTGGCCTTGGTATGGTTACCATCATTGTGTGTATGTTTTTTGCCGCAATATCCGGTTCCGCAGTGGCAACGGTATCGGCCGTAGGAGCTTTTATGATTCCTGAGATGGTGGATCACGGTTACAATAAACCGTTCAGTGCGGCGCTTACAGCGGCAGCTGGAACGATTGGCGTCATTATCCCGCCGTCGATTCCATTTGTAATTTACGGTGTTGTGTCGGGAACTTCAATTACGGATATGTTTACAGCCGGTTTTATGCCCGGAATTATGATGGGTGTTGCCCTCATGATTGTCTGTTACTTTGTTTCGAAGAAAAACGGTTACAGGGGTAAAGAAAAAGCGTCTAGCCCGGCAGAGATATGGGCGGCATTTAAAGATGCGTTCTGGGCGATTTTATCACCGGTTATCATTCTGGGAGGAATCTATTCCGGTTTCTTCACACCGACGGAAGCTGCGGTTATCTCCGTTGTGTATTCCTTCATTGTTGGGGTATTTGTATACAAAGAGCTGGATATCAAAGGCGCGTATAAATCATTTAAAGACGCAATTGTGGTAAACGGAGCGACAACGTTCATGGTAGGTTTTTCAACCGTATTTGCAGCTTTCCTTACGATGGCGCAGATACCGAATATGATTGCACAGGTGATTCTGGGGCTGACGGACAATGCAATCCTGATCCTGCTGATTATCAATATCTTCCTGCTGATTGTCGGTATGTTTATTGATAATATCCCTGCAACAATTATCCTTACTCCGATTTTGCTTCCCATCTGTACGGGAATAGGTATGCATCCGGTCACGTTTGGTATTATGCTGACAATGAACCTGGCGATCGGTTTCTGCAGTCCGCCTTACGGAATTAATTTGTTTGTCGCGTCCTCGATATCGAAAGTTTCAATTGAGGATTTGACGAAGAAGATTATAAAACCGCTGCTGGCGCTGATTGCGGTATTACTTTTAATTACATATGTGCCTGTCTTTACAACAATATTCCTTAAATAGTAAAAAAGCTGTAAAATAAAGGGGAAAAGGCTCCTGCCACACTGGACAGGGGCCTTTTTTAATAGTAAGATAATGGTAACTATTCAGCAGGGGATTCCCCATGACCAAGGGGATAAAGACGGAAATTTTACAGCTGGTTTCAAATATATATATACAGACAAGGAATTATGTAAATGGGCGAACAGAACAGTTTATTAAGAAAAACACAGAAGCCAAGCTATGTACAGATGGCTTATGATGGAATCAGGAACTTGATTATTGAAGAGGAGATAAGCCCGGGTGAGTTATTAAGTGAGAATCAGCTGGCCGCTTATCTGAACATGAGCCGGACACCTGTGAGGGAGGCAATACGCCGCCTGCAGGCAGAGGGATTCCTGGAATCCAGGAAAGGTTTGGGAACCTTCTTAAAGCCGCTCACATCAAAAGACGTAAGAAATATTTATGAGGTCAGAGAGGCACTCGAATTAATTGCCTGCGAGACTTCAATTTTTCAGATTACCGACGAAGAGATAGAAGAAGTAAGAAGCAGCCTTCAGTCCCTGCTTGACCGGCACGCAGCCGGTGAGGGGATAGATAGGATGGAGTTCAGCAAGCTGGACGGCCAGTTTCACGATCTGATTGTCCAGAAATCGAATAACGGGTATATTAAAATCCTGATGGATCAGATTTATTTTAATGTGGACCGTTACAGGGTTATTTCGTTCAGCGTATCACTCGATCTGGAGGAGAGCACGAAACAGCACCTGGATTTGCTGGACTGTCTGAAAGAGAGGGATCTTCAGAAATTGAAAATGGCGCTCAGCGCCCATCTGGAATGGTCCCTGGAACTGCTTTTGAAACATCTGGAGCTTTAACGCTGTAGAAAGGAAGAGAGCAATGAAAATTGTTATATTAGATGGATATGTAAAGAACCCGGGTGATTTAAGCTGGAAGCGTTTTGAGGAGCTGGGGGAATTAAGAATTTATGACAGGACTCCTGCCGGCGATATGGATACGATTATTGAGAGGATAGGAGATGCGGAGGCGGTGCTGGTATCTAATGTGCCGATAACCGGAAAGATAATTGAAAGCTGTCCCTCTATCCGTTACATCGGTTTATTGTCAACCGGGTATGACGGAATTGATATCGCCGCGGCCAGAGAGAAGAATATTCCTGTATGCAATATCCCAACCTATGGAACCAACTCGGTTTCCCAGTTTACCATTGCTCTGCTGCTGGAGATTTGCAGCCGCGTCGGCCACCACGGAGATGCCGTGAGGGAGGGAAGATGGGGCAAGCAGCCGGACTTTTGCTTCTGGGATTACCCGCTCATTGAGCTGTCGGGAAAAACCATGGGTGTTGTGGGCTTTGGCCGGATTGGCCAGAGGACGGCCGCTATCGCCGCTGCAATGGGAATGAAAATTCTCTACAATGACGGTTTCAGAAAGCCGGAACTGGAGACCGAGAACGTGAAGTTTGCGGAGCGGGAAGAACTGTTTCGGGAATCCGATGTCATCGCTCTCCACTGTCCGCTATTCCCGGATACCAGGGGTATGATCAACAGGGAGACAATCGCAGGGATGAAGGACGGCGTCATTCTTCTGAACAGTTCCAGAGGAGCCCTCATTGTGGATGAAGACCTCGCCGAAGCGCTGAACAGTGGAAAAGTGTATGCGGCAGGCCTGGATGTCGTTTCGGAGGAACCGATTTCCATGGAGAATCCTCTGCTTACCGCGCAAAACTGCATCATCACCCCACATATTGCGTGGGCGGCAAAAGAGAGCAGGGCAAGACTTCTGGAGATAGCGGCTGACAATCTGGCGTCTTATGCGGCAGGAAAACCGGTAAATCAGGTTAATTAAGAAAAGAGCAGCAACAAAGGAAAGAGGAGCAATATGGCCAAAAGCCGTTTGCTCCTTTATTGAAGGCGGCGGCCTGATGGGGGTGCGCGCGGATAACGTTTGGGGAGGTGGTTCGGATGGATATAAAAGTTCTTAAATATTTTGTACAGGTTGCCCGGGATCAGAGTTATACGCGGGCGGCGGAGCACCTGTATCTGTCCCAGCCGGCATTGAGCAAGCTGATAAAGAAACTGGAGCGGGAACTGAAAGTGCCGCTTTTCAGGGTCCAAAAGAGCGGAGTCTATCTGACGGACTATGGGGAGCAGTTTTATCAGCGTGCCGTGCCGATCATTGCCGAGTTTGACTCACTGTCCGCCTTTGTGGAGACAATGCATTCGGCCCCGGTTGGGAAACTGAAACTGGGTGTCACCCCGATGATAGCATCCCTTTATGTGGTCGACATTGTGACAAATTTTAACAGACAGTGGCCGGATATTGAATTGCAGCTGATAGAGGACGGGAGCCGGAGGCTGAGAAAGATGCTTCTCGACGGCAGCCTGGATCTGGCCCTCGGGATTACGGGGGAATCCTTTCCGGAACTGGAGGACACCGTCCTGTTTGAGGACGAGATGGTCGTAATCGCTTCCGTAGAAAATCCGCTGTCCCGGTATCCGTACGTTACATTCGAACAACTGGAGCAACAGAAATTTAACCTTTATACCTATTCATCCGCATTATCCCAGCAGATTACGGAACGCTGCGTGAAGGCCGGATTTATCCCAAAAGTGAACATATCCAGCTCCAAGGTAAATTTCATGCTCCAGATGACGGAGTGCGACAGGGGAATCTGTATCCTGCCGCGTCCCTATGCGGTGCAGAGTCATTTAAGTCCCGGGGTAACAATTATTCCTTTAAAGGAGAGATTCCCGTGGGTGGGAACTCTGATGCAGAATAAAAATACGTACAAAACTTATATTATTAAGTTGTTTGAGCGGTTTGTAGTGCGGTATTTTGAGAAGCGAAGGCAGCAGGAAACAGACGGCTAAAGAATAAGAGCAAAAGAAGAAATGGAGCTTCCGGACAATGACGGCCGGAGGTTCTTTTTATATTTAGGGAGTCCAAAAACTTCTCCATCTGGTAAAAAAGCTCTGGGCTGGAGGTACCTGTACAAATTATTGTTACCGTTACCGGAATATACAGCAGCCCTGCACTGTGCCGGAACCGGTGCTTTCCAGGTTCAGACGTGTATTAATTAACTTATGACAAAAAGTTATACTTTAAATGATTTATAGATCGTGTACTTATAACACATTGTAATATATGATTTAAATACATAAATAATTTTGGCTTATTTTGGTGAGTCAGGCAAACGCTATAAGGAGGGGAAATTACATGAAAAAAACAGGTACTCAGATTTTTATGTTAACCATTTTGGCAGCAATGCTCGGCGGGTTAAGCGGTTGTGGAGGAGCGGGAAGCGCTTCGTCGGCGAAACCCGATACGGAAACTTCGAAACAATCTGCGGGGGAACAGGGGGCGTCAGGGGAGACAACGCTTGAAAATACCGATTTGACATGGGGAACCGGCACTCTGGGAGGCACGATTCAGCTGATGGGGACAGCATGCGCTTCCGTTCTGCAGGAGAAGATACCGAATATGACCGTCACGGTACAGGCAACAGGCGGTTCCATTGAGAATTGCCGTCTGCTGTCTTCCGGTGACATTAACATTGGACATACCACACAGATGTATGATGCCTATGTGGGGCAGGGGCCATTTGCGGAGGATGGAGCCAATGATAAAATCCTTGCACTGATGGATTTGTATGATGTGGAGAGTGTGGCGATTGTGCTTGATAAGAGCAACATCCAGTCACTGGAAGATTTGCAGGGAAAGACCGTAGTCCTGGGGCCATCCGGCTCCGGAATTGCATCGATGGCCACGGCGCTTATGTCGGCTTACGGTTATGATGACAGCAACTGTAAGATGCTCAATCTGGCTAATGATCAGGCTGTGGACGCACTGAAGGACGGAACCGTGGATATGATTTGGGGCTTCTGCAGTGCGAAAGTGCCCGCATCCTATCTGGAATCGCTCTATACGACGGTTGACTGCCGGGCGCTTCCTCAGGAACCGGAAAAAATCGAACTGGCCTGCAGCAAGAGCAAGGACTTTTTCCAGTCCGCCATTGCGGGCGGAACACTGCCGTTTGTAGAAGGCGATTACGTTAATATGGCAGCTCCGGCTGAGCAGTTTGCTTCTGCGGCAATGAGTGAGGAAGTTGCTTATACATTTGTAAAAACAATCTGCGAAAATGTAGATTCACTGGAAAGTTACTATGCCCCTGCAAAATGCATTACCGCTGAAAATGCACTGCACGGCCTGCCCAAAGAAGTACCGATCCATCCGGGCGCTGCGAAATATTTTAAAGAGGCGGGTGTATGGGATGACGCTTATACAATCGGCCAGTAAAAAGAGAATCAGGTAAAGGAACTATATTATAACGGGAGACCCGGACCGCCGGACAGGATGTCCGGGTTTTTTCATCAGATCAAAGAAAGGAATTTTGCATGGAAAACAAAATAAGCAAAATGGCAGGTAAAATTTTTCCTGTTGCTGCTTTTGCTATGAGTGTTTACCATCTCTGGCAGGTGATGATACCGACCATGGATCCCACCAAGCATATGGATATCCACCTTGCTTTTGCACTGGCGCTGGTATTTTTGAGTGCAATGACAATCAAAGACGATAAGAATCCGCGCCGTGTGTATTTGTCACAAATAGCGAGTATCTGTTTTTTAATAATGGCCCTTGTTTCCACCGCCTATATCTTTATAAACTTTGAAGCTCTGCTGAACAGGGCGGGCAGGTACACGGGAATGGACACCATCATCGGACTGATTATGATCCTGGCTGTACTGGAGGCCACGCGGCGTACCTACGGACTGCTCCTTCCGGGACTGGTAGTCATTTCCCTGCTGTACGGACATTTTGGGAAATTTCTGCCGGGACTTTTTCACCACGGCGGATACAGCTGGCCACGGCTGATTGCCAGCGTTACCACATATCTGTATGGAATTTTTGGAACGGTACTGAATGTCTCGGCCACCTATATTGTCCTGTTCATGATTTTCGGAGGCCTTCTGGAATCCAGCGGTGCGGGGCAGTTCTTTATTAATATAGCGATTGCCATCGGCGGGAAAACACGTTCCGGCGCGGCGCAGGCAGCGGTAATCGGAAGCGGCCTGGTTGGCTCAATCAACGGAAGCGCCGTGGCAAACGTGGCATCCACCGGTACATTTACAATCCCAATGATGAAGGACAGGGGATATGAACCGCATTACGCGGGCGCCATCGAGTCGGTCGCATCAACAGGCGGCATGATTATGCCTCCCGTCATGGGAGTCGGAGCCTTCATTATGGCCGGGATCATCGGAGTTCCCTACGCTAAGATCGCACTCTGTGCCCTGCCGGCGGCGCTTATGTACTATGTAACGACGGGGATTTCCGTACATATGCGCGCCCTGCGATGCGGATTCAAACCGCTTCCCGACGAAATGATTCCGGATAAGAAGAAGCTGATGAAAGAGGATGGAATCTTCTTTCTCCCGCTGCTGGCAATTATAGTCCTTTTGATTTCAGGAACCTCGGTAATGCGAAGCGCATTTCTGGGCTGTGTGATACTGGTCATCTGCTATGCGGTGAAACATTCCCTGCACAACCCGAAATTTATTTTCACCCGTCAATTCTGGGGATTTTTATATAACGGCCTGGTAAGCGGGGCCAAAAGCGCCATGACGGTTGCAGCGGCCTGCGCGGCGATGGGAATTGTCACACAGATCTTCGTCATGACGGGTCTTGCTATGAACATTGTATTCTTTATTAAAACACTTTCCGGCAGTGTAGGCCTGGTTGCACTGATTCTGACCATGGCGGTGACAATTCTGTTCGGTATGGGGGTTCCGACAACGGCCGCTTATGTCCTGGTGGCATCCCTTGCAGGAAGCGTATTGGTGGAACTGGGATTTGACAAGCTTGCCATCCATCTTTTCATCTATTATTATGCGGCCCTGGCAAATATCACACCTCCGGTTGCCAGCGCGGCCCTTGTCGCTTCAAAGATTGCAAAGGCAGATTATTTTAAGACCTCGGTTACGGCCACGAGGCTGGGACTGCCCGGATTTATACTGCCGTTTATGTTCGTATACCATCAGGAACTGCTTCTGCAGGGAAATGTACTGTCGATTGCATCTATAATATTTTCCAGCTTTGTAGGCCTGTTCTGCATGTGCGCCTGTTTTGAAGGATTTGTATTCCGCAAATTGAATCTTGTGGAACGTATATTGATGGCAGTCTGCGCAGTCTGCGGCATTTGGCCGGGAATTAAGACCGATCTTATCTGCTATGTGATTTTCATTGTGGTGATAGGCGGCCAGTATATGCAGAGCAGAAAACTGAAGAGAAACAAGCCATTGACTACTGATGATGTTGTTGAATGATGAACTGACAAATGAATTTGAATGAACATAGAAAGGAGTTGTTATAAAATGAGAGCATTAATTATTGACCGGGTTTCCGAGGTAATCGCCTCAGGGCTGCGTGAATTCGGAGTAGAGGTGGATATTAAGATTCTGCCGTCTGTGGATGAACTGAAAGAACTGCTCCCGGATTACGACCTTTTGATTATGCGGGTTGATCCAAAAATAGACAGGGAGATTCTGGACACGGCGGCAAAGCGGGTTAAGATGATAGCGGTCTGCGCGGCGGGAACGAATCATATCGATCTGGAGTATGCGGCACAACTGGGAATCCGTATTCTGAATGCGCCGGGAATCAACTGCAATGCAGTGGCGGAGCTGACGATATCAAAAATGCTGGATTTATCCCGTTTCACGATGGAGGGGAACAGAGAGGTGCAGGAGGAACGCATCTGGAACAAATACAAGTATACCGGTCATGAACTGAAAGGCCATGTACTCGGCCTTGTGGGGTTCGGAAAAATCGGAAGCCGGGTTGCCCACCTGGCACAGGCTTTTGACATGAGGGTGTTAGCCTACGATCCTTATGTGGATGCGGCGGCAATGGAGGAAAAGGGTGTTACCAAAATGGAAACGATGGGTGAACTCTGCGCCGCATCCGATTACATAAGCGCCCACACACCGCTGACCGGCGAGACTCGTGGGATGATCGCGACGAAAGAATTTGAGCAGATGAGAGATGGAACAATCCTGATTAACTGCGCCAGGGGCGGAGTTGTGGATGAATCTGCGGCTAAAGCGGCTCTGACAAGCGGCCGGCTTGCCGGTTTCAGCACGGATGTACTGGAAAATGAGCTGGCGGGAAAAGGGTTGGGCGACAATGCCAAACTCGAATCCAATTTGTTTGGTACAAAGGGATTTACCGTCAGCCCGCATATCGGCGGCAGCACCCATGAGGCATATGATGGGATAGGGGAACACATCCTGAGTGGGGTTGTGGAATTTTATGGGCTGGCTCAAAAGGCAAAATAATCAAACCTAAAATGAAATCGGGCTGGGAAAATATCTCAAAGAAAGAAGAAATACTAAATCAAGAAAGCGATATCAGAAAAGGAAGCAAAATCAGCCAAGGGAGTAATATCAAATCCAATAGTTAAAATCAACTAAGAAAAATGGTATCAACCAAGAGATTGATACAAAAATGAGGAGGAATACTGGAATGGAAGCAAGAAAAAAAGTAACGCTGAGCTATATTCTGGAAAAGAAGGCCAGGGGGGAAAAGCTCGCAAGAACGGCGCTCTATGATTATCCGATGGCCGTATTAGCGGAGGAAGCCGGAATTGAGATTATCAACATGGGCGATTCCATTGCAACCGTTATGCTGGGGCACAAAACGACAAATGAGGCAGATTTAAATATTATGATTGAGCATGCAAAGGCGGTACGTGCAGGGACGCCAAGTGCATTTATTATGGGAGATATGCCGTTCCTTTCCTATCAAATCAGCGATGAGGAAGCCATCAGAAACGCCGGACGCTATATCCGTGAGGCAGGTATGGACTGCGTTAAAATCGAAGGCGGCATGGAAATCGCCCACACCGTCGCAGCGCTGACTAAAGCGGGTATCCCTGTCATTGCCCATACGGGACTGACCCCACAGAAAGCGCTTCAGCAGGGAGGTTATAAAACCCAGGGACGCGACATGATGGCAGCTGTCGAGCTGATAAAAGAAGTAAAAGCATTTGAGGAGGCGGGAGCCATTGCAATCGTAGTGGAAGCGGTACCGGCCGAGGTTGCCGGAATTATTTATGAGCGCAGCAGCATTCCGATTCTGGGAACAGGATGTGGACCTTACAGCGACAGTCCGATGATTAATTTTTACGATTTACTGGGATTTTATGAAAAAAATGCAAAGTTCGCCAAAAAATATGCCGATGTAAGAGGCGTAATCCTGGATGCGGTAGGACGTTTTGTAGATGAATGCCACGACGGGACTTACCCGGCTCCTGAGCACTGCTATAAGATGAAACCGGGCGAGGAAGAGAAACTTCAGGAACTTTTGAAGGAGCAGGGACTTTAGGCAGTAATCATTAAAAAGCGCGCAAAATAGACTGAAAAAAATTATAGCGCGCAGAAATCAGGACGCGGGATCATTACAGGGCGGGAATTCAAAGTAAAGAAAGATTAAGCAGCTGCCGCCCTATAAAAGGAGGAATTGTTATGGCATCTCTATTGAGAGGAGAGCCGGTCGCGGAAAATGTGCGCCAGAGAATCAGGGAAAAATGCGAAATCCTGCTGAAAAGGGGAGTGGTTGCGACCCTCGGAATTGTGCGGGTCGGCAGCAGGGGAAACGACATCGCCTATGAGCGGGGGGCAATGAAACAGGCGCAGAAGCTGAGAATAAGGGTAAAGCAGATTACGCTTGCGGAAGAAATTTCCGGAGAGGAACTGTGCCGGGTACTGAAAAAAATCAACTCTGATTCCGATATTCACGGCTGTCTGATATTCCGCCCGCTGCCAAACCGGTTAAATGAGGCGGAAATACTGGAGACTCTCAAATCGGAGAAAGATGTGGACGTCATAACAGCAGCATCCATAGGCAGGATGGTTACGGGAGCGCGCGAATACGCTCCCTGTACGGCGGCGGCCTGTCTGGAACTTCTGAAGTATTATGATATCCCACTGAAGGGCAGAAGAGTAACCGTTGTAGGCAAGGGAATCAATGTAGGCCTGTCGATTTCCCTGCTATTACTGAATGAGGAAGCGACAGTATCCGTCTGTCATATATTTACGGCTCCGGAGGAAGTAAAACGTCTCTGCAGGGAAGCGGACGTGATTGTATCCGCGGCGGGATGCGCCGGGCTGATTGGGGAGGAATATGTGCGTCCGGGCCAGGTTCTGATCGATGTGGGCGTAAATATGGGAAACGATGGAAAGACGTGCGGCGACGCAGATTTTAATGCGGTCGGGCAGATAGTGGAAGCTATTACACCGGTTCCCGGCGGCGTTGGAGCCGTTACATCCTGCATCCTGATGGAGCATGTGGTGGATGCAGCCCTCCGGGAAACAGAGGCTCCGTCAGAGGATGCCTGAACTTGTTTCTCCTCCATAAAACTTTAAACAGTAAAAAAGTCTCAGAGCCCGGCAGGTAAACCGGTTATACTCTGAGACTTCTCTATGTTTAAATGGTGGAGGAGTATTTCACTTTATAAATTGCAAGTTGTTTATAGTAATTGCGCTGTGGTGCAAAAATTATTTAGCAAAGTATCTCTTTAACAGACCTTCAAATGCTCTGCCGTGACGAGCCTCGTCTCTGGCCATCTCATGAACTGTGTCATGGATTGCGTCAAGGTTGGCAGCTTTCGCACGTTTTGCAAGGTCAAACTTACCTGCTGTAGCGCCGTTCTCAGCTTCTACACGCATCTCAAGGTTTTTCTTTGTGCTGTCTGTTACTACTTCGCCAAGTAACTCTGCAAATTTAGCAGCATGCTCAGCCTCTTCGTAAGCAGCTTTTTCCCAGTATAAACCAATCTCAGGATAGCCTTCTCTATGAGCAACTCTTGCCATTGCAAGATACATACCAACTTCTTTACATTCGCCTTCGTAGTTAGCTCTTAAGTCCATCATGATATCTTCGCTTGCGCCCTGTGCTACGCCTACTACGTGCTCAGCGGCCCAACCCATATCTGCTGCCTGCTCTTTGAACTTCTCAGCCGGTGCATTACATACTGGACATTTCTCCGGAGCTGCTTCACCTTCATGAACATAACCACATACCATACATACAAATTTCTTCATCGTTAATCTCTCCTTTTCTTTACATATATTAATATTAATTTAATTGATGTTGTGTATATCAGCAATCAAAATCAATAATGATAATGATTACTGATATTAAGATATCACAACTTGTTTCATCTGTCAATACAGATTTTAAAGATTTTTAAAAATATTACTGGCCGGATGCAGAAGAGCAGTCACCGCAGGTACCATAGAAGAAAATAGTGTGATCTTCAATCGTTCCATTAACATGTTTACCCGCTTCTTCCTCCAGTCCTTTTGCCGCATTCATAGAGATATCCATGATTTTTCCGCACTGTTTACATACGAAGTGGTAATGAGGGGAGGTGTCATAATCAAAGTGGTCAGTTCCATCCCCACAGGAAAACTTGCGTATTTCGCCTAAATCCACCAGGAGGTTCAGATTCCGGTACACGGTACCAAGACTGATATTGGGAAACTGTTCCCGGATGCAGGTGTATAAGGCGTCAGCGGTAGGATGATCCTTACGCCCCATCAGGCAGGTTTTAATGGATTCCCTTTGGCGGCTGTACTTGAGTGTTTTCATAAGCAGCCTCTCTTATTGTGATATTAATAATAGTTACTGTTTATATTATGATGCATTCAAGTAGATTTGTCAAATGTTTTTTATTGTTTTACCTATGATGTTTATTGAATAATACTATCAGATAAACCTCAGAAAAAGAGTTTTAAAGATCAGGCATAAAATTTAGTAACAGCGGACATAAAAAATAAAGGCCAGCCGGCCGCTGCAGGCCCGGAGCGGGATAGGCAACACACAAGCGCGTTGCCGGTCCCCCATCGGCGTCCTGATTTTTCTCCTTAATTACTGGAGTGAGGCATATACTGATACATGCACATAGCAGTCTTAGAAACCGGCATAGTCTGTAAAATAATATGCCCTGGCCCTGTAATCACGGTATTAAAAAAGCCTTCGCCGCCAAAAAGCATATTTTTAGCTCCCTTTACTGCCTGCAATTCGATAGAGCAGGTTTCGGTCATGGCGGCAAGATATCCGGTATCAATAATCATCTTCTGGCCTGGCGCAAGATCATATTCCACCGCAGCGCCGTCAATTTCAAGGAACGCAGTTCCCTGTCCGGACAGCTTCTGCATAATAAAACCTTCACCGCCGAAGAAACCGGCGCCGGCTTTCTTCTGGAAGAAAACAGAGAGATCAACCCCTGCTTCAGCCGCCAGAAACCCTGATTTCTGTACAACAAGTGCAGAACCGGGAGTAATATCGACAGCTCTGATAGATCCGGGGAAAGAAGAAGCAAACGCAATCATTCCGTTACCGCCGCGTGCTGTATAGATATTCTGAAACATATTCTCACCCGAGAACATCCGCCCAAACATCTTCCCAATCCCACCCCCGGAAGTATTCATCTCCATATTAGGACTCATCCAGCACATAGCCCCACTCTCATTAAACATAGACTCCCCATTCTCCATCGAACAGATAACAACAGGAAGATTCCCACCCTTAATTTCATACTGCATAAAAGACCTCCTTATAATATGTAAAGATAATAAAAAGTTAAAAATAAAAGCATACTGACATTATAACAGAAAAAAGAGGGAGGAAGAGAGAAATTAAGGAAATGGTAAAAAAGTGTTAGTAAAAACCGCAAAAAGAAAAAAACTGGATTGGGGAGGGGGGAGGTGGTATAATGTACGCGTAAGCAAAGAGCAGGGCCACCAAATATCCAGGACACAATTTGTCTGGGAGCAAGCTCACAAGCAAATTGTGTCCTGGATATTTGGTGATAGGGCGAATGCCCGCGAGTGAGATGCAGCGAAGCGGAATCGAACTCTCCCTGCGGAGTAGAGAGAAGCACCAGAAACACCCGGGAGCAAGCTCACAAGCAAATTGTGTCCTGGATATTTGGTGATAGGGCGAATGCCCGCGAGTGAGATGCAGCGAAGCGGAATCGAACTCTCCCTGCGGAGTAGAGAGAAGCACCATCCCAATAGCGTCCCTGGGCCCTGTCCCAGGCAGCCTCCCATCCCCACCCCATGCTTACCCCCCAATCCCACCCCAAGGAGGATCCCTGAATGAGCAAAAAACAAATCCGTCAAATCATCACCGATTTAACCGAACGGCTGTGCCGGAAAGAATTCCTGGAGGAATCAGGACTCAGCAAGAAAAACATTCTGATGTTAATGAATAAAGAACACTGGGAGGAGCAGCTCACGCGTCTCATCCCGATAAAAAAGCGGGTTTCCTGCCGAACGGTATACGAAATCTGTGAGGAGCCCCTTGCACTCTTAGGACGCGAACCCGAAGAGGGCTGGATGAAATTTACCTATCAGTATGTCTGCCACATTCTCTATCCCGATGAGGCATTCACGGAAGCTACGGGCAGATTCTCGGCCGGGGCCTTATTTTACCTGGAAGTTCTCCAATATTTTTTCAATATGGAGCGGGAAGTGATTCCTTTTGATTCCCTCTATGATTTTGGCTTCCTGAGCGATGAAGAAGCGCATAAATTTGAATCATTCGAGGAATATATACGGTTTAAAAATACATTTGCCAAAGAATATATCTACGAAATGATGCGTTTGAACGCGGAGGTAACTCCGTTCAGAACGCTGGAACATATTGCAGGAGTCCACTATGTGGCCATGACGGTCGGACGGGGACTTGCCGAAGCGGGGCTGCCAATCGATTTGACACTGACTTCGGGAGCTGCCGCAGGCCATGATCTCGGTAAATTCGGCTGTAAGCCCAACGAGCGTGTGCCTTATCTTCACTATTATTATACAAACCAGTGGTTCAACAATCACTCCATGGAATATACCGGCCATATCGCGGCCAACCATTCGACCTGGGATCTGGAGCCGGAGAACCTGTCGGCGGAATCCCTGGTCTTAATCTACTCCGACTTCCGGGTTAAACAAAGCCGCGGCGAAGACGGCCGGGAAATCACCTATATCTCCAGTCTGGACGAGGCGTTCAATGTCATCCTTTCCAAGCTGGACAATGTGGATGAGACAAAGCTGAACCGGTACCGTTTCGTCTACTCCAAGCTGCATGACTTTGAGGACTACATGCGCTCCCTGGGCGTTGATGTAAACCTCGACGGCCACCCGCAGAAACGCGCCGCCCTTCCCGATATTTCACTCAGAAATACGGAGCAGACGATAGAATCCCTGGTATTTATGGGAATTGAGCATAATATCGAGATCATGCACCGCATGGCTGCGGAACGGCAGTTCGGAAACCTGCTGGAGGCGGCCAGAAGCGAAAAAAGCTGGAAGAATATTCGTGCGTACCTGAACATTTTTGAAGAGTATTTCACCTATACAAACGACAAGCAGAAAGAGCAGACACTGGGATTCCTTTATGAACTCCTGATGCACAGGGAGGGCGATATCAGGGCCCAGGCCGCGAAGCTTCTCGGCCATGTCATTGCCCAGTTCAATGCCGGTTACCGAAAAGAGCGGCCGGCCGATATGCCGGATATTGCCGAGGCCAGGGTGATGGAACTGTGGAATGAATATCTGGAAATGATCATCCGTCCCGACCACAAGCTCACTGTCCAGCAGAAACGCCGTATCCGCTATAACCTGAAGGTGGTTCTGGATTCAATCGTAGAGTATGCGGGCGCCGCGGACTTCCATCATTTTCTCCGGGCATTTTTAAAGTGGTATGAGAGGGGAGAGGAACTGGAGCCAGGGGAGGCCTTTGTCCTTCTCGACACGGTGCACTTTATGCCGTTTGAACAGTTTAACGAGGAAGAACTGGGCCGCGTCGGAAACTTTGCGGTTTACGAGGCCGGGGCGGACGAACTGGAGGTTCGGATTGCCGCGTGGAGGGCGTTTAAGCTGATTACGGCATACCAGCCGGCCCATCCATGCTGTGAGGCGATCGCTGAGTGCGTGATGAATGCGACCGTGGAAGGAAACATTACAATGACATTCCTTCAGTACCGCGTTTTAAACAATCTGGGTTACGAAACGGAGCTTCAGCAGAAAGAGCTTTACGAGCGGGACGTGGTTTCCGATATTTTCCTGGATAACCTGAAGACGTCTACACCCTGGATCATCAAGGCTGTTAACATAAAACTGCTGGTAGATCAGATAGACCACGGGAAATATGAGCACATTCTCCACATTGCCGCCCATTTTTCCAACCTGATCAAAGTCAGTGAGCACGTTGTCGTGCGCCACGATGCGGGCCAGGCGCTTTTGCGGATTATCGAACTTCTGACGCCGGATCAGCGGAACGAAATTTCCGTCGAGCTGGTGAAAGGCCTGGAGGTGGGAGAATATGAATTCTCAAAATACATTCCCCGTTATCTGGGAGAGTCGGCCCTGTGGCTGCCGCCCGAGCAGCTTGATGAAATCCTGGTGTATCTGAGCAGCCTGATGGCCAGCCCCAACGACAGGATTGTCTCGGTGGCTCTTGACACGGTGGGAATTCTGCTGGAATGCTATCCGTGCTACAGGGAGCGGTTTAAAGATGAACCGGAGCGCTGGGAGCGTCGTCGCAGAAGGTTCCTCGGCATGCTGTTAAACGGACTTGCCAACTACAGGGAAACAGTGCGCCAGGAGGCTCTGCTTGTAATCGGCCAGACCGTGTTTGGGTCAAACCGCCTTACATGCAGTGAAAAGAATGAGATTTTCTCCCTCTGTTTCAGAAAATTGCTGTTTCTGCTCAACGAAAATAAAGGGGATGAACTGACCGCATTTTACCGCGCGGCAGCCCTGTCCAATATCTGCCGTTTTATTACGGCATACCGCCTGAATGAAGGAGAATTTCAAATTGAGGAGAGAAATGAGGTGGCATTTTTCCCGGGAACCTTTGACCCCTTTACGCTGTCCCACAAAGAGATTGTCCGTGAGATTAGAAATATGGGCTACGAGGTGTACCTGGCCGTGGATGAATTCTCCTGGTCCAAAAAAGCGCAGCCCCACCTGATCCGCCGCCAGATTGTTAATATGTCGGTGGCCGACGAATTCCATGTCAACCTGTTTCCGGATGATATTCCGGTCAATATTGCAAACCCGGCGGACTTAAAGAGGCTGAAAGAAGTGTTTGCAGGCAGAGAAGTCTATATTGTAGCAGGCAGCGACGTGATCGCCAATGCTTCTTCTTATAAGAAGAAACCCTGCGAACATTCCATCCATACGATGAACCACATTGCCTTCCGGCGTGTCGGCGACAAACGTTCGGACAACAAATATAACAGAAAGATGATGGAATCCATCACCGGCAAGGTCTTTGAACTGGAACTGCCGGAGCATTTAGAGGATATCAGTTCCACGAAAATCAGGGAAAATATTGATATGAACAGGGATATTTCCAACCTGATCGATCCGTCTGTCCAGGAGTACATCTATTATAACGGTCTGTATTTACGGGAACCGGAATATAAACCGATTATACGGGCCAGAGCTATTGCCTTTGAGGAGGTAAAGGAGCCGGAGGAAACGCTGTTAGAAGAAATTTCGGAGCGTATCCTGAAGGAAGAGGATCACAGGGAGCAGCTGATGGAATCGATTCGGATTTCCGGGGATCACCTGCTGCTTTTGAGAAATACCGTGGACGACAACAGGCTGGTAGGCGTGGCCAGATTCCGTTCCCTGGCGCCGGATGAACTTTTTACGGTGCTTAAAAAGGTGGATCTGGCTGATTTGGTCCGCCGCCACACATCGGGGGAAATTCTTCTGATATCGGGAATCCATGTGGAAAAGGATCCGATGATATACGATGCGGAACAGCTTCTGCTTGCGGAAGTGATAGCCCGGTCCCTGCCGCTGCGGTGCGGTTATGCCCTGTTTTTCCCGTATGAGGGACGCTGCCCCGAGCGTGTGCTCTCGGCTATCGAACGCCAGGGTTTTGTGAAAGCGCCCGAGTTCCAGGAGGAGGCGCCGCTGTTCCTGGTGGATATGCATGCGCCTTTACTGTTGATGCAAAACCTGGAAACGACCTTAAAGGAGCCGTTTTCCAGCAATCCGCGTGTGCTGAAGGCAATCTACAAGGCACACCAGGATTTACAGATGGCAATGACCGGATTTTATCCCGGGCAGCTCGTGCTGTCGCTTTCGGCCAGCCTGATTTACCACCGCCTGGTGGATATGATTACTTCCCTGAATGAGGTTCCGAGGGAGCCGGTGGTTCCAAGGAGCCTTGGAGAGGCCATGTGTGTGCCGTTCGGAAAAATCCTCAGGGGAAAAGTCATCCCGAATACGGTTACAAAAACGCTCCATACAGATAAGGTTTTCTCGCCGGACCTGAATGAAGATGCCATCGAGGCATTCCCTTACTATTCGCCGTTAAGCAGTCAGATCCGGGCAATTAAGTCGTTTGACCGCCCCGTTATTCTGGTGGATGACCTGCTGCACCGCGGAGGCCGTTTTGAAGCGCTGGAGCCAATGCTCAGTGGGGCGCGGGTAGAGATAAAGAAAATCATTCTGGGTGTGATTTCCGGGTACGGCCGGGATACGCTGGCAACAAAAGGCGTGGAGGCAGACAGCGTTTATTTTGTGCCGAACCTCAAATTCTGGTTTGTGGAATCCACACTCTATCCGTTTATCGGAGGCGACACGGTGCGCCGCGATACGGTGCAGGTGGCGGGGCTTACGCCTTCCATCAACCTGATACTGCCATATGCCGTTCCGCCGCTCAAGGACTGCAGCAGCGAATCACTGTTTGAATTTTCCGCCTGCTGTATCAGGAATGCGCGTGACATCCTGCTGGTTCTGGAGGCGGAGTACCGGGATCAATTTGCAAGAAACCTGACTCTGAGCCGTCTGTCGGAAGCAGTTATCCTTCCGCTCTGCCCGGATAAGGGAGACTGTGTAAGCTATGACCCGAACCTGGCCGCGTCCGTCTATCTGGAAAATGATCTCCAGATGCTTTACCGGACGAAGAAAGCCATAGGGCGGGAATTATAATAATAAGGAGGAGACAGAATGTATTATTATAAAGTGGAGGGACAGCTCTGCTGTTCACTGGAGAAAGATCTGCCCTATGAGAAGGCGGAAAAACCGGAGAAAATCACATCCCTTATCTATCTGTTCGACAGGGAGCCTGGAAGCTGCAGGGCATCCTTCCGGGTAAATGATCCGGCCATGCTGTTTGCAGAGAGTGAGAATGTTTCCTGGCTGAGCAGTGTAAAACTGGCCGAAGCCGCAGAAGGAAAAGAAGTGGATGAAACGATCCGGGAAGTGATCCGGGAAGGTAAGATGCGCGCTGTAAACATGCGTCATCCCCAATTTGCAGAGATTGTAAAGGAGAAGCAGGAAGGCGGCAAAAAACGCGTCAACGTGCTTGCCATCGGTGATGTGGGCAGCACGCTCCTCACGGGGCTCCATCTGCTGGGAGGTGATGTGATAAGCTCCATCGGAATCTGTGACATTTCCGATAAAGTGACGGCACGATGGGAATTTGAAGAAAACCAGATTGCTTATCCGTGGGATTACGATGCCCTTCCGGAGGTTGACATCGTAAAGCCGGAGGATCTCTTCAAATGTGACGTTTTCGTATTTGTGGCCTCCAAGGGGATTCCTCCCGTTGGCTCCGGTGTCAAGGATGTGAGGATGTACCAGTTTGAGAATAACTCCAAGATCGTCGCCCAGTATGCAAGGCAGGCCAGGGCGGAACATTTTAAAGGACTGTTTGCCGTGGTTTCCGATCCGGTGGATCCTCTTGCCAAGACGGCATGGCTGGAGAGCAATAAGAATGAAAACGGGGTTCTGGATCATCAGGGCCTCCGTCCGGAACAGGTCCATGGATTCGGCCTGGGTGTAATGAACGCCCGCGCCGCTTATTATGCAAAGCGCGATGAGAGGTTCAAACAGTTCCTGACGGAAGGACGTTCCTTCGGCCCTCACGGCCAGGATCTGGTTGTTGCGGATTCCATTGAAAACTACAATGATGAACTGTCAAAAGAACTGACCGAACTGACTGTGACGGCGAATCTTCATATGAGAGCCATCGGCTTTAAGCCGTTCATTGCACCGGCATATTCTTCGGGGGCAATCTCTCTTGTCCTGATGATGCGCGGCGCCTGGCACTGCGGTTCCGTTTTCCTTGGCGGCGTCTATATGGGAGTAAAAAACAGGTACACCACATCCGGTCTTGAGACGGAAGTGCTTCCTCTGCCGGAAAAACTTTACGAGAGAATCGTGCTGGCCGAGGATAATTTGAAGAAAATTGTATAACCTGACATTGATAAACGAATTCCCGTGAGAAAGGAAGCGGTTTTTTGAACAGTTCAGATATAACAGTGATTAAGCTTCAGGGGGAATCCGGCGGGGAGTCGGAACGGCTTAAAGAAGTGCTTTTAGCCGCGCTTGACGGACTTAAGGTCCACTTTATCCACAGCGCGGATGAGATGGGATATTTTACGGATAAGACGGCGCAGCACGGCACAAAACGGCTGCTGTTTGCCGTCTGTCTAGGTAAGACGGGCATCAACCCGGAGTATTACAGGGTGTTGCGCTTCCTCAGGGAGAACCCGGAAAGCCTGGACGGCTGGACAGGTGGCGTTGTCATGGACGGTGACAGCGATCTCTACACAAAATCAGTGGCCAGAGAACTTACATTTACTGCAAACTGCTGCGGCTGTACCTTTGTGGGACGCCCTCTGGTGGAGGGAACGAAAACACTGTCCAATTTTACCATTGTAGCCGGCAACATGGAAACGGATCTGAAAAGCGCTTACAAAAAAAGCGTTGAGATCCTGGTACGTGAAATCATGGAATTTGAAAGGCCTCTGTCGGACCGGCCCAACCTCCTGGTTCTTCATGCATCAAGCCATCAGACTTCCAATACATTTGCACTCTGGAATGCGGTCAGGGAACGGCTGGACGGTTTTGACATCACGGAAATCGGACTGAGAAACGGAACGCTTTCCGACTGTTCCGGCTGTCCGTACAAAATGTGCCTTCACTTTGGTGAGAAGGGAAGCTGCTTTTACGGCGGAATCATCGCGGAAGATGTTTATCCGGCGGTTAAGAAAGCGGACGCCCTCATGATGCTGTGCCCCAACTACAATGACGCCCTGTCCGCCAACCTGACGGCATTTATCAACCGGCTGACGGCTTTGTTCCGAACGACGCGGTTTTATGACAAGGCGCTGTTCGGTATTGTGGTTTCGGGTTATTCCGGAAGCGATATTGTGGCAGAGCAGTTGATTGCCGCTCTCAATATGAATAAAACCTTTTATCTTCCGGGAAACTTCGCAATGCTGGAGACAGCCAACAACGCAGGCAGCGCGATGAAACTTCCCGGTATTGAAGAGAGAATTGAGCAGTTTGCAGAAAACATTACGAAAACACTGAAAAAAGAGGCAGCAGAATGAAATACCGCAAAAAAGGACGGTTCTGGCTTCTTCCCCTGCTGATTATCCTGTATCTGGCCGTCGGGGCCGTATTTCCATTCCTTACTTATAAAGAAGTGGAGGAAGGAACGGCGCTGCTTCCGGGACTCCAAGCAATGGTGAACGGAGAGAATACGGAATCCGGGTTTTCCGACCGCGCCATGATTCTGGAGACAAACGCGAGCGCCTGGGAAGAACGGCTCTGTCTGATGGATCAGGCAAAAGAGCGGATCATACTCTCAACCTTTGATATGAGGGACGGAGAGAGCACAAAAGATCTGCTTGCCCTGATCCTTGAGAAAGCCGACCAGGGAGTTCAGGTGCAGATTCTGGTCGACGGATTTTCCGGTCTGGTCAGGATGACGGGAAGGAGCCTGTTTCAGGCTGTCGGCTCCCATCCCAATATTGAAATACGCCACTATAACCCGATTAACCTCCTGGAACCCTGGAAAACCCAGGGACGGATGCATGACAAATATGTGATTGTGGATGACATCGGATATATTCTGGGCGGCCGCAACTCATTTGATTATTTTATCGGAACCTACGGCACGGAGCACGAGAGCCTCGACCGGGAGGTGCTCGTCTACAATCCCGCCCATGGGACCGGGGAAGGACACGATAGCTCCCTGTATGAAGTTGAGAAATATTTTGAGGGTGTCTGGAACCTGGACGTGACGAAACCCTTTGCCGACAGCGAAAAGCTGGCAGAAAAAAAGAGCGTGTCGGACGATCGGGAAATGCTGAGGGAGAGGATAAAGACCCTCAGGAAAGACAATCCGCAAATATTCGAACAGACTGATTATGAAGAGCGCACCGTTGAAACAGAGGGAATCTGCCTTGTGTCAAACCCTACAGGAATATATGGGAAGGAACCTATGGTATTTTATCAGCTCACAAAGCTTATGGAGGCCAAGGGGGAGGAGACCATTATCCACACGCCCTATCTTGTATGCAATACATATATGGAGAAACGTCTCAAAGAAGTAAACGAGGCGGTCCCCAATATGAAAATCGTCTTTAACTCAGTGGAGAATGGGGACAACTTTTTCGCATCCAGCGATTATCTGTACCGGAAAAAGTCCCTGATTGCCATGGGTATTCCACTTTATGAGTATGACGGGGGAATTTCGACCCATGGAAAGTCCTTCACACTGGGGGAGAATATTGCAGCGGTCGGTTCCTACAATTTTGATTTGAGGAGCACCTATCTCGACACCGAACTGATGCTGGTTATCAAGAGTAAAGACCTGACAACAGAACTGAACGGGAATCTTGAGGCTATTGAGAAAGGGTGCCGGAAGGTAATTGATGAGACGGAGTATGAGGTTCCATCCGGCATTACGGTGGCGGAGATTCCGGGATGGAAAAAGCTTGCGATGAAGGTGACAGGAATTGTGATGACGCCGTTTCGGTTTCTTATTTAAGGGGATTGGTTGAGGAAGGAGAACGCCGCCGGTTACGGCCGGGGGCGGGATGGTGAGAGGGAGGCTGTGAGTCTTCAGTCCCGGAGGATAGGTTGTCGCGGGTGGGGAATCCGGGCAGAAAAAGTTCCTGCGGGAAACGCTTTCGCTCTTCGGAGTACATAATAGTACTAACCTCGAAAAGACCTCGGTAAGTACCAATGAACTCCCAGGTTCCCTCCGGAATCTTTTTCTCCCTCCTCCCCCACGGGTAGGTTATGGACCGGGACTGAAGACGCGAAGTTTTTCGCCATCCCGATCCTTGGCCTGCGTCCGCTGAATTGTTCTATTTCTTCAAGTGGGAAGGGTATTGTCGCAGCCACTACATTCCGACAAATGCCTTGAAAATATCTCTTAATCAGTTTTATATGGTTTTAGATTGTCTGGTATGGGAATCGGCTTTATCGTCAGGATTTGATCCAACTTTGGATTCAGCCTTCATTTCAGACTGAGATGCTATCAAGACATAAAAGTATCTCAACCATGTAGTGGCTGCGACAATACCACCCCCACACTTGAGGTTAAGAGACAATCAGCTTCTGAAGCCGGCGGACGAGGCAATACCCTTCCCTGAGTCTTCAGTCCCGCCGACAACCTGCCCGGGGAAGGAAGGAGAAAACTTTCCGAAGGGGACCTTGGAATCCGCCGGTGCTTGCTGAGGTTTCTCACGAAGCTAGCATCCGCTGTGCATTCCATAAGCGGGAGCGAGTCCCCGTAGGAATTTTTTCTCCTGGATTCCCCTTCACGACAACTTACAAACCGGGACTGAAGACTCATAAACAACCTCCCCCACCCCGTCCGCCGTCTTCCAGAGGCGTCCCCGCCTCCCAACTAAATCACTTTACAGACAGTTTGAAAAGAAGTATACTAAAAAACAGGGATTGTCCAATTACAGCTGCAAATACTGCAATCGAACCGGGCATCCCGCTTGATAACGGCGAAAAGTTTCCTGGCGTTTATATCATTTTAAGCCGTTAGGAGGACATTACAAATGAACACAGTGGAGATGAATATGAAACCGTGGAAGAGGACACTCGCGATAGGAGTGATCACAGCTCTGACCTCTCAGCTTTACTGGAACGTATTTGTAAATAATTTTCGTATTTCTACATCGGTAATTCTGTTACCCGTCCTGATTATGACGGTGGGAATCCAGATTCATACAAGGACGATCTGTTTTGTGACGGCCTGTATTATCTATGTTTTCCGGCTTGTCATATTGCTATTCCAGGGAATGCCGCTGGAACCCAGCCTGATACAGGTGCTTCCCGGAGCTCTGTTCTATATCTGTTATGGACTCATTTTCAAACTCCAGATTAAGAATAAGCATATCGTTCAGATGGAACGTCTGATTGTTGCGATCTTTTTCTGCGATTTCGGTTCCAATGTTTTTGAGGTATCCCTGCAGGAGATTCTTCAGAAGGGAGCGCTGCCGGCTTTATCCGTCATCAAATATCTGATGATGATAGCCATTATCCGTACCCTGTTTGCCGCAGTTGCGCTGATTGGGGAGCGGCAGTACCGCGCCCTCCTTAAGAAAGCGGAGCATGAGAACCGTTATCAGCGGCTGTTTCTTATGACAACAGGCCTTAAGAATGAAATCTATCTGATGCATAAGAACACGGAAGAGATCGAGAGGGTTATGAGCAATGCATACCGCCTCTATGAGAAGACCCTGACCATGGAAGAACTTCCAAAAGAGATGCAGCAGATGGCCTTAGAGATTGCCAGGGATGTCCATGAGATTAAGAAGGATTATATCAGAATTATTCAGGGGATAGAGCAGGAGATAGATGAGGATTACGATGAGGAGAAGATGAATTTTCAGGATCTTCTGCAGATTCTGGAAGCATCCACATATCATATGCTGGCGGAGAAGCGGCTGGATGTGCGTCTTTTATATGACTGTCAGGAAAATTTTGTGACGAAAGAACATTATATCCTGATGGCGGTGCTTAAAAATCTTGTCAATAATGCCATAGAGGCCATTGAGACAAAGGGGCGGAGCGGCACAGTCCGCATTGCGGAGAAAAAAGAAGGTGACAGTTACCTGTTTGAAGTCACGGACGACGGTCCGGGAATTTCAGAAAGGCAGCTTCCAAATATTTTTAAAATGGGGTATTCAACAAAGTTTGATGAAAAAACGGGTAACATTTACCGTGGGGTGGGACTTGTTGGTGTGAAAAATGCAGTAGAAGAGCAATTTAAAGGTAGTATCGATGTGGAATCTACCCCGGGCAAGGGGACGAAATTCCATATTGTGATACCTGCTGAAATGTTAGAGGAGCCGTAAAAATGGAAATTTATATTGTTGAAGATGACGTAACCGTAATCAGTATTCTTGAAGATATTATTGAAGATAATGAACTGGGAACTATCTGTGGAACGACGGAGGGAGAACCCGCCAACGTGGATGAGATCCTGGCCCTTGCGCCCGATGTAATTCTCGTGGACTTCCTGATGCCTGGCAAGGACGGCGTAGAGCTTGTGAGAGAACTGAAGGAAAAGGGATGCACTGCGAGATGTATCATGATATCCCAGGTATCCGCCAAAGAGCTTGTAGGCAAGGCATATGACGCCGGAATGGAATTTTTTATCAGTAAGCCAATCAATATTATCGAAGTGAAATCTGTTATCCAGAAGGTGGAGAAGCAGATCGAAAACGAGAAGACCTTGTCCAATATCAAGAAGATGTTTATGGCAGAGATTGCCGACATGCCGAAGGAGAAGAAACCGGATGACGGCTACGGCAGAAAGGTCCAGTACATTCTCAACAGGCTGGGAATGTCGGGAGAAAAGGGCGGAGACGACATTATGAGAATCTGCCAGTACCTGCACAGCAATAAGAGGCCGATTTCTCAGGTGAGTATCGGACAGCTCTGTGATATACTCAGCGACGCCCCGAAGAATATGGAGCAGAGAATCAGAAGAGCCATTGCGGTGGGCATGTCCAATCTTGCGCATCTGGGGATTGAGGACTTTATGAACGATACGTTTACGGCCTATTCAAGCACGCTTTTCCCATTTGAGGAAATCCGGGCGGAGATGGATTATATCCGCGGAAAGAGAAAGTACGGCGGCAAAGTGAGCATCAAAAAATTTATAGACAGCCTGATGCTGGCGGCAGACCGGGAAATCTAACGTATTTATAGTGTTTCTAAACACGTTATAAACAAAGTTAAAAAAGTGTTATAACTTTTTAAATATATTCTTGAATTATTTTGTAGTTTTTTGAGAGATATGATTTATACTGCCTTCAACGTAAACAAATAATTTATTGGAGGTAGTTGTATGAAAGTTATTGAGCTTGATATGTATCAGGCAACCGCGGTTGCGGCAATCGTTCTTCTTCTGGGACGCATTCTTGTTGACAAGATTGCGGTTCTCCGCAGATACTGTATTCCGGCACCTGTAGTTGGTGGTTTCATCTATGCTATTCTGCATCTTGCAGTTAGAAGCGCGGGGATCGTTGAAATTTCCGCAGATATGACATTGAAGAATGTGTTCATGGTTGCCTTCTTCTGTAGCGTAGGTTATACGGCATCTTTCAGAATGCTGAAAAAGGGAGGAATTCAGACAATCGTATTCCTTCTGCTCGCAGTAGTAATGGTAGTGTTACAGAACTGTCTGGGCGCAGGCCTTGCATCCGCATTCGGCCTTGATCCAAGACTTGGCCTTGCCACAGGTTCCATTCCAATGGTAGGCGGACACGGAACAGCAGGTTCCTTCGGACCGATGCTGGAAGAGCTGGGCGTTGCCAATGCTAACGTAGTGGCGATTGCTTCCGCAACTTTTGGCCTTGTTGCAGGCTGTGCTATCGGCGGACCAATTGCATACAACAAAATTCATAAATATAAATTAATTTCCGCAGCTTCGGATACAACAGTTGAAGAAATTGTTGAAAAAGACGAAACAGGCGCAATCGATTCCAAACGTTTCCTGGATGCGTTCCTCTATCTGATTATTGCAATCGGTGTAGGTACGGTTGTTTCCATGTTCCTCGGCAAGCTGATGACGTTCCCATTCTACATAGGAGCTATGCTGGTCGGCGCTGTAATCCGCAATATTATGGATGTGCAGCAGAAGGAAATCCCGATGGAAGAAATCGGAACGCTCGGCGGTTCATGTCTGTCCATTTTCCTTGGACTTGCCATGATCGATATGAAACTTTGGCAGCTGGCAGAGCTGGCTCTTCCGTTAGTAGTAATGCTTGCGGCACAGACAATACTTATGTTCCTTTACGCTTATTTCGTAGTATTCAATGTACTCGGAAGAACATACGACGCAGCCGTTATGACTACAGGTTTCTGTGGTTTCGGTATGGGCGCAACACCGAATGCCATGGCTAACATGCAGGCAGTTACAGGACAGTATGGCCCGGCTCCTACAGCATTCATGGTAGTGCCTCTGGTAGGAAGTTTATTTATCGACTTCCTTAACGCTTCTATCCTGACAGCGTTTATTAACTTCTTCCACTAATCGGAGATAATTGTTAATAACATTTTGAGGGAAAATATTCTTTTATAAGAGTTGACTTTTACAGGACGGTGAAGGGTCTGCAGTGCAGGCTTTTCACCTCTTCCTGCGGGGAAGACAGTCCTGGGCCGGATGGCAGAAAACACCGTTTTTGGAGAATATAAACAAAAAATAATAACAATTATAATGCTAATTCAATTTGCTTATAAATGGGAAATGCGTTATAATAAAAACAGAACAGAAAATTTCACAAAAACAAAAGGAATCGTGAGGGATTTTTGTTTAAGATTTACATAATCTGGTTCCAGTGAGTAGTGAAACTTTTAAAATCATATATCAAACAGGAGGTATATTACAATGAGCAAGTATGTTGACAGAGTAATTGCGGAAGTGGAGAAGAAATACGCAGATGAGCCAGAATTCTGCCAGACCGTCGAAGAGGTTTTATCTTCCCTTGGCCCGGTAGTAGATGCACATCCGGAGTATGAAGAGGTTGCTCTCCTTGAAAGAATGGTAATCCCGGAGAGAGTTATCGAGTTCCGCGTTCCGTGGGAGGATGACAATCACAAGATTCATGTAAACACAGGATACCGCGTTCAGTTCAACGGCGCCATTGGACCGTACAAGGGCGGCTTACGTTTTGCTCCGTCTGTAAACCTTTCTATTATGAAATTCTTAGGCTTTGAGCAGGCATTCAAAGACAGCCTTACAACACTTCCTATGGGTGGTGCTAAAGGTGGTTCCGACTTTGATCCTAACGGAAAGAGCGACAGAGAAGTTATGAGATTCTGCCAGTCCTTTATGACAGAGTTATACCGTCACATCGGACCAGACGTTGATATCCCAGCTGGCGACCTTGGTGTAGGCGCTCGTGAAATCGGTTATATGTATGGACAGTACCGTAAACTCGTTGGTGGTTTCTACAACGGCGTTCTTACAGGTAAAGGAAGATCCTTCGGTGGTTCCTTAATCCGTCCGGAAGCTACAGGTTTCGGTTCCGTATACTATGTAGAAGCAGTTATGAAACATGAGAACGATACTCTTGAAGGTAAGACAGTTGCACTTGCAGGCTTCGGTAACGTTGCTTGGGGCGCTGCTACAAAGCTTGCTGAATTAGGCGCTAAGGCTGTTACACTTTCCGGACCAGACGGATACATCTACGATCCAGACGGTGTTGTAACAAAAGAGAAGATCGACTTCATGCTTGAGATGAGAGCATCTGGACGTAACAGAGTTCAGGATTACGCAGACAAGTTCGGCTGCCAGTTCTTCCCAGGTGAGAAACCATGGGGCCAGAAGGTTGACATCGTTATGCCATGTGCTACACAGAACGACGTTGATTTAGAGCAGGCTAAGAAGATCGTTGCTAACAACATTAAATACTACATCGAAGTAGCTAACATGCCTACCACAAACGAAGCTCTTAAGTTCTTAATGGAGCAGAAGAACATGGTAGTAGCTCCTTCCAAGGCTGTAAACGCAGGCGGCGTTCTTGTTTCCGGTCTTGAGATGAGCCAGAACAGCGAGAGACTTTCCTGGACAGCAGAGGAAGTTGACTCCAAGCTTCATCAGATTATGACAGATATCCATGATGGTTCCGCAGAAGCAGCAGAGCGTTACGGCTTAGGCTACAACCTGGTTGCCGGTGCTAACATCGTTGGTTTCCAGAAGATCGCTGATGCTATGATGGCTCAGGGTATCGCTTGGTAATCTGAAGATTTAAAAGATTAGTACATAACAATTGCATATAGCGGTTGTCTGAATGAATGGGCTGCTGCATTAAGCAGAAAATGCCGGATAGGCATAAGGCTTAAGGCAGCAGCCCTTTGTTAAAACAATGGAACGGCTTGAAAGGTCCGCCCGACATGCTTTTCATTGCTCATTAAAGAAATTGCTGGTATAATAATATAGACTTAAATTTCGAAAGGAGTAATTAATATGAATTGTCTTATCATTGACAGAGTATACTCAGGTATCGCAGAAGAACTTGGCAAGTACATGAACGTAAAGACAGCAGCTAACCTTCCATGCACCAAAGAGCAGCTTATCGCTGAGATTGGTGATGTAGATGTGCTGATTATGCGTGTTGACCCGAAGATCGACAAAGAGGTTCTGGATGCAGCAAAGAACTTAAAGATTATGGGAGTTTGCTCTGTTGGTTTAAACCACATCGATACAGAATATGCAAAAGAAAAAGGAATTCAGATCTTCAACGCACCAGGTATGAATGCCAATGCGGTTGCAGAGCTGACAATCTCCAAGATGCTTGACATTTCCCGCGGAACTTTCACCGCTAACTATGATGTTAAGGTAAAACATGAGTGGGATAAATACAAATTCGTAGGACGCGAGCTTCGCGGAAAGACACTGGGCGTTATGGGCTTTGGCCGTATCGGACGCCGTGTAGGCGAACTGGGACGTGCATTCGGCATGACAGTTGTAGCTTACGATCCATTCCTTAAACCGGAAGATTTCGAGAAAGAGCATGCTACAGGCATGACAATCGAGGAAATGCTGAAAGTTGCTGACTTCGTATCCATCCATGTACCGCTGACACCAGAGACAAAGGATCTGTTCAATGCAAAATCCATCGCTGAGATGAAGAACGATGCAGTTGTTCTTAACATGAGCCGTGGCGGTATTGTTAATGAGAAAGATATGTATGAAGCTCTTAAAGCAGGCAAAATCGGCGGTTATGCTACCGATGTTATGGAGAACGAGTTGGCAGGCAGCGGCCTGACAGGCAACGATTCCTTCGCTAGCCCACTGTTCGAGTGCGATAACTTCATCGTATCCCCACACATTGGCGCTCAGTCCGTAGACGCCTCCAAAGATATCGGTATTCTTATTATCTCTAAGGTTAAGGAAGCGTTAGGTCTGTAATACATAATTATAATATAAAAAATTTAATTCTGACATAAATGACAGGTGATAATCGGCAGTCTGATTATCCCTGTCATTTTTTTATCATTTTCTTTTTCAATGCTTGGAATTTGCCATTTTATAAATATGCAAGTTATTCAATATTTATAAAAAAAAGAGGTGCTTTTTATAGTTTATTTATTGATTTGTTATAAAATGTAAAGGAAAAATAGAAAATAATAATATTTTGTATTGTAATTGGGTGAAAATACCTGTATAATGAAAACAGCAGATGTCCTTTCAGATTGTTGCAAAATAGTCAAGAAGAAAGGATATTTAATAATTTCACATAAGGGAGGAATTATCTATGAGAAAAAAATTAGCACTTGTACTCGCTGCGGCTATGGTTATGGGAACTGTTTTAACAGGCTGCAGTTCAGGCGGTAAAGAAAGTACACAGGCAGCAGCTCCTGAAGCAACAACCGAGGCAGCCAAAGAGGCTGAGACAGAGGGCGCTGAAGCAGCAGCGGCCGGCACTGTTAAAGGCGGTATGGAAGGGGGCACCAGCCTTAACTTCACAACAGGCGGAGATCAGGGTACATATTATGGCTTTGGCGGCGTTCTGGCCGGTAAGATAGGCGAGAGCACCAGCACAAAAGTTACCGCAATTACATCCGGTGGTTCTCAGGCTAATATCGAGGCTATGGATGCCGGTGACGCACAGCTGGGATTCGTACAGTCCGACGTTATGGCATATGCATACAATGGCACCAACCTTTTTGAAGAATATGGAAAGGTAGAGAATTTCTCCACAGTTGCAGCTCTTTATATGGAGCAGGTTCAGATTGTTACTCTGGATCCTAACATTAAATCCGTAGCGGATCTGGCAGGCAAGAATGTTTCTGTCGGCGCGGCAGGTTCCGGCGTATACTACAATGCAGTAGATGTACTCGGAGCTTATGGAATGGATGTTGAGAAAGATATTAAGCCAACATACCAGTCATTCGGCGACAGTGCAGAGGCTCTTCAGGATGGTAAAATTGATGCGGCTTTCGTAGTTGCAGGAGCTCCAACAACTGCGATTACATCTCTGGCAGCAACAAAAGATGTTTACCTGGTTAGTCTGGATGATGAGCATATGAGCGCTCTTCTTGAATCTTCTCCATACTACAGTGAGAACGTAATCCCGGCTTCCGCATACGGCACAGACGGCGACGTCACAACAGTGGCAGTAGGCGCAGTTGTTATCGCACGCGACGATGTATCCGAGGCAGATGTTTATAACTTCCTTTATGGTATTTTTGAAAATCTGGAAGGAATCACGGCAGCTCATGCAAAGGGTGCTGAACTGAGCCTTGACTTTGCATCTTCCGTTACTGCTGTTCCTTATCATCCGGGCGCAGCAAAATATTTCTCCGAAAAAGGAATTGAAGTTTCCACAAAGTGATAATGATCTTTTCTGAGTGAATGGCAGCTGCGGTAGGCGTGAGCCTGCCGCAGCTTTTATAAACGGAATAACTCATTATATTGTGACAACTGGGCATGAAAGAGAAAGGGGAGAACGAGAACATGAAAGATGAGAACAAGAAAGAGCCTGTTCCGGTACAGGATATTGATGTAGGAACGGCGGCTGATGTGGAAGCAGTCATGAAAAAGTATGACAGGGAATCGAATGTACGTATATGGGAAGGAAAGCCATTAATCGTCATACGCTGGCTGTCAGTGCTTTTCTCTATCTACTGTATCTACGTGACACTGTTCAGTACAGCGCTTCCGGAGGTTCGTCTGACCACCTTCCTCGGGATGATTCTGATTCTTGGCTATCTGAACTATCCGATTAAAAAGGGAGTTACCCGGGTCAACTATATGCCATGGTACGATGTTGTTCTCATGGTGGCAGGTTCAGCGCCGTTTTTCTATTTTGCTTTCCATGCACAGCAGATTATCAAGCTGGCGACCCGTGTTACAAGAGATCCTGTGATGGTTGCGATCGCTATCATAGCCGTACTGGCTCTGATGGAACTCTGCCGCCGCTGCGTGGGAATTCCGATTCTGTGTGTTGTCGGCGCATTGCTGGTATATACGTTTGCCACCGTCCGCTTCGGAAAAGTAATCTATGATCTTTTTTATACGACGACCGGCGTTATGAATACTCCGATCAATGTCTGCGCTAAATATATAGTGGTGTTTATTATCTTCGGGGCGTTCCTGGAACGGACCGGAATATCCGGTTTCTTCATTGACCTGGCGAACAGCCTGTGCGGTTCTTCGGCCGGCGGACCTGCCAAAGTGGCGGTTATCTCCTCGGCTCTTTGCGGCATGGTGTCCGGTTCTTCGGTCGGCAATACGGTAACAACAGGTTCGGTTACGATCCCCATGATGAAGAGATGCGGTTATAAACCGGAGTTTGCAGGCGCCGTAGAGGCAGCCTCTTCCACCGGAGGACAGATTATGCCTCCTATCATGGGCGCTGCCGCTTTCCTGATGGCAGAGTACATGGGAGTGCCTTATGCGACGGTAGCTTTAAAGGCAATCTTACCGGCAGTCCTGTATTTTGCCGGAATTTATATCGCAGTACATCTGGAAGCCCAGAAGCTTGGCCTTAAGGGGATTCCGAAGGAAGAACTGCCAAAGATGAGATTATTAATCAAGAAAATCTATCTGCTGGCTCCACTGATCGTATTGGTTGCATTAGTATCCACAAATACCTATACCATGCAGTTCTCCGCGTCTGTTGCTATTTTTATCGCAATCGGCGTAGGTCTGATTAATAAAGACAACAGGATTAACCTTACAAAGATTGTCGATGCCCTGGAAGCCGGAGGCAAGGGTACAATCACAGTAGCTGTTGCCTGTGCAATGGCAGGTCTCGTGGCAGGCTGCATTACTTCAACCGGTCTGGCGTCCAAACTGATCACTGCCATCGTAGCAGTATCCCAGGGAAAACCGATTATTGCCCTGTTCCTGACTATGATTTGCTGTATCGTACTCGGTATGGGAGTTCCGACAACGGCTAACTATTGTATTATGGCTGCAACATGTGCACCGATCCTGATTGCTCCGGAAATCGGCATCAATTTGGTATCCGCACATTTCTTCGTATTCTACTTTGGTATCGTGGCAGATATTACGCCACCGGTTGCCCTGGCGGCGTATGCCGGTTCGGCCATAGCTAAGGCCCCACCGATGAAGACGGCCATCAACGCTACGCGTCTTGCGATTGCGGCCTTCATCGTGCCTTATATCCTGGCCTTTAACCCGGCGATGGTATTTATTGATACAAACGTGGTTCAGGTTATCCAGATTTGCGTTACCTCTCTGCTTGGTATTTTCGGTATCGCATCAGCGCTGAACGGATTCCTTTTCGGCAAACTGAATCCGGTATTCAGGATTCTTTTAATCGCCGGAGGCCTCTGCATGATGGATCCGGGCGCCATGACCGATATGGTAGGCCTGATTCTGGTTATTGGAACAACATTCTGGCAGTATATGAGTTCTAAAAAAGCCGTATCTGCATAACAGGTATGTTAGACCACTGAATGATACAAATGTTTTACTGCTATACATAGCAAAAAAGTACCTGCCCGACGGGAACGTATCCTGTCCGGCAGGTACTTTTCTGTCTGCCGGGTTTTAGAATTCGGCAAAAGAATTGACAGGTGTTTCAAACCGTGTTATTATCGCAAAATGGCTCAGAAAAAAACTGGGCATGCAGGAGGCAGATTATGAAGAAAAAATTGATTGCAGCAGTTGTGCTGGCTTCAGTGATGGGGCTTGGCGGATGCGGCGGGATCGGAAACGGTACAACAGAAACAGTTCAAACAACAGAAGCGCAGACTGCAGAGACAACAGCAGAGGAAACGAAACACGTGGAAGATACAACTCTGTCGGCAGAAGAAGAAAAAAAGATGCTGGAGACAGAGTATAAAGCTATGGCTAAAGGCATTCAGAATATCATCGGGGAACGGGATTTGGAGAAGTTAAAGGAAGCGGTCGTTTATCCCTGCTATGTGGGCGTGGGAGACGGAGTGACGGTAGACAGTGAGGAAGAATTTATGGATCTGAATCCGGATGAAGTTTTTACCGACGAGTTGATTGAAGCGGTAAAAGGGGCTGATGTAAACTCCCTGAATGTAGTGAAAGCCGGACTTGTGGTGGGCGATCCATCAGGAAAGCCCAATATTACGATTGGGCTTGGCGCTGATAACCGCGTAGGAATTACTGGAATCAATTATTAATCTGAAGTGAACCTATGCAGGGAAGATACTCTGCAAGTTTCTTTAAGGATGTGTTGACAACAAGCTCCTCGGGGAAATCCATCTCTTTCAGAAGTTCTGCCGCATAATCGTGGCGTCCGGCATCCGAGGCACAGTGGGAATCACTGTTCACGATAACGGACACATTGTGCCTGCGGCAGAGCTCCAGCATGATATGGTAATTCTCTCTCGCTCCCGGCCGGGGGGAACCCGGTTTCAGGGAGCTGTTATTAACTTCCAGAAGAACGTGGTGCTCCTTCGCTCCTTTCACAAGTTCCGTGTAATCGAGGGGAATATTGGCATTATCGGGATGACCGATAATCTGGACGTAGGGGTTCTTCATGGCGCCTATTGTGGCGGCCGTGTTCTCTTCCCTGGTACCGATTTTGTAACAGAGATCGTGAATGCTGGCAATGCCGTAATCGATGCGTTTTAAAAGCCATTCCTTCAAATCCAGGGTGCCTATATAGTCCAGGATATTCAGCTCGCAGCCCATAATCAGTTTTATTCCGTAAAGCTCACCGGGAATCGATTTGAAATTACAGAAATACATCTCATGGCAGCTTCCGGGAAGAGCCGGTCCGTGATCGGAGGAGCCGAAAAGTTCCATTCCGTTATCGGCGGCAGCTTTGGCCATCTCGTACAGAGTGTTGTATGCATGGCCGCTTGCAATTGTGTGAGTGTGCAGGTCAAGAATGTCTTTCATTTAAAAAGCCTCATTTCTAAATATATCAATTTCTGATTATCGCCTTGAAACCCATGGGCTTTCATGAATTCCAAATATGAAATCGCTAAGTTACTGAAACGTTCCGCGAGGTGTTTCACGCGCATTTTGCGTAAAAATCCCGGGTTAGACGGCGCGAAAAGGAGCATTTGCCGTTTCTGTGCATCGCGGAGCGCATTACTGTGCACGGAGTGGGCAGTAACAACTAATAAAAATATATCATACTTTTCGTCAGAAAACTATAGAAATATGAGGTGGGATATGGTTAAATAGACTAAGGAGAGTAGACCAGCACACAAAAGGAGGAAAAACTATGACAGATGAAATGATATATGGGGCAGAGATGGAAGAGAAAGCACAGAAAGGCGCCGAAGAAATATTGAAGGACCGCGAGAATGTGGCGGAAGCGATCGAAGAAGAGCAGAGCCGGGAAACAATGGATGACTATGCGGCGGAACTGGAAGCTTCTTTTCAAAAGGTACGGGAGGGCGATATATTAACCGGAACCGTAATCGGAGTAACCGATACTGAGGTGCTTCTTGATCTGAAATATTATGCCGAGGGAATCATTGAGAAAGAGAATATGAGCAATGATCCCGATTTTAACATGAAAGAAGAAATCCACGTAGGTGAAGAAATCACAGCCACAGTCATCAAGACGGACGACGGCGAAGGCAACATTGTACTCTCCAGAAAAGAAGCAAATGACAAGATGGCATGGGACAGACTGAGAACCATGCTGGAAGAGCGCACTATCGTACCGGTCAGAATCACGGAGATTGTTAACGGCGGAGCCGTAGCACAGATTGAAGGAATGAGAGGATTTATCCCGGCTTCCCGTCTGGATGCAGCTTATGTGGAGAACCTGGAAGAATGGAACGGCAGAATGGTGGACGTCACTGTTATCACTGCCGACGAAGAGCATAACAAGCTGGTTCTGTCGGGAAGAGAGGCTGCGAGAGAAAAGCTCCAGGAAGAGAAGAAGAAAAAAATCGCAAAATGCGAAGTCGGAGCAATCATGGAAGGCACCGTTGACAGCATCAAACCATACGGAGCATTTATCAGCCTTGAGAACGGACTGTCCGGCCTCGTTCATATTTCCCAGATCAGCAGCAAGAGGATTTCACATCCCGGCGCAGTGCTGAAAGAGGGCCAGACCGTAACGGTAAAAATTATATCAACAGCCGACAATAAAATCAGCCTCAGTATGAAGGCAGTGGAGCTGGGTGAGGCGCCGGATGAAGAGGTATTCAACTACCATGAGTCGGGTGAGGCTACCACGGGACTGGGAGAGCTGTTTAAGAACCTCAAATTCTAACAGTGACTTAAAGGAGAGGGGAAAAATTGAACATTCCCAAATCATATGATCAGCTTGACCAGTGGAAAACGGTCATGTTTTTGTATAATTCGGCTTTAAAAGCGATTAATACAAAGATCGAAATCTTAAATAATGAATTTATCCATATTTATAACTACAATCCCATTGAGCACGTGAAATCCAGGCTGAAGACGCCGGAGAGTATCGTAAAGAAGTTAAAGCACGATGGCCGGGATGTGACGATCCCGAATATGATTGATTATCTCAGCGATATTGCCGGCATCCGGATTATCTGTTCCTTTACTTCAGATATCTACCTGATCGCCGATATGCTGGCCAGACAGTCGGATATTACGGTTCTCTATATCAAGGACTATATTAAGACCCCCAAGCCCAACGGGTATAAGAGCTATCACCTGGTAGTCACGATCCCGATTTATTTGAGTGAGGGACCGGTGGAGACAAAGGTGGAGATCCAAATCCGGACGGTTGCCATGGATTTCTGGGCGAGCCTGGAACACAAGATTTACTACAAATTCGAAGGGCACGCCCCGGATTATCTGGAGGAGGAGTTAAAAGCCTGCGCTGATATGGTCGATATGCTGGATGCCAAGATGTTCTCTCTGAATGAGGAGATTATGAAGATCAACCAGAATGAGATGGAAGCAGAGACAGCCGCGGAGGCGCAGGCGGAGCTTCTGGCTGCGGCCGCCGCAGAGAAAGAGAAGTAAGGATAAGAGCGTTCAGAAAAGAACGTGACAGAATACAGAAAGAAGCACGGGGAAGATGAAAATAAGACGGGAATTTGAGGACACGAAGCAGATTTTGAGCATCAACAACGGAAATATTTTTCTGTTTGAGCTGGCGTTCCGTCTTTTGACTCTTCCTCTTCTGTTGCAGATTACCGGGGCGCTGGTGCGCCTTTCCCTGAAGGCGGCGGGTTACAGTTATGTGACGGTGAGCAATTTGCAGGCATTCCTGCTGAAACCGGTCACAGTACCCGTCGTTCTTCTGATCGCGGCGGTAATTATGACGGGACTCATGATAGAAATCGGAAGTCTGACAACGGCATTCCAGGCGGCGGCATATTCAAGGAAAATGAACGTGTACTCTGTCTTTCTGGGCGGGCTTGCGAAGACGGCCCATGAGATAAGGCGGAAGAATTGGAAACTTTTTCTGATTGTGGCCGTCCATTATATCCTGACTAATATATTTTTCATTTACAGGCTGCTGTGCCATTTAAAGCCGCTTAAATTTATCCTGCCCGGCCTGATGGGAGAGAACTGGGGCAGGCTCCTGATCGTGTTTTTCCTGGCGGCCTGTATCCTTTTATCGATTCCGACCGCGTTTATCTGCTTTGGCTGTTTGGTTGAGCAAAGGACATTCAGGGACAGCATGGAGCGGAGCAAAGAGCTTCTGAGGGGAAGGTATGTAAGGACCTCGTTTATTCTGACGGCCTGCAATTTGGCGGTTGTCGCGACGGGTATCCTTATGTACCTGTTTTCAGTTGTCATTGTGGCGGTGTTCGCGGTCCGCTTCATGGACCGGAGAGTCGAACTGGCGCTGCTGCTGGCGGCGAGGGATAAAATCGAGCTGGCAATCATCTTTATTGCCAGTATCGTGTCGGTGATCGTAAACTACGGCGCCCTGACCGTACTGTATTTCCAGTATGACAGAAAGGACAAAAAGAAGAAGCGGTGGGACTTTGATATCGACAGGCACGGAAGGGAGCGGTGGCTGAACCGGAGGAACGTACTGGGACTTTTGGCCGTTGTGACTGCGGTCAGTATGGCGACGGCGTTTGACGTGTCGAGAAACGGCAGCTTCCTGGATGAAGATCTGCTCTATGAGGTCCAGATTACGGCGCACAGAGGCAGTTCCCGGACGGCGCCGGAAAATACGATACCGGCCCTGCAGGCAGCGGTTGACGAGCTGGCGGACTATGCGGAGATTGACGTCCAGGAGACAAAGGACGGAGTGATGGTCCTGTTTCATGACAGCACCCTGAAACGCATGGCGGGAATTGACAGGACGGTTAAGTCAATGACCTGGGAGGAGTTAAAGGATATTGACGTGGGAACAGGATTTTCTATTCAGTATGCGGGAACGACAATCCCCACTTTGGAGGAGGTCCTGGAATTCGCGAGAGGCCATTTAAAGCTGAATATCGAAATCAAGTATATGGGAGCCTCCTCCGGCCTTCCTGAGATGGTTGCGGAGCTCATTGAGCAGTCCGGATGGACGGAGCAGTGCGTTGTGACGTCCACCAGCTACGGCTATTTAAAAAGAGTGAAGGAGGCGGCGCCGGATATTTACACGGGATATATTGTATCGGCGGCCTATGGGAATTACTACAGGGATGAGGCGATAGACTTTATCAGTATGCTGTCAAGCTCTGTCAACCAGAAGCTGATTAACGATGCCCATGAAAGCGGTAAAGAAGTCCATGTATGGACGGTAAACAGAAGGAGCGAGATGGAGCGGATGAAGATTCTGGGGGCGGATAACGTGATTACGGATAACCCCCTGATGGCCCGGGAAGTCCTGTACGGAGAGAAGGCGACGGAAAATCTCCTTGCGAGAATCAGGGAGATGTTAAAATAACAGGAGGAACTGAAGATGAGAATTGTGCTTCAGAGAGTGTCAAAGGCAAGCGTATCGGTGGAAGGAAAGGTGCTGGGAGCCATAGAGGACGGTTTTCTGGTGCTTTTGGGAGTTTCCGATACGGACACGGAAGAGATTGCCGACAAGATGGTTGATAAATTATGTAAATTGCGTATTTTTAAGGATGAAAATGGGAAGACGAATCTGTCTTTGTCCGATGTGGGCGGACAGATCCTGGTTGTAAGCCAGTTTACTCTGTATGCGGACTGCAGCGAAGGGAACCGTCCCAGCTTTTTCAAGGCGGGAGCGCCGGAGCTGGCCAACCGCCTCTACGAACATGTGGTGGAGCGGTGCCGGAAGTACGTGGATAAGGTGGAGCACGGCGAGTTCGGAGCTTATATGCAGGTAGAACTTTTAAACGACGGACCATTTACGATTGTCCTCGACAGTGATATGATGGTAAAGAAGAAAAAAGGATGACATGTATGGAAGAAGTCATGATAAAACCGATACAGAAGAAGGAGGAAAGAAAGGAAATGGAACAGACAGAAAAGACAGCGGGCGAAAGAGCAAAAGAACTTCAGAAAGAACTGACATGGAAGTTCCCGAATATCGCGCAGGAGGCGCCGTCCCAGAAGGAAGAGGCGTTTGCTTACTGTGAAGGATATAAGGAATTTTTAAACTGTGCAAAAACAGAGCGTGAGTTTGTGACGGAGGCGGTGAAACGGCTGAGCGAAGCGGGCTATACTCTTTTTGAAAAAGGCAAAGCATATCAGGCAGGAGAAAAGGTATATTATGTCAACAGAAAGAAATCCCTGATTATGACTACCTTCGGACAGAAAAAGCTGGAGGAGGGCGTTCGCCTGAACGTGGCGCATATCGATTCCCCACGTCTTGATTTAAAACCGAACCCAATGTATGAGAAGACGGAGCTGGCCTATTTTAAAACACATTATTACGGAGGAATCCGCAAATACCAGTGGGCGGCAATCCCCCTTGCCATGCACGGCGTGGTAGTCAGAAAGGACGGGGAGATTGTAAACATCAGCATTGGCGAGAATGCGGGCGATCCCGTTTTTTGCGTGACCGATCTGCTTCCCCATCTGGCGGCCGATCAGAATGAGAGAAAATTAAAGGACGGAATTAAGGGGGAAGAATTGAATGTGATAATTGGCTCCCTTCCGTTTGCAGAGGATGAGGAGATTAAGGAGCCTGTGAAACTTCTGGCCCTTTCTATCCTGAATGAGAAGTACGGTATGACCGAGAAGGATTTCATCCGTGCGGAGATCGAGATTGTTCCTGCCTTTAAGGCAGTGGATGTGGGACTCGACAGGAGCCTGGTGGGAGCATACGGACAGGATGACCGCGTGTGCGCTTTCACTGCCCTTACGGCGGAACTCGCTACAGAGAATCCGGAGTACACGACGGTTACAGTGCTGGCCGATAAGGAAGAGATAGGTTCCGTAGGCAATACGGGCCTGGATTCCGATTTTGTACTCCATTATATTGAAGATCTGGCAGAAATTTCCGGCATTGACTGCAGGGAGATTTTAAGAAATTCCATCTGCCTGTCATCCGATGTCAATGCGGCTTACGACCCGACATTTTCACAGGTTTATGAGGAAAGAAACGCCTGCTTTATCAACAAGGGCTGTGTCCTGACCAAGTATACCGGTTCAAGGGGCAAGGGCGGCAGCAACGACGCCAGCGCAGAGACAATGGCGAAGATTGTGGAAATCATGGACAGAGAGGGAGTATACTGGCAGATTGGTGAGCTGGGGGCCGTGGATGTGGGAGGCGGCGGAACCGTTGCCCTGTACGTGGCGGGCATGGATGTGGACGTAGTTGATCTGGGCGTTCCGATTCTTTCCATGCATTCTCCGTTCGAGCTGGCTTCCAAGCTGGATATCTACAATACATATAAGGCGTTCTGCGCATTTTATAAATAGGATCTTTTTTTCTGGGGCCGTTTGTGGTATTATGTCTGTTATACGCATCGGCTCCAGAATGCGTTAGACGGAGTTATGCTGCCGGACACGGAGTGAACGGCAACGGATCTGCAGCTCGGATCTGCCGTCGGTATTGCAGTTGAATAAAATAAGAAAAGATGAGGTTTTTTAATGAGAAAATTTTTAACAGTAGGACTTTGCGGCGCAGCGGCCCTGATGCTCTTTGCAACAGGCTGTTCAGGACAGAAGAGTGCGACAGGCACTACGGCTTCAGAGGCGGAGAGCACTGCCGCTGAGACGGAGACGGAAGAGTATGTGGCAGAGGGAAGTATTACCCTTGGAGACTATAAAGGAATTCCCGTTACGGTGACAGAGCCGGCGGTGACGGATGAAGAAGTGGACGCACAGATTCAGCAGCTGCTGAATTCCAGCGCCAAGTATGTGGAAGTGGATCGTGAAGCAAAGCTTGGCGATCAGGTCAATATCGATTACAAGGGAACGAAGGACGGAGTGGCCTTTGACGGCGGAAGCGCAGAAGGATTCGATTTAATTCTCGGTTCCAACAGTTTTATCGACGGTTTTGAGTCCGGCCTTGTGGGAGCGAAAAAGGGAGATAATGTATCCCTGAACCTGACTTTCCCGGCAGATTACAGAAGTACGGATCTGGCAGGCAAGGATGTGGTATTCGAGGTGACTGTCAATAACGTGCAGGAGAAGACGGTACCGGAGCTTACGGACGAGTTTGTGACCGAAGTGTCACCGGAGGACGGAACCGTTGAGAATCTGAAAAAGAATATGAAGGAATTTATCCTGGAGAATAAGCAGGCTCAGATTGACAATCAGAGAAATACCGATATCCTTAACGCAGCTATCGACAATTCTGAGATTATCTGCGCAACGGATGAAGTGAATACAAACTTTGACAACCAGGTTCAGTACTATACAAATCAGGCGGCTATGTACGGGATGGATTTTGCTACATATGCAGGGCTGATGGGAATGGACGAAGACGGATTAAAGAGTGAGCTTAAGGCGATTGCAAAGGATATGACAAAGCAGGAGATGCTTTTAAAGGAGATTGCATCCAAAGAGAATATTACAATCTCAGACGAAGACAGGGAAGCTCTTGCAAAACAGTACGGATACGACGATCTGGAAAGTTTTCTGGAGACCGCTGATAAGGAGATCGTGGATGATACGGCTCTGATGCAGAAGACACTTGATTTCCTGGTGGAGAATGCGGTTATCACAGTCGCAGACGCAGAAGAGGTTCCGGCGTCATAAAAGTATAATACAAAGTAACAGTTCATGATGTCTGAACTGTTATAATACAAAAGCAGGTGGGGAATATCATATGCAGATCTTATTGGACCGAATCCGCAAAGACGGAGTAGTGAAAGCAGGCAATGTCCTGAAGGTGGACCGCTTTTTAAACCATCAGATGGATATAGGGCTCTTTAAAGAGATTGGCAAAGAATTTAAGAGACGTTTTGAAGGAACGGAGATTAATAAAATCCTTACAATTGAGGCGTCCGGTATCGGAATTGCCTGTATTGTGGCGGAATATTTCGACGTGCCGGTTGTGTTTGCAAAAAAGACGAAGACCAAGAATATAGCAGGGGACGTATATACCACGAAAGTGGAATCCTTCACCCACGGAACGGTTTACGACATCATCGTATCCAAAGAGTTTCTGGGAGAAGGGGACAAGGTCCTCGTGATAGACGATTTTCTGGCTAACGGAAAGGCGCTGGAAGGCCTTACGGCGTTGATTAAGGATTCCGGGGCAGAGCTGGCAGGCGCCGGGATAGTCATTGAAAAGGGATTCCAGGAAGGCGGTAAGCGTATCCGTGAGAATGGAATCCGGCTGGAATCGCTGGCTATAGTGGACAGCATGGACGATAAGACAGGAGAGATCGTGTTCAGAAATGAATAGAAAAGCGCTATTTTTTGATATTGACGGAACATTATTCAGTGAGATTACAAGGCAGGTACCGCAGAGCGCGGTACTTGCCTTAAAAAAAACCAGGCAGAGGGGAAACCTTGTGTTTATCAACACGGGCAGGACGTACTGTCAGACAGAGGGAATCAGAAGCGAGGTAGAGTTGGACGGGCTTTTATGCGGCTGCGGCACCTACATTACAGTGGGGGATAAAATTCTCTATGACAGAAGAGTTTCGGCCGAAAGGGCGTTGCGTCTAAAGGAGGATATTATCCGCTTTGGGCTGGACGGCGTGCTGGAAGGAGTCGAGGGCTGCTATTTCAATAATGGGACATCCAGGATGCCCGTGGTGGAGCAGATGATTCGCCTTCTGAAAGCGGCGGGTGCTTATATTCCTCTGGGATGGGACGACAACTCCTATGAGATCACAAAGTTCTGCGTTGTGGCGGATGGAGAGAGCAGAAAAGAAGAATTCTTCGCCACGCTGAAGGACGAGTTTGAAGTGATAGACAGAGGCGGGGATTTCTATGAATGTATACCGGCTGGCCATTCCAAAGCGACGGCTATCGAAGCAATCCTAAAACGGTACGGGATTGCGAAGGAGGACGCCTGGGTATTCGGTGACAGCATGAATGACCTTTCCATGTTTCAGTATTCACTCAACTCGGTGCTGATGGGAAAACATGACAGCGGGCTGGAGCCTTACGCCACTTTTACGACGAAGACGGTTGAAGCGGACGGGATAGCTTATGCCCTTGAAACATTGGGGATGCTGTAAGAGGGAAAAATTCAAGCAATAGACAGGGGGAGTTACAAGATGAAGGAATACAAAATCAGAAAAATCAAATCTCCGGTGGAGATAGAATCCTGCGTGAAAGCAGAGATTACAGAAACTCAGTGGAACTGCAGAATGCAGCCCAGAGCCTGGGCCTATATGGGATACCAGGAGGGAAAAGGACTCCTGGTCCGTATGGCCTGTGAGGAGACAAACCCTCACAGAGTCCATGTCTACCACAAGGGACCCGTCTGGACGGACAGCGCCCTGGAATTATTCCTGGCATTTCCCGTCCATGAGGGAGGCGTACCGGGGGAGATTGACGGCAGGTGCCTATATCTGAACTTTGAACTCAATGCCAATGCGGCAATGTATGCCCAGTATGGCTATGGCAAAGAAAACAGGGAATTTGTACCGGACCAGATATACCGGGAAAGCCGCTGCAACGCCGTCATCGGCCGGGATGGCTGGAGGGTGGATTTTTTGATACCGGAATGGTATCTGGAGGAACTGACGGGCAGAAAATTGGAGGAATGGCTGGCAGCAGGAGAAGGGGAAGCACGGATGCGCTGTAATTTCTACAAGATATCCGAGAGCCCAGAGATTGAGCATTATATGAGCTATTCAAGGATAGAGAGCGATGTTCCGGATTTCCATCTGCCTTCCTATTTTGCGGAGGCTGGATTTGAGAGATGAGAACGTCCCAAAAAAGAAAGTAGTAAATCTATTCCCGTCATGATATGATAAAGAGGGTTTAAATGTTCTGTCAGAATGCAGATGACGGAAAAGGAGATTTGAAATTTTATATGGATAAATATCAGGTATTAAAACACTATTTTGGATATGAAGAATTCCGGGAGGGGCAGGAAGCGTTGATTGACAGCATCCTCTCCGGACAGGATACTTTGGGAATTATGCCTACAGGAGCCGGAAAGTCGTTGTGTTTTCAGGTTCCGGCCCTGATGATGAAGGGAATCACTCTAGTCATTTCACCATTAATTTCTTTAATGCAGGATCAGGTATCAGCCCTGAACCAGGCCGGCGTTCATGCCGCGTATCTGAACAGCTCCCTGACGGTAAGCCAGTATTATAAAGCGCTCTCCTATGCAAGAGAGGGGCGGTATCCGATTATTTATGTTGCGCCTGAGAGGCTGGTAACGGAGGAATTTCTTGATTTTGCCACACACGCGGAGATTTCGATGCTGGTCGTTGACGAGGCTCACTGTGTATCACAGTGGGGACAGGATTTCAGACCGAGTTATTTAAAGATTATGGAGTTTGTCGATAAGCTTCCGAAGAGGCCGGTCATCAGTGCCTTCACCGCGACCGCGACAAAAGAAGTGAGGGATGATGTGATTGACATCCTGATGCTGAGGGAACCGACGGTGGTGGCAACCGGATTTGACCGGCCGAATCTGTGGTTCTCGGTACAGTCGCCGAAAGACCGATATGCGACGATGAAAAATTACATAGAATGCCATCCGGGCCAGAGCGGCATTGTCTACTGCCTGACCAGAAAGACGGTGGAGGAGGTCAGCCAGAGGCTGGCCGATGAAGGTTTTGAGGTGACACGTTACCATGCGGGGCTGAGCGACGCAGAGAGAAAACGCAACCAGGAAGATTTTATTTATGACAGAAAGAATCTGATGATCGCAACGAATGCGTTTGGCATGGGAATTGATAAATCGGATGTGCGGTTTGTCATTCATTACAACATGCCGAAAAACATTGAGAGTTATTATCAGGAGGCGGGGCGCGCGGGCAGAGACGGTGAACCGGCCGAGTGCATCCTGCTGTATGGTGGCCAGGATGTGATTACCAACCAGTTTTTTATTGACAATAACCAGGACAACCAGGAACTCGACTTTGTGACCAGAGAGCTGGTTCAGGAAAGGGATCGCGATCGTCTTCGCAAGATGACATATTACTGCTTTACCAATGAATGCCTGAGGGATTACATCCTGCGCTATTTCGGGGAGTACGGCGGAAATTACTGCGGAAACTGTTCAAACTGTCTGAGTCAGTTTGAGACGGCGGATGTGACGGAGACGGCGAAAGCAATAATCGGCTGTGTGGAAGACTGCAGGCAGAGATATGGCGTGAACGTGATTCTTGACACGGTCCGCGGAGCCAACACGGCTAAAATCAGGCAGTACCGCATGGACGAGAACGCATGGTATGCTGCGGCCGCCAAGGTGCCGGCATTTAAACTGCGCCAGGTGATGAACTACCTGCTTCTCAACGATTATCTGCGGGTAACAAATGATGAATACATGCTTGTGAAACTGACGGAAAAATCAATGGCTGTTCTGAATGACGAGGAAGCTGTTGTCATGAAGATGGCAAAAGAGCAGGAACACGAAGCGAAAGAGAAAGGCGGGAAGAAGAAAAAAAACGGCAAGGGTTTTGCTGCCGGACTTTCCGGCGCGGAATTTACCGAGGAGGACGAGAAGCTGTTTGAAAAGCTTCGGACACTTCGGATGGAGATTGCCAGAGAGGCAAAGGTCCCGCCGTATATTGTATTTTCTGATAAAACGCTGACCCATATGAGTATTGTGAAACCTCAGTCAAGGGAGGAGATGCTTAATGTGTCCGGCGTTGGGGAAATTAAGTATGAGAAGTATGGGGACAGGTTCCTGGAATGTGTGCGCGAATCTGCCGTTGATCCGATTGTCATAAATTAATAATATCTGATATCTTATAAAAAAATCATAAATGTACAGATTTTATCTTGTTATAGTCCCGGGCTTTTAGTATAATAAAGATAAGTTACAGTTGAGACTTTCTTATGAAGGGGGCGTTTATATGGAGAATAAGTATACAAAGATTAAGACAGCAGGAACCGATCTTTCATTAAAGGTACTGCCGGGACATTTTGCAACCAACCACGCCCATATCAATTACTACATTGATATGACTACAATGAAGACAAGAACCAGCGAGGCCCAGGAAGTGGCCAGAGATCTGGTAAGCATGTATCTCTATGACACGGTGATTGATACAATTGTGTGTATGGAGGAGACAGAAGTAATCGGAGCATTTTTGTCGGAAGAACTGACCAAGGGCGGCTTTCTCTCCATGAATGCACACAAGACAGTTTACGTTGTAAGTCCTGAATTTAACAACAACAGCCAGATTATCTTCAGGGAGAACCTGCTCCCGATGATCAGGGGAAAACACGTGATGATTCTGATGTCCACGGTAACAACAGGGCTTACGGTTAATAAAGCCGTTGAGTGTATCCAGTACTATGACGGCATCCTCATGGGAGTATCGGCAATATTCAGCGCGCTTGACGAGGTTAACGGAGTTCCGATTAAAGCGGTGTTCGGCAAGAAAGATTTACCGGACTATGCCTATTCAGACTACAGAAACTGCCCGCAGTGTAAGGCAGGAAAGAAACTGGATGCGCTTGTAAACACGTTTGGCTATTCATTATTATAAGAGTAATAGCCGCGCCTCTGTATTTTACTGCAAGGTGTAATCCGGTATCAATGGCTCAAAGAATTAAATTTTGGAAAATTTGATTTATAACCTGTATGGTTTACTGGTTAAGTTTGTTTCGATATGATTTAGAGGGCATGTTGTAAGAAAACATGTCCTCTTTTTTTGAGTGATTGGCAATAAAAAGTTCGCGGAGCGTGCTTTTTGTTGCCAATTTTGCCCTTCGGCAGCGTTTCCGCCTCCTCAACTAAATCTTCTTGACAAAGCCTTTCCCCTTCGATATAATAATATTGGACACTGGATACAATTGGATACCCCATTAAAGCCAGGAGGTATCACATGAGTAATCTAACAATAAGACCTATCAATACAGGCTTTGTGACAATGATCCCAAAGCAGTATCTTTACCACCATTCAACGGTGGCATTCTATCCGGACGCCTCTGATCAGGAAGAGGAGTATCCGGTCTTTACGTACCTTGTAGAAGGGGGCGACAAGCTTTTGCTGGTAGACACCGGCATGGCATACACGGAACGCGCCGATCAATATCACCATCATGGTTCCCGCCAGCCGGAAGGAATGGCGATCACAGAGCAGCTGGCCGTTTTGGGATATCAACCGGAGGACATTGATATTGTAGTGTTTACCCATTTGCACTGGGATCACTGTTTTTATATGGAAAAATTCACGAATGCCCAATTTTATGTTAACCGAAAAGAATATGAATTTGCAATGAACCCCATTCCGCTGTATTACAAGTCCTATGAAGCTCCGGAACTTGGAATCACCAGGCCTTTTGAGGGTATTGAGATGAATCTCGTCGAAGGTGAGACGGAGATCATGCCGGGAGTGCGGGTATTTGAGACGCCGGGGCATTCTGTGGGACATCAGTCCGTTGAGATTGACACGGAGACCGGTAAATATATCTGCTGTGGTGATTCTATTTTTATCATGGATAATGTGAAGCCAATCGAAAAACTGCATTATGATATCACTCCGCCCAACCGTTTTTCCGATATTGTATCCACCTGGAAGAGTATTGAGCTTATTAAGGAGCGGGCGGAGAGCCTGGATCGGATTCTTACATGCCACGACAGGGAGATACTTGAACGATCTGCCGCGACGCCTGTACTTGGACTGAAAGAGAAAGGCAGGTGAAAGAAGAAGTCACCGTGACTTCGAGAATATGGCAGTGATCGCGGTTATAGCCTGCTGTGATACAAAATATCACGAGATAACATTTGTGCGGGAAAAGATTATAAAAAGCGGTAACCAGCCGCTTATACTGGATATCAGCACGGGACCCAGCATCCCTATAAAAGCCGATATAACACGCGAGGAGGTATTAGCGGCAGGAGGTTATACCTGGGAGCAGGTACATAGCTTTGATAAGAGCGGAGCTATCTCCGCGATGACAGAGGGGATAGCAAAAACAGTGATGAAACTGTATCAGCAAAAGCAAATAGACGGTGTGATTGGGATGGGCGGACTGCAGAATACGGTTGTGTGTTCGGCAGCTCTGAGACTGCTGCCCATCGGGTTTCCTAAGATAATATGTTCCACAATTGCGAGCGGTTCCCGCTGTTTTGATACGGTAGTAGGTGATAAGGATATCGCCGTAATTCCGTCTATCGTTGATTTTGCAGGAATGAACCCGATCAGTGAAGCTGTGCTGGGAAACACGGTCAGCGCTATGATAGGCATGGTTACCCACGGAAGCAGGGGAATTGATACGAAAGGGGAGCTGTACATTGGCACCACTCTGATGGGAATTACCAATGACACTGTTATGCAGGCCTCTGACGAATTGGCGGAAAATGGAATAAAGACGATCAGCTTCCATTCCACTGGGATCGGGGGAAAGGTGATGGAAGATCTAATCCGGGAAGGGGTCGTTACGGCTGTAATGGATCTTTCTCTGCATGAGATGACGGCGGAGTATTTTGGTGATTACGGATACAGCAAAGGCGCCGTAAACCGGCTGTGCGCCGCTGCGGAAATGGGAATACCATCACTTGTATGCCCAGGAGGCATTGACTTTGCCTGTCTGCGCCCGGAGGAGCTGTTCGATGACCAGGAGGAACGGGGATATGTATGGCACAATAAAGATCTTACGCATACCCGTCTATACGAACACGAGATTTTAGATATTACCAGAACGATTGCATTACGGCTCAACCGCTCCGCAGGAAGGACAGAAGTGGTTCTTCCGATGGGAGGGCTGCGTACGCTCAGCTATCCGGGAGAATTCTTTCATAAGCCGGAAACCATACGGAAAATGAAAAAGATATTTGAGGAGGAACTCAAACCGGAAATCAAATTCAAAGCATATGATTTGAATTTCTGTGATCCTGAGTTTGCTCATATTTGTGCGCAGGAAATGATGAGCCTTTTAAGCGGAACGGAGAAATGATGAAATATAGTGAGTATATGAAAATGGTGGAAGACATGCGGCAAGCGGCATCTAAATTTTATGCGCTCCGTTACCAAATGAGCAACGGCGGCAATTTGAGTGTCAGGATTCCGGGAAAAGACTGGATGCTTGTTAAGGGAACCGATGTCGCTTTTGATGAGGTCGGTCCCGATACGGTTGTCATCACCGATTTTGACGGCAATATAATTCAGGGGGAGCTGCGGCCCTCTAAAGAAGCGCTGCTGCATGGAGCCATCTATAAGGAGGTGGCGGGGGCAGGCGCCATTATGCATTGTCATTCGCCGTATGCTACGGCATGGGCGGCAGGCCATAGGGAACTTCAGTTTGCCACTCATCATTCTGAGATGAAGCTGAAGGGAGTGGTACCGGTGTTCGACACCCACTCCTATGCGGTGCCAAAGGAATATTTTCCGCAGATTATTAAATTCTTTAAGGATAATCCCGGCGCTAACGCCTTTTTACTGAAGGGGCACGGACAGGTGACGGTTGGAAAAAATATGAGAGAGGCTGCGTATCTGGCGGAACTGGTAGAGGAGACGGCGCAAATCTCTGTTTTTTCCCAAAGTCACGTGGATTAAACCGGAGAAAGAAAATTTTTGTGGATTTTCCATTGCCGGTAAATGATAATCAGCATGATGGGTGCACAGATTAGCCGCCAACGAAAAGGGTGTCTCTGATTTCCGCTAAAGCGGGAGAAATCAGAGACACCTTTTTAGATTAAGAAAAATTGTTCCCGGCAGATAAATCAGGAAAAATTCACATGAGTGCCGACGCTGTTGACAACATCTTTCAGATGATCTGCGATTGCTTCTTTTGTTGCTGAAATATTTCGCTTTCTCAAACCCTGGATGATGCGGGCGTGCTCAGAAAGAGTGTCATTAGCCCGTCCCTCCAGGGAATAGTAGATAGATTTGAAGGAATCGCATTTATTCCAGAGTCCCTCCAGAATCTCTACGGTATTCGTGCATCCGGACAGGGAGCAGAGCAGAGAATGAAATTGACGGTCGAGCTGCATAAATTCTTTCGAAGTGTTGGAGAAGCTCAGCATGCGCAGGTTAATAGCCTCCACGGCATCGATGTCTTCATCGGACGCTTTGATGCAGGTTCTGGCCGCGCAGTATTGTTCCATTAGAATTCTGACCTCATAAATTTCATTGAGATGTTCCCTGGAAAGTTTAAAGACCACGGCTCCGCAATGAGGCTTGGTAATCAGCAGTCCCTCCGCCTCGAGACGTTTCATGGCATCTCTGACGGGGGTTCGGCTGACGCCTAATTTTTGTGTAAGGCTCTCCTGGGCAATATGTTCGCCGGGTTTAAAATCCCCCTGAATGATTGCATTCTTTATCCAAAGATAAACAGAATCAGAAACGGTTGTATATTGGATTAACGGTGTGGTGTTCTCCATAAGCGGCTCCCCTCTTTGATTTAGAAATAATTTTCAGATTTAAATATACTCTAAAATAGGTACATTGTCAATCGATTGGACAATGTATCCAATGTTGAATAATATTATTGTAAGATATAGATAAAATATTGTCAAGAAAATAATTATTTATTGACAATATATACAATAAGTTGTACAATGTGCCTATAGAAATGTATCCAATATCCGGTGTCCAACGGAAAAGGAAAAGTTGTAACGGCAAATTGAGAAAGGATGGAGAAGATGAAAAAAAACAGGTTATTTGCATTGGGGATGGCGGCAGCAGTAGCAATTTCAACGATGACGGGGTGTGGAAGCAGCAGTACACAGGCGAAAGAGACAGCAGCTCCGGCTGAACAGGGAGGCTCGGAAACAGCGGCTCCGTCAGAAAAGAAGGAAAAAATCACATTGAGGATTGGATCCGGTCATTCGGAATCGAATCCATGGATTACGGCGCTGGAAAATTATTTTGTTAAAAATGTTTCAGAACGCGTGAGTTCAGAGACAAATTATGAGATTGACTGGGTTAAATCTTACGGCGGTTCCGTTATTTCCCTGGGTAATGAGCTTCAGGGCGTACAGGACGGCCTGGTGGATATCGGTTGTACGATTCTTGTGTTTGAGGCATCCAGGCTTCCGCTTCAGGATATGGTTTACAGCATGCCGTTTTCCTGTTCCGATCCACTGGTGGTTGCGGAGACAATTAAGCAGATGTATGCGGAGTATCCGGAATTTACTTCTATTTATGAGTCAGATTATAACCAGAAGTTTATTGGTATCGGGGTGTCGGATCCTTACGGTTTTTACAGTACCAAGGAAGTAAAATCACTGGATGATGTAAAGGGAATGAAGATAGGGGCAGCCGGCATCAACCTCTCATGGATTGAAGGCTCCGGAGCAGTAGGTGTCCAGACCTCTTTAAACGATACATATCAGAACCTGCAGACCAACGTTTGTCAGGCAACGATACAGCCGACACACTCCTGTGTCAATTTAAAGGTTTATGAGGTTGCCCCTTATTATCTGGATGCCAATTTTAACGTAGTGCCATTTAACGCAATTACGGTCAATATGGATACATGGAAAGACCTTCCGGCAGAAGTACAGGCTATTCTCACGGAAGTGGGAGAGGGATATCTGGACTATGAGGCAAATTATATTAATGAAATCCATGAGAAAGATCTGGCGGATTTAAAGGAAAAAGGATGTACCATCGTTACCCTGAGCAGAGAAGAGCAGGAAAAATGGGCGGCCAGCTTACCGGATATTGTTAACGGCCTTGTAAAGAACCTGGACAATGCAGGGTACAAAGGAGCCGAGATTGTCGAGAAATATTACCAGATTCTCGAATCAAAGGGAATTGAAAGAGTACGCGACTGGAATATTGCAGACTGATTGACAGAAAAAGGAATTGTTAAGGAAGGATGAATACATGGCCATTCTGCGAAAAATTGACAAAATGCTGGAGCGTTTTCTGAGCATTATGGATGGAATTGCATCTATATCCATTTTTATAATTATGATTTTAATCACCGCAGATGTACTCAGCCGCTTACTGCTTAATAAGCCGTTTGTGGGTACAGCGGAAATTGTCTCGAGCATCATCATCATTGTGTGCTTTTTAGAAATTCCCTACGTGGCGGTAAAGGGGGCACACGTACGGACGACGATGCTCTACGACAAGGTCGGGACAAAGGGGAAGCTGGTTATTGATATCATAGCGGCATTTCTGGGTATTCTCGTATATTCGTTTATCATTAAGGCGAGCTGGGGAAACCTGCTCCATGCAATCAGCATCGGCGAGGCGGAGATTGCGGGTTCGTTCCGTGTCACGACGGTTCCGGGAAGATTTGCGATTATCTTTGGCTCCGGGTTAATGATCCTGGAATTTATTGACCAGATTATTAAATTTGGCTACAGGCTTGTCACAGGAAAAAAAATTTATGAAGAAGGGGGGAATAAGCGGTGAGTACAGGCGTTGTTGCAGCATTTTCGCTGATCCTTTTGCTGGTATTGATTTTCTGCGGCGTGCATCTGAGCACCTCTCTGATGTTTACCAGCACCCTGAGCGTATTCCTGTTTACAGGGAGATTCTCCACTGCCATGAATGTATTGAGCCAGTCGGCCTGGGGTGCGGTCAGACAGTATATGTTTGGCGTAATTCCGCTGTTTGTGCTGATGGGCCTGCTGGCCAACTTGTCCGGTGCCAGCCAGGATCTGTATGATTCGGCCAGCCTCCTTCTGAAAAAGGTGCGCGGCGGCGTCGGAATCGCCACGGTGGTGGCTAATGCGATTTTTGCGGCAATCACCGGCGTAACGGTTGCCTCGGCAGCAGTATTTACAAAGATTGCCCTGCCTCAGATGCTGAGGCTGAAATATGACAGGAAGATAGCGCTGGGAACGATTTCCGGTTCTGCTATTCTCGGAATGCTGATTCCTCCGAGCCTGCTTATGATTGTTTACGGTTCACAGGCGGACGTATCCATCGGAAAACTGTTTGTGGCAGCCGTAGTCCCAGGTGTGCTTATGACCATCGCATTTATCATTGTAATTCTTACGGTGGCGCATGTGAAGCCGGATTACATTCCCGAGGTGGAAGAGCTGACGGAAGATGAGAAGAAGAATTTCTGGAAAATCGTCCTCCGCCCATGGCCGATTGTGCTGCTTATCATAATCTCACTCGGAGGCATCTGGTGCGGCTTCTTTACACCGACCGAGGCGGGCGGGGTGGGAGCGTTCGGCGCTTTCCTGATTGTCGTTTTCAAGAAACGGTTTAACAGGAAAGATTTCTGGGAGACGCTGCTCTCAGCCGGTTCCACTTCGGGAAGCGTACTGATTCTTCTGGTTTCGGCATCCACCTATTCGAAAACACTGGCAATGTGCGGCGTAATTAATGTCATCAGAGGATTTGTAGAGAGTTTACATATGCCTCCGATTGGAGTGGTTATCCTGTTTATCGTCATCCTGATGATACTTGGCTGTATCCTGGATTCCACCTCCATCCTGCTTCTGACAACGCCTCTGATGTGCCCGATTATGGCGGATTTGGGGTATGATCTGGTGTGGTTCGGACTCGTTATGATTATTGCGATCGAGACCGGTATGATTACGCCTCCGTTTGGAATGAATGTATTTACGGTCAAGTCGTCGCTGTATGGGATGGAGGGCGTGGAGGACATCACGGTAAATGAGATATTTGCCGGTTCCATGTGGTTCCTAGTAGCGATTATCATTGTGGATTTATGCTGTGTATTCTTACCGCAGCTCGTGCTGTTCCTGCCCAATGCCATGTAGGAGAGGGACAGATATCGTGTGGGAGACATAGACAGAGGATATGGTATAGCAGGCGGAGCATAGTAAGCAGGTATAACCCAATGAGTGTAAAGCTCTGGTAAGACAAAGAAAAAAAAGCGGAGCCATTTTAAGCTGCCGCTAATGAGAGGAGTTATATATGGCAAATATGAAAATTCCAAAAGAGAAGACGGCGATTGTCCTGATTGAGCCGCAGAATGATTTTCTGACGGAGGGCGGCACCATGTACGCCCATATCAAGGAGCAGCTTGCAGAGAGAAATGTAATTGCAAATCTTCAGGATCTGCTTTCACAGGCGCGCGGTAAAGTGGCGAAGATTTTCTATTGTCCGTTCCATCCCTTTGATCCCGGATTTCCGGAGTTAAAAAAGGGAGGACCGGCCTGCGAAGGACTCCGGGGCCTTGAAATGGACATGGAAGCAGACTGGGGAACAGGAGCCTGGCTCCGCGGCACTCCGGGACCGGAAATCATCAAAGAACTGACCCCGCAGCCTGGCGACGTGATTGTGGAGGGTAAGAAAACACTGGATGCATTCCATTCCACAGGTCTTGACTATTATCTGAGGGCGAATGAGATTGAATATGTGGTATTTACCGGTTTCCACACGGACTGGTGTGTGGAATCTTCGGCCAGATCGGCTTATGATAAGGGATACCGCGTAATTGTACTCGGTGACTGCACGGCTACCGACACACAGGAAGAGCAGGACTTCTGCGAGAAATGGATCTTCCCTAAGATTGGGAAACTGATGAGTTATGAGGAGTTTTTGGAAGCGCTTGAATAGCCGGACAGTCTGTATGGAACGGTAAGAGGGCACTAAAAGAGACCATCTGCGTGAGATGGCCCCCATAAAGACAATTTTGGGGGTAGTTCAGCAGACTGGTCTCTTTTTCGTATTTTATAACTGTTGATCCGACTCGGAAGGAATATATACGGCGATATCTTCAATACGGCAGTCCAGTATCCGGCAGAGATCATTAATAGTGGTGGTGGTCATTGGTTTATTGTTCCTCAGGCGGTCGATTGTACCGCTGGAAAGGCGGTGTACTGTAATAAGAGTATAAGTTGATTCGGAAGAGGCCATGAGTGTTTTCCAGAACGGGCCATAGTCAATCATTTATTATACCTTCTTTCTTAGCAGAATTTTTGCCGTTTCATATCAAAGAAAAAGAGAACACAGGGGTTAATATTATTAGGATAAAATTCTATTTTATTCTTGACTATAGTCATTATTATGACTATAATTCTAGACAAAAGAGGGACTGACTTATCAGAAATTCCAATTGCAGGCACCGATACGATAACGAAGAAGAAGGGATAATAACATGGCTGAACCGCAAAAAAAGGAAACCGACAGGAAAAATGAAAATTTCCTCCGTTTATCGAAAGAGCGTGTGAATAAAGTTATTGATGCAATTGAGCGTCTGGAGAATCTGTCTAATAAAAATCAGTACAGCTACACGGATGAACAGGTGGAAAAGATGTTTACAGCGATTGAGGAATCACTGAATTCGGCTAAAAAGTCATTTAAAGATAAAAAACCAAGACAAAAATTTGACTGGTGAAAACTGGTTATTTCATTGCCAATCAATAAAAAGGAATTGACACATTGCCTGGAAGGCTTTGGGTCAATTCCTTTTTATTTAGGGTGGTTTTATTAAGGACAAGAATAAGTAGGTAAAACATCCGCATTAATTTTGACCTGAATGCTTTGCTATTGCTTTGAAATGTAGTTCAGGTATGAGAGCAGTTCCCAGCGGGAAGAAATATTTAATTTTCTGTAGATATTCTGCAGGTGTTTATTGAGCGTGTGCTCTGTGATATTCAATGTTTCGGCAATCTCTGCATTGCTGCGGCCTTTCTGGACATGGTCTGCAATTTCATGCTCCCGTTTTGTAAGAAGTGAGTGAATTTGAGTTTGACCGCCGCTTGGTGAATTATGTTTCTCAGTCGAAACATCATTCTGGAATTCTGGTGAAGAAGCCAGATAGTAACGCTGATAGAATACACCGTTCAGATGAATGCTGAGAAGTCTCAGATACAGTACATCCAGATCGGTGAACTGAGGTTCATGTTTTGTCCTATAGAGAGTCACACATCCCAGAAAATGAGAATTATAGGTCAGGTTCATCTGCAATGTATCAAAAATATCATAGTGAGAGTAGCAGTCCCTGTAGATTCTGGAGGACAGCCGCTTCGAATCTGAGAGAGCCTGGCTGTCCCTGAATACCATAGTCTGTGGAGAGTAACTCATCCAGAGAAGGTGATCCTGCTCCTCGTACTGAAGATAACGCTTTTCCGCCTCGATAAAGCTTTCGGGCTCACAAATGGGGTGGCAGAGATGACCTTCATTTTTCAGATCGGCTAAAAGAACGCTGGCATAGGAGCATTTAATAAAATGTTTCAGACGTTTCAATAAGATCCGGCATAGCGCCTCGAAATTTTTTTCTGTATAGATACAGTATATTAATTCATTCAACAGGCAGTATTCATTAAGTTCCATGACAATTCCCCCCCAGGTTGAAAAAGCATCCGAACTGATAATTATTTAAGTATAAATTAAGTATTTTAAGTATAGAAAATAATTATTTATTTAAATAAAAAATAATTATTACATAAAATAATTATAAAATAATAATTGATTATTTACAGAAAATATTGTAGCATAAATTACAACATATTGCAATTTAATAAAAAAATGGTATTTTATTACATAATAAGTCGGTTCCAGTTTTATATTAGTTGCAATATAAGTAGGGAAAAAAAGAGGAGGTATTTGTATGGGTTTTGGTATCTTATCGTGTATCCCAATTGTAGTATTGCTGGTGGGGGCCACAATTACTAGGAAAATGCCGGAAATGCTGTTACTTTCATCATTTATCGGCGCAGTCATTTTGTATGGGAAAGGATTTTTTACGGGCTATATCAACATTATGTATGAAGCTCTGGCAAATGGTTCTTTCCAGTTCATTCTTCTGATTCTCGTAGGTTCCGGCGCGCTCATTGCATTGCTGGAAAAATCCGGTGCAATGTTGGGGTTTAGAAATATGATTCGGAAAGCAGCGAGCACCAAAGACAGAGCTTTATTATTTACCTGGATTCTCGGCGTAATCGTTTTTATCGATGACTATTTAAACGCATTGGCAGTATCTTCCGCTATGAAAAATATAACGGATGAATATAAGGTGCCGAGGGAACATTTGGCATACACGGTCAACTGTACCGGCTCCTGTGTCTGCGTACTGATTCCGTTCAGCAGTTGGGCAGCCTTTGGAATCGGCGTTTTCAAGGATTACGGATTGGAATTTTCCGATTATGTTAAGGCTCTTCCCTTTATGTTTTACCCGATAGTTGCACTGATTATATGTCTTTTATTCGGCTATGAGTTGCTGCCCAAACTGGGAGGAATGAAAGAGGCGTATGACAGAGTGGCGGCAGGCGGTTCAACGCTGGTGCCTTCCGATGAAGCAAGGGCAGAGGAAACCGACGGGGCAGTTCCGTCTTCTCCAATTAATTTTTTACTCCCAATGCTGGTGCTGATTGTCACGATGATTTTATGCGATAATGAACTGATTCACGGTCTTCTGGCGGCGTTAGTTGCTCAGGCAGTGCTGTATATCGGTCAGAAAATTATGTCTCCAAAAGAGTTTATTGAAACTGCGTTTAATGGAATTTATTCCATGGCCAGTGTAAGCTTTGTCGTGGCGCTGGCGTTCATGATGACGGCTGTAAATACGAATCTGGGCTTTTCGGAATATATGATTGATATTCTGGGTGCGCTGATACCGGCTACGGTATTACCGGTTATCGCATTTCTGCTCGTTGCATTTATTGCTTTTGCATCGGGAAGCTTCTGGCCTCTGGTTGTGATCGTAGCTCCGATATTTGTGCCGATGGCGCTGAATTTCGGAATGAATCCTTCCCTGATTATTGCGGCCATTATGTCGGGGATTGCATTTGGAAGCCAGTTCTGTTTTTACTCGGATGCGGTATTTATGACGGCTGCTGGAACGGGAGTTCCTAATGTGAACCAGATTAAGGCCATTGCGCCCTATGTCTTGTCGGGAGCGGTGATAGCGGCCGTTCTCTTTACAATAGCAGGCTTTATCGGATAGGAAAGGAGAGGAGAAAATATGGAATTTGCAGATAAATTATTAAAAAGCAGAGCGGTTTATGATTGCAGAGAAAGTAGACCTTTCGCGGGTTCTGTTGCGGTTAAAGGAAACAGAATTCTTGCGGTGACCCACGGTGATGAGATTCCCGGCTGCGTAGGGGAAAATACCCAAGTTGTCGATTATGGGGAGCAAATGATAATGCCCGGTTTTGTAGATGCACATGTCCACTATTTTATGGGAGGAATGTTCGGCAGCAAACATGTCTGCACGGAAATTACCAATTCTAAATCAGAGGCGGAATGCATCGCGATGATCAAAAAATTTGCAGATAACAATCCTGATGAGATCAGAATTATCGGTCTCGGGTGGTTCCCATCTTATTGGGGGAACGCACCGCTTCCGGACAAGCGGTCTATTGATGCAGTCATTCCGGATCGGCCCGTATATCTTCTCAGTGCAGATATCCATACAATCTGGTGCAATACGAAGGCGCTTGAGGAGGCCGGGATTTATGCAGATATGCCAATTAAAAGCGGTGAGATTGGCACTTTCGAAAATGGGGAACTGAGTGGTCTTTTATTCGAACCGGAGGCATATCAGCCTGCGATGGATAAGGTGATGGAGCTGCCCAAAGAGCAGATGAAAGAGGTACACAGAGATTTCCTTAAAGAAATTGCTTCCTGCGGCATTACGACAATTAGTGAAATGACCGCAAACGATTATACGGACAAGACGCTCAGAAATTTCCGTATCATAAAGGAGCTGGAGGAAGAAGGGGCACTGACGGCCAGGCTCCATCTGTATACAAAACTTGCTGGTTATACCGATTTTACCCAAGCTCTGGAATATAAGAAGGAATTCCATTCCCCCAAACTCAGAATGCAGGGAATTAAGGGATTTATTGATGGGGTGGCCTCAACCTATACGGCACTGACGCTTGAACCGTACAGTGATAAGCCCGACTGCTGCGGAATTGGAGTTCCGCTGGTGCCTAAGGAGGAGATGCAGTTATCGGTTAATGCGGCAAATGCAGCCGGATTCCAGGTGAGAATCCATTGTATCTCGGACGGCGCTGTAAGAATGGCACTTGATTTATATGAGGGATCTATCAGGGCGAATGGAAGACTTCATTTGAAAAATGCGGTGGAACACATAGAAAATATTAATCCGAATGATATAGGAAGATTCAAAGAACTGGATGTAATTCCTTCCATGCAGCCGATGCATCTTTTGTTGGATGCGGATGAGCAGATCCTGAGAATGGGAGAAGAGCGGGTTAAATACGAATGGGCATTCAGAAGTATTCTGGATGCAGGCGGAAAACTGGCATTCGGCACGGATTATCCAGTTGTTGGCTTTGACCCCTTCCCAACAATCTATGCGGCGGTGACGAGAAAGAACCTGGATGGCAGCCCGGCCAGCCATAATCCATGGGAATGTCTGACGCTGGAGGAAACACTGAAGGCATATACTATCGATGCAGCCAATACATACGATCGCGAGGATGAACTGGGCACACTGGAGCCGGGAAAATATGCTGATATTATCGTAATAGACAGGAACCTGTTTGAGTTAAATCCGGATGATATCCTGAAATGTTCTGTTGTGATGACCATGATGGACGGCAGGATTGTATTTGAAAAATAACAGCCAATAATTAGTATCTGTGTATTCATACTTGGCTAAGACCCTGCATACATTGTAAAAACAATGATTTCAGGGGGCAACCTTTTGAAAGAATATATTGAAGAGCGGGCGGTAGCTATAGCGAATTACATCATCGATTACAATGCAACAGTGCGTCAGACGGCAAGGAAATTTGGGATTTCAAAGTCAACGGTACATAAGGATGTTACTGATCGCCTGGAGCATATCAATCCCTCTCTGGCAGCACAGGCCAGAGTGGTTCTGGATATCAATAAGGCCGAACGCCATATCAGAGGGGGCATGGCTACAAAGGAAAAATATCAGCATCAGCTTCAGGCATGCAGCAGGAAATAGGCACATCATATAGCGTAAGTTTTGAAAGGCTGTACACCGGCAGGGTGTGCGGCCTTTCAGTCTGTAAGAAGCGTGGGAAAAGACGGCTTTAGGGACGAAAAGGTAATAAAAGGAAAAGTTTTCTAATAGAATGATAGTAACCAAAAGAACAGGGAGCTTTTTATGGGAAAAATTCTGAGTGGTAAGCGGTATGGCATCATTCTGGCCGCAGCGCTCTTTCTGTCAGCCGCTCTGATGGCCGGATGCGGCGGTGAGAAGGAAGAGGAGAAAGTCCGTGATCTGGAATTCACGGTAGTTGGTCAAAACGAGATACCGCAGGAGCTTCAGGAAATAATCGAGCAGAAGAAAAAGGAACCTTTCAGACTGACATACTCGGGTGGGCAGGATCTTTACATAGCAGCCGGATATGGTGAGCAGAAGTCGGGTGGATACAGCATTGCCGTTCCGGAGCTGTATCTGACGGAAAACTCCATCACGATCAGGACTGAACTGAAAGGACCGGAAAAACAGGAGCAGACAGGTCCGGAGGCCTCCTTCCCGTTTATTGTGGTGAAGATGCCGTTTATGGAAGAACCGGTGGTGTTCAAGTAGGAAAACTGATCATACGCCGTAACGAAGCAGACAGTTGGAAATGTAAGAGTACGTTTCCAACTGTCTTTTTTCTTGAGTGTTTGCCAGCTGTCAATCCTGTTTCAGAATGTTGCCGTATTCGGGATGTTTTCCAAACCACTTTACGGCATAGGAGCAGGTTAGCACGGCTTTCTTGTCCTCGGCCAGCAGCTGTGCCGCAGCAGCGCCCATCAGGCTGTCCGCTACATTTTGTCCCCTGAGGGACGGATCAACAAAGGTATGGTTGATATCCACGGTAGTTTCATCAATAGCCGGGAATGTTACCTCGGCAAGCATCTGCTCATCCTCACCCTTCAGGGAGATTCGGTTGGGACTGTAAGTAAAATCCATCTTTGTACTCCTCCGTTTCTTAAATACGATATAAATATTATATACGGGCGGAACTCAAATAGCAATTGCAATTGAGAAATGAGAACGGCAAAGGAACTTAAGAATCATCAACCGTCCTTGTCCGACATTTTAAAGAGGCGTCCTGACAGATCACTCCTGACAGATCAACTTTTTATACTTGCTTTTTGGAAACCGCTGGTGTATAATAACCAAACTATCTTAAAATCATGCTCCAGATAAAAAATCTATTCTGAATTCCAGAATGCAAATCGCGGGAACTTCCATAACGAATGATGGTTTTAGAATCATTTATGAATATATTTAACCTTTTTCTGTTTTTAAGCATATATAACAGGGAGTCTGTTTTGACGGGCGCTTTGGCGTTTGAAAGACAGGTTTTTCTTACAATATCTGTAAATCAAAAATTCTAAAGAACTTCTGAAAAATCAACAAGTATTTTACAACTGAAAAACAGCCGGATCCGAAAGCAGTCTCCGGCAAACTTAAGGAGCCGTATATCGGCAGGAATAAACAACAGGGAGGAGGGACGTTATAACGAAATACAAAATGCTCGAACAGGCATACAGTGAAATGATATTCTGCTGGCAGGAGACATCCAGGAATTATTGTCAGCAGGGAAGTGCGGCGGGGGTGGGAAAACTCCCGCCTGAGATGGCCAATCCGGAGCGATTGACTGCAAAACAACTTATTACGAAAGAGGAACAAGGCGCGGAGGTGTGCTGTGAAGATGAGGAGAAAGGCAGAAGTTTTGCACGCAGGAATTATATGTCTTCTGGCGGTGTTATTATGCCGGGAGGATGCAGGGCAGGCTTGGGCACAGGAAAACATACAGAGATATTCAGAAGTATTTGATGATCCCGGGGAGATACCGGAGCCGGAGAAATTGATACATGACGAAGCCGGAAGAGAATACCGGTTAAAGGAACAGGAGATTGCCGCCGTGCCGGTTTCAGGACGCACGGAAAAACTGTCCGGGCAGACGGTTTACGAGGGTGTAAGCCGGGGAGATACAATACCGGATACGGCGGCAATGACGGTGAGAGATGAAGAGAGCGGAACCGAATTTGAAACGGAGCTTTCTTTAGAACGGGTTGAATACACGGATGAAAGATGGCAGACCGGCTTTTCCTTCACTGCAACATTTCACGAATATGGAGCCGACTATTACATATTGGGGGAAACCAGGATTCCCCACCGGGAGGACAGGCCGGAACTTTCCGAAGTAGGAGAGCAACTTTTGAGGGAGATAGGGATGGAACCGGAAGACTGTCTGCTGGATGATTTTATCTGGCAGGGAGAGCCATACAGGGATGGGGAGGAAAACATGTGCCGGGATGCCCTGATAAGCGGCAGAAAGAAGGTGTGGGACTGTACAGCCGTCTATGGCGGTGTCGTAAAGATGCCGGATTACAAGCGTTACCGTATGATTATGACATACGAAGTGGGTGAGGAGGAAAGCGAAGAAAACGGGGAATCGGTTGAGGTGGCAGATGTTCCCATCAGCGCGGAAGAGAACGGGGAAACTTCGGAGCCGACATTGTGGGACAGGCTGAAGCAAATGATCAGAAGGGGAATCCAGGTGTCGGTTGGGATTTTCTGTATTGCGGCGGCTGTTTTAGTTCTGAGATTTTTATTAAAGATGGCAAAAAGCGCAGGTAAGGAAGAGCTTTAGAGGGAGCCGGAGAGGCTGATACTGGCGGAAATCGGAAATTAAATACGGTGCAGGAACCGCAGGGCGGACCTTACACCGTATTGGTGATAAAAAGAAAGCTGAGTAGACATCTCGTCGTTGAGGGCGCTGAAAAGCCCACAAAGCTTTCTTTTTTCTTTAAAAGAAACATATCAAAACAGAAATATATATTAGAACAAAAACATTTTAGAACAGGGACATAACGCTGCTGACACCGATAATCAGGGAGATAATCGCCACACATCCTCCCAGCAGGTTGCGGACCATGCTGTTCTTATACTGTCCCATAGCACGGGTACGGCTTGTGATAAATACCAGGGCGATAACGATAATCGGAAGGAAGATTCCGTTAACGGCCTGAGCCATCATAATAATTGAAATCGGGTTGTAGCCGGTAGCGGAAACGATGATACCGATTACAACAACAATAATATTGGTTGCAAAGAAACGTTTGTCTTTTTTATCCATTCCCCAGTGGAAGAGTCCGGCAAATACGTAAGATACGCCTAACGGAGTAACAACTGCGGAGGAAACTCCTGCAGCGATTAAACCGATGCTGAGGAAGGGTTTTGCAAAGTTACCTAAGAGCGGTTCCAACTGGTACGCCATATCGGCTGCAGAAGAAACGCTCATACCGCGCATAACGGTACCGGCTGTGACCAAAACCGCGCCTGTGATAACTCCGCCGATAATCATGGAAATCGTGACATCAAAACGGGCCAGCGGAATTTGATCCGGATTATGCCATGTTTTCCTTGCACTTGTTGCATGGATAAACATGTTGTATGGTACAACGGTAGTACCAATCATGGCCACGCAGGTCATAATAGCATTCTGAGGAACATTCGGAACAATACCTTTAAAAAGTTCTCCGAGGTCTGGTTTTACAATGATCATGGTAATAACAAATACGATTGCCATGACGCTGACACAGACGCTTAAGAGTTTTTCCAGGGATTTGACAGCATCGCCGATACTTGTCAGAATCAGAACGCCGATACCCCATAGAGGTGCGATAATATGGGAAGAAACACCGGTCAGTGAAGAAATTCCGATTGCAGTTCCTGTAAGATCACCGCCCATATAGGCAACACCGCCCAGTCCGATGGCGGATGCAACAAGGACTATCATAGCCCATTTGAGAGGCGGGCGATCCGACAGTTCTTTGACTAACTCTTCTGCTAGTCCGTTCTGGGTTACGATTCCCAGACGGGCGGCCATTTCCTGCATTACAATAACTGCAATGACAGAGAAGATAACGGTCCAGAGAAGAGAGTATCCGTAAGTGGCGCCTGCTTTCGTGGCGCTGGTGATGGTACCTGGGCCGATAAAGGATCCCACAACCAGGATTCCAGGGCCTAAAGCTTTACATTTCTCTTTAAAAGTATAAGTTTTTTTCTTTTCCATGTACTGCCTCCATTTCCATAAGTAGTTTCTTGAATTAGTTGAATAAAGCTTTAAAATATACTGAGGTACAGGATTTCACTTAACTTTTCGAGCATTTGGATGCCGGCCAGGCTATTCCCCTTTTTATCAAGGCCGGGTGAGTAAATGCCGATTCCCATACGCGTGGGAGATACGGCCATGATACCGCCGCCCACTCCGCTCTTGGCAGGCAGGCCTACCTTAATCGCGAAATCACCGGAACCGTCATACATACCGCAGGTGGTGAGGATGGCATTGACAAAGCGGGCATGATGTCCAGAAAAAAGAACTTCCTCCGGCTTTTTGCCGCGTCCGTGGTTAGCCAGAACAAAACCGATATTCGCCAAATCCTTGCAGGTCACGCGAATAGAACAGGCGCGAAAATAAATGTCAAGGAGCTCTTCAACATCATCGTCGATGATGCCTGAGCTTTTCAGCAGATAAGCCAGAGCACGGTTTTTATTTCCCGTTTTCTTTTCGGAAAGATAAACGGCCTGATCCACACTGATTTCAGGATTTCCGGCTATTTTTCTTGTAAAGGCCAGAAGACGCTCAAACCGTTCTTCGTAGGTCTCACCGTGAATCATGGAACACATCTCGATGGCTCCAATATTGACCATGGGATTGATATGTTCTTTCAGGATCAGCTGCTCTGAATAATCAATGGCGTTAAAGGGTTTTCCGGTGGCTTCCACACCTATGTATTGTCTGACATATTCGGTTCCATTATCCATGAGTGCCAGTAGAAGCAGGAGAGGTTTGACAATGCTCTGGATGGTAAACTGCTTGTTATAATCACCGGCAGAAAATTCTTTGCCGTCACTGCTCACCAGATAGACGCCAAAGTCTTCTTTATCCGCTTTCGCCAGTTCCGGGATATAATCCGCCAGTTCACCAAGCCGGGTATAGGAACGGCATTCTTCCAAGAGACGCTCCAACAATTCTTCCATACGTGTCACATTACCTTCCTTGTGTTTTTTGCTGCGTTGCATCGGTTATTTGTTCCCGAAACGGGAATCAAATGGTAAGAAAATGATAATATCGTTTTAATAACTATATTGTCATTATAACGGACTGATACTCACGTGTCAAGAAAAATTATCGTATTCATTGTTAGTTTTGTGTAATTTTTCAGAAAAAGCGGTAAAAACTCAGCAGAGTGAACAAAAAAAGGGGATTTAGTTGAGATGCGAGGACGCCTCTGTAAGACGGCGGACGGGGGAGTGGGAGGTTGTGTATGAGTCTTCAGTCCCGGTTTGCAGGTTGTCGTGAGGGGGAATCCAGGAGAAAAAATTCCTGCGGGGACTCGCTTCCGCTGGTGGAATGCGCAGCGGGTGCTAGATTCGAAAATACCTCATCAAGCACCGGCGGATTCCAAGGTCCCCTTCGGAAAGTTTTCTCCTTCCTTCCCCGGGCAGGTTGTCGGCGGGACTGAAGACTCAGCGAAGGTCATTGCCCCGTCCGCCGGCTTCAGGGGCTGATTGTCTCTTTTGTCAAGTGCGGTGGTGGTATTGTCGCGGCCACGATATAGTCGTGATTCTTTTACATGCTGACGGCATCCTGGGCTATATAAAAAGAGTATCAAAATAAACACTCTAAGATTATAAGAGTATAATTTTACATAGTCTTATAGCGAACAGGATGTAGTTTTCAGGCATCCAGAGCAACGTAGTGGCAGCGACAAGTGCCTCCCCTCTTGAAGAAAGAGGACAGATCAGGCGCCGCAGGCCAGGGGCCGGGCAGCCGTCTTGGCTGGGGCTTTTGTCCCGGCCATAACCTTCCAGCGGGGTAGAAGGGAGAAAAAGATTCCGGAGGGAACCTGGGAGTTCATTGGTACTTACCGAGGTGTTTTCGAGGTTAGTACCATTATGTACTCCAACGAGCGCGAGCGTTTCCCGCAGGAACTTTTTCTGCCCGGATTCCCCGCCCGCGACACCCTGACGCCCGGGACGAAAGACTCATCGATCCCCCTCACCACCCCGGCCCCTGGCCTGACGGCGGCGTCCTCATTTCTCAATCAAATCCACCAACGAATGATTACGAAAACCCGAACAATAAATAGGACTCATTGCATATTTCCTGAAAATGTTGTAGTATAAATCTATCTTGTATTGAAGAGAAAAGGAGCCTGTATTATGGAAAAAGAAGTGCGTCTGATCCAGTCTATCCAGAGGGCATTTGATATTATCAACTGTTTCAGTGATCAGACACCGAAGTTGACTTTGCCGAAAATCAGTGAGATGCTGTCCCTGAATATCAATACGACCAGGGGAATTGTCAATACGCTGGTGGCTAATGGTTATCTGGAACATGATGGAGAAGCAAATATTTATTCGTTGGGACCTGTATTTATTCCCAAGGCGGATTTGGTGAGTTCCAATGATATGGATCGCGTCAAGAAGCTGGCCAGGCCGTATCTGGAGCAGATTTCCAATGCGTTTCAGGTATCAGCCCGTCTTCAGGTGGTCTCTAATTATAATATTTTTACGATTGAAAACATCAATCCTGAAAACGCACATTACATTCTTCTCACGCGCTTAAACACGACCTTTGCGTTGAATGCCACCGCATCAGGAAAGCTGCTTCTGTATTATATGGGGGAGCGCCAGAGGGAACGGTATTTTAGGACGCTGGACAAGCGCATGTATACAAAGAACACGCTTGTAACCAGGGAAGATTTGCAAAAAGAGCTGGATAAGATTGAAAAGTGGGGATATGCCACGGAATTTGAAGAAATAGGGCTTGGAATCAGCAGTATTGCCATTCCGGTCATGAAGAAGAACGGGGCGATCTACGGGACGATCAGTATCGTGGCATCCAGTTCCATTGTGATGCCGATTATCCAGGATGTTATCATTCCAATGAGGGAATGCGCGGCATTTGTGACAGAGAATCTTTTGCTCTAGTGAACAAAGAAGTGACTTGAAAGACAAAGGAAAAAGTATTTGTGTATTTGAAACCGTTCGGTCAGCAAGGCCGAAAGACCGTATCCAATCAGATGACGGAGCATCCGGGAGAAGGAGCGGACAGAAACTCATTTAAGCAAATTTAAGAAGGGCAGGAATTCCAGGAAAATGGAATTCTTACCCTTCTTTTAATATGTTTTTTCTCATGCAGGCTGATTTTTAATAAAATACACCTCTTAAGAAAACGGTATTATTTTAATTCTGCTTTTCTGGCGGCCAGACCATTCATGAAATAGAGCGCCATCCATACGCCTGTGTGGGCAGATGTCTGTGCACCGCAGGTTTCCGGGTAAATCTCTACAAAGTCAAATGCGTTGGCTCCGGCCCTGCCGCATTCGTTGACCATCATAGCCAGTTCAAAGGATGTAACGCCGCATGGATCAACCGGTCCCTGTGGATTGGCGGAAGCATCCAATACGTCGGAGCAGATGGTTACATAGATTACGTCCGTATCTTTAGACACAATTTCCAGGGCTTTCTTAATGGAAGCCTCGTATCCGTTCTTTTTGATTTCCATAGCCGGAATAACGGTTGCGCCGTATTTCTCGGCTTCCCTTCTCTCCTGCGGATGATTTCTAGGTCCTCTGATTCCGATATGTACGATCTTGGTGGAATCAAAGTTCTCATCCTGATACAGGCGGTTGAAAGGAGAGCATCTGGAATAAAGGTCGTCACCAAAGGACGGCATTGTATCAAGATGTGCGTCAAAATGGATAACGCCGACTCTCTTTTTATGGCGTTTTGCCAGCTCGCTGATCATTGGGTAGGAGATGGAGTGATCGCCGCCAAATGTAATCGGAATCGCGCCCGCATCAATGATCTCGCCGAATTTCTCACGCATTTTTGCAAACGTCAGGTCATAGTTGCCGTTCTGAACAACGGTGTCGCCGTAATCGCAGGCGGTCAGATAATCAAATGTATCTATATCATAATCAGGAAGATAACCTGTATAGCGTGTCGATACGGCACGGAATGTTTTTGGCGCTACGACGCAGGAAGAGTATCCGCCATATGTACAACCGCCTTCCCACGGAACACCCATAACGGCGAAATCAAACTGTTTTACATCTTCCGCTGTCTTTGCTACCGGCAGTCCCATAAAAGACGGTACTCCGCTGTAAATTTCCTGTGGCACTACCCCCGGCTGATAGATAATTGGCTTATTCTGCATAATAAAAAACTCCTTTCATGGACGAAATATAGTACTTTGAAAAACGACATTGTAATTTTGTAAACGATATTATCATAATCTGACTATATCACTACGCTGTTAAAATGTCAATAGGCATGTAACATTTTTTCCCTCATATACTTATAATAATAAGGCGATCCGGCCCTTATCCACGGCAGTTTTGCCAGGATTTTTCCGGGCCGGCGAATAGTCTGAAAATTATATTTTGCCGAGGTGGTCAAATGAAATTTATGGAACAAAGAAAGAGGGAACCGTCGGAGAGGCATTCCGGCCATCATCTGCCTATAGCGGAAAACGCGCTGTTCTGGATGCTGCTGGTGCTTTTGTCAATCGGCTGCATCACATCTCTGTATGAAAAATCCATACATAAGGGGGATGCGTCCAGCGTCTCATCACAGAGCGTATTTAAATATGTCAAAGCCGCAGGCAGGAATTATCAGATTAAGGAAAGAAGGCTTCCCATTTACTGCGTGAAGACGGATAAACCACAGGTGGCGCTGACGTTTGACGCGGCCTGGGGAAATGAGGATACACGCCGGCTCATGGATATCCTGGGGGCTCACAATATCAAGGTTACTTTTTTTATGACAGGCGGATGGGTGGAAAAATATCCGGAGGATGTCCGCTACATTGCGGGGCAGGGGCATGAGCTTGGAAATCACAGTGAAAATCACAAGAATATGAGCCAGCTCGATAAATCAAAGATAAAGTCAGAACTGCAGACGGTGCATGACAAAGTGAAAAAACTGACGGGAGAAGATATGACGCTGTTCAGACCTCCTTACGGTGACTATAATAATAATGTGATAGAAGTGGTCGATTCCATGGGATATTATCCGATTCAGTGGGATATAGACAGTTTAGATTGGAAGGACTACGGCGCCGATTCGATTGTGAATAAAGTCCTGGACGATCCGCATCTCGGCAATGGAAGCATTATTCTGATGCACAATGGAGCGAAGTATACCCCGGATGCCCTGGAAGCGGTCATAACGGGGCTGCAGCAAAAAGGATTTGAAATTGTTCCGGTATCGTCTCTTATATGGAAAGAAAATTTTCATCTCGATCAGGAGGGACGTCAGTTTACTGATTAAGATTGCTTATTTTACTGTTCTGTTTTATACTGTATTTATGGATAAAACACTGATAAAACCAAAAACAATCCAGAAATTAACAGATTACATTTTGATTTGTAACGGAAGTGTTTGGGAAGGGGAGGCATTTCTATTCAGAGCCCCCTATGAAGCTTATAATTCAAAAGTGATTGACACGGTGAAAATAACGGGTATTACTGTATTCAGTGGTCTATCGATTCTTTAGACAGGCACTGGAGACAATTATTAAAGAAATATAGGCCAGAGGATATACAATTGTACCCGTCTCAGAACTGATTTACACCAGGGATTACAAACTGGATGTCTATGGAATCCAGCATTCCACGAAAGCACAAGAGACTGAATAATAGATTTTTAACGGAGCGTATGTCGTGCTGATATGGAAAAAAGTTCTGCCTTTACACAGAACATACGTTCTGATATAATGGGTTTATTAAACAGCAGGAGCCGCCGCACGGTTCCTGTTTCAGACAGGAATTATATGTTTCTAAATTTACCGGAGGTGGAAACATGGGACAGGTTGTATTTCATGTGGATGTGAACAGTGCATTTCTTTCCTGGGAAGCTGTTTACCGGCTGAGGCACCTGGGAGGAACCAGGGATTTAAGGGAAGGAATCTGCGCTGTGGGCGGCGACAGCAGCAAGCGCCGCGGCATTATACTGGCAAAGTCCATAAAGGCGAAGCAATTTGGCGTCCGGACGGGGGAATCCATCATGGAAGCGCGAAAGAAATGTCCCCAGCTGGAACTTGTGCCGGCTCATTATAATCTTTATAAAGAGTCGTCGCAGGCGTTTATGGATATGCTGAGAGAGTATTCCCCCAACGTGGAACCGTACAGTATTGATGAGGCCTTTATGGATATGACGGGAATGGAGAAACTGTTCGGGCCGCCGGAAGAAGCGGCTAACCGCATCCGGGAGAGGATTGAGTCGGAGCTTGGATTTACCGTCAATATCGGCGTATCCTCCAATAAACTGCTGGCAAAGATGGCCTCGGATTTTAAGAAACCCAACCTGGTGCACACGCTTTTTCAGGATGAGATTGCAGAGAAGATGTGGCCCCTGCCCGTGAGGGAACTGTTTTTTGTCGGCCGGGCAACCGAGCAGAAGCTCTCGGCTATGGGGATCCACACGATCGGGGAGCTGGCGAATACGGAACTGTCCATAATAACCAGTCATTTGAAAAAGCACGGCGAGGTGATCTGGAATTTTGCCAACGGCGAGGCTCCCGATCTGGTGGAGCCGGAAGCGCCCGACAATAAGGGATACGGCAACAGCACGACGATTTCTTTTGACGTGACGGACGCGCAGATCGCGAAGATGGTGCTGCTGTCTCTGGCGGAGACCGTCGGAACGCGGCTCAGAAGCCATGGAGTTAAGGCGGAAGTGGTCTCGGTATCAATTAAGAACAACCTCCTGCAGTCGCAGGGGCACCAGATGGTGCTGGCGGCACCCACCAATATTACGGCGGAGCTCTATCAGGCGGCTTGCCGTCTTTTTGAGGAGCTGTGGGATGGGGCGCCAATCCGCCATCTTGGGATACAGACTACCAGAATTAAGGAAGAGAGCGCCCGCCAGATGAGCATTTTCGATACGACGGACTACGAAAAACTGGAGAAGTTAGACAGGGCCGTGGATGCCATCCGCGGTAAATTCGGTACGGATGCCGTCAAAAGGGCTTCATTCCTTCCTCCTGATATCAATGATAAGGAAGAGAAGGACAACGGGAAAGTGAGCGTGCAGGGGACAAAAACTGCATTGGTTCCTGAAGAACGAAATCCGAAAGACGATTCTGTCAAAGATCAGGATAAGACGAACAAAACGAATAAAATGGCCGGGAAAGCGGAAACTAGGAAGAGAGCAGGAAGAATAGACCATATGTCGGGCGGAATTTCCAGGGAGAAGCTGACCGTGGATTACAGCAGAATTAAGATAGATTAGCGTTACTGTTCACATCGCATTACGCTGTGAACAATAACACGCTTCGCGATGCACAGAAATGGCAAAGAACGCCATTTCGCGCCGCAGAACTCGGGATTTTCACGAAAAGCACGTGAAAACACCTCGCGGAATACATCCCGAGTGAACAGTAACAGATTAACCACAGCCGTGCGAACTCTGGAAAAAGGACAGTTCTTATGGTAATATTTATAGTGGACAATAACCAATATATGAATGAAAGAGGGATTGTGATGGCAAAGGAAATCATATTTAAGATGGAGAGGCCGGGACTTGTGGAGCAGGGCCAGGAGGTCGAGGTGAGCGAATCAGTCACCCCTTTTAACGTTAACTATATGATAGAACCGGCCGTGGCGATGTCGGGGCTTTTCAAGCTCAACAACAGATTAAAAACGGAGAACGGGGTTACAAGGGGAATTGTGAAGGAAATTGTAGAAAATGACCGGGGTTTTTACGTGACCGTCACGTTTCCGGAGGAGTAAGTTTGTAGAAATTTGTAAATTTTTGTAAATTTATGTTGACAAACAATTGAATTTACAGGTGCATTGTGATAAAGTGTGTGGGAAAAAGATAACCGACAGAGAAGGAAGTGTGACCCAAGATGAAAAAAATACCACAGGATCCGATTATGTGCCTGAGTTTTATTAATACTCAGCTCCGCGACTATTATTCCAGCCTGGAATCACTTTGTGACGACTTGATGGTGGACCGGCAGGAGCTGGAGAAAAAACTGGCAGAGGCCGGTTACTGTTACGACAAAGGCCAGAACCGTTTTCGATGATATGACTAAAAGACAAAAGATGAACGAGAATAGGGGATGCGGCGAAAATAAAGGATTTACACTGTTGGAACTGGTTGTATCCGTATCGATACTTGCCATATTGGTAGGGATGGCGGCACCTGTTTTGGCAAAGTACATTGAAAAAGCCCGGGAACAGCGCTATATGACGGAAGCGGAAAGCGTCAGCCTGGCCACACAGCTTTATATGATAGATATGGAAGCAGCCGGGACTCCGCTGACACAGGAAAAATTAGCAGCTCAGCTATGTGAGATTGAAGTATCTTCAAAGAGACATGTGCTGAATCCGTACCTGACGAGGAGAGCCACCATGGGAGCGGAAATACAGGAATTCCATTTTGTGAAATCCGTGCTGGTTGAATTTGTTTACGCCGTGGATGGCTACAAAATCTCTGTAAAGCTGGCGGGGGATATTTCCATCGTGAGGGAAAAGCCGGATATCAGTATAACAAAAACAGGAGTGACAGAGGACGGTGAATAGCCGGAGCAGGTTAGAACAGATTCCGGTTTGAAGAATAGGACGGAGTGAATACAGTGGGCGTGATTGGAACGATTTTTGATGGAGCGGTGTCGGTCTGGACATGGCTTCTGGAACATCTGATTTTTGTCAATTTAATATTGTCGATTATTATCGTATTTTTCAGGAGGCATGATCCGAAGACGGTTTGGACGTGGCTTCTGGCTTTGTATTTCATTCCGGTATTTGGCATTCTCTTTTATCTGTTTTTTGACCAGGATTTCAGGAAGAGCAAGATGTTCAGGATTAAAGAGGTGGAGGACCGTCTCAAATATTCGGCTAAAAACCAGGAAGAATTCATCAAAAGCCAGGACATGGGACTTCTGGGTTCCCTGGCCGGAGGATATGCGGATTTGGTTCTTTATAACCTGGAGGTATCCGGAGCAGTGCTGACGATGAATAACCATGTGGAAATTTTTACAGACGGCGTGGAGAAGTTTGACGATTTAAAAGAAGAACTTAAGAAGGCCAGACGTTATATCCATATTCAGTACTATATTATAAAGAATGATGAACTGTTTGATTCAATGATTCCGATCCTGCTTGAGAAGGTGAGGGAGGGCGTCGAAGTCAGGATTCTGTACGACGGGATGGGCGGCCGTTTTATGCCGAAGCGAAAATGGAAGATGCTTGAGGAAGCCGGCATTGGGATTGCAAGCTTCTTCCCGCCGATTCTGGGCCGTCTCAATTTCCGTGTGAATTACAGAAACCACAGGAAGATTGTTGTGATTGACGGCCGCGTCGGCTATGTCGGCGGCTTTAATATCGGCCGGGAATATATCTCTAAGGATCCAAAGTTCGGATACTGGCGGGATACCCATCTGAAAATTTACGGCGAGGCGGTAATCGGCCTGCAGCTCCGTTTTGCCCAGGACTGGAATTATGCGGCGGGGGAGAATCTGTTTAAGGATATGAGCTATTTTAATGAGACGGCCGATTTGACGGAACCTGCGCTGATTGACAGTATGGCCGGAATCCAGATCGTTTCCAGCGGACCCGATACCCAGACCAGGCAGATACGCGATAATTACCTGGAACTGTTCCATAAGGCCAGGCATCATATCTATATTCAGACACCTTATTTTGTCCCGGATGATGCCGTTCTGTCAGCCATTCAGATTGCGGCCCGCTCCGGCGTGGATGTGCGTCTGATGATTCCGTGCAAACCGGATCATCCGTTTGTGTACTGGGCCACCTATTCCTATGTGGGCGATCTGCTGAAGGCGGGAGCCAGATGCTACACGTATGAGAACGGTTTTCTTCATGCCAAAGGCGTTTCCGTGGACGGTTTTGTGAGCTGTTACGGTACGGCTAATATGGATATCCGAAGTTTTGAACTGAATTTTGAAGTTAATGCGGTCATCTATGACGAGGCTACGACGGAACGCTTGGAAGAGGCATTCCTGAATGATCTTCCGCTGTGCAGGGAGATTACACCGGAGGATTATGAGGCCAGGGGGCTTGTGATCCGTTTTAAGGAACAGTGCAGCCGCCTGCTGTCTCCGCTTTTATAGAGCGGATTAAGAGTTACAAGAGGTGTTACAGTTTACGTCGGATATACTGCGCGGGCGTGCTACGGATTACGGAGCAACAGCAGCACTGCCAAAGAACGCCATTTCGCGCCGCAGAACTCGGGATTTTCACGAAAAACACGTGAAAACACCTCGCGGAATACATCCCGAGTGAACAGTAACCCAACGGTTCTTTACAGGCATTTTACAGACAGGAAAAGCTTGTAAAAGAGCCGTTATTTTTATATAATAGAACGGATAGAGAGGTGAAGATATGATACGTTTTATATTAGTGGCATCAACTGTAATTGGTTTCCTTATTTTTTCCACAGGACTTTTGCATAAACTGAAAAAGACAGGCAAAAGTGACCAGGAGAAGATGGAGCGGGAGAGTCTGCGCATTGTGCAGAAAGTATTCCGTTTTATACTTAAAATGTCGGGAGTGACCGTGACCGTCAAAGGGATGGAGAATGTGCCGGAAGGACAGCCTGTCCTGTATGTGGGAAACCACAGAAGTTATTTTGATATTCTTGTTGGTTATACGACAGTGCCGAGCTTACTTGGGTTTGTAGCAAAGAAAGAGATGAAGCGGTATCCGCTGCTTTCCGACTGGATGACTAATGTCAACTGCCTGTTCCTGGATCGCAAGAACCTGAAAGAGGGGCTTAAGACAATCCTGGAAGGAATCGAAAAGGTAAAGAGGGGCGTTTCCATCTGGATTTTTCCGGAGGGAACGAGAAACAGAGGGGAAGATCTCCTGGAGCTCCTGCCTTTTAAAGAAGGAAGCTTAAAGATTGCCGAGAAATCAGGATGCCCGGTAATACCGGTCGCCATCACCGGAACGGCGGAGATATTTGAAAAACATTTTCCCATTATCAGGCCGGCCCATGTGACGATTGAGTTTGGACAGCCGTTTATTATCAAGGAACTGCCTCCGGAGGAGCGCAAGTTTGTAGGGGCATATACGAGAAAGCAGATTATCAGAATGCTTGAAAAGGAGCAGCATGGACTTACAGGAAATCAGAATTAAACTGGATGGAATCGATACACAGATTGAGAAGCTTTTTGAAGAGAGAATGAGACTCTGCGCGGATGTGGCGGAGTATAAGATTGAGACGGGCAAGGCTGTTTACGACGCTAAGCGCGAACAGGAGAAGATAGAAACCCTGACCGGGATGGCAGAGGGTGATTTTAATAAACAGGCGGTCGGGGAGCTTTTTCTCCAGATGATGACACTGAGCCGCCGGTACCAGTACCAGACGATGGCGGGGCGCATCGGCCTGATGGAGCTGGGCTTTGAGAAAGTGAAGAAACTGGACACTGCGGGAAAAAGGATTGCATTCCAGGGATTAGAAGGGGCCTATGGCCATGCCGCTGCGCTGCAATACTTTGGCAAAGCGGCCGATATCCACCACGTCCGCAGGTTTGAAGACCTGATGATAGAGGTGAAGGAGGGCCGGGCCGATTACAGTGTGCTTCCGATCGAGAACTCCTCCGCAGGAGCCGTTACGGATAACTATGATCTGCTTTTAAAGTATAACAATTACATAGTGGCGGAAACTTTTGTTCCGGTAAACCACTTCCTGCTTGGGACGCAGGATGCCTCCATTGAGGATATCCGGCGCGTATATGCCCATCCCCAGGCGCTGATGCAGAGCTCCGGATTCCTGAACGGAAGGGAGAACTGGCAGCAGCTCAGCATGGAGAATAATGCGGTCGCCGCCAAGAAGATCAGGGATGAGAACGACAGGACCCAGGCTGCGGTGGCAAGTGAGATAGCAGGGGAAATCTACGGCTTAAAACCGCTTGCCACTTCCATCAACAACAGTAAAGAGAACACGACGCGTTTCCTGATTTTGTCGGCTGAGCCGGTATTTAGGGAAGACGCCGAGAAGATTAGCATCTGTTTTGAACTTCCCCACAAGATTGGTACTCTTTACAACATACTGGGGAACTTTATTTTTAATCACGTCAACATGAGGATGATCGAGTCACGTCCGGTTCCCGGGCGTAACTGGGAATACCGTTTCTTTGTCGACATAGAAGGAAATCTGGAGAATCCGGGAGTCATTAATGCGCTTTACGGCATATCACAGGAAGCGAAGAACATGAGAATTCTCGGTAATTATTGACGGTACGGTATTTCGGCTCAGCCGGAAAGAGGGCAGCATGGAAGAGATAATGAGGAAAGAAAACGGAAAAACACAGGGGAATCAGATGATTCTCTACAGAAATTTAAAATATCAGAACTTATTTGACGACGTATGCGCACTGCTGGCATCGGACAGGGGCCCTGAGGCCCCGGATGCCTTTGCCTGTGCCAACTGTCTGATAGAACTGGCAGTGACCTATGGTTTTAAAGGAAATCTATGGCACTGCTTTTTGGCATTCTGTATGGCGAACCATGAGAACGCCTACAGCACTTCATGTGAGATTACAGGCCCTGTAAAAGGCACATTAAATGAACTGGCGGTTCATGATTTCCGGTTGATGAGGGAGCTTTTTTCATGTGACATCGCTGCTCTGGACGAAGGGGACGACGGCATCTGGCATCTGATGAAGCGGTATCAGAGTTCATCGGATGAGAGCCGGGTGTTCAACCGGAGAATCCGCGACAGGATTGTGGAGCTGGCCGCGGCGCTTGAGAGCGCAGGCGACGACAGGACGTTCCAGGCTACGGTGACCGAGTTTTACAGAGAATTCGGCGTCGGCAAATTTGGCCTTAATAAGGCGTTCCATATCAGCATGAATGAAAACAGCCCAAAGGCATCGATTGAGCCGATCACCAGGGTGGAGCATATTTATCTGGAGGATCTCGTCGGATACGAGATGCAGAAAGCAAAACTCATCGAAAATACGGAATCATTTATCGAAGGCAGGGCTGCCAACAATGTACTTTTGTTTGGCGACAGCGGCACGGGAAAATCTTCCAGCATTAAGGCAATTCTGAATAAATATTATGACCGGGGATTGCGGATGATAGAAGTATATAAGCATCAGTTCCACAGCCTGTCGGATGTGCTGGAGCAGATTAAGGACCGTAACTACAAATTTATTATCTATATGGATGACTTGTCTTTTGAGGAATATGAGATAGAGTACAAATATCTGAAAGCGATTATCGAGGGCGGGCTGGGAATCAAACCTCTGAATGTCCTGATTTACGCAACCTCCAACAGGCGCCATCTGATCCGGGAAAAGTTCAGTGATAAACGTGAGCTGGACGATGATCTGCATGTCAACGACACGGTGCAGGAAAAATTATCCCTGGTGGCCCGGTTTGGAGTGACGATCTATTACGGTTCCCCGGATAAAAAGGAATTCCAGAAGATCGTGAAGGCGCTGGCGGAGAAATACCATGTCAATATACCGGAGGAAGAATTGTATCTGGAGGCAAATAAATGGGAGCTGAGCCATGGAGGACTGTCCGGCAGGACAGCCGCCCAGTTCATCACTTATTTGCTGGGTAAGTTAAAGCTGGAGGAAAAACAGTATGGCAATTAAAACATTTGCTGCGATTGACGTAGGATCGTTTGAGCTGGAACTTGGAATCTATGAGATTTCAGGCAAATACGGCATCAGGGAAATAGACCACCTGCGCCATGTTCTGGCTTTGGGAAAGGATACCTACAATGACGGGAAGATCACCTATGTGCTGGTGGATGAGATGTGCCGGGTGCTGAAGGAATTCATGGATGTCATGAAGACCTACAGGGTTCAGGATTACCGGGCTTATGCCAGCAGTGCGCTGAGGGAGGCCAGAAACAGCCAGATTGTTCTCGACCAGATTCTGGTCCGGACCGGCGTCAGGGTAATACCGATCAATAACTCCGAGCTTCGTTTTATGACGTATAAAGCGGTGGCATCGAAGGACGCGGAGTTTCAGAAGACCGTTCAGACGGGAACTGCGATTGTGGACGTGGGATTTGGAAGTTCCCAGATTTCCCTGTTTGACAAGGATTCTCTCGTATCAACCCAGAACCTGATTCTGGGCGTGCTGCGTCTCAGTGAGATGGCCGCCCACTGGAAGGTCAATTACCAGATGATACCGGAGATAGTTGATGAGCTGGTGGACAATGAGCTTTATACATTTAAAAAGATGTACTTAAAAGACAGACAAATTAAAAATCTGATTGCGACCGGAGAGAGCATTATCTACATGGTCAAGAGAGGAATGAAGGAGGCGAACCGGGACCGGTTTACCGCCGAGCAGTTCAAGGCCTTCTGCAAGAAACTGACCTCGATGTCCGTGGACGAGATAGAGGATTACTATGAGATAGAGCATGACTATGCGGCTCTTCTGATCCCGGGCGCCATTATTTATAAAAAGGTGCTGGATATGCTTGGAGCAGAATCTGTATGGATTCCGGGGATCCGGCTCTGTGACGGGATTGCGGCGGAATATGCGGAGGAAAGCCGCCTTGTAAAATTCCACCATGATTTTGAGGGAGATATTCTCTCCTCAGCCCGCAATATGGCGAAGCGCTATAAGTGCTATGCAGCCCACACCCAGGAAGTGGAGAGGACGGCAGTGGCCATTTTCAACGCGACCAGGAAATATCACGGCCTGGGAAACAGGGAGAGACTGCTGCTGCAGATTGCCGCGATTCTCCATGCCTGCGGTAAATTTGTCAGCATTACAAAAAGCACGGAAAATGCTTACCAGATTATCATGGCAACGGAGATTATCGGCCTTTCCCATCTGGAGAGGGAGATTGTCGCCAACGTCGTGAGATATAATATACAGGAATTTGCCTATGACGAGGTAGTTCTGGAATCCGATTTTTCACGGCATGGGGGAAAGAATATTTCAAGGCGGGAGCTGACTATTATTATCGCAAAGCTGACTGCGATCCTGCGCCTTGCCAATTCCATGGACAGGGGGCATAAGCAGAAGCTTTCCGATTTCAAAGTGGCGGTCAGGGATGGAAACCTGGTAATCACAACGGGCTATACCGACAGTATTGTGTTGGAACGCTTTTCATTCGAGCAGAAGGCCGACTTCTTCGAGGAGATTTTCGGCATCCATCCGGTATTGAGACAGAAAAGGGGGATCTAAGAGATGACAGAAACAGCATCGAAATATACCAGTCCTGAAAATTATGTTAACAGGGAACTGAGCTGGCTGGAATTCAACTACCGCGTTCTGGGAGAGGCCAGGGATAAAACCACGCCGCTGTTTGACCGGCTGAAATTTTTGAGTATTACAGCTTCTAACCTGGATGAATTTTTCATGGTCCGCGTAGCCTCTTTAAAGGATATGATCCATGCCGGATATACAAAGCCCGACATCGCAGGGATGACGGCCGCAAAACAGCTGGAAGCCATCGGAGTTAAGACACATGAACTGGTGGAGGATCAGTATAAGACCTATAACAGGGGTCTTCTTCCGGTTTTAAAACAGAACGGCCTGAAGATAGTGACCTGCCATGAGAACCTGACGAAAAAAGAGGCGGCCTACGTAGATAAGTATTTTGAAGATGTGGTTTATCCGGTTCTTACGCCGATGGCAGTGGATTCCTCGAGGCCGTTTCCGCTGATCCGCAATAAATCCCTGAACATTGCCGCACTGGTGAGAAAGAAAAAGGGAGACAGTGAGCTGGATTTTGCCATGGTCCGTGTGCCGACCGGCCTGCCGAGGGTCGTTGCAATCCCGGATGACGAGAAAAGCGCCGGGGGCGATGGCCAGGAGCAGAAAGAGACGAAGACGACGATTATCTTTCTGGAGGAGATTATTGAACGTAATATCGATAAACTGTTCCTGAACTATGATATCATCTGCTCCCATCCGTTCCGCGTTATGAGAAACGCTGATCTGAGCATTGATGAGGACGAGGCCGAAGATCTGCTGCAGGAGATTGAAAAGCAGCTGAAAAAGCGCCAGTGGGGCGAGGCAATCCGTCTGGATATCGAGGAGAAAGCCGATAAACGCCTTCTGGATATCCTGAAAAATGAGCTGGAAGTGACAAGCGACGAGATATATGAGATAAACGGCCCGCTGGATTTGACCGTGCTTATGAAAGTTTACGGGCTTCCTGGCTATGAAGCGTTCAAGACGCCGGGCTACACTCCGCAGCCGGTACCGGCCCTGATGAACGACGACGATATTTTTACCAATATCAGAAAGGGAGATATTTTCTTATTCCATCCGTATGAGTCGTTTGAACCGGTCGTGGAATTTATCAAATGGGCAGCCAAGGATCCGGATGTTCTGGCTATCAAGCAGACCCTGTACCGAGTCAGCGGAAACTCTCCGATTATTGCAGCCCTTGCGGAAGCGGCGGATAATGGAAAACAGGTTTCCGTTCTTGTGGAGCTGAAGGCACGTTTTGATGAGGAGAATAATATTATCTGGGCGAAGATGCTGGAGAAAGCTGGCTGCCATGTAATATACGGCCTGCTGGGCCTTAAAACCCACAGTAAAATCACGCTGATTGTCAGAAAAGAGGAGGAGGGCATCCGCCGTTACGTCCATCTGGGAACGGGAAACTACAATGATTCCACAGCCAAGCTCTATACGGACTGCGGTCTGTTCACCTGCGATCCGCAGATTGGAGAGGATGCCACGGCCGTATTCAACATGCTGTCGGGCTATTCCGAACCTCTGGGATGGAATAAACTGTCCCTGGCTCCCCTGTGGCTTCGCGGTAAGTTTCTGCGCCTGATTCAGAGGGAGACGAAAAATGCCAGGAACGGAAAGAATGCGAGAATTGTGGCGAAACTGAACTCCCTCTGTGACAAGGAGATCATTGCCAACCTGTATGAGGCGTCCTGCGCAGGTGTTAAGGTGGAACTGATTGTACGCGGCATTTGCTGCCTGAAAGCGGGCGTGCCGGGGCTGAGTGAAAATATTACAGTCTGCTCTATCGTCGGCAATTTCCTGGAGCACAGCCGGATTTTCTTCTTCGAGAACAGCGGGGAACAGAAGGTGTTTATGGGAAGTGCGGACTGGATGCCGAGAAACCTGGATCGGCGTGTGGAAATCCTCTTCCCGGTGGAAGACGAGAAGCTGAAAGAGCGCGTAATCCATATCCTGGATGTCCAGTTAAATGACAATGTGAAGGCCCATTTCCTGCAGCCGGACGGCACCTATGCTAAGAAGGATAAGAGGGGAAAAGCCCTTGTCATCTCCCAGGAAGTATTCTGCGAGGAGGCGATCCAGGCGGCCAGGGCGGAGAAGGATTTGACGGATCCGGTAAAGAACCGGGTGTTTATTCCTCTGGAACAGTAGGAAATTGGGAATGGCGTTATAAAAACATAAAAAACGAAACAGCGATGCTTATCAGGCTTTCTACCGCTTTGATGCATCGCTGTTTCGTTTTTATATTTTCTGAGGACAATATTTCCCCGCACTGTCATACAATAGATAATATCCAGTGGATGATAGCCTGATTGCTGGTAACAACCGGGAGCTCCAGCATTCGGCTGATTCTGTTATGGATTTCGGCGGCACGGAAATTGGTGCAGGAAAGTAAGAGCAGATCCTGTTCTTTTAATTCATCCCTGTATCTGGATGCCATATCCTCGATCTCCTGCGGTTCCACGCGGGCAATCTGTGTATCGTCGGAGATTCCAAGTCCGTAATAGGCTCCGCAGGCGATGTTAAACTCCGCCAGAGTGGCCGCAAAGAATTGGTTAACCTCCCCGGTATAGGGGGTCAGGAGGCCGATCCGCTTTGCTTCAAAGCGCCTGATTTCAGAGAGAACGGCGGAAAATGCATTGGTCACGGGACATTTTAGCCCCTCTTCCATCAGATGGCCGATGCGCTGCAGCCCCTCCTCACCGTAAACCGCTGAGGCCGATGTACAGCCGAACACCGCGCCGTCAAACTGAGTAATGTCTTTCAGGAATGAGACTGCCTTCGGCAGCTCTTCGTCCACCATACGCTTTTCCGCCGCCTCCCCAACTTCATCCAGGCGCATCCTGGCGGTGTGGATAATGACGTTGGAAGGAAGATAAATCTGAAGATCCGTTTCCAGAATGGAATCTGTGTTGGGCAGCAGCAGGGCAATCCTTTTTATATCTCGCTTTGACATCTGTGTACCTCCTGTTCACTTAGAACCGTATGCTTTTGTAGTGATTCAATTATATACATTTTTTGGCATTTCCGTCAATGCATTCTGACGTTTTGCTGGGAAATGGTGTAATATACTGTTATATAAGGAAAATATGGAATGTTTGCGTACACGGTCTGATTCTTTCAGGTTTCTGTTACAGAAGAAGGGCCGGGGAGGGGCCGGGGGCCGGAGAACCTGGAAAACCCTTGATTTGCAAGGGAAGATTTCTCCAAAAATGTAAGAGAAAATTAAAGCAAATTTTTCTGCTGTATGGTAAACTAAAGCTGTATGATTTTCCGGAGAGAAACAAAACGGGAAAATGACAGAAAAGGTTTACTAATGAGGGAGGATTTTTATGTCAGAGATCAACATCTTAGTGGTAGATGATGAAAAGGAAATAGCGGACCTGGTGGAGATTTACCTGGTCAGTGACGGATATAAAGTATTTAAGGCGGATAACGCACAGGCAGGACTCGATATTCTGGAGAAGGAGAGCATTCATCTCGTCCTTCTGGATATCATGATGCCGGGGATGGACGGACTTGAGATGTGCAAGAAGATCAGGGAGACCAACAATATCCCGATTATTATGCTCAGCGCCCGTTCCACGGATCTTGATAAGATTCTGGGACTCGGGACCGGGGCGGACGATTATGTGGTCAAACCGTTTAATCCGTTGGAGCTGACAGCCAGAGTGAAGTCCCAGCTTCGCAGATACACACAGTTAAATCCGCAGAGCAACGTGAGTTCCTCCGCCAAGAATGAGATTTCCATCAAGGGATTGATTATTAACAAGGATAACCACAAGGTGATGGTATATGGGGAAGAGATCAAGCTGACCCCGATTGAATTCGATATCCTCTATCTTCTCGCTTCCAATCCGGGCCGCGTATTCAGCACAGATGAGATATTTGAGAAGGTTTGGAATGAGAAGGTCTATGAAGCCAACAACACAGTTATGGTACATATCAGGCGCCTTCGCGGCAAGATGAAAGAAGACACCAGACAGAATAAGATCATCACTACCGTCTGGGGGGTAGGATACAAGATTGAAAAGTAGTGACATGAGCAAACGGTTTCGTACGAAAATCGTTACAAACATATTTTACAGCGCAGTGATTACCTGCCTGATAGAAGTATTTCTCATCGCGAATGTTTCCATGATCATTGGCTATCTGAAAGAGACAAGATACGCCGATTCCTTTTTTCTGCAGATGACGGAAATCAATACGCTGATGGTCCTCATCTATGTGATTTTGGGGATTGGCGTATTTACCGTGACGTTTATGACCCTGCAGGAGAAAGCGCTGCGCTACATCGGGAAGATCTCTTCCGCCATCCAGAATATTTCGGAGGGTGATCTGAACACAACGGTGGAGGTTACGGGAGATGACGAATTTACCCAGATGGCGGTAAACCTCAACAAGATGATGGAGGATATCCGCAGGCTGATGGATAAAGAGAGGGAAGCGGAGAGGACGAAGAATGAGCTGATCACCAATGTGGCCCATGACCTGAGGACGCCCCTCACATCGATCATCGGATATTTGGAGCTGCTGTCCGGCAAGGTGGAGATTCCGCAGGAGATGCAGAAGAAGTACATTGATATCGCATATGCCAAGTCTAAACGCCTGGAGAAGCTGATCGAGGATTTGTTTGGATTTACCAAGATGAATTATGGTAAGATGAGCATGCATGTGGGGAAGGTGGACGTTGTTAAGCTTTTGAGCCAGCTTCTGGAGGAGTTCTATCCGAGCTTTGTGGACAAGAACCTGTCTTATGAACTTCAGAGCAATGTGCCAGGCAAAGTGATTACGGCGGACGGGAATCTTCTGGCCCGTCTCTTTGACAACCTGATCAACAATGCAATTAAATACGGAGCCGATGGGAAAAGGGTGCTTGTTAAGATACAGGTAGCCGAGCCGACAGTTACAGTTTCCGTCACCAATTACGGTTACGTAATTCCGGCAGATGAACTTCCTTTTATCTTCAACAAGTTCTACAGAGTGGAGCAGTCGCGTTCCACCAACACGGGAGGGACGGGCCTGGGCCTTGCGATTGCCAAAAATATCGTGGACATGCATGGCGGCACGATCCAGGTGACAAGCGATTTGAACGGAACCGTATTCACCGTTAAGCTGAAGACGAACTTTGACGTAAACAAAGAGAATTTTGACACGCCGGCGTAAAGCGGGGGAAGAGTGGACATGAAAGAACATATAAAACAGGGGAAAAGAGGGGCAGGCCTCTTTTTTGCCTTATTTGCACTAATATTTCTGGCGGGTGCGGCATTGCTGCCGCTCAGAACCATGGCGGCCGTCCAGGCGGGAAAGGACGCTCCTGTTGCAATGGAGGTAACATACGGATTTAATGACACGGCAAAAGGAAACCGCTACCTGCAGATAAAGGTCCATATGGAAAACAGGGAAGAGCAGGACTTTACAGGGAGACTGGAAATCCTGACCACTGAGTCGAGCATGGAGGTTTACCGTTATGATTACCCAATATTGATTAACGGCGGAGGACAGGAAGAAAAGTCTGTCTACATCCCCCTTGGAATTAAGACGGATCAGATGTTCGTCAGTATGACGGATGCAGGCGGCAATGAGGTAATCAGGAAACGCCTGAAACTCAATATAAGCGGCGATGTCGCAGAGACGTTTGTCGGTGTATTCAGCGACCATCCGGAAGAACTGCAGTTTATGGATGAAGTGGGAATCCACTATGGCTCTATTAAAATCCGCCAGGTGTATTTAAGCCGCGATACCGCTCCGGAGGATACCTTTGGTTATGATCAGCTGGACATGATTCTCGTGTCGGATTATGATTTAAACCAGCTTTCCGAAGCGCAGCATAAAGCGATTAGCCGCTGGATAGATGACGGCGGAACGCTTCTTGTGGGAGGAGGCGCACGGTATAAAGAATCCATGGGGCGCTTTGCCTCCGAGATTTTGGAACCGCCGTATGAGGAAGCTCTCCTTCAGGAGATTAATCTCGGGGCGGAATACTCACAGAATGCCCCGCAGGATGCCGTCATGGAGATGGTCTGTGCTAATATCGGACTGAAAAATGGTTCATCCCTGATGCCAGGGGACACTTTCCCGCTCCTTTCTTATGTGCATAAGAAAAAGGGCAGGATTGTTGCGGCGGCATTCGAACTGAAAGATATCAGGGGATTTTGTGAGACCCACCCCGCATTCATTGAAAAATTCTACACAATGGCTATGGGGGATGTGAAGACCAATGAGCTGGCTCAGATGGAGTATTCAGGCTTTGCCAGCCTGTATTTTACCGTGCAGGGACTGATTAACACAGGAGATGCCGGAAGGCTGCCCAATATCATCCTCTATACATTTGTCATTGTGGTTTACCTGGTTCTGATAGGACCGGTTATCTATCTCTATCTGAAAAAACGCTCCATTCACCGATACTATATGGGAGGCGTGACCGCCTGTGCCCTGGTTTTTACGGGTATTATTTATATTTTGGGCATGAGGACGCGGTTCAGGGAACCTTTCTTTACGTACGCTACGATTTTGGATGTTTCGGGAAAGGAAGTGGAGGAGGAGACTTATGTCAATATCCGCAGCCCTTACAATAAACCGTATACGGTGAAGCTGAACCCGCAGTACGCGGTGAGGCCTGTGACTAAGAGCTATTACTATGATTCGTTTACCGCCGCCCGTTTCACAGGGGAGGAAGAATATAAGACGGACATCAATTACCTTCCGGACAGAACCGAAATTAAGATACGTGATACCGTCGCCTTTACGCCGAAATTGTTTATGCTGAGAAAACAGCTCGACAGGACGGAGCATGTGGGAATAGACGGAAAAGTGGATATATATGGAGGAAAAATCGAGGGGACTCTGGTCAACCGGTTTGACTACAAACTGGAGGATGCTGTTCTGCTCCTCTACGGACAGGCTGTATTGCTGGGAGACATGGAGCCGGGACAGGAGATAAAACTGGATGAACTGGAGATTCTTAATTATCCTCTGAGCTATACGTATGCCCTTTCCCAGCGGGTGACCGGAGGAGATCAGTATGAGAAGACAGATATCAACGACGAGGGTTATATGCGCTCACAGGAACACAGCCGCCTGCTTTCCTTTTATCTGGATTCCGTGATGAATGAATATACTCCCGAGGCAACGGTGGTGGGTTTCAGCCCAGGACAGATGGAAACATTCCTGGTGGACGATGATTTTATTACGGAAGGCCTCACAATGGTGACAGCCAAGGTGGAACTCAGCCGGAAGGAGAACAGCCTCGTATACAGGACAGCCCTGGAGCAGGATCCCAAGGTGATTTCGGGCAATTACCAGTCCAGATATAACAGCATGTACACGGGAGAGCCGGCGGAACCGGCGATTATTGAGTATTCGCTTGGCAATGATCTGGATATCATCCGTGTGGATTTTAAGAAATTATCATCTGTATTTATTGACAACCCAAGATATCCATATCTGAATATGTTCACCGGGAAGATGTATTTTTACAACTATGATACAGGCCGCAATGATTTGATGGAGGAAAAGGAAAGCTATACGGCAGAAGAATTAAAGCCATACCTGTCACCGGCCAACACACTGACAGTGAAATATGTCAGTGAGGGAACGAACGAGGGCGGTTGGGACAGGCAGCTTCCGATGATTTACGTCACAGGGAGGGAAAAATAATGCTGGAGATTAGACAGCTTCGAAAAAAATACGGCAATTTCCAGGCCCTTGACGGTTTAAACCTGGAGATAGCCAGGGGGGAACTGTTCGGCTTTGTCGGTCCCAACGGGGCGGGCAAGACGACGACACTGAAGATTGTGGCAGGCCTTTTGGCGCCGGACGGCGGTGAAGTGATAATAGACGGTGTGGATGCCGTAAGAGACAATACGGCGCTGAAACAGAAGATAGGATATGTTCCTGATTTCTTTGGGGTTTATGACAACCTGAAGGTATCGGAGTATATGGAATTCTTCGCCTCCTGCTATGGAATAGAAGGATTGGTGGCCAGAAAAAGATGCGGACTTCTGCTCGAGCAGGTAAAGCTGGAGGACAAAGCAGACTTTTTTGTGGACGGCCTTTCCAGAGGAATGAAGCAGAGACTCTGCCTGGCCAGGGCTCTGATCCACGATCCGGAACTGCTGATTCTGGATGAACCGGCTTCCGGCCTGGATCCCAGAACGAGGGTGGAGTACACGCTGATGCTGAAGGAACTGAGGGAACAGGGCAAGACGTTGATTGTAAGTTCCCACATGTTGTCGGAGCTGTCGGAGTTATGCACCAGCATCGGCATCATAGAGCAGGGCAGGATGGTGCTGCAGGGCAGTATGTCCCAGATTTTCGAGCGTGTCAATTCTTCTAATCCGCTTTTAATCTGCGTTTTCAGCAATAAGGAGAAGGCGCTGACCATATTAAAGAGCCATCCCTGTGTGCAGACGATATCGGTGAAAGAGGAGGAGATTAAGGTCGGCTTTATCGGAGATAAGCAGGATGAAGCGATGCTGCTCCAGCAGATGATAGATGCCGATGTAATGATAAGCGGTTTTATGAGAGAGAAGGGGAGTCTGGAAACGCTTTTTATGCAGATTACCGGACACGAAGGAGAGAAGGCGGTGCTGAAACATGAAATTGAATCCGGTTTATAAAAGAGAACTGACTGTCAGCAGCCGCAGCATCCGCATGGCGCTGATTCTTCTGATATTTAACAGTGTTCTGGCTATAGTGGCCCTGTTCAATATGTTTACCGTGGTGGAGCAGGTGAAGGTGACGGCGGAGATACAGTATTCCAGATTTCTGGAGCTGTACACCTTTGTCTCCTCCATTGAATTTCTGATGCTGATGTTTATCATGCCGGCTCTGACAGCCAGCAGCATCAGCGGTGAGAGGGAACGGCAGACGCTGGAACTGATGCTGACCACGACGATGCAGCCGAGGGAAATTATACTGGGTAAATTCTGGTCGGCGCTTACTACGATGCTGATTCTGGCCATATCCGCGCTGCCGGTGCAGTCGCTGGTATTTGTGTATGGAGGAATTACGATTGCAGATGTGCTGGTGCTGTTTCTTTGTTACGGGATTGTGGCGCTGTTCACGGGAGGCATCGGTATGTTTTATTCCTCACTGCTGAAACGTTCTACTGTAGCCACAGTCTGCACCTACGTTACCATCGTGCTTCTGGTGGCCGGGACGTATGCCGTCAATGTGTTTACATACCATCTGGACGCCAATGAGGTCAATTCCTATGTGTCGGTTTTAAACTCCGCGGCGAGGCAGGCCAGCTCAGGCGGTTTTATTTATCTGCTGCTTGTAAACCCGGCGCTCACATTTTATTCCGTGATAAACGGGCAGGCGGGAGCCGGTGATATCCGTAAACCGTTTGAGCAGTGGTTCGGGGCGCTGCCCGACAATTTTATCATGGATCACTGGGCCGGTGTGAGCATGGCGATTCAGTTGGTTCTGGCTATAATATTGATTGTAATTTCCATTTATGCCGTCACGCCTATCCACGGAAGAAAAGAGAGGGCGGAGCGGCATCAGAAAATCAGAAGATTTGAAAGAGAAAAAAGGAGACAGCCATGTTGAGAATCGGATGTCATTTGTCATCCTCCAAGGGGTATCTGGCCATGGGAAAGGAGGCGGAGAAGATCGACGCAGGGACTTTCCAGTTTTTTACCAGGAATCCGAGGGGCGGCAGCGCGAAAAAGATTGATTCTGCCGACGCTGAGAGTTTTCTTGCATTTGCCGAAAAACAGGGGATTGAAAAGATTCTGGCTCATGCGCCATACACGTTAAACGGTTGTTCCGCGGATGAAAATATCAGAAAGTTCGCCAGGGAGACCATGGAAGATGATTTAAACAGAATGGAATACACGCCGGGAAACTGTTACAATTTCCACCCTGGAAGCCATGTGAAGCAGGGAGCGGAGACCGGAATTGCATATATTGCGGAAATGTTGAACGGGATTTTAAAGCCGGAACAGAGTACAACCGTGCTCCTGGAGACGATGGCAGGAAAAGGCAGTGAGGTTGGGAGAGAATTTGAAGAACTTCGGGAAATCCTTTCCCGGGTTGAACTAAGCGACAAGATGGGCGTCTGCCTGGATACCTGCCATGTATGGGACGGTGGATACGATATTGTAAATGATCTGGATGGCGTCCTGAATCATTTTGACCGGGAGATTGGCCTTCACAGGCTGAAAGCCATCCATTTAAATGACAGCATGAATCCCCTGGGAGCACACAAGGACCGCCATGCGAAAATCGGGGAGGGCCATATCGGCCTCGACGCGATGGTGCGGATTATCAATCATCCGGCGCTTAGAAATCTGCCTTTTTATCTGGAAACACCCAATGATTTGGATGGATATGCAAGGGAGATAGCGCTGCTTAAGTCAAAATACAGGGATTAAAACGGGAGGTAGCGGAATGGGAATTATTAAAGCGGTAACGGGGGCAATCGGGACGTCTTTAGCGGATCAGTGGCTGGAGGTCATTGAAGCGGAGGATATGAGCGACCAGACGGTTTTTACCAAAGGCGTTAAAATCAGGTCGGGACAGAATAAAAAAGGACTGGCTGACGTAGTTTCCAACGGTTCTATGATTCATGTGTACCCGAATCAGTTCATGATGCTGGTGGACGGCGGCAAGGTTGTGGATTATACGGCGGAAGAAGGATATTACAAGGTGGATAATTCCGCAATGCCGTCCCTTTTTAACGGTGAATTCGGAGACGCCCTGAAGGAGACGTTTAACAGAATCCGTTTCGGCGGTCAGACGCCGCTGAAACAGATGGTGTATTTTATCAATCTCCAGGAAATCAAAGGAATCCGCTTCGGCACCAGGACGCCGATTAATTATTTCGACAATTTCTACAATGCCGAGCTGTTTTTAAGGGCGCATGGAACCTATTCGATTAAGGTTACAGAGCCTCTCAAATTTTATTCGGAAGTCATTCCTAAGAACGAAGACCATGTGGATATCGATGTAATTAATGAACAGTATCTGTCCGAATTTTTGTCGGCGCTCCAGTCCTCCATCAACCAGATGTCGTCAGACGGCACAAGGATCTCCTATGTCAGCTCCAAGAGCCGCGAGCTTGGCCAGTATATGTCGACAACGTTGGATGCCGAGTGGAACCAGATGAGGGGGATGGAGATTCAGGCGGTGGGTATCGCCAGTATTTCCTATGACGAGGAATCACAGAGGCTGATTAATATGAGAAATCAGGGAGCCATGCTTGGTGATCCGTCTGTACGTGAGGGATATGTGCAGGGTTCCGTGGCAAGAGGAATGGAAGCGGCAGGTTCCAATGCAAACGGTTCCCTGGCCGGATTCATGGGTATGGGTGTTGGAATGAACGCAGGCGGCGGCTTAATGGGAGCGCTGTCGGCGGCTAATATGCAGCAGATGCAGATGAACCAGGCTATGGGGCAGCAGCCGTTGTTCCAGACAGACTGGATGCAGCAGGCCGGCTCACAGGGAAATGCCCAGGGCGGTGCGGGATGCAAAACGGCTCCCATGCAGCCGGCATCATGGACCTGTGCCTGCGGAAATGTGAATACAGGCAAGTTCTGTTCCGAATGCGGCACACCGAAACCCTTAGAGGAGTGGACCTGCAGCTGCGGCAATACAAACAAGGGAAATTTTTGTTCAGAATGTGGGAAACCGAGGCCATAAAAGGTGAAACAAAAGATGGATACAATTACGTATAAATGCCCTAACTGTGACGGCGGTTTGGTATTTGAACCGAAAACCCAGAAATTCAGATGTGGATACTGCCTGTCCGAGTTTACACAGGAAGAACTGGTAGGACTGGCCGACATGGAAGAGGCAGAGACGGCGGAGCGGGAAGACGCGGCAGAACCGGCAGGAGGTTCTGAGGAAAATTCACAGGATGCTTCCCCATTGGTTCTTTATCACTGCCCAAGCTGTGGAGCCGAGATCGTCACGGATGAGACGACGGCAGCCACATTCTGCTATTACTGCCACAATCCGGTGGTGCTCTCAGGCAGGCTGGAAGGTATTTATAAGCCGGATTATATTATTCCTTTTGAGATGGATCGGAAAAAGGCAGAGGAGATTTTCAAAGACTGGATTAAACGCAAAAGATTTGTGCCGGGAGATTTCTATTCACCGAGGCAGATAGAACTGATGGAAGGGATTTATTACCCCTACTGGCTCTATAGCTGCAAAGTGGACGGATGGATCGACGCGGAGGGAATTAAGCGCAGGACAACGAGGACGGGGAGCATCGAGTATCTGGAGACCAGCCGGTATCAGGTCGAGAGAAAGGGGGAGATGGACGTTAAAAACATTTCCCGGAATGCCCTGAAGCGGGCTGACCGAAGACTGTCGGAGAATGTTCTGCCCTTTGACATGGAAAAGCTGAAACCGTTCCAGGCCGCGTATCTTTCCGGATTTAAGGCCGAGCGGCGTGATATGGAGAGGGATGAATTTAAACAGGGACTTGAGGCAGAAGTGCGTGATTTTGCAATTAATGCCTTGAAAAACAGCATTTCCTCCTATGACAGCGTCAATATTAAAAACCACAGGGAAGAAATTGTGGATTCGGAGTGGAATTACACACTTCTGCCCGTGTGGGTCCTGACTTACAGGGATAAAAAGAACGATAAAATGTACTATTTCGCGATGAACGGCCAGAGCGGGAAAATCTGCGGAGCGCTGCCTGTGGACTATGGAAAACTGGCGGGCCTTTTTGCCGTTATCTTTTTCCCGGTTCTGATCCTGCTTCTGATAGGAGGGTACCTGATATGAGAACAAGCCATACGGGCAATTATTTAAGATTTGTCTGTGCCGGATTCCTGGCAGCGGTTTTATCTGTCCTGATTGTCCTTGCGTCTCCGGGACCAGCTTACGCAGGAGAACAGCGCGTCTTTGACAACGGAGGTCTGTTCGATAAGGAGGAAAAAGAAGCGTTGGAGCAAACACTTGCTTCTTTCCATGATGAGTGGCAGATGGAGCTGGGAATCATGACAACGGACGATGCGGGGGGAAAATCGACGGAACGTCTTGCAGATGATTTTTATGACAGAAACGGCCTGGGCGTGGGAAGTGATCACAGCGGGGCGCTCTTCGTTATAGATATGGACAACCGGGAGATTCATGTTTCCACATTAGGAAGGATGGCCGATTACCTGACAGATGAGAGAATCGAAAAGGTGTTGGACGCTGCTTACGGTTACGTCTCCGATGGAGATTATGCGGGATGTTCGTATGCGGCGTTAAAAGAGATCAGCAGTTATATGGAAGCCGGTATTCCGGCAAATCAGCATGATTATATACGAAGCGATTACCGACCGTCCCTGAGATGGCATGAAGTGGTATTTGCATTTGTGGCAGCCGGAACAGCAGCCGCTCTGCCGTGCATCAGTACAGTCAACCAGTACAAGATGAAAAAGGAGCAGAAGCAGGCTCTTAATTACCGTTTCTCTTACAGGGGAAACAGCGAATTTCAGTACCGGCTTGTAAATGACCTGTTTTTAAACAGGATGGTTACTCAGCGAAGAATCCCGAGGAATACAGGAAATTCCGGTTCCGGCCGGGGTCCCGGCTCCTCAGCCGGCCGCACGACCCTTCACAGAAGCAGCAGCGGAAGGATGCACGGCGGCGGAGGAAGGAAATTTTGAGAGGCTATAGAATATAAGGTTTTAACTGTTCAGAAGATAGTATTCCGCGAGGTGTTTTCATGTGTTTTTGCATGAAAATTCCGAGTTTAGCCAGCGCGAAACAGCGCTTTCTGCTGTTTCTGTACATCGTGAAGCGGTAACTATGAAGATACTGAATAGTTATATAAGATTAATCAGGGAACAGAGAATGATTCCGATCACTGTCGGCAGCAGGAATGAGACGACAGTCCAGCGGATACTTCCTGTTTCCTTTTTTACAGTGAGGCAGGTGGTGGAACACGGCCAGTGGAACAGGGCGAAGACAGCCATGCACACCGCGGTTTTCACGGTCCATCCATGGGCGGCGAAGAGCCCCATCAGGGCGGATGGGTCGGACATCTCCACCAGGCTGCCGGTCTGCAGATAACCCATCAGGATAATGGGAACTACAATTTCATTGGCCGGAAATCCCAGTATGAATCCAACCAGAATCATACCGTCCATTCCCAGGAAACGCCCGAACGGATCGAGGAAGGAGGACATGTGGGATAAGAGGCTCTGGCCGTCGATAAACAGGTTTCCGGTCATCCAGATTATAAGGCCTGCGGGAGCCGCCACACAAACGGCGCGGCCGAGGACAAAGAGGGTCCTGTCGAAAATGGAACGGACAATGACCTTGCCGATTTGCGGCCTTCTGTAGGGAGGCAGTTCCAGAGTAAAAGAGGATGGAATTCCTTTAAGCACTGTTTTGGACAGCAGAAGGGATGATAAAAGAGTGGCAAGAACCCCGAGCAGGATGAATGCCGTCAGGACAAGCGCGGTAGTAAAGGATTCTAAAATTCCGCCGCTCTCTGAGCCGATTCCCATAAAAAAGATTGTAATCAGCATGATAAGGGTAGGAAAACGGCCGTTACAGGGAACCATGGAGTTGGTCAGGATGGCAATCAGCCTCTCTCTTGGAGAGTCGATAATACGGCAGCCGACGACGCCGGCGGCATTGCAGCCGAAGCCCATAGCCATGAGTGGTCAACGCATCTCCTGAGAAGGCGGTGCCTTTTTACGGGTTGCCCTGCTTTTCAGCTGTTCGCTGCACCGGGCAAACAGTTTTTCCGTCACAATGGGGGGATGCGTGCCGGGAACCTTTATCCGGTCACAGGAGGGAACTGTGAGAGACGCCCTGCTTTTGAAGGACAGTTTCTTCGTTTTTCCCTGTACCATATGGCCCAGGTACACGGGATTGTGCAGTATTTTTATGATGGTGTTGGCCGTCCACAAGCCGCTTTTGCTGTAATGGCCCGGGTTCAGGCCGGGATGTTTCAGACAGCGGTAGAGGGAAGGACAGGGGATATGTTCCGCGTTTAATTCGCCGGCCAGCGCGGAGGGCAGAACACCCGAAGACGCTTCGAGAAAAAGCCGCAGTACAATGGGCGCTGTCTCGTCGTCGGGGATAAGCTGATGGTGCTCCTTTCCGCATTTACGGTAGCCGTAAGGGGCAAAGTTACCGATATAAGAACCTTCCTCCATTCGTACCTGCAGAGATGCCCGGATTTTTCTCGAAATATCGCGGGCATACATTTCGTTTACCACGTTACGGAACGGAATCAGATCGGTACTTGAATAGGCGGAGTCATATCCGTCTCCGACAGCGATGAAGCGGACGCCTCTGGATGGAAAGAATAACTCCGTATATTCTCCTGTTTTAATGTAATCCCTGCCGAGCCGTGACAGATCCTTAGTGAGAACCAGCCTGATTTCTTTTTTCTCAATATCCTCGATCATGCTGCAAAAACCGGGACGGTCGAATGAAGTGCCTGAGTAGCCGTCGTCCACATATTCGCGGACAATAGTAAGGTGGTGCTCATGGGCGTAGCGCAGAAGCATTTTTCTCTGATTGACAATGCTTAAACTTTCCCCGGAACCTTCATCATCTTTTGAAAGCCGCAGATAGATAGCTCCGGGCAGAAGTGAACCTTCAGAAAAAGATGGATACATATACAACCTCTTTATAATGTGGTCAGGATATTTTATGCGGGAATCTTAAATTTCAATTACAGAGAAATGAAATTAGATAAAAACAGTTGTCTACGGAGGGTAAAAATAGTATGATAAGCCTGTAGAATCAGGCTCTGGTATGGCTTAAACGCGGCAGGGCCGTGCACGTGAAAATGGATAAAGGCACAAAAAGATACATGTTAAGAGAAAGAGGAACTGATCGATATGGCAATACTGATGACAGGATTGTGCGAAAAAGGCGTTGAACTGATATGGAAACAGTGCAATGAGGAACTATTCCCCCAGGGGATTGAGTACCTCGAGGAAGCGGCCAGGGCGGGTGACCCGGAGGGCTGGTTTTTCCTGGGAAACTGCTACGGCTGGGGAGAGGGCGCCGTTGGATTCAACGAGAAAAAGGCATACGAATGTTATAAGAGAGGCATTGAGGCCGGGAGCTTCCGCTGTGTACTCGGAGCGGTCAGGGCAGGCCACTATGATGAAGAAATGAAGAAATCTTCCCTCCATACGCTGGAGGAAAGTTATAAAGAGGTGCTTGAGTCTGCAGAGCAGGGGGATCCGTTTTCCGCCCTGCAGATCGCGACGGCCTATGAGGGAGAGACCATTTTTGACTTGCTTCCGGGTGAGGAGCAGAAGAGGGATACCTGTTTTAAATGGTACCAGCAGGCGGCGGAAAGCGGCATCGTCACTGCTATGGTCAAGGTCGGAAAATGCTATTTAAATGGAGAATACACACCGAAGGATGAGGAGAAGGCTCTTGAATGGGCGGACCGATGCGCCGCGCTTGGCAGCGCCTGGGGCCTGTACCGGATGGGGATTTATCACCTGGAGCATGATAACGCTGAGGCAGCGTATCAGTATTTCAGGGCGGCGGCCAGCCAGGGAGCGCTGAAGGCATATCTCCATCTGGGGCGGATGTATTTGAACGGCCAGGGAACAGAACGCGATATAGGGAAAGCGGTGGAGGCTTTTGAGAAGGCGGCAAACAGCCAGGAGCCGGAGAGCTATACAGAACTGGGCAATATCTTTTACCGTGACGAGGTGGTGGAACGCGATAATGGAAAGGCGTTTTACTGGTACAGCCGCGCCTATGCGGCAGGACAGAAAGAGACGGCTCTGCCCCTTGCCCACCTTTATCTGAGAACGTCGGATATCCAGGATCTCCAGGCGGCCGAGAAACTGTTTAAGGAAGCGGCCGAGACGGAGACGGACGGTTTTGCAAGTCTTGCCCTGGGGAATATGAGCAGGGACGGAATCTGCCAAACTCCCGATATGGAAGAGGCGGTTACCTGGTATGAGAAGGGTGCGAAACTCGGAAATGCCGAGTGCATGGAGATACTGGGCGGCCTTTATTTTCAGGGCGGGGAAGGTCTCGACGCGGACTATGAGAAGGCATTTTACTGGCTGAACCAATGCCATCAGATGGGAACCCTGCAGTCCTATTCCAAGCTGGCGTTTCTGTACATGAAAGGCCAGGGATGCGAGGCCGACGAGGAGAGAGCCAGGGAGCTTTTTGAGAAGGCGGCCGAAACAGAGTGCGACGGCTATGCCTTTTATGAGCTGGGTTACCTCTATGAGAGAAAAAATGAATCCCCGGAGGACTTGGAGAAAGCGGCTGACTATTACCAGCGTGCGATAGAGATGGGAAATGAGAGCGCCGGACGCAGATTTTCTCATTTTAAGAAGAGCCTGTTTGGAAAATGGAAAGTGATATATTAGGTGAAGAATTGTATGGAGCATGACAGATTCATTGGGCGGCATTGACTAAGCACATGGTAAGGCACTGCTTACCGCAGGCTTTACATTTTTTAAAGGCGCAATCCATGTTGAAGGCAGCCCTAGGCAGATAGCCCAAGTCTTCAAGCAGGGTAAAGAGCGGAAAGAAGATAGCCATCGGGGGGAGCATGACGGATACAACCCATGCAACAACCCTGAAAACACCGTAAATCATGGAACTGATAATCCATTCCGGGGCGCCTGCGCTTGTGAGAGCTGCGGCCAGCCAGGTTTCCAGGCGGAAGAACTGATCCCACAGGAAGGAAGACGGGTAATTGGCGCCGGTGATCGTAAGCCAGAATATGGCAAGCAGCAGGGCGATCATAATAAGAGAGCCGGTAAACCGGCCGGTAATCAGGCGGTCGATCCGTTCCTGCCGCTTCAGGTAAGCCGGGTTTTTATAGGTTACGGCCTGAGCGGCCAGGGAGGCGGGGGAGAAGTCGGGAATCAGCTCCCTCAGGGAGCGCTTGGAGGCTTCGTTCCCGCCGGTGTTATCATTTTCCGAATCAGCGGTTTTGCCATTCCCGTCGGTCTCACCAGAGTAGGAATAGACACCGGATGAACATAAACCGCAGCAGGGACAGGAATCGCAGGGAAAGGAAAAATCAGACATACCTTCCGGCTCATCACCGCAGCTCTGCTGGCAGCAGCGGCACATCTGAAAGGCGGAAGAGCTATGGTAGTCCATTTCGCCGCTCTCCGGTTGAGCCTGGTTTTCAGGTTTCAGCCTTCCGTTATCTTTACAGATTCCGTATATTTCCTCTTTCAATCGATCCAACCCATGGCGGTCTCTGGCGGTGCAGGGAATCACGGGTATGTTCAGTTTTTCCGACAGCAGTTCAAAATTCAGCTCGATACCCTTTTTAGCGGCCTCATCACAGAGGTTTACACACAGGATGACACGGGTCAGCAGGGAATCTTCCAGGTCACGGATTTGCTTTAAAAGACGCAGGCCGCGCTCGGTACAGGTTGCGTCGCAGACAACCAGCAGTAAATCGGGACCGCCGGAGACAATATATTCTCTGGCGATTTCTTCTTCCTCTGAATGGGTTCGCAGGGAATAGGTTCCGGGCAGGTCGACAACCAGGCTGGACATATCTTTATAGTGGAACTGGCCGCTGCAGCAGGCAACTGTCTTTCCGGACCAGTTTCCGGTGTGCTGGTGCATTTTTGTCAGGGCGTTGAAAATGGTACTCTTTCCCACATTGGGGGTTCCGGCCAGGGCTATTGTAAAAGGGCTGTTTTGATTCATAGATGGGGTTCCTCCGTTTCCGTTTCGTTTTCTTTGATAAAAATCAGATCGGCGTCTTCGCGCCGAAGGGCGATGACAGCACCTTTAATAAGAAATGCAGATAGTTCGCCGTCGCACTTTCGTAAGATACAGGTAACTGAGGTACCAGGCTCAAAACCGAGATCGAGAAGTCTTCCGGTAATGGATTTATTATCTGACAGCCAGCAAATTACAGAGGTTTGCCCAATGGACATTTTACTTAGGGGATATAACATGGTCTCACATCACAGAATGATAGCTTTATTATTAGATATGTGAACGGTCAGGCAGAAGTGCCTGGCACAGAAAAAATAAATGCTGTTTAAATATAACTTTATATGGAAAAAAACCTGATGTTTAGCAATGAAAAGAAACAGGCGGCGGGGGCGTTTTACGCCGCCCGCCCATGAAGAATCGTATGGGAAAATGCCGGTTCTTTCCGTGAACGATAGAACGGACTGAACGGCAGCAAAAAAAGAATCCCGTTTGCGGGACTCTCCGTCTGCGCCGGATTAGAGCAATTTTCAAACACGCTTTAGATTATCACTTTCACCGGCATATCAATTTTCATTTCCTGTTTTGTTATAATACAGTCGCGGGCAAGAATATGGACGCCGGATTCCGATGCCAGTTTAAGCGCATCCGCGAATTCCGGATGGGTGGCCCTGTTGGGAGAAAAAGAAAGAATTCCCTTCATCTGAATGACAAAAAGAATATAGGCATGATATCCCTCCATGGCGGCGTCCCTGAGTTCCATAATATGTTTAACTCCGCGTTCGGTCGGTGCATCAGGAAACATAGCGGCGCCGTCGTGTTCCAGCGTAACCCCCTTTACTTCCATAAACGATGGACATCCCCCTTGTTTAAATGCCAGATCAAAACGGGATTCATGATATGTAACCTCTCTTTTCACCTCCGTTACTTCTAAGGAAAGTCCTCCTTCATTCAGCCATTCCGCGGCGGCCTGGTTGGGTGCCTGTGAATCCATATTGATAAGAAGGCGTTCATGGTTGTACCCCGCGTTCTCCTTATAAACGCCGATAACAGAGAAAGCGGTTTTCCTTCCCAGAGCCGCAGCATCCGGATGAAACTCCACAAGAAGTTCCGCCCCGGGAACTAAAAACTCCCTGAGCCTCCCCGTATTCTTAACATGGCAGACTTCTTCCCTGCCATCGATCATTACATGGGCAATAAACCTGTTGGGTCTCTTTAAAAATGTTCCAGTTACGATATGTTCATATTGCATAATAAGATACACCATTGCCTTTCCTGCAGTAAACTTCTTATAGAAGTATTTCTATTATACTGCATACAGGCATTGTATTGCAATTACGGAATGATTCCATGATTTAAGGGCATGCTCATTTCCCCCTGTTTCCCGCCCCACGATTCTTCTTGCACTAACAACCAAAGTATGGTAAAATTCTTAACCAGGATACCCTCGGAATATAGGGAGATACAAGGCTTTTTTCAATTCCGGAGGGCATAAAGACAGGACAATAAAGAGGCTGAATCATTAAATAAAGAGAGGATGAAAATCATGGCAATCTACTATAGCAGTACCCGCGGCGGTGAAAAAAATGTTACGGCATCACAGGCGATCCTGAAAGGACTTGCAGAGGACGGCGGTCTTTTTATGCCGGATGAGGTTCCTGCATTTGACCGTTCTTTTGCAGAACTGGCAAAGATGAGCTACCAGGAAGTCGCTTATGAGGTGATGAAATTATTTCTTTCAGATTTTACGGAAGAGGAACTGAAGGACTGTATTAACCGTGCCTATGACAGTAAATTTGACACAGAAGAGATTGCCCCTCTCGTAAAGGCAGACGGAGCATATTACCTTGAACTGTTCCACGGGAACACAATTGCATTTAAGGATATGGCGCTCTCGATTCTTCCCCGCCTGATGACGGTATCAGCCAGAAAGAATAAAATTGACAACACAATTGTAATCCTGACCGCAACCTCCGGAGACACCGGTAAGGCAGCCATGGCCGGTTTTGCGGACGTGGAAGGGACGAAGATTATCGTATTTTATCCGAAGGATGGCGTAAGCCGCGTGCAGGAACTGCAGATGCTTACACAGAAAGGTGATAATACAAGCGTTGTGGGAATCGACGGAAACTTCGATGACGCCCAGAACGGCGTTAAGAAGATATTTAATGATAGAGAGTTTGGAAAGGAACTAGCCGCAAAGGGATACCAGCTCTCCTCCGCAAACTCGATCAATATCGGACGTCTTGTACCGCAGATTGTTTACTATGTTTATGCCTATGTAAAACTGCTTGACAACGGCGAGATTTCCGAAGGCGAGAAGATCAATATTACCGTACCGACCGGCAATTTCGGAAACATTCTGGCCGCTTATTTTGCGAAACAGATGGGTCTTCCGGTTGACAGACTGATCTGCGCGTCCAACGACAATAAAGTGTTATATGATTTCTTCCAGACCGGTATCTATGACAGAAAGAGGGAGTTTATCCTGACCTCATCGCCGTCCATGGATATCCTTATTTCCAGTAACCTGGAGAGACTGATTTATCTTTCCACCGGCTGTGACGCTGCAAAGACAAAGGGACTGATGGAAGAACTCGTAAGAGACGGAAAATACACGGTTACTCCTGATATGAGAGAGAGAATGTGCGATTTCTTCGGAGGCTTTGCAACACAGGAAGAGAACGCCGCCGAGATTAAACGTCTTTATGATGAGACCGGTTATATGATTGACACGCATACGGGCGTCGCTTCCTGCGTATATAGAAAGTATGTAAAAGAAACAAATGATACGGCCAAAACCGTAATTGCCTCCACGGCCAGCCCATATAAGTTCTCCAGAAGCGTTATGGAAGCAATCTTCGGAAGCGAAGAGGGCAAGGATGAGTTTGAGCTGATCGACGAGATGGAGAAAGCCTCCGGAGTTGCAGTTCCGGCTGCTATTGAGGAGATTAGAAATGCTGAAATCCGCCATAATATACAGTGCACATCCGAGACGATGAAGAGCACGGTGGCTGACATTCTGAAATAGAAGGGATGAAGAAATGTTACGGATTAACGTTCGGTTGGAGCGTTACGAAAAAAATGTGCTAATTTTTTAACAGTCTTCCCAAAACCATAAATATGGTATATAATAAAAGAATGTAAGTGAGAAAAGCGACAAGGAGGTTCGTAATATGTTAGTAAACGCAAAGGACATGCTTCAGAAGGCAAAAGAAGGCCACTACGCAGTTGGGCAGTTTAATATCAACAACCTGGAATGGACAAAGGCAGTATTACAGACCGCACAGGAACAGAATTCACCGGTTATCCTGGGCGTATCTGAGGGAGCCGGCAAATACATGGCCGGATTTAAGACGGTTGCTGATATGGTGAAGGCAATGATCGATGAACTTAAGATTACAGTTCCGGTAGCAATCCACTTAGACCATGGTACTTATGACGGCTGCATGAAATGTATCGAGGCAGGTTTCTCCTCTATCATGTTCGACGGCTCTCATTATCCAATCGACGAGAACGTTGAGAAGACAAAAGAACTCGTTCGCATCTGTGCTGAAAAAGGTTTATCACTTGAGGCAGAGGTTGGTTCCATCGGCGGCGAAGAAGACGGCGTCGTAGGAATGGGCGAGTGCGCAGATCCCGATGAATGTAAAGCAATTGCAGATCTCGGCGTAGATATGCTGGCAGCGGGAATCGGCAATATCCACGGCAAATATCCGGCAAACTGGCCGGGACTCAGCTTTGAGACCCTGGAAGCCGTAAAGAATAAGACGGGTGAAATGCCGTTAGTTCTCCATGGCGGCACCGGTATCCCGGAAGATATGATCAAGAGAGCAATTTCCCTTGGCGTAGCAAAGATTAATGTTAATACAGAGTGCCAGCTTGCTTTTGCAGATGCAACACGTAAATACATCGAAGCAGGCAAGGATCTGGAAGGCAAGGGCTTTGACCCGCGTAAACTTCTTGCTCCTGGTACAGCAGCAATCAAGGAAACAGTTAAGACTAAGATGGAACTGTTCGGTTCTGTCGGCAAAGCCTGATTGTAATTTAAAACGGAGTTTAACCGATGACGGTGGCAAGTGAGTTTTTAGACTTGTTTGTCATTGTTTAGAGCCGGCCTGCAGGTAATAAAGTTTCGGCATTTCGAAAGAATATTACTTACAGGCCGGCTCTGTTTTTAGATTTTGATGAGAAATCCGCAGAATAAGAATCCCGGAGGCCGCGCCCCGAGGGAAATTCCGCGGATTATACTTTTTCGTCATAGTAAGGGAGAAAATAATGAGTGACTTAATTAATGTGTCTGAAATTTTCGGAAAAAACGTTTTCAATGATACTGCAATGAAAGAGCGACTTCCGAAAAGCGTTTATAAAAAGCTGAAGCAGACCATAGAGGACGGAACGGAACTGGATCCGTCCATTGCGGATGTGGTGGCCCATGCAATGAAGGACTGGGCGATCGAGAGAGGGGCGACCCATTATTCCCACTGGTTCCAGCCGCTCACCGGAGTGACGGCCGAGAAACACGATGCCTTTATTTCGGTTCCGGATGCAGCGGGCCGCGTGATTATGGAATTTTCCGGTAAGGAGCTGATTAAGGGAGAACCGGATGCGTCTTCTTTTCCATCAGGGGGACTCCGTTCCACCTTTGAGGCCAGAGGATATACAACCTGGGACTGCACTTCCCCTGCCTTTTTGCGGGAGGATACCTGGGGCGTGACTCTCTACATACCGACGGCTTTCTGTTCCTACAGGGGCGAAGCTCTTGACAAGAAGACGCCGCTGCTGCGTTCCATGCAGGCGATCAACGAACAGTCCCTGCGCATTATCCGCCTGTTCGGGAATACCACTTCAAAACGTGTTATTCCGTATGTCGGACCGGAGCAGGAGTATTTTCTGATTGATAAAGAGAAATATTTACAGAGGAAAGATCTGATTTACGCAAACAGGACTCTGTTTGGCGCTATGCCGCCGAAAGGGCAGGAGATGGATGACCATTATTTTGGAAGCATCCGTCCGCGTGTCGGCGCTTTTATGAAAGAAGTGAATGAGGAAATGTGGCATCTCGGCGTCTGCGCTAAGACACAGCACAATGAGGCCGCTCCGGCCCAGCATGAACTGGCTCCTGTTTATACACAGGTGAATGTTGCGGTCGACCATAACCAGATGATGATGGAGGCCTTAAAGAGGATTGCCGGCCATCACGGTCTTACCTGCCTTCTTCATGAAAAACCATTTGCGGGTATCAACGGTTCCGGTAAACATAACAACTGGTCCCTGACCACCGATGACGGAATTAACATGATGAATCCCGGCGAAACACCGCATGAGAATATCCAGTTCCTTCTGGTTCTGGCCTGCATCATGAAAGCGGTGGACGTCCATGCCGATTTGCTTAGAGAGTCAACAGCAGTGCCGGGCAACGATCAGCGTCTGGGAGCGGCCGAAGCTCCCCCTGCGATCATCTCCATTTTCCTTGGTGAGCAGTTGGAAGATGTAATTGACCAGCTCTGCAGTACCGGTTCTGCGGCGCATTCCAAGCAGGGCGGTGTGCTGAAAACAGGCGTTGCCACCCTTCCTGATTTTGCCAAGGATGCCACGGACCGCAACAGGACGTCACCGTTTGCCTTTACGGGTAATAAATTTGAGTTCCGTATGGTAGGTTCCTCAGATTCCGTGTCCTCCCCGAATGTTGTTTTAAACACGATTGTAGCGGAGGCATTTAAGGAGGCAGCGGACCAGCTGGAAAAAGCGGACGATTTTGATATGGCGGTCCATGATATGATTAAAAAACTGTTCGCGGAGCACAGAAGGATTATTTTCAGCGGAAACGGTTACTCCGAGGAGTGGGTTAAGGAAGCGGAGAGCAGGGGACTTCCGAATCTGAGAGCGGGGATTGATTCTGTTTCGGCTTTGATTACCGATAAGGCGGTCGAACTGTTTGAGCACTTCAGTGTTTATACGAAGGCAGAACTGGAATCCAGGGCTGAAATAGAGTATGAATCCTATGCAAAGACAATCAATATAGAGGCAAAAACCATGATTGACATGGCCGGAAAGCAGATTATCCCTGCTGTGGTAGAATATACGACGCAGCTTGCAAAATCACTTTCCGCTGTCAGGGATGCCTGCCCGGAAGCAGATGTCAGTGTTCAGAAAGAACTGATTTTAGAAACATCGGCTCTTTTGTCTGAGATGAAGGTGGCGCTTTCTGCCCTTGAAAATGAGGCGAAGGCGGCAATGGCGATTCCGAACAGCAAAGAAAGGGCCTATTACTGCCTGGAGAAGGTGACCGCAGCAATGAAAGAACTCAGAATACCGGCGGATAAGCTGGAGATGATTGTGGATAAAGAACTCTGGCCGTTCCCGAGTTATGGGGATTTGATATTTGAGGTGTAGACTGTATAAAAGCTGGATTGGATAAATGAGATAAAGGGAGCAGCATATTATTCGGTTATATGATATGTGATATTTGATATATGGTATATGCGATATATAAGGATATATTAGATATCAGGGGGAGTGTTTAGAAGTATGGTATTATAAAAAACAGGGATTGTTTCCGGTGATGAATCACTGAAACAGTCCCTGTTTTTTACCATCTTATATGTTAGTGTTGTACGACTTTACCGCATATTGCTTTGCTGTTTTGTTGCTTTGCCGCATATTTATTTACTGTGTACGACCTTGCTGTATATTGTTTCCCGTACATTGCCTTACTGTTGTATTGCTTTGCTGTTGTATTGCTTTACTGTTAGACTGCTTTGCAGTATGAAGGATCTGGGCGTTATCGTCCTGGGCCAGTGGTCAGACCGGGGCGGAGTCCTCCGCTGCTGCCGGATCCTGAAGAACCGGAGGAGCCTGAACTGCCAGGAGGCGTCGAGCTGTTACTTCCCGAAGAAGATCCCCCTGGCGCGGAAGAGTTTCCTGAGCTGGAAGAACCGCCCGGTGCAGAGGAGTTTCCGGAATTGGAAGAACCGCCCGGTGCGGAGGAACTTCCTGAGCTGGAAGAACCGCCCGGTGCGGAGGAACTTCCTGAACCAGAAGAACCACCCGGCGAGGAAGAACTGCCGGGTGCAACTACATTGCTGCCATTGCCGGAAGAAGAACCTGCATTCGTCACATTACCCGTCGGTCCGCCGGAAGAGCTGCCCGAGGAACCGGACGGCGAGCCGCTGTTTCCTGAACTGCCCGATGGAGAACTGCTGTTCCCGGCAGTCCCTCCCGGAGATTGGGTGGAATTGTTCGTCTGGTTGGAATTCTGGGAGCCTGAAGAATTTTTCAGGTCATCCAGGTTAAATGAACTGTCTGCGAGTCCACTCATATTGTTTGTTTCATTCTGACACACACCATTTTGATCAAAGGTGTAGTTTACGTTGTCAATCACACGGGAAACATTCTCTGTCATTTTACCAGTTTCCGGATCAAGATAATAATATTTGCCGGAGAGGTTAATCCATCCCGTCTGCATATGGCCGTTTTGATTAAAATAGAACCAAGAACCGTCGATTTTTCTCCATCCTCTTGTCATTCGTCCGGAGTTGGTGCTCATGTAATATTTGCTGCCGTTGCTGTCGCTCAGCCAGCCGCTCAGCATCTTTCCTTCATGCAGATAGTAGTATTCACCGTCAATCTGCTGCCAGCCCGACAACATCCGTCCGCTATTGTCCAGATAGTACCAGGCGTTGTCCACTTTCTGCCATCCGGTGCGCAGCTTGCCGTCGGTTCCGAAATAATACCAGTTATTGTCAATCTGCTGCCATCCGGTATACATCTTACCGTCATTAGCAAGAAGATAACGGGCCCCTTCAATATCGGTCCATCCCCGGAGCAGTTCACCGGTAGGATTGAAATAGTACCATGCATTGTCAATCTGATACCATCCCTTGGCCATGGAGCCGTCACTCTTGAGGTAATAGTAGGTGTCATTTCCTACTTTCAGCCATTCGGTAACCATTGTTCCGTCGTTATTCAGGTAGAACCACTTATTATTGTCCTGTATCCATCCTGTCGCCATCGCTCCATCCGATTTAAAATAATACCATTTGGAGGTGGAGGAATCTTTGCGCCATCCGGTTATCATCTTACCCGTATTGTCGTTCAGGTAGAAATATTTGTCGTCAATATGGAGCCAGCCCTTATGCTGCGTTCCATCCTCCTTCATGTAGTACCAGCCGTTCCCGTCATTGATCCATCCCGTCTGTTTCTTATAATCGGAATAGTAATACCAGTTGTTGTTAATCTGGCGCCACTGCTTGGCAGGGATTGCGGTGGAAAAATCTTTGTACGCAAAGTTAATGTCCACATCGCCGGAAATACCGGCTATCGTTCCCTGGTTTGTGGCCTGCCACATGGAGGCCTTATTATATGTATGTTTTGTTTCATAGCGGGCAACCCATACGTCGTATGTGACTTTGCTCATGTCAATCTTATTGGTAAGCCAGTAGTCATTGGCATAGAGCATCGGATAATAGCCGGCATCTTTTACCTTTTTACAGAAAGCATTGATAATGTCACTGAGCTGGGACGGTGTAAGCGTACTCATAACCGAAGCTTCCACATCAAATACGACAGGATAGGAAATCGGGTAATCCTTGATCAGATCAAGGACAAAATCAGCCTCTTGAACCGCCATATCGGTAGTGGTGGCATAAGAATAAATATACGCCCCAACTTTAAGGCCCGCCGCTGCTGCCGCATCTGCATTTGTCTTAAAAAAAGGATCCACTGCATTGTCATAGCGTGTTCCGAGCATAACAAACTGGATGTCGTCATTTGCAACGGCAGTCCAGTCAATAGCCTGTTTCCAGTGAGAAACGTCAATACCTCTGGCTACAACTCCGGCAATGGTAGTGCCGTCGCTGCCGACATATACGCCGTTATTTTTAGTCCAGGAAACGGCGGCCAGACTTTCTGATGCCGGGGCCAGACTCATCAGCCCGATCAGACAGGCAAGCCCCAGCGCCCGGATACGTTTCTTGTGTATCATAATACTCCTCCTCCTGTGTAAAACATACGGTAACCTGCGGGAAAGGCTCCCGGCAGATACTGTATCTGCTGCATTTATTATAACCTCTGCCGGATTCGGAAAAACCAATCTGGTGTTCCTATATGATTTAACCCGGTTTTGGCAATTTTGGTAAAACGGAATTTAGCGCCTGAATTTCTGTAGTAAACACAGAAAACGGCAGTTCTTCCTGCGGTGACTAGAATTTATGGCGTTATGCCATGAATTCTACATAGTGGCGACTTTGTCGACACTATGAGGTATAATGTCCACTTTGTGGACATTATACCATATTTACCTAGTGAAGTTATAAATAATTTATTACAATTGGGGAAAAATGGCGTTTTAGGCTGGGAAGAGCCTGGATATTCTCTTGTAATACAGCTTTGCATAATGGTACATGACAATCGTATATTCGCCGAATTCCTCGCCTTCCAGACTTTTAAAGACCGCCCAGAGACACCAGAGAAAGCCGCCGAGAGCTGCATATGCGTAAGTGACGATCCGCTCCTCGGGAGATGGGACACGCTCGAGGTAGAGCTCCAGGAGACGATCCAGTTCTTCTTCATTGTAGTAGGAATAGATGCTGCACATTGAAATATCAATCAGAGGATCGTGCATGGCTGCATACTCCCAGTCAATCAGGCGGACGGAACCGTCGGGAAGAAAAAGAAAATTATCGGCAACTGAGTCGATGTGGGAGAGGCAGCATGGCCGGTCAAACTTCTCAACACGATCTAACAGCGTATTCATCCAGCCTCTGACTTCATTATAGTCTTCAAATAGCAGCAGTTCATGGTGATGGCAGAGCGCTTCATAAAAATTAATCCGTTCTCTGAGGTTAAAACGATGCTCAACCTTCAGGTTGGATTGATGCAGTTTGCGCAGAACGGCCATACAGGCGGCAATGTCATCCCAGTTTTTTGCATTTGCATTTCTGGACCCCTCATAAAACTTTGCAATCTTATATCCGTTTTCACCATCAAAATAAATAATATGTTCCGTTATATTAAGAGGTTCAACCGCATGATAGGAGGCCTGTTCTTCTTTGCGGTTGATGAGCAGTTCTGTGCCGGGACCGGGAATGCGGCAGATATAATGTTCATTATTAACTTCAAACAGGAAAGATTTGTTGGTCATTCCGGATTTGAGACAGCGGATGTTGCTGATTGCAGATTCCTTTACCTGGAATACCTGGGAAACGAGGCGCATTGCTTCATTGTCTGAATGGTTTCTGTATTTGGGATCAAATTGACGAAGCTCTTCCAGGTTTTCAAATTCATATACCTGATCTTCAGGCTGACAGTTCATGTAAAAATCAAGCTTATCAATATGGTTCAGTAAAACCTGTTCCCAGTAGCACTGTTCAGTTCCGGGCCGATTATAGTCGGCCTCCAACAGCGGTATGAAGGAATCGGAAAAGTTTTTGGACATAAAAGCCGGTCCATACATAACCCAGGAGTCCTGTCCTCCTACAACAACGGAGGTAACTTTCCCTTTTTTGTTGGCGCCGAGGCACCACTCGGATGTGTTTCCTTCCATATAAACGGCTGAATACCAGGAGCCGCACTCGTAAGTGTGGAACATGTTGTTACGAATCCAGTTGTCGGAGACAAGAAGATACATATTCCTGCCGCGGAAAAACTCCCTGGCCTGATAGACCGTAGCAAGGGTGCCTTTGGAAGTGTACTCGGGGTTATAAAAAAGCTTTACATTATATTTATCAATCAAATATTCGAACTTTTCCTTTAAATAACCGACTACGAGTGTGATGTCGGTTATTCCCGCCTCATGGAGCTGGCGGATCTGGCGTTCAATCATTCTTTCCCCAAAAACTTCGAGAAGTCCCTTTGGTGTTTCAAAGGAAAGAGGTACGAAGCGTGAGCCGAATCCGGCCGCAGTGATAACGGCGCCGTCCACACGGTACTGCTCCAGATAGTCCATTCCTTTTTTGGTTAAGCTGTATTTACCGTGTTCAGAACGGTTCTGAATCAGGCCGTCGTTGATGCAGTCGCTGACCAGTTTATTAACACTTCCGAGAGAAACGCCCAGAATTGAGGATAACTCTCTCTGTGTGACATCAGAATCTTCATAAATGCTTCTGCATATTAATCCATATCGATCCATGGTGGAACCTCCGTTTTAATGTATGATAATGTGTGGTATAATGAATTGTAGAAATTAAGCGGGTTATTACATATATTTAAAAAACGACATTTTGATAAAATGTTCAAAAATGCAATTTTGCGTATGGATATGAACATTATAGCATGAAATTCTTAATTGTAAACCTCAATTCTTATGATTGTATTAATATAAAAACAATAATGAGTTAAAAACGATTTTTTGTAACAATTCTGTAAGGAAATGCACAGATAAAAGTTATGGTAATTTCGGAATAGATATATTATAATGTGAATGTATCGGAGACAGGGTCAACTTCCCAGAAAATGAATCGGTAGCATGAAGTGCAAAAATTTCACTTTGTAACAAAAAGTTGGAAAATTTGTAAAAAAACTATTGATAATTTTCCTTATCCGAAGTATAATGACCTCGTAATGCAATTAGGAAATTTCGAGAAATAGTTCAAAAAGAAAAAAAGGAGAGTGCATTAATTATGAGAAAGCAGACTAAATTAGTTGCAGTTCTTTCTGCAGCAGCTTTACTCGCTATGGGTGCTTCCATGACATCTTTCGCCGCTGGTTGGGAAAAAGATGACGCTGGAATCTGGCACTATTATGATAGTGATGACGAGATGGTAACTGGAGAATGGAAGAAAGACGGTGGAAAGTGGTTCTATCTTGATGATGACGGCGAGATGGCTACAGACACTTGGGTTGACGACGATTACTATGTTGGCGAAGATGGTGCTATGCTGATTAACCAGTGGAAAAAAACCATGACAGATGACGACATGGATGATCCGGATGAAGACGGTGAGAACTGGTACTACTTCGGAAGCAAAGGTAAGAAAACTACTAATAGTAAGAAAATCAACGGTAAGACATATTACTTCGACGAAGATGGTAAGATGCAGTATGGTTGGTATGAAAACGACAAAAACGTTTACTATTTAGGCGGCGAAGACGATGGTGCAAGAACTTCTGGCTGGTTATGGTTAGAAGCACCAGACGCAGATGATGATGATGAGAAAGATGCTGCTGATGCAGTAGATCATGATGGTGATAAGTCTGAAGATCCTTGCGACGAAGAAGGCTGGTACTACTTCGGAAGCGATGGTAAGATGTATAAAGATTACAAACAGAAAAAGATCAACGGCAAATATTACTTCTTTAATGAACATGGCCAGATGCTGTATGAGTGGATTAATGGCGTTAAGTCAGGTGTAGCTTCTAATGCTCAGTTGGATTCTGATGATAAGAAAGCATCTCCAAGTGAAGTTCGTTACCTGAATCAGGTTGAAGAAGGCTGGAGAGCCGATGGTTGGTATCAGATCGACGGTGCTGATGTTCTGGGCGCAGGAGATGATACAGACTGGTATTACTTCAAAGATGGTAAAGCTAAGAAAGCTGAATATACAGATAAAACTGGCTTAATTGATGACACTGCTGTTATCAGAGCAAAAATCAAAGTCAATGGTAAATACTTCTGCTTCAATGAGATCGGACAGATGCAGACAGGATTACAGCCAATTGGTGATACCGAAACTAAGAAGCTGAACTTCTACTACTTTGATGAAAACGGTTATATGAAGACTGGTAAAGTATCTAACGTAGAAGAAGAAAATGATTCCTTTACTTACTATTTCGAAACCAAGAACGGTGGAAATGGCAAAGGTGTAACTGGTGAAAAATCTGGATACCTGTACTGGAACGGTAAGAGACTGGAAGCTGATGATGATTACAGACTTTACAAAGTTGACGGTAAGTGTTATCTTGTAAACAACAAGGGTAAACTTCAGAAGTCTACAAGCAAAGATTATGAGCTTGAAAACAAGGACGGTCAGGAGTACAGATTTGAAATCGGCAAGAGCAGCTACGAAGTAACTGCAGTAAAGGCTATTGATGGCAAAGCGGTAACTGAAGAAGATAATGTTAAGGTAGAAGACTTAAGTGTAAACTTACCTTACATTGAATTATTTGATAGCGTAGTTTGGACAAATGGTAACAAGAATGACGTCAACTCTACACTTGCAACTTATTTCGATGACACTAAGGCTATTGTAGGTCTGAATCCTGACCTTTCAAAAAAATAATTTTACATTGTTTTTTTGAGTAGTAATACAAAAATAGAACTGCCGTACCTATGGCTAACAATGCATAGGTACGGCAGTTTTTTAGAGATCGAAAAGAATGTTGGAAGTGTGCTTTTCAGCACACCCCAACATTCAGTAAAGAACCTTGAAAGACTAATTTGTTCTACTGTATAAAATTATTAATAATTTCTTCCCAGATCTGCATAATCATCTGCAGTATAATACTGCAGTACGCCATTATCATCAAGAGAGATTACATTGTCGTAAAGTTCAATCTTAGGAACAGCAACATATTCTTTCAGAGAATCACTAAGATCTTTGATTGTATTTCCACTGAACTCGAACTGTACATCTTCCATATCGGCAAGCTCTAAGTCATACTTCTTGCTCTCGGATTTCTGAATTTTACCCTGTTTGTTTACAAGGTAGTACTTGTCTTCTACAACGTAGATTCTGTAATCATCGTCTGCCTCGAGTCTCTTACCTTTCCAGTAGAGGTATCCAGATTTTTCACCGGTCACACCCTTGCCGTTTCCACCATTCTTAGTCTGGAAATAGTAGGTGAAGGAATCATTTTCTTCTTCTACGTTAGAAACTTTACCAGTCTTCATATAACCATTGCTATCGAAGTAGTAGGTATCTCCATTAATGTACTGTAAACCAGTCTGCATCTGGCCATTTTCATTGAATGCAAAATATTTGCCTTCAACTTTGATTTTTGCCATATAAACAGGATCACCATCATCAGTTAAGCGGGTATCGTCAGCAGGTTTTGTTTTATCTGCTTTCTTAGCCTTACCATCTTTGAAATAGTACCAGTCGGTATCATTGTTTGTAGCAAGATCCTCAGAACCATCGATCTGATACCAGCCATCTGCTCTCCAACCTTCTTCAACCTGATTCATGTAATATACGTCGCTTGGAGTTGCATTTGCATTATTACCATCTAACTGAGCGTTAGAACCAACGGAAACTTTCGCGCCATTGATCCACTCATACAGCATCTGGCCATGCTCATTGAAATAGTAGTATTTACCATTGATCTTCTTCTGTTTTGCGTCTTTGTACATTTTGCCGTTGGAACCGAACCAGTACCAGCCTTCTTCATCACATACATCGCAATCATCATCACAAAGATCGATATCAGCATCATCGTCTGGTTTCTCGAGCCATAACCAACCAGAAGTTCTAGCACCGTCATCTTCATCACCTAAGTAATAAACATCATTGTCATCCTGATACCAGCCATCTCTCATTTTTCCGTCATCATCAAAGAAGTAGGTTTTACCGTTAATCTTCTTTGTCTCAGATGTGGTTTTCTTACCCTTAGAACCGAAGTAGTACCAAGACTCGCCGTCATCTTCCGGATCATCCATATCTTCATCAGCAAGAGTCTTCTTCCAGGAATTAATCAGCATTGCGCCGCTCTCATCCACATAGTACTCGTCGTCAACCCAAGAATCTGTCAGCATTTCGCCGTCATCATCAAGGTAGAACCACTTTCCACCATCTTTTTTCCATTCTCCAGCTACCATTTCGTCATCACTATCATAGTAGTGCCAGATTCCAGCGTCATCTTTTTCCCAACCAGCGGCGAAAGATGTCATGGAAGCACCCATAGCGAGTAAAGCTGCTGCAGAAAGAACTGCAACTAATTTAGTCTGCTTTCTCATAATTAATGCACTCTCCTTTTTTCTTTTTGAACTATTTCTCGAAATTTCCTAATTGCATTACCAGGTCATTATACTTCGGATAAGGAAAATTATAGTGAACAGTAAGAAGACAACGATTTTCAGCTTTTTTATTAATCAAACCAGATATAAAAACAAAAAAGTTATCTGCTTAAAAATGAAAAGATGAAAAAAATGAAAAGATAAAAGACATAAAAAGATAATAGACATAAAAAAATAAAATATGGGAACCATAATAGGAAAATTATAACTTTAATGGAGGAACACATGAAAAGAATAGTACTTTTCCTTATTGCCATGGCAATGTCGGCAGTTTTACTGACCGCATGCAGCAAAAAAGATACGGCAGATAATTATGTAACCGAACAGAATGATATTATGGATAAAATGCAGGAAGAAATGGATAAGGTTCAAGATACGGGAAATGTAACACTGGATTTTCTCTATGGAATGATACCGCATCATGAGTCGGCGATTGAGATGTCCAAAAGTTATTTAAAATATGCAAAAGGCAGGGATAAACAGGAGTTCAAGGATTTGGCAGAGGAGATTATCGAAGCCCAACAGGAAGAAATAAAGCAGATGAAAGAAATGGCAAAAGAGATAGAGAAGAAGCAGGAGACTGATTATGAGGACGAGCAATCCTATCTTAAAGATTATCATGCTTTGATGAAAGGTCATGATATGGATCACAATATGATAACAAGTGATCTCGATACTGCCTTTGCAGAGGGGATGATTATGCACCATCAAATGGCGGTTGATATGGCCGAAGCAATCTTAAAATATACAAATGAAGAGGACGTCATTGAATTTGCAAAAAATATCATAGAGGTGCAGGAAGATGAGATTGCTCAGATGCAGAGTTTTTTAGATGATCATGCTGACAATAAAAGCCATAACCACTAGCAGCCATTAGCTTTATCTGTTCATAAGAAATCACGAAATAAGCATTTTGTTTTATACAAAACCGGATGAATATGCCCGCTCATCCGGTTTTATTCGGCAGGATACATGAAAATAATGAGTTTTAAAAGAGTTTAATAATTACCTTGAGAACAAATAAAGCCATTAAAAAGCATAAAACAAATAAAGTGTATGAAGAAAAAGAAAACACCTTAATAAAAAATTAAAACTTGCAGCGGGGGTAAAGAGTCCCTGAAGGTTGATTTAAGAATCAACAGATGCTATACTGTAAAAAGCCTTTAAACAGGGGCTTTATGAAGACATAAGGAGATTTAGCACATGGCGAAAGCTACACCAAAGAAGGATCCGAATGCTCTGGCCGAGGTGGCCGGGAATGTTTTTGCAGGGATTATGGCGGTATTTACACTTGTTGTTTTGGTAGTATTTCCGCTTTACTATCATAATTACTATTTTGATATTTTAAAGGCAAAATACAAATTTTATTGGATAACGGTTGTTGCGATGGCTGTGATATGTCTGATTGTTGCTCTTGTATTTTTGTTTGTAGATCGGATGGAATATGACGGAGTCAACACAAAACGGTTTTTCAGCCATTTTCGCTTAGGCAGCTTAAAAAAACAGCCGGCAGCGTATAAATTCCTGATTCTGTTTTTAATCCTGGCGGCAATATCGACACTGTTATCGGATTACAAATTTGAATCATTTTGGGGGAATGAAGGGAGATTCAGTGGTTTATTCCTGATATCACTTTATGCATTGGGCGTATTTATGATCGGGAAGCTTGGAAAGATCAAAAAGTGGTATCTGGATCTTTTCCTGCTGTCCGGAGTGCTGGTATGTTTATTCGGAATTACGGATTATTTCAGGATGGATCTTCTTCACTGGAAGGCGGGAGTTACCTCAACACAAGCAGATTCATTTACGTCTACCCTTGGAAACATTAATACCTATACGGCTTATGTTGCACTCGTATTGGGAGTGGCATGCGGACTTTTTACCACGGAGAAAAACATCTTTCGTAATATCTGGTATTTTATGGTACTGCTGATTGGCTTTTTTGCTATTATTACAGGTCAGAGTGATAATGCCTACCTGGCATTGGGGGCAGTATTTGCACTTTTTCCTCTCGCACTCTTTGCGACAAGAAAAGGCATAATCCGCTATATTACAGTGATAGCTTCGTTCATGTCGGTTATTAAGGTAATTGATGAGATTAATAAGAAAATGGCGGAGAAGGTAATCGGATTAAGCGGTATTTTCGATGTACTGGTAAGGCATAAGTATCTGGAAGTTATTGTTATTGCATTGTGGCTTTTGGTTGCTGTATTATATATAGGTGACCGAGTTCTGATGAAGGACAAAGAAGATAAGGTTGGTAAATGGCTTCGAATTACATGGTTCTGCCTGATCGCGGCTGGTGTTGCCGCGGTAATTGCAGTTTTGTATGATGCTAACTTCGGGCCAAATCCGGAGAAATATTCTTCACTGTCAAGGTATTTGATTTTTAACGACAGTTGGGGAACGAACCGGGGATACTGCTGGCGTATTGGATGGGAGTCTTATATGCAGCAGCCTCTTATTCACAAGTTGTTTGGGTTTGGACCGGATACCTTTGGTATTCTTACCTGGCCGTTCAGGCAGGACTCCCTTGATACGTACGGCGTATTTTTTGAAAGCGCCCACAATGAATATTTCCAGTATCTTGTTACAATGGGGCCTTTTACCATGATTGCATACATTCTCTTCCTTGTATCCAGTTGTGCGAGAATGTTCCGATTTGCCAAAGTACAGCCGTGGCTTCTGGCTCCTTTGGGAGCGACGGTTTGTTATGGGGCACAGGCGCTTGTTAATATTAATCTTCCGATTGCGACACCGGTTATGTGGGCTCTTTTGGCAGTTGGTTTGGCAATGTGCAAAAATGTTTCAGAAACTGCAAGGGGTGCGGACAAACAGGAACCGGCTGTGCAGAATAAGTAAAGTGGATGTGAATATCCGGAAGCAATTATAAAGACAGGTTACTAAGAGATAAATATAATTTAGAAAAGTTGCAGGAACGATAAAATGTTTGAAAAAATGATGCCAAGAGATAAAAAAATCAGGATGGTGGTTCTGCTTCTGGTGGATATATGCGTAATCCAGTTCAGCAGTTTCATGGGTCTGTGGATGCGGTTTGATATGCGGCTCCAGTCTATTCCGGAAAATTACAGAATGGCGGCGGCAGGGTATGTGGTTCCCTATACACTGATAACTCTGATTATTTTCTATGTATTCCGCATGTATTCTTCGATGTGGAGTGTTGCCGGAGTCAGGGAAGCGTGTCATATTGTATTTGCCTGTGCGCTGTCGAGTCTTTGCCAGATTGCAGGCATGACGATGCTGCAGCTGAATGTCCCCAGAAGCTATTTTGCCATCAGTTTTATCATACTGACAGGCTGTGAGGGACTGGTGAGATTATCTTACCGCATCTACCGTTCTTTATTTAAACGCTACGGTGAAACGAGCAGCAGCAGAATCCTGATAGTAGGGGCTGGAACATCCGGTTCCGTGATCCTGAAGGAGATAGAAACAAGCCAGTATGCCCATGGCAAGGTGGCCTGTTTTGTGGATGATGACAAGAATAAGATAGGGAAATTCCTGAACGGCGTTCCGATTGCGGGTAACCGGTATGATATTCCTCAGCTTGTAGAAAAATATAAAATCGACAAGATTTATGTAGCGGCTCCGTCCGCTCCGGCTAAGGAAATCAAGAAAATTCTGGAAATCTGCCGTGAGACTAATTGCCAGCTCAAAATTCTTCCCGGTATTTTTCAGCTTCTCAATGGCGATGTCAGTGTATCAAAACTGCGAGAGGTGCAGATCGAGGATCTTTTGGGCCGTGATCCGATCCAGGTTAATCTGGATGAGATTATGGGATATGTCAGCAATAAGGTGATTCTCGTTACCGGCGGCGGCGGTTCCATTGGCAGTGAACTTTGCCGTCAGATTGCCAGCCATAACCCAAAGCAGCTTATTATTGTGGATATCTACGAAAATAATGCGTATGACATCCAGCAGGAATTGAAACGGACTTATCCGGAGCTGGATTTGGTTGTTTTAATTGGTTCTGTACGCAACACGCACAGAATGAACAGTATTTTTGAACATTACAGACCAAATATTGTTTACCATGCGGCGGCCCACAAGCACGTGCCGCTGATGGAGGACAGTCCCCATGAGGCCATTAAAAATAATGTATTTGGTACATATAAGACCGCAAAGGCGGCCAGCCGTTATGGTGTCGAGCGTTTTGTACTGATTTCCACCGACAAGGCGGTTAATCCAACTAACATTATGGGCGCTTCCAAACGAATGTGTGAGATGGTTGTGCAGATGGTGAATAAGGAGTCTAAGACGGATTTCGTCGCAGTCCGGTTCGGTAATGTGTTGGGAAGCAACGGTTCGGTAATTCCTCTGTTTAAGAAGCAAATTGCGGAGGGGGGACCTGTCACCGTAACGCATCCCGATATTATCCGTTATTTTATGACGATACCCGAGGCTGTTTCTCTGGTGCTTCAGGCCGGTTCCTACGCAAAAGGAGGAGAAATCTTTGTTTTAGATATGGGAGAGCCTGTTAAAATCCTGGATTTAGCAAAGAATCTAATCCGTTTGTCCGGTTATGTGCCAAATGAAGATATTATGATTGAGTTCACAGGCCTGCGTCCCGGCGAAAAGTTATATGAGGAACTTCTGATGGATGAAGAAGGACTACAGGATACGCCGAATAAGCAAATCCATATCGGAAAACCGATTGACTTTGATGAGGAGCTGTTTAAGAAACAGCTGGATGAACTTTATGAAGAGGCAAATGGTGACGAGGTCGACATTAAGGCGGCAGTTCAAAAAATTGTGCCTACCTATATCCGCAAGGACAGTTGACAAAAGTATATAGTTTTACAGCAATGAGGAGCTTATCATAGCTCCTTATTTTTGTATCTCTAAATGTGAGAAAATTGAATTTTGGGGAAAGGTATTGAAATGAATAAATTTTAAAGAAATAAGCATTTAAAAATCATAAGAAGGGATAAGTAAATCCGTTACAACCTTTCGACAAAATTCGACATCTGAATATGCGGTCGGGAGCAGCCTTTGCTATGATATTCCTATCCGTAATTGGATAAGAATTTGCAAAGGAGAAGAGGATTATGACACAAGAAGAAAAGAAACACATTGACCCATCAGAAAATCACACAATCTCACACCTGTGCGAGGCGTGGAAGCTCTCCATGAGGTATCAGGTTAAACCGAGTACGTTTGCCTGCTATGCAACGCTCATCCAGAAACATATCAGGCCGGCGCTCGGTTCTGTGGAGATGGAGAAGATGGACAATGAAGTTCTTACAGAATTCATTCTGGACAGACAGAGACAGGGGTTATCGGCAAACACACTGCGACTGATACTTTTTCTTTTGAAAAGTATTATCCACACGGGGGAGAGAAGAGGAATCTATCCGGCTGAAACGCTGGAGTTTTTTCTTCCAAAGGACAGGGGAAATGAAATGAGACTTTTGAGCCAGGAGAACAGGAGGAAGTTATTAAGCTGGCTGGCCGGATGCAGGACGAACTTTGAACTGGGTCTTTTATTATCACTCAGTACCGGAATCAGAGTCGGCGAGTTGTGCGGCTTGAGGTGGGAAGATGTGGATTTGGAGGAGGGGGTGCTTCATATCAGGCGCACAGTTTCCAGAATTCGGAACACGGATCAGAAAAATGCAGCTGCCAAAACACGTCTCTACATTGGAACACCTAAAACCGGTACATCTCAACGCGATATTCCGCTTCCCGATTTCATGCTCTCCAGATTGGGAGAAAAGAAGCGAGACGGCGCCTGTTACCTTCTTACGGGGAGGCTTGCCTGTATGGAGCCCAGGGGTGTCCAGAGACGCTTTAAAAACCTCTTAAGGAAGCTCAGGCTGCCGGACATCAATATTCACGCCCTGCGGCACTCATTTGCATCCCAGTGGATAGAGAATGGTTTTGACAGTAAGTCACTTTCAGAGATTCTGGGGCATTCCTCCGTAAAGATTACGATGGATATCTATGTGCACAGCAATATGAGCCAGAAAAGGGCTTATATGGATCAGATGACCGCAGTATGAGCCTTATGGGTTCAGCACAGCATAAGGAAATCTTAAAGTATTTTACAGGATTTTCCGCCCAATCCCAATTGCACATTCTCACTGTTTATGCTAAGATAAGAAAAGCATTTACAATAGGAGGAGTTTTGTCCGATGGAACCGAACAATAATTATGAACAGGAAATTGATTTGAAAGATTTGATGTTTGCCGTGCTTCGCAGGTGGCGTCCTATCATTATTATCGCCGTGATTTTCGCTGTTTTACTTGGCGGCCTTAAAACGGTGAAAGGGATCAATCAGCTCAGCGATGAGGAGTATGTAAAGAAGAATCAGGATACATACAACATGAACATGGAGCAGTATACCTCTACAAAGGATCGTCTGGAAAAAGAGATTAAAAATCTGCAGGATAATATTGAAAGCCAGAAAGAGTATAAAGAACAGTCGATTTTGATGAATATCAATCCATATGACGAGTATGTTGAGACAGCCACGTTCTATATTTCGACAGATTATTCAATTATGCCGGGCATGGTTTATCAGAACCCGAATACGGCTACCAGTATCCTGAAAGCCTATATGTCCATCGCACAGAACGGAGAGATGTACAATTATGTTCTGGGCAAGATGAACAGTAAGATGGGGATCCGTTATCTGAAAGAACTGGTAAAGATTGAGCCGGATTATGATAACAACATGCTGGATATTACGGTAATCGGAGACACGAGAAAGACGGCCAGTGATGTGATGGGATATATTAAGGACAGCATTGCGTCCTCCCAGAAGAACATTACGGAAGCAATCGGCGAACATGAGAACAATCTTGTGGACGAATCTCAATTCGTAACGGTAGATTTGGAGTTGGACAAGACTCAGACCGAATTTGCAGCCAATACCGATCAGTTGGATATCAGCCTGAAAGAAAAGACGAAAGAGCTGTCTGAGCTGGAAGAGCCGAAGAACAGTCTTTTAAGCAAGACGAGTGTTTTAAAGAGTGCGATCAAGTATGCGGTTCTCGGTGGCGTGCTTGGTGCATTTATGGTGGTATTCTTCCTCTGCGTGGCGTTCCTGATGAGCGATAAGCTGGTCAGCGAGAAAGAGCTGAAACGCAGATATGGTATTATGGTTCTTGGAGTGTTCAGTAAGAACGATAAAAAGCGTGCGTTTGCTTTCATTGACAGATGGCTGGACAAGCTGGAGGGTACATCCGCCAGAGAGATGGAGGACGGCAGAACTTTCGAGGTAGTAGCTGCCAATGCCATCAATTATATTGAACAGGACAGCATCAGGGACGTAATTCTTGTGGGCACGGTTGATAATGAGAAGCTGGAGCAGGTTCACACGGGCCTTGTGTCCATGCTGGGCAACGTAGAGCTCACAGTAGGCGGTAACCTTGGCAAAGATGCCTCCGCCATCAAGAAAGCGGCTTCCTGTGATGCAGTGGTTATCGTGGAGCAGCGCGGCAATTCCATGTTCTCCGGAATTGAACAGGAACTGGATGTTGTACGCAGTCTTGGCAAAAAAGTAATCGGTTGTATCGTATTGTAAATTAATAGACACGTCAGATCTAAATATTAAAAATTTAACAGGGTATTGTATTACACTGTCGAAATTTGCGGTGGATAAGGCCTTTCTTTTTCAACAGTTTTATATTATAAATATATGTGTTGATTTACATATATGAAGGAGGAAGATGGTCATGGAGGAGGCTAGGCGAATTGCTTTACTGGAAAAGGAGAACTTTGAATTAAAAGAAGAAGTAGATACCTTATTCAATACGGTAGTTCAGTTAAAAGAAAGTATGAATCTTCTTGTTAGCCGTTACATCGTAAATGAGAAAAGCAGGTAAAAAAAGGGCAGGAAAAACCGTTTTTAGTTAGAGACGATATTTTCCTTGCCCTTTTTGATGTTTGAGTAAAATTCTAAAGCTTATTCTCTGGAGTTGCCGTGCAGCTTTCTGGTTAAATCCCAGATCATATCGTGCATCCAGTCTATTGTTTTCTCCAGCTCCGCATTCTTCTGGTGGAGATCTTCGTTTTCGTATTCCAGCTCCTCGTTTCGGGCCTTCAGTTTTGCAATGGCGGAACGGTTATTGGATGTTTTACTCTGTTCTGTGATTCGCTGTACAACTGAGGTCTGAGGAGTTACATTTCCCGCTATCTGATCCGATATTAGTTGGTCACGCATATTGTAATCCATATCCATGAAGTTTTGATAAGACATTGGAAAGACCGTCATAGGTGTTTTGCACACGGGGCATATGGCATTTTTTGAAACCTGGTAAAAGCCATAGCGGCCGCATCTGGAACAATAGTAAACAGTCAATTCACGCATAATTTTATCTCCCGTCATTAAGTGATAGTTTGTAACCCGATATAAATATGGTAGTATCCACTCCACATCTACATTACAACATTTGGTCATAAAATACCATACTTATATACAAAACGTATAAAAAATAAGAAGTGTAACAAGAAAAATTGTATTTTTTTAAAAACATATGGGACGTTTTGCCCTGAATTGTGTCTTGTTAAAAGAAAACTTTGTGCAGTAAGCCTTTTTGTCAGTTTTATTATATGAGAGGCAGAATAAAAAAAGAACAGCCACAAAGGCGGGCTGTACAAAAAAGTATCTTATAAATCTTAATGACAGCTCCATTCAAGGGATTTTATCAATCCATACAGTTTTCTGCCAGGATAATACGCCGGATACCCTCTGTGACTTCTTTAAGCATACCGTAATGATGTCGGAGAGCCACTCGGGTAAATTCCCTCATCTGATTGATAATATCCGCTTACAGGCTATGCTCTGTGCTTCTCACGCTGTCTGCGGCAGTAAAAGGTGCATGCCGGGAACCTGTAGATGAAAACAAAGAAAAAAATACCGCGGTTCCGTCGAAACGGCCTACGGTATTTATGAACGGATGATATTAATATATTACTGGATGATTCCTGAACTGTCAACTGTCCAGACTGTTTCATTTGTATCTTTGATATCTTTGAAGCCTTTTCCTAACTCCGGTTTTGCAGAGGAAGTGGAAGTAGAGGATGCTTTCTGGATGTTGCCGCTTGTGTTAACCAGGTAGCGTTTTTCACCAACCGTCACCGGCTCGTAGCGGAGTTCCGGATCGGCTTTCTGGAGAAGTCCGTTTAAATAAACCTGATTATCACGTTCTCCGTGGTATCCCTGTCCTTTCAGAGAACCTTTTGCATGGAAGTACCATGTCTGGTTTTCTTCGAGGTCTTCATCGTAAATCGTCTGTTTTCCTGTCTGCATTTCACCTTTTTCGTTAAAATAGTATGTTACTTCTTTTCCTGAACCATCGGTCAGAACCTGAATGCCTGTCTGCATTTCACCTTTTTCGTTGAAAGCGTACTTGTTGGAGTTGATAGTAAAAAGTTCAAGTCCTTTTTCAGCGTGGAAAGCTTCGCCGTTTTTAAAGTAGAAGGTAAATTCGTTATCGCTCTCGTTGATTCCGGGAGCCCCTTCAATTGTGTACCAGCCGGTTGCTCTTTTTCCGTCGCTCGCTTCATCGTAGTAGCGGAAATCTTTTAAGGAAAGAGCAGGGGTTGCTTCGCTTTCTGTAGCGGCAGCCGCAGAGGAGATAAATCCGGCTTCGGTTACGTTAACCCAGCCTGTCTGCATTTTGCCGTCAATGAATGTATAGTAGTTACCGTTTATTTTTCTATCCATCTGGTCTGTAATCATTTTTCCGTTTTCGTCAAAATAGCACCAGATGCCTTCATCGTCTGTATCGTGAGTCATTTCTTCTAAAAGCACCCAGCCTGTCTTTCTGGCTCCGTCGCTTTCATTTCCAAGATAGTAGGTAGCTCCGTCAATTTCTACAAGCCCGGTCAGCATCTGGCCGTCCTCGTCGAAGTAGTATGTCTTGCCGCTTATGGTCATCCATTTGGAAGTGACGATTTTACCGTCCTTGCCAAAATAGTGCCAGTTCGCTCCGCCTGGGGCGTCGGGACTGTCGTATTCTTCGTCATTGTCCACGGATACCCACTGGTTTTTCACCATGCGGCCTGTGGAGTTAACATAATACTCGTCGATTCTCTGGCTTACGGCAAGGTCGCCGTTCTCATCCAGGTAGAACCAGTCACTGTCTTTCTTCTTCCAGGTGTTTGTCTCTTTGTAGCCGTCTTCATCATAGAAGAACCAGCTGCCGTCTTCTTCTACCCAACCCTTAGATGCTGCATAAGATGTGTGGATACCTGTGTAATTTGTTGCCATTGGTGCAGCCGCAGCCATGATTGCCGCAGCGGATAATACAGCCATTAATTTTGTTTGCTTGCGCATTTTTTAATCTCTCCTTTTTCGTTAAATGTCTCTGGCCGAAAATCCATCGTTGCATTACGTTGTGATTATAGCCTATCAGGAGAGGGAAAAGATAGTGCAGGTTGCTGGTAAGGATGGAAGGAAATAGGACTTAAGGAAGTGGGGAGGAGAATGGGAGAGATTTACGCCTGTGCGCAGCCTGACGCCGCTCATCAAACAGGGCAGCCGAAGCCCCCGCAGTGTGCAGGGGTTAGGGCATTACGGTACACGGTGTGAACAGTAACGTCAGGGCTGCCTTTGGCAGATTAACGCTGATACAGCGAATCTGTAATAAATTCGACATCCAGGGTTCCGGATAGACGGTTCAAGGTGTCTTTGACATACTGGTTAATACTCTGTGATTTTTCCCGGGCAATCTGGTAATCCATATCTGCGTTAAAATAGTTGTCACCGTGATAGCTGTATCCGTCGAAACCGGCACACGCAGCATGGCGTACGCCTGTTTTAATGAGCACATTTAAAAGCATGACAAATGAATTATCAATAATTTCGGCGTCCAGATCGATCAGGGAGCTGTAGTTTAAGGTGTAATCGAAGCGCTCCTTCACATTGGTGACATTGGATGTCGCAATGACCCTGACTGCATTTTCCGGTGAATCGGAAAGCTCCAGCAGACGGCTGCCGAGCTGGACATAGCGTCTGGAGTTGCTCAAAAATGCATAGTCGATGGAAATGCCGTCTGGAATATAGTTCACGGAAATAATGACAGGTTTTGTTTTTTCAATATAAGAAAGCACCTTTTCTTTCTGAAGTTCCATATTTTTGCCGGGACCCAGGAGAAGGATGGGTTTGCCCGCCAGGCATTGGGCCAATTTCTTTATGTCGGCCTCGTCGTTGCAATCTGTGCTCTGGTAGGTGCGGTACAACTGCTCGATATAGTCTTTATCATAGAGCAGTTTTTTCTCAGGTTCGATGCTGTCCAGGATCCCGTTCAGGGCTTTTAAGGACAGGGTCTGTTTGTCCATCAGGAATTTTACGTAGCTTGGATGACAGTTGTTGGAGGCGGCGATATAGAAGAAAAGATTATATCCCCATGGGGTTTTCCTGAAAAACGGCATGATATTGATATCAATGGCCTCCAGCATCTGGGCAGTATTGTAATTCTTTCCAAAGCAGGTGTTCATGTACATGGAGATCAGTTCCAGCGGAAGGTTACCCGCGCTTTTGCCCATCCCGTATAAGGAGGCATCGACCAGAACCATGCGGTCGGCAGGTTCACGGAGGATATCAATGCTGTTGGAATAGGCTAACTGGAAATTGTTATGTGAGTGATAGCCGATTCCGATTTCCTTTTTCAGATTATGGTTTAAAAGTTCAAAATAGTGCAGCAGGTTCTCCTGGTGCAGCAGGCCGTAAGTGTCTACAATGGAAAGGGCATAGGGTTCCAGCTCATTTACCAGATCGATCAGATCGAGCATTTCCCGGTCGGAATAGCTGGTGATGGAGACGGCCTGTACAAATACGTCATACCCCAGCTCTTTAACCTGACGGCAGTAGTCGATTGCCTCTTTCATCACATGCTTTTTAAAGATCACCCGGATTCCGTCGATAAAAGTCTCCTCACGGCGGGAAATGTTTGAGATGCCGCAGGTTCCATAGTCTATCATGGCGACGATCATCGCATCGCCCTTACTGAGCTTTCCGAAAATTTTGTCTGCACTTTTCGTGTCGGGCATGATCGTCCTGTTTATGTCAAAGGGACGGCGGTCATCCAGAAAACCAATTTCCAGCGTATCCACACCCGAGCTGATAAGGCGTTCAAATATATTGACAATGTTAGCGTGTCCGAAATTCCAGTCGTTGACAAATCCGCCGTCGCGCAGCGTACAGTCGAGTAATTTTACTTCTTTCATAAGTGTTTCTCCCTTCAGGTTTCCGGCTCTAAGCCCAGAAACAATCCAATGTCTGCCGGTTTACCGGCTATATAAACGGGGTCAAACTCTTTCCAGCCGTCCGGTGTGGAGGGGCCGAAGCCATAGGTTACCCCAATCAGATCGGTTCCCGCCTTTCTGGCGCCATTGCCGTCGGAAGCGGTGTCTCCGATCAGAACGGCCTCACCGGGCGACAGGTTCAGTCCGTCCAGACATTTATTCAGCACATCGGTTTTTTGCATTTTGCTGGCAAAATCGCTGCCGCAGATGCAGTCGCAGTAGTCGCTGATGTGGTAATGCTCAAGAAGAGTGACTGCGTAATCCTCCCGTTTCAGCGTGGCAACGCCGATGAGATACCCCTCTTTTTTCAAATCCTCCAGAAGCTTCATCAGGCCCTCGTAGGGAGAGGCCTTCAGAAGATCGTGGTCTTTATAACGGTCCCGGAAAATTTCGGTTGCCCGGACCGCTTCCTCCTCATCGATATCATATACCTGCATAAGAGAGTGTTTGATCGGCGGACCGATAAAGGTCTGCATCACATCCTCATCCGGTGTTTCATATCCCATCATCCTGGTGGTGTAGCGGACACTTTCCAGAACGCCTTCTGCGGTATCGAGCAGAGTGCCGTCCAAATCGAAAATGATGCCGCGGTATCGGCGGTTACTTTTAGGTTTCCGGTTTTCCGGAATCTTCTTTTGATTAACTGGCATTTGTGTGAGACTCCTTTTTATCAATAACTACAATGAATGATTCTCCCTGGCCGCGAACTGTTCCCTGACCCTCTCCAAATCCTTTGGAGTGTCGACGGAAAGCGTGGAACCGGGGATTTCTGCAAATAAAACGGTTTTACCATGTTCCATGAAACGCAGCAAATCAAACTCCTCTATCTGTTCCAGCCGGCCTTTGGGGGTAGAATCAAAAAAGTTCAGGGCCTTCTTGGTATAAACGCCGATACTGACGAATTTCTTATACTGATAATCGAGGCTGCCTTTCGGATAGGGGATGGGGCTGCGGGAGGCGTAGAGGCCTTTTCCGCTGCCGCTGCATACGATTTTTATGTTGGCGCAGTCAAATACTTCCGGAGCTGAGGAAATGGCAGCCATGGCATTTACGACAAAGGGCCGGTCCTCCGCATCCGGGTTTGTCATGGCCGTCACCGCTTTTTTTGTCACAAGTTTGATATCTTCCGGAGTGAGCAGCGGTTCGTCGGCTCCTACCATAACATAAAGATCGGCATCCACCTGTCCCGCGGCTTCACAGATACGCGAGGTGGGATTCTGGTGGCCGGTACCGGTCGTCAGGCAGGGAATCTGATATGTTCCGCAGGCTTCACGGATTGTCTCGTGGCCGGATGCAACGTAGACGGCGTCGAACATACCGCTCGAAACTGCCACATGGTAAACATGCCAGAACAGGGGCCTGTCTCCTAGCAGGGCAAGAACTTTACCCGGAAAGCGTGTGGAGTCAAGCCTTGCAGGTATCATCCCGACAATTCTCATAGTACTGCCTCCTTCCGACGGCGGAGCCGTCAAGCATATAAGCAATTATAGAAAAATTCGGAGGAAAAGACAATAGGGAAATGGATGTGAAAAATGAGGATGGGTGGGAATGGGGTGGTTAGTGGGAGGAGGTTGGTTTTGAGTCCCGGCCGCAGCCTGTCCGGGGCGGAATACGGGCAGAAAAAGTTCCTGCGGGAATCGCTTGCGCTCTATGGAATTCCTAGCGGACACTAACCTCGTGAGAAACCTCGGTAAGTGCCGAGGAACTCCAACGTTCCCGCAGGAATCTTTTTCTCCCTCCTTCCGCCCCGGACAGGCTACGGCCGGGACTCAAAACGCGAAGGTTATTGTCCACCCCATTCCGGATCCTGGCGGGGGCCTCTTTTTTCTTGGGGGGAGGGGAGAAAGATAAAAAGATAAGGAAAAAGAGTGAGAAATGAAATGGCGGGAGAAAGGAGGAAGAGGGGGCGTACCAACTCATTTTATGTCGGGAGCGTGATGGATAATAGGGGGGAGGATGGAAAATATGTGGAGATACGGTATTGGTAAAAGCGATATATGGATATATTGTTTTGGAGATGGTAAAATAGGGATATTGAAGGCGCCGGGACGTTTGGATGAAGGATTGACTAAAGGTGATTTTATAGTTATTGTCCCCGGGTAGTGCATTGCGAGGTGTTTTGACCGTTTCTGTGCATCTCTGTGCATCACGAAATGCAACAATTTATATGATCAGGAGGGAAGATTATGGTTGTTTTGATTGCGGGAGCATCGCATACGGGGAAGACGTTTTTGGCTCAGAGGTTGTTGGAAAGGTATGGCTATCCGTATTTGTCGATTGATTTGCTGAAGATGGGATTGATCAGGAGCGGGAGGACTGAGTTGACGCCGGAGGAGGATGGGGAACTTGTGACGTATCTTTGGCCTGTTGTCAGGGAGATGGTTAAGACGGCGGTGGAAAATCATCAGAATTTGATAGTGGAAGGTGTGTATATTCCCTTTTCATGGAAAGAGGATTTTGAAGAGGATTATTTAAAGGAGATCCGGTTTTTCTGTCTGGTAATGTCACGGAGATATATTGAGAATCATTTCTCTGAGATTGCCGGTTATGCTAATGTCATTGAAAGAAGACTGGATGACTCTTACTGCAGCCGCGATTTGTTAATCAGGGATAATGCATATAATATGGAGATGTGTGCGAAGTATGGATGTGATTCTGTTTTAATCGATGATAAATATGAGGTGGAGATTGAGCTGTAGTATCCGGCAGATTGTGAGGGGGATGGAGGAAACTTCCGGTTATCGGCCCCTCCGATCCCTTTAAAACCTTAAGAAGTAAGAAAATCTTATATATGCAGACTGAAAAGAGTGTGGTATAATGTCGGCGTAGCAGACGTTATACTGCGCATGCCGGGTTCTGCGTCCACCGCAGAAGACCGGGCGCTAAGATCCGTCGGAGACTCATATTCAGGAAGTGAATATGACATAATGTCGGCGTAGCAGGCGTTATAGTATGAAAAAATAAACAATGGAAATTTATAAATAATAGAGTTTGAAGAGGAGAATAAATCACTATGCAAAAGAAAGTTTCCAACTATATTGCGGAAAAACTTTTAGACGCAGGAATTACCGATGTTTTTCTGATTACAGGCGGAGGTGCGATGCACCTGGATGATGCCCTGGGGCATCAGGAAGGTCTTCACTGCATGTACAATCACCATGAGCAGGCCTGTGCCATGGCGGCGGAGAGTTATGCGAGGATTAATAATAAGATCGCTGCTGTCTGCGTGACTACCGGGCCGGGGGGGATTAACGCCATGACAGGAGTGGCAGGCGGTTATATGGATTCCATTCCGATGTTTGTGATTTCCGGGCAGGTCCGTTACGATACGACGGCCAGGAGCACCGGCCTTCATCTGAGAGCCATGGGGGATCAGGAGTACGACATTACGAAATCCGTGGCGAATATGACGAAATACTGTGAGATGGTCATTGATCCGATGAGAATTCGTTTCTGTATGGAGAAGGCGCTGTATCTGGCATACAGCGGCCGTCCGGGGCCTGTATGGCTCGACATTCCGTTGAATGTGCAGGCGGCCGTCATTGAGACGGACGATCTGATCGGTTTTGACGCAGAGGATTATAAGGCAGGCGGGACCGGCTGGAGCGCTCCATCGGCTTCTGAGATACCCGAGGATACAAAAGGGAAGGGAGAGTACCGGGAAACTCTTCCAGCGCCGGTGAGCCGTGATACGGCAAAGGCTATTATTGAGAAGATACGTTCTTCCAAACGCCCGGTAATCAATGCGGGCAACGGAATCCGTATTGGAGCCGCCCATGATGTATTTATGCGCGTTGTGGAAAAACTGGGAATTCCGGTGGCCACGGGAGCAGACAGTATCGACTGCATCTACGATGAACATCCGCTGTATGTGGGAAAAGGCGGCAATGTGGGCGATCGGGCCGGTAACTTTGCAATCCAGAACAGCGATCTGCTGCTTTCCCTGGGAAGCCGTCTGAGCTTCCGTCAGGTTGGATACCGCTTCGATACCTGGGCAAGGGCTGCCTATGTGATTGTTAACGACATCGATGCCGAAGAGCTGAAAAAACCGACGTTCCATGTGGATATGCCGGTTCATGCCGATGTAAAAGATCTCCTCACCGTGATGGAAGAGGTGCTTGACGCGGAGGGAACGCCGGAGGGCGCCGCGCCAATCGCAGAAGAATATAAAACGGCGCAGGAAGAATGGGTGAAAATCTGTCAGGGCTGGAAACGCGATTATCCGGTTGTATTGAAACGCCATCTTGAGGACGGCACGGAGACGGAGGCCAATGTATATGCCTTTGCACGCCTGATGAGCGAACGCCTGAACGAAGGACAGATTGTCGTAGTAGGCAACGGCTCTGCTAATGTGGTCTGCGGACACGGCAATATTATGAAAAAGGGGCAGCGCTTTATTTCCAACTCCGGAATTGCCTCTATGGGGTATGGCCTTCCGGCGGCGATTGGAGCCTGCGTTGCGGACCATGACCAGGATATTGTTCTTGTAACCGGAGACGGAAGCATCCAGATGAATATACAGGAGCTTCAGACCGTGATAGGAAACTATCTGCCGATTAAGATTTTTATTATCAATAACGGCGGTTACCATTCCATCCGCCAGACCCAGAAGAATTTCTTCGGGGAGCCGCTGGTCGGTATCGGCGTGGACAGCGGAGACCTGACATTCCCGAGCATGGAAAAACTGGCCTGGGCCTACGGCTTTCCGTATGTTGCAATCCACAATAACGCGGAAATCGGCGATAAGGTGGAAGAAACCCTGGCTTTGGACGGTCCAGTTATCTGCGAAGTGTTTGTGACGATGGAACAGAACTTTGAGCCAAAGTCGGCGGCGAAAAAACTTCCGGACGGAACGCTCGTGTCACCGCCGCTCGAGGATTTATCTCCATTTCTTCCCGATGAGGAGATGGATCAGATTATGATGATACCGAGAATCAGAAACTGATTTGAAATAAAGGAAATCTGAAATAAAGGAAAAAAGAATGAATATAGTAGTGACCGGAGCGACCAGCTTTGTCGGTACCGGGGCGGTAAAAGAGCTTCTCCGAAGAGGCCATCATGTGTTTGCCGTTCTCAGGGAACACTCGGCAAAGGCGGATTTGCTCCTTGAAAATCATAAAATACCTGAAAATCTTACAATTATTGAAGAAGATTTGGGAAATCTGGGTAACCTTGTTAATAGGATTGGGGAGCCGTGCAGCGTATTTCTTCATATGGGATGGCGCGGCGCCGGCAGCAATTCCAGGAAAGATGCGGGGGTACAGGAGGAAAGCGTGAAGGATTCCTTAAACGCTGTGAGGACGGCTGCGGCTCTTGGCTGCACCCGTTTCCTTTTTACCGGCTCCCAGGCGGAATACGGAATCCATAACACGCTGATGGATGAGAATATTCCCTGCCGTCCGGGCTCTCCCTATGGGGAAGCGAAATTAAAGGTCCGCCATGAAGCGGAAAAGCTTTGCAGGGAACTGTCACTGGATTACGGACATGCCTGTATCTTCAGCACCTACGGACCGGGGGATCATCCGTGGTCCCTCATTTCCACCTGTATCGGTACATTTTTAAAGGGCGGCCACATGGAACTGTCGGACTGTACGCAGAAGTGGAACTTCCTTTATATTGAGGATGCCGGGCGCGCGCTTGCGGCGCTTGCGGAGTATGAGGGCAGACTTTTGGATCACGGCTGCGTCTACAATCTGGGAGGGCCGATGGAAGAAACGGGTCCGCTCCGGAATTTTGTGGAGCAGATTTATGAACTCTGCGGCCGCCGCGGAAGTTTTGAATACGGCCTCCGGCCTCCCAATGCCGAGGGCGTCGTGAACCTGATTCCCGATATCAGGAAGATGGAGCGTGTGGCAGGATGGCGTCCAGAAATAAGATTTGAGCAAGGAATCCGTAATATTTTAAGAAAATTGTAGGTTGTCAAATGCTGTAAAGGCGTTTAGAATATAAGGAAGTTATAAGCTACGGCCATTATTTGTTACTGTTCACTGGTAATGTCCCGCGAGGTGTTTCCTCACATTTTAGTGCGGGAGCGTAAAAGACAGGTAAAAAGAAGAGAGAGAAGTTTCCCAAATGAAAAAAATCAGTATTTTAATACCCTGTTATAATGAAGAGGAAAATGTCGGCCCTATCAGCGAAGAAATTGTAAAAACCATGGAACGTGATTTGCCGGGCTATGATTATGAGCTGGTATTTATCGACAATGACTCATCAGATAATACGAGGCCGGTTCTTCGGAGGCTCTGCAGTGAGAACTGCCGGATTAAGGCGATTTTCAATGCAAAGAATTTTGGACAGTTTAATTCGCCCTACTATGGGATGCTTCAGGTGACGGGTGACTGCGTCATCAGCATGGTGGCGGATTTCCAGGATCCGGTGGAACTGATTCCCCAGTATGTCAGGGAATGGGAGAACGGCTATAAAATTGTAATCGGAATAAAAAAGGGCAGCAAAGAGAACCCGGTCATGTACTGGCTCAGAAGCTGTTACTATAAATTGATAAAGAAATTGTCCGATGTCGAGCAGATTGAGCATTTTACAGGCTCGGGGCTCTATGACAGGGACTTTATTGAGATCCTGCGGGGACTTGACGATCCTACTCCGTTTCTGCGGGGGATTGTGGCGGAACTGGGATATAAGAGGAAAGAGATTCCCTATGTCCAGCCGGAGAGAAGGGCCGGAAAGACACACAACAATTTTTACAAATTATATGATGCCGCGATGCTGAGCATCACATCCTACACAAAGGTAGGACTGCGGCTGGCAACTATTTTCGGCAGCGTCTGCGCCGCCATCAGTATGGTTGTGGCCCTCATATATCTCATCATGAAATTATGGCACTGGTATGATTTCCCGGCCGGCATGGCCCCGGTTCTTATCGGTATGTGCTTTCTGGGATCTGTTCAGATCTTTTTCATCGGTCTGGTGGGAGAGTATATTCTGTCCATCAATTCAAGAGTGATGAAACGGCCGCTTGTCGTAGAAGAGGAACGGCTGAATTTTGATGAAAAAAGTGATAAGGAAACCGGAAACGCAGGTGTGAAAATTTCAGTTGCGGATTCGGATAAAAGTTCGGACGCGAAAACGGTGGAGCCTGATGTCAAATCAGACACGGATTCGGCCGGGAACAGCAGGTGACGGTATGAAATTTAATGTGGATGTGGTAAGAATACGGGAAAATTCCATACAGCTTAACGGCTGGGCCATCGGAAAGACGCCGGATACGAAGATTACGTATGGAGTCGAGGACGAAGCCCATAATCCGCTTCAGTATAAGTATGTTCCAACCAGAAGGGATGATGTGAGCCAAATCTATTTCGGCAGGGTGCTGGACCGGGAATTCGGCTTTGACATCCAGTTTCCTTATGAGCGGGGAAAGGATTATTATCTGGTGATCCGCGGGGAGAGCAGACGTATCAGGGTTAAATACAACGAGGATTTAATTAAGAAGAGAAGCAGTGTGGCCCACAAGAGAATGCAGAAGATACGCGATCTGATGAACATGGAGACGGTCCATGTCTGCCTGGATTTCTGGAAAGAAAACGGGTTTAAGGCTCTTCTTCTGAAATCCCGTCATAAGCTTCAGGGGATTGACAACGATTATGACTACGGAGAGTGGTATTCCCTGACGAAACCGTCTCCCGAAGAACTGGAACGGCAGAGGCAGGAACGCTTTGACTATATGCCGAAGTTTTCCATCGTTATCCCTGTTTTCAAGACGCCGGAGCGGTATCTGAAGGAGATGCTGGATTCAATTCAGGAGCAGACGTATGGGAACTGGGAAGTCTGCGTCGCCGACGGAAGCCCGAGAGGCGAGAGTGTGGAACGCGTCCTGCGCCGCTATGCGGAAAAAGACAGACGTTTTAAATATGTGATTCTCGGAGAGAACAAAGGAATTTCCGGCAATACCAATGCGGCGATTGACATGGCCGACGGCGATTTCATCGTACTGGCCGATCACGACGATGTGATGACGGCGGACGCCCTGTATGAATGTGCAAGGACGATTAATCAGAACCCGGAATGCGATGTTCTTTATTCCGATGAGGATAAAATGGATATGGACGGCGGGGCTCTTTTTGATCCCCACTTCAAACCCGATTTTAATATTGATTTACTGTGCAGCGTCAATTATATCTGCCATCTGTTCGTGGTGAGCCACGAACTGGCGGCTGAGGTCGGAGGATTCAGAAACGAATTCGACGGCGCCCAGGATTACGATTTCATATTCCGCTGTACGGAGAAGGCGGCCAGGATCTGCCATATCCCGAAGGTGCTGTACCACTGGCGCTGCCATCAGGATTCCACGGCCAGCAACCCGGAGAGCAAGCTTTACGCGTTCGAGGCCGGAGCCAGGGCAATCATGGCCCATTATGACAGAGTCGGCATCGAGGCGGAAAAGGTGGAAAAGGGAGTGGATTACGGGATTTACCACTCGGTTTACCGGATTAACGGAAACCCGCTTGTCTCCGTTATTATTCCTAACAAGGACCACCATGTGGATCTGGACACCTGCATCCGCGGCATCTGCGAGCGAGCCACCTACAGGAACGTGGAATTCGTAATAGTTGAGAATAACAGTACGAAAAAAGAAACATTTGAATACTATGATAAGATACAGACGGAATTTACCAATGTCCGTGTCGTAAAATGGGAGCGCGAGTTTAATTATGCGGCGATCAACAATTTCGGCGTGACATTTGCAAATGGAAAGTATCTGCTGTTTTTAAATAACGATACCGAACTGATAGCCCCGAATTTTATCGAGGAAATGCTGGGACTCTGCCAGCGTGACGAGGTGGGCATTGTAGGAGCGAAGCTTCTTTATCAGGATGATACGATTCAGCATGCCGGTGTTGTCGTGGGATTCGGAGGAATCGCCGGCCATACGTTTATCGGCCTGCACCAGGCGGAGAACAGCTATTTCCACCGCGCGATGAGCACACAGGATTACAGTGCGGTGACGGCGGCCTGTATGATGAGCAAGAAGGCTCTGTTTGAGGAGGTCGGCGGCTTCTCGGAAGAACTGGCTATTGCTTTTAATGACATCGACTATTGCATGAAAGTGCGCAGAGCAGGTAAACTGGTGGTATACAACCCATATGCCCTGTTATATCATTACGAATCCAAGTCCAGGGGACTGGAGGACACTCCGGAGAAGGTAGAGCGCTTTAACAGGGAGATAAAGATATTCTCTGAAAAGTGGCCGGAGATATTACGGGACGGCGATCCATATTACAACCCGAACCTGACGCTCAGGAAATCGAATTTTGCCCTGAGGGATCTGAAGAAGGAAAAGATAGGGGAACCATACAAGCTGGAAATTTAAAGGAAATGAATATGGAATTAACAACAACGGTTATTATTCCCAACTATAACGGGCTTAAGTTCATGGATGAGTGTATCGGAGCGCTGAAAGCCCAGACTTACAGGAATTTTAAAATTCTGGTTGTGGATAACGGCTCCTCCGACGGAAGTGTGGAGTGGCTTAACGAGCATCGGATTGAAACGGTTTTCCTCAGTGAAAATACGGGATTTTCCGGTGCGGTCAACATCGGCATTAAAGCGGCGGATACGCCTTATGTGCTTCTTCTGAATAATGATACCAGGGTGGATGAATATTTTGTTGCCGAGATGGTCAGGGCAGTTTCCTGTTCACCGAAGATTTTTTCCGTCAGCAGCAGGATGATTCAGATGTACCATCCGGAGCTTATGGATGACGCCGGTGATATGTACTCTCTGCTCGGCTGGGCCTACCAGCGCGGAGTCGGCCAGGACGTAAAGCGTTACCGGAAACCGTGCAGGGTATTTTCGGCCTGTGCCGGTGCGGCTATCTACCGCCGGGAAGTATTTGAACAGATAGGCTATTTTGATGAGATGCACTTTGCCTATCTGGAAGACATCGACGTGGGATACCGGGCAAAAATTGCCGGATATGACAATATATACTGTCCTCAGGCGGTTGTGTACCATGTGGGCAGCGGAACCAGCGGTTCCAAGTACAATTCTTTTAAAGTGAAGCTGGCGGCGCGGAATAATGTTTATTTAAATTATAAGAATATGCCGTTTTTGCAGCTTCTGGTTAATGCGGTTCCGATCGCAGCGGGGACGTTTCTCAAGTATCTGTTTTTCAGAAAACTGGGGTATGAAAAAGATTATCTGGAAGGTCTGAAAGAAGGTCTTAAGACGGCACACACCTGCAAAAAGGTGAAATACAGGCCGGAAAACCTGAGGCACTATCTCACAATTGAGATGGAGCTGATTGCCGGCACGTTCGTCTATGTATATGAATTTGCCGTCAGAAGACGAAAGAAAAAAATGGCGAAAGTTGAGGTGTCTTAATGAGTTATGAGGACGATGAGCTGGAGCGCATGAGGGCCCGCAGGGAGCAGAGACGTGCTGCCGAAAAACGTGGTTCCGGGCACAGCGCGGAAACGAGGCGCAGTGCGTCGGACAGCGGTGACGCTTTCCGTTCCGGATACAGCGGGCCCAGGGGAAGCAGAGGAAGTTCCGTACGCGGAAGTAAAACCTCAGGCACTTCCGGACGCGGACGCAGAGAACAGAAAGTAAACAACAGAAAGAGAAGGCCTGATAAGAAAAAACGTATCATGATTATTGCGGCGGAGATTCTGATTCTTCTTGTGCTGGTAGTAGGAGCTGCAGGCTGGTACATATACGAAAGAACCTTTGGTTCCCTCCAGGTGATTGACTTTAATGAAGAGGAGGTACAGAACGTAAACCTTACTCAGGATCAGATTGAAGGAATGAAGGGCTATCTGACAATTGCCTGTTTCGGCGTGGATTCCAGAAGTGTCGGCGGTAAAATGAACGTAGGAAAAGGAACGAACGCGGATGTCAATATGATCTGTAACGTCAATCTGGAGACCGGAGAGATTAAACTCGTTTCCGTATTCAGGGACACTTATCTGAATGTAAATGACAAAAATTCTTATAATAAGATTAACTACGCTTATGCGCAGGGCGGACCCGAACAGGCAGTAAAGGCTCTCAATAAAAACCTGGGCCTCAACATGACCCAGTATGCTACATTTAACTGGAAGGCAGTGGCAGATGCCATCAATATCCTTGGAGGGATCGACATCACGATCAGTGAAAATGAATTTTCCTGGATTAATGCATACATTACCGAGACAGTTGAAGAGACGGGGATTTATTCCACCCATCTTAAAAAAGCCGGTGATGTGCATCTGGATGGTGTTCAGGCTGTAGCTTACGGCCGTTTGCGGCTGGGAGATACGGACTTTGCCCGTACGGAGCGTCAGCGTATCGTCCTCAACAAGGCTTTTGAAAAAGCGAAAAAAGCCGACTGGGTTACCTTAAACTGTGTAATTGAGACGGTTATGCCTCAGATTGCCACAAACATTACGATTACCGATCTGATTCCTCTTGCCAGGAATATTACCACCTATCATATGGGGGATACCTATGGATTCCCGGCGGCCAGGGGAGAGATGGACATCGGAAAAATCGGAGATTGCGTTGTACCGCAGACGCTTGAATATAACGTAACAGAACTCCATAAATTTCTTTTTGACGCATCCGACTACAAGGTACCGTCCAATGTCAGCCAGTACAGCGAGCATATCGCCAGTGTCTCAGGAATGTATAATGAGGGAAAACTGATTGGCCATGTTGCGGTTGACCAGGGAGTGAATGCCCGTTCCTATGTAAAGAGACAGGCCCAGAAACAGGCGGATAAGGCGGCAGCAGCGGCAGCCGATAAGAAGGCGGCCGAGGATGCTACGAGGGAATCTTCTACGGAAGAGACCGATGAGACCGACGAATCATCCACCGACGAGAGCGGAACGGCAGACAGCAGCGAATCCAGCACGGAAGACGGTTGGGATGACTGGGACGACTGGCCCGACTGGGACGATGAGGACAATGAGAATTACGGACCAGGCAGCGTAGGCCCGGGAAGCGGTCCCGGATCCTCCACAAGACCTTCAAGCTCCTCCAAACCTGGCTCCGATAAGACGACAGAGGCCGATCCGGACGGCAATGCAACGGGTCCGGCAGCGACAGGACCGGGAAATTCAAATGTGACAAAACCGGGAGAAACAAAGGAGAACAACAGTAAGCCAACGGAGGAAAGCTCTGTTTCACCGAACAGCAATCCAACATCGGGCAGCAACTCTCCTTCGGGGAACAATTCCCCATCGGGCAGCATTTCTCCTTCAGGAAATAATTCCCCGTCAGGCGGCAATTCTTCCTCGGGGACGAATACTGTTTCCAACCAGTCACCTGGCGGAAGCGGTCCTTCAGGACCGGGAGCCTGAGAAAAAAGAATGGCGGTGAAAGGTCCGTAGAACGTGCTTTTCACCGCTTTGATGAATAACAGCAGGATCTAGGTGAGATACTATGATAAAAGATAATCAGAAACGTCTGAATAATTTCCATGTGGTATTGGACGCTATTGTAATATTGCTTTCCTATGCCCTGGCGTGGTATATCCAGATTGGGAATCCGTGGTTTGGTGTAACGCCCCACAATAAACAGGTAATGGCGGTCGTATACCTGATGACTGCCGTGGTTATTGTGCCGTTTTATCTGATCCTTTATGCTTTCTTTCATTTATATACACCGAAACGGGTGCAGGGGCGCAGGCTTGAGCTGGCGAATATTCTGAAAGCCAACACAATCGGCCTTCTGATCATTTCACTGTTCCTGTTCGCACTCAGAAAAAACCCATATTTTGTAAACTTTTCCGGCTCCATGCTGGTAGTTTTTTTTGCAATCAATGTAATCAGTGAGGTCCTGGTCAGGAATATTCTGCGCAAGGCGCTTCGCTCGATGCGTTCAAAGGGGTATAACCAGAAGCATCTCCTCCTTGTGGGATACAGCCGTGCGGCCGAAGGATTTATCGACCGGGTGAATGCCAACCCTGAATGGGGATACAAGGTCAGGGGAATCCTGGACGATCACGAGGAGTGGGGCAAGGAATACAAGGATGTGCGGGTCATCGGCAAAACAACCGATCTGAATACAATTCTTGAGCTTAACACCCTGGATGAGATTGCCATCACGCTGAGTATCAAAGAGTACGGCGCTTTGGAGCGGATCGTGGCCGTCTGTGAGAAATCTGGTGTCCATACGAAATTTATCCCGGATTACCACAACTTTATTCCGACGAAACCATTTATGGAGGATCTCCAGGGCCTTCCCGTCATCCATATTCGCCATGTCCCTCTGACCAGTCTTATGAATGCGACGGTAAAGCGGAGCGTGGATATTTTTGGAGCGCTGGTGGCTCTGGTTTTATTCTCGCCGTTTATGCTGCTGACTGTAATCGGGATCAAGATAACATCTCCGGGACCGGTTATTTTCAGCCAGGAGCGCGTCGGACTTCATAATAAACCTTTTAAGATGTATAAGTTCCGTTCTATGACGGTTCAGCCCGCGGTTAAAGAGAAAAGCCAGTGGACAACGCCGGGAGATCCGAGAGTTACCTCCATCGGCCGTTTTATCAGAAAGACAAGCATCGATGAGATGCCGCAGCTGTTTAATGTCCTGAAAGGCGATATGAGCCTTGTCGGACCGAGGCCGGAACGGCCGTTCTTTGTGGAGAAGTTTAAAGAGGAAATTCCACGGTATATGATTAAGCATCAGGTCAGGCCGGGAATGACCGGTTGGGCTCAGGTCAACGGATACAGGGGAGATACTTCGATTACGAAAAGAATTGAACACGATCTTTACTATATTGAGAACTGGACCCTGGGATTTGATTTCAAAATTTTATTCCTGACATTCTTTAAGGGATTTATCAACAAGAATGCATATTAGTATATATTAGAAGAGGTCAGCTGCATGGGATATGATGACGAGGTGGACCGCTCCAGAAACAGGAAGAGCCGGGCCAGACAGCCTGTCAAACGGACGGGGGACAGGGAAATTGAACAGAGAAAATACAGAGAGCCTGGGTATTCACAGCCTGGGCTTAACCTGATCACGGATACATTTACGGACGGAGGCGGCCGCAGGCCAAACTATGACAGGCCGGATTACGAGAGGCCGAGCCATGAAAAGCCAAACCGCGGCAAGCCGAGGCAGGAGCAGGAAAGCCGGAAGAAGAGCCGCGGACGGAAAGAGGCGAAGCAGGAAAAGGATAAGGGCAGAGGACGCGGTGAGCCGGAAAGAGGCGGAGGGATTTATAATACTCCCGCCAGGAAAAAAGCGAAGAAACGGAAAAGAAAGATTGTTATTATTCTCTTTGAAGTGCTGATTCTCCTGAGTGTCATTGCCTTCGCCGCATATTCCTATGTGGACAAGCGCCTGAGCGGCATGTCGAGACTCCAGTGGAATCCGGATGAGATTAAAAATATTGAAATCTCACAGGAAAAACAGGAGCAGATGAAGGGGTACTGGACGATTGCCGTCTTCGGCGTTGACAGCCGTAATTCATCGGTGGGAAAGGGAAACAACTCGGATGTAAACATGGTATGTAATATTAACATGGATACGGGAGAGATTAAGCTGGTTTCTATTTTCCGCGATACGTACCTCAATGTCAGTGATAAAAATTCATACAATAAAATCAATGCGGCGTACCTGCAGGGCGGTCCCGAGCAGGCTGTAAAAGCGCTGAACAAGAACCTGGATCTGGATATAGACGATTACGCCACCTTTAACTGGAAGGCAGTGGCGGATGCCATCAATATCCTGGGCGGTATCGATGTGGAGATAAGTAAGGCGGAGCTTTACTATATTAATGCCTTCATCACCGAGACGGTCAAGGCGACGGGAGTTTATTCCGTCCATCTGAAAAAGACGGGAATGAATCATCTGGACGGTGTCCAGGCAGTGGCTTACGGAAGGCTCCGCCTCATGGATACGGACTATGCCAGAACGGAACGGCAGAGGAAGGTCATTACCCTTGCATTTGAGAAGTTTAAGAAAGCCGACTGGTCGACGATCAACAATGTGATACAGACCATATATCCGCAGGTTTCGACCAGTATCCAGCTCAGCGATCTGCTTTCGGTAGCGAGAACACTGCCCAAGTTCCATATGGGCGATACCACCGGCTTCCCAAGCTCCAGAGGGGAAGCTAAGATGGGGAAGAAGGGAGACTGCGTCATCCCTCAGACTCTGGAGAAAAATGTAATCGAACTCCATAAGTTCCTGTTTGGTGATGAGAATTATGTACCGACGGATACGGTAAAGAGTATCAGCAGAAAGATTATTTCCGATACTGGCCTTGCAAAGGAAGCCAAGCCTGCCGGTGACGTGGGAACGGGCGGCGGACAGGTTCCGAAGTCGACGGCGGCAGATGAGACGAAAGAGACCAAGGAGCATGGAATTGATATTACAAATGAATCTGGCGAGAATGAGCACAGCACCCACGGAACAGATGAATCGTCATCCTCGGGATATTACCCGGGCAGGCCTACGGAGGCTGAAACAGATTCCCAGGGTAATATGATATTCCCGTCGAGGGAGAATGAGAGCAATCCGTCAAAACCCTCGGAGAGACCCGGTGAGACAGAGACCGGAAGCGTTATAAGGCCGGGGACAACGGAAGAAAGCACGTATCCGGGTACGGAGGGCACCGGCGGTTACTACCCGGGAGGCGGCAGCAACGGAAATAGTAATGCACCGGGAAGCGAAACCTCACCGAGCTACAATAATGCGCCGGGAGGCGGATCCTCCAACTCCCAGAATCAGAATCAGACGCCGGGGAGCAATACGGACACGGGTGTGATTCTGCCTCCGGGAACGGGTACGGGAAGTGGAAACGGCGGCAATTATAACACGCCGGGGTCCAACAATTCCGGGAACAACGTGGAGTATTCGGGCCCGCCGGGATATTAGAGTTTCAAATTATAACAGAATAGGATTATTATAGAACCGTATTATATAGTAAAGAACGACAGCGCCCCTGCGGGACAGGTTTTCAGGAAACCGGACCGCAGGGGCGCTGCTTTGTCAGTGAACTGTGTGACGGGCACATTGGATATTCCCGTATTTTGTTTTTTATTTTTCGTCACATACCTGGAAAATATAAAACTTCAGATAGTAGGAAGATTCATCGCCGGACCAGAGAATCGGATGGTCCGCAGCTTGTGTCCGATATTCCACCTGGCGGAGGCGTTTGTGCACGCTTGCGGCGGCCTCGCGGATGGTTTTTGCAAAAAGCTCCGGATTCATGAAGTGGGAACAGGAGCAGGTGGCGAGGAACCCTCCGTCTTTTACCAGCTTAAGTCCTCTCATATTGATTTCCCGGTATCCCTTGACCGCATTCTTGATAGAGTTTCTGGATTTCGTGAAAGCGGGAGGATCTAGGATAACGACGTCAAACTTTTCCCCCTTCTGTTCCAGCTCAGGTAAAAGTTCAAACACATCGGCGCAGAGGAAGGAGGCGGTTTCGGATACGCCGTTTAATTCGGCATTTTCCCTCGCCTGTGCGATTCCCAGCTCCGAGGCATCCACACCGAGGACTTCTTTGGCCCCCGAGACTGCCGCATTCAGGGCAAAGGAGCCGGTGTGGGTGAAACAGTCCAGGACACGTTTTCCTTTGCAGAGTTTCTGAATGGCCAGACGGTTATATTTCTGATCCAGGAAAAACCCGGTTTTCTGTCCGTCTTTCACATCGACATAATAGCGTACCCCATTTTCTTCAATCTCCACTCGGGTGTCGAACGGTTCTCCGATAAATCCCTTATACCGTTCCATACCCTCCTGAAGCCGTACCTTGGCGTCGCTGCGCTCATAGATACCCCGGATGCTGATTCCGTCTTCCTGAAGTGCTTTTTTCAGGCAGTCCAGGATGACGGGTTTTAAGCGGTCGACGCCGAGCGCCAGTGATTCCACAACGAGGACATCGGAAAATTTATCAACCACGATGCCTGGCAGGAAATCGGCCTCACCGAAAATGATGCGGCAGCTGGAGGTGTCCACCGTGGCCTTCCTGTATTCCCAGGCATTCCTAACACGCATCTCAATAAAAGCATTGTCGATTACCGTATCTTTTCTGCGTGACATCATGCGGACGGTCAGCTTGGAACGGGTGTTGATAAACCCAGTCCCCAGGATATAGCCGTCAAAGTCCAGCACTCTTACCATGTCCCCGTTTTCAAATTCTCCTTCAATCCGTTCTATTTCATTATCATAAATCCACATTCCCCCTGCCTTCAGGGAACGGGCTTCACCTTTTTTTATATGGACTACTGCCTGTTCATTCATGTCGTTATCCCTCTTTCTTTTATTGTTTTGTTACAAGTATACAGGAGTGGGAAAAGGGTGGCAAGCAGAATAGGGATTTAATTGAGATGCGAGGACGCCTCTGTAAGATGGCGGACGGGGTGGTGGGAGGGTGTGTATGAGTCTTCAGTCCCGGTTGGTAGGGTGTGGTGAGGGGGAATCCGGAGAAAAAAATTCCTGCGGGGACTCGCTCCCGCTTGTGAAGCGCACAGCGGATGCTAAGCTCGAAAGGACCTGCCACCGCACGCTTTTGCACTAAGCTCGAAGAGACCTCGCTAAGTGCTCAATGTGTCGCTAAGCACCGGCGGGCTTCAAGGTCTCCCTTCGGAAAGTTTTTCTCTTCCTTCCCCGGGGAGGGTGTTGGCGGGACTGAAGACTCAGGGAAGGTGTTGCCCCGTCCGCCGGCTTCAGGGGCTGATTGTCTCTTTCGTCAAGTGGGGTGGTGGTATTGTCGCGGCCACCATATAGTCGTAACTAGTTTACATTCTGACGACACCTTGGTTTGAGCTGCATAAAAAAGTATCAGCATAAACACTCTAAGATTATAAGATTGTAAGTTTCCATAGTTTCATCGTGAACAGGATGTAGTTTTAAGGCATCCAGAGAAACGTAGTGGCAGCGACAAGCGCCTCCCCCATTGAAGAAATAGGACAGATCAGCCGCCGCAGGCCGGGGGCCGGGCCGCTATCCTGGGCTGAGTCTTTCGTCCCGGACATAACCTTCTTGTGGGGAAGAAGGGAGAAAAAGATTCCGGAGGGAACCTGGGAGTTCATCGGCACTTACCGAGGTATTTTCGAGGTTAGTGACCGTTATGTACTCCAACGAGCGAAAGCGTTTCCCGCAGGAACTTTTTCTGCCCGGATTCCCCGCCCACGATAACCTTCCACCGGGACGAAAGACTCATCGATCCCCCTCACCACCCCGGTCCCCGGCCTGACGGCGGCGTCCTCATTTTTCAACTAAATAATAAAAATTTTATAAAACATAATTTGATGATATTTTCTTCACAGTTCTATCACAAATAGCTGATAGACTAAGCCTTGTAAAAAGATAAATACAGAAAAAATGATAGAAAAATAGAAAACAGAGAGGAGACATGATTATGTATAATGAAAATGAACATGACAATCGCCAGGGCAGCGGCCTGGGTCCGGATCACAATCCTGATAATGATTTAAATTATACGGAAGGGGCTTATGCAGACAGCAATTCTTCCAGGAGGCCAGAGAACAGTTATGGAGGTTACCATGATTCCAGATATACGGGAAATCCGGGAGGCTCTGATGGAAGATACACCGGTAATGCGGGAGATCCTGATGGAAGATACAGGGGAAATACTGAAGGTTCGGAGCGAAGAGACGGCGCCGGTCAGGACAGAAAACCGGACAGAAGTTATATTCCTCAGGAACCGAACCGCGGCCACAGAAGAAGCGGTCATGTGGCAAAGCGGTTCGCAGGGATTGCGGCCGCGGGAATCCTTTTCGGCTGTGTGGCCGGAGGGACGATGGCGGGTGTGAACATCCTGACCGAGCGCATGACGCAGGAGACGGTGCAGAGCAGTGAGGCGGCTGCGCTTTCGACGCAGGCTGCGGCGGAACAGCCGACAACAGCGGCGGCAGTGCCTGTTTCCACGGGTAATGATGTGTCGGCAATTGTTGACAAGGCAATGCCGTCCGTCGTAGCTATTAATAATAAGATGATCTACACACAGGAAGACTGGTTTTTCGGAAAACAGTCCTACGAGGTGCCGAGCAGCGGTTCCGGTATTATTGCAGGCCAGAATGATTCGGAACTTCTGATTGTGACGAACAATCATGTGGTAGAAGGTTCGGAGGAGCTTTCTGTCACATTTATCGACAATACAACGGTGAAAGCAGCGGTCAAGGGTACGGACTCTGATTCGGATCTGGCTGTAATCGCGGTCAGCCTTTCCGATATCCCGGAGGAGACGAGAGGGAAAATCCAGCCGGCCACACTGGGCGATTCCGATACACTGAAACTGGGCCAGGGAGTAGTTGCCATAGGTAATGCACTCGGCCAGGGCCAGTCCGTGACGGTAGGTTATGTAAGCGCACTGAATAAAGAAGTGACCATCGGCGGAGTGGACAGGACGCTCCTTCAGGTGGACGCGGCTATCAACCCCGGCAACAGCGGCGGAGCGCTCCTTAACATGCAGGGCGAGGTGATTGGAATCAACGCCGCCAAATATGCGGATACGGATGTTGAGGGTATCGGATATGCCATCCCGATTTCTTTTGCCAAGGACATCATTGACGATCTGATGACAAAGACGACGAAGATCACCGTGGATGAGGATCAGCAGGGATATCTGGGAATCCAGCTTCAGAATATTGACAGCAGAATGGCACAGGCTTATGGAATGCCGGAAGGAATCTATGTGTATAAGATTGTGGAGGGCGGAGCTGCGGCAAATTCCGACCTGCGTGAGCGTGATATCATCACAAAATTTGACGGTGAGACAGTTAAGACAGGAGATGAGCTTCAGAAGATGCTGACCTACTACAAGGGCGGTTCCAATGTAACTCTTACGGTACAGAGCCTGGAAAACGGAGCCTATGTTGAACGGCAGGTACAGATTACATTAGGGTTCAAAAAAGACAGCCAGAAACAGGAAGTACAGCAGAACTAAATGAAACAGAACACTCTTTGCAGGTAAACAGTGTACTGTGAAGCATAACAACTAAATATACACCGGAAAAAAGCATACACCGGAAGGAAACGTACTCCGGAAGAAAACATATACCGGAAGAACAGCGGGGCCGCTGTGCACGGAACGGGCAGAATGTGAATAGAACATTTTACCTTCAGGGCACAGCGGCTCTCTGCGTGCGTAACAGCTTTTTAGCTCGTTCCAGTGCCCCTCCCCTCCTGCTGTCCGCCGGAGGGGAGGGGGCACGGCCGGGGTTACTGTTCACTCGGGATGTATTCCGCGAGGTGTTTTCACGTGTTTTTCGTGAAAATCCCGAGTTCTGCGGCGCGAAATGGCGTTCTTTGCCATTTCTGTGCATCGCGAAGCGTGTTATTGTTCACAGCGCAATGCGGTGTGAACAGTAACCGGCCGGGCGGCGTCTGCCTTCTGCAACAAAACTTTCCAATGACTTTTCAAGGTAAATATTGTATACTGGGAAGCAGGGCGGATACTTTAACTGCGGTAGCTGCCGAAGGATGGAGGAACGTATCATGATGGAAGAAAACAGAGCGAAAAATCTGGCTGCGCTTACTGCGCCGCTGCCGGAGGATATAGAGAAACTGAAATGGCACGGAGATTTTAACAGAGCGCTCCGCCTGATTGAAATACGTCTTGAAAAGGATTTGCCAAAGATGTTGAAGGAAAGGCTCAGGCTGGAACGCGAAATCATAAGCCGGCTTCCCCTGCAGTACCCATATACCACGGAGCAGGCCATGGAGCTTGCGGCGGAAAAAGTCGGGAAATTTACTGCGGAGGAATTGGAAGACCTAATTGACGATAATGCGGTTGACTGGATGTTTATCGAGGGAGAGAGAAGGATTAAAGATGATTTCTTCGACAATCTCATAAAGACAAGAGCAGATATCAGGGAGCGCGTCTGTGACAGGTCTCTGTTGGAGGATGGAATACAGGAAGGGATTCTCAGAGATAAAACGGTTAAAAAGATGAAAGAATCGGGAGGCCTTGCCTGCTATTTTCATATCAGGACCACGATGAAGCTCAGAGAAGATGCTGTGGAGCAGGGGAAAAAGATAAGAGTTTACCTGCCGATACCGCTTGAATATTCCCAGGTGAGAAATTTCAGGCTTCTTTACACATCGATGGAACCGCTCTGCATCGCGCCGCCGCTCTGGCCTCAGAGGACGGTCTGCTTTGAGGCGGAGGCAGGGAAGGAACACTGTTTTTCCATCGAATATGAATTCGAGAACCATACGCCTTATACTGCACTGGAACCATACGCAGGAGGTATGAAGGCGGACGGGGAGAAGATTCTTCCCGACGGAAGCAGGCTGAAAGACTGGCTGGGAGAACAGCTTCCGCAGATCCGGTTCACGCCGTTTCTTAAGAGCCTGGCCGGGGAGGTCACAGGGGAAGAAACAGATCCGCTGCGCAAAGCGAAACTTATCTATGATTATATTACTTCTCATGTGAATTATTCCTTTGTCCGATCTTATTTTACAATAACCGACATTCCGGGATATGCGGCTTCGGGGCAAAAAGGTGACTGTGGAATACAGGCCCTCCTGTTCATTACCCTTTGCAGGATTGCAGGTATTCCGGCCAGATGGCAGGCTGGTCTTTACGCCAGTCCGCGGGATATCGGCTGCCACGACTGGGCACAGTTTTATATTGAACCCTACGGCTGGCTTTATGCGGACTGCTCGTTTGGCGGAGGCGCATACCGCGACGGTAAGGAAGAGAGAAGGGAATTCTATTTTGGGAATCTGGATCCATTCAGGATTCCTATGAATTCAGAGTTTGGATGGCAGTTTATGCCCCCGATGAGGTGGCATGGAAGCGACCCATACGACAATCAGATGGGGGAAGCGGAGTATGAGGACAGGGCGCTGGTTTACGGAGAATTTGAGACGATCCAGGAAATAGTGGAAATCAGGGAACTGTAAAGATAAAGAAACGAATTGTGCATTTACAGACAGGAGGAAACAGACGTTGGAAGACAGAGAAAAAGATAAATTGGAAGAGAGCGTGTCCACGGAACATGATAATGATTCGGTGCAGAATGTGGATAGCAGCGTTAACCGGGAGACGGTTCCGGGAAAAGAGAACCATTCCGACAGCGACGACGATTATGAGAAAATCTGCTACGTGTGCCGCCGGCCGGAGAGCAAGGCGGGAACCATGATCACAATGCCGGGCGGAATGAATTTCTGCCACGACTGCATGCAGAAGGCATTTGATTCCGTAACACAGAGCGGATTTGATTTCAGCAAGCTGCAGAATATGCCGTATATGAACATGAACCTCAACGATCTTCCCAACATGGACGGCCTTAATATGGAGATTCCCAAAAAGAATAAGGTGAAGAAGAAAAAAGAGGAAGAAAAGCAGAAAGCGGAATTCAGCATCCGTGATATTCCGGCTCCCCATGTGATTAAATCACGCCTTGATGAGTACGTGATAGGCCAGGAGAAGGCAAAAAAAGTGATCTCCGTGGCTGTCTATAACCATTACAAGCGCGTTCTTCTGCAGAACGGCACACCGAAAGAGGACGGGGAAGAAAAGGATGTCCTGATTGAGAAGTCTAATATCCTGATGCTTGGACCTACCGGAAGCGGCAAGACTTATCTGGTAAAGACGCTGGCCCGCCTTCTGGATGTGCCGTTGGCTATTGCCGACGCCACGTCACTTACGGAGGCCGGCTATATCGGCGATGATATTGAAAGTGTGGTTTCCAAGCTTCTCTCGGCGGCGGATAACGATGTGGAGAAAGCGGAACACGGTATTATCTTTATCGATGAGATCGACAAGATTGCAAAAAAGAAGAATATTACCAACCGTGACGTCAGCGGCGAATCGGTGCAGCAGGAGCTTCTGAAACTTCTGGAGGGAAGCCAGGTGGAGGTGCCGGTGGGCTCAAACCAGAAGAATGCCCTGACTCCGATGACGACGGTTGATACGAATAATATCCTGTTTATCTGCGGCGGGGCATTCCCGGATTTGGAAGGGATTATCAAGGAACGTCTGACAAAATCCACGACGATGGGATTTATGGGAGAGCTTCGCGACAAATATGAGTCGGACCCGAACATACTCTCCAAGGTGACGACGGAAGATCTGCGCGCATTCGGCATGATTCCCGAGTTCCTCGGCCGTCTTCCTATCGTGGTGACGCTGCAGGCCCTCACAAAGGAACTGATGGTCCAGGTCCTGAAAGAGCCGAAGAATGCGATCCTTAAGCAGTATATTAAGCTTCTGGAGCTGGATGAGGTGAAGCTTGTATTTGAGGATGAGGCGCTGGAGTGGATTGCAGAGGAAGCGCTTAAGAAGGAAACGGGAGCCCGCGCGCTCAGAGCGATTATCGAGGAGTTTATGCTCGACATCATGTATGAGATACCGAAGGATTCCAATATCGGCTCAGTTGTCATAACGAGAGCCTATCTGGAAAAGAGCGGCGGGCCAATGATTGAAATGAGAGGATAAAGGTTTTGACGCATGACGGTCAGGCCGTAAGGCCAAACTTCAATATGGCTACAGCCTTAACTGCAGGAATGAATTATAGAGATCCAGCATCCCATATCCCCATTCCCTGTTCGGGTAAATGAAATTGGGATTCCGGCGGGCGCCGCGGATCAGCATGGATTTGGCCGAGGTGGTGTTGATTGTGAGATCATTATTGCCCGTGATGGCCCATGAGAGAATATTGGCCGCTGCACCGGCCATATGTGCCGCTGCGACGGAAGTGCCGGTTGCCGTCAGGTTGCCGGGGATATTGACGTTGACTCCCGGAGCTGCCAGATCGGGTTTGATTGCGCCGTTACGGGTATAACCCCTGCTGGAATGAATGTAGATGCTATTGTTGCGGTGGTTATAGGCGGCTGTGGTGATGACGACGGCCGAATTTCCAGGATCTGTGATAATGGTGTTGGGATCGGGGCGCAGGAAAAAGGTATTATCCGAGATAAGGCCTGCGGCCGGAAGCCAGATGTGGTATTCTCCCTGGATAACCAGGGCATTGTGGACCCTGATTTTCCAAATTCCCGGTGTGGGAGTCTGAAAACGCATCAGGATGAGCTGGCTGCCGGTTGCGCTCTCCGCTCCGCTGTAACTTAAGTAGATTACCGTATCTTCCAGTAGAAAAGTGAGCCGGTGTTCTACGGGGGAAGTATTCGGAACCCTTGGAATCTGCTCACCGGTTGGAGAGATAAAGGAAATAGAGTACAGTTCGGATTCTCTGGCCCACAGTTCCATTGTAAATCCTGGTTCATTGGCGCCGACTCTCAGTTCCACTTCCTCAAATTCTTCTTCAGAGGAGATGTGGCCGAGAAAATGATGACCCAGACCGGTCTCATTGCCTCCTGCAACTACGCTGATCTGTCCCACGTTATTGCTGGTGTCGTTCAGATAGCGGGCAAGCGGGGAGGTGCCGCTGTGACTTCCTGTGTTGGTGCCCAGCCCCAGGACCGTAGTAATTGGAAGCTGGTAAGTTCTGGCCATAATCCTCAGGTATTTAATTCCGAGCATAATGTCGTTTTCCTGAAAGGCGATTGCATCCTCGGTGATCATGTAAAAATCCCTGAGATATTTTTTTGCCGGTTTCAGTTTTACGATTGCAAACCTGCATTCGGGCGCTGCTCCGGTAAAATTTTCAGCAGGGACCTGATTACCTCCGGCTATGGCGGCCATGAAGGTGCCGTGTCCGTTGGTGTCTACCGAGGGGACAATTGAAAGTGGATTCTCGCTTCTTAAAGCTTCATTAATCTGTTCTTCTGTGTATGCGGTTCCATATCGGATATCTTCTACGATATCACCCGCCTCAAGTCCGGGACCTTCTATTGACTGATCCCAAATTCCAACAATCCTCGTAGAACCGTCGGGATTTCTGAAAAGCGGATTTTGATAATCAATCCCGGTATCAATAATGCCAATCAATGTTCCGCGCCCCTTAAATGCGAGCTGCGGCTGATCAAAGGTCTTTAAAATACCGGCGCTTTCCATATTGGTGGAGTCCAGCAGGGTATAAAGGCTTGGGATTGCGTCGTATCCTATCCTCTCGGTGGATATCGGTTCCACTTCAGAGAGCGGACGGTAGATAATAACAAACTGGTTATTGACAAAATCAAAACAGAAATCCTCACCTTCCAGGATGGAAAGAGGAGAGAATACATAGAAACGCTGAATAAAATCGGCGATTGATTCGGATGCAGGATTTTCAGTGCACGGCATGTGAAATTTCCTTAAATTGTTTTTATTAATATATGCCGGAGCGGGAAAAATATTATCAGTTGTAAAGCTTTAGAAACTACCGTCTGTTACCTTTACGGGACAGTAAAAAGATGGTACGATAGAGGCAGTGAAAGATAAAACAGAGAGAAAAAGAATAGGAGGGCGAAAATGTATTTTCTGGGTTTAATGGCAGGACTGTTTGGGCTCGATATTTTTTTAAAGGGTAAAACAGAAGCTGGGAGACCGGAAGAATATCCCAGGGATTTAGGGGGAACTTCCGGAAGAATCAGACTGTACAGGAATCACAATGAAGGGTTCTGTTTTGGACTTCTCAAACAGAACAAGGAGCTTGTGAAAAACGTTCCGCTTGCATTCACGTCAGCCGTGACAGGCGTTTTTCTGTGGCTTTTGACGAGGAAGGGCCGCTTTATCGATAAACTTGGCTTTACTTTTGTGACGGCAGGAGCGCTCAGCAATCTTTTCGACAGGATGAAGCGGGGATACGTGGTCGACTATTTCAGTTTTCAGTTTGGGTGGCTTAAAAAGGTGGTATTTAATATAGGCGACCTCTGCATCTTCTTTGGAACCTTTCTTCTGACCGTGTCGGAGTTTTTTCCCGGCACAGAGCATAAGAACATACCGGAAAAAGTGATGGAAAAAGAAAAATAAAAGAACGGGAAGAATAAGAGAACGGGAAGAATTAAAAAAAGTAAGATTGAAAAACTGCAGGGCGCCGGATTTTCCAGGACTCTGCAGTTATATTTATCTGTCTCAGTTTTCGTCAAAGTTCAGCATAACCGCGCCGATGGCGGTTGCAAAAGCGGCGTTCGGCGGGATGATGAAGCGGACGCCATAGAGGTCCTTCATCTTCTCAAACACGTCAAATACCTTTACGGCCGGCGGCAGACAGGCAAGAGAACCCGTCAGGACAATATCGGTCAGTGTATCGTTCGTCAGGGCAAAGATAGCCAGGACACCGACGGTCTGATATACAAGATTAAACAGGGCGGCAGCGACGTCACAGTCGCTGGCGTCATTTTTTACTTTTCCGAAGTTGGCGGCGGTCAGTTCCGGGGGCAGTGAGGCGATGTCACCGCAGAAAATATCGCTCATCATCAGATCCACCTTTGACAGATTGCCTTTTTCCGCCATGGAGGACAGAACAAAGATGTCACTTTCATGGAGAAAATGTGAGGCCAGTCCGGAGAGCGTCCCTCCGCCGACTCCACTGCCGCCGATATGACGGATCTCGTTTTGATCCGCCCTTACAAAGGCAGTGCCGGTGCCGATGCTGACGATCAGGGCCGCGTCCAGACCCGCGAGAGCCAGTCCACCGCGGGCAATGGCGTCCAGTTCCACCGCTTTAACGGTCGGGATCCCATAAATATCTTCATTAACAAAAGAGGCACCCACTCCGGTAAGTACGATTTTAGACACATCTCCCAGTGAGAGTTTCTGTTCGCGCAGAAAACGGCCGAGAGCGCCATACATGGACGTCATCTGATCCGAGGCCTTGACCTGCAGCGTGCCGAGAAGCTTCTTATTCTCTGAAAACCCGGCGATTTTCGTCGTAGAGCCGCCGATATCGATACCAATCGTTGCTTTCATGATTTTTTCCTTCCGTGTTGAGAGTAATCCGTTCAATATCCGAATTATTACCATTATATACAGAGGGCGGTTTTTTAGCAAGCCGGGATTTCGCCTGAATGTAACTGAATGTAACTTGACAGGCTCTATGAAATAATGTAAAATCAGCTATAAAATATGTAAAAATAGGAGTGATCTTTTTGGATTCAAGTGACGCCATACAGTTGCTTATATTAGTTGTTTTACTTGCTCTATCTGCATTTTTCTCATCGTCAGAGACTGCCCTTACCACGGTGAATAAGATTCGGATGAGGAATTTGGCCGACGCCGGTGACGGCAGAGCCGAGTTTGTCATGAAAGTAATCAGTAACCCGGGCAAGATGCTCAGTGCGATTCTGATCGGCAATAATATCGTAAACCTTTATGCTTCGTCCCTGTCCACGCTGCTGGCGACCAGAGTGTGGGGTAATGAGGCAGTGGGATTTGCGACAGGTGTGCTGACTTTACTTATTCTTGTGTTCGGTGAGATTACGCCGAAGACAATTTCCACCCTATCAGCAGAGAATATAGCGCTTCGTTTTGCAAAAATCATATATATTATTATGATCATTTTGACGCCGGTGATTTATGTTGTGAACCACCTCTCCTTTTTTGTGTTGAAAATCTTCCGGGTAGATCCGAATAAGAGAGGTGAGTCCATCACCGAGGACGAGCTGAGGACGATCGTGCAGGTCAGCCATGAGGAGGGCGTAATCGAGTCAGAAGAGAAAAAGATGATCAACAATGTGTTTGATTTCGGTGACGCCGTCGCAAAAGACGTGATGGTGCCGCGTATCGATATGAGTTTTGTGGATGTGAACAGCAGTTACGAAGAACTGATTGACCTGTTCCGTGAGGAAAAGTACACCAGGTTTCCCGTCTATGAAGAGACGACGGACAATGTGCTGGGTATCATCAACATCAAGGATATTTTCCTGGCGGAGAACAGGGAAGACTTTTCGGTGAGGAGTTATCTGCGCCAGCCTCTCTATACCTATGAGTTCAAGAAGGTTTCGGAGCTGATGATTGAGATGAGGAAGGCGATGATTAATATCGTTATCGTCCTGGATGAATACGGTGCAACGGCGGGCCTGATTACGCTTGAAGATATGCTGGAGGAGATCGTCGGGGAGATACGTGATGAATACGACGAGGATGAGGAGAATTCCCTGATCCAAATCAGCCCGAAGGAATACGTGGTGGAAGGTTCCATGAAGCTGGCGGACTTAAATGACCACCTGGAGCTGAGTCTTCAGTCGGAGGATTACGATTCAATCGGCGGCCTGGTGATAGGACTTCTGGATCACCTACCCGAGGAGGGGGAGGACGTTGTGATAGATAATGTCCGCCTGAGAGTGGACAGCGTGGAGAAGAACAGAATCGATAAAATCCATGTATATATTCTGAATCCGGTGGAGGCCGTAACGGCGATGCGGGAGGAAGAAGCAGAGAAAAAGGAAGAGAAACATTAGAAAAGTAATCCCCGTGTGTTTACTGCCCAGGAGGAGGCGGAAAACATGCGGGGATTTTGTTCAGCCCTTTGCCGTCAGCTGATCATCCCGCCGATGGTGCCGCTGCCGGCACACATTGCGAAAATAAGAGCCAGTTCGTTCATATTGCTTCCAATGCTTTTGTTAATGATGAAGGATACGGCCAGAAGCACCAGGAAATAGACGGCGCCGGAGAAGAATCCCCACAGAAACCGTTTCATCCTGGCGGCTTTCCCGGCCAATACGCCGCCGATAAAGCAGGCGACAATGTAAATGACATTGATTCCCAGGTTTACCTGACTTTCACTCAAGTGAAACTGATAGAGGCTGAACGCCAGAATCAGCAGAAAAACGGCGGTGAGTATGTAGGTGGTAAAAATGGTGCGGATGAGAATCCGCAGACTGGACTTTCCCATATTGACTCCTTGTAAATTTTCATCTGCTTCATGTATATTCAGGAGAAGGGCGGGATATGCGGACAGGGTGGGAATTGGTTACTCAGCTTCCTTTACCTGCCTGATTTCTCACGTAATATCAGGCCTTTTAGCTTGCACATGTGAGTAACATGTGATATAATCTGTAAGAATTTATATCGTAATTTTAATGAGGAGGATATAGAATAATGAAACACGTTAAAACATTAAACACAAATACTTTAAAGAACACCATGAAGAAGGGCGGCTGCGGCGAATGCCAGACATCCTGCCAGTCTGCATGTAAGACATCCTGTACGGTAGGAAACCAGAGCTGCGAGAACCAGAATCGCTAATTTCCTCGGAAAACGATGAAGAGTCTGCTTTGTCAACTTTTCACCGTCGGTAAACAGAAGAGATTTGACAAGGGAGGCAGGCAAGACACCAGTATTGCCTGCCTACATATGTCTGGATAAGGAGAAAAGCGAGTGATTCATCAATATATAAATAACGGTTTTTATATCGTTTTAGACGTGAACAGCGGTTCTGTCCATTCAGTGGATCCGCTTCTTTATGATGCAATTAAACTTCTCTCAGACAGGCTCGCGGATATGAGTGAACCTGCGCCGGTGCCTCAGGCTGTGGCAGAGGAAGTGACGGGTATTCTGAAGGAAAAATACAGTACGGATGAAATAAGGGAAGCGTTTTCCGACATTCAGGAGCTGATTGACAGGGAAGAGCTTTTTACTGCCGATGTGTATAAAGACTATGTCATGGATTTTAAAAAGAGGCAGACGGTTGTAAAAGCGCTTTGCCTCCACATTGCCCACGACTGTAATCTGGCCTGTAAATACTGCTTTGCGGAAGAGGGAGAGTACCACGGCCGCAGGGCGCTGATGAGCTTTGAAGTGGGCAAGAAGGCACTCGATTTCCTGATTGCAAATTCCGGTTCCAGGAGAAACCTGGAAGTGGATTTCTTCGGCGGCGAGCCTCTGATGAACTGGGAGGTTGTAAAACAGCTTGTGGAATACGGCCGTTCTCAGGAGGAGCTTTACAATAAGAAGTTCCGTTTTACCCTGACCACAAACGGGGTTCTGTTAAACGACGAGATCATGGATTTCTGTAACAGGGAGATGAGTAATGTTGTTCTGAGCCTGGACGGAAGGCAGGATGTCAACGACAGGATGCGTCCGTTCAGAAACGGAAAGGGAAGCTATGATCTGATCGTTCCAAAGTTCCAGAAGTTCGCGAAAGAGCGGGCGGAGCGCGACTACTTTGTCAGGGGAACGTTCACCAGAAATAACCTGGACTTCTCCGGGGATGTGCTCCATTTTGCAGATCTCGGTTTTGAAAAGATGTCCATAGAGCCGGTCGTGGCTCCTCCGGAGGAAGATTACGCCATCCGGGAGGAAGATCTTCCTCAGATTATGGAAGAGTACGATAAACTGGCTGTAGAATATATTAAACGCCAGAAAGAGGGAAGGGGTTTTACCTTTTTCCACTTTATGCTGGATCTGAACCAGGGCCCCTGCGTTGCAAAACGCCTTTCCGGCTGCGGTTCGGGAACTGAGTACCTGGCAGTGACGCCATGGGGGGATCTCTATCCATGCCATCAGTTTGTGGGAAATGAAGAATTCCTGCTCGGCAATGTGGACGAGGGAGTGACGAATTCGGCGATCCGTGATGAATTCAAGCTCTGCAACGTCTACGCAAAGGACAAGTGCAGGGACTGCTTCGCCAGATTTTACTGCAGCGGCGGCTGTGCGGCCAACTCTTTTAATTTCCACGGCTCCATCACAGATGCCTATGACATCGGATGCGAGATGCAGAAAAAGCGCATTGAATGCGCAATCATGATTAAAGCGGCTCTGGCCGAGGAAGAATAAAAGAAGAGATAATTTGAGAAACACGGCTGAAAAGCAAGCATAGATGAAAAGCAAAAGGAGAAAAGCAATGAAGAACAAAAAAGGAAAGGGCCTCTTAGGGCTGCTGATCCTGCTTGTTGCCGTCGGTATATTCGGTTATTTTGGATATTCAACGATGGAATCAATCAAGCTGGGACTGGATCTGGCCGGCGGTGTCAGCATTACCTACCAGGCAAAAGAGGAAAATCCGTCTTCAGAAGATATGGCGGACACGATCTATAAACTGCAGCAGAGGGTGCAGAACTACAGCACCGAGGCTGAGGTTTATCAGGAAGGTAACAACCGTATCAACGTAGATATCCCTGGTGTTTCCGATGCCAACGCGATTCTGCAGGAATTAGGCAAACCTGGTTCCCTCGTTTTCCTGGATTCTGAATTTAATCAGGTTCTGGACGGAAAACAGGTGAGCAGCGCCAAGGCCGGCATGGATGACAGCAGCGGCGTAAAAGAGTATGTGGTTGCCCTGACCTTCAATGAGGAAGGTACAAAGGCATTTGCCGATGCAACGACAAACGGAGTTGGAAAACCAATTTATATCGTATATGATGGGCAGGCCATTTCCGCCCCTAACGTAAAAGAGCCAATCACAGGCGGACAGTGCCGTATCGACGGTATGGGAAGCTATGAGGAGGCTGAGAATCTGGCTGCTACGATCCGTATCGGTTCCCTTTCCCTGGAACTGGAAGAGCTTCGTTCCAATGTCGTTGGTGCAAAGCTGGGCCAGGAAGCCATTTCCACCAGCCTTAAGGCCGGAGCAATTGGCTTTGCAATTGTTGTTGTATTTATGATTTTTGCATACCTGGTACCCGGTCTTGCAGCTTCCATAGCTCTGTGCCTGTATGTAGGCCTGATTCTGGTCCTGCTGGCAGCTTTTGAAGTAACGCTCACCCTTCCGGGTGTGGCCGGTATTATCCTGTCTATCGGTATGGCGGTAGATGCCAATGTCATCATCTTCACCCGTATCAAGGAGGAGATTGGCCTTGGCAAGACTGTAAAATCTGCAATTAAGACAGGTTTTGCAAAAGCCCTTTCCGCGATTATCGATGGTAACGTTACAACTCTGATTGCGGCGGCGGTTCTGTTTTGGAGAGGTTCCGGTACCGTAAAAGGTTTCGCTTCCACGTTGGCGATCGGTATTGTCCTTTCCATGTTTACGGCATTGTTTGTGACAAAATTCACCTTGAACTGCCTGTATGAGGCAGGATTGCAGGATGCCAAATTCTATGGTATTAAAAAGGATACCAAGATAAAACCATTCTTAAAATACAAAAAAATCTGTTTTGCAATTTCAGCAGTTATGATTGTGGCAGGTTTTGCCGCCATGGGCCTGAACAGCTCCTCCACAGGTACGATTCTGAATTACAGCATGGAGTTCAGGGGAGGAACATCTACCAACGTGACCTTTAATGAGGATCTGTCTTTAGATCAGATTTCGTCCGAAGTTGTCCCTGTAGTGGAGAAAATTACGGGAGAAGCGGGAACTCAGACCCAAAAAGTAGCGGGAACGAATGAGGTTATTATCAAGACAAGAACCCTGAGCGTGGATGAGAGAGAAGCGCTTGATCAGGCTATGGTTGACAATTTCGGAGTTGACCAGGAGAAGATTACGGCAGACAGTATTTCCGGTGCGATCAGCAACGAGATGAAGCAGGATGCCATCATAGCCGTAGTCATTGCCACTATCTGTATGCTGCTTTACATCTGGTTCCGGTTCAGCAACATTACATTTGCGGCCAGCGCGGTTCTGGCTCTTGTGCATGACGTGCTTGTAGTTATCACATTCTATGCAGTATTCAAGTGGTCTGTAGGTTCTACCTTTATTGCGTGTATGCTTACTATTGTGGGATATTCCATCAATGCCACCATTGTTATTTTCGACCGTATCCGTGAGAATATGAAGCTGAAAAAGCACACACAGACGGTTGAAGATGTTGTAAACTTAAGTATCAGCCAGACGCTGACAAGAAGTATCAATACTTCCCTTACCACCTTTATTATGGTATTTGTACTCTTCCTGATGGGCGTTTCTTCCATCCGCGAATTTGCGCTTCCGTTAATGGTTGGTATTGTCTGCGGTACGTACTCTTCCGTTTGCCTGACCGGTTCCCTGTGGTATGTCTTCAGCCAGAATAAGGATAAGAAGGCAGCCGAGGCACGTACGGCAATGAAAAAGAAAGAGAAATAATTTATGGAATACAAGATTCTTTATAAAGATGGACGTGCCAAGAGGGCGGAGATGAAAACCGCCCACGGCACCATCCAGACACCGGTTTTCATGAATGTGGGTACGGTCGGCGCCATTAAAGGCGCCGTGTCGACCGACGATTTGAAGGAAATCGGTACCCAGGTGGAGCTGTCCAACACCTACCACCTTCATGTGAGGACCGGAGACAAGCTGATTAAACAGTTTGGCGGCCTTCACAAATTTATGCACTGGGACAGGCCGATTCTGACTGATTCCGGCGGTTTCCAGGTATTTTCCCTGTCGGGTCTCCGAAAGATTAAGGAGGAGGGCGTTTATTTCAACTCCCACATCGACGGCAGGAAGATATTCATGGGACCGGAAGAGAGCATGCAGATTCAGTCCAACCTGGGTTCCACAATCGCGATGGCATTCGATGAATGTCCTTCCAGCGTGGCCTCCAGGGAATATGTCCAGGCGTCGGTAGACAGGACCACGAGATGGCTTGTCCGCTGTAAGGAGGAGATGAAACGTCTCAACTCCCTGCCCGACACGGTAAACCGGGAGCAGCTTCTTTTTGGAATCAACCAGGGAGCGGTTTACGACGATATCCGTATTGAACATGCAAAGACCATCAGTGAGATGGATTTGGACGGTTATGCGGTGGGCGGTCTGGCCGTGGGGGAAACTCACGATGAGATGTACCGCATACTGGACTCGGTTGTTCCATATCTGCCGGAGGATAAACCTACTTACCTGATGGGAGTGGGAACGCCGGCCAACATTCTGGAGGCGGTAGACCGCGGTGTGGATTTCTTCGACTGCGTATATCCGACCAGAAACGGACGCCACAGCCATGTATACACAAACCATGGCAAGATGAACCTGCTCAATTCAAAATATGAGCTGGATCCGAGACCTCTTGAGGAGGGATGCGGCTGTCCGGCATGCCGTTCTTACAGCCGGGCGTATATCAGACATCTCTTCAAGGCAAAAGAAATGCTCGGGATGAGATTATGTGTATTGCATAATTTATATTTTTATAATAAAATGATGGAAGAGATTCGCGACGCAATCGAACATCACCGTTATGCCGAGTATAAGGCTGCAAAGCTGGCCGGCATGATGGCCGGTGAGGAACAGAACTGAGAATACTCAGTTAAGAGCTCCATCCGGGAACAAACTAAAAATTAAGATTACGCGGCGAGGCGGCGGATCGGTCAAAGGAGGAAAGAAAATGGGCACAATGGGCTGGGTACTTTATTTTGTCTTTATCATAGGACTTATGTACTTTATCGCGATCAGACCACAGCAGAAAGAAAAGAAAAAGATGCAGGAACTGATGGCAGGTGTTTCAGTAGGCGACAGCGTTCTGACATCCAGTGGATTTTACGGTGTTATCATCGACATGACGGATGACACGGTTATCGTGGAATTTGGAAGCAATAAGAACTGCCGTATTCCAATGCGCAAGGATGCAATCGTTCAGGTTGAAAAACCGGAACTGTAATTGAAAAATAGTGGTTGAAGATATGTAACAGTATTGTTTTACCGCAGCAGGAAACGCTGTCTGGAGAATTGTCCGGGCGGCGTTTTTATTTTAGTTGAGATGCGAGGACGCCTCTGTGAGACGGCGGACGGGGGAGGGGGAGGGTGTGTATGAGTCTTCAGTCCCGGTTTGCAGGGGGTGGCGAGGGGGAATCCAGGAGAAAAAATTCCTGCGGGGACTCGCTCCCGCTTGTGGAATGCGCAGCGGGTGCTAGATTCGAAAATACCTCATCAAGCACCGGCGGATTCCAAGGTCTCCCTTCGGAAAGTTTTCTCCTTCCTTCCCCGGGCAGGTTGTCGGCGGGACTGAAGACTCAGGGAAGGTTGTTGCCCCGTCCGCCGGCTTCAGGGGCTGATTGTCTCTTTCGTCAAGTGGGGTGGTAGTATTGTCGCGGCCACTATATAGCCGTAACTATTTTACGTTCTGACGATATCCTGGGATGCATAAAAAGAGTAGCAGAATAAACACTCTAAGATTATAAGATTATAAGTTTACATAGTTTCAAAGTGAACAGGATGTAGTTTTCGGGCATCCGGGGAAACGTAGTGGCAGCGACAAGCGCCTCCCCCCATTGAAGAAGTAGGACAGATCAGGCGCCGCAGGCCGGGGGCCGGGCAGCCGTCTTTGGCTGAGTCTTTTGTCCCGGCCATAACCTTCCTGCGGGGGAGGGAGAAAAAGATTCCGGAGGGAACCTGGGAGTTCATTGGTACTTACCGAGGTCTTTTCGAGGTTAGTACCATATGTACTCCAACGAGCGCAAGCGTTTCCCGGAGGAACTTTTTCTGCCCGGATTCCCCGCCCACGACAACCTTTCTCCGGGACGAAAGACTCATCGATCCCCCTCACCACCCCGGCCCCTGGCCTGACGGCGGTGTCCTCATTTCTCAATCAAATCCTCATTTAATAGTAAAAGGCAACATCTTAAAATGAACGCGTTCATTAAAACGTTGACAAACAAGAACCATTATCATATAATATAAATGAACATGTTCATTTAATAGAGACAGGGGAAGGTTACAGTATGAGAAAAAAAGATGACAGTCTGCGCGGCACTCTGATCGATTCTGCGCGGGCAATTGCAGATACGGAAGGAATTGAAGCGGTCAATATGCGCTCGATTGCACAGAGGGCAGGGGTTGCAACCGGTACGGTTTATAACTATTTTTCCAGCAAGGAGGATATCCTGCTGGCTCTGACGGAAGAGTACTGGAAGAAGACGCTGTACGAGATGAGGACGGCGGTCACGGCAGATTCTTTCTGCGGACAGCTTGAAGAGATTTTCTTCTTTCTGAAGGAACGTATCGACAGCTCGGGAAGTTCGCTTATGAACAGCCTGGGTGAAGTGAAGAAAGCGGGGCAGGAACGCATGGAATCGATGCAGGCGGTACTGGCAGAAACGCTGCTCCGGCGGATGGAGCAGGACCCTTCCGTGCGGAATGATATCTGGAACGGGACATTTACCATGGAACAGTATTCGCGCTTTATTGTGGCGAATATGGTCATGTTATTGAGGACGGAGCCGTATGAATTCCATTTCTTTATCGAGATGGTCAGGCGTACGCTCTGCAGGACGGGAGACGAAGATGGCACAGGCGATTGCGGAAACAATATTTGATATTTTATATCTTGGGTTTGCCCTGATAACGGGACTGACCATGCTGGCTAAGGGAAAAGGCAGGCTTGTGAAGCTGGCCGGGCTTATGACGGCATTACTTGGAGCGGGGGATGCATTTCATCTGGTGCCGCGTTCCTACGCACTATGGACAAAGGGGCTGGAGGCCAACGCTGCTGCGCTGGGGATTGGCAAATTTGTCACCTCCATCACGATGACAGTTTTTTATCTGCTTCTTTATTATATATGGCGTGAACGGTATGGAATCAGGGAAGAGAGACAACTTACGGCGGCCGTGTGGATTCTCTCTATTCTCCGGATTGGGCTCTGCCTTCTGCCGCAGAACCAATGGCTCCAGTACCGCCAGCCGCTGATGTTCGGCATACTGCGCAACGTGCCGTTTGCGGTAATGGGCCTTATTATCATTGTGATTTTTGCAAGGGAGATAAAGCGGGCAAACGACGGTGTATTCCGTTTTATGCCACTGGCGGTGGGGCTGTCCTTTGGATTTTATCTGCCGGTTGTACTGTTCAGCGGAACCGCGCCTGCGGTCGGCATGCTGATGATACCGAAAACACTGGCTTACGTATGGATTGTGCTGATGAACCGAAGACTTTATAAGCAGGAACGGCAAAGCAACTGAGAGTCCTACAGAAAGGGGAGCAAATGATGAAACATTACGCAAACGCATCTCTTGTATACGCGGCGGCAGCCATGGCATCGGGAGTGTTTTACAGGGAATACACGAAATTGAACGGTTTCACAGGCTATACAAATTTGTCTGTGATGCATACGCATTATTTTATTCTGGGAATGTTCTTTTTTCTTATATTGATGCTGCTTGAAAAGAATTTTAGATTGGCAGGAGAAAGGGGCGTTGGAAAGATTATCGCCGTCTATCATGCGGGGCTGAATATTACCGGACTTGGCTTTTTAATCAGAGGGCTGACACAGGTATGGAACAGCACGCTGAGCAGGGGCATGGACGCCTCCATATCGGGCATTGCTGGGATTGGCCATATTCTGCTTTCGGTTGGCGTGATTTTACTGCTGCTGAGGCTCAGGAAACAGGTAATTAAGGAAAATTAGCATATCAGGCCGGTTGTATAATGCATCCATGAAAAAAATCAGGCTTGCGGGACAGTCACGTTGTGATCATCCCGCAGGCTTTTTAGCTTTTATCACCCAGGAACAGATAGATAATGCCGCAGAAAATACCTGCGATTGGGAAAATAACCGAGGCATAGCGGAACATGTCGAACGCAAGGCCGAGGAACAGAAACAGGGCGGTTGCAAGCAGCATCACGGCGCCGCACAGTTTACCGGCCAAACGGCCTTTTTCCGTGTCATGCGGAAGGTTTGCCCGGTTGTATTTTTCAATATTATACTTATCCTTCTGGAGGCCGAAGTAGATAAAAATGCCCACGGCAAGAGAAGTACAGATGAGAAAAACAGCGCCGCCCGCTTCATCAAAGTAAGGAGACTGCATATATTCCAGTACCACGTTCAGGCAGAGGGCAAACAGAAGCAGGCTGACGCCGGATGCCATGGCGATTGCATATTTCCTGTGAAACTCGTCACGCTGTTCTCCCGTATAGAAATCAGCGACGGAGGGATAGCGTTTGCAGTAATATCTGTGGTTGACGTTTGATATAATCAGTATATATACGCCGATGCCAATCAGGATAAACATAATAATGCTGGTGAAGGCTTCGTTAAGAATCCCTTCAAGAGAGGCGGCGGGAACGACTGATAATATGATCAGGGAAACCGCAAAGGCCGTCATAAGGGAAAAATGGTTCATATGGAGGTCATAGCCGGCCAGGTCTTCTTTTTCCGCCTCCGTCACGTCGCCCTTGAGCAGAGTGTCCATCGAACAATCAAACAGTTCGCAGATCTGGAGCAGTTTCTCCATCTCCGGGTAGGACTGACCGGATTCCCACTTGGATACAGCCTGTCTGGACACCTCCAGTTGTTCGGCAAACTGTTCCTGTGTCAGATTTTTTTTCTTTCGTAAATATTGCAAATTGTCTGTAAAACTCATATTTTATCCTCCTGCAGAATGTATTTTATGTGTTTAATTCTACAGTTGCACCGGCGCTACCTCCACCAACTTCATGTATCAAATCTGATTTTGTCCGCTACCTGAGGTTGCGGAGCCTGAAACTGGCATAAGACGGCACGAAAACAGTCTGTTATGAGTCTATCTTACCGAATAAACATAAAATAATCAACATTTCCCGGTAACATGCTCTGCGATATAGAGAAACGGACAAAACATTTTACAAAATACATCCTGTGCAAACAGGAGCGGATTAAACGTGACCTGGTTACAGAACGGAGCGCGATGATATGTTATGATTCTAACTATCAAACATAAAGGAGTAATATGTATGTCTGTTAAAACAACTGCAAAACGATGCGTGTCAGTGAATGAGAAGAGTTGTGTCGCCTGCGGGGCATGCCAGAAGGTGTGTCCGAAAACGGCAATTGAGGTTTTCAGAGGATGCTATGCCGCCGTCGATCCGGGGCGGTGCGTCGGGTGCGGGCTCTGCGCAAGGATTTGTCCGGCGGGAGCGCTTTCTATTTTTACCAGGGAGGTGCAGTCATGAAAAATAAGCACTGGTATGATTATCTTTGGATATGGTCAATTATCTATTTTGCCCTTGGATTTTTTAATATACTTTTTGCCTGGCTGGGAATGATTGATTTTCTCCTGCCGATGTTCATCGCGATATTTGGCAGAAATAAATGGTTTTGTAACAACCTCTGCGGACGCGGCCAGCTTTTTGCCATGCTGGGAGGAAAATATAAGTGCTCCAGAAACAGGCCGACTCCGCGTTTTCTTGTAAGCCCGTGGTTCCGCTACGGTTTTCTTGCATTTTTCCTTACCATGTTCTGTAATATGGTATTCCAGACATATCTTGTGGCAGCCGGAGCGTCGGGTCTCAGAGAGGCAATCAAGCTGTTCTGGACTTTCAGGGTCCCCTGGGGATGGACTTACACGGCCGGTATGGTGCCCGACTGGGTGGCCCAGTACAGCTTTGGTTTCTACAGTCTGATGCTGACATCTTTACTGATCGGGCTGATTGTGATGGTTCTCTATAAACCGCGTACCTGGTGTACCTTCTGTCCGATGGGAACAATGACTCAGGGGATTTGCAAGCTGGAAAACAGGAATAAACAGTAGCGTTTACAATTGCTTTAATAAGTCCGTTCAATTTTTGCCGTTCCGTTACCTAATCTTAAGAAGATACTGATACAGCCCGCTAAAAAGAAGAGTGCAGCAAAGTGTAATATTTCATGCAATGATTCAGGCTTACCGCGTTTGGTAATCACTGCCATCCACCCAGATAACCCCAGGTTATAGGTCGAATTCCAAATTACTATACGCCGGGAGCCGGTAAATCGGTACAGACGGTTGAAAAATCAAGTTGAATAAGATATGATGGATACAGCGATAATCTGCACGCCGGGCGTGCGGGCCACCGTCATCAATCAGTTAGAGCGTGTCTGAAAGCCCACTTCTGCGGAAATGAGTTTTCAGACACGCTCTATATAATAAATTAAGAAACGCAGGAGGACAGGGATATGAATTATCAGATAGCAGTGATTCCGGGAGACGGAATTGGACCAGAAATCGTGAGAGAGGCATGCAAGGTGCTGGATCGGGTAGGAGAAGTCTACGGCCACACCTTTCAATATACGGAGGTGCTGATGGGAGGCGTTTCCATCGACGCACATGGAGTACCGCTTACGGATGAGGCGCTCGAGACGGCAAGAAAGAGCGATTCCGTGCTTTTAGGCGCTGTCGGCGGAGATGTGGGTAATTCCAGGTGGTACGATGTGGCTCCGAACCTGCGTCCGGAAGCCGGGCTTCTGGCTATCAGAAAGGGGCTGGGACTCTTTGCTAATATCCGTCCCGCTTACCTGTATAATGAACTGGCCGATGCCTGCCCGTTGAAACGTGAGATAATCGGGGACGGGTTCGACATGGTAATTATGAGGGAACTGACAGGCGGCCTCTATTTTGGAGAGCGTCATACAGAGGAAGTGGACGGAGTGCTTCAGGCCGTGGATACCCTCGTTTACAATGAGAATGAAATCAGAAGAATTGCCGTTAAGGCATTTGACATTGCAATGAAGAGAAAGAAACACGTGACCAGCGTCGATAAGGCGAATGTACTTGATTCCTCAAGGCTCTGGAGAAAAGTGGTGGAGGAAGTGGCAAAGGATTACCCGGAAGTCACCCTGTCCCATATGCTGGTCGATAACTGCGCAATGCAGCTTGTCATGAATCCGGGACAGTTTGATGTCGTCCTTACGGAAAACATGTTTGGCGATATTCTGTCTGACGAGGCGAGCATGATTACGGGTTCTATCGGAATGCTGTCTTCGGCCAGCCTGAACGAGGGCAAATTCGGCCTCTACGAGCCAAGCCACGGTTCTGCTCCCGACATTGCAGGAAAAGGGATTGCAAACCCTATTGCAACAATCCTGTCGGCTGCGATGATGCTCAGCTATTCTTTTGATTTGGATGAGGAATCAAAGGCGGTCGAGAATGCGGTGCAGCAGGTATTGACGGAAGGATACAGGACGGTAGACATTATGGCGGACGGATGTTCCCAGGTCGGCACCACTCAGATGGGGAAGCTGATTTGCGAGCGGATCCACAAATAAGAAAAAAGACCGGAACATTAAGGCTTGAAGAAAATGACACTGTATGCAATAAACAACTAAAAAACATAAAGTGTTGATTATTGTTTAGACATTACTTGAAAATTGTTTAAAAGTGCAAGATACATTAATTGAATATTAATTGTAAATAAAAGTTTATTATCAATAAAAGACTACATAAATCCCAAAAAAATAAAAAAATTGTTACAGGAATAAATGATGGAGTTTTGCACAAAACTCCATCATTTATAAAATTACATGAAAGGCGAAAACAATGCGCCGAACCGGGGCAGGTTTTACAAAAACCTGGTAAAAGCCCAAAATACTTGAAAGAATCCAAAAAAAACCTGGAAAAAAGCATATAAAACAGGTGAAAAAAGCTGGGAAATGCTGTAGAATAAAAGATAAACCAAAATGGGCGTTTATCTGAACGTGTAAAAATCAGTCGTGGAGTCAGTTGACTTGTGACAAGACGGAAAACAGGCAGAAAAAAGGAGACGAGGAAATATGAAAAGTGATGCAGTTAGAAAAGGGATGCAGCAGGCACCCCACCGTTCATTATTTAATGCGCTAGGCATGACCGAAGAAGAAATGAGAAAACCAATGGTGGGAATTGTCAGCTCTTACAATGAGATTGTTCCCGGCCATATGAATCTGGATAAAATTGTAGAGGCGGTTAAAATGGGGGGTGCAATGGCCGGAGGCACACCGGGGGGCTTCCCGGCTATTGCCGTATGTGACGGGATCGCCCTGGGGCACATTGGAATGAAGTACTCACTGGTGACAAGAGATCTGATTGCGGATTCCACAGAGTGTATGGCGCTGGCTCATGCGTTTGACGCCCTCGTCATGGTTCCAAACTGTGACAAGAACGTACCGGGACTCCTGATGGCGGCGGCCCGAGTCAATGTACCGACCGTGTTCGTCAGCGGCGGCCCGATGATGGCAGGAAGAGTCCATGGACAGAAGAGAAGTCTTTCCAGTATGTTTGAGGCGGTGGGGTCCTACGCAGCCGGCACGATGACGGAGGAAGAGGTAACGGAATTCGAGAATAAAGTCTGCCCGACCTGCGGTTCCTGCTCAGGCATGTACACTGCTAACAGCATGAACTGCCTGACCGAAGTGCTGGGTATGGGACTTAAGGGCAACGGAACCATTCCGGCCGTGTACTCCGAGCGTATCAAGCTGGCCAAACACGCCGGTATGAAGGTAATGGAGATGTATGAGAAGAACATCCGCCCAAGGGATATTATGACAAAAGAGGCATTCTTAAATGCCCTCACTGTAGACATGGCGCTCGGATGTTCCACCAACAGCATGCTTCACCTTCCTGCGGTCGCTCATGAGGCAGGCGTTGATCTGAACATGGAGCTGGTCAATGAGATGAGTTCAAAGACACCGAACCTCTGCCACCTGGCGCCTGCAGGTCCTACATATATGGAAGATTTAAATGAAGCCGGCGGCGTCTATGCCGTTATGAACGAACTGTCGAAGAAGAACCTGTTAAACCTGGACTGCATGACGGTGACGGGCAAGACGGTCGGAGAGAATATTAAAAACTGTGTAAACCGTGACCCCGAGATCATCAGGCCGATCGAAAACCCATACAGCCAGACAGGCGGAATTGCTGTATTAAAGGGCAATCTGGCGCCTGACACGGCAGTGGTAAAACGTTCCGCCGTAGCGCCGGAGATGCTTGAGCACCAGGGACCGGCCCGCGTATTCGACTGTGAGGAAGATGCGATTGCCGCCATCAAGGAAGGAAAGATTGTGGCCGGAGATGTGGTTGTGATCCGTTATGAAGGTCCTAAGGGCGGACCGGGCATGAGAGAGATGCTGAACCCGACGTCGGCGATTGCGGGAATGGGACTGGGTTCCTCCGTTGCCCTGATTACGGACGGCCGCTTCTCAGGCGCATCCAGAGGGGCATCCATCGGACACGTTTCACCGGAAGCAGCCGTGGGCGGACCGATTGCCCTCGTAGAAGAGGGAGATATCATTTCCATCGACATCAATCAAAATAAATTAAATGTTCTTGTTTCCGACGAGGTACTGGAGGAGAGAAGGAAGAACTGGCAGCCGAGGACCCCTCAGGTTACAACCGGTTATCTGGCAAGATATTCGGCCATGGTTACCAGCGGCAACAGGGGAGCTGTGCTGGAGGTCCCGAAGAAATAAGCGGAGTCCCGAAAGAACCGGCATCAGCCGTGAGATAAAAGATCACAGGAAAGCAGAGGAATATAAATGAAAACATTAACAGGAGCAGAAATCGTCATCGAATGTTTAAAAGAACAGGGAGTTGACACCGTATTCGGCTATCCCGGCGGTTCCATTTTAAACATTTACGATGCGCTTTATAAACATCAGAATGAGATCACCCATATCCTGACTTCCCACGAGCAGGGAGCATCCCATGCGGCCGACGGTTATGCCAGAGCCACGGGAAAGGTGGGCGTCTGCCTGGCTACGTCAGGACCGGGAGCGACGAACCTTGTTACAGGCATTGCAACCGCCAATCTGGACTCCATCCCGATGGTGGCTATCACCTGTAACGTGTCCATGAACCTTCTCGGAAAAGACAGCTTCCAGGAGATCGATATTCTTGGCGTAACAATGCCGATTACGAAATATAATTTCATTGTGAAGGACGTAACAAAACTGGCCGGCGTGCTGAGAAGGGCATTTACCATCGCAAGCAGCGGGCGCCCGGGCCCTGTCCTTGTGGATATTACCAAGGATGTTACGGCGGCGGAATGCGATTACGAATACAAAAAGCCGGATGAGATAAGGCGGGAAGATTCCGAGATTACGGAGGAAGATCTGGAAAAAGCCCTCGGCATGATCCGCGCATCCAAAAAGCCGTTTATTTTCGTGGGCGGCGGAGCCGTAGCTGCAGAGGCGGCCGACGAACTCCATGCATTTGCCCATAAGATCCAGGCCCCGGTGGCCGACAGCCTGATGGGAAAAGGCGCGTTTGACGGAACGGATGAACTCTACACGGGCATGATCGGCATGCACGGCACCAAGACTTCCAACTTCGGCGTGGCCGAGTGCGACCTTCTGATCGTAGTGGGAGCCAGGTTCAGCGACCGCGTGGTGGGAGACGCATCCCGTTTTGCGTCCCATGCAAAGATTCTCCAGCTGGATGTGGATCCCGCGGAGATTAACAAGAATATCATAACAGATGCCAGCGTTATCGGCGATGTCAAAGTGATTTTAAGAAAACTTAATGCCCGCCTGGATCCGATCAACCATGACCAGTGGATTGCCCATGTGGAACGGTTAAAGGATATGTATCCGCTCCGCTACAACAAAGAGATTCTGACAGGCCCGTATATTATGGAAAAGATATATGAGGTGACGGACGGTGAGGCAATCATCTCCACAGACGTAGGCCAGCATCAGATGTGGGCCGCCCAGTATTATAAGTACAAGAGGCCGAGACAGCTTCTCACTTCGGGCGGACTGGGCACGATGGGATACGGCCTGGGCGCCGCCATCGGAGCCAAGATGGGATGTATGGACAAAACTGTCATCAATATCGGCGGAGACGGCTGTTTCCGCATGAACATGAACGAGATTGCCACCGCAACACGTTACAACATCCCGATTATCCAGGTTATATTTAACAATCACGTGCTGGGTATGGTACGCCAGTGGCAGACGCTGTTCTACGGCATGAGATATTCACAGACCGTCTTAAACGATCAGGTGGACTTCGTGAAGGTGGCGGAAGGACTTGGCGCTAAGGCTTACCGCGTGACGGCGAAAGAGGAGCTGGAGCCGGTTCTCCGCGAGGCGATCAGCCTGAATGTCCCGGTGGTAATTGACTGCCAGATTGGGACGGACGACAAGGTATTCCCGATGGTTCCTGCGGGAAAACCGATCGAAGAAGCCTTTGATGAGATTGACTTACGGATAGAACAGTTGTAAAATAGAGAACATTCCATATTCTGGGATGTGAGCAGTAACAGAGTTTGAGAAGAGATATGAGGAAAAGAGGAGGAACTATCTATGAGCAGAGTCTACAATTTTTCGGCAGGTCCGGCCATTCTGCCGGAAGAAGTACTGAAAGAAGCAGCCGTTGAGATGATGGATTACAATGGCAGTGGCATGTCCGTTATGGAGATGAGCCACAGATCAAAGGATTTCCAGGATATTATCGACGACGCTGAAAAAGATCTGCGCGAACTGATGAATATTCCCGACAATTACAAAGTATTATTTGTACAGGGAGGCGGACACGTACAGTTTGCCATGGTCCCGATGAATCTGATGAAGAACAAAGTCGGCGACTATATCATCACAGGCCAGTGGGCAAAGAAAGCATATTCGGAGGCTAAGCTGTTTGGCACGGCGAATGCGGTTGCATCAAGCGCCGACAAGACATTCAGCTACATTCCGGACTGTTCGGATCTGCCTATCGATGAGAATGCGGATTACGTTTATATCTGCCTGAACAACACAATTTATGGTACCGTATACCATGAACTTCCAAACACCAAGGGAAAACCCCTGGTGGCCGATATCTCCTCATGTTTTCTCTCAGAACCGATCGATGTAAGTAAATTTGGCATTTTATGGGGCGGCGTACAGAAGAACGTAGGGCCGGCCGGTGTTGCCATTGTGATTATCCGTGAAGACCTGATTACGGAGGATGTACTTCCCGGTACACCTACGATGCTGCGCTACAAGACATATGCGGACAGTGATTCCCTTTACAACACACCGCCGACCTATACGATTTATATGTGCGGCAAGGTGTTCAAGTGGCTGAAGAAGATGGGCGGCCTGGAAGTAATGAAGGAGCGCAATGAGAAAAAAGCGAAGATCCTTTACGATTTCCTGGATGAGAGCGCTCTGTTTAAAGGCACGGTAGAGAAGAAGGACCGTTCCCTGATGAACGTACCGTTCGTGACGGGAGATGAAGAGATGGATGCCCTGTTTGTCAAAGAGGCAAAGGCAGCCGGATTTGTAAACTTAAAGGGACACCGCACGGTAGGCGGTATGAGGGCCAGCATTTATAATGCCATGCCAATCGAAGGCGTCGAGAAGCTGGTGGAGTTTATGCGTGAATTTGAGAAGAATCACGCGAAGTAATCGATGAGACGGAGGACGCAACTGATATGAAAAAGAGAAAGATACATTGCCTCAATCCGATTTCCAAATACGGAACCGGGTTGTTACCTGAAGAATATGAGATGACGGACTCTGCGGCTGAGGCCGACGGAATCCTTGTAAGAAGCGCCTCCATGCACGAGATGGAGTTCTCGGAGAACCTCCGGGCCGTGGCGCGTGCAGGGGCCGGCGTGAACAACATCCCTCTGGATGCCTGTGCGGAGCGCGGTATCGTCGTATTCAATACACCGGGTGCGAACGCAAACGGAGTGAAGGAGCTGGTGATTGCAGGCCTTATGCTGTCTGCCCGCGATATTGCCGGAGGAATCGGCTGGTGTAAACAGGAGAAAGAAAACCCGGACATCGCAAAAGACGTTGAAAAGGCGAAAAAGGCATTTGCCGGCACCGAGATTAAGGGCAAAAAGCTGGGCGTAATCGGCCTCGGCGCGATCGGCGCGGAGGTTGCTAATGCGGCGGCAGCGCTGGGAATGGAAGTTTACGGATACGATCCTTTTATTTCCGTAAGCGCAGCCTGGATGCTTTCAAGGGATGTAAAACACATCATGTCGGCCGATATTATTTACAAAGAGTGCGATTACATAACCGTTCACGTTCCGCTTCTCGACGGAACGAGACAGATGATTAATAAGACCACTATGGCGGATATGAAGGACGGCGTTGTCATCCTGAACTTTGCAAGGGATCTGCTTGTAAATGACGATGATATGGCCGAAGCTCTGAAGTCCGGCAAGGTGAGACGCTATGTAACCGATTTCCCGAACCCGAAGGTTATGGCTATGGAGCATTCCATCGTTACGCCTCACTTGGGCGCGTCCACGGAAGAGTCCGAGGATAACTGCGCCGCTATGGCGGTAAAAGAGATGATGGATTATCTCAATAACGGCAATATCAAGAATTCGGTTAACTATCCCGACTGTGATATGGGTGTGTGCTCCTCGTTAAACCGTGTGGCTCTGCTGCATATGAATGTTCCGAACATGATCGGCCAGATTTCTGCAATCCTGGCTGCCGCCGACATGAATATTGCCAACATGACCAACAAGAGCAAGGATAAATATGCCTACACACTGATTGATCTGGAGACGGAGCTGGATGATCTGACACGCCAGAAACTGAATGCGATCAAAGGCATGATGCGTGTGCGCGTAATCAGATAATTGTTGATGAATGCAGGATACGCCGGAGCGGCAGCTTGATAAAGAGCGGCCGCCCCGGTATTTTTGATGATGAAGGAGGAAGAAAAATGGCCGGTATTAAACCGTTTTACTGCATGCGGCCCGCCGCAGAATTCGCGTCGAGGGTGGCGGCCCTGCCCTATGATGTTTACAACAGAGAAGAGGCTAAGTCAGAGGTGGAGAGAGAACCCCTCTCCTTTTTAAGAATCGACAGGGCGGAAACGTCTTTTCCGGACGAAGTGGATACCTATGATGAGCGCGTTTACGCCAGAGCCAGGGAGCTTATGGCCCAGATGGAAGAGGAAGGGATTTTTGTGACCGAAGAGGTTCCCTGCTACTATCTCTATGAGCTTACGATGGACGGCCATACCCAGACCGGTATCACGGCCTGTTCATCGGTGGATGACTATTTGAACCAGATAGTGAAAAAACATGAGAACACCAGGGCGGATAAAGAGGTGGACCGCATCAGGCACGTTGATGTGACGGATGCCCAGACAGGCCCTATTTTTCTCGCTTACCGGGCCAGCAGCGTAATAAAGAAACTGGAAGAAGAGGTGAAAAAGGAAGAAGCTCTTTATGACTTTACTTCCCCTGACGGAGTGCGCCACAGAGTATTCAAAATTGCGCGCCCGGAATGGGTAAGCGCGATCACGGAAGAATTTTCCCATATTCCCTATACCTACATAGCGGACGGACATCACCGTGCGGCCTCGGCCGTGAAGGTGGCATTAAAGAGGCGGGAGGAGCATCCGGAATACACGGGGGAGGAAGAGTTTAATTATTTCCTTTCCGTGCTGTTCCCGGATGACGAACTCCAGATCCTGTCCTATAACAGGGTGGTAAAGGATTTGAACGGACTTGGAACGCAGGAATTTCTCGCTCAGGTACAGGAGTCATTTGAGATAACCGGAAAAATTGAGAGGAAGGCTGAGAATACCGCCGGGAAAACGGCCAAAAATACAGTGAACACCGAAAACGCCGGATGCGATGCATGCTCCGGGAAAATTCCTGCCCGCAAAGGTGAAATCTGCATGCTGCTTGACGGCGCCTGGTATACGCTGAAAGCCAGAGAGAGCATAATGACCGCAGATCCGGTGAAAGGTCTGGATGTTTCACTCTTACAGGAACATCTTTTAACCCCAGTCCTCGGAATCGGAGATCCGAGGACAGATAAGAGAATCGAGTTTATCGGGGGAATCCGGGGCACGAAGGAGCTGGAGAGGCGGGTGGATACCGACATGGCAGTTGCCTTTTCGATGTATCCGACCTCTATGGCCGAGCTTTTGTCCGTTGCGGACGCAGGCCTTCTGATGCCTCCCAAATCCACCTGGTTTGAGCCGAAGCTGCGCAGCGGGCTGTTTATCCATAAGCTTTCATAAAACTATTGAGTGACCTCACCCACAGCCGGATCCTTCATCTGGTAGATTCGGGACCATTCCTTGGTGCCGTCCACCTTGACGGTTTCGCTGCGGTTGACGCTCAGAAACTTGATAATTTCATAGCAGTCGATCCAAATTTCGTTGTTTCCCTCTTTCTGGGATTCATCGAAAATAAGCTGGATACCGAAATGCAGGTGCGATTCGTCGATATTGTTCGTATTTTCCGTTGCGCTGTATCCGGTCCGGCCCAGGTATCCGACCACATCGCCGGCCGTGACAATACTGCCTTCCTTAAGGTTACCCTGATATGGGTAATCCTTGCGCAGATGGGCATAATAGTAATAACGTTTTTTGTCAAAGCTTCTGATGCCCAGACGCCAGCCTCCGTACTGGTTCCAGCCGATAGCTTCCACATAACCGGATTCGACCGCAATGACCGGCGTTCCCGTCTGGCCCATCATATCGTGGCCCAGGTGCTGTCTCCGGTAACCGTAGGAGCGGGACACACCAAAATCGTCGTAGTGGCTGTAGGGAAAGTTTTTGGCCAGTGGATGAAATGCCTTAAGGCCGTATTTGGTCACCCAGACTTTCCGTTCGCCGTTCGGCGCAACCGGCTCCACATAAGGTGTTTCTTTATCGGCTGTATTCTGATTCTCGCTGCCGTCCTGTGATGCCCCCGGATCTCCTTCATTGATCTGGGTATCGGACAGGGCGAAGGCGGGAGCTTCCGATTCCGGGATCTGGATTTCATAATATCCGACGAGCCCTCCCAGAACGGCATTATATGCCTCAAGGTAATAGGGATAATATTTGAGATCTTTTGTGATTTCATCCATGGAGGTGCCGTTTTTAAGCTGCTCGGCCAATTTGTCCATATCGGAGGAGGAAAAACGTGAGAAATCGCCTCCATAACTGGCTCCGAGACAGGAGAGCAGTTCAATCCAGTTTAAATGGATATCCTGCTGGCAGGTGGCTACGTCATAGCGGAAAGCCTGTGTCATGGCATCGGCTGAAACATCAAAATCCACCCATTTGATATAATCTTTTGTTCCCTTACCGCTTTTGGGGCCTTCCTCTTCATTGCGGAACATGGAGAAAAGACCGCCGGAAAATGGGGAGGCTGAAGCGGATACTCCTTTTTGGCCCGTAATCCACCCTGCGAGCAGAAAAAGAACGGCCATAGCTTCAAGTCCGATGATAATCCCGGTTCGTCGTTTATGTAGAAAGAGAAGTAGCCGGTCGGCTCCGGCCGTTACTTTTTTAATAAATCGGTTCAAACGGATTCCCCTTTCACAAATATCATGACACTGTCCGGGCGCGGATGCCCCAGGGTTGTCTCGCAAAATTTATGGCGTCAGAGTCCCTTGTCATAAAGCTTCCGTGCAGTAAAAACCTGAAAAAAGTGTCTCTTATGATCATATGTGAAGAAAAGACGGAATATACCGTGAACTATGAAGAAAAAGAAAGGCGTGATTGACAGATGGAAGAGAATAGAACAGAAAATAAAATGCAGGAAAATCAGAACGGAGAAAAGCAGGGCGAAGAAAAGGAGGGCGGCACATACGCGGATATTTATGCGGAGGGCGGCGCCCTTGGCCCGGATGCGGTGGATTTCAGGGATAAAATCGGTATGGAAACCCTGGAGCGGCGGCCCGGATATGCAAAATGCGAGATAGAGATTAAACCGTGGCATTTGAATGTGCTGGGCGTAATTCACGGAGGCGTCCTTTTTTCCCTGGCCGACACGGTTTCCGGCACGGCAGCGGCGGCATCCGGCGAATACAGGGTGACAACGGTGAGCGGTAATATCAATTATCTGCGGGCGGGAAAAAATACGTCTAAAATTACGGCGGAAGCAGTGGAAGTGAAAAACGGGAAAACATTTTCCGTATGCGATGCAAAGATTTTTGATGATAAGGGCGCGCTTCTGGCAACCACTACCATGACATTTTACCATCTGCTCCCGAGAGGATAGGCGGGAAGTGACGCTCACTGCATTTGAGATACTAAAAGGATGCGCGGGATATTGCCTGTGAACATTGACACAAAAGTCTGCAATTCTTCCTGGGGAAGAAAATGCAGGCTTTTGTGATTGAGCGGCAATCAAAAGTCCGCGAAGCGGGGATGCCGTTGTTTGCACGATATTAAAGCTCGATTACGGTTTTGTCATCCGGCACAAAGAGATTCCCATGATAATAGGCAGCCCCTTCTTTCGTGTAGAGCTCCCGTCGTTCTTTGATGGTTTTATCTTCCGTATGCCAGAGGATCAGGGAAGGGATACGGAGACGCTCCGCCAGCTCGCAGGCCTCTTTTACCGTGCTGTGATGTTTTTCATAGGGCTTATAGCTCTCCCTGTCGCCATAGAGGCAGAACGCCTCGTGTAAGAGCCAGCTGCTGCCCAGGGCATAGCTTTCACACTGGGGATTCAGCGGTTCATCCCCGGCGCAGCACAGTTTCCTTCCGTCTGAAAGAATAGCGGTGAAACCGAACTGTCTGGCCTTGGTGGAATGAATGTCGAAAAATGTGATGTTAAGCCCCAGAATTTCATATGTCTCCTGATCCTTTACCGGGATCAGGCGGATGCGGCCGCCTATCATGGAGTGGAATTTTTTCTGCATGGTAAGACGGCAGATAGTGCTTATGGTTTCGGGCAGTTCATCGTGGCAGTAGATGTTTAAATCACCTTCGTAGACGCCCTTTTTCATTGCGGTTGCAATCATGCGTATCATCCAGACAATACCCAGGATGTGGTCGGTATGTTCGTGGGTAATAAAAATGTGGTGTATTTTGGAGAGCGGGACATCCATGGATTCGAGGATGCCGAGAATACCGTTGCCTCCCCCTGCATCGACCATAAAGTACTCGCCATTTACCGCCTGAATGGCAAAACATGTATTATAGCATCGGGTGACGGCGGCGTTGCCTGTCCCGAAAACGTAGAGAAGCTCTTTTTCCATGGTGAAACCTCCTTGCCGGTAGAAATATTGTAATAACTTTATTTTTTTCCCATCTTATGATACTATAAACCTATCATAAAAGCAATCGGACAGGTGTTTACATGCTTTACCGCATCCTTTTAACTGTGAGGAGGAATGGAACGCCGGGCCTGTAGTTACTGTTCACTCCGTGCACAGTGACACGCTCCGCGATGCACAGAAACGGCAAAAGCGCCGTTTCACGCCATGTAACTCGGGATTTTCACGAAAAAACGCGCGAAAACACCTCGCGGGACATTACCTGTGAACAGTAAGGCCTGTACGCAGGCATTTGCAGGACTGTCCGTCTGCTGGCAGGGGGGAAATGTAGAATGAGAGATCTGGCATACCTGAAACTGATGTCACGTGAATATCCGACCGTTGAAGCGGCGTCAAGCGAGATTGTGAATCTGATGGCAATCTGCGGACTGCCGAAAGGGACAGAGTATTTTTTCAGCGATCTGCATGGGGAGTATGAGGCTTTTATCCATCTGCTCCGCAGTTCCTCCGGTATTATCCGCGAGAAGATTAAAGAGACATTCGGCCATATTATTTCAGAGGAAGATGAGATACAGCTGGCGAACCTGATTTATTATCCGGACAGGCAGATTGCAAAGCTCAAACAGGAGCAGAGATACACAGAGGACTGGCAGAGGATTGCCCTCTACCGTCTTGTACAGATCTGCAAGGAGGTTTCTTCCAAATACAGCCGTTCCAAGGTCCGCAAGAAGATGCCCCCGGAGTTTGCCTATGCGATCGATGAACTTCTCCATGTGGATTACAACGATGACAACAAGAAGGTGTATTACAGTGAAATTATCCGCTCCATCATTGATATCGAGATGGCGGACAGCTTCATTATTGCCTTGTGCCGCCTGATTCAGAATCTGACTATCGATAATCTCCATATTATCGGTGATATTTTTGACAGAGGGCCGAGGGCTGATATTATTATGGAAGAGCTGATGCAGTTTCACGATGTGGATATCCAGTGGGGAAACCACGACATCTCCTGGATGGGGGCATCCACCGGCAATCCGGCCTGCATCTGCAGTGTATTAAGGATTGCAATCAGCTACAATGGTTTCGACGTGCTGGAGGACGGCTATGGAATTAATATCAGACCACTCTCCATGTTTGCGGCCAAAGTATACCACGATGATCCGTGCGCGCGTTTTATGCCGCGTATTCTGGATCAGAATATCTATGATGCCGTGGATCCGGGACTGGCGGCTAAGATGCATAAGGCGATCGCCGTTATCCAGTTTAAAGTGGAGGGGCAGATTATCAAACGCCATCCCGAATATGAGATGGACAGCCGGATTCTTCTGACGGCTATTGATTATGAAAAGGGAACCGTTACAATAGAGGGAAAAGAGTACCCGATGATGGACATGAACTTCCCGACCATCGATCCGGCCGACCCGCTGAAGCTTTCCCAGGAAGAGGAGGAGCTTTTACATACGCTGACGCTGTCATTCTGCCACAGCTCGCTTCTCCACAAGCATATTAAATTCCTGTACTCCAACGGCAGCATGTACAAGTGCTGCAATTCAAACCTGCTGTACCACGGATGTATCCCGATGAAGGAGGACGGCAGTTTTGACGAGATGGTGGTGGATGGAAGAGGCTACCGCGGAAAAGAACTGATGGATTTTATCGACAGACAGGTCAAGAATGCGTATTTTCTGCCAAACAGCGCCCCGGATAAAGAGGCGAGCCGCGATTTTATGTGGTACCTTTGGTGCGGCGCCAAGTCGCCTGTTTTTGGAAAAGACAAGATGACCACGTTCGAACACTATTTTGTGGAGGACCGGGAAGCGTCCAGGGAGAAGATGAATCCCTATTATAAGCTGAGCGTCCAGGAGGAATACTGTGACAGGATACTGGAGGAATTTGGCCTTTTAACAACCGGTTCCCATATTATCAACGGCCATGTACCGGTGAAGATTAAGGACGGTGAAACTCCCATCAAGGCGGGAGGAAAGCTGTTTATTATTGATGGAGGACTCTCTAAAGCCTATCAGGGAACAACGGGGATTGCGGGATACACACTTATTTTTAATTCCAGGCATCTGGCCCTGGCGGAGCACAAGCCATTCGATCCGAAGAAAGAGAGCACGCCGCGCGTCAGCATTGTGGAGAAGATGCGTAAGAGAATCATGGTGGCCGATACGGACGACGGAAAAGAACTGGCCCGGAGAATTGAAGACTTGAAAGAACTTGTGGCAGCTTACCGGAAGGGCGCCCTGAAGGAGAGAATCCGGTAAGGCGGGCAGCCGCAGCATAAGGAGTGACACATGAGAAAATCAGAATTTTTACAGGAGCTTAAGGAAGCTCTGCAGGGGGAGGTTTCCGACAGAGTTTTGCAGGAGAACCTGAGATATTATGACAATTATATTTCTCAGGAGACATCCGCAGGACGCAGCGAGGAGGAAGTGATAGAGGAGATTGGCGGCCCAAGGCTGATCGCCAGGACAATCATCGACAGCAGCGAGGCGGCCGGTGATATACCGGAACAGAGTGAAGGCTACTATGAGAGCCAGGGAGGCGGGTACCGGCAGCAGGAGAGCCGCAGCAGTTCGAGTTTCCACTATTTTGATCTGACTAAGTGGTATTGGAAACTTCTGCTTCTGGTGGTAGTGGGTCTTTTTATGTTTCTCGTCATCACGGTACTTGGCGGGATATTCGCCCTGTTGATGCGCTTTGCGGGTCCGCTGATTCTGATTTGGCTGATTTATACGTTTATTAAGGGGATGAAAAGATAAGAAATAGAAAATAAGAAATACAAGAATTCAGGAAGATATGATTATGAGAAAAGCCGCTGCCGGGATTGTGAGGGAGGTATCCGGGCAGCGGCTGTTTCCGAGTGGCGGTGAGAAACAGGCATAAGGCATTTTCACCGCCGCAAACATGTTGAGGTATATTTTAAATACATAAAAAGAGCATCAAGCTGCCTTCTTCGGCTGACTGAATGCTCTTTTTGAAGCTGGGCCACAAGGATTCGAACCTTGAAAATGACGGAGTCAGAGTCCGTTGCCTTACCATTTGGCGATGGCCCAATGAAATAACGATCTGTATTATACTTCGGGAAATGGGAGATGTCAAGCCCTTTTATGAAAAAATATTTAATTGGGAAATGAGGATTGTATTTTGCGGTTGGCACATCGAGTGAATTGAGAATTTACAGGAAAATATACTATAACTTGATTAGATTTTACGGGTATTTTTACGGTTTTTATATGTAAGTTCTGTTTATAATTAGATAGAACAATCGCCGGCAGAGAATCGATAGACAAGTCCGGCAGAAGCAGCTATAATATCAGCAGGATACCGGTCCGGCAGCTATCGACAGAGGGTGCAGGCACGGTATGACAGCGAGGTGGACTATGTATACATTTGAAAGCAGAGTGCGGTACAGCGAGATGGATGAGACCGGCCGCCTGTCGGTGACCGGGATTATGAACTATCTGCAGGACTGTTCCACATTTCAGTCGGAAGATTTGAAACGGGGGCTTTCTTATCTGTATGATAAGAAGAGGGCCTGGTGGCTGAATACGTGGCAGATTCTGATTGACCGCTGTCCGGGACTTGGCGAGCGTATCAGGATATCAACCTGGCCTTACGGTTTCAGGGGAATCTATGGATACCGGAACTTTACGATTACCGATTTGGATGGAAACTATCTTGTGAGGGCGGATTCCTGCTGGTTTTTCTATGATTTGGAGAAGAACTGCCCGGCCAGGGTGACCGAGGATGAGATACGGGGATATGGGCAGGGGGAGGAGAAACTTCCGCTTCCGGCTGCGCCGAGGAAAATCCTTTTGCCAAAAGATTGCGTGAGCGGGGAACCGGTTACGGCGGCAAGACATCATATTGATACGAACCAGCATGTGAATAATGCGCAGTATGTGGAGATTGCCAGGGAGCTTCTGCCTGAGAAATTCGCAGTCCGGGAACTGAGGACGGAATATAAGAAGGCCGCGGTGCTCGGAGACGTGATGTATCCGAAGATAGGAAGAATTCCGGAGGGATATGTGGTGTCTTTACAGGACGTTTCCGGGAATGTGTTTGCCAACATATGGCTGGCTGAGAAAAGAGAGGACGAATGACATGATAGAACTGGGAAAAGTACAGGAACTGGAAGTACTCCGGGAAAAGGAATTCGGCGTTTACCTGGGTGAGAAGGAGGACGCGGAGGCTTCCGTGCTTCTGCCGAAGAAACAGGTGCCCGCAGGGACAAAGACGGGAGACAGGCTCCGCGTATTTATTTATAAGGATTCGGAGGACCGCCTGATCGCGACGGCGACCATGCCGAAGCTGCAGGTGGGAGAAACCGCGCTCCTTAAGGTGACCGATGTTTCCAAAATAGGTGCCTTCCTGGACATGGGGCTGGAAAAGGAGCTGCTGCTTCCTTTTAAGGAACAGAACCATAAGGTGAGGGTCGGTGAAGAATGCCTTGTAGCCCTTTATGTGGACAAGAGCGGCCGTCTGGCGGCGACGACAAAGGTATACTCCTATATGAACAGCAATGCACCGTATAAAAAGGACGACTGGGTAGAATGCCGCGTCTATGAAATCAATGAGAATCTGGGAGCCTTTGTGGCTGTCGATGATAAATATTATGGATTGATCCCGAAGAAGGAACTGTTTTCCAGCTGTCATCCCGGCGAGGCGCTGAAAGCCCGCGTGACGAAAGTCAGGGAAGACGGAAAGCTGGATTTGAGCCTGAGGGATAAAGCATATCTGCAGATGGACACCGACGTGGATCTGGTGATGAAGGTGATTGATGAGTTTGACGGAGTCCTTCCCTTCAGTGACAAAGCGGATCCCGAAGTGATCAAACGGGAACTGGGCCTGAGCAAGAATGCATTTAAGCGAGCCGTAGGACATCTCTTAAAAGAAGGTAAAATAGAGATAACAGAAAAAAGCATCAAAAGAAAAGGAAAGTGAGGAAATGAACATGAAGAAAGTAATCAGCACAGAAAACGCACCGGCAGCAATCGGACCTTATTCACAGGCGATTGAGGTAAACGGCATTGTCTACACATCCGGCCAGATTCCGGTAAACCCGGCTACAGGCGTAATTCCTGAGGGAATCGAAGCACAGGCTGAACAGGTAATGGAGAATGTAAAGAACCTTTTAGAGGCAGCAGGTTCCTCAATGGCCAACGTAATCAAGACAACGGTATTTATCAAAGATATGGGCGAATTCACAAAGATTAATGAGATTTATGCCAGATACTTTGAGGGTGACTGCCCGGCACGTTCCTGCGTGGAAGTTGCCAGACTGCCGAAAGATGTTCTGATGGAGATGGAAGCAATTGCTTTAAAATAGTCACAGTTTGAATAATCACAGATGAGTGAAAGGAAGATCCGGCCGGAAGGCCGGGTCTTTTTTTTAATTCATAGGAAATTGCGTCCTCTGAATCAAAAAACGCTCCGCTAGGATGCACATGCCGCGCAAGAATCCCGCGAGCGGGATTCATTGTTCTGAAGGCGGTAACTGGTTCGCGGAACGTGCAGGTTATCGTTCTTTTCGGAAAGTTTTCGAACTCTCCGATAGAACCATAAGCCATCGGGGGCGGGAACAATGTCTGGTTGTATACCATTATAGTGAAAACAGGTAAAAAGATGACGCTTTCGGTTTTGAAATGCCGGATATGGCACAATTTGTTAACATAATATCCCTGTTCTCATGCCGGGAGGACCGGGGTATTACATCTCCAATTATTGGCAGGAGAAGATCGAAATGCCTGTTATTTAAGAAAATCACGATGTCAAGCGGCAATCCTTCACGTCTTTTCTACTTCCCGTGCCGCTTAAATTTGTCTAAAATAGACAAAGAAAAAAAGCAGGCAAGAGGATTGCACAGAAGAGGGAGTAAAAGTTTGTTGAGTTTTCACAAATTTGTTTTTAATTTAAACAATTCTACCAAATTTAAACGGAATCATCGGAATGAGGCGAATTTAATTTGACATTTTGAACACTTTTTTTGCTGTATATACAAAATGCTCAAAATGGAGAAATGATTTTGTGACATTTAAAACATGGTCTGGAAAACGAAGGCATGGTAGGATAGATGCATACCGAATGAGAAAAGATATCGTGATGATGCAGTTGAAACAGGAGGAACAGGAAGAATGGCCAGTTTATCACTTAAGAACGTAACAAAAAAATATCCCAATGGCTTTGTAGCCGTTAAAGATTTTAACCTTGAAATAGCAGATAAAGAATTTATCATCTTTGTAGGACCTTCCGGCTGTGGTAAGTCTACGACACTCCGTATGATTGCCGGTCTGGAAGACATTACTTCGGGTGAACTTTATATTGATGGAAAACTGATGAATGATGTGGAGCCGAAGGACAGAGATATTGCCATGGTTTTCCAGAACTATGCGTTATATCCCCACATGACCGTATATGATAACATGGCGTTTGGATTAAAGCTGAGAAAGATGCCGAAAGATGAGATCGATCGTCTGGTGCAGGAAGCAGCAAAAATCCTGGATCTTTCCCACCTGTTGGACCGTAAGCCGAAAGCACTTTCCGGCGGACAGAGACAGCGTGTAGCTATGGGACGTGCTATTGTGCGTAATCCAAAGGTCTTTTTGATGGACGAGCCGCTGTCCAACCTGGATGCCAAACTGAGGGGACAGATGCGTATTGAGATCTCCAAACTTCATCAGAGACTGGGAACGACCATTATCTACGTTACCCATGACCAGACAGAGGCCATGACACTGGGAACCAGAATCGTCGTTATGAAGGACGGTGTCGTTCAACAGGTGGATACACCTCAGAACCTTTACGACAAACCGGCAAATAAGTTCGTAGCAGGCTTTATCGGAGCTCCGCAGATGAACCTTTTAGATTCCACAGTCGGCAAGTCCGGCTCCGACGTGACCCTTTCGTTTGCAGGCAATACTATCGTACTTCCGGCCGACAAGGGCAAAGCGCTGGAAGATGCAGGATATATCGGCAAGGAAGTGACCATGGGTATCCGTCCGGAAGATCTGCATGACGAGGAGGAAGCGGTCAAAGCGGCGGCAGGTTCCACGATCAAAGCATCGATCCGTGTATACGAGATGCTGGGCGCAGAAGTATTCCTGTACTTCGATGTGGATGAGAACAGCTGTACGGCTAGAGTAAACCCAAGAACAACCGCACGTCCTGGCGATACGGTTGAGTTTGCACTGGATATGGCGAAAGTACATATCTTTGATAAAGAAACAGAACAGGTGATTTTAAACTAAATATCAGATAAGGCTTGGTAAGAGCCGGAACGCGAAGCGGGGAAGTATCTCCGTTATGCGGTCCGGCTCTTTTTGCGTGGGGATTTAGTTGAGATGCGAGGACGCCTCTGTAAGATGGCGGACGGGGGAGTGGGAGGGTGTATATGAGTCTTCAGTCCCGGTTGGTAGGATGTCGTGAGGGGAATCCAGGAGAAAAAATTCCTACGGGGACTCGCTTTCGCTGGTGGAATGCGCAGCGGATGCTAAGCTCGAAAGAACCTCGCTAAGCACCGGCGGATTCCAAGGTCCCCTTCGGAAAGTTTTCTCCTTCCTTCCCCGGCAGGTTGTCGGCGGGACTGAAGACTCAGCGAAGGTTGTTGCCCCGTCCGCCGGCTTCAGAAGCTGATTGTCTCTTTCGTCAAGTGCGATGGTGGTATTGTCGCGGCCACAATATAGTCGTAACTGTTGTACATTCTGACTACATCCTGGGCTGCATAAAAAGAGTATTATAATAAACACTCTAAGATTCTAAGTTTACATAGTCTCATAATGAACAGGATGTAGTTTTCAGGCATCCTTAGGCATCCTGAGAAACGTAGTGGCAGCGGCAGGCGCCTCCCCTCTTGAAGAAAGAGGACAGATCAGCCGCCGCAGGCCGGGGGCCGGGCAGCCGTCTGGGCTGAGTCTTTCGTCCCGGCCATAACCTTCCTGCGGGGAAGAAGGGAGAAAAAGATTCCGGAGGGAACCTGGGAGTTCATCGGCACTTACCGAGGTCTTTTCGAGGTTAGTGACCGTTATGTACTCCAACGAGCGCAATGTCATTAAGTTAAGAGATTTTGATTCCGCCTATGTAATGGATTTTCTTTCGGAAGGTCAAGCGCTGCCTTTTTATGGCACCACAAAAAGGCAGGTTGCCATCTGCCTGGTTTCTGTCTTATAATGAAGGGGATATTAGACAACTCTGTAGTTGAATTTTACTGCGGGATGATAGCTTACCTTCCGGGGAAAGCTCCGATTCGGGCGGATTGGCAGCAGTTCTTTCGCGATCAGTGTTTCTACATCAGGTGGAGCTCCCTGGAAGTGACCTTTCAGGAAATTACGGCAGATATGGATGGCCATTGTGTGGTTAACCTGGTATTGATATTTCGTACCTTTTTTCTCGACGATCACAGCGGCAATGACGATCTCGCAGTAATTATACAGGATGACCCGTGCCAGGATTTCCTGTTGGATGAGCTCCACCTTTTTTGAATGGAGATTGGAAAGGCCAATGGCATATTTCAATTCCCGGAAGGAAGTTTCGATTCCCCAACGCATCCGATAGAGTTCTTTTAACTCTTCCGGAGGAAACTCTTTTTTTGGGAGATTGGTGATGACACACTCATAAATGCCCGGTGATACTTCAAACCGTACAATCCGCAAGGTCATTTTAAACTGCGGCCGCTCCTTGTTGAGAAAATAGGGGGAGTTGCCATGGGTAACGATTTTGTAAAGCTCCGGATGGGTTCGGATATACTCGTTTTTGCGCCAGGTAAAAATCCGGGTAAAGGTTTCGTCGAATTGGGCATCCTTTTCTTTCGGGAGTGGAAAGCCCTTTACAATCCCCCCGGTATTGCCGTCCTTGACCCGGAAGAGATAGAAAAGCTCTTTTTGTTCAATCTGGGCAAAGAGACGGTAGGCCTCATAGCCGCGGTCAGCGATCAGAATCGAACCGGGAGTAAAATCCCGGCGTTCCAACATCTCGCAGAGGCCTTGGACCTCATGGTGCCCTTTTCTTGGATGGATGATCAAATCGGTATAACAGTAATTGCATAAATCATAAAGGGCATTGATATGAAGCTGATAGTAATCCTTCTGGGTCTCGCGCTTTGAATAAGAGTAGGCTTCATTTCCCGGGACATGGTCAAGGGGGACATTCAAAACAGAACCATCGCAGGCCAGGAGTTGGTGTCCACGGTAGGAAGAAGAGAGGAAGGCCTGGTTAAACTGATAAAGAAGGTGATAAAAAGCCTTCAGGCGTATCTTTTTTCTTTGCTGGATTAAAGCGGAGGGAGAGACGGTATCCGCCTGATAGTCAAAGAAGTCCAGAAGCTCTTTTTTTAAGGGAGAAGCCTGCATGGAAAGAGTAAATCTCATGGTGGTGAAGAAGTCAAGGATGCGGTTCCTGGTAAAATCCTTATCCGGATTCAAAACATAAGGAGCCGGGGAAGCGGCCATAGAGCGGATGATTTGGAAAAGCGTATTTTTTGCAATCAGTGCCTGGTTCATAAACGAAACCTCCTAAAGATAATTTATAATTAAGGGCTTCGCCGCACATTTTTATAAAGATGTCAAGTGTTTTTTGCGATTTCAAGAAAAAAAATCAAGAAAAAAAGCGACCTATGAAAGGAGGAATTTCATACATCGCTTTATGATGGTAATTATAAATTTCTTAACTTAATGACATTGCCAACGAGCGAAAGCGTTTCCCGCAGGATCTTTTTCTGCCCGTATTCCCCACCCGCGACAACTTACAAACCGGGACTGGAGACTCACATCCTCCCTCTCACCATCCCGCCCCCTGGCCGTCCCGGCGGCGTTCTCATTTCTCAACATAAATCCTTAAATATTACTTGACAAAAATTGTCAACATTGGTATAGTAGAGACAGATAAGAAAGGGAGGCGCAGAACTTGCTGATAACAAGAGAGACCGACTATGCACTGCGTATACTCCGCACCCTTTTAAGCGGCGAAAGCCACACCGTGGGAGAGCTTGCCGAGAGAGAGAGCCTGCCTCAGAAGTTTGCATACAAGATTCTCAAGAAGCTTGAGAAAGCGGGATTTGTGCAGATTACAAGAGGAGCGAGCGGAGGCTGCCGGCTGGATTGTGACCTTAATACGATGACACTCTATGACCTGATTGACGCGGTGGAGACGAATGCCCGTCTGACTTCCTGTATGGCACCGGGATATGAGTGTGAGTGGCGCGGTAAGTATGGTGCGCCGTGCAGGATTCATATGCAGCTTGCCAAGGTACAGCATGCCATAGATCAGGAATTCCGCTCGAGAAGTCTTTACTGGATTTTACAGGGGGATGAGGAAAGCGGAGAAGTGTGACAAAAGAACAATTGAGAGATTCATACATGACAAAACAGTACCGCCGCTGACGGAAAATCAGATGGCGGAATTCTTTAAAATAAAAAGTGGATAAAAAATGTCAAGTATAAAAAACAGTTTCCATCATACAATATTAGAGATCTTGATACAGTTCGGCCCCGTGGCCGGGCTGCTGCGGGATTTTCAACAGACGGACCCACTTGAAAAAAGCGGCGCAAAGCTGCCTGAAGAGTTACTGTACACGGAGTGAACAGTAACTCTGAACAAGATATTACCTGCCCAAGATAAGGCGGTAACAGATAGATGATGCATGATTAAAACCAAAAAGGAGAAGGAGGAAATCATATGCTGTTTACAACGACACAGGAACATGAGGAGATTCGCAGGAAAATCCGGGAATTCGCGGAGGCTGAGATCAAGCCGCAGGCGTTTCTTCTCGATCAGAACAATGAATTTCCGGCAGAAGCCGTGGAGAAACTGGGGAAAATGGGCCTGATGGGTATTCCATATCCAAAAGAGTACGGCGGAGCCGGCAAAGATGTCTTAAGCTATGCGATTGCAGTAGAGGAGCTTGCAAGAGTGGACGGCGGCGCAGGCGTTATACTTTCCGCACACGTATCACTGGGATCCTGGCCGATTTTTGCATTCGGCACGGAAGAGCAGAAACAGAAATATCTGGTTCCCCTGGCTAAGGGAGAAAAGATTGGAGCTTTTGGCCTGACGGAGCCGAACGCCGGTTCAGATGCAGGCGGAACAGAGACAACGGCAGTTTTAAAAGGTGACTATTACCTGTTAAACGGCGGCAAGATTTTTATCACCAATGCGCCGAAGGCAGATACATATGTGGTGTTCGCAGTGACGACACCCGATATCGGAACGAGAGGCATTTCCGCTTTTATCGTAGAAAAGGGCTGGGAAGGGTTTGAGTTCGGGGATCACTATGACAAGATGGGTATCCGTTCCTCCTCAACGGCAGAACTGATTTTTAACGATGTAAAAGTTCCGAAGGAAAACCTTCTCGGCAAAGAGGGAGAGGGATTCAAGATCGCGATGGCGACATTGGACGGCGGACGTATCGGAATTGCAGCCCAGGCGCTCGGTATTGCCCAGGGAGCTTATGAGAATGCACTGGAATACTCAAAAGAGAGAATCCAGTTCGGCAAACCTATCTGCCAACAGCAGATTGTATCCTTTAAACTGGCTGATATGGCGACAAAGCTGCGCTGCGCACGGTTCCTGATTTACAGCTCCGCAGAGCTGAAGGAGCACCATGCCCCGTACGGAATGGAATCTGCAATGGCTAAACAGTATGCTTCCGACATCGCCCTGGAAGTTACAAACGATGCACTCCAGATCTTCGGCGGCAGCGGTTATCTGAAGGGAATGGAAGTGGAACGCGCTTACCGTGATGCGAAGATTACCACAATCTATGAGGGAACCAACGAAATCCAGAGAGTAGTTATTGCTTCCCATATCATCGGCAAGATGCCGAAGGAATCCGGCGGCGGAGGAGCCAAGCTGGTAAAAAAGGCAGCTCCGATTACCGGACTCAGGAAGAAACAAATCCTGAAAGAGGGAAAGGCACAGGAGAAAGTAGACACCCTTGTGGCAGCCCTGAAAAAAGACGGTTTTGATTTTACGGTGGGAATCCCGTTAGACACACCGATTCCTCAGGCAGAGAGAGTAGTGTCCGCAGGAAAGGGAATCGGCGATAAGAAGAACATGAAGCTGATTGAAGCGCTGGCTGTCCAGGCGGGAGCCGCAATTGGTTCCTCACGTCCGGTGGCGGAGACGCTTAAATATGTGCCGCTCAACCGGTATGTCGGAATGTCGGGCCAGAAATTTACAGGAAATCTTTACATTGCCTGTGGTATCTCAGGCGCAACACAGCACTTAAAGGGAATTAAGGATGCATCCATTATTGTGGCAATCAATAAAAATGCAAACGCGCCAATCTTTAAAAACTGCGACTATGGAATTGTCGGGGATGTGATGGAGATTCTTCCGCTTCTGACGGCGGCGCTTGACAACGGAAAGGCTAAAGAACCGGCTCCGCCAATGATCAAGATGAAACGTCCTCAGATGCCGAAAGAAAAACCGATCGGCAAGACATATGTCTGCGGAGGCTGCGGTTATGAATATAATCCGTCGGAAGGCGATCCTGACAATGATATTGCTCCGGGAACACTGTTTGAGAAACTTCCGGAAGACTGGGTCTGCCCGGAATGTGCAGAAGGAAAAGATATGTTTATCGAGGCGTAAAACTCGGGAATTTTGGTAAGAGATGCACGAAAACACCTCGCAAAGCAGTGCCCCGTCTTACCGGGCACATCACCTGTGAACAGTAACGAAAGGAGAGTCACTTTATGTATTGTGTAAGAAATGTAACGGAAGATTTATATTGGGTTGGAGCCAATGACCACCGTCTGGCCCTGTTTGAAAATATACATCCCATCCCAAGGGGAGTTTCCTATAATGCGTACCTGCTGCTCGATGAAAAAAACGTTTTATTTGATACGGTTGACTGGTCGGCATGCCGCCAGCTTCTGGAAAACATGGATCACCTGCTGAGTGGAAAACCTCTTGACTACCTTGTAATCAACCATATGGAGCCCGACCACGGCGCATCCATCGAAGAGATTCTGCTGCGCAATCCGGACGTGAAGATTGTCAGCACGGAGAAGGCGTTCATGCTGATGCGTCAGTTCGGCTTTGATGTTGACAGCCATGAGCTGATTGAAGTCCATGAAGGCGACACAATGACCTTTGGTAAGCACACGGTAACCTTTGTCTTTGCCCCGATGGTACACTGGCCTGAGGCTATGGTAACCTTTGATATTACCAACGGCGTCCTGTTTGCAGCCGACGCATTCGGTTCCTTCGGCGCCCTGGATGGAAAGCTTTTCAACGACGAAGTGAATTTCGACAGAGACTGGATTGACGATGCACGCCGCTATTTCACCAATATTGTTGGAAAATACGGCCCTCACGTGCAGGCGCTTTTAAAGAAAGCCGGAACCATCGACATTAAGATGATTTGCCCGCTTCACGGTCCGGTATGGCGTTCTGATTTAGGATACTTTATCGACAAATACGATCACTGGAGCCGCTATGAGCCGGAAGAAAAAGGCGTTCTGATCGCCTACGCATCCATGTACGGCAATACGGAAGCGGCAGCACAGGCGCTGGCTACAAAGCTCTGTGAAAAGGGAATGACCAATGTACATGTGTACGACGTGTCCAACACGCACGTTTCACAGCTCATCTCGGAAACATTCCGTCTGAGCCATGTGGTATTGGCATCCGTTACCTACAATCTGGGAATCTATCCGGTTATGCACAATTTCCTGATGGATATGAAGGCGCTGAACCTCCAGAACAGAACGATTGCCATCATCGAGAACGGCTCATGGGCCTGCAAATCCGGTGATTTGATGCAGAAGTTTGTAGATGACGAACTTAAAAACATGACGGTTTTAAATGAAAGACTTTCTCTGGCCTCCGCTCTCCATGCTGACAAGGCGACGGAGCTGGATGCACTGGCAGACGGTATTATTGAATCAATGAATAAAGCAGAATAATGAAATTTCAGTCCCTGGAGAGCGGATGACGAGCGGGAAAACGGTCGTACACATGGTCTCCGGGGGCTGATTTTGTACGTCATGCCGGAAATACGGCGGACGGGACAAAAGACACGCAGGTTATTAAAGAGGTCTTTGCAAGACAATTATCTCATAGTTCTCTGTCTGGGAAACCTTACCGGTTGGATGAAATTTATTTTTGAGCCAGAAATGTTCGCTTTGGAGGTTCCCTTTTACGTAGCCCAGCTCAATGAAGGAAAAATCACGTTTCAGACAGCAGCATATTTCTTCAATGAGTCTGGAGCCGTTTCCTTTGCCCTGCATGGCTGCATCCATCATAAAGAAACCGATCCAGGCCGTCTTTGCATCCGGATATTTTACGATTAGATCCATGACTGCGGCGAGTTTGCCGTTATCCCAAAAGCCCAGATAATATTTGTCTTTAGACTCTTTACCTTTCGGCAGAGCGGACATTTCTTCCTCTATGGATTCTTTGCTGGCGGCCGGAGGGGCATAGCGGTAGTAAATGGGATTTCCATCACAGAGTCTGAGGATGGAGGGGATGGATGTTTCGTCCAGTCTGCTTACTTTATATGTTTTTGATAATGATTGTATTTCCATGATGATTCTCCGTTCCGGTTCTTTTTTTGCGAAATGCAGGTGAAATTCTGCGGTTGAGCCCTTTGGCTGTCAGGGGTATTGTAACATACGGGTGGAACGATTGCTATTCAATTTTGGACGGAGCTGTCCTGCCTTCGAGGGGAAAGATAGTAGAAAAAAAGAAAATTTTATTTTTTTTCAGACACCCTCTTTTATTTTTCCTCGTTTTGCATTAATATAGTAATTAGGGAAAATATAAAATTAAAGGAGAGAAGGATATGATATCAAATCAGATACTCCAGACAAATATTGAGGGTTTGAAGGGTATTACCAGAGTGGATTTAAGCATTTGCGATACTGAAGGCAAAGTGCTTGCGTCCACATTTACCGGTGCTGAGGAGTATGAAAGCGCGATTTTGACTTTCGTAGACTCTCCGGCGGACAGTCAGGTAATTCAGGGCTATCAATTTTTTAAGGTGTTTGACGAACACCAACTGGAATATATTCTGCTGGCCAGAGGCGGCAGTGACGACGTTTACATGGTGGGCAAGATGGCGGCGTTCCAAATCCAGAACCTGCTGGTTGCTTACAAGGAGAGATTTGACAAGGATAACTTTATCAAGAACCTGCTTCTTGATAACCTGCTGTTAGTGGATATCTACAACAGGGCGAAGAAACTCCACATCGAGACTAATGTCAAGAGAATCGTTTTCATCATCGAGACACAGCACGAGAAGGATGTCAACGCGCTTGAGACGGTGAGAAGCCTCTTCTCCACAAAAACGAAGGATTTTATCACGGCGGTGGATGAGAAGGACATTATCCTGGTCAAGGAAGTAAAACCGGGCGAGACTTACGACGATCTGGAGAAGACAGCCAGCATGATCGTGGATATGCTGAATACGGAGGCCCTCACAAGAGTCAATGTGGCCTTTGGTACGATCATCAACGAGATCAAAGATGTTTCACGCTCCTACAAGGAGGCCAAGATGGCCCTGGACGTAGGAAAGATTTTCTACAGCACAAAGAATGTCGTGGCTTACAGCAAGTTAGGAATCGGCAGGTTGATCTATCAGCTCCCGCTTCCTCTGTGCCGCATGTTCATCAAGGAGATTTTCGACGGCAAGTCGCCTGATGACTTTGACGAGGAGACCCTGACTACGATCAACAAATTCTTTGAAAACAGCTTAAACGTATCGGAGACGTCCAGACAGCTCTATATCCACAGGAACACACTGGTATACCGTCTCGATAAACTTCAGAAGAGCACGGGACTGGATCTGAGAGTATTCGAAGATGCCATTACCTTCAAGATTGCGCTCATGGTAGTCAAGTACATGAAATACATGGAGAATCTTGATTATTAAAGAAAATTTGTAACAGTTCAGGACGGCTTCTTGACCGGCTTTTTCGGTCAAGAAGATGAGCCGTCCTGAACAATTACAAAAATTTAAAAGAGGGAAAAGGGGAATGCTGTGGTATGGGTTACGTGCCTGTGCCGCAGCAATTCTGTAATTGAGGGATACGAGAAAGATGATAGAGATAACAAATCTCAACAAAACATACAAAGCGGGGAACAGGGCCTTAAAAAACATCAATATCATGATCCAGGACGGCGAATTTGTTTTCATTATGGGACGGAGCGGTTCCGGCAAGTCCACCCTGATGAAGCTGCTCTTAAAAGAGGTGGAGCCGACATCGGGGAAAATTGTGGTGAATGACATGGATCTGGGAAAGATGCCCAGAAGATATGTTCCCAAATACAGAAGGCGTCTGGGAGTGGTCTTCCAGGATTTCCGCCTGCTGAAAGATAAGACCGTGTATGAGAACGTGGCGTTTGCCCAGCGGGTGATCGGAGTGCCGACGAGGACCATCAAAGAGTCGGTTCCCGAGATGCTGAGACTGGTAGGCCTTTCATCAAAATACAAATCATTTCCCAACCAGCTTTCGGGCGGTGAACAGCAGAGGGTGGCGATAGCCAGGGCTTTAATTAATTCTCCCGAGGTCCTGCTGGCCGACGAACCGACCGGTAATCTGGATGCCCAGAACTCCATGGAAATTATGAGGCTTCTGGAAGAGATCAACTGCAGGGGGACGACGGTGGTCGTTGTCACCCACAGCCAGGAGATTGTGAACAGAATGGGAAAACGTGTAATCACGCTGGACCGCGGAGTCGTGGCGGAAGATGAAATAAAAGGCGGTATAGGATATGAGGCTTAGTACATTTGCATATTGCCTGAAAGAAGGTATGAGGAATATATGCAGGAATATATGGTTTTCGCTGGCTTCTACGGCGATTATTTCTGCGTGTATTTTTTTATTCTGCATGTTTTTTGCCCTGGTGGCCAATGTGCAGTACATGGTGAAAAATGCGGAAACCACGGTGGGAATCTCGGTGTTTTTCGATGAGAATATGACGGAGGCCGACATTCTTGCGATTGGAAAAGAGATCGGCGCAAGGAGCGAGGTAAAGGAGACAAAATACATCTCCGCACAGGAGGCTTGGGAGACATTTCAGAAGGAATACTTTAAGGATGTGGAGGAACTGGCGGAAGGTTTTGCGGACGACAACCCCCTGGCCGGTTCGGCTTCTTACGAGATTTACCTGAAAGATATCGCGGATCAGGATAAGATGGTTTCGTACCTGGATACTATTCCGGGGATCAGGAAGGTTAATTATTCCAACGATACGGCTTCGGGACTTTCCAATTTCAACAAGATGCTGGGCCTTATCTCGGGCGTGATCATCGCGATTCTTCTGGCGGTGGCGGTTTTCCTGATCAGCAACACGATCTCCACGGCTGCGGCCTTCAGAAAAGACGAGAATAAAATCATGCGTCTGATCGGAGCCACCAACTTTATGATACGCGCCCCCTTTGTCGTGGAAGGTATCATCATCGGCTTTGCCGGTGCGGCGATTCCGCTGTTCAGCGTATATTTCCTGTACAGGAATGCGGTGGAATATATGATTGAGAAGTTTAACATCATTTCAAACATCATTGAGTTTATCCCGATTGAAACGATTTTCCCGTATATGATCGCGGTGGCGGTGGCGCTCGGCGTGGGAATCGGATTTGTCGGAAGCTTCTTCACCATACGGAAACACCTGAAGGTATAAGAAGAAAGATGGATAAGGAGTAACAGTCCGGCTGCCCCGCTGTTTGCACGGAGACCGGACTGTATGCATAAGGAGCAAAAGATGAGGTATAATGCAGCAGTAAAGAGAACGGTTATTGCCGTTCTTCTGGCATCCCTGGCTGTAGTTCCCGTCTATGGAGCATCCAAGAAAGACGTGGACAGCGCCAAGGGAAAGATAACCTCCATCGAGGAGGAGAAAAAGAAGACGGAACAGGCCATAAAGGAACTGGAATCTCTCAAGGCAAATACGGAAAGCTATGTGAGAAAGCTGGACTCCCAGCTTGAAACTCTGAATGCGGAGATAAGCAGGCTGGAAACAAACATCAGCGATAAAGGAAAGACCATTGAAGAGACCACGGTAAAGCTTGAAGAGGCCGGAGAAGTGGAGAAGAAGCAGTACGAGGCCATGAAAAAAAGGATCAAGTACATGTATGAGAAAGGTGACAGCAGTTACCTGGATCTTCTTCTGCAGTCCAAGTCCATGTCGGAACTTTTAAACAGGGCCGAGTACATCTCAAAAATTTCAGAGTATGACCGGAAGATGCTCGATCAGTACATCGGAATTAAGGACGGCATCGCGGAGGATAAGGCGCAGCTTGAAAGAGAAAAGCAGGAACTGGTCGCGCTTCAGGAGCAGACGACAAGCAAGAAAAATTCCGTGGAAACGCTTGTAAATGAGAAATCGGCCGAACTTAAGAAGGTGGATTCACAGATTGGCACCAAGACAGCCCAGGTGGAAGCTTATGAAAAAGACATAAAGGCCCAGGAAGACAAGATTAAGCAGATAGAGGCGGAGATTAAGAGACAGGAAGAGGAAGCCAGGAAAAAAGCCGAGGCGGCGGGACAGAAGTATAATACAGTAAGTATTGGGAATATTAAGTTTATATGGCCATGTCCTTCCAGCAGCAGGATTACATCGGGCTTTGGAGGAAGGGAATCACCGACAGCGGGAGCCTCTTCCAACCATCAGGGAATCGACATCGGCGCACCGACGGGAAACAATATTATCGCGGCGGCCGACGGAACCGTGACAATTTCTACATACAGCTATTCTGCCGGGAACTATATTATGCTGAATCATGGCGGCGGGGTATCTACCGTTTACATGCATTGTTCCCAGCTGTTGGTATCGGCCGGTGACACGGTAAAGCAGGGCCAGGTTATTGCCAAGGTTGGCTCCACCGGCTATTCTACCGGATCGCACCTGCATTTCGGCGTCCGGCTGAATGGAAGCTATGTAAATCCGACAAAGTATGTAAGCCCATAAATTAGGAGGCATTAGAGATGGATAATAGAAGTAAATTCTGGAGAGGCGTCATGGTCGGCGTCCTTGTGACGGCATTTGCCTGCCTTGTGACGGTGGGAACATCGGCCGGTATTTATATGTTCGGCCGGCGTGTAATCGACAATCAGGTGCAGGTCCAGGCGGAGCAGGGCAATTCCGGCGCCGAGGCTAATGCGGCCGGCCAGGCAGGCAGCGAAAAGATTGATATGGAACGCGTCAACCGTAAGATTGGCGAGCTTCAGTCGCTCATTGACAAGAAATACCTGTTTGAAGACAAGATCGAGGTAGGGAAAGAGGAATCCGGTATCTACAGCGGTTTTCTCTACGGACTGAACGATCCCTATGCGGTTTACTACACACCCGAAGAGCTTGCGAGCTTTATGGATGAGACGAACGGTTCCTACTGCGGTATCGGAGCCATGGTCTCCCAGAACCAGAAGACGGGAATCTCGACGATCATCCGCGTGTTTGAAGACAGTCCAGCCGAGAAGGCGGGAATCCGCCCGGGCGATGTGATATTTGCTGTGGGTGATACGGAAGTGACGGGCATGGATCTCACTATTATGGTCAACAACTACATCAAGGGTGAGGAAGGCACGGATGTAAGCATCACCGTTTACCGGGAAGAGGAAAATGAATACGTCGATCTCACCGTAACGAGAAAGCCGGTGGACGTTCAGACGGTCAGCGGCAAGATGTTATCCGATGAAATCGGTTATATCTCCGTGATCGAGTTTGACAAGGTGACAGATGCCCAGTTTAAGGGCAAGATCGAAGAACTGACCTCCCAGGGAATGAAGAAGATGATCGTGGATTTGAGGAATAATCCCGGCGGTGAATTAAATACCGTAGTTTCCATGGCTGACTATATCCTGGAGGACAAGGGACGCATCCTGACTGTAGCCGATAAAAACGGTGCGGAGGAAGTCTATAATGCGGAGGACGGACACAGCCTGGATATTCCGATTGCAGTGCTTGTAAACGGCAATTCCGCCAGCGCCTCCGAGGTATTTACCGGCGCGCTTAAGGATTACGAAGCGGCCACCATCGTTGGAACCCAGACCTTCGGTAAGGGGATTGTACAGACTTTGTTCCCTCTCTCCGACGGCAGTGCGGTAAAACTGACGACTAACCACTACTATACGCCCAGCGGACTCGATATCCACGGCAAGGGTATAGCTCCCGATGTGGAAGTGGAACTGGATGAGGAAGCGGCAAAGATGCCGGTTCTCCCTGAAGAGATGGATAACCAGCTTCAGGAAGCAATCAGCATATTAGAAGAAAAATAAACAGAACCGGAAGCATTTTTAGACGGTTTCAGGAGTTTCGGGAGAGATTAGCGTGTAAACGTGTTTGTCCCAGGTGAGCAGGTTCTCCTGTTTCATCCGCCCAAGCTCCCGGACCAGGGCGCTCCGGTTGACACCCAGGTATTCTGCCAGCTCGGTATGAGTGAGCGGCACGAATACCTGGTTTTTTTTGAGCTTTTTTTCCTGTTTTCTGTCGCCGCGCAGGCCGATGATATCGGGATATTCCTCCACGATATGGAGAAAACGCAGAATCCGGCCGCGGAGGGAGCGGGTGGAGAGGATCTCTACCTTTGCGAGGAATGTCCTGGTTTTGAGCGCCAGAAGATACATCAGGTTTTCGGAGAAGACCAGATGGCAGCGGCAGTTCCTGCGGCAGAAGGTTCTTGGATCCCGGTATTGGAACAGCAGGACGTGGCAGTCCGTCATGGCTCTGTAATTGACGGTGCTGCTCTGCACGCGGCTCCCGATGAAGGCATCTCCGAACAGCTCGTTTTTCCGTATCTCAGTGAGAAAAAAGTTGTTTCCCTGCAAATCACTTTTTTCCATCAGCACAGTGCCGGATAGGATCAGCCCCACGCAGGTGACGGGATCACCTTCCAGCACCAGATATTCATCTTTATAAAAATTAGCAAAACGGAATGAAAAACAGTTGGAAAGCTGGTCTAAACCGCCCACGTCTATCCCTTTGAAAAGCGGATGCTTCTGTAACAGGTAAAGTTCGTCTGCCGATGTATCCATCATAATTCCCTCCTTTTCCCTTTATTTTATCTCTTATATGTTGCTGCGGCAACAGTAAACTGCAAGAAAAGTGATAAAATTTATAATCGTTGGGCAATAGAACAGCAGGAGGGGACAAGATGAGTTCAGTAGAAGTATTCAGAGATTTAGCCGTAATACTGGTTGCGGCAAAATTCTGTGGGATTGCGGCGAGGAAGCTGCATGCGCCGCAGGTAGCAGGTGTTATTGTGGCAGGGCTTCTTATCGGGCCGGGTGTGCTGGGAATCGTGAAACAGAGCGAATTTCTCGGAATGATGGCGGAGATAGGCGTAGTGCTGCTTATGTTTTCGGCAGGACTTGAGACAAACCTGCGGGACTTGGTTAAAACCGGGCCGGTGGCTTTTTTGATCGCGTGTGCGGGTGTTGCGGTGCCTTTGCTTGGAGGGACGCTGCTCTATATGATTTTTTACGGAGTTTCCCCATTGGGGTCGGAGGAATTTTACAGGGCGGTATTTATCGGAGTGATCATGACGGCCACATCGGTAAGTATCACGGTGGAATCCCTCAGGGAGCTTGGGAAGCTGAAAGGGAAAACAGGAACGGCCATCATGGGAGCGGCTATTATCGATGATGTGATTGGAATTATTGTACTTACATTTGTCATTGGATTCCGGGATCCACAGAGCAGCCCGGCGGCCGTTATTGTCAATACGGTGCTGTTCTTCCTGTTTGCGGGAGTCAGCGGTTTCGTGTTCTATAAGGTATTCAAATGGCTGGATTCGAGATATCCGCATACAAGACGCATCCCGATTCTGGGATTGGCATTCTGCCTTTTCCTGTCTTATGTGGCGGAGACGTATTTCGGCATTGCCGACATCACAGGGGCCTATGCGGCGGGAATCGTGCTTTGTTCCCTGAATGATTCGGACTATATTGCAAGCAAGATGGATATTAACTCCTATATGCTGTTCGGCCCGGTATTTTTTGCCAGCATCGGCCTTAAAACAAACGTGGGGAACATAACGCCTGAGATTATGATTTTCTCGGCTGCTTTTGTTGCCGTTGCACTGATTACAAAAATTGTGGGCTGCGGGACGATGGCAAGGATATGCGGATTTTCCGGAGACGATTCTCTGAAGATAGGAGTCGGCATGATGACGAGGGGGGAAGTGGCGCTTATCGTGGCCCAGAAGGGCCTGGCGGTGGGACTGCTCAGTTCGGTTTACTTTACATCGGTGATTTTCCTGATTATCATTTCTTCGATTATCACGCCTATTCTATTGAAAGTGCTTTTCACAAGTAAGAGTGCAGCCAGGGGAATTCTCCGTCTGCGGAGGGCCGCTTAAGCGGTATCAATTTGTACGGGCCGGAAAATGTTTTCCGGCCCGCGTCAGTGTATCAATTATTTGGCTTCCATTTTTTTGAGGATACTTCTGGCAACGCTGATTCCGTTGGCAGATGCCTGCTGGAGGCCGCGGGTGACGGAAGCTCCGTCGCCGATGGCGCGAAGACCGCGTATACTGGTCTCAAAATCGGTGTTGACAACCACCTTGTTGGAATAGAATTTGACTTCTACACCGTAGAGCAGTGTTTCATCGCTGGCAATGCCGGGCGTGACCTTGTCGAGAGCCAGAATCATTTCTTTTATATCAACCATAATGCGGTGCGGAAGTACTAAGGAAAGATCTCCCGGGACCGCATCTTTTAATGTCGGTATCAGGTTATTGCGGCAGAGGCGCTCCTCCGTCGTTCGCCTTCCTCTCTGGAAATCACCGAAGGTCTGTACCAGGATTTTGCCGTCGCAGAGCATGTTGCTGAGCTGGGCGATATGTTTGCCGTACTCGATGGGAGTCTTGAACGGTTTGGTGAAATTCTTGGATACCAGCAGCGCAAAATTCGTGTTATTCGTCTTATATTCCCTGGATTTATAAGCATGGCCGTTTACAACCGCAAGACCGTTCTCATAATACTCGGTCGCCACCTCGCCCGACGGGTTGGTACAGAAGGTACGCACTTTGTCGTCAAAGGTAGGCGTATAGTAAACGAGCTTTGCCTCGTAGAGGTTCTTGTTCAGGAACTCCATAACCTCGTCGCGGACTTCCACTCTGACGCCGATATCGACGGTTCCGACCTCCGTATCAATGCCGTGGCGGCCGCAGATGTGGCTGAACCAGTCCGAACCCTCACGGCCGATGGCAGAGATAATCTCATCAGCGTAATAAGTCTCATTGCCGTCCGTGACAACGGCTTTGGCAACGCCGTCCTCAATGATAATATCATTGACCATAGTGTTGAAAAGCATATGTACGCCTTGTTTCATCAGGTGTTCCTGAAGACGGGTATATATTTTGTAGCCTTCCTCCGTACCCAGATGACGGATTGGGCATTCGATCAGTTTTAAGTTGGCTGTGATGGCCTTACGTCTTATTTCCTGAATCTCTTTCTGTTTGTCAACGCCGTATACATTCTCATCGGCGCCGAATTTCAGGTAAATATCATCGGATTCCCGTATAAGCTCCAGAGCTTTGTCATATCCCAGAATCTCCGGAAGGTTGCCGCCCACGTCGGGTGACAGGGAAAGCTTGCCGTCGGAGAATGCTCCGGCGCCTGCAAAGCCGGTAGTGATGGAGCAGGGCTTGCAGCCCACGCATACCTTTGTTTTACGTTTTGGACAGACTCTCTTTTCGATGGGTCTTCCCTTTTCAATCATCAGTATCTTCATATCAGGTTTTGCCTTGATTAATTCGTATGCGCAGAAGATGCCCGACGGTCCGGCACCGATGATAATTACGTCTGCCTGATTCATTGTGTCCATAATGTTGCCCCCTTTTCGTTGTTTAAACTAAGAACAGAAGTGTTACTGTCCACAGAACCGTTGTCTTTTGCAGGGCTGTGAATCGCAACACGGAATCCTGTATAACGGGATTCCCAGCCCGCGGCAGGCTGTTTTTCAGCATAATTTCCATAACATAAAAAAACCAACCGCGGAAGTTAGATACGACAGTAAAGCTGTCGCCTATAGTCAACTATTCCGGTAGCTGGTAGAAACGTTCAACCAATCATGAACTTATATAAGCACAACACTTGAATTCTACCATAATCAGGGGGAGAGGGCAAGTGGTTTTAGAGGGATAATTCCTGCTATTTCCTCTTTTTTTGTATTAAAAATGCCGTCACAATATCGAAACCTATGATACACGAGAAAATGGGGATTTAATCGAGAAATGAGGACGCCGCCGTCAGGCCAGGGGCCGGGGTGGTGAGGGGGGATCGATGAGTCTTTCGTCCCGGGCGTCAGGGTATCGTGGGCGGGGAATCCGGGCAGAAAAAGTTCCTGCGGGAAACGCTTGCGCTCGTTGGAGTACATAATGGTACTAACCTCGAAAAGACCTCGGTAAGTACCAATGAACTCCCAGGTTCCCTCCGGAATCTTTTTCTCCCTTCTTCCCCGCAGGAAGGTTATGGCCGGGACGAAAGACTCAGCCAAGATAGCGGCCCGGCCCCCGGCCTGCGGAGGCTGATTTGTCCTCTTTCTTCAATGGGGGAGACGCTTGCCGCTGCCACTACGTTTCTCAGGATCACTGAAAACTACATCCTGTTCGCTATGAGACGATGCAAACTTATAATCTTAGAGTGTTTATTTTGACACTCTTTTTATGCAGCCCAAGGTGTCATCAGAATGTAAAAGAATCACGACTATATCGTGGCCGCGACAATACCTCTCTCACACTTGACGAAAGAGACAATCAGCCCCTGAAGCCGGCGGACGGGGCAACACACTTCGCTGAGTCTTCAGTCCCGTCGACCACCTGCCCGGGGAAGGAAGGAGAAAACTTTCCGAAGGGAGACCTTGGAATCCGCCGGTGCTTGCTGAGGTTTCTCACGAAGCTAGCATCCGTTGCGCATTCCACAAGCGGGAGCGAGTCCCCGTAGGAATTTTTTCTCCTGGATTCCCCCTCACCACAATCTACCAACCGGGACTGAAGACTCATACACCCCCTCCCACTCCCCCGTCCGCCGTCTTACAGAGGCGTCCCCGCATCTCAACTAAATCCCCATTATGTACTCCAACGAGCGCAAGCGTTTCCCGCAGAAATTTTTTCTGCCCGGATTCCCCGCCCACGACACCCTTTCTCCGGGACGAAAGACTCATCGAACCCCTCACCACCCCGGCCCCTGGCCTGACGGCGTCGTCCTCATTTTTCCACCGCCTCCCTTTACATCCCCCCAAAAACCTGTTAAAATGGCTAAACACAGCGTTAGATTCCCAGTGGAGGAAATCTAACGCTTTAAGGCGTGTCTGTCCGCAAATGCCAGGGATATATCAGCCGGACGAAAGACAATATCAAAAACAGAATCACATAAATTTGATCGTATAAAGGAGAATTTATCATATGTATATTATAGCAGGACTCGGAAATCCGGGAAAAGAGTATGACGGCAGCAGGCACAATGTGGGATTTATGACTCTGGATACACTGGCTGACCGGTATCAGATCGAGATCAGGGAAAAAGCGCATAAGGCCCTGATAGGAAAAGGAATGATTGAGGGAAATAAGGTGATACTGGTAAAGCCGCAGACTTATATGAATCTGAGCGGAGAGAGTATCCGTTCTGTGATGGATTATTATAAGACGGAGCCGTCGGAATTTATTGTAATCTACGATGATATCAGCCTGGAACCGGGACAAATCAGAATCAGGAAAAAAGGCAGCGCAGGCGGGCATAATGGTATCAAGAATATTATCGCCCATCTGGGAACGCAGGAGTTTCCGCGGATCCGCATCGGGGTAGGGGAAAAGCCGCCCAGGATGGATTTGGCCGATTATGTGCTGAGCCGTTTCCCGAAGGAAGAAAAAGAGGAGATGGAGCAGGCGTTCCGTGACGGGGCGGCGGCGGCCGTTTCCATGATGAACGAGGGGATTGACACGGCCATGAACCGTTTTAACGGATCGGCCAGAACCCCGAAGAAAGAGACACAGCGGCCCGAAGAGCAGATAAAGGCGTGAAAATAATGATGCATACAAACGGCAAAAAGGCCGTTTCTGTATAGATAGAAAGAGCGGGGAATCACATGGAAAGCATTTTTGCAAATCCACTGGAAGAATTAATTGAATTTGGGGACATGAACCGGGATCTGGAGAGGGGACAGGGGCCGCTTTTGGTGAGCGGATGTATGGACTCACAGAAGGCGCATCTGATATCGGAGCTGACGAAGCAGATTCCGTGGAAACTGATTGTCACGTACGATGATCAGAGGGCCAAGGAGCTTTACGAAGATTACAGATGTTTTTCTCCCGATGTGTTTTTATATCCGGCCAGAGATCTCCTGTTTTACAGTTCCGATATTCACGGAAACCTGCTGACCAGGCAGAGGATGCAGGTGATGAAACACCTGGCGGAGGAGGAGAAAGGTGTCATCATCACGACCGTGGACGGTCTGATGGATCACTTACTGCCCCTGGAAAACCTGAAAAAACAGTGTATTACAATCGGCAGCGGGGAAGCCCTTGATGTGGATGCCCTGAAGCTGTCCCTTGCCGGAATGGGATATGAGAGAGTGGCCCAGGTAGACGGAATGGGCCAGTTCTCCGTGAGGGGAGGCATCATCGATATTTTCCCTCTGACGGAGGAACTTCCCTTCAGAATCGAACTCTGGGGGGATGAAGTGGATTCTATCCGTACCTTTGATCCGGAGAGCCAGAGGTCGGTGGAACAGCTTGAGAAGGCCGTGCTTTATCCGGCCACGGAACTGGTTCTCACCAAAAAAGAGGCGGAGGCCGGAATCGCCAGGATAGAGAAGGAGAAGACCAAATACGTTAAGACTCTGCGGGAGCAGATGAAAACCGAGGAGGCGCACCGGATTGAATCGGTGATCGGGGAGCTTTCAGAGGGCCTTAGAGAGGGATGGAGAGTCCATGGCCTCGGTAGTTTTATCCGTTATTTCTGTTCGGAAACAGTGTCCTTCCTGAAATATTTTCCGGCCGACGGACTGACCGTATTTATCGATGAACCGCTCCGGCTGAAAGAAAAAGCGGAGGTCGTGGAGGAAGAATTCAGGGAGAGCATGACCCACAGGCTGGAGAACGGCTATCTTCTTCCGGGACAGGCGGACTTTATGTACTCCGCTAAGGCGGTCCTTGCGATGGCTATTGGCGGGAGAACGCTTTTGATGCTGGGGCTTGAACAGAAACTTCCCGGCATTACCGTGAAAAAGAAATACGGTATGACCGTAAAAAGCGTAAATTCCTATCAGAACGGCTTCGATCTCCTGATCAAAGACCTGACGAAATGGAAGAAAGAGAAATACAGGGTGATTCTGCTTTCAGGCTCCAGGACAAGAGCCAGCCGTCTGGCCGGCGATCTGAGAGAGTATGATTTGCGGGCCTTCTGTCCCGACGAGGGCCAGACCCAGGTGCAGCCGGGCGAGATTATGGTAACGTACGGAAACCTGCACAGGGGATTTGAATATCCGTTGATCAAGTTTGTCGTAATCACGGAAGGCGACATGTTCGGCGGGGTGCGCCAGAAAAAGAAGAGAAAAAAGACCAACTACCAGGGTAAAAAGATCCAGAGCTTCTCCGAACTGGCCGTGGGCGACTACGTAGTCCATGAAAGCCACGGACTCGGAATCTACCGCGGCATTGAAAAGATTGAACAGGACAAGATTGTAAAGGACTACATTAAAATTGAATACCGCGACGGCGGCAACCTCTATCTCCCTGCCACCAGGCTGGAAGGAATCCAGAAATATGCGGGGGCCGACGCCAAACAGCCGAAGCTCAACAAACTGGGCGGTACGGAGTGGAATAAGACCAAGACCAAGGTCAGGGGAGCCGTAAAGGAGATTGCAAAGGAGCTGGTGGAGCTTTACGCAGCCAGGCAGCAGAGCGAGGGCTTCCAGTATGGACCCGACACGGTCTGGCAGAGGGAATTCGAGGAGATGTTCCCGTTCGAGGAGACGGAGGATCAGCTTGATGCGATAGAGGCCACAAAAAAGGATATGGAGAGCAGAAAGATCATGGATCGTTTGATCTGCGGCGACGTGGGATACGGAAAGACCGAGATAGCTCTCAGGGCAGCATTTAAGGCAATCCAGGAGGGAAAGCAGGTCGTTTACCTGGTTCCCACGACCATCCTTGCCCAGCAGCATTATAACACCTTTGTGCAGCGCATGAAGGACTTTCCGGTCAGGGTCGATATGATGTCGCGCTTCAGGACGGCTACAGAACAAAAAAAGACGCTGGAAGACCTGAAAAAGGGCTTTGTCGACGTGCTGATTGGAACGCACCGTGTGCTGTCAAAGGACGTGGTCTTCAAGAGCCTTGGGCTGCTTATCATTGATGAAGAACAGCGTTTCGGCGTGGCCCATAAAGAGAAGATCAAGCAGCTCAAGGAAAATGTGGATGTGCTGACCCTGACTGCGACACCGATTCCGAGAACGCTCCACATGAGCCTGATCGGAATCCGTGACATGAGCGTGCTGGAAGAGCCTCCGGTTGACCGTCTCCCCATCCAGACCTATGTGATGGAGTACAATGACGAGATGGTGCGCGAGGCTATTCACCGTGAACTGTCCAGAGGCGGCCAGGTGTATTATGTATACAACAGGGTTAACAACATCGATGAGATTACAAATCATGTGGCCTCCCTGGTGCCGGAGGCTAATGTGACTTTTGCCCACGGCCAGATGCATGAGCACGAGCTGGAACGGATCATGCTGGACTTTGTTAACGGTGATATTGATGTGCTGGTGTCCACGACAATCATCGAGACGGGACTTGATATTCCCAACGCCAACACGATTATCATCCATGACGCCGACAGGCTGGGGCTTTCCCAGCTATATCAGATCAGGGGCCGCGTCGGGCGTTCCAACCGGACGTCTTATGCATTTTTGATGTACCGGCGAGACAAACTCCTGCGCGAGGAGGCGGAAAAGCGGCTTCAGGCCATCCGTGAGTTTACCGAGCTGGGCAGCGGAATCAAGATTGCAATGCGCGATCTGGAACTGCGCGGGGCAGGAAATATACTGGGCGCCGAGCAGCACGGCCACATGGAAGCGGTCGGATACGATCTGTACTGCAAACTTTTAAATGAGGCGGTACTGGCGCTTAAAGGGCAGAAAGAGGAGGAAAGTTTCGAGACTGTGGTGGACTGCGATATCGACGCCTACATTCCCGGCTCTTATATCAAAAACGAATACCAGAAGCTTGATATCTATAAACGGATTTCAGGAATTGAGAACCAGGATGAGTATATGGATATGCAGGATGAACTGATAGATCGTTTCGGCGATATACCAAAGCCGGTTGAAAACCTTCTTCTGATTGCGGCGTTAAAGGCAATGGCGCATCAGGCGGGAGTGACGGAGGTTAACATCAACCGTCAGGAGATAACGCTCAAGATGTACAAAAACGCCCGAATTGACACTTCCGGAATACCGGCGCTGATCGATAAGTATAAAGGCGCACTGACACTCAGGACAGGTGACATCCCGTCTTTCTTCTACCAGGACCGAAAGGGTAAGAATAAAGACTGTGCAGCTATGGTGGAAAAAACAGAGGAAATCCTCGGAGAGCTTGGGAAAATGGGGATTTAGTTGAGATGCGAGGACGCCTCTGTAAGACGGCGGACGGGGGAGTGGGAGGGTGTTTATGAGTCTTCAGTCCCGGTTGGTAGATTGTGGTGAGGGGGAATCCAGGAGAAAAAATTCCTACGGGGACTCGCTCCCGCTTGTGGAATGCGCAACGGATGCTAGCTTCGTGAGAAACCTCAGCAAGCACCGGCGGATTCCAAGGTCTCCCTTCGGAAAGTTTTCTCCTTCCTTCCCCGGGCAGGTTGTCGGTGGGACTGAAGACTCAGCGAAGTGTGTTGCCCCGTCCGCCGGCGTCAGGGGCTGATTGTCTCTTTCGTCAAGTGGGGAGGTGGTATTGTCGCTGCCACAATATAGTCGGAACTAGTTTACATACTGACGACATCCTGGGCTGCATAAAAAGAGTATCAGAATAAACACTATAAGATTATAAGGTTATAAGTTTACATAGTCTCCATAGTGAACAGGAGGCAGTTTTCAGGCATTCTGAGAAACGTAGTGGCAGCGGCAAGCGTCTCCCCCACTGAAGAAAGAGGACAAATCAGCCTCCGCAGGCCGGGGGCCGGGCAGACGTCCTAGGCTGAGTCTTTCGTCCCGGCCATAACCTTCCTGCGGGGAAGAAGGGAGAAAAAGATTCCGGAGGGAACCTGGGAGTTCATTGGTACTTACCGAGGTCTTTTCGAGGTTAGTACCATTATGTACTCCAACGAGCGCGAGCGTTTCCCG
>NZ_UYZY01000003.1 GCF_900626075.1 Clostridium transplantifaecale
GTGAACACTACGAAAATCAGGATGGTGCTACTGGTCTTGTTGCAAAAGTAAAATTTGATGCAGATGGTACACTTGTTTTATTTGATGATCTTATTGGCTATGACTATTATCAAAAATAATATTTGATATATTATCATTTAATGGTTCAAATCTATATAAGGGGGGTTTTTATTGAAGAAGTTAGTATTGTTATTCAGTATTGTTACGAGTTTAGGAATATGCATGACTTCGTATGCTCAAGAAGTTATGCCAACATATTTTGGTAGCTATTGCTGGTATGAAAGTCCACCAGAAGGTGCTCCGTTATCCTATATCGAAATATATAATGGTGATGGTTCTGATGTGTTATGCACTTCTCAACAAGGATTACGTGATATAATAGGGGATTTACAATATGGTAAACAACATGGTGGATTTCCTTTTGATGTCAGTTATTATGGAGCAGATGCTAAAGAGTCTTTAAAACAGGTTAGGGCATACTATGTAAATGAAAATGCTTATGTTATTGCCCCATATGATTGTGAAGTAGTTATCGGTGCAGGTTGGGCAGATGAAGGACTAGGTGGAGAAGCTTATGGATATGCTAAAAAAGGTGATAAGATTATGATGTTGCCTGAATTCATAAGGTATAATGACTTTAACTCTTGCTATTATATGATGTTTCTGAGACCTACCGAAAAATTGGAAACTGTTGTAACTAAAAATGGAACTACTACTATAAAAAAATCTCTTGGTTATATAGATGCTACAAGACAGCTAATAAATGCAAAAGCATTAGGACGTATAAATCAAGACTGGCAGAGAGATAGCATTTCACTTTTTTATGCATCTAATGTAAGCAATCCAGAAATATATCCAGATTATAAATATGATAAAGGAATGACTCAGGAAGAATATGAAGAACACCAAAATCTTGTTTATGGTCGTGGAGAATGGATCGACTTAGATAAGCCTTATCCTATATATACCAGTCCCATGACTTCATATAATGTTAATGCTTATATGTTTGAATACGATGGAACAACTGATGATTTAATAGCTATTGTAACTAGAGAAGGATTATATATTAAAGATACCTTTTATAAAGAGCATGATATACAATTAAAAGATGGTGGTTTATATTTAGACGGGTATAGATTAATCTGGTATCAAAGTTATAAATATGCAATAAATCCTGACCCTAAGTATCAATTCATCTTTAGTAATTAGTAAACATTTTACCTGTCTATTATCACCGCAGATATAAATATATATTATCATTTTGTAACCAATAGGAATATAAAGGTGAAGAGGTGATAATATATGCACGCAGGAATATTTATAGGCGCTTGTGTCATAACAGTAGGTGTACTTGTGGCACTCGAAAACAGCAACGCATAACAAGGTAACATACAAAAAGGCAGATGACTATAGTGGTTATCTGCCTTAATTTATTTTCAAAAGAGGACAACGATATGAGGATTAAGAAATCAATACGAATTAAAACTGTTAGTCAATGGTATCTTTTAAAGCAAATGAATAACGATAATTTCTTTGGTAAAAGAAAAATACCAGAGGAAGTTATCAATCAAATTTTCCGTATGCTCTATTCAAAGCAGTTAGGCCGGGACGGATATATAATACTCTGCTTTTCTAAAGTAGCTGACGATCTCATGGGAATAGAGGATATAGTAGGGTTATATCCTTACCGCTTGTGGCTGGATGAGGATATGGACGAGATAGAAACCAGAACGAAAAAAGGAAAAATAAAGCACTGGTATATTGCTCATGTAAGGGTAAGAGGTCAGCGGGCAAAGATAGCCGTAATTTATACTTCAACTAAGCATGAATGAAAGGAGCCATAAAGATTGAACCAGTTTGAGTCATGGGAAGTGTTCCTAGATTATGTAAAACTCCGTATATTAAGCGGTGAGTTTAAGGACTTCTTTCAATCATTGCACATAGATATAAACCAACTGACAAACATATGGACTGAACCCGATCTATACGATATGGACTATATTGAACCTGATGAATGGGAAGGGTTCAAAGAGATGTTCCCATCACCAGAATTATATCAGAAGTTCATAAGTATTGCACCCGTAATGGAAGTACGCTCATGCAGAGCACGTATTACCCCCCTAGAAGCCGTTTTCTATGTGGTAGGGGAAGGTTTACACGGGCAACACTGCTACCGCTGTTTTGCGTATGGTTTTGAGGTTCTAACAGGCTATGCTAAAAGTGATAGTAGTTATGTGTGTTTACTGGATAAATCGGAGGAATAAAGATGTATTACATTATAGGAACTGAAAATCAATATAAGAATGTCACCGATGAATTATCAAAGTATTTACCGGAAAAAGTATCTGGCCTATTACATGAGAGGGTAAAAACGTTTGATAGATATTATGGAGCACACAGAGGTTTAGAAAAGGACTTGGGCGGATATTGTGCCGTATTCCCTACCATGCAGGTCACTGATAATAATACATATTCTAACCTGCTAAAGAAGTATTCTATCCGTTTAGACGAGTGGGAGTATCAGGACTATATCATATGTGACAAGTCAATATGGTGTGAAGAATTATATATACTTAGTTCGGATTACTCGCTAATAATAATATATCCATGTGAAGAGGAGAAATGATATGATTTCAGGTTTACTTGCTCTGACAGTCAGCAGTTTAACATCAAAGGTCATTATAGACTCTTTAAGTGCTGGCGTTGGGTTAGGAATTACAATTTATAAAGCGTCGAGAGTTTCAAGGCAAAATAATAGTTCAAACCGCCGTAAGTAACAACAATGTCCACCTCAAATCCCATGGCTGGTATGTACTGCATTGTGTCATGCTCTGCTTATTTCGTATACCGGCCATGGGATTTTCTCTGTACTTTGTTGTTACTTACAGCTAGTACTATAAAATGTGGTTATAATAAAGCTCAAGTAAAACATTTAATGTTGTACCAATATCTTTTGATGAACAATCTTTTTTTTTATAATGACAAGTAAGTAATCCTTGAGTATAAGTACAATAGAAAGAGTTTATATTAAAGGATTTATTTAATTCTGATGCTAAGAAAATACCAACAAAATCTTCTTTTACAGTAAAGTAAATGATTTCATCATAATTTTTTTTATTTACATTCATTCTTTTCCTAATTGGTTTATTATCTAAAACCTCTTGAATATAACGCCTAATTTGTCTATCGGATCGTTCATCATTATTTTCTGATTCGGAACTATCACTTTCAGTACTATCATTTTTGGAACTATCTTTTTTTTTAGGAATAAAATGCTCCTTTGCTGCATCAAGAATTTCTTGTTTATCGGTAGTATTGTTTTTACTAATATATTCTTCTATGAATGCTATATATCTCGGCTTAACATTTGAATCTCTTTTCATGGTAAAGGCCTCCATTGTGACACACTTATGGAAATTTATATTTTGACATGTTTTTTTTTTGATATTAACATAAAAGCCCAGTAAATACAACATAATTCATACAAGTTTACTAAAGAAAAATTTTTATTTGTGTTTGTCATTGTGATGTCATTTCATCAATTTTTCTGACAAATTTTCCAGAACGACCTAGACAATTTCATGTCATTTCTATTTTTCGATTTTTTGACTTTAAATTGTAAAGGTGCTATTATACTGCCATCAAGTGCTTGAGAAAATCTAAAGAAAGGATAATCCCAGATGGTGCCATGGACTATATGGGGAAAACTATGATTATCAAAATGGATAATCCAATGCTTATAACTGGGAAATGGTATGAGGGTTATGTTTCCCATCATAGAATTGACAAAGCAAAGGGAGTATTAAGAGTATTTGTATTACTGGACGAGGCTCCCAACAACGAACATATGCACGTTATAAGTCTAAGTGATAAGATGGACTCAAAATTTGCGGATTTTGCAAAAAGAATGGCCTTATTTAACGAAGCCGGGCAAGTAGATACAAGTTTCCTCGATAATATAGCAGTTAAAGTTATGCTAAAAAGAGGGAAAAACGGGCAGCTCTACATCAGCTATATGAAAATTGACTATGATTATTACAGAAATGAAGAGGCGGAAGAATACGAGGAGGCGGAAGAATGAAGCCTGAAAACGTTCTGATTAATAACCTAAAGAAAGCTATCGAGGATAAGTCAATAAGAGCAGTCAGCACCGATGATGGTGTGTTCCAATGCTTATTAAAAGGGGATGAGCACAGCGATGTGCTCCCCCTCAATAGTAAACACTTCGCATTGGCATTCAAACTATTTTACCAAAATAAGTTTGATATTAGACTGACTGATTCAGAAATACAGGAAGCAATTAGTTATCTGGAGGAAGAAGCATACAGCAATCCATTGGGAACCCTATATAATCGTGTCTATAACATTGATAACTCACAGATTGTATATGACTTAAACCGTGACGATGATACCGTTGTATGGGTTGAAAATGGTGAATGCTCAATAGAGCATATTGACGAATGGCTATTCGCCAGAACGAGCATGTTCAAGAACCAGGTAACACCTGATTTAACTGTTTCTCCTTTGAAGTTGCCGGAATACGTTAAGAAACACTTTAATCTGATTACTGATGGTAATGTTAAACTGCTGACACTTTATCTTGTTACCTGCTATATGGGGTTAGTTATTAATCACCCTCTGTTAATGTTATCGGGAGAAAAAGGTTCTTCTAAGTCCACGGCATTAAGAAAGCTGGAACGCCTAATCGATCCGAAAACCAACGACCTAACCGGAATACCAAAAGGAAGTGATGGATTAGAACTACGGCTTTCAAATTCTTACTATGTTACTATGGATAATCTTTCCTATATTAGCAGACAGATGTCAGATACACTGTCCAGAGCGGTAACAGGGGGTTCTTATGCTAAAAGAAAGCTATATGAGGATACAACTGAGGTGTGCAAAAATATTAAATCCATAATAGCGATCAACAGCATATACAATGTAGTTAAAGAGTCTGACTTATTAGACCGCACGCTAATATTAAATTTGAAACGGATTGAAAATACGGAATATAAAACAGAGCGAGAAATATGGGAAAGCTTTGATAATGACCTCCCAAAAATGTTAGGCTGCTGCTTTAAATGCCTTGCAAGTGCCATGATAGATACCGAACCGGTTCATGTAAAGGAATGGATTAGATTGGTTGATTTTCATGAGGCATGTGTTCATATTGGCAGAGTGCTAAAATATTCAGATGAAGAAGTAACAGAACTGCTCCTGAGTAATCAGAAATTAGTTAATCTAGAAGCAGTTAATGAAAATTATTCTGCTACGTGTTTAATTATGTTTATGAAGGATCGGGACAGATATGAAGGCTCCGTATCGGAGTTACTTACTGATTTAAAAGAAGTGGCAGAAAATAACTATATCCATCCCACTCTACTACCCAAAGCACCCAACCATTTAACCAGACAACTACGAAAGGTAGAAAGTAACCTATCCCAAGAATACGGTATCACATTTAAAGTAGCTAATGCAGGAAATTACCGGAAAATAGAAATTAATAAAAGGGAAAAAATTACCGACAGTAGCGACAAACGAAAAAAAGGTAAGTAAAACCTATTGGATTTGCTCATTGTCAGTACTGGCGATAAAAATATCCCTTTTTATAAAGAAGAGATATGTAATATACGATAGATAAATTCCACTTACAAGACTATGACAGGCAGTGGTACTCTCAACTGTTCACTGCCCTGTCAGTCTTATGACCTGTGTGTGACGATTAAATATATATTATAATCATGAAATCAATTAGAAAGTGAGGTTATTATATGAGTAACACTAGCAGTAAAGGAGAAGTCACAAGACACACTAAGCTGATTACAGCCAAACAGGTACAGGAAGATTATCTTAATATAGATATTCGTAATGTCCGGGCATTTTTAAATGCTTATTGTAGATACCGTAAGATAGGCAATCAATTTTTCTATATCCGTGAAGAGGTTGAGGAAAAACTTCTGGAGTCAAATGATGATATAGAATACCGGATTGATAACCACATTCCTACTCGCAAAATAGTAAGAGCAAGGAGGAAACGCTAATGTCTTTTTATGTCAGCAAAACCAAACGGAAGAATGGTACGAAATATCGTATAATACATGATAGAACCCGTAATGGTACAAGGACACGTAAATATTTCAACTTACCACCAGGAACTACTAAGGCCAAGGCTGATTCAATCTGCAATCAGATGGCATTGGAAGCGGAGTATGGAAATTATGTATCTAAAGATCCTATTCTATTTGAAGAGTATGCAGAAGAGATTTATTTTCCCAAATATGCCAAAGGCTTGTCTCCTACCACGTTACAGCACTATAAACAGATTTACTATGCTCCGAAGGGTATTAAGGAGAAGATAGGAAATCTTTATCTGTCAGAAATCAGCACTGAAGTGCTCCAGGACATAGTGAATGAATATGAAGCGTTAGGCAGTTCACCGAAGTCTATCCGTAATATTGTCAATCTCATATCTATCATAATCAAGAGGACGAAAATAGACAATTACCTGAACAGAGACACACCAAACCCCTGTGATTTTCTGATACTACCCAAAATGATGAGTAAGGAAGGGAACGTTTACAGTATTGAGGAAATCAAACTGATGATGGAGCGTGCTCAACATACTAAAAACATCAATATGCAGTTAATACTGGTATTGTGCTGTTTTGCAGGAGGTTTAAGGAGGTCTGAACTCATTGGATTGCGCTGGGATGACATTGTACACGGAGAGGAAAGCTATATTCAAATAAGACGGGCGGCTGTATATGCAGAAGGTAAAGTAATGGAAAAAGAAACGAAAACAAAAGCTAGTAATCGTATAATCCCGAGACCATCAAATGGAGTGGTATATAATACGCTATTAGCTGCCAGAAATCAGAATAGCAAGGAAAAGCTAGTGGAAAAGGATTTTCTAGGAGATAACCATGGATATATATGACATAAGTCGCCAATTACACCATTTACACCTAAACGGCTGTATAAGAAATATAAAACCTTTCTTGAAAAAGAATGCCCTGACCTGCCCTGTTTTAGACTGCACGATTTAAGGCATACCTATTTCACACTCTGCTCAGAAATTGAAGGATTTAGTGAGCTTTCCATAATCGGGACTGGAGGACATAGCAGTATTCAGAGCACAAGACGTTATCAGCACGCTACACTGAAACGAATGCGGGAAGATATGGAGAAGCTAGAGGACGAATTTCAGAATACCAAGGTCAAATCAAGCTAGATAAATAAATATTTGGGGGTAAAGGGAATGTCAGAAGAGATTCCCTTTGCCCTCTTCTATTTAAAGTAATAAGAGTGATAGGGATAATTGAATGAATTTTTCAAAAAAATGCATAATTTTTAAATTAGGGCTTGCCAAAAAGGAAAGAAGGTGATAATATAGTTAAGTCGATAGCACGGCAGTCAAGAAACCATAAAGATTATTACTATAGATAGTAGTTTTGCGGCGACAATATGACACCACTTTCGATGACAAGAATAATTATATGAGATTGTCGGGTAAGTGAACCTAGGGTAAAAAATGACATAGAAACAGTTTTAAACTGCTCTTTGGTGTTCGAATCCTGTCACCCCGATTTTTAATTTTACAGGATATTATATTTTTCACGGTAAGACCTTCTAGCCAAATATCTGGCTTTCTCCCATTATTAGTATTTGAATACTGGTTAAGTAAGTACATGTAAGTGCAACCAATTAACAACACATGGCGTCGCTTCGGCTCCCTGACGTCTACAACTAATATAGAACGGTTTTTAATAATATAGAATGATTAAGTATGGAACTATGTTGCAATGACATAGTTCCTTTTTATTTTACGGAGGATAATGATATGACTAAATTAGTAGAGAAAGAAAACATCTTAAAAACGAGGGTTACTGTATCAGCGGACGGAAAGAACACTTATGCCATCTCAAAGGCGGTTGAAGGATTAGACGGCGGAAAAGGTGTGCTTGTGATGTTATATCCCACTCGTACAGTAGATAACTTTTATGTAGAGGACTCAACAAACGTTCATCTTATGAACCATATGAAAAGCCTGGGGATTAATGAATATGTAGTGGTAAACCTGTTCTCAATCGTTACACAGAGCAGATTATCGGTTAAGGGGCTGAAATTAGATGAGGAGAACTTGAAATATATCAGAGATAATATTTTTAAGACGATTGATAATTCCAAAGATAAGGTGATTATTGCATGGGGAAATTCTCATCAGACTTCTAAGGTGGTAAATCAGGCGAAATTAGAAATTCTCAAAATGTGGACCGAATTACACAAGACGGCAAAGCTATACCAGATGACTGCTGATGGGTTAGATAAAGATAATATAGGGGTACACCCTCTTTATCTGGGAATCAGGTATGCAAATGCAACATGGAAACTTGCTCCTTATCCTCATGCAAAGGTATTGAAAGAATTAATAGAGGAAGGCCGAAAGACACCGGAGCAAAAAGCTCCCAGTCTGAAGGTGGTAAAATCACCAAAATCAGAAGAATAGAAAGCGTATAAGAATATGAATGGCTTAGAATATCCTGTCAGTTCATGATATATAAATCCCTCTTGAAGCATTGTGGCTCAAGGGGGATTTTTTAATAAAATTATTTAGATGGACATAGGTGTGTCCTTGCCGTTTGCTATATTAATTAGTATAGAGAGTTTTAAGACTTTTTAGGGGGTATATACTCTATTAATTCATACAAATCGCAATCCAAGACATAACACAAGCGTTTTAGAATATCAATGTCCAACCGCTGGATCTTATTATCTCTATAATTTCTTAATTGTGTACGTTGCATTTCAGTACGAAAGGAAAGCTGATTCAAAGATACTTTTCTTTCTTCCATTAATTCAGCTAGATGGATCTTGATATCTCCGCATTCTTCGTAGTTTACCGGAAGTTGACGCAATGGATTTTCTTTTTTAGGCATAGTTGTACCTCCGTTATTTATTATATTTTACATACGAAACAATTGTAAGATTGGTTTACATATGGTATATTTAAATATGGTTATATATATGCTCAATATACTGGTGAGATAAAAAATTTAGAAGAAAGGGTAAATGTTTATGAGAGAAAAAGATATATATCTAAAGCAATTTATTGAGGTGACATCAGAAGATGCATTAAAGAATGCCATAAAAGTAGGATATGGGAAAATTTGTATAAAAGGTGAGTATGCTAATAATATAGCTGGTAAATTAAGAACGAATGATACGGGGAATAAGCTTTCCAATGCTGGTCTCATAGCAGGATTGCTTTTCTTCACACCGCTATTTTTAGCAGGAGTAGTTGGTAAAATCCTAACAAGAGATTTATCTAAATATAGAATAACAGATGTTAGTGATTGTAAAGTAACTTTAAAGCATAAATCGTTAAAGGATTAAGGAGGGAATAATTATGGGATTTTTTAAAAGAATGATAGGTAAAACTTTATTTCATATGGCTGAAGATCGAATTAGAATGGCTGAACCAGGATATGAGACTATACTGCTATTAGAGAATTCTTCAGATGAGGATCTTGTAGAGCTAGTAACTGCATATGTTTATATGCATAATAAAGAAAAGCTACCTAGAAGAAATGATTTTTATAACAGACTTATTGATGAAATGGTGGATAGACCTGAGTCGGTTAGAAAAGAAATTGAAGAACTTTTAGGATATTTAAAATGAATTTTCCATACTTGTGTCTCTCGAATCAGGAAAATAATTGATATGAATTTAATTATTTGACACATAAACTTAATCAATGGAGGAAAAAAGAATGAAGAGAAGAAGTTTAGTAACAGTATTAAGCGTAGTTGTAATGACAGTATCAATGAGCACTACCGCTCTAGCAGGAACATGGAAACTGGGTAATGGCAATAATCAAGAACGTTGGTGGTATGATAATGATAATGGCAGCTATGCTAATAGTGGCTGGCAATGGATTGATGGTAATAATGACGGTATTGCGGAATGCTATTACTTTGATAATGATGGTTGGTTGTATACGTCTACAACAACACCAGATGGATATAGTGTCAATGAGAATGGAGCATGGACAACTGATGGACATGTGGAAACCCAAACTGCGGTAGTAGACAGTCAGAATGATTCAGTTGCTAGTCAAACTACAGAGGAATATAATGGGGAGTATAAGCTGGTAAAGTTTGTTTCTTTAGATGGTACCACATACACAGGTGATAGCTTGTATTTTACCTATCATAGTATGAACCTTAGGGTAACAAATTACAATGAGAATTCTTTAACCATTACTTATTATCAAGAAGGTAATGAAGCTGAATTTAGCTATCTTTTTGAAAAGAACGGTGAACACTACGAAAATCAGGATGGTGCTACTGGTCTTGTTGCAAAAGTAAAATTTGATGCAGATGGTACACTTGTTTTATTTGATGATCTTATTGGCTATGACTATTATCAAAAATAATATTTGATGTACTAATAGTACGAGGGGGATTTAATAATGAAGAAGATTATTGCATTAATTATGTGTATCACTATGGTATTAGGTATGAGCATAAGTACTTATGCTCAAGAAGGAATTCCAGCGTCATTATACGGAAGTGCTTGGTATCATGAACCTGTAGAAGGTTCTGTAGTATCAACTGTAGAAATATATAATGGAGATGGTTCTGATGTACAAGTATTGACAGGCAAGCAGCTTAAAAATCAATATGGACCTAATATAACTAATATTGTACATTCTCTTTATGGAGATGAATCTGTTTTGAATGGTACAACTACAACATTTGTAAATGAAGATGCTTATGTAGTAGCTCCTTTTGATGGAATAGTTGCAATAGGTTATAATAAAAATACTACAGATGGATGTTTTGGAGATATATTTGCTTATGTAAAAAAGGGTGATAAAATTAGAATGATACCTGATTTTCTAAGATATAACGATATTAATACTGCAGCATATTCTATGTATTTAAGTCCTACTGAATTAGTAGATGCTGTTATACTTAGCGAAAAACGTGCTAATAAAATAGAAAAAACGTTAGGACAAATAAGAGTTCCAATAACACATTGGGAACTGCCAGAAGGACGTCACCCTTCTGATTATGAAAGAGAAAGTATTACGTTATTATATGGTACAAATGTTCCTAATCCTGAAATTTATCCAGTAAATCCTGATGGAATGGAGGGTTATGAGTTAGATGCTAAACGTAAAGAAGCAGAAGAAAAATATGGAGATGATGGAGAAGGTTGGTTTAATGAAGATGGATATCAACCAGAATATTTAAGTAAAGCATTCTATGTTAGTGATATTAGCACCCTTAGGTATTCTTTAGTTGGTGGAAGAAATAAACTTTGTGATAGAGGTGAAACAGAAAGACTTGAAGATGGCTCTTTACGGTATATTACTTATGATTGCTTTGTTGTATCAAGAGATACTTATTATAATCATAATATAGAGCTTATTGATAATCTTTTATATATGGATGGTTATAAGTTAATGTATAATAAACATTATCAAGCTAGAGAAAATCCTGATTATCTATTTGTAAATGTAGATTAATAAAATTTAAATTATAAAGAAAGTACCCCCTTATCTATTATCACCGCAGATATAAATATATATTATCATTTTGTAACCAGTAGGAATATAAAGGCGAAGAGGTGATAATATATGCACGCAGGAATATTTATAGGTGCTTGTGTCATAACAGTAGGTGTACTTGTGGCACTCGAAAACAGCAACGCATAACAAGGTAACATACAGAAAGGCAGATGACTATAGTGGTTATCTGCCTTAATTTATTTTCAAAAGAGGGTAACGATATGAAGAGTAAGAAATCAATACGGATTAAGAATATTAGCCAGTGGCAACTTTTAAAGCAGATGAATAACAACGGTTTCTTTGGTAAGAAAAAGATACCAGAGGAAGTTATAATCAAAATTTTCCGTATAATCTATTCAAAAGAGTTAGGCCAAGAAGGATTTGTAGTACTATGCTTTTCAAAAGTAGACGATGACCTCATAGGTATCGAGGATATTGTAGGGTTATATCCTTACCGCTTGTGGTTGGATGAAGATATGGACGAGATAGAAACCAGAACGAAAAAAGGAAAAATAAAACGCTGGTATATTGCTCATGTAAGGGTAAGAGGTCAACGGGCAAAGATAGCTGTAATTTATACTTCAACTAAGGATGAATGAAAGGAGCCATGAAGATTGAACCAGTTTGAGTCATGGGAAGTGTTCCTAGATTATGTAAAACTCCGTATATTAAACGGTGAGTTTAAGGACTTCTTTCAATTATTACACATAGATATAAACCAACTGACAAACATATGGACTGAACCCGATCTATACGATATGGACTATATTGAGCCTGACGAATGGGAAGGGTTCAAAGAGATGTTCCCATCACCAGATCTATACCAGAAGTTTATAAGTATTGCACCCGTAATGGAAGTACGCTCATGTAGAGCACGTATTACCCCCCTAGAAGCCGTTTTCTATGTGGTAGGGGGTTTACACGGGCAACACTGCTACCGCTGTTTTGCATATGGTTTTGAGGTTCTAACAGGCTATGCTAAAAGTGATAGTAGTTATGTGTGTTTACTGGATAAATCGGAGGAATAAAGATGTATTACATTATAGGAACTGAAAATCAATATAAGAATGTCACTGATGAATTATTAAACTATATACCGGAAAAAGTATGTGGCCTATTACATGAGCGAGTAAAAACGTTTGATAGCTATTATGGAGCACACAGGGATTTAGAAAAAGACTTAGGCGGATATTGTGCTGTATTCCCGACCATGCAGGTCACTGATAATAATACATATTCTAACCTGCTAAAGAAGCATTTTATCCGTTTAGAAGACTGGGAATATCAGGACTATATTGTATGTGACAAGTCAATATGGTGTGAAGAATTATATATACTTAGTTCGGATTACTCACTCATAATAATATATCCATGTGAAGAGGAGAAATAATATGATTTCAGGATTACTTGCTCTGACAGTCAGCAGCTTAACATCAAAGATTATTATAGACTCTTTAAGTGCTGGTGTTGGTTTAGGAATTACAATTTATAAAGCGTCGAGAATATCAAAATCAAATAGTAGAAGACGATAAAAAGCAAGAAGGTGAACTGGAAAATACGGAGCGCAAGAGTATTGTAGCGGTGTTCTCAAAAGAGAAGTCTGCTACAAACGCAAGCTCCGTATTTTTTTGTTTACCTTGCTCGGGGGATAAAAAAATTTTTTTATTTTTTTTGTATTTATCTGGAGTAAAAAGCATAGTATAAAAAGAAATAACTATTAGGTCTTTTTTTTGTACAGCAAAATGGAGGTGATCTTATGATTTGATTGACAAAAAATGATTACAAAAGATATTGAATATACAGTAAGACGAAAAGAGTGAGTTCTCTAAAAAAAAAGAAAGAGGAAAATAATATGAAATTTACATTGATAGACTCAAAACTTAAACTTGGAAAATGGTATAGAGGGCAGATAACACATCACATCATAGATAATAACAGCACTAGGATAAGAATTTTCGTTAACTTAGAAAAGGACAAATCCACTCAGTATATGAAATCTGTTCCCCTTATACTAAACAGTAATTCAAAGTTTGCCAAATTAGCTGATGATTTGGAAATATTTAATGAATATGGCGAAATTGATACCGACCTTATGGATGGTATAGTGGTACAAGCCAAATTGCAGAAAGGAAAGGACGATATAAGATACATAGATGATATGCACATAGATGATGATTGGTATGATCAAACTGACGAAGAAGATAATAATGATGAGGTGGATTAATACGATGATGATGACCAATACCTATAATGGACTAATAACATCATGTATTATTACTCCTGAAAGCCATACAATAATGGTCAGTTTTAATGTAGCAAGAAACGACACTGACATTTCAATAACCCTTATATATGAAGGTGGCAAGGCTTATAAACGGTTATTAGCGGACTTTAACAGTCTTCCAATATTTAAATCAGATGGAAGTGCTGACCTTGTAAGTATCGTAGGGTTACAAGTCCGTCTACAGCTTATAGTACATAATGAAAAAGTGCAACTAACCAATATAGCGTTAGATCTTGATTACTATACGCCTTATCAAGAAACGGAGGACTTAATCGCATGAGCACACAGGAAGAAATAAAGGATTTAACAACACAAGAGCTAATCATAAGTGCCAGTGAGCAGGTTATGTTTTACTACTCTTCTGTTGACGGTGGATTTATAAAAACCCAGATTGAAAAGCAGGGGGAGAAAATAAATGTCTTTTACAGCATTGAATCCACTGAATTTAAAAATTGGTTCAGGCTATTCTGCTTTGACACTTATGGTAAAATAATCAACTCAGGTAATAGCATACAGGCACAGGAGCATTTCCGAATGGTAGCTAAGAAAATCGGAAAAGAAGTCACTCTACATAGACGGTGCATAGAAAAGTCCGATAAAATTTATTATGATTTATACTGGGATAATAGTAGTATCATAAGGATAACAGGAGTAGATGTAAAAATAATAAAACCAAGTAAACCGATGTTTAAAACAGGAGCATCCATGTCTCCGCAAGTAAGACCGGATTTATCAGCCACCCCTCAAGATCTAGTTGAATTGGTAAATAAGCACTTCCATCTACATGACGAGGCTGATAAGGTTTTATTTCCGCTTTTCCTAGTGAGTTGTTTATGGGGGGACAAGCTATCTCATCCATTAATTCAGTTATACGGCCCGCCTGCCAGCGCAAAATCTACTACCCTTAAACGAATTGAGGATTTAATCGATCCCCATATTTATGACTTGTATGATATGCCGGAAAATCCGGAAGATGTAGCATTAGCATTATCTTTAAATTACCTATGCTGCTTCGACAATGTATCATACATACCTCCTAAAATTAGTGACCTGTTATGCCGGAACTGTACGGGGGGCACACAGATAAAGAGGAAGCGATTTACCGATACCGACCAAAGTGCTTTGAAACTCAAATCGGTAGTATGCTTAAATGGAGTGAGCCAGAATATAACCCGTACTGACCTTGCTGAACGTACCCTGTTTTTTGAAATGGAGAAAATCCCTAATGATGAAAAACAGCCTGATAGCGTTCTGCTGGCGACATGGAAAAAGGACTTACCTCTTTTTTTTGGAGCGCTATGTAATTTGGCAAAAGAGGTTCTAAATAGTACGTATCAGTGTAAATATGCAAGCCCTATACGTTTAACTGACTTTTATCAAATAGCAGTCAAAGCAGGCATTATAATAGGGTACAGTGAAAAGGTTGTCAATAAAGCCTTTAAAAATAATACTGCCAGAGTAAAACGAGAACTCGCAGGAAGCAGTATTATTGTGTCTGTTATAGTTGAGTTTATGGCTGATAAACAGCAATATCCAACTGATAATGATACTTGCTCTGTAACAGAGCTTTTTAGAGAACTGAAATTATTTGCCATAGATGAATGCGAAATTGAAGGCAGATACTTTCCAGGTTCACCCACATGGTTTTCACGGAAATTAAATCAAAATCGTGAAACCTTAGAAGCCGTAGGGATTTATTACCATATTAAGAAAAGTAATGATGGTAATTACCAATCTATTTCCCTATGGCAAAAATAATTTCATTTTAGCGTCAGTAGCACCCGTTGTAATATTCCCTTGCCCAACTAGGGAAATGGCAGTTTGATGCTATGGGTGCTATTAGTAAAAGATTTATATAGTCATAACAGAACCAGTACAGGGGAGCTGGAACTCTCCTGTCTGGTATTCTGATGTGATTATGCAAGTCAAATATATATTATTAAATTAATAAATATTATGTGAGGAGGTAATAAAATATGTCTAATTTAATCAGTATTGAAGGTAAAACCATTAATAAAACTAGGCTTATTACGGCTAAACAGGTACAAGAAGAATATCTTAATATAGATATTCGTAATGTTCGGGCATTTTTAAATGCTTATTGCAGGTACCGTAAAATAGGAAATCAATATTTCTATATCCGGTCAGAGGTAGAAGAAAAACTTCTGGAGTCAAACGATGATATAGAATACCGGATTGATAACCACATTTCTAAACGCAAAATAGTAAGAGCAAGGAGGAAACGCTAATGTCTTTTTATGTCAGCAAAACCAAACGGAAGAATGGTACGAAATACCGTATAATACATGATAGAACCCGTAATGGTACAAGGACACGTAAATATTTCAACTTACCACCAGGAACTACTAAGGCCAAGGCTGATTCAATCTGCAATCAGATGGCATTGGAAGCGGAGTATGGAAATTATGTATCTAAAGATCCTATTCTATTTGAAGAGTATGCAGAAGAGATTTATTTTCCCAAATATGCCAAAGGCTTGTCTCCTACCACGTTACAGCACTATAAACAGATTTACTATGCTCCGAAAGGTATCAAGGAGAAGATAGGAAATCTTTATCTGTCAGAAATCAGCACTGAAGTGCTCCAGGACATAGTGAATGAATATGAAGCGTTAGGCAGTTCACCGAAGTCTATCCGTAATATTGTCAATCTCATATCTATCATAATCAAGAGGACGAAAATAGACAATTACCTGAACAGAGACACACCAAACCCCTGTGATTTTCTGATACTACCCAAAATGATGAGTAAGGAAGGGAACGTTTACAGTATTGAGGAAATCAAACTGATGATGGAGCGTGCTCAACATACTAAAAACATCAATATGCAGTTAATACTGGTATTGTGCTGTTTTGCAGGAGGTTTAAGGAGGTCTGAACTCATTGGATTGCGCTGGGATGACATTGTACTCGGAGAGGAAAGCTATATTCAAATAAGACGGGCGGCTGTATATGCAGAAGGTAAAGTAATAGAAAAGGAAACGAAAACAAAAGCTGGTCATCGTATAATCCCTATTCCATCAAATGGAGTGGTATATAATACGCTATTAGCTGCCAGAAAGCAGTATAGCAAGGAAAAGCTAGTGGAAAAGGATTTTCAAGGAGATAACCATGTTTTCATATTACATAAGGCTCCATTTGCACCAGTCTCACCTAATCGGCTGTACAAGATATATAAAACCTTTCTTGAAAAAGAATGCCCTGACCTGCCCTGTTTTAGACTGCACGATTTAAGGCATACCTATTTCACACTCTGCTCAGAAATTGAAGGATTTAGTGAGCTTTCCATAATCGGGACTGGAGGACATAGCAGTATTCAGAGCACAAGACGTTATCAGCACGCTACACTGAAACGAATGCGGGAAGATATGGAGAAGCTAGAGGACGAATTTCAGAATACCAAGGTCAAATCAAGCTAGATAAATAAATATTTGGGGGTAAAGGGAATGTCAGAAGAGATTCCCTTTGCCCTCTTCTATTTAAAGTAATTTAAAGTAATAAGAGTGATAGGGATAATTGAATGAGTTTTTCAAAAAAATGCATAATTTTTAAATTAGGGCTTGCCAAAAAGGAAAGAAGGTGATAATATAGTTAAGTCGATAGCACGGCAGTCAAGAAACCATAAAGATTATTACTATAGATAGTAGTTTTGCGGCGACAATATGACACCACTTTCGATGACACGAATAATTATATGAGATTGTCGGGTAAGTGAACCTAGGGTAAAAAATGACATAGAAACAGTTTTAAACTGCTCTTTGGTGTTCGAATCCTGTCACCCCGATTGGAATGTGAGATGTGGCGGGAGCCCGAGGTATTATGGAACTTCGTTCCATAATCGCCGTTTTACACGGCGATTCAACCTGATACATGAGATATTTCTTATGTGAGCAAGCTTCCAACGGAATATCTCATGTACCAGGTTGTACCTCTCATAATTATTACGCGGGTGTAGTTCAATGGTAGAACACTAGCCTTCCAAGCTAGATACGTGGGTTCGATTCCCATCACCCGCTTTTTTGCTGCCCTGATTTTACAGGGCGGAGAATCCCGATCGCGGGATTTTTCTGTATCGTGTTGCATTGTATGCTGCGTCTCATGCGGCATGAGTTTTGAAAAGTAAGGAGCCGCTGTAACAGTAGAATCATTTCTACCGGGACAACGGCTCCTTTTTTCTGATTTCCGTCCGCTCTTACCGTTCAGACGATTCTGCCGACATCCTGTTGAAAAAATCGAACATTCCCTCCAGGTCATACAGCCATGCCGTTCCGTGCGTCTCGCCGCCAACGGCTGCGAATTCTGCCGGTACGCCCCGGTCTTTCAGTTCCCGGTACATGGAGAGGAGCAGATGGAAGCCGGAGTCCTCCTGAACTTAATTTAACAGGTAAATCATCAGATTGAGATAAGCTGCAAAGAGGCACCATATCAAATACGGAATCTGAAGGAATGCCGCTGCAGGACTGATTTGCAGGAATTGCCGGATCATAAGCGCAATGATAATAATCATAACGGACAGCCACAAAAATGCGGCCAGATAAAGCGACCATCCAAAGAAAATAATGCTCCAGAAAAAGTTGAAAAACAGTTGGAGCCGATATAACTTAAGCGCCTTATCTTTTTTCGGACTGTGGGATTCATAGATAATAAACGACGAGATACCCATTAAAATATACAGGATCGTCCATACAATAGGAAATATAAAGGATGGAGGGCTGAGGGGAGGCTTATTGAGTGAAGAATACCCGGAAGCATTCCCGCTCAGCAGCGCGGACAGTGAGCCGACCACCAGCGGTATCAGAATAGAAATAATCAGGGCGCTTTTATTGTTTATTTTCATAGTCTTCATTCCACGATATTTTTAATAAAGATATGTAAAATTGCCGGCAAATATGAGAGTTGAGTTCTTATTTTCCGGACTTTGGTTATCTGGTGCATAAGGTGTATAAAGGAACGGCGGCCCCGATTATACAGGGGCCGCCGGCAGATGTTTTATGTCAACTGTAATATAAAAATCGTTTTCAGGTAAGTTTCTGCCGATTCGCAAACTTTCACTCGTCTTTGTACATCCTCATTTCATAGCGGCCGTCGGAATATAGCACCTGCAGCGTACAATTGACAGGCGCCACGCCGTACACCCGGTGGCTTTCCATCGGATTACCGCAGCTGCAGGAGTGGTATATGTCCTGTATGCCGCGCCCGCTTAATTCTCCGATTTGAAGGATAAAAAGCTGCTGTTCATAATCTTTCCAATTTTCACATAAAGCAAGCTGCCACAGGTAGTCGATCAGGACGTTCGCCAGGGATTCCCTTACATCGGGTGCCACAGAGCGCACGTCGGTGAGGCTGACCGGCGGAATCTTACTCATCGTTCTCTTCAGCGTCAAATTCATTTTCAATCCCTCCATTTCCGAATGGCGGCTGTTCCATTCCGGACGGGCCGTGACCACGCCCTCTGAAAGGACCGCCGCCGTGAGCACGTTCTCCGGGGCGGCCGCAGCCGTGAGCCCGCTCACCGGGACGGTCGCAGCCACGAGCCCGCTCATCGGGACGGTCGCAGCCGTGAGCATGCCCTCTGAAATGGTCAAAGCCGCGTGTACGGCCGTCACAGTTAGTCCGTGCGTCACAGTTATAACCGGGATAAGGCCAATTTTCACGCTCCTGCGCAACGGATGACATGAACTGTTCCACATACTTGCGGTGAGCTTCAAAATCTTCGTCCGGCCTCAGTTCCTCACACTGCCCGATAATGCGTCCAAGATAATCACTGAAAGCGGACTGTTCCTCGTCATTCAGGCAGTCGAGGATTTTCGAAATGTCCGGTTCGCGATCATCTGTATCATCAATGGCTTTTGCTCCTTCTTCGGTCAGGCGTATCGTCATGACACGTTTGTCGTCCCTGGAAGGTTCACGTGTGATATAACCGCTTTTTTCCAACTTTGCAACCAGTTCGGCGACCGATTGTTTGCTCATATTCAGCAGATATGTCAATTCCTTCTGGCTCATCTCCGGTTTCAGTTTCAGGATTGCCAGGACACGGCCCTGGCCCCGGTGCGGGTTGTGCGGTTTGCGGTACTGGCTGAACATAATGCGGTGCATGTGTGTCTGAAGCTGTTGAAGCTGGCTGGTTATAATATCTTTCATTTCATTCATGGGAATATCCTCCTATTCTTGCGGTTCGTTATCGAATCATTATGTCAGGTACTTGACTTTGATTAGTATAGCACCTGACTAATAGGATGTCAAGTACCTGACTTAAAAATAATCAAGTACCTGACCTTATAGGCGGAACACAGTTCAACAAGCCGGTGTATGTAATTACCGGACGGCAGACCTTCAGCTCGATCGAAAAGATGCATTTAATCAATTTTTCCTGGAATGGCCGGATAAGAGCAGGAACCGGGATGCCTCATTGCAGTAAAAAAGCGTCAGTCTGTGCATGGCCCTCGTGCAGGCAATATAGAGCAGGCTGCGGTCATATTCAGACTGATAAGTCAGGCTGTCCGCATGGGGGATGAGCACCTCGTCAAACTCCAGGCCCTTTGCCATCCGGACGGAGGTAATCGAAATCCCGCCTGCAAAATGTGTGCTTTCCGGCAGAATCAGGTTCACTTCGCATTCGTCCGAGAGCAGGGCGTGGAGTTTCTTAGCTTCCCGTTCCGTTTTGGTGATAATACCGAGTGAAGAACTTTCTCCCGCCCCGAAGTCCCGGACGGCTTCTTTTAATTTCCGGATTTCATCCTGCTCATTTTTACATTTTACCAGTGCGGGAGCTTCCCCGTGGCGCACCATCGCTTCCAGTGCGCTGATTTTTCCAATGCGCTTTGCGAGAGCCATAATCTCATAGGTGGAACGGTAACTTTTATTCAGTTCTACATATCCGGCGCCGTCGTAGATGCGGCGCAGATCCTCCAGAGTGTGCGTATGGTAAGGGTTCAGATACTGCCCGAAGTCGCCCAGAATGGTTTTTTGGCAGGGGAACATCTTGTTTATTACGGCATATTGGATGGGAGTGTAGTCCTGCATTTCATCGATCACCAGATGCTTTGTGATTTTGCTCTCCTTTATCCCTTCGAATGCGGCGTGGAGATAGAGAAAAGGAAAAACATCCGTCCATTCCAGCTTATTCCTGGCCGGCATGACATACATCTGCGGCCGGCCCAGCCATTTGTAAAAATCCTTATAAAGCGCCGGAGTGTTTTTTAAACGCAGCATTGCGGTGAGGCTTTTTAGAACCGTTCTTGCCTTCGGCAGATCTTCCTGCCAGATGTTTTCGTTTTGAAGGCGGTTGCAAATATCGTCTGCGGTCATGGAGAGCCTCCGTTTAACAGGGTATTTTCCGTAGGCCAGAAAACGTTCCCGTATCCATTTGCTGTCTACGGTGAACCGGCCGAATGTATAGTCGGCGGGAGTGAAAATCCGGTCCGGCATCTCCCGTATGTAGTCATCCAGCAGACCGGCAAAATCCGGTGAGGATTTAAAACGGACGCGTTCGATCCATTTCTCATCCTCCACTTCCAGAGGATCCGGCTCAGGTTCAAAGCCGATGATGTTTTCCAGTCCAATCTCTGCAATATCGGAGAAACTCAGTTCATAGATCGGCTCTTCGCCTAATTCCGGGATAACGTTTGAGATATAATCCCCAAAGACCCTGTTGGGGGATAGAATGGTCACATTGCGGGCGGTCAGCCTGTCCTTCTGGCGGTAGAGCAGGAAAGCAATCCGGTGGAGTGCGATGGATGTTTTACCGGAGCCGGCCACTCCCTGGATGATCATCGTCCCGGCCTGTTCACTCCGGATAATCCGGTTCTGTTCTTTCTGAATCGTTGATATGATGGATTTCATCTTTTCATCGGAGGTATGGGAAAGTTCCTTCTGCAGGATGTCGTCCTGTACATGGGCGGCGCTTTCAAGGGCATATTCCAGTACTCCGTCTTTAATTTTAAACTGCCGTTTCCGCTTCAGTTCCCCGTCGATTCTTCCCATCGGGGCGTCATAACCGGCCGGTCCGGTTTCATAATCATAGAACATGCTGGAAACGGGGGCGCGCCAGTCGAAAATAAGAGGTTCCTTTCCCTGGCTGAAGGTAAAACGTCCGATGTAAAATTTCTCCGGTTCTTTACCGTTATTGCTTTGAAAGTCAATTCTGGCGAAGTAGGGAGAATCTTTCAGGCGGGCAATTCTGTCGCGGAGTAAGACGGCAAAAGCGCCCGTCTGATCCGTCTGTCTGAGAAGCAGTTCATTCTGAAACATTTCGTGAGGGTCGATTTCACCCCTGTAGTCCGCCATATAGCGTTTGGAATCCCTGTATTCCCGATCGATCCGCTCCACATCGGCCTGCGCCTCTTTCAGCGCCTGTTCCAGCCTGCGGTTGACTTCTTCAAGATGCGCGGCTTCGTCGGGAAACGGCACGCTGCCTGTTTGGGGCTGTCCGTTATTCATGGTCCTCCTCCTTTAATACAAATCTCTGGGTGGGATACCCAAATTCAATCAACAGTTCCGCTTCGGCAAACCCAAGTCCTTTGATTTCCTTTCGCTGGCCGGTATCCGCCCGGTCGCCCTCACGGTAGGTGGTGATGCTGATTTCCTTCCCTTTCAACAGTTCCCCCATTACCTTTTTCAGAAATGCTTTTGGGATGCCCTTTTTCCGGTAGAGCGGATGGCTGCCCATAAAATCGATGCTTCCGGTGTCATATGAAAAAATCATAATCCCGATGGCGTTCCCGCCGTCTTTCAAAATCAGCGCCTGCCTGGTCTTTATTTTTTCTTTCAGCACGCAGACATATTCCTCCTCATTCAGGCAGGGGAATCCGTCTACGACGAGGCGGACCAGCTCCATCCAGCAGGGGATGTCCTCCTCGGCGGCGAACTCAATTTCCCACTCCGCCGGTTCTTTTAAATCCAACATGCCAAAACTCCCTTCCAAACGGTATTTTAACTGCAGCGGGTAAAATTTTTCATTTTCCCGGTATCTGCCCGGCGACATTTTATACATGGCAGTGAACACATTTGTAAATGCCTGCTGGCTTTCATATCCTGCCAGCAGCGCGATATCCAGAATTGATTTGCCGGAAAATACAAGCAGTTTTGCGGCCTCGGTGAGCTGCCTCCTCTGAAGGTATTCATGCGGCGTCAGGCCGACCGCGCCGGTAAACATGCGGTGCAGATGATATTTGGAATAGTGGACGGCGTCCGCCATACGGTCTAAATCCAGTTTCTCCGTCAGGTGCGCTTCAATATATTCAATCACGGAGACAATATTTTCAATATTTTCGTTTCGCATATCCGAAACCTCCTTCCGGTCTATTATTATACCCGACGATTGCATCGGACTTTTAATCATTCTTGCTCTCTGCGCGCCGCGGAAGCAGCCGGGATGCAGGGGAAACTAAAAACCTAAGGAAAAGCGGGAGAGTATTATGCAATTATGCAACAGGCAAGAAAAAACCGCAAGATCTGGAACAATGGATACGAATGAACGCTTTGGCCTTTCGTAAGGGGAGCGCTGATTCCGTAACGTTATTCAGATATTGTTTATGCCCCTGATTCATGCTATAATCGTTTCAACAGCACTTTGTCAATATGTACACTAACTGGGCGGCGAAAAGCAGGACGGCACCGCCCTGTTTTTATGCAGGGCAAGTTTGAAGCAAAGTATGAAATTTATAAATACGAAAGCGGAGGCCAGGGGGAATGAGTAAATTAAAGGTGGGGAAAAAGTTATTTATCTCGTATGTGATGATCTTAATTGTACTGATAGCGGGATGTGCCGTGAGCATCGCCGATTTTGTTAAATTAGGAGGGCAGATAGAGACTTTTTACAACGGACCCTTCACGGTTAATGACAGCGCAGGCACTGTTAACGCCAATTTTGAAAGAATGCAGAAGGCAGTCTACCGTTCAATTTCAAACACGGATCCTGAGATTGTAAGGGAAGCGGTTACTAATGCCAGGGAAGCCGCTCTGATTATACAGGAGCAGATAGCGATAATTGAAGAGCATTTTCTGGGTGACAAAGAGATTATTGCCCGTCTGAATGCAGCGCTTGAAAAGCTTGCGCCGATGCGGGAGACGGTGCTTTCCCTGGCCGCGGAAAACCGTAATTCGGAAGCGGCCGGTTACATGGAGAACAATAATATCCCCACAATCAAGGAGGCCCAGGCGGAGCTGGATAACCTGATAGAGAGCGGAAAAAACAAGGGGGAAAGTCTTGTCGCCGGGCTTCAGGACAGACAGACCAAGGCGGTCACCACGATGATGATATTGGGAAGCGTTGGAGTGATTGTCAGCGCCATATTCGGCGCATATATCACGCGGGGGATTTCACAGCCGGTGAAGGAACTGGAAGAAGCGGCCCGCAGTATGGCCCGGGGAGAGTTTTCTGATATAAAGATTGAGTACCGCGCGCAGGATGAACTGGGGCAGCTGGCCGACGATATGAGAAATATGGCGTCTATCCTGTCGACTATTATACGGGATGAAACTTATCTGCTTGGAGAAATGGCAAATGGGAATTTTAATGTGCATAGCAGTGAAGAAGAGCAGTACGTAGGTGATTTACGTCAGTTTTTTTTATCGATGAGACGGATTAACGACGGATTGAGCAGTACCCTTTTACAGATTAACCGCGCTTCCCAGGAAGTTGCATCGGGTTCAGAACAGGTGGCCCAGGCAGCCCAGACTCTGGCTGAGGGAGCTTCAGAGCAGGCATCTTCCGTAGAGGAACTTTCCGACACGAATGAGAGAATATCGGAGCAGATAGACAGAAATACAAGGAACGTGCAGGATGCCAGTGCGGGGGCCAGAATCCTTCAGTCAAATGCACAGGAAAGCAAAATCTGCATGCAGGATATGCTGAATGCGATGGCCGAGATCAGCAAAAGTTCCTGCGAAATCAGGAAGATCATAAAAACAATCCAGGACATTGCTTTCCAGACTAATCTTCTTGCCCTGAATGCAGCGGTGGAAGCGGCACATGCGGGAGAACAGGGGAAAGGATTTGCCGTGGTGGCGAATGAGGTGCGCGATCTGGCGGGAAAATCCGCCGCAGCATCGAAAAGCACGGCAGCCCTGATAGAAAATTCTCTTCTGATGGTAGAAAAGGGAACGAAGATAGCAAATAAAACGGCTGAATCATTGGAAGAAGTAGTATCAGGAGTCCGGCAGGTGACGGAATCACTGAGTTATATTGCCGATGCGTCGGAAAAACAGTCTGATTCGATCCGTCAGATTACGGATAGCGTCAATTTGATATCGGGCGTGGTCCAGACAAATTCCGCAACATCGGAAGAGAGCGCCGCCGCCAGTGAGGAATTGTCTTCCCAGGCACAGCTGCTAAATAATTTGGTCGCCCGGTTTAAATTAAAAGAAGCTGCCGGGAATAGTATAGAGAGATTACGCTGAAAAGCGCCGCCGGTTTCCTTCCGGCGGCGCTTTTCTCACGACATTGTGATATAATTAGAGAGGACGGAACACAAACCGTTTAGAATTTCACAAATTTATAACAGACTAAGAGAGGAAAGAGTTTTGACAGACAGCGACAAACTGATTTACAATCTGGTTTATGATTACTATGAGACAAGAATATTAATGGGAGTGTGCCTTTATGGTGAAGAGCTCCCTTCCATACCTAAAATCGGGGAAACTTTTCGTATGGCTCCCCGGACCGTGAGGGCCGCGCTTTCCCGCCTGGAGGAAAAAGGATATATAGAAGTAACGGCCAGAAAACCGGCCAGGGTGATATACCAGGCAGACGAGGCGCGGTTCAGGGAAAATGCCGCTATGTATTTTGTGCCGAGAAGGGCGGGAATCATTGATTTCTGCGGGGCGGGATTATTGCTGGTGGAACCGGTCTGGATGTATGCCCAGAGCAGTTTAGATAAAGATACATGGGAGAAGCTGAAAAAAAATCTGTCGGAAGCATGGATGACGGATTTGTCCGTTTCTACCCGTCTTCATCTTCATGCCTTTGATGAACTGCAGAACAGGCTGTTCCTGAATTTTTATTGGGAACTGCTCCGGTATATCCGTTTTCCCTATCTGTCCAGAAAGGATATGCATTCGGAAAGAGACAGAGAACTTTTGGTTGACGGAAAAGAGAATGAGTCTGAGATTATGAGAGTAACGTTTGAGGACGATTTTAATGCCGGCATGAGAAAACTTCTGATGTTCTGTGCCAGGGCAGAAGAGGAGTATGGGCTGAAGGAAATGGAACCGATACCCTTTTGCTGGAACGTATACTGGCAGCGGCCGCAGTTATGTTATACGCTGGTTTCACGTATTATCACCGTAATCATGAAAGGAACTTATCCGATCGGAAGTTCCCTGCCCTCCCTGTCCAACATGGCGAAGCAGCTGGACGTTTCATACAGGACGCTGCGCCGCACTCTCAGTATCCTGGGCAGTCTTGGGATTATCAGTTGCCACCGGGGAAGAGTGGCGGAAGTCTGTTTCGAGATTGGCCCTATTGATTTTGGGCGGGCTGAAGTAAAGGAGGGATTGCGCCTCTACCGGGAAAGTTTGCAATTCATGGCATTAACGGTGCGTCCCGTTTTGCTTTATACTCTGCAGAATGTGGAAAAGGAACAGCGAGATTCACTGACGGCAGGATTTGAAGAGATTTCCAGACAGGATAAATGCTATCTGTGCTTTAAACTGGTGAGTGATTTCATCGTAACTAACTGCCCTTTGGCTACCGTGAGGGAGTGCTACCGCGTTTTAGATGAATTTATAGTCTGGGGATATCCTTTTGTTTTGAACCGTGCAAAGAGACCAGATCTGCGGGAAGAGTATGCGAAAGTAATCTGTAAGGCGGAAAAATCGCTTAAGAAAGGAGAACTGGAAAGCTTCGCCGACACCTGGAAAAATCTTCTGGAGCAAGATTTGCTGAAAGCCAATCAGATTGTATAGGCATAAATGCCTCACTTTGCAGTTTTATTAACAGGTGTCTTGTCACATGATTTAAAATATGCTATACTTTGCGGGTGCGGTTCATACAGGCGGTTTACCGGATTCACTGACAATTCTTCAGTCCCTCAGCCTGCCGCACAGCAGGAAAGACCGCCATGAGTGCGGCAGAATAGAGGAGCATATGACAAAACAGGAAGAGATAAATCAATTAAAAAAGGAAAAGGATGCAGTGATCCTGGCTCACTATTATGTAGAGCCGGAAGTGCAGGAAATTGCTGATTATGTAGGGGATTCCTTTAATTTGAGCAAATACGCCGCCGGGCTGGCGAATCAGACACTTGTTTTCTGCGGCGTTTCGTTTATGGGAGAGAGCGGGAAGCTTTTAAGCCCTGAAAAGACGGTGCTGATGCCTGATGCGGATGCGGACTGCCCGATGGCCCATATGGTGCGGAAGGAAGAGGTCGAGCAGGCGAGGAAAAGATATGAAGATCTGGCGGTCGTCTGTTATATCAACTCAACGGCAGAGATTAAATCATGGGCCGATGTGTGCGTCACCTCTGCTAATGCCGTACAGATTGTGAGAAATCTGCCAAATAAAAATATATTGTTTATCCCGGATAAAAACCTGGGACGTTTTGTAGCGGAACAGGTCCCGGATAAAAATGTGATTCTGGTGAAAGGGTTCTGCCCTGTCCATGAACAGATGAAAGCGATGGAAATTGAGAAACTGAGGAAGGAGCATCCGGAGGCGAAAGTGCTGGCTCACCCGGAATGCAATGAGCCGCTGCTAAAACAGGCTGATTACATAGGTTCCACCACAGGAATTATAAATTATACGACAAAGAGCGAGGCGGATGAGTTTATCATAGCGACGGAAATCGGAGTACGCTATGAACTGGAAAAGAAAAATCCCGGAAAAAGATTCTATTTTCCTGCAACCGCGCCGGTCTGTGCCGATATGAAGAAAATTACACTGGATAAGATTATCAATGTGCTGAAAACAGGTGACAACAAGGCCGGAGTCCGGGAGGACCTTGCCGCCCCTGCGAAAAAAACTTTGTCTAGAATGCTTGAACTGGCCTGATAAAGAGGGGGGATAACGATGGTGAAGAACATTTACTGCGATGTAGTGATTGCCGGCTGCGGAGTGGGAGGACTTTATACGGCGCTGAGCCTGCCGCGGGAACAGAAGATTGTGATGCTGTCGAAGGAAGGAATTGAAAAATGTGATTCCATGCTGGCACAGGGAGGAATCTGTGTGATGCGGGATGACGAGGATTTTGAACCTTACTTTGAGGATACGATGAAAGCCGGGCATTATGAGAACCGAAAAGAGAGCGTTGAAATCATGATTCGTTCCAGCCGGGAGGTGATTAACCATCTTGTGGAGCTGGGGGTGCAGTTTGACAGAAATCCCGACGGAAGCTTAAATTATACCCGCGAGGGGGCGCATTCCCGTCCGAGAATCTGTTTCCACAAGGATATCACAGGGAAAGAAATTACAAGCGTGCTGCAGAGGCGGGTGAAGGAGCTTCCGAATGTGATAGTGTTGGAATACACGGCCATGACGGACATCCTGGTATCCGACGGAAAATGTGCCGGTATGTCTGCCGTGACGGCGGAGGGACACACGCTTTACATTCATGCGGCCGACACGGTTATGGCTACGGGAGGGATCGGCGGGCTCTATGAACACTCGACGAATTATCCATGTCTTACCGGGGATGCCCTCGCAGTTGCCAAGAAACATGGCATAAAACTGGAACATCTGGATTATGTCCAGATTCATCCGACCAGCCTGTACAGCGGTAAACCGGGGCGCAGCTTCCTGATTTCAGAATCGGCCAGGGGAGAGGGAGCCGTGCTCCTAAACGGCAAGGGAGAGCGCTTTGTAAACGAACTTCTGCCCAGAGACGTGGTTTCAAAAGCGATCAGGAAGGAGATGGAGAAGGAGGGGAGCAGCCATGTCTGGCTGTCCTTTGAGCCGGTGGGCGAAGAGGAAATACGGAGCCATTTCCCCAACATCTATCAGAAATGCCTGGAAGAGGGATATGATATCACAAAGGAACCAATCCCTGTTGTTCCCGCACAGCATTATTTTATGGGCGGAATTCATGTGGACAGTGATTCCAGGACAACAATGGATCATCTGTATGCGGTAGGCGAGACCAGCTGCAACGGTGTCCATGGGAAAAACCGTCTGGCCAGCAACAGCCTGCTGGAAAGCCTTGTATTTGCAAAAAGAGCCGCCGTTAAAATCGCGGAAGGCCGGAAAGGGAGTATCAGCTATGAATCCAATTACCATGCAGCTTGCTGCTGACAAGTATATCCGTCTTGCACTGGAGGAGGATATCAACAGTGAGGATGTGACAACCAATTCCGTCATGCCGGAGTATAGAAAAGGGGAAGTACAGCTTATCTGTAAGGAAGATGGAATGATTGCCGGACTGCGGATATTTGAACGGGTATTTACACTGCTTGATCCGGAAACGGAGGTAGTGTTTGACGTGAAGGACGGCGATGCCGTAAAAAAGGGCCAGCATCTGGCCACAGTAAGAGGCGATATCAGGGTTCTCCTCTCCGGCGAGAGGACGGCGCTCAATTATCTTCAACGCATGAGCGGAATTGCCACCTACACCAACACGGTCGTAAAACTTCTGGAGGGAACAAAAACAAAGCTTCTGGATACGAGAAAGACGACTCCCTGTATGCGGATTTTTGAAAAATACGCGGTCCGTATCGGCGGCGGTAACAATCACAGATATAACTTGTCGGATGGCATTCTGCTAAAGGATAATCACATAGACGCGGCCGGAGGAGTCGGAAAGGCCGTAGAGGCGGCCAGGGCGTACGCTCCGTTTGTCCGCAAAATCGAGGTAGAGACCGAGAACCTTGATATGGTGAAAGAAGCGGTGGAGTCCGGTGCGGATATCATTATGCTGGATAATATGACCCCGGAACAGATGGCTGAGGCCGTGCGTCTGATAGACGGGAGGGCGGAGACAGAATGTTCGGGTAATATCACAAAGGAAAATATAAGGGCCATTACGGCCACGGGCGTAGACTATGTATCCAGCGGCGCCCTGACGCATTCGGCGCCGATCCTGGATATCAGCCTGAAGCATCTGAAAGTTTTGGAATAAGGACGGAAGAAATGCAGAACTGCCTTTTCAATTCTTAAAATATTAAAAATAATTTATTTAGCCTGCGGGGCTGCCGCAGCAGCTGTATTTTTTGATAGCTGCTGCGACAGCCTTTTGTCGATCGAAAATAAAAAATGTGAAGTCCTAATGCCACATAAAAACATTCATTTGACTGCAATAAAGGACTTGAACTAAATGCGGCTATTTTTAAAATGTCAAACTTTAACGAGAATTATCTCGTCATTTGACAGAATAATATTGAAAAACTACAAGAAAAAAGTAGAAAATGAAGTAAAATGAAAAAATGGCAAAAATCCATTGACAATAAAATTTATAAGTGATATAAATAAAACTAAATTAGGACATAAAAATAATAAGTCCTAAAATGGGCGCCTGATAAAAAGACAAAGGAGATAATGAAATGACAAATGCATTATTGACAGAATTGCTGCAGAGCATGGCTCTGCTGGGAGTTTTTCTATTACTCGGGGTTTTTATCAGGGCGAAATTGAAGCTGTTTCAAAAAACGTTCATTCCGTCATCTGTGATCGGAGGTTTTTTACTGCTGCTTTTGGGACCTCAGGTACTGAATGTCCTGCCCGTTCCGGAAGAATGGTTTTCCATCTACTCACTTTTGCCGGGGATTCTCATTGTTCCCGTCGTGGCCTCGGTTCCTCTGGGTCTGACTATCGCAGGAGGAGATAAAAACGGTGTGAATGCCGGAATTTTAAAGAATGTATTTCCTTTAATCGGGATCGGACTCGGAGCTTCCATGCTTCAGTTTGCGACAGGATTCGGGACACATGTCCTTTTTGGCGGAGAGAGTTTATACGAAGTATTTGGAATTGAGCTTTCTATCGGCTTTGTCGGCGGCCACGGCACGGCCGGAACGCTTGGGAATATGCTTTCCGAACTGAACCTTCCATACTGGCAGACCTCTCAGGGGGTGGCCACCACCACAGCCACCTTTGGCATTGTGGGTGGAATCCTGATTGGCATTATGATGATTAACTGGGCGGCCAGACATGGACAGACCGCAGTTTTGAAAAAACCGGCCGATATTCCAGAACCGATCCGAGTCGGGTTTGAGAAAGACATTAAAAAGCAGGCGTCTGTGGGACGTGAGACAACGATGTCTTCCTCTATCGATACCCTGGCCTTCCATGCCGCACTGATTTTCGCAGCCTGCGGTCTGGCGTATCTCCTTCTGATGGGAGCAAAGAAATACCAGATTCCCGTTCTGTCAAGCATTTCAGTGTGGGCTTACGCTATGATTGTAATGTTTGGAATCTGGGGGCTCATGAGTAAATTAAAACTGGCCTATCTGGTGGACGAGAAGATTAAGAGTAAGGTTTCCAGCTCTTTTACGGAATTTGCAGTAATTGCGGCAATTGCCAGTCTGCCGATCAAAGCGGTTGCAGCATACATAATACCGATTATGGTGATGGTACTCATCGGATACATTGTGACAAGTATTGTTTTGTTCTTCTTCTGTAAGAAGCTGCTTAAGGGATACTGGTTTGAGCAGATGGTGGCTACTTTGGGTATGAGTACGGGGGTATTTCTCACCGGAGTGCTGCTCCTTAGAATCTGTGACCCGGATCTGGAGAGTCCTGCCCTGGCTAATTATTCACTGTCGTATACGGTGACCAGCATTATCTATTTTGCGATGCTGAACCTGTTCATTGTGCTGCCGATGAATTACGGTGCAGGGGTTACGGCTCTGGCCGCCCTGGTTATGGGAATTGCCGCACTGCTATTTGCCGTCATTACCAGCCGCCTGTCATTCGGCCCGGCATTTAAGGGGAATTAAAGAATAGCGGGAGACCGGCACTGAAGCTGTGAAAAGCAGGGAGCGCAATGAATGGGACAAGACGAAAAGTGAGCGATACTGAAAGAAAGGTGGAGTGATACAGTGGAAAATTACGAAGAGTTGCTGACAGAGCTGAATGCCTGCATTTGGGATTATGCGGAACTGAAATTCGGAGAATACCGTTCGGCTCAGGCTCTGGAGAAGCTCCTGGAGCAAAACGGATTTGAGGTGAGGAGCAGTGTGGCGGGGATGGAAACGGCCTTTACTGCAACCTGCGGCTCCGGTTCCCCCGTTATTGGAATTCTGGCGGAATATGATGCTCTGTCGGGGCTGAGCCAGGAAGCGGGCGAGACTTGCCAGAAACCGCGGGAAGGGACGGATAACGGCCATGGCTGCGGCCACTGCCTGCTGGGAACGGCCTCCGTGGGAGCGGCTCTGATAGTGAAAGATTATCTGGAAGGACATAAGAAAAACGGAACCGTGGTTCTGGCCGGCTGTCCGGCAGAAGAAGGCGGTTCCGGAAAAGCCTATATGGCCAGGGCGGGTATCTTTGACCGCCTCGATATTGCCCTGACCTGGCATCCGGGCGGAGGTTATGCAGTGCTGACAGGTTCCCTTCAGGCAAACTGCCAGGCATATTTCAGATTTAAAGGCGTGTCGTCCCATGCGGCCGGCGCGCCCCATCTGGGCCGGAGCGCTCTGGATGCGGTGGAGCTGATGGATGTGGGAGTCAATTATATGCGGGAACATATGGAGCCCGTGGATCGAATTCATTACGCCATTACGGACACCGGGGGCAGCTCACCGAATGTGGTGCAAAACCATGCCGAAGTGCTCTATCTGATCCGTTCTGAAAATACAGAAAAGGTCCGGAAACTTTATGAGAGGGTATGTAAAATTGCCCGGGGAGCGGCCATGATGACGGAGACCGCGGTGGAGATTGTATTTGATAAGGCGTGTTCGAATACCATCTCAAATGAGGTTCTGGAGCAATTGCTGTACGAGAGCATGGAACGCGTTCCGCTTCCTGTCTATTCGGAGGAGGAGCTAAAGTTTGCCGCAGAGATGAAAAAGACGATCACCGACAGAGATATTGAAAGCGACTTGTCCATCGGTTTTATGGAAGGCAGGGAAAAGCGCGGTGTGGAGGCCAGATACAGGGAACTCGTAATGAGTGATTTTGTCGTCCCTCACCGTCACCGGGAGGTTCTGGTTGCAGGCTCCTCAGATGTGGGAGATGTGAGCCATACGGTTCCTACGGCCCAGTTTATCGGAGGGTGTTTTGTGCCGGGAACCCCGGCCCATTCCTGGCAGATGGTTTCCCAGAGTAAGTCGGAAACAGCCGTCAAAGGAATGCTTTATGCCGCCAGGGTGCTGGCTGATGCAGCCATACGTGTCATTGAAGATCCGCAGATAGCCGTATTGGCCCGGGAGGAATTTAAGACGGTCACGGAGGGAAAAGCGTATTGCTGCCCGATTCCGCCTGATGTGCTGCCAAACATGAATTCAGGACGAAAGAAGGCGGAACAGCCCTCAGAGTTGCGCCAGACGGCACAGGATGCAGGATAAAGAATCAGGAGGATAAGGGAAAATATGATAATGGAATCAGCCAGACGGCTCCAGCCGCATCTCGGAATGCTCAGAAGGGAATTCCACCGCTGCCCCGAGATATCCGGCCATGAAACAGGGACTGCGGAGAAGATCAGGAAAGAGCTTGAGGAAATAGGAGGTTATGAGCTCCAGACCGGTATTGGGGGATGCGGAATCATCGCATCCCTGCGGGGAGCAAAAGCGGGCAAAACGGTGGCTCTGAGGGCGGATATGGATGCTTTGCAGGTCACGGAGGAGACCGGTCTTCCCTTCAGCTCACAAACACCGGGAGTCATGCATGCCTGCGGCCATGATAATCACATTACGATGCTGCTGGGGGCGGCCCGCCTTCTGGCTGAGAGAAGAGAAGAATTGGCCGGTTCCGTCCGGCTTATCTTCCAGCCTTCAGAGGAGATGTCCCCGCATGGAGGTTCCAGGGAGATGATTGCAGGAGGGGCTATGGAAGGTGTGGACGCCGTGTTTGGCATACACGTATGGCCGGAACTGCCTCTGGGAAGCATCGGGATAAAGGCGGGGCCTCTCATGGCGGCATCGGATCATTTTACCGTGAGAATTAAAGGATGCCTGAGCCATGCAGCCCGTCCAAATGAAGGAGTAGACGCCCTGGTTGCCGGTTCCCAGTTTGTGACGGCGGTTCAGACGATTGTCAGCCGGAATGCGGATCCCATGAAATCCATGGTCATTACAATTGGAACGTTTGAAGCCGGCACCCGTTATAATATTGTGGCGGGAGAATGCGTGCTGGAAGGCACCTGCCGTACTTTTGCGTCCGATATGAGGGATTTAGCTGAAAAGAGACTCAATGAGATTTTACAGGGCGTCTGCCTGCTGTCCGGATGTACGGGAACACTGGATTATGAGAGAGGATATATGGCGCTCATCAATGAACCTGCCATGGCGGAATATATGAAAAAAACGGCCTCGGAACTTTTTGGCCCCGAAAAGGCAGTTTCGGTAGAACCGGCCATGACGGCGGAGGATTTCTCTTTTTATCTGGCGGAGAAGCCGGGCGCCTTTGCCTGGATTGGGACGACGGGGGAAGGGGAAAATGCCTGGCCGCTGCACAGCAGCCGCTATAATCCTAATGAGGAAGTTCTGTGGAGAGGGGCGGCCCTAATGGCCGGTCTTGTTATGAACTTTGATAAACAATAAGGTTTAAAGAAAAAGGAAACAAGAAAAGAACTGCCTTCAAAGAGGTTTGCTGTGCCTCATGGACGGCAGTTCTTTTAGTCGTTTTTTCAGTCGGTTTTTTAGAAGAAAAGAAGATACCAGTTCTGCTCTACAAACTGATAAGTTTTATTGGGCCGCCCCTTTTCCTGGGCGCCGTCCAGATAAGTTTCGGAAATCAGTTCGCACGAACTGAGCTTTTGTATAATCCTGTTGCAGCTTCTGGGGGTAATGTTCAGCCATTGGGCCAGAAGAGCGGAGGTTATAATCTGCTTCGGGTTTTTTGTAAAAAGGCCGATAATTTTGTAGAGATTGGCTTCATTGATGCCTTGTTCCCTGGAAAAATCCAGAACTTTTTCGTTGTCATAACTGAAACGGAGTGTGTTGCTGACCGAGAGAGGACCGATGAGATGCATCTGTTCATCTAACAGAAAACCGTCGTTTTTCTTGTAATGGACGGCCTCCTCCAGGGCGTGCTCCGCCTGTTCCTGGCTTTGCTCAAAGGCGGTGGAAATACCGGCTCCGAGCCGGAAATCAATCTCTTCCTTTTCCCTTAGATATCCGATCAGCGTACAAAGCCGGCGGACGAACTGCGGGATATCCTCCAGTTCCGAACTCAGCTGAAAATAGGTGATATTGGACTGGATGGAAAAATTCAGGTTCTGTTCCTTACGGAAATCTACAAGATATTTATACAGGGTGACCTTCTTGTATTCAATCTCGCCGCCGGGCAGGGAGTTGTCATAAATCAGGCGTATCAGGACACAGGTCTTATATAAAGTAGTGTTTAACTGAAGCTTGGCAAGGTGAACGGCGTTCCGTATGGACTCGGCGATAGTGTTGTCATCGGGAAAAATATAGAGATAGGGGATTTTTGCCTCCTCGTACAAGGGAAGGGAGTTGGTGGAACGGACAAAAACCATATCAATTTTCTTTTCCTCCCACAGCTTTTTTGCCGTATTAAAAAGAATATCGTAATTCAGTTCATCGGAAGTGCAGCAATAAGGCATCAGTTCCGGTTTCAGATATTTGTTCAAATCCAGATAATTATTGCTGGGCAGCAGGAAATCGCAGTAAATCCTGTTAAGGGGAATGTCCGGGTGGGTCAGGACAAAATCCAGGGCTATAGCCAGAAAATGCTTAGTTTCGTATGAAACAAAGGTGCAGGGCTTATTGATCTTCGCTATATTTGTAAGCTGATAGTAACCAAATTCCCCACTGCAGAAAATGACATCGCAATTGTCTCTGCACTGGTGATAAATTGTTTCAATTTCTTCCAGGGAATGGTATACATATTTATGGAAGATACAGCCGAAATTATTCTGCGCAATCACCCGGTTGATGGCCTGCAGTGAAACCTCGGGACTGATAATGCTGATTGTAATCATAAAATTCTCCAGTTTTAAAATACTCTTTTATCGCCGCATCGCCGGGGCATGAAGAAAAGACGGCAAAAAACGGCCGCTGCCGAAGCTTCAGGCCGGCGGCGCCGGATAAAAGGCAGTTAAATGTGTTTAGCTTAAGTGTACTATAAAAGCCGGCTTTTGGGAAGCTTCGAAGGAGGTGTTGTCCGGGAAATTTGCAGTTGCAGGGACGGGAGGAATGTATTAGAATTACAGTGATACGGATAAGAGCGTAAACAGCCGGCAGAACCGGATAAAAAGGATGGAGGAGGGAAGCTGCAATGGAAAATGGATTAACCGGTGCAAAGAGACGGGAGATGATTCTGAGCATGATGAGGCAGGCGGAACGTCCTCTCTCGGGAACGGCTCTGGGAAAGGCTGCCGGCGTCAGCCGCCAGGTCGTGGTACAGGATATCGCCCTGCTGCGCACGGAGGGGTGTCCGATTGTCGCTACGGCGCGGGGCTATATCTTAAACGAGGATAAGACGGCCATGCGCCTTTTTAAGGTCTGCCACGGTAACGATGAAACGGAGGATGAACTGAAAACCATCGTGGATCTGGGAGGCTGTGTTTTGGATGTTATGATCAATCACCGCGTATATGGAAAAATGTCGGCTCCCCTGAACATCAAAAATCGCCGGGACATACAGCGGTTTATGAATGACATTAAGTCGGGCAAGTCGTCCCCGCTTATGAACGTGACTTCAGGCTACCATTTTCATCACGTATCGGCAGAACAGGAAGAGATATTGGATGAAATTGGGGAGGCTTTGAAGGAAAAACACTATTTGACGGAGCTTATGCCGTATGAAGAGATATAGGCGCGGAGCGGGCAGAAGCTGAACCGGTAAGCGCGGCGGTATCAAATCACTACAATTGTGGAAATTTATAGGAAATTTATAGCAGAAAATGCTTGCGATCATGTTTATCCTGTGGTATACTATGACCCGTTGATGCGTTTTTCTACAACTGCTTCCAAATTTCCTCAATTTGTGCTTGACAGTCGGATGGTTTTAGTATATACTACTTTTGCTGTCAAAAAACGCAGCAGACAATGCCAGGTTGGCAGAACAGCCGAGAGCAGAGGAAGTTATGTTGCCAAATGTTTGGCCAAATCGCAAAGTGAATATGAGTCTGTAGCTCAGTTGGATAGAGCAACGGCCTTCTAAGCCGTGGGTCGGGGGTTCGAATCCCTTCAGGCTCGTCATCTGAACCAATTGGTTCAGATAACGTATGGTGGGTATAGCGCAGTTGGTTAGCGCGCCAGATTGTGGCTCTGGAGGCCAAGGGTTCGAATCCCTTTATCCACCTTCCCTTTTCAGGGGTTCGCTGATGGGCTATCGCCAAGCGGTAAGGCACAGGACTTTGACTCCTGCATTCGTTGGTTCGAATCCAACTAGCCCAGTTATTAGGGGGTATTAGCTCAGTCGGTAGAGCACTTGACTTTTAATCAAGTTGTCCGGGGTTCGAATCCCCGATGCCTCATGAATGAAATGAAGCGGAAAACCTTGTGGTTGACAGGTTTTCCGCTTTTTTGCTTTGCACACTGTGCGAAAGTACGTATTTTTAAAGCAAAAAAAGTGTCTGGAATTTTCCTCTTTCCATCCGGTGTGCAGCGCCGGACATCCCTGATTATTAAATTACAGTTCTGTATAAAAGTCCCTCAATCATCCAATAATTTAATAAAAGCAATTTTATAAAGCCGCGGGAGTTCTGTACCGGAAAAAGGAAAGAACGGCAACAAAAAAAGAGGCCTGCAAAGTACAAGTCAGAAAACCTCTTTTTAGATATTGGATTCCTCTTTTTCGAATTTAATTACATCGGTTATATCGCAGTCATAGGTATTACACAGGTCGTTTAGAGTATTCAGGGTAATGCTTCTGTTGTGTTTTAAATTATCTAACATGCCTCTGCTCATGCGATATTTATGGATTAAATCATATTGGCTGATTCTTTTTCTTCTGAGAGTATCCCAAAACGGCTCGAAAGTAATCATATATTTACCTCACTTTGTTTAAGTGTACAAGTCAAAATCACTATTGAATATTGCCAAATGTTTGGGAATATATGTATAATGGATGTGATATCAGTAAACGGACTATGTGTGAGGTATGGGAGGTAAGAATATGGAGCAGGATTTTGAGCGTTTTTTATCAAAACTGGAAACTGCAATGACCTGTAGAAAAAAGACTGTGGATACAAATCAATTTATCAAGTTTGAATCCCTGTATAAAAAAACTCTGATTGAATTTGCGGATCTGTGCGAAGCGTCGATGGAAACAAAATATGATGAGGACTCCGTCTCGGTTACAATTGTGGGAAAAACACTTGTGATCTCTGACTTTGACAGTGCAATGAAGGAGATAATTATGGACAGGAATACGGTTATTCATTTCGGTATGGACGAGAAGAAAAAGGACAGCGTGATGATGAATTTGTGGTTCAGATGCTGGTCGTGGGAGGAGTAAAGGGGAAGGATTACGCAGTTTGGAAAATATTCAGTTGACATCTATAGCGGAATATGATAAAGTTCTAGAGAGGGTTAGTTAGAACTAACTATGGGCAATGGAGCGGTGTCTGCCGGGGAAAACGAAGAGAAAAAATCTTGATAAGAAGGACATTTTTTTTTACATATAAGTTAGTTGATACTAACTATTTGCGCTGAGATTCACCGGCTCCGGCTGGAGCTGTGATGCGGCAGTGACTTCAGTACTCATAGTAACAGGGAAAGGAAGACAGTAAGGATCATGAACAGGAAATTTGAAAAGATGCTTGTTGAACAGTGTGCCCCGACTTTGGCGGGGATCAAGCCGGCTAATCTGTTCCGGTTTTCCGGAGGAGGGAAGGAGATACGGCGGGAGGTTTTGTACTGGGACAGAGAATTGAACCGGCATGGCATATCGGTGGAGATTATCAAGGAATGTCCCGGGACAGATTCAATTCTTGTATATGTATATCGAAAGGAGTGGGTGGAAGAAATTTTATCCGGTTCCGAAGTGAGGGATTTTCTGGAACAGAAGGGCTATGCCGGGTCGGATAACTGCGGCCGGTTTCTGGAACAGTTGTCGGAGCGCCTCTGCCTGGAAGAAGAATTTCCGCACGAGGTAGGGATTTTTCTTGGCTATCCTCTGGAAGATGTAATTGGCTTTATAGAGAACAGGGGCCAAAACTATACCAGTTGCGGATTTTGGAAAACCTACGGAGATCCGTGCGAGGCCAGGAGCCGTTTTGACGGATACAGGGCCTGCATTAACATGTTCATGAAAATGTTTGAAAACGGTATACCGGTCATTCAGCTTCTCAGGGCGGTCTGACATGGATAAGGCCGGAAAAAGGCCTGTATAAATAATGAAAGGATGGATAGAAAGATGAGTAAAATTGCAGTTGTTTATTGGAGCGGTACAGGAAATACAGAGGCGATGGCATATTACGTGGCAGAGGGAGCCAAAGCGGCAGGAGCGGAGGCAGATACATTTACATCGGCAGAGTTTACTACGGATAAAGCGGCGGAGTATCCGGCAATTGCCTTTGGATGCCCGTCCATGGGAGCGGAGCAGCTGGAGGAAACAGAATTTGAACCCATGTTTGAAGAGGTGAAGACAACGCTGGGCGGAAAACGCATCGGCTTATTCGGTTCCTACGGATGGGGAGACGGAGAGTGGATGAGAATCTGGGAAGACGACTGCAGCAAACTCGGCTGCACAATGCCTGCCGAGCCGGTCCTGGCAAACGGTGCGCCGGATGATACGGCTGCAGAAGAGTGCAGGGCTCTCGGAGCAGCGCTTGCCCGATAAGGGGGCTCATAAAACGAAACGGCGTCAGTCTCACTGTTGAAAGGTGAGGCTGACGCCGTTTCGTTTTATGGGAATGAATAGAGACAGTACATATTGAAAACGCGAGGGTTATCACTATGCCGTGACCCGGTCTGAGGCGGCTGGTTTCTTCTATTCCTTTAAAAGGAGAGAAAGTCTCTCAACTACATCTCCAGCTCCTCAAAACTCCTCCGGAGAATCTGGCACGACTGATCCATCTTTTCTTTTTCCTCGTCACTGAGGGACAGGGGCAGAACCCTCTGAATCCCGTTCTGGTTGATAATACACGGAACGCCTGTAAATAGGCCGGACTGTCTGTATTCGCCCCTCAGCATGGCTGATACGGTGAGGACACTGTGCTCGTTGCCGAGAATTGCCTTAGTGATTCGCGTCAGGGCCATACCGATGCCGTAATAGGTCGCATTTTTAGCTTCAATAATCTTATAAGCGGCAGTGCGGACCTCCTCGGAAATCTGTTCAAGCTCCTGAGAACAGATGGACCCGTGGGATTCTTCACAGAGTTCCGGGATGGATTTTGTGGCTACCATAGCCTGGCTCCAGGGGACGAATTCCGTGTCTCCGTGTTCGCCCATTACATATGCATGGATATTGCGGGGATCCACTTTCAGATAGTCGCCCAGCAGATAACGCAGTCTGGCCGTATCCAGGGCGGTTCCGGTGCCGAGGACTCTCCGGGGATTAAAACCGGAGAGGGTGCATGTGATTCTTGTCATGATATCGACCGGATTGGTGGCGACAAGGAAAATGCCGTTAAAACCGGACGACGTCACTGGTTCAATAATGGATTTAAAAACTTCGGTGTTCCGTTTGAGAAGATTCAGGCGGCTTTCTCCCGGTTTCTGGGCCACTCCGGCGCAGATTACGGCGATGTCTGCATCGGTGCAGTCGTCATAGCTGCCGGCGTAAATCTTCATGTTGGAGCCGGAAAATGCAAGACCGTGGTTTAAGTCCATGGCTTCTCCGATGGCCCTCTCTTTATTGACGTCAATTAAAACAAGTTCGTCGCAGACGTTCTGGTTCAGCAGTGCATAGGCATAGCTCATCCCGACCATTCCTGTTCCGATAAGCGCAACCTTACGTTTGTCAGTTCTCATATTGGCCTCCTTTACCTGGCGAAAAAACGATTTATTAAGTTATAGATACCCATAAATACGGTAATTTATTCTTGTATAAAGTTAGCGGATGCTAACCTTCATATGGAATATTGTATTCTGATTTTGGGAAAAATGCAAGTACAAATACTGATTTAATTGAGATGCGAGGACGCCTCTGTAAGACGGCGGACGGGGGAGTGAGAGATTATTTATGAGTCTTCAGTCCCGGTTTGTAGGTTGTGGTGAGGGGGAATCCAGGAGAAAAAATTCCTACGGGGACCCGCTCCCGCTTGTGGAGCGCACAGCGGATGCTAAGACGTCAAAGAACGCCGTCTAAGCACCGGCGGGCTCCAATGTCCCCTTCGGAAAGTTTTCTCCTTCCTTCCCCCCGGTCAGGTTGTCGACGGGACTGAAGACTCAGGGAAGGTGATTGCCCCATCCGCCGGCTCCAGGGGCTGATTGTCTCTTTCGTCAAGTGCGGAGGGAGGTCTTGTCGCGGCCACTGCGAAGCGGTGATATTTTTACATTCTGACAGTATTTCAGGATGAATCTGGTAACAGATGAATTCCTAAAACAATTCCTAAAACAAAGGCTGGATGTTCTGACGAAATCCCCTGAGCTGAGAAAGCTTAAAATAAACAATTTATGTCTAGATCGCAGGTATTTTAGAACATTCGACTTTCGTTTTAGAACTTCATCTGTTATCAAATTCATTGTAAGATACCGTCAGACTGTTAAAGTATCGCAGTTTCGTAGTGGCCGTGACAGGGCCCTCCCCATTTAAGGTTAGAGACAATCAGCGTCCGGAGCGGACTATGTCCGGTGCCTCGAAAACCTTCGCCTGAGTCTTTTGTCCCCGGCGATAACCTGCCAGGGGAAGGAGGCGGAATCAATTGTGCAGGGGATATGGGAGTCCGCCGGTGCCTGGCGAGGTCTTTTCGAGCCTGGCACCGCTGTGCACTCCAAAAAGCGCGAGCGGTCCCCGTAACAATTCATTCCGGCCGGATTCCCCCTTCACGACAACCTTCAATAGGGGGCAAAAGACTCAGCCATCCCCCTCACCACACCGGACATGGTCCGTTCCGGACGCGTCCTCCTCACCTCAGTTAAATCAGTATTTACAAAGTTTTTGTGGAATACTGCTTTTCCAATGTTACAAAATGTGATATGATATTAGGAAATATTTGCTCTGAACAGAATAGATTGTGCGAAAACTTCGGTAAAATGGGCGCAGTAACCCAGCTGAAGCGGCACACAACAGAGTTCTGTACTATAGAGAAGCAGTAAACGGAGGGAATGCTTATGGAAGAAAATAAGAATGTAACAGCTGAAGCGGGAGATAAGGAAGAGGCCGTGTCAAAGAACTTTATCGAGCGTGAGATTGATAAGGATCTGGCAGAGGGTGTCTACAACCATGTCCAGACAAGATTCCCACCGGAACCGAACGGATATCTCCATATCGGCCATGCCAAGTCCATTATTTTAAACTCCGGACTGGCTGCGGAATATAACGGTAAATTCAACCTGCGTTTTGACGATACCAACCCGACGAAAGAGAAGACGGAATTTGTGGAGTCCATCATCGAGGATGTGAAGTGGCTGGGAGCTGATTTTGAGGACAGGCTGTTCTTTGCCTCCGACTATTTCCAGACCATGTACGACTGTGCAGTTCTTCTTATTAAAAAAGGAAAGGCATTTGTCTGCGACCTGACGGCCGACCAGATACGCGAATACAGAGGAGATTTTAACAACCCGGGCAAGGAGAGTCCATACCGCAGCCGAAGTGTGGAGGAGAACCTGGAGCTGTTTGAGAATATGAAGAACGGCGTCTACAAGGACGGCGAGAAGGTTCTGAGAGCCAAGATTGATATGGCGTCCCCAAATATCAACATGAGGGATCCGGTTATCTACCGTGTTGCCCATATGAGCCACCACAACACAGGCGACAAGTGGTGCATCTATCCGATGTACGATTTTGCCCATCCGATTGAGGATGCGATCGAGCATATCACGCATTCCATCTGTACCCTGGAATTTGAGGATCACCGTCCTCTGTACGACTGGGTCGTGAAAGAATGTGAATTCGAGAACCCGCCGCGTCAGATCGAATTTGCCAAGATGTACCTTACCAATGTGGTTACCGGTAAGAGATATATTAAGAAGCTGGTAGAGGACGGAGTGGTAGACGGCTGGGATGACCCGCGTCTCGTTACGATCGCCGCACTCAGAAGAAGAGGCTTTACCCCTCAGTCCCTGCGCAAGTTCGTGGAACTGGCCGGAGTATCCAAGGCGGATAACTCCATTGACAGCGCTATGCTGGAATACTGCCTGCGTGAGGACCTGAAATTATCGAGAGCCAGAGTTATGGCGATTTTAGATCCAATCAAACTGGTGATTGACAACTATCCGGAAGGGCAGGTAGAGGAGCTGGAGGCGCCGAACAACCTGGAGAATGAAGCTCTCGGATCCAGAAAGCTGCCTTTTTGCCGTGAACTTTATATCGAAAGAGAAGACTTCATGGAGGAACCGCCGAAGAAGTATTTCCGTCTGTTCCCGGGCAATGAAGTGCGTCTGATGAATGCATACTTTGTGACATGCACCGGATGTGAGAAGGATGAGAACGGCAATGTGACGGTAGTCCACTGTACCTACGACCCGGAGACAAAGAGCGGTTCCGGATTTAATGCGAGGAAAGTAAAGGGCACCATCCACTGGGTAGCGGCTCCGACGGCGCTGAAAGCGGAATGCCGCCTCTATGAAAACCTGATCGATGAGGAGAAAGGCAAGCTCAACGCGGACGGAACGCTGAACCTCAATCCCAACTCCCTTACAATTTTAAAGGAGTGCTACGTGGAGCCTAGCCTGAAAGAGGCTAAGGCATTTGACAGCTTCCAGTTTGTAAGAAACGGATACTTCTGTGTGGACTGCAAAGACAGCGCACCGGGAGCGCCGGTATTTAACCGGATCGTTTCCCTGAAGAGTTCATTTAAAATTACTAAATAAAAGCCACTGCAATGATTAGCATATTAAAAAGATGATATAATTATAATAGGAAGAAAGAGGGTGCCTGACACTCTCTTTTTTCAGTACACAGGAAAGCTTTGCGGGAAGGAACATACAGCTGCGGAAAATACGAACGGTGAACCTGAAAAGAAAAAATGTCTTTATAAGAAGTGTATAGAAAATTACACAAAAGAGCCATATTGTTAAGAAAACGAAAAAGAAATGTATGGATTTCGGAATAAAGGTGAAGAGTCTTCGAATTGTAGAAAGAGGGCGAAGAATAATGAAAATAAACATGAAAAATGGTGTCACAAAATGTCGTAAAACCTTGATTTTATAAGAGGTTTTACCCAATTGAAGAAGGCATTTTTTGTGCATATTTTATGAAACCCCCGGTTGACATTCAGGGGGGTTACTGTTATAATTTAGCCATAGTGAACTTGTAAGAATTAAAAGCATAAGCAAGTTTCACAAAGGGCTAAAAAAGCCTTTATATTTTTTAAGCTTTTAAAAATGGAATGCATTCCACGATGTGGAATATTGTGAGGCGATATTTTGATAATATAATTTTTCACAAAGGAGTGCGAAACGAATAAGAGAGATCTCTTTTGAGATCTGCTGAAAAGGAGGTGCAATGCACGTATGTGGACTGAAGCAACAATGCCTTTTGGGCAGTCGGTCATCGTATCCCTGTTGGGACTTGCGGTAGTATTTATTACTCTGGTTACGTTGGCTCTGTCAATCATCTTAATCTCAAAAATCCTGCGTACTATTATCAAGGACGGAGCGCAGAAGCCGGCAGCAGTAGCTGCCCCGGTAGTATCGGATGAAACAGACAAAGAGACACTGGCGGTACTTATGGCTACGATTGGTATGGATCTTGAATTACCAGCCGAGCAGTTTAAGATTGTAAACGTGAAGGAACTCTAATAGTTACCAGGAATGGAAGGAAATCGAAAGGAAGGTTACAGCAGTTATGAAGTATACGGCTACCCTCAATGGAAAACAGTATGAAGTAGAACTTGAAAGAGTTGGCGAATATGAGCCGATTCCAAGATATGGCGAGGCAGCGCCTGCACCGGCAGCTCCAATTGCAGCTCCCGCAGCAGCACCGGCCCCAGCAGCAGCTCCGGCTCCTGCACCAGCCCCAGTGGCAGCGCCTGCCCCAGCAGCAGCTCCCGCAGCAGGCGGCACAACAGTAGAAGCTCCAATGCCAGGTAAAGTACTTGACATCAAAGTAGCAGCAGGCCAGGCGGTAAAATACGGCCAGGTTGTTATGACTATGGAAGCTATGAAGATGGAAACTGAAATCGTTGCACCGGCAGACGGTACGGTATCACAGGTTCTTGTGAAAGCAGGAGATGCTGTGGAGACCGGAACCGCAATGGTTGTTCTGAACTAATAGATTCACAAAAGCAATCGAAAGGATGTAAAAAGATTATGAAATATATTGCTACGATCAATGGCAAAAGATATGAAGTAGAAGTAGAGAGAATTGAAGAATACAAATCTCTGGACCGTAACGGTGTGGCAGCGCCAAAGGCTCCGACACTGGCAAGCACGGTACCGGTACAGAGACCGGCAGCAGCACCGGCTCCTGCAGCGGCAGCACCTGCACCAGCTCCCGCTCCTGTAGCAGCAGCACCGGCTCCGGCGGCAGCACCTGCAGCAGGCAGCACAACAGTGGAGGCTCCAATGCCAGGTAAAGTTCTGGATGTAAAAGTAGCAGTTGGCCAGGCTGTTAAATATGGCACTGTAGTAGCTGTTATGGAAGCTATGAAGATGGAAACTGAAATTGTTGCACCGGCAGATGGCACAGTAAGCCAGATTCTTGTTAAGGCAGGGGATCCTGTAGATACTGGAGCTGCCATGGTTGTCCTTAACTAGGAGGTAGAGTAATGAACTTTTTTGAAATTATGAAGGAAATGCTGCTTCAGTCCGGTTTCGCAGCCCTGAGCTGGAAGAACCTGGTAATGTTTGCAATTTCCTTTGTCCTTTTATATTTTGCGATTAAAAAGCAGTACGAGCCGCTTCTTCTGCTTCCAATCGCATTCGGTATGTTTCTTGCAAACCTGCCGCTGGCAGATTTAATGAAAGAATCCGAGCCATGGTACACACAGGGTGTTCTGCGTATCATGTACGGCGGAGTTAAGTCCAGCTTATTCCCATGTCTCATCTTCCTCTGTGTAGGAGCGATGACGGACTTCGGACCATTGATTGCGAACCCAATCAGCTTACTGCTCGGTGCTGCGGCACAGTTCGGTATCTATATCGCATTCATGCTGGCTAACGCAACTGGCCTTTTCACCGTTGGTGAGGCAGCAGCTATCGGTATCATTGGAGGCGCTGACGGCCCTACAGCTATTTACATTGCCAACAACCTGGCACCGGATCTGGTTGCGCCGATTGCGGTTGCCGCCTATTCCTACATGGCCCTGATTCCTATGATTCAGCCGCCAATTATGAAACTGCTTACAACAAAGAAAGAGCGTTCCATCGTTATGAAACAGCTCCGTAAGGTAAGCAAGGTAGAGAAGGTAGTATTCCCGGTATTCGTAGTACTGTTCTGTTCTCTGCTTCTTCCGTCGGTAGCACCTCTTTTAGGTATGCTGATGCTTGGTAACCTGTTCCGTGAGTCCGGTGTCGTTGAGCGTCTTTCCGACACAGCACAGAACGCACTCTGCAACATCGTTACCATCATGCTTGGTACAACCGTAGGCGCTACGGCAAACGGAGATATCTTCCTCCGTGTACAGACAATCGCTATCATCGCTATGGGACTTATGGCATTCTGTTTCTCAACAGTGGGCGGTGTTCTGTTAGGTAAGCTTCTCTGCCTGATAACAGGAGGAAAAATCAATCCTCTTATCGGTTCCGCAGGTGTGTCTGCCGTTCCTATGGCAGCCCGTGTATCTCAGACAGTTGGTTCCAAAGAGAACCCTACAAACTTCCTTCTGATGCATGCGATGGGACCAAACGTAGCAGGTGTTATCGGTTCTGCAGTAGCAGCCGGTTTCTTCATGCTGATTTTTAAATAATTTTTGAGTTACTATTCACAGCCCTGCAATAGCAGCCCTGCGAACAGCAATAAATAATCTACGGTAGTTATAGAAAATTTTTATAAAGGAGGCTTTATTGTGAGTAATAAAGTGTGTACATTACAAGAGGCAGTTGCTAAGTATGTAGAAGACGGCGATTCGATCTCCTTCGGTGGTTTCACAACCAACAAAAAACCGATGGCTGCAGTGCGCGAGATTCTTCGCCAGGGCAAAAAAGATTTTATCGCATGGGCTGGTCCTGCCGGCTCTGACTGGGATATGTTAATTGGTGAGGATCGCGTTAAGGCATATATCAACTGCTATACCGCTGATTCAGGTGTTACCAACGTTTCCCGTCGTTTCCGTAAGAAAATTGAAGCAGGAGAACTGATTTACGAGGATTACTCCCAGGATGCCATCATGTTCATGCTTCATGCCGCTTCCTTAGGACTTCCTTTCTTACCAGTACGCTTTATGATCGGCTCCGGACTGGTAGACGAATGGGGAATCAGCAAAGAAGTGCGTCAGACAATCGACAAGCTTTCTGATGACAAATTCGTATACGTAGAGAACCCATTCAAACCGGGCGAGAAAGTAGTTGCACTTCCTGTTCCGGAACTTGATACCGCTATTATCCATGTACAGAAAGCTTCACCGGACGGAACATGTATCCTTTTGGGCGATGAGTTCCATGATATTGATATCGTTGTAGCAGCTAAGAAAGTTATTGTTACGTGTGAAGAACTGGTTAGCAATGATGTAATCCGCAGAGATCCGACCCTGACCAAGATTCCTTGCTTTGCTGTAGATGCAGTTTGCGAAGTTCCTTACGGCGCATTCCCAACACAGTGCTACGGCTACTATGACTACGACAATGCTTTCCTGAAGGCATATGGTGCAGCCAGCAAGACGGAAGAAGATTTCAAGGCATTCTTAAACGAATACGTTTATGGTGTTAAGGATCAGGCAGAATTTCTTGAGAAGATCGGTGTGAACCGTCTCCTTAAATTAAAAGTATCTGATGGATATGGCTATTCTACAGATGTGAGCAAGGAGGATTAATCATGGCTGACTATACAAAGTATACAAACAAAGAAATGCAGGCAATTACACTTGCCCAGCAGATCACAAATGATAATATTGCAATTGTAGGTACTGGACTTCCGTTAATCGGCGCATCCGTTGCAAAACGTTTATTTGCACCGAAATGCAACCTGATTGTTGAGAGCGGTCTGATGGACTGTTCCCCAATCGAGGTTCCGCGTTCCGTTGGTGACCTTCGTTTCATGGCACACTGCGGATGCCAGTGGCCGAATATCCGTTTCATCGGTTTTGAGGCGAATGAGTGGTTACATGACACAGACAGACTGATTGCCTTCATCGGCGGCGCCCAGATCGACCCTTACGGAAACGTAAACTCCACATGTATCGGTGATTACCATGCTCCGAAGACACGTTTCACAGGTTCCGGCGGTGCAAACGCAATCGCAACCTTCTCTAACACAATCATCATGATTCAGCACGAGAAACGCCGTTTCATGCAGAAGATTGATTACGTTACAAGCCCAGGCTGGATCGATGGACCTGGCGGACGTGAGAGACTTGGTCTTCCGGGCAACCGTGGACCGCAGGCAGTTGTTACCGACCGCGGTATCCTCAAATTCGACGAGAAGACAAAGAGAATGTACCTTGCAGGCTACTATGAGACATCTTCACCGGAAGACGTTATCGAGAACACAGGATTCGATATCGACGTATCCAGAGCAGTGAAGCTGGAGGCTCCGTCACCGGATGTTATCCGTATGATCCGTGAAGAGATCGACCCTGGCCAGGCATTTATCCAGGTTCCAAAGGAAGAGCCGGCTAACTGATTTTAGTACGAAATGTCTTACATACGCTGCGGCGGCCCAGGCTGCCGCAGCGGAATAACCATAGTTAAGTGATTAAAGAATAGGAGAATGAAGACATGAATATGTATTCCATGCCAGGATATTTCCAGAACATGCCTACAATTGGTAAAGAACTGGTTAATCCGAATCCGGAAAATGAGCAGGAAATCAAAGCTGTTGAGAGTGACATCCATGAGTCTATCAAAAAAGCTCTTGCAGCAGGCATCACTTCTGAAGAGAAGTTAAACGAGCGCGGACAGTTATCTGCTATGCAGCGTATCAACGCATTAATCGATGCTGGTACATGGTGCCCGTTAAACAGCCTTTTCAATCCTGAGAATAACAAATTCGGCACAACAAACATCGTAAACGGCCTTGGCCGCGTAGATGGAAAATGGGTTTATATCGTAGCTTCCGATAATAAGAAGATGGCCGGCGCCTGGGTACCTGGACAGGCTGAGAATCTGCTTCGCTGCTCCGATGCTGCCAAGATGATGCATCTTCCATTAATCTACTTACTGAACTGCTCCGGTGTAGAATTCCCGAACCAGGATAAAGTATATCCAAACAGACGTGGCGGCGGTACACCATTCTTCCGCAACTCTGAATTAAACCAGCTCGGTATTCCGGTAATCGTAGGTATCTACGGAACCAACCCTGCAGGCGGCGGATACCACAGTATTTCCCCGACCATTCTGATCGCACATCAGGATGCCAACATGGCAGTCGGCGGTGCAGGTATCTTATCAGGTATGAACCCGAAGGGATATATCGACGACGAAGCGGCAGAGCAGATCATCGCAGCTCAGATCGAAAACAGCAAGCTGAAAGTTCCGGCTCCTGGTTCCGTTCCGATCCACTATGATGAGACTGGATTCTTCCGTGAAGTATACCAGAACGACTTAGGCGTAATCGAAGGTATCAAGAAATACATCAGCTACCTTCCTGCTTACAACTTAGAATTCTTCCGTGTTGACACACCAAAGGCTCCTCAGCTTCCTGCAGAAGACCTTTACAGCATCATTCCGATGAACCAGAAACGTCCGTACGATATGTACGAAGTAATCGCACGTCTCTTCGACAACAGTGAATTCTCCGAATTCAAGAAGGGTTACGGCCCGGAGATGATTACAGGTCTGGCTAAGGTTAACGGTCTGTTAGTAGGTGTTGTAGCCAACGCACAGGGTCTTCTGATGAACTATCCGGAGTACAAACAGAACTCCGTAGGTATCGGCGGAAAGTTATACCGTCAGGGCCTTATCAAGATGAACGAGTTCGTTACTCTTTGCGCACGTGACAGAATCCCGTTAATCTGGTTACAGGATACAACTGGTATCGATGTAGGCGATGAGGCTGAGAAAGCTGAGCTTCTTGGTTTAGGACAGTCCCTGATCTACTCCATTGAGAACTCCAAACTGCCATCCTTAGAGATCACAATCCGTAAGGCCAGCGCCGCTGCCCACTATGTACTTGGCGGACCTCAGGGCAACAACACCAACGTATTCTCTCTTGGTACAGGTGTTTGCGAGTATTATGTAATGCCGGGCGAGACGGCTGCAAACGCTATGTACTCAAGAAAGCTGGTTAAAGCGAAAAAAGCAGGTGAAGATTTAACTCCAATCATCGGAAAGATGAACGACATGATTCAGATGTACACAGACAAGTCCCGTCCTAAATACTGTACAGAAAAAGGTATGGTAGACGAGATTGTCGATATGACAGAGATGCGTCCATACATCCAGGCATTTACTGAGGCTGCTTATCAGAACCCACAGTCCATCTGCCCGATGCATCAGATGCTCACACCAAGATCCGTTCGTGAATTTCAGACCTTCGGTAAATAATTGATTTATATCTAAAAACAAAGTGAATGTATAAGTGAAAACGCTGCGTGCATAAAACAATTGATAGTTGATAGTAAGATAGTAGATAGTAAAAAAGTCTGAGACTTTTCAGATAAATCGGGCAAGGGCTGCTGGAACCTTTGCTCGATTTATCTGTATCCCCGGGCGGATAAAGGTTTTTTTATAACTGTCTTATCAATTATTTTATAGCGTTTTATGTATTTTCCAGCGACTTTTAGCACGTTTTGTGGTATCATGGACTCGTAAGCGGTGTGCCTGGATATGCCGGAACGCCGTGTAATAAGAACTTTTTAGCCTAATGAAAGGAAATAGATACAATGAGCGCAATTTATACTTTAGGTATCGATGTCGGCTCCACAGCCTCCAAATGCATTATCTTAAAAGACGGCAAGGAGATTGTGGCGAAATCGCTGATTGACGTCGGCGCAGGTACCAGCGGACCGCAGCGCGCGATTGAGGCCGTGCTCGATGATATAGGCATGAAAAAGGAAGAGATGGCTTATACACTGGCAACAGGCTATGGCCGTACCTCTCTGATGGACGGTATTGCCGACAAGCAGATGAGCGAGCTTTCATGTCATGCCAAAGGAGCTTCCTTTCTGTTTCCAAATGTCCACACAGTCATCGATATCGGAGGACAGGATGTCAAAGTCCTGCACATTGACAATGGTGCAATGACCAATTTCCAGATGAATGATAAGTGTGCGGCCGGAACGGGACGGTTCCTGGATGTTATGGCGCGCGTTTTGGAAGTAAAAGTAGCAGATCTGGGCAGGCTCGGCGCAATGTCCCAGAAGAAGGTGGGAATCAGTTCCACCTGTACCGTTTTTGCCGAGAGTGAGGTTATAAGCCAGTTGGCGATGGGAACCGACAAATGCGATATTATTGCCGGAATTCACCGCTCGGTGGCTCATCGTGTCACAGGGCTCGCCCACCGTATCGGTGTGGTGCCGGATGTTGTTATGACCGGCGGCGTTGCTCAGAACCTGGGTGTTGTTCAGGCACTCCAGGATGAGCTTGGATGTCCGATTAAGATTTCCCCGCTGACACAGTATAATGGTGCGCTTGGCGCCGCTCTGCTTGCATGGCAGGCTGCCAGCCGCCGCAGTAGTAGTAATTCATAGAAAGAATGGAGGATAATTATTATGGCAAAACAAGTTAGTCCTGGCGTTCTCGCACTTCGTAAGGTCGTTGACGACGTCCACAAAGATGCACGCGAGGCCAAAGCAAGAGGCGAGTTAGTTGGCTGGTCCTCATCCAAGTTCCCATGTGAGCTTGCAGCAGCATTTGATCTGAATGTTATGTATCCGGAGAATCAGGCTGCTGGTATCGCTGCAAACCGTTACGGTGAGTTAATGTGTCAGGCAGCCGAAGATCTGGGTTATGACAACGATATCTGTGGATATGCCCGTATCAGCCTTGCTTATGCAGCCGGCGTACGCGTATCCCGTAAGTATGATCCGGAGACAGGAGAGTATATCATTGATCCAAGCACCGGAAAGCCATTAAAGGATGCAGACGGAAACGTTGTAATCGACGAAGCTACCGGTAAGCCGAAGAAAGATCCTAAGACTCAGACTCCTTACCTGGTACTGGATAACCTGCTTGAGATTGAAGCTCTTCCGGACGGCCCTGAAAAAGAGCGCCGTATGGAAGCGATCGCTACAATCCGCCAGATGCGTATTCCGCAGCCGGATTTCGTTCTGTGCTGTAACAATATCTGTAACTGTATGACAAAATGGTACGAGAACATTGCCCGTATGTGCAATATTCCTCTGATCATGATCGATATCCCATACAACAATACAGTAGACGTACATGACGACAACGTTAAATATGTGCGCGCACAGTTTGACAAAGCAATCAAACAGCTGGAAGAACTGACAGGTAAGAAGTTCGATGAGAAGAAATTCGAGCAGGCCTGTGCAAATGCAAACCGTACCGCGCAAGCTTGGTTAAGCGTTTGTGATTACCTTCAGTACAAACCCGCTCCATACAGCGGTTTCGACCTGTTCAACCATATGGCCGACGTTGTTACTGCACGTGCAAGAGTGGAAGCTGCCGAAGCATTTGAGCTTCTTGCAAGAGATCTGGAAGAGACTGTTAAGAAGGGCGAGACAACCACTCCATTCCCGGAGAAATACCGTGTTATGTTCGAGGGTATCCCATGCTGGCCAAAACTTCCGGCTCTGTTTAAACCACTGAAAGAGCATGGAGTAAACGTTACAGCCGTTGTATATGCACCTGCATTCGGTTTCGTTTATAACAACATCGATGAGATGGCCCGTGCTTACTATAAAGCTCCGAACTCTGTCTGCATCGAGCAGGGTGTTGACTGGCGTGAAGGCATCTGCCGCGACAATAAGGTAGACGGCGTTCTCGTTCATTACAACAGAAGCTGTAAACCGTGGAGCGGTTATATGGCTGAGATGCAGCGCCGCTTTACCGACGATCTGGGTGTTCCATGCGCAGGCTTCGACGGTGACCAGGCTGACCCGCGTAACTTCAATGCCGCTCAGTACGAAACACGTGTACAGGGCCTTGTAGAAGCGATGGAAGCAAACAAGCAGGCAAAGGAGGTATAATCAGATGAGTGTTAATGCATTATTAGACGAATTTAAAGTTAAGGCTGCCACTCCGAAACAGCAGCTTGCAGAATACAAAGCACAGGGTAAGAAAGTCATCGGTGTTCTGCCATATTATGCTCCGGAAGAATTAGTTTATGCAGCAGGTATGGTACCGATGGGAATCTGGGGTTCCAACAATAAGACCATCAGCCGTGCAAAAGAGTACTGTGCAACATTCTACTGCACTATCGCACAGCTTGCGCTTGAGATGCTGTTAGACGGCACCATGGACGATCTGGACGGTATTATCACACCAACTATCTGTGATACCCTGCGTCCTATGAGCCAGAACTTCCGTGTTTCTATGGGAGAGAAGATGGCAGTCATCTTCCTGGCACATCCACAGAACCGTTTTGAAGACTTCGGTCTTCAGTTCTGTGTTGATCAGTACAGAACAGTTAAAGAAGAGCTTGAGAAAGTATCCGGCAAAGAGATTACCAATGAGGCAATCCAGGATGCAATCAAAGTTTACAATAAGAGCCGTGCAGCCCGCCGTAAATTCGTAGAGCTGGCAAGCGCTCACTGCGACGTAGTTACACCTACCAAGCGTTCCGCTGTATTAAAGGCATTCTTCTTCATGGAGAAACCGGAATACATAGCTAAGCTTGAGGAACTGAACGCAGAACTTGAGAAACTTCCGGTCTGTGACTGGCAGGGCACCAAGGTTGTTACTTCCGGTATCATCTGTGACAACCCGAAGCTGCTTGAAATTTTCGAAGAGAACAATATTGCTATCGCTGCAGACGACGTTGCCCACGAGAGCCGTGCATTCCGCACAGATGCTCCGGAGGACGAGGCCGACGCTCTGATGGCACTGGCAAAACAGTTTGCTAACGTGGACTACGAAGTTCTTCTGTATGATGCAGAGTCTTCCAAGAACCGCCGCGGCGAGTTTATTGCAAATATGGTAAAAGAGAGCGGAGCTCAGGGTCTGGTACTGTTTATGCAGCAGTTCTGTGATCCGGAGGAGATGGAGTATCCATACCTGAAGAAAGCTCTGATGGCTGCAGATATCCCGCACATCAAACTGGGTATCGATCAGCAGATGCGTGACTTCGGTCAGGCAAGCACTGCTATCCAGGCATTTGCAGATGTTCTGGAGATGAGAAAGTAATTTAGCGGATGAAAATCCGGGGAATAGAGGGCGCTCCTGTAAAAGGGGGCGCCTTTTTCTGTGGAGGAGGGAGAAATGAGGATGCGGATGGGGAGGTCCGGGATGGGGAGCGGAGGTAGGGAGAGTCTTCGGTCCCGGGCTTTAGGCTGCTGCAGGCGGGGATTGTTGTGGGCGCTAGGTGGGATTGAGGGATGGGGGATTGCTGGCAGTGGGTACATTATAGAGACTGTTTCTATGTTTTTTGTAGAAATGGTCTTTTTTTGTTGGTGAGGAGAAGGGGGAAAGTGGGGATTGGTTCGGACAGGTACAATATAGATGAATTTTACAGAGTAAAATGAATAAATAGATAAAGAATCTGATAAAAAATAGACAATTAGTGAATTGTATGGATTGCATAATAATAAATATTTTTTTTGTGAATATTTTCTGTTGTATTGATTGTCCATGTATTTTATAATGTTTTTAGTAAATAAAACTTAGTTTTATACAATAAAATATTCTGGAGAGGAGAAGTATGGTTTTAGACAGTTTTGTTTTGAAAGGCAAAGTTGCCCTCATCACAGGGGGAGGGACGGGGATTGGTTTGGGGATTGCGCGGGGGCTGGCGGAAGCGGGGGCGGATGTGGCCTGCGTATATAACAGCCATAGGCCCGATGAGCTGGAGGCATATGTAAAAGGGCTGGGAGGTGAGTTTCTTGCGGTCCGCAGGGATTTGTCTGAGATGGAAAGTCTGCCGGAGGTGATGCGGTGCGTGCTGGAGAAGTTTGGACGGCTTGATATTCTTGTGAATAACTCCGGCATCTGTCCTCGGGAAGCGGCTCTGGATTACAGTGAGAAGACATGGGACGATATTATGCAGTTGAATTCGAAGACGGTATTTTTCCTTTCTCAACTGGCTGCCAGGCAGTTTATTGAGCAGAAGTCAGGGGGGAAGATTATTAATATTGCTTCGATGATGTCTTACCTGGGCGGTTTTAATACGGCGGCTTATACGGCCAGCAAGCATGCGGTGGCTGGACTTACGAAGGTGCTTGCCAGCGAGTGGGGAGGCAGGGGGATTAATGTCAATGCGATAGCTCCCGGGTGGATTTGTACCAATCTGTCGGCGCCGCTTCGGGCGGATCCGCAGAGGAATGAATCGGTGAAGGCCAGAATTCCGCAGGGAGACTGGGGAACTCCGGAAGATTTTAAAGGGGTGGCGGTACTTCTTGCAAGCCACGCTTCAGATTACATTAACGGCGTGGTTATTCCGGTTGACGGAGGTTATCTGACTAAGTAAGAAAAGATGTTCAGACAGGTAGGTGTGGTTGCCTGATCAGCTTAGCGGGCAGGAGGAGAGTGATTGAATGAAGGCATTGGTGTTGAACGGTGCATATGATTTAAGCTTTGAGGAGAGACGCATGCCGGAGCGAAAGGACGGGGAGCTTCTGATCAGGATGCGGGCTGTGAGCATTTGCGGTTCTGATATCCATGCGATCAGAGGGGAACAGCCGTTATTTACCTTTCCAAGGGTAATAGGGCATGAGATAGCGGCAGTCGTGGCGGATGCTGGGGATTCCACGAAATTCAGGGAGGGGGACAGTGTATGTGTCATGCCATGCATCTCCTGTGATTCCTGTATGGCCTGTAAGGCGGGGAAGACGAACTGCTGCAGTTGTCTGAAGCTTTACGGTGTCCATGAAGACGGAGGTCTTCAGGAGTATTTATCGCTGCCCGAGCGGTTTTTACTTAAGAATCCGTTTCCGGACAGACAGGAGGAGGCGGCACTCATAGAACCGCTGACCATCGGTTATCACGCCGTATCGCGAATGCGGCCGGGACGGGGAAAGAGACTCCTGATTCTCGGGGCAGGACCAATTGGGACCGCATGCGCGGTGTGTGCGGAGGCGCTTGGGATGAATGCGGTATTGGCAGATATTAACCCGGCCAGGCGGGAATTTGTCCGGAAAACCTTTGGTTTCTCCGTCTTTAATCCCCTGGATGAGACGGAGAAAGCAGATGTCATGGGTCAAATTGCTCAGGACGGATTCGACGGAGTGATTGATACAACCGCCAATAAGAATTCGATGGAACATGCATTTGAATGGATTGGACATGGAGGTGAGATCGTATTTGTCGGAATGTTTAAAGGGACTCTGGAAATAGATGAGGCCGCTTTCCACATGAAAGAACCGTCGCTTCATGTTACGCGGAATTCGGTGCCCGAAGATTACCGGTCCGTTATGGGGCTGTGGGAAGAGGGGCGAGTGGATCCCGGTCTTTTTATCACAGACAGGACTGCGTTTGAAAACGCGGGGACCGAGGTTTTAAAATGGGCGGACGGGAGACAGGAGGTATTTAAAGGGATTGTGAAATTTAAGGAGGGCGTATAACTTGCCATCAGGTTTTTTTGTTGATATAATTCAATAAAAGATTTTATCAGGGCAGCGGCTGGGTAAAAGCCTGTTTGACAGGCCCTGGGCGAAACAGGAGGGAAACCGGTGAATACAAGTAAGGATTATACAATCAGCGCGGTTCAGAAGGCGTTAAAGCTTTTAAAACTCTTTGACGAAAACCACTTTGAGATGTCACTGTCTGAGATCAGCGCGATGACGGGAGTGGGAAAAAGTTCGACACTGCGTTTGCTTTTTACTCTGGCGTCAGAGGGGTTTATCGAATATGATGAAACGAATAAGACGTACAGTCTTGGACTGGTGCCTCTCCACCTCAGCACTCTGAAGAAAAACCATCTGGATTTGCGCAAGATAGCGGTGCCGTACCTTCAGGAGATAGCGGACCGTAAAAGTGTTATCTGTTATCTTGGAATACGGAGGGAAGACAAGGTTCTGATGATCGAATGTGTCGTACCCAGGGATGTACCCTCATGGGCGCAGCTTATGATCCGCTCGGGCGGAATGAGGGAACTATACTCTACCGGAATCGGAAGATTATTTCTTTCCAGGATGCCAGGGGAGGAACTGGAGGAATATATTCAATCAATCCATGTGGAGCGGTTTACCGATAAGACGGTCACCGATAAGGAGGAACTGCTCAGGATAATCCGAAAGGCCGGGAAAGAAGGATATTCTTTTAATAATGGGGAAAATGAACCATATATTTCCAGTGTCTGTGCTCCGATTTTCGATTACAATAAAGAGATGACGGCAGGGATCAGTATCTGTGGAATTCAGGAGCTATTCGAAGGGGAAAAGAGAGAAGAGGCAAAACAGGATGTAATCAGAACGGCAGGAAGGATATCTGCAAGACTGGGATGTCCTGTATAAAAAAAACAAAGGTAAAAGACGCGTTTTTTTATATAGAATAAAATAAAACTAAGTTTTACTGTATAAAATAAATTGAATAAATTAAAAAAAAGAAATAAAAGCGGAGGATAAAATGGGGGAAGAAAGCAGGGGGAAGAAAATCGTAATAAGCGATTATTACTATGAAAATCTGGACTTGGAGCGTCGGGAAATTGCACAGATTAAGGATGCTGAGCTATTCGATTACCACTGTAAGACGGAGGAGGAAGTGATTGGGGCAGCCAGGGACGCAGACGTGCTGATTGTGCAGTTTGCTCCGATAACGAAAAGAGTCATAGAAAGTCTGGAGCACTGCAGGCTCATCGTCAGGTATGCGATTGGTGTGGACAACATTGATGTGAAAGCGGCTTCCGAAAAGGGAATCTATGTAGCCAATGTCCCTGATTACAGCCTGGATGAGGTGTCCAACCATGCGATAGCCCTCTTAATGGCCTGTGCAAGAAAACTGCCATCCCTGGCGTCGTTGGTAAAAGAGGGGAAATGGGATTACAGTCTCGTGAAACCGCTTTACCGCATGGAAGGAAAAGTTCTGGGACTGGTTGGTTTAGGAAGAATTCCGGCTCTTGTCGCAAAAAAAATGGCCGGTTTTGGCATGAGAATGATTGCATATGACCCCTATATGCCGGCTGAAACGGCAAAAAAGCTGGGCGTAGAGCTGGTGGCCTTGGAGACGCTCCTGGCGGAAAGTGATTACATATCGGTACACTGCCCACTGAACGGGGAGACGCGCCATCTGTTCGACTATGACAAATTTAAGAAGATGAAAAGAACCGCTTTTATAATTAATACGGCCAGAGGTGGCGTAATCTGCGAGGAGGATTTGATAAAGGCGCTTAAAGAAGGGGAGATTGCGGGCGCAGGAATTGATGTCTGTGAAAAAGAGCCAATCGATCCGGACAGTCCGCTGCTTAAAATGGAACAGGCCATCGTAACGCCCCATGTGGCTTGGTATTCGGAGGAGGCAGTTAAGAGCCTGCAGAAAAAGGTTGCCGAGGAGGCAGTCAGAGTACTGAATGGTGAAAAACCGCTGCATCCGGTCAATGTGCCGAAGTCTTAAAAGTCAGTTGAAAATGACGGGAGGGTTAAATATGTTTGCTGTAATTGATTGCGGAACAACCAATACGAGAATTTACATCGTGGATCGGAACAGAACAATTGCGGCCTGCGGCAGCCGGAAAGTAGGGGTCAGAGATACCTCTATTACGGGAAGCAGGGATGCCTTAAGGCAGGGAATCACGGAACTGTTTTTTGAAATCCTGAACGAATATGGAATCAGGGATGAGGATGTGGAATTTGCCGTGGCGTCGGGGATGATTACCTCTGAAATCGGCCTGATAGAGATTCCGCATTTGGTGGCTCCCGCCGGTCTGTCGGATTTGTCGGAGGGAATCCTGGAAGTCAATGATGAAACGGTGCTTCCAATTCACCGGCCGGTTTATTTTATCCGGGGCATTAGAAACCGGTATCCGGAGAATGCACGTGCGCAGGATTTGCGGGACGTCGACTTTATGAGAGGGGAGGAGGTGCAGTGCATTGGAATCATAGAAGAAAAAAAGATAAAAGAACCGTGCAGCATTGTTGCCTTAAGCTCCCATACTAAGGTGATGTATATTGACGAGGGGCAGAGAGTGACCGCCAGCAACACGACAATCAGTGGGCAGTTTTATGAGGCGCTTCTGAATTCCACGAACATCGGAAAAAGCCTGATTAAGGCAGAGGGGGAGGAAGCAGGCGGGTATTCCTTTGAAGAACTTGTGGATACGGCCGTTGACTGTGTGGAGCATGCGGGGCTTGGACGCACGCTTCTTATGCCACGTTTTTTGCAGGTACTTTTGAAAACGGACAGCCGGGAACGCGACATTTTTACCAATGCGGCGATTGCCGCCGATGATTTGAAAGCATTTGAGGAAATGAGAAATAAAGGGTATGACAGCAATCATTACATTTTTTACGGACATGAGAGCCGGTGCCGCATGTATGAGTATCTCCTAAAAAAAAGGTTTGGGGAGGAGCTTGTCATCGAATTTATTTACGATAAAGAGGAGATAGGAAAACTTACAGTTCGGGGTGCAGTTGAGATCGCTTTAGACAAGATAAGGGAAAGAGAAGGGGAGGGGAAGACATGTTTCAGATGAAAGGCGTTATTCCGCCGATGATTACTCCATTTAAGGAAAATGGAGAAGTGGATTATGAGGGAATCAAAACACTGGTCGGTTTTTTGCGCGGTAAAGTGGACGGCGTATTTATCACGGGCTCTTACGGAGGCGGAGCGCTCATGACTCAGGAAGAGAGGATGCGGGTAACGGAAACGGCAATTGAGGCGGCACAGGGGAAAATTCCGGTGATTGTCCAGGTGGGCACTGCGGACTCTTTAAGCACGGCAAAGCTTGCCGTACACGCCAGGACGGCCGGGGCTGCTGCGATTTCTGCCGTCGGACCATATTATTACAAGCATAACGAAGACGAAATCTGCTCCTTTTACCAGACGATCGTAAAAGCGGCAGGCGGGGAAATCCCGGTCTATGTGTATAATAACCCGCAGTTTCAGGGCTACCCGATGGAGTTAAAGCTGATTAAAAAGCTGAAAGAGGACGTGGGAGTTGGGGGGATCAAGGACGCTACCTTTGATATTATGCTCCATGCAAACTATATGCGTCTGTTAAAGGATGAAAACTTTGACGTGGTTCTGGGGACGGAGGCAATGTGGCTGTCTGCATGCTCCCTTGGCTGCAGGGCATTTATTCCGGGAATCGCCAACGCATTTCCAGAAATATGTGAAAAAATGTACCACGAGGGAATCGAAGGCCGGTACGCGGACTGCAGAAAGACACAGTTTGAAGTGAATGAAATGCGGGATATCATGTATCTGGCGCGCTCGACGCAGCTTGCAATATATGCCATGCTGGAAATCAGGGGGATTATCAAGTGCAGCCCGAGAGGCCCGTTTATTCCGGCTACAGAAGAAGAGAAGAGGGCGATAAGCGGCCGGTTAAAGGAGCTCGGGGTGATGAACTAATGCAGACTAACACAACCGTATAAAAAGGAGAGGGAATATGAGAAAAAAATCATTTGCATTATTGACCATTTTAGCAATAGCAGCAGCGCTTGCAGGCTGTTCTGGTAAAAAACAGGGCTCGGGGGAGACGCAGGCGCAGGGATCGGCAGAGAAGGGGGAAACAGGGAAAGAAGCAGCGGAGCAGGAGGCGGCAGGCAATGAAGCGCCAGGGACTAAGGAGACCGAGTATACCCTGAAAATTGCCGTCGGAATCCCGCAGTCCCATAAAGATATCGGAAATATCATGAAAGAAGTGATTGAAAAGGAGACGGGCGGAGCGGTCAAAGTCAACGTATTTGCCGACAACGCCCTGGGCTCCGACCGTGAAGTCCTGGAGGCCGTCCAACTGGGAGATATCGACATCACACTTTCCAACATGGCGCCTCTGGCGGCCGCCTACAGTGATCTTTACCTGTTTGACACGATGTTCCTGATCAGCGACAGGGACGAGGCATATGAAATCCTGGACGGGGAGATAGGACAGAGCATTGCAGAGGGACTGAAGGCAAAGAATTTGAAGACGCTGTCATATCCGGAGAACGGCTTCAGAAACCTGACGACAAACGACAGGGAGGTACATACCCCGGAGGATGTGAACGGTCTGAAGATCCGCGTGATGGAAAATGAAATCCAGATTGCCTACTGGAAGGCCCTTGGCGCCAACCCGACTCCCATGGCGTTTGGCGAGGTGTTCACGGCCCTGCAGCAGAAGACAATCGACGGTCAGGAAAACCCGGTGGAGCTCATCTATGACAACAAGCTGAATGAGGTCCAGAAATATATGATTATGACGCAGCATATTTACAATCCGTTAATTTTAGCAATGAATAATGAAAAATTCGATGCCATGCCGGAGGAATATCAGCAGGCCATCGTGAAGGCGGCAAAGGAAGCAACGGATTATGAGCGCAAGTCGGCTCAGGAGTATGAGCAGGACAGAATCAAAAAGATTGAAGAGGACAAGACGACGGAAGTGATTTATCTTACGGACGGAGAGAGAGCCCAGTTTAAGGAAGCGGTAAAAGAGGTCAACTCGGTCGTAAGGGAAAAGATGGATCACCCGGAATTGTTTGACAAGGCAATGGAAGTCGTGGGAGATTAAGCGCGGATGTAGTCTGGGGGAACGTAATATGTTGAAAAAAATAGATGAACATTTGGAAGATATCCTGCTGGTGACCTTATTATCACTGATGAGCCTGATTATTTTCGTACAGGTTATTATGAGATATCTGATGCATAACTCCCTGAGCTGGTCTGAAGAACTGGCGAGATATCTCTTTATCTGGTCGATCTACCTTTCTGTCAGTTATGCGGCGAAAGAACGCAAGCATATTAAAATTGATGCCGCCCTCTACCTGTTTCCGAAGAAATGCAGGCCGTTTATCCGAATCATCGGGGATATCATCGTTCTGTGCTTTGCCGGTTTTATCATAGCAACCTCATTCAGGCTGGTTCAGAAGATCGGGATGCTGGGGCAGGTATCGGCCGCATTGTCCATACCGATGAATTATATTTATATGGCCCCGCTTATTGGGTTCGTACTGACATTTTACCGGACGGCCCAGAATATACGGCTGCGGATTGTAAATCTGAGGAAAGGGGTGGAGATGGATGACTAGCGCTGTTTTGTTTGGAACCTTTGTCGTCATGATTATATTGAATGTCCCGGTGGGGATTGCACTTGGGATCTCCTCCCTTGCTACCGTCATGCTGAATGCGGAGCTTGGTCTTGGAGGCGGATATATTGCACAAAACCTCGTGACGGCGGTGGATTCGTTTCCTGTTATGGCGGTTCCGTTTTTTATCCTGGCAGGGGAATTTATGGGAGGCGGAGGAATATCCAGGCGTCTGCTGAACGTATGTAACGTTTTCTTTGGAAGAATCACGGGCGGGCTGGCTATTGTGACGGTCGTGGTGTGCATGTTTTTTGCTGCGATTTCCGGCTCCGGTCCGGCGACCGTGGCGGCTGGCGGAGGAATGATTGTGCCGACCATGATTGAGAAGGGGTATGACAGACGGTTTGTGCTGGGGCTGATTGCCGCCGCCGGAAGTATCGGCGTAGTGATTCCTCCCAGTATTCCGATGGTCGTCTACTGCACGTCCACCGGACAGTCGATTACGAAACTGTTTGCCGCCGGATTTATCCCCGGGCTGCTGATAGGACTGGCGCTGATCGGAGTTTCGTATTTTATCTGTAAAAAGCGGGGATATAAGGGTGACGCGGAGGCATTCACCTGGAAAGGGGCGGGCCGGGCAATCTGGGATGGTAAATGGGCCTTAATCAGCCCCATTATTATCCTCGGCGGAATCTACGGCGGTATTTTCACCCCGACGGAGGCTGCGGCGGTATCGGTTATTTACAGCTTTGTGATCGGCGTTTTCGTCTATAAGGAGCTGAAACTGTCGGAAGTGTTTTACGTTATCAGAAGCGCTGCCCTTACCACGGGGACGGTACTGGTGGTAGTCGGATGCGCGGCGGCATTTACGAAAATTCTGACGGTGGGCCATATTCCGCAGCAGGTAGCACAGGCGATCATGCAGTTTACCGACAATAAATGGCTGATTTTCCTTCTGATTAATCTGATGCTTCTGGTAGTGGGATGTTTTATGGACACGATGTGCTCGATTATGATTCTGGCGCCTCTGTTTCTTCCGATTATCCAGAGCTTCGGGATTGACCCGATTCACTTCGGCCTTGTCATGGTGGTCAACCTGGCAATCGGATTCATAACGCCTCCGCTGGGAATTAACCTTTTTGTGGCGGTCAGAGTGGGAGAGGCGACCCTGGACGATGTAATTAAAGGGGTGATTCCGTTCTTAATTGTCATGCTTGTGGTCCTGATGCTGTTGACGTATATACCGGCTATCACGATGTTTATTCCGGATTACTTCTTTTGACGGATGCGCCCGGAAACCGTGAGGGATAAGCGGAATATAGTTTAAAAAGAAAAAGCTGTTTCAAGGAGAAGTTTTCCCCGAAGCGGCTTTTTCTTTTTTTATGAAAATGAAAGATTCGCACTATGAGTTTCACATGGCCGGCATCCACGGCCTGTGTAAGGAGCGTATAGACATCAAAGGGTATTACCGGCTCTTCTTATGCAGCAGAAGCAGCCCTCCCCCATACAGCACACAGACAATCAGCGCCTTCACCACGATAAACAGGAACTCGGCGGGAAGCGCCTGCCGCAGTGTTTCCAGAGACGGTGTCGCGGCATACAGTACCCCGATGGAAACCAGGAGACAGAGGGTCGGTTTCACAATCATGGTGCCCGCATTCAGGCGCACGGGCACCTGGCCGGCCAGGGTGTGGATGTGCAGCCCTGCGAGAATCAGTTCGCTGACGAGGAGTCCCACCAGATAGGCATGGATTCCGTATAAGGGGATGCAGAACACGACGACGGCCAGTGTAATCAGCATGGAGACGGCATTGTGAAGAAAGATAGTGGACGTCATTCCAAGGCCGTTTAAGATGCTTCCCATAGTCGTGGAGAGGTACATAAAGGGACAGAGCCAGGCCAGTATCGTGATAAAGGTTCCGGCGTCCTCATTGTGGTAGACGCTGATTCCAAGGCCGTCGCCAAAGAGTGTGAAGATGCCGATACAGAGGATTCCCATGTAGAGGCTGTAGCGGAGGGCCATAGCGATGGTCCGCTCAATCTTGCGTTCGTTTCCCTCGGCCTGCGCCTCCGATACAGTAGGCAGAAGGACGACCGCCAGGGAGTTGGTGATAGCGGACGGAAAGAAGATAAAGGGCAGCGCCATACCGGTCAGGACGCCGTATGTACTCAGGGCCTCGGCATTGGTAAGGCCGAATTCCAGCAGCTTATTCGGGACGAAGATGGCTTCCAGGCTCTGCAGGCAGTTGAGGATCAGCCGGTTGCCCATCAGAGGCAAGGCCATGGCCATCAGGGGAGCCGCCAGGGAGAGAAAACTGTAAGACGGCCGCGCTGAATGCCCGTTCTTTTTATCTTCCGTTGTAAAGGAGTAGACAAGGAAACTGAAAACAGCGGATGCCGCTTCACCAATCAGCATACCCCAGACAGCCAGGGACACGGAGATTTCCTTGCCGTTTGTCGCCGCCACACTGGCAATCAGGAAGACGGCGCCAATGCGTATAAACTGTTCCAGGAGCTGCGAGAGCGCCGGAACGGCCGTTTTCTTCATACCGTAGTAATAGCCGCAGATACAGGCATGAATCGCCGAGAATGGGATGGACAGCGCCATCACGGGCAGAAGAGGGGCGCACTGGGGTTCCAGAAGGACGCGCTCGGCCAGAAATGGGGCGGTAAGGCGGATTCCAAACATCAGGATGACGGAAATCGTCAGTGATATCGCCAGCCCGGCCCGGAAGGTGCTCCGGCCTTTCTCTGCGTTGGCCGCGGCCAGACGTGAGATAGAGGTCTGGATCGGACCTGCACAGAGGGCAAATGCAATACCGTGGATGGGAAAAATCATTTGATAAATGCCCAGACCTTCCGCACCGATCGTCCGGGACAGGAATATGCGATAGAAGAAACCGAGAATCCGGCTCAGGAATCCGGCGGCTGTGAGCAGCAGGGTTCCGGTGATAAGTGGATTTTTTTTCATATGGACTCCGGAAAAGAGACTTATTATTATATATATTTTACGGAAGGAGAATTATTCGTTACTGTTCATAGGTAACAATAATTTGCTTCTGTTGAGAACTGATACGCCATGCGGTGAATCGAACCGGCCAAAACGGCGCCGCGTACCGTCCAGCGCAGGAAATTTATATATTTTCCAGGTGCAGAGGTAAAATGAGGATAATAAAGGATCGGTCAGGGAAACATAGAAGCGGAAAGTATGCTCTGCGGCGGATAGGATTTATGCTGCTAAAGCGCCCGCCTGCTTTAAATTGGGAAGATGCGGTTCTCCGCCCGGAAGGCACTGATTGTAACCTGTTTTCATACAATAATATAGTTACTGTTCACACCGCATTGCGCTGTGAACAATAACACGCTTCGCGATGCACAGAAACGGCAAAAAGCGCCGTTTCGCGCCGTGTAACTCGGGATTTTCACGCAAGATACGCGCGAAAACGCCTCGCGGGACATGACCTGTGAACAGTAACATAATATATGCCATCGGACACTTTTTGGAGGTAAAATATTATTTTTTTATAAATTAGTAATCATTCCTACTTGTATTTTCTGGATTTTACTATATAATAAGAAGCGTAGATGAAGCTTTTACCTTTATTACTACAAATAAGAAGAAAGGCGGATTTTTATTATGAAACAGATTATTTATCTGGACAATGCAGCTACAACGAAGACGAGACCGGAGGTTGTAGACGCGATGCTTCCGTATTTTACGGAATTTTACGGAAACCCATCCTCCGTATACGATTTTTCGGCAGAGCCTAAGAAGGCGATTGCGGTTGCGAGGGAAACGATTGCCGGAGCGCTCGGCGCAAAAGCGAATGAGATTTATTTTACAAACGGCGGTACCGAGTCGGACAACTGGGCGCTCATTGCCACGGCGGAGGCCTATCAGGCGAAAGGAAACCATATTATTACTACTAAAATCGAACACCATGCGATTATTCACACCTGCGAATATCTGGAAAGCCGCGGTTTTGAAGTGACTTACCTGGATGTGGATGAGTTTGGCGTTGTGAAATTAGATGATCTGAAGAAAGCGATCCGTCCTGAGACGATCCTGATTTCAGTGATGTTTGCCAACAATGAGATCGGAACAATCCAGCCGATCAAAGAAATCGGCGCGATTGCGAAGGAGCACGGAATTCTGTTCCATACCGATGCGGTACAGGCATTTGGCCATGTTCCGATCAATGTGGACGAATGCCATATCGACATGTTAAGTTCCAGCGCCCATAAATTAAACGGCCCCAGAGGCGTCGGATTCCTGTATATCCGGACCGGAGTGAAGGCAAAGGCCTTTATCCACGGCGGAGCCCAGGAGAGAAAACGCCGCGGCGGCACAGAGAACACCCCGGGAATCGTGGGATTCGGCAAAGCGGTAGAGATTGCCATGGCCACGATGAAGGAGAGGACGGAGAAGGAGAGAGCCCTCAGGGATCACCTGATCGAGCGTGTGATGAAGGAAGTTCCTTTCGTGCGTCTGAACGGCCATCCGTCAAAACGTCTTTCAAATAACGCCAACTTTGCCTTCCAGTTTATTGAGGGTGAATCCCTGCTGATTATGCTGGATATGGACGGCATCTGCGGTTCCAGCGGTTCCGCCTGCACATCGGGCTCCCTGGATCCTTCACACGTGCTTCTTGCAATCGGCCTTCCTCATGAGATTGCCCATGGTTCACTCCGTCTGACCCTGAATGAGGAGATCACGATGGAACAGATTGATTTTACCGTGGAGAGCATCAAGAAAATTGTGGAGCGTTTAAGATCTATGTCTCCATTATATGAGGACTACATGAAGAGACAGGCAGTGGCGCACGCATAAGCAGGCTTTTTATCCGCGGGCCGGGAGAAATCGGGTAAAACCGCGGATAGAAACATAACAGGCGCCGCCACATGCATAAAATTTGAGATACGGGCTGAAAGGAGCAAAATACATGTATTCAGAAAAGGTAATGGATCATTTCCAGAATCCGAGAAACGTCGGAGAGATAGAGAATGCAAGCGGAATGGGAACTGTCGGCAACGCGAAATGCGGTGATATCATGAGGATTTACCTCGATATCGACGACAATCAGATTATCCGCGACGTCAAATTTAAAACGTTCGGCTGCGGGGCCGCAGTGGCCACCAGCAGCATGGCAACAGAGCTCGTAAAGGGCAAATCCATACAGGAAGCAATGCAAATTACCAACAAAGCTGTGATGGAAGCACTTGACGGATTGCCCCCAGTTAAGGTACACTGTTCTTTGTTAGCAGAAGAAGCGATCCATGCTGCACTCTGGGATTATTCAGAGAAGCATGGCATTAAAATAGAAGGACTGACTAAGCCAAAGACAGATATCGGTGAGGAAGAAGTCGAAGAAGAGTACTGATACATGGAAAAGAAAAAAGTGGTAGTCGGCATGTCCGGAGGAGTAGACTCCTCCGTGGCGGCCTGGCTTTTGAAAGAACAGGGATATGACGTAATCGGCGTCACGATGCAGATATGGCAGGATGAAGAGCCGGAAGTTCAGGAAGAGAACGGGGGCTGCTGCGGCCTGAGCGCCGTGGACGATGCCAGAAGAGTGGCGGAGCGGCTTGGGATCCCCTATTACGTCATGAATTTTAAAAAAGAATTTAAAGAGAATGTGATGGATTATTTCGTGCAGGAATATATCGGGGGGAAGACTCCCAACCCTTGCATTGCCTGCAACCGTTTTGTAAAATGGGAGTCGCTTCTGAAGAGAAGCATGGATATCGGGGCCGACTATATCGCCACCGGCCACTACGCCAGAATCGAGAAACTGGAGAACGGCCGCTTTGCACTGCGCAAATCAGCGACGGCGGCGAAGGACCAGACCTACGCGCTTTACAATCTGACACAGCATCAGCTAGCCCATACGCTCATGCCGGTTGGTGAATATACAAAAGACGAGATACGTGCGATTGCGGAGAAAATCGGGCTGACAGTGGCGAATAAGCCGGACAGCCAGGAGATTTGTTTCATTCCGGATCACGATTACGCAAAATTTATTGAGGAAAATACCGATTGCCATCTACCGGAAGGCAATTTTGTAGATAAAGACGGCAACATACTGGGCCGTCACCAGGGCATTACCCACTATACGATCGGACAGAGGAAGGGGTTGAACCTTGCCATGGGCCGTCCCGTATTTGTGACGGCAATCCGCCCGGAGACAAATGAAGTAGTAATAGGAGACAATGAAGACGTTTTTTCCAGAAGACTTATCTGCAGTAAGCTGAACTGGATGGCAGTGGACGGACTTCCCGGGGATGGGATGAAAGTGTCTGCCAAGATTCGTTACAGCCATAAGGGCGCACCCTGCATGATCCGAATGATTGGTGAGGATCTGTTGGAGTGCGTATTTGACGATCCACAGAGAGCTGCAACGCCGGGACAGGCCGTGGTATTTTATGATGGGGAATACGTGGTCGGAGGAGGAACTATCTTATGATAAAAACAGCAGGACGCAGGGGGGCGGCATTACTGCTTGGTATGTTCCTGATAGCTTCTTCCGTGGCGGGCTGCGGCGGCAAGTATGAACCGATTACTTTGCAGGCGCAGGAGACCCAGGCTTCGGAGGAAGAGAGCAGGCAGATTCAGGCCGAGAGTGTTACGGATGACGGCAACTCACAGGACGCGGCAGATAAAGCAAAGCAGGAGCGGATGCTGGTGCTGGGGGATGCACAGGACGCGCAGGCGGCGAAAGAAGCCGACGGCGCTGCGGTGGCGGAGATGAGTTCGCTTGAGAATGAACGCACGACTGCCAACGGGTTTACGGACGTGGATGAAACTGTATTTGTAGTGGAGGACCATGTCAATCTCAGGAAGGGATGCGGAACGGAATTCAGTATTGTGACGCAGCTTAAGACGGGCGACAGCATTAAGAGGACCGGGTACAGCGACGGATGGAGCAGAGTCGTATATAAGGACACCACATGCTACGTTATGTCGGATTTTGTCTCCACGGAGGATCCTTCCGGAGAGAACGGGGAGAATGTGATGGCTCTTGAGAACCAGCCTGCCCCGGCCAGCGCCGACGGTTCGGCTGCCGTGAGTAACGGCCGTATTGTGGCAATTGACGCGGGACATCAGGCAAAGGGCAACAGTGAAAAAGAGCCAATCGGTCCGGGTTCCTCCACCATGAAGGCCAAAGTGGCGTCCGGCGCGGAGGGAATCAGCACAAAGCTTCCGGAATACAAGCTGACGCTGTCGGTGTCCAAGAAGCTTAAGAGGATTCTGGAGGAGCGCGGATATAGAGTGGTTATGATCCGTGAGACAAACGATGTGAATCTGAGTAATGCGGAGAGGGCGGAGATTGCCAATAAGAGCGGAGCCTCCATCTTTGTCCGTGTCCATGCCAACTCTCTGGATAATAACAGTGTCCACGGGACACTGGCCATGTGCCAGACATCGGGGAATCCTTACAACGGAAACCTTCATGAACAGAGCTATTCACTTTCTAAGAAGATCACGGACTATGTCTGTGCCGCAACCGGTTTCAAGAACCGGGGCGTGCAGGAAACGGACAGCATGAGCGGCATTAACTGGTGTACCATCCCGGTATCCATTGTGGAGATGGGATTCATGAGTAACCCGGAGGAAGACCAGAAGATGGCGCAGGAGGACTATCAGGAACTGATAGCCGCCGGTATTGCCAATGGTATTGATGCCTATTTCGGTCAATGATTAAGTGAAAAATAAAATGAGACGGCCTGCAGGCCCTGTGATTGTGATATACAATACTTTCGCGGGAGGCTTGCAGGCCGTCTTTAATTGAGCGCGGTGACCTGTGCGGGAAGTGTGCAGGTCACCATTCTCTAGCGATGAAACGGTTGTGCAGAGGAAATTTTGTATTTTGAAGGCGGCTTTACGATCCGGAGAATGCGGCTTCTTTCTTTTCCTCGGAAATCTGCTGTACAATCAGGTTAAACGGAACCTCCTGATTGCCCAGCCTGAATCGCAGACGGTAAGTGCCGGGGGCAATAGCCTCGGGTACGGTTACTGTGATTTCCTGACGTCCCTGGGTGTCCGTCAGGCTGGTATTGCCTGCCGACGTCCAGGAAGGGGTAAGCTCCGTATATGTCCCGTTTACCTTCTGCTCAGCGGCTACCTCGATGGAATGCTCCGACGGAACCGCATTTTGCATGGAATACATCACACTAAAGGTGAGATCGCTTCCCGGCGCAGCCGCACGGCTGCCTGAATCCAGAGAGACATGGAGGCCGTAGGAAGGATTCGGACGGACGGAATAGGCGGCGCTGACATTGAGGGTGTCAACGGCTGCCGCATTTTCTCCAAGAGGGAAAATCCGGGCGTTTAAAGTATATCTGTCTCCTGAAAGGCCGGCGGTTTTCCGGGTATCCATTTCCAGAGTGTAAGCCCCCGCTCCGTTCAGCGGTATATAAACATTCCCTCCATTCGGATAGTAATTAGAGCCGTTTACGGTAAATACCACATTTTCCGGGAAGGAGCTTCCGTCTTCGGGCGACAGGACGGCGGCTGCACCGCCGGAAAAACGCGTGTCACTGCCTGGTGTAACCGTCAGTGTGAATTTATGTGTGCCTTTAGAGAGGCCGTCTCCTCCGCTTCGGCTCAGAGAGGCGGAGGCGCTGCCGCCGTCTACGGTGAATCCAGCCCCCATATTGTCCGCTCCCATGCTGTCACGCAGGCGCAGGCTGTATTCCCCAGGCATGGGAGGTGTGGATGCAAAACCAAAGTCCAGGATTACGGTGAGTGTCCCGCTGAGCATTCCTGCCGGATTGCCCCGGCCGCTCATGGAGGTAAAATCGGCCAGCCTGATTTTTTGCTCCGCTTCCGTCCCTGTAGCCTGATAGAGGTAAAAATCCGTGCTTCCTAACAGTGTCACTTTGGTTCCGGCAGGTAGATTCTCTTTATTTCCATCCTTATCCTGCAGTTCCAGCCACAGTCCACCCGCGTCTGTCGACGAGGATACGGTAAAGGAAGCTGTTACCGCGCTTTTCTGGGATATGGCGGCGCTGCTGCCGGAGGGAGTTTGGTTGTATTGCCGTCCCGCTCCTGAGGTGACACTGGAAACGATGGATTTGCTCCAGTGTATGCGTACCAGGATAGTAAAAGCAGAATCAGATTCGTTTAAGTCCTCCAGCAAAAGCGTTACCACATCGGCAGATTCTTTCGGGTCGAAGCCGGGGGCATTTTTCAGGGTGAAATCAATCTTGGCTTCATGCCGGCTGTCGGTCGAGCCAATCCTGACCGGGCTCGTAAAACTGCCTAAATCACACGCCTCCTTCATCAGACCCGACGACAGCCATCCCTGTTCCTTTGAAGGCAGCATAGAGAGGGAGAAGAGCTGGTCTTTTATATCAGCGCCTTCGGCGGCAAGATTAGCTCCTTCGGAAGCCGTTACACTGTTTAAAATAAGATTTCTGCTTCCGGCCGGGATAAAGAGACTGCCCGTGTATGTTCCGCCTTGTGTCGCGTAAAGATCGACGGTCAGTGAGGAGAGGGACGATGCCGTGGTGACAATCTCTATGTTCATGACGGTCGTTTCCTGGCTCTGTCCGTCTACGGAACGTTCTATCACGACCTGTACCGTACCGAGGTTCTGGCTGGCGGTAATATCGTTCTTATAGGTTAGATAAAATTCTATCTGCGGTACAACATGGTCGCCGGAGAGCGTTCCGGTCGTGGACTGACCAATCACGGAATTTGTTCCGCCGCCGGATGAAGAGGCATTGGAAATGATTTTGCCGTCTGACGCCCCGGTGGTGAGAAAACCTGCGCCCGGTGTCATATAAAGCCCGAACACACTTAAAGGATTTTGGGATATCGCAGTTTTCTCGCTGTCCAAATCAATCGCCGTGCCGCCCTGCGTCTGATTGATTTCTGAAGTTACCCAGGCGCCGCTTCCGTCCCCTCCGTTTTTCGCAGCATCCGCCAAGGTAAAACCTGCGGCAGATGCAGGCAGGGTAATGCTCTTTATGGTATAAACAGAGCCGCTGTCAGCAGGAGAAAGTTCAATCACGCCTGTGGCAACGGAAAAACCGTCGCTGCCGTAACCCGGCTCATTTTCCGTGAGTGTCTTTGCCGTGAGTCTCGCATAACGTACCACCTCCCGGTCGCCGGTTCCCTGAACCTTCCAGTATCGGTATGGAGGAGTGGCCGCCGTCACAGAGGTAAAACCGATTTCCTGCCCCTCTCCGTCCGAAAAACCGCCGTCCGGTGTACTGTCTGATGGGCTGATCCGGCCGTAGACATATCCTTCTGTCGATTCACCGGCCAGCAGATAGGTGTAACCGGATACAGGGCCGTATACCGTGTTTCCAGATACGGCATCGGTATAGGAGATACGGAAAATAGTGCCTGTGTCGAGCAGCAGAGTATTGGGCGTTTGTGAAATTGTATCCAGTGAAACCCCATTTCCGTCTGAATTTACGCTTGCGAACCGCGCAAGCTCAATGGCGGCCGATTCTAAAACGAGAGTGCTGCCGTTTTGAAGCACCAGACCGTTTTCCAGGTTTCCCAGAGATACGGAGTTTCCGTGATCTCCGATTCGGTTCAGAGAATAGAGCGCCGTCTGGTTGGCATTGGCTACGTCAGACCGTCCGGTGAGGCAGACATGTGAGTTGACAAGCAGAACCCTGTCAGCCCTCTGGATTGCGGTGAGAGTGCGCGTCGCTCCCGTGGCTGCATTACCGTCATCCCTTATCTCACTGCCATAGTTAAATAATGTAACAATGCGTGTTTTTCCTGCGTCGCAGGAAGAGCCGCTTCCAAACACACCGCCTGCGATATTCATAGCCGGATTGCCTGTGCTGTTCCCGCCGCCGGTATCGTACCCTGTTCCGTCAATGTAGACATGTGAGGTGCCTGCTACCGTGATGGCATCGTAATCAACCTGCTCTCCTCCGAAGTCTCCGCCGGCGTAGACAGAGTTTTCAAGTGCTAAAGCAGAGGCAGAGAGAGTCGGTATTTCATCCGGATGCTGCCTGTAATAGCTGCATGCCTTCAATGCATTCAACCCCACGTGCACATGGGTGGAGCCGTTTACAGTACCCATGTAGCTGCCGCCGAATACGTTTTCCTGAACGGAGCCTCCCGTCAGGTTGACAAAGACTAAATCGGGGATTTCATTTTCGTCGCTCAGTGGTTTTCCGTCGTCACTCAGTTTGCTTCCGCCGTATAGACTCCCTATTACAAGACCACCTGTCATATTCAGCGTGGAGCCGCCGGTGACAAGCACGGAGCCGCTGGTACCCACTGCGCCTCCGAAAACAGACTGCTCCACCGTGCCCCCCGTGATATTTACGGTGGTGGATCCGTTAACAGGACCGTATTCGCCGCCGCCGTAAACATCGCCCTGAATGACAGCAGAGCCGGAGATTGTAATAGAAGAAGAGCCGTCAATGCGGGCACACGTTTCATAACCGCTTTCACCGATGCCTTTGCCTCCTCCGTAAACGTTTCCGGTAATGGTGCCTCCGCTTATAGTAACGGAACTGCTCCCTTTAACATAGGCATTTGCTTTGGTATTGTTGACGCTGTGATCCGGGCGCGGGACGCCTTCACCGCTGGAATAGATATTTCCGACCGTACCTCCGGTGATTTTAATAGCAGCGGTGCCGGTTAAGCTTCCGAGGTCGGAGGCAGGCCGATTCAATTCTTTGGGAACAGGAACCACATCGGTACTGAGGCCGAAGTTATTGGAAGGATCCCAGCCCCGGCCTGCGGCAAACAGATTTGCTACCGTACCGCCGTTTACAGTTACTTCAACAGAGGAGGCTGTATTGCCGCTGGTTATATAGGCGGCGGAACCGGCGCCGTATAGATCGGTTACCGTACCGCCGTTTACCGTAATTTTCAGTGCACCCTCATAGGTTGGAACGCTTAAATTTCTTCCGGAACCCGCCCCGTAGACAGTGGAAACCGTGCCGCCGCAGATGTTTATATCAGTGGTGCCTGTATAGGGGGACGCATTCGACTGATAGCCCTGGTTCCCTCCAATGATTTGAGGCACAACTCCGTTATAAACGTTGATTTTTACATTTCCGTTGAGGATAGCGCCGCTGGCGCTGCCGGCTACGATGGAATCCACCTGGGCATTTCCATCTATTGTGATCCTGGATTCACTGTTCAGGGCGTCAAGGCTGGTGGAGGATCGGATGTATCCAATCAGTCTGGTCACTCGGCTGCTGAGAACCGTAATATTTCGGCCCGCGTCGCTGCAAAGCTGGCTTTTACCGGCGCCATAGAGGTAGAAAGCAGAAGGGGCTGCAACATTTTTACCTATGGTAAGATTATGTCCCTGTGCGTAAATATGCAGGGGGGAGCCGAGCAGTGTGATGGATTCAAAACACAGATCGGAGTACAGGAAGAGTGCATAATCACTGGAATCCTTTGATTCTGTGATACACTGTAAGTTAGCATTGCCGTCATTTCCTGCAATGGTAACATTAACAGGGCAGGCCTGAAGGATATGGCAGCTGTCAATAGTATACGTTCCGCAGATTATAATTCTGTTTGTTGTAACAGTCCCGTCCGGATTAAGCGTTTTAAGCTTTTGGGCTGCCGTGTCAAACGTTTTTACGGCAGAATCCTGACTGCTTCCGTCGCCGGAATCATCCCCATTCTCCGAGTCCAGATAAACAGTATGGATTTCGGCCAACACATCGGCAGGATCGGAATACAGCGTGGGCAGTTCGGCCGTGGGAAGCGATCTCATAAGCCGTATTGCCATCACCCGGCACCGCAGCTGCATTCCTTTGTCCATTGGATCCAGCACGCGGCGGAGGACCGCCTCATTTGCGCCATCAAGATTTTCCCATTCGGCGGTCGTATCATCGCTTTTCGGAGCGATCTGCCACTGGTAAATAAATGAAAATCCGTCCGGGGCGGAAAATGTCCGTCCATCATTTTTATCGGTCAGGGTATAAACGGCAGTTTCCCCATCCAAATCCGTCATAACCTTGAACTGATACCTGGAAGTGGCTTCCCAGACGGAATAAAGATACAAATGTTCAGTTTCTCCGACCTCCAGATAGGCTCCGGCGGCAAGATAATCCCCATCTGCGAGAGGAAGTGCAGATGCGCCGGAAGGTGAATCTGCTTCGGAGGGAGAAGCGGTCTCAGGTGAGTAATTATTCCTGGCTGAGGAAACAGTCTCGGAGGGAGAAGCGGCTTCAGCCGAGGAAAAAGCTTCGATTGAGGAGATAGTCTCAGCCGAAACAGTCTCGGAGGGGGAAGCGGCTTCGGAGGGAGATGCCTGCCTGCCGGAGCGGGTTCCGGCCCAGCCTGAGAATACGTAGGTGATCAGGCCGCTTTCTTCATAAGGGCCTGAGAGTTCTTCCGGACAGTCCGGGAGGCGGAGCAGGCCGTCTGTCAGCGGAAGTTCCAGCTCCAGTCTGTCATCCAGTGTTACCAGAATAGTGTCGTCGCCAGGCTGGTATCCGGCAGCCATGGCGGCCTCTAAAAAGGTAAGATTATCATCAGAGCAGATTACGGTTCCTGACTGGCCCGGGTAAAAAAGAGTTTCCGGACGGGATATATCCTGCTCTGTAATGTCTTCGATTATGTAAAGGTCTTCAGGCTCTTCTTCCAGATCTTCCGGCAGTTCCTCCTGAGTTTCCTCTTCCGGCAATTGTTCGGGGGTTCCTTTGGATTCTTCCTCTATTTCTTCTGAGGGCTCTTCCTTTAAATCCTCCTGCGAATCTTCTTTCGATTCTTCCTGTGCAGGTAGCTCACCACTGCCGGGTTTGGAGGTTTCTCCGCCGCCACTGGAATCAGAGGAGTCGTTTCCGCCGGAATTACTGTCATTGCACCCGGAGGAGTCATTATCACCGGAATTGCTGTCACTGGACCCGGAGGAGTTATTATCACCGGAACTGACGTCATTAGAGCCGGAGGAATTATTATCATCGGAATTGCTGTTATTGGAATCAGAGGAGCCGTTTCCGCCGGAATTGCTGTCACTGGACCCGGAGGAGTTATTATCACCGGAACTGACGTCATTAGAGCCGGAGGAATTATTATCATCAGAATTGCTGTTATTGGAATCAGAGGAGCCGTTTCCGCCGGAATTGCTGTCACTGGACCCGGAGGAGTTATTATCACCGGAACTGACGTCATTAGAGCCGGAGGAATTATTATCACCGGAATTGCTGTCACTGGACCCGGAGGAGGAGTTTTCACCGGAACTGACGTCATTAGAGCCGGAGGAATTATTATCACCGGAATTGCTGCCGCTGGACCCGGAGGAGCCGGTATGCTCCGGTTTATCGCTGCCGGAGAAAGAATCTTCGGAGCTGTCTGAACTGCTGCCGGAAGATATGTGTTCATCGGATTCAGGGTCCGTCCCGCTCAGAGATTTAAAAGTTAATTGAGTTGGACGGTCTGTCACAGACACGGTTTCTGCGTTTGAATCTGTGGCAATCGGTTTGCTGTCTTCAGGATCTTTTACGGGATTATGTTTGTCGGGTTTCCTGCCGCCGTTTGCGTTTGTATCCTCCGAACCGTCTGTATCTTCCGTCTCCTCAAGCCGTGTAATTTCACCGAATTCAAATAGATTGCGGATTTTTGTAAAATGAGGCGCTGAATCCTGTGTGTCACCTGAAAAAGCGTAATCACCGAAGCCTATTATGCTTTCAGGAAGCAGCAGTTCACCTTCCAGTTCACCGAGGCCGTAAAACAGGTATGACCCGATGTAGGTAATCCCTTTCTCAATGACCAGGGTATGGATTTCTCTGCTATAGTCCAAAAACGGGGCTGTGCCTGCATGATAATCATCGGTGTCTCCGGTTCCGGAAAGAGTCAGAACACCGTCCCTCAGTCTGGCGGTAACATTTGTGCCGATATGGAAGATTTTAGATTTGCTGCCTGTTGCGTAGGCGGCCATGAAGCCGAGATTCAGATGGCTCAACAAAAGGCAGAGAATCACCAGGAACGCCAAAAAGCGGCGCCGCGGGCCTCTGCGCGAAATTTGTTTTTTCAGAGATGTTATCCTCATGGCTATTCCTCCATTAGAAATCGGAACGGACCGTTCCGGTTATGATAAATTTAAAGTTATTGAAGATTGATCTGCCCGGCAAAGAGTGTGCTGTCCCGGCTCAGATCAGCCGACGGGGTCAGTTTTAAAAGGACCAGTGAATAAACACCGGAACCGGGAGATTTAAAAATATAACTGCCATCCGCAGTTACGACGCGGTCGTCGGTGGCATCGGGAATCACATGGCCGGGGAGCAGAAGAGGGATGTCTCTTGCCGAGTCGGTACAGGTTATAATAAGTACCGCCGCTGTATCGCCTGCATGATCCTCCACCAGATATTGATTACCAAGGGTCATTTTAAATGTGGCTGTGAGTGTTTTTTTATAAGGGGACGAGGCGGTTACGGTAACGGTAACATCACTGCTGCCTTGTATTGGGTAAACCGTAATGAGCCCTGTATTTTCAACGCCACCCTGTAAAAGCCCGGAACCTTCCGATCCGGAGCTGCCGTCTGTTCCATTGACGATGGTGTAGGTATATCTGATGTCTGCGGAAGTAGTTCTTTGTGAATCGGCATAGTTATAGACATTTACCTGAAAACTTCCGGCTTCGGGATCCATATAATAAAATGCGCCTTCCGGGGGATTTTCTTTCAGCAGATCACTAGTGAAATAGAAATCCTGAGCCGATGCGATTCCGGCTTTCTGATGCTGTGCCATGTAACGGGCAGCGGTAATACCCGCGAAGGATATGAAAAGGATGACCCCCGACAGTACCGCTGCCGGCAGGAGGCGCCTTCTGAAAAAGGTGTCTGGAGCAGATTGTTTCATTCATTTTCCTCCTGTCCGTTACGGTGCGGCGTCCGGCAGAGCCTGTTTCGCATCAATTGTCATAGTTACCAGATCAATTTCGTCCGAGAGGCTTTCATCAGCGTAATCCAAAGGCCATATGACGGTTAAGACATAGATATGGGTGACACCGGATGAAGAATAGGGCAGCAGGCCTCCTGACCAGGAGAGCGCCCCGTCCTCTGCGGCATAACGGCCTTCCGGAGCGGAAGTACCTGCGCCCTGCAGCTTATAGGTAAGCGGAAGATTGCCGGTAGTGGAGATGGAGATGGAATACTCCTGGGCGACTTCACTGACCGTACTGTTTTTAGTATTTGTGACTGCAAAGGTAATCTCTTTTTCCTGTGACGGCCTCATACCGGCCAGTTCGGCGGTAAGATCCACCTGATTTTGATGAGAATCTGTTACATCCAGGGCAAATGCGGCCGTTATTGCATTTGCAGAACCGGAAACACTGCTGCTGTAAAAGGCATAGGTAGTTCCGATAACCAGCGCACCCGCCGCGGACAGACAGAACAGGTATGCGACAATTCTGATAGCCGACAGATGTTTTCTCATTTTCTGCACCTCTTTCCGTAACCATTCATTCTATTTATCAAACCGGGGAGAAACCAAATCAAAAGTCCCAGCAATAATATCATCAGTATACCAATCGGCGTGCGCAGAAAAAGCAATATATTTCCAGCGCCGGGGAGAACCAGAACGACACGCCCTGCAATCTGTTCCGGCCTCACAGGCGCTTCGTCCCGGGTATTATTGTTATCGCCTTTTGTGATACTTCCCTCATCGGTCTGTTCAACCAGGCGATGCGTAATCAGGATATCATCACTCCAGAAGCTTATTATATCGCCCGGTTCATATTGTGTTTTGCGCCGGATAATCAGTTGATCTCCGGCTGAAAAAGCAGGTTCCATGCTGCCGGATAATACCGTGACAGAAGAATAACCCAAAACAGAGGGCAGCTTTTGTCCCGAAACGGCAAATGCGGCAATCTGATAGAGGCACGCTGCCGAAAGGAGGATAAGGAGAAGGAAAATCAAGCGGCGTAAAAATCTGATTATTATTTTCATGGTATTGTCAGTTCTCCTCGGCATGAATTAAAAGCTGAAGCGTGTATATTCCGCCGGTTTCCCCTATTGCGGTATCAGCTGTGTCATTGCCAGCAAACGGCCATTCCCAATCCAACTGGTATGTAATAAATTCATTAGCGCCGATTGTATCCCGCAAGGTCAGTTTACCGTTCGTGACGGAGCCGGAAACTGCCTGACTGGTGATTTTGCCGCCATTTGTTTTTAATGGAGTCAGCGTAATTCGGAGAGGAAGATGAATCTCTCCCTCGGAAATATCCAATGTAAGATTTAACTCTGTGGAGAGCGTGTTTTTCAATTGAAAACGATAAAAACCGGATGAGCCCGGGGCTACTTTTTCCGTAAGTCCGCTTGTTCGGTTATAGAACAGATCGATTATATCGCCCTGGTTCCATGGGGTATAGTGAGCGGAATCTTTCACATTTCCCCAAAAAGTCAGTTCTCCGTCTCCACTTTCAGTGCTGTCCTCAGTACTTTCAGCGCTGGCTTCGGTGCTTTCAGTGCTGGCCTCGGTACTTTCGGCGCTGTCCTCAGTGCTTTCAGTGCTGTCTTCGGTGCTTTCAGTGCTGTCCTCGGTGCTTTTGTCTTCAGTGCTTTCAGTGCTGTCCTCGGTGCTTTCGGCGCTGTCCTCAGTGCTTTCGGTGCCGGGCTCGGGGTTTCCGGTACTGCCTCCAGTATTTCCGGAGTGGCTGCCGCCGTGTCCTCCGCTGCCGGGTTTGGGGCCGCTGCCTCCGGCTGAAGGTTCAGAGCCTCCTGATGGAGCCGGATCGGCAGGCGAAAGGGATGGCGTCGGATCGTATGGAAAAGCGTCAAGACCGGCATCGGTATTTGAATTGGCGGAGGGACTGTTTCCTTCGGGGACGCCCGCTGTCTCTGATGGGTTGTCGGCCTCTGACTGACGCTCTTGTATCGGTGAAGCGTTTCCGCCTATTGGTATAACTGCCTCATTATTAATAATCACTCCGTTTTCACCTGGCGCCTGTACTTCCGAACTGGGGAGCGTTATAGTCCCATCCGGGCTAATGAATGTTTCATCCGACAGGGTGACGGTCCCGTCCGGTTCAATGGTATAACCGTTTCCTGTTATTTGTCCGTTCGGATAAATTACAGTGTCATCCGGTAAAATAACCGCGGCGGCGTTTCCGCTGCTGTTAGGGATGACAATAGTCCCATCCGGCAGATGGACGGCGCCTCCCGGCGTTACAATAACGCCGCTGCTGGTAGATGCCGTGCCGTACGGTGTTGTGATCCATCCTCTGTCATCAGCATAAAGCTTGCTGTCAGGCTGAAGCGTGATTTGGCCGTCATCCAGCTCAATGACGAGTTCCAGGATTCTGATATCGACGGCAACGGTGATGGCGTAGTCCTGGTTAGAGTCTCTGGTGATAATCACGCCCTGCTCATCTTTATCGGGGGAAATGGTAACCGGCTGTTTCGCATCCACGGAGCCGTCCTGGTTATAAACAGTGATAGTGTGATCACCAAACGAAACATTGGGAAATAAAAAACGTCCGTCCGAATCGGTAACCGTAGAGACGGGATCACTGTGAAGTTCGATATGCCGCCCGGCTGCCGGGGAACCGTCTGAATAGAATATGCGCCCTGTAATATGGGTCCTGGTTCTGGCTGCAGTTTCATCCGGGGTAAGTAAAATCGTGTCGATGATTTGCCCCGCCGGCTTTTGTCCGGCGCGTTTTCCCAGTAAATAACCGGCAACACAGGAGGTAATAAGGGCCAGGAACAGCAGAAGAAGCAGAATCAGCCACCGCCTTTTCGTTTCATCTTCCTTCGGATCGGGGAGAGGTGTAGTATTATAAACTCGTGCCATTTTTCCTGTATCCTCCTTAATATGTATCGGTAACAATCTGATTTCAGCCTGCAGGAAAAGGCATCACCGTTTGTGATGCCCTTTCCTGAGGGCTGATTTCATCCCATGAGGGGACCGCCCCGGCACAGGGGGCGGAAAATGGATGGTTGATATGATATATGGTTTAAGGAGTGGGTGACGTAGGAGCAGTCTGTTTGCCGGTGACGGTGATATCCAAATCCCAGGTCTTTCCGGCATAGGCGTTGTCATTACCGGTTTTAGTATCGTTCTCTCCAAATCCCCATACCCAGTAGATTGTGATGTCCTTTTTCATATCATCGGCTGTAGTGGAATAGGCAATATTACCGGTTGGAATCGTTAAGTTATCCAGAGCGACACCTGGTTTTGAAGTGGTGATTTCTTCTGTTGAAAACAGTAAATCATCCGGTAAGTTGGTTCCGGATGCGTCAGGTTTTGTCGTCGAAGCTTTGATAGCTACATCGTAGTCAATGCCCACTTCACTGCCGCTGCCATCGATCTCAATCGTGAATTTTCCGCTTGCACCGGGAGCAATAACGCCCTCTTTCAGAGTCGTTTCATCATAACTGGTTCGATTTGCAGTGTCGCCCAGGTCAATAGGAGTAGTAGTGGTTACTTCAGCTCCGCCATGATTGGCTTTAAAACTCCAGGCGGCTACCGTAGCTGTGGCTGAGCCGGTTACTTCAGTTACATATCGGGCCATGGTTCCGCCCAGGAGACAGGTGGTGATTACAGTCAGCATCAGGGCAAGGGCGCCAAGGCGGCCTACATAAGACTTTTTCTTCATTATGTACTCTTCCTCGCTTTCTTTATTAGCTGGGAACCGTGTTGCGGTTATGTATCGCCCAGGCACGGTTCCCGCATGTGCCTGCGGCAGTCTGCACCCAGTCAGGAGTCTGGTTATTGATACAGCTTCAGTCTGCGCTGTGCCCGCAGGCAGAAGCTGGTGCATGAACAGTTATTCTTTTTGTTGCTCCGGTCCCTTTTGGGCGGCGGCCTGGCCGGAGCGGAGTTCTTCCAGTTCGGCTTCCAGCCTGGCGGTACGGGCGGCATCTGCTTTATCCAGGCGGCGCCGCTGCCGGATATCCCAGAGAATAAAAAGGAGGAGAGGACAGAAGATGAAAAGAATCATGCCCACGGGTGTTTGGATAAAGAGGATTACATTTCCCAGTCCGCCAATTCTTCCTCCTCTCCAGATACCTTCAATCTGTCCGTCGGTGACCGCCAGACGGTCAGCCGTATTATTGGCGTCGCCCTGAGTTACATACCGGGGTAAACCGTCCTCTCCGGCGGTAATGTCCATGATTCGGTGAGTCACGGCTTTTCCGGATGTAAGATAGCAGATGACATCACCTTCCCGAAGCGCCGACGGTTCCGTTTCGTGAATAAAAATCAGGTCGCCCGTATGAATTTCGGGTTCCATGGAACCCGAGAGTACGATGGCCGGTTTAACTCCGAATATCCCCGGAAGTTCATCGGGATTCAGATAGGTACGGGTGATTAGGATTATATTCATCAAAATAATCGGAACAAGAAGGATACAAAGTATGGTTCCGGTCATTGCCGACAGCGGAAGTTTGTTTTTTTTAATCATGTGCCTCCTCCTTCCGGTTCACCTCTTTTGGGGACAGAGTATTTTGGAGGTTCTGCCGGATTCGGAAAATATCACGGCAGTATTTGGCATAATTGAATGCCGCGTCGGTATTGCCGTTCATTTCCCCTTTCTCACAGGGAAGATTTATGTTTACATTGAGTTCAACTTGAACGGTTGCTGTTTCTTCCATGGCCGCCTATCCTCCTTATCGGTTTTTGTGGTTTTCCTATACAGGAACGCTGGCTTATCACATAATCGACATTATGTGATGAAACAGCGGCGGAACTCACATCCAACGGTACGCTTCCCAAATTCTCATCAAAAAAACAGCCGGTTTTTACCTGCTGTCAAGAAAAAATACAATATAATAGTGGAATTTTTACCAATAACAGAATATTCGGGCTGCGTTAATATTTGATTCAGCCGGAATCTTTTTTGAGTGCCGGAAAATTGCACGCGCTCAGCGCCTCTTCCCGTTTCGCATGCTGGTTTAACACGTTTCGCGTTATCTACTGATAAATGGGCACAAAAAGCCAGAGGTATACCATATATTTCTAAATATATCTTGCAAAAATCCCCTTACTGAGGCATAATAATTTGGTAAAGAGTTGCTTTTTTATGTAATTTCATCACATAATGTCGATTATGTTATATTTAAACCAGATTCTCTCTTGCAGTAAGATGGCTCATCTATAGAAGCAGGTTTAATCTGGACAGGGAGCGGATACATTCTTCTTCAGTTGTAGAAGTATAGATTCGGGTTGTTTCTATATTTGTGTGTCCCAGTATATCTGCAAGCCGTACAATATCCTTTTCCAGCCGGTAATAGGTCAGGGCGAAAAGATGGCGCAGATTATGAGGAAACACTTTTTTTGGCTCAATACCCGTGTTTTTACACAGCGCTTTCATTTCTGCCCAGATATTACATCGGTTGAGAGGCGTTCCATTCTTCGTCACAAAAACAGGACCTGTGCTGATGTGGTTTTCCTTACAGTATCTGGCCAGTATCTGTCTCAAATTTTTCGAAAGGAAAATGGTCCTTTCTTTCCCCTTATTCGATATGCGTACGCTGCCGGTGCGGAGCGATTCTGCCGTAATATAACGGTGTTCACTCACTCTGATTCCCGTGCTGCAGATTGTTTGGATGAGGAGGCAGAGCCGTTCATTTTTATTCCGTTTTGCTTCCAGGATTAGTTTCTTATATTCTTCTATGCTCAGTTCTTTGTCCTGCTCCCGGTAAGAGCGGCGTTGGATTTTTAGTAACTTCACCTGTAAATCGTGATATCCGCAAAAAGATAAAAATCTGTTTAAGGCAACCAGCATACTGTTGGCGCTGGTTGATTTGTATTTTTCAGACAGGATTTTTTTATATTCCAGAATCATGTCCTTAGAGAGCTCTGTCTTAAAAGCCGGGGAGCATAGAAAGGCGCGTATATCCCTCAGATATTTTTCGATGGTAGATGCAGCACACTCCTCGTTGATGAGATGCTGCTCAAATTGTTTTAACTGGATTTCGTTAAGCAGTGCCATTTCGTATCAAATGTCCTTTCGTTTTTTTATTATTATAACCAATATGCTCTTTATTCATTTGTAAATTTAACAAAAATTTACCAGCTGAAAGGGAAAGAGGGATTATTTCACCGCCCGGGAGCAAAATAATGGATGACAAATATCAAAATGTTTAGTATAATATCAGAGGTGCAGTAGCCGGGAATGTCTGCTGCTTCAAAATATGGAGATGTACCCAAGTGGCTGAAGGGTCCGCACTCGAAATGCGGTAGGTCGGGTAACCGGCGCGAGGGTTCAAATCCCTCCATCTCCGTTATATAATAACCTGGGTGTGCGGCACAGAGGTTATCAACATTCAAAAAAGGCTGCATTGCGGTTCTGTGGATACAGAATTGCAATGCAGCCTTTTTTGTGGATAACAAAATTTCAGCATGAATAAACATAGTCATGATGTGAGAGGGGAATGAACGTAAAAATACAGTCAATAATCATATATATGGAAGGATTACACCTATGCCAAACGGTCCGGAGATGTACAATGCGTCTGAACTTCATATTAATAGTATGTACCCGCTCAGGAAAACAGGTAATGCCGCAGTATATCCTGCAGCATTACCTGCCGGCTCAGATACCGGATACTTGTAAAAGTCTGTATCATAATTTGCTGTTACCGATACCTGGGCGTCAGTTTTCACCTTCCGCTACGATCTCTTCTAATACCTTGATTAGATCAAAAATACTTTCCAACCGGACATTGCGTTCCAGAATTGAATTTTTCAAATCAACAGACAGTGATTCGAATTTTTCCTGGACGGCCGGAGCTACATAGGATGCCATATTATCACCTCTTTGATAGGGTGTCACACAAGATAAAAAAATATGCACAAAAATTGTATATTTTGGTGGGACCAGAACTTAAATTTGGAGGAAACAATAAATGAACATAGAATCGGGAATTTTATCGGCGGCCGTGATACTTGTGATAGCGGTTTTAAACTGTTTTTACGGATATCGGTTAAAAGAATTGTGGATTGGCCTGTCGGGATTTATGGTGGGAGCGCTGTTTGGCGGCAATATCGCATGGAAGCTGAGCGGAAGCGGCTGGATTACCGCAATGGCGGCTCTGATTGCGGGGCTTATATTGGGTGCGGCTGCATTCCGGCTGTATTTTGCGGGGATTTTTATCCTGGCTTTTCTTATGGTATTTGAAACAGGAAAAATCCTGCTTCAGGAAGAAGGAACTCTGCTGTTCCTCCTTCCTGTTGTTTTAGGCATAGCTGCCGGATTTCTTGCAATTAAATTTACAAAAGCAGTGATTGTATTGACGACCGCACTTGGCGGCGGTTTTTCCATTGTGGACAGCAGCATGGGACTTTTTAATGTGCAGCACACGGGATTTTCTATTATTTCTACTGTGGTAGTGGGAATGACATTTGCGGTAATCGGGGTCTGCGTTCAGTTTTGTATTACAGCAAATGGCAGATAATCATTCTATTTGCCAAGCATCTTCCTTAAATCCTCTTCCGGAGTCCCTGTCGGTGAAATGTGGAAGTTCTCTACGAGATAATTTAGCACATTTTCAGAAAGGAAAGCGGGGAGCGTCGGACCCAGGTAAATTCCCTGCATGCCCAGATGAAGCAGAGACAGCAGAATGCAGACTGCTTTCTGTTCATACCAGGACAGCACCAGGGTCAGAGGAAGCTCGTTGACGCCGCAGCCGAAGGCATCAGACAGGGCCAAAGCCACCTTGACGGCGCTGTAGGCATCGTTGCACTGTCCCATATCCATCAGGCGGGGAAGTCCGGCAACGGTTCCTAAATCCAGATCGTTGAAGCGGTATTTGCCGCAGGCCAGGGTGAGAATTACGCTGTCGGCAGGGGCCTGTTTTACAAAGTCGGTATAATAATTTCTTCCCGGGCGTGCGCCGTCGCAGCCGCCCACGAGGAAGAAATGGCTGATTTGGCCGGATTTTACGGCTTCCACTACTTTATCTGCCACGGAGAGAACGGTTCCGTGACCAAAACCTGTAGTGACCTCTTTTCCTCCGTTAATGCCTGTGAATTCCCGGTCTTCCTCATAACCGCCGAGTTCCAGGGCTTTTTCAATGACAGGGGAAAAATCTTTATCATCCCCGATGTGAATGAGTCCCGGCCAGGCTACAACTTCGGTTGTAAATACACGGTCGGAGTAGCTTTCTTTTACCGGCATCAGACAGTTGGTGGTGAAAAGTACGGGAGCCGGGATGCCTGCAAATTCCTTCTGCTGATTCTGCCATGCCGTGCCGAAGTTTCCTTTCAGGTGTGAATATTTTTTCAGGAGAGGATAGGCATGGGCCGGGAGCATTTCACCGTGGGTGTAGATATTGACGCCTTTTCCTTTTGTCTGCTCAAGCAGCAGCTTCAGGTCATACAAATCGTGGCCGCTGATGACAATAAACGGTCCCTTTTCCACGGTAAGGGAAACCGTAGTGGGAGCCGGGGTTCCAAAGGACTCCGTATTCGCCCGGTCCAGCATCTCCATACAGCGTAAATTCACCTCGCCTGTCTCCATCACAATAGGGAGCAGTTCTTCCATGCCCCAATCCTCGCCGATGGCGAACAGGGCCTTTAAAAAGAAGCGGTTGACCGTGTCGTCGCCGTATCCCAGCACCATGGCATGGTAGGCATAGGCGGCCATGCCCCGGATACCGAACAGAATCAGGGATTTCAGGGAACGGACGTCCTCATCGGCATTCCAGAGGCTGTTCATGTCGTAATCGCTGTTATGGCCGCAGGGAGAACCGCAGGCCCGGCAGCCAGGCACGATGGAATTCTTTTCTTCCTGCACTTGTTTTATCATCTGCAGGATGGAATCCTCATCAAAACTTACGTTAGTAACAGTGGTAAAAAGTCCTTCCAGAATAATTCGGAAGGTTCTATCCGTGGCCGGATTGCTGGAACAGGATCTGGCAAGGCCTATCAGGGCGCAGGTCAGTTCATCCTGAAGTCCGGCCACTGAGGCAGTTTTTCCACAGACACCAGCTCTGCCGGTACAGCCGCTGCATCCTGCGGTCTGTTCGCATTGAAAACAAAACATTTTATCGTTCATCTATTTTCTCCTTATTATGTTGGTATGGCTGACTGCTGTGATGAGAGAAGACTGTTACGCTTCTTTATTAAATGGGAAAACTACGACAAGAAGCATCTTAAAGGGTTCTTGCGCATACACGGCATGCGGTTTTTTAGCCGGCATCACCAAAGTTTCACCTGCGTTCAGGACATGGATTTTGCCGTCCACGGTAAACTGGCCGGTTCCTTCAAGCACGGTGACCATAGCGTCACCCTCGGAATCGTGGGTGCTGATTTCTTCATCTTTGTCAAAGGCAAAGAGAGTGATGCTGACGGCGCTGTTCTGGGCCAGGGTTTTGCTGACAATCTGTCCCGGCTGAGTTGTGACCTGACCGCACAAAGTAACGGCTTCCTCATGGGCGATATTTTTAATATAGGGATATTTCATGTTTTTCTCCTTTCACACGGAATTTGCATGGAATTAAATTACCTTTTACTCTGCGCTCAGTCCAGAATCCTGCCGTCGGTTGTGATGGTTACAACCTGCCATGGAATGAATTTTCCGCTGGCCTGCAGCGCATTTCTAGCCGCGTGTTCGATTCCGCCGCAGCACGGAACTTCCATGCGCACTACGGTGACGCTCTTAATATCGTTGTTCCTGATAATTTCCGTCAGCTTCTCCGAGTAGTCCGCGGAATCCAGCTTCGGACAGCCAATCAGGGTGATTTTGCCTTTAATAAACTCGTTATGGAAATTAGCATAGGCATAAGCGGTACAGTCCGCTGCAATTAAGAGCTTCGCTCCGTCAAAGTAAGGCGCCCTGACCGGAACAAGTTTAATCTGAACTGGCCACTGGGATAACTGACTTGCCGGGAGAGGAATTTCCTCGCCGGAATGCTCCCCAGCCGGTGATTTTTTTGCGGCTTTAGCGGCAGTTCTTGCCTTAACGGCAGCTTCATCGTAGGGCGCCGCCTCTCTTTCTTCAAATGTGATGGCTCCTGTCGGACAGGCTGGGAGACAGTCCCCAAGACCGTCGCAGTAATCGTCCTTTAAAAGCTTTGCTTTTCCATCCACCATGCCGATGGCTCCTTCATGGCAGGCAGCGGCGCAGATACCGCAGCCGTTACATTTTTCTTCATTGATTTTTATAATTCTTCTTATCATAATAATTCCTCACTTTCTGAACCGGTTATATAACGGTAAGTTCTTTTTCCTGTACCTCTTGAACTTGTGGTTACAGTATATTAAAATGATTGCAATATGTCTGTTGTAATTACAACATAAAGGAGAAAAATTATGAAAAATAATTCGATGCCGGATAACTGCCTTTTTCGGGGTTTTACGGAGGAGGAGACGGAGAGTGTCCTGAAATGCCTGTCCGCTGTCAGCCGGTCCTATAAAAAAGACGAATATATTTTCCGAATGGGCGATACGATTACCACCGTTGGAATGGTAATTACCGGTTCGGTCCAGGTGATGCGGGAAGATTACTGGGGGGACAGACAGATCATTGCAGGGATCGGAGCGGGGCAGATATTCGGCGAGAGTTACGCCTGCGCCGTCGGGGAACCCCTGATGGTCAGCGTTATGGCGGCGGAAAATACGGAAGTTATGTTTCTGGAAGTCAGGAAACTTTTGACGGTCTGTTCGATGGCATGTCAGTTTCATTCCAGGGTAATACAAAACCTGCTTACCGTGATCGCGGGCAGAAATCTCACCCTGACGACGAAGATTGACCATATGAGCAAGAAGACGATCCGGGAAAAAGTACTTTCTTACCTTTCCTATCAGGCCGAGAAAGTGGGGAAAGGAAGCTTTGACATCCCGTTCAACCGGCAGCAGCTGGCCGACTATCTGGCCGTGGACCGGAGCGCCCTGTCTGCCGAACTGTCTAAAATGCAGAAGGAAAAGATCATATCATATGACAAAAACCATTTTGTACTGTTATAGCGCTGCGGGCGGATATGGAGAAAAGCTTCCGCATAAAATTCACAAGCCGGGAGCTCAGTTATTAATAATGTAAGAAAATAGTAATACGATTGGAATTGACAATATCGAATATCGATAATATAATAAATGTATAAATATCGATATTCGATATTTATGATTAAAGAACTCATTTAAACTTACAATTTAGGACTGCCGACAGCTGGAAAGTCAAAACAGAAAGGTCAAAACAGAAATTTAAAACGTAAAATCGAAATAGAAGCACAAAATCGAAACACAAAATCGAAACAGAAGCACAAAATCGAAACAGGAATCAAATTATAGAAGAAAGGGGGACGGCCATGGCAAGGGAACAGTTTCAGAGTCTTACGGAACAGATGTATTACATCCTGCTGGCTCTTTTAGAGCCGAGATGCGGAGTTGATATTTCCAGAAAGGCCATGGAGATATCAAGAGACAGAATCCAGATAGGGCCGGGAACCCTGTACACGCTTCTGGCGAAGTTTGAAAAAGAAGATATAATACAGGAAGTAAAGGTCGAAGGAAGAAAGAAATACTACCAGATAACTGTTCGCGGAAGAACGATGCTCCAGGAGGAATACAGACGCCTGGAGACGCTGGTGGAGGAGGGCCGTGAATATATGAAGGGAGGCAGTTTATAATGGCAGGAAGAAGATACCGGTACTGCAATTTCAGGGAATACGAAGGCGAGGCATTTGCCATATATCTTGAAAAGATGGCGGCAAAGGGCTGGTATATAGACAGGAGCATGTTAAATAATATCTGGTCTTTCAAAAAAGGGGAACCTTCAAAGCGCCATTACAATGTGGTTCTGATGCCGGGCAGCAGCCGGTTTGATATCGAAGAGAATGAAGGCAGCGGCCAGTTCCGCGAATTTTGTGAACAGGCCGGATGGAAACTGGAACATGGAGGCATCCTCTGGCAGATTTTTTATACGGAGGAGGAAGGCCTGCTTCCGGTGGAGAGCGATCCGGAGACAAAACTGGAATTAATCAGAGATATCATGATGGCGCCCTGGCGCCTGGTTCTCGATTTCCTGATTGTCTGCTGTCTGCTTGCTCCCTTGGTAAGTGTGCTGTGGAAAACAGGAATCGGCTCTTTGTCTATTTTACAGGCGGCAGGCTGCGGTCTTCTGGCTGTTTGGGCAATTTACAGGGCTTACAGCCGGTTCAGCATGATTAAATGGTACAAAAAGGCATGTCGAAGTGTGGAAAGAGGAGAGGGGATTCCGTCCGGAGATGTAAAACTGGTCATGTTCAGAAGCGGCTTGGAGCTTGTTTTTTCAATTATTATCATTCTGACGGCATTTCAGATATATTCACTGTTCATTACTCTCATTTGGATAGAAATGGTCAGAAGTGTCTGTAACGAAGTGTTCAGATACAGGAGGGACAATGAAGAGAATTCTGGAGTAGAGAAGAGCTGGGCCAGAATAACTCTCGTCATAATTGTCCTGACTATGGTGTTTTTCAGTGTCTTTTATTACATCACAAGGGTAACCCCCGAATGGCTTGAGCTTGGAAAACAGAACCGGATAAACATAGAAGAGACAATGGACTGATTTTCTATCTTTCTATCACAAAGAAGGAGGAAAATCAGCAGAGGGAGAGGAGGCGGCCTGCTGTGGCAAAGAAAAAGTATACATTTATAACATTCAAAGAATATGAGACGGAGGCCTTTGCCGAATATCTGGAAAAGATGGCGGCAAGAGGCTGGTTTCTGAAGAATATCCGCCAGAACTGCATTGAATGCTTTGAAAAGGGAGAACCAAAAAAACTTAAATTCTGTGTAGCGGTCCTGCCGGGCGGCTCGGAATTTGAGAGCGTGGAAAGCATAGAAGCACAGCAGTTCCGTGAATACTGCGAGGAGGGCGGCTGGAAATTACAGTACGGCGGAGCTCTCTGGCAAATCTTTTATACGGAAGAGGAAGACACGGTGCCGATAGAGACAGATCCCGGAATCCAACTGGAGATTCAGCGGAAAGTCACGCTTTCCTGGGGCAAGGTACTGTGCCAGCTGTTTATAATCGGCGCCTGGCTGTGGATGCTGAAGTCCATGCTGAAGAATCCGGGAACCCAGTTTTCATCCTACGAACAGCTGATAACCATGTTTTTTTACTTTCTGCTGATCCTCATAGTGGCAGGCCAGCTGCTGGGTCCGGTAATCTGGTATCACAGGGCCGGAAAAATGATTGATGAAACCGGGACACTTCCCCATACTTCCTGGCAGAAGGTGAAAAGAAGAAATACCCTGTATGGCCTGTTTATTCTGGCTGTTCTGTTACTGCTTGCATTTTCCCAGGGCAGAACGGGCGCACTGCTGTTTGTAACCGAGATTTTTGTCATGATACTTTTCATCCTCTACTGCGGCAAAGTCCTGGAAATGGTCAGAGAGACGCAGGAGACGACAAAGGCGGGAAAAGTCATGATTTATATAGGCGCTACAGTCATAGTGGGAACCCTGGCCCTGATTTATATTACAATGCAGATTATCTCTGTTTTTCCATACAGAGGCGAAGAAAAGCGGTACGAACGGATAGCCGGATTCCCCGTAGAATTCGAAGAGCTGGGCGGTTATACATTCGAAGAAAGCTGGGGAGAAAAGAGCCAGCAGACCATATTCTGTTTTTACCAGAGAGAGGGCGGCGTCAGACGCGACCCCTCCGGAAAAGAACAGGATCTCAGGATGGAGTATTACAAAAGTCCTTTCCCATGGATCATTCGCTCCACAAAAAAAACATACCCAATCAACAGAGGAAACGTCTGGAACATAGAGAAAAAAGAGACCTGGAAAGATGGTGACGCCGAAGTAATCCGGTACCACTACACCCTGGACCGTCACGACAACGACGCCGAACTGACAAACGCCATCGAAGAGTCCTGGAACAGCAGAGAGCGGGATGTATATATCATATCCAACCAAACCGAACTCCTGTCCCTGGAATTCTCCACCCCAACAGACCGCGACACAATAAAACCGGCAGTAGAATCCCTGAAAACCTCCAACACACAATAAGCCCTAAACTACTGTAAGTTCCAACAATCCTCAATAAGCCCCAGTAAATCCCAACAACTAAACCTTCAGCACCGCTAAGAATGTTTTATAGTCATTTCATATAATACAAATACGCTCCCTCAAATCTTTCTTCGCATTTCCCCCCTCTATTTCCCAAAAGAAAAACGAGGAATCAGCGATGCCAGGATGGCGGGCGGGGCAGCGCACTCCGCGTCTTCAGTCCTGTCATAACCTGCCCGAATCCCTCCGCCTCGATTCCCACCCCAGGACTGAAGACTCATAACCATCCACTCCCCGTCCGCCCTCCCCGCTCAGCGTCCTCATTTTTCATCCCTCCCCCACCCTTTACTTTCCCCCCTCAATGTAATATAATGACTTAAATTGGCTTTTTCTGCCCTGCATAAGAACGGAGGAATTCAGATGGAATTTGCAAAGAGAATGGACCGGTTTGGGAAAGGCGTTTTTTCCATGCTGGCCCAGATGAAACAGAGGAGACTGGAAGAAGGAAACATGATTGTGGATTTGAGCATCGGAGCGCCTAACATCCCGCCGGCCCCGCATATACTGAAAGTTTTGAGCGAAGAATGTCTGATACCGGAAAATTACATATATGCAATCAGTGACCGGAAAGCGCTTCTTAAAGCCGTTTCCCTGTGGTACAGGAACCGCTATGGAGTGGAGCTTGATCCGGAGACGGAGATATGTTCTCTTCTGGGTTCCCAGGAGGGACTTTCCCATATTGCCATGACAATTGCGGATGAGGGAGACCGGATTCTGGTTACGGATCCCTGTTATCCCGTGTTCGCGGATGGTCCGTCCCTTGCCGGCGCATCGCTCTATTACATGCCGCAGAGGAAAGAGAACCACTATATTATCGATCTGAAAGAAATTCCGGAAGAAGTGGCAATGGAAGCAAAACTGATGGTGGTATCCTATCCGAACAATCCGACCGCCGTCATGGCGCCGGACAGTTTCTATCAGGAGTTAATTGCATTTGCCAAAAAATATGATATCATCGTGCTTCACGACAACGCATACAGTGAACTGGTCTTTGATGGGAAAACCTGCGGAAGTTTTCTGCGGTTTCCGGGAGCCAGAGAGGTGGGTGTGGAGTTTAACTCACTCTCCAAAACATATGGCCTGGCCGGAGCCAGGGTTGGCTTCTGTGTCGGCAACCGTGAAGTAGTCGGCCGCCTTAAAACGTTAAAATCTAATATGGACTACGGCATGTTCCTGCCGATTCAGAAAGCGGCCATCGCGGCGATCACAGGAGATCAGAGCTGTGTGGCGGAGACAAGGGCGGCTTATGAGAAACGGCGCGACCTGCTTTGTGACGGCTTTAACGCCATCGGGTGGCAGATAGACAAGCCGGAGGCCACCATGTTCGTCTGGGCGAAGATCCCGGATCATTTTAATGATTCACTTGAATTTGTAACAGAATTATTTGAGCGGACCGGTGTCCTTGTGACTCCGGGGAGCGCTTTCGGCCCGTCAGGGGAAGGCTATGTGAGAATGGCCCTGGTCCAGGATGAAGAGGCGATTGGGAAAGCGGTGAATGCCGTAAAAGAGAGCGGCATTCTGGATGAAAACGGCAGATGCCGTACGGAGCAGGGAGGCAGAGGATAGAGGCAGTGACTTTTGTGAAAAAAAAGATGATTTGGCATGTCCTGTTATTTGCCTATATTATATTCATATTTTCAAATTCTTTGACCCCGGCGGACGAATCGTCTGCAGAGAGCGGCTTTGTGCTCCGTCTTGTCCATCAGGCAATCAATGCAGTTGGGCTCAGCGCCCCATGGCTGACGGAACATATCATTCGAAAATGCGCCCATTTTGGAGAATATACGGTTCTCGGCATCCTTCTGTTTAAAAGTATGAGGAATCTGGATTTAGGCGCCGCAGTCCGAAGGCAGATCCACATGCTCTTCATATTTTTCATCCCCTTTGTGGATGAGACACTTCAGCTTTTTACGGAGGGACGTTCCGGACAGATCAGCGATGTGTGGCTCGATATGAGCGGTGTTATTACGGGAACAATTTTGTACCTCTGTATGTGTTTACTCGTAACAGGGAAAGCTGAAAGAGGAAGGAAAGAAAAGAACGGGGAGAAACTTTGGAAGACAAAAATATAAAAATTATTTTACAATATGACGGCACACGCTACGACGGCTGGCAGAAACAGGGAAATACCGTGCAGACAATCCAGGGAAAGCTTGAAGCCGTCCTGGAACGGATGGCGGGGTGCCCGGTGGAAGTCCATGGTTCGGGCCGGACGGATGCGGGCGTCCATGCGCTGCGTCAGGTGGCTAATTTTCATCTGCCTATGTCATATTTTAGAGGGAAAGAAAATTCCTCCGCTTTGGCGTCCGTTAAAAATTATCTGAATGAGTATCTGCCGGAGGATATCAGAATCCTGGATGCACAGGAGGTGCAGCCCCGGTTTCACAGCCGCCTGAACGCCGTTTCAAAGACTTATATTTACCGGATCGAGACGGCGGAGAAAAAAGATGTATTTGAGCGCAAATACAGATACGGATTGGGAACCATGCCGGATCTGGAGGCCATGAGAAGAGCGGCGGACCTTCTGATTGGAACCCATGACTTCAGGGCATTCTGTTCGGTTAAGAAGATGAAGAAGACCACGGTTCGGACCGTCAGCCGGATTGACATCCGCAGGGAGGGGACACAGCTTGAACTTCTGTTTGAGGGAAACGGCTTTCTCTATAATATGGTTCGGATTCTGGTGGGGACGCTTCTCGAAGCAGGACTCCACGAGCGGAGCGTAAATTCTGTCAGGGAGGCGCTTTTAAGTCTTGACAGAAGTCAGGCGGGAAAGACGGCTCCTGCGGAGGGACTGTTTCTGGCAGACGTCGCATACGAAGAAAAAATTTCCCAAAGTATGCAATAAGAAACGGATCCTTTGCATTAAACTAATAGAAAGGAAATTTAGTCCATGTTTTTGATGGGGATATTTACAACCCTGGAAGAGGCGGTCGCTTATGATAAGATGAGCGATGAGAAGCTGCTTTTACGCGTTGCCACAGGTGACCGGGAGGCGTTTCAGAGACTCTATCAGAATACGGATAAAACCATATATGGCTTTATTCTGTCAATCCTGCGCAGTCCGCAGGACGCGGAAGAGATCATGCAGGAGACTTATTTAAAGATATGGACTTCTGCAGGAAGCTACAAGTCCCAGGGGAAACCGCTGGCCTGGATGTTTACGATTGCCAGAAACCTCTGCTACATGAAGTTCCGCGACCAGAAAAGGGAAGCCGATATAGGTCTTTCTGACCTTTCAGAAGGCGAGATGGGGGAATTCTGCCCGCAGATAGAAGACGCGGCGGATAAGATGGTGCTTCGCACAGCGCTCCAGATCCTGAATGAAGAGGAGCGGCAGATTGTGCTGTTACATACGACAGCAGGCATGAAACACAGGGAAATCGCGGCGGATCTCGAGATGCCGCTTGCAACTGTGCTGTCTAAATACAATCGTGCCATGAAAAAATTACAGAAACATCTGAGAGAGGAGGGAGAACATTGACCGATCACTCAGACTTACAATGGAATAACGATGAGATAGCAAAACATCTGAAATCGGCAGTGGACACCCTGACTCCCGATGTACTTGATAAAATTGATCTGACCACCCCCCAGGATATCTATACCGGACCGTCCAAGGTGACGAGGATATACCGGAGGATGCGCACTGCGGCAACCGTTATGGCCGCCTGCCTGTGCGTGGCTGTTTTAGGCGGAGGAGTTGCCAGATATCAGAACAGCCGGATCGATTCCGTCGTCGGCATTGATGTCAATCCGAGTATTGAACTTTCAGTCAACCGCAACGACAAGGTCCTGAAAGCCGAGGCGCTGAACAGCGACGCAGAGGAGATCCTGGATGACATGGATCTGAAGAATGTGGATGTGGACATTGCGGTAAACGCTCTCATCGGTTCCATGGTACGTCATGGTTATCTGAATGATTTGGATAACGCAATTCTTGTAACCGTAGCCAACGACGACAAGAAGAAAGCTTCCGAGCTGCGCCAGGATGTTGTTGTGGACATCGAGGCATCACTGGAAGAACATAAAGTACAGGCTGTAGTTTACGATCAGCAGGCCCCGGTTTCCAACGAAGTCAGGGAACTGGCCCAGGAATACGGAATTTCCTATGGAAAAGCATATTTCCTGCAGGAACTGATTGATGAAAATGATCTGGGCGAAGAGGATATGAAAGAATTCGCCGGGATGACGATGGAAGAGATTGCAAAGGAAATCACCGAGCGTTCCTACACCGTGCGCCGCGATGACAACGATGCAAATGAAGAGACTTCCGAGAAGAGCAGCGCCGATCACACAAGCACCGCCGCCACCAGGGCGGAGACTGCCGTCTCCACACAGGAGAGCCTGACCGAAGAAGCATCATCTTCCGAGACGAACGCAGAGACACAGCGTCCATCCACGGAACCTCACACCACCGCTCCGGCAGGAACGACGGAAACGGCCGAGGAGACGGAAGAGAGCAGTTCGGGGAAAAAGGCCAAGATCGATTATGTGGATTTTGAAGACGGTAAGCTGAACGTTGTATTTAAAGGGAAAGTCAAGTGGAAGAATCCAACTGTGTCCGTGAAGGATGAGAACGGGGGAAGTTATTCGGCGATGATAACCGATACCAGTCCTGACTCCTGTGAGATTACTATCAAGGGTCTGGATGGAGGAACCGACTACGAATTTATCCTGGCCGGCGTAGCCCCAAGGGACGGCGGTTCCTATGCAAGCATTACGGGATACTTTGATACACCCGATATTGCCGATGAGGTGACAGACGGGGATGACGAAGACGAGACGGAAGAGACTGAGACAGTCAAACCGACAGAACCTCAGGAAAGTGCATCCGTACCATCCGATACACCTCCGGCGCCGGAAACACTCCCTGTCACAGAACCGGAGAGCCAGACCACCGCTCCGGCAGGTGATCAGACCAGCCCGCCTGCCCAGATTGAAGCGGGTACGGGACAGTGAAGGGAACGAATTCAACATTTTGTTTAAAAAATTACAAAAAATGCTAAAAAAGCCCTTGACGAAATCTGGTAATATGATATAATAGATTCCGCAGCCAACAAAAAATGGTTGCGGAATTTTAAATATTGGGCCATCGCCAAATGGTAAGGCAACGGACTCTGACTCCGTCATTTTCAAGGTTCGAATCCTTGTGGCCCAGCTAACAGAAAGAGGGAAGCCCTGCATCGCATATGTGATGCAGGGCTTCTCTCTTTCTGTATATTCTATTTGTACTCTATTTCTATTCTCTTTCTGTATATTCCATTTCTGTATATTCTAGTTCTATATATTTATATAGGAAAGTTCTTGGAACTCTCCTATATAATATAAATCCCTTTGGTCGGTTATTTCATACAATCTTTTAAATATGTTACGAAGCCGCGGACCGCTTTTTCCGGAGTTGCCCATGAGGTGACAAAGCGGATCGCCATATCGCCGTTGTCGAATACCCGTTCCGTCTCATAGGTGTATTCTTCCGCCAGTTTTTCTGCAAGCTGTCTGCTGACAATCGGGAATATCTGGTTGGAGGAGGTATCGGACAGGAAGGAAAAACCGCAGTCCTTAAAACCCGTTCTGAGAATTTCGCTCATATCGTTGGCATGTTTGCCCAGCTCATAATAAAGTCCGTCGGTGAAGAGCGTTTCAAACTGCAGGCCCAGGAGCCAGCCCTTTGCCAGCATCGCGCCCCTTTGTTTTAATTGGAAACGGAAGCAGGATTTCAGTTCCGGATGGCAGATTACCAGCGCCTCCCCAAACAATGCCCCATTTTTAGTTCCGCCTATATAGAACATATCCGTAAGCTCTGCCAGATCTTTCAGAGTGAGATCATTGGCGGAACTGGTCAGAGCCGAAGCCAGCCGGGCGCCGTCCAGGAACAGATAGAGATGGTTCAGGCGGCATAAGTGGCTCAGTTCCTCCAGCTCCTGTTTTGTATACTGTGTCCCCAGCTCTGTTGTATTGGAGATATAAACTAATTTTGGTAGTACGGTGAACTCTGCGTTGTGTTTTTTTAGCATCTGTGCGACGTCGGAGGCATGAATTTTTCCGTCGGCTGACGGAATTGTGAGAATTTTATGGCCGGTCGCCTCCACGGCACCTGTCTCGTGACAGTTGATGTGACCGGTTTCAGCGGAAACCACAGCCTCGTGCGGGCGCAGAGCCCTTGCAATTGCCAGCAGGTTGGTCTGGGTGCCTCCCGGAATAAAATGGACGTCGATATCACTGCGCCCGCATTCCTTTTTAATCAGAGCGGCGGCGCGCTCACAGTGGCCGTCTTTTCCATATCCCGGATTCTGCTCCAGGTTTGTATTCATCATCGCTTCCAGTACGCGCGGATGGGCTCCTTCGCTGTAATCATTGGCAAAACTGTACATGTTATATTCCTCCTGTTGTCTCATCATTTTCTGCAATAATTCCTCTACCTGATATGGAGTCCGGCGCTCGGCCTCTTTTGCAATGACAGTCCGAATCGGCCGCTGGTGCCGTCTCTCTGTGTAGAAGATCCTATCCCTCTATTTTGAGTGCAGAAGGGGAGGTTGTCAAGTGGAAAACAGGGAATAGAAGGGAATGGTAATCAGGGACGGCAAAAGGAGACGCAGCGCTTTAATGTAAATCTACAGCCCCTATTTCTTTATCTCACGAATTAAATTTATCATTTCAATCGCACCTGCAGCACAATCATATCCTTTGTTCCCTGCCTTGGTTCCAGCCCGTTCAATAGCCTGCTCAATATTCTCGGTGGTCAGTACGCCAAACATAACCGGAAGGCCGCATTTTAATGAAACAGCAGCAATGCCTTTTGATACTTCATTGCAGACATAATCATAGTGGCTGGTAGAACCTCGGATAACTGCGCCCAGGCAGATGACTGCATCATATTTTCCGCTCTCCGCCATTTTCGATGCGATCAATGGGATTTCAAAAGCCCCCGGAACCCATGCAACCTCAATGTCCTCCTCCTTTACATCATGACGGAGCAATCCGTCCATGGCGCCGCCTAACAGCCTGGAGGTGATAAATTCATTGAAACGGGCGGCTACAATTCCTATTTTGATTTCCTTCGATACAAGCTTTCCCTCAAATGTTTTCATAACGGTTTCCTTTCTTTCATCTAATACTTTAAAATGTGACCCATGCGTTTTTGTTTTGTTTTCAAATAAAACAGATCATGGGAGGTGGCATCCATCTGAATCGGCACGCGTTCCGTGATATCAAGTCCAAATTCTGCAAGCTGATAGATTTTATCGGGATTGTTTGTTAAGAGACGTATACTTTTTACACCCAACGCTCTTAAAATCTGGGCGCCGATATAATACTCCCGCTGATCTCCGGCAAAGCCCAGCGCTAGATTTGCATCAAGCGTGTCCATACCCTGTTCCTGCAGTTCATAGGCTCTCAGCTTATTGATCAGGCCAATTCCACGGCCCTCTTGGCGCATATAGAGCAAAATTCCACGTTCTTCTCTTTCAATTTGAGCCATGGCGGCAGCCAATTGCTGACCGCAGTCGCAGCGCAGAGAACCGAATGTGTCCCCTGTTAAGCATTCAGAATGGACGCGGCATAAAACATTTTTTCCATCGCCGATATCTCCCCTGACCAGAGCCATATGGTGTTCCCCATTTAAACGGTTTACAAATCCATAGGCCATAAAATCACCATATTTTGTAGGCAGTTGTACAGCAGCCTTCTGGTCAATCAGCGTTTCATGGCATTTTCTGTAATTTTGTAAATCGCGTATTGTAATAAATTTTATGTCCCATTTTTTCGCCAGCTCCATTAATTCGGGAGTACGCATCATCGTTCCGTCCTCCCGCATAATCTCGCAGCACAAACCGCATTCTTTCAAACCGGCCAGCCGGCATAAATCAACAGTTGCTTCGGTGTGGCCGTTTCGTTCCAGTACACCATTGGGTTTTGCTAAAAGTGGAAACATGTGTCCCGGCCTGCGGAAATCTTCCGGTTTTGCATCATCCGATACGCAGCCTATGGCAGTTATAGAACGCTCTGCAGCAGAAATGCCGGTGGAAGTCGTTACATGATCGATGGAGACGGTAAACGCAGTTTCGTGATTATCTGTGTTCTGCGTTACCATTTGAGGAATTTTCAGCTTTTCTATGTATTCTTCTGACATGGGCATACAAATCAGGCCTTTGCCGTAGGTTGCCATAAAGTTGATATTGGCGGTTGTGGCATATTCCGCTGCGCAGATAAAATCTCCTTCATTTTCACGCTCCGGGTCATCCGTTACAAGAATTATTTTTCCGCTGCGAAGCTCATCAAGCGCTTCTTCGATTGAGTTGAACTGTGCCATTACTTTTCCTCCTTAAAATCCGTGTTGAGATAGAAATTCTCTTGTTAGTGTGCTTTTTTTCTTCTGTTCTTCAGCAGGAGAGAACAGCTTTTCTACATATCTGCCTATCAGGTCTGTTTCCAGATTGACAATATCGTTTTCCTTTCGTTCTTTTAAAACCGTCCTGCTTACTGTATGAGGAATAGCTGAAATAGAAAAGTCAGTTTGCGTGACCGCTGCAACAGTCAAACTGATGCCGTCTATGGTCACAGACCCTTTTTCTACAATATACCGCATAAGTTCCGGTTTTGCCTGCAGCGTAAACCAGATGGCGGTATCATCACGCTGTATACGGACAATTTTTCCGACTCCATCCGCATGTCCTGCAACAATATGACCGCCAAAACGACCGTTTGCCGGCATGGCACGCTCCAAATTGACATGACTTCCCTGTGCCAGATCCGCCAGGGCGGAACGGTTTAAGGTTTCGTGCATGATATCTGCGGAAAATCCATTGGGATACAACTTCGTAACAGTTAAGCAGATTCCGTTTACTGAAATACTGTCACCAATCCCTGTATCCTCCAGAACTTTTTTAGCGCGGATTAACAGTACGGCGGAATTTTGGCCGCGTTTTATTTGCTCCACCGTTCCAACTTCCTCAATAATCCCGGTAAACATCGCTGACCACCTCACTTTCTATCAAAAAGTCATCACCCAAACGTGTCCATGTACTGTTTTTCAGGTGGTATGCATTGGCAGGGGATTCAACACCCATCCCTTCTATCGGTGTCTTAGAAGCCTGGCCGCCAAATAGTTTTGGAGCGATATAGGCCTGTATTTTCTGTACAATACCGCTCTCTAAAGCGGACCAGTTCAGTGTGCCGCCGCCCTCCAGCAAAATGCTGTCGATTTGTTCCTGTCCCAGCTGCGTCATAAGGTGCCTCAGATCTACATGTCCGTCTTTTTCCCTCAGACGCAGAATGCGGCATCCGGCTGACACATAAGCAGACTGTCTTTTGGCATCTGGGCAGCAGGTTGCAAAGATAGTTGGAATCTGCCTTGCAGTCGTGACCACCTGTGCCGTAACCGGTGTACGCAGATGGGTGTCGCAGATGATGCGGATTGGATTTTTTCCTCCGGCGATGCGGCAGGACAGCATTGGGTCATCGGACAATACCGTCCCCGCACCAACCATAATAGCCGAATAACGATGCCTCTGCTCCTGCACATGATTTCGGGCGGTTTTTCCGGTAATCCATTTGGATGCACCCGTATAGGCAGCGATTTTTCCATCCAGCGTCATGGCATATTTCATCACCACAAAAGGACATCCGGTCTTAACATAGTGAAAAAACACTTCATTAAGCTGCTTGCAGTCTTCCTGAAGAACGCCTTCCGTTACTTCGATACCATAGGCCCGCAGGATTTGAATTCCTTTTCCGCGGACCAGCGGATTGGGATCCTCAGAGCCAACAACGACCCTCTGGATGCCGGCTTCTAAAATGGCGTCCGTGCAGGGAGGCTGTCTGCCATAATGGCAGCAGGGTTCCAGTGTGACATACATTGTCGCACCCTCAGGCGATAATTTACAGGAATCCAGCGCATTGCGCTCTGCGTGGGGCTGTCCGTATTTTTCATGCCAGCCCTGCCCGATGACTTCTCCGTCCTTTACGATAACAGCGCCAACCATAGGATTTGGCGTAACCCATCCGCAGCCCTTTCGGGCAAGCTGCAGAGCTAACTGCATATACTTTACATCGTTCACAGGTTCACCTCCATAAACAATGAAGAGCACGCTTCGCGAACTTTTCATTGCCACTCAATAAAAATGCCCTGAACAAAATCGTTCAGGGCAATGCAGAAAGGGCACAGGCCTGCACCTGTGCAAAAATAAAACTCCGGAATGTAAAAAACAATCCAGAGCACGCTTTCTGTACACAGAATGGTATACTCCATCCTGTGCATAATGATCTTCTTCTATCCAGACTATACTGTCGGTTTTGGACTTTCACCAAATCCTGACTTGAACCTATGTCAAGTCCTGCGCTCTCGCGCTCGCGGACTATACCGCCGATCGGGAATTTCACCCTGCCCTGAAGATTTTATTCAATTCATGAAATATAGTATATATATCTGCTTTGTCTTTGTCAAGTGAATTTGCTTGAGAAAATTCTGACACAGATGGCAATAAGATTGTTTTGTCAGACATATGGGCTGTGATTGCCGGAGAACACGGCCGAATAATATTAGTATGATGTTTCAGCGGAAGATGATCTTATGAAAGTGAATAGAAAATGGAAAAATGTAGCCGAAGAAAAAAGAACAAATGTTCCGCCTTGTGGCTATACATTTTAAACGTACCATGTTATAATTTTATTGTTCTTTAGGAATACTGATTCCGCCGGCTTTTATAGAGTGCGGTGGTGCTTCCGGCGGCAAGCTGCTGATGATTGAAAAGAAAGAATGAACTTTATAATTGAATATATGTCTGCGTATAAAGAAAAGATAAAAATGGTAAATAAGGGTAACATATAATAAATAATTATAGTTTTAATAATTAACATCCGCAGAAATTTGAAAGTTCGTCTATAAGCCCGCTTCCTGAATACGTGGTTTATGCATTATTATGAATTTCTGCCTAATAGCCGAACTTTTTCACTAGTCACCAAGGAGGTAAAACTGCATTATGGAGTTTAAATTACACAGTGAATTTCAGCCCACCGGCGACCAGCCGCAAGCCATCGAGCAGCTGGTGCAGGGCTTCAAAGAAGGCAACCAATTCCAGACGTTACTAGGGGTTACGGGCTCTGGCAAGACCTTTACCATGGCCAACGTCATCCAGCAATTACAGAAACCGACCCTCATTATCGCCCACAACAAAACCCTCGCTGCCCAGCTATACAGCGAATTTAAGGAGTTCTTCCCCGAGAACGCGGTGGAGTATTTTGTGAGTTATTATGATTATTACCAACCGGAGGCTTATGTCCCGTCCACCGATACCTACATTGAGAAGGACTCATCCATCAACGATGAGATAGACAAGCTGCGCCACTCTGCGACGGCGGCTTTGTCTGAGCGGCAGGATGTTATCATTGTCGCTTCAGTTTCATGTATTTATGGCCTGGGAAGCCCCATAGACTATAAGGAGATGGTCATTTCACTGCGTCCCGGCATGATTAAGGACAGGGATGAGATCATCCATAAACTGATCGACATCCAGTATACGAGAAATGATATGGATTTCAAGCGAGGCACCTTCCGCGTCCGCGGCGACGTGCTGGAGATCTATCCGGCCTACTCGGGCGGAGACGCCTACCGCGTCGAGTTCTTCGGCGATGAGGTGGATCGAATCACCGAGATTGACACGCTCACCGGGGAAATTAAGACCCAGCTGGGCCACATCGCCATTTTCCCGGCCTCTCATTACGTTATCCCGAGGGAGAAGATGGAACTGGCGGCAACCAATATTCTGGAGGAACTGAAGGTCCGTGTGGAGGAATTCAAGAGCGAGGATAAGCTCCTTGAAGCACAGAGGATCTCAGAACGTACGAATTTTGATGTGGAGATGATGCGTGAGACGGGATTCTGCTCGGGAATTGAGAACTACTCCCGTCACCTGACCGGCTCCCTTCCGGGAGAGCCGCCGTGTACCCTGATCGACTATTTTCCGGAAGAGTTCCTGATTATTGTCGACGAGTCCCATATTACCCTGCCGCAGGTGCGCGGCATGTACGCCGGTGACCGTTCCAGAAAAACCACGCTGGTCAACTATGGATTCAGGCTCCCGTCAGCCCTGGATAACCGGCCTCTCAACTTTTCAGAGTTTGAAAGCAAAATTGATCAGATGATGTTTGTGTCCGCAACCCCATCCAAATATGAGGAAGAACACGAGATGCTGAGGACGGAGCAGATTATCCGTCCTACGGGTCTTCTGGATCCGCCGATTGAAGTGCGTCCGGTCGAAGGACAAATCGACGATCTCGTATCAGAAGTGAACCGGGAGGTGGAGAAGGGTAATAAAGTCCTGATTACAACGCTGACGAAGCGCATGGCCGAGGATCTGACGGACTATATGCGCGAGGTGGGAATCCGTGTGAAATACCTTCACTCCGATATCGACACCCTGGAGAGGGCGGAAATCATCAGGGATATGCGTCTTAATGTGTTTGACGTCCTGGTCGGAATCAACCTTCTGCGCGAGGGGCTTGATATTCCGGAGATTTCCCTGGTGGCAATCCTGGATGCGGATAAGGAAGGGTTCCTGCGTTCGGAGACTTCCCTGATTCAGACGGTCGGACGTGCCGCCAGAAACTCGGAAGGCCATGTTATCATGTATGCCGACAACATCACGGACTCCATGCGCGCCGCCATCAGCGAGACGGAGAGAAGAAGGAAGCTGCAGCAGGAATATAATGAAGCACATGGAATCACGCCGACCACGATTAAAAAAGCGGTCCGTGATTTGATTACGATATCCAAGGCAGCAGAGGGAATCACGAACGAAGTGACCAAGGATCCTGAGTCCATGAACAAGCAGGAACTGGAGAAGATCGTAAAGGAGCTGACAAAGAAGATGCACAAGGCGGCAGCGGAACTGAACTTCGAGGAAGCCGCCGCGCTGCGTGACCGGATGACGGAAATCAAAAAAATGCTTCTGGAGCTGGAAGATAATTGACAAGGCCTGACGGGACGGTTACAATTGATAAAGCGATAGGGGAGGAGTGACTAACCATGAAGCTTTATGAAGGCGAAATAGGAAAAAGTTACATTGTCCAGGAAGTTATGATTGAGGAGCGTCTGACCAGGCGTCTGGAGGCTCTGGGAGTCAATGAGCATACAAAAGTAACCGTACTGAATAAGAAGAAAAGCGGAACCCTGATTATCAACGTCAGGGGAACGAGACTGGCTCTGGGCCAGAAAATAGCCGATGGAATCGAGATCAGAGAAGCAGCGTCGGCACAAGAACGGAGTCAGGGAGGGAACCGGCTATGAATGCAGCAAACGGACAGATAACAGTCGGTTTTGTCGGAAACCCAAACTGTGGAAAGACAACACTGTTTAATGCTTTTACCGGAGCCAAGCTGAAGGTGGCCAACTGGCCCGGCGTTACGGTTGAGCGCGTGGAGGGGGAGACCAGCTATAAAGGACGGCCCATCAAGGTAATCGATCTGCCGGGAATTTACAGCCTGACCTCCTACACGATAGAAGAGCGGGTCACCAGAAAATGCATTGAAGATAATGAAGTGGATGTGATTATCAATGTGGTGGATGCATCGTCCCTGGAGAGAAATCTCTATCTGACGCTGCAGCTTTTGGAACTCAAGAAGCCGGTTATCCTGGCCCTTAATATGATGGATATCGTGGAGGACCGCGGTATGGAGATCGATCTGCACCGTCTGCCGGAGATGTTAGGGCACATTCCGGTGGTACCGGTGTCAGCCAGGAAGAGGACGGGACTGGATGTCCTGATGCATGCCGTTGTACACCACTATGAGGAGGAACCCCAGGGAGTCGTTGTGCGGTATTCCGACGCGATAGAGGACAAAATCGCCAAGATAGAAGTAGTGCTGAAAGCGCACTTCGGCAGGCTTGACAACATGCGCTGGCATGCTATCAAGATGATGGAGTATGACGAAGAAGTCTGTAAGGACCACCCTGTGGACTTGAGTGATATCATCGATAAAAATTACGAGAAGAATATTATCAATGAAAAATACGATTATATAGAAGAGATTATTGATGAATGCCTGTTTAACAAAGCGGAAAAATCGGCTTTTACCGACAGAGTGGATCAGATTATGACGCACCCTGTATGGGGAATCCCCGTTTTTCTGGGAATCATGGCCCTTGTATTTTTCTTCACCTTTACGGTCGGGGATTTCCTGAAGGGGTACTTTGAGAGCGGCCTGAACTGGTTTTCAGCCTCGGTTCTTTTACTTCTCCAAAATCTCCATGCCACCGACTGGGTCATCTCCCTTGTAGTGGACGGTGTCATTGCCGGTGTCGGCGGAATCCTTACCTTTCTGCCCAACATATTTATCCTGTTTCTGGCTCTGGCTTTTCTGGAAGACAGCGGATATATGTCGCGCGTCGCTTATGTTATGAATGAGACGATGGGAATGGTGGGGCTGTCCGGCAAGGCATTTCTTCCGATGCTGCTGGGATTTGGCTGTACGGTTCCTGCCGTCATGGCGACGAGGGCTTTGGAGAGCGTGAAGGATCGAAGGAGGACAATCCTGATTACTCCGTTTATGTCCTGCTCGGCCAGACTTCCGATTTACGTCCTGTTTTCGGAGATGTTTTTCCCGAGGAAAGCGCTTTTGGTGGCCTACTCCCTCTATGTCATCGGACTTGCCGTGGCGATTCTGGTTGCTTATATTGTACATAAGAATTCCAATGAAAAGTATGAGAACATTCTTCTTATTGAGCTTCCTGAATACAAGACGCCGAACTTGAGGACGGTTACCATCTATGTGTGGGACAAAGTAAAAGACTATCTGACCAAAGCCGGAACCACAATTTTTATTGCGTCCATTATTCTCTGGTTTATCCTGAATATCGGACCGTCCGGTCTGATCAGCAATGTCACCGACAGCTTTGCGGCAATTATCGGCCACAGCCTGGCCCCGATTCTGGCGCCGGCCGGACTGGGAAGCTGGCAGATCGTAGTGGCTCTGATTTCCGGTATATCGGCGAAAGAAGTGGTCGTTTCCAGCTTCTCCGTACTGTACGGAATTAATAACATCAACTCGGCAGCCGGTATGACACAGCTTCATATCATGCTGGGCGGCGCGGGCTTCGGGGGAGTCAACGCTTATGCATTGATGATATTCTGCCTTTTATATACGCCTTGCATTGCTACGATAGCGACAATCAGGAGAGAGACACAGTCCACAAGATGGACCCTTCTGATGATGGCGTTCCAATTGGCGGTGGCATGGACTGCTGCGGTCCTGGTGTTCCAGATTGGCAGCAGAATATTCTAATCGGCGGCATGAGAGTGTACGCGGTCTCGCCGTTGAAAATTACTATAAATGGGGTACCGGGAGATGGATTATCAGGAACTGATAGAGATGGCTGTGCAGGCGGGGGAAATTATGCTGGTCAGCGGAGCCGAGGTATACCGTATCGAGGATACGGTCAGCCGGATTATGAAAAAGTCCGGTTTGGAGGGGATAGAGGTTTTTGCCCTAGCAACAGGGATATTTGCAACACTTTCCGATCCATCGATCAGCGCGATCACGGTTGTTAAGAGAGTCAATAAAAGATCGACGAATTTAAACAGGGTATATCGTGTAAACAATATATCCAGAAAGTTTTGCGCCGGTGAGATGACCGTAGAAGAGGCACGGGCAGAACTGAGGGAGATCAAAACCTCCATCGAGTATGGATTTCTTCATAAGTGCATCGGTTATATCATGACATCGGCTTTTTTTGCCATTCTTTTTGAAGGAAACTGGCTGGACTGTGTGGCGGCAGGCGTCGTGGGGCTGATTTTGGCCCTGGCCGTCACGGGAGCGTCACGCCTTAAGTTTAATGATTTCTGCCAGAATGCGGCCGGTTCTTTCGCCCTGGCGGTGACGGCGCTGCTGATTCAGAAGCTGGTGTATTTTGATATGAACATCGATGCTGTAATCATCAGCGCCATCATGCCGATGGTTCCGGGCGTGACATTCACCGCGGCAATCCGCGATACGCTGAACGGGGATTACAGTTCCGGCGTAGCCAGGATAGCCGAGGCAATTGTCGTGGCTCTCGGCGTGGCGTCGGGAGTCGGTGCAGCAATGGTTGTGTTTCAGATGATTGGAGGTGCCGTATGACAGCGCTTGCAGTGCAGAGTTTGTCTGCTTTTCTTGCTATATTCGGTTTCTCCATCATCCTGGATGTGCCAAAAAAGTACCTGGTTTATGCGGGGGCGGCCGGCGGAGCGTGCTGGTTTGTCTATCTGCTGGCGCTTCAGTCGGGCCGATCCCAGATTATGGCCGCCTTTCTTTCCAGTCTGGTGGTATCCATCCTGAGCCATATTTTTGCAAGACTTTTAAAGGCTCCGGTAACGGTGTTCCTGGTGGCCGGCATCCTTCCGACCGTGCCCGGAGCGTCCGTGTACCGCTGCGTCTATTTTATGATACAGGGGCTTGCCGATCTATCTACCTATCACCTGATACAGACGATACAGATAGCGGGGGCTATGGCTCTTGCCATTTTTATTGTGGATTCTCTGTTCCGCCTGGTTCAGAAGAGCTAGAGGAGAACGGCGTGGGAGGGCAGATGCAGTTCTGTTCCCTGGAATAGTAATAAATATGATCGGAGAGACGGTCCTCCATCGGGACTTCAGAACGGTTAATATAGTAGATCATTTCATTTAATTCATCGTAAGACAGCGCTTTTTTTGATGGCGCCAGCAGAACTTCGTGGATGCTGGAGGGCAGGATGACGAGATCGTCCCCCACCTGTTCTGCGAAGTTTTTTAATACGTCCCTGTATAAAAGGCAGGCTGCGCCGTTGATTCCCCTCTCATTCGACAGGACATAGAGATCAACAGGGAAGATGTCGGCCGCTTCATCGGACAGCTCATACACACCGCCGGGCAGTTCTTCCTCGTCGATGGCCAGGATTGCATCTTCGATTGGCGTGATCCGGCAGGGCAGCAGAGTGGCCATGTTCTTTTCCGCAAAATCGGACAAATCTTCCCGGGTAACGTTCCACATACCCAGATGTTCATTGTGAATCAGCGCTGTCATCTGACCGTCGTCGCTCTCGGAGACAATGATATAGAAGACAACGGCAAGATCCAGATAGCGGAAATGAGGTACCTCCGACAGCAGGACGGCGTTATCCTCCGCATTAATGAGCTTATAAGCGATCCGCTCCCTGATTTTCTCAAAATCCTTTAACTGCTGTGCCAGCTCCGACGGCAGTCCGTTTTCCTCCTCATAAAGAAGCAGTATCTGTTCGGCAATAACGGGAAGTGAAAGACCTTCTTCCTCCTCGTCATAGTAGGAGTTCAGATAAACGGTCGGTGAGAAGGCGGAGGACGGTGAAGAAATTGACAGTCCGTCCAGAAGAAGTCCATTATTCTTCAGCACACGGCGAAGGGAGACCTCGGCCCGGCCCTCCAGTTTTTCCTGGACAAGTGAGTGGATGGTGGTGAGAAATGTTTCATAGATCATAGAAATACCTCCTGAATAGATTATTATGTCAACTGCCATGGCGGCAGATGCATGAGATGTGAAAATAGACATGAGTATGAGAACAGGAATAGAATGCCGGTAAGCAGGCATGGAGACCTGAGAATAAAGAGAAGCAAAAAATATGAGAGAAATTTACAGATGAAAATAGAAAAAAGATGCAAGCAATGATATAAAAAAGAAGCAAAGAAAATAAAAAGAATAGTAAACAGAAAATTGTATATGAAGATATAAACAGATTGAGCCGTTAGGGGGATACCATGGAAATAAAAATTGTAAAAGAGGATAAAAAACAGTTTATGGATCTGCTTTTGCTTGCCGATGAGCAGGAATCTATGATAGATAAATATCTAGAACGCGGAGAGCTTTTTGCCCTGTATGACAAAGAACTGAGAAGTATATGCGTAGTCACAGAGGAAAGCCCGGATACATGCGAACTTAAAAATATAGCAACTTATGAAGCGTGGCATGGTATGGGATATGGCAGCAGCCTCATTCAATATATTTCTACATTTTACAAAGATAAGTATAAGACTATGACTGTCGGGACGGGGGATATGCCGTCTATTCTACGGTTTTATGAAAGAAACGGTTTTCATCTTTTCCACAGGGTTCATAACTTTTTTACAGATAATTACGATCATCCCATGTACGAAGACGGGGTACAGCTTGTGGATATGGTTTACTTAAAAAAAGACTTATAACCATAGTACTACAATCAACGGAAAATAAAAGGATTACAGAATATATACGATACTACTGATTGAAGAATAGAAGAGTGCCATAAGAATTAAATGTGATGCCTGAGTATCGGAGGTTGAAATGTCCGGAGGTTTTGGAATGCATTCTCCAAACGTATTACTCATTATAGCGGAAGAAGAGAAAATTTACAAGCCGCTTTTGTAATTAATTGTGCCTCCAGGTTTTTTAGTTACTGTACTCAGGTAATGTCCTGCGCGGTGTTTTTGGGCGTGTTTTACGTGAAAATCCCGAGTTACACTTTATTGAGGCGAACCGGGGAGAGGAAAACTGGACTGTGCAGCATAAAGCGCCGTACGCGTAGGAGTCGGCAATGACACAAAAGTCTGATAATATAGTAAAAGCTGAATAATTCTGAAAATATAGACAAAATACACTATAAATAATAGAATATAATAACGTTTTTAGATATAAGTATAAAATAATAGGACAAAAACTGTAAAAAGTATTGACAAAATGCCTGCTGGTAGCTATAATAAAGACATCAAAAGAAATAAAAAATCTTTTAAAGAACCAAACCAAATCTAAGTAAAGGAGGTACGGTCCACCAAAACAGTTAAGTTCGTCTGATTTATCTTTTTAAATCAGGCATAGGAAAAACAACAACCTTTAAAAAAGAAGTAAGAAAAGAAATAAAAAGTCAAACGATAAAATCTATATAAATGTCAAAGAAAAAGAGTCGGTTTAGTAATATGACGAGAAAGTATTATTAAAAAGAAGAGTATTCGGAGAAGATAATAGATACGATATGTAAAAGAAAAGTTTGATGAATAAATAAAAAGGTTGTTGGTAAAAAATTTCATATAGATGTCACTGGTAGATGTAAGTGAGGTAAAAACCAATGGACGAGATAGTTTGAAGTGGGTATCGATGAGAAATTAAGTAATCGGTACCCACTTCTACGTTGTTTTGTTTTGCAGATTTATGTTCTGATTTTCTCGGCACGGATGTGCTTCTCATTACCATTCCCTATGTGTTCGCTTTAATTTCTATGCGGCTTTTTCTTATTGTATACTTTATGAGATTCCCTATGTCATTCCCATCCGTAGCATATCCTTGTAACTTCCTCCGGGGGCCAGCCCGCCGCCCGGCTATATTCCTTCCAGTTCAAAGGGCGGTGTATATTCTTCCTTCGCACTGCTTTTTTCCTGCATGAATCCATCGGTCAGGCCAAGTTTTATGGCGGTATCCAGCACTTTTTGATATTCATATGTCGTGATTCGCCGGTTGATTTCGGGATATTCACTGCTTCTGTAAAAGGGGGTATACTGGCTCATCAGACTGATCAGGAACTGCCCTTCCGGCAGATTCCTGCGGAGCCAGTGCATCAAATTGATGGAATCATCTTTATGTCCGGGCAGAATCATATGGCGTATGATAACGCCTTTTTTCATCAGACGGCAGGCACAGCCGGTGTCCGGATCCTGATATTCTTCGAATACAGGAGGTCCTGACAGGTGGATCATGCGGCTGACGGCCCGTGAAGCGACTTCAAAATAGTCTTCTGCCTGAGAATACTTTTTTGAAAGAACGGGACTTAAATATTTAAGATCCGGGAGCCAGATGTCGACGAACCGGGCCAGGGCGTCTATGGTTTCCAGTGTCTCATATCCGCCGCAGTTGTAGACGACAGGAATCCTCAACTTCCCTTCTACGGAGGCAAGCGCGTCGAGAACGGAGGGCAGGTATTGGGTGGCGGTCACCAGATTGATATTATGGGCGCCCTGTGCCTGAAGTTCCAGAAAAATTTCAGAAAGGCGTCCGGTGGATATTTCCCTTCCAAAACCTTCGGAACTGATCTTGTAGTTCTGGCAGAAGCAGCACCGGAGCGTACAGCCGGTGAAAAAGACGGTGCCGCTCCCGCGGATACCGCTGATGCAGGGCTCCTCCCACTGATGAAGAGCCGCCCTGGCTGCGGTGATATTTGCAGGACTCTTGCAGTAGCCCGTGTGTTTAGAACGATCGATTCCGCAGCTGCGCGGACAGAAATTGCAGGATTCATAACGGAATGAATGATTGAAGTCGGATTTCATTTTCGATACTCCTATTGACATAATTATTAATCGCAGATAAAATTAAAAACTATAATATTATTTCAGGTTATACCGGAGGGAGTCTTCTGCTCGAAAACACCTCGGGGCATAAGACATGTGAACAGTAACCACAGTATAACAGTATCAGAATGAAAAATAAAGTGTCGGGGATGAAAAGATGAACGGGGAGAATGACGAAAGAGAACATAGTATGGAAAAAGAACAGGGAAGCACGCTGCGTTATGTTTTTCCGAAGACGGTGCCTGTTATGGTCGGATACATATTTTTAGGGACGGCGTATGGAATTTTAATGAGTGTCAATGGATTCGGAGTTGGTTGGGCGCTGGCGATCAGTATTATTGTATATGCGGGGAGCCTTCAATATGTGGGGATTAATCTGCTCCTGGCTGCGGTCAGCCCGCTTGCGGCATTTCTGATGGCTCTGATGGTTAATGCGCGTCACCTTTTTTATGGAATTTCCATGCTGGGAAAGTATCAGAATATGGGGAAAGCCAAACCTTATCTGATTTTCGGGCTGACGGATGAAACGTTTTCCGTTGTATGTAATGAAAAGATTCCGGAGGGTGTCCATGAGGAAAGGGCCTACTTTCTGCTGACCTTTCTGGATCAGTGCTACTGGGTGCTGGGGACGCTCATCGGAGCGGTTGCGGGAAGCGTCATCACATTCAATACGGCAGGCCTGGATTTTGCGCTGACCGCTCTCTTTGTCGTGATATTTACGGAGCAGTGGATGTCGCAGAAAAAGCATGGCCCGGCTTTAGCAGGGGTGGCATGTTCTGTGCTCTGCCTGTGGATATTCGGGCAGGATGCATTTATCATTCCGGCGATGATTGCAATTCTTTTTGTGGTGACCGCGGGGTATAAGAGAGAGGGGAGAAGCAGAGAATGAGCGACAGTTATATTTTATGGATTGTGATTGCGATGGCGGCCGGAACGGTGATTACGAGATTTCTTCCGTTCTTACTGTTTCCCCAGGGGAAAGAGATGCCTAAATATGTGGAATATCTGGGACAGACGCTGCCTTATGCCACAATGGGGCTTTTAGTGGTGTACTGTCTGAAGGGCGTAAAACTGTTTGCCTGGCCCTTTGGCCTGCCCGAGTTTATTGCATCTGCGGTCGTTGCGGCGCTCCATGTGTGGAAGAAGAATTCTCTTTTGAGCATTGGCGCGGGAACGGTTTTGTACATGGTATTGGTTCAGGCTGTATTTTAACAGTTCCATAGAATTACAGACGGCGAAAAGAACGCATTGCGGACTTTTCGCCGTCTTTTAAAATGGTGGAGTGGAGATTAGTCTTTTTCACTCTTATTTGTTGCCCTCGGCAGAAAGTGGTAGAGCTGTTCGTAAGACGTAATCTCGCTGTCGGACTGCGGCATGGCCGGAATCAGGCCGGTGCAGTCGGTGGCGGAGCAGATATCCAGATCGAACATGGTCTCACTCTCATCGAATTCGGGGGTTTTGTCAGCGGTAACATCGGCCTTGCCGTCTGCCTTATAATTTTTTTCCATATTTCTCACCTCAGTATTATTGTGGTGAGACCGGGTAAAACTATGTCAGGAAAATAGAGGCAGATGACGATTGACGCATTCCCATGACAAAATAAGTTTTTCAAGCGATGAGGCCGCATTAGCAGGACTGGTGGAGGGAAGTTTAACGGCTTCCATCCCGGTTAAAGGGAGACAGTACTTATCATAAAGCTTCCCTGAAACGCCGCCGTTTGTATAAATCTGCTTTACAGGCGCCGTTTTAAGAATCAGGTTCAGATTGTTGGGGACGGCGTTTTTAATGGAGCTGTCGCTGGAACCTTCGATATCACAGCTCTCTATCACATCCCAGACGGCAATCCGGTTTCTGAGCAGAAATGCTTTTTTTTCTCCCACGGAGACGGGCACCGGCTCTCTGCGGATAGCCGCGAGCACAGGCCAGAAGCGGTTCCTGGGGTGCCCATAGAAAAAATGGGCTTCCCGTGATTTTACGGAAGGGAAGGAGCCGAGAATTAAAATTGCGGAACGGCTGTCGAATACGGGTTCAATGCCGTGGATCACGTGGTTTAACATAATTTACCTCATCTTTAACTGATAATAATAGAAACATATATACCGGCCGGTAATTCTGCTTTGGTTTGTCATTTATAACCCTGCAAATCCATTTTATCACAGATAAGCAGGGGGATAAAGGAAAACAGGGGAAAATTGCACCAAAAACAATTATTTTGTTTATAACATTTTAATATTTCAGTTCTTGATTTATAAGGAATGTCACACTATAATGGTATAGAATAGATCGGGCTGTCTCTGCGATAATCAAGCCATGCATATGTCTGGCGGCGGAGATGCACTCAGGCCATAAAGAGCATGGCCTGGCGTCTGCCGGACCCGGTGAGCGCTTAGAATGCGCATGAATACACCAAACGGAAGCTGTCAGGCGGACTGTAATGTCTATTCGGAATGGAGAACACATATGGATAACAACAACAACCAGAATAAGAATGGTAAGAATCCCAAGGGCGGGCAAAATTACATGGTTCTTATCATTACTATGATTTTTACATTACTCTGTGTCAGCGCGATGCATAATCTCTGGCAGCAGAGCAGGACGCAGCTTGTGCCCTACAGTGAATTTAACCAGATGTTAAAGGATGGGGAAGTGGATTCGGTTGTCGTGAGCAGCAACAAGATTCAGATTACCCCTAAGAAGGATTCCAAGAAGTATACCGGAAGCCAGAGCAAGTACGGCGGACTGATTGGAATTGAGTATTATGCAATTCCCATGTATGACCCGGATCTCCAGGTGAAGCTGGATAAGGCGGGGGTAGCCCAATATGAACAGGCGCAGGTGGACGCTACGGCCAGCATTATCGTGCTGATTCTGGAATGGGTGCTGCCGATTGGTCTGATGGTTCTTCTCCTGAACTTCATGATGCGCCGTATGGGCGGCGGCAACGGCCTGATGGGCGTCGGAAAGAGTAACGCTAAGGTCTATGTCCAGAAGGAGACGGGAGTTACATTTAAGGACGTGGCCGGTGAGGATGAGGCCAAGGAATCCCTAACCGAGATTGTAGATTTCCTCCACAATCCCGGTAAGTATACGAAGATTGGCGCAAAGCTTCCTAAGGGCGCCCTTCTTGTGGGTCCTCCCGGAACCGGTAAGACACTTCTTGCGAAGGCAGTAGCGGGCGAGGCAAAAGTACCGTTCTACTCCCTGTCGGGTTCCGACTTTGTGGAGATGTTCGTCGGCGTCGGAGCTTCCCGTGTCCGTGATTTGTTTAAACAGGCACAGCAGTCAGCACCATGTATTATTTTCATTGATGAGGTGGATGCCATTGGTAAGAGCCGTGATTCCCGCCTCGGGGGCAACGATGAGAGGGAGCAGACTCTGAACCAGCTTCTTTCCGAGATGGATGGATTTGATTCCTCCAAGGGTCTTCTTGTCATGGCGGCGACAAACCGTCCTGAGATTCTCGATCCGGCGCTTCTGCGTCCGGGCCGTTTTGACAGACGTATTATCGTGGATAAACCTGACTTAAAAGGCCGTATCAATATTTTAAAGGTTCATTCCAAAGACGTGAAGCTGGATGAATCCGTTAACTTTGAAGAAATTGCACTGGCAACTTCAGGCGCAGTGGGCGCCGACCTGGCTAATATGATGAACGAGGCGGCTATCACGGCCGTTAAGCATGGCAGACATGCGGTAGCCCAGAGCGACCTGTTTGAGGCCGTGGAGTTAGTATTAGTCGGCAAGGAGAAGAAGGACAGAATTCTCAGCAAGGAAGAGCGCCGTATCGTTTCCTACCACGAGGTGGGCCATGCGCTGGTGAGCGCCCTTCAGAAGGATGCGGAGCCGGTTCAGAAGATTACGATTGTGCCCAGGACGATGGGCGCCCTCGGTTATGTCATGCATGTTCCGGAAGAGGAGAAATACCTCAATACGGAGAAAGAGATACGCGCCATGCTGGTTGGATATCTGGCAGGACGTGCGGCGGAAGAAATCGTATTCGATACGGTTACGACCGGCGCTTCCAATGATATCGAGCAGGCTACGAGAATTGCCAGAGCCATGATTACCCAGTACGGCATGTCGAAGAAATTCGGCCTGATGGGCCTTGAAACAAGGGAAAACCAGTATCTGAACGGCCGCACCGTACTGAACTGCAGTGATGTGACGGCAGCCGAGATTGACCAGGAGGTTATGGGCATTCTAAAGGATTCCTATGAGGAGGCTAAGAGGCTTCTTCTTGAAAACAGGGATGTAATGGATAAGATTGCCGCTTTCCTGATTGAGAAGGAGACGATCACGGGTAAAGAGTTTATGCAGATTTTCCGCAAGGTGAAGGGACTTCCTGAGCCGGAGGAGAAAAAGAGCGAAGCAGCCGGCTCCGACGGCAGCGAAAGTAAAGCAGATGCAGCAGTAAGCGCTGAGACTGCCGAGATTACTGAGACAGCTAACAACTCTGAGACGGCCGGAAATACACGGCAGGCGGAAGTTTCCGACAGCCTGGAAGCGGACCGGGAGACGGGGACTGTCGTAGAAAACGGAAAGAACGAACCGGAGGCAAAGGGTTCGGACGCACCGGCGGCAGAGAATGAGACAAAAGAAATTTAAAAGAAACAGGCCTGAATGTGATTCGGGCCTGTTTCTTTGATTCGTCCTGTTTTATAAAATTTAATGGTATAGTCTGTTATGTTCATACACCGGTTCCGATGTAAGTCCGATTCCCAGCTTCTGGAAGGTTTTGATATCAACTTCCGACAGCATGACGGAGGTATGAACCTGGCAGTGTTTCAGCTTGGGAAGCTGCTCCAGGGCAATCTGCGCATTTTTGTCGGTTGCGGCACACATGGAGAGGGCAATGAGGACCTCGTCCGTGTGGAGGCGCGGGTTTTTGCTGCCGAGGTAATCGACCTTCAGCTTTTGGATCGGCTCAATAGCGGTGGGAGAAATCAGGTGCGTGCCGTGAGGGATGTTCCCCAGGGCCTTCACTGCGTTGAGCAGAAGAGCGGCGGAGGCGCCCAGCAGGTTGGATGTCTTACCGGTCTCAATCCTGCCGTCCTGCAGTTCAATGGCAGCGGCCGGAGCGCCCTCCCTCTCGGCCTCGGCCAGGGCGGCCGGAACCACCTTGCGCATATCGGTGGAAATTTTAGCCTGTTTCATCAGAAGTTCAATCTTATAAACTTCCTCTTTGCTGCCTTCTTCCTTGGCAACACGGTTCAAAGCCTGGTAGTAGCGTCGGATAATTTCCTGTTTGGAAGCTTCGCAGCAGGCTTCATCGTCAAAAATACAGTTACCGGCCATGTTAACGCCCATGTCCGTTGGAGATTTATAGGGATTATCCCCATAGATTCCCTCAAAAATAGCGCTGAGTACCGGGAAAATTTCGATATCGCGGTTATAATTAACCGTAGTCACCCCATATGCTTCTAAATGGAAGGGATCAATCATATTGACATCGTTCAAATCTGCGGTAGCAGCCTCATAAGCCAGGTTAACCGGGTGCTTAATCGGAATATTCCAGATTGGGAAGGTCTCGAATTTGGCATAACCGGCCTTGATGCCGCGTTTATTTTCATGATAAAGCTGAGACAGGCAGGTAGCCATCTTCCCGCTTCCGGGGCCGGGGGCGGTCACGATCACGAGAGGTTTGGAAGTTTCGATATAATCATTCTTACCGTACCCTTCATCGCTCACAATCAGCGGCACATTGCCGGGATAACCGTCAATTGTATAGTGGCGGTAAACACGGATTCCCATATGTTCCAGTTTCTTCTTAAACGTATCAGCGCTGGCCTGCCCGGAATAGTGGGTAATCACGACACTGCCCACATAGAGCCCTTTATCCGTAAAAGCCTGGATGAGGCGGAGTACGTCCACGTCATAAGTAATACCGAGATCAGAGCGGATCTTATTCTTCTCAATATCCGCAGCGCTGATGGCAATTACAATCTCAGCCTGATCAGCCAGCTGCAGCAGCATCCGAAGCTTACTGTCTGGGGCAAACCCCGGCAGCACCCTGGAAGCATGGAAATCATCAAACAGTTTCCCGCCAAACTCGAGATAAAGCTTATCCCCAAACTGATCAATACGCTCGCGGATGTGATCCGACTGCGTCTTCAGATATTTGTCATTGTCAAAACCTAATTTCATAACGTCCCATCCTTATCTATAAGTAATATTTAAAAATACAAACCCACCCTATTATCCTACAAAAAAGAGGATTTGAGTAGGGGGAAAATGAAAAAAGTTAAAAAAAGTGCGGAAAACGGCGGAAAAGTTATAGAAAGTGATAGAAAAATGAGTTGGGGCTGGAAAAGATGGGGGGGAGGGTGGTATAATATCCGCGTAGGCAATGAGCCGGGTGAACAGAAAAATAAGCAAGTTCCCGAACGGGAGCTCGTTCCCGTTCGGGAACTTGCTTATTTTTCTGTTCATAGGGCGAAGCCCGTGATTCAGGAAAGCAAAGCTTTCCTGAATCCCCCCGGCCCAGTAGTGAAACGCGATGCTCGTTCCCGTTCGGGAACTTGCTTATTTTTCTATTCATAGGGCGAAGCCCGTGAATCAGGAAAGCAAAGCATTCCGGCTCCCCGGCCCCCGCCCCAGCAGTGAAACGCGCTCCTAGTTCACAGCCCGCCCTTTCCACCCCAGTCACCCTTCCACCCCCTCATTCCAAGAAAGAAGGTCTCCCATATGCGATACACAATCCAAATTCAAACCCCAATCGGCCCGCTCCTCCTTGCAGAGGAAAATAACGCCTTAACCGAGATATCATTCGCTGTAAAAGAACCAAAAACTTTTCAGGCCGGCCGCCAGGCGGAGTCTGTCGAACAGGAGACACCTTTGCTTTTGGAGACAAAACGCCAACTGGAAGAATATTTTGCCGGAACGCGAAGGACATTTGACATCCCGCTCTCCATGCGCGGAACCTCCTTCCAGAAACAGGTTTGGGATCAGCTTCTGACGGTCCCATACGGAGAAACGATCACATACGGAGAAATTGCAGCAAGAATAGGAAATCCGAGAGCCGGCCGTGCAGTCGGCATGGCGAATCATCATAATCCAATCCCGATCATTGTGCCGTGCCACCGTGTAATCGGCGCTGACGGCCGTCTGACAGGATACGGCGGCGGGCTGCCGATTAAAGAAAAGCTCCTCGAATTAGAACAGAAACACAGGGGAACCAAGTGATGAGAAAGTGGCTGATTTTAAGCATATGCGCCTGTCTGCTGACCGGGTGCACACGGTATAATCCGGCGGAAATGCCGGATATCGTCCAGGAAGAGACGGAAAACGGAGCCATGGAAAATGCTGCCACGGGCAGCGATGCCGTCGGAAACCCGGTTGAAACCGGGGCCGACGGAGAGCAGAGCCGGACAGGCCAGACCCCGGAAAATTCCGGCAGTGCGGAAAACACCCCCAAGGGACCGCTGGCGGTCAAGCTTGAGAAGATTCTTCAGATTACCGATGGGGACGATCTTCTCGATCAGCGCGAACCGGTAAAAGTAAAAGGCATCTATGTTTCTGCCTACGTGGCTGGGAATGAGAAGATGATGGATAATATTATAGCGCAGATCGATGCGACGGAACTGAATGCGGTAGTCATAGATTTCAAAAATGACGACGGCCGCATCACCGCGCCCACAGATTCGGAGATGTTCAGTGAGATAGACGCATGTAAAGCTTATATCCCGGATCTGGAAGCATTGCTTCAAAAACTGAAAGAACACGATATTTATACCATAGCCCGGATAGTGGCCTTTAAAGATCCGTATCTGGCTGAGAAAAAGCCGGAGTGGAGCCTGAAGAAAGCGGACGGTTCCCTCTACAGGGATAAAAAAGGCCTAGCCTGGGTAAACCCATACAGACAGGAAGTGTGGGACTATCTGGTGGAAGCCGGGACAAAAGCGGCCGATGCCGGTTTCGATGAGATACAGTTTGACTATATCCGCTTTGCCACCGATTCCACGATGCGCGAGGTCGTGTTCGATGAGGAGGAGACAAAAGGGCGTTCCAAGACAGATATCATTGCGGAATTTACCGAATACGCCTTTGATAAGCTGACGCCTCTCGGAGTATTCGTATCCGCCGATGTCTTCGGCGCGATTATCGGGAGCGAGGAGGACGCCGGCGCGGTAGGCCAGATTTACGGCGAAATGGCGCAGAATCTGGATTATATCTGTCCGATGATTTACCCATCCCATTACGGCGACGGTAACTTTGGCCTGGATCACCCGGATATGCATCCCTATGAGACAGTTCTCGGGGCGCTCAAGAAGTCGGAGGCCGAGCTTTCATCCTATCCTGAGGAGGAACGCCAGGCAATCGTCCGTCCGTGGCTCCAGGACTTTACGGCAACTTATCTGAAACATCACATTAAATATGGCAACGAAGAGATACGCAGGCAGATCCAGGCCGTATACGATGCGGGATATGAGGAATGGATTCTGTGGAATGCATCAAACAACTATCATTACGGAGGGCTTGAACAATGAATGCAGTTCCAAAACCAGGTGAATTTTACAGACACTTTAAAAATAAAATGTACCAGATCATGGCAGTGGCAAACCACTCGGAGACTGGTGAAAAAATGGTGGTTTACCAGGCGCTTTACGGAGATTACAGCGTCTGGGTCCGCCCTCTTGCCATGTTTATGGAAGAGGTGGACCAAAGCAGATATCCGGATGTTGTGCAGAAATACAGATTCGAGCGGGTATATCCCGGGCAGGAACAGGATGCCGCAAATCATGCTGCAGGGACGGCTGAAAGCCCGGCTGCGGACAGGGAAATGCACCCATATACCAGACCGGAGGAGGCGGCCGTCAGCCCGATGCTCTTAGAATTTCTGGACACGGAATCTTTTGAGGAACGGCTGGCTATCCTTCAGCGGATGAAAGGCAGGGTTGGGCAGAGAGAGGTAGACAGCCTGTGCCTTTGCCTGGACGCAAAACCGTCCGACGGAACCATCGAGGAACAGCTTGACGGATTGAAACAATATCTGAGAATGCAGCAGAGATACGACGCATCCAGACTGCGCCGGGGATAAGAAGATGTTTAATATTGAAGAAGAACTGAAGAAACTTCCGGCCCAGCCGGGAGTTTATATTATGCATGACATAAAAGACGAAATTATCTATGTAGGAAAAGCCATCAGCCTGAAAAACCGTGTGCGCCAATATTTCCAGAGCAGCCGGAACAAGACTTCCAAGATTGAGCAGATGGTGTCGAGGATTGCACGGTTTGAGTATATTGTGACAGACTCGGAGCTGGAAGCGCTCGTTTTAGAGTGCAACCTGATCAAGGAACACAGGCCCCGCTACAACACCATGCTGAAGGATGACAAGACTTATCCTTATATCAAGGTGACGGTGGCAGAGGATTATCCCAGGATCCTGTTTTCACGAATCATGAAGAAAGATAAAAATAAATACTTCGGGCCGTTTACCAGCGCAGGGGCCGTGAAGGACACGATTGAGCTGATCCACAAGATTTACCATATCAGGACCTGCACAAGAAAGCTGCCCCAGGACATCGGAAAGGACAGGCCCTGCCTGTATTATCATATCCACCAGTGCGACGCCCCCTGTCAGGGGTATATTTCAAAGGAGGAATACCAGCAGTCCGTAAAACAGGCCCTGGATTTTCTGGGTGGAAAGTACGAGCCGGTGATGAAATATCTGGAAGACAGGATGATGGCCGCCTCGGAGGAGATGGAGTTTGAAAAGGCCATCGAATACAGGGAACTGCTTGGCAGTGTCAGGAAAGTGGCGCAGAAACAGAAGATTACCAGTCAGAGTATGGACGATCGGGATATCATCGCCATGGCAAAGGACGACAGGGACGCGGTGGTCCAGGTATTCTTTGTCAGGGACGGCCGTCTGATCGGCAGGGAACATTTCCATATGTCCATTTCCTCGGCCGAGGAGGACCGGCAGATTTTGAACAGCTTTGTCAAACAGTTCTATGCGGGGACACCGTTTATTCCGCATGAGATATGGGTGCAGGAGGAGCTGGAGGACGAGGAGGTCATCAGCAGTTTCCTGACATCGAGAAGAGGGCAGAAGGTAAAAATCGTCGTTCCGAAAAAAGGCAGCAAGGAACAGCTCGTGGAGCTGGCTGAAAAGAATGCGAAAATGGTTCTTTCCCAGGATAAAGAGAAGATTAAGAGGGAAGAACTGCGCACCATCGGGGCGATGAACCAGGTGGGAGAATGGATTGGCTTAAAAGGCGTCAAGAGGATAGAGGCTTATGATATTTCCAATATCAGCGGTTTTGAATCGGTCGGTTCCATGATTGTTTATGAAGACGGCAGGCCAAAGAGGAATGATTACAGAAAGTTCCGCATAAAAACTGTTAAAGGACCCAATGATTATGCCTCCATGAGAGAGGTGCTGACACGCCGTTTTTCACATGGACTGGAGGAGACGGAAAAACTGAAGGCGGAGGGCGGCGACACGGCCTTTGGAAGCTTTACCAGATTTCCGGACCTTATCATGATGGACGGCGGAAGAGGACAGGTAAACATTGCCCTGGAAGTGCTTGAGAGCCTGCAGATCGTGATTCCAGTATGCGGTATGGTTAAGGATGACAACCACAGGACGCGGGGACTCTATTATAACAATGTGGAGATACCGATTGATCACCATTCGGAGGGATTCCGGCTGATTACAAGAATACAGGATGAGGCTCACCGTTTTGCGATCGAATATCACAGAAGCCTGCGCAGCAAGGAACAGGTGCGCTCCGTTCTGGATGATATAAAGGGAATCGGGCCTGCCAGAAGAAAAGCCCTGATGCGTCATTTTAAGACGATTGAGGCGGTCAGGGACGCGGGAGTCGAGGAACTGGCCGGAGCGCCGCAGATGAACCGGAACGCAGCCGAGGCCGTATATAATTTCTTCCATGGAGAAGAATAAGCGAAACAGTTTCCGTCCTCCGCAAGCTGTTTTTGGCAGCCTGTAAAACAGGAACGGGGAGTGAAACGGAACCGTCCTGCCGCAGTTGATGACAAGCGGTAAAAGTTGTGATAGGATAAAGGAAAGATTTCAAAGCTGCCGTACACGGGCGTGAACGGCCAGATTCTGAAAAAATGCCACAGAGAAGGAGAATGAGGACCATGTATGGAGTTACGATTACGGAACTGATAGAAAAACTGGGGCTTCGCAATATGACAATGGAGCTGGATACGGACGCGATTGTGTTGGTACATCCGGATATTAACCGCCCGGCTTTACAGCTGACCGGATTTTTTGACCATTTTGACAAGGATCGAGTTCAGATTATCGGATATGTGGAGCGCGCTTATCTCGATAAGCTGACCCCAGAGCGCCGCCATGAGGTATATGACGCCCTGATTTCCAGCCAGATCCCCTGTCTTCTTTACAGCCGGGGAATGATGCCGGATGAAGATGTGCTGGAGCTCTGCAACCATTATGAAGTTCCATGCATGGTTTCGGAGAAGACGACTTCAGATTTAATGGCGGAAATCATACGCTGGCTCAATGTCAAACTGGCTCCAATGATCAGCATCCATGGGGTGTTGGTGGACGTATTTGGCGAGGGAGTCCTGATTATGGGGGAGAGCGGGATTGGAAAAAGCGAGGCTGCGCTTGAACTGATTAAGCGGGGACACCGTCTTGTAAGTGACGACGTGGTGGAGATACGCCGCGTCAGCGACGAGACGCTCATCGGTTCGGCGCCCGATATCACCAGGCATTTTATTGAACTCCGCGGCATAGGTATCATTGACGTGAAAACACTGTTTGGTGTGGAGAGCGTTAAGGACACTCAGTCCATCGATATGGTAATCAAACTGGAAGAATGGGACAGAGAGAGAGAGTATGACAGACTAGGAATGGAAGATCAGTATACGGAATTCCTTGGCAACAAGGTAGTCTGCCATTCAATCCCGATTCGCCCGGGCAGAAATCTTGCCATTATCGTGGAATCGGCGGCTGTCAATTACAGACAGAAGAAAATGGGGTATAATGCGGCCAGGGAGCTTTACAACCGCGTCCAGGCCAACCTCGCGAGAAAAGATTGAAAACAGAAAACAGGCAGGATATAACATGAACAATTTTTTTGAGAGACTTTGTCTGGCAGCAGGAGACGGTCAGGTGAAAAAAGACGAGATGATGAGCGGGCATACCACGTTCCGCGTGGGAGGGCCGGCATCCTATTTCGTGTCGCCGGACGGTGACGAAGCGCTTAGAAATGTGCTTCTTCTCTGCCAGGAGGAACAGATGCCGTATTATATACTTGGCAACGGAAGCAATCTTTTAGTAAGTGACAAGGGTTATGACGGCGTTATGATTCTGATGGGGGAGAGCTTTTCGGGGATCCGTGAAGATGAGCCGTGTGAGATTACGGCCGGTGCAGGAGCGCTGCTCTCCAGAATCGCCAAAGAGGCAATGGAGCGTTCGCTGACGGGCTTTGAGTTTGCTGCCGGAATTCCGGGAACGCTAGGCGGCGCGGCTGTCATGAATGCAGGAGCCTACGACGGAGAGATGAAGGATGTCTTAAAGTCGGTCAGGGTCATGGATAAATCGGGCAGGATTCTTACTCTTACCAGAGATGAACTGGATCTGGGCTACCGTCACAGCTGTATCCCGGAGAGGGAATACACCGTCCTTTCCGCCGTTATTTCCCTGAAGAAGGGCGATCGGGAGAAGATTCAGGAAAAGATGGCCGAACTGGCGAAAAAAAGGCGCGATAAACAGCCGCTTGAGTATCCGAGCGCGGGAAGCACATTTAAAAGACCGGCCGGTTATTTTGCCGGTAAGCTGATAGATGATGCCGGAATGCGGGGCTACCGGGAAGGCGGCGCCCAGGTTTCCGAGAAACACTGCGGTTTTGTCATCAACTGCGGAGGCGCTACGGCGGAAGATATCCGTTCCCTGTGCCGTTCTGTGCAGAGAAAAGTAAAAGAGACATCAGGGGTGGACCTGGAGACAGAAGTACGTATGATAGGCTGGGATTAATACCATCAGCAGATACGGCGCTAAACGGACACAGGAATGACAGAAGGAGAAAAAAATGCGGCTTGTAATTGTTACCGGAATGTCGGGAGCAGGGAAGACGGCGGCTCTCAAAATGCTGGAAGATATGGGATTCTACTGCGTAGATAACCTGCCGATTCCGCTCGTCGGTAAGTTTGCGGAGCTGGTGGAGAGCAGCAGCGGAGATATAAAAAGCGGCGCGTTGGGAATCGACGTCAGGAGCGGCGAGGAGCTGTGTGAACTTGAAAAAACACTGTGTGAGTGGGATCGGCTCAAATTCCCGTATGAGATTTTGTTTCTGGATGCCAGCGATGAAATTCTGATTAAAAGATATAAAGAAACAAGGAGAGCGCATCCTCTGGCAGGCACCCAGCGGCTGGACCGCGGGATTGCCAAAGAGAGGGAGAAACTGAAGTTTTTAAAAATACGGGCGGATTACATACTGGATACCAGCAAGCTGCTGACAAGGGAGCTGAAGGTGGAGCTTGAGAAAATTTTTGTGGACCATGAAAGATTTTCCAGTCTGTTCGTAACCGTGCTGAGTTTTGGATTTAAATATGGAATTCCTTCCGATGCGGATCTTGTTTTCGACGTCCGTTTCCTTCCGAATCCCTACTATGACGACGCTCTCCGTTACCTCACCGGTAATGAAGAAGGGGTTCAGGAATTTGTGAAGCAGGGAGGAGCTGCCGATATTTTCCTTGATAAGCTTTATGATATGATTGGCTTTCTTCTGCCATACTATGTCCAGGAGGGTAAAAACCAGCTGGTTGTCGCCGTCGGCTGTACCGGAGGCAAACACCGCTCCGTTACCATCGCAAACATGCTGTATGAGAAGCTTGAAAGCCACAGGGATATCGGACTTAAGATAGAACACAGGGATATTGAAAACGATAGTAAGGTTAAGAAATAGAGGTGGAGAGATGTCATTTTCTTCCCGCGTGAAAGAGGAACTGTCGCGGCAGATCAGCTCGGCCAGACACTGCCAGATAGCGGAAATTGCCGCTATCTTAAGCCTGTGCGGCAAAGTGCATATTGATGAAGAGGATCATTACAGCATCCGTATCCACACGGAAAATGTGGCGGTTGCGAGAAAATACTTTACATTATTGAAAAAAGCATTTAATATAGGAACTGATATTTCTATCCGGAGAAACGCATTCCTGAAAAAGAACAGGACTTATACGGTGGTAATACGGAAACATGAAGACGCAATCCGCGTACTGGAGGCGTGTAAGCTTCTGGATGAACACGGGGAAGTGTGGGAGAATTTATCCGTAGTGAAGAACCTGGTTGTCCAGAATCCATGCTGCCGCAGAGCTTTCATAAGGGGTGCATTTCTGGCAGCTGGATCTATCAGTGATCCGGAAAAGTTTTATCATTTTGAGATTGTCTGCGCTTCGACGGAGAAGGCGGAACAGCTCAGGGCCATGATAGCAACTTTTTCAATTGATGCGAAAATAGTTGTCAGGAAGAAGTATTTTGTGGTATATATAAAAGAAGGAAGTCAGATTGTGGAGATTCTTGGCGTGATGGAAGCACATGTAGCCCTGATGGATCTGGAGAATATCAGGATTCTGAAGGAGATGAGAAACAGTGTGAACCGTCAGGTGAACTGCGAGACGGCCAATATTAACAAAACAGTTTCGGCTGCCGTAAAGCAGCTGGGGGATATTACGTACATCCGGGATACAGTGGGGCTTGACTATTTGCCGGAAACACTGGCAGAGATTGCTGAGGTCAGGCTGGACAGGCCGGATGCGACGCTAAAAGAATTAGGAGAGAGCCTGGATCCCCAGGTAGGTAAATCCGGAGTAAACCATCGGCTTAGAAAGATCAGTACAATCGCAGAAAACCTGAGAGCTCAGAAGGAACAGGTATAAGGAAGAAAGCGATGGTGTAAGTTCTTTTGGAAGATGAGGAGGATATTATGAAGAGTAAGGAAATCAAAATTCAACTTGAATCAGGTCTGGAAGCAAGACCGGCCGCTATGCTCGTTCAGGTTGCCAGTCAGTATGCCAGCAGCATCTATCTGATAGACGGAGATAAAAATATCAATGCCAAAAGTATCATGGGCATGATGACTCTCACTCTGCAGGCAGGCGAGGAAGTTAAGGTACAGGCCGACGGCGAGGATGAAGATACGGCAATTGAAGGAATCGAAAAATATCTGACGAACAGTTAAGTTTACAGTAGGGGCTGCTGCAGGGAAACCATTGCAGCAGCCTTTTTAATCGGCGGTGTATGGCCGGCTGAATCGGAATCGCCGCGGGAAAGGAGAACAGGGGAGTGGCATTTACTCATCTGCATGTGCATACGGAATACAGTCTGCTGGATGCGTCCAGTAAGATAAAGGAATTGACAGCCAGGGCCAAGGAGTTGGGAATGGACAGCCTGGCTATTACCGATCATGGCGTTATGTACGGAGTGATCGATTTTTACCGGGCCGCAAAGGAAGTGGGCATTAAGCCGATTATCGGCTGCGAGATATATGTGGCGCCGGGCTCACGTCTGGACCGCGAGAATGTGAACGGGGAGGATCGGTATTACCACCTGATTCTGCTGGCGGAAAATAATGTGGGCTACCAGAACCTGATGAAAATTGTTTCAAAAGGCTTTGTCGAAGGTTTTTATTATAAACCGAGAGTCGATTACGAGGTGCTTAGCCAATTCAGTGAGGGGCTCATCTGCCTCAGCGCCTGCCTGGGCGGTGAGGTGCAACGTTACCTCTCCCGCGGTATGTATGAGGAAGCATGCAAATCGGCGCTCAAATACCAGGAAATTTTCGGCAAGGGGAACTTCTTCCTGGAGCTTCAGGACCATGGAATACCGGCACAGAAGACGGTGAACCAGGGGCTTCTTCGCATGAGCCAGGAACTGGATATCCCGCTGACAGCCACGAATGACTGCCATTATATTTATAAAGAAGACGTGGAATCGCACGACATTCTGCTCTGTATCCAGACGGGCAAGAAGGTAACCGATGAAAACAGGATGAGATATGAGGGCGGCCAGTTTTACTTAAAATCGGAGGAGGAGATGAGGAATATCTTCCCATACGCCGCCGATGCACTGGACAACACTCATAAGATAGCCGAGCGCTGCAACGTGGAAATCGAGTTCGGCGTGACAAAGCTGCCGCAGTTCGACGTACCGGAGGGATACACTTCATGGGAATATCTGCAGAAACTTTGTTTTGACGGGTTCCATAAACATTACCCGGACGACGACGGGACGCTTAAGGAAAGGCTCGAATATGAGCTGGGGGTCATACAGTCCATGGGATATGTAGACTATTTCCTGATAGTCTGGGATTTTATCCATTTTGCAAAAGTACACGATATCATGGTGGGGCCGGGACGCGGTTCCGCTGCCGGAAGTATAGTGGCATACAGTCTGGGTATCACCGATATCGATCCCATCCGCTATCAGCTTCTCTTTGAGCGTTTCCTGAACCCGGAGAGAGTTTCGATGCCTGATATCGATATTGACTTCTGTTTCGAGCGCAGGCAGGAAGTTATTGATTACGTGGTGAGCAAATACGGCAAGGACAGGGTGGTGCAGATTGTCACCTTCGGTACGCTGGCCGCAAAAGGCGTGGTCCGCGACGTCGGACGCGTGCTGGACATGCCCTATGCCAAGTGCGACTCGATTGCCAAGATGATCCCCGGTGACCTGGGAATGACGCTCGACAAGGCGCTAAAAGCCAGTCCCGACCTCCGCAATGCCTATCAGGAGGATGAGGAAGTCAAATACCTGATCGACATGAGCCGGAGGCTGGAAGGCCTGCCAAGGCATACTTCCATGCATGCAGCAGGAGTCGTAATCAGTAAGGCGTCGGTGGACGAGTATGTGCCTCTTTCCAGGGCGGCTGACGGTTCGATTACGACCCAGTTTACGATGACGACGCTGGAGGAGCTTGGACTTCTGAAGATGGACTTCCTGGGACTGCGTACCCTGACGGTGATCCAGAATGCGGTCCGCCTGGCTGAGAGAACATGCAATAAGACAATCGATCTCTATCAGATTGATTATAATGATAAAAATGTGCTGAATTCCATTGGAACGGGAAAGAATGACGGCGTATTCCAGCTTGAGAGCTCCGGTATGAAGAGCTTTATGAAGGAGCTGAAACCGGAGAACCTGGAAGACATCATAGCCGGTATCTCCCTCTACCGTCCGGGCCCGATGGACTTTATCCCGCGATACTTAAAAGGAAAGAACGACAAGCAGTCCATCACCTACGAGTGCCCGCAGCTGGAACCGATTCTGGCGCCGACTTACGGCTGTATCGTATACCAGGAGCAGGTAATGCAGATCGTGCGGGATTTGGCCGGATATACGCTCGGACGAAGCGATCTGGTGCGGCGCGCGATGTCGAAGAAAAAAGGTTCCGTCATGGAGAAGGAGCGCCAGAACTTTGTTTACGGCAATGAGGAGGAAGGCGTTAAAGGCTGTATCGCCAACGGAATCGACGAGAAGACGGCAAACCACATTTACGACGAGATGATCGACTTTGCAAAGTATGCATTTAACAAGTCGCATGCGGCGGCCTATGCGGTAGTCTCCTACCAGACTGCCTATCTGAAATATTACTATCCGGTAGAGTTCATGGCGGCGCTTATGACTTCAGTTAAGGATAATGTCTCCAAGGTATCCGAGTATATCATGGCCTGCCGCCAGATGGGGATGAAGATTGTGCCTCCTGACATCAATGAGGGAGAGGGCGGTTTCTCTGTTTCCGGCGGTTCTATCCGCTATGGCCTGTCCGCGATCAAGAGTATCGGCCAGTCCGTTGTGGGAGAGATCGTGAGGGAGCGTGAGGAGAGAGGGTTTTATAAGAGCCTGGAAGACTTTGTCGACCGGATGAGCAGCAAAGAGGTAAACAAGCGGACGCTGGAAAGTTTTATCAAATCGGGCGCCATGGATTCGCTGCCCGGTACCAGGAAACAGAAATTCCTCGTGTCGGCCCAGCTTCTGGACCAGAAGAACAAGGAAAAGAAAAATTCCATGGAAGGGCAGATGTCCATGTTCGATATCGTAGGGGAAGAGGAAAAAGAAGATTTCCAGATTACGTTCCCTAATGTGGGGGAATATACAAAAGAGGAACTTCTGGCATTTGAGAAGGAGATGCTGGGCGTTTACATCAGCGGCCATCCTATGGAGGCCTATTTCGGCCTGTGGGAGAAGAATGTGACGGCTAAGACCTCTGACTTTATGGTGGATGAGGAGACCGGTGAGGCGGAAATCAGGGATGGTGCATTTGTGACTATCGGCGGCATGGTGACGGCTAAGACGGTGAAAACCACAAGAAATAATAAGATGATGGCTTTTGTGACGATAGAGGATCTGGCCGGAAGCGTGGAAGTCCTTGTGTTCCCGAGGGATTACGAAAAGAAACGGCAGTTTCTGGAGCAGGATGCCAAGATATTTATTACCGGCAAGGCATCCATCGGAGATGATCCAGTAGGCAAGCTGATCTGCGAACAGGTAATCCCGTTTGACGCGGTCCCAAGGGAAGTGTGGCTTCAGTACCCCGACAAAGAAACGTATTTTTCCAGTGAGCAGGAACTCCTGAATATGCTCAGGGGATATGAGGGCAGCGACCAGGTGATTGTCTATCTGGGAAAGGAAAAAGCCAAAAAAGCGCTTCCGCGGAACTGGAATGTGGAGGCGAAGGAAGAACTTCTGGCTGCCCTTAGGGAGAAACTGGGGGAAAAGAATGTGAAGGTGATTGAGAAGACGATTGATAAGGCGGCAAGGAGATAAAGGGGGAGTTAGTTGAGGTGTGAGGACGCCTCTGTAAGACGGCGGACGGGGGAGTGGGAGGGTGTTGATGAGTCTTCAGTCCCGGTTGGTAGGGTGTGGTGAGGGGGGGAATCCAGGAGAAAAAATTCCTACGGGGACTCGCTCTCGCTTGTGGAATGCGCAGCGGATGCTAGATTCGAAAAGACCTCATCAAGCACCGGCGGATTCCAAGGTCCCCTTCGGAAAGTTTTCTCCTTCCTTCCCCGGGCAGGTTGTCGGCGGGACTGAAGACTCAGCGAAGGTTGTTGCCCCGTCCGCCGGCTTCAGGGGCTGATTGTCTCTTTCGTCAAGGGGGAGGAGGTATTGTCGCTTCCACGATATAGTCGTGATTCTTTTACTTTCTGACGACATCCTGGGCGGCATAAAAAGAGTATCAGAATAAACACTCTAAGATTATAAGATTATAAGTTTACATGGTCTCATAGTGAACAGGATGTAGTTTTCAGGCAGCCTGAGAAACGTAGTGGCAGCGGCAAGCGCCTCCCTTTTTGAAGAAAGAGGACAGATCAGCCGCCGCAGGCCGGGGACCGGGCCGCTATCCTGGGCTGAGTCTTTCGTCCCGGTCATAACCTTCCCGCGGGGAAGAAGGGAGAAAAAGATTCCGGAGGGAACCTGGGAGTTCATTGGTACTTACCGAGGTTTTTTCGAGGTTAGTACCATTATGTACTCCAACGAGCGCAAGCGTTTCCCGGAGGAACTTTTTCTGCCCGGATTCCCCGCTCACGACAACTTGACGCCCGGGACGAAAGACTCATCGATCTTCCTCACCACCCCGGTCCCCGGCCTGACGGCGGCGTCCTCATTTCTCAATTAAATCCCTAGTTAAAAAAATATCACAAACCCCTTGAAAAGAAGCATAAAATGCATTAGAATAAGATGAATTGAGGAAAAAACCAGATTTGCTGACAGAAATAGCGGGATGGAGGAATATGCTATGACAAAAGAGGTAAAGACGATCGGTGTTTTAACCAGCGGTGGGGATGCGCCGGGAATGAATGCGTGTATCAGGTCGGTTGTGAGAACAGCCATCAACAAGGGAATGAAGGTAAAAGGCATTATGAGAGGTTATGCCGGACTGCTTCAGGAAGAGATTGTTGATATGGACGGTACAAGCGTTGCGGATACCATCGGACGCGGCGGCACGATTCTTTACACGGCACGATGTCCCGAGTTTACCACAGCCGAAGGACAGAAAAAGGGTGCTGAGATTTGCAAGAAACATGGAATCGACGGTCTGGTGGTAATCGGCGGCGACGGTTCTTACCGCGGTGCGGGAAAGCTTTCCGCCCTGGGTGTGAACACGGTAGGCCTTCCGGGAACCATCGATCTTGACATAGCCTGTACCGATTATACGATTGGTTTTGACACCGCAATTAATACGGCGATGGAGGCCATTGATAAAGTAAGGGATACATCCACATCCCATGAGCGATGCAGTATTATAGAAGTTATGGGACGTCATGCAGGTTATATCGCCCTCTGGTGCGGTATTGCCAACGGTGCGGAGGACATTCTTCTTCCGGAGCGATATGACGGCAATGAACAGGTTCTGATTAACAGAATTATAGAGAACAGGAAACGCGGCAAGAAACACCACATTATTATCAATGCGGAGGGAATCGGCCATTCGGCTTCCATGGCAAGAAGAATTGAGGCGGCTACCGGTCTCGAGACGAGGGCTACAATTCTCGGATATATGCAGAGGGGCGGTGCGCCGACCTGTAAGGACAGGGTTTACGCATCCATCATGGGCGCAAAGGCGGTGGAACTTCTGGCAGAGGGAAAGACAAACAGGGTTGTTGCTTACAAGCACGGCGAATTTGTAGACTTTGATATTCAGGAAGCGCTGAATATGACGAAAGATATTCCGGAAGATCAGTACGAGATCAGCAAGCTCCTGGTGAGATAAACGGTACGGTTTTAACGATAAAAAGAAAGAAACGGTGAAGGGAAGACTTTCAGACTTCTCACCGTCATCGACAAAGGCATGATGTCCGGAGGACAGAATGCCTTTTGATGTGTAACGGAGGCAGAAAAGCAACGGAGGACAGAAAAGTAACGGAGGGCGGAAAAATGGAACATATGGCAGGCCGGAACGAAGGGGAGAATATAGTTCTCTGCGGAGCCAACTCCTATGTGGAAAAATATTATTTTAACGAGCAGTTTGCAGGACTCCCGGAGGGAGTAAAAGAGGAATTGAGGATTATGTGTGTGCTCTTCACGGAAGATGTGGGAGGCACGATGATGCTGGAATTCACCCCGGAAGGGACACTGGAATTCCGGGTGGAGGCCGAGGAGACGGATTACCTTTTTGATGAGATAGGCAGCGGCTTAAAGATCAGGCAGTACCAGAGAGAAAAAAGGGAGCTTTTGGAATCGCTGGAACTCTACTATAAGGTCTTTGTCCTCGGAATGCCGGCGGACGGGCTGCTTGACGATACAGAGGAAACGGATTAAATAAAAGTTGCGATTCACATAATAAAGGCAGGACAGATGAAGTTAAAAATAGGAAATGTAGAGCTGGAGAATAATGTGACGCTGGCCCCGATGGCCGGTGTGACGGACCTTCCGTTCCGGCTGCTGTGCAAGGAGCAGGGATGCGGCCTGATGTGCACGGAGATGGTCAGCGCCAAAGCGCTTCTTTATAATAACAGAAATACGAAGCCGATCCTTGAGATGAGGGAGGAAGAACGCCCGATTGCAGTCCAGCTGTTCGGTTCCGATCCCGGCATTATGAGCGATATGGCTCTTAGGCTGGAAGAGGGACCGTATGATATCATCGACGTCAATATGGGCTGCCCGGTCCCGAAGATTGTGAATAATGGAGAGGGTTCGGCTCTGATGAAGAATCCAAAGCTGGCGGAGGAGATACTCACGGCAATGGTGAAAAAACTGCACAAGCCCGTAACAGTCAAATTCCGCAAGGGATTTAACGATGACTGCGTCAACGCGGTGGAATTTGCACGGATGGCGGAAAGCTGCGGAGTGGCTGCGGTCGCCGTCCACGGCAGGACGAGGGAGCAGTACTATTCCGGCAAAGCGGACTGGGACATCATCCGGCGGGTAAAAGAGGCCGTGAAAATACCGGTAATCGGAAATGGAGATATTTTCACACCAGAAGATGCCGGACGTATGATGGAAGAGACCGGCTGCGACGGAATCATGGTAGCCAGAGGAGCGAAGGGAAATCCATGGCTGTTCAGGCGCATTAACCATTACCTCGACACGGGAGAGCTTTTGCCGCCTCCGACTAAGGAGGAACTGAAGGCAACAATCATCCGGCACGGGGAACTGCAGACGGGATACAAAGGCGAAGAGATTGCAATGCGGGAAATGCGTAAGCATGTGGCGTGGTATACGGCGGGGTATCCGAATTCGTCTTCGCTGAGAAATGACATTAACAAGGTCAGTACGATGGAGGAATTAATCGCCCTGATCGAAGAACGGATTTAAATGCGGAGGACGATGGTAAACCCTTGTTACTGTTTACACAGGATGTATTCCGCGAGGTGTTTTCACGTTTTTTCGTGAAAATCCCGAGTTGTGCCGCGCGAAACGGCGTTTTGCCGTTTCTGTGCATCGCGAAGCGTGTTATTGTTCGCAGCACAGCTGCTTTCAGCTGGGATGTGAACAGTAACAAACCCTTGTAAATAAACGGAAAACGCCGTTTCCGATTCTTGACAAGGGGGACTTTATCAGTTATAATAATGCGATGCAATATTAGAACGATTTCGGAGACGAATTATCGGAAGGAAGGATAGTTGTCATGGCAGAGAAGAAAAATATTTTAACGTATGCAGGTCTTAAGCAGTATGAAGATGAACTGCAGGATCTGAAGGTGAATAAACGTAGAGAGATCGCCCAGAAAATTAAGGAAGCAAGAGAGCAGGGAGATTTATCCGAGAACGCGGAGTACGATGCAGCGAAAGATGAGCAGAGAGACATCGAGGCCAGGATCGAGGCCCTTGAGAAGCTTCTCAAGAACGCAGAAGTCGTTGTGGAAGACGAGATCGACCTTGACAAGATCAGCGTTGGCTGTAAAGTAAAACTTCTGGATGTGGAAGAGGACGAGGAGATGGAGTTTAAGATCGTCGGTTCCACAGAGGCGAACAGCCTTCAGAACAAGATTTCCAATGAGTCTCCCGTAGGCCATGCACTGCTTGGCAAGAAACAGGGCGAGACGGTAAAGGTAGAGACACAGGCAGGAATGATTCACTATAAAATCCTGGAAATTCAGAGAGTATCATAATCTAAGTTCACAAAGGAGTGGAAGAAATTGGCAGAGCAGAATCAGCAGAACCAGCAGAATAAGAAGGAAGAGCAGGATTTAAACCAGCTTCTTAAGGTGCGCCGCGACAAACTGGCGGAGCTTCAGGAGAGTGGCAGAGATCCGTTTCAGATTACGAAATTTGACGTGACGGCACACAGCGCCGACGTGAAGGATCACTTTGAGGAGATGGAAGGCAAAGAGGTAACCCTGGCAGGACGCATGATGTCCAAACGTGTCATGGGTAAGGCATCTTTCTGCAACATCCAGGACTTAAAGGGAAATGTTCAGTCTTACGTTGCCAGAGACAGTATCGGCGAAGAGTCCTATAAAGAATTCAAGAAGATGGATATCGGTGACATCGTAGGAATCAGAGGCACGGTATTTAAAACCAAGACAGGAGAGATTTCCATCCATGCGGAGGCCGTAACCCTTCTTTCCAAGAGCTTACAGATTCTGCCGGAGAAATTCCACGGCCTTACTAATACAGATATGCGTTACAGACAGCGTTATGTGGATCTGATTATGAACCCGGAGGTGCGTGATACATTTGTAAAGCGTTCCCAGATTCTTAAGGAAGTCCGCAACTTCCTCGACGGCCGCGGTTTTATGGAAGTTGAGACACCAATGCTGGTTCCGAACGCAGGCGGCGCAGCCGCAAGACCTTTCACGACACACTACAACGCACTGGACGAGGACGTGAAACTGCGTATCTCCCTGGAGCTGTATTTAAAGAGACTGATTGTAGGCGGTCTTGAGAGAGTATACGAGATTGGACGTGTATTCCGTAACGAGGGCGTGGATACGAGACACAACCCGGAATTCACCCTGATGGAGTTATATCAGGCATACACGGATTATTACGGAATGATGGAACTCGTGGAGACTATGTTCCGCGAAGTGGCGAAGAAGGTTCTCGGCACAGCGAAGATCGTGTACGACGGTGTTGAGATCGATTTGGAGAAGCCGTTTGAGAGAATTACAATGGTGGATGCCCTGAAGAAATATAAGGGAATCGACTTTACAACCATTAAGACGGACGAGGAAGCAAAAGCTCTGGCCGATCAGTACCATATCGAATATGAGGCCAGACATAAGAAGGGCGATATCCTGAGCATGCTGTTTGAGGAGTTCGTAGAGGAACACCTGATACAGCCTACCTTTATCCTGGATCATCCGATCGAGATTTCTCCTCTGACCAAGAAGAAACCGGAGAATCCGGAATACACGGAGCGTTTTGAGCTGTTTATCACAAAGAGAGAGATGGCGAACGCATATTCCGAGTTAAATGATCCTCTGGATCAGATTGAACGTTTCAAGGCACAGGAAGCGCTGCTGGCGGCAGGTGACGAGGAAGCCAACTCCATGGATGACGACTTTGTCAACGCGCTGATGGTAGGTATGCCTCCAACAGGCGGAATTGGCATCGGTATGGACCGTTTTATCATGCTGCTTACCGACTCCTATGCAATCAGAGATGTTCTGCTCTTCCCGACGATGAAGACGCTCGGCGGCTCCGACACATCTGCAAAAGCAGAGAAGACGGCACAGGAGGGCAGAGTGCAGGAAACTATCGATTTTTCAAAGGTAAAAATCGAACCGCTTTTTGAGGAAATGGTGGATTTTGAGACATTTGCAAAATCTGATTACAGGGCTGTTAAGGTGAAAGACTGTACGGCAGTTCCCAAGAGCAAGAAACTTTTAAAGTTTACTCTAGACGACGGTTCCGGCACAGACCGCACGATTTTAAGCGGAATCCATGAGTATTATGAGCCGGAAGAGCTGATTGGTAAGACTGCAATAGCAATCGTGAATCTGCCTCCGCGTCCTATGATGGGCATCGACTCCTGCGGAATGCTGATCTCAGCAGTTCATGAGGAGGATGGAAAAGAAGGTTTGAATCTTTTGATGGTGGATGACCGTATCCCAGCAGGCGCAAAGCTGTACTAAAATTTCCTGATTTTTATCTCTCAAATCGGATACCGAACAGGCATAGGCGAAAAGAACGGTAAATGAATAAAATTAATTCAGGACATTTCCTATTTTTGGGAAATGTCCTTTTTACTTATTTTACTTCATAGGACGTATGTACTATGAAGTAAAATAACGCTCCGTATAAATTGTACAGCGGCAGTGATTTCTCTTGCCAGGAGATGAAAACGGCGATGGATAAAGCCGAAGTCAAATGCCTACGTATCAAAAAAATCTCCCTGTATCTCATAGATATCATCAAAAAGGATTTTCGTATTGATAATTTTCAGGATCCGGCTGGTCAGTTCTAAAGAGGAGACCATGCCGGTGATTTTGATATATTCACCGTTCCGGAAATAGATAACCGTGATAATGTCGTTCTTTTTTATCTGACGGAGCCGCCGGTCGAGCTCTTCCTTGCTCTCTTCAGAAAGTTCGGAGCGGGGAACGATGATGCGCTCCTTCTGTGCCAGCGCCTCTCGGAATCCCTTCAGACAGTCGAAGGGAGCAAAGATTTTCGCACGTTCTGTTTTTTCACTGCTCACCGCTTTTGTGACCTCCTATCTGCTGATTGCGTTCCAGCGTTGTGGCTGCCTTCTGTAAATCCATGCCCTTTAAAATAGCGTTATTCCCGAACTTCTTTTTAATATTCAGGACGGCCAGCTGGACATCCCGGTCCTTCTGTAATTCGGCCGGATCTGTAAACAGATCATACTGTTCATAAGCCTCGTCCACCAGTTTATTAAATGAGATGCCGATCCGGCGGATGGGGATGAGACGGTTGACAATGTTCTGGTACAGTTGTGTAAAATGCTTTGTGATGACCTTCACCGAATTAGTCGTAACCGGCATTGTGACGCTGCCCCTTGACGATTTCATCCCTTTTTGGGTGTAGCCCACATAGAGGGACAGGGAGTTGGTAACGAGGGTTTTATCAACCAGATCCAGACAGAGCAGATCTACCATCTCTTTGAGAATCAGGAGGCCGTCGTCATAGCTGTATTCTGTCATAAGCACCTGGACCGTGGACAGGGAACTTTCCTTGGGACGGTATGCCTTGATCTCGGCAATGGTTGTAGGTTCACGGCCCCAGGCATGATCGATCAGGTATTCCGCGTCTACCCCAATCAGCTTATAGAGTATGGCTTCATCAACATGGGCGATATCCTTCATCGTATAAATTCCAACGCCTGCAAGACGGCTGGAAATGCCCTTTCCGATCCGCCAGAAGTCGGTGAGAGGCTTGTGGTTCCAAAGAGTCTTCTGATACAGGGACTCATCCAGGTAACCGATATTATCCTCCGCGTGTTTTGCTGTAATATCCAGGGCGATTTTACTAAGATATAGATTCGTACCAATCCCGCAGGTAGCCGTAATACCCAGGAAACTACGGATGTCGTCCATGATTCGCACGCCCAGCTCCTTTGCCGTAAGCTGGTAGAGCTCCAGATAGTCGGTGACATCCATAAACGCCTCATCCACGGAATAGACGTAGATGTCTTCTTTTGAGATATATTTCAGATAGATGGCATAGATCTCTGCAGAATATTCGATATAGAGCTGCATCCGCGGAGGGGCCATAATATACTCAATTCCCTGCGGAATCTCATATACCCTGCACCGGTTGGGAACGCCGAGCGCTTTCAGTGAGGGTGAGACGGCCAGACAGATTGTGCCCCGCTCGCGTTCGGGATCGGCGACCACAAGATTTGTTGTTAGCGGATCAAGGCCGCGCTCGGCGCATTCGACCGAGGCATAAAAAGATTTTAAATCAATACAGAGATAGATATGATCCGACATGGCATCCTCCCGTTGATACTTAATTATACACTAAAGAATAATACAGATTCTTTATACAGGAAATTCCCAAAGGAGTTCTAAAAATATTATAACAAACAAATGTTCGTATGTAAACAGGGAAACTTTTACTGTTCTATTTTGTCAGATTAAAGTCTAATTTGGACTAAATTACAAGAAATATAAGAATTTTACTTTTATTTAACGATATATTATTATGAATCCAAGTAAACGGAATGTGCACAATCTGCTTAATAAGACTTAATTATTAGATACAAACGAAAGGAGTTTCTCTTTGAAATCAGAAAATATAAAAATCCATAAGATTCTCGACGAGGCATATGAATCTGCAAATGCTTTGGTTGGAACTGGTCAGATGCCTGATTTTATTCCTGCTTTAGAAGACATTGACCCAAAAAGAATATCTATCAGCCTGACAGATATGAGCGGTAATACATACTGTGCCGGAAATTATGATGGCAAATTCTCTATTCAGAGTATATCAAAAATCATACTTCTTGAACTGGCTATAAGAGAGGTTGGTGAAGAAACAGTTTTTTCAAAAATTGGCGTTGAACCGAGCGGTACTGGGTTTAACTCTCTGTTTCGACTGGAACTTTTAGAGAAGAAACCGGCAAATCCCTTTATCAATCCTGGCGCGATGGTTTCAGCAAGCTGCATCAAGGGACGTAGTCTCGAAGAGAAGTACGAAAAGTTTCGAAATCTGGCGGGTGAATTGCTCGGTAATCCTGATATTTCTTACTCAAAAGAGGTTTGTCATTGTGAAATGACTACAGGCCATAGGAACCGGGCTCTGGCCAGTCTCCTGATTGCTAATGGCATCTATGACGGAGATCCTGAGGAATATCTTGAATTGTACTATCGCGGATGTGCGTTTTATGCCAGTACATCTGAGGTGAGTAGGTTTGGAGCTATTCTTGCTAATGACGGAATAAAGCCAGGCACGGAAACACGCCTCCTGCCTAAACATCACTGTGAACTATTCCGATCACTTATGGCGACCTGCGGAATGTATGATTCTACTGGTAAATATGCAGTGGAGGTTGGTATACCGGCGAAAAGCGGCAGTGGAGGCGGAATCATTGCGGCAGCTAGGGGAAAAGCAGGGCTGGCTGTATATAGTCCTGAATTGGACGGAAGAGGAAACAGTGTTTGTGGAATGCAGGCATTAAAGTACATTTCAGAACATCTGAATCTTAGAACATATTAATGATAGATGGCAAACTCAAAATACAGCAGACAAATCGGGGGAATATTTATGAAGGATAGGCCAGTATATGAAAAAAGTTCTCTGTCAACAAAATTAAAATCGATGGGGCCGGCGCTTGTAATTGTTGGTTCTTTCATCGGACCGGGTTCCATCACCAGTTCCACAAAAGCAGGAGCAAATTATGGATTCGCACTTATATGGTGCGTAACATTTTCAATAATTGCCGTTGTAGTTTTGCAAGGCATGGCTTCACGCCTGGGTATTGTGACCCATAAAGGAATCTGTGAAAATTTGATGGATGATTTTAGTGATAGACCTACATTAAAATGGATTGTGGCAATAGGGGTGACCGTACCAATCGCTTTAGGCGGACTTGCCTACATGGGAGGTGATCTTACAGGAACGGCATTGGGAATCAGCGCTTTAACAGGTGTTCCTATTAGAATTGTTGCAGCTATTTGGGGCGTTGGAGTTCTGATTATCAGCATGAAAAACAATGCACTGAAATGGATTGAAAAACTACTTGGCTTGTGTGTCGCGCTTATGTGTGTGGTTTTCACAGTTACTATGTTCGTAGTAAAGCCGGATTGGGGTGTAGTCTTCAAAGGTGCATTTGTCCCGTCTGTTCCCAAAGGTTCATTGATGACCTGTATCTCCATGATCGGAACAACAGTGGTTCCTTACAACCTGTTTCTCCATGCCAAGAGCTCCGCTGAAACTTGGGATAATCCTGCCCGTGATATCCCCATCTCTGAGTTTGGAGACAGGCTGACGATGATTCTTGGTGGCTGTGTAACCGCCGCCGTTGTAGTAACGTCTGGTGCGGTTATGCGCGGAATGCAGGTTGAGAATGCGATTGATATGGCTCAGCAGCTCAAACCAACCTTGGGAGGGTTAGCCGTTCCCTTTATGGCTACCGGTCTTATTGCCGCAGGCATTTCCTCAGCAGTTTGCACTCCTTTGGGCGTATCCTATGTTTGTGCAGGGCTTTTTGGATGGAAGTGCGATAAAAGCGATAAGCGTTTTGCCGCGACCAATATTATCGTGGTAGTATTTGGTATTTTTATTGCTCTGTCCGGCTTTTCACCGACCTCAATTCTCATGACTGCGCAGGCAGTCAACGGCATCTTCCTTCCTACAAGCGTTCTTGCCACAATATTTCTCACAAACAGGAGAAAGATAATGGGTGAATACGTTAATACCCCGCTCCAGATTGCGCTTGGGCTATTTGTGTTTGCGGTAGCTCTCATTATGGGTGTTAGCAGTGTAGTTTCGTTGTTCTAAAAATAGTCGCGACTCAAAGCACAATTTTTACTTCCGTCCGTCCGCCAGACAGTGAAAATTATGATCCCATATTGACAAAATACTTTTTGATTTCATCTATAAAAATAGGGGCAAACGCATTGTTCAAACGATTGTGATAGACTACGTAAACTTCGTGTTTAGGGCATGGAACATCAAGGTCATACGAAATAAAACTGCGCTCCTCAAGCTCATGGGCTATAGATGTCGGCAGAATAATCCAGCTCTTTTCTTTTTGCAAATAACGTTCGGCGGTATGCGTTACATTTACGCGGTTTTTGACCAATTCCATTTTCCACCACGTTTCATGCCAGTTCTTAAAAGTATTTCCAAAATCCTCGTAGATTTCATCTTTGGGCGAGAGCATACTTGGGTGAATACGTGTATTTGGGGCTGGAGAATTATTTGTTTTTCTCATCACAACACGATAAGATTCCTCATACAGCATTTCAGATTTAAGATCAGAAAAGGGAGCCGGTGCGTGGGTGATGCCAATCTCTACGATTTTGTCTTCTACAAGACTGAATATTTCATTTGTATGATGATCCTCCAGCGTAACGTGGAGCGTCGGATATAAATCCTGCAAAGAGTGTATCAGCGGCGGAAGAAGGTATTCCTGTACGCTGTTGATACAGGCAATCGAAAGAGAAAAAAGCCCTTCACGATACTTTAGGTTTTGCGCCTGTTCATAAAGAAGCAATATTTGAGACGCTATTTCTGCCAAAGATTCTCCTGCTGGCGTGGGGATGCAGGATTGCCCCCGGTTTCTTATAAAAAGGTCAATCCCAAGTTCATTTTCCAATTGCCGTAACCGCTTACTCAAGGCCGATTGGGATATAAACTGATGGACTGCCGCTTTTGTAATATTTTTACAACGATAAATGGACAGGAAGATTTCAAGATCATCCATTGTCATTTTATTCACCTCCAGCGGGAGTAATTAAATACTTATATATTATAACACAATTATCATCAATACAACTTTTTTATTGAAAGGAGCGGTTATTTAGCTGTTTTCTATAGACGGAATAAAGAAAGCACAAGTCAGAGTCAAACCATATATAGATGAAAACCCGTTTGTGCGCTTGCAGAATTTGGATGAATACTTCAGTTGGAAAAGTCTACGTAAAATTGGGCTGAATCAGATTTACGCTTTCGAAGATATAGTATTAGATGTCCATATTTTATCAGCATGTAAATAAAAACACCAAGGCTCTTGGTAATATAAGGAGGTAAAACAATGAAAAACAAACCAGTGTGTTATGAACCCGGAGTAATCCGCCCTGAGCTTTACCCTGGCATTCCGACTTTTATTGGGCTACCGGCAGCCAGAAGCAAAGACGATATCAAAGGTCATGATTTTTGTATCATGGGCAGCCCCTGGGAAGGCACATCCACCTATGGCGGAATCAATGGCGCCGATACCAGTACGCAGTACATTCGCTCCGTGTCTTCCCGCTACAGCGGATATCTGCCAGATTTTGATTTTGACATTTTTGATGAGCTCTCTGGCTGCGATTACGGCGACTGCGCGACAAAACACGGAGATCGTGATTTCACCTTCCGAAGTGTTGAAAATCATGTGACAGATATTCTTGAGGCGGGTGCAATTCCCATCATCTTTGGCGGAGATCACGGTCTTTCCTATCCTCAGTTTAAGGCATTTGCGAAGCATTATGGCGGTAATGTCGGGTTGATTCATTTCGACGCCCATATGGACAACTGCAACACCTTTGGCGAAGACCCCTATGCTCGATGCTGTCCGTTCCATCGCTGCTATGACATTGAGGGATTTGATCCCAAGAATATGGTTTCCATTGGTATTCGTGGTCCACGCAATCACTATAATGCTCTGAAAGAAGCGAAAAAGTATGGCGCTTCCGTTATTACCGCGTGGGAAGCCAGGGAAATCGGCATCAGGGAAACAATCCGAAGAGCAATTGAAATTGCTTCCAATGGCACTGAAACGTTCTATGTGACTGTCTGTTCCGATGCACTGGATGTGGCCAACAATCTGAGCGGTCCCAATGATCATTGCGGTTTCACGACTTATGATCTGGCTTATATGCTCCATGAGTGCGGTTTGAATGGCTGCAAGGGCTTTGACTTCATGGAAGTTCTTCCCTGTACAGATCTTCACAACGCATCCAGCCATGGCGCCTGCTGGATGGCCATTTACATGATGTCGGGTATGGCGAAACATATACTAAAAGAAAAGAAATAACCATGCTTTCTAAGATTATCAAGATCTTACTATAAAGTGAGGCTGCGTTTATTCTTTATTTTGCGGATTTGAAGATATCTATTAATGAGGTGTATAATGCAAGAATTGATTCAAGACGCAATCAAACTGACTGGCCGATATGCAAGTGAGGGCAGTCCGGCAGAGTATCTTTCCACTCTGTCAGATGGGGACTTCTCTCAGTTTGGAATATGTCTCACGGACTGTCTGGGAAACACTTACGCAGGAGGTGACAGCAATTTCCTGTTCAGTATCCAAAGTGTTATAAAGGTTCTTATTCTGGCAGCGGCCCTGCAAGACAGCGGACTTGAAAAATTACACAAAGCAGTCCGCTTTGAACCAACGGGCGATAGCTTTAATTCAATTTTACGTCACGAAGACGCCACACAACGCCCTTTTAATCCGATGATAAATGCTGGAACATTTGCTGCAATATCGGTTGTTGCCGGAAATGCTGAAACACGTTTCGGGAAAGTTCTTTCTTTGCTCCGTCAGATGGCTGATGATGACAGCATTGATTATGATCGTGGAATTTATCAGGCGGAGTACATCAGTGGTGACCGCAACCGTTCGCTTGCATATATTCTTCGTTCCGGAGGCATTTTTAAAGACTCAGTAGACGAAATTCTGGATGTTCATTTCAAAACATCTTCAATTCTTGTCAATTGCGTCCATCTGAGCAGGATTGGCGCTGTTTTGGCAAATGACGGCATATCGCCTCTTACAGGCCGATTGATACTGCGCAGTGAGCATGCCCGCCTGATACGTACGGTAATGGCAACTTGCGGGTTATATGACGGCTCCGGTGAATTTGCTGTTTCTGTCGGTATTCCCGCTAAAAGCGGTGTTTCCGGTGATATTATGGCATCTGTAAAAAACAAGGCCGGTATCGGGGTTTATTCCCCTGCTCTGGATCCGAATGGAAACAGCGTCTGTGGAATGAAAGCAATACAGTATTTAGCCGAACAGTTAAATCTGGCTATTTATTAAATATATTGAGAAGACCATGATTAGTATCTCCCGTCTTTCAGATTATCATTTAATTACGTTTCCAGACAGAGAATAATGATTGACAGATATATGGCTGCGATTATATCATAGGAATGGAACATCACTATAATAAGCTGATTTCCCGACATGGGAAGCGGCCTGGGAGAAGAAAATGGCAATGAAAGAGGAAAAAGACAAATCAAAAAACCTTCAAACGGTGGAGCGCGCGCTGGATGTGCTGTACCTGTTTCATAAGTACAATGGAATTACTCTAAGTTTTGTGGCGGAGGAGATGAATATGAGCACTACGGTGGCCTACCGCCTTTTGTATACATTGGCGGACAGTGGTTTTCTCAGGCAGGAGAAGGCCAGTAAAAAATATTACCTGGGCGAAAAGAGCCTGCTGCTAGGCTACCGGGCGATTCAGTCCCAGGAACTTGAGAAGACGGCATACCCTATTATGAAAAACCTGGTGAGGAAATGCGGACTGGGGGTAATTTTGACCTCCTGTGCGGACATGCAGAGCCTGTGCGTGGAAAAGATTGATGTAGAGGATGATCTGCAGCTCTCGATGAAAGTGGGAGGGATTTACCCGATCCACAAAGGGGCGTCGAACCGGCCCCTGCTTGCATTTATGGAGCGGGAGAAGGCCGACACTTATATTAATTCCCTGGACATCCCTGAGGAGGAGAAAGAAGCCATGCGGCTTGAGATGGAGGAAATCAGGAAAAGAGGCTTTGATCACACCCAGGGCCTGCTGACTCCGGGGCTTTTTTCGATCGGATTTCCTGTGTTTGGGATGAGAAACAAACTGATTTTTTGTATCAGTATCGGCGGGTACTGTTTTGATATGAAAGAAGAGCAGCGTCTGCTCTACCTTTATGAGACAAGAAAAGCGGCGGCGGAGCTGAGCCGTCTGTTCGGCGCGGAGGAATATCCGGGAGAGTGATGGTGTATAATCCGGGCGGGATGAAAGAACGCAAAATGCGTCCTTCATCCCGCTTTTTTCGTGCACCTCTGTCTCTAAAGCCGATAATTACATTCTATTCCCTGAGAGTTATTGCAAAAGTGACAAAAAACAAGGTAATTTTTTGTATAATTATTCAATAAAAATCGATTGACAGAAATGCTTTAGTGATTTATCATAATAACATAATTACGATTTAAGAAAATGATTTCCGCAAATAGGAAAAATAAAGGGGTGAAATAATGAGAGGAGGCAATGAAAAAGCAAAAGGCCTCCAGACGGTGGAACGGGCGCTGGACGTGCTATACCTGTTTCGTGAGTACGAGGGAATCACCTTGAGTTTTGTGGCTGAAAAACTCAATATGAGCCCGGCTGTGGCCTACCGTCTGCTTTATACGCTGACCGACAGCGGATTCCTGCGCCAGGAGAGAGCGGGGAAACGGTATTACCTGGGTGAAAAAAGCCTGCTGCTCGGCTATCAGGCAATACGTTCCCAGGAAATCCGGCAGACAGCATATCCCGTTTTGGAAAAACTGAAACAAAGGTGCGGCCTGGATGTTTTTCTCACGGTCAGTGTGGACATGCAGAGCCTGTGTGTAGAGAAGCTTGATGTGGAGGATGATCTGCAGCTGTCGATGCGGGTAGGAGGTATCTATCCTATCCATAAGGGAGCTTCCAACCGTCCGCTTCTGGCATTTGCAGAGGAGGAAGCAAGGAGGGAATATCTTTCATCCCTGAAGCTTGGGGAGGAAGAGTGTAAAAAGCTTGAGAGTGAGATGGAAGAGGTGAGAAAAAGAGGCTATGACTATACCAGAGGCCTCCTTTCACCCGGACTTTTTGCCATAGGATTTCCCGTATTTGGGATGAGAAATAAGTTGGCCGGCTGTATCAGCGTCGGGGGATACAGTGTCGCAATGAAAGAGGAGAAATTCGACTCTTACCTGAAGGAGATCGCGGCTGCGGCTGCGGAGATAAACCGTCTGTCGGGAGCCGAGGAGCAGGGTATGTAAAGAGCAAGAAAAATAGTTCAAGAGGAACAAGGAGGATATAATGGCTAAACTTAATTTGACAATGGAACATCTGGAGGCAGCGGTTTTAGGCGGCTGCGTTCTGGGCGGAGGCGGAGGCGGCTCCATGGAAAAGGGAATGCGAACGGCAAAACTGGGACTGGAGCTTGCTCCTGTAACACTGGTGGATCCGGAGGACATGGATGAGGATGCGGTTCTTGTGAACGTGTCAAACGTGGGAGCGCCGTCCGCTACGGAAGCCTGGGTGGATCCGATGGATTATGGACGCGTTGTCACCGTACTCTGTGAAAAGATGGGAATTCAGGCGGGCGGTATCATAACCAACGAGGCGGGAGGAAGCGCATCGGTCAATGGATGGCTCCAAAGCGCCCTGTTAGGACTCCCTCTGGTAGACGCCCCCTGTAACGGCAGGGCGCATCCTACCGGCGTGATGGGGTCCATGGGACTTCACCGGATTCCTGATTACTATTCCTACCAGGCGGCAGTCGGCGGAAAACGTGAGAACGGAAAACGGATCGAGATGGCGGCGGGCGGCAGTCTGGGCAGTGTTGCCAGACTTGTACGTGAGACGGCCGTGGAAGCGGAGGGCCTTGTGGCGGTAGCACGAAATCCGGTAACTCTCTCCTATGCGAAAGAGAACGGAGCCTGCGGTGCGGTAAGGCAGGCAATTGAACTGGGGCAGGCTATGATAGCCGCAAAACAGGAAGGCGCTGACGCAGTTCTGAAAGCAGTCTGTGATTTCCTGGGAGGCAGCATAATCGCCAGGGCAAAAGTAGAGCAGGTGGATTTAAAATGCAGCGGCGGATTTGACACGGGTGTTGTGAAGGTCGGAGATGTGGAACTGACTTTCTGGAATGAATATATGACAGCGGAAAAAAATGGTGAGAGGCTTGCAACGTTTCCAGACCTTATCATGACCTTTGATGCGGATACAGGAACTCCTGTTACTTCGGCGGAGGTAAAAGAAGGGATGACTGCAGCGGTTCTCGTAGTTGACAGGACGAAGATCAAGCTGGGAGCCGGCATGAAGGATCCGGAATTATTTGTTCCATGTGAGAAAGCGGTGGAGAAGGAGATAATCTCCTATGTCTTTCCAGCGGCAGAATGCAACAGCAAGTAATACGAAAGAGGAAGGTGGGTTAACAGTATGAAAGAAGAAAACAAGAATGTTGGCAAAGTGAAAAATGAACATATATCGGCATTTGAACCGCAGATTATCGGAATTGGCGTTCTTCTGGCAATCCTTTCCGCAATCATCTGTATGCAGATTATCGGAAAAGTCGGCGTAACTCCGAATACTTCCCTGATCGGGGCAATTTTTGCCATGCTGCTTGCGAGGGTACCGCTTGCATCCATGACAAAGTTCCGTTCCCTCGAAAGACAGAACCTGCTTCAGACAATCGTGTCAGGAGCCGGATTCTCCGCGGCAAACTGCGGATTTATCGCAGTCGGTATTTTGTACGGAATCGGTAAGGCCGAATACATCATGCCGATGGCAGTAGGGTGTATCGTGGGAACAGGTATTTCCGTTATCGTGGTTGGAAGACTTTTCGATTCCAAGATATTCCCGGCACGCGGAGCATGGCCTCCCGGAGTTGCCACAGCCAGCGCCATCCAGGCAGGTGATGAGGGCGGAAAGAAAGGAAAAAGGCTGATAGAAGGTCTTGCCTTAGGCGTAGTCGGAAGCTACTTTAAGATTCCGATGGCTGGAATCGGTATCGTATTTATTGCAAATATTTTCTCTATGGCAGGACTTGGAATCGGTTTAATCCTGAGAGGCTACTCCACCGTTATTTTCCGCGGGTTTAACATGGGAGCATCCAATATCCCACAGGGTGTTATGATTGGCGCCGGCGGCGTTGCTTTAATCCAGTCTCTTCTTATTATATTTAAAGATAAAAAGAAGGCAGACCCCGTGAAACCGGTTGTGGACGACGTGACGGTATCGGCGGGAGCCGCCAAGAAGACGATTTTCACAAGCTTTGGAGCCTACGCGCTTGGAGCAATGGTTACTGCGGCAGTGACAGGCATCATCGGAGGAATGGCTCCGGGAAAGATTGTTATCTGGGTCATCTGGGCGGCATTCTCCTCAACCGTAGCTATGATGCTCGTCGGCATGGCGGCCATGCACTCCGGCTGGTTCCCGGCTTTTGCTATAACGACCATCTTTATGACACTCGGAATTTTCATGGGCTTTGAGCCGCTTCCGCTGGCAGTGCTGACCGGATACATCGGTTCTGCGGGACCGTGCTTCGCAGATATGGGATACGATTTAAAGACAGGCTGGATCCTTCGGGGCGAGGGTAAAGACCGTGAAAGAGAACTCTACGGAAGAAAACAGCAGGTTATCATTGAATTTATTGGTGTTGTAATCGGTATTGTGGTGGTAATGTTCTTCGCCATGATGTTTATGAAACAGGATATCATGCCTCCGATCAGCAAGGTGTTTGCAACGGCCGTATCAGCAGGAGCCGATGCCGCTATTATCAGGGAACTTCTCATCTGGGCCGTACCGGGAGCAATTATCCAGCTTATTTTCGGAAACAAGATGGTGGGTGTGCTTTTTGCCACAGGACTTCTTTTAAACAACCCCACATACGGAATCGCAGTATTAATCGCAGTCGTGGTCCGCATGATTTTCGGTACGGAATTCATGGAAGTAAGAGACGCCGGTTTTATTGCAGGAGACGGACTCTTTGGATTCTTCTCCAACGTACTCAAGGCATTCTTCTGATAATGTGATATGTTTACATAGTTGATTACACAGCCGTGCTTCTGAAAAAGAAGCCGCAAAAGAGAAGCTGTATTTAATGAAAAAGTGCTGCATATTCTCCGGGCCAAACAGAGAGTATGCAGTATTGAGAATTTTACCATTTGGAGGGTATGCAGGATTAAGTATTTATAACCGGGAGGACAATGCAATGTTATTAAAACAGTTAATAGAATTATACGACATATTGGACAGCAGTACGGCCAGCGGAGCAGCGGTGAAAGATTATCTCTGCGGCGTCAATGAAAACGCCGATGTAACCGTCTATGAGCTGAAGGGAGCACGCGGGAAAACCGACATGATCCGGATCCGCGTCAGCGGCACAAATGGAAAGTCGGCCGGAAAAGACGCCCCTACAATGGGAATTCTCGGAAGACTCGGCGGACTGGGAGCAAGGCCGGAGAGGCTCGGCTTTGTGTCTGACGGCGACGGCGCCCTGGTTGCCCTGGCAGTGGCGGCAAAGCTTCTGGATATGCAGAAAAAGGGGGATTATCTGGACGGCGACGTAGTGATATCCACCCACATCTGCCCCAATGCACCAACCCAGCCTCACAAACCAGTGGCATTTATGGGTTCTCCGGTCGATATGGCCCAGGTGAATAAGGAGGAAGTGAACGGCGAACTGGATGCTATTCTTTCCGTAGACACGACAAAAGGCAACCGGATTATCAACCACCGCGGCTTTGCTGTTTCTCCGACGGTCAAAGAAGGCTATATCCTGAAAGTAAGTGATGATTTACTGGATCTGATGCAGATTACAACGGGAAAACACCCGCAGGTGTTTGCGCTGTCCCTACAGGATATCACACCTTATGGAAACGATGTCTATCACCTGAACAGCATTCTTCAGCCGTCAACGGCAACGGACGCGCCGGTTGTGGGAGTCGCCATAACGACCGAGACGGCGGTTCCGGGATGCGCGACGGGAGCAAGCCATATCACCGATTTGGAGGAGGCGGCCCGCTTTATGCTTGAGGCGGCAAAGGCGTTTGGCCGCGGAGAATGCAGACTGTATGACGAGGAAGAATACGGAAGGCTCAGGAAACTCTACGGTTCCATGAAGCGTTTTCAGACACTCGATGGGAAAGAGGCTCAGTAGAGGAGAGAGGGGAAGGCAATGAAAATAGGGGCGATTACCATTGGCCAGGCTCCCAGGGAAGATGTGACCTGTGATGTACTTCCGTTTCTGGGGGAAGGGGTTACCCTGATTCAGGCGGGAGGCCTGGACGGATTGACCAGAGAAGAGATTGAGGCATTTGCGCCGGAACCGGGAGACTATGTGCTTATTTCAAAGCTCCTGGACGGAACTTCGGTTGTATTTGCCGAAAAATATATCCTGCCGCGGCTTCAGTCCTGCATCGAGCGGCTGGAGGAACAGGGCGTCAAGTTCATCATGTTCTTTTGTACGGGCAAGTTTCCGGACTGTTTCCGGAGCCGTATCCCTCTGATTTTCCCCTGTGACCTGCTCAATGCCGTTGTGCCGGTCCTCACTCCGAACTCCAGCATCGGCGTGATTACCCCAAAGACGGAACAGATAGACCAGGCCAGAGGCAAATGGCAGGAGCTGGTGAAACAGGTGAAGGTACTGGCGGCCTCTCCCTACGGCGATCCGGCCGAGCTTACGCGGGCGGCGGAGCAGATGCGGGAGGAGCCGGTAGACCTGATTGTAATGGATTGTATCGGGTATAATGTTTCCATGAAACAGGAGATGGAGGCGCTCAGCAAAAAACCGGTGGTGCTTGGAAGAACGCTCCTGGCCAGGATAGCCGGTGAGATTGCCGGTTAACGCAGCAGAAAAGGGAGGCAGCAGATAAAATGGATATTATCAATTGTGCAAAAAGGATTCTGACCGGATGCATGGATGTAAAACCGGAAGAAACGGTTCTTGTGGTGACGGACGACAACAAAATTGCCATTGGACAGGCATTTTATGAGGCGGCGAAGCAGCTGGGCTGTGAAGCGCTGCTGATGACGATGAAGGAGAGGGAGTTCTCGGGCCAGGAGCCTCCGAAACCGGTGGCTGATGCTATGCTGAATGCCGATGTGGTTCTCTGCCCGACGGCGAAATCCTTGACCCATACAAACGCAAAAATTGCGGCGGCAAAGAACGGAGCACGTATCGGGACCATGCCTAATATTGCGGAAGAAATGCTCTACCAGGGAGCCATGACTGCCGATTATGCCCGCGTCGAGGAACTGACCGGACAAGTGACGGAGCTTCTGACGAGTGCAAAGACGGCCAGGATCGAAAAAGAGGGCTATGTCCTGACTATTGATTTGGAAGGCAGAAAAGGCGTGCCCAGCACAGGAGTCTACAGGACGAAGGGAGCCGCCGGCAACCTGCCGTCGGGTGAGGCATATATCGCTCCGCTTGAGAACGGTTCCAACGGAGAGATGAAGATAGACGGCTCCATGGTGGGCCTCGGCAAACTGGAAGATCCGCTCTTTGTGAAGGTGGAGAACGGAAAACTGAAAGAAATACGCGGTAAGAGAAGCGAGGAACTGTCCGTACTTCTGGCCAACGAAAACAACGCCACACTCGGAGAACTGGGAATCGGCACAAATGAGAAAGCTATTCTCTGCGGTGTCATTCTGGAAGATGAAAAGGTGTACGGGACAGTCCATATCGCCTTCGGAACCAACGTGTCCTTCGGTGGGACGGTGAAAGCGGACTGCCATATGGATGGAATTATCCTGAAACCGGATTTGTATCTGGATGACCGGCTGATTATTAAGGGCGGGGAGTTTCAGATTTAATCCGGGAAAATTAAGGAGAAATGCGTTCCGGAAATTTACTTTGTCATCAATAATAAAATACCGGTTTCCATGGGAACTCCCTCGGAAGCCGGTATTTTTTGTATCTTTTTTCTATCCGTTTTTTCAAGGTTCCTGCGTCCAGTGATCCTTCATCCAGCGGCAGACGGCCTGTTTTACGGCCGTCTGCTTTTTCAGGATCATGTAACTTCTAAGCTCCGGAACATTCAGCTCAGGGACCGGAATTTCAATCAGTGTTCCTTTAGCTAGTTCTTCGGAAACAGCGCTTTCCGGCAGAAAGCTGAATCCCATACCTTCTTCCAGAAATGAGATCAGTTTATTTCCCACATCGATTTCCAACGGGTAGACGGAGTGTTTTGGAAAAACCTGATGAAACCAAGAGGATTCGGTCGCCTCAACAAAGTCGGAATAGAAGAGCGGAAGGTTTCTTAGTTCTTCATTTGATACACCCTTTTGATACACCCCGTTATTCTGTCCTGTCACCAAAAGAATCCGTTCCGTTTGAAAGGGCAGGCACTGATAGTCAGGATGTGGAAAACGGCGATAGGTGAAACAAAGGTCGATAATATCATCATAGAGCATATTCAACAGGTTTCTGGAATGATCCAGTAAAACTTTGACCGATATATCCGGATACTTTTTAAGGTAAGGAACAAGGCAGCGCCCCAGGTGACAGTCATACAGCGTATGGACGGAACCGATACGCAGGGAATCGGAATAGACGCCAAGCATATTGACTCCGGACAGAGCGTAATCTTCTAGTGTGAGAATCTGCGTGGCATAGGTCAGAAAATACTCACCGGCTGGAGTAAGACGGACGTTTTTGCGCTCCCGGATGAAAAGAGGAGTTCCGATTTCACGTTCCAGTTCCCGGATCCGACTGCTGACCGTGGACTGAACGATCATATGCTGTTGGGCCGTCTGGGTAAAATTACCGAGATTTGCCAGAGTGACAAAGGTTTTCAAGTTTTCCAGGTCCATACTTTCTCCCTCTTTTATAATCGAAAAAAACGATAGTAACAACCATTTATTTGCGTTGTACAAATTATAACGGATGAAGTATAGTTATGTCAAGAGATAAGAAAAAGAAAAGGAGAAGAGCCATGAATACCAGAATAAGCAGGATGTACTGTATTCAATGTGGAGCTGTCCTGGAAACGGGGGATTATCCATATGGATGTCCGCATTGTCTGAAGGCGGGACATCCATCCAGCGTGTCTTTTCATTATGACGGAGAGTGGGAAGTGCGGGAAGAAGTTCGTGGAATGAAACGTTATGCCCGGATGCTTCCCTGTGATGATTTCCCGTCTCTTGGGGAGGGAAATACGCCCCTCATCTCAATCCCGCCGCTGGCAGATAAATATGGGGTGAAGGAGCTATGGTTTAAGAATGAGTTTCAGAATCCGACCGGTTCCCATAAGGACAGAATGAATCCGTTTATCGTTACCAGGGCAAAGGAGACGGGGCATAAAGTCGTCGCCGCGGCTTCCAGTGGAAATGAGGGCGTATCATTGGCCTGCTATGCGGCCCTTGCCGGGATTGAATGTAAAATTGTGGGGACGGATGCCATCAACCCTATCTGGAGAGCCGCGATTATTTCGGCGGGCGCCGAACTCATCATTATGCCTACGGCGTCCGGACGGTGGACGTTTCTCAGGGAAAAGATGGAGACGGCTGGCTGGCTCAGTGCAACGAACGTGATGGATCCGCCGGTGGGAAGCTGCTGCTTCGGTCTTCAGGGTTACAAGACGATATCCTATGAACTTTATGAAGAAATGGAAATACTACCCGACTACATCATGGTGCCGGTGGCCAGGGGAGATCTGCTTTGGGGCATTTATGAGGGATTTGCAGAACTGAAGGCGGCAGGACGGATAGGAAAAATCCCGCATCTGATTGCAGTAGAACCATTTCCGAGGATTGAAACAATAAATGGAGTGGAAGAATGTCAAAAAAATTTTGAGGGGGAATATGAAAAAACACCTTCCATTGGAGGTACGACAGCGACCGTCCAGTCTGTGACGGCACTTAGGGAAAGCGGAGGATTTGCTGTAAGCGTCCCGCAGGACCTGGTTGAGCCATCTATAAAAGAGTTGGGAGGATACGGCCTGTATCTTGAATCTTCGTCGGCGCTCCCCATTGCCTGCTTAAGGAAGCTCAGGCAGGAAGGAATGATACCGGAGGGGGCCGGAGTGCTGGTGATTGCGACATCGCACGGATTTAAAAATCCGCCGGAAATGATGTTAACGTAATATGGCAGTAAGAGGGATACTGTAAATACAGAGGAGGGGGAACCACTATGAAACGGGAAAAAACAAAGACATTTGAATTGCCGGATACAATTGTAATCTTGATAGGAATGATTGTGCTGGCCGCCATACTGACCTATTTTGTTCCATCCGGAACCTATGACAGGCTCGAAGATCCGGGCACACAGCGCATGGTAGTCAATCCGGAGTCTTTTCATTATATAGAACAGACGCCGGTCGGAGTCGGAGATATGCTACTGGCGGTGCCGGACGGAATTATTGCTTCGGCCAGTATTATCGTGCTGACCATACTCTCGGGAGCCGCCTTTCATATTATAAATAAAACGGGTGCCATTGATGCAGGACTTGGTACGGCCATGAAAAAATTGCAGGGCGGAAAAGTATATATCATGTTGTTCGGAATTATGGCAATGGGTGCCCTGCTGGGCCTCAGGGGCAGCGCGGAATCCCTTCTTCCGTTTATACCGATAGCGGTGACAGCGGCAATGGCAATGGGGTTCGATTCAATCACAGGCGTCGCCCTTATGCTGGTGGGAGGGATTGGAGGATATTCGGTGTCCTTTATCGATAGTGCATTTATAATAGGACAGGGAATTGCAGGCCTGCCGGCATTTTCCGGGATTCCCTTCAGGATGGCGGCTTTTGTGCTCTTGACACTCCCATGTGCCCTGTATATCTTCCTTTATTGTCGGAAGATACACAAAAATCCGTTATCCAGCTCCATGTATGAGGCGGATAAAAACCTGGAAATTGCAGTTGATACATCCCTGGCTCCGCCGTTAACCGGACGGAGAAAACTGGTTCTTTTTATTTTTCTGGGAAGTTTTGTAGTTCTTTTCTATGGAATATTCAAACTTGGTTTCAATGTAAGAAAAATATCAGCAATGTACTTTGCCCTTGCTGTTGTGGCAGGCGTTGCGGGCGGTTTTACCGCCAATGAATTTGCAGGGCATTTTGTGGATGGGGCAAAATCCATGATGTACGGCGTGCTTGCGGTAGGGTTGGCGAGAGTTATTTCTGAAGTGCTGACAAACGGCAATATTCTGGATACGATTACCCATTCGGCTGCAGACGTGGTGGGGAATTTGCCGGGCTGGGCCAGTGCCTCGGGCATGTTCATTGTACAGATGATCATCAATATTTTGATACCATCCGGTTCTGGTCAGGCTGCGGTTACGATGCCGATTATGGCCCCCCTGGCGGATCTGGTCGGGGTAACCAGACAGACTGCCGTGCTGGCTTTCCAGATGGGCGACAGTATTACAAACTTCATTTCCCCCACCGTCGGATATTTTATGGCAGCTATTGCAATCGGCAATATCCCCTGGCTTAAATGGGCAAAGTGGGTGTCTCCCCTTCTTATCATTTTAACGGTGGAATGCTGTTTGATTTTGTCCGTTGCCACAATGATTGGGTATGGGCCTTTTTAAATGGGGAAAGTAAGCGCAGTAATAAGAAAATAATTTACAGATGGATGTGATCAGTAATCAGAGTCGGAGAAGGAGACTTAGGATGGATATTACAAAGGCAGCAAAAGCATATCAGAATTATAACAGGGAACTCAGGAGGGAATTCCACCGTCACCCTGAAGTAAGCGGCAGTGAATTTGCTACGGCGGATCGGATTGAAAAGGAACTTAAGGAGCTTGGGATACCATGTGACCGCTGTTTGAAAAATGGGGTGGTCGGTATCATAAAAGGAGAAGGCTCGGGAAGAACTCTGGCTCTGCGCGCCGATATTGACGCACTGGCGGTCAGCGAGGACACAGGACTTGCCTTTGCGTCCGAGAACGAAGGGGTTATGCATGCCTGTGGCCATGACGGGCACATTTCCAGCCTATTGACGGCATCTAGAATTCTGAAGGAGACGCCGGGATGGAGCGGAACGGTGAAACTGCTGTTCCAGCCCAACGAGGAAAAAGCGCCCAGCGGAGCGCAGGCCTTTATCGATGCCGGGGTGATGGACGGAGTGGATGGAGTGATGGGCCTGCATCTGTGGAATGACATTGAGGTGGGGAAAATTTCGGTGGAGTCAGGAGTCCGGATGGCCACATCGGCTAGGGTGAAAATCCATGTGATAGGAAAAGGCGGTCACGGAGCGATGCCCCAGTCCGGCGTAGATGCTGTCTTAGCAGCATCTGCCCTTGTGATGAACCTGCAGGGGATGATAACGCGGGAGTTTAATGCGTTGGATCCGGTTATTCTGTCCGTCGGCCTCTTCCATGCAGGGACGGAATTTAATGTATTGGCTCAGGACGCCTGGCTGGAAGGGACCGTGAAATTTTTTAATGCGGAGCTGAGTCAGGCACTGGATGAAACGATTACCCGTGTGGCGGTGGAGACGGCAAAGACTTACCGGGCCGTCGCGGAAGTGGAGTTTATACCCGGCTCAGGCCATCCGATCGTGAACCATCCGATGATGTCGGCGGTTGCAGAGAAAAGTGTAACAAAACTTTTTGGTGAGCAGGCGCTGATCCGCTTTGAAAAAATAACGCCGAGTGATGATTTTTCCAGGCTGAGCAGCCTTGTTCCTGGGCTTTACGCCTTTATAGGCACAAAAAACACAGAGAAAAAAGAGTATTATCCACATCACCACGCTAGATTTGATATTGATGAGGACGCGCTGACGTATGCTGCGGGGCTGTATGCGCAGTTTGCGCTGGATTATCTTGGAAAAGAATGAAACAGACAGAAAGGCGGACGTCGAGAAGGAAAGGAAAAGACAGGCAGTATTGCAGAGGATGCCCATACCGCATCCTCTGCAATACTGCCTGTCTTTTTCTCTGGAAGAAACGTCCAGAAATCTTACAATTTCCTGAATATCGCGGAAATATATTGTATTTGAAGTAATCCTTTGCCATACTTCGTTTATTAGATTAGAAAACAAAAAATTTAAAAATAGAAAACGGGGAGCAAGATTATGTGGCATAAAAGTAAAAAAGATGAGAATGAAAGCATGTACGATGAAATGTATGATGAAACCGCTTCTCAGGAAGAGGCGGAAACAGAATTAGAGGAGAATACGGAAACAGAATCAGAGGAGAACGCAGAAACAGACGTAAAGAAATCGTCTGATGAAAAAATCCAGCCGGATTTCGCCGAGCAGAAAAATGAGGCGGTAGTCGAGCAGGAACTGGAAGAATATCTGAAGGAAGATCACAGCGGCGGCAAAAAGAAAAAGAAAAAATTCGGCCATTGGAGCAAAAAGAAAAAGCTGATTGTGGGCGGATGCGCCGTACTTCTGGTGTTCGTTGGAGGCCGCATTGTCCTGGGCGGCAATAAGCAGGTGGTTCCCGTTGTAGCGGCGATGCCTCTGGCAAAGGGCGATGTGATTGAAATGCTGAGCCTCAGCGGTCCTGTTTCCGGGACGGAGAGCGCGGATGTGGTTTCCAATCTCCATGCGGAAGTGCTACAGATTATGGTCCGGGAGGGCGACCGTGTGGAAAAGGGACAGACACTGGCTGTCATCGACAGCAGCGACGCCCGTAAAGCAGTCGATATCGCACAGAATTCCTATGACCTTGCCGTCAGCGAATACAATGAAAATATCAGGGATACGCAGCACAAATACGAAAAAGCGGTTCAGGATTACAATACGGCAAAGCTGAATTACGACAGAAATAAGGTTCTGTTTGACGCAGGCGATATCTCCTCGGCTGATCTGGAGGCGGCCAGCAACGCGCTTAAGGATGCCGCCAGGGAGAAAGACTCCTATACTGTGGAAAAAGGAAAGGCCCTTCCCGATAAATCCTATGAGTTAAAGGTCAAATCGGCACAGTTCGAGCTCGATCAGAAAAAGACGGATCTGGAAAATGCCGAAGTGAAAAGCCCGATCACGGGTACGGTAGTCCGCGTCAATTCCAAGGTGGGACAGTTCGCGGATAAACCGGAGGATGAAAAACCGATGTTTATCGTAGAGAACCTGGATAATCTGGAGATGGAGATTGCCGTCAGCGAATACTCTATTTCCAAGGTAAAAGTGGGGCAGAAGGCGCAGATAGACGCCGATATTTTAAACGGCGTGAGCCAGGAGGGAGAGATCATCTCCATCTCGCCGACCGGTGAGGAAAAGGGCGGCGGCTCCTCGGAACGAGTGGTTCCCGCAACGATCCGGATTGAAGGCGGAGCATCGAACGGACTGATTGCCGGAATTACAGCTAAGGCATCCCTTGTCACGGGAGAGGCCAAGGGAGTGTTTACGGTTCCTCAGACGGCCATTGTGACCGCCGAGGACGGCAGCATCAATGTGGCTTCCGTCGACGCTTCTACGAACACAATACATATGATCCCGGTAACAACGGGAGTGGAGAGTGATCTCGACGTCGAAATCATTCCTGTCGAGGAGGGCGCGCTTACGGAGGGGATGAAGATTGTCGTTTCTCCGGCAGGATTGATGGAAGGAATGGCGGTGACGGCCCGATGAGAGCAGTTGGAATGAGAAAAGTTCCGGTGAGAACGGCACTCTCGGAGATGGAACAGAATGAGGGAGGCGCAGACTATGTTTGACAGAGAAGAACTCCGGAGCAAAATCAGAAAAAGACTGGACCGGAAAGCGGAGCTGCCGGAAGTCGATACGGATGAGTTGATTAAAATTGTCAATCTCTGCAAGGTGTATGATACGGGCGCGGTCAAGGTAATCGGCCTTAAGAATATAAACCTGACCATCAAGAAAGGTGAATTTGTGGCAATCATGGGCCAGTCCGGTTCAGGAAAATCCACGTTGATGAACATTATTGGCTGTCTTGACAGACCGGTAATGGGACATTACTATCTGGACGGAATCGACATTGCCGCCCTGAACCAGGATCAGCTTTCCAGAATCAGGAACCAGAAGATAGGATTTGTATTCCAGTCCTTCAACCTGATATCCAGGACATCGGCGGAAAAGAATGTGGAACTTCCGATGACCTATGCGCATCTGCCGAAAAAACTCCGGCATGAACGCGCCGTGGAGCTGCTCGGCCGTGTGGGGCTCGGCGAGAGGACGGAGCACATGCCCAACGAGATGTCGGGCGGACAGCGTCAGAGGGTGGCAATCGCCAGAGCGCTGGCTAATGAGCCGCCTCTGATATTAGCAGATGAGCCGACCGGAAACCTGGATACGGCTTCGTCGGTTGAGATTATGGAACTCTTTTCCCAGCTTCACAAAGAGGGAGCCACGGTGGTTGTAGTCACCCATGAGGAAGATATAGCGGCGTTTACGGAGCGGATCATCCGGTTCCGTGACGGCGAAATCGTAAGCGATGTGAGAAACAAGAAGAAAGAGGATCCGGAGAGGGAGGTGGCGCCATGCTGTTAGAAAATATGTTCATGGCTTTTTCAGCCCTCAGGGCCAACAAGATGAGGTCGTTTCTAACCATGCTGGGCATTATCATCGGCATCGGATCCGTTATCTCCATTGTATCCATCGGCGATACGATGAGGGGAATGTTCTCAAGTCTTTACCAGGATATCGGTATTACCCAGGCATATCTGGGAATCGGTTACTGGGTTGATGATACAAGACAGAGCGATTACTTTACAATGGATGAATTAAGCCGCATCAAATCGGTCTTTGGCGATAAAATCAGCTACATAGACAGCGCCATGTCCACCTCGGCCGACGCTATTGCCGGACGCAATAAGATTAAGTTTAACTTTGAGGGAATCGACTATAATTACAACGATGTGCAGCCCGTGGACATTCTGTACGGAAGATACTTAAATGAGGGCGATGTCAAGGCAAGAAGAAACAATGCGGTCCTGGAAGTGGGCAGCGCCAAAATGCTGTTCGGAACGGATAACGCCGTGGGCCGGACCTTCAGAACCCAGCTTTATGGAAATGTCCAGGAGTTTACGGTGGTGGGCGTCTATGAAAAGAAACAGAGCGCCTTCCAGAAACTGATGATGGGCACTCCGAGTGATAAGGGAAGCGCATACATACCGTGGACTCTCTTAACCTGGCCCAATGATTATTTCTATTACTGCCACTTCTTTGCGGATACGACGATGAGTGAGGCAGAGCTGAATATCTTTTACGATGATCTTCTGACCTATGTGGCAAAGACAAAAGGGCGTGAGAAGTCAGAATTTTACATGGAGACGGCTATCAGCCAGATGGGGCAGGTAGACTCCATGATGGCGGGACTTTCCATGGCAGTGGGCGGCATTGCCGCTATTTCCCTGATTGTAGGCGGTATCGGAATCATGAACATCATGCTGGTATCCGTGACGGAGAGAACCAGGGAAATCGGTATCCGTAAAGCGCTGGGAGCAAGAACCAGGGATGTCCTAATCCAATTCCTTACGGAATCTGCGATTCTCTCAGCCTGCGGTGGGCTGATTGGAATCCTTCTGGGCGGCGGGCTGGTCACCCTGGTCGGAGCCGTAATCGGCGTGCCGACCATTGTTAAGCCGGGCGTCATTCTGGTGGCCGTCACATTCTCGGCTGTTGTCGGAATCTTTTTCGGCCTCTACCCTGCGTCGAAAGCGGCGAAATCTGACCCTATTGATGCACTGCGGTATGAATAAAAGCAAATTTTCATTATTTGTTACTATTCACAGCCCTGCAAAAACCGCAGTTCTGTGAACAGTAACACGCTTTGCGATGCACAGAAACGGTAAAAAACACCGTTGATTGTAATGAAAAGTCCGCATCGCGCACTTTTCGTTGCGTCGCGCCGTAGAACTCGGGATTTTCAAGCAAAATAAGCGTGAAAACACCTCGCGGAATAACGGCTGTGAATAGTAACCATTTTTTTACAATTTTATGAAAATTATTTAAGGCACTCGCCATTTACCTGAACTTATGCTATAATAAATTGATACGTTTATGGTAAATGGGGAGTGAACTTATGCTCAATGAAGAGAAGATCAGGCTGATGACCGACCTGGCCGTTTTTGAGAAAAAGAACGGTGGCCGGATGACATCCGTTACCAGCTACTTCAAAGGTGATTATATCAGCCGGAACATGATACGCGGTTTTATAAGCTACACTCTATGCTGCATGATGATTCTGGCCATATGGATTTTGTTTAATATGGATGTTTTCCTGAGCACCATAGGTATCGATGCTCTTACAGGCATTGCCTGGAAGGGAGGAGCATTTTACCTTGTGGGGCTTGTTCTGTATATGGCGCTAATCTGTGCCGTTTACAGCAGGAGATACGATTATCAGTCGAGAATGAACCGTATTTATATTGCGAAATTGAAACATCTGGACAAGCGCTATGACTACCACCGCCGCTCCAGGGAACTTGCGAGGGAGGGCAGACGCGTATGAAGGGACTTCTGGTTTTTAAAGAGAGGCTCAAAGCATTTTATGGTAAAAACAGCGCATTTGTAATCCCTGTACTGAAGTTTATTGTAGCCTTTACCGCTATATTTCTGATAAACAGGAATGCCGGTTTTATGCCTAAGATATCGGGCTCCCTGGTACCGGTGGCCATGGGACTTGTAGCCACCTGCCTGCCGTACGGGACCATCGCGTTTCTGGCCGGCGGTTTTCTTTTAATACAGCTGTATGCCGCATCCCTGGAGGTGGCGGTGATCACATGCATTTTCCTTTTTATTGTGGTCCTGCTCTATTACGGGTTTCAGCCGGGGGACAGCGTCCTTCTTCTGGTGACGCCGATCCTGTTCTTTTTTAAGATACCGTTTGCCATTCCGCTCTTAGTGGGACTGGCCGGCAGCCTTGTGTCGGTGATACCGATGAGCTGCGGGATTTTCGTTTATTACGTAATCATGTATGTGAAGCAGAACAGCAGCTTCCTGGCGGGAAGCGAACAGGTTGAGATGACCCAGGTCTTTGCCCAGGTTGTGAAAAGCCTGATTGGCAACCAGACCATGCTCGTCATGATTGCGGCAGGATGCCTGGGGGTCCTGGTGGTGCACGTTGTTAAAAATCTTTCAATTAACTATTCCTGGGGGGCCGCGATCACGGCCGGTTCCATTATCCAGTTAGTTGTAATCTTTATCGGTGATTTTAAGTTCGGCGTATCAGTATCGGTGCCGGGCCTTATTATTGCGATTTTATTGTCGGCTGCGGTCGCGGGCGTGTATCACTTTTTCGTATTTGCCGTAGACTATAGCAGGACAGAGTTTGTTCAGTTTGAGGATGATGATTATTATTACTATGTGAAGGCGGTTCCGAAGATCGCGGTGACAAAACCCGATGTGAAGGTGCAGAAGATTAACACGCGGAGAACGCCGAGACAAAAATAAAAAATAGATTAAAAAGATAAGAGGAGGTGAGCGCATGGCCGATATTATTAAGGAACTGTATTCCTGGATAGCATTTGTGCCGGAGATTACTTTCAAAAACTTCATAGAAATTGCAATTATTACGATAGTTGTATATGAGATGCTGGTATGGATTAAGAATACAAGAGCATGGACCCTCCTGAAAGGTATTCTCTTTATTTTTGCGTTCGTCCTTGTGGCCGCCATATTGGAACTTGATACGATCCTGTGGCTGCTGGAAAAGATTTCTTATATCGCGGTGACGGCTATCCTGATTATTTTCCAGCCGGAGCTCCGTAAGGCCCTGGAACAGCTTGGCAGCAAGAATGTCCTGACCAACCTGTTTACAGCGGATGACGTGAAGAAGAATGAAAGTTTTACTGAGAAGACAATTAATGAACTGGTGAGAGCCAGCTTTGAGATGGGTAAGGTAAAGACCGGAGCCCTGATGGTAATTGAGAAAGCGACCTCCCTGGGAGAGATCGAGAGAACCGGAATCGAAGTAGACGGCATCGTAACAAGCCAGCTTCTGATCAACATATTTGAACATAATACACCCCTGCATGACGGCGCCGTCGTTATCCGGGGAAACCGTGTTACGGCTGCAACATGTTATCTGCCTCTGTCCGACAACATGGCTATCAGCAAAGACCTGGGAACAAGGCACAGGGCTGCCGTCGGTGTCAGTGAATCTACGGACAGTGTGACGATCGTTGTCTCCGAGGAGACGGGACGCGTGTCGGTGGCATCGGGAGGCCAGCTGCGCAGAGTTGCAAGCGGAGACGAGCTGAGAAGCCTTCTGTCGACCCTGGTAAAACATGACGAGACGAGCGCAGGCAGATTTAAGATTTGGAAGGGAAGGCGGAAGAATGAAAGAAAAGCTGACTAAAAATTCCGGACTGAAGCTGATTTCCCTGCTCTGTGCATTTTTTGTATGGCTGGCTGTTGTGAATGTGGCCAATCCGGTGACGACAGATACGAAAGAGGTTCCGGTGGAACCGATCAACGAACAGGTTCTGGAAAAAGCAGATCTGACCTACGACATAGTTGGGAAGAAGACGGCGGTGATTACCTACCGAATCAGAACCAAGGATAAGTATAAGATAAAACCCAGTGATTTCAGGGCATATGCAGATCTTTCCGAGATGTATGATGTGACGGGGGCGATTCCGATCAAGGTTGAGGTTGTAAACAACAATGAATTGTTTGAGACGACTCCGACGGTTAAATCACCGGAGGTCATCAAGATACAGACTGAAGCATTGCAGACGAAGGATTTCCCGTTAAAGGCGCTGCCATACGGCAATCTGGCCGAAGGATATCAGCCGGGTGAGATTACGATGTCTCCGGATCATGTGAGCATCAAAGGACCGGTTTCAATGATTGGGCAGATCAACAGTGTCGGTATAGAGTTTAAGATTGACGGCGTCAGCAGCGATATTTCAGGGACGGAAACTCCTGTATTCTATGATGCCAACGGAAACAGCCTGTCAGAACAGCTGGGAGACAGTGTGAAGGTGCTGGGCGGAGATATCAGCTACACAATGCAGGTTCTCAAAACCAAGACGGTACCGCTCGATTTTGTGGTTACGGGCGAAGTTGCCCAGGGATACAAGTACACGGGCGTTGAGACAAGCGTCAAGAACGTGGAAGTGGCAGGACTTAAGTCGGATCTGGCGGGTATGAGCACGATTACGGTTCAGGATCCGCTTCTCAATATTGACGGCGCCACTACGGACAAGGTATGCGAGATCGATTTGAAGGATTTCCTGGAGCCAAACGTCACGATAGCCGGTATGAGTGATACAGTCATTAAGGTAGTTCTCAAGGTGGAGCCTCTGAGAGAGAAGACGTTTACGGTAGATACGAAGGACATACCGATGAACGGTAAGTCGGACAGCTACGCCTATACGTTTGACGATGAGAAAACGGAGATCAAAGTGCGCGGGCTCAAAGAGGATCTGGACAGCCTTTCCACGGCAAAGATGAGCATTAATGCCGATGTGACGGGGCTGGGAGTGGGAACCCACAAAGTCAGGGCAGCGCTTCAGTTGGATGATGCGTTTGAAGTAATCGCTTATCCTGAAGTGTCGATTACGATTGCCGAGAAGTCGCCGGCCGATGAAGTTTCCGGAACCGCGGCTGAGACAAAAGCGGGCGAATCGAAACCAAACGAAACGAAAGCAAATGAGACAAAATCAGCAGAAAGCAGCGCGGCTGAGACAAAACCTGCTGAAAGTAAGTCGGAACAACAGTAAAGAGGGGTTATTTTGTCATGGTTAAGGCAAAAATAAAAATTAGGAATCCAATCGGCCTCCATTTGAGGCCGGCCGGGATTTTCTGTAATGAAGCTGGAAAGTTTGACTGCTCCATTATGTTCAGTTTCAGAAATTCAGTATCGAATGCCAAGAGCGTGCTGAGCGTTCTGGGAGCCTGCATCAAATGCGGGGATGAGATTGAATTTATCTGTGACGGTAAAGACGAGGAGGAAGCATTGTCCGCGATGTTAAAGATCGTGAACGATGGCCTCGGCGAGTAAAATAATCCGGAAAGAGGAGGAACCACAATGGCAAGAGGAACAGGCGCATCAGCCGGTATCGGCATTGGCAGGGCTGTCATTCTGAAAGAAGAACAGCTCGTGATCGAGAATACCGCGATAGAAGATGCAGAAGCAGAGAAATTACGTTTTAAAAAGGCAGTGGAACAGAGTATCGCGGATGTGGGCGTCCTGGCAGAGGACATGGCATCCAGAATCGGTGAAAAAGAAGCTGAGATTTTAAACGGCCATTTAATGCTTTTACAGGATCCGATGCTGACGGGCGAGATCGAGAACCAGATTGAGAACGATAAAGTCTGCAGCGAATTTGCGGTGGAGACAGTCTGCAATATGTATGCGGATATGTTTGCTTCCATGGATGATGAACTGATGCAGCAGAGAGCTGCGGATATGAGAGACATTAAGACAAGAATGCAGAAGCTGCTTCTGGGAGTCCAGTCGGTGGACGTATCCCTTCTTCCGGCCGGGACAATCCTGATGGCGGAGGACCTTACCCCGTCCGTGACCGCGGGAATCAATCCTTCCAATGTGACCGGTATAATCACGGAACTCGGAGGACGCACTTCCCACTCGGCTATCCTGTCCAGAGCGCTGGAAATCCCGGCCGTTGTGGCGGCAGCGGGAATCCTTAGCGAGGTGAAGGACGGAGACGAACTGATCCTGGACGGTGAGACGGGGGAGATTTTTGTGAATCCCGACAGCTCCCTGCGCGCAGAGTACGAACAGAAGAGAAGTGTTTATTTACAGGAAAAAGAGGAACTTAAGAAATATATCGGCATGTCCAGCACCACGAAGGACGGCGTGACGGTGGAAGTGGCGGCTAACATCGGAAAACCGGAGGATGTGGACCGGGTGCTTGCCTATGACGGTGAGGGCATCGGCCTTTTCAGGACGGAATTCCTGTTTATGGACCGGAACGAGATGCCGACTGAGGAAGAGCAGTTTGAGGCGTATAAGAAGGTAGCCGTTGCCATGAAAGGCAAACCCGTGATTATCAGGACCTTGGATATCGGCGGTGATAAAGAAATCCCTTACATGGGGCTTAAGAAGGATGAGAATCCGTTCCTGGGCTACAGGGCGATCCGTTTCTGCCTCGACAGAAAAGACGATATCTACCGCCCTCAGCTTCGCGCCCTCTTAAGAGCCAGCGCCTTTGGCAATATTAAGATTATGGTGCCTATGGTTACCTGCATTGAAGAATTCAGGGAAGCAAAGGCTCTTGTAACCGACATCATGAAAGAACTGGATGAAAAAGGAATTGACTGCAATAAAGAGATTCAGGTCGGAATTATGGTCGAGACGGCGGCAGCATCCCTGATGGCGGATGTGTTTGCCAAAGAAGTTGATTTCTTCAGTATCGGCACCAATGACCTGACACAGTATACGATGTCGGTAGACCGCGGCAACGATAAGGTATCTTACCTTTATTCCACATTCAACCCGGCTGTCCTGAGAAGCATCCGCCACATTATCGAGTGCGGACGCAGCGAGGGTATCATGGTGGGAATGTGCGGTGAGGCTGCCAGCGATCCGCTGATGATTCCACTGCTTCTGGCCTTTGGGCTTAACGAATTCAGCATGAGCGCATCGGCTATTCTGAAGGCGAGAAAATATATTACCGAACACAGCGTGGAAGAGCTGAAAACGGTTGCGGATAAGGCCATGAGCCTTGTGACGGCGGCCGAGATTGAACAGTTAATGAGAGAATTTGTCAGGGGTTGAGAAAGTGGCCGAAACACGGGATACCGCCTTTTTTCCGACCGTGAATGAACGGATATTCTGCCGGTTGCAACACTGCCGTTTATAGCAGAGCTGTGAACCGTGACATTTATCTGACTGAGGAGAAGAGGTGCCGCATAATTATAATTGTATCATTACAAATTATGATTATGCGGCATTTGGCATTGAGTGGCAATGAAAAGATCGCGAAGCGCGCTTTTCGCTTTTGATGCCTTTAAAAAAATACAGAAATACCGTAAAGGATGAAATTATGACAGTTTACCTATTGTGTTACGCGGCCGCATGGCTGTTTTCATTAAGCGGCCATTACTATTTGTCCGGGGGCGGACTGATAGGGGCGGCCGTGTATCTCTATATGCAGGATTACAGAAAAACAGAAAATATGCTGAATCTGCGGGGGCTCTTTGCACTCTCCTGGGTGGGAGGGCAGGGACTGGCCTGTTTAAAGCTAAGCAGACTGGGAGCAAGCTGGTCCCCCATGACCTGGCTCTGCTTTCTGGCGGCGTTTGCCGGATTTTACTTCACCTACCTGTTCCTGGAGCATTACCTGGGAGTGGATCGGGTGAGTCCGCTGCGGTACAACGGGTTCGGCAATTATGAGCAGTCCGTTTTCTTCTGCGCCTGCGGTCTGACGATTGTCTCCTTCGGATGTTTCCTGATCGAGGCGGCGGCTTTGGGCTTTGTGCCGCTGTTTGTCAGGGGAGTGCCGCATGCCTATTCGGCCTTTCATCTGACGGGAATCCACTATTTTACCGTATCCTGTGTTCTGGTGCCGTCCATATGCGTAATATACTTTTGTATTAACAGGGGAAAGGACAGGATAAAAAGCATCATGATGGCGGTGATGGGCCTGCTGTCCTTGGCGGTTCCGATCCTCTGCGTTTCCAGGTTCCAGCTGATTCTTGCGGTGATTCTGGCCGTCCTGACTTACATACAGATGGACGGAAGGCTGAACCTCCTGTATGCGGTTTTTGCGATGGCGGCCCTGGTGCCTCTCTATCTCCTGCTGACCGTTGCGAGGAGCCATGACGTGTCCTATCTGAATGCGGTCTTTGAGATGAAGAATGAAAATATGCCGATTTTTATTACCCAGCCCTATATGTATGTGGCAAATAACTATGACAATTTCAACTGTCTGGTGGAAGGACTCGGCAGCCATTCCTGGGGCCTCAAGATGCTGGCTCCGCTGTGGACTTTAACGGGGCTTAAATTCAAATTCCCTTCGCTGACGAATTTCCCATACTTTGTCAACCGGGAGGAACTGACTACCCTGACCATATTTTATGATGCCTACTATGATTTCGGAATCATTGGAGTGCTCGGTCTTTCCTGCATTCTCGGGGGACTGGCTTTCTATTTGATGCAGAAGATGAAAAAGGTGCGCAATCCGATTACGTATCTGTTCTATTCTCAGATCGCAATTTACATGATGCTGTCTTTTTTCACCACCTGGTACAGCAACCCGACAACCTGGTTTTATCTGGCGGCCACGGGGGCGATTGCATTTGCGACGTCCAGGCGCTGGGGAACTATCTGATTACCACGAAGCAAAGGGGATATGAGAGATGATTTCAAAAAAAATGATACCGCTTATGCAGAACAACTCTGCAATTAGAATGATGTTTGAAGAAGGAAAAAAACTTGCCGCCATCCACGGAGCCGAAAATGTATTTGATTTCAGCTTGGGAAATCCCAGCGTGCCGGCGCCTGCCGAAGTAAATCAGGCAATTGCGGATATAATAAAAGAGGAAGATTCCCTTTTTATCCACGGTTACATGTCAAATGCAGGATATGAGGATGTCCGCGAGACGATAGCGGATTCCCTGAACAGGCGGTTTCACACGTCGTTTGGAGAGGCGAATATCCTGATGACGGTGGGGGCGGCCAGCGGCCTTAACGTGATTTTAAAGACTGTTCTGGATCCCGGCGACCAGGTCATCACATTTGCTCCGTATTTTGTGGAGTACGGCTCCTACGTGCGCAATTACGACGGAGAACTGGTGGTGGTTCCCCCGAACACGGCCGATTTCCAGCCTGATTTAAGGAAACTTGAGGAAAAGATTAACGGCAGGACGAAAGCCGTTATTATCAATACCCCCAACAATCCCACCGGCGTGATTTATTCTGATGAAACGCTGAAGAACATCGCCTCGGTACTGGAAAAGAAGGAGAAAGAGCTGGGAATTTCTATCGTCCTGATCTCGGATGAACCGTACAGGGAGCTGGCTTATGACGGAGCCGTGGTACCTTGGGTGACAACGTATTACCACAATACCGTGGTCTGCTACTCCTACAGCAAATCTCTGTCCCTGCCGGGAGAGCGTATCGGCTATCTGGTCATCCCGGACGAGATGGAGGACAGCAAGAGCGTGATTCAGGCCGCTACGATAGCGAACCGGGTTCTGGGCTGCGTCAATGCGCCTTCCCTGATGCAGAGAGTCATTAAACGCTGCGTGGATGCGGAAGTGGATGTGGCTGCCTACGACAGGAATAGAAATCTGTTATATAACGGGCTGAAGGAATACGGATTTGAATGCATCAAACCGGAGGGGGCATTCTACCTCTTTGTGAAATCACCGGTGGAGGATGAAAAAGAATTCTGTGAGACTGCAAAACAGTTTAACGTGCTCGTAGTTCCGGGAAGCTCGTTTGCCTGCCCGGGTTATGTGAGAATTGCCTACTGTGTTGCTTATGAAAGAATTGAACGCTCTATGGCGGCATTTAAAAAGATCGCGGAGCATTACCATTTAATTTAAGCCGGAGTAAGCCGGCTTCGGGAGGTGTCGTGCGTTGGAGGATATAAAAAAATATCTCAGGATGATTTTAAATATTGTAATTCCTCTGGCAGGACTTTGCCTTGTATGCTTTCTGGGGCCAAAGCTGCTGAGCTTCTTTATGCCCTTTGTGATCGGCTGGATTATTGCAATGATTGCCAATCCGCTGGTGAGGTTTCTGGAGCGCCACTTAAAGCTGGTGCGGCGCCACGGTTCCATGGTAATTATCGTGGGCGTGCTTGTCCTGGTAATCGGTCTTCTCTACCTGGCTATTACCTGGATTTACTCGGAGTTAGCCGGCTTTGTCGGAGATCTGCCGCTGCTCTATGAAAACGCGCTCAGCGAAATATCGAATGCGATTCAGAACAGCCAGAAGCTGCTCACCTATCTTCCGGACAGCCTCCAGAAACCCCTCCTGGAAATCTCCAACAACCTGGGAGGAACCATCGGCACACTGTTTTCCAAAGCCGCCGCCCCAACGGTGGAGATTGCGGGAAATGTGGCGAAACGGATCCCCAATGTCATGGTAAATACGGTCATCATGATTCTGGCATCCTATCTGTTCCTGGCGGAGCGTGAGAAGATTCTCCGCGTCCTGAGAGCGGTTCTGCCTCCTTTTGTATTCCGCTACTTGGATTATCTGAAAAAAGACGCCAGAGGCCTGATTGGCGGCTACTTCCTGGCGCAGTTCAGGATCATGTTCGTGGTGGCCGCCATCCTTGCGGCCGGACTTTTAATACTGGGAGTCAAATACAGTCTGCTGCTGGCAATCTTTATCGCCTTGTTAGACTTCCTGCCGATCTTCGGAACGGGAACCGTCCTGATCCCCTGGGCTGTTGTAAAGCTGTTTTCTGCGGAGTATCCTTATGCCGTGGGCCTGATTCTGATTTACATCACAACCCAGGTAGTCCGCCAGATTATCCAGCCAAAGATAGTCGGAGACTCCATGGGGCTGCCGCCCCTTCTCACGCTCTTCCTCCTCTACATGGGATTCAAGCTGAGCGGAATAGCAGGAATGATCCTGGCGGTGCCGATTGGGCTTGTGTTTATAAACTTCTATAAATATGGGGCATTTGACTCGATGATTGAGAATATGAAGATGTTGATTAAGGAGATTAGTGAGTTTAGAAAAGGGGGAGGGGATTGAGGAATGAGAACGCCGCCGGGACGGCCGGGGTTCGGGATGGTGAGGTGAGGTTGTGAGTCTTCAGTCCCGGTTTGCAGGTTGTCGCGGGTGGGGAATCCGGGCAGAAAAAGTTCCTGCGGGAAACGCTTGCGCTCTTTGGAGTACATAACAGTACTAAGGCGTCTGAGAAACGCCGCCTAAGTGCTGATGAACTCCAGGTTCCCTCCGGAATCTTTTTCTCCCTTCTTCCCCACGGGAAGGTTATTGACCGGGACTGAAGACGCGAAGGTTTTTGCCATCCCGTAGCCCGGCCTGCGGCCGCTGAATTGTTCTGTTTTTTCAAGGGGGGAGGTATTGTTGCGGTCACTACGTTATCTTGAGAGGCTGGAGAATGCCTCCTGTTTGGTATGGGATTTAGGGGATTGTTTTGGCTTATTCTGTTTCATTCTACGTTGTTTTGGTTTGATTTATTTCTATTTAGCCTTTTTGTCCTAAATGTTTCGGTTAAAGATATTTTGATTAAGCCATTTTGTTCTAAGTGGTTCGGTTTGAGTCATTTAGTTTAAACAGTTTTGTTCTAAGTGGTTTCGTTTTAAGCCGCTTCTCAAAAAGTCATTTCATAGTATTTCTTCTAATATTTATTTCTCTCTAAACATCATTAGAATCATCAAGAGAAAACGTCAGCACGTAAAAGTATTGCAATTATGTAGTGGCTGCGACAATACCTTCCACCGCACTTGACGAAAGAGACAATCAGCTCCTGAAGCCGGCGGACGGGGCAACACCCTTCGCTGAGTCTTCAGTCCCGTCGATGATCTGCCCGGGGAAGGAAGGAGAAAACTTTCCGAAGGGGACCTTGGAATCCGCCGGTGCTTGATGAGGTATTGCCGAATCTAGCATCAGTTGCGCATTCCACAAGCGGGAGCGAGTCCCCGTAGGAATTTTTTCTCCTGGATTCCCCCTCACCACAACCTGAAACCGGGACTGAAGACTCATCCACACCCTCCCACTCCCCCGTCCGCCGTCTTACAGAGGCGTCCTCGCATCTCAACTAAACTTACCCCCCTTTTTTCCCGCCTTAGGATTCTCCCCAAACGTCTTTTTATAGGCACGCAGAAATGCCGCATAGTTCCTGAACCCGCAGCGGTAACAGACCTCGGTGACCGGGACGCCGCGGTTTAGGAGTTCTTTGGCCATCAGGAGGCGTTTTTCGTTGATGTAGCCGGTGATGGTGTAGCCTGTCTCCTGTTTGAAGAGGCGCATCATGTGGTATTTGCTCAGGTAGAAACGGGATGCCAGGCTGTCTATTGTGTAGTCGGACGACGGGTTTTCGGAGATATAGCGCATTATTTCGAGGACTTTTTCACTGCCCGGGCTGGTGCTTACATATTCCAGATGGTTTTCTACGGCGGCCCTGTTCAGGTGGATCATGAATTCCAGAAACAGGATCCGGCAGTACAGCTCTTTGGCATAGCCATCCTCACGGCAGGCTTTTTCCAGGCGGAGCAGACTCTCGTACAGGGAGCTGATTTTCAGCGAACTGATACGCAGGACATCGGAGCAGTGCTCCCTGGCATCCTGAAAGCAGCGGCTTAGATCGCAGTTTTCGGAACGGAAGCTGTCCACGTAGTCGGGGGAGAGATATACGACAATGCGTTCATAGATTTCATCGGAGCCAATCACCGGTTTATGGATGGCGTGGTGGCCGACCAGGACGATGTCGTAGGGGTTCAGATGGTAGGAGCGGCCTTCGATAATATAATCCACGTCGCCCTTTAAAAAGATCAGGACTTTGTCAAAATCATGGTAATGGTAGTTGATGTCGTCGGGCAGACAGGCCGCCAGATGGAACAGCCGGAATTCCCGGTCCAGATAGCCGCGTTTTTCATAGGAATCCATATTTCCCCTCCTTTCTGATATTCGTAACCATTATAGCATTATTTGTAAGATTTGCAGCACAATAATTGTAGAAATTTATTTTTCTTCAGTATATAATGGATATAAACAGAGGTGTGTCTGTTAAGTCGGATGCCGAGAGCGCCGTGGAGAAGGACAACGCAGCCGTTACTTAAAAGTGCAGACATTGTGTAGTTAATAGCCGCCATAGAGCGCCGGAACCGGGAGGATACGTCAATGAAGAAGGTTACATTTGAGAAATACCATTGCATGGGAAATGATTATCTCGTATATGATCCGAATAAGAATGAGCTGGAACTGAGTGAGGAGAACATTAAACTGATCTGCGACAGGAACTTTGGAGTGGGTTCGGATGGAATTCTTGCAGGTCCCTATCTGGATCAGGAGAAGATGTATGTGAAGATTTTGAATCCGGACGGAAGTGAAGTGCCGAAGAGCGGAAACGGCATGGGGATTTTTGCAAAGTATTTGAAGGATGCCGGTTATGTGCAGAAGACCAGCGTTTCATGGATGACCATGAGCGGGGAAGAGAATGTTTTTTACCTCAATGAGGAGGGAACCAGGGTCAAGATATCTATGGGACGCCCGACCTTCTGGAGCGATGAGATTCCCGTGACGGGCGAGCGCCGTGAGATGGTCAACCAGACTATGATGTTTGGGAAGATTCCTTATGTGACCACCTGTCTTTCCATCGGCAATCCGCACTGCGTAATCTGGATGAGCGAGATTTCCAGGGAGCAGGTGTGCAGGATTGGTGAGCATTCCGAGAATGCAGACTATTTCCCTGAGAAGGTGAACACACAGCTTCTCAATGTGCTGGACAGGACCAATATCCAGATTGAAATTTATGAGAGAGGGGCAGGGTATACTCTGGCATCCGGAAGCTGTGCCTGTGCGGCTGCCTGCGCGGCGCTCAAACTGGGGCTGGCGGATAATAACATGTATGTCCATATGCCCGGCGGAGTCCTGGAAGTGGAGATTAAAGAGGACGGAACCGTATACATGGTAGGCGAAGTCGGCTATGTGGGAAGCATCACACTGGGAGCCGAACTGACCGAAAAACTGCGTGCGATGCACGGAAAAAAATAATTGACAGAGAAAAAACAGACTGCTATAGTTTAAGCAGGTCGGGGAGCTGTGCCGGAACCGGTACAGCTCCTTTTGACGTTATTTTGGAAAACGGTGTGAGGCGTACAGGGCGGCCGCAGCTCACGGGCAGCATACCCGATAAAGCGGGCGCGTTGTCCTGCGAAGCGTCTTGTTGTCTGCCCTGTATCGCATAAGGAGAAATAAACATGGATAAAGAGAGAATAGACGGATGTTTTTTAGAGGAAGAAGCCGACTTAATTAAATTGCAGTTTACGGATTTATTCGGCCGGCTCAAGATGGTGGAGATGACCCGCGGACAGTCCAAAAAGGTAACGGCGGACGGTTATCCAATCAACCGTTTCGCTCTGGGCGGCCTGAGAAAAGAAGGGGCGGTTCTTCCGTTTCCCACCGGTCTGCAGGACAAGGCGGAGAATACGGGGCTTTACCTGAAACCGGATATGGCTACATACCAGATGCTTCCCTGGGATTCGGGACAGGAGAATGTGGCCGGGGTAATCTGTGACGTTATGGACTCCAACGGCAGCCCTTCTCCGATTGATACAAGGAACCTTTTAAAAGAGACGATCAGCAGAGCCGAACAGTTGGGGCTTAGTCTTTATTTTGATTTTCAATGCGAGTTTTATTTATTTCATACAGATGATGAGGGGAGGCCGACGACGGTCACCCACGAGGTCGCAGGATATTATGATGCAGGGCCGATTGACCTGGCCGAGAGCGTCCGGCGCGACATAATGCTCAGCCTTTCGGAGGCAGGGATGGAGGTGGAGAGCAGCCATCACGGAACAACCCCGGGACAGCACTGTTTTCTGCTTCCCGTACGGTACGGTGTGGAAGCTGCGGACTACCTTCAAACTTTTAAGACGGCGGTGAAGAGAATTGCAAAACGCCACGGGCTCCACGCGGCATTTATGCCGAAGCCGAGCGGTAACGGAGATGGTTCCGGACTTCATACAGGCATTGTAATCCGCGATAAAAATGGCAATACTGATAAAGAGACTGCCATGCACTTCCGCTGTGGTATATTAAAACATTTACGGGACATGATGATATTTACCAACCCTTTAATTAATTCATACAAACGCCTTGCCGCGGAGAAATGCAATGCAGTCCAGCCCGAGTTCCCGGCGACCATCTGGGAGGAAGGCAATGACAAGGCGGTGCGCTATACGGAGGATAGAAACGGGATTGTAACTATCACAGCGCTCTTTCCCGATCCGTCGGCCAATCCTTATCTTGTCCTGGCTGCGCTTGCGGCCGCGGGGCTCGATGGAGTTGAGAAAAAGATGCGGACCCCGGAATGTGATGAAAACCCGAAATTCCCGGAGACGCTGGGCGTGGTCCTCAGAGAACTGGACAAAAATGCATTTGCCAAAACAGCGTTCGGGGAAACGCTCTGTAGAATGTACCGGGAGGGCAAACAGGAGGAATGGGACCGTTTCTGTTCCTTTGTGACCGACTGGGAGATTCAGGAATACCTTTACCGCTGCTAAACGCGTGTAAATGAGGACTTAAATATAGTGTAAATGAGGCCTTTTATCGCAGCAGGAGACCGGGGACACAGGGTGCGGCATGAAAACAGCGAGGTGAAACTGTGTGATCAACGTCATAGTGGCATTTTCCAGGCCGGAAGATGGAAGAAATATTAAAAATATACTGATAAAAAACGGACTGCAGGTGACGGCGTCCTGCACATCCGGTTCCCAGGTCCTCGCTCAGGCGGATGATCTGCAGAGCGGGATCGTGATCAGCGGTTTCAGGTTCGGCGACATGACCTGCCGCCAGTTGAGCCGTCAGCTTCCGCCGGGCTTTGACATGCTCCTGATCGCTTCACCCGCCAGATGGAGCGGTGAAAATATGGGAGAGATTGTATGTCTGCCGGCGCCGTTTAAAATGTGTGACCTGATGTCCACGGTGCGCATGATAGAGCGGATGCAGACGGAGAGGCGGAAGCTGAAAAGAAACCGTATGTCCATGAGAAATGAGGACGACAAAAAGGCCATTGACCAGGCAAAGGGACTCCTGATCAGCCGCAACAGCATGACGGAGCCGGAGGCGCACAAATATCTGCAGAAATGCAGTATGGACAGCGGAACGGGGATTGCGGAGGCGGCCAGGATGGTGCTGAGCCTTTACAGATGATAAATTGATTTGGCGTTTCACCGGATACGCGGAGAATCAGGGAGGATAATATGAAATTTACAAAGATGCAGGGAATCGGCAATGACTATGTATATGTGAACTGTTTTGAGGAGAAGGTGGAGGATGCGTCCGGGCTGGCGGTTGCGGTGAGCGACCGACATTTCGGAATCGGTTCCGACGGCTTGATTCTGATTAAACCGTCGGATGTGGCGGACTGTCAGATGGATATGTACAACCTGGACGGCACCAGAGGCGCCATGTGCGGCAACGGAGTCCGCTGCGTGGGAAAATATGCCTACGACCATCATATCGTAGACAGGCCCCAAATCAGCGTTGAGACGGCGTCCGGGATTAAATACCTCGATATGAAGGTGAAGGACGGAAAAGTGACGGCCGTCACCGTGGATATGGGAAAGCCGGTTCAGACCTCGGACCTGTTTGAAGAGATAGAGGTGGGGGGGAAGAAATATCATTTTATCGGAGTTTCCATGGGAAACCCCCACGCTGTGCTGTTCGAAAATGAATTCGACGCCCCGATTGAAAAACTGGATCTGGAGAAAATGGGTCCCGGTTTTGAACACCACGATAAATTCCCTGACAGGACGAACACGGAGTTTATCCGGGTGATTGACAGAAAACACATCAAGATGCGCGTCTGGGAGCGGGGGTCAGGTGAGACGATGGCCTGCGGAACCGGCGCCTGCGCCACCGCAGTGGCCGCCATTCTGGCCGGGTATGCGGACGACACGGTGGAAGTGGAGCTTTTAGGCGGCTGTCTTACAATTACATGGGACCGGGAAAAGGACACCGTGTATATGACGGGACCGGCCGTGGAAGTATTTAACGGCGAATATACGCAGTAACGGCGGCCTTGTAAATTTATATATCGGTTTTTCATCTTTAAAAGCAGGAATAAGGCAACTTTTAACTCTTTTCACATACTTTAATAGTACAAAGGTATGTGAGAGGAGTTTTTCTTTTGGATATAAGGAAGAGAGTGGTTATAGATGCCGGTCACGGCGGCGAATACGATCCGGGAGCGGTTTTCGAAGGAAGACAGGAGAAGGACGACAATCTGAGACTGGCGCTGGCCGTCGGAGATATACTGGAAAATAACGGTGTTGAAGTGATTTTCACAAGGGTCACGGATGTGTATGATTCGCCTTATGAAAAAGCAGATATGGCAAACGCGGCCGATGCGGATTTTTTTGTTTCCCTTCACAGAAATGCAGCCGCAGAGCCGGGAACAGGCTCCGGCACAATGACGCTGGTGTACAGAGAAGAAGGACTTGCCAAAGAACTGGCTTCTTCGATCAACAGAGAACTTGCCAAAACGGGATTCACGGACCTCGGAACCTTTGAAAGACCCGGTCTGGTGGTCCTTCGCAGGACGCAGATACCGGCCGTACTGGTAGAAGCGGGTTTTATCGACAATCCCGAAGATAATGAAAGGTTTGACGCACAGTTTGACGAGATTGCAAATGCGATTGCAGCCGGAATACTGAATGTGATCAGACAGCAGGAAGAGGAAGAGCAATTCTACATGATCCAGACGGGTGCCTACCGCATCCGCTCCCTGGCTGAGCAGCAGCTCGAAGAACTGAAGTCGGAAGGATTTCCGGCATATCTGGTATCCGAGGACGGCCTTTTTAAAGTCAGAGTCGGAGCTTTTAGCGACATTGACAATGCTGCAAAGATGGAACAGGAACTGAGGGAAATGGGATTCCCGACGGTAATGGTTCATGGACCGGCGGTGAATTAGGAACTGCCGGCTATCCCTGGCTTTCAATGATTTGATTAGAAATCTGCTTTGGCTGTTTGGCTATTGTAAATGAAGTGGGGGACTCCGGATATTCGGGGTTCCCGGTAAGGATTTAAGGTGTTTTTTAGCTGCGCCCTCCTGTGTGTAACGGGAGGGCTTTTTGAAATGCGGGTTGGGAAAGCAGGGGCTGATATTGTTGGTTTTAAGGATGTAATTGAAGCTGAGGGTAAGGTGTAGTATGATGGTAGGAGATAAGGGGGGATTTAGTTGAGATGCGAGGACGCCTCTGTAAGATGGCGGACGGGGGAGTGGGAGGGTGTATATGAGTCTTCAGTCCCGGTTTATAGGTTGTGGTGAGGGGGAATCCAGGAGAAAAAATTCCTGCGGGGACTCGCTTCCGCTTGTGGAATGCGCAGCGGATGCTAGTGCGCCCAGAAAAGGGTGTGATATTTAACAGGTGGAAACCCTGTCCGGCAAGGTGCTAACCACACCACCGGTAGCGAGTCTTGGGCTGACAACAGTAATGCGGCCAGTTAAGCGTAGACAGCCAGGTAATAGGGTTGAGTGATAGAGCACCGAAACGCTGTGAAAATCCAGCAGGCCGACGCTTTTAGTGTAGTGGAAGGCAATATGTGGGCTTATCGATAGGGTGAGATTTTCCACACTGCTGCGGTGTCCGAGAGCCAATCATGTTATACAATGATATCATGTCAACTGGGGAGAGCCTGCCGTCTCCCCTCCTTGTGTGGGGAAGGGGTATGCCGACCGGAAAGGGAGGCAAACGGGTGGCAGGCAGTCGGAAGGCCGAATAGTACCGAAAAGGCGGGGAACCGCACCGCTAAAGGGAAGTCGAGAGGGGGCCGGGGAATCCTCCCGGCCCTGCCTTATAAGGCAATATCAAAGAGGAAACATCAACTGCACACAGAGGTAGGAGAAAAAAAGATGGAAACGAAATTGGCGAGAATATCACAGATGTCAAGCGAAAATCCGGACATGGTATTTACGTCCATCGGGCATCTCATCAACAAAGAGCTGTTGAAGAGCTGCCATGAAAAGATGGATGGAAAGAAAGCAGTGGGAATCGATGGAGTGAGCAAAGCGGAATACGAAAAGAATCTGGAAGGGAATCTGGAAGATCTGGTACTGCGGCTGAAAAAGAAATCGTATAAGCCAAAGGCAGCCAGAAAAGTGGAGATACCGAAGGAGAATGGGAAAACGAGGCCGCTGAGTATCTACTGCTATGAGGATAAGTTGGTACAGGAAGCGTTAAAGGAACTGCTGGAAGCCGTGTTTGAACCCCATTTCTATGAAGAGATGATGGGATTCCGTCCGGGAAGAAGCTGCCATCAGGCAATAAAGAAACTGAACGGGATGCTGGAACGGGAGAAAACGAATTATGTACTGGATGCAGATATAAAATCCTTCTTTCAACATCTTGACCATGACTGGATTGTACGGTTTATAGAATCCAAAATCAAAGACCCAAATATCACGCGCCTGGTAAGGAGAATCCTGAAGAGTGGAATCCTGGAGGATTACCAGTACCATGAGACCGTGGAAGGATGCGTCCAGGGTTACGTATGCTCCCTTGTGCTGGCCATCTTGTATATGCATTATGTGCTGGTATGGTGGTTTGTGGAGAAGGTGAAGCCGGGGATGAAAGGCTACTGCGGCCTGGTGGTGTACGCCGATGATTTTGTAGTGTGCTTCCAAGATAAAGAGGAGGCGGAAGAATTCTATGAACGGTTGAAACGTAGGCTGGGGCACTTTGGGCTGAGCCTGGAAGAGGATAAAAGCCGCCTAATTGAATTCGGGAGGTATGCGAAGGAACGCAGCCAAAAAGAAGGGAAAAAGGCGGGGACATTCGACTTTCTAGGCTTTACACACTACTGTAGCGAGAACCGGAACGGGAAGTTCAGAGTGAAGAGGAAAACCAGTAAAAAGAAGTTGGCGAAGAAGAGCCGGGAAATGAACGCGCATATTAAGCGGAAGAGACATGAAGACCCCAAGGAGCTCATCAAAAAGCTGAACGAAATTTTAATTGGCTACTACCATTACTACGGAATCACAGATAATAGCCGAAGTATCTGGTGTTTCTACGAGCGTGTAAAAAGACGGCTGTACTACTGGCTGAACCGAAGAAGCCAGAGAAACAGCTATACGTGGGAGGGATACAGGGAGTTGTTAAAACAGTATCCCCTCAAACGGCCAAAAATCTATGTCAACGTATACGCATGATAGAAGTGAACGATGCGCCTTATAAAGAGCCGGATGCGGGAAAGCCGCACGTCCGGATTTCTGTGAGGGGTGTGCCCTGTAAGGGACACATCTACTCGACGATTCGAAAAGACCTCATCAAGCACCGGCGGATTCCAAGGTCTCCTTTCGGAAAGTTTTCTCCTTCCTTCCCCGGGCAGGTTGTCGACGGGACTGAAGACTCAGGGAAGGCTGTTGCCCCGTCCGCCGGCTTCAGGGGCTGATTGTCTCTTTCGTCAAGTGTGGGGGAGGTATTGCCGCTGCCACGATGTAGTCGTAACTATTTTACATTCTGACGACATCTTGGCTTGGGCTGCATAAAAAAGTATCAGAATAAACACTCTAAGATTATAAGATTATAAGTTTATAAGTTTGTAAGTTTACATAGTCTCATAGTGAACAGGAGGCAGTTTTCAGGCATTCTGAGAAACGTAGTGGCAGCGACAAGCGCCTCCCCCGTTGAAGAAAGAGGACAGATCAGGCGCCGCAGGCCAGGGGCCGGGCCGTTATACTGGCTGAGTTTTTCGTCCCGGAAATAACCTTCCTGTGGGGAAGAAGGGAGAAAAAGATTCCGGAGGGAACCTGGGAGTTCATCGGCACTTACCGAGGTCTTTTCGAGGTTAGTGTCCGTTATGTACTCCAACGAGCGCAAGCGTTTCCCGGAGGAACTTTTTCTGCCCGGATTCCCCGCCCACGATCACCTGACGCCCGGGACGAAAGACTCATCGATCCCCCTCACCATCCCGGCCCCTGGCCTGACGGCGGCGTCCTCATTTCTCAACTAACTCCCCAAATGATTAAACAGGAGGAATAAACAATGAAAGTACATAAAATAGCAGTAATACCCGGAGACGGAGTCGGACCGGAAGTAATCAGGGAAGGAGTGCGGGTTCTGGAGAAGGCAGCTGAACTGGATGGAAGTTTCCGGTTTGAATTCACCTGGTTTCCCTGGGGATGCGAATATTATCTGAAAAACGGCCGCATGATGGATGAGGATGGAATCAGCCAACTGGAGAAATTTGATGCAATCTATCTCGGGGCTGTGGGGTATCCGGGAGTTCCGGATCACATTTCACTGTGGGACCTTCTGCTTGTGATAAGGAAGAGTTTCGACCAGTATGTGAATCTTAGGCCGATTGTGCTTTTGAAGGGTGCGCCCTGTCCTCTGAAGGATGTGAAGCGGGAAGATATTGATATGATCTTTGTGCGGGAAAACAGTGAGGGTGAGTATGCAGGAAGTGGAAGCTGGCTGTACAGGGGGAAACCGAATGAAGTGGTAATACAGGACGGCGTTTTTTCGAGAGCAGGGTGTGAGAGAATTATGCGGTATGCTTTTGAGCTGGCAAGGGAAAAGAAGAAATCCCTGACCAGCATCAGCAAGGGAAATGCGCTCAACTATTCCATGGTATTCTGGGATCAGATTTTTAAGGAGGTCAGCGCGGAATATCCTGATGTGGAAACACACTCCTACCTGGTGGATGCAGCAAGTATGCTGATGGTAAAAGAGCCATGGAGGTTTGAGATTGTCGTGACTTCCAACTTGTTTGGTGATATCTTGACGGATCTCGGAGCTGCCATAGCCGGAGGAATGGGACTGGCCGCAGGAGCCAACCTGAATCCGGAGCGAAAATATCCCTCCATGTTTGAACCGATTCACGGCTCCGCCCCGGATATCGCGGGTCAGGGAAAAGCAAATCCCCTGGCGGCGATATGGTCTGCCAGCCAGATGATGGATTTCTTCGGCCATGAGGACTGGGGAAAAAAGATTTTGTCTTCCATTGAGGCAGTTTTGGAAGAGGGGAAATCCCTGACGCCGGATCTTGGAGGCACCGCAACAACGGAGGAGACAACAGGAAAGGTTATTGAGATGCTTTGCAGCAACATTAAATGCATGGGCAAATTGGAATAAGATGGAAAATTAATAGAAAACAAAAAGATAGTGTGATATAATGTAGTTACAATAAAATTGAATCAATGAGAAGGGGAGGCGTTACTATGGCAGGGAAAAAAGTAGTTATCACCATCGGCAGACAGTATGGCAGCGGCGGCGCAGATACCGGCAGACGGCTGGCGGAAGAACTGGGACTTGGTTTTTATGACAAGAATATCCTGAGGATGAATTCAGACGAGAGCGGAATCAAGGAAAGCTATTTTCACCTGGCAGATGAGAAGGCGGGAAATAAGCTGCTCTATAAGATTATCAGCAGTTTGACACCTGAGAAAGGTTCACCTTCCTTTGGCTCAGACCTGATTTCAGCCGACAACCTGTTCCGTTTCCAGTCCGAAGTAATCAGGAAGCTGGCGGCGGAAGAATCCTGCGTGATTATTGGAAGATGTGCTAATTACGTCCTGAACGGAATGGATGGGCTGGTGCGCGTTTACCTGTATGCGGATATGGAAGTGAGAGAGGCCAGAATCAGGGAAAAGGATCTCTATGATGAGAAAGAGATATTAAAGAACATCAAACGGATTGACAGAGAGCGCCGTGATTATCACAGATATTATACAGGATGCGACTGGGAGGATTTGGATAATTATGATTTGATCATCAATACGACCAAGATTGGCGTGGATGGTGCGGTTAAGATTATTAAGAATTATCTGACTGTGATGGGGTATGATTTGGAGAAGGATTTTCCGGCGGAATAAGAGATAAAAGTGTTTGAATGAAGGTATTTAAATGAAAGTATTTGAATGAAGGTATTTGAATGAAGGTATTTAAATAAAGGTATTTGAGCGGGGATATTTGCAGGAAGTTATTTGAATAAAGATATTTACATAATAACATTCAACTAAAAATACCTCAATGAAGATACGGCGTGATGAAAAAAGAGAGAAAACTATGCAGGCAGGGCTGGAATGCCCTGCCTGTAACTTTTACTAACGGTATTTTCTGCTTTTCTGCAGTATTCTGTATATTGGACGCCCTGGTTACGGCATTACCATTCCAGTTCCACCGGTGTGTATTCGTGATGGATGGCCGGAAGAATTTTCTTAAGCAGGTCTTCCGTCTTGATTTTCAGGCTGGTTGTGTTCATACACGGATGACAGCCGATATATTCATCGTTTAAAATGTCCTGGTCTATCACAAGGCGGACATGATTTTCATGGTCGTTCATCAGTCCCAGAACGCTGACGGAGCCGGGAGTGATGTCGAGATATTCTTCCATGTGTCCTGCATCGGCAAAGGAGAGGCGTGAGCAGCCTATTTTTTTCGAAAAAACTGCGGTGCGGAACTTCTTATCACCGGGCATCATCAGAAGGTAAAAATTAGTCTTCTGCGTGTTGCAGAGAAAGAGGTTCTTGCAGATGCGGATATTAAGAAGCTGCTCCACCTCGTGGCAGCTCTCGATGGTCTCCGTGGGATCGTGGTCGATTCTCGTGTAGGGGACATTTAAAGCGTCCAGCAGCGTATATACGCGCTGTTCCTTTTGCAGGCGGTCTGAAAAATTATCCGGGCGGCCTGTATATAATGTTCTATCAATGTAGATCTCCTGTGGGAGAACGGATGCTTGTGCGGCTTCTGTGTTCATTTTATCACTCCTGTTTTGTGGTTGATATCGCGGTGATACCGCTTTGTAAATCGGTATCGTATCCTTCTATTATACAAAGCTTTGCCTGAAAATCAATATTTAATTGCGGTTCATATTGATCTGGCAGAGCATTTCGACTATAATAACGAAGTTTGGAAAATGTCGAAAATATGGATAAAATAGAATGGATAAGGACGAAGAATGAGATATCAGACTGATATAGATAAAATGAATACCAACAGGAACCTGTTTTTTATGTCACTGCCGATTTTTGTGGAGCTGCTTTTACAGCTTTTGGTGGGAAATATTGACCAGATTATGGTCAGCCGCGTTTCCCAGCAGTCGGTGGCATCGATTGTCAATGCGAACCAGATAATGAATCTGGTGATTATCGTGCTCAGCATGGCGGCTACCGCAACAACGGTTATTCTGTCACAGTATCTGGGAGCGGAGGATAAAGATAATTCATCCAGAACATGCATGGTGTCACTGCTGATGATTGGAGTGGTCGGCATTCTGTCGACGGTCCTTGTGTTTGTGGGATACAGGCCCATATATAAGGCCATCCGTGTGCCGGAGGAGATATTTGACGAGGCATCGCTGTATCTGCTTATCGTAGGAGCGTTTATAACGGTTCAGGGACTTTATCTTACGTTTTCAGCCATTATCAGGGCCTTTGCCATGATGAAGGAAGTAATGATTGTTTCAATTGTCATGAACGTATTGAATATCATCGGAAATGCAATCCTGATCAATGGCTGGTTTGGTATGCCGAGACTAGGAGCGGTGGGAGCGGCCATTTCCACGGACATCAGTAAACTGGTGGGGCTGGGACTCATGATTCTGCTCTTTATGAAACGGACGAATGTAAAGCTGGGGATGCGTTTTTTGAAACCGTTTCCAACGCAGATTATGAAGAATCTCTGCTTCCTGGCGGTTCCTTCCGGAGTGGAGAGCTTTTCCTATAATATGTCACAAATGTGCATCCTGGGAATTGTCAATTCCTTTGGCACTATGGTTACGGTCACAAAGGGATATTGCAGCATATTTGCAAATCTGGCTTATGTTTATGCAATGGCGATTGCATCGGCGACACAGATTGTGCTTGGGTATCTGATTGGCGCAAAGAAAATCGATTTAATCCAGAAACGTGTGAACGCCACGATGAAGGTGGCGCTGGCGGCCTGTGTGGGACTGGCGATTCTGCTGTTTCTGGGCAGCAATTATGCATTTTTAATATTTACGGACAATCCGGAAATTATTGCCCTAGGGCGGAGAATTCTGTTTATCGAAATTTTCTTGGAAGTAGGACGGGCTGTCAATATTGTTATGACAAAGTGCCTGATTGCAGTCGGGGATGCCGTGACCCCGACCGCCGTAGGCGTCATCTTCCAGTGGGGAGTGGCTTTTGTGGGCGCCTGGGTATTTGGAATTATCTTCGGCTGGGGCCTGGAGGGCGTCTGGGTGGCCATGGCGATTGATGAGTGCCTCAGAGGTCTGATATTCGCCGTGCATTTTAAGAAAGAACGGTGGAAAAAGGTGTTCAGGAGTGTGGATGCCTGAGCGGGATACAGACAAAATTGTGGATTATCTGTTCGTGATTGATAGATGGAATGTGGAAAAGTGGATAAAACACGCGAAAAATGTGGATAAGATAAAATTTGAATGGAATTTTCTGAGAATTATGGGTTCATAGGGAAAATATAATGGGAATGTTTGGGCGTTGGGGAAAAGTGGGAGAATTTTATGAGAGAAATAACAAACCGGCTGCTGACAGGAGCGGATTTAGCGGCGGCTGGTAAGTAGATTGCAGTAAGTTATAACTCTGCATATTATGGGCTGATGGTGTATTGTAATTGAATGAGGAAAAGATTGAAGCTGGATTAAATGGACTTGGAATGTGAAATTTAGTAAGATGGATTTAGACAGATGAGCATGGATTGATGGAGCATGGATTGATGGAATATGGATTGAAGTTAGTGAAAAATGATTGGCGGAAATGACTATAACTAATAATAAGGCATTTGGATTCGGAGGCAGGAATGGAGAAAAGAGAAGTGGGAAATAGAAGCAGCCAGGCAGGAAGACAGGAGAGAACAGGCGGTCAGATGAGAAGGCAGACGAAAGCAGAGCCGGGAACTAAACGGTTTGGCGAAGACCGGAAATGGAATGAAAAGTCGGATAAAGATTTCAAAGCGGGAAAAAAGCAGGAGAGTCACGGGAAAAGAGAGTTTAAGGGCGATAAGGCTGTAGATAGAAAGGGATTTGGAGGAAATAGAGGGGAAGGCAGTACCGGGGATTTTGAAAGAAAGATGGGTGGAGAAGGCAGGACGGGAAGAGATGGAAAGCCTGCGAGAGAGATGAAGGCGGTAAGAGACGGAAAGTCTGCGAGAGAGATAAAGACAGCAAGAGATGGGAAAGATACTGATAGGGGAAGCGTATCTGAACGAAACGGCGGGAATAAAAATGCTGGAAGAAGAAAGTCTCCGTGTCCTGTTTACGAGCAATGTGGCGGTTGTCAGCTTCTGCATCTTTCCTATAAGGAGCAGCTTGCTAAAAAACAGAAAATGATGGAGGAACTTTTGAAAGGCATTTGTCCTGTTAAGCCGATTATCGGAATGAAGAATCCGCTGCATTACAGGAATAAAGTTCATGCCGTATTTGGACACGACAGGAAGGGAAATCCTCTTTCCGGTGTATATAAGGAAGGGACACATATTCTTGTACCGGTGGAATCATGTCTGATTGAGGATGAGAAGGCGGATGAAATTATCGGCACAATCAGAGGAATGCTGAAATCGTTTAAGATCCGGACGTATGACGAGGACACGGGCTACGGATTTCTCAGGCATGTGCTCGTAAGACGAGGATTTGCTACGGGTGAGATTATGGTTGTTCTGGTAACGGCCTCTCCGGTATTTCCTTCTAAAAATAACTTTGTGAAGGCACTCAGGGAAAAATATCCTGAGATTACGACCATTGTCCAGAATATTAACAATAGAAACACCAGCATGGTTCTGGGTAATAAGGAACATGTGCTTTATGGTAAAGGATATATCGAAGATGTTCTCTGCGGGCTGCGTTTCAGGATTTCATCCAAATCGTTTTATCAGGTAAATCCTGTTCAGACAGAGGTGTTGTACAATAAGGCACTGGAGCTGGCCGGGCTGACCGGCAAAGAAAGAGTGCTGGATGCATACTGTGGGATTGGCACGATTGGCCTTATTGCCAGCAGGAAGGCAGGAGAGGTGATTGGCGTGGAGCTGAATCCCGATGCGGTGCGTGACGCGGTTCAGAATGCCAGGATGAACGATGTGAAGAATATCCAGTTTTACTGCAACGACGCCGGACGTTTTATGGTGAATATGGCGGAGAAGGGCGAGACCGTGGACGTGGTACTGATGGATCCGCCAAGAAGCGGCAGCACGAAGGAATTTATCGATGCCGTTGCCAAGATGGGACCGAAACGGGTGGTTTACGTGTCATGCGGGCCGGAGACGCTTGCCAGGGATTTGAGGATGTTTGGCGGGAAAGGGTACCGGGCTGTGGAGGCTTGGCCGGTGGATATGTTTGGGGGGACTGGGCATACGGAAAGTATTGTCCTGTTGCAAAAGAGTGTTAAATGATGATTAGGTGAGGTTGGATAGTTGTCGTGTGTTGAGGCGTAAAGGCTTTTGGCTTTTGCGCCTTTTCTTTATGGATGAGACGAGGTGGGGTGTTGTGAAAAAGATATATTATATACCTGTGGAAAAAGAGAATACGGAACCGCTGCGTGTGGCGGCATATTGCCGCGTCAGCACTAAGAAAGAGACGCAGCTAGCCAGTTTGGCTCATCAAATTATGGCATATACAGAACAAATATCAGATCATCCTGGTTGGGTATTTTCAGGGGTGTTCTGGGATTGTGGAAGAAGTGGATTAAGGCAAAAGGGCCGTGACGGATTGAAACATATGTTAGAAAGTGCTACAGAGGGGAAAATCGATTACATAATCACTAAATCAGCAAAACGAGTATCCAGGAATACGGTAGAGCTATTGCAGATTATGAGATATTTGAAAGAAAGGGGTATTCAAATGTATTTTGAAATTGAAAATGTGAATTCGTTTGATCCGGATGCAGAAGCGGCAATAACCTTATCAGGAGCAATGGGACAAGAAGAAAGCAGAAACTTGAGTGAGAATATTCAGTGGGGTATTAAAAGAAAATTTGAAGAAGGATTATTTAGCAGCTACAAACATTTTATGGGGTATCGGTGTGTGGAAGGGGAATTGGTAATTGTTCCTGAACAGGCTAAAGTAGTACGATTAATTTTTGAGTTATATTTGAGGGGATACACATTTTCATAGATTAAAAAATATCTGGAAGGTAATGGTATAAAAACGGTTACAGGTAAAGAGGTATGGAGTGCAAATGTAATACAACAAATGCTAAAGAATGAGAAATATAAGGGAGACATGATGCTTCAGAAAACATTTACAGAGGATTATCTAAATGGTATACGAAAGAAAAATGTAGGACAGCGTACCAGATATTATGTAAAAGGAAGTCATCCGGCCATTATTTCTTCGGAAATATTTGATAAAGTGTAGGCAGAAATGTTTAATAGAGCCAGACTGCTCAGAACAGCTGACGGCAATCAGATTAGCAGTGGTAACCGATATAGCAGCAAATATTTGCTTAGTAATTTATTGGTATGTGGGGATTGTGGGGGAGGATTCAGGCGTAGAACGGAGCGTGGGAAGATTGTATGGAGATGCGGGACAAGGATGGAAAAAGGAAAGACGGAGTGTAAAAATTCACCTACCTTGAACGATCAATATGTAAGAGATATGCTGGGAAAAGTTGTGTGTAATGGGGAATATGATGAAAATGTCGTAAAGGTTAGAGTGAAGAGAATAGATGTTTATGATAAGCAGTTGATAATTTGCTATGCTGAAAAAGAGCGATATCAGATATGTGAATTAGAATAATAGACAGATGAGATTGTTTGATTGAAGAGGTACGGGTTAAGGGAATGAGAAAATTTTTCAGATGGTAAAGGCGGGGGGAGTATGGTAAAATTAAGAAAAATGGGTATTGGAAAAGGACTTTGCTCCAGATGATGAACGTTTAAAAAACTTTGCAGTGGAAATTATTTTGATGGGTTGTTGGAATGTATTCGGAATATAAGGTATTCAAGAAAACGTGATGAAAGTTTATACGATCAGTATTGATTATAATTCAAAAGTGGAAGAACTCGTTTTTGTATATATTCCAGTTTTTTCGTGGGAATTAAATGAATTTTTGTGGGAGGAAAAGAATGGCTATTCAAAAGATTGAACTTGGTTCAGAGGGTATAAAGCGTGTATTGAAAAAATATAAGCCAGAGGAAGCTATTGCTGAATATGTATGGAACGGATACGATGCAACAGCTACTAGTGTTAGTATAAGAATTTTACAGAATAGTATTTATGGTGTAGAAAAAATAAGTATTTCCGATAATGGATACGGTATTCCTTATGGTCAACTAAATACAAAATTCAAGCCGTTTTTTGAGTCAAATAAGATTATTATACGTAATAGCGAATCAAACAGTTCTAGTTATCATGGGAAAAATGGTGTTGGTAGATTGACATTTTTTACTTTTGCAGGTAAAGCGTTATGGGAAACAGTGTATAAGGAGGACGGTAAAAAGTATAAATATTCAATTAAAATAGAAAGAGATGGTCTAAATGATTACACTGCAACGGAACCAAAAGAGGTGGATAGTAATATTGAGTTGGGAACAGAGGTTATATTTTCACAAATTAATGAAGATTTCCAAGTTGGTGTTATGAAATATTTTTTAAATATTGAATTTTGCTGGTTTTTAGAGTTAATGAGAAAAAACAATTTTAAATTGCTGATTAACAATGAACCGATTGACTATTCTGAAATTCTTGAAGAGCGTGACGTAAGGGATTATAAATATAATAATCTGCAATTTAATGTAATTTTTTGTCGATGGTCACAAAAATTAAATGGCGAGTATTCCAAGTATTATTACTTGGATAGTAGCAACAAAGAGAAATTCAAGGAAAATACAACTTTGAATAATAAGGGAGACAATTTTTATCATAGTGTATATGTAACAAGTACATTATTTGATGATTTTGATTTTACTGTAGTGACTGGGCAAATGCGATTGAAAATTGCTGGAAGCAATAGGGAAGATGAAGCTTTTAAATATATAAAAAGGGAGATTGATAATTTAATAAGGGAAAAAAGGACACCATTTATAAAAAAATATGCAAAAAAATTTTTAAAGACGGTTGAAGAAAAAGAAGCATATCCCGATTTTGATGAAAATAGTCCTGTAGATAACTTTAAGAAAGAATGTTTAGATGCATTAATTTCAACAGTATATTATGTTGAACCCCAAATATTGTCAGGGTTGAATAAAACACAATTAAAGACTATTATAAGGATGTTTGCGTTAATAATGGAATCAGGAGAAAAAGACAGTTTTGTTAAAATAATAGACAGTGTTGTAAATATGTCAAAAGATGAAAGAGTAGAGTTAGCCGAAGCATTAGAATACACGACGATGTCGAATATTTCTAGAACTATTATAATGTTGAAGGATAGGGCGCAGGCTGTTGCCGATTTAAAGGAATTGGTTTTCAATAAGGATCTTGGTGCGGGTGAAATTAATGCAATACAACCTTTTATAGAGAAACATTATTGGTTGTTTGGTGAACAATATCATTTAGTTACGGCAGAAGAACCTGATTTTGAAGAGGCATTGAGAAGATATATTTATATTCTTGATGGTGATACATATACGAAAAAAGATATAATAATTAATGATCCAGATAAACGGAAACAAATGGATATTTTTGCTGTGCGCCAAATGAAAAATGGTGATGTCAAAAGTAGTATTATTGTAGAATTAAAGCATCCTAAAGTAACATTGGGTTATAAAGAATTAGAGCAAGTTAAAAGATATAAAGATGTTATACTTCAAGAACCGCGTTTTAATGCACCTAGTATAGAATGGAAATTTTATTTGGTTGGTAATAAATACAACAATCAAATTGAGAATGAAATAAGGAATCTAAAACATAATGGAGAGAGATCTCTTGTATATTCAGTGGATAATTTCAAAATATATGTTAAAACATGGAGTGAAATATTTACGGAGTTTGAACTCAATTATGATTTCTTGTTTGATAAATTACAAATTGAGCAAAAAAAGATAATTGATAGTAGAGGAAAAACAAAAGAAGAAATAGTTGCGGCACAGGAGAATAATTCGGCAAGAGCGGAAGAAGAATTAACCGTATGACAGGTCAAAATATATGAAGAAATTCAATTGTTATAGTGATTATACGTGGGAACTTATGTAGAGATAGGGAATTGACGCCAATGGGAATTCAAGCTTTAACTCAAAAATTGTCAACATTTGATGGCAAGGAAGTGAACAATAATAAATTGGTATAAAATGATGAGTGTTGATGATTATTGGAGACGTATTGTTACTAATTGCCATCAGTATTTTTAGGGGAGGAGAAGAATTGGAAAAATCAAGTATTTTAATGTACACAACCGAAGACGGAATTACTAAGGTTGAAGTTACATTTGACAATGATACAGTGTGGCTATCATTGGATCAGATTGCAGAGTTATTTCAAAAGAATAAGTCTACAATATCCAGACATATCAAAAATATTTTTTCAGAAGGTGAGTTGTTGGTGGAAGCAACTGTTGCAAAATTTGCAACGGTTCAAAAAGAAGGGAATAGAACTGTTGAAAGACAGATTGATTTCTATAATCTTGACGTGATCATTTCGGTCGGATACCGTGTAAAGTCCCTTAGAGGAACACAATTCAGAATCTGGGCCACGAATATCCTAAAAGAGTATATGAAGAAGGGGTTTGCTTTAGATGATGATCGCTTGAAGAATCTTGGAGGCGGAAATTATTTTGATGAACTGTTATCACGTATACGCGATATTAGATCTTCAGAAAAAGTATTTTGGAGAAAAGTCCTGGAAATTTATTCGACCAGTATTGACTATGATCCCAAGGCAGAAAGTTCTGTGTTGTTTTTCAAACAGGTTCAGAATAAAATGCATTGGGCAGCACATAGGCATACAGCGGCAGAGGTGATTTACCAAAGGGCAGATGCAGATAAAAATAATATGGGACTGACTACATGGAGCGGCAAACATATAAAGCGCTCTGATGTAGAAGTGGCGAAAAACTATCTTGATGAAAAAGAGCTGGATGCGCTTAATAAAATTGTTACGGCATATTTAGATATTGCGGAGGTACATGCTTTAAATCAGGAACCTATGTATATGAAAGACTGGCTGGAGACGATTGATGATTATCTTAGGATGACCAGACGCGATATATTAACCACAAAGGGAAAAGTAACACATCAGCAGGCCCTGAAGAAGGCCCATTCGGAGTATGAGAAGTATAAAAGAAATCAGGAATATATATTGTCTCCTGTGGAATGTCATTTTTTAGAGAGTATAGGGGAATTAGATAAGTTGGACGGGAAAAATAATTCTTAGGATTCTGACGAAAGGTTTCCGCTAAGGGAGAATTATATGTTTTCACCATCATTATTATCCACTCAACACATTGCGAGGTTTGTGTCGAATTGTGTCGAAAACAGGAACAATAGTTTTTGTTATAAGATAAATTGCACATAAGTAAAAAATATTTGGGGGTATACAAATGAATAAAGAAAAATTTTTAGCTGTTTCCGATTCGCTTCGACAATATAGGAGGGCAGAACTTAAAGATTTTGATAAAGATTTGGGTAATAGCCCTGCGATTGATTTGCTCTATACAGATCCATTGCCATCAAATGCTATTTTAGAACAGGTATTATCGTCTAATACTACTTTTTTATTAGGAAGAAAGGGGACAGGAAAAAGTACAATTTTTGCAGAAGCCCAGTCAGTAATAAGAAAAAGAGGGGATTGCCTTTCTATATACTTAGATGTAAAAGCGATACATGATTTGATAGGTAATTTTAGTGTACCAGTAAATGAAATTGATAATATTTCAGAAGGTGTGTTGTATGAGCATTATCTTAGGAAAACTTTTTTAGGAGAAGTATTGTCGCAGATATTAAATGAATTATCGGATACATCAAAAAAATTAAATATTTGGGAAAGGTTGAAAGGACGTAAGGGGGAACTATCCAAAGCCATAGAGCAATTTGAAGAATTACAAAAAGAAGTAAAAAAAGGAAAGCTAGATAGCACTGAGATTCCTATTTTACAGTTTATGTCTAAGAAGAAACATGATCAAACTAAACATACAGAACATTTGGATGATCATTGCGAAATGATGGGAGAAGTATCTAATAATGGATTAAAGATTACAGGCGGTTATAAACCAAATAATTTTGAAGAATTATTATTAGATAATGAGGTGTATCAAGATTATTCTGATGCAGTGTTACATTCTTTTCCTTTCGGTGATATTTTAAAGAAAATTAAATCATATTTGCTAAAAATAAACATGAATAAACTCATAGTTTTTTTTGATGATTTTTCTGAAATAGGCTATCTTGATCAGCGTTTATTTGTGGACGTAGTTTTATCACCATTAAATAACTCAAGTGATGAAAAAATAAAGATAAAAGTAGCAGGATATCCGGGAAGAGTATACTTTGGGAAAATAGATCCTGGTAAGGTCGATATTATATATCTTGATTTTTATAAATTATATAAAGATGCGGATATTCAAACGACAGAACGTAGATCTATTGAATACACGAAACGACTATTGATGAGGAGATTTGAAGCATTTGGTATAAAAATGGAAGATTATTTTGATTCACAAATAGATATCGATGAATTTGTAAGACTTTTGTTTGAGTGTTCGTTTAATGTTCCGAGAATAATGGGATTTATATTGAATTATTGTTACAATGATAGAATATCTCAGGGATTAAGAATAAATACTACAGCTATTAAACTAGCAGCGCAAAAGTATTATGAAACAGTGATAAAACAATATTTTGAAAGGCTGAATAGATTTGCTCTGGAACCATTTGAAAGAAAATTAGATAGACATATTCAGGAAGAATTATTAAATACAATAATTGCAGAAGTGAGAAATGTCAGAAAGAAAATTATAACAAATGAGATAGGTGGGAAGTATTTTGAGGGTATAAATAATCCACCAGCAAGTCATTTTTCGATTAGTAGGGATTTGGAAAACATATTATCATCATTGGAGTTCAATTTTTTCCTAACTAAATATCATGAAATGAGGGATAAAGATGGTAATGAAATATCAATATATGCCTTAAATTATGGTCTTTGTGAAATAGAAAATATTCCATGGGGATATCCGCGAGGAAGACGAGATGATAGAAGTTACTTTGTTCAAAGATGTTTTTCATATAATCGAGTGTTACATACTTTTTTGGCAAATCATCAGACTATAACATGTAATGAGTGTGGAGCCTCTTTTTCGGTGGATAAAAAGGAACACTTTGAGTTTTTTAAGTGGATCTGTCCTGAATGTAAAATAGGAGTCTGTAAAGTAGTTAATTTGTCAGAAGGATATATGCATGAATTAGAACAGTTAAATAAGGATTTAATGTTGGAAAAAGTTGAACTGGAAATTTTGGAGATTCTTATGTCGGAGAACCGATTCATGAGAGCGAGTGATATTTCCTCATTTATAGATCAAAATTATCAGTTAATCGGAAAACGGACAGGAAAATTAAGAGATTTAGGTCTTGTGGAAAAGAAAACTATAAATTATATATCTATGAATAAGATAACAGATATAGCCAAAGAAATGTATTTTGATGACTAATTGCATAATTAGGTAATGAGACAATACTGTAATATAGAGTTTGTATTCATGTCCGCCAAGGTCCAACTACGCCTTGCGGGAATCATTACCACAGCCTCAACACATACAGAATGCTGTGTAAAATTAGAGAAGACTAGAAAATAATTTTGAATAAAACAAGAAAGTGAGGACAGAAAAGTGAATATTGAAGCACAAAATCTGGACTCGCTTAGAAAACTTGTAAGAGAGTTACAGGAAGAAAATAAAAAATTAAAGATTCAGTTAAAGAAAGCCAATATTGCATTTCCTGAAAAAAGTGTTTTTGAAGAGAGAATGGAAGATTCTTCAGAGTATGATCCTGATCAGGGAGGGCGGATTATTAATCGATATATCACGGAAGATATGGCAAATCGTTATTTTGCTATGTTCTGGGGCAGAACGGATGTCTATGCCAAAAGAGGCAGGAGTGGAGGTTATTTTCCGCAGTGTGAGAACCGATGGAACGATAAGCTGTGTCCAAAACAACAAGGTGAGAAGATAAGATGTGAGGATTGCGAAAATACACAGTGGTCAAAGCTTACGGTAAAGAAAATTATGAATCATTTAGTGGGATATAAGGAAGATGCTTCTGACGTTATCGGTGTATATCCTGTACTTGCTGATGGTACATGCAGGTTTATCGTGTTTGATTTCGATAATCATGAAATGGGCGCCGAAGCTACAGATTTTGCTAATGTTGATGAAGAATGGCATAAGGAAGTGGATGCACTTAGAATGATTTGTGAAAAGAATGGGATTACTCCGTTGGTTGAGCGCTCCAGATCCGGCAAAGGTGCTCATGTATGGATTTTCTTTAAAAGGCCGATTTCAGCAGTATTGGCGAGAAACTTTGGATTCTTGTTACTTGACAGAGGACAGGCATCTATCAACATGAAGTCATTCCAATATTATGACAGAATGTACCCTTGCCAGGATACTACCAGCAGCCTGGGTAATCTTATTGCGCTTCCGTTGCAGGGACAGGCACTTAAGAAGGGGAATAGTGCTTTTGTAGATAAAAACTGGAATGCATATCCGGAACAGTGGGACATTCTTCTGAACCATACAGAAAAACTGTCGATTGAAGAGCTGAAAAGCCACATGGAAAAGTGGAGAGAGGGGATATCCGAAACCACTGGTATCACTTCTGTAAGTATTGCAGATCGGCCTAAGCCATGGAAGAAAAAACAAACTTTTGATAAGTCGGATGTGGTTGGAAAGTTACATATTATTCTTGGAAATGGTGTGTATATTGATACGCTGAATCTTATGCCTCGGATCCAGAATCAGATTAGGAGTATGGTAGCATTTGATAATCCGATTTTTTATAAGAATAAGAGACTTGGATATTCGAATTATAATAATTTCAGCGCGGTATATATGGGTAGGGATATTGATGGATATATCTGCATACCGAGAGGCCTCAGGGAGGTCTTAATTGGCAATTGTGAGGAAACAGGGATAGAATACGATATTGCAGACCATAGAGAGAAAGGCAGGCCGATCCGCGTTAAATTCAATGGAGAGCTGCGGACAGGTCAGGATTTGGCAGCAGACAGAATGCTCCGATATGATTATGGGATTCTCAGTGCGACTACAGCATTTGGAAAAACAGTGGTATGCAGTTATCTTATTTCGCAGAGAAAAGTAAATACTCTTATTCTGCTTCAAAACAAAGATTTGCTGGAGCAGTGGGTAGAAGAACTAAATGAATTTCTGGACATCAATGAAGAACCTCCTGTTTACAAAACCAAGACGGGAAGAGAGAAGAGACGAAACAGTGTGATCGGAGTTCTAACCGGAAATAAGAATACGCTTACCGGTATCATTGATGTTGCAATGGTTGGTTCCATGTATAGTAAAGGGAATTTCAATGAATTCATCAATTCCTATGGGATGGTTATCATGGATGAATGTCACCATTGTGGTTCGAATACTTCTATTGAAGTCATGCGGAAAGTAAATGCTAGATATGTTTACGGTGTATCTGCAACACCTAAGAGAGGCGATAACCTCGAAGAAATCATTTATATGCTGCTTGGTCCTATCAGGCATAGCTATACTGCAAAGGAACGTGCCAGAGAACAGGGAATAGATTACTTTGTATATCCAAGGTTTACCAGGGTGATTGATACAAATGAAGCCAAAACCGATATTAACGGTGCATATAGTCTGATCAGTGATAATTCCGTGAGAAATGAAATGATTATTGCAGATACAAAAGCATCTGTAGCAGCAGGAAGAACCCCGGTGATACTTACCAGATTGAAGGAGCAGGCAAAATATTTTTATGATAGTCTTTCAGATAGTGCAGATTATGTATTTATATTATATGGAGATAACAGTGACAAGGAAAATTCAGAAGTCCGCAGGAAGTTACGAGAAGTGTCAAATGATAAATCCCTTGTTTTAATCGCTACCGGGCAAAAGATAGGGGAAGGGTTTGATTTTCCAAGATTGGATACGTTAATGCTGGCTGCGCCGGTTTCTTTTGACGGACGTCTGGAACAATATGTTGGAAGGCTGCACCGTGATTACGAAGGGAAAAAGAACGTCATTGTTTATGACTATATTGATTCGCATATCAGGGCATTTAAGAATATGTATTTAAAGCGCTTGCGAACATATAGGCGTTTGGGCTATTCGCTAATTTCTGATATGACAGTTGAAAAACAGAATGCCAATACGATTTATGATTCCGGCAATTACACGGATGTTTTTGAACAGGATCTGGTGGAAGCTGAAAAACGGATTATTATTTCCAGCCCTTTGATTGAACAGGATAAGGTCGATAGATTCCTGTACATTACAAAGCCAAGGCAAGAGGCCGGTTGTAAGGTAACCGTTATTACTTCTGATCCGGAAACAAGCTGCTTTAGCGGTGCTGAATACTATTATTCTATGATAAGGCAAATGCAAGCGGTTGGAGTCCACGTAATAACAAAGGACAGGATTGACGAGCGATTTGCATTGATAGATGATGAGCTTGTATGGCATGGCGGTATGAATCTTCTTGGAAAAGAGGATGCCTGGGATAACCTGATGAGAATTAAATCCGCTCAGGTGGCCGAGGAACTGTTAGAATTATCGCTGGGCAATAAAAATTGATTGAACGGTAAATTCAAATAATCAAAGACTACGATGAAATTGGAGAGAACTATGCAGGAAAGGAAAAATGAAATAACGATCCACAGTTCGGCAGCGGAATATTTGACCTATGTAGCGTCTGTTGGTGACCAGGCGGACAGCATAGAAATGCGTTATGAAGATGAAAATATCTGGTTGACACAAAAAATGATAGCGGCGCTTTATGATGTAAGTCTTCCGACGATAAATGAGCATATAAAGAAAATTTATGATGATGGCGAATTAACTGAGAAAGCAACTATTCGGAAATACCGAATAGTTCAAACGGAGGGTTCGCGTCAAGTAACTCGAGAGGTCATCCATTATAATCTTCAGATGATTATTGCCGTTGGGTTTAAGGTAAATAATGAACGTGCAGTCCGTTTTCGTAAGTGGTCAGGAAATATCGTGAAAGATTATACAATTCAAGGCTGGACAATGGATAAAGAACGTCTGAAAAAGGGACATATGTTTACAGACGAATATTTCGAACGACAGTTGCAGAATATCCGTGAGATTCGTCTTTCAGAGCGTAAGTTTTATCAGAAAATTACGGATTTATATGCCACAGCTTTTGATTACGATAAAGACGCGAAGACTACAAGGCACTTTTTTCAGACAGTGCAGAATAAAATGCATTGGGCGGTTCACAGACATACGGCAGCAGAACTGATTGTAGAACGGGCGGATGCTGAAAAAGAACATATGGGACTGACAACATGGGAAGCGGCTCCTGATGGCAAGATTGTAAAAGCGGATGTTTCGATTGCTAAGAATTATTTAAGTGATAAAGAGATGGCCTATATGGAGCGAATTGTATCCTTGTATCTTGATTATGCAGAATTGCAGGCAGAACGCCAGATTCCGATGAGTATGGAAGACTGGGCGAAGCGGCTGGATGGCTTTTTGGAGTTCAATGGAAATGAAATCCTTACAGATGCGGGAAAAATCAGTGCAGAACAGGCAAAACTTTATGCAGAAACAGAATTTGAAAAATACCGGATTGTGCAGGACAGAATGTTCGTATCAGATTATGATAAATTTTTACTTGAACTAGAAGAAAAAGTAAAGGTATAATTTGATTTAGGATTGAAAAAGAATTGTTTACTCCAAGGCCCAACTGCGCCTTGCGAACATCTTTTTTACAGCCTCAACACATGTGAAAACAGTTACGCTTCTCGTGAAGAAACCTTGATTCTACGGGTGTTTGCGGGATTATTTGGACAAAATGGAGCTGTGTTTTTAAAGGAATAGAGATGGATAAGTTTCCGCAGATAGGGGATGGGATAACGCCGGACAGTTCAAAAATGAGGGTTTTGCTGGGCATAAGATATAATCTGGCAAAACCCTTATTATTTGGCAAAAGCACAAACTGTATAGTAAAAAATTTAAAAGAAAAGGTGAGAGGTATAAACAGTGTTCATAAAATAAATCTGTACTTACTTATAATTTTTATTGATTTGCGAGAATCTTTTAACAAATCTAAACAGATAAGTACCACAAGAGATTATTATATATAAATCTATTGAATATTATTTTTAAAGTGATATAATAAAGATGTCAGGAGAAATACACCTGTGGATTGAAAAAATAGTTTTATTTATATTGAATGAGGATAGTTGCCTGATCTATTATTGTAGTTATAATAATATCAGGCATCTTCATTATCGTTTCATAGTAATTAGGTTCCTAACATCTTGGCTTGATGTAGAGTATTTGTTTGTATTAATCGATATAAAATATTAAACGCTATATTTTGATACTGTGAAGTTTGAGTTGCAAAATAATAAAGGTAATAAATAGAACATATACTGGAATATTGGGAAAAGTATTGTGGAACAGCAGGATGGCTATGAAAAAGCAGAATATGGAAGCAGATTAATAGTGGAATTATCCAAAATGATGACTGCAGATTTTGGTAAAGGTTTTACGCCGACTAATCTAAAATACATGAGGCAGTTTTATCTGGCATTTCCAAATAGTCACGCACTGCGTGACGAGTTGAGTTGGACACATTATCGCCTGCTTATGCGCGTGGAAAATAAAAATGCCCGTGAATTCTATACAGAAGAAGCAATAAAATCAAGTTGGAGCACACGGCAGTTAGAAAGACAGATTAATTCGTTTTTTTATGAAAGGTTGTTGTCCAGCCAAAATAAAGAAAAAGTTTCGGAAGAAATCCAGAAATTGGAACCCACAAAAGTTCCAGAGGATATTATACGCGATCCATATGTATTAGAGTTTCTGGGCCTAAGTCCGAATGATGATTTTTATGAGAGCGATCTTGAGGAAGCGCTGATAACACATTTGCAGAAATTCCTCTTAGAATTGGGGAGAGGGTTTTCTTTTGTTGCCAGACAAAAGAGGATTACATTTGACGGACGGCATTTCCGAATAGATCTTGTCTTTTATAATTACGTTTTAAAATGCTTTGTATTAATCGATTTAAAAATTGGAGATTTGACACATCCGGATTTAGGGCAGATGCAGATGTATGTACATTACTACGAACGTGAATTGATGAATGAGGGCGATAATCCACCAATAAGTGGTGGAAATAGGCATCAAGCCCTATATACGTTGAATCAGTACCCTGTGATTAATGGTATCAGTGAGTTCCATCCTCTGATAACTAGAGATGATGTAGAAAGAATTGAGAAGGGAATACAGGAGTTCTCTTTTGGTCAAAATGTACTTGAGCTAAATACAGATAAGATTGAGTCTGATTTTGACTCTTTATGTGATCAAGTAATAGAATTTCTTGCTTAAGAGGAGCGGTAAAAATGGAAGAATATAGCAATATTAAAAAATCAAACAATCCGAAAGTAATTGCTATGTTATCTGGCGGAAAAGACAGCATTGCATCTATTGTTTTACTTAAGAAAAATGGAATTGATGTTACTGCTATTCATTTTGTTCATGATTGGGGAGCTGAAATTCCAACTGAAGAAGCAAAGAAGGTTTGTCTTGAATACGAGATACCATTAATTATAAAAAATTATACAAAGGAATTTTGTGATGCTGTCAACGGTTATGTAGCAGGAAGGCCATGTTTGCTCTGCAAAAAGCAAATGTATAAGGTGTTATTAGAATACTTAAACAGTGGCCAATATGGTTGGCTATGTATAGGGGATAATTCTAATGACAGAACAACAATAGCGAGAATCAAACAGTTTATTCAGGATGGGCATACGGAAGATAATTTAGTATGCAGTGGATATTTTGGTTTCGAGATGGGTATTGAACTTCCTGTAGGTATGAAGGTAATTCGACCTTTAATAGGTATGTCAGCAAATGATGTAGAAGATTTCTTGGCAAAGGCAGGTATTATTATAAAGAGAATTAATTCAACTGGTGATAAGTATTTTGAGTACCACCGGGAAGGTTGCCCTATTCAATTTGCTGATATCGGGGTTGAATTGAATGAATATTTATATGATGACTTGAAAAAATATAATGATTGTATTACAACATTTGCTAGAAAGAAAGGGATTCTTGCTTCGATTCATATGCCCTCAACATTTATTATTACAATCCCCAGAGGATATGAGGAGCAGGCAGCAGACTATTTAGAAAAAAATGGATTGGAAGTCAATCGAGATATTAATTCATCAGATGTCCCGTCTCGGAATGTTCTTATCGGGCATGTATACGATTTGAGAAGAAAACTATTAGAGACCAAGGCATATGAAAAAGTTTTTAACAGATTTCTAGAAAGATTGGAATTGTACGGCTCTAATAAATCCATTCGTAATATTGATGATATGGTGGTTGGAACGTATATGGAATGTGAGGCCTCTTTAGATATGGTATTGGACTTTGATAATGGAAAAGCAGATATAAAGTATTCGTTTGGTGATGCATCTAGTGGTCGCAAAGATAAAGCTGTTTTTGATAATTTGATTCTTGAAATGTTTAGGACAAACAAGTATAAGGTGCATATAGTAGACGAACGGTAAGTGTTTGATTACAGAGTGTCTTGTTAATATTGAAAGATATGTGCCGGATCTCCGGAACAATCCATTTTGAGCTGTTTTCCTGGATTGAGCGAGATATGCATGGTGGTTCTTCGTTTTTTCTCGTATCAAAAGAACGCCAGGTTGCTGCGCGGATTCGTTTCAAGCAGTGGGCATTGGGGATTCAGGACTGCATGAATGGTTCGAAAGACATGACTGTGGACGAATGGTGAAAACCCACCAACAGATTCGGATATGCCGCGCCGGTAGGAAACTTAGTATTTCCGCCAAGGTGTATATTCCGAGCCACTAGATTTGGCTGCGGCAAGAGTTATGAACACATATAACCTTGGATTTTTTATGATTTGAACGCTCAGCCCACCCCTTTCCCCTCTTCTAGCGGTGTGATTGACTTAACGGCAGATTTTTCAAGCGTATCCTCAAAAAATCTCACCCTTCCTGCCAGGGAGTCTACCCCAATCAGCAGGGCGCGCCCCTCTTTGTGTCGGATTACTACTGAAATGGTATCGGACGAGGTAGTGGCGCTGCCCAGGATATTAAGGCTGCTTTCCTCTGCCAACCCGTGGGAAATCACGAATTCCTTTGCTAACTCCTTTGCAGTTTCAGCTGAGACCGGCTTGCTTCTGTTTTCCCAATCCGTATAGCTTAAGTGTATGCCCTTTACGGTTCCCTGTTCCGTAAAGGTTACATCGTACATGGGCTTTGTATCGATATTTTCCATGTCAATCACAGCATCCTCAGAAACATCGCCTAAATTAAGTTCATCTGGAAGGAATGTTACGGCTATCTGCTGCTCCACATCGAATTCCGGCAATGCTTCCATGTGCTGCACATTGACTGTATATCCGGCCGTATCAGTCATATTGACGCCAAAATACTGATTCAGAGCCTCCTTTGCTAAAGCGGTAAAAGCCTCATCGGATGCTGCCTGATTCGTCTCGGCCGAGCTTCCGGCTGTTTCTCCGGAAGTTTGCTCCGAAGTAACGGTAGTTTGTGTAACGGTGGTCATCGTTTTCGTTTCCGTCACCTGGGCGGAAGCGGTCCCGCAGCCCGTCATGCTGAGTACAAGAACTCCCGCACAAATCATTCCCATGTTCTTTTTCACGTTTTTCTGTCTTCTCATAATCGATCTCCTTTTTTGCTTTGTTTACCATTTTCTGGTATGGGGTTATTCTAATCGGGAATTGTTTCATGTTTGCAACACGGGAAAATAATTTTGATCCGGGTTTCCTCGTGCTCTCTGCTTTTCAATTCTATTCTTGTGTGGTGGATTTTTACAATATCCGCACAGATAGAGAGCCCGAGCCCCACACCGTCATTGTTTCTGCCTCTTACCTTATCCACCAGGTTTCCGATTTCCATCGCAGATGCATTCGCACGGATACCCCGCCCGGTTAAGTCCCCGTGACAGGATATCCGCAATCATCTCGTCGTCCTCTACAATCAGAATTTTCATGTTCCAACAATCCTCCGGGCATTCCGCTTTAAACGTCTGATTCCTATTCGTTCCCGTTCACTCTTCTGGCGAACTCTTTGATATATGGCTTGAAGTTCTTATGTTCTGTGGGCTGTGTTGCAAGAGGGATAGCAAAATCAGTTACCGTCATTACAAAAAACTGGTTGCTGTCTTTAAAGTAAAAAGCCACTTTGCCTAACGCTCCAAGTTTTACTTCTTTCAACATGCTGGCCGTGATATGTAAAATAAAATCTGGATCGACTTCCATCTTTGTCATGGACGGGCAGGGAACCGCCATGATATACATCTCATCCTCCCGGTAACGGACGATAAGATTGGGAAGAGAAGCGTATCCGGTCTGAATCCGGTCATAGCCTTTCACCGTGGATACTGCGTCCTTCGCCCCCTGTGCCATCACAATCTCAAAACCTGCTGTTTCCGGAACCGCTCTCTCGGAACCTTCAATGATCGACTGAATAAGCATCGCATGTTTCCGCTGCGTTTTCTTTTCTGTGAGCTTAATGAGTACAAGCGCTAATATGAGTGGAACACAAAAAAATAAAATCAAATACATGTTTTTTCTCCTCTCTCCTTGTCACTTTGCCCGGACGGATGTGTTCCGCCTGACAGGACATAATAAATATATCACGGTTTTTAGCATTTATTGGCAACGTTTCATTACAATACCATATGTGTTTCATGACATATTCTTTGAATCAGGCCAGAATTATGGTAAAATTATATCCAATTTAACAAACGGATTAGGAGAACGATGATGTTGCGGATTGGTATTTGTGACGATGATCCTCATATGCTTAACTATCTCTCAGCTTTGTGTACCAAAATCCTGCCTGAAGCAGTCATTACAGAGTATCGAAGCGGTATGGAGATTTTAAGCAGTGCCGGAAGTTTTGAAATCATTTTAATGGATGTGCGTATGGAGGGCATGGACGGCTTAAACGTAATCAAACGGCTTCAAAGTAGAATTTCAAAGAAAACGCCGAACTTTCCGTCTGTCATTTTTATTACTGCTTATGATGAATATGTCTTTGAAGCGCTGGATTTATTCCCGTTCCATTATTTATTAAAACCTCTCGATGAAGAGAAGTTTGAAAGAGTACTGAAACGCGCCGCTGAAAAGCATGCCAAAAAGGAAAAAGAAGAAGCAGTCTTTTTTCACACAAAAACCCGCCATTTACATATTTATCCCAGTGATATTTACTTTGTGGAGAGTAATCTTCGAAAGGCGATTATCAATCTGGAGCATGCTCACTTTGAAGTGTATTCGACAATGGCAGAGTTGGAAAAACTGTTTGGAAACTCTTTTTTTCGCTGCCACAGGGGATACTTGGTGAACCTTGGAAAAGTCCAAAGTTATGACAGGGAGACAATAACACTTGTTAACGGAACGCGTTTGATTTTAACTAAGACGAAATATGCGGAATTTGTAGATGCCTATATGCGTTATTTAAAAATCAACGAGGGGTAGAAAGGGCTGCTGAATTGCAGCGTACATTATTGTTCCCAATTATTGTTCCCAAGATAATATTCTTCTTGACTTATGCATCACTTCATGTTATGTTTTATTAAACTGACCGTTGGTCTAAAAGGTGGTGAATGGATTATGCGCAGACATAAAGAGCCAGAAGTAAGAAAAAGTGAGTTATTAGATGCGGCACAAAAGCTGTTTGTCGAAAAAGGGTATGCCAAAACAACGGTTACTGATATTTTGAATGTACACGGGTTGTCGAAAGGCGTATTCTATTACTATTTTAAATCGAAAGAAGAAGTGATGGATGCGATCATTCAGCGTATGGTTGATGATATGGTAGATCACGCTGAAAAAGTTGTGGCAGATTCCAGCATGACTCCGCCTGAAAAGATACTTGCCATCTTGATAGGAAGAGGGCAATCCGAGGAAATGATAAAAGACAAGGAAAATATGACCCGCCAATTTCATGAAGTCCAGAACGCAGAAATGCACCAAAAATGTTTAGCGCTTAGTATAAAGCGCCTCGCGCCTGTTATGGCGCAAGTATTCAAGGAAGATGACGGCCAGGCTGCATGTTCCACTGATTATCTGTTAGAATCGTTTACTTTATTTCTGGCGGCAGGGCAAGTGATTTTTGATGAAGGTTTATTTCGGTGGAGTGAAGAAGAACGCACCCGGTACGCGGCTGCCCTCCTTGAAATGATGGAAAAAACACTTGGTGTCCCGGCTGGGTATTTTGATGAACTTAAGATAAAATTTGCATGATACGATCGTTCGTTTGTATCGTGCAAATTTTTAAACGAAAATATAAACTAACGGTCAGTCTAAATAGGAGGATTTAGAATGCCAGAGAGAAAAAGTGATATACCCTCACCTCATAACTTCAAGTTGATGGTGTTTGGCCAGATTATTTCAATTCTAGGGTCGGCGTTGCTGCGGTTTGCGCTTTCCCTGTACGTTTTAGATACAACAGGCAGCGAATCTTTATTCGCAACAATGTATGCCATATCTAATATACCGCTTTTGCTTGCCCCGTTGGGCGGAGCCGTTGCTGACAGATTCAATCGCCGCAACCTGATGGTACTATTTGATTTTACCAGCAGTGCCATTGTATTGTGCCTGATTATACTTATGAATGTGGGGAAGATTTCTATCCCTGCCATCGGAGTTACGATGGTGCTGCTGTCTATTATCAGCGCCTTGTACACCCCCGCTGTTACAGCAAGCATTCCTCTATTGGTGGAGAAACACAGACTGGAGGGAGCAAATGGTCTTGTTCAGGCGGTCCAGTCATTGTCTGCTGTTGCCGCCCCGGTTTTGGGTGGAATCCTGTACGGTATCATGGGCCTTAGTGTCGTTATCATGATTAGCTGTATTTCATTCTTCCTGTCGGCTGTCATGGAAATTTTCATAAAGATACCGTTTGAGAAGCGGCAATGGAATGGACGCATCGTGCCGACTATCACAAAGGATCTGAAAGACGGTTTTATATACGTCATGAAACAGAAGTTTATACGCAAGGTCAGCATCATTGCCGTCTTGCTGAATCTGGTGCTAATCCCATATTTCCTGGTAGGGGCTCCGATTGTCCTGCGCGTAACGCTGCAAAGCGGAGATACTTTGTATGGGATCGGAATGGGAGTGATTAACGCCGCCACCATAATAGGCGCATTATCCATTGGACTGCTTGCTCCTAAAATGAAACTGAAAACATTACACCGCTGGCTTTTTGCTTCCGCACTGTTTTTGATGCTCATGGCAGTATCCTTAATGCCGTTTATGCTTGGGATGGGGTATTGCCCCTCATTTATTCTGTTTATGCTGGGCGCTGTCCCTATCGCGGCAAGTATGACGATTATTTCCATTTTCATCATTACGAAGGTTCAAAAAATAACACCGAACGAAAATCTTGGAAAAGTCATGGCAATCATAACCGCAGTCGCTCAGTGCGCTGCGCCGCTGGGACAGATTCTATATGGCATTGTCTTTGAATCATGGGGGGCACAGATATTTATACCAACTTTTTTTGTTGGGATTGCGATCCTGCTTCTCGGGGGCTTGACGCAGCGGATGCTCAAATGTGAGGAAGAACTGTAAATTGAAGTCTGATCAAACAATGGAGAAGGGGGCTTAACAATGTATGGCAAACTGATTCTAAACGACATACGAAAAGGGAAGCTGATTGCAGTTACAATCGCGGTCTTTATCGCAATTGCGGCGGCTCTGACATCGTCTGCGGCTATGCTGGGGGTCAATCTGTCCGGCGCGGTTGGCCAGCTGATGGAGGAAACAAGGGCGATTGATTTTATGCAGATGCACTCCGGTGAAGTTGACGGGCAGCGGCTCCAAAACTTCGCGGATACTCAGGGTAATGTGGAGGCGTACCAACTGGCGAAATTCCTGAATATGGACGCTTCGGAACTGTTTATCAGGGGCAGATCACTTGAGGGAAGTATCCAGGATAATGGTTTTTCCATGCAGAATGAAGCGTTTGATTTCCTGCTGGATTTGAACGGTGAAATCATTCATCCCGCCGATGGTGAAGTATACGTTCCCCTCTGTTACAAGAAGAACGGCGCTGCAAAATTAGGAGACATACTGAACGTACACGGAGTGTCGTTTACTGTGGCCGGTTTTTTGCGGGATTCACAGATGAATGCCGACCTTGTCGGTTCCAAGCGGTTCCTTGTGAGCGGGAATGATTTTGCGCGCCTGGAGAGCTTTGGCAGTATGGAATACCTGATTGAGTTTCGCCTAAAAGACCGTTCCGCTTTCTCCGCCTTCCAGTCGGATTATTTTGCGCAAAGGCTTCCGTCCAACGGCCCTCCGGTCATAAGCCGCCCGCTGCTTATGATGGCCAACTCGATGACGGATGGGCTGATGATTGCGGTGCTGGTGCTAATCAGTATCCTTGTGGTTGTAGTGGCTTTCCTCTGTATTCGTTTCACATTGCTTGCAAAACTACAGGAGGATTACAGGGAAATCGGCGTATTGAAAGCTGTGGGTATGAGGGGTTCGCAAATCGCCAATCTATATGCCGTAAAGTACGGCGCGATTGCGGGGATTGCCTGTGTTTTGGGATTTCTGCTCTCCTTTCCCTTAAGCGGCCCCCTTATGGAAAATATACGGCTTTATATGGGAGGAAGCAGCAAAGGCGCGATTGCACCGCTTATAGGCGTTCTCGGCGCTATGATGATTTTTCTTGCAGTTATGCTGTATGTGAAAACTGTCTTACAGCGGTTTGGCAAAATCTCCGCGGCTGAAGCGGTGCGGTTCGGTGCGCCGCAGGAAGAATCAAATGCGGCGAGGGGCTTTCGTTTCAGCCAAAACAAGATTTTATCATCTGAAGTTTTTTTAGCTGTTAAAGACGTATTATGCCGAAAAAAACTTTATGCTACCATGTTCACCGTGCTCGTTATCTCATCATTCCTTTTCATTGTACCGCAGAATATTTATAATACCATTTCAGCGAGAAGTTTTATGACCTATCTGGGCGTTGGGGAAAGTGACATTTCTGTGCATTTGACGCAGACGCAGGCAGATGACTTGAGGCAGGCAGCGGCGGATATGATTGATGCGCTTGCGGCGGATGAAAGCGTTGCCAGATACACGGTTCTTTCCGACATGGTGTTTAATATACCAACAGAGGATGGACGGATGGAACGTCTGCGGGTGGAATTGGGCGACCATACCGCCTTCCCTGTCATGTATGCGCGGGGAGGCCCGCCTGTCACCGAAACGGAAATTGCTCTTTCCTCCCTAAACGCAGATGAGCTTGGAAAATCGGTGGGTGAGGAACTGACGTTGGTTGTGGAAGGCAAAGAAAAGCGTATGACGATATGTGGAATTTATTCCGACATCACCAATGCTGGAAAAACGGCAAAGGCAGCGTTTCAGGCAAAAGGCGCGGACTTCGTGCGGGTGGTCATACCGATAGAACTTAAGGACAGGATGGCAGCGTCACAGACAGCGGCGCGGTATCAGTCTGGGTTTCCGTTTGCCACGATAGCGGTTTCCGACGAGTATGTGCGCCAGACCTTCGGCGGCACCTTGGCTGCCATACAGAAAGCGGCTTTCGCTTCCATCGCCGCCGCAGTTCTGCTTACGATACTGATCACCTTGCTGTTTATGAAGATGATTGTGACGAAAGACCGGTACTCAATTGCCATTTTGAAATCTCTCGGTTTTTCTGACAGGGAAATCTGCTGGCAGTATGTGGCGCGTTCCATAATCGTGGCCGCACTCGGCGTAATCATCGGGGTGATTTTAGCAAACACATTGGGCGAACTGTTTGGTATGGCTCTGATTTCTACTCTTGGGGCCACAACATTCCACTTTGTTGTCAATCCGTTTTACGCATATCTGTTTGCGCCGCTTCTCATTGTGGTATGCGTATACTCAGCCACGTTACTGGGCATATCAGACATTCGTAAACTCAAAATTTCCGAACACATTAAGGAGGTATAAGCTGTGGCTCGAATCATTACAGGCAGAAATATAATAAAAACTTTTGGTACCGGCGATAAACAGGTGAGGGTGTTAAACGGAGTGAATATGGAAATAGAAAAAGGCGAGTTTGTGGCAGTCATGGGTCCGTCCGGCTCAGGGAAATCCACGCTGCTGTTCGCTCTTTCCGGAATGGACAGCATCACAAGCGGGTCTGTGATGTTCGGAGATACCGAACTGTCAAAACTCCGCGAAAATGATCGGGCAGATATACGCCGGAAAAGGATGGGGTTTATTTTTCAACAGCCAACCATGCTCAAAAATCTAAACCTTTTGGACAACATTATTCTCCCAACCGCTCAGGACGGTAAGAAGAATATGGCGAAACTCACACAAAAAGCTAAGTTATTGATGAAAAAGACGGGCATTGGCGGATTGGAAAACAGGGAGATAACGGAGGTTTCAGGCGGACAGCTGCAGCGGGCTGGTATCTGCCGCGCCCTGATGAACTCACCGGAGATTCTTTTTGCCGATGAACCCACCGGCGCACTGAACTCAAAATCAGCGGAGGCAATCATGGGATTGCTAACGGATATCAATCGGGAAGGTACTGCAATTCTGCTTGTGACTCATGACGCAAAGATCTCTGCCTGTGCCGACAGGGTCTTATTCACGAAGGATGGAGACATCGTCTCCGAACTTACGCTGCAAAAGTCCAGCAGAAAGAATATGGAAACAAGAACAAAAAAAATTCTTGCTGAGATGGCAGTTGTAGGAATTTAAGTACAGCAACGGGGACAACGGATTATCTGCTGCTCTGATTTTTCTGGGAAAGGGGGACGATATGCAGCAACAGATATTGATTATCGGTTCCTGCCTCACGAGCTGCAAAAATAACCAGTGGTATTGTTATTCGTGTTTTTTGAGAAATGTGACATGCTGATGTCGCATTTCTTTTGATAAAATCATCTGAGACAAAGGAGGAATAAGATATGCCGTTTACTGAGATATGTATTTATCAAGTCAAACCGCAAAAGGTTGATGAATTCGAGGCGCTGATGCTGGAAGCGAAAACGTTTCTGGAAAAGCAAAAGGGGCTGTTTTTACTGCGGTTTGTAAAGAGAGAGTACCACATCGACATGGAGCAGATTAAAGAAGGTCTGCCGCCGCCTAAGATCACGCGCATTGTAAAAAGCGTCAAGTATATGCTCTATTGGGAGTTTGATACGAAAGAAAGCTATGGAGCAGCACAAAAAACCCTCTGCGACAGCTATTGGAAGCCGATGGAAAGATGTCTGGCAGCGCCGCATGACAAATATTTAGGAGAGGGGATGTTTTCATGGAATTAGCGTATTGCGGTTTAAAATGCCTGAACAGTCTAAATTATCTTGCCGCAGCAGATAGACAGGCAGAGGAGTGATATGCAGATAGACAGGCTGATTCAAATTGTATTATTACTGTTAAGCCGTGACAACCTGACAGCGAAACAGCTGGCAGAGGAACTTGGTGTCTCCACACGCACGATCTATAGGGACATCAATATACTTTCCGTTGCGGGCATCCCGATCACATCACAAAAAGGATATGGCGGAGGGCTGTCCTTGCTGCAAGGTTTTTCATTGGACAAATCCTACTTCACCCAGGCAGAGCAAAGTAATATGATTCAGGCGTTACAGATCCTGAAATCTTCCAATTACCCGGATGCTGATAAAACTCTGAACAAGGTAGCCGGGTTGTTCAGCCACAACATGCAGTCAGAATGGCTAGAGATTGATTTCTCGTATTGGGGCAGCCCTGAAAAGGAACGGGTCAATATTACAGCGTTAGAGCGTGCAATCATCAATAAGTATGTGATTACATTCACTTATTTTAATACAGAGTTAACGGTAACGGATCAGACGGTCGAGCCGCTGAAACTGGTTTTCAAATCGCACGCCTGGTATCTTGTTGCCTGGTCTCTTCATAAAAATGCCATTCGTATTTATAAAATGTCCCGTATCAGAGAGCTTCAGGTTACAAACCAGTTGTTTGAACGCGTGCTGCCGCAGGATTTTTCCATTAATCCTGCGTACAAAGAAGAATATGATATACCGATCTTCAAATTGCATTTTTCTGAAAAGATCGCGTATAAAGTCTACGATGAATTTCAGGAGAAGTACATTAAAAAGTTAGATGACGGTACCTTGGAAGTATCGTTTAGATACCAGTTAAATGAGTGGACGTTTCTTTATCTGCTTTCCTTTGGCGAGTATGTTGAAATAATAGAACCTGCCCAGGCAAGGGAGGTTCTAAAAGAAAAGGCCCAAAAGATACTTTCTATGTACCAATAATGAAAACAAAAAGCAGGGGACAGATGCAGATGAATAAAAGATTTTTTGAAAGATATTGGCGGACAGTTGGAATCTTTATCTTATGGCTTTTTTTGGTAGCTTATGTCTTTGGGGTGGCGAAGGAGGCTATCAATTCACTTAACATATCGATCTGCCTGTTTGTTCTCATTGGCATGGAGTATGTATTGGGCTATGGACAGGATAAAAGAGTGATAAGAAGCAACCGGAGAAAAATGGAGTCTGATCGACAGCGGCGGGAAGCCATAGGGGAGGCGGCATGGAACGAATATCAGATTAAAAATAAAAGAATTGCCGAATACAGGAAAAAATTGATGTGGAAAGCGGTTTTTCTGGATTTAATCATGGGAGCTGCCTATATGACAGGGATGGGGCTTGCCTATGGAAAAGACCCCAAATGGCTCAAAGACGCGATTCCGGCGCTTCTTTGGTTTCTCATGTTTTTCCTTGTCTTATCTGCCTGGATCATCAGTTTTCCCAAAAGAATGCGGGAGGGAAAGATATTCATATGGGAAGTGCTTTTTGTAGTTCCTTTCATGGCTTTTCCGTTTTTTCCTCTGATTTCAGATCGGATGGCGTGCGGATTTACTGCTTTTACTGGTGGAATGATATTTTCTCTCTTAGCCATCGGGTATATGCGGCAGACACGCAAAAAAGAGAAGGTATGTACGGTAATGACTACCGCGAAGGTGATTGATAATAGAAAGAGTCCCGTGCGTCTTAAACGGCCCGGTGACATTCCTATCTACGCTTATCAGCCCGTTTTGGAGTATTGTGCAGGAGGGGAGCAAAAACAGGTGGTCTGCGGCGATGGTGAAGCGAATCCCTATCCCTTGGATGAAGTGTATACGATTTATTATAATCCGGAGAAACCTGAGGAATTTCGTTTTGCGGACCGTAGGCCCGCCGCAGAACGGTTGATAGGCCCTGTTTTCCTGGGGATAGGAATTGTTTTACTGGCAGGCGCCGTGGGAATCTGGGTGCTGACTTAAAAAAAGAATATTCGGATTATCGTTTTTGAAAGAAGGAGACAGAATTGAAGAAAATCAAAACTAGATTGATATTGATTGTCGTTGCAGGCAGCCTGGTGTGCCTAAATGGTTGCAGGAGCAAAGAAGTACCAGCAGAGGTTGCTGTAGAAAGTATTACTTCTACAGAAAATATTGCTCCCGTAGAAAGCATTACTTCTACAGAAGGTATTACTCCTACAGGTAAAACGGTGGAGGAGGAGGCACTTACAGCCCCCATCCCGTCCGAGGAAGCGGCAGGCAGCGGCAGCTCAGAGACGGAGAGCGCCGCGCAGGAAGAATCGAAGCTTCCGGCCGCGTTTCCCTTAGACTTCCGATTTAGCAGCGGGGCAGGCGCATGGTATACCGTCATTACACTGAATCAGGATGGCTCGTTTAGCGGTGAATATTGTGATTCTGATATGGGGGACATTGGGGACGGGTATCCTCATGGAAAGGAATATATATGCAATTTCAGCGGACGGTTTGATACCGTCGTGCAGATAGACAGCAATACATACTCCATGACGCTCTTTGAAATCACAACAGAAAAAGAATCCGGAGAGGAATGGATTGAAGATGGCATTCTTCACATAGCATCTGATCCGTATGGTCTTGAGGAGGGCACGGAATACCGTTTGTATCTGCCGGAAACAGAGAAAGAAGGGCTTCCGGAGGACCTCTTCAGTTGGTATCCGGGCTGGAATTTTGCGGATGCAGACGGAAATCTTCCTGACACATTGTCTTGTTTCGGGATTTACAATGTAAAAATGGGATATGGCTTTTTTGCATATTAGGTTTTCGTAACATTGGTATGATAAAACAAAAGTTACCACAGAAACGTATAACAGAAGGAGGAAATGGTAAATGGAAGCTCAGAACAAAGAACTGTATTTAAAACATATGAATGAAGAATATAGAGAAAAGTATTATCCGGAACGATCCGTATTCACGGCCCATAAGAAGACACAGAACGGAGCGAATGCGGTCCTGGGCCTGTTTTTTATAGGACTTTTTTTGGCGGGCAGCCTGGCCGGTTTTGTCTGGTCCATCAACAGGATACTGGAAATCATCAGGGATGCAGAGGAAGATATGCTGGGGGTAGGAATTGGAATTTCTGTCTTTTTCCTTTTGCTGGCTATTGGATTTGGAGCTCTTATCTATGTAATAGTAAAAGGCATGAGAAAAAACGCAGACGACTGGATCCGCATCGTTGCCAAAGCCGGGGGCTTAAGCGAACAGGAAGTGCGGGAATTCGACAGACAGGCGATGGAGCCGGACAGCCTGATTTTAATTCATCTTGGCAAGCTGAAATCCTTTGCGGCCGGACAGAAGGATGGAATTCTGACCAGGGATTATATCTGCCTTTACAACAATAATATGCCCCGTGTGCTGAAGCTTGACCGGCTTACAGAGGCTCATTTAAAGGATAATACATACTATATTAAAGTTGGAAAAACACATAAAAAGGCTCACTATCTGACAATCAATCTGATGAGCAGAGACAATAAGACTGCATGGGCAGAGACGTCCCAGGAATCAGCCAGGGCGCTTCAGGAAGAGCTGGTAAGCCGATGCCCCGGAATCGATACTGCGGGCGGCTCCGTACTGGCGGAATGAGAGTGGGGATAATCACATGAGAGATGAAAATACGGACAGGAGAACGGGGGAAAACGAATTGAGTATAGAAAAATTGATGTACATGGTAATAATCGAGAAGGGCAAGTCTTACGATGAGATGACAATGGAGATAATTTCCAAACATGTTGAGAACATTAAAAGGCTGGACGATCAGGGGAAACTGGAAATCTGCGGCGTGTTTAAAGATTATCCGGGGAAGGCAGGTATGTATATCTTAAAAACAGAAAGCCGTGAGGAAGCAGAAGAACTTTGTAAAATGGAGCCCCTGGTTACAAGCGGATATGCAACCTATCGATTAGTTACCTTGCAGATTGCAAATCGGGCAAATAATTATTTGTTGTAATCATGGCAGTGGTGGCGGAGTGCTGCTTTTGCCCCACGTACCAGCCATGGTCATGACTTTTTTGATAATGGTTTTGAGGTGAAGGAATTTAAACCTATGGATCAGGGCGATGTTCTGGAACCGGACGACAAGATTGGAACGAAACAGGCAGTTGTTTCCTGCACGATAAGTTTAGACGGCGTAAAGATGGGAACGGCATTTTTCAGCCGGACATCGAAATATGGGACTGATGCTGGGAAATGTTCCGTAAAAATCATAACCATACATGCAAATGATGAAAACAAGGACATGGTTTATGTAGAAGGGATTGAAGAAGAGGTGCGACTCTCCGAACTGACGATGGAACGCTTAACGGCTGCATTGGGTCAATATACAGATGCCACAGAGAGCCTAGGCAGCAATGATGTCATGGATTATACGTGGAAGAGGAAACATTATTCGTTGACCGTATCTTTTAATGCAGATGATACATTGTACGGAGTAAAGGTTGCGTATAAGTAAGCAGGCAGTGGGGAGTTCTGTAATGAACTGAAATACGGCAGAGGAGTAATGAATGATATATGGAAATGTAATGAAAAGAACTGCGGGCTTTTCTGGCAGACGGTATAATTACCTTATGAAATTCTGCCGGGAAATGGAAAACTTGCGATGAAATATGAATGGCCATCCGGGAAAGCTTTCCGGGTGGTTTATTTGTACTTTTACAAATAAACAATTGGAAGCGATTCAGTAACCCTGGCAATCCCTTAAAAATCGAAGAAAGGAACGGGAGTCATCATATGGAGCTATTTAAAACAACAGGAGTTCTTGATGAACCGATACTGAGAGAGGTGGCTAAAAGGGGAATTCCGAAATCAGAAAAATGGGCAGCAATTATTTGTTTCACAGGAAGCTTCGCCCTCAGTGCGGCAAGATACCCTGCACTTGCGGCGGTTTTCTTTTCTGTCGGTTTGTTTCTTGTGTTATGGCAGTATGTCCTGTTCCGCTGGATAACAGTAAAAAGGAATCTGCGCGATATGCAGGACTTCAATGGGGTAATGGGCTATCAATATACCACCTGGTTTGATGAAAACGGACTGGCAGTGATAAATCAAACCAACCATGGGGAAGGAAAGTTTAAGTATGCCTATTTAAAACGGATTTTTGAAACAGAACATATTTTAGCTTTACAGACGAAACGCAATCAGTTTGTTCCGATTTTCAAAAACGAGCTGAGCTTGGAAGAATTGGATGAGCTGACGGTATTTTTAAAATCGCGGAACAAAAAAATCAAAATTTGCCGTTTGAAGAAACAAAATAATAAAGGAACAACGGAAAATGAAAAGGAGGAGGTGTTCTAATGAAAATTGAAATGGGGAAAGAGTTTCCACAGTATTTCAAACCCTCATACCCAGAGGAATTTGAACTATTTTCACACTTTGAAACGACAGCAGGCATACCAACTGTCTTATTTGCAATTACGACATGGAAAGAAAACGGAAAGCCAAATGTCTGTTTTCACGCATGGAGTTGTTTTCATGGCGATAAGACAGCTTTTTTTGCTGTCATGGGAAACCTGTATCAGCATACCCATACCTATGCAAATATCCAAAGAGAAAAGTGCTTTTGTATCAATTTTCTTCCCATAAGCTACTACGATAAGCTGATAGATACAATTAACCATAATGACTATGAAACAGATGAATTTTCAGTGGGAAAATTTTCTCTTGTAAACGCCAAAACCATTCATGCCCCCATGATACAGGAAGCATTTGTAAACATAGAGTGTACTTTAAAAGAAACACAGGATTTAAGCGGCGCAGGTATTACCTCAATGATCATCGGACAGATACAGCATATTTCCGTGGAGGAAGAATATGCACAGGGTTATGAAAAACGATATGGAAAGGACGGTTTTATGATGTTAATTCCTGCCCCACAAGACTTGAAAACGGGAGAACCTAATCAATCAGCGATTGCAACGATAAACATTGAAAAATTTGATTGATAAAAAGGAAAATCACAAATGATGAGAACAACGCAGATGGAAGCGGTAAAAAATAAATCGTAAGAGGAATGGGATGAAAAAAAGAAAAAGGCGTCCAGGAATGCTGGAACACGCCGCGTATTATGATGAACTGTGTGGATGCTCCAATCTTCCCAGGTTTAAAATCGATGTTCAGGAGTTTATTAGCAGTCATCCGGATGAAACAGCATTCATGGTTAAATTTGATATCCGGGAATTCAAACTGATTAACCGGATATTGGGTGAGAAAACAGGGGATCAGATTCTGGTTCATATTGCTTCTGTACTGCGTCAGGTAATAAGACCAGGCTTTTTTTGCCGTGCCCATGATGATGAAATCGGTTAAAGCTGGTATCAGGCCGCTGTCAGATATCATTTGAAACGTGTAAAAACGCTGCGGAAGATTCAAAATAAGAAGGAGGCGGTGCTTGATAAAATGCGCCGGCATGGTAAATAGAAAAATCTATTCCACCTTGTCCGATAGACTTTCGAAAGGATGGAGTGAAATGCTTAAAAGCAGAAATACATTTGATCCGCTATCATACAAAAATGAGGAGAATGATATGGCTGTAACAATTACCAAAAAAACTGTTTTACTAATGTCTTTACCCCAGCGCAGAGGAAAGGGGCGATAAAATGGACACGATATTGATACAATCTTTCTCACTTTTGGAGGAATCCGAATCATCCGGTATCCCGGAAACCACCGGCTCTCTGCTGGTGCCTGATCCGGATTCGGAATACGGCTATAAGGCCCGCGAGATGCCGGAATCCTTCGGGACCACTTTGACGGAAGAGGAATTTTCCGAAATAACCAGCTCCTATCAAGCGATCAATAATGTGGCTCTCTCTAATTACCTATCGTTCCTGCTTGCGTTTACAGCAAGTATTTGCCTGGTATATCTGTTGAAACAGTTTCTGAAACCCAGACTGGACCGGTTTAAATGGGCGGCTCATCTCTTCTTGGCGGTACTCTTTTTTACATTATTCAAGTATCGGTGGTGGATTCGGCTGCCGCGGGGCCTTTACTATTTATTCCCTGTTATGGAAGTGATTCTGCTGCTGGCAGTGATTTATCTTGCCTACAGGGGAAAATTCAGCAAAAAGGTATATGCTGCGGTTACATTCGAGGCAGTTTTCGGATTGTGCCAGGCATTATACACCTATGGGCAGTTATTTTTTAAGGAAATTAGCAGTTACCTGGAACTTCCCCCAAACTCGGAGATATTTCGCCTGTACTCTTACGTGAAAGATCCCGCGTCCTCGATCCATGCGTCGGAGACGGTAAACATTTATTTCGATTGGGAGAAGTGCCTGATGCTGTTTCTTGCCTGCGCGGCGCTGGTTCTCTCGGTCAGAAAACTGGCCCGCATGGGGGAGCGTGACACGGAGGGAATTCCCCGGAGCGAACTGTATTTTCTGCTCATGCCATCATTTGCGGCGAATGTTTATTCCATCTTTACGGGAGCGGCCTATTTCCTGGTGTCGAATTCTGTATTCGTCGATTGGGCGACGTGGGACGACCCGCTTCAAAGCATGACGCTATATTTTATGATTCCATTTTTGGCGGTGGCTTCCCTTTTATGTATCCTGTACGCCTATGGGATTTATCAGAAACTTGTCAGCTATGTGGAAGAAAAGCAGCGGGCAGTCATCCTGGAAAACCAGGTGAATCAGATGCAGAGACATATCAAAGAAATTGAGGAACTTTACACGGGTATCCGCTCCATGCGGCACGATATGCAGAATTGTCTCTTTGATATCAAGAGCTTACTGGCGGCGCAGGGAATTGACGTGGAGGAGGAAGACAGCGAACTGGCAGGCTATTTTTCCGGGATTGGCACTGCGTTAAACACATTGAATTATTCCATCCATACAGGCAATCCTGTGACGGACGTGGTGCTCAACGGAAAAGCCAGACGTGCAAAGGACCGGGGGATACAGTTTGACAGTGAATTTCGTTTCCCGAAAGATTTTGGTATCGATGCCTTTGATCTGAGCATCATTCTGAACAATAGTCTGGACAATGCCCTGGAGGCCTGCGAGACGCTGCTTGAGAAGGATTCGGAGGCGAAGGCGTATATAAAGATACGGTCTTACTGTAAAAGCAATATGTTTTTAATGGAACTGGAGAATAGCTGCGATGGCTTGGTAATTGAAGCAGGGAACGGCGCCGCCCTGAGAACCAGAAAAGAAGATACCGTTCAGCATGGACTCGGATACCAGACTATTTTGCGGTGTGCAAAAAAGTATTATGGAGGTGCAGAATATACGTGCAGCGGACCGATGTTCCAACTTACTGTTATGCTGCAAAAGGCTGGCCCTGATGATTGAATATTTTCATGTATCGGTCCGCTGAATGTTACTGTTGACATTTCCATTAGAATATGATAACGTTATCGTTATTCAAAAAGGAGGTGCTAGTTTGTCGGTATTACTGTAAAGCATGAAACGAAGATTTTGCAATAGGAGAACCCTGTTGCTGTTTTTGTCGTGCCTTGCAGGATATGCTGAAAACACACCCTTTTTACAATCGTGTTTGTTTTGGCATAGCTTTGGCTATGCCTTTTTTGATGCTTTCTGCAAGAGCCTATTTGAATATGGAGGAAATTGCAATGAGCAATCAAAAAAACGCGCTTGCCCGGAAATTCACAATATTTTCGCTGCTGCGCTTTGCTATGCCAACGATTATAATGATGGTGTTCATGGGGCTGTATCAGGTCGTTGACGCCATGTTTGTATCCAATTATGTGAATACGGTTGGCCTGTCGGCTATTAATATCGTAACGCCTGTCATCTCATTTTTTTATGGGTTGGGGACCATGTTCGCTACCGGCGGCAGTGCCATCATCGCAAAAAAAATGGGCGAAGGAAAGGATTTGGAGGCCAAGCAAAACTTTACGGCCCTTGTTCTTATCGCGGTTTCAATTGGAATTGCATTCGCACTTTTAAGTACGATTTTCATGGATAACCTTATCTTCGCTTTGGGGGGCAGCGAACAAATTCTGCCGTATGCCCGCGAATATTTGGGCATTCTCATTCTGTTTGCACCAGCTTTACTGCTACAGGTCTTATTTCAAAACCTCTTTGTAACAGCGGGAAAGCCCAATTTGGGCCTTTGGCTGATGGTGGGTGCCGGAGTGGCAAATATTGTACTGGATTATATTTTCATGGTGCTGCTGCATATGGGTATGACCGGAGCCGCTATTGCAACAGGCATCGGGTACAGCATTGCAACCATCGCGGGGATTGTTGTATTTTCAAAACGAAAAGGCACCCTGCATTTTGTAAAGCCGCTCATAAAGCTAAAAGAATGGGGGCAATCCTGCTATAACGGCTCGTCTGAACTGGTGCGGGAACTGGCGCAAGGAATTACTTCGGCCATCTTTAATATTGTTATGATGCGGCTGGCAGGGGAACATGGCGTTGCCGCACTTGCCGTTTTGATATACACTCAGTTTTTGTTTGTAGGAGTCATTGTCGGCTTTTCCATGGGCGTATCCCCTGTTGTGAGTTACCAATATGGGGCCGGAAACAAAGAGGAACTGCGCCGGTTACTGAAACTATGCCTGTTTTGGGTATCGTTCATATCTGTGCTTTTATTCATCGTTTGCCAACTATGCGCAGGAGTAATGACCGGCTTTTTCGTCCCACGGGATTCCGAGGTGTATCGGCTGGCGGCAGGCGGGTTTAAGATTTATGCTTTTGTCTTTCTATTTAATGGATTAGGCATGTTCACATCCGCATTATTCACAGCTCTCTCCAACGGCAAAATATCTGCAATTCTGTCTTTTACCCGGACATTTGCACTGTTTACCGTGTTCTTGCTGGTATTTCCCAACATTTGGGGGATAACGGGTGCGTGGCTGGCTCCAGTAACAGCCGAGTTTCTTTCTATGCTGTTAGCAATCGCATTGCTGGTGAAATATAGATACAAGTATTTTCGGGGCGGCATGGCGACAAATTAGTATTTTCAATAATGTGACAAATCGTATAGAATACCGGGCGCAAAATGCCCGGTATTTTTGTATGCGTATGGGGAAAATGGTATGGCAGATAAGGGGAGTCATCATGCTGGAACATACAGAGAAATATCCATTGTTTTTATTGGGGGGCTATGCTACAATTAAGGCAAATTTTGGTGCATTTTGGTAAAAATGTGTACTAAGAAATAATCATGGGATTTGTTGAAACTTTCAGAAAATAAGATGTTGTTTTGTGAAAAAATTAAACATTAGCCAGCAAACGTCGATACTGACAACGTTTGCCGACGGGAGGAGCGATATTTTTTAATGGGTGAACGAAAAAGAAGCAGGGTGAAAGAGCTTGGATTGGCATTAATTTGTGTAATAGCTGTTGGATTGTCCGCGTTCAGTATTTATTCTACCTATCAGTTGTATCAGACAACATCAATAATTTATAAACATCCCTATACTGTTTCCAATGAATCCCGGGCAATGCGTACCCGTCTATTGGATATGAAGGGATTTTTGCTGAATATTATTGCAGAGTCCTCAGGGGATTTGGATACGGTACAGCAGTTGCTGGAGAAACGGTACGCTATGCAGTACGATGCAATTAAAGTCATTACCAGTCAATATCTGGGGCCAGTGGAAGATACAGCCCAATTATTGGCTGCAATGCAGGATTTGGAAGAAACACAAGCCGAAGCATTACCGCTTATCATTCCTATGAACCGGGAAGATACCACCCAATATGTAGAGGAGTATATATATCCTAAATACGACGCGGTGTATGATGCATTGACTATAATTATAGACTTTGCGGACAGTAAAGTTGAGGGGTTAGAGCACGGAGCAGCGAATACAGCTGTTAAGGCTATTGTATCGGCTGTAATACTCACTGTTTTTTTGCCCGCTTACTTCCTGTTTACCTTTTGGCATGAGCGGAAAAATATTCGGGAGATTCGATACCGTGAGAGCCTTTTCGACGTTCTTTCCGCCAATGTGGATGAGGTATTCCTGATTTTCGATCAGGAGAATAGCGTGTTGGAATATGTCAGCGCTAACTGTCAGCGTGTTTTGGGTATCCCAGGAGACGCGGTTATGGATGATATGCAATTGCTGGCGGGCAGGGTTACGGATGAGGATCAGACGGCCTTTGCGGAATTTATCCGGAAGCCGGATACAAAGGAGAACAATAGCGTTGACATTCAGATGCGTTTTAACAGCGGAGAGACCCGCTGGATCAAGATTCGCAGTTACCCGGTAATGTCGGGGAATAAAATCCTGCGCTATATTGTCACTCTCTTCGATCAGACCGAGGAGATCGTGAAAGAACAGGCGCTCAAAGACGCTCTGGTTAATGCGCAGAACGCCAATGCCGCCAAGCAGAATTTTCTCTCCCGCATGAGCCACGAGATTCGCACCCCCATGAACGCTATTATTGGCATGGCTACCATTGCAGGCGCCTACATAGAAGACCGAAAGAGGGTGGAGGACTGCCTGGAAAAGATTGGATACTCCTCCAAGCATTTGATGACACTTATAAATGATGTGCTCGATATGTCCAAAATAGATGAAGGGAAGATGTTAATCGTCCATGAGGCCTTTAACCTGGAAAGCGTAATGGAATCCATCACGTCAATCTTTTATCCGCAGGCAGTAGATAAAGGTATCCGTTTTTCCATACCATTGATTGATCTTACCGACACAATCCTGATCGGCGACGCCTTGCGCCTGAACCAAATTCTAATCAACCTTCTCTCCAACGCAATCAAATTTACACCGGAGAACGGAACGATCCGCATGGAAATCCGGCAAATCCAAAAGAAAAACAAACATGTCCGCCTGCGCTTTACGGTCAGTGATACCGGTATCGGCATGAGTAAGGAATTTTTAACCCGGATTTTCCGGCCGTTTGAGCAGGAAAGCGCCGCTACGAGCCAGAAATATGGCGGTACCGGTTTGGGAATGTCAATTTGCAAAAACCTGGTTACGCTGATGGGTGGCACTATTTCAGCTGCAAGCACATTGGGGAAAGGAAGTACCTTTACCGTAGAACTGGGCTTTGATACAGAATCGGTAGCAGGAGATGAGCTTTCCCACAATCATCAGGCATTGGATTCACTCAAGGTGCTGGTGGCCGACGATGACCGGGATTCCTGCATACATGCCTCGCTGCTGCTGAAAAATTTGGGAATTCGCTCTCGCTGGGTATTGACCGGGTTAGAGTGTGTGGAAGAGGTTCTGGAGGCCCATAAAACAGGGGAAGAATATGACGTGTGCCTGATTGATTGGAAGATGCCCGACATGAACGGGATTGAAGTCACGCGGCGGGTCCGTGAGTTTGTGGGACCGGACACGACCATCATTATCATTACGGCTTACGACTGGACCGCCATCGAAAAGAGCGCCAGGGAAGCGGGCGCAAACGCATTCCTTTCTAAGCCTATATTTGCTTCATCCCTCTACAACACCCTTCTTACCGTGACTGGCATTGAGCGTACGATGAAAAGAGGGACTACGGACAAAAAAACAAATTCCGTCCTAACCGGCCGCCGCGTGCTGCTGGTGGAGGATAACGCCCTGAACCAGGAGATCGCCGTGGAGCTGCTGAAAATGGCCGGCATGGAGATTGACTGTGCGGGCAACGGGCAAGAGGCCCTGGAGCAATTTTTGGCAAAGGGAGACTCTTACGATCTGATTCTGATGGATGTGCAAATGCCTGTAATGGACGGCTATCAGGCCACCATCGCCATTCGCCAGTCCGGGCATTCCAGGGCAAAGACTATTCCTATTGTCGCCATGACGGCGGACGCGTTCTATGAGGATATTGTAAAAGCGCAGGCGGCCGGTATGAACGACCATTTGGCCAAACCTATTGATCCTGAAAAATTTTACCAAATAATTGAATCGTTTTGTGCTACCCCAGTATCAGGTGATTAAAATTTAGTTCGGCATAAAAGACGTACTGAGCAATCAAGCTAAAACAGAGCGATGCAACAGGGAGTTATCACGCTTATCGAGGAATTACCCTGCCTTTTGCCGCCTGTTCAAAAGCATATCCAATATTAAGCAGTTTTACGTCCTCACCGTCTCGTGCGGCAAAGGTCACTCCCCGCGGGACACCTTTTGCGTCAACGCCGAATGGGATTGTCAGTTGCGGATATCCTGCCGCGGATACCTCTGTGGAACCGGCCGTACCTAAGAAGACAAGCGCATCAAGGCCATTTTCCAGAAACAGCCCTTCCAATGCGGTCTGCGCATTCTCAATCGATGCTTGGATTGGTTCTCTGTCCGGAGTTTCTACTGCCTCGGCCGCTTCCAGGAGGTCCTGTCCATACCGTGCCCGCCGTTTTATGTCTTCCCGGTTAAAAGCGATTAAATCTTCAAGACGGTTCACAGGAAGCCCGTACTGCCGGGCAAACAATTCAAAATCCTGTTTGAATGTCAGTTCAATGATATTCTGTACCTGTACACCTTCACCGCTGATCGAAACCTCTATGACCCGGGCTCCCGATTCCTCTAATCTCTCCTTTAAGGACTGGCGGAGCGTCTCATCATCGTAAGTATAAACCGCAAGGCCGATGACTGCTCCCGCCAAAGACTTTGCGTTTAGTTCTGACTGCATTTCCTGCCCGGAAAGGGCTGAATATGCCAGTGCGGCGTCCTGGACCGTCTTTGCAAGCGGTCCGGGGGTATCCACTTCCTGTATCAGCGGGAATATACCTTCACGGGGTACACTGTCCCGGGACGGTTTAAATCCCACTACTGAATTTGCGGACGCCGGTCCGGCGATAGAACCGGCTGTCTCTGTGCCGATAGAGATAGGCACCAGATTGACGGACACCGCCACGGCGCTGCCGCTGCTGGAGCCGGAAGGGGAAATTTTCAGGGGTGCAAAAGGATTGACGGTCTGGCCCTTTTTACTGCTGTATCCGTTGGGCATAACGCTGGACACAAAATAGGCGAATTCCGCCAGATTGTTTTTGCCCAGAATAACGGCGCCTTGCACCCTTAGGGCGGTCACCAGTTCAGCGTCCTCTTCCGGTATGAAATCCGCAAAGGCCACCGTTCCTACACTGGTGGGTATGCCGGCTGTGTTAATGTTATCCTTCAACATGACTGGGATACCGAAAAGAGAAGGGACATCTCCTTCATAATGTGAACGTTCCCGGTCACGCGCCCGTGCCTGTTCCATAGCGTCCGGGGCAATCTCCATCACAGAGTTGTATCCGTGTTTGCTCTGATCCAAAGCCTTGATTCTTGAGAGGCAGACCGCGGTAATCTCCTCGTATGTCAGCTCTGCCTGATCCACCGCCAGCTGAAGCTGCGCCACGGATTTCTCCACAACAGCGGCTTCCTTATCCGCCATGATACGGCCTATATCCAGGCCTGAGAGCTGGCGGTCTATGGAGTCGGTAAGTTCCCTATTATGATAGGAAATCCATTCTTCGCCCGGTGGGGCGGCACTTTTTATATAGAATAATACTCCGGCTATAATAAGCAGGAACAGCACTGCAATGCCGATGATATAGTTTCTTTTTTTCTGCATAAAACACCTCAATCATGATAGATTCTTTTTTGTATGAAATACCTCTTACATCAAGAATATCGAGATAGCATTCCACAAGGATGGTTATTCTATACTGCCTGCAGATTGCTCAACATGAAATTGATTTAGCCAATTGGAATATCCACGGTAAAAACAGCGCCTCTGCACCGCTTTCATAGGGACGATAAGGTAACAGCGATTGGGAGAGCAGAGAATTTTAAACGATTTGTAACAGCTATGGAAAAGTGACGTCATTTTCCAGACCGTCCATATACAATTATTTTCAGACCAAGGAAGAAATCTTCCTGGCAATTCTGAAAAAGGAATATGAGTTATGGATTGCGGACCTGGAGACAGTGATGAAGGAAAATGAGACGCTTAAGAGCAATGTTTTTGCTGAGAAGGTTGCAGAAAGCCTGGTGGAATTTAAGGTGGCATATGGCAGGTCACTGCAGACCTTTGCCACGCTGCTGGGGAAGTTTTTCCCGGAGATGACGGTGGAGGAACGGCAGAACTTTATTTATCGCTTTTTCCCCTTTATCTATGGGATCTATCCGTATACCTTTGTGACGGATAAGCAAAAGGAGGCCATGAGGCAGCTGACGCTTACGCGGTTTCAAAAGGGGTGCTGCCAATTATTGGCGTGACGCGTTATTAATGAGTAAAACGGTAGTATATTTCAGCGCCAGCGGCGGAAATACAGGCATAGCACAATGTGGATGAAGCGAGAAGGCGAGAAGGGAGTGATGTTATGGAGATTCGACTGCTCAAATACTTTCTGATGACAGCGAGGGAAGAGAATATCACAAGGGCGGCCCAGCTTTTGCATGTCACCCAGCCAACCCTCTCCAGACAGTTAATGCAACTGGAAGAGGAACTGGGAGTGCAGTTGTTTCACAGGAGTAATCACAGCATTGTCCTGACAGAGGACGGCATGCTCTTAAAGCGGAGAGCGCAGGAACTGATCGATCTGGCGGATAAAACGGTACGGGAATTATCACAGAGGGAAGAAATCCTGAACGGGGAAATCGCTGTCGGCTCCGGTGAGCTGCGCAGTATGGGCCTGCTTTCCGAGCTGCTGGCCGGGTTTCACCAGGAGCATCCACAGGTCTGTTATGACATTTACAGTGGAAATGCAGATAATATAAAGGAACGTTTAGAGCAGGGAACCCTGGATCTGGGCCTTCTTCTGGAGCCGGTGGAAATCGCAAGGTATGAATTTCTCCGGATGCCGGTACGGGAAAGCTGGGGCGTTCTGGTCAGGAAGGATTCGGAACTGGCGGGAAAACCATATGTACGCCCGGAAGACCTGATCCGTTTTCCGCTGCTGTTCACCAAGCGGGAGTTGCTGCGCCGTGAATTGTTAAACTGGTTCGGAGACAATTCTGACCAGATGAACATTGTGTCGGCTTACAATCTGATTTACAATGCCGCCATGATGGTTAAAAATGGGATTGGCATTGCGTTGTGCGTGGAACTGGAGAGCAGCTTTGAGAATCTCTGCTTTGTCCCGCTGTCACCCAGTTTAGAATTTTACTCTGTATTAGCCTGGAAGAAAAACAAGGTACATTCTCCGGCGGCAGCTGCGTTCATTTCCTATGCAAAGGAACAGCTGAAAAATATGGTGTAAAAGCAGAAATGCTTAAAATGCATGAAAACAAATGTGATTTAGGTATTAGACGCACAGGCGGCGTTGGATTAAAATAGGAGCATATCCGGACGGATTCAGAGGAATCGGCGGGTATGCTTATATTTTTTGTCTCAGGGTATACCAGGCGGAAAGGAGAATGGAGATGACAATTCATGAAGCAAGTGAGCGTTATCAGATTCCGATAGAGCTTTTACGGGAATATGAAAGCTGGGGATTGTGCGGCGCCGTCAAAAAAGTGATGGGCGACTGGCAGTATGACGATCAGGATCTGGAACGGCTCAGCATGATTATGACGCTTCACGATATTGGGTTTACCAGTGAGGAGGTGGAGACTTATATGCGTCTTCTGCTCTGCAAGGAGTCCACGGAACGGGAACGCTTAACGATGTTGGATAAAAAACGGGTTATGACCCTGGATGAAATCCATTTCCGGGAAAAACAACTGGACCGGATGGATTACCTGCGTCACCAAATCTGGAAATCACAGGAAAAAATAACAAGTAAGGACCTAGAAGGAGGCAGCTGACATGAAGAAAAATATCGGACCTGTATTGAGTTTATACCCCACTCCCCTGGTGGTGATTGGGGCTATGGTAAATGAGAAACCAAACTGGGTGCTTGTAGGGCATCTGGGCATTATGGGGCATAACCGCCTGATGGTGAGTCTGGCAAAGGCTCATTACACCAACCAGGGAATCAAGGCAAACGGCACACTGACCGTAAACATTGTGGATGAGGCCCTGCTCCCAAAAGCAGACCGGTCCGGCTGCGTGAGCGGCGCAAAAGCTGATAAGTCCAGGCTGTTTGAGTATGAGATGGGTGAGGCCGGAGCGCCGGTGATAAAAGCATCTCCGCTGACGATGGAGTGTACGGTAACAGATAACTATGAGACAGAAGGATTTGACAACTTTATCCTGAAAATAGAGAATACTTACGCAGAACCATCTGTGCTCAATGAGAATGGAAAAGTGAATTATCATGTGCTTAAACCGGTGCTTTTTGAGATGCCGACGTATGAATATCTGCGTACTGGTGAGGTGATCGGAAACTGCATGAAGATTGGAAAGGAGTAGGCAGATGAAACAGACAGCAGGAAGAGACGCCCTTGGGACATTTGCTCCCAAGTTTGCAGAGTTAAACGATGATGTATTATTTGGTGAAGTGTGGAGCCGGGAGAGCGGGCTTTCCCATCGTGACCGCAGCCTGATCACAATCACTTCCCTGATGACAAGCGGATTGGTTGATTCTTCATTCAAATACCACCTGGAGACGGCAAAAAAGAATGGAGTTACGAGAACAGAGATTGCGGAGGCACTGACCCACCTGGCATTTTACAGCGGCTGGCCAAAAGCCTGGGCGGCCTTCTGTATGGCGAAAGAGGTCTGGACGGAGGAAGAGGATATGGAAGGAAAGGGCGGAATCTTTCCGATTGGAAAGCCCAATGACGGGTTTGCCCGGTATTTTATCGGACAGAGCTATCTCTGCCAGTTAAACAGCCAGGGTACGCCCATCTTCAATGTGACATTTGAGCCGGGCTGCAGGAATAACTGGCATATCCACCAGGCCAAATCAGGCGGCGGGCAGCTGCTTTTATGCACCAACGGGCGCGGCTGGTATCAGGAGTGGGGCAGCGAAGCGAGAGAGCTCCATGCAGGTGATGTGGTGGAGATTCTGGCCGGAGTGAAGCACTGGCACGGAGCGGCAAAGGACAGCTGGTTCTCCCACCTGGCGGTGGAAGTGGCTGGTGAGGACACGAAAAATGAGTGGTGCGAGGCGGTTGCGGATGAAGAGTACAGCAGACTGCCGTAATATTGGTGTCCGGCAGAAAGCAAACCCTGATTCTCCGTTTTCTGACGTTTGCAGTTGCCGCATATGGTGCCTGGGCATTCTTGAAGAATGACCTGCTATCTTATATGCTTTTACAGAACCTGTTATAAGTCCATTTTTTAAGAATAAAATGGAATAGAACAAATGTTCTGAAATGCTATTGCACTCTTTTCCATGGTCTTGTATAATAGGATCAGAAGCAGGAAGGAGAAGTTTGCGTGATACGGTTGAGGTTTCAAGGTTCAACAGAGCATGACTGAAACAGAGACAGGAGAGAAAGAATACCTGATGATTTACGGTGAATCGGAATAGAGGTATATTTGAAAAATCATAGTAAAGACCGTTACCTGTGTTTTATAATTGTGGGACAGAACGATAAATTCCCATTTATCGGGAAGCTGCAGAGCATAAAATCGGAAGCTGAGGAGGAAATAAAATATGTGGATATGCCCCAAATGTGGAAGAGAGTTTAAAAAAACAAATCAGGGACATTATTGCGGAAAAGCACCTGAAACAGTATTAGAATATATAGATTCGCAACCATCAGAAACACATTCCCATTTAACAGAGATGATGATTTTACTGCAAAATAGTGTTCCATGTATAAATGAACGTATACTATGGAGTATGCCGTATTATGAAAAAGAAGGAAAGTCTATCTCCTTTTCTGCTTGTAAAAAGCATATTAGTTTTTATGTAGGGGAGGAAGCTATTGGAGAATTTGCATCTGAGTTAAATGAATTTGTCACAAAGAAAAATGCAATCTATTTTCCTTATAACAAAGAATTGCCAACAAAACTGATTACAAATATTGTAAAATGGTGTTTTAGCTGATTTGACAAATCATATGCACAAATGGACTAAGATTACAGGAGATGAAAACAATGATTGGAAAAGATGTTCAGATAGGTGTGAGCCTATTAGTGGTATCCGCAACTTTTATGTAGCTGACCCAGAGGGGAATTTGCTTGAAATCGGCAGCACAAAGCAAAAATTGATATAAACATCATACAAGACAAAAAATGAACAGTCAATTGAAATCAATAGCTCAGTCCTATGACAGAGCAATCGAATTAGGAAAAAAAGGTGTTGATTTATATAAAAATTTGCCGGAATATCTGAAAAATGATCCGGATTATAGTAAATTTCAAATGGCAAGAGAGTGTGGGATAGATTCAGACAGCGGACGTATAGAAATCAGATACTTTCTTTCGCCCGCTCAAAAGATGAAATTTGTTGACCTTGGGTGCTGTTTGAATCTTATGTTTAATGGCTATGATCAGTGGCCATCGACTTATTACGGAGTTGACATAAGCGACGAAACAATCAAGCTTCTCAAGCAGTATTCCCAAAAGAACAATCTCAATGTAGGTGCATTACACTGTGGAAGCATACATAAAACACCGTTTGAAGACAACTATTTCGAAATAGGGGCTTGTATAGGGGTACTCGAATATTTTGAAAAAAATTTTGTTATGGAAGCACTTATAGAAGCTCATAGGATCCTGAAGCCTCGCAGTAAATTTGTACTTGATGTTCCTGATAATGCAGGCAAAATGCGCCGTTTTATGAATTTAATTGAAACCTCTATGGGCAGGCCCGATAAATTTGATATATCTATTAAGGAATTTGAAGATATCCTGCTAAATCTTTTTGAAGTGGAAAGGAGAGAGGAAATGGAGGCCGTATCTATGATTCAATATTTTTTAAAGCGCAAAGCATAATCTTTAAAATATTTAATGGATGTGGTAAGTACATATTTACAGGCTGAACGTTTCCGTAAAAGACACCGGAAATGCCATGACGGACGATGAAATTATCGGCTTTTACTGCGGTTTGTAAAGAGAGAGTACCATATCGACATGGAACAGATTAAAGAAGGTCTGCCGCCGCCTAAGATTCGCGCATTGTAAAGAGCGTCAAGTATATGCTCTACTGGGAAATCTTCCTGACGCCTTGTCTTGTCTCGGGATTTACAATGTAAAAATGGGATATGGTTCTTTTGCCTATTAGGTTTTAAGGAGGAGAATACAGTGAGTAGTGGAACGTGTTCTTCTATTAAAATTGTTGTTGATTAAAACAACTCCTGTCTTATCGGCAGAAAAAACAGGAGTTATGAGGAAATCATATGTTAATACGAACGCTAACAAGTGAAGATTATGATGCCGTATGCAAAATTGTTAATGATAATTGGAGAGAAGTCTATGCAGGATATGTAAATCCGGAACTTTTGAATGATTTTGGATGCAGGCAAAGAGAAATTAATATAAAAAAGGATTTTTTATCGAGCCGATTATCTGAATATGTGCTTGAAAACGAAGGTAAAGTTGTGGCGCTATTGTCTTTCGGAAATACCGAAGATGAAGATAAAGCAGGAGCATTTGAAATATGGCGCATTTATATAAGTCAAAACGAGCAGGGAAAAGGATTTGGTGATAAACTCATTTCTTTCGCAGAACAAGAAGCCGAAAGAAATGGCTATAAAGAAATCATTATTTGGGCTTTTAAAGGTAATGTCCGTGCAATATCCTTTTATCTAAAGCATGGTTATATAATGGATAGGGAAAAAGATTTGGGCGCCCCATATATGGCGATCGGTGTAAGAATGACTAAGGATTTATAAATTACAAATCACAGTTTATAGAGGAGATTCATATGGTAATAAAAAGAATAAACCATGATTTTACGGTATGCAAGGTACCTGACTATTCACAGGTTGATATGGAACGTGAATATTGTTTCATCGGAAAAACAGATGAAGAAAAATCCCTGGTGTGCATAACAGAGCATGTACCGGATCATGCTGATGAGCGTGACGATGGCTGGAAAGCCTTCAGAATACAAGGGACTTTGGACTTTTCGCTTATAGGGATATTATCTAAAATATCTACGTTATTGGCAGATAATGAAATTGGAATTTTTGCAATATCAACATATAATACAGACTATATTTTGATTAAAAAAGAAAATTTTGAGAAAGCGCTGACTGTGCTGTCCGGCGCTGGCTATCAAGTAGTCTGAATACAGCGCAAGTGTAATAAATGATATATTAAATGTAATGAAAGGAACTGCGGATCTTTCATGAGAATAGAAGATGCTGCAGGTGTACATAGCAGGAGCCGGACTCGGCGTAGAGTTTTTTTCTCCGCCGCCAGCCTGCGCCCTTCCTCATTGAGCCTATCCATGGTACGCCTGTTATTAATAAAGTGTAGTAAGGCGCATTTTATTACAATAAATAGTTATTCTCCCGATTCGCAACTTGAAAATCAACCAATTTATAAGTTGCATATCCTCCAATAACCAAAGGCTCTGTTTTGCAAAGTTCCTCTGCTTCTTCCCGACTATCTGTTTTTAGAATATACATGCCCGCCATTCCTGGATAACCTTTAAACACGCCGCAGATTTTCAGTTTGCCTTCATCGTCCAGTTTCCTTATGTGTTCAACATGTTCAGTAACTACCTTCTTTGTTAACCTATTATAGGTTTTGCTCTTCTCAATCAACATCATGTACAGTTTTTCTTTCATAGAACAACCTCCTGAATCTTCGTGTAATCTTGCAATAACAGATTTACCAAACCCATTATAACATATAAACCTGTCCTCAGTGCTTTTTGTAACGAATTATATGAGGAGATGTTTTGAAAAGCAGAAAATGTTTTATTCCGAGGTTGTATAATTATTTTAGAGGCGGAATAACTCCATAGAAAAGGATTTCTGCTGGCGATGGATTTTTTAAACACTGCACTCCAATACGGGAGATAGGGGAATATAAATTGGGGGAAAGGTAATTGAAAAAAATTCCACCTTAATTTGTGATTAAACTTAAAAACTGAAAATAACCACTTTTTGTTGATATATTTAAAATATTATGATACTATAACAATATAAATCAGTGAAAAATGCGAATACGTGAAAACGTGTTCGCATTTCGTCGTTTTATGGATTATGAACGAATTTGTTCATCTTGGCGGTAGCATAACGGTTTCCGCAGAGGCATCAAGACGATAGGGAAGCCACAAGTTACCGGTATGATTGCGCAACCTGGATATGAAAAATGGATGCAAAAAATGGAGGGGAAGCGGATGAAGAAAAAATGGAGAAAAGGAATGGCTTTCATGCTGTCGGCGGCGCTGGTGAGCGGCAGCATATGGCCGGGCATGGGGATTACTGCGGGAGCGGCTGTCCAGAGCAGGATGATCGAGGAGTTTGAAGAGCTGCCGGAGGAGACTTTATTTCAGGCGGTTCCATTGGGAACCAAAAAGAGGGAGCTGAAGCTGCCAAACTACCTGAACGCCAAATTGGAGGCGGAGGAGAGCAGTGGCGGGGACGGCGGGGATGGTGAGGACGGCGGGGGCGCCGCGACGCCTTCCCCGGCGGCCGCGACCGGTTCGGAGGCGGACAAAACGGCGGGATGGAGAAGAGTAAAGGTAACCTGGGTTCTGGATGAAGATTTCAGCGAACAGGAAACCTATGACGGTCAGGTTCCCGGCATCTATGTCTTTGAAGCGGAACTCACAAGCGACCGATACGAACTGAGCGGGGCGGAGCTTCCGGTCATCGAGGTGGAGGTTTTAGAGGAAGCCGGAGAAGAGGGGCAGGAGGCCACGCCCTCCGATGCGCCGGAGGAGATACTGGTCACGGACTGGACGTATCTGGACGATGGCAATCTGTCCGACGACGGCAGCCTGACTTTATACGAGAGCGCCTATGGCTTTGATGAGGTGGTTTCCCTGCTCCCAGGCCGGATTCAGGCCGTGGTGGAGGAGGACGGAACCACGAAAACACTTTTGCTGACCTGGGACTCCCCGGATTACCGGGAGAGGCAGGAGAGACGGGAGGAAGCAGAAGAGCAGGAAGAATCAGGAGCGCAGATAGAAACAGGAGCGCAGGCAGAATCAGAAGATCAGACGGACGGCTCCTACCGGTTCAGATGGGAGCTGCCGGAGGGATATGTCCTGTCGGAGGAGGCGAAGGAACCGGAACTTACGGTAATCCGGAACACCGGGGAGCTGTCCTTAGAGGAACAGGCGGAGCGGATGGAGCGGCAGATGACAAGGCAGAGCGATTCCAACCGCAGTCTTTTCGCAATGGATCGGACGAACCGGGCAAACCAGGCGAACCGGACGAACCGGGCGGACAGCTTCCGGTTCACCGTCGGCAGCGAGGCGGTGCTGCGGGAACTGGAGGAGAAGGTGGCAAGCGGGGAGACGTGGGCGGACGGCCTCTTCACCTACGCGGAGAGCAGCTATGTGCTGACCGGCGATATCCGGCTGACAGAGGACTGGACACCCATTGGGACGGAGGAAAAGCCTTTCACCGGAACCTTTGACGGAGGCGGATACGTGATTTACGACATGACAATTGATGATCCTGCTCTGGAATCCTGCGGCCTGTTCGGGTACGTGAAGAGCGGAACCGTGGAAAACCTGGGCGTGCGGGATGCGGACATTCTGGGAAATAAGAATCTCGGAAATGCCGGAGTGGTGGCGGGAGTCTTATACGGGGGAACCGTAAACCGCTGCTACAGCACGGGGAATGTGGAGGCAAACGCGGCGGGAGGAATGGTAGGCAAGGCCGAGGAGGGCAGTTCTGTAACAAATAGTTATAGCACAGGAAAGGTATCGGCAGTCGTTGCGGGGGGAATTGCGGGGAGATTTTTAAATTCTGTCATGGAGCATTGTTACAGCACCGGAAATATAACCGTGCTTACATCTGCCACAGGCTATGACACAAGCAGGGGTGGAGGTCTTATTGGCCTTCTGATGGTTGAGAAAGAGAAAAGTCTGACATTTACAGACAGCGCGGCATTCAATCCCTCCGTAAATAGGAAAGCTGCCCTTGGGGGAAGCACGGAAACCGATGGAAGGGTGTACGAAAATGTTATGTTTTTGAATGGGGCGGATATGAGCAGCTTCACAGTTCAGAATCTTTATGCTTTTTCCGGTATGAAGCGTGGGGATGGGAGCTTCGGAGCTGTGGGAGCAGATACAAGAAACGGTGCAGACATCCGATATGATGCCGCCAACGGAACCTTTTCACCATCTCTGGAGACCCTGTTCGACGATTCGGACGTCTGGGACATCGCGGACGGGAAACTTCCGACGCTGAAAGATATCGGCGGGCAGGACGGGGAGATCCCGGACTGGCTGCTGGATGAAAATGCCGCCGACCTCTATATCGGCAGCGCCGAGGATCTGGCCGCATTCCGGGACTGGGTGAACGGCGTGGACAGGAGTCCGTACGATTCTAAGGGCAAAACCGTGCGGCTGACCGCGGATATCACGCTTTCCGGCAGAACGGACTGGACGCCCATAGGGGAGTATGCGACGCCATTTTCCGGAACCTTTGACGGAGGCGGCCATTTCATCCGCAATCTTAAGATAAACGATAGAAGCCGGGATTATCTGGGGCTGTTCGGATGGGTTGATAAAGGAACCATTCGGAATCTGGGTTTGGAGAATGTGCAGATCAGCGGCAAGAATTACATCGGAGGGATTGCCGCATACTTAGATAAGGGTTCATCCGTTTTAAACTGTTACAGTATAGGGAATGTGACGGGAAACGCCTACGTCGGAGGACTTGTCGGCAATGTACAGGGCAAATCTTTGGACGAGGAGGACAGCCGGAAATCAATCATAAATAACTGCTGGTACGCGGGTAATGTGGAAGCCGGAGTAGAGAAGGCAGGAGGCATCGCAGGAAGGATTTCTGCCGGCTGCGAAATAGAGCACAACTATAGCACCGGAACCACGGCTGCGGAGGTTCAGAGCGGAGGACTGATTGGAACTGTAGCGGATTATATTACGGTCGATAGCTATACCGGTCTTGTGAGATACAATGCGGCACTGATGAGAACCGTGGACGGCCAGAGCGAGATAGGAAGGATTTACGGCTGGTTGGCGAGCGCGTCCGCGGGCAGCGGCTGGAAAGAAAATTACGCGTGGTCAGGCATGACGGTGGGAGGAGCGGTGATACCGGGGAATGACGGAACCGGGAAGGACGGCAAAAGCGGCGCGGCAGGCGATATCGTCATGAACAGAGAGCTGTTCCCGTATTCGGATTGGATTCTCCGGGAGGGCTATTACCCAATTCAAAAGCAGTTTGGCGAGGGAGCGCAGTTTCCGCTGGATGCATGGCTGAGCGGCCAGGCGGACTCCGCGTTTGAAATGGCCCTGTCCCCGGCCGCCTATCGCTTCCCGGATGCCGAAGCCGGCTACGGGGCGCAGACGGCGGCAGCGTTCACGGTGAAGAATACAGGCAAAGTAAAAATCGACGGACTGGCGGTGAGCCTCATAAACCCGTGGACGGATGGCGGCACGGGGGCAGCCGGTACGGCCGAGCCATACTTTGTCCTTTCAGGGGCGGGATTGCCGGCGGACATAGCCTACGGGGAGACCGCGGCTTTCACCGTCACTCCGGCGGCAGGGCTGCCTGAGGGGAACTACCGTGTCACAGTCTTAGTCACCGGGAATCATGGGCTGAAGGCGGAGGCAGAGGTAGAGTTTACGGTGAAGCCGAAAACAGAGCCGGCTCCGGACCCGTCCCCAACTCCTCAGCCTCAGCCGAAACCGAAGAGAGATTCGGACAGGGGGATTACCGCTGTGAAACCGCCGGTTTATACTTACTTAGACGGCAATGTGCCGTCCTCGCAGGGAGACGGAGTATGGGAGAAGCAGCCGGGCGGCATCTGGAAGTTTTATAAGACCGGAAACGGTGGCGGGAGATATGCGGTAAAGGAATGGCTGTATATTGACGGCTTCTGGTATTTATTCGATGACGGCGGCCGGATGATCGTTGGCTGGGCGTGCGTGAACGGAGTCTGGTATTACCTGAGCACCGCAGAGTATGCGGCGGCGAACGCCGGCACGTCAGGCGAAGGCACCTATACGGCGGATGCAAACGCCGGTACAGCCGGAACATCCGCAGCGTCCGGCCTTAAGGAAGGCGCCATGGTCACCGGCTGGTTCCACGACCCGTTTACCGGGCAGTGGTTCTGGCTGGATGAAAGCGGCGCCATGGCGGCAGGCTGGCGGGAGATTGACGGAATACGGTACTATTTTAACCTGGAGAGTGACGGTAGCAGAGGGGCGCTTAAGGAGGAAGAAACGTGACGGACATCTGGCGATTAATAAGTAATTTTAAAATGAATGGCATGAGTAAGTTGAGGATGAAACGAAAACGAAGGCTGGCCTGGCTGCTCACCGCGGCTATGCTGACAGGGCTGCTGCCAACGGCTGTTTTTGCCAAGGAGGAGACTCTGTGCGAAAACCACCGGAAACACACATCGGAATGCGGCTATGTGGAGGGCCGCCCATGCGGACACCGATTACATACGGAGGCGTGCTATACGGATGAACTGATCTGCACGGAGACAGATAAGCCTGCCACCGGAAGCAATGCGGCATCAGACCATGATCACACCCGGGAATGCTATGCACTGGACTGCCCGCATGAACGGGGGGAGCACAATGGGGATTATGCAGAGCCACAGCCCTGCAGCCATGTCTGTGACTCCTGTTTCCCTGAGGACAGCGAACACCCATCCGAAGACCCTGACCTGACAATCGAAGCTGCAACAGACAGCAACGCATCGTTCAGGTTCCCCGCGAGGGACGATGTTATCTCCGAGAACGGCTTCCAGTTCGATTCAAGCCGCAAAGAATTGACCATCTCAAGTGATGACGGTACTACGGCATGGAAAAATACCTCTGGGATAAGCGGCACTATGATAAAGTCCGTTGTTCTGGAGAAGAGTGTGACAGTCATTAAGGAATCTGCATTTGAGGGTTGTGCCAATCTGGAAACCGTTGATTGGTCTGAAGCTGACAGGTTAAATGAGATTGAGCCCTGTGCGTTTCAGAACTGTGGAAGCCTGACGCTGACAAAACTTCCTGACGGTGTGACCTCAATCGGGGAGAAGGCGTTTAGCGGCTGTAAGAACCTGGCACTGACGTCTCTGCCTGGCAATGTGACCTACATCGGCAAGGAGGCGTTTAGCGGCTGTACGAACTTGGCACTGACAAAACTTCCTGAGGGCTTGACCTCCATCGGGGAGGAGACGTTTCGCGGCTGTACGAACCTGGCGCTGACGTCTCTTCCTGGCAGTGTTGACAGGATTGGAAATTCAGCGTTTAGTGGCTGCGCCAACCTGAAACTGACAGGACTTCCTAATGGCGTGACCACGATCGGGACAAAGGCCTTTTCTGATTGTGGGAACCTTGCATTGACCTCGCTTCCGGACAATGTGACTGAGATCCATAGCGAAGCGTTTCGGGGGTACACCGGCCTGGCCCTGAAAGAACTGCCAGGCCAGATAACCGAGATTGGTGATTCGGCCTTTCATGGCTGCACCGGCCTGAACTGGCTGACTATTTCCAATCCGATCGCGCCCGCACTGGGCCGCAATGTTTTCCCAGATGTACCTGATCTTGTGTTATTTGTACCCTATGGGGCCACAGGATACAATAACGGGTACTGGGCCGCAGAGAAGGTGGTATATGGCGCGGCACTTTCTGACCTGTCGATCAGCAGTGGAACCCTCGACCCTTCTTTCTTTCCCGGGACGAATACCTATTCCGTTTCTGTTGACAACAGCGTGGAGCAGGTAACTCTTACCCCCACCGCCCGCGTCTTGGAAGCCATCACCGTGAACGGGATACCCGTTGGCAGCGGCGATGTTTCAAATGCGATTACATTAAATGCCGGGAGCAATCCCGTTGACGTGGTTGCGAAGAATAGTGAAACAGACAGCCGTACCTATACGGTCAATATCATGCGGGCGTTTCCCGATCCTGTTTATGTAACGGGAATTACCTTGGATCAATCCGAACTGACGCTCTACACCGACAGAGATCCGGGTACTGCGTCGCTTGTCGCTGCGGTACAGCCGGATAACGCCACGGATAAGACCGTCACCTGGAGTTCCGGTTCTCCAGATGTGGCTGCGGTAGATGAACACGGTAAGGTGACTGCAATATCTCCCGGAACGGCTTTTATCACCGTGACCACAACAGACGGCGGGAAAACGGCTGTCTGCGCCGTCACCGTAAAAGAAGAGGCTCCGGTTTCCATCCCGGTGGAGGGCGTGACGCTCAATCATGCCAGTCTGCTCCTCTACACCAATAAGAGCCCGGGTACCGCGTCGCTTTCCGCTGCGGTACAGCCGGATAACGCCACAGATAAGACGGTGAACTGGAAATCCAGCGCGCCAGGCGTGGCTTCGGTGGACGGACAAGGCAACGTAACAGCGGTTTCACCCGGAACGGCTTCCATCACCGTGACCACAGCGGACGGCGGGAAAACGGCAGTCTGCGCCGTCACCGTCGAAACGGGCAGTTCTTCCGGCGGCAGCAGAGGCGGCGGTTCCTCAAACAGCAGTCCGAATTATGTTGATCGTGTCCTGACCGATCAGAAAACCGGCGTGAAGGTAACAGGAAGCCAGATAGATAAGTACGCCGCTATGGCTGTAAATCCGGGAACGCTCCATAATATGGGAGATGCCGGCTGCGGCCTCCTGCGGTCGGCACAGGCTGCGGGACGGGTGCTTTGCATCTATGATGTCTCCCTTTCCCGTGTATTTCTGGGAGATGTAACCGTTTCTATTCCCGTAGAAGGAAGGGAAGGGCAGATACTGACTGTCGCCCACTGCATCGACGGCAGGCTGAACCTCTGTGATGTAACCGTGAATGAGGGGGCGGCAAAAGTGACGGTGGAGAAGCTGTCGCCGTTTGTGGTGCTGGATGGCGTCTATAGCCTTGAAACTCTGGCAGCTCCCGTTGAGAAGATTTCTTTTCATGATGTGAAGGAGACCGACTGGTTTTATCAGGCGGTACTTGAGAGCTGTCAAAAAGGTCTTATGAATGGCACTACGGCAGATACCTTTGATCCAAATGGGGCTGTGACGCGGGCTCAGATCGCTGCTGCGCTTTACCGGTTGGAGGGTTCCCCGTCCGTCACGGCGGAGAATCCATTTACCGATATACGCCCTGGCCAGTGGTACGCACAAGGCGTAGTCTGGACGGTGGGCAGCGGGCTGGCGGACGGCTGCGATGCCGTCACTTACGCGCCCTGGGATTCTCTCACACGGGAACAGCTTGCAGTTATTCTTTACCGTTACGCCCAATACAAAAAGTGGGATGTATCCCATCTGGACAGCCTGGCCGCTTACACGGATGCGAAGGAGGTTTCTGAATGGGCGCAGGAGGCTGTAAAATGGGCGGTGGGAGCAGGATTCCTGAAAGGAAGCGCCGGAAACCTGACCCCGAAAGGCAGCGTCAGCCGCGCTGAATTTGCCCGGATTTTGCAGCAGCTCCAGGGGTAATGAAAAACACAACCACGGCAGCCCTTTAAATATGCCCCTTGTCCTGGCAGAGGCATATCGATTGCCGCAGAGGGATCAGGACGGATAGGAAACCGCAGGCTGCCGGCATGATTGCGCTGGCCCGGATGCGAATTATGGAGGGAAGCAGATGAAGAGAAGATGGAGAAAATGGAGAAAAGGAATGGCCGCCATACTGTCGGCGGCGCTGGTGAGCGGCAGCATAGGACCGGGCATGGGGATTACTGCGGGAGCGGCTGTCCCGGGCCGGATGATCGAGGCGTTTGAAGAGCTTTCAGAGGAGACTTTATTTCAGGCGGTTCCATTGGGGACTAAAAAGAGGGAGCTGAAGCTGCCAAACTACCTGAACGCCAAATTGGAGGCAGAGGAGGGCAGCGGCGAGGACGGATGGGATGGAGAAGACGGCGGGAACGCCGCGACGCCCTCCCAGGCGGCCGCGACCGGTTCGGAGGCGGACAAAGCGGGGACATGGAGAAAAGTAAAAGTAACCTGGGTTCTGGATGAAGATTTCAGCGAACAGGAGACCTATGACGGTCAGGTTCCCGGCATCTATGTCTTTGAAGCGGAACTCGCAAGCGACCGATACGAACTGAGCGGGGCGGAGCTTCCGGCCATCGAGGTGGAGGTTTTAGTGGAAGCCGAAGAAGATGGGCAGGAGGCCACACCCTCCGATGCGCCGGAGGGGATTCCGGAAGAGATACTGGTCACGGACTGGACGTATCTGGACGACGGCAATCTGTCCGACGACGGCAGCCTGACTTTATATGAGAGCACCTATGGCTTTGACGAGGTGGTTTCCCTGCTCCCGGGGCGGATTCAGGCCGTGGTGGAGGAGGACGGAACTACGAAAACACTTTTGCTGACCTGGGACTCCCCGGATTACCGGGCGGAGCAGGAAGAACGGGAAGAAGCAGGAGAGCGGGAAGAAGCGGAAGAACGGGAAGAATCAGGAGCGCAGGCAGAATCAGAAGAACAGACGGCCGGCTCCTACCGGTTCAGATGGGAGCTGCCGGAGGGGTATGTCCTGTCGGAGGATGCGAAGGAACCGGAGCTTACGGTAATCTCTGACACCGGAGAACTGTCCTTAGAGCAGCAGGCGCAGATTCTGGAGACGCAGATCGAACGGCAGCGGTATCTACGGAAAGGATCAGCACCGGCCAGCAGCTACCGGTTCCTCATCGGCAGCGAGGCGGTGCTCAGGGAGCTGGCGGAGAAGGTGAACGGCGGGGAGACCTGGGCGGACGGGGATATTTCCTACGGGGAGAATACCTACGTGCTGACAGAGAATATACGGCTGACGGATGAGTGGATACCGGTGGGGACGGAGAGCCATCCCTTTGCCGGGACCTTTGACGGGGACGGGTTTGTGATTGGCGGCCTGACCATAGACGACCCGGACATGGAAGACTGCGGTCTGTTCGGGTATGTGAAGGGCGGGACCGTGGAGGACCTCGGCTTGAAGGAGGTGGAGATACGGGGCGGAACCCGTGTGGGGGCAGTGGCGGGAACATTATATGAGGGAATCTTAAGACGCTGTTACAGCACGGGGAGTATTTCGGCGGAGTCGCTTGCCGGATATTCCGTGCCTGGTCAAATATTACTGACTGGTATCGCGGGAGGTCTGGCGGGCGTGGCGGACACCGGAAGCATTGTGAAGGATTGCTATAGCAGCATAGAGCTGGAGGCACATACTGCAGGGGGAATCACGGGAATCCTGGCAGATTCTTCCATGGAGAATTGCTACAGTACCGGAAAGATCACCCTGAACACAGAGACAGAAGCCAAGTACGCCCTCATGGGAGGCATGGCCGGATTCCTGAGCTATGGGAGGAAACCTGCAAAGCTCTCAAATACCATTGCGCTGAATCCTTCACTTGACAGCATGGATAAGGGGTATCCAAAACGTATATATTGTAGGGGAATCAAAATAAATCAAGAGGGTCAGGAGGGCGCCAATCTAATCTTCCAAAACAATTACGCCTTTTCCGGCATGAAAATAAATATGTCTTCCATTCCCGGGTCTTCTCCGGACATCCATGACGGCGAGGATTTCACCTATCATGCCGCAAACGGTATCTTTTCCACGCCTTGGGAAGACATCTTCAGCGACACCTCCGCCTGGGACATCAAGCCATACAGCCTCCCGGTTTTAAAGGACATCGGCGGGCAGTGCGGGGAGATCCCGTACTGGCTGGCTGAGGGGACGGAAGCGTACCTTTATATCGGCAGCGAGGAGGAGCTGGCGGCATTCCGGGATCGGGTGAACGGTACGGACGGGTCACCGGCAGATGCTTTTACGGGAAAGACCGTGCGGCTGACGGCGGATATCCGGCTGACAAAGGAGTGGGAGCCGATAGGGGTTTATCTGGGTGCCAACGATCCGGACAACTGCCCGTTTAAAGGCATCTTGGACGGTGATGGGCATATTATCAGCGGAGTGTCGATAACCCAGAATACCGAGAATGAGTCAATTTCCGGTCTGTTTGGCTATGTGGCTGGCGGGACAATCGAGAATCTGGGTGTAAAAGATGCGGATATCCACGGAAAGTACTGCGGAGCAGTAGTTGGTTTCCTGGACGGTGGAGAGATTCGTGCCTGTTACAGTACAGGGAAAGTGAATTCGGGAGTTATCGCAGGCGGCATTGTAGGAGCGGCAGAGGCCAACGGTGATGATGACTGTACCGTAAAAGATTGTTATAGTTTGGCAGATGTGAGTGCGAATGAGCCCGATGGTTTTGCTGGCGGTATAGTGGGCCGCTCAGTTATTGACAATACAACCATTAGCAACATCATGCGGTGTTATAGCACAGGAAGTGCATCAGGTTCATCTATAAAATGCGGCGGACTGGCAGGTATGGTACAGGGATCTATATCCTTAACCAACAGTGCGGCATTAAACAAATCCCTTTCCCAACGCGATGGAGGACGCGTTTATGGAGCCGCCACGCGAAGTAGTGGCAGCCATCCTGTCACCAAAAATAATTATGCCTTCTACGGAATGGAACTGGATGGGGGCACTGTTCCTGCAGGGACCGGCACCACTACCAATAAGCACGGAGCCGATCTCACATACAATCCGAGTACCCAGGAATTCAACGTATCATGGAAACACATCTTCGTCGATACCGGGGCGTGGGATATCACCCCCGGAAAGCTCCCGACCTTAAAGGGGCTGCGGGGACAGGACGGAACGATCCCGCAGTATATATGGACCAGGGAGGAACCCGAAGTTCTGGAGATCGGCAGTGAGGCGGAGCTGGCGGCGTTCCGGGATAAGGTCAACGGAGGAGACGATTTTGCGGGAAGAACCGTGAAGCTGACAAAAGATATCCGGCTGACCGGGGAGTGGACGCCGATTGGGGTTTATGCAGGTGATGCCCAACCGAAGGATAACCGTCCGTTTAAAGGTACCTTTGAGGGAAATGGGTATGTCATCAGCGGTATGCGCTTCCAGAGCGGTATGTCTTATCAGGAGCTGGAAGACGCCAATGCCGGCGATGTCGGATTGTTCGACCTGCTGGAAGGAACCGTCCGAAATCTGGGACTGAGGGATGTGGATGTTGTCGCTTATAATATTGCCGGAGGGATAGCAGCCCACATGGAGAACGCCGCAATTCAAAACTGCTTTGTGGAAGGAACGGTAATGGGCTACGTGGCGGCAGGTGGAATTGCAGGAATAATGTCGGATTCAACCATCAAAAACAGTTACTTTCGGGGCGTCGTGACATGGACAGAGCCTAACGCCGGGGTTTACGGAATCACAGGAGGAATCGCGGGATTCTTGAGCAGCGGCAAGAATGAACTGAGCCATTGTTATAGCGCAGGAAGTCTTGGAAAGCGCGGAGATCCGGGAATTGCTGGTGGACTGGTGGGTGCTGTGGATGACGCAAATGGGGGAGACCCTGCCGGAACCGTGCGGCGGAATGCGGCGTTGAATCATTCTCTGGAAGGAACAGATCGTGCCGTAATCGGGCGGATTTATTCTAGATCCGGCACAGGGTCAAGAGTAACATTTGCGGAGAACTACGCCTACAAGGGCATGAAGGCCGGAGGCAGTACGGCGGCGGGGGATGACGGTACCGGATTAAACGGGATGGACGGCACTGCGGCGGAGCTGGTCATGAACCGCTCGCTGTTCCCGGAATCGGACTGGACCCTCATGGAGGGCTGCTTCCCGGTGCTGAGCGTATTTGCCGGGGAGGAGCCGGTTCCCTTTGCCGGATGGCTGGAGGAGCAGGCGGAGGAACGGTTCGGGATGGAGCTGGAAGCGCCTCTGTCCTTTACCTTCCCGGCAGCGGAAGTGGGATATGAAACCCCGGCGGGAAAGACGGTTGCGGTGAAGAATACCGGGACGGCAGCCACCGGAGATTTGGCGGTAACGCTGACGGAGCAGAAAAAGGACGGCGTGGGGAAAGGACAGGGAGAAGCGGATTATTTTATCCTCCCGAAAGCGGCTGTGGACAGCATCGCGGCGGGAGAAGCCGGAGAATTTGTGATTGCGCCTGCGAAAGGATTGCCGGCCGGGAGTTACACGGCGGCGGTGAAGGTTGCAGGGAACTTCGGCCTGTCGGGGACTTATGATGTGAGTTTTACGGTAAACCCGGCTTCCCGCCCCGGCCGTTCGGACGGCGGTTCCGACAGGACTCCGGAGAAGCCGCCTTATACGATTCTGATCGGGGATGTCCCGTCCTCCGTCGGTACGGGCACATGGGAGCGGCAGCCGGACGGAGGCTGGAAGTTTTACCGGGTGCAGGAAAATGCAGCCGGCAGCGGCCCCGGCCTGGCATCCGGCGGCACCGTCCGCCCGGCCGTAAAGGAATGGCTGTGGATAGACGGCTTCTGGTATTTATTTGATGAAAATGGAAGGATGGTGTCCGGCTGGGCAAGCGTGAACGGCGTATGGTATTATCTGAGTACGGCAGGCCACTCCGCGGCAAACCCGCCCTACAAGGAGGGAGCGATGGTTACAGGCTGGGTCCGCGAACAGGATTCCTCCCTGTGGTACTGGATGGATGAAAACGGGGCCATGGCCACCGGGTGGCGGGAGATTGACGGAAAACGGTATTATTTTAACCCGGGGCCGGAAGGAACCGCAGGTGCTCTCCGAACAGATGAACAGGAATCCGGGAGTGTAATTTCCAACGGGAGAGCCGATGATATTTTCCTCTGGCATCCGTAATTTCTATGTTGCGTATCCAGAGGGCAACTTACTTGAAATAGTCAGCAAGAACGAAACGTAAATCGGTAAGGGATATGAACCAGGCGGGCATCCTACAAAATTAAATGCAGGAGCCCGCCTGGAATTATGTCCAATATGAATTAAATTCTTGTTTCCAAATCCCCAAAATTCTCTTGGAGCTTTTCTAAAAACAATTCTGCCGCAGAGGAAAACACCTGATATTTTTTCCAAATAATATTTAAACCCGAATCCAGTTTCGGCTCTAACGGAATAAAGCAGAGACTGCTGTGTTCCGTCGTATTTGCCAGTTTATCGATCGTTATCGCATATCCAATCCCTGCGTCAACCATGATAGACGCATTGTAAACAAGATTAAAGGTAGTCACTATATCCAGTCTGTCAAAATCTTCCCCAAACCATTCGGCAAACTCATTTTTCGACTGCCCCTGCAAAATAGCCTGCCGGGAGCAGATTAAAGGAACGTCCAGCAAATCCTCTTTTCGGATCGTTTCTTTACCGGCCAGAGGGCTGTCCCTTCTCATAACGACCCCCCATGTATCTCGGGCTGGAATATTGATGTAGTCATACTTTGATATGTCTGCCGGCTGAATCAGAATGCCGAAATCCAACAGGCCCTTATCCAGACGCTCTGTTACATCTTCTGAATTTCCACTGTACAGGTGGTAATGAATCCCGGGATGGCTGTCCCGTAAACTCTTTGCAATCTGCGCCACCAGTCTAATTGCATCCGTTTCCCCGCCTCCAATATAAATATCCCCGCTTACGATATCTTCCATTGAATTGAATTCTGCTTCGGTCTTATCTACCATAGAAATAATCTCTTCCGCCCGTTTGCGAAGAATCATTCCCTCGGCAGTTAAAGTCATGTTATGGCTGCCACGAGTGAATAACTTTTGCCCTAATTCTTCCTCCAAGTCTTTTATTTGTCTGGAAAGAGTGGGTTGTGTCACATGGAGAACGTTTGCCGCGTTTGTGATGCTGCCTTCTCTGGCGATCGCTAAAAAATAGCGCAAAACTCTGATTTCCATAAGAACCTCCTTGTTGTCTGTAACTATCTGCCACGATTATACAATTTCGCGATATGCCTGTAAAGCAAATCATTGATTTTGTTTTAGGAATTTGCTATTCAATTACCCACGTGTTTTATCAGCAGAGTGAGCTGCAAAAGGTATTGTCAGGGTATGGGACACATATGGAGGCGTGGAGCCCTTTTGCCGCCGGAAAAAACCACTTTTTTGAGAATCCGGTGCTGCAAGCGGCCGGAAGAAAATATGGATATCTTTGATTTTTGGCTGTCTGAACAAGAGTTAAAGCAAATTCGGGGGCTTGATAAGAGAAAATCCTTGTTTGGCTGGTACTCATAGTAGAAGGTTCACCTCCAAAACCAATGTACGGTCCGGGGGTGGAGGTGAACACTCTATCTGTTCGTACTAAACATAAAAAAATTCGGGTAGCGTTGGGAAGTGCATGAAAAATTATAATCTTTTTAAACATAAAGTAAAAACAGCGCCGCCCGATGCAGTATTTGCAGCGCTTAAACTCCCTCCCATTTTTTGTGCGGCTGAACGCGCAATCGCCAGTCCGATTCCGAAGTTACCGCCTTTCCCTTTGTAACATCGCTCAAAAATGTGAGGTAAATCCGTTTCTGATATGCCTTCCCCATCATCTGCTACCGAAATACAAAGCAGTTTTTGCTCGGATGTTACTGAGACAGTGACTGTTGTTTTCGCATAACGAATGGCGTTCGTCAATAGATTTTCAAGCACCTTACAGATTAATTCCTCATCGCCGCAGACACGGAGAGTCTCATCAAAGGATATCAGGGATACCGCGATTCCATGCTTTAAAGCAAGTCCATTCATCCGATCCAAACATTCTTCTATTGTGTCAATGATTAAAACCGAATTAAGGGTTGTGGAATTTGGCCCGCTTTCCATTCGCGAGAGAGTCAGCAGACTGTTCACCAACCTGGTGAGCCGCCCGCTTTCCGTTAGGATTGTGTGTGCGGCATCTTTTGGTGAGCTGAACCGTTCCTGCTCGATCCCCTGCGCATAACCGCTGATGGACATAAGCGGATTACGCAGCTCATGGGAAACATTTTGGAAAAAGTCACGTTGGACTTCGTCAGAATGACGAAGCTGACCGGACATTTGATTCATTGCAAGCCGTAAATCTTCTAATTCTTTTAGCTGAAAGGATGACTCAATCTCAGAAAAGCTGCCGCTGCCAATCTGGTCGGCTTCACGGCAGAGTTTATGCAGGGGATGCGTAATACTGCGAATTGCAAGCCATAAAACCACAAATATGAGCAGGACAAAAACCGATGAGATGATAAGCACTAAGATACTGGCATCCCGAACCCAGGAACCGATTTCAGAAACTGCACTGTAGGCAACCACATACTTTACCTGTGTGAACTCCATCGGCGCTTCATAAATATTGATTAGATAAGACTGTCCATCGCTGCTTTCCAGTTCCGTGACATTGGCTGCAACCGTATTTTCAGCTCCCTGAATGTATTTTATAAAATCCAATGCAAGTGGTGTAAGCGCCTCCCGTTCCTGTTCATCGCGGGGATAAATAACATGCATACGTGATTCGAAAATTATAAGTTTAGCATTGCCGTTGGGGGTTCGCATTAACGAGTTAATTTGGAACAGAAAGTTTCTTACAGATTCTGACAGATTGGCAATCGTGCCATCTGTTTTAGGTCTTGAGATATCCGGGGAACGTGTTCCCGGCCGGACTGAACCAGGTCTGGTGACATGGGGTGTTTTAACGTCGTCAGTATCAGAATCATTGCTAAAACTGTTTTGCATCAGAGGCAGAATATTCTGCTGCAGCAGTTCCAAGTCATGAACCGCTTCCGCATACGCATATTTTTCGGCAGCATGCCGGAAAATCAGGCAAGAAAGCGGCGGCAGCAACAGCAGTACAATCATTGTTGGCAACAGGATATGGCAAAAGATAGTTTGCTTTTTCACATCACATCCTCCTCTAATGCAAGCCGGAATCCAAAACCCCAAACCGTTTCAATACGAATATTACTCTGTCTCGCCCGTAGCTTGCGTCTGAGCCGTTTAACCAAATCGTCCGCAGCACGGGTGTCGGACTGCCAGTCCATCTTCCACAATGTCTGTAAAAGTTCATCACGGCTGACCGCCCGCTCCTGATGCATAATCATATACGAGAGAAAATCGAATTCCGTAGGCGTCAGGGTCAGCGGTTCATGGTTCAGTACCGCTGTGTGCAGATTGGGAGAAAGTGTCAACGTGCCAAAGGCAAGCTCGCATGGAACGATTCCATCTTTCAATGCCTTTTGGCTCCGCCGCAGAAGGGCCCGGACTCTGGCAACCAGTTCCTGCGGGAGGAACGGCTTAATCAGGTAATCATCGCTTCCGAGCGTGAGGCCGGTCACCCGGTCAAAAGGACTGTCTTTGGCTGAAACAATGATAATAGGCAGATCGGAGTTTTCCTGGCGCAGTTGTGAACAAATGCTTAAGCCATCCGTACCGGGCATCATAATATCCAGCATCACTAAATCCGGCAGTGAGTGTTTGCATGCTGACAATAAGGCATCTCCGTCCGAAAAAGTCTGAACCGAAAAACCTTCTTGTGAAAGAAAAAGAGCAATCAGGTCACGGATATTTTTTTCGTCATCTGCGAGATATATGGATTGAGGCATAACACACCTCCTTCATTCTTTAGAGTTTTGTATATGATTATGATAGCATTTTGCGTACCGAAGGTAAAGAGCTGCCGCAGGATTGCCGCAGTTTCACCCTCGTATCGCACGGACGGTTTCTATTATAATACGCTCATAGAACAGCCAGGCGTTCTAAAATAAAATATAAGGAGACTTTACTATGAAGATGATTAAGAAAGTGAGTTCTTTAGCAATCGCGGCAGTTATGTGTGCCACAATGGCTCCGACAGCCTTTGCGGCAACCGCTGACGGAGCATACGAAGAAACCGCCATTGTGCTGGAAGAAGGATTGAAAAACGGGTATGTCAATGGTGTAGTGGGCGGAATGAAGAATGGGTATGTCAATGGCGCAGCGGAGGGAATGAAAGACGGCCTTAAGGACGGCCTTAGAAACGGCCTGTCAAAAGGGCTTGTTAATGGCGCAGCCAATGGAATGGCAGGCGGAATGAAGAATGGGTATGTTAACGGTGCAGCAGATGGCATGAAAGGCGGTCTCAAGGACGGACTCAAAGGCGGTTTGCTTAACAACCTCGTAAACGGAGATATTAATGGCGTGGTAAATAATGAGTAATTGTATGATACGAGAACGGAAAATTCATCAATCAAATTTAGAGAGGGAAGTGGGACAGAATTAAATCTGTCCCGCTTTTACTTTTATTGAGTGGCAATGAAAAGTTCGCGAAGCATGCTTTTCGTTGTCACCAAACGGCGCCGCCATTTTCCCATGCTCATTCTCAGACAGCTTCCGGTTACGTGGAAATGGATGGTGGAGTTATACAGTTTGCTTGGTAAGCAGGAAAAAGTTTTATTAAAAATGAGACGCAGAGAAGCGGCATAACCTGTTTTTTATTAGACGCGGGCTATGTCAAAGTTGTGATGTTGTGCTATAATACAAATTACAAAATGATGTGCAGAGTTTAGAATATGAATTTTGCATAACAAATATAGAAAAGGAAGAACTATGATAGATACTATTTCTGCACTCATTGATCTATGCGTCATAATGTTTGATTTGATGGTATTTACCCGCATGATTACTTTGAAAAAAGATACTTCAATTGTTAAGATAATTATGTATAGCGGTTGTGCCTTGATAGTTGCGGCATACTTTATTGCGGCATATGTCATCCATGTTCCATCTTCAATTGCATCAGCATTTTGTATGAGTATTCCAAGCCTTTTGTTCTTTTTTATACTTTCCCAATATAAAGACGCGCGATTTTTTCTTACTTTCTGTTTCGTAGATTCCGTTACATTGATTCTGGCCTTCTTAGCCAGATATATAACGATCAGTACAGGTGCTTTGGGAAATGTAATTACACTGTTTCTTTTAATTGGTCTATTAGTTTTTATCTTTATAATCGGCCATACCTACTTCAGCCAATATAGAAGACTTTTAGAATATGTGGAGACTGGCTGGAGAGCAATGATGGTGTCAACTGTATTAATCTATTTTGCGTTGGTTTTTCTGGCAATTTATCCGGAGCCATTGGTGAATCGTGTAGAATATATGCCGGTTTACCTGGTTTTTTCTGTTGTAGTCTTATCTTGTTATGTGGTTTTTATTACATCCGTTGTAAAAACGAGTAAAATCTATGAGCAGAGTAAACAATTGCAGCAGGAGTGGAAATGGCATAAAATTGCATATGTTGACGGATTAACAGGCTGTGCAAATCGGATGGCATATATTGAAAAAATAAATGAATTAGAAAGAAACTCGTTAACGGATCATCTGATTTGCATTCTTGTATTTGACATTGATAACTTTAAAAAAGTGAATGATAGAAAGGGGCATATGGCAGGGGATATTTTATTGCAGCAAGTGGCAGATATCCTTATGAATACATTTCAAAGTGAAACCATTAGCGTTTATCGAATAGGGGGAGATGAATTTGTAGTGATTGCGTCAGATTTGTCAGAAAAGGAGATTAACAGTAAGCTGCAAGAAGCAGAAAATGCGGTTAGTATTCTACAAGAAGATATCCCAGTAACTCTTTCTTCCGGCTACGCATATGTTAATCCGGAAAATAACAATGCAATGGAAACGGCTTTTGAACAGGCCGACAATATGATGTATACATATAAACGGCAGAAAAAAATATCTTGTCCTGGAAATGAAAACAGCAGTAACTATCCAGACGAAAAAGATAAAGGGTAATAAATGAGCATATGAAGAAAAAAACGAGACAAAAATCAACCGAGAAAACAGGCCGATTTATGCCTCGTTTAAAAAGCGGAGCTTTGATATAGTTTTACTCTTCCATGATATCGTAACGCCGTTTCCCCTTGGAAATGGACTTATACTCAATAGCCTCGGCGGGGCATCCACAGATGCAGGCCATACAGTGGGTACAGTTTCCCTTCCATACAGGCTTTCCCTCCGCCATATCGATGTTATTTAAAGGGCACCGCTTTGCACATTTGCCGCAGGAGACGCAGGCATCCGAGACTGTAAAGCCTTTGTCCTTGATATAAAAACGGTAATAGAGCGGATTGAACGGTCCGCTGATGAAGCGGCCTAAAAGAGAAACCGGCGTTTTAGGGAACGGTTTGCCCAGGCTGATCTGACTGGCCAGTCTGGAAAAGACCGGCTTCGCCCGGGCGATCATGGATGCGCATTCGCTCTCACTGGGCGCTGCGGATAAGGCGATGTAGTTTTCCGGCATTTGCGCGGACGCAAGACCCTGGTAGATTAAACCGGTTTCTGCGCACAGCTTTGCGGCGTAGCCCGCTGCGTTCCCCTGGGTGCCGCCGCCTCGGGTCAGGACAAAGTAGGCGTTTTGATTCCCCTCAAACCTGGTGGCACGAATCCACTGTGCCACCACTTTGGGGATACGCCAGGCGTAAATTGGCGCAACAAATACCAGAGGACGTTCCGATTGGAACGTCTTTTTTTCGCCCTTTTTCAGGCAGTGGTTAATAGAAACCATTTCATCGTTAAGCTCCGCCGCTATCTGCTTTGCCGCGAGCTGGCTGTTGCCGGTGCCGCTGAAATAGAAAATCATATCAATATCCTCCTTTATTTTTGGTCAATTCCGCTGACCATCTGCGCTAAATATTCCTTTGCCTGTGTCTTGGAACACGCTTCTTTATCGAGGTATTTCCACTCCAGGATAAGCAGGATCACCTGGCTATAAAGGTTTGCGGCCATCTTTTGCGGCACCTTAAAGCGGTGGGAATCCGAATTGTCCTGAAAGGCCGCCGACATATTGGACAGCAGATAAAACCGGATCTGATTGATGAGATATAAATTGGGCGGGTTATTCTTTAGGATCGCCTGCACGGTCTCTATGTTTTCATCTAAAAAATCAAAGCAGTTCTCCATCAGTGTGTCCATCCGCTGCACACAGGTTATTCCGTCCTGATAGCCGCTGTCCAGCCGGTCACGGACGGTCATGAAGCAATATTCCAAAAGGTCGTATTTGTCATCAAAGTAATTATAGAAAGTAGCCCGGGGCAGCATGGCCATTTCACACAGCTCTCCAACAGCAATCTCCTCAAAGGATTTTTTGCAGAGCAGAGACTGCATTGCGTTCTGGAGGGAAAACAGGGTGCGGCTTGCTCCGATGGTCATCTTTTTTGATAAGTCATATTTCATGTTTTGTATCTCCTTTGACAAATTTTTATTTTTGTCTAAATATATACAATTGCTTTGTTTTATCAGTTGCATTCCTTCAAAAGCTATTATAGACTACAAATGAAATTTAGACAAGTGCAAAAATATAAACTTGTGTAGAATATTTTGTCAGAACAAATTTAGCCCTCTTAATTGTGAAGTGTTATGTGGCTCAGAGACAGACGAGACGAATGTATTATGTGCGGTCACTGCGTTGCTGTGTGCCCGAAAGCTGCCGTTTCCATGACAGGCTTTGACGAGCCGCCGATTGAAATTGATGAGCCAACTGTTTTAGATCCGCTCCAGTTGTTGAAGGCTATCCGAACGTGAATTACCGCCGCACCGCGCAGAAAGATCCGGCGGTTGTGCTGCTGGCTATGCTGGTTGTACGCCGTAAGATGGAAGGAAAGCCTGCAATACAGTTAAACGCCAAGGCGCTCGGGACTGCGGCGCTTAGCGCCTTTGGGGCTCTGGCGCTTGGTGTCGGGATGTGCTTGACAATGGTATGGGGCATGCTGGTGCAGGGGATCATTGTGGGAATTATCGGAATAATACTGCTTCTTTCTTTGATTCCAATCTGCCGGGGGTTAAAGTAAGATGGCCTAAAATGGGCCGTATCTACTTAAATATTGCTCTTACCGGAACCGTAGAGCGGGAAGATGCCGTCTATATTTATCCCGAGGCAGCCGGTACGGTAACAGATGTTTTTGTTAAAGCAGGGGATAGCGTCACACAAGGGCAAGAAATTTTAACAATTCTCAAACAAAAGGTATGGTATACTTTTATGTGAAACATTGCCATATGCAGATGATGGGAAGGAGATACGTAAAATGGTCCATATCCTGATTGTGGAGGATGATTCTAAACTGAATCAGTTCGTCTGTTCTTATTTGAATAACAACGGTTTTATGGCAACGGGCTGTTTGAGTGCCCAGGAGGCCTACGATGAAATGTATAACACACTTTATGATTTAATTATATCGGATATTATGATGCCGGGGATTGACGGATTTGAGTTTGCCAGGACGGTCAGGCAGGTGAACAGTACGATTCCGATTCTGTTTATGTCCGCAAAGGACGATTTAACCTCAAAACAAAAAGGGTTTCAATTTGGGATTGATGATTACATGGTGAAACCGATTGAGGTGGAGGAACTGCTGCTGCGCGTCCGCGCCCTTCTCCGCAGGGCTAATATTGAGGTGGAGCGGAAACTGGCGGTCGGCAACCTGCTGCTGGACGCGGATGCAGTGACTGCTGTTATTAATGGGGCAGAGATTCCGGTTACAACAAGAGAATTTAATATTTTGTATAAGCTTCTGTCTTATCCCAATAAAACATTTTCAAGAGGGCAATTGATGGATGAATTCTGGGGCCTGGAGAGTGATATCGGGCTGAGGGCGGTTGACGTATATATCACCGGAATCCGTAAGAAATTTTCCTCATGTGACGGTTTTATACTGAAGACGGTCCGCGGACTTGGATACAAGGCGGTGCTGCGATGAAGGAAAAGCCGGCAGAATTAAGCTATAAACGAAGTTTATTTTCAATAAAATCATATATATTCTATTTCCTTATCATTGCGTCGGCTATCACCTGCTGTATTCTGCTGTTTTTGAACCATCTTGAAGTAGAGTATGGAAGTGTTTATGAAAGCGGTAAACTTACTGCAATGAATGTAATCCTGATCAGTCTGATAGTTACCGTGTTAGACGGCATCTACCGAAAAATAACACTGGAGTATCCGATGAAACGGATTCTGAAAGCTTCGCAAAAAATGATAGAAGGCGATTTTTCCGTCAGGATTCCTCTGTCACACAATTATGACAGTACCAATGAGCTGGACGTTTTAACAGAAAATTTTAATCGAATCGCCGAAGAACTCTCAAGTGTGGAGACACTCCGTACTGATTTTGTTTCTAATGTTTCCCATGAAATAAAGACCCCTCTGTCCGTCATTCAAAATTATGCGGCCTTATTGCAGGATACCGATATACCGGATGAGAACAAGAGAGAATATGCAGGGGCGATTGTGGATGCGTGCCGAAGGCTGACCGGGCTTATTACCAATATTCTAAAGCTGAATAAGCTGGAGAATCAACAAATTTTTCCGGAGGCAAGGGAGTTTGATCTCAACACGCAGCTGTCGGAATGTATGATACGTCTGGATGATGTGCTGGAACGGATGGATTTGGATCTGGAAACCGATTTAGAGGAACGGGTTAAAGTAAAATCCGATGAAGAACTGCTTGAACTTGTTTGGAATAACCTTTTATCGAATGCCATAAAATTCACACAGCCGGGAGGAAAAATCAAGGTAAGTTTGAAGCGGGAAGAAACAGCGGCGGTGATTAAAATATCGGATACCGGCTGCGGAATCAGCAGTGATGTCGGTAAACGGATTTTTGAAAAGTTCTATCAGGGTGACAGCTCCCACGCCACACAAGGAAATGGTCTGGGGCTTGCTTTGGTAAAGAGAGTCGTCGATATTATCGGAGGCGATATTTCTGTAGAGAGCAAACTGGGAGAGGGCACCACATTTACCGTGCGGCTGAAGAATATACTGGCTGAAGCACAGCAGCATTAATCGAATCCAGCTTAACGATAACTGTCAAAAATGGAGGTCTGCTTTTATGGAAGAGAACGAAAAAAACTTCGTATATACTTATTCCGCCAAAGAACAGGAGGAAATCAAACGGATCCGCCAAAAGTATCTGCGTCAGGATGAAAATAAAATGGAGCAGCTGAGAAAACTAGATGAAAGCGCCACGAAAAAGGGGACTGTTGTATCATTGGCCGTGGGAACGCTCAGCGCCCTTGTTCTAGGTATCGGAATGTGCTGTACAATGGTCTGGGCTGACGAACTGTTTATTCCCGGTGTCGGAATTGGAATTGTGGGGATTGCCGGAATCGGAGCGTCATATCCGCTTTACAGGGTGATAACAAAAAAACAGCGTGAGAAGCTGGCTCCTAAGATTATGGAGCTCACAAATGAATTGATGAAGTAACATGTATCAGGTTTTGCCGTATTAATATCTTTCAAACAAAATCCAGACAAAACGCAAATAACAGTGTGATACATTTCTGTTATCAGTTTTAAAGGAGGAAAGGTTAAATGGCGGAGACGGCGGACCGTGAGACAAAGACAATTAAGATTCTGCTAACTAAATATTCGGACTGTATTTCATCGCTTTTGTATTACGTAGGCGGTAAAGGTTATACCCATGCCTCCATATCCCTGGAGAGCGGGAGGGACAGTGATTTTTACAGTTTCAATTATAATGGCTTTTGTGTGGAAACGGTTGAAAAGCACAGACAGCGGGGAGTCTCAAAAAGTAAATACTATGAACTTGCAGTTTCTCGGGCAGCATATGAAAGGATTCAGAAGCGTCTGCAATTTTTTAAAGAGCATAAGGAAAAATTTAAATATACCCGGCTGGGGGTGCTCTTTTGCCTGCTTCATGTCCCGTTTTGCTGGAAAAATCATTACTTTTGTTCTCAATTTGTAGCTGAGCTGCTGGGAAGCTCAGATGAGACAGCGCTGCCGAAGCCGGCAGGTTTATACCTGCCAAATCATTTTCAGCATGAGCTGGAGAGAAATCCGAATCTGATAAAGGTCGGTTACAATATTATCTGAGAAACGCCGCACAATCTGTCATACAAATAGTGCCGCACAAAAATTTTGGCTAAGATTTTTCTTTAAAACCATTTCAAAATTTCCGGTATTGCTGTAAAATATTACCAAATAACAATAAGCGGAGAGGGATGATTTGGGGTGGAAAATGAAATAAACAATATTAATGCAGTGGACGGAGGAATTTTCAACTGCCGCTATGATGAATATTTTACGCTTATCAATGCGGATGACAACCTCTTTCAATTTTTGGGGTATACCAGGGAGGAGTTTGCACGGCTGTTTCATAACCGCGTGCTGGACGCTATCTACGAAGGGGATCGTGAGATAATTCTGGCAGAGGTTGAAAGGCAGCTTTCCACCAGCAGGGTGTTCCGGTATGAAAACCGATTGGTAGTGAAGGGCGGCCGCACACGCTGGGTATGGGTTAGCGCCGAGCTGGTGGAGGATGAGACGGAGGGGGAAATGGTACACTGCATTTTCCATGACATCAGCCGGGATAAAAAGTCACAGGAGCAGCTAGCCATCAGTGAAAAACGCTACGATATTATACTGTCTCATATCCGGGATATTATATTTGAGCTGGACTGTATTACGGGCTCTATCTATTATTCGCCGAATTTCAAGAAAAGGTTTGGATATGAGATCCCGTCGCACGGTTTTCCTGATTCCATGTTTGCAACGGACATTATCTACGAAGAAGATAAACCGGTGCTTCGGGAGCGTTTCCAGGCAATTTTAAAGGGACAGGATGAAATGGAGTGCGAGTACCGGATTAAATCGAACGACGGTTCCTATCTTTGGGTGGATGTACATGCCTCGGCTATGAGGGATGAAGACAACCGCCTTCTTAAGATCCTGGGAATCATATCGGATATTGACCAGCGCAAGCGTGAAATTATAAAAGTGCAGAAGGAGGCAGTTTCTGACCCGCTTACGGGTCTTCTGAACCGCCGTGAATGTGTCGCGCAGGTAGAAGCATATATGAAACGGTGCCACGATCCGGCTGCTTTTATGCTCATTGACGTGGACAATTTCAAGAAGGTAAATGATACATACGGCCATCTGTACGGGGACAGCGTGCTCAATGAATTGGCCGTCAGTCTGCGTACCGCTTTCCGCAAAGAGGATATTATAGCGAGGCTCGGCGGTGATGAATTTGTAGTGTTTATGACCAATATAGATACCGGCAGAGCGCTGGAGGATAAGGTAAAACGGATCGAGTCTGTTTTCAGGAATTTTACTGTTGCAGGGGGAGAGGAAAAAGTGGGATGCAGCATCGGCATCAGCTTTTATCCGGGACATGGCAGCGATTTTCGATCCCTATTTGCAAAGGCGGACGCAGCTATGTACCATGTGAAGCAAAAGGGGAAGGGCTGGTTTTGCATATACGGTGAGGATATGGAAAAGACAGATCCCTCCGGGCTCACCCCACCGTCACGGATTATGAAGAAAAGCTTCCATGACCATATAATTGAACATGTGTTCCGGATCTTCCTGGAGCACCCGGAGACCGGCGCCGCCATAGCTATTCTGATGGACATGATTGGGCGCGTGTTCCATGCGGATCGGATGCTTATTTTTGAGAGAGATGAAGGGGGGCGGCTTGTCAGTACATATCAGTGGCAGAGTGAACATGTATCAGGCGGCAGTGAGTCTTCAGACGCGGTAAGGACAGATATCCGCGGACTGCCGCTCGAGAATGAACTTACCGTGTACCTGAATACAGACCAGATTGAAAATCAGGAGCTGCGCAGATGGTTTTCAGACCATGGCGCCAAGGCTGCAGTCACCTGCTGTATGAAAGAAGAGGATGAGTTCTCCACGGTTATCATTTATGAAGATTGTCACGGTACCCGAATCGGCAGCGGGGAGGAGCAGTATACGTTGATGATGGTCAGCCAGATCATTCACCTTTTCCTGGAAAAGCAAACGCGCCGCCCTTCAGAAAGTAGATAAGGCCGGCCTGTTTGCGCCGCTCATATAAAATATGCGTTACTGATATGGTAAACTTAAAAAATTCCAAGAAAATGGAAAAAATGTATCTAAATTGGAAGAATCAGTAACTGGGACTGGCAGCTGCACCTGGTGTTTGGTATAATAAAGCCAAAGAATTTTGGGATACCATAAAGAAGAAACAGGAAGCAGGTATTATGGAGGAGAGAATCATAAATAAAAACACGTTCCGGATTCTTATCTGCTCAATCGGATTCGTGTTAATTGCCGTCGTCAGCATAGTTTGTATGAATATTTATCACAGTATGATGAAGGACAGCGAGACAGTCGTATGGGAGATGACGGAAAAAGCGGCGTCGGCTCTGGAATGGCAGTATGATGATATTAGCGAGGGAGCCGGGCGCGTTGCAAAGCGTTCAGGAGAGTATGCTGATATTAAAGAATATATGGGCGTTTTGGAGAACTTCCGCCAGGATTATGACCTGTACCGTGTCATTGTTGACAGGGGAGGACAGGTGGATGCGCTTTCGGACAGCGGTCAGACACGGCAGGAAGAGCTGCCCGATATTACCCGGCTTTGTACGAAGGACGGACAGTTTTCAAACAGTTATCGGGGGGATACGGGAAAGTATCACGTCGTAATTCGATATCCGTATCAGACAAAAACGGAGCAAGGATATTTGTATGCGGAAAAAATGATTAAAAATGTGTACAACGACTCCTTTATGCAGTTTTACAACGGCCAGGGATACTCCTATCTGGTATCCGGCAGCAGCGGCCAGTTTTTATTATTCCCCAATAACCGTAAGGGGCAGGGACTTTACGGAGACCTTTTTCAGATGCTTCAGGAAGCGCCGGAGAATTCAAGGGACGCAATTTCTCAGATGAAAGCGCTGATGCAGGAAAAGCAGTCGGGAACCGTGCAGATGAAGTTCAGAGATGAAAACCAGTATTTTTGTTTTACCCCTATTATCAAAGGGACGGACTGCTACATTGTTTCAATTATTCCTTCCAGCATTACACAGCGCAACGGTACGGTTTCAATTGTGATCATATTATTGATGACTGCTCTGGTTATGGCAGGCATCCTCACGATCTTCTGGCTTGATTACGGAAGAAGGAAAAATCTGCTGAAAATGCAGGCGGCAGATTATGCCAACCGGGCAAAGAGCGATTTCCTCTCCAATATGAGCCATGAAATACGTACGCCAATGAACGGAATTACCGGAATGACGCAGTTGGCGCTGCTGAATCAAAACGATCCGGAGCGGGTGAAAGATTGTCTTGAAAAAATACAGATTTCTTCCAATTATATGCTGAGTCTGATAAACGATATTCTTGACATGTCCAAGATCGAGAGTGGCAAGCTGATACTGATGGAACATGATTTCAGTCTGACCAGACTGGCGGAAGAAATAAGAATTCTTCTCCAGTCCCAGATTGAGAATAAAAAACACGAATTTCACATCATAATCACGGAAAATTCAGCGGACTGGGTACGGGGGGATTTGACCCGGATTCGTCAGATTATGGTAAATCTTCTGTCGAATGCGGTTAAGTATACGCCGGACAACGGAAAGATAGAACTGCGTCTTGACAATCAGCCGCAGGAAGGCGGAGTCACAAGGCTGGTAATCCAGGTAAAGGATAACGGCATTGGTATGAGCGAGGAATATCAAAAAGTTTTGTTTGAACCCTTTTCTCAGGAGCAGACGGCCCACAGTAACGGAACAGGTCTTGGGATGGCTATCACAGACAGCCTTGTCCGCTTTATGGGGGGAACCATAGAGGTAGAAAGCAGGAAGAATGCAGGAAGTACCTTTACGGTTGTACTATATCTGAAGAAGGCAGAAGAAACAGAGACAGAAAAAGCAGGGGATGCTAAAGCAGCTTCTGCCCAGATGCGGGACGGAAAAAGCAGAAATGAAATATTGGCCGGCATCAGAATTCTTTTGGCCGAGGATAATGCTATGAACGCAGAGATTGCCCGGGAACTTTTGAAGATGTACGGAGCCGATGTGGAATGGGCAAAAGACGGCGAGACGGCGGCAGAACTTTTTACCGGGCAGGAACCTCATACATATGATTTAATACTGATGGACATTCAGATGCCGGGAATCAGCGGATATGAGGCTGCGGTACGGATCCGGGATTCAGGAAAAGAGGATGCACAGAGTATACCGATTGTCGCCATGACGGCAAATACATTTGCTTCAGATATACAGAAATCACTCTGGTCGGGGATGAATGCACATATTGGAAAACCGATTGACGCGGAGGCGCTGGTCGACACGGTTCTCAGGCTGTGCAGTGCATAATAAAGCGGTAAAAGATAATGGGGGACGAAGATGAGAAAGGCGATCGGAATTTTAACGGCGTTAACAATAATGGGGCTGGCGGCAGGATGCAGCCGGCAGGAGATTTCCGTCCGTGAAAAAGAGGCGGAACCGACCCACCTGACTTTTTTCGGATTCCGGACACGCTCTGCTAATGTCGAGGAGATCGACACAATCCTGAATAAATATATGGACGATCACCCGGATGTGGTCATTACCTATGAAGGACTTGAGGACGGCTATCCCGACGCTTTGGAAAACAGAATTGAATCAGGAAATGCGGATGATATCTTTATGATACATCCTTCTAATTTTGCGGATTATGAGGCAAAAGGCTGGGTTGGGACAAAGATATACGACTTGACGGATGCAGAGGTAATGGGGCGGTATAATGACAGTGTGAAGAGGCTTATTACGGTAAATGATAAGATATTTGCAGCTCCCATGTGTATGAGTGTAATAGGAATTGTGGGAAATATGGACATTCTCAAAAAATGCGGTGTGGATCAGATGCCGGAGACCTACGGCGAATGGGTGGATTCCATGGAAAAGGTGAAAAGGGGGGGACATGTTCCCCTGGTCAATTACCTCAGCAGCGATGCCAGCACCGGATTTCTGATGGCAGGACGTTCGATGGCTCCTTACGTACTGGGTGAAAAAGAACAAAATTCCGGCGACACGGCAGAAAGTGTATTTAAGAAAGGGATAGAGGATTTATCCGCCCTGATGGATGCCGGGTATATCGACAGAGAGCAGATGCTCGCCAGCCAGGACGGGGACGCGTTTGAGAATGTGCTCTGCAATGTATTTGCCAAAGGGGAAGCGGCTTACGCAGTCCTTCCGAGCTGGGGTATGATATCATTTCTTGAAGGGAAACCTTCTTTTGAATATCAGGTGGGCGGCCTGCCGTTAGGTGATACCGGCAGTGTGGCTATGGCAAGGGCATCCGTGCCGATTGCCATAAATAATGAAAGCCCCAATAGGGAAATAGCTCTCGATTTCCTGGATTTTTTATTGCAGCCGGAAAATATAGACGCCTATGCGGCAAACCAGCAGTCGGTGACGCCTTTAAAAGATTCTGATATGAAGGCCCCGGACTATGAAACTCTTATGGAGCTGGTGAAAAACGGGAAGGTAGTGGCGGACACTGATCCGGGAATTCCGTTTAATCTCGTAAAGGCACTGCGGGATGCCTCCCTAAAACTGGCGCAGGGGCTGCCGGCTGGTGAAGTGGCCGCGGACTTTTTGCCGGATAAACAGGTACGGTGAAATCACCAAATATTAGTAGATAATAAAAACTGCTGTCATATCATATGGCGGCAGTTTTTATGTTTGGAACCGTACACTACTTTTGAAACATTTTACCAAATATAAAACGTACCAACGGCCCCGCATAAAATATCTGCCAGAAAAATGCTACGGGAAAATTAAAGACGGTTGTCTGCAGCCATACGGCAATAATCTGTTCGCCGGGAGCTTTAAACAGCAAGGTCGCCGCAAAACTCATGAGAGGGCACATGAATACGACGGAGATTGCCGAGATGGATAAAATCAGGAGGAAAGGATTGTCTTTCTCCAGGTTGACGATACGAAATGACAGCATCAGACGGAAATGCTGCCAAATGACTGCTGTACGTTACTTAAAAACCGTTCCGCCGCCCCGGAAAAGAGCTGATACTTCTTCCACACCATATTCAGATGTGCCTCCATACGCGGCTCCAGCGGGCGGAAGCAGAGACGGCTGTTTTCCGAGGTGTTCACCAGCTTGTCGAGGCACAGGGCATAGCCCATCCCTTCTTCTACCATGAGGGATGCATTGTAGACCAGATTATAGGTGGCTACGATGTTCAGCTTCTCGTAATCAGTACCCAGCCAACCGGAAAATACATTGCCGGTCAGAGTCTGGCGGGAGGTGATGATAGGGATCTCCCTGAGATCCTTTGAGCGGATAGAAGAGCGGGAGGCCAGGGGACAGTCTTTTGGCATCAGCAGTCCCCAGGTATCGGTGGCGGGAAGTCTGATGTAGTCATATTTTTTCATATCGGCCGGCTCTATGAGGATTCCAAAGTCCAGCAGTCCCTTATCCAGCCGTTCAGTTACATCATCCGCATTGCCGCTATATAGGTGGTAACGGATCTGAGGACAGGACCTCTGCAGATCCGTGGCAATCCTGGCGATATAACGCATGGCGTCCGTTTCCCCTCCTCCGATATAGATATCTCCGCCTACGGCCTCATCGGGAGCCATCAGTTCGGCTTCGGTCTTGTCCACCAGGTCAAGAATTTCGGTTGCCCGCTTGCGCAGCAGCATGCCCTCCTCAGTAAGGGTAATCCTGCGGTTTCCGCGTATTAACAGTTTCTTGCCAATCTCCTCCTCCAAATCCATCAGCTGTCTGGACAGCGTGGGCTGTGTCATGTGAAGGGACTCTGCGGCCCCGGATATGCTCTCTTCCCTGGTCACTGCCAGGAAATACCGTAAAACTCGAATGTCCAATCTGATTCCTCCTTGTGTTTTGTGAGCTGTTATTGAAACATCTATATCGATTATAGTTTGCAAATCCATGCCTGTCAAGTATAGCTAATTATTTAATATAAGCATTTGATATGGGAATGTTTTGGCATTAGAATATAGATATCAAAGAAAAGAGGTGTATGATATGGAGAAAGCAGTTCAGACTGATTGCAGTAATAATGAAGAAAAAATGAGCAGGACAGCGGCAGGGGGGAAGAGGAAGGAAGGCGGGAGCGAAAGCCTGATGGGCACTATGCCGCTATCAGAATTTCCAGGATATAGGGAGATTTGGGAACTGGATTTTGAAAAAGACAGCAAAGAAGGCTACAAAAAATGATATGCCTTTCAGGTATAATACAATATGTAATATAAGTATTTGATATTATAGTTTCCGTGAATTATAATCATGCTAAGAGAGGTGATTATGAGATGGCGGACTATATTAGTGATACTAAAACAGTTGTACAAAACCTGAAAGACGCCGGATGCAGCGAAGAAGTAGTAGAGGAGTTTATCGAACTGGCAGAAGCCGGGGAGAAGCAGCGGCAGTTCAAACTTTTAGAAAAACAAAGAAGGACGCTGCTGGACAACGTTCATTGCAGGGAAAAACAGATTGACTGTCTGGATTATCTGGTTTTTCAGATGAAAAAAACACAGGAAAAGTAATTAGGTTATGACAGTATTGCACCTATTCGATATGAATCGGTGCCCTTATCAAGGAGGATTAAGATGTTAGGAAATTTCAGTTATTCAAACCCGACAAAATTGTATTTCGGTGAGGACTCTTTAAGGTACCTGAATGAAGAACTTCCCAAGTACGGCGATAAAGTTCTGCTGGTGTATGGCGGCGGCTCCATTAAGAAGAATGGCATTTACGACCAGATTATTCAGATACTGGCGGATAACAAAAAGACGGTCAGTGAGGTGCCGGGAGTGATGCCAAACCCTACCGTGGAAAAGCTGTATGAGGGGTGTAAGATTGCCAAAGAAAATCAGGTTGATTTGATTCTGGCGGTTGGAGGCGGCTCCTGCTGTGACTATGCAAAGGCGGTTTCCGTTTCCGCTTATTGTGAGGAAGAACCCTGGGAGAAATACTTTGCCCGCATGGAAGATGTGGACAACCCGATTATTCCGGTAGGCTGCGTGCTGACTATGGTGGGTACCGGATCAGAGATGAACGGCGGATCCGTGATCACGAATCATGAAGCCAAGATGAAGATTGGCCATATTTTCGGAGACAATGTGTTCCCCAAGTTTTCAATTTTGAATCCAACCTATACCTTTACACTTCCGGAGTACCAGATGGTGGCAGGGTTCTATGACATCATGAATCATATCACAGAGCAGTATTTCTCAGGTACAGATGATAACACTTCCGATTATATCATGGAAGGGCTGCTGAAATCCCTGATTCACAGCTCCAGGATTGCCAAAAAGGATCCAACCAACTATGAGGCCCGCAGCAATATCATGTGGATTGCCACCTGGGCGCTTAATACACTGGTTGCCTGCGGAAAAACCAGCGACTGGATGGTGCATATGATCGGGCAGGCTATCGGCGCCCATACCAATGCTACCCATGGCATGACACTTTCTGCCGTGTCCATGGCATATTACCGGCACATCTGCCCTTATGGCCTTGCAAAGTTCAAACGTTTTGCCGCCAACGTGTGGGACGTAAATCCGGAGGGAAAGACAGATGCGGAGGTTGCCGAAGAAGGGCTGAACCGCATGGAAGCTTATATGAATGAATTAGGTCTTGTCATGAATATTAAGGAGTTGGGCGTTACGGAGGATATGCTGGAAAGCGTTGCCGACAGTACCATCCTGTTCCAGACCGATTATAAACCGCTTACCCATGATGATGTGGTCCGGATTCTGAGAGAGAGTCTGTAATTGCATCAATGATAATGCAGGCATCTGTAGCAGGGTGTCTGTATTTTTATATGAAAACAGGCTATCTGAGTTATTTTGATACTGGTTTAGAAAAAGTTTATTATTTTGTTAGCCGGATGTTATTTTAATCGTTTATGATGGCTTATGGAAAGATGCAGCACAGGAAAATAAGAAAGATAACCCTGGCAAACAGGAATTCGGCATGAATGCTTTATAAAAGTGGAAGTATGTCTCTATATATGCTTGATAAGCATATTCAAGTATTTAATATAGGTATTTGATATTAAGTGCATAAGGAATTATAATAAAAATAACAAAAGAGCATCGCAAAAGACAATACAAAAAACACATATTAAATCATACGAATCAGACAAAAGAGCGAATAAAGGAGAGAGGAAAATGACCAAAAAAATTTTAGTTATTTCTACCAGCCCACGCATGGGAGGAAATTCAGAGACACTGGCAGATGAGTTTATAAGAGGGGCAAGAGAGGCCGGCCATGAGACGGAGAAGGTCTGTCTTTATGATAAGACCATTGAGTTCTGCAAAGGATGCCTGGCCTGCCAGCGGACAGAGACATGTATTCTTCACGACGATGCGGCTGCGATTGTGGAACGCATGCGGCAGGCCGATGTGGTGGTATTTGCAACGCCGGTCTATTTTTATGAAATGTCCGGACAAATGAAAACACTGCTGGATCGTACAAATCCACTTTTTCCCGGAGAATATTCATTCCGTGATGTTTACCTTCTGGCAGCTTCTGCCGATGAAGCGGAGAGTTCCATGGATGGTGCGGTAAAAGGTCTTGAGGGCTGGATTAGCTGCTTTGAACTTTCACGTTTGGCGGGAGTAGTACGCGGTACCGGAGCCGACAAAAAAGGTGATATAAAGGGACTGCCGGAGGTTTTGGCAGCGGCCTGGGAGATGGGAAAGAACGTTTAAATGATTTGATGACCGGGGAGCTAAAAATATGAAGACTGTTCTATTAAGTACGTGCCTGGCGGTTTCGCTGATTTTAACGGCATGCGGGAATAAGAAGGCTGCGGTAACTGAGCCGGAGGCAACTGCAAACCAGGAAACCTCCGCTATAGCTACGACAGGCGCAGAAAGCAGAGAGGAGCCAGCAGAAACGCTGCTGGCGGTGAATCTATCCGTTGGAGGCAGAGGCTATCCGGCAAAACTGTATGACAATGCAGCCGCGAGAGCGCTGGTGGACCGAATGCCTATGGAACTGGATATGAGGGAGCTTCATGGCAACGAAAAGTATTACTATCTTCCGGAAGAGCTCCCGACAGACACTGAAAATCCCGGCGTTATACATACCGGAGATCTCATGCTGTACGGATCGGATTGCCTGGTGCTGTTTTATGAAGATTTCCAGTCTTCTTTCAGCTATACACGTCTGGGATATCTGGAGGATCCGAAAGGATTATCAGAAGCTGCAGGCTCCGGCAGTGTAACCGTAACCTTTGAACCGGCAGAGAATGCCGGATAAAAGGATGTTCGTAACGGCGTAACAGACGGCATCAAGTATTAGCCGGGACTGCAGATAGAAGAATCTGCGGGGGACATATCAGAAAGGAAATATAATATCATGAGAGAGATCACACAGGAATTTTTAACAGGAGAGAGAGCTTTATTTCAGGGAAAGAACTTAAAAATTACCGATACCACCTTTGCCGACGGGGAGTCTCCATTAAAAGAGAGCAGCAATATAGAACTTTACCGCAGCATGTTTAAGTGGAAATACCCTCTGTGGTACAGCCGCAATATTAAACTGGAGGATTGCGTTCTGTTTGAGATGGGGCGCGCCGGAATCTGGTATACGGAGAATATATCCATGAAAAATTGTATCATTGAAGCACCAAAGAATTTCCGCCGTGCGGCCGGGATTGAATTAGAACAGGTCACCATGCCGAATGCAGGTGAAACGCTGTGGAACTGTGACCGGATTACAATGAAACAGGTGTCGGCAAAGGGCGATTACTTTGCCATGAACAGCAGCAATCTCCATATTGACGGCTTTGAACTGGTGGGTAATTATTCCTTCGACGGTGTGAAAAATATGGAAATCCATCACGCAAGACTGCTTTCCAAGGACGCTTTCTGGAACAGCGAGAATGTGACCGTATACGATTCTTTCATTTCCGGTGAGTATCTGGGCTGGAATGCAAAAAACCTGACCCTTATTAACTGTACCATTGAGAGTAACCAGGGATTGTGCTATATTGACAATCTGGTTATGAAGAACTGCCGGCTGTTAAATACAACCCTGGCTTTTGAGTATTCAACGGTGGACGCAGAGGTGGTAAATACCATTGACAGCGTATTAAACCCATCCGGCGGCAGAATCCAGGCAGCAAATATCGGGGAACTGATTATGGATGCATCCAAAGTGGATGTCACAAAGACGGTTGTCCGGACGGCGGCATTCAAGGAGGCGGTATAAATTGCCGTACAATTTTGACGCCGTGACGGACCGGCGAGGGACCAATTCCATGAAGTGGGATGTACCGGAACAGGAACTGCCCATGTGGGTAGCTGATATGGATTTTGAGACAGCTCCGGAAATCCGGGAAGCTATAAAAAATCGGGCGGATCATGGGATTTTTGGCTATACCGTTGTGCCGGATGCCTGGCGGGAAGCGGTTGCCGGCTGGTGGGACCGCCGCCATGGATTTAAGATGGAAAAAGACTGGCTTGTATTCTGTACCGGTGTGGTTCCGGCCATTTCCAGCGCGGTACGGAAGCTGACGACGGTTGGGGAGAATGTACTGGTCCAGACACCGGTGTATAACATCTTTTTCAATTCAATCCGGAACAACGGACGCAATGTGATTGAAAACAGGCTCTCTTATGACGGAACGAATTACCATATTGACTGGGAAGATTTGGAGAGTAAGCTGTCAGATCCCCAGACAACGCTGATGCTGCTCTGCAACCCTCAAAATCCGGCCGGCTGTATCTGGTCCAGAGAAGAGCTTGGCCGGATCGGAGAACTCTGTGCAGCAAACCATGTGCGTGTGATATCCGATGAAATTCACTGCGATCTGACGGACACGGGATACGAATACGTGCCTTTTGCCTCAGTATCAGAGGTAAACGCACAAAACAGCATTACCTGCATTGCCCCTACAAAGACATTTAATCTGGCCGGTCTGCAGACAGCGGCGGTCATTGTCCCAAATGCTGATTTGAGACATAAGACAGAGCGGGCACTCAATACGGACGAAGTGGCGGAGCCAAACGCGTTTGCTATCGATGCGGCGATTGCGGCATTTACCCGGGGAGATGAATGGCTGGATGCCCTGCGGGCCTATCTGGCGGATAACCGTCTGCTTGTAAGGGATTTTCTGGAAAAAGAAATTCCGGAGGTGGGACTTGTCCCCTCCCATGCCACCTACTTACTCTGGCTGGATTGCAGCAGGATAACCGGAGATGCAGCGGAGTTTTGCCGTTATCTGCGCAGCGAAACCGGACTTTATCTGTCGGCCGGCATTGCATATGGAAGTAATGGAAAACGGTTCCTGCGTATGAATATCGCCTGCCCGGCCTCGCTGCTTAAAGATGGGCTGGGGCGTTTGAAAGCAGGTGTGAAGGCGATGAATCTTGTGCAGCTATAACTGCGCCTGCCGCAATGAAGAGAAGTAACAGGCGGCGGACGGCTGTGGGAGACTGCGATTGAGACGGTTTATTCATTATATGTAAATCATGGAGAAGCTTTTGAGAAACTAAAATGCACACAGAAAATGCGGAACTCTGACTGGCAGGGGCCGCATTTTTCTGTGTGTATTTTATTATAGATAGAACGATTCCTCCGCCTGTAAAAGGGAAGGGATTCTTCTGCCGGGACCGCGCCGGTAAACGAGGCAGGACAAACTGTGTTCATAAATATAATAGATTTTCCTTGCCCAACATCCTAAAACGTGATAACATAAAAATCAAATATAAGTCCTTTTGTTTTAAAGAAATATTACGGAATGCCCATATGGCAGTGAAGAAAATTGAAGGGAGCGGACACAATGAAAAAGCAAAGTTATATCTGCCTTGGACTTTGTCTGGCGTTATTGATTTGCAGCACAGGCTGCCAGCAGCCGGCAGCGCAGGAGGAGGCGCCGTCCGGGAAGACCGTTGTTACTATGATGTACCCTATTGTATTAGACCACTTTGAAGAACTGGTGGAAAATACATATTCAGACATTGATCTGCAGGTGGAGCCTACTACCTCGGCGGTTATGAACGGAGACAGCGAACGCCGCCTGCGTAACGGCCACGGAACCGATTTGGTGGTTACTACGCTCCCAACAGGGGATGTCAGGAATTTTATGCTGGATTTGAGTGCGACGGAAGTCTCCACCAGCTATCAGGCTGCGGTAATGAACTCTATTCTGATTGACGGCAAGACACGCTATCTTCCTTTGCCGGGGCAGTATTCGGCCCATATTATTAATAAAACGTTTGCGGATCAGCTGACGGATACGGATACTCCGCCTGTTTCCAATGCACAGCTTATGGCCCTGTTGGATGCCGGCAGAGAACAGGGTGTCGGCATTGGTCCCGACGGGGCTATGTTCGGGATAGATGTAGTAAATTCGGCCGCCATCGGCGCCTATATCATCGGTACCCAGGTACCGGATTTTCTGGGCCAGATGGACGGTATCCAATGGATGAGCGGTCTGGATGCAGGTACGGCCTCTTTTAACGGAAAATGGAACAACTGTCTGGATCGTCTTTTGGATTGCGTAGAGAGAGGATACTTGAATACACAGACAATATCACTGAAACAGACCAATGCGCTTCCTGTGAGGGAACGGATGCTGGACGGTTCCCTGCTGTTTTGCTATGGCAATGTACGCCTGCTTTCACAGTTGGAAGAGATGTCTGATCAGTATGAATATGACATGATTCCTTTTCTGAGTGAGCAGGGGAACCAGCCCTGGGTTATTTCATCTCCGGATGGTTACATTGGAATCAACGCAGCCCTTAGCGCGGCGGATGCATCATCCAAACTGGATGCCAGTCAGAGAATTTTGGCATTACTCTCCACGCAGGAGGGGCAGGATGCCTGGATTGCGGATACGGAAGCTACCAACTCGTATCTGTCTGATTATGAAGATTCCCAGAATATCGTGCCGGAGGGGCTGAAGGCATGTGTTGCAGGCGGCTATGTCTATGATTTGCGAATGCCTTCCAATGTAATACAGTATTTTGGAAAGAACATGATTTCCGTTCTGAACGGTTCGGCGAAGATGGCGGACGCATTGGACGCGGTAGACGATTATTGCCGTAACGGATCGGATGAAGTGGACTATGATCAGTCTGTGGTCGGGAGCGTAGAGGCGGATTTGCTCTACGAAAACTACAATACACGACTGGAGGAAACGGCTATCGGTAATCTGGTGGCAGACGCCGTGGCGGAGTATGCGGGGGCGGACATCGCTGTGGTTAACGGCGGCGGCATCCGTGCCAGTCTCTACCAGGGAGATGTTCTGGGAGCGGATCTGGCTGCAGTCTGCCCTTACCCTAATATTATTTATCTGGTGGAGACGGACGGCAGCGTAATTAAAGAAATGCTCGAAAATGGAATTTCTATGACAAAACGGGACAACGATGTTCCCGCAGGCCGGTTCCTTCAGGTTTCCGGGATTTGTTATACTTACCGGCCCCAGAGCGGTGAGGCCCCGGCAGAGCTGCTGGCCGTCACGCTGGCAGACGGATCGCCGTTAGTTCCGGACACCCGTTATAAACTGGCAATCACCAACTATATGGCAGGTTCCAGTGGCTATATGGATAACAATGGAGACGGTTATACAATGCTGAATCTGCTCAGCGATGATGTCCCCAAAGCAGAGAATGTTATACTGCTGGAGGATACAAAGGCAACCTATGCCGATGCAATTAAAGCATATTTTAACAACCACAGGGACGAGCCTGTTACCGCAGAATTAGAAGGCCGTATCACCATGATTGATAAGGATGAATGACTATGCAGGATACAGAACAGCATACAAAGGGACAAGGCCCCCATTTCATGCTCATATTTGTCATATCCATTGTCACCGCCTGCACTGTGTGTTTCTGGGGGATGATACGGTCCTCCAATACAGCTTCGCAGGCGGCCGCGACAGAGATGAGCACTCTTTATTTACAGGAGTTGACCGCCCAGACGATTGGACATTTTCAAACAAGTATGAACTCCCAGTTCTCGCAGCTGAGGACAGCCGTGAGTGCGGTTTCCAGTGACAACCTGCAGGATCAGGATTCTCTGTCGAAATTCCTCACCCAGGTGCAGGAGTACAACAGCTTTTCCTTCCTGGCTTTTTTGGATGATCATGGGGAATACCATAGTACGCAGGGAGTATTTCCTGCTGCCTCAAAAATCAGCTTTCTGGGCAGTCTTTTGACAGGGGAAGGAAACTTAGTCTCCTATAATGAAACGATTCTGGGGGATAATATGCTTCTTTTAGGAACAGCCATTCCTCCGGAGACATATGGAGAACGGACATTTATTGCGGTGCTGGCCGGACTGGACACCAATTCCCTGAATCAGCAGCTCTCACTGGAAAAAGAGGATACGCAGACCTATTCCAGTATTGTTTCAATCAACGGAAATTATATTATCAATAACAGCAGGTACATTTCCGGTGTGCCTAAAGGAACCAATCTCTTTTCCAAACTGGAGCAGTATGCGTCTTTTGATAATGGGTATTCCATGGATCAGATTCTGAGGGACTTTGAGACCGGCGGTTCCGGTATGGCCGCTCTCTCCATAGGGAACAAGAACCGGTATATGTACTATGCTCCCATTCCCGATACGGATTGGTATATGCTTACAACGGTTCCATATGAGGTAGTCGATTCAACTGTCAGCAATTTGACTCATCGTTTGAACAGGAACGCTATCACCGGCCTTGTAATTATTCTATCCATCCTGTCGGCGGTTTTTTTCATTTACTATATCAGTATCAGACGGGGAGAACAGGCGTTGCTGCATGCCAATGAAGTTGCGGAAGCGGCCCGCAAACGAGCGGAGGAAGCAAATCTGGCAAAAAGCGAGTTTCTGAGCAGGATGAGCCATGAAATCCGTACGCCTATGAACGGTATCATCGGCATGAGCGCCATTGCCATGCAGAACATTGGTGATAATGAAAAAGTGGGAGACTGCCTGAAAAAGGTGACTTTCTCATCCAATCACCTGCTGGCCCTGATCAACGATGTGCTGGATATGTCAAAGATCGAGAGCGGAAAGGTGGAATTGCGCCTGGCTCAGTTTGATTTCCGGACCTTTTTGGAGAGTCTTGCTAATCTTTATTATACCCAGTCCAGGAGTAAAGGCATCTTTTTTGAGGCGAGCCTGCTGGGCGATGTAGATGAGACTCTGGTGGGGGATTCGCTGCGCCTTAACCAAATCCTGTCTAACCTTTTGTCCAACGCCTTGAAGTTTACACCGGCAGGCGGTTCAATCCGTCTCCGTGTCTCACGGATAGACAGTGACGGACAGGATGAAAAACTCTGGCTTCATTTTGAAGTAAGTGATACAGGATGCGGGATAGCCGCAGAGAATTTTGATAAAATTTTTGATGCCTTTGAACAGGAAACAGCAGATGTAACCCATAAATACGGGGGGACCGGCCTGGGGCTTGCAATTGTGAAGCGGTTTTCCGAGCTGATGGGCGGCAGCGTGCAGGTAAACAGTGTTCTGGGGGCCGGAAGTACTTTTACGGTGGAGCTGCCTTTCGGGCGCGCCGTTGGGCGCAGGGAACCGGTGCGGTATGAGGAATTGAAGGCGTTGATTGTGGATGATGATCCGGACGCCTGCGAACACATTACGCTTCTGCTGAACAAGCTGCACGTGCGGTCGGAGTGGGTGGATAACGGATACCAGGCTGTTTCGCATGTCGAGATGGCCCGCAGCCTGAACGATAGCTTTAATGTCTGCTTTCTGGACTGGAGGATGCCCAACATGGATGGATTGGAAACAGCCCGCCGCCTCCGTGCTGTTGCAGGCGATGAGATAGCAATCATTCTGATTACGGCTAATAACACATCTGATATTGAGGCCGCCGCGAAAGAGAGCGGTGTCAGCTGCATGCTGTCTAAGCCGCTATTTGAAAGCAGCATTGCAGATGCACTTTCTAATCTGCGGCAGAACGGTACGTACCCGGATAAAGGCGCCGGCAGCCAGGTGGATTTCGACTTTCACGGCAGGCACATTCTCCTGGCAGAGGACAACGAGATTAACATGGAGATTGCTGTGGAACTGATTCGTGTGACCGGAGCCAGCACTGATACGGCTGTGGACGGTATCGAGGCAGTGGAGAAATTTAAGGCGTCAGCGCCAGGATACTACGATTTGATACTTATGGATATCCAGATGCCGCGTATGGATGGCTATGAGGCGACCCGGTGTATCCGGGATATGGAGCGGCAGGATGCACGCACCGTCCTTATTTTCGCTATGACGGCTAACGCCTTTGCCGAGGATGCAGACAGGAGCCGGGAAGCCGGAATGAACGCCCATATCTCCAAACCGCTTGATATTAAGGCTCTCTATGTACAGATGAATGAGGTTTTGTCCTGCGGCAGAACGGAGGCATCTGGAAAAAAGCTTTAAATCTGCAAACGGCAATGGAGGGTGTCTGATAAAATATGCTCTTGACGGAATTCCGGTATTAGGATAAGCTGAGAAATATATTTTAGCGTTGGAGGTAGTTCAGGTGCTGTCTAGTGAAGAACTGATTTGCAGATCGGTTTATGATTATTTTGAGGCGCGTATTTTGATGGACCGGTACCATACAGGGGACAGGCTGCCGTCTATTATGGATATTGCGAAAGCGTTCCAGCTGGCTCCCGGGACGGTTCGGGCAGCGCTGTTAATGCTGGCCGGGGACGGATACATCCATATGGAGGCCAAGAGGGTCAGCGTGGTTGTTTACAATGCAAAGCAGAAGGAGCGGGAGAGTAATACAGCCCGCCATTATGCGCAGCGGTATGAAGGCGTCCTGGATCTGTTACAGTCCGGCACATATCTGATGCAGCCGATGCTGGCGTATGGGCTGCGCCGTATGGATGACGATTGCTGGGCGCGTCTGCAGGAGAAGTGGGGACAGCCGCCGGGAGAACAGATCGTTCCTTCCTCTATCCAGTTTTATGCCCAGGTATTTGCGTCATTAGACAGCACACTTATTTTAAATCTCTATTGGGAGATAGATCGTTACATACGGTTTTCCTATCTCTGTGACTGGGATGTCTATCAAACTTTGTCGCCGGCGCTGAATATAAAAGACCGGGAAGAGGCAGCAGTGCAGATTGAGTCCTCGCTTCAAACTGCCATCGGTGAAACCAGCCGTACGCTGCTTAACGTCTGCAATCAGGCAAGGACGCGGTATCAGGCAGAGGAGCAGATTCCACTCCGTTGGACCGTTTACCGGCAGCGCCGCCAGCTCTGCTATACACTTGTAGCCCGGATTATCCGAAAAATTGCGTCCGGTATCTATCCGGTGGGAAGTTTTCTTCCGGCGCTTCCCAGGATGGCGGAGCAGCTGGAGGTCTCTTTAAGTACCTTGCGGCGGACGCTCAGCATACTAGGCAGTCTGGGGGTGGTCCGTTCCTACCACGGGAAAGGGACGCTGGTGTGTATGGAAGTGGGAAATATTGATTTTTCCCGAAATGAAATCAGGGATGGGATGTTGTATTACTGGGAGAGTCTTCAATTTCTGGCTATTACTGCCAGAACCGTTACTCTCTATATGCTGCAGAACATCTCAGAGGGAGACAGGGCGGAGTTTACAACCCAGTTTATAAGGATGTGTGAACTGGAGCGGTGCCACCGGTGTTTTGACATTACCCTGGCCTTCATTGTGGAACGGTGCCCTCTGATGCTGGTGCGGGAGTGCTATGGGAAACTGCAGGAATTTTTGGCATGGGGCTATCCCTTTACCCTGAACCGTCTCAGAAGCCATAACCTTCAGTCGGAGTATGCCGGTGCGATCCAACGTGCGGCGGACTTCCTGGAGCAGCAGGACTGGGAGGGATTTGCACTGGAATTTGAGGCGCTTATGTTCAGGGAAGAAAAGTTTGCGAAGAGCGTTCTTGCAGATTCCTGCGGATGGAAAAGCGGTTATACAGATAAAAAGGACATTATGGCTGAAGAAGGGGTTGAAATAAAATAATCCCGGTTTTTGCGATGCCGGAAAACCAGTGCCGAATGGAATAAGGGTAGGATAATATAACTGGGTTCATCTCTCCCTGCTTTTTTATGCTGCAGACCCGGAGAAGAACCTGCTTGAAATTGGCAGTAAGGGCAAAACGCAGACGGAAAATATCAGGAAAAGAAAAAAAGAAAAGGTAAATAGACAAAAAGGTTCAGAGGATGGGCGGCACAAAAACCGTCCATCCCTTTTTGAGCTGTTTATTACCCGCGCCTGGCATAAATCCGGAGGAAAGCCGCAGGAGGTAATGTTAACGTCAGATCGGCTCCTAAACACGCTCTAGCGGATAGATTTATCCTGCCAATCTTTGATTGATTGTTTTTTTTCGTCTGAAAAATCTTTGTAAACCTCATCCTTCAGCCATGCCAGATTTTTGCCGGACAGATAAGACCGCATCTGCTCTTCAGCCTCATGCATTACTACTTTAATCAGGCAGGGTTTGCTGCAGTTGCAGGCATCTTTTTCATCAGCAAGAATATTATTTTGCCGGATCTCTGCGCACTGGAACATATAAGACGGTCCTTCAATCGCTTCCACAATATCCCAAAACGAAATGTTTTGAGCGCGTTTAGCAAGTTCATACCCGCCCTTTGCTCCCTGGATTGAACGGACGATACCGGCCTTTCTCAGTTTTGTAAAGATCTTGGAGAGATACGTTTCGGATAATTGGTTCAGTTCAGCAAGTTCTTTGATTCCTACCGTCGTGCCTACAGGCATATCGATCATATAAAAAAGCGAGTGAAACGCATACTCCACACCTTGACTTAATTGCATATAACCACTCCTTTGCAGATAATTTATATCTATTATAGCATGATATTTTATTCACATCAATTGACATTTTAAAATTAGTATGATATAGTCTCTATTGTAGATAATAGTTATCTGTAATATATTCAAATGGAGGACTTTATGTTTAATGAATCATTTTTAGAAGTGTTAAAGCACGAGGGAGTTGTTTCCGTAACATCCTGGTCAAATGGAAATACACATGTTGCCAACACTTGGAATAGTTATCTGCACATTACTTCAGATAATAGAATCCTGATTCCGGCGGCCTGGTTCAATAGAACTCAAAAAAATGTTGACGTTCAGAACAAAGTTATCATTACCTTCGGCAGTCATGAGGTCCAGGGGAAGATGGGGATGGGAACGGGTTTTGTCGTAGACGGAACAGCTAAATTCCTCACGGAGGGCGCTGATTTTGACATGATGAAAGAAAAATTTTCTTTCCTGACTCGTGTTTTAGAAATAACACCTGAAAAAGTCAGACAAACAATTTAAATTTGCTATTAAGTTTTGCAACCGCTGCGACTGAAGTTTGCGCAGCGGTTTTTTTAATTCACAGGAAATTTCGTCCGATGAATTTAAAACGCTGCGTGAGGATGCATATGCAAAAAAACTATCCCGTCAACTAGAAAAATAACTTCGTTTAACGACTCCTGGAAAAATCATGAAATATTTTTACGAAATGAATGTGGAACCGGAGGCTCCAAACAGCGGGGACAGAGAGCGTTTTGTGTTATCAAAAGGATACACGGCTCCCGCGTTTATGCGGCGCTGGCGGTGAATTGGGGAAATAATTACCTGCTGTAGTCGTGAAGGAAATAAAAAATAGAGGCAGTGCGAAAAACAGAATAAAAAGATGGTAATATAAAAGCAAAAATATACTGCGATATGTAAAAAGAGCCGCTATTCCGTAAAATTCTTTATTTATTCAACCTCCTATGATAAGATTAATTCATAATATAAAGAGAATTCAGGGTTATAATTTTTATAAAAAATTATAGCCTTAGTTTTATTTTCCAGTTTAGGCTTTATTCATATTAGAGCAAAGAGAATAAGAGGAATTGAATAAATTGATAGAATGGGGAAGTGAAGGGAATGGATACAGAGAAGGTTAGTCTGATGGAGACGGCGGAACCATATGGAAAGGATATCCGTTATTTGGTTGGGATTGGCGCATCGGCAGGTGGGGTAGAGGCTTTACAGGAGCTTTTCAGCCATATGCCGGTAGATACAAACGCCTCATTTATTGTAGTACAGCATTTATCTCCAAACGCAGTCAGCATGATGGATCAGATCTTAAGGAAGTCCACCGCTATGGAAGTAAAACTGGCGGAGGAAGGGGAGCGGCCCCTGCCTAACCATATCTATCTGAATGTACCAGGCAAAACATTGACAATCGTTAATGGACACCTTCATCTCGACGCAGCAGAATCCCAAAATCATTTATATTTACCTATTAATATTCTCTTTCAGTCGCTGGCATCGGCCCAGGGGGCTCATTCCGCAGCAATAGTCCTGTCGGGAAGCGGCTCGGACGGTTCGGTTGGAATTGGCTCCGTTAAGGAGAGCGGCGGGCTGGTCATTGTGCAGAAGCCGAACGAGGCCCAATATGCATCAATGCCGCAGTGCTGCATAACCACCGGGCTGGTGGATCTGGTTCTGGATGTGGCGCAGATTGGGGATGCACTGCAAAGTTACCTGAAAAACCCCCATATCAGGGAAATTCATGAAAATACCCAGGACAACCTGGAATTGGCGGAAGATTATGCCCGCATTTTAAACGCAATCAGCCTTTACTCGGGAATTGACTTCACAAAATATAAAACCAATACGATTTACCGGAGGATTGAACGCCGCATTGCGCTAAACAAATTTCATGGAATGAGTGAATATCTGGATTATCTGCTTTCGTTCGAGGAGGAGCGCGAGGCTCTTTACCGGGATCTCCTGATCGGCGTGACCTCTTTTTTCCGGGACGAGGAGGCATTCCGATGTTTGGGGGAACGCGTGATCATTCCGCTCATCAGAAAGAGAAAACCGATCCGGATCTGGAGTATTGCATGCTCCGCCGGCCAGGAGGCGTACTCTCTTGCAATTCTTCTTTGCGAATGTATGGACCGGTTGAAAATTAACGTGGATGTTAAAATTTTTGCAACCGATGTGGATCAGACCGCCATTACAACCGCACAAAAGGGAATTTATCCCGACAATTTGTTTGACGGAATGGATCAGAACATTATAAACCGCTACTTCGAATCCACAAACGGCGGCTGTATGGTGGGTGAAAAAATCAGGAAAATGATTGTATTCGCCAAACATGATATTTTCAAAGATGCGCCGTTTTCGCGTTTGAACCTGATTGTCTGCCGAAACATGTTCATTTATGTAAAGTCGGATGTGCAGCAGAATACAATAGCGTCGTTCTTTCATCTTCTGGCTGATGATGACAGCTACTTATTTTTAGGAAGCAGTGAATCTGTGGGTGAGTTGGACGATGCCTATTCATTGATCGATAAGAAATGGAGAATCTATTCTAAAAATAAAAACTATACGGCCAGTGCTTCTTTGACGTATCCGATGATTAATTTAAGCGGTGCGCTTGCCGTCGAACAGGGAGAGAAGAACAGCTGGGCAGGGGCCATAAAGCGTAAATACCGGCCTTCTGCTATCTCAGACAAGCTGCTGGCGGCCATAGCTGGGCCGTCCATCCTGATCGACGAGGACCGGAAGGTGATGCAGATTATTCAGGGCGGAGGACAGTATATGAGACTGCAGGATGGACAGTTTGACGGCAGCCTTGAATCTATTTTCTCCCCAAGCCTCTCCATCCTGATTAACCATCTTCTTACAGATGTGAAAAAATCTTTGGTAACGCGGCTGGAAAAACGCGTGGTGGGACTGGCGGATTATCCCAATGAAAGTCTGTTCGTAAGGATTCATTATCTGGATATACCGGAGGGGGAATTTTATCTTCTTCAAATCCAGGCGGAAAAACACACAGCTCCGGAGATTATTGTTGATTCGGTGGACCTCCGGGAACTGAAGGATCAGAGAATTCAGGAACTGGAACGCCGGCTTAAAGAGAGCGAATGGAACTTGAGACTCGCAGTTGAGGAATCAGAATCCCGCAATGAAGAGCTGCAGGCGACCAATGAGGAACTTCTGGCCTCAAACGAAGAGCTGCAGAGTACGAATGAGGAAATGCAGTCGGTCAATGAGGAACTTTATACAATCAATGCGGAATACCAGAACAAGATCGTTGAACTGACTACAGCAAACGCAGATTTTGACAATCTGCTTCTCAATGCGGATGTGGGCGCTCTGTACATAGACGGGAACATGTGTATCCGCAAAATAACACCCATCATGCTTCATCATACCAATCTGCGGATTACAGATTTGGAACGTCCCGTTACGCAGATTAACTTCCTGGACTCCTACCCGGACTTTATAAAGGATATTACCCGTGTATCGAAGCAGAATGAAATTATTGAAAGAGAAATTACAGATGATGACAATGTAATATGGCTGGTACGTATCCGCCCCTATTATGATCACAGTAATACGCCTGGGGGTGTTCTGGTTTCCATGTTTGACATCACAAAACGGCTGGAGAAAGCAAAATTTGAGCTGAAGAACCTGACCGACAGCATCCCGGGAGGCGTGCTGCGCCTGCGTTTTGATAATGCTCTGATTATTGAATATGCCAATGACAGCTTTTTTGACATGGTGGGCTATCATGCCGAGGAGATGCGCCATGATTTCCATAACTGCTTTGACAGGCTTTTGCAGAATGAGGAGTGGGAGGCATTAGAAACTGAAATCAGGCATGCCGATTCCAACGGCGGAGTTTTAAAGACAGAGTTCCGCTTGCGGCGCAAAGGAGGGAAAAGCCAGTGGTGTTCCCTTCAGGCCGTTGTGTTCCAGATGGACCGAAGAATCGAGCTTCAATGTATTGTAACCGATATTTCTCTGATCAAGGAATATGAGGAGCAGATGAGACTGGAGCGGGATTATTATAATTCCCTGTATGAGAATGTGGTCTGCGGCATCATGCAGTATGAGATCATGGATGACAGCCTGCGCTGCTGCAGCATGAATGAGGAGGCGGTGCGTATCCTGGGATTTGCATCGGAAGAGGACTTTAAGCGTCAGTCAAGGCAGACACTTCCGGAACTTACTTTCCCGGAGGATGTGGAGTATATCCGTAAAAAACTGCTCTCTCTCAAAGATGTGGGTGAGAGCGCCGGCTTTGAACACCGTATCATAAACCGGAAGGACGGGACGCACTGGATTACAGGCACGGCGAAAGTCATTCAGACACCGGACGGCCGCAGGCTGATACAGAATACATTTATGGACACAAGCGAGAAAAAGCATGCCCTTGAGGAGGTCGTGGCAGAGCGTGACCGGTATGATAAACTTTATAAGATGCTTTACCACACGGCTGTATGCGGCATTATCCAGGTGGATATAGAGGGAGAGAAGATCCTGAGCACCAACCGTGTTGCATTGGATTTGATTGGGGAGCCAGACAAGAAACAGATAGAGTCTTGCCTTTTCAGCAGGGAGCCGGCAACACAGTATCAGAAAAGCCTTGCCCGGATTGGAAATTTTATGCGCATGATGAAACAGGCGGGAGAAAAACGTGATATCCGCCTGACGCTTGAGAGGAAGGATCAATCGTCGGTCATTATTGAAGGTACGGCGAGCAGGATCCTGGAGGATGCAGGAGAGGGGATTATCCAGTTTACATTTATCGATGTAACGGAGCGGGAACGATTAAAGGAAGCTCAGTTGGATCTTGCGGTCGCGATACAGTCTAATTCTGCAAAAACCAAATTTCTTTCCAAGATGAGCCATGAGATACGGACGCCGATGAACGGAATCATGGGGATGATTGATATTGCCAAATTGAATTTGCAGAGCGGAGAGAAGGTATCGGAGTGCCTGGACAAAATGAAACTATCAATGAAACATCTCCAAATGCTCGTGAATGATGTGCTGGATATGTCAAAAATTGAGAGCGGAAAGATGGAGGTCAAAGCAGTTCCCTTTAATATACGGGAATTGTTGAGTGAGATTATCGAGGAATACGGTTTTTCAGCATCAAAAAACAATATCGGTCTTACGCAGGTAACCAGTTTTGACCATGACTCGGTTGTTTCAGATCCTCTGTTTATCCGTGAAATATTGGGGAATTTAATCAGTAACGCCATCAAATTTTCGGAACCCATGGGAATTGTCGCTTTAACCGCGAAAGAAGAATCTCTGAAGGAGGGGATGTCCCAATATACATTCTCTGTCAGGGATAACGGATGCGGGATCAGCGAAGAAAACCAGAAAGTGATTTTTGACGCATTTGAACAGGGCAGCGGCAGTGAAAGCGGAAAGATTCCCGGTACGGGCCTGGGGCTGTCGATTTGTAAAAACCTGATTGAACTTTTGGGCGGAACACTGAGAGTGGAAAGCACTGTAGGGAACGGATCAGAATTTTTCTTTACCATTCCGATGAAAATCGCCCATCAGGATGCCGTCGGAAAGGAAGTAAAGCCTCTGCAAAAGTCGGATAAAACCTTTGAGGGAAAGATGATTTTGCTGGCAGAAGACAATGAGCTGAATGCGGAAATCGCAGAAACACTCCTTTGCAGTTACCATTTCGGGGTGGAGCGCGTTGAAAATGGAGAAGAGGCGGTGAAGACGTTCCTTGAGAAGCCGGATTACTACTATGATTTAATCCTGATGGATATTCAAATGCCTATTATGGATGGATTGGCCGCTGCGCGAAAGATACGTACCAGCAAGCACCGCCAGTCCCTGACCATCCCGATTATTGCTATGAGCGCCAATGCGTTTGGGGAAGATATACAGCGTTCCCTGAGTGCCGGAATGAACGCCCATACTACCAAGCCTATTGAGATTGAGAAACTTGTAGCGCTGCTTGAAAACTATTTAAAAGAAGCACAGCAGCGTAAATAACTTTAGCGGCATGTGAATGCCGCATGATATCAGGGCCTTTGATTTTGAAAACACCAGGACTGCGCCGATTATTGTCCGGACAGCCAATGCCTTCACGGCGTGAAAGCCGATTATCCAGTACAGGAAGAGAGAGTATATGGAACATTTTGACTATAATGTGTGTAAACTATGTTTTGATAAGATGCCAATTGCTTTTACTATCATAGAAATACTTCTGAATGATAAACATGAGCCGATCGATTTCATTTTCCGCTATGCAAACCAGGCTCATGCCAGACTGGAGGAAGTGGATTTAGAGAATATGCTGGGACATCGTTTTTATAAAGAGCTTTTTCCGGAAAAACATGATAAAAAGTGGCTGAGATATTACTATTCATCTGCGTTCCAGGGAAAAAACCACGAACTTCATGAGTACAGCGCCGAGATAGATAAATACCTGAAAATTATATGTTATCCCTGGCATATCCCGGGATATTGCGCATGTGTCCTGATGGATGAGACAGATTTAGTTGAAGTGCAGAGACAATTGAATTTTTTGGCGGGGTATGACGCCGCGACCCGGGTCCAAAACAGAAACAGCTATGTTGAGTTTTGCGGTAACCTGGAAAATAACGGAAGCGTGGGGGTTGTATTTGTTGATGCGAACAACCTGAAACTGACAAACGATACATATGGACATGATATGGGGGACTATCTTCTGCAGCTGATTGTGGAACGTATAAACAGCAGGTTTGCTAAGGGGGAGGCTAATATATTCCGTATTGGCGGTGATGAGTTTGTCGTCATACTGAATGGGATCAGCAAAAAGAGCTGCCGGGAAAAAATCATGGCCCTGCGTCAAGATTTTAAAAACAGCGAATTGGTACATCTGCCGAAGGATTTAGCGGCGGTGGGGTGGAGCTGGACCTCACATCTGTCCTCTATCGAGGATTTAGTCCGGGAAGCAGATAAAGATATGTATATTGCCAAGCAGATGAGCCGTCAGTAAACGGGGATGAACCGGACGGCTGTGAAATGAGGGTATATGGCAGTGCGGGGTCCCAACTGCGTATTGTCAGAAAAATGGAGAATGTATATGAAAAGCAAAGTGGGAAGGCACAGATATACTGCGCTTGTTTTTGGTAATATTCTTATCGCTGTTTTCATACTGGTTCTTTGTGTGGACTATGCTCAAAATGTGCGAAGTGATAAAGAAGGCGCGGCGCGGGAATCTTTTACCGCAGCCGTGGAATCCACTTCCCAATTATCCTATGGATATATGCGCAGTCTGCAGAACGAATGTGACAGCTGGGCTTCTTACTTAGAGAATCACGGTTACTCAATGGAAGAGTCCATTGAATATCTGAAGGAAGTAAATATAAACGATAATGTTTCCGTACATATTTTGTATTACGACACTTTATCCGGTTTATCAACAGATGCGGGAACTGAAGGGAACAGCGTCGATTATTCGCATGTGGCGGAAGCCTTCACCTACATATTACCTCAAATGGTAAATGGAAGCAGGGGAGAAGGCGCTATTTATATTTCCTCCGCGTACATTAATCCGGCGGACGGTGTCAACAGCGTCGGTTTTTGCAGTCTTTTAACGCTCAAGGATGAAAACGGAGAAAATGCGAAGGCAATTCTTGTAAAGACGATTCCTGTGGAAATACTGCATTCCCAGTGGCTTTTTCCCGGTGCATACCGCGATGCGGAGGTTTCGCTGATTGATATTAACGGGCGGTATATCATCAGATCTGATTCAATGAGCGGAGATACCTTCTGGACATTTATTAAACAGAATAATGAGCTGTCATACGTGGATATCGGAGAATTCCAAAGCGAGTTCCAGAAAAGGGACAGTTATCTGGTTGAATTAAAGGATCAGGCTGGGGAGGCAGCCTACTACGTCAGCGCAAGGATTAGCAACACACCCAATTGTACGTTCGTAGGCTATATTCAGTCAGGGGCTCTGGTGAATATGGGATTTGACTGGCATATGCTTTTATATGTGACCGCCGGTTTCTTTCTTATTCTGCTGCTGGACGGAGGCAGCATCCTGTATATCAACAGCCAGCTCAGGAAGAGCATAGAGGAAACACGGAGAGCCAATATGGCTAAAACCCAGTTCCTCTCCTCCATGTCGCACGATATCCGTACTCCGATGAATGCTATCATAGGGATGACAGCCATCGCTACGAAACACATTGAGGATCGGGCACAGGTGCTGGACTGCCTGAATAAAATTGTGTTGGCCGGCAACCATCTGCTTACCCTGGTTAATGATGTGCTGGATATTTCAAAAGTGGAATCGGGCAAAATGGCCTTGCGCCCGGTAGTGTTTTCACTCTCTGAATTAAGTGCGAACCTTGTGAATATCGTCAGGCCGCAAATTAAGGAAAAGGGACTGGACTTTGACGTCCGCCTCCATCACCTGAATTACGAGTACTTGTATGCGGACGAACTGCGGGTAAACCAGATCTTCATCAATCTTCTTACCAATGCAGTAAAGTATACGAATCCGGGCGGGAGCATCGTCCTGGAGCTTGGAGAAGAACCCTTGCCGGAGGACGGCAGTAAGGTGGTTTTGACCTATATGGTTCGCGATACCGGGATAGGCATGTCCCAGGAATTTATGAAGAACATGTACCGGACCTTCACCCGGGCGGTTGACAGCCGTATTGACAAGGTACAGGGTACCGGCCTGGGGCTTGCCATTACCAGGCAGATGGTGGAGCTGATGCACGGCACTATCGACTGTGAGAGCGAGCTGGGGAAAGGAACGAAGTTTACGGTCAGGCTGACACTTTCCATAGCGGAACGAATTACAGATGATTTAATGCTGCCGCCGATTCGGCTGTTACTTGTAGATGACGACGAGGTGTTCCTCGAAACGGCAGAGGATATGCTGGTTTCCATGGGCGTAAAGGTTGATATAGCGGTCAATGGGCGTACAGCCGTTGAAATGGCGGCTGCAGGACATGAAAGCGGCCAGGATTATCCCGTCGTAATCGTGGATTTGATGATGCCGGATATGGACGGCATTGAGACAACAAGAGCCATCCGGGCCAGGATTGGGGACGAAGTTCCTATCATTATTATCAGCGCATACGACTGGACTGAAATGGAAGACGCCGCAAAGGAAGCTGGGGCGAACGGGTTTATCAATAAACCAATGTTTAAGTCAGCTGTTTACGAAAAAATGAACGAATTCCTGCATTTTTCAGAGGTGGAAACAGAGGCGCCCGATGACAGCGCGGACGGTCTTCAGGGGCTGCATCTCCTGATTGCCGAGGATAATGACCTGAACTGGGAGATCATAGAAGCGCTTCTTAAATTCCATGATATTGACTCCGTTAGGGCAGGGAACGGACAAATCTGCGTTGATATTCTGAACCGATCAAAAGCAGGGACATACGATGCCGTCCTGATGGATATACAGATGCCTGTCATGGACGGGCGTGAGGCAGCCATGGCGATACGCTCCTTCCGGGATAAAAAGAAACGTGAAATTCCCATCATTGCCATGACAGCGGATGCTTTTGCAGAAGACATCCAGTCATGTCTGGAGGCTGGAATGAATGCCCATATTGCAAAGCCGATTGATATGAAAAAGCTGCTCAGGGAGTTGCGGAACGCGGGGCTTGCCGATAAAGCGGGAAGGTGATTTTATGAATAAAAAAAAGCGGTTTTCGATTCTGCTGGTATCCATAACAGCTGTATTTCTTCTGTCATCCGGATGCGGCAAAACTTCAAAGACGGGGGTAAGCGGCACGGAGGTGCTCTACCATGCGTATTACTCTGAACCGTATATGACGCTGGACCCGAGTACGGAGCAGTCCAACGGGGTTAAAATTCTTTACAATGTATACGAAACCCTGACACACTACGATGACCGGACGGAAGAAGTCACGCCGCTGCTTGCAACCGGCTGGTCATCCAACGGGGAAGGCACAGAATGGACATTTAAGCTGAGGGACGATGTCAAATTTCACGACGGGGAAACGATGAATGCGGAAGCGGTCAAGAAGTCAATTGACCGGACCATCGCTCTCGGAACGGGAGCTTCCTACATCTGGGACAGTGTGGATTCCATCGAAGTGACCGGTGAGTATGAAGTGACATTTCATCTCCGCTACAGTGCATCCATCCCGCTGATTGCGTCGGCCGGCAATGCGGCTTATATCATGAGTCCCAATGTGATAAATAAGGACGCGGAATGGTTCAACGAGGGGAATGACGGCGGGAGCGGCCCTTACACAATCGCCACGGTTTCCGCGAGAGCGGTAACCATGAAGGCTTATGAAGATTACCGGGGCGGCTGGAAGGACAACCAGTATAAATATGTATATATCCAGGAGGTTGCCGATTCCGGCGCCCGCCGGGAACTTCTTGAGAGCGGGGAAGCACAGCTGGCGTCCGATTTTTCTACTGAAGATTTAAATATATTGCGCGGAAAGGACGGATTTACCATCCTCACTGCAAACACCTTTACTAATGTTATTCTGATGTTGAATACAAAAAGTTTACCCTGCAGTAATACGGACTTCCGAAAAGCCCTGGCATACGCCTTCCCATATGAAGAAGTGGTCAATGATATTCTGAAAGGAAGCGGAACCCAGTCACACGGCATGATCACAGCGGGGCTGTGGGGGCACAGTGATGAGCTGATGCAGTATAACTGCAGTCTCGAAAAAGCAGCGGAGTATTTGAAAAAATCAGGCATGGATAATGCCACCGTAACGGTTTCTTACATGGGAAGCAACGCCGTATATGGTGAAATGCTGAACCGGTATAAGGAAAACCTTGCAGGGATTGGTGTGACTTTAAAACTTCTCAGCATGGACTGGGACGCGCAGATGTCCCTGGCGGGGAGCCCCAATCCTGATGACTGCCAGGATATCATGGTTATGAAATGGTGGCCGGATTATGCAGATCCCGCCAGCTGGTTCTCAACGCTCCTGATGGATTCAGGGACTTCGGCGGGATGCAATTTCTGTTACCTGGATGGACATGTGTTCGCTGCTGAGAACAAAGAGGCGGTCGAGTTGACCGCAACAGACAGGGACGCTGCGGAGAGGACATACATTCAGATGCAGGAGAAAATTCTGGAGGAATGTTATATGATTTTTGCATATGATGCAGTGCAAAATTATGCCGTAAGTAATGCAATCGCCGGTGTTTATGAGAATCCGGCTTATCAGACCTGCGTGTCTTACTATGATATTACCAGGGTATCTCCAGACAGGTGAACCGGCGGGCGTAAACGGAGTTTTCAACGGCTGCTGAAGGAACCGGGATGCAAAATGGTTTAAAATACTTTGGCATAGGGCTGGAATTTTAACCCTTAAAGCCGAGTCAAATAAGGTAAAAAAGACGCGTTTATCAGTAGAAATATTGTCTACCTCTGGTGCGCATGATATAATATGGCAAATATAGGCAGAGATTTTAAGGACGTGCATATTCCGCGGCTTTTGATGCGCCGCACATGATGAAAGGAGGAGCGGATTATGATTCAGGAACGCTCCCTGTCCAAGGCTCAATTGATATCGGTGCTGGATCACGCACCGATGGCGGTATTGGTTGGTTCATCCGATAATCACACGCTGTTATATGCGAATGATCGGGCAAAAGATACATTCCTGGCAGATTTAGGAGACAGCGGGCTTTGCTCTCTACTGAATTCCACAGAGGGGCTGATTCGGGAGTACCGGAACCCGGCAAGCGGACATCTCTACCAGCTCAATGGACAAATTATTGATTGGGACGGGAAAACGGTTCATATCATATATGCCACAGATATCAAGGAAAAGAAGTGTGAAGAGGGTGGCATGAACGCGCAAAATGATGCCTGTTCTGATGTGAGCGAACAGCAGCGCCTGGAGGAAGAATTGAACTCCGTCAAAGAGAAGGCACGGGATATCATAAATGCGATTCCGGGAGGCGTTGCCATTTACAGAATCTCGGACATCTTTGAAACCATATACTTTTCAGACGGCGTTCCTGCCTTGACCGGCCATAGCAGGAAAGAATATGAGGCCCTGACAGCCGATGATTCTCTTGATGTTGTTTATGAACAGGATAAAGAACGGGTCAAAGCGGCTGTGAAAAAAGCCCTGTACAGCGGGGAAGTCCTGGACATCTCTTACCGGATGTATCACAAGAACGGAGGCCTGATTTGGCTGCATGTCAAGGGACAGCGCATGGGCCCCTTGACCGATTCTGCAAAGTTTTATGCGGTATTTATGGGGATGTCGGACGAAGCGCGCCTGTTTCAGGAGATGGCCAATGATACGGCAGACGGCATTTATGTGATAGGGAAAGAAAATAAGGAACTGTTTTATGTGAATGAGTCCGAGAAACTTTTTGTAAAGGGCCGTCCCTGTCTGGGAATGAAGTGTTATACCGCGCTTCACGGCAAAAGTGAGCCTTGTGAATTCTGCCACTTAAAGAGCCATGAGCCGGATTTGGAAAAGGGCGAGGCAGAGGTGGAGGATTCGGGCCGTGTCTATACGATACGCTTCAAGGAAGTCGACTGGAACGGAATACCGGCTTATGTGAAATATATCCGTGATACCACAGAGGAAGCAAAAACCCGCAGAGAGCGGGACCGGCTGGAACAGTATTTTCAAAATATGCTGAAAAATCTGCCGGGAGGGGTGGCAGTGGTCCGCTGTGAAAAGGATGGAGGGATGATTCCGGAGTATATCTCGGAGGGGCTTGCGGCCACTACCGGTATGACACTGGAAGAAGCGTGGAAACTCTACCAGGAAGACGCTTTGAAAGGTGTCCACCCGGATGACCGGGAACACACAACTCAGCAGCTGGCCGATTATATTGCCAGCGGGAAAAAACGCTGTGAGCTTGAGTACCGGCTTTTGAATGGAACCGGGGACTATGTATGGGTCAAGAATACCCTGTCTCTTATCCAGAGTGAGGGAGGGGAGCAGAAGATCTATTCCGTTTATAGTGATATGACGCTGGAACGTGAGGAGAGGGCCCATGTCTGGCAGCAGTACAATGATCTGATCCTGCAGCATTACCAGAGGCATGATCCCAACGCTCTGGTGCTCGGACACTGCAACATCACACAAAACTTTATAATAGAAATTATGGACCATACCGGCCTGGCTCTCCGGGAGACATTCGGCTCTGTCCGCGAGGAATTCTTCATCGGTCTTTCGACCCTGATCGATGAAAATGAACGGCAGGCATTTCTGGATATCTATTTGCGGGAACCTTCCCTGGCCGCTTTTGAGCGGGGGGAAACAGAGCAGACGAAGGAATTCTATGTGTATCTGCCGAATGAAGACAGCGGCCGGTATGTACAATTTGAGATGCACATGGTAACTACCCCCGACAGCGGAGACGTCACTGGTATTTTGACGGTGACGGATATCACGGAACAGGTGGTTTCCGACCGGATTCTGCACCAGCTTTCGGTTACCGGGTACGATTTTGCAGCGGATTTAGATTTAACGCGGGATACCTACAAAATCCTGTCACTGGATCCAAATGCCCGTTTTGTACCGCCCAAACAGGGAAAACATTCTAAATGGATGGAATATATGATGGAGCACAGAGTCGTTCCGAAAGACCGGGAACAATATTGGAACGGTTTAAATATGGGACGCATGGCCGAGCGCCTGGAACAGGGCGGAGCTTATACTATTGCCTTTTCCCTCATCGATGATTACGGGGATATCAGAACCAAGAATATGACGGTTTCACCGATTGATCTCCGGCTGGGCCGGGTCTGTCTGTCCAGGACGGATATCACTGATTCTATCCGGGAACAGCAGCGGCTGCTCCGGGTGATTGCCTATACCTGTGAGCTGGCAGGTTTCATCGATGTCTTTACGGGCAGTTTCACCATGTATACGAGACAGATGGTATTGGAAAACCTTCCGCCCTATACGGCGGAAGTCTATAATACGTCTTTAGAGAATTTAGCGGGTTATTACGAAACAGCCGCCGACCGTGAGGCGGTGAAGCAGCAGTTCCGCCTTGAAAACCTGAGCCGGCAGCTGGAAGAAAAGCCGGACGGTTTTGATTTTGTCCTGCCATATCAGTCATTGGAGGGAAATCTGCGGTATAAGCAGATCAACGTATTATGGGGGGATCAAAATCACAAGACGGTTTGTCTGGTGCGCTCTGACGTAACGGATATGCTGGCCGCAGAGCGGGATGCAAAAGCAGAGCTGGAAAAGGCGCTGGAGCTGTCACGGGAAGCCAGCCGGGCAAAAAGCGACTTTCTGTCTGCCATGAGCCATGACATCCGTACGCCGATGAACGCCATCATGGGTATGACTACGCTGGCGAACGCCAATGCCGGTGATCCGATCCGGGTGCAGAGCTGCCTGCAGAAGATATCCATGTCCTCTAAGCACCTTCTTAGCCTGATTAATGATATTTTGGATATGAGCCGGATTGAACAGGCCAAAATTGAACTGAACCGGGAGCGGCTCTATATGCCGGAACTGGTGGTCCAGGCTACGGAGATTATAGCTCCCCAGGCGGACGCGGCCGGACTGAAGTATGACGTTCAAATAGGCGGGATACACCACCCGTACTTCTATGGGGACGCCTTACGTACGAACCAGATTATGATAAACATTCTGGGTAACTCGGTAAAGTTCACGCCGGCGGGAGGCACCGTAAGGTTTTTACTGGAGGAAATTCCGGGGACAAAAGGGGACGGGTGGGTGCGCTACCGCTTTACCGTCAGCGATACAGGGATTGGAATCCCGGAGGAAACCCAGGTACATCTGTTTGAACCTTTTGCCCGAAGCAGCGCGGTATCCCGGTTGGAAGGCTCCGGACTGGGACTGAGTATTGTCAAGGGCCTGGTGGATCTTATGGGAGGAGAGATATCCGTACAGAGTAAGGTGAATCATGGCTCCACCTTCACAGTAGAAATGGAAAATGAGATAGCCCCGGTCCCGGAAGAAACTGAAACAAAAGTTTTTGAGGATCCGGTGGGGGAGCCTCTTGCGGGGAAACGGTTCCTTGTAGCGGAAGACAATGAGATTAATGCTGAGATTTTGTGTGAGATTCTCCGGATGTACGGCGCGGAATCGGAACTCAAAGTTAACGGAGCGCAGGCGGTAGAGGCGTTTTTCGCTGCGGAGCCGGCTGCTTTCGACGCGATTTTGATGGATATCCAAATGCCGGATATGAACGGCTATGAGGCGGCCCGCGCCATCCGGTCGGGTGACAGAGCCGACGCTGAGACGATTCCTATCATCGCCATGACCGCCAACGCTTTTGAGAAGGACATTCAGGCGGCTATGGAGTCAGGTATGGACGCCCACATTGCTAAACCTGTGGATATTGGGGTTATGCTTGAAACGCTTAGAAATACGCTGGACGGCAGAACCGGACGGAGGAGATGACAGACGGAAACGCCGGGCCGGTTCTTATCTGACAGATAATGTACCGCGTGGCGGCTTACGCTGCCCGGATTTAATCTTATAAGGAGCAGACCATGAAATCTATTCAGACAAAATTTATCGCGTTGATTTTAGGGTGTGTTTTGCTTTCCTCCACTGTTATCGGCGGCGTTGGAATTTTTACCGCAAAGCAGGTCAGCGATGAAAATTCAACCAAGATAATGAATCTGCTTTGTACGGAAAAAGCCAGGAGAATAGATACCCTTTTATCACGCATTGAGCAGTCGGTGGATACGCTGGCGGCGTATGCCATCGGGCAGATTACCAGTGCTGAAGTTCTGCAGACAGATGATGTCTGTCTGGAAACATATACAGAAAATATTTTGTCTGTTGCTATTAATGCCGCCGATAATACGGAGGGAGCGCTGGCTGTCTATCTCCGGTTCAATCCCGATTTTGGAAATCCGGTTGCCGGATTTTTCTGGGGAAAGACAGAGCTAAACGGAGAGTTTCAGGAATTTATGCCGACGGATTTATCAGAATACAGTCCGGATGATGTGGAACATGTTGGCTGGTATTATCAGCCGGTAAAAAGCGGAAAAGCCATCTGGATGGAGCCTTATCAGAATCAGAACATCAATATAGAAATGATTTCCTATGTGGTACCGCTGTATGCTGATGATGTGACGGTCGGAGTAATTGGGATGGACATAGATCTGGATGTTGTCAGGGATATGGTCCGGGATGTGGAGGTATACTCCAGCGGTTATGCCTTTTTATCAGACGCGCGGGCCAATATAGTGTACCATAAGGAGTTCCCGCCGGGTACATCGCTTGCGGGGCTGGAAAACGGCCTGCCGGCATCCAAAGAACTGATGGATGCGGGAGAGAACAACCGTCTGGTAACATACTTTATGAACGGCGAAAAAAAGAAGATGGCCCTATGCAGTCTGAGAAACGGAATGTGGCTGGGAGTTACGGCCCCGACGGCTGAGATAGATGCCGCTAAGAACCGGATGATACTGCAAAGCGGTTTTGCCCTGGTGTTTTTTTTGATTTTTTCTGTGTTTCTTACCATTTTTATGACACGCCGTCTCATCCGGCCTCTGAAAGAGCTGAATGAAGCGGCCAGGAAAATTGCCGGGGGTGATTTATCGATAGTAGTGACACATCGGACACAGGATGAAGTAGGGATGCTGGCGGACAGTTTTCAGCTGACGGTCAATCATTTGCAGAAATATATCCATTACATCAACAGCCTTGCCTATCTGGACGGTATGACGGGCGCAAAGAACAAAACAGCCTATCAGGAGGCGGTGGCTATGCTGGACAAGCAGGCCAGTCCTGAAAAGATGCAGTATGCGGTGATTGTATTTGATATCAATGATCTGAAGACCGTGAATGACACCCGGGGCCATGACTCCGGTGACAGGCTGATCATTAATGCGTGCAGGATTATATGTGAAGTATTTAAGCGAGGTTCCGTTTTCCGCATAGGCGGTGATGAGTTCGTGGCTATTTTAGACGGTCCGGACTGCGGGCATTACAGGGAATTTCTGATACAGTTCCAGGAGGCGGTAGAGGAATTCAACCGCTCTGAATCGCCTGGAGGACAGATTTTTATTGCCACGGGCGTCGCGGTTTATAACGAAGAGACCGATACATGTTTCAATGATGTGTTCAAACGGGCGGACGAGGCCATGTACCGGCAAAAAGCAAACATGAAACGGAAGAAAAAAGCGGAAAGTGAGAATCCTTTTCCGCAGGGATAGCAGTGAAACATGAACCTGACAAAGCCGGGGAATGGAGTTAAAGCTCCGTTCCCCGGCTTTGCCAGGGCTGCGGTCCGGCTGGGCGCCCCGCAGCGCTCCAGGCACATACAGTCCCCGCCCAATCATTAAATCATATCGCAGTTTTGAAAACTATGGTATAATGACCCGGCGGGGCATTATACCTGCGCATACCGTTTTCTGCGTCCACCGCAGAAATACGGGCGCTAAGTTCCGTCGGAGACACGTATTCACGCAGTGAATATGATATAATGACCCGGCGGGGCATTATACCTGCGCAGTCAAAAAAGTTAATAGGAGAGAATATGCAATTTAAAGAGCTGAATATCATGCCTGAAATCATAAAGGCACTGGAAAAAGAGAACTATGAAATTCCCACACCAATACAGGAAGAGGCCATTCCGGTTGTACTGGACGGCAGGGACTTGCTTGGATGCGCGCAGACAGGCACTGGAAAAACGGCGGCGTTTGCTATTCCAACGCTTCAAATACTCAGCAGGGAAACTGTGCCCAGGTGGGAGAAACGAAATATCCGGGCTCTGGTCGTAACGCCCACAAGAGAGCTTGCTATACAAATATTTGAGAGCTTCAATACTTACGGAGAGTTTTTGAATTTGAAAACCTGCGTAGTGTTTGGCGGTGTATCTCAAAAACCGCAGGAGACGAGTTTGCGGCAGGGAGTTGATATTCTGGTGGCGACGCCGGGAAGATTATTAGATTTAATGGATCAGAAGATCGTAAATATAGAGCACATTAAAATCCTTGTTCTGGACGAAGCCGACCGCATGCTGGACATGGGATTTATCCATGATATCAAAAAAATCATAGCCAAAACACCGACAGACAAGCAGACACTGTTTTTCTCGGCTACAATGCCGCCGGACATTGCGAAGCTGGCGGGGAAAATTCTGAAATCTCCGGTGAAGATAGAGGTGACTCCGGCGTCAACAACCGTGGATTTGATTGAGCAGTATCTGTATTATGTTGATAAGGGCAATAAAAAAGATTTACTTCTGCATATACTAAAGAATGAAAAGATCGATTCGACCCTGGTGTTTACACGAACCAAGCACGGGGCGGACCGTATTGTAAAACAACTGTCGAGAAGCAAGGTGGTAGCCCAGGCAATCCACGGCGATAAATCGCAGGGAGCGCGGCAGAAGGCATTAAACGATTTTAAAAATAAAAGGCTGCAGGTACTCATTGCAACCGACATTGCGGCGAGAGGCATTGATATTGATGAACTGTCCCATGTGATCAATTACGATCTGCCGGATGTGCCGGAGACCTACGTACACCGCATCGGCCGTACCGGCAGGGCAGGCCTCGGAGGCGTTGCAATTTCTTTCTGTGATTTTGACGAGAAGGAACAGCTTGCCGATATTGAAAAATTGATCGGAAAGAAGTTAACGGAAGTAAAGGAACATCCGTATCCGCTGGTCAATAATTTCCCGGCGGTAAAGGTGGCGCAGCCAAAAAGAGGAGCCAGGGGAGCATCCCAGGAACCGTCCTCAAAAGGTTCCCGGAAACCATCCGCAGCGGCTCCGGTATCAGGAGAACGGACGGCAAAGAAAAAACAGCGCACGGCGGAGGACAGGCCGCAGGACAGAATGCAGGACAAGCCGCAAAACAGGCCGCAAAGGAGCAGAAAACCGAAAGAAAAAAGGAACCAGAACCAACTTCAAAAATAACCCCACAGGAGGCAGCCATGATTAAGGTCCGGGATTTATCCTACTCATATCCGCAGAAGGATTTATATAAGAATGTTTCATTTACAATAGAGGATGATGTGCATTGCGCCTTAATCGGCACCAACGGCACGGGCAAAAGCACGCTGCTCGATTTACTGATGCATCGGGACGAGTATCTGTACGATGGAAAAATAGAATTCGGCAGCACGGACCGGATCGGATATGTCAGCCAATTTTCGCAGTTGGATCCCAAAGAAGATGTGACGGTATTTCAGTATATCAGTGAAGAGTTTGTAAAACATGAGCAAAAGATCATGGATTTTTGCAGGGAAATGGAAACGTCGGAAGATCTGGAAACAATTTTTCAGGAGTATCAGAAAGAACTGGACGAATGGAATGCAATTGACGGAGATTTCTACGAAAGCAATATTAAAAAGCAGTTAAAGCTTGCCGGCTTACAGAAGCTTAAAGAACAGAAAATAAACAGTCTGAGCGGCGGAGAATTTAAACTGATTCAGGTAATAAGGGAGATGATGCTGAGTCCCAAGTTCCTGATTATGGATGAGCCGGATGTATTTCTCGATTTTCAGCATCTGAATTCCCTGAGAAATCTGATTAATGCCCACAAGGGCACGCTTCTCGTCATCACGCATAACCGGTATCTGTTAAACCATTGTTTCAATAAGATACTCCATATGGAAAATATGGATATCCAGGAGTTTGACGGAAACTATACGGAATATAACTTTGAACTTCTCTCCACCAAAATTGCTTTGGAAGAGGCGGCGGCAGCCGATCAGGCGGAGATTGACCGCCAGAGTAAAATCCTGGCCAAATCCAGGGCCAGGGCGTCGGAATTTGACAATGCATCCCTTGGCAGAGCTGTCTATGCAAGACAAACCCTGGTGGACCGTTTAAAGGAAAGAAAAACAAAGGCACCTTTCGTGGATATTAAACAGCCTGAGATTCATTTTGAGACGGAAGGAGAAATAACGGACGAATACATTCTGGAATTGACGGACTACAGCGTCTCGTTCGAAGAGCAGCTTCTGGAACATGTGGATTTTCAAATGAAGCCCGGAGAGCATGTGGCAATTGTAGGCGGCAATGGAACCGGCAAAACCACACTGCTCTGCGAAATCTTTGAAAACAGGAAAGAATCCGTCAGGATAAGTGAAGAGGCGGAAACCGCTATGTTTTCACAGGTTACAGGCTCAGGGGATGACGATTCAAAAACACTGCTGGAAATTATGGCTGAAAAGGGGTTCGAAGCCCTAAACGACGCCTTGGAGTATCTGAAAAAATTTGGTTTCGAAGGCGATACGGTCCATCAGAAAATGAGTGGGTTATCGGGTGGTGAAAAAGATCTGTTTCAGCTGGCGGCGCTCTCATTAGGCAAAGCGAATCTTCTGCTGATGGACGAGCCGACGGGACACCTCGATATCTACGCCCAGATTGCATTAGAACAGGCAATTGCGGAATATAAAGGCGCGGTCCTCATGGTCTCCCATGATTATTATACGGTCGCAAATTGTGTGGATTACGTGCTCTTAGTGGAGAACAATACCCTGCGCAGGATGAGCAGCCGCAGATTCCGGCAGATGGTTTACGCCAATTACTTTGACAAAGATTACCTGCTGATGGAGCAAAAGAAGAAAGAGCTGGAAACCAGGATTCAGCAGCTGCTTCGGGCAAATGAGTTTGAAAAAGCCAAGGATTTGATGGAGCCCCTGGAAGAATGCATCAAAAAAATGAAACCGTTAATGGCGTAACATGGAGAGACCCTGCGGAACACATCCTGGGAGAACAGAAACGGTAACGGTCCGGTATAATTTACAATGAAAAGGGAGAACATAACAAGGAAAAGTAACTCCCATTTATCCAAAGAGGATATATTTGCACCCACAAATATATCCTCTTTTTTCAAAGAAAAGAAAGGAGGTGGTTCCGTGGACAATATGAACAATACACCCAATAGATTAATTCATGAAAAATCCCCGTATCTTCTGCAGCACGCATATAATCCGGTGCAGTGGTATCCGTGGGGAGAAGAAGCATTTGAAAAAGCAAAGAATGAAAACAAGCCTGTTTTCCTATCTATTGGGTATAGCTGACGCGTCTGACTAAAGCACTTGTCATTGGTGTCATGTGATGGAAAGGGAATCATTTGAAAACCCTGTGATCGCGGAGCTGTTAAACCGGGATTATATCTGCGTTAAAGTAGACAGGGAGGAGCGGCCGGATGTGGATGCGGTCTATATGTCGGTCTGCCAGGCCATGAACGGACAGGGCGGCTGGCCGCTGACGGTTATTATGACGCCGGAGTGCAGGCCGTTTTTCTCGGGAACGTATTTTCCGCCCAGGGCGCGTTACGGCCGGATGGGGCTGGAAGAACTGCTGACTGCGGTGGCGGTTCGGTGGAAGGAAAACAGAGAGGAACTGTCGGGCAGCGCGGAGCGGATAGAAGCTTATTTAAAAGAACAGGAGCAGATCACAAGGGCGGGTGAACCGGGAATGGTTGTGGTTCATCGGGCCTTCCGGCAGTTTGCACGCAGCTTTGATGCAAAGAACGGCGGATTTGGCGGGGCGCCGAAGTTTCCGACACCCCATAACCTGATGTTCCTGATGGAGTACGGCGTGAGGGAAAAGAACCGGGATGCGCTTGCCATGGCCGAACACACTCTGGCCCAGATGTACCGGGGCGGGATTTTTGATCACATTGGAGGTGGATTCTCCAGATATTCCACCGATGAAAAATGGATGGTCCCGCATTTTGAAAAAATGCTCTATGACAACGCGCTCCTTGTTATGGCTTACGCGGAGGCGTTTGCTATGACCGGACGGAAGATGTACGGATTCGTGGTGAAAAAAATACTCGGGTATGTGGAACGGGAACTGACGGATGAACAGGGCGGATTCTACTGTGGCCAGGATGCGGACAGCGACGGGATAGAAGGAAAGTACTATGTATTCACCAGGGAAGAAATAAAGAAAGTTTTAGGGAAAAAGGACGGAGATTCATTCTGCATCCGCTATGGAATCACCAGGGATGGAAACTTTGAAGGAAAAAGCATTCCCAATCTGCTGGAGAATGAAAAATATGAACTGAGCGGTGAAACGGAGGACGGTAAAAAGCTGTATGAATACCGCATCGGCCGGACAAGTCTTCACAAGGACGATAAAATCCTCGTTTCCTGGAACGGTTTGATGATCTGCGCCTGTGCGAAAGCCGGAGCCGTGCTGGGTGAAAAGCGGTATGTGGAGATGGCTGTCCGGGCCGAGACATTTATCCTCAAACATCTTGTGAGAGACGGGCGCCTGCTGGTGCGCTACCGCGACGGAGACGCCGCGGGGGAGGGAAAGCTGGATGACTATGCCTTCTTTATCCTCGGGCTGGTGGAACTTTACAAAGTAACGTTCCGGACGGAATACCTGAGCCGGGCGGCTGCCTGGGCAAAGACGATGCTGGAACAGTTTTTCGATTGGGAAAACGGAGGGTTCTATCTGTATGCGAAAGACGGAGAGAAGCTGATTGTGAGGACAAAAGAGACCTATGACGGCGCGATTCCGTCGGGAAACTCAGTGGCCGCCGGGGTGCTGCAGCAGCTCGCACAAATCACCGGTGAGACCAACTGGCAGGAGGCGCTTAATAAACAGCTTCGGTTTCTGGCGGGAGCCATGGAAGAGTATCCTTCGGGAAACAGTTTCGCACTGCTGACCATGATGAATGTACTTTATCCGGCCAGGGAACTGATATGTACGCTATCCAACAGACTGGATTCTGAAAACAAAGAAAAACTGTCTGCGCAGCTTGTCTGTCTGACCGAAACATCACCGGGACTGTCTGTCGTGGTTAAAACAGAGGAAAATGAAAGGGAGCTTAAAAGATTGGCTCCCTATACCGGTGATTATCCGTTGCCTGAGGACGGAGCCCGGTTCTATCTCTGCGCAGGCAGTAAATGTATGCCGCCCGTTTCAGAGCTTTCCGAACTCCTGGCGGAACTGGAGGGCGGAAGAACTGTTTGAAGCGCCGGGGGGATATCCGCGTGACGGAATAGATTTCACATGCGGGTAAAGACGGTTGGCCGGTTCAATTTACCCAAAGACATCAGAGCGGAATTTTGTGCGTAATCCTGAAGCCTGGCAGTGGTAATCCCGGATTCATCATAGGTTTTAAAATAGTATTCGGCCGTGGACAGGCTCATGAAAGCCGTATATTGAGTGTAATCTGTTGTCTGCCGGTTGGTCACGACGATTCCCTTTGGAATACTCACACCCGCCATGACGTGAAAACCGGAGATAACCGCCTCCCTGTCGTTTGCAGGCATGGGAATATGGCTTTTCTGATAAGCGGTTTTGACAAAACGGCCTGGTGGAGTGTAGTCTCCGGGCAGGCCGGTTGTACCGGCGCCCTGTCCGAAGGGGGTAAGTTTCACGGAATTCCATTTTGCTTCAGGTCTTTGAAATGGCTGTATATTCATATAATTGCGCAGGTTGGTCATATGCCAGGAAAAATCCGGACTGTTCGACAGAATTCCCAGAGGATTATTCCACAGGTAAAGGCCGCCTGCCGTTTTTTCTATTACGGCGCATCTGCCGCTCTGCTCGGCAACAATCCAGTGAAGAGGGGCAACGGATTGTGTTATGCTGTCCTTTGTACCAACAATACGGAGATTATCAAGAAGGCCGGCCGCCTGGTCCACGGATGAACAGTTCCCTAAAAGATAACCCAGAAGTTCATTGGCCGCGATCGATACGGCGGATGTATCGCGCGAATCATCCTCATCATATTGGGCATATCCGGGAAAGTAGAGGGCTGCGGCTGCAAATCCTTTTTCGTTTACCCCGTCCGCAAATGCAACATGAGAAATGTTCTGTCCAATGCCGATAAAACTGAAGCGGTTTTGGAATGATTGGTTACTCAGGATGCTGTTCCACTGATAGCCTGCGGGCACGACATATAACTCGGGATCAAGGGGATAGGAAAAATCCATGGTACGGCCCAGAAAAGTGTTATCCTGTAGGGTTTGTAATGTCATTGCTGTGCACATAAAAAGTCCTCCTGCGTGTCTGAATCTATTTATGTGTATTCCCGGATTTAAAAACTATGCGTGCAATTTATCACATTAATGCAGTTGCAATGCACAGATTTTGTCACAAGCGATTTTGGGAGGGCAGCCAAACAGGGCATCGTCAAATTTTAATATCTGTGATATAATCACTGGACAGGCCGTTGTGAACAGCCGGGATGCAGAGGGACTTTGCAGTTCTCTGCATTTATTTTTTCATAAGGAAGAGGCAGATGAATAAACAGGAAAATAGTCATTTTAATAATTACGAACTGTCTGATACAATTCTCAGCGCATTAAAAGTGCTGGGGTACCAGACACCGACGGAGATACAGAAGTCGGTCATACCGATTATGTTATCGGGCGCCAATGTATTAGCAAAGGCTCCCACCGGGAGCGGGAAAACGGCGGCATTTGCAATACCGGTTTGTGAGAATGCAGTCTGGGAGGAGAATCTCCCGCAGGTTTTAATTCTTGAACCCACCAGGGAACTGTCGGAACAGGTGCGGGATGAAGTTTTTTTTATCGGCAGGCTGAAGCGGTTAAAGGTTGCCGCCGTATACGGCGGTTTTCCTATTGATAAGCAGATTCAGACCTTGAAACAGAAGTCCCATATCATAGTGGGAACGCCGGGGCGTGTCATGGATCATATCCGCCGCGAAACTTTAAAGCTGAGCCGGGTGGAATGGGTTGTCATCGACGAGGCGGATTTAATGCTGGATATGGGGTTTGCCGACGAGGTAAAAGATATTCTGGCGGAAGTCCCGGAAAATGCGGGGATTTCTCTTTTTTCCGCCACACTGAAGCCGGAAATCTGCCGGTTGACGGAAGGATTCATGCAGGAAGCCGTCACCGTGACTTGTGATGCACAGCAGGAAGAGGAACCCGCCATTGCCCAGAAGCTGTATGAAACGGAACCGGACGGCAAATACGATACCTTCATCAGAGCGCTGAAGCTGGAGAATCCGGAGAGCGCTATCATCTTTTGCGGAACAAGGGAGATGGTGAATGTCCTGTTTCAAAAATTGAGGCGGAACCGGATTTTCTGCGGAATGCTGCACGGGGATATGGAGCAGAAGGAACGTTTGAAAACCGTCAATGCGTTTCGGAGAGGCGGTTTCCGCTTTTTGATTGCGACCGATGTAGCAGCCAGGGGGATTGATTTCAAGGACATTACCCACGTATTCAATTATGATTTTCCAACCGGAAGGGAAACCTATGTCCATCGGATCGGACGTACCGGCAGAAACGGAAAAACAGGGACGGCGGTAAGTCTGGTATGTGAAGAGGATCGCCGGATGCTCAAGATGGTGGAAGAGTTCACCGGCCAAACCCTTGAGATCGCAGCATGTCCGGAAGTGGAACAGGCGGACGAGAAAAAATTCTGGGCAAGCCAGAGGGCCAAAACGGAATTAAAAACGCAGAGCGGAAGCGGATTTACCAAAGAAATCATGAGACTGTCCATCGGCGGAGGCAGGAAATCGAAAATCAGGGCTAACGATATAGTCGCCACAATCTGCACTATTGAGGGTGTGGAAGTGACGGACATCGGAATCATCGATATCAGGGACAGCCTCAGCTATGTGGAAATCTTAAACCGGAAAGGCGCTCTTGTTCTGGAAGCTTTGCAGAACAAAACCTTAAAAGGAAAGGTGAGAAAGGTGAAAAGCGTCAGGGCTCCGGGGATGCTTTAACGCAGAAGACAACAAGTTCACTTTACATTTTCACTGGATGAAAATGTAAAGTGCGTTATTTTTCGTATAAAAACAATTTCTCATATTCCTCAACGGAAACAGGTTTGCTGAATAAATATCCCTGAACCAAATCAATGCCGCAGGAACAAAGTACGGAAAACTGTTCCTCCGTCTCTACGCCTTCAGCTATCAGGCAGACATTAAGATTATGGCAGACCTCAGAGATGGATTTGACAATAGCCAGGTTTCTCGGGTTATCCGCGATATGGTCGATGATACTCTTATCTAACTTAAGGACATCGAATTCCACCTCGGACAGAAGGACCACATTTGCACACTCCGTACCGAAATCGTCGAGGGCAACGGTAAAGCCCGCTTTCTGCAGCCGTGAACTCAGTTCTTTCACATCAAGGCCGTTGTTGTTCTGTATTTTCTCTGTGACTTCGATTTCCAGATACTCCGGTGAGATACCGCAGGAGACGCAGATATCCGTAAGCTGCTCGATAAAACCGGGCATTTTCAGGGAACAGACCGAAAAATTCACGGAAATAGGGAATAAACGCCGGCCGCTTTTTTTCCAGGAGCTCAGTTTGGAACAGACAAAGCGGAAAACATAAAAATCAATCAGGTTGATAATTTCAAATTCTTCCAGGAGCGGAATAAAATCTCCCGGCTCAACCAGCTTGCCCGGTATCGGAACGTAACGGACAAGCGCTTCCGCTCCTTCGGCCAAACGGCTGGAGGCCGAAATTTTAGGCTGCAGGTGGACAACAAAATGATTCTGTCCGATCTCTTCTTGCAGCGTAGAGGAGCTGGAGAGGTGAGAGAGGAGCTCATCATTATAATGGCGGTAGCGGCGTGATGCGGGATTTTTTCGGTAATATGCCTTTTTATCCTCATACATTCTGGCATCGGCAATTGCAATCTCGCGGCCGATATCGTCAATGCATTCGAGCCACTGGGAACCTATGGCAGCCTGACAGTCGGAATCCAGATCAAAACGGGCTTTCAGTTCATGCACCAGATTATGGAACTGTTCCTGCTTCATATCGGGACAGATAATGACAAATTCATCGCCGCCTATGCGGTAAAAATTTCCACAGGTAAATATGGATTTCATCCGCCTGGCGCACTCTACTAAAACCTTATCTCCAAATTCGTGACCGTAGCGGTCGTTGATATCTTTTAATCCGTTAACGTCCAGATAGACGATTCCTACGGGTTTGTCCGTGTGGGTCAGAGCCGTCGTGTCTTCTATATACTTGTTTCTGTTATAGAAATCCGTTAGTTTGTCGAAATAGCTTAAATGCTTCAGTAATTTCTGGCTGTCCGAGTGGCTTTTTGCAAGCAGAAGGAAATAGCACAGTGTCTGAAGGAGAGGGGCAATATTCTGAATCCGGTCGGTCGGCGGATTATCTACGCCGAAATAGCCGATCAATGTCCCTTCATGCTCCAGCGGGGCGACGACAAGGCTTGTGATCATCTGTGAATGAAGAATTTCATATTCTTTTGGGGCCGTCTTTTGAATCTGCTCCAAATCCTCGATAATAATACATTTTTTTTGGTTAAAATAAGGGATCCACCGCACAATCAACTCAACGGGAGTTTCCTGCAGAAATTCTTTCTGGGGTGCAATACCGTCTGCACACCATTCATAATCGTTATACATTCTGCCGTCCCGGATATATACGATATAAGTACGGGCGGCGGAGAGAAAACTTCCCAGATACTGAAGCACCTGGGAAATGGCCGCATCAATATCATCGGGCTGGTAAAGCATGCGCACGCATTCTGTGATCATTTTGTCGGCTTCCAGGTTGGATTTGAGCTGTATCTTTTCTTTTTCCGATTCGGTGGTGTCAAAAGCGAGTTCCATCCGGGCAATCCGCCCTTCCCACTCAATCAGGCTGTCTTTCAGGATATAATGGCGTTTGGTCAGCGGGTTCGTGAATTCCCATGTATAGATTTCCCCTTCTTTCAGCAGGGGAGTGGTGCAGAAATCACAGGGAGCGTCATTACCCTGAAGCGCCTTATAGCATTTCTGACCCTCCATGGTGTCTATGTGAAAGGATTCACGGCCGGCTTTGTTCAGAAACAGCAGTTCATGGTTTTCAATATCGGTAATATAGATTAGTTCGGAGATATCGTTGATCGGTCCGAGGAGGCTGTCGGTCATACGTGACAGACGTTCTTCTTTTCTGCGGTTTTCCTGCTCTGCTTCAAGGAGGGCTTTTCTTCGTTTTGCCTGGCTGGAGCTGAACAGGTAGAAAAGGAAAATCATTAAAATAAAGGAACAGTTTAAGATAAGCAGACTTTTTTCTGCCAGGTATTCCTTCTTTTCGGAGAACTGCTCTGCGGCAAGAACCGCCTGATCAGCCAGGTCAAAATAAGATTCACTGTCTTCAAAAAGCTGTTCCGTGCTTCCTCCGGCCCTGACGTCTTTAATTTCCTCTTTCATCTTCTGCCAGTCGGACTGCATCCGGAGAATGAGGGACTGGAAATCACTGCTGTCCATGCGGATTAGTCCGTATTCGCCTTTGCCGCTCTGAAGCTCGGACAGTATACTGTCCAGCTTCTTAATCAGGGCGTCATTCGGTTTATGGTTCAGCTCTTCTTTGATCAGACGCTGGGTGGCGCCGCGCACGATTCCCGCATAGTTGATTACCTTTGCATTACCCTGGAGGTTATGCAGGCAGAAAAGTGAAAAAAGGCTTGAAAGTATGAGGGCGAACGTTATAATAACAGGAAAAATTTTCTTTTGCATAAATGCCTCCGGGCGGCTTTTTATTATGTAGAATCCATGATGTCCGTTTTGTATTTAAAAGTCCATTTTCTCAAAAATATAGACGCTTGCTATATAGCTTTTATTTATAAGCGTACCATACTTATCCACAGTATGCAAGGTTCGGCGGCTAAAAGAATTGCACCGGGAATTTCCCCGTTACTGTTCACTCGGGATGTATTCCGCGAAGCGTGTTATTGTTCACTGCGCAATGCGGTGTGAACGGTAATTCCCACGTTAAGACGGTGGAATGGCGGGTTCATGCCCTCCCTGGTGCTCTTTCGGCGTCATGCCGGTCTGCTTCTTGAAGGTGCGGTAAAAGTAGTTTAAATTGCTGTATCCCACCATATCTGCGGCTTCCTTGACCGAACAGCCGTTGTGCAGAAGTTCCGTCGCCTTATTGATCCGGACGGAATTATAGTAGGTGGTGAAGCTGGTGTTCAGATAATGCTTGAATAATCTTGCCACGTTGCTTTCGCTGGTTGAAATAGCCGCAGCGCAGTCCCCCAGATGCAGCTCTTCCATATAATGCAGATCAATGTATTCCATAAGCTGGTTAAACAGAGGATTGTCGGAATAACGGTATCCCAGAACGCGCTGCATGGTCTCACAGAACTGTTCATAGAGTATCGGTTTCAGCAGAAAATCACGGGCTTTAAGCCGCAGCGCCTGCTGGGCGTAGGTAAAGGAATTATACGCCGTAATGATGATAAAAGCCACATCCCCCAAGGGCTCATGGCCGAGCTTCTCCATGACCTGGAGCCCATTTAAGCCGGGCATTTCAATGTCCAGGAATACAATGTCTGGGCGCAGCCGTTTGACCGCCTCCACGGTTTCATCGCCCCGGGTTGTCTCACCGACCACTTCCAGAGGAAGCTTATGTTTTTCTATAAAATAGCGGATGATATCGCTGGAGGCTCTTTCGTCGTCGGCCAGAAGAACCTTTTTCATGTTGCGTTCCCCCTTCTCCATGGAATCTTGATGGTCACGGTGGTTCCGTCGCCGCCGGAGCTGATTTCATAGCGGTATTTCTCACCGTACAGGGCATCCAGTTTCCGCGCAACCATTGCCGTTCCGTGGGAGGAGTCGCCGTTGCGCGTGATGGCCTTGAGGGCGAGAAGTTCTTCGGGTTCCATCCCTCTGCCGTTGTCTTTGATGCTTACGGTGAGAAAGTCCTCCGCCCCGTGGATGGAGACGGAGATTGCCATCAAATCCCCGGATGCGGCGAAGGCATGCTTAAAGCAGTTCTCCACAATCGGCTGGAGGAAGTTAAACGGAACCTCTTCATGCAGAAGCTGTTCGTCAATATCGTACTGAAGCTTCAGCCGTTTTCCGAAACGCATCTGCTGCAGCCCCGTATAATTCTTCAGGTAATTCACTTCCTCGCGAAGCGGGACAAAATAGCTGTCGCCGCGCAGCGTATATTGGAGCATCAGGGCCAGGCTGCTGATGGCCTGGTAGGTCTGTTCCGCGTTCTCACGGATGGCCGTGCCCATCATCATATTCAATGTGTTAAATAAGAAATGCTGGTTAATCTGTAAGTTGATGGCCTTTGTCTGGCTGGTCTGAAGCGAGGACTGCAGAAGCTGTTCCTGCTTCGTCTGGTCGGACAGGGCTTTTTTGCTGTCCTCCAGGGCCGCTTCCATCTGGGTAAAATGATAGTAATTGCAGATGATGTTTGAAAGTTTCTCCATAATCTGCAGGATGCCCGCCACGGTGCTGCTGGGGACATTATAGGGGAGCTTTCCCGGAAAATCCGTCACGGCGGGATCCATCGTCCTGACGTGGCCGGCCTTGATCGCCCCCAGGTAATCTTCGCCGGACACGATGGGAAGAATATAGAGGGATAGGCCGTACTGGCAGATAAAGGCCGAGGGCCTCGAATTGCAGGATGCGGGATAAGATTCCTTCTGACGGTAGAGGGGACAGTTCATCGGATCCTCCACGATGTCACAGCACGTCTTACAGAAGGCGGGATATTCCGCATTCTGATAGACCGCCGTTCCGTCACAGTCGTAGATAGACAGCGGCATTTTCAGCGGGTGCAGCATCTGGCCGGAGATTTCGGAGATGGTCTGTCTGAGAAAATGCCGCCTGTCAATTTCCCGGGGAGCGGCGGGGACTTCGGTTTCCTGCCCCTGCCAGGCCGGTCCGTCACTCAGCGCGGCGGGAATGGAGATCAGCAGTTTGACAATCTCTTCATCTCCGTCGTTGACCGCCTCATGGGACATGCCGGGGGAAATATGATAGAGCTTTCCGGGAGCCAGAGGGAGTTCTTCATCCCCGACTTTCTGGTGTCCGTAACCCTTCAGGACGTACATAAGCTGTTCATCCCCGATATGAATATGGCGGGGCTGCTCCCCGCCGGACCGTATGGTGCTGATTCCAACCTTCATTTTATCGTTTGATCCCGGGGCGGGTTCAAAGACCCAGTCGATATTTCCCCAGTCCAGTTCCTGTATATTTCCCATTGCATTCACCGCCTTTGCTCCATTATATCAGGAATCCCCTATGCCGTAAAGTTGACTTGAGAACCGTTATTTTATTAACGAATATAGGATATTATGTACAGGGAAAAGGAGAGGGAAACAGCCGGTTTTGTGATTATACACCATAAATGTAAAGAGAAAATGATAAAAAGTGTGATTTTGTTCAATAAAACAGCGGTTTAGTTCCTATAAAAAAACAGCCGGTTTATTATAATGGGATTATAGGAAAGTAACAGACAGGAACTTATAAATCGGGAATTTAAAAAATGGAGGAATGAAGATGTATCTGGATAACAGCTTTGAGAAAATTAAAAAATTTGACCCTGAAATGGCGGAACTGACCATGCAGGAGGAGGAGCGTCAGAAAAAAACACTCTGCCTGATCGCATCGGAAAACTATGCCTCACCTCTGGCGGCGGGCCTGGAAGGTTCCATCTGGGCCGACAAAAATGCCGAGGGTTACCCGGGCGGACGCTTCGTGGCAGGTTGTGAACTGGCCGACAGAGTGGAAAACCTGGCAAAGGAGCGTATTAAAAAACTGTTCGGCGCCGATCATGTAAACGTACAGTCCATGAGCGCTACGGTGGGGAATGTGGCGATTCTGCGCGCCCTGCTGAAACCGGGCGACACCGTACTTTCAATGGAACTGGATCAGGGCGGCCATTTAAGCCACGGCGCCAAATTCCATTATAGCGGGAAAATGTACCAGTCGGTATTTTACGGACTGAACAAGGAGACCGAGGAGATTGACATGGAGCAGGTGGAAAGGCTGGCCAAAGAGCATCAGCCGAAGCTGATCATCTGCGGAGCCTCCTCCTATCCGAAACAGATTGATTACAAGCGCTTTGGTGAGATTGCAAGGAGCGTCGGCGCTTATCTGATGGCCGATATTGCACATCCGGTCGGCCTGATTGCAGCGGGAATCATTCCTTCACCGATTCCTCACGCCGATGTAGTCAGCAGCTCCACCCATAAGACTTGGAGAGGCGCCAGAGGCTGCGGTATCATCATGTGCAAAGAAGAACTTGCCAAAAAGATTGACACCCAGGTATTCCCGGGACTGCAGGGAGCGCCCAAAATGGATATGATCGCAGCGCGCGCGGTGCAGGCGCTGGAGAGTATGACTCCTGTTTATAAGGCATACCAGCAGAAAGTATACGACAATGCCCAGGCGCTGGCGGATGAACTGTTAAAATGCGGTCTCCGGCTCGTTTCCGGCGGAACCAATACACACCTGATTCTCGTGGATGTCCGAAACTTAATCACATCCGGCAAAGAAGCCGAGGCGGTTCTGGAATCCGTAGGAATCGTAGTCAATAAAAATATGATACCTTATGATCCGCAGAGTCCCAAGGTGACAAGCGGCATTCGGATTGGCACACCGGCCCTGACAACCCGCGGCCTGGAAGAGGAAGAAATCCGTGAGGTTGGACGCCTCCTGGCGGATACTCTTAAAAACAGCGGCAATACGGAGGCTCTCGATAAGATCCGCACACGCGTGGCTGAGATTGCCGCGGAGCATCCTCTGTTTGATGAGGAAAAATGGCTTGCCTGATAAGTTCTTTACATACATACGTTCCGTCGCCCCGCCCGTTTAGGGAACCGGGGCGGCGGAACAGGATCCATGAGTGGACTGGGGAAGGGGATAAGAATGAAAGAAACGAAAAAAATGCCGATGTTTGCGAAAATCGCCATCGGTTTCGTCCTGGGAATTTTGTTTGGTGTTCTTTTGAGGGAAAGAGCAACCGTGTTTGAGCCGATTGGCGATCTTTTTATGCGTATGCTGAAGATGCTGATACTTCCTCTGGTTTTCAGTGCGATTATCAGCGGCCTGACCAGCATACCGGATATGAAAAAAATTTATAAAATGGGAATCAAGGCATTCATCCTGTTCGTAGTCATGACGGCGCTGGCGATTCTGACCGGTATTGTATTTGCAAATCTGCTAAAACCGGGAGTAGGCGCGGCGATCCAAATGCCGGTGACAGATACCGGGGATGCCACGGAGGTTTCCTTTATCTCGACGATTCTGAATATGTTCCCGACCAATGTGTTTGCATCATTTTCCGGTGACAACATGCTTCAGGTAATCGTTTTTGCATTCTTCTTCGGAATCTGTATCGTGATGTGTGGAGAAAAGGCGGAGCCGGTGAAGGTGTTCTTTGACAGAACCGCACAGGTTATGTATAAGATGACGGATATCGTCATTTCCTTTGCCCCGTTCGGCGTATTCGGCTTAATGTCCGGCATGATAGGAAAATACGGCCTTTCCACACTTCTTCCTCTGGGAAAATTTATTATTGTGCTGCATTTGGCGCTGATTGTATTTATATTTGTCATCCAGGCGGGCCTCGTGGCCATCGGCGTCAGGATGAACCCAATCAAATTCTACAAGGGTATCTTCGGGGCAATCAGCATGGCCCTGGCAACCGACAGTTCGGCCGCGGCCCTGCCGGTGGCAATCAAGGAGCTGCAGAATAATCTCGGGGTTTCCGAGGCGATTGCCAGCTTTATCATGTCGGTTGGAACGAATGTCAGCAAGAGCGGAAGCGCCCTGTATCAGGGTATGACGGTCATTTTCATCGCCCAGGTGGCGGGAGTGCAGCTTTCGATGGCGCAGCAGGTAACGGTTTTCGTCACGGCGCTGCTGGCTTCCCTGGGAACCGCCGGTGTTCCGAGCGCCAGCATTGTCATGTTGACAATGACACTGGGCAGTGTTAATCTTCCGTTAGAGGGCGTTGCATTGATGACGGGAATCGACCGTATTATCGGCGGTCAGAGAACACTTCCGAACGTAATCACCAATGCCGCCATATCGGCTATGCTGGATCGGCAGGAGAAAATAGAACAGGGACAGCAACCTGTGTAAGGAGGAGTTTAAATGGCTAAATTATTGACGGGAGCGCCCGTTGTGACAGCGCTGGGCGGGGAGCTTTCAAAGCGGGTGGAACGGCTTAAGGCGGCCGGGATTGTACCGACCCTCGCGATTGTCCGGATTGGGGAACGTCCGGCCGATCTGTCCTATGAGCGGGGCGCATCCAAACGGTGCGCCGCAATCGGGATTGAGGTAAAGCATATCTTTCTTAAACCGGATTACCGGCCGGAGGAGCTGATGGCCGTCGTACAGGAGATTAACGGGGATCCCGGAATTCACGGCTGTCTGATGTTCCGGCCTCTGGCACGGCGCGAGGACGAATTGGCCGTCTGCGCGGCCCTGAAACCGGAAAAGGACATGGACGGCATCACGGCCTGGTCCCAGGGAAACGTGCTTTCCGGCGAGGAGGGAGGTTTTGCACCGTGTACCGCCCAGGCTTGCCTGGAAATTCTGGACTATTACGGGTATTCTCTCAAGAGTTCACGCGTCACGGTCATCGGGGCCAGCATGGTGATTGGAAAACCGGTCGGCATTATGCTGTTAAACCGGTGCGCGACACTGACCATGTGCCATATCGACACCGTGGACACCGCTTCCCATTGCCGCGGGGCCGAGATCCTGATTTCAGCGGCGGGCTGTGCGGGGCTGGTAAGTAAAGATTATGTATCTCCGGGCCAGGTTGTGCTGGATGTGGGCATCAACACCAACCCGGAAGGGAAACTGTGCGGCGATGTGAGATTCGACGAGGTGGAGCCGATTGTGGAAGCCATCACACCGGTGCCGGGGGGCGTTGGAACGGTGACATCGACCGTATTAGCCAAACACGTGGTGGAGGCTGCGGAGAGAATGTGCCGAAAGTAAGTGGACAATCCAGATTGACGATTATTTGAGCGGGGCAGTGCGTCCATAGGGACGCGCTGCCCCGTTTGTCGAGCTCTTTCCCGTATCCGCCTACTGTTTCTTTAGTAAATCCAGTTCTTTCTTTATAAAAACAACGGTTACGGCAAAGGAGATCAAATCGGCGGCAGGGGTTGCCAGCCAGATTCCGGTCATGCCGGTAACTGCCGGAAAGAGAAGGGCAAAGGGAATCAGGAGGATGAGCTGGCGGAGGGAGCTCAGGATGACGGACTGTTTTGCCTTTCCGACGTACTGGAAGTAGTTTGCGCTTATCATCTGAAACCCGGCAAGGGGGAGTGTAAGGCTGAAAAGGCGCAGGCCGGGAACGGCCATAGCGGCCAGGGAGGGATCCCCGGTCCCTCCGAATGCCCCGACGATTGCACCGGCCGCAAGTTCGATGAGAAGAAACATAACGCCCGCAAAGGCGGTGGCATATGTAATGGAAAGCTTTAAGGTCTTTTCGACACGCAGGTAATTCCCGGCGCTGTAATTAAAACCGAAAATTGGCTGGATTCCCTGGCCGAGGCCGATTACCGGCATATAGACCGTCATCATCGTGTTGTACATAATTCCATAGGAAGCAACGCCGGCCGTTCCACCGTAGTATGCGGCGGTGTGGTTGAAGGTCAGGGAGACAAGGCTCAATGCGAACTGTACGATGGAGGCGGGAAGGCCGATGGACAGAATACTTCCTGAACCGGACGGCCTTATGCAGCTCAGCCGGAGATTTGCGGCGCATTTTCCGGAGAGGAGGAAGCGGAGCGCCATCATCATGCAGACGCCGTTGCCAATCACCGTTGACAGAGCGGCTCCGAAGACGCCCCAGTGAAAGACGAAGATAAAAACAGCGTCTAAAACCGTATTGGTCAATACGCTCATCAGGGAATTCAGGAAAGCCCTTCCTGCGTACCCCATCCCCTTTACGCAGTTGTTCATCGACTGCGCCATGATGAAGAAACAGGAACCGCTCAGAATAACGGAGATATATTCCACGGCGTATGGGAGGTTCTCCTCATTGGCCCCGTAGAGGCGGAGCAGGGGAGTCACGGTAAACAGCCCTGTGACGGTGATGGCCGCGGCAAACAGGAGGGAGAGAAAGAAGGCGTTTCCAATCACTTTTTCCGCTCCTGCTCTGTCGTCTTTTCCGAGCCTCAATGAGATGGAGGCCGATGCTCCGGCAGCAATCAGCAGTGAGAGAGCCTGGATAATGAGGACAATTCCAAATGAAACCGTTACGGCGGACAGGGCCGCGGTGCCAACGCTCTTTGCCACAAATACGCCGTCTATCGCCGCGTTTAACGCGTTTAGGAGCAGGGAAAGGATGGCCGGAGCCGATAACTCCCGGATTAATCCGGGAATCGCCCCGGTTTTGATTTTTTCTGACAGTTCCATGACAGATACCTCCTGATGTGATTTTATTAATATGAGTAATAACTCATGTTTATAAACGCGATTATATACTCATATTTTCTGTCTGTCAACAAAAATGTGAGTAATAACTCACTTTGATTCTTGACGTTTCAGGAAAGGGAGGATAGAATAAAGAGCAGGGAGGATGGACAATGGATACAGAAAAGACAATCAGACAGCCGAAACAGAAACGCAGTATGGAGATGAAGGAAAGAATCCTGAGTTCCGCCATGAGGCTGATCTGTGAAAAGGGATTTTTTCAGATGACGACCAATGAGATCGCAAAAGCGGCCGGAATTTCAATCGGCAGCCTGTACTCATATTTTTCAGATAAAGACACGATTCTGGCGGAGCTGCTTGAACGCCATCACAATCATTTTATGACGGTTTTCCAGACGCTGAATACGGAGATGAACAGGCGGCTGTATACGGAGAATCTGCAGGAATGGCTCCGGTGCCTGGTGAAAAAACTGATAGACCTGCACCTTTGTGTCAAAGATTTTAACAAGGCGTTGGAAGAGCTTTATTATGCAAAAAAGGATGTGGCCGCCGTGCTGGATCTGCACAGGGAAGAAATCAGGAAGGCCGTTCTCGAACTTCTGGGCCGAAACCAGGACAGGGTCAAGGCAGACGATTTGGAAGCGGCCTCCGTTGTGATTGTGGATTTCATCGATGCCCTTGTGGACCGCATCGTATTTAAAAGCACTCCGGTAAAGGAGGAAAGAATCCTGGATACCGGGGTTACGATGCTTTATGAGGCCTGCTTTTATCCCGCGGATGAGGAATAGTAAAGTTTCTGAGGATATCAAAGCCGTGTCCGCCATATGATTAAATAACAGGGAGCGGATCAGGTTGCAGGATATGCTGAAAGAAAAGGAATACCGCCGGGAGGCGGCTTTACAGTATGCCAAACAGTGGGCATTGGGAAGGAATCCGAGATATCTCGATTTTGAACATATGGGAGGAGACTGTACGAATTTTGCTTCGCAGTGCATTTATGCGGGGAGCGGAGTCATGAATTATACTCCGGTGAAGGGCTGGTATTACAACAGCGGCTATGACAGGACACCCAGTTGGACGGGGGTGCAGTACCTCTATAATTTCCTTGTGGGGAATAAGTCGGTGGGGCCTTATGCCGTGGTGACGGATGAGAAGGGGATACAGCCCGGAGACATCGTGCAGCTCGGCAACGGGAGCTGGTATTATCACAGCCCGGTGATTGTGGCCGTGGAGAACGGGCGTATTTTTCTGGCGGCACACAGTTATGATGCTTATATGCGGCCTCTGGATTCCTACCAGTATGAGCAGGCCAGATTTCTTCATATAAAGGGAGTCCGTGTTTGGGGGGCATAGAGAAAGCCGGGAGTGCCGGTACGGGGAAGGCAACGTCCTTTCCGTACCGGTACTTTACCGTTGAGTGGCAATGAAAAGTTCGCGAAGCGATGGCCCGGCGTCTGAATGTGCCAAAGCAGCAGGCGACAAAACTTGTGGATGCGCTTACTGCACATGAGTTTGTGGAACGTGTGCCCAGAGGAAAGACTGACGGAGCAGGAGCTTCAGAAACTGAATGAAGCCGCCGTGACCCTGGCACAGATTCTGCCGAAGCTGCGGCAGCCTGAATAATTCCCTCCAGTTTTTCCCAGTTCACTTGTGTTGAGAACCGGCATTTGCTATAATAAACTGATACCATTATGGACAATGTGCTTGGAAATGGGCAATTGGAATGAGCCGGGATGCGGGGGAAAACGAAATAATGAAGAAGGTATGTTTCATAATAATGTTTCTGTTGTTTATCACGGCAGGTTTCGGTTCAGGGGAGGCGACTGCTGCGCCGATCCGGAGTGCAGACACGTCCCACGACGCGGGGGTGGCACGGGAAGACCACGTGTTGGAGGAATATCTGGCGCCTCTGCTGACCGCCTTAAAAAACAGGGATAAAGAGGCAATGTGCAGTCTGTGGGTGGACATAACGGAGCCGGAAGAGAAAGAACAATTCTTTGAACTGTTTTTTGATATCTGGAACGGGAGAACATGGAATTCAGCCGAAAAACTGGAAGAGAAGAGGCGCCAGGCGGAAGGAGCCGCTCCGGGGGCGACCATATACAGTTATCTGGTGGACTGTGGGGATGAAAGTCCCAGGGTGGAATTGGCCGTCTCGGATGACAGCGGGAAAATCGACTGGATCCGCATAGTGGCTTCCCCAGTGGTAACCGGAACCCCGTCGACCTGGAGACAGTTCAATATGGCACAGTGGATTATGACAGTCATAGCGGCTTTAGAGGTTTTGTTTACAGTCTGGATGACCGTGCTCTGCGTGAAGAGAAAGCCGCGGCTCTGGGGGCTTTGGGTCATGTTTATCCTGTCCGTTTACTCGGGAATCATCTTTATGACAAAAGGAGATCTGATAATCTCATTTTTTATTTATACCTTTGCGTTCCCTAAAATACTGGACTATCAGAATCTGGGAATGAGGGTGTATCTGTCGCTGCCTCTCGGAGCAGCCGTTTACTATTTTAGTTATGGACGGAAGCAGCTGCGAAAAAGAAAAGACGAATCGGGAAAGATGAAAAAGGAAAGATGAAAAAGGAAAGACCTGGCGGAGAACGACGGGGTTTGAATCTGTTTTGGAGGCGTCCCGCAGTCGGGCCGCCTCCTTTTCGATATCGTTTACACCGTGGTTTTGATATGATACAATAAAAGAACACAGGTTCGCAGATACAGGGGCGGCAGTTACGGTAAATCAAGCCGGTAAATTCCCTTTTTAGAAAGCAAAGGAAGACTGAGCATGAGAACATACGATTATAATGAAAAATTGAGCTGGGCCGATTTTCAGAATCTGGCGTGTGAAGTGGTTCAGCAGCGTGAGCATGTCCGGCTTCAGACGTTTAAGGATACCGCTGACGGCGGGGCCGACGGACTGTGGTTTGACGAAACATCCACACTGGTGGTGCAGGCCAAAAAGTATAAGGACTTTAAGACATTATACAGGGAACTTAAAAACATTGAGCTTCTAAAGGTTAAAAAGCTGAATCCGGACCGCTATATCCTCGTTGTCTCACTGGAACTGGGGAAACATGAGGCCGATAAGATTTATCAGCTGTTTGAGGGGTATATCAAAACCAGCGGGGATCTTATCACGAAGAATGAGCTGAACCGCCTTCTGGCGGAAAAGGAATACAGCCGGATTGAGAAGGATTATACCAGGCTGTGGCTCCCTGACACGTCCGTCATAGAGGAGGTTCTTTCCGAGATTGTCAACAAGGGCGCGCGGAACCGCAATACGAACGCTTACCGCAAGGCTCTCGGTACCAGCAGGACCTTTGTCCAGACACAGACTTACAACCATGCGCTGGCTAAACTGAACGCCAACCATACGATCGTGATTTCGGGCGAGCCGGGGATGGGGAAGACGACGCTGGCTTATATTCTTGCGCTGGAATTCCTGTCTGTGAGGGGGTATGAAGGATTTATCTGGGCCGAGACAATAGAGGAGATTGAGGCCGGATGGGAGTACTCCGATCAGAGGCAGGTGTTTATTCTGGATGACTATTGGGGCAGCACATTCCACAAAGAGACTGGGAGAAAGGCTACAAGGAAGCTGGAGGAGCTGATTTACCTGGTAAAGGCCGATGAAAATAAAAGGCTGATTATTACGTCCAGGGAGTATATTGTCCAGCAGGAGATCAGCGGGAGCCCGGAGCTTAAGGACATCGTAAGCAGGCTGAAGCTGGAATGTGTCCTGAAGGATTACAGCGCTGCCGAGAAAGCGAAAATCCTGTTCGCCCATCTGTATGCGTCGGAGCTTGAGACGGAATATCTGGAGGACATTTTATTTCACTGTGATAATATTGTTGAAAATAAGGGATACAGCCCGCGTATCATAGAGAAATTTTTAAAACAGAGTGCCTGTGAGGAGTTTTCACCGCAGGAGTACACGGAGGAACTGCTGGGATATCTGGACTATCCGGAGAATTTCTGGAATGAAATATTTATGGAGCTTACGGAGGAGGCGAGAATGATCGCCCTGATCATCGCGATCTCCTATGTACCGATCAGTCTGCACGATATCAGAAATACGTTCGGAAAGTATGTTCAGTTGTATGCGGCCGGCCGGAAATTGAAGCCCTTTGAGGCATGCATCTCCGAGCTGGAAAAAACCTTTGTTACGACGTATTGGGACGAAGAGATTCTAATCACATTTGATAACCCGTCTAACATTGATTTCCTGTTCTCTTTTCTGGAAAAGAACCAGGAATATTATATTCCGAAACTATGCAGGTCGGCTTCCTTTTACAACCAGCTTCTGATGCTCCTGGAGCGGGATCTCTGCAAGGATGAGGAACTCATACGGGAGATTGAGCAGAGGGCTGTCGATGAATTTTATAACCTGCCGATGAAGCTTTCCGATTTTGGGGAAATTGAGATCGGGGAATCCGATATTGACGAGGGAAGTCACTGGGCCGGCCGGGCCTTTCAACTGCTGCGCGTCTCGAAGCTCTGTAAAAGGGGACCGGTGTGGTATTTCATCCGTGAGTTTGCCGATACGTTTTTTGAGCAGTTGGGCCGGAATGGGTCATTTGACGGAGTGGATGAGCTAATCGATTTTACCGGCTTGGTGCAGTTATGCGAAAAGAAAGGAATGCGTCTCAACGGGCGGGAAATCATGGAGCAGTATTGGTCCTGTTCATTCCTGGCCACACATTATGCATACTTTTTTGAGTTAGGCAAGATCTATCCGAACGAGTTTGAAGAACGGCGTGAGAGCTACGTTCAGTTTATGAAAAAGAACATCAAGGATATCATTCTTTATAGCCTTGATTACCTGGATGAGCTTGACTATCCCTGGCAGATGGACATGCTGGTGGATGATGTCCCGCGTATTCTAAAGGAATTCGGCCTCAGATACACACAGAAATATAAGATGCAGATTAAGCTGATCGCCGGACGGTATTACGAGGAGATTAAAAGAGACAAAAATTTCGATCATTCTTCCGACTGGACGCCGGAGCCGGAAGAGGAGGACTACGGTAAGGCCAAGCGGGAGGGGTATGAACTGCTGCTGGGGGAAAAGGAAGGAGCGCTCGATAGGGAAGAGTGCACGGAGCTTATCAGAAAGCTTAAGTTTTGTCCGGAGATGGAAGCGGAGCTGCTCTCCATTGTAGAGAGCGGAGAACCCTGGTATATCAGTGAGATGCTGGAAACCGAGGAGATGCTCTCGGCGGTAAAAGATATGACGGACAGTATAGGCCTCAAAATGATACCCCGCAGTGTGGATATCTTCATGAATCTGCTTATTTATCAGATACTGGATGGGGATGCTGATATCGCAGACGCCTTTTTGGGCTTTTGTACCGATTACATGCTGGATCTTTTGCTCTGCAATGTGAACTCACGGGTCAGTGAGACAAAATTCAGAAAACTGGAAAACTATGAAAAATACGTCGCCGGGAATCAGGAGCTGGAAGAACTGCTGCTTAGGACCGTTCTTGTGAAAAATGGAAAGTGGGTCGGGACCCGGAACGAGCTGCTCATGATATACTGCTGCGGCAGAGCCCTTGTGAATGGAGAAGATTTTGACAGAGGGCTTTTCTTTGAGTATGAGACGCTGCTTTCGGACTCTTTTGAAAATTACCGGGACGGCAGTCGGGCGGTTTATAGTCCTGTTTTGAATGGCGGTTTTAAACGCAATTTTGAATGGGAACGGCAGCTTGCCCTTTTATTCCGGGAGTTGGATAAAGAACGGTTTTACCGGAATTATGTGATTCCTCAGGTGGAACAATTTCTGGACGGTTACAGGCGGGGAGAAGAGCGCATAACCGGCTTTCTGAAAGAAATCCGTCTGCAGATTAAAACCGGGCGGGACGATGAGATTTACAGTGATGCGATGTCGGTTACTGATGTAATTATTCTGGTTGAAAATCTGGAGATAGCCCAAATAACCGGTGTGTTTAAAGATAAACTGACAAAGAAGGAAATAAAGTGTCTGACAGGCAGAAAGTCCATCTGCAATAAGCAAAAAGATAAGACGGTCATCTCCGTATTTCAGGAGAATAATGTGGAATTTTTGAAAAAATGCGGTGTTTATCGTATTGTCGATGAATTCTTCAATGATTTAGAATGTTTTGTAGAGCAGTCCCCAATCCGGACCGGGCTGCAGGACGAGTTACAAAACGGGTTATAAACCAAAAAATTCTCAGCCGTAATATTTTGTTTTGCGTATTTATGCGGAGTGTTTTGTTATAATAGTTCCATTCCGCCGGATGGGCAGGAAACTGATTCTGAATTTTGTCCGGTGAGTTTTTGTACAGAGGAGAAATAGGCATGGATGAGACACCGGTATGGAAGCAGTTAATCAGGCTGTCGGCCCCGGTTATGCTGGCATTGTTAATTCAATCGATTTATAACATCGTGGACAGTTATTTTGTTGCAAGGTATTCGGAGGAGGGGCTGACGGCCCTGTCTATTATATTTCCGATCCAGCTTTTGATGACGGCCCTGGCTACGGGCACGGGAGTGGGAATTAATATCCTGATTTCAAGGCTGGATGGGGAAGGTGAGACAAAGTCGCAGAAAAATATTATAGCGGCCGGATTCCTGTTGAGCGTATTGGGCGCTCTGCTTTTTATCTCCGCGGGAATGCCGGGGATCAGAATTTATTATCAGGTATCATCGGCACAGGCGCTTGTGAGGGAATACGGGATTCAGTATGCCCAGATTATATTTGCATTTTCACTGGGAATGTTTATCGAGGCGGCCGGAACAAAGGTATTGCAGGCCAGGAGTAATATGGTGCTGCCCATGTTCGCCCAGGTGGCGGGCGCGGCGGTGAATATCTTCCTGGATCCCATCCTGATATTCGGTTATTTCGGCTTTCCTGTGATGGGGATCAGGGGAGCGGCTGTTGCAACCGTGCTCGGACAGTGGACAGCCATGGCGATCGTGATGGCCGGATTTCTCAGACGGTATCCCATACCCTTTGGGCGGGTGAATCTGCATTGCTGCACCAGAGTCCTGAGGGCGGGAGCGCCTTCCATTATCATGCAGTGTCTGTATACGGTTTACATAGTGGGACTGAACCTGATTCTGAAAATTTTTTCCGAGGATGCGGTTACTGTGCTTGGAATCTATTATAAACTTCAGACCTTCTTTTTTATCCCGCTTTTAGGACTTCAGCAAGTTATACTGCCTCTGATCAGTTTCAGTTACGGCGCGGGGAGAAAGGACCGGGTGGACAGTATCCTGCGTTGTTCTTTTGCACTCTCAGGAGTGATTATGATAGCCGCGGCCGCGTGCTTTATGGCCATGCCGGAATTTTTACTGCGTATTTTTTCATCCAGGCCGGAGATTCTGGAAATCGGCGTCACCGCCTTCAGAATCATAGCGCTGAGTTTTATCCCGTCGGCCTTCGGGCTGATTTTTGTGGTCTATTTCCAGGGGGTGGACAGGGGAAAAGAGAGTATCTTCCTCATTTTGCTGCGACAGGTTGCTCTGCTTGTACCTGTAGCCTGGGCGCTGCATTTTCTGGGGCTGAACCGAGTATGGTTCACATTCCCCATCACGGAAGTGATCGTAGTGGCGGCATGTCTGATTTTCTATAAAAAACGGAAGCCGTTTAACGGCAGAACAGGAGAAATATGACGACAGAGTTTTTGCGGCAGCATATTTTTGATACTATAAAAGAATGGCAGATGAAAATCGGGAGCCGTGAGGAGAGTATCAGGCTCTATTATCCCGCAGCTTCCCTGATTAAGCTGCTGAGGTTTGAGGATGTGGCGGGAGACAAGAAGCCTGAGGGTGAAGCCGGACTTGGTGAACTTGACGGAGCGCTTCTGATTTTTGCTCAGGATGCCGAACCGTTGCTTGGAAAGATTCGGTTTTCAAGACAGGGGGAGCGGTACTGTATCGAGGTACCGGAAAAAGGATGCGCTTATATAGCCGATGCTGTTTCGGAACCGGAATTTCTGAAACGCTTTCTGTCCGTCATTACGGCGAAAGACAGTACACTGGAACAGATACGGGCGTGTTTCCGGGATTTTGCCGGAATGCATGAGCTTGGATATACAGAAGAGGATAGAGAAGGGGAGGGAGTCGGCCATGTGTTTTATTTCAGCAGCGGGGTTCCGGAACCTTATATTTATTGCGTGGAGGAGGACGAATTCGGTCTGACTTACCACCGTTTTACCAGAGAGGACTACGAAGACCTTTCCGGAGAGGACACTCACTGAGCTGTGAGGCAGGGGCAGTCCGGCAGGTAGTTGGATTCATACACATCTTTTAGGACAACAACATATTATGGCATTAGCAGTACAAACTGCTGACTAATAAGGATGTGATAATATGAATTGTAATGATAATTGTAGATTTGACAATACGAATACAAACTTTTTTACGCAGGGTGAAAATCTGGTTTTACGAAACCAGGGACTTTGCCCGGGAAATTTCCCGGAGCCAAGGTGTGGAAAGTGCTGTCAGGGGCCAACCGGTCCCAGAGGCTGTCCCGGCCCGATGGGTCCAAGAGGATGCCCAGGGGAACGGGGTCCCAGAGGCCCACAGGGGCCGACTGGTCCGACCGGCCCCAGAGGTCCGCAGGGTCCGATAGGTCCTCAGGGACCGCAGGGATTCCAGGGTCCAACCGGGCCAACGGGTCCAACGGGAGCCACCGGGGCAACTGGAGCGACGGGAGCTATGGGGTTAAGAGGTGTTACAGGCGCGACCGGCCCGACAGGAGCTACCGGCCCAACTGGAGCGACGGGAAATACTGGAGCCGCCGGAGTTACCGGTCCAACGGGAGCAACCGGAAATACGGGAGCTACAGGTCCGACTGGAGCTACTGGAAATACTGGTGTAGCAGGTCCAACAGGTCCGACCGGAGCGACCGGTGCTAACGGAGCAACGGGGGGCACAGGTCCAACTGGCCCAACGGGAGCAACAGGAACAGCGGGGGCAGCCGGAGCGACAGGCCCAACCGGCCCGACTGGAGCGACCGGAACAGCGGGAGCCGCCGGAGCAACCGGAGCCACAGGCCCAACTGGAACAGCGGGAGCCGCCGGAGCAACCGGAGCCACAGGCCCAACGGGAGCGACTGGAACAGCGGGAGCTGACGGAGCAACCGGGCCCACAGGCCCAACCGAGCCAATCATAATAAGAAAATGGCTAAATACACGTTATATTACATGGAGCGGCTGGACATTAATGAGGCGGAGGAACACTGTCTCTTGTCGGCAACGGCATTAAATCTAAAACGGATGGTAAACTGTCTGGAGTAACGCCAAGAGGCGTTCTTTTTTTGCTCTATTCCTCCCCTTACTCCTCATTCTTTCTTCATGAGTAAGATTTCACAGGGCTTTGTCAACACCTCGAACTTGGCCCGAAGATTGACGTGTTGTTCCGACTATTGTATACTTGCTTTGAAATTAATACGTATGCTTTTAGCAGATAAGGCGTACTCAACAAATTAGAATTTTTGGGGAGGACTTTATGGATAAACAAGTTGCAGATAATATAAATATTCTGGGAAATTTTTGTGGAAAAAGAGATATTGGAGAATTAACAACAGCAGCCTTACAAAACAAATATGGGATAAGCCAAGTGGACATTATGGTTTTGTTTGGTGGTAGTATCCTTTGTGGGGGAGATATTCTTGCTCAGGCAATAAAAAACGGTATTGCAAAAAAATATGTTATTGTAGGCGGCTTTGGGCATACGACAGAGACCTTACGTTAAAAAGTGCATAAAGAATATCCGATGATTATTACAAAAGACTTGTCTGAAGCTGAAGTTTTCAATAAATATCTGAAAACGGTCTATCATTTAGAAGCAGATTATTTAGAAACAAAATCAACAAACTGTGGAAATAATATTATCTACTTGCTGGAGCTGTTAAAACAGCATTCTATTCATTTTAAGAGCATCCTATTATGTCAGGACGCGACGATGCAGCATCGTATGGAAGCTGGACTTCGTAAATATATAGAAGAAGATGTAACGATTATCAATTATGCCGTTTACAAAGCTACAGTTATTACACAGGACGAAGAACTGGCGTTTTCAACAGATATATATGGTATGTGGGACGTAAATAAATATGTGGAATTATTGATGGGAGAAATTCCGAGACTTTCAGATAATAGTGATGGATATGGGCCAAATGGAAAAAACTTCATCTGCCATATTGAGATACCTTATGAAGTAAGACAAGCATTTGAATATCTGAAAAATGCATACGGAGTGGCTATTAGAGAAGCTAATCCACTCTATGCATCAAAATGACAACTTCCAGTTTGTCGGACTAAAAATCTGAAGTTTTGCATTTCTTGTTTTCCAGGGATAGAATATAAAGAAAAAAGCCGGCTTTTTAGCGTGAAATTTTTAGGAGGTGCTTCCCCTTTAGATTTCACGCTATTTTTGTTGGTAATGTCAGCAAAGAAGTATTTTTATGAATACAAAAAACAAAATGGCAACAATGCCCATTCGTCCACTACTATATACCATGGCTGTTCCACTGATGATGTCTTTACTGATTCAATCTTTGTATAACATTGTGGATAGTATGTTTGGTGCAAGATTATCTGAGGAGGCGTTAAATGATTCCAGCATTAAGGATCATCGCTGTTACATTTATGCTAGCAACGACAACCATTCTGAGTGGCTATTTTGCATCTGGCCTTGGAAATGGAACTCCTTTACAGCTTAGTTAGAACCAAAAGTCTGTTGCGCACGTTTGTATTGGAAAATAAGGTAGAAAAAATTGAATCCCATTCAGCAATTAGTATGCTTGGAATTACTTGTTTGGCTTGAATTTGCCTTGTCGGTAATAGATAAAGCAGAAACGCTCTTACTAGCTCCCGGCTATCGCGGAGTTTCTGATTGGGCTTTTAGACGAGCTGAACGATTCCCTCCGGCGGTTCATCACAAGCTGACAGGCCGGAGCTTTAGGCCAATTTGGCCCGAGGTTTGGCAGGGGTAGGGGCTGGCCCCAACAAGCGGGATTTTTCAGGTTTCGGCGGAGGCCGGAACATGGAAAATTCGCAAGTGTATAGACACTTGCATCGCTTGCCGCTTAGCGGTAGACTGATAGACGCATAATAGTAAGTACATATCATCAGTTTTGGTATTTAACTAATAAGCAAATTTTTTACTTATTAAGTTAGCTACGGCGTTATTGTACACCTTTACAAGATTTGCTATGATTATTATACAAACCTTTATCTATAATTATTTAGGAGACTGTCAATGAAAATAAATCAGATTATACGAGAAAAGCGCAAACAACAAGGTTTAACGCAAGAGCAGATAGCTGAATATTTAGGCGTGTCTACTCCATCTGTAAGCAAGTGGGAAAAGGGGAATACATTCCCGGATATAACAATTTTACCAGCATTAGCAAGGCTGCTGAAAACAGATCTAAATACGTTATTATCTTTTAAGGAGGATTTAACGGAGATTGAAATTCAGCACATATCCGTTGAAATATATGAACTGATTAAGGAACAAGGATTCGATATCGCGTTTCAAACTGCCATGCAAAAAATTGCTGAATACCCGACTTGTGAACGATTGATTTACACGGTTGCATTTGACCTAAAAAACGCTTTGGAGCTATTTGCAATAGAAGGCAAAGGGACTTATCAAGAAGATCTTAAAAAGCTCTTTGAGCGGCTTATCAAAAGCGAAAATTCTATGATTAGTAATCAAGCTATTTCTATATTAATTGAAAGTCATTTGGAATGTGGAGAATATCAACGTGCAGAAGATTTAATTAAGCAACTTCCAGATTCCGCTCTTGACCAAAAGAGAATGTTGGCGAGGTTTTATATGGAACTTGAACAATACGAGGATGCCTCAAAGATTTACGAGACAAAACTTGTGGAAACCGTAGCTGAAATGCAGGCTATTTTAATGGGTATGACAAGGGTAGCAATCCGTGATAAAAGATTTGACGACGCGCAATACTATGCTGATAAATATGAAATCTTAACGAAAGATTTTGAGATTATGGACTGTATCTCACACGCAGCCCATCTTGAACTTGCTATCAGTATGAATAATGCACAAGAGTGTCTTTCAATCTATAAAGAAGCACTCAATATCATACAAAAAAAATGGGATATAAACCAATCTCCATTGTATAAGCACCTTGAATTATCAGAAACACAAATTAAAAATTATAATACTGATTTGTTACCTGCAGTTATAACAGAAATGGAAACAGAAAAAGAGCTTTCGTTTTTGCGGGATACACCAGAATATAAAAGTCTATTGGCAGAATATAAAATGAGGTTTTACGCGAACAGAAATAAACATTAAAAAATCCTGCCTATTAGACGGGAGAGGCAGAATAGGAGATATCTACTTGATGAAAAGTGCCAAGATGATACAAGCATTAAAACAGGTTCAAGGACTCCTTGTATTGAAATATAAATATCAAGGAAATTTTCCTAATATTGAAAATTACCATTCACAAATAAAATATTCATTACCATTTAGCGGAAAATGGTTTGTCGCAAGTGGTGGTGTTACGAAAAAAACTTCTCACTCGTGGGAAATTCCTACACAAAGATATGCTTATGATTTTATTATATTAGACAAAATTGGAAATAGCTTTCGTGGAGAAGAAACAGAAGTGGAATCATTTTATTGTTACGGTAAAGATATTTTAGCCCCGGCAGATGGCATTATTGTAGAAGTTTACGCCGGAAATCCGAACAGCAATATTACGAAGGATAGAACTGTTTCATGTACTGCCTGTGATATACGAGGCAACTATATCTTGATTTGTCATTCAAATAATGAATATTCATTATTAGCTCATCTTAAACCGAATAGCATAATTGTATCGGTCGGACAATCTGTAAAAACCGGAGAGAAAATTGCTGAATGTGGAAATTCTGGCAATACAACAGAACCTCATCTTCACTTTCAAATACAGTTGGGAAGGAGCTTCTATTCTTCTCCAGGTTTGCCCATAAAATTTGAAAACATAATAGTTGAAGATACTCCAAATTATATAAACTTTGATGATAGTCACTTGAATAAACAAGATACAAGTTTTTATCCGCCGTATATAGAAGTCGGACAAACAGTTGGTAATATAAATTGTAATCCTAAATAATACTATAAAATTTAGTTTATTGTGCTGCCGATATAGCACTTCGAGCCAAGTTGGCCGAAGTTTGACGGATTGTTCTGGCTATTGTATACTTGATTTAAAACTAATAGGTACGTCTTTGGCGGAGAAGACGTACCTATTAGATTATAAATTGTTGAGGTATGTGACATGCTTGAAACGAAAGACCTGATCCTTGATAAAGCTGAATTTCCTGATTGGAAAGGAATGTATAAAAATGTCTGGTGTCATTCTGAGTGTGCGAAATATATGGCATGGCAGGTCACCCAAAATGAAGAAGATGCAAAAATAAGAATCCAAAGAACCATAGAATTTCAAAAAACACATGATACATATGTAGTCTATGAAAAAGCAACAGGAGAAGCGATTGGATTTGCTGGTGTCGAAAAGTTGACAACTGATGTATTTATGGAGACAGGAATATGTCTTGGTATCGATTATCAGAGAAAAGGTTACGGTACACAAATACTTAAATGTCTGATTAAATACTGTAAAGAGCAGTTTCACGCAAAAGAATTTATTTATTCAACAAGAGAAAACAATGAGGCTTCTAAAAGATTAGCTTTTTCTTTGGGGTTTGGACTCAAGATTTCAGAAGAAAAAACAGATGAAAGAAGTGGGCAGGCCTACATATTACAAAGGTACAGTTTAACACTATAGTAGGTGCTTGGGGACTGATTTATAGCGCCTTATTGGTAAATGCGTACTAGAAATATTCTTATTTAGAGAGGAAAAAGCGCTTTGGCTTTTTCCTCTTCTATGGACTTCGGGCCAAGTTGGCCCGAGGTTTGGCAGGGTTAGAGGCTGGCCCCAACATGCGTGATTTTTCAGGTTTCGGCGGAGGCCGGAACTTGAAAAATTCACAAATGTATAGACATTTGTATCGCTTGCCATTTAGCGGGCAGGCTAAAATCACGCAAAATTGTTCAGTCAGATTAAACCTTGGCAATGTGCTATAATACATAAAATTGGGCAAGAATTTGCAAGAAAGCTTTTCTGCGGTTTGTTATAATGGAACCAGAATAGGAGTACTTCAATGAAAAGTTATGGAAATATTTATTTGGATAAAGAGCTTAATATTGAGGCTTTTGAGGTTAAGGGTTATGCTGATGTATTCCCTACTCATTCGCATGAATACTATGAGTTTGGGTATCTCATATCTGAGGGGGTACGCGATGTTGTCTACATGGGAAATAACTTCCCTTTTAGTAAGGGTGAAATGGTTATGTTTAATCCCAATGAGTTTCATGGTTGCAGGGGGGAGTCCGACATGGATTTTTTGAGCATACATATTCCCTTGCCAGTGATACAAAAGGTTTTTGAAAAGGAAATATACCCGCTATTCTCTCCTTGTATCGCAACTGATAGTGCTGTAATCGGCCATTTTCTTAATCTGCATAGGTTAATTAAAGAGAGAGGGCCATTGTTTGAACGAGAGGAAAAATTATACTTCTTTCTTGATGTGATAATACACCGGTACAGTTCGGCAGATTTGTACACAATGATTGGTGGTAATGAACACAAAATAGAACAGATATGTGATTATTTAGACGCTAACTATGCTAAAAACTTGTGTCTTGATGATTTGAGCAGACTATTTGGCTACAGTAAATTTTATATATTACGAGAGTTCACAAAATACCGTAGCATTTCTCCATATAGCTACCTTGAAAATGTACGGATTAATAAAGCCAAAAAGCTGCTTGAGGCTGGAGTATCATTAGCTGATATAGCATTTGAAACAGGGTTTAGTCACCAAAGCCATTTTACAAATGCGTTTAAGAAGTATATGGGCATAACTCCTAAACAATATGCAACGACATACAAGTGACTTCGGCCAACCTGGCATGAAGTACTTAGAATTTGTAATAGAACTTATTTATACTGGAGGAATTACCAATGCAGGATTTTTTTGAAGCATTAGCAAGTGAAAGTAAAAACACAGCTTTACCAGAAGAGTTCAATTATTTTGGAAAACTGATCGGTAGTTGGGCAATAGACTATATTGAGAGTAGCAATTCCCTTGCAATTAAGGGCGAATGGCATTTTTCATGGGTTCTTGAAGGAATGGCTATTCAGGATGTTATTATTCTGTCTGATTATGAATATGGGTCATCACTGCGTATCTATAATCCCGGCACACACGCATGGGATGTAGTTTATGGTTATATCGGGAAAATAATACGGCTTGAAGCGAAAAAACAAGATAACATGATAGTGCTTACCTACATCAACGATGAAAGAAGAAAGTGGATTTTTACTAAGATTGAGGAGAAGTGTTTTCATTGGAAGAATGTTACTGTACAAGATAATAGTGAATGGTATATAAACGCAGAAATATTTGCCAAACGTATCAAGTAACCATAGACTTTAACGAGGTGAGAAAATGATAACAGGATATTACTGCACAAATATTTTTTCTAGGCAAGCGAAAGAACTTATAGCTTTTTATACCGAGGTATTAGGAATACCCTTTATTAAGACAGATATGGACGAATGAAAGGGGGGTTATCTTGGCTTTACAGAAAAAGCTCCCACTCTTTGTATATGGGATTGTAAAATATTCGACGCACAACCTAGGGCACATCAATCATTTGTTTTTCAGTTTGTCGAACCGGTTTGCTGCGCCTCATTGGAAAAGGGTATGATAAAGTCGCCCTTTTTAGAGGACACGGAGGTTCAAGGAGAGGAGCATCGTGAAGTTCTTTATTCGATCTAATCAGACAAACTTCTACTTCTCAAAAAAAGCCTGACCACTTATGTCCATAACTGTGTCCTTCCGTTTACCTATACACATCATTTAATAAGAACTAATAGCGTTTGTTCTTACGCTCGTTTGGCCTTGTGCCATTCGGGCGATTTTCTTTTTCTATGGGCAGCTTCGGGCCAACTTGGCCCGAGGCCTTTATCAGGCAGGGGCGGCCCCGGTGCAGTTCCCCGTCTATCTCCATTTTGGTTTCTCTGTCTATCCACAACCGAAATGGAGGTCTACTATGTCAAAAATCAAATTGCGAGAATTTTACCCGTTCTATCATGCATCAGGCCGTGAGCCGCCGCAGGTATTGAGAACACCTTGGCCGCCCTTTGTCATTTCCTCATAGGACAATCAGGGAATGACATACACATGGAAGAAAGGGGGCGGATATCCATGCAAAATCAAATTCATTTATCGGAGCTCGCGGGCGTTGATATAACGGCAGTCAACAAAGAGGACTTAGTTGACGTGTCCGGGCTGGCCTTCGATAACACGGTTCCGAAGGAACAGCGGGCGGCGCAGGTGCTCCGCAAGGTAAAAAATCCGTACTGCTTTCGGGTGGGCGACATGGGCGTAAAGCTGGAATTTCAGGATAGCGCCCCGCCCCTTGAGGATTGTTTTACCGACTTCCTGAAACGCAAAAAAAGCGGCCTGTAACAGTGTTCAGGCCGCTTATGTCGGCCTACGGACAAGATTTGCAAAGGCCGGGCAACATTGTTCACTCCACCTATAAATGGTATAATATAGGTGTAAAGTGATAAGGGAAGGAGGTTCACATGGCGCGAAAGAGCCGTGTTATCACTGAAACTCAAAAGCAGGAAAGTGCAAAATCATTTGAATGGAAAATCGGTATTTATATCAGACTTTCCAAAGAAGATTTAAGAAATAACGATGAATCCGAAAGTGTAACCAACCAGAGAAAAATCAATCTGGAATTTGTAGAAGAAAAGTTCTGCAACGAAAAGTATATCATTTATGATATTTATGTAGACGACGGACGCTCTGGAACGACGGAGGACACACGCCCTGATTTTCAAAGATTATCAAAAGATATTCGTGAAGGTAATGTTAATTGCGTTGTTTGTAAAACTCTCGCCCGGGCTTTTCGCAACTATGCAGACCAAGGTAAGTTTCTGGAACAATATCTCCCTACATATGGCTGCCGCTTCATTGCATTTGGCAATCCCTATGTTGACACATTCACCAATCCAGACTGTATGCAGAACATGGAAATCCCGATAAACGGCCTTATGAATGACCGCTATGCGGCCAGAACGTCAGAAGATGTGCGTAAGACGTTTCGGACAAAACGCAACAACGGAGAGTTTATTGGTGCATTTGCTCCATATGGATATTTGAAAAATCCAGAAAACAAAAGCGCATTTATCATTGATGAAAAAGCCGCAGAAATTGTAAAAGAGATATTCGAGAAATACCTGTCCGGCATGAGTAAGCTCGCCATTGTACGATACTTAAACGACCATAGTATCCCCTGTCCGACTGTTTACAAACAAAAGTGTCTGGGCTTGAAATACCAAAATCCCCATAGCGATCCGACCCAAAATCCTCTTTGGAGTGAAAAGACAGTTGGTAGTATACTAAAAAATCAAATGTACTGTGGTGATATGGTACAGGGGCGTTCCCGTATAAAGAGTTACAAAGTCCATATTCAGGAGCAGGTTCCAGAGGAAGAATGGTTTATAAAAAAGAATAAGCATAAACCAATTATTGACTGGGAAACGTTTGAAAAAGTCCAGCGGCTATTGAAGAAAGACACTCGTACTTCGCCCCAAAATGATACCCTATATTTGTTCAGCGGTTTCTTACAATGTGCAGATTGTCAAAAAGCTATGATAAGAAGCAAAGTAAAAGGGAACGTTTATTATTATTGCTCTACTTATAAGAGACGTTCAAAAAAAGCCTGTACGAAACATTCCATTAAGCATGAACGCTTGGAAACGGCTGTCCTGTTTGCCATTCAGCAGTATGTATATCTGGCAATCGACTATACAAAGACCATAGAGCAGATAAACAGGGCTCCAATCATCAAAAGTCAGGATAAGAAATTATTGGAGGCAATTACCCAAAAGGAGCGGGAGCTGGCAAAGGTAATTCGATATAAGCAGGCTATTTATCAGGATTGGAAAGACAATGAGATTAGTCAGACCGATTACCTCCGTATGCGGGAAGATTATGAGAAGCAGGAAAAAGATATAAATGCAACAATTAAGAAATTGCAAGACGAGAGAGCCGAACAGGAAAATGGGATGGATACCGAGAATCCATTTCTGATGGCTTTCCGAAAATACGAAAATGTCACCACACTATCAAGGGAAATTTTAATTGAACTGGTTGACAATATAATAGTTTATGAAGGCGGTAATATCAGTATTGTTCTTCGCTTTGCTGATGAACTCCGCCGGATGCAGGATTTCATTGAAGTCAACACCCATTCCGAAGCGGTTTGATTGACCGCATTTTAATTGATAGTTGGTTTTCTTATTATCTATGGCGCCACCGGAGCGACAGGAGCGACCGGAACAGCGGGAGCCGCCGGAGCGACAGGTCCGACCGGAGCGACAGGCCCAACGGGAGCGACCGGAACAGCGGGAGCTGACGGAGCAACCGGGCCCACAGGCCCAACCGGAGCGACCGGAGCGACAGGCCCAACCGGTTCGACAGGAACAGCCGGAGCAGATGGAGCGACAGGCCCAACCGGTCCGACCGGAGCAACGGGAACAGCGGGAGCCACCGGTCCAACCGGAGCAACGGGAACAGCCGGAGCAACAGGCCCAACCGGCCCGACCGGAGCGACAGGAACAGCGGGAGCCGCCGGAGCAACAGGCCCAACCGGCCCGACCGGAGCGACAGGAACAGCGGGAGCAGATGGAGTGACAGGCCCAACCGGTCCGACCGGAGCGACTGGAACAGCGGGAGCCGCCGGAGCGACAGGTCCAACCGGCCCGACCGGAGCGACAGGAACAGCGGGAGCCGCCGGAGCAACCGGCCCGACCGGAGCGACCGGAACAGCGGGAGCCGCCGGAGCGACAGGCCCAACCGGTCCGACCGGAGCGACTGGAACAGCGGGAGCCGCTGGAGCAACAGGCCCGACCGGAACAGCGGGAGCCGCTGGAGCAACAGGCCCTACAGGCCCAACCGGAGCAACGGGAACAGCCGGAGCAACCGGGCCAACAGGTCCGACAGGTGCAACTGGAACAGCGGGAGCCGTCGGAGCAACCGGGCCAACAGGTCCAACCGGAACAGCGGGAGCCGCTGGAGCGACCGGCCCTACAGGCCCAACCGGAGCCACGGGAACAGCCGGAGCAACCGGGCCAACAGGTCCGACAGGTGCAACTGGAACAGCGGGAGCCGTCGGAGCAACCGGGCCAACAGGTCCAACCGGAACAGCGGGAGCCGCTGGAGCGACCGGCCCTACAGGCCCAACCGGAGCCACGGGAACAGCCGGAGCAGCCGGGCCAACAGGTCCGACAGGTGCAACTGGAACAGCGGGAGCCACCGGAGCCACAGGCCCAACCGGAGCAACTGGAACAGCGGGAGCCACCGGAGTCACAGGCCCAACAGGAGCAACGGGAACAGCCGGAGCGACAGGCGCCACAGGAGCGACAGGTCCAACAGGAGCGACAGGCGCGTCAGTGACCAGCAACAGTATGAATGCCACCAACACGACGGGAGCAACGATTGCAGTTATTCTGGGCGGTACGGATGTGCCGCTGCCGAACGTACAGGTATTGGACGGATTTACTGTGAATGCAGCAAACACGACATTTACCGTACCGGCCACAGGAACCTATATGGTTTCTTACAGGGTTTCCACAACGGCGGCTTTACTGATGTCCTCCCGCGTACTGCTCAACGGAGTAACGCTGGCAGGTTCCGCCTTTGCCCCGATTGTATCGGTCAACGCGTTTGCCGCAACGACGTTTGCCGCACTTGCAGCAGGCGATACACTGGAACTTCAGCTCTTCGGTCTGCTGGGGGCTGCGGTTCTTCAGGGAGGCAACGGAGCCACACTTACAGTGATAAGGCTTGTTTAAACAGGGTACTGAGGATATGGAAATGAACGGAGCCGGAGAAATTTAAAAAAAACTAATTTGATAATTATTACCAAAAAGTGAGTCAAGAAAAAGGAGCAGTCCGCTTTCAGAAAAGGCCAACAGCCTGAACGCAGGAAGCGGGCTGCTTCTATGATTGATGAAATTTTTATGCCGCATTATAACTTCTGACAGAGTGTTTTTGGAAAGTCATGCGTTATTGCCGTATAACCAGCAGTAAGCGCAAACGGCAGAGCGTATTTGCAAATATGTTCTAATTTGTTACTTCAAATATATCCTCAATTGTACAGCCAAATACTTTTGCAATATTCCAAGCCAGCACAAGAGACGGATTATATTTTCCTTTTTCAAGATTTCCAATAGTTTCTCTTCGGACACCTACTCGTTTGGCTAAATCTTCCTGCTTCATATCATATTTGGCGCGGTATTCTTTAATCCTATTCTTTATCATTTCCTGCAACCCAACTTTCTCTGAATCTGAAATACCCAATGGAAAAGCCATGTACGGCGACAGAAACGCCCCAACCGGAGGCAAAACCGGTTAAGAGAGCAGCGTTCCCCTCCCGGCCGCCAATGAAGAAACAAACCAGGGTGATAATGGCGGTGGTTATCATACCGCAGTAAAATGCCGTCGAAGCCGACTGGTTCATATATTCTTCCAACATTTCATCTGATTTGATAAATAAATATTGAAATTCAACAATAAAAGCAAAAAAAGCCAAAAACTCTCTGTTTTCAGTAAAGACTCCAATAAATCCCAACAGCGAAAGCAGTCCTGTGAATCCGCATAAATTACGCCTTAATTTCATTATTATTAACCCCTTTTATGTGATGTATTTATAACTTTATGATAGAAATATATCACACGATTATTGAAATGTCAAGATACGCGTCAAAATACAAGATAAATACAAAGGCGAGGAAAAGCAACACACGAGTTTATTATTTTTTTATCATCTCTTTCATTTTTCTTTGTTTTTTTCTACACACGTACTTTTGTTTTCTTCGATATCCTCTTTTATAAGGAGGAGTCAAAATGGACATTCAGACATTAACAAGTTTTTTTCTACAATACGGAGCCATATTTATTTTCCTGATTGTACTGTTTGAGTACCTGAATCTTCCAGGTTTCCCGGCCGGGGTGATTATGCCTATGGCTGGAATCTGGGCGGCTAAGGGGAATATCAGTTTTCTGGCAGCCATGGTGATTACGGTCAGCGCCGGGTTATTGGGCAGTTGGATTTTATATTTTTTTGGAAGAATCGGCGGTGCGCTCTTTTTACCCTGGTATGTGAAGCGCTTCCCAAAACAGGAACTTCTTATTCAAAAGAATCTTGAACTGCTTCGGAAAAAAGGAGCAGCAGGGGTATTTATCAGCAAACTGATTCCTATGATACGCACGGTAATATCAATTCCGGCCGGAATGATTAAAATGGATTTTCTCTCATACAGCATCAGCTCCGCAGGCGGGATTTTTATCTGGAATTTCGTGCTGGTAGGCGCCGGATACTGGATGGGAGATGCGGCTTTAAACCTGTTTACATAGCGGGCAGGGAAATGAGAAATAGACGCAGGAGGATGAATTTATGAAAATTGCAATGTTTACCAATAATTATAAACCGTTTATCGCGGGAGTGCCGATATCAATTGAAAGATTGTCGGAGGGGCTGAGAAATGCCGGGCACGAGGTATATATTTTTGCTCCCGACTATGGAAACTGCGGGGAAGAAAAGTATGTAATCCGGTACAGAACGCTGTATAAAAAGGATGAAACCGGGATTGTGGTAGGCAACTGTTTTGAAGGCAGGATAGAGAAGGAGTTTGCCAGACTCAGATTTGATGTAATCCATGTTCATCATCCCCTGCTGTCCGGGCATGCTGCCCTCTACCTTAGTAAAAAATATGGCATTCCGGTGGCATATACGTACCACACCAGATATGAGGAGTATCTGCACTACTTTAAGCCGTTTCAATCGTTTCAAGCGCCTGGTCCGGCACACCGTCAGGGCGGAGGGGGAAAGTTCGGCAGTGAGGCTCTGGTGCGTCAATATATAAAATCCTTTGCCAACTCCTGCGATCTGATATTTGCGCCCACAAAGATGATGCAGGACTGCCTGGAGAGCTACGGTACGGACACCGAAATCGGAATTCTGCCAACGGGTCTGGAGGACAGTTCCTTCCTGGAGGATCCTGAGGCTGCCAAAGCAATCAGGACACGGTATAAAGGAGATAAAACCTATCTGTTCAGCACAATAGCCAGGCTGGAAAAGGAGAAAAACCTGGACTTTCTGCTGAAAGGAGCGGCGGCCTTAAAACGGAGGATTGGAGACTGTTTCCGTATTATGGTGATCGGGGAGGGCAGCGAGCGCGGACATCTGCAGGAGCTGGCCGGACGTCTGGGAATCGGTGATAATATTATTTTTACAGGAAAAGTTGAAAACCGGAGAATTAAAGACTACCAGTTTGCCAGTGATCTGTTCCTTTTTGCATCCAAATCGGAGACACAGGGCATTGTCCTTCTTGAGGCCATGGCGGCGGGAACGCCGGTGATCGCGGTCAGGGCCAGCGGCGTATCGGATATTGTAGAAAACGGCTTCAACGGATACATGACCCGGGAAGATGCGGAGCAGTGGGCCGAAGCCGCAGGACAGGCTCTCTGTGGCAGGGAGCATTACCTGGCGCTTTGCAGAAATTCGGTGAAGACCGCTTCCGGCTTCCGTACCACGGAGATTGCGGCCATGGCGGAAGCGTATTATTATCAGATGATGGATCGTGACAGAAAGAAAAGAAGTTCGGAAGCGCTGATGCAGTTTCTTTTGTACCTGAATCCGCGCAACCTGTTTAAAGAAAATAAGAATATGATTTAAAGACAGACGGCCGTTATTATGATTTCCCTGAAAACGGCACATACTATCGGAAAACAAGATCCGTTATGTGCCAGTGGCCGGAAAGGGAAAGATATGAAATTTGATGCGGTATACTATGAACCGGACAGCCTGAATTATGTTTTAGGAAAGGAACTTAAGGAAAAATACGGTGATTTACCCTGGCTGCCTATTGCCAGCCATAATTCCATTAAGGAAATGCAGGAAAAGCCAAACTCGGAATTTGGAAAAATGAAGAGAAACCTGATAGTCGGAATCAGAAAAACCCACAAATACACAGAAAACCATAAGGTATCGGACTACCTGGTGCCCTACACATCATCAGGCTGCACCGCTATGTGCCTGTACTGCTATCTGGTGTGCAATTATAATAAATGCGCTTATCTCCGCCTGTTTGTGAACCGCGAGCAGATGCTGGGCCGCCTGATTAAAAAAGGACGGGAGAGCAGCAGTCCCGCCGTATTTGAAATCGGCAGCAACAGTGATCTGGTACTGGAAAACGTCATAACAGGAAACCTGCTCTATACAATCCCCAAATTTGCTGAGGAGGGGAGGGGAAAACTCACATTCCCGACCAAGTTCGATATGGTGGATCCGCTGCTGACTCTGGAACACAGGGGGAAAATCATCTTCCGCATGAGTGTGAATCCCCGGGAGCTCATCAAACGCATTGAAATCGGCACCTCGGGTCTGGCACAGAGAATCGGCGCGGTCAATAAGATGTGCGAGGCGGGATATCCCTGCGGGCTCTTAATTGCACCGGTGATTTTGACGGAAGGATGGAAAGAAATGTATACGGGCCTTCTAAAAGAACTGGAAGAGGGGCTGACCGCAAAGGTGAAGAAGCAGATGTTTCTGGAAATCATTTTGATGACCTATTCCTATGTGCACCGGGCAATCAACAGTGAGGCGTTTCCGGCCGCGCCCGACTTATACGACGGCGAACTGATGACAGGAAGGGGCAGAGGCAGATACTGTTACCGCGAGGATTCCAGAAAAGAGGCTGAAGAATTCCTGCGGTCGGAGATAAAACGAATCATGGGTGACGTGAAAATACTTTATATCAGTTAGAAAGAACGCAGAAAAGCGCAAGGACTTTTCTGCGTTTTTATCATGGCACTCCGAAGACAAGAGGCTTATCAAGGTTCCGATACACTCTGGGCGGCAATAATCTTAACGCGGGCTTAACACTTATATCTGGTATCTAAATGGACAGGTGACATAAAATATGGTACAATTATTTTAAGTTAGCGCCCAATAACAAGAGTGCGCCTGTAACCGTTAACCGGGTATCTTCTCAGGAGGTATTCATTCAGGAAAGGGAGGTTATTTGAATAAGAAATTAAAAGAAAAGATACAGGAATCACTGACGACAGTCCTTCCAATCACAACGGTGGTATTGCTGCTGAGCATATTTTTACTGCCGATTGACGTGGGTACTGTTGCCCTGTTTTTAACAGGAGCTTTTTTTCTGATAGTAGGCATGGGATTTTTCCAGCTCGGAGCGGAAATCACCATGATGCCTCTTGGAGAAGGCGTTGGACAGCACCTGGTGAAAACGAAGAATTTAGTAATCACAATTGTAGTCTGCTTTGTTGTAGGCGTAATTATCACGGTGGCGGAGCCGGATCTTCAGGTTCTGTCCAATCAGGTTCCATCCATCCCTAATGCAGTTCTAGTCTGGACCGTAGCGTTCGGCGTCGGTATTTTTACCATTGTTGCAGTTCTCAGAATCTTGCTGAATATCAGCCTTTTGAAAATTCTGATAGTTTTATACCCTGTGCTCTTCCTTGTCTCGTTTCTGGTGCCGGCGGATTTTACGGCTATCGCTTTTGATTCGGGCGGGGTGACCACGGGTCCGATGACGGTCCCCTTTATTATGGCTCTCGGTATCGGCTTTTCATCCGCTAGGTGCGATAAAAACAGCGACAGCGACAGCTTCGGGCTTGTAGCCCTGTGCAGTATCGGACCGATTCTCATGGTACTTCTTCTGAGCCTCTTTTTCCATCCCGGGGATGCATCATATGATATGACTGAAATTGCAGAGCTTTTTACGATGCAGGATGTGGTTCATCAGTTCATTATTGCCTTGCCTGCGCAGCTGAAGGAAGTATCGGTTATTATTTTTCCCATACTTCTTGTCTTTGTCATCTTTCAGTTATGTACGAAACAGTACAGAAAAAAACAGATTTTGCGTCTGCTGATGGGACTTCTGTATACGTTAATTGGAACGACCCTGTTTCTTACGGGCGTCAATACCGGGTTTGCGCCGGTTGGAACCCTGCTGGGGGCGGAACTGGCCGGAAGCCCGTTTAAGTGGATGCTTGTTCCCGTCGGGGCGCTGGTCGGATTCTATATTGTAAAGGCGGAGCCTGCGGTACAGGTCCTGAATAACCAGGTTGAAGACATTACAAACGGTACGGTATCCAGAAACTCGATGAACCGCTGCCTTTCAATCGGCGTTTCGGCTGCGGTCGCCCTGGCTATGGTCAGGATTCTGACCGGCGTCAACATATACTGGATTCTGATCCCGGGATACATACTTGCCCTTTTTATGGCAAAAAGAGTTGAACCCATTTTTGTGGGGATTGCCTTTGACTCCGGCGGCGTTGCCAGCGGCCCGATGACATCCACGTTCCTGCTCCCGATGGCGATCGGCGCATGTGTGGGCGTCGGAGGCAATATCACGACGGATGCATTCGGCGTGGTGGCGCTTGTTGCCCTGGCTCCGATTATTGCAATCCAGGCCACCGGCCTGGTTTACGCATACAAAGCAAAACGGCTGCCGGTTACGGCTGTCTCTGATGAGACAGATTATGAGTTCATCGATCTGGAGGAGGAATAGAAAATGGAAGGGCACAGCGACAGCTTGTTATTGAGAATGCTTGTGATTATCACTGATAAACCCGTTGAAAAGAAGGTAGTAAAGATACTGGACGACTTTCGTGTGAAGGTCAGATATCAGTTCCGGGGAAAAGGCACGGCAAGTTCGGAGTTTTTAGAAATCTGCGGACTCAGCGAATCCGGCCGTATCATAACGGCGGGTCTGGTACTGAAAGGCAGTGTGCACGGCGTATTTGAAGCGCTGGAAGAGAAATTAAAGATCAGGGAAAGAGGAAGAGGCATTGCATTCACGATCCCTGTAAACGGTCTTCAGAGCTATCTGCTCAAACAATTGGAGGAGGATCAGGCAGAGAACGTATGCGGGGATACCGAGAGAAAGGAGGAGGAGATGAAAGAAGAGCTGAAGGAAGAGATTTCATATGTTATGATATTTGCGGCCTGCAACCAGGGATACAGCGGGGAGGTAATGGAGGCGGCCAGGAGCGCTGGAGCCACCGGGGGCACGATTCTGAAAAGCAGAAGACAGGGACTGGAAGAACCCGTCAAATTCATAGAAGTCTCCATCCAGGAGGAACAGGAGGTCATAAGTATTGTTGTTCCTAAAAGTATTAAGAAGGAAGTAATAAAAGAAATCAGTGAAAAGTGCGGATGCCGGACTCCGGCGGGAGGAATCATTCTCTCCCTGCCGGTGGATGAGATTATCGGCTTATCATAAATTCCAGCCCATTTAACCCGTCATTTCAAAAGGTTTGCTATCGCGGGAATCCTGTCTTTAATCACCAGGTTCGTTGTATTGAAACAGAAATCATAGTTTGATTTATCACCCCACACCTGGCTGGTGTAAAAGCTGTAATACCGGGAGCGGTTTTTATCCACTTTCTGTATATGCTGTTTCAGCTCCTTGTCGGACAGGGATTCCTGCGGCTCGGCTTTTTCCCGGCAGCGTTTCATCTTGCTTTCCATGCCGGCATATACGAATATGCGGATGGGATTTTGTTCCTGCAGGATGTAATCGGCGCAGCGGCCCACGATTACGCAGTCTGATTTGTCGGCCATTTCCCTGATAATGCGGCTCTGTTCCTGGAAGATGGTGCAGTTCTGCTCCAGGATAATATTTTCCCTGGGGTAAAAGCTCCGGCCGATGGTGATAGGAAACATGGTGGCCGGGCGCTGTTCCACAACCTGACTGATGTACGTCTCCGACAGGGCCGTCCGCTTTGCAATTTCCGCAACAATCTCTTTGTCGTAATAGGCAATCCCCAGCTCCTCGGCAAGGCGGCGCCCCAGTTCGCGTCCTCCGCTTCCAAATTCACGGCCAACCGTTATAATTTTATTCATTGTCAATCCTCCCTGATAGTTTTTTCGTGTAGCTGCCGATAAGGGCGGCGACGGCCACAGCCACGACAGCTTCCGTGATCGGCATGGCAAACCAAAGAGAATTGGCTCCCGCCGTCAGCGGTAGTGTGTAAATCAAGATTCCGCTTATAATAAGCCCTCTGGAGACCGATACAAAGAAAGAGGCTCCCGGTTTCATCAGTGACTGGAAATAATAGGTGGAAAAAATATTCAGCGGAAGCAGCAGGAAAGAAATTCCGTAGCTTCTCATAATAAACGGCGCAATGCGGTAAATCTCATCGGTCGGAGCCATGAAAATCCGGATAAACCCGTTGGGGAAGGCAAATATCAGGAGAGTCCAGATGACGCTGAAGAAACATACGGAATAGAGCGCGTATTTCAGCGTGTCTTTAATGCGGTTCCACTTCCCTGCGCCGAAGTTGATGGAGAAAATCGGCTGTGACGCCTGCCCTACACTGTATGCGCAGCACTGTACAATTGTGCTGATGTTGACAATGACACCGTAGACAGACAGGGAACCGGCCCCCAGATACTTCATAATCTGACGGTTAAACAGCATGGTCAGGATACCCATGGCAATATCGATGAAAAAGGTGGAAAAACCAGTCACGATGATTTGTCTGAATTTTATCATAAACTGAACCGGTTTGTCTATTTTAAGCGTGTTTCTTTTTGAAAAGAAATGGGTGAGCATAACGGCAAACGTTATCAGCGCCCCGGCGGCCGTAGCCAGGCCGGCTCCCATAATCCCCATATCCAGCATAAAAACAAAGAAGTAATCCCCGAACACATTGAAGATTCCTCCCGACAGCACCGCAGCCGTAGCCAGGCCGGGATTGTTGTCGTTTCGCAGAAATGCCGCCAGCATCTGGTTAAACAGAAAGACCGGAACAATAAATTTAACCGGCAGAAGATACTGTTTGGCCAGTGGGAGAAGCGTCTCCTCCGCCCCGAACAGAAGCAGCATCTGTGTGTCAAAGAGTACGATGACAAACCAGCAGGCCAGTCCAAGCAGTAACGTGGAAATCAGGGACGTTGTGAAATACTGGTTTTCTTTTCCCCGATCCCCGCTGCCCCTGGCGGCGCTGAAAAGTACGGAACCGCCGATTCCCGTCAGCAGCCCGAGGCTGTAGATGATGTTCCAGACCGGCGCAACCACAGCCAGCGCCGCGGTGCCGCCGGGCCCCTGGTACTGGCCGACCATGGCCATATCCACAAGGCCGTAGATAGAGCTTATCAAGGCGCTGCCGAATGCGGCGCTCAGATACTTAAAATAGATGTTTTTTACATTTCCCTGTAACAGATTCATGTCGTTTTGTCCTCCTTTTACACAAAAAAAGCCGGACAGGATAACAGGCTTCTCAGCCTGTCACCTTATCCAGCTCATCATTTCCAAACGAATGACTCACCCTCCGAGTGAACAGTGGTTAGTATACTAAATGAAATCCTGAAAGTCAAGTGTTTTTCTGCGGCATATGCACTTCCTTCCAGCCGGGGCGTGAAACATGATAAAAACATGAAAACAGGGAGGAAACAGCGCCTTGAAAGAGCGGTTTCCTCCCTGTCATAAATCGTCTGAAGGAATTTACGGCAGCCGCCGCAGATCCTTCATCGTGTCCGTGTTATATCTTAAGAACCGTAATTATCTGCGGCCTGTAAGAGCTGACGTATAAGGCAGATTTCTGGCATCGCTGATGCCGAGCTGTCCTGCAATTCTTGAGAGAAGGAGTTTGCACTCCGCCTCGGAAAGAAGGTTTAAGTCTTTCTGTGACCGGGAAGCCGGTGCTGATGTAACGGAATTGTCTCTTTTCATAGGAATTCTCCTTTCATACCATGTGTTGTGGGGGTGAACAGTAACCTTTTAATTCCCCGTCCTGATTTCTTGACAAATCAGGTATTGCAATATTATTATGGGGGATGAGGAATCAAAAGTGTTATTTATGTTGAAAATAATATAACACGATTGAATCATGATGCCTATTCCCGGTTCTGTCATAAAGATATAAGTAATTTGCAATATGAGAAACGGTAGATCAAAATCAATATTTTTCAGTCTGGGAGGAAAGTAAATGTACACGAAAAATCCGGAATATTTTTTAACGGTCGCCAGGGAGGGAAGTATTTCCAGGGCGGCGGAAAAGCTGTATCTGTCACAGCCGTATCTGAGCCAGTGCATCGGGAGGCTGGAACAGGAGCTTCAGATGAAGCTGTTTGATCGGAGCCACACACCTCTTGTCCTGACAGAGGCGGGGAGGCTTTATCTCAGCTATCTGGAAAGCGTGGGGACGCTCACCGGCAAGTTTGAATCGCAGGTGGAGGGGTTGAGGACGGGCAGCAGGCAGACCCTGAACGTGGGAATGACGCCGTGGCGCGGTTCCGTACTGCTCCCGGATATTCTCCCGGCTTTCGCCGCTTCTCATCCCGAAGTGCGGATTGTGCTGCACGAAAACCATTCAAATATCTTGTCGGGGCTGCTGGAGGAAGACAGGCTGGATTTTGCTTTAATGAATATCCCGAATAAGATGGACGGTTTTGTCTATCAGGCCGTTTTCTATGAAAAGATGTTTCTGGTAGCCAATAAGACCCATCCGGCGGTGCGGGATAAAAAGACTTCCCACGCCCATCCCGCGTATATCGATATGCAGGAACTGCGCGGCGAACGATTTATCCTTTTGCCGAATGAGCAGGTAATGGGACAGGCTATGGAGAATCTGTTTGTGAGAATGAATATGCAGAATGCGGATATTCTTTATACGACCAGCAGCACAACAGCGGTCAATCTGGTCAGCGCAGGATTCGGCATCACCTTTCTGCCGGAGGGCGGCATCCGCCATGTGCCGCACCTGGACCGGCTGGCGCTCTTCACTGTGGATGATCCGCCGTTCTGTGTGCCTTTACTGATTTTGTATAAAAAGAACGCGTTCCTGACGCCGCAGGCGGAGGACTTTATCAAAATGACGAAAGCTTTTTATGCGGGACTGTAGGGAAATTTCCAGTCCCGCTTAGGAACCTCCCGCAACTTTAGCCGGATACCATTTGGCAAACCAGGCCGTGAAGACGCCTAAGAGAGCCGTAATTACCCATACGCAGATTTCAAAGGCCGGAAGTCCTGACGCGCCCCTGGATGTAACGTAGAGTGAGGCCAGGCCCCACAGCAGATAGGCGGTACTCCACATTGCGGTCAGTATCCGGTTTGTCTTTATAAAGAGAGGATTTTTCCAGGCTTTTTCCCCGCCGTAATCCCTGCAGGAATAGTAAGCGGTGACGGGAACCTCTAAAAATGAGGACACCAGCCAGATGGTTCCGATTGCCAGGGAGGGGAGAGCGGCCTGCCACAGCGCTCCGCCGCCTGTCATCATCAAGAGCCCGATCACTGTGGCGGCAAAAGCGCCGATTCGTTCATAGGGAGTGGGCAGCCAGTGAAAATGCAGGAGCATCACAAGGCTGCCCGCCAGGATTCCAGCCGCCCCTCCTAAAACGGGTTCAATTTCCCGGCAGAAGCTGGTACGTTTTACCAAGATCCGTGAAATACATTTCCAAAACCATATCTTTCCGCCTTTCGGGCTGCCGTTTAATACGAGTATGTTCATTGTAATTTCTCCAGAGTTCTGATGGCTTCTTCCGCAAATTCAAGGCAGGCTTTGATATGAAGTTCCCCAAAGCGGGCGGTAAGTCCCCAGTATACGGGTTCCCGGTTTTGTGAAGTAAACTGTGAATAATGCTCGATACTGCCGCCCACTGTCTTCAGGGCATTCAGTTCCTCCAGGCATCTCACTTTATATTCCTTCAGCATTTCTATATTATCGCCGACGCTTTTTTCACCCGAAAAAAAGAGTTTCATTAAAAACGTGCTGCGCGTCTGGAATTCGTTGTCCAGATTGTTCTCAGAAAGCCAGTCATGCAGTTCTTTCTTTCCCGGTTCGGTGAGGGAATAGAGCTTCTTGTTCGGTTTATCGGTCTGGTAGACGATCTCCGATGTGAGCCAGCCGGACTGCTCCATTCTGTTCAGTTCGCGGTAAATCTGACTTGTCTGTGCCTTCCAGAACAGGAACAGGGAATCCTTAAACGTTTTGTCAAGCTCGTATCCCGTCATGCTGCCGTAGCTCAGCAGCCCCAGCAGTCCATGTTTTAATGACATACGAATACCTCCTGTTTATATTTTACTTTTAGTATATTCTACAAGTGTAATATAGTCAACCTGCATTTCAGAAGTTTTTATCTCGATCCGACTTTATTGAGAAAAGGAGTCATTTGGTTATCTTGACGGATATTGCATTCGGTTGTATTATAACAGTGTTATATAACGCTGTTACATTTGAGGAGATATCCGGATTATGATAGGAAACACAATTAAAAATACGGCCGACGCCATACTGGAGGCTGGAAAAAATGAATTTTTGACTTATGGGTATGAAAAGGCTTCCCTTCGGAGAATCGCTGCCGCCGCATCCGTTACCACGGGTGCCATATACGGCTGCTTTTCGGGAAAAGAAGCTATCTTTGAGGCGCTGACGGGGGAGGCGGCGCGGGGGCTGGTGGACCGGTATATTGAGGTTCACGAGGATTTTGCTTCGCTTACGCCAAAGGAGCAGGTGAGAGAGCTTGCAACCGTCACCGATGAATATGTGCCCTGGCTGATCGATTATGTCTATGACCATTTTGATGCGTTTAAGCTTCTTCTGTGCTGTGGCGCGCCGGGAAGCGCCGAGGCGTTTTTTGCCCGCCTGGCTAAAGTGGAGGAGCAGTCATGCCGGGATTTTGTCGCGGCGGTAAAGGAACTGGGCCGCGAAGTGCCGGAACTGGATGATACGCTGATCCACATTGTCTGTCGCTCTTTTTTTCAGCAGCTTCAGGAGTTTGTGTCCCATGACGTGCCTAGGGAACGGGCGCTTTCCTGCGCGGTGATTCTGGGCCGATTCCAGCATGCGGGATGGGCGAAGATTCTGAATCTTTAGAAGAGAGCGGGAAGGAGAGAAGGCATGACTAGGAGAAGAAACAGTTATGTTAGATGGTTAGTGATAACTAACTGCCTGGCCGAGGATGGTACGAAATGGCCAAAGCAATATGAAATCATTGAAGCAGTATGAATTGCTGAGGCAGTATGAAATCAATGAAGCAGTGCAAAATTATTTAAAAGGAGGAGAAATTAGTGGAAGACAGGTATAGAAATACGAAAAATATCATGACGGAACTGCCCGGGACGGGCAAAATCTCACTGATGACGTTTGCCGGGAAACACCGGTATCTCACGGCTCTTGGCTGTGTGCTGTCCGGTATCAGCGCCGTGGTGGGACTGTTTCCCTACATATGCATGTGGAATGTAATAAAGGAGACGGTGCTCGGCTGGACGTCGGGACCGGACGGAGGAAGTCTCGTGCGATTTGGATGGATGGCGGTCGCCTCCTCCCTTCTCAGCATGCTCCTGTATTTCTGCGCGCTTATGTGCACCCATATATCGGCATTCCGCACGGCCAGAAATCTGAAAACGGTGGCGCTCCATCATCTGTCGCGCCTGCCGATCGGTTACTTTAAACAGGCAGGCAGCGGAAAAATACGAAGAATTATCGACGATGGGGCGGGACTGACGGAAACGTACCTGGCGCATCAGCTGCCCGATCTGGCGGGAGCTGTTGTGACGCCGGCAGCCGTGCTTGTGCTGCTTTTTGTTTTCGACTGGAGATTCGGCCTGATCAGCCTGATTCCGATGGCGGCCGGCGTACTCTTTTTAAGCCGCATGATGGGACCGGGAATGGCTAAAGCCATGAAGGAGTATCAGAATGCATTGGAGGATATGAACAATGAGGCGGTGGAGTATGTGAGGGGAATCCCGGTGGTAAAGACATTCCAGCAGAGTATTTTCTCCTTTAAAAGTTTTCACGATTCCATCCTGCGCTATAAGAGCTGGGCGATGAACTATGCCGGTTCCCTGCGGATTCCGATGTGCTGCTACACCGTGAGTATCAACGGCGTATTTGCGGTTCTGATTCCGGCCGGGCTTCTGCTGGCGGGAGATATGGTATCACAGGCCGCTTATACGACGGTGGCGCTGGATCTCACTTTTTATATTCTGTTCACGCCAATCTGTGTGTCGATGATGGATAAAATCATGTGGACCAGCGAGAACACCATGAAGGCCAACGATGCGCTGAGAAGAATTCTCGAAATTGTGAATGAAAAACCTCTCCCGGAGCCGGAAAAGTCTGAGAAACCGGAAGATTCTGAGATTCGCTTCAGGGACGTTTCCTTTTCCTACCGCAAAGAAGCGCCCGGGGAAAATCCGGTTCCGGCTCTTTCCCATGTATCGCTTACCGTGCCGCAGGGGACGACGGCCGCTATTGTCGGCGCGTCCGGGAGCGGAAAGACGACGCTGGCAAGCATGATTCCGAGATTTTTCGATGTGAATCAGGGCAGCATTTCAATTGGCGGTGTGGATGTGAGGAATATCGGGACCGAGGAACTGATGAAGCAGGTCAGCTTTGTTTTCCAGGACAGCCATTTATTTAAGGACAGCCTGCTTAACAATATCCGCGCGGCCAGGCCGGACGCTGCAAAGAGCGAGGTGGAATACGCCATCTCCGCGGCCAGGTGTGAGGATATTATTGAGAAAATGCCGAATGGGCTTGATACGGTCGTCGGCACAAAAGGAGTTTATCTGTCGGGAGGAGAGGTCCAGAGGATTGCCCTGGCCAGGGCGATTTTAAAGGATGCGCCTATTGTGCTTTTGGATGAGGCAACCGCATTTGCAGATCCCGATAATGAGTATCTGATCCAGCAGGCATTCGAAAAACTGGTGGAGGGAAAGACGGTGGTGATGATAGCCCACAGATTATCCACCGTGTGCCGGGCCGATCAGATTTTCGTCATGGAGGAGGGACGCATTGCCGAACAGGGCAGGCATGAGGAGTTACTTGCGGCGGGCGGACTGTATGCATCTATGTGGAAAAATTACCAGATGTCGGTTGAATGGAAGGTAGGTGGGAAGGCATGAGCAGATATTTACAGAAAAAGTTTGCATTAAGTGATCAGGGAGGGAAAAACCTAACTAAGGCCATATTTTCCTGTGCCCTTACCAATATAGGGCTGATGGTTCCAATGGGCCTTTTACTTATTTTTATGGAATGGCTGTTTGCATCGATAGTGAATCTTAAAGCTCCCGGGATGGGACTGGGAGGCTATATCGCTTTCAGCGCGGTTCTGCTGGCCGTTCTCTTTGTATTTGAATATATCCAGTACAATGCCACGTTTATTTCCTCCTATGCGGAGAGCGCCAGCATGCGTATCCGAATGGCGGAACGTCTCAGGAAGCTTCCGCTGTCCTTCTTCGGGAAACGTGATCTGGCCGATTTGACAACCACAATTATGGCGGACTGCGCCTTTGTGGAGACGGCATTTTCCCATTTTATCCCGGAACTCATCGGAGCGCTTTTATCTACGGCACTGATTGGAATCGGTCTGCTTGCCGCGGACTGGCGCATGGCTCTTTCCGTACTCTGGGTGGCGCCGGTTTCTTTCCTGCTTGCGGCGGGTACAAGGCCTATGGTGGATCGGATGGAACGCCGTCAGAAGGAAAAAAAGCTGGCCGCCTCCGACGGAATCCAGGAGTGCATTGAGAATATTCAGGACATCAAAGCCAATAACCAGAGGGAAGAGTATCTGGAAGGCCTGACCGGAAAACTCCTGGATGTGGAGCGTGACACAATCCGTCTGGAACTGTTCAACGGCATCCTGGTGACGGCGGCTCAGATGTTTCTGAAAATCGGAATGGCGACGACGGTGCTTGCCGGGGCATCCCTTCTGGTGTCGGGCTCCATCGGATTTATGGTATTTCTCATGTTTATGCTGGCCGCCACAAGGCTGTATCTTCCCCTTGGCAGCTGCCTGCAGAATCTTTCCGCCGTATATTCCACTCTGCTTGTGGTGGAGAGGATGAAGGTGATAGAGGAACAGCCGATCCAGGGAGGCGGGGAGAATGCCCATTACCAGGGATATGATATTGTGTTTGACCATGTCGGATTTTCTTATGAAGGAGGGGAGACCGTTTTAAGAGATGTATCGTTTACCGCCAGACAGGGTCAGGTGACGGCCCTCGTAGGGCCTTCCGGCGGAGGAAAGTCCACCAGCGCCAAGCTGGCGGCCAGATTCTGGGATATCGACAGGGGAAAGATTACGATTGGAGGCACCAATGTGAATGAGGTGGAGCCGGAAACTCTGCTTAAGAGTTTTTCTATCGTGTTCCAGGATGTGGTGCTGTTTAATAATACAATTATGGAAAATATCAGGCTGGGCAGAAAGGGAGCCGGTGACGAAGAAGTCATGGCAGCCGCCAGGGCGGCCCGGTGCGAGGAATTTATCCTGCGTCTGCCAAAAGGGTACCAGACCAGAATCGGGGAAAACGGTTCCACCCTGTCGGGAGGGGAGAGACAGCGTCTTTCCATAGCAAGGGCGCTTCTGAAGGATGCCCCGATCATTCTGATGGATGAGGCCACCGCTTCCCTGGATGTGGAAAATGAGACACTTGTGCAGGAGGCGATTTCAAATCTTGTCAAGGAGAAAACCGTTCTGATTATCGCCCATCGGATGAGAACCGTGGCGGGAGCCGACAAAATTGTGGTATTAAAAGACGGCTGCGTAGCCGAGCAGGGAACGCCAAAAGAGCTGATGAGGCAAAACGGGGTATACAGGCACATGGCCGAGCTGCAGGGACAGAGCCTGAGATGGGGGATATAAAAAGGATAGCGGGAGGAGGCGTACTGTTCCGCCTACTACCGCCTTGAGTTTTTATTGTTTTTCCGTATATTGATATGACATGACAGACTGTTGTCATGTTTCCTCTGATATAATAAGCCATAAAAAGACAAAAAAGTGGAGGAATACAGTGATGGCTGAGTCGAGATGTGGTATTTTATGCGGGGAATGTGAATATAAAGAACAGATGGGGTGCAAAGGCTGCGTACAGATTGATAAACCGTTCTGGGGAGAAAGCTGCCCCGTAAAAGTCTGCTGTGAAGAGAAAGAACAGGAACACTGCGGACTGTGTGATGAATTTCCCTGTGACCTGCTGAAGCAGTTTGCCTATGATGAACAGCAGGGGGATGACGGTAAACGCATTGAACAGTGCAGATGCTGGGCAGAAAACGGAAGATAAACCGAATATCATATGGAAGGGCCTGTTTTTGCATACAGAGGATAAATGCCTGTACGGGGAACAGGCCTGTTTTATATTGGGGGAATACAGGTCCATGAGCGGAAGGCAAATCTGAGGTGGATGATATTGATAATAATTATTAATATTATTTCTTGACAAAATGAACGGCGTCTGATAGAATGACGATAAGTTAGTAATAACTAACTCGAAAAAACTAATGATTCAGGTTAAGCGAAGATATAGATTACAGAAAGAAAGGAAGAAAAACATGAAAGAATTAATGAACGATTTAAATCAGTTACTCGCAGACTTAAACCTCTTATACCGCAAATTACAGAATTACCACTGGAACGTACAGGGAAAGGAATTTTTCGTTCTGCATGGAAAACTGGAAGAATATTACAACGGAGTAAATGAGGAGATTGACCAGATAGCGGAGCAAATCCTGATGCTGGAGGGGCAGCCTCTCGGAAGGATGAAAGATTATCTGGAGATTGGTAAGATTGAGGAAGCTTCCAATGAAAAAGTGGGAGCAGCCGTTATCCTGGAAAATGTCCTGGCAGATTTCAGCTATGTGAAGAGACTTCTAATCAGCGTGAAAGAGAAGGCGGATGAAAACAAAGTATACGAGGTATCCTCGATGGCGGATTCTATGATAGCCCAGTACAGCAAGGCTGTCTGGATGCTCGAACAGTCAAAGTAGAAAACAAAAAATAAGACAATTATTTTAAGGAGGAATTACAATGTCATTAATTGGAAAAGAGATAAGCGACTTTACGGTACAGGCCTATGCGGACGGCAATTTTAAAGAAATCAGCAAAGCGGATGTAACAGGAAAGTGGGCGGTATTTTTCTTCTACCCGGCGGATTTTACCTTTGTGTGCCCGACAGAGCTGGAGGATTTAGCCAACAAGTATGAGGAGTTCAAGTCGGTGGGCTGCGAAATTTACAGCGTATCCTGCGACAGCCATTTTGTACACAAGGCATGGCATGATGCATCCGCAACAATTAAGAAGATTGGATACCCGATGCTGGCCGACCCGACGGGCAAGCTTGCCAGGGACTTTGATGTGATGATTGAAGAGAGCGGGATGGCAGAGCGCGGAAGCTTTATCGTGAATCCGGAAGGAAAGATTGTGGCCTACGAGGTCATTGCCGGTAACGTGGGCAGAAATGCGGACGAGCTGTTCAGAAGGGTGCAGGCATCCCAGTTCGTGGCAGAGCACGGCGACCAGGTTTGCCCGGCCAAGTGGCAGCCGGGAGCCGAGACCTTAAAACCCAGCCTGGACCTGGTGGGACTGATTTAAGGACCGGTTCAGACACCGGAAAAGATACAATGTAACCGAACAGGGGAGGAGGACGGAGACTTCTGAAAAGAAGAGGAAGTCTTCCTTCTTTTTTAACCGGAACAGAAAAAGGACGGCGCATTCCGTATGGGCGGCCATATGGTGAAAGGAGCAAAATTGGAACATTTATATGACGTAATCATTGTCGGCGGCGGTCCGGCAGGGCTGTCGGCGGCTATCTATATGGCCAGGGCCAGATATAAGGTCCTGGTGATGGAAAAGGAGAAGATCGGCGGCCAGATCACGATCACATCGGAGATTGTCAATTATCCGGGAGTGGAAAGAACAAGCGGAAAGGAACTGACGAATTCGATGAAGGAGCAGGCCGAGGCGTTCGGGGCCGAGTTTATCCTGGCGGAAGTATTTGACATGGAGCTTGAAGAGGATATCAAGACACTCCGCACGACAGCAGGGGAGTACAGGGCTTTGGGTATTGTTCTGGCTACGGGAGCAAATCCGAGAAAGCTTGGCTTTAAAGGGGAAAAGGAATTCCAGGGCAGAGGCGTGGCTTACTGCGCGACCTGCGACGGAGAGTTCTTTACCGATCTGGAAGTCTTTGTCATCGGAGGCGGTTTCGCAGCGGTGGAAGAAGGGATTTTCCTGACGAAGTATGCGAAAAAGGTAAATCTGATTGTCAGGGAGGATGACTTTACCTGCGCAAAAACCGTATCCGATCAGGTGCGGAAAGAGGAAAAAATCACGGTCCGGTTTCATACCGAGATTGTGGAGGCAGGCGGGGAATCGATGGTCTCCCGCGCACGTTTCAGGGATAATAAGACAGGGGAAGAGTGGACGCATGAAGCGGGAGAGGACGGAGGATTCGGAATTTTCGTCTTTGCCGGGTACGTGCCGAACACTTCCTGGATAGGCGGCAAGGTTGCCTGCAGCAGCCAAGGCTATCTCATCACCGATGAGAACCGGAAGACCAGTGTGGAAGGGGTCTACGGAGCAGGCGATGTGTGCATTAAGAACTTAAGGCAGGTGGTGACGGCAGTGTCGGATGGCGCTGTGGCTGCCACGTCTCTGGAAAAACACGTTTCCGCAGTCCACGAAAAACTCGGAATTCCTGAACTTTTAAGAAGAGACGCGCACATGGAAAAGCTGGGAACCCGCACCGAAAGCCAGAAGAAGAAAACGGCACGGGGCACGGGAGATTCTTTGCAGGAAGGTCGGAGCGGAGAAGGAAACACCTTCTTATCGGAGGAAATCAGGCGGCAGCTATCCGGCCTGTTCGAAAAGTTTGAGAGTAAGGTCATGATAAAAGCGGAGCTGGACGGCAGTCCGCTGGCGGGGGAGATGAGCGGCTTCCTGGGAGAACTGGAAGGGCTCACGGATCGGCTCATCTGCGTGAGGGAGAGAATGACGGAGCAGGAAAAGAGCAGGAGAGAGGCGGACGGCGAACTGTTTCCGGCCTTCCGGATTATGAGGGAGGACGGGAGCGGGGGAAACATCCTGTTCCACGGAGTGCCGGGAGGCCACGAGTTTAATTCCTTTGTTATTGCCTTGTATAATACGGCGGGGCCGGGGCAGCCGATCGATGGGGAATTGAAACAGCGTTTTTCATCGCTTGGAAAGGAAATGAATGTGAAAGTCATGGTATCACTGTCCTGCACTATGTGCCCGGAAGTGGTGATGGCTGTACAGAGAGCCGCCTCCCTTTCAGAAATGGTGACGGGAGAGATGGTTGACCTGATGCATTATCCGGAACTGAAAAAGAAATATAAGATTATGAGTGTTCCCTGCATGATTGTCAACAACAGCCGGGTTTATTTCGGAAAGAAGAGCCTCGAAGAAGTGGCGGGGATATTGGAGGAGACATGATTTTGTGAGTAAAAATAATAAATATAAAAGCGTCCGTCACAGCGGGCGCTTTTTCCGTCTTTATTCAGAGCAGGGCGGCCGCGCACGGAGAGAGCAAAATGCTCCACAAGGCCGCACCATGAATCCGTTTGGACATATCTATATTACCCTATTGATTTTTTCTTCATCAGCGGTTATATTATATATATGAACAAATGAATAAATGTTCATATGAAAAATATATTACATTCATACAGGAGGCAGATGCCATGAAAAAATCTATGAAACTAATGGATTTAGATTGTGCCTATTGTGCATCAAAAATCGAGGAAGCAGTCAACAAAGTGGGCGGTGTGGCAAAGGCGGAAATGAATTTCCTGAGCCAGAAATAAAGCCGCCTTTTCCATCAGAAAGGAGAGGAAATACCATGACAAAAAAACAGAAAAAACAGCTGGGCCGCATTCTTTCAGCCATTGCTATTTTTATTCTTTCGTCCCTGCTTCTGCCGGGACCCGGGGCAAAGACGGCCGGTTATCTCGTCTGTTATGCCGTGATTGGATGGGATATTGTGTGGAAAGCGGTAAAGAATATTCTGAACGGACAGGTGTTTGATGAAAATTTCCTGATGACCGTTGCGACGGTCGGAGCGCTCTGCCTGGGCGAATATGCGGAAGGCGTTGCGGTCATGCTGTTCTATCAGGTAGGAGAGCTGTTCCAGAGCTACGCGGTCAGCAGATCGCGCCGCTCCATCAGCAGCCTGATGGATATCCGTCCCGATTATGCTAATCTGGTGAGGGATGGGAAAACGGTCCGGGTGGATCCGGAGGAAGTGCAGGCGGGCGATACGATTGTCATCAGGGCCGGGGAACGGGTGCCGTTAGACGGAGTGGTGACGGACGGAACCTCATCGCTGGATACCTCGGCCCTGACCGGGGAATCCATGCCGCGGGAGTTGGCCGCAGGCGGTGAAGTGATCAGCGGGTGCATCAACCAGTCGGGAACTCTCAGGGTGCGGGTATCCAAGGTATACAGCGAATCTACCGTATCAAAGATTCTGGACCTGGTGGAAAATGCCGGAAGCAAGAAGTCGAAATCGGAGGCATTTATCACACGTTTTGCAAGGTATTATACGCCAGTGGTTGTAATAGCGGCGGCGTTGCTGGCCGTACTGCCTCCGCTTATCCTGGGACAGGGGTTTTCCATGTGGATTGAGCGTGCTCTCACATTCCTTGTCATCTCATGCCCATGTGCGCTTGTGATATCAGTGCCTTTAAGTTTCTTCGGAGGAATCGGCGGCGCTTCAAAATGCGGAGTCCTGATTAAGGGCAGTAATTATCTGGAGGCGCTTGCAGACACCGGGACGGTAGTATTTGATAAAACGGGCACGCTCACAAAAGGCACATTTGCCGTCAGCGGCCTGTACCCCGAGGGTATTACAGAGGAGGAACTGCTTTATCTGGCCGCCTGTGCGGAGAAGGATTCCGGACATCCGATTTCACGTTCCATCAGGACCGCCTGCGGCAGGGAACCGGACGGCAGCCGTATTACGGAGGTAAATGAAATTGCAGGCCACGGCGTTGCGATTGTAATGGACGGCAAGTCCGTACTGGCCGGAAATGCAAAAATGATGGAGCGGGAAAATATCAGCTTTACTCCTGTCAATGAACCGGGAACCGTTATTTACGTGGCAAACGGCGGAAAATATGCAGGAGCCATTCTGATAGAGGATGAGATAAAGGACGATGCGGCTTTTGCCATCCGCGATCTGAAGAATTCCGGCGTCAGAAAAACAGTGATGCTGACGGGGGATGCTGACGCGGTTGGCCGGAAAGTGGCTGAGAAGCTTAAGCTGGACGAGGTTTATACGGAACTTCTGCCGGCAGATAAGGTCAGCCATATGGAAGAACTATTAAAAGAGACGGGCGCTAATGGAAAACTGGCCTTTGTCGGGGACGGAATCAACGATGCACCGGTGCTGGCAAGAGCAGATATTGGCATTGCCATGGGCGGGCTGGGCTCCGATGCCGCCATTGAGGCGGCCGATGTGGTTATCATGACGGATGAACCGTCCAGAATCGCAACAGCCATGCGGATATCCCGGAAGACATTACGCATCGTCCGCCAAAATATCGTGTTTGCGCTGGGAGTTAAAATACTGGTGCTGATCTTGGGAGCCCTGGGCTTTGCATCCATGTGGGCGGCGGTATTTGCCGATGTGGGCGTGTCCATTATCGCAATCCTGAACGCAATCCGCGCTCTGAATGTGCCGAAGCAGGAGGAGTTTTCCTCCTGCGGGGAAACAAAAGTGAGCGGAACAACTGCGGCGGCATAGAAGAAGGGCAGAAATGAATTTAAAAAAACGCTCCGGGACAAAAAGGTGAAAGAAGGGGAGGAATGGAAATGGAAAAGTACGGCAGGGCAGGAATACACAGCGAGGAAAGCAGCTCCGTGGAAGTGTTTGAGGTTCTGCCGGGAATTAAACTTGTTTACAGCGACTTTACAGCGTGGGAACGCCCAAGCTGCCCGGAGGAGGAAGGCGGGATCCTGGAGATTGACTACTGCCATGAGGGCCGTGAGGAATGCAGATGGGTATGCGGAGATTATCTGTATCTGGGGCCGGGGGATCTCTGCATCACGAGGAGGGAGAGCAGCAGCCCCTCCCTCCGGTTCCCGACAGGACATTACCGCGGGATTACCGTGGTGTTGGACCTCACCGTTCTCAGGACGGTTCCCCTTCCTCTTGTAGACAGCCGGACCCTGGCCCTCGAAGGAATGGCGGATAAATTCTGCCCCGGCAGCCATTTCTTTGCAATGCGCGCCAATGCGTATATTGCCCACATTTTTTCAGAACTTTATGATATCCCGGAAGCGGTGCGGAATGATTATTTTAAGATAAAGGTGCTGGAACTCCTGATGTATCTGCGCCTGGTGGATCCGGAGGAACAGCGCCTCATTGATAAAGCCACAAGGAATCAGAGCGACGTTGTAAAAAACATAAAGGAACGGCTGTGTGAAGACCTGTCACAGGAATTTACTGTAGAAGAGCTGGCGAGAGAATTCTGTATCAGCAAAACTGCTCTTAAGTCAAATTTCAAACTGTTCTATCATGCTTCCGTCAAGGAATATCTGCGCCGGATCCGGATGGAGCGCGCAGCAGAACTTCTTATTCATACCGAAATTCCGGTGGGCGGAATTGCTTCGCAGTTGGGATATGCAAATCAGAGTAAATTTGCATCCGTTTTCAAGCAGCATCATGGAATCTCACCAATGGAGTACCGCAGAAAATGCAGACATGGAGAAAGATAGGATTTATTGATAATAATTCTCTTCTAAAACTATAGACAAGGAATACAGTGTTTGTGTATAATTCAGTTAGTTAACACTAACTCACAAAAATACAATATAACTTATCAGGACAGGAGAGTGAATTATGAGTGTAGTTATCGTAGGCGGACATGACCGTATGGTAGGACAGTACAAGAAAATTTGCAAAAATTATAAATGTAAAGCAAAGGTGTTTACGCAGATGCCGGCGGATCTCGACAAGAAAATAGGATGTCCGGACATCCTGGTGCTTTTTACAAACACCGTCTCCCACAAGATGATTAAATGCGCGCTGGGCGAAGTGGACAGCGAAAGGACGGACATCGTGCGCTGCCATACCAGCAGCGGAACAGCGCTTACGGAAATTCTGGAGCAGCGATGTTCTTGAGTGGCAATGAAAAGTTGGCGAAGCGTGCTTTTCGTTGTTAAAAAGCTTTGCAGCCGGTAAAGCGGAACATGGAAATTAAATAAATATAAGGCGGCGCAATAAACAGGTTGTGCCGCCCTTTTTCTTTAATCCGCTCAAACTGCATTTAAAACGTTCCATCGTACAAAATGAAAAAAATTATTGACATTTAGGTTATACAGTGCTAACCTAAAAATAGAAGTTAGTCAAGTATAACTCGGGAAATGTACATAAAACTATCATGACGGGAAGAACAAAGAAAAGGAGAATCCGTATGCCTTTGACAATGGCAAGAGAAGGGGATGTAACATCGATCAGGCGGCTCTGCGGAAAAGAAGAGGTGCGCAGCCACCTGAAAAGCATGGGCTTTGTGCCGGGGACGTGTATGAGAGTAATTTCCATCCGCGACGGCAACGTGATTGTGACGGTTAAAAATATACGGGTTGCAATCGGGAGAGAGATGGCGGACAAAATTATAGTACTGGCCGGGTAAGCGGCCGCGCTCGGTGTGAGAGTCCGGCGAAGCGGAACTCTTGGTTCATGATATTTGGTTAGTTTTGACTAATCTTATTCGGGCTGTTTTGGTATGGGAATAAGGAGGACCGATATGTGGCAGAAAGAACAGGTAATTGAAGAATTCCAGAAAAGGGGAAAGAGAATAACGGGACAGCGGGAAATGCTTCTGGACGTGCTCCTGGAAGGAAACTGGACCAGTTGCAAAGATGTCTATTATGAGGCAAAAAAAAGAGATCCCAAACTGGGGATGGCAACCGTTTACCGGACGGTCAACGCCCTGGAGGAAATTGGGATTCTGACCAGGACTTACCGCTATTCTTTCCCGCCCAGGGAGAACGAAAATACGGATAGTTGAGTAAATTTCTCAACAAGCCATATTAGAATTGACTAACCTGGAAAATATTGGTTATTATCCAGGGGACAAAGCAAAAGAAAATTCCCGTAAAGGAAGTGACACAAGATGAAGAATCACAGATTCTGGGCATGGGCCATGGTATTTTGTTTTGTAATGACAATGTACACAGGGTACAGGCACAAATAGGAGGACAAAAGAATGATGGATTGTTTAAACTGGAAAAAAGCAGGTCTGTTTTTGGGCGGCGTGCTGTTTGGAACAGCCGGTGTCAAGATTCTGGGAAGCAATGATGCCAAGAAATTTTACATAAACAGCCTGGCGGCAGGGCTTCGGGCAAAGGACTGCGTGATGGCTACGGCTACGAATATTCAGGAGAATGCGGAAGACATCATGGCAGAAGCAAAAGAAATCAATGAAAAACGCAGACAGCAGGAAGTATTTGAGGACGAAAGCGGTGAGGAGACCGTGGAAGATTTCAAAGAAACAGAAACCGCTCCCGCCGCCGCGGCAGAGGAGTAAAGAGGTATCCGCCCGGGGAGAAGAATTCCCCGGGCTGTTTTTTGCAGTAAAGATATATCGATGTCGGAATACATAAGAGGAGCGCTTTAATGAAATTTATAATCAGACATGAAATAAGAGGCAGGATCCGGATTCACCTGTACCAGAGAGAGATGAGCGTCCGCCAGGCCGACTTACTGGAACATTATCTCAGGGAACTTTCCGGAGTGACCGGGGTGAAGGTATACGACAGGACGGCCGATGCGGTAATTCTCTTCAACGGGAACAGGGAGACGGTTCTGAAAGGAATCTGCAAATTTACTTACGACGATGAACGGCTCTGTGAGATCGTTCCGAAGAACAGCGGACGGGCGCTGAACCGTGAATATAAAGAAAAACTGATCCAGAAAGTTATGATCCGTGCGTTTACAAGGATGTGTCTGCCCATGCGCCTGCGGGCCGTTTATACGACGGCGCGGTCGGTGCGGTATATGGTAAAGGGGATTGGCTGCCTGCTGAAAAGAAAGCTGGAAGTGGAGGTACTGGATGCAACGGCAATCGCCGTTTCCATCCTGCGCCGCGATTTCGGAACGGCCGGTTCGGTCATGTTCCTTCTTGGGATTGGCGAACTTCTGGAAGAGTGGACCCACAAAAAGTCGGTGGATGATCTGGCGAGGAGCATGTCCTTAAATATCACGAAAGTATGGCAGAATATGGACGGGACACAGGTGCTCGTGCCGGTCACTGATATCCGTGAAGGGGACATGGTGACGGTACATATGGGAAATGTGATTCCGCTCGACGGCGTGGTGGTTTCGGGCGATGCAATGGTGAACCAGGCGTCGATGACGGGAGAGTCGGTTCCCGTAAGAAAAGAGACGGGAATGTATGTGTATGCGGGTACGGCTATTGAAGAGGGGGAGATTACGTTATGCGTAAAGAAAGCGGCCGGCGCAACACGGTTTGAACGGATTGTCAGAATGATAGAGGAGTCGGAGCAGCTTAAGTCCACGGCGGAGGGAAAAGCCGCCACGCTGGCCGATGCCCTTGTGCCGTGGAGCCTTGGAGGAACGGCCCTCACCTATCTTTTGACCGGAAACGCGACAAAGGCGCTGTCCATTCTGATGGTGGATTTCTCATGCGCCCTGAAACTGGCCATGCCCCTCTCCGTACTTTCTGCCATGCGGGAGGCGGGCGGCTACCGCATCACGGTCAAAGGCGGAAAGTATCTGGAGGCGGTTGCCGCGGCGGACACAATTGTATTTGATAAAACCGGGACGCTGACAAAAGCAAAGCCGCAGGTGGCGGACGTAGTCGTGTTTAACGGGCAGGAAAAGAACGAACTTCTCCGTCTTGCTGCCTGCCTGGAGGAGCATTTTCCGCATTCCATGGCAAATGCCGTTGTCAGCGAGGCGGTGAAACGCGGCCTGGTGCATCAGGAGATGCACTCTAAGGTGGATTACATCGTAGCTCACGGAATCGCCACTTATGTAGGTGAGGAGCGGGTTGTCATCGGAAGCTACCATTTTGTCTTCGAAGATGAGGGCTGCCGTATCCCGGAGGATGGAAGAGAGGCATTTGACAGTCTTCCGGTGGAATACTCCCATCTCTATATGGCGATAGGAGGCACGCTGGCCGCAGTCATCTGTATCGAGGATCCGCTTAGGGAAGAGGCGGATGCCGTGATCAGCGCGCTGCACCGTCAGGGTATATCAAAGATTGTCATGATGACGGGAGACAGTGAACGGACGGCCCGGGCGATTGCCGGCCGGGTCGGCGTGGATGAATATTATTCCGAAGTCCTGCCGGAGGATAAAGCCGGATTTGTGGAAAGTGAGAAGAAAAAAGGCCGTAAGGTCATCATGATTGGGGATGGAATTAACGACTCCCCGGCGCTCTCTGCCGCAGACGCGGGAATCGCCATCAGCGAAGGAGCGGAGATTGCCAGAGAAATCGCCGATATCACGATCTCGGAGGACAGCCTCTTTCAGCTCGTCACACTCCGTGCCATCAGCGACGGCCTGATGCGCAGAATCGACAGGAACTACCGGTTTGTAATCGGCTTTAACCTCGGACTGATCCTCCTGGGCGCAGGCGGTGTGATTGCACCGGCCACATCGGCGCTTCTGCATAATACATCCACACTGGCGGTGAGCCTTAAGAGTATGACGAATCTGTTAGATTAAACCGGCAGAGATAACTGTCTTCTGCGTTTAATTCAGCAGTTTCCCGTAGGTTAAATCGATAAAAAAAGCTCCAAGCGGCGCGGTGATTAATATGGCCAGCACCGCTACCGTCAGTACGATATTCCCGCAGGACAGTCCCATTGCAAGCGGCAGTCCTCCGATTGCGGCCTGCACGGTCGCTTTCGGCATGTATGCGATCATGCAGAAAACGCGTTCTTTTCTGTTTAACTTTGTTTTAACCAGACAGAATAAAACGCCTGCCATCCGAAAGAGCAGGACTCCGGCGATCAGGAGAATTGCCGCGGGACCGGCGGCAGCGGCATATTTTAAATCGACGGTGGCTCCCACCAGCACAAAGAGCAGGACTTCCGCGCATACCCACAGCTTGTTGAATTTCATCGAAAGCCTGGCGGCCACAATCTCCCGTTTTTCTTTCAGCGCAATACCGACGCACATAACCGCAATCAGGGCAGAGAACGGGATCAAATCTGAAAAACGGTCCTCCAGCGATACAAGGATAAAGGAGAGGCTAAGAAGAATGATGACCTTCACCGTGTCCCTCATATGAAACCGTTTAAAATACCTGGACAGCACATATCCGAGCAGAAGCCCGGAAGCGATTCCAATCAGAATCGAGATGGGGATTTTTATAAAGGCGGCAGGGGAAATACTGCCGCCCTGGGCAAGGCCGGTGAAGGCGGAAAACATGACGATAACAAAGACATCATCCACTGAGGCTCCTGCCAGAATGAGCTGGGGGATCCCTTTTTTCGTGCCTCGATCCTCCTCAATCAGCTTCAGCATTTTAGGGACGATAACGGCCGGGGAAACGGCTCCGACTACGGCTCCCATAATCGCCGCGTCCAGAATGCTTATGCCCAGAAGACGCGGAGCCAGGATAATCATGCCCAGGATCTCGAAGCAGGCGGGAACAAAACACATCAGAACGGCCGGGCGGCCGACTTTCTTTAAATCGCTGATGTCGAGGGAGAGACCGGCTCTGGTCAGGATAATAATCAGCGCAATCCTCCGAAGCTCCGATGAAATGCCGAGAATGGAACCGTCTATCAGGTTAAAAGCATACGGCCCCAGGATAATCCCGGTAAAAATCATTCCCATCAGGGCGGGCAGATGCATTTTCTTACAAAGCCAGCCCGTAAACATCCCTACGATCATCATTAAAGCAATACTGAGTAACATAACAATCCTCCTGAATTTTATGGCGGAAAACCGCGCGGCAGCGCAAGAATCCCAAGAGCGGGATTCTTCGTTCTATCATAGAATTACGTCCTATGAATTAAAAAAGCCGATGGTTTCCGCGTAATCTACGCAGAAGTCATCAGCTTAATAAGCGGTTCCAGTATGTAACACACTGAGGGAGAACTTCATTCCCGTACGCTCTATCATAACTTTTCAGGGATGGATTGTCAAGCTTATATTGCCGGTGTTATTTTGCATTTTCTTCCGGCGGTTTTGTGATTCTTAAAAGAAGATCATGGGCCTCTTGCCCCTGTTTCAAAATCGATTCGCGGTCGGGAATCTCAATATCATGAATCAGAACATTTCTTAATTTCCTCAGCAGGACAATCTGGTTTAAGGTTTCCTGATTTAACAGTTCCATCCGTTTTAAGCGGTTAATATTAAAAGCGCCTTTGGTCTTGGGTGAATTGGGATAGGTGGCGCGGTTGAGATATTTCTCAAGGGGAACCCATTGCTCGAAGAAGTAGTGGATAGCCTGATCCAGTTCGGGATCCGTCTCATCCTGTCTGAGCCTGAGTTCCTGATAAGTCTGATAGCGCCGTTCACTTCCCGTAATAATCTGATCGATAATCTGCTGGGAGATATTCCGCTTGTCTTTTTCAAACTTGACGGATTTTAAAACGGGTTCGATCTCCCTGACGCTGACCATTTTTAAACGGCTGAGGAGCCGGTACAGCAGTTCGATATTTCCCATGCGGAGTTCAATGTCTTCCGGCCGGAAGTTATTGCTTAAGTAGTTATAGAGGTAAGAGGCCAGATCATACTGGCTGCCAAAGGCGGTGTTCTTGTTGCGGATCCGTTCGTTACCCGCGCTCTGGAGACGTTCCAGGGCAATTTCTCCGACGAGAAGAAGACCGTTCAGTTCATCGATAATAGCAAGCTCTTCATCGGACAGAGTCCCCTGCAGCGGCTTGTAAAGAAGATCGTGTTCCACCTCGGACCAGGCGTGCATTAAAACGGAAGCAACTTGAATTTCCAGCCTGGCGGAAGCGTACTTTTTCTGCTGAGGAGTCAGATTCTCTTCCTTCATGTTCGCGCGGTAATGATTTGCCCAATAGCCGGAAAAACGTTTATTGTAGGTCGGCGGTTTGGACTGCTCGGGAAACTGCCGGATCTCCTGGATGGTAAAAAGATCGGCAATCAGGGCATGTACTTTATCACGATCACCCGGAAAGTAAAGGGAAACCCGGACTCCGGACAGATCTGCGATATCCTCATAGATTTCCTTCATGTTTTTATAAGGGGCGGTACGTGACGCATTGCGGTGTAAAACCTTACTTTTTAAGCGTCCCAGATTTTTGGCGCGGGAAGTAACAATGGCTCGGATACCGGCAGCCTGCATGGCCTCCTCCAACTGAGCGGCGGCAAGGCGGCCCGCCGTGTCGTAAAAAGTCATTTTTTTCTTATAATTTTCTACAAATTGGTTAATTAAATCCATTGTGTGTTCCCTCCTTACTTACCTTAATTATATACGAAGAGAGGGACAGATTCAACCTGACATTTTCGGGAAGAAAAATGGAAAATAAGACTGATGTTCTCTTTGTCCCCGGCAACAAAAAAAATTCACCGAAAAATCACAGTTGGAACGCTCTGTTTTAAGCTCCTTTTCAGCTTTGCATGATAATTTTATAACCGGGCAGGTAACAACGAAAAGCACGCTTTGCGAACTTTTCATTGCCACTCAATAGGGGCGGACAGACCGCGCCTGAACCGCATGGCGGCGGGAACGGCATGAAATGTCTGCAGCCCAAGTAAGGAGGAGTTTTATGCACATTTTAAAGAGAACGGTAACTTTTGTCCTCGCGGGAATATTCCTGGCCGTCCCCATGACGGCGATGGCGGCCACGGGAACTAAAATCAGCAGCGTTTCACTGAAGGTTTCGTCCGACATAGAGGCGGGCAGCAGCGACAGCGATGTGACGGTCACGACGAGTTCATCTAAATACGGCGTCGAGGATACGGAGGTGACAAACGAGCCGGATGATGAGTGGGACGACGGCGACAAGCCCAAAGTGAAAGTGACGCTGGAGGCGGAGGACGGCTATTATTTTGCCTCGGGATTTGCAAAGAGCAGCGTAAGTCTCAGCGGATCCGACGCTACGGTCACATCGGTCAGCAGAAGCAGCAGTAAGCTGGTGGTCTATATCACTCTCGATGCCCTGGCCGGTGACGACGGCGACTACGATCTGGATGTGGACGGACTGGAATGGGATGAGACGGACGGCGCTGCCTCGTGGGATGACAGCGAGGATGCAGTGAAATATGAGGTGCGGCTGTACCGGGGCAGCAGTGCCGTGACGTCGGCCCTTACAACCTACAACACGAGTTATGATTTTTCCGGCTATATTACAACAAGCGGGTATTATACGTTTAAGGTCCGCGGGGTATACAACTCCTCCAACAAAGGAAGCTGGGAGGAGTCTGATTCCTGGTACGTATCATCCGGCGAAGCTTTAGAAATCAGCTCGGGCAGCAGCGCTTCCGGGACCTCCGGTTCCTCGGGAACATCGTCGGGACCGGACAGCACCTCGGGTGAAGGAGCCTGGCTTCAGGATGACGTCGGCTGGTGGTACTGCAATGCGGACCGGAGCTACACGGTGAATAACTGGCAGTATATCAATAATAACTGGTATTATTTTAACGGAACCGGATATATGGTGACAGGATGGGTGGATTGGAATTCCAACTGGTATTACTGCGGAAGTGACGGGGCGATGCTGTCGGATGCCGCTACACCGGACGGGTATTACGTCGGGAGTGACGGCATCTGGATTCAGTAGCGCTGCAGGGATTATTGAAAGAGAAAAGAGGAGATTACCATGAAAAATAAAATTACAGGAATACTATTAGGAGCCGGAATATGCACGGCTGCAGTAATGGGAACAGGACTGGTGAGCTATGCCGGTACAAATGTGTCCGGAGCCGGAGAACAAAGAACTCTGAAAGATGACGGCGGTTTAATGGCTAAGATTGTGTCGATCGACGACGATACGCTGACCGTCACACTGGCGGAACGGCCGGGAGCACAGAACGCGGATGGAGAAACTCCGCCGGAGAAGCCGGCAGACGGGCAGACGCCGCCTGAAAAACCGGCAGACGGGGAAACACCGCCTGAAAAACCGGCAGATGGAGAGACGCCGCCCGAGAGACCTGCGGACGGGGAAACGCCGCCTGAAAAACCTGCGGATGGAGAAACACCGCCCGAGATGCCTGCGGACGGCAAGGACACCACGGAAAAACCGGCCGGAGGAAGAGCCGGGAAGATAGAAATGAAATTTTCAGAAGAAACAAGTGTTGTGACGCTTACCTCTTCCACAACGGTTACAAAAGGAAGCGGGCATGAGAGCGCAGATACGGCGGCTCTGAGCGAAGATGCGGTAGTGCGTATCGTACTGGACGGGACTACGGTGGTAAGTATTGACATCATGGGAGAAACAGAATAAAATTGAGAAAATACGGAGCAAATCTCCTGAGAGCGGCGGTTCTCGGGAGATTTTTTCCCCTTTTAGGGAGAAATTACACAGGCTGCCTGAATCCCCTGTTAATAAAAATTTAATTTCGAGAAAGAGCGGAAAAGGAGGACAACAAATGCTTCAGGAAGTGCTTCACATTGGTCTTACCGTAAGTGATATGGACCGTTCCATTAATTTCTACAAAAATATCCTGGGACTTGATTTTCAGGGGGAACTGTTGATGGAGGGGGAAGAAACGGATCGTCTGTTTGCCGGAAAAAATGTCAGAGTCCGGGTGGCTTATTTAAGCGGCAGCGTAAACATCATTTCACCGCCGATAGAACTGATCCAATTCCTCGGAAAAGGGGCGGAAGCATCGGACTGCGATCTGCACAGGGTATCCATCTCAGAGGTCTGCTTCAAGGTGGAAGACATCGAAAAAGTCTATAAAGCACTGACGGCGCAGGGGGTTGAATGCCTCTCAGGACCGCAGGATTTTGATTTTACCGGTTATGGATTCGGAAAGAGCAGGGCGCTTTATTTTAAGGATCCCGATGGGATCATTCTGGAACTGATGCAGCCGGTCAGTGGTTGAAAGGAAAACAAAATGAAACTGAAACAATAAAGGAAGGAATGGTTAGTATGACAAAAACGGATGAAATAACTCGGGCGCTCATGGAAACACCGGTGCTTCGGGATGTGGCTTTGGAAAAGGAACTGGTATGGATCAATCCGGATAAAAAGGATTTCAATATCGGGGCAAAAGGGCAGGAGCTTACTATGGCTGATATTGACGATGCGGAGGAGAGGCTGAAACGGTTTGCCCCGTTCATCATGCAGCGTTTTCCGGAAACAAAGGAAAGAGGAGGCCTGATTGAGTCCGTGCTGAAACCGATCCCCAATATGCAGAAACTGCTAAACGATACGTATCATGCCGGTCTGGAGGGCAGACTGCTTTTAAAACAGGACAGCCATCTGGCGATTGCCGGATCCATTAAAGCGAGGGGCGGCATTTATGAGGTGCTCAAGCACACGGAGGACCTGGCTTTAGAGCACGGCCTCATTAACCCGGAGGAATCTTATGCCCGGCTTGCATCCGAAGAAAACCGCCGGTTTTTCAGCCGCTATACGATACAAGTGGGTTCCACCGGAAATCTGGGAATGAGCATTGGGATTATGAGCGCCGCTATCGGATACAATGCAGTTGTACATATGTCCGCAGATGCGAAACAGTGGAAAAAAGATCTGTTGAGAAGCCGTGGTGTAACCGTTATCGAATATGAGTCGGATTACAGCGAGGCGGTCGTCAATGGCAGGAAATTGTCAGACCAGAATCCAAACAGTTATTTTGTGGACGATGAGAATTCCAGGAATCTGTTCCTTGGGTATGCCGTAGCGGCAAAACGTCTTGTTACGCAGCTGGAGGAGCTGGGAATTACCGTGGATCCGGCTCACCCTCTGTTTGTTTACCTTCCATGCGGAGTGGGTGGAGCGCCGGGCGGCGTGAGCTTTGGACTGAAACAGGTGTTTCAGGATGCAGTACACTGTTTCTTTGTGGAACCGACGCAGGCTCCCTGCATGCTTGCCGGAATGGCGACAAAACTCCATAACGCCATGTCCGTACAGGATATAGGCCTCACTGGGCTGACCCATGCGGACGGACTGGCGGTAGGGCGGCCTTCCAGTTTCGTGGGAAAGGTAATGGAACCGATGCTGAGCGGCATTTTCACGATCCGGGACGGGAATCTCTATGAATATATGAGGGAGCTGCTAAGGGCGGAAGATATTTTTCTGGAGCCCAGTGCCTGCGCGGCCTTCATGGGTCCGGCCCATCTGAATGTCTATCAGGAGACGCGTAACTATATAAAGAAACAGGGACTTCAGGATAAAATGGCCCGGGCCATCCACATCGCATGGGCGACGGGCGGCAGCCTGGTTCCCGATAGTGTCCGGGAGGAGTATAAGAATATGTATCTGTAAAAATAGTGATTAGGTAGGAAATAACAAGGGAAAAGGCAGAGGGCATTTTATCCCGCCGCAGAGGCAGGTTGCCGGACAGCCGTTGCTTTTGCTGGATGAAAAAAAATATAATGATACCGTAACAGGATAACCAGTGTGCATCGGGAAGCGGTATCTACCGTCACATGCAGCTTATCAAGGAAGGCAGGAAACCGTGAAATTGACGCTTAACCAGGATAAACCTGACCCTGGCCTTTGCCATGATTATGGCGGCCGTCCACATCTATTTCTATTGGAGAGCCAGGAGCAGCGCCGATCAGATCAACAGGATGCTGACGGAGCGGAGGGATTAAGAATTATTTTTCGAAATCCCACCACAATCCTAACTTCTTTGATGGAGCTGCAGAGACAGAAAACCCGTTTACGGAGTGCGGGATGGCAGCGAAAGTACAAACCTGGCTCCGTGAGCCGGAGATTCCGCATTGAAGGCTTCGGCTCTGCCGCCCATATATTCCATGGCCGTGCGGACAATCGAAAGCCCGATGCCGAAATTTCCGCCGGGTCCCTTATAAAAGCGTTCAAAAACATGGGGGAGATCTTTCTCATCAAATCCCTGTCCGTCGTCGGTGATTACAATATGGACCCAGCCGTCATTTACACTTACCTCCGAAGTGACTTTTTCAGAGGCATACCTGACACAGTTGGAGATAACATTCCGAAACGCTTTGGATAACAGAGCCGGATCGGCGGATACGGTGATTTTTTCGCAGGGGGGAACAGCCTCAAGGCGGATATGTTCCATGAGTTCCATGCCCCGGAGGGCTGTCATTTCATTTTCTATAAAATCATTCAAATCCATGCATGTTTTTTCCAGCGCCAGGCAGCGGCTGTCCATTTTCGAAATGGTAAGGATACCGTCCACAAGTTCTTTCATGCGCAATGATTCCGTGAGGATGACACCGGCGGCTTCATTGTGGTCCGGAAATACGTTGCACTGGATCCCCTGGGCGTAGCCGCAGATGGACATAAGCGGTGTGCGCAGCTCGTGGGATGCATTCTGAAAAAATACATTCTGCTGACGGTTCATCCTCTCCAAATCCTCAGACATCCTGTTAAAAGAACATCTGAGTTCCTCAAGTTCCCGGATGGAGGAACGTTCGTCAATGGGGGAGAAGTTTCCCTTGCCAATGGCATGCGTATGGCGGCAGAGCGCCTGAAGCGGTTTTGAAATTCCGCCCGCGATAAACCAGACGGCAACCAGGGAGAGCAGACACAGAATTCCCGCGATAAGGAGCAGCAGTGTGCCGGTGTAGGAGATGAGGGCGTGGGTGTCGGGGACGGCCACATAACCGAACATATATTTATTGCGGACATTTCCGCGGCTTTCGGCCTCATACATACTGAGCAGGTAACGTGTGCCTCCGACCGAGATTTCTTCCACCCCGGCACCGTCCCCGCTCAGAGTACCATTATAGACAGCTTCCCTGCAGACCTGATAAAGCGCCTGGGTGTCGGGCTGTTCATTACCCGACTTTGGGTAGGTGAGCTTCATCCGGGAATTCATTGTCAGAAGCTGTGCTTCCGGCCGGTCCTTCCTGATAAATGACTTTACCTGGCTCATAAGTTCCTTCGACAGATCTTTTTCATCGGCCCGGTCCATATCATCGCTGCCGGAATACAGCGTCTCCGCTGTGGAGACGATGGAATCCATCAGAAACGACAGGCTCTTCCTGGACAGACGGTTCATATACCAGCCGGAGGTCGACGAGAAGATTCCCCAGGACAGAAGGGGAAAGATAACAATCACAACAAGCACTGGGATAAAAATACGCATACGGATCCGGGAAATCATCTTCATTCCTCTCTTTCGCAGTTCAGCCGGAAGCCGAAGCCCCACACCGTTTCAACGGAAACGCCGCAGCCTGCATCTTTCAGCTTGCGCCGCAGACGCTTTACAAGATCGTCCGCAACTCTTGTGTCAAGCGTATAATCGGGCAGCTTCCATACTTCTTTCAGAAGCTCCTGTTTGGATACGGCCTGGTTTTTATGCTCCATCATGTAAGTCAGGAAATCAAATTCCATCGGAGTCACGGAAAAAGACTGATTTCCGGCCGAAATGGAGCGGGAGCCGCGTTCCAGCCTGAGACTGCCGTACTCCAGAACTGTTTCAGGCTCAGACTGTCCGTACCCGGCGCGCCGGAATAAGGCCCTGACCCGGGTGACCAGTTCCAGGGGAAGAAACGGTTTAACCATATAATCATCGCTGCCCAGCGTAATGCCGGTAACGCGGTCGAGAGGACTGTCCTTGGCGGATACGATGATGATGGGAACCTGGCTTACTTTCCGTATTGCAGCACAGAGGGTAAGGCCGTCCGTGCCGGGCATCATGATATCGAGAATAATCAAATCAGGGCATGATTCGGTAAAAGCGGCAAACAGGCTGTCACCGTCCGAAAATGTCTCCACCTCATACCCCTCATTAGCCAGAAAGGTCTGTATTAAAGTACGTATATGAAATTCATCATCTGCCACATAGATGCGTTTTGCCATAGCCACCTCCGAAATTATGTCTTTAGATGTATATTACCATTCCGACAGGAATTCGTAAACGCCTGCCACAATTTTGCCACAGTTTCGGCCTTTTATAGCCGGGATGGAAAATGGTATCATAGGGATGTCAAAGAAACAGCACCACATTAAGAACTACATGACAGACATTGAAAGGAGAATGAACAATGAAAAAAACACCGTTAATATTATGCACCGCAGCCCTTGTCTGCATAATGAATTTTCCGGTATTTGCGGCGGAAACAAAGTCGGAGTATAAAAATGAATCGGCACAGATACGCCAGGAGATGGAGAATACGGGCAAAGAGATCAAGAGCCTGAAGTCGGAGAATAAAGCGGTTTCCGATGCGTGCAAGGCCGCAAAAAAGGCTCAGAAAGAGGCCGGGAAACTGAAAGAAAATAAGGAGCTGTGGAAACAGGTGAATGCGCTGAAGGATAATCTGGAGGACGTCCGCGTTTCCTATGTGGAAGCCGACAGCCAGGTGAAAGTCCTGAAGGCAAAGAACCGTCAGGATGCAAAAGATAAAAAATATGATGAGGCCATTTCAAAACTGAACCAGGCCCTGGAACAGAAAAAAGACGCTCTCGACAGCGCCAGACAGATGAATGAAATATGGGATCAGATTGAGCAGCTTATAAAGTAGGCGTGAAAGGCTCAGATCCGCTCAAGAAAATGATAATACTGATATAAAATTACACTTCGTAAACTCTTTACCTAAACACTTTACCTTCATAAAAAAGGAGAAAAAGACAGTCTCAGTCTTTTTCTCCAACCAACGGATGTCCCAGGGCCACGGCAGTATTGCCGGAAAGCTTTGGGACATTCTTACATCTTTTCCGGCTGTTTGATTAGAACAAGGTCGCAGTCCGTAAATTTCTGCACAGGAGAGAAAGCCTCACCCTTTTTGATACTCTCTATCAGGATATCCACGGACTGGACGGCAATTTCTTTCGGGCGCTGCGTGACGACGCTCACGATCTTATCATAAATATTCTTGTTGGAACCGGCGCTGTATTCGGTGAACGGTATCAGAAAATCGTCAAACACCCCAATCTCAAAATCATTATGCTCCAGATACTTAGTCTCATGAATCAGGTTGATAAAATTAGGGACATCCCATGCCGTATTGATGATAAATGCGCTGAACTTCTGTGAGGAATTTAAGAGCGAGAAGATCGGCTGCTGCCTGTAATCGCGGTCCGGATAAATAATCTCATTATATCCGGGAAGTCCGTGTTTGTTCATCGCGGCATAATATCCGTTTAAGCGCTCCAGGGATACATTGGTCAGGGTGGACTTGTCCTGGATGATGCTTAAAATATTCTGGTGGCCTCTGGCGATCAGGCTTTCAGTCAGGAGGCACATATAATCCCGGTTCTGCGAGGAGACGATGGAAAAACGTTTATCATTGGGATAACAGTCGATAAAGACCACGGGCAGTTCCCATTCATGCAGTTTTTCGATGTAATTCCTGTTATTGCTGTTGGCGAAGGAGTTCAGGATAATGCCGTTCACACCCAGAGTATGGCAGAGTTCCAGGTATTTTAATTCCAGGGCGCTGTCCTCTTTGCTGTCAAACACAATGACGGAATATCCGTTGTCATAGGCGTGTTCAATGACACCTTCCGTAATCTGGGCTAGGAACTGGAAGTTCAGGTTTGGCTGTATGAGGGCAATCGTCTTATTGAGCCGCGGTGAGGATACACCGGTAAGAATCTGTCCGGAAGGGATATAATCGAGTTCATTCGCAATCTTTAAAATCTGCGCCCTTTTCTGTTCGGACACTCTGACGGGTCTGTTGTTGAGCACTCTTGATACGAGGGCCTTGGAAACATGCGCCTTGTCGGCTATTACCTGCAATGTTACGTTTGCGTTTTTCATACCGTTGCCTCCTGATTCAGATAAAAGTTTATCATATAAAAGAATTTATCAATTTTTGAATGGAATGTCAATCTGATTTTATTAATATGTAAAATAATAATAGGATGTAAAAACATATTTTGATATAAAATTAAGAAGAATAAAATGGATAAATCAGGAAATTGTGGATATTAACCAAAAATTAACCGATAAATTTGTGAGATATGGCGGTGAAAAAGTTCTTGTGATAAAAGTTGCACCAATGATAGTATTGTATCAACGGATACAGGTAATGCAGTACGGCGGAGTAATAGTTCAGGATGGATCGAACCGATACACGGCGGGCGAAAGATAAGAGAGCAGGAGGTTTAATATGATTATTGACGCGCATATGCATTTGGCAGAGAGCAGCGGTTTTTCGGCGGAGACATACGGAAAATACGGGATGTCGTTTCCGGAAAAGACGACGGATGTGGATTTTCTGGTGGAGAGTTACAGGCGGGCAGGAGTAGAAAAAGCGGTCGCCATGGGACAGGCGATGCGGAGGATTTTTGACACTTCATTTGGAGAAGAGTATGTGATGGAATGTTATCACAAATATCCTGATTTTTTTATCCCGTTTTGCAGCGTGGAGGCGGTGGACAAAGGCGGACGGTTCAATAAGAAAGACTTTGAATATCTGAAACAGGCTGTTTTGGAAAACGGATGCAGGGGCGTTTTGATGGCTCCTCCGTTCAGCCATTACCACTCCAATGTGAACGCGGCCTATCCTTTCTACGAATTTGCAGATGAGCAGGGAATTGTGGTTCAGTTCCACCATTCCGCGCAGATCGGAAAGGCAATTCTGGCGCCGGCCGAGTACACCTCGCTCTACGATCTGAATGAGATAGTCCTGGATTTTCCGAACCTGAGAATCAATGTGGAGCATCTGGGATACCCCTGGGCGGAACAGCTCTTTACGCAGATGGCCACGGATGAGAATCTGTATACGGATCTGGCTATGTGCTACGACCGGGAAGTTTCGACGGTCTGGAACCTGGTTCTGGCAAAAGAATACGGCGTAATCGGCCAGGTGATGTTCGCCACCGACTTTGTGGCCTGCAATTTCGACTGTTTTGGGGCGGATCCCTATGACGACGTGATGCGGTGGGTAGAATACGTGACGAAAAAGATAAACGCCATATGTAAGGCCAGCGGATGGCCGCTGTTCACCGGGAAGGAAATCGACGGGATTATGTATCAGAATGCGGCAAGGCTGCACAGGATTCAGGTTTAAAACGGCCAATCTGAGGGAGTTCTATATGAGTGAAAACATTCTGGAAATGAGACATATTTACAAAAACTACGGTGGCATTGAGGCCCTGACTGATGTGAACCTGGAACTGGGAAAGGGAGAGGTTCTGTGCCTCTGCGGTGAGAACGGAGCGGGTAAATCGACATTAATGAAAATTCTGGCTGGTGTCGAGAAACCGACCTCGGGAGAAATCTTCATTGACGGCAGGAAGGTACAGATTGAACGCCCACTGGATGCCATCCGCCTGGGAATCAGCATGGTGCACCAGGAACTGGTGCAGATAGAGGAGATGACCGTGGCGGAAAACATTTTTGTAGGGCGGTATAAGGCGAATGCAGGAATTGTGGATGGGAAGGGACTGAAGAGGGAGGCTGAGGAGCTAATGGACCGGATTGGAATCCATTTTCCGCCGGATTCGCTGGTGCGGCAGTACAGTGTGGCTCAGCGCCAGTTGATTGAGATTGCTAAGGCCCTGTCCTACGACGCTTCGATTATTATCTTCGATGAACCGACGGCGGCCCTCACCACCGAGGAGACGGAAAATCTCTATCAGATTATCAGAAAACTCAGGGAAGAAGGAATTGCGGTAATCCTGATTTCCCACAGGATGGAAGATATCTTTGCCGTCGGCGATCGGGTGGAGGTGCTGCGTGACGGGAAACCGTCGGGTTCCTTAAGCGTCGGCCAGGCTACGGTGGACGGCATTGTCAGAATGATGATAGGAAGACAGCCGGACCAACAGTTTCCCGATAAAACAAACCGGGCCGGTGATACGATACTGGAAGTAAAACATCTGACCAACGGCCGAATCATGAATATCTCATTTGAACTGAAGAAGGGGGAGATTCTGGGCGTAGCCGGTCTGGTGGGAGCGGGGAGAACCGAGCTTCTCAGGGCAATTTTCGGAGTAGACGCCTGCGAGGGGGAATTGATTCTTGAAGGAGTTCCCATTAAGAACTGTTCGCCTGCGGAAGGGCTGAAAAGAGGATTCGCCCTGGTGCCGGAGGACAGAAAAGATCAGGGGTTAATTCTGGAACAGTCAATCCTGCAGAATTTGATCCTTAGCGTACTGAAGAAGATCTCCACATTTGGAATAATGAGTCGGAAAAAATCGCAGGAGCTGAGCTGGGAGTATATTAATAAACTGAAAATCCGCTCTTCCGGAAGCGGAATGATGGTCCGAATGTTAAGCGGAGGGAACCAGCAGAAGGTGGTACTGGGCAAATGTCTGGCCTCATCCCCATCCATCCTGCTTCTGGATGAACCGACCCGGGGAGTGGACGTCGGCGCAAAGGCCGAGATATACAGAATTATCAATGAACTGGCAGCGGGGGGGATGGCGATTATCGTGGTATCCTCGGAGATGACGGAGCTTTTGGGAATCAGTGACCGGATCCTGGTGATGCACGAGGGATATCTGTCCGGAGAGCTTGAAAGGGAAGATGCGACGGAGGAGGCGATTATGAAGCTGGCGATTTCGCATTCTCCCAAAATCTGTGTGTGAGGTGACGAACTATGAAGACAAAAGAAGAAACAGGAGTCAATATATGGCATCGGGTAAAGCACTCAAGATATTTTGAGCTGTCCGGCCTGCTTTGCCTAATTATCGTATTTTCGGCCATTGTTCAGAGCTACAGCGGTAATTTCCTGACACTGACCAATGCGAATAATGTCCTGAAGGAGATCGTGGTATATGGGATTCTGGCATGTGCCCTGGCGTTTCCGCTGATTAACGGCACATTCGATCTGTCCATTGAGTCCATCAGCGCCCTTGGAGGAACCTGCTGTGCGCTGCTTGTTACGGACGGACTCTTTGGAGTTAAGACAAATCTTTTCTGCGCGATTGTGATTTCAGTTTTTATCTGCTGTATCTTCGGGGCAGTGAATGGACTGATTGTATCGCGGACAAAAATTGACCCGTTTATTGTGACACTGGGAACGCAGACCGCCATCAGGGGGATTGTCTATATCGTCTGTAAAAATACAGCTGTGACTTCTCTGCCGAGAGCCTTTAAGAACTTAAGCTCCGGTAAGTTTGGGGGAATCTCCGTGTCCATCTACATTTTAATAGCGGTATTCGTGCTGGTGGCTGCTGTGCTGGGGAAGACGACCTATGGCAAAAAGATATATGCAATCGGCGGCAGCTATCAGGCAGCCTTTATATCCGGCATCAATGTAAGGCGGATCCGGTTTTCCACCTATGTTATAAGCGCCGGTCTGGCCTGCATCGCGGGAGTGCTGTCCACTGCGCGAGTAGGTTCAGCCACGCCGAATGCGGGGAGCGGTTATGCGGCTATCGCCATTTCCGCCTGCGCGATCGGAGGTGTCTCTCTCAACGGAGGCAAAGGGATGGTTTTGGGCGTCTTTCTCGGGGCTCTGATGATGGGTATGATTACGAATGGAATGAACCTGATGTTCATCGGCTCCAATTGGCAGTATGTGGTGAGGGGCAGTCTGATGGTACTGGCTGTGTTCTATGCGCAGTGGTTTAACAGAATATCAAGTAAAGAGACAAAGAAAAAGTAACTTTTAAAAGGAGATAAAGTAAAAAGCAAAGGAGAGGTGTATTATGAAACGAAAGATGATGGGTGTATTACTGGCGGCGGCAATGGCGGCATCACTGCTGAGCGGGTGCGGCAGCAAACAGGAAGAGACGAAAGAGGCGGCAAAGACGGAGGAAAATGCCGCCAAAGAGGCTGATGGTGAAGATACGAAAGCGGAGGAGCCAAAAACGGAGGAAGAGAAAAAAGCGGCGGGTGAGGAGCTTACGATCGCGATTGTTCCCTGGAATATGGCAATGTCTTTTGAGTCATCGTTTGCCTATACTGCGCAGGCGGAGATTGAATCCAGAGGATGGAAAGCAGTAATCATGGATCCGGCCGGGGACTGGGCATCCGAATATACGATTATTGAGAATCTCGTCACACAGGGAGTGGACGGAATCATTTATACGGCCATCGACACGGACGGTGCCAACGATGCGGTGGCAATCGCCAGAGAAGCCGGAATTCCGATTGTGGACTTCGACTGCCTGGCATCGGATGGTACGGCCGATGCATCAGTGTGCTACGACGATTATCAGGGCGGGATCATGGCGGCGGAACAGTGCATGGAGGCTCTTGACGGTAAAAAGGACGCACAGATTATCGTGTTTGAGGACGAGCCGTCCATCGCATCCAGCGGCCTGAGAATCAACGGATTTAAGGATTACCTGGCGGAGAATTATCCCGACGTGGAGGTAGTGATGAACCGTGCGTCGGACAGAACCTCCGACGGATGTTATATATGGGCAACCGATATGATTACGGCCTACCCGGATGCCGATGCATTTTTCTGCTATTGGGCCGAGTGTACGATGGCAGCATACAATGCACTTCAGGACGCCGGAAAGACGGATGTCTATGTAATCGGATACGACGCTACCGAGGAGCAGAAAGAGCTGATGGTGAATACGGGAGAAGACTGCAGACTGTACGCCAGCCCGGGTATGTCTTCCGTAAAGATGGCGGTCAAATGCGTGGAATTTATGGAACAGATATTAAACGGTGAATACACGAGAAGCGGCCCGGAGGATATCTTTGAATTCAAACCGGAACTGCTGACCGTGCATAATGCGAAGGAATTTGATATTGATAAGTAAATACTTTTTCGCCATAGGATTCAATATTTCATGGGCGAATACAAAGGATCAGGCCTGGAATGACCTCGCCGGATGTTTTGCATGAACCACATGTAAGCGGCTTAAATATAGCCGATGAGCGCCCGTATCAAAGGGAGGGGAGCAAAACCAGTTTATGCTGGCTTTGCATCCCTCCTTTTTATCACAAAGGACGGCTCTATTGAAGCGCCACATCCTTCATCCATGCAAACATCTGCTCCATATCATAATCACCGCAGTGCTCTTTTCCCCATGCAAACTGGAAGTCCACGTTTTTACCGTACTCTCTGAGCTTTTCAGCGAATATAAGCGGTATAGCCCAGGAGGTATGGCAGTCCAGGGAGCCGTGGCGGATTCGCCAATGACTGGCGGTGTCGGAGGTTTTACCGTCCAGATACTCCATGGGATTCATCATCCGTGTCAGTTCCGGCTGCGCCAGAGAGCCGCCGCCCGTATCATGGGCAAGACCGTACTTCGTGAAATGCTGAAATTGACTTTCCGCTGTTCCGAACAGCTCATTTTCTGCGGAATTGTTTTCCCAGACATCAAAAGCAGGAACCGGTTTCATCCTTCCGGCGGCTTTCACATGGCCGTCCAGATGGAAGGACACGACCTTCCCTTCTTCGATGTGAAGGTTCGGACAGTCCGACAGATCTCCGCCGCGGTCCAGGGCCGCCTGGGCGGATTCTCTCAGGAGATCCGACAGGTGCTCGCGGAAGCTGCCCAGACCGTCTGTGCCCAGCCTCAGTGGTGTCTTACTACCGGCTTTCAAATCAAGTCCATTTAGATAGGAAATAAACATCTGCCGCAGTTCCCTGGAAGCGTCCTTTTGGGCGGAGGTCAGGAGACCTTCGTACGGCTCTGGGATAAGTTTGCCGTTTTCCGTGTGGAAACGGAGGGAATGGAAATCATCCAGCCCTTCCAGCAGCCACTCATAGGCCATGTCGGCGTGCTCCAGGTTCATGATTGGGCAGAAACAGGAGGCGGCAAAGATATCATCCCTTTCATTTGCCGCGCCCAGTTTTTCCAGATAAGGCTCGTAATCGGAGCAGTTTCCTGTTGCGCCTAAAAGCGCTGACAGCGCTCCCCCCGCACTGGTTCCGTTGCTGATGATCCGTTCGGTATCACCGGGAAAACGGCCGCGGTTATGGCGGAGGAAGCGCACGGCTGCCTTGAGATCGATGATGGCTGCCGGAGCGCAGCCGGCAAAATGTCCCTGCCGGTCCTGGAGGCTGCGTCCTCTTGAGGCGGGAGCAGCAACGACAAATCCTTTTTGAAGCGCGACGAACAGGGCATTTACCTGATCCCTGGCCCAGAGACGGAAATTGAATCCTGGCTGGTCTGCGCGGCCGGCCGCATAAGCGCCCACAGCGTTGGGAAAAAAGATGGGAGCCGTTTCGGCGGAAAATCCGTTGATCATCTCACCCTGGTAGTAACCCTCGGGGACGAACAGATTCATTTTCTGAAACTCCGGATAGACGGGATTTTCCACATAAACCAGATCGCCGAATGAGCGGTATGTGATGGAGGAACCCTTAAGTTCCAGTGTTTTTACCTGATAGTGAGCCGAATTAAGCTCTAATGTATTTGACATAGTCTGTCTTCCTTTCTCTATTTAATATGACTTTCATAGATGTTATACACCGAAGTAAATAGGCATCCAGATAATGGATACGATCATTTCCACCAGAATAACCGGCGCTCCGAACAGGACGGCCTCCCGGATTGAATATTTTCCGGCTCCGAAGGCCACCGCGGCGGTCCCGGATGCCATTGGCGTCATAATTGCCGTTATGGAGGAGAGTTCCAGAGCGCAGATGACAGGGAGAGCGCTGACACCGCAGTTCATGCAGGCCAGAATCGCCAGAGGTGTCAGGATATTGACAAGACCTCCGTTTTCCATGAACTGTGTCATAATCACGCAGAACAGGAAGCAAACTGCGACCACCACCGTGGCGCTTTCGGTATTGCCGATGAATCTGCCGATCTGTACTGCGAGTATGTCGGCGGCCCCGCTGTTGGTCAGAGCTGTTGCCATAGAGAGCATGCAGCCGACCATAATCACCGGGCTGTGTACCAGGCTTTCCGTTACGGCTTTTCCGTCCATTACGCCAAGGATAACGACAAGAAGGGCAGCGGTTACGGAGATTTGGCCGGCTGAAAGTCCCAGGCGGCTGCTGAAGAAAAGAGCCGTCATGGAGAGGACAAAAATAATATAGACCGCATTTTCCTTCCATTTCGGAAGCGTGGATACGAGTTTGGACTGAATATCCGGGGTGGCGCAGGGGGCGGCGTCTGGATTCGATTTCGGCAGCAGTTTGTAGCCGATTAATATAACAAATACGATGGCAGCCAGGGCGCCGGGAATACGAGATGCGCAGATGTCGTAGATTTTCAGGGATTCCGTGCTGCCTAGATTAGCTAGAAACTCATTTTTCTGCAGAAACAGGACGGTGCTCATTCCAATGGGAAAGAACCCGATTCCAAGCTGTGCTCCGAGGGCAGCCGGCAAAATCAGTCTGGACTTCGGGACGCGGGAGACGGCGGCCAGCTCCGCCAGCAGCGGGAGACATATGACGAGAGCCGGTGTTGCGGCCATGAACTGGCACATGATAAACGGAAACAGAATTGCCGCCGCCACCATGACCCGGTCGCCGCCTTTAACCCGGATTAGAAAGTTGGAGATATTGCCCAGCAGTCCTGTCTTCTGAAGTGCACCGCCCAGAACCAGCATGCCGAGCATTGAGATGATTGTATTTCCGACAAAATTCCCCCAGGCCTCCTGGGTATTTAAAACACCCGAAACCCACAAAACAGTAATCGCACCAATACATCCGAGTTCCGTAGGGATTTTCTTCCAACTCAGCGTAACGCAGATAAAAATAAATGCGATAAGAACCAATACAATTTGAAACGTCATGGCTTTCCTCCTCTTTTTGAACGAAAATTAAAAAAACTGCTTTCGAAAGACTAAGAAAAATATACCACAGACTGCATTTGATTCCCATTCCCGATCTTATCATGTTGATTCTTATCTTATCTTGTATTATATTGAATGACGCTTTATTTCAATAAAATTTATCGTGATCTTACCATGGTACATTCCGTTCTTGCCATTCTGCTCTTGTCAGGCCGCAGAGGGTGGTTTATAATTAAGACAATCCCCATGTCCGTGAGTGAAAAGATAGGAGCAGTTTATGTGGAGTATAGACTTTCAGGAGGAATCGCAGGCATCCGGCAGCAACCGCCTGCCGGAACCGTTTATTAAGGCGTATCATTTCAGTTTTTTAGATTACCTGCCAAACTGGTATTTTTTCTGGCACCTTCACAAAGGTGAGGCCGAACTTGTGGTTATTACGGCTGGACATGGATTTTTAAATATTGGAAATAAGAAAATTCCTTTGACAAAGGGATATGTCTGCATCGTTCCGCCTCATATCCTCCATTACTATTCCAGTTCAGAACATGATGCCCTGAACTATTACAGTATCGGGATACGGACGGAGGATACAGATAATGAACTGGCTTCCTTTTTCCGGAATCTGGACTGTTCTGTGATACCGATGGAAAGTGAGAATTGTTTTCTGGAATCGAGCTGCCGGGCGCTGGCTGCCCAGCTTAAATCAAATGGGAATTATGCCGACGAAGTTTTTCAATCGGTGCTCTATGGAATGCTGATATGGATCCGCCGCCAGGCTCAGACGATGAGAATCGAGCCGGTAGTCCATTCCAAGTTTGCAATTCAGGATGTGCTGGCCTACATTTCGGAGCATTACCCGGAGAATCTGAACCTGAACCAGCTTTCCCACCGGTTCGGCATCAGCCCCGCGCACCTGAGCCGGCTGTTTAAACAGGTATGCGGAATTTCTCCGATTAATTACGTCATTTACTACAGAATTACGCAGGCAGTGATCATGCTTCAGAGAACGGATATGAGTATTGCGGAGATTACAAGTGCCGTCGGATACCAGAACCAGGCGCATTTTACCAAGTTGTTCAGCCAGCATATCGGGTATACGCCGACGGATTTCCGGACGAAAATAAAGGCGGAGCAGAAAAGTATACATAATAGTTCAGTCTTTTAAATGGGGATTTAGACAATAAGTAATGACCCCCAGTTTGTAAATTCGTGGATTTACCTGTATACTAAAGTTTGTTAAGAACAAAGGTAACAGGGATTACCGCATACAAATGGAGGTCATCAAATGAATTATAACACAGTTTACGTAGGAATGGATGTTCATAAGGAAAGTTTTTCACTTTGCAGCTTCACAATCGAAGAAGACAAAGCGTCCCATGCCCAGAAAGTCGAATCGGATTACAAACAAGTCCTAAAATATCTCGAGTTTCTACGTACCATTTACGGAAAGGATGCGTATTTCATATGCGGTTATGAGGCTGGCTGTCTCGGCTTCACTTTATACCATCAGTTAACGGAACATCATGTTAACTGCGTAATCCTCGCTCCGACTACCATGTTACAGCAGCGTGGGAAGAAAAAAATCAAAACAGACAAACGCGACGCTGCCCTGATTGGCCGCTGCCTGGCCCAGCATAATTACAGCCCGGTCCATATCCCCACAGAGCAGGATGAAGAAACCAAGGAATATCTCCGGATGCGAACCGACCACAAGCTGGCGCTTAAAAAGATAAAGCAGCAGATCCTGGCATTCTGTTTGCGCCATAATTATCGCTATGAGAGAGGCGGCAGCCGCGGGACTCAAACCCATATCAAATGGCTCAGGGCCTTGACCTCGGCTGGCCTGTACAAGGAGATTCTCGACGCATATCTGTTGACCTTCGATCATCTCAGCAATAAACTGGAACGTCTTGAACCGCGTATTGAGGAGCTTGGGTCCAGGGAGGAATATGGGGAAGATGTCAAAAAGCTTACCTGTTTACTTGGCGTCAAAACCCAGACCGCCTTGTCTGTCATAGTGGAGGTTGGAGATTTCAAGCGGTTTGCGACAGCAGACCGGTTTGCATCGTACCTGGGGCTGGTACCAGGCGAAGATTCCAGCGGGGACGGACGCCAGAGGCTTGGCATCACCAAGGCGGGGAACACCCACGTGCGTCGGTTGCTGGTTGAAGCGGCGCAGAGTTATAGCCGCGGGCAAATCGGGTACAAGTACAGGGAATTAAAAGCCCGCCAGAGGGGAAATACCCAACAGTTGATTGCATACGCAGACAAAGCCAATGAACGTCTAAGGCGGCGCTATTATAAAATGGTGCTTGGACAGAACAAGCGCAGCAATGTAGCAAAAACAGCAATCGCAAGGGAACTGGCCTGTTTCATGTGGGGAATGATGACAAATCACATAGCCTGATGCGGGTACAGCACCGTGCGGCTCCGGTCAAGGCTGCTGCGCACCGCCTGCGGCGTCAGGGCCCTGACAGTAACCGCCCGCTACTGTAGCGGGTAAACAAGCCGATGTAAGCTGGCCAGTGCCACATACATCTGGCCACAATCCAAAGTAACAACTGAAGACATCTTGAAAGGGTTTCGGCCATTTCAAGGTTTGGGCTATCTACGCCTCAACTATGTTGGCACAAATATCAGTGATCCACGCATTTAGACGGTAGAGCCCACGGCGGACCATTGACCTGTAGGTAACCAATCCACGTATATCAGAGTGGCCAATGCCGGGAACTGACACTCCGAAGCTCTTTCCAGATGTCTTCAGAAACAAAAAATAAAAGTTTGTGGTGATGTTCCGCAATTTACACTTGACAAAAGTCATTACATATCAGTTGAGATGTGAGGACGCCTCTGTAAGACGGCGGACGGGGTGGTGGGAGGGTGTGTATGAGTCTTCAGTCCCGGTTTGCAGGTTGTTGTGAGGGGGAATCCAGGAGAAAAAATTCCTACGGGGACTCGCTCCCGCTGGTGGAATGCGCAGCGGATGCTAGATTCGAAAAGACCTCATCAAGCACCGGCGGATTCCAAGGTCTCCCTTCGGAAAGTTTTCTCCTTCTTTCCCCGGGCAGGTTGTCGACGGGACTGAAGACTCAGCGAAGGTTATTGCCCCGTCCGCCGGCGTCAGGGGCTGATTGTCTCTTTCGTCAAGTGGGGAGGTGGTATTGTCGCTTCCACTATATAGTCGGAACTATTTTACATTCTGACGATATCCTAGGATGCATAAAAAGAGTATCAGAATAAATACTCTAAGATTATGAGGTTATAAGGTTACATAGTCTCATAGTGAACAGGATGTAGTTTTCAAGCATTCTTATAGAAACGTAGTGGCAGCGACAAGCGCCTCCCCCATTGAAGGAATAGGACAGATCAGCCGCCGCAGGCCGGGGACCGGGCCGCTTATCCTGGCTGAGTCTTTCGTCCCGGCCATAACCTTCCTGCGGGGAAGAAGGGAGAAAAAGATTCCGGAGGGAACCTGGAGTTCATTGGTACTTACCGAGGTCTTTTCGAGGTTAGTACCATTATGTACTCCAACGAGCGAAAGCGTTTCCCGCAGGAACTTTTTCTGCCCGTATTCCCCGCCCGCGACACCCTGACGCCCGGGACGAAAGACTCATCGATCCCCTTCACCACCCCGGTCCCCGGCCTGACGGCGGCGTCCTCATTTCTCAATCAAATCCCCAATAGGAAGAACAACCGTAAAACGGTTTACCCCCTTTTCCTCCGATTCAACCCGTATTTCTCCTCCATGTTCTTTCACTATACTTTCCGCGATAGACAATCCCAACCCATAACCGGCAACGTCGCTTCTGGATGGATCGGCCCGGTAAAACCGATGGAAGAGTTGTTTTATCTCGTGCTCGGTGAGGGCTTTCCCCTCATTAGCCACGGAGAGTACGGCCCCTCTGCCGGAGGAGGCAGTCAGGCCGACCGTGATTAAGCCTCCCTCCAGGCTGTATTTGCAGGCGTTATCAAGAAGTATATCGGCAAGCTGTCTCAGCTTTTTCTCATCTCCACTAATCCTGATATTGTTATCCACCTCATATGATATCCTTTTTCCCATTTCAAAAATAAGCGGCTCAAAAGTCATGATGCTGCTGTTGACAACAAAACTGAAATCCAGGGGTCGGAAGGCGGCCGAAGCGTTTCCGGAATCGCTGCGGGCGAGAGTGAGAAGACTTTCCACGAGCTGTTTCATGCGCTCCGCCTCGGCCCGGATACGTTCGATCCGCAGGCGGTTTGCTTCATCCGGCACCACATCCGGCTGAGACATTATACCGGCATTGGAGAGGATGACAGTGAGTGGTGTCTTCAGTTCATGGGAGGCATCCGCGACGAACTGCCGTTGCTGTTCCCACGCTCTTTCCACGGGTTTTACAGCCCATCCCGACAGGAAGAAGGAAAAGAGAAAGAAAGCGGCAAACGCGCAGAAACCAATCACAGCAGAATAGACAATTTGGCGGCGCAGGGAATTTTGTTCCGCGTAAATATCTGAAAAAACATACCTGATTCTGCCATCAGGGCTCTTGTTGCCCCGCAGATAACGCAGATGCTGTTCCTCCAGGATTCCGGCCGGCTTCCTTTTTTCATTGACCAGGGAGATTAAGGCTCCGGCATCGCTGCTGTCCGTGTCCGCCAGCCTGTTTTTTGTTATTGTGACCGTTCCGTCCGTGCCAACATCCGCTATGAGTACCGGGGTTTCCTCCCTGCGGGGCGGCGGAGGATTGTTGGCGGGAAAGTCTTCTTTCAGCGCGGTGTGCAGAGCATCCATGCTTCTCTGGCGGTATCCCGTTTTGGTGGAGTAGTAGAGTGTTACGAAAATCGATACCAGCAGGATTGTTACAATGATCATCGTGATAGTGATGAATTTCCATCTGAGTTTTTTTATCATCCAGGCACCTCCAGCCGGTAGCCGATATTCCTCACAACCGCAATGCGGACAAAGGAGTTTAGGAGCAGAAGCTTTTTGCGGAGAAAGGAGATATAAGCCTCCACACTGTTGGCATTTACGTTGCAATCATAACCCCACACCTTCAGCAGCAGGGTCTCCTTTGGAAGAAATTGGCTGCTGTTCTGGATCAGCAGGCGCATCATCTCATTCTCTTTTGCGCTCAGGGAAACCTCTCGCTCCCGGCAGCAGAGTTTTGAGGAGGACGGGGTGAGGAGCAGATCCCCAAAGGAGAAACTGTCCGGAACAATATCGGCCTGACGGCGAAGGACAGCGCGCAGGCAGGCCAGAAACTCGTCATTTTCAAATGGTTTTGTCAGGTAATAGTCGGCGCCCGCATCCAGTCCCCGCACCCTGTCGGCCAGTTCCGAGCGGGCGGTCAGCATGAGGACCGGGATCATAATATGTTCGTTTCTAAGACGTGTCAATATCTCGTAGCCGTTAAGTCCCGGCAGCATCACGTCCAGCACAATGGCGTCGTGAATGCCGCTCCTGGCAAAATAGAGTCCCTCCGTCCCTGTGTGGGAGATATCGGCGGAGTAACCGGAATTGTTCACAATATCAGCCAGAGTGGCGGCCAGCCGTTTTTCATCTTCGATGATCAGAATGCGCATATAAAATTCCTCCGGATGTTTTATCATATACTAGGTTCGAAAGGACCTCACCAGGTGTTCATAGTATATCTGCTCACTAAATTCGTAAGAAACCTCATTAAGTGTCCAGATATGACTCGCACTAGGTTCGAAAGGACCTCACCAAGTGCTCATAGTATACCACGTATCTTTTATGGAAAACTTTGAACTTTTTGTGAATTTCAGCCTCATTTCAGGATACATCTTTATACTCCCGTTAACAGATGAATATCTGAGGCGGCCGGTAAGGCGGGTGTGCCGTCATCAATAATAAGGAGAAATTTATGAAGAAAAAAGCAGTCTTTTGTGTACTTTTGGCCGGAGGGATTCTGATGGCCGGATGCCAGAACAAACAGAATGCCGCTGTAACGGATACGACAGCGGAGGCAGATGAAAATAGTGAAAAAGATACATCGGAGGTAACGGGCCGTGTTACGGAAATTTCGGATACGGAAATTACATTATCCACCGGGGACCCCGGCCGGGGAGACAGAGGCGGCCGGAATGAGGGAGGCGGAGAGCGGAACCGGAATGAAGAGAGCCGGAATCAGGATGGAAACGGCCCCAATGGGGATGAGGAGCATCGAAAACCAGCCGGAGACAGTCAGAAAACGGATGGAAATAATCAAAAAACGGGCGGAAGTAACCAGAAGCCGGACGGGGATGACAATAAACCGGGCAGAGATGGCCAGAGGCCGGAAGGAGATAACCGCGGCGGGGACGGGGACGTCCAAAACCAGATGGGGGAAAGCAGAGAAAATGAGAGCGCACCGGAACAGGGGAATGAAAATCAGGGGCGCGGAGATGGTAAAACTTCCGGAGAGTCGGGAGCAGAGCTGCCTGAGAGCAGGACGGTAACGGCTGTTCTGACCTCCGCCACCGAATTCATTAATGAGGAAGGCGGCATCATCAGCGCCTCTGATATTAAGACCGGAGATATTGTCACTGTGGAGATTGACCCGGAAAACACGGCCGTTAAAGTGACGGTCACCGGACTTTCCGGACGGATGGAGCCGGGCGGTTCCGGTGAAATGGGCGGCCCGGGAGGCGGCCATTCCGAGCCTGAGATTTATGAGGCGGCAACGGAATATTCCGAAGATACGGAGACTGAGGGAGAGACGTATTCCTCCGCAGGAAAAGATGAAAATGCCGTCCATATCTTAAACGGGGCAAATGTGTCAATGAGGGATTCCACGGTGACGAGAACCTCTTCGGACAGCACAGGGGGAGACAGCGCCAGCTTTTACGGAGTCGGAGCCGCGATTCTGGTTACCGACGGAACCGCTGATATAAGTGGGGCAGTGATTGATACGGATTCCGCCGGCGGAGCGGGAATCTTCAGCTATGGAAGCGGCACGGCAAATGTATCCGATTCGGTGATTACAACAAAGCAGGATACATCCGGAGGAATCCATGTTGCCGGTGGCGGGACTCTCCATGCCGAGAATCTGACGGTGGAAACATACGGGGAGTCTTCCGCGGCTATTCGGAGTGACCGTGGCAGCGGTGTCATGACAGTCAAAGGCGGCAGCTACATATCAAACGGAACAGGCTCCCCAGCCGTTTACTCCACGGCCGATATTACGGTCGAGGATGCCGTACTGACGGCGGGCGGCTCAGAAGCCGTCTGCATAGAAGGCCTTAACTCAGTGAAACTTATAAACTGCATACTGACGGGAAATATTCCTGAAAACGAACAAAACGACTGTAACTGGACCGTAATATTATACCAGAGCATGTCGGGAGATTCCGAGGTGGGAAACAGCACGTTTGAGATGACGGGAGGAAGCCTGACTTCGAAGAACGGAGGGCTTTTCTATACAACCAATACGGAAAGCACGTTTTATCTGAAAAGCGTGGATATAACACCTTCCTCCTCCAACGATTTTTTCCTGAAATGTACAGGAAATGCCAATAAAAGAGGATGGGGAACGAGCGGCGCCAACGGAGCCGACTGTACCTTTACGGCAGACAGTCAGATTATGGAGGGAGATATCATCTGGGACAGCATCAGCACGCTGGCCTGCACCTTTGGGGACAACAGCGTATTTACGGGAGCATTCGTCAAAGATGAGTCTCATGCCGGGAACGGAGGGGACGGCCGGGCGGAGCTTATTATTGACGCCTCCTCCGCCTGGAATGTGACGGGAGACAGCACTCTCTCTTCCCTGAAATGTTCGGGCAGGATTGTGGGAGCCGACAAAAAAACGGTTTCCATTGTGGGAACCGACGGTACGGAGTATGTGAAAGGAGATGGAAAATACACAATCACGGTGGATTCCTACAGCAGTTCCATCTGAATGCTATCGGAAGGAGCCATCTGGCGGAAATAATGCTACTGTTCACTCCGTGACCGGGGCCAAAACGCTTTTATATGCGTTTTGGCCCTATTTATGATCGCCGGACAGGGATCATGCAAGGCCCGCTGCAGAAGGCATCAGAGGCTCAGACTTGCCACGGATTCTGTAATTATGGTACAATGTCCGCAAAGCAGACATGATATTCCGGAGGAAATAGGGGGACAGATACATATGAAAGATTTTATAAGGGAGGATCGTTTATTTTCACTCTGCGGCCTGAACTGCGGTTTATGCACGATGCACATTGGCGGGTACTGTCCCGGATGCGGGGGCGGGGAGGGAAACCAGTCCTGCCGGATTGCAAAATGCAGTTTGAAAAGAAACAGTGAAAACAACAACAGGGAAAAGGGCAGGCCTGACAGGGAAAAAATCGATTACTGCCACCAATGTCCTGAATTTCCCTGCGAGAAATATGAAACTATTGATGAATTCGATTCATTCATCACGCACCGCAACAGAAGAAGTGATTTGGAAAAGCACCGGAACATTGGGAAAGAAGCATATCAGGAGGAGCAGAAGAGAAAGACGGAAATACTCGGCGAACTTCTGGCAAATTATAACGACGGACGCAGAAAAAATTTCTTTTGCCTGGCGGTTAATCTTTTAGAATGCGATGAGCTGCAGGCGGTTCTGGATCAGGTGAAAGCCGGATCGGATCAGACCGGCCAAACGATAAAAGAGAGGGCGGCCTGTGTGGTAAAACTGCTGCAGAGCGCTGCTGACGAACGTGGCATTGTATTGAAACTGAAAAAGAAGAGGAAAACGGAAAAATAAACTATATTAATTATATTATTTAAGGTATTGACATAAAATTTTTATTCAATTATGCTCAATTTAAGAGTTACCGGTGGCTCTCAAAACAAAAAAGGAGAGCAAATTATGTATCATGCGAGGTTTAAAGGAACACATCACGAAATTGGATTAAAATGGGGCGGCCTGCTGCTGAAAAACGGCAAGAGTCTGCTGGAAGGAGTTCCTTTTCCGATTACGGAGGAGAGAATATCATTCAGCAGTCAGTGTATTCCGTTTTATCAGGAGTATTATCCCGAAGCGCTGGAAGAGATAGAGGGAATCGCAAAGGGGCAGAAGATCTCTTCGGAGCAACTGCTGGCGGTGCTTCTGAGCATGTACTGCATTATGCCGGAAAATAAGTGTTCCTGTGTGGCATTTAAGAGTGAAGGCCATATCATTCTGGCCAGAAACAGCGATTTTCTGACTGCAATTGAGAAGCTGTATATGAACTGCATTTACAGGTTTGAGACATCTGGGAAAAGCGGACGCCCATACTCCTTCCAGGGTAACACCACCGCATTTGTGGAGATGGAGGACGGTGTGAACGAGCACGGCCTGGCGATTGGTCTGACGGCCGTGTACCCAGCTGTTCTGGGTGTCGGCCTGAATGCGGGTATGCTGCTACGGTACGGCCTGGAACGGTGCAGGACGGTGAAGGAGTTCACGGAGGCGCTGAAAGCGCTGCCTATTGCATCCAGCCAGACGTTTACCGCGGCCGACCGGTCAGGTGACATTGCCGTTATTGAGTGCAACTGTGAGAGTATGAACGTGGAACGCCCCGACGGGCGGGGCGGTTATGTTTCGGCTGTCAATTCATTCCACTCTGAGAAAATGCGTCGTTATTCATGTCGGGATATTGATGACTGGAATGCAGAAGAGCGGTATCAGACGATTGAAAAGGCATTTCATTCGGAGGAAATCCGGGATCCGGGATTTGCCGAGCGGATATTGTCGGGGCGCTGCGGCTTCATGTGCCAGTATGACCGCAGCACGGGAAAGGATACGGTGTGGTCGGTTGTCTATGATTTGGAAACATTGGAAATCCGACGCTGTGAAGGAAATCCCTCCAGGAAGAAATTCAGGCAGGATACACGCTTCCTGTTCTCAGGCCGGTAACAACAAAGTAAAGGAGCCTGCGGCAAGACAAAGAAATTTTACTCTTTGTCTTGCTCAGGCATTCTGGCTGTTTTTATAGGCAGTTCCCCAGGCCATCATGGAATCCAGAATCGGTTTCAGGCTGTAACCCGTCTCCGTCAGAGAATATTCCACCCTGGGCGGGACTTCGGCATAGACTTTGCGGTTGATAAGCCCGGCGCCTTCCATGGCGCGCAGATTGCTGGTCAAAACTTTCTGGGAAATGCCGGTAACGGAACGCATCAGTTCGTTGAAACGTTTTGTCCCGGTCAGCAGATCGCGGATAATGAGCACCTTCCATTTTTCACCGATGAGCTGCAGCGTCATCTCCACCGGGCAGTCGGGATAATTTTTTGTTGTATCCATATGTACATCAGCCTCCTTAATGACCATATCCGAACGTAACGACACTTTCAAAACATAATGACAGTATCAAAACGGGTATACATCTTATTTAAATGGTATATAACAATTTTATACTATTGAAGCATGATTTTCAACTTTATAAAAAAGAAATATGAGGATTTAGAGAATGATTCACATTTTAATAGTGGAAGATGACAGGGAAATCGCAGAAAATTTACTGTTTCTCCTGGAGAAAGAAGGTTTTTTGGCCGAGTTGGCCGCAACCAGGGAAGAGGCGCTTGAAAGAACCGCCCGGAAACGGTTTGATTTAATCCTTATGGATGTCATGCTGCCCGACGGAAACGGATATTCTCTCTGCACTACAATCAAAAGAGAGGCAGATATACCGGTTATTTTCCTGACGGCAATGGGGGATGAGGGCAGCATTGTTACGGGCTTTGATTTGGGCGCGGATGATTACATTGCAAAACCGTTCAAACCTCTGGAACTGATATCACGCGTGAAGAACACGCTCAGAAGAAGTGGAAAAAGCCGTTCCCTGTTTCTGATTGACGGCCTGGAGGTGGATACCGTAAAGGGCATTGTCAGGAGGAATGGAAAGGAGATTATACTGTCCGCATTAGAATACAGACTTTTACTCGTCTTCTTAAACAGACAGGGGGAAGTCCTTTCCAGAATGAAGCTGTTGGAGGAGATATGGGATATTGCCGGTGACTATGTGAATGACAACACGCTCACCGTTTATATCAAGCGCCTCAGAGAAAAGATAGAGGAAGATCCGGCCAATCCGCGGATTATTATGACGGTCCGGGGGAGAGGCTACAGAGTCGGGGAATGATGATGAAATTGTTAAGAAATCCGGAAATAAAAGTGTTCGGGGGAATTTATCTGTTGTTTTCCGTGGCGGCATCGGCTGGGGCAGCAGTGTGGAACCCGTTTTTTGCCCTGTATGCGGCGGGAATCTGTCTGACGGCCGGCCTTATTTTTCTGTGCTTCACGAAAAAAAGATATGACCGTCTGGCGGAGCTGTCCACCGAACTGGATGAAATACTGCACGGCGAAGGCGGAATTTCCATGCTACCCGATCGGGAAGGGGAGCTGGCGGTTCTCGGAAGCAAGATCTATAAGATGACGGTCCGTTTACAGGAGCAGGCGGAGGAACTGGGGAGGGAGAAGGTATTTCTTCAGAATTCATTGGAAGATGTTTCCCATCAGGTGAAAACGCCTCTGACTTCGATCCGGCTGCTCCTGAAACGCATAAAGGAAGCGGCAGATGAAGAGGAAAAACTGAAAGCATTTTATAATATGGACCGTCTTCTTACAAGGACGGAATGGCTGATTGCCACGCTGCTCAAAATAGCGAGACTGGAGTCCGGAACATTGGAGTTTAAAAGTCAATCGGAGTCTGTTTCGGAGCTTCTTAAAAGGGCTCTGGAACCTCTGGAAATACCGATGGAATTAAAGGGGCAGATCCTGCTTGAGGAAGGGACCGAAAAATCCTTTTATAAAGGGGATTTGCTGTGGTCTGCCGAGGCTATGGGAAATATCCTTAAAAATTGCGTGGAACACACGCCGGAGGGTGGAACCATCATGGTTTGTGCGGATGAAAACCCAGTCTATACCCGGATTCGGATAAGGGATAATGGAGAAGGTTTCGCAGAGGAAGATTTAAACCGTCTTTTCGAGCGCTTTTACAGAGGAAAGAATATCCAGCCGGGCGGCGCCGGAATCGGCCTGGCCCTGGCGGGTATGATAATCAGAAAGCAGAACGGAACTATCAGGGCCGGGAATGCGGAGGACGGCGGCGCAGAATTTGATATCCGGTTTTATAAGGGAGCTGTTTGAGACTCCCTTTTTCCATATTTATAGAAAAGTGATCCTATCCGCGTGCGGACTTTCTTCTCCGGGAACCGAAATATGACAATATTGTTATAATAGATTCACCGTGCTGTCACCGTGCTTCGAGTATAATATTGGCATCTGTACAGAGGATATTATACCTGCGCATGACCGCGGAACGGATAACGTCCCCGTGTGCATGGCGGCAGAGACAGGAGGAATGAATGGAAATACTAAAAGCGGAACATCTGTGTAAGGAATACGGAAAAGCTGGAAACAGGGTAGAGGCCCTGAAGGACGTCAGTTTCTCTGTGGAGAAAGGGGAATTCGTGGCAGTGATAGGACAGTCCGGTTCAGGGAAGTCTACGCTTCTTCACTTGGCCGGGGGAGTGGATTCGCCCTCTTCCGGGCATATTTATGTGGACGGCTGTGACATCTATACTAAGAGCAGAAAAGAGCTGGCGATATTCAGGCGCAGGCAGGTGGGGCTGATTTACCAGTTTTACAACCTGATACCGGTATTGAATGTGGTGGATAATATGACCTTACCCGTAAAGCTGGATGGACAGAAGGTAAATAAAGCGCGCCTGCAGGAGCTTTTGGAGATTCTGGACCTGAAGGATCGGGCCGGCCACCTGCCGGGGCAGCTCTCCGGCGGACAACAGCAGAGAGTGGCAATCGGCAGGGCGCTTATGAATGCCCCGGCCCTTGTACTGGCAGATGAACCAACGGGGAACCTCGACAGCGTGAACAGCCAGGAAATTATGGAGCTTTTTAAATACTCCAATAAAAAGTACCGCCAGACGATGATTGTCATCACTCATGATGAACAGATTGCGCTGCAGGCGGATCGGATTATACGGCTGGAAGACGGCAGGATTGTCTCCGACAGCTGGAACAGGATGTCTGCCGGAAACAGGGCGTCTGCGCGCGGAAGCCAGGAGCCGGCCGGTGAAAGGAGGGAGGGATGATATGCTTTGGAACGAATATTCCAGGAGTTATTTAAAACACAACAGGGCATCCAGCGTCTCTATTATGGCGGCCTCATTCGTAGCTTCCCTTTTTATCTCCTTTATTACGGTACTATTTTATAACATGCGTGCGGATCAGATTAGAAGGGCGGTGGACGGCAAAGAACAGGAGGCGGTCCAGCTTACGGCGCTGAGCTGGTTTTATATTGCCGTGATGCTTCTCGTGTGTACGGCGATGGTTCTTGTACTGTATCATTCATTTGTCATGGGAGCCAATGAGAGACTGCATCAGCTTGGAATTCTTCAAAGTGTAGGCGCCACACCTGGGCAGATTCGAATCTGTATATTACAGGAAGCTCTTGCGCTCAGCTTTTTTCCGATGCTCATGGGGATTGCCGCAGGAGCCGGATTAACTATTGTTTTTTTCAGGATGGCGGAAAATATGACGGAGCCTCTGGGAATTGAGCCGTCTGTGTTCGTATATCATCCCCTCCTTTTTTGGGGGACATTTACCGTCTGTGTGGCTACGGTTTTAATAGCCGGAGGGAGAGCGGCGGCCAGGCTCGGCAGGATCAGCGCCCTGGATGCGATCTGCGGAGGAAGGGAGCATCCGGACGGAAAAATCCCCTCTTATCTGATTTTGCCAAAGCTGTTTGGAATCAAATGGGAGATTGCGGGAAAATCATTATATTTACGCCGCAGAGCCTACAGAACATCGGCAATCTCCCTGACCATTTCTTTTTTTACTTTCGGGATATTTTTGATTTTTTGGTCTCTGTCCGGAGTGAGTACAAAGTATACGTATTTTGAACGGTACAGGAATGTATGGGATTTAATGGTGACTTTAGAAAAGCAGCCGGGAGAGGAAGGCGGGCTTCTGGAAGAAATCCGCGGCATCCCGGAAATTTCTGAATGCACTGCTTACCGGAAACTGGGTGGCCGGACGCTGATTGAGGAAGATATGCTGTCGGAGGAGCTTAAGACGGCAGGGGGCATCGAGGCGCTTAAGGACACGGGAATCTCAAAAAGAGAAGGGGGATACCTGGTGGACGTCCCCGTTGTGGTTCTGGATGACGGGAGCTTTCAGGCATATTTGAAGGAAGCGGAAATTCCCGGTACGGATGTGGAGACCGTGACGGTAAATAGAATCTGGGATAATATTAACAGCCACTTCCGGGATAAAAAATACCTTCCATATCTGACACCGGAAAACCATTCGCTTGATGTATGGGACGGCCGGGAGGAGCTGCAGCCGGAGGACGGCGGAGAAAGCACGGCGGATGAGAGCGGGATGCTTCGGTTGCAGCTTCAGGTATTCACGGATAAGCTGCCGGAGCTGAGGGAGGAATTTGAGGATTTTTCCCTTGTACAGATTGTACCGGAGAGTGTATACCAGAAGAAAATGGCGGCGGCCTTTCCCGATGAAACGATGTACTTCAAGATCAGGGCTGTTTCAGAGGGGGAAATTGAGGCGGCCGAAGAAAAACTGCAGCTCCTTCTCGATGGAAACAAGGGGTATCGGCTGGAGAACAGAAAGTCGGAAGAAGCGTTTGAGGAAAAGGTCAGGGAAGGATATAAAATTCTGGTGGGAACCCTGTGCGGCCTGCTGGCATTCGTCGGAATCGTCAACGTGTTTGCTAATACAATCGGAGGCGTTTACATGAGAAGACGGGAGTTTGCCAGATATCTTTCGGTGGGATTCACACCGGGCGGCCTGGCCGGAATTCTGGCGATGGAAAGTTGTATTACAGCGCTGAAACCCATTCTTATCAGCCTCCCGTTCCAAATCATGTTCGTCGTCTATGCGGTAAATGCCAGTAAACTTCGGTACAGCGATTATCTTTCGGAGCTGCCTCTGCTTCCCATGGCGGCATTTGCAGGCGCGATTTTTTTGTCGGTTGGAGCTGCCTATTTTTTGGCAGGAAGGAAAATTGCCGGCCTTAATATTGTGGAAGGTTTGAAGGATGATACGATGTTCTGACGGAAGCCTGCCGTCTGCATGTTTGCAGCAGCAGTTGCCCGCGGCGCTCCGCTTTTTTTGAGAGGGTGGACGGCAGCACGAGGATGCTTGCCATCTTACCCATAAGATGATAAAATATCATATTATGTCGTTGAATAAAAGAAAAAAGAAGCAGATCATATTTAGGGATAAAGACGCCGGGAGAGAAGAATGATAAAGGATTATTGGAGCCAGATAAAAGAGAACAGGGATGTGAGGCAGAATTTAAGCCGCCTGAGACAGGAAGTGAAGGAGCAGGGCAGACGAAATGCCCTGTCTGCGCTTATAGAAGGGGAGGAGGAGCGCCTGACGGCCCTGCTTCAATCTGAAGATGCAAAGACGAGGAAGAATGCCGCCCTGCTTATGGGAGATCTGGGCAGACAGGAGTTTTTGGAACCGGTGTACGAGGCATATAAATGCGAAGCCCAGCGGTTTGTGAAAAGTTCTTATTTATCCGCGATCGGCAGATTCGATTACAGCGGATATCTGGATGAACTGAAGGAACAACTTAAACTTCTGGAGCAGACTGAAGTGACGGACGAGAACAGGAAGCATCTGACTGAAGAGATGAGGGAGCTGTCGGCTCTGGTCGTCGGGATGGAGGGAATAAATACACACCGGTTCAACGGTTTTGACCACGCCTATGACATTGTTCTCCTGACAAACAGAAACTTTGCGGAGCTTACCAGAAGCCAGCTGGCCCTCCTTGATCCGGATGCAAAAACAAAGCTGTTCGGAGCCGGCGTCAGGGCCAGGGTGACAAATTTAAACTGGATGGATAAAATCAGGACATGGCAGGAAATTCTCTTTGTGGTAAAGGGGCTGGGAACCTGTCCGATGGATCCGCTTAAGGCTGCGGAGGTAATTACGGATTCGGGACTCCTTTCCCTGCTGGAGGAGAGCCACGAGGGAGGAGAACCCTGGTATTTCAGGGTGGAATTAAAGAGCAGGAAGACACTTCCCGAGAGAAGCGCCTTTGTAAAGAAGTTATCAGGATATTTGGAAAAACTGTCGGGCAGAAAGCTCATCAACACGGTCACGGATTACGAGGTGGAGCTGCGCCTGATTGAGAATAAAGAGGGGAACTGTAACCTGCTTCTTAAATTATACACGCTTAAGGATGAACGGTTCGCCTACCGGAAAGAGGCGGCTCCCGTCAGTATCCGCCCCGTCAATGCGGCGCTGACGGCGGTTCTTGCCGGAGATTATATGAAGGAGGGCGCCCAGGTGCTGGATCCGTTCTGCGGAGCAGGCACCATGCTGATAGAACGCAGCAGGGCGGTGAGAGCGTATACGTCTTACGGCCTGGACATCCAGGAGGAATATATCCTGAAGGCCAGAAAGAATACCGAGGCCGCCGGAATGACGGCTCACTACATTAACCGGGACTTTTTTGAGTTCCGGCATGACTATCTTTTTGACGAGATATTTACGGACATGCCGTTTCAGATCGGACGGGTAACGGACGACGAGGTATTTGAACTGTATGAGCGGTTTTTTGGCCGTGTCGGTGAATTTTTAAAGGAAGATGCGGTGATTATCCTGTATTCGCGAAACAGGGGATTTGTAAAACCGCAGGCCGTCAGGAACGGATTTACCGTGCTGAAAGAATATGAGATTTCGGTGAAAGAAGGTACTTATGTCTTTATTCTCTGCAGAAAAGGCGCGGAGACACTCATAAAGGAACGGGCGGAAAGGAAGAAAACCAATGGATAAAGAGAGGCAGGCCGGAAGAATGGAGAACGGAAAACCACGGGACGCGGAAACCGGGACCGGAGAAACGGTAAAAGAAGAGCCGGGGACCGGTAACGGCGGGCATAAACGCCGCGTCCGTTATAAAGGGACCCACCCTAAAAATTACAATGAAAAATATAAAGAACTCCAGCCTGATAAATATCCTGAGACGGTGGAGAAGGTGATTCGGAAAGGCAGTACACCGGTAGGAATGCACATTTCCATCTGTGTGAATGAAATATTGGAATTTCTTCAGATAAAACCCGGACAGAAGGGGTTAGACGCCACGCTCGGTTATGGCGGCCACACCCAGGCCATGCTGGAATGCCTGAAGGGGCAGGGGCACATCTACGGCCTTGATGTGGACGGAGTTGAACAGGAGAAAACAAAGAATAGACTGGAAGCGCTGGGCTACGGCCCGGAGATACTCACCGTCAAAAGACTGAATTTTGCCAATATCGATCAGGTGGCGGAGGAAGCCGGGACATTTGACTTTGTGTTGGCCGATTTGGGGGTCTCTTCCATGCAGATAGACAATCCGGACAGAGGCTTTTCCTATAAGAAAGAGGGTCCCCTGGATCTTCGCCTGGATTCCCAGAAAGGAGTATCTGCGGCAGAACGCCTGAAGGAGCTTTCCAGGGAAGAACTGGAAGGAATGCTTTGGGAAAACTCGGACGAGCCTTATGCGGCAGAAATTGCACGGACTGTAGTGGCAGAGAGAAGAAAAGGGGCTATTGACACGACTACAAAGCTTCGCCAGGCTATTGAAAAGGCCCTTGCCTTCCTGCCGGAGGCTGAGAGAAAGGAAGCGGTTAAGAAATCGTGCCAGCGGACGTTCCAGGCCCTTCGGATTGACGTAAACAGTGAGTTTGAGGTGCTGGAGGAATTCCTCGATAAGCTGCCGTACGTTCTTTCACCGGGCGGAAGGGCGGCTATCCTGACATTCCATTCCGGGGAGGACAGGCTTGTCAAAAAGTCGTTCAAGCGCCTGAAAAAGGAGGGGGTCTACAGCGAAGTTGCGGATGAGGTGATACGCCCGTCGGCAGAGGAGTGCGCCATGAACGGCCGCGCCCGTTCTACCAAGATGAGATGGGCCGTCAGGGCTCAATAAGAACGTCAGGGCTGTAATACAAAAGGGGAAAAGAGAGGGTGTCATGACAAAGAAAGAACTGGCTCTTGAAATAATAAAACGATTAAAAAAGGAGTATCCCGATGCCGGCTGTACGCTCGACTACAACCAGGCATGGAAACTTCTTGTCAGCGTCCGGCTGGCCGCCCAGTGTACCGATGCAAGGGTGAATGTGGTGGTGCAGAAGCTGTATGCTAAGTTTCCTGACGTAAAATCACTGGCTGAGGCGGATGTGGATGCGATCGAAGAGATTGTAAGGCCCTGCGGCCTGGGCCGCAGCAAAGCGAGAGATATAAACGCCTGCATGAAAATATTGTGGGAACAGTACGGTGGAAATGTTCCGGATGACTTTGACGCACTGCTTAAGCTGCCGGGCGTAGGCCGCAAGAGCGCTAACCTGATCATGGGGGACGTGTTCGGCAAACCGGCCATCGTGACCGATACACACTGCATCAGGCTGGTGAACCGGATGGGTCTTGTGGACGGCATCAAAGATCCGAAAAAGGTTGAGATGGAGCTGTGGAAACTAATTCCTCCCGAGGAGGGCAGTGATTTCTGCCACAGGCTTGTGTACCATGGCAGGGATGTCTGTACGGCAAGAACCAAACCTTACTGTGACAAATGCTGTCTGAATGACATTTGCGCGGGAAACGGAAGGTGATACGATGACCTGGAATATTGCGCCGGAAATTATTTCCCTTGTTTTTCTGGGAATTGTTTGGGTGTATTCAAGAACGGGGAGCCATCTGCCCTCGTTAAAAAACAGGACGTTCCAGATGTGCCTGCTCATCACGTTTATTGCGATGCTGAGCAACATCCTGTCCACGGTTATGATTTACTTTCTGGATAAGTTCCCCCTGTGGATTGTCTGGACGGTGACAACGGTGTATTTTGTATTTACGCCTCTGATGGGGCTCGTCTATTTCTGTTATGTGGTTGCAATTGTTTACGACGGAAGCAGATCCCTGAAATGGATCATCGGAATCGGGCTGATTCCCGGCGCCGCTTACATACTTCTTGTCCTGACCAATCCGTTTACCTGCATCCTGTTCTGTCTCAGCGAAGAGTGCGGTTATGTCAGGGGAGCGCATGTTTTTATTACCTACGTTATTTTCTATATTTACAGTCTGGCCAGTCTCATTGTGACAATCATGAACCGGCAGAGAATGGAGCGGAAGGTATACAATATCCTGGCCGTATTTCCACTTCTGGCCGTGCTGGTAATTGTTATACAGCAAATCGATCCGGAGATTATCCTGTCGGGGTCCGCGGCCACCTGCGCGATGCTGATTGTCTATCTTCATTTCCAGAACAGGCAGATCACGAGGGATTACCTGACGAACGTGCCGAACCGGCAGGAGCTTTTAGATATGCTGGGGCTGATGATTAAGAAGCACCCGGAAAAGCAGTTTACGCTGGCTGTCGTATCCCTCAGGGAGTTCCGCCAGATTAATAATATCTGCGGGCAGCATCGGGGAGATGAATTTTTGAAGGCGGTCTGCGGTTACCTCTGCCAGGTCGGACCCCGTGACGGAGTATACCGGTTCAGCGGTGATGAATTTGCCCTCCTGTTTACCAGGGAGACCGATGAGGAGATAGAAAAGTGCATCATTGCGATCCGGGAACGGATGAAACAGCCGTGGGAAATTGCCGACTTCCGTTTTGTTATTTTAACGGCCATGGGGATGATACGCCGCACCCGGCAGGATTATACGTTAGAGATGGCAATCAGTTCGATTGAATATGCAGTGTATCAGGCCAAAAATGATAAAAACAACTCTGTCTGCTACTGCGATGAGGCCATGCTTGCAAAGCTGGACCGCAGACGCAGCGTGATACAGATTCTGAAGGACGGGCTTGCCAGACAGAGTTTTGAAATGTATTATCAGCCGATTTACTTTGTGGAGGATGGTAATTTCCGCTGCGCCGAGTCGCTGATGCGGTTAAACAATACGCCGATCGGTCCGGTCTATCCCTCGGAATTCATTCCTGTGGCGGAGGAAACAGGCCTTATCATTGAGATTACCTATGTAATCCTTGACAAAGTGTGCAAGTACATAAATGACCTGGAGGAAGCGGGAATCCACATGGATGCCATTCATGTGAATTATTCTGCAATTCAGTTCTCGGAACCGGAGCTGGCGGAGAAAACGCTGGAAATCATCAGGCGGAATAAAACTCCGATGTCAACGATTAAAATAGAATTTACGGAGAGCACGCTGGCGGAGAATACCGAAGTAGTAACGGAATTCTGCGTTCGGATGAAGGCGTATGGAATTACGGTGGGCCTGGATGACTTCGGAACGGGCTATTCCAATATTGCAACGGTACTAAATGTCCCGTTCAGCCTGGTCAAACTCGATAAAAGCCTGGTGTGGGCCGCAATGGAAAAAGATACGGCTTACCATGCAGTAGAGTATATCATAAGCGCGTTCAAGGCTCTGGGGATGAGCGTGGTTGCCGAGGGGGTCGAGACTGAGGAACAGCGGAGACTGGTGGTAGACTTCCATGTGGATCAGATTCAGGGATTCTACTATTCCAGACCTATGCCGGGGGACGAGATGAAGAAGTTCATGCTGGGACACCGGGAGAATAAATCTGTGCCGCCGGAGAAGCAGATACAGCGGTAAGCAGAAGTACAGGCGGGAAGGGGGGATTTCAGTGGATACGGCTCTCGTTTGCATCGCACTCAGGGGTACTATCACCTGCATAGTGTTTGCCTATTTTGTTTTCATCCCGCTCGAAAGCCGCTATAAGCGGAGTATCCTTCAGACATGGCTGCTGGTATGCCTGCTGATTTGTATCACGGTGCTGGTAACTATCCTGTTTTTGACTTCGGAACGGTATTTTTGCAAATACAGTACGTTCGGCATCCTGCTTTGGATTACAGCGGCTGTGGTTATATTTCAGATGAGCGTCCGCTGCAGCTGTCTGGAGACTCTGTTCCTGGTACTTGTGGTGCTGAATCTTTACGTAAATATTATGGTGGTGTCAAAGGTCATGGGAATGGTGCTCCACCTTCCGTTTTCCAATGAATTATCAAAGCTGATTTACGCTTTAGCGGTGCTGGGCCTGTATCTGCCTCTGCTTTACAGCCTGTTTGAAAATCTGTACAGACGGGTGATTGAGATAAATGTTTCGTCCCTGCTCTGGCGCTTTATCTGGGCTATTCCTGCCCTTACGTATTTGATGTTCTATGTCAAATTTATCAGCGATTACTGGAAAAATCCGGTGCAGATGGGGACGGAGGACATCATATTTACAATTCTCTGGTCCTTTACAACTTATGCGCTCTTCTGGGTGACGCTTCAGATGATTGTCCAGACGCACGAGGGGATATCGGCGGCGGAACAGACGAAGCTCATCACGATTCAGCTCAGAATGCAGGAGGAGCAGTACGAAAGACTGTTTGAAAACATCGAGAAGACCAAAAGACTCCGCCACGATTGGAGACATCATCTGATGACGCTGAACGGAATTGCTGAGAGCGGGGATACACTGGAAGTGCAGCGGTATTTAAAAGAACTGATTCCTGAATACGAAGCAGGGAAAGATATCACCCTGTGCAAAAATCATGTGGTTGACGTGATATTGCAGCACTATGCGGGAATTGCGGAGAATTGCGGAATTGAGATGGAGATTACCGCGGACATCCCGCAGAACTCAGGAATCTCGGATACGGCTCTCTGTATCATATTCGGAAATCTGGTAGAGAATGCGGCGGAGGCCTGTATCGGCCAGAAAGAAGGCGCAAAGCATATCAAGGTCAGCGCCTGCATGAAAGGCTGCCAGCTGATTGTGATGGTTAAAAACACCCACAGCAATGCAATTGATAAGAGAGGGGAAATATTCTATTCCACGAAGCATGAGGGAGAAGGCGTGGGACTTCCGTCTGTGAGGAAAGTGGCGGAAAGATATCAGGGGCTCATGAAGGCGGAGTATGACAAATCACACTTCAGCGCCTATGTTATACTGAATGTAAAGAAAGAACTGCACGGAGCCGGTGTGGCTTCCGTCCATTAGAAAAGGATTTCTCTTAATAAAATTTAAGGGAAATCCTTTTTGAATGTAAGGTTGTTTGCTTACTATATGAATTAATGGGAATGAATTTTCAAACACGCTCAAGGCATGAAACGGTAGCCGAGCCCCCGGACCGTGACGATATGTTCCGGTTTCTGACGGTTCTCTTCGATCTTGCCGCGCAGACGGTTGATATAAACCATGATGGCATTGTCGTCAATGGCCACACTGGTTCCCCAGACGTGTTCATAAATCATGTCCTTGGTAAAAACCTGTCCCGGATGTTTCATAAACAGGAGCATCAGACTGTTTTCTTTAGAGGAGAGCGTAATTTCTTCCCCGCCCTTGTAAAAGCGCATCGTGGAAGTATTATAAGTGAACGGCCCGCACTCTAAAAGGTCGGACTGGCCGAGGACCATATTCTTATTACGGCGGATCAGGGCCTTGACCTTGGCTCCGAGAACTACGGGACGGAATGGTTTTGTTACATAGTCATCCGCGCCTACGGAGAGCCCGTACAGGGAGTCATAATCCTCATTCCTGCCGCTTACAATCATCACGGGAGTCTGGATGCCCTGGCTGCGGAGCTTTTTGATTACTTCAAAACCCTCCATGTCACCCAGTGTGATATCCATGAGGATCATATCGTAGGTGTGTGTCTTTAAAAGGTTCAAAGCAGCATTCCCGCTGTCTGCGACCGTAGTCTCCAGATCATAACTGCGCATGATTTTTTCCAGTAACCTGTAAATTGCCGGATCGTCATCTACGATCAAAACTTTATCCGCCATAGTATCCCCTAACCTTTTTTATTTTCGAAGTGTGCCGGTTAAAAATCAGATGTACTTATTGCTTGAATTATTATAATATTAAGGAGAGTGCAAGTCAATGATATGCTGAAATGAAAAATATGGCCGGTACAGGTAAAATTACTGTGTACGGTGAACAGTAACCAGGTAAGAGAGGAATGCAATATGGGGGAGCTTCGCAAACTGAGGGACAGCTTCATGAAAAAGTTGAAAGATGATAAAAAGGATAAGAAATATATCGCCGCCTTTATGGCGGTTGTGCTGCTCATCGTGGTCTTAATGTTTTCCGCTCTCGGATTCAGTATCTGGGAGGAGTATAAGAAGACGATTATCGACAACCAGAAAAAACAGATGCTTCTGACGGCACAGAGCTTGGGGGACAACCTGGAAATCTTTATCGAAGAATATGAGGCGGATCTGAACGCGCTATGTACGTTGGAATCCGAAAACCGCTGGATCGGAGGACATGAAGAATGGGATATCCTTCAGGGATATGTAGATTCCCATGAACGCTTTGTGTACGACGTGATCGTGGAGGAGACCGACGGCACCGTTATCAAAAGTACAAAAGGCCGGCAGGTTACGGAAGTTTTCTCGGTCACTGAGATTAACGACAGCCTCAGTTTCCGCCAATGCAGGCTGGATGACGGGGAGATTTATCTGGTTCTCAGGATGGAACGCTGGGGTGATACGTCGATTTCCATCGTAATCAATGAGACTGCTTATTACCGGTCCCTGATTTCGGGAATCCGCCTGGGAACTAACGGTTATGTCGTGGTGAAGGATTCGGATGGGATCATCCTGATGCACCCGCAGAAGGAGCAGTGGGGCATCGACGTCATAGACGGACGCCAGAAGATGTATCCGGACAAGGATCTGTCAAGTCTTGACAAGATGGTGGAGAGCCAGAATAAGGGAGAGGAGGGCGTTCTGGAATATTATTCCTACTGGTGGACCAAACCGGGGGCACCCAGGGTGAAAAAAATCAGCGCCTATTCCCCGGCTATCATTGGGGGAGGTTTCCTGGTGGTGAGCGCCGTCATCGACTACAGCGACATCTATATTCCGGTCGCTGAGGGCTTTACGAAGCTGGCGCTGGTGTTTGTGGGAATCATGGCGGCTATCCTTATCATGGCGTTCTACATGGCAAAGCTGCTGATGCAGAAAAAACGCGACACGGAGGAGATTGCCTATCTCCTGGAACTGAACCGGATTTTAGAGTCCATGCACCAGAGTGAGGAGAGGATCGCGCACCAGCAGAGGCTGCAGATTATGGGAACGATGACGGGAGGAATTGCCCATGAGTTTAACAACCTGCTCACGCCGATTATGGGATACGCGGATTTGATGATGATGGACCTGCCGGAGGGTTCGGAACTGTATGACAGCGCCTCCGAGATATATGAGGCCTCGGCCAAGGCAAAGGAGATTATCCAGCAGATATCCTCACTGAGCCGCAAGAATATGGAGACGGCCTACAAAAACCTGGATGCGGCCAGGGTGTTCCGCAGGGCGCTCAAGATGGTGCAGTCCGTATGTCCGGCGAATGTGCGTCTTACGGATGATATTGCCCTTAAGGAAGAACATTTCCTCGGCAATGAGACTCAGATGAACCAGGTGATTCTGAATATCTGCGTCAATGCCATCCATGCGATCGGCCATCAGGAGGGAATAATCACGGTCAGCGCCCGGGCGGCGGATTCAAAGGAGCTTGAAGAGTACCATCTTTCTGCGGTGCCCGGGGACTGGGAACATTATATCAGGTTAGATATTTCAGACAACGGCTGCGGCATGACAGAGGAGGTCTTAAAACAGATATTTGACCCGTTCTTTACGACAAAGAAAGGGGGCAAGGGTACCGGACTCGGCCTTGCCCTGGTGGAGCAGATTATCACCTCCCATAAAGGATTTATTTTTGCAAAAAGCCGCCCCGGTGAGGGCAGCATCTTCCACATCTATCTGCCTGTCAATGAGACAACGGAGGCGGAAGAGCAGGAGAACGCGGACGGAGAGGACAGGAACGGGAAGCTTTTAAGGATTCTGATTGTGGATGACAATGCCAAAGTGCTTAAGCTTTTGGAGAAGAACTTCGGGAAACTCGGTGTCCTGGCAGTGTCCTGCATGACCTTCGAGGAGGCCAGGAATCTGTTGAAAACACAGGAGTTTGACGCTGTGGCGGCGGAACAGAGCATAGGCGGCAGAAGCGCCGTGGACTTCTGCATGTCCATCCAGGGACAGAATCCGGGGCTGATCCGTATTGTGATGACGGAACAGGTTACAAAGGAAATCCTGGAGGCCAAACAGAGGAAGATTATAGATGAATATATTGATAAGCCGGTGTCGGATTCGGCTATATTAAAGGTCATAAGGGAAATTAAAGCAAAATTTTAGCAGCCGGTCCTTTACAGGTTGAAAGCAGATAGCCTGGACATTTAACAGTCTGAAATAGTAACGGATTGAATCTTAATATCTGCCGGAAGCAAAAGCCCAACCTTAACGTTTTTTAAGAGTTCTCTTACATGAATTTAAGAGAGAGAATGGAAACGTGTAAGGTTGGGCTTTTATAATGGATTCATAACAAAGAGATGAAAAAGAAAGAGGAGGAATAAAACATGAATGAGACCATGCTTGCTGCTTTAGGGTTTGCAACCATAATCATGATCATTGTTTTACTGCTGAGGAACGTTACGGTTCCGGCCATCGCTTTTATCGGGGTATCCACTGTAACGGCGGCAATTCTTGTGCTGACAGGTACATTTACTGTCAGTGAGATGGGGGATTTTATTAAGAAAGGTGTTTCGGGCGTGCATTCCACCGCAGCACTGTTTATTTTCTCCGTACTGTTTTTCGGTATCATGACGGATGCCGGTATGTTTGACCGTATTATCAATGCGCTTATGAAAAAAGTGGGCAATAACGTAGTGGGCGTCGCCATGATGTCATGTATCATTGCTATGATAGGGCACCTGGACGGCGGCGGGGCTTCCACATTTCTGATTACGATTCCCGCTATGCTCCCGGTTTATAAAAAACTGAAAATGCGGCCGACCACGCTGCTTTTAATCTGTGTAACGGCGATGGGCGTAATGAACCTTCTTCCCTGGGGAGGCCCTACAATGCGTTCCGCTTCCGTGCTGGGAGTGGAGGCAAACGTACTCTGGATGCAGCTTCTGCCGATGCAGATTGTCGGTATTGTAATCGCGCTTTTCACTGCCTTCTTCTGGGGAACCGTGGAGAAGAGAAGAGGCGCAGGGATTAACAGTACGCTTGAGATTGAAGACACGGAAATTACAGAGGAGGCGGCAAATGGCGCGGACCACAGCGAGCTGGTGCGTCCGAAACTGTTTTGGTTCAATATCTGCCTGACGCTGGTGATTATCGTCTGTCTGATTTTCCTTCCTGTGCCGTCCTACTTTACCTTCATGCTGGGCTGTGTTGCGGCCCTGCTGGTGAATTATCCCGGTGCAAAACTGCAGAATAAGATTATCAAATCACATTCCGGTCCGGCCCTCATGATGGCGTCCACGATTCTGGCAGCAGGCGTGTTTCTGGGAGTTCTGGAGGAAAGTGAGATTATGAACCACATGGCTAATATATTAGCCTCCTTTATCCCACAGGCCATGGGACGGTTCCTGCCTCTGATTATCGGAGTCCTGTCCGTGCCGCTGACCATGATGTTCTGTACAGACTCTTATTTCTACGGACTTCTGCCGGTTCTGATAGGAGTGGGAAGCAAGTTTGGGGTGGACCCGGCGCACATTGCAATCGCCATGGTAGTCTGCCGTAACTGTGCAACTTTCATAAGCCCTGTCGTGCCCGCCACCTTCCTGGGCGTGGGCCTGGCAGGAGTAGAGATTAAAGACCATATTAAAACGAGCTTCTTCTGGATTTGGGGCGTGAGCCTTGTATGCATGGTAGCCGGTCTTGTTCTCGGTGTAATAACGCTTTAATGACAAATTACTGATAGATACTTACTCCTTCACCTCAAAAGGAGAACTACCTCAAATGGGGCGGGGCTGTTGCAAAATGACCGGGATGCGGTTGTGGTGCGGCAGCCCTGTTCTGTGTGGGGATTTAATTGAGAAATGAGGACGCCTCTGTAAGACGGCGGACGGGGGAGTGGGAGGGGGGTTATGAGTCTTCAGTCCCGGTTGGTAGGGTGTGGTGAGGGGGAATCCAGGAGAAAAAATTCCTACGGGGACTCGCTCCCGCTTGTGGAATGCGCAGCGGATGCTAGCTTCGAAAAGACCTCATCAAGCACCGGCGGATTCCAAGGTCTCCCTTCGGAAAGTTAGTTACCGCGTACTTCGTACCCGGTAACCCGCTTCGCGATGCACAGAAACGGTATTAAAACCGTTTCGCGCCGCTACCCTCGGGTTTTCTGTGACTTACGCCGCGCTTCACTCACAAAAAACACCTCGCGGAATACATCCTGTATCTAGCAGCAGGCATGCCCACCCACCGTTCTTCATTCTAGTTGTCGGCGGGACTGAAGACTCAGGGAAGTTATTGCCCCGTCCGCCGGCGTCAGGGGCTGATTGTCTCTTTCATCAAGTGGGGGAGAGGTATTGTCGCTTCCACGATATAGTCGTATCTATTTTACATTCTGACGGCATTATGGGCTGCATAAAAAGAGTATCGTAAGCGTCAAATAACATAGTGTATTTCTTTTCCTGCCATAATCCGTGATAATTACTCTTAGAGTTTTTAGGGTCTACTCTTAAAAATCTAAAACACGGAGGTATATCATGGAAGAATTATCAGCAAAGACACAAATCAATATCCAGAAATGGCTGGAAGTCATTCACCGATGCCGCGACAGTGGGCTTTCTAACCAGCAGTGGTGTGAAGAGAATGGCATTTCTTTGAAAAGCTACTATTACTGGCTCGCAAAGATCAGAAAGTTGGCGATTAAGAACCTTCCGCATAAGCGAAATGCAGGATCTGTTTCCACGGAAGCACCGGAGACTGCAGTGTTTGCATCGATTCCGGTTATCAGCCATTGCCCTTCCAATCCCGCATCTGTTATCATCCGTTCCGGCAGTGCAGTGATTGAGATCGCTGTGAATACGCCAGACTCCCTGATTCAGTCCGTCATTCTGGCTGCATCCAGATGTTAGGGGATCTTTCACGGGCAGAAACGATTTATCTTGCCTGTGGTTATACCGATATGAGGAAATCCATCGATGGCCTTGCAGCCATCGTCCAGCAGAACTTCCGGCTGGATCCGTTCTCCAACAGCCTCTTTCTCTTCTGCGGTCATAAACGTAATCGTATGAAGGCACTGTTTTGGGAGGGGGACGGTTTCGTCCTACTGTACAAGCGTCTGGAAAATGGGAACTTCCAATGGCCAAGGACCCCGGCGGATGTACGCCGGATATCCGCTCAAGAGTTGCGCTGGCTGCTGGAAGGACTGTCCATTGACCAGCCAAAGGCGGTAAAGAAGCTGCATCCCAAATCTATCCTTTAAAGTGGCTGAAAAGCTTGTAAATACTGGATTCTCAGCCACTTTTATGCTATACTAAATACAGTTAGAATACGAAAAGGAACCGATTTCCATGGCCGACGGAACACCAATCTCAGCATTAGAAAACCGCATTACAGAGCTAGAAAAAGAAAATCTTCTCCTCCAGGAAAAGGTAGCTTTCCTGACCCGCAAGCTTTATGGCAGGTCAACCGAGCAGACATCCTCCCTTGATATCGAGGGACAGATGTCTCTTTTTGATGAAGCGGAAACGGAGGCCGATTCGAAAGCTGCTGAACCGGATATGAAGGATGTCGCTTCCTATCGGCGCAAAAGGTTCCCAGGTCAGAAAGAAGAACTGCTCAAAGACATCCCTCATGAAAAGAAACTCTGCACACTTGCAGAAGAAGACCGTTTCTGCCAGACCTGCGGTTCGTCGCTTGTTTCGGTGGGGGAGGAATTCGTCCGGACGGAAATCGAGCTCATCCCTGCCAAGGTACGTGTTATTGACTATTACCGTGAAACATTCGACTGCAGGGAGTGTCGTAAGAACGGGAAAGCATATATGGAGAAATCCCCCATGCCCTGTCCGGTCATCCAGCACTCTTATGCGTCCCCTTCCACGGTTGCCTGGGTCATCCATCAGAAGTATGAGCTAGCCGTACCGCTGTACCGTCAGGAAAACGAATGGAACGATCTTGGTGTGGCCTTAAGCCGGGCAACCATGTCCAACTGGATTCTTGCCAGTTACCGGGACTGGCTGTCTCCGATTGTCGGACTGTTACGGAAAAAACTTCTGGAACAGGGATATCTGCACATCGACGAGACGCCGGTACAGGTGCTGGGGGAAGCCGGAAGGAAGAACACCACGGATTCCTATATGTGGGTATACTGCTCCATAAAGGAAAGCAGCCATCCCGTCAGGCGGTTTGATTATAAGCCGGGACGCAGCGGAACTTTCCCCCAGAAGTTTCTGGAAGGTTACCACGGATACATCCACACAGATGCTTATAAAGGCTATGAAAAAGTATCTGGGATTACAAGATGTTTCTGTTGGACACACCTTCGCAGATACTTTGTGGATGCCCTTCCAAAAGAAACGGAAAGCCGGGAAACAACTATTCCGGCACAGGCCATCAGCTACATCAATCAGCTGTTTGAGATTGAGAAAAAACTGGAAGTCCTGTCTCCCCAAGGCAGGAAGGAACAGCGTCTGATACAAGAAATGCCTGTATTAGATGCCTTTTGGTTGTGGGCTGAAGATGCATCTGCCGGAATCCTTCCAAAATCCAAACTTGGAGAGGCATTTACCTATGCCTTCAACCAGAGAAAGGGGTTGATGAATTATCTGCTGGACGGGAACTGCGCTGTCTCAAACAATCTTGCCGAGAACTGTATCCGTCCCTTTACGATAGGACGTAAGAACTGGCTGTTTTCTGGAAGCCCCAAAGGAGCAGAAGCCAGCGCAGGTATCTATACGCTGGTGGAAACGGCAAAAGTCAATGGCCTAAACCCCAGAAAATACATTCAGTATATTTTGAGTGATATCCCCGGAACAGCATTCCAGCAGTATCCGGAATTTCTGGAAGACTATATGCCATGGGAACCTGTCATACAGAAAATATGTAGATAACCGCCAACCTTGAGAAGAGCAGAAGGCTGGCGATTTTTCTATACACTCTGTTATTTGACGGTTACAGAGTATCAGAATAAACAATAAACAGTCTAAGATTCTAAGCTTACATAGTCTCATATTGAACAGGGTGTAGTTTTCAGGCATCCAGAGAAACGTAGTGGCAGCGACAAGCGCCTCCCCCATTGAAGAAAGAGGACCGATCAGGCGCCGCAGGCCGGGGGCCGGGCAGCTGTCTTGGCTGAGTCTTTCGTCCCGGCCATAACCTTCCTGCGGGGAAGAAGGGAGAAAAAGATTCCGGAGGGAACCTGGGAGTTCATTGGTACTTACCGAGGTCTTTTCGAGGTTAGTACCATTATGTACTCCAACGAGCGCGAGCGTTTCCCGCAGGAACTTTTTCTGCCCGTATTCCCCGCCCGCGACACCCTGACGCCCGGGACGAAAGACTCATCGATCCCCCCAACCACCCCGGTCCCCGGCCTGACGGCGGCGTCCTCATTTCTCAATCAACTCCTCATAAGAAAAAGAACCCGCCTAACAGACAGGTTCCAGATGCCCGGTTTCCACATCCATAACAAAACCGGTGATTGTAATATCAGAGGGTATCAGGGGATGATTTTTCAGGAGTGAGACGGAGAGCTTTACCTCCTCCTCCGGTGTCTCAAATCCCTGGAACCAACGATTAAAGTCGAGTCCGCTCTGCTCCATTTGAAGGATAGCTTCTTCCGTAATGCCCCGTTCCTTTAAATGGGTCCTGATTATGTCCGGGGAGATGCCGGCCACGCCGCAGCAGGTGTGGGCGATGACCATCACCTCCGTCACTTTCAGTTCCAGAATAGCAATGAGCAGGCTCCGGATGGATGTGTCGAGGGGATCCGTAATCATTCCTCCGGCATTCTTTATCATCTTTACATCCCCATTCCTAATTCCGAGGGCGGCGGGGAGAAGTTCGACCAGGCGTGTATCCATACAGGAAAGGATGGCCAGCTTTTTGCGCGGGTATTTATCAGCGGCGTATGGCCGGTAAGATCCGTCTCTTACGAATTTCTCATTGTATTTTATCATCTCTTCAATCATTATTACCCTCCTCATCAGTATATTTCCGCTATTATAAACGACAAAACTTAATAAGGAAAGAAAAAAACCTTAAAGATTATTCAGGAAACATAAAAAATGGTGAAAAGGTAAGGATGTCCGGTTGACCATTGATGGAGCAGCTTTTAGAATGGATGGAAATCATTGAGGATATCAGGTAGCAGAGGGGGCACCACAGCATCAAAGAAATTTCCATTGTAAAAACGAAAAAAATGGTACCCCGATGATTACGTATATAGTGAAAGCAAATGAAATAGAAGGACAGAGTGTTACAACTGACGCAAGGGACCACAGAAGGCAATTGCAGAGAGCGTCTGCAGGTGGTGTGGGACTATGTTTTTTGGGGCATATTGTGCATATGTCATAATCGAAAAGTCTTGCTAATACACAGAAATCATGTTAAAATACAGTCGTTAGATAGGTATTGCCACATATATTTTGATATGATAATGAACAATGCCGCAAGTTGTGTGGGAACACTTTAGAGGGGAGCCTGTCCTTTGATAAAGAGATTTTCATCTCCACCTAGACCTGCTTTTTGTATATGTTGTTGACGTCTTTGGTAAATATTTTACCAGAGACGATTTTATTTCTCCGGGTGTATTTTAGTGATTCCATGTTGCAGGTTGGTACTTATAAGCTAAAGTCTGGTGATTTTGAAATAGATAGGAGGTAATACTTTGAATTTGAATCAGCTATATTGCTTCAAAATATTGGCACGTTCTGAACACCTTACAAAAGCAGCAGAAGAGCTCAATTATTCTGTTCCAGCATTAAGTGTTATCATATCCAGACTTGAATGTGAGTTAGGTGTTAAATTATTTAATCGTGTTGGCAGGAATATAAAACTCAACGAACGTGGATTATTATTTTTACAATATGTCGATCAATCCCTCAATGCATTAGACGAAGGAATTAAACGGCTTTCTGAAACACAAGAAAATGCAAACGAAGTTATTCGTATCGGAACATTTTCTCATCAATATTGGCTTGGTTTTTTAAACACTTTTTTAGCTACTAATCAAAACGTATTTATTTCTCGAATCAAACTTACTCTTCCCAGCCTTGCAAACGAGACTAATATAGATCAATATGATTTCATCATTTCGCCCGAAAGTGATTTCCATCACGCAAATTGGAATAGTTCAATATTAATACAGAATGAATCTCCAGTGATAGTTCTTAGCCCACAAATCCAGCTACACACAAAACAAGTATCACTAAAGGATTTAACAAATGAAAAAATAATTGTGCTTTCGAAGCAGGAATCCTTACGCAAATACTTTGATGAACTTTGCAAACGTAATAATGTTTCATTTAAAAATATAATTGAAAGCGATATTTTTTTTCGCAGAGAACTAATGTACGGTGCAGATAACTATATAGCTTTTACTACTGATTTAGCATTATCAATGGGTTTTTTGGCAGATTTACGATCAGTACCGGTCGAGACTGATATGCCAAAAAGAAAAATTGCTATTTATTGGCGAAAGGATCGCTACTTAACAAAAAATATGCAGAGCCTATTGGAATCAATTCAAGAGTATTCAAAGATTTTTGAGAAGACACATCTTAACAATCAAACTTCACAAACTGAAAAATGAGGCCTACCCTTTTAAGTGAAGATGGTGATTTGCTCGTAAACGTGTAGGATATCATTAAGGGCGGTGAAAGGTTCACAGAGTGTGCCTTTCATCGTTACACTGTCTCATTAAGGGCGTTATTTCCGACGCTGTTCTCTTCTATTTGCCCCCTTTTCCGCCTTCTAAGATGTTTGAGAAAAAACATCTTTTTCTCCGAAACCATAAATTAAAATAGCGATTTCAACCGGTAATGGCACAAAGAACGTCAGCAAACCTGTAAGGTTGCTGGCGTTCTTCAGATTGCTCTGAAAACAGTTGCATTCCGAGGCCTTCCTGCAAAAAAATCCATAGTATCAGGTATTCAATCTGTTCATCTGAGCGCTTTTGGGGGATAATTTTATAAGGTATGAACGAGCTTTCAAGAATTCGTGGTGAAAGATAATTTGATTCTATAAAGTCAATAAAGTGATTAATTGTTATATTATTTGAAAAGATACTGTTAACAAAGCTGAGATTGATCATAAGTTCGATTTTGGTATACTTTAAACAACGTAGCGCTGCGTAAAAATGAAAGAAACGGGAGGGGAAGAAAAAATATGTTCACAGCAATTGCAGAGGTAGTTGGCATTCCTTATTTTACTTTAATCGTTGTATTTATAACATTGATTATTTTTGCCAGAGATAAATGGCCGGCAGGTCTGGTTGCAATGGGGTCAGCCATCGTATTGGGCGTATTTGGATGTGTTGCAACTGATAAGGTTTTTTCTGGTTGGTCAAGTAATTTGACTCTGATGATTATGGGAATGATGATTGTAGGTAACGCTCTATTTAAAACTGGCGCAGTGCTGCTAGTTGGCAAGTCTATTATGAAAGCAAAATTTGCAAGTAATGAACGGGTCGTAATGGTTATTATCATGATTGCCTCTGGACTTTTAAGCGCTTTTCTTTCTAATACTGCTGTTGTTGCAACGTTTATTCCGCTAATTGGCGCTATGGTGGCGGCTTCTAACGGCAAGTTGAAAAACAAAAACTTATTGATGCCTCTGGGATTAGCTACAGCGATTGGCGGTGCGCTTACTCTGGTAGGCTCCACAGCACAGCCGATGGCTAACTCGATATTGGAACAACAGGGGCTGCCGTTGTTTGGTATGTTTGACTTTGTACCCATTGTTCTTCCTATGTTTATTTGTCTGATTGTTTATTTTGCAACGGTTGGATATAGCATGATGAACAAGCATTTAGACTTTGAAGATACGGTTGCTGCTATAGATGAAAGTACCTTTGAAAACGTAAATCTCACTTGGAGAACCTGGTTTTCTGTTGGTATTCTGGTATTTTGTGTAGCCGGTTTCGTAGCAGGTTGGGGGAAGACCGGTATTATTGCTCTGATTGGTGCGGCTGCCGCAATGCTTACCGGGTGCGTGTCTTTCAAAGAAGCAGTCAGGGAAGCAGTAGACTGGAATACAATTTTTGTTATGGCCTTTGCACAGACCATTGCAGCTGCGATGAATGATTCTGGCGCAGGTAAAATGGTGGCGGAAACAGCAGTTAATTTAGTGGGCACCAATCTATTGGCGCAGACTGCTGCATGCGTTATCGTGATTACCGTATTAACGAATATTATGTCCAATACTGCAACTGCGGCAATGATGACACCTATCTATATTGCGATTGCTGCTCAAATGGGGGTAAACCCTTACACATTTGTAATGGCAGTTGCAGTTGCTGCAAACCTGACAGCGGCTACGCCTATCGGCGGAACCGCAATCACTATGACATTACCAGCCGGTTACCGTTTTAAAGATTTTCTTAAAATCGGAACTCCGATTAACATTATGTGGGCGCTCCTGGCAATTGTACTGATTCCAATCGTATACAGTTTTGAATTTGTGGGTTAGAGGTACATTGAATGAGTATAAGCGGAAAAATATTTAATATACAAAGATATTCATTGCATGACGGACCTGGCATACGGACATTAATTTTTATGAAAGGATGTCCACTGCGGTGCCGCTGGTGTTGCAATCCGGAAGGATTGCAATACCAGGACGATATCTTCTATGATTCGACACTGTGTATTGGGTGTGGAAAATGCCTTGATGTATGTCAATTTGACGCGGTTCATCTTAGTCAGGAGGACGGATTTACGATCGACCGCGCGAAGTGTACACGTTGCGGAAGATGTGTAAATGTGTGTCCCTCCGGCGCCAAAACAGTTGCAGGGCGTGAAATCACAGTAAAAGAAGCGCTGGGTATAGTCAGACGGGATAAACCTTTTTATAAATCATCCCACGGTGGGGCGACACTGGGTGGAGGTGAAATATTAGAACAGCCTGAATTTGTGTATGAAGTTCTGAAGGCATGTAAAGAGGATGGAATCAACACTGCAATAGAAACCAGCGGATATGGACAGTGGGCCCATCTTGAAAAGATTTTAACAGTTACCGATACTGCGTTTTTGGATTTAAAAACAGTTAATCCCGCATTGCATTTGAAAACTACAGGAGTGAGCAATACCCGGATACTGGAAAATCTGCAGAAAGTAAATGATTTTATGGGAAAGGAAGAAAACCGGAAAAAGGTATTTACTGTTCGCATACCGGTTATTCCGGGCATGAATGATTCGACGAAGGATGCGAAGGAGGCCAGTTGTTTCCTTAAGAATCTGTATAACTGTACCAGCGTTGAAGTGCTGCCCTTTCATAACTATGGCGAGATGAAATACAAAAAGCTGGGACTAAGCTATGAATTTGCCGACTGCCCGAACAGTACGGTTGAAATGTTAATTACCTATCAAAACATGCTTAAGGAAAGTGGAAGAGACGTTGTTATAAAGAAAATGTAATTGCAAAGGAGGTTTTATCATGTATTATAAGGCGACAGATAGAGTAAAAAGATTGCGGCAAAGATTCATGACCTACAAACCTAATGTTGATATTGAGCGCGCTTTGATCTATACAAGAGTTTTTAAAGAATCTGATACAGTAAAGGATGAGCCGCGCATTATTGCTTTGGCAAAAGCGTATTCCATTTTTTTGAATGAGAGGTCAATTTATATCGAGGAGGATCAGCTGCTTGCCGGTTCATTTGGGCGTAAGCCGCGTGCATTTCCCATTTATCCGGAAACACTAGGGGACTCCCTCATTGGAGAATATCGAAAACTGACTACCAGGGAAATAGATAGATTTGAATATTCTGAAGAGGACAGGCTGGTGTTAGAAGAGAAGCTACATAAATGGCACGGTACAGGAATGTATAGTTATGTTTTTGGCGATATGCCTATGTATGCGAAAAAGTTGTTCCTTAGGGATCCGGAAAACACCGTCTCCGGAGGCACCAATATTTTTTCTTTAGATGTACCGCTCAACGGCCCTGCCGGACATATAACCCCGGATTACCAGACTGTGATGGCGATAGGTTTCCAGGGAATAAAAGCAAACGCGGAGAAAAGGCTTGAGCTTGCCGAGGCTCAGCATGATCAGGAAGGAATTAATTTTCTGAAAGCAGTGATTATTTGTGCGGATGCAATTACAAACTTTGCCCATAGATATGCAGATCTGGCAAGAAAAAAAGCGGAAACAGAGAGCGATAGTCAAAGGAAACAGGAGCTTTTAACAATTGCGGAAACCTGTGATCGTGTCCCCGGCTTACCGCCTCGAACATTTCAGGAATGTCTGCAGGCAGTCTGGTTCACTTTTATTGGTATTCAGATGGAAGCATATGAAAGATGTTTTGGCTGTGGGCGTTTGGATCAGTATGCATATCCGTATCTGAAGGCAGATTTGGAGACGGGACGGATTACTGAAAAGCAGGCCCAGGAGCTGCTCGACTGTCTGTGGATGAAATTCCCGGAGACGAATTATATTAATACAGAGTACCATTCGCAAATTGCATCGGGATTCCCTGCTCAGCAGCAGATAATGGTTGGAGGGCAGACCCCTGACGGTAAGGATGCGAGCAACAGGCTTAGCTATATGTGTTTACAGGCTTCAATGAATACATTACTTCACCAACCTTCCATTTCATTCCGTTATTTTGAAGGAACCCCGGATTCTTTGGTAGAGCAAGCCTGTCGGCTGGCCAGAAAAGGCGCAGGACATCCTTCGTTCTTCAATGATGGGAGATGTGTCCCCGCTTTGGTGTACAAGGGGATTTCCCTGGAAGACGCCAGGGATTATTCTTCTGTGGGCTGTGCGGGTATTCAACCGACGCGTAAAGACAAAGGCACGCACAACGCCGGATATCTTAATGTTGCATCTGCATTAGAATTGGCCTTGCACGACGGTTACTGGAAAAGGGGAAATAAACAGGTCAGTATTCATACCGGTGATGCCTGTCAGTTTAAGAGTTTTCAGGAAGTGCTGGATGCATTTGAAAAGCAGCTTTCTTATTTAATAAAGGTTTATTCCGAGGAGATTGTAAAAGTAGAAAAAGCGCATAGAGATGTTTGCCCGACGCCGTTTGTTTCCAGTTTTATTCAGGATTGCATTGGAAATGCGAGAGATAAAAGTGCAGGTGGAGCTCTGATAAACTCGGGCCCTACACCGAGAGGGATTGGACTGGCCGATGTGGCAGATTCCCTGTCAGCTCTTAAAAAGTGGGTGTTTGAGGAACAGAAATATACAATAGCGGAAGTGCTGGAGGCCATGGACCACAACTTTGAAGGTTACGAAGAAATGAGACAAATCTTATCCACTAAAACAGACGATTATGGCAATGATATTGATGATGTGGATGATATTGCCAGGAAAGTAGTTGAGATTTATGGTTTGGAAACAGATAATTACAGAAGTTTGTACGGTGGGCGGTTCCACCCCGGCTTTAGTTCTGTCTCTTCTAATGTGCCTTATGGGACAGCAGTGTGTGCGCTTCCGGATGGGAGAAAGGATTACACGCCCCTTGCAAACGGGAATTCTCCCTGCAATGGCGCTGATATCTCCGGCCCTACAGCGGTTGCTATTTCTTGCGGAAAATTGAATCATGACCTAATGAGTGGCGGCTCAATACTAAATGTTAAAATTACTCCTTCGTCAGTTGCGGGCGAAGACGGTTTGCAGCGATTTGTCGAATATGTAAAAGGTGCAATGGCTGCGGGAGTTTGGCATGTTCAATTTAATATAGTAGATCAGGCGACCTTGAAGGATGCACAAATTCATCCGGAAAACTACCGTGACCTTATTGTTCGGGTTGCCGGATACAGTGCGTTCTTTACGGGACTCAGCAAACAGCTCCAGGAAGATCTGATCAGGCGAACAGAGCAGGAATTACGGTGAAGTACATAAAACGAGCTAAATAAATATATAGGAGAAATAAAATGACCAGAAAAAATGCTGTATATATCACTCACGGAGTGAGAACTGCGATTGGTAAAATAGGCAGATCTCTTAAAGACGTAAGCGATACTGACCTTGCCATGATTGTCATTAAAAATCTTCTTGAAGAAAGAGCCAAACTGGATTTTCAAGAAATCGACCAGGTGATTTTCGGCGAGGTGAAACAAAAATCCGATTCAGCCAATGTTGCCAGAGCCGCAGCATTGCTGGCCGGGATTCCGGAGAAGGTTCCTGCCTATACGGTAAACAGGCAATGCGGCTCAGGATTACAGGCAGTTATTGATGCATTTGAGATGATTGAAACCGGTGAAGCGGATGTGATCGTTGCAGGCGGTGTCGAAAACATGAGCCAATCGGTCTATTATATGAGGAACGCAAAGGAAGGTCTGAAAAACGGTGATTTTTCTATTGAGGATTCGCTCACCGCCGGCGGGCCGGGAGCTGTTCCTATCGAAAAATATGGTGTCTGGCCAATGGGGATGACGGCAGAAAAACTTGCTGAATTATATCATATCACACGTGAACAGCAGGACGCTTTTGCCATGAACAGTCAGATTAAAATGCATCATGCCATGGAGGACGGACGGTTTAAGGAACAAATTGTGCCTGTTCCGGTGATTGATAATGGGCATGAAACATTATTTAGTACGGATGAGCACCCTTTCCTTTCCTCTATGGAAAAACTGGCGGCATTAAAGCCGGCGTTTAAGAAAGATGGCACAGTGACGGCGGGAAATTCTTCCGGGCGTAACGACGGAGCCTCCGCTGTGCTGGTTATGTCCGAAGATAAAATGAAAGAATTTGGATATAAACCGATGGCAAAGATAATCTCGGTGGGAAGCAGCGGATGTGATCCGACGGTTATGGGACTTGGACCTGTAGAATCCTCCATACTTGCGATGAAACGCGCCGGACTCACATTGCATGATCTTGACATTATCGAATTGAATGAAGCTTTTGCCGCACAGTCGATTGCCGTTATGAAAGAATGGGAAAAACTGGGTATTTCAGAAGAAGCGCTGCTCTCAAAAATCAATCCGAACGGAGGGGCTATTGCCCATGGCCATGCTCTGGGCAATACAGGAGCGGCATTGACTGTCAAGTGTATGTATGAAATGCAGCGACGAGAGACAGCCAGATATGGAATGATAACCATGTGCTGTGCCGGCGGTGTAGGTGTCGCAGCGATTATCGAAAAATGTTAGGAGAAAACCATGGAAAATGTATTTGTGGGCGGATTTGCCCGTACACCAATTGGTAAACTTGATGGAAACTTAAAAACATTAACTGCGGAAGCGCTCGCTGTCGAAGCAATACGTGCTGTATTGTCAGAAACAGGGCTATCTTCAGATGAAATCGGCGAGGTAATCATTGGCAATGCCAAACAGACCAGTACGCACTCCAACCTGGGCAGGTATGTCACTTTGGCTGCGGACCTTCCGGTAAAAACGCCGGCTTATACAGTACAGAGGCAGGACGCTTCTGGAATGCAGGCTATAATAAATGGATACGCTAAAGTAAAGTCAGGAAATGCAAGTATCATTCTTGCTGGCGGAACGGAAAGCATGTCTCAGATTCCTTATGAAATTTTAAATGCGCGGTATGAATTTGCCCCGGATAAAATCGTAATGCATCCAATTGAGGCAATGATTACCGGCGGCCTGCCCAGGGAGAAATACGGGATCGTTACCCTCGAAGCTATTAATAAAGCAATGGGTGAAAAATATGCAATTACCGAAGAGGAGCAAAAGGAGTTCGTTCAATTAAGCCAAAGAAAGGCAGCAGAATCACCCCTAAAAGAGAGCATTACTTCTATACAGGTAAAACTAAAGAAAATGACATTAGATATAACCCGGGATGATATTTATGACAGAATCGAGATGAAAGCCTTGCCTGCTGATGCTGCAGCAGTATGTTTGTTAATGAGTAAATCTGCGCTGGATGATAATAACCTTAAGCCGATTGCGGAAATTGTATCAATTGGGACTTCTGCTGGTGATCCATTAGGGGAAGGGCTCTTGGGAACTGCCGCGGCTAAAAAAGCATTAAATAAAGCTGGAAAATCGATTGAGAATGTAGACTTCATTGAGGTTAATGAAATAACCGCAGCACAGGTTCTTGCAACGGCACAAAGTCTCGGAATTTCAAAGTCAGATGTTGAAACAAAAGTAAATGTTCATGGAGGCGCATTGGCAACTGGCAATCCATGGGGCGCAGCTGGCGCAATTCTTTTGGAGCGGCTTATTTCCAGCCTGAAAAAAGCAGACAAGGAGTGGGGATTAGCACTCTGCGGAGCCGCCGGCGGCCAGGCAATTGCTGTTGTAGTAAGAATTGTGTAGGAAATGCGAATCATATTGTGAGAGGTCAGATTGCAATGAAGAAACCAATGGAAGGAATTATTGTCATAGAATTGGCAAACTATGTGGCAGGACCGGTTGTCGGCAGAATGTTGGCAGACATGGGGGCCAGGGTCATCAAGATAGAAGGAAGAGGCGGTGATGCCTGGCGGAAAACTTCGGCCAGCAATACACAGACAGATTGGGACGAAAATCCTTTGTTCGACCTTTTCAATATCGGTAAAGAATCGCTCAGTTTAAATCTCAAAACAGAAGAAGGCAAGGGAATCTTTTTCGAGTTGCTGGAAGAAGCCGACATTTTGATAACTAATACTCGTCAGAATTCACTGATGAAGCTTGGAGTGGATTACGATTCTATAAAGGAGCGCTACCCCTGTTTGATTTATGCGACGTTGACCGGATATGGCTACAATGGGCCAGATTGCAATGCCCCCGGCTTTGACAACACTGCGTTCTGGTCACGCTCGGGTTTCAGCGCAGACATGACAATCGGCGGATCGGAAAGTTATCCGGTCAACAGCCGTTTTGGGATGGGTGATACCATCGCGGGGACCACGCTATTCGGAGCGGTCATGGCGGCTTTATACAAAAGAGAAAGGACCGGCCAGGGTGAATTTGTGACCACGTCCCTGTTCAATGCAGGGATATGGGCTTTCGGTGGCGGTATCGTTATGGCTGAAAAGCCGTATGAACACCGTTTCCCTGAGACTCGCAACATGGGAATCCCAATGAATCTGGTCTATCGCTGTGCGGACGATGAATGGATCCGCTGCACCATATTTGAATTTGAACGCTATGCTAATAAATTTTTTGACGCGCTGGCTGTGCGTCAGGAAATGGAAGACCTGGGAGTTACATCGCTGAACTTCAGCATGGAAAAGGCGGCGGACGTCGTGCCACTCTTTGAGGAGAAATTCCTTGAAAAAACGTCCACAGAATGGATAAAACTCTTCGCTGAACTGGACATTGTCTGCGGTAAGCTAAATCATTTTCGTGATGTTCTGACGGATGAGCAGGCTTGGGCGAATGGCTATCTGCAGAAATATCACTGCACCAATGGTGCGGAACGTATCCTTCCTTCCTGTCCGGTGCGTTTCGGTGAGGGCGGTGCATTTCCTGTGGGTGAACCGGTTACGTACGGCGCCAGCAACGAGGTTATTCTGCAGCAACTTGGTTACACATCGGAACAGATCGGAGAATTTTTGATGAAAGGTGTGCTGGGTTAAAATAGATAATGAAGTTCCGGGGCAGCAAGGCACCTCATTCAGCAACTATCTTTTTTGTCAGGAAGGATAAAGAAAAATATTATGAGCGAGAATAAAAAATGCGCCGTTGTTGGCGGCGGCACTATGGGCCGGCAGATTGGTTTAAACGCGGCCATTCATGGCTATATGACCACGGTCTGTGAGACCGTGCCGGCTGTGCGGGAAAATTTTCTGAAGTGGGAAGAGGAGTATCTGGCGGGACGGGTTACCAAGGGCAGAATGACACCCGAACAGGTCGACGGCATCAAATCCCGACTTTTGGTGACGGATGATCTAAAGACCGCAGTAAAAAATGCCGATATCATCATTGAATCTATCATTGAGGATCGTGAGGCAAAGACAACCGTATTGCAGCAGATAAGCAAGTTGGCTCCAACGGACGCGATAATTGGGACTAACTCTAGTTACATGGTTTCTTCCTTATTCAAGGACGTTGTGAGTAATCCGGAACGCCTGACGAATTTGCATTTTTTTGCCCCGGTACTTGCGATGAAATTGGTCGAGGTCGTAAAGGGCGAGCATGTTTCAGATGTAACCATAGAAAAGGCAATGGACTTCTGTCGTGCGGTGGATAAGACACCGGTGCTGGTGCAAAAAGAGGAGGACGGCTTTATTGTCAATAATATTCTGAAGGTAATCAAGGAAGAAGCATACCGCCTGATTAATTCCGGTGTCTGCTCCATAAAGGATTTGGATACGGCTGTAAAACTTGGGCTGGGTCACCCGCTGGGCCCGTTTGAATTGGACGACCTCAGTGGAATCGATGTCCGATATCATGTTCTGAAGCGTCGCCTGGAAGAAAACAGCATCAAGTCTGAAGGATATGAGATGATCGAAAAACTGTACAGGGAAGGCCGATACGGGAAGAAGACTGGCCATGGCTTTTACGATTATAGGTAAGCCATTTAAATTCTAGTGAACCCGGGAGATACCCCCAATATGCTCCTTATGTGATAGACCTTTAAGTATTCTAGGTATCTAATATATAGGGAGCATACAAAACCAGACTATTTCGCGGTTTATCAAAATGGACCTGAAGAGATTGGAAGCCTTGATTTTTTAGATGCGAACTGAACGCTTTCTGTTGCGCCACAGGGTAATAACGAAAACTGTAAATTCAGTTTTCACTGAAGCTATTATACCACTAGCCATGAAAATTGCACAAATTAATGGTCCGATGTTTGACATACGCATGAATCCTCATCCTTCTCTAATTATATTTTTTCCGTTTTAAACTTTAATAATCTCATCTATAAACGAACCGGATGAAATGCCAACATAGAATCTTTCCTTTCCTCAAGGACATCTTCTGTCCCCTTAATTCCCATTTACATCAATAACATAGGAGTAGATCTACTCTTTTTTTCTTAATTTATTTACTCTTGTGTTTCTTGTGAGTTGACGGTAACATCCGTTGAACTGACCGAAATATGATGATATAATGACTTACAGAATGCCGGAAAATGTGAGTGTACGGTGAAAGATTAAAAATACTAGTAGAAGACGGGAATTGGAAATGAAAGAGCGTGACAGGAAAATTAAAAACAGAATGTACCGGCTATATGCCGCTCTGCTGGCGGCAACGGTCGCGGTGGGGCTTTTGTGTATGCTTTTAGTATCGCAGAGCAACCGGGTTGTGTCAGCGGAGGCGAAACGTTATCTGTCGGAATTATCGCAGCAGACAACGAATAAGGTGGACTCGGGAATCAGGAATGAACTCGATATTCTCCAGAATGTCAGCATTACGCTGACGGCATTTGACAAGGATCCGGAGGAGAACGGCGAATACTTTCACCTTCTGACGGAGAAGAGCCCGTTTGACTGGATTGGATATGTGGATCTGGAAGGGACGCTTTATGACAATTATATAGAGGACGTAAGGAATGTCAGCAGTTTTACCGTAATCCGGAATGCCTTGAACGGCATATCCGGAGTCAGTTCAGAGCTTACTTCGGTTTATGATGAAAGACGGGGAGCGTTGTATGCCGTCCCGTTTTACATGGAAGGCGAACTGGTGGGAGCCGTGGCGGGCTGGATTCCCACGGAGACAATGGTGCTTCTGCTGGATACGGATACGTTTAAGGGATATGGATACTCGCATATTGTCACAATGACCGGTGATTTTATTCTGCATTCAAGCAACGCCAATGTGGTGGTAGAAGGAAAGAACTACTTTGAAACACTGGAATCCATGAATGCAGAATACAACAGAGATGAGCTGAGCCGCGTCAGGGCGGACATGCTGGGGAAGAAGAGCGGGGCGTTTGAGTTTACCGTTTCCGGGGAAAAGCGAATGATGCACTATGTGCCATTAGCCGAAGGGGATTGGTATCTGTTATCGCTCGTCTCTCCGTCCGTCTATATGAGCCGCATCAACCAGCTCAAGTATTTTGCCCTTGGCAACAGTATCTGTATCGTTTCCTTGTTTCTGGCGCTGATTATTTATATACTGTGGACAAAACGGCGCGAGGTGTCGGAGATCACCCAGGTGGACCCTGTCACGGGCGGTTTTACGGCCCTGCGTTTTGAAAAAGAAGTGAACCAGATTAAAAGGGGCGGTCAGGCGTTTGCATTTATTACACTGGATATCAGGCGGTTTAAACTGATTAATGATTCCTACGGTAAAGACGACGGAAACCGGGTATTGAAGCATGTCCACGATGTGCTCTCCTCCCAGCTTAAAGCGGGAGAGTGTGTATCGCGTATTGAGTCGGATATCTTTAATCTCGTCATCAGGGAGACGGAGCAGGAAGAGATAAGGAAACGAATGAAACATATCGTAGATGAAATCAATTCGTTTAATGAAGGACAGCTGATCCCATATTATCTTCAAATCAACTGCGGAGTTTACCTGGTTACCGACCGTTCCGAGGATGTCATCACGATACGCGACCGGGCTAATGTGGCGCGGAAGGGGAGCAGGGAGGCGGGAGACCATCTTCTGAACTGCATGTTCTACACGGATATGGAACGCCGGAAGCTGCATCAGGAGATAGAGATGGAAAATACGATGGAAGTCGCCATGAAAAACGGTGAATTCCAGGTTTACCTCCAGCCCAAAGTCAGCCTGACAACGAGAAAGACGAGCGGAGCAGAGGCGCTTGTGCGATGGAATGTGCCGGGAAGGGGAATTGTGCCGCCCGGAGAATTTATCTCTTTGTTTGAGAGGAATGGGTTTATTGTAAAAATCGATCAGTATGTATTCGAGAAGACATGTGAGATGCTGCGCAGGTGGATGGATGAAGGAAGAGAGTTGGTTCCTATCTCGGTCAACCTTTCCAGAAGACACCTGGAAGATCCTGATTTTCTGAAACCTTATATTGAAATCAGGGAACGTTACGGCGTACCGGCAAGATTCCTCGAGATTGAGCTTACGGAGGCCATGGTGTTTGAAAACCTGGGACGTATCAAAGGCGCCATAGCGGAGATACACAAGGCTGGATTCCACTGCTCCATGGATGATTTCGGGAGCGGATATTCTTCACTGAATGTATTAAAAGAAGTACCGATGGACAGCCTGAAAATGGACCGGGGATTTTTCGTCGGAGAGAACGGGCCGAGGGGCACCGATGTCGTAAAAGCGGTTATTGGACTGGCCAAAGGTCTGGGAATGACGGTGGTGGCCGAAGGAGTCGAGTCGGAAGATATGGTGGAGCTCCTTACCGGAGCGGGCTGCGATATGATACAGGGATATATTTTTGCAAAGCCGATGCCTGTCGCCGGGTTTGAGGAATATGTGGAACGCGGAGGCCGTGCTTAGGCTGTAACATGAATGTCACATTGCTTTGCTATGCTGTCGGTGCACCCGGCAAAGGCCGGGAAAATTGAAAGAGTGAGGAGACTTACGGTAAATGAGGATACTGATAGCGGAAGATGATCCGGATATGCAGAAGATTCTTACGATGTACCTAAAAAAGGAAGGTTATGATGTGACGGCGGTTTCAGATGGAAAAGCGGCGCTCGGATACCTGATGGAACACAGGATGGATCTGGCTGTCCTGGACTGGATGATGCCGAGGATGAGCGGCATTGATGTGTGCCGGGAGCTGCGGAACTATGGAATACCGGTAAAGGTGCTGATGCTGACCGCAAAGAGCGGATCCGAGGATGAGATTGCGGGACTCAGCGGAGGGGCTGACGAATACATCCACAAGCCCTTTGATCCGCGCATCCTGATGCTGAGGATTAAAAAGCTGTGCGGCCTGGAAAGCGTGCTCCGGTGTGCCCGCCTCTCACTGAACCAGGAAAACATGACGGTATCTCTGGACGGTGAGATGCTGAAGCTGACAAAGAAAGAATATGAACTGCTCCGTTACCTGATGGCAAACAGGAAGATTATACTGTCGCGGGAAAAGCTGCTTCAACAGGTCTGGGGAATAGACTACGAAGGTGACGACAGAACCGTTGATACCCATATCAGGAGACTCAGAAGCAAGATAGGGGAGGGATTTATCACCACCCACGTCGGTCTCGGATATTCCCTGGAGGAGCCGAATGACTAAGCTGGCCAAAAAGTTTTTATTTAGTATTTCCCTGGTTCTGCTGGCCGTGATTGGAATATCGGTGGCGGTGAACAGCCGGTTCGTAAATCGCTATTACATCCATCAGAAGAAAATACTGCTGGAGCAGATTGCGGATAAGCTGCTGGCCGGAAAGGAAGAGACGGAGGAGACGGTTGCATCGCTGGAAGAAACGTATGACGCCGTGATTGCAGTTGCGGATACTTCCGGTGATATCAATGAGGTAAACGAGGAACTGAAGTCTGCATTTCTTGAAAAGGGCCTCGGCCTTGCCAAATACTGGCTATGGGATCAGGACTATGAGAGAACTCTGAAGGAAGGGCGCTTTATGCGGATATACCGGCAGGAGCGCATGAATTACAGTCTGGCGGTGGAGTATGTGGAGCTGGGCGGACGTCTGGCCGGAATCGCCATTGTAATTCCCGATATGGAAGAAATGATTGCCTTGATTAACGTCTGTACGATGGTTATCTTTGGCGGCGCCCTGATTGTCATCATTCTTCTATGCGGATTTCTCGTTCGGAAGATCACAATTCCCCTTGCCGGGATGGAGAAATTTGCGAAGGAGATAGCCGGACAGAATTACGGAAAGATAGAAGTACACACCGGGGATGAACTCGAAACTGTGGCGGAGAGTATGAACCAGATGAGCGCTGCAATCCGTGAGAACCTGAGAGGGCTGGAGGAAAAGAACCGCCAGATGGAGAGCCTCCTGAACAACGTTTCCCATGACCTGAAAACACCGGTCGCATTGATCAAAGCATATACTGCCGGAATCAGGGACGGGATGGACGACGGCACCTTTCTGGATACAATTATCAGACAGAATGAGAGGATGGAAGATATCATAGAAAAACTCCTGTATCTGTCGAGGCTCAAATCCGGCGGGAAGGAGTCGGAGACCGTCGATGTGGGGAGCCTTATGGAAGAACAGCTGGAGGGACTCGCTATTGAACTCCGTAACAGGGGGCTGGCGGTCAAAACCTCAAAAGAGGGATGTGCCGTAATACAGGGCGACCGCGGGGCGATCGGCTGCATGATTGAAAACCTGCTTACCAATGCCGTAAAATACGCTTCGGGAACTTTTGTTGAGGTAAGGCTGTTGGAAAAAAACGGCTCGCTCGTGTTCTCCGTGTCCAATGAGACGGAACAGGAATTTGACGATCCGGAGCAGCTCTGGGAACCCTTCTATGTGGGGGAGGAGTCGAGGAACAAAAATATGTCGGGAACCGGGCTGGGACTTTCAATGGTCCGTTCTATTGCAGAAAAGTACGGTTACGGGTGCACCTGCCTGGCGGGAAAAGGAAAAATTGAATTTATCATTACATTTTAGGCCGGGATTCCCGGCCTTTTTCCATTGTCACACCCCTGTAACACCGTTCTGCTATACTTTCCTCACCACGTAAAAGGAGGACAATCAATTGCAGAAGAAAATAATAAGCGCGGTGCTGGCATCCGCCATTCTCATAACCGGCTGCGCCGGAAATGGGATCACGGAGAAAAGTATAAAAGAAAACAGTATAAAAGAAAACGGAACCAGAAAAAGCGCTGAAGAAAACGGAAACACAGGAAACGGCCGGCCGGTGCGCTTCGAGGTAGAGCCGGCAACATTGGCGCTGACTCTCTTTGACGGAGAAGAAAAGCTGGAAGCTTCCCTTCCGGGGGAACCAAAAGAAGTGGAAGCGGTAAAGGAGAGCGGGGAAGGGACGGAATGGCTCTATCCGCAGCAGAATATGAGAGTAACAGTTACACCGGAAACGGATTATCTGGCAGTTACCTTTATCTCAGATTCAGGAAAGGATAATACCGCAAACTGGCCGGTTGTAAGGGGGGATTATTTCTATCTTCCGATGGGAGAGGGAAAGAGAGTGCCGGGAAAGGATAAAGGATGGGCAAAATATCTGACAGATATGGATTTTACCGTGATGGAGAGCCTGTCCATGCCGTTTTTCTCGGTTTCCCAGGGGGATAAGGCGCTGGTATACATCATAGAAGATCCCTACCGGACGGAACTGCATTTTGAAGATCCGGACGGACTGGAAGCGGAACTGCGCCACAGCTATCCTGAGATTGATCCCAACAAGTCCAAACGGTTCAGAGTCTATGTGACGGACAATGAGCCGATCCGGATTGCAGGTGTCTATAAAGATTACCTGAAGGAGACGGGACGTTTTACCACACTGGAGCAAAAGGCCGGACGGAACCCGGAGGTTCGGAAACTGTACGGCGCGCCCCATTTTTATCTCTGGTGCAGCCGGGCGGTTGAACCGGAAGACATCAACTGGGCGGCGTTTCGCAGGGCGGCCGGGGAACCGGCAATGACGTATGTGGCTGAATACGTGAAAGGGCTGGAAACGGGCGGAGAGTTTGAAAACGTGCTGAATGAAATCCGTTCCCAGGACTATGTGAGCCAGTACCAGCAGAATGAAATCTGCCGTGGAATCACGGAGGCGGTCGCAGGCCGTGACTTTTATGACAGCGGGAAACTGCCGGAGCCGGTAGAAACCGCAGAGGGGCTATCCGGGGCGGAAGAACTCAATGAACCGGAGCGGATTGCATTAAATAAGGCGGCCCTGTATGCAAATCTGCCGGGAGTATTTGTTACGGAACCGGAAAACTGGGGAACAAAAGGCAGCGCCGGCCTGATAGAAGAAATGAAGGCAGGCGGCATCGATAAGGCATGGACAGGGCTTGACAACTGGGAAAATGCCTGGCGGAATCCCAAACTGGTTCAGGCAGCGGCGGATGCGGGTTATCTGATTGGGCCGTATGATTCCTATCATTCTATCCATGAGCCGGGTAAAGAAGAGTGGAATACGGCGGCATTTAAAGACATCTCGCTTTATGAGGAGGCTGTGATCGAAAACAGGGGAGGTGAGAAAGTGGCGGGATTTAATAAGGTGGGAAGAAAGCTGAATCCTATGTTAGCCCTGCCGTCCGTCAAGGACAGAACCTCATGGATTCTGGGTACCGGAGTTCCCTTTAATTCATGGTTTGTGGATTGTGACGCGGCCGGAGAACTCTACGACGACTATACGCCGTCCCGCCGGACGACCATGGAACAGGATACGGCGGCCAGGATGGAGCGTCTTGATTATATCGGGGAAGAACTGGGCATGGTGGTTGGTTCCGAGGGAGGTAACGACTATGCGGCACAGCACATTGCCTTCGCCCACGGAATCGAACTCCCCTCCTTTTCCTGGCGGGATCAGGATATGAAGAAAAATAAAGAGAGTAAATATTACATTGGAAAATATTACAGCGCTTCCGACGGCGTACCGGAGCATTTTGGTAAGAAAATTCCATTAAAAGAGGAGTGGAGCCACATTTTCACGGATATTTCCTTCGATGTCCCTCTGTACCGGCTCGTCTACAACAATTCAGTGATTACGACCTACCACTGGGACTGGTCTACCTTAAAGATCGAGGGGGAGGAGACGGCCAGGATGATGAGGGAAATCCTCTATCATGTGCCGCCGCTCTATCATCTGGACCGCGAAACCTGGGACAGGGAGAAAGAGACCATCACGGCCCATGTTAAAGTCTGGTCGGAATTTGCCGGGAAGGCGGTGCGTGAAGAGATGACGGACTTTGAGTATCTGTCCGAAGACGGAAAAGTCCAGAGAACCGCGTTTGGAAAAGATTTGGAGGTGGCGGCCAATTTCTCGGAGGAGCCGTTTCTCTATCAGTCGACGGAGATCCCTCCGGGAAACGTACTGATTCGATCCGGTGAATCCGTACAGCTTTACTGCCCACAGGTTTACTGAGAAGACAGGTAGTACTGGCAAGAAAGAAGTATTGACAAAACAGGAAATATTTTCAAATCATGATGATACCGTTTGCAGGGGACCAGGTTATTTAGTATAATGGTAAAAGAATAACAAAAATAGAAAAAATAGTGACAGAAAGGTATAAAGCCAATAAATTACCGGGACAGGGTCAATCATGAGAGCGAAAAGAGGAAAACTGACAACAAGCCTGATGTTATTATCAGCGGTGCCGCTGCTGACATTCGGCTTGATTGTCATGTTAATAACGTCAGAGATAATATACAGCAGCCTGCGTGAGGAAGTAAGATACAGCCTGGGGGTTCTTGGAACTTTTTCCTACCGGACTTTTGAAGTATCGTACCCCGGAGATTTTGAAATGCCGGGAACGGTTCTGTTCAAAGGGGGGAAGAGCCTGGAGGGCCGCGATGAGCTGGTGGATGACCTAAAAGAGACGTCAGGTGTGGATGCCACCCTGTTTTATGGGAAAGAGCGGTATCTGACCACGATTATAGGCAGCGACGGTGCAAGAGCCATCGGGACAGCGGCGGAGACGGTGGTTACGGACAAGGTGCTGGGAAGAGGAGAAACTTATTTTTCTGATCATGTTCTTGTAAACGGAACGCCTTATTTCGGCTACTACCAGCCAATCCGTAATTCCGACCAATCCATAGTGGGAATGATGTTTGTCGGGAAGCCCCGCAATGTGGTGATGAAGCGGATTAATACCAATATTTTCATGGTCTGCGTATCGGCGCTCGTGATGATTGGCATTGCAATCGGAGTCTCCTATTTTTACAGCAGGAAGGTGATCGATCTGTTGAAAAAGACGGAGAAATTCCTCGGGGCCGTGGCCAGGGGAGATCTCACGGCCGGTCTGGAACCGGAGATTCTGGAACGGTCCGATGAGCTTGGGGAGATGAGCCGCTTTGCCGTTATCCTGCGGGATTCCATTGAAGCCATGGCGGGAAAGGACGCGCTGACCGGTCTCTATAACAGAAGAAGCTGCGATGTGGTTCTGAACAGTCTCGTGGAAAAGGCGGGGCGTGAGAATGGGATGTTCTCGGCCGCAATGGGAGACATCGATTATTTTAAAAGGATTAACGACACTTATGGCCACCAGGCGGGGGATGAGGTGCTGAAAATGGTCGCACATGCAGTTGCGGAGCATATGGAACACCTGGGTTTTGCCTTCCGCTGGGGCGGGGAAGAGTTTCTGATGGTATACGAAGAGCTGGACAGGGAACAGACTTTTGCACGTGTCGAAAAGCTGAGAACGGTTATAAACGGCAGAGAGATGGACTGGCGTGGAGAAAAAATAAGAATTACAATAACGTTTGGAATCGCGGACTACGGGGAAGCGAAGAACGTGAAGGAGCTGATACGGCTGGCCGACGCCAGGCTGTATTCGGGGAAAAGCAGCGGAAGAAACAGAACCGTTGTCTGTTGTGACGGACAGGACGGGGAATAGAAAAACTCACCATTAAAATCAGGATTTTTGATCGGCGGTTACCTCAGATCGGGAATTCTGATTTTTTAATATCAATAAGAACCCTTTTTTCCTTTTCTCAGACTTTTGAAGAGCATCGTTCATCTAAATAACAGGACAGAAAAGTAAGAAACTAAGAGAGGTGATCAACATGTGTGATGATGTACGCAGGGAGCTTGTTGCATATATCACGGAAAATCAGGAGCGGCTTTACCGATTTGCCGTCGGCCAGACAGGAAACCGGGAAGATGCAATGGATATTCTCCAGAATGCCATTGTAAAAGCGCTGGAGAATTATATGGCCATCAGGAATCCGGAGTATATGAAGACGTGGTTTTTCAGGGTACTGCTCAACGAATGTTACGGATATATGAGAAAAGGGAGACGGGAAGTCGCCTTCGAACCGGAACAGGTGTACAGGATGCAGGAGAGTGAACCGGAGCTGGAACCGTATGACTGGGATATGTACCGCCGGATACAGGAACTGCCGGAGAAAATCAGGACGGTGATTATTTTAAGATTCTATGAGGATTTTTCCCTGGAAGAAATCAGCCGGGCGACGGGGAGCGGGCTGGGTTCTGTAAAATACCGTCTGTATTCGGGGCTCAGGCGTCTTGAAAAGAAGCTGAAGGAGGAAATCAGATGAGGCGGAGAAAACTGGAACAGGATATAGGAAGAACGAAGAAAATTTATGAGTCGATGGAAATTCCCGAAGAACTCGGCCAGGCCGTACAGAAGGCTCTGGAGCAGGGCACGGGAAGACAGAATAAGAGAAAGGTGGTTCCAATGAGGAGAAGAAAGCATTATGGAAGGACTGCAGCCGCAGCGGCCGCAGCTCTGATGATATGTTTTATCACAGGACTTAACACGAGTGAGGCGTTTGCCGCGACGGCAAAGCAGCTTCCTATCATCGGCGCCGTCTCCAAAGTGCTGACGTTCAGAAATTATGACATGGCCGACGTAGAGAAAGAAATTCATGTGGAAATCCCTGAGATTCAGGAAGAATCGGGCAATGAGACCTCCGGACGCCTTGCCGCCGACGTGAACCGTGAAATTGAAAAGATTATGGAAGAATATAAGGCCGGCGCCGAAAAGAGGATTGCGGAGTACAAAGAGGCATTCCTGGCTACGGGAGGCACCGAAGCGGAATTTGCGGAAAAAGGCATTAAGGTGGATGCGGGTTACGAGGTGAAATATGAGACGGAAGATATCCTTTCCCTGGAGGTGACGGCGAATGAAAACTGGACCTCCGCATACGGAATCCGCTATTACTATAATCTGGATTTGAAGAACGGGAAAAAGATTACGCTGGAGGATTTACTGGGCCCGGATTACGTGAACAGAGCTAATGAGAGCATTCAAACACAGATGAAAGAGCGCATGGCCCAAAACCGGGATCTCGTATATTGGGATGGAAGCAGCGGGATAGACGGATTCAGTACGGTCGATGAAACGACAAAGTTTTATATCGGCCGGAGCGGCAACCCGGTGATTGTATTCGACAAATACGAGATAGCGCCGGGAGCGTTCGGAGCGCAGGAGTTTGAGGTTGCAAGAGAGTGAATAAAGTGAAAAGAGGAAGCGGCAGTCTGCATCAGCAGGCGGCCGCTTCCTCTTTTTGCTGAGCGGCAATAAAAAGTTCACGAAACGTGATTTCCGTTGTTTTACGGGAACGTCTTAAGATTTCTTCAGATTTACATGATATATTTTTTGAGTTTTTATCCTGTAAGATTCCGCTATAACAACGGGAGGAAAATAATGGAGAGAAGAGAACCGGCAATACAGGTAAAAAATGTCAGAAAAGTATACAGGATGGGTGATGAGGAAGTGGTTGCCCTAAACAGAATCAATCTTACTATCTATAAAGGAGAAATCTGCTGTATCTTCGGCACCTCGGGTTCGGGAAAGAGCACGCTGCTGAACCAGCTGGCGGGAATGGAAAAACCGACGAGGGGGGAGGTCCTGATCCAGGGGCACTGTGTGTCCAGGATGAGCGAGGAGGAACTTGCGGCCTTCAGACAGAAGTATATCGGGTTTATCTTTCAGTCCTATAACCTTCTTCCTTCCATGACGGCTATTGAGAATACGGCCATGCCCCTGATGTTCCGGGGAATGGAGAAAGACAAGAGAGAAAAAATAGCGGAAGGACTCTTAAGGAAGGTCGGCCTTTCCCACAGGCTGCATCACTATCCCGGACAAATGTCGGGAGGACAGCAGCAGAGGGCCGGAATCGCCAGGGCGTTTGTGACAAGGCCACAGGTTGTTTTTGCCGATGAACCGACGGGTAACCTGGATTCAAGGACAACGGCGGACATTATGAAAATGATAACGGGATTTGCAAGGAAGTATGAGCAGACCATAATACTGGTTACCCACGATCCGGGCATGTCGCGGTACGCAGACCGGATTGTGACACTGGTAGACGGAAATATAATCGGAGATGAAAGGAAAAGATAGAGATGAAGGGTAAATTGGCGGCAAAACGGACAGTTACATGGATTCTGAGCCTGATGATAGCGCTCGGGACATGCGGCCCGGTGAGGGCGGAGGAGTTATCTGCTCCTGCGGCGGCAGAGGCAGCGGCAGGAAGTGGAAGTATGGACGCAGGAAGTACGGCAGCGGGAAATACGGAGCAGGGAGGCAGGGAGAAAGGCCCCTCGGGAAGTGAGGGCGGTGAGGAATCCGGCAATCTGACAGTGGACGGATACGAGGTATACACGGCGGGGAGCAATAAGACCTCGGTGAGCAATATCAGAAAAGGAAAGCAGGTCAAACTGGTTGTCTCCGTCAGGGCTGACGGACTAAAGACAGAGGAAGTGGGAAAGAACGGCGTTTCCGTCTCTAAGCTGTCGGACAGCTTCAGAAATGCCGGTGCGGCGAAAGTAAAGGTTACCTCGGAGCGCGACGAACCGCTGGAATTCACGGTGACCATCCCGAAAACCACCTATTCAGGAAAGGGAAATACACTCCGCCTGAAGGTGAATTATAAAAAGTCGGGCATTCCGTCGGAGACAGTGGAAGCCGAGATCAGCGAGTGCGAGGAATATGATGGCGGCAGCGACGACTCCGAGACGACGGGGCAGCCGGTCATCCGGGTAAAGCGGATAAGCCCGCAGACTTCCATCGGGCCGGGAGAACCGTTTTCACTGGAATTGGAGCTTGAAAACACCAGCGGAGATTCCGACATCCAGGATATGGTGGTCAGCGTGACGCCGGGCAATTCTCTTTTTATTACCGATGATACCAGTTCCCAGATAGTCAATTACATCGGTACGAAGCAAAAGAAAAAAATCACCGTGAAGATGACGGCGGGACAGGAACTTCCGGGCCCGTCACAATCTCTCGACGTGGAGATGAAATACAATTATTACTCAGGGGGCAACCTGACGAGCGGTTCGCTCTCCCAGAAAGTACAGATACCGGTTCGCGGCGGGATATCCGGCCAGCCGGTGATCGGGATCAGCCGCATTGGGGCGGCAGGTCCCGTAAAAGCTGGGGAAGCGTTCAACGTGTTGATAAGGCTTGAAAACACCAGCAAAGATAAGGACATCCGCAATCTCTCCGCAGTCATGGAACCGAACGACCAGATTTTCCTGCTGGATACGACCGATACAAAACAGCTTGGGGAGCTGAAGGCCGGTGCGGCGATTGAGGTTCCGGTGCGTCTCCAGGCGGGGAGCGAGTTAAACGGAGCCGCCTCCCAACTGCTGGGCCTGACCCTTAAATTTGATTATGATTCGGATAAGGGAGCCACGCAGGGCAGTGTTTCCGAAAAGATCGTAATACCAACGGAAGGAAAGGGCGGGAAAATGAATATCCCCACCCCAAATATCATAATCCGTAATTATTCGTACGGTGAAAAAGTCACCGCCGGCCAGGTCTTTGATCTGGAAATGGAGATGGCCAACACAAGCAGCCTGGCCGCTGCCGAGAATGTGGTGGTGTCCCTGGATACGGGAGAGGGTATTTCCATCAACTCCTCCTCCAACACCGTGTACATACCGAAGCTGGGAGCGGGAGAAGCAAGTAAACAGACCGTGAAAGTGCAGGCGCTTTTCCAGTCCAAACTCCAGTCACCCAAAATCACCATCACGTTCAAGTACGAATATGTGGACGGTAAGGAGAGAAAACAGGCGACATCCACGGAGACCATAGCAATCCCGGTCTATCAGCCCGACCGTTTTGAACTGAAAACACCCGTTTATTCGGAAAATTTCCGTCAGAATGAGGAGGGCACAATTTCCGTTCCCTACGTCAATAAGGGCAGGGGCCAGGTCTTCAATGTGGAGGCAAAACTGGTGGGCGACATAAACGCCCTGGAAAAAGACCTGACTCTCGGGAATTTTGAGGCGGGTAAGAGCGGAACCATCGACTTTGTGGTGACGCCGCAGAATCAGGGAGTATTTGAGGGAAAGATCATCGTGACCTATGAGGATGAGGCGATGCAGGTGAAAACGGAGGAAGTGCCGCTCAACGTCACCGTTGCCGAGGCACAGGAACAGATGACCGATGTTTTCCCGGAGGAACCGGAAGGAAGAAAAGGCCTTCCGCTCATTCCTCTGGCAGCGGCGGGAACGGCTCTGCTTATCATCATCGCCGCCGCAGTAAAAGCCGCAAAGAAAAGAGCGGGAAAAGAAGAGGAGCAGGAAAAAGATATGGACGAGGACTGGGAAAAAGCCTTCTTTGGTGATGAGCCGGGGGCAGAAGAGGAGGATGAGCCGAGACAATGAGAATAAAGGATCTGATTACGGTCTGCTTACAAAACCTGAGCCGCCATAAGGCCAGGACCATGCTGACCGTGCTGGGAGTCATCATAGGCTGCTGCTCCGTTGTCATTATGATATCAATCGGAATCGGGATGAAGCAGGCGCAGGAGAGTGCATTGGCCCAGATGGGAGATCTGACTATCATCACAGTCTATCCGACCGGGAAAAATGCAAACAGTTCCGGAATCAATACCCAGGCAATCGGTAAGATGAAGCAGATAAAGGGGGTGGAGGCCGTTTCCCCCAAGCTCACGGCACAGAATGTCACGGTAACACTCTATGCGGGCAAAAATAACCGGTACCGCACCACTTACGCCGAAATCGCCGGCATTGATATAAAAGAGGCGGAAACGATGGGATATAAGCTGTCCGAAGGGAGCTTTGAACAGTGGAAACCGGGAAAAATCTTTGCAGGACAGGATTTTGCATACAATTTTGAAGATACAAAACGGCCGGAGGGAAGAAATACGATTGACATGTACGGCGGCGAATTTGACGCAAATGGAATGCCGGTTAAACCGGCGCCCTATTTTGAACCGATGAAAACGGAAATAACCGCGGAGTTTTCCGACGGTGGTGAAGACGATAAAAAGGTAACAAAGAAATTTGAGACGGCCGGAGTTATGAAGGAAGACTACGGCAAAGGAATGGAAACTTCCATGGGGCTTATCATGAGCCTGGGCGATTTACAGGATCTGCTGGACCAGCAGGCCAGGCTGAGCGGAAAAAAGGTGAAGAGGAAGAAGGGGTATTCAAGCGCCATGGTCAAGGTGAAAGACATCAAAGACGTGGCCGGGGTGGAAAAACAGATTAAAGCGCTTGGGTTCCGTACCAGTTCCATGGAAAGTATCAGAAAGCCGATGGAGCGGGAGGCGAGGCAAAAGCAGATGATGTTTGCCGGAATCGGCGCGGTATCCCTGTTTGTCGCCGCCCTCGGCATCACCAACACCATGATCATGTCCATATCCGAACGGACCAAAGAGATTGGAGTGATGAAGTCCCTGGGATGCTTTGTGAAGGATATTAGGAAAATCTTTCTGCTGGAAGCCGGCTGCATCGGCTTTGCCGGAGGCGTGGCAGGCGTTATTTTAAGCTACGGGGTTTCAGCCATCATGAACCTGGCGGCAGGCCAGGCGTCTTCATCTGCCTTTTCGGATATGGGTGGCGATATGATGGGACCGGCAGGAGGCCTGTCCGTGATTCCCTGGTGGCTGGCCGTCTTCGCCGTTTTGTTTTCCGTCTTCATCGGAGTGGGAGCCGGTTATTATCCTGCGTCGAAAGCAGTGGAAATTCCGGCATTGGAGGCGATAAAACACGATTAAAAGGGGCGCGGTTTCTGATGATATTTGATTGAGAAATGAGGACGCCGCCGTCAGGCGGGGGTCGGGGGGGGGAGGGGGATCGATGCGTCTTTCGTCCCGGGCGTCAGGGTGTCGCGGGCGGGGAATCCGGGCAGAAAAAGTTCCTGCGGGAAACGCTTTCGCTCGTTGGAGTACATAGCGGTCACTAACCTCGAAAAAACCTCGGTAAGTGCCGATGAACTCCCAGGTTCCCTCCGGAATCTTTTTCTCCCTTCTTCCCCGCAGGAAGGTTATGGCCGGGACGAAAGACTCAGCCAAGATGCTGCCCGGCCCCCGGCCTGCGGCGGCTTCGCTGTCCTCTTTCTTCAATGGGGGAGGCGCTTGCCGCTGCCACTACGTTTCCCCGGATGCCTGAACACTACATCCTGTTCACTATAAAACTATGTAAACTTATAATCTTAGAGTGTTTATTCTGATCCTCTTTTTATGCATCCCAGGATATCATCAGAATGTAAAATAGTTACGACTATATCGTGGCCGCGACAATACCACCACCACACTTGACGAAAGAGACAATCAGCCCCTGAAGCCGGCGGACGGGGCAATAACCTTCCCTGAGTCTTCAGTCCCACCGACAACCTGCCCGGGGAAGGAAGGAGAAAACTTTCCGAAGGGAGACCTTGGAATCCGCCGGTGCTTGATGAGGTATTTTCGAATCTAGCATCCGCTGCGCATTCCACAAGCGGGAGCGAGTCCCCGAAGGAATTTTTTCTCCTGGATTCCCCCTCACCACAACTTACAAACCGGGACTGAAGACTCATACACACCCTCCCACTCCCCCGTCCACCGTCTTACAGAGGCGTCCTCACATCTCAATTAAATACCTATAGCAAACCGCATGACCTCCGCATATGATACAGAGAGCAGGCAGCGTTTTAAACCAATGCCGGGCCGCATTAAAGCGGCAGCAGACAGTGCATCAGCACATCTGCGGGACAGTTAATTGTTCCGCAGGTGTGCTTTTTTTATATCAGAGGAAAGTGCTCCTATGATATAAAAAAGCCCTCCGTTCAGGATGGGCAATCACCAATATCACATGAATCAGGAGGTTTCTATGGCAGACACAGACAGAGAGCAGGCAGGGCTTACCTCTGCCGAAGCTGCAGCGTTGCAGGAACGATTTGGAAAAAACGAGCTGACAACCGAAAGAAAAGGGAAATTTATAAAGAAAGCAGTCCACATTTTGAAAGAACCGATGTTTCTTCTGCTCTTTTTCGCGGCGATTGTATATTTCATCCTGGGGGAGCCGGGGGATGGGGCCGTCATGTTTGTATTTATCACGGGTGTCGTCGGGATTGACGTAATACAGGAATGGAAAACGGACCGCACACTAGCCGCCCTGAAACGGATGACGGCGCCCCGTGTTAAAGTGATCCGGGATAAAAGAGAACAGATAATTCAGGGCGAGGAACTGGTGCCGGGAGATGTCTTCTTCCTGTGCGAGGGAGACCGTGTGCCGGCCGATGCGGCAATTATTTCATGCAGTGATTTCTGCGTGGATGAATCCATGCTGACCGGTGAATCGGAAGGCGTCTGGAAGAGGGCGGCAGGCAGTGATAACCCTGGCAGCGCCGGAAACTTCTGTTATGCCGGGACACTCATCACCCAGGGAAATGCAGTCTTAAGGGTAACGAAAACGGGAAACAACACGGAATATGGAAAGATAGGTCTTGGTGTCGCTTCCGCGCCGGAGGAGCCGACCCCGCTGCAGCGTCAGACAGCCGGTCTGGTACGGATCTGTGCCGTGATAGCGGCGGCGCTGTTTTTCCTGGCGGTGGTTTTTTCTTATCTGAATCTTCCGGGAACCGGAATGCAGGAGAGGATAACGCGGAGCGTCCTCTCGGGCGTGACGCTCGCTATGGCCCTGATTCCCGAGGAATTTCCTGTGGTGCTCACGGTGTTTCTCTCAATGGGAGCCTGGAGGCTGGCGAAAAAGCATTCCCTTGTGCGCCGTCTTCCGTCCGTGGAGACGCTGGGGGCGGTAACTGTCCTCTGCTGCGATAAGACGGGGACGCTCACGATGAATAAGATGAGCGTACAGGAAACCTGGGCAGTGGAAGGGGACGGGAGAAAGCTCATTAAGACCATGGGAATGGGATGCGAGCCGGAGGCCTATGATCCGATGGAGAAGGCGATGCTCGCATACTGCCGGGAAAACGGAATTGACGAGGGAGAGCTGTTTGAGGGAACCCTTGTAAAAGAGTACTCCTTTAACAACCTGAAAAAGATGATGGGCCATGTCTGGCGGCGGAACGGCCGGCTTGAGGCGGCGGTGAAGGGGTCGCCGGAGAAAGTGATTGCCATCTGCAAAGACGGCGCTGAGAAGGAGGAGGCCCTAAGCGTATGCGCCTCCATGGCGGCAAGGGGCCTCCGTGTCATCGCAGTAGCCGCGGCATGCAGGGAGGAGCTGGGAATGGGAGAAGCGAATTTTCCCGAAGAACCGGAGGACTGGGAACTTGCCCTCTGCGGCCTGATCGGCCTTTCCGATCCTCCGAGGGAGGGGATCCGGGAAGATATTGAAGTGTGCCGGAAAGCCGGTATCCGTGTCGTCATGATCACCGGCGATAACGGGGAGACGGCGGCCTCGGTAGCCGGACAGATTGGAATTGAGGGCGGATCCGTCGTCACAGGAGATGAACTTTCGCAGATGACGGAGGAAGAGCTGTGCGAAGCGGTGAAAAAGTCGTCCGTTTTCTCAAGAGTAATTCCGGAGCATAAAATGCGGATTGTTAAGGCATTTAAAAAGAACGGTGAGGTGGTAGCCATGACGGGAGACGGCGTCAATGACGCCCCGGCCCTTAAGTATGCCGATATCGGAATTGCGATGGGAATGAGGGGAAGCGAAGTATCGAGAGAGGCGGCCGACCTGATCCTGATGGATGACAATTTTACGACGATCGTGGAAACCGTCAGGGACGGACGGCGTATCTATGATAATATCCGCCGGGCCGTCGGCTATATTCTCACCATCCATCTGCCTATCATATTTACCTCCCTCCTTCCGCCTCTTCTTAAAACATCCCCGGACGCCCAGATGCTGCTGCCCGTCCATATCGTGCTGCTGGAACTGATTATCGATCCGACCTGTTCCATCGTGCTGGAACGCCAGCCCGCCGAGAAGGGGATTATGGAACGGAAACCGGGACAGTCGTGCGGCAGGCTGCTGACGCGCCATGTATTGGTAAAAAGCGTACTTCAGGGACTTGCGATTTCTCTGGCATCCTTTGCAGTTTATTACTGCCGGATGGGAGGGTGCCCGGAAAAGGCGGCGGCCTCCCGTTCCATGGGGCTGATGGTTATCATGATTTCAAACCTGTTTCTGGTGCTTGTCAACTGCTCGGACACGGAGCCCGCATTCCGGTCCCTGTTTCGCCTTTTGAAAGACCGTGGGATGCAGGCGGCGTTTGCTGGAATGCTCGTCATGCCAGCGGTGATATTTTATTCTCCCGCAGGCAGCTTCCTGAAACTGGAGCCGCTCACGGCGTGCCAGCTTGCCGTTACCGCGGCGGTTTCCGCGGTTTCTGTTTTCTGGTATGAGGCGGTGAAATTCGCGGCCCGGCTCCGGATGAAAGGAAAGAGCGGTGTCTGAATATATGCTTGAATATGTTCGTTTTAATGCTATAATAATTGTATCAGACTGTAAGAATTTTCAAAAACTGTGAAAAAGGATGGTGCCCCCGTGAACAAGAGCGAAAGATGTCTGGCCATACTCGACATTCTGCAGAAGCAGCATAAGGTAGAGGTGAATGAACTGGCAGCGCGGTTCGGAATTTCCGAGATGACGGCGCGAAGGGATTTGAATCTTCTGGCCCGGCAGTACAATATTACAAGAACCCATGGAGGGGCGCTGATGGCGAACCAGCCTGTTGTCAGGATGATTTCATTTGATGAATCCCGTATTTCCAACAAAGAGGCCAAAGAGAAGATTGCGGCAAAAGCGGCCACCCTTATAAAAAACGGACAGAGGATTTTCATCGACGCGGGCTCCACGACGAGAATTATTCTGAACTATATGGACGACGAGACGCGGGCGGTGATTGTGACGAACCATCTGAAGGTGGCGGAACATGCCCTTTCCTTTGACAATCTCTCCGTCATTATGCTGGGGGGTGAGATGATACGCATCACCAATTGCAGTTCCGGCAGCGTGGCCGAAGAACAGATCAGGAAGTATCAGCTCGACACGGCATTTCTCGGCGCCGCAGCCATTGGAACAGACGGCAGGCTCTATGACGGATACTCCCCGGAGGCCAGATTCAAAAGCTCTATTTTTTCCGTGGCCAAGAGGATTTATCTGCTGACGGATTCCTCCAAATTCAACACCTACGACTTAAACGAATTTGCCGCCCTCTCCCAGGTGGATGCGGTAATCACCGACGCCGGGATCGACGAGGAGGGAATGAACCTGCTCAGAAAGTATAATGTGGAAGTCATAATCGCGTAACGCATGACAGAGCGCTGCGGGCATAGCCTGCAGCGCTTTTTGCACCTCTGTAACCACCGTCCTTCCGGCCGCCTGCTGTCTATTCCGGTGTTGCGGCGCCGAAAAAATCTGTTTTTCTCTCCTAAAACCAATCATTTCCCCTGAATGAAACGAACTGAAACGAACATCGAACAATCCGAAGGATCCCTTTGAAACGCAAGCGGTTCTCATTTGTCTTAGAAAAATTTTCAATATCGAACATAAAAGAACAAAAATCAATAAAAAATCGAACGTTAACTGTACAATTATGACAAAAAAAGACATTTAAATTTAGGCATAATTGGCATTGAAGTACAAAAACCGATGTGCTAATATGTTCGTACAATCAAATAGAGCTCAGCTAATTCAAAAAAAGCGAGAAGGAGGATATTTTTATGAAAAAATTATTATCTGTAATTTTAGCAGGTGCAATGGTGCTTTCCATGACAGCCTGCGGCGGACAGAAAGCAGCCGAAACAACGGCGGCTCCGGCAGAGTCCACAGCAGAAGCAGCTGCAGATGCAGTGACGGAGGCAGTGGAAGAAGCAGCAAAAGAGGGGAACTACACAATCGGCTTTTCTCCATACACATTGACAAATGAATATTTCACCGCAGTTTTAACAGGTGTCCAGACGGCATGTGAGGAGCTGGGATGTGAGCTGATTTATTTTGATCCGCAGAACGACCCGACCAAACAGGCTTCCCAGATTGACGATATGATCGCAAGCGGAATCAACGCGCTCGTATACATTCCATACGATTCCGCAGGAGCACAGACCGTACTTCAGACATGTAAAGACGCAGGCGTAAAAGTCATCAACGTAGACAATGTTATCAAAGAAGAAGATTACGAACTGGTAGACGGAATCATCGCTTCCGACAATACACAGCTTGGATACCTTTCAGGACAGTGGGTTGCAGAGAACCATCCGGACGGAGCAAATATCCTGATCGTGCACCTTCAGACAGCTGAATCCTGCATCATCAACGTAGACGGATTCTGGCAGGGAATTAAAGAAAACGTAGAAAACCCGGATGCATTCGTAGAAGTTCAGGTAGTAGAAGGCAAAGGCGCCACAGACGCAGCATTCGAAGTTGTATCCGATGCCCTTCAGGCTCATGACAACATCGACGTAATCTACGCAATCAACGATACATCCGCGTTAGGCGCAGTACAGGCAGTAGAAGAAGCAGGCAAGACAGGAACCATCGATATCCTCGGCAAAGACGGCGCTCCAATCGGAAAACATGCCATCAAAGACGGCACAATGGTACAGAGCTCCGCCCAGAGACCTACATACATGGGATACATGGGAGTAAAAGAAGCCGTTGATCTTTTAAACGGAAAAGAAATCACATTTAATACAAGCATCGAATCCTACAGCATTACGGCAGACAATATCGACAAATACGATCTTGACGCATGGGATTCCCTTGACTAACCACAGTCAGACAGAGAACCATTTTGTAACAGGATGACAAAGAATGACATAGAATTGGCTGACGTGTAAAATATGTTACCTTTCAGCGCCGCCCCCCACGGGAGCTGCCGGCCTGGAGCGTAACAGCAGAGTTTTTGATTACGTGGTTCGGCTCAAAACAAGATTTGAGCCGGACCATTTATTGACTGCAGATAGAAACATTTCAGGGAATACGAGGTATCATATGGGCGAAACAAAACTCTTACAGATGCAGAATATAACGAAAGCATTTGCTTCAAACGTAGTACTGACCGGTGTAAACCTCTCTGTCGGAGAAGGGGAAGTGGTAGCCATCCTCGGTGAAAACGGAGCCGGTAAATCAACATTAATCAAGATACTGGGCGGAATCTACAAAGCGGATTCCGGCGAAATACATATAAACGGAGAATTGAAAAATATACATTCTGCCGCCGTGGCGGGGGCGAACGGAATCAGAATTATCCATCAGGAAATCATTCTGGTGCCGGCCAGGACAATTGCGGCGAATGTTTTTATGGGGCGTGAGCTCAAAGATAAATTCGGGCTTGTCGATGCAAAACGGATGGAACAGGAGACGCAGAAGGTCATAGACGATCTGCACTTAAACCTCCGGGCGGAACAGCTGGTGGAGGACTTGTCTATCGGTATGCAGCAGCTTGTGGAGATTATCAAAGCCGTGTCGGCCGAGGCCAGAATCGTGGTCATGGATGAGCCGACCTCCTCCCTTTCCCAGGGCGAGGTGGAGACGCTGTTCGACATTATCAGGCTGCTGAAGAAAAAAGGGGTGGGAATCATTTACATTTCCCACAGGCTGGAAGAACTCTTCGCAATTACCGACCGGATCGTGGTCCTGCGTGACGGCAAGATGATTGGAGACGTCCCGACGCCCGAGGCGGACAAGGATGAGCTGATCAAGATGATGGTAGGCCGCGAACTGAGCAGCTACTATACGAGAAACAAACACGAGATTAAAGGAATTTCCCTCGAAGTAAAGGGCCTGGAACATGAGAAGTATTTCAAAGACGTGAACTTCCATGCCAGGTACGGTGAGATTGTCGGTTTCGCAGGACTTGTCGGAGCCAGGAGAACGGAACTGATGAAGACCATATTCGGAGCTTACCAGAAATCCGGCGGCGAGATTTTCCTGGACGGCAAAAAGCTGGAAATCAGGAGGCCCCAGGACGCTATCGACAACGGCATCGTCTATGTATCCGAGGACAGAAGGGATGAGGGACTGATTCTCAAAAATGATGTTAAGTTCAACATGGGCCTTGTCTGTCTCAGCGATTTTATAAAGGGAGTCGGTGTAAAACAGGCGGACTGGGATAAGATGGTGGAGGATTACAGAAAGAAATTCTCCATTAAAATCACATCGGCCAAACAGCTGGCCGGCAACTTAAGCGGCGGCAACCAGCAGAAGGTGGTTTTGAGCAAATGGCTGGCAAAGAATCCAAAGGTTATTATTCTGGATGAACCGACGAGGGGTATCGACGTAGGCTCCAAGGCGGAGATATACGCCATCATCGACGAGCTGGCGGCAAACGGCGTTTCGATTATTATGGTTTCTTCGGAACTCCCGGAGATTATCAATATGTGCAACAGGTGCTATGTCATGTGTGAGGGAAAAATCACCGGCGAACTGTCCGAGGAAGAATTCTCCCAGGAATCCATGATGACGTATGCTACAAACAGAGAATAAGGAAAAATTTTAGGAGGTACAACTATGGAAAAGAAGAAGGAACTGGGGGTTCCGTTCACAGGCTCTGCTTATCTGAAGCGTAATATCGGAACGATCATCGGCCTGATCCTGCTTATCATCATTGTTTCGGTATCAACACCGAAATTTTTAACGTCATCGAACCTTTTAAACCTTTTAAAATCCAACTCGGTTAACGCAATCATCTGCTGCGGCATGCTGCTTGCGATTCTGATGGGAGAGATTGATATTTCCGTCGGTTCCACCGTCGGCCTTACGGGTGTTATCGGCGCCTATATGATTACCAACTTAAATGCGCCGGTATGGGTAACCGTGATAAGCTGCCTGGCGGTGGGCGCCCTGGTGGGAACCATCAACGGTTTTGCCATCGCGTATCTGCAGGTTCCCGCATTCGTCGCCACGCTGGCGACGCAGTGTATCGGGCGCGGACTCACCGAGATTATCTCCGGCGGCGTGACAATCCGTGTGCGCAACGCCACCTATACGGGGCTCGGCAATACGAGCCTGGGCGGAGTGTCAATCATCATTATTTACGCGGCCGTTATCCTGATTGCGACCTGGATTTTGTTAAATAAGACACGGTTTGGGTATTATATCTATGCGCTGGGCGGCAATAAAACGGCGGCGAAATACTCCGGCGTCAATGTGAAAAAATACAACATGCTTCCCTACATCCTCATCGGCCTGCTCTGCGGCGTGGGCGGAATCGTGTGGTCGGCCCGTCTCGGTTCGGCGGCGGCGACACTAGGCAACGGATTTGAGATGGACGCCATTGCAGCCGTTGTAATCGGCGGAACGAGCATGTCGGGCGGCGTAGGAACCGTGGGCGGCACCTTTATCGGTATTCTGATCATCGGCGTTATCACAAACGGCCTCAACCTGATGGGAATCAACTCCTTCTGGCAGGGCGTATTCAAAGGAATCATCATCATGGTAGCCGTGGTCATCGACGTATTCAAGAAGAGCCGTTCTAAACAACAGTAATGAAAGGCAATTCATAAAAGGAGATACTATGGCATTTGCAGGACTGGATGTCGGAACCAGCGGAAGTAAGATGCTGGTCTATGACCTGGATGGGAACGTACTTTTTACAGCTTCCAGAAAATATGAGGAGCTGGGCGGCGGCGGGCACAGGGAACTGAACCCGGAGACCGTCATGAAAAATGTAAAAGAGGTGCTCCGTGAAGTGGGGGAGCGCTGTCCTGAAAAGATAGAGGCCATGGCCGTCACAAGCCTTGGAGAATCCGTGGTCTGCCTTGACAAAGAGGGGAATACCCTGGCTAATTCCATGCTGACGGGCGATTCCAGAGGAATTAATGAGACGGAAGAAATTATAGAAAAAATGGGAGCGCAGAGAATCTTTGAAATCACAGGCCTCCCTCCCAACGAGCTTTACGGCCTTCCCAAATACATGTGGCTGAACCGGAATACGGATGCGGTGAAAAAGGCGGACGCCATTCTTTACTATGAAGACTTTATCGGATATATGCTGACCGGGAAACGGATGGTGAGCTATTCCTCGGCGGCCCGCAGCATGGCCTTCGACATCAGGAAGATGGACTGGTCGGAAGATCTGCTGGGCTTTGCGGGAATCAGGAAGGAACAGATGTCAGCGCCGGTGAAACCGTGTACCGTGATTGGGACGATACTTCCCGGAGTGGCAAAGGAGCTTCATCTAAATCCCGATATGAAACTGGTGGTCGGGGGCCACGACCAGAGCTGCGCGGCCCTGGGAAGCGGCCTTTGTACAACCGGGGCGGGAGAATGCGGGATGGGAACATGCGAGTTTCTGTTCACAATGCTTCCGGAGGCCATGATGACGCCTTATATGATAGAAAATGATTTTACCTGCATTCCCTATATTCTGCCTGGGACTTACCTTTCAAGCCTGGAGGTGACAACCTGCGGAGCGCTCAAAAACTGGGCGAGGGACAACATTTTAAAAGGATTTAAGATGGAGTGCGATGCAAAGGGAGAGAATTTCTATTCCTGCATCGACAGAGCCGTCAGGGATATCCGCACGGACGTCATGGTGCTTCCGCAGTTCGGTTCGTCCGGAAATCCGGATCTTTCCATGGACGCCAGAGGAACCATCACCGGCCTCACCATCCATACAAGGGCGGAGGAAATTTACCGGGCGATTCTGGAGGGAATGGCGTTCCAGATGTATTTGTCCTATGAGCGCCTGAAAACATTGGGGACAAAGATGAACCGCATTGTGGCGACGGGAGGAGGCGCAGCCTCCGAACTGACGCTTCAGATACGGGCCGACATATTTAATATGAAAGTTCTTTCCCTGGAAAATGAGGAATCGGGAACCGTGGGCTGTATGCTGATGGCCGCTTCAGGCACGGGGGCCTACACTTCCCTGGAAGAAGGAATCAGAAGAGCTGTAAAGATTAAAAAAGAATTTTTACCCGATCCCGCCATGCATGGATATTATATGGAAAAATTCGCGAAATACAAAATCCTGTACGAAAGAATGTATGACTTCAAGTGACAACCCGAAAATTGAGATAAAAAAGAAAGATGGAGGAGAGAATTATGAAACTTGTGAATGGTTTTGACCTTATGGAATTTGCCAAGAAATATCATCATGTATTACCGGCGTTTAACACGACCAACCTGGAAATGACTTATGCGATTGCAAGAGGACTGCAGGAGGCCGATTTGCCTGGATATATTCAGATATCCTCCAATAACCTGCGGCTTTCCAATCCGCGCATCATTGCCATGATAGCGCAGGATGCCGTTAAAAATTCGGATACGCCGATCGGGCTTCACCTGGATCACGGCAAGTCCTTTGAGGACGTTAAAGCATGCGTGGATGCCGGATTTACCTCCATCATGATTGACGCCTCCCACTTACCGTTTGAGGAAAATGTAAAAGAGTGCCGCCGCGCCGCCGAATACTGCCATTTCTACGGTATTCCGGTGGAAGCGGAACTCGGCGCCCTCCAGGGAAAAGAAGAGGATGTGGTAAATGAGGCGGAGTGCAAGACTGATCCGGCGATGGTGGCCGACTTTGTGGAGCAGACGGGCTGTGATACCCTGGCCGTATCCGTGGGTAATGTCCATGGGCTGTGCCTGAATCCCCAGATTGATATCCCGCTGCTGGCAAAAATAAATGAAGTTTCCTCCGTTCCGCTGGTGCTTCACGGCGGTTCCGGAATCCCGAAGGAAGTAATATGGGAGGCGAAGAAACACGGCCTGATTAAGATTAATTACGGTTCGGATTTGAGAAAAGAATACATACGCACATTTGGTGAGGCTTATGAGACGAACCACAATGAGCACGACGTAATTCATCTGAGCGTTGAATCAGTTGAGAATGTCAGCAGAAAGGCCAGGGAACTGGTCACGATGATTAACGAAAACTAATCATTTGATGGCGGTGAGAGACGGGCAGATGCTCCCCGCCGTCATCCGTAAAGGTGGATTGCAGTATGGAACAAACAAAACATACATTTTTAGGCATAGATTTAGGAACCTCTGCAATGAAGCTGGTACTGATAGACGGAAATAAAAATGTGCTGGCACAGATCACGGAGGAATATCAGGCGGTCCAGCCGGAGAGAGGTTTCAGTGAAATCGATCCGGAGATTTGGTACGATTGTATGATGAACGCCATGGAACGGATTTTTAAGCAGTGTGACCGGAGCCAAATCAGAGGGATTGGAGTGACGGGGCAGATGCACACGCTGGCTGTTCTGGACGAGGAGGGGAAATCGGTCCGTCCCGCGCTGATGTGGAATGATATCAGGACGAAAGATCTGATTCCGGAACTCAAAGAGCGGATTCGGGATTTTCCGGAGGGAGAATATCTGGCCAGAACCATTTCCACCGGAAGTCCGGCGGCCAATCTCTATTGGCTGAAGGAGAATGAGCCTGAAAATTTTAAAAAGATCAAAAAATTCCTGATTGGCCCGGATTATCTTGTGTACCGTCTGACCGGTCATTATGGAACGGATTACTGCGAGGCCTCTACGTCCTGCCTCTACCAGATTAAACAGCGGAAATGGTCGCCCGAGATGAGGGAGTTAATCGGCCTGGATGAAGAGATGTACCCGGAGGTGCGGGGCAGCGTTCTTGCAGCCGGGACGCTTAAGGAGGAAATTGCGGAACAGTTTTCCCTGAGCCGTCAGATAGACGTTCTGACCGGGACCGGAGACAATCCTGCGACGGCTATTTCCACGGGCTGTCTGGGCCGGGGATATCCCGTCATTTCCCTGGGGACATCGGGCGTGTTCATGATGCCGGTGGCAGAAATCAGGGACAATGCAAAGGGGAAAATGATTTTGTTTTCCTTTGACGATAAGAGCTATTCCTATCTGATCCAGGGGGCCGTGCAGTCCAATGGAAGCACGTTTGACTGGTGGGTGCGCGGAATCATGGAGGCGGATTATTCCGAGGTGGACAATCTGGTGGATGTAGAGAAATCCGCGGGGAGCGGTGTGCTTTTCTATCCTCATTTAATGGGGGAAAAGACGCTCTATGCGGATCCCGATATCAGGGGTTCGTTCATCGGGCTGAGCACGGAGACGGACCGCTCCGATATGCTGTATGCAGTGATTGAGGGACTCTGCTTCAGCTTTCGGGAGCTGGCCGAGAAGATGCGTCTTCCGCTGTGCCGGTTCGGCAGCGTGAAGGTGGTGGGCGGAGGCGCGAGGAGCCGGGTGTGGATGCAGACCCTGGCTAATGTGCTGAATATCCGCATCGAGCAGATGGACGGAATGATAGGTCCGGCTTTCGGCATCGCCCTGCTGGCGGCATACCACTGCGGCTGTTTTGACTCCCTGGAGCAGATATCGGAGGGGACGGTAAAAATCCAGAACTGCTTTGAACCCCAGCCGGAGGCGGCAGCGGTCTGCAACAGGCAGTACGGCAAATACCTGAGGATACAAAAGGGCCTGCAGTACATAACCGAGGGGGCAGAGGAGTAAAGCGCAGAAGCGCGGCAGAGGATAGGATGCGGTGTGGCGCCGGAGAGCGGCTCCATGCCGGGAGCGAGGCCGGTCATGGTGACCGGCCTCTTTGCTGATACGGACACTTAGCGGCCTGCGGCCCCATCGGCTCATAAGGTAAGGAGGAGAAGATGAAGACAGCTGAGAAACAATATTACCTGGCGGCAGACTTCGGCGCGTCCGGGGGCAGGCACATCCTGGCCGTCCGGGACGGGGAAAGGATTAGAATGCAGGAAGTCTACCGTTTTTCCAACAGTCCCGTGATAAGGGATCATATGATGTGCTGGGATATGGAATACCTGACGATGCAGCTTATAGAAGGAATGAAACGCTGCCGTGATGCGGGAAAAATTCCGGCCTGCATGGGGATTGACACATGGGGATTAGATTATGTGTTTCTGGATCGGGAAGGGCGGATTCTGGGGAATGCGGCAAATCACCGCGACAGGAGGACCCGCGGGCTCTACCGCAGTATATGGGACAATGTTTCCGAGCAGGAACTTTATAAGAGAACGGGAATCCAGATGGCCGAATTCAACACGCTCTGCCAGTTAGCGGCGGACGGGCGGGACAGACCGCAACTCCTCCGGCAGGCCGGGTGCATGCTCATGATTCCGGATTACTTTGGCTATTATCTGACAGGGCGGAGAGCCCAGGAATATACGAACGCCTCCACAAGCCAGCTCCTCGATCCGAAGAAAAAGGACTGGGACCGGGAGCTGGCCGTAAAGCTGGGGATACCGGACCGTCTTCTTTTGCCGGTCAGAATGCCGGGTGAACGGCTGGGGAGTCTGAGGGATGAAGTGAAAGAAAAGGTGGGGTTTGACTGTGACGTGATCCTTCCCGCCACCCATGATACGGCCTCCGCCCTGATGGTTATGCCGGAATGCGCCAAAGGGAAAACAAGAGCCGTCATCAGTTCCGGGACCTGGTCGTTAATGGGGATGATAACGGAGGAACCGGTCATCTGTGAAGCGGGAAGGAAACTAAAATTTACCAACGAAGGCGGATTCGGGGGGAAGAACCTGCTGCTCAAAAACAGCATGGGACTGTGGATGATACAGAATATAAGGAAAGAGACGGCCCCTGAGATGTCGTTTGAGACGCTGTGCACGGAGGCGGAGAGAACGGAGATTGCCTCCTTTGTGGACTGCAACAGCGATGAATTCCTGGCGCCGGATAGTATGGTAAAGGCGGTAACTGGATTCTGCAAAAGAACGGGACAGCAGATACCGGAAACACCCGGGGAACTGGCGGCGGTTGTATACCGGAGCCTGGCAAAATCCTATGCCGCGATACGTAAAGAGCTGGAAACGGTGACCGGGGAGGTCTGCACGGAGATCCGCATTGTCGGCGGGGGGTCCAATGCAGGATACCTGAACCAGCTTACGGCCGACTATTCCGGAGTACCGGTACTGGCCGGACCGGCGGAAGCTACGGCGGCCGGTAATATCATGGCGCAGATGACGGCAGACGGCGTATTTAAGGATCTGGAAGAAGCGCAGGCGTGCGCCGCATCGTCGTTTGAAATAAAGAAGTATCTGCCGCGGGAGCGGCCGGAAATTTGAAGTTTAAATGATTATTCAAGACAGAAAATGTTTATTTCAGGGAGAACGGGAACAGGAGGAAAGAGAATGAAGGTACTGGACAGCAATGCGGCAAAAGGTTTTATCAGAATGTCGGATGACGGCTGGAGGCTCGGCTGGCACGAATGCCACGGCGGGAACTTAAGCTTCCGTCTGACGGAGGAGGAAGTGGATGAGGTACGGGAGGAGCTGAAAACGGATGGCGCATGGAGTGCGCTCCCGGTGATTGTCCCAGAACTGGCGGGAGACTTTTTATATGTGACCGGAAGCGGAAAATTCATGCGCAACATGACGCTTGACCCGGAAGATTCCTTCGGAATGATAGAAATAAGCAAAGACGGAGGAGCCTACCGGATTGTATGGGGACTGGCAGGGGGCGGCCGGCCCACCAGTGAACTGCCGGCCCATCTGATGAACCAGGCCGTAAAGAAGCGGTTGACGGACGGGAGATACCGCGTGATTTACCACGCCCATCCGGCTAATATCATCGCCCTTTCCTTTATCCTCCCTCTGAAAGACGAGATATTCACGAGGGAGCTTTGGGAGATGGAGCCAGAGTGTGCAATGACATTTCCGTCGGGAATGGGCGTGCTCCCGTGGATGGTTCCGGGCACGGCAAAGATAGCGGAACTTACCTGCGGCATGATGGAGGAATACGATGTGGTGCTCTGGGCGCAGCACGGCCTCTTTGCGGCCGGGGACAGCTTAGACAATACCTTTGGTTTAATGCATACCGTGGAGAAGGCCGCAGAGATGCTTATCAAGGTACTGTCCGTGACAAAAGAAAAACGGCAGATCCCGTCGGTCCAGGACTTTAAGGATATGGCGGCTGTGTTCCGGCTGGAACTGCCTGAGAAATTCCTTTACGAAAAATAAAACCGGATTCAGGGACGCTCCAACAGGACTGCAATGGTTGGGGCGTCTTTTTGTAAGGGAGAACCGGCCACATCGCTGTACCGGCCACAGACCTTAAAACCGGCTTCGGCCGCTTCCGCGGCCAGGGTTTCTACCGTAAAATACGTATTCCACAGATAATAAACCGCCGTTTCCCGCTCCGAGATAACCGCAGTCTGTTCCAACGTCACGCCGTCCGGATATTTGCAGGCCCTGTTCAGGGCAGCGTACTTCGACCCGCACCAGAACCCGCCGTTTTCACAGACTTCCCAGGTCTGCTCTTCTTTAAAACGGTTAAATGCAGCCATAGAGAACACATCCAGCAGAAACCTGCCCCCGGGCCTCAGGCAGCAATAAACATTTTTAAGCAGACTCTGCCTGTCCTCGGGAGAAAGCACACCGTAGTCACAGTAAATCATCGTAGCGGCATCAAACGCTTTCTCAAAATCCATTTTCAGATAATCGAGGCACAGATAACGGATGTCTAAACCGTGCCGTTCTGCCGAAGCCTTGGCATAGCTGATCGACCGTCTTGAAAAATCGATTCCGGTGACGCGGTATCCCGCTGCGGAAAACCGTTCGGCATAGATTCCGGGACCGCAGCCCACATCGAGGAGAGAAGGGTATCGGGAGGGCGGCAGGATATCTTTAATCCAGGCGGCCGAATGTTCAATAAATCTCAGATTTCTGCTGGCGCCCTCAAAGTCGGGATCCAGATGGGCCCTTAGCATCTGCTCTGAGATATAGTCGTCATCCCAGAATGCATGCTCCATTTTTGTGTAAGCGGGCGGTTTTTCTAAAAGTTTCATCAAATTGTCTAACATAAACATTCTCCTTTCAATTTTCATTATAAGAATCAGGAGCTCCTGTTGCAGAAATCCCCGGCCGGGTGGCTGCAGAGAGGCATACGGTCTCTTCCTGCGGGTGCTCATTCTTCCCGCAGCCGTGATTCCGCAGGAGATTTCTCAGTAATACAAAAAGCCGCAGATTTTACTCTGCGGCTTTTTCTGAAAAGAAGAAAAACAGGTAAGAGTAAAATAAAATCAAAATCAGGCATAACAACAAGACTGCCGGGGCAGCCGTTTTTCCTGTTAAATTGATTTTATCTACTCTGTTCCAGCCATATCTGCGCCGGTGAATGCAAGACGCCCGGTATGCCGGATGTTAACCACCTCTTCCTTAATCCTTATAATGATAGATTTATAGTATAGCAGAAGAAGGCGGATGTCAACCATTAAGGGATTATCAAAATTCAGCGTGGAACCGCATAAAAATATAAAATGTCGAAAAGCAGGACTTCCTGTGATATACTCAGAATATAGAAAGCAATTAGAAGCAGTTATTACAACATAGCAGAAAGCGGGAAGAAAACTAAAATGGAACATAAAATACGCAGCGCAAAGTTTATGAATGTTACGGCAATGGCAGCATTTGGAACCATCGGTATTTTTGTGGCGCAAATTCCTCTTTCCTCGGAAGAGATTGCTTTTTTCCGGGCCGCAATTGCAATCGCAGTGATTTTTGCCTGGCAGCTTATCAGAGGCAGGAGATTCCACTTTCCAGGGAGTAAGAAAAGCCTGGTTCTCCTGATGGCATCCGGGGCGATGATCGGTTTTAACTGGATTTTTCTTTTTGAAGCATACCGTTATACATCGGTTTCCGTGGCAACGCTCAGCTACTATTTTGCCCCGGTGATTGTGACGGCGGTCTGTCCGTTCCTGTTTCATGAGAGGCCTTCCTTTCGCCAGATTATCTGCTTTATTTTTTCCACAGCCGGACTGGTCCTGGTGATTTCCGCGGGCGGGCTTTCAGGAGGCAGCAGCAATATTACAGGCGTGGGGTATGGTCTGGCTGCCGCGGCCCTGTATGCAGGAATCATCCTCATCAATAAGTCGCTCCCGGACATAGAGGGGATTGACAGGACGTTTCTGCAGTTTATCGTCGGATTGATCGTCATGTTTCCGTATGTCCTGTTTAAATCAGGTTTTCACGTGGCGGAGGCGGGAAGGTTTGGAATATTAAACCTCCTTATCCTGGGCGTGGTACATACCGGAATCGGCTACTGCCTTTATTTTTCCTCGTTAAAAGACCTGAAAGGCCAGGAGGCTGCGATCCTGAGCTACATTGATCCCCTGGTGGCATGCCTCATGTCCGTATTTGTGCTGGGGGAAACGATGAGTCTGATGCAGATGGCGGGAGGTCTTATGATTCTCGGATTTACCCTCTATAACGAGCTGGGAGGAGCGCACGGTAAGACGGGAAGAAAAGTGAAAGACACGGCTGCCTGAAGGGCCGATAATAATTGGTTCAAATAAAAAGTTTAGAATGAAAAAGGCTACTTGACAAACAAGAAAATTATGGTAAAATAAAAACAGTAATCATTATTGATTTTGGAACGTCACAAACGTATCCATGAATTTCAGGAGGTGTAGATGAATCATTTACCAATGAACGTGCGCGTGCCCATTGAGAAAGACAACCCGTCCATCTGCAGAGATGAAGAGCTCTGTATCAAATGCGGCCAGTGCAGGGATATCTGTACGGACTACATAGGAGTCCACGGGACTTATACGCTGGAACAGACGGGAGGAACGGCGGTCTGTATTAACTGCGGCCAGTGTGCAAATGTCTGTCCGGTGTCCAGTATCACGGAAAAATACGAATATCACGATGTTAAAAAGGCGATTCTGGACCCGGAGAAGATAGTGATATTCAATACCTCACCGTCGGTGAGGATATCGCTCGGTGAAGAGTTTGCCATGGAAGACGGAAGCTTTGTCCAGGGAAAGATGGTCGCCCTTCTTCGGAAACTGGGGGCCTCCTATGTGCTGGATACCAACTTTGCCGCAGATCTTACGATTGTGGAGGAAGCCAGTGAGCTGATTGAACGTATCACAAAGAAAACCAGGCCGCTCCCCCAGTTCACAAGCTGCTGTCCATCCTGGGTAAAATATGCGGAAACCTATCATCCGGATATGCTGCCGCACCTGTCGACCGCCAAAAGCCCAATCGGAATGCAGGGGCCGACGGTCAAGACATATTTTGCACAGAAGATGGGGATTGACCCGAAGAAAATTGTCAATGTAGCCGTAACACCGTGTACCGCGAAGAAATTTGAAATTCGCAGGGAAGAGATGAATGCGGCGGCGCAGTATCTGGGTATTGATGATATGCGAGATATGGACTACGTGATCACGACCAGAGAGCTGGCAAAGTGGGCGAAGGAAGAAGACATTGATTTTGCCGCACTTGAGGATTCATCTTATGACAGGCTGATGGGTGAAGCATCGGGAGCCGGCGTAATCTTCGGCAATACAGGAGGCGTTATGGAAGCCGCCCTGCGGACTGCATATGAATATATTACCGGTGAGAAAGCTCCGGCTGTTCTTTACGATTTGGAGCCGGTGAGGGGAATGGAGGACGTCAAGGAGGCCCAGGTGACCATAAAGGGAATCGAAGTGAATGTGGCCGTTATTTACGGAACAAAGGCTGCCTCCCGATTTATTGATAGAATAAAAAATGGCGGTAAAGAATACCATTTCATAGAAGTGATGACCTGCCCCGGAGGATGCATCGGAGGCGGCGGACAGCCAAAAGGCACGCTGTTAAAGGGCGATGAGCTGAGGAAAAAGCGGATTGCCGGCCTTTACCGGAAGGACAGCGGAATGGAACTGCGCGCCAGCCATGAGAACCGGGAAATCATCGAACTTTATAAGGAATTTTACAAGAAACCGCTCAGTGAGCTGGCAGAGCAGATGCTGCATACCGGCTACAGAGACAGAAGCGAAGATTTAGGAGGAAAAAATATGAACAGTTCAGTAAAATACCGTTGTACAATCTGTGGATACATCCATGAGGGAGAGCTTCCGGAAGGATTTACCTGTCCGGTATGCCATCAGCCGGCTTCCGTATTTGAGAAGATCGAAGAAAAGCCTGAGAACCCGGAAAATAAGTATGCGGGAACCAAGACGGAGAAGAACCTGATGGAAGGTTTCGCAGGTGAGAGCCAGGCAAGGAATAAGTATACATATTTCGCCATGATTGCCCAGAGAGAGGGTTACGAGCAGTTAGCCGACATTTTCTTAAAGACAGCCAGAAATGAGCAGGAACATGCCAAGCTCTGGTTTGAGGCGCTCGGACATCTGGGAACAACTGCGCAGAACCTGCTGGCTGCCGCAGAGGGTGAGAATTACGAATGGACCGATATGTACGATCGTTTTGCAAAGGATGCGGACGAGGAAGGTTTCCCGGAGATGGCGGAGCTCTTCAGAAAAGTGGGTGCAATTGAGAAATCCCATGAGGAACGTTACCGCAAGCTGCTTCACAATGTCGAGATGCAGCAGGTTTTTGAGAAAGCGGAGGAGAGCATGTGGGAGTGCCGTATCTGCGGACACCTTGTAATTGGTAAGAAAGCTCCGGAAGTATGCCCAGTCTGCAAATATGCCCAGAGTTATTTTGAAATCAGGAAAGAAAACTACTAAAGGCAGGGATGACGGTGAACTGCGAAAGCGGCTCACAGTCGCATTCCATATAAATTAAGAACAGCGGCGATTCTCATCACATGTCTGAGACGCCGCTGTTTTTATTAATTGACAACGAATGGTTTTAAAGGATCATTCCCCCGATGAATCCTGCAATCGCCAATGGGATATTGTAGAAGAAGAAAGTTGGAACACAGGTATCCCATATGTGATCATGCTGTCCATCTGCATTAAGTCCGGACGTCGGCCCCAACGTACTGTCCGAAGCAGGAGAACCGGCATCACCCAGAGCGGCTGCACATGCGATAAGGCAAGCGGTAGCAGCAGGGCTCATATTCATTTTCATACACATCGGAACGTAGAACAGAGCAATAACAGGAATTGTTCCGAATGAAGTTCCGATACCCATGGTGATCAGAAGACCGATAATAATCAGTATAGCGACGAACATTGCCTTGCTATTCCCCAAGATAGCCAGTGTTGCATCGATCAGAGTATCAACGGCGCCTGTCTGATTTACTACATAGGCATAACCACCTGCAATCAACATGATAAATGAAACCATACCCATCAACCGGATACCTTCGGCGATTGTTCCGTCACTGTTTCTAAGCTTGATAGCGCCGCCGAGAACCATGATAACGATTCCGAGCAGTGCGCCCAGAGGCATGGAATCCCAGTATAACTGACCGAATAAAACACCTGCGATAGCAACTAAAGATACGATATGGTCTTTGTTCATGTGGATCGCTTCACCCTCCAGAGAAACTCCCTCCAGATCGATATCCTGATAGTCTCTTGGTTTACGGAAGAACCACCATGAGGCGATCAGACCGCAGAGCATGCCAGCGCCAAGGATAATTGTATGCGGCCATACTTCTATCATCTGCATCGGCATACCATTGGATGTCATATTCTCTGCTACGAGACCCTGGAAGATAACGCCATATCCAAGAGGAATGGTAACATAGGGAGCCACCAGACCAAACTCAGTCACACAGGCAGCCTGACGACGGTCCATTTTCATCTTGTTCATCATTAAAAGCAGCGGCGGAAAGAGAACAGGGATGTAAGCAATATGTACCGGAATAATAGTTCCTGAGATAGCGGCGCAGAACACAAGCGTCAGCAGTAAAATCCATTTACGTTCTTTTACAACCGATGCAATCCACCTGGCCAGAATCGTTGCAAGGCCGGTTTGAGCCAGGGCGGCGGCAAATGTTCCCAGAAGCAGATATGCTATGGCATTTGTTCCGTTGCCGTTAAGGCCCGTAATAATTCCCCCCATAATGTCGGCCGGTCCCATGCCAGCCGCAAATCCTGCCACCATGGCTGAGATAAGCAACGACAAAATTACATTGAGCTTACACAGACACAGCACGCACATCACGATGACTGAGAGCGTAACCGGGTTACTAATAATTTCCCACATAAGTAAAACCTCCTATAGTTTTTACTTAGTATATTATGATGCCGTCGATAAAATAACGAAAAGAACCGGATGTTTAATCATATTCCGATACTATGACGCATCGACACTTTATCGACGCTTTGCGACGCTTTTAAGTGCCGGAGAAAGAGGGAAAATAAATATGGAAAAGGATAGCGGATTTCAGTGTGGTTTAGCGCTGTTATTTCTTATTATTAAGGAACCAACCGGCTCTACGGTTTCAAGGTGTCGAATTAAAAGGAAATCAGAATTCGGGGAGAGGAAGATTAAAAAGAAATCGGAATGAATGGAGGCCGGGGAATTACTGCAAAGGGGTGGGGGAAGGACACAGGAGATAGAAGGATGGAATGAAAGCAGCCTTATATGCTGTAATACGGCATTCTTCGCCGGCAGATTCTAAAACATGAAAGCCGGATCAAATCAGCACAAATGGGGTCGATTACGGTCGCTTTAAATAGAATTTAAAAAAGTTTAAAAAAAAGGTTGACTTTTCCTTTGCGGTTTGTTATTATAATACTCGCCCTTGCAAAACGGGGCAGCAAATCAAAACAAAGATTTGAAAAAAATGTAAAAAGTTGTTGACAAACAAAAGCAACTGTGATAAGATATAAAAGTTGCTGCTGAGAACAAACGACAGCATCCAACAACAAAGAACCTTGAAAACTGAACAGTATGTAAAACCTTGAAAATTCTTAAAGAACAAAGGCTTTTGGTTAAGCCTAGAAGTTCGAGAGAACATTCAGAACAAAACCAAGTAAAAACGTGATACACTTGCGGAGCACGAAAGTGCTACAAAAGCGAACACAAACGGACAAAAATAGCCAAGCGATTTTTGAACGGAATCAAATCTTAAACATGAGAGTTTGATCCTGGCTCAGGATGAACGCTGGCGGCGTGCCTAACACATGCAAGTCGAACGAAGCGATTTAGCGGAAGTTTTCGGATGGAAGCTAAGTTGACTGAGTGGCGGACGGGTGAGTAACGCGTGGGTAACCTGCCTTGTACTGGGGGACAACAGTTAGAAATGACTGCTAATACCGCATAAGCGCACAGCATCACATGATGCGGTGTGAAAAACTCCGGTGGTACAAGATGGACCCGCGTCTGATTAGCTAGTTGGTAGGGTAACGGCCTACCAAGGCAACGATCAGTAGCCGACCTGAGAGGGTGACCGGCCACATTGGGACTGAGACACGGCCCAAACTCCTACGGGAGGCAGCAGTGGGGAATATTGCACAATGGGCGAAAGCCTGATGCAGCGACGCCGCGTGAGTGAAGAAGTATTTCGGTATGTAAAGCTCTATCAGCAGGGAAGAAAATGACGGTACCTGACTAAGAAGCCCCGGCTAACTACGTGCCAGCAGCCGCGGTAATACGTAGGGGGCAAGCGTTATCCGGATTTACTGGGTGTAAAGGGAGCGTAGACGGTACTGTAAGTCTGAAGTGAAAGCCCGCGGCTCAACTGCGGGACTGCTTTGGAAACTATGGAACTAGAGTGTCGGAGAGGTAAGTGGAATTCCTAGTGTAGCGGTGAAATGCGTAGATATTAGGAGGAACACCAGTGGCGAAGGCGACTTACTGGACGATAACTGACGTTGAGGCTCGAAAGCGTGGGGAGCAAACAGGATTAGATACCCTGGTAGTCCACGCCGTAAACGATGAATACTAGGTGTTGGGGAGCAAAGCTCTTCGGTGCCGTCGCAAACGCAGTAAGTATTCCACCTGGGGAGTACGTTCGCAAGAATGAAACTCAAAGGAATTGACGGGGACCCGCACAAGCGGTGGAGCATGTGGTTTAATTCGAAGCAACGCGAAGAACCTTACCAGGTCTTGACATCGATCCGACCGGGGAGTAACGTCCCCTTCCCTTCGGGGCGGAGAAGACAGGTGGTGCATGGTTGTCGTCAGCTCGTGTCGTGAGATGTTGGGTTAAGTCCCGCAACGAGCGCAACCCTTATCCTAAGTAGCCAGCACGTAAAGGTGGGAACTCTTGGGAGACTGCCAGGGATAACCTGGAGGAAGGTGGGGATGACGTCAAATCATCATGCCCCTTATGATCTGGGCTACACACGTGCTACAATGGCGTAAACAAAGAGAAGCGAGACCGCGAGGTGGAGCAAATCTCAGAAATAACGTCTCAGTTCGGACTGCAGGCTGCAACTCGCCTGCACGAAGCTGGAATCGCTAGTAATCGCGAATCAGAATGTCGCGGTGAATACGTTCCCGGGTCTTGTACACACCGCCCGTCACACCATGGGAGTCAGTAACGCCCGAAGTCAGTGACCCAACCGTAAGGAGGGAGCTGCCGAAGGCGGGACCGATAACTGGGGTGAAGTCGTAACAAGGTAGCCGTATCGGAAGGTGCGGCTGGATCACCTCCTTTCTAAGGAAGAAGAAGTAAAGGTTTTATATACTGTTGAGTTTTCGAGGATATCGAATATAATTTAATATCGAAGTCCTGGAAATGAAAGTTTCCGGTGTCGATGCGCTCAGGGGTCACACCCGTTCCCATCCCGAACACGATGGTTAAGACCTGAGCGGCCGATGATACTATATTGGTAACGATATGGGAAAGCAGGTGGATGCCGGATTTTTTTATGGGGGTGTAGCTCAGTTGGGAGAGCACCTGCCTTGCAAGCAGGGGGTCAAGAGTTCGAATCTCTCCATCTCCATTTGCGCGAGCTGAAGGAAGAGTGCGCATGATGAGTCAGGGCTGTGTGGAAAGTTTACTTTCCTAAGCAGACATGAGGAATCAAGCATAGGCGTGAAACGCCGTGAACGAAAGGTCGTAGACCTTGAGTGGCACTCTGGACTAGGTAAACGCATTGCATGTACCTTGAAAACTGCATATTGAAATAATATCTAGATAGAGTTTTAAAACTCTTCTGAGTGGCTTGCCACAAGGAAGGGAAGAGAGACAAAATCAAGACATCCGAGGTGTTACACGAAAGTGTAACCGAAAAAACAAACCAAAACGAATTTATTTGTAAACCTAAACCAAAGATTCAACGCTATGAATCTTAGACAAGAACCCGCACCCGCAGGTTTGAGTCAATTGGTTAAGCTAATAAGAGCGCAGGGTGGATGCCTTGGCACTAAGAGCCGATGAAAGACGTGATAAGCTGCGAAAAGCTTCGGGGAGGAGCAAATATCCTTTGATCCGGAGATATCTGAATGGGGAAACCCACTTGAGAAGACCTCAAGTATCCATACGCCAATACATAACGTATGGAAGGGAACCCGCTGAACTGAAACATCTAAGTAGGCGGAGGAAGAGAAAGAAAAATCGATTTCCTGAGTAGCGGCGAGCGAAAGGGAAAGAGCCCAAACCAGAGTGCGTGCACTCTGGGGTTACGGACTGCATACGTGAGCCGATTTGTTAATGGAACGGTCCTGGAAAGACCGGCCAGAGAGGGTGAAAGCCCCGTACATGAAAACAATAGGCAGCAGCAGGATCCAGAGTACCGCGAGACACGTGGAACCTTGCGGGAAGTCGGGGGGACCACCCCCCAAGGCTAAATACTTCTTAGTGACCGATAGCGCATAGTACTGTGAAGGAAAGGTGAAAAGGACCCCGGGAGGGGAGTGAAAGAGAACCTGAAACCCTGTGTTTACAATCTGTGGAAGCACGTTAAGGTGCGACCGCGTACTTTTTGTAGAACGGTCCGGCGAGTTGCGGATGCTGGCAAGGTTAAGCACTTAAGGTGCGGAGCCGAAGCGAGAGCGAGTCTTAATAGGGCGTCAAGTCAGCATGTGCAGACCCGAAACCGGGTGACCTATCCATGTCCAGGTTGAAGTTTCCGTAAAAGGAAATGGAGGACCGAACGCACATCCGTTGAAAAGGGTGGCGATGAGGTGTGGATAGGGGAGAAATTCCAATCGAACCCGGAGATAGCTGGTTCTCCTCGAAATAGCTTTAGGGCTAGCCTCGTATTAGTTTAGCGGAGGTAGAGCACTGAATTTCCTAGGGGACGTCAAAGTCTACCGAAGAATATCAAACTCCGAATGCCGCATAAATGATGTACGGGAGTCAGACTGCACGAGATAAGTTGGGTAGTCAAAAGGGAAAGAGCCCAGACCTACAGCTAAGGTCCCAAAGTGTGTGTTAAGTGGAAAAGGATGTGGGATTTCAAAGACAACTAGGATGTTGGCTCAGAAGCAGCCACACATTCAAAGAGTGCGTAATAGCTCACTAGTCGAGAGGTCCTGCGCCGAAAATGTCCGGGGCTAAAACACAACACCGAAGCTTAGGAATTGTCGTAAGACAATTGGTAGAGGAGCATTCTTAAAGGAGTGAAGCAGTACCGATAAGGAGCTGTGGACTTTTAAGAAGAGAGAATGCCGGAATGAGTAGCGAGATGGAGGTGGGAATCCTCCAGGCCGAATATCTAAGGTTTCCAGAGTAAAGCTGATCTGCTCTGGGTAAGTCGGGGCCTAAGGCGAGGCTGAGAAGCGTAGTCGATGGACAACAGGTTGAAATTCCTGTACTGCATATCATCAGAACTGTGGGGACACAGAACCGGTGCCAAACCCGGGAATGAAAAGACCGGGGCAAGCGTAGGACTGGTTGAGCTGGCAAATCCGCTCAACAACAGGAGGACGTGACGCGTAGCGAACTATTAGTAGCGAAGTTGGCGTAGGGGCTGTCGAGAAAAGCCGCTATTGTGTGATATGTACCCGTACCGTAAACCGACACAGGTGGATGAGGAGAGAATCCTAAGGCCGGCGGGAGAAGCATTGTTAAGGAACTCGGCAAAATGACCCTGTAACTTCGGGATAAAGGGTGCCCACGAGAGTGGGCCGCAGAGAATAGGCTCAAGCAACTGTTTAGCAAAAACACAGGTCTATGCAAAACCGTAAGGTGAGGTATATGGGCTGACGCCTGCCCGGTGCTGGAAGGTTACGAGGAGAGGTTAGAGCAATCGAAGCTTTGAATCTAAGCCCCAGTAAACGGCGGCCGTAACTATAACGGTCCTAAGGTAGCGAAATTCCTTGTCGGGTAAGTTCCGACCCGCACGAAAGGCGTAATGATTTGAGCGCTGTCTCAACAATGCACCCGGTGAAATTGAAATACCAGTGAAGATGCTGGTTACCTGCGCCAGGACGGAAAGACCCCATGGAGCTTTACTCTAGCTTGATACTGGGATTCGGTATTGCATGTACAGGATAGGTGGGAGACGAAGAAGAGAGGACGCCAGTCTTCTTGGAGTCAATGTTGGGATACCACCCTTGTGATACTGGATTTCTAACCAGCCACCGTGATCCGGTGGTGGGACAATGTCAGGTGGGGAGCTTGACTGGGGCGGCCGCCCCCGAAAGGGGATCGGAGGCGCTCAAAGGTTTTCTCAGTATGGTTGGAAACCATTCAAAGAGTGCAAAGGCATAAGGGAGCTTGACTGCGAGACTGACGGGTCGAGCAGGTACGAAAGTAGGACTTAGTGATCCGGTGGTATGAAAGTGGGATTGCCATCGCTCAACGGATAAAAGCTACCCTGGGGATAACAGGCTTATCACTCCCAAGAGTTCACATCGACGGAGTGGTTTGGCACCTCGATGTCGGCTCATCGCATCCTGGGGCTGAAGTAGGTCCCAAGGGTTGGGCTGTTCGCCCATTAAAGCGGTACGCGAGCTGGGTTCAGAACGTCGTGAGACAGTTCGGTCCCTATCCGGCGCGGGCGTAGGATATTTGAGAGGAGCTGTCCTTAGTACGAGAGGACCGGGATGGACTGACCTCTGGTGTATCTGTTAGGTATCAAGCCTATGGCAGAGTAGCCAAGTCGGGACGGGATAAACGCTGAAGGCATCTAAGCGTGAAGCCCCCCTCAAGATGAGATATCCCATCGCAAGAGTAAGACCCCTTGAAGACGACGAGGTAGATAGGGCAGAGGTGGAAGCATGGCAACATGTGCAGCTGACTGTTACTAATCGGTCGAGGGCTTAACCAAAAGGTTAGGTTAGGATAGAGGAAACAAAGTTTAAAACGGATGAATTTCAATATGTGGTTTTGAAGGTATATGATTTTTCATAACTGAATATGATTATATCAGAAACGGATGACGGGGTGTGGCTCAGCTTGGCTAGAGCGCCTGGTTTGGGACCAGGAGGTCGCAGGTTCGAATCCTGTCACCCCGATTCTAAGATATGCGCGAGTGGCTCAGTGGTGGAGTATCGCCTTGCCAAGGCGAGGGTCGCGGGTTCGAATCCCGTCTCGCGCTCTTTTTATTACCAGAATTATCTTAACATAAGAGGAATTCTGGTTTTTTGTTATTTAAAGTGCAATTTTGATATACAAAGTGCGAATATTTGCCCATATATTCTTTTTTCTGTAACCGTCAAATAACAGAGTGTATAGAAAAATCGCCAGCCTTCTGCTCTTCTCAAGGTTGGCGGTTATCTACATATTTTCTGTATGACAGGTTCCCATGGCATATAGTCTTCCAGAAATTCCGGATACTGCTGGAATGCTGTTCCGGGGATATCACTCAAAATATACTGAATATATTTTCTGGGGTTTAGGCCATTGACTTTTGCCGTTTCCACCAGCGTATAGATACCTGCACTGGCCTCTGCTCCTTTGGGGCTTCCAGAAAACAGCCAGTTCTTACGTCCTATCGTAAAGGGACGGATGCAGTTCTCGGCAAGATTGTTTGAGACAGCGCAGTTCCCGTCCAGCAGATAATTCATCAACCCCTTTCTCTGGTTGAAGGCATAGGTAAATGCCTCTCCAAGTTTGGATTTTGGAAGGATTCCGGCAGATGCATCTTCAGCCCACGACCAAAAGGCATCTAATACAGGCATTTCTTGTATCAGACGCTGTTCCTTCCTGCCTTGGGGAGACAGGACTTCCAGTTTTTTCTCAATCTCAAACAGCTGATTGATGTAGCTGATGGCCTGTGCCGGTATGGTTGTTTCCCGGCTTTCCGTTTCTTTTGGAAGGGCATCCACAAAGTATCTGCGAAGGTGTGTCCAACAGAAACATCTTGTAATCCCAGATACTTTTTCATAGCCTTTATAAGCATCTGTGTGGATGTATCCGTGGTAACCTTCCAGAAACTTCTGGGGGAAAGTTCCGCTGCGTCCCGGCTTATAATCAAACAGCCTGGCGGGATGGCTGCTTTCTTTTATGGAGCAGTATACCCACATATAGGAATCCGTGGTGTTCTTCCTTCCGGCTTCCCCCAGCACCTGTACCGGCGTCTCGTCGATGTGCAGATATCCCTGTTCCAGAAGTCTTTTCCGTAACAGTCCGACAATCGGAGACAGCCAGTCCCGGTAACTGGCAAGAATCCAGTTGGACATGGTTGCCCGGCTTAAGGCCACACCAAGATCGTTCCATTCGTTTTCCTGACGGTACAGCGGTACGGCCAGCTCATACTTCTGATGGATGACCCAGGCAACCGTGGAAGGGGACGCATAAGAGTGCTGGATGACCGGACAGGGCATGGGGGATTTCTCCATATATGCTTTCCCGTTCTTACGACACTCCCTGCATTCGAATGTTTCACGGTAATAGTCAATAACACGTACCTTGGCAGGGATGAGCTCGATTTCCGTCCGGACGAATTCCTCCCCCACCGAAACAAGCGGCGAACCGCAGGTCTGGCAGAAACGGTCTTCTTCTGCAAGTGTGCAGAGTTTCTTTTCATGAGGGATGTCTTTGAGCAGTTCTTCTTTCTGACCTGGGAACCTTTTGCGCCGATAGGAAGCGACATCCTTCATATCCGGTTCAGCAGCTTTCGAATCGGCCTCCGTTTCCGCTTCATCAAAAAGAGACATCTGTCCCTCGATATCAAGGGAGGATGTCTGCTCGGTTGACCTGCCATAAAGCTTGCGGGTCAGGAAAGCTACCTTTTCCTGGAGGAGAAGATTTTCTTTTTCTAGCTCTGTAATGCGGTTTTCTAATGCTGAGATTGGTGTTCCGTCGGCCATGGAAATCGGTTCCTTTTCGTATTCTAACTGTATTTAGTATAGCATAAAAGTGGCTGAGAATCCAGTATTTACAAGCTTTTCAGCCACTTTAAAGGATAGATTTCGGATGCAGCTTCTTTACCGCCTTTGGCTGGTCAATGGACAGTCCTTCCAGCAGCCAGCGCAACTCTTGAGCGGATATCCGGCGTACATCCGCCGGGGTCCTTGGCCATTGGAAGTTCCCATTTTCCAGACGCTTGTACAGTAGGACGAAACCGTCTCCCTCCCAAAACAGAGCCTTCATACGATTACGTTTATGACCGCAGAAGAGAAAGAGGCTGTTGGAGAACGGATTCAGCCGGAAGTTCTGCTGGACGATGGCTGCAAGGCCATCGATGGATTTCCTCATATCGGTATAACCACAGGCAAGATAAATCGTTTCTGCCCGTGAAAGATCCCCTAACATCTGGATGCAGCCAGAATGACGGACTGAATCAGGGAGTCTGGCGTATTCACAGCGATCTCAATCACTGCACTGCCGGAACGGATGATAACAGATGCGGGATTGGAAGGGCAATGGCTGATAACCGGAATCGATGCAAACACTGCAGTCTCCGGTGCTTCCGTGGAAACAGATCCTGCATTTCGCTTATGCGGAAGGTTCTCAATCGCCAACTTTCTGATCTTTGCGAGCCAGTAATAGTAGCTTTTCAAAGAAATGCCATTCTCTTCACACCACTGCTGGTTAGAAAGCCCACTGTCGCGGCATCGGTGAATGACTTCCAGCCATTTCTGGATATTGATTTGTGTCTTTGCTGATAATTCTTCCATGATATACCTCCGTGTTTTAGATTTTTAAGAGTAGACCCTAAAAACTCTAAGAGTAATTATCACGGATTATGGCAGGAAAAGAAATACACTATGTTATTTGACGCTTACTTTTTTCTTATTTCCAAAATATTCTAAATCCTGTCATCCCAATTGTAATATCCCTGATTCTGTGGTATCCTTTCTTATGTATACAATAAAATGAGTCGTCAATAATGTGCTTCCTATTACAGAATTCGACTATTTTTATAGTGAAAAATGAACCAAAACAGCCAAGGAGGTAGTAAGAATGGCTATTGTTGATGTGATAAAATATAATGGGAACCCGGATATCTTTGCATGGAAATATCCAAGCGAGGAGTTGGGAACATGGACACAGCTTATTGTGAATGAATCCCAGGAAGCGATTCTGTTTAAGGGCGGCCGGGCGCTGGATGTTTTCGAAAGCGGCCGTCACACTTTAGATACAGCCAATATTCCGTTTCTGAACAAAATAATCAATCTGCCCTTCGGCAACCGTTCCCCTTTCACCGCAGAGGTATGGTTTGTCAATAAGGCATATAATCTTGATGTAAAGTGGGGAACACCGACACCGATCCAGGTGCAGGATGCAAAGTACGGGATTTTTGTACCGGTCAGGTCAAATGGTGCGTTTGGAATACAGATTGAGGATTCAAAAAAGTTTCTGGTAAAGCTGGTGGGAACCCTTCCGGCGTTTGGAAAGATGGATATTATCAAATATTTCAGAGGTCTTTATATAACGAAGGTAAAGGATTCCATTTCCACCTACCTGATACATAAACAGATCAGCATCCTAGAAATCAATGCGTATCTGGATGAACTGTCTGAATTCATGAAAACACGGATGGAGCCGGTTTTGGAGGAATATGGAATCAGGCTGGCAACATTTTACGTCAATGATATAAGCGTCCCCGAAGAAGATACGGCCGTGAAACAGTTAAAGGCGGCTCTCGCAAAGAGAGCGGAGATGAATATTATCGGATATAATTACCAGCAGGAACGTTCCTTTGATACCCTGGAGGGAGCTGCGAAAAATACGGGTTCGGCGGCCGCTCCCCTCATGGGGGCAGGCATGGGACTGGGAATAGGCCTCGGAATGGGGCATGGCGTAGGCGGAGCTTTTACTGAAATGACGCAGGGATTGAAGACGGACGATGGCGGAACGAAAGAATGCCCCAAGTGTCATGCGGTTATGACGGGCAAGCAAAGATTCTGCGGTATGTGCGGCTTTGATACCGATCAGGAGTTGAAAGAAGAACCGGCGGAGGCGAAATGTTCGGCCTGCGGATGCAAAATTACAAAAGCTGTTAAATTCTGCCCTGAATGCGGCAGAAAGATCAATCACTGTCCGGAATGCGGTAATGATATGGCGGAGGGAGCCGCTCAATGCTCTGCCTGTGGGTACGAACCGAAAAAGACGTGTCCCGGATGCGGAGCCACAATTACTGCAGAGATGAAGTTTTGCCCGGAGTGTGGGGAAGCTTTGGCAAAGAGATGTCCGAAATGCGGCACGGCATTTGAAGGCAGTCCGAAATTCTGTCTGGAATGTGGAGAAAAGCTCTAAAGGAGACGCATATGAAATATAGAAAAACATATGGGATATTGGCAGCGTTAACAATTATTTTGACCCTGATCCTGTGCGGATTGTTTATAAGGGACTGGCATGGTGTAACGGCTGTGGCGCTATTTTTCATGGTTTTGTCGGAAGGGGTCCTGTTTGGCGGATTAATATTCCTTGATGCAATTGCAGATAAGACATCCCAGATTATAGCGAGAGTCGGTATCGGTACGGTCATCATTACATATTCTTTTTTAACATTTATAAGTTCCCTGCTCTTTATGACGGTGCTAAAGGAGGCGGTTAAGGGGTTTATCGCAGTGGAAGCGGTACTATTAATTGTGGGGATGATGGCCGGAATTATATTTTATACCGCTTCAAAGGCAATGAAACGATGAATTGCGCCTTTTGTACATAGGGTGCAGACATCTCAGTAACAGAATTGAAATGAGTAATAAATCGGATTTTGCAGTATAACAGAATAATTACAGCGTGGAGGTATATGAGGTGAACAGTTCCAAAACAGCCCTGGTAATAAACCAGATTATCGAAAAAGTTCAGTTGGTGGCAGGGATTATTATCTTGCTGCTTTTCGGTTTATGTACGATTATGTCGCTTTACGATCAAGAACTGGGGGCCGGTGGATTTTTACAGTTTTGTCTTGTTTGCGACGTGATAGGACTGGTTCTGATTTTCTTCAGCAGAAAAAGGCGTAAGCTGACCGTGGACTTTAAGAAATATGTGACGGCTTTGTCGGGTAACGAGACGGGAAACATCGATTATCTGGCGGCAGCGCTCAATACTTCCCCGGATACTGTCAAGTCTAACATCGAGAAAATGATCAAAAAGAATTTATTTGCTAATGCTTACATTGATGCAAATTCCAACCGTCTGATAATTGGCGGAAAGAACCAGGCCGCCGCACAGGCACGGCCGGTTCCTCCGGTTAAAAACCAGGCGCCGGTCCAGCAGAAGATAGAATATATGACGGTGAACTGCAAAGGATGCGGAGGTGTGAACAAGGTGGCAAGAGGAGCAGTAACGGAATGCGAATATTGCGGTTCTATGATAAAAGGCGAGTAGCCAAGACGTGTGATTTAGAGTCGGATTTACTGATGGCATCGTAACTGAGGATCCCGGTTTCGGTGCTTCTTCTACCCGTAACAACTTTTTAGGTATAATCAATCAAGGTAAAAGGAGGAATCATATGCCGGCGTATTTCTCAATGGCGGTGCAAAGAAGAACGGACAAAGTGACGGATGATTATGTAGAACAGATTTATTCGGCAGTGATTGAATCGGGATTTCCGTTTAAAAGCGGCTATTGGTTTCATGAGGATGCCGGTTATGATGAAATTGTTGCATGGAACCGGAAAAAGCTGGCACAGGGATTCCGGCTCGGATTCACGGAACATGTACAAAACGACTACATGCAGATTCTCTTTAATGCGCCTGCCTATAAGGAAATGCGCGGGTTCTGGATGTACGGTAAAAAAGAAGTTGCATTTGACCTGATTATTCCCGAGTCTGATATCATGAGTCACGACAAAAATCATTTGGAACGCTGTACGGCTTCAGAAGACAAGGTATCACCGATACGGGCAATCGGCGCGGCTATTTGGAACCGGGGACTGGCAGATGTAATCCAGACCAATTTCGAACTGGACGGCGGTTACTACAGTATGGGTAAAGTTCTGGGCGGTGAAAAGCTGATGGCTCACCCTTTTGCGATTATTCCGGAGGATATTGTTGTGAGATTCGGCGAAGATTATCTGACGGGAAAACGGATTACCAGAATTGGAAATAATGGGATCATTATAGACAACGATGCTTACCTGTCCGGCAGACATACGACGGACAGATAAGCATGTGGCCTGATTCGATCGGGCTTTAGGTAGTAAGATAACTTCAGCATCCCATTACCGTATTTTTCAAATATAAGTTAAATGAGCTGTATTCTGTTTCATCAAGCGGCTCCGGGCAGGACATCACAACCAGGCGGTGTCCCTGGTGTGTCTCATGGTACGGCGGGTGAACGTGATTGAAGCTGTTTACCCTGAATCCGGCTCTTTCATAAAATCCTTTTCGATGGATGGAAACATCATCAACGGGAGGATCAATTTCCAGAATTACAGTCTTTCCCCGCTGTCCCAGAAGCGCAAGGGTTTTTTGGCCATACTGCCGATTGCGTTTGTCAGGATCGATACAGAAATGTTCGATGTAAATAAAACAATCCGTTTCCCAGCATAAAAGAATTCCTACAAAATCCTCTTCATCATAAATAAGGTTAAACTGATACTCCCTGTTTTCCATGATTTCCGTCTGAGAGGCGGCGATTCTCTGCTCATGATAAGGAAAGCTGATTTTGTAGAGTTCCATGGCTCTTAAATACATTTCATTGTCAACGGCCGTCAAACGTTCAAAGCGCATATTTTATTCCTCCAGTTCCAACTCTGCCAGTCCGACAGGGATATTATTTTCATAGACCCACTGCGAGATTTTCCGTATCCTGATGAGAAAGAAAACTTCGTCGTCCTGGATGAATTCGTCATCTTCTGAGAACGATTCGGGATACCGCTCCCTGTATGCTTTTTTAATTTCCTCATTTTCAGGAAGAGTCACTTTTCCGAGCAGTTCCGAATGACCGGTAAAATAAAAATTACCCACACAGACGGCAACATTCGGGTTTTCCAGCATCTGTATTGCTTTTCTGGAAGAAAGAGAGGTTCTCACATAGAGAAGCAGGCCGATGGACAGGGGACTGACCTGACGGACGGTGACCAAATCGTTTGCGCTGGTAGCCAGTGAGATTACTTCGGTTTCAGCCAGTGTCTTTTGCAATTCGCTTAAATTTACATTCATTTTTATCCTCCGTTCTGACATTATCTATTATTTTGTCATTTATAGTATAGCAGATAAAACATGACAACTGGTTGTCATAATAGATTTATTTATAAGAAAAGGCCGCGAAAGCAAAAGGCATTATGCCAATCGTTCTCGCGGCCGTTCTTTTATCGCTTTTTATCGGATTTTTTATTCAGGCGTTCCACCAGCGCAGCAGTGCGCGTGCGGTAATCGTCCAGTTCGGTTACAATACCCATAAAGGAGGAAACCATATCCAGGGAGGAGCGGAGCGTACTCTGCTCACTCTGATAGATAGCCCTTTTTGTCAGGCGCATAGCCTGCTGGGGTGCTTCCAGAAGTTTCTGCATGTAATTTTCTACATATTCATCAAGCTCCTCAGAGGGAACCGTGCGTGTTACCAGTCCGATCCGTTCCGCTTCTTCTCCTTTTAATACCCTGGCGGTCCAGAACATATCAAGCGCTTTATCGCGTCCAACCAGACGTGGGAGGAAATAGGCGCCGCCGTCTCCCGGCACGATTCCGGCGTTAAAATAACTCTCCGACAGAGTTGCACTTTCCGAGGCGATTCTAACGTCACACATCAGGGCCATATCAAGTCCGGCGCCGACAGCGGCTCCGTGGATTTTGGCAATTACGGGCTTGTCGATCTCTTCCAGAATGAGCGGTATCCTCTGAATTCCCGTCCACAGGGAGTTCTTTCTGGCAAGGGCGGTGGACGTGATATCGTCGCGGCTTTCAAAAAAACCATCACCGGCAGCCATAGCCTTTACATCGCCTCCGGCACAGAATGCCTTTCCATTGCCTGAAAGCAGGACAGCATAGACATCATCCCTGTCTCTTATATCCTCCAGCGCCGCTGTCCAGAGCTGTATCATTTCTTCACTGAAGCAGTTGAGGTGCTCAGGGCGGTTCATCGTAATGCGGGCCAAATGGTCTTTTACTTCATAAATTAAATCCGGCATAGCCTTATTCTCTCCTTGTCTCTCCTTATGTCAATCAGCCGCAGCTTTCCTGCGTTTTCTATTCAGCAGGAAACAAACCTGAAAAAGGAAAAATCCTGCCGAACGTTGATTCCCTACCATTATAGTGAGCGTATCCGTTACTGTCAATGTTGCATCTGTCCTGTAACAATCTCTTAACAACATACCCGATCCGACTCTGAATTATTCCTCCATATATTGCGGCTTTCATGTGAAAATGACAGGGTAGGGAGAAGCCCGGGCCGTTCAATCGTAAGAAAAAAGCAATGATTTCGACAGGCCGATCGGATGGAAAGGACAGTTTACCTATGGTAAAATAAGTAAAAGAAATCACCGGGACAGAAGGAGATGCGGATATGGATGGAAGATGGGGACAGAAGTGTCTAATCCGGAAGACAGCGGAGTTTTTCAGGTGAGAAAAGGAAAAGAGGGGAAGCTATATGAAAAAAACGAACAAATTTATTATATTAATGCTCTCTGCATTACTGCTTAGCGCCTGTTCTGCGTGCGGGAAAAGCGAAACACCGGTAAGTGAAAGCGGAAGTGAAAACCAGGAGCGTCTGGAAAGTACGGCGGAAGAAAACGGAGCGGAGCCGGATAAGAACGGCGGCGTCTCCGGCCAGGGAACGGAGTCTGAACCCGGGGGAACTACGCAGGATTTAGGGGATAACGAATTCCCGGCAGGCGCTTCGGCGCTTTGCAGTTCTTATTTTAAAGCAGGGGACTTTCGGTACACCATGGAGATCCTTCCGGGAGGACCGGGGGAGCGAAATACATTAAGTGTAACGGTCAATAAGAGGAGCACGGAGCCTCAGGATATAGAGCGTTCGAATGCCGCTCTGGGACTGGGCGTGTACCGTCTGCCGTACAGCAGCCAAACCTCATCTTACAGCCTCACAAACGAAATGAACGGAGCGGCCGGTAATACTGCGGCTGCTATGGAACTGAGTGTGAACCGGGATGGAACCGTCTCCCTGAATGGAAACGGCGAGGCGGCGGGGGTATATTATACATGCAAAGGAAACCTGGAACTGCCGGAGGCCTTTTACAGACCGTTAAACGGTACCGATCTGATAGGACTTAATAAGGAACAGATGAGAATCATCAGAAATCAGTTTTATGCGGTTTACGGGAGAAAGTTCCAGAATGAAGAACTGAATGCATACTTTGGGGCAAAGCCCTGGTATCAGGGCACAACGGAGCCGGCTCAGTTTGACGACAGGCTGCTGGGGAACCTGATAAAAAGAAATATTTCCTTTTTACAGGAAGCCGAGAATGAATATGATGTAAATAAGGCAGAAAAGCAAAAAATGGAGTACGATGCGCTTTCTCCGGCGCCCTATCTGTCACTGCTGCCGGAGAGCGGTGAGATCCTGGTAACGCTGGCCTCGGACAGGGAGCATGCGGAAGATAAAGGCATTTATTATAGGGCGGAAGGTACAATTTCAGTTCCTATTACACTGACACAGGAGCAGTACCGTAAGCTTTTAGATGGGGAGGAACTTGCGGTCTCCACCGATGAGCTTACGGGAGAGCAGAAAAAACTGAAAAAGGCAAAAGAACAGGACTACGGAGAATTTGTATTCGGAGATGAGGCGGAAGGCGATTATGTCATGAGCTCCTATAATTCGGAAACAGGACTTTACAGCCTGTGGGCGGACAGCGCCGATACAAGGTTTAAGAGAGTGTATCAGGGAGACGTCTATGTTTTGAAGGGAGCCTGTGAAGAGTATTACGGATATTTTAATATGAAGCGGGAAGAACTGAAAGAGTCGGCCGGGAATTACAGGGTGATGGATTTTGACGAACAGGGTCCGTATGGACCTCAGGAGTATTCTGGGAATGTGCTGGTCAGAGATCTAAAAGGGTATGTGAAGGCGCTTTACTTCTGGGGAGATTAGGGAGTGGGGTGAGAAACGAGGACGCCGCCGTCAGGCCGGGGACCGGGATGGTGAGGGGGATCCATGCGTCTTTCGTCCCGGGCGTCAGGGTGTCGTGGGCGGGGAATCCGGGCAGAAAAAGTTCCTGCGGGAAACGCTCGCGCTCTTTGAAGTACATAGTGGTACTAACCTCGAAAAGACCTCGGTAAGTACCAATGAACTCCAGGTTCCCTCCGGAATCTTTTTCTCCCTTCTTCCCCACAGGAAGGTTATGGCCGGGACGAAAGACTCAGCCAGGATAGCAGCGGCCCGGCCCCCGGCCTGCGGCGGCTGATCTATCCTCTTTCTTCAATGGGGGAGGAGCTTGCCGCTGCCACTACGTTTCTAGAGAATGCTAGGAAACTATATCCTGTTCACTATGAGACTATGTAAACTTAAAATCTTATAATCTTAGAGTGTTTATTCCGATACTCTTTTTATGCATCCCAGGATATCGCCAGAATGTAAAATAGTTACGACTATATCGTGGCCGCGACAATACCACCTCCACACTTGACGAAAGAGACAATCAGCCCCTGAAGCCGGCGGACGGGGCAACACACTTCCCTGAGTCTTCAGTCCCGTCGACCACCTGCCCGGGGAAGGAAGGAGAAAACTTTCCGAAGGGAGACCTTGGAATCCGCCGGTGCTTGCTGAGGTCTTACACGAAGCTAGCATCCGCTGCGCATTCCACAAGCGGAAGCGAGTTCCCGTAGGAATTTTTTCTCCTGGATTCCCCCTCACCACACCCTACAAACCGGGACTGAAGACTCATAAACACCCTCCCACTCCCCCGACCGCCGTCTCACAGAGGCGTCCTCGCCTCTCAATTAACTCCCCCCAAATAACCTCCCAAGCGGCCGCACAATATTCGCCAGATCCCGTATCGCGCTGTTGAGCGAATCGAAATCAATGGAGTTCAGTTTGTCCACTGCGTCCCGGATGCTGGATTCGCTTGTGGTAACGAGGCTGTCCATGTTGTCAATCATCTGCGGCAGATCGGCGTCGGACAGGTCCTGGGATATTTTTTGAATATTGGACACGGATACCTGGATGTCGTCAAACAGGGTGGTGACTTTTGGAATGACGGTGGCGGCCGTGTAGAGGACGATACAGAGAATGAGGATGCTGGCGGCCGCGGTGATCTGGCTCATTCTGTATTGAAGCTTGGCATATTTCTCCTGACCTGCGTTGGAGCGCTCCAGACGCTCCATAAAATGTTTCATTTCTTCCGGTTTCTCCGGCATAGTGATACCTCCTGACAAATTGTGTTTTAATGTTTTATGATTGCTTTACCAATGTGTTTATCAAGCCGCCACTGCGGGGCGGGGCCGTCATCACCCCAGTATTCATCGACCGAGATGATCTTACCGTCCTCAATCCGGATAAATGAAACAACATGGAACGATAACGTATGGTCAACGGAATGTACATGGGTGGCGGTGATGGTTAAATTACCGTTTGTTTCGATTTTTTCTATTTTTCCGTCCCATTCTCCGGGATATTCACAGTTGGCCCGTATAAATTCCTCCACTGTAAAATCTTCATTTGTATTGTGCCATCTTACATGAGCTTCCGGATGGAAAAAAATTCTGATGGCGCCGGCGTCCTGTTTCAGCACCGCACGCCAGAAATGATATAGGTCCATAACTTCTCCTTTCAACGCTGATACGGCTATTTTACCATAATATGAGTAGGTATTGTACCGGCATATTGATATTCCGCCAAACGGCACCGCAGGTCATGCTGTCTTAGCTGTACTCCTTCCGGCAGGTACGCCGCTTATTTCTGAAAATCTTCCCAACAGAAAAATCACCACAGTCCGTCTGTTTCACCAATTCGTCAATAAAAAACAAAAATACCACCCAGCGGCTCGGTTAAAGTGCATAAAAAACCCCCTATAAGAACAATCTTTACCCCCTTATTTGTACAAAAACCCTCTGATATAATAGAACCATAACGATGATATGAAAAACAAGCAGGGAAGAAAAGGGAAAGACAGGTGTCAGAAAATGAATGAGACAATCGTTTCTATGGAAAATATCAGCAAGAGCTTTCCGGGAGTTAAAGCGCTCGATCACGTCCATTTTGAGCTTCGTTCAGGCGAAGTTATGGCGCTTCTGGGGGAAAACGGAGCAGGAAAAAGCACACTGATGAAAATCCTGAGCGGTGTTTACACAAGGGACGAGGGCAGCATGACAATCTTCGGCCGGGAGTACGGGGATTTGAACCCGAAGCAGGCCCAGGAAGTCGGAGTGGCAATCATCCATCAGGAATTAAACATGTGCCGCCATCTCTCGGTAGCGGAAAATATGTTCCTTGGAAGAGAGAAGAGAAAGGGCATTATGCTCTCGAATTCGGAGATGGAAGCCGAGGCCCAGAGGATTCTCGATGATTTAAAAATTGATTTAAGGCCGCAGCAGGTAGTCGGAGAGCTGCCGGTATCCATGCAGCAGATGGTAGAGATTGCCAAAGCGCTTTCCACCAATGCAAAAATCCTGATCATGGATGAGCCGACATCGGCCCTGACAGCCAGGGAGATTGAGGACTTATTCAGAATCATCCGGGAACTGAAGGAGAGGGGCTGCGGAATCGTATATATTTCCCACCGTCTGGAAGAGCTTCAGCACATTGTGGACAGAGTGACGATCATGCGCGACGGCCAGTACATCACATCCATGAATTTTAAGGATGCGACGATGGATGAAATTATCGCCAATATGGTGGGGCGTGAGATTAAAGAGAAGTTCCCGAGGGTAGAGTGTGAGAAAGGAAAGCTGGTCCTGGAGGTTAAGAATTTAAACGCCGGGCGGCTGGTCAGAAATGTGGAGTTTTCCCTCTATGAGGGTGAGATAGTCGGTTTTGCCGGCCTGATGGGAGCCGGACGGACCGAGACGACGAGGGCGATTTTCGGTGTTGACCCGAAAGAGAGCGGCGATATTGTCCTTGATGGTAAGGAAGTTGTGATACATAAGCCGGAGGATGCAATCAAGGCGGGCATCGTACTGGCGCCGGAGGACAGGAAGAAAGACGGTCTCTGCACAAAGTTAAGCATCCGCCACAACATAGCGCTTCCGAACCTGGATCTCCTCTGCAACAAGCTGGGCGTTGTCAGCAGTGTAAAAGAGCATGAGATGTGCGACCGCGTTGTGGAAAACTTAAAGGTTAAGACGCCGACCATGGAAGTGGAGGCGGGAAACTTATCGGGCGGAAACCAGCAGAAGGTCGTTGTAGGCAAATGGCTGGCGAGAAACTCGAGGGTTGTCATATTTGATGAACCGACCAGGGGAATCGATGTGGCGGCTAAGGTGGAAATCTATAACCTGATGAATGAGTTAAAGCAGCAGGGCATTGCGGTTATGTTTGTTTCATCTGAGATGCCGGAGGTTATGGGAATTGCGGACCGGATTATCGTTATGTGCGACGGCCGCATTACCGGAGAACTGAAGTCGGAAGAAGCAACGCAGAATCAGATATTGACACTGGCAACACAGTTTGAGAAAAAGATTGCCAGCGGTGAGTGATAAGGGGGAGAAAAAATGAACCAGACGAAACAAAATCCGATTAAGAGAATTCTTAATGTCCGCGGAATGCGCGGGGCGATGACGGCATTCGCCGGACTGATTGTAATTTATATCGCATTCGGAATCATTAACCCGACGGTATTTTCAGGCCAGAACGTGATGAACCTTCTGCGTTCCATGTCCAAATACCTGATTATCGGTATCGGCCAGAGCTACATACTGATTACCGGAAACATCGACCTTTCCATCGGTTCCGTGGTAGGCATGAGCGCAATGATTTCAGCAACGCTTATGACTCATGGTGTGACGCCGGCGGTGGCGCTTCTGATTACTCTGGCATGCTGTCTCGTAATCGGCGTGATTAACGGTATTCTGGTAGGAAAGTTCCAGCTTCCTCCCTTTATTGCAACACTGGGAACCATGTTTGTAGCCAGAGGCGTGGCATACATGGTAAACGGAAACCGGAACACGGACGCCATCAGCTCCGGTATCGGCAAAGAAGCCGCAGATAAATTCCAGAACTTCTTCTACTATGGGAAGACTGCGGGCGTGTACAATACATTCTGGATTGCAATAGCCCTGTTCCTCGTATTTTTCTTCCTGCTCTCCAAGACGAGAACGGGACGCCACATCTACGCGGTAGGTTCCAACGTGGAGGCTGCGAAGCTCTCCGGCGTCAGCGTAGTGGGGACGATCACAAAGACATACATCGTCAGTGCATTCTGTTCCTTCGTAGTTGGTTTAATCCTCTGCGGCCAGGCCAACATGGGTAATATGGAGGCAGGCAACATGTATGAGATGTATGCGGTTGCGGCAGGCGTTATCGGCGGTATCTCACCGCTCGGCGGCACGGGTATCCTTCTCGGAACACTGGCAGGAGCCTCCGTATGGCAGACACTGGAAAACGGTCTTAATATGATCGGCGTACAGGTAGGTATCCAGCGTCTCGTAATCGGTATCATTGTAGTATTTGCCGTACTTCTGGATGTTGTATTCAGAAAAGGCCTGTTTAAGAAAAAACGCGCCAATTAGTTTTACCGGAGTAAACTGGAATTAGACGCTGTGAAGCAGCGCTGATTATAGAATGAAAAAGAGAATGCGGCCCGCGGCTGATCCGTCGGATCAACGTGGCGGACTGCGAAAAAAGGAGGAAGTTACATGAAGAAAATGAAGAAGCTCGCTGCTCTTTTCTGTGCATCCTGTATGGTTGTCACAGCGCTTGCAGGCTGCGGCAAAAAGGAAACTTCACAGACGGTGGAAACAGGCAGCGCCGAGGCGGAGAAGGCTGCGGAGGGCTCAGGAGACCTGATTGCCCTTATCACAATGGATTCTATCGACCAGCACTGGGTAACCCTGAATGAGGGAGCTCAGAAGGAAGCAAAGGCGCTGGGCGTAACCGTTCAGTTCATGGCTCCGAATACAAAAGACGACGCACAGCAGATCGAATGTGTAAACAACGCGGTATCAGCCGGTGCGAAAGCAATTATCGTAGCGGCCAACGGCCCGGACGCCATCTCTTCCGCACTGAAAGAGGCGGCATCGGCAGGCGTAAAAATTGTCTATGTTGACTCACCGGCCAACGTAGAGGCAGAAGCAACCTTCTCAACCGACAATAAGGCGGCAGGAAAGACGGCCGGCGACGAGATGTTAAAGGCTCTTAAGGCAGCAGGCGTAACAACCGGTTCCATCGGCGTTATCAACGTAAACGCAGCAACCGATTCCTGTGTTATGCGTGAAGAGGGATTCCGCTCCGCATTTGAGGGAACAGACTATACAATTCTTGAAACACAGTACGGCGAAGGCGATGCAGCCAAATCCCAGAGTATCGCAGAGAACTATATCACTCAGGGCGTAGTCGGCATCTTCGGCTGCAACGAAGGTTCCACAACAGGCGCAGGCAATGCCATCAAAGCTTCCGGAAAAGACGGAATCATCGGCGTTGGTTTTGACAAATCAGATGCAATCCTTGGCTTAATTGATGACGGATACTTACTCTGTACAATGGCCCAGAATCCCGACGTAATGGGTTCAGAGGGCGTAAAAGCAGCAGTTGCGGCTATCGGCGGAGAGAGCCTGGGCGGAAAAGTGACAGATACAGGCGTTTCCGTATTAACGGCAGGTGCAGCGGCAGGCGCGGCGGCAGCAGCTCCGGCAAAAGCCAGCAAAGAATGGAAAGTTGCCCTTATTACCATGGACTCTATCGACCAGCACTGGGTAACATTAAATGAAGGCGCACAGAAAAAGGCGGCAGAACTGGGCGTGTCCGTAACATTTATGTCCCCGAACACAAAAGACGATGCACAGCAGATCGAGTGCGTCAACAATGCAGTGGCAGGCGGCTACAATGCAATCATGGTAGCAGCCAACGGCCCGGACGCCATCTCTTCCGCACTGAAAGAGGCGGCATCGGCAGGCGTAAAGATTGTCTATGTCGACTCACCGGCCAACGTAGATGCAGAAGCAACCTTCTCAACCGACAACAAGGCGGCAGGAAAGACAGCCGGAGAAGAAATGTTAAAAGCTCTCAAAGATGCAGGCGTGACAACCGGTTCCATCGGCGTTATCAATGTAAACGCAGCAACCGATTCCTGTGTTATGCGTGAAGAGGGATTCCGCTCCGCATTTGAGGGAACAGACTATACAATTCTTGAAACACAGTACGGCGAGGGCGATGCAGCCAAATCCCAGAGTATCGCAGAGAACTATATCACTCAGGGCGTAGTCGGCATCTTCGGCTGTAACGAAGGTTCCACAACAGGCGCAGGAAATGCAATCAAGGCAGCAGGTAAAGACGGCATTATCGGCGTAGGTTTCGATAAGTCGGATGCAATCCTCGGCTTAATCAACGACGGATACTTACTCTGCACAATGGCTCAGAATCCAGACGTAATGGGCTCCATGGGTGTTGAGGCATGCGTACAGGCTCTGGAAGGCAATTCCCTTGGCGGAGTTGTAAAAGATACAGGCGTTTCCGTACTTAAAAAGTAATTACATAACCGTTTTGTAACTATCATTTCCCGGATTCCCCTTAAGGGGACGGAGAGTGAACAGGCAAAAACGCCGAACCGGAGGCTCGGCGTTTTTGTTGAATTGTGATATCAGCCATGGTATGATGAAAAGAGAGATTAAGGAGGTTTTTTATATGAAACGAAGCGAGATCAATGCAGCCTTAAAAGAGATGGAAACAATGGTGAAGGAGTACCGTTTTGCGGTTCCCCCCTTCTGCAATTTTACACCGGAGGAATGGCGGGAGAAGGGGCATGACTACGACGAGATCCGTGACAATATGCTGGGGTGGGATATCACGGATTATGGCCTTGGTAATTTTGATAAGACCGGATTTTCCCTGATTACAATCAGGAACGGCAATCTGAAGATGCGCGACAAATACACAAAATCTTATGCGGAAAAGCTTCTGTATATCAAAGACGGACAGTATTCCCCGATGCATTTCCACTGGTCTAAGATGGAAGATATTATTAACCGCGGCGGCGGCAACGTCCTGATCCGCGTTTACAACTCCACCCCGGAAGAGGATTTAGATAAGGTAAATGACGTCCATGTCCATATCGACGGCAGGGAGATTGTCGTACCGGCAGGAACCCAGGTGCGCCTGACGCCGGGAGAGAGTATCACGATCTATCCTTATATGTATCATGATTTTGAGGTAGAGAAAGGAACCGGCGCCGTGCTTCTCGGCGAGGTGAGCCAGTGTAACGATGACAATACCGACAACCGCTTCTACGAGGAGATGGGACGTTTCCCGAAGATCGAGGAGGACGAGGCTCCATACCGCCTGCTCTGCAACGAGTACCCGGCGGCAAAATGATGGATGGCGGCAAAATGATGGATGACGGTGAAGTGATGGATGGCGGCAGGGAAGAGCTTTTGCACTACTGCGGCAGCATGGAGCAGGCAGCAGGCGTGAGGCGGATTACATATGAGGACGGACGGGCCTCCGGACTCAGGTGCGCCCTGGTTCAAAACGGAGCTCTGGAATTTCCGCTGATGCTTGATAAATGCCTGGATCCGGCCTGGATCCGCTACCGGGGAATCAACTTAAGCTTCCTTGCCAAACCGGGCCTGCAGGGAAGAAATTCCTACGATACGGCAGGAGAGGAGGCGGTGCGCTCCATCATGGGCGGCGCCATGTTTACCTGCGGCCTCGACCATGTCCACGGGTGCAGGATGGTAGACGGAACGCAATATCCGACCCATGGCAGGATGAGGACGACACCGGCCGAAAAGGTCGGGATGGACGCCTTTTTCGACGGGGACAGGTACACGGTGCGTGTGACGGGAGAGATGCGTCAGGCAAGGATTTTTGGCGAGAACATGGTTCTTCGCAGAACGGTGGAGACGGTGTACGGGTCCGGGGAGATCCTGTTTCACGATGAAATAGAAAACCAGGGTTTTAAACCGGAACCCCTTTGTTTTCTGTACCATTGCAACGCCGGATATCCCTTTCTGGCGCCGGGCAGCCGTCTGATTCTGCCGGAATCTTCCTGCGTTCCACGGGACGAAGCGGCAGCCCGGGGGATGGCGGACCGGCATACTATGGGACGGGCCGTGGACGGGGAGCCGGAGCAGGTGTTTCAGCATACGCTGGCGTCGGATCAGGATGGGAATACCTTCGGTGCATTTGTAAACGACGGTCTGGGACTGGCGCTCTGCATCAGGTGGAACGTGAAGCAGATTCCGTTTATGACCCAGTGGAAGAGCAGCGCATCGGGCGACTATGCGATGGCCATGGAACCGACCAACTGCGGCTTTGACGGAAGGGCCGGGCAGACAAGGATGCTGGCGCCTTTTGAGAAACACTGTAATGAGATCCGTTTCTGCATCGCCGACGGGCGTGAGCAGATAGCAGATCTGGAAGAAGAATGCAGGGCTTTGATGGATAATAAAAAAGGCAGACGGGGTGAGAATCATGTATGATGTAACGGCAATTGGAGAGTTATTAATCGATTTTGCGTCGCTTTCAACGGATGAGGCGGGATACCCGACGATGAAAGCCAACCCGGGCGGGGCGCCGGGGAACTTCCTGGCGGCGCTGAGCGCCTATGGGGCAAAAACCGCATTTCTGGGAAAGGTCGGTGATGATGCCTTCGGAAAACTTCTTCGGGAGACTATGGCCGATGCGGGAATCGGGACAAAAGGCATTGTGACGGACGGTACGGTATTTACCACCCTTGCTTTTGTCACATTCAGCCCGGATGGGGACCGCTCCTTCAGTTTTGCCAGAAAGCCGGGAGCCGATACAAGGCTTTTCTTTGAAGAACTTAATCTGGCGCTGATTGACGAGGCGAAGGTGTTCCATTTCGGAAGTTTGAGCCTGACGGACGAACCGGTCCGCACGACGACGCAGAAGGCGGTGGCCTATGCAAAGGAAAAGGGAAAGATTATTACCTTTGATCCAAATCTGCGTCCTCCGCTGTGGAGTTCCATGGAAGAAGCGAGAGAGCAGATCCTGTGGGGGCTTTTGAACGCGGACGTTGTCAAGATCAGCGATGAGGAAGTGGAATTTCTGTGGGGAATTACCGATGAGAAGGAAGCGGCGGCCAAACTGCTGGATGAATACGGGGTTAAGCTTGCGATGATAACGCTGGGGCCGAAGGGAGCTTATCTGGCGAACAAGAACGGCGGAGCATCGGCGGTATGTCCGGCTGTAAAACCGATTGATACGACGGGAGCGGGAGATATCTTCGGCGGAAGCGCCGTTTCGCGTCTCTTAAAGATAGGAAAGGAACCGGACTGTCTTGAAGTAAAGGAACTGGCGGCAATCGCGGAATTTGCATCAGCCGCGGCCAGTCTTTCCACCCAGAAGACGGGAGGGATTCCGAGTATCCCGGCGGAGGCGGAAGTTCTCGCTGTTTTATAATTGTTATTGGGGAGGCGCAGTATGATAAGAGTGATTATAGCGGATGATGAAAAGCTGATCTGCCGCCTCGTGCAGGCCCTGGCCGACTGGGATGCGCTGGGTATGGAAGTGGCGGGAACTGCCGAAAACGGATTGGAGGCCCTGGAACTGGTGGAATCTCTGGAGCCTGATATCCTGATCACGGATATCAGAATGCCCGGGTGCGACGGCCTGGAGCTGATCAGGCGTGCAAAGGAGCTCAGGCCGCAGCTGGAGGTCGTGATTATCAGCGGATATGCTCATTTTGAGTATGCGCAGAGCGCGATCCAATACGGCGTCGGCAATTATCTTTTGAAACCGATTAAAAAGGATGAGCTGATGGAAACCCTGCGGAAGATGGGAGAACGGTGTGAGGCGCGTTTTCGGAGGGAAGAGGGAGCGGCAAAACATCATCAGAACAGCCAGAAGGATTTGAGGCGCCTCCGAAGCAGCCTGGTGAAGGATCTGCTCTCACAAAACCCGCCTCATCTGACGGAAGAAACGCTGCGCGATACCTACCATTTTCAGACGCAGGGTAATACCTATCAGGTTTTCATGCTGAAGATCGACTGCGATATCAGGAAAATGGGAGGTTCCCCATATGAGATACTGCAGGAAAAGGCACGAGAGATATTTGAAAACGGCCTTTCCGGCATCTGTCCGGAATACCATCTGTATTTCCAGGATTATACGGGATATGGGATTTTAAATTATGATTTGGAAAAAAGGGCGGAAGTCAGGCGGAGCCTGAGGGAGTGCCTGAATCTTCTGGATGCGAAGAAAAGTCTGTATGGGGAAGTGGAGTTTTCCCTTTCCCTGGGTACTGCGGTGGATGACTGCGCCGGGCTGGCCGGTTCTTTGGAGGAGGCGGGAGGCGCGATGATGGAACGTCTTGTGGAGGGTCCCGGCCGCCTTTTGGAGGGAATCCCGGACAGCTCGGGAATTGAAAAGCAGAATCTTCTGGATAAGTATGTGAAAGCAACGGAGCATGCAATTGAAGTCTTCAGTGTGGAGGAGGCCTCGGCCGCCTGCAAAACATTATGGCAGTCCGCCATAGAAACCCATAAAATCTGCGGCCGGGAGCTCTTTGAACTGGTGCTATCAGCCGGACATCTCTTCGTGGCGCGCTGCGCCGTCAGCAATGTGGAGGGAATTAAGCAGGATTTCGAATACTGCTGCCGCCAGTGCTGCAGGGGAGAGGAGCTGTTTAAACAGCTGGAAGAGATACAGGAAATACTGATTGCGGAAACAGGGGAGATGCGAAAGAGTGAGGCGGGACGGCCCGTCAGAATTGCCAAACAGTATGTAATGCAGCATTTTCATGAGCCGATTACGCTGGAGGATGTCTGTGAGGCGGCCGGGTTCAGCGTCAGCTATTTCAGCGTCCTGTTTAAAAAGGAAACCGGGGAAGGTTTTGCAAAATACCTGACCAGGATCAGGATGGACGAGGCAAAGCGGCTTCTGCGGGAGACGAATATGCCGGTGGCGGAGATTTGTGAGAGAGTGGGATACAGTGACAGGAAACATTTTACCCATACCTTCCACAAGGTTGCGGGGCTGAATCCCGCGGAATACAGGAAACTGTACGGATGAGAGAAAGCAAATGGAATCTATGACAGTTATATATGCTGGAGATATCCGGTTAAAGGAAAAACCCGGAGAGAAAAACGGATTCTTTTGTGAACGGTAACAGGAGGCTTAAATGGATAGAAAGAAGACAAAATTTCTGTCATACAGAGTATCGGCGCTGGCCGTATCGGGAGCGCTTCTGATCCTCTTTTTGCTGCTCATGTGCCTGAAAATGATTATTTTTGAGGAGGCGCCCCTGTGGCCGTTCTTTCTGGCGCTGGCCGTGTTCCTCTGTCTGATTGGCGCGTCTTTTTATTATGTGGTCAAACCGTATCTGAGGTTTGAGAAGACGATGAGGCTTTTTACGGATGGTTATACGACCATGGAGATAGGTGATTTGTATGACGTTGCGCCTACTCCGGCCGGATACCGCCTGCTGGAGCGCATGACGGACATGATGGATTCATCGGAGCTTTTGAAGCTGAATAAGAGGCAGGCCCAGTACCTGGCCCTGCAGAACCAGATAAATCCCCATTTCCTTTACAATACCCTGGAGAGCATCCGGAGTGAGGCGCTCATTGCCGGGCTTGACAGTGTGGCGGAGATGACGGAAGCGCTCGCTACATTTTTCCGATATACCATCAGCAAGGTGGAAAACCTGGTGTCCGTGGAGGAAGAGCTTCAGAACTGTGAGACGTATTTCAGGATCCAGCAGTACCGGTTCGGCACGCGCCTGAGCCTGTCGGTGGAGTGCGATCCCGACGATCGGGAGGAGATTTACTGCTGCCGTCTGCCGAAGCTCACGATGCAGCCGATTCTGGAAAACAGTATTATCCATGGGACGGAGTGCAAAATCGGGAGCGGCCATCTGACCATCCATCTGGAGCGCAGCGGAAAACGCCTGCTGATCCGGATCTCCGACGACGGGGTCGGGATGGACGAGGCGTCCCTGGCCAGGATGAACGAACGGCTGGAGAAGAGCGGACGGGCTTTTGCATCGCAGAATTCGGAGACCAAGGGAGGAATTGCCCTTGTCAATGTAAATAACAGGATTCATCTGCTGTTTGGCGAGGAATACGGACTTCACGTATTTTCCATGCCCGGAGTGGGAACGGATGTGGAGATATCACTTCCTGCCATCACGAGTGACAGGGAAATCAAGAACAAAGAGGCATTGAAATAATGAGGGAAGAAACACTGAGAATGGAGCGGGTCACATATCGGGAAAACGGCGTGACCCAGTTGGAAAATTTCAGCATGTCGATCCGGGCGGGTGAGATTCTTGGACTCATGCCCGTGAACCGCCATGGGATTTCTGCGCTCATCAAGCTTCTCAGGCAGAACCTTCCGCTTCATTATGGATATGTTTATTATCACGAGAAAATGGTGAACCACTGGCGATTCTCCGACTCGGGGACGAACCGGATCAGCATAATCCAGAACAAGAGCTGCCTGGCCGAGGGTCTCACGGTGGCCGACAATATTTTTGTGCTGCGTCCCGGGTTCAGAAAGCGGCTGATGCAGCCGAAGATTCTGAAACAGCAGCTCCAGCCGTTTCTCATGGACATTGATATGGACATTGACGCGGATGCCTATATTGAGGAATTGTCCCCCTTTAAGCGGTTTGTGGTGGAGCTTTTAAAAGCGGTTGTGGCGGGAAATTATCTCGTGGTCCTGGACGATATCAGTTCCTTTATCAGTGACGTGGAGCTTCAGAAGCTGCACCGGATTATCCGCCATTATGCCGATCAGGGGATGTCGTTTCTCTATGTCGCTCCCCATTATGAGGAAGTAAAGCGGATCTGCGACCGCACGGCCGTGATGCAGAACGGTCAGATTATCAAATATTTCATGTTCTCGGAGCATATTCCGGATACCTATATGTACCGCTGGACAAAAGGGTTTGACAGGCGCGTCAGCGAGCAGATTTCAAAGAAAACGGTACATCCAGATACGGAGGAACCGGCCTTCCGGGCGGAGAATCTCTGTTACGGCGAGGTAAAGGACTTGAGTTTTGCCGTGGCTCCGGGGGAATGCCTGGTTTTACAGGATCTCGACAACCGGATTCTGCCGGATCTCCTGGCCGTGCTGTCCGGGGGAAAAAGGGCGGACCTGGGAAAAATGTGGATTTGCAGCGAGGAGTTTAAACAGAAACCGGATCGCCGGATTGCCGTGATACAGGAGGTTCCGGTGCAGACAATGCTGTTTCCTAACTTAAGTTATCTGGATAATCTCTGTTTTACCCTGGATCACCGGTTTCACGATGTTTGGCTCAGAAATAAAATCAAGAAGAGCCTGAGACAGGAATATGCCGGTCTGCTGGGGGAGGAGGTTTTTGACCTGAGGGTGGAGGAATTGTCCCATAAGCAAAAATATGATTTGATATACATGAGAATCCTGGTTCAGAATCCGAAGGTGGTTTTCTGCGTCCAGCCCTTTAAGAGAGCGGAGGTAGCCATCCGAATCCATGTATGGGAGCTTCTCGAACGCTTTCTGGATAAGGGGATCGGCGTGGTGATACTGGCGGTCAACCTGGCCGATTCACTGGCTCTCGCCGACCGTCTGATCCGTGTGGGCCGGGGCCGGAGGATGGAAGAGTACGGCAGGGAAGACTTCGGGAACCTTCCGGTTGACGCGCCGTGGCTGTATCTTTATCAGAGCAGGGAAAAACAGGATTGAGAACAGGGGGTTCTTTTGATGGTATCTTTTGGATACTATAAAACTCCGCGGTAACTGTCTTACTTTTGGGTACCTATCCCACTTTAAAGTGCGTTCTTTGCAAACGAAGCCGGCTGCTTTATTATGGAATCATAAGAAGCGGCCGCTTTTATTGAATGGCAACGAAAAGTCCGCGAAGCGTACTTTTCAACAGTTTTGAGGGAAGGAAAGGAAGTAATCTATTATGAATAAGACAGTAGAATTTTTACAGGCAAACCCGGTTCAGTATCTGGCAACCGTTGGAAGGGACGGGAAAGCAAAGTGCCGTCCGTTTATGTTCTGTTTTGAAAAAGAGGGTAAGTTATGGTTCTGCACCAATAACCGGAAGGATGTATATAAGGACATGCAGGCAAATCCTGAAATTGAAATCAGCGTTTCCGATTCTAGTTTTGCCTGGCTCAGGCTGCACGGCCGGGCGGTATTTGAGAATAATATGGCAATCAAAGAAGCATGTATGGCAAACCCGATTGTGAAGGGACAGTATGAAACGGCGTCGAACCCGATCTTTGAAGTCTTTTATCTGGAAAATCCCCATGGCGTGATTGCGGATTTTTCGGGAAACCCGCCGTATGAATTCTAACAGGGGGTGATTGTCATTGAGAACGGAGGACTATCTCAGAATCTTAAAGGATGAAATCCACTCTGCCGTATTTGCCACGACCGATGGGGAAGGACTGCCTGTAACGAGGGTGATCGACATTATGCTTGTGGATCGAGACAGTCTTTATTTCATTACGGCTAAGGGGAAGGAGTTTTACCGTCAGCTGATGGATACGGGATATGTGGCGGTCAGCGGGATGACGGGCGGAGCGGGCTCGATGGAAAAGAAGGCTGTTTCCGTGCGGGGAAAGGTGAGGAATACCGGCGGCAGACTGCTTTCTCAGGTTTTTGAAGAAAACCCCTATATGGCTGAAATTTACCCGGATGAGGACAGCAGAACGGCCCTGGAAGTGTTTCAGCTCTATGAAGGCCGGGGAGAATTCTTTGATTTGTCCACGAAACCGATTACGAGAGACTCCTTTCTACTTGGAAAGACGGACAAAGAGGAGGTTCCTGGTGCTGCAGGAGGTTATTTGATTACAGAACGGTGCCGCGGCTGCCGGCTCTGTTATTCCAAATGTCCTCAGAAATGCATTAATATAGAAGCGTCCCCCTGCGTGATTTTGCAGGAGCACTGCCTGCACTGCGGAAACTGTTATGAAATCTGTCCCTTTGAGGCGGTTGTAAAAAGGCGGGTGTGAGATGAAAGAGAAGGAACTTTTAAGGTGGATCGATGCTGCGGATGCGGTTGTCATCGGCGCGGGTTCCGGGCTTTCCACGGCAGCGGGGCTATCCTATTCGGGGGAGCGGTTTATCCGATATTTCAGCGACTTTATAGAGCGGTATCACATGAAAGATATGTATTCCGCCGGGTTCTATCCCTTTGCCACCCAGGAGGAGAAATGGGCATACTGGAGCAGGCATATATACTGTAACCGGTACGATCAGCCGGCGGGCGGGGCATACCTGGATTTGTTTGAGCTTGTGAAAAAGAAAAATTATTTTGTGCTGACCACCAATGTAGATCACCAGTTCTGGCTGGCCGGGTTCGAACCGGACCGTATTTTTGCCACCCAGGGGGATTACGGCAAGTTCCAGTGCCGGAAAGCCTGCCACAATAAACTTTATGACAATGAAGCCCAGGTCCGGGCTATGGTCAGGGAGCAGACGAACTGCCGCATTCCCGCGCATCTGGTGCCGAAATGTCCGGTGTGCGGCGGAGAGATGGAAGTGAATCTGCGCTGCGACGGCTTTTTTGTGGAGGATGAGGAATGGCATCGGGCGGCGGAAAGATATAAACACTTTCTGGCGTCAAATCTGCGGGAGGATCTTCTGTTTCTGGAACTGGGGGTGGGGATGAATACTCCGGCTATCATCAAATATCCATTTTGGCAGATGACATATCAGAATCCGAAAGCACGCTATGCATGTATCAATCTGGATGGAGGTGCAGTACCCGGGGAGATAGGGGAGCGTTCTGTCTGTATACGGGGAGATATTGCTGCGGTTCTGACGGAAATGAGAAGACAGGACGCGGAACCGGAGTGAGGAGAAACGATAATACAAAGGGGGAAGAGTAAAAGGAATGGAGGCGGCAGAAGATGATAAAAAAGGAACAGGCATATTTCCTGATTCAGAGTTTGATAAACGATATGCCGGAATATGGCAGTATAAAAGTTCCGGATAATGAAAAAGAGCAATGGACTGTAATACGCTCACTTATGAATGTTCGGCCTCCACGGCCGGTATCTCAATCCTTTTTAGAGGTTCAGAATGAATATTTATCGGAACTTGTCAGACAGCGTGGGGTGATTGACTGCTGCAGTTTTGAACCGTCACATCTGAATAAGAGAATTTTTCTATGGCAGGGAGATATCACGCGGTTAAAGGCCGATGCAATCGTAAATGCGGCAAACAGCTCACTTTTAGGATGTTTTCAGCCATGCCATTCCTGCATTGACAATATGATCCACTCGCTCTCAGGGGTGCAGCTCCGTCTTAAATGCAATGAAATTATGCAGCAACAGGGCAAAGAGGAACCGTCCGGCGCCGCAAAAATCACACCGGGATATAATCTTCCCAGTCGGTACGTATTACACACGGTAGGTCCGATTATAACCGGCCCACTGCAGAAACGGGACTGTGACTTATTGGCAGGATGCTATCGCTCATGTCTTGAACTTTCAGTGGAAAATCATTTGGAAACGATAGTATTTTGCTGCATTTCAACAGGAGTATTTCAGTTTCCCCAGGAGAGGGCGGCAGAAATTGCGGTGAAAACGGTCACCAGTTTTCTGGAGCGGAACTCATCTGTCCGCCGGGTTATTTTTAATGTATTTACAGATAAGGATAACAAGATATACCAGAAGTTGTTGAACAACTAAATATATAATCATAAGGCAGACATTCAAAAAGGGATGTCTGCCTTATTCAACCACATTTCTAATATTGATTTTTTATATCAGTATCTCTTCCACGATATATTTATCTTAAATTTCCTCTAATATTCAATATTTTAGAATCAGTCTGTTCGGGTTTGCAAATAAAGATCTGTAATATAGACATATCAAATCATTTACTCATGAATAGAATGGTAAAATAAAGCATTACACAAATCTTACATAATCTTTACAAGGCCTGATTTATTTGATATAGTTGACTTGTTTCGGTAAAATATAAACAATTTTGGTAAAAAACAAGGAAAGATGAAGGAAGGGCAGGATTATGGCAGAGTTTTTAGATGTTCTGCGCACTGAGAAAAAATATCAGGTTTCTCCTGCTGTGGCAGGGCAGATTGCAGCCAGGCTGTCGTATATTATGCCATTTGACAAAAATTGCAGAAATGCACGGCCTTATGTTGTGAATTCACTCTACTTTGACTCTTTGTATAACAGGGATTACCGCGAAAAAGAAAGCGGAGTGGAATTCAGAAAGAAAATCCGTCTCCGGGTTTACGGGGAGGGCGATACAATAAAGCTGGAATGGAAGCGGAAGCAGGGAGCGAAACAGAGAAAGCAGAGTTTGCTTCTTTCGAAGGCAGATGCCGAGAGCATGATAAAGGGAGATTACCGCTGCCTTATGAAATATGAGGGGGAACTTCCAAGATTGTTTTATACAATGATGGAGGAGGAAGTATACAGGCCCAAATGCATGATACGGTATCAACGCCTTGCATTCACAATACCAACCAATGATATCAGGCTCACACTGGACAGTCAGATATCATCGCAGGAAGGGCAGTTTAATCTGTTTCAGAAGTCAATTCCATTTTATCCGGTCACAACTCCCGGGGAAACGACACTGGAAGTAAAATACAATCACTTCCTGTTGGATTACATCAGGACTGCGCTTTCTCCGTTTGAACTTACGGAGTCAGCCAGCAGCAAATATACGGCATCACGTTATTTTGGATTAGGAGGAACTATTTCATGAATGAAGATCTTTTATATTACATAACAAACCATGCGGGAAGCCTGTCGGTACAGGAACTGCTGATTAACTTTTTCAGTGCGCTGGTAATCGGGTTTATTATCTTTTTGTCATACCGTTTTTCACACTCGGGAGCGGTCTATAATGCACGGTTTAATGTATCTCTTTGGATGCTGACAATCGTCACGACAATGGTTATGTGCGTAATTGGAAATAATATAGCGCTGTCCCTTGGTATGGTCGGTGCATTGTCGATCGTCAGGTTCCGTACTGCAATCAAGGATACCAGGGATACAGCTTATATTTTCTGGTGTATTGCAGTGGGAATCTGCTGCGGGATTTCTGATTTTGTGACTGCATCTATCGGCAGTGTAATCATATTTCTTCTGATGCTGGTAATCGGCGGCGTGCGCAGCAATACAAGGTATCTGCTGATTGTGAGGGGCCAGTCGGATATGGCCGGTGAGGTGGAGAACATGATTCAGGAGCCTCTTAAGGGAAAAGCACGCCTCTGCGTTAAAAACCAGGGCAGGGAAAGCATGGAGTATATCTATGAGCTGTCTGAAAAACAGGTAAAAATCTGGCAGAATGGAAAAGTGAGCCAGAAGCTTCTGGAACAGAAAGGGGTTATGGAAGTAAACCTTGTAGGCCAGAACGATGAAATTTCTGCATAAATGACAGAAAAACGGACAAAAAAGAAAGAGTGACTTAAGTATGGGTGCAAAGTGGAAAGCGGCCTTTGCCATGATCTTGTTCAGCGTGGCGGTCTGTGCGGGATTCGGAATGTGGAAATATCAGGCAATCGACAAAAAGGAAGAGCGGGTGTGGCATCATGAACTGGCGTCCGCGGCCGATCCGACGCTGGGGACTGACTCGGTTCCCGAAGACTTTATGGTGGATGGGAATTTTACTTCGCATTTGCCGCTCGTTATTATTGATACGGGTGGGGAAGAGATTGTGAATTATAAGTACTATGACAAAAAGACGGATGCCATGTTATATCCGGAGGGAATTGATGTGTATACCCAGATACAAATATCAGTTATTGATAACAAAAATTCTGTGAATCATATCGGAGATTTGCCTGGAATCACATCATCCGGAAAAATAAAAGTAAGAGGCAACCATTCGGCGCTGCTCCCAAAACATCAGTACAGAATCAAACTGCTTAATGAAGCAGGCGAAAAATCCGGAAAGCCACTTTTAGGAATGGATACTTCGGATGATTGGATTTTGAATGGAACTCAGGTTGACCGTTCTTATCTTCGAACTTACCTGGCCATGAATTTGATGGGAGAAATGCAGCCTTATACACCTGATTTAAGATACTGTGAGGTTATTATAAAAAACGGCGGCACATATCGTTATGATGGTTTGTATATGATGATGGAGCCTATCGAGCGTGGAGAAGGAAGGGTAGAAATCAGCCGGTATTCTCCTGGCGCTGTTTCAATTCCCTATCTCCTGAAACGCGATCGTTACGATGCGTCTGCAGTATCGATTCCTACATATCTTGACAATTTCCCGGAAAAAAGAAAAAGCTGGGAACTGGAATGGGAGAATGATGCGGTGGTCAGTGCCGTTTATCCTAAAGAGGATAAAATAACAAAACAATCGATACAGAAAATTTCGGAAGAAATATCAGAACTGGAAAAAGCGCTGTACTCCGATGATTGGTTAGAGTTCATTCAATACAGGCAGATGATTGATATGGAATCATTTTGTGATTACTTTATAATTAATGAATATCTGACCAGTTATGACGCTGGGCTACATTCTACCTATTTTTATAAAGATATTGGCGGAAAAATAAAAATGGGACCTGTCTGGGATTTTGATGGTGCCTTGGATAACGGCTCGCATTTTTTAACAGATTATAATTATATAGTTATGAAGCAAAGGCCATGGTTTGAGCGTATGATTCAGGATCCGGTATTTGTAAACAAGCTTTGCGAACGGTATGGAGCATTACGCAAAAATATATTATCGGATGAATATGTAGAGAAGGTGTCAACAGAAGCCCTCATATTTCTGGGAAATGCAGTTAAAAGAGATATTTCAAGATGGGGCGAAGAGTACGAAAAAAACCCTTTGGATGATTTAACTGAAAAAGGCACAGGATTGTCGGTGCAGAGAGTACGCAGTGACACAGATGGGGAAGTGCAAAGACTTATCGATTTTGCATCCCTGCACGCATCATACATGGATCAGCACATACATGAGATTTATGTACCCTGGGAAGGAAAACAATGGCGGAGTAACAGTTTAGCTGTATTATTAATTTTGAGTTTTTTTGTATCAATCATTCTGGTTCAGAGAACCAGAGATGGACTCAGATAGAAGGTGGCAGGAATGGGAAAGAAGATTAAAATATCAAAACAGAACCAGAAGGGGACTAAGGAAAAATTCTGGATTGTGGTGGCACTTGTCAGTATGACAGTCTATATCATCTGGCGTCTTTTCTTTACCATCCCGGATCATAACGTTTACGGATGGCTGGCGACTGTCTGCGGGATTTTTCTGGCAGTTTCAGAAACGATTTCCATGTTGGAAGGAACAGAGCATTTTGCCAGGCTGGGGAAAAAATCGGCTCCGGATATGCCCATAGTACCGCAGGAATGGTATCCCGATGTAGATATACTGATTGCAACCCACAATGAGGAGACGGAACTTCTTTATAAGACTGTGAATGGCTGCAGGCATATGGACTATCCCGATAAAAAGAAAGTACATATTTATATCTGCGATGATGGAAACCGTCCTGAGATGGCAGAATTGGCAAAAAAAATGAAGGTGGGATATTTTGGGCTGGCTGACAATAAAGAAGCCAAAGCTGGAAACTTAAATCATGCGCTGAGTAAAACATCTTCCCCATGGATAGTGACATTTGATTCAGATATGATTCCTACCCATGATTTTCTAATGGAAACGGTTCCTTATATTTTTCTTCCGCGTATGAAGAAGATGGATGACGGAACCTGGGCGGAGCGCACGGAAGAGGAGATGGATGAAAAGTACAAAATCGGCTTTATCCAGACTCCCCAGAGTTTTTATAATCCTGATATGTTCCAGTATAATTTCTTTAGTGAAACGAGAATCCCCAATGAACAGGATTTTTTCTTCCGTGAAATTAACGTTGGTAGAAATAATGCCAATGCACCGATTTATGCAGGTTCCAATACGCTGATTTCAAGAGATGCCTTGGATGCGGTTGGAGGAATTGCAACTGGTACAATCACAGAGGATTTCGAAACGGGGATTAAAATCCAGGCAAAAGGCTATTCGTGCTATGCGGTCGATAAAACGCTTGCACACGGGCTTGCCCCGACAGACATTGATAACCTGATTAAGCAGCGTGTACGGTGGGGGCGAGGATGCATCACTTCCCTGCGCCGGACGAATCTACTGTTTAACCCTCATATAAAGTTGAATGCAAAGATTAGTTATCTGGCATGTTGGATGTACTGGTGGACATTTTTTAGGAGATTTATCTACATCATCTCCCCGATTCTGTTTATTTTGTTTGGCATTCCGGTTGTAATCTGCAGTCTTAAGGAATTAATTTTCATCTGGCTGCCCTCCTATGTCCTTTACAATCAGGCCCTGAAAGTAACATCCGGCAAGATAAGAAACAAGCGATGGAGTAACACTGTAGATACCGTAATATTCCCATATATGATTATACCCGTCTTACTGGAGACACTGTTTATCAGGCAGAAGAAATTTAACGTCACAAGTAAAACGAGGGATACGGCCAGACATTCGGATATGATGCTGGCAATACCGCAGACGATTCTGCTGGTCTTTGATGTAGTGGCGCTCGTCATTGCGGCAAGGAGTGCTTTCCAGTCTGGCAATTTTGGTGCAGCTGTGTTAATATACTGGCTGGCCTTAAATGCACAGCATCTTGTTATGGCTCTTTTCTTCATGTCGGGGCGTCGGAATCTCCGGACGACAGACCGATTCTATGTCCGCGTCCCGGTTGAAATTTCCTATCAGGGGAAACAGTTTTACGGTGTAACCACAGACCTGTCCGAGACGGGGCTGGCAGTGCTGTGTGATAAATCCATCTATATGCCCCATGGCGAAGAGCAGATGACGCTCCGGCTTAAGACGGAACGGTATGAATCGGAGTTGGGAGCACACTGTGTACATGTCCAGAAACAGGGTGATAAGTGGAAATACGGAATTCAGATTACCGATGTGGACGATCAGAACAAGGACAGCTATTTCCAAATCCTGTATGACCGCGATCACAGCCTGGCGAAAACAATGAGCCCGTCAGTAAGTATCATTGATGATATCTTCCTGAATGTCCAGAAGCGTTCCGCCCATGCGGAAAATTCTAAGAGACAGCTTCCACGTATTGAGCTGAACAGGATGATGGATACTGTGGACGGAAAACAGGTATATGTACAGAACTGTAATTATGAGTATTTACTGGTTAAAGAAGAAACAACTCTGCCTGAGGTGTTGGAGATACGGATTCCAGGAAGCGATTCCCTTATGAAATGTGTTAAAATGGGGAACAAGGCCGGACTTTACCGACTGGATAACTGGAAAGAACTGCTTTTCTCAGATGCCTTTGATCTGTTATTTGCCCAGGTAGAAGAGAAACGTGATAAAGTAAGCTGAAAGGGGTAAACAAATTTGGTTTTCTCCAGTATTGTATTTTTATTTTATTTTCTTCCTGCCGTACTGGCACTTTATTATACAGTGTTCCGGTTTAGTGTAGGGTTAAGAAATGCCTTCCTGCTGTTGTCAAGCCTGATTTTTTACGCATGGGGAGAACCATATTATGTTGTACTCCTGCTTGGATGCTGCGTATTTAACTGGGCTGTGGCTCTTGCGCTTGCAAGATGGAGGAGCGCCGGGAAATTATGGCTCTTTGTCGGCTGTACCGGCAATCTTGGAGCATTGTTTTTATTTAAATATTGGAATTTTGTGCTATCTGTCCTGAATGGGATTCTGGGGACGGAGCTGAACTTTTCTATGGCTTTGCTGATGCCGATTGGAATCTCGTTTTTTACATTTCAGGCGCTTAGTTACGTAATTGATGTTTACCGGGGAACGACCCCAGTTCAGAAAAATTTGATGAATGTGGCTCTGTATATCTCCTTTTTTCCGCAGTTGGTAGCAGGACCGATTGTGCGGTATAATACGGTTGAACAGCAAATAAAACACCGTACTCATTCATGGGAACTATTTTCTTCCGGATGTGTACGGTTTGTCCAGGGGCTTGCTAAAAAATTGGTTTTGGCAAATTCTTTTGCTATCGTTGCAGATAATATTTATTCGATGACAAATGCGGGACACAGGATTATGGCTATACCGGTTACACTTGCCTGGTTGGGGTCTATTGCCTATACACTACAAATTTTCTTCGACTTTTCCGCTTATTCGGATATGGCAATAGGCCTAGGAAGAATGTTTGGCTTCCAGTTTGAAGAAAACTTTTCTTATCCTTACATCTCACGTTCTATAGGGGAATTCTGGAGAAGATGGCACATTTCGCTTGGAACATGGTTTAAGGAGTATGTTTACATTCCCCTTGGAGGTTCACGGGTAGAAAATAAAAGCAAGATGATAAACAACATGCTGATTGTCTGGATTTTGACCGGACTGTGGCATGGCGCCGCGTGGAACTTCCTTTTTTGGGGACTTCTTAATTTTGCATTTCTTGTATTGGAACGCCTGTTTGAACTGGAAAAGAGAGAAGGAAAATCGATATGGAGACACATTTATGCTCTTTTCGTAATTAATATGGGCTGGGTACTGTTCCGCTGTGAGAGTTTTTATCAACTGAAGGAATATCTTGGAAATATGTTTTGGATGAATCAGAACGGATTTTTTAGTCCATATACCTGGATGTTTTTGAAAGAATATGCGGTATTGTGGGTAGCCGGTATTCTGCTGTGTACGCCTGCCATAAAACAGGCCGGTATGCGATGGTATGGCAGGTATCCGAAACGGGCCCAGCTGCTGTATCCGCTGGGAATGACGGTGGTGTTTGTAATATCGGTAATCTATATTTCCAAGAGTGGTTATAATCCTTTTATTTATTTTAATTTCTAATCCGGAGAGAGGAGAAATATGGAAGAAAACAATAAAAAGGGAAAGTCCCTATTTTCCGTATTATTTTTAATATGCCTGTTCTCCTTTTCAGCTCTTAATCTTATTTGCAAGGGACCGGTGGTGATGAAAGAGCTGAGGGAGGAGAAGCTGGACTTTCATAAACCGAAACAGGCAATTACTGCGATTGAAGAAGAGATGAGTGAGGAATTGCTCTTTCGTTATCCTTTAATTGAAGGATATGGGGCGTTGCAGCTTATGATGGGGAAAAAAGAAGAAAATGCTTTTTCAAATGTTATTGGAAAAGATGGAATGCTTTATGGAGGCAATTTTTGGAGTGGTTTTGGTGATGATCAAAAGGAACTGGCCGTAAGAACCCGTAGATTACACGATTTATTAGAGGAAAAAGGAACGAAAATGGGTGTCGTGATTTTTCCAATGAAGTTACCTGAAGAATCAGAGCGATATTATGGGATACCCTATAATGATTTTTCAAAATTAGCTGGTGATTATGTTTCATGGCTCCGTTATTATCAAGTACCTATGCTGGATTTAAGTGATATATGCGGAGCAAGTGGACTTACAAGAAAGGAAGCTTTTTTCCGAACAGATCACCATTGGACTCCTATTGCAGCTTTTTCCGGATATTGTATGATTCTGGAATGGATGGAAAAATCTTTTAATGCTGTCCCAGATCCTGATTATGAATTACGTAACCTTGACAATTATAATAAAATAACACTTCCTGGTTATATGCTGGGTTCACAGGGACGTGAAACGGGTAGAATATTTGCTGGCGGGACAGAAGATTATACGGTAATTTATCCGAAAAATGAGGGGGATTATCTGTTATACCGTGGGAGGTTGAATAACTATTTAACATACACAGGAAATTTTGAGAAATCCTTGCTCGCAATTGATAAGAAGAAAAAGAACTTTAAGGATATCTATAATGGAAGCGCGGAAGGGGTTTATTTGCATAACGGTGTTGACGAATATGTTTCAATTCAGAATTTAGAAACGGAATCTAAAGAAAAAATCCTTTTACTACGGGATTCATATGCAACACCAGTGGGAGCTTTTCTGGCCCAATCCTTTAAACAGGTTGACATGCTCTGGACACTGCGGATAAGTGAGAAAGAGTTGGATGAATTCTTGGGAAAAAATCACTATGATTATGTGATCCTCTCACTTTTTCCTGAGGATCTGAAGGGGGAAGCACTTCCTTTTGGAATGGAGAAAACACCATGAGATATTTAAAAAATGTGTTGCTATTAAGCGGTTTTACAGCAGCCTTGGCCATACTTTGCGGATGTAAAACCGCTGAAGGGGCAGAAGGTCCGGGAGTCAGCTCCCATGGCGCCCTGCATGTGGACGGTGCCGCCCTGAAGGACGAAAAGGGAAATACGATGGTTTTACGTGGAACCAGCAGCCATGGGATCACCTGGTATCCCAGATATCTGAACGGGGGTGCCATGGAGACACTGGCCGGAGCAGGAGCCAATGTGCAGAGGATTGCGATGTATACGGAGCCTCATAGCGCATATATTGAAAATCCTGAACAGAGCCTTGACTATCTCTATATGGGTATAGAAAGTGCTCTGTCTGCGGACATGTATGCAATTGCAGACTGGCATATTTTGAAGGATGGCAATCCCAATGAGTATGTGGAAGAAGCGGTATTATTTTTTGATGAAATCAGCCGCCACTATGGTGACAATCCAGCGATTCTGTATGAGATATGCAACGAACCAAATGGTGATACGAGCTGGGAAGATATCAGAAGTTATGCGGATAAAGTAATACCGGTGATACGCGCCAATGCGCCGGGAGCGGTAATCCTGGTTGGAACTCCGAAGTATTGTACCGATTTTTCAGGACCAATAGAAAAGCCTTTGGAGTATGGTAATATTATGTATACGATGCACCGGTATATCGATGTATCAGAGGAAAAAGCCTGTGAGAACCACCTGATCGAATCAATCGTAGAAAGCGGAGTTCCAGTGTTCGTCAGCGAGTGGGGAACTTCCGTTGGGGAACAGGCTTATCTGCAGGACGGAGGGCCAGGAAGTGGAGCGATAACATATCAGGAAAATGCCCGTCCGTTCATAGATTATATGAAGGAGCATGGAATCAGCTGGACTGCCTGGTCACTGAGTAATAAAGATGAGGCGCATAGCATGCTTAAAAGTGATTGTCAAAAGTACAGTGGATGGACAGAGGAGGATTTAACTGATTTTGGCATACTTATTTTCTCTGCATTTCGATAGGTCTATGCACAAGTTCGTCTACAGGGAGGTATGAATGGAAACTGCTCGTAAAATTGCCGTACTATTTCTGCGCGTACTCGGCGTATGCGCATTATGCGCCGCCATGATTGGCGGCTGGTATTTGCTGGAGAACCGGGGAGTAACAAAAGACGCCGAGTTTATTTTTGCAGGGACTCAGGAGGATGCGGATTGTGCAGTTCTTTTAAGCGGAGAGGACTGTGTCGTGATCGACACCGGAGAAGAAAAGGACGGCGCCCATATTCTGGAAATACTTAAGGACAGGAATGTGGATAAAATCGACTGCCTGATTCTGACCCATCCCGATAAGGATCATATCGGAAGCGCTTCTTTTCTTGTGGACAATATTCCTGTAACGGAGGTTATCACTCCCTATTATGAAGGGGAAAAGCCACTTTACCGGGATCTGCTCGACAAACTTGAGACGGAGCATATCCCCACAGAATCGCTGTCCCGCGACCGCCTTTTCACCTTTGGCGAGCTGGATATCCGCGTCTTCCCGCCGGAGGAATTCTATTATGATGAATCGAACGACTATTCTCTGGCGGCGCTGGTGAAACACGGAGACGTGACGCTGTTTTTTGCAGGAGATGCCGAAAAGGAGCGCCTGGGGGAACTTCTGAAACTGGAGCTGCCCCAGGTCAATGTATACAAGACGGCTCACCATGGAAGAAATTCCAAAAGAGGGGTAAAACTGATTGAAGCATTGAAACCGGAATACGCGGTGGTGACCGCGCAGGAGCCGGAGGACGAAATCAGGGAAGCGTTCCGGGCAAGCGGAACAAAAGTCCTCAGTACGGTTACACAGGATATCTGCTTTATGAGTGACGGAAAAAAGATTTCACCTGAAAATAAATGAGCCGGCCTGTAAAAATAAAAATAACCAGCAGAAATCAACAATTTAGCGGTATTTTCGCGTATAAACCACTTGCAGAAAAAATTTACCTGTGATATAGTATAAAGGCTAAAAAATCACGCCGGACGGATTCTTAAGGACGGTGCTCCGATGAAACAGGATGGAAAACGGCTGTAACAGGCCTTTTTGTTCTGCCAGGAGTCCCCGAGGAAGCAAAGAAGACGGCGGAAGAAGAAAACCAAATGGAGGAAAGAAACATGAGCGTTATTTCAATGAAACAGTTACTGGAAGCTGGTGTACATTTTGGTCACCAGACAAGAAGATGGAACCCTAAGATGGCTCCGTACATCTACACAGAGAGAAACGGCATCCACATCATCGACTTACAGAAATCCGTAGGTTTAGTGGATGAAGCTTACAAGGCAGTAGCAGACATCGCAGCAGACGGCGGCACAATCCTGTTCGTAGGAACAAAGAAACAGGCTCAGGACGCTATCAAGACAGAAGCTGAGAGATGTGGAATGTTCTTTGTAAACGAGAGATGGTTAGGCGGTATGCTTACAAACTTTAAGACCATCCAGAGCCGTATCGGAAGATTAAAACAGATCGAGACCATGTCTGAAGACGGAACATTTGATGTTCTTCCTAAGAAAGAAGTTATCGCTCTTAAGAAAGAGTGGGAGAAGCTCGAGAAGAACCTTGGCGGTATCAAAGAGATGAAGAGAGTTCCGGACGCTATCTTCGTAGTAGATCCTAAGAAAGAAAGAATCTGCGTACAGGAAGCACACACACTGGGAATTCCGTTAATCGGCATCATCGATACCAACTGCGATCCGGAAGAGCTTGACTATGTAATCCCGGGTAACGACGACGCTATCAGAGCCGTAAAATTAATCGTTTCCAGAATGGCAGACGCCGTTATCGAAGCAAGACAGGGCGAAGCAGAAGCTCCTGTATTCGAGGGCGAGGATGTTGCTGAAGCAGCAGAGGCATAATTACCGCTGAATGTTTCAGGACAGGCAGAACACCACTGAAATTGGAAATGAAAAAATATACGGAGGGAATTAAAAATGGCAGCAGTAACAGCAGCAATGGTAAAAGAATTACGTGAGACGACAGGCGCCGGCATGATGGATTGCAAGAAAGCTCTTGCAGCTACAGACGGTGATATGGATAAAGCAGTTGAGTTCTTAAGAGAAAAAGGACTTGCAGGCGCAGCAAAGAAAGCCGGACGTATCGCAGCAGAGGGTATCGTAGCTACTACATTATCCGCTGATGAGAAGAAGGCAGTAGTTGTAGAGGTTAACGCAGAGACAGACTTCGTAGCAAAGAACGAGAAGTTCCAGACCTACGTTGCAGACGTTGCGGCACAGGCTCTCAATACAACAGCAGCAGACATCGACGCTTTCTTAAATGAGAAGTGGGATAAGGAACCTTCCTTAACAGTTGCAGAAGCTCTTTCTTCCCAGATTTCCATTATCGGCGAGAACATGAAGATCAGAAGATTTGCACAGATCGAAGAGGCTAACGGTTTTGTTGCTTCCTACATCCATGCAGGCGGAAAGATCGGCGTTTTAGTTGATGTTGAGACAGACGTAGTAAACGACGCTCTCAAAGAGATGGCTAAGAACGTTGCAATGCAGGCAGCTGCATTAAAACCATTATACACAAACAGAGACGAAGTTGATGCCGATTATATCGAGAAAGAGACAGAGATTCTCACGGCAGCAGCTAAGAACGAGAAACCGGACGCCAATGACAAAATCATTGAGGGAATGGTAAGAGGACGTATCAACAAAGAATTAAAAGAGATCTGCTTACTTGATCAGGTTTATGTAAAAGCTGAAGACGGCAAACAGACCGTATCCCAGTACGTGGCAGAAGTTGCTAAGGCTAACGGCGCGAAAGTGGCAGTTAAGAAGTTTGTACGCTTTGAGACAGGTGAAGGCCTTGAAAAGAAAGAAGAGAACTTCGCAGAAGAAGTAGCTAAACAGATGGGAATGTAATGCTAGATAACAACGAAAAGTAGGAACGATGAACTTTTCATTGCCAATCAATAAAATCCCATGGCGGATAACCATGGGATTTTATTTTTTAGCAGACAATGTCCGCACACGGGTGACAAATGTATTTCATATGTCCATTTTTTGCCACCCCGACTCACAGGAAAGGAGAGATATCATGGCAAAATATATTGCAAAGCGTATTGGTCTGGCCGTTGTTACATGCTGGCTTGTAGCCACTCTTACATTTTTCCTGATGAACCTGGTACCAGGCGGCCCATTTATGGCTGAGAAAGCCCTTACACCCCAGGCCCAGCAGGCGATGATGGAAAAATACGGATTGGATAAACCACTTCCGGAGCAATACACAATTTATATGGGAAAAGTACTTCACGGAGATTTAGGTCCCAGCGTAAAGCAGAGAGGCCGTACCGTGAATTCGATTATTGAAACAAAATTTCCGGTTTCGGCAAAATTGGGAGGAATCTCTATTTTGATTGCCGTACTGGTTGGTATTCCACTTGGGAGTATCGCAGCATTTAAGAGAGGCAAGATGACGGATAACATTATCATTATTTTCAGTACCTGCGGAATTGCGGTGCCGAGTTTTGTTATCTCCACCCTGCTTATGTACGTACTGTCGTTTCAACTTGAATGGCTGCCTACATATGGACTGACATCGTGGAAACATTATATTATGCCCGTTACAGCGCTGGCGCTATACCCGGCCTCCTATATTTCACGTCTGATGCGTTCTTCCATGCTGGATGTCCTGGGACAGGACTACATGAGAACCGCCAGGGCGAAGGGAGTTACCTGGTTTTTCAGCGTGTTTAAGCATGCGCTCAGAAATGCCGTACTGCCGGTTGTTACATATCTGGGTCCCCTGCTTGCCTATACGGTTACAGGAAGCTTTATTGTAGAGAAGATCTTCACGATCCCGGGCCTTGGTTCCGAATTCATCGGCGCCATCACAGGCCGTGACTACCCTCTGATTATGGGTACTACAATTTTCCTTGCTACATTGATTATTACAATGAACGTGGTCGTTGATATCTTATATACCGTTATCGACCCGCGTATAAAACTGAAATAGGGAGGCACATGTGATGGACAATAATAAATTATCATTTCAGATGGATGTAAGCGACTTCCTCCCGGCAGATGAAAGTGAAAAACAAAGCCTTGTCGTGATGAGAGAGAGCGTCGGCTTCTGGCAGGACGGAATGCGCCGTTTAAAGAAGAATAAGATCGCCATGGTCAGTCTGATTGTTGTACTGGTTATCTTCGTGCTTTCATTCATTGTACCAACGGTTTATCCTTATAAATATGAGCAGCAGATTAAGACAAGCGTCAACCTGGCTCCAATGCAGTATTCGGAGGCGGAGCAGGCGCAGATAGACGCGGGGGAGAAAGTATTCCCGCACATTCTCGGCACCGATAACCTGGGACGTGACTATGCGGTCCGCGTTATGATGGGAAGCCGTGTTTCCCTGCTGGTAGGACTTGTGGCATCGGCAATCATTCTTTTGATTGGTTCCCTGTACGGTTCCATTTCCGGATTCTTCGGAGGATGGGTCGACATGGTGATGATGCGTATTGTAGATATTATTTACACGGTCCCCGATGTACTGATTATCATTCTCCTTGCGGCGGTGCTCAATTATCCCCTAAAGGATTTGGCGCAGAAGCCCGGATTTGAATGGATCGGCGTCATCGGTGTAAACCTGATCAGTATTTTTATCGTGTTTGCCCTCCTTTACTGGGTCGGCATGGCGCGTATCGTGCGAAGCCAGATCATGATTCTGAAAGAGCAGGAATATGTGACGGCAGCCAGGGCGCTGGGAGCTTCCAGCGGCCGTATTATCAGAAAGCATTTGTTAACTAACTGTATCGGTACTCTGATTGTTACGACAACGCTTCAGATTCCGTCCTCCATCTTTACGGAGAGCTTCTTAAGCTTCCTGGGACTTGGCGTAAATGCGCCGATGCCGTCCCTGGGCAGCCTTGCAAGTGCCGCTATTAATGGTCTCCAGAGCTATCCGCACCGCCTGTTTGCTCCGGCTTTTATGATTTCCATCATTATCCTGAGCTTTAACCTGTTGGGTGACGGCCTGCGCGATGCATTTGACCCGAAGATGAAGAACTAGGGAGGAACGAAGAATGAGCGAGTATTTAGTAGATATAAAGAACGAACGCCTTTCTTTCTTCACCCCGGCCGGTGAGGTAAAGGCATTAAACGACGTCTCCATCCATCTGAAGGAGGGCGAGGTTTTGGGAATCGTAGGCGAGTCCGGTTCCGGTAAATCCGTTACCGCGTACAGCCTGATGGGACTGACCGCATATCCTGGAAAACTGATCGGCGGCACCCTGGAATTCAACGGACACCGTATTGATGAGATGAGCGAGAAACAGATGAGAAAAATCCGAGGAGAAGAGATTTCTATCATTTTCCAGGATCCGATGACCAGCTTAAATCCCGTATATACCATAGGAAACCAGATTTGTGAGATGGTTCTTTTACATACAAAGAAGTCGAAACAGGAGGCAAGGGAGAGGGCAAAAGAGCTTCTGACACTGGTTGGAATTAATGAACCGGAGAAGAGGCTGAAACAGTATCCCCACGAACTCTCAGGCGGTATGCGCCAGCGTGTCATGATTGCCATCGCACTGGCCTGCGAGCCGAAGCTTTTGATTGCCGATGAGCCGACGACGGCTTTGGACGTTACCATTCAGGCCCAGATTCTGGAGCTGATGATGGGACTGAAGGAGAAGCTGGGCATGGCCATCATCATGATTACTCACGACCTTGGCGTAGTGGCCAGCATGTGTGATAAAATTGCTGTCATGTATGCCGGAAAAGTGGTAGAATATGGTACAACGGACGATATCTTCTACAGTCCGTCCCACGAATACACAAAGGGACTGTTACGGAGCATTCCGAAGCTCAATGAAAAAGAGCACAGCCGCCTTGTCCCGATCGAAGGGAGCCCGGTCGATATGCTGAATCCTCCGGCAGGATGTCCTTTTGCACCAAGGTGTGATTCCTGTATGAAGATCTGCCTGCGCCAGATGCCGGAATATACCGATCTCTCGGATATTCATTACAGCGCCTGCTGGCTGCTTCAGAAAGCAGAATTTGAAAAAGCACAGGGAGGTAATAAGTGATGGAAGATAAGAAATTAGTTGAGGTCCAGAACCTGAAGCAGTATTTCCCTGTTGCCAGCAGTAAGATGTTTGAGAAAAAAGTGGTAAAGGCCGTGGATAATGTGTCTTTCTACCTCAATAAAGGAGAGACGCTGGGATTGGTTGGAGAGTCCGGCTGCGGAAAGACGACGACAGGACGTACGCTTCTGCGTCTTCATGAGCCGACCAGCGGCCGTATCCTCTATGACGGGGAGACTATTTTCGACAGCGGCGACGTGCCGGTGTACGGGGAAGACGGAAAGCCTCAGATGGCGGACGGAAAACCGGTATACGGCAAAAAGACGGCGGTCAACATGCTGCCCTACCGCCGGAAAATGCAGATTGTATTCCAGGACCCCTATGCAAGTCTGGATCCGCGTATGACCGTGGCCGACATTGTAGGAGAGGCCATTGATATTCATAAACTGGCATCAGGAAAGAAGGACAGACAGGAGCGCATTATCGAAATGCTGCGCCGTGTCGGCCTTAACTCCGAGCATGCGAACCGTTACCCTCATGAGTTCTCCGGCGGACAGAGACAGCGTGTCGGCATTGCCCGCGCACTGGCCGTGAACCCGGAATTCATCGTCTGCGATGAGCCTGTATCGGCTCTGGACGTATCCATCCAGGCCCAGGTTGTCAACATGTTTGAGGAACTCCAGGAGGAGATGGGCCTGACCTACCTGTTCATTGCCCATGATCTTTCAATTGTAAAGCACATTTCCAACCGAATCGGTGTTATGTACCTGGGCAATCTGGTGGAGCTGGCCGACAGCTATGAGCTGACGTTCCACAGCGTCCATCCATATACAAGGAGCCTGATTTCCGCAATTCCGGTTGCGGATCCGAAAGCCAGCAGGGAATCGAAACGTATCGTGCTGAGCGGTGACGTTCCAAGCCCGGTTAATCCGCCGTCCGGATGCCGGTTCAGAACGAGATGCCCGTATGCGGATGAGCAGTGTGCGGCACAGGAACCCGTATGGCAGGAAGTGTCCAAGGGTCACTATGCGGCCTGCCACCACCTGGATCGGGTAAACTAGTAAGCGGCTGCCAAGAAGCAGCGGAGAGGAATTATGCCGCTAAAGGGAGTCTATTTTATGCAATTAACCGACAGACCGTCGTCTTTCGGCGGGAAGCCGGTTAAAATATAAATCCAAAGGAGGATATTATGAAGAAAAAAGTAGCATTACTGGTAGCAGCAGCTATGCTTTCCACCACAGTTCTCGCGGGCTGCGGCGGCGGTTCTAAGGGAACTGACACGACAAAGGGAAGTGAGCAGGGAAGCGAACAGGGGACAGCAGCAACAGGTGAATCAACAGGCGGGGTGGACATTGCAGTCCAGATCGGACCTGATCCGGAGACTCTTGATCCGGCGTTAAACTCCGCAATTGACGGAGCCAACATGATTATCCACGCATATGAGACGCTTCTGACCTTCGATGAGGAGAACAACATTGTGCCGGGACAGGCAGAATCCTTTGAAGTATCAGATGACGGCTTAACCTACACATTCCACCTTCGTGACGGCTTAAAATGGAGCGACGGTTCCGACCTGACGGCAGAGGACTTCGTATATTCCTACAAACGTCTTGCAAACCCGCTGACAGCGGCTCCATATGCTTACGACATGCTGAATGTAGTAAAAGGTTATGACGCAATCATGGCTTTAGGCGAAGATGCAACAGAAGAAGAGTCACTGGCTGCAGTAGACGGACTTGGTGTATCTGCACCTGATGCAAAGACATTTGTTGTTGAGCTTGCAAGCCCATGTGTTTATTATGACAAGATTTCCGCTTTTGCCGTACTTAGCCCTGTAAAGAAAGACATCATCGAGGCGAATGGCGATCAGTGGGCAATCAATCCTGAGACATATGTCGGAAACGGTGCACTCAGAATGAAAGAATGGGTTCCGGGATCCTATATCCTTTATGAGAAAAACCCATACTACTGGGATGCAGACAGGGTTACTGTCAATACTGTTAAATTCGTATTAATGGAAGATGCCAACGCATCTTACAGTGCATATAAGACAGGCGAGATTATGATGGCAAAAGACATTCCTTCCGAGGAAGTTCCAAGCCTGGCAGGAACAGAAGATTTCCATATTGCTCCAATCATGGGAACCTACTATATTTCCTTTAATCTTCAGAAAGCGCCGTTTGACAATGCAAAAGTGCGTGAGGCATTAAGCCTTGCAATCGATCGTAAATATATTGCCGAGACAGTAACACAGGGAACATATTCTCCAGCTACCAACTTCGTAGGTCCTGGTGTTTCTGATGTCGAGGCAGGTTCTTCTTTTGAGGAAGTTACAAGAGCAAACAACGGCGGCGATTTCTTTAACGTAGATAACTACGAGGCCGATCTTGAGAAGGCAAAACAGCTTCTCGCAGAGGCAGGTTATCCGGACGGACAGGGATTCCCTACCATCGAGTATATGACAAACGAAGCTAAATACCACAAACCAATCGCCGAGTATTTACAGAGCGCATGGAAAGAGCTTGGAGTTAACACAGACATCAAGATCGTTGAGTGGTCTACCTTCACACCAACCCGTCGTAACGGTGACTTTGAGATCGCACGTAACGGCTGGGTATATGACTACGATGATCCATCCAACATGATCAACCTGTTAGAGACAGGCAACGGCAACAATGATGGTAAATACAGCAATCCTGAATTCGATGCCCTTGTTAAAAAAGCACGTGAAACAGCTGATAAGGAAGAGCATTATAAACTGCTTCACGAGGCAGAGAACCTGGCATTAAAAGACAGCGCTATGGCGCCTGTTGCATACGAGAATGACTTCTGGGTACAGAGCCCGAAATTAAAGGGTACATGGCATTCTCCTTACGGATACTGGTACTTTATGTACGCTACGGTTGAAGAATAAATGAATGAGACTCCCCCAGTCTGCATGATGTGCAGCCCCGGGGGAGTTTTTTTGCGCTTTAGCCGGTTGAGTCCATGGGGAAGTTGAGATGCGAGGACGCCTCTGTAAGACGGCGGACGGGGTGGTGGGAGGGGGGGGATGAGTCTTCAGTCCCGGTTTGTAGGTTGTCGTGAAGGGGAATCCAGGAGAAAAAATTCCTACGGGGACTCGCTCCCGCTTGTGGAATGCGCAGCGGATGCTAGTGCGCCCAGAAAAGGGTGTGATATTTAACAGGTGGAAACCCTGTCCGGCAAGGTGCTAACCACACCACCGGTAGCGAGTCTTGGGCTGACAACAGTAATGCGGCCAGTTAAGCGTAGACAGCCAGGTAATAGGGTTGAGTGATAGAGCACCGAAACGCTGTGAAAATCCAGCAGGCCGACGCTTTTAGTGTAGTGGAAGGCAATATGTGGGCTTATCGATAGGGTGAGATTTTCCACACTGCTGCGGTGTCCGAGAGCCAATCATGTTATACAATGATATCATGTCAACTGGGGAGAGCCTGCCGTCTCCCCTCCTTGTGTGGGGAAGGGGTATGCCGACCGGAAAGGGAGGCAAACGGGTGGCAGGCAGTCGGAAGGCCGAATAGTACCGAAAAGGCGGGGAACCGCACCGCTAAAGGGAAGTCGAGAAGGGGCCGGGGAATCCTCCCGGCGCTGCCTTATAAGGCAATATCAAAGAGGAAACATCAACTGCACACAGAGGTAGGAGAAAAAAAGATGGAAACGAAATTGGCGAGAATATCACAGATGTCAAGCGAAAATCCGGACATGGTATTTACGTCCATCGGGCATCTCATCAACAAAGAGCGGTTGACGATCTGCAATGAAAAGATGGAAGGAAAGAACGTAGTGGGAATCGATGGAGTGAGCAGAGCGGAATACGAGAAGAAGCAGGAAGGGAATCGGGAAGAGCTGGTACTGTGGATGAAAAAGAAATCGTATAAGCCAAAGGCAGCGAGAAAAGGGGAGAGGCCGAAGGAGAGTGGGAACACGAGGCCGCTGAGTATCTACTGCGATGAGGATAAGTTGGTACAGGAAGCGTTAAAGGAACTGCTGGAAGCCGTGTTTGAACCCCATTTCTATGAAGAGATGATGGGATTCCGTCCGGGAAGAAGCTGCCATCAGGCAATAAAGAAACTGAACGGGATGCTGGAACGGGAGAAAACGAATTATGTACTGGATGCAGATATAAAATCCTTCTTTCAACATCTTGACCATGACTGGATTGTACGGTTTATAGAATCCAAAATCAAAGACCCAAATATCACGCGCCTGGTAAGGAGAATCCTGAAGAGTGGAATCCTGGAGGATTACCAGTACCATGAGACCGTGGAAGGAAGCTGCCAGGGCTCCGAATGCTCCCCGGTGCTGGCAAACCTGTATATGCATTATGTGCTGGTATGGTGGTTTGTGGAGAAGGTGAAGCCGGGGATGAAAGTCTACTGCGGCCTGGTGGTGTACGCCGATGATTTTGTAGTGTGCTTCCAAGATAACGAGGAGGCGGAAGAATTCTATGAACGGTTGAAACGTAGGCTGCTGCACTTTGGTCTGAGCCTGGAAGAGGATAAAAGCCGCCTAATCGAATTCGGTAGGTATGCGAAGGAACGCAGCCAAAAAGAAGGGAAAAAGGCGGGGACATTCGACTTTCTGGGCTTTACACACTACTGTAGCGAGAACCGGAACGGGAAGTTCAGAGTGAAGAGGAAAACCAGTAAAAAGAAGTTGGCGAAGAAGAGCCGGGAAATGAACGCGTATATGAAGCGGAAGAGACATGAAGACCCCAAGGAGCTCATCAAAAAGCTGAACGAAATTTTAATTGGATACTACCATTACTACGGAATCACAGATAATAGCCGAAGTATCTGGTGTTTTTATGACCGGGTAAAAAGACGGCTGTACTACTGGCTGAACCGAAGAAGCCAGAGAAACAGCTATACGTGGGAGGGATACAGGGAGTTGTTAAAACAGTATCCCCTCAAACGGCCAAAAATCTATGTCAACGTATACGCATGATAGAAGTGAACGATGCGCCTTATAAAGAGCCGGATGCGGGAAAGCCGCACGTCCGGATTTCTGTGAGGGGTGTGCCCTGTAAGGGGCACATCTACTCGACGCTTCGTGTAAGACCTGCCACCGCACGCTTTTGCACTAAGCTCGATAGGACCTCGCTAAGTGCTCAATGTGTCAGCAAGCACCGGCGGATTCCAAGGTCCCCTTCGGAAAGTTTTCTCCTTCCTTCCCCGGGCACGTTGTCGGCGGGACTGAAGACTCAGCGGAGGTTATTGCCCCGTCCGCCGGCTTCAGGGGCTGATTGTCTCTTTCGTCAAGTGTGGTGGTATTGTCGCGGCCACGATATAGTCGTAACTATTTTAGATTTTGATGATATCCTGGGATGCATAAAAAGAGTATCAGAATAAACACTCTAGATTATAAGTTTACATAGTCTCATAGTGAACAGGATGTAGTTCTCAGGCATTCTTATAGAAATGTAGTGGCAGCGACAAGCGCCTCCCCCATTGAAGAAATAGGACAGAGCAGCCGCCGCAGGCCAGGGACCGGGCCGCTATCCTGGCTGAGCCTTTCGTCCCGGCCATAACCTTCCTGAGGGGAAGAAGGGAGAAAAAGATTCCGGAGGGAACCTGGGAGTTCATTGGTACTTACCGAGGTTTTTTCGAGGTTAGTACCATTATGTACTCCAACGAGCGCAAGCGTTTCCCGGAGGAACTTTTTCTGCCCGGATTCCCCGCCCACGACACCCTGACGCCCGGGACGAAAGACTCATCGATTCCCCTCACCCCCCGGCCCCTGGCCTGACGGCGGCGTCCTCATTTCTCAATCAAATCTTTAGTATATTTCCTCCCCCCAGGGCATATTGTGAGATAAGACAACCTGTCACAGAAAGGGAGAGATAGATGTACGAAAACAGAACAATCGAAGAAGTGTGCAGACAGTTTGAATGCAATGGCCGGACAGGTCTTACACAGGCAGACGCCGATGAACGCCTCAGGCATTATGGGAAGAATATGCTGAGGGAGGCAAAGAAAAAGACTTTAATACAGAGATTTGCAGAGCAGCTCTGCGATTCTCTGATTTTTGTTCTTTTTGCGGCTGCGGCGATCTCGATTATGCTTCATGAGTACAGTGATGCCGTAATTATTCTGGCTGTGGTGGCGATGAACGCCGTGGTAGGGGTGATTCAGGAGGGAAAGGCGGAGAAGGCGCTGGAGTCTCTGAGGAAGATGACGAAGCTGGAAGCGGTGGTAATCAGGGACGGCAGGGAACGGATCATTCCGGCGGAAGAGCTGGTGCCGGGTGATCTGGTGATGCTGGACGCCGGACGTCAGGTACCGGCCGATTTGAGGCTTGTCCAGGGAGCCAATCTGAAGATTGAGGAGTCGGCCCTGACGGGGGAATCCGTTCCGGTCTCCAAGAGCAGCACTTTTATTGCGCCGTCGGAGGTTCAGGCGGGAGACAGAAAGAACATGGCGTTTATGACGTCCTACGTGACAAACGGAAGAGGCACAGGTATCGTCATTGCTACGGGCATGGATACGGAGATAGGAAGAATTGCCGCATTAATCCACGAGGCACCGGAGGAGGAGACGCCGCTGCAGAAACGGCTCTCGGATCTGGGGAAGGTACTGAGCCTGACGGCCGTTTTCCTGTGCGCTCTGTTGTTCGCGCTGGCGGTGATCCAGAAGAGGGATGTCATGGAGATGCTGATCACTGCCATTTCCCTTGCCGTGGCCGCGGTTCCGGAAGGTCTTCCGGCGGTCGTGACGATTGTGCTGGCGCTCAGTGTGACAAGAATGGTAAAAGCCGGTACGATTGTGAGACGCCTGCCCTCTGTTGAGACGCTGGGAGCGGTCAGCGTAGTGTGTTCCGATAAGACGGGGACGTTGACGAAGAATGAGATGACGGTTACGGCCTGCTATCTGGACGGCCGGATCAGGGAGGCCCCGGCCATTGAATATGGGAAGACGGGAAACCGGCTGCTGACCTGTTTCTGTCTGTGCAACGACGCGACGGAGGATACGGGGGATCCGACGGAGACGGCCCTCATCCGTTTTGCAGAGACCGGCGGGATCCGGAAAGAAAAGGAGGAGAGGGAGAAGCCAAGACACGGTGAGCTTCCTTTTGATTCCGACAGGAAGATGATGACAACCCTCAATAAAGAGGGAAAATCTTACGTTTCTTACACAAAAGGAGCCCCGGATGAGGTTCTGAAACGATGCAGCATGATTATGAAGGACGGAAAGATACAGCCCCTCGAAAGCAGGGACAGAAAGCGGATTCAGGACGCCATCACGGAACTGTCCGGCAGGGCCCTCCGCGTTCTGGCCGGGGCAATGGCGGAGGGCGTTTTAAAGCCGTCGGAGAAAAATCTGGTATTCCTCGGAATGGCAGGCATGATTGACCCTCCCAGAGAGGAAGCCAGGGCTGCGGTGGAGGCGTTTAAACGGGCGTCGGTGAGAACGGTAATGATTACGGGGGATCACGTGGATACGGCGCTGGCGATTGCAAAGCAGCTTGGAATTGCGGAGGATAAGGAGCAGTGCATATCCGGTGAGGAACTGGAGCGGATGGGGGACGGTGATTTGAAGAAACGGATCAGAAATGCCGCCGTTTTTGCCAGGGTTTCCCCCGATCACAAGGTCCGGATTGTCAGAGCTTTAAAGGGGGACGGTAATATTACCGCCATGACAGGGGACGGAGTAAACGACGCGCCGTCACTTAAGAGCGCCGATATTGGAATTGCCATGGGAAAAACGGGTACGGACGTGGCAAGGCAGGCCTCGGACATGATTTTGACGGATGATAATTTTGCCACAATTGAGAGGGCGATTGAAGAGGGCAGGGGGATTTATGAGAACATTAAAAAGTCGGTTATTTTCCTGCTTTCCTCCAATTTCGGAGAGATAGCGACGATGTTTGCGGCTATTGCCGTGGGGATACCGTCACCGCTCAAATCCAGCCATATCCTGTGGATTAACCTGATTACAGACTCCCTCCCGGCTCTGGCTCTGGGAGTCGATAAGAATGACGGCAAGCTCCTGATGAAGAAACCGCCCAGGAAACCGGGGGAGAGCCTTTTTGCAGGAGGAGGCTGGTTCTATACGGTATTTTATGGACTGCTGATTGCAGCAGTCAGCCTGGCGGCATTTTTCCATGTGCCCTGGGAAGTAGTGACAGGAAGAGGACTTCACTTCTCCATGTCGGCGTTGTCGGCGGTGCTGAAGGAAGAGCCGGTGCTCTGCAGGGCACAGACTTATGCATTTACCGTGCTTGGGTTGTCTGAGCTTTTCCATGCCGTGGGAATGCGCAATGTGGATGTATCGGTTTTTAAAAGCGGTCTTTTTACAAATCCTCTGATGCTTGTGGCTTTTGCAGCAGGCCTTTTATTACAGTTTGCGGTCACGGAAATCCCGTTTTTAGTTACGGCATTCAGGACCTCGGTTCTCTCAGCCGGAGAGTGGAGCTTTTTGCTGCTTCTGGCGGCGGTTCCCTTGCTGGCGCATGAAGTCATCGTTCTGGTGAAATCAATAGGCAGCAGAGAAGAGTGACGGAGACGGCCGGAAGAGAAGAACTGTGTCCGGGAAGGAGAATGCGGGAGGAGAAGGAAAACCGCCCACTATAAGAGTTTTCCGATGGCCAGCCCGATTAAGAGCAGACCGCTGAGCCAGGATAAATCGAGGCTGGAACGTTTGGCGAGTATCCGTCCGAGCCCGCTTCCGATGAGGACTGCGGCTGTGTTGAGAACCAGGGACAGGATGATAGTGAGCGGCATGTGGGTGACCATCATGCCGGCGCCAAAGCCGGCCGCCGCACTGTCTAGAGAGAGCGCCAGGCCGAGGGACAGAGCCTCCGCAGGAGAAAGAACCGCGATGTCCTCCCCGTTGGCTGCCGACGGATCGGCATAGACAGTCAGGATGAAATTCAGCTGTGAGATGGAAAAGCAAACCTTCCGTTCAAAAAACTCTGATTTCCTGATTACGGATTTGATCGTGCTGTCGAACAGTTTGACAAATCCCAGAATAAATAAAATCAGGAAGCAGAGTAGGGAGGTTGCCCTGGCAGGTATCAGGCTGCCGAACCCCTTGCCCAATAAGAGAAAGAGGACGAGAATCCCGGTGGACAGCGCTGTGATGACAGCTACTGAGGCAGCCGGGATTTTTACGCGGTCTGTTCCATAAACAAAGCTGGCGGCAAAAGCATCCAGCGACAGGGCGGTTATCAGCAGAAAGAGTTGGGGAAAGGTGGTATTCATGGATAATTCCTTCTAAAAATTCCTGTTATTTTATACTATTCGTGAAAAAACAGGCGGTTACAGAAGGAAGTTTTGGAATTAGTGGTTGTTCTTTAAGATGAAATCTCCTATAATGGTAAGAGACATGCTCTGCCTGCGGCAGAAATATACTGATGACAAAAGGGGTATGAAATGGAAGGTAGAGAGGAAGGCATACTGGATAACACTCAGGAAATTAAAACAGAGAATATGCCGGAAAATAAACCGGGTAGCCAGTCTGAAGCTGCTCAGAACCAGCAGACAGAACACGTTTCGGAAAGCCGAGCAGTGAATGAATCAGATAACCGGACGGAAGGCGGACGGGAAGGCCAGCCGGAGGGAACTCAGCCGAATACGCCGGCCACTGGCGGACAGCAAAGACAGCGGAAGAGCAGAAAAGATAAAAAACATGAGATAAAGCAGCAGAAGAACCTTAAAAAGCAGGAAAAAAAGAAAAAGGAGGACAATTCCAAAGGTCTGTGGAGATATATAAAGATTGTGTTCCGTTCTATGTTTAAGGTCCTTAAAGTCATGTTTATGACGCTGTTCATCATATGCGTGTTAGCCCTTCTGGCGGCAGCCGGGATTGGGGCATACAAGGTCTATCCGATGTATAAGGAATACAAAACCCAGGTGGCTGGGATTGTGGAGGCCAGCACTCTTGATACGTTCCGCCTGCAGGAGGCCAGCTTTATCTACGATGCCAACGGCGACGTTCTGGCGAAACTGACCGGGGATGAAGATTCCAGTTATCTGCCCTATGAGGAGATACCGGAATACGCGGTAAACGCTTTTATTGCGATAGAGGACAGGACATTCTGGGACAATTCGGGAATCGATCTGAAGGGGATTTTCCGTGTTGCCATTAACTACTTTAAGACGGAAGGGGAAGAAATGCATGGAGCCAGCACGATTACCCAACAGCTTGCACGAAACAGGTTCCTGACAAGGGAAGTCTCCATTGAGCGTAAGGCTAAGGAGATGCTTGTCGCCATGGATCTGACGAAGAAGTATACAAAGAAACAGATCATGGAATTTTATATCAATGATATCAGTTTTGCCAATACATATTACGGCCTACAGGCGGCGGCCAGGGGATATTTCGGCATGGATGCCGGGGATTTGAGCCTCAGCCAGATTGCATATCTTTGTGCGATACCGAACTCGCCGTCGTACTATAACCCGTACAAGCATCCGGAGAACGCGATTAAGAGGAGAGACAAGATCCTGGGCGATATGAAGGATATGGGATTTATCTCGGAGTCGGAGTATACGGAAGCGCTGAATGAGACTATCAACGTGCAGAGGCAGAAGACGCCGATGAGAAATTATGAGACGACGTATGCTATTGACTGTGCAATCCGCTATCTGATGCGGATGGACGGATTTGAATTCAAGTACGGTTTCCAGGATAAGGAAAAGTATGTGGAGTACAAGAAACAGTATGAAGAAGTCTATAATCAGGAGAGGGATAACCTCTATACCGGCGGTTATACTATCTACACTTCCCTGGATCCCGCCAAGCAGCAGATGCTGCAGGAATCGGTGGACAGCGTCCTGACCTTTGACGAAGCGGTGGCGGCCAACGGAATCTATTCCCTACAGGGAGCTGCGACCGTGGTTGACAACAGCAACAACAAGGTGGTTGCCATCGTAGGCGGCCGGAGCCAGGAGACGGATACTTATACGCTGAACCGTGCATTCCAGAGCTTCCGTCAACCGGGAAGTACCATCAAACCGCTGATCGTCTATGCACCGGCTTTGGAGAACGGATATAAATCCACGACGATGGTGAAGAACATCAAGGTGGAGGACGCCAAGAAGAAGGATGCAGTGGTAAAAGATCTGCCGGGTGACATGATGCCTCTGAGGACCGCGCTTGAGAAGAGCCGGAACGGTGTTGCATGGTATATCTACGACGACATTACACCGGAGCTCGGGATGTCCTACCTCACACAGATGAGATTTGACAATATCGTTCCCGACGACTATTATCCTGCTTCGGCTCTCGGCGGATTTACATATGGAGCCACAACGGAGGAGATGGCCGGAGCGTATGCGGCCCTGGCGGACAGCGGACGGTATAAGGAACCGACCTGTATCATGAAGCTGATCGACAATACGGGAAAAGATGTTTTTGAAGAATATCCGGTTATCCAGGTTTATCAGGAGAATACGGCCAATGTGATGACGGATATCATGAAAGGCGTTATCTCAAGGGGTACGGCCGCTTCGATGGGCTGGAGAGGTGATATAGAGGCTGCCGGTAAGACCGGTACGACCAACAGCAGTAAGGACGGCTGGTTCTGCGGCATGACGCCGTATTATACGGTTTCCGTGTGGGTAGGTTATGATCAGCCGAAGATGCTGTCGAACCTGTACGGCGCAACTTATCCGGCATCTATATGGAAGAAAGCGATGCAGCAGCTGGTGGACGGCTTGGAGCCGGCGTCATTTACAAAGCCGGGACCGGAGACTGGGATCGGAGACGGCAGCGAGTATCTGCCGGGCCGTGACGATGACGAGATTCTTTCCGAGGGATATACGGTAGGCGATTTCCGCAGGGATCACGCGCTGGCCGATACAGCACAGGAACTGATAGATCAGATGAGAAAATCAGGCTCCAGCACGAGAAAACAGCTTAAAGGCGAGGCCGAAGCCCTGATTAACCAGATCAGCGGAACTACGCTGAGAAACAGGATGACGGGAATTCTGAATTCATCGGGAAGCAGCTCGGGAGGAGCAGCGCCGCCGCCTGTCCTGCCTCCGGCCGAAGTGCCGACGCAGGAGGAAACACCGCCGGAGACGGTTCCTTCCGGTCCTGGAAGCGATACCAGTAACAAGGGGAAACAGGATATACCGCAGGGTCCTGCGATGGAGATTGTAGAATAAAGAGGAGAGGTTATTTTGAAAATACAGCAGTCAGCAGAAGATTACCTGGAGACAATACTTGTTTTAAGCAGGCGCAAACCGATGATACGCTCTATCGATATTGTGAATGAACTGGGGTATTCCAAACCCAGCGTCAGCATTGCGATGAAGAACCTGAGAGAGAACGGTTACATCTCAATGGATCATGAGGGATATATCACGCTGGAGCCTTCCGGCCGGGAGATTGCCGAGACGATTTATGAGCGTCATACGATGCTCACCGATCTGCTCGTTGCGCTCGGCGTGAGCAGGGAGACAGCGGTTGAGGATGCCTGCAGGATTGAACACGTTGTAAGCTCGGAGAGCTTTGCGGCAATCAAGAAGCATGTGACGGAGAAAACAAACCCGTCGCCGGGAAATAAGTAAAAGTGAGAAGCATGATTCGTGTACTTTTCGCCACCTTCAGTAAAAACGGACAGAACCCTGATTATTTCAGCGTTCTGTCCGTTTTTTGTCGAAGGCGGCGACCTGTTCTAGAAGCGCACTCATGCCGGGCGCGACTGCCATTTTAAGCGGTTATAATCTGTACGGAGAAGTTGTTTACTGTTCCGAGGATAGCCAGTGTATAGCTGTTTCCGCCGCGGAACTGAACGCCTGTGTCGATAATCGGAACGCCCGGATTCGTTCTTCTGTAAATAGTCAGCCGGTATACGCCCGGAATAATGTGAAGGTATCTTGTATAATTCATGTAGTCCAGATTCGACACGACGAGGCGTCCGTTTAAGTAAATGTCAAGGGGTTCACGGATGGCCGATGCATTGTAGAAGCGTACATGGGCAATATCGGAGGTCGTGGAGAAGAATGGAGAGAGTGTTCCCCAGGTCCAGAGAATTCCGGTTGGGGAGTTTGGCCATACCACTGTACCGGTACAGTTAATGCAACCCTGATTGTTGTTTGAAGGGAGAGAAGGGGTTACAGGTCCGATGGGGCCGAAACCGGGAGTAGCCGGAACGTCGTTTCCGCCGCCGGGAAGAGAAGGGGTAGACGGGCCTTCCGGACCGAAGCCGGGAGTGGCCGGAACGTCATTTGCATTTCCTGTGTCCGGGACAGAAGGAGTAACGGGACCTTCCGGGCCGAATCCGGGGGTTGCAGTCGTATCGTCATAGTTGTAGGTTTCCATATATCTGATACCTCGCTTGTTTTTTATATATTATTATATGGAAGGAAGAGAAAGAAGTTCATAGGTAACAGAAAAAAGAGAGAGATATTTCTATTGAAACAAAAGCTCAGATCATATATAATTATGTACTATAATGTCTGGTTATATCAGATATAGCTTTTACTTACTAAATAAACAGGGGGATTTCCATGAGTCAGAGTGAAAATAAGGGAAGAGCGTCGGCGCTTCTTCCTATTATCGTGTTTCTTTTAATTTTTCTTGGATCAGGATTTATAACAGGGGACTTTTACAGTATGCCTGCGATTGTAGCATTTCTGATAGCGCTGGTGGTGGCCTTTGCCCAGAACCGCAGCCTCAAATTTTCTGAAAAAATCAAGCTGGCGGCAGCGGGAGTCGGGGATGAGAACATTATTACGATGTGCCTGATTTTCCTTGCGGCAGGCGCTTTTTCCGGTTCGGTTAAGGCGGCAGGCGGCGTGGAGAGCACCGTGTCGCTGGGACTCTCCATTATGCCGTCAGGAATGGCAGTGGCGGGTCTTTTTGTCATCGCCTGTTTTATTTCTATTTCCATGGGTACGTCTGTGGGAACAATCACGGCGCTTGGCCCTATTGCCGTGGGAATCAGCGATAAGACCGGTTTTTCCCTGGCGCTCTGCGCGGGAGCGGTGGTCGGTGGAGCGATGTTCGGCGACAACCTTTCTATGATTTCCGATACAACGATTGCGGCGGTGAAAACACAAGGCTGCGAGATGAAGGACAAGTTCCGCGAGAACTTTATGATCGTGCTTCCGGCAGCGGTAGTGACCGTGATTATTTTCCTTGTTTTGGCAGGGAAATCAGAGTATGACGTGGGAGCTCTTTCTTACAACATATTCAAGGTTCTTCCGTATCTGGTCGTGCTCATAGGCGCCCTTGCAGGAATTAACGTCTTTATTGTGCTGATATCAGGGACTGTGCTCTCCCTTATTGTGGGACTGGCTACCGGGGCTTTCGGTCCGGCGGAGATGTTTGTACATGTGGGAGACGGAATCATGGGGATGTATGATATTACCGTTATTTCTATGATTGTAGCCTGTATCGTGGCCCTGGTGAAGGAATATGGCGGTATCGATTTTGTGCTTTCTGTCATTCGCAAGAGAATTAACAGTGAGAAGGGCGGAGAGCTGGGAATTGCCGCTCTGTCGCTGCTGGTGGATATGTGTACGGCCAACAACACGGTTGCCATTGTAATGGCCGGCCCTATTGCAAAAGAAATCAGCAATGACTTCGGTGTGACTCCCAGGCGTTCGGCATCTCTCCTGGATATGTTCAGTTCCATGGGACAGGGGCTGATTCCTTACGGCGCGCAGCTTCTGGCGGCGGCCAGCCTGACGGGGCTTACACCGTTTGACATTATACCATACTGTTTTTATCCGATATTAATGGGAGTCAGCGGACTGGTTTTCATTTTTATTAAAAAGAGACAGCAGGGATAGAATGCAATTTAATGAGAAAGTAAGAGGACACAATTTATGAATACGAGAAATCAATGGGCCAGCAAGCTTGGCTTTATCATGGCGACGGCAGGCGCTGCCATCGGCCTTGGAAATCTGTGGAAATTCCCTTATCTGATGGGAAGAAACGGCGGGTTTCCATTCCTTGTCGCCTATCTGGCCTTTATTGTAATCCTGGGACTGCCGGTCATGATGACGGAGATGTCTCTGGGAAGAAAAACGCGCCATGATCCGGTGCAGGCCTATGCTGATATTGATCCCCATGCAAGAATTGTGGGAATATTCGGCACACTGGCGGCTTTTATCATCTTAAGCTATTATAGTGTCATCGGCGGCTGGATTATCAAATATATAATCAGCTACGGCACAACACTCGCGGCTCCGGCCGATTTTACCGCGTTTATCAGCACCGAAGAGCCTGTTATCTGGCACTTTGTCTTTATGGCGATTACGACGGCGATCTGTTTCTTCGGTATCAGCGGTATTGAAAAGGCCAGCAAATTTATGATGCCTCTTCTTTTTGTTCTTCTGCTCATCATTATCGTGAGAAGCGTGACGCTTCCGGGAGCCTCGGAAGGCCTTAAGTTTATTTTTTCTCCGGAGGGATCCGGATTTAGTTTAAGTTCGGTCAGCGCCGCCCTGGGACAGGTTTTCTATTCTCTCAGCCTCTGTATGGGTATTACCATTACATACGGCAGTTACCTGAGTGAGAAAGAGAATATACCGAGAAGCTGTCTTTCCGTTGCCGGCCTTGATACGGCGATTGCCATTCTGGCAGGCGTTGCCATCTTCCCGGCTGTATTTTCCTTCCATCTGGAGCCAACCCAGGGACCGGGACTGATCTTCGGCACGCTGCCGATGGTATTTGCCGAGATAAAGGGCGGTCCACTGTTTGCTTTCCTGTTCTTTGCCCTTGTGTTCTTTGCGGCGGTGACGAGCGCAATTGCCCTCCTGGAGGTGCCTGTATCCTTTGCAATCGACACACTGAAGTGGTCACGGCGCAAGGCAACCCTTGTGATAGGAAGCGCTATATTCCTTCTGGGAATTCCCAGCGCTCTCTCCTTTGGAATGCTTGGGGATGTCACAATTCTGAAATACAGTGTTTTTGATTTTATCGGTGTGATTACGGATAATATCCTGCTTCCGCTGGGCGGGCTGACGATGTGTTACTATGTGGGCTGGAAGTGGCATCCCGAGTATCTGATTGGTGAGATAGAGAGAGACGGCGTTCCATTCAAACTGAAAAAGCTCTGGATTATCGCAATTCGCTTCATTACTCCAATTTTGGTTGGTATTGTTACTTTAACAGGTTTTTGGCAGATTTATTTAGTCATATTTAAATAAAAACCAGGACCGAAGACACATAAAATGACAAAAAAATCCAGGACTTACAAGGCTTTTCCAGGACAAGCCTGTCGAATGCAGACCTCCCTGAGGTTGACAAAATGCGAAAATGGGCTTATAATTCCCTCAATCGACAACAACAGATTAAAGCATCAGAGCAGTTGGGTTTTATCAGAGTTGATTTGAGGAGGAAAAGCAGATGGCAGCAACAAAGAAAACTGAGACAAAGGCAGCAGTTGTAAAAGAAACTGCAAAACCTGTGGCTGAAGTGAAAGCAGCAGCGCCGGTAGTACCTGAGATGAAGGAAGAAGCTAAGAAAGAAGTTGAGATAGCCCCGGAAACGAAGGCAGAGGCACCGAAGAAAGAGGCTGCACCAAAGAAGGTAGCTGCACCGAAAAAGGAAGCCGCTCCAAAGAAAGAAGCTGCACCGAAAAAAGAAGCCACGGCTAAGAAGGCTCCGGCCAAGAAAGCCCCGGTAAAGAAGGAAGTAAAAACCGCTGTATACATACAGTACGCCGGAAAAGAGGCAGAAGCGGAGAAGCTCGTCGCAGCAGCTAAGAAAGCATACATAACCGCAGGACATAAAGAGGCAGATATCAAGACGGTTGAAATTTATGTAAAACCGGAAGAGAATGCAGCGTACTATGTAATCAACGGCGAAGGCTCCGACGAATACAAAATTGTTTACTAATATGATACCGATATAATACCGACATAGATGGACTTGAAAAATGATAAGCGCCGTTTTGCATGATGCAGACGGCGCTGTTATTTTTCCTAGAGAAAGGCGGTAGGTGTCCGGCAGACGTTTCCAATGCTCTGAGGGCGATGCTCTGTGCCCGGCAGCGGCGGGAGTTCTCAGTCCAGCAGTTCTACATAGGCTTTAAGGTAGTCAATGCGTTTTATCCCTACCGTTTCACTCAGGAGAAAATTGGCCAGAAGAATTCCAGTGTTATGTTTCTGCTGAAGGATTGCGAGCTTTTCGGAAATGTTATTTCTATAGTTTTCAGAGGCAATTTCCTCTATGAGGAAGACGGCAAAACGGCCGTCTTTTTCTTTTTGCCAAACCAGATCATCACCCTCCTCTGCGGCAGGGACAATAATTCCCCTGATATCATTCTTATCATGATCCGGGTCATGGGAATCCATGCAGCGTACATAGAGCGAGGGATTGCGGGTATACCGTATCAATTTATTGCGGTCACTGTACTCAAATCGGACAACCGTGTCAAAGGGTACGCTCTCATACGTGTAATCCACTGATTTTAAATCGTGTATACTTTTAATATGTTCACTTTTCAGGCAGGCGGATTCATACATCGCCGTATACATTCGGATCTTCTCCTCCAGGGTTTCCCTGACGGAGGAGAGGATCTTGTCATAATCTTCGAGGCCAAACTGATTAAACCGTCCCATCTGCCGTACCGGCATTCCGAGATTCCGGTAAAATGCGATCTCTGCGATATTCGTCAAATCCTTGACCGTGTACTGCCTGTAATTGTTGTCGGCTTTCTCAACGCTGAAAATCCCCTTGTCCTGCCAGAAGCGCAGGGTGGATTCAGGAATGTCCAGGAGACGCGAGACTTCGCCGATGGAGAGAAGTTTTTCCATAAAGGGGTCCTTTCTGTGGGTGGGTGAAAAATGAGGACGCCGCCGGGACGGCCGGGGTTCGGGATGGTGGGGGAGGTTGTGAGTCTTCAGTCCCGGTTTACAGGTTGTTGCGGGTGGGGAATCCGGGCAGAAAAAGTTCCTGCGGGAAACGCTTGCGCTCTTTGGAGGCTCTTCCGCAGCTATGGACAGCCGTGGTATAATGGTGGTAGAAAGAAGGGATCTTTTATGATGAAATATAAGGAACTGGAAAACTGCCCCCTAAAGTTTGACGAAAACCACTTTATCTATGAGTGGCACGACGATGGCTCCACCCTGCACCTCTACCTAAAATCCAGGTCCCACCCTTGTGCCTGCCCCGATTGCGGCGCCCTGTCGTCTACCCTAAATTCGGCTTATACCCGGACCCTTCAGGATACGCCCATCCGAGGCAAGCACACACTCCTTCATGTCAAATCTTATAAATATAAGTGTACTAATCCGGACTGTCAACGGAAGGTCTTTGTAGAACCCCTTCCCTTCGCAAGACATTCCCAAACCAGGACGGACGCCCTGAACGCAATGATCCTGGACGCCTTTCTTGCCGGAAATGCCGAAGGCAGCAGCCGCAGGCTGGCCCAAATCGGGGTAAAGGTCAGCGGGGATTCCATCTTGCGGCTTGGCAGCCGGTTTCAGCTGCCGGATGATCCGGAGGTGACTTCCATCGGAGTGGATGAGGTCGCGATCCGAAAAGGGCAGACCTATGCGACGGTTATTTATAACGCGCAGACCCATCTGCCGCTCGCTCTTTTTCCAGGGCGTGACGGAGCCTCTTTGAGGGAATGGCTTCTGGCCCATAAAAAAGTAAACAAGGTGGCCCGGGACCGGGCGAGCGCTTACTCGGAAGCAATCCGCCTGGCCCGCCCGAACTGTATCCAGATAGCCGACCGTTTTCATCTCTTGCAGAACCTGAGTACCGCTCTTTCGAAACTTGCTAAAGACGAAATACCGGACCATCTTTATCTAAAGGACGGAGAGATTCTGAAAAAACGGCCTGAAAAGATCTGGGTTGAACGGACCATCGATCCGGCTAAAATGGCCTCTCTGCACTATGATAACGCCTGCCCCTTAAAAACGGACGGGACGGAGCTTGTTTTCGACAGCCAATTCCATCGTCTGAGCGACGCGGTTCGGAAAAAACAGGATGAAGCCATTAAAAAAAAGCGAACGAATCCGTGCCGTACAGGAGAGGTGGGCCCAGATGGAAGAAAAGAAGATCCGCCCTCTGATGGACGAGTTCCACATGAAATATGAGACAGCAAACCGATATATCCATATGACAGAGGAAGAAATCATGCGCCTGGGCCGGAGAGAAATCCGGAAGGAAGGTTCGAAGGTAGCCGCCTATTCCAACCTGATTTACAAGATGATCCAAAACGGTGAAAGTGATCTCACGATTTATCAATACATCAGGTATCAAGGATACAGTGGGAGCCTGAACACGATATGGGATTACATTCACTGCCTAAAGGAAAATAACTTTCCCGGCTGGAAACAGAGCAACGCGATCTGTGCGTATCGCTCTTCTGAGGCAGAAGGGGTGATCCGTCTCAGCCGGGGACAGGTGGTAAGGTACTTGTTGACGGTCAATGCGAAAACCAAACGGGATAAAACAGTGCAGAAAAACAGTTCCGCCATCCAACAGGCCTATCCCATTACATCAGAAATCCATACCATGTACCAAGAATTCCATAAAATCCTGATGGGATCCAATGAGAAAGAATTAGCCCCGTTCATCCGGAAGTATGAGAAGAGCCGGATCCAGCCCTTTTGTGAAAGCATAAAAAAAGACATAGACTCAGTGAAAAATGCAATCAGGAATCCGGAAAGTTCCGGATTTGTGGAAGGGGGAAACAATCAATTCAAACTCACGAAACGGAATGAATATGGAAGAATGAAACTGGAAAGCCTGTTTAAAAAGTTTTGCCTGTCCTTTCTAGAAAAACGGCCCGGTTTCGATCTCAACCAGCTACTGCTGACTCGTTTTGGTTTTAAAGCTTAATGTCCATAGCTGCGGAAGAACCTCTTTGGAGTACATAGTGGTACTAACCTCGGAAAGACCTCGGTAAGTACCAATGAACTCCCAGGTTCCCTCCGGAATCTTTTTCTCCCTTCTTCCCCACAGGAAGGTTATGACCGGGACTGAAGACGCAAAGGTTTTCGCCCATCCCAAACCCCGGCCGTCCCGGCGGCTGACTGTCCTGATTTTTTGAGAAAGGGGTATTGTCTCAGCCGCCAAGTAGTGGCAGCGGCCCTACCGGTGTCCCTGAAAGGAATCAGGAAAGTATAGAGTCTGCGAACCGGGTTGGGGTGGGCAGTAAATTACGCGTCTTCAGTCCCGGACATAGTCTGCCTGTGGGGGAGGAGGGAGAAAACTTTCCGAAGGGGACATTGGAATCCGCCGGTGCTTGCTGAGGTATTTTCGAAGCTAGCATCCGTTGTGCATTCCACAAGCGGGCGGGTCCCCGGAGGAATTTTTTCTCCCGGATCCCCCACCTGACCAACAACCTCCGCCCGGGACTGAAGACTCATCAACCTTCCCTCCCACCCCAACCTCCCAGATTCGTCTGATTTTCCAATTATGCACCTATTGACATTCAAATGGCGGCTTTATAATTACAAATACAGAAATGTCGATTTTTGTAATTTTAGGAGGGATTAGTATGAGTGAAACAACAGAAAAGAAGAAGTGGTTTGAACGGGTGAAGATGCCCCACACGTATGTTATACTGATAACGATACTTGTGATTATGACAATTCTCACCCACATCATTCCGGCCGGGCAGTATCAGAGGGTGGAGGATCCGGTCAGCGGGAAGATGATTGTAGTGCCGGACAGTTTTGAGTTTGTGGATATCAAGGCTCCTGGATTCTTTGATATCTTCCTGTCCCTGCAGCGCGGTTATGTGGATGCTGCCAATATTATGTTCTTAATTATCTTTGCGTATGGCTTTGTATATATGCTGGTTAAGAACGGAACAATGGATGCGGCCCTGGGCACGCTGGTGCGTCTGGTGGGCAAGAAGGTCCAGCTTATGATTCCGATTACGATGATTGTGCTTGGCGCCTTAAGCTCGACGCTTGGTATCTTTGAGGAGGTATACGGACTGTTCCCGGTGTTTGTGGGAATCTCGGTGGCGCTGGGATATGATATTGTCGTCGGCGGTGCGATCGTGTGTCTGGGCGTTATCATCGGATATGCATCCGGTACGTTTAACCCATATACAATCGGTATTGCCCAGGATGTTGCCGGTGTGGAGATGTTCTCGGGACTGGGACTGCGTGTCGTAATCCTGGTTGTGTTTGAGCTGGCGGCGATTCTGTACATTATGAATTATGCCCGTAAGGTGAAAGCGGATCCGACCAAGTCTATCATGTACGGCGTGGAGAGTGAATTTGTCCAGAGAAAGAGCCTGGATGAACTGACAGGGGCAAAGATGAACACGAGGCAGAAAATCTGTCTGCTCATTTTCTTTGCGACACTAGGCAGCCTTCTTTACGGTACGACACAGCTCGGCTGGTACATCGATGAGATTGCGGCCATGTTCCTGATGATGATGATCTTTGCGGGAATTGCGAGTGGATATTCGGCAACCGATATCTGCAAAACATTTATCGAGTCCACGAAGGCTATGGTTTCTTCCATGCTGATCGTCGGATTTACCAGAGGTATCCTGCTTGTCATGAAGGACGGTATGATTTCCGATACAATCGTTTATTACCTGGTATCCTTACTTTCCGGCGCGAGCAAGTATGTATCCGCCTACGGTATGCTTTTCCTTCAGAATATCATCAAGTTCTTTATCACTGGTTCATCCAGCCAGGCTACTATCACGATGCCGATTATGGCTCCTACGGCCGAGCTGATTGGCCTGAGCAAACAGATTGCAGTTCTGGCTTACCAGTTTGGCAATGGTTTTGCCGATATGTTCTGGCCGACATCCTGTGCCCTTTACTGCGGTCTTATGGGTGTTCCGCTCAATAAATGGTATAAGTTCATCACACCGTTCTTTGGAATCGTGCTGATACTGGAAGTTATTTTTATGACGATTGCAGTTGCTATTGGTTATTGTTAATCACGGTGCAAGGCGCGCCGGAAGGTCTTATAGTGAAGAATACATGAATCAGAAAGTGCGGGGTACGATATGATTATTAAAAACGGACAGGTTCTCCTATTTGAAGAGGGCGGATTTGTGAAGAGAGATATCCTTATGAAAGAAGGAAAGATTGTTAAAATAGCGGAATCGATCGCGGAAGCGGAGGACGCGGAAGCCGGCGGGGAAGTGATTGAAGCCGGAGGTAAGTTCATCACCCCCGGAATGATTGATGCCCACAGCCATATCTGCATCAGCGAGGAGGGGATGGGAGCCATCGCCGATGACTGTAACGATTACAGTGATGCCGTAATGCCTTATCTGGAGACCATTGACGGTATTAACCCCTTTGATCTGGCGGTGGATACGGCGGTGAGGGCCGGTGTGACCTGCGCCTGTGTCTGCCCGGGAAGTGACAGCGTGGTGGGCGGCATATGCAGCGCCATTCAGCTAAAGGGAAATGTAGCGGAAGACATGGTACTGCAGCGAAAAGCTGCCGTCAAGTGCAGCTTCGGCGAAAATCCGAAGAGAGCCGGATACGGCTTTAAGACCAGGATGGGTAATGCCTACCTGCTGAGAAAATGCATTGAGGATGCCATTGACTATAAACACAGAAAAGAAGAGGCGGAAAAAGCCGGAAATTATTTCAGGACCGACATCGGAATGGAAAATATGCTTTTGCTTCTGGATAAAAAAATCCCCCTCCATGCCCATGTACACAGGGCCGATGATGTATGTACGGCAATCCGGATTGCAAAGGAATATGATTTAAAACTGGTTATCGTCCACTGCACGGACGGAATTTCCATCGTGGATTACCTGGCAAAACATGATTATCCGGTTATTCTCGGACCGACGATGTATCCGCGTTCCAAACTGGAGAGCATGAGCCGCAGCTTCGAGACGGCGGGAGTGTTAAACAAGGCAGGAATCAAAATCTGCATCACGGCGGATCATGACGTGACGCCGATTTATTACCTTTCCGTGTATGCCGCACAGTCGGTACGCGCAGGACTCGATGAACTGGAAGGATTAAAGGCCGTTACAAAAAATCCTGCACAGGTTCTGGGAATCGACGACAGAAAGGGAGAACTGGCCGTGGGGCGTGACGCCGATATTGTGATTTGGTCGAAACATCCGTTTGATTATGATACGAAAGTGGAGAAAGTCTACATGGAAGGCCAGAATATGACGAAGCAGTAAAGGGCTGTAATACGCCTGTGGCAGTCCGCACAGTGTCTGAGTGCAGGCTGGGACAATATTATATTGAATTTATTGTAACTATTCAGAATGCAGTATTCCGGGAATCGGTAACTGTGAGGGTGCTGGAGCGTTGCAATCGATTGACATAACCCGGGGATTTTTCCCCGGGATTTCTGGCATAAAGTAATGGGGGATGAAAAATGGGAAAAATAAAAAATAAAGTACAGAATATCAAGATGCCGCACACCTACGTAATTCTTACGGTTATTCTTCTGGCTGTGGTGGCTCTGACTTACATGGTCCCTGCGGGGGAGTATGACAGGATTCTCGATCCTGTGAGCAATAAAATGATTGTCATTCCGGAGTCCTTTCATTTTACCGAGGGGGTAAGGCCGGGATTTTTCGATGTATTCCTGGCTCTTCAAAGAGGATATGTCAGTGCCGCGAATATTCTTTTTCTGATTATCTTTGCCTACGGTTATGTTTATGTGCTGATTGACAACGGGACGCTTAACAGCCTGATTAACTGTATGCTTTCCTCCATGGGCAGAAGGACCTATCTGATTATCCCGGTGAGTATGTTTGCTTTCGGCGCGCTTGGATCCACCATGGGGATTTTTGAGGAACTGTACGGAATGGTTCCCGTTTTTGTCGGAATTGCGGTGGCTCTTGGATATGATGTGATCGTGGGTGGAGCCATCGTATTTGTCGGTGTGGCTACCGGGTTTGCGGCCGCGACAACGAATCCGTTTTCCATCGGCATCGCCCAGAGTATTGCAGGCGTGCCGATGTTCTCCGGGCTGGCCTACCACGCCGTTATATTTCTGGTTTTTCAGACGGTGGCAATTATCTATGTCATGTGGTACGCAAAGAGGGTAAAGGCAAATCCGGAAAAATCGGTGCTGTTTGGTGAAAAACTGGAAATGCTTCCGGTCCATAAGGTGACGGAGGAAAAGATGACCTTAAGGCAGAAACTCTGCCTTGGGCTTTTTGTGTTTACGATAGGATTTCTGCTCTATGGGACTATGAAGCTGGGATGGTATATTGATGAGATAGCGGCAATGTTTCTGATGATGATGATTATCACCGGCGTGGTGGGCGGGTACGGCGCGACAAAGATCTGTAAGACTTTTATTACATCTACGCAGAGTATGGTGTCATCCATGCTGGTCGTGGGCTTTACCCGCGGCATTCTTCTGACCATGCAGGACGCGATGATATCCGACACGGTGGTCTACTACCTGTCCCAGATGCTGAACGGCTGCAGCCAGTATATTTCCGCAGTCGGCATGCTGATCATTCAAAACGTAATCAATTTCTTTATTACAGGCTCTTCCAGCCAGGCTACCATTACGATGCCGATTATGGCTCCGGTTGCCGATATCGTGGGACTGAGCCGTCAGACAGCCGTGCTGGCCTACTGCTTCGGAGACGGATTCTCAGACATGTTCTGGCCTACGGCCTGTGCGCTGGAATGCGGGCTTATGGGTGTTCCGCTCAATAAATGGTATAAGTTTATGACGCCTCTGTTCTGCATCATGATGGCACTGCAGGTGATATTTATGCTGATATCCGTGGCGCTTTCCGCGTAGGCGGACAGTGTCACGGATATCCGGCACTATAAAAGTTTTTCCGCTTTCAGCGCCAGTGAGACGCGTTCTATAAATACATAAGGTTCTTCCAGAAGCCCGAGAATTGTCCGGGCTTTTGTTATGCGGAAACGCACCGTGTTTTCATGGGTGTTTAGCCGTTCGGCCGTCTTTTTGATGTGGCCGTTTGTCTCAAGAAATGTGGAGACGGTCTTTACGAGCTCAACGCCGTGCCTTGTTTCATAATCTCTGAGAGGCCCCAGGGTTTCATGGCAGAAAATGCGGAGGGAGTCGTGGTTTTTCATGGGCAGTAAAAGGTTATAAACGGAAACGTCGTCGTTCCAGGTGACCCGGTTTTCCGTGATTCGGCTGATTTCATGGGCGGAACATGCCTCTTTCAGCGCGCGGACAAAGCCTCCCGCGTTCTCAAAACGGCCGCTGATTCCGGCAAAGAAGCTGCCGCCGTATCGGGAAAAGAGCCTTAGGAGAGAGTCTGCGGAAGGTGCACTGCCGGCAGCGTCTTCCGTTTTCATGATTACAAAACCGCCTTTTTGATAGCGCAGGAAAGGAAGGCCGTATTGGGTGTCCAGGTCACTTTTCAGCAGACGGAACCGCATAGGGGCCAGCGAAGGAAAGGTGACGTAAAGGCACCGGTATCCGGGCGGCAGTTCCGGGACCAGATACTGGATTATTTCGCTGCATTCCGCGGCCGAGAGGTTGTCGTAAAGAAGGCGGTTGAGTTTGTTCTCAGAATGGAGGTCAAGCTGTTCGGTCAGGATCAGTTCGGAGATATCCTTAATCAGCCTGCCGTAGGGAATATCGTTTTCAATCATGATGATGGGATAGCGGTTTTGATTGGCGAGGCGGATTACCCGCTCCGGCAGCTCCCGGACGCGGTAACGCACGCCGATGCAGCAGGAACTTCCGGTCTGGATATAAAATCGGATGATATTATAAATCTGTTCTTCATAATTTCCATCCGCATAAAAGCTGTGGATATACAAATCCCCCTGGGATACGAGGCCGTAACCGGGGTCATCCGGATCCAGCGGGGAGTCGGTGAAATTGACGCGCATGACCTCCCGGTTAAGGCCCGCCGCGCCGCATACCAGTTCTGCACTCTTTAAAATCTCAAGTTTCAAGATATCATTTACCGTTATTCCCATAAAAGCTTCCTTTCGAATGTTATATCGGTGGTTGGATTCCTGTAAGCAGAAAAAATCAGATGTCCTGTAGTTATTATGGGACAGGGGGAAATCCATGTCAAGAAGGCGCTTGTAATTATTACAAAATAAGCTCTTGTTTTTTGTACTTTATCATGATGAACCATCAGAGCACAGACAGTACAATAGAACTATGAAAACAGTGCAGCGGCACATTAGAGTATCGGCAAAGAGACTGGAGAGGAGAAAGAAAATGAGAAAACTGGGGTTACAGGAACTGAAGGACATTATGACGGGATGCGCGATTATGGGAACGGGCGGAGGTGGCTCCATGGCGGAAGGCATAGGCGCGGTGGAGCGTGAATGGAACAGGGGACATGAGTTTAAACTGCTGGATTTCGGCGAGATTGAGGATGAATCCTATTATGCAAGTCCGTATTACTGCGGCTGTATGGTACCGGAGGAACAGGAGGCGGAGGAGGACCTGTTTGACGGAAGTGATATCGCCCTTTCCGTGGAAGCGCTCGAAAACTACATGGAAACGAGTTTCCACGGCCTTGTATCCATCGAATACGGTGCCGGAAATACGGGCGAGGTCATGGCGATGGCCGCGAAGACGGGCAAGTTCATTGTAGATGCCGATGCGGCGGGCAGAGCGGTGCCGGAGCTGCAGTTTTCGACCTACTATGTGACGGGACAGCCTATCACGCCTCTGGCGGTGGGGACAATTTACGGCGACGTAGCCATCATTCCCGTTGTGCGGGAGGATGCCAGGGCTGAAGCCCTCACCCGCTTTATGGCGGTGGCGACAAACGGGGCGGTCGGTATGACGGATCATCCGATAAAGGGAAGAGAGCTTCGAAAATCGGTAATCCCGGGAGCCTTGTCAAAAGCCTGCCGGGTTGGCCAGGCGAGGAGATTGGCAGAGGAGAGAGGGGAGAATCCGATAGAAGCCGTCCTGAAGGCAGCCGGCGGTAAACTCTTGTTTACTGGCCGCGCCTCCGCCCAGACGGACTGGGAGAACCGGGACGGTTTCACTTACGGTGATATCTGGCTTGACGGAACCGGGGACGATGCGGGAAGAAACGCCAGAGTCTGGTATAAGAATGAAAACATGATGATGTGGGTGGACGGGAAACTGCGCCTGACCTGCCCGGATCTCATCTGCGTGCTGGAGCAGAAGACGGGGATGCCCGTCACAAATCCCAACTGCAAGGAGGGAATGGATCTATGCGTCCTGGGATTTCCCTGCCATGAGCTCTGGAAAACGGAGAGAGCGCTGGAAATCCTGAATCCGAGGTTCTTTGGATTTGACGAGGACTGTGTATTCCTGGAGCGGTAAAATGTAAAAATGAAGGAGAAGAGTGATATAATGGGAGGAAGAAAGAATCGAGAAGACGAAGGGGAACGAGTTCTTGCCTGTTTCAGGGAGATAGCGGAAATTCCGCGGCCGTCCTATGAAGAAGAGAAGATTGCCGATTACCTGGAAGCGCAGGGGAAAAGGCTTGGTCTTGACGTATTCCGGGACGGACATAATAATGTGATACTGAGACAGGGGAAAAAAGAAACCGGCTGTCCTTCCGTCATTTTGCAGGCGCATACGGATATGGTATGGGAAACGGAAGAACCGCAGGAGGCGGGAGAAAAAAACCCGCACGGGATTCACGAGGAGGGCGGCTATATAAAGGCATCGGGAACGACGCTGGGAGCCGACAACGGAATCGGGGTGGCGCTGATCCTTGCACTGTTAAATAAGGGAGGGGATTATCCTGCCCTGGAAGCTGTTTTTACATCCAACGAGGAGGAGACGATGGGAGGCGCCGAGGCTCTGAACGGTGAGGTTCTGAGCGGAGAATGGCTGATTAACCTGGACAGTGAGAAGGAGGGCGTTTTTACAATCGGAGCGGCGGGAGGAATCTCCGTCCTGCTCGAATTTCCCGTAACGGAAGAAAAGGGGGGGAAAAGAGAATCTGTAACGGTCGCCGTCCGGGGCGGTAAGGGCGGCCATTCCGGCCTGGAAATTGGAAAGAGGAGGGAAAACGCCATCTGCCTGCTCGTCCGGTTTCTCCGATCCCTGGATGAAGCCGTATGGGAACTTTCCGCCCTGGAAGGCGGCAGCCGTTCCAATGCAATCCCTTCGGAGGCTTCAGCGGTGATTCTGGCTGAAAATGCAGCTTTCATAGAAAAGCAGGCGGCCCTTTTTGTGGAGCAGCGCCGTAATGAATGGAGCGATGAGGAAAAAGAACTCATTCTGACCGTGGAAAAGAATGGGGATGTGAAAGAGGGAAACGTATATGATCCTTTGTGCAGGGAACATCTTCTTTTTCTGATGGAAAATCTGCCCCATGGGGTGAAAAGCAGGACGGAGGAGTTCGTCTGTTCCTCCGTAAACCTGGCCTCCGTAAGGGAGAGCTGCGGACAAAAGAGGATGCTGACGGTAGAACTCAGCCTCCGCTCCTCCTATGAGTCCTGGTACAGGGACGAGGCAGAACGCATCTGCCGGCTGGGAAACCGCTTTGGTGCAGGGACCGTAATCAAAGACGAATATCCCGCCTGGTCTTATAAAAAGGAGTCAAAGCTTACGGAAATTCTCCGTGAGGCATACAGGGAAAATTTTGGCTGTGAACCGGTTCTGGAAAATGTCCATGCGGGTGTGGAGTGCGGTATAATCATGAAAAACTGCCCATCCGTGAAAGAAGCGGTTTCTATCGGCCCTACGATTATAGGGGCGCACACGGTAAACGAGGCGGTGGATACGGCTTCTGTGGGAAAGGTATTCAGACTTCTGGATACTGCCCTGACAAAAATAAAATCATGTGGAACCAGACAGGGGGGAAGACGAAAATGAACGGTAAATTCAGAAAATATCTGCTTATTATTACATTGGGACTGGCGGGCGGTTCTATCTATTTCCTGCCCTATATCAAATACGTTTTTTATGATGCCCATATAGCCTGCATGAACATTACCAACACGCAGTCGGGATATCTTATGACCATGTACACAATCGGAAACGTGATCCTGTATCTGCCAGGCGGAATACTGGCCGACCGGATTTCACCGAGAAAAGCGTTGTCCTGGTCCTGCCTCGGGACTTCGGCGTTCGTATTTCTGTACCTCTTCACGATGAAAAATTTTGTCATTTCCATGATCATCTGGATGGGACTTGCGTTCAGCACGGGTTTTGTCGTATGGGCGGCGCTTCTTAAGACAGTGAGAATCATCGGCACCGAGGAAGAGCAGGGATTTCTTTACGGCCTTTACTATGCATGCAACGGTATGGCTGCGGCCGCCGTGAATGCGGCAGCCGTCCTTGTTTACAAGACGGGAGCCGATATGGAGAGCGGTTTCTTCCGCGCCTGCGTATTCGGCGGAATTGTTCCCATTATTGTAGCGGTGCTTCTGCTGATCCTTCTCAGGGAAGAGGACGGAAAAGCGGGGGCTGACGACGGTGAACCGAAATTCCAGATGGCAGATGTGGGAAAACTGCTCAAAAATCCGGTGGTCTGGGTTATCTCAGCGATCATGTTTTGTGGCTACGGCTTCTATATGAGCACATCGTATTTCAATCCGTATCTGACGGAGGTGGTAGGGATTTCCATGGTGGATTCCGGTCTTCTCTCGGCGGTGAGAACCTACCTTCTTCTGCTTCTTGCCCCGGTCGGCGGCCTGATTGCGGATAAGTGTTTTAAGTCTACAAGTAAATGGCTTTGCACCGCATTTATGCTTACGGCAGTTTTGTTTGGAATCGTACTTGTTCTTCCAAAAGGGATGAGTGCGGGACTTGCCAGTTTTTATACGCTGATACCGGGAGCAGTTGTCATGATGACCTACGGCGTAATCTCCTCGGTCGTTGCAGAGGTGGGAATCCCGAAGACGATGACCGGCACGGTGATTGGCATTATATCGATTATCGGATATCTGCCCGACGCTGTATATTCGGTACTGTTCGGGGCCTGGCTGGATCGTTATCAGGGAGGAGGTTATCCGCTGATATTTGGTTTTCTCGCAGCAACAGGACTTCTTGCCGCGGCCATGGCTTTCTATGTATTCCGGCACGGAGTGAAGTGTAACACCCAAATTCCGTCAAAAGCGGGCAAAAGCGCGGCAGGCACTATTGGCCGGAAGATTGTAAATGATCTGGGCAAATAGCCCGGCGGAAGCTTTGGCAAACGCCCGGGAGGAAATATCGGTTCCCGGCTCTGCCGCGGCATATCGGATACTCTATTTGGAAAACAGCCGAAGATAGGCGCGGATCAGAAGACAGCAGGCCAGCACAAACCAGATTTCCATCGCCGTGTTGATAATTCCCGATAAAATCAGGGATGAGATACAGAATACGGCGGTGGAAATCAGAAGAAAAAGGCAGGGACGCCCTTTTTCCGGTTCCCGGAAGTAGAGCTTAAGCGCCAGAATCAGAAGGCAGAAAAAGAGTACAACCGTGGAACTAATTGCGGTAATTACATGGATAAAGGATAAAAAAGGAAACCGTGCGGGCAGGTACGGCGTGATGACAAAGAGAAGCATCATGCCGGCGGAGAGAAAGAGCAGCAGGGTTTCTTTTTTTGTTGAAAAATACTGTCCTGCCTTCAAAAGAATCAGCCGCAGCGAAAAAAAGAAGTAAGTTCCGGTTATAATACTCCACAGAAGAAATTCACCCTGTCTCGACAGTGCGGTGCGGATAGAAGAAAAATTGGTTGTAAAATAACCGGTCCCGCGGGCCAGGAAAAAAGTTAAAAAAGGGATAAGAATATAAGAAAAAACGGCTGAAACCATGATGCCACCTCCGACTGCAGATTACAATTGGAATAGTATCTCCATTGCAGTGCGGCATATGTATGGGGAAATCCAGAGAAAAAATTCCTGCGGGGGCTCACTTCATTTCTGGAATGCGCAGCGGCCGCCACGTTCCGCGGGCAGTTTCCCAGCATCTGTAGTGTGTAGTGACCGCGACAATACCATCCCCACTTGAACGAATAGAACAATTCAGCGGCCGCCGGCCGTGCCGGAATGGTATGCGTCAACCTCGGCGTCTTCAGTCCCGGCCATAACCTTCCAGTGGGGAAGAAGGGAGAAAAAGATTCCGGAGGGAACCTGGGAGTTCATCGGCACTTACCGAGGTTTTTTCGAGGTTAGTGTCCGTTATGTACTCCAAAGAGCGCGAGCGTTTCCCGAAGGAACTTTTTCTGCCCGGATTCCCCACCCGCGACAAAACTCAATCCGGGACTAGAACTCACAACCTTTCTCACCATTCCGCCCCCGGCCGTCCGGCGGCGTTCTCATTCCTCAACAAATCCCAACAAAAGTTGTAAGAACGAAAAGATTATGGTAGAATAATTCAATTGAAAAAATCAGTACAGGAATGGAATCAGGCGGGCTGCGCCTGCGAAATGACAAGTTACGGACCCGAAGGCCGGAACGTGATAACGATAACGAACAGAGCAGCCTCAGGCTGGAGATAAAGGAGAGAGATAGTATGGAGCTGCCGTCGGCATTTAAAGAGCGGATGAAAGATATGCTGAAAGATGAGTACAATGATTTTATAGAGAGCTATGACAGGGAGCGTTCCCAGGGGCTCAGGCTGAATCTGCTCAAAACGGGACGTGAGGAATTTATGGAAAAATCTCCGTATACCCTGGAGCCGGTTCCGTGGGCCAGGGACGGTTTTTACTATGAAAGCGCCGACCGGCCGGGCCGCCATCCGTTTCACGAGGCAGGGGTGTATTATATCCAGGAGCCCAGCGCGATGGCGGTGGTCACATTTTTAGATCCCAGGCCCGGGGACAGGGTGCTTGATCTCTGTGCCGCGCCGGGAGGGAAGACGACTCAGATAGCATCCGCGCTGAAGGGGCGGGGATTTCTGCTGACGAATGAGATTCATCCGGCCAGGGCAAAGATCCTCTCGCAGAACGTGGAGCGGATGGGTGTCAGGAATGCCGTTGTGACAAATGAGGAGTCTGGCCGGCTGGCCGGATATTTTTCGGAGTTTTTTGACCGGATTGTGGTTGACGCGCCCTGTTCCGGGGAGGGGATGTTCCGCAAGGACGAGGAAGCGGTCAGGGAGTGGAGTCCCGGGAACGTGGAACGCTGCGCTGTGCGCCAGCAGGAAATTCTGGACAATGCGGCCCGCATGCTGAAGCCAGGAGGAAGGCTTGTTTACTCCACCTGCACCTTTGCACCGATGGAAAACGAGATGACGATCGAAGCGTTTATAGAAAGCCATCCTGAATTCTCGGTAGAGAAAACAGAAGATTATGAAGGCCTTTCCAAAGGAGTGAAGGAGTGGGGAAACAAAAACGTCGAAGGGATTGAAAATACGGTCCGGATCTGGCCGCAGAGAACGAAAGGGGAAGGCCATTATATCGCCGTTCTCAGGAAAGACGGGACAGAGCGGGAGATTAAGAGAAAATGGCCCTCCTATATTAAGGACAGGAAGGCGCTCAAAGACTATTTTGATTTTTGCGGCAGCAGTTTAACGGAGCCGGATCAATGGAAGGACAAAAAGAATTTGATTCTCTTTGGGGAGCAGCTTTACCTGATACCGGAAGAAATGCCCGATTTTGACAAGCTGAAGGTGGTAAGGCCGGGACTTCATCTGGGAAGCTTTAAGAAAAACAGGTTTGAGCCGTCCCATGCTCTGGCTCTGGCACTTAAAAAAGAGGAAGTGAGCCTGTGCCGGGACTACTCTGCCGATTCGCCGGAAACGGCCGCCTACTTAAAGGGGGAGGCAATCGCCGATGAGCCTGGGCAGCCGGGGGATAAGGGCTGGACTTTAATGAATGTGGAAGGATATTCTCTCGGCTGGGCTAAACTTGCCGGCGGAATACTTAAAAACCACTATCCCAAAGGACTCAGAAAGTAAAAATCCTCGGGCAGGGGAGCAGAGAATTCCATAGACGCACCCGTGACGGGGTGAGTGAATGAGAGGCGGCAGGAGTGAAGCGACTGCCGCTTTATAAAACGGTAATCGGGATTGTAGAGAAAATCGCCCAGCAGCGGATGGCCGATATATTTCATATGGACCCGGATCTGGTGCGTCCGTCCCGTATCCAGGGTAAGGAGAAGCAGGGAACAGTCCTTTTCCTCATCATAGGCGAGGCGGCGGTAGTGGGTGCATGCGTACTCTCCCCGTTCCGGATCAACGCAGCGCTCAATCGTGGAACCATCCACCCTGGCGATAGGCCGGCAGACCGTTCCTTCTTCTTCGGTAAGGCCGGATACAACCGCCATATATTCACGGTGTATTGTTTTCTGGGAAACCATGGAGGAGAGGACGGCTCCGCTCAGCATATTCTTTGCGATCAGCAGCAGGCCCGTCGTGTCGCGATCCAGGCGGTTGACGGCGCGGAAAACAAAGGCCTCATTTTTTTCCCTGAAGTACCAGGCCAGGCCGTTGGCCAGGGTATTGTCGTAATGGCCCTGGGAGGGATGGACCGGAATCCCGGCCGCCTTATTAATCACCATCATATCTTCATCTTCATATACAATATCAATTTCCATGGGAACCGGTACGATATTTTCCGATGAAACGTCTTCTGAAAGCAGGATGGACAGCACATCGCCTGCACTTATAATTCTGGTCGTGTAGGCCAGGGAACCGTTCAGCGTAATACCCAGTTCCGTCTTTCTGAGGTGTATGATCACTTTACGTGAAAATCCATGTTCTTTTAAAAAGGTTTCAATTGATTTTCCACAGTCTTGTTCTGTAATTTGATAACAAATTTTCTTTTCCATGCAGGTAATTGTAGCAAAAAAGAGTGCCGTTTACAAGCGGAGAGAAAAGATAAAATTCATTGCAAATTATACTCATATTTGCTACAATTAAGAGTGAGAAATAACAGAAAGTGTTTGAATATGATAGTCAGAAAGGCAGATAATAAATGGATATAAAAGAGGTATATACGAAACTCGGGGAAGAAACGGAATTTGTAATTGCCAGATTTGGAGGAAACATATCTCTTCTGGAGCGTTTTGTCAAAAAGTTTGTGGAAGATCCGACCTATGGCCGCCTTATGAAGAGCCTGAAGGATAAGGATTATCATGAGATTGAGATTGGTGCCCATACTTTGAAAGGGGTGGCGGCGAATCTGGGGTTTAACAAACTCAGCGAAACAGCGGCTTCAGTTGTGCAGGCAGTCAGGGAAAAGAAAACTGATAGAATTCCGGAGCTCTCTGAAGCAATGTCTGCAGAATACAAGAACGTGATAGAATGTATAGCCGGACTGGACACCAGTAGATAAAGATACTTTGAAGTAAGTGGGGGAAACCGGATGGAGGATCTGCGGAAAGTCATCTTAATTGTAGATGACATCGAGCTGAACAGAGCCATTTTAAATGAACTGTTTTATCGGAGCTATCGTGTGCAAGAGGCCGCGAATGGAATTGAGGCTTTGAAAGCAATTGAAAAATTTGGAGATCAAATCGCTATTATCCTGCTTGATGTTGTAATGCCGGAACTGGACGGATTCGGTTTTCTGAAGGAACTGAAATCTCGTTATAAGAATAAGCAATATCCCGTTTTTTTTATCACGGCGGAAGATTCGGACGAGATTATTAACAGGGGTTATGACATGGGAGTTGACGACGTAATTAATAAGCCGTTTAATCCCAGCATTATCAGGCGCCGTGTTAAGAATACGATCGAGCTTTATGAGCGGCGTTTCCGGATGGAAAGCATCATAGAGGGGCAGACGAGAAAGATTAAGGAACAGGCAGAGAAACTCCGCGAGACCAGCCTTGCGATGGTCGATACGCTCAGCACGGTGATCGAGTTCCGTGACTGTGAATCGGGTGAACATGTAAAGAGGATCAGAACAACGTCCAAGGTGCTGATGGAGGCCCTGGGTGATGCGGATCCGGCCTACCGTTTTCCTGCGGCCACGGTTGAAGAGATATCGGTTGCATCGGCAATGCATGATGTGGGTAAGATAGCAATTCCGGATCATATCCTGAACAAGCCGGGCAAACTTACCGTGGAAGAGTTCGAAATCATGAAGGAGCATACGGTAAAAGGCTGTGAGATTCTTCAGAGTGTGGATATTCTCAGAAATTCAGATTCATTTGTATACTATTACGATATCTGCCGCTGGCACCATGAAAAATGGGATGGCAGAGGATATCCGGATGGTCTCAAGGGAGACGAAATTCCAATCTGGGCCCAGGTAGTGGCTCTGGCGGACTGTTATGACGCCCTTGTAAGCGAACGCGTTTACAAACCGGCCTACAGTCACGAGAAGGCGCTGGAGATGATACAGGGAGGCGAGTGCGGCCAGTTTAACCCGGCTCTTTTAAATGCATTTGCCAAGGTATCCGACATCCTGAAGCAGCAGGGCGGCGACAAGATCAGGTCGGAGACAGTTCAATAAAAGATATTATTTTAGAGAGAATGGAAGCAGGCTGTGGTCTGCTTCTTTTTTTGAGCAGCAATGAATAATTCGCGAAGCGTGCTTTTTGTTGTTGATAAAATGTTCTGAAAAAGACTTAATAAAAAAGAAAAGAAACGTAAAGAAAAATACGAAAATTGAAAGATTCTGACACTGGACAAAATTGCCAATATTTCTTATCATATAAGTAACAGTATTTTACAAAAATCGACAAACAGAGAGGGGTAAATGTATGGAGAAATTTGGTACACTCATTATTATTGCAGTGGTTGCGGTCCTCGTGCTCGGCATCTTTGCAGGCGGCTATGTGAAAGCTCCGCCGGACAAGGCGTTCCTGATTTCCGGCCTGAAGAAGGAGCCCAGAATCCTGATCGGAAAAGCAGGCATCCGGATTCCGTTCCTGGAGAGACTGGACAGACTGTATCTGGGGCAGATGACGGTGGACATTAAGACGGACACCTACATTCCGACCAATGACTTTATTAATGTTATGGTTGATGCCGTGGCTAAAATACGCATCTCTGAAGATCCGGTTAAGATGAAACTGGCTGCCAGAAACTTCTTAAACAAAAACCAGGATCAGATTGCGGCGGATTTGACGGATTCCCTGCAGGGTAATATGCGTGAAATCATAGGAACACTTTCGCTGCGTGCCATCAATACGGATCGGGATTCTTTCTCCGACCAGGTAATGGAAAAAGCATCAAAGGATATGGAGAAGCTGGGAATTGAAATTCTTTCCTGTAATATTCAGAACGTGGAAGACGAACATGGGCTGATTCAGGACATGGGTATGGATAATACCAGTAAAATCAGAAAAGAGGCTTCCATTGCGAAAGCCGAGGCGGAGCGCGATATCGCTATCGCCCAGGCGGCGGCCGACAAAGCGGCTAATGATGCGAGGGTACTGGCTGAGACCGAGATTGCAAAGAAAAATACGGAGCTTGATATTAAGAAAGCCGAACTGAAAACCAATGCCGATACAAAGAAGGCGGAGGCCGATGCCGCATACGAGATTCAGAGCCAGGAGCAGCAGAAGACCATCCAGATTGCCACTGTAAATGCTCAGATTGCCAAAGCGGAGAGAGAAGCGGAGCTGCGCCGCCAGGAAGTAGAAGTACAGCAGCAGGCCCTGGAAGCGGAGATTAACAAAACGGCGGATGCCGAGCGCTACCGAGTGGAGCAGGAGGCGGCAGCCCAACTGACGAAACGCCAGAGAGAGGCCGAAGCAAAGAAATACGAGCAGGAGAAAGAAGCCGAGGCGAAGAAAGCACTCGCAGATGCGGCAAGATACAGCGCAGAACAGGAGGCGGAGGGGATCCGCGCCAAAGGTGAAGCGGAGGCATCGGCCATTGAGGCCAAAGCCAAAGCGGAGGCGGAAGGTATGCAGAAGAAGGCAGAGGCATTCAAACTTTATAACAATGCCGCCATCATCCAGATGCTGGTTGAAATTCTGCCGGATATGGCAGCTCAGGTATCCAAATCCGTGGAGCAGATTGATAAGATTACGATCTTTGGAGGTGGTTCAGGGAGCGATGGCGTGCAGAGTATCTCCGACTATGTGCCGATAGGAATGGCTAAAACATTTGAGACAATCAAGGAGGCCACCGGCGTCGATCTGGCGGAGGTTATCCGCGGCGAGACATATGATGCCAAGGTCAACAGGAACATCAGCATCTCTGATATTCCGGAACTGAAGGCCACGCTGGAAGTGCAGAGGGAGACGGAGAAGAAAGAAACGTCGAAGAAAGAAACTGTTGAAGCGGAACCGGTAACCGTGCCTGAAGAGGGGATGGCCGGCGCAGAGACGTAAAATAGAAAGCTGTATAAAATAAAAATTGTATTATGTAAAAGATCGCGATAAGAGTAAGCGCCTGCTGGTACCGGCAGGCGCTGTTTAAACAGGAAAGACCTGCAGTCCGAAACAAAGATATGTTATATTAAAATGGCCGGAGGATAGTTTAAGTCATATAAGAAACTATCACCAGATCAAAATAAAAGTCCGTTTTTACAATATTCTGACAGAGGAAATTCTATAAGAAAATGGCTCTGCGTCTACGGTTCAGCCTGCTGTCGGGCAAAAATTCAGTATAATGAAAACAATTCATCATAATTTAAAACATAAATTCTGTATCGTAAAAGCAGAGGAAAAAGTCAGGAAACGATTGTCCGGAGTCAAAAAAATATAATCGCTCTGTATGGAATCCGTACTGTATGCGTTTGCGCTAAAATTTCTATTGACTTGCCCCCAAAAACCTAGTATTATTACTAATAAGTAATAGTGCTTTAATTAAATGTACTTATAAGTGTGGCTAATATATTTATTATCAAACAGTAATGAATTATTCTGCACATTCCGCAGAATAACTGCAAATGAAAATCCAGAAGATAAACAAGCAGAAAAGGAGAACAAACAATGGCTAAAGTAGGAATTGTAATGGGAAGTGACTCTGATATGCCTGTAATGGCTCAGGCGGCAGATTTCCTGGAGAAGATGGGAATTGACTTTGAGATGACGGTAATTTCAGCCCACAGGGAGCCGGATGTATTTTTTAAATATGCCAAGTCCGCTGAGGAGAGAGGCTATAAAGTAATCATTGCCGGCGCAGGTAAAGCAGCCCATCTGCCGGGAATGTGTGCCGCCCTGTTCCAGATGCCGGTTATCGGCATTCCGATGAAGACCTCTGATTTAGGAGGAGTTGATTCTCTTTATTCTATCGTACAGATGCCGTCCGGTATCCCAGTTGCAACGGTTGCTATTAACGGTGGAAAGAATGCGGGAATCCTGGCTGCCAAGATCCTGGCTACATCCGATCCGGAACTGCTTCAGAAGTTAAAAGATTACTCCGAAGAGATGAAGAATGAAGTTGTTGCGAAAGCGGAGAAGTTAGATCAGATTGGTTACAAAGAGTATGTAGCCCAGATGAAGAAATAACGTTACGGAGTGAAACGTAACGAAATAATCATACCTGTTTGGAAAACCATATAGAGCGATAGACAAAGAAATTGAAAATAGAACAGTGAATTCAAAGATACTGGAGGAAAATGATGGATTACAAGAACGCCGGAGTTGATATTGAAGCTGGATACAAATCAGTTGAGCTGATGAAAGAACATGTAAAAGGAACCATGAGACCGGAAGTAATGGGAGGCCTGGGAGGATTTTCAGGAGCTTTCTCCGCCGCTGCTTTTAAAGAGATGGATGAGCCGGTGCTGCTGTCGGGAACCGATGGTGTGGGAACAAAGTTAAAACTTGCTTTCCTGATGGATAAACATGATACGGTCGGCATCGACTGTGTTGCCATGTGCGTCAACGACGTGGCATGTGCAGGCGGCGAGCCCCTGTTTTTCCTGGATTACATTGCCTGCGGCAAGAATGTGCCTGAGAAAATCGCAACCATCGTAAGCGGCGTGGCGGAAGGCTGCAAGCAGTCGGGCGCTGCCCTTGTAGGCGGCGAGACAGCTGAAATGCCTGGATTTTATCCGGAGGATGAGTACGATCTGGCAGGTTTTGCGGTCGGCGCGGTAGATAAAAAGGATCTGATTACAGGTGAAAACCTGGCGGCCGGGGACATCCTGATCGGAATGGCCTCCTCAGGCGTGCACAGCAACGGTTTTTCCCTTGTCCGTAAGGTATTTGAGAATGAACTGACGGCAGAAGGGCTGAATACGTATTATGAGGAGCTGAACACCACACTGGGTGAGGCTCTGATTGCCCCGACCAAAATTTATGTAAAAGCGCTTAAATCGGTCAAAGAAGCCGGCGTTACAATAAAAGCGTGCAGCCATATTACAGGCGGTGGTTTCTATGAGAATATTCCGCGTATGTTAAAGGAAGGAACACGTGCCGTAGTCAAGAAAGACAGTTACGATGTTCCGGCCATTTTCGGGCTTCTGGCTAAGAAGGGCAATATTAAAGAAGAGATGATGTACAATACCTATAATATGGGCCTTGGAATGATTATGGCAGTCGCTCCCGCTGATGTGGACAAGACGATGGAAGCGGTAAAGGCAGCCGGAGAGACCCCTTATATTGTAGGTTCCATTGAAGCGGGCGAAAAGGGAGTAACCTTATGCTGAGAGTAGGCGTGCTGGTTTCCGGCGGGGGAACCAACTTACAGGCCATATTGGATGCTATCGACGGCGGAATCATTGTGGGCGCCGAGGTGGTTGCCGTAATCAGCAATAATGAGAATGCCTATGCCATAGAGAGGGCCAGGAAACACAATATTCCGGCTTTTATCGTGACACCGAAAGCATACGGCAGCAGGGAAGAGTTTAACAATGCCCTGCTTGAGACAATGAATGTCTGCAAAGTGGATCTGATTGTCCTGGCCGGTTTCCTTGTAAAGATACCGGAGGCGATGATTGCTGCATATAAAAACAGAATTATCAATATACATCCGTCTTTAATCCCGTCTTTCTGCGGTGTCGGTTTCTACGGACTGAAGGTTCATGAGGCGGCGCTTAAACGCGGGGTCAAGGTGACGGGCGCTACGGTCCATTATGTGGATGAGGGAACTGATACCGGCCCCATCCTTCTTCAGAAAGCAGTGGAGGTCAGGGCGGGAGATACGCCGGAGATACTCCAGAGACGCGTTATGGAGGAGGCGGAATGGGTAATTCTTCCTCAGGCAATCAACATGATAGCGAATAATATACAGGCCATATAAGGTAAGGAGACAGGAGATAAATGAAGATTCTAATCGTTGGAGGCGGCGGCCGTGAGCATGCCATCGCCTGGAAGGTAGCCCAGAGCAAGAGAGCAGATAAGATTTACTGTGCACCAGGCAATGCAGGAATTGCCGAATATGCAGAGTGCGTAGAGATCGGAGCCATGGAATTTGACAAGCTTGCGGCATTTGCTAAAGAAAATGCCATCGACCTGACTATTATCGGTATGGATGATCCTCTGGTCGGCGGTATCGTGGATGTATTTGAGGCAGAAGGCTTAAAAGTATTCGGCCCGAGAAAAAATGCGGCTATCCTGGAGGGTTCCAAAGCATTTTCCAAGGATTTGATGAAGAAATACAATATTCCGACAGCCGGTTACGAAACCTTTGACGATCCGGAGAAAGCGCTTTCATACCTGAAGACAGCCGAGATGCCTATTGTACTGAAGGCGGATGGCCTGGCTCTTGGGAAAGGCGTACTGATCTGCAACACCCACGAGGAGGCAGAGGCCGGGGTGAGAGAGATCATGATGGATAAGAAATTCGGTTCCGCAGGAAACCAGATGGTGATTGAGGAATTTATGACCGGCCGCGAAGTTTCCGTTCTCTCCTTTGTAGACGGGAATACAATCAGGATCATGACATCCGCCCAGGATCACAAACGTGCCCAGGACGGCGACCAGGGACTGAACACCGGCGGAATGGGAACCTTTTCCCCAAGCCCGTTCTACACGGAAGAAGTAGATGAATTCTGCCGTAAATATGTGTACCAGGCAACGGTGGATGCAATGAAGGCAGAGGGCAGAACCTTTAAGGGAATTATTTTCTTCGGCCTGATGCTGACTGAAAAGGGCCCGAAGGTACTGGAATACAATGCCCGTTTCGGTGATCCCGAAACCCAGGTGGTGCTTCCACGTATGAAGAACGATATCGTGGATGTATTTGAGGCCTGCGTAGACGGCACGCTGGATCAGATTGAACTGGAATTTGAAGATAATGCGGCGGTTTGTGTCGTGCTCGCTTCCGACGGATATCCGGTAAAATACGAAAAAGGATTTAAGATCAAAGGCCTTGATACGTTCAAGGAAAAAGAAGGATACTATGTGTTCCATGCCGGTTCCAAGTTTGATGCCGACGGTGATATCGTGACAAACGGAGGCCGTGTGCTGGGCGTAACGGCAACCGGAAAAGACTTGAAGGATGCCAGAGCCAACGCTTATAAGGCGACGGAATGGATTGAGTTTGATAATAAGTATATGAGACATGATATTGGTAAGGCGATTGATGAGGCGTAAAAAATGCGGTTAAAACCGAGATAGTAATTTGAGAAATTTTATTGCTAAGCTCAAGAAGAGCTCCCTGTTTTGGGAGCTCTTCTTGAGCTTAAGCATCTTCGCTATAAAAAAGATTAATTCATCACCATCTGGAATAACGGAATTCCGATCGCAATAATCAGGGCGGCAATCATTGCATATTTGGCTAATTTCCAGAATTTACTATTTCGGAAGGCCTTAATACAGGATAAACCGCAAAAACTCACTACGACCGCGACAGATGTTCCAACCAGGCCGTTTAATAGATCGCCGGTACGGTAAAAAGTAAGAGTGGCAAAAAAACCACAAATCCCAAAAGCCAGTATAGAAATCCCGAAAACGGTCCAGAAGAGACGCAGGGCTTTCGGGATCACGGTATTAGTCTTAGCCTTTTCTGCCTTACGCGGCATCTTCAGCTCAGAACGTTTTGCCACATTTTTAGGCTGTGGTGCAGCGTCTGTATCATGAAAAACAAATTCTTCGTAAACATATTTCTGATAAACAGCTCCCTGTTGTTCCGCCTCCTTCTGCGCCTTATCCTGCTGGACATCATCCGGAGCATCCTTATCGGCCACCTGAAGAACATATCCACATCCTTTACAGGCGCTGCCTAATTCATCGATTCGACCGCAATATGGGCATATTTTTTTCATGTTATTCCCCTTATATATGTAATATGATAATAGTATACCAGCAGTTTCATAAAAGGACAACAAATGATTTAAAACAGGACGAAATATTATACCGCTTTTATCGCCTAATGGATTTATTAAAGGTGAATGCTTGCTTTTTTATTCTAATGCAGATAAACTTGGCAATAAGAGTAGACATAACGGACGTATTTACAGATGTAGAAAGGAATTGTATTATGAGAGCCAGAGTATATGATAAAAGTGAAAATACCTTCTATGTTTCGGAAATTTATGGCATTGTCAATTCCGGAGGGGATAAATATATTGTGGGTAGACAGAAATCTGGAACGCGGCAATTCTGCCTGGTGGACTATTTGGATTTTTCATCGTCACAGGCGCCTCATCCCGTTCAGGTCGAGTGCATTGACCGCAACGATCTAAACGGCGGGTCGGAGTGGCTCTGCAAGACAAAAGAGGAGCTGGAAGAATTCAACCAGATCCTGGAGCAGCAGTTCTCACTGCCGCGGATATTGCGCTACAGCGGATATCGCTTTATATGGGAAGACAGGGAAACGCTGATTCAGCTCCTTCTCAATAAAACAGTCCGCGATGACACCGGCATGGCGGCCGGAATACAGACAAAACTCACGGGATGGAATTACATCGAGAGTGAGCCTGACATCGACATGCTGATGGAGGTGTTTGCCGGTTTTCACGATTCCGTCATCAAAGAGATTCATTATCTGAGCGGCGACTATGTGGACGGGGAAGGGATGCACCTGACCTTCTCCTGTGATAAAAAGATACAGTTCCTGTTTGACAGCGACTGGTCGGACAGTATAGAGGTGGTATTTGAAGCGGTCCGGCTGATGCAGCTTGTACCACCGGCAGAAAACTATCTGGCGGATTTGTATGACGCTTCTGTTTTTGTGAAAAATCACGAAGTATATTTTTATGACAGCAATCTGGCCGAAATTCCCGAAACTTACAGCGGGACCTGGGTAAAGGCGCTGGGAATGCGCTGGAGGTCTCTGAAATAGAATGACCATATCGTTAATGTGGCATTATAAGTAATATGGCCATATAAATGATAAGACCGTATAAATAATACAGCAGTACAAAATATGCCTGCATTAAAATATAACAGGAGAGGAAAACCGAAAAATGAAGGATTTAACAAATACAAGCAAGTATCTCAGCCTGATTCTGCGCCATAAACCGGAGGCTATCGGGATTAGGCTCGATGAGCATGGCTGGGCGGATGTGCAGAATCTAATTGAAGGAATCGGTAAGACACGTCCCTTTGACCGGGAAACGCTGGAGGAAATTGTGCGGACGGACAATAAGAAACGCTACTCCTTTAATGACGATAAAACCCTGATCCGGGCGAACCAGGGGCATTCCATTCCTGTGGATGTGGAGCTGCCGGTGGAAGAGCCGCCGGAGTATCTATGGCACGGAACGGGACAGAAGTTTGAAGTATCCATAGACAAGATGGGGCTGATTCCCAAAAGCAGGCTGTACGTTCATCTTTCCGCGGACAGGGAAACGGCCGTAAAGGTTGGAAGCCGCCATGGAGACCCGATTGTTTACCGGGTGGACACAGGAAGAATGGCAGGGGACGGATACATATTTTACCGCTCTGTCAATGGAGTCTGGCTGACAAAAGAGGTGCCTGCGGGATACCTTGAAAAAAATCATTGATTCTGCCGGTAAATTTCCCGGAACTTTTCCACCATGTGATTGTACTGCCCGGCCGTAAATACCCAGCTGACATCCTCGATCCAGAAGATATTGACGTCTTTCTGCATATAAGGAAGCGTGTAATTCCGCCTTCTCCGAAGCAATTCCTCCTGCCAGTTCTCACTGATCCAGTTGAAGAATTCCCGGCTGCCGAATTCTTCCCATGCGATATTGTCGCCATACATTTCCCAGTCTTCTTCCGAATAGGAATCTAAGTTGGCAATACCCGCTCTCTGTTCGAGATCAAAATCTTCATTTTCGTGGAGAAGCAGTCCGAGCTTGTCCCAGAAGATGAAATCCTCCGTTTTTCTTATTCTGGCAAGTATGACAATACAACTTAAATCACAGTCATCCTCACAGACCAGAAGGGGGGACATTCAATGTCTCAGGGCTGTCGATCATTTCCCAGATAAAGCGGTTTTCGGCAGCCCATTCAAGTTTTCCGGACCACGCGGGCAGGAGTCCGAGGAGGGAACCGAACCGCTCCAGTGCAGGACATTTCCCGTCATGGATGTATTTGTCCAGATATTGCACAATGGGTTTGCCGTCGATAAGCCAGTAAAACTCACTGTAGCCGTATACTGTGGCTACCGGCAAAACGTCAATCGTATTATTCATCGAATCCCTCCTTCCCGAGCGGCTCATCTTATATTCATATCATATCACCCGTAAACTTCCGGTACAATGATAATTTGTTCCGGGTTATTCAGTGTTACGGCCATCCGGCCCGTTACGGTTCACTCCGCATTACGCTGTGAACAGTAACTCCGCCCCTTTCAATGAACCTGATTTTCTTTACCAATCTTGTATTTCCGGAGAAAACTGTGTATAATGGTCAATAAATATTGACCATTCATTACGAATCAGTAAATGACGGAGGATGCAGGAGGGCGATCGCATGGAAAAAGATTCCTTTGAGGCGCGCAGACAGAGTTTCGCAGAGAAATTTGAACAGTGTCAGCCCGCGCTTTCCGCAGTGGGAGATGAGACGAGGCAGCTCATCATCAGAACGCTGATCGAGAACTGCGGGATTGGGGGAATCCGCGTCGGAGAGATACAGAAAAGCACGAACATTTCCAGAACCGCGGTTTCCCATCACCTGAAAATACTGAAAGAGGCAGGAATCATCACGGTACGCCAGTGCGGCACAAAGAACTTTTATTATCTGGATCCCGAAAGCAGCAGTATGAGGCGTATTGCAGAGTTCTGGAACGAGGCGGTGGAAATGATGGGGTTATGCCCTTATGTGAGAGAGGAGAAAAAGAATGAAACTTAATACAATGTATTTCAGCCCCACGGGCGGGACAAAAAAGGTGGCCGAGATTATCAGCCGCGGACTGGAAAGCAAAGAGGACGGTACGAAAGCGGTACATAAAGAGATTGATTTATCACTTCCTGAGGAGGATTATACACAGTACTGTTTTGGCGGGGAGGATGTCTGTATTGTTGCGGTGCCGTCATTCGGCGGCCGTGTGCCTTCCGTTGCGCTGGAACGCCTCAGGATGATGGAAGGGGGAGGCGCCAGAGCCGTGCTGGTGGCAGTATACGGGAACAGAGCGTTTGAGGATACGCTTCTGGAGCTTGAAGATACGCTCCTTGCGGCCGGATTTGCTCCGGCGGCAGCCATTGCAGCGGTCGCAGAACACTCCATTATGCATCAGTTTGCCGGAGGAAGGCCGGACGCGGAGGATGAGAGAGAGCTGACCGATTTTGCAGTAAGGATTGAAGATATGTTATCGGAAGAAGGAGACAGGATGGCAGGCAGCATGGAGCATGCCGGAATTGCCGGCCTTCCCGGCAACCGCCCTTACCGGGAATATAACGGCGTCCCATTTAAACCGGAAGGAGACAAATCATGTACTAAGTGCGGTTTGTGCGCGAAGAAATGTCCCGTCGGCGCAATCCCGGCCGACAATCCGTCCTCAGTTGACAAGGAAAAATGTATCTCCTGTATGCGCTGCGTCTCAGTCTGTCCGCAGCATGCGCGGGATTTAAACAAAGTTCTGCTTTTTGGCGTCTCACAGAAGATGAAAAAGGTATGTTCAGGCAGGAAAGAGAACGAATTATTTGTCTAAAGGAGACGGAGTATATGCTGAAGGCGGTCTTTATCGACTATACCGGAACGATCATTGAGGAAGGCGGGGTGGATGCCTCGCAAATGCTGATGCGCTGCTATAGGAACAGTGACATCGAAAGCATCGGAGCCATGCTGGACTATTGGTGGAAACAGATTAAAAGGTTTGAGGCAGAAAGCTTCGGTGAGAATTTCCTGACCCAGGATGAGATAGTGGAGCGGACACTGGAGCGCTGCGGGACGGAGATCCATCTGAAGGAGAACTTCGACGAACTTCATGAACTGTGCCGGAGATTCTGGATGTATGCGCCGGCCTTTCCTGACGCAGCGGAATTCTTTGAGAGGTGCAGGCTTCCTATATATATCATAACGAATAACGGACTTCCCTATGTCGAAGAGGCAATGAGGGATAAAGGACTTGCCCCGGCCGGCATTGTCTGCGGCGAGAGCGTCAGAGCATATAAACCGCACCGGGAACTGTTTGAGCGGGCGCTTGAGGTAAGCGGATGCAGGGCGGATGAGGTAATACATATCGGAGATTCCGTGGAATCCGACGTGAAAGGGGCAGTATCTGCCGGAATCCGGCCGGTACTTCTGGACCGGGAAGGAAAGAAGCAGTGCGGGGAGGCGGTGATAATCCGCACTCTTTTAGACGCTCTGCCGTTCATTGACCGGGAATCGGTTCAGGATGCAAAATTATAATAACTAGGGAAATACAGATAATTTGCGAATAAATGATAATTCGTGAAAAGATGATAATTTGTGAAAAGCAGAGGGCGGCCGCCGTGACAAGGCGGAACTTCTCTGCTTTTCGTTGTTTGGGCTGTCATCTGTGGTCCGGAAGCGGTGGGAGAGCGGTTGTGAAATGAGAACACAGCAAATTTTCAAAAAATCCTTGACAAACAAAACTGTATCTGATAAAGTTACAGATAACAACTGTAATAAATAAAGATACACATTGTGTATCAGATGGCAGGGAGATAAGATAATGGAACAGAAACCGATAGCAATATCAGAAAAATACGATGCAGTCATAATCGGCTTTGGAAAAGGCGGAAAGACACTGGCGAAAGCGCTGGGAGATGCGGGACAGAAGACGGTGATGATTGAGAGATCCTCTAAAATGTATGGGGGAACCTGCCCCAATGTCGGATGTATACCGACCAAGTTGTATGTCTACAGGGCGGGACTCGCGGCAGCCGCGGGCGGCAGCTTTGAAGAGAGGGCGGCAGCATACAGGGAGGCTGTGGAACATAAAGATGAACTGACGGGCAGGCTGCGTGCAAAGAATCACCTGAAACTGTCGAGCCATCCAAATATTACGGTAATGGACGGTACGGCCCGGTTCGTTTCATCTCACGAGGTTGAGGTGGAGCATGAAGGTACGGTCACAAGGCTTGCGGGAAGCCGGATTTTTATAAACACTGGCGCTTCCGCTTTTATCCCTCCGATTGAGGGGATAAAAGGCAATCCTTTTGTATATACAAGCGAGACTCTTCTGGATCTGAAAGAACTTCCGAAGAAACTGGTGATCATAGGAGGAGGCTACATTGGAGTTGAATTTTCCTCCATTTATGCAAACTTTGGCTCAGAGGTGACAATTCTCCAGGATGAAGATGTATTTCTTCCAAGGGAGGATGCCGATATCGCAGATGCGGTGAGGAAATCACTGGCATCCAGAGGCGTTGAGGTGCTGACCGGCGTAAAAGTAAGGTCGGTGCGGCAGGTGCAGGAGCATGCGGCGGTCACATTTGAAGACAGTGAAGGGGAAAAGACCCTGAATGCCGATGCGGTCCTTGTTGCAACGGGACGCAGGCCGGAGACGGGCGGCCTTAACCTGGAAGCAGCCGGTATTGAAGTGAATTCAAGAGGCGGAATCATCACCGATGACTCCATGATGACAACGGCCCCTGAAGTTTATGCGATGGGAGATGTGACGGGCGGTCTTCAGTTTACCTACATTTCACTGGACGACAGCAGAATCATTAAATCCAGGATTCTCGGTGACGGGAACTATACCCGGAAGAAGAGAGGGGCCGTACCCTACAGCGTTTTTCTGTCTCCTGCGTTTTCCAGAGTGGGGCTCAGTGAGAAAGATGCCATAGCGGCGGGATATCAGGTGAAGATTGCCAGGCTTGCCGCGGCGGATATTGTCAAGTCAAAGGTGCTGGAGCAGACAGACGGCCTCTTAAAAGCTGTCATCGATGAGAAGACAGGACTGATACTGGGAGCCCACCTCTTCTGCGAGGAATCTTATGAACTGATTAATATCATCAAAATGGCCATGGATACAAAAGCCCCGTACACCATGCTCAGAGACATGATTTTTACCCATCCCACGATGGCGGAAGCGTTTAACGACTTATTTGCCGTATAAACCGGCCGTAACAAGACGAAACTAGAATTTTACAAGACATAAAGGAGTGTACTATATGGGATTTTCATTAGATATCAGTGTACCGGTTCTGACAGTGTTTTTTCAGGGCCTGATCAGCTTTTTTTCACCCTGTGTACTGCCGCTGATACCGTTATACATCGGGTATCTGTCCGGAGGCACCGGAAGTCGGGGAGAGGACGGCAGAATCTATTATAAGAGAAGCAAGGTAATGACGCATACGCTTTTCTTCGTAATCGGAGTCAGCTTTGCATTTTTCCTTCTGGGACTGGGATTTTCAGCCATGGGCAACTTCTTTAATAAAAACCAGCTTATGTTTGCGAGGGTCGGCGGCATCATCGTCATACTTTTCGGTCTGTACCAGCTCGGCGCTTTCGGGACCAGCACCATGCTCGGCAAAGAGAGAAGACTTCCTTTCAAACTCGATACCGTTGCCATGTCACCGATTACTGCCCTGATTATGGGCTTTACGTTCAGCTTTGCATGGACGCCCTGCGTAGGACCGGCTCTGGCCAGTGTTCTTCTGATGGCGGCCTCGGCCAGCACAAAGGCGATGGCCTTTATGCTGATAGGCGTTTACACGGCAGGTTTTGTGCTTCCGTTCCTGGCGGTCGGCCTGTTTACCACCTCCCTGCTGGAATTCTTTAAGAGCCATATGAATGTTGTAAAGTATACGGTAAGAGTCGGCGGAATCCTGATGGTATTCATGGGAATTCTGATGTTTACCGGAAAGATGAATGCTGTGACCGGATATCTTTCCAGACTTTCACCGCCTTCCGGAACTGAGTATAATACAGGCGCCGGCAGTACGGAGGAATCCACAGAGGAGACTTCCAAAGAAGAAAATGCGTCCGAAGATACAACGGAAAATGCATCCCAGCCGGAAAGCGGAGAGACAGCCGCCGGAGAGAATGCAGGAAATAACGGTTCCGCGGCCGGAGAAACCGCTTCGGGTGAGAGCGCAGCGGAGGAACCTGTACTGATGCCGGCAATCGATTTTACCCTGACGGATCAGTTTGGCAATACCCATACACTGTCGGACTATAAAGGAAAGACCGTTTTCCTGAACTTCTGGGCAACATGGTGTCCGCCGTGCCGTGCCGAGATGCCGGATATCCAGAAGCTTTACGACACTTATGATACGGAAGGCGACGATGCCCTGATTGTGCTTGGAATTGCCGCACCGAATATGGGAAGTGAGAAGTCGGAAGAAGGAATCAAAGAATTCCTGAGTGAAAATGGATATACGTATCCTGTCGTGATGGATACGACGGGTGAGATGTTTACAGCTTACGGAATTTATTCTTTCCCAACCACGTTTATGATTGACCGTGACGGCAATGTATTTGGATATGCCAGCGGCCAGCTCAGTGAGGATATGATGAAGAGCATCATCGATCAGACGATGGCAGGAAAGAGAAATTAAGCGGAATACCGCAAGGGGGATGAGAATATGACCAGCGAATTTACAATTGCAGTGCACGCCCTTGTATTTTTATCACACAAAGGGACAGTTTACTCCAGCGAAGGGCTCGCGGAGAATGTGTGCACAAATGCCGCCAGAATCAGGAAGGTTATGGCAAAACTGAAAAAAGCGAATCTGATTAAGACGAAGGAAGGCGCCGAGGGCGGATACCTTTTCCACAGGGATGCCTCGGAGGTGAATCTTTTAATGATTGCGGATGCGCTTCAGACTTCTTTTGTAACCACAGCATGGAAAAGCGGAGATCCAGAGAAAGACTGCCTTGTCTCATCGGGTATGGCCGGAGTTATGACGGAGATTTATGAAGGGCTGGACCAGAGATGCCGCGAACGGTTAAAAGAGATTACGATATCGGATATAGAAGACCGGATATTTGCGTCGCATCCTGATAAGCGGTAAAAAGAATCAAGGGACCAGAATAAAACGGAATCGAGATACGAATAGAACTCCAAAAAAGATATGAAAAAAGATACGGTTCAAACAAACGGCGCAGGCCTCCGGTTTGTCACAATGGAAAGTTGTGGCAAGCGGAGACCTGCGCCGTCATGATTGAGTGGCAATAAAAAGTTCGCGAAGCGTGCTTTTTCCGTTTTGTATGATTCCATATCACTCTGCGTTCAGGCGGGCGGCAGGGTACGTTTTAAATATCTGACACAGTGCCGGAAAGCGGGAATCAGGAAGGCGTCGGCAAAAATCCATGCGAGCGGTGAGGCGAAGCAGACGTGCCGGAGACGGTCATGACCGCGGCAAATATCAGGGACAGCCAGCCGGCGTTGGCGGCAAACCGCCTCATATCTTTATAATCGCGCGCCCCGAACCGCTGTGATACGGGGATGGCAAAACCCGAACAGAGGCCGATGACAAAACCGTTAATCATAAAATTAACAGCATCCGTGGAACCGACGGCGGCCAGGGCATCCACACCGAGAAATTTGCCGACAATCACGGTGTCCACCATACTGTAAAACTGCTGGAACAGCATGCCGAGCAGCATGGGAACAGCAAAACCCAGAATCAGTTTTGCCGGGCTGCCGGAAGTCATGTCTTTGATGAGAGAGCGGGAAGTCTTTGTTTTTGTGTCCATAGATTGTCTGTATCCTCAAAATAAGCGGTAAATTCAAAAACTTTTTTAGATTCTACAGGAAAACCGGTTATTTTACAATCAGCAGATTTCACAAAATAAAGCGGAAATATGCGGGAAGGACAAACAGATGGACGGCCGCGGTTGATCCGAGTCTTTAGGAAATCAGTCTTTTACAAGAATTTTCAGTATTTCTGCCATGTACATGGTGTGGTAGTCCTTATTGGGATACCACTTTACATCATTTTCTTTGGCGATGAAGTTCTCATACGGCATCTCATCCTGGTAAATTTTTTTGCAGACAAAAATGAGGTCCGCCTCTTCAAAAGCTGCGGTGCCGTCGGTAAAATACGGTGTGAGGCCGGTTTCAGCAGCCTTATCATGATCCCTGCCGGAAACAGACCCGCAGATACTCAGGGCTTTCTTATACTCGGGACCGTAGAAAGAGAGAGTAAAGGTATCGTTTGCATCGACAAATTCTTTTGTATAGCGCTGAGGACGGATGTAGCAGGTTACCACATTTTTTCCCCAGAATACACCTGTTCCGCCCCAACTGGCGGTCATTGTGTTGAATTTCTTTTCATCACCGGCCGTGATTAACATCCAGTCGGAACCGATTCTGGTAAATGGGTTAAACGTAAGTTCTTCCGCTTTTATTTCTCTAAAATTCATGGTATCGTCTCCTTTACATAATGAAATATTATTGGTGCTATACAGTTATTTAGCACAAACTGTCGGAGAAATCAAGAATAACGGCAATGATTCATAATATGGAATGAGGAGACAGAACGGAAAAAATGTGGTAAAATCATAGTGAACAGACCGGCCGGGCCGGTTTTATGCAGAAAGAGGCGGCAGAGATGGATGAAGCGCCGCCGGATGCGGTATGGCCAGGTGCGGCTAAGACAGAGCCGGCACACTGAGAGCGCGGTAAAAGTAATGTCAGGAGGAAGCAGTGATGAGAGACAAAAGAGTAAATGAGAAGAAAAACAGAATAAAGCCGGTCAGGACATGGCTCCTTCTTTTGGCTGCGGCAGGAATGACACTTGCCGGTACGATTACGGCCATGGCGGAGGAGGATCGCACGCCTGTGGAGGATGTGGCGCTCGATGTGACGTCCTCGATTGAGGTGAAAGACAGCGGTTCCGATGTGGAGGTGACGACCGACTCAGAAGGATGTTATATAGCGAATGTGGATGTGACCAACGAGCCGAACGGAGAGTGGAAACACAAAGACAAGCCCAAGGTGGAGGTGACGTTGGAGGCGGAGTCTGATTACTATTTTAAATCGGGATTCGGCAAGAAAAAAGTCAGCCTGACCGGTTCGAAGGGAACCGTAAGTTCCGTGAGAAGAAAGAGCGCGGAAGAACTGATTGTGACGGTGACCTTAAACGCCCTGAAGGCGGACGACAACGACTATGAGCTGGACACGGACGAAGTGGAGTGGAATGAATACAGCGGAGTGGGAGAGTGGAGCGACAGTGAGGACGCCACCTATTATGAGCTGCGTCTTTACCGTGACGACAAGTTTGTAACATCCGTCCGTCCGGTCAAAGAGACCTTTTATAATTTCTCGAAATACATCACCAGCGCGGGCACATACCGCTTTGAAGTGCGCGCTTACTATAATTCATCTCGAAAAGGCGAGTGGCAGGAATCCGACACGTTCGAGGTATCCGCAGAGAAAGCGGCGGAACTTACGGCGGCGGCAGCCTACAAACCGAGCGGCAGCGGTCCTGCGGCGGGAACCTGGAAGAGCGATGCGGCGGGCTGGTGGTACAGCAATTCAGATGGAACGTATGTGACGAATAACTGGCAGCAGATTGACGGGAAATGGTATTTCTTCAATGAACAGGGATACCGGATGACCGGTTGGGTCAACTGGAAGGAAAAATGGTATTTCCTGAATGAGAATGGGGAGATGCTGACGAATTCGGCGACGCCGGACGGCAAATATGTCGGCGAAGACGGCGTTCTGGCCCAGCAGTGACAGCCTGGAGCCGGTGATTGAGAATAATAAATAGTAAACAGGACAAAAAAATTGGCGCAAAAGAGTTGGTGCACAAGTAAGAATTCAGTGCATGATGAAAACCCGGTCCGCAGAACTTTCTTCTGCAGGCCGGGTTTTCCGATCGCGGTAAACTGCATTATATACCCGTGGCATACCTCCTGCCTCCTGCTGGAATGCTTCGGGATAAAGGTCCGCCCGCCGGCAGGTGACAAAAGGATTTATAAAGGCATATCATATAGGAGGTGGACATACTGAAAATTCACCAAAGACTCAGTTGATACGGAAAGGATGCTGGGAATGAGAGATGAGACAGATTTTTAAATATAAATGGCTCCGGCCGGAACTTGCCGGAATACACCTGGTGGATAAATGCCTGATTGTATTTATGGCGGTTCTGCTTCTGCAGTCCGCATACAGCCTTCTGGTGCATCCGGGCGGCTGGGCGCAGGGGAGTGAAATTGATGTGATTGTCAGAACCTCTGCTGCTGCCATTTTCGGATATTTTTTGAGCGCTAATTTTATACACCACAGTTCCCCTGCGGCGGAAACGCAGGATGAAAGGATGGAGGAACAGAGCGTGGACGGCCGGAGCGGTGATAGTCAGGAACCGGCCGTTAAGGATAAGGGGGGAACGTATATCGAGGCAAGCCGCCTGCAGATTCTGATAGCGGCGGGCGTTGGACTGTTCTGCCTCATAACGCTGATTCTGCTTCGGAATGCCGGGGCATTGGGCGCAGCTATAGAGACAACACCCTCGGTGACGGCCACGGTCGCCCAGTTCCGCGATTTTGTATCCGGCTGCGTCGGCTTCCTGATTGGATGTCCGACGAACCGGCAGGGATGACGGCGGATGGGCGGACAGTATGATGAGAAGTACAAAATATTGTAAGAATACGTAATAGAATCTCTATCAAAAACAGGCTTATCCTGTGCTACAATAAAACAAAAGAACCCGTTTTACTGCAGCACAGGAGGAGATATTGTGAAAAAAAGAATAAGTTCGGGAAAACGCATTACAGGTATTATGCTCATGGCTGCGCTGGCTTTGTCTTTAACGGCGTGTTCGGCGGGACGAAAGAGCGGAGAAACGGATTTGCCGGGAAAAAGCTCCGAGAGCAAAGAAGGAGAAATTCCGGGCAGCGGCGTTCCGGCCGGGAGAGATGCCGCCGTGGAACAGAGCCAGGCAGTCTTTGAGACGGATGAAGAGAAACAGATGCGTGAAACGCAGGATGAGGCAGGAACGAAAGTGACGATATACCGCGGCAACGATACGGTGGAGATGATGGTGATGGAAGAGGCGCTGCTTCCTGAATTAACTGCCGAAAACCTGGCGGACGCGCTGATTGGGGCAGGCGTCCTGGAGGAGGGCGTGAAAGTAAATTCATTGGAAGTGTCGGAAAAAGAGGGGATGACCTATCTGGCTCTCGACTTCAATGAAGCATTCCTGACCAGACTGAACAGCCTGGGGACCTCAGGCGAGTATTTCTATATGGGAGGCATTGTCAATACGTTCCTGAAGGCATTCGATGCATATGCGGTTAAGATCACCGTCGATGGAAAACCGGCTGAGAGCGGCCATAACATTTACAGTGAATATCTCCGCTTTTTCAGGCCGAATCCGGGAAATATGACGGGAAAATATAAATTTGTGGCCTCGGAGGAGGTTATAAAACCTTTTGTGGAGCTTGATGAAAACGGCCGTTTTGTATTTGAATATTCAGTCCTGATGAGTTCCCTTCCCATGGGAGATTATGAGGTGGAGAACGACAGGCTGGTGATGAGAAGACAGGGAACCGACGCAGTTTACGTGTTTGACATCCAGGGAGAAAACCTGGTGTATGATAAGGAGGAATCCTCTGATACCGGACTGGAGGATAAATCCGTGTTTGAGCCGAGTTACTGATAACCAGGCAGAGCATAGAGCAATATAGTTTATAGATTCAGAAAAGCGGTTCTGCATCCAAATCCGCGGATGCAGAACCGTTCTATGTCCGGATTTCGGACGCCTGAAACTGCTATACCCCAGATATGGTAATTTATGGGAAAAATCGATGAAGGCGGTGTACCAGAAAATAGGGGGATTTTTTTCCAATAATGCCTCCCATTCCTTTTAAATCAGGCATTTTCCAGCATCGGGGCCGAACAGATATTATTGTAAGAACCAGCAAGGAAACACAAGATATGGTAGTGTGAAAAGAAAAACGAACTAATATATGGTATTTTGATGTTGACAGTATTTGTATCCTGGCTTATACTAATAAAGCACAAGCGATACCGGAACGCACCGCGTGAAGGCTACCGCCGCCAACAACGAAAAGCACGTTTTTCCGGCTTTTTATTGTCAAACAACCAATGGATGCCGGACCGGCGGTCCGGCTCACAATACTACCATATATAGAATGAGTTACAGGAGGAAGTTTTGGGTATGAAGATTATCAAACGAAACGGATCTGAAGCAGTCTTTGACATATCAAAGATCATGATGGCGGTCAGCAAAGCCAATGAGGTCGTTCAGGCGAACCAACAGCTGAGCAAGGAGCAGATTGACGCCATCGCAGACCAGGTAGAACAGGTATGCAGCACAAGACCGCACACGATGAGTGTGGAGGAGATCCAGGATCTTGTTGAGAACCAGATCATGGAGCAGCAGGCCTTTGAGGTGGCGAGAAAGTACATCACATACCGCTACATCAGAACTCTTAAACGTACCAGCAACACGACGGACGACAAGATTCTGAGCCTGATCGAGTGTAACAACGAGGATGTAAAGCAGGAGAATTCCAACAAGAACCCGACCGTGAACAGCGTGCAGCGTGACTATATGGCAGGCGAGGTCAGCAAGGATTTGACCACGCGCCTTCTGCTTCCGCAGGAAGTGGTGGAAGCCCACGAGCAGGGAATTATCCATTTCCACGATTCCGACTACTTCGCACAGCATATGCACAACTGCGACCTTGTCAATTTAGAGGACATGCTGCAGAACGGCACTGTTATCAGCGGTACGGGAATCGATAAGCCGCACAGCTTTTCCACGGCCTGCAATATCGCTACTCAGATTATTGCCCAGGTGGCCAGCAGCCAGTACGGCGGACAGAGCATCAGCCTGACCCATTTGGCTCCCTTCGTAGACGTGAGCCGCAGGAAAATCCGCCAGAGCGTCCAGGAAGAGATGGCAAGCTTAGGGATCAGCGCTACCGAAGCCCAGATGGAAGAGATGGTGAACAAGCGCCTGAAAGAGGAGATCAGCCGCGGCGTGCAGACGATCCAGTATCAGGTTGTGACCCTGATGACGACCAATGGCCAGGCGCCGTTTGTTACCGTATTCATGTATCTCAACGAAGCGCGCAATCAGCAGGAGAAGGAAGATCTGGCTCTGATTATTGAAGAAACGCTGCTTCAGCGTTACCAGGGCGTGAAGAATGAGGAAGGAGTCTGGGTAACACCGGCATTTCCAAAGCTGATTTACGTGCTGGAGGAAGATAACCTGAAGGAGGGAACGCCTTATTTTTATCTGACAAAGCTGGCGGCCAAATGTACGGCTAAAAGAATGGTTCCCGACTATATCAGTGAGAAAATCATGCTGCAGAACAAGGTCGATAAGAATGGTGAAGGCCACTGCTATACCTGTATGGGCTGCAGGAGTTTCCTGACCCCATATGTCGATCCTGAGACGGGAAAAGCAAAATACTATGGCAGATTTAACCAGGGCGTTGTAACGATCAACCTGGTGGACCTGGCTCTCTCAAGTGAAGGCGACTTCGATAAATTCTGGGAGCTTTTTGACGAACGGCTGGAGCTCTGCCATGAGGCGCTGATGTGCAGACACAACCGCCTTAAGGGAACCTTGTCCGATGCGGCTCCGATTCTGTGGCAGCACGGCGCCCTGGCCCGGCTTGAGAAGGGGGAGGTAATTGATAAACTTCTCTACGGAGGATATTCCACCATCAGTCTCGGATATGCAGGCCTTTATGAGTGCTGTAAATATATGACAGGCAAATCCCACACCGCTCCGGATGTGACTCCGTTTGCCATGAAGGTGATGCAGCATATGAATGATATGTGTGCAAAGTGGAAAGCAGAACACAATATCGATTTCAGCTTATACGGAACTCCGCTTGAGTCCACCACATACAAATTCTCCAAATGCCTGCAGAAGCGTTTCGGCCTCGTAGAGGGAATTACCGATAAGGGATATATCACAAACAGCTACCATGTCCATGTATCCGAAGAGATCGACGCCTTTACTAAACTGCAGTTTGAGAGCCAGTTCCAGAAGCTTTCACCGGGCGGAGCCATCAGCTACGTGGAAGTGCCGGATATGCAGGACAACCTGGAGGCCGTCATCAGCGTACTGCAGTTTATTTACGACAACATTATGTATGCAGAGCTGAACACGAAATCCGATTACTGCCAGGAATGCGGCTATGACGGGGAGATACGTATCGTGGAGGACGACGGAAAGCTTGTCTGGGAATGCCCGAGCTGTAAGAACCGCGATCAGTCCAAGATGAACGTAGCCAGACGTACCTGCGGATATATCGGAACACAGTACTGGAATCAGGGACGTACCGAAGAAATCCGTGACAGGGTTCTGCATCTGTAGGAGATAACCATGAACTATGCCAATATCAAATACTGTGATATCGCCAACGGAACCGGTGTGAGGACCAGCCTTTTTGTATCAGGCTGCACTCACCGCTGTCCCGGATGCTTTAACAGTGAGGCCTGGGATTTCAGTTTTGGCGAATCATTTACAGAAGAGACACAGCAGAAGATTATAGACAGCCTGAAACCGGCCTATGTTGCGGGACTGAGCCTTCTCGGTGGCGAACCGATGGAGCCGGCCAACCAGCGGGCGCTTCTTCCCTTCATCAGGAAAGTGAAGTCCTCCTGCCCTGGAAAGGATATCTGGTGCTATACCGGGTATACGCTGGAGAAGGATTTGACGGCAGGCGGGAGAGCGCACTGCGAGGCCACGGACGAACTGCTGGGATACCTGGATATTCTGGTAGACGGCAGGTTTGTAGAGGCGGAGTATGATATCACCCTCCGTTTCAGAGGGTCAAAAAATCAGAGGCTCATCGATCTGCCTGCCTCACTCAGGGAAGGCAGAGTCATCCTCTGGCAGGATGATCCTATGTTTGCAGGACACGAAAAGAGATAAACAGAAGGTAAGATAGAAAATAAATTTAGAAGGAGCACCGCTCCTGATGAGAAATCATGGTGATTTCATATCAGGAGCGATGCTCCGCTTTTTCATTTTACAGGAATTTTTATGCTTCGCTTACTTCTTCACGAATCTCTTTTGTCCGGATTTCCTTACAAATCTGCTCAATGAAATCACCGAGCGGTTTTACGCCCTCGTCCCCTGCAAAACGGCTCCTGACGGAGACCGTCTTATCAGCCTCTTCCTGCTGTCCGACTACCAGCATATAAGGAACTTTGTCAAGTCTTGTCTCGCGGATTTTATAACCAATCTTTTCGGAGCGGCTATCCAGAGTGCAGGAGATACCGTTTTTCTTTAACTCCTTCTCCACCTCTTTTGCGTATGACTCGTATTTGTCTGAGATTGGAAGAACCCTTACCTGCTCAGGGCAGAGCCAGGTCGGGAACTTGCCGGCATACTTTTCGATAAGCCATGCCAGCGTTCTCTCATAGCATCCCATAGATGTCCTGTGGATGACATAGGGGCGTACCTTCTCACCGTTCTGGTCGATGAAATACATATCAAAATTCTCGGCAATAGCACAATCTAACTGGATAGTGATCATCGTATCCTCTTTGCCGTACACGTTCTTTGCCTGGATGTCGATCTTTGGGCCGTAGAATGCAGCTTCGCCGTCGGCCTCTGTAAACGGAACCTGTTTCTCTACCAGCAGGTCACGGATTTTACCCTGTGTCTTCTCCCAGTATTCCTCGTCCCCGAGATATTTTTCACGGTTGTTGGGATCCCATTTGGACAGACGGTAAGTTACGTCATCCTGAAGTCCCAGAGTGGTCAGGCAGTGGACGGCCAGATCCAGGCAGCCGGCCAGTTCTTCCTCAACCTGGTCGGGTCGGATAATCAGATGTCCCTCGGAGATGGTAAACTGACGGACGCGTGTCAGGCCGTGCATCTCGCCGGAGTCCTCATTCCTGAACAGGGTGGACGTTTCGCTGTAGCGCAGCGGCAGCTCGCGGTAGGAGTGCTGGTCGTTCTTATATACGTAATACTGGAATGGGCAGGTCATCGGACGGAGCGCGAAAACTTCCTTGTCTTTTTCCTCATCTCCCAGGACAAACATGCCGTCCTTATAGTGCTCCCAATGGCCGGAAATCTTATATAAATCGGATTTGGCCATCAGAGGAGTTTTGGTACGGATATAGCCCCACTCATTGTCCTCCAGGTCCTCGACCCAGCGCTGCAGGGACTGGACGATTTTGACGCCCTTCGGCATCAGCAGGGGAAGGCCCTGGCCGATGACGTCGACCGTGGTGAAAAGACGCATCTCGCGGCCCAGCTTGTTGTGGTCGCGTTTTTTAATATCCTCCAGATGTTCCAGGTAGGCGTTTAACTCTTCCTTTGTGGCAAATGCGGTTCCGTAGATTCTCTGGAGCTGGGCCTTGCTGGAATCGCCTCTCCAATAGGCCATGGAGGAGGAGATAAGCTTGAAAGCCTTGATTGGTTTCGTGCTCATCAGGTGAGGCCCGGCACAGAGATCGGTAAAATCGTCGCCCTGTCTGTAGAATGAGATTTCCTCTCCCTCGGGGAGCGCCTCGATGAGTTCCACCTTGTACGGTTCCTCCCTCTCCTCCATAAGGCGGATGGCGGCAGCTTTTTCAAGCGTGAATTTCTCGAGCTTCTGTCCCTGTTTGATGATTTTTTTCATCTCTTTTTCCAGATTATCAAGATCTTCTCTGGTAAACGGTTCCGTGTCAAAATCATAATAAAAACCATTTTCAATGGACGGGCCGATGGTCAGTTTGGCCTGGGGACGCATCCGTTTAACGGCTTCAGCCAGGACATGGGAACAGGTGTGGCGGACGGCGGAAAGTCCTTCTGGATCTTTTGCGGTCAGGATATTTAAGGTACAGTCACTGTCCACGATGGTTCTGAGATCCGCAGTTTTGCCGTCAATCTCTCCGGCACAGGCAGCGCGTGCAAGGCCTTCACTGATGTCGAAAGCAATGTCAATGATGGATTTCGGTTCGGAATATTCTCTCCGGGAACCGTCTTTTAATGTGATGATCATAATTTGTCTCCTTTATTGTAAGAATGTGTTTAACTATTCTGAAGGTAATGACCCGCCGGACGTTTTCAGGCCCGGCCTCCTTTTCAGGCCCGGGAGCAGCGTTCCCGATCAAAAAAAGCCCTCCTGCAGCACAACTGCTGCAAGGGGCGGGCAAATCTGCTCGCGGTTCCACCCTTTTATATGGTTGGCGGTGAGAAACGCATACTGCGATTTCCGTCACCGTGCCGGAAATCCGGCTGGCTAACCTCTCATTTATCATGATGAAAACAGCTGAAATACTTTTCATCATTTCGGATGATAACGGAATCACCGGGCCGTATTAAGGCCGCTCAGGGCTGGTAACAGCGGCTTCCCAATAAGGCGCTTCCACCCGATGCGTCTCTCTCTGGATTGTTGTGCGTGCTGCAGTTCCCGTCATAGCGTTTAGAATGTTCAATTTTCCTTTTTATTATAGCATGGAAGGGGGATTTGTCAAAGGGTTAAATTTTAGCATGCGGAGCTCCTGTTTTTCAATTAAATCCCCGCGTTTACCTTTACCTGGGTCTTTAATTCTGTTATAATCTTATATTGGATAAAAATGAGCGAACAGGTGCATCCGGCGGGCAGACTGCCTGTGTAAAGATGCCGACTAGGATGGCGGGCCGTGCGTAAACGGGCAGCATTCCAGGAGAAGGGGAATCAAATGAAAGAAGAGATCCTGAAAGAAATAAGGGATTTAACGAAAGAAATACTTCATAAATATTTTTGTGAATCTGATATGGAATTTCTGATATCTAAATTTGCGCCGGATATCGTGTGGATCGGGGCGGGCGAAAAGATGAAGGCAGAGGGACGTGAGGCAGTGGCAGAAGCTTTCCGCGCCGGAAAAGGCGATATGATTCCATGTGAGATGTACGATGAGACGTTTATTGTGCGGGAATTGGCGGAGAACTGTTATTTTTGTGAAAGCACAGGGTGGGCGGAGTCGGTGGAGGGCACCAGCATGTATATGAAGCTTCACCAGAGAGCGACTTTCATCTACCGAAGAGAGAATGGAAAACTCTGGCTTGTGCATCTTCACCATTCCGCTTCCTACGGTGATGTGAAGGACGATGAACTGTTTCCGGTGGCGGCCGCGAGGGAGTCCTATGAGCAGCTGCAGGAGATTTTAAACCAGAGGGATCGCCAGATTGAGCTGATGCTTGCACAGCTTCCGGGAGGAATGTTAGTCTGCCTGAATGACGATAGATTTTCGACCAGGTGGGTAAGCCCCAGCCTCTGCCAGATGCTGGGTTACGGCAGCCAGACGGAATACGGTGATGCGACGGACAACTGCTGCAGATACTTTATTCTCCCTGAAGATTTTGCTGAAGTAAAGCTGAAGATTGGAGAAGAACTGAACCGGGGAGATTCTTATTATACGGAATACCGGATAGTCAGAAAAGACAGGAGCGTCATCTGGGTTGCCGATCTCGGCAAAAAGGTGTTTGACCAGGGCACAGAAGTCCTTTACAGTTTTATTACCGATATTACGGAAAAGAAACACAATGAGCTGAAAATCGAGAAAGCTGCCAAGGAAGTTGAGCGGACGGCGAAATTCCTCACCCAGCTTTATAACACGGTGCCCTGCGGGATTCTTCAGTTTGCGACGGATTCCACGCACCGCCTGGTCAGCGTTAACCGGACCGCCTGGGAATTTTACGGCTATGCTTCAGAGGAAGAGTATAGAAACCATATCGAAACACCGTTCCAGATGGTTCTGGACAAGGATATGGACTGGGTTATGAAGACGGCGGATTCCCTGACACTGTGGGGGGACGTGGCAGCTTATACAAGAGAGAGCAGAAAACAGGATGGGACTCAGGTCTGGGTCAATGTCACGATGGGCAGGATTGTCAATGCGGACGGCGATGAAGTAATCCAGGCGGTATTTACCGATATCACCGAGATTAAACGGATAGAACTGGAAGCGGAAAAGCAGAGGCTGATTGAGAACCGGTCTCTCCGCGCCGCGATCTGTACGGCATATCCCCTGATTATGAGGGTGAATCTGACCAGGGATTATTATGACTGTTTTGTGGAGGAACAGGAAACATATACGCTCAACCGATGCGGCAGTTACGAGGAGATGATTCAGGAAAGCAGCGGTCGGACTTATCCCGCATACAGGGAAGTCTTTCTAAAGACATTTTCCAGAGAAAATATGATTCGGAAATTTTCGGACGGCGAGAAGGAGGTTTACCTGGAGTACCGCCAGATGGGTTCCGACGGACAGTATCACTGGATTTCTTCGCATCTGATTTTCGTGGAGAACTCCTTGAGCGGGGATATGATCGCCATCAGGATGATTAAACTGCTGGATGCCCAGAGGGCAGAGACGGCGAAACAGGAGCAGCTTTTAAGGGACGCCTTGGCGGCGGCAAAAGCTGCCAACAATGCAAAGTCCGATTTCCTCTCCAGGATGAGCCACGATATCAGGACACCGATGAACGCAATTATCGGAATGAGCACCATTGGCAAGCTGAAGATCGATGATCAGGTCCGCGTGAAGGACTGCTTTGACAAAATTGATACCTCATCCAGATACCTTTTATCATTGCTCAATGATATTTTGGATATGTCCAAGATCGAGACGGGTAAGATGACGCTGTCAAGTGAAACCTTCGACTTCATAGAAATGATAGCTGAAATCAATTCCATCATATTCCCCCAGTCCCTGGAACGTGGAATTGACTATGAGATTCACCACAAAGATCCGTTGGAGCGCTACTATATCGGCGATTCCCTGAGGCTTAAACAAATTCTGATGAACCTGCTGTCCAATGCTGTGAAATTTACGATGGCCGGCGGGAAAATACGAATAGAGATAGAAGAAGAAAAACGTATTAACGGTTTTGCTATATTAAAAATTTCCGTCAGCGATACCGGAATTGGCATGTCCCCGGAGTTTCTGGAGAAGCTCTATCAGCCATTTGAACAGGAGACGGCTGACCGTGCGAGAAATAAGATTGGCAGCGGTCTGGGCCTGTCGATTGTGTATAACCTGGCAAACCTGATGGGAGGAGACATTAAGGCGGAGAGCAGGAAGAATGAGGGGAGCCGTTTTACGGTGAGACTTCCGTTTGGCCTTCTTCACGACGATGAGGAAAGGGAGAAAGAGCGCAAAACAAGGGAACTGTTGAAGGACATGAAAGTCCTGATCGCGGACGATGACGAATACATAGGCGAGCAGGCTTCTGCGATTCTGGACGGAATCGGGGCGGGGACCGTGTTTGTAAATTCCGGCATCAAAGCGGTAGAGGAAGTAGAAAAAGCCCTGATAGCGGGATGGATGTTTGATGTGGCAATGATCGACTGGAGGATGCCGGAGATGGATGGTATCGAGACGGTCCGCCGTATCAGGGAGCTTACGGGGCCGAACACGATGATCATTATCATTTCCGCCTATGACTGGAGCAGTATTGAGGCGGAAGCCAGGGCGGCGGGAGCGGATTACTTTATCTCTAAACCTTTATTCCGGACATCAGTATATGAAACATTTACAAAATTCCGGGCGGAGCGGACCGCCAGTCTGAGCAAACAGGACGTGGAGAGTGAATTCTTTGGAAAAAAGATTCTCCTGGTGGAAGACAATGAACTGAACCTGGAAATTGCAAAATCACTTCTGGAAATGCACGGACTCTGTATTGTGACGGCAGAAGACGGGCAAAGCGCAGTAGAGACGTTTGCGGCATCGCCGGAAAACAGCTTTTTTGCGGTTTTGATGGATATCAGAATGCCTGTGATGAATGGGCTTGAAGCTACGAGAGCCATCCGTTCCATGGAGAGAAAAGACGCGGTAAAGGTTCCGATCCTGGCTATGACGGCTAATGCGTTCGAGGAAGATAAATGTCAGGCAATGGAAGCCGGGATGAACGGATATCTTGTGAAGCCGCTCGATCTCACGGTGCTCCTTGCAGCGCTTAAATCGCTGGATAACCAGGTATTTTAACGAAAGACAGCGGAGGCGGAAAATGAAACTGATGAATGAAATACCGGACCGGTTTTGGGGCTTATTCCGCTCCGTTAACCGGCCCATCTACATCGAGGCTTTGCTGAAAATCAATGAAGAATACGAATACAGCAACTATTTTCTGAGCAGGGAGGCCTGCATACGGATTCTGGGCGAACACTTTGCCCGCAAAAAGTATGTAATTTGGCAGGATGAGATGGAGGACGATCTGGATACGCTGGAACCGCCGGCGACCAGAGTCCTCAACTGGCTGCTCCGTGCAGGCTGGCTCAGGAAAGTGGACGATTATGCGTCCATGACGGCCAATATTGTAATTCCCGATTACGCGGCCGTTATGCTGGATGCATTCGGAAAGCTTTTAAATGACGAGGAAGACGAAACTCAGATCTATATTCAGAATATCTATGCAATTCTGTTTTCCCTTAAGAATGACAAGAGAGCAGGTTTAAGCCTGTTGAATACTGCGCTTATCAACACGAAAAGACTGAATAAGACACTTCAGGACATGCTGCATAACATGGACAAATTTTTTGCAGGACTCCTGGAGCAGAAGACCTATGGAAATCTTTTAAAAGATCACCTGGAAGGCTACGTGGAAGAGATTGTCAGGAAGAAATACCACATTCTTAAGACATCGGACAACTTTTATCTTTATAAAAACGATATTAAGTTCTGGATTGCAGAGATGAGGGATGACGGCCTTTGGCTTCAAAATCTCGTGAGAAAGGGCGGAGGAACGGTATCGGATGACGGCGCCGTGGATGAGGGAAAGCTTATTGAGATCCAGGAAATATTAAGCCAGATTGAGAGAGGTTTTGATGATATTGAACGCAGGATTTCCAATATGGATAAGGAGCATTCCAGATATGTGAGGGCCACTGTGACGAGATTAAACTACCTTCTGAACCAGGAGGACAATACAAAAGGCCTGATTATCCGTCTGCTTAATCATCTGTCGGACGACGGCGGGCAGGATGAAAAACTGGTTAAAACCGGCAGCAGGATGAACCTGTCCCAGATGAATATCCTGTCGGAAGGCTCGCTCTATAAGCGGAGAAGGCAGAAGGCGGATTTTGCAAAGAATCTGGAGCCGGACGAGGAAGAAAAAGAGCTGACAACCGAGGAAATACTTAACTTGAACCGTGTAAAGAGCCGCTACAGCCGCGCCGAGATAGAGAACTTCATCACACAGCGCGCCGTCTCGGGGAAAATGGAAGTAGGAGAGAAAACGGTTACAAATGATGAAGAATTTGAGAAACTGATCCTGGCCTATGACTACTCCACCAGACAGAAAAGCCTGTACCATGTGGAGGAGGAAGAGGCCGAACTGATAGACAACGGCAGATACCGCTATCCGAAGCTGGTATTTGTAAGGAGGGACAAATGACAGAAATTCCGTATTTTGACAGTCTGATGGGGGAAGAGCAGAAGGAGGTCACGGACTCCATCCGTCTTCTGCTCCGCCAGACTTTTATTCTGGAACGCAAATACGACAGGCGGACGGGACGGTTCCAGTATAACCGTGAATTCAGGCTCTGCAACAAGCATTTGGAATTCATCCGGCTCTATTTTTCGATCAGCGGCATCTCTGTCTGTGAAAACAGCCAGCTAGGCGTGATCTATATCCAGGGAGAAACGCTGGTGGGGGATAAGCTGCCGAGGCTTGCCACCCTGTACCTGCTGATTCTGAAACTGATTTACGACGAACAGATGGAGAGCGTGTCCACCAGTGTAAATGTCTACACGACGCTGGGAGAGATGCATGAGAAGCTGGGGAGCTACCGCCTTTTCAAAAAGCAGCCTTCCCCAACCGATATAAAAAGAACCGTGACTCTGCTTAAAAAGTACCAGATTATAGAGCCTCTCGAGCTTCTGGAGGATTTAAAGGGAAGCAGCAGGCTGATCGTTTACCCATGCATCAACGTGGTGCTGATGGGGGACGATGTCAGGGAACTTCTGGAATCATTTATGGACGAGGAACCGGGCACAGAACCAGAATTGGAAACAGAGGCGGAACCGGTATCGTGGACGGAGGAGTCCGGTTCGGAACCGGGATGGACAGACAGTACGCAAGAGGAGGAGCAGGATGATACAGCAGACGAGGAATGATGCGGACCGTTTTGTGGCGATTTCCCGCATTTGCCTGAATAACTGGCACTATATCAGCAGGAAAACCCTCTCCTTCAGCGAAGAGATTAATTTTTTTACCGGCCATTCCGGGAGCGGCAAATCCACCGTGATCGATGCGATGCAGATTGTGCTGTACGCTAATACGGACGGAAGGGGATTTTTCAACAAGGCCGCAGCGGATGATTCGGACCGCAGCCTGATTGAATACCTCAGAGGCATGGTGAATATCGGAGAAAATAATGAGTTTGCCTATTTAAGAAACCGGAATTTCTCTACGACCATAGTCCTGGAATTGATGAGGACGGACACACAGGACTGCCAGTGCGTCGGCATCGTATTCGACGTGGAGACCTCCACGAATGAGATTTCAAGAAAATTTTTCTGGCATAAGGGGCCGCTGTGGGAAGACGGTTACAGAACGGGCGAACGGGCCATGACTATCGCCGAGGTGGAAGAGAGGCTTAACAGTTCCTACGGTAAAGAAGAGTGTTTTTACACCTCCCATAATGAGAGGTTCCGCCGGATACTCTACGATGTGTATCTGGGAGGCCTCGACCAGGAAAAATTCCCCCTGCTATTCAAACGGGCGATCCCCTTCAGGATGAATATCAAGCTGGAGGATTTTGTAAAGGAATATATCTGCATGGAGCAGGATATCCACATTGAGGATATGCAGGAGAGCGTCATGCAGTACGGCAGAATGAGAAAAAAGATAGAGGATACCTGCCGGGAAATTGAGGAGCTGAAGGCCCTTTCTGAGAAATACAGGGCGGTGGAGACACAGGAAGAACTGATCCGGAAAAACACCTATTACATGGACAAGATGGAGATTTTGGATTTGCGCATCCAGGTGGCCGGACTGTCGGACAGGATAGAACAGACTGCATTTGATCTGCGCAAGCAGGAGGAGACGGGGCAGCAGGTAAAAAGCCAGATTGCGGGGCTTAAGGCAAAGAGCGATGAACTGCTCCGTCAGATTTCTTCCACCGGTTATGATGAACTGAAAGAGAAGCTTAAGGGGATGAACGAACTCCTGGAGCGCCTTATGAAAAGTGAGGACAGGTGGCAGAGGACGGCCGCCGGGTTAAAGGCCTGGGTGGACGAGGATGTCACATCCAACCAGACCATCTGGGATATAGAGGAATTTGAGGCCCGCTCCATCGACAAAGCCGTTCTCGAACGGCTGAAGAGTTCTGTGGAAGAGACGAGGGAGGACGTGGCCAGGCAGAAGCAGGAGGCCGGAGCCGCTATCCGTGAACTGGTAAAGAGGGAAAAACAGGCCGGGGAAGAGCTGGAGAAGCTCCGGGCCGGAGGAAAAGCATACCCCAAATACCTGGAAAATGCCCGTTCCTACATTAAAAAACGGTTGTTTGAGGAACGGAAAAAACCGGTGGAGGTTTACGTCCTTTCCGATCTCCTGGACATTAAAAGTGATGAGTGGAGGAATGCTGTAGAGGGCTATCTGGCCGGTAACAAGCTCTCCCTTGTCGTGCCGCCCGCCTATGCGAAAACGGCAATGGAACTATATGGGGAACTGGATCGAAAAGAATACTGGAATGTAGCGGTCCTAGATACGGAGAAGGCTGCGGAAATCACACCTCAGGTCTTTGAAAACGCCCTTTCGGAGGAGGTTCTCGTCAGGGAGGATTATTTAAGGCCATACATCGATATGCTGCTTGGAAAGGTTGTTAAATGCCGCACTATAGAGGAACTCCGTAAAAACAGGACGGGAATCACGCCCGACTGTATGCTGTACCATAATTTACGCCTGCAGTTTGTAAATCCCGACCACTATACAAAATTCGCCTACATTGGAAAAGCCAGCGTAAGAAAAAGAATCAGGCTGCTGGAGGAGGAGATCACCCGCTGCCGCACGGAGAGAACGCCGCAGGAGGAACTGCAGAAGGAATGCGGCCGCATCCTGGAGCTTGAAAAGATGGAAAGCAGTACGGACACTTACATGGAATGGCTTGAAGATATCAGGCAGTTAAAGATAAAGACAAGAGAGCAAAACCAGCTTAAAGAAAAGCTCCGGAAGATGAAGGAACAGAACATTGACGAGTGGGAGAAGGAAAGGGAGGCTGTTGAGGCCCTGAGATCCGGTAAGGAAGAAGAACTGCGCGAGAACGACCGGCAGACGAGCCGGAGCCAGGAGGAACTGGAACGGCTAAAGAAAGACGCTGTCTGGAAACAGGGAGAACTCTCCGACAGGGAGCGCGATTTCAAAGAAGAAAAGATGCTGGAAGAGCAGCTTCGCGAGTTCCTCTCCAAACGCGACAACCCGAATTATGACAAGCTGAGGGATTATTTCAAGGGACAGGCCGGTTCGGCAGCGGAAGCCAGGGATCAGGCGTTTGATATTCTTCTGTCTGAGCGGCTCTCTTACCTGAAACGGTATCCAAACAGGAATTTTTCACCCAGCGTGAGAAATAATGAAGCATATGAAAAGCTGCTGGCCACACTCGGCTGCGACAATCTGGAGCATTACAGGGAGGCGGCCGCGGAACAGGCCAAGACGGCGGTGGAGCGTTTCAAAGACGATTTCATGTACAAGATCCGCAGCGCCATCGGCGAGGCTATTGGCCGCAAGGACGAACTCAACCGGATTATCAGCAGCCTGAACTTCGGAAAGGACAAATATCAGTTTGTCATTGGGAAAAATAAGGGGGCGGACGGCCGTTTCTACGATATGTTTATGGATGAGGCCCTGGAGATCAACCCCTCGAAGCTCAGCCAGTCCTTTGAAAACCAGCTCAACTTTTTTACAATGGAGCATGAAAACCAGTATGGAGAACAGATTAACGAACTGATAAGCATCTTCATCCCTCCGGAAAATGCATCGGCCGAGGAGATGGAGGAAGCCAGAAGGAATATGGATAAGTATGCGGATTACCGCACCTACCTCTCCTTTGATATGCAGCAGATCATCAGGAACGACGACGGCGTCATGAAGCTGCAGCTCAGCAAGATGATCCGGAAAAATTCGGGAGGAGAGGGGCAGAACCCGCTGTATGTGGCGCTCCTGGCAAGCTTTGCCCAGGCCTACCGCATCGGTCTTTCACCGAAACTAAGGCGAAACCCGACAATCCGTCTCGTGGTTCTGGATGAAGCGTTTTCAAAAATGGATGCGGAAAAAGTGGCTAGCTGCATCCAGTTAATCCGTGACCTGGGCTTCCAGGCTATCATAAGCGCCACCAATGATAAGATACAGAATTATGTAGAGAATGTGAATAAGACATTTGTGTTTGCCAACCCGAATAAGAAGGCGATTTCTATCCAGGAGTTTGAGAGGGAGGAGATGCCGAAACTGATTGGGATGGTGGAAACCCCCTCCTTTTATTAAATTTCTCTGAAAAAAACCACATATCCGTTGCGGTAACCCTGAAAAAAAGTTATACTAATGTCCGATGCATGAATTATACACCTGTATTACCGGCGTTTTTACATGGCCGGAATGCGGACAATACCGCATCAATACACGAACGGAGGACAATATGCATAACGACTTGCTTACAATCGGCGGCGTCACGATACACGGATACGGCCTCATGATAGGACTGGGTTTTGTGGCTGCTTATTTTATGACGGAACACAGAGCGCAGAAACAGGGACTTGACAGTGAGAAGATTATTTCCCTGGCTCTGTGGGTAATTGTGTCCGGTCTTATCAGTGCGAAGCTTTTGTATTACATCACGATATTTGATGATATCGTTAAAAACCCGAAGCTGCTTCTGGATTTTGGAGATGGTTTTGTGGTTTACGGAGGAATTATCGGAGGAATTTTTGGAGGATTCCTGTTTTCACGCGTTTACAAAATTTCGTTTTTCCGGTATTTTGACCTGGTAATGCCGGCGGTCGCACTGGCGCAGGGACTGGGAAGAGTTGGATGTTATCTCGCCGGATGCTGCTACGGAATCCAGGTGGACAGCCCGATTTCCATCGTGTTTACGAATTCGGCCTTTGCGCCCAACGGGGTGCCGCTTCTGCCGACCCAGTTGATTTCCAGCGGACTTAATTTTGTACACTGTATTATCCTGCTTCTGTTTGCAAAGAGGGCGAAAGCGCCGGGGCAGGTATCGGCCCTGTACCTGATTTGCTACAGTGCGGGACGTTTTGTTCTCGAATATTTCAGGGGAGACTTAATCCGCGGTTCGGTGGGCACGTTCTCTACCTCCCAGTTTATTTCTATTTTCATCTTTGCGGCAGGCGTGATTCTGTTTATTGCCAGCCCGAAGTTCAAAAAAGGGAGCACAGCCGGAGCTGCGGCAGGAAACAGCAAAGAGCAGCAGTAAGCGGACGGGAAGTTTTTAACCGGGCGGAAGTTCCGGCATAGCGTCGTCACGGCAGAGTTCCTCTGCGGTGACGGAGCAGAAGGCAATGAATTCACGCGCCACTTCCGGCAGATATTTGTTTTTGTGGTAAAGAATTGAAAAGATGCGTTCCAGATTGATGTTTTTGAGGCCCACCTCTTTGAGGGAGCCGTTTAATAAATCTTTCTGGACGACGAGCCTGGGGAGGATTGTGATCCCCAGGCTTTTTTTGAGGGCTTCAATGATAGCTTCGTTGCTGGCGCTCTCCCAGGCAGGCGTAATCTTCAGGCCGTGGAGAGAGCAGAGGCTTTTCACGATTTCGCTGGTTGCGCTGCCCGTCTCACGCATCAGGAAATCAAAGGGCAGAAGTTCATCCGGAAGAACGCAGTCCTTTTTTGCGAGTGGGTGTGACGGTCCGCATAGGAGACAGAGGCGGTCTTTCATAAATGGGATGTCGACGAACTGCGGGGCGGAAGGGGAACCCTCCACCAGCGCAAAGTCGATCTGGTTGGAAAGCAGCGCCTCCTCGACGGCCGAATAATTTTTTATCAGAGCCTTCACCCTGAAATCGGGATGCTGTTTCCTGAAACGTACCAGAAGCTCCGGAAGCAGCCGGGAGCCGATGGTAATACCTGCGCCGACTCTCAGGGTACCGGTGGAACCCGATTTCTTCATCCCCTTTTCCATCTCGTCGAAAAGGGAGGAAATGTGAAGGGCATAGCTGTAGAACTGGCGGCCGGCCTCCGTTATATAGATACGCCTTGCCATACGGTCAAAAAGGCGGAGTCCGTAATATTCCTCCAGCTCACTGATAGCGAGGCTCACGGAGGGCTGAGCCAGATGCAGTTTGGCGGCGGCCTTTGTGATACTTTCGCATTGATATACGGTGACAAAGATTCGGATGTGGCGGAGCGTCATATTGTCTTCCTTTCTGGCGGAGTGGCAGCATATCCATATATGGCAATGTCAGGTAGATGGGAACGTGTCACCGCACCGGTTAACCGATGTATGTTTTTTGGCGCAAACCTTGTAAATTGCTGTTTGATTTAGAAAATACATAATGAATTAATTATCTATATTATATAATAATAGTATTTTACAAATAAATCAAGAACGGGTATAATTCGAATAAATAAGCCGGTTACTCACAAAAAACACGTGAAAACACCTCGTGGAATACATACCGAGTGAACAGTAACATAAGCCGCACAGGCATAGCTGCCGGGCACAGCGTGAATGGTAACCGGACGTAAAACAAGGGAGGAAAGGGAAATGGAAAAGAAGAAAGTAATCTGGAAACTGTTTATTTCCACGCTCTATCTGAGCGCTTTTACTTTCGGAGGAGGGTATGTCATCATCACACTGATGAAGAAGAAATTCGTAGATGAATATCACTGGATCGATGAGGAGGAGATGCTTGATCTGGTAGCCATCGCCCAGTCGGCTCCGGGCCCGATTGCAGTCAATGGGGCGATAGTCGTAGGCTATAAGCTGGCCGGTGTACCCGGACTTTTAATGTCCATACTGGGAACCGTGACCCCGCCTTTTGTCATCCTGTCGGTGGTATCGATGTTTTACACGGCGTTTCGCGATAACCTCTATATCGCCCTGATGCTCCAGGGTATGCAGGCCGGAGTGGGAGCGGTAATCGCTTCTGTTGTTTACGATATGGGCGAGGGTATTGTGAGGGGGAAAAGTTATATTTCCATCCTGATTATGGTTCTGTCTTTCATTGCCGTGTATTTTCTTAATATCAGCGCGGTTTATATTATATTGGCCTGCGGTATTTTCGGCGCCGTGAGGACGGTAGTTTCACAGAAAGGAGGAAAGGCATCATGATTTATTTGCAGCTTTTTCTCAGTTTCCTTCAGATTGGAGCGTTCAGTTTCGGCGGCGGATATGCGGCAATGCCCCTGATCCAGGCACAGGTTGTAGATTTACACCGGTGGCTCAGCCTGGGGGAGTTTACCGATTTAGTCACAATATCTCAGATGACGCCCGGCCCTATCGCAATCAACTCGGCAACTTTTGTCGGCCTTAAGATAGCCGGCTTTCCGGGCGCCCTCTGCGCCACCTTCGGCTGTATCCTGCCCTCCTGCATTATCGTGTCGGCCATTGCATGGATTTATATGAAATACAGGAAAATGACGCTTCTTCAGGGAATCCTGAATTCCCTGCGCCCCGCAGTGGTATCCCTGATCGGGGCGGCCGGACTCTCTATCATGATTACCGCTTTCTTTGGGGAGCAGGGAGTGATTGTGCTTTCAAACCTGAAGGTCCAGGCGGTGGTGATTTTCTGTATAGCGGTTTTTTTGCTCAGGTGGAAACATATGAATCCGGTAACGGTGATGGTGTTGGCGGGAGTGATTCAGATTGGCTTTTATTTTGGAGGGCGCGTGATATTTAGTTGAAAATTTTTTACTTGACTTCACCCCACAAAAGATGATATGATACTCGCGACATGGAAAATGATGATTTTTTTGGATGAGTCATCCATGCAAATATTCTTGACCACCCGCCGCAGACGGGTAGAGGCCATACGGACAGCCGGGTCAAATGCCGAGCGGCAACTTTCGTTGCCTTATTGATTGAGTTAGAAGCTCAAATTTTATAAGTTGGTTACTTTACAACCGGTGCGATGATGCACATCAACTTGTGAAACGGTCAATAAGAGTGGTAAAAGTAAAATATTTGCTATATAGACTCTGAAAATTTAAGTTTTCCTGAATCGTGAGAACGCCCGGGGAGGGTGTATAGAAAATTATGATACGGCGGGAGTATACCCGGCGGATCCAGGAGAATAGAACAAAGACTGAGATTATGCGCAAGTGATGGTGACACATTACTTGCGCTTTTTTAATTCATAGGAAATTACGCCCTATGAATTAAAAAACGCTCCGCGAGGATGCACATGCCGCGCAGGATGCTTTGAACGATTACCCTGGAACGGGGAAACAGGTTAATGTTACTGTGTACGGAGTGAACAGTAACGAAACGGGAGAAGGAGATAAGATGGATCAGAAGCTAAAATTATATGGTTTTAATAACCTGACAAAAGCCCTCAGTTTTAATATTTACGATGTCTGTTACGCCAAAACGCCCAGGGAGCAGAAGGATTACATAGCCTATATCGACGAACAGTATAATTCCGACCGTCTGACCGGAATTCTGACGACTTTGACGGATATGATTGGAGCGACCGTGTTAAACATTTCCCAGCAGGACTATGAGCCGCAGGGGGCGTCCGTGACGCTTCTGATAGCCGAGGGTTCCATGGTCCCGGTGGGGAGGGAGACACAGGTGGCCCATCTCGACAAGAGCCATGTCACGGTCCATACATATCCGGAATACCACCCCGAAACGTGCCTGGCTACCTTCCGCGTGGATATCGACGTGGCCACCTGCGGGGAGATTACGCCGCTGTCCACGCTCGACTACCTGATCGGTTCCTTTGATTCGGATATCATTACAATGGATTACCGTGTCCGAGGATTCACGAGGGATATGGACGGCAGAAAGCTATTTATGGATCACCGCGTCAAGTCCATCCAGGATTATATTGCAGAGGAGACGCTGCGCAGATACGACGTGGTGGATATCAATGTCTACGAGGCTAATCTTTTCCACACCAAGATGATGGTAAAAGACATCGACCTGCAGAATTATCTGTTTAAAACAGATGTTTACGAGCTTCCGCCGAGAACCAGGCTGGCTATTATGGACAGCCTGCGCCGGGAGATGATTGAGATTTTCAGCGGACGAAACATTTATTAACAAGAAGACGGAACCAGGGAGGAAATGGAAAATGACGGAGCTTTCCCAGGAGAGGGCGCCTATCTATGAGGCGCTGGAAAAATTTCAGAAAATGAGAATCGTACCCTTTGACGTGCCGGGGCACAAGAGGGGGAGGGGGAACCCGGAGCTGACGGCTCTGCTTGGGGAGACGTGTATGCAGATGGACGTCAATTCAATGAAACCCCTCGACAATCTGTGCCACCCCGTATCCGTCATCGCAGACGCGGAGCGGCTGGCCGCGGAGGCATTTGGCGCCGCCCATGCATTTTTGATGGTGGGAGGCACGACCTCGGCGGTTCAGAGTATGGTGCTGGCCTCCGTAAAGAGGGGGGAGAAGATCATCCTGCCCAGGAATGCCCACCGCAGCGTGATGGGAGCGCTTGTACTCTGCGGAGCTGTGCCGGTCTATGTGAACCCGGCCGGGGACAAGAGACTGGGAATTCCGCTGGGAATGCGTCTTTCGGACGTCAGAAAGGCCATTGAAGAAAATCCGGATGCAAAGGCCGTGTTTGTCAATAACCCGACCTACTACGGAATCTGTTCCGATCTGCGTTCCATTGCCAGTCTGGCGCATGAACATGGGATGCTCTGTCTGGCCGATGAGGCGCACGGGACCCATTTCTATTTTGGGGAAGGACTGCCGGTGTCAGCCATGGCGGCTGGCGCGGATATGGCGGCCATCTCCATGCACAAGTCCGGCGGGAGCCTGACCCAGAGTTCCCTCCTTCTCACAGGCCCTGCGATGCCGGCCGGTTACGTGAGGCAGATTATCAATCTGACCCAGACGACAAGCGGTTCCTACCTTTTGCTGTCAAGCCTCGATATTTCCAGGAGGAACCTGGCTCTGAGAGGCAGGGAGGCATTTGGAAAGGTAATTGAAATGGCCGGATATGCCAGGGAAGAGATAAACAGGATTGGCGGCTATTATGCCTACAGCAGGGAGCTTGTCAACGGGGACAGTATTTATGACTTTGATGTGACGAAGCTTTCCGTACACACCAGGGATATCGGCCTGGCGGGCATCGAGGTCTACGACCTTTTGAGGGATGAGTATGATATCCAGATTGAATTCGGCGATCTCGGCAATATCCTAGCTTACCTTTCCATCGGAGACCGGCAGAGAGAGTTGGAGCGCCTCGTGAGCGCGCTTTCAGAGATACGGCGCCGTTTCAGCCGCGATAAGGCAAGCCTGATGGATTACGACTATATCGATCCCGTGGTGATTCTGTCCCCGCAGGAGGCATTCTACGCAGATAAGGAATCCCTGCCGCTGAAAGATACGGCCGGGAGGATATGCAGTGAATTTGTCATGTGCTACCCGCCGGGAATTCCGATTCTGACGCCGGGAGAGCAGATTACAGGGGAAATAATTGATTACATACGATATGCAAAGGATAAGGGCTGTTCGATGACCGGACCGGAGGATGCCCGGATCGAGAGACTGAACGTGCTGAGAGGAGTATAAAAGAGGAGCATTAAATCGAAAGGGGAATAAAATGAATTTTTGGTTTTCTGAAAAACATACGCCGAACGTGAAATTGTCGATCCGGGTGGATCGCCAGCTCTACAGCGGCAAGAGTGAATTCCAGCGGATCGATGTTTTTGATTCACCGGAGTTCGGCCGTTTTCTCACATTGGACGGATATATGATGCTGACGGAAAAGGATGAATTTATCTACCATGAGATGATTACCCATGTGCCGATGGCCGTCCATCCGTCGGTAAAGCAGGCGCTTGTGATCGGAGCCGGGGACGGCGGCGTGATCCGGGAACTGACCAGGTATCACGAGATTGAACATATTGATATGGTGGAGATCGATCCCCTTGTGGTGGAGGTATGCAAAAAATATCTTCCGAAGACAGCCTGCCGCCTGGATGACGAAAGACTTGCTATCCACTATGAAGACGGGCTGAAATTCATCCGCGGCTGTGAGAACAGGTACGATCTGATTATTGTGGATTCCACGGATCCATTCGGTCCGGGAGAAGGACTTTTTACAAGGGAATTCTACGGAAACTGTTATAAGGCCCTTAAAGAGGACGGTATCATGGTGAACCAGCATGAGAGCCCCTTCTACGATGACGATGCGGAGGCGTGTAAACGGGCTCATAAACGGATTGTGGAGTCATTTCCTATCAGCCGCGTTTACCAGGCCCACATTCCGACCTATCCGTCGGGCCATTGGCTGTTCGGTTTTGCATCTAAGAAATACCATCCGCTTAAGGATTTAAATGAGACGAGATGGAATATGCGGAGCCTGCAGTGCCGCTACTATACGACCACACTTCATAAGGGCGCGTTCTATCTGCCCGCTTACGTAGAGGAGATGTTAGAAGATGTTGAAGGCAAATATTGAAAATTTTCTGGCCTGCGATGCGGCTTATGAGGAGGCCGGGATCGTGCTTTACGGCGCGCCCTTTGATTCCACCACCTCCTACCGGCCCGGCGCACGTTTCGGGTCCAGGGCGGTGAGGTCGGAATCATACGGTCTGGAGAGTTATTCTCCTTATCAGGACAGGGATCTTTTAGACTGCTCCGTGTTTGACAGCGGGGATTTGGAACTCAGCTTCGGGAACACAGGGGCTGCCCTTGCAGATTTGGAGCAGAGGGCGGACGAGATACTTCAGGATGGAAAACTGCCGTTTCTAATCGGCGGCGAACATCTGGTAACTCTGGCAGCTGTCAGGGCGGCAAAGAAAAAATATCCGGATCTCTGCATCATGCATTTCGACGCACACGCCGATTTGAGGGAGGATTATCTGGGGACTGAACTTTCCCACGCCTGTGTAATCAGGCGGTGCCACGAACTGGTGGGGGACGGCCGGATCTTCCAGTTTGGAATCCGCTCCGGTGACAGGGAAGAGTGGAACTGGGGGAGGGGACATGTGAAAACGGTTCCCTTTACACTTAAGGAAGAAGATATCCGAGAGACGTTAAAAGAGCTGGAAGGAAAACCAGTATATTTTACCGTGGATCTCGATGTAATGGATCCGTCGGTATTTCCCGGAACGGGAACGCCGGAGCCGGGAGGCGTGAGCTTTGACGAGCTCCGAAGGGCCGTAACTCTGGTCTGCGGGAACGCCAGGGTGGTCGGCTGTGATGTCAATGAACTGGCTCCGATGCTCGACGCATCCGGGGCGTCAACCGCAGCGGCCTGTAAAATCGTGAGGGAAATGCTGATTGCCTTGTCGGAACGGCGTTAGACCAGAGACAGAAAAAACAGGCAACAGCAAGAACAGGCAACAGCAAGAACAGGTAACAGCAAGAACAGACAATAAACAGAATAGAGAATAATCAGAACAGGGAGGACTTATCATGGGAAGAGCGTTAATTATCGGATGCGGCGGCGTAGCATCTGTGGCTATCCAGAAATGCTGCCAGAACAGTGAAGTATTTGAATCAATCTGCATTGCGAGCCGCACAAAGTCAAAATGTGATGCATTAAAAGAGAAGCTGGCAGGAAAAACAAAGACGGAAATCGAGACCGCGCAGGTGGACGCGGCAAACGTGGAGGAATTAGTTGCCCTCATTAAATCATACAAACCGGACGTGGTGCTGAACCTGGCTCTGCCATATCAGGATCTGGCGATCATGGATGCCTGCCTGGAGACGAAAACCCACTATATTGATACGGCCAACTACGAACCAGAGGACACGGCCAAATTTGAGTACAAATGGCAGTGGGAATACAGGGAGAAATTTGAAAAAGCGGGCATCACCGCTCTGCTTGGAAGCGGCTTTGACCCCGGAGTGACCGGCGTGTTTTCCGCATATGCTTTGAAACATGAATTTGACGAGATTAATTATATCGATATCCTGGACTGCAACGGCGGCGACCACGGTTATCCGTTTGCCACCAACTTTAACCCGGAAATCAACATCCGCGAGGTATCGGCCAAAGGTTCCTACTGGGAGGACGGCCACTGGGTGGAGACAGAGCCGATGGAGATCAAGAGAGTATATAACTTTGAAGGCGTCGGCGAAAAGGAGATGTATCTGCTGCACCATGAGGAGATCGAGTCCCTGGCATTAAATATGCCCGGCATCAAACGGATCCGTTTCTTTATGACCTTTGGACAGAGCTACCTGACCCACTTGAAATGCCTTGAAAACGTGGGAATGACTTCCATTGAACCGATTATCTATGAGGGCAGGGAAATTGTTCCCCTTCAGTTCTTAAAAGCGGTTCTTCCGGATCCGGCCTCCCTTGGCTCGCGCACGGTGGGAAAAACCAACATCGGATGCATTTTCCAGGGAAAGAAGGACGGAATAGAGAAGAAATATTACCTGTACAATATTTGTGATCACCAGGAATGCTACAAAGAGGTTGGCTCCCAGGCGATTTCCTACACGACCGGCGTACCGGCCATGATAGGCGCGATGCTGGTCATGAACGGAACATGGCAGAAACCGGGAGTTTACAATATCGAGGAATTTGATCCGGATCCCTTTATGGAGGCGCTGAACAAATGGGGACTGCCATGGAAAGAATCTCACGAGCCAGTATTGGTAGACTGAGAACGCAGTATCAATGAAGGAGAGACGGCAGATGGAAAACCGGAATCAAAAATTGAAAACCCCCTATTATCTGGTGGATGAGGCGCTGTTAACGGAAAACCTGAAGATTTTAAAGGACGTTTCAGAGCGTTCCGGCTGCAAAATCCTGCTGGCGCAGAAGGCGTTTTCCATGTTTTACGCCTACCCGCTTCTGAAAAAATATCTGTCCGGTTCGGCGGCCAGCGGCCTCTTTGAGGCCAGGCTGGGGCACGAGGAATTCGGAGGTGAAACCCATGTTTTTTCTGCGGCATACAGGGAAGACGAGTTTAATGAAATCCTGCGGTATGCGGATCATATTGTCTTCAATTCACCGTCCCAGGTGAAAAAATATGGGGAGAGGGCAAAAAGGGCGGGGAAATCCATCGGACTCCGCTTAAATCCGGAGTGTTCAACCCAGGAGGGACATGCGATTTACGATCCCTGTTCCCCTGGTTCCAGGCTGGGCACCGTAAAGAAAAATCTTAGCAGCGCCGGAGACTTTGAGAACGGGATACTGCCCCTTTTGGACGGCTTTCATTTTCACACTCTCTGTGAACAGAATTCGGATGCTTTGGAGATAACGCTGGCGGCGGTAGAAGAAAAGTTCGGTCCATATCTGTCCCGGCTTAAATGGCTGAACCTGGGCGGCGGCCATCACATCACAAGACAGGACTATGACAGGGAAAAGCTGATAAGCCTGATTTTAAAGCTGAGGGAAAAATATGGCCTAGAGGTATATCTGGAGCCGGGGGAGGCCGTTGTATTGAACGCCGGTTTCCTCGTTTCCACGGTGCTGGAACGGATGGAAAACGGAGTGGAGATTGCGGTTCTCGACACGTCGGCCGCCTGCCATATGCCGGATGTGCTGGAGATGCCTTACCGCCCGCCGGTACAGGGCGGCGGTGAACCCGGGGAAAAGAAGTATACATACCGCCTCGGCGGCCCAACCTGCCTGGCCGGAGATATCATAGGAGACTACTCCTTCGACACTCCGCTTATCGAGGGCGGGCAGGTGGTTTTCTGCGACATGGCGCTCTATACAATGGTGAAAAATAATACATTTAACGGAATGCCGCTGCCGTCTATCGTATTCAGGGATACCGGAGGGAATTTGAGGATGGTAAAAGAGTTCGGCTATGAAGATTTTAAAAACCGTCTTTCATAAAACAGGACCTGCTGTGCCGCGGTGGGCAGAGCAGATTATCCCGCGAGGTGCTGTTTAACTGCAGCAAAAGGATAAAAATTCCTTACTATGCCCATACTATCTGAAAAACGAAAAACGTAAATAGGTTGTCGCCCTTCCAAGACAATTTTACAGTAATGGGAGTCGGCAGCAGAGAGTGTGAGCAGGAGAGCGAGTGCAAAATGAAAAACCAGGAGAAAAAATCAGAGGCAAAGATAAGTGCGGCCGGAGAAGGTTTGGCTGGGGAAAGCTTAATTGGGGAAACTATATCGGATAAGCGTGAGGAAGGGCTGAAGGAAATACTGGGATATTATAGCAGCATGACATCTCCTTCCTCCCAGGAGAACATTGTTTCCATGCTGCAGGAGATACAGGAGCTTTACGGCTGCATTACCCCTGAACACAGCGCCATGGCGGCGGAAGCGGCAGGGGTGAAGGAGACGGTAATCGACTGTATTATGAAGCTGTATAAAAGCCTGAAACCGGCTCCCTACCGGCACCGTCTCACCGTCTGCACAGGAAAAAACTGTCACCGGGAAGAAAAAGACTTTCTGGACACGATAAAGAAGGAGCTTGGAATCAAGGGGAAAATCCCTTCTTCCGGTGCCCTGTCCTCAGATAAGAAAATTCTTCTGGAAACGAGAGACTGCCTGAAACAGTGCAGGACCGCTCCCAATTTCCTGCTGGACGGCAGGCTTTACGCCGGAGGCGAGAACAGTGACGTGAAAAAGTTGATTAAAACGCTGAAAGCGGAGCAGTAAGAAAACGCTCAAAGACAATTTGGCCGGAACAGGAATATAAAGAACCAGACCGTGAGGGGGCCTTAACCGGCGCCCTCTATTTTTTTTGCCGTTTCTGTCAGTTCTGCTATAATTTCCTCTTTATTTTTCTCAAGCCAGTAAATCATTCCCGTTACACTGCAGGTTCCATAGAAACTGTTTTTCCAGAATAACGGCACAGCCAGACTTGCAGCTCCCATCTGATGCTCCTGGTTTTCAAAAGAGTACCTCTGCTCCCGGATCAATTCCAATTCTTTTAGCAAATCGGATTTTTTGACAATTGTGTACTCTGTCATTGCCTTTAATTTTGTTTGAGTAAAATAGCGCCGTGTCTCGGTTTCGCTTTGATATGCCAGCAGCAGTTTTCCCGAAGCAGTGCAGTATAACGGCATCCGGTCGTTGAAATTGACCGAAATATAATATCCTTCCGCGGGAACCGCCTGATAAGCCAGATACAGCTTTTCATTTTCATAAAAAAAACCGGTCGATGTGGCTGAAAAATGTTTACAGATTCTGTCCAGACACGGTTTTATAAGTTCCTTAAGATGGGATATGCTGTTATCGCGGGCGAGGACCACCTTATCCAGAAAAATTTGCCCCAGTTTATACTTCCCGTTACTTTTCTGCTGAAGATACCGGTTTTGATACAGAGTGCTGATCAGCCCATGGGCCGTGCTTTTGTTCAAATTCAGTAGTGCGCTGATTTCACCCAGGGAAAATTCACTGTGCTCTTCATCAAAAAGACCTAATATATCCAGTGCCCTCTGAACCGACTGTATTGTTCGGCCTCCATATTCCTGACTCATTTTTGCTCCTCCTTTTCCTTCGTGCTTTTCTATAGTTTATCTCCTTTAAGGATATTTTACAAGAGTAAATTCGACATTATCGAAAACTAATTTTATTATGTCGAATTTTATTGACTTATAAAGGGCTTGTCTATATTATGAGATTAAACAGTCTGTTGCAATTTCCGAATCTATGCATGGAGAGCTAAGAGAGCTGAAAGGCCGCGGTGCCTTTCCTAACCTTGAGTATGATTGGAGGTATAACATTGACAACTGAAAAACAAAACCCGGAGGAAAAATATACGCTCAGAAAAAAGCTTGCCGCGGTCGGGCCGGGTGCTGTGATTGTCGGGTCGTTTATCGGCCCCGGCACTGTAGTGACGGCAACGCGGGCCGGGGCGGGCTATGGCTATACCCTGCTTTGGACTATTGTCTTTTCGTTTATTGCGGTTATGCTGCTGCAGGGGATGTCGGCGAAACTCGGTATTATTACGCAAAAAGGGCTGGCCGAAAATATTGTGGATACTTTTGCCCCACGCCCCGTGCTGCAGAAGATTGTAGTATGGATTATTGCCATTGCTTTGACACTGGGCGGCTTTGCCTATGCAGGGGGCGATTTGACCGGAACTTCCATCGGACTTTCCACCTTGATTGGCATTCCTTCCAATTATATTGCGCCCGTCTGGGGAATTATCATTCTGGTAATTGTAACGCTGCGTGACATCAAATGGCTCGAAAAGCTGCTGTGCGTTTGCGTTGGTTTTATGGCGCTTGTTTTCATTCTGACCATGTTTGTGGTAAAGCCGGATTTTGCCGGTGTTGTTTCGGGATTAATCCCCAGGGTTCCGGAGGGGAGCCTGATTTACTGTCTGTCTCTCATCGGCACCACGATTGGTCCGCAGAATATTTTCATCCACTCCGTCAGCGCGAAGCGCACCTGGAATAAACCGGAACAGCTCCAGCTTTCACGTTTTGACATTGGCCTTACAATGGGAATCGGAGCTTTGATTACAATCGCCGTGCTTGTCACTTCCGCCACCACCATGCTGGGATTTACGGTGCAGTCGGCGGCGGATATTGCCATTCAGCTGGAACCTCTGCTGGGAGGTTTTGCAAAGACTTTTCTCTGCCTTGGCCTGGTAGCTGCGGGATTTTCATCCGCCATTATCACACCTCTCGGTGTTTCCTATGTACTTGGAGGATTTTTCGGATGGAAGATGGACCGCAGCGATAAACGTTTTTTCTGGACCAATATCCTGGTTATTGCATTTGGTATTTTTATCGCTGCCACCGGATATAATCCGCTTTCAATTATTATTGCGGCACAGGCCTTCAACGGTGCGGTTTTACCGCTGGTGGTCATAACACTTGTCTACATCACCAGTCAGAAATCGGTTCTGGGCTGCTACGCCAATAAGACCTGGACCAGGATAGCAGGAGCGCTGATTGGCCTGATTACGATTATATTAGGGGGGACAAGTATCATTTCATTATTCTAAATTTTATATCGTGAAGGAGGAAAATATGGATAGAAATTGGGAATATGACGTACAACTGATGTCCCGTCGGCTGGCCACGCTTTACTATCATATGGTAAATGCGATGCTGGAGGAACTTCCCGAGGAACAAACGGAGCGTATTGTTAATAAGGCGGTGGAGGGCTACGGTCATTACTGGGGAGAGTATTGTAAAGAAAAAGTGCTTGCGTCCAATCTGCCGTTGACGCCGAACCACTATGATTTGGGAGGAGATCTGCCGAGCCGGGGGCTTTCGGTAGGATGCGACTTAATCAGCAATGACTGTGAGCTGCGGCAGGAATATACAGAATGCCTGTTTGCCCGTGTGTGGAAGGAACTTGGCTTTGAACGCTGGGGGCGGTTGTACTGCTACGTGGATTATGCTAAATTTGCCGCTTACAATCCTGATTTATCTGTAGAACACGAAAAAAACGAACTGGATGGAGATAACTGCTGTATCCTTCATGTTATGGCGCCCAAACACTGACCTTTATTATTTATCCTGGCTATTTTACATATCTTAATCGATGAGGATAAAATAACCGCTTGATCCCCTCGGATCGGGCGGTTATTTTGCAGCATAAAACGACATTTCCATTGCACGTATTGCCAAAAAGCAATATAATAGTTCAAGTGGCTGAGAACGGGAAAAAAAAGGAGTGAGCGGACTTCGTCTTTGGCCGGTGCCGAATTTCCCGTCTGAAAATATACAAGATGAAAAGGATGGTATATGAAGATGATACAGGATATTGCCCCTCATAAATATGACAATGCCTTCAGCGGCCGAAAGCCGGAACTGGATGATTACGTTTTACTGATACATAATAACAGCGCACTTCTGATTAACAGGGATGCGAAAATTCAGGATGGAAGCTTTGAAATCCCAATGTTTTCGGAATTGGCCGCAACCGTACCCGATGCACGTGAACGGGCGGTTTATTTATTTTCAATCGATGAAAAACCATATTTTCTTCTGGAGAAAAAAGAAGAGGAAGAAATAGTGGAAACCGGCTGTCTGGAATGGAAGGGAACGCAGTATTTCAGAATGATGGAGCCAATGTTCCAGGCGTTTGCAGCAATCACGGCAACACAGGTCTGGCGGTGGCGCCAGAGCAGAAAGTTCTGCGGACACTGCGGTGCAAGGACGACGGACAGCAAGACAGAACGGGCTCTTGTCTGCCCGGTATGCGGACAGATTGAATATCCGAAGATTTCCCCGGCCGTCATTGTGGCGGTTACAAACGGAGATAAGTTACTGATGTCAAAATACCGCGGCCGTGCATACAGAGGCTATGCCCTGATTGCCGGTTTTGTGGAGATCGGAGAGACATTCGAGGAGACGGTCCACAGGGAAGTCATGGAGGAGGTCGGTCTGAAGGTCAAAAATGTCCGGTATTTCAAGAGCCAGCCCTGGGCATTTACCGATACGGAAATGATCGGATTTTACGCTGAGCTGGACGGAGACGACGCCATCCGGCTGCAGGAGGATGAACTTGCCGAGGCAGGCTGGTATACGCGGGAAGAGATTCCGGATGACGAGGTCCTGATCAGCGTCGGCAGCGAGATGAAAATGCACTTTAAATATGGCGATGACTGGATGGAGAAGCTCGGAACGGTAAAAGGAACAGGGGAGACACTGGAATTAAGGCAAAGTGCAAGAGCCTGAAAAGTACAGAAACAGGCCGCGGCGGGTAATCGCCGGCGGCCTGTTTGCATGATATGACAGTTTCTTCGTTTTCTATAATTTCATGATGCCGATACCCAGAAGTCCCGGTCCGGTATGTACGGCAAGGGACGCAGTAATTTGTTTGGAAAGAAGAAGTTCGCCGTTTGGTATTTCTTTTGAAAGGCGTGGCTCCATCTCATCGGAGGCGGCTTCGGCGTCACCGTTCAACAGGGAGAACCATACCGGTGAGTCACCGGCAAATTCTTTCGCTTCGGAGAGCAGCTTGGTCAGCCCCTGTCTGGAACCCCGGATTTTGGCAACCGTATAATAGACGCCCTCTTCATTACAGGAAATAATCGGTTTCAGATTTAAAATACTGCCTACGATAGAGGTGACGAGCCCGATTCGTCCCCCCTTCTGCAGATAAGTCAGAGTATCCATATAATAGAAGATCTTCGAATCTTTCACCTTGTCCGGAAGCAGGCGGACCAGTTCGCCGTAAGACATGCCTTCCTCCAGCTTTTTCGCGGCCCATACAGCAAGAACACCCGATCCAAACGAAACATTGCGCGTGTCAAGAACAAACGAGGTCAATTCCGTCTCCTCGTTCAATACGCCGCAAATCGTATTATAGGTGCCGCTCAGCCCGCTTGAGATGGCAAAAGACAGCACGTGGGTATAACCTTCCCGCTTAATCTCATCCACCATATCCTTCACTTCCTGCGGCCCGGGAGTGGAAGTGTGCGGGATTTCCCCCGGAAAGCGGCTGTAGACCATCTGCGGTGTAATATCCAAATCATCGGAGTAATCCTTCTCCGGATAAATGACATGAAGCCGCAGAAGCTTCATATGATACTGGCGGATCAGCTCATCCGTAACATCACAACCCGAGTCAATCAGGATAGCAACCTTTTCCCGGGTACCTTTATTCTCATTCATATTATAATCTACATTCATAATTAAAAACCTCCAGATGTGGTTATGAAAACTACTTATTAAAGTATGACATAATGGGAGAATCCTGTCAACTAAAAAGTAGATTAGTTGAATAAGAAAAGTACCAACATAAAGACGGCTGTCCATCCGCGCCCTCTAAACTATTAAAAGATATATCTTAAAGTAATACGACCCATTCCTTTTAATTAGTTGACAAAGAAAGATTTGATTGTTAATATTAAATGTAATACATAGCGAGGTGGGGATTGCAGATGAGCAGAATTGTTTTATCATTATTAGTAGATAACACCGCCGGTGTTCTGAGCCGCGTGGCCGGTCTTTTCAGCCGCCGCGGATATAATATTGAGAGCCTTACCGTAGGCGTGACAGCCGATCCGAGGTATTCCAGGATGACGGTAGTGTCTCTGGGAGATCAGCAGGTGCTTGAGCAGATTCAGAAGCAGCTGGGAAAACTCGAAGATGTCCATGATATTAAGGAACTCCGTGAAGGTCATTCCGTTTACCGTGAGCTTATGATGGTAAAGGTGAGAGCCAATGCCAGTGAGCGTATGGCAATTAATGCAATTGCCGAGATTTTCCGCGCGTCGATTGTAGACGTCGGCAAGGAGTCTGTCACGGTTATGCTGACAGGAGATCAGTCCAAGCTGGATGCGATGATTAATCTTCTGGAAGATTATGAGATACTGGAGCTTGCAAGGACCGGACTTACCGGACTTTCCAGAGGAGCAGACGACGTCCGCTTCCTTCCGTAACCAAGTTACAAAGTGTCGCCAAAGGCGCACAGAGAGGCGTCGGCGGCATTCTTTATAAAATTATTAACTTTATACATATCCCAAGGAGGAGTACACAAACATGGCAAAGATTTATTATCAGGAAGATTGCAATTTATCATTATTAGAGGGAAAGACAATTGCCGTTATCGGTTACGGCAGCCAGGGACATGCCCATGCGCTCAATGCAAAAGAGTCGGGCTGTCATGTAATTATCGGTTTATATGAAGGCAGCAGATCCTGGGCGAAGGCAGAGGAAGCAGGATTTGAAGTTTATACAGCAGCAGAAGCAGCTAAGAAGGCCGACATTATCATGGTTCTTATCAACGATGAGAAACAGGCTCAGATGTATAAAGAGTCCGTTGAGCCAAACCTGGAAGAGGGTAATATGCTGATGTTTGCACACGGCTTTGCTATCCATTTCGGTCAGATCGTTCCTCCGAAGAATATCGACGTAACGATGATTGCACCTAAAGGACCTGGACATACGGTAAGAAGCGAGTATCAGAGAGGCAGAGGAGTTCCTTGTCTGATCGCAGTTCAGCAGGATTTTACAGGCAAAGCCCATGATAAGGCGCTGGCTTATGCACTGGCTATCGGCGGAGCAAGAGCAGGCGTATTACAGACCACATTCCGCGAGGAGACCGAGACCGATCTGTTTGGTGAGCAGGCTGTTCTCTGCGGCGGCGTTACAGCCCTGATGAAAGCTGGCTTTGAAACTCTGGTAGAAGCAGGATATGAGCCTGAGAGTGCATATTTTGAGTGTATCCATGAGATGAAGCTGATCGTAGACTTAATTTATGAGAGCGGATTTGCAGGAATGAGATATTCCATTTCCAATACGGCTGAGTTCGGCGATTATATCACAGGACCGAAGATCGTAACAGACGAAACAAAGAAAGCAATGAAGCAGATCCTTACAGACATCCAGGATGGTACATTTGCAAAGAACTGGCTGCTTGAGAATCAGGTTAACTGCCCGCATTTCAACGCAATGAGAAAGAAAGAAGCGGCTCATCAGCTCGAAGCTACAGGAAAAGAGCTTCGTAAGCTCTATAGCTGGAACAATACAAACAAATTAATCGATAACTAATATCCGGTATCCGGCTAATGATGCAGGCGGCTCCGAGCAGCAGCCTGATCGGGAACCGTGTCACGGAGATGTTGGTACATATACGGCATAGTCTGAACAGACTATGCCGTTTGTTCATCATAGGAAAGCGGAAAACCCGTTAAACTGCGTCCATCACAGAAATTCGGGCGCTAAGTTCCGCCGGAAACGGAGTCCCATATTCGCAAAGGGGCTAAAATACAGGTTGGAAAGCAGAGAAGCAGGAGGGGGAGACTATGAAAACAGAACGCAAGAAATTCAGAATACTGCTTCTCACCGCTTTTGTGCTGGCGGGGATTTTTAAGAGTTCAGGATATTTCAAATCCCAGGTATATGCCAAAAACGCGGATTATATCGTTAGAGTCGCCTTCCGGGGACTGGAAAATATGTTTCATGCCCCATATGAATATGATGCGGTTTGCCTGGGCCGTCCGCGCAAAGTGACGGAGCGCATGGTGAAGGAGCGGTTCGGCGAAGAGATAGAAAAGCGCAGCATCTATGGGGATGAAGACACATCCTACTGGTTCGTGGAGCTTGAGTATGCGGAGGATGGAGAGTATTATTTCAATAATGACAAATCTTATTTAGAGACAGCCTTTGGCGGACATTACCGTCTGTTTTATAGCAATTGGACCTCGAAAAGCGGGGAGCCGGACGGCGTGGATTTAAAAATCATGTTGAAGGCGGCGGAGTATTTATATGACGAAGACTTGTCTCACTGGGAGTCAAAACAGGGAGATACGCTGGGACTTATAAGTTTTATGCTCATCAGAAATGGAGATACCCGTTTGATAGAAAATAATAAGGCTCTGCTGGAGGCCTCCTCCGGCGGCGATATGAAAAAAGTGATGGATGTGCCGCCGGGAGGGCAGTTCGATTATTATTTTTTCGCGGAGTAAATTTATATCAGTGAAACGGAAACGCTCCCTGCGGTCAGCCTGTGTAATTTTTAAAATAATCCACATCCTCCTGATGATCCAGCCACAATTCAAACCATCCAAGAAAATCCTGGCGTTCGCAGCAGGGCTGGACGCCGACATCTGTAAAATTCCAGACCTCACCCCGGCATTTGCCGCTCACAATCAGGTGATAACTCATAGCGTCACCGAGATCAATCAGTCCATTTCATCCATCCCCATTAACCGAAAGCCGTCAATCATGACGCAGCCATTGCCGATTTCTTTTAAAAACATGCGGGATGCCTCCGGAAGCCGGATATTACAATGCGTTTCAAAACGCAGAATCTCTTCTTCCGTAAGGGGGTTCCCCATATCAATTTCCAGAGCAGCTATTTTTTCTTTTATCTGAACGATGACTTGTCCGTATTTTTTCCTTTTTATATACAGGCATTCGTGTTTCCTCCTGTTTCATCCAATTTTCCAAAGTATACCACAAATATGAGTAAAAAAGTAGAGTATAATAATTTATGTCCCGCGCTGCGCTTTTTGCCTTTTCCGTGCATCGCGAAGCGTGTTATTGTCTGCAGCAAAGCTGCTTTTTAGCTGGGTGTGAACAGTAACGAGGACAGGGGTGTTTGGGCTCCGCTTTGCCGTCCGATCTATCTTTTTTTCATTACAAAAAGCTGTATGAGTTTTTTTCCTTTTGGCAAAAATAATATTAGTAAAATTAGAAAATATTAGAAAAAAGTGTTGACAGGAAGAACTGTATCTGTTATTGTAACAGTATAAACTGTAACTAAAAAGAATACAGATAACAAGGAAGATAAATAAGGAGGAGCAACATGGAGAGCAGGAATAATAATTATGACGCGGTTATCATCGGTTTTGGCAAGGGAGGTAAAACTCTCGCAGCGGCATTGGGAAAGGCCGGAAAGCGCACGGCGCTGATTGAGCAGTCTTCCGGTATGTACGGCGGGACCTGTATCAACGTGGGGTGTATTCCGACCAAGTTTCTGGTACATAAAGCACAGGAAGCAAAGATGACCGCAGGCAGCTTCGAGGAGCGGGCGGCAATGTATGAGAAGGCAGTCGAAGGAAAAGCGGACCTTACCGGGAAACTGCGCGGGAAGAATTATCAGAAGGCTGCACAGGTCCCCAATGTGACGGTTATCACAGGCAGGGCAAAACTGCTTTCCCCGCATACGGTCGAGGTGACGACGGAACAGGGAAGGGAAGAACTCGAAGGCGCACAAATTTTCTTAAATACAGGTTCCGTAGCTTTTGTACCTCCGATTGAAGGGCTGAAAGGAAACCCATATGCATATACAAGCGAAGGGCTTCTGGAACTTAAAAAACTGCCGGAGAAGCTGGTGATTATCGGCGGCGGTTATATCGGAGTGGAGTTTGCCTCTATTTATGCGGACTTTGGCAGCAGCGTTACAATTCTCCAGAATGAAGAGCGATTCCTTCCGAGAGAGGATGAGGAGATAGCCGGCGCCGTAAGGGAGAATCTTGAGAGCCGCGGCGCAACCGTAATTACAAGCGCCGGAATCCAGTCGGTGCTGGAAGATAACGGCAGGGCCGTCATAACGGTAAAGATTGGCGGCACTGTGACAAAATTAAGCGCGGATGCGGTTCTCGTAGCAACGGGAAGAAGGCCGAATACCGCGGGACTGGGCCTGGAAGCTGCCGGTGTGGAGCTGAATGCCCGCGGCGGAGTAGCGGTAAATGAGCATATGCAGACTTCTGTGCCGCATATTTATGCAATGGGAGATGTGGCCGGCGGACTTCAGTTCACCTACATTTCACTGGATGATTTCCGAATAGTTAAATCAGCGGTTCTCGGAGACGGCGGTTATACGCTCAATGAACGCGGAGCCGTACCGTACAGCGTCTTTTTAAATCCTCCGTTCTCCAGAGTGGGAATGAGTGAGCAGGAGGCAGTAGAAAAGGGATACCAGGTTAAGGTAGCCAGACTGATGGCGGGCGCAATTCCGAAAGCCCAGGTTTTAGAGCAGCCTTCCGGCCTTTTAAAAGCCGTTATCGATGAGAAGACAGGTTTGATTCTGGGAGCGCATCTCTTCTGCGAAGAGTCCCATGAGATGGTCAACCTGGTGAAGCTTGCAATGGATGCACAGATTCCTTATACAAAGCTGCGCGATATGATTTACACTCATCCGACAATGAGCGAAGCATTAAACGACTTATTTAACATTGACTAAATAGATGAACAGCGGCAGCAGAGGCCGGATAAAGAGACAATAAAATGACGGAACGAAATAATGGAAGGAACGGAAAAAATATGACAAGGAGCAGAAAGAGAGCAGGGAGGCGCCGGAAGTATCCGGCGCTCGTCATCGGAGCTGCAGGAGCTGTGGCGTTGATTCTTGCAATCACCCTGCCCCTGATACAGAAAAAGCAGGCGGCAGCTCTGGGAAACATGGAGACGCAGGTACAGGAGAGTATCATTGATAAAGAGGGCGGATCTACTGTAGAAACACCGCGGAAAACGGCCGCGGTAACTGTAGAAGATACTGTCATCACCGGACTTTCAGGAGAAGAAGCACAGGAGACATTAAAGAAAAAATACTCCGGTCCCATAACGGTTCAGGGACCGGATGAAACGGAGGAACTCGTAAACCCGGTTGACAGCGAGATAGGGCGTCTGATTCAGAGTATCCCATCCCGGCCGGAGGAGGAACTTAAGCTGTCATTCGACTACGGTAAAATGGAGGAAGATGTGCGCGGACAGGTTTCGGCCCTTGCCGGGAAATGGGACAGGAACCCCTCCGATTCCAAAGTGGTATCTTTTGATAAAAAAACAGGCGTCTATGAATATTCCAAAGAAACAAACGGACGGACGCTGAATCAGGACCGGCTGGTGGAAGATATCATGAAAATGGTAAAAGAGAAGAACTATTCCGCACCGGCGGAGGCCGGTTTTACCGTGACGGCGCCGGCACGCACCCAGGCGCAGGCGAAAGCACAGTACAAGGTGATTGGGACGTTTAAAACGAAACTGACCAGCAATAAAAACAGAAACCAGAACGTGACCCTGGCGGCAGAGGCTATTGACGGACTCATTCTGCAGCCGGGTGAAGAATTTTCATTTAACAACACAACCGGAAACAGGACGAAAGAGAAAGGATATCAGCCCGCGGGAGCCTATAGAAACGGCGTGCTGATTGAGGAGCCGGGCGGCGGAGTATGCCAGGTATCCACCACACTTTACCACTCTATTATAGAAGCCGGTTTTAAGACCACCGAGCGCAATGCCCACAGCTTTGCCCCCTCTTATGTAGAAAAGGGGCAGGATGCCATGGTCAGCTTCGACGGTTACGCAGGCCCGGATCTCAAATTTGTCAATACAAGCGCCGCACCCGTAGTGCTGCGGGCTTCTGTCGACGGACTGGAATTAAAATTGTCTATCGTCGGCATACCCGTTCTGGAAGACGGGGTAAAAGTAAGCATCAAATCGGAAAAAGTCAAGGATGCGGATCCCGCGGCGCCGTCCTATGAAGAGAATGTACAGCTTCCTTTTGGAACGGAGCAGATAGTGGATCAGGGACAGAGCGGTTCTGTGTGGAAGAGCTTCCGTGTCGTGACTAAAGATGGAAAAGTAATTAAAGAAGAACCTCTGCACAACAGCTACTATAAGAGTAAAGCGGGAAAAATTGAACGAAACACAACGCTGCCTCAAACGGCATTGCCGGCAGAATCAGAAAGCGCCCAGGAGGGTGTTCCGGAAGCAGGGCAGCCGGGTACGGACCAGTCCGGTTTACCGGGCGCCGGAGATGTGACCGGCCCTGCCGAAGCCGCACCGCCGGGCGAGTCTGCACAACCCGCTGAGCCGGCTGATACCACCGGAACAGCGGAAGCTTCCGGACCGGCCGGAGCCGTAGAAACGGAACAGAATTAAAACCGCAGAGAAAATAAAAGAGAAAACAAAACATACAAAAGACAAAGGAAAATATTAACTGCAGGTTTTTTAGACGAGAGGGCTAAAATATGAAGAAGAGCACATGGATTGGATTAGGGATAGGAGTTCTGCTTGTAATGGGTCTGGCAGGATGCGCGAGAGCGAAGGCCGGGACAACAACACAGGCACAGATGGAAACCGGTATGACGGCAGGCATGGAGACAGAGACGGAGGAGCCGATGGGAGAACAGGAAAATACACAGATGGAACCACAGACGGAAGAGGCGGCTTATCATAAAATTTCAGCGGCTGAAGCAAAGGAAATGATGGATCAGACGGAAGTGACAGTAGTTGACGTAAGGACACTTCAGGAGTACAAGGAAGGCCATGTACCCGGTGCAATTAATATTCCTAACGAGGAGATTCAGGATACGGAGCCGGAGCTTCTGAATGATAAGGATGCAATGCTTCTGGTTTACTGCCGTTCCGGAAGACGCAGCAAAGACGCTTCTGATAAGCTGGTCAAGATGGGATATAAAAATGTCTATGATTTCGGCGGTATTATCGACTGGAATTACGATACGGAAAAATAGGAATGAAACAGGATTGCCAGACGGCACAGTTTAGCAGCGGTATGGCACAGTAGAACGAAAGTGACGAAAAGTACGCACTGCATACTTTTCGTCATGGGTGCCTGTGACTTGTGTGCGAAGCGCGCAGCAATGGAGTTTTTTATTGAAACAAATGGATGAGCTGCAGCGTCTGCCTGCCGGTTCAGCGCCTGTGTTCCGACAGAGATTTTATAATGGCCAGGACATGTCCCAGGACTTCACTGCTCAGATTTTGGCACTCCTCCGAGATTTCCTTAATCTTTTGCGGATCCTTTTTGTCGGATGCAAAAAAGTCGGACGGCGATATTGCCAGATATTCGCAGATATAGAAGAAAACTTCCATAGAGGGCATGGATTTTCCATTTTCCACTTTATTAATGTAGCCGGGGTTCTGTCCGAGAGAAAGACTCATATCCCGGGCAGATACCCCTTTTTTTTCGCGCAGTTCCGATAATCTTCTGCCAAAGTCAAATTCGCTATACATATCACACCGCCTTTATATGTATAGTTTATGCCATAAACTGGTAAAAATATCGCATTATATGCGCAGTAACGATTGACATGAAGCATTCGATGCCATAAAATAGATAATATGTAGTGCTTAACGTGATATGACAGAAATTATAACTTCAATTTGTATTGGCGAGGTAATCGGAATGGATAAGAACAAGGGGATATTGGATGAATTGAAACGAATTGTGGGGTGTCTATATATATCGGATCTTCATGATTCCTGCCGCTTTGACCAGATAAAGAGGGCATTGAAAGAGATTGAGTCCGGCCGCTACGACGACAGAGAGTGGCGGGAAGCCTTTGAATATGTATCGGGGGCAAAACTTCTGAATGAGACGGAAGGACAGGTACGCAGCTTGTTTGAAGACTTATAAATACGAACACAAAAAATATAGGATATTGTTTTGACACTCCATGGCGGGTGGTGAAACAATATCCTTTTTAATGTCGCAGGAAAGTGCTCTTACAGTTTCCGTTAACTCTGGTTGGAGGAGCAGAAATGTATAAAATTATTCATCGTCTTTGTGGCATAGGCCGGATTATAAGCGAAACCGATGGTTCTGTTCCTGATAGGGGAGCTTAACGGAATTTCAATCAGTGAACCGTCGGCCAGCTCATTGCGGACAAATTCCCGGATGACGCAGCCGATGCCGAGGCCGGTTTTGGCAAACTCAATCAGGAGATCCATGGTGGTGGCCTCTAAAACCTGCTTTACTTCTATATTATGTTCGGAGAAATAGGCGTCGATATGGGTTCTGGTCATATTGTTTCTGTCCAGCAGAAGGATCGTGCCCGCGGAGAAAATGTTGACATCCTCCCCCTCGCGTATTTTTAAGTTGTCCAGATATGATTTTGTACAGACGAAGGTGTCCTCGATTCTCATAATCGGCATAAAGGAAAGGGATCTTCTGGTCCTGGGTTCCGCGATCAGGCCGATGTCCAGTTTCTGCTGTTCAAGCATGGATATGGTCCGTGCGGTATCCTGGCTGTCAATCATGATTTTGACATGGGGATATTCCTCCACAAACCCTTTCAGGTAGGGCAGCAGGATATACTTGCAGAGTGTATTGCTGACTCCAATCTTAATCTGTCCTATATTAAAATTTTTAATGCGCTTCAGCTCGTTCTCGCCCCGCCCCAGCGTGTCGAAGGCGTTGCTGACATGGCTGAAAAGAACCTGCCCTTCCACCGTGAGCTGGACGCCCCTGGAATTCCTTGTAAACAGAGAGATGCCCAGATTTTCCTCCAGCTTGCTAATTGATTTACTGATAGCCGGCTGGCTGATGAACAGCTCCTTGGCCGCCTTTGAGATATTGCCTGCTTTGGCTACAGCGTAAAAAATTTTGTATTGGGATAAATGTTGATCCATACCGTTTCCCCTTATCTGAATGAGTGCTTTCAGCCATAGCGGAGACTCGCCCAAAACGCCGCCTTATGCTGCCGCCTATAACTGAGGTTTATACCATATATTCGTATTATATATTTGTATTATAACAGGGCGGATGCTATAATGTAAATACATAATTTTTAGGAGGAGATCAAATCATGGGAATGACAATGACTCAGAAAATTCTGGCTGCACATGCGGGCCTTCCGGAAGTAAAAGCGGGCCAGTTGATAGAGGCGGAGCTGGATCTGGTGCTGGGTAATGATATCACCACACCGGTTGCAATCAATGAGATGCAGAAGCTGGATACACAGTCCGTTTTTAATAAAGATAAAATAGCCCTGGTTATGGACCATTTTATTCCGAACAAGGATATCAAATCGGCACAGAACTGCAAGTGCTGCCGCGAATTTGCCTGTCGGCATGATATTACCAATTATTTTGACGTGGGGGAGATGGGAATTGAACATGCCCTGCTTCCTGAAAAAGGTCTGGTAGTAGCCGGTGACGCGGTGATCGGAGCCGATTCCCATACATGTACATACGGCGCTTTGGGCGCTTTCTCCACAGGAGTTGGAAGTACGGATATGGCAGCGGGTATGGTAACGGGTAAGGCCTGGTTTAAAGTGCCTTCCGCCATCAAATTTGAATTGACGGGTAAACCGTCTAAATGGGTCAGCGGTAAAGATGTGATATTACATATTATCGGTATGATCGGCGTGGACGGAGCACTCTATAAATCCATGGAATTTACCGGGGACGGAATTAAGAACCTGACAATGGACGACCGTTTTACGATCTGCAACATGGCTATAGAAGCAGGCGGCAAGAACGGAATCTTCCCGGTGGATGAATTGACGAAAGAGTATATAAAAGATCATTCGAAACGGGATTATACCGTATATGAGGCAGATGAGGACGCCGAGTACGATGCCGTCTACACAATTGATCTGTCGGAGCTTAAACCGACTATCGCTTTCCCTCACCTTCCGGAGAACACAAGGACGATTGACGAAGTCGGCGAGGTGAAGATCGACCAGTCTGTAATTGGTTCCTGCACCAACGGAAGAATCGACGACATGAGAATTGCCGCTGAAATCCTCAAAGGGCGCAAAGTGGCAAAGGGAGTTCGCTGTATCGTAATTCCGGCCACACAGTCCATCTATCTTCAGTGTATCAGAGAAGGCCTGATGGAAATATTCGTGGAAGCGGGCGCTGTTGTGAGTACGCCGACCTGCGGGCCGTGTCTTGGCGGATATATGGGAATCCTGGCGGAGGGTGAGAGATGCATCTCCACCACGAACCGCAACTTTGTAGGCCGTATGGGCCACGTGGATTCGGAAGTGTATCTGGCAAGTCCCGCTATAGCGGCAGCCAGTGCGGTAACCGGCAAAATCAGCTGTCCCTGCGAGCTGGGATTATAATGCTTTTTGAATGAGGAGGAAGTAAGATGAAGGCATGTGGACATGTGTTTAAATATGGCGACAATGTAGACACGGATGTTATTATTCCGGCAAGGTACCTGAATGCGACAGATGGAAAAGAGCTGGCAAAACACTGTATGGAGGATATTGATAAAGAATTTATCGGCAAAGTAAAGGACGGTGACATTATTGTCGCCAACAAGAACTTCGGCTGCGGTTCATCCCGCGAACATGCGCCTCTGGCTATCAAGTGCGCCGGGGTAAGCTGTGTCATTGCCGAGACATTTGCAAGAATATTCTACCGCAACGCGATTAATATCGGACTGCCGATTATCGAATGCCCGGAAGCAGCGGTGGCGATTGAAAACGGTGATGAAGTGGAAGTGGATTTTGACAGCGGCATGATCATCAACAAGACGAAAAACAAGAGCTACCAGGGACAGGCGTTCCCTGAGTTTATGCAGAAGATCATAACGGCCGGAGGGCTGGTTAATTATATCAATCAGAAATAAGAGGAATTTAGGCGACAGCCGCTGTCTTTGAAAAGATGGCGGCTGTCGTTTAACGTTGGGGATTTAGTTGAGATGCGAGGACGCCTCTGTAAGACGGCGGACGGGGGAGTGGGAGGGTGTGTATGAGTCTTCAGTCCCGGTTGGTAAGCTGTTGTGAGGGGGAATTCAGGAGAAAAAATTCCTACGGGGACTCGCTTCCGCTTGTGGAATGCGCAGCGGATGCTAAGCTCGAAAGAACCTCGCTAAGCACCGGCGGATTCCAAGGTCCCCTTCGGAAAGTTTTCTCCTTCCTTCCCCGGGCAGGTTGTTGGCGGGACTGAAGACTCAGGGAAGGTATTGCCCCGTCCGCCGGCTTCAGGGGCTGATTGTCTCTTTCGTCAAGTGGGGGATAGGTATTGTCGCGGCCACTATATAGCCGTGATTCTTTTACATTTTAACGGCATCTTGGGCTGCATAAAAAAAGGAGCAGAATAAACACTCTAAGATTATAAGTATATAAGTTTAGACAGTGTCATAGTGAACAGGAGGCAGGTTTCAGGCATTCTGAGAAACGTAGTGGCAGCGACAAGTGCCTCCGCCTTGAAGAAAGAGGACAAATCAGCGGCCGCAGGCCGGGGGCCGGGCAGACGCCCTTGGCGGAGTCTTTTGTCCCGGCCATAACCTTCCTGCGGGGAAGAAGGGAGAAAAAGATTCCGGAGGGAACCTGGGAGTTCATCGGCACTTACCGAGGTATTTTCGAGGTTAGTGTCCGTTATGTACTCCAACGAGCGCAAGCGTTTCCCGCAGGAACTTTTTCTGCCCGTATTCCCCGCCCACGATCACCTGACGCCCGGGACGAAAGACTCATCGATTCCCCTCACCACCCCGGTCCCCGGCCTGACGGCGGCGTCCTCATTTCTCAACCACACCCTTATTTACAGAAATTGACAGAAAAAAGTAAAACATCATTTTCATAAATGATCTATACTGTACTCAGACAAGGGAGGAGAAAAAGATGTTTTTTGATTCGTTTTTTTTCGGCGGCGGCTTTGACATCCTGTTTTTTCTGGTATTCTTTTTAGTGATAGGAATGTTTGTTATGATGTTTGTGAGAGGCATCGGCGAATGGAACCGCAATAACCAGTCTCCCAGGCTGACGGTGGAGGCCAGGATCGTAGCCAAGCGTACGAATGTCAGCCATCACACGCACTGTAATGCCGGGGATGTCACGGGCGCCCACGGTACACATTCCACGTCTTCCACCAGCTACTATGTGACATTTGAGGTCGAGAGCGGTGACAGGATGGAACTGCAGCTTGGCGGCAGCGATTATGGGATGCTTGCGGAAGGAGATACAGGACATTTAACATTCCAGGGAACCAGGTATCTGGGATTTAACAGACAATAGAAAGGGGAAGGGATGAAAGGAAAGGGAAAAATAATCGGACTGATTCTTTCTGTTTTGACGGCGGCAGGGATATTTTTAAGCTGTGTGAGCCTGTATATTGATAAACAGACCCAGGGAGCGCTTTCAATTATAGGAGGGGCGGACGGACCGACGGCTATCTATATAGCGTGCAAGACAGGTGATTTCACCTCTGTTTACGTTGTAACCGTATTAATGGTTATTATTACCGCAGTGTATTTTATTTATAGAAAAAGAACGGGAGGAGGGAGGTAGATGCTTTCTATCTTTAACAGAAGGGAGGTATATGTAACACAGAATATGAAAAAGCAGGCCGAGGTCAGGGACGCGCTTGCCACCGCGGGGATTAACTACACGTTTAAAGTGAGCAGCCGCGGCGGTCCGCTTGGAGGCCTCGGTATGAGACCTTTGGCGGCGGGGCTGCTGGCCAGGGAAGAGTGCTCTTACACATTCTACGTGCATAAGAAAGATTATGAATGGGCTCAGAGCCTGCTGCAGAGGATCGGGAATGCGGGCGCAACAGCTTAATTCTTTAGTATTTAACCGTTTCTGAGCTTTATTCACGGCGGAGACGGCGTTCCGAAAAACGGGTATCCTGAAAGCGTGCGTATTGCTTTTGGGATACCCGTATAAAATTTAGAAAAACAGGAGCAGCATTTATGAAAGTATATTATTCAGGAAATTTCCGGGGCAGTGGGAACCAAGAGGAGGCAGGTACGCAGGTGGTTCTGGGCCGGTCGTTTGAATACGGGGGATACGAATGGCTGGTTCCCGCAGTTTATTGCTGCAGCCAGGGACTGGTTCTTGACATCTGCCGTAAAATCCCGGTGGAGAAAGTGAAAGCATTTTACAGGAAGTGGGCAGGAGCAGATGAAGAGGAGCTTACCGCGGAGCAGCGTGATTTGATAGAGTATGAGAGCCCATGGAACTTTGAAGTTTCTTTTACGCTCAGGGTGAACGGCAGGACGGTGATCGGCGACAGAAGCTGTGGCGGCGGTTGGCAGGGGTTCGGGGAAGAAGCAGGCAGCGATATGACGGGAGAGGCGATAGAAGCATATGATCTTGACAGGAATTCTGCCTGGTATATCCACCGTGCGTACTACCGCTGGGGCGCAGAGGGGCAGGAAGAGATCCATTCCCTGTCTATTTTGTTTAAACCGGAGGATGAGGAAATACCCTGCGGCTGCCATTTTACAACATCCGCAGGCTGCGGGCCGTTTAAAGTTCCGTTTTGCCATCCCATTACAGGGGAGGAATATCGCCTGTCTGTGCGTTCCTGTATCGGAGAGATACTGCAGGATACACCTCTGGAGCATGAGATGCCAGGGATTGGCAAAGTCACATTCCCGGGGAATTACTGCGTGATGGAGTACGAGGTGGAGGGGGATAAACAGTTGGACGGAAAAATTGTGGTGAAAGACGCATCCGAAGATGATCCGGCAAAACGCGAAGATAAAGAGTCTTTGGACGGCCCGTCGGCTATTGGATTTATCATCGGCGCGGATAAGGGAGCCGCGCCTGCCGCTCACAGCCGTAAAACAGCCCGTTCCTCGATGCATTTTGAAAAGAGGAAGCAGACAGATTGGTATATCAGTCTTAAGACGGTACGATATAAACCGCAGGAGTATCAACTGATTTAAGCGGAGCGGCAGGTCAGGGAAAGTTTGGAAATGAGGATAGAAGGGATTAGAAGATGAAAGTATATTTTACAGGTGATTTTGGGAAAGGAGATAAAAACATGCAGGAGGGCAGACTCCTGGATATAAAAAGTGTGTTCCGCTGTAACGGCCATGAATGGCTGGTGCCGGCAATTTACTGCTTTGAAGAGGGGATTTCCGTTGATATTTGCAAGCGGATTCCAATCAAAGAAGTAAAAGAATTCTTTGAAAAATGGCCGCGTACGGAACGTATTGGGCTTACAATGGAACAGCAGAATGAGCGGAGGGCGGCCGATCCTTTTGGCGGTCACTTCAAATTTGATCTTCATATCAATGGTAAGAAGGTTAAGGGAGAGGGATGGAGCGGAACTTCGTGGTATGGGACGGATGACGGAAAGGAAAATGAGGATGCCGGGGAAATACTTGAAGTGTACGAACTGGACAGGGACTCGGCCTGGTCGTTTTACCGGGCGCGATTTTTCCGGCCCGAAGGCGTGGAAGAGATAAAGACGCTGGATATGACTATAACGGCTTATGCCGACACGGTTCCATGCGGATGCCGTTTCATTACGGCCGTGGGCTGCGCCCCTTTTGATGTGGAATTTACCCATCCGGTCACGCAGGATAAACGTTGTCTCCATATACTGTCCTGCACCCATGCCTCCATGGACAATCAACAGATAAAGTGGGAGCCGGGTAAAGAACGGGACTGCTTTATTTACCCGGAAAAATACTGTAAGCTGGAATACAGGGAAGTAACCCCGGAAGCATCGGCAGGCGCTGTTACGGTCCGTGACTGTACCCGCTCGGATACCCCCATCAGGAAAGAGACATCTGAATCAGACTGTTCCGTTGCCGTGAATATAATCGGAGGTGCGCGCGGTATGAGTGTACTGACGGATTCCGATGTAAAAACAGCATGCTCGGCCATGCATTTTGAGGAGCAACAGCAGGTGGAATGGTATGTGAGCGCCGAGGTGGTACCGTTCAAGCCGAAGAGGGTGCGGCTTTTATAGGGACAGTAAGATGGAACCGGAGATACGGAACCAGAGATATGGAACCGTAGATACACAAACAGAGATATAGAATTAAAAGTATAGAATAATAGAAATATTTATCGGAGAAAACAGAAATGTTTTCTCTTTTTTGAGTGGCAATGAAAAGTTGGGAATAAAAGTGTGCGGTTCCTGTCTTCTATTTCTTAAAGTCCGATTTAATGACAGTTTCTTCACCTTTTTTTGTCATTTTGTCTTTGATATAGTGATAATAAAGAAAAAACATGGGAGGGTGAGCAATGAGACTGAATCAGGAATATCTGGGCAGCCTGTTTTGTGAAGTGCTACAGGGGGAGTTGGCAGCTGGGATGCCGAACACGATACGGGCGGTATACACAGTCGGGAAATACGGGATTGACGACGGGGGAAATATCCGATTTGCAAGACAGGGGGTAACCGACTGGGAGGCGGTGCAGACCGCAAACGAACGGGAATCGGGCTACAGTACCGTGTCGGCAAGCGGGGAGGCATCGGTAAAAATATTACCTAATTCGGATGGAATCAGGCCCTATGAGAATGCGGTAACCGTACACGTCAGTGATGGGTGTTTAAAGGAGGGAGATCGGGTCGAGCTTCTTTTGGGAGACACATCGGCAGGTTCCCCGGGAATTATAACACAGACAATGGCGGAACGGAACCACAGGATCATAGCGATGGTCGATCCCTTTGGCAGCAACCGTTATGAGGAAATTCATCCGGCCTGCTTTCTGCATGTGAAGAGCGGCGTCTGTGGGGAAGTAGGCCTGGTAGCGCCCAGCAAAGTCGGAGTAAATGAGCCGTTTGAAATGAGAATTCGGATTCTGGATGAACATGGCAACCGCTGTGAGGATTTTACGGGGGAGGTGGATATCGAGACTCCCGACGGATTTTGGTGCGAAAGCCGCCGAATCTGCATGGAACAGGAGGACAGAGGCGTTAAGCTGGTAAAATGCAGGATCGAAAAGGAGGGAAGTTATCTTGCATATGCCCACATCCCAGAGTATGATCTTCACTCGGCAGGCAATGTGATAAAAGTGGAAAACGATATGGTGTATCGTCTTTTCTGGGGAGATATGCACGGCCAGAACTGCGAAGCCGGCGGCCTGGGCAGCATGGAGGATTCCATGGAATTTGCAAGAGAAGTGGGAGCCCTTGATTTTACCGGATGGCAGGGGAATGACTTTGAAGTGTCAGATGAAAACTGGGAACATGTAGGGCAGGCAATCAGAAAGAATCACTGCGACGGCCAATTTGTTGTATTTCCGGGATACGAATGGTCGGGAAATACCTGCGCGGGAGGAGATCACAACATTTATTACCTGAATGACGGGGAGAAACTGTATCACAGCAGCCGGTGGCTTTACAAGGAACCGGGAAGATATGAGGGCAGAGGCAAGGAAGATGACGGGGAGGACTGTTATCCCGTCAGCGAACTGTGGGAGCGCTTCAGGGGAAGGACGGATGTTATGGCGATTCCGCATGTGGGAGGCCGTCATGCCGATTTTTCGTTCCATAACCCGGAACTGACACCGGTAATAGAGGTGCATTCCCACCACGGTATTTTCGACTGGTTTCTGGAGGAAGCGGTGTCGAGAAAGATGAAGGTCGGCTTTATTGCCAGCAGTGACGATCACACGTCCAGGCTGGGGTTATCCTACCCTGTCGGAACGGATTCAGGCAGTTTCGGTGCGACCTTTGACGTGAAGTCGGGACTTACTGCGGTGTATGCAAAGGAACTGACCCGGGAAGGAATCTGGGAGGCGCTTAAAGAAAGGAGATGTTATGGGACGACCTCATCCCGGATTATCGCGGAATTTAACGTAAACGGAGCGGTGATGGGGAGTGAGATAACAGCCGGAAACGAGGTGACGGCCGAATTTTCAATCAGCGCCAATGCTCCGGTGGATCGTGTGGAATTATATAGAAATCTGGACAGAATACATACATTTACCCCGGATTCTGTTAAACTGGACGATAAGGCCGGAAATACCGGAATGAAAGATAGCGGAATGGAAAGTTCCGGTGAAGAAATTATTTGCAAAGCAGACAGAAGAAAGAAAATCAAAATTGCATGGACCGGAGTAAAGACATATTACAGGAACAAATCGGTCCGGTGGGACGGCAGCATTCTGGTGCGGAACGGAAGAATCGCAGGAGCGGACAACTTTGCAATCGATAATTGCAGAGAGGGAATCCAGTCAGTGGGAAACCAGACTCTGCACTTTAAGTCAAAGACATCAGGGGATGAGGACGGAGTGATCATAGATGTAATTCCCATTCCCGGAAAGCAATGTGAAATCATCTTCGCCAGCATGCAGAAAACGGTAATGGTCCCCCTGGAAATGATAACGGACGTTCCATATGAACATTATATCGGGGAAGTGGGAAGAAAAGTGACGTTTTCCATGGAGAGGACGCAGGAAAAATCGGAGGACGGCGTTTACAGCTTTACGGGGAAATTTAAAGACTCCGGCATGGAAGCCGGGCTGAACCTCTACTTTATAAAAGCGTATTTAAAAGACGGAAACAGGGCGTGGGTGTCTCCGGTATTTGTTAACAGCGGGGAGCAGGGATGAAAGGAATATGAGATATGGAGGAAAAAAGAGCAAAAACAAGAGAAGAGCGGCTTAATAATCTGTTGAACCCTTATGTATTAATATGTATCATTATTCTAATTGCGGCGGTCTGTACTTACATCATTCCGGCGGGAAATTACCAGTATATCTTAAATGAGAGCAGTGGAAAATCGGTAGTGGATCCCGGAAGCTACACGAGGGCGGCCAATACTCCGGTCGGCCTGATGGGAATCTTGAGTGCAATTCCCTCTGGACTTGAAAAGGCGGGATACATTATATTTTTTGTATTTATTATTGCCGGAGCTTTTGAAATGTTAAACAGGACGGGATTCACGGAAGCGCTGGTAGGAACGACAATGAAGAAATTTTCGAATCAGGAGAAAATCCTGTTCCCGGCGATTGTCGTTCTTCTGTCTTTTCTGGCAGCCACAATCGGTATGGCTGAGGAGGTCATTATTTTCGTGCCGATTCTGCTGGCTCTCTGTAAATATATGGGGTATGATGAGCTTCTGGCGGCAGGTCTTGCATACTGCGGCATCCGGGCGGGCCATATCAACGGAATGATGAATCCCTTCAATGTGGGAATTGCACAGAGCATCGCGGATGTTCCGTTATATTCCGGCCTGTGGTACAGAAGTATCTGGTGTGCCATAACGATTGCTGTTACCATTTTCCTTCTGATGCGATATGCAAAGAAGATTAAAAATCATCCGGATAAGAGCCTGATGTACGGAATCAGTACCTCCGTGGGGACGGAGATTGATCTGTCGGAAATAAAAACATTCACAGGGAAACACAAGATTCTGGGTCTTCTGCTTTTGGGAACATTTGCCCTTACGATATTCGGCGTCGCCAGATACGGCTGGTATATGACGGAGCTGGCCGCACTATTTTTGGGCTTTGGCATACTGACTGGTATCATCGGAGGTTTTTCTGCATCCTCCATAGCGGACACGTTTTTGGACGGAGCGAAAAATATTATTCCGGGAGCGCTGATTGTGGGAGTGGCAGGAGGAATTCTGGTAATCCTTGACAGCGGCAATATTACAGACACCATCATTTACCATGCAGCATCCTGTCTGCAGGGAATGCCGAAGGTACTGGCCGCCAACGGAATGTATGTGTTCCAGTGGCTGCTTAATATGATAATCCCATCTGGTTCCGCCCAGGCGGCTGTGACTATGCCGATTATGACACCTCTTTCCGATGTCCTTGGAATCAACCGTCAGGTTGCCGTTCTGGCATTCCATTACGGCGACGGGGTTACGAATCTGCTGACTCCGGCCTGCGGACCGCTTATGGCCTGTCTGGCTGTGGCGGGTGTTCCTTATCAAAAGTGGCTGAAATGGGTGATTCCAATGCTGATTGCCTGGACGCTGATCGGGTTCGGCGCCGTTACCGTGGCTCAGATAATCGGGCTTGGGCCGGTATAGGGAAAAGAAGGAAAAAGCGCATATATGAATTAAGACAAAGGGGAAACGTGTTATACTGGTAAAAAAGGAGGGCAATGATATGATAGTTGGACTGGTTGGAGCCCCGGCAAAGATCAATAATATGGAAAAGGCATTAAGACAGATGGACAGGAGCCTTTTAATAAGCCGCCTGGAACTGGAAAGCCTGCCGAAAGAGGAGCATCTGCCTTTGTTCATGCAGCTTCAGAAAACAGCGGATATCATTATCATTGCCGGGTATTACGACTACATGTATTTTACCGGCCATGTTTCGCCAAAGAAAATCACGGGTTATGTTGCCAGGGACATTCTGACGCTCTACCACACGCTGCTGCAGGCCCTGTCCGAGGGATATGATATAAACAGTATCAGTGTCGACGGGTATGAGGAGGAGGAACTGTGTGAAATATTTGAGGAGACGGGACGGTGCGGGAATCTCGACTCGGTTTATCTGTATAAGGATGCATACAAGGACAGCGCACTTTTTGAGGAGACGATCGAACGGATGGTTTCATTCCATTCGGAGACATACCGCAGCAGGAATACAAGTGTCTGCCTTACCTGCATCAGCCCTGTCTATGAACGTCTTTTGAAAATGGGGCTCCCTTCTATTCTGGTCGGTTCCACCTATGAAAATGTACGTCTGGCCTATGAGAAACTGAGGCTGGAGTACTTTTTAAAAGAGAAGGAGACGGGCCAGACGCTGATCATTTATATGGAGACGGGAAAAGGGGCACGGCAGGACAGAACCGGCTGCTATCTGGAACTTGACAAACTGAAAGCGGCGGAGAAAATACTGTCATTTGCACTGGAACTGCAGGCGGCGGTGGAGGAGATTGCCTGGGGAAAGTATATACTGGTCGTGGATAGGAATGTGTTCGAGAGACTGCAGTACAGGACACGCCTCGGCAATCTGCTGAGGGAGGTCCGGAACGCGGCGGGATGTCGGTTGAGCATCGGCGCAGGCACGTCGGATCTTATGTGGGAAGCGGGGGAAAATGCCAGGGCTGCCCTGGATAAAGCGCTTACGCAGGAGGTTTCCTGTGCCTATGTCGTCTATAACAATGTGCTGGTGGACGGACCGATTCTGAGCAGTGAGAAAAAAGAGAGCGTTTCTGCCGACCACCGGTGGCAGAAGATTGCGGAAGAGACATCTCTGAGCATCAACACGGTGCTTAAATTCCACGCGATTGTGGAGAAATACAGAAGCAATGTATTCACAGTAAATGAGCTTTCCCTTGTCTATGGCTGCTCGCTCCGGTCAATGTACCGCATGGTGGAGAAACTGGAGCAGTGCGGGTATATAGAAGAGGACGGAAAAAGGATGATAAACGATGCGGGCCGTCCGAGCCGGATCCTGAAGATAAAGTTCTAGTTCCGATTCCCCTTTACTATCCTCAAAAGCTGTGCTAATATATCCAACAAAAGGAAATAAAAGCGGAATTTTTCACGCAAAGTGCGCAAGAAAACACTTTGCGGAATAATGGCTGTGAATATTAACAGGAAGTGACATAATTATGACAAAAACAAACGTAATGCGCCTTTTGGATGCGGCTGGAATTGAATACGAACCGGGTGAATACGAAGTGGATGAGAATGATTTATCGGGCAGCCATGCGGCCGACAAAATGGGCGTGGATCATGACAGTATGTATAAAACGCTGGTGCTGAAGGGAGAGAAGAAGGGGTATCTGGTCTGCTGCATTCCGGTTGATGAAGAACTGGATTTAAAGAAGGTGGCCAGGGCGGCCGGAGATAAGAAAGTGGAGATGATTCACATGAAAGATTTACTGCCGCTGACCGGATATATCCGCGGCGGCTGTTCTCCGATCGGGATGAAAAAACGGTTCCCTACTTATATAGAAGAAACAGCCCAGCTTTACGACCGAATTACCGTCAGCGCCGGAATGCGCGGAGTCCAGGTATCGGTAAATCCGGAGGATCTTGCAGGCTATATTGAAGCTGATTTTGCTCCGCTAATCTGACGGAAAGTACAAAAAATCACAATGATCAAAAGGTAAAAAGTCTGAAAATAGTTAACATAAAAATCAATAGACATAAAACGACTCTTTTTTCATATGGAAGAAATTGCCATAACTGTTATAGCTTATGAAAAAAGCTTTTGCCAAAATATATAAATTTTATGGTAAAAAACGGTGAAAACATTGTGTAGATTTGACATAAGTGTTAACAAAAAGTTAAGCGCTACTGTATGATGTCACAAAAATGTTAAAAAGTTATTGACAGTTTTTACGAAACTCCCATATAATTACCACCGTCACTTGAAACAGGCAGTGGGGAAGGGTACCCCTGAAACCATTGCAGAACAAAAAAGAGCCTAAAAGAAAGAGGAGAGTGTATGCCAAACATTTACTCATTTCTTCAGACTGCTTATCATTTTGTCAAGTCGTTGGTTGTTAGTGTGACAAAAAAAATGTACCGTACAGCCGCAGTGCTGGTAACAGGACTGACAGTTGTGACGGTGGTATCTTTTAGTTCGAGCAGTTTTGCAGGCGCAGGAAAGACTGCGGCCGCAGCCTATCACGAGAATAGTGAGGATGAGGAAAAACTGCCGGATATGATGCAGTCGGAGGAAGAAAGTACAAGCTTTGGAACTGACATGGAAGTTCTGCTTACCGCTTCAAAAGAACAGGGTCAGCGGCTTATAGGAAGTCTGCTGGAAAAAAACATACAGGATGAACTGGCAAAATCCGCACTGGAGATCGAGGAGATTGAAAGAGAAGTCCTGATGCAGACGCAGCAGGCCGCGGAAGAAGCAGCGGAAAAAGAACGCGCCGAGCGCGCACGGTTAAAACGCGAACAGGCTGTAATCAGGTATTCAGACAGTGATTACAAAGTTTTGCAGAGAATCGTACAGGCGGAGGCGGGAATCTGTGATGAGAAGGGTAAAATTCTGGTAGCCAATGTCATCATAAACCGGGTTAAAAGTGGGGAATTTCCAAACAATGTAACTGATGTAGTGTATGAGAGATCCCAGTTTTCGCCGGTAATAGACGGAAGCATAAACACCTGCAAGGTGACCCAGCAGACGATAGACTGCGTGGATCGCGCGCTGGCAGGAGAAGATTACTCCCAGGGAGCATTGTACTTTATGAACCGGGGTGGATCGGAATCATCCAATGTAAAATGGTTTGACGGCCGTCTGTCCTTTGTCATGCAGCATGGAAGGCATGAATTTTTTAAATAAAGAATAATGGATTTACATTGCAAATGAGGTGCTGAGTCTGCCCGTGAAGGGGAGACTCCGGCGCCTCTTTTGATATCGCAGGAAAGCGCTCTTATGATATAAAAGCTCTCCGGCAGGATGCGCACTCGCGCGAAGATGTAATATGCCGCTATGCGGCCGCGCTGGGTATGAGAGTCAGGAACCGGCAGCCGCGGGAGACGCAGTGTCCGCAAAGGACGAACTTTACCATCTGGTGTCAGTATGGCACGGAAAACAGGCCGCGAATTTGTAACTAATGACGGCTTCGGAGAAAAACGGCTGGTCAATGTACATAAAATCGACTGCGAAAAATGGAGCGTTTTACTGAAAATTTTATAATGAACTTAATAATAATTTTATGAAGCCAGGCATTGACTTTTGTTTAACAAAGTGAGATAATTGAGGCAAATTTGAGGTGCAGTATAAAGGAGGACTAAGATGTCAACAAAAGCGTACTACCCAATTAGTGAGATCGGCGCAGGTAAGCCGGGTTTTTCTAAGACAAGATCCATCATTGAAGCAGCTTTCTACGGAAATAATGTGGTGAAAGTAAACACCTTGAAAGAAGCGTATGAATTAGCAAAGAATTCTCCTGGAACCGTTGTAACCGATATGCCGGTATACAGGGGTGAGGAGTTCGGCCTGGAGAAGGATGCGAAAGTACTGTTATTTAACGATGGAGCCATTACAGGACGTTATGCAACAGCACGCCGTATCGCTGGTGAGCCAGGTGTAGACTGTGCGGCCCTGGATCTCGTAGCCATGGACGCCATTTATGAGTCCCGCTGGAAAACAATGTATCATGCAGAAGTATTTGTAGGCCTGGATCCTGAATTTATGGTTAAGGCACATCTGCTGATTCCTGAGGGCGAAGAGAATATCATGTATAACTGGATGCTGAACTTCCAGTATATGTCCGACGAATATGTAAGAATGTACAAGAATTCCAAACCGGTTGGAGACGGCAGGGAAGCCGATATCTATATCTTCTCCGATCCGCAGTGGAACGGTTCCGACCGTCCGAACGTATCCTTAGACTGCCTGTCCGATCCGCAGAAGAAAACCCTGTGCTACTTCAACACAGAGACGAACTGCGCATGTATCCTTGGCATGAGATACTTCGGCGAGCACAAGAAGGGCACTCTGACAATGGCATGGGCAATTGCCAACCGCAACGGTTACGCATCCTGCCACGGCGGCCAGAAAGAATATACACTGGCAGACGGCAGCAAGTATGTTGCTTCTGTATACGGCCTGTCAGGTTCCGGTAAATCCACTCTGACCCATGCAAAACATGGCGGAAAATATGAGATTAAGGTTCTCCATGACGACGCGTTTGTTATCAACACAGATACCTGCGCATCCGTTGCCCTGGAGCCGACTTACTTTGATAAGACAGCCGATTACCCAACCGGATGTGAGGACAACAAGTACCTCCTGACGGCACAGAACTGCTCCGCAACTCTTGATGAGGACGGAAAGATTCAGTTAGTGACGGAAGATATCCGTAATGGTAACGGACGTGCCATCAAGTCCAAACTCTGGTCCCCGAACCGTGTAGACAAGGTTGATTCCCCTGTCAACGCGATCTTCTGGATTATGAAAGACCCTACCATCCCGCCGGTAGTGAAACTGAAAGGCGCATCCCTGGCATCCGTTATGGGAGCAACACTGGCTACCAAACGTTCCTCTGCTGAGCGTCTGGCTCCCGGCGTAGATCCGAACAAGCTGGTAGTAGTACCGTATGCAAACCCATTCCGTACTTATCCTCTGTCCAACGACTACGATAAGTTTAAGAAACTGGTAGAAGAAAAGAATGTAGACTGCTACATCGTCAATACCGGTGATTTCATGGGCAAGAAGGTAAAACCGGCCGATACTCTCGGCATTCTCGAAGCAATCGTTGAGAAGACGGCCCAGTTCCACAAATGGGGTCCATTCTCCGATATCGAAATTCTGGATTGGGAAGGATTTATCCCGAACATGGAAGATCCGGAGTATGTCAGCCAGTTAAAGGCACGTATGAACGACCGTGTCAATGAGATCAAGGCATTCGAAGTGGCTAAAGAAGGCTATGATAAGCTTCCTGACGACGCACTTGCTGCCATTCAGAAAGTAGTTGACGAATTAGGCTGATAGAAACTTAAATAACAGGATGCAAAGGCATCGTGATGAAGGAAAGACGGTACGGCGAGGGCTGTACCGCCTTTCTTTCCGTATTTGCAGAGGGAAAGAAAAGTGGAAAAAATTTTACTGTTTGATCTGGATGGAACGCTGACGGATCCAAAGGAAGGGATCACGAAGTCGGTTCAGCATGCCCTGAAAGCATATGGAATAGAGGAAAATGATTTAGACAGCCTGTGTCCTTTTATCGGGCCTCCTCTGGTGGACAGCTTTGTGGAGTTCTACGGTTTTACCGTAAAGGATGCCAGGGAGGCAATCCCTGTATTCCATGAATATTTTACAAAGCAGGGTATGTTTGAGAATAAAGTGTACCCGGGCATGGAAACGATGCTTGGGAATCTGAACGACGCAGGCTTCACCCTGGCTGTTGCCACATCCAAGCCGGAGATTTTTGCAGAACAGATTCTTGAACATTTCGGCCTGCTTCCCTTTTTAAGCTGGTGGGAGGCGCCGATATGGAAGAAACCCGGGTGAAAAAGGGCGATGTCATTGAGTATACATTAAAGCGCCTGAATGCCGATCCGGCTGTAACGCCCGTGCTCATGGTGGGAGACAGGAAACACGACGTCATAGGCGCGGCGGAGAACGGAATTGACTGCGTCGGAGTTCTGTACGGCTACGGCTCCTCAGAAGAGCTTACGGGAGCCGGAGCGAAGTATCTGGCAGAAAGTGTGGAGGAGCTTGAAAAATACCTCCTGTCCGGCGTCTGGGAGGCCTGATAAACTTTTCTTGTCCGGTATTGGGAAGGAATGAAAGCAAAAACCGTGGAGCAGTTCTGCCTCACGGTTTTTAAAATTCCCTTTTAGTTTCCTTTGTGCTCCAGATAGGGAGGACTGGGGATATCCGGGTTATCTTTATTAAGTTCGTCGTGTTTTCCTTTAATCAGATAGAGACCTGCAATAATAATGGCGATTGCCACAACACCCTGCGGCACGGTATTGGTAATGAAGCGGATCAGCTCCGACGCCTCGTTGGTCAGATAGAGGGCCGGTATGATGTACCAGAACAGCAGTCTTGAAAACAGCTTCCACAGAATGCTGATTCCAAAGAAAATCAGGCAGCCTGCCACCAGTTTGTAATGTTTCTTAACGGCATCCTGGTTGGGGGAGATGTCATTCCAGTGGATGATGAAGTCATCCTCCAGACTGTAAAATTCCTCATCGCTTAATGAATTCAGGTTGTTTGTGTGAAAGAAACTGTAAAACCAGACAATCGGGGACAGGAAAGTCAGGAAACTGAGCTGCAAAAAACCCGATATCCCGAGTAATACTGCAAAGATTGCCATGAGGCTGATCCCCTGTTTAAAGAATCCAAGATACATTTCTCCGGCGCCGGGAATCAGGGACCAGCAGAATGTCAATAATTTACCTTTCTTTTTCGTCATTCTTAAATACCTCCATATTGATATTGGACAGCTTTCCCAGCTGCTCCGTTAAATAATTTACCGTGTCATAGTAGAACCACTGGCTTTCGGATCTTGTATGGCTTTGTCTTGCCGCCGCATCCTGCCTTGAGCTTATTTCCCTGGAAAGTCCGGGGAGGATGGACAGCATGGTCAGCGCACACAGGACTGCGGCCCCGACCTTAAGGCTGAAGTAGAACAACTGCAGCCGTTTGGAAAGATGGTTCGTGCCTGCGATAATCTGTACGTCCAGATTCCTGCTTCGTTCCAGAATGTCGGATTTTAAATGCCTGGGCGCTGTGATAAGCTCCTGCGTCCCGATATAATCTGCAAACCGTTCACGGCAGAACGGACATGAGGCGAGGTGGGCGCATTCTTCCTGCGTCAGGTTATCCTTGAACCGCTTCGGATCGATGTGCTGTTTTTCCATATGCCGGTTCCTCCTTTCCATAGAGTTTTTTCAGCATTCCCTTCGCCCTGTATATCTGGGTCTGCAACGTTTTTATGTTTTTTCCTGTCTTAGCTACAATTTCACTGATTTCCATCTCATGATAATAATAGTCAAGGGCCACCTCCCGGTAAGGAGGTTTGAGGGCGAGACAGCAGTCATAGAGCTTCTGTCGTACCTCCTTTTCCAGGCATTTCTCTTCCACAGAATCGGGCGCAGCGATGGCAGTAAAATAGACGTCTTCAGTAGGTACTGATTTTCTGCCTGCCCGTTTCAGATAGTCGAGGCTCTTGTTGGTGGCGATTTTGCAAAGCCAGGCCCGCTCGTTGCTGCCATCGAAGAAGGCCATGCTTTTATAAGCGGAAAGAAAAGTATCCTGGGTCAGATCCTCGGCATCAAAATAGTTGCCTGTGAACTTATAGCAGATTGAATATATTAAATTCTGATATTGGTTTATCCATTGTTCCAACTGCTGTTCCGCATTAATAGGATCGCCCCCTTTCTCATCCGTCTCACTTATATAAACGATGTGCCTCCCCGGATAACTTCAAAAAGTTTTCAGAGTGAAAATAATGTAAACTGCCAATAATCTTAGCAGAGACTTCGGGAAAAGACAAGGGGGATGAGAACGCCGCCGGGACGGTCGGGGATCGGAATGGTGAGAGGAGGTTGTAAGTATTCAGTCCCGGCTTGGAGGTTGTCGCGGGTGGGGAATCCGGGCAGAAAAAGTTCCTACGGGAAACGCTTGCGCTCTTTGGAGTACATAGCAGTACTAAGGCGTCTGAGATACGACGCCTAAGTGCTGATGGACTCCCAGGTTCCCTGCGGAATCTTTTTCTCCCTTCTTCCCCACGGGTAGGTTATGGCCCGGGACTGAAGACGCGCAGGTTTTCGCCATTCCGCCCGGCTTGCGGTGGCTGATTTGTTCTCTTCCTTCAGGGGGGATGGTATTGCCGCGACCACTACGTTCTTCCATATGCAGGAGAATGCCTCCTGTCAAATTGGGAATGAAGTTAACGCGGAAATATTTGCACCCATTTTAAATTCAGATCAATTTAGCCAATAGGCGCATTGCAAGGTGGAAACACTCAAATCGAAGAACTTACAAGTATCACAGTCACATAGTGGCCGCGGCAATACCCTCCCACTCCCCCGTCCGCCGGCTCACAGAGGCGTCCCCGCCCCTCAATTAAACCTAACTATTTTAGTGACAACCCGCCCATCCTGTTATATACTTGTAGATGTGGAATGATAATAGCGGCCTTTCAATACGGCCGTGTGCTCATAATACAGAAAAGAGGTAAATGATATGAAACGTGTATTTTTAATTGTACTGGACAGCGTGGGAATCGGAGAGATGCCGGATGCGGCCGACTACGGTGACGCAGGCAGCAACACAATTGCGGCGGCGGCCCGGAGTTCCTCTTTTTCCATGCCTAATATGCAAAAATTGGGATTTTTTAATATTGACGGCGTTGACTGCCGTGAAAAAAGTGTGTCTCCATCCGGAGCCTTTGCCAGAATGACGGAGAAATCCAAAGGTAAGGATACGACGATCGGCCACTGGGAGATTGCAGGCGTTGTTTCTGAGCAGCCGCTCCCAACGTTCCCCGACGGTTTCCCAAGGGAACTTTTAGATGAATTTGAAAAAGAGACCGGAAGAAAGGTTCTCTGCAATAAACCGTACTCTGGAACCGAAGTTATCAAGGACTACGGCGAGGAGCATCTGAAAACGGGAGCTCTGATTGTTTATACGTCGGCGGACAGTGTATTTCAGATTGCCGCCCATGAATCGCTTGTCCCGATCGAGGAGCTTTACCGTTACTGCGAGATAGCGAGACGCCTGTGCGCAGGAAAATTCGGCGTGGGCCGTGTGATTGCCCGTCCGTTTGAGGGAGAATTTCCGTTCAGCAGGACTTCCAGGCGCCATGACTATTCCCTGGTGCCGCCGAAGGCTACCATGCTCAACTATATTAAGGATGCCGGAAAAGATGTTCTGGCAGTCGGCAAGATTAACGATATCTTTGCCGGAAGCGGCGTGACGGATATGGTGCGCACTGTGAACAACGGGGACGGCATTGACAAGACGCTTGCCTACGCACAGAAGGAGTTTAACGGAATCTGCTTCACAAACCTGGTGGATTACGATATGCTCTACGGGCACAGGAATGATGTGGAGGGTTATGCAAAGGCCCTGACTTATTTTGATGAGCGCCTGCCGGAACTTCTCGCAATGCTTGGGGAAGACGATATCCTGATGATTACGGCCGATCACGGCTGCGATCCCAGCACACCTTCTACCGACCACTCCAGAGAGTACACACCGCTTGTGATCGCGGGACCGCCTGTGAAAGAGGGCATAAACCTGGGAACGAGAAAGACATTTGCCGATATTGCAGCATCCATCCTGGATTATCTCGATGTGCCGGGAGAGACGGCCGGAGAGAGCTTTATCGGAGAAATTATTTAACAGAACGGGGAGAAGTTAACATGAACAGAGAAAAAATACTGGCAGCGGTCGATCATACCCTGCTTCATCCGGAATCCACTTGGGCGCAGATTAAAGAACTCTGCGACGATGCAGTCAAATACGGGACGGCGTCCGTGTGCATCCCTCCTTCCTTTGTAAAACAGGCAAAGGAATATGTGGGAAACAGAATGCGCATCTGTACGGTCATCGGTTTCCCAAATGGATATAATACCGAGGCGGTCAAGGTATTTGAGACAAAGACGGCAGTAGAAGAAGGGGCCGACGAGATCGATATGGTGATCAACATCGGTGATCTGAAGGACGGAAATGAGGAGAAGATCCTGCATGAGATTAAGGCGGTTAAAGAAGCCTGCGCAGGCAAGCTTCTCAAGGTGATTATTGAGACCTGCCTTCTGACGGAGGAGGAGAAGATTGTGATGTGCCGTCTGGTGACGGAGGCAAAGGCCGACTACATCAAAACTTCCACCGGCTTTTCCACGGCAGGGGCTACCTTTGATGATATTAAGCTGTTTGCCGCCCACGTAGGTGACGGTATCAAAATTAAAGCGGCAGGGGGAATCAGCTCCCTGGAGGATGCCAAACATTTCATGGAGCTGGGAGCCGACAGGCTGGGTACCAGCAGAGTGGTCAAGATTATAAAAGAAGAAGCATAACCGGCTGCGGAGCAGTTCCAAACCGGGATATTGAAACAGCGGGGAGAGCCGGCCATACGGTTTGTACCCGCTGTTTTTCATGTGGCCGCACTCGGCGCGGGAGACCGGCCGCAGCGCATGGCGGATGTATGACGGACTCCCGCGCAAAAAACTGCTTGCCTTACAGGCTGTTTAAACGTATCATAATATTAAATACGTTACTTCAGGGGAAGATATTATGGATAAGATAGGAAGCCGGCAGATTTGCGCTACGTTTATGGGCTGCTTTCTCGGAGCGGGATTTGTCTCGGGGCAGGAGTTATGGCAGTATTTTGGCTGCTTTGGCATACAGGGAATTGCCGGTTTGTTTGCGGCATGCTTTATATTGACGTTGTTGGGAATCATACTGCTCCTTACGGCAGGGATGAGCGGCACAGGGGAGATGGATCGGGTTGTGATGCCGGTGGAGCTTCCGTGGCTGCGCACGGCGATCGGAGCGGTGCAGATTACCTTTATGTTTGGGATTTATACGGTTATGGCATCCGGAGCGGGAACTCTGATAGAGAACCTGACCGGCAGCCATACGGCCAGAATCGTAGGAAGCGCCGTATTCTGTGCGCTTGTGACCGCCGTATCCTTCGGCGGAGTGGAAGCGGTGGTGAAGACCTTCGGCCGTGTAGTCCCGGTCCTGGTGACGCTGACGATTGCCACGGCTTTGATTGTGATCCTGAAGAATGGAATTGGCCGGATAGAGGTTTCACCAAAGGCTGCATCCAATCCGCTTCTGGGAAGCTGGGGGATTGCCGCCGCCAATTTTACTTCCTATAATTTTTTCTGTGCCATCGGCGCCCTTGCGCCCCTGGGCCTTGCGAATGAATCAAAGAAACCGGCGCTCCGCGGTGTGGTTGCAGGAGGCGTCATTTTATTTATCATCGGGCTCTGCCTTGTTTTTGCCATGCATTCGGGAAGTGCGGCGACGGAGACGGAGCTGCCGATCCTGACGCTGGCGGAGATGGTTCATCCCGTTTTTTCATGGATTTGCGCCATATTTCTTCTGGGAGCCATGTTCGGTGCGGCAATGTCGGTATTCACCCCGGTCCCACGGTATTTCTGCCGGTTTGCCTGCATAGGGAAGCATAGAAGGGTGTTTTCTTCCCTGCTGGGCATTGCGGCCTGGGCCGCGGGCCAGTTGGGATTCGGCAGCCTGATTGGGGTACTGTACCCGATTTACGGATATATTGCGTTTGCGGTCATTGCGCTGCTGATCATTAATTTTATAAAGCGGGTGCAAACAGATTCGCGGAGCCGTAAACAGAGAAAAACAAAATAATTAATTTAACCTTACACAGTAAAGGAGGAGTATATATGGCGGAAAAACGCACAATACGGAAGATACAGGCCGGAAACGGCGAACCGAAGGCGGAACTTACAAAAGAGGAGATAAGGGTTCTTCTCGAAGCGGCCTTTGAACAGCTTCCCTCCGCCTATGCGCCCTATTCTCATTTTCATGTGGCGGCCGCTCTTCTGTGCACGGATGGGACAGTCTGCACGGGAGTTAATGTTGAAAATGCCTCCTACCCTGCGACCAACTGTGCAGAACGCACGGCATTTTTCAAAGCGGTCAGCGAGGGGCAGCGGGAGTTCACGGCTATTGCGATATGCGGAGGAAAAGACGGAAAGACGGAAACATACTGTGCACCCTGTGGAATCTGCCGTCAGGTGATGAGGGAATTCTGCCGTCCGTCCGCTTTCCAGGTGATTGTGGCGAGAGCGGTGGACGATTACAGAATTTATACGCTGGAAGAACTTCTGCCCGAGAGCTTTGGGCCTGAGAACCTGGTGTAATGCGCCGTATTCATCCGTGCACGTTTTACACGGTTTGCAACAGCCGAATGAAAGGAAGGTAAGACGGCTTATGAGAATGTATGATCTGATTGAAAAAAAGAAAAGGAATGAGAGTCTTGATCGGGAGGAAATCCGCTTTATGGTACAGGGATTCGTGAACGGTGAGATTCCGGATTACCAGATGGCGGCCATGCTGATGGCGGTCTGCTTTAACGGGATGGACGATGAGGAGACGACAAATCTGACGTTGGAGATGGCTCATTCCGGCGATATGGTGGATCTTTCTCCGATCGAAGGATTTAAAGCGGATAAGCACAGCACCGGAGGCGTGGGCGATAAGACGACTCTGATTGTCGGCCCGATTGTGGCGTCGCTCGGAGTGAAGGTTGCAAAGATGTCCGGCCGTGGGCTTGGGCATACGGGAGGCACCATTGATAAGCTGGAGGCAATTCCGGGATTTCAGACCTCCATTCCGATTGAAACTTTTTTTGAGATTGTTAAGAAAACGGGGATCGCTGTGGTCGGGCAGAGCGGCAACCTGGTTCCGGCCGATAAAAAGATTTATGCCCTGCGCGATGTGACGGCCACGGTGGACAGTATACCGCTGATTGCATCCTCCATTATGAGCAAGAAACTGGCGGCCGGGAGCAATGGGATTGTCCTGGACGTCAAGACGGGAAGCGGGGCATTCATGAAGACGCTGGATGACTCCATCACACTTGCACAGAAGATGGTGGCGATTGGCAACGGGGCCGGACGCTCCTGCTCAGCCCTGATCACGGACATGGATGTGCCCCTTGGTTTTGCCATCGGCAATTCCCTGGAAGTGATGGAAGCAATCGACACCCTGAGAGGAAAAGGACCGGAGGATTTGCGGGAAGTCTGCCTGAGGCTTGCGGCCGAGATGCTGCATACCGCAGGGCGAGGGGATGCGGAGGAATGTTACCGTATGGCGGAACAGGCGCTGGAGGACGGAAGCGCTTTTGAAACATTTAAAAAGATGGCCGAGGCACAGGGAGGAGACGGCTCTTACATCGATCACCCGGAACAGTTTGAAAAGGCTCCGTATTGCAGGACCGTGGAGGCGCCGGAAGACGGATACGTCTCCCACATGGATACGGAAGGGTGCGGAATCGCCTCGGTTCTTCTGAAGGCCGGAAGGAGCACGAAAGAGGACGTGATCGACAATGCGGCCGGAATCATTCTTTCTAAAAAATATGGCGACTATGTAAAAAAAGGGGAGCCGCTTGCAAAACTGTATGCATCGGATGAGCTCCTGTTCGGCCCGGCGGAGGAAAAAATTCTTTCTTCCTACGAATTCTCGGACTCCAAACCGCAGGCCAAAAAACTGGTGTACGCGAGGGTTTCGAAAGACGGCGTGGAACGATAAAACAACCGGATATCATAAAAAAATTTTAACCGGAAGACACTGGAAATAAAGGGAAGAACACGAAAGACAAGAAAACCTTAAGATTAGGGCCAGTAAATGGAACTTGAAAAACACAAAGAACTGGTGTATAATAACGATATCAAAAGATGAAAAGCCTATCAGATAAAGCTTTCCATCCCAATGAATAAGAGCATTTGTAACTCCTGGGATGCTCGACAACTCTTACTTTTTTTGAACCTACATCGGACATAACGGGATTCCAATATTTTTAAGCGGATGTCAGGCCTCCTGTGAGTGGAAGGCAGAAGCCTAAGTGAGGTTGCCCACCTAGCAGAGCTAGGCGTCAATACTGTAAGAGCCGGCATTTTGGGGTTACAAACGATAAAAAGCAGCGAGCAATCGCTGCTTTTGCTTTGCCTGAAGAAAAATATGGGTATTCTTATTGCCGCTTACAGGCAGCAGCCCATGAGACGCAATTTCGCCTGTTGTTTACTTTTTGTTAAGAAATCTTTACATGATATTACTTGCCAAATAAGGAGGACTTCCTGTATACTGATGGTGAATAAATACGGACGAGGGAAGAACATGAAAAATAATGAATTTAAGCGTTACATTTATACCGGCCTTACCGCGGTTACCGTGATTGCGATCTGTATCGTGTTCTGGTACTGTATCCAGTACTGGGATCAGGTGGCAAAGGTCATACATCTGATTATTGGAATCGTGGCTCCGATTATATACGGTGCGGTGCTTGCTTACCTTACAACACCGATTTACAATCGGGTGACGGACGCCGTCAGGATGAAACTTCTGAAGGTTTGGAAGGATGAGAAGCATGTGGCGGGCGTTGCAAAGGCAGTCGGGACGGCGGCCAGCGTATCTCTTGTCCTTGTGATCGTGGCAGGCCTGTTCCAGATGCTGATTCCCCAGATGCTTGAGAGCCTGGCTGGGATCCGGGATTCGTTCCCAACCTATCTGCAGAACCTCTATTCCTGGATACGCCAGGTGCTGGCGGACAATCCGGATATTGAGGAGATGGTGCTCAGCAATCTGCAGAACGGGGTCCAGATGGCGGAAAGCTGGCTTGAGAATTCCTTTACCAATATTGACATGACAAGACTTGGAGAATTCCTGACCGGCGTCTCCAGCAGCGTCCTGAGCCTTCTGGTATTTATTAAGAACTGGCTTATCGGCCTGATTGTCATGGTCTATCTTCTGAATATCAAGGATACACTGGCGGCCCAGGGGAAAAAGATTATTTATGGCTGCCTCAATCTCAAGTGGGCCAACAGCGTGGTGGAGGAGCTCCGCTTTGTGAACAAGATGTTCGGCGGTTTCATCATTGGAAAACTGGTGGATTCCCTGATTATCGGGATTATCTGTTTTATTGGAACATCGCTTATGAAGATGCCGTTTACCCTGTTAATCAGCGTCATTATAGGAGTGACGAATATCATTCCGTTTTTCGGGCCGTTCATCGGGGCAATACCGACCGGTTTTCTGGTACTTCTTGTAAGCCCGGTCAAATGTATTTATTTCCTTATATTCATCCTGCTTCTCCAGCAGTTTGACGGCAATATCCTGGGACCGAAAATTCTCGGTGATTCAACGGGACTTTCCAGTTTCTGGGTGCTGTTTTCCATTCTGCTGTTTGGAGGGCTGTTTGGGTTTGTCGGAATGATTATTGCGGTTCCGGCATTCGCGGTTATCTATGATCTGATTGCCAGGGCAGTCCATTTTTCGCTCAGGAATAAGAACCTGTCCATGGCGACGGAAGATTATAGAGATCTGGATCATATTGACGAAAAAGACGGTAAGTTCATTAAATAACAATGGAAAGCGCGTTTTGCGTTCATTTTCATTGCCAATCAGTAATGAGGCGCTGTCCGGGAAAGGATTTTTATGAGATCAAAGAAGATGGTTTACTGGGCCTTCCTGATTCCGGCGGTTGTGATAATCCTGATTATCATAATTGTCAAACTCGATACAGCAGATAATTACATTTCCCGCGCCATGGCATCTAAAGCCATGGCGCTCGCGCTGACGGACAAAGACGGCTGCCTGTCCTCCCAGAAGGAGAACGGCTCCCACCTTTCCGCCAGGATGCAGGAGGACTGGTCGGCGAAATACATTGATTATCTGCTGGAACAGGGACTGCTCGAGGAAGGAACCGTTACGGAGGATGATTATGCATCCTCGGCTCTTACATACGGGGAAGCGGCATTTGCGGCGGAGCAGGTGTCAAAAGGGCTTTCTCAGGCTCTTGGCGTCTCCAGGAAGAAGTATAACAAGCCGATGCCAAAGGAGGCGTGGTGGCTTTTTTATCCGTCGTTTTTGAAAGCCGCAGACAAGGAGCAGGAGGTTAAGGAAGTGGATCTCCTGCTTTACGGAACTCCCGATAATGTGAAGGAGGCGGCGCCCTGGACCGCGTATACGAGCGAAGGTATTATGGGCTTTGAGGGACTCTCTATGGATTCCCATATCGACCGTGAGATCCGCGTCCTGGCCAGAAACGGCGAGATGATACACCTCACCGAGGAGGTATCGGAGGACGTCGTATACAGGAATGTATGGCTGGCGGCCGGCGAACGAGATAAGATGAATCTTTACATAGGCACCATTATCCGGGAATTTCCACTGGCAAAGGAAGTGGAAGAGCAGGAGAGCGGCGTGCTGGCCGATATCTCCCTGAGCAGGGGGAAAATTAAAAAACTGTCCCTGAAAACGGATACAATCGAGGGGAAGGTTCTTGCGGTCCGTGACGACTCAATTGAGATCGAAGGATACGGGGAGGTGCGTCTCGACAAAGATTTTAAGGTATATAAGACATACGGAGTGGTAAAGGAACAGAAGAAAAAAGATATTCTGGTGGGATATAATCTGGAGAAATTCGTGGTGGCCGATAAGAAAATCTGCGCGGCCCTGCTGGTGAAGAGCTTCTCCGCAAAAAATATCAGGGTTCTTATCATGGATAAGGGATTTTCCTCGATTTTTCACGACCAGGTGATACTGAAGGCCGATACGCCGCTGACGGTGGAGTACGGCGATTCTGCCGAACGGATCGAGGCGGGCAGCGAGCTGGTCATCAAAAAGGATGATGAACGCCTGAGCAAGGGCAGGATTACGGTGGAGCCGGAGGATCGGCAAAAAGGAATCAAAGTGCTGAGCGTCAGCAGGCAGCAGGGAACGCCGGAGTATTTCGGCTGTTTTGAAATCAGCCGTGAATCGAAAGGACTCCTGCTTCTCAACGAGGTTGATGTGGAAGATTACCTGACCAGGGTGGTGCCGAGTGAGATGCCTTCCTCCTACGAGGTTGAGGCGCTTAAGGCCCAGGCCGTCTGCGCCAGGACTTATGCCTACCGGCAGATCCAGGCTAACGCCTACAGCCAGTACGGCGCACACGTGGACGACAGCACCAATTATCAGGTATATAATAATATTGAATCTAACGAGAGAACTGACCTGGCCGTCAAGGAGACGGATGGCGAGATGGTGTTTTACGGGGATACGCCGGCGGAGACCTACTATTTCTCCACCTCCTGCGGTTATTCTACCGACGGGACGATCTGGGGAGCCGATATAAAGGATGTGCCTTACCTGAAAGGAATTTCCCTCACTGAGGGCGGCGGTACGGATGACCTGACGACAAACGAGGCCTTTGTGCCGTTTATACAGGGGCAGGGGACAAAGAATTACGATTCCGGATATTCGATGTACCGCTGGTCCACAACGGTCACCAACAAAAAACTGGCTGAGAAGATAGACGGCATCGGCACGATTCAGGCCCTCTTTGTGACAGAGCGCGGCACGGGCGGAATCGCAAAAACCGTGAAGGTGGTTGGAAGCGACGGAGAAAAAGTTCTGAAGGGCCAGACCCAGATCAGGAACACTCTAGGCGCGCCGGAACTTGTTTATAAGAAAAACGACGGTTCCACGATGACGGACTGGTCGTCCCTGCCGAGCGCTTTTATTGCGGTGGATGAGACGGCGAGAGACGAGGAGAAAGGCACCAGGACCTTTACAATCTGGGGCGGCGGCTACGGCCACGGTGTCGGGATGAGCCAGAACGGCGCCCAGCAGATGGCAAAGGAAGGAAAGACCTATAAAGACATTCTGTCCTTTTTCTACAGCGGAATCGAGGTCAGGGAGCTTACTGAGTAAAACAGCGCTGAGATGCGGGTATGATAAACCATGTTAAAAAAACACAGGAAGAACAGGAAGATAAAAGCGGCCCTGCCGTTTACCGTGCTATTGGCGGCAGCGTTCCTGACAGCAGCGGCGCTGTCGGGATGGCTGCCGCTCAACGCATATTTCTCAATACAATATGAGGTGAGAGGCGTTGACGTATCACATTACCAGGGGACCATAGACTGGGAAAAGCTGAAGGAACAGGATGTCGGTTTTGCGTTTATCAAAGCGACGGAGGGCAGCGGCCATGTCGACGGACAGTTTGCGGCGAACTGGAAGAATGCCGGGGATGCGAAACTTAAGACGGGAGCCTACCATTTTTTCAGCTTCGACAGTCCGGCTAAGACCCAGGCGGAATTATATATTAATACGGTCGGCGATCTTTCGGGCCGGATGGTTCCGGCCGTGGATGTGGAATACTATGCCGGTAGGGAACAAAATCCGCCGGATAAGGACGCAGTGGTCCAAAGCCTTAAGAAATTGCTGCGGATTCTGGAAGAGCATTATCAAGTGAAACCGGTCATCTATACGACCTATGCTGTTTATAACCGGTACATCAAGGGCGAATTTTACGAGTATCCTCTCTGGATCCGCAATGTCTATTATCCGCCTGTTTTCGGTAATAAGAGCAGATGGACGTTCTGGCAGTATTCGGATACCGCGGTGCTGGAAGGATATGAGGGGACGGAGAAATATATTGACATGAATGTGTTTCGCGGATCGGAGGAAGAACTGGAACAATATCTCGTGCCGTAACAGTTCATGCTGTCTGAACTGTTACAGATATTTTGATTAACAGGCAGCAGTTGACAGGCATCAAAAAGACAGGCATCAAAAAAGGGAACTACCGCTTCACATCATTTATGTGGACGGAGGTTCCCTTTTTTCAATGTTATTTATCCTTAAAAATTCCCATCGGGATTTCCATTCTCACCGTCTTCATCGGGTTGACGGTCTGGCATACGGCCAGATCTCCGCAAAGACTTAAGAGAAGTGAGGTGTCTTCGTAGCTGAGGCCTGCCTGAGAAGAGATAAAGGTTTCCATCCGCAAAGTTGCCAGTTTCCAGGCGTCCTCCACCGTCTCGGCAGCGGCGATCACGATGAAACGTCCATCCGTGACGGCAGCAGGCCATTTAAGAGGACAGTCTTTTAAGACCGTGACACGGACTGTGACAACGCCTTCGATCTCCAGACCGCAGCCGCAGACTTCACCGTCGCCCATGACGGCGTGAAGATCTCCCATGGATAATAGGGCGCCGGGGACATTGACCGGAAGGTAGAGAGTGGTTCCGGTCTTAATCTGGGTACAGTCCATATTGCCGCCGTGATCAAGGGGAGTCATTGTGGAGACTTCACCCTCTTTTGGTGCGGTGCCGATGACGCCAATCATCGGGTCAACCGGGATTTTTATGGAGCTGTTGAATTCTGCTTCACCGTCTTTGACTGAAAAACGGCGGAAGTATTTTTCTGTGAGAAGTCCGTTGTCCCAATCGGTCTTGGGGAAAGAACCGCATACGCCGACGGGACCCATTGCGATATCAAGAATTTCGATTTTCAGGGTGTCGCCGGGGGCGGCATCCTCCACATAGAGGGGGCCGGTTACCGCATTACCCATGGAGGAGTCGATATTTGAAAGATTGGCTCCCTCTTTGAGAAGCTGGTTGAAGAAACAGTCGTAAGTTTCAAAACAGACCGTATCCCCGGAGGGAACGCTGAGCGCCGGTTGAACGGCAGGGGAGAAAGCAAAATGAACATGTTCTTTTGTAATTGTGGTCATGGCAGATTTCCTTTCCTTTTATATTTTGTTTGCGGTTTACGGCATGAAACGCTGAGAGCCGCAAAAAAGCTTATCTTCGGTAGAGATAAAGCGGCAGGCCGTTCTCCATCTTTCGTTCGGCTTCTCCATGGATTAAAGGAAGTACATAGGTGAGAAACTCCGGTCCGATATCGGTTCCGTTTTTTGTGATCCATTCGGCCGGAAAAGTTTTCTCTTTATTGCAGATTTCATTGACGTCGGCCAGAGTGCACTCCATCGAGTACGGCTCGTCCCCGGTCCGTTTGAACGCTACCATCATTCCGCTGACGCCCTCCATTGCATTCTTGACGCCGTAGGAGCCGGCCTCGGCGGCCTCCTCTATATCCTGGGCGGAGACAACCATGCCGGAGCAGCGCTGGCTCACATTCACTTCCACGGAACGGACCTTGACGCCGAACTGGTTGCGGATATAATTTTCCAGAATCTCGCCGCAGCCGGTCAGCATCTTATGGCCGAAGGTGTCAAGCTGGGCCTCGTTGGAGTATTCACAGATAAAGTGTCCGGCGGAATCCGCAATTCCTTCCGAGACACAGACAACGACGGTCTGGCTTTTTTCAAATGCCTTCTTTAAGTCGATGGAAAACTGTTCGAATTCAAAAGGGGATTCCGGCAGATAGATGAGAAGCGGGTTATCCCCCTCGTGTTTTCTGGCCAGGACACTGGAGGCAGTGAGCCAGCCGGCGTGGCGTCCCATAAGTTCCACGATGGTGACGGATTTCTGCTGGTAAACGGAGGCATCCAGGGTAATCTCACGGACAGTGGAGCCGACATACTTTGCGGCGCTTCCGAATCCGGGCGTGTGGTCCGTCCCCACGAGGTCGTTGTCGATTGTTTTGGGGATTCCGATGAAGCGGATATCGCTGCCGATTCCGGCGGCATAGCGCGACAGTTTGCTCACGGTATCCATGGAGTCATTGCCTCCGATATAGAAGAAATATCCGATATCCAGTTCCTCAAATTTGTGGAACAGGGTGGGATAGAATGCTGCGGAAAGATTTTCTGGGAGCTTAAAACGGCAGGAGCCGAGGTAAGCGGCAGGGGTCAGTTTGAGAAGCGCCAAGTCTTCCTCGCTGAGTTCCGATGACAAATTCATGTATTTCCCGGCCAGGAATCCTTCGATTCCGTTAATCATGCCATAAACGGATCCTACTTTGTCAGGGTGGTTTTTCCCCTCTCTGATGACTCCGCAGAGGCTGGCGTTAATCACGGCGGTCGGGCCGCCTGACTGGCCGACGATAATATTTTTCTTCATTATGTGTTTCTCCTTTTTTTCAGAGGTATGATATCTTATATTCTATAATAGAGGGGGAAAGATTTCAACCGGATAATACTTCGGAAACTGGAATTGGAAATGAAAACTGGAATCTGGATTATTTTTGAGGATATAATAAACAAGTATGGTAAAAAAAATACAAAAATGGTAAAATAAAGGAGATTGAATGAGTTAGTGAAACAAAAACAGAGTATCTTGGGGTAGCTTTACCATAGTTTACGAGAAAAGAGATGCAGTATGAGAAAAAAAGAAAAAGGGTTCAGTCTGATCGAGCTGATTATTGCAATTGCAATATTGATTATACTGACTGGGCTGCTTGCCCCCCAGTTTATGAAGTATATCGAGAAGTCCAGAAAAGCCGCGTGTCTGCATGCGATGGATACGGTTGCGGAGGAATATCTGGTGGGACTGACTGATCTTGGCAAGGCGCCTGATTCGGCTGCAGCTGTTCAGATAATGAATAAGATTATCGTGGATCATGGCGGCAATGACAAAGGGACAGAGATAAGTTCAATTGTTTATGCATATGACGGGCTGTGTAAGAGCGGGGGTAAATACAGATGCCAGCTTGTGAATAATCTGGAGGCGGTAAAAATCGAGTGCAGCAAACATGGAGAGTGGGAGATGGATATTGTGACGCTCCATTCGCTGCTTACCAATATGGATTTGAGTTCTTATAAAGGAGTGGCATATAAGAATCTGGAAGAGTTTTTTAAGAAAAACACCACTCTGGATTCGGAGGCAATTTCAACAGATACTGAAGGGTATGGAGAGTATGGCTCTTTTGCTAAAGTTGTTGCCGAGGAGCTGTCAAAACAGGGATTAAATGTTAAGAACAAAAGCTGGATGATGCGCAGGAGCGGGGACAGTTATATCCTATACCTAACGGACAGTAAGATAACGCTGGATGATGCCAAAAGTGGCGCGGCCGTTACGTGTAAAAAGTATGACACGAAAAATGGAACGGTTACTTCGGGAACCATAACGGTTAATTCAAAAACCATAGTATCCGGAAAACCATATCCGATAGTTAAAGACGGTTCATTTGCCCCGGAATCTAATTAAAAAAAATATTTTTCGTAATGTGTATAAATCCAAACAGGGAGGTTATACTGTAAGTATCACAAAAGAGAAATTTTTGAATACTTATCCTCCCCTTTTTAAACCGGCTTGTCTGCAGATTGCAGGCAGGCCGGTTTTTTTGTTCATAGGAAATTATATCCTATGAATTAAACGTCTCAAAAACGGTCTCTGCATTTTTGTGTTTACTCCGAGCGTGAAGAATGCTTCTTAACTAAGGCAGAATATCCATAAAAGCAGTGGCAAAGTGAATCGATATTATGTATAATTATCGTATCAATTAAAATACAGGAGAGAAAACATATGAATACCAGGTTACGTGCATTGGAACAAATAAGTATGATATTGAAACACGATAACATAGAAACGCTTTCGGTTCTTAAATATGTAAACTCACTATGTGAAAATTATTCTAAAATTTTGATGCTAGATAAAATGGAGAGTATTCTAAAGGAAAAACAGAACACAACTTTCTTTTTAGCCAAAGGCTTATATCCATTAGGGCCAGAGAATACGGAGCAGTACATCGCCAGGGCAATCTCCGAACTCTATTATCCTCACCCGTTATCAGATTATAGTAGTAAGGAGTATTTTAGAAAATCCACAATTACAAATATGGATGAATCAGATATCGAATACTCATCATTTAGACATCATCGATACAGAGAATATGAAGTAGAGAACGTTACTGCATTTTATGATAGCTTCGTCAAAAAAGCAAGACCTATTGTGTTTTCGTATAGTGAAGATCCCAATAAAGATAGTATTGATAATTTAAGCGTACTTTTCGACTACCAGGGAAGTAGTGCCATAAAATTAACAACTTTAACACATAATTCTCCACCGCAATTAGGTTTTATTGGTGTTGTTAATATCTTCCGAGAAATTTTTGGCCTTTATTATGATAAACAAGAAGATAGAAGAGCAGAAGAAAGACTTCAGATGGAAAGAGAAGAGCACCTTTGGAGAGAAAAAGAGCATCAAGCAACTTTACGCAATCAAGAATTACAGTCAGTGCTTTACAGAGAGCGGATAAAAATATTAAAACAGAATGCCCAAAAATCAACGCCAGATGATTATGCTTTAAATATCGAACAGATAGCTGATACTAGGGCTCTAATCTGTGATAAGCAGAATAGGTTAAACGAGCAATACAGAGTTATAATAGAAGATAATCAACGGATTGATATTAAAGCATAGGGGGAGTATAATAATCCTTGGTAACGATAGTTAATCGCATAATTAATGATACCAAAAAATCGCTGAAGTCTCACGACCCCAGCGATTTTTCTATTTGGGGAGTTTTTTTACAGCCCCTTTGTTCTGGTTAAAGAAAACATCAACTTTAGACAGTGGAAACGCCTCCCGCCGCCTCACTCATTGCTTCACGCATCTCTGTGACAGGCTCCTCATGTCCGGTCCACAGGGCTATCTGGCGGGTGGCCTGATAGACCAGCATACCGAGGCCGTTTACTGCGGTACAGCCGGCTTCTTCGGCTTCCCGGAGAAAACGGGTCCTCACCGGATTGTAGGTTGCGTCAAAGCAGATCTGACGGGGCAGAAAACATGCTTCTTCTAGCGGCGTCTCGTCCAGGTGGCCATACATACCAAGACCGCTCAGATTCATCATGACGCCGCACTGTGCCGCGGCTTCGCGGACAGCGGCGCGGTCGGTTACAGGCAGTGCGACGGCTGTTCCCGGGCTTATCCTGTTAATCTGTTCCGCCAGTTCGCGGCACGGCGTTTCAAAATCAGAGATATAGATGCGCCCTGCCTTATGTAACGCCAATTCCATGCAGATAGACTTGCCTGCGCCTCCTGCGCCGAAGCAGAGGAAGGTATTGCCGGGGATTTCTACCCCGGTTTCTTCCTGTATGGAGCGGAGCGCTCCCAGGCCGTCCGTATTGTAACCTTTCAGGGAACCGTCTTCCTGCACCACCACGGTATTGCAGGAACCCATCAGACGCGTCATCTCGTCTGCGTCATCCAGATATTTCATCACAGCAATCTTATATGGTTTTGTGACGGCAAAACCGGCAAAGTTCATATGGCGGATTCCGCTTATAATCTTTCCCAGGTTTTCCGGCTTTTCTACCTCAACAGGGAGATAGCAGCAGTCCCAGCCCTTTTTTTCATATACGCTGTTATGGGAGGCCGCGGAAACAGATTGTCCCAGCGGATATCCCAGAAGGGCTATCAGTTTTGTATTAATGGTAATTGGGTTCATTATATCCTCACTTTCTCCCTGTTCACAGAGCGGCGTGGAAGAGATCCAGGGCGCCGGACATCCGGTCGACCGGTATTTGGCCGGGAGCAGAGCCTGTGCCGACTGCGCCGAAGGTCATGGAGGAGCCGAAAACCTCCGCGGCAAGACGGCTGACAACGCCTTTTCCGCCCATGGACATCGTGATAATAGGGCGGTTGGCATAAGATTCATGCATCCTGGCCGTTGCGGCGAGGAGTTCCAGAACATCGTCCGTGCCCCTCGGCATCACCGCCAGCTTTGGAATGTCCACGCCCATATCCTGCATTTTGCGCAGCCTGTAGAGGATTTCCTCACGGGGAGGAGTCTTGTGGAAATCATGGTTGGAACCAATGACCAGGGCGCCGGCCGTATGGATGGCGGCGATATTTTCCCTTGCCGTCTCATCGTCCATAAAAATCTGTACATCGATCAGGTCGGCGCTGCCGCTTTCGGCAGCCAGGCGGTTCAGCGCTGTATACTCTGACGGGGATATTTCTTTTTCACCGCCCTCCTCCGCTGTGCGGAAGGTGAACAGCAGCGGGAGAGAGGGGAGCGCTTCACGGAGCCTGTGCAGCGTATGAATGACCTGCTCCGGTTCCAGGGCGTGTTCAAAGAAATCCACGCGCCACTCTACCATATCTATAGCCAAATTGCGGATGGCCTCCGCTTTTTCTAAAATCTTTGTTTCAGTTACTTCCACGATTGGCACGATAATGCCGGGAACTCCGGCTCCGATTTCCTTTCCGCGGACAGTTAAGGTTTTTATCATAATCCTTCTCCTTTATAATCAGATTCCTGTGTATCGGGTGCAGCCGCATTAAATGGAAAGCCGCACCCGATTCTATAAAAATGAAATGTTGGTTACAGTACCGGTCTATTTTTTTCATCAATCCATTATACAAAGCTGTGATTTCTTCCCTTATATAATTCCAAGCGCCATAAAGAGCAGGATGGAAACCACACAGCCGATGGAGGTGACGACGATATTTGTGAAGAATACGTATTTGTAGGATTCCTTTGCCGTCAACTGTGTGTAGACGATAGCGGTGATGAAACCTCCGCTGTGCGGCAGCGTATCCAGACCCGCGCCGGCCAGGCAGATAACGCGGTGCAGGATTTCCAGGGGGATGCCTGCGGCCCGGCAGAGTTCGATATATTTCGGCCCCAGGGAATCCAGGAAAATCTGCAGGCCGCCGGAGCATGAGCCGGTGGCGGCCGAGACAATGCCGGTGGCTAAGGAAGCGGAAATAAGCGGGCTCATAGCCATGGAAAGCGCGAAGTCCACAACGGAGGCAAAGCCGGAGGAGGCCTGTACCACGCCGCCAAACCCCACGATCACTGATGTGTTGAGCAGGGCAGTGATGCTGTTGGAGGCGCTCTCGTTAATTGAATTCAGCGGATTCTCAATGCGTTTCCAGAACAGGCAGAGCACCATGGCAATTCCGATGGACAGGGCGATATTTACCGCATAAACCGTGTCCAGGGTATTGCGGGTAAAGAAAATGAAGAGAATCAGGACTGCCATCGGCAGCACGGACAGCGCCCAGTGAGGGAGATCGTCGTCCTGCGAAATCCGGATTTTATTAAGGTCATCACGGGAACCGGGCACAAAGCCGATACCGGCCACGGCCAGCCGTTTCTGCTGGCGTACCAGGAAAAACATGCCCAGGGCAAACATCACGATGGAAACCAGGGTTCCGTTGAGCGGTGCCGCGTAGGCGTTTGTGCCAAGCACCGCACAGGGGATCAGATTCTGGATGGCCGGGGAGCCGGGCAGGCCCACCATACTGAAGGTAGCGCTTCCCAGAAGCATCGCCGCAGGGAACAGCCGTTTGGGAATGTTTTCATTGTTAAACAGGACCAGGGCGATGGGATAAATCGTGAAAAGCAGCACGAAGAGGTTGATTCCCCCGTAGGACAGGATTCCGCTGACCAGGACGACAATCAGAAGTCCCTTGCCGCTTCCTAGTGTGTTCAGCAGCTTAACCGCAATCGATTTTGCCGCCCCGCTTTCGCCCATCAGGCCGCCGAATACGGTGCCGAGAAAGAACAACAGGAGATAAGTCCCGGCATAGTTTTTCATTGAGGTAGCATAGCTTACGCTGAAGGCCTCCCAGAGGTTCATCCGGTTGGTGATGATGACGGCCAGGGATGCGGCGATCGAGGTGGGAATCATGCTCCAGCCTTTGAAGCTTAAGTAAATCAGCAGGCCCAGCCCGATGCCGAGGCCTAAAATTCCAATACCATCCATTGATATTTCCTCCTTTTATTTACTCAGGTAACCGCCGTCCACCGGGATAATCTGTCCGGTTATGTATTCGGAGGCATCGGATGCGAGAAAGACCGCCAGTCCCTTTAAATCCTCCGGCTGTCCCCACCTGCCCTTGGGAATGCGTGTGCAGATGCTTTCGTACTGTTTTGGATTCACCTCTTTTATATTCTTAGTCAGCTCCGTCACCATGTAGCCCGGCGCAATGGCATTAACATTGACGCCCTGTTCCGCCCATTCGGTGGACAGCACCTTAGTGAGCTGCGCTACGCCGCCCTTGCTGGCCGTATAGGCCGCGATCATGCTGGCCCCGTCGAAGGAACTCAGGGATGCGATGTTGATCAGGCGCCCGTAACCCTGCTCAAGCATTGTGCGTCCTGCCCGCTGGGCCATGAAGAATAACGCGTTCAGGTTGAGGTCCAGCACCCGGCGCCACTGTTCTTCCGGGAAATCCTTTGCCAGGCAGCGGTACTGGATACCGGCGCCGTTAATCAGGATATCGAGGCGTCCTCCCAGATAGCCGAGCGCTTCGGCATACATCCGGTCCAAATCGGAGGTGTCGGACAAATCGCCTTTTACCCCGTACACTTTTGTCCCGAGCTGAGAGAGAGTCTTGGCCGACTCGAATACGGTCTCGCTGATATCAAGGAGCGCCACATCAGCGCCCGCCTCACAGAGCCCCTCTGCAATGCTGTAATTCAGTCCTCGGGCGCCTCCCGTTACAAGCGCTTTTTTTCCGGTTAAATTCATCTGTTCCAATATATTTTTCATTTTTCAATACTCCTTTTTCATAAAAATTTATCAGCTATTTATCCAAATACTGCTTTTCGCATGACGCCGGAAGGCGCTTCCTCACCGGTCCAGATTTTAAAGGCGATTTTTCCCTGATGGAAGAGCTGCACCTGGCCATTTAAGTGGCGGCAGCCCAGAGCATCCGCCGCTTTGAGAAATTTGCTCTTTAAGGGATTGTAAATTACATCCGCCACCAGAAGCTCCTTCCGGAGAAGGGAGGTGTCGATGGGCGTTTCATTTTCATGAGGCGGCATCCCGATAAAGCTGGCGTTGATGACGACATCGGACTGCTCGATGAAAGGCTTGAAATCTTCATCGGTCTTAAGCGGCACACAGCAGTCGTAAACATTGTGATTGATATTGTCGCAGAGCGCCCTGGCATCCTCAAAGTAGAGGGATTCCAGAAAAATGCGTTTTGGCTTTCTGGAAGCCAGCACCGTGGTCAGAGCCCGGGAAACGCCGCCGGCGCCGATGATAAAGAAAGTGTTATCCGGAACATTTACACCGAAATCTTCTTCCAGGCCACGGACAAAACCTTCTCCGTCGGTGTTGTACCCCATCATCTTCCCATTCTCGAATTTGACGGTGTTGACCGCGCCGATGAGGCGGGCCATCGGATCTATTTCATCGAGATACTGCATGATTTCAATTTTATAAGGAATGGTCACGGTCAGTCCCGCGTAATTCTGTTCGGGAAGCTTTAACAGCACATCCCTGAAATTTTCCGGGGCTGCGTTGATGATGGAAAAATGATAGTCCAGGCCTTTTTCACGGAATGCCGCGTTCATCATGGCGGGAGACATGCTGTGACTGATTGATTCTCCGATAATTGCCACCTGCTTTGTGGATTGATTCTCATTCATTATAGTTAACCTCCTGGTTTGTGTTTGTTTTTTCATTGCCTGCCCGGCAGATTATTCTGATGCGGTCCATACCTTCCACCGGCCGGAAGGCGCCTTTTCCGGTACCGGCCATGCAGACGCCGCAATGGAGCGGCGATGGTGAACTGGTTGAATTTTCTGCCGTATTAAAATGTTTCTTTGTGATAATTTGATGATATAATAAAGCGGGAAAATAAGGAAATACTTATATTTTATGGAAAATCACAATAAAACTTATCATTGACAGTGGGAAAATTGTGAATTATCATAAAAAGACAAAGAGCCTGAAGGAGAGAGAGGAATGACGCTTAAGCAGTTACAATATTTTCAGAAGGTGGCGGAGACAGGGAATTATACGAAAGCCGCCCAGCTTCTTTTTATATCCCAGCCGGCCCTCAGTTTTTCGATTCAGGAACTGGAGAAGGAATTGAACGCCCCTCTGCTGAAGAAGGACGGGCGGACTGTGGAGCTTACGAAGTACGGAGAGATTCTGCTCGGCCATGCGAAAAGGATTTTCGGGGAGATAGAGTGCGCCGTGGACAGCATCGACTGCCTGGTGAATTCCGACAGAGGCCACATCACCCTCTCCTATATCAGCGCCATGAGCGCCGTATTCATTCCACGCATAGTTCGGGCGTTCTGCGAGACTCCGGAGAATCACAGCGTGAAGTTTACACTGCTTGAACAGCCGACCAAGGAGGCGGAAGAGTGCGTGCTTTCTGGGAAAAGCGATGTGGGCTTTGGTTCGCGTCCGGAATGCGCCTCTTTGACATCGTTTCCCGTCTATATGGAGGAGATGGCTCTGATTGTGCCGCCGGGACATCCTCTCTCGTCCAGGGAAGAGGTCTGCATCCGGGACACGAAAGACTGCCAGTTCATCGCTTATAACAAATCGAGCGGGCTGCGCCACGAGAACGACAGAGTCTACGAAGCCCAGGGGGTTAAGCGGAAGATTGTCCATGAAGCGGTGGACAATATCATGGTCACGCAGCTTGTCGCGGCCGGGATGGGCGTCGCCGTGGTACCCAGACGGTACGGCGACAGCCGTTATCACGTTGCCTGTCTGCGGCTGACGGATTATGTGACGCCGCGTACACTTTATATGTTCTGGAAGGAAGACCGTTTCATCTCTCCGGCGGCAAGGCGGTTCCTGGGATTTGTGAAAGAGCAGGCGGCTCTTCTGCCCGTACAGGAGTGAGTGAGGGCTGTCCACACAGGATATATTATGAGAATCGTGTTAAGAAAAAAATATTTTGCAAAAACCGTCAACATGTTATATACTAGAGACGGACTGACGCATTTGCGTTAATAATCACGGAAAAAGGAAGGTTATTACATATGACATTGTTGGAAAACTGGCGTAATCTTGCATACGGCGATGGGATGGATGATAAGCAGAAGGAAGAACTCTGGTCCGGATATTTTGCAATTGAAAAGGGAATTTATGAGAAGATCCTTTCCAATCCCACAGAGGTAATAGAAGGCACAGTGAAAGAGCTGGCCGAGAAATATGAGACAGAAGTATTAATCATGACAGGATTTTTAGACGGAATCAACGAGAGCCTGAAAGGCTACGAGAACCCAATCGAGACGATGGACGAGGATACCGCAGTCAAGATTGAGATCGATCCGGAGAAATTATATTACAACATGGTAGAGGCAAAAGCGAACTGGCTTTTTGAACTTCCACAGTGGGATTCTATCCTGACCGAGGAGAAGCGAAAAGAACTTTACAAAACACAGAAAGCATCCGGAACTGTCCGCAACGAGCAGAAGATCTATCCAAACGATCCATGTCCATGCGGAAGCGGAAAGAAATATAAGAAGTGCTGCGGCCGTAATAAATAAAAAGCGGTAAAGAGCAGATATGGGATAACGGTAAAAACCGGCAGAGGAACCTGAATGCAAGTCAGGGTTTCTCTGCCGGTTTTTTTGCGCTCATTTTATAGGCAGCCTTATTCCCGTCCGCCCTCCGGTATGATACACAGCAGACGGCGGTTCCAACCGCCCAGGCGGCCGGCCAAATCCACCAGACGCCGTTTATACCCCAGTGACGGGAGAATAAATCTCCGAGAAGAAGACGCACCATCACATCCGAGATGCTGGACATCATGAAGGCGTTCATGCGGCCGATTCCCCTCAAGGCGCCGTCCGTCACGATTTTCAGGCAGACCAGAAAATAGAAGGGAACCACAATGCGGACAAAGCCCATTCCCGCGTCAATGATTTCCGTTTTGTCCGGATCGGGGGAGACGAAAAACGACAGGACGGCCGGGCCGTCCGCAAGCATCAGGAACACGACGGCCGAGGTAAAACATCCGCCCAGGATCAGGCAGAGACGGTATCCCTGCCGGATGCGTCCCTGTTTCCCAGCTCCCTTATTCTGCGCAATAAAGCCGGAGAGGGCGTTGCTGAGCGCCATTAGCGAGTTGACGTACAGGCCGTTGATGCGAAAGGCGATGGAGTAGCCGGTCATCGTGATGACACCGTATCCGTTGATGATATTCTGCAGGGCAAGCTGGCCGGTGGACATGAAGACATGCTGGACAATGCTTGGAACTGCGAGCCTCAGTATTTCCCTTAAAATGGGCAGGGAAAAGGAAGAATGTTCTTCACCGCCGAGCCGGCGGCACAGTTTCTTCACAGCAAAGAGCGTGGCCAGGGAAGATGCCGCCTGGGAGAGGAGGGTGGCCAGGGCCAGACCCGAGATTCCCAGCGGAATAAAAAGCACCAGAACCAGATCCAGGATAATATTCATAAAGGAAGAAAAAATCAGAAATATCAGCGGAGTCCCGGAGTTGCCAAGTCCGTTCAGCACACCGGTGCTAATATTATACAGAAAGAGAAACGGCAGGCCCGCGGTGTAAATGAAGAGATACTGCCGTGTCGGCAGCAGGGCCTCCTCGGGGACGGAGAGCCATGTGAGGATATGGGGGCAGGCGAAAAGGCCGAGGAGCATCAGGAACACGGAGCATGGGATAAAGCAGAGCAGAGCTGTGCTTACGGCATCTTTGACATTTTGGTGTCCGCCGGAACCGAACTGTTGGGAGCAGTAAATGGAGGTCCCGATACCGAGACCCGATGCGACGGCAATATAGAGGACGGTGACCGGGTAGCATGTCCCCACGGCTCCAAGGGAGAGGGAACCAATGTGGTTGCCTGCGATCCAGCTGTCGGCGAGATTGTAGGCCTGCTGAAAAAACATGCCGGCAAACATGGGAAGAGAGTAGGAGAGAAGAACAGGGAGCGGCCTCCCTGCCGTCAAATCTTTCGGACGAATTAACTCCTTCATAAATAATCCTCCTTTCACAGCCGGTTTTCCCGGAGCATGTGTTCATGAAACAGGTTTAACCGTTCTTTCTAATTATTATAATAAATGTTAGGAAAAGAAAAAATCGGTAGATTGCATAAAATTAATTAAATAAATTAAACAAAGTAACTAAAAACAAAAAAGTTGTTGATATCCTGTTGACATTTGTGCAATGTTGCCATATTATATTCTCATAACAGAGAAATAACAGGGAGAAGTCATTAAAAATCTCTTTGCAATTTTCTTAAATTTATTAGATGATTAAATGAATTAATTAAAAGAAAGAGAGGGAACGAAAATGAAATATTTTTTAGACAGTGCAAAACTTGATGAGATCCAGTACGCTTACAATACCTTTGGAATTGACGGTGTGACGACAAATCCCAGACATATTATGGTCAGCGGAAAACCGTTTATGACGGCAATTACCGATATCGCGGAATGGATTAAGTCCGAAGGAATCGAGGGTGTGGACAAGTTTCCGGTATCTGTAGAGATTAACCCCCACCTGGACGATGCGGACGAGATGGTGGATATGGCTAAAAAGGTTTCTGCCATCAGCCCTAACTTTGTTATCAAGATTCCGGCCATAGAGTCCGGCATCACGGCAGCCAGAAGACTGGAAAAGATGGGAATCCGTACCAATGTTACGCTCGTTTTCTCACCGGCCCAGGCCATTCTACCGGCGAAAAACGGTTCTCTCTTCGTTTCCCCGTTCATTGGCTGGAAAGAGGCCAACGGCGAGGACTGCAGAGAATACATAAAGAACATCGTAGAAATTTACAAAAATTACGGCTTCTACAAGAAGACGGAGATCATCTGTGCGGCAATCCGTACGCCGAAGCAGATTGTGGACTGTGCCGTAGCCGGAGCGGATATCGTGACAACCGGCCTCGACGTATATAAAGATACGATGAAACACGCATACACCACACAGGGTCTTGGAACTTTCACAAATGCATGGGATAATACCATTACAGAATAATAGTTACAGTTTAGCCTTTGGCCAAACTGCAACAAGATGATACACAAAACGGCCGCGGCATCACATTACCGCAGAAAGGAATGATAGAAACCATGAAGATTGGATTTATCGGACTTGGCATCATGGGAGAGTCCATGAGCGAAAATATTGTAAAAAAACATGACGACACGGTTTATGTGTTTGATTTTGTAAAAGAGAAGGTGGACCTTCTGGCATCCAAAGGCGCACAGGCCTGCGAAAGCGCGAAAGAGCTGGCTGAAAAATCGGACGTAATCATTTCCATGGTTCCGAAGTCGGAGCACTCCAGAGCGGTTTACACAGGAATTTTAGACGTGCTGGACGCGACAAAGACCTGCGTCGACATGAGCACAATCGATCCGAGCGTTTCCATCGAGATATCTGAGATGGTAAAGAAGACGGGAGCCGGATTCATCGACGCCCCGGTTGTGAAGTCAAAACCGGCGGCCATCGCAGGTAAACTGGGCATCTATATGGGCGGGGACGAGGAAACATGTGAAAAGATGCGCCCCATCCTCCTTTACATGGGCGAAAATGTAGTCCGCATGGGCGGCAACGGCAAGGGACTGGTTATGAAAATCTGCCATAACGCCCTTGTTTCCCAGATACAGAACGGCGTCAATGAGACGATTGCACTGGCTGAGAAGAACGGGATCGGCGTCAGCGCTTATGCGGAGGCTATCTCTTATGGAGGAGGCCAGAACTTCTATCTGGACGGTAAGAAAACACCGATTGAGAAGGAAGACTATACCACCGCATTTTCCGTGGAGAATATGGCGAAAGACGTCCATATCTGCATGGAGCTGGCAAAAGAGTGCGGGCTTTTCATGCCGGGTGAGCAGAATGCCTGCCGCGTTTACGATAAAGCGCTGGAACTGGGCTACGGAAAAGAAGATTTCTGCGCCACGATAAAGGTGGTAAAGGGCTGAGAAGAGTTTGCAAGAAGAAAGGCGGATAAGCATGACAACGCTTGAAAGGCTGAATCAGGTCAACGATGTGCCTGTCCTTTCCGTGAAGGATCCGGAATTTGCCTCCTATGGACGGGTAGTGACGGGATACGATATGTCTGCACTGATCTCCTTTATGGAAGAACACACAGAGGTTCCGGAGAACGGGAATGTGTACCTGGCTTCGGTGCCGGAGCTGGAAGCGGCTCCGGTATTTAGGGACATCCGGGATAAATTTTACGGCGAGATGGAGATTCAGGCAGGCTACTGCAACGGACGGAATACGACATACAACGGTTTTGAGTATCACAAGGGAAGCGAGATTAACGTGGCGGTAACCGACTTTATGCTGGTGTTAGGCCATGTATGGGAAATCCATGACAATACATACCGGGTGGAGGACGCAAAGGTCTTTTTCGTAGAAAAGGGCACGGCAATCGAGATGTACCAGACCACACTTCACCTGTCCCCCTGCCGCGTGACGGACGAAGGATTTAAAGGGATTGTAATCCTTCCCAGGGGAACCAACACTCCGCTGGAACACAGGGGTGATGCGGTGGAAGCGGAGGGAATCCTGCTGCTCCAGAAGAATAAATGGGTGATCGCCCATGCGGAGCGGGAGCCGTTAATCAGGCAGGGAGCCCACGCCGGACTCATCGGTGAGAATAAGGAATTATATTATTAAGGCGGGACGCCGCTGCCTATAAAAGGAGCGGCGGCAGTGATTCGATAAGGAGATTTTTATGAAACTGGTTCGAAACGGCAATGAATTCGCATTAAAACACGGCTCGGAGACGATTCTGGAATACAGAAAAGATCTCCCGATGATCTATGTTGGATGCGGAAAAGAAAATGTGGATATGTACCGCGGCAACTTCAAGATTGAGGATTACGTGACGGAGCGCCGGGCGCTTTGCGTTACGGCGCTCCAGGAGACGCCGGACGGCCTGGTATTTGATATGGAAGAGGAGCTTTCTGTAACCCTCAAACTGGACGGTGACTGTGCGGTGCTCTCTTTCAGTCAGAAAAACCCGGCCATCAACCGGTTCTGGTTCCGTGTCAGCGCAGACGAAGGTGAAAAATGTTATGGTTGCGGCGAACAGATGTCATACTTCAACTTACGGGGAAGGCATTTTCCGCTGTGGACCTCAGAGCCGGGAGTCGGCAGGGACAAAACCACCTATGTGACATGGCGTTCGGATGTGGAGAATAAGGCGGGAGGGGATTATTACAATACCAATTACCCGCAGCCCACTTTTGTTTCCACAAAGCATTATTATCTCCATGTGGATTCCACGGCATATGCCGATTTTGATTTCCGGAATTCCGGATTCCATGAGCTGCAGATATGGGAGGTGCCATCCTCCATCCGTATCGAGGCGGCGGAAAATTTCGTGGAACTCCTGGAAAAGGAGAGCGCCTTCTTTGGACGCCAGCCGGAGCTTCCGGACTGGATTTATAACGGACTGATCATCGGCGTCCAGGGAGGAAACGAGCGTTCCTTCGGTCTTCTTGAAAAGACACTGGATTACGGCATCAAAGTTTCCGGCATCTGGTGCCAGGACTGGTGCGGCAAGCGTGTGACGTCCTTCGGGAAACGCCTTCAGTGGGACTGGCAGTACCATAAGGAAATGTATCCCGATCTGCCGGAGCAGATTAAAAAGCTGCATGAGAGAGGAATTAAGTTCTTAGGTTACATCAACCCATACCTGGTAAATGATGGAGACTTATACCGACGGGGCAAAGAGGCGGGAGTCTTCGCAACAAAGGCGGACGGCAGCGATTACCTGGTGGACTTTGGGGAATTCTACTGCGGAGTGGTGGATTTTACCAACCCTGCGGCTTATGAATGGTTTAAAAACGAGGTCATTATCAAGCACAGCCTGGATATCGGAGTGGACGGATGGATGGCGGATTTTGGAGAATATCTGCCGACCGGCGACATCGTGCTTGCGAACGGAAAGTCGGCTATGGTGGAGCATAACCATTGGCCGGCCCTTTGGGCAAAATGTAATTATGATGCGCTTCTGGAAACGGGAAAGCTCGGTGAGGCGGTATACTTCATGCGCGCCGGAGGCACCGGAAGCCAGAAATACTGCACGTTACTCTGGGCGGGTGACCAGTCGGTGGACTTCACAATCCATGACGGCCTGGCAACCGTAATCTGCGCGGCCCTGAGCGCCGGTATGACCGGCTGCGGCTTAAGCCACAGCGATATCGGAGGATATACATCACTGTTCGGCAACACCAGGACAAAGGAACTGTTCCTGCGCTGGGCCGAGATGGCGGCATTCACACCGGTAATGCGGACTCATGAGGGAAACCGCCCGGACGAGAATTTCCAGTATTATGAGGATGAAGACTGTATGAACAGGCTGGCACGTCTGGTGGATGTTTATACGATGATGGCTCCATATATAAAAATGTTGGTTGCTGAAAATGCAAAGACGGGTATCCCGGTGCAGCGCCCTCTGTTCATGCACAATGAGGAGGATGAGGCGAGCTACGATATCCAGTATGAATACATGCTGGGAGAAGACATGGTAGTGGCGCCTGTTTATCTGGCGGAACGGTTCCAGTGGGAGGTTTACCTGCCAAAAGGAGAGTGGATTCACCTGTGGACCGGAGAAGAGTATGGAAAAGGCAGCCACACAGTTTGTGCGACGCTCGGCGACACACCGGCATTCTACAGAAAAGGTTCGGAATATGCGCCTCTGTTTGAAGAAATCCGCAGAAAACATGGGAAGTAAACGCCGATGACAAATTACATATTATTTCTTCTTATCATACTTTTCACCAATATCATCCAGGGGATTACCGGCTTTGCGGGAACGATACTCGCTATGCCGCCCAGCCTGATGCTGGTGGGATATCCGGTAGCTAAACCGGTGCTCAACGTGCTGGGGCTGTTATCGGGGATTTATGTCTTTGCCGGCAAACACGGGAGTGTATGCTGGAAGGAATTAAAAAAGATTGTGGCCGTCATGGCAGCAGGCATTATCGGTGGGATTCTGATCAAAGGGCTGTTTGCAGGAAAGGAACAGATCCTATATAAGATTCTGGGAGTTTTCATCATCTTCCTGTCCGTACAGGGAATTTACACACTGAAAAAAGGGGATGGAAAAGACGGGAAGAAAGCGGATTTTGCAGCGCAGGAGAGGGCTAAAGATTCACCGGCGCTGTATCTGCTGCTGGTGCTGGCCGGCATCGTACACGGGATTTTTGTATCGGGCGGTCCGCTGTTAATCGGCTATCTGACAAAAAAGATACCGGACAAGGTGAGTTTTAGGGCCACCATCTCTACGGTCTGGATTTTCTTAAACGGCATGATTCTGGCGGATGATATCAGGATGGGACTGTGGAACGCGGAGCTTGTGAAAACACAGCTGATTTCCATCCCGTTTCTGTTAGCCGGAATGTTCATCGGGGCAAAGCTCTATGCAAGGATGAGCCAGAAGCTGTTTATGATGATTACCTATCTGCTGTTGTTTATTTCAGGGGTATTATTGTTGGTTAAGTAGCAAAAAAATTAAATTATACAGGAGGGTTTTAATTATGAAGAAAAGAGTATTAGCGCTGGCAATGGCGGCGGCAATGGCAGTTTCACTGGCAGGCTGTGGAAATTCCGGTTCGGGAGCGGCGGAGACGAAAGCGGCTTCGGACGGCCAGACGGAAGCGGCGGCCGATGCAAACGCGCCGGCAGCAGGCGGAAGCGGCCAGACAATCAAACTTATCTGTCCTTACGGCGTAGGCGGAACGGCTGATGCCATTGCAAGAAAATATGCCCTGGTAGCAGGCAAAGTTCATCCGGAATACAATTTTATCGTTGAGAATATGACCGGCGGAGACGGATTCTCCGCGGCAAACTGGTATACGGATCAGGATCCTTCCACAAAAGATCTTCTGATGTTCGGCTGCGGCGTGGCTTATCGTCATGACCTTGGAAAAGCATATCAGACAGAGGTTGTGGATTTTGACAGAAACGATATCTATCCGGTTGCGCTGGTCGATGACAGAACCTGGATTATGTACGCAAAACCGGACACCTCACTGGCAGAGATTCTCGAAAAGTCAAAAACAGGCGGGATCAAGATGTCAGGCGGCAATCCTTTATCCGATCCGCATCTGGCTCTCGGTTCCCTGATTGCACAGGAGGGCGGCAAGGTTATGGTGGTTCCTTATGATGGAGGAGCAGCCCAGAAGAAGGGATTGACGGATGGGGAAGTCGATGTGTTCGTAGGAACGACCCAGGCTGGCCAGGAAGATGTGGAAGCGGGAACGATGGTTCCGGTGCTGGCATTCTCCGATAAAAAGTTCGAGGGCTTTGTAGGACCGAACGGCCCTGTTGAGGTTCCTGGCATAGCAGGTGATGCAAAAGATCCTGCCCTGAATGCAGATACGGATTATAGCGGCTCTATTCTTCCGGCCGGGGGTTTTATCGCGGTCCGCACAGGAGCCGATCAGGCATGGATTGACGAGATAGCACAGATTTCCAAAGATGTATGGGCAGCTCCGGAGTACAGTGACTGGATTGCCGAGATTATGCTCAACAAATCCGAAGCGTACGGTGACGATGCGAAAGCCTACCTGGAGGGCGGCTGTGCCAAAGCGCTTACCGCATTTGAAACTTTGAGCGGACAGCAGTAATTACAAATGTCACTTTGTACCATCGGCGTACAGGTGGACAACATCATAAAGGGGCTGATGGGCTGCCGTCAGGCAGCCCGTTTCCCATATTACAGGAAAAATTGCAAAGACTTCGGAGAAAGGAAGTGTTGTCAGTGAAATTTAAAATTAAAACCAACTTCTGGTCCGGAATCCTTATGGGGTTGTTCAGTATTGCAATGCTGATTGCAATGCCGACCCAGGTTCGTCTCCCCATGTTTGACTCCGGTGCGCCCAGCCCGCGAATTATTCCGGGCATCTGTCTGGTGGGAACTTTGATCTGTTCCGTACTTCTGCTGATACAGAGCCTGGTATTAAAAAAAGAGAAAATTATGGAATTTGACTGGAAAAAGGAGAAGCCATGCATTATCATGATTGCCCTTCTCTGTATCTTTGTAGCGCTTGTGATTAATATCGGTTTTATTCCGGCCGTGGTAATTATTTTTCCTACCATACTGTTTTACTGCGGGGAGCGCAAACCTTTTATCTATATCTTTACGGTTGCGGCAGGGATTGGAATCTTTTTTCTGTTTAAATATGTATTCCATGTATCGCTGCCGGGCATTCCGGGACTGGGGGGTTGATTTTTATGGGAGATTTACAACAGATTATTCTCGCATTACATCAGGTGTTTACTGTCGGTAACCTGGTAATTATTTTCGGAGGCCTGGTTCTGGGTATGATCGTGGGATGTATTCCCGGCCTTTCCGTTACCCTGGGTATTATCCTGCTCCTGCCGCTTACCTATTCATTTTCATCCCCGGATACGGCTATTATTTCTCTTCTGGCCGTATATGTAGGCGGCATGTATGGCGGCTCGATCAGCGCGATTACGCTGAATACGCCGGGTACCAACTCGGCGATCGCCACGACGTTCGACGGGTATCCGTTGGCGAAAAAGGGTAAGGTGAAGAAAGCTCTGGACACCTCTTTATTCGCCTCCACCTTCGGCGGCCTGTTTTCAGCCCTGCTGCTTCTTGTCTGCGCCTCGTTCATTACGAAGCTGGTGTCCAAATTCGCATCGGTGGAGTATTTCTCGATGGCGATCCTGGGTATTTCCCTGATAGCAGGCGTCAGCGGCGACAGTCTTCCTAAGGGAATTATGTCGGGCCTTCTGGGCATCCTGATGGCATCCATCGGGGCCGATGCGGTAACGGGCGTCATGCGGTTCACTTTCGGCATCGATACCCTGCGGTACGGAATCGACATGCTGCCGGCTATGATCGCCCTGATTGCGCTGACCCAGGTGGTCCAGAAACTGAGGGACTTTGTCCTGGCAGAGGGAAAACTGGATGATATGACAAAGATTGACAATGAGGGGCTGACATTCAAGGAAGCCAAATCGATTGTTCCGGCCTGCACGCGTTCCTCCGTTATTGCATCGATCCTGGGCGCGATGCCCGGCGTGGGCGGCGGAGTGGCTCAGTTTATGTGCTACAACGAATGCCGGAGAGCTTCCAAACGTCCCCAGGACTTCGGCAAAGGGAGCCTGGAAGGAATTGCGGCGGCAGAGGCCAGTAACAATGCGGTGGTAGGCTCGGCTATGATTCCGCTCCTGACTCTGGGAATCCCCGGTGACGGAGTTACGGCGCTGCTTCTCGGGGCATTTATCCTGCACGGTATCCAGCCCGGGCCAAATATGTTTACAAAACAGGGTGTAATCGCCTATTCAATCATCCTGGGCTGCCTTGTGGCTAACCTTTTCCTGTATCCTATCGGCCTGGCCCTCACCAGGGCAGTTGCTAAAATTATCCAGGTGCGCTACACCTATCTGGCTCCGATCATTATTATCTTCTGTTTCGCCGGTGCGTTTGCAGCCACCGGAAATACGAAGGAACTGGTGCTGACCGCGGCTATTCTGGTGTTCAGCTACCTGTTGACGTTACTGGACATCTCGTCCACTCCGATGATGCTGGGAATGATCCTGGCGGATATTATGGAGATGAACTTTGTCACCAGTATGATGAGCTATGATAAAGATTACCTGATTTTCTTCAAACGTCCGATTTCCTGTGTCATTCTGATCCTGACCGTAATCCTGGTAGTTTCCATGATACGGATCAATAAAAAGGTAGAGGCATTAAACCAGGCGCAGATGGAAGAGATGATGAAGGATCAGGAGCAGGCGGAAGGAAAAGCCTGAGCCTGCAGGACGGAAAACTGAATCCGCGGGCAAAGAACTGAACCTGCGGCTGACAATGAAAAAGGAGAAAAATAATGAGCTTTCAAGTTGCTTATATTCCGATTGGCGTTGGCACATTTCATTTGGAAAGTGCACAGATCGAATTTGATAAATCTATAAAATTGCTGTCTTCCCTGACGGAGGGCGGCGTATATCCTGACAAAATGCTTTTGACACTGGACGATTTAAATGGATTTCTGGATACCATTCACCCGGATTTAATTGTCCTTCAAAACATTACCTTTGCTAATGCAGCCTATGCAAGCGAAGTGTTAAAACGCTTTACCTGCCCGGTGCTTCTCTGGACGCTGAGGGAGCCGGTGATCGACGGCGGCAGACTCCGCCTCAATTCCCTGACCGGGGCATATTCCGCGGCCAATGCCATCCGAGCATTCCGGGATGGGGAATTTGAATACGTTTTCGGCTCCCCGGAGGAGAACGAAGTGGCGGCCGAGATAGGGGCTGCGATCCGAGCCGCCGATGTACGCTGTAAATTAAGGAGTCTTAAAATGGCGGCTATCGGCCATACTCCTCAGGGCTTCGGTTTTGGCCGTGCCCTGGATGCAGAGCTACTTCACACTTTCGGAGTGACGCTGGAGGCCATCGAGGCTAGGGAACTGATCGAGAAGGCAAAAAGCTTTACGGACGAGGAGTGCGGTGAGTATCTTAAAGAAGCAAAACAGTGGATGGTGGGCATGGAAGATACTCCTGAGAAAAATGTAAAAGATTTTGCCCGCCTCTACAAGGCATACAAAGACTATGTAAAGGAGAGTGGGATCGGAGCATTGTCTTCCCGCTGCTGGCCTGACTTTTTCACTTCCTTCGGGACGCCGGTATGTTCGGTGCTCTCCCTGCTCAACGCCTCAGGTATTTCGGCGAGCTGTGAATCCGATGTGTACGGGGCTCTGTCCATGTATATCGGAAGCCAGTTGACCGGAAAGGCGGCATTCTTCGGGGATCCTGTCTCCATGGATGAAAAAGAGGGTACGATCACTTACTGGCACTGCGGTATGGCGGCCTGCTCCCTGGCCAGGAAGGATACCGGCGCCCAGGTGGGAGTGCATCCAAACAGGAAGATTGGCCCGACGATGGATTTCGGCTGCGAGGCCTGTGACCATGTGACCGTGTTCCGTGTCGGCAGAAAGACGGACGGCGCCTTCCGCTTCTTCATCGCACAGGGCGAGGCGCTCGACAAGCCGAAGCAGTTTTGCGGAACCTCCGTTGTTGTGAAGACTGAAAAAAAGGCAAAGGACGTTGTATACGGCAGCGTAAAAGAGGGATGGGAACCTCATTTTGTAGTCATTTACGGCGACGTGGCGTCGGAGCTTGAAAAACTTGCACATATGACGGGAGCGGAAATCTGCCGTTATTAGAAGAGACTGGACGGGAGGGGGTTCAGATGATAAATTTACGATATGAAAGGGCCAAAGAGTACGGCTGTTCGGTGATGGAATGTTCGGAGCCATACTACAGGGCTGTTTGCCATCACAATGCGCTGGATGCACAGTTTGTTACATGGGAACGGAATCCGGCGTTTAAAGCGCCCTGCATGCCGAAGGAGGGCAGTCATGACAGCGGCCCTTTTACCGGATTTTTCTTTGGAGGATTCGGCACTTCGTCCTTTGCAAGGGGAGCTACGGGCTTTTTTGACCGCTGGCAGCTTAAACAGGGAGTGCCGGTCATCTGCCCGATGGATAATGCCTGTCTGGAGCTGCGCTGGGCCTGCGGAGACTTGGTAAAACACAGAAAACTCAGGGTATCAGAGGACGGATTTAAAGCAGGTGAAATGGAATACCACGCGCTCTTTCCCCTGGCCTATGAAACGTATAATGCGGAGGATATGCCCTTTAGCGTGACACTGGAGAGTTACTCACCCGTAATTCCGCACAATCTGAAGGACAGCATCCTGCCGGTCACGCTCTTTAATCTCTATGTGAGTCCCAAGGGAGATGGCCCCGTAGATGTTTCCGTCTGCCTGTGCTGGCCGAATATTCTGGGATGGAAACAGCCATATGAGTCAAGCGAGATGCGTCCTGACGCAGTATGGCCCTCCCATCAGAACAGTGGAAATTATGCCTGGCTTGATCATTGCAGTGAAAATACGGTTCACATCAGGCAGGCCAGGGAAGAAGCCGGACAGGCCGATGATCTTTCCGGTGAGATTATGCTTTCGATGAAGTGCGACGGCTGGATCCCTTCTTATGATGTAATGTTTAAGGAAACGCGGGTGACGACAGGATATGGGGACGAAGACCAGATTCATACGATTGGGAAGATGCGCTATGATTTGGAACAGAAGGGGCAGCTATCTGATTATGATGAAAGCTGGCAGGCGCATTGGCATGAGCCGACGGCCTCCGCACTCTGCGCAAGGACGGTGCTGTCCTCCGAGAGTGTTTCCCTGACCTTTGCCGTGACAATGGCCCTCCCTATAACACAGTTTGGGATGGGCAGAAGGTGGTATAAGCTGTACACGGAAAATCAGGAGCTTTCTTCCGCCCGTGATATTGCTTCATATGCCCTGGAAAAGAACCGGGACTGGCTGAAACAAATCGATCAGTTTCACAGCGATGTGCTCGAATGCGGGGAATTAAAAAAGAATCTGGCCGGCGCTAAGATCAATGAGTTGTATTACCTGACTTCCGGCGGAACGGTTCTTGTGTCAAAGCCGGTAGGAGACTGGGACGAAGAGACGTCACGTCTTGGAAAACACCCCCATTTCGGATTGCTGGAGGGCTTTGACACGGGATATTACTACTACAATACACTGGATCTGTGGGTGTACGCCTTTGCAGCCCTGTCCAGGAACTGGCCCGAACTGGCAGAGTGGGGATTTGCCGATTATCTGTCAACGGCAGCCATGACAGAGACCAGACAGAATATGATTTACCGTGACAGGAAGAAGATGGATAACATGATATGGGGAAAACTGCCGCATGATCTGGGCGGCTGTGCTGAGGATCTTTTTGTACGGCTGAACGGATACAATTTCAGGGATACACCTAATATGTGGAAGGATCATAACCCGTCTTTTATTCTGGCATTTTATCTTCACAAAAAGCTTTCAGGCGCGGCGATCCGCAGAGAGGAGTACGACAGCCTGAAGATTATAATGGATTTTACGATCGCACAGGACACGCAAAATACCGGAATCCCACGTCACACCCAGTTCGGAGACAGCACCTGGGACAATCTCCATATGCAGGGACTTTCGGCTTACTGTGGCTGTCTGTGCATCGGATCATACGCGGTGATGAAAAAACTGGCTGAGGATTTCTCCGATCCGGCTCAGACTATGTACGGGGAACGCCTCCGGGCGGCGCAGAAGACGATACGGACGTTGTGGAACGGAACATATTATGTTACAAGCGAATTCGGCAAATATTCACGGGCTGTTATGGCAGATTCCCTGTTTGGCCTGCTGCTTGCAAAGAAAGCGGGGCTTGGCTGTCTGCTTCCTGAGGAGGAAATTAGAAGTCATCTGAAAGCGGCATATCAAAATAATGCAGTTTCTTTCTGCGCAGGGAAATTCGGAGCGCTTCTCGTGGCGGAACCGGGAATCCAGAATTATGAAAAGGATGGCGGCGATGAACTGCAGGTGAACGAGGTGATCGTAGGTTCCTCCCGGATCCTGGCGGCAAGTCTTCAGGAGTTTGGCCTTTGCAGGGAAGCGCAGGAATTGTCTGAAGCCATGGCGGAAACGATTGCGGAGTATGGGCTGCAGTTCCGCACACCGGCGGCGTGGAACCAGAGCGGACAGTTTCGTGCGCCGATGAATATGAGGCCTCTGGCTGTATGGCTGTAAGCCGGTTAGAATTTAGAACAGGTTCCCGTACAGGGCTACTTTTTGCTTGCTAAAAAAAACAATTGCACCTATACTAAAGAAAGGGATTGTAAAAGAAACCGTTTTTTTTGGTGACCGTGCGGGAGGGGCCGGACGGCTGCCGTTTTATAATATTGCAGAGAAGGACAGGAAGAAAAATTGGGATATACGGGAATCAATTTAGAGAATGTGAAGCTGAGCAACAGAAGCTCCATATTAAAGCTTCTCAATGACTGCGGTGCAATGTCCAGGAAAGACATTGCCATCCGGCTAAAGCTGACTCCGGCAACTGTGACTCTGATCTGTACCGAACTGATATCAGCAGGGATTCTCTGTGAAAAGGGCGAGGTGGAAGAGGAGCGGCGGGCCGGAAGGAAAAAAATCCTGATTGATATCAATTACCAGTACAGCTATGTGCTTTCTATCAGTATAGAGGCGGCGAAAACTTTTATCGCGATCAGTAACCTGAAGGGGAAGAAACTTGGGGGAAAGCAGCTGACGACCGACGGGACGGCAGCCCCGGAAAAGTTTTTAAAAAAGGTGACGGATGAGAGCAAGGCGCTGATGTGGGAGAACGGTATCGCTAAGGACGGAGTGCTGGGAATCGGCGTATCGGTGCCAGGTCCGGTTAAGCGGAGCACCGGCGTAAGCCAGCATGCGTACCGGATTTGGAATGAAGCGGTTCCGGTGGGCGAGTTCATAGGAAAACAGATGGATCTGCCTACGATTGTGGAAAATAATGTCAAGGCATTTGCGGAGGGCGAGCTGATCTATGGGAACGGAAAGGAATGGGAGAACCTTCTGTTTATCAAATGGGGGCCGGGAGTCGGTTCGGCTATCATTATCCACGGACGCCTTTACGACAGCCAGAATTCCAAAACGGCGGAGATTGGCCATTATATAGTGGAAAAGGACGGAAAACCGTGCCGCTGCGGACGCAGGGGCTGTCTGGAGACGAAGGTGGCCACCCATGCTATTGCTTCCAGAATCAGGGAAGCCTGCACGGAGGTGACCATGCCGGAGCTGTACCACCTGGTGAAGGGAGACTTAAGCCGTATTGAAGCGAGAAATATGGCGGAGTGGATGACGGTGGAGGATGAAGGAATGTGGCAGGTGCTTGATGATATCATTGAGCAGATGGCGCGGGTTGCGGTCAATACCATCACACTTCTGGCTCCGGATAAGGTAATTATCTACGGGGAGATGTTTGGACACCGGAAGGTGGAGGAACGGTTCGTGCATTTTTGCAGCCATTATGATGCATCTTACGACGGCGGTTATATTTTAAAATCACAGCTCAGTGACAGGATTGAATATATCGGTCCGCTGGCTGTTGCGGTTAATGAATTATTCCTCCTGGCGGGCAGCCAGGAGAACTGAAAAGGCGGGAGAGCCGGCTGAATACTGTCAGCCGGTTTTCCTGCCTTTCTGTTCCCGTATGTTTTTGATGATTTCCCTGGCATGCCGCCTGTTTTCCTCGGAGTATCCAAGAAGGATGCCGGTGCCGCGTTCTTCCAGGGATGAAATAATATAATCCAGATCTTCTTTTTTCTTGCCCGTAAAATCATAGGTACGTCCATCGTCGGCCATGATGTGAAGCGTATAACTCATGTGGAAATGAAAACGGGAGAGGCCGGGAAGCGCCACCCTCCGGCTGTGATAATACACCCATACAACCGATTTGAGAGGCAGAATCAGGCTTCTGACGGTATCTACATTGACAATATATCCGGGAGTCAGATAGATATTACCGGACTGGGCAATGCTGACGTGCTTCATCTCAATCTCTACCTTGGGAAGAAGGGTTCTGATTTCCCCGAAACTGCCCAGGTAGCGGAAGGTGGGGGAACGGTGAGGCTCCCAGATATAGTACAGTGAACAAAGGATGTCCGTCAGTGACAAAAACAGACAGCCGTAAGCCAGAAGATGCAGCAAAACCGTCAGGTATACGGGATAGGGCAGGGTGGAGACCGCATAAGGCGCGGTCATCTTTCTAAGGGACGTCACGGTCCAGTCAAGCCCCTCCGCCATCTCATACAGGACGGCTTCGTATTCGCTTTCCGTCATCTCAATCAGCCTGCCGCTTAAGTTGAGAGAGGGCAGATCCTCTCCGCCAGGCCTGGAAACATCCCGGTTATCCAGCAGGTAGAACTGGCAGAAACCGTCCGTCAGGGTGTAGTAATAATATCCCTCCGTGCGCCCGTTTACGACATAGTTGCAGCCGGTATACTGAAGGCCCGGCACGGTAACGGCGACGTAGGGCAGAGAACGGTTATAAAAATTTTCATAATGGCTTTTGGCATTCAGCGGCCGGGGAGAGAGAAAATTGGTTCTGGGGATTTTTATAAGGGCCGCCATGGCGGCAATCAGAAGCAGAACCGGGAAAATAAGCTGTTTTAAGAGGGCTCTGCGAATATTCTTAATAATGAAACTGTTTTTCATCGGTCTGTTCACTTTCAATAAGAACTGCGGTATCGGTATAATGGAGCAGTTACAGTGGAGTGATTAGAACCGTCTGCTCCATGCTCAGTAACAAGTATAACGCATAGAGCGTGAAATAATCAAGAACAGGTTGCTTTTAAAGAAAAAAATTGTTATGATCGGGTTACTGTTTTACCGGCAGATACCGGATTATTAAGAAGAGTGAAATGAGGTATAATAAGTATGGATGCATATACGGGTTTTGCATCGGTTTACGATATGTTCATGGATAACATCCCCTATGAGGAATGGTGCGGCTATCTCACGTCCCTGCTCCGGGAATACGGGGCGGAGGAGGGGATTCTCCTGGATTTGGGCTGCGGGACGGGAAGCCTGACCGAGCTTTTAGCGAAACAGGGCTATGATATGATTGGCGTGGATTTTTCGGAGGACATGCTCCAGATTGCCATGGAAAAGAGAGAGCAGTCCGGGCTGCCTATTCTCTATCTGCAGCAGGATATGAGGGAGTTTGAGCTGTACGGTACGGTGCGCGCGGTTGTGAGTATCTGTGACTCGATGAACTATATTCTGGAATATGAAGATTTGGTGCAGGTATTCCGCCTGGTGAATAATTACCTGGATCCCAGGGGCATTTTTATATTCGACCTCAATACGGAATACAAATACAGGGAAATCCTGGGCCAGTCCACTATCGCGGAGGACAGGGAAGAGAGCAGCTTCATCTGGGACAACGACTATGATGATGAGGAGCGTATCAATGAATACGATCTGACTCTTTTTATCCGGGAAGAAGGGGAGCTGTACCGGAAATACCAGGAAACCCACTTCCAGAGGGCATATTCGCTGGAAGAAGTGAAAACCGCCATTGAAGAGGCGGGGATGGAATTTGTGACCGCATATGACGCATTCACAAGGGAAATGCCGAAAGAGACAAGTGAGCGAATCTATGTGATAGCCAGGGAACAGGGCAAGTAGAGAAAGAAAAACATTAATCGCGAACCTCAATATAGAAGAAAAGTATCCGAAACTCCCGAAGAAGAATGAATAGAAGGGAGAATATGGACAGAAAGGACGAATTATGACAACAGACAGAGATTATATAATTAGAGCAACGGCGGCGGACGGCCAGATACGGGCTTTTGCCGCAACGACAAGAGGAGTGGTGGAGAAGGCCAGAGCCGCCCATAATACAAGCCCGGTGGCGACGGCCGCCCTGGGAAGACTGCTGACGGCAGGAGGCATGATGGGTATAATGATGAAGGGAAAAGACGATATCCTGACGCTGAGGATTGAGGGAGACGGCCCGATCGAGGGCCTTACCGTGACAGCCGACAGCGCCGGCAATGTAAAGGGATATGCCTTTAACCCTGCCGTTATGCTGCCGCCCAATGCAAAAGGCAAGCTGGACGTGGGCGGCGCTTTAGGAGTGGGCGTTCTGAGCGTGATCAGGGATATCGGCCTGAAGGAACCTTATGTAGGGCAGACCATCCTGGTTTCCGGCGAGATAGCCGAGGATCTGACCTATTATTACGCTACGTCGGAGCAGATCCCAACTTCGGTCGCGTTAGGGGTTCTGATGAACAAAGACAATACCGTGCGCCAGGCGGGAGGATTTATTATCCAGCTTCTGCCGGGGGCATCCGACGAGATTATCGATAAACTGGAGAAAAAGCTGGGAGATATGGACTCCATAACCTCCCTCCTGGACGCGGGCCGGACCCCGGAGATGATACTCGACTCCGTGATCGGTGAATTTGGCCTGGAAATCCTTGACACGATGCCGACGGAATTTTACTGCAACTGTGACAAAGCCAGGGTGGAGAAAGCATTGATCAGCATCGGAAGGAAGGAACTTCAGGAAATGATCGACGAGGGTAAAACAATCGAAGTAAACTGCCATTTCTGCAATCAGAATTACGCATTTACGGTGGAAGAGCTGAACGATCTCCTCAAGAGGGCGGTCCGGTAAGACGGCAGGGTGAACCTCGGGGAAAACATTTAGGAGAGCATAAGCATCAGGAAGAGAGGGGCGCCGGCGGGCGCCCCTTCTATACGTTTTTGTTTTTCCGGTAGTTTCATTCAATCAGCCGTTCCGGCCAGGATACCGTTTTCTGCAAACCGCTCTCTCCAGAACGCAAAATCCGCTTTCCAATAACCAGGTTCCAGGTTCCAGGTTTCGCCGATTGCCATGACATCCCCGTCAGGATGATAGGCTGGCCAGTGAGGAATGGACGGCACATTAGGGTTGCCGGAACCGGCAAAGGCCGCCCAGACGTCCATCATCTGTTCCGTCAATTTTTCCGGGGAGCCTTTGGGAATCAGGTTTCCGAAAACATAGTTGCAGGGAGCGCCGTGCAGGGCTCTGAATCCTTCCTTTGGATCCCGGAGGCGGAAGGTGAACTGATAGACCGGGATATGGGAACAGCAGGCCCTTGCAATCCATTCGCCGCCTAAACGCAGGCCGAGAACATTGTGTACCGTCATATAAGCCTCCTTGTCACTCATCTCCGGATGTAGACGGCGGAAGGCTTCCATATCGTTTTCCGTTACCTTTTTATCGGTATTTCTTTGAATAACGGATGCCTTAGTCTCCTCAGCATCCATCTTTAAAAACATCTGATCATATTCACCTTCACTGCCTCCGATCATCAGCGCCTTTACCTTAAATTCACCTTTTGCCAGGCGTTCGAAAGCATCCGTGCCGACGGTCAGTCCGTCCTGGACGGGAGAGAAGAGTTTGCTGGCTTTGCTGCCGCCAAAGCGGACGGCAAAGAGTTTTTTCTGCGCGGCCAGTATTTCTTCGGGGGACAGAGATAAAGCGCCCGAAAGTGTGGAAACTCCCGCCGACTCAAAAAATGCTCTGCCGATCTCCTCGCTGGTATCCAGGGCTACGGTGCCCAGATCGGTCATATAGGAACTCTGGCAGACCGCTTTCTGGAAATGATTTTCGGCCTCCGGGATGACCAGGAGATGGCTGATGGCATTGGAACCGGCGGAATGGCCGTACAGGGTGACATTGCCGGGATCTCCGCCGAAGGAGGCGATGTTGTGGTGAGTCCATTTGAGAGCGGCAATAATATCGAGCAGAGCCAGGTTGTTGCTGAAACGGTATCTGCCGTCCGGATCCAGGAAGGAGAGGTTCAGGCTGCCCAGCACGCCTACCCGGTAGTTACAGGCTACGACGATCAGTTCCGGATGGGCCTTAACCAGATTTTCGGGCAGATTCAGCCTTTTATAGTTATATCCCATGATGTAGGAGCCGCCGTATACCCAGAAGAGCACACTCTTTTTGGGAGCCGTCACATCGGCCGCCCAGATATTCAGATTCAGGCAGTCCTCGGAGACGGGGACATGGGGAAAATCACCGTTTCGCTCGGCAAAAAACGGATCCGGCTCTGCCTGTATCGGGGCGGGTCCGAATGCCTTTGCAGGAAGGGTTCCGCTAAAGGACACAATTTCTTCTGGTGGCTGCCAGCGTTCTGCGGTGGCAAATGGGATATTCAGGAAGGTCAGAATGCCCTCCTTACCGCGAAAACCTTCAATTTTACCGCAGGGGGTATCTACGGTTACAAAACCGGACGGTTCGGATTGTACAGTTGTAAAATCAGTGTTCATATGATTCCTTTCTCTTCAGCGCCTGTTTTTACATATGGCGTCTGTTTCTAGTTGTATCATAGTTTTTTCTTCCGGCCACAGCAATGGACGCTTTGCACAAATAAAAATCCTGCCATTGGGCAGGATTCATAAATCGTCGGAATATAGAAAAAAGTCCGGGAATTCACTTGTTTTTTACGGAGAATCCCGATAAAATAGAGAATCAGATTTAGCCGTGCGTCTTATTCGGACGCAGGAGAATATTTTTTAACCGGATGAAGCAGATCCTCCCGCCGGTAGTTTTCGGCATAGCGGACTATCATAGAGGAGAGCATCAGGATCATCTGAAGGTTCCAGTCATCCAGGCTGCGGCCGATTATCTCCTCGATCCGGTCTATCTTATTAATGACGGTATTCCGGTGAAGATACATGTCCTTTGCCGTTTTCGTGGTATTGCAGTTGTTCCTGATATAGGCTTCCAGTATTTCACAGAGGTTATCATGTTCCTCGATATCATGGCGCTTCAGTACCGTATATTTCGGCGTACACAGGTAAATCAGGTTATTTTCGTGAAAGTCATAACCAAAGCGGCCGCAGAGATCGATGAGATGGTAGGCGGTGTAATCGTCGTAATAGAAAATTCTCTGCCCCGAATTGCCGCTCAGGGCGCGGCCAAGGGAAATTACCTCCTTTGTCTGCAGGTAAATAGGCCGGATAGAGGAGACAAAGGCGGATTTATTGCCGATGGAGGCGTACGCATGGTAGCGTTCCAGCAGTTTTTGCAGGCGCTCTCCGTCGAACGGAATATCCCAGGAATCTTCTGCCGTTTTTACAAGAAGAATTAAATCACCCTGATACACCGCGGTCTGGCAGAGCGGGAAAATCTCCGACAGGGTATGAAGGATCAGGCCGGTCGGCAGGGATTTCTGACCGGGTTCAAAGGTGACTACGATGCATGTATAAAAATTGGGGGGAAGGAACGGCAGCCGGAACAGCCGGCTCTGAAGCTCCTCTTCACTCGATATACTGCGCTCAATCAGATCGCCGATCAGAGAGGAAAACTCGGCGTTGGATTCAAATTCTTCCCTGTTGTGCATCAGCGAATGTTCCCGGATCAGGGAGACAAGCAGTTTTACATAGTCAAACAGGGCCGGATCCCGGCCTGCGGATTCGGAAAATACCAGCAGGCGCCCATAGGTGCTGGAATGGTATTTTAAAGGGGCCAGAAGGCCGTAGCTGTCCGGTTCCAACAGAGCTTCATAAATGCCTTTCGGGATTAAATCCTTTTTCTGTCCGGGAACAGGCGAATTTAAAAACGTGTCAATACTGTCGGCGGAGAGGTAGCCGAAGGACAGGAGCTGCTGGATATAAGCGTTCTCGAAGGCATAATCCACATTAGAGGCGATGAGACGGTATCCGCCGTTTAACAGGAACAGAGGAACATGCAGCCGTGAAGCGGCCTCATTTAACAGCGGCTGAATCTCTTTATTGCGGCAGGCCAGGAGGCAGAGCCGGTTCATCCAGCCTGTAAAGTCGAAAAAACAGCTGTTGGCCCGGTTTAATATATCCCCGGCCGGAAGACGGCAGGAGAGAAAGGAAATGTCCGACCTGCCGAAGGGGTGTCCGTCCGAAACGCCGGCTGCGGGGCCGTCTTCCGACAGAAGGAGCATAGTTCCGTCCGGAATCAGCCCCTGCCGCCACAGCCTGGACGCAGTCCGGGAATCGGCGATGTAAACGGTCTGCTTTTCAAAAACAGTGGTCTTTTCGGAAAGCAGCTGTATATTACTGACGGTCAGATTGCTGCCCGGTGAGAACAGGCTCTGCAGCCGGCAGTCGGAAAAACTTTGCGCTAAAATCGGAAATGTGAACACGGAACGGCCTCCTTTTTCATTTTAGCACTAGGATATCAGCTTTTTAGACAAATTTCAACGAAAATGTGCGAAATGCACACGAAAACACGATACGAATCATTACTGTTCACAGCACAATGCGGTGCGGCCAGTAACTATGAATATTACCTGCGGACAGTAACAAAAAGGCCGCCGGAAGGCATAAGGCCTGGAAGGGAGAAAGGAATGCTTTTAGAATTAAAGGATACGAAGCTTTACTATGAGGAGTTTGGACAGGGAGAACGCTGTATTTTGTCGGCAATGCAGCAGCTGGACCCGGATCGGAAGGGATGGCCCTATGATTTGGCGGAAGAGGGCTTCCACGTTTTTGCAATACAGATGAGGGGGTATGGGCAGTCTGCCCACGTCATGGAGGATTATGGGGAGAAATGGTATGATATCTGGGCAGACGATGTAGCGGAGTTTGCCGCCGCCATGGGAATTGGGAGATTTTTGTATACAGGCGCTTCCGACGGGGGAGGAGTCGGCTGGCATCTCTGTCTGCGCCACCCGGAACTTTTAACCGGCTTTGCAGGGCTGGCGGCAGGCCCACACTCCAGAAGCATCGGAGCTATTTCACCCAGCCGGAAATATACGATTGACGCGGTGGGAAGCCGGGCGGCCGTGGAACAGCTGGCCATGTACCACAAACAGCGGATTCTCTATTTTGCCAAGAAGTTCGGGGATGATCCGGAGCTGAAAGCGGAATTTGAACAAAAAGCGGAGACGATTTATCGGATGAAAATGGATATGGGGCCGGAGGAGATGAGGATCCAGCCGGGAATTACACTTCCCTGGCTGAAGACCGACGAGGAGGTGCTAAAGGCGCTCTCTGAAATTCATTTCCCGGTGCTTCTGCTGATCGGCATGAAGGATGCAATGGTTCCTCTTGGCAAAACGGTCCAGCCGATAGGGGCCATTGAACATGCCAAGGCCGTGTTTTATCAGGAGGCAAACCATCTGCTGTACTATGGCCGGCGCGAAGATGTGAGGCGGGAAATTGCGGCCTTTGCGGAGGAGGCTTTTGAAAAAGACGGATGCAGGGCACGGAGATAAAGGACAGCAGAGATAAATAATAAGGGGGAGGGCGTCGGAGACAAGACTGCCCATTGAAAGGGAGTCCCTATTGTGCAGAGTATCCATTGTAAAATAGACTGAAAAAAATTATGATATGACTGAAATGATAAATAACAGACATCGCGGCATAGTATTAAACGGCAAGATATGGTTCCGGAGCGTACGCCGTGCCGCAGTAAGGGAAGGTACAACGGATGACGTGGAACGGTATAATAACTCTGATTATGATGGTACTCATTATTATCCTGCTATTTCGGGGAGTCAGCTGCCCGGGAGTGATATTCAGCACAGTGCCTATTATCGCCAGCCTGCTCATGGGTTTTGGCCCTGCACAAATTAACGGTTTTATTGGAGAGGGGTTAAAAGCCATTTCCGGCACTCTGTTTTTAATGGTCTTTGCCGTCTTGTATTTTGGACTGCTTCATGAGGCGGGTGTATTTCAGGCTCTGATCCGTCTGGTCATGCGGTTTCTGGGCAACAGCATTGCCGGCACGATGTGGGTTACCGCGCTGATCAGCGTCCTGACCCAGTTGGACGGTTCAGGGGCAACGACGGCAATCTGTACCATACCGACCATGCGTCCCGTCTATGAAAAACAGAAAATCCGCAGTGAGGCATTGCTGCTGATAGAAAGTCTTGCGTCGGGGATTCTCTGTCTGCTTCCCTGGGCGCCGGGGCTCTGTGAGGCGGCGGCTTACGTCAATGTCGATGTGTACGAATTATTTTTGTGGCTGATTCCTGTTTTGGTTTTTTCCCTTGCAGCACTTTTTCTCCTCTGTATCCCTCTTGCAGCATATGAAAAACGCCATGGAGCGGGAATGACCAGGGAAGAATTTGAGGAGATGAAGCGGGAGATAGATAAACCTCTTGAATTTCCCCTGGGAAAAGGAGTTGCGGTGTTTGACGGGATTGTCACCCTGTGTCTGATGGCGGCGCTTTTGGGCGGTATAGTGAAAACGAATTTTGCCTTCGGCCTCACATTCGGAATTCTGCTGGTGGCTAACTTCCGTGATATAGGAAGACAGAGGGAATATTTGAAAAAACAGGCGCCGATGGCGCTTGACATGGCAGTCACGATTCTGGGAGTCTGCGTGATGGTGGGCGTAAACCAGGGGACGGGCGCTATCGCCGATTTGGCGAACTGGATGGTGGCTAATACTTCGGGCAGCCTTCTTTCACATCTGCCCTTTGTGCTCTGCATCTTCAGTATGCTGCTCTCCATCACAATCGGCGGTTCCAAGAATTCCGTGGTGCTGCCCGCCATTATCCCCATGGTAGCCGCGTTTGGTTTTACGCCGGTTCAGGTGCTTGGCGCTGTATTTGCAACCGGAGTGATCAGTGCCAACTTAAGCCTTTTTAACGCGACGCCGTATCTGGCGCTGGGACTGGCGGGAGTGGAGATGAAAAGCCATTTAAAATATTCCCTTCTACCGGTATACGGATTCAGCCTGCTGATGCTGTCGTTTATGGTGGTGTCGGGAATGCTGCCGATATAGGCGGAATCATTCTTAGCCGCCACTGCACCGCCCCGTCCAACCGATTTTCATTGCCGTTCAACAAAAAGAGCCATCCGGGTGGATGGCTCTTAATTGTAATCATTTTACTTATTTCAATATAGCTTATTCACAAAATATATATTAAACATATTATGGAAAGAGGTACACTGGAAAGTTGATGATTAAAGCTTTACTACATTGGTTGCCTGTGGGCCTTTTGCTCCGTTAACCACTTCAAATTCTACCTGAGCGCCTTCCTCAAGAGATTTGAATCCGTCCATGTTCAGGCCAGAGTAGTGTACAAACACATCGTTTCCCTGCTCGTCAGAAATAAATCCGTAGCCCTTCTGGTTGTTAAACCATTTAACTGTACCTTTATTCATATGATACCTCCAAAAAAATAAAAAAAATGTTTTAACTGTAGCTATCTACAGCCTGTTCTCAGAATAGCACAATTTGGGGTGACTGTCAAACAGTTTTATGGGAAATTCAGGGAATTTCAGGGAAAATTCAATCATTTTACAACATACGGGTATTTATGGTAAAAATGTATGGGAAAAAGGGGATTCCGGGAGTGAAATACAGTGATAAAAAGAGAGAAAAGAAGGGGAGAAACGTGGTTGATAAAAGGAGAGGGCTGTTGTAAAATAAGTATCAGGCGATATTCGGGGGAAACCAGAACCTTCCGGATAAATCGGATGCGCAATCAGCGGGGAGAGAATCATGAATCTTTGGAATGCAGTCCATCATTTCAGGACAATAACGAGACATAAGCAGATGGTAATGGAGAATTGTTTTAAAGTGGGACTCTATAAGCAGGGCCTGCTCCACGATCTGTCTAAATATTCCTGGGAGGAATTTAAAATAGGAGTAAAATACTATCAGGGCGACAGAAGCCCTAATGCGGCGGAGAAGGAAGAAAAGGGCTATTCCGTGGCCTGGCTGCATCATAAGGGAAGAAATAAGCACCATTTTGAATACTGGATAGATTTTGCGCCTAATAAGGCGGACGGTCTGATTGGGAATGAGATGCCCCTGAACTATCTGGTGGAGATGGTGATGGATCGGATTGCCGCTTCCAAGGTCTACAAAGGTGATGAATATACGGACGCCTGCCCCTGGGAATACTATAACCGGGGAATGGACTATATGGTGATGCATAAGAAAACCAGGGTACAATTAGAAAAACTTCTTCTGATGCTGAAAGACGAGGGAGAAGAAAAAACATTTGATTATATGAGGAAACTGCTGCGCCACAGGAAGAGAAAGTGATTTGTTACTGTTCACTCCGTGTCCGGTAACAGGCTGCGCGATGCGCAGAAACGGCAAAAATGCCGTTTCGCGCCCCACCTCCGGGTTTTCTGTGAACAGTAACAGTGATTTTTTTCTATATCTGCTTTGCCCGGTTCGCATCTGTCTCAGCCGATGAGCTTCTTCAGAACCGCATCCAGATACCGGACGGCGGTGTCCTCCGCGAACAACTCCGGCCGAAAGGCCACATAGGTGAGCTTATCTTTGTAATCGGTTTTAAGACAGCCGTCCCAGATTTCGCAGGGCTGTGGAATGAAGGTGCCGGACACCCTGGTATAGCAGGTTTTTGCGGTAGCCTTCTTTTTGGCTTCTTTTTCCACGTACTGGCCGACACTCTTGTGAATTGCATTATCTTCATACACCAGATACACATAGTTCTGGTAGTCAGGATAATAATGTTTTAATTCCCCTTCAAAGAGCGGAACCGTGACGGTCAAAAGACGCCCGGAAAAATCCAGGGTATATGGACTGCAGTCCGACTGGACCGGCACGGGCAGCGGGATCGTGCTTTCAAAACAGAGCTTCAGTTCCTTTACCGGAGAGCCGAAGGCATCTTTGAGCTCACAGAGTTCCTGTCCTGCGTAGGTAAAACTTTCCCTGAGAAAATCGTGATAAAAGAGAATCGGAAGAATAGACGGCATCCCCTTTAAATCATCCTCATTGTGAAGAATCAGCAGACGGTACAGAAAATCTTCATGGGTGACAAGATAATCTTTATACACCTCAATAAGCTGCCCTCCATTGTACTGGTCCTCACGGCAGACCCCCAGGAAACATTCAATGCTTTTCTGCTTCATATTTTCAAGCCCCAGAAGCTTTTTATAGGGCTTGACGATCCTGTAAATGTCGATACTCTCAATTTTCTGAAAATCATATTCCAGATCATAGGCTCTGCACCTTTTCAGCAGGTAAGGAATATCAAAACCGTCCCCGTTAAAATGGATCAGGAACCGGAACTGTTCCATAAATTTGAAAAACGCATGAAGGAGTTCCTCCTCCGCGTTCAGGGTGTCGGCAAACCACTGAATCAAGTGCCAGCTCCCGTCCAGGTAATACGTACAGCCGATCAGATACAGCGTAGAGTAATCACCGGAAAATCCGGTGGTTTCAATATCAAAAAACAACAGCTTTTCCAGCTCGCCGATTGAGTCGAGCGGATATGTAATTTCCAGATCTACTTTCTTCTCTATTGTAATCATGCAGATAACTCCCTCTGGTAAAAAATGCGGGCATTGGTTGAAATGGGTATGGATAGTATTATATTAGGAAAAACAGGGAAAGTAAAGATTTAGTTGAGGTGCGAGGACGCCTCTGTAAGATGGCGGACGGGGGAGTGGGTGGGGGTTCATGAGTCTTCAGTCCCGGTTTGCAGGTTGTCGTGAGGGGGAATCCAGGAGAAAAAATTCCTGCGGGGACTCGCTCCCGCTTTTGGAATGCGCAGCGGGTGCTAGCTTCGTGAGAAACCTCAGCAAGCACCGGCGGATTCCAAGGTCCCCTTCGGAAAGTTTTCTCCTTCCTTCCCCGGGCAGGTGGTCGGCGGGACTGAAGACTCAGCGAAGTGTGTTGCCCCACCCGCGACAACCTACAAACCGGGACTGAAGACTCACAACCTCCCGCTCACCATTCCGAACTCCGGCCGTCCCGGCGGCGTTCTCCCTTCGCAACTAAAGCCCCCAGAATATTTGTTCGACACACCTTGCATTGCTCCCCTCCGTATGGTATGATATTGAGGATAGTAACTTCTATTAAAAGAGCATGAAACCGGAGTTAAATCGGCCGGTGGATGTTGTGCTTTATACAGTAATATAAGGCGGCCGTGAAGTTACAAACCGGCAAAGCAGAGTTATAAATACGCAGAATAAAGCGGCAAAGAACCGCAGGCGTACAGGAAAAACAGCCGGACGGCAAATAAGGTTAAGAAGACAGAAAAAGGCAGCAATTAAGGAGAAAAACCGTGATTTCATATGTAAAGGGAGCTCTGGCGGACAAGTCGGGCGACAGGATTGTGGTGGAAGCGGGTCCGGTGGGGCTTGGAATCTACGTGCCGCTCTCCGTACTGGAGGTGCTTCCGCCTCTAGGTGAAGAAGTGAAGATATATACATACCTGCAGGTCAGGGAGGATGATTTGAGCCTGTATGGCTTCCTGAACCGCCAGGATTTGGAGATGTTTAAACAGTTGATTGGTGTCAACGGGATCGGCCCCAAGGGGGCGCTTGGGATCCTGTCGGCGCTCAGGCCGGATGATCTGCGGCTTGCGATCCTCACAGGGGATGCCAAGGCAATTTCAAAGGCTCCGGGAGTGGGGGCCAAGACGGCGCAGAGGATTATCCTGGATTTGAAGGACAAGGTCAGCGCGGAGCAGATGCTTGCCGGAATTGCCGGTATGGAAGAGGAGAGAACTGCTATGCCTCTGACGAAAGAAGCGGGCAGGGAAGCAGTGGAAGCGCTGGTGGCTCTTGGATATACGAATCTGGAGGCATCAAAGGCAGTGAAGAGTGTACAGATAACGGACGATATGGATGCGGAGGCAGTCCTCAAGGCATCCCTCAAGTTTCTGGCATTTTTATAAGAGTGGGAGAGCGGGAAGTGCAATATGAGCAGGAGAATTATTACAACTGAGATTACGGAAGAGGACAAGCGCATAGAGAGCAGCCTGCGGCCCCAGTATTTGAGTGAATACATTGGCCAGGAAAAGATAAAATCCACACTGAAGGTTTTCATAGACGCAGCCAAGTCGAGGGGGGAGGCTCTCGATCACGTCCTGTTTTACGGGCCTCCTGGCCTCGGCAAGACGACGCTCTGCGGAATTATCGCCAATGAGATGGGCGTGAAGATGAAAGTGACCTCCGGTCCGGCGATTGAGAAGCCGGGAGAGATTGCGGCAATACTGAACGGTCTCCAGGAGGGCGATGTCCTCTTTGTAGATGAAATTCACCGTCTGAACCGGCAGGTGGAGGAAGTTCTCTATCCTGCGATGGAAGATTATGCGATCGATATTATGCTGGGAAAAGATTCAACCGCCCGCTCGATCCGTCTGGAACTTCCGAAGTTTACGCTGGTTGGGGCAACCACCCGGGCAGGACTTCTGACGGCGCCGCTCCGCGACAGGTTCGGCATCGTGCAGAAGATGGATTTTTACATGCCGGAGGAGTTAAAGACCATTATTCTCCGTTCTGCGAGAGTGATGAATGTGGAGATAGAAGAGCGGGGAGCATTTGAGATTGCGAGACGCTCCCGGGGTACGCCGAGGCTTGCCAACCGTCTCCTTAAGCGAGTAAGGGATTTTGCCCAGGTGAAGTATGACGGGGTGATTACAAAGGAAGTCGCTGATTTTGCCCTGGATATCCTGGATGTGGATAAACTGGGTCTGGATAATAACGACCGGGCAATCCTTACGATTATGATTGAGAAATTTTCAGGAGGCCCAGTGGGACTGGACACGCTGGCGGCGGCTCTCGGGGAGGATTCCGGGACGCTTGAGGATGTATACGAACCGTATCTTCTGATGAATGGATTTATTAACAGGACGCCGAGAGGCAGGGTAGCGACGGAAGCCGCCTATCATCACCTGGGACTGCAGCAACAGATAAATTAGAGTAACTGTTCGATGGAGATTGGACGGTTCCAAATTACAAATGAAAGAGAAGATGGAAAAGATGGGTTCCAAGAATTATACAGACGTTTTAATTGCCGGAAAGATATATACACTGGGCGGCCTGGAGGAAGAAAGTTACCTCCAGCAGGTTGCCAGCTATTTAAATGACAAGATTGCCGGCCTGCAGAGGCAGGACGGTTTCAGGAAGCAGCCGGAAGATTATCAGAATGTGATGACATACTTAAATATTGCCGATGACTATTTCAAGGAACGGGAGCACGCCGGACTTCTGGCCGCCCAGAAGGAAGAGCTTGAGAAGGAGACGTACCGCCTGAAACATGAGCTGGTCAGCACGCAGATGAAGCTGGAGGCAATCAAGGTGGAACTTGAAAAATATAAGGCGCTGGAAGCTCTGGAGAGCGCCCGCGGCAGTGACAATAAGCAGGAACAGCAGGCGGAGTAGCAAAGCCACGCGGTGGCCGCGCACATTCACAGATAAAAGAAGGCTGATGGAAACGCAGAATCCTGAGAGGGCTTTGCGGTACATCAGCCTGTCGTTTTTTTTAGAGAACGGAGTTTGCAATTATGAAGAAAAAAGTAGAGATTCTGGCTCCGGCCGGGTCATTTGAAAGTATGAAGGCGGCCGTGGCGGCCGGCGCGGATGCCGTTTATATCGGAGGCAGCCGTTTCGGCGCCAGGGCTTATGCCGATAATCCCGACGAAGACAGGATGCTGGAGGCAATCGACTATGTACATCTGCATGGCTGCCGGCTCTATATGACGGTAAACACACTGGTAAAGGAAAAGGAGCTGGAGGGCTTATACGGGTACCTGGAGCCCTACTACAGACAGGGACTGGATGCGGTGATTGTCCAGGATATGGGAGTTTTCTCCTATATCAGAGAGCACTTTCCGGAGCTTCCGGTTCATGCCAGCACCCAGATGACAATTACCGGCCCGCTGGGAGCCGAGCTGATGATGAAGCTGGGAGCCGGCCGGATTGTCACGGCCAGGGAGCTGTCCCTGCGGGAGATAAAGGAAATCTATGATAAAACGGGAGCCGAGATCGAGAGCTTTGTACACGGGGCGCTGTGCTACTGTTATTCCGGTCAGTGCCTGTTCAGCAGCCTGATCGGCGGACGCAGCGGCAACCGGGGCAGATGTGCCCAGACCTGCCGCCTTCCGTTTGATGTGAAACAGGAAGGAAAGACGTTAAATAATAAAGACGAGCGTTACGTACTGAGCCTGAAAGACCTCTGTACCCTGGACATTCTGCCGGATTTGGTCGAGGCAGGCGTCTATTCGATGAAAATCGAAGGAAGAATGAAGAGTCCGCGCTATACGGCGGGCGTGGTAAGCATATACAGAAAATATGCGGACCTCTATCTGGAGAAGGGCAGGGAAGGCTACCGCGTCGACGCGGCGGACAGGAAGAAACTCCTGGATCTCTTCGACCGCGGAGGGCAGACCGAGGGATATTACAGGCAGCACAACGGCCGCGATATGGTCGTGATGAAGGAAAAACCGGCTTTCCGCGAGGAGAACAGGGAACTGTACCAGTATCTTGACCAGACCTATGTGGAGGCTGTCGTCAGGGAACCCGTCGCCGGAGCAGCCGTTGTCAGGGAGGGTGAACCGCTGTCCCTCACACTTACCTGCAACCGGAGAATGAGGGAGTCACAGGAGAGCGAAAGCGTATCCGTCACCGTTTCGGGCGGCGTGGTCGAACCGGCGAAGAACCAGCCGGCCACGGAGGAGAGAATCGCAAAGCAGATCGGAAAGACGGGAAATACGCCGTTTTATTTTGATGATTTGAAGGTGGAAACGGCGGGAAACCCCTTTGTGCCGATCCAGGAGCTGAATGAACTGAGAAGACAGGCTTTTACGGAACTGGAAGAAAAAATACTGGCTCCGTTCAGACGAGTTTCCGCCGGGAGCGTTTCCAGCGGGAGCGCGGCTAATGAACTCTTGTCAAAGGAGAACAAAACGGGCGGGGAGAATACGCCCTACCGTCTCACGGTATCTTTAGAGGAGCCGGAATCCTTTGAAACGGTCCTGCAGGAGAAGAGCGTAGACAGCATTTATCTGGACAGCGCCGGTTTTGACGCCGCATCCTGGAAGAAGACAGCCGAGCGCTGCCACCGGGCGGGGAAACGCTGTTACCTCACGCTTCCCCACATTTTCAGGGAGGAAGCTTCCCGCTTCTTTGAAGAAAACAGGGACGCCTTTATCTTGGCTGGCTTTGACGGCGTGGTCGTAAGGGCGTGGGAGGAAATCGGGCTGATCCGCGGATGGGCGGAAGAATTCCCGGCTCTGAAGGAGCTTACCATCCTCATGGACTATGGGATTTATACGATGAACAGGGAAGCTGAGAAGATGACGGCCCGGATGGCGTCCGGATTCCGGTTCCGCTTTACGCTCCCGGTGGAGCTTAACAGCAGGGAGCTGGAGGAGAAAGGATGCCGCGGCGGCGAGCTGATTGTCTACGGGCGTCTTCCGATGATGGTTACGGCCCAATGCATGAAGAAAACGGTGGCGGCCTGTACGAAGAAGCCGGAGCTCCTGTCCCTGAAGGACAGAATGGGCAAGGAATTCCCGGTAAAGAACCATTGCCGTTTCTGCTATAATACAATTTATAATTCCAGCCCTCTGTCTCTTTTAAAGGACAGAAGGATTATAGACAGGCTGGGACCAGAGGGCCTGAGACTGAATTTCACCACCGAGAGCAGAGAAGAAATACGGACTGTGATCGGAGCATTTACCGGCTGTTTCCTGGAAGGGAGAGAGACGGAGCTTCGGGGGGATTTTACAAGAGGCCACTTTAAACGAGGGATTGAATAGGTGAGAATGTGATTAATCTTGTTACAACATTATCAAAGTATCTGATGATACTGCTGATAGCAATTTACACATACTATAATTTCCGGTTTTTTGCAATGAGGGATGATTATTCCAGGAACAGGGTATGCAGGCTTCAGAATGTGGCTCTGTTTTTTATCCATGTTCTGGCATATGCGGTGATTTATCTGCGGACGGAGGATGAGAGGACGCTGATTTTTTTTGGCGCCCAGCTTTTATTTTTCCTGCTGTATCAGGTCTTTTACAGGCTGTTTTACCATAATCTGTCCAGGCTGCTGCTCAACAATACGTGTATGCTCCTGTGCGTCAGCTTTATTATGCTGACCAGGATTTCCTTCGACAGGGCGGTCAGGCAGTTTGTCATCGCGGCCATAGCTGCTGTGATAACGATGATTATTCCTTTTATCATCGACAGGACGTGGCAGTTGTCAAAGATTCCGTGGGTATACGGAACCATCGGCCTGCTGCTTCTCCTTACGGTCTGTATTCTGGGAAGCACCAGCTATGGGGCACAGCTTGCCATCAGTATCGGGGGCTTTTCTTTCCAGCCTTCGGAATTTGTCAAAATCAGTTTTGTTTTCTTTGTGGCAACGATGTTTTACCGGTCCACCGATTTCAGGACGATAGTGATTACGACGGCGGTGGCCGCGGCTCACGTCCTGGTACTGGTGCTGTCAAAGGATTTGGGAAGCGCCCTCATCTTTTTTGTGACGTATCTTCTGATGCTTTTCATCGCCACTTCCAACTGGTTCTATCTGGGGGCCGGAGCGGGCTGCGGGGCGGTAGCGGCAATGGCTGCCTATAAGATGTTTTCCCATGTGCGCGTGCGCGTGGAGGCCTGGCAGAATCCCTGGAATGACATTGCGGGGAAAGGATATCAGGTCACCCAGGCGCTGTTTGCCATCGGCACGGGGGGCTGGTTTGGAATGGGACTTTACCAGGGAATGCCGAAAAAGATTCCCGTTGTGGAGAAAGACTTTATCTTTGCTGCCATATCGGAGGAGCTGGGCGGTATCTTTGCGCTCTGTATTATTCTGATCTGCCTGGGCTGCTTTTTACAGTTTATGCTGATTGCCACGAAAATGCAGGCTGTCTTCTATAAGCTGATCGCATTCGGGCTGGGGACGGTCTATATTATCCAGGTATTCCTGACTATCGGAGGCGTTATCAAGTTTATCCCGTCCACCGGTGTGACTCTGCCTTTTGTCAGCTACGGAGGAAGTTCTATCTTAAGTACATTCATCCTGTTTGGTGTAATTCAGGGGCTCTTTATCCTGAAGCGAAATGAAGAAGAGGAGGAAGATTATGAAACTGAGTGATCAGAGCTCCAATGAAGAGAAGAAAACAGGGGAAAAAAGAACCGGCAAAGACAAAACGATAAAAAAGAAAAACGGAAAAGATAAATTATCTGCTCTGGGAAAGCGGGAGGGAGGAGCCGGAAAGCGGTTCCAGGTAAAGAAGACCTGCAAAGATCTGGGCTTTAAAAAATTCAGGAAGGATGCCGGGGATGGCAGGGCCAGGGCCAATAAGAACATATTGAGGCTCACCTATGCTTTTTCCGCAGTATTTGTGCTGATGGCCGGATACCTTGGCTGGTTCATCCAGTTCAAGAGTGAGAATGTCATCGGCAGTTCTTACAATGCAAGACTTGACCAGTTTGCCGACCGGATTATCAGAGGAAGCATCATGAGCAGCGACAAGACGGTGCTTGCGGAGACCAGGGTCTCCCAGGACGGGACGGAGACCAGATATTACCCCTTTGACTACCTGTTTGTGCATTCGGTCGGCTATTCCGGACTGAACGGAAAGACGGGAATCGAGTCGCTGGCCAATTTTTACCTGCTTTCGTCCCATGTCAACCTGCTTGAGAAGGTGATCAACGAGCTGCGCGGCGAAAAGAATTTGGGCGACAATGTGGTGACGACGCTGGATTTGAATCTGCAGAAGACTGCATCTGACGCACTGGGCGGCAACCGCGGAGCGGTGATCGCCATGGAGCCGGATACAGGGAAGATTCTCTGCATGGTTTCACAGCCGAATTTTAACGCCAACCTGGTGGATGAGAAGTGGCAGGAGCTGATTGCTCCCGACAACACCAAGGCTCAGCTTGTAAACCGCGCGACGCAGGGACTCTATCCCCCGGGATCTACGTTTAAGATTGTGACGGCTCTCGAATATATCAGGGAAAATCCCTCCACCTGGCAGGACTTTACATTTAACTGTGACGGTTCTTACCAGACCGGGGAATATACGATCAAGTGTTACCACAGCGAGGCCCATGGCCAGCAGAATCTGATACAGGCTTTTGCCAACTCCTGCAACGGGGCATTCGCGGAGATAGGACTCGGCCTGAACCCCGACAGCTTTCATACGCTGGCGGATCAGCTTCTGTTTAATTCCTCCCTTCCCTATGCCCTGCCTTATAACCAGAGTTCTTTTACGATGACGGGAGGGGCAGATGACTGGGAGAAGCTGCAGACGTCCATCGGACAGGGGAAGACCCAGATTACGCCGCTGCACAATCTGCTGATTGTCTCGGCTATTGCCAACGGAGGAACATTGATGAAGCCGTATCTGGTTGATCATGTGGAGAACGTCGGCGGCCAGACCGTGAAAAAATTTCTGCCGTCGTCCTCCGGCAGCCCGCTGTCGGCTACGGATGCACAGATGATGGCGGAGCTGATGAAGAGCGTGGTGGATTTCGGAACGGGTTCCGCGCTCCGTGGAGCGTCCTATTCGGTGGCCGGAAAGACAGGTTCCGCCGAGTTTGAGACGGGAAAAGAGACGCATTCCTGGTTTGTGGGCTACGCCCCGGCCGATAATCCGAAGATCGCAATCAGCGTGATCGCGGAGGAGGCAGGCTCCGGCGGAAAGGTGGCGGCCCCGATTGCACGGACCGTATTCGACGCCTATCTGGGGAAATAGCGGTACCGGGAAGCGATGATGGTACTGGACAAAGATGACGGACCGGAAAACGGTGATGATACCGGAGAAGTGTCCTCATATAAAATGTACAGGATGGAGAAGTTATTATGGACTATGTAACATCACTGCTGTTTTTATGCCCGATTATGTTTCTGGCCAGCTTTGTGGATGCGATTTCGGGAGGGGGAGGACTTCTCTCACTCCCGGCGTATCTCTTTACCGGCATGCCGGTACATAATGCGTATGCATGCAATAAGCTGTGCTGTAATATCAGCACGGCGATGTCGGCGGGAAGATATTTAAAAAACCACCTGATCGATATTAAGGCGGCTTCTTTTGTGGGGGCGGTCACGTTTTGCTGTTCCGTCCTGGCTTCCAGGATTGTACTCTGGATGCCGGAACGGCCGCTCAGTTTAATGCTCCTCGGTTCCCTGCCGTTTGTGGCGGTTCTGATCCTGGTTAATAAAAAGTACCCGGAGGAGGATCATTCGGACGAGGTGGCCGGGACAAAGAAGATTGTCTTCTGGGTATTTACAGGACTGGTGATGGGAGCCTACGACGGCATGCTGGGGCCCGGTTCCGGGACGCTTGCTATTATTCTCTATACAAAACTTCTGCGCTACGATCTGACCAAGGCATCCGGCAATGCCAAGGTCGCCGTGTTCAGTTCCACGCTGGCCGGAACCCTGTCGTACCTGCTGGCGGGTAAGATACTCTGGAATTATGCGGTACCGGTCGCCATATGTGGAATTCTGGGCGGATATGTGGGCTCCGGGATGGCAATCCGAAAGGGAGCCAAATTCATCCGCCCGATGATGCTTGTCATCGCGGCAGTGCTGATTATTAAATTATTTATAGAAATGCTGTTTTAAGATAAAGCCGTAAAAGAGCATCGTTACAGTTCCTTTCACAGACAGCAACAGAGTAAAACAGTGAGCAGTAACAGATTTAAACATGAGGGAGGATCAAGAGATGAAACTCTGCATTGACAGAACTCCATGCAAAGTCTTGTAACGGACGGGATTGCATGGAGGAATGAATAAGCGTCAATATTTCGTCCGCAGGACTTTGCACTTAAACCGAACATAACAGTTCAGGAACGATTGAACCGTTACATCCAAAATATGAGACGGTTACGGTAAAAGGAGCAAAGTCATTATGAATCAGAATAATAGAAGTAACAGATATGGTAAGATAAAAGATGCGTTAAAAAGCCTGCGGGTTTTTCTGGCGCTCTGGAGCACACAGGCCTTTTCCACCCTAGGCAGCTCCATGACGAATTTTGCACTGATTATATGGTCTTATGAGCGGCAGGGCTCGGCGCTTACTACGGCGTTTCTGGCAGTCTGCTCCTATGCACCCTATGTTATTTTAAGTATTTTTGCCGGGGTTCTCAGCGATAAGTGGAACAAAAAGAGAACCATGCTCGTGTGTGACACCCTGGCGGCCGTTATGACCCTGATTGTATGGAATCTTTTAAGGACCGGCAATCTGGAAATATGGCATCTCTACATGATTAATGCGGTAAATGGTATGGCTAATTCCGTACAGCAGCCGGCTTCAGAGGTTGCGGTCAGTCTGCTGACGCCGAAAGAGCAGTACCAGCGTGTCGGAGGGCTGAGGGCATTTTCGAATTCACTTGTTACAATCCTGACTCCGGTGATTGCTACGGCGGTTTTGGCGTTTGCAGGGATGGATGCGGTGATCCTGTTTGACTTTATCAGTTTTTCCGTGGCCTTTATCACGCTGGCTCTTTTTATCAAAGTGCCGGAGACGTCCTGTAAACAGGGAGAAAAAGAAGAGAGCTTCCGGGAATCTGCGGGAGAGGGGCTTAAGTTCCTCCGGGAAAACAGGGGAATTCTGGGTCTGATTCTCTTTCTGGCAGCCATCAACCTGCTGGCCTCGATTTATGAAGCGGCCCTTCCCGCCATGCTGCTTTCACGGGCGGGCGGCGGAAAGACGGCCCTCGGCCTGGTCAATACCTTTACCGGCATTGCAAGCCTTACGGGAAGCATCTTTGCATCCTTATTTCCGGCGCCAAAGAACCGCGTCAGGACGATCTGCAATTCCCTTCTGTTTTCCATGTGTACGGAAAATTTCTTCCTGGCATTCGGAAGAACCGTGCCGGTATGGTGTCTCGGGGCGGTCCTCGGATGGCTGACGATCCCGTTTATGAACGCCAACATGGATGTGCTGTTTCGGACCAATATACCGGTTCAGATGCAGGGAAGAGTTTATTCGGTAAGGAATTCCCTGCAGTTTTTCACCATCCCGCTCGGTTATCTGCTCGGCGGCGTGCTGGTGGATAAGGTGTTTGAACCGTTAATGAAGGTTCAGGGGCCGATGAGCCCGGCGGTCATGATGTTCGGGTCGGGAAAAGGGTCCGGCGCGGCAATGCTTTACTGCATCCTGGGTTTTGCCGGAGTGTTGGTCTGCCTGTATTTCAGAAGGAACCGGGATATCAGGAACCTGGAATAAGAAGCGGTACGTGAAATATATAATTACCCTTATAAAAAACGTTCCGGCGCTGTTCATTCAGCGCCGGAACGTTTTTTGTCCGGTGTCCTGTTTAATTGACTATAAAAAGCCTGCAAAGCATGCTTTCCGTTTTCAAAAATATTTCTTATTACCCCACAAATTACTTTTCTTCAAATCCAGATATTCGTTGTATGCTTTTTCTAATATCTGCTTTTCGTTGGAAAACTTCAGCAGATGGAAGGCTTCATAGAATTTATAATATCCGGAGTCGATAAAATATTCCTCCCGCTGTGGTTTACTGTAATAGCTGTCAGCCATCATCAGATACCAGTGTACATCTTTCTCCACCATATCCTGGGGAGTGTTGAACGTGTACTGGCTCTTACCGATGTATTTAATGATGGAGGCCGTAACGCCTGTCTCCTCCTTTACCTCCCGGAGTGCCGTTTCCTTGTAATCTTCACCCGGTTCTACAGTTCCCTTTGGTAAAACCCAACCTTCATATTTGTTCTTGTAGTTCTTATATAAAACCAGAATTTTACCTCGAAAAATAACCACACCGCCGCAGCTCGTTGCCTCAATCATTGCAATTCCTCCTGGTGTGTCAGCTTATATTGCATCAAGTATACCGCTTTTTACGACAATATGCAAGACAGACTGTTAAGAAGTTATTGGGTATTCCGCACTCAATAACTCGTTTAATACCATTCCCATTCCTTTGTATAAACAAATACTTATCAGAAGTTTGGACAAAATAAATATATTTTTAATCGAATCGTCATATATTGGTAAAGAAACTGAAACTTATTTTTTAAGGAGGATTATGATTAAGAAGATATTATGCATATTACCGGTAATTACACTTTTGTACATGGCGCCGGGAGCGTTATTTGCAGCGGAAGGCGATGCGGCAGGCCAGGAACAGGCGGCCGTTGTGACGGAAGCCTATGGACCGGCTTCGGAGGCTCTTACTGATGAAACGCAAACCGCGGTAAACGCCGATGCCACAGCCCAGGCAGGGACAGAGCAGGGAGAGCAGCCTGCAGCCCAGCCGGCGCAGGAAACGCAGACGGAAGGGACGGATGAGGCGCTGACCCAGCCGGTTGCTTCCTACACGGAAGAAGACCTCTATGTGATGGCCCATGTGCTGGCTGGCGAGTGCCAGAGCTGCCCGGATCAGGAACAGTTATACGTCGGTTCCGTTGTTTTAAACAGAAGGAACCATCCTTCGTTCCCAAACTCGGTTAAAGGAGTTGTCTTCCAGAAAGGCCAGTATTCCTGTACCAGGGACGGCAATTATTACAGAGAGCCGACCGACAGAAACTGGGCCAATGCAAAATCGCTTCTGGAGAATGGCAGCGTCCTTCCCGCCAATGTCATCTGGCAGTCCGGCGGAAGACAGGGAAAAGGCGTCTATGTGAAAACAAAGTGGCATTACTACTGCTATTAATTACCTGTTCTTTTTCGTGAAAATATGCTAATCTTAATAACAAGTCTATAATCAGTTTTAACAAAGGAGACAGAAGATATGAGTGAAACATTTGAGAAATTAAGTGGATACCTGGAAAAAGCCATGGCCATCCAGGCTTCTATGGTATTGTTTGAGTGGGATAATGAGACTCTGGCCCCGAAGGAAGCTGCACCTTATACTTCCAGGGTGATTGGTTCCCTGTCGGAGCAGTATATGGAAATCATGACATCGGAGGATGTGAAGAAGCTGGTAAAAGCCTGCGGGCAGGAGAGCGGGCTCACAGAGACAGAAGAAGCTATTGTCCGTGAGGCGGCGGAAGAGATTGAGAAACTGGAATGCATCCCTGCGCAGGAATACCGCGAGTTCGCGGAGCTGACATCTAAAGCCACCAGAGTCTGGGCTGAGGCTAAAAAAGAGAAAAACTTCAAAAAGTATGCCCCGATTCTGAAAGAAATCGTGGATTACCAGAAAAAATTTGCCTCTTATCGGGCAAAAGAGGGACAGAAGCTCTATGATGTGATGCTGGATTCCTTTGAAAAAGGTTTTGATATGAAAAACCTGGACCAGTTCTTCGACGAGCTGAAAAAGAACATTGTGCCCATGCTGCACGATGCTGCGGAGCGCTCCAAAAAAGTGGACGACAGTTTTTTGACGGCCGAATATCCCGTGCAGGCACAGGAGGAAGTGGCACATTTCCTGGCCGAATATGTGGGACTCGATTTTGACAAAGGAGTCCTGGCGGTCAGCGCCCATCCGTTTACGACAAACCTGCACAACCACGATGTGAGGATTACAACTCATTACGGAGATAAGATCGATTCCTCCATCTTTTCCGTCATCCATGAAACAGGCCATGCCCTCTACGAGCTTGGAATCCGCGACGATCTGACGCAGACCCTTGTGGGACAGGGAGCCTCAATGGGAATGCATGAGTGCCAGTCGCGTTTCTTTGAAAATATCATCGGCAGGAACAAAGCATTCTGGGAGCCGATTTATGATACGGTGGCAGACATGTTCGGAGTTCCGTTAAAGAGCGTGAGCCTGGATGCCTTTATCAATGCAGTGAATAAGACAATCCCCGGCCTTATCAGAACCGAGGCGGATGAGCTTTCCTATGCCCTCCATGTCCTGGTGCGTTATGAGATAGAAAAGATGATTATCGAAGACAACGTGGAGATAGAGAAACTGCCGGAAATCTGGAACAAAAAATATGAGGAATACCTGGGAGTCCGTCCGGAAAACGACGCGGAGGGAATCCTTCAGGATATCCACTGGTCACAGGGGTCCTTCGGCTATTTCCCGTCCTATGCCCTGGGAAGCGCTTTCGGCGCGCAGATCTACCATACGATGAAGCAGGAGATGGACGTGGAGGAACTGCTCAGGGAGGGCAAACTTGAGGAGATCAGGAAATACCTCAGGGACAGAATCCACCAGTACGGCAAACTGAAAAACAGCAGACAGATCCTGAAGGATGTAACGGGCGAAGATTTTACCCCGAAATATTATATCGAATACCTGCGTGAGAAATACGGAGCAAAATAGAATTTTATAACAGTGTTTTACGAATAAACCCCTGAGGCCATAATGATATGATACCTCAGGGGTTAAATTGTTTATAGGGGGGACGGATGTCAGGGAAAAGGCCGTCGGCAGATTATGCAGATAAAGAGCCGCGCCGGATCCGGCGCCTGTCCCTTTATCTGTCTCTCTGTTTACGGCTGAATTTCATATGCCGGTTAACCTCAGCGCCCAGAAAAAGAATACAGATACAGAAGTAGAGCCACAGCATCAGAATTACAACGGCCGCAAGGCTGCCGTACATATAAGAAAATCTCTTAAAATGATTAAAATAGATGGAAAACCCGTAGGAACACACAATCCATCCGCCCGTGGAGAACAGTGCGCCGGGAAGCTGGTGGCGGAGCGTCTGCTTCTCATAGGGAAGGAAGGTATAAAGCGCCATGAAGAAGACAATCAGGATTGCCAAAGCAATCAGGGCGCGCAGGCTGAGCAGGTAAGGCGCGATCCGGTTGAGGATCGGCAGGTAGCGCAGCAGCAGCTTCTGAAGCGAAGAACCGAATACCATCAGCACAAGGGACATGATGCACACCAAGATAAAGACAATGGTATACCCGGAGTTGATGAGACGGCTGATTACATAATTTCTGCGTTTGTTGCAGTCGATAATACGGTTGAGTCCGCGCTCAATCCCCAGCATTCCGCGGGAGGCCGACCAGATCGTGGCGATGGTGGTTACCGACAGGATGGCGGCCGGAGCCGTCGTATACAGATCGGTGACGATCGATTCCACCAGAGGATACACCTTGGCGGGAAAGAGCCTGGATATCACCAGCAGCAGATCACCCTGGGTTATCGTGGGGATCAACTGGATGGTTGTCAGCAGGATCATGATAAAGGGAAAGAAGGACAGAACAATAAAGAATGAGGCTTGGGCCGCATAGACCGTAATCTCATCCTTTACAAATTCATCGTAAATTTTCTTGCACTGTACGATAAAATAAATCATAGAGCGTCTCCAATCGGTTCAATAAATATAGTAATAATATTACCATGTAGGCGGAAAAATAGCAATTTAATTGAAAAATGGGAGGTTAGTTGAGATGCGAGGACGCCTCTGTAAGACGGCGGACGGGGGAGGGGTGGGGTGTGTATGAGTCTTCAGTCCCGGTTTGCAGGTTGTTGTGAGGGGGAATCCAGGAGAAAAAATTCCTACGGGGACTCGCTTTCGCTTGTGGAATGCGCAGCGGATGCTAGCTTCGTGTAAGACCTCAGCAAGCACCGGCGGATTCCAAGGTCCCCTTCGGAAAGTTTTCTCCTTCCTTCCCCCGGCAGGTTGTCGACGGGACTGAAGACTCAGCGAAGTGTGTTGCCCCGTCCGCCGGCTTCAGGGGCTGATTGTCTCTTTTGTCAAGTGTGGTGGTGGTATTGTCGCGGCTACGATATAGTCGTGATTCTTTTACATTTTAACGGCATTTTGGGCTGCATAAAAAGAGTATCAAAATAAATACTCTAAGATTATAAGATTATAAGTTTACATAGTCTCATAGCGAACAGGATGTAATTTTCAGTGATCCTGAGAAGCGTAGTGGCAGCGACAAGCGCCTCCCCCATTGAAGAAAGAGGACAGATCAGGCGCCGCAGGCCAGGAGCCGGGCAGCCGTCTTGGCGGAGTCTTTCGTCCCGGTCATAACCTTCCTGCGGGGAAGAAGGGAGAAAAAGATTCCGGAGGGAACCTGGGAGTTCATTGGTACTTACCGAGGTCTTTTCGAGGTTAGTACCATTATGTACTCCAATGAGCGCGAGCGTTTCCCGCAGGAACTTTTTCTGCCCGTATTCCCCGCCCACGATCACCTGACGCCCGGGACGAAAGACTCATCGATCCCCCTCACCACCCCGGCCCCTGGCCTGACGGCGGCGTCCTCATTTCTCAATCAAATCCCCATTGAAAAGGCCGTCGGGAACAAGTATAATGGAAAGATATGAACAGGCTCTCCGTCTTCGGGCGGAGAGAACGACAGCATGGGATTGAAGGCCGGGGGGAGACGGCCGTCAGGAACAGAAGATGGGGAGAGCAGCAGATGAAGATAGGTGAATTCGCCAGAATGTGCGATGTTACGAAAGACACGGTCCGCTATTATGTGAATATCGGACTACTGATTCCAAGAATGCAGGGCAGTCAGATGAGCTTTGCGGAACGGGAGTACGAGGATTTTCATTATATCCAGAAACTCAAGGACATGCGGTTTAATATTAAGGAAATCCGGGCGTTTCTCTGCCTCAGAAGGATGTCTAACATGATTGAACCGGCCACCATCGACGAGTGTGTGGAGCTTTTGGGGGCAAAGAAGGAGAGCCTTTCGGAGGAGATGAAAACCATCGAAAACAGCATTCACCTGATTGAGGAGGAGATAGAAAATTTCGAAAAGAGGAAGAATGCTGAAAAAAGCGACCGCACCGGTGTGCCGATTAGCACAATCCCACTTCTAGTCTGTCCTCACTGCCGCCAGCATCTGAATATTGAAAATGCGGTAATTAATTTCAAGTATATTTATGAAGGGGATCTGAGCTGTTCCTGCGGATACCACGCCAGGATTGAAGACGGCATTGTCAAGACAGAGAATATCTATGAGGGCACACACGACTGGCCGGATCTGCACCGTAAATTGTACCGTGAGATAGGGGAGAAGTGGGAAATCTACACCCAGAAATGCACCGACATGCTGATTGAACGGTTGGATGCGCAGGACTGGGGCGGCAAGGTGATCCTGGAGGCCAACATTAACGGATTTTTCTTTACCTATAATTATCTTCACCAGATGCCGAAAAACTGTATTTATATTATTATAGATAAGTATCAGGAGGTTCTGGCCGCTTATAAAGAACTGTTTGAACAGCTTTATCCCGGACTGGATATTCTCTACATAGCGGATGCCTCGGAGAAACCTCCTGTTCAGGATAGCTGCGTCGATCTGTTCCTGAGCTTCTTCGGGGAAAATGAATATTCCTTCTATCATAAGCAGACCCAGCTGGAGGACATCCATCATCTGCTGAAGCCGGACGGAACGGTGCTGGGAGTATTCCAGGGTTTTGCACCGGAAGCGAAGAGCCGGAGGCTTTTGATCGAACGGTATCCGGAGGGAAATAAGAAACTGGCCGATATCGAGGCCCTGAGGGAAGGATATAAGAATTGCGGGTATAGGCTGTCCGAAACCGAAATGGGAAAAGTGATGAAAACAGAAGATCACCATATGTATATCTGTCATTTGGACGGAGAACCACTCACAATGTACTGTTATGAAGCAAAACGGTAATCCGTGCGCAGTGTCTGCAGGTAACCGCCATCACCGAATAAAGAGAGAAAAGGTGGAGTGCACTCCATCTTTTCTCTCTTTTTGCCGTGCAATGGGGATTGACATTTATCGGACTTCAGGTTGTAGGATGAGAAAAACTAAATTTTCAGTGACAGGATGGAGAAAAGAGAGGAAAAAGTATGGGAAAGATGCTTACGGTAGTTATGATGATATTCCTTGCAGCAGGGGCAGTTGATAAGGCATTGCTCCGTGGCAGGCTGGGACTGGCCGGAGAATTTGAAAAAGGGTTTAATGCGGTCGGTTCCCTGACTATGGCAATGGCGGGAATCATGTGCATTGCTCCGGTGGTTGGGAAGATCCTGGCTCCGTTTTCAGCGCCGCTTTTTGTGAAGCTGGGGGCGGATCCGGCGATGGTGTCCGGTATTCTGTTCTCCACGGATATGGGAGGATACCCTCTGGCGGCAGCCATGACAGACAATGAGTCAATCCAGATTCTTTCAGGGGTTCTCCTAAGCTCAATGATGGGGGCTACGATTGTTTTTACAATTCCTGTTTCACTCAGCATCTGCCGCGAGGAGGACAGAAGAGCCATTTCAAAGGGGATTGTGCTTGGAATCATTGCGATTCCCTTCGGACTAATTACCGGGGCTGTGGTTGCCGGGATTCCAGGCCGCGTAATTCTGGTTAATTCGGTTCCTGCGATTCTCATATCTGCGGTACTGGCTTTTTTCCTCACGGTTTTGCCTGACCGGACCCTGTCCTGTTTTAAGGCGTTCGGGGAGCTGTTAAAATGTATCTGCGTTCTCTCGCTGATGTTCGCTTCCCTGGAGGAAATGCTTGGGATTGTCGTAATTCCTGGTATGGATCCGCTGGGAGAGCAGTTAAAGACGGTAGGCATTATCGGTGTGACCCTGGCCGGGGCCTACCCTTTTGTCAGCGTTTTAAACCGCTGCCTGGCGCCGGCGCTTAAGGGGGCGGCGAAACTCCTTGGGATTAACGGTGTCTCGGTGGCGGGCATCCTCGCCTCAATGGCAAACTCGCTTCCAATGTTTGATATGATCAAAGATATGGATAAAAAAGGCAAGGTGGTTGCCATGGCGTTCAGTGTTCCAGCGACGGCGGCTCTCGGCGATTTGATGGGATATATCTCCGCCGTCCGCCCCGACGCGGTAATTCCCATGGTGGCAGGAAAACTGACGGCAGGGCTGATTGGCATTATTCTGGCTGAAATGTTTGAGTCAACTCCTGTTTTACTTGCAAAACGTAAAGAAATTGTGAAAAACAGGGTGTAAACGTTAAGTTTGTGTAAAAATTACAGAAAAATACGGATTGACATGGAGTTTTGCCATCGTGTTACTGTTTAGACATACAATTACTGAACCCCGGGAATGGTAAAAGTAAATGAATGAAAAAGTCTAAATCAACGAAGGAGGAAGTATCATGAACAATCCGATCTTAGCGTTTACAAACTGGGTGTGGGGCTATCCGATGTTAATCTGGCTGGTAGGCGGAGGCATCTTTCTGTCATTCAGATACAAATTTATACAGTTTACAAAGCTTGGATTTGTACTTAAAAATACAATTGTAAAAGCGTTTAAGGGTGATGAAAAAAGCAAAGACAGCAATAAAATTTCAGGATATAAGGCAGTGACGGGAGCGCTTGCTTCGACGCTGGGCGCCGGCAACATTGTAGGTACGGCGATCGCTATCGGCTACGGCGGCCCGGGAGGCGTTTTCTGGCTCTGGCTGACCGGTCTTTTTGCCTGTGTTGTTAAATACAGCGAGGTTGTTCTCGCTATGAAATACCGTCAGCGTGACCAGGAAGGAAAATGGTTCGGCGGCCCTCAGTATTACCTTCCAAAGGCAACGGGCTGGAAATGGATGGGAATCGCTTATGCAATCAGCTGTGCATTCTGTCTGTTCCTTGCGGCATCCGCTCAGATTGGTTCTGTAGTAGATACCGTTGAAACAATTCATATTCCGCGTATGGTTTCCACAGCAGTGCTGATTATTGCGGCTGCCCTGATCGTACTCGGCGGACTTACAAGACTTTTAAGCTTTACGGAAAAAATCGTTCCAGTTATGAGCGTCGTATATATGGTAGGCGGACTGATTGCAATCGCAGTGAATTACAAAGAAATTCCTTCCGCATTTATTTCGATTTTCCAGTATGCTTTTACAGGCCGTGCGGCTGTCGGCGGTTTCGGCGGGGCAACGATTGCCATGTGTATCAGATGGGGTGTCTGCCGCGGTATCTATTCCAATGACTCCGGTACCGGCGTTACCACAATCACACATACGGCATCTGACGTCAATCATCCGGTACAGCAGGGAATGTGGGGAATCTTCGAGGTATTCTTTGATACAATTATCGTGTGCAGCGTTACCTGTTTTGTAATCCTGACAACAGGCGTATGGCAGACAGACGCTTCCGTTTCAACACTGACAATCGCCGGCTTCCAGAAAGCCCTCGGCCCGGTTGCAGGCGGCTTTATCGTATCCCTTTCACTGACCCTGTTCTGCTTCACGACGGCAGTGGCCCAGACCTTATTCGGCTGTGACCAGCTTGTGAAGTTGTTCGGTGAAAAAGCCGGAGTATGGGGAAAATATGTATACCTTGGCCTGATGTTCATCGGCGGAATGGTAGGAATCAGCGCTCTTATTAACTATGTAGACTTTGGCTCCTTCCTGATTATCCTCTTTAACATGATCGGTGTTTATCTCTGTCATGGAGAAGTTAAGAAGCTGACGGAAGAATATTTCTCCGATACAAAGAAGTGGGAAACAGAAAAGTGGGGTCCATGGAAAGAGATGGAAGAAAAAGATATCAGAACAAGCCACCACGAATAATACGGCGGTTCTCTTGAGCTTTCAAACATCATGCAAACGACTGAATTGTTACATACAATGATTAAATTATAACTTAAAACGGAGGAAGAAACATGAAACCATTGATTGGAATCACATGCAACTATGATTACAGAGATGAGATTGGGAGTGTGTCCCATATGGGAATTACCGGCCAGAAGTGGAATTTCCTGGCGGCAAATTATATTGATTCAATTGAGCAGGCAGGGGGAGTGCCGGTTATGATTCCCATCTGCCAGGATATGGAGACGGTGAAAGAAATGGTGTCCAGAATGGACGGCATCCTGATTAGCGGCGGCCATGATGTGAATCCGCAGGAATACGGTGAGGACGCAAAGAGCTATTGCGGACTGATTATGCCGATGAGAGACCGTCAGGACGTGGAGCTGACAAAGTACATACTCAATGAAACCGATAAAGCAATCCTGGGAATCTGCCGGGGAATCCAGATCTTAAATGTAGCGGCGGGCGGAAGTCTGTATCAGGATTTGGAGATTGAGGGAAAATTCAATCACCATTTCAATGATATGTATCCGATGAACAATGTATCCCACCGCGTTACGACGAAAGAGGGCACAAGGCTCAGGGAGATTTTCGGAAAAGAGACTGTAGGGGTAAATTCCTTCCACCACCAGGCCGTCAAAGCTCTGGGCGCAGGTTTTGTTGTCAGCGCAGTATCGACGGACGGTGTAACCGAAGCGATCGAGATGGAGGGCAGCCGTTTTGCGGCAGCAACCCAGTGGCATCCGGAGATGATGTATGATTCCGATGAGCAGCAGGCGATCTTCCGGGCTTTTGTAGAGGCTTGCAGCGGGAATTAGTGACGTAAAGAATAAAGGCATCGCCGGTCCGAACGGTGCAAAACGGTGTTTTCTGCCGTTACTATGCATCAGGGCCGGGCAACTGTGAAGGTACTAAATCGTTACGTGTTTTAGTGTTCTTACTCCAATTTGAAAGACCCAAAGAACTTTTTTCAAGGTTCTTTGGGTCTTTTTGAACTTGAACCCTTTCTCCCGATGTGCTACAATAAGGTGCAAAAATGAGTTGGGCGGCGTGAGATACATAATCAGTAAAATAGATATCATTTAAAAATCAAGAAGCAGGACAGGGGAATGACCGATGAAAAGCTTAATGAAATACCTTAAAAAATATCGGATTGAGGCGGTGATGGCGCCGCTTTTTAAGATGCTGGAGGCCAGCTTTGAGCTCTTTGTACCGCTCGTTATGGCAAAGATTATCGATACCGGTATCAGGAATGCGGATTTGCCTTATATATTCAGAATGGGAGGCGTTCTAATCCTTCTCGGAGTGATCGGCCTCGCTTGTTCGCTGACTGCACAGTATTTTGCGGCAAAAGCAGCCGTGGGATTCGGCACGGCGCTTAGAAAAGAGCTGTTTGATCATATCAATCATTTTTCTTATACGGAGATCGACACGGAGGGGACGGCCACGCTGATTACGAGAATGACCAGTGACGTCAACCAGGTACAGTCAGGAGTCAACCTCACGCTGCGCCTGTTTCTGCGCTCGCCTTTTATCGTATTCGGCGCCATGATCATGGCGTTTACCATTGACGTCAAATCGGCAATGATTTTTGTGGTGACGATACCGCTGCTTTCCATCGTGGTGTTCGGAATCATGCTTATCACGATGCCTTTATATAAGAAAGTCCAGAAGCAGCTTGACCGCGTCCTTCAGATGACCAGGGAAAATCTGACCGGAGTCAGGGTGGTCAGAGCTTTTAACCGTCAGAAGGATGAGACGGCGGCTTATTATGCGGAGAGCGGCCTTTTATTTGACTTCCAGATTTTCGTAGGGAAGATTTCCGCCCTCTTAAATCCAATCACCTACGTGATTATCAATTTGGCTATTGTGGTCCTGATCTATGTGGGGGCAACGCAGGTGGACGCGGGCGCAATCCCGCAGGGCAAGCTGGTGGCTCTTGTCAATTACATGTCCCAGATTCTGGTGGAGCTTATCAAACTGGCTAATCTGATTATTACGATGACAAAGGCTTTTGCCTGCGCAGGCAGGATCAACAGCGTTTTTGATACGAAGAGCAGCATCACGGAGAAGGTAACTTCCGCCGCCGCGGCCGGGAGAAAAGAAGCGGCCGGGGAGCAGTCCGATGTAAGCCCGGCTGCGGTCCCAATGGTTTCGTTCGACCATGTGAGCTTTGCTTACCAGGGCGCCAAGGCGGATTCCCTCAGCGACATCCACTTTGACGCGATGAAGGGGGAGACGATCGGTATCATCGGAGGTACTGGTTCCGGTAAATCCTCCGTGGTGAACCTGATTCCCCGCTTCTACGATGCGACAAGGGGAACGGTGAGTATTGACGGCCTGGATGTCAGAGATTATGGGCTGAAAGAGCTCAGAGGCCGAATCGGCGTTGTGCCGCAGAGAGCGGTGCTGTTCCGCGGCAGTATCCGGGACAACATGAAGTGGGGCAAGGCGGATGCGACGGATGAAGAGATTATGGAAGCGCTTGACATTGCCCAGGCAAAGGATGTGGTGGAGAGCAAGCAGGGAGGCCTTGACGCCAATCTGCTCCAGGGAGGCAAGAACCTTTCCGGCGGACAGCGCCAGAGGCTGACTATCGCCAGGGCGCTTGTGAGAAAGCCGGATATCCTGATCCTGGACGACAGCGCTTCGGCCCTCGATTTTGCCACGGATGCACGGCTCCGGAAGGCAATCCGGGAGAAGACGGACGGCATGACCGTATTTATCGTTTCCCAGCGGGCCACTACCGTGAAACAGGCTGATAAAATCCTGGTGCTGGATGAAGGTTCAGTGGCCGGAATCGGAAAACATCGGGAGCTGTTTGAAAATTGCCCTGTATACAGGGAGATCTGCCTGTCCCAGCTTTCAGGCGAGGAGGTGAACCAGTAATGCCCAAGCAGGAGAAGAAAGAGAAAACACTGAAACAAAAGACAACGATGAAGCGCGTGCTCCAGGATATCGGACATTACAAATGGATGGTTCTTCTGTCCCTGGTCCTGGCGGGAATCACTGTGGCGCTGACGCTCTATATTCCGATCCTGATCGGAAAAGCCGTGGATCTTGTAATCGGCAGCGGTGAGGTCAATTTCCCGGGACTGTTCGTCATACTGAAGACGATGGCAGTCGTGATCCTCATCACCGCCCTTGCACAGTGGCTGATGAACGTCATTAACAACCACATCACGTACCGTGTCGTAAAGGATATGAGGATACGGGCCTTTGAAAAAATACAGGAACTGCCGCTGAAATATGTGGACAGCCACCAGTACGGCGAAGTGCTCAGCCGTGTCATCACGGATATCGATCAGTTTTCCGACGGCCTACTGATGGGATTTACCCAGCTCTTCAGCGGACTGCTCACCATAGCGGGAACCCTGGTGTTCATGTTTTATATCAACCCGCTTATTGCGGCGATCGTTGTGGTGCTGACGCCGGTTTCCCTGTTTGTGGCCGGTTTTATTGCGAAGAAGACCTTTTATATGTTCAGGGCCCAGTCGGAGGCCAGAGGGGAGATCACATCCCTGATCAATGAGATTCTGGACAATGAAAAGGTGGTCCAGGCATTCAGCTATGAGGAGGAGGCGTCCAGGCGCTTTGCCGTGATCAACGACAAACTGGCGGACTGCAGCCTGAAGGCTACGTTCTTTTCCTCCATCACCAACCCGGCGACGCGGTTTGTCAACGGCATTGTCTATGCCAGTGTCGGAGTGGCCGGAGCTTATGCGGCAATCCGGGGAGTGCTGACCGTGGGCCAGCTTACCTCATTTTTAAATTATGCAAACCAGTATACGAAACCGTTTAATGAGATCACGGGCGTGGCTACGGAATTCCAGAACGCCCTCGCCTCGGCGGCCCGTGTTTTCGAGCTGATCGACGAGGAGTCACTGGTTCCGGACAAAGAGGACGCGAAGAATCCGGAACATGTGGAGGGGAAGGTCGCTATCGACCATGTATCCTTCTCCTACAATCCCGAGGTCAGCCTGATAGAGGATTTAAACCTGGCCGTACATCCGGGACAGAGGATAGCGATTGTGGGTCCGACCGGCTGCGGCAAGAGTACAGTAATCAATCTGCTTATGCGCTTTTACGACGTGGATCAGGGGGGCATCCGCGTGGACGGCACCGATATCCGGGATATGACGCGGGAAAGCCTGCGGGCCGGCTACGGCATGGTGCTTCAGGAAACATGGCTTAAATCAGCCTCCATCCGCGATAACATTGCCTATGGGAAACCGGATGCCACGGAGGAAGAGATTCGGGAGGCGGCCGTGAAGGCCCATGCCCACGGTTTTATCATGCGTATGCCTGCGGGCTATGATACGGTGATCTCAGAGGACGGCGGCAATCTTTCACAGGGACAGAAACAGCTTCTCTGTATAGCCCGTGTCATGCTCTGCCTGCCTCCGATGCTGATTCTCGACGAGGCGACCTCCTCGATTGATACCAGGACGGAGATTATGATTCAGGAGGCATTTGCAAGAATGATGGAGGGCAGGACCAGCTTTATCGTGGCCCACCGTCTTTCCACGATCCGAGAGGCCGACATCATTCTGGTTATGAGAGACGGCCGGATTATCGAGCAGGGTAATCACGAAGAACTGCTTGAGCGGAAGGGATTTTACTTTGAACTCTATAACAGTCAGTTTGCAGTTTTATGACGGAGTGGGCCGGATAAGGCCCGGAGAAGGAGAAGAGCCGATATGTGCAGGGATATAGGAAGAGAGCAGAGAGAAAAGAGAATGGAAACGATTCTGGTAAGCGCCTGTCTGCTGGGAGAAAAATGCAAGTACAGCGGTGAGTCCAATTACTGCCAGGACGTAGTGGATTTTTTAAAGAGCACAGGGGCGGAGATTGTTCCCGTCTGCCCGGAGATACTGGGCGGACTTCCGACCCCCCGCACGCCTGCCGAGATCAGGGATGAGAGAGTGGTCACGGAGGATGGACGCGACGTGACCGCAGAATACTTAAAAGGCGCCGGAGAGACACTTAAAATTGCACAGGAAAAAAACTGCCGGAGGGCAGTCCTTAAAGACAGGAGCCCGTCCTGCGGCAGCGGTTTCATTTACGACGGGAACTTCGCAAAGAAATTAATCCCGGGTGACGGAATGACAGTCCGGCTTTTGAAAGAAGCTGGGATCTGCGTGTGTGGAGAAAGCAGCCTGAAAAAATCCTAAAGCAGTTTCTGTTCGGAATTTTCCAAAGCCCTGAACGAGTCTCTGTCAGAACATACGGGGGACGGCTCACATAAAGTTTCATCCGGCCTGTATTCAAATATATCTTCCACCCTGCAATCCAGAATGCTGCACAGCGTCTCGATTGTATGGGTGGATACATACATATTCTTTTTCAGTCGTCCAATCTGTCCGGCGCTGAATCCATAGTACTTAATCAGACGGTATTGGGTTATCTTTTTTTCTTTCATGGTTTTCCATAATTTATCATAAGTAATCAAGGCATCTATACCTCCCACTACATTAAATACTGAACCGCTTTTGTTGCATATTATCCATAATTGGGTTATGTTCATATTAGGTGCTTGGAAAGGCAGGAAGCGGCGATCTGTCATCTTGCTGTCCACAGAGTGAACAGCAACACGCTTTGCGATGCACAGAAACGGTAAATGCACTGTTTCGCGCCGCAACCCTCGGGTTTTCTGCGACTCACGCTGCGCTCCACTCACAAAAAACGCCTCGCGAGCTTAGTATCCGTTGTGCGCTCCACAAGCGGGAGCCAGTCCCCGTAGGAATTTTTTCTCCCGGATTCCCCCTCACCTAAATTAAAAGTCTGCTTGACGTTTTTTTAAATATAAGTGTATTATGATTGGTATACATTGCCTGTTTTCGGAGAAACTACTACCAACAAATGAATTAGGAGGAATAATTTGATGGACAGTGTTTTAAAAAACAGCGCAACTGCTAAAAATTTAATGCGTGCTTTTGCAGGTGAGAGCCAGGCGAGAAACCGCTACACGTTTGCCGCTTCAGTGGCTAAAAAGGAAGGACTTCCTGTCATTGAGAAGGTCTTTTTATATACGGCCGAACAGGAGAAGGAGCATGCGGAGGTATTCTATAAGTTTTTGAAGGAAATGACGGGAGAGACTATCCATATTGACGGCGGTTATCCGGTTGATATGTGTGAAAAAACCGTGGATCTTTTAAGAGCGGCGGAACACAATGAATTTGAAGAGTTCGACGTGGTATATAAAGATTTCGGTGATGTGGCCCTGGAAGAGGGATTTGACCGTATCGGCCATGTATTCCATATGATCGCGGATATTGAGAAAACCCATGGGGACCGGTTCGGCATTTTTGCTAATCTGCTTGAAAGCAGCAGACTTTTTGCTTCCGAGGAAGATACGGAGTGGATTTGCCTGAACTGCGGCTATATCTTCGAAGGAAAAATTGCTCCCAAGTACTGCCCGGTTTGTGAACATGAGCAGGGATACTTTATACGCCTTGAGCAGGCTCCTTACGCCAACCTGCGTGAGAACTGCTAAGAGGTCTGATGCCTGCGCCGGCTGCGGCCGGAGCAGGCTGATTTTATGACGCTATGCGGCGGCGCCCGGCGCCCCGGATTCTATAAATGATTCAGGAGGATTTTATGATATATGCCTGTGTGGCGGCTCTGGCAGCCGTTGCCGGAGGGCTGGTTCTGCGATCAGAATATGAAAAAAACCATTTTGTCACAGATCACTACCAGATTACTTCGGGGAAAATAAAAGGAAACGAACGGGAATTTGTATTTCTTTCCGATCTACATAATAACGAATTTGGTGAGAAAAACAGGAAATTGATAGAGGAGATCGATAGAATCTGTCCGGACGCCGTTCTGATTGGCGGAGATATGATGGTTACGAGAGGGGATGCCGATTTGCGGGTAACCCTGGAGCTGGTGCGGGAACTGGCTGCGCGTTACCCCGTCTATTATGCCAATGGAAACCATGAAGAGAGGATGAGACGGGAGAGGACGGTCTACGGCGATCTCTATGACCGGTTCACAAGGGAGCTGTCCAGGGCGGGAGCCGTCTATCTATCCGATCAGAGCGCGGACTTTGGTGAGTATATCCGAATCACCGGATGTAATATGGAGGAACAGTATTACCGCCACCGCTTTACTATCCCGGCACTGCCGGAAAAGGAACTGGAGCGCCATGCAGGGAAGGCGGATCCGGAAAGGTTCCAAATTCTTATGCTGCATTCACCGCTGTTTTTTAGGAGCTGCAGGCAGTGGGGAGCCGATTTAACTCTGTCCGGCCATTTCCATGGGGGAACCATCCGCCTGCCGTTTCTGGGCGGCGTGATGACCCCACAATACCAGTTCTTTCTGCCATGGTGCGCCGGCCGGTTTGACAGCGAAGGAAAGACGATGTTAGTCAGCCGCGGGCTGGGAACCCATTCCATCAATATCAGGCTGAACGACAGGCCGCAGCTCATCCGGATCACCCTGAAACCGGAGGGGGTTGCCATGAAAAATCATCTTTGATATACTATCAGGGAAAGACAGCCCTCCGGGTACCGGGGGAGGAAGATGCATTTACGAAAGAAGCAAGACTCTGGTACGGTTTTAGCAGAACCGGGTTTGAGATGGACCGGTCGGTAAAAGACATCCGGTCTTTCGGGAAAATGCAGGAAACGGGACGAAAAAAAGATGGGAATTTCCTACAAGCTTGAGAATTTTGAAGGTCCTCTGGATCTTCTCCTCCATTTAATAGAAAAGAATAAAGTCAGCATCTATGATATCCCGATTGTGCTGATTACGCAGCAGTACCTGGATTACGTCAGCCGGATGGAGAAGACGGATTTGGATATTGTCAGCGAATTCCTCGTGATGGCGGCTACCTTGATTGATATCAAGTCGAGGATGCTTCTGCCTGCCCAGGATGAGGAGGAAGAGGACGAGGAAGATCCGAGAGCCGAGCTGGTACGCAGGCTGCTGGAGTATAAGACGTATAAATATATGGCCCAGGAACTGGAGGAACGGGAGCAGGATGCGGAGCGCCTCCTATTTAAGGAGCCGACGATTCCGAAGGAGGTTTTAAAGTACGAGCCGCCTGTGGATTTGGACAGTCTGCTGGACGGTCTGACTCTGGCAAAGCTTCAGAGTATATTTGACTCCGTGATGAAGCGTAAAGAGGACAAGATTGACCCGGTGAGAAGCAACTTCGGCACAATCCGAAAGGAACCGGTAAGCCTGGAACAGAAAATCGGTTCAGTCATGCAGTATGCGAGAAAACACAGAACCTTCAGCTTCCGCCAGATTCTTGAGAAGCAGCCGGGCCGCCTGGAGGTGGTAGTCACGTTCCTGGCTGTGCTTGAACTGATGAAGATGGGGAAGATCTGCCTGACCCAGGAAGCATTATTTGACGACATGTACATAGAAACCCTGGAACCGGAAGGAGAGACGGGAGAGCTCGATCTGGAAGGTCTGGAGGACTTTGAAGAACAGGAATGAGATAACAGATGGAACAGGAAAATATGGTATTTTCGGAAGATGAGGCAATTGTGGAAGCTGTTCTCTTCACAATAGGCAAATCCGTGGAAGTGCGCCAGATAGCCGCGGCCCTCGGCCGTGACGCGGAGGCGGCGAAGGATGCGGTGATGCGCCTGAAAGAGCGGTATGAGAAGGAGCAGAGGGGAATGCAGATCATAGAGCTGGAAGACAGCTACCAGATGTGCACCAGGGCCAGATACTACGAAAACCTGATACAGGTGGCCTCCGCCCCGAAGAAACAGGTCCTGACGGACGTGGTGTTGGAGACTCTTTCCATTATTGCATATAAACAGCCGATTACAAAGCTGGAGATAGAAAAAATCAGGGGTGTCAAATCCGATCACGCCGTTAACCGCCTGATCGAGTACAACCTGGTATACGAAGTAGGCCGCCTGGATGCCCCAGGCCGCCCTGCCCTCTTTGCCACAACGGAAGAATTCCTGCGCCGCTTCGGCGTCGGATCGACAGAGGAACTGCCGGAAATCAATCCGCGGCAGGTGGATGAATTCAGACTGGAGGTAGAGGAAGAAATAGGGCGGAGAAATGAGGACGCCGTCGGGACGGATGGCGGACGGGATGGTGAGGGGAGTGTGTGAGTCTTCAGTCCCGGGTGGAGTTTGATGGTGATGTGGGGATTCCGGAAGAAAGAAATCCCCCACGGGAAGACTATGGCCGGGACTGAAGACGCGAAGGTTATCGCTTTCACCTATCCGCCCCGCCAACTGTCCTGTTTCTGGGGGGGGGGAAATCAAACTACTACGCTATATCAAACAAAAACAGACTAATTCCCAAGACACGTTTTTTACCGCATTTTCACCACTATATCGAATCTAATGCGTACTATTCAGAAATTTCCAGATTGCCCCGCAATCTTTTCAACAAGCCAATCGATCTAATCTATATATACCCCATCATCCCTAAAAAAAATATCCGGATAAACCTAATGCCATCGATCTCCCCCTACGCCCCCTCTTGACAGCTGAGACTATCAGCAGACGGAACGGATGGATACGGCAGCAAGCCAAGAAACAGGGGCTTACAAGCGGGCTGATTTCTGCTGCTTTCCGTAGCAAAAGGTCCTTTTGGTCCCAAAAACAGGCCGAATTTTGTATAAAAATGTGGAAATGGAGCTTGACGCATTGCGGCTGGGATGATAGGATAAGTACCGTGATTTTTTTGATGAATACAGGATATAGAAACAGTAACGAAAAGGATAACGATATGTAGATAAATCGGAACGCTCCGCAGAGAAGAATGTCCGGACGAAGAGGATAAGGCGGGAATTTTAGGAAAACAGGAGGACGGAATGAAAAATTCGGAGATAAAAGTTATTAAAAAGGATGGGACAAGGGAAGATTTTAATGTCCAGAAGGTCGTGGTGGCCGTCAATAAATCGGCGGAGCGCGCTATGGTTCACTTCACGCAGGAGGAAATTGAATTTATCTGCCGTTTTGTGCAGGATAAGGTGGAGGAACTGAATGAGAATCAGATTCCGATTTTCCAGATGCATAACCTGGTGGAGGGAGCGCTGGAACGGGTGAACCCGGCGGTGGCTAAAAGCTACCGCGATTACCGCAACTACAAACAGGATTTCGTGCAGATGCTGGATGACGTATATAAGAAAAGCCAGTCCATTATGTATATCGGAGATAAGGAAAACAGCAACACCGACAGCGCCCTGGTGTCCACCAAGCGGAGCCTGATTTTTAATGAGCTGAATAAATCGCTGTATCAGAAATTCTTTATGACGGTGGAGGAGCTTCAGGCCTGCCGCGACGGATATCTCTATATCCACGACATGTCCGCCCGGCGCGATACAATGAACTGCTGTCTGTTCGATGTAAAGAGCGTCCTGTCGGGCGGTTTTGAGATGGGAAATCTCTGGTACAATGAGCCGAAGACTCTGGATGTGGCCTTCGACGTCATCGGAGACATTGTGCTCAGCGCGGCCAGCCAGCAGTACGGAGGATTTACCGTTCCGAGCGTGGAGGAAATCCTGGCTCCGTATGCGGAAAAATCCTATGAAAAATACCTGGAGAAATACATGCTTCTGGGACTTGATAAGGAGAAAGCGGAGGAAGTGGCCGTTTCCGATATCAAGCGCGACATGGAACAGGGATTCCAGGGCTGGGAATACAAGTTTAATTCTGTCTCCTCCAGCCGCGGGGACTATCCCTTCATCACAATGACGGCAGGCACGGGTAAAAGCCGTTTTGCAAAGCTGGCGACCATCACAATGCTGGAAGTGAGGCAAAGGGGAGAGGGGAAGGAAGGCTGCAAGAAGCCGGTCCTGTTCCCGAAAATCGTTTTTCTCTATGATGAAAAGCTCCACGGGCCGGGCTGCGAGCTGGAAGATGTGTTTGAAGCGGGAATCAGATGTTCCGCAAGGACGATGTATCCGGACTGGCTTTCACTGACCGGCGAGGGATATATTGCCGGAATGTATAAAAAGTATGGAAAGATCATTTCCCCAATGGGCTGCCGCGCATTTTTATCGCCCTGGTATGAGAGGGGCGGCATGAATCCGGCCGACGAAAAGGACGAACCGGTCTTTGTGGGCCGTTTTAATATCGGCGTAGTCAGCCTCCACCTCCCGATGATTCTCGCCAGGGCAAGGCAGGAGAGCCGGGATTTCTATGAAGTGCTGGACTATTATCTGGACCTGATCCGGAAGATTCATATCCGCACCTATGCATACCTGGGAGAGATGCGCGCATCCACCAATCCCCTGGCCTACTGTGAGGGCGGGTTTTACGGCGGCCGCCTGGGACTTCACGACAAGATTAAGCCGCTGCTAAGGACGGCGACGGCATCCTTTGGAATTACCGCGTTCAACGAGCTTCAGCAGCTCTACAACGGAAAGTCCCTGGTGGAGGACGGCCGGTTTGCCCTTGAAGTCCTTGAACACATTAACCGGAAGGTGGAAGAGTTCAAGACAGAGGACGGAAACCTTTACGCTATCTACGCGACGCCGGCGGAGAACCTCTGCGGCCTCCAGGTGAAGCAGTTCCGCAAAAAATACGGAATTATCGAGAATGTATCCGACCGCGAATACGTCAGCAACGGTTTCCACTGCCATGTGACGGAGGAGATTTCCCCGATCCGGAAGCAGGATCTGGAATACAGGTTCTGGGAGCTGTCGAACGGGGGTAAGATCCAGTATGTGAAATACCCCATCGACTATAACCTGGAAGCCGTCAGAACCCTGGTACGGCGCGCTATGGAGATGGGGCTTTACGAGGGTGTGAACCTGTCCCTTTCCTACTGTGACGACTGCGGCCATCAGGAACTCGACATGGACGTCTGCCCGGCCTGCGGCAGCAGCAACCTGACGAAGATAGACAGGATGAACGGGTATTTAAGCTATTCCCGTGTCAAGGGTGATACACGGTTAAATGAGGCGAAAATGGCTGAGATAGCTGAGAGAAAGTCCATGTAGGGCGGAGAAAAAATCGGGAAAACAGACCCGGGAAATACAGAACGGACAAAACAGATCGGAGTTTAAAAATGCATTATCACAATATTACAAAAGACGATATGCTCAACGGAGACGGCTTAAGGGTCGTTCTCTGGGCGGCAGGCTGCAGCCATGGCTGTAAGGGCTGCCACAACCCGGTAACCTGGGACGCGGAAGGGGGAATTCCCTTTGATGAGGCGGCATGGCGGGAGATAGCGGAGGAATTGGGCAAACAATATATTTCCGGCATCACGTTCAGCGGCGGCGATCCGCTTTACCTTAAGAACCGGGAGGACACCGAAGCGCTTATCAGAAGGGTCAGGGCGGAATTTCCGGATAAAACCGTGTGGCTGTATACAGGATTTACCTGGGAGGAGATAAAAGCGCTGCCGTTTATCGGCCTGGTCGACGTCCTGGTGGACGGCCGGTTTGTGGAGGAGCTTAAGGACAGCACGCTGAAGTGGAAGGGCAGTTCCAACCAGCGGGTGATCGATGTGAAAAAGAGCCTGGACGCGGACAGGCCGGTTCTTTATACTGAATGACGGGAGCTTTAAAGCAGGCCCGGCAGGTCTTAAAACAGGATCTGCCGGGCCTGCCTTTTGCAGAAAAAACAGGACTTTGTAAAGACAAGTTAAGAAAATGCTAAACAAAAAGTTGATTTGCAAGCCGTTCCTTTATCGATTCCTTAACAGAAGCCTGGTGTAATTTTCTGTTACTTTCTGTAGTGACGGGTGAAAAATGATTACACAAAACAAAAGTGAGAAGGAGGAGTTAGTATGATGGTAATTGAGCTTGATATGTATCAGGCCTGTGCGCTGGGGGCACTCGTCTATTGTTTGGGAAGGTTTATGGTAAAGAAGCTGGGGTTCCTCAGTAAGTACTGTATTCCGGCACCGGTAGCAGGAGGTATCGTCTTCGCATTAGCACATCTGGCGCTTTACGGAGCGGGAGTCCTGGAATTCTCATTTGATACTACAGTTCAGACGATTCTTATGACCGTATTCTTCTGCAGCGTAGGTTTCACAGCCTGTTTCAGACTTTTGAAAAAGGGCGGCCTGCAGGTATTTATATTCCTTGCATTGGCGGTAGGTATGTGTATTATCCAGGATGCAGTAGGCAGCGGACTGGCGGCGGCATTTGGACTTAACCCGCTTTTAGGCCTCTGTATGGGTTCCATGCCTCTGGTAGGCGGCCACGGAACCTCGGGTTCCTTCGGACCTCTTCTGGAACAGACATACGGTGTATCGGGAGCTCTTACCGTTGCCCTGGCTGCAGCGACATACGGCCTTGTTTCAGGAAGTATGATGGGCGGGCCGATTGCAAGGGCGCGGGTTGAAAAAATGGGACTTAAATCAACTGCCAAGGCAGAAGGAAACGTAATTGACGAGATCGGTTCCCCGATCGACGGACAGAAATTTACCAATGCAGCGGCATTTCTTGCGGTCGCCATCGGTATCGGAACCCTGATTTTCGCTTTCTTTAAAAATATCGGCCTCACAATGCCTGCTTATATCGGCGCAATGCTCTGTGCTGCGGCAATCCGTAACATCTGGGACGTAAAGAACTCGGAACTTCCAATGGAAGAAATTGATGCGCTTGGCGGGCTCTCCCTGAACCTTTATCTGGCGATGGCGATGATGAACCTGAAGCTGTGGCAGCTTGCCGCGCTGGCTCTTCCGATGATTGTCATCCTGCTTGTACAGACTGTGGTAATGTTCCTTTACGCCAACTACGCAGTATTCAACATCATGGGCCGCGACTATGAGGCGGCAGCTATGACGACGGCATTCTGCGGATTCGGTATGGGCGCCACACCGAACGCAATGGCAAACATGAGAGCATTACAGGAAAAATACGGCCCTGCCCCGAGAGCATTCTTTATCGTGCCTCTGGTAGGAAGCCTGTTTGTAGACTTCTTTAACTCGATGGTGCTTACAACCTTCATGAATATTTTGTAAGATTCGGGGTAACTATTCTGAAGGCAGTATTCCGCGAGGTGTTTTCATGAGTTTTACATGAAAATCCCGAGTTTAGCCAGCGCGAAACAGCGTTTTCTGCTGTTTCTGTGCATCGCGAAGCGGTAACTATGAAGGTACTGAATAGTTACGATTCGGGTATAAACACCCTTATCCCTGATATTATTTGTTTACGTTGGGAACTGCCCCATCCAGGCTCCGGTCTGGATGGGGCAGTTTTCCGCATTGCAGGAAAAAAAGCCGTTTCCGTACATCCCATTTCAGGCGTTACTGTTTTCAGGCAATGTCCCGCGATGCAGTGTGAACAGCAATAAGTTGCTTTACCGCAGGCCAAAAGGATGTTATAATCTTACTGCACTGCAAAGCAGAAGGCGCGGCAGCTATGGCGTTTGACGGCTGGCAGTCCTTACTTTACATAGACAGAGGAGACAGACAAATGAGAATTAAAATCAAATATTTTACCGACAAAATAGAAAAACTTGATTATATTGCAGGGAAATCCGACTGGATTGATCTGAGGGCAGCGGCGGATGTTGAGCTGAAACAGGGAGAATTTGCCCTGATTCCCCTGGGTGTGGCGATGGAACTTCCCAACGGTTATGAGGCGCATGTGGTTCCAAGAAGCAGCACATTCAAAAACTTCGGAATCATCCAGACAAACCATATGGGCATTATTGACGAGACCTACTGCGGCGATAACGACCAGTGGTTCTTCCCGGCCTATGCTCTCAGGGACACAAAGATTAACACAGGCGACCGGATTTGCCAGTTCCGTATCATGGAGCACCAGCCTGCAATCGAATTCGAGGAGGCGCCTTCTCTCGGCCACGAGGACAGAGGCGGCCACGGCAGCACCGGAAAGAACTGATTGGAAAAAGTCTGATTGGAAAAGGACTCGGGAATCATTCGGAGAATACGAGGTGTGGACTAATGAGAAAAGGAACGTCAATTATCCTTGCGGCGCTTACCGCGTCGGCGCTCATGCTGGGCGGATGCGGGGAGCCGAAAGCGGCAAAAGAGGCGAGGCTTAAAGGAATCGAACAGGTGAAAAGCGGCGACTATGCGTCGGCGGTGGAATCCTTTGATCTGGCCCTTAAAGAAGCGGACGGAGTAGTAAATGCCTTTGAACTGGATATACTGAAATACAGGGGCGAAGCGGAATTTATGCTGGAAGACTACACGGCTGCTGCGCATACGTACGGAATTCTGGCGGATGTGGATGAGAAGGAGCCGGAGTATCTGTATTACAAAGCGGCGTCCGAGGCCATGTCCGGGGATCCGGATACGGCAGCCGAGACGTATGCGAAGGCAAAAGAGACGGTAAAGAGCGAAGAAAAGACGGCGGCCGGAGCCGGGATTGCAGTGTCCTCGATTGCGGATGCCTACAGGACGGCGGGGAATTACGATAAGGCGGTGGAGTTTTGTGAAGCGGCCATAAGCAGCGGGATTTCAGGCCCCGGGATTTACAACCAGATGGGCCTCTGCATGATGGCGGCCGAGCGATTTGACGAGGCGATTTCCTATTTTGAGCAGGGGATTGCTATGGGCGGTTCCGAAGAGAGCCGCCAGATGATGTACAACGTGGGCGCTGTTTATGAGAAAAGAGGCGATTTCGCAAAGGCGCTGGAGACCTTCAGAAGCTATGTGGCGGAGTATGGTTCCACGCCCGAACTGGAGAAGGAAATTGCATTTCTGGAGAGCCGTTAGAAGGCGGGAGGAATATGGCAGAACTGATTAATTTAAAAGAGCTTGAGGAGCGTGTGATCCTGATTGCGGTCAGCACCTCCGATGAAGATGATACAAAAGAGTCCCTGGACGAACTGGAAGAACTGGCCGATACGGCCGGAGCCGTGACGGTGGATAAGATCATCCAGAACAGGGAGAGAATTCATCCCGGCACTTACCTTGGTAAGGGAAAGATCGAGGAAGTGCGGGAACGTGTATGGGAGCTGGGCGCAACGGGCGTAATCTGTGATGACGAGCTTTCACCGGCACAGCTTCGCAACCTGGAAAATGCTCTGGATACAAAGGTAATGGACCGGACGATGGTCATCCTGGATATTTTTGCGGCTCACGCCGTTACGAGCGAGGGAAAGATACAGGTGGAGCTGGCGCAGCTCAAGTACCGGGCGGCCCGCCTTGTGGGCCTTAGAAACTCCCTTTCACGTCTGGGAGGCGGAATCGGCACAAGAGGGCCCGGTGAGAAAAAACTGGAGGTGGACCGCCGTTTGATCCACGACCGGATCGGACAATTGAAAGCGGAACTTGAGGAAGTCAAGCGCCACAGGGAGGTTTCCAGAAAACAGCGTGACCGGAACTACACGTTGTCGGCGGCGATTGTAGGCTATACCAACGCCGGTAAATCCACGCTGCTTAATAAACTGACGGGAGCCGGAATCCTGGCGGAGGACAAGCTGTTCGCCACCCTCGATCCCACCACAAGGGGGATGGAACTGCCCAGCGGGCAGCAGATTCTCCTGACCGATACGGTTGGGTTCATCAGAAAACTTCCCCACCATCTGATTGAGGCGTTTCGGAGCACCCTGGAGGAGGCCAGATACAGCGATATCATCCTCCATGTGGTAGACTGTTCCAACCCTCAGATGGACGCACAGATCCACATCGTTTATGAGACGCTGAGGAAACTTGAGATTACGGATAAGACCGTGGTCACTGTCTTTAACAAAATCGACCGGCTGGAACACGAAGTAATTCTTAAGGATCTGCAGTCCGACTACCAGGTGAGGGTTTCCGCCAAAACAGGCGGAGGGCTGAATGAACTGACGGAGATTCTGGAAACCATTCTGCGGAGCCGGAAAATCTTCCTGGAAAAACTGTATCCTTATAAAGATGCGGGGAAGATTCAGACCATCCGCAAGTACGGCCAGCTCCTTTCGGAAGAGTACCGGGATGACGGGATTATGGTGACGGCATACGTGCCGACCGAATTGTATTCCGGCCTGATGACGGACGGCTGATGATAGTAAGAAGGAACAGGCGGTAAAATGGGGATTTGATTGAGAAATGAGGACGCCGCCGTCAGGCCGGGGACCGGGGTGGTGAGGGGGATCGATGAGTCTTTCGTCCCGGGCATCAGGTTGTCGCGGGCGGGGAATACGGGCAGAAAAAGTTCCTCCGGGAAACGCTCGCGCTCGTTGGAGTACATAATGGTGCTAACCTCGAAAAGACCTCGGTAAGTACCAATGAACTCCCAGGTTCCCTCCGGAATCTTTTTCTCCCTTCTTCCCCGCAGGAAGGTTATGGCCGGGACGAAAGACTCAGCCTAGGACGTCTGCCCGGCCCCCATCCTGCGGCGGCTGATCTGTCCTATTTCTTCAATGGGGGAGGCGCTTGTCGCTGCCACTACGTTTCTCTGGATGCTGGAAAACTACATCCTGTTCACTATGAGACTATGTAAACTTATAATCTTATAATCTTAGAGTGTTTATTCTGATACTCTTTATAATGCAACCCAAGATATCATCAGAATGTAAAAGAATCACGACTATATCGTGGCCGCGACAATACCACCTCCCCACTTGACGAAAGAGACAATCAGCCCCTGAAGCCGGCGGACGGGGCAACACACTTCGCTGAGTCTTCAGTCCCGCCGACAACCTACCCGGGGAAGGAAGGAGAAAACTTTCCGAAGGGAGACCTTGGAATCCGCCGGTGCTTGCTGAGGTCTTACACGAAGCTAGCATCCGCTGCGCATTCCACAAGCGGGAGCGAGTCCCCGCAGGAATTTTTTCTCCTGGATTCCCCCTCACGACAACCTATAAACCGGGACTGAAGACTCATACACACCCTCCCACCACCCCGTCCGCCGTCTTACAGAGGCGTCCTCGCATCTCAACTAAATCCCCATTTAAAGGCGGAAACGCCGTTTCGCACCGAGTCCCCCGGGACTTTCACGCAAAATGCGCGTGAAAATACCTCTCGTGATACTGCCTGTGAACAGTAATACACAATATCTGGTATCTTAAAAAAAACCAAACCAGATATTGTGTTTTGTTATACCATCTGCTATAATTGGAAACGAACCCTCTTTGGGTGCAGGATGAAAGGAGTAGGGAAAATGATCAGCGTTATAAAGCGTGACGGAGAAGTGGCGGAATTCAATCTGGGAAAGATTACGAACGCAATTAAGAAGGCCTTTAAGGCGACGAAGAATGACTATAATCAGGAGATTCTGGAACTGTTATCCCTGAGAGTTACAGCCGATTTCCAGTCCAAGATGTCGGAAGGGAAAATCAGCGTGGAAGAGGTGCAGGACAGTGTAGAGCATGTGCTGGAACAGACAGGCTACACGGAAGTTGCCAAGGCGTACATTCTATATAGAAAACAGAGAGAGAAAATCCGTAACATGAAGGCGACCATCCTGGATTACAAGGATGTGGTCAACAACTATGTTAAGGTGGAGGACTGGCGGGTTAAAGAGAACTCCACGGTCACCTATTCGGTGGGCGGACTCATTTTAAGCAACTCCGGAGCGGTAACGGCGAACTACTGGCTCTCCGAGGTCTATGATCATGAGATTGCGGAGGCTCACAGGAATGCGGACATCCATCTGCATGACTTATCGATGCTGACAGGCTACTGCGCCGGCTGGTCTTTAAAACAGCTTCTGATGGAAGGACTGGGCGGAATACCGGGAAAGATTACTTCCTCACCGGCCAAGCACCTCTCCGTACTGTGCAACCAGATGGTCAACTTCCTGGGTATCATGCAGAACGAGTGGGCCGGAGCTCAGGCATTTTCCTCTTTTGATACATACCTTGCGCCCTTTGTAAAAGTTGACAATTTATCATACGATGCCGTAAAGAAATGTATTGAATCCTTTATCTACGGTGTCAATACGCCGAGCCGCTGGGGAACCCAGGCTCCATTCTCCAATATCACCCTGGACTGGACCGTCCCGGACGATATGGCCGAGATGAATGCCATTGTCGGCGGCAGAGAGATGGATTTTAAATATAAAGACTGTAAGACGGAGATGGATCTGATTAACAAGGCATTTGTCGAGACGATGATTGAGGGGGACGCCAACGGACGCGGATTCCAATATCCTATTCCGACTTATTCCATCACAAAGGATTTTGACTGGTCCGACACGGAGAACAACCGCCTCCTGTTCGAGATGACATCCAAATACGGAACGCCGTATTTTTCCAACTATATCAACAGTGATATGCAGCCGAGCGACGTCAGGAGCATGTGCTGCCGCTTAAGACTGGATCTGCGCGAGCTGCGCAAGAAGACGGGCGGGTTCTTCGGCTCCGGTGAGAGTACCGGTTCCGTGGGCGTTGTGACGATCAACATGCCGAGAATCGCTTACCTGGCGATGAACGAGGAGGATTTTTACAGACGCCTCGACCACATGATGGATATTTCCGCACGCTCGTTACATATCAAGAGGGAGGTTATCACAAAGCTTCTGGATAACGGCCTCTATCCATATACAAAACGCTATCTGGGAACCTTTGCTAACCATTTTTCCACCATCGGCCTTCTGGGCATGAACGAGGCGGGACTCAATGCGAGATGGCTGCGTAAGGATATGACCCATGAAGAGACACAGGAATTTACCAAGAATGTGCTGAACCACATGAGGGAACGCCTCTCCGACTATCAGGAGATGTACGGCGACCTCTACAATCTGGAGGCGACTCCGGCGGAATCCACTTCCTACCGTCTGGCAAAGCACGACAGGAAGCATTACCCGGATATTATCGCCGCAGGCCAGCCTGGTGAGATTCCGTATTATACCAACAGCTCTCATCTTCCGGTAGGTTATACGGCGGATATCTTCGATGCACTGGATGTCCAGGACGAGATTCAGACGCTTTATACCTCCGGCACGGTGTTCCATGCATTCCTGGGGGAGAAGCTGCCCGACTGGAGATCGGCGGCCAAGCTGGTGCGCACGATAGCTGAGAACTACAAGCTTCCGTACTATACCCTGTCGCCCACTTACTCCATCTGCCAGGAGCACGGTTATTTGATCGGTGAACACTTTACCTGCCCTGTCTGTGGAAAGAAAGCGGAAGTTTACAGCCGTATCACAGGATATTACCGTCCGGTGCAGAACTGGAATGAGGGAAAGACGCAGGAGTACAAGGACAGGACGTCTTACGATGTGACGCGTAGCGTTTTGAAAAATGGAAAGAAATTCATCCTGGAACCGCAGGAAAATGAGAACAGGGGACAGAAAGAGCCGGAAAGAACAGCAGAGACCGGGAATGGAGACAGAGAGGGAATCTACCTTTTTACAACAAAGACATGCCCTAACTGCAAGATAGCTAAAGAGTTCCTGAAAGACCGGGAATACGAGGTGGTGGACGCCGAGGAAAATCCGGAGCTGTCCGACCGTTTCGGCATCATGCAGGCCCCTACCCTTGTCCAGGTAGGTAAAGACGGAGAAATTAAAAAATACGTCAACGCTTCTAATATCAGAAAGTTTGCAGAAGAGAACAGGTAATGACAGCCGCTCAGACGTTGCCTGAGAAACGGATGCTCATTGCCGATAAAGCATCAGCTGCCCGCACACGCCCGGAATCAGATTCCGGCGCGGCGGGCGGTTTTTGCGTTAACAGTTCGTGTTCCTATGATATAAAAAGCCGCCGGGATTGTAATAAAACTTTAAACGAAAGGTAACACATCATTTTTCCTCCTTTGATATAATGAGAATGTAAATCTGGCGGATACTGGAAGTTTGGGATAGAACTACAGGCTTAAGACAGAACTACAGTCTTAGGACTAACTACAGGCTGGAGACAGAAACACAGGCTGCGGCAGTGATGATAGAAGAGGAGGAGACGATTATGAAAAGAACTATGGTGAGGCGGTGTCTGATCGCGGCCCTGATCTCGGGCATGACGTTTTTATACGGATGCGGCGGGCCACAGGCCGGGGCGGCGGATGAGACGGCAGGAACCTCTCAAAGCGGGTCTGCGGGAGGAATTGAGCAGACAGACGCGGCGGGAGAGAGCGGAGCGGGAAATGAAAATGCAAATGATACGCCCGATTATTCCACAGGCGGAACGCGCTATGAAATCCTGGAGGTAAAGGATACCTACATTCTGGTCATAGATCCGGAAAAAGAGTATGGCCTTTATACGGCAGGCTACGGTCCGCTTCTGGAGGATGAGAAAGGCGGGAAGATAGAGATTTCTGATTTAAAGCAGGGCATGATTGTGGAACTGTTCTGGAATGGAATGGTTCAGGAAACTTACCCGGCGCAGTTTACTTTTGATAAGCTGAGGCTCACCGGGGAAACGGGCAGCAGGGAATTCGCGCTCTATGCCGGGATCATGAAGGAACTGGCCGAGAAAGATCCAGGGCTTAACGAGGGGATTTCAGAGAGTTATTTTGACTTTACAGGAGTTACTTCCCTGACTGCGGCTGAGAAAGAGGGCCTTGCCTATCTGTCGGGAGGCTATTACGGAGTCTGGGGAAGGCAGGCAACGGCAGAAGAACTGACCGCGGAAGGACTTATGGACCGGGAAAAAGGAATTGAGAACGGAATCCTTATTACGCTGGAGGAACTTTCAGCAAATGGGAACAAAGTGAAATGCAATGCCACAAAGTACAGAAGCGGTACGGGAGCCTATTACCTGAATAACATAACGGCCCAATATTCGGACGGGGAGTGGGCTTATACGATTGGTTCCGAAGCGATAAGCTGACGGACTTCGCAGAAGTATTTAAGGATAATAGAAATGCGCCCAGGGGATTGAGCGGCGCTCATATGGTGCAGGACCTGCCTGTTAGAAATAAGATAAAAAATGTATTTAAAAAATAAATACTAAATTAAAAATATATAAGTTTTATAAAATTATATTCTGTGGTAAAATAGAACTGCTATAATATTTAAGCGCTTTTTAGTTATAAAGCGCTTATCCATCATATCCCTGCGATCCCCATACGGCATCCGCACGGGAGATACGCAGGAAAGGAAGTTTACCATGAACCTGAAAGAACAGACTTACGTTTGTGTGCTGGCGGAATGCGGCAACATCACCAAAGCGGCGGACAGGCTGTATATATCCCAGCCGGCCCTCAGCATCTATATCAACAATCTGGAAAAAATGCTGGGCACAAAGCTGTTTGAGCGGGCCGGTAAGCGGTTTGTCCTGACCTATGCGGGCGAACTCTATGTGGAAAAAGCGAGGAAGATGCTGGAGCTCAAGAAGGAATTCGACGAGGCGCTGGCAGGCCTGATGAATAATAAAAGAGGGAAAATACGTGTCGGGGTGCAGCTGCGCCGTGAGACATGGCTCCTCCCCCCGGTCCTCTACCGGTTTGCAAGTGAATATCCCGGCATTGAAGTGGTGATCCGGGAAGGTAATATGTGGGAGTTGAGCCAAATGCTGGAGCGGTATGAACTGGATCTTGTTCTGATGAATTCCGCTGCCATCCGAAAGGATATGGAGTATCAGGTGCTCTTTGAGGAGGAGCTGCTGATTGCGGTGCCGCAAATCCATCCCCTGAACGAGAAGGCGGTCTATGTGGAAGGTTCCCGCTACAGGAACCTGGATCTCAACTGGCTGGAGGGGGAAAACCTGATTCTGCAGCACCCGAACCAGAGTATCCGCGCCGATGTGGATGCCGCCCTGAAGGATGCGGGCGTGCACCCGGGGAAAATCCAGGTGATCCGGAATATTGAGACGGCTATCCAGATGACAGCCGAGGGACTGGGAATCAGCTTCAACAGGGAAAGCTATGCCGGTAATATGAAATACAGGAAAAAGGTCAATTATTATACCATGGGCGAATCCTCCAGAAAGACCGCTTTTGTGGCCGGCTACCGGCAGGGAATGTACGTGCCGGAATATATGCAGCATTTTATAAAGTTAATCAGTGAACAAGGAAAGGAATATATATTTTCCTAATACAAATAATAAAAACTATAAATTATACAAATACCTCCTGAATCGATATACTGAGTGTATCAGATTGAAGGAGGTATTTTTATGGTAATGGAAAAAGAGAAAATGTACCGGTACATAGATACAATTGCGCCTCAGATGGCGGCTATGTCCGATGATATTTTCGACCATCCTGAACTGGGGCTGAACGAACATCATGCCTCTTCACTGTTGACGGAGTGGCTGGAAAAAGAGGGGTTTTCGGTGGAACGCCAGGTAGCGGGAGTGGAAACAGCATTCAGGGCAATTTACCACCATGGAAACGGCGGCCCGAACATCGGCCTTCTGTGTGAGTATGATGCTCTCCCTGAAATCGGCCATGCCTGCGGGCACCAGCTTCAGGGACCGTCAATCCTGGCTGCGGCCGCTGCCCTTAAGAACGCTGAAACAAAAGAGAACTACACGGTAACTGTGTATGGAACTCCGGCGGAAGAGAGTGTCAGCGGTAAAATTATGATGGTGAAGAATGGCTGCACTTTTGAAGAACTGGACGTGGCCTTGATGATGCATGGAAGCGGCGCAACCCAGGTGGATGTGAAAAGCCTGGCGCTTTCCAAATTCAAAATCATTTTCCACGGAGTCAGCGCCCATGCGGCCGTGAAACCCGAGAAAGGGAGGAGCGCCCTGGACGGACTTATCATGGCATGCCAGGGAGTGGAATTCCTCCGTGAACACGTGGCGGATGATGTGAAAATGCACTACACCATTGTAAATTGCGGAGGCACACCCGCCAATATCGTTCCGGCGACCGCTGAGGCCAGCTTTTATGTCCGTTCTTACAGCCGTACCTATCTTGACACGGTGATCGAACGTTTTAAGAAAGTGCTTCAGGGAGCAGCGATGATGACGGAAACAGAAGTGGAAATCATCGAAGAAAAGGGGATCGACAGCAAGATTCCGTGCCTTGCCTTAAACGATGTCCTGATGGCAAACGCTTCTCTGGCAGAGGCGCCGAGAATCAGGCCTGCAAGAGAAAAAACGGGTTCCACCGATTTCGGCAACATCATGCACCGCGTACCGGGGTCCTGTATCAGGGTGGCATTCGTAAAAGAGGATGCGGCGTCCCATTCACAGGACTATGTAAATGCGGGAAAGAGCAGCGAAGCCCATGACGCAATTGTTTACGGAGCAAAGATTCTGGCCGGTTCGGCCCTGGATCTTGTGATGCAGCCGGAGCTTCTTGAATCGGTGAAAAAAGAATTTGCCGCGAGACTGGCTGATGAGATGAAAATGAATTAAAGGGGGAACGAAAGTGAGCGAGAAGACGAAAAAAGAATTTAAGATGCCGCATACCTTTGTCATCATTGGTGTGATTATCCTGGCGGCAGTTGTCCTGACCTGGATTATTCCGGCGGGAGCGTATGTAAGGGTGGAGAACGCCGAGGGAATCAAGGTAATCGATCCGTCCCAGTTCAGCTATATTGACAGGACGCCGGTGAACCCGTTTTTAATACCGCTTTTTATTGTAAAGGCATTTATCAGTAAGATTGACCTGATGTTAGTGATCCTCTTTGCCGGCGGCGCATTCCACATGGTGACGGAGACAGGCGCTCTTCATGCCATCGTCGCAAAACTGGCCAAGAGATTTTCGGGAAAATTATATATCTTCATCCCGATCCTGACGCTTGTATTTGCCCTGATCTGTACGACACAGGGGGTAAACCTCTTTATTGCTTTTGCTCCAATCATGGTTATGCTGGCAATGGCGATGGGGCTCGACTCCATCACGGGAGCCGCCATCATCCTGTTAGGCGGAGCCGTTGGATTCTCTACAGGCCCGTTAAACATCAACACGACAATCGTGGCGCAGAAGATTGCGGAACTGCCTCCGTACTCAGGCGTTGGCTACCGCTTTGTCTGTTTTGCGGTTTTCTATGTGGTAACCAATATTTACCTGATCCGCTATGCGATGAAAGTGCATAAAAATCCGAAGTTAAGTCCGATGTATGACCTGGATCAGACAAGTGAGTTCAAGGAAAATGCGGATCTTGAAACATTCGGAACCATGGATTTCAGAAAAATTCTGATTATGGTTGCATTCTTTGTATCCCTCATCGCTATTGTTTACGGCGGCATCAAGATGGATTGGGACATGGAAGAAACTGCGGCTATTTTCCTGGGACTGGCTGTTGTGGAAGGCGCAATTGCAGGCTTCGGACCGTCTAAGATTTCAAAAGATTTCCTGGCAGGATGTAAGAAGATGCTGGGAGCCGCATTCATTATCGGTATGGCAAGCGCCATCTCAAGCATCATGAAATCAGGCAACATCATCGACACCGTTGTACATGCCCTGGCAGGCGGCCTGAACGTCGTTCCGGCTATGCTCCAGGCTCCGGCCATGCTGATTGCCAACACGGTAATCAACGTATTCCTGACATCAGGCAGCGGCCAGGCGGCGGCAGTTATGCCGATTATGACTCCGCTTGCGGATCTGCTGGGAATTACAAGACAGACAGCGGTACTTGCATTCAACTTCGGAGACGGATTCTGTAACTACGTGCTTCCTACTTCCACTGCCCTTATGGGAATTATCAGCGCTGCTAATATTCCTTATGACAGATGGATGAAATTTATGTGGAAACTGTTCCTGATCTGGATGGCAACGGGAACTGTGATGCTGATTATTGCACAGGCGATTCATTTTGGACCAATGTGATATAGATTGGGAGAGTGAGAACGCCGCCGGGACGGCCGGGGGGCGGGATGGTGAGAGGGAGTGTATGAGTCTTCAGTCCCGGGGATGGGTATGGCGAGGGGAATCCGGGAGAAAAAATTCCTACGGGGACCCGCTCCCGCTTGTGAAGCGCGCATCAGATGCTAAGCTCGATAAGACCTCGCTAAGCACTGGCGGGGTTCAATGTCCCCTTCGGAAAGTTTTCTCCCTCCTTCCCAGGGCAGTCTGTCGGCGGGACTGAAGACGCGATAGTTTTCGCCATCCCGGAACGCGGCCTGCGGCGGCTGATTTGTTCTGTTTCTTTCAGGGGGAGGCGTATTGTTGAGGGTGCTACGTTTCCACGGATGCTTGGGGAATGACGCCTGGCCGGGATTGGAGAGGTTTGGCAGAGGTTTGGCAGTTGGTCTCTGTACCTGAGCTAGAAGCAGGTTCAAATTATGTATTGGAATCTGTTTTGGATAGAATACAGATTTAGATTTAGTGTTGGATTCTGTTATAGAGTTAGAATCGGCTTTCGGCTTTGCCTTGATTCAGCTTTAGGATTAGAATCTGGCACTATTTTTTTGTCCTAAGAATCCGGAAGAATTTAAAATCACTGTAACCGCGTAGTGGCTGGGAGAATACCGTTCCCCCCACTTGACGAAAGAGACAATCAGCCCCTGAAGCCGGCGGACGGGGCAACACCCTTCCCTGAGTCATCAGTCCCGTCGATAACCTGCCCGGGGAAGGAGGAGAAAAACTTTCCGAAGGGTGACCTTGAAGCCCGCCGGTGCTTGGCGAGGTTCTTTCGAGCCTAGCATCCGCTGTGCGCTTCACAAGCGGGAGCGAGTCCCCGAAGGAATTTTTTTCTCCGGATTCCCCCTCACCACAACATATAAACGGGACTGACGACTCATAAACAACCTCCCACTCCCCCGTCCGCCGTCTTACAGAGGCGTCCTCACATCTCAATTAATACCTTGTCTTTTGATGAAATATATAGTAAACTAGCTAAGATATGTATATTTATAAAGGAGAATGGTAATGGGCAGAGAAAAATTTTCATCACGTCTGGGATTTATCCTGATTTCCGCAGGCTGTGCTATCGGCCTGGGTAATGTCTGGAGATTCCCGTACATAGTTGGTCAGTACGGAGGCGCGGCCTTTGTTCTGATTTATGCGGTATTCCTTGTGCTTCTGGGACTTCCGATTATTATCATGGAGTTTGCAGTGGGCAGGGCCAGCCAGAAGAGTGCGGCGCTTTCGTTTGATGTACTGGAGCCGAAAGGCAGTAAGTGGCATATTGAGAAGTGGTTTGCAATGGCGGGCAACTATATTCTTATGATGTTTTATACAACTGTGGCAGGATGGCTGGTTTTGTATTTTGTCAAGATGGCGGCAGGCGATTTTGTGGGCCTGGATGCGGACGGAGTGGCAGGAGAATTTAGCGCAATGCTATCGAATCCGTCCCTGATGATTGGGTTTATGGTGCTCTGCGTTGTATTCTGTTTTTCCATCTGTGCCATGGGACTTCAGGGCGGAGTGGAGAAGATTACGAAGCTTATGATGGTCAGCCTTCTTGTGCTGATGGTAGTGCTGGCAGTGAATTCCGTGAGAATGGAAGGCAGCCGTCCGGGACTGGAATTCTATTTAAAACCTGACTTTAACAAGATAAAGGAAGCGGGAATCGGTGAGGTGGTATTCGCCGCCCTGGGACAATCCTTCTTTACGCTGAGTATCGGTATCGGAGCGCTGGCAATCTTCGGAAGTTATATTGGCAAAGAGCGGAGACTGACCGGAGAAGCGATCAGCGTTACAATTCTTGACACTTTTGTGGCATTTATGGCCGGACTGATTATTTTCCCAGCCTGTTTTGCGTACAATATTGAGCCGGGACAGGGACCCAGCCTGATTTTTATCACGCTGCCGAATGTATTTAACAACATGCCGGGCGGAAGGTTCTGGGGAACGTTGTTCTTCCTGTTTATGTCCTTTGCAGCGGCCTCCACGGTTATTGCCGTATTCCAGAATATTGTTTCCTTTGCAACGGATCTGACCGGATGCAGCGTAAAGAAAGCAGTAGTTGTCAATATGATTGTTGTTACGCTTTTATCCCTCCCTTGTGTGCTGGGATTTAACTTGTGGAGCGGTGTAACGCCGTTTGGCCCCGGATCTACAATCCTCGATCTGGAGGACTTTATCGTCAGCAACAATCTGCTCCCTCTGGGAAGCCTTGTGTACCTTTTATTCTGTACCAGCCGCTATGGTTGGGGATTTAAGAACTTCACCAAGGAGGCGAATGAGGGAAAAGGCATCAAGTTCCCGGCATGGGCCAGAGTTTATGTTTCTTATGTAATACCACTGGTTGTCCTGTATATTTTCTTCCAGGGATACTGGTCTAAATTTTTTGCATAATTTGGAATGGACAGAAATCGTTTAATTGAATAAAATCAGCCTGAAGGCAAGAGGAAAGTGCATTTTTGTGCATTTTTCCTCTTGCCTTTTTAATATCACGGGAAAGCGCTCCTATGATCTTAAAAAGCCCTCCGGTCAGGATCGCACTGCGGCGGAAAGGAATTATGCCGCTAAAGCCACCTGCCGCAGAGTCTGCAGTTATCGGATAACGATGAAAATAAAACCAGATATAAGAATGATATATTATACTATTAAATAAAAATTAATATAAAACGACAAAATATACAGAATATATATTGACAAATATGGTGTGCGGTGATATAAAATAACTAAGATATAAAGTTTAGCAGATTAACTAAAAAGAAGCTAAACATAGAAGTACATAAATACAAAAGCAGATAAATGATTAGAGATGGAGGAGCGTGTATGTATAATTTTGATGTGCTTTTACAGCGCAGGCATACGGACAGCACGAAGTGGGACGCCCTGGGACGTGATTACGGCAGAGATGATTTGATGCCGTTCTGGGTGGCGGATGCCGACTTTCCGGTGCTGCCGGATATCAACCGGGCAATCAGGGAGCGGGCGGACGACGGAATGACGTTTGGATATACATTTGCCGGTGACGGGTATTACGACAGCATCATTTCCTGGAACCGGGACCGTCACGGCCTGGAGCTTTTAAAAGAGCATCTGCTTCCCGCTCCGGGCGTGATAACGGCGCTTTCGGTTGTGCTCCTGGCTATTGCGGGGAAAGGGGATAAAATCCTGTTGAACCCTCCGGTTTATTCCCCGTTTTTTACAGTTGTGAAAGGGCTTGGGTATGAACTGGCGGAATCGCCCCTCCTGTACCGAAACGGCAGATATGAGCTGGATTTTGAGGACATAGAGAAGAATTTTAAAGAAGGAGTTAAATATTATATTCTGTGCAGTCCCCACAACCCGGTGGGCAGGGTGTGGAGCGGGGAGGAGCTTAAACGGCTTACGGCTCTCTGCAGGGAATACGGGGTGCTGATTATTTCAGACGAAATCCACTACGACATTGTATATCCCGGACACCGCCATACCACGATTTTACAAGTGGATGAGGACGCGATCATGATTACCGCCCCCAGCAAGACTTTCAATATTGCAGGGCTGAAATCGTCGGTCATCATTATAAAGAATGAGAAGCTTCGCCGGAAGGTGGAAGATTTTGCGGCCAGCATGCACCTGTACATCAATCTGTTTGCCTACAGGGCGACGGAAACCGCCTATGAGAAGGGCGGTCCCTGGGTGGATGAGATGATTTCCTATCTGGAAGGAAACGCCCGTTTTGTCCTGGATTATGTGAAAAAATATCTGCCGGAGGTGAAGGCCTCCATGCCGGAGAGCACTTATCTGATGTGGATGGACTTTTCCGGATACCGGTTTACCGAGGACGAGCTGTTCCACAAGATGCGGGATGAGGCGAAGGTGGCGCTGAACTTCGGCTCGGAATACGGGCAGGGTTATGAACAGTTCCTGCGCCTGAACATCGCCTGTCCCCGCGCTTATCTGGAGGAGGGGATGGAGCATATCAGAAAGGCGCTTACGGCATAGCGCGGCGCATAAAAACGCAGTTCCGGTATTTTACAAAAAAATATTGGGAACAGAATGGAGGGCATTTTATGGAACGGAAACAAGTGGGATTCAGGTTCTTATCCGAACCTGACATGATTAAAGCGGGAGTGCTGGACGTCAGGAAATGCGTGGAGGTGATGGACGACACATTTAAGCTGCTGGGAACGGGTGATTTTGTGATGGGCGGTTATAATCAGAGCAGTCATGGCTGTATGCTCTGGTATCCGAAGGAAACACCCTTCCCTAATATGCCGGTGGCCGGGCCGGACCGGAGGTATATGGCGATGCCTGCCTACATAGGCGGACGATATAACTGCTGCGGCGTCAAGTGGTACGGATCCAACATCACGAACCCCAAAGAGAGGGGTCTTCCCCGTTCAATTCTCATGGTGGGGCTGAATGATGTGGTGACGGGGGAACCGCTGTGCATCATGTCGGCTAATCTTCTGAGCGCGATGAGGACGGGCAGCGTACCCGGCGTGGCGGCTAAATATCTGGCAAAGAAGGATGCGGAGTCCCTCGGCGTCATCGGCTGCGGCGTCATCAGCAGGGCATGCGCAAGGGGAATCTTAAACAGCATGCCGGGGGTAAAACGGCTGTATTTAAATGATATTGTCAGGGCCAGCGCGGAGGCGTTCGCTGAGGAATTCCGGAAAGAATATGAGATAGAAATTATTATAAAAGACAATCTCAGGGATACAGTCGTGGATTCCGATGTCATCAGCGTCGCAGCGGCAGGGCCGGTGCCCGTTGTCATTGACAGGGAGTGGCTGAAGCCGGGCTGCCTGTTTACGGCCACCGGCCATGCAGAGCTGTCCGAGGAATGCTGGCTGGAAAATCAGGTGGTTTTCGACTACTGGCCGATGCACGAGGTATGGTACGACGAGGGCAGGATGCATCCGGACGGAATTGAGAGCACGAAAGACTGGGCGCCCAGCTACCAGATGCTTAAGATGATAGAGCAGGGGAAAGTAAAAGCGGCAGACATGATGAGCCTAAGCGACGTTGCGGCGGGGAAGATAAGTCCGAGAAAGTCCGAAGATGAGAAAATTATTTTCATATCCGGCGGCCTCCCGGTGGAGGATGTTTCATGGGGGTACACTCTGTTCGAGGAGGCGGTCAGACAGGATCTGGGTACAATGCTGACACTCTGGGATCAGGCGCACTGGCTGTAGGGGTACGGAGTGGACAGCAACGATAAACAAGTTAACCATTAATTTACATATCAAACAAAGGAGAAGGAGAGAGGTTATGAAAAAAACGAGATTGTTTCTGACAATGCTTTTGGCGGCCGGCGTTCTGGCGGGCTGTTCCGGTAAGAGTGAAGCGCCGGCAGCTTCCGAAGCGGGAACCGGCAGCGGCACCGAGGCCCCGGCGGGGGAGACGGCGGGGAATGCGGCTGTTAAGGACGAAGTGATTGCAGTGCTTAAGGGGGAACCTTCCAACATCGATCCTCACGGAAACACAGAGCTTGTGGCTATGACCACCCAGGTACAGATTTTTGAGACTCTGGTAAAAAAAGATGAGGAGGGTAATATCGTTCCCGGACTTGCGGAGAGCTGGGAACAGATAGACGATAAGACGATCCGTTTTAAACTGAGGGACAATGTATATTTCCACAACGGTGAAAAGCTGACGGCGGAGGATGTGGCCTACACGATTAAGAGGGCCACGGAAAAACCGTCCAGTGCATCCATTTTTGCCTCCTTTGACGCCGATAACACGAAAGCGGTGGACGAACTGACCGTGGATGTTACGACGAAAGCGCCGTTTGCGGCCGTATACAATTACCTGACTTCGACGAGGGGCGGCATTGTGAGCAAAAAAGCGGTGGAAGAGATGGGAGACGACCAGTTCGGACGCAGTCCCGTAGGAACGGGACCGTTCGCATTCGATAGCTGGGTGAGCGGAACAAACATTACCTTAAAGCGCAATGATAATTACTGGGGAGAAAAACCGGCTTATTCCACCCTCACTCTGAAGTTTATCACGGAGACGGCAAACAGGGCGCTGGAGATCGAGTCCGGCAATGCCGATATCGTACTGGATCCCGACACGGGCGACCTGGACAGACTGGCGGAGACGGACGGACTGAAAGTGGTGTCCGGAGACAGCTACGGCATGTCCTATATCGTATTTTCCATGGATGATGAGGTTCTGGGCGATGTGAGAATCCGGCAGGCCCTGTCTATGGCCCTGGATCTCGACTCCCTGGTGGAGACGGTATATGGGAGCTATGCGACGGTCAGCGAGAGCGTTATGCCGTCCACCGTATTTGCCTATAAATCCCAGGGAAAGCATGAATATAATATAGAGAAAGCAAAAGAGCTTCTGGAGGAAGCAGGCTACGCGGACGGACTCACAATTGAACTTAATCTTCCAAACGGCTCAGAGCAGCAGAACATCGGAGTCATCGCACAGAACATGTGGAAAGAGATCGGCGTGACGGCTAATATTTCCACCGCATCCACCTCCGAGATTATAGCAGCCGGCAGACGCGGTGACAATCAGGTTACGATTATGGCGGCAACTTACTCCACAGGCGATCCGGGACACGCCCTGGCTGATTTTGACACGAGAAGCGACGGATTTTTCAGGCCGGTGGATAAAAAGATTGACGAGCTTCTGGACAAGGGAAGCGCCGCCTACGATTCAAAGGAGAGAGCGGCCGTTTACGAGGAACTTCAGGACTACATTTACCACCAGTATTACATGATAGGCGTGGCAAACAAGACGGTGAATTACGTGATTACGGACCAGGTGGAAAACTTCTACTGTGATCCGGGCAATATCCCATCCTTTGCAGGCGTCACCGTAGCCGAACAGTAATTAAAAAACGTCTGGAGAAAAACAGGAGGTAAGATTTTGGATAAACTGATTATGAATAACCTGACCTGGCCGGAACTTGAGGCCGAGATGGAACATATTAAAGTCGCTCTGGTGCCGGTAGGTTCCTGTGAACAGCACGGCCCCAATACTACATTTGCGACCGACGCGGCCAGAGCGGCCGCGTACGCGGAGAAACTGGCGGAGCGCTGTAAAAATAAGGTGGTGGTCTTCCCCTGCGTGCCGTACGGGCTGTCCCTCCACCACATGGATTTTCCCGGCACCGTGACGTTGCAGGTGGAGACGATGATGCACCTGCTGGTGGATATCGGCGTTTCCATTGCGAAACACGGAATCAGAAAGATCCTGTTTTTAAATGCACACGGCGGCAATTTTCCGGCTCTGGAAGGCGCGGTGATTAGTTTAAAGCAGAACCATGAAATTGATGCCTACTGGTCGGCGGTCGGCTCGGAAATTTCCCTCGGAGGGCTGACGGGACTGCCGAAGCTGATTGGCCATGCCTGTGAAGTGGAGACCAGTTCCTGCCTCTATCTCTGTCCCGAGACGGTGCGGAAAGAGCGCGTGCCGGGAATCATGCAGGACAGCATGCTGACCCATGATTCCTTTGTAAAAGGCGGAGCCGCCTGGAGCTGGAAAAACGACGCATCGTTAAACGGAGCCCTGGGCGACGCCAGAAAAGCGACCTATGAGATAGGAAAGAAGATGACGGAGGCCTCCCTCGAATACATGGAACAGATCGTAGATGAGATTATCGCCCGCCCATAAAGCGGACGGTAACTCCGGCCGGCCAGACCAATAGCAAAAGACCTGTGCGCTTAACGGCAATGCGGAAGGAGAGTTTAATGAGCAAGTTTATATTCAAACGTATACTGGCGCTGATTCCCGTCATGCTTGGCGTCTCCCTGATTATTTTCAGCCTCCTGTATTTTACTCCCGGGGATCCCGCGGAGTATATGCTGGGAATGGATGCCACCCAGGAAAATATTAATACGCTCCACCGTGAGCTGGGACTTGATCAGCCTTTTCTGGTACAGTATTTCAATTACATAAAAAACATTGTGACAAAATTTGATTTTGGAAAATCCTATACGACGAAGCAGTCGGTATCCATCGAGATTCTCCAGAGAGTGCCGGCCACCGTGACGCTGGCGGTTTTAAGCGTCTCCTTTGCTACGGTCATCGGGGTGGTGACCGGAGTGATAGCGGCGGTGAAGCAGTATTCCATCTTTGATAAGATAGCGACGGTGTTCGCCCTGACCGGCGTGTCCATGCCGAACTTCTGGACCGGCCTGATGCTGATTATCATTTTTGCGGTTCATTTTAAGGCGCTTCCGCCTTCGGGGTTTGATACGCCCCTGCATTGGATCCTGCCTTCCCTGACTGTGGGAATGGCGTCCAGCGCCACCATCATGCGCCAGACGCGATCGGCGATGCTGGAGGTCATCCGCCAGGATTATATTACAACGGCGCGTGCAAAGGGGCAGAAGGAGATTGTAATCGTGTTCCGCCATGCGCTTAAAAACGCGCTGATTCCGATTATCACCGTTGTGGGAATTTCCTTCGGAGGCATGCTCGGCGGCGCGATTCTGGCGGAGTCTATTTTCTCCATACCGGGTATCGGAAAGCTGATGGTGGATGCCATCAATGTAAAGAATTATCCGATGGTGCAGGGCGGAGTCCTGTTTATCGCGTTCGCTTTCTCCATCGTCAATCTGCTGGTGGACATCCTGTACGCCTTTGTGGATCCGAGAATTAAGTCACAGTATAAGAACTCCGGCCGGAAAGCGGTTCCGGCCGGGGCATCAATGCAGGCCGGTAAGAACAAAAACACCGGTGCGGCAGAAGAGAAGACGGGAAAGGAGGAATAACATATGGCAGGCACAGCAGAAGCGGCGGTAAATGATGCGTTCGATTATTCCTCCATTAAAAAAGAGGGACTTTTTACCCAGACCTGGAACGGACTGAAGAGAAACAGGCTGGCAATGTTCGGTCTGGCGTTAATCGTCATCCTGATCCTGATTGCGGTATTCGCTGATTTTATTGCCCCCTACGGCGTGGATGAGCAGGATCTGACCAGGAAATTCATGAAACCCTGCGGTGAGCACTTATTCGGCACCGATGAATTCGGCCGCGACATTTTCAGCAGAATCGTGTACGGCAGCCGCTATTCCCTGATGATAGGGGCCGTGGCGGCGACTTTATCGGCCGTAATCGGCATGCTGGCCGGTTCTCTGGCCGGTTTCTACGGCGGAAGGACGGACAATATCCTGATGCGTCTGATCGACATCATGCTGGCTATTCCGAGCACCCTTTTGGGAATTTCAATTGTAGCGGCCCTTGGAAACGGAATCAGGAATGTGATTATCGCCGTTGCAATCGGAGCCGTCCCGGCTTATGCGAGAATTGTCAGGGCCTCGATTCTCTCGGTGAAAGAGCAGGAATATATCGAAGCGGCCCGTTCCATCGGCGCGTCGGATTACCGTATTATTATGAAACACATTCTTCCAAACTGTCTGGCTCCGATTATCGTCCAGATTACAATGAGCGTTGCCAAAGCTATACTGGAGGCGTCGGCCTTAAGTTTCATCGGCCTGGGCGTACAGCCTCCTTCGGCGGAATGGGGGGCCATGCTGTCAGCGGGACGCGCTTATATAAGGAAGGCATGGTGGATTGTCACATTCCCTGGCGTTGCTATTGCCATGATTATCTTCGGCCTGAACCTGTTTGGAGACGGCTTAAGAGATGCCTTGGATCCCAGACTGAAAACGTAAAGGAGGAACGAAATGAGCGAAACTATTTTATCGGTCCGCGATTTGTCGGTTCACTATGTTAAGGAAAAGAGCGTGGTGAAAGCCGTAAATCACCTGTCGTTTGATCTGGTCGCAGGGGAAACTCTGGGCCTTGTGGGAGAGACGGGAGCGGGCAAGACGACGACGGCCCTCGCTATTATGAACCTTGTTCCAAACCCGCCGGGAAAAATCGTAGGCGGGGAGATCGTATTCCAGGGAGAAAACGTCCTGACGAAGTCAAAGCACGAGCTGCGGAAAATGAGGGGCAGGGAAGTCTCGATGATTTTCCAGGATCCCATGACATCCTTAAACCCGGTAATGACGGTGGGGGATCAGATAGCGGAGGTGGTGCGGCTCCACAACCAGTGCTCACCGGCCGAGGCCTCCGTCCGCGCCCAGGAGATGCTTCAGATGGTGGGAATCAATGCGGAGCGCTATCAGGATTATCCCCATCAGTTTTCGGGAGGGATGAAGCAGAGGGTGGTGATCGCCATTGCCCTGGCCTGCAATCCCAAACTTCTGATCGCCGATGAGCCGACAACGGCGCTGGATGTGACAATCCAGGCCCAGGTGCTGGAGATGATGACGGAGTTAAAGAATAAGCTGAATACTTCGATGATTCTGATTACCCACGATCTGGGAGTCGTCGCCCAGGTCTGCGATAAGGTGGCTATTATGTATGCCGGTGAAATCGTGGAGTACGGCAATCTGGAGGATATCTACGACCATGGGGAGCATCCGTATACAATCGGCCTTTTCGGTTCCATTCCGGATCTCGACAATGACACGGAACGCCTCAGCCCCATCTCGGGCCTCATGCCGGATCCGACAAACCTTCCGTCGGGCTGTTCGTTCAGCCCAAGGTGCCCGCACTGTACCGGGCGGTGCCTGGCGGAAGATCCGTCTCTCCGGGAGACGGCGCCCGGCCATATGGTGAAATGCCATCTGCCGCAGCAAAACGGCGGAAGAAGGGAGGAGTAAGAGATATGGCGGCACTGCTTGAAGTAAAAGGACTTAAAAAGTATTTCAGCACCCCCAAGGGGATGCTGCACGCGGTGGACGATATAAGCTTCACCCTGGAACAAGGGAAGACACTGGGGATCGTGGGGGAGTCGGGATGCGGTAAATCGACGCTCGGCCGGGTGCTGCTGCACCTGCTGGAACCCACGGAAGGAACCATTCTGTTTGACGGCAAAGATATCTCAAACCCGGGACGCCATGCAATGAAGGAACTTCACCAGGAGATGCAGATGATCTTCCAGGATCCCTATTCCTCCATCAATCCCCGCATGACGGTCAGCGAGATCATCGGAGAACCGCTGAAAATATTCAAAATGTGTGCATCCTCATCCGACTATGACCGGGAAGTGCTGAAGCTGATGGATACGGTAGGCCTGGCAGGAAGGCTATACAATACATACCCCCACGAACTGGACGGCGGCCGCCGCCAGCGTATCGGGATTGCCAGGGCGCTGGCGCTGAATCCCAAATTCATCGTCTGTGACGAACCGGTATCAGCCCTGGATGTGTCGATTCAGGCGCAGATCCTGAACCTGATGCAGGATTTGCAGGAGGAGAGGGGCCTTACCTATATTTTTATCACCCATGACCTGTCTGTGGTAAAACACATTTCAGACGACATAGGGGTGATGTACCTCGGCCAGATGGTGGAGATGTGTGAGTCGAAGGAACTGTTCAGGAACCAGCTCCATCCGTATACAAAAGCGCTTCTGTCCGCGATTCCGCGTCCGAAGATCCATCAGAAGACGGAGCGGATCCTGCTGAGGGGCGAGATCACTTCGCCGATCAATCCGGGCGACAAATGCCGTTTCTGCAGCAGATGCATTTATGCGCAGGAACAGTGCTTTACTTCAGGCCCGAAGCTTGAGGAGGCGGGAGACGGCCACTACATAGCCTGCCATTACTGGAAGGAGATAGCGGACGGATCGCTGAAACCGCAGACGGCAAAGAAGCTGCGGGAGGAGGCCGGATGATACTTCCTTCCATCAGGCCGGTCAACCAGCTTAATTATGCCTGCGTGCCGTATCCGACAACGCTTGAAAGAGGGGAGCGTTTACAAAAACCTTATCCCAGCGTGGCCGTGGCGGGCTGCGGCCTGTGCTGTATCTGTATGATGGTGGAATTGATGACGGGGAAGCTTCTTCCTATCAAAGAGTGTATTGAGCTGTCCGTGGAATCGGGGGCCAATGTTTTCGGCACCGATATGAAGCGGCTGGGAGCCGCAGCGGCGAAAGTGTACGGGCTGCGGTTTGAGACAGCGGAAGGAATGGATGCTCTGCTTAAATGCCTGGGAGAAGGCGGCTGCGCGGTGGTGAACGTGGGGAGAAAGAACGGTATTTTCTCCGACGGAGGCCACTTCCTGTTTGCGGCCGGGATGGACGGGGACGGAAAACGACGAGGTGCGGACGGCACGGAGCGGATATGGTTTCTGGATCCCTCTTATACAAAACAGAAATACGAAAGGCCGGACCGCCGGGAAAAAGTAGAATTAAAGGAGCCGTACATTGGGGCCGAACCGGGCACGGTGGAAATGGAATGCGCCTTCCGTCATCCGGCATTCTACCTGTTTTACAGGTAAAAAATTGTTAAATAACAATACGAAGAATAGGCTGCTATGGGAAATTTATGGCAGCCTTTTTTGTCGTTTCTGTATGAAACACCAGTCGAAAAAAATAAATTTTGTATTAATTTTTATACAAAAATCGGTCGATTATCTTAAATTTCCCAATTGTTAAAAACTTTTACCTATGCTATACTATACGCGATAGCTTTTAACCCTGGAAGTGATAAAAAATTCACGAAAATCTGATAAAAAATTCACATCCGGGAGAGAAAATCTAACTAGAGAAAGAGGGTTTATTTGATGGGTTTGGCTACATTTATAGGCGGCATTCATCCTTATGAGGGAAAAGAACTGTCTGAGGATAAACCGATCCAGGTAATCGCTCCTGAAAAGGGCGAAGAGATGGTATATCCGCTGTCCCAGCACATTGGCGCTCCTGCAAAACCGCTGGTTGCCAAAGGCGACCAGGTACTGAAAGGTCAGATTATTGCAGAAGCCGGAGGCTTTATTTCCGCCAATGTTTTAAGTTCTGTTTCCGGTACGGTAAAGGGGATCGAACCGAGACTGGTAGCGAATGGTGCAATGGTACAGTCTATCATCGTAGAGAACGATGGGGAAGAGAATGCGATTGAAGGTTTTGGTAACGAGAGGGATTACACAAAGCTTTCTAAGGAAGAAATCAGAAATATCATTAAAGAAGCCGGTATTGTCGGCTTAGGCGGAGCCGGTTTCCCAACCCATGTGAAGCTGACGCCGAAGGATGAGGCTGCCATTGATCACGTGATTGTGAACGGCGCAGAGTGCGAGCCTTACCTGACCAGCGACTACCGTGTGATGATGGAGCGTCCGGAACAGATTATCGGCGGACTGAAAGTCATCCTCCAGTTATTCGACAATGCAAAAGGAATCATCGGCATTGAGAATAACAAACCGGAAGCGATCAAGAAACTGACGGAGATGGTAAAGGACGAGCCGAGAATTGAGGTATGTCCGCTGCTTACCAAGTATCCGCAGGGCGGCGAGCGTACCCTGATTTATGCCGTTACCGGAAGAGAGATCAATTCTTCCATGCTGCCGGCAGACGCAGGCTGTGTTGTTGACAACATTGACACTGTGGCTGCTATTTATAATGCAGTCTGCAAATCTACGCCGCTGATGCGCAAGATTATCACGGTAACAGGCGATGCTGTAGCGAATCCTCAGAACTTTGAGGTGAGGCTGGGAACGAATTACAACAGACTTAAAGAAGCCGCAGGCGGATTTAAGGAAGAACCAGAGAAGATGATTTCCGGCGGGCCTATGATGGGCCAGGCTTTATTCAGCCTTGACTTCCCGGTAGCCAAGACATCTTCCGCACTGACTACATTCACCAAAGACCAGGTTGCAGCGATGGATCCGACTCCGTGTATCCGGTGCGGCAAGTGTGTGGACGTATGTCCAGAACACCTTGTGCCGCAGATGATGATGGACGCCGCGGAGCGTCACGACATGGAAAAATTCCAGAAGCTGAACGGTATGGAATGTGTGGAATGCGGCTGCTGTGCATATACATGCCCGGCCAAGAGACCGCTGACACAGGCATTCAAAGAGCTGCGTAAAGCAGTGGCGGCCAGCCGCAGAAAGTAGGAGGTGTGAAGAAATGGGAAAATTATTTAACGTATCGTCATCACCTCATGTAAGAAGTAAACATTCCACCCAGGCAATCATGTTTGACGTGGCAATTGCAATGCTTCCTGCATCCATTTACGGTGTATGGCAGTTCGGTATGCACGCACTTCTTGTACTGATTGCTACAGTTGTATCCTGCGTACTTTCCGAATATATTTTTGAGAAACTGATGAAAAAACCGATTACCGTTTATGACGGCAGCGCCGTTGTTACCGGTATGATCCTTGCGCTCAACATGCCTCCTCAGATTCCGGTCTGGATGCCATGCCTGGGCGGTGTATTCGCCATCATCATTGTAAAACAGATGTACGGCGGTCTTGGCCAGAACTGGATGAACCCGGCCCTGGCGGCAAGATGTTTCCTGCTTATTTCATTCGCAGGCAAGATGACCACATTTACCGAACCTTTCTCCGACGCGGTAGCCAGTGCAACTCCAATGGCTATGTTAAAGGCAGGAGAGCAGGTGGATGTAACTGCTATGTTTATCGGACGTATCCCCGGAACCATCGGTGAGGTTTCCGTGATTGCGCTGTTAATCGGCGCCGCTTATCTGGTATTCAGAAAGGTTATCACACTGCGTATCCCGCTTACATATATTGCAACGGTTGCAATCTTTGCCGCAATCTACAGCGGATTCGATGTAAGCTACATTCTGGCCCATGTATGCGGCGGCGGTTTAATTTTCGGTGCCTTCTTCATGGCAACGGATTATGTAACAAGCCCGATTACACCAAAGGGACAGTATGTGTTCGCTATCGCCCTGGGACTTCTGACAGGCCTCTTCCGTATCTTCGGCGGCTCTGCAGAGGGTGTTTCCTATGCGATTATCTTCTGTAACATCCTGGTTCCGTTAATCGAGAAGTTCACCCTTCCGACTGCATTTGGAAAAAAGGGAGGTAAGAAATAATGGCAGCTAAATCCGGATTTATGAAAGACGCCTTTATCCTTTTTGCAATCACCCTGATTTCCGGTATTGCGCTGGGAGGCGTATATGAAGTGACAAAAGGCCCGATCGAAAAGGCCACAATTGAAGCAAACAACAAGACTTACAGGGGTGTGTTCCCGGAGGCTTCCTCTTTTGAGGAGTCAAGCGAAATCAACCTGGAAGAATGCAATACACAGCTCGCGGCGGCCGCTTTCGGCGGTGTCGGCGTTGAGACCGTTATGGTGGCAAAAGATGACGCGGGCAGTGACCTCGGATATGTAGTCAATTCCTATTCCAATGACAGCTACGGCGGAAAAGTAGCCATCTCCGTCGGCATCAAGGAAGACGGAAGCATTACCGCCATCGGTTTCCGCGAGATCAGCGATACGCCAGGCCTGGGCCTTAAGGCAAAGGAAGACGCGTTCAGAACCCAGTATGACGGTAAGACCGCTACGGAGCTCACCGTTGTAAAGGGCGGCAATGCCGGCGATGCTGAGATCAATGCCATCAGCGGCGCGACTATTACGTCCAAGGCAGTAACCAATGCGGTAAATGCAGCCCTGTACTGCAAACAGAATTTCATAGACTAACAGGAGGTGGGAGATATGAACAAATATACAGAACGTATTACAAACGGTATTATTAAAGAAAACCCAACCTTCGTGTTAATGTTAGGTATGTGTCCGACCCTGGCAGTTACAACATCTGCCGTCAACGGTCTGGGCATGGGACTTTCCACAACAGCCGTTCTTGTATTTTCAAACTTAATTATTGCGGCGCTGCGTAAGATTATTCCGGATCGCGTGCGTATTCCGGCATTCATCGTTATCGTAGCCAGCCTGGTAACCGTAGTCCAGCTTTTGATGCAGGGATATGTGCCTTCCCTCTACGCATCGCTGGGTATCTACATTCCGTTAATCGTAGTTAACTGTATCATCCTTGGCCGTGCAGAGTCTTACGCTTCCAAGAATGATGCGATTTCCTCTCTTTTCGATGGAATCGGAATGGGTCTTGGATTCTCCATCGCCCTGACCCTGATCGGTATTTTCCGTGAATTCCTGGGCGGCGGAGCTTTCTTCGGCAAACAGATTATTCCGGAAGATTTCCACATTTCGATCTTTGTGCTTGCTCCGGGTGCATTCTTTGTCCTTGCAATCCTGACAGCGCTCCAGAATAAGTTCAAAGCTCCTTCTGCAACCAACGGTTCCGTGCCTCAGTCCAATCTGGCATGCGGCGGCAACTGTGCAAGCTGTGCGGGTTCCGCATGTGCAGGAAACCATCTGGCGCTGGCTGAGAAAGCGGCAGAGGAAGCGGCTAAGGCGGCGGCAGCGAAGAAAGCTGCGGCAGAAAAAGCCCTGGCAGCTAAGAAGGCAGCCGATGAAGCGAAAGCAAAGGCGGAAGCCGAAGCTGCAAAAGAACCTGAGAAAACAGAATAGGAGGAATGGATAGATGAAAGAATTACTATTAATTGCCATCGGCTCAGCCCTGGTAAATAACGTTGTATTAAGCCAGTTCCTCGGTATCTGCCCATTCCTTGGCGTATCCAAAAGGGTAGAGACATCAGCAGGCATGGGCGCTGCCGTAATTTTCGTAATTACGATTGCATCCGCAGTGGCAAGCTTAATCTATGATCACATTCTGGTGCGTTTCGGTATGGAATACCTCCAGACCATCGTGTTCATCCTGGTTATTGCGGCTTTAGTACAGTTCGTAGAGATGTTCCTTAAGAAAAATATGGTTTCCCTGTATCAGTCGCTTGGTGTATACCTTCCTCTGATTACAACAAACTGTGCCGTTCTCGGTGTAGCATTAACAAACGTACAGAAAACCTACAACTTTGTAGAGAGCGTTGTAAACGGCGTCGGTATTGCGGTTGGATTTACTATTGCAATCGTGCTTCTGGCCGGTGTGCGTGAGAGAATCGAGTTCAACGATGTACCATATAATTTCCAGGGATCCCCGATTACGTTAATTACCGCAGGTCTCATGTCAATCGCATTTTTCGGATTTTCCGGATTAATTTAAGGGGGGAGACGAAGGATGAATATAACTGGAATTATTATTGCGGCAATCATCGTTGGCGCCACCGGTATTATCATCGGTGTGCTCCTCGGAGTTGCCAGTGAGAAATTTAAAGTAGAAGTAGACGAAAAAGAAATTCTTGTCAGGGAAGAACTTCCGGGCAACAACTGCGGCGGCTGCGGCTTCCCCGGTTGTGACGGTCTCGCAAAAGCGATTGCCGAGGGCACTGCCCCGGTTGACGCCTGCCCCGTCGGCGGAGCTCCCTGTGCCGAGAAAATCGCAGCCATCATGGGTGTGGAAGCCGGCAGCAGCGAGAAGATGGTAGCCTTTGTAAAATGTAAAGGCACCTGTGACAAGGCAAAATCTCAGTATAACTATTATGGTATCAAAGACTGTAAGATGGCGGCTGTCGTTCCGGGTTCCGGCGACAAAGCCTGCACTTACGGATGTATGGGATTCGGTTCCTGTGTAACCGCCTGTCAGTTCGACGCGATTCACGTGATCGACGGCATTGCAGTCGTAGACAAAGAGAAGTGTGTGGCCTGCGGCAAATGTGTGGACGCCTGCCCGCAGCATCTTGTTGAACTTGTTCCGTATAAGGCAGAGCACCTGGTACAGTGTAATTCCCACGATAAGGGACCGGCTGTCAAGGCAAAATGTGACAACGGCTGTATCGGCTGTACACTCTGTATCAAACAGTGCGAGGATGACGCCATTCATATGGATAACAACCTTGCGGTAATCGATTATGAAAAGTGTACCAACTGCGGCAAGTGCGCGGCGAAGTGCCCTGTAAAGATTATTAAATAAGAAAGCGGACGGTGCAGGCGCGGCAATGCGCTTTCATTAAAGGCTGGGAAGAACGGAAAGCACGCTCTGTGGGGCGTGCTTTTTGCTGCGTTGATGGAGGAAGGAGAACGCCGCCGGGACGGCCGGGGTTCGGGATGGTGATGGTGAGGGTATGAGTCTTCAGTCCCGGGGATGGGTATGGTGAGGGGGAATCCGGGAGAAAACATTCCTATGATTGACCGCGGGTAAAGAATGAATTATAATGAAAGACAACCATGATGAAAAGAACAGTGCAGCTGACGCGCCATCACATGATGCACCTGCCCGAAAGCGCTGCAATTAAGGAATTTATTAAGAAGGAACAGACAGACCGGACGCAGTAGTCCGCCGGACGGAACTACTGCCGTCTGCCGGGCAAAACGGCGCCGGGATAAGGAGGTTGAACATGGAACACAAACCGGGAGCTGATAGCTCACAGAAAAATAAGAAACAGAAAGAAACGCTTTTAAAAACAGTTGATGCGCTGGGAAAACTCAGGGCGTCCCTCAAGGAAGCCGGATTCAATCCCAAGGAGCCGGACCTGAAAACCGCCTGGGAAGTATTTAAAAAATTTAACCGTCTCCGTTTTGACTGTTCCGACGACAGCCTGCTCTTTGAGGTGGGAGTGTATGATGTAACGGGAGAAGAGCAGTTTTATCTTTCCATGGTAAGACAGTTTACTATAGAGGTGGACGGGGAGTACGATTATATGGAACAGATCCACCTGGATCTCATCTACCCGGCCGACGGCCGGCTCGGCAGTCTGAATGAAACACTCTGGACTTATGATTTTGACGATGACGTCCCGGCTTTCATTGCGGCGGTGGAAGAGTCCCCGGCGTTTAAAATTCCGCTGGAAGAGTATCATGCCCTGGCGGCTGATATTTATCAGGATGAGATATAGGGAGTATCATGATGGTTTCATGGCTGGAGGATGCGCCGTAACTATATCTGGAAAGCGGAAGCTGAATACGGAATTGGCGGAAAACGAATAAAATAAAGGTATCCGGCCAGACTAAGGGCAAAATATTCCCGGTCTGGCCGGATATTTTGATTGGTGTCGGAAACAGGATAAAGCTATCCGTCGGTTCAAGGATTGTAAATTTTTCCTATATTTGCAAAAATATATAATTTCTATAAAATTTATTGAATATCATGCCATGTTCCTGTATACTATTCGGGGGAAGTTTTCCCATGTATCAGAAACACCAGCCGATGAAAAAGGAAAGGATTCGAGAAACGTGAAGAAAAACGACAAGAACAACGGAAAGAACAATATGGCGGCAGGACTTGCCGGGGCAGGAATCATGATTGTACTGGCGGGAGGACTGATTGCGTTTTCAGGGCCTCTTTATAAATCCATAGCGGGCAGAAACCTGCCGGTGTCGGATGTGCCGATTTATAATGAAGGAACTTACGAGGGGAGTGCAAGAGGATATGGCGGACCGATTACCGTGACCGCCAGATTTTCAGAATACGGAATAGAGGATGTTAAAGTGAACGCTCCGGATGAAACGCCGGAGATTGGAAAGGCGGCGGCCGTGAAGCTTTCAAAGGATATCTGGATGAAGCAGACTCACAGTGTAGACAGCGTATCCGGCGCCACGATGACCAGCAATGCGGTCAAGACGGCCATGGCCAGCTGTGTGCGCGGAGCGGTGAAAGAGGGCACCGAACTGGCTGCGATTATTGAGCAGGAGGTTGCCCAGGAGAATGCCGAAAAAGCCCTGCCCGAGGTGGCTGAACTTTTGAATGAGATAGAGGACGGAGCCTACGTTTACCGCGACGCCGAGCCGGATGAAAACGGTTTTTATAACGAAATCAGAATTGAAATAAGTGGAAATAAAATTACGCAGCTCGTATGGGATGCCGTACAGACGGACGGAACGGGTAAAAGACAGATGTCCGAAGCAGGCGAGTATACGATGACGGAAAACGGTCCGAAGTGGTATGAACAGGCGGATGAGCTGGCCCGCTATGTGATGGAGCACCAGACGACGGAAGGCCTGATGAACGACGGAGGAACCTCCGATGCGGTTTCCTCGGTCAGCATCCACATCGGAGGATTTATCGACTGCCTGAAAAAATGCCTCCTTCTGGCAAAAGGCGACACCTCCCACATGAGCCTTGATGCGCTTTTGGCGGCTGCGGACGACGGAGAGTATTCCTGGAAGAGCGGGCAGGCCGACGACAACGGCTTCTGCGACGCGATTTCCATGACGGTAAAGGATCATAAAATCATTGAACTCAAATGGGATGCGGTGAATGCAGAGGGGACCGGAAAGAGACAGCTTTCCGAAGAGGGGCAGTATACGATGACGGAAAACGGTCCGAAGTGGTATGAGCAGGCGGATACGCTGGCCGGATACCTGGTGGAGAACCAGACGGAGCAAGGCCTCCTTTCGGATTCCGGCTACGCAGGCGATGCGGTTTCCTCCGTCAGCATCTATGCGGGAGGATTTCTGGAAGCGGTGAAACAGTGCCTGCTGAATGGGCCTGTTTTATAATCAGATTAAAATAAGAAGGTTAAAATAAACAAATTAAGATAAGCAAATGCCCTGCAGAGACAGAATTTACTGTCCTTGCAGGGCATTTATACAGGCTTTTTGCGGCTGCTTTTTATCCGTCATTGCCGCCTTTTAAGATACTCCTTCAGGGCGCGGCTGATAAATGCCGATGCGCCGGTTCCGTATTTTTTATCGGTCACCTCGGTAAAAGCGGGGGAGGCCACGTAAGTGTCGGCCATAAACTGCCAGTAGTTTTCTCCCATATCGATGCCTTTATTGCATTCCCGGGTAAAAGAAATGAGTTCTTCGGTAATCGCCATGATTTCCGCGGATGAAGTGTCTTTACTCAAATCGGCGGTCAGTCTTCTGGTAATTTCATCGGTCTTTTCGATAAGGCCGTCCACCACCTCCGGGGCAATGGATGGGCCATCCGACAGGAAGGTCTGGAAATTTTTTTCCATTGCCTTTGTAAAATTTTCAATGCTTCCGAACTGTTTGACGGCTATTGCGGCAATTTCATCTTCGCGAGATTTTAAATCCAGGAGCATCTCGTCAAAGCGCTCCATGCCGCCCATCTGTTTTTCGATTTTTTCCGGTTCTGTTTTTTTAAATTCTTCCAGAACGGTGAAATACCGTTCCATATCAAAATTACTGAAATCCATACACGTTTCTCCTTCGATCAGCTTATCCAGAAGTCCCAACAGGGAAGTCAGCCTGTCACGTTTCATCTGTATCAGTTCGCGCTGCTTTATGAAGGTTTCCGTTTTATCGAACCCGGGACTCTCCATGATGACCTTAATCTCTTTCAGGGTAAAATCGAGTTCCTTAAAAAACAGAATCTGCTGCAGCACCTCCAAAGCACGGTCATCATACAGACGGTATCCTGCATCCGTTACCTCCGATGGTTTAAACAGTCCAATCTCGTCATAAAATTGAAGGGTCCTTACGCTGACACCGGTCAGCGATGAAACCTGTTTTACAGTCATCATATTACCTGCCTCCTGTTATTTCCTTATTTGCTGTCTGTCTGCTTATATACTAACTAGATATTTACACTCTGCATATTTACGGGCGAATCCTACCGGTATGATTCTTTGAAGATAGAGAGGAAGTTATGCATGAAACTTTCCTTCTGATATTACTATACAGTATCACGGTACGTGAGGGTCAATACCTGTTTTATATTTTGTAAAAAATAATGCGTGTTACCGGTATCCAGTCACAAAAATAGCAGGCGGGCTGTATCCGGCTGCTATTTTATCTATCGAGTATTCATTTTTTTTCAGGCAGGTTTTACCGGAACAAAGAGTTTTGCTTTCACTGTCAAACCCATAAGCAGTTTCTCTGTTTTTAGATTGTCCTGTTTTTGTGAGATGCCGTTATGAGTAAAGATTATCTACTCCTGATCTTTGTATATTTTCACCGGGCGTTCACTGATGTTACAGAGGTAAACGACATAGGAATTCTCTGTGATCTTTTCCAGGTCAAACGCGTCGATTTTTTCCTCACCGTCCCGGCCGATCAGCGTGACCGTATCACCGATTTCCGTTTCTGGAATATCCGTGATATCTAAGAACGTCTGATCCATACAGACGGAAATGATGGGGGCGCGTTTGCCGTGAATCAGCACATAGCCGCCCTTTTTTCCTAAATCTTCCAGGTAGCCGTCCCCATACCCGAAGCTGGCAATTCCGACTACGGTGTCGCGCTTTGCCGTAAAGCTTCTCCAGTAACCCATGCTCCTTCCGGCAGGGACATATTTTTTATTGGTAATAAATGTCTTCCAGTCCAGCACCGTTTCCAGGCCCAGACGGTTTTCCTCGTCGAGGCAGGGATCATAACCCAGCCAGAGGAGGCCTGTCCTCACCATATTATAGTGGGCTTTTTTGAACCGTACCGTGGATGGGGTATTGGTGGCGTGGACGTAGCGCGGGTGAATGCCTCTTGTCCGTATCTGTCCGACCGCCTCCTCAAAATCCCTGATCTGCTGTTCGGTAAATTCCGGGTTGGCTACCTCGGCCTCGCCGAAATGGGTGAAAACGCCTTCGATTTCCAGTCCCTCAAGGGGCAGGATGCCATCCAGGAGATCCTCAAGCTGCTCTCCCTTTTCTACGCCGATGCGTCCTAATCCAGTGTCTATCTTTATATGGACGCGGGCCTTTTTGCCGCTTTTCAGAGCCAGTCCGGACAAAAGCGCGGCATCCTGAGTGCGGAAGACCGGAAGAATGAGATCCTCCTGCACCGCATAGGGCAGATTGTTAATCGGCACTCCTCCAAGCACCATAATCTCCGCGCGGTTTCCGGCTTCCCTCAGCGCCTGCGCCTCGCGCACCTGGGCTACGGCCAGTCTTCTGATATTACATTCGCTTATCAGCCAGTCCGCGGTGCGGATCAGGCCATGGCCGCATGCGTTCGCCTTCAGCACAGGCATAATTTCCACATCCGGCCCTACGTGTTTTCTGATTTTTTCCATGTTGGACCTGATTTTTGTCAGGTCGATAGTGATGAATGAATTCCCCGTTTCGTTCATAATAATTCCTCCCCATTTTTTGGTTTCCCGCTGTGTGAAGCGCCTTTTACCGTTCCGAACCGGTCGCAGCCACTGCGCAGAAACCAGAACATGCGTCCATTATCTCACTGTGTTTGATAAAATACAATAAAAAACAGAAAAATCAGAAAAATATGTTAAAAAATGGACAATTTAACAGGGACAGAAAATTCTGTATTGCCCGGAATTTTCTGTCCCTGTTTCCGCCCTTATCGCCTGGCGCGGTGTGTTTTGCATCAATTTGATGAAGCTTTGTCCAGCGCGGTACGGATTGCACTTACCAGCGCCTGTGAAGTATACTGGCTGCCTTCGGGATAGGAGAGGTTTTCCAGCGACTGCGTCTGGCAGATCTGCTCGGAAAGCTGGGCGATTGACGGAGCCATCAGCGGGTACATGGTTGCGACTGAATCGCTGAGAGGGGAGAAGCTGATGGAATTGATATGATCCGCATCTACGGCTACTTCCACATTGACATTCTGGCTGCCAAGGACAAGAGAGGCTGTGTATACGCCCGGTATGTACTGTACACTGTCGGATGCCGTCTGGGCGGCGTCTTTTTTCGGATGGAACATGATAAGGAATAACGTTACCAAAAGGATCCCCAGACCGATAAAGATGGCAGTGTAAATAATTTCCTTCATGCGCAGCACTACTATTTTTGTTTTAGAGCTCATAAAAAGCCCTCCGGATTTGTTTATTACAATCTATTACCGAAAACATGTTTTTATGCAAAAAGCAGGAAGGCAAATGAAACATGATTGGAAAATGGGATGAATATGGTATAATGGAAAATAGCTTTCGAAACTATAAGAGGAAAGGGCAGAAGAGTATGACAGAACAGCAGAAAAAGGGGCAGATTTATATAATTGGAGTAATTGCGGGCGGAGCGGCTGCGGAACTGTGCACCGTTGCAGTTTCGGTTAATTTGATAAGGATTATTCTGAGCTGCATTGTCTGGTATTTTCTTTACCAGGGACACAGGTGGGCTAAATACCTGCTGACTGCGCTGAACGGCATAGCGGCCGTGTTCGGTGCCTTTACTGTGACGGGATTTGTGCTGGGAGGCATGGTTTCGTTTTATGTGTGGGTATTGTTTTTCATCACGACGATCTATATGGTCAGTGTGCTTATCCTTGTGGTGTCAAAGGATGCGAAGGCATTTCTTGACAGGAAGAGGAGTTGAAAATGTGGAAGGGAACGGCCGTTGGTCTTTGAACAGCAGCCGTCAAAGTAATGCGGCAGTCCCTTATGGGGGCTTCGGCGATGTAGACGGAAAGAAACGCGTGGTGTGGGTGAAGACGTGGGAGGAGGCGATGGATCTTCTGAGGAAAGACCACGGAGAAGGGACGAAAGCCGGGATTTTTTCCGACGGGACGATACAGTATTTTGCATAGGCGCAAATGATATCGGACCACTTGCGTGTATCATGTACAGCACTGGAAATCCCGCACTGGAAATCCCGGATTAACAGCATGAAACGTGTTATTTTTATAACGCAGAGCGGTTTGGCAGTAACAACAATTACAAACGACGATAAAGATAGATCTTCTTTACAAAACTAATATAAATAGTTATAATACTATTGATAATAGCTTTTGGAGGTATATTATGGCTAGAGCGGGTCTTGACAAAAGTGTCGTAATTGAAAAAGCAGCCCAGTTAGCAAACAGCATGGGATTTGAAGCAGTGACATTAAAACGACTGGCGGACAGCTTACATATACAGCCTCCGTCCCTTTACAATCATATTAAGGGGCTTGACGATCTGCAAAATGAACTGATGCTCTATGGCTGGCGGCACATGGAAGAACGGATGCTGGAGGCTGCGGTGGGCGTCAGCGGATATGACGCGTGGGAAGCGATATGCAGGGCATTCTATCGGTACGCGACGGAAAACCCCGGCGTGTTCAGCGCCATGCTTTGGTATAATAAATACCAGAACGACGAAGCGGGGAGAGCTACGGACGGGCTGTTTTTAATCTGCTCGAAAATTACAGCCTCATTAAACATTTCAGAAGAGAACTGTGATCATCTGATCCGCACTTTCCGGGCATTTTTGGAAGGCTTTTCCTTATTAGTAAATAACCACGCGTTTGGCCACGTACTGCCGGTGGAGGATAGCTTCAACCTCTCATTGAAGGTATTGATTGCAGGTATGAAGGAGTTGGAGGAGCAGATTTAAATTTAAACGTCAGGAGGATGAGAAATGAATCAGGTATATAGTGAAATCAGTTTGAAGACGGTGGAAAAATTCAGGCTCGCCAGATATGTCGTAATCAGCCCGAATCCCGAAACGGATGCAATGGAATATATGGAGCGTTGGGCAAAAAACAGCGGGCTGCTTGATACTCCCGGCTATACCCCAAGAAGGATTGGCTGGGATTTCCCCTTTGTCTCTGAAGAACAGAAGGAAAGATTTGGACTGCATGGGTATGTGGCGGCGTATATCATTCCAGAGGATTTTGTTCCTTCCTGTGAGGGAGCAGAACTGGCTGTCCAAGACACGGATCACTATGCGGTGATTACCATTACAGACCCCTTCTCGGCGCCCTGGGAGAAGATCCCCGGAGCTTATGGAAAAATTTTTGAATATGCAAACGCACGCCATATGGCAGCCCAAAGTTATGAGAACCGCATCTGTATGGAGGAGACCTATGTAAGAGAGGATGTTACTTATATGGACGTTTATGTTCCGGTTGATATGCAATAGCATCCTTTTTCGATGGGATAACCCGATAACCCGTTTTATCTGTTCATCTTCAGCTATATTGTTTTAACAACTTGTTTTGACTTATTCAAAAATAGCGGCGTTTGAGTTTGTACAGTCGGCTTCATATAAGAACAACGAGGCTGGAAAGGTTGATGAATAGGGAATTAAATTCCCGCCCTGATTTCATAAGGACTTGAGGTACAATATAAGAATAGATGAAACGACTTGACATTAAAATTTAGAGTATAAGGAACAAGAATATTCGCCTTAGGCGTATAAGACGAACGAGGGCGGTGATACAATGGCAGACCTGTTTGAAGCATTTCCATACCTAAGAAATGACCATATTATCATCAGGAAAATGGTTGAAGGTGATGTGGACGACCTTATGGAAATTACGAATAATCCTAACGTCTATCAATATGTACCTCCATTCCTGTATAGAAAAAGCAAGGGAAATTTGCTAGCTGCAATTAGAAACCTCGGCGGGAGAGATTTCGATAAAAAGAAACTGATTATTGCAGGTATTTATCTGTGCGATGAACCTAATAAGCTCATAGGACTTGCAGAGCTGTTCGATTATAAAAAAAGAATGAACCAAATAACGATTGGCTGCCGCATAAACGAATCGTATTGGCACAGAGGGATTGCGACTGATACAGTAAGGCTTATAATGGATTACCTTTGTAAAGATTTGGGCGTTCAAAAGTTGAAAGCATTTGTCATGCCTGAAAATGTGTTTTCTGAAAAAGCACTGATAAAAAATGGTTTTATAAAAGAGCCCGATACTGTTCAAGAGAAGAACTGGGGCGGTAAAGAAATTGTAGATTTGAATGTATTTACCTATGCAGTTTCATAGATTCTAGTTCCAGTACCCAACAAGCGTTTTGTGTGAGTGCATATACTCCTGCCCTGCTTGCCGCGGTTGTTTTCGGTGGGACCCCGATTCCCCCGCACATGAAAATGGCCCCCGCATGAAATCAGGGGTTTTCGCATGACGGTATAAATTCCTATACGGCCTTTTGAGCTGTTTTTTTGCTATTCAGGCAATAAAAAAGAGTGAGTATACATCAGTTTGTATGACTCACCCTTTTTTATTATCTTAATTTATTGAGATTGATTTTGCAGCAGTCTCTTTGCAGTACGGATTGATACCATTTTATACGTTAAAACGGAAGAGAACCACATCACCGTCTTTTACCACATATTCCTTGCCTTCCATCCGGACCAGTCCTTTTTCCTTGGCGGCCGTGTAGGTGCCGCAGTCCAGAAGATCCTGATAGTTGACAACCTCGGCCTTGATAAAGCCGCGTTCAAAATCGGAATGGATCTTACCGGCTGCCTGAGGCGCTTTTGTGCCGACCTTGATGGTCCAGGCGCGTGTTTCCTGAGGTCCTGCCGTCAGGTAGCTGATTAGGCCCAGGAGGCGGTAGCTGGCGGCGATCAGTTTCTCCAGTCCGGATTCCGTAAGGCCCAGATCCTCTAAGAACATCTTCTTTTCTTCCTCGTCCAGTTCCGCGATCTCCTGCTCAATCTGTGCGCAGATGACAAAGGCCTCGCTGCCCGTTTCGGAGGCAAATTTGCGGACGGCGGCTACATATTCATTATTCGCCCCGTCGTCGGACAGATCGTCTTCACAGACGTTTGCCGCAAAGATCACCGGTTTCCAGGTAAGCAGGTTTAGAGAATTGATAAATTCAAGCTCGTCCTCATCCTCAGTTTCAAAACTTCTTGCCAGTTTGCCGTCTTCCAGATGAGCATAGAGCGTTTTTAACGTTTCTAATTCCTTTGCAAGGGCTTTATTGCCCATCAGGCTCTTATTCGTCTTGGAAATTCTTCTTTCCAGGATTTCCATATCGGAGAAAATCAGCTCCAGGTTGATTGTTTCGATGTCGCGGAGCGGGTCGACGCTGCCGTCCACATGGATGACATTGGGATCCTCGAAGCAGCGCACTACGTGCACGATGGCATCCACCTCACGGATATTGGAGAGGAACTGGTTGCCGAGGCCCTCACCCTTGGATGCACCCTTTACAAGGCCTGCAATATCTACAAATTCGATTACGGCCGGGGTAATCTTTTCAGAATTATAGAGAGCGGAAAGCTTTCCGAGGCGGAAGTCGGGAACCGGTACGACGCCCACGTTGGGATCGATGGTACAGAACGGATAATTGGCGGATTCTGCGCCGGCTTTTGTCAGGGAATTGAAGAGAGTACTTTTACCTACGTTCGGCAGGCCTACAATACCTAATTTCATAATAAACATCCTTTCTATTATTGATAAACAGCAAGCTGTTTACAAAGGTTACTGTTCACAGGCAATATCCCGCGAGGTGTTTTCATGCGCATTTTGCACAAAAATCCCGAGTTACACGGCGCGAAACGGCTTTTTTGCCGTTTCTGTGCATCGCGAAGCGTGTTATTGTACACAACGCAGATCGGTGTGTACAGTAACTTATAAAGTTCATTGTTCATTTATCGCTGTTTACGCCTGGGCGTACCAGAATAGAATACCATAAATTGGGGGGAAAAGGAAGAGGGAATTTAATTGAGAAAATGCGGGAAGTGATAGGTGGGATGGCGGGCGGGGAGTGGGAGTGTGTGTGGTCTTCAGTCCTGGGGGAGGGAGTCTCGAGGGGGAATGCGGGCAGAAAATATTCCTACGGGGACACGCTCTCGCTTTTGGAATGCGCAGCGGGTGCTAAACTCGTGTAAGACCTCGTTAAGCACCGGCGGATTCCCAGGTCCCCTGCGGAATGTTTTCTCCCGAATTCCCCGGGAACTACGTCGAACTGACTGAAGACCGGGTAGGCTGCGGCCCGCCCGCCATCCGGCATCGCTTGGGGACGGATTTTCTCAAGTGCGGAGGGGGAGGGAGTGTGTGGCGGGGATGTACTTTTGCTTTTAAAATGCGCGGTTAAAATTCTTTTTTCAGGTATAGTGACAGCGCTATTTTGTATGATAGGGTAAATGAGGCTGTGTACAGTAAAATGAAAACGGTCATCCTGGTGGGGAAGGATGGGAGGTAATGGTTGAGGATGTTCAGGGTTACGATTGATAACAGGATGGCGGTTATGATGCTTATGATAAGGATGGTTTCGCTTTTTTCTATGCCGAACAGATAGGATAGCGGGTAGAAGAGCGCTCCGGTCAGGAGGGAGATTCCGATTCCGAGGGTGAACATGGAAGGGAGGGTGCCTGCTCCTGGGAGCCAGGTGGTGGTTTTGTGGATTATGGCTGCCAGTATGGTGACGGTCAGAGCCAGGAAGGTTCCGAACAGGAGCCAGAACAGGTAGGATATATATTTGCTCCGGACGATGTCTTTTCGGTGTACGGGCATTGTGATTTCATATTTGTCCCATTTGGAGACGGCGTCTTTGCGGAAACTTACTACGGCGTTTACGGACAATGCCGTGATGGTAATGTAGACAAATAATTCCTGAGCCGTGGGATTTCCTGTTATGATTAGGGAAAGCGCGGCGGCCAATGCGATGAACAGGAACAGTTTGATGTTTCCGACTGCGGAATAAAATTCGTTTAATAATAAGCCCTTCATATTCGTTCCCCCTTTATGAGCAGAAGCATGATATCGTCGATTGAAACGGTGTCCAGCGTGAGATTTTTGTATTTCCGTTCTATTTCTTTTCGGTTTTTGACCAGTACGTCGGTTTGGTAGTCGCGCTTCCGGTAGGTGATAATATCGGATTTTTCTATCTGTGAAAACTGTGAGGTTTTGCAGCGGGCGACGGCGTAGTCGTAGATTAATTCGTCTTTTGGGGCGGTCAGGATGATTTCACCGTTGTGGATAAATACGATATAGTCGGCGATTTTTTCGAGATCGCTTGTGATGTGGGAGGAGAGCAGGATGGAGTGCTCTTCGTCCTGTACAAAATCTAAAAATACATCCAGGATTTCATCCCTGACGATCGGATCCAGGCCGCTGGTGGCCTCGTCTAATATGAGCAGCTTAGGCCGATGGGACAGGGCGGCGGCAATCGATAGCTTCATTAACATTCCCCTGGAGAAGGCGCTGATTTTCTTATCGGCCGGGATTTGGAACTGGTTCAGGTAATCTGTGAACAGATTCTGATCCCATTTTGTGTAAATGCCCTGCATGATACTGGACAATTTCCGGGCGTCGAGCTGATCAGGGAAACTGCCTGCGTCAAATACGGCACCTAGTTCTTCGCGGAGCGCGCTGTCGCCGTCCGTCATTTCGGAACCCAGGATTTTAATAGTTCCGCTGTCTTTAAAAAGGACGTTCAGGATACAGCTTATAGCCGTGGTTTTGCCGGCTCCGTTTTCTCCGATAAAGCCCACGATGGAACCGTAAGGAACGTTGAAAGATACGTTTTTTAGGGCAAATCCTGATTTTGCATATCGTTTGGATAGGTTTTTTACTTCCAGTATATGAGCCATATTATTGTTCCTCCGCATAGAAAAGGGTTAGAAGTTCCGTTAATTTCTCAAGGGATATTCCGTTTGTCCGGCCGATTTCCGCGGCCTCCTGCAGGTGCATTTCCGCAAGGCGCTGCTGTTCTTCCTGTATAAAATCCCTGTTCTGCGCCGATATGAAACTGCCCCGTCCAACGGTCGTCTCAATAAATCCGTCCCGTTGTAAATCTTCGTACGCTTTCTGAACGGTGATGACGCTGATATGAAGTGATTTTGCCAGCGAGCGCATCGACGGAATTGGGTCCCCGGTCTGCAGTTCGCCGCTCATAACCAATGCCTTGATCTGTGAGGTTATCTGCTCATAAATCGGCTTGCTTGTATTACTGCTGATAATGATATCCACATGGCACCTCCCTGCTATATAATGTACTTATACAATAAGTACATTATATAGCAGGGAGGTGTTATTGTCAACGGTAACAGCTAAAACGCTGAAAACCATAATTCAATTTTTCTTCTTGCCGATTGGAGCAATCACCAATTTTGGAATAATCTGATACCGGTCATTCCCCTCACAAATGGAATCCCGGAGCGCCTGCCTTACAGCGGCTTCTTTCTTTTGCAGCCGTCTGGAGCAGGCGGCCGTTAGAAATACACTGGTGTGGGAACCGGCGTTTACCAGCCTCAGTTCCCTGATGAGAGCCGTTTCCTCGAATTTTTTAATCACCTGTTCCGCGCTGCTGCGTATAGGAGCTATGACGGCTTCATCGGTGATGAGCTGCTCGGTCTGGATTGTGGCGTCACAGTCCAGGGAGGAGAAAAGCTCATATGTAATTTCCTGGGCGATCTGATCCATTTGCGGCTTTTTCTCCATATGCGGCCTCTGCTCCATTTGCATCCACTGTTCTATTTGCGGTATCTGGCTCATTTGAACCGCCTGTTCTGCTTGAACCGTCTGTTCCGTGAGCGCCGCGTCAGCTCCGCCGATATGCATGGAAACGGCATAGCGGCCCATTCCGTAGTCGTGGATCAGGAGATTGCTGATTTTACATACTTCCGGATGACGCATGACGCAGGAGCTGATTTTTTCCTCCAGATTTTTGTCCGGAGCTTCCCCCATCAGTCTCTGCACCACCCCGCCCATGGATTTCAGGCCGGAAAACATGATGAAAAGGGAAACAAGGGTTCCGCACCATCCATCAATATGTAGGCCGGTAAGACGTTCCACAATCAGGGATGCAATGATGGCCGACGTAGATACCATATCGCTGATACAGTCGGCGGCAGCGGCTTTCATGGAGGAGGAGCCGATTCTGTTTCCGATTTTTTTGTTGTAGGAATACATGTAAAATTTAATAAGGACGGAGCACAGGAGAACGAAAAATATGGAGAAATTAAAGTGGACCGGGGTGGGGGAGTGAATAGCGGCAATCGAATTCCCCGCCAAAGCGGCGCCGACCATAAATACCGCGGCGGAGGATAAAAAGCCCATGAGCCATTCATATCGTCCATGGCCGAAGGGGTGATTTTCGCCTGCCCCGATGCCTGCAAGGCAAAAGCCGAGATACGAAGCGACGGAAGAAGCAGCGTCCGAAAGATTGTTAAATCCGTCTGCAGTGATGGATGCGGAGCCGCTTAGCAGGCCGGTAAACAGCTTGATCATAAAAAGGAGAAGATTGAAAAAAATCCCGGCGCTGCTGCATAATTTTGCATATGCCCTTTGTACGGCGGGAGAGGAGATATTTTCACTGTCTTTAATCCAGCGCTTTATAAGAAATGAGATCATCGGTTCATTCACCTCCATTCCGGTTCATCATTTTTATCAGGGCTTCAAATGTTTCGTCACTGATGAAATGTTCCATGGCACCGGCATCGAGTTTCGCAGTCTCCGGCATAATTCCCAGATACTGTGTCAGGAATTGCCGGAGCGCCAGAAAATGCCCATAAACGCGGTTTGCCGCCCGACAGCCGTCCGGGGTCAGACAAACATTGCCTTTTTCCACCGTGACATAACCCTGCTCTGAAAGGTTCTTAATCATGCGGCTGACGCTGGCCTTTGTAAAATCCAGACGCGCGGCAATATCCACCGCCCTGACTTCATCCTGGCTCTGATGGAGCAGCAGGATCGCTTTTAAATAATTTTCACCGGAGTATCCGAGCTGCAAAGAGATCACCTTCCTTTTATTATAATGAGTAAATTTCCTCATTCAATAATACTATACACTCCTTCCTGCTGTCAATAAATAAATTTACTCATTCAATGAAGATAAAAAAACACCGGAACTGTTCCGTGCGGCGCTGCAACCGTCTGAGAACCGTTCCAGTGTTCAATTAAAGCGTTGATAGGATTAAAAAACAGACTATTTATAGGGACGTCTGTTAACGGAACGAATCTGCCGGGACACCTAAAACGCGTGAGAACATTTCATGGGTGAAATCGAGATAAGAAGTCATATACGCCTCCGTATTTTGTGCGGGTATATTCCGGTGGAAGGTATGGACCAGGCCGAAAATCAGAAAACGGGTGGCGGCTGCCGCATCAACACAGTGAAAAACAGCCTCCTTCACGCCCTGGTCGATAACCGGGAGCAGTATGAGAGCCCATTGCTCCGCGACATGATCCAGATAAATGGCCCGGATATCCTCCCCCTCACTGTATCGAGACTCAAATTCTTTATGTTTTTTTGTGAAATCAAAGATGCGGTTTATCACAAGTTTCAGTTTTTCGGTTACAGAAATTTCCTGGGAGAGAGGGAGCTTCACCTGTTCCACCATCTTCATGGCATAGAATTCGGATGCAGCGGCAAAAATGTCGGTTTTAGATTTAAAATAGCGGTAACAGAGTCCTGGCGAAACATTCATCCTGTCCGTAATATCCTGTACGTTCAAATCATGATATCCCTTCTCCGCCAGAAGTTCCAAAGCCGTCTCGATAATTTCCTGTTTCCGTTCCCCCGGATCCTTGGAGACACGGGGACTCCGCGGACTGTTGCGCGCCCTCCGGACCCCTCTGTCGCCCGGATCATCTGAGTACCTCATAAGCCTACCTCCATAGCAAATTTTGATGAGTGAATAAACTCATTATCATCGAAATTCTCTTCTATGTCAAGCGGCCAAAGCAAAACATATCCGCCGTCTTTACCATTTTCCGTTAGTGTTCCTTCCTTAATAAAAGAGGTTCAATCATACTGTCCGGCAATTATTACCGTCCTAATAAAATAAGTTGCTTTTATATGCAGGATATATTATGATAGAAATGATTTTGCCGTTTAAAGCGGCATAGTAAGCCCGTTTGTCCCGGCCAGGCATGAATATGGCAGATATTCAGCCGGAAAAGAGCCGAACCGGCAGATGCGCTCACACGGTGAAAAGCGCAGTTACAGTTTTTTCACCGTAACCAATGATGAAAGGCCCGCATGCGGACTTTCCACCATAACAACGAGGAGGTTTATTTCATGAGTCACAAAAATGGTAATTTCAGCAGTTCGCTGGGTTTTGTCCTGGCCTGCGTAGGGTCCGCGGTGGGCCTGGGAAATATATGGATGTTTCCATACCGTCTGGGTCAGTTCGGAGGAGCAGCCTTTCTGGTTCCCTATATCTTTTTCATCTGCCTGTTCGGCCTGACCGGCCTGTCGGCGGAGTTTGCCATCGGGAGAAGGGCAAAGACAGGAACGCTTGGTTCTTATGAATATTGCTGGGCTCACAGGGGGCAGGGGAAAGTGGGGCGTCTGCTCGGCTGGATTCCGCTCCTTGGTTCTCTGGGAATCGCCATTGGATATTCAATTATCATCGGCTGGGTGCTGCGCTCCCTGGGCGGTTCGCTGTCCGGCGCCATTCTTTCGGAGGAGTCGGCCGCGTACTTTGCACAGGCTACGGGCAGCTTCGGAAGCCTGCCGTGGCATCTGGCAGTGGTGCTGATTACAGTCGTGATCCTGATCACGGGGTCTGTTACACAGATTGAGCGTGCAAACCGTGTGATGATGCCTATATTCTTTGTGCTCTTTACCGTCCTGGCGGTCAGGGTATTTTTCCTGCCGGGCGCGTCCGCAGGCTACAGCTTTCTATTTGTACCGAAGTGGGAGCGTCTGAAGGATGTGAATACCTGGGTTATGGCCATGGGACAGGCATTTTTCTCCCTGTCTATCACGGGTTCCGGAATGATCGTATACGGTTCCTACCTTAATAAAAATGCAGATATTGTGGGCGCTTCACTGCGCACGGCAATGTTTGACACGGTGGCGGCTCTTCTTGCAGCCCTGGCTATCATGCCGGCTGTTTTTGCATTCGGCATTGAACCGGGTGCCGGTCCGTCCCTGATGTTTATCACGATTCCGAAGATTTTCGCACAGATGCCGATGGGGCAGATCTTTGCTGTTATTTTCTTCCTTTCCGTGGTGTTTGCAGGAATCACTTCTTTAATTAATATGTTTGAAGCGGTAATCGAAAGTATCCAGCATAGGTTTGAGGTACCAAGAAAACTCGCGGTTCTCCTATGCGGAGTAATCTGCTTTGGAGTCGGCGTCTTTCTGGAAGCGGAGCCTTCCGTCGGAAGCTGGATGGATTTCATCACCATTATGGTGGTTCCGTTTGGAGCGGTGCTCGGAGCGGTTTCCATTTATTATATTCTTGGATACAAAGAAATCAGGAAAGAAATGGAGCAGGGGAGAGGAAAAAAACTGCCGCCCCTGTTCGGTAAAATTGCCTGCGGACTCTATGTCCCGCTTACGATTATCGTATTTATCCTGGGTATCATTTATAAGGGAATTGGTTGATAAAAAGGTACTTCACGTCAATTTTTGTCGAATATTATCGGCCGAATTAGTTTGATTTTTAGGGGATCAGGACTTAAAATGAAGATATATCGAGGAAGCATTTACAAACATCCTTGTCTGTAAACGCGCCCGCGATTGCTGGCATCGGATATCTGGAGTTTAAGACTGTATTCCTGGATTGAGGGTCTGGAATACCGGTTTGTGCAAATAGTTTTTACAACAATGACAACAATATCCTTCGACAGCGCCACAACTGAAGACAGCATTAACAAAAGGAGAGTAGGATATGGCAAATGCGAGAGAAGAATTGATCAGTAAAATCGAAAACGCAAGGGAACGGTTGAATAGAAGCATTGACACGGAGGATGAATATAAAGTGATTTATCAGTGCAGTGTAGAGCTTGATCAGTTATTAAATCAATATGTTGTAGCCGGTTACTAAGTGAATTACATATGTAGAAGTACATGAAAACGGGTGGTAAGATTCCCAGATCTTACCACCCGTTTTCTGTATTTTTTTATAAATATTTCTTGCTATTTCCTTACATATGTACTAGAATTAGAATACAAAGTGGTAGAAAGTGGTGGAAAGTGGTGCCAAATGGTACCAGGTGGAAACGAAGTGGAGCACAATGGATGACAGGTGATTGCTATGTTCATGGGTGAATACAATCATACAATCGATGCGAAGGGGAGATTAATTGTCCCCTCCAAATTCAGGGAACAGCTGGGAGACGAATTTGTCGTGACAAAGGGTTTAGACGGCTGTCTCTTTGTGTATGATAATTCTGAGTGGAAAAACTTCGAAGAAAAGCTCCAGTCACTGCCGCTTACGAATACAAATGCCAGAAAGTTCTCACGTTTTTTCCTGGCCGGAGCTTCCGCCTGTGAGGTGGACAAGCAGGGAAGAATCCTTCTCCCCGCCGTGCTCAGGGAATTTGCGAACCTGGAAAAAGAAGTGGTTCTGGTGGGAGTGGGAAGCCGGATCGAGATCTGGAACAAAGCAACCTGGACCGAAAAGAACGTCTATGACGACATGGACGAAATTGCAGAGAACATGGAAGGCCTTGGAATATGATATTTGGACACAAATCAGTACTTTTAGATGAGACAATCGAAAGCCTTAACATAAAGCCGGACGGCATTTATGTGGACGGGACCCTGGGCGGAGGCGGACATGCATACGAAGTGTGCAGGAGACTCGGAGAGGGCGGAAGGCTGATCGGAATTGATCAGGATGCCGATGCCATCGCGGCAGCATCCGAACGTCTGAAAGAATTCGGAGATAAAGTAACAATTGTTAGAAGCAACTATGAGAATATCGAAGCGGTTTTAAGAGAACTGGGCATAAAAGAGGCAGATGGGATTTACCTGGATTTAGGTGTCTCCTCCTATCAGCTTGACACGGCGGACCGGGGATTCACTTACAGGGAGGACAATGCCCCCCTCGATATGAGAATGGACCAGAGAAATACGGAGACTGCGAAAGATATTGTAAATAACTACACTGAATCAGAACTGTTCCATATCATCAGAGATTATGGAGAAGACAGATTTGCGAAGAATATCGCAAAACACATTGTCAGAGCACGGCAGGAAAAAGAGATTGAGACGACGGGAGAGCTGATTGAGATTATAAAAGCCGCAATTCCGGCCAAGGTGAGGGCTACGGGAGGCCATCCGGCCAAGCGGACCTTTCAGGCAATCCGTATAGAGCTGAACAAGGAACTGGAGGTTCTGGAGAATTCGATTGATACCATGACGGATCTTCTGGCTCCGGGGGGGAGGCTTTCCATTATCACCTTCCATTCCCTTGAGGACAGGATTGTAAAGAACCGTTTCCGGACGAATGAAAATCCGTGTACCTGCCCGCCCGACTTCCCTGTGTGTATGTGCGGAAAGAAGAGCAGGGGCCGCGTGGTGACACGTAAGCCCATCCTACCGTCAGAGGAAGAACTCTCAGAAAACAAGCGTTCCAAGAGCGCAAAACTGAGGGTGTTTGAGAAAAATAGGAGGTAAAACCTATGGCTGCCAGAAGAAGACATCCTGAATATGCCGGTACTTATGTAGACGGCAATACCGTGAGAAAAGTAAATAGAACTACGACGCAGACAAAGCCGGAGCGCAGGGTACAGGACGACTACAGACGCAGCCACGTTGTGAGGAGAAACAGGGAGAAAGCCCTCTATATGGACGGGCCTTATGTCTTTGCTTTGACTGTAGCAGCAGTAATCACGCTGTTTTTGTGCATGAATTATCTGCACATTCAGGCTTCAATCACGACAAGAATCAACAATATAGAAGCGCTGGAGCTTAAACTTGAACATTTGAAATCCGAAAATGATGCCCTTCAGACAAGAATCGACACTTACGTTGACTTGGATCATGTATATAAAGTCGCTACAGAAGAACTTGGCATGGTATATGCCAATAAGAACCAGATTCTTTTGTATAATAAAACGGAAAGTGAGTATGTAAGGCAGTATGAGGACATCCCAAAACACTAACAATAAACAGACCTTTCGGAAATATATGCAGGAAAAGCTGGCGATTACCGTAATGGTAATTACGCTGGCTTTGTTTGCACTTGTCTTAGTGCTATATAATATTGTGAAAAGTAAAGGGGAAGACTATAACCAGATCGTTCTGAGCCACCAGGATTACGAGAGCCGGACGATCCCCTTTAAGCGCGGAAATATTGTGGACAGAAACGGAACATATCTGGCCATCAGTGAGAAAGTGTATAACCTGATCCTGGACCCCAAGCAGATTCTGGAAAATGATGAGAGCTATGAATATCTGGAGGCGACGTTAGACGCCCTGAACGAATGCTTTGGCTACGACCGTGAAGAGCTGAGGAAACTGATAAACGACAGAAAAGACAGCTACTATGTTATCTATGAAAAACAGATGTCGGCGGAGCAGAAGGAGCAGTTTGAAAACCTGAAACAGGCCAAAAACGATGAGTACAGAAAGCTGGCCGCCGATGAAGGAGGCAAAAAACGAATCACCGGAGTGTGGTTTGAGGATGAATACAAACGAGTTTACCCATACAAAGATCTGGCCTGCAACGTCATCGGTTTTGCGATGAAGGACGGCAATGCCTCCGGCGGAGTGGAACAGTTTTATAATGATGTCCTCACCGGAGTCAATGGCAGGGAATACGGTTATTTAAACGACGACTCCAATCTGGAGAGGGTAGTGAAACCGGCCAGAAACGGAGAAACTCTGGAGCTGACCATTGACACCAATATCCAGAAAATCTGCCAGAAATATATCGACGAATGGCAGGCAGGAATTGGAAGCAAGGTGGCGGCCGTCATCGTCATGGATCCCAATAATGCGGAGATCCTTGCGATGGACACCAACATCCGTTACGATTTAAACGATCCTTATAATATGGACCGTTACTATACCCAGGAAGAACAGGCCGCCATGGATGAGAAGACAAAGGCGGATAACTGGTATAAGATGTGGAGGAACTTCTGCGTCAGCGATACCTTTGAACCGGGTTCCCCGCAGAAAGCGTTTACCGTGGCGGGAGCCATCGAGGAGGGGGCTATCAGCGGCTATGAGACGTTTGAGTGCGGCGGTATGCTCCAGCTTGACAAGTGGAAAATCCGCTGTGTTGCCAGAAGCGGCCACGGCCCTCTGACCATTACGCAGGGACTCATGAAGTCGTGTAACGTCGTCATGATGAATATCGTGCGTCTGGAAGGCAAAGAAAAATTCAGCAAATACCAGAGTATTTTCGGCTTTGGTTCCAAAACGGGAATTGACCTTCCGGGAGAAGCCGATACAGCAGGCCTTGTATACAGGGCGGACAAGATGGGGCCCGTCGATCTTGCGACAAACGCCTTCGGACAGAACTACAACTGTACGATGATTCAGATGGCGGCCGCATACAGCTCCCTGATTAACGGCGGCTCCTACTATGAACCGCATGTGGTCAGAAGAGTCTTGAACGACCAGGGCGCCGTAGTTCAGAAGAGCAGCCCGAAACTGGTCCGCGAGACCGTATCCGAGAGCACGTCGAGATTTATCAATGATGCGCTTTACCAGACCGTTTCCGGCGTGGGCGGTACGGCGGGTGCTGCGGCAGTAGAAGGATACCAGGTGGCCGGCAAGACGGGTACGGCCCAGAAGCAGCCGCGTGAAGAGAAAAATTACCTTGTATCCTTTATTGGTTATGCTCCCGCTTATGATCCACAGGTTCTTGTTTATGTCGTGCTGGACACGCCGAACCTGCCGGGAGAGGAACAGGCGCATTCCAGGTTTGCCAGTGAAATTTCAAGTAAAATCATGGCGGAAATTCTTCCCTATATGAACGTATTCCCGGATACCGACACAGGACTTCAGGAGGATGAGGAACTGGCGGGAAGAGAAGAGGGAATCACAAGCGGAGAAATCTCCGAGACCCAGGAAGAGACCGGTGAAAGCGGAGAAAGTACGGCTCCGATGGAAACATGGCCGTCCTTTGATGACGAATTTATTGATTCCGGAGAGGAAGACTATAATTATCCGGACAGAATGCCGGGAGGAACAGGCACATCGCCTGAAAGCTCCGGAGACGATATGACGGAACCGCCGGGCAGCACCGGGGCGCCGCCCGAGAGCAGCCAGGCTCCAAGCCCGCCGGCTTAAGGCCCTTAAAAAGGGCCTGCGACAGGCAGGGAAAAACAGCCTGGACCAATGTTAAAGAATAAAATCCTGATTTTTTAATATACTGTACCAACGAAAGCATAAAGGTACCGCATGAACAGAAATCAGACACATCACAGAGGAAGAATAGCGTTCGTATGCATCATGTTATGCCTGTGCATGGCAGGACTGACCGGAAGGCTGTTCTTCCTTATGATCTATAAAGCGGACTATTACAGCCAGATGGCGGAGGATCTGCACCAGAGGGAGAGGACGATCAAGGCTGCCAGAGGACGGATTCTGGACCGGAACGGAGTGGTGATCGCCGACAACAGGACAGTATGTACGATATCGGTGGTGCACAACCAGATCAAAGATCCGGAAAACGTCATACGGGTGCTTTCCGACGAACTTGAAGTGCCGGAAGACACGGTCAGAAAAAAGGTGGAGAAATACTCGGCGCGAGAGATTATAAAGACCAACGTGGATAAAGCGGAGGGAGACAAGATCCGCGCCCAGGGACTTGCCGGGGTAAAGGTAGACGAGGATTATAAGCGCTATTATCCTTATGACAGCCTGGCCTCCAGAGTACTGGGATTCACCGGCGGAGACAACCAGGGTATCATCGGGCTGGAAGTCCAGTACGAGAAATACTTAAAAGGCCAGGACGGAAAAATCCTGACGCTTTCCAATGCGGCGGGAGTGGAAATCGAGAACGCGGCGGAGGATCGGATCGAGCCGGTGGCGGGCAACGACCTTGTCGTCACCCTGGATGTTAATATCCAGAAGTTTGCCGAACAGGCGGCCTATCAGGTCATGGAGAAAAAACAGGCGAACAGTGTGTCGGTGGTTGTCATGAACCCGAAGAACGGTGAAATTCTCGCTATGGTAAACGTGCCGGAATTCAACCTGAATGAGCCGTTTACCCTGATCCCGGGTATTGCGGCCGACGGTAACGGAAAAAGCTCCCAGGACCTGCTGAACCAGATGTGGAGAAACAAGTGCATTAATGATACGTATGAACCCGGTTCCACGTTCAAGATTGTGACCGCTGCTGCGGGACTCGAAGCCGGAGCCGTAAGGCTGACCGATCAGTTCTCCTGCCCGGGTTTCCGCGTGGTGGAGGACCGAAAAATCAGGTGCCATAAAGTGGGAGGCCATGGAGGCGAGACATTCCTGCAGGGAATGATGAACTCCTGCAATCCCGTCCTCATCGACGTAGGGCAGAGACTAGGCGTGGACAATTATTATAAATACTTTTCGCAGTTCGGCCTGCTTGGAAAGACGGGAATCGACCTGCCCGGCGAGGCGGCCACGATCATGCATAAGAAAGAGAACATGGGCCTTGTGGAACTGGCCACCGTCTCCTTCGGCCAGTCGTTCCAGATCACGCCGCTCCAGCTTATCACGACGGCATCGTCTATCATCAACGGAGGAAACAGAGTTACGCCCCATCTGGCCGTAAAATCGGTCAGCCCCCAGACCGGCTCGGTGCACAATTTCGATTTCCCCTTAGGTGACAGAATCCTGTCCGAGGAGACCAGCGGCACAATGCGCTACATCCTGGAACAGGTCGTGTCCGAGGGCAGCGGTAAAAACGCCAAAATCGAAGGATACCGGATCGGAGGAAAGACAGCGACCTCCGAGAAACTTCCAAGAAGTCTGAAAAAATACATTTCCTCCTTCGTAGGTTTCGCCCCGGCCGACGATCCCCAGGTAATCGCCCTGATCACGATCGATGAACCGGAGGGAGTATACTACGGAGGCACGATAGCGGCCCCGGTTGTGGGAAGCATATTCGAGAATATCCTTCCGTATCTGGGGATTCCAAAGACGGAGGAGGAGTCAGAGGAATGAGAACGCCGCCGGGACGGCCGGGGGTCGGGATGGTGAGAGGGAGGGGATGAGTCTTCAGTCCCTGAATGTAGGTTGTCGCGGGTGGGGAATCCGGGAGAAAAAATTCCTACGGGGACTCGCTCCCGCTTGTGGAGCGCACAGCGGATGCTAAGCTCGATAATACCTCGCTAAGCACCGGCGGGCTCCAAGGTCCCCTGCGGAAAGTTTTCTCCCTCCTTCCCCACGGGAAAGTTACGGCCCGGGACTGAAGACGCGAAGGTTTCCGCCATCCCGAAACCGCGGCCTGCGGGGACTGATTTGTTCTATTCCTTGAAGAAGGGAGATATTGTCGCTGCCACTACTTATCTTTGGATGCGTCAGGATGCAAGACGTTCACAACTGTATAGTGGCAGCGACAATACCTCCGCCCCATTTGACGAAAGGGGCAGTCAGGCTCTTAAAATGACGGACGGGGCCGATCCCTGCCCGGTCTTCGGTCCCGGCGATCATCTTCCCGGGGGAAGGAGGAGAAAAACTTTCCGCAGGGGACCTTGGAATCCGACGGTGCTTGATGAGGTTTTTTCGAATCTAGCACCCGCTTCGCATTCCACAAGCGGAAGCGAGTCCCCGAAGGAATTTTTTTCTCCGGATTCCCCTTCACGACACTTAATAAACCGGGACTGAAGACCCAACCAACCAAATTCCCCCACCCCGTCCGCCATCATACAGAGTCGCCCCCGCATCTCAACTACAAGGCGGACCACACGGAAAAAAGGTTGATTATTCCATTAAAAAGACGTATACTATTTTCGTATGTAGTAAATTTTGAATAATAGAAAAATACAAGGCAGAGGCTACATAAGAATTAGAGGTGTGACATGGTTAATGAGACAATACTGGCGGTAATTATCGCATTTGTAATCAGCGCGATTCTGTGTCCAATCGTGATACCGTTTCTTCACAAGCTGAAATTTGGGCAGCAGGTCAGGGATGACGGACCGCAGGCACATTTGAAAAAACAGGGGACTCCGACGATGGGCGGATTGGTAATTCTTTCGAGCATTATCATAACTTCGCTGCTCTATCTGAAGGATTATCCGAAGATTATCCCCGTTCTGTTTGTCACAGCCGGTTTCGGCGTGATAGGTTTTCTGGACGACTATATCAAGATTGTCATGAAGCGCTCGGAAGGACTGAATCCGGGGCAGAAGCTGGTAGGCCAGATTATTATTACGGGAATTTTCGCTTATTATATTATTACATCTGATGAGATTGGAACAGGAATGCTCATTCCGTTTACGGGGAAAGTTCTGGAGATGCCGGTCTGGCTTTTTGTTCCGGCCCTTTTCTTTATCGTCCTGGGAACGGATAACGGTGTAAATTTTACCGACGGTCTGGACGGTCTCTGTACCAGCGTGACGATTCTGGTGGCCACCTTTTTTACAATCGTAGCCATCGGTGAGAACAGCGGCATCAGCCCGATTACAGGCGCCGTAGTAGGCAGTCTTTTAGGCTTCCTGCTGTTCAACGTATATCCGGCCAGGGTGTTTATGGGTGACACCGGTTCCCTGGCTCTGGGAGGCTTTGTGGCGTCCAGCGCGTTTATGATGCAGATGCCTCTCTTTATCGCCGTCGTGGGCCTGATTTATCTGGTGGAGGTCCTGTCGGTCATCATCCAGGTGACCTATTTTAAAAAGTCAGGCGGTAAACGTGTTTTCAAGATGGCCCCGATCCATCACCACTTTGAGCTTTGCGGCTGGTCGGAGACGAGAGTCGTGGCTGTATTTTCGATTATAACGGCAATCCTTTGCCTTGTAGCTTACTTAGGATTATAGGAGGAATGGACGATGAGTCAAAAAGTATTAGTAGCAGGAACAGGAATCAGCGGTATTGCAGCTGCAAAACTTCTTCTTGCCAAAGGCGGGGAAGTAGTTCTTTATGATGGAAATGAAAAGCTGGATGCAGAGAAGATTAAGAAGAATTTCGACGAGGACGCAAAAGTGACGGTGGTTCTCGGAGAACTGAAGAGAACGGATTTACTGGGAGTTGAACTTTCAGTTATCAGCCCGGGCATTCCGATGGACGCTCCGTTTGTGGCGGTTTTGGACGAGGCGGGAGTGCCGATCTGGAGTGAGATCCAGCTTGCATTCCACTGTGCCAAAGGTAAACTGGCCGCGATTACGGGAACCAACGGAAAGACGACGACGACGGCTCTGACAGGGGAGATTATGAAATCTTTCTACGAGAGCGTTTTTGTTGTGGGTAATATCGGGGAACCATATACGGCGCATGCACTGGAGACGGTGGAGGATTCCGTGACCGTAGCGGAGGTTTCCAGTTTCCAGCTTGAGACGATTATGGACTTCCGTCCCAATGTCAGCGCTATCCTGAATATCACTCCAGACCATCTGGACCGCCATAAAACAATGGAATGCTACATTGAAGTCAAAGAGGGTATTACGAAGAACCAGAAAGAGGGCGATACATGTGTCCTCAATTATGAAGACTCCGTATTGAGAGAGTTCGGTGAGACGCTGAAGATCAACGTGGTATATTTCTCCAGCCGCCAGACCCTGAAGAAGGGATACTATCTGGACGACGGAAAGATTGTTTACAATGACGGAAGCAAAGTGGTGGAGATCGTGGATATCCATGATCTGAAGCTTCTCGGACGCCATAACCACGAGAATGTAATGGCGGCGGTTGCCATCAGCATGAATATGGGTGTTCCTCTGGAAAAGATTCAGGAAGTAGTTAAGAATTTTGAGGCGGTTGAACACAGAATTGAGTATGTAACGGAGCGCTTTGGCGTAAAATATTATAACGACTCCAAAGGTACGAACCCGGATGCCGCCATGCAGGCCATCAAGGCAATGCCGGGACCGACCATTCTAATTGCGGGCGGCTATGATAAGCATTCCGAATTCGACGAGTGGATTGAAAGCTTTGACGGAAAAGTGCGGTATCTCGTACTGATCGGACAGACCAGGGATAAGATTGCAGAATGTGCAAAACGTCACGGATTTACAGATATCATGTATGCCGAGGATCTGCTGGAGGCAGTCCAGGTATGTGCATCTTATGCGAATCCGGGCGACAACGTGCTCCTTTCTCCGGCCTGTGCAAGCTGGGGACAATTTAAGAACTTTGAGGAGCGGGGAACCAAGTTTAAAGAATATGTAAGGGGCCTGTAACCGACTTTATCTCATAGGGAATAATGGTTTTGGCGTACCTTAGGGATGAGGAGTGGAATAATGCCTGGTACGGGGAAAAAGAAGAAAAAGAAAGCGCATCGCTTCTACGATTACAGTCTGCTGTTTACGATTATTTTCCTGACTGCGTTCGGACTTGTGATGATTTACAGCGCCAGCTCCTACAAGGCACAGTTGGACTATGATAACCCTGCGTACTTTGCGATCAGGCAGGCGGCGATTGCAGGCGGAAGCTTTGTGGCCATGTACATGGTCTCCAAGATTGATTACCACTGGTTTGCCAGATTTGCTATTCTGGGTTATGCCCTGTCATGGATTACAATGCTGCTGACGATGTTCAGCCCCCTCGGCGTGGCTTCCCACGGAAAAAAGAGATGGCTGAAGCTGGGACCGAGTTTTCTTCAGTTCCAGCCCACGGAGCTTGTAAAGATTTCCCTGATACTCTTTGTGGCCGTTTTCATAGCCGAGCTGGGAACGAGAATCAACAAACCGAAACCGGCCCTCGTGCTCATCGGTTTTTCCCTCCCGTTAGCCCTGCTCGTTACGGCAAACAACCTGAGTTCGGGTATCATTATCTGCGGCATCGTGTTCGTCATGATGTTTGTGGCCTGTAAGATCAAGTGGCCGTTTTTCGCCTGTATCGGAACGGGAGTCGGGCTTCTGGCGGCGGCTCCGTACATCGGGCATATTCTGGTGAATATGCATATCCTGAAGGATTACCAGCTGGGCCGAATCAACGTGTGGAAGAACCCCATCATGTACTCGCGGTCCGGCGGATACCAGGTCCTGCAGGGATTATACGCGATTGGTTCCGGCGGCCTTTTTGGAAAAGGTCTGGGAGAGAGCCTTCAGAAACTGGGGTTTGTGCCCGAGGCGCAGAACGACATGATTTTCTCTATCATTTGTGAGGAGCTGGGGCTTTTTGGAGCGATCTCCCTGATTCTGATTTTCATGTTTATGATTTACCGTTTTATGGTGATTGCAGGCAATGCCCCGGATCTTCTGGGCGCTATGATAGTAGTGGGAGTGATGTCCCATATCGCCATTCAGGTTATCCTGAATATTGCCGTAGTTACCAACTCCATTCCCAACACGGGTGTTACACTTCCTTTTATCAGTTACGGAGGCACATCGGTCCTGTTTCTGATGCTGGAGATGGGGCTTGTGCTGAGCGTGTCGAACCAGATTAAGCTGGAACAGTAACACGGCGGCAGATGATACATACAAACAGTGGAAAACAGCAGATTTATGCACATAATTTCATTTTTTACATAGGATAGTATATAGAAGACAAACGGGAGGGGTTTTTCTTGTCTGCGATAGAGGTCCAGGGGCTGTGCCCGATAAAAGGTGAAATTATAGTGCAGGGTTCAAAGAACGCGGTTCTGCCGATGATGGCAGGAGCAGTTCTGAACAAGGGAATAACGGTCATTGATAATGTCCCCAGAATACAGGATGTGTTCTGTATGATGGGGATACTTGATTCTCTGGGATGCAGCTGCGTCCTGGATGGACACAGCCTCACGATCAATGCGGCAGGGCTGTCCCGTTTTTCCATTCCCAGGGAAGAGATGGAGAAGATGCGTTCCTCCATCATGCTTCTTGGCGCTCTTCTGGGAAGATGCAAAGAGGCGGAAGTGTATTATCCGGGCGGTTGTATGATAGGGAAGCGGCCGATTGATCTTCATCTGATGGCCCTTGAAAAGATGGGGGTCCTGATAGAGGAAGGGGAAGGGGATGAGCCGCTTCGGGCAAGCGTGCCGCGCCTTCGGGGAACAGTGGTGGATTTCCCGTTCCCAAGCGTCGGAGCCACGGAAAATGCAATTTTTGCGGCGGTGGCGGCTTCGGGAAAAACCATATTAAAAGGCTGTGCGAAAGAGCCCGAGATTACGGAGCTGTGCCGTTTCATGAATAACATGGGAGCTTCCATCCGGGGAGCCGGGAGCGATTTGCTCGTAATCGAAGGCGGTCTGCCTCTCCATGATTCCAGATTTACCGTATGCGGTGACAGGATTGCCGGAGGAACTTACCTTCTGGCGGCGGCCGGAGCCGGCGGAGAGCTTCTTCTGACCGGTACCGAGAGCGCGGGCCTTTTAACGGTCACTACGGTACTAAAGAGGATGGGCGCTCTGGTTTATGCGGAGGATGAGCTTATTTACGTAAAAGCCCCGGAAAGACTGCAGGCGTCATCCATAAAGACCGATCCCTATCCGGGATTTCCGACCGATCTTCAGTCCATTATGATGGCGGTGATGAGCAGGGCGGAAGGTACCAGTATCATAGAAGAAAAAATCTTTGAGAACCGGTTCAAAACGGCAGTGGAGCTAGAAAAACTGGGAGCTGAGATTATTGTCGAGGAAGATATCGCCAGAATTGTGGGGCACACCCATTTAAAGGGATCCCATGTCGAGGCGAAGGATCTGCGCGGCGGCGCGGCCCTTGTAGCCGCGGGCATGATGGCGGAAGGAACGACAATCGTCAGCAGCTGTGAATATATTATGCGGGGATATGAGGATATCTGCCGTGATTTGTCCGGGATGGGAGCCTGCATCCGATATGTGGAGGAACCGGCCGGACGCTGAACGACGTCTGTGATCCCGATTCGCAGAGTGAAATACGATAGAACCGCCGGGCGGGAAGTAAACAGGAGGTGCACAGTTGAGAAGAGTAAACAAAAACAGAAAAAAACTGGTAATTGCAGGGATTTTTCTGGCTGTGCTGCTGTTGCTTGCCGTCCTTCTCTCTGTCCGGATTAAAACGGTGAAAGTCAGCGGTAACGAGAGATATACGCAGGAACAGATTGAAGCTATGATTTTTGATACAAAATTAAGCAGAAATCCCGTTTACTGCTACTATCAGTATCGTTTCCGCCCACATAAGACAATTCCTTTTGTGGAAGACTATAAAATAGTATTCAGAAGTCCTGTCAATGTGGAAATCATCACCTATGAAAAAAGTGTGGTCGGCTACGTTTCCTATATGAACAGCCTGATGTATTTCGACAAGGACGGTATCATCGTAGAGAGCACCAATGAAAAGCTGGCGGGCATTCCGATGATTACCGGCCTCAGATTCGGCCATATTGTCCTGCACAAACCTCTGCCGGTGGAGGATGTGAGGATATTCGACGAGATACTGAATCTGACCCAGGTGCTTGAGATGTATGACATCAAAGCGGACAGGATCGATTTCAACAGCCAGAAAGAGGCCACGCTGACCGTGGACAACCTGAAGGTGGAGCTGGGCGGCAATGCCCAGATAAACGGTAAAATTTCCGAACTCAGAGATATTTTAAACACCTACACGGAGCTTTCCGGTACATTATATCTTGATACTTATGATGAAACAAACTCCAATCCATCATACCGCTTTGAGCAGGATGAATAAAGGACGGCCTGAAAATCCCCTGTGGAACGCACCATAGCGGAACTGCGGCGTAAAAAAACAAAATAAGTAATATTTTTATTAAATTCACAGTTGATTTTTTACCGAAAATCAAATATAGTATTAGGTAGACCAGATTTAGACAATCCAGAATGAATAATAATTATAAAGATAAACAAGATCAGATGGATAAGTGAAGGAGGAACTATCTTGTTAGAGATTAAGATAAATGAATCGGAGAATTCTGCCAGAATCATCGTTATAGGTGTCGGCGGAGCCGGAAATAATGCGGTTAACCGCATGATAGAAGAGAATATAGCAGGTGTGGAATTTATTGGAATTAATACGGACAAGCAGGCGCTGCAGTTTTGCAAGGCCGCTTCAGCCATGCAGATCGGTGAGAAGCTGACTAAGGGACTGGGAGCCGGGGCGAAGCCTGAGATCGGCGAGAAAGCTGCAGAGGAGAGCCAGGAAGAGCTTGCTCAGGCGCTGAAAGGCGCCGACATGGTATTCGTAACCTGTGGTATGGGCGGCGGCACCGGAACAGGTGCGGCACCGGTTATCGCGAGAATTGCCAAGGATATGGGTATTCTGACCGTAGGCGTTGTAACGAAGCCGTTCCGATTTGAAGCTAAGACACGTATGGGAAACGCACTTTCAGGCATTGAGAAATTAAAAGCCAATGTAGACACTCTGATTGTAATCCCTAACGATAAACTCCTTGAGATTGTAGATCGCCGTACAACCATGCCGGATGCTCTTAAGAAGGCCGATGAGGTGCTTCAGCAGGCCGTACAGGGCATTACGGATCTTATCAATGTTCCGGGACTTATCAATCTGGATTTCGCGGACGTACAGACCGTTATGATAGACAAGGGTATCGCCCATATCGGCATCGGACATGCCAAGGGTGACGACAAGGCTATTGAAGCCGTTAAACAGGCTGTTGCCAGCCCTCTGTTAGAGACCACCATCGAAGGCGCAAGCCACGTTATTATCAATATTTCCGGTGACATCAGCCTGATCGAGGCTAATGACGCCGCAACTTATGTACAGGAACTGGCAGGAGACGATGCCAACATCATCTTCGGCGCCATGTTTGATGAGAATGCACAGGATGAAGCAACAATCACGGTTATTGCAACAGGACTGGATGCCCATGGCATCAATACGCCCGTATCCAAGGCCATGACTGAATTCACCACACCATTCAAGGCAAAACCGGCTCCAACGTTTGCACCTCAGGGAGCAGGCAGAGAGACGGCGGCTACATCTGCGCCTGCCTATAAGACACCGACCTACAGGGCTCCTTCTGCAGCAGTTCCCCAGCAGCCACAGCAGCCCAAGGCTCCGGTACAGCCTTCCACACCGGTGCAGCCATACCGCCCGATGCAGAGAGAGACACAGATCAATATCCCGGATTTCCTGAAGAATAAAAAGTAATCAGGGTTAGGATTTAGACACAGACAGGAGACAGAGAGCAGCCTGTTTTCCGTATTTTTCATATGAGACGATATTAGCCGCAGTGCGTAAGCATTGCGGCCGTTTTGGATGATAAAATCAGTCCGGTTCACGATTGTCTGCCGGTTCCGGGCTCTTTTTATAATAAATCTTTTTTCAAATCTCTTTTTTAAAAACAGCGGTGGTATTTTATGTCCCGCCGTTCAAATCTGAATTGAATTTTCGACATTTTCAATCTTAAACCAACAAAATAAGAACGATACGGCCGGCCGGCCGGACTTAAAATACAGGTGGCGGGCGGCTATTTTACCCTTACGGCTGGTTTCATCGGCCAGGGCACAGGGGATGGGTCCTCCACAGCCACAGGAAGCAGAGGGAAAATCAGGAACGATTCCCGTCATGGAAAAGCCGATCGCGGTGTCCGCATTTTGTTTCGAAATATGACGATCAAAAACAGGAATTAACTTTCCGTATTTGACAAAAAACACAAGCCCGGGAATTTATAATGACTACTGTCGTAACAGTTCAGGTCCGGTATACCCTGTCGGGCGGTATCGCTTTTTTGAGAAAACCCGGCGTTATTCTGCAACAGAGCTGAACTGTATCCTACTGTCAGACAGAGAGGTGAGAGAATTTCCGGTGACATACAACGTTTACGCGGATGTGGTGTTAGCCAATAATTTTACAATCGATTTTTTGCTTCTCACAGTAGTAAAAAAGGTGATGAAGCTGGAGACACGAAAGGGAGGAATATTGCTGGCCAGCATGGCGGGAGCTTTTTACGCGCTGGCTGTGACCATTTTTCCCTTTCCTGTTTTTTTTCTCCAGTCAATTGTTACATACTTCGCAGCCAGCGCCCTGATGGCGGCCCTGGCATTCCGAATCAAAGACCTGAACGCGCTTATAAAAGCCGTGGCGGGCCTGTATCTGGCGGCGGTTATGACGGCAGGCCTGATGGAGCTGTTCCGTGCAGGAGGCTTCTTTGGTTCTATCTATCTCTATGCGGCGGCAGCGGGATTCAGTATCTTTTTAACGCTGTACCTGTGGAGGACCGTGTCAAAGAGTGCGACGGACAGCGGCCATCTCTACAGCGTCCTGATTGAATATCAGGGCAGGAAAGCCGGTTTTACCGGTTTTCTGGACACGGGCAACCGCCTGACGGAACCCTATACGGGAAGCCCGGTCAGCGTCATCTCGGCGGAAAGCTGCGGGGAGCTGTTCGGCACCGTGAATGCGGTTCTGTTCGTCCCTTTCCGCTCGGTCGGGAAGGACAGCGGCATTTTACCGGCGGTCCGGGCCGACAGGATGGAGATAGAAAAAGAAGGTCAGAAGAAAGTAATAGAGAAACCGTATATTGCAATCTCGGAAGAAACACTGTCACAGAATGGTTCTTACCAGATTTTGCTGAATGAAAAGCTGTGGCTGTGAGAAGGCCGCAGTATTGATGGAAAGCTGTAATGAAAATAATGATAACCGTTCAGGAGGCGTTGTACCCGGCAAAGCGGAACGCGCTGTTTTGCGAAAAGGTAAGGAAGAAGACTCTGACGGTTACAGATATGGTTATTTAAGGAGGAAAGAAATTATGGTTATAAAATTAGCAATCCCGAATCAATTCCGTCTTAAGATGGTTCCGTCGTTTAAATCGGTTTTTCTTCAGAAAGAGGGGGAAGTACATTATATAGGCGGTGCGGATATTCTCCCGGCGCCCTTAAACAGCAGGGAAGAGGCAGAGGTGTTAAAGGAACTGGGAACGGAGAAGGATGCTCAGGCAAAATCGAGGCTGATTGAGCACAACCTGCGTCTTGTAGTCTACATAGCGAAGAAGTTTGACAACACCAGCGTCGGCGTGGAGGACCTGATTTCTATCGGTTCTATCGGACTTATCAAGGCAATTAACACCTTTAACATTGATAAAAACATCAAGCTTGCCACCTACGCCTCCCGGTGTATTGAAAATGAGATTCTGATGTATTTAAGACGCAACAACAAAACAAAGATGGAAGTCTCCATTGACGAACCGCTCAATGTGGACTGGGACGGAAATGAACTTTTGCTTTCTGATATTCTGGGAACCGACGAGGACGTCATTTACCGGGATTTGGAAGATGAGATAGAAAAGAATCTGCTCAGTACGGCAATCAGCCGTCTGGGGCCGAGAGAACAGAAAATCGTGGAACTGCGTTTCGGCCTGGGAACGGAGAATGAGGATGAGATGACGCAGAAAGAAGTCGCAGACCTTCTGGGCATATCCCAGTCCTACATCTCCAGGCTCGAGAAAAAGATTATGAAGCGGCTGAAAAAAGAAATCGTGAAATACGAGTAGAAATCCAGCCGATGAATGCGGGAATCAGGGTTCCGGCTATCAGGTAGACCGGCCACAGCTCATGGGAAAAACCGGTGGGGAACCCGGCCAGATTTTCGGGTACCGACCGGAGCCAGAGCTTTGCATAGAAGTAGTCCACCAGTTTAAAGACGGCAAAATGAACCGCCATAATCTCAAAGGAATAGCGTCCCAGGAACGAAAGAAAACGGGAAGCGGCATTAAAACGTTCCATCAGAGTTCCGAGGGACAGACAGAAATAGATTCCAATCAGGGAGATGACGTAAAACCAGGCTCCGGGAATTACCATTCCGTCTAAAAGAATATAGATGCCCATCTTTGCATTGATAAAGTAGAGGGCAATGGCGCTGATAACGCAGCCGTACCAGGTGGTGTACTTCTTAAAATCGGGACAGTGAAGCCGCAGCAGGTATGCAAAAAAGTAAACCGGTACTACGACCAGGGATGCGTGAAGGTTATAGGCAATCCCCACCTGCCTCATATTCAGGAACACACCGGCGGCGCCGATTGAGGCGCAGGCAAATCCAATCAGCCATACCTTAAGCTCTGGTTTTCCAATCCGTCTTGAAAAGGTGCGGCCGAACCATACGGCAGCGCCGAACAGACCGGATGCGGCCAGCCAGGCCGGAATGAACCAGAGCGCTCCCTGGGCCGGCTCGGAGCCTGTGAAGGAGATATTGGTACAAATCTGAGCCAGCATTTTCGTATGGTTATAAAGCTCCTGGCCGGAATAGAGACCCTGCGTCACAAAGAAATTGTGGAGCAGGACGAAACAGGATGTGTAAAAAACATAACGGGGCCATGTTCCTGCAAATCGGTTGCCGAAAAAGGCAAAGGGAGCATCCCCGTATTTTTTTTCGCTGTAGAGATAGCCGGAGACAAAGAAAAACAAGGCCAGATGAAACAGATAGACAAAGCCTACGGCAAAGTAACAGCTGTGTCCAAGAACAATTGCAATAATACCAAGTCCTTTTACAATATCCCAGTAAGGGGAACGTGACGGTGCGGTTGGGTTCATAGTGGTAACTCCTTAAATATTTTTTTCGGTGATATGTACGGTTTCACCCCGGCCTTTCACAGCAAGTGAGGGCCTTCAGGAAACGCGCAGCGAATGTTCCCTGTATGATTGGAACATGGACTGTGTTAAGAGCTTATCATCAAGTATAGAATATGTGGGGAAATGTGTCAACTGAGGGGAAAGGAAAAGGGGAGGAGAGAACTTTTGGACCGATGGATGAGAGGTTCTCTTTTCCTGGGGAAAGGAGGACAGGGCGTGCAGATGGCGGGAATGAATTTTCAAACACGCTCAAGGAGATGTGTTAAATGTCTTTGGGTGATGTGTTAAAGTTTTTAGGCAAAGATAATAGTGCCTTGTCTGATGAAGAAAGAGGATTGATTTGAAGAAATTAGTTCTTCTTAATGTCTTTCTTTATCAGGGCAGGGCACTGTGTATTTAAAATGTTTATGGCGGCCCGGATGGCCCGCTTTCGGAGAACCGGGGAACCCTCTTTCCGGGAATTAGCTCAGGTAGTTTCGCATGCTTTTTAATGCGCTTTTTTCGAGGCGGCTGACCTGGGCCTGGCTGATGTGGATTTCTTCGGCTACCTCGGTTTGGGTTTTACCCTCGAAGAAACGCATGTCGATGATATGGCGCTCGCGTTCCGGGAGGCGTTTCATTGCTTCGTTTAAGGAAATGTCCTCGATCCAGTGTTCTTCTGAACATTTTTTATCACTGAGCTGATCCATGACATACAGAGGATCTCCGCCGTCGGTGTAGACCGGTTCGTAGAGGCTGACCGGACTCTGGATTGCGTCCAGGGCATAAGTGATGCTTTCCTTGCTGACTCCGATTTCATCCGCGATTTCACAGATGGTCGGTTCCTTCAGGTTCTTTTTCATCAGCCCTTCCCGGGCATAGATTGCCTTGTAGGCGGTGTCGCGCAGGGAACGGCTGACACGGATTGAATTATTATCTCTCAGGTAACGTTTGACTTCTCCGAGGATCATCGGAACTGCATAGGTGGAGAACCGCACGTTCTGTGTTATATCAAAATTATCTATCGCTTTTATCAGCCCGATGCAGCCGATTTGAAAAAGATCGTCCACATTTTCGCTGCTGTTTGAAAAACGCTGGATGACGCTTAAGACAAGACGTAAATTTCCTTTAATGTATTGTTCTCTGGCATCCATATCCCCATCAAGAATCCGTTTAAACAACGCTTCCTTCTCATCGTTGCTGAGAAGCGGCAGTTTGGAAGTGTTGACTCCGCAGATTTCCACTTTGTATACAGGCATGTACTTTACCTCCGCATCTTTCATTAATTATCTCGGCGGAATTTATTGTAAGGGATATTTTCCACCGAATTCTTATAAATGAATGATGTACGAATTTGGATCGATTTATACGATTGGGGGGATGAAAAAATTTTCCTTTTCAGAGAGTTGATTGATTGTTGACCCTGTCTGTGTTAGAATAGTACAATAACTTTTGATGCATACAGATGGAGGAAAAGAATGAAAACCATAAACGAACTGATTAAATCCTATCTTGAGAATGAAGATAAAGCAGTTTTCGGAGAAATTCTGGAAGTAATTAAGACGGGAGAAGCCCTGTTTGCGGTTGCAGCCAGAGCTACCAACAACTTTTTCATGGGGGCAGAGAATGAGAAGCCGGCAGCTTATATCTTTTCCAGCAAAGCATTTGCAGATGAATTTGTAAAGGAATTAAAGTGGGAAGGATACGAGGTGAAGAGCCTTGAGATCAGACCGGCCCAGAGAATCGGATTTTTTAATGATCTGTACCGCAGCGGCTTTGAGGCCGTTATGGTCGACAAGGGCCAGGAATCTCTTGCAATGTCGTTATTCAGCATTGTAGAGAAACCGGAAGAGACCGCGGACATGGTGATTAATCCGTCCCTGATGCGTGCCGCAGCCCAGTTCTACCAGGAGCTTTCCAGAAAAAGAGCAGTAAAACCGATGCAGGACCTGATGTGTTCCGAGTTATACAATGCAAAGTTCCTGATCCCGGCAGAGGATGTGAATGAGCGTGTTTATCCGATGATCGCCGACAATAAGGGCCTTAAGTTCTATCCCGTATTCACCGATCTTATCGAGTTCGGAAAATTTGACAAGAAACAGAAATACCAGCCGGTCGTTGTGAAGTTCCGCGATTTGAAAAAGCTGGTGAGGAAGGTGGACGGAGTGGTAGTCAATCCGTTTGGCTTCGGACTCAGACTGGACAGAGAGAAGATTGATAATATTGAGAGAGACTGCTCTACTTTGAAGGTTGTAAAATAAGAAGAGAATGAGAAGAGAAAATTACGTTAATCTATTTATGAACGGCAGCGAATACCGTAAAAATAATTTTCTGTAATTCAGTACTGGACAACGAAAAAGCCGGAAAAGAATCTGCATATAAAATGGCGTCTTGCCATCTGATATGCCGTTCTTTTTCCGGCTTTTTTATCTGTTCTTCTCATACAGCGCCAATAACCCCTTCAGCAGCAGCGCCCCATCATAAATAATCGTATGGCTGCAGAGCGGCAGCACTGCCTTTGCAATACCGCCGGTAGCGATAACGGTGGCGGGTTCGCCAAGTTCTTCCTCAATTTTCGTAATCATCCCGTCTATCATAGCGGCATTGCCGAAAATAACCCCGCTTCTCATACAATCCACGGTATTTTTCCCAATAACTCTTTTTGGCGTGTCCAGGCTGATTCGCGGTAGCTGGGCCGTACTTGCACTCATACTGTCTAAAGATACGCGGAGGCCGGGGAGAATAGCGCCTCCGATATAACGGCTGTTCTTATCAATGACCGACATCGTGGTGGCGGTCCCCATCTCCATGATAATAATGGGCGGCTCATGCTCACCTAGGGCTCCAATGGAATTGACGATCATATCGCTGCCCACGGATTTCGGATTATCCATCAGGATATTGAGTCCGGTTTTCATGCCGGAGCCGACGAGCTTGGGCGAGATTCCGGTGATTTTTCTGACAGCGGACATAAGCGTCCTGTTTAACGGCGGGACGACCGAGGAAATAATAGCGCCTTCAATCTCTTTAGGCTCAATATGATAGATTTCCAGAATACTTTTCAGCGTAATAGCATATTCCAGATTGGTTTTGCCAATAGTAGTTGTGATACGCTCTACAAAATATGTTTTTTTACTGTCAATGGCCCCAATGAAAATATTCGTGTTGCCGATATCGATTGCCAGAATCATGCGGATGCTCCTTATGTTTAATATACTGAAAGTATACAATATTTTTGTCGGAAAAACAATCGTGCAAACATGTGAATTGTTATGATAAATATATCTTGCACTATAGTCTGGTCCTGCGGCTGAATATTATTCGTTATTGTCCACCTGTCCACCGGCAATATCCCATGAGACGTGTTATTGTTCGCAGCACGCTGTTTTTAAACGGGGTAGGAACAGTAAAGGTTAGTTTTTTGGCTTTCTCATTATAGGCTCATTATAGCAGGTATTTTTACTTTACCGTGGCCAAACGGCGGTGTACAATGATGGTATCTTTTTTGTGCAGCAGTGAATGGGAGCGTGATTGGATGATTTTTAAAAAGTATTTGATAGAGACCGGGATAGGAGAAACAGGATTCCGGATAAAAGACATACCGATGGAGACAGAAGGGGACGACGGCGGCAATATCAACGGAAGCATTGAAGGAAGTAGCAGTGGAAACGACAGCAGTAAAAACAGCAGCGGTGGAGACGCGGGATTACCGAAGAACCGCAAACGGCGCAGCGGAGGCGCGCTTCTCACCTGTTTTCTGAAGGATAACACGGACGGAAAACCGGATGCCAGGAGAAAAGCGGTCATTATCTGTCCGGGCGGCGGTTATGAATTCTGTTCCACCAGAGAAGGGGAACCGGCGGCTTTCCAGTTTCTCGCCATGGACTGTCAGGCATTTGTGCTTCACTACAGCACGGATCCCGGCATTTTTCCCGAGGCGCTCTGTGAGTTGGCGGCCGCCGTGGCATTGATACGGAGACGGGCCGGTGAATGGCATATTGAGCCAAACGGAATCTGCGTGTGCGGCTTTTCGGCGGGCGGTCATCTAGCAGCTTCGCTGGGAGTGTTCTGGAACAGGGATTTCTTGAAGGAACGGCTGGGGCTTGAACCGGAGCAAATGCGTCCGAACGGGCTGATCCTTTCTTACCCTGTTATCTCATCGGGAGAATTCGGGCATGCGGCATCCTTTGACAACCTGACGGGAAAAGGCAGAGCGGAATTTTCACGGGAGTTTCTGTCTTTGGAGAACCAGGTGGGAGAACAGGTTCCGCCTGTTTTCATGTGGCATACGGATACCGACGGAACCGTGCCGGTGGAAAATTCCCTGCTTTTTGCCTGGGCGCTTAAAAAGGCAAAGGTCAGCCTGGAGCTTCATATCTATCCGCAGGGAAGACACGGTCTGGCTCTGGCAAATGAGGAGACGGACAAGGTGATGGATGACGGGAGAGGCAGTTATGTGGTTCCGTGCTGCCAGTCCTGGACAGAGCTTGTAAAAAAGTGGATCATATCGCTTTGAAAAAATACCCGGCACGGGATAGACAAGGGTAACAGTTCAGATAGGTCTGCGCATTTACTGCGCTGACCGTACAAAAAGTTAGTGGCAGCAGGCATTCGGTTCATCGCGCAGCGATTTCATTAGCCGAATGCCGTAACAGTTCATGCTGTCTGAACTGTTACAGATAAGGCAGATTATAGAAAAGTTCTGTCAAGACTTTTTATTGACTTTCCTTATATTTCATAATAGAATAAAGTAGACATCTTCCACGGATGTCTATTTTTTCGACAGGAAACAGAGGCTGTTTATGGAAAGGCGGTATGCGCCATATTCAGTGTGGAACATTAGAGAATCATTGATTTTGGAGGAAAAACTCTTGGAGAATATAACAGAGCAGATTAAAAAACGACGCACCTTTGCCATCATTTCCCACCCCGATGCAGGTAAGACCACATTAACCGAGAAGTTCCTGCTTTACGGAGGAGCGATCAACCTGGCCGGAACGGTCAAGGGAAGGAAGGCGGCTAAGCACGCTGTTTCCGACTGGATGGAGATTGAGAAGGAGAGAGGTATCTCCGTCACTTCGTCCGTACTGCAGTTTAATTACGAAGGATACTGCATCAACATCCTGGATACACCGGGACATCAGGATTTCTCGGAGGATACGTACCGTACGTTGATGGCGGCAGATTCCGCCGTCATGGTAATCGACGCATCAAAGGGTGTCGAGGCACAGACGATCAAACTGTTCAAGGTCTGCCTGCTCAGGAATATCCCGATTTTCACATTTATCAACAAGATGGACCGTGAAGCCAGGGATCCTTTTGAACTGATGGATGAGATTGAGAGTGTGCTTGGAATTAAGACATGTCCGGTCAACTGGCCGATCGGCTGCGGAAAGAATTTCAAGGGCGTATACGACAGAAATACAAAGAAGATTACCACATTCACGGCTGCCATGGGAGGACAGAAGGAAGTCGCTTCCCAGGAATTTGATTTGGAGAGCGGCGATGTGGACGGCATCATCGGGCCGGACTACCATAGCCAGCTTCTGGAAGATATCGAGCTTTTAGACGGCGCCAGCGATGAATTTGATATGGACCTGGTAAGCCAGGGTAAGCTTTCGCCGGCATTCTTCGGTTCCGCCCTGACTAATTTCGGAGTGGAGACGTTCCTGGAGCATTTCCTCCAGATGACGACGTCACCTCTTCCAAGAAAGACGACGACGGGCATTGTGGATCCGTTTGACAACCAGTTCAGCGCCTTTGTATTTAAAATCCAGGCCAATATGAATAAGGCCCACAGGGACAGAATCGCATTTATGAGAATCTGTTCCGGCAAATTCCAGGCCGGAATGGAGGTTACCCATGTACAGGGCGGCCGTAAAATCCGTCTGTCCCAGCCGCAGCAGATGATGGCACAGGACAGGAAGATCGTGGAGGAGGCATATGCCGGCGATATTATCGGTGTGTTCGATCCGGGCATTTTCTCCATCGGGGATACGCTCTGCACGGCTTCCGATAAGATAGAGTTTGAAGGAATCCCCACATTTGCGCCGGAGCATTTTGCCAGAGTCCGCCAGATGGATACGATGAAACGGAAACAGTTTATCAAGGGAATCAACCAGATTGCCCAGGAGGGCGCGATCCAGATTTTCCAGGAGTTTAATACGGGAATGGAAGAGATTATCGTCGGCGTTGTAGGAGAGCTGCAGTTTGAGGTACTCACCTACAGACTGGAAAATGAATACAACGTGGAGGTCAGGTTAGATAAGCTTCCATATGAATATATCCGCTGGATCGAGAATAAGGATGAGGTGGATGTGGCGAAGCTCCAGGGTACATCCGATATGAAGAGGATTAAAGATCTTAAGGACAATCCACTGCTGATATTTATCAACAGCTGGAGCGTGGGAATGGTCCTCGACCGTAACCCTGGCTTAAAGCTCAGTGAGTTTGGACGCAATAATTAACAGGGAACCGCTAAGGATATGGTTTCACATCATTTCATATAATTCACAGGAGGTAAGAAGATGAGTAAGATTGATGTTGTACGTGCAGCTATGGTAGAGGCTATGAAGGCAAAGGACAAGGCGAGAAAAGATTCTCTTTCCATGCTTCTTTCCGCTCTTAAGAATGCAGAGATAGATAAAAGGGAACCGCTTACCGAGGCTGAGGCCGATGCTATCGTGAAGAAAGAACTGAAACAGACGAAGGAGACCTATGAGCTGGCTCCCGCAGACAGGGATGATATCCGCGCCGAGGCTGAGGCCAGGATGGCGGTTTACAAAGAGTTTGCCCCGGAGGACATGAATGAGGAGCAGATTGCTGCGGTAATCAAAGAGGTGCTGGCGGAACTCGGAATTGAGAAGGCGGCTCCGTCCGACAAGGGAAAAATCATGAAAGTCCTGATGCCGAAGGTAAAGGGAAAAGCTGACGGAAAAGTGGTAAACCAGGTATTGGCGGAATTGCTTAAATAGCGGAAAGGACCGGTTATGTACAGAGAAGAAATAGAAAAATATATCGATTCCCACAGACAGGAAATGATAGATGATATCTGCCTGCTGTGCAGAATTAACAGTGAGAAAACATCTTATCAGGAGGGAAAACCGTACGGTGAGGGAGCAAGCAAAGCTCTGGCGCTGGCTCTTTCCATGGCTGAAAAGTACGGATTTTCAATTAATAATTACGACAATTACGTAGGAACCGCAGACCTCAATGACAAGGAAAAGCAGCTCGACATCCTGGCTCATCTCGATGTGGTCCCGGCCGGAGAGGGCTGGACCGTGACAGAGCCGTTTGAGCCTGTTGAAAAGGACGGAAAACTTTACGGACGCGGAACGGCAGATGATAAGGGACCGGCTGTAGCCGCCCTCTATGCCATGCGCGCCATCAGGGAGCTGGGAATCCCGGTTTCTAAAAATGTCCGTCTGATTCTGGGAACCGATGAGGAGTGCGGCAGCTCCGATATCCGCCATTATTACGATGTGGAGGAGGAAGCACCGATGACATTTTCACCGGACGGCTCATTCCCGGTTGTTAACATAGAAAAAGGAAGTCTGTCCGGTCATTTTACAGCGGAATTTGAACCTTCCGAATCGCTTCCAAGAGTGATTTCCATCCATGCGGGCACCAAGGTAAACGTAGTTCCCGGAAAGGCATTTGCCGTATTTGAAGGACTGGACGATGATCTGGTCCGTGAGGTATCGGAAGGAGTGGAGAAGGAGACGGGAGTATCTTTTGAAATCCAGGGCAGAAACCACACGCTGGAGATTACGGCCGTTGGCGTTGGAGCCCATGCGTCCCTTCCAACAGAAGGTAAAAATGCGCTGACGGCGCTTCTGCTTTTAATCAGCCGCCTTCCTTTTGCAGAGTGCGGACAGATTGAAGCTCTTCATAACCTTGTAAAACTTTTCCCATGCCATGACACAGCCGGAGAGGCGCTGGGGGTTGCCATGGAAGATGAACTTTCCGGTGCGCTGACCCTGGCTTTCGATCTTCTGGAAGTGGACGGCGGCAGCCTGGATGCCACATTTGACAGCCGCTGCCCAATCTGCTCCAACGAAGGAAATGTACTGGAGCCTGCAAGGAGGAAGCTGGCAGAGCACGGATTTACCCTCACCAACGATTCCATGACGCCTCCTCACCATGTGGACGGCAATTCCGATTTTGTAAAAACACTGCTGAGTGCATATGAGACCTATACGGGAAGAAAAGGAACATGTGAGTCCATGGGCGGAGGCACCTATGTGCACACGCTTAAGAACGGAGTGGCATTCGGAGCAGCCATGCCGGAGACCGATAATAAGATGCACGGCGCAGACGAATTTGCTGTGATTGACGAACTGCTCGTAAGCGCGAAAATATTTGCGCAGGTGATTGCGGATCTTTGCGCGTAGGGCAGGGGCTTTCGCTCCGGGCAAAGGGGACTGATATGGTGAGTCTTTCGCGCTTGGCAGTACGCTGCGTAATGAATTGAAACGGTAAAACACACCGTTTCCTGCCGTATTTTCCGGTTTTGACTAATAAACAAAGTGAGTGAAAGCATTTTCTGTTTTCACTCACTTTATTATGCCCTCCTTTCCGCTGCTTTCCGGCCATCATTCCATAAGGCATTTTCGTATATATTCTGCATAAAAATCCCAGGTTGCAAGGCGTAAAACAGAGTTTGGTTCCCGATTTTATAAATATTTAATAAAGAATTTTATTTTTCCAAATAGAATTAAAAAAAGCTCAATTGATTTGCGGCCGATAATATGCTAGACTTTAATACTGGTACAGCCGGAAGACAGCAGGTTTAAACGCCTGAACATCCGTTCCCGGCTGGCGGCCATGGAAAAGCAGATACCGACAGGACTGCAAAAGAGAGGAGAATGCTACATGAAGAAAAGAACACTTGCCCTGTTTTCGGCAGCAGTGATGGCTGCAGCGGCGATGACAGGATGCAGCAATAATACCACAAAGACACCATCCACAGAAGGCACGACGGAGGCTCAGACAACGCCGGAGACAACGGAGGCGGCCACAGAGACGGCGGCAAAGGAGAATAAACCGCAGCTTGTGATTCTCGGAGGAGACGGCGCAGGGCTGACAGCGGCTATCCAGGCCGTGGCCGACGGAATGAGCCCGTCCAAGATTCTGATCCTGAGCGGCGCCGATGAACTGGCGGCCGACGTCAAAGAGAAGGAAGAATTCATCAACGCGTCCGATACGGCGGAGCAGTTTGAGGCAGAAATCGAGGATTCCTACGAGTTATACCTCGCCGACACGATGAAGGCAGGAAAGAATACGAACAATGCCGAGATGGCGGAATTCCTTGTTGAGGGCGCCGAGGAGGCCAAGAACTGGCTCGAAGGCCTTGGCATCGAATTAAAAGGCGTGGAGAAGAAAGACGGCTCCTCAGTAGCCAGAAGCTATACACTGGCCAACGGCGGCAGCCTTGCAGAGGAAGTATCCGATGCTCTTGTTAAGAAAGTAGAAGAACTTAAGATCCCTGTTAAGACAGGTGTGACAGTCAACGAAATCATCACAAACGAAGACGGCGCGGTAACCGGAGTGAAAGCAGTAGTGGATGGGGAAGAAAAAACCATCAACAGCATCGCTCTTGTAGCCACAGACAAAGAACTGCTTCCTATTATATCCAAACTTGATATCCAGCTTTCCAAGGCATCTGATGAGAAAGTGACAGGCGTTATCGTTAATACATGTGCGGAAGCAATTGATGCAAAGGGAGAAACCGTTCCGGGACTCTATGCAGCAGGAGAACTGATCAGCGCAGGCGTCCACGGCGATGCAGCCCTGGCAGGCAATGACCTGACGGCCACAATCGTATTTGGCGAGACCGCAGGCGTAGAATCCGCAATCTACGTATCCGACAACCAGGAACAGTAAGAAGCCTGCACACTGTGCACCGGCAGCATCACACATAAAAGACAACCGTTAGCCCCGAATCCCGGGACTGGCGGTTGTCTTTTATGTTCATAGAAATTACATCCTATAAAGCAAAAATGTTCAGCGAGGATGCACAATCAAAGAACCCATTCCGGAAAGAACCTATCCTCAAACCATGCATATACTATCAGTAACCAACATTCCGGAGGCCATAAAAATGAGAATCTGTGACCTGAAACAAAAAGAGGTAATCAACATCTGCGATTGCAAGCGGCTCGGCTTTGTAGGAGACGTAGACTTTGATATCTGCACGGGAAGAATGCTAGCGATCATCGTCCCAGGCCAATGCTGTGTCTGGGGCTTTCTGGGACATGAGAAAGAATACGTAATCCCCTTCTGTGACATCCAGCAGATAGGAGACGATATCATCCTGGTAGAACTGCACGAAAAAAAGGAATAATCCCATCCATACGGCTTACATACCTCACCCCCCTATCCTCCCATCCCCCTCAAGAAAGAGGCTTCTCAGCCGGAGCCCCATGGCGCGCCGGTGTGTGCACGACAACCCCGGCGTCTTCAGTCCCGGTCCATAACCTTCCTGTGGGGAATCCGGGAGAAAAAGATTCCGCAGGGAACCTGGGAGTTCATCGGCACTTACCGAGGTCTTTTCGAGGTTAGTGTTCGTTATGTACTCCAAAGAGCGCAATGTCATTAAGTTAAGAGATTTTGATTCCGCCTATGTAATGGATTTTCTTTCGGAAGGTCAAGCGCTGCCTTTTTATGGCACCACAAAAAGGCAGGTTGCCATCTGCCTGGTTTCTGTCTTATAATGAAGGGGATATTAGACAACTCTGTAGTTGAATTTTACTGCGGGATGATAGCTTACCTTCCGGGGAAAGCTCCGATTCGGGCGGATTGGCAGCAGTTCTTTCGCGATCAGTGTTTCTACATCAGGTGGAGCTCCCTGGAAGTGACCTTTCAGGAAATTACGGCAGATATGGATGGCCATTGTGTGGTTAACCTGGTATTGATATTTCGTACCTTTTTTCTCGACGATCACAGCGGCAATGACGATCTCGCAGTAATTATACAGGATGACCCGTGCCAGGATTTCCTTTTGGATGAGCTCCACCTTTTTTGAATGGAGATTGGAAAGGCCAATGGCATATTTCAATTCCCGGAAGGAAGTTTCGATTCCCCAACGCATCCGATAGAGTTCTTTTAACTCTTCCGGAGGAAACTCTTTTTTTGGGAGATTGGTGATGACACACTCATAAATGCCCGGTGATACTTCAAACCGTACAATCCGCAAGGTCATTTTAAACTGCGGCCGCTCCTTGTTGAGAAAATAGGGGGAGTTGCCATGGGTAACGATTTTGTAAAGCTCCGGATGGGTTCGGATATACTCGTTTTTGCGCCAGGTAAAAATCCGGGTAAAGGTTTCGTCGAATTGGGCATCCTTTTCTTTCGGGAGTGGAAAGCCCTTTACAATCCCCCCGGTATTGCCGTCCTTGACCCGGAAGAGATAGAAAAGCTCTTTTTGTTCAATCTGGGCAAAGAGACGGTAGGCCTCATAGCCGCGGTCAGCGATCAGAATCGAACCGGGAGTAAAATCCCGGAGTTCCAACATCTCGCAGAGGCCTTGGACCTCATGGTGCCCTTTTCTTGGATGGATGATCAAATCGGTATAACAGTAATTGCATAAATCATAAAGGGCATTGATATGAAGCTGATAGTAATCCTTCTGGGTCTCGCGCTTTGAATAAGAGTAGGCTTCATTTCCCGGGACATGGTCAAGGGGGACATTCAAAACAGAACCATCGCAGGCCAGGAGTTGGTGTCCACGGTAGGAAGAAGAGAGGAAGACCTGGTTAAACTGATAAAGAAGGTGATAAAAAGCCTTCAGGCGTATCTTTTTTCTTTGCTGGATTAAAGCGGAGGGGGAGACGGTATCCGCCTGATAGTCAAAGAAGTCCAGAAGCTCTTTTTTTAAGGGAGAAGCCTGCATGGAAAGAGTAAATCTCATGGTGGTGAAGAAGTCAAGGATGCGGTTCCTGGTAAAATCCTTATCCGGATTCAAAACATAAGGAGCCGGGGAAGCGGCCATAGAGCGGATGATTTGGAAAAGCGTATTTTTTGCAATCAGTGCCTGGTTCATAAACGAAACCTCCTAAAGATAATTTATAATTAAGGGCTTCGCCGCACATTTTTATAAAGATGTCAAGTGTTTTTTGCGATTTCAAGAAAAAAAGCGACCTATGAAAGGAGGAATTTCATACATCGCTTTATGATGGTAATTATAAATTTCTTAACTTAATGACATTGCCAAAGAGCGTAAGCGTTTCCCGAAGGAACTTTTTCTGCCCGTATTCCCCACCCGCGATAACCTATAAACCGGGACTGAAGATTCACTCCGTTCCCCACACCCAGCCCCCATCCGTCTCCCCCGGCCCTCATTTCTAACAAAATCCACTTTTTGCTTGCATATCCCTCCCCATTGCGATAAAATAAACACAATTATTTGTGTCAGGAGGAAAAACAATTGAAATGCCCATTTTGCAATGCAGCAGACACGAAGGTAATCGATTCACGCCCTGCTGATGATAACAGCTCGATCCGTCGCCGCCGGCAGTGCGAGACGTGCGGCAAACGATTTACCACCTACGAAAAGCTTGAGACAATTCCGCTGATGGTAATCAAGAAAGACAATACGAGGGAAGTGTATGATCGCGCCAAGATTGAGGCCGGTGTTCTCCATTCCTGCCACAAGAGGCCGGTATCCCCTCAGCAGATTGCTTCTCTGATCGATGCGATTGAGAATAAGATTTTTAATATGGAAGAGAAGGAGATCAGCACATCCGCCATCGGCGAGCTCGTGATGGACAAACTGAAAGATCTGGATGAGGTTGCGTATGTCAGATTTGCCTCCGTATACCGTGAATTTAAGGATGTCAACACATTTATGGAAGAGCTTGGAAAGCTTCTTCAGAATAAGCCGGACGGAAGGATAGTCTGATGTTTAATGCGTTTTACCCAAAAGAGTATGTGGATTCAGCCTATGTTATTCCCTATGAGGATTTCTATGATAAGGGAATCCGAGGTGTTATTTTTGATATTGACAATACTCTGGTACCGCACGGGGCCCCGGCTGATGAGAGGGCCGTGGCCCTTTTTAAAAGACTCTGGAAGATGGGGCTGGAAACCTGTCTGATGTCCAATAATAAGGAACCCAGAGTGTCGTCGTTTGCATCCCAGGTTGGGTCGCGTTACCTCTATAAAGCGGGAAAACCCGGAATGAAGGGATATAAAAAAGCAATGGAGCTGATGAAGACAGACAGAGCGTCCACGCTCTTTGTCGGTGATCAGCTTTTTACGGATGTCTACGGCGCCAACCGGCTTGGGATTTACGGGATACTGGTCAAACCGATCCATCCGAAAGAAGAGATTCAGATTGTTATAAAGCGCCGTCTGGAATGGATTGTGCTTTATTTTTACAATAGAGACAAAAGAAAGACAGAGAAAAAAGAAAATTTCAGAAGAGGAAGAGATAGTGAGTATGGACGGAAAAACTAGAGTATGCGGAATTATTGCCAATCCGGTGGAGCACAGTATGTCTCCGCTGCTGCAGAATCTTTATGCAAAGAGGACAGGAGTGAATCTGGCATATGTTCCGTATAAGGTGAAGGAAGAAAATCTTGAACAGGCTGTGGAAGGCGCTTACGCCCTGAATATCCTTGGACTGAATGTCACGGTTCCCCACAAGCAGACTGTTATGAAATATCTGAAGGAAATTGATGAGACGGCCGCAGATATCGGCGCCGTCAACACGCTGGTACGGATGGACGGCGGATATAAAGGGTATAATACCGATGTTCCCGGACTTTTACGTTCCGTGAGAGAAGAAGGCATTGTGCTTAAAGACCGGGCCTGCATCCTGATCGGCGCGGGCGGCGCGGGTAAGGCTGCCGCCTATATGATGGCCAAGGAAGGCGCGTCCGTCATCTACCTTCTGAACCGGAGCCAGGAGAAAGCAAAAGCGCTGACGGACTGGGTCAATAAACTGGTGGGCAGAGACGTGGTTAAGCCCCTTCCTCTGGGGGACCATGGTAAGATTCCCGACGGCAAATATTTTACCGTCCAGTCGACCAGCGTGGGTATGCATCCGAATGTCGGTGTGGCTCCCATTGAAGATCCTGCATTCTATCAGAAAGTAGGGGAAGCGGTCGATGTGATTTACACACCGGCGAAGACAAGGTTCATGGAGCATGTGGAGGCAGCCGGCGGCCGTGCGATCAATGGGCTGAACATGCTGCTCTATCAGGGAGTAATATCATATGAACTGTGGAACCCGGGCGTAAAGGTGGACGAGGAGACGATTACCGAGGCCAGAACGACGATAGAAGAACGTCTGGCGGCCAGCCGGAAAGCCGCGGCATGGAAGGGTAATCTCATCCTGATCGGATTTATGGGCGCAGGCAAGACCTGTGTCGGTGAAGCATACGCGAAGAAACACGGACTTACCATGGTGGATACGGATTATCTGATTAGGGAAGAGGCCGGAACCAGCATTTCCGATATATTTGCCGAGAGAGGCGAGGAGGCCTTCCGCCAGATGGAGACGGAGCTTCTGAAAAAGCTGGTGGCAAACAGGGAAAACAAGAGCGAGAGGATGATTCTGTCCGTAGGCGGCGGACTTCCCCTTCGCAAAGAGAACAGGGAGCTCCTGAAAAAACTGGGCCGCGTCGTATACCTGCGTGTCACGGCCGATACGGTTTTAAAAAGACTCAAGGGCGACACTACCAGACCGCTTCTTCAGGGCAGCGATGTGAGGGAAAATGTGGAGACACTGATTGAAAAGCGTAACCCCATTTACGAGGAGAGTTCCCACCAGTCGCTGGAGGTTGACGGAATTGATATCCCCGAGGTGGTAAAAGCGATCGAAAAGCTGGAAAAAGAGACACCGGTCTATGACGGCAAGCAGTAAGGCCGGCATTTTAACGGCAGACGAGATGCGGATCACGGTGAATTAGACGTGATTCGTCAAAAAGTAGTTGAAAAACAGGGTATTATAGTATAAAATAAAAAAGATTAAGAGAATTTCAAGGAGGAGTATCATTTATGATATCAGCGGGCGATTTTAGAAACGGTATCACACTGGAAATTGAAGGTAACGTTTTTCAGATTATGGAATTTCAGCATGTAAAACCTGGAAAAGGTGCTGCATTCGTTAGAACAAAGATTAAAAATGTAATGAGTGGCGGTGTTGTGGAGAGAACATTCAGACCAACTGAGAAGTTCCCGGCAGCCAGAATCGACAGAGTGGACATGCAGTATTTATATGCCGACGGCGATCTGTTCCATTTCATGGATGTGAATACCTATGAGCAGGTAGCGTTAAATGAAGAGACAATCGGCGACGCTCTGAAATTCGTCAAAGAGAATGAGATGTGCAAGATCTGTTCCTACAATGGCAAGGTATTCTCTGTTGAGCCTCCATTATTTGTAGAACTGGAAATCACAGATACAGAACCCGGCTTCAAGGGTGATACGGCCCAGGGTGCTACGAAACCGGCTGTTGTTGAGACAGGAGCTACCGTTTATGTTCCGTTATTCGTAGATCAGGGAGACAAAATCAAGATTGATACACGTTCAGGAGAGTATCTGTCCAGAGTTTAATAGAAGGTTAATTGAACTGTAACGAACGGCTACCATAAGGAAAGGGAGCTGCTGTAAAATATCCGGAGGAGACGAGCGAGATTTTACAGCAGTTCTTTTTGATTAACGATGGAGACCTGTGCGCATAGCGTACAGGTTATCGCTGATTGAAGACGGTAATCTGCTCTGAGAGCGGGCGGGTTACCGTTAACGGTTAAGAGTGGGTTAAGGACAAAAGAGGAGAGGACGGATGGAGAAGGAGAGAAGAGAAAGCCGCCGCGCAGACAGCGCAAAAGAGCTGAGGCGCAGGCAGCTGATCCGAAAAAGGCTCATAATCCGCTGTGCCATAGGAATTATTGCATTTATTCTGGGAACCGGGACGGGATGGTTGTTACGGGGGACAACGATCCGAAAACCGATCGATTTGAGCGCCATCAAGGCGCCGGAGTGGATTGACCAGCAGTTTTTATCGGTGAATCCATATTCCAGGCCGGGGACGAAACTGGCATCGGTGAATGCGATTGTCATTCATTATATCGGCAACCCGGGAACTACGGCCCAGCAGAACAGGGATTATTTTGAGAGCCTGAAAAATCAGAGCGGCAGTAATACGACATCAGTGAGCAGCAATTTTGTCATCGGGCTGGACGGAGAGATTATCCAGTGCATACCCGTTGACGAGAAATCATTTGCTTCCAATAACCGCAATTCCGATACGATTTCTATCGAGTGCTGCCATCCCGGCGAGGATGGTGAGTTTACCGAGGAGACGTATGAATCGCTGGTGAAATTGACGGCCTGGCTCTGCAAGGAGCTGGATCTGAGTTCCAAGGATGTCATCCGCCACTACGATGTGACGGGAAAAGCATGTCCGAAGAACTTTGCAGAGGATGAAGATGCCTGGAAGAAATTTAGAAAAGATGTAAAAAAAGCGATGCGATAAGCAAAGGCGATATTATAGAAGGAGATTAATCCGATGAAAAAGATAGTGGATCTGATCATAGAGGAATTTAAGCCGGCGTTCACAGGCTGCGGTTACGATGAGAAGTATATCCGCGTGACCCTGTCCAACCGCCCGGATCTCTGTGAATATCAGTGTAACGGCGCTATGGCGGCAGCTAAAGCATATAAAAAGAAACCAATTGACATTGCAAACGAGGTGGTGGAGAAGCTAAAGGACAGCCCGATGTTTTCCGAGCTGAATGCGGTAATGCCCGGTTTTATCAACATCCGTTTGAATCCGGAATACCTGGCGGATTACGTGAACAGGATGGCCGGGGACGGAAAATACGGCCTTGAAGAGGCCAAGGAGCCTGAGACGATTATCGTGGACTACGGCGGAGCCAATGTTGCAAAGCCGCTTCATGTCGGGCACCTGCGTGCGGCCGTTATTGGTGAGAGTATTAAACGCATCTGCCGTTATATGGGACATAAGACCATCGGCGACGTGCATCTGGGTGATTGGGGCCTTCAGATGGGCCTGATTATTGAGGAGCTCCGTGACAGAAAGCCGGAACTTCCTTATTTTGATGAGAACTTCAGGGGGGAATACCCGGCCGAAGCGCCGTTTACCATTTCCGAGCTGGAGGATATTTATCCGGCGGCAAGTGCGAAAGCAAAGGAAAAGACGGAAGCAGGAGAGGCATTTAAGGAGAGGGCCCAGGAGGCCACCTTTAAGCTTCAGAGCGGATACGAGCCGTACCGTGCTATCTGGAGACATATCATGAATGTTTCTCTGGCTGATTTGAAGAAGAATTATAATAGTCTGAATGTCTATTTCGATCTTTGGAAGGGGGAGAGCGATGCCCAGCCTTATATTCCGGGCCTGATTGAAGATTTGATTCAGAAAGGCATTGCCTATGAGAGCGAGGGCGCTCTTGTGGTGGATGTGGCGCAGGAAGGGGATACGAAGGAATATCCTCCCTGTATCGTTAGAAAATCAGACGGGGCGGCGCTTTACGCAACCTCGGATCTGGCTACTCTCATCGAGAGGGAGAAGGATTATAAACCGAACCGTTATATCTATGTGGTGGACAAACGCCAGGATCTTCATTTTATTCAGGTGTTCCGCGTTGCGAAGAAGGCCGGAATTGTGAAGGAAGATACAAAGATGATTTTCCTTGGTTTCGGCACGATGAACAGCAAGGAAGGCGGCCCGTTCAAGACGAGGGACGGCGGAGTCATGCGTCTGGAAACACTGATTAAGGGAATTAACGAGGAAGTCTATAAGAAGATTCAGGAAAAACAGAAGGTTCCGCAGAATGAGATGCAGCGCACCGCCGAGATTGTAGGTCTTGCAGCTCTGAAATACGGAGATCTTTCAAACCAGGCAACAAAGGATTATGTATTTGATGTAGACCGTTTCATCTCCTTTGAGGGCAACACAGGACCTCATATCCAGTATATGATCGTCCGAATCAAGTCCATCCTGGAAAAATATGCGGAGCTTAAGGGCGCTGACGCCGCGAAAGCTCTGATCCGTCCGGCCCAGTCGGTGACGGAGAAGGAACTTCAGCTGGAACTGTGCCGTTTCGGCGAAGTGGTTGAAGCGGCCTTTACCGAGACGGCTCCCCACAAGATCTGCCAGTATATGTCTGACCTTGCGGATGCCTTTAACAATTTCTATCTGGAGAATAAAATTATTGCCGAGGAAGATGCTGAAAAACAGGCTGCATTTATCAGCCTTATCACACTTACAAAAGAGGTGCTGGACACCTGTATGGATCTTCTGGGAATGGAGTCTCCGGAACACATGTAATATGCTTTTACAGGCGGCTGTCCACTGAGGGAGCCGCCTGTCTATCTATTGGAGGGGTCAGTTTGAATATCAGGGATATGGCGGTTGACACGTTTTGGAAGGGAGAAGTACGTGTTCAGGCGGTGGTGGAAGATGGTGACGGGACATACAACACCAGAATCTTCATTAAGAACGGGGAGATCTATGATTACCACTGTACCTGTGCACAGGGAAATTCTTATAAGGGAGCGTGTGTTCACGGCCTGACATTGCTAAAGGAATACGGAGCCAGGGAACGGGAGAACAGAAGCATTCCGATATCGACTTCTCCGTCTGTCAGGACGATGATCCGCGAGTATACAAACCGTGAGGTCGCCCGGATTATGGGGGAAGAGATTTCAGAGACCGTGAGCCTTGTGCCGCGCCTCATTGTGGGACACAGGGGTGTTTCCCTGGAATGCCGCATCAGGGAGAAAAGGCAGTATCTGATTAAGGATTTAGGGACATTTTCCGATGCGGTCAGGACGGGAAAGCGGGTGGAGTATGGAAAAGGGCTTGCCTTCGAGCATAGTCTCTCAGCCTTTACGCCGGAGAGCCGTCCGCTTGTCCAGATGGTGATAGAAGAGACGGGAATCTATAGGGAACATTTTGAAGATATCAGGAAGAGGACAAACACCGCGGTGCCGCTCCTGAATACCATTTTCCTGAGTAAACCGGCCTGTGACCGGTTTTTCGCAATCATGGAAGGAAGTGTAGTTGACGCGGAGGACTACAAGGGGCACAGAAGGGAACTTCTGCTTATTAAGGGAAAACCGGCCTTCTACGTCCATGCAAAAAGGATTGGCCGGGAAGGAATCGAGATTTCGGTGCCAGAGGAGCTGATGGCCTTTCAGGGAGAGAAGAGCCTTTATGTGGCAGATGAGAACAGCCTGTACTGCTGCGACCGGGAGAGCACGGAAATCCTGACCTTATTTTTAAAACACATTTTATCCGAACCGGGCGGAACGCGCAGGGTGAGGGTGAATGAGAGAGATATCCCGCTTTTTTACGAGAGAGTTTTAAAAAACCTTGATGAAGCGGGGCTCTTAAAGACAGAAGGAATCGATTGGGAACAGTACAGGCCGGCGGAATTAAAGGCCAGGTTTGAATTTGACAGCAGTGAGCCTGAGGAAATTGCCCTGAAACCGACTCTGTCATATGGGGACTTTTCGTTTCACCCGCTGGACGACGAACGGATACCAAAGGAAATATGCAGGGACGTGCCCGGGGAGTTCAGAGTCAGCCGGCTGATTACGAAATATTTTGAGTACCGGGAGAACAATGGGGAACATCTGGTCATCCGGGAGGATGAGGATGCCATCTACCGCCTTTTGAGCGAGGGGATGGATCGGTTTCGGGAAATCGGGGAAGTGTGGGTTTCCGAGAATGTCAGAAACATCAGAGTGATGGAGCCGCCCAGAATCTCTCTGGGAGTTTCCGTCAATGGAAACTGGCTGGATCTTAAAGTGGACGCGCAGGGGATGACGGCCCCGGAGATGGCTGGAATTCTTTCGGAATACCGGCAGAAGAAGCAATACTGCCGGATGAAAAACGGAGATTTTCTACGGCTGAACGACGACGGTCTTCTCACGCTCCTGAAGCTATCGGACGGCCTTGCTCTCGGGAAGAATGATTTTCAGTCGGGCGTCATAAGGCTGCCGGTCTACCGTGCGTTTTATCTGGAAAGCCTGGTCAGGGAGAACGGGCATATTCCGTTTTCAAGGGACAGCTGTTTCAAGACGATTGTAAGGGATCTTCAGCTTTCGGAAGCCGTAGGTTATGAACCTCCGGATGAACAGGGGCGGGTGCTCAGGGAGTACCAAAAAGCAGGTTTTGTCTGGATGAAAATGCTGGATGTGTACCGTTTCGGCGGTATCCTTGCCGATGATATGGGGCTTGGAAAGACACTTCAGATGATTACGCTGCTGGTGTCTGAGAAAGAGGAACGGAAGGAAGACGGCGGGGACTGCGTATCCCTGGTGGTCTGCCCCGCTTCACTCATTTACAACTGGGGACACGAGATTGCCTCATTTGCCTCCTCCCTTAAGGTGCTTCTGGTAACCGGGCCGCAGGCCGAGAGACAGATGCAGCTGGAGCACATAAAAGAGTACGATGTGGTGGTCACCTCTTATGATTTGCTCAAACGCGATCTGCCGTTTTATATGGAACACACCTTTCGTTTTGAGGTGATCGACGAGGCGCAGTATATCAAGAACGCATCCACACAGAGCGCGAAAGCGGTCAAGGCTGTCAGGGCCGTGACCCGCTTTGCCCTGACGGGAACCCCGGTGGAGAACCGGCTCAGTGAGCTGTGGAGTATCTTTGATTACCTGATGCCGGGTTTTCTATTTACCTACCGTAAATTTAAAACTATGTTTGAGATACCCATTGTAAAAGAGCAGAGCGGGGAAGCGCTCGAGAATCTCCACAGGATGATCCGTCCGTTTATCCTGAGAAGGCTGAAGAAGGATGTCCTGAAGGAACTGCCCGATAAGCTGGAAAAGGTGGTCTACTCGGCGCCGGAAGGCAAACAAAAGACCCTCTATCAGGCGGCGGCCCTGAAACTGCGCCAGAGTCTTTTGGAGGATGAAAGGGCGGTGGAGGGCGGCGGAAAGCTTCAGATACTGGCCGAGCTTACGAGACTCAGACAGCTGTGCTGCGATCCCTCTCTTTGTTTCGAGCGCTACAGCGGGGAGTCAGCCAAGCTGGAAACATGTATTTCCCTCATTGTATCGGCAGTGGAGTCGGGACATAAGATTCTTTTATTCTCCCAGTTTGCCTCCATGCTCTCGATCATCGGACAGAGACTAAAAAAAGAAGAAATTTCTTATCATCTGCTCGTCGGCTCCACGTCCAAAGAGGAGAGGAACCGGATGGTGAGTGACTTCCACCGCGACGAGGTGCCTGTTTTCCTGATTTCACTGAAGGCGGGCGGAACAGGGCTTAACCTGACCGCAGCCGACATTGTGATCCATTACGATCCGTGGTGGAACGTGGCCGCACAGAACCAGGCGACGGACCGCGCCCACCGCATCGGACAGAGCAGGCAGGTGACGGTGTATAAGCTGATTATGAAGGATACGATAGAGGAAAATATTTTAAACCTGCAGGAAGCGAAGAAAAATCTGGCTGACCAGATTGTGACGGAAGGAATGGTTTCTTTGGCGGAGCTCAGCAGAGAGGAACTGATACGGATTTTAAGTTAATATGGAATGAAACATTGAACTGGCCGCTCTCCTATCTTTGGGGCGGCCAGTTCTGTGTGAGGATTTAATTGAGATGCGAGGACGCCTCTGTGAGATGACGGACGGGGGAGTGGGTGGTGTGTATGAGTCTTCAGTCCCGGTTTGTAGAGTGTGGTGTGGGGGAATCCAGGAAAAAAAATTCCTGCGGGGACTCGCTCCCGCTTATGGAATGCGCAGCGGATGCTAGCTTCGTGTAAGACCTCAGCAAGCACCGGCGGATTCCAAGGTCTCCCTTCGGAAAGTTTTCTCCTTCCTTCCCCGGGTAGGTTGTCGGCGGGACTGAAGACTCAGGGAAGGTTGTTGCCCCGTCCGCCGGCTTCAGGGGCTGATTGTCTCTTTCGTCAAGTGTGGGATAGGTATTGTCGCGGCCACTATATAGCCGTGATTCTTTTACATTTTAACGGCATCTTAGGCTGCATAAAAAGAGTATCAGAATAAACACTCTAAGATTATAAGATTATAAGTTTATATGGTCTCATAGTGAACAGGAGGCAGTTTTCAGGCATTCTGAGAAACGTAGTGGCAGCGGCAAGCGCCTCCCCCATTGAAGAAAGAGGACAAATCAGCCGCCGTAGGCTGGGGCCGGGCCGCTGTCTTGGTTGAGTCTTTCGTCCCGGCCATAACCTTCCCGCGGGCAGGAGGAATCTTTTTCTGCCCGGATTCCCCGCCCACAACAATCTGACGCCCGGGACGAAAGACTCAGCGTTCCCCCTCACCACCCCGGCCCCCGACCTGACGGCGGCGTCCTCACTTCATAAAAATTTCACTTGACATAAGTTAACTAACTAATTATCATATAGTTAATTATTAGAAGGCTAACAAGGAGGTTAAAAAATGAACTGTGACTTTCATGACAATATGGACACCCGTAATCATGAACTGGTAGAAAAATATTTTATGGCAAATAAACTGCACAGGATGTATCTTGAGCGGGAACTGAATAAATCGGGAGTATACCGGAGCCAGCATCAGATCCTGATGTTCATTTCCAGATGCCCTAATGCATCACAGAAGGAAATCGCGAACAGGCAGCATGTTTCTACCGCGACCATAGCCGTCTCCCTAAAAAAGATGGAAAAAGGCGGATACATCAGCCGCGTGGCGGATAAAGACGACAACCGTTTTAACCAGATCTGCATTACACCCAAGGGCCAGGCGGTTGTGGAAGGCAGTGAGAAAATATTCAAAAAGGTGGAAAACGCCCTTTTTGCCGGATTTACCGACGAAGAACTGGATCAGTTTGAGGGGTTCCTTGATAAAGTACGCCTCAATCTGGAATATCTTTTCCAGGAAAGTGATACAAAGACAGAATAGGATGGCTGCCGTCCATAGCGGTGTTCTGCAAAACATACTGCTGGTTGCGCCGTGGACGGTAACACAGGATTGACTTGGAGGGAAAGACAATATGAAGAGATATAAGAAATATGTCACGCCGTATCTGAGCGCCTTTATCATCGGGCCGCTTATGATGCTGACGGAGGTGTTCGGAGAGATTATGCTTCCGAAACTGATGTCTATGATTATCAACAACGGTGTGGCGCAGCGTGATGCGGGCTATATTATCAGAATCGGCTTTGTGATGATTCTGACTACGGTGCTGATGGCGGCGGGAGGGATCCTGGGCGCCTATTTTTCAGCAAAGGCCTCGATCAGTTTTACAAGTGATTTGAGAAAGGATGTATTTTCCAGAGTCCAACAGTTTTCATTTAAAAATATTGATGAATTCAGCACGGGTTCCCTGGTCACCAGGCTTACCAATGATATCCAGCAGGTGCAGAACGTTATGATGATGGGACTGCGCCTGATGCTGCGCGCTCCCGGAATGCTGATCGGGGCGCTTATCATGGCATTCCTGATGAATGCGCGTCTGGCGGTAATCATTCTGATTGTCATCCCGCTTCTGACGGCGGCGATTGCAACGATACTGAGGCTGGCGTTCCCGCGGTTTGAGGTGATGCAGAAGAAACTGGACCGTCTCAACAGCGGCATCCAGGAAGTCCTGACCAATGTCAGGGTAGTGAAATCCTTTGTCAGGGAGGACTATGAAAGCGGCCGCTTCAAAGAGATGAATGCGGACTTAAAGGAGAGCAGTTTAAAAGCGATGCGTATCGTCATTGCAACAATGCCGGTCATGATGCTGGCAATGAATGTGACGACAATCGCCGTTGTCTGGTACGGAGGCAATATTATTATTGCAGGAGAGATGGCAGTCGGGGATCTGACCGCATTTACCACCTACATTGTGCAGATCCTGATGTCATTAATGATGCTCTCCATGGTGTTTTTACAGAGTTCCAGGGCCATGGCGTCGGTAAAACGTATCAACGAGGTCATGGATACCGAAATTGATCTGACCGATGAAGATGCGGGCAGAAAGGATGCGCTTGTTACGGAAGGGCGGGTAGAGTTTAAGGACGTCTGTTTTTCCTATGACAATGACCGGGATTACGTCCTGGAGCATATTGATTTCCAGGTGAACGGAGGCGAGACGGTGGGAATTATCGGTTCCACCGGAAGCGGCAAGACGTCCCTGGTACAGCTCATACCAAGGCTTTACGAAGCTACGGCGGGGCAGGTGCTGATCGATGGGATCGATGTGAGGGACTACTCGCTGAAACATCTGAGGGACGGCGTGGGTATGGTGCTTCAGAAAAACGTACTGTTTTCCGGCACCATTGAAGAAAACTTAAAATGGGGCAATGAGGAGGCCGATATGGAGACGGTCAGGCTGGCGGCGGAGAGCGCCCAGGCGGACGGTTTTGTGACCTCATTCGCCCAGGGATACGGCACGGAAATGGGCCAGGGCGGCGTCAATGTGTCGGGCGGACAGAAGCAGAGGCTCTGTATCGCCAGGGCGCTTCTGAAAAAACCGAAAATCCTGATCCTGGACGACAGCACCAGCGCCGTGGATACAGCCACGGAAGCCGAGATACGAAAGGCATTCAGGACAACGCTCAAAGACACGACGAAATTCATCATTGCACAGAGAATCAGTTCCGTGGAGGATGCCGACAAGATTATTGTACTGGATGACGGAAAAATCATCGGTATGGGAAGGCACGGCGAACTCCTCGCCTCCTGTGAAGCCTACAGGGAGATTTATGAAACCCAGTACGGCAGAAAGAACGGCGATGAAGAGGAGAGCGGCAAAAACACAGAAGCGCCGGCACAGGCAGTGACGGACGGAAACGGCAGACAGGAGGTGCAGGCATGATGGATCAGAGAAGAATTGAAAGCCTGAAACGGCGCTACGGAAACAGAGTGGCGGACGCTCCGAGAAAGAAACACGGCCCCGGCCGTATGGCGGCAAAAGGAGGCGGGAAACCGCAGAACAGTAAAGAGACGGTAAAACGGCTTTTATCCTATCTCGAAAAAGACAGGATGTGGATGCTGGTTGCGTTTGCCTGCGTTATTGTGAGCACACTGACTAATCTGGCGGGAGCGTATATGCTGCGCCCGATTATCAATACCTATATCGTGCCTCTGGACGGCAGCAGAGGGGACAGCGCAGGCCTGTTCCGGGCGCTGCTCGTGATGGCGGCCATCTATCTGCTCAGTGTGGCGGCCAACTATACCCAGTCTCGCATTATGCTGACTATTGCCCAGAACGCGCTGCAGCGTATCAGGGAAGAGCTGTTTGCAAAGATGCAGAAGCTGCCTCTGAAATTTTATGACACCAATAACAACGGTGATTTGATGAGCCGTTTTACAAACGACGTGGACACTATCGGCAATATGCTGAGCAGCACGCTCGTACAGCTGTTTTCGGGAGCACTCAGCATCATAGGGACGCTGATCCTGATGATTTACACGAATATTTACCTGACGGTGATTACGGTGGTGATAATTCCGCTGATGATGAAGGCGGGAGGCTTTGTGGCATCCAGAAGCCAGAAGTATTTCTCGGCCCAGCAGTCGGCCCTCGGCGCCCTCAACGGTTATATTGAGGAGACAATCCAGGGACAGAAGGTAGTGAAGGTATTCTGCCATGAGGAGGTAGCGGAGGAAGAATTCGGCTATCTGAACGGCGATTTAAGGGATAAACAGATAAAGGCCCAGTTCTTCGGAGGAATTATGGGACCGGTGATGGGAAACTTAAGTCAGGTCAATTACGCCCTGACGGCCTGCATCGGAGGGCTGCTCTGCGTATTTAGAAACTTTGATGTGGGCGGCCTCACGGTTTTCCTGAATTTCTCAAGGCAGTTTTCAAGGCCGATCAACGAAATTTCAATGCAGATCAGTAACGTATTTTCCGCGCTGGCCGGTGCGGAGCGTGTATTTGCCGTGATGGATACGGAGCCCGAGCAGGAGGACGATGCCGATGCGGTGTCCCTTCAGCCGGTGAAAGGCGAAGTGGTGCTCGACCGCGTAACCTTCGGATACAATCCGGATAAGGTAATTCTGGACGATATCAGCCTCTATGCAAAACCGGGGCAGAAAATCGCATTTGTCGGTTCCACGGGAGCCGGTAAGACGACGATTACCAACCTGATTAACCGTTTTTATGACATCCAGTCGGGAAGCATTACGGTGGACGGAGTTGACGTCCGCCACATGAAACGCAACGAACTGAGGCAGAATATCGCAATGGTTCTTCAGGATACCCATCTGTTCACGGGCACAGTCATGGAGAATATCCGTTACGGCCGCCTGGACGCGACTGACGAGGAAGTAATAGAGGCTGCAAAGACGGCCTCCGCCCATTCATTTATCATGCGTCTGCCGAAAGGATATGACACCATGCTGGAAGGGGACGGAGCTAACTTAAGCCAGGGCCAGAGGCAGCTTCTCAACATTGCCAGGGCCTCGGTTTCAAAGGCGCCGATACTGATTTTAGACGAAGCGACAAGTTCGGTAGACACCAGGACAGAAAAGCATATCGAGCACGGCATGGACCGGTTAATGAAAGACAGGACGACGCTTGTTATTGCGCACCGTCTTTCCACAGTCCGCAACGCCAACGCCATAATGGTGCTGGAGCACGGTAAGATAATAGAAAGAGGTGATCATGAGGACCTAATCCGCCAGAAAGGCCGCTACTATCAATTGTACACCGGACTAAGTGAGCTGGAATAATGTACTTTTACAGTAACTGTCCAGAAGGCATTTTTCCGCAAATCGGTAATAATTGGGATACCGGAGAGCTATCTTATACAGCGGAAAAGTTGTAAGCTGGAAAAAATTTCCACAACCTTACATTCAGGATGATATATCGCCCGGCTCTTTGCGATTTTTCGTATAAACTAGATTCATACGAAAGATTGGAGGTCATAAGATGCAGATATGTGAGGCGACTGTGAAAAGGATCAGGGAGCTTCTCAAAAGGGACCGGCTCACTTTGTATGCCCTGTCGTATAAGACCGGGATGCCGCTCTCAACGCTGAAATGTATTCTCAATGGGCGCAGTAAAAATCCGGGCATAGTCAATATCCAAAAGATTGCCGAAGGATTTAACATGTCGATCCGGGAATTCTATGCCTGTGATTTGTTCAATAACCTGGATCAGGAGGATTGAGCAGAGGTCTCTTGGGAGAGCACAGTTAAACAGGCCGGCAGGAGCGGGCAGCAAAAGGAAAAACAGTTGTAGAAAGAATATAAAGAATAGATCTGGAAAATTTTATTAATTTATTGTATAATAGGGAACAACTGACGAGGGAGTGAGGAATCACTCCCTTTTTATGCCCAAAAACACAGATGGAGGAAAAGAGAATATGAGTATCAGAATCGGTATTTTAGGCTATGGAAATCTGGGAAGGGGTGTCGAGTGTGCAATCAGGCAGAACCCCGACATGGAATTAAAGGCCGTATTTACAAGGCGCGCCCCCGAGACGGTGAAGATTCTCACGGAGGGAGTTCCGGTGCTTGGAGTGGAAGAGGCGGAGAAGATGAAGGATCAGATCGACGTCATGATTCTCTGCGGAGGCAGCGCGACTGACCTTCCGGAGCAGACGCCTTACTATTCACAGTGGTTCAATGTGGTGGACAGTTTTGACACACATGCAAAGATTCCGGAGCATTTTGACGATGTGGACAAGGCGGCAAAGAAGGGCGGCAGAATTGCCGTTATATCGGCCGGCTGGGATCCTGGCATGTTCTCCATTACCCGTTTATACGCTATGGCGGCTCTGCCGGATGGGGAGAATTACACATTCTGGGGCAAGGGCGTAAGCCAGGGCCATTCAGACGCCATCAGAAGGCTCGAGGGAGTGAAGGATGCCAGACAGTATACAATTCCGGTGGAGAGCGCGCTTAAGGAAGTCAGAAGCGGGACAAACCCGGAGCTAACTACGAGACAGAAACACACGAGAGAGTGCTTTGTCGTAGTGGAAGAAGGGGCGGACAAGACAAAGATCGAGAATGAGATTAAGACAATGCCAAACTACTTCGCGGACTATGATACGACCGTTCATTTTATAACGGAAGAAGAGATGAAGAGAGACCACAGCCGTCTCCCTCACGGAGGTTTCGTATTAAGGGGAGGAAAGACAGGCTGGAATAAAGAGAACGGCCATGTGATCGAGTACAGCCTGAAACTGGATTCCAACCCCGAATTTACATCCTCAATCATTGTCGCCTATGCCAGGGCGGCCTATAAGATGAATGCGGAAGGGCAGAGCGGATGCAGGACCGTATTCGACATTGCGCCGGGCTATCTTGTTGCAGAGAGCGCAGCGGAGCTGAGAAAGAAATACTTATAATACAGATTGCCGAATCCGCAGGAACCGCTGCCGGATTCGGCATTTTGAACAGGGAGGGTAAGAAGATGTCAATTGAACGCGCAAGAGAACATATGAAAAAATGGGGAATGGAGGACAAGGTTCTGGAATTTGAGACATCCAGCGCCACTGTGGAGCTGGCAGCCCTGGCGGTCGGCTGCGAGCCGGCCAGGATTGCGAAGACGCTGTCCTTTAAAATCGGCGAAGACGCGATTCTGATCGTCACGGCGGGCGACGCCAAGATCGACAACCACAAGTATAAAGAACAGTTTTCGGTCAAGGCTAAGATGCTCTCACCGGACGAGGTGACGGAGAAGATCGGACACGGCGTAGGCGGCGTATGTCCCTTCGGCATTAATGAAGGAGTGAAGGTATACCTGGACGAGTCGATGAAACGCTTTGAGACGGTATTTCCGGCATGCGGAAGCAGCAACAGCGCCATAGAGCTGACGATGGAGGAGCTGGAGCGGTGTTCCGGGTATGAGATGTGGGTTGATGTGTGTAAGCTGGGATAGGCACCGGGAGTCCGGGAATAGAGGGCGCAGGCTCTGAGGAGCGGATGTGGAAGGAATAGATGAGTCCGCCTGCCCGGACTCTATCCTTAAGCCTGCTCACTTGCGCAGTCCCTTTATAATCACCCCTATATTCTGCAGGTAGGACCGGTTGAGGTGGCGCAAATCTTCTATAATAGCTTTCAGTTCTGCGGGATACCCGTTTCCCTCATCAAAGAACTCAGAGGGAGTGACACCCAGATATTCACAGATATAAAAAAGAACGGTCAGAGACGGCATGCCTTTTTTATTTTCAAGCGAGTTAATATATCCCGCGCTCTGACCGATGGAGAGGCTCATATCGCGGGCTGAGACACCTTTATTCAAACGCAATTCAATTAATCTTTTATAAAATAATTCTTCGTACATTTTATCACCCCTGTATATGATTTTAAAGTATATATGACTTGATTGTGTCCGGTCTGGCATGATATATACGCCGATTTATCCGGTTAAAATCTGCGGTTTGCGAGAAGTGTAGTGTTTTAAACGATATCCGTTATTTTCTGATCTTATACCAACAGTCTGTAATAAAATTGTAATAATTATAACTTTCAGATCGGATTGTAATAAAGAATGAAATGCTGTACAATGGTAAAGTACGAAATACGAAATATGAGATATCATATTTTTACTGGAAATCAATAAAAATACAGAAATATACAGGAGTATTACCGATGAACAGATGGAAAAACATAAAAGCAGCCCTTTGTCTTGGACTGGCCATGTCGATGGCCGTAGTTTCCACAGTATCAGCAGACGTCTCCACCCCTGCCGCCGGTCCGGGAGCGGGCCAGCAGACGGTGCAGAGCCAGACCGGTTCATCCAGTCCCTCGCGTCTTCCGGCGCTTTCCGGCACTGTTACAACCGACCAGGGGAACCAGGCATCCGGTGCAGGTACATCGCAGGGACAGACAAACGGAGCGGCCGAGAAACCGGTGGTGGCTTCCCAGGGAGCCGTACTGTACGATGTTAACAACAACCGTTTTCTGTTCGAGCAAAATGCGGATATAAGATATTATCCGGCCAGCATTACTAAGCTGATGACGGCGCTGCTGGTGCTGGAAAACAGCAATTTAAACGACACGGTAACCTTTTCAGAGAGCGCGGTATCGAACCTGGAATCGGGAGCGGTGACTCTGAAAATTAAGGCAGGGGACAAGTTTTCCGTGAAAGACTGTCTGTACGCCCTGCTGCTTAAATCAGCCAACGAGGTGGCAAACGGCCTGGCAGAACACGTATCCGGCAGCGTCAGCGGCTTCGCCGATCTGATGAACCAGAAAGCGGCTTCCCTCGGATGTACGAATACACATTTTGTGAATCCGAACGGCCTCAATAATACGGAACATTATACAACGGCCAGAGACATGGCTCTGATTGCCAAAGCGGCATTCGCGAATCCGACACTCTCGCAGATCGCTTCCACGATAAGTTACGATTTCCCTGCTACGGCCAGTGTTCCAACCGTCAGAAAGCTGACGATAGGCCACAAGATGATAAGTTCCGCCAATGCGGAATACTATCAGGGTATCGTGGGCGGAAAGACGGGATATACATCCCTGGCGGGCAATACGCTCGTCACCTGCGCAGAGCGGGACGGCAGACGGCTGATTGCCGTTGTTCTGAAGAGCAAGCAGACGCATTACACGGACACCAAGGCGCTTCTGGATTACGGTTTCGCCTATCTGACAGAAGAGCAGAACCAGACGGGCAGCCCGGCCGGCGGCCAGCAGACAGGCCCGGGAGGCGGACCGTCCTCCTCACCTTCGGCAGGCCCGGGAGTTTCCTCCAAGGACGTCAACAAGTGGGAGCAGAACGGTGATGTATGGAAGTTTGTCAAGTCCGACGGAACGTATGCAAAGAATGAGTCCATGATGATCAATAATGAAATCTACCATTTCAACAACGACAGCCAGATGGTCAGAGGCTGGAACCAGATCGACGGCGTATGGTATTTCTTCAGAAACAGCGGCGGCCTGGCGAAGACCAGATGGGTGGAGACCAATGGAATGTGGTATTATGTAGATGATAACGGCTCCCTGTTTACAGGGGGGACGACACCGGATGGGTTTAAGGTGGATGAGAATGGAGTTTGGATACAATAACTTGTTGAAGATGAAAGGGCGTGAAGAAAAATTATCACGCCTTTTCTTTTATCTCATTTTCCTGTATAATAAATAGGACAGTTGAAGAAATTTAGTTTAATGGTATAAGATACTTCCTGGCCGTCACCTATGCAGGTGATGCGGAATGTTAAGACTATGGAACTGGAAGGATATGTCACCACTAAATCGGTGGTGTGGATAGAACGGTTGAAAGGTCGGTAAATCTGGCTTTTTACGTCACCTCTATTTTTATAGAGGAAAAAGGAGGGCAATTTTATGTCAAAGACTGAAGCTGCAAAGAAATTATACGAGGAATGTAAAGATATGGATATAGATGAAACTTTGGAGTTGGTCTTAAACGCGGAGACAGAGGAAGAGCAGGATTTTTTTTCTATGTTAAGTGATTTTCTATTACAGAAACAACAAAAGAAAGTAATAGACCAGAAGAGGTTCTAAGTGAAAAAATACATTTTATATGCCGGAGTAAATGGGGCAGGAAAGTCAACTTTATATAGGACAACACGTTATCAGGATATGATGCCGCGAATCAATACAGATGAAATATTGAGGGAATTTGGAGATTGGAGAAATACTGCGGATTTAATGAAAGCAGGTAGAATTGCCGTTGAACGATTGAATTCTTACCTGCATGAAGAGGTTACATTTAATCAGGAGACTACCTTGTGTGGACATACAATATTGCGTACAATACATAAGGCAAAGCAATCTGGTTATTGGATAGAATTACACTATGTCGGTGTTGATTCTCCGGAGATAGCAAAGCAGAGAATTGCAGAACGAGTGAAAATGGGAGGCCATGGAATACCAGACAAGGATGTTGAGAAGAGATTTGGAGAAAGTTTAAGTAATCTACACAAAATTATAGGTTTGTGCGACTTGGCAGCACTATATGATAATACAAATGAGTTTCGGCGGTTTGCTATTTATAAAAGCGGGGAGATTGTCAGGATCTCAAAGAATATTCCAGATTGGTATATAAAGTGGCAGGAAGGATGTCATTAACTCGACACAACCCTGGGTGCAGTAGATTTAATATATTACGATGATTATATGTGCGGTAGATGGTTGAAAAGCCATCTGCCGCATTTTTTAATTATGATGAACTAAGGGAAAATCGGAAGAACAGCATCGTACAAAATATAGTTTTGCTCTAAATTGCCAAACAATATAAAACATGGTAAGATAAAGTAATGTTATGTATAGGAGGTACGTTCTTGAAAGAAAAAAGGATGAAAGATAAGTACCTTGAAATCGCGAAAGCGGTAGAGATAAAAAAGCAGTTGCTATAAGGTGTGGGGAACGAAAGCAGATGAAATTATTTGAACGGATACCGGATAAATTTTTCAGCATTTTGTCATCAAGTAAAAAAGAATTATATGTGGAAGCGCTTTTCGTACTTCGCCAGGCATTTAAGACGGAGCTGGTGATCCGACGGGAGAATCTGACGGCGATGTTGATGGATTCGCTGGAATCCAGCATCCTGCAGGCGGATTTTTCAGAAGAAGCGGAGGAAACCGGCGAGGAGCGCGCGGACATGGACGGAATATCCGGAAAGGCCCACCTGCTTCTTCGGAAACTTAAGGCTACAGGCTGGCTGGAGGTAGAGTATGAGAGGGATTCATTTGACGAGAATATCACTATTCCGGACTACGCGATCGAGGTGATCGAGCTTCTGCACGACTTATCTTCCGAACGAGTCAAGGAATATAACAGCTATGTCTATGCCACGTACGCCGCCCTGCAAAATTCCAGGGAAAATCCGGATTATCTCTATCAGGCGCTGCAGGCCGCCTATCAGAATACCGTTAAGTTGGTCGATGAGCTAAAGCTGCTTTTTAACAATATCAAAAGGTACCATCAGCGGATAACGGATCAACTGAATGTGAATGACCTGCTGGCGGAACATTTTGACCGATATAAAGAGCAGGTGGTGGATACGATTTATTATCCGCTTAAAACTATTGATTCGGTTCCGAGATTTAAGTATGCGATCCTGTCCGTTTTGAATGGCTGGCTTTTGGACGATAAAATGATTTCCGATATTGTACAACAGGGAATCGGCCGCCATATTTTCCCGGATGAAGAGAATGGAAAGGAGGAGGTTCTTTCCATGATTAATTCCATCGCGGATACATATGACAGCATCGAGGTCATGATAACCGACATTGACAGAAAGCACGTGGAGTATACCAGCGCCTCCATCGACCGGATCCGTTATATGATGAATGCGGACAGAAGCGCCAAGGGAAAGCTGGTGGAACTGTTAAAGCATGCGGGGGAAAAAGAAATTTTCTCCGAGATGAACCGGGCGGCCCAGGCATACCGGCATTCCTTTATGGATATGCAGTCCCTGTATGACCGGGTTAAGCGCACCGTGAAGACGGAGGGAAAGCCCCTGCCCTTACAGGAGAGGGAGGAAAATCCGGATCTGGTGCAGTCTTTTTTGTCAGATGTGAGAAAACAGTACAGCAATCAGAAAATAGATGATTATATTGAGGGCTGCTTTCAGGGGCAGCCGGAATTTTCTACAGAAGATCTTATGATGGAAGGGCCGGAAGACTTCATCCTGTTTCTTTTGGGTACTCTGAGGGGCAGGGAGAAAAGCGCCGGTTACAGGGTGGAATTTGGGGAAGGGAATGTGGACTGCCAGGGTTACAGCCTGCCCCGCACACGCTTTGTGAAGAAAAAGACGGAAAGAGTGGAGAAACATGTTTGAAGAAAAATTTGAGAAGCTCAGTTTGACGGAGCAGGAGTCTTTTCGCCGGATTATCAACTGGCTCTTAGCGCACACCTATCTGCTTCAGGGAAATTATGTGTTTGACGACAGCATGAAGCGGACGAACCCGGATTATCTGTTTGTGGAACGGCAATTCGGCCTGTTTCAGGATTATCTGGAATACAGTGGGTTTCATCTGGAGCGGGACAGTAATTACGGCGTCATTTTTATATCCAGCACCTATGAATATAACCGCGTTAAATTCGACAAAGCCACTACGCTGATGCTGTATGTCCTGCGTCTCATATATGAGGAAGAGCGGGAAAAATTATCTTTGTCCAGAGATATTTTCACCTCGACCGGTGATCTGGTTCATAAGATGATTTCACTGGGCGTGATTAAGAAAAAACCGTCCAATCTCGTGCTGAGAGATTCTCTGAGGACGCTGAACCGGTTTCGGGTCATAGAGAAACCGGATGGCAGCTGGGAGGCGGCCGACACGAAGTTACTAATTCTGCCCACCATACTATTTATTGTTACCAATGAACGGATCAGCAATATGTATAAGCTGATTGACGAGGAGCCGGGTGGGGATATGATACCGGAGGACGAAGAAGATGAAGAAACTTACCAGGATGCTTCTGATTCACTGGCATAATTATGAAAAAGAAGTCATTGATTTCGATATGATTAACTTTCTGACGGGAAAGACGGCGGCGGGCAAGTCTACCATCATCGACGCTTTGCAGCTGGTGCTTCTGGGGGATACAAACGGAAGCTTTTTTAATAAGGCTGCAAACCAGAAATCGGCCAGAACGCTGAAAAGCTATCTTTTTGGCGAGATGGGAGACGACGGAGATACGGGATTTCGATATTTGAGAAATGATCGTTTTACCAGTTATGTGGCGCTGGAATTCGAGGATACGGAACGGAAAAGCCGCTTTACCGCCGGTTTTATCAGCGATTGCTACAAGGATCAGAGTATTGATTTCAAATGGTTTATCCTTCACAGCCAGGGATTTCCGGAGAATCTGTTTGTAGATGAATCGACACGGACGCCCTTCGATATCCAGGGGCTTAAGACCTTTCTGTCCCGGACGCTGGGTAAGAAAAAAAGCACCTTGTATGAGTTTTACGATACCAATAAGCGGTATCAGGATGTGACTCTGGCTAAATTTGGCCAGATTAAAAATAAGTACCGGGTTCTTCTGAAAAAAGCAGTTCCCTTCTCGCCCATCGCCGACATCGAGCAGTTTATCACAGAATCCATCTGCGACGTGAAGAATAATATTCAGGTGGATCAGATGCAGAGCGATATCCGCCAGTATAAAAGCCTGGAGGAGGATGCGAAGAGGACAAAAGAGCGCATCGGCCGCCTCAGGGAAATAAGCGGCATTAACCGGGAGTATGAGAAGGAAAAAGAGAAGTATTTACAGCAGAAATATATTGTGGTGAGGGCTGAAAAAGAGCAATTTGCGGAGCAGGAGAAAAAGTACAGGGAAGAGATTACGGAAAAGCAGGCTCTCATTTCAGAACACAGAGAACAGATGAAATCTCTGGAAGAGGAGAGAAAGAGGCTGAAAAAAGAGCTGGAAAGTCTGGAAAAAGAATATTCAAGCTCCAGCCTTGTTCAGCGTGAAAAAGAATTGAAACTTCATTTAAATAATCTGGCGGAAGAGATAGAACGGCTGGAAGCCGGAGTGAAAAATGCGTGTCAGCAGATAAGAAAGTACGGCCGGGACTGGGCGATACAGATTAAGAACGTCGAGGAGACAGGTTTTTCGCTGGAACCGGAATTTTTTGAGCTGGCGGAGTCTATGTCTGCTCTGGAGGAGAACCAGGCGTCGGATTTCCCATATGAACCGACTGCCGATACCATGCGCCGGATGCAGCAGCAGGTAAGCGACTATCGCGCACAGCTTAAGGGGAGGGCGGAGCAGCTTCAAAGAGACATTAAGGCTCTGGAAGCTACTGTAGAAAACCTGGAAAGGGGGATCAAACCGTTTCCGGGGTATGTAACCGCTTTAAAACGCCTGCTGGAAGAGACGTTATTCTCCCGGCATAAAAAGACGGTGAATGTATATATTTTAGCGGATTTACTGGAAGTCAGGGACCCGGCCTGGAGAAATGCCATCGAGGGGTATCTGGATAAGCAGAAGTTTTATTTGATGGTGCCGGAAGAATACTACAAGGAGGCGCTCCGGATTTATAATCAGGAAAAAAGGGAGAAAGAGATTTACGATGCAGGCCTGGTAGATATCGGAAAATTGCGGAAAAATTTCGGGAAAAAGCCCATGGCCGGCTCTCTGGCGGAGGAGATTGAGACAGAGCATCCTGATGCAAGGCTGTATGCGGATTATCTGCTGGGCGGCGTGGTAAAATGTGATGATGTAGACGAACTGAATCAGCATAAAATATCGATCACAAGAAGCTGTATGCTGTACAAAGGATATGTCAGCCGCAAATTAAATCCGTCCAGATATGCCAGCCCCTTTATTGGCCGGCGCTCCATGGAGCTTCTGCTGCGGCAGAACCGGGAAGAATTACAGCGCCAAAAGAAGCTTTATGAGGAAACTGCCGGTTTCCATAGAGTAGTCCGCGCGGCGGCGGAAACTCCGATCTTAGGGGAATATGAGGCAAAACAGCACCGGAAAGCGGTGGAAGACGGCAGGGGGTTAGATGGACTACGAGAGCAGAGAGGCAGAGTACAGGAAGAATACGACGGGCTGGATCTCCTCTACTTAGAGCGGATGAAGGATAAGATAAAGGCGCTTAAGACGGAAGTGGAGACGAACAATAATCATTGGCACGATCTGGACAAGAAGAATGGACGTCTGGATGTGGAGCTGACATCACTGCGGGGAGAAAAACTTCCGGAGGCAGTAAGACAGGTTATGGAAATACAGCAGCGGATCGAACAGGAGTTTGATCACACCTGGATTGCCGAGACAGGAGAACCGCGTTTTAGGGAGGTTCAGGGCGGAAAGTTCGAGGTTTCTCTGCGGGAACGCTTTTTTGCCGCAATGAGGCAGACGGAGATCAAACGGGATAATCTGAGAAAGAACAGGACGGAGAAACGCTCCCGGTACAATGCAGACTATAAGATGCCCTATGATGTGGAGGAGGAGAGCAACCGTTTCTTTGACAAAGAATTGAATGAACTGGAGCAGATCCGCCTTCCTGAGTATGTCGAGAAAATACGTGATTCCAGGGAAAAGGCCTATAACCAGTTCCGGGATGATTTCATAGCGAAAATCAAGTCCAATATCGAGTCCGTAACGCAGCAGATTGAGGAACTGAATGCCTCGCTGAAACAGAGTGTCTTCGGCACGGATCGCTACCGTTTTGTAAAGAAACCTCGGCCGGAATACCAGAATTACTACAATATGATTATGGATCCGCTGCTGATGGATACCGGCGGGTGGAATATTGCCTCCCAAAGCTTTAATGAAAAGTATCAGAAAGAGATCGACGAGCTGTTCCAGCTTCTGATCTTAAACGAGACGAATGTGACGGCCGAGCGCAGGGCCGAGTATGAAAAGAGTATCCGCAAGTTTACGGATTATAAGACCTATCTGGTGTTTGACCTGATCGTGACGGATGAACAGGGGGAGGAACAGAGGCTATCCAAGACACTGCTCAAAAAATCGGGAGGAGAGACGCAGATCCCGTTTTATATTGCGCTGCTGGCCTCCTTCTCACAGGTTTGCCGTATCAGAAACAAAAACCAGAATAATACGATCCGGGTTATCATTCTCGATGAGGCGTTCAGTAAGATGGACGGGGAGCGGATTCGGGAGAGCATCCATCTGCTGAGGCGTTTCGGCCTCCAGGCCATTTTTTCGGCGCCGCCGGACAAGATTCCCGACATTGCGCCCCTGGTTGACCGGAATATTGCGGTATACAAGGATAATCGGCATTCTTTTACGAGGCGGTTTGACCCGAAGGAAATTGAAGAGGATTTTGAGGAAACGTAAAAGTGAGAGGTTTAAGGAGTGCTCTGTATGCGTCGGGGAATACGGTTTGCAGGGCGGAGGGAGGCTCAAATGGATTACCAGAGATGGTTGCTGGAGAGGCTTTTAAAGAAATATGAAAATAGTAAGGCGTTTGTGAGCGGCGTTTTTTCCCGACGGATTATACTTGATGCAAAAAACGAACAGGAGCTTCAGGGGTATATGGAACGCCCCGACGAGAAGCATCTTTTTCTGTCTGTTCTGGAAAACTTGAAAAGAGAGGAGCTGATTGATTACTCCTGGGTAAAATACGAGATAGGAAATCTCGTTGATAAAATCTGGCTGGTACCGGAGGAAGAGGCCGTCAGGAAGTGCTACCTGCGTCTTGGGAAAATTCCCAAAAAAGATCTGGCTGATTACCTGAAAGAACAAATTATGCTTTATAGCCGGAGACTGTGCGGGGATACGGCAATTTTCAGGTTCCTTCAGGAGATGTGCAAAGAATTGGAGGAGAGCCGGCGGATTCCCAGATTTTTCACGGAAGATGGGAGATTGAATGAGGATATCTTAAAATGCCTGGTTTTTATGGAGAATAATGAGGACGAGCTGATGGAGCGGCTGCTGAGCAGCCGGCTGTATGGGGACAGCAAACATTTTGAGAGAGATGTAAAATCAAAAATCTTGTCGATCCTCCGCTATGTGAGGAAGAAAGAGAATGAGGATATCCTGGAGGACGATGAGCTGCTGCGAGAGAAGGGGATTGTCAGATGGCCGGAGATTATGGAGTTTACGGGAAGAATTTCCGCTGTCCTTAAGGATGGCAGTCTCATCCAATACGGTACTCAGAGATACGGTGCGTATATTAATTCAGATACGGTGAAACAGATAAGAGAAGTCACGGTGGAGGGAATCGTAAAGATTACGTTCATTGAAAATAAGGCGAATTATATATGGTATGTGTCCCATCAGAAATCAGATGATGAACTGGTTGTGTTTCATGGTGGCTGTTATAGTCCGGTCAAAGGACGGTGGATTCAAAAAATATATGACGGTACAAAGAAACAGGAATTAGAGGCCAGCTATTATCACTGGAGCGATATCGATGTGGGCGGATTCCACATTTTTCATCGATTGAAGAAAAATATCATTCCGGAGCTGAGACCTTACAAAATGGATGAAACGACTTTGGAAATCTTTAAAGAGCAGGCAATGAGGATACAATCTCCGTCGTATAGAAATACATTAAAGGAAATGGAGAAGGACAACGATTATAAAGAGTTTTGGGCAGTGATCCAAAAGATGCTGGCTTTTGGTATCCGTCTGGAGCAGGAACAGATTATTTTGTCCGATTGTAGTGGGAGATAGCTGGAGAGAAAGACATTGTTCCCTTTGTTAAGTGCATACTTAAACATTATGTGATTAGGGCAAAGACTGCTTTAGGATATGGAATAGGCAGTTTGAATAAATTATAATGAAAATGTGGTGTAGGAATTCTGGTGAGAATCCCTAGCAAACATAAAATACCCAGGAGATTCGCATCAGAATAAGGTATATAATATTTAATTTCAAGTGAAGATATCGTATAATATGAGAAGCAGATTGTGTATTGTGTATGAGAATATGCTATGATTGATGGGGGATATTATGCATAATTGCTGCCATAGTCTGTGAGGACTGTGAGAATTGAAATAATCTCGGCAGAGCAATCTATCTGCAAGGTCTCCCGTCACAGTCCGCGAGGACTATGGCGGAATGGGCCGTTTATCCTTTGCAGGTAATTGAGGCGGAACTTTCAAAACGGTTTCGCAAGTGGATTGAAAGCCTCAGACCTTCGGGTACGGCAAAGCCGCTGGTATCGGTCATCAATAATAATGGATATTATATCAACTTTAATTATACAGAATTTCTTGAGTCGATTTACGGTGTTCCGTCGGAAAATATTTTGTATATCCACGGCGACAGGAGAAAGAAAAAACAATTCGAATGCGAAATATAAAAATCCCCATCAGGACAAGTCTGCTTCCTGATGGGGATTTTGCCGTTTTGCCGATATTACCTTTTCTTTACGGGCGGTATCTTTGACATCGCTATTGTTATTATAATAATAATTATTATTGGCAGCGGAACCCCGTGCACGTCCCCAAAGAGTATCGTCTACCCTTCCTCATACAGAATCACCCGCGACGCATAAATTCCTCCCCGATGAATCCGGTTATCTGCGGTCCGAACCGTTACGCTGTTAAAACCGTCCCGCGTATTCCGGTTTGGAAAGATGAAATTCTTTGCGCTGGAGGTGACGGTCACGCGAAGCTGATGGCCTGTTTGAAAGGTGTGGGACAGCTTCGTAGTGCGGATCTTCACCTGATAGACCTGATCTGGCTCCATGAATTCGGGATGTTCAAACTGGTTGCGGTAGCGGACACTTATAACCCCGTCGGCCAGCTTTATGGAGCGGCCGTTTTCATCCACGTCCGTGATTCGTACCATCAAATCCGTATCTTCACAGTCGGAGGAGATGAAAAGTTCTGCCGTTGCATCACCGGTAATCGTTAAATCCGATGAAAGCACACCGGTGGAGTAGCACAGAAAATCGGGCCGTTTTTCCTCTTCCGTATAATCCTCCGGCACTTCCAGCTCATTTTCCGACATGTCCACGAGATGGACGGCCGGATTCTTTGGATCATAGAGGTAGGAATCATAGGAGGGATGCACCGGGGCGGAAGAAGAGAGGAGCCCCTCATTAGCCGCAGCCGCATTCGGGCGCGCCCCGTCCAGATAAAGGCTCAGTTCCCGTGTTCCCGGAACGGGCCAGTTATCGGCCGTCTTCCACTCATTGCTGCCCATGGTATAATACTCGACCCGTGGCGTCTTCTCAATGCCGTTATCCACGCCTTTTAAATAATGCTCCAGCCATGCCAGGCAGACCAGATCCATATCATAACGGAGGGCATTGTTACCGAGTGCAAATCCGTGAATGTCATAGTTGGCATTGCCGCCATGCATCCATGGGCCCAGGATGACCTTCTTTTCGTCATAGTCATGATAAAGCTCCAGGGCCTCCGTTGTGCCCATGCCGTTGTCATCGAACCAGCCGGACATAATCAGGGCCGGGACACGGTGTTTTCCGGTCCGTTCCTTCCAGTTTCCGCGTTTCCAGAGATCGTCGTAATCCATATGCTCAAACCATTTTTTCAGGAAGGGGATATCATATCCGAGCGCTTTCGGCGCCAGATCTTCGAGTGGCCTGATGTCCAGAACTTCCTCCCAGTCATCACGCGCCATCAGTCCGGGATTGGCGCGCTGACCGGAAACCAGGAAGGCCCATGCCAGCATGCCGGAGTTGAAACAGCCGCCCCGCCGGGGGACATCGATAAACGGGCTTCCGGCGCAGACGCTGCTGAGCATTGCCTTCAAATGAGGATTTTCGCTGGCGGCAGCAGCCCATTGGACGTATCCCAGATAAGAACCGCCCGTCATGCCGACATTTCCGTCGCTCCACGGCTGTGCCGCAATCCAGGTCAGGGTATCGTCGCCGTCCTCAACTTCATAGTACATGGGGAGCCATTCCCCTTCGCTGTCTTCGCGCCCCCGAACATCCTGTATCACCACGGCATAGCCGCGCTGCACGAAGCGGAAATAGGCGGAGGCTCCAACACTCTTTCCATAAGGGGTGCGGACCAACACGGCAGGTACTTTCCCGGCGCCCTTCGGAAGATAAACGTCGGTCGCAAGACGTATACAATCCCGCATCGGAACCATTTCCGTCACCGGAGGTTCCACAGGGAAAAGAGGACCCGCATCCATTTCATTCCAGTTCTTTAAAATGGTTCTGTCTTCAAAACCTTCCTTTACCAGCACTGCGCACTGATCGCGGAATGGGGTGATGAATGCGATTACTTTTTCATTCTCCGTAACCAGATCCTTAGGAAATTTAATATTGCGCTGTATATAGGTATGGCTGTCCCTTTTTTCAAAAGTTTCCCCATTTGCAGTTTCGAATTGACGCCTGCAACAGGAAGCACTGTCAGTCTCTGAGCCTTTTGCATCCGTCCGCCCGGCGGTTTCTGCGATACCGGCTTCATAGTCTGGCAGACGCAGAAGGGCTTCACGGACGTTCATTTTTCCAAGTTCCAGGTACCAGATATCTTCCTCCGTAAGTACCTGCCATTCCTTCAGACGGCCGGTGTACACGTCAAGGGGCTGATGAAAGATCTGATTATCCCTGCGCTCACAGACTCCGTACAGGATTCCGGACAGGTAAAATTTCCATTGTTCCATATGCTGACTCCTTTTTTATGCCTTATGCCCCGATGATAAATTTAATCAGATAGGCAACTAAAATACCTACATAGTTTCCGCAGACTCCGCCGATGACGCCCATGAGCAGGCCCACGCTGACCAGCCGGTTCCACTTGGCGCTGGATGCGACCAGGGAGGCGGTGGTTCCGTCGGCAATCGCTCCGGTAATGCCGAGAATCACGTATTCATACGGTACCCTGAACAGTCTGGACAGGAGCAGATGGAGCGTGATACTTCCGACGATGACACAGAAGCAGAAGAGCGTGATTGTCATAGTGGAGCCGAAGAAGGAAGCCAGATCCACGCTGAATCCGATGATAGCCAGATACATCATTCCGAAGAACAGTCCCAGATTCAAATTTCCCCTCAGCTTTCCAACAGCCGGAATCTGGGCGGCCGCGATGGAGAGCGTGGAAATGAGGAGTATCCGTCCTGCGCTTGCAAAGTCGGACGGCAGGAAAGCCGCCATCCTGGTGGCAATTGTCACGATGGTGATTGAGATTGCCAGAAGACACGCGATATCCTGAATACTCCATTTCTGTTCGGCCATCAGGACCGGCTCCTCCCCGTCGCCGAAGCGGTCTTCGTCGGACAGGCGGTACGGCCAAAGCTTCCTCAGGAATTTAACATTCTGGAACAGGGCCGGGGCGGCGAACATCAGAAACAGCGTCGGCATGCCCACCACATAGTCTGCGGCATTGGCGGCGGCGATGGTTTCGTTGGCCGCATCCAGGCCAACCGCGATTGCAGTTAGGTTGGAGCTGCCTCCCGTATAAGTTCCGACAAACATTCCGGCGATTTTCCAGCCCTCAAACATCTTTCCGCTGAAAATCGCACCGAACACGGTGGCTACCAGGCAGACGCTGAAAACGGCCGATACGAGGCCGACCACGGCCTTTCCGGACAGCTTTGCCAATTCCTTTAAGTTAATGTTTAACAGATAGATGGAGATGGACATCGGGACACAGTAGGTGATGATAACGCCATACACGTCCTGATACCCGGGAACAATGTGCAGATTGACGAGCGCAAGTCCGATGACAATTACCGTGAGGGCCGGGCCGATATATTTAAATGCCTTAAAACGCTGGACCCACAGGGAAAATGCCACCATCACCAAAACAACCGTCAGTAATTCGTCTGTTGTCTGAAAAATAGGGAATTGCATAATTGTACCTCTTTCGTTGTTTTCTATGGTTTCTCAGTATGTAATAACCGGGTAATGCGGCTACATATTAAAGTTTACGCCGAATCCCGGTTCATCAAGCAGCGTAAAGGTGTCGTTTTTTTGGATAAATCCGCCCTCTACCGGATTTTCCCTGTAATACAGGAAGCTGTCGCAGTCTGCCTCCGTCACATTCTTTTTGGCCGCCACAAGGCTTAAACCGGCGGTGATTGCAAGCTTTGTCTCCAGCATGCAGCCTACCATACAGGTGACGCCGTTCGCTTCGGCGATGGCATTGATTTTTGTGGCCGGGTAGAGGCCGCCGCATTTCATCAGTTTAATATTCAGGATATCGGCGGCGCCGATCCGGCAGGCTCTGGCGGCGTCTACCGGGCCGTGGATGGATTCGTCCAGCATAATCTGGATTCCGTTTACCTTGCTGCGGATGAAGGCGGAACCCTCCATATCCCAGTGCGGCAGGCACTGTTCCACGGCTTCGATGCCGAATTCGCGGAAACCCTCCAGTGCGCAGGCCGCGTCTGAAACCGTGTATCCCTGGTTAGCGTCTGCGCGCAGGCGGATATCCGGGCCGACCGCTTCACGGATCAGTTTCATAGCGCGGATATCTTCCTTATAATTGATGCCTGCTTTGATTTTTAAAATGTGGTATCCTTCTTCTGTGACAAGGCGTTTTGCCTCGGCTGCCATTGCTTCCGGAGCGCCGATTCCGATTGTGATGTCATTCTGCACCACATTACTGAAGCCGCCGAGCAGCTTGTAGACAGGCTGTCCCATGGATTTACCCATCAGATCGTACATTGCAAGATCCACGGCGCATTTTGCGGCTCCGTTTCCTACAATCACGCCGTCCATCATACCATGCACTGCTTCAATGTCCACCGGATTCATCCCAATCAACCCCTGCTTAAAAATTTCCAGGACCGCAATTACGCCGTCTACCGTCTCTCCGGTTACCGGTGCAAACGGGGCGGCCTCTCCGTATCCGACATAACCCTCATCCGTTGTCACCTGAATCAATACGCTTTCCAGATAGTTAACGACGGTAAAGGCCACCTTAAAAGGCTCTTTTAACGGAATCTGGACTTTTTCAATTTTCATACCCGTGATTTTCATTTGTATCCTCCTGTGATTATGATTATATCATAATTTTCCCTATGATAATTTCTATTAATTTTACTATAGGTTAAAAAACCGGTCAACTGTTTCTGTATGAAAATAAGGATGAATATTGGGATATCCGGATAAAAACTGTTCCTGACTATCCCGTGAGCGCAATTAAAAATGTTGCATAAGTGCCGTATGCACGATAGAATAGGGAATAGCAGAAAGAAGGAGTCATATATGTTAGGCACAAATATTAGAGAGTACCGTAAAAAACTGGGACTTACCATGAAAGATATGGCGGAGAGCACGGGCCTGTCGATCGGATATATTTCCCAGGTTGAGCGGGAGGAAGTGGAGCCGTCTCTTTCCTCCCTTCGAAAAATTGCCAGGAGCTTTGACGTCCCTGTCTACATTTTGATGGATGATCATAAAAATGACCGCAATCTCACAATCCGGAGAGAAGAGCGCCTGTCGGTAAGAATGAGAAAGAGCAGTGTGGAATATGAATTCCTGACGCCGCTCCCTTCACCTGGTTTTATTCCAAAGACACTGATGATAAAGGCCACTCTGGAACCGAATTCAAAGGACTCGGAGCTTCCCGTGGTACATCATTCCGAAGAGACGATCCTGATTTTAAAGGGAACGCTCAACGTGGAAATCGGAGATTCCGTCACCGTGCTGCAAGAGGGAGACACCATTATTATTGAGGAAGATTTGCCTCATACCTGCATAAATCAGACGGACGGTTATGTGGAGGTGATTTCCACAATTACACCGCCGGTCTGGGGCACGTTACACTTTCCCGGATAGGGAACCGGCCCCCTTTCCATTTACAGTGTTTTCGTTTATAATGGACAAATATTCAAAAAAGACGGCAGGAGATGAGAGAAGATGAAAAATGCACCGATCCTATATTTTGTGGTGCCTTGTTATAATGAAGAAGAGGTTTTACCCCTGACGGCCGGGACGCTTACCAGGAAACTGGATGAGCTGTGCGGTGCGGGAAAGATTGATAGACAGAGCCGGATTCTCCTGGTGGATGACGGGTCACGTGACAGGACATGGGAAATGATTGAAGGGCTCCACAGGGAAGACAGCCGGTTTATGGGCCTGAAACTGAGCCGGAACCGGGGGCACCAGAACGCACTTTTAGCCGGGCTTTCCGAAGCGGCTCTCCGCTGCGACGCCGCAATTTCACTGGATGCGGATTTGCAGGACGACGTGGACGCCTGTGACCGGATGATCGAGAGGTTCAAGGCGGGCTGCGATATTGTTTACGGCGTCAGAAAGAAAAGGACGACCGATTCCGCCTTCAAGCGTCTGACGGCGGAGAGCTTCTATAAAATGATGAATCTTTTAGGCGCAAACACCGTTTATAACCATGCGGATTTCCGGCTGATGAGCTGCCGGGCCTTAAAAGGCCTGGAGGAATTTACCGAAGTCAACCTGTTCCTGCGGGGAATAGTGCCGATGATCGGTTACTCTTCGGATGTCGTGTATTACGACAGGAAAGAGAGAGCGGCAGGCGAGAGCAAATATCCGTTAGGGAAAATGCTTGCCTTTGCTATCGAGGGAATCACTTCTCTGAGCATCAAACCAATCCGTTTGATCACATTTACGGGCATTGCCTCCTTTTTCGTCAGCATCGGGTTTCTGATCTGGGCAGTCGTGGATTTTTATAGAGGCAACACAATCAGCGGCTGGGCCAGTATCATGGTTTCCATCTGGTTTATCGGGGGACTTCTTTTACTGTCCATTGGGATTGTGGGAGAGTATATCGGGAAGATTTATCTGGAAACAAAGCACAGGCCAAGGTATCTGGTGGAAATGCTGTTGGGGGATGAGGAAAGCTCTGCGGATCCGGTGTTAAAGCAGGGGGAAGAGAATCAGGATGAGCGGATTTAGTTGAGATGCGAGGACGCCTCTGTAAGACGGCGGACGGGGGAGTGGGAGGGTGTTTATGAGTCTTCAGTCCCGGTTTGCAGGTTGTCGTGAGGGGGAATCCAGGAGAAAAAATTCCTGCGGGGACTCGCTTCCGCTTGTGGAATGCGCAGCGGATGCTAGATTCGAAAAGACCTCATCAAGCACCGGCGGATTCCAAGGTCTCCCTTCGGAAAGTTTTCTCCTTCCTTCCCCGGGCAGGTGGTCGGCGGGACTGAAGACTCAGCGAAGGGTGTTGCCCCGTCCGCCGTCGTCAGGGGCTGATTGTCTCTTTCGTCAAGTGTGGAGGTGGTATTGTCGCGGCCACGATATAGTTGTGATTCTTTTACATTCTGACGACATCCTGGGCTGCATAAAAAGAGTATCAGAATAAACACTCTAAGATTATAAGTTTATAAGTTTATAAGTTTACATAGTCTCATAGTGAACAGGAGGCAGTTTTCCGGTATTCGGGAAAGCGTAGTGGCAGCGACAAGCGCCTCCCCTCTTGAAGAAATAGGACAGATCAGGCGCCGCAGGCCGGGGACCGGGCCGTTATACTGGCTGAGTCTTTCGTCCCGCTCGTAACCTTCCCGCGGGGAAGAAGGGAGAAAAAGATTCCGGAGGGAACCTGGGAGTTCATTGGTACTTACCGAGGTCTTTTCGAGGTTAGTACCATTATGTACTCCAACGAGCGCAAGCGTTTCCCGCAGGAACTTTTT
>NZ_UYZY01000002.1 GCF_900626075.1 Clostridium transplantifaecale
GGCGGGGAATCCGGGCAGAAAAAGTTCCTCCGGGAAACGCTTGCGCTCGTTGGAGTACATAACGGTCACTAACCTCGAAAATACCTCGGTAAGTGCCGATGAACTCCCAGGTTCCCTCCGGAATCTTTTTCTCCCTTCTTCCCTGCAGGAAGGTTATGGCCGGGACGAAAGACTCAGCCCAGACGGCTGCCCGGCCCCCGGCCTGCGGCGGCTGATCTGTCCTCTTTCTTCAAAAGGGGAGGCGCATGCCGCTACCACTACGTTTCTCTGGATGCCTAAGGATGCCTAAAAACTATATCCTGTTCACGATGAGACTGTGTAAACTTATAATCTTAGAGTGTTTATTTTGATACTCTTTTTATGCAGCCCAAGGTGTCATTAGAATATAAAAGAATCACGACTATATCGTGGCCGCGACAATACCACCACCACACTTGACGAAAGAGACAATCAGCCCCTGAAGCCGGCGGACGGGGCAATCACCTTCGCTGAGTCTTCAGTCCCGCCGACACCCTGCCCGGGGAAGGAAGGAGAAAACTTTCCGAAGGGGACCTTGGAATCCGCCGGTGCTTGATGAGGTATTTTCGAATCTAGCATCCGCTGCGCATTCCACAAGCGGAAGCGAGTCCCCGTAGGAATTTTTTCTCCTGGATTCCCCCTCACCACAACCTGCAAACCGGGACTGAAGACTCATAAACACCCTCCCACTCCCCCGTCCGCCGTCTTACAGAGGCGTCCTCGCATCTCAACTAAACCCTCACAGCATTTATTCCACCCGAACCGCAGACGCTTCAAGCTTTCCATCAGCCAGGTCAATCTGGATGGTATCTCCCGCCCTTACGCCGTCCGACAGAATTAATCTTGCGGCCAGAGTCTCCACGTTTTTCTGCAGATACCTCTTAAGAGGTCTAGCGCCGTACACAGGATCATATCCATTTTCCACGATAAATTCCTTTGCCCGGTCTGTCAGTGAAATGGAGAGTTCCTTGTCGGCCAGACGTTTGTTGACATCCTCCACAAGCAGGTTGATAATGCCGCCGATATTAGCCCTGGTGAGGGGTTTAAACAGAATAATCTCATCCAGACGGTTCAGGAACTCCGGGCGGAAGTGGGCGCGTAAATCATGCATAACCGCTGATTCGGCATCCGGCAGGATCATGCCATTGCCGTCGATTCCTTCCAGCAGATACTGGGAGCCGATATTGGAGGTCATAATCAGGATTGTATTCTTAAAGTCCACCGTCTTACCTGTGGAGTCCGTGATTCGTCCGTCGTCCAGCACCTGGAGCAGTACGTTGAATACGTCCGGGTGGGCCTTCTCGACCTCATCAAACAGGACAACACAGTAAGGTTTTCTCCGGACGGCTTCCGTAAGCTGGCCGCCCTCATCGTATCCGACATATCCTGGCGGCGCTCCGATCAGACGTGATACGGAATGTTTCTCCATGTATTCACTCATATCGATACGGACCATGTTATTCTCGTCGTCGAACAGACTTTCCGCCAGCGCCTTAGCAAGCTCTGTCTTGCCGACACCGGTAGGTCCGAGGAACAGGAAGGAACCAATCGGTTTGGACGGATCTTTAATTCCCGCTTTGGAGCGGATCACCGCCTCCGTCACCTTGGTAACGGCCTCATCCTGGCCAATCACACGTTTGTGGAGAATCTCATCCATATGGAGCGTCTTGCTTCTCTCACTCTCCGTCAGTTTGGCAACCGGAATTCCGGTCCACTTGGAAATAATTCTGGCAATCTCTTCATCGGTTACACTCTCGTGTACCAGGCTCATCTCCTCGTTCTTTACGCGCTCCTCTTCCTGTTCCAGCTGTTTTGTAAGCTCCGGCAGTCTGCCGTACTGGAGTTCCGCGGCGCGGTTTAAATCGTATGCCTGTTTTGCCGCCTGTATCTCACCGTTAATATGCTCAATCTCTTCACGCAGTTTGGACAGTTTATCTACCGATGACTTCTCGTTCTCCCACTGCGCCTTCTGGGCGGTAAATTCGTCTTTTAACTCCGCCAGCTCTTTCTGCAGATCTTCCAGACGGTCTTTACTGAGCCTGTCGGTCTCTTTCTTTAAGGCTGCCTCCTCGATCTCAAGCTGCATGATACGTCTCGACAGTTCATCCAGCTCTGCCGGCATGGAATCCATCTCCGTTTTAATCATCGCGCAGGCTTCATCCACCAGGTCAATCGCCTTATCCGGCAGGAACCGGTCGGAAATATAACGGTCGGAAAGAATAGCTGCCGATACAAGGGCCGAGTCGGTAATCTTTACGCCGTGGTAAACCTCGTATCTCTCTTTCAGCCCCCTCAGGATAGAAATCGTATCCTCAACGGTAGGCTCATCCACGCGCACCGGCTGGAACCGGCGCTCCAGGGCGGCATCTTTTTCTATATATTTTCTGTATTCATCCAAAGTAGTCGCACCGATACAGTGGAGTTCTCCTCTGGCCAGCATCGGTTTCAGCATATTTCCGGCATCCATGGAACCTTCCGTCTTGCCGGCTCCGACAATTGTGTGAAGCTCATCGATGAACAGGATAATCTGTCCTTCGCTCTTTTTCACCTCATCCAGCACTGCTTTAAGACGTTCCTCAAATTCACCGCGGTACTTGGCTCCGGCCATCAGGGCGCCCATATCCAGGGCAAAAAGTCTCTTATCCTTCAGTCCCTCCGGTACGTCTCCCCTGACAATACGCTGTGCCAGGCCCTCGACTACGGCTGTCTTACCAACTCCTGGTTCACCAATCAGCACCGGGTTGTTCTTTGTCTTTCTGGAAAGGATCATGACCACATTACGGATCTCACTGTCACGGCCGATTACCGGATCCAGCTTCTGATCCCTGGCCCGTTCCACCAGGTCATAACCGTATTTATTCAACGTGTCATAGGTCGCCTCCGGGTTGTCACTGACCACTCTCTGGTTTCCTCTCACTGTAGATAGCGCCTGCAGAAAATTCTCTCTTGTAATTCCATAAAGCCGGAACAGGTCTTTCACCGCACGGTTTGGCTGCTTCAGCATAGCAAGGAAAAGATGCTCCACGGAAACATACTCGTCTCCCATGGCCTTTGCCTCATCCTCTGCATTCACCAGAACCTTGTTGGCATCATTGGAAAAATAAACCTGCCCGCCTGAAACCTTCGGAAGCTTTCCGATACTCTGTATCACTTCATTGACAAGCTGTTCGGCGGAGATTCCCATCTTCGTCACCAGTTTGGAAATCAGGCTGTCATCTATCGTCAGCAGACTCAGTAACAGGTGTTCCTGGTCGATCTGCTGGTTTCCATATTCATAAGCTAACTTCTCTGTATTTTGCACTGCTTCCAGAGATTTTTGTGTAAATTTATTGATATTCATAATTGCTGCCTCCTCTCGCAAAATTATGATTGTTTCAGTGTTCTAGTAGTAATATAACAGATGTTATTAGCACTGTCAAGTGGAGAGTGCTAATTTTATGTGAAATTTAGTTGAAGGGGTACTGTGGGAGGATGGCGGATGGGCGTATTGTCCCGGCCACTACGTTCATGTTTACCGACATACGTTTGTTTTTATACACAAAAAGTTGATTCGTACCTTCAATAAAATAAGGCTGCGGATCAACTTCTGTTATTATGCATAATATTTGACTGATTTAAAAATTTACAGTGTATTTCAGCGCAATATCTCTATACAATCTTCTAAACATATTGCCCTAAAATAATCTCCCAAAATACAGCTTAAAACATTCACCCATATAAAATCCAAACATACGCAGTTGGGACTGAAGACTCACAACTTCCCTCTCCCATCCCAACCTCCGGCCATCCGGCCGAATTCTCATTTTTCACTTCCAAACCCCTTATAGGATTCCAACAGCTTCGCCGCAAGCTGTTCGCGCCCCATTGAAAGTAATTCAGCCTTATCTGCCTTATGCCAGTCAATCGACACTGTTTTTTTCTCAAGTCCGCTGAATCTTGTATCTGCAATCTTTAAATATTCGTCCTCACTTATCTCCTTGTCATCCGCGTCTGTGTAGGTGACACTTACCGCCTGGCCGTCAAACACAGTGCCTTTGCATCCCAGTCCCATCTCATCGACCTTTCCTCCCGTCATAAACAATGCGCGCTTGTAGGTATAAGTCATATCTGCACCGCCTCTGATCGTATCGTCGAATATGTAGTAATAGAGATTCTTTTGGGCATCGTAATATACCGGCACGGAATCGGTGATAATGTCAGCCTGGGAGTCTCCCTCCGGCATGCTGGGTTCAAACACATTAAGGCCGTCAAAATTCTTATTTACTTCGTAGTAATTACTGTAGGTGTATACCCCCGTTCCCTGGCAGCTGGATGTGATCAGTTCCAGTCTTCCGTTATGGTCCAAATCCGTCACAGCGTAGAAATGGAGGACGCCCTCATCTGCCATTGTATCCGCCCACTGCGCGGCATTATCCGCCATGAGCTGCACCTGCTGCGCGGCATCACCGGCTTTGGCCTCCGTCACGGCTTTCTGGTCCGCCTGGTATTCGGTGATTCCTTCCATTACAAGCTGGATGGTGTCGGAATAATGGTTTTTCATCAAATATTCCGTTAAAAGTCCCTGTTCCAGGGAAAATTCTCTTCCTGTTCCCGCCTGGGTATAGAGCCTGACTTCATTATAGCTTTTTTCGGGCTGGCCCTGCTGGGCGTATTCATTGATAATAATGATATCTTTCTTCCCGTCTCCGTTGTAGTCTTTAAAGGCAACCGCTGCAACTTTGATAAAATGCTGTTCCGTACGCCTGTTATCTTCCGTCATTCCCGGCAGATCAAAGGCCGTTTCTCCGTTCCTCATCAATTTAAAGCTGACATCTTCGTCTCTGTTCTCTTTCGGCATAAATGCCGCAAATGTCACATTCCCCCAGCCATCCAAAGTCACGTCAAATGTCTGCTCTTCTATCTGAGGCCCGTACTGGTCCTCTTCATGGCCGCCCTCCTGTGTGTTCTCACTCTCACCGTCTCCACTGTCAATCGAAATCAGTCCGCCGGTTTCTTCCTGTCCGGCCTTTTCCTCCGATGCCTTTTCTGCGCAGCCGGACATGATTCCCATAAGAGCTGCCAGACCTAATATTACCAATTTTCTTTTCATGCTGTTTCTCCGCTTTCCCGTCTCATGCAATACAGAAATCTCCTGAAAAGCACTGACTTTGTTGTCTTAATCCGAGTACAGCTATACTATAGTTCATTGCAATATTCATTTCAACTTAAGAATTATTACACTTCATTTAAGCAAAACGTGCGGACTTCTATTCTTCCGGTAAGGCGCCGACAATCTTATGCCTTAAATATAATTCCTCCAGATAAGAAACATCTTCGTCTGAAATGGTAAGATCGACCGCTTTGACCGCATCGTCAAAGTGAGGCACACTGGTAGCTCCGACGATCGGGGCCGTAACTCCCTTTTTATACTGCCATGCCAGTGCAATCTGTGACATGGAAACGCCGTATTTCTTTGCCAAATCATCGACCCTTCCGATGATCTGAAGGTCATTGTCCATCGCCTGGTCGTATTTTAAACGGAGCGTCTTATCCGTCCGGCTTCTTTTTGACTCCGTCGTCCACCCGGTGTGTGTCAGATGTCCTCCCGCCAGCGGGCTGTATGGAATTCTCGCCACATGGTACTGCTCACAGATTGGAATTAATTCTCTTTCGTCCTCTCTGTATAAAAGATTATAGTGATTCTGCATTGTGGAAAAAAGTGTCCATCCGTTTTTCTCTGCCGCTATCTGCATATTATGGAACTGATATCCGTACATGGCGGATGCACCGATTGCTCGGACCTTTCCCGCCTTTACAAGTCTATCCAAAGCCTCCATGGTCTCCTCAACCTGTGTATCATAGTCAAAGCGGTGAATCTGATAGAGATCCAGATAATCAGTTCCAAGACGCCTCAGGGTTCCGTCTATTTCTCTTGCTATCGCTTCTTTCGAAAGCTTTCCTTCATTAAAATAGACCTTGGAAGCCAGAACCACCTTATCTCTTCCGATTCCCAGCTCTTTCAGGGCATTACCGATATATTCCTCACTGGTGCCGTGTGAATACGTATTAGCGGTATCGATAAAATTAACACCTAGCTCCAGGGCATGGCCAATCATTGCCGTAGTATGCTCCTGATCCAATGTCCAAAGGTGAAAATCCTCCGCGGCCTTTCCAAAGGACATACCTCCCACGCAGATTCTTGAAACCTGTATTCCTGTTTTTCCTAATTCTGTATATTTCATTTTTATCTCCTGCCTCCCGTCATCCGGATCCATTGGATGTCTGTATCATGACAATCCTGTTTATGGTAACCTGTTAATATTTTTTTATATGGTGGATTCCACCCACTCATTTGACGCGCCCTCGGCCGGAACTTCAATGGCCAAATGCTGGAACCAGCCATTCTTAGCCACTCCGTGCCGGTGCTTATCCTCCGGCGGAATATTGATTACGTCGCCGGTATTCAGTCCGCATGCAGATTTTCCTTCTTCCTGATACCAATATCTTCCCCCTGTCACCAAAATTATCTGGCCGCATATTCAGCATACGCCTTAAAGTGAACTCCAAGTCAAGGATTTTTTTAAATGATCCCCTTTTTAAATGATCCAAATTATACTAAATTGCTCAAAAATATTCATGCATACATGGGGCACTTCCCCTCATATGTCTGACATTAATATACCTCCGTTCTATCGCCTGCTCCTGCACTTTCCGTAAAATGCAAAAAACAGTAGTCGGTTATAGATTTAGTCTATAGCCAACCACTGTTCTACCAGATGTCCTTAAGTTGAGACGGATATAATATCATCCGCCTTTTTCAATTAAATAATCGCACAGACAGCCAATCTGAAGAGACATTGTCACCGCTCCCGGGTCCAGATGGCCGGCTCCTTTTGAGAGCATATAGCTGGCCCGGCCTTTTCTGGCCTCCATCTGCCTCGTACTCTCCGCCCCTTCTTCGGCCGCTTTTTTGACGCGTTCCAGCACGGCCTCTCTCCCTCCATCGCTTGACATGCACCCCCTTCGTTGCTAAAATGACTATATCTTAAAAATCTGTCCAAACTCATAATAAAAATCTGCATCAGGAGTCCAATTATGTTAGAATACGATTTAATCACCGCCTCCGAGGAGGAGGATATCATCTGCGCCGCAGTATATACGGGGGAAGAAGTACGGTCCGGAACATTCAAAGTCGATTTCCGGCAGACTTCCTTTACCTCCTGCCGCTTTTCGGACTGTGATTTCAGCGGCAGCTCATTTTTAAACACGTCATTTACAAACTGTGATTTTTCAAACTGCTGCTTCAACAACTGCTATTTCAATACCTGCATCATGGCCGACTGCAAGGGGGACGGCTGTGACTTCAGCCGCAGTTCCTTTCTCTCCGTGCGCCTGGAGAAAGGCTCCTACTGCTACGGAAATTTTTCCAATACGCTCTGGAAGGACTCTGCGCTCTCCTTCGCAAAGCTTAACATGGCCTTCTTCTCGGACAGCAAACTGAAAAAGACGACCTTTGAGCAGGTCAACCTCACCCGCGCCGAATTTTTCCACACACCATTAAAAGGCGTCGATCTCTCCGGCTCTCTCATCGAAGGAATCACGGTATCGGAAACTTTCAGTGAACTGCGCGGTCTTAAGATCGACGCCTCCCAGGCGCTTGATATTGCTTTACTGGTGGGAATTAAAATCTAGCCGTTTCACCGGTTAACCGGGGCTTTTACCTCACGGCATATCGGAGGTCTGCTCCCTTAAAAGGCTGCAGGCCAGGATTCCTCCGTAATCCCCCGCCTCCACTTTAATTGTGTAGACACCGCAGCCAAGTACAGTCTTCAACTCTCCCCTTTTTCCAGGCCCCTGTCCGCTTTCTCCCCCGGCCGGGCCGTCCTGACAGGCAATGTCCAGCTCTGTCACCTCCCGGCCGTTTTTTGTGATGCTGACATTGGCGGTTCCGCTCTTTTTAACATACTCAACCAGCACGGTTCCCTCCTCTCCCAGGGGTACGGTAAAATTTTTCTCTATGGCCGCGCTGGCATTTCCATCTTCCAGCCGAACCAGCACTTTCCCCTCTCTGCCAGCAAATCCAAGCCTCTCTGCAAGCCCCGATCTTACCGCAAAACCGGAGATCCGGTTAAACCCGCAGGACAGGACGGCGGCCGCCAATAAAAACAGGATGATGCCGGATAAAAATTGTCTTTTCTTCATATATCTCTCCTATACTGTGCCCTTTCACCGCACCTGCCGTTATTTCCAGCCGTTTAGCGACGTCTTCCACGCTCCGCCTCGGATGGGGTCCGGTCTGCTTCAGCTTACAATCTTCATATAAACTCTGGACGTCCACACATATACCAGGCAGTAAACCACGGCAAACACCCCGAAGGTACCGGCCGTACACCGTATAAACAGACCCACGTCGGTCAGATTCATGAGCGCCAGCAGTCTTGCCGTCATAGGAAACGCAAACGCGATATGGAGGGCTGCCGCCGCCAGCGGCAGAAAAAACATTAACAGGAGCTGAGAGCGGATGGAACACCGTATCTCCTCTTTTGACAGACCCACCTTCTGCATGATTTCGAAACGGGCGCGGTCGTCGTACCCTTCCGTGACCTGCTTATAATAGATAATCAGGACGGTTGCCATGATAAAGATTGCCCCCAGGAAAATCCCCAGAAACAAAAGGCCCGCATGAAGCGAGAAATAAAATCTCCACTCTTCCGCCGCCGACTCTCCCCGCACTCCGGCGGACAGCCCCTGCATTTTTTCCATTATTTTTTTGTATACACGGACCTGGGTTTCCTCATCGGCGTTAAGATCAAATGCGCACTGGTAGCGTATCCCGCGTTCCACACTCCCAAACATCTCCATATCCATCCCCAGCAGCAGTCTCATTTCATCGATATCCGGCACGATGATATAGTAAGCGCCGTAACGCCCAAAAGATTCATCCTGCTCCCAGATTGTCAGTTTTCCGGCCGGTACCGTATGGTATGATTTTCCATATATTGAAAGGGTATCTTTTTCATAGGGTTTTTCCCCCTCAAAGGCCACAATTTCTCCCGGATTGAGTTTAAGGCTGCTCCCCATATTTCTGTTATAGTCGCCTTCCGTAATGACACAGATGGTCTTAACTCTCCCTATCTCCGAACTCCGGCCGGCGTCGATTGGCCGCAGCACGCCCTTTTCCTCCTCGGCAGCGGTAAATACAAAGTTCTTGTACCGGAATGCATTTTCCTCCGCAAGCCCCTCCTCAGAAAGGATCTCACGCGTAATTTGATCCATTCGTTCCACCGTATCATTATCTATATCACCGGCCGTCAGGCAGATATCCCTGACAAAGCGGTTTTTTAAGACTCCCTGCAGTCCGCTGTACAAAGACACAGTGGATGAGAGCATGACGATTACTGAGGTAGACAGAATACAGATACCGGCAAGTCCGGCCGCATTCTGTTTCATTCTGTAAATCAGACCCGATACAGAAATAAAATGATCTGTCCTGTAATAAAAATGCTTATTCTTTTTCAGCGCCTTCAGCAGTGCGATACTCCCTGCAATAAACAGACAGTATGTGCCGATAATGACACAAAGCACGGCGGCAAAGAAACCCAGGAACAGAAACATGGGATTTTTCGTGACAACGGCAATGTAGTATGCGATTCCCAGGAATATCACTCCGATTACTGCGGTTACCCACCTTGTTTTCGGCTCCCTCTCTCCTTCCATACCGCCGCGCAGCAGCTCAACAGGACTTGCCACGTGCACCCTCGCTATATTGACGGCCATGATAACGAGAAACAGGCAGCCATAAAGTACCGCTGCAGTTACGGCGGCCCTGCCGGAAAAATGAAAGCCCCACTGTACATCGGCCGCTACCATCCTGAGCAGAAGCAGGTAAACACCCTTTGACAGCAGGAAACCGCCTCCGATTCCGCCCGCCAGGCTTACAAACGCAATAAATACCGTCTCATAAAACATGATTGTGCCAATATGCTTTTTCTCCATCCCCAGAATGTTAAAAAGTCCGATTTCCCGTTTTCTCCTTCTGATCAGGAAACTGTTTGTATAGAAGAGGAAACCTGCCGTAAAGAATCCGATGATAATGCAGCCGAGCAGCAAAATCACCCGCATATTACTGCCGCCGTATATTCCGTCCAGTTCCGTATTTAGTGAAAGTGTCAAAAGAATCTGGAACACCATGACCGAACCTATGCAGGTCAGAATATAGGGCACATAGGTCCTGGCATTTTTTCTGATATTCTGCATTGCCAGCTTCATATAAAATATCCTGCTCATTTTCTCTCACCGCCTGTCGAAATCACCGTCAGCGTATCCGCTATATTCTGATACAGCTCCTCATTCGTTTTTCTTCCCCTGTATAGCTGGTGGAATACTTCTCCATCCTTAATAAACAGGACACGCCCCGCATGGCTGGCCGCCTTCACACTGTGCGTAACCATCAGAATCGTCTGCCCTTCATCGTTCACCCTGTTAAATATCTTAAGCAGTCCGTCGGCGGCCCTGGAATCCAGAGCCCCGGTCGGCTCATCGGCCAGAAGGATCTGAGGTCTTGTAATCATTGCCCGTGCAGCGGCAGTTCTCTGCTTCTGGCCTCCCGAAATTTCGTAGGGAAATTTATCCAGAATCTCACTGATCCCCAGCTTTGCAGCCAGCGGTTCCAGCCTGAGTTCCATCTCCTTATGGGGTGTTCCCGCAAGTACCAGAGGCAGAAAAATATTGTCCCTTACCGAAAATGTGTCGAGCAGGTTAAAGTCCTGAAACACGAAACCCAGGTTATCCCTTCTGAACGCAGCCATATCCCTTTCCCGGATACCCGCCATATCCCTGCCTTCCAAAAGCACCTTCCCCTCCGTAGGCCTGTCGAGGGATGCCAGAATGTTTAGTAAAGTCGTCTTTCCCGAGCCCGACTCACCCATTATGGCTACATACTCCCCCTTCTCTACCGTAAAACTCACGTCCGAAAGCGCCTGCACCCTGTTTCCGCCGAACCTTGTTGTATATACCTTCTTTAAATGCTGTACTTCCAAAACAGCCATTTGTTTGTCCTCCTTTTTTCGGGATACCGACATTATACAAAAAGCATCCGGGGATCTGCCATAGATCAGGCTTACATTTTGCCACAGTTCCTTACAATCATGTAAGGTTGCCTGAAGATTCCTACTCCGTCTCAATCTTGACCGTAGCGAGATCGATCCGGATTCTGGTTCCCTTTCCGGGTTCCGACTCCACCGAAATCTCATGCGACAGCCTGTTTAAAATCCGGCGGCATAGATAAAGGCCGATTCCCGTTGATTTTTTGTCACTGTGCCCGTTATATCCGGTGAATCCCTTTTCAAATATCCTGGGCTGATCCTCGGGCGCAATACCAATGCCGGTGTCGCTGATGACCAGGGTCTTCTCCTTCCCTTCCTCCATATAAATGGAGATACCGCCCTGCTTTGTGTACTTTACTGCATTGGATAAAACCTGCTCGATCACAAAAACAAGCCATTTTTCATCTGTCAGCACCCGGCAATCCAGAGGCTGATACGACAGGGACAGCCGCCTTCTCACAAACATGCCCGCGTACTTGCGGACCGCCTGCCGTACAATATCATCCAGGCTGTACATTTTGAGAACCAGATCACTCCCTCCGTCCAGCCTCAGATACTGAAGCACCATATTGACGTATTCTTCTATCTTAAATAACTGCTCGGCCAGCTCTCCGTCTCCGCAGCTGGTCTCCTCCCCTGTCTGGAGCAGGAGATGCATAGCCGAAATCGGTGTTTTTATCTGGTGGACCCACATCGTATAGTAATCCGTCATATCCCCCTTCGCTGTCTCGAACTCACCGTTCATCCGCCTCATTTTCTCACACAGCAGGAATATGATTCTCTGATATTCTCCTTCCCTGACGGAACGCGCCGCAGGAAGCTCTTCCACGTAAAAGCCGTCCGGTTCCGTCCTCAGTTCACGCAGTATCCTCTCCATCATCCGGTATTCTTCCGCAAATTTCCTGAATTTTACGGCTACAAGAATGAAAGTCAAAACACTGCAGAGAACCAGCCCGTACAATACGGCCTCTGCCGGAAGATGGTAAAGGTAAAATACAACAGCAAATATCCCGCAAAAAAGCAAAAAGAGGCCAAACGGCCCCTTAAACTGTGCAATATAGATGCGGATGAGAGACGCCTTCGTAATTTTCCGCTTCCCGTCATCCCGCTCTATTCTTTTTGAACCCATTGCGGGTTTTCTGTCCGCAGCTTTCTCCATTCTCAGCGCCTCTTTTTTCTCCATATTTCTGTTCCTCCCTGTACCGGCACATTAGCCAATCAGATACCCGCTGCCCTTTTTCGTCATAATAAATCCGGTCAGCCCCGCCTGCTCCAACTTTTTTCTCAACCTGGTCACATTGACGGTCAGGGTATTATCGTCCACATAGCTGTCCGACTCCCACAGACGAATCATCAGCGCGTCCCTGCTCACAATTTTCCCCCTGTGTTCCAGCAGCACCTGAAGAATCCTGTATTCATTTTTGGTAAATTCAATCTTTTCCCCATTGTATGTGAGCGTTCCGTCATCACAGTTAAAGACCGCGCCTCTGTGCTCAATGAGACGGCTCTGTCCGGCAAATTCATAGGTCCTGCGGAGCAGGGCCTGTATCTTTGCCGTCAGCACCGTGAGGTCAAACGGTTTTGCGATAAAATCGTCGCCTCCCATATTTACCGCCATCACAATATTTATATTGTCCGAAGCGGAGGAAATGAAGATGACCGGCACTCTTGAAACCGCCCGGATCTGGCTGCACCAGTGAAATCCGTTGAAAAACGGCAGTGAAATGTCGAGGAGAACCAACTGCGGGTTAAAGGCAGTAAATTCCCCCAGTACATTTTCAAAATTTTCCACATTCCTGGCTTCCCAGCCCCAGGTTGCCAGGTGCTTCCGGAGCGCTGAGGCAATCACCGGATCATCCTCTGCTATCAGAATCCTGTACATTTCTTTTCCTTTCGTGAGAGTAAGGTTTCCGCCATTACCGTGAGTACCAGTCCCCAACAGCCAATAGCGCGTATCGAATATGAAAAATCTGAGTGAAAGAAATTTTCCAATCCCTCTGTATTCCATAAAAGCATGGTGAAGATACAGGCAAAAAATACCTGGTATAAAATGCCGATAAATCCCGTTCCGCCCATGTCTGAGCCCCTGTCTCCCTTTAAAAACAACACCAGAGGCAGCGTCATATAGATAATCGTATAAGCTCCGCTCCACACCGGGAAGAAAATCATAATTCCGGCCAGGAGCACCATCTTTTTCCAAAGATCTTTCTGAAGCAGCACGCAGCCGCAGGACAACAGAAAGAATAAAGCCGAAACCACTCTCCCCGCCGCCAGCAGGATCGGCATCGAAATACCGAGTTTCTGGCCAATCCATACAGTAGCATAAGTGGCGCTCCTCAGATCCCCCAGTACAATCTCACTGCTGATTGCTTTAAAGTTGTAAAGAAGCACCGGTATTTTTCCAAATCCTCCGAAAAACACAAAAGGAACGAAGACGAGAAACAGTCCGTAAAGTGTGAGTCTGGCCGCCTCCTTCCATCTTCCTTCCTGAAGATACAGGAGTCCAAAGACGGCCGGATAAAGTTTCAGCCCCGCCGCCACAGCCAGCAAGACGAGGGCTGCCTCCCTCTTCCACGGCTCCTCTGAGTCCTTCAGCGCCGTAAATGCAAACAGCAGGATTAACACGATGAATGCCGAGTTCCCCCGCTCGTAAAGGCCGATAAACGGCGCCGACAGCAGTATCATCATAAGAAGAAAGCACTGCTCTCCCCTGCGCTTCTCCCTCAGGAAATGCTGTACCAGAAAGATGAGAAGTACGATCAGTACTGCCGTATAAGCCACATACAGATTAAGCCCGAAGAGGTTGTCCCTCACCGCCCGGTTGCCCGGTCCTTCTATTGCACTGGCAGGAATGAATTTTCCCAAAAAATAGTAAAGGACATAGGCAAGTGGAGGAAAGCTGGCATAAATGCTTGTGTCATAAACGTGCACCCGATCCCTCACATACCAGATATGATTAAAAAAATCCATAAAATAATCATGCCCATAGTAAAAGAAAGAACGAAATACCTCCCCATCTGTCTTCAAAATCAGTATAAACGAAATCACAAATCCCAGCAGGCTTAAGCCGTAGAAAAGCTTCTTTCCCTCTGTCATATCATAATACCTCTCTTCATGCTGCATCAAAATACGCTGCCATCTGCAGATGAATTCTTCAATGTCTTAAATTACTGTACCTGATGCCTATTCTATCAGGTATTATACAGATTGATCCGTTTTGTTGCAACCTTCTCCGTAAACGCCCTGTCATGCTCGACAAAAATCATGGTCAGTCCGTATGACATTACAAGCTCTTCAATCTGCATCCTGGAAAACACATCGATAAAGTTAAGCGGTTCATCCCAGATGTAGAGATGAGCCTGTTCGCAGAGGCTCTTGGCAAGCAGGACCTTTTTTTTCTGTCCCTCGCTGTAGAACTGCATCTCCTTCTCAAAATGCGTCCTGGAAAAGTCCAGTTTCCGCAGAATAGCCCGGAAAAGTGTGTCATCCAACCCATATTTTTCCGTAAAATCCCCGATACCGCCCTTCAGCCAGGACGTATCCTGGGCTACGTAGGATATAATCAGCCCGGAAGCCGTCTCTATCCGCCCGGACAGCACCTCAGGGGCGCCGTCGCCTCCCAGTATGGCTTTGATAACCGTCGACTTTCCCGTCCCATTCCGTCCGTCCAGGGCAGTTCTGTCCCCCACCCTGATTTCCATAGACAGATGCTCACAGACTGGTTTCATCCCCTGCGGATACCCCAGGGAGACATCCTCCATTGTCACAAGAAGCTGTTTGTGATGGTGCAGCGGAATAATTTTCAGACGTTCCGCTGTCTCCACGTCCTTTAAAAGCTTCTCTTTTTCCGAAGCCGCATTTTCCATCCTGTGCTCCGCATTCTTGGATCGTTTCATCATCTTTGCCGCCTTGTGGCCGATATAGCCCCGATCGGGCCTCAGTCCGGCAATCCTTGTTCCCTTTTTTGTCTTTTCCAGATCATCCGACCACCGCTCCGCCTGCTTTGCCGCCTCTTTAAGCCGTCCAATCTCTTTCTTCAGCTTTACGTTCTCCTGGGCCTCGGATTCATCCCTCCGCTTTTTATTCTCCCACCAGCTGCTGAAATTCCCCTGTACCACCTCGATTGTATTTCTGTTCAGGGACAGAATGTGGTCAATGCATCCATCCATAAAGACTCTGTCGTGGGATACCAGGATAAAACCCGTTTTTTTATTCAGATAGCGGCTTACCGCCTGCCTGGCATCCATGTCCAGGTGGTTGGTCGGTTCGTCGATCAGCAGAAAACTGTGTTCTTTTAAAAAGAGTACAGCCAGCATCACCCTGGTCTGTTCACCGTTGCTCAAGGTGTCAAACGGACGGTAAAGGACTTCCGGATCCATTTCCATCAGATTCAGCTCCCTCATGAGCCTCCACAGTTCACAATCCGGATAGATCTCCTCCACAAGCTCCATCGTGAGCCTGGTCTTATCTTTTACCGGATACGGAAAATACTCAAATTCCACCGGTGCCAAAATCGTTCCCCGGTACTCATATTTCCCCATCAAAAGATTCAGGAACGTCGTTTTGCCTCTCCCGTTCCGCCCCGTAAAGCCCAGTTTCCAGTCCGTATCAACTGAGAAGGAAACGTCATTAAATATCTCCTCATAACTTCCTTCATAATAAAATGTTAAGTGATTCACCTGTATTTGTGCCATTCTTTCATCCTCCATTTCGAAACCTGCATCGAAAAAATGCATTGAAAAAGGATGCAAGAATATTCCTGCATCCTGTATCCCAATTCCGAAACCCGGCTAAAATTCCGCCGGTATCTGCCAGACGGCAATCGCCGCGGCAGCGGACAGCACAGCCTTCCATCCGGCGACTTTCCGGAGGAAACCGTACATCTATCAAATTCTAAGAGGAAAGGATTCATATCGCAACAGTCCGGCTATGAACTGTAGCTTCATATTCTTGCATCGCACAAAAACAAACAGATACATATGCCCCGGTATCTGAACGTTCTTCATGCCGTCTATTAAATTCACTATCTGCAAGAATACATCTTCATCCTTCCATCTCCCATCTTTCTAATTTTATTATTACAGTTGTTACTATAACAGCAGAAACGGCTTATGTCAACCACCAAAGAATCATAATGAAACGGTTCGCAGCATACTGCCTTTATCCGGGGACACGATCCGTAACGCCATGTTAAACTTTTAACCTTTTCTTAACACCATTTTTTCCTTTTCCGTCGTATAATATACTTTATCAATTTGACGGAATAAAATGGCACAGTGAAAAAAGCATATTACATATCCTCAGACAGGCCGGCGTACCCTCACGCCGGCCTGTTTTGCGCAGATTCCGCTTCTTTCCCTGACTCGAAACCCGGGAAAAGACCGGTTTCCTGATTTCACCGATCACCAAAAATTGCATTCGTCCAGGCTGTCCTTCCATATTTGTCACTGACCTGGATCCTGATATAATCTTCATCCCCGTGCAGTGTATACATCCCCCTCTGTAACGTTTCCCCACGTTTTTTGCATACCAGGGAACGTCCGTCATTTATATGGTTACCTGCAATAAAATCAATTCTGTATACAGGAGAGCACTCAATCCAGGCTTTTCCGGCCTCAATCCCCCAGTCATAAATTTCCGGCCCGGCGGAGGAATAGTAATTGCCTTTTATCATATTTTCCAGAATCGCCTCATGGGTCAGTTTCTCCGCCTTCACGACGATGTAACCGCCGCATGCATCGTCAAAGCTGCCTTCATTATGGTTGTCGTCGGTGGCTGCCGCGCCGATATTTCTTCCACCGCGCAGCATCCTGTCCCAGCTTAGGCAGTCAAATCCCGTGTTGCTCTCATTTACCGTATTATAATTAAATATCTCAATCGCCCACAGCCCCTCCGTATGGATGAATTCTTCCGGTTCCACCCTCGACCATACGGGGTGGTTATAAACCGTAATGCACCCTCTGCTTCTGAGGTAATCACAAAGTTTCTGTGACTCCCCGGCTCCGTCCCAGGTTCCGCAGAATTTTCTCGGTTCTACAAATTCCTGCTCTTCGAACACCTTTGCTCCGGCCTTTCTCTGCATTTCTTCCGTGCCCAGTATTCCGTGAATATGGTGTACTTTCAGACGGCTCCCCGTCTGCTCCTTATCGCACAAGATAACGGAAGCCTCCAGTCCCGGAAGAATAATAAAATCTTCACAGTCGAATTCATCTCTGCGGTCCGTATACAAATCATGCTCAGAAAAACAGAGGAAGCTGTATCCGTGCTCCCTGTAAAGTTCCACCGCCTCGTCCGGTGTCAGCCTGCCGTCAGAGCTTGTGGTGTGGCTGTGCAGATTCCCCTTATACCAGTTTCCTGATTCACTGAATCCTCTCTGATCTTTTATCATAGTTGCTCCTCTCAATAAACAGATATTTGTCGGATTATACTACAATGAGATGCAGTTTCTCTCCGCCACGGACAGATAGACCCTCTCGCCGTTGTCGAACAGCACCCGGCTCCTGAACAGCACGTCCGCGTGGATTTTTACGCCATTCACATTGATCTGATACCGGAGTACATTACCCCTCGGCATATTGTCCTCGACCACCCCTTCAAAATGGTACTCTTCCCCGTTATCAACCGGTGATGACGAGATAGAAAACGTCTCCGGCCTTATGGCTGTCTCCCCTGTCCTCCTTTTCCCCGTCATTGCATAAAACTGCTCCGGTGTCACCTGGTTGTAATTGCCGATAAAGCTGGCGGCAAAACTGCTGACCGGCTTCGTATAGACGGAAACCGGATCACCCGACTGCTCAATCCGGCCCTCATGGAAAAGGTGAATCACATCCGACATAACCATAGCTTCATCCTGATCGTGAGTGACAAAGATTGCCGTAAGGCCCAGCTTCTTCGTAATCTGCTTAATGCTCACCTGCAGTGATTTCCGCAGTTTGGCGTCGATTGCGCTGAGAGGCTCGTCGAGAAGCAGCACCTTGGGTTCCATCACAATGCTCCTGGCCAGGGCCACCCTCTGCTGCTGCCCTCCCGACAGACTCGAAGGATACTGTTTTTCTTTTCCATTGAGCTCCACCATCCTGACGGCGGCGGCCACCTTTTCCCGGATCGCCTCCGGAGCCATCTTTTTCAGTTTCAACCCGAACGCGATATTTTCCTCGGCCGTCATGTTGGGGAAAAGGCTGTACTGCTGAAACACCATCCCTATATTACGCTCCTTCGGCTCCCTGTCCGTGATATCCTCCCCATCCAGGAAAATCCGGCCTCCATTGACCTCCTCAAGGCCCGCAAGGCAGCGCAGAAGCGTGCTCTTACCGCAGCCTGACGGTCCTAACAGGGTGACAAACTGCCCTTTTTCGATATTCAGATCAATCCCTTTCAGCACCTGGTTCTCACCATAATATTTTTCTATATTTCGGAACTCTATATATGACATTTTTTATCCTCTCTTTTTCTTCTCTGTCCCTTCTCCTCTTTCCCTCCCAGAAATACGAGGCCGGATATCAGAAGCGTGACACAGAAAAGCACAATAATAATGGCGCATGTCCTCTGGCTGGATTTTTTCATCACGTCGTACAGATACATCTGCGCCGTTGGAAAATAATTGCCCGCCATCGTATTAATGACGACAAAATCACCAAACACAATCGCCATTGCAAGCATCGCGGACACCATGACGCCTCCCATAATGTTCGGGACGACAATGTGAAAAAAGGCATAAAACGGTCCCGCACCCAGCATCTGCGCCGCCTCGATCAGCCTTGACGCATTCATCCCGTTCAGGTTATTGCGGATTCCCTGATACACATAAGGCAGCACCACAATACAGTACGTGGACGTCAGCATGAAAAGGCGGTTGCTGAAAGGTTCCGGAGCGTCGGCATATAATGACAGCACACTGATTGGAAGAATGACTCCCTGGATGGCATAAGGCATCGTGCACAATATTTTCATGTATTTATCAAGACGCGGGCAGTAAACCACCACGACATACATTGCCAGAAGAACGGCCAGCGTACAGAAGATAATCGGCAGGACCGAAATCAGAATGGTTCTTCCCAGCGACATCCAGAAATCCCTGTCCGAAAAGATTTCCGTGTACGCCCTCAGAGTAAATCCCTCCGGCATGATATCCATCCACTCGCTGAACATGGAGTAAAGGAATGTAAAAAAGAGGGGAATCAGAAGGTAAATTCCAATCACAATCAGGACAGCGCCTGAACCTGTTTTTTTCTTTTTCATCGGCTCTCCTCTCCCTTTTTGCGGGTAAGTGACTGTGTTATAAAAATAGACATTGTCATCATCATCATTAATACAACGGCCAGAGCGCTGCCAAACTGGGGCCTCTGCACCACGTCTCCGGTAAACTGTTCCGAAATCCGGATCGGAAGGATAGAAAAGTTATTCATGAGCAGGGCGTAAGCCGTCGCATAGGCTGAAATGGCATTGGCAAACAGGGTGGAAAATGTTCCCAGGATACTCGGCATTAAAACCGGAATTCCCACCTTTCTCCAGAATACGGCGCTGTTTCCTCCCATCAGACTGACCGCCTCTTTCCACTCATTTCTGATTGAATCAAAGGCGGGAATCAGGAGCAGCGTCGCCAGCGGAATCTGAAAGTACACATAGGTCAGCATCAGTCCCCAGACCGTGTACAGAGGAAACTCGGCAGCCGCACTGATTCCCAGGCTGCGGCCCAGGATTGTAATCACTCCGGCGTTGCCGAGCAGGATGATGAAGGAAAAAGCCAGCGGAACTCCGGAAAAATTGGAAACCATGTTGAGGATGCTCATAAAAATGCGCTTCGCGCGGCCTCCCTTCTCGCATGCGGCCCTGCCTCCTACAAAGGCGACGGACAGACCGATTACAGCCGAAACTACGGAAATTAGCAGGCTGTTTTTAATTGCCGTCAGATACAGCGGTTTGCTGAATATATTAATATAATTTTGTATTGTAAAGCCGGTTTCTCCGCTCTCAGGCATAAAACTTTTCACGATAATAGTGAATACCGGCAGGATTTCAAACATTCCTGCCAGTATCAAGAACGGGAGCAGAGCGGCGAAATAAGTTCTTTTCTTCACGCTTTCATTCTCCCCATATTATTTTGCGTAAGCCACTACTTCTTCCTGCCACATGGCTCCGATCTCTTTCGTCGTCTTGTCCCAGGCTGCCTGATCCTTCACCATGCGGCTGTTCTCATACTGATCGTCCGGCAGCATTTTTTCCTTCACCTCCTGCGGAAGCTCCACGTCCCTGACGGGTCTTGCATACCCCTTTGCCAGGTTAATCTGTCCCTCGTCGCTCAATATGTATTCACGGGCCATAGCTGCTGCGTGAGGTCTCTGGGAGTAGGCGTTTAAAATCGTGCAGTATCCGCTCTGAATGGAGCCCTCCGACGGGATGTTGATTTCAAAATCTGCACTGGGATTGTTCTCTACAAACTGGTCACGGTAACCGAGTGCGTTATAGTCCCAGAGGAAAGCGACCCCTACTTCGCCCTTTTCAATGCGCGCCATGGAGAACTCACCCAGGTCGAGTCTGCCCTGCTCGGCAATCTGCTTAAAAAAGTCAAGTCCGGGTTTAATATTACTCTCATCCCCGCCCATTGCAATGGCTGCCGCCAGAACTGCGAACTGCGCCTGGTTTGCCGCCGACACATCGCCTACCGCTATCTTGTAGTCACCTTCCAGCAGGTCAGCAAAGGACTTCGGCGCCTCCTTGACCAGCTTTTTATTGGTCATCATCGTCATTGTGCCGTAATAACCGATGATCCAGTCTCCGTCATCGTCCTTAGCCCAGTCCGGAATGGAATCCCAGTAACTTGTCTTATATTTTAAAGTGACGCCTTTTTCCTCGGCAATCGGTCCGAATGCCTGCCCCACATCCCCGATATCCTTTGTCGCCTTTTTCTTCTCCGCCTCAAAAAGGGAAATTTCCTCGGCAGATGACATGTCGGTGTCCGTATGCTCCAGACCGTATTCGCTCTTGATTCCTTCCCATGTCTCAATCCAGTTTGCCCATGTGTCCGGCATTCCGACCGAATCAACTCTTCCCTCTTTCTTCGCCTCCGTCAGAATTGCGTCTACACTCATACTGTTTAAATCTACTGCCTCCGATGTGGTCTGGCTGGAACATCCCGCCAAGGCTCCCACTGTTACGGCTGCCGCCAGCAGTACAGATAATCCTCTCTTTTTCATGTTATATCCTCTCTTTATATTAGTCTGAATAACGCTCCGGTACTCCGCTGTCTGCGTTTTGTCCGGTGCAGTATTAAGTATACGGGAGTAATGTAAAGTCTGTTATCAGTGTAATGTAAAGAGTTGGGAAAAGTTGGGTGGAAAAAAAGCTATGGCCAAAATTTGCACCATAGCTTCCTAATTATTATATATAACTCTCTAACTACTCTTTTATCCCATTTTTGTTTCTAAAATATATATATAACTTGACGGATTATCTCTTGAACATTTATCAACCTTTAGCCGAATTATAAAACACTCAACTTCCTCCACTTTATATAAAATGTCCTTTATAAATACAGTTTTACAGTTCCACCTCACGGAATCCTCCGCCCGGCGCCAGCACCGTCGTATGGGTAAAACCACATTCCGCCGCCAGCCTGGCCGCCTGTTCGAACCGGTATCCAATGGTATCGGCACAGTGGCTGTCGGAGTTGATCATAATCCGGCCGCCCATGTTCTTCAGTTCTTTCAATAGAATCCGGTTCGGGTATGGCTGAGTCTTATATCCTCTCGACATGACGCCCGTGTTAATTTCAAAAGGCAGGCCCTCCGCATTCAGTTTTTTCATCGCCGCCAGGGCCGGTTCCAGGTATTCATCCCTTGTCTCGTCAAAGTCCCTGTAACCCTCATTAAACTTCGTCATCAAATCAAAGTGTCCCACCCAGTCACAGCGGGTTCTGTCATAGACCGTCGCCTCCAGCTCATAATAATCGCGGGCCAGGGCATACCAGTCTCCGTTCCACAGGCGGTTCACCGCAGCCGTCAGCCTCTCCCGGCCGGCATCCATCTCGATATATTCCCCGTTTTTAAAAACACAGTGGGTGGAACCGATGGCATACTCCGCCTCCTGGACGGGTCCCAGACAGTCCAGCTCAATTCCAATATAGAGATTCATTCTCCCCGCATATTCCTCGCGCAGTCTGTGAAGCTCTTCCCTGTATTGTTTAAGAACCTGATCCGGCATTCCAAAATCTTTCAGGCAGAAAGAAAAATCGGCGTGGCCGGAGACTCCGAAATCGGTCATCCCCATTTTATAAGCCGCCTCCACCATCTGTGCGGCGGTACTCTTTCCATCGCAAAATGTTGTATGTGTATGAAAATCAGCTCTCAGCATAAATTAATCCTTTCCGGTACATTTCTGATGCATTTCTACTCTAGCCGATTATTTTCACAGATTCAAGGACTTTTCTAAAGTTTTACCCGGACTTTACCTCCCCTTTTCCGGAAATCAGCCGAAGAAGGGACCGAAGCGGTTCCGTCATGTGCTTTTCTTTATGCCGGATAACAAGAAGATCATTCTTAAGCTGCAGACCGTCCATCCTGACCGATATAAGACTCCACTCCTCAAGCTCCTTTCTGACCAGTATATCCGGCAGTACCGTGAGGCCAAGACCGGCCTTTGCCGCTTCAATAAGCGCGGTAGAATTGACGCTGGTCCATGCGGGATAAGCCGTGTAACCGGCCAGATACAGAGTGCTGTCCAACGTGTCGCGGATGGCGCTGCCCTTCTCGCGAAGCAGCAGACGCTCGCCACAAAATCGTTCCAGAGACAGACATTCCTCCTCAGCCGGATAACCGGCCAGATATCCGGGGCAGCACAAAATGTACATTTTATATGAATCAAAGGCCTCACAGATAAATGGCCCCTGGGGAGCAGCCCCTTCTATCAGCGCAAAATCGGCCTCGCCATTTTGGAGCACTTCAACCGCCGTAGCCGCCGGAACCACTTCCACAGTAACCGGAAGTCCGGGCCAAAGCTCCCCAAATTGTTTCAATATAGCGGGCAGATAAAACGCCGCTATCGTAATACTGGAAACAATGTGGACCGGAGCCTGCTTTTCCAGGCAGTTGATCCTGGAATCCAGTACATCACACGATGCCAGAATCGGCGTCACCTCCTCCAGAAGCAGCCTGCCGCTTTCCGTTATACTGATGCTCTTCGACAGTCTGTCAAACAGCGCCGTGCCTGCCCTCTCCTCCAGTTCCCTGATAGCGTGGGAAACTGCGGACTGTGTAATATACAGGCTCTCCGCCGCTTTCGTGAAGCTGCCTGTCTCCGCCACCGCCTTGAATATCCTGAAATGCCTGAGTGTCATCGCCCAACCTCCCGGTAATTTATATATAAATCGCAAACGCATAGTTCAAATTCACATGAACTAAAGTCGTACAAACCAAAAGTCAGATAAACCAAAGTGACATGAATAAAAGTAATTGATATAACAAAATTATATCATTTTACAGATGGGTATGCAAACGGTATAATGAGGAATGAGAACGCAGCATGGACGGTATGCTCCCGTCCGCCATCTCACTAAATTTATCATGATATCCAGGAGGAAAAACGTATGCATCAAAACTGCGTATCTATAGAAGAGACATCTATTGAGAAGACATCTGTTGAGAAGACATCTGTTGAGAAGACATCTGTTGAGAAGACCTTTATCGAAAAGACATTATTAGAAAAAGAACCCATCAAGAAGGAATCCCCAAAAACAGGCCCCGGCCTGTACCTATGGCTGTTTTCCATCAACCTCTTCATCAGCGCCTTCACATTTGGCGGCGGATATGTCGTCGTTCCTATGATTCGCAAATACTTTGTCGAACAGAAAAAACTGTTCACCGAGGAAGAACTGATGAACATGGCGGCCGTCGCCCAGTCCGTACCCGGCGCAATTGCAATCAATCTGTCCGCTCTGGCCGGATACAGAAGCGCAGGCATGATTGGCGTATTTCTGTCCTGTCTTGCGGCCGTGCTTCCTCCCGTTGCAATTCTGTCCGCCGTCTCTGCATGGTACACAGTATTTTCTACCAATGTGATGATTGCGGCCGTACTGAAAGGAATGCAGGCGGGCGCAGCGGCTCTCATCGTAGATTTGGTAATCGACATGACAGATATGATCGTAAAGGAACGTTCCATTTTCCTCACGATGATGGTTCCCGCGTCCTTTATAGCGGGTTTTATTTTCCATATCAATGTGGCCGTGATTCTGGCCGTATGCTGCTTTTTATGTATTCTGCGCCTCCTCATCGGGGAACAGAGACGGGTCAGGGAACAAGAATCAGGCGGTGAAACCGCTTAGGATTAAAATAACAATAACCTCAGGAGGTAGACAGACGTGAATCTTTTATGGAAACTTTTCACCGCATTTTTTCAGATAGGGCTTTTCAGCATCGGCGGCGGTTATGCAGTCATCCCCAATATCCAGGAGCAGGTTGTGGGAAAATACAGCTGGATCTCCCAGAAAATATTTACCGACATCATTACAATTTCCCAGATGACCCCCGGGCCTCTGGCCGTAAATACTTCCACCTTTGTCGGAATCCGGATCGCCGGACTCCCCGGCGCAGCCCTGGCTACCCTCGGCTGCGTCATATCAGGCATCAGCCTGTCCGTAGGCCTGCACTGTCTGTTCAACCGGTATAAAAAATCACAGTATGTGACGGAAGTCCTGAAGGGCCTTAAGTCCGCGTCGCTGGGACTCGTCGTCTCGGCCGCGGCCTCCATTATGCTGCTCACCTTCACAGGCTCATCCGTTTTTACCGCTCATCCCGATATCGACCTGGGCGCCGTCCTGGTGTTTCTCGGTTCCATGCTGATTCTGCGAAGAAAAAAAGTGGGGCCGGTCTTTCTGATGTCACTGACGGGGCTGGCGGGTTTGTTTTTATACCGGTAATCTCCGGCTTAATCAATTTAGACGCGGAATACATCCCCAGTAAACAATAACTACTGTTTTCTTAATAAATTGCTTCAAAGAAAATTCAGTTGTATTTTCTCCCGATGTGAAATACAATAGAAAAGCATGTGTAAAGGAGAAAACAGCTTATGGATTTTATCGAAATTGTAAAAGCCGTCATTCTGGGAATGATTCAGGGAATTACGGAATGGCTGCCAATCAGCAGTACCGGGCATCTGATTTTATTTGACAACATCTGGCCGATGGCTTCCAGCCCTGAATTTTTTGAAGTGTTTAAGGTTGTGATTCAATTCGGTTCGATTCTGGCCGTACTTGTCTTATTCTTTGACAAACTGAATCCCTTTTCACCGCAAAAAGGTTACAGGGATAAAAAAGAGACCTTTGATTTATGGAAGAAAGTAATTGCCGGGTGCATCCCCATCGTGATTGTCGGCCTGCCCCTAGATATGATACTGGAAGATTACCTGTCGGGCGTCTATGTGATTGCCGCCACACTGATTCTTTATGGTATTGCTTTCATTATAATAGAGAGCAGAAACGTCTCACCTTCAATGACTTCACTCCAGGATCTGACCTACAAGACGGCATTTTTTATCGGATGCTTCCAGGTTCTCGCCGCAGTTCCGGGTACTTCGCGCAGCGGGGCAACGATTCTGGGCGCCGTCCTGCTTGGCTGCTCCCGTTACGTGGCAAGTGAATTTTCCTTCTTTCTGGCCGTTCCGGTTATGGCCGGAGCCAGCGGACTGAAACTGCTTAAATACTTCCTTAAAGTAGGAATGTTCTCAGGTACGGAATGGATCCTTCTGATTATCGGAACCATGGTATCCTTCATCGTTTCCATTGTTGCCATCCGGCTTCTCCTGGGTTATATCCGCAACCATGACTTCAAGGTATTCGGCGTATACAGAATCCTGCTTGGTATCGTCGTGATTATATATTTTTCTTTCATGGCATGACGGTCAGGCAATATTAAAAAAGAAAGACCGGGATTCCGGGTTTCCATCGCCTTTAAGCGTGTGGAGCCCCGGAATCCCGGTCTTTTAGCCATATATCTTATTCTGCGTATAATCTCTCTAAAAACTGCTCTGAAAACGCTGCGGCAGCTTCAAATCTCTGATAAAACTGTCCGTAAAAATCATGTTCCGGTTCATAAGGCAGCATATAAAACTGCTTTAGGATATACATGCTGATATCCTTTACCGCCCCTTCATCTGGCTTTTCCTTTACCGCAGTCTGGAGCTTCTTCAGAAAATAATGCCAGTCCGAAACAAACTGCTCGTACTGTCTGATATCCGGCGTATCAATCCATTTGCGGACCTTTACCTTGGTCCTGTTCTCCTTCCTGCACTCGTTCGTCTGGAGAAAATACCGGAAACCGCCGTCCTCATAGAAACGCCCGAGCGGGAAAAGCCGGCAGATACCCGGCCTGTATGCATGAATGCTGCACCTGCCGTTTCCGTCCAGAAAGGCGCACTGCTGATCTTTCCCTTTCATTCCGAGATTAGGGAGGATCAACCCGTCTGCCAGGTTCAGCTCCACTCCGGACGCCAGCAGTTCCTCGAAGCTCCTGCCCAGATGAACCGTCAGACGGTAAATATCAAGCGGATCGAGAACAATCGAAGTTCCCATCCCTCTGCAGCAGGCAGAACAGCCCTTACAATCCTGGCAGTCTGCTTTCACCATATCATTCGGCCCGTACAGCTTGCCATCCGATATCTCTTCCATACTCACATTGCGTTCCATTATCTTATGTCAACCTTTCCAATCTCTCATTTCTTTCAGGCCCGGCACCAGAACTCTGGCGCTGGTTTCAAGGATAATCCTGCCCTTTTCGGCCGTAGCTCCGGCAGGATCCCCTCCGATTCCGATGGGTTTTCCCTCCTTTGTCTTCCAGTCCTCGGAAACCCATCCAATTGAAACACTGCCGTATGGTTTCAGGGCTTTATTATGTTCAAACGCCGTGGGGATGCCCGCCTCGGAGAGTTCCAGCTTCACCAAGCTCTCATCCACGGCCATCACCATCGATGTCTCCATCTCACCGCCATGGAAATCCCATATATTACCCTCGGAGATTGTCGCCGTCACATCTGGATGGCTGAACGCGCCCGAGGAGAGGATAAACGGGGAAATCGAAAACTCACTTCTCAGTTCTCTGCTGAGCACCTGTACAATCGGGGCATTACCTCCATGACAAATCAGAAACGCCAACTTTTTAAAACCGTGATGCACCAGACTGACACTGATGTCGTAAAGCATATGGTAATAAGTATCCGGCTTCACTGTGATGGAGCCGCAGAAATTTTTATGTTCCGTGCTGAGTCCGACGGGAATGACGGGGAACACCAGCATGGGGAAATCTTCCTCCCCCTCCTTCGCCAGCGCTTTCTTTATCTCCTCCGTCATCGCTTCCGCGATAATATCATCTGTGCCCAGCGGAGCCTGGTTTCCGTGCTGTTCCAGCGCTCCCAGGGGAATCAGGACAATTGTCTCCTCCTTATCCACCCGTTCCATTTCCCACCTTGTTAAATCCCGGTAATTGCGTATCATTTTCTTCACACCACCTTTGGAACGATTTTGGCTGCCAGCAGACGGCTGTATAGCAGATGTGCCACCACACTGTTGAGACCGATTTTCAGGATATTAAACGGTATCGTTGCCAATATGATAAATCCGTTGAGGTTCTGGATAGCCGGGTTCACGGCCGCCACCATCGTAATTACCTGGTCAAGAGGCAGGTTCATTGCCTGTGCATAAAGGGGAAGGGTAATAAACGCGTTGGTAAAGCAGGCAAATGCCGTTCTAATCGGAATACTTACCGCCAGAGCCTCAATTGCTGCCTTCCTGCCTGATCCCCTCTTCTTATATACAAACCAGAGCGGTCCCACAAACAGGATAATTCCCATCAGGTTCGCGAACTCACCCACATACATGGTATTTGTTCCAACCGTGATTAACTTGATCAGAATCTTGATCACTTCCACGCACACGCCGGACACCGGACCCATCAGGAATACGGCCACGATAGACGGCACATCGCTGAAATCCACCTTGTAGAACGGCGGCATAAACGGTACCGAAAACTCAAACGACATCAGCACACCTGCCAGCGCCGCCAGCATACCCGTGTAAATCAGTTTCTGGACACTCCATTTTGAATTTGTTTTTGTTCTCATACTTCATTTCTCCTTTCGGTTATGTCGGTCTTGCAAATTTCTTAAATTCTCCGAAAAAGAGTCTGCCGTCATGATAGAATAAAGAATCCTGCTCGCGGGATTCTTGCACTGCCGCGCGGTTGCTCCAGCAACGATTTACCTCTGCGCGGCATGTGCATCCTCGCGAAGCGTTTTTTGATTCATAGGACGTAATTTCCTATGAATTAAAATAATCCCAAATCACGGGGATCTGGGATTAAAATTACATCATATCAGACAACATCGCATCGCATTTTGAGCATATCAAAATAACAATGTTTCTAATTGACTCTAATTTCTTCTCTCATCCAGACTATACTGTCGGTTTTGGATTTCCACCAAATCAACCGTTTAAAACGGGTCGCGGACTATAACCGCCGGTAGGGACTTGCACCCTGCCCCGAAGAACTTATTCAACTTGTGATTTAAAAATAGCACAGATTACTATTATTGTCAATAGGGAGTTGAGGGAGAAATGAGGGATGTTATTTCTCTTCTTTCCCGCTCCGGTTCACAGGATATCCGTTTCCCTGAAGATCGGTGGTCAGTTCGTTTAAATGGCCGCACTCGTCTGTTCTCATCTCCCGGTCTGTGGTTCCGGCTTCGTATGCTCCCCTGGGGATTGTGTTAATTGTTTCTTTGTCTCTTGGTTTCTGCATATATTACCTCCATTTTTTACTTTCAAATATTAAAAATAGTATAACCAGCCGCGGTGCCGATTATGATGGAGGCTTATTCCATATGCTATTCCCATTATAGAAATTTTTGCTATTGCAAAAAAGGGGAATTTACTTTTTTTATGATTTTCTGGTTCTCTGCTTCCTTTTGCTGTACATTTTTTTGGTTCTTTCACCGTTAAGACAAATTATGTATATCATGATAAATTTTGTTTATTTACCGTATCTGTAATATGCCATATAGTCAGATTAGATAAATCAATTGCCTGAGAGGCTAAATTATTAAGGAGGAAATCACAATGAAAAAGCATTACCCACCCATCATCCTGACGGCGCTGGCTCTGACGCTGGGACTGTCGTTCAGTGCCGCGGCCGCAGGGCCCGGCTCTACGGCGCCCGATGATCTGAACGCCTATCTTCTGGCCCATACCACGGTCAGCGACGGCGGCCGATCTCTGCCAATCGATCGCAGCGAGGTCAATGAACATGCAATTACAGGTTATTACACCTACACATTTCAGGAGGGCGAAGCAGCCGGCCGTTCATTTAAGCTCTATGCCGGCCGTCATGCGGCCCTGCGCGCTTATATTACCGTGATTGCCGTTCCCGACGGTACCACCGACACCTATGATTTTCTGGAAAAGCAGGGATGGCTGAAACAGGCCGATACATACGGGGAGCTTCTCTTCGTCCTGGAACCGGAAAACGGAAGCTGGAAGTCTCCGGACGCCGAGGCCGCTTATCTGGATGCCTGCCTGGGTGAAAGCGTAGGCAATACTGCTTTCGGTACCCGTGAAACAAGTTCCGGCGGCATCGTCCAGAGCGGAAGGATTCCGGTCAGCGACGGTACATCCTGCCCTGTATTCACCGGACATTCCTGTAACTATTATGTCGGTTATGGCAAAGGCTGCGCTGTCCTCGAATCCTGGACCGCCAATCATCCTCTCTATGTCATAAGTCAGGCATTTATTGAAGGGACGGGTGTAGGGGCGGAGCGCCTGCAGCTCTCCGCGGCCCGAACCTACAACGGCATAAATACCGGCTCCTACTATCCCGGTTTTCCGGATTCCTCTTTCTCAGCCACCCTCAGGACAATGCAAAAAGGTGGGGCAGGAAACGGCAAGTTTATTTCCAACGCCGATATTCCGGTTCCCACGCTGTTTGCCGGATACAGTGACGAAGACACGAGTATTCCTTACTGGATCAGCGTAAACGATGCCGTGCCGGTGCCTGGCGAACAGGGTCTTTACCGTCAGAGCATCTCTTCCGATGCATGGCAGACGGCATATGCCAACCAAAATGCCGCAAACTGGGAACCGGGAACCGCTTACGGTATTTCTAAAGTACAGGTTATCCGGGACAGCAGCCTGACCGCCTCCCAAATCCGAGATTTTCTGGCCGGATATACCAGATACACCAATCCCTTTGCCTACAGCAATAATCTGGCTTACCGTCTGGACTATTACAAAGCAACCGAGGCGGCCCGCGTTTCGGCCGGAAAAGGTAAGACCGTCGCCTCCTATTCCTATCACGGTTATGATGGAAAGGACGCAAACGTAGAACTCCGTGCCCTGGAATCCACCCGGGTATCCGCTCCCGGCTGCAGCACCGAAGGCACCGTCTATTCCTGCATCTCCGCTTTCGGAGATTATAATGACGATGGAGTAATGGATCCGAGAGAATCTCTTATCTATGTCCCCGACACAGCCAAAAATGCCGGCCAGGACGGAGCTCCCGTCGTAGTTGTTTTCCCCGGAAGCACACAGGCTGCTTCCACCTTTATGGATTGTTCCGGCTGGTGGGCCGTGGCAAACGATGAAGGCTGTGTAGTCATTATTGTAGGACAGTTCTGCCGCAGCAGCGCCGCCAGCCTTACTTACGGCGAAGAAGGGGACAGCGCCAATTTTGCCCGCTCAAGCCTTGTTCTGCTGGATCGCGTAATCAGCCGGGACGCAGGCGTTACACCGGACTTCACCCGCGTGTACGGCAGCGGCCATTCCCTCGGCAGCAATACCATACAAACACTTTGCAATAATACGGAGGCCTACTATTTTACAGCCGTTGCCTCCACCTCCTTCCCCAACCCGCAGTTTACCGCCGGACAGATGCCCTGTTGTCTTATTGTCGGAGAGTCGGACATCAGTGAACCGCTGCCCGACCCAAGAGCCAGGGATCTTGTTAAAAATCCATGGGACACCTCGGCCGACAGCGCCATCTACAACTGGGTTGCGGGAGCACAGGCAATGAACGGGCTGTCCGCGGCGTTCCTGCCCAATAATCATGCCAGCTTTCTGGCTGCCTGCTCCAGCTTCCAGGAGAGCGGACGGTATTACACCTATACCTGGAATAATAAAAACGGCATTCCGTTAGTCCGTTTTACCCGCACCCTGGCCCGCGAACATAACTGCTACCCTGAAGAATTCCGGCTGGCCTGGGATTTCCTCAAACACTACCGCCTGAATCCGGACGGCGCCCGCACCTACAGCGCATCCGCCTTTGAATCGGCCGACTCCGTGTTAATTGTTAAGTAAAAATAGTTACTGGACACAGAATCATCAGTAACAAAATACAGCTCAGGAACATCAATGCAGTTTCATCTGCCATTGATGTTCCTAAGGCGGAGAATCCCGTAAGCGGGATTCTTTTTTGTTCAGCAGGAAAGTTCCGGATCCGAATTTAAATCAGATTTAAATCGAATTTAAAAATTTCGTAATAACAAGGATACCGCAGGCCGGCTCAAGGAATACTATCAGAAGACACTCATTAGTTCCACCTCAAAACACACATCAGGAGGTTAAAAATGGAAACAGACATGACAATGAAAAATGATACCATCAGCCTTGCCGGCCACTGTGACGCCGGATGCAAGATGGCGGTTGACAGTATGGAACAAATCAGCCGTTATGTGACCGATGAGAACCTGAGAACCGTTATTAACTCCAGTAAAAACAGGCACAAAGATTTGGAACAGGAGGCTTCCGGCCTGCTGAACAAATATGGCAAAAATGAAAAGGAGCCTGCAAAAATGGCCTCTGCTTTTTCCTGGATCAGCACAGAGATGAAAATGATGGTCAAGGATGACAACAACCAAATAGCTAAAATCATGATGAATGGCTGCAATATGGGAATCCAGTCCATCAGTGAGGATATTAATAAGTATTCTAATGCCTCGGGTGAAAGTGTTTCCCTGGCTAAAAAAATCGTCAAGGCAGAGGAAAACTTTATGAAGGATCTGGAGCGTTTTCTTTAAAGCGTTCTAAACGTGCCGCCCTTTTTGAAAAAAAGTGAAATATATTATCTGTATGAGGTGAATATATAATAGTTAAGAACATACAGAGACAGCAGGTCATTATGCAAATATATATAGTAAAAGAGGGCGACACGATCGATGCCATCGCAGGCGCAGCCGGTATGGATCCGTTGCGTCTGGCTTTTGAAAATCAGATTGAAGCTCCGTACCGTCTTGTTGTGGGACAGTCACTTCTTGTTACAGGCGGCAGGGAAAACGGAACACAAAGCAGGCTGGAAGGTATACAGATCAGTGATGAACAGACCGGTCCCATAATCATGAACGGATATGCCTATCCCTGGATCGATGAAGATGTGCTGACTGAAACCTGCCGTTTTCTGACCAGCATTTCTGTGTTTTCCTACGGTTTTACTGAAACCGGGGAACTGATTCCGCCTTCCGGAGTAGGCGAGAAGAATGTAATACAGGAGGCCAAACGTCAAAATGTAATTCCGGTGCTTGTTCTGACCCCTCTGGGATCAGACGGCCGTTTTAACAACAATCTTGTCTCCTCACTCGTAGGCAGCCTGGAAATCCAGCAGAATCTCATTCGGGAACTCTGGTCCGTGGTCCAGGAAAAAGGATACGGCGAAGTCGATGTGGATTTTGAATATGTGCTGGCCGAAGACAGGGAGTTATTTGCCGATTTTGTGAGGCGTTTGAGAATTATTATGAACCTGTTCGGCATTCGGGTGACTGTTGCCCTGGCGCCGAAAACCTCCCGGGACCAAAGAGGGCTTTTGTATGAAGGAATTGATTACAAAGCTCTGGGAGAGGCTGCCAACGGTGTTTTGCTGATGACATATGAATGGGGGTACACCTACGGGCCTCCCATGGCCGTAGCCCCAATCAATATGGTGCGTCGTGTTGTTGAGTATGCACTGACTGAAATTCCGGCAGAAAAAATCAGCCTGGGGATTCCCAACTATGGTTATGACTGGCCTATTCCCTACGAGCAGGGGGTGACGAAGGCGATAAGTATCGGTTACACCGAGGCAATCCGGCTGGCCGTCGATCATGGCGTGCAGATTTACTTTGACGAAACGGCGCAATCACCGCATTTTCGTTACTGGCAATATGGAATCCAGCATGAGGTATGGTTTGAGGATGTCAGGAGTATGCATGCGAAGTTTGGACTGATTAAAGAGTTCGGGCTGGCGGGAACCGGATACTGGCAGTTGATGAGACTGTTCCGCGCCAACTGGCTTCTGGCCGAACACGAATTTTTGATACAAAAGGGAACTTCCTTTTCTTCTCAGCTGCAGGACGGCTCACCGGAGTAAATCCCCTAAGGATATAAACGGCTGATGAAACAGGGAAAACTGCGTTTAGGCACCGAGCAGCGTAAATGAAAAGAAGCAACGTAAAATAAATGCTGCTTCTTTTCATTACCAATCACACTTTAGTATGTGTCTAACGGAGGTTTCACAGAATCAGGAAGCGGACAGGTATACTTTCCGCCGTTTCTCTTCCTCACCTCTGCTTTGGCGGCTTCAATTACTTCCGGCCGCTCCATGGTTCTGACCGATGCAAGGGCCATCACTTTTGCCGCGGTCAGCAGGCCTTTATGGGCCAGCGGGCTGCAGGACTGGGCCGTCATCTGCCATGTGTGCCCCACATTACCCACGCAGCAGGTAGCCACATTGATATTCAGCGTCGGAACTGCGTATCCTACGTCGCCTACATCGGTGGAGCCTGCCTCCAGCCTGATCTTCGACGGGTCGAAATAATGAATTTCACTGTCCAGAGGTTTTTCAAGGATTTCCTCCACTCTGTCGTCACCGTACCGTGCGGCAATTTCATTCCGGATCATCACCTGCGTCTGCTCATTATAAGTTTCAAGGAACTGTCTTGCCAAACTGTAATCTTCATCCGTCCACTTGGGAGCTCCTATCTCTTTCATACATTCATCCGCCACACCGGCCAATGCAATATTGGGAATATACTCGGTAAATGCCATTGCCAGTTCGCTTTCCATCGTCGTCCCGGTCATCATGGCCGCTCCCTTTGCGACATTGACAACGCGCTCATAAAGCTCCTTGACCTGGGAAACGTACGGCGCCCTCACCTCGTAACGCACGGTTGCGTGATCCTGAACCACGTTCGGAGCCGTGCCGCCCGCATCAATATAGGCATAATGGATTCTGGCTTCCGGTATTACATGTTCTCTCAGATAATTGCAGCCCACGCTCATAAGCTCTACACTGTCCAGGGCGCTTCTTCCCAGATAAGGCGTTGCCCCTGCATGGGAACTGAGACCCTTGAAATAGAAATTGGCTCCCATAATTGCATTGCTGTGCATCGGATCCACCTGATTAGCCGTAGCCGGATGCCATGTGTATACAAAATCCACATCGTCAAACATCCCGGCCCTGGCCATGAACTGCTTGGAACCGGCTCCCTCCTCGGCCGGACAGCCAAAGTAAATCACGGTTCCGTCCTTCTTAAATTCTTCCAGGTATTTCTTTACTGCAATGGCCGCAGCCAGGGAACCCGTTCCCAGTGCACAGTGGCCGCAGCCGTGTCCCGGAGCGCCTTCCTCTTCCTCTTTTTTCACCGGAACTCCCGCCTCCTGGCTCAATCCCGAAAGTGCATCGTACTCTCCCAAAATTCCTACCACCGGCTTTCCCGTACCAAAGGAAAATGTGCCTGTAAAACAGGTAGGGATTCCCGCTAACCCCGTTTCCACAGAGAATCCCGACTCTTTTAAGAGACTGCAAAGCAGCTTTGCCGATCGGTTCTCCTGAAACGGCAGCTCGGCAAATTTCCAGATTTGATCATTGGCCTCCAGAATCCGATTTTTTTCTTCCTCCACCGTTTTTTCAATGTACTCAATATCCGTCATGCTTGATTCCTCCTTCACTCATCCGGTCTTCATTCCTTCATTCTACAGTACTTTTCCGAGGAATTCAATGGTTCTTGGATTCTTTGCATTTCCGAATATTTCTTCCGGTGTTCCCTGCTCCTGGATGGTTCCGTTATCAATAAAAAACACCCTGTCGCTGACCTCTTTCGCAAATCCCATCTCATGGGTGACAATCACAATTGTCATTCCCGACCCGGTCAGGGTCTTAATAACATTTAAAACCTCTTTCACCATCTCCGGATCCAGGGCCGAAGTCGGTTCATCAAACAGCATCACTTCCGGTTCCATCGCCAGCGCCCGCACAATAGCCAGCCTCTGCTTCTGGCCGCCCGAGAGCTTGCCGGGATAAACGTCCTTTTTATCCAGAAGGCCGACGCGCTCCAGAAGATCGCATGCCTTCTTCTCCGCCTCGGCCTTCGGAACCTTTTTCTCGAGAACCGGGGTGAGGGTAATGTTGTCAATCACCTTCAGGTGAGGAAATACATTAAAACTCTGAAATACCATCCCCATTTTCTGACGGAACTTATCAATGTTGACGGACGGGTCCGTGATATCGGTTCCCCTGAATGTCACCCTGCCCGACGTCGGTTCCTCCAGGCAGTTGAGGCACCGCAGAAACGTGCTCTTTCCTCCTCCGCTGGGGCCGATCACGGAGACCACTTCGCCTTCGTAAATGCATTCCGTAATTCCTTTCAGCACTTCCAGAGTCCCGAAGGATTTTTTCAGATTCTCCACACAGATAACAGGCACGGCGCCGGCCGGGACGCCTGCTCTCTCTTCGCATAAACTGCCGCTCTCTCTACCGCTCATTCCTGTTCATCCTCCATTCCGCATATTCCATGATTTTTCCCAAAACGGTTGTCACCATCAGATAAATGATTCCTGCTATCATCAGAGCCTCCACAGGACGGAAAGTCGCCGACGATATGGTTTTATACGATGTGGTGAGTTCGTTGATAAAAAATACGGAGGCGAGTGACGCCTGCTTAATCATGGTGATGAACTCATTACCCAGGGCGGGCAGAATATTTTTCACGGCCTGAGGCAGGATAATCTGCGTCATAGTGTGGCCGGCCGTCATGCCGAGACTTCTTGCAGCCTCCGTCTGGCCTTTATCCACCGCCTGGATTCCCGCCCTGATTACCTCAGCCACATAGGAACTGGCGTTGATAATGAGGGCGATAATGATGCAGGCTGTATCCGATATTTTCACCGGAAGAGCCCTGGGTAAAAATATCCAGAAAAAATACAGTTGAAGCAGTATCGGAGTGCCTCTCAGCACCCAGATATAAAAACGCACAAACCACTGAAACGGCCTTATGCGTGTCAGCCGCATAACGGCCAGAATTGTTCCGATCAGCGTGCCGCACAATACTGTGATTGCAGCCAGGCACAGGGTGCCGGCAAGGCCCTGTATATAGACGAAGCCGTACCGGTCCCACATTTTTATCATTGTCTCTATCATATCCGAAGTCCTCCCGCCTTAATTCACGGCCCTGTTACAGGCCCAGACTCCGGGCATATTCCTTGTACTCTTCATACCACTTGGAATATACGCCTTCATCAACGACTCCGTCTATGATTTCATTTACCTTATTCAGAAGCTCCGTCTCACCTTTTGTGATGCCGATCCGCGTTCCCTGGGTGGACTCATCCACCGTAAACGCAAAATCCGGCACTATAGTCATATCACAGCCGCTGTTGGCATCGATATAGAGCTGCGCTGTGGTGATAGAGGTGATGACGGCGTCTGCTTTTCCTTCCTGTACCATCAGGAAACCGTCCGTGGTAGCCGAAACGCGTTTCAGTTCCTTGTAAGCCGGAACCTGTTCGCCTGCAAACATCTCTTGCAGGGAACCGCTCTGGACGACAATCGTCTTGTCGGCCAAATCGTCCGCGTTTCTGATTTGATCCAGATTTTCTGTGCGCACCATGAGGCCGTACTCTATCTTCTCATCATCGAAATAGTATCCGTTGGAAAGCTCCATTGCCTCTGCTCTGGCGGGAGTGTAAGCGAGGGCCGAAATGGCCATGTCATATTTGCCTTCCGTGATACCGCTGAGTACGGATTCAAAATCCAGAGGGACAATACGGCACTCAACTCCCAGTTTATCTGCGATATACCTGGCAAGTTCAATATCGGCGCCGACGTACTTGTCGTCCCCCTGCTTGGAAGGATCGATGAACTCATTCGGCGCAAAATATGGTTCTGTCGCAACTTCGATGTAACCGCGCTCCAGAATATCGGCGAGACGGCTGCCGGATGCAGAATCTGAATGGGCTGCTTCAGAGCTTTCTGAACCGGATACGGGCGATGATGACTCGTCTGTATCATGATGCAGAGAACTCTCCTCACTTACTACTGTCGGCGCCTGACCAATAATGGAACAGCCGCTGAGCATTGTCGTGGACAGTAAAGCGGCGGCTACGGAAGCGGCCAGCTTTTTCACTTGATTCTTTCTCATGTTTCCTTCCTCCTATCTTAATATTTTAGCCTCTGGCGCTTATTTCAGATGAAGCTCCCGCCGGTTTGAAATGTTTTCAGCGTTCACTTTAGTCTGCTACCATGCTAATTCATGAAATTATATCTGGCGAATTGCCGGATGTCAAGTATTTTTTACTGTACAAAAACGCGTTTTTCGTTTGTATATATTGATTTTACAAGGAAAATTGACTATTTTTTTATTATGGGACGAAAAAAGGCCTCAGCAAACCGCTGAGGCCGGGCCGGGTGATTCCTGGTATTTAATTTAATTCTTTTTATACAGGTCAATTTACATCACAAAATGTCCTGCTTCATCCAAAGCCCTGCTGATTTCCTGCTTCATGACAAAAAAGTCCAGGGGCTTTGCCAGATGGCTTGTCATTCCTGCCGCTTTCGCCGCTCTGACATCCTCTGCAAACGCATCGGCCGTCATTGCCAGAATCGGTACGGAAGACGCATCCCTGCGGCCGCTGTTTCTGAGACTGCGGATCACGTGGGCCGCCTCATATCCGTTCATAACCGGCATATGGATGTCCGTCAGGATCAGGTCATAATAGTATTCTGACGCTTTCCTGAAACATTCCACTCCTTCATTACCGTCTCTGGCGGTGTCCACCGCCGCCCCCATGCCGAGCAGCAATTCCCTTGCAATCTCCAGATTCAACTCGTTATCTTCAATCAGTAAAAAATGTTTTCCGCAAAACTCCGGATGAGCGCCCATGGCTTCAATCAGATCGGTCTCTCTGTCCGCCGAGGTAAAACCGTTTTCCAGTACATTCAGATCAAGCACTACAGCGACCGAGGTTCCTTGTCCCGGCGTGCTCTGTACCTCAATTCTGCCTTCCATCAGTTCCACCAGCTTACCGGCCATGGACATCCCAATGCCGCAGCCTCCGGTCTTGTCAATTCTTCCGTCCTGTTCCCTCTCAAAAGTGAGGAACAGATTTTCCATAAATTCTTTTCCAATGCCCGTTCCCGTATCTGAAATGCAAAACCGGAACCTGGCACGCTGCTCTCTGCCTGGCTCCGGTTCCGTCACATCCACCCGAATTACTCCGCCCTCCGGAGTAAATTTAATGGCGTTGGATATCAGATTCGTCATGACCTGATTCAGTCTCATAAAATCAAATTCTGCAATTTCGTGGTTAAGCCCCCGGCAATCCATAATCAGCGCCTGATTTTTGGCTGCCGCTGCCGGCTCCATCATTCCTCCCAGACACTCCATGAATTCCCTGATGGAATATACCTCTTTTTTTAGAGTCAGGCTGTTACGCCCCATATTCGACACTTCCAGTACATCGCTTACAAGGCCGGCCAGCGCCTTTCCGGAGCACTCCATTTTTTCAAGGCAATCCAGGACACGTCCGTGATCCTCCAGATTGGCAGCTGCCAGCCTGGTCATTCCCAGAATTGCATTTAGCGGTGTACGCATATCGTGGGACATGGTGGACAGAAAACGTCTTTTAGCCATTTCGGCTTCACGCCTTGCCCTGTACGCCGCTCTCTCTTTTTTTACCAGTTCTCTTCTGTTCCATCTTCTTCCGCAGTAATGATCGTGTTTCACAATGTTTTATTCCCCTTCTATGTAGTTCATAACATGACCCGATCCCCATTCGGGCACTGATACTATTCTATTCATAAAACGAGAAAACATTCCAAAAATTATTTTTCCTTAACTATTTCCTAATACGCCGCCTTCTGTCATAGATGAACCTGAGGCAGGCTGCCGCCGCCAGAAAAGACAGCACCGTGCTTATTATGATAAAAATCCAGCTTCCAAAAAAAGCGGAAAAAGCGCCGAGAGATGCGGTCAGAATAATCGAGGTCAGATTGGCGCTAATATGAAACCATACAGCCGGGAAAAGTCCGTCAAAGTGTTCATACACCAGCGCCAGAAGGATTCCCAGTGCAAATGCGTAAACCGCCTGAACCAGATTCCCGTGATAAAGGCCGAAAATCAGAGCCGACACAACCGCAGCGGGAATAATCCCCATTGCAGACCGCAGACGGCCATAGCACAACCCTCTGAAAATCAGCTCTTCCACAACGGGTGCCGCAAGTCCGGTGGACAATATCTGAAGCACAATAGACACACTGTAAATATCCTCATTGATCTCATCAAAACCCTCGGACATATGTACTATACCGGTTAGTTCCATCAGATTGTTTAAAAATATACAGGAAGCAAAGGCAAGTATGAAAACCAGGGCCGCCCCGCGCCCCATGTCGATTCTCACGCGCCAGGACGGACCATAATCTCTTCGTCTCTCCTGCTCTCTCCTTCCGTAAACGTAGAAAAGAAACACCGAACTTATCACCGCCGCCAGTGTGACCACCCACATTACGTTAAGAAATCCTCCCATAAAAAAGGCGATTACCGCGGTCACCGCCGTATAGAATAAAATCGGCCAAATCACCTGCCAAATCATTGAAATCACTCCAAAATTTCTTCTTACCATTATTGTACTCCTTTGTAACAGATTTAAGTCTGCAACTCTTGAGACTTAATTCCTGAATTTTGCCCGGGGACTTTCTTTTTACGGAACCGCCTGTTGCGGAGAGTCTTTCTGAACAGCCTCTCTTCTGTTTTCACACTTACCTTCTTCTGCGCTTCCTTTTTCTCCCCTTCCCCCGGCATTATGTTCTATTGTAACATGGCTGACCTGGAAAGTCTATTTGCATAGATTTGAATTCCGGGGGTAATCAATATCACAGATTCTGCTCGCTCCGCGCCGGCAGTATGCTATGGCTGTGCCGGCAAAAATGCGCCGGAGGCTCCCTTATTCAGGAAGAGACTCCGACGCATTTTTCCTATAGATAATGCTGTCACATATTTTGTAAAATACAACGGCCAGCAAAATTCCCAGCAAATTTGCCAGATATCGGTTCATAACGGCTCCCGATACCCCATATATACCGGCTGCCACGGCGAGGGCGCCGAAGGAGTTAAACACGGTCTGCCAGCCGTATGTTGCAGAAAAACCGACACAGACACCGCCGATAATCCCCAGCACTCCATAATCTTCCTCCGGAACTATAAGGCAAAGGAGCAGAAAGAGAATTCCTCCCGCAATCGTTCCCGGAACCCTGTGTCTTACCCTCATTTTTAAATCCTCAGCAAACGGCTGCATCACCGACATGGCGGCAAATCCGGCCCACATTGGTCTTGAAAGCCCGATAACGCGGGCCAGAAACATCACAAGGGCGACTCCCGCCGCCATTTTAAACTGCCATCTGGTCCTGGCGGAGTGGAAGCGGAACTCATGAAAAAGATCTCCGATCCGCCTCTTATACGTAATTTTGCGGTGATTGAAGTAAAAAATCAGCGCGGTCAGCAGACCTCCTGCTGCCAGTCCTAAAAAGCGCATACCATACGCTTCCCCGGTCACATCATTGCCCGATAAAAGCAGGTATCCCAGCACAAAGGTTGCATGGTTCGACATCAGAATATTATGGCAGCCAAAAAAGGTAATAGCCAGAATACAGACAAAATCAACAATCAGTGCAGCAAACGGAGACGACGTTGCCGATATATGAGGTCCAACCGCAAGAATTCCAAAAATTCCGAGGAGTACAAAAAAGCTCTGTTTCGTATCGATCCCCAAATCCGCCTGCCTGAATACCATGACGGCCAGCAGTACCACCACACCCGCTATGCTGTTCTCAGGACCGAAAAGCTTAGAATAGACAGAGATAAACACTACACAAAATGCCAGTGTTAAAAACACCTTGAAAATGTAGGCAGCAATGTGGCGCCGTTTTTCCCTGCCGTCTTTTGAATTTCGGATGAGCGCTTTCGAACCGGCCTGATTTAACTGTAATTCCTGATAAAATGTCAAATATGACACCTTCCTTTCTGTCTTGTCATTGCTGCATAAACTCGTTGCTCTCGCGGATCAGCCCGGCCAGATTCCCGAACTTTTCCTCTCCAAGATTCCTTCTTAACCGGTATACGGGTTCCAGGTAATAGGTGTAGGTCTCCTTCAATATCTGGCCTCCCTTTTCCGTGATTTTCAGGAAATAACTTCTCCTGTCCGCTTCACTGACTTCCTTCAAAAGAAATCCTTTCATCTCCAGATTTTCAATCAGCCTGCTGCCCAGCGGCCTGCTGATTCCCATACTTTCGCACAGCGCATGCGGTGTAAGGCGTTCTTTGGACATCTGTACTCTTGAGAGAAGATCCAGTTCCTGTGCCGAAAAAATGCCTCCCTGGGGGCTGCGTTTCACATGCAGGCTGCAAAAATGCCGGATATCCTGCATCGTTTTCATCATTGCCATCCAATCCTCATATTCCTGTTGCTTTTCCATTCTTTCTCTCCTATTTACCCCCATAAACACCAGGCATAGCAGCTTACTGTGTGTTTCAAATCAGCCTTTTTCGATTATTCTTGTCGGTGTCGCAGCCGGATATGATCGGCAGGAATCTATATGATACTGATATGTCGATTATCTGAAAATAGTTGACTTTGTTAATAAATGGAAATTTTACGCCTAATTATTAACTTTGTCAACTAATTTATAGTTATTTTATGATTGGCCGCGGCGTTTTGCCCTCTGCCTCTGTCCTCCGTTTATGGAACTACCAGAATTTAATGATATGGCTCAGCCAGAAATCGGATCGGGAATTTTGTTTTGCAGTTCCTGCCAGTCCGGTTTTCCCGTTATTTGTTTCAATGAGGGACGCAAAGAACCCCTACGGCGATTCGACCATGGGCGTCTACTGCGGCAGAGACTTCTATTTTACCGTGCCGGGAGAAATCCTTGAATGGGGTCCGGTTCCTGAGACAGGTTTCGACTATGCCGGTTCCATAAAAGCTCTGTTCGGTTTTGAGCTGCAATTACTTTCGGCGCAGAAAAACGCATATGGAAAAAAACTATCGTTACTTTCTCTTTTCCGGAAGAATAAATGGGAACGCCTAAAGAGGAAGTACGCACTACACCAATAAACCGGATTTAATCAGGCGCCAAATTACACCGCTTCGGTCTTTTGACCAAGTAAATACCCGTACCCACCAACATGAACCGAATCAATTACATCCTCGTGATATGCGATATTTACGATAATCCGGGAAATCGCTCCCATGTTATACCCCTGTTCAAAAATATATTGAGCCTGCTTTTTATAATATTTAAAAAGGTAACACGCTAAGGCACAATTAGACGTTCCAGTTGCTGATTCTTCATCAATCCCATACAATGGCGCAAAATTTCTGCATATTGCTGTTATTTCAGATTCCTCAATCAAAGTAAAAGCATGGACGCCAACAACATTTTTTTCTTTGCTTAATTCTGCCATCATTTTAAAATCAGGCGATAATGCCTCCAGATGTTCCCTCGAATCAACAGGAAGCATAACATCGCTTAGTCCGGTGGAAACTATTTGTATTGGAAAATCACCATTAATAAAGTCTTTCTCTAAGCAAGCGGAAAATAAATCCGGAGGCAGGATATCGAAATATGCAGGACAATTCTGTTCCATAAGTATCAAGCCGTCTTTTTTAATCTGGATATTAAGAATTCCGGATTTTGTTTCGATTGTAAGTTGTCCTTTATCCAACATGCCCAATATCCTGAGAGTAGAAAACGCTGCGATTGTAGCATGGCCGCATAACGGAACCTCTTCTGTTGGAGTGTAAAATTGTAACTTAAAATCCGCCATACAGGAATCCGATACATAAGCAGTTTCAGAATATCCTAATTGCCTTGCAATCTCCATCTTTTGGCCGTTTGTTAAATCCGGTCTGCCGAATACGATTCCCGCCTTATTTCCGCCTTTATTATTTTTACTAAAAGCACTTGCCACGTATACATCAACCATTCTCTTTCTCCCTGGGAATTCCGATTTGCCGGGTACGCCTTCTTTGTCTGAGGCGGACAAATACATAACTGGCCTTTTTCATTTGATATCATCATACAGAAACAGGTCTGCCATACATTTAAAAGCCTGACAAAAGCAAATTTTTATATCGTCAGCTCCACAGGCCTCCGATACTTAACATATATATTTACCAATGAATTCTCCGGCCTGCCCGGCCATTTCTTTATAGGCGTACTTGTACAGATTATGAGGAAAATCAAACAATCCGTATTGAGAACATTTAAGTTTGCCCAGATACTGTGTGGCATGGCTGATCCAGGAATCCTTTTCCAGAGTTGTCCCTTCTCCGTTTGAGATGAAAAACAGCATCGGGAGCTGCAGATATGGATCCTCCGCCTCTATCTGTGCAAGAGTATCTCCAATATTGACCGCTTCGCTGATCCAGTTCTGATTGGCAAGATTTTGAACCGCTAAGAGCCTATAGCCTTCTGCTTCCTCCGGTAAAATGAGATTTTCCTGAAGAAGCTGCGAGATATAAGCATCCGCCGTTTTTTTACGAAGCTCTTTATTCCCCGAAAGCTCCCTGAGGCCGGTGACCGCGTTTTCCAGTTTAAAATCCTGGTAACACTGCGGTGTTGCCGGGTCAACTCCAAGAATTCCCAGGATTTCGGAAGGATACCTCTGCCCCCAGTAAAGCGCTTCCAAAAAGCCCATACTGTGTGCCGCCAAAACAACCGATTCCGTTATCCCAAGCTCCCGCAGCACGCTCCTGTATTCTCCCACTGTGACATCTACCGTCCTGTCTTTTCCTGATATATCGCTGTATCCATATCCCGGCTTTTCAATTCCCACCACCCGGAATGTCTCAGCCAGTGCTTCCTGAAAGGACTTATACTCCAAATGGGGAAATAATACCCCCGAACCCGATAAAAAAACAATTGTCACCGGACCTTCACCATATGAATACACATGTATTTTTTCTTTCTCCTCAAAAATAAACTTATCCATTTATCTGCTCCTTCTTTGTCAGCGCATCATGTGCCATTCTGCCAATCATATCATCCACTGCGATGCACTCCGCATATCTGCCGTTCCACATGAATTCATTGTAATAGCGATAGCTGTTTTCACCCGTCATATAGGCATTGTCGGTTGTCGTGTTTGCAAAAGCGGGCACAAATACATGAAATCCGTGTTCAAATGCACACTTAACACTGGCGTCAATACAGTAATCTGTCTGAAGCCCGGTTATGATAACGTCCTTTTCGCCCGTCTTCATCAGGTATTCCGTCAGTCCTGTGTCACGGAACGCGCTGTTTACCGTCTTATCATAGATCTTTTCTCCCGCAATCGGCCGGAATTCATCATAAATTTCAAATCCTTCGGTACCCTTTGTAAGAGCCTCACCATCTCCATCGTCGTGACGGATGTAAATTACTTCGATTCCATAAGTTCTTGCCGCATCAATCAATTTTTTCACATTGTGCCGGAACAGGTCAAAATGGGATAGGGTTTTATTTGTTATTAATTTCTGTGTATCTATTACGAGTAAGACCATTTTCTTTCCTCCGTTATTTAACTGCCTCTTATATTTGCTGTCCATGACAACTGTATAAGTGATGAATCATATTACAGTGACAAGACACTAGATGTAATATCTGTGATGTCTGTCTCTTGACAGGCGAGAATTAATGGCCTCTGTATTTAGACAAGATCTGTAAAATATCAGCGCCGTATTTTTCTGTTTTTACAGGCCCAAACCCTGATACTTTGAGCATTTCTTCCGTTGATTCAGGCATTTTCGCCATTAAATCCTTCAGCTGACTGTCATTGTAGAGGTAATACGGCTTGATTCCCTCTTCCCTGCTTTTTTTCAGACGGTATGCCCTCAGCTCCTGAAAAAGAGCCGAGTCCGTAGTAGTATTTTCTTTCTTTTTATCTTCTGGCTTTTTGTCTTCTGCCGAATCCACTTTAATTATCTGTGGCCGGTTTCCCATATCGGCCGCTTCCATATCCCGGCATCTGTATGTACTTTCTTCAACCTTTTGCTCTCCATCGGATTCACTCTCCTGGATAACCTCCACTGATGCTTCGGCCGGTTTCCTGTATTTCTGATACCTGTCTATATAATCTTTTTCAGTTTCCTTATGCAGTTCCAGAAAAGACTGTGCCCAGGTCAGCATTTGCTCATCGGAATTTTCAGCTTCTTTCGAATTCCGGCATTGTTCTTTTATATAGGCAATCAATTGATCGGCCCGTATTACATTTTCTTTTATCCCTTTCTTTGCATATCTGGCATTCAATACTGTTTTCGGATTTGCCAAAACAACGACGGCACGATAGAAATCATTAAAATATTTTTCCACCATAATCTTTTTCAACAGGTTCTTTTGTCTTTCCGTCTTTATTTTTTTAATCAACTCCAGATGTCTTTGATTCTGAGTAACGGGAGAATAGATTCCCTCTTTCTTCTTTCTTCCGCCAAACTCAGTCGTTCTTATGAAGTCACCACTGTTGTTTATTTCGATATCTCCGTACAAATTTTTGCACTCCAAAACAAAACACAGTTTTCTGGTTATCACAAGATAATCAATCTGTGCACTTAATTCACCGTCTTCAAGATAAATATCATGTAAAATATACATCGGCATATGACTGTTTTTTAATTCATAGGCAATTGTGTTTTCTCCCTGAATTCCATATTCAAGATATTTCATATCCTGCTGTATTTTTTCCTGTCCGTTTTCATCTAATTCCGGTTCCAGCGCTCTTAATTTCTCCAGTTGTTCACACAAATCACTGCTGTCTTTTAAGAAGACCGGCTCCTTCATTTTATTAAAAAATCCCATTTTATCCCCCTGTACTTGTTACATTTTTCATGAGAGAATTTCCCATTTATATTCCTTCCCGCTCAAAGATTCCACGAAGCTCCATGGCATCTTCAAAGGTACTCTTCCACCCATACTTTTTCAAATCCACTCTGTTCTCCGGCGACACCTCAATGCCCTCTCCCATCAGCAAAAGTCTCTGAGTTTCCGGATATTCAAAGGATGCTGCGCCGGATAGAAAACCGCTGCTGTTTACAATCCTCCAGGCCGGTATTTGGCCGTCCAGACTTTTGTGGCTCAATGCATATCCCACCTGCCTGGCATTGCGGGGCCGCCCGCAGAGGAGGGCAATCTGGCCATAAGTTGCCGCCTTACCGTATGGAATCATATGGCAGACCTTTTCCATCCTTTTATAAAAATCCATGCTCCCCTCTCCTTTTCGCCCGCGGCTGAGTTATTGTTCTGTCTGAGACGCCTTTATCCTCCGGTAACGATAAATACTAATTTCTATCTCAATGTTCTTTTATTCGTATACCCATATCCGGTTCTTTACTGTAGTTCTCCCCGATTAAAAGCGGCCTCCGCATCTTCGTATGCCTTCCTGGTTCTCTCATCAAAACATACCATCGTAACATCCAGCTTCGGATACCGGTGAATCGTTCTGACTGCAATTTTGGCGGCCTCGTCCACAGGGAAACGGTAAATCCCTGTGCTGATGGACGGAAAGGCAATGTCGTGAATGTCATGTTTTACAGCCAGTTCAAGGCAGTTTTTGTAACAGGATTCCAACATTTCACGCTCACCGTGTTCCCCGCCGTTCCATACCGGCCCCGGGGTGTGGATAATATATTTTGCCTTCAGGTTATATCCTTTCGTCATCTTGGCCTGTCCCGTCTTGCATCCGTGAAGCATTCTGCACTCTCCCAGAAGTTCCGGGCCAGCGGCTCGATGAATCGCACCGTCTACGCCCCCTCCTCCGAGAAGCGAGGTGTTAGCGGCGTTTACGATTGCCGTTGCATCACATTTTGTTATATCACCGGTAATTATTTTAAAAGACATTGCTTCGCTCCTTCCGCTTGTTTTCTACTTACATACGTTCTATGTTTACGAGTTTAAAATCACTGTTTTTCTCCCTCATTCGCTTCCTCGACAATCAGCTCATCCGCAGGAAGCTCCTCTGCAAAGGATACCTGCAGCACCGCCTGTGGCCAGTTGAGTCCTGTTCTGGCATGTCTTCCCTTCCCGCGGGCGGTCTGTTCCAGCAGTTTTAACAGTTCAGACAATACGTCCCGTGTTAAATATCCGCCGCGCCAGTGAAATATCAGCGGTTTTCCTTTCCGTATCGCCTGAATCGCCCGTTTTTCCACGTCCTCGGTCTTTGTGAAAGAGAGTTTCTTCTCTTTGTAGTAGAATTTATCACCGTCATTGCATTGGGGGATTGCATAAATCACCGGCTCATGATCCCGGAAAATCTGTTTATCGTCCAGGTTAAAATAATCATACCGGATCACGTCACCGGAGCCCAGGGTATTGTCAAACGTAGCATCCAGATGATAATACGTTCCACCTATTTTGATGATATTCCATGCATGGCGGTACTTGATGTTTTTATCCGGATTGGAATCCGAGATTGCAATGATGCACCATATACCCAACGCATCACACAAAATCTTAACCGTCTTTGCAATTCCCTCGCAGACTCCGACACCCTGTCCAAGAGGGCCGATTATTTCATGGGAATATGGTTTCTTTAATTTATCATAATGGACATTGTTACAGATGAAATCATGAATGTACTGCTCTTTATCACGCTCCGTCAATGACTGGGCCGGCCGGCTGAGTTTTTCCACTCTGGCCCTCATTGCTTTTTGGTGTTCTTTGATTTTTCCCTTATCAAATAAATATTCCGGAATCATCTCCACATTGCCGGAATCCGGGAAGAAACGGTAGTGAAACCCCACCGCGTAAAAAATCTCCGGGCAGTCCAGACGCAGTTTGAAAAATATATCGCTCAACTCGTGATTTTCCAGACGCGGCACCGGAAAGGACGGCGCCAGGTCAATGAGTCCTGTTTTCATGGCGTGGTAGGCTATTCTTTGGGGTTTGTTCATTTGGTTGTAGTAGTATGGTTCCATAGGGTGTCTCCGTGTTTGTATATTTTTTATCGTTTGCGTGTTTCCGGGCTTCTTTATCATCACTATCTGTCTTTTGAGTGAGTAGTCTTTCTGGTATACCGGCAGCCTGTTTTTCTATAGCCCGTGCAGCCATAGAAAGCTCCGAATTGCCCGCTGCGTATTTTTAATGGGGCACCGCATAGAGGGCAAAGCAACGCCGCTTTCTGCAGTTCCGACTGATAAATACTTTTAAGTTCCTCCGCGAAAGGAGATATGTTGTTATCGGCTGTCACAAGATATACCTTTTTTCTGGCTCGGGTTATAGCCACATAAAACAGACGGCGCTCTTCCGCATCAGGGTACATATCCGCCTGTTCCAGCAGCATATCTACCAGCGGGGGATTTTCTATCTTACTTGGAAATCCCATATTCCTTGATTTGTTATTAATAATAAACACATAATCGGCTTGAAGGCCCTTCGATTTATGGGCAGTATAAAATGTCATTTTTAAGTCGGGCCTTGAAAGAAGCATTATTTTCAATACTTTTTCCGTATTATCGTAAGCGGTTCTAAGGCGCGGCTCATCCTTAAGATAATCTGAATCAAACTGATACCTACCGATAAAATACACGCTGCTCCCCGCAGGAAGATTTTCAAGTTCATTCACCATAAATTGTATTGCCCATTTATCCGTAAAGCCTTGAATTAGTTCCAGGACATACTGCTCCGCATCCTCATGGGCATGGATCGCTTTTTTCATTTGATTAGGATTCTTCATGACAAACCGGCCGGATATATCGATAAGACGCTGGGAAAAACGATATGTTGTTTCGATCCTGCTGATTTCCGCATCACCCCAATACTTTGAAAAATTAAGGATATAGCCTATGTCACTGCCTGCAAACCGGTAAATACTCTGCCAGTCATCCCCAACGCAAAACAGTGAATAATAACGGTCCGTGCGCATAGCCTGCAATAAACGGTACTGCGCTCCGGAAATATCCTGATACTCGTCAATAATAACGTATTTATATGGATGGTGATATTCACCCGCTATAATATGATCAGCAGCGAGATTTATCATATCATTAAAATCGATGGCTCCTCTGTCGGACAGCATCTTCTCATAAGCTTCATAGATGGGATCAAAAAGCTTTACGATTACCTGTTGTCCTCTGTGAAATGGAGATGAGCAAAGTTCCATCAATGCCGGACATGACAGGCGGCGGTTTTTGGTTAGTACCAAAACGGTCTGAAGCAGCCCCGCAAGACCATCTAATCTATTTTTTCTTTCCGCCTTCATGTCGGCAAAAATCTGTTCCGCCGGGACCTCCTCCAGGACGACTCCATGTTTCTGCAAACTGGTGTAAAGCCGGTCTAACATCACACCGTCAAATTTTTCATAGGCATAACATTCAATCAATACCGTATCATTTTCTTTGTGCAGCTTATTTTTCCAGGCAATACTTTCCCTATATGTATCTGATGCGCTTTTTCCATCGCGCCCTGCAAAGTAGGATGGAACCTCCCCCTGTACATTTATCCCATAATATTCAATGTAAATACCATAATCCGTCAGAAAAAAATCAGGATAATACTGGTCATATTGTTCAGTACGGGTATCTGTCGGATAGGGTTCCTCATACTTATATTTAATACCATACTGAGTCAGGAAATTAGCAATCTCCATTTCACCATAGCTCTTAACCGTTTCACCTTTGATTGTGATTGGAGGATTCGTCTCCAGGTATTCCCTGTATGAACTTTCCGAGTCAAACTCGAACTCCGACTTCTGGTTAATACGGTGAAAAAGCAAGTAACTCATAAACAATGCTGCATATCCCGGGTCTTTCAGGCATACCTCAATCCGGCCGCGTATGAATTTACAGGGATCGTCGTTATAGATAACGGGAGCTTTTCCTTCACTCTCCCGGATAATCTGTAACCCGAGTTTATGAAATGTCCCTGCCTGTATAGTTTGTCCGGTTTCCTTCGTAAGCCTGTTTCTCATCTCGTTTGCAGATGCGCTGGTAAAAGACAAAACGAGAATTTCATCAGGGCCGCATGCCTCAGTTGACAGAAGATATTTTATTTTTCCTAAGATGGTAGTAGTTTTTCCGGTTCCTGCACCCGCGACAATCAGGTGATTTGGAGCATCTTTTACAATACATTCCATTTGCTGACGATCCAGCGGACGGCCTTCAATACTCCCAATACGCTTAAATGCATCTGCTGTCTGCTCTTCCAGGTATTTCCGGTTATGCTGTTCAATATCCTGCGGCAAAGCAGACAAAACATGGTTTAATTCCTGAATGCCTCTTTGCAGTTCCTGACAACAAGGCGATTTTTGCAGTCTTCGGCTAATCTTTCCATAACGTTTCTTAACTCTGAGCCATTCAACTTTTAGCCGGTTGTAGCTGTATTCGTAAATATATTTATCCTGATTTGAGAGTAACTGATTTATGCCGCGGACGGCATCGGTTACTTCATTAACAGCAGCGCGGCATTCCGAATCGCGTTCTTCTCTTTTACGGTTTTGATATTCAAAAAACTTGTCGAACAGTCCCATAAAAAAATCTTTCAACCGGGCCATTATGAAATCCTCCATTCTTCCTCTCTTAAACGTGCAGAGAAAAAACTCAGCCCTGTCCTTTCGTTTCTTTTATTTTACCTCTTTTTAGCGGAGAGTACAACGAATGGAACTGATTTCTTAATCCCCGCCCGACTCTTATGCTGCTGTTTTCCCCATAGACAAAAAAACGCGCCCCGAGTTCAGACAAAACTAAGCCGCCATAGAAAATTAATATTTTCTATGGCGGCTGCAAAAATCCGTTTATTCAAACCACGTATGCCCATACCTCTCAAGCAGCTCCTCCGCCTCTTTCGGCCCGCTGCCGCCCTGTGCATATTCATACGTCGGCAGCCCCATATTCCGGTACTGTTCCCGTACTTCATCCACATACTTCCAGCTTGTTTCAACCTGATCCCACTGAGAGAACCAGGAGCGTTCTCCCCGCATGCAGGCGCCGAGCAGGCGCTCATAAGCTTCCGGTGTATTCATCCGGTTTACAAAAGAACAGCTCTGGCAGAAATCCATTTTTGCCTGGATCACTTCCTCGGTTTCTCCCGGTTTTTTTATATTAAACTGAAGGTAGACGCCCTCCGTCGGCTGGATTTTAATATTCAGGATATTGGATTCTACTCCTGCTACAGGACTTTTAAAGACGACAGCCACCTGCATTTCGCGCTTTCCGAGTTTTTTCCCGGTCCGCACATAAAACGGCATTCCTCTCCATCTGTCATTATCCACCAGAAGCCGCAGGGCGGCATAAGTCTCTGTGGCCGATTCCTTATCTACGGACGGTTCCCCGCGGTATCCCTCATATTGGCCCAATACCATACTTTCCGATATATTCCCGGGTATGCTGAGCGCCTTCAGCACCTTGATCTGTTCCCGGTGCATATCCTCCACAGCCAGGGTTCCCGGCTGCTCCATCGCGACAATGGAAAGAATCTGGAACAGGTGGTTCTGCACCATATCCTTAAGGGCGCCGCTGTGATCATAATAACCGCCTCTCGTCTCCACGCCAACTTCTTCCAGGGCGGAAATCTGAATGCACTCGATATGCTCCGCATCCCAGACATTGCTGAAAATCGGGTTTGCAAAGCGGATAATCTGAATATTGCGGACCATTTCTTTTCCGAGATAATGGTCAATCCGGTAAATATGATCCGGCCTGAAAAACGCCTCCATTTCCTCATTGAGTTTGGCTGCCGCCGAAAGATTTTCACCAAACGGCTTTTCAAGCACCACTTTTCCGGCCTCGGCGCCTGCCACCCTTTTCAGTCCGTTGACAATTGTCCCGAAAAATCTGGGAGCAACCGCAAAATAGAATATATGGCTTCCGGCCCCCATTTCCCGGTAGAAATTGTCGAGTCCGTCATATGCATTTTCGTCCGTAAAATCCATCCGGTAATATATAATATTCTCCGCCAGCTTTTGATAGGTTTCTTCCTTAAAACGAAGTCTCGCGAACTTCTCCACCCACTCTTTCGCCATGTCACGGTATGTTTCACTTGTGTAGTCTCTTCTTCCGATTACCACTACCCGGGAACAAAGTTCCTTGTCTTTTGCCGCCTCTATATTATAAAGAGCCGGAAGGAGCTTTCTGAAGGTTAAGTCTCCGGTTCCTCCAAAGATTGTAAATACCTGTTCTTTATTCATGTTCGAACCTCCAATCGTGGTGGAAGATGCCTTCCCTGTCTGTTCTCTCATATGTGTGCGCGCCGAAGCAGTCTCTCTGCGCCTGAATCAGGTTTGCCCCCACTGGTGTTCCACGGAATGCGTCAATATAAGCAACCGCCTGGCTCATGGCCGGAACCGGGATTCCGTTCTGGATTCCGGGTCCCAGGATGTCTCTCAGGCTTTCCTGTCCCATGTTGATTTTCTCTCTGAAGAAAGAATCCATCATGAGGTTTTTAAGATCCCTGTTTTTCTCAAATGCCCTTGTAATATCGTCCAGGAATTCAGCCTGTATGATACAGCCGGCCCTGAAAATGGATGCGATTTTGCCGTAGTCCAAATTCCATCCGTACTCCGACGATGCATGCAAAAGCAGGTCAAACCCCTGTGCATAGGCTGCTATTTTTGCCGTATAGAGACCTTTTCTCACCTTTTCCTGAAATTTCGCCTTATCCGATACCAGCCTCTGCTTCGGACTTTCAATCAGTTCTTTTGCCTCTTTTCTTCCTTCCACCCGGTTTGACATGATTCTGGCATTGCAGGCGGCCGTAATCATGGACACATTCACTCCCTGTTTCAGGGATTCCAGACTGGTCCATCTTCCGGTTCCCTTCTGTCCCGCGCTGTCTAAAATATAGTCCACCAGCTCTCCGTCAGCAAAATCATCCTTCTCGCGGAAAATTCCTGCCGTAATGCCAATCAGATAACTTTTCAGCTCTCCTTCATTCCACTCGGTAAAGATATCCGCCAGTTCCTGATTGGTAAATCCACCCGCATATTTGAGCAGCAGATATGCCTCCGCAATTAACTGCATATCGGCATATTCAATGCCGTTATGGACCATTTTCACATAATGACCGGCGCCGTCGGGACCCATATAAGCACAGCACGGCTCTCCCTGCGCCTTCGCGGAAATTGCCTCCAGGATTGGCGCAATATGCTCGTACGCCTCTTTCTCTCCGCCCGGCATGATGGATGGGCCGAAACGTGCTCCCATCTCTCCGCCGGAAACGCCTGTGCCGAAATAATAGATTCCTTTTTCTTTCAGGTTCTTTTCTCTTCTTCTCGTATCTTCAAAGAATGAATTGCCTCCGTCTAAGATCATGTCGCCCTCATCAAGCAGAGGGATGAGCTGGTCTATCACCATATCCACCGGTTTCCCCGCTTTAACCATAATGAGAAATTTGCGCGGCCTTTCCTGGGACTCCACAAGCTCTTTCAAATCATAAAATGGGATGAAATTTTTATGTGGATGTTCTTTTATCAGCGTTCCCGTCACTTCTCTGCTGCGGTTGTAGCCGCCTACTATAAACCCGTGATCCGCCATATTGAGGGCAAGGCTCCTGCCCATAACCGCAAGCCCGATGATACCTATCTGTGTTGTCTGCATAAAATACCTCCTGTTGATATTCTCTATTCTAAAATATGTTAACTGGTTTTCTGTCCTTCATTGCCACTGAGTGTCAGGGATACGCCCTCCGGCAATGGGACGGAATGCAGGGGAATTTTCAGCAATCCGCTATCCGCATCTCTTTCCATACTCACGATTCCGCCATCAAAACGGTTTGCCACTAACAAATATCTTTCATCTCCACTCAGAATGAAATCCCTGGGATGCACTCCGCCGCAGGAAACATGCTGTATGACGGCCGCCCCGCTTCCGCTTATATCGAAAACGGCCAGCGTGTCAATGCCCCTCACCGAAACATATAAAAAGCGTTCATCCTTTGTCATTCTGATTGCCGCTGCCGCCGCATTTCCGTTTTTCTCATGCTCCCTTTCCGGCAGGACTGAAACAGTCTGCATCAAGGTAAATTCGCTGCCATGAACACGGAATACGAAAAGCTCGTTGCTCCACTCACTTACCACATAAAACATGGTGTGCCGCCTGTTAAATATCCCATGTCTGGGTCCGCTGCCCGCCGGAAAAGTGATTTCTCCAGCCGGTGTGTAATCATGTTCCATATCAAACAGCCTGATCCTGTTTTGTTCCAGACAAGGAACACAGAGATATGATTCATGTAATAAAGTCTGATGACATCCGGCCTTTTCTCCGTTTTCTATCCGTTTTACCAGAGAAGGCATTCCTTTTTCCAGATGATATACCATTACGTTTCCTTCATGATAATTTGCCGTGTAGACGTAATCATCCTGCCAAAGGATATAGCACGGCGTCTGCTTTTCTTCCAGTATTTCCGCCGCACGGCTTACCTTTCCCTCCTTCAGTTCCAGGAAACAGGTGCCTGCTTTCCCCTGCTTTTCGATAGGGAACGCCATGGAACAGCCATTTAAGCAAACCCATTTTGCATTGTGAGCCTCGTAGAACAGCTCCGGCTCTGTGAGCGAGCCGTTTTCACTGTCAAATGTAAAATGATAGATTCCACTGCTCTCTTCCGAATAATAAGTTCCAGCGTATCCATCTGTAAGATTCTTATATTCCGATTTTTTTGACGATTTTGCCGGTGTTGTTGTTGACGTATTTATCTCTTTTTGTGCATCGTTTGCCATGTATTATACCTGCTTTCCTGTCATATCACACTTCTATTTGTCCCTGTTTATCTAAACAGCGCTGTCCAACTGAATATAAATGAGACATTACGCTATACTTCAACGTCATCGGTTCCGTCGGCTTCTGTTTCCGGCCGCTTCCGGCTTTGCCGCTGGTTCACAATCTCTTTTGCGCCCCATTCGGTTCCTACTATAATCCGGCTGCAAACCGGATTAAAATATCCCGTTTCAAGGACTTCCGGTATCTGTCTTATTTTGTCGGCAGCCATATGATATGTTATGCCCGGAGAAAATGTTACATCCAGTATATAATTGCCGTTATCCGTACCATATATTTTGCCGTTCCGTTCTCTCAGTCTGGCCTTGCCGCCTAATTCCTCTATTCTCTCCGCCGCCCATGTATAGGCAAATGGGAGTACCTCTGCTGGAAGAGGGAAACGGCCGAGACGCTCAACCAATTTGCTCTCATCCATTATCCATATTACATCGTCCGCTTTATATGCCACGATCTTTTCTCTCAGAAGCGCTCCGCCTCCACCTTTTACCGCATAAAAGCTGCTGTCGATTTCATCGACTCCGTCAATCGCCAGATCGATATGATCCACTTCCTCCGGCAGACAGACAGGGATACCGCAGGAAATAGCCAGTTCTCTGCTCGATTCGGATGTAACCACCGCGCGGACATTGATTCCAGCCGTTCCCAGTGCTCCTATCTCCTTTATCAGATAGTACACGGTAGAACCGGTTCCTATCCCAAGCGTCATCTTATCGCGAATATAAGACGCCGCCGCTTTTGCCGCCATTTGTTTCTGCTTTTCTCTGGCATTTTTGCTCATATTATCACCGCCTTAGATGGAATTGCTGCTCTTTCCTATCTGTAATTATAATTGTTACAGTTTCAAAAGTCAATCGTTTCTTTAAAGAGATTTTGTATTGTTATTGTTCGCAGCACAGCTGCTTTCAGCTGGGATATGAACAGCAACTTTGTATTACTATGATACTCACTGTTTCTTTGTGATGATATGGAACTAAAATAATAAAAGGCTGGGCAAAACAGATGTCTCTCACCGCTTTTTCCAGCCTCTTTTCGTTATTTAGTATGTATTATTTCTAAAACCATGTTTTCTTATGCTTTTACTTTAGATTGTCCGAATCTAATATTGCCCCTGATTAGCACTTAGTCATACTTCGAGGGAGATTGGGCCCCGATTGGAACCATCCATTCCGTTAACGCTTATACTTCCCTGTAATACTCCCCTGCTGCAGCACATGTCCCTGCATTTTAGCAAGCAGTGCTTTTTTCGTAGAATTGCAGTCCAGTTCTAGATAACAGTCCAATACATAGAAGTTAAAAACATACCGATGGATATTGCGTATAAAAACAGGCTGTTTCGGCCCTCTGTAGCGGTGTCTTCCGTACCCGATCCCCTGCACTGCGTTTTCAAGTGTTCCTGCTCCATAGGGAATATTCTCCGGGATTTCTTCCATGGGCCAAAGATTCCAGATCAGCCAATGGTTATACGCACTGATAAAGGGAATGTCTAAATCATCCATAATAATTGCAAGAGAAACTGCTTTATCCGAAAGATTGAAAAGGTTAAATGCGGGAGAAACATCTTCACCGAAACCCGTATGCTTTTTCGGCATAAAACCGTTATCCTCAAATGAAGGGCTTTTGATTGTTAAAGTATCCATTTCTGATTACTCCTATCTATGGGTCTCACTTTTTTGTTTATATTGTTTATGATATTTATAAGTATCGAACCATTATAATTTTATCACACCCGGTGAGATTTGTATATTCATAAGACTTTGTCCCCGCTTGATAATAGCTTGTTCTTTTTTTATGGATCATTTATAATTAGCGTATCATAAAGAAGTATAACTGTGCCCCCAGAAAGGACCGGATACCCATGATTCGTATTGCAATCGTCGAAGATGACAGACATGACGCAGAACTTTTACAGGACTATCTAAAACGCTACGAAAAGGAGAATTCCGTCCATTTTCAGATTACCGTATTCACGGATGGTTTAGACATCATCTCTGATTATAGGGCGGAATATGACATCATTTTGCTGGACATTCAGATGAAACATTTAGATGGCATGAGCACCGCCGAAAAAATCAGAAAGCTGGATGAGGACGTAATTTTCATTTTCATCACCTCCACGGTACAATTTGCCGTTCAGGGCTACACGGTGGACGCCCTGGGTTACGTGCTCAAGCCGGTGCCCTACCTTGCATTCTCGCAAATTCTGCACAAGGCGGCAAGACAGATTGAGAAAAAGCAAAGCCGGTTTTACCTGACACTGGATACGGACGGCGGACAGCTCCGTCTGGATACGGCGCAGATTTATTATATCGAAAGCCAGAAGCACGATATCCTCATACAGTCAGAAAAGGGCGGTTTCCGGACCGCTGGGCCCCTAAAACGCATGGAGGAAATGCTGCTGCCCCTCGGTTTTGCCAAATGCCACAATGCATATCTGGTGAACCTTCTGCACGTCACCGCTCTCCTTCCTAATGTGGTCCGTCTGTCGAACGGGACGGAGCTGCCGGTCAGCCGGGCGCGCAAGAAAATTTTTCTGGATTCATTTACCGATTATGTGGGGGGAATACAGCGATGAATATTGCAAACCTGATGGACACGCCCAGAATATGCACGGCTATTGCCGAGTGGGCGGCGTGCGTCTCCTATATTATGATGATGAGGAGAAAAATTTCCGGAATCAAGCTTTACAGCGCGTTTGCCGGAATGCTTTTATGGTTTGTCCTCTATCAGCACCTGGCCGGAATTGCCCCGCTGTTTCTCTGGATACCCGGGATGCTGGGCGCCATCACCTGCATGTATCTGTTTATCTTCCGGGTATGCGATGTAACGCCCCAGGATGCAGGTTTTTGCTGTATCCGCGCGTTTGTACTGGCGGAATTTGCCGCCTCCCTGCAGTGGCAGCTTAATGTCTGGCTGGTGGTTCATTTCCAACTGTACAATTTCTTCATAACCGCGGCTATCATGACTGCGGTCTATCTGGCTGTCTATATCGTATACTGGCTTCTGGAACGTGAGCACATTCCGCAGGATGAGAATATGAATGTGGGAAATAAAGAGCTGGTGGGCGCTGCCACGATTGTACTGGCGGCATTTACTATCAGCAATCTGAGCTTTATCATGCCGGACACTCCGTTTTCCAGCGCCACCAGTTCGATCCTGTATGTCCGCACCCTCGTGGATTTTGGAGGCCTCGTCATGCTGGCCGCCCAGATGGAAAAACGGGAGGAGCTGCGGATGCGCGGCGAAAACCAGATCATGAACGTGATGCTCCAGAGGCAGTATGATCAGTACCGCATGTCCATCGACAACGTGGAGCTGCTGCGCCGGGAATTTCATGACTTAAAACACTACATGATTGCCATCCGGGCGGAGGAAGATCCTGAAAAACGCAATCAATATCTGGAGGAAATGGAACAGGCTATTCTCACGCAGGAAGCTCTGACCAATACCGGAAACCGGGTGCTGGACGTCGTGCTTACTACGAAAAGCACGTATTGCTCCCAGAAAGGGATTACCTTCACCTGTATGGCGGACGGAAGTCTCATTTCCTTTATGCATGTAAAGGATATCTGCTCTATTTTCGGCAATGCCCTGGACAATGCCATCGAATGCGTTTCCCAGTTTGAAGATCCGGAAAAACGTCTGGTCACCCTGTCCATGTTCAGGAAAAACCAGTTTTTAATGATCCAGTTTGAAAATTATACGGAAACACCGCTGGAGTTCAATTCCGGCCGGCTTCCCCGCACAACGAAGGGCAACACCCAGTATCACGGCTACGGCCTTAAAAGCATTCAAGCCGCCGCACAAAAGTACGGCGGCTCTATGACCCTTCAGTCCAAGGACAACTGGTTTACTCTGTCGGTTCTGATTCCTGTGGAGTGCCTTCCGGAAAAATAATCTTAAATACAAAGAAGAATATCACCATGGAAACTCCGCCCGTGATAAATGTCACAAGCAGATTATAAACTGCAGGCGGCATGTAACTGTAGGCAATGGGCATCCAGAGATTGTTAAATCCGTTGCAAATCAGGGAAATCACAATCCATGCGATAAAATACCACATCGCCTGATACGCGGGATTTCCATGGCTCTTGAAGGTAATATTTCTCTGCAGAGGAAAGTTGATACACTGGGCAAGAAATGAGCCCACCTCATAGCTGATAAAATATCCCAGTCCTCCGCCGATGACCACCGCTCCGGAAGCATCCCGCAGTACGTTATATCCCAGCAGGCTCCAGGTAAAATCCACGCCCAGGATGCTGAGATCCTTCTTCGGCCACATAAATTCCGTTCCCGCCAGGCCGATTCCCAGCATTCCCGGCATGAATGTGAACACCAGATACTGAAAGATCGTAACTCCCATGCTGAAAACAAAAAAGTAAAAAATCTGATAAACCCATTTCGACAGTTTGGGATGCTGTTCTTCAAATTGCTTATAACGACCCAACCAACTGTCATATATCTTTTTCAACTGTCTTGCGCCTCCTTATTATCCCGCCGATTCCGCTGATGAACACCCCGTGGGCAGCAGCCGCACAACTCGGGATTTTCACAAAAATCAAGGGAAAATACCTCGCGGATTACATCCTGTGTGTTCAGTTCCCTAATTTCTTCTCATACTGCTTATTGGCTTTTAAATTGCGGAAGAATCCGGCTATAATCCGTCCAATTCCCCGGAAGAAATGTCCGTTCACCACGGCCACGGCTCCCTCCGCCATTTCCATACTGACCATACCTCCCGTCATCTTGGCAATCGCCCGGAACGGGATATTATACTGGAACAACAGGTTGAGGTCCGGAGTCCCGGCAGCCTCGTTTTTATTCTTCTTATCGGTCAGCACCTTATAAATGAGCCTGGCGAGTCCGCTCTTTGCATAATACATCTGGCAGACCGCATCGTTGAGCCCCAGTTCTCCCATCCACTTGCCGGAGGGAAGAGGATATCCGAGAAGTTTCTCATACTCCTCCCGATCCACATTCTGAATAAAGCCGGTACGGTAAGACGGCAGTTCCAGACCTTCATAGGGCAGTCTGTCCGTTGTTCCCGTACGTGTAATGCTGCCGCTGAGCCGGATATCGAGCACACAGGCGCCGACCAGAATCTGGTAGGTTCCCGCCTCCCTCTCCCAGCGGTTTGTCGCAACATTCCAATACCGGAATGTCTTATCGTCAAACGGGATTGAAACCTGTTTTTTCTCTCCCTGCTTCAGAAACACCTTTTTAAATCCCTTCAGCTCCTTTTCCGGGCGGAATACGGCTCCGTCCCAGCACCCGACGTAAAGCTGCGCCACCTCCGCGCCGTCACATTCCCCGGTATTCTCAAGGCAGAAGGTTACCCCTGTCTCCGACACCGTCAGCCCGCTGTAGGCAAAGGACGTGTAAGACAGACCGTAACCGAAAGGATACTGCACGCGGACCCTGGCGGTGTCGTAATACCGGTAACCGATATACAAACTCTCCCTGTACTCCGAATTCCGCTCCGTACTCGGGAAGAAGCGGAATGCAGGGGTATCCTCATACCGTACCGGATATGTCTCGGCGAGCCTTCCGGACGGATTGACCTTGCCGGTCAGCACATCGAGCATAGCGCCCGCTCCCGCCTGGCCGCCCAGATAACCATGGACAATCGACTTGCAGCAGTGGTGCCATGACATTTCAACTGCGGAACCGCCGCTCAATACACCGACGATATTGCTGTTTACTTTTACGAGCGCTTCCAGCAATTCAATCTGGTTCTGCGGAATCCGCATATGGCTGCGGTCCATCCCCTCCGATTCACTGATCTCGTTGAGTCCAAAGCAGTAAATTACCACATCTGCGTTCTGCGCCAAATCAAGCGCTTCTTTTTTCAGCGCCTCATCCGCCTCACCAGTGCGCCGGTAGCCCGCCGCGCATCCGGCGTTGACGAGCGGATAGCTGGAAATCATGGTTTCCATTGTTGCGATTTCCATAATCGGATTCACCAGAGAGGAACCGGCTCCCTGATACCGCGGACGGATTGCAAAGTCTCCAATCAATGCCACACTGCATGATTTTTTAAGGGGCAGCAGAGGTTCCGGATCCGGTACATTTTTCAAAAGCACAATACTCTCCGCCGCAGCCTTCCATGCTATGGCATTATGAGCCGCCGCGTCGAATCCGGCTGCACTTTTACCTGACTTTCTATCTGCTGTTCCTACTGTCTCTCCGTCCGGCTTTTCCTCTGGCTTTGTCTCTTTGCCTTCTTCCGCTTCTGCGCCGTCCCGGCTGTTTTCCGTCAGCGTCAGCACCGCGTCGAGAAGATCGTCCACGCAGGTGTCCAGCTCCTCCATGGTCAGTCTCCCCTCGTCGAGCGCTTTGAGAAGCTGCCTTGCGGAATCCAGCCCCGGTGTCGGCATCTCCAGGTTTGAACGGCACGCCACACCGCGGACATGGTCGTTGGAACCGCCCCAGTCCGTCACTACCATACCGTCGAATCCCCATTCGCCCCGGAGGATATCCTTCAGCAAATGCTCATTTTCATTCGCATATGTTCCGTTTATCTCATTGTAACTGGTCATCAGGGCTTTGGCCCCGCCCTCTTTTACCGCAATCTCGAATCCGGTCAGATAGATTTCCCGCAGAGTACGCTCATCAATCACGGCGTTCATTGCCATTCGCCTGAGTTCCTGGCTGTTAACCGCAAAGTGCTTCGGGCAGGCCGCCACCCCCCGGCTCTGTATGCCCCTGATATAGGCCGCGGCCATTTTTCCCGCCTGGTATGGGTCTTCGGAGAAGTATTCAAAATTCCGGCCGCAGAGCGGGCTGCGCTTCATATTCAGGCCCGGGCCCAACAGCACATTCACTCCAAGGGCTGCCGCTTCCGCCCCCAATGTCCGTCCCAGTTCCTCACCCAGCTCCTCATCCCAGCTGTTTGCGACTGTTGCCGCAGTTGGGAAACAAGTTGCCGGCAGAGAGGGATTTAACCCAAGGTGATCCCCCTCGCCCGCCTGCTTCCTCACGCCATGAGGTCCGTCCGCACAGAAGATGGATGGAATGCCGAGATGCGGGATATCCCGGCTCTGCCATTCATTCTTACCGCTTAAGAATGCCGCTTTTTCCTCCACCGTCATTTTTTCTATGATATCCATATGTTTCATAAATGCACCCGCTCTTTCTTTTCCCTATTTAAAGCTTGGAATCCTCTGAATCATTTAACGGTGCGGATTCCAGGACTGCCGCCTCACCGCTTCTCTTTTTATAGCGTTTCACGGCCACAAGTTCCAGGCCAAGAATACCTGCCGCAAGGACGACATCAATTACAATCGCCATTATCTGCCATGGCAGCAATCCGGTCTGTAAATTCTCCGGTTCATAGGCACGGCTGTTTACTACCGTATACATCACATTTTTGCATGCCTGACGCATTGCCTTCACTCCGGTTGCACTCTTCGTATCTTTTACATGGTTTGTTTCTGTGTCGTATGCCACCAGCATGGCGTCGGTGCCGTTACGGATTGCCTGATCCGAACTCATGTAACCGTAAACACCAAAGTAGTCGGTCAGCACAAAGCCTTTGAATCCCCATTCATCCCTGAGTACCGTGTTGCACAGCTCGGAGGAACCGCCTGCCCATCTGGTGCCGATATAGTTGAAGGAAGACATGACTGCCTTTGCTCCGCCCTCTTTCACCGCAATCTCAAACGGTTTTAAGTAAATTTCACGGATTGCCTGCTCATTCGTCCACGTACACAGCATGCTGGTACGGTTTGTCTCCTGATCATTTAATGCAAAATGCTTGATATAGGCGTATACGCCGTACTGCTCTGCCCCGATGACTGCTTTTGCCGCAATTCTTCCAGACAGCACACCGTCCTCAGAATAATACTCAAAGTTACGTCCTGCAAATGCGGAGCGGTGGATGTTCATAGCCGGTGCATACCAGCCGGAAACTCCCATTTCATCGGCCATCTTGCCGATACTCTGTCCAAAGGCCTCCGCAATGTCTTCATTCCATGTACATGCGATCATTACTGCCGACGGGAAGCCGATGGAACCGGTTCCTGTAAAGTTATTATTGATGGAAGCCGGACCGTCACAGTCAATGGTCTGCACCTTTCCGACGCTGCCGGCTGCCGAGGTCTGGTATCCGCCAAGGGCAATGACCGTATCCATGTCGCCGACCGTCATATTGTCGAGCAGGTCTTCCCACCGCGTATCCTCATAGGATGCGCCGCGCAGATCGGCCAGTTTGATGCTGTTCTTGGCTCCTGTTACCGGCATCTCATCGTCCGCCAGGTTCAGACTCTCCGTATTATAATTGCTGTTGTTGATGAACAGCGCTTTTTCTTCGTCCTTAAGCGTCAGGCTTGCCGGTGCAGCCGTTGCCGCCTCATAGTTGGCAAATCCGTCCCTGCGTGAAAGGTAAGTCAGGTCTCCTGCCGCATAGTCAAACAGGTTGGTTGCTGTAAGTACATCGGTGGAACGTCCTTCCTCCCCTGTATAGCGGATGGTTTCATCCACGGTATAGGTCTGTTCTGCCAGGATATTGTGGGAATCACGGTTGATGCTGATAATATAGTCGCCCGCATCCAGTACATACCCTTTTGCATCCCGGTAATCATAAGATGCCATCTCTTCCGCTGTAAACGAGATTTTTAAAGTCTGGGAAGCTCCCGGCTCAAGCAAATCCGTCTTGTCAAATGCAATCAGATTAGCCGAAGCTTTTTCAATTCCGCCGTTCTCATAAGGCGGGTTGTAATATACTTCTACCACATCCTTACCGGCGGTATCCCCGGTATTGGTCACGGTCACATCAAAGCTTATTGTCCCATCCTGTTCCGAGATTTCTCCCATTTCCTGTGTAAATGCCGTGTAGGAAAGTCCGTATCCAAAGGGGTAAAGAACGGTTTTGTCATAATCTATCAGCCCCTCGGCCGCGGCCGTCTCGTAGAAACGGTATCCTACGTAAATTCCCTCCACATAATCGATAAAGGATGGTGTCGTGATCTCCTCCTTGCCGGTAAAGCCGGTCTGGGTCACTTTGAACTCATCCATGTTGTCATAGGTAAAGTTTCCAAAATTATTTGCCGTAGGCGTTGTTTCCAAATCAAATACAAAGGTATCGCTGGTTCTGCCGGATGGATTCACCTTTCCGCTCAGAACCGCTCCCAGGCCGTTAAAGCCGGACTGACCGGTTCCCGGACACCATACAACACTTTTAATCTGCTCATAATCATTTACAAAACCAAGCTCCATGGCATTTGCACCATTGTAAACGACAACGACGTTGTCGAAGTTGGAGCAGACCAGATCGATCATATCTTTCTCCGTCTTATCAAGCTGGAGGAAATGTTCTCCCGGCTCAAAATCGTTATAGCTGTCGGAGTTATTTGTATAAGTCACCTGGCTGACATCCAGCGGCAGATCCGCACCCTCACCGCCGACACGTGTAATTACCACCATTGCCGTATCGGAGAATACCCTGGCGTTATCCAGCAGTTCTGCACTGTAAGAATCGGCCGTCGGCTCAGGAAGCGTCCAGTCCTGTTCCCACATTCCGACTACGGGACGATCCGCACGGTAGGATGTGTAGAAATCGGAAAGTTCGGTATTTAACTTGAAACCGGCGTTTTCCAGGCCCTGAAGAAGGCTTACGGTCTCATATGCATCGGACAGGGAACCGGAACCCGTACCGCCGTAGCAAGGGTTGGTGGATGCCCAGCCAAATACATTTAAATTGCCGCCTGCCAGGGGAAGTGTGTTTCCCTCATTCTTCAGCAGTACGATTCCTTCCTCCGCAATCTCCGTACAAAGCTCCGTCGCCTCGTCGGACGTTTCCGTGGATATTGTGCCGTTACCGGTTGCGAGTGAAATCATGCTGGACATTGGACCCCAGCAGATTAAGTTTACGGTTACAACGAGCGCTAAAAGGATTGCGAGCCCCGCCTCGGCGCGCACCAGTTTCCTCTTGTGCGCCTGCATCTTGTGCGCTGCCACAATTGCAATAACCGCAAGTACCAGCACGACGGCAAACCCGATAAGATATGGTTTGCAGGTATTTAATACATTTACCACATCTGCCATATTGATTGCTAACATATTCTACCTCCCTGTATCTATGTGTGCACCGATAGAACCGCGGTGCTTTTGATGGTGTCACTTTACCATAATTTTTAGGGAATGTGAAAAATTCTGCACAACTTGCAGGAAATGAGGCATGATTGGTAAAGGTGAATTATTGGTTATGATAAGAATATCCCCTTCCTATGTATCTGTAAAATAAGATTACAGGTACATGGAAGGGGGCTGGAATGATGGTATAATAAAACGATGCAGTAATGGAATAGCACAATAATAGAATTAATGGGATAATAAAATGATATAGGATAAAAAGAGCCGGATATCAAATTTCGGAAATGATTAATCGTCAAATCTTATTTTCCACCCCTCCTTATCCTATTCCCCTGCATATATTCTCATAGCAGCCTCTTCCTCAAACTGCCTGGAATACAGTTCATAGTAGTATCCCTTTTTATTCAGCAGTTCCAGGTGGCTGCCCCGCTCTATAATCTTTCCATCCTTTACAACCAGGATTAAGTCCGCCTGTCGGATTGTGGAAAGGCGGTGGGCAATCACAAATGAAGTATGTCCCTTCAGCAGATGGTTCGTTGCATCCTGGATCAGCTTTTCCGTCTGTGTATCAATCGAGGAAGTCGCCTCATCCAGAACAAAAATGGCAGGGTTGGCAAGGACTGCCCGCGCAAATGAAATCAACTGCTTTTCACCGGTCGACAACAGGCCCCCGCTCTCGCCCACATCACTGTCATATCCCTTTTCCATTTTCGAGACCACCATATCCGCAGACACACTTTCAGCAGCCTCTTCAATCTCTTTATCCGATGCATCCAGGCGGCCGTATCTGATATTCTCCCTGACAGTTCCCGAAAACAGATGAGGGTTTTGCAGCACATAGCCAATCTGGCTGTGAAGCCACAACTGCGACCTCTCCCGGTAATCCACACCGTCAATCAGGATTCTTCCCCTGGTCGGCTCAAAAAACCGGCCCACGAGGTTTACAAGCGTAGACTTTCCTGCGCCCGTCTCACCGACAATCGCAACATTCATACCGGCGGGTACATGAAGGTTAAAATGCTCCAATACATATTCCTTACCATCCGGATACATAAAGGAAACATCCTCAAACTCGATATCTCCCCGGATCCGTTCCCAATTTCTCTTATTGGGTGAAAAGGCATCCCCATACTTTGCCAGCACATCGGGCCGGTCTACTACATTCGGTTTCTGTTCCAGAAGGTCCATCACCCGCTCAATATTCGCCTGACAGGAAATGAGATCAGCCAGCAGTCTGGCAAGCTGCTGGATTGGTTCAAAGATAACAACCGCATAAGAGATAAATACGGACAGTGTTCCAAGTTTTATAAGGTTCTCCTGTACCATATATCCGCCTTTTGCCAATACAACCGCGGATGCCACGGAACTGAAAAATAAAATGGCAGGGATATAGACCGCATTCAGCTTCGCCGAACGGATCGCCGCATGATGCATATCCGATGTTCTTTCAAAGAAACGGTTTTCATTGTCTTTTTCAATTACCATGCTCTTTGACGTCTTAACTCCGGTAATGCCTTCATTGTAAGAACTGGTAATCTGGGAATTAATCCGCCTCACTTTTCTGTTCCATTTCAGAATCCGGTTCTGGAAATACATAGTGAGCAAAGCGATGCATGGGACAATCACAGTAATAATCAGCGCCAGACGGGCATTCAGAATAAACATAATCACAAACACGCTGACCACATAAATAAGGGCCCAGAACATATCCACCAGCCCCCACGCGATCATGCCTGCAATCCTCAGCGTGTCGCTCATGACACGGGCATGAATATAACCCACAGGCGTCGTATTGTAATAGGAAAATGACAGCGTCTGCAAATGCTGGAACTGAGCTCTTTTTAAATCTTTTCCCACATTCATCTCGATCACCGTCGCCGCACGGACGGACAGGTAGACGCAGGCTGTCTGGCCTATAATGACCGCGATGTAAATCATTGCAAATATCCCAAGGCCATTCATACGGCCTGGTATGATGAACGTATCAATTGCATAGCTCTGGAACAGCGGCACAAGGATATCCACGCCCGCCAGCAGCATGTTAAGCCCCAGCGTAATTGCAAAAAACTTTTTATACGGTTTGAAAAACGGGGACAGCTTCATCCATATCCCGAAGCTGAAGGGACTGTTATATTCCTGTTCTTCGTACGCTGCCATCTGTTATTCCTCCATCTTCTCTCTGTCATCCCGGCTCATCTGGATTTCATAAATCCTGCGGTAGATTCCATTTTTCCGTATCAGTTCCCCATGGGTTCCGCACTCTTCTATTTCCCCCTGATTTAACACCATAATCTCGTCTGCTCCCATCAGTGAAGTTACACGATGGGATATCAGTATTACCGTTGCCTCCCTCATATGCTCTTTCAGCGCATGACGGATGTTATAATCCGTCTGGGAATCGACGGCCGACAAGGAATCGTCAAAAACCATAATCGGCGCTTTCTGAAGCAGCATTCTTGCAATGGCAATCCTCTGTTTCTGCCCGCCCGACAGAGTGACTCCCCGCTCTCCGACGAGTGTCTCATATCCATCCGGAAAGCTCATGATAGCGTCATTGATACACGCAATCTGCGCCGCATACCGGATCTCTTCCATTGATGCATCCGGAACGGAAGCCGCAATATTTTCCCGAATTGTCCTGGAATATAAAAACGGCTCCTGCAATACCATCCCGATATTTCTTCTGAGCGCCTCAATCGGGATATCCTGAATCTCTCTGCCGCCTATACAGATACTTCCCTTATTCCCGTCCAGCTCATACAGCCTTGAAAGAAGCTGGATAACCGTGGACTTTCCACTTCCCGTTCCTCCTAAAATGCCGAATGTCCGGCCCTCCGGGATCGTGAAGGAGATGTCCCGAAGCACCTCTTTTCCTTCCTCATAACCGAAGGAAACATGGCGGAAGGAAATATCATATTTTCCGGTGGTTTCTGTATTCTTGCTCCGGGATGCCTCACGTGATTTTCCTTTTTCGGATTCCTTTATGTTCCTGTAGGCCGGTTCTTTTCCGGATTTCTCTTCTTTTCTGTTTCCTGCTTTTTCTACGGATTTCTCTTCTTTTCTGTTTTCCTCTTCCTTTTCGTATTCCTCTTTTTTTCCATATTCCTCTTCCTCGGAACGAATGATATAGTCTACTCGTTCAAAAGAAACGCCGGCTTTACTCATATCCGACAGGATACGGCCGAGGCCGCGGATCGGCCACACGAGCGTAGAATTATAAGCAGCAAACGCGATAAATTCCCCTACAGATATGGAACCGTTTACCGCTTCCATGACTCCGAAAATAATAACCGCAACCACCTGCAGTCCCGTTATCAGATCTCCAATCCCCCAGTACAGGCCGGATAAAGTCCCCAGTCGGATCCACAGTTTTGCAAAAGCGTCGTTCTTCTCATCAAACCGCTCCATTTCAAACTGTTCACGGCCAAATGCCCGTACTACCCGGACTCCTGTTGCATTTTCCTGCACCACAGTGGAAAGTTCTCCCTCTGCTTCATCCGCGGTAGTAAACCTTTTTGCTATCAGCTTATAAAATACCGTGGAATATACGATTACGACGGGTACAAACAGCAGAACGATGCAGGACAGCTTCACGTTCATAGAAAACATCATAACAAAAGAAATAACCACAAGAAACGCCGTGCGAAACACCTCCAGAAGCTGTGTCACGACAAAACCGCGGATTACCTCCACATCGGAAGTACACCGCTGAATAATATCTCCTGTCTGATGCCTGTCGTGCCACTTCATCGGAAGTTTCTGAACATGGATAAATAATGTATCCCTTAAATTTTTCGCGAAGTTCTCCCCCGCCTTGGCCGTGTTGGTACGGCTTATATAGGTAAAAATTCCCGAAGCTACCGCAACGGCCACTATCATCAACGCCAACACCCAGAGTTTATCCGACAGATAATTACCGCCGTTTCCACTCAGAACTTCATCAACACTGAAACGGAAAATCTGCGGTGTCAGCGCGTTTAATACGGTCGATATCAGGGACGCGGCTATCGCCACTGCGAAGTAGCCTTTTGAACCTTGAAGGAATCTAAATATTAAATCGATTTTTCTATTTTTTGATTTCATGATTTTTTCCTTGTTTTTATTCTGGTATTTTGGTCTATTATTACGAATCGGAGGGCAGATGTGATGTTAAATGCTGTTCTGTAAATTGCTGTTTTGATAACTGCCGTCTTTTTAACCGCTCTCTTGTTAAATACTGTTTTGTTGACTTCTGCCTGCCTTCTTCATTCTATCATTTTTAAAGAAGATTACAACTGAATGACGAAGATATCTTTATAATAATCGTGTTACACATCCAAGCATTTATTCCATTTCTAATGTGAATTTAAAACTTTTTTATTTACAGCGTCATTTCCGGCTGCTTCTATTTGCTTGTATCTTTGGTCAGTCCGCAAAATATTGGGCCATCTCTAAAATATTATGCGTATTCTTTTATCATCTGTTTCATTGCCCATTCTTATTTATAGCAATCAAAAAAGCAGATATCCTCACTCCCAGCCGGAATGTGCAATATCTGCCTTCTTTTTATTGTTCTTATACGTCTGCAGCCATTATTATTTCATATCTGATTTCCGAATATGGGTCTATTCACTTCGTGAATAAGGGGCGGCCACGGAATTTAACACCCGGATTTCTGCTATAGGTACAGTAACCGGTATACGCCAGGCATAATGTCCACTTTACAGTTATTATGCCTTAATTTCATAGCTTCCATTATCCGATTTCTGAAATAACGGCAGCTTCTGCAAAAAGATGATGTCATCCCTGTTTGCCGCGTTTCCCTCTGCGAGAACCGCTGCTTTTTTAGCGACAATCCCTTCTGCACTTTCAACCAGCGCTTCCAGTGCATAGAGAGACTCTCCGGTAGAAATCACGTCGTCAACAATACACACTCTTTTTCCCCGGATCCTCTCCGCATCATGACCGTCCAAATACAAATGCTGCTCCCCCGATGTAGTGATGGAATGCACGGAAACCGATACCACTCCGCTCATATAAGATTTAATGCTTTTTCTTGCAACGATAAACTCTTTTTTCCCGAGGATTCTGCTGATTTCATAGGCCAGGGCAATTCCCTTGGCTTCCGCCGTCACAATCACATCCACGTCCCCGATCTTCTTAACAAGTTCCGGTGCACAGGCCATGATTAGTTCCGTATCTCCCATAATCACGAAACTGGCGAAGGCCAGATCATCCTCCAAATCGATAAAAGGCAGCTCCCGTTTAACACCAAAAAGATTCAATTCATAGGTTTTCATAAATGATTTCCTCCCTAATACAGTCCAAGAATTACAGTCCTAGAATTCTGGCTGCAATTCCGGCAAGCATACCAAGAAATGGATTGGAGATTGCCGTAACAACGAGTGCACTTCCGCCTACTGCCGGATTAACCGCTAAAGCCGCCGGTGCATCAAGGATAAATGTCTTAAACAGGCCAAGCACAAGCAGAAATCCTGCAATAGACGAAGCCGGAACATAATTTCCAATCTTAGGAAGCAGTCCGCTTAAAAGAATTACGCCTACCACCATCATCATCGCCACACCTGCCCATACCGGGTGGGGGGCATTCGCGGTAGCAGAGATAATCGACTCAACCGGCGCTCCGCCAAAGAAGGAGGAACCGATATCAGCAAGGGAAGAGATTAAAGTTAAATGATCCACATTAAAGGTGTCCGTTCCCGCCATACTGGCTGTGATTGCTCCGAAAGAAATATTGGAGCCAATATTTAAGCAGACCATGCCGAGAGCGCCGAAAATAACCGTTCCGTTTATTGTAAATTTCTGACGCGTAAATTTGTCATCGGCAACAACAATATTCTTCTTTTCTTTATTAAATATGGCCGACGCTATACTGGAGACGGTGACTGAGATAACAATTGTGTATACCAGTGTATTGGCACTGGTTCTGGTCAAAAGATAGGTAATCACCGCAGCGGCCAGAGAAACACCTCCTGCCAGACGATCCTCCTTAACCATGTTAACAGCCGCTTTTGTTAAAATCAGTCCTACTCCGGCCATCATTCCATTTGCAATATCCGTTCCGATAAAGTCCACGATCCTGGTCAGCATTCCGCAGGCTCCGACTACGGCAAGGATAACCGCTCCGATAAAGATCATGGTACACCGCTCCGAGCGGTTTCTTCCGCTGGTACCCGCGTACGTTATAGTCTCCGCCTGAAATGAAATCGGCGCCACATTTCCCGTAATTACGTTTCCCGCTGCCCCGATAAAAAATGCCATCGCCGTCGGGACGGCTGCAAATCCAAAAGAAAGCGCCAGAAGTCCCTGAGGCAGCGCGTTCAAAACAACACCAAATACGGCAAGTAAATCTGTCAGTAATGCATTCATTGTAATCTTTAGTCCCCCTTATTTTTTATTAATCAATATTAATTAGTATTACTTATAATATATACAGCTTTTATAAGTATGCTTTTTTAAAAACAATTTGCATTGTAGCATATATTTTAATATAATAAAACTATCATTTTTACATAGTTATTATAATAATTTTATTATGATACAAGGGAGTTTTTACCATGACTTTAGAATCTTACCGGAATTTTATTGCAATTGTAGAATGCGGAAGTATTTTAGCTGCATCAAATAAATTACTGATTGCCCAGCCTTCGCTCAGCAACCAGCTCAAAAATATAGAAGCTTATTATGGAGCAAAGCTGTTAATCCGAAACCGGCACAAGCTGGAACTGACCGATGCCGGGCGTGTATTTTATCTGCGGGCAAGAGAGATCTGTCAGGCTGAAGAAAAGCTTCACAACGAAATTCACAATAAAAAAACAGCATTTTCTGAACTGTTAAAGCTGTCGATCCCGGCGGGGAACTCAGCCTATTTTCTCCACCATCTGTTTGATGATTTCCGGGCCGAATATCCCAATGTCAATTTTGATTTTTATGAAATCCCCAGCGATTTCGCGATTCCCAATGTCCTGAACCATGTGACGGAAATCGGGCTCATACGCTCCAACCTCCCCGGCTATGCTTCTCTGGCCGTATATCCCTACGAGAAAGAGAAAATCGTGGCAATCTGCCGCCCGGAGCATCCTCTGATGCAAAAAGGTGATATGCTTGATATTTCCCAACTGGCAGATTATCCGCTGGCAGTCCCCTTTGACTGTCTGGATCTCGTCCGCTCTTCCTTTGGGCATTGCCTGCTGGCACCCAATATTTCGATTATTACTTCATCTAACGCAACTGCCATCGAATGGGCCCGATCCTTCGGCACAGTTGCCCTGGCCTCCCTGACAACGGCCGATTTTCAGCATATCCATGACCTGTCGATGAAACATTTTTCGGATGAAAATCTTTTTATTACCAGTGCTTTTATTGTTAATAAAGAATATCCGCTGTCGCAGGCAGCACGGAATTTTTTGGGGTTTCATGGGGTTGATGTTGTGTGAAGGGTGGGATAAGGAGCAATGTAGATTTGTTGTCTGATCGGGAAAATTAAATTAACAGTAATGTAATTATTATTAGAAAATGGTGGAGTTTTTAGATTCACTTACTTTGAGTCTGTAAGTCTCTGTAGAGTTTATGGCATTATGCCATAAATTCTAGTCACCAAAGGAAGAACTGCCGATTTCCTCGCGCAAGGGCTAAAGTCCCTGGAAATCGGCAGTTCAACACTACGGCGGAACTAAATTCCACCTACGTGATTTAAAATGAGGGTTGCACCCTCAAACTCCTGATATAAGGAAAATATAGTTTTTCGACAAGCTGAGCCAGTAATTAAAGTTACTGGCTTTCGTTTTGTTTATACTGCATAGTATTGATATTTTGATGCAAATAATTTCAATCCGCGTTCCCGCGAGGGGAACGACTCGATCACGATCTTATAGCAGAGATCGATAGATGATTTCAATCCACGTTCCCGCGAGGGGAACGACGAGTCTCCGACAAATATCGAGCTTGGCACAAAGACATTTCAATCCACGTTCCCGCGAGGAGAACGACACATTTGGTCTAGTCAAGTCGAGAGGATAAGGTGATTTCAATCCACGTTCCCGCGAGGGGAACGACAATGATGATGATTTAGAGGAGGGGCCATGAAATATATTTCAATCCACGTTCCCGCGAGGGGAACGACTACCCGACAAATTTGAAATAACATTCCCATAACGATTTCAATCCACGTTCCCGCGAGGGGAACGACGGTGTCCAGGCCGCCGGACAGCTCCACCTTGTCCTTATTTCAATCCACGTTCCCGCGAGGGGAACGACGTCGGGTCCTTTCAGCACTGCATCGTACTGGTCTTTATTTCAATCCACGTTCCCGCGAGGGGAACGACAGCAAATATATCCAACATTATAACACAAAACAGCCCTGTTTTTTGTATCATCTAAATATTTTCACAAAATACTCACATTAATTAAGGCTACTCCATCCTATCCCCTCCCCTTTTTGTGCATTTTTTCTGGTGCGAATCCCCTGGGCTTTTCATGTGCGCTATACATTCGTACTACAAAATAAGAGCATTATTTCTTGCCATTTCTTTGGCAAGAAAAGCAATGCCCTTATACTCCAGATTGCAGTATTGACGTTTTGATTTACAGTTCCCTCACCCGGAGTCATTTGGGACTCTTCCAGCCGAAAATATAAAGCACCCCTGTACTGTTCCTCTTCCCATTGCACCGGCCTGCTATCTCTTGGAATCTACTCCGCCCAGCTCTCTGTATACAATTTCAAAATCCAATTCCACTCCGCTTTTCATCGGACTAACAGTAATGACAAGTTATTACTTCTGCCATCAGTTATTCACGTATAGTTACCAGCTCTTCCACGCGGAAATCGGACGCATAAAAAGTCGAAAGATGGTATCTTCCTCTCTAACTTTCCATATAATTTTCGCAGATTTTTTCTTAGCCACAGGCATAGCTGCGGTTCCACTTTTTACTTTAACAGATATGCGCAAAATATTTCATAGGCAGCCTGCTTTTACTAAAATTCAGCTAACGTCATGTGAGAATAGGCAGTGTTAATACCGAAAATCCGCCGATACAGCCTGCGGCTGTTCCTAGATTTCTCCCGCAATCTTCTGAACCAACTCCGTAACTCTTTCTGCAGAAACCCCATTCCTTCCGGCATACTGAATAATCCGCCTGAGTCCTTCCATAACATATTTTTCAGGCTCGTTTTTCGTAATTCCAATAATCGTCCGACATTTTTTATATTCAGGCGGAAGTTTTCCTGGTATTTCAGCCATGGCTATAAACCGCTCAACCGCAATTGGTATAATCACAACTTTTCCGGCGCGTGACTGGCACATCACCTCTTCCAACGCCCTTCTTTCAACCTCTGTCATATCTTCTGATACGCATACGGCAACCGCCGGCTTGATAAACGTCTTTTTACCCCATACCTTTTCCAATAAACAAGTAAACAGCTGCACGGACACGAAATAATCTGCAACCGTTCCGCAGTGAAGCGGAGATATCACTCTGATATGTTCCGATTCTTTTCCGAGCATACGCTCCGCGTCCGAGCCCACTGCTAAAATTTTCCCGGTATTGGGCTCATAGGCCACGAAAGATTTTTCCCTCAGTACCATGCCTTTGTCCTGCATGTATATCACTATATCTGCCGGCTCATATTTTATATCGGTCATGCATTCCCTCTTTCTACATTTATCCGCCTTATCGTAACATCTCAATCTCGTGTACAAGCGAAGTTACTGCCGCCTCCACCACTGCCAATTGGGCTGTTTCAGAACTGATGCCATAATCAATATTTATCTCATCCACTACAACATTCAAGTTCCGCGCAGCCCCTTCAAAATACCCGGAATCTCATCATAGCGATCCACCCAGATAATATTAATCCCCAGCGATTCGTAATAACTCTCACGGATGTTATTATCAATCCGCTGATACTCCTCCAAAATTCCCTGTTTCACCCGTTCATCCTTAGGAGGCAGTTCCAACTTCTTCCGCTTCAGCACTGCATAGTGCCGCGCCTTTTCTTCTGTCCGCGACGCCACATCCAGCAGCCTGCGCATATTCGGATCCGTCAGGGAACAGCCGAGGAAAAGGCAGGTAGTATCGCGGAACGCATTGAGCTGTACCAGATTTGACCAGCCATAGGCGTCTCTGTATACGCGGTGGTAATCCTCCTCAGAGAAAACCAGGTTGAAATCCTGGCTCTCCCCATCCTCTGGCTCCTTTGGGAGAAATCCGTGAACATGATAGATACTCAGCCGGTTCCGATCCGGCATATCCTGTTCCCGGTAGATTGTTTTGTAATCCACCCCCGCCTGTTCCAGATTTTGCTCCAGCAAATCGTCAAAATTATAGCTGACGATACTCTTGACTCCTATATGGTTACGTCTCGGCGTACTAAGCCGGACAATGGCGTTCAAAAGAGCGCTCCTCGAATCGGGTTTATTTTCGTAGAGCACTTCCCGCACCAAATCATAATATTCATCGTCATCAAAGGCCGTCCGTATGTATCGCATCTGCGTCAATGGGGAGTCCTCCTGGTTCTGATAGGCCAATTCCCAAATTTCCTGTAAATGCTCATTTTCAAAATCATTATCCTTAAGCCGTTCGCTGATCATACGGAGCAGAAGTTTGCTGGTCAGCTCTCCCCAAAGCGGAACTCCGGCATCCTTCGATACACCGGCGCCCAAAAATACCGTGACATTCTCTTCATTATAGGCAGCCCGCAGTTTTGCAATTAATATATCTCTTTTCTTCTCTTCCTCCTTCTTCGTCAACTGGGTCGAAAGCTTATCCTCCACCAGCATCCGCTTCGGATTGAGCAGGTATTCTGCATGGGCATCCAGGCTGCCTATATGGTTGACCACATCCTCGTGGTCCCATATGGTTATCCGTGCATTTGACTGTTTTGGTCCATTTAAATAGTTGTTTGCCAGCTCTCGCTTTATCTGTCCGGAAATATGGGTGTTAAAAATGGTCAACAATTCTGCCTGTTCTTCCAAATCCGGAAGGCGTTTGACCGCTTGCTCGATCGACTGCTGATAAAACGTTTTCCCCGCATTCCCTCTCATCGGTTTCGAGCTGTGGTTTCTTTCCCTGTTTCAGAGCAAATTCTTTTAGCCCGGCAATGATAAACCGTTCAAATGCCTCATGTGATTCCAGATTCGTCATATCTTCCCGCTCTAAATTTTTAAAGCTCTGCTGGTTCACACTCTTGGCGATTTGCTTTTCATCGATCTGATCAATATCCTCGTCGAAACTCTCCGACAGCTTCCAGAATCCTCTGGACGGATTGTAGATCCACCCGTATTTCTTTAAATATGTCTTTGCCCATGCAATACGGTAGGACACCTCCGTGCATCTTCCGTTTCCGTGCGGGACTGCTCTTACCTGAGCGGGCAGATTAAGAATTTCTTCCACCCTTGCATCGATCGTCTCATTGTCTACTGCCTGTCCGGCTTCCGACAATACTTTTAAAACTGGCTTCATCATCATTTTAAATGAAGGCACTGTACTTTTATCAGCCATGTTTTACCTCTTTCAATGTATTCTCATCTATTCTGATCTCCCATATTGCAAAAACTCTATTTTTCTTCATCTGATTCTTCTTTATTCAAGTTCTTTTATCAGCGCTATTTCCAAAAGCTCTGCGCCCACCTAGGCCTATTTTGTTCTCATCAGGTTGTCCTAGGCGCCTGCCTTGCCCAAAAGATTCATACCTCCATGCCACAAAAGCTCATCATCCATGACTGCAAAACGCTCTGCTACCTCCTCCTTTGTAATCACACGGATTCCGCTCTGCTGCATTTCCTGTATAAGTTCCTGATAAAACTCCAGGCTTCCGTAAATTTTTTTTGAGGATCGGTTGTTATAACCGGCGTTCTCCCATCCACACAGGCTCTGGTATCTTCAGGAATCATATCGTTTCCGACCGGACTGTTGCTGATTAGAGAATACGCTTTATGAATTTCACTACTGTTTTCATCGGTATCAATTACTCTTGTATATCTCGGATAAACATAGTGGCCGCCCCCTGCTCTTTTGCCCGTTTCTTCGCCGTATAGCTGTGACGAACCGGTCCAAACAGCATATGAATTATTTTTTCCAGATTGTCGCTTCTTTTCGGCGTTACCGAAACACCATACACATACCTGGCGTTAATTTTCTGCATCACTTCCACTGAGATATTGAAACCGCAGTGATGACATTTATGCATCAGTACCATTCCATAGGAATTAATGTGGTCGTTGAATTTTCCCTTGCTGTACATAGAGCCAACCATTGCCACGTCAATAATGCCGATCAGCGTATTTTTATTCCCATAGAAAACTCTGATAATACTGTCTCTGCGTTTTTCCCTGCTGCTCTTTGTCCTGTAAACCGCCGGTTCCTCATCTATAATGAGGAATTTATTCAGTTCTTCCCCCACTGCTCAGCAGTTCCTTACTCTGAAGCAGGGTGAGTGTATTCACTTCTCTTTCAGAAATCAGATAGCTTCATACCACCGTTTTACCGAAAGCGGTATTGGTTCTTTCAAACGTCTGTTTTCGTCTTGCAGGCTCCACACTAATTTCCGAAGAGAATCCAGGTTGTATGCTTCTATCTGCATGAAATTAGCACCTACCTTTTATCTGACGTGATTTTTTACCGGTTTCATTTACTTTATCCTAAAATCCAACCCATTTTCTTCTGCCCACTCCTCAAAAATTTGAATATAAATATCTCCACAGGCATCGATAAAATCATTATATAAATCCAGCTCCCGGAGCTTATCCAGGTATAGGTCCATATATTCATCCCGCCTCAAAATATCAAACAGCTGCTTCCGAACCGCCTTATCTTCCACAAACTCTTTTACATAAAAGCGCATAATCTCCCCATGATCGATCTTCTCATAGGTGGGAAACCTGAAATTATTCAAATCTTTGTATGGAATCCGTGCATTAGGATCCAGTGTCTCCCGCTCTATTTCTGAAATTGGCCAGTAATCAAACTGATTCGTATCCTTGTGATAAAAAACCGGGCGGCTATCCCGGACTGCCAGCATTAAATCAATAACCGTATTCATTTTTACGCCTCACTACCAATACCGCTTCGTCATCATCCAAAATTCATCCATTCCTTTCAGACGCTTCACACGCCGCAGCCTGATGTTACAAACCTCACAGATTTGCTCTAAAGCTGCTTCCACGACAACATTAGACACTTTGATTTCCTTTGGCGCTCCCGCTTTAAAAATGAATCCAATCACCGACTCCGCAAGTCTCACCGCAGCATCTTCATCAAGGTCATTCATATCACAAGAAATAATCATTCCCGTATTAGCCTCTGTCAGAATACTCATGGCAGGGTTCGCAGGCTTATTGTACTTCTTGTCTGATACGGGAGCTCCCAATGGTCTCACATCCGCTTCCAGTGAAAAGGCTCCCTTCGGCGCATTGCTTAATTCTTCCAAAAGTTCTTCATCCGTGATTATGAGATTTCCAAAATTATACCCGGTAAATGGCAGCGGTTTCTCACCAAAATGCCATGTTTTCCTGTCTGCCGAATATATAAAGGAGAACATGTTTCCACTCTCAAAATCAACCTGGACGCCGGCCTCTCTATAATAAGTAAATGCCCGCTCCAGGTCCTCCAGATGTTCTGTCATCCGCAAGACTTCAGCTTGATCCAGGTTATACGGATAATATCCCGGTTCATAAGACTGGAAATACAGCCAGTTATTCTTGCCGCGATACTTATAACCCAGATTTTTAATGATTTCTCTCTGCTTCGCAGACAGTTCATCCCGATTGCCCCAATAGCAGGTAAGGTTCCTCTGATGAAACATTGCATATTCGATAGACAGATTCATCTTTTCATGCATGGTCAGCATTAAAAAACTATTAAATCCCTCATACCCTTCATAGGCTGCAATTCCATAGCACTCTCCGCCCTTTCCTAATATACTGTAAAATACCGTATTTTCAGGCTCTTTGCCTACTTGTATTCCAATGATGTCCATGTCCCACAGCAATTCCCACGGTTCCAGTTCCCGAATTCTTGTGGCTGTTTCGTATAATCTTGCCCACTCTTCCAACGTTGCCTCTGCTCTCATATCCATCTCCTTTATATGCTCGACTTGCTTTTGTTTCACCAAAACACATAATATTGAATCTTAAAATATGCTCCAGGAGCCCTTTGGTATGCTGATTTCTCATCGCGCAAGAACCGCGTTACTTTTTTGCGTCTTTAAAGCTTCTTTTTTCGTCGGCAGATATACCACATCTTCCTGATGTCTTTTCTCGGGATATTCCCCGGATACGTTTTACAGCAATTTCTACATTTATTGCAATTATAGCCTGCAAAAAGTTTCTGGTACAATTTAAAACTATTTATCTAATGTATCTTCATCAGTATGATTTTTTAGGAATGTACGCCCCCATATTTTCTTTTTTCCTGGCTTCTGCATTCACTTCGCTCGGATTTATCATCTGTATCATCCTCTCTTTTTTGCTACTTATCTTCATACATATAATAAATCAACTCTAATTTTTCTCAAATCCTTCATAAAAATTAATCAGACTATTGATCATGCCATACGCTCCTCTAAGGCCTCTAAGGCAGGTTTTACCCTTAACATAACAGCCTTTTTCCAAAAATCTCTTGCAACTCTAATACTAAACAAATGTACAGTCTAATTAAACGGTTTCTACTATCTTCCATACGAAAGTGACGGTACCACTGACATTGGTATCTTCCGGCTCAATGTCAATGGATGCTGCATACCTCGGAGCTTCACAGAGGCATCTCTTCTCTATTTCATATCTGGTATCGGAATAAAGATTCACTTCACCTCAGTTACAATCTATCGCAATCAGTTGTCTCAGCTTCACACCGGAAGCTTCACAGACACAGAGCAGTTCCACCTTTTTCTTTGCATTTATAGCTGCCTCCGCAGAAGAGCATCGTTCACTGCCACCGGGTCTCCAACCGTATATTTAATAGACAGCTCAGGGTGTATCAGCAGTCCGCAATGGCCGCCAATGCTCGTGACAGTTTTTTCATATCAAAGTCATTTGACAATTTCAGCTGATGACTACATACGAAACCATTGAATACCCGCTGATAATTCTTCTGCCTGTCCTTGCGGCTGTCGTAGTCTGTCTTGACATTAAAATCCGTGGTCTTGACAGTCTCTTTCTCAAAACCAATCCTGGCAAGGCAATCATTTAACTGGCTCAACCGCCCTGCCGCCATATCCATTGACTTATCATACTCCTTATCCTTAGCCTCCATCCTGTTTCCATGTATTCCTTTCCGATGCCTCATATGATGCAGCGCATGGCAGTATGCTTCTAAAAATATGTTTTTCGCAATGTTGCTAAACAGGCTTTTCCCTCCAGGCTCTAGAGACCCATCGATTACCCATAATCAATGTTTCCGCAAAGGGAACGACGGCGCAGTTGTTTGACGCGAGCAAAATTACAATTGGATTTCAATCCACGTTCCCCGCGAAGGGAACGACAATTCAAGACAGTGGTCATTGATACGATTAATGATTTCAATCCACGTTCCCCGCGAAGGGAACGACGGACAGTCAACCCCTTCTGCAATGGACTCATTAATTTCAATCCACGTTCCCCGCGAAGGGAACGACCATGCGCAGGAGTAAGCGCCAGAAAAGACGGAATGATTTCAATCCACGTTCCCCGCGAAGGGAACGACTATTTTCATTCAGGAAAGCTGTTGAAGCAGGAATAATTTCAATCCACGTTCCCCGCGAAGGGAACGACTCTGGTGCGCGCATATCCAACTACTTGGAAATTTCATTTCAATCCACGTTCCCCGCGAAGGGAACGACCTATACCGCACAGCGGAAAGGGGGTGCTACTTTGATTTCAATCCACGTTCCCCGCGAAGGGAACGACCATGCGTCGGCCGTTGCTTCAGGTAATACAACGGTTATTTCAATCCACGTTCCCCGCGAAGGGAACGACATGTTCGGCCGCAGCTCACGAAAGCGTAAAGAAATGATTTCAATCCACGTTCCCCGCGAAGGGAACGACGTTTTTTTTGACACGTTTGCATTGCTATTTTGATATTTCAATCCACGTTCCCCGCGAAGGGAACGACGGATTTTTGTATTTACATACTGGCCGCAATTGTATTTCAATCCACGTTCCCCGCGAAGGGAACGACGAACCAGAGCCAAGAGTCTCTAACTTCGTAAGGATAATTTCAATCCACGTTCCCCGCGAAGGGAACGACGCTGCACCGTTCTTTTTATGTCAGGGGGAAATTAGATATTTCAATCCACGTTCCCCGCGAAGGGAACGACAGGCATGACCTTTTGATGGCGTCATTTACTTTTTCCATTTCAATCCACGTTCCCCGCGAAGGGAACGACAGCAAATATATCCAATATTATATCACAAAACAGCCACATTTTTGTATTATTAGAATATTTCCTGCATAATACCACACAAGAATCTAACCAAACCTCTACTCCCTCTCCCCTTTTTGTGCACTTTTTCCGGTGCGAATCCCCCGGGATTTTCATGTGTGCTTCACATTCGCACTACAAAATCAGAGTGTCATCCGCCGCAATTCCTTTATCAACCCCTATATGCTCCACCTTCGTCTTATACTTATTGCCCAGATAATAGAACCTCAGGCTGTCGACCTCTTCATCTATAATCTCTGTCAAAATCGACTTCAGCAACACACACTGCGCATTGTCCAAGATACACTCAAACACGGAATTTTGGACTCGGCGACCGTAGTTCACACATTGCTTGGCAACCTTTCTGAGTCTCGTTTTTCCTCCGGCTGTCTCCGTATTCACGTCATATGTAATCAATACCAGCAAATTCTCTCCTCACTTCCACAAAAATGGCGGATACGCGTCCAGATCGCCCCGCAGGTATCTCGCAAGCAGCATAGCTTGAACATAGGGAACCATCCCCCACTCAACCTTTTCCTGTAAATACGGATGTGTCAGGGTTTCCTTTTTCCGGTTCTGCCACTCTGTGAGGAACCTTCTTCTGGCATCCTCCTTCATCAAAACAGCGCCATTTTCCTTTTTCAGGAAATCCCCCCGCTGAACGATTTTTTTATTAACCATAGACAGAACAAAACGATCCGCCAGTACAGGGCGCAGCTCTTCTATTAAATCCAGAGCCAGGGACACCCGGCCAGGGCGCTCCGTATGGAAGACGCCCACATAAGGATCCAGCCCGACAGTTTCCAGCGCGGCTGCAATATTATTTGTCAGCAACGTGTATACAAAAGACAGCATTGCATTTACATTATCGGTCGGCGGCCTCTTGTTTCTACCGGAAAAGGCAAAATCTTTCTTCTGCTGCAGAATCATTTCATCAAATATGCCGAAATAAACGCTGGCGGCCTCTCCTTCATAGCCCCTCAGGCGGTCCTTCGATTCGCTGGTGCGGATTCTGAGTGCGGCATCCTTAAGAAAAAGAGAGGCCCGTTTTACTTTCTCCGCATCAATCTGCATACCGTGATCCCGGACAGCGCGCTCCAGCACCCACCTCGCATTGTGTACCTTTCCAGTAATACAGTTTTTTGCAATCTCCAGACTCGCCGCCTCATCCATACACGTTCGGTACTGCTTGTCTCTCAACACTACATTCCCCTTTACTCTCCCCGTTACCCGTGCCAGAAATCTGCCGCTGGGGCTCACAAAGCAGAGAGAAATATTGCGCTCCGCACACGCTCCCATCAGGGCCGGGCTGGTTCCACGGTAACCGAACGAGACGATCCCCTCCAGATTATGGAGGGGAAGGCGCCCTATCTCCCGTTCCTTATCCAGCACAACAATATTTTCACCGTCCAGTGAAAGATAACTGTCTTCTGATGTCACATATAAGGTGTTCAGCAGTTTTTTCATTTCTCTTCCTCCAATGCCTGTTTTATATATGCTCCCACCGGCATGGTCTTTCCCAGCTTTGGCAGACAGATTTCTTTCAGAGAACAGCCATTACAGCTCTTACTCCATCTGACCTTCGGAGTGTACCGCCTCTCATAGTACTGATGCATTTCCTGAAACATATCGCGAACCCTGTCTCTCAGGTCATCTGTCATCTTTATGAGCTCACGGCGGCGTGTCTCACCGTAGAAAATAGCCGCTTCCGGTATGACCGTGGAAAACATTTCTTCCAGGCAGATTGTCTGGGCAGCAAGCTGCAGAATATCCTCTTCTGAAATCTTAGGTTTCCCCTTTTTATATTCAATGGGATAAATGCTGTATAGACCGCGATGTCCGTGAAGATGCACCCCATCTTCACTCCGATGAAATTCCACCACATCGCATTCCCCGCTTGCTCCCAGCGTCCGGGAAGAAACAGGCAGAGCCCTCGCAATGAGTATCTCCTTTCGGTTTTCCGTCAAATAAGGATCATGCGCTTTTTTGTGCATCAGCTCTCCCGTAACTGTATGCACATTTTCCGCCCATTGCTGCTCAATATGAATCAAGGCCCACTGCCTGCGGCAAAACACGAAATGCTGGATACCGGATATCATCAAATAATCTTCTTCCCTATATTCCACTATATTTTTTCTCTTTACCTCCACACATACTAATAATCTCTCGGAATCTCTAAGCCACTAAATTCAAGGCTTTCAGATTCACTTTTTATTAAAATCCCCCACTTTTTTGCCATAACACTTGACAACTTCATCGAAAAATGCGGCGCTCCGCGCCCTTGATTAAAAGTATATTTTTCGATTGGAGGCGATTTTCTTGTTACCTGTTAACTCTGGCGGTCACTCCGCCTATCAAGACTTTGTTCTTGAAAATCTTCGTATATACTATCCGAATCCTGATTCTATTGCCCGCTCCACTTGGGATATCATAGATCGGTTTTGGAACCTTGACCTTTCTTTCACGGATAGTTTTATGCGGGATAAATACTCTGTTTATGGTCCCAAACCCAGAACTCCCTCCTGTATGCAGCGGTCCTATCTGTTATCCCTTGATTTCAAAGTCTCTTCGCTGACTGACTGGGCCGCACAGCTTAAAATCAATCCTCTTTACGCCATCTTAAGTGGATTTGAGTTCGGGAACACTCCCGGTGTCGGCACTTTTTATGACTTCCTCGACCGTTTGTGGGATTCTGATGACAATCATCTTTCCCCTCATATCCAGCCTCTTAAGACAAAAGTTAAGAAGCCTAAAACCAAAGGCGCCAAGGCAGATTCTGTTGAGAAAATCAAAGTGGCGCAATTACTTCCCAAATTAGAAAACACCATTTTTGATATCAAAGACCAGCCTTATGCTTCCCTTTTTTCTCTTTATCAGAATGAATTCCTAAACAGGTCTGTTTCCAAGGGACTTATCAATCCCAAAGCTCTGGCTTTAGCTGGGGATAGAACTCCTGTTGTAACTTCTCACAGAGAGCGGAAACACCGCATCTGTGACTGTGCTTCGAACGGCATTACCGATTGTAACTGTGACAGATTTTTTTCTCAGCCTGACTGCGATATCGGTTGGGACTCCTCCAGAGACTGCTGGTATCATGGCTATGATTTATATATGCTTGTCGCATCGGATTCGGAAAGCGATCTTCCTGTCTTCCCTTTATTGAACTCCGCTTCAAAGCATGATTCTCACAGTTTTCTGCACACCTATTTCAGAATGAAAAGCTTTCTTCCCCATTTCAATGTCTCAAAGGTTCTACTGGATTCTGCTCATGACGCAATGCCTTACTATGAATATTTCAGGAAGGAAAACATCACACCTTTTATTGATCTCAATGAAAAGCGGGGCATCAAACTGCCTTACAAGGACGACTTCACCATTGGCAAAGACGGGGTTCCTGTATGCAGAGAAGGCAGATGTATGAATCATGATGGTTCTGAGCCTTCCAAACACCGTATAAAATTCAGATGTCCTTTAGCCAGCAGGAAATATGGATGCTCCTGTGAACATCCCTGCTCCCGTTCTAAATATGGAAGAACCGTACATGTGGCTATGAAAGATAATCCAAGGCTGTTTAATATTCCGCCTCGTGACTCGCAAGAATGGAAACTTGAGTATAACGCAAGAACTTCTGCTGAACGCTCGAACAAGCGTGAGAAAGTAGACTTTAAATTAGAAGACGGCAGACACCGCTCAACTAAGATGTGGTACTGCCGCCTCTACCACATCCTGATGCTGCAACATCTGGATGCATGGGATTTGCCTTTTGAATCTGCCCTAAGAAAGTTGATTCTACAAGCGGCATAATCCATTCCCTATTATAACTGATTTCTCAAGGCATAGCGACAGTTATGTCTATTTCTCCTACTCTTTTTTCCATTTTTTATTTCTTATCGGATAATAATCACTTTTCAATGTTCTGTTGCCAGCTTCGCTGGCATAATCACTCAAGATTCCGAGAGATCATACTACTTATATCTTTCTGATTACCTCCACCGTATCCGGAATCAGCTCTTCGTGAACCGTAACCTCATAGTCCTGGTATTTTCTCGGATAGAGAATTTCATCCTTTTTCTTTACTTCCACGGTCTCGAACAGTTTATAAGCAGGACAATCTCCCAGCTCTTTACTGTGTTTGAATACAATTAATTCCCGGACTGCCATCTTCCCCCTTGCCGCCGAATGATCGTGTTCAAACATATTGATAATTGCCTCCCACAAGAGTTCCAGATCCTCCTCCGAAAAGCCAGTCACTTTTCTGGCAAGATTGGCAGAAATATATCCCTCCACACGGTAGAGTCCGTAAGGCACGATATTCTTTCTGCCCATCTCCGTACTCTTATTCCCCGCATCCTTTTCCGTAGTGATAGCCACTCGCGTGATCGTCACTTCCTGGCTCACGATTGGGTCAATACTTCGGGCAAATCCCAATTGCACAGGCCCCCTCACCTGGCCGCAGTTTAGAGAAGCCTTTACAAATGTAGTCATAACTGCGCCGAATGTCCGGATATCAAAGAAGTTCTTACACATGAAATCTCTGATTTTCCGGTCTGCCTCGGGATCGTTTTTCTTTAAATCCTTTGTTTTGGACTCGTCAATATTCAAGTACTCAAATGCCATGCTGTCGCTCCGGTTCAACGGAATATTCTCTTTTATATAGATTTGATACCCTTCCTCCTCTTCTTTCACAATCTCCACATAATTGCGGATTTTTCTCTTTAAGCAGACATCCGTTACCAGTCCGTATCCGCTCTCCGGATCGATTCTCGGCATATTTCCGGCATCCGGATCTCCGTTCGGATTGCCATTTTCCACATCAAACAACACGACAAATTCGTACCTGTTTTTAATCACTTCACCCATTACTTCTCCTCCTTTTTCTCGAAACGCTTCTGAACCTGATGGTAATATCCCAGTATAAACATCCCCTGTTCTTCCAAGGACAATCTCCGCGGAAAAGCCAAAGGACACTCCTCTTCCACCTCGATCATCCCCTCGAGTCCGGTTAATATTTTTTCATAAAAAATCCGTTTCCCGGTCTCCAATTTTCGGATATGACTGTTTTTCAGCTTCAGCAAAATAGGAAATACTGACGCCGGCGCCGCGCAGGCCGAGTTAAAATACCGATCTTTAATCGTCGCATTGATTCCAGGATTGGCGTCCTCCTGAATGGCCTCCAGCACGGCAAATTCCCTGCCCAATACATAGGCCACATCCTTACACTGTTCATTTAATCCCACAAAGCTCCCCTCCTCTGTCCATTGTTTTCCGTGATTCCGAATCAAACAGGCCTTTATAATCGCCGCGCGCCCACGGGTGATTCTCCCCTGTTCCGCGCGAATCCGTATCAGCACATTGCTGTATAAGCTTTCCGGGTACTTTTTCCCGGACAAAATCGATTCAAACACCGATGCCGCCATGTTGGGCTGTGGTTTTTTTTCCTTGGATTTCTGGTTTACGGTCTCGAAAAGCACCCTCCAGGCACCCGGAAATTCAATTTTGTCCCAGGACGGCCTGATGATTTCCATCTGTTCATAGTGCTTTTTGATATTGGATAAAATTGTTCCAAAGTGATTCTCGTAAAAGAACCTGACCGACAGCCGCGCCGCATTGGGCGCCAGACCCAGTATGTAGAATTTCTGCTCCGGGTTGATATGGATTCCGTCTACATCAATCCCCCGGCCGGCCTGCAGGTTGGAAAAAATCCCCCTCAGCGCCTCCTGGTTCTCGTCCGTCGGCTCCATTACTCCCAGAAATAGCTCCTGATAGATCTCCTCGCCATCCTCCGACCAAAAGAGAATCGTCGTATCTCCCAGCATAAAGATGTATTTTCTCTGAGAGAGCAGGTAACCTAGCGCCGTCGTATAGGCAAACATCGCATATTTCCCGACTGGTGCGTTAAAACTCTGCTCCTTTCCATAGGATTCGAAGGACGGTGCGTTGAAAGACACCAATGCTGCCCCGCTGGACTGTGCGCCCTGAACACCCCGAATCACAGTATGAATCCGGGAAATCTCCGCCTTCTTTCCGGTCACAAGGCAAATTGCTTGGTTCTCGTTTCCAGCCGCCAAAAGAGCTTCATCCCAGGCATCACGTATATTCGGATCTTCTTGCGCGTACTGCGTTTCCACATAAAAAATCAGATTTCCGCCAGCCGTAATGTCTTCCCAATTCTCAAGCAGTTCCGGGGTTTCCTTCGCTTTCATGGGATCCCAATTCCTAAAGAAATTTTTCACCGCCACAGCGGCCTCGCTCTGTACTTGTTCAAGAATGGACTCATGCTTTTCTCTAGCTGCCTGAAAACATTCTAAAACGCGTTTGCCGCTTCCATCCTTATCGATCCCCAGTAGATATTTGGAATTATCACACAAAAAATTTGCCGATACTCCCGAGGAACGGGCCGCCATCTCCGGCACTTCCATCATCTGCGGCACCCAGACCGTCTTTTTTCCCCGCTCCTCTTCCTGCTTGAGTGGAATCAGCCCCAGCAGTCTGCCTTCTGCGTCAATATCCAGCGCATAGGTCACCTTTGCCCGGCACCACCCCTGTCTCGACACTTTTCCCTGCTCCGCTAAAGTCTCATAGTGCTTTACCAACGCCTGCAGTATCATCGAATCACCTCGCAGTCCCTCAAATCCACAACACCCCGACGCATGACAGCCCGAAAGAACATCGGCTGTATATCCTCCGGATTTGAGTAATCCATGTCGAAGAGCATAAATCCCAGATCCTTTTCTTCCACTACCTCATAGGCTCCATGGATCTCATCATCACAGAGACAGAAATTGACCGGAAATTCCCGGCAGCCAAAATAGGGTGTATGGTAGCATTCCCCCCGCTTTAGCCGTCTCATGATAATGTCCTTAAACTTTCCCGGATTGTCACTGTCATTTGCCTGATCCGTCATTTCAAAATGAGCCTCTATGACATACTCCACGTCCTTTAAAAGCAGCGAAGCTCTCTGGACAATCTCCTCTTTACTGCTGATGAACAAATCCTTTTTTGCCCCGTTATAGACAGAAAGAACATTGTTCGCCGAAACCTTGCTCTTGACCTCATTCCGTCGGATGGAGGTGAACTGAATCGGTTTCATGACGTGAATGCGGTCAATTTTCCACACCATGCCCGGATGCCAATAGACGGCCTCCAGAATCCCCCGGGCGGCAGACGGCGTCATGATATCATAGCTGCAGCGCTCCACTTTCATCTCTGGACGGCTGAAAAGTGCATAATCGCCCCAGACTTTCACTCTGACTCCTACGCTCATTGCAATTCCCCCTTTCATATTCAATTTCATTTTATATTAATGTTAATTACATAATAACATAAATTTTTATTTTTGCAATAGGAATCCATTCTCTTGTTAAATTACTGCTTATCTTTTTTTCGATTCTGTGGTAGGTTATATATGTATTGTCTTTTACCTTCCGGTAAATTCGGTTTAAAACAGGTAAATGCGGATTGAAATATTTTGGATTACTGTTAGGAATCCACATCGAGAGCCAGGTCCATTCTGGCTCTCGATGACATTTTACAACCACACATCCGTTCCCAGCTCCACATGAATCTGCAAGCCAGTCTCTTCCGAATAATTCCCACAGTCCGTTAAAACAAAAAACTCTTCTTTCAACTCCTCCGATACCCCAACAACCATCCCGGTGCCATACAATTTTTGAAAAAGATTATCATAAATATTAACGCAGTATTGCCCCGCCTCCCGGATTAATTTTTTTGACACCCCTTTTAACCTCAATTCCTCCGCAATTTCTTTGGCACGTTCTTCGATCGGAATCAAAATTGTTTTTGTATTCTGCTCGATCAGTTTAAATTCTCTTCCGACCGTGGAAAAAGCAAACCGGCCTTTTTGAAATTCATCTAAAATATTCTTTTTATCCAGGGCAGATCCTTTAAAACGATATAATCTGGTAAAATAATCCTGGACCGCCTCAAGGGAAGCTATGTCTTCATGATTTCGGATTACCTGTCTTGCCGTTTCGATCTGCAGTTCCTGTCCTGGAATCTTTCTGGACTCTTCCAACTGGAAATAATAGGCAAAGCTGGTCTGGGCAGGCCGGTTCCCCTCTCTGTTGCACCGGCCTGCCGCTTGTATCATGGAATCCACGCCGGCCAGTTCCCTGTAGACGCTCTGAAAGTCCAGATCCACGCCGGCCTCCACCAGACTGGTTGCTATGACAATACATTTTTTTCCCGCATCTAATCTCTCCCGTATATCCTTCAGGCGATCCTGGCGGTGATTGGGAAACATGAAGGTTGAAAGGTGATAGACTCCCTCCCCCTTGATTTCCTCATACAGCTTTTGTACATTATTCTTTGTATTCAAAATACACAGTGCCTGTTCTTCCGTTCTCAGTCTTTCTAAAAGCTCGCCCTCCGGTATTTTTCCTAAATTTTTAAAGTTGGCTCTCTTGAAAAAGCGAAACTGTTCTTCCATGCGCGGACACAGCTCCGTATGATACAAATCCTCTGGAAAGAATGGTTTCAAAGACGGCTGAGTCGCCGTACACAGCACAATGCTGCTCTCATAGTGCCGGATTAACTCTTCCATTGCGGCAATACACGGCATTAGATAATCATTTGGCAGCATCTGCGCCTCGTCAAATATGATAACGCTGTTTGCAATGTTATGTAATTTTCTGCATTTTGAAGATTTATTGGAAAATAGAGACTCAAAGAACTGGACATTCGTCGTCACAATGACAGGCAGATCCCAGTTTTCCGTCGCCAGCTGCTTTGGTTTCAGTTCCTCCGTGCTTTCATAATCAATGCCGCTATGATGTTCCAGAACATTTTCTTTCCCCAGAATATCGCTGAATACATTTGCATTCTGCTCGATGATGCTGGTATACGGAATCACGTAGATGACACGCTTCATCCCATGCTCCGCCGCATGGTTCAGGGCAAATGCCAGAGACGCCACCGTCTTTCCGCCACCGGTCGGAACGGTCAGGCGAAACAGCCCCTTCTCTTTCTTTCCCTGCTCGATACAGTATTTAAGTATCTCCGTCCTTCGCCCGTTGATCGTATCCTTTTCTTCATTTACAACCCATTTCTCGATATTGCGATTCAACTTTTCCAAAAGTACCGGGATACATTCTCCCGCTATCCGGCCTGTCCCGCCGTCCTTCATGAAGTCCTCCGTATCAAGATAATCGGCATCCACGAGGCAGGAATACAGCATGCGGATGAGAAAGCTCATGGTAAAGGTAGGCTCTCTCTTCCCTTCTCTCGTGAAAACAGGGGGTGAAAGAGGCGGCACTGAAATCTCCTCTTGATATGCTCCATAGTCTTCTATTTTCTTCTTCATCCTACCCGCGAAGGTTCCTCTTTCTCCCGTATCCGCGCTCGTCCCCGTGTCCGGAAGGCCGGCGTGATGGCCGGCAATACAGTACGCAGGGGCGACATAGAAACCGCCTTTTTGTTTGCCCAATTGCAGGCATAGCTGTGCTCCCGCCGTAGCATGATCTGCTGTCTCGCCGCTGCCTTTGATGCGCCTCTGAAATTTAGCCGAATATTTCCCAATGTCGTGGAGCTTCCCGCAGAAATAGCCCCAGTCTCCATAGCCAAACTCATTTGCAAACTTCTCTGCCAGGAGGGCCGTTCCCTCTAAATGACTTTTTATGCTCTGCTCCCGATTTTTGTCTTCGCTGATATGCGCAAGGTACTCCATAAGTGGCTCCTTTCTGGCTGAAATGCAGCTATTGGTTTTTTACTCCTTACCAAATCTTTTTCTTCTTTAAATTTTATTCAGTACTATTAAATCCCTTCCGAAGCTTCTTTTGGCACATATGTGCCATTTTATTCATATTGTAATGCCTGAGACAGCTCTTTAACTTCCTCAGACACCGTCTTCAGCAAATCTGTGATTCTTTCTGTAGAAATCCCATTTTCCCCCGCATACTTCAAAATCTGACCAAGTTCTTCTTTACCATAATTCTCAGGCTCGTCTTTTGTAATTCCAACAACTGTCCTGCATTTTTTATACGCAGGCGGAAGTTTTTCAGGAATTTTAGCCATTACCACAAACTGTTCTACTGCAAAAGGTATAATCGTAACATCTTTGGTGCGAGATTGACACATCACCTCTACAAGTGCTTTTTTTCCACTTCTGTCATATCTTCCGGTACACATACGGCCACCGATGTCCTAAATAAGGGTTTTTTACCCCATGCTTTTTCTAATAGCCAGGTAAATAACTGCACAGTTACAAAATAATCGGCAACCACTCCACGCCGCAGCGGAGACATTACACTGATATTTTCTGATTCTTTTCCTATCATACGCTCGGCATCCGTTCCATGGCTTACAACATTCACGTTTCGCGCAGGGCCTTCAAAATGTCCGGAATCTCGTCATAGCGATCCACCCATATTATATTGATCCCGAGCGATTCGTAATAACTCTCGCGGATGTTATTATCAATCTGCTGATACTCCTCTAAGATCTCCTGTTTCACCTTGCCGCCCGCTGCAGTCAGTTCCAGGCTCTTCCTTTTCAGTATCGCATAATGCCTTGCCTTTTCCTCCGTCCTCGCCGCCACATCGAGCGGCCTACGCATGTTCGGATCCGTCAGAGAGCACCCTAAAAAGAGACATGTCGTATCGCGAAATGCATTAAGCTGCACTAAATTTGACCAGCCATAAGCATCCCTGTATACTCGGTGATAATCTTCCTCGGAAAAGACCAGGTTTAAATCCTGACTCTCCCCCTCCTCCGGTTTCTGAGGAAGGAAGCCATGAACAGGGTAAATACTCAGCTGATTCCTATCCGGCATATCCTGTTCGCGATAAATCGTCTTGTAATCTACTCCCGCCTGTTCCAGATTCTATTCCAGCAAATCATCAAAATTATAGCTCACAATGCTTTTACGCCAATGTGGTTACGCCTTGGCGTACTGAGCTTGACAATGGCGTTCAACAGATCACTTTTGGGATCCGGCCCATTTTCATATATAATTTCCCGCACCAAATCGTAATATTCATCGTCATCAAAAGCCGTTCGTATATACCGCATTTGTGTCAACGGAGAATCTTCCTGATTCTGATAGGCCAGTTTCCATATTTCCTGCAAATGTTCGTTTCCAAAATTATTGTCTCTCAACCGTTCGCTTATCGTACGGAGGAGAAGTTTGCTAGTCAGTTCTCCCCATAGCAGCACCCCTGCATCCTTCAATATATCGGCGCCCAAAAATACGGTAACATTTTCTTCATTATAAGCGGTTCGAAGTTTTCCGATTAATATATCTCTTTTCTTCTCTTCCTCTTTTTTTGTCAACTGTATTGAAATTTTATCTTCTACCAGCATCCGTTTAGGATTGAGCGATACTCCGCATGGGCATCCAGACTGCCTATTTGATTGACTACATCTTCATAATCCTATATTTTAATTTTTATCTTAATCTGGGTTGATTATTTACATAACAGTTTACCAATTCCTGCTTCCGAGGACCGGAGATATGTGTATTAAAAATGCTCAGCAGCTCAGCCTTATCCCCTTGAGTCGGCAAACGCTTTACTGCTTGCTCAATCGCCTACAGATAAAATGTTTTTCCCGCATTTCCTCCCGGTATGTATTTCACGTCTACATATACGGGATTTGTACCCTCATCCATCCCACACGGAAAAAACGCATCCCAATCCATATCATCCGATTGGATCTGCATTTCCTTTCCATGTTTTTGAGCAAATTCTTTTAATCCTCCAACAATGAGCCGTTCAAATGCCTCGTGTGATTCCAGGTTCGTCATATCTTCCCGCTCTAAATTTTTAATGCTCTGCTGGTTTACACTTTTGGCGTTCTGTTTTTCATTAATCTTATCGATATCCTCGTCGAAGTTCTCCGACAGCTTCCAAAATCCTCTTGATGGATTATAGAGCCGCCCATATTTCTTTAAATATGTTTTTCCCATGCAATACAATAGGATACTTTCGTACGTCGTCCGTTCCCATGTGGGATTGTTCTTATCTGGTCCGGCAGATTAAGAATGTTTTCCATCTTTGCATCGATTGTATCGTTATCTAATGCCTGCCCGGCTTCCGACAGTACTTTTAAAATTGGCTTCATCATCTTTTCGAATGAAGGCACTATACTTTTATCAATCATGTTCCCCCTATTCTCCCTGTCATTCTACTTCCGAATAGCCAGCCTACATATGGCTTTCCCTTAACTTCAGCAGAGATATATGTTTCGGATATTCTATTATTACCTCTTTTATATAACAGTTTAATTTATTTGTTGTCCTGTATATTGCCCAACTATAAATTGCTTTTTGTAGAACTCATTCTTTCAATCAGTAATAATCACATTTTCCTTCTAATTGGATAAGGGCGTTTAGCAACTGTTCCTGAAGTTCTGATTTTGATAGACTTTTCATGTATACCTCCAAATCTTCATAGTGTTGCTGCTCCCTTTTTCTTCCTCTGCTTCATATTTCTCGACTTATTTGAGGAAATCTTCAGCAACATTAGGCTCTGCTGTAAACAGCACTGCCAGCATGTGTTTACAAATCACGCGTCTTTCATTTGCAAAAGCACAATTGCAAGTAGATTTTCTTGGATGCTGTTTGTCAATATAAACCGCATATGGTTCACCGCTACTGCCAGCTACGATGCCACTATATGAATCCTGGGTGACTTTTTCCCAAGAGATCACTTTTTTCTTGTTAAAATAGTCGATACCACGCCATATCGAATTTCCGCTGGCAAGCTCAAGTAATCCCATGTATACTCTCCTTTATCTATCCGCCACTATTTATACGACCTTTGTGTCATATCGTTTAACAAAGAATAATATTAGAATCCTCGCTCTCTACATAAAGTATCAATCTCTCTCCAGCTCATTCCACGCATAAAATCAGCGGATTCTTGCACTGATCGTTCTTCCATAAGTAACACACAAATACCAAGGCGCTTAATACGCTTACCTAAACGAGTGTACCTTTTCCGTTCCTCGGAAATCATCACCATATATAAAACAGAAAATAGAATATCAACATCCAAAGAATCAGAGTCATACTTTTTTGCAACAAGCGAAATTCTATCAAGTACTTGTGAGTCGATTTGACTTCCGGTTAATTCATAAACTAGAATATAATCTTCATACACTCGTTCTGCACTATATTTTATCGCCAACTTCTTGAGTACAATAAAACAATCTATATCTTGTGGTGGCTTACGACTTCCATTTGGCTGCGTCAAATAAACACACCAATCATCAAATTTTCCATTATCATATTCCAAATAGGAGCCATTTAAAAATCTCTTTATTATTTGACCCACAGCATACCTCCGATACAAGATATAGCCACTAATGAGCAGGATAATAATACGCAGCTATTTCAATACTTCTTTTTTAAGCATTCAGTATAAGAGTACCATTTTTATCTTTTGCCGAACCGTCATTTTCATTACCTCCATTCCGACACCGGCAATAAATCTCAACACAACCGAACAGAAGCGCGCGCGTTCATATCCTCCTCAAATCATCGAAAACCTTCGACTTACTGTTTTTCCAGCTATGCCACCGTTTCCAGATGCGGTTGTGTATAAAACTGATGCTTACAAGGCATAATTAGCCCTGGACGAACACGCGATCCTCCCTGCCGTATCCGACTTTACGACTGTTCTTTCATCCCACTCTTGCCATGCATTTAGATCGTTTCTAATTCTACCACTCCTTGTGACAGGAGCAATCCATGTCTTTTTCATTTCTTCAACACATAGCTAGGTACTCCGATTATCAAATTTAAGGTTCTGGAACAATTCCGATAGTTCAATGTCCGTTTTTGTCTGCAGCCATGCACAGTATATGCCTTTTACAAAATCTCTTCTATCTTTGGTACTATTCGCATGGTCTCTCAGTATTCTGCGCAAATCCGCAAGGCGTTCCTCTCTGTTTCTTCCTCTTCCACCTTCCCGGTTCAGTTCAGCCATAAGATCGTCATATACGTAGCCAAGTTCTCTGTTCCATCGCTTTCCAAGATGAAACAATCGCTCCATATTTTCTATTCTCTTCTCTGTATATGAATCTCCGTTTGGCCCCTTCTTCATAACAATACGCCTTTCACAGTCCTCCGATACACCAAATTTAATTTCATTCTTCCCCGGCCGCACATACGGTAAAAAAACAGTACATAGCTCTCCTGCCCCGATGTCCACAGAATCAATAGGATTCTTCACTCCCTTTAGCGCTCCATTGCAGTCGGAGCAAACAGGGAGGAGATTAAACGGATGAAACGCGAGTGCAGGAAATTTCTTACGAGAAAAATAGTGATCCGCCTGTCCCTCTCCCAGATCAAACAAATTATCTCTCACACATACAGGGCAGACACAACCATTTTCTCCGTTCTCCCGTTGATATTGTTCTTTTAATAAGCGGATATTAAAAGGGACTTTTATTTTCTTTCCATCCCTTTGTATTTCACTCATGACAATTCCTTTTTTAACATCAACAGCATCATAGAGTTCATTACAAAGTTGATTTAAAACCTCCATATATGCACCGGATCCACTTCCTCTTGCAGAGCGTTGATGTAACTGGTAATTGGTATCATCTATATGCCGTTGAAATTCCACGTCATTGCAGAAAGCGCAGAGCGCCTCTGTGCGCTCTAAAAAAGGCAATTGAAACAATTCCTCGATTGCTTTCTTAATTTTTCTGCGGTCAAGCAGCGGTGCCAGATCCGCCTCCACCAGTTTTCTAAGTTCATCAAAATCCAACTCCTGAAACAATGTTTTTACCGAATACTCCAGTATCATTTCAACCATTTTAATCAACCGATTTAATATCGCAGAGCATTCAGCCTGCTTTACAGGTAAAAACACAGCTTATCCCTTCTCTCTTCTCAAAATCTGAATTTTATCCAGCAAACGCATTCTTAGATAGCCGGAACCAATATATTTTAAACAGGTTTCCAGCTCCTGCACATCATTCACTTGATCCAGTATTTGCTCTATTTTTGCGTTTGAATAACTTCCCACCGAATGCCCGGTTAAAAACAATGCCTCCATTATCTCGTTTCTGCTGCCGCCAAAGGTAGATGCCTGAATATTACGGCATATCACCTGCCCCTCCCTCTGCTGAAAATAGTACAGCTGTTCAGGGAACGCATCCGTCAGCATCAGAGATGAATGAGTGGCTATTACAATTTCGTGCAGTGCCCCGGTACTCTCATATATTTGATGAATCATAGACACAAAATCAATGTCCCAGTGTTCATTTAGATAAACATCTGGTTCATCCATCAAATATAGGCATTGATTACTGCCGTCCTTATATCTTCCTAAAGCCAAAAGGCCCAGCCTGACAAGCAGCATAAACTCCCCCTCACTGAGAGCATTTTCCTCTACCACATCTTCTGTACTATTAATTTTAAATCCTATGTGCACACTCCTGATTAGTCCCTTATTATACGCGAGAATCAGTTTTGACAGAAATTCCATGGGACTTTCGTAGGCTTTGGACAGTTTATCGATATAAAAGGAGGCAGTGTCTCCCTCAAGTAAATGATCAAAGAGGAACGTAATGACCCTGTCCCCATGTGCATTTTCCACATCCGCGGCTTCATCCTGATATAACCGGACTGTATCCCAAGTGCCGTCTGTACCATCTTCTCCATCACTGTCAGCAATCAGCATATCAAACACCGCCCCATATTGCGCTACTTCCTGCCCCATTTCCTTCACCCGTTTTTCATCCAGAACAAAGGATAAGCTCATCGGCGCTGGACCACTGTCCAGCATCGATAATATCTTTCTCCTGCACTCAATATAACTTTTGATCTCAGTGTCACCTGCCGCCTTGGGAAGTATGGCAAAAAAAGCCGCCAGCACAAACACCGAGCTCTTTTCATCAATAAAAACGCAGATAGGGTTCTCTTCCAGGAGTTTTAAAGACAGGAGGAGTTTACCAATAGCCCTTTCGCGCTCTTTCCTGCTTTTCCTGCTTCTCCCCAATAAGCTCATATCGTACAGATCGCTATACAGGGAGGTCATCGGTGAGTGCACTACAATATCAAAAAAGTTATTATTGCTACCGGATGCACAGGTAAAAACATAATCCGGCAGCAAATAGCGGTGTTTTTCAAATGAATGCAATAAGTCCGGCTCGTTTTTCTCTTCAGCAAACACCTTTATGTCCAGCTTTTCACCTCCTGTTCCAGTTGAGACCTCCACCCGATATTCCTTGTCTCTCTGAATTTTGTATATGAGGTTAAACTGAAAACCCGGCACTTCATCCTGGACAATTCGTGAAAACAGAAGACAAATCCCCTCCAGAAATACAGACTTGCCGGACCCATTTAAACCAACAAAAAAACGAATGGGAATATCTCCAGTAAACATGACCCCGTGAGACTCCTCATTAAAGTTGACACAGGTACCTTTTAAATGTTTATATCCGTCTATGCTCACTTTTATCAATCGCATACCATCTTCCCTCTTACTTCTGCACAAATCCACGTATCCATAGCTATCGGACGCATTCTGTGATCCAGAATAATCCGGCGCTCCTCCCCCTGTTTATAATCCTCATAATAGTCCAAATAAAGCCCCTGTCTCTTTTCCAGCAATCCGGCGTTCTCCAATAGCTGTATGGCGGCAATTACATCCTGAATGCCGTATCCGGCAAATCTGTGTTTTCCTGCCCGGAATGTCACCTGCTTACTTACCACATGGGCTGCTAACGGTTGAATTGCCAAAAGAAACTCTTCGTAAACAACCTGCTGAAATGCAGATAACCGACTTATATAAGCACGGGCGGCAGCCGGAAGTTTTAAAAATCTTGAATATACTGTCTCGTGTTGTTGTGGCTGCCTTTTCATGAACTGTTCTACCATTTCAGCAGAATAAAATGGCACTTCCCTTCGTTCCCGTATGTAGCCAAAGTCCTGCTGGTCACTGAGAATTCCATCCTTCTCCAGCTGCTGTTCCACATTATCCCCAGACTCATCCCTGCCAGACCCATAGTCCACTGGTTTCATTCTGATAACCTGCACGGAATCAATTCCGATCCTGTTAAGCCTGATATGATCCAAAGAACCATAAGCCGGATCGGATGCATTTCTCACATCTTCTAAAAATTGTATCTCTACCTCCATCGGAAGCTGCGATAGACTAAGCGTTCTTTTCTCTCCCCCCGGAACCTGAATGCATCTCAGCTCTGAATCATAAAAGCACTCAACGCCTGACGGCGTAATCCAATAATTTTCTTTCTCATACTGAGAAGAATTGTTCAAAAACTCAGACTCTTCCATGCCTGTCTGCAACAAAAATCGTATCTTATCATACCATATTTGCCGCAGTTCTTTTAACGTTTCATTAATCTGCCTCGCTGTTTTGATGTATACAAAGTATCCCCTCAACTCCTCTGCAAATTCCCGCTGACGTGTCAGATTTACTTCCGGAACCGGCAGCTCTGTCAATACCCGTTTATTCAAAGAACTCTGAAAAGATGTTGAATTCTTAGAGTTCTGCTGGACATACTGTTTTACATAAGGATGTATCATCCAGGTAAAAAGGAAAAAAGGATCAATTCTTTCTTCATCCGCCCGTATTCTAACCGTATTTTGTCCAAACACCGATATCTGCTCCGGCTCTGATGCAACAATTCCGCATCTCCCCAGCCGCTCTACGCTGTTAATCCGATTCATTACAATATCACCGGTGTGTAACGTTGAGCGCCCGACCTGTTCTAATTCTACCTTCTCATGTGGCGCCTGATTATATTGTATCTCCCAATTATCCAACTGCGCGGTTGCGATATAGCAGACAGTCTCACCCACATCACCAGTCTGCATTCTCTTTGATGCGCCATTTAAAAGTATTTCAGTGCAATCTTTTAGATATGTAAACTTATTATCATATACAACACGATTAACTTCCTCATGAAAATATTTATCAAATATGGAGCAAACGGCACCCTTTAACGCTTCCTCCAAACATTTCTGCTGCGTTTCCGACTGATGCAAAGCTTCTAATTTTCCAGCCACCATTTTCTGGAATCTCATATCAGGTACTGGAATTTTAAACTTGCGGAAGACAGTAAGACGCAAGGAATCATAGACAGAACCTCTTGACTCAGCCTTGAACTCATTCTGCATGGCGGCAAGGCAGTACATACCATAAAGAGGCAGCACTTTCTGCGTATCAAACTCTACAGCAATAATATTGTTGCTTGGAGCCATGGGCTTATCCGAGATACCCACTTTTCCAATCGTACCTGTACCTGAGAAAAATACCGTTTGAGGCGGGGAAATTCTCATTGCCTCCATTCCCTCTCGTGTCAGGCTGCGTGTAGTTGTCTGCACATAAGTCCCGTTCAAATCCTCCACCCTCACCCACGGACACCCGCCCTCGCCAAATACGGTCTTACCGTTTTTTGAGTTTGTACCTGAATAAATTTTTGCTACTTGTTCCAACTTAAATAGTTTTACGTTCACAGCCATGATTCAAAATCCTCATCAAAATAATTACCAATCGCTCGCTCCAGTTTTTCATACCCATCAAATACCTTGTCTCGCAGTTCTTCCAGCTGTGTTTCCGGAAGCAAAAATTCGGGCTTTGTGTAGGAATCTGCGGCAAATATATAATCGTTGTGCCGGATTTCTTCCGCGGAAACACTCCAGGCGATATCATCTTCGTAAAGTCTCCAATAGCCATGATCCTTTTCCTTGTAATGCCGCCATGCATCTGCAATCCGGCCCATATCCTGTTTGTACACCTGGTCAGAAAACTCGTTATTCCCTCCGGCCCACTCGGGCAGACGGCTCAAAAATACAGTATAATCAGGTGTTGCCGATTGTTTTCTCAACAAAATAAGAGATGAATTGCTCTCCGTGTATGGCTTATAGATCTTCCTTGGCAAAGCCACAATCCCTTCCAGCGTGTATACTTCCAACAACCGCATTCTCATCTCAATAACTTCTCTAACTGTGCTGGTCAAAAAACCTTCGGGCACCAATATGCCGCAGCGTCCGCCCATTTTCAGCATCTCCATAATCTTATTCACAAAATCAATGGTCATGTGAATGTCATCCCCATAGGGCGGATTTGCAAGCACTGCGTCACAACGATTATATTCATTGAGATCCTCCAGGAAGTTCATGTGGTAAAGCCTTGCCGGAATTTTTCCATTAAAATACATATTAAAAAAAGTGAGCACTATCATTCTTGCATTCACATCGATCCCTGTTAGGACACAATCACTATTATACTTAGCCGCTGCCACCAGCAATCTGCCGCTGCCGCATACCGGTTCCAGAATGACCTCCCCCTGTTGAGGCGCTATCATGCAGGCCATCAGTGAACAGAGCGTTGATGGGGTAATAAAATCCTTTATATATTGTTGAGAAAACATGGTCTGCAGAAGATAACAAAATGCTTCTGAAGAATTCTCATATAAATATGTTTTATCTGAGATGAGATTTTTCAAAAAATCACTCAGATAGCTCACCCTTTTTTCATCCATAACCGCCAGCGCCCGGCCAAACGTGAATTGTTGCCTGCACAGCCAATGATTTTTACTGCACAATTTTCCCATGCCTGTTTGCCATTCATACTTGTTCGCAGACAACAATAGGGTACTGTCAATATCCTCTTCATTCATACCGTATAAAAGCAATGAAACATCACAGAGAAAATCTCCCGGTTCAGCTGACCCTAAATTTTCCAACAGGAAGTCTATCTGCTCATATATCCAATTTTGTTCCTTCCGTGTACTTGTCATCCTTTATCCTCATAATCGTTTCAGTATATGTAAAAAATTTTCTCTATTTTCATCCATCAGCTGTTTCAGTTTCGCTTCCAGCCTCTCCTCTTGAGCTTCCAAATTCTCAATATCCGGTAACTTTGACGGCGCGGAAACAATATATTGTTCAGGAGCCAGGGAATAATCCTCTGTCTCAATCTCATCTGCTTTAACAATTCTGCTAAATCCCTGCTGGTCTTCGCTACGCCCCTGTTGGTAGAATTCGTATGCCTGGCAGATTCTCTGCATCTCGGTTTCCGGCAATATTGTAGTCTTATCAACTGTCACGCCTAAATTTCTGGCATCAATCAACAGAATTTTATTTCTGCAATCGAGATTTTTACTCTTATTTATTATCCAATATGAGACTGATATTTTAGTGCAGTAAAATAATCCTGCCGGTAGTGTTACAATTGCCTCCAGAATATCATCTTTGATAATACCGGCCCTAATTCTGCGTTCAGCATTATTACTGCTATCTAATACGCCATTGCTCAATACAATGGCCATCTTCCCGCTCTCCCTCAAATGATACAACATAAGCTGCAGCCAGGCGAACTCACCTCTCTTTAAAGGCGGCATCCCGTATTTCCACTTTGGATCATATGGATCTAGCTGCTGTTCCCAGCTGTGAGTTCCAAAAGGAGGATTTCCCAATACAAAATCGGCCTTGAACGTATCACCTATGTCTTCGCCTGAATGAACTGTAATTCCCCTCAATGCTGCCTTCATACAGGTGATTCGCCACGCCGCGGAATCCGCTTCGTGCCCATATAATTGAAAACTCCCATCATGCTTTGATATATATTCTGCCGACTTAAGCAGCAAGGCACCAGATCCACAGCACGGATCGTAGACACGTCCACCTGTTGGCTGAAGAAATTGTATCATCAACTCAGACACCTGAAGCGGCGTATAGAATGCCCCTGTCGTTTCGCTTCTTTCAGGTGGCAAGTACGAGCATATATACTCAAAAACCTCAGCCATTCCACACGTTCCCTGAGCCTCACCATTTCCTGTGATCATACTGAATCCATCAAGTAACAGTCGAAGTTCCGGCTCTTCAACATTCCCCTGTACGCTCTCCGGAAATACTAAATTTCCGTAAATTTCGCTATTATCTTGCACTAATTGCAAGGCTCGATACAGGCCTCGCTTCAGCTCTGTATCCGGCATATTTTTTAGAAACTCCCATCTCAATTCAGAAGGTATGTATAAATCGTCTTCCTGATAATGGTTTTCCTGTTCTAATACGATATTGACCTGACGAAGAACCAGTAAACTCAAAATCAGGTTCCTTTTTTCTTCATCCCCCAGCCTTTTATCCAGCCGGTTTTCCAGCTGTCTCAACATAACAATGATATATCTTATTTTCATAAGCATTTACTTCCCCAATTATTTTTAGTATCAACCCTCACCCGGCACCAACACAGTCAAATGTAAGGCTTGACAGGCAGCGTGATATGCTCACGCTACCTGACAGTTAATTTTTAATAGTACTGTTCAATGTAGCTATAAGCTTTATCAAACATCTCCTTATCTTTTATTTTATATTTAATCCAGATGACGCTACGAAGTGCCTTCTTTACTTCATTTTTTCCAGTAGTAGTTTTTTGCCAGCCGTCAAATCTCACGATTTTAACAATATCATCAATGTCCGCAACAATTCTCTCTACTATTACTGGTGTTTTATCATTCTTAAGTCCGTTAAAGAGTTCTGTAAGAGCAGCTTTCCCCCTATCAATTTCTTCCTCTGGCACTACTTCTTTTTCCGCTTTTGCAGCTTCTTTCGCAAGTTCCAACAACAATTTAAGGAATTCAATGCTGGTTATTAAACCTTGTTCATGGCGGTCACGTAGTTCCTCCAGCTTTTCACCAAGCTTCTTAAATTTTGGATCATGGCTATGTTTTTGAATTCTCGCTACAAGGTCAATTTCTACTTTCATCGTTGTCTTCTTAATATCCTTTTGCTTTTGAATAAACTCGTCAATCAAGGCAGCATCAAGAGTAAGAATATCTACATCCTCATGAACAGCCCCAACCTCGATGTAATTGTGGACAAGTTCCAGTGTTTTTGCGCCCAGTGCCGCCCATAAAAGTGCACCCCTGTTATCCGTAGGTTTTACTGATTCATACAGCTTGCTTAACCATACATAATCGTACTTGAATGTTTCAAGAAATGGATCCGGTGATAAAGCATTCCATGCACGATTTAACACTCTATAATCTGCGGCAAACTCATCCTTTATTTTATTGTTTGGCAAACATTCCTGTGCTGCCAGTAATCCTTCCCAGCCTTCAACAGTACGGTCCACCCCCATAAAATAACTCAAGCATTTACGCATTAATGCCGGAACCTGCTTTTTAACCTCTTCAATATTAGTAACAACTTTTTTCATTCCCGCTTCATCAAAATTCAGCGCCTTAGCAACATTATCAAAAACGCCTATATAATCAACAATTAAACCGCTTGTCTTCCCCACATCATAGGTACGATTTACACGACATATTGCCTGAAGGAGGTTGTGGTCTTTCATAGGCTTGTCCAAATACATAACTTGAAGAATTGGCGCGTCAAATCCGGTAAGAAGTTTATTTGTTACAATTACAAACTTGAGCGGGTCATCTTGTTCTTTGAAATGCTCCAAGACCTTAGCTTCCTCGTCTCTGTTTCTCTTGTATTTTTTATATTTACCAGCTTTATCATCTCCTGTTGTCATAACAATTGTGGATGCGTCTGGAGATACAAGCTTATCAAGTTCTTCTTTATACATCAGACAGCACTCTCTGTCGTATACAACGATCTGCGCTTTATAGCCATTTGGTTCAATTTTAGTTTTATAATGATTTACAATATGCTCCACAACTTTTTTAATACGTTTGCGATCATACATAATCGCTTTCATTGTAACGTTCTTTGAAATCTCTCCCTTATCCTCATCTGAAAGACCATCTGTCATTTCTTCAAATTCCTGATTAAGCGCCTCTTTATTAACGTGTAAATCAATTGGTACCGGTTCAAAATTAAGTGGTAAAGTAGCCTTATCGCGGATAGAATCTGAGAAAGAATACTTGCTCATGTAACCGCTCTTGTCTTCAACGGCACCAAATGTCTTAAACGTATTCTTATCAAGTCTGTTGATAGGTGTACCCGTTAATCCGAAAAAGAACGCATTGGGTAATGCAAGGCGCATTTTTTCTCCCAAGTCTCCTTCTTGAGTACGGTGGGCTTCATCAACCAGCAATATAATATTATCACGGAGATTTAACGCTTTTTCCACATCACCGAAACGATAAATAGTTGTAATAGCAATCTTACGCATATCCTGTTCAAAGAAGTTCATTAAGTCTTCTTTAGATACAAGAGACTGCAAATTAGGAATATCTGCTGCGTTAAAGTCTCCCGTTATCTGCGTTTCAAGGTCAATCCTATCATCCACAATTACAACTGTTGGATTTTGCAATTCAGGTGTCATTCGGAGTTTCTGTGCAACAAAGACCATGAGTAAGGACTTGCCAGAGCCTTGGAAATGCCAGATAAGACCCTGTTTTGGATATCCGCTCTTTACACGCTCAATCAAAAGATTGGCAGCTTCATACTGTTGATACCTGCATATAATCTTAATCTTACGATGCTTTTTATCTGTAGAAAATAATGTGAAAAATTGCATTATATCCATTACTTTTTCAGGGGTAATCATATCTGCTGCGCTGTTCTTCACATCTGCCAGGCTTCCCTCTGTTTTATGGTCGTGTGTATGCCAAGGGCCCCACTTAGTCAATGGCATATTTACCGTTCCATATCGATAGCACTTACCTTCTGATGCGAAATTAAACACATTTGGAACAAACATCTCCGGCACGGATTTTTCGTAGTCAGAAATATCCTGGGCTCCATCAAGCCATGAAATAGCATTACGAACCGGAGTCTTGAGTTCACCAATTGCTACCGGAAAACCATTAACCAAAAGAACAATATCAAATCTCTTTCCATTTTCAACTGATGGGTATACCCATTGATTCGTTACAACGTATTCATTTTTAGACAATTCTTCCCTGGTAATAGTTCCAAAGAATGTAATAGGTGTTGATTTACCGTCTTTTCCAAATGGATATGAGTTTTCTTCAAACAATTTTTTCTTAAACGCTTCATTTTGAGCAACTAAGTTGTCAGCTGGAAACGGTTGGAGTAATGTTCTCAGCTTATAAATAACCTCATCTGCTCTTGATGGCTCTTCTGCTATCTCTGGATTCAATCTGATTAATGCATCTTTTACCATTGATTCAACCATTACATCGGTCAAATCACGTGGAAGTTGTTCGGCCGGAATATACTTCCATCCGTTTTTCTTTAAAGTTTCAAGAAATAATTGTTCAACCGTATTATCTTCATTAAACAGTGACATATTATCTTACTCCTTTCCTGCGGCAATTAAATTTTCTGCAATAATCTTCTTACTTAGTGCATCTAAATTGTTAATGGCGTCTTGTAGGGCGAATTTTGATTTGTCAGTCTGTCTTGCAAAATCAACATATACTTCCTGCTGTTCTCTCGAAGGAATTGGAATTTTGAAATTTCCAACATCCTTTAATGATAAATTAAGCTGAGCTACTCCTCTTTTTAACAACATATACTGGTTTTCAATATAACCAGATTGAAGTGCCGCCATTAGAAATTCTTTGCTTATTTTTGCATTATTTTTAAGTCTAATAATTGAAAGTGCCTGATTGGTGTTAGCGGGTAAGATATCCTCTGTAACCAACACACAACGCCCTATAGCACCCGCTATTGAAAATAGAACATCTCCAATTTTTAGCTGTGAACGTTTCATGGTTTCATTACAATCTTCGCCAATATACATCATTCCATCTTTTATAAAATGACCGTCCAATGATATATTTTCAATCTTAACAAAATTCACTCCCTCATCAGTAAAGTTATATCCAAGCGTCGTAGGCGTAGTTCCTTTTGTTATTAAAGCACATTCCTCCGATAAAGATTTCATAACGAAATCATTATCCCCAAACATTTCGACAAATTGCGACTTAACTAGGTCATCTGTCTGTTTAATTAAATGAATATAAGCCTGTTTCGTCTCGTTAATAGACCATAACGTTTCAGCTAACGCTTTTTGCTCCTTCATATCAGGCAGGTAAAACTCAAATTTTTTCAAATGCTCCCACTTTACACGAGGTGAAAGAGAACCGGCAGACTTTCCAACTGCATATTCAAAGAGAAAATCATTTTGAATAATAAATGGAAGTAAATCAGGAGCAACTTTATTCTCGATTGCTCTTATGACAGTAATATCTCCAGAGCAAATACCATCAAATGGGGCTACTGCAGCTTTTTTAAGATACGCACGTCTTCTGCCAAATAGCACATCGCCTTTTGAAAATTCTTTCGTAAAAGTATTATTCGTATCATCACTCCATTCACTAAGAGTTACCTCCATCGGAGTTAAATGTTCTAATCCTACTATCTTACATCCGGATTTATCACCCTTGTTTGATGATTTAACTTCCACAGCTACATCGCCCAATTTAACACTTATCATCCTTGGCACCTCCTAACATTTCACTAATCATATTATGGTACTTAATTGCTCGATTAGCCGAGGCTTCCCAATCTCTGTAACATTCCTGGACCGTTCTATCATCTGCTTCAAATTCTTTTGTAGTCTGTATGTATAGTGGAATACTAAGAGAAAAGTCATTTTTCTCGATATCCTTAATCGTCACCTTGATAGCAATATCATTATCTGATTCATATTTCTCATATGCATCAGCGATTCTCTTGATATGCTTTGATTCCAGATAGCTTTGAGCATTCTTTCTGGTAACTTCATTCAGTGCATTAATAAATAATACCTGGCCTTTTCTGTTATTCTCTTTCTTTGTCCTGCAAATTATAATGCAAGCCTCCATTGGAGAGTTATAAAATAAGTTAGGTCCTAAACCTATAACACATTCAACAATGTCTTTTCTAATTAACTTTTCACGCATATTTTTTTCTTCGTTTCTGAATAAAACTCCATGAGGAAAAAGAATTGCACATCTGCCTGTCTCTTCATTAAGACTCTTAATAATATGTTGAAAAAAAGCATAATCAGCACGTCCCTGTGGCGGCGTTCCTAAAAAATTACGTCCATACTTATCTGACTCAAAAGCGGTACGATCCCATTGACTGATTGAGTACGGAGGATTTGCGAGTATCAGATCAAACCGTTTTAATTTAGAATGTTCTGTAAATGCAGGTGTTTTGAGCGTGTCAGCATTTACGATCTCAAAATCCTGAACACCATGCAGTAATAAATTCATTCGCGCAATAGCGGATGTGAGTGTCACTATTTCCTGGCCATAAATAGAAAGATTTCTCCACTCTTTCTTCTGCTCCTTCAAGTACGCCACTGCTGAAATCAGCATACCTGCACTACCGCAGGTCGGGTCATAGATTGATTCTCCTGTTTGAGGTTTAAGTATTTCTGTCATTAAATTTACAACGGTACGATTCGTATAGAATTCCTGGGCAGTATGTCCACTATCATCTGCAAACTGTTTGATTAGATACTCATATCCCTGACCCAGCTCATCTGCCGGACAGTTTTCAATTGATAATGTCTTTGTGCTGAAATGCTCCAACATATCTTTCAACAGTCTATCTGGTAAACGGTTTTTATTGGTCCAGGAAGCATCTCCGAAAATTCCTTGTAATTTTTCAGGATTTGCAGCTTCAATCTTATGAAAAGCTTCAATAATTGCTTTACCAACATCTTGAGAAGTATTGCGGACATCACTCCAATGAGCGCCATCCGGAATTTGGAACTGATGATTTTCTTCCCAGTCAAGCGCTTCTTCCCCATATTCTGCTTTAATCTTTGCACATTCCTCATCATAAACATCACTCAAACGTTTAAAGAATAACAAAGGAAAAATATATTGTTTGTAGGCCCCCGCATCAACGTGAGTACGAAGTAAAACTGCCGATCCCCAAAGATACTTTTCTAATTCATCTAAAGTTATCTTATTTTTCATCAATGAATCCTCCTGCAATCAAATAAGCTTTCATACGTGCCTCGGCCTTTTTCACATTTTCTACCGCATTTATATACTCCATTCTAATAAGTTCAGGAGGTACTGCCTCTTGCTTTTTCTTTTCGATGTAAGTATTGACAGCCAGTGTGTTTCCCGCTGCATCTAAATCTTTAATTGTAGCAATTTTACATTTTTCAGCCTTATCCTCATATGCCTGATATAATTCAAACACCGCTTGAATATCTTTGTCTTCCATCACGTTTTGTGCACGTTTTGGAGTATAAATATTCGTAGCATCAATCAGACATACCTTACCTCTGTGTTCTGATTTCTTATGATTATTTAGGAAAATAATACACGCTGATACTCCTGTTCCATAAAATACTCCACCAGCGAGAGCAACAACTGCTTCAATCATGTCGCTCTTAATTAATTGTTCGCGGATATCGCCTTCTTTGCCGCTATGGAATAATACACCCTGAGGTAAAACAACTGCTGCTTTTCCTTCCATTGGTTTCATAGATTTAACCATATGCTGTAACCAGGCATAGTCTGCATTGGAATCCGAAGGGCAGCCCCATATATTGCGGCCATACTTATCACTTTCAAATCCGGATGCTCCCCATTTTTCCTGGCCAAAAGGTGGATTTGCAAGAACACAGTTAAATTGTTTTAGCTGATTATGTTCGATAAATTTCGGATTTCTAAGTGTATCACCTTGTGCAATTTTAAAATCGCTTGCTCCATGCAGAAACAGGTTCATTCTTGCAATGGCCGATGTGGACAGATTGTTTTCCTGCCCATAAATTCTCCCGTAAGTCATCTGTCTGTCATCTATATGCCTGATAGCCTCGATCAACATACCACCGGTTCCACAGGCCGGATCATAAACCGTATCACCAGGTTTAGGATCCATCAGCATAACCATAAGTTTTACAATCGTTCTTGGCGTGTAATATTCACCGGCATTCTTCTTTGAAAGATCAGCAAACTTCTTGATGAGGTATTCATATGCATCGCCCATTACATCAGCGTTATAATTTTTATTACCAACCTTCAATTTTGACATATGTTCAATTAAATTTTTTAAACGCTCATCCGTAAGTTTTGTTTTATCCGTCCATGTAACATCATCAAAACTTGAGAACACGCCGCTAAGTGTTTCAGGATTAGCTCTTTCAATGCCATTCATCGCTTTGACAATCATTTTACCAACATCTTTGCCGGCATTTCTGATATCAATCCAATGGCACTCTTTTGGAATTACAAAGCTATGATTTTCATCGAAAGAAGCATACTCTTCATCTCCCCCCGATTCATCAAGAGCTTTTTGTGTTTCTTCATCGTAAACATCACTTACTCTTTTTAAGAATAAAATAGGAGTCACATAATCTTTAAACTCATCCTGGTTAATTGGGCCCCTCAAAATATTACACGCTTCATATAAATGAGCAAACAATTGCTTTTTCTTTGTTTCTTCAATTTCAGATTCAGACTCTTTTAATTCCAAATCAGCAACTTTAACCGCCGATTGTATCATCGTTTCTCTGCCTCCTGTCCTAACCATATTATTTGCTGAACGTTTCACACTAACGCTCATGTCTTTACGTTTCTTTTCCATCATAGGTGGATATTTATTTTCAAATAAAATCAATAACTGTATTAAGCTCTTATCTAAAAATGTTAATGCATATTTTCTGATATCTGTAGGAATACCATAATATGCTTCAGCAACTCCTCCGCAGATTGCTGCAACTGTATCACTATCACCGCCAATCGATATGGCATTTCTTATTGCATCTTCAAATCCAGTAGATTCAAAGAAAGCAGTTAATGCCTGCGGTACCGTATCCTGGCAAGTCTCATTAAATTCATATGACTCTCTAATATCATTCAATGTAAACTCCATCGGATAATAATTCTTATCGATATAATCTCGTATTTCTAAAATATTGCTGCCTGACTTTGCCATAAAAATTGCAACTGCTGTAGCCTCAGCACCTTTTATTCCTTCGGGATGATTATGACTCACTTCCGTAACCGACCTTGAAAGAAACTTAGTTTCTTCTAAACATTTTGCAGCAAATCCTACCGCACTTACCCTCATTGCCGAATCATTCCCATAGCTGTTATATGGCTTTGGCTCGTCAGAAAAAATCCAGTCACGGAAACTTTCATCATAACCACAATTTGGATAATCTCTTCCTACCGCCTGCATACACTCGATTGCATTTTTTGAAAGATCGCTATAATCTATTTTACTTTTCATAATTGCCTGAGCAACTGCCAAGCTCATGACACTATCATCCGTTGTAGTGCATTTATATGTGAGGAAATCAAACTCCTTATTCCTATGATTATTCCGCTTAAAACGAGACCCTACAATATCTCCAATAATTGCTCCCAGCATTTATGTCCTCCTAAATTCTACCTTGAAGTCTTGACAGTGTAGAGTACCACCTCTTATCTGCTTCCTGTATAGATTTCTTGTAAATTTCAAGTTCTTTTAAATATTCATCTGCAATAGACTCTTGTTCTTCTATTGAAGGTAACGGAATCTCTATATTGTTTAACTCTTTATAGCTGATATTCATTACCGTTGTTCCTTGTTGTCTTGTAATAAGCATTTTTCTGCCCAATGGGCTATCAAAGAACAACTTTAAAAATGTTGTAGATAAGCTATCATCTATCGCTCTGACAACAATCACATTTGATGAAGCAATACATGGATATGGTTGTTCCTCAAAGATCGCCACTCTTATTACGGTTCCTCTTGCTGGAATAAGTAAATCACCAGTCTTTAACAAATAGTTCGTAATCTTGCGTTCTTCTTCCTCTAAATGGTCCAGCCCCGAATAATCTATTTCGTATTCTCCGATGTTTGAAATATTCACCACTCCAATGTTTCCATTCGGATCTTTTTTATTCACTGCTTTTCCCCTAAAGATAGAAGCTACCGTTCCAAGTTCCTGTTTTTTAACTCCGGACTCCTGAAATTTAAGCCAATCTTCATCTTGTGACTCAAATATTCTATCAATATTCCAGTCACCCATATCAGTAAGTTCATCCTCTAACACGAATGTATCGTCCTGTACAATTAATTTATTCAGTCCATTCTTGCGCGGATTCTCCGTATCCGCTATATAACGTTTTATAATAACTTCGTCGGTTCTTCCTGTCGTAATAGTTAGCAAATATATTTTTACACCTGTGTTTTCAAATATCCCTGATGGAAGATCAGCAATTTCCTTTATACAGTACATAGACTGTAAAAATTCTCGAAGTTCCTTAACATCTCCGCCACCAAAGGTAATTCTTGCAGGTAATATAATCGACAAAATACCTTCACTATTCAGATGAAGCGCCAAGTTTTCAACTGCGATTAAGTCATATTCTCTGCAAATAAATGTTGAATTTTCCTCAGCCTTATCTCTTACACCAAACACCGGCACCGACAATATTAAGTCGAATTTTCGTGATGAAAATTCGTATTCATATATACTGGTCTGAATTACATCAACCATATCATTGCCAAGAAACATTTCTGTAAGAACCTTATAATAGAAGGTGTCCATAGACGTTAATGTAAAATGCGAATCATAATGCGTCATAATTAAACGTTCTAAATAAGGCGAAAACTTTTCTGCTTCTGGAATTAGCACTTCCTGAAAGCCATCAATAAAGTTTTTTTCCATTTCATCAATCAATGCTTCCGGAACTCTAAATTTTGCTCTACTGTCACCGTATTCAATGATATCCGTCCATGTAACTTCTTCAAACCCCCGTAACGTTCTATAGATATCAATAAATCGATTTCTATCGGAAAACGGATTTGCAACACCAAAAGAATCCGCTACATCTCGCATGATTTCATATAAATCGTTATCACTTACTTCATCTGACATTTCTGAATGAATGTCTAATAACTTCTTAAGCACAGCTAGTGTGCTTTGATATTCATTTGGAGAGTTATTTCCTCTGATTGCATTAAAGAAGGAATACAACACATCTATTCTTTTCTTATCATTTTTCATTGTTATATCCATTCCTTTCGCTTCGCTCAGGCACAAAACGTAATGAAAATGTTTGTTCCTGGCGTATTTTTTCTTTATACTTGTTATTGTAGGGAACTCGGTATACTACAAATCACAGGGAGGTGAGTGGGCTGTCCGGCTTGCCGGATGACCGTATTGTTATATGTGTAGACTGTCTTTTCAGGCACAAATCAAGTGTGACACCAAGCACGAAATCTTATCTCTGTTTAAACAACTTCGTTTATGGCTTAGACAGTCAGTCAATGCTGTCTCTCCCTATAATCTTTAGCGAACCACTTCGGTTCTGAAAGGAGTCCCTATGGCTTTAAAAATCGTGTACAAAATCTGTTGTGGTATTGATGTCCACAAGACTTTTGTTGTAGCCTGCATTGCCTCTACTGACAAGCAGGGCGTTACCTCTTACGAGCGCCACCGTTTTTCTACCTTCACGAAAGGTCTGAAAAATTTGTTACACTGGCTGCTCGACCGGAATTGCAAGGATGTCTGTATGGAATCTACCGGTAAATACTGGATTCCTATCTATAACATCCTTGAAAAGGATTGTTCCATTGTCCTTGCTCATCCTAAATATGTTAAGGCTATTCGTGGAAAGAAAACTGACAAGAAAGATGCCAAATGGATTGCTGACCTGTTTAAGCATGACCTTGTTGCCGGTAGCTTTATGCCTCCTGCTGACATACGCCAGCTCCGTGACCTTATGCGTTACCGTTTCAAACTGACCTGCTTCAAATCAAGCGAAAAGCATCGTTTGCAGAACTGTCTCACAGTTTCCAATATCCAGTTGGGAAACGTTGTTTCGGACACCTTCGGCAAATCTGCTCAGGCAATACTGGATAAGATTTTAGAAAACTCTGAAGATACTTCCTTTGACCTTGAACCCCTTGTTTTCAAAAGTTTGAAAAAGAAACTTCCCGAACTGCGTGATGCCATTGACGGCTATATCACACCGGAACAGGCGGGGAAACTCAAGATAATTAAAGCCCATTACGAAAGCCTTGAATCCCGGAAAGCAGAGCTTGAAGAACTCATTCTTGCGCTCGCCGCTCCCTATCAGCAGGAACTTTCCATTCTCCAAACCGCTCCTGGTATCCGCAGTGAGTTCACTGCCATCGGTATCATTTCCGAAATCGGTACCAATATGGAGGCTTTTCCTTCGGCGAAACACTTATGCTCATGGGCTGGACTTACTCCAGCCAACAATGAAAGTGCAGGGAAGAAAAAATCTGTCCGGGTTTCCAAAGCCGGATGCTATATCAAACCGCTTTTAGTACAGTGCGCAAACGCTGTTGTGAAAAGCTCAAAGCATCCTGAAATACGTAACCGCTATCTCCGTATCAAAAAGCGTCGCGGCCACAAAAAAGCAATCATTGCCATAGCAAGAATGCTTCTTACCGCATTATACCACATGTTGAGAAACGGAGAAAACTATAATGCAGAACTTTACAGGAAATCCGATCTGCCTCCAGATGATCGTGAGATCACGGTAGAGCAGGCGATCCTTATCGCAAGAAATCAGGGTTATAAAATCAAGTCAGCAACTGCATAACCTTAACTTCTCAATATTCAATTTTTAAAGCAGCCACCAACAGATGGCTTATTTGTCGTGTGCTTAAGGTAATGGATACCCTCTACTTCCCATTTTCAATCTTACACCTCTGAAAAACTTATTTTACTTTCTAACTACAGTATATTACTATATAATTAATCCGTCAATAATTTTTGGTATTTTGATACCAAAAATTATCCATTGACTATTTCCTGTTTTTATTGAACATTCTGTTTCAATGCCCCCGATGATTTGTCTATCTTATCAATCCGGCAACACACTTTATACCGTAACCGTCAAATAACAGAGTGTATAGAAAAATCGCCAGCCTTCTGATCTTCTCAAGGTTGGCGGTTATCTACATATTTTCTGTATGACAGGTTCCCATGGCATATAGTCTTCCAGAAATTCCGGATACTGCTGGAATGCTGTTCCGGGGATATCACTCAAAATATACTGAATATATTTTCTGGGGTTTAGGCCATTGACTTTTGCCGTTTCCACCAGCGTATAGATACCTGCACTGGCCTCTGCTCCTTTGGGGCTTCCAGAAAACAGCCAGTTCTTACGTCCTATCGTAAAGGGACGGATGCAGTTCTCGGCAAGATTGTTTGAGACAGCGCAGTTCCCGTCCAGCAGATAATTCATCAACCCCTTTCTCTGGTTGAAGGCATAGGTAAATGCCTCTCCAAGTTTGGATTTTGGAAGGATTCCGGCAGATGCATCTTCAGCCCACGACCAAAAGGCATCTAATACAGGCATTTCTTGTATCAGACGCTGTTCCTTCCTGCCTTGGGGAGACAGGACTTCCAGTTTTTTCTCAATCTCAAACAGCTGATTGATGTAGCTGATGGCCTGTGCCGGTATGGTTGTTTCCCGGCTTTCCGTTTCTTTTGGAAGGGCATCCACAAAGTATCTGCGAAGGTGTGTCCAACAGAAACATCTTGTAATCCCAGATACTTTTTCATAGCCTTTATAAGCATCTGTGTGGATGTATCCGTGGTAACCTTCCAGAAACTTCTGGGGGAAAGTTCCGCTGCGTCCCGGCTTATAATCAAACAGCCTGGCGGGATGGCTGCTTTCTTTTATGGAGCAGTATACCCACATATAGGAATCCGTGGTGTTCTTCCTTCCGTCTTCCCCCAGCACCTGTAACGGCGTCTCGTCGATGTGCAGATATCCCTGTTCCAGAAGTCTTTTCCGTAACAGTCCGACAATCGGAGACAGCCAGTCCCGGTAACTGGCAAGAATCCAGTTGGACATGGTTGCCCGGCTTAAGGCCACACCAAGATCGTTCCATTCGTTTTCCTGACGGTACAGCGGTACGGCCAGCTCATACTTCTGATGGATGACCCAGGCAACCGTGGAAGGGGACGCATAAGAGTGCTGGATGACCGGACAGGGCATGGGGGATTTCTCCATATATGCTTTCCCGTTCTTACGACACTCCCTGCATTCGAATGTTTCACGGTAATAGTCAATAACACGTACCTTGGCAGGGATGAGCTCGATTTCCGTCCGGACGAATTCCTCCCCCACCGAAACAAGCGGCGAACCGCAGGTCTGGCAGAAACGGTCTTCTTCTGCAAGTGTGCAGAGTTTCTTTTCATGAGGGATGTCTTTGAGCAGTTCTTCTTTCTGACCTGGGAACCTTTTGCGCCGATAGGAAGCGACATCCTTCATATCCGGTTCAGCAGCTTTCGAATCGGCCTCCGTTTCCGCTTCATCAAAAAGAGACATCTGTCCCTCGATATCAAGGGAGGATGTCTGCTCGGTTGACCTGCCATAAAGCTTGCGGGTCAGGAAAGCTACCTTTTCCTGGAGGAGAAGATTTTCTTTTTCTAGCTCTGTAATGCGGGTTTCTAATGCTGAGATTGGTGTTCCGTCGTCCATGGAAATCGGTTCATTTTCGTATTCTAACTGTATTTAGTATAGCATAAAAGTGGCTGAGAATCCAGTATTTACAAGCTTTTCAGCCACTTTAAAGGATAGATTTCGGATGCAGCTTCTTTACCGCCTTTGGCTGGTCAATGGACAGTCCTTCCAGCAGCCAGCGCAACTCTTGAGCGGATATCCGGCGTACATCCGCCGGGGTCCTTGGCCATTGGAAGTTCCCATTTTCCAGACGCTTGTACAGTAGGACGAAACCGTCTCCCTCCCAAAACAGAGCCTTCATACGATTACGTTTATGACCGCAGAAGAGAAAGAGGCTGTTGGAGAACGGATTCAGCCGGAAGTTCTGCTGGACGATGGCTGCAAGGCCATCGATGGATTTCCTCATATCGGTATAACCACAGGCAAGATAAATCGTTTCTGCCCGTGAAAGATCCCCTAACATCTGGATGCAGCCAGAATGACGGACTGAATCAGGGAGTCTGGCGTATTCACAGCGATCTCAATCACTGCACTGCCGGAACGGATGATAACAGATGCGGGATTGGAAGGGCAATGGCTGATAACCGGAATCGATGCAAACACTGCAGTCTCCGGTGCTTCCGTGGAAACAGATCCTGCATTTCGCTTATGCGGAAGGTTCTCAATCGCCAACTTTCTGATCTTTGCGAGCCAGTAATAGTAGCTTTTCAAAGAAATGCCATTCTCTTCACACCACTGCTGGTTAGAAAGCCCACTGTCGCGGCATCGGTGAATGACTTCCAGCCATTTCTGGATATTGATTTGTGTCTTTGCTGATAATTCTTCCATGATATACCTCCGTGTTTTAGATTTTTAAGAGTAGACCCTAAAAACTCTAAGAGTAATTATCACGGATTATGGCAGGAAAAGAAATACACTATGTTATTTGACGCTTACTTTATACCCGTTCCGACGAGGCATAAAAACGAGCAAAAGAATAGAGCCTTTCCATGAATGTCAATACTAAATAACAATATCCATTGGAAAGGCTCATACTCTGCTTATTTTCTGCCCCCTATTTATCTTCCTTTGACAATAATTTTAATAATAACCTCTATCTAATACCCCTAATACTTGGTCATCATAATTTGTATTATATTTTTCTAAATAATCTGAACAAGATAATGTAATCATTCTTGCAATAAGATTAAAATAATAATCATGCTTTACACTAGGCCAAAGTTCTTCACGATTAACCGAAATGGTATCGCTTGTTAATGCACCTTGATGAAAATAAAACTTCTCTACAAAAGAGTATTTTGAAACATCCTCAATGCCTATCATTTTATCTAGAATCGCCAGACCTGGTTTATTTATGTTTTGTTGTAACTGTTCATTATATACTGTTGTAGTATTAACAGGTATTGAAGCCAGATAATAAATTGCAGAAATCATAAATCCACCACTTTGTTTAAACAGACGTGTTGTTTCTAAAAACTCTGTTAAAAAACCGCCTGAATTATTCTCCGAAACATATGAGTATATAATATCTCTAACTTTTGGAAAGTTAATCATAACAAATGGTGTAAATGTTATAGCAGGTCTATATGGTTTATATTCATCAATCAACATCATTTGTTGCTCATCCAATGCTTTTCGATGATGCCCAAAGAGGTACGGATATGGACTATTTATTTCAAATAACATGCTTTTCATAGTCTCAATACCTGTATAAGAGAATTGTTGTGTTCCCATTTTAAATCTGTATATGACCCCTAAATCATCTCCACCTGAATATATTTCATAATGTGGGTACTGGTGAGTAGCAAAGAAACATGCCGCTTTTAAATCTGACGTAATATCCAAACACTCTGAGTTAAGTCCATATTGTTGAGCTAATATATTACCAACATTCCCCCCAAACTCTTTATTTAAGCGTCTCATTTCTTGCAATTTCACCTGTTGTTGTGCGCTGTATCCACTAGTAGAATTATTGACAGGTAAAAACCCATATTTAACCTTTTCCTGGTTATTAGTAGTGGAATAGTTAGCAAAAATACAACCGTCGTCACTTGGCATAACGGTCGTGTTTTATGCAATATGCTTTCTATACAATGATGGTACCAAGAAATCATATTCCTTTATTTGACCTCGATAACAATAACTTTCAGAATGCTCCTTTAATAAATGTCGGTATAACACATTAACATTAGGTGCTGGATTCAAAATATCAAACACAATTAGTTCTCCTTTTATTTTATAATTAGAATCACAATCAAAGGTACAATATCGAGAACATTCATTTTTCCCTTAGCAAATTATCATTATACAAAATTACTATCAATATAATAAATACACACCCATATCTTGCCTAAAATCATAATTCTCTTTATTATCCCACGCCCGTAGTGAGAGCGCTCCATCGTAAGACATATATACTCTAACCACTGCCCTTAACTGAGAAATTGTTCCTTCTTCTATGTTCCGCAAGAGCTTCACAATCTGGTTTTACATGATCTTTTGATATAGTCATAACTATATATCGTGAAATATATTACCTAAATGTTTGTCTATGGTCATTTTTTTCGACACATATTCTAAAGTTGTCATTCAATGAATAATAACCCAATTCAAATGCTTCATCATGACTAGGACATCAACACAAACCATTTGAAGTTCCTCCACGCCTCTCACCGTTATCAGCCCATCTGGCAATATGAGAGGCAACTAAAAAATCTCTGTCTAAAATCTTACATTCGGAAAAGCAACAGTGTTTATTATAATTATTTTTACATTAGTTGAAAAACTTGTATACCCAACCCGAACTTTGATTTGTCTCATGACTACAGATGTCCGTACTGATACATCAACTGATGAAGTTTCCGCGCTAAATACTTCAGCATCATCTAAATATAATAGCAAATAATATTTCATCAACCTCAGACAGGTATCCCCCATTTAAGCATTGTAATCTCTAATCATTTTATAAAATCGCAGTGACAATAAGGTCTGATGATTAACTCAACTTTTGCCTAAATGTTCATTTTCCTTCCCCCCCAGTAACCGGAAACATATTTCACTCTGTCCACCCCCGAAAGCACACCTACATATCCGCCTCAAACCCCCGGAACCCTTTGATTTACTGGGCTTTCCACTCCAGTAAAACCACTGTTTCAACATGCCCCGTCATCGGAAACATATCACAACACCTAACCCTCTCCACCTCATACCCTCTCTCCCTCAGATACTTCACATCCCTGGCCAGCGTAGCCGAATCGCAGCTAACATAAACCACCTTCTTCGGCCCCATCCTGGCAATTGTATCAAGGCAGACGCTGTCACATCCCTTTCTCGGTGGATCCACAACGATCACATCCGCATAAACCTTATCCTTCTCATACTGCTGCGGCAGCACTTCCTCTGCCTTTCCAACAAAAAACTCGACATTCTCAATTGCGTTCAGTGCGGCGTTCTCTCTCGCATCCTCTATCGCCTGCGGCACTATCTCAACGCCATAAACTTTCTTTGCCTTTTGTGACAGAAACAGCGAGATAGTTCCAATCCCGCAGTATAAATCCCAGACCGTCTCCTCCCCAGTCAAACCGGCATATTCAAGCGCCGTTCCATAGAGCCGCTCCGTCTGGATTGGATTCACCTGATAGAAGGACAATGGCGAGATTCTGTACTTTACATTTCCAATAAAATCTGTTATATATCCCGGTCCATACAGATTTACAATCTCGCGTCCAAGAATTACATTTGTCTTTTCCGTATTCACATTATAAGAAATACTGGTCATCCCCGGAACTTCCAGCAGTTTTTCCACAAAAACATCCGAATGAGGCAGTTTTTTCCCATTCAGCACAAGACATACCATCACTTCTCCGGTCTTAAACCCCTTCCGGATCAGAACGTGCCTTACCAGACCGGAATGTGTCTCTTCCTGGTATGGTTTCATTCCATACTGGTTCATGACAGCTTTTACAATCTCCAGAATCTCCCTATTCTCCCGAACTCCCAGCAGGCAATCCTCATTTTCAATAATACAGTGGGTTCTTCCCGCATAAAATCCGGTTATCACCTGATTCTCTCTATTCATGCCAAATGGAAACTGCGCCTTATTCCTGTAACGCCAAGGCTCTTCCATTCCAATAATCGGTTCCATCACTACCGGCTTCTGTTCGGCCGCGGCAGACAGGCCGTTCTTATCACCCGATAAATCCTCTCCTGGTAAGTAAAGATTCTCCAATCCGCCGATCCGTTTCAGATTATTATATACTTTTCTCTCTTTAAATTTAAGCTGTTCGTCATAGTCCATCATCTGAAGTTGGCATCCGCCGCACTGGCGCGCCACGGGACATCTTTCTTTCACACGGCCTGCGGACGGTTCCAACACCTGTAACAATCTGGCAAAACCATAATTCTTTTTCATTTTCATGGCCTTTGCCTCAATCCTGTCCCCAATTATTGCGTCCTTAACAAACCAGATGTAACCATCCAATTTTCCAACGCCTTCACCGCTCTCGCTCATGTCCTCTATCGTCAATTCAAATACATCATTTTTCTTAATATCCACGCGTTTATCTCCACATTTCCCTTATAATATTTTCGACTTTCCTGTCTTAATCGCCTCTGTATCCATAGCACCCCCGAATTTATAGCCACTTAGTATCTATCCCTCCTGGGGCTCTATCCCCCCAGGGGCTATACACCTTGTATTTCCATCCCTCCCGAATTTTCACTCCCACCTTCTCCAACCTCAATACCACAGCTTCCTCTCCCGTCCTCTGCTCACATTCCTCATTCCCCATCAAAAATATCTCGCCCTCTCACCGCCGATATACTTAAGCCTGGTCCTCGCACAAACCACATGTGCCCCGCCGATCTCCTTCACCGAAATCCGCACCGGAACAGCAACCGCCCTCAAATGCATGCCAATTAGCGTATCTCCGATATCAATCCCTGCATGGGCCTGAATCCGTTCCACTGCGGCAGGCGCCTTCATCCCTGCATATGCCGCCGTTGCAAAAGAGCCCCCCGCCTTCAACTGAGGAACAACATTCACCATCTCATACCCATATTTTTCTGCCGCCTCTTTTTCCAGAATCAGCGCCCGGTTTAAATGTTCACAGCACTGAGCCGCCAGATAGATTCCTCTCGGAGCCAATTCCTTCATCAGTGCATTGTACACTGCCTGCCCAATTTCCGCGCTGGAATAGGAGCCAATCCTGTGTGCCGCGATCTCACTGGAAGAACAGCCGATAACCATAATCTGGCCTTTCCCCATTCCCGCTGTATCCAAAAGCTCTCTCACCGCAGTTTTAACCTTGTCACCTATTTCCTTTAACTGATCCGCAGTTTCTGCCTCTTCCGATATTCCTGCCTGATGCTTTTCCTCTAACACAATCTTTTCCTCTAACACGATCGTTCCTCCACCACAAACATTCCTCCACCGCAATCATTTCTTCAGAAAATACAACCTGTCGTCATCAATATCAAAAGAGACGCTGCACTCACTGCAGCATCTCCCACACTCCCTTATTTTAAAATCATAAACTTTATATCATATAAAATTCCCGAATCCTATCCATCCTCGACGTCATCCCCGCCAGCATCATATCCGCCACGGTAAATGCCGCCATCATCTCCACAACGACGACCGCCCTCGGCACAATAATCGGATCATGGCGTCCTTTAATAGTGACCTCCATCTCCTCGCCGTCCCGGTTGACCGTTTTCTGTACAGAGGCAATCGACGGGGTCGGTTTAAAAGCGGCCCGGAATACAATCTCACTTCCATCGCTGATTCCGCCCAGCACACCTCCGGCATGATTTGTTCGTTTCCCAATCTTCCCTGGCCCGGCCGTCTTAACCGCCCCAGCCACATTCACCGCCCCGGCCGTCTCCAAAAACCGCCCATCACCCTTTCCCACAACACAAAACTCGTCATTATTCACAGACCCAACCGTCTTAGCCGCCCCGAATCCGTCGCCTATCTCAAATCCTTTCACCGCTCCAATCGAGCAGATTGCCTTAGCCAGATTAGCGTCCAGCTTCTCAAACACCGGATCTCCGATCCCGGCCGGCACGCCCGATATCACACATTCCACGATTCCCCCGGCCGAGTCCTTCTGAGCCATTTTCTCTTCCAGAAAAGCCGCTGCTTCCGCAGCAGCCACGGCATCCGGCATATAGAGCTTGTTCCTGATGCATTCTTCCAGATCAAACCGCTCCGGCTGCACCGATATAGGGCCGATAGCCTTTGTATAGGCAGTCACCTTAATTCCCAGCCCCTCCAGCATCTTCGCGGCCACCGCTCCGGCGGCTACGCGGGCAATGGTCTCGCGGCCGGAGGAACGGCCGCCGCCGCGGTAATCTCTGAAACCGTATTTTTCATCAAAGGTATAGTCTGCGTGGCCGGGCCTGTAATAGCCGGCTATCTCACTATAGTCTTTAGAGTGCTGATCCTGGTTTCTGACCAGCATCGCAATCGGAGTTCCCGTCGTCTTTCCTTCAAATACGCCCGATAATATTTCCACGGAGTCGCTCTCACTTCTCTTTGTCGTAAACCGGCTCTGCCCCGGTTTTCTTCTGTCCAGGTATTTCTGGATGTCTTCTTCCGTCAGTGAAAGACCAGCCGGACAGCCGTCCACCACCACGCCGACTCCGGCGCCGTGGGACTCTCCCCAGGTGGTCATTGTAAGTATTCTGCCAAATGTAGAACCAGCCATGCTTATTTCCTCTTCTTCCCACCGGAATTTCCGTCCGGTACCTTTGTAATCACGCAGCAGTTCGGCTCGTTGACCGCAATGCTTCTGCAGCACATCACCAGCAGTCCCTTTTCATAGTCCACCTCAAAGAAGGATATGCTGTTGCTGGCGTGATTGATGGAAGCCAGATGCTTCTCATCCGGGAAAACGGCGACATCCTTTGGATAATCTCCGCTGATCGGCAGGCAGCAAAGCAGTGTCAGCACGCCCGTATCGGTATCTCTCCGGTATACGCTGACCGAGTTATCCCCCGCGTTGCTGCAGTAGAGATAATCCTCTTTCGGTGATAACCGGATAGCACAGGCTGCGGTCAACTGACTCAAACGCTCAGGAGCCGTCGATGCAATGGTCTGTATTTTTTCAAAACGGGGAACGCGGTCCCCTTCTTCATAATCATAGGTAAATACGTCGATTACGTTTCTGACTTCATACATCAGATAAATAAATTTGCCGTCTTTGCTGAACAGGAACTGCCGCGGACCCGATTCCAGTTCGCAGCGGAGGGCGTCTACCTGGGTGAGGAGGCCCTTTTTCTCATCAAAACGGTATACCTTTACCTGGTCAATCCCAAGATCGGCAACCAGTACGAAATGGCCGTCCGGCGTCCTGGCGCCGCAGCTTACATGCGGACGGAACGTACGCTCCGCAACACTTCCAAGGCCCTTATGGAATACACCGTCCGTAATCTCGCCGACGGAGCCGTCCCCATTCAGCCTCAGTACCGTCTCTTTTCCGTCGTGGTATCCTGATACAAAAATATATTCATCGGTCGCGTCCGTTGCGATATGACAGCCGCGCATCGCCTTGATATTCACGCTGTTCAGCCTGGACAGGCCCCCATTCTGCATGATGCGGAAGGAAACAATGCCTTCGTCTGCAATTGAATACAGGGTTCTTCCATCACTTGATACGGTCAGATAGGAGGAGTTGTCCACTTCCACTTCACACCTGTAATTAAAACAGCCCTTAGCCACATCCACGTCATAAACGGTGATACCCTTAGCCTGTCCGTTGTATGAATAAGACCCTACGTAAGCCATGTATTTATTCTGCATCTCTTTTCCTCCTCATAACTGTCCCTTTAATTTGTCGGCCGCATGTTGCCTTTCCCTGCGGTTATCTGTGTTCCTGCGCGCCGGTCCGGCTGCTCTTTCCCTCTATTTTACCAGCACCGCGTTATTTTTGCACCCATTTTAATCAGTTTTCGGGCATTTTTTACATCTATTATCATCTTTTTCATCCCTGTTGTCAATCGCCTCCTGAGGCAGTCCCGTTTCTCTTCCAATCCCTGCCATCCGGCGCCTTGCCTCCCCGCCAAAACCCTGCCGGAACGGCCTTTCAACACGCTTCGGCATTTTTCTCCGAATTACCCTAAAAACTATTGACAGCAGTCGCAGTTCCTGTATAATTATACTTGCGTCATGTTTATTATTGCTAAACTTTTAAGTTAATTTTACATTCATTTAGTAATGGTAAACTTTTTCCTTATAATAACAGAATTAAAACGCAAAATAAGAGTACGGTAATAACAGTGCGGTAATCACGCGCTGCGAAAAACATCCCGCACGAAAGGAGGAAGCCGTGAATATCGGAGCCAAACTGAAAGAGCTGCGGACATTAAAGGGACTGACCCAGGAAGAACTGGCGGACCGCGCAGAGCTTTCCAAGGGATTTATCTCCCAGCTTGAGAGGGATCTGACCTCTCCGTCCATCGCCACACTGATGGATATTCTGCAGTGTCTGGGTACTACCATCGGCGAATTTTTCAATGAAACGCCGGAGGAACAGATCGTCTTTGGAAAGAGTGATTATTTTACAAAAGAGGACACGGAACTTAAAAATGAAATCAAGTGGATTATCCCGAACGCCCAGAAGAACATCATGGAACCAATCCACCTTGTCCTTTCGCCCGACGGCTCCACCTATCCGGACGCTCCGCATGAGGGGGAGGAATTCGGCTACGTCCTGCAGGGCAGTATCTCCATCCACCTGGGAAACCGTACTTATAAAGCTAAAAAAGGGGAATCCTTCTACTATATAAGCGACAAGACACATTACCTGTCTAGCAAATCGGGGGCATCCATCATCTGGGTCAGCTCTCCGCCAAGCTTTTAATAATTATTACACACGGAGGAAAACTATGAGCCAGCCATTAATTGATTTAGTTAACATAACCAAGAGCTACGACAGCAATGTTGTCCTTGATGATCTCTCCCTCTCCGTTAAGGAGAATTCCTTCGTCACCCTCCTCGGCCCCAGCGGCTGCGGCAAGACGACCACCCTTCGCATCATCGGCGGTTTCGAATCCGCTGACAGCGGGAAAGTAATTTTCGGCGGAAACGACATTACCAAACTCCCGCCCAACAAACGCCAGCTAAACACCGTATTTCAGAAATACGCCCTGTTTCCCCATATGAGCATTGCCGACAATATCGCATTCGGCCTTAAAATCAAGAATAAACCCAAGCAATATATCGATGATAAGATCAAATACGCTTTAAAACTTGTTAATCTGGACGGCTTTGAAAACCGTTCCGTCGACTCGCTCAGCGGCGGACAGCAGCAGCGTATCGCCATTGCCCGCGCCATCGTGAATGAGCCGAAGGTCCTGCTTTTGGACGAGCCGCTCGGAGCCCTGGATCTCAAGCTCCGCCAGGACATGCAGTACGAGCTGATCCGGCTGAAAAATGAGCTGGGAATTACATTTATCTATGTAACCCACGACCAGGAGGAAGCGCTGACCATGTCCGACACCATCGTCGTCATGAACCAGGGCTACATCCAGCAGATGGGTTCCCCGGAACAGATCTACAATGAGCCGGAGAACGCCTTTGTAGCCGATTTTATCGGCGAGAGTAATATTGTGGACGGGCTGATGCTCCACGACGAGCTGGTGGAAATCTTCGGCGCAAAGTTTCCCTGTGTAGACCGCGGATTCGGAGTAAGACAGCCGGTGGACGTGGTCATCCGACCCGAGGACATCGACCTTGTGAAACCGGAGCTGGGAACTCTGGAAGGCGTTGTCACCCACCTGATTTTCAAGGGTGTGCACTATGAGATGGAGGTTACGACCCCCGACGGTTTTGAATGGCTGGTTCACAGTACGGATATGTGCCCGGTGGGCGAGAAGGTCGGCATCCACGTTGATCCTTTTGATATCCAGATTATGAATAAACCAGCCTCTGAAGATGAGGAGGCGGTAAGTATCGATGAATAAATCTGTAAAACGGCTTCTGGCCGGCCCTTATATCGTCTGGATGATCGGTTTTACCATCATCCCGCTTCTGCTGATCGTCTTCTACGGCCTGACCGACAAAAGCGGAGCATTTACACTGTCAAACGTGCTGGCAATCGGTACGCTCGAACACGCCAAGGCGCTTTTTCTCTCCCTTGGCCTGTCGCTCTTAAGCACACTGATCTGTCTCGTGCTGGCTTATCCGCTGGCTATGATTCTCCGTAAAAAGGACATCGGACAGGGCAGTTTTATGGTGTTTATCTTCATCCTTCCGATGTGGATGAATTTCCTGCTGCGCACCCTGGCCTGGCAGACCCTGCTTGAGAAAAACGGCGTTATCAACGGCATCCTGAACTTTCTGCACCTGCCGAATATCGCCATTATCAATACACCGTGGGCTATCATCCTGGGCATGGTTTACAACTTCCTGCCTTTCATGATTCTTCCGATTTACAACGTGCTTGCCAAAATCGACGACAACACCATCAATGCGGCCAAGGATTTGGGCGCCAACGATTTCCAGACGCTTACCCATATCTGGATTCCCTTAAGCCTGCCCGGCATCATCAGCGGCATCACGATGGTTTTCGTTCCCGCCCTGACCACTTTCGTTATCTCAAATCTTCTGGGCGGCAGCAAGATCCTCCTGATCGGCAACGTCATCGAGCAGGAATTTACAAAAGGAAGCAACTGGAACCTGGGTTCCGGCCTCTCCCTCGTGCTGATGGTATTCATTTTACTGAGTATGGCCCTCATTGCCAAATACGATAAAGAAGGGGAGGGTACGGCATTCTGATGAGAAAATATACGTTAAAACAGTTTTTCCAGGATTTTTACCTGGTGCTGATCCTGATATTTTTGTATGCTCCTATTGTCACAATGATGGTTTTGTCCTTTAATAATACAAAGTCCAGAACACTCTGGGGCGGCTTTACGACAAAATGGTATTCGCAGATGTTTGAGAACCAGGCGATTATGAACGCCCTCTATAACACGCTGCTTATCGCTTTCGCCTCGGCGCTCATTGCCACGATTATCGGAACCGTGGCCGGCATCGGCATTAACAGCATGAAAAAAGTGCCGCGCACCATTGTCATGGGCGTAAATAACATTCCGATGTTAAATTCCGAGATTGTAACTGGTATTTCCCTGATGCTGGCATTTATCGCCTTCGGTATCTCCCTGGGATTCAAAACCGTTTTAATCGCCCATATTACATTTAACATTCCCTACGTCATCCTGAGCGTCATGCCGAAGCTGAAACAGACGAACAAGTCCACCTATGAGGCGGCCATGGATCTGGGCGCAGGCCCGGTGCAGGCATTTTTCAAGGTGGTCTTCCCCGACATTATGCCGGGAGTGCTGTCCGGTTTTCTGATGGCTTTTACCATGTCGTTAGACGACTTTATCATCACCCATTTCACCAGGGGTGCAGGCATCGACACCCTGTCCACGCTGATTTACAGCGAGGTGAGGCGTGGGATCAAGCCGTCCATGTATGCTCTGTCCACGATTATTTTCATGACGGTCCTGGTGCTTTTAATCATCACTAACTTTTCTCCGGATGAACCGAAAAAGACCGCGGGAACGATTTCCCTGGATGAAAGTATCAGGCGCAGGAAGAGAAACAGCAACATTAAGCGCGGCGTACTCGGATTTGCCACGGCAGTGATCGTCTGCGTGGTCGGTTTTACCACCTACGGACGTTACTCTACCAAGCATTCCAACGAACTTTTCGTCTACAACTGGGGCGAATACATCGATGATTCCGTCATTGAGGAGTTTGAGGCGGAGACGGGCATCAAAGTCACCTATGACCTGTTTGAAACAAATGAGGAGATGTACCCCGTCATCGAGGCTGGGGCGGTAAATTATGACGTCGTCTGTCCGTCCGACTATATGATTCAGAAAATGGCCGAGAACGGTCTTCTGGCCGAGATTGATTTTGACAATATCCCGAACCTTGCTAACATCGATCCCAAGTTTATCGAAATGTCGCGGGAATTTGACCCGGAGAATCTCTACTCCGTGCCATATACCTGGGGCACCGTGGGAATCCTTTATAACACTAAGACAATTGAGGAGCGCGGCCTTCCGGTTCCCGAAAAATGGTCCGACCTGTGGAACCCGGAATACAAGGGAGAAATCCTTATGCAGGACAGCGTCCGCGACGCCTTCATGGTAGCCCTGAAAGCACAGGGGTATTCAATGAATACCGAAGATATCAATGAGCTTCAGGCCGCCAAGGCCGATTTGATTGCACAGAAACCGCTCGTCCAGGCCTATGTCATCGATCAGGTCCGCGATAAGATGATCGGCGGCGAAGCGGCCCTGGGTGTTATCTACTCGGGCGAGATGCTCTACATCCAGGAGGAGGTGGAGGCCCAGAATCTTGATTACTCTCTGGAATATGTCCTTCCCGAGGAAGGCACCAACCTGTGGATTGATTCCTGGGTCATCCCGGCCAGTGCAAAGAATAAAGAAAACGCCGAGAAGTGGATTGATTTCCTCTGCCGTCCTGATATCGCCCTGAAAAACTTTGAATACATCACCTATGCAACGCCGAATAAGGCGGCCAAGGCTCTTCTGGACGAGGATATGCAGAACAACAAAGCCGTATTCCCGGATATGGATAAGCTGGACAACTGTGAAGTTTACCGTTATCTCGGCGATGAGACGGATGCGGTTTACAACAATCTGTGGAAAGAAGTAAAATCAAACTGATTGAGAAGACTTGAAAAAGCGGCAGGAAAAACGTACAATCATACTTAGCCGGCCGTTTAAATTTCTCATTCTGTAAACGATACGGCCAGCTGAACGTTTTAATGCAGAAAGCATGGAAAGGAAGGCATCACATGAAAATTGCAGTACCTTACACAGACGGCCAGGTGTTCCAGCACTTTGGCAAATCAGAGAATTTTAAAATTTATGACACGGTGGATGATGAGATCCTCTCCTCCGAGGTTGTCGATACCAACGGAAGCGGCCATGCCGCTCTGGCAGATTTCCTCGCGGAGAGAGGCGTTAACGTACTGATCTGCGGCGGCATTGGCGTCGGAGCCGTGGCAGCTCTTAAGAATGCAGGAATCCAGATTCTGGGCGGCGCTTCGGGTGAGGCGGATGAGAGGGTAGCTGATTTTCTCGGCGGAGCGCTTCACTTTGACACAGCCGGTTCCTGCGCTACCTGCACCTCCTCCTGCGGCCATCATCACGAGGACGGCGAGGAAGAAGAATGTGACGGCAATGTGAGCGCCTGCGGCAGCTCCTGTTTTTAAAAAACGGCAAAGCATAAAAAGAACATCAGAAAGAGTCCGGCAAGCCGGACTCTTTCGCCGTGACCCCAAGACCGTCCCTACGGCATATTCTTAAACCCATGCGATGTAGCAACCGCCATCACCCGATCGGTGCTTCTCACCTCCCCTTTCTCAATCAGCTCTCTCAGTGCACCTAAAATCACTGCCGTTCCCCTACCCTCCCGGATTGCCTCTTCCTTTCTGGAATCGGGACAGCTCATCGAAATACCATACGCAGAATCCGAAAAAGGTCCGCGTGAGGAGGGTTTTCTCATCTATTCCCCAAAACGGGCGAAAGAACTGGAGCCATATATTGAAGAATTTATGAAATTCTCTTTACTGTAAAACAGCAGCACAACTATCTCCTGCATACCACTCTCATTTTTATGTGGTATGCAGGAGTTTTTAATTTGACGGAACGTTCTCAGAATTTGTTACTGTTCACTCCGCGAGACAGACTGCAGCGGGTGGAAAAAAAATAGATTTATTGTACTCTGTTGTAAAAAGTGCCGGAATACAAGCCTGTTTTCTCCTTTACCTGGAATCGTTATTGTATAAAAGGACGAAATTCAAAAGAAACTCTGGCAGAGCTGGCTATTTTCGACAAAAATTTCATTCGACTTTCAGCATGAAGCACAATTGACAGTGAAAAAGTAGTAGATTATACTTTATGTATTAAATAATACAAAGTGTACTGCGCAGAACATTTTGCCTTAAGGAGGTAATCAAACAAAGTCAATAAGGGAACAAAATTCAAAGTGAACGTAAGGAATCATGGGGAATACCGGATTAATTCCGGTAAAGTATGATACGTAAAGGAGATAGGTATGACGCTGGCAGATGTTTTAATTGACTTTTCAATGATCAGTATTCTTCTCGTAGCGGGGGCTTGGCTGAGAAGAAAAATTAAATTTTTACAGATATATTATATCCCGGTTTCATTAATAGCAGGGATTTTAGGACTGCTCCTCGGACCTCAGGTCCTGGGGAAATTTTCTCCGGTATGCTTTTCATTTTCATCATCCATCGGCCAGTGGGCGGGTGTGCTGAGCGCCATTGTTTTCAGTTGTTCCTTCCTGGGACTTAAGCTGGAAAAGGTGTCCGGGGAAGCAATGCAGACTTATTTTTTAGCCGGAACAATTCATCAGATGCAGATTATCGCCGGATTGACCGTCACCTTCCTTCTGGGCCTCGTCTTTGCAGACCTGAAATTCGGTTTTGGAATCCTGCCTGTTCTGGGATTTTACGGGGGACATTCCATGGCAATTGCAGGCGGAACCATCTTTGACGACGCGGGCTATATGGCGTCCGGCGAACAGGTGGGCGCCACCTTTGCCACAATCGGACTTCTGACCGGTGTCATCTGCGGAATGTTCCAAATCAACAGAGCGGCCCAGAAGGGCATAACAAAGGTAAAAATGAAACGGGAAGAGATGCCGGAAAGCATGCTGACGGGATTTTATCCGGAGGCTGAACGGCCTTCCATCGGCAACGCGGTGACATCCTCCGCAGCGCTCGATCCCCTTGGCTCCCAGGTCATGCTGGTCGGCTTTATCATCTTATGCGGCCATATCGTGAGGACGGGACTGATAAAAATCAATCCGTTTTTCAAGAATCTTCCTCTGTTTGCCTGCTGCCTGATCTTCAGCGCAATCTTCTGCCTGCTGACACAGAATGCGAAAAAGGTCAACGATATGATAGACCGCAAAACCGTCGTGAGAATCTCGGGAAGCGCCCTGGAGTACATGATAGCCGCCGCCCTTGCAACGACCAGCATCAGCGTTTTCACAACCTATGCGGTACCGCTTATCGTGGTTGGCCTCGCGGTCGCCGCAGTTACCTATTTTGCAAGTTTTATCCTGGCAAAATGGATCCTTCCGAAGGACGACTGTTTTGAGACATCGGTGGGGCTCTTCGGACAGTGCTGCGGAGTCCTGGCTACCGGCCTGCTGCTGTTAAAGGTAGTCGATCCCGATTTCCAGACGAATGCGGCTACGAACATCACTTCCTCCAGCACCCTGGGCTACACCTACCAGCTTCAGTATACGCTCGTATTTATCGCGCTGATTATGACCCGTCCGATGTTTGTATATCTGTGGAGCTGGGGACTTCTGCTGATACTTCTGGGAGCCGGAATCTTTTTCGGAAAGAAATACAGGAATAAGACTATATAAAACTACAGTTTAATGATTGAATTAAAAGAGGAGAAAAAAATGAAAAATACAAACTGGATAAAAGAAATGAGCTGGACCGAATTTGTAGAAAGGAAAGCCGGCTGTGATACAGTTATCATTCCTGCCGGAGCAATCGAGGTCTACGGCCCGCAGCTTCCGCTCGGTTCCGATTCCATCGTTTCAAAGGCGATCTGCGAAATGGTGGCGGAAAAGACGAACGCGATGATAGGACCGTTTATCGAGGTGGGCGAATCGGCCGCTCTCTATGGGTTCCCGGGAACAATCAAGATTATGCCGCAGACCTATTACCTGATGATGCGGGACATTATGGACTCCTTAGTCCACTGGGGTTTTAAGAACTTTATGTTCATCAACATGCACGCCGGCAACGTGCCGATTATCAGCCAGCTTTGCAGGGAATACCAGCGCTCATCCGGAATTACCTGCGCCCAGATTGACTGGTGGAGGTTCACCCAGCCAAACTCCGTTGGAATCTGTGAAAACACGGGATGGATGGCGCACGGACATGCCAGTGAGTGCGGCACCTCGGTAATGCTCTATCTCCACCCGGAATATGTGGATCTGACCAAAACAGAGTGCATTAAAATGCCGGAGGAATACACAAAATACCCGGATATCGTCACTTACACGGAGTTCATGGACAAGACGCCGAACGGAATCCTCGGAGACGCTACAATCGGAACCAGGGAAAAGGGCGAGGCGATCGTCGCCAAATGTGTAGACAGGATTGTCACCTTTATGAAGAACGAGTTTAGCGGCCAGCCATCTTAGAAGGAGAAAATACATGAATAAATTTACAGCCGCCGTCATCCAGATGGATTCCGGCAATGACATTGACCAGAACCTGAAAACACTGACGGCCTTTATCGGAGAAGCCGCCGCAAAAAATGCCGCTTTGATAGCAATGCCGGAAAATGTGAACTACGTGGGTGACGAGAGTGCAAAATACGCGGAAGAAGTTCCCGGAGGAAAGACATTCCTCACACTTTCGGCGCTGGCAAAGAAGCATCACGTCTGGCTCCACTGCGGAAGCATTTACGAAAAGAATCCAAGCGATCCACGGCCGTATAACTGCACGATGGTAATCGGGCCGGACGGGGAACTGAAAGCCAAATACCACAAGATGCACCCCTTTGATGTCGTAATTAAAAACGGCCCCACGGTCCGGGAATCGGACCGCATCTGTCCGGGGGAGGAAATTGTAACCGTGGATACGAAAGAGACAGGACACTGGGGTCTTTCCATCTGTTATGACATGCGGTTCTGTGAAATGTACCGCCTGATGGCCTTAGAAGGAGCGCAGATACTGTTTGTGCCGGCCGATTTTACCCTGAATACCGGCAAAGATCACTGGGAGACCATTCTCCGCACCCGTGCAATTGAAAACGGCTGCTATGTAATTGCACCCGGCCAGTACGGCATCAAGCCGAAGTTCCAGGCCTACGCAAAATCACTGGTCGTGGATCCGTGGGGAAACGTTATTGCCAAGGCGCCCGACCACCCCTGCGTCATCACCGCTGAGATTGATCTGGATTATCTGGACAAGGTAAGAAAACAGGTATTTACCCTGGAAAACCGGAGAGACGATATCTATCAGCTTGGCAGGCGGACGGAACGGTGAACTGCGGCCGGCGCCGCCCTCTTCGGGAAACCGGTAACGCCGCGTACGGCGATTGGAATAACGTGCATCCTGTGCGCCGTGCTCCTGATCGCCCGCGGTGAAAAGAACGTGAACGCGTGAGAAGACAATCAGCGAGAAGACAATCACAATAAGTTTTTGACTTATTAAATGTGCAATGTTAAAATTGTTAATAAAGAAGCTGATATGCGGCGTTCCGGCCCTGATAGCGGGCCGGAACGCTTACGTGATATTGCGAGGAATGCTCCAGGCCTCAGAATACGGAGGAGGAATACAAATGGCAGATTTTATTAACCGGGTAACGGCACATTTTGATGAGCTGACGAAGTCGCATAAGGAAGTTGCGAATTATTTTCTGTATAATCTGGATAAAGTAGCGGTGGGAACACTGGAAGATCTGGCCGGGCTGGTCGGAGTCAGCACCACGACGGTAATACGTTTTGCCAGGCAGCTTGGTTATGCCGGATTCACGGAGCTGCAGAAAGATGCACAGAATATTGTTTTAAATAAAGATTCCCTCCCCGGACAGACCGACGGCGAACCAGGAAAAGAGAAGGTGAACAGCAGACTGGCGGCATCCTTTGAGAGAGATATCAGAAACATAGAGAATACAATGAAGGATCTGAAGGAGGAGGAGCTTGACCGTGCAGTCGCACTCATGCAGTCCGCGGATTCTCTTTATATTATGAGTATGAGGATGGGATTTTCACTGTCCTATTACGCCTTTGCAAGCTGGGGAAGAATCAGGAAGAACCTGCATCTTATCCGTTTTACCGGGATGGAATATCCGGAGGAAATGGTCAGCATGAAGAGGGGGGACGTATGCGTTGTCTTTGCTTTCCCGCGTTTTACCTCCTTGGCGATTCATCTGCTGGAATGGATGAAGAAGAAACAGATAAAGGTAATCCTGATCACATCCGCGACGTTTGCCGCCGCCAGGGAATACGCCGAGATTGTACTCCCCTGCCGGGTAAAAACCGCGTCTTACCAGAATTCACACGTTGCGCCTATCTGTCTGATCAATTACTTTACAATGGCCCTGACCGCAGAAAATTATGATGAAGCAGCCGAACTCCTGAGAGACACGGAAGAACTTCTCGGCCCTGGTTTTTATATTGGGAACTGATATAATACGATTGAATTTTCATGAGGAAAGCAGAATGAAAAACGAGATTAAAATTATGATGTCTAATCATCACATCCATCTCTCCGGAGAACTTTCTGATATTCTGTTCGGAAAAGATTACAAGCTGACCAGGCAAAGGGAAATCGGTGACGGTGAATTTGTATCTGCTGAAACTGTCACAATTAAAGGACCTTCCGGCATCCTGGAAAATGTGCGCGTCGTAGGGCCTCTCCGTCCTCTTACTCAGGCAGAGCTGCTCGCCTCCGACTGCTGCAGACTGGGTGTCAACGCCCCTCTGCGTAATTCCTGGAATCTGGATGGCGCCGCCGCCCTTCTCCTGATTGGGCCAAATGGCCAAAAGGAAATCTCCTGCGGTATTGTGGCTGAGAAACATATCCATTTGTCTAAAGCTTTAAGCAGCCGTCTGGGAATTCGTGAGCAGCAGAGAATCAATATTCAAACCTGTAACGGCCTGGTGTTTGAGCACGTACTTGTACGTGTCCATTCAGGTAAAAGTTCCTTTATGCATCTGAATAAGGACGAGGGCCTGGCTGCCGGACTTCAGAACGGCGATATGGCGCAAATCATTCTTTGACACAGCGGTATCCTGCCAATAATGATAAGACCGCCATATTCACAGTTCCGGCTGAAGTCCTATTTCATCTATCCTGCTTTCCAGCTTTTCAATACAGTTTTCATCTCCAAACCCAATCTCCAGGATTTCTTCCGCTCCCGCTATCTCAAGAATTTCCCGTCCCGCTGCAATACGCTCCGGATCACAGCAGAGATCAGTTTTTGTAATCACTCCTATTACCGGTTTCCCGCTGAACATGGAGCTCATTCTGGGTGAAAATGTATTCTGCTCATCAATTGCTGAGAGAAGAAGCAGGATCACGTCGGCCTCTACCGCAGTAACAATCAGCGCACTGTAAAATTGTTTCTGCTCCAGATATTCTCCCGGGGTGTCCACAATCCCGTCCCCTATCACCTGGATAGACTGTGTTTTCTGATAACGGACCGTCTCTCTCATCAGCCGTTGCCCAAGTGTCGTCTTTCCGCAGCCTATCTTTCCGATCATCATAATTTTCTTCATGAGCTAAGACCTCGTAATTTCCGTCATTGTAAAATGCAGCGTCTCTCCGAGGACACGAAGGACATCTTTTAACGCCGCGTCCACCGCAGCCACATCACCGCAGATTACAAGGGAGCCGGAAAAACGGTCTACAAAAACAATCTCCACTTCGGCGGCTTTGGTCGCCACATCGGCGCCGATGATAGCCGCCTCGCTGGGAGTAATGGTTAAAATCCCCAGGGCTCCCCTGGATTTACTGACAACCCCCAGTTTCTTATACAAATCGTCGTTGGGGTTCGCAATCAGGTGGGCCATTGTCACCTGTTTTCCGGGAACAAACTCCTGGATAATCCTCTGTTTTGAATCAAAGGGGTTCTGTTCTGTCATACCGCCGTCTCCTTTATCATGTTACTGTTCACACCCCGGCTAAAAATCTCTGTGCTGCAAACACCTCCCGGAACATAACCGTAACTTTATAATAGCGCCTCAAAAATCTCTTTCCTTGGGCTTGGGATTACAGTGCTGGTCACGGCCAGGCCCTTTTCCTCCCCTGTCGCCATACCGCAGCGCACGGCCTCTTCCACCGCCGCCACTTCTCCGGTGAGAATAGCAAAGGATTTTCCTCCGATTCCCACGCCCAGGCGGACATCCATCAGTGTCACATCGGCCGCCTTAGCCGCCGCATCGGCCGCATAGACCGCAGCCGTGACGCTGAAGAATTCCATAACGCCGACAGCGTTCACCCCATCGGGCGTTGTGGAGAGATTGATTGCCTGGATTACCTGCGGATGGACGCGGGGAATCACAACAGAGTCCACAAGATGTGCGTCTACCACTGCGGCTCCCGCATCCAGGGAGGCGCTTACCGCTGCCACGTCGCCGTAAAACAGGATCGTATATTTACCGGGACATACCGGTTTTGCGTATAAAAGTGTCGTGTCCGCCGCCTTCAGAACCGCGTCCGCCGCTTCAATTCCCTTGGCAATACTATTGCTTTCAAGGATTCCGATTGCTTCCATTCTCTGTATGCTCCTTTATCTGAATACTGTCTGTTACGCATTGCCGTACAAAAACATATAAACTTTTTACGGCCTGATTACCAGGTACTGTTCCTCCAGCGCTGCAACTCCGCTTATGGAAGCGTGAAGCGCAGAACCGAGACTTCCCTCGGGGCAGACCGCAATAAGCTGTCCTTTTTCCACCCGCTCGCCGTCTTTTATGACCGGCTGCGAAGGCGCTCCGATACTTTGGCGGAGGGCCAGGCGGACCGTCCCTGATGACTCGGGAGTAATCTCTTTCAGCTCATCAATCTGAATCTCTTCAAACGCCGCCACCCCGGCTCTGGACGCTACCCTGGCCGTGGGCGCCTTGCGCATGTTCCGGTTCGGATCCGGCTCCCACTCACCTTCGGTACGCTGATAGCGGATGCCTGCCCTGGCCAGTTCCCCTTTCAGCAGGGAATTGACTTTTCTCGGCTGCAGTCCCATCGGACATGCATATACTTCACAGATTCCGCACTCGCAGCAAAGCGCCGCATTCTGTACGTCCCGATCGTCCAGTATCTCCGTCAAATCGCGGCAGGATGAGAGTTTGCGCATAATCCGGTGCGGTTCAAGCGGATGGCCGAGCAATGCCCTTGGGCAGAGCTGGGAACAGAAGCTGCACTGGATGCACGCCGATTTGGCACGGTTTAACATGTGTTTCAGCGTGACTTCGGAACGTCTGGCAATACTGCTGTCCGTGGAGAGCACGATAAGCCCCGACATGGTCTTTGTAACGCACGCAGACTCCGCCTCCTCCTTTGACATGAGTTTTCCCATCATCGGGCCGCCGTTTACCACCACATAGTCCGAAAGCAGCGGGCCTCCCGCCAGCTTCAGACATTCACCGACCGGTGTCCCGATCGGCACCTTTGCGATAACCGGATGTTTCACTTCGCCGGTCACGGTCAGATACTTCTGTGTGAAAGGTCTGCCCTCCATTGCCTCATAGATGCCGTACAGCGTGGCAACGTTATTTACAACACAGCCCACATTCAGCGGGATCCCTGCGGGCGGCACGACTTTTCCGGTCACCTCATAGACGATAGTCTGCTCATCTCCCGCCGGAAAAAAGCTCTCAAGCCTGTGAAGCCGGACGTCCGAACCGAGTGACCGGATTGCCTCCTCCAGAGCCGCTATTTCCCTTGTATAAGATGCTTTAAGCGCAATGACGCAGCCGCCTGCACCGGTCTCACGAAGCAGCATATCTGCGGCCTTAATCAGTTCCCCGGCCTTATTTCTCATGAGATATCGGTCCGTCTGCAGGAGAGGCTCACATTCTGCTCCGTTGATTATAATTGTTTCAATTGTTCCATTGTACTTTGCGTGGGTCGGGAAACCGGCTCCGCCGCAGCCGATAATTCCGGCCTGATAGATAAGTTTTGTCAGCTGCATATTACTCACCTTTTTCCTTTGAGATCTCGAGGGAATCAATAATGCCGACAATGGCGCTGTCAATCGGAGAATCGTCGGAACCGATTGCCCGTCTGGCCGTACTTCCGCTTACCACCAGAACCTGCTCTCCAATTCCCGCTCCAACGGAATCGGCCGCCACAAAGGTGGCCCCGTTTCTCCTGTTTGTCGTCACTTCCCGCACAATCATCAGTTTATGTCCGTTCAGGGCCTCTTCCTTTTTCGTCGCCCAGACATGGCCTACTACCTGACAAATCATCATATGGCCTACCTCCTCCCCTGCCAGAGGACTTCAATTCCCGACTGGCGCAAAACGTCTTTTGCCGAAGGCGTCAGAATGACTCCCTTGGCCACCGTGAGCGTTGATTGTTGTTCGGACGCAAACCGGCGCGCCACCGCCTCGGTGATCAGTTTTCCTTCAAAAACCGCACCGCCTGCGGCCGGCTTCGGCGCTTTCCTGTCCGCTTCTTCCACTGCCATCGCGGAAATTCCTTCATATTTTCCACTTCTGCATGCCTGCTCTGCGCATACGTCTCCCGAAACTCTCATTCTGGCGGTGGCATTTTTCGGCAGCATACACGCATTGGCCTCATCAAAATCAATATGCATGGCAAGCGCCGCCTGGCTGCTGACACGGCAGATGACATTTTCAAGTGTTATCTTCCGCTCTCCGCCAATGGTTACGGAAACTCTCTGTCCGTCCGTAATGCCGATTTCACCGGCCTCAGGCGGCGTGATATGGATGTGGGCCTGCGCTATGATCACGCTCTCTTTTGCAAATATCATTCCTTTGGGACCGATGATATACACATCGCCTGCTCCCGCCAGATCTCCTGACATGCAAATCGGCGCGTCGATTCCCAGCGACCGACAGTCCGTAAGAGACAGTTCCGTCTGGACTTCCTCTCTCTCCGGTCCCAGCACCGCCACGTTTTCGATTCTTCCTTTGGGCGTCACAAGAGTGACCCGTTCCTCACTCAGGAACTGTCCAGGCTGGGATAACGGCCTCTTTGGAGTCAGCTTTGCCCCAGCTCCAAACAGCTGTCCGACCGCCTCTTTCGTCAGATGAACGTGCTTGGCCGAAACCTCCACCGGAAAATCGAGAGGCAGTTCCCGGCCCGTCACCTGCTCTCCGCATTCTGCAAGAACACGGAGGATAATTTCCTGTATCTGTTGTCTATTCATAAAACCCTCCCAGGGATAAAGCGGGATTCCTGTCCCTCTTGTAATTCTATAATCCGGATACAACACGGCAGAAAAGAATATAGATGCCGCTGCTCAGCCGGTTTAAGTGTTCGATAATTCCAAGTGGATCGCCTTGCGGGAAAGCATTTGCCGCACTCAGCTCCGCCTCTCTTACCTGTGTGCGGAGAAGATTCAGCTCAAGAGCCGTTTCCCCCATCGTGCAGTCGGGAATCGGATGCTCTATCCCGAAGTTCTCCTTCACATTGTGGGACATACGCCTGATTTCACCGTGTTCCAGTCCAAACAGCCGCACCTCCCTAAGAGGCTCCTCTTTCACCTCAGCCCCGAGGATTTCCCTCAGATACTGCAGGACACTGTCCAGATCCCGGCAAAGCTCCCGATTATCCTGATTTTTTGCCTGCATCAGCAGTACGCGTGCCTGCAGTCCATCTATCTGGCCGCGGAGTGCAATGCGCGGGTGGGTCTTGGGAACCAGGAGGTTTTCACGCAGATGTGTCATATCCTCCGGTTTTTCCCCATACCCCTCGCCGGTCGCAGCATCAATATACGTACGGCCTCCCTGTTTTTTGATTGGAGTCCGGGTCATTGCGGCATGAGATGACGGGTTCACGCAGTCAAATATCAGTTCCACGCCGCGGTCACGGAGGAATTCTTTTGCCGACGGTGTGACAAAAGTCCCCTGCGGCACCCGGTATTCCCGGTCGGCCCGGGAAATCTGTTCCGTCCTTAAATCTGCTTCCGTCAATACTTTCATAGTTACGTTCCCTGTTCTTTAAATGCTGCAGTTGTAACGGTCCGCACAAGCCTGAACTGTTACCTTCCCAACGGTTACCTGCTGTTTTGCCGACTCTGCTGCCCGGTGTCCTACTCGGCGTTCTGTACCGGCAGAATCAGTTCAACCTCACCGTGCGGACGCGGAATTACATGTACGGATACGAGTTCTCCGATATTTCCCGCTGCTGCTGCCCCTGCGTCGGTTGCCGCCTTTACGGCTCCCACATCGCCGCGTACCATTACCGTCACAAGGCCGCCGCCCACATGCTCTTTTCCGATCAGTGTCACATTGGCTGCCTTCACCATTGCATCGGCTGCTTCGATTGAAGCAACCAGCCCTCTTGTTTCTATCATTCCCAGTGCCTGTAATGCTGCCATGATTTACTCTCCTTTATCTTGTAACTATTACCTTCATAGTTACCGTTTTTGTGTATCGCGAAGCGTGTTACTCTACATCCAGTTTCGGCAGAATCAGTTCTACTTCTGCATGAGGACGCGGAATTACATGTACGGATACGAGTTCACCCACGCGTCCGGCTGCCGCCGCACCCGCGTCGGTTGCCGCTTTTACAGCTCCTACATCGCCGCGTACCATTACCGTCACAAGGCCGCCTCCTACATGTACCTTGCCGATCAGAGTTACGTTTGCCGCCTTAACCATTGCATCGGCTGCCTCAATCGAACCAACCAGTCCCTTTGTTTCTACCATTCCCAGTGCCTGTAATGCTGCCATAATCTTTTCCTCCTTGGATTTTTTAATTATTGTTTGGTCATTTTCTTAATTAATGTTTCGCCCGCAGCCGTGCAATGACTGCGCGTGTAATTGCTTCTATGTCTTCTTCCCTCAAATCCTCCGTGCAGGACGGCGTCCCCGAAGAACAGGAACACTCTGCCGGAGCGCTTTCCCTCAAATCTGCCAGCTCGCAGAGGCCGTATGCCACGCGGCGGATATTGATCAGGTTGAGCGGTGTAATATTATCTGAAGTTGCGCTGCCTCCGACGGCTCCGCAGCCCAGCGTCAGCGCCGGGGCAAGTCCCGTTGTGGCTCCCACGCCGCCGAGCGCTCCCGCCGTATTGACGAGAATGCGAGAAACCGGCTTTTTGAGGGCAAATTCCCGGACTACTTCTTTATTCTTTGTGTGCAGTGTCATCGTGTGGCCGGCGCCCTCATTTTGAAGTATCCTGATGCAGAGCTCACATGCCTCTTCCCAGCTTTCTACCACAAAGTAAGCCAGAATCGGACAGAGCTTTTCCCGGGAATACGGGTTCTTCTTGCTGACATTAGCCGGATCCTGACGTGAAACCAGAAGGCGTGTCCCTTCCGGAACCCGGATTCCCGCCATTTCGGCAATTTTTTCAGCCGTTTTTCCTACAATCTTCGGATTCATTGTGCCATTGGCACGGAGCAGAAAGCCGGACAGCTGATCTGACTGTTCCTGCGTCAGGAAATAGCCTCCCTGCCGTTTCAGCTCTTCCTCCACCTGGCTCGTGATACAGCGTTCTGTGACGATTGACTGCTCTGAAGCACAGATCGTGCCGTTATCAAAGGTTTTCGAATCCATAATACGCCGGATCGCCGCCGGAATATCTGCCGTGTGCTCAATGTAGGAAGGGCCGTTGCCCGGTCCAACCCCAAGGGCCGGATTGCCGGAAGAATATGCGGCATGTACCATGGCCTCTCCTCCTGTGGCAAGGATGATGCTGACATCCGGGTGTTTTAAGAGGGTATCCGTCGCCTCCATGGTCGTAAGGCTGACACAGCATACCGTTCCCTCCGGCGCACCCGCTCGCTCGGCCGCTTCCTTTATAATTTTATATGTTTCTGTGATACAGTTTTTAGCTCCCGGATGGGGGCTGATTACAATGGCGTTTCCCGCCTTGATGGATATGATGCTCTTATACATTGCCGTTGAGGTGGGGTTCGTGGATGGAATCAGAGCGGCCACAACTCCCATCGGCACACCGATTTCACAGACTCCTCTCTCCTTATCCTCCCTTAATACGCCTACTGTTTTCATATCCTTCACGGACTCCCAGGTGATACGGCTGCCCAGTGTGTTTTTCAGGACCTTGTCCTCCCACTTGCCGAATCCCGTCTCCTGTACCGCCATTTTAGCCAGTTCCTCTGCATGCTCCATACATGCTGCGGCAATTGCCGTACAAATCGCATCCAGCTTTTCCTGAGGAAATGTGGAGAGTGTTTTCTCCGCCTCTTTTGCACGGGCTACCAAATCCCGCACTTCCTGGATGGATTGCAAATCACGATCCAATGTCAATCTGATCACGTCCTTTCTGTATATTCTTCGTAACAATTCAGACGGCTTCTTGACCGGCCTTTTGGTCAAGAAGATATTCCGTCTGAACTGTATCCATTGATACAATTCACTGCGGTTATCCCGCGGGATGTTTTCCAGTGTTTTCGGTATAATCCCAAATTATCAGTATGCCAGCGGCTCCTCTGCTATCCGGCATACCGTCTCTGCAAATGCCTCGCACGCTGCAAGGCAGGCCGCCTGGCTTCCGCAGAGCAGGCCTCCCGCAAAGTTTGTCTCGGTGGGCGGGCCGTAATACGTTTTAAGCTCCACATCTGCCGCTTTAAGCGCCGCGTCCAGCCCCACTGTCGCCTCCAGGGGCGGGGCAATCAGGTAAGCCATTGCCGTTCCCTCCGGTACTCCTGCCTGGGCAGACAGATAAGAACCGGTCCGTGAGATGCAGTGGGCAAAGTAGACGATGGAACCGTCCTCATTAGCCGTATAAAAATGTGCCTCATTTTCAATATAAGCAATCGCAGCCTCCAGGCCGCTCCTGACCTCTTCCGGATTCGGACCTGATAAAATGCCGATAAACTCTCCTGCAAGAGCCGTGTTTGCATTGGCAGAGCCTGCATACATGCTCTTTGCGTATGCAACCGATACATCAGCCTTTTTTGTAGCCTCATCTAACGCTGCATAAGATACGTCGTCGCAGTCCGTCGTAAAAATACCGAGACTGCGATCCTCCGGACGGATGTCCAGGTTCGCACGCAGCATCGGATCGGCATTTGGAAGAATGCGTACGCCGAGCACCTGCGTGCCGATTTGTTTTGAAACCATGTTTCACCTCCCGCCTTTGAGAACAAATACGCAAAGCACTGCCATGTGAACAGTAACCCTGCCTCTACTTTTTCAAGTCCACTCCGCTTGCCTGTTTTTCAAGAATCAGCGCCAGCAAATCCACGATGTAGGCTCCGGCCTCCACCGCCGGGACACCGTCTTTATGAATATTGGAAACAACCGTTCTCCTTGCCTCCGGCATTCCCACCTCGGCGTGATATGCAATATATGCGCTCATACTCTCCGCCGTTGCCAGTCCCGGCCGTTCTCCGATAAAGGAGCAGACCACCTTCGCCCCCACCAATTCCGAGATCCGGTCCTGGGCTCCTACGCGCCCATATTTCACAAAAATCGGCGTTCCTGCCGTCAGCCCCTTTTCCTTCAGCCCCTCCATCACGACGGGCAGAATACGCGCCGCATTGGCTTCGATGGCAGAGGAGGAAAGTCCGTCACTGATAATAATCTGTACATCCGGATGGGAGACACATTTTTCCTTGATATACACCTTGGTATCCTCATCGAAATCCCGACCCAAATCAGGTCTTGTAAGAAAATTGTTTTTGTCGGTACAGCATGTGGCCACCGAAAGCAGCCCAAGCTTTTGAATCAGTTCCTCACTGACATCCATGAGCACCGCATCCCTCGCTGCGGCATGATCGGCGCGAAGTGTCAGCAGCGTCTTTGTCTTCAGCCGCGGACCCGAGCGGCCGACGCCGATGCGGGCCGTCGTTTTGCCAATCATCCGCCGCAGGGCATCGGGATCCTGCGGATTTTCCAGAAGAGGCGCCTTTCTGTCTGGCTCCGGCAAAGGTTCTGAAATCAGTTCATTCCCTGTCTCTTTCCCATCCGGTTTTCCAGGCGGCATGCTGCCCGCAACCTCTTCTAAATCCTTTTTGGCTTTCTGCCTGGCTGCTTCCCGGGCGGCGGCCTCCGATTTGGCCCGCAGGTTTCCGCTTTCATACCGCCCTTCTCCTTGCAGCTCAGAAAGAATTTCTTCTGCAATCCGGTCTATCTCTGTCTGCCTCAGCATGCGCTCACCGTCCTCTCTTCGTAAATATCGTCGGATCCCCGGCCAGTTTTGTCAGCCTGCCGTTTTCCATGATTCCCATCCGTTCCAGCCACCGCTCAAATGCGGGAATCGGACGCAGTCCCAATATCTCTCTGATTGTGCCGATATCATGATAGGCGTTCGTCTGATAATTGAGCATGATATCGTCACTGGTCGGCACGCCTAGAATATAGTTGACGCCGGCCGCTCCCAGGAGGAGGGACAGGTTTTCAATATCATTCTGATCCGCCATCATATGGTTTGTATAACAGCAGTCACAGCCCATAGGCAGCCCGGAAAGTTTTCCCATAAAATGGTCTTCCAGCCCGGCTCTGATTACCTGCTTGGAATCATACAGATACTCCGGCCCGATAAACCCTACCACCGTATTCACCATAAAAGGATGATACTTTCTTGCAAAGGCGTAGCACCTGGCTTCCATCGTCACCTGATCCGCGCCCCAATGCGCATTGGACGACAGCTCGCTTCCCTGTCCGGTCTCAAAATACAGCACATTCGGTCCGGCAGCCGTTCCGTGGGTGCGCAGAAGGCCTAACGCCTCCTCCACGGTTTCCGATGAGAATCCAAAGGCCCGGTTACCTTTTTCACTTCCTGCAATCGACTGGAAAATCATATCGCAGGGCGCCCCCTGACGGAGAGCCTCTATCTGGGTTGTGATATGGCCGAGCACGCAGATTTGAGTGGGAATCTCCAGAGAATTCCGCACCTCATCAAACCGCTTCAAAACCTCCGCCAGACTGGAAACCGTATCATTGACGGGGTTCAGCCCAATCAGGACGTCGCCGCAGCCGTATGAAAGTCCCTCGAACAGGGAGGCGGTAATTCCTTCCACATTATCGGTCGTATGGTTCGGCTGAAGCCGCGTTCCCATAATTCCCCGTTCGCCCACCGTTGTGTTGCAGCAGGCCGTGATGCGGATTTTGCTGGCTCCGTATATCAAATCCATGTTTGTCATGAGTTTACAGACAGCTGCAACCATCTCGGCCGTGAGGCCCCTGGAAATCCGGCGGATTGCGCTTTCATCGGCATCATAGGACAGCAGCCACTCCCTCAAGTCACTGACCGTCCAGTTTTTGATTCCCTGATAAATCGTCTGGTTGAGGCCATCGATGTTGATTCTCGTAACCTCGTCTTCCTCATAGGGAGCCGCCGGATTCTCATACAGCTCCTGCAGCGTCATGCCCGCGAGCACTTCCTTCGCGGCAATCCGTTCTATATCCGACTGCGCCGCCACGCCTGCCAGGATATCTCCGGACTTATGTTCTCCGGCCTTTGCCAGGACTTCCTTCACGGAACCGAAAGTGAAGGTCTGCCCCGATAATATTGTTTTATATTGCATATGTACCTCCAAGGTTGTAGTTACTGTTCACAGCCGTATGTACCTGTCCCATATCCTGTTATCCAAAAATCAGGGTCTTTACAACCACCGGGATGACAAGTCCATTCATAATAGGACGGCCGAAATCCACGAAATTGTTCTGTTCCGCCTTCACGGTATCCACCGCTACCACAGGCCGTTTTCCGGCTATCCTCTGCCGTATTATCTGCCCCAGCGCTTTGGCGATATCCGTCTGGATAATTAGAATCAGCGGGGCGTCACCCGGCAGCGCCCGTGAAAGCGCATCCGCCGTCACCGCAGCCAGTTTTTTTAACTCCTGATAATCGGGATCGTTTCTGCCCTCCAGCGCCAGAACCATACGAGACGCATCGTTCTGCTCCAGAAACCATTTTGCTTTCTGATACAATGTCTCACCGTCGCCGTCCCAGCACTGCTTCTCTTCTTCCCGTGAAAGCTTCAATACCGGCACATTTTTCATTGGAAACAGCCCGTCCGTATAGGCAATTGTACTGCCGGAAATCGTGGTTGTATAACTCCCCGCCCCAATCACGGTAGCGCGTATCGTTTCGGCTGCGTCAATGACACGGAATGCCTGGAACAGACGGCCCCGGCGGATCGCGTCTCCTAACAGCACGCCGATATCCCCGTAGGCAAACGGTTCTCTGCCCGGCTGGTAAATACAGTCCGCAACGCCACCTGAAAAGCAGACGTAACGGACGGCCCGGACGGCCGGAAGTTGAAACGCCGCAGACCCCTGCGTCCTGACTTCATCCAGAAGAGGCGTGGCCTCCGAGGCTCCCAGCATCTGTTCCAGCACCTCGCTCATACCGTCACATAGCTTTTCCAGGATTTCCCGGTCGGCCGGTTCTCCTTCCCCAAGACTCAGATGACAGGCCCGTGCGATCCGCCGGGCGCTGGGACTCACATAGGCAATCCTGCCCTGTTCATCCACGGTTACCTGGCGCCCTCCAATATCAAGGCATCCCCTTGCGCGCACCTCTCCGCCATCGAACAGAACCACATTCGTCGTCCCGCCTCCGATGTCCAGGTTGACGACCACGGCTCCGTTCTCTTCAGAAAACTGTTCCGCTCCGCTCCCCTGGCCCGCAATCACGGATTCCAAATCGGGTCCGGCGGTGGACACCACAAAATCTCCTGCAAAGCCGCTCAGCCGTTCCAGAACCATCCGTGCATTCTCCTTGCGCGCCGATTCTCCGGTAATAATGACAGCCCCTGTCTCCACCTGTTCCGGCCTTACCCCCGCCGCCGAATATTCCTTTTCAATAATTGTGCGTAGGGCGTTTCCATCGATCAACGAATTATCAATCAGAGGCGTCCTGTAGACGGGACTCTGGTAAACGACTTCCTTGTCAATAATCGAGACAGAAGGCACGGAAAAATATCCGGCTGTATTCTCGACGGTCAGGCGGCTGAAAATCACCTGTGAGGTCGAAGTCCCAATATCAATTCCCGCGCTGAGCATCCGGGTATTTTCCATTCCCCACTCTCCTTTCCCAAAGCACATTTCACTGTTTTAAACCCGCTTAAACGATAAATTCTTAAAAAGGCAAAAAAGACCCAGAGTGCGGAACTGTTGGTTCCTCACTCTGAGCCTTATTGCTGTCACACCATACCCTGTTGTATGATGAAAATATTCAATTTGGGTTTACCAGAAATATATGGATTTATTATATCGCCAGGGTATGCCGGATGTCAAGATATATTTAGTTGCCGGAACCGGGAGTTCTGAAAATTGAAGATGATTATCCTCTCCATCCCCGGCAGCGCCCCATAGTTCAGCAGCAAAGAACAGCCCGGACGGCCGGAGCCGTTCGGGCTGTTCTTTATTTGTTCTGCATCAATTGTTCCTGCTGATAAGGGGCGGTAAACCGTGTATGAAGCTCCGGTTACTTCTCAGATCCATCATCCCACGTCACACCCCCCACTAGAATCAACTCTTCCCACCCTTGCCCCCGACTGCCTGTTCATGCCTTTTCCCGTTTGCCTTCCCCATCACAATCAGCACCGCCGAAGTGAGAACACAGGTAATACCTATGACAGTACGGAAGTTAAGCGTTTCACCCATCAGCGCAATCCCCAGAACAAGGCTGGTCATCGGCTCAAATGTACTAAGGAATGAAATTTTTTCCGCTCCGATTCTTTTTAAACTTTCCTGTGCTAATACAATTGCAAGAACGGTAACTCCCAATGCCAGAATTATGACAAATCCCCATGCTTTAAAAGGAAGCTTTGTAACAAATTCATCCCGCAGAACGGCAAAAAAGGAAGCCTCCAGGCCACAAATCACAGAAATGTAAAAACAAAGCTTATATGGATTCATGAGCGCCATCCCGCTTTTCTCATCAAATATAATGTAGAATGCATACGTCCACGCGGAACAGAATGCCAAAATCATACCAACTCCGGATGCCGCTTCTCCTGGAGTATAAAAACAGAACACTCCAGCCAGTCCCAAAACAGCACATATCAACTTAATCCGGTCAAACTTCTCAGATAAAATTGACACATGAATAAAAAAGACCAAAGCCGGATAGATAAAATGGATTGTTGTCGCCATACCAGATGAAATATAATTATAAGAAAAACACAGAAGTATATTAGTCAGAACATATCCCTGTGCTAAAAGAAACAATTTTCCAAACTCAACCGACGTAATTTTCAAAGGTATCTTCATTATACGGACAATCAAAAATACTATCGGTACTGCAAACAGAAAACGCAATGCAACCACCGTCAGTTCCGTCCCTCCGCAGGCGAAAATTTCCTTCGCAAGAAACGGCATAGTACCGTACAATACCGCGGAACCAATCGCAAATAAGTATCCCATTCTTTTTCCCCCACCCCTTTTTCCCGATTTTAACCTTTCCTTAAATAACATAATAGGAAAATTCGGAAATTCAGTCATGTTGAGAAAAGGTGCTTCCCTATAATCAGAAGCACCTTCCATTCATTAGCCCGCCCGTTTCCGGATCAGATTGTATAAAGCTCCGGACGGCGGTCCTTATAAGCCGGTAATTTTGCCCTTACATGATCAATGCGCTCCGAATCAATCTCAGCGCAAATCAGAGTCTCCACCTCGCCGGCGCTTGCAACCACAACGCCCATCGGGTCAACCACGACACTCTCTCCCATACCGTTTGCACCAACCTGATCGCAGGCCACCATATAAACGGTGTTCTCGATCGCCCTCGCGGAAATCAACGTGCGGAACTGGGAACTCTTTAACGGCCCCGGCACCCATGCGGTCGGCATGATAATGATATCCGCACCTTTTGAACGCTGGTAGCGGGCAACTTCCGGAAATCTCACTTCATAGCATACGAAAAGACCAATTTTTCCAAAGGGCGTATCAATCGGCTCAAAAAACTTGTCCCCCGGCTTGTTATCGTCGGATTCCTTATAGCCAAACGCGTCATACAGGTGGGTTTTCCGGTAGGTGGATACAATTTCCCCCTTGCCGTCGATGACTACAGTACAGTTATAATTACGGTCATCATCGGGATCTTCCACCTTCTCATTCATGCCGAAAATAATCCAGATTCCGTTGTCTTTGGCCAGATTTCTCATCTCCGTCACAAATGGCCCGTCCAGGGTCTGAGCGGTTCCGAGGCAGACGGCGCGATCCGTCCCGGTCGGAAAATGGCTCATGAAACACTCGGGGAAAATCATCATGTCCGGCTTATAAAGCTCCATGGCTTCGGCAACCGACTTCTTTGCATTTGCCAGATTCTCTTCCGGCAGTCCCTTCTGCTCAAGCTGCGCTAAAACAAATTTACTTTTCATAGGTTCCTACCTCTCTAATTGTCACTGTCCGATGGCCCGCAAAAAAAGCTCGCTGCGGGCGGAACTGACATTACTCCACCTTGCTCAGTTCACCGATAGCTCCTTTAACCCCTTCTTTAACAAGGCGCTCCAGGTTCACGAATTTATCGACATATCCGCCTTCTGCAAAGTTTTCTCTCCATTTTACTTCATTGGCATCCATCGCCTTAGCCGCCTTTACCAGCTCCTCAAACTGGGCTGCCGGGGCGCAGATAACACCGTCCACGTCACCGTAAACAATATCACCCGGGCGCACTACGCAGCCGCCGCAGTTGACCGGCACGCCGTATTCGCCGTCAAGTCCTTTAAAGGTATTTGTGACACAGGCGCGGCCCGTGGAAAATACCGGGAAACCCATGGCGCGGATCGCTCTGGTGTCGGTGTTTGGACCGTCCACAACGATTCCCGCCATTCCCAGGGTTTTAGCGGATAATGCCACCATCTCTCCGAGGCAGGCAATCCGCTTGTCACCCATTCTGTCTATGACAATCATGGAGCCCTTCGGCGCCAGTTTCATCGCATAGTAAAGCATTGCATTGTCTGTTCCTGGAAGACGGATGGTAAATGCCGGTCCGATGGCTTTGATTTCATCGCTGATTGGGTAAATGCCGGTCATGTACCCTCCCTGGACATGGTGTCCGATCTGGGCCGGATCCGTAGTAAGTGCAATTTCAAATAATTCGTTCTGTGTCATGATGTTTCTATCCTTTCTTTTCCTTTATTTATTATTTTTTATTTCTAAATTCGGTTTTCAGCCGGACTATGGTATTTTAATGCCGCAGTTCACAGGCGGTGTCCAGCATGGAAAGCCCGCCCGGACAGATATCAGCCGCCGGCCAGAAGTCCCATAATTGTATTGGGAACAAATGTTGTAATTGCCGGAATCAGCGATGTCAGGATCAGCGCGATTCCCAGAGGTATGTACATTGGCACCACCGATTTAATAACCTTCTCCGAAGGCACGTTGGCCACGCGGGAGACCGCATAGATGCAAAGCCCGAACGGCGGGGTGCTCAGTCCGATCATCAGGTTCATAACCATCATCACGCCGATATAAACGGGATCCATCCCGAATCCCTGCGTAATCTGAAGCACGATAGGAGCCGTCAGAATCAGAGCGCAATTGCTTTCCATAAACATTCCCATGATTAGCAGGATGATATTGACTATTAAAATTACAATTAACGGATAATTGGCAACCGGTCCCAGCAGTGCAATGATCTTAGCCGGGAGGTTTTCAAGCATCAGCGCTTTTGTAAAAATGCCGCCTGCCGTCATAATAACCATAATCGAGCTGACCGATTTACACGTCTCCTTCACGCATTTCCAGAAACCGCGCCAGGTCAGTGAACGGTGGAAGATTCCCAGCAGCAGCATATAAAGAACTGCCATACCGCCCGTCTCACCCGGGCTGAAGATACCGGAGAGCATGGTAATCAGAATCAAAACCGGAGCAATAGCAATTGGGAGGGCACGTAAAAATAATTCTCCCATAGACCGCTCCTCTTTCGCCAACGCTTTAGCCATCGGAGGATTCACCAGTTTCTTCTTATCTACAAGCAGTACATAGAACAGGAGCATCATGGACATCAGGATCCCCGGCCCCACACCGCCAAGCAGCGACTTAACGCTGGAAATCTGTGCAATGGTCGCATAGAGGACCAGAGGAATACTCGGAGGGAAAATAGGCCCTACGGTGGATGCGGCAATCGTCAGCGCCGCACCGTAGTCTCTCTCGTATCCTTCTTCCTCCATCGAATCTACGAAAATTGGTCCCAGTCCGCAGACGCCCGCAATAGCCGCACCGGACATGCCGGCAAAAATCAGGCTCAGAACGACTGCGATACGGGAAGAGTAACCGCGTTTTCCCTTTGACAGGGCGCGGGCAAAATCAAACGCCCTTGTGGTCTCCCCCAGTTCACTTACCAGGTTTCCCATCAGAATAAATGCAGGAACAGCCAGCAGAGAGAATGACATTGTGGACTGATAGAACGAATAGGCTACCAGTGAAAGTGAAGTTCCCGACACAATATAATAGACAATTGCAGGCAGACCCATGGCAACCACAATCGGAGCCCCCACGGCCAGCAGGCCCACAAAGCCGAGCAGCAGTAAAATCATATTCATGCTTTCTGTGTCCTCCTCTCTTTAAATATCTCAAACAGGCTGATGCATTCCTGTATAATCCACATGGCAGACCCCAGCACAATCAGATAATGTACATAGCGGATCGGGATATGGCATGCGGCCGTCGTCAGTTTCATTGTTGTGGGAATCAGCAGGGACTCACTGTAAATGACAAATGCGCAGTATATAATGCAGATTGTCTTCCCCGCCACATCCATGTAGAACTTCAATTTGGGCCAAATCTGGAAAAGAATTTCCAGCTGCAGGTGGGCTCCCTCTTTTTCGCACTGTGCCAGATAGCAGAAAATCAGGCCGACAAAGCACAGTTCCGCAACCTCCTCACTCCAGGTTGTCGAATATCCTAAAAAGGTGCGGCAGAAAATTTGTATGTCGAGAGCCGCAATAATGATGATACACCAAATCCCGCTTATGCCACTGATAAAGTTTCTGAATGCATTCCACGCTTTACCCAGTATTGACATATTAATTTCTCCTTTTCACTCAAAACGGTGTTACTGTTCACTCCGTGCCCAGGTAACGCGCTCCGCGATGCACAGAAACGGTAACATCATGCTGAACGCGAACCCTGATTTTTACTCGACTGCACGGATCAGGTCCGGCATCTCTCCCCAGTCCTCGCTGAAATAGTCGTAAACGCTCTCGGCCGCTTCTTTAAATGCCGCCATATCGAGACCGTTGTTCTCATCGATAATCTCCATTCCGTTGTCTTCACAGATTTTCTTATATTCCTCCACCTTATCCAGGATGTACTCGTCCATGTAAGCAGATGCGTCATAAGCGGCCTGCAATACTGCCTGCTGCTGATCCGGAGTCAGTCCTTCATAAGTGTTCCTGTTCATCCATAGGCCATGGTTCGTCGGCAGATGGTTTGTCTCCATACAGTACTTCTGAACCTCATATAAGGCATTGGTCACAATTACGGAATACGGATTCTCCTGGCCGTCAATTACATTCGTAATCAGCGCCGTCGCCACCTCGGAAAATGCCATCGGTGTTGCCGCCGCGCCGAAGGCGGTGAAAAGCTGCTGATAGAGGTCGGATGGAACCACGCGGATCTTCGCGCCCTTCATATCGTTCAGGTTCTTAATCGGGAAGTTGCATGTAATCTGGCGGTAACCGGAGTTAAAACTGCTGAGCAGCATAACGCCGTCTTCCTCCAGCGCCTCGTTGATTACTTTCAGCGGTTCTGAGTTAAACGGATCAAATACGGCGAGCCTGTGGTCGGCGTCCCTGTAAATATAAGGCGCATCAAACGCTCCAAGCCTGCTGTCCAGATCGCCCGCCGATGACGGGACATATTGGATGAAATCGCAGATACCGGCCTGCAAAGGCTGGATATCGTATCCGCAGAGTGTATTATTAAAATACAAATCGACCTGAATATGGCCTTTCGTATACTCCTTCACAAGATCGGCAAATTTCTGTTCCCACATGCCGGCCGGTGAATCCTCTGAGTTCTGATCCGTAAACTTTAATATCTTATCCGGAGTGGAAACCTCTTCCACTTCTCCTGCTGCTTCCGAGGCCGCAGCCGAAGCCGCCGGGGCACTGCCTCCGCCTCCGTTTCCGCTTCCGCAACCTGCCAGCAAACTCCCCAGCATCGCTACTGTCAGTGTCAATGCTAACCCTCTCTTCATACCTTTTCTTCCTTTCTTTTGTCTAAATGTCTCCGGAGTCTTCTCACTGTTCTCCTTGTTTACCCGGAAATTTCCTCCCCTCTCTTTTATTTGTTTTTGGAATTCGGTGTTCGGTATACCAAAAATACGTCAAATAAAAGAAGGACATTTTAATTCCCGTTTGACCACATTATATACCCATCTCATTAATTTTGCCACTAAAGTTTTAGAAAATATCTTTTTTCTCTATTTTTGACAAAATATTCCCTAAAACTTTAGTTACTTTTAATAAACTCTTCTTTAATCTCCGCATCACCGTCCTGCGGATCAAAGTTCAGCCGCTCCGGTATGACGAGGAGTCGTTTCTTCCAGGATCCATAATGAATATGGAGCAATTCCTTGCCCTTTTCCAGGTCTCCCTCTTCCACGCTGTTCAGAATCCCGATGTGATCGGCGGCAAAATTCCTTCCCCCGTGCATACTGTACTTCATGCTCAGCACGGATGAACGGACTACCTTCTCACTGATGCTGTCCTGTATCTTAATCAGCTGGCTGTTGCCGGTAATACGGGCAAAATAGTTGTGGAAATTGGTATCCATCTTCATCAGGGTGTAGTAGTCATTGGCATTGCGCACAGCAAAAAGATCCATCTCCTCGATAATTTTCCGAAGATGGGCGATATGTGCCGGAGTCACTTTTGGAAAAGCCAGCTCAAAGCACAGGATATCCAGAGGTTCACGTATCTCGAATAACTCCAGAATATCTCTCCACAGAAGAACTGCAATCTTACGGTTCTTCCCGGCCTGTTCAATCCACCCCTCATTTTCCAGTGATCGAAGTGCATCGCGCAGAGGAGTTCTGCTGACATCCAGGAGCTTTGAATATTCTCTCTCATTGATAACCGTTCCCGGCTTAATCTGACCGGTGATAATCAAAAGCTTCAGCTGATTATATATTTTAGAGCTGTATAACTCATTTTTTTCGATTCTCTCGATCTTTGTATCAATTTCAGGTAACATAAGCGCTTCCTTTTCCCTTTGGTTTGCAGTTTGGCCTAAGTAAAACTGTAACGATCATTATACTATTCCCCGCCTTTGCTTGTCAATCAACGATCTGCCGGGGAATTCTCCTTCACTCAGGAATCGCCACTGTTCACTCCATGCCCTGTGACCTGTTTATGTCCGGAAATCAAACGTGGCGGAAGTTCCCTCTTTGTCCGATGTGATGTAAAGTTTGCCGCCCAGCTTGCCGCGGACTGTCATCCTGACGAGAGACATGCCGAAACCGAAGCTGTCCTCCCCGTTAAAATCGAATCCGGTGCCGTCATCCTGAACGGTGATGGAGGAATACATCCCGCCTTTTTTCATAATCACTCTTATCCGGCCGCCCGAAAGCCCGGTAAACGCATGCTTATAGGCATTGGAGACGAGTTCGTTAACCACCAGGGCAATATCGGTTGCCTTCTCCTGGTCCACCGTCAGGTCGTCTCCTTCCAGAACAAGACTTACGGATGTCCCTGCATCATAAAGAAGAGTCAGATTCTGCCTGAGTTTTTCCAGGAACGGTTTCAGCGGTACGGGGCCGTTCTCCCCATAGGTCAGAAGCTCATTAATTGAGGCAATACTCAGGACCCTGGCCGTATTTTCCCGGAAGGCCTGCCTCACTTCCTCGCTCTCCGTATTGCGCGCCTGGATATTCATGATGCTCGCAATCAGCTGAAGGTGGTTTTTAACGCGGTGATGGACTTCACGGCGGGCCGCATCCTCCGGTGATGTCTGGATGAGATCCTGTTTTTCAACCCTGCGCGCCAGCGCCTCATACTTCTGTTCCTGTCTTATGTCGCGGCTCACATCGCGTTCTCCGATCAGCACGCCGATAAATCTGCCGTCCTCATCCGAGACAGGCACTACATCCTGGCGCACGGTCCGCTCTTCCTGGGTGACGGCCTTGATATCGCGCACCGGGGAGTTCGTCTCCATGGCGCGGTAGACAGCCGGTTCATCCTCCCGTTTGGCATAGCAGCCAACCACGCTTTTCTGGTAGGAGGACGGCATATGGCCCGGTCCCGCCTGCGCCGCGACGAACATCCGGCCGTCGGAGGGCTGCATGCAGTCGATAAACAGATCGGCGCCTACCAGATCGGCCACCAGCGGCAGAACGGCCTCGATCTGCTCCAGCTTATGGAAGCCTGATTCGCTGAGCTGCGCGCGGCTTATTATCTCGTCCCTGTTCATATTATTCCTCCCTGCTCCAGCAGTTGTCTTGCCGCTTCATTGACCGAAACCTTCCGTCTTGCCGCTTCCTGTGAAAGCAGCCTGTACGCCTCCGGTTCGGTAAGCCTTTTCTGCTTCATCAGATATTCTTTGGCCCGCACCGCTGCGTCCCGTCTCGTCTCCCGCTCCAGAACGGCTTTGGCAATCGTAATGATTGGTACACGTTTCTGCATGGCAGCCTTCTGCATTTCACGGTATGCATCCGACTCGGAAATCTTCTTTTCCTTTGAAAGCTTTCCTTTGGCCTGCTCAATCATCTTATTCTCTTCCAGACGCCGGCAGGCATCCTCCGCCTCCGCCCGTGTCTTTAAAAGCCGCTGTCCCTGAGCCCAGGCCACTTCCAGCGCCGGTTTCAGAATTCTCGGCTCAATCGGCTTTACCAGATAACCAGAGACGCCGGCGCGTCCTGCCCTCGCAATAAATTCTTCGTCTGCAAAAGCCGTGCAGATAACAACACAGCCCGCAAGATTCCCGTCAATAATCGTCTCCGCAGCCGTCAGCCCGTCAAAAAGCGGCATTTCCAGGTCCAGAAGCACCATATCGGGATGCTTCTGACGGCAGAGCTCAACGGCGTCAAATCCATCCTCCCCCTCCGCCACTACATGAAAGTCCAGTGATTCCAGCATCTGGCATAAATCCAGGCGGATTATCGGCTCATCGTCCACTACTATAATTGTACGCTGCATTTCCCCTCATCCCCAATCACACGGCCGCTTTGCACCTCTTAGACTGCATCATGGCCGTACCGTAAAAAATATATTCTCTGCTATGATTATATCGTTGTTTTTCATTGGTTGTCAATTACATGTCCGGTCGGAACCGGGAGTTCTGAAAAGTGAAGATTATTATTCTCTCCATCCCCGGCAGCGCCCCTTAGTTCAGCAGCAAAGAACAGCCCGGACGGACGGGGCCGTTCGGGCTGTTCTTTATTTGTTCTGCATCAATTGTTCCTGCTGATAAGGGGCTGTAAAACGTGTATGAAGCTCCGGTTACTTCTCCGCTCCATCAGCTCACGTCACAGCTCCCCACTAGAATCAGCTCTGCTCACTCTTGGCCCCGACTGCCTGTTCACGCCTTTTTCCGTTTGCCTTCCCCATCACAATCAGCACCGCCGAAGTGAGGACACAGGTAATGCCTATGGCAGTACGGAAGTTAAGCGTTTCACCCATCAGCGCAATCCCCAGAACAAGGCTGGTCATCGGCTCGAATGTGCTAAGGAATGAAATTTTTTCCGCTCCGATTCTTTTTAAACTTTCCTGTGCTAATACAATTGCAAGAACGGTAACTCCCAATGCCAGAATTATGACAAATCCCCATGCTTTAAAAGGAAGCTTTATAACAAATTCATCCCGCAGAACGGCAAAAAAGGAAGCCTCCAGGCCACAAATCACAGAAATGTAAAAACAAAGCTTATATGGATTCATGAGCGCCATCCCGCTTTTCTCATCAAATATAATGTAGAATGCATACGTCCACGCGGAACAGAATGCCAAAACCATACCAACTCCGGATGCCGCTTCTCCTGGAGTATAAAAACAGAACACTCCAGCCAGTCCCAAAACAGCGCATATCAACTTAATCCGGTCAAACTTCTCAGAAAAAATTGACACATGAATAAAAAAGACCAAAGCCGGATAGATAAAATGGATTGTTGTCGCCATACCGGATGAAATATAATTATAAGAAAAACACAGAAGTATATTAGTCAGAACATATCCCTGTGCTAAAAGAAACAATTTTCCGAACTCAACCAGCGTAATTTTCAAAGGTATCTTCATTATACGGACAATCAAAAATACTATCGGTACTGCAAACAGAAAACGCAATGCAACCACCGTCAGTTCCGTCCCTCCGAAGGCGAAAATTTCCTTCGCAAGAAACGGCATAGTACCGTACAATACCGCGGAACCAATCGCAAATAAGTATCCCATTCTTTTCCCCCCACTCTTTTTTCCCAATTTTAACCTTTCCTTAAATAACATAATAGGAAAATTCGGAAATTCAGTCATGTTGAGAAAAGGTGCTTCCCGATAATCAGAAGCACCTTCCATTCATTAGCCCGGCCGTTTCCGGATCAGATTGTATAAAGCTCCGGACGGCGGTCCTTATAAGCCGGTAATTTTGCCCTTACCTGCTCAATGCGCTCCGAATCAATCTCGGCGCAAATCAGAGTCTCCACCTCGCCGGCGCTTGCAACCACAACGCCCATCGGGTCAACCACGACGCTCTCTCCCATGCCGTTCGCACCGACCTGATCGCAGGCCACCATATAAACGGTGTTCTCGATCGCCCTCGCGGAAATCAGCGTGCGGAACTGGGAGCTCTTTAACGGCCCCGGCACCCATGCGGTCGGCATGATGATGATATCCGCACCTTTTGAACGCTGGTAGCGGGCAACTTCCGGAAATCTCACTTCATAGCATACGAAGAGGCCAATTTTTCCAAACGGTGTGTCAATCGGCTCAAAAAACTTGTCCCCCGGCTTGTTGTCATCCGACTCCTTAAAACCGAACGCATCGTAAAGATGTGTTTTCCTGTAAGTGGATATAATCTCACCCTCACTGTCGATAACCACAGTGCAATTATAATTGCGGTCATCCTCCGGATCCTCCACCTTCTCGTTCATGCCGAAGATAATCCAGAGTCCGTTGTCTTTGGCGAGTTTTCTCATCTCTGTTACAAAAGGGCCATCCAGGGTCTGTGCGGTCCCGAGGCAGACTGCACGCTCGGTACCCATAGGAAAATGGCTCATAAAGCATTCGGGGAAGATCATCATGTCCGGCTGATAGAGTTCCTTCGCCGTGGCAACCGCTTTTTTGGCGTTTTCCAGGTTTTCTTCCGGCAGCCCCTTCTGCTCAAGCTGGGCTAAAACAAATTTACTTTTCATAGAGTCTCACCTTTCAAATTATGTTTGTTTCAGGCTAACTGATCTGTCCCAGAATCCTGGGCAGAAAAAGTGTAATCTGAGGAATATAGGTTACTAATAAAAGCGTAATGACACTTGCAACTATGTACGGGATAACCGGTTTTACAATATCTTTAACCTGGATTCCTGAGACACCGCAGGCCACATACAGGTTACAGCCAACCGGCGGTGTAACCATACCGATGGCAACGTTCATAACCAGCACAACACCGAGAACCACCGGGTTATAGCCAAGCTGTAAAGCAACCGGCAGGAAAATCGGAACGAAAATGTACATAATCGAATTGCCGTCAATAAAGCATCCTGCAATCAGTATAACAATATTTACAACAATCAGGAAGATCACCGTGTGTCCTCCTGAAATCTGGACAACAAAATTGGACAGTGCATTGGAAATACCCGAAACCGACAGCACCCAGCTCATTAAAGCCGCATTGCCGACCGTCCACATAACCGCGCCGGTCTGCTTTCCTGAATCCACGACGATTGCCACTAATTCTTTAACCCGCAGTGTCCTGTAGATAAATACTCCAACTAAAAGGCCATATACAGCCGCAACGGCGGCAGCTTCGGTCGGTGTAAAGATTCCGCCGTAAATTCCGCCCAGGATGATAACGGGCATCATCAATCCCCAGAACGCATCCTTAAATGCTTTCCAGCGTTCCGCCGCGCTTGCTTTCGGAGCGCGCAGAAGGCTGCTTTTACGCGTCACCCACATGGATGCCGCAAACAGGGAAAATCCCATTAAAAGTCCGGGAATAATACCGGCCATGAACAATGTGCCCACCGATACATTTGCAATGGAGCTGTAAACAACGAAGGAAATCGACGGCGGTATGATAATTCCGATGCCTCCGGCCGTGGCCATCAGCGCCGATGCATCCCCCTTCGAGTATCCGACGGCCGTCATAGCCGGAATAATGATTCCGCCGAGAGCCGCCACCGTGGCGGGACCCGAACCGGAAATCGCCGCGAAGAAACAGGCTACCAGTACGCATACCAGAGCCAGCCCTCCGTTAATATGTCCGACAAAAGACTGGGCAAATGTAATCAGCTTGGTGGAAATTCCGGCTTTTTCCATGATGTTTCCCGCTAAGATAAAAAACGGAATGGCAAGGAGCAGGAATTTACTGATTGATGCATAGTAGTTGAACGGTACCATAGAAAGGCCCATTCCCGAAGTAAGCAGCGCGGAAACGCTGGAAAGGCACATGGCCGTTCCAATCGGCGCGCCGATGATAACGCAGAGGGAGAATACCCCCAGCATAATTACTGCTGTCATTTCTCTTCCTCCTCTGTATTTTTATATACCCTGACCATAAACTGAATGCTGCGGAACAGAATAAAAGCCAGGCCAAGGGGTACAAAAGAACCATATACCCAGTTTGGAATCTTAAGGGCAATCGACAGGCTGCCGATCTTCATCTGGCTCTGTACCATAGTAATCCCTGTATACATTAATACGGCAGCCGCTACACAGGTAAGCCCCGTATCTATGATTAAAAATACTGTCTTCATTCCCGGCTTCATCATCCCGGTAATCAGATCCAGTGTATAATGGCTGTTCTCTTTACTTGCCAGAGCGCCTCCCATTGTGGAAAGCAGAACAAACATCGCGCAGACAAGCTCTTCTGTAAATGAAAATGAGAAGTGGAGCACATACCGGGAAATGACACCCAGGAAAACTAATGTAAGCATGGTAAGCATTACAATCGTAGTAATAACCGATTCAAAATTAATTGAATTTTTTTTCATAGAGTCCCCTTCATCTATTTTTTATTCAACTCCCCAGGCTGCGCATGCTTCCGGTCCAACGATCTTTTTGTACTCTTCGATGGTCGGTGCAGCGCCCTCTTTGAATGCCTCTAACTCTTCTGCGGTCGGAACGTAAATGTTTACGCCATAGTCCGTCATAGCCTGTTTGACTTCCGCTTCCGTCTTGCTCATATAATCACGTCCCCACTTTGCCGCTTCGGTTGCGCACTCCTGGAGGAGAACCTGTGTATCCGGGCTCAGTTTCTCCCATGCAGCCTGGTTCGCAAGGAAATCATAAAGTCCAAGTGTTGCATTGACCTCGGTTATGTACGGCTGTACCTCGTGCATGGAACCGGAGTACAATGTCTGATAACCGTTCATGTTTCCGTCTACCGCTCCGGTCTGTAACGCAGAGTAAAGTTCGGACCAGCTTAACTGCGTCGGATCTGCCCCGAGAGAACGCATCAGGGACATCTGAAGATCACCGTAGGTACGCATTTTTAAATTCACCATATCAGCCGGTGTATGAAGCTCGCGCTTATTATTTGCAAACTGCATGATACCGTTGGGGAACGTGCTTAAATAGACAACTCCATATTTGGAAAACAGGTTTTTGCTGAATTCGCCGCCGGTGGAATCAGCCTTTTCCCATGCCTGATCATAGTTTGCAAAGGTAAACGGGATCGAAGTTACCTGGAAGGTCTGATCCACATCGGAGAAAGAGTTCTCACTGATAATAGCGAGCTCGAATGCTCCGCCTGATATCATCATTTCTACATGGCGCACCATATCTCCGCCGCTTAACTGGCAGTTGGGGAATCGGTCAATCTGCACCTGTCCGCCGCTCTTTTCCTCAACCAGACGCTCAAACTCAATTGCGGTAAGACCGTCCATTCCCGTATCGCCCGTTGCATAGCTGAGCTTTAAAGAAACCTTATCATAGCTTTTTCCGTCTGCCGCCGCGCTTTCACCAGGTTCCGCCGCCTGTGGAGCTGCCGCCGCCTGGGTTGTCTGAGCAGGGGCGCTGCTGCTTCCGCATGCGCAGAGATTCACTGCACATGCCGCCATTAATGCAATAGAAAGTACTTTTTTCATATCAAATTCTCCTTTTTCTTCAGGGAAAATCCCCAAACCGTATTTTAACCGTCCAAACTTTGAGTTCCGATTCAGGGACCTCCCCCATTTATTTTTTATTTTTCAAGATAATTTCTCACACAGTCTTCCATCTCGTTCAGCATCAGTTCCACAGCTTCCCTGCCCTTTTCGGCAGTGGCAACCTGCGCGTTGCCGAGTGTTCCCGTGTCGGTCATGCTGCAGTACGGAACGCTCTTCATAATTGCCGGCCATTTATCATCAAACATCATTGGAGTATTCGGAGCCTTGGACATGTCCACCAGTTCCGGGTATAAGTACATCAGAACAGAGGTCTGCGCCTCGCTTGCATGTGCATGAGGAGCCGGTGTATCCCACATTCCGGTCTTATCGGAAACGGCCGGAAGATACTGCCATACTCCCACCTGTGCGTATTTGATGCCATATTTGATTCTTGCGTCTTCCAGAACCTCATTTAACGGCTGGGTGTTGTGAAGGTGATTATTTACAATGAAAAACCTTTTAAAACCGAGACGCACAAACTCTGCAACCATCTCGCTGTATACGGCCTTCAGAGTCTCCGCTGAAATTGCGATCGTTCCCGGGAAAGAAGTCAGGCTCTTGGACTGGCCGACCTCCAGACAGGGACCGACAATTCCGTTTATACGCTCTGCCAGCATTTCCGACATCTTCTTTGCAACCAATATATCTGCTCCCAGCGGGTTGTGCGGGCCATAAACCTCACAGGCGCCCGATGGAAGAATAATTGTTTTTGCTGTTTTGCTTCTCTCTGCGAAATCACTCCATGACATGTCTCTTAATTTGTACTGCATAATACTTTCTCCTTTCAGAATATAACTTATTTAGTTACTACTCTTACTTAAAGCAATTCGCATGCCAACTCTGTCTCAGGTGAACTTTATCGTTAACTTTGCACAGTATTATCGGGTTTTGTTTTGTAATTATTATGCAATTATTCCAAATCATTTTATTGTTTTTCTTCTGGCTATCAAGTATGGTCTCAATTTTAAGACCATGCCCGTACACCAATTCTTATATTTGAGACTACTCCTCCATAAGCTCAGGTCTCGCCATCGGCTTTCAATACAAAAAGACCGGAACATCCGTTTGTCAGATGTTCCGGTCTTTTCTAATTCGCAGTATTTTTTATTTCATAGTTATTTTATAGTTCCGATTCCGATTTTCCGATAGTATGACGCCACGCTGATTTCCAGGCATTTGCAGATCTCCCTCACCTGTTCCTTTGTGGGATGTCCTCCATAGCGGTCTGCATAATTTTGCAGAATTTCCTGTTCCTTAAGCCGTATGCTAGTCTTCAACGGCCGAGAAGCTGTTTTATCTTCGGAATGCTCAGAACTTTGCGAAGTCTCATTATTGAGACCGCTGATTTTCTGAGGAAGCACTTCCAGAGACAGCACCGGGCTTTTTTCAAACGTCATCATGTATTCTATGCTGTTTTCCAGTTCTCTGACGTTGCCGGGCCATTGGTAATTTACCATCTTTTCCATGACCGAAGCCGAAGCTGCCCGGATCTCCTTTTCAAGGATTTTATTGTATTTGACTATAAAATGCCGAATCAAAAACGGAATATCATCCGGGCGTTCCCGCAGCGGCGGAAGATGGAGCGGCACAACATTGAGGCGGTAATATAAATCCTCTCTGAATTCCTTCCTCTCAATCATCTCTTCCAGATTCCGGTTTGTCGCGGCAATAATTCTCACATCCACATTGATCAGAGAGCTGGAACTGCTTCCGATGCGATCCACCTTTCTCTCACTGAGGACACGGAGCAATTTCGCCTGTAAATACAGAGGCATGTCTCCAATCTCATCCAGGAAAAAGGTACCATGGTTTGCCAGTTGGATTTTTCCAATTTTTCCGCCCTTCCTCGCCCCGGTAAAGGCCCCCTCCTCATATCCGAACAGTTCACTTTCCATTAAGGATTCCGGAATCGCCGCACAGTTCATCGCCACAAAAGGATGGGCCTTTCTGGGGCTCTCCGAATGGATTAGGCGGGCGAACATTTCCTTTCCGGTTCCGCTTTCTCCTGTGATCAGAACATTAGACGCGTGCTGTGCGGCAATTTTTGCCTGGTTGACAAGCATCCGCATCTTCTTCCCTGAAAAGATAAGCTTTTCCGCAACCCCCAGCCCCTCCCTCTCATTCTGCGTAATGCTGTTCTGGATCTGAGAGAACGGGTTAATAATACAGAGGACGCTGCCCTCGCTGTCCCGGATAAATTTCGTCTTTATCTGAAGCAGATACTGAAAACCGTCTATATTTTTATGTATTTCCTGAACCAGATTCGGCCGCTCCTCAGTCGTCCGCGAAGCCACCGATATCACCTCCGACAGCAGAGCGTCCTTTAGCTCATGATCGTTGAAATGGAGATATTTCTGCACATACATATTACTCTGGGAAATCCCTGCTGCCGGCGAGTATAGAAGTATCCCGTCCTCCATCGCCTCGACGACTGAGGTCAGCTGATTGTTCATGATCTGCATCTGCTCCATCAGCATCTCCTGCTCCAGCTTGCTTGAAATCAGATCCGATATCTTCTCGAGATAAGCCATAAGCTGCTGTTCTTTTTCCACGACAATCCGGTGCTGTTCTTCATCGAAAGAAGCAATGACAATCACGCCCTCCAGTTTCTCCCTTGTATTGATGGGGTAAGCCAGAACAGAATAAAAACGGCTGTCCACATTTTTCCTCATATTGGGAAACGCAAACACAAACTCTTTTGTATCAATCGCTACAATCGGCTTCCCCGTCTCAATGACCTTCATGGTGTAGCTGTTCTGCCACTGGGGAATCAGGCGGTTATTCTCATAGCAGACAAGATCCGACTGGTACCAGACCCCCGTTGCAGCAACACGTTCCAGCGGGTCCGAACTCAGAATCGTAAGTTCCAGATCCAGAACTGCCGAAAAAGATGCCAACAGTGTATTCAAATAATCCTTGATATCAGTAAGTTTCATCTGTTTCCGTCTCCGTTTCTTCTTTTGTTTCCGTCCGCTCCTTTGGCATTTTATAAAGCTTCATGCCCAGCCAAATAAACACCAGCAGATTTACGAGAAAAAACACCACTCCCTCTACGCGCCCCTTTTCCCTAAACAGAAAGATCAAATTTCCTGCAAAGCTATAGACAAGGTATGGGACATAAAAAAGAAAAGCCCACAGGACTCCTCTGCTGCGCAGTACATTCGCCCGGGAGCCATCAGACTTTTTTCGATAAATCAGGCGTCCGCCGATGTAATAAGCAAACAGGATGCCAAGGACAGCCACAAATCTTGCAAATGCCAGCCCGGCCGGCATTTCCCACCCCTCAGCCAGATATCCACGCACAATCGTCGTTGATTCCGTGAAAATCCATTCCACTAATGCTATAAGTATGAATACAATCTGCAGTCCGGTTATTTCCATTTGCTTCCTCCCTATCTCCCCTAATTAAACTAAAACCTCTGTTCGCCCGATTCAGCCATGATAGCAACTCTGTTTCTTTTTTATTTTGTTTCCACCATTCAATACTGCAACAAAATTCTTCATCTAACTTCTATTAAAATATTCTTATTTATTGATAATTTCACCTATATATTACCATATTTCCGCCTTATTCTCAACGCAATCTCAGATAGAGCCCAAAGTCACCCGACAACTACCTTTTCAGATTATACTCACAAAAAGAACACAGTTACACATAAGCCTCCGCAGGTCGGGCTTCTTACTCGTCTGGATCTTTCTGAAAATGGTTAAAGCATGCGGCTAAATTCCCATTATGAATCCTGAATTTAACCGCATGCTTTGTAGTTGTTATCTATATACCAGTAATCCGAATGATTTGTTTCCACTACCTATTTCCGCTGCCTGTCTGCACACCGCGTCAGCCCAGCAGCTGCTTTTCGCCCCTGCAGTACGTCTGGACCACCTCATAACCGTCGCCCAGAACCACCAGATCCGCATCATACCCCGTTGCCAGTCTGCCCTTTCTGTCGTCCACCCGCAGGCATCTGGCCGGATTGACCGTGCAGGAGTTGAGCGCTGCGTCAAACGGCACCATAGCTTCTTCCACAAGGAGTTTCAGCCCCCGGTTCATCTTCAGGGTGCTTCCGGCGATTGTTCCGGATTCTTTCAGCCTTGCCAGGCCGTCTTTCCCCACTTCAATCGCATGGCCGCCCAGGTCGTAGCGTCCTCCCGGCTCACATGATTTTACCCGGAGGGAGTCCGTGATCATGATAGCAAAATCCCTTCCCTTGGCCGTAAAGTAATTATTTAATGCAGCCAGATGGGAGTGACAGCCGTCACAGATAATTTCACCGTAGATATCCCTGATACGCAGGGCAGCGCCTGCGAGTCCCGGAGCCCTGTGGTTAAACGGCGTCATTCCGTTGTAGACATGGGTCATGGATGTCGCTCCGTTTGCAATAGCCAGTAACGCCTCCTCATAGGTTGCCGAAGAATGGCCAATGCTGACAACAACCCCCGTCTTGGCACAATATTTAGTCAAAGACAGTCCCTCATCGTGTTCCGGAGCCAGGGTGATATAGCGAATCATCCCCTTTGCCGCCATCTGGTATTCGCGGAACTGCTCGGCGGAGGGAACTGCAATTGCCTCCGGAGGCTGCGCTCCTTTATATTCCATATCCAGGTAAGGCCCTTCAAAGTGAATTCCCAGAATTTCGGCGCCCTCATAGCCTTCTTCCATCACCTCGGCCACATTCTTTAAAGCAGCCGTAAGAATTTCCGGCATCTGGGTAACGGTGGTGGGCAGAATTGCCGTCACGCCCTCCTCCGGCACTCTCCTGACCCAGTCCCTGAGACCTGCCGGTTCGGCGTCGTTTGTGTCAAAACCGTAGGCTCCGTGTGTGTGTACATCAATGAAGCCGGGGACGATACGGTTTGTGCCGTAATCTTCATCCGCCTCCTGAGTCCCATATGGCAGGATCCCCTGAATCACACCCGACTGAACTTCCAGCTGCAGCGGCGCAAACTGCCCCGCCACCCAGACTCTTTCACTCTGTATAATCATATCCTTGCCTCCTGTGTTCTACTATGGTCAAACAATAGTTTTATTTTCCCTCCGGTTTCCGGTGGGAATGTTCTTTGTATCCGGCGGGAATGTTCTTTATTTCCAGTCAAAATTCCTCAGATGGCCTTCCATCGTCATCTGCTCAAATCCATTCTGTCTCAGCGCCTCGTAAAGGATTATCGCCACAGAATTAGACAGGTTCAGGGAACGTGTTTCTCCCCACATCGGAATTCTGACGCAGGTCTCCTGGTTCTCCACCAGAATGTCCTCCGGGATTCCCCGGCTCTCCGGCCCGAACATGATATAGCAGTCCGGTTCATATTTCACATCGGAATACACATTCGGCGCTTTCGTCGTAGCCATATAAATCTTGGCTCCCGGATTGCGGTCCAGGAAATCCTTATAATCGCTGTAAACCGTCACATCAAGATGGGGCCAGTAATCCAGCCCCGCCCTCTTGATCTCTTTATCACTGAGACGGAATCCAAGCGGCTCAATCAGGTGGAGCCGCGTGTTGGTGGCCACGCAGCTCCTCCCGATATTGCCCGTATTCATCGGCATCTCAGGTTCATATAAAACAATGTTCACTGTTACTGCGCCGCCTTTCCGTCCAGTCTGTCTACAAAGCGCCTGATACGCGCAATTGCCTTCTGAAGGTCTTCCAGGGAATAGGCATAGGATACACGCAGATATCCCTCGCCGCAGTCACCGAATGCGGTTCCCGGAACGATGGCAATCTTCTCCTCCTGCAGGAGCCTGTTGGCAAACTCGTCGGATGTCATTCCAAACCGCTTAATGCACGGGAACATATAGAATGCGCCGTACGGTTCGAAACAGTCTATACCCAGGTCCTTAAAGGCGCGCATCAGATATTTTCTTCTCTCATCATATGCCTGCTTCATTCTGGCAATGTCTTCATCACCATTCTTCAGAGCTTCCACCGCCGCATACTGGCTGGTAGTCGGAGCACACATGATGGCAAACTGATGAATTTTCAGCATCTGGGTCAGAATTATCTCAGGCGCCGCAGCATAACCGATCCTCCATCCCGTCATGGCATAAGCCTTGGAAAATCCGTTAATCAGAACGGTTCTCTCCCGCATTCCCGGGATCGCGGCGATGGATACGTGTTCTCCCTTATAGGTCAGCTCGGCATACAGTTCATCACTGATGACAAAAATGTCCTTCTCCTCGATTACTTTTGCAATCTCCTCTAAATCTTCCCTCTCCATGATAGCGCCCGTAGGGTTGTTAGGGAACGGAAGGATCAGCACCTTCGTATTCGGAGTAATCTTCTCCAGCAGTTTTTCTTTGGTCAGCTTGAACTGATCCTTTTCCTCCAGTTCAATTACGACCGGTTTGCCGCCTGCCAGCGTGGCACAAGGCACATAGGATACATAGCTGGGCTGGGGAATCAGGACTTCCTCCCCCGGGTTTAACATGGCGCGCAGGGCAATATCGATGGCCTCGCTGCCGCCCACAGTTACAAGCACCTCTTTATTAAAATCATACTCCACATGCATGCGGCGCTTCAGGTAATTACAGATCTCCACCTTCAGCTCTTTAAGGCCCGCATTGGAGGTATAGAAGGTACGTCCTTTCTCAAGGGAGTAAATCCCCTCCTCACGGACGTGCCAGGGAGTGTCAAAATCAGGCTCTCCCACACCAAGGGAGATTGCTCCCTTCATCTCACTTACTACGTCAAAAAATTTGCGGATCCCGGAAGGCGGAATATCCACTATTGTATCTGATAAGGGGTTTCTCACGGTACGATCATCATCCTTTCATCCTGGGGCCCGTCGCAGAGTACGGTGCCATGGTCTTTATATTTTTTAAGTACAAAATGGGTAGCCGTGCTGAGCACAGAGTCTATTGTAGACAGTTTTTCAGCCACGAACTGGGCTACCGCCCTCATGGTCTTCGCCTCAAGCATCACGGTAAAATCATAACCGCCGGACATAAGATATACAGATTTCACTTCGCTGTACTGGTAGATTCTCTCTGCGATCTTGTCAAATCCCATCTCGCGCTGAGGCGTAACCTTCACCTCGATGAGAGCAATCACCTTCTCTTCATCTGTATTATCCCAATTAATCAGGGTATGGTAACCACAGATGACATGCTCACTCTCCATCTCAGCGATCTCGGCCGCGACCGCGGCTTCATTCTCCCCTAATAAATCCGCCAGCTCTTTAACGCTGATCTTGCTGTTTTTTTCAATGACCGCTAAAATTCTTTCTCTCATAGTTTACCTCCTGTTAATTGAGTTTCGTTTCACTGCCCTCCACGGCGCTTTCGCCCTTCTCCGTGCTGCGGACAGTCACTTTATATAGTTCATCGGGTTTAGGCCGATCCAGGAATGTCTGTATATCGCCGTTATAAATCTGCCTTTTAATTCCTGTCTGCGTCCTCCCGAGCACTACCGCATGTATTCCCTTTTTCTCCAGTTTGCTTACCAGAGCGCCGCCGTTTGCGGCCGTGAGGAGTGCGCACCCCTCCGATTGCAGCCTGTACGGATTTACGTCGAACACCTCGCAAACCTCCACCGTCTCCTGCAGGATTGGGAGTCTGCGCAGTTCCATCTCAAATCCCAGACCGAATCCGTCAAAATAGTCCCACAGCGCCGTCATGATTCCGCCTTCTCCGGCCAGACACCAGGACGCAGCTCCTGCGCTTTCAAAAACCTGAGCTGCAGAAACTTCAGTTGCAAAACCTTTAATTGCAAAACCTTCAGTTGTTTCCGAAGCTGAAATACCGGGGAGCTGAAACAGTCCCCGGATTTCATATAAGCTCTGGCAGCGCTTTACGTATTGTGCTGTAAAGCGTGCAAGCAGTTCTTCTTCTCTTTCAGCGGCAATTACAGACGTACCTTTTAGCGCTATGTACCCTGCAGCCACCAGATCCTGCCCGGTTTCCATAACACCGGACACTTCCGTCATTCCCTCTCTCATCATCATGCTCCTGCATCCGGAGCCGGCGGCGCCGGATCTGCTGCAGGCGCCGGAGCCGGATCTGCCGCTGGGGCCGGAGCCGGTTCCGCTGCCGGCGGTGCCGCGATTTCGGAAGCAGGGCCGTCGGAGGCCGGACCGGAAGGCGGAGCCTGGGTCTCGGCCGGAACAGCCGGCTGCTCCGGCGTTGTCGGTACAACCGGTGCGATCACAGGCGCCTCAGGGCCTACACGGTAAATTGCTTTCGATGCCATATAGCTATCGGTGTGGAGGATCTCTTTCTCTGTCTCCACTCCGTCGACATAAACATATTTCCACAATCTGGAACGGAGTCCTCTGTGAGCGGACTGCTCAAGAACTTTTGCTCCCGGACTCAGGGACGGATCCACCTTGATTGTAGGCGCTCCCGGGTCCGATGTGCCCAGAGTCTCCGACACGTATTTCACCTCGCGGTTAGCCGGTCTTGTCTCTTTTCCATAGATTGTAAATGTCAAGGTGCCGCCGCTTACGCCGCCTTCGATATAGACAGGCGTATCGTATGGGTTTTTAAACTTCAAATCCTTGATGGTTCCGGCAATAGCGGCGTCCTGTGACGGTTTCACATATGCTACCAGCATAGAATGGTTCTGTCTGTCCGTAATCTCCATCTCGGCCTGAAGCGCCGCATTATACATTGTTGTGCAGAGCTGGCAGGAGCCTCCGCCGATCGAATCAACCACACGGCCGTTCTCATAGGAACCGGCAGCCGCGTATCCGTTGGCGATGGTAAACGGCGTTAAAAGAGTATAGGCTGAGAATTCTTCTCCCGGCATGAGTACGACGCCGTTGATCTTTGACGAGCCGTTCGTCAGGTTTTTGGATCTTGAAATATTGCCCGTGCTGAAATTGGTGCTGAATGTTCCAAGCACATCCTGGATCATAGCCAGATCTTCCGACTTTCTCGCCGGCTGGGTCTCGGTTACAACCGCCGCCACTGTCACAGGGCTGTTCAGTCCGCCTTTAATCGCCTCATCGAGCGCTTTCTTTGTCGCATCTGCATCCACGGCCAGACCAACCACGGAATCCGTGATCTGGAACGCACCGTCCACTCTCGTAATCTCCGCATCCTTTGCTTCCCTTACAAAGGCGCTGCATCTGCTTTCGACAAATTCCGCCACTTTTGCGGCGTCCACAGAGGTCTCAATTTCCAGCTTGAGCGGCTGTTTCTCAAGACTCTTAAGATTTAAGTATCTTTCCAGCAGGTTGCCGCCGGCGTATTTCTCGGCCGCTTCCTCAATCTCCTCTTTATTGGTCCAGGAAAATCCTAGTTCCTCCGCCGTTGTGGTAATCTCATTCCCGTCGATCGTCAGAGTAATCTCCTGGTTCGACATTTCTTCTACATATTCCTCAATCTTCTGATCCGCTTCTTCCCCGGTCATCCCGGTCAGTTCAAAGTTCCCCACTCTGATGCCGGCTGGAAGCGTTCCCGCGGCAGCCGTTTCCGGCGGGAGCAGAAGTACCCCGGCTGCCAGCAAACAGGCCGCTGCGCCGGCAATCCAAAATTTCTTTTTCATATATATGCCCCTATTCCAATAACAATTGCGGTGAGATATGTCCGGTACGGTCCGTTCACCGCATAACGCTTATGACGCGCTCCCGCGTCCTGTCGAAATGTGCGGTTTACATTGCCATTGATAAACCGGCAAGTATAGTTCCACCTACCATTGCGAGAACTATAACGATAATAACAACGGAAGATACTACTTTCCTTGTCCTTTTATCACTGAAGTTAAACATTCCTTATCACCTCTTTTTATTCTTCCATACTGTGAGATAATTTTATCCGTCATCCTCGAAACTTCGTTCCGGGAGAGGTAGTCTATCTGCGCAGATACGTTTATTCTATGATATTTTAGTAAATCCCGCAAGACTTCTTTTTGCTTTTTTGTCGCCGGCTGCTCTTTTTTCACCTTATATACCAGAGGTCTACAGGAAAATGCCTCCGGCATTGTGGAAAAATGTATTTTTTTGACGGCCTGGTAGAGTAAATGGGCCGTCAGGGCATCCGCCATGGCGCGGTGGGCGCCCTCCTGTTTTACTCCGTAATAAAGGCTGGCATTACCCAGATTCTTCCTTTCCTCCTCCGGCATAAACCGGCGGCAGATCGTCAGCGTATCGATTCCTTTTTTTTCAAAAGACAGTCCCTGATTGACGGAGGCCCGCTTCAAAAAACTGTAATCGAAGATAATATTATGTCCCAGAAGTGGAAGGTCCCGGCAAAAGTCCACCATACGGCCGATCACTTCATTGATATCCGGTGCATCGGCCACCATATCCGAGGTAATGCCGGTCAGCTCTTCGATCCGTTCATCCAACTCTCTCCTGGGATTGACGAGGGTGGAAAACGTCTTCACGACTTCGCCTCCCAAAACAAGGGCGGCGCCAATCTCGATGATTTTATCGTGTTTCGGATCCAGACCGGTTGTCTCCAGGTCGACTGCCACGTAAGTATCCGGGCTGCCGCAGAAAGCTCCGGCCGTCTGCTTCCGGGAAATCATTTCTTCCCTTATTATGTGTGCAGATTCTTCCAAATTTATTCCTGCTTTCTCTCATTATTTAAAAATAACATTTCCTAAACTGTTATTTTGTACTTTTCCGGCTCTTTTTAACCTTTTCTGTCTCCGCGCCGGGGCAGTTCTCTCTCAGGAAGCACTCGCTGCATTTGGGGCTTCTGGCGATGCAGATGCTTCTGCCTAGTGTGATAATCTGGATATTCCACAAAATCCAGTGCTCTTTCGGCAGAACTTTCATCAGATCATATTCAATCTTTTCCGGTTCCGCCTCTTTTGTCAGCCCCAGTTTTCTGGAAATCCGCTTTACATGGGTGTCCACCACAATGCTCGGCTCATCGTAAATATTTCCCCGGATTACATTGGCGGTCTTTCTGCCCACCCCGGCGAGGGAAGTGAGCTCTTCTATGGTTCTCGGAACTTCCCCGCCAAAGTTTTCAACAAGCGATTTACAGCAGGCGATAATATTTTTTGCCTTCATATGGTAAAAGCCGATGGAGTGGATGTCCTTTTCCAGCTCCTTTAAATCGGCGTCTGCAAATTTCTCCAGTGTGTCATATTTTTTAAACAGATCGGCCGTTACAATATTCACCCTGGCATCGGTGCACTGAGCGCTCATAATCACCGCAATCAGAAGTTGCCACGGTGTCTCATGGTTTAAGTAACAGCGGTAGTCTGTCCCATATTCCTGATCAAGCAGTTCCAGAATCCTCCGGACCCGCTCATCCCTCTGTGCCTTTGTCTCCCTCGGCATCGGTTACCTCCTGTGTAGTTTAGTTTGTCAAATTTCTGCTGGTATAAGGGCGCCTTCTTTCATGACCAGCCTGAACGATCTGGCGTTTCCCAACAGGGCGTCCCTGTTTTTATAGTCAAACAGAACCACGCTGCCGTCTCCCATCCCCTCGGCATGGGCCATCTTGCTGATCTGCCTGGAATCGTACTCCTCATATCCTTTCAAAAGGAAAGGACATTTCGCCTCGCCTATGAAAAACTGCTTTACAGCCTCCTTAAACGGTGACTGTTCCCTTGCAAATGAGGGGCGGCTCTTCACATTTTCCCTGAGGTAGAGGTCGTACATCAAAAGATCACGGTACCGCTCCGCCTTTTTCCCATTCTGAATATCCGGGACATTTTCATTGATAAAACGGAACAGAATCTCATAACGGGCCAGGCGGCTGTGGCTGATTCCCGTAATCCGGTTTTCCTCATAGTAGTCCGCGAGCGCCTGGAACAGGTCAAAAGGCTCGTCAAATTCCTTCACAAGTTCCTTCAGAACCGTTCTGAACTGTCCGCTGTTATAGTGAACCTCCACCATCTCCTCCACGCCTTTTAACCTGATTACATCACCGTAACTGAGCCATCTGGTGGAAAGTACCTCGTAGGGCGGCTGCGACTTATAGAGCAGGCCGTATTCACCGGCCATCTCCTCCATATAAGAGCCCTTCAGCACCTTCAGGAATCCCAGCTGAAGCTGCTCCGGCTCCATGCGGTATACATCGTTAAATGATTTTCTGAAGCTCTCATAATCCTCATAAGGCAAACCGGCAATCAAGTCGAGATGCTGGTGGATATTGCGGAAGCTGTTGACCCGGTGCACGTTGTTTTCCAGTTTCACGAGATCCATCTTCCTCCGAATCTCCCGGATGGTATCGGGATTCGTGGTCTGGACGCCGATTTCAAGCTGGATTAATCCCGGCCTCATCCGTTGCATCAGCGCCATCTCATCCTCATCCAGAAGGTCCGCCGATATCTCAAAATGAAAGTTCGTCACTCCGTTGTCATGCTCCAGGATGAATTTCCAAATCTCCATGGAATGGCTTTTCTTACAGTTAAAAGTCCTGTCCACAAATTTCACCTGGGGCACGCGCCTGTCCAGAAAAAAGGAAAGTTCCTTCTTCACCAGGTCCAAATCCCGGAACCGCACCGTCTTGTCAATGGAGGAAAGACAGTAACTGCATGAAAAAGGACAGCCCCGGCTGCTCTCATAGTAAATAATCCTGTGTTCCAGCCCTTCCAGGCTCCCGTAGGAAAAAGGGATCCGGCTCAAATCCATCAGGGGAGCAGCCGTCCCGGTATGAATGCTGCCGTCCTTGTCCCTGAAGATCAGTCCCGGCTGCGCGGACAGAAGAGTTGGGTGTTCTTCCGACATATACTGCTCCACCAGGTGGTAAAAGGTCTCTTCCCCCTCACCTGCCATAATTCCCTTTACCTCCGGCAGTTCTCTGAGGACCGCTTCCGCATCGTAGGAAACCTCCGGGCCGCCGAGCCAGATCTGCACCTGCGGCAGCACCTTTTTCAAATCCCTGACAAGTTCCTTCACATAAAGAATATTCCAGATGTAGCAGGAAAATCCCACCACATCTGGACTGCGTCTGTAAATATCCTGTAATATCAATTCCATCTGATGGTTGATGGTATACTCCCCCATCTCTATCTGTATCCCGGGAAGCTCCTCCCCCTGCGCTTTCCTGCTTGCAAACATATCCTGCGCATACTTGATCAGGCTGTAGATTCCCAGATTGGAATGGATATATTTTGCGTTGATTGCCGCCAGTAAAAATTTCATTTTATAATGAAACCTCTATCTTTCTTCCCGTATGGTTATACTGATAATATCTGACCCCCGCCGAATCCAGCATACGCTTGGATGCGCGGACCGCCGGTGTGTTGCCGTATTTGTCGCTGTCGTATACCAGGGTTTTGATTCCGGCCTGGATAATTGCCTTTGCACACTCGTTGCAGGGGAACAGCGTCACATAAAGCTTACTGCCCTCCAGGCTGCCGCCCCTGTAATTCAGGATTGCATTCAGCTCGCTGTGGGTGGTGTAAAAATATTTTGCATTGTAGGGATCATCCGACTCATGTTCCTTTCCCCATGGGAATTCATCGTCCGGGCATCCCTTCGGAAAGCCGTTATATCCCATGGACAGGATTTTGTTATCATCGCTGACAATGCAGGCCCCCACCTGTGTGCTGGGATCCTTGGACCGCATTGCGGAAAGCTTGGCTACGCCCATAAAATATTCATCCCACGTGATATAGTCATTCCTCTTATCCGACATATGCAGCCCTCCCCGTATCTTTACCTGCTTCTCTTCCATTATAACCTCCCGTGTCCTTCAAAGTTCATGTTAATTATTGGTTACAGTTCAGCCTCCGGCCAAACCTTTACTATCCGGTATCCCGCAGCCTTGTTGAGCCTGTTCATAATCGCCTGTCCCAGATGATCGGCCGGAAATCCTTCCGAAAACAGATACTGGGCTCCTAAATCATCAAATTCCCTGAGGACGGCGTACAGATTATGGGCAACCGTCTCCTCTTTCGCCCTCTGGCCTATGCTCCTCACCATCCCAGCGGGGTATGAGTCCCTTGTCTCATCGGTGCAGATAATTCCTACCTTATATCCCTCTAAAAGCTTTTCAGCCGCCAGGCGGTTAATCTCAGAGACCACTCTGTCCTGCGGCCCCTCAACCAATGTCAGATCCGCATTGGGGGCATAATGCCTGTATTTCATTCCGGGCGCCTTCGGCTTTAAATCCGGACTTACCGGACCAAGAATCGCCGGGTCGACCCTGACTTCCCCGGCCACCGATTCGAGCATCTCCATGGTCACCGCACCCGGCCTCAGAAGCACCGGCACCTCTTCCGTCACATCCACAATTGTGGACTCCACGCCGATCCCCACCGGACCGCCATCGATAATCATCTCAATCCGGCCTTCCATATCCTGATAAACGTGCTCCGCCCTCGTCGGACTGGGCCGCCCCGATGTATTGGCGCTGGGAGCCGCCACCGGCACCCCGGCCAGCCGGATCAGCATTCTCGCCACCGGATCGGACGGCATCCGTATTGCCACCGTATCAAGCCCTCCCGTCGTTCCCAGAGGCACAAGAGCGCTCTTGGGAAATACAAGGGTCATCGGTCCCGGCCAGAACGCCTCGGCCAGCTTTCTCCCCATCTCCGGTATCCGGCTGACTAAGGGTTCAATCCCCTCAAAATCCGCCACATGGGCAATCAGGGGATTGTCCGAGGGTCTTCCCTTGGCCTCATATATTTTCCTGGCGGCCTTCTCATCCAGCGCATTGGCTCCCAGGCCGTAAACCGTCTCCGTCGGGAACGCGACAAGTCCCCCGTGTTTCAATATTTCTGCCGCTTCTTTAAGATATTCAAGCTCTTCGCCTGTAAAATTTCCTTCATCTGACACTTTTAATACTTTTGTATTCACTGCTGCGTCTTCTTTCTATAATAAAGTAAACAAATATTTTTGTTTTTTATCATAGCACATGGGCGGGTGGGGTGCAAGAGAATCTAAGGAGGGAATTGAGAAATGAGGACGCCCCCTCTCCCAACTAAACATCCTTTAATCCTGCATGAACAGCAAATCCCGGAATATACTTTTTATAACCGTTATTGATTTCAGGTGAAAATGTGTTAAAACGGATAGCAAAGCGGCTTACAGTAGAGGCGGCAGCCGGATTTGTGCTGCTGGCCGGTATTTTTATGATGACGCGGTACGCGGGCCTGTCTGTGTCCGGGACCAGCGTACATATCGGAAAGGAGAAGCCCGTTGTCGTGCTGGATGCCGGGCACGGCGGGAATGACCCGGGAAAAGTGGGTGTGGACGGGAGCCTCGAAAAGGATATCAACCTGGCGATTACGCTCAAGGTCAAGGAGTATCTGGAGCAGTCCGATGTGGACGTTGTGCTGACCAGGGATGATGACAAGGGGCTCTATAAGTCCAGCGACAGCAGCAAAAAAATGGCGGATATGAAACAGCGCTGCCAGACGATTGCGGAAACCGATCCCGACATCGTAGTCAGTATCCACCAGAACAGCTACCATCAGGAGGCCATCTCGGGCGGTCAGGTATTCTACTATAAAGGCTCAGATAAAGGAAAAAAACTGGCCGAAAAAATACAGAAACGGTTCGATTACGTTTTGGGTGAAAAAAATACGAGACTTGCCAAAGCAAACGACAATTACTATCTTCTCCTTCATGTGAAATGTCCTATCGTCATCGTGGAATGCGGTTTTCTGAGCAACTGGAGCGAGTCAAAAATGCTGAATTCCGAAGATTATCAGGACCGGGTTGCATGGACTATACATATGGGGATTATGGAGTATCTGAATCAGAGATAAAATAGGGGGTGGTTGAGAAATGAGGACGCCGCCGTCAGGCCGGGGACCGGGGTGGTGAGGGGGATCGATGCGTCTTTCGTCCCGGCGTCAGGTGGTCGCGGGCGGGGAATCCGGGCAGAAAAAGTTCCTGCGGGAAACGCTTGCGCTCGTTGGAGTACATAATGGTACTAACCTCGAAAAGACCTCGGTAAGTACCAATGAACTCCCAGGTTCCCTCCGGAATCTTTTTCTCCCTTCTTCCCCGCAGGAAGGTTATGACCGGGACGAAAGACCCAGCCAAGACGGCTGCCCGGCCCCCGGACTGCGGCGGCTGATCTGTCCTATTTCTTCAAGGGGGGGAGGCACTTGTCGCTGCCGCTACGTTTCCCCAGATGCCTGAAAACTACATTCTGTTCACTATGAGACTATGGAAACTTATAAGATTATAATCTTAGAGTATTTATTCTAATACTCTTTTTATGCAGCCCAGGATTTCGTCAGAATGTTAAATAGCTGCGACTATATCGTGGAAGCGACAAATACCACCACCCCACTTGACGAAAGAGACAATCAGCCCCTGAAGCCGGCGGACGGGGCAACAACCTTCCCTTAGTCTTCAGTCCCGCCGACCACCTGCCCGGGGAAGGAAGGAGAAAACTTTCCGAAGGGGACCTTGGAATCCGCCGGTGCTTGCTGAGGTCTTACACGAAGCTAGCATCCGCTGCGCATTCCACCAGCGGGAGCGAGTCCCCGCAGGAATTTTTTCTCCTGGATTCCCCCTCACCACACCCTACCAACCGGGACTGAAGACTCATATCCAACCTCCCACTCCCCCGTCCGCCATCTTACAGAGGCGTCCTCGCATCTCAACTAAACTAAATCTCTTTTTTTGCATCAAATCCCCCCGGCAGATACTGTTCCGGGATTATTTTCTCATAATCTATATCGGTAAAGCCGTTACAGAATGTCAATTCCACATAAATCAGCCTTTTCCCTGCCTCATCCGCTATTGCATAAATATAACCATAGTCACTGGCGCTGACGGCCAGGACGGGATAGTTGAACCCGGTGGCTCCGTAAATCAAATCATGTTTCGGGTATTGTTTCGCCTTCAGGCGGGCCGTCTCCGCTTCGTAGTCCTCCTCATCGCAGGTATAGACCAGATAACCCAGGTAGCATGGGTCCCAGGGATTATAATACTCATAGTAAAAGTCTTCCGTTTTGGCTGATTCCGGCAGCTTTTCCGGGAAAATATCATTAATTACGAGGTAGGACTCACCTGTTTTCTTTTTAATATCGGCGTGTTCCGTCCTGTGGATTCCCTCCGGTCCAAAATATGCTTCATATTTGGCAATGTCTTTTACTACCGTCCTCTCTGTCCAATTGGAAACAAAAAACAGAACAGCTCCCCCAATCAGAAGGAACACCGCGATAACGGTAATCAAAACAATCTTTACAGTTTTTTTCATAGATGGCTCTCCCTTTCTTTTACTCCGGGTAAATTGACTTCCATTTTGGGTACAGGCTTTCCTCCTGTATCCGCCTATCTTCCGGATTCCATAGCGCATATGGCACAGAATACGGGATGGCATATAGAATTAACTTATATATTTTGTAATTCTATCACATAAACCGATCATCCCGATGACAATATCCTTAAATTTCCATGACGTACTTTTTAATTTCCGGATTACTATTCCAGAATAAAAGAAAAAAGTGCATATGCCGAAGCACATACACTCTTTAATAATTGGTTTATCATGTTTTACTGTACCGCATCCGAAAAGTCCTTAAATCCCAGCCCGAATACCTCCGTCGTCTCCGTTACCATGACAAAAGCATTTTCGTCTGTTTCCTGGATAATTCTCTTGAGGCGGGAAAACTCCGATTTTCTCACCGTACACAGGACAACCGTAGTATCCTGGCCGCTGTATGCCCCTTTTCCGGGAAGTATCGTGGCGCTCCGGTCTAATTCCTGTATAATGCGCTTTGCAATCTCATCGGCACGGCTTGTGATAATGGATGCATTGCTCCCCGCATCACCTCCGTAAATGATGGTGTCGATCACTTTTGTCTGTGCATACAGGCTGATCATGCCAAACAGCGCCGCATCTACATTATGGAATACGAATGTGGAGAGCGACAGAATAATCCCGTCTATTATCAGCAGCGCACGTCCGATTTGGACATGGGGATATTTCTTCTGCATCAGATATCCGGCCACATCGCTCCCTCCCGTCGTGGAACCGGCCATGAATATAAATGCCATTCCGATCCCTACCAGGATTCCGCCGTAGAGACTGCTCATCATCCTGTCCCCCATGTAAAGCGGACATATCGGCGCCACCACATAATCCAGGATAAAAGAACAGATTCCGCAGGCCACCGCTGTGCGGATGGCAAACCGCCGGCTTAAATAAAACCATGCCAGGATGAGCAGCGGTAAATTGACCATGAGGGTCATCCGCCCCACCGGCAGTCCGGTAATATAATTGATCATCAGGGCGATACCGACCGCTCCTCCGGGTGCAATGTTAGCCGGCACAATAAAACTCTGAGTGCCTGCACTGTATATAAACGCTCCTATAATCAGAAGCAGTCCGTCTCTTACTGATCCTTTATTAATCTTTCCGCTCATGTTGTTATGCCTTTCTCCCCGCCGGCCCTGAAAAATTTCCTCGCTAAAGGTTTCCTTCCGGGCTTACGCGTCCCGAAGGCACTTAACGGAGGATTCCGTATTGTTGAATTTTTCTTTGCAGGGTCTGCCTGGGTATATCAAGAATTTTGGCAGCCTCCGAGATATTGCCCCTGGTGACCTTCATCGTCCGGACAATGATGCTCTTCTCGTAATCATCGACCGCCTCTCGCAAAGAGGAGCAAAGGGTATTTCCCTCCTCCGCATTTTCCTTTGGAGTACTTGTCATTTCGTTGAATTTATCCTCTATGTCCTCAAGCTTCAGCATATTGCTGTTCTCACCTACCATACTCATACCGTAGACAATGATATGCTCCAGTTCCCGGACATTGCCGGGCCAGTCATATTCCTCCAGCCTTGCTATCAGCTCTTTTGAAACGTATTGTACCTTCTTATTAAACGTCGTATTATGTTTGTTTACATAAAATTTGACAAAATGCGCAATATCCTTCTTCCGCTCCCGCAGCGGAGGAATTGTAATGGACATCATACTGAGCCTGTAATAAATATCACGGCGCAGGTTTCCTTGCTCAATCGCTTTCAGCGGTTCTGTATTGATGGCGGCGATAATCTTCACATCCACCGTCTTGACATCCCTCGCTCCCAGACTTCTGAAATGCCCGTCCTGCAGAACACGCAGCAGCTTGGACTGAAGGTGGATCGGCATAGAGTTAATCTCGTCAAGAAACAGTGTTCCGCCATCCGCCAATTCAAACAGGCCCTTATTTTCCGTAGCACCCGTGAAAGCGCCCTTAGCCGTTCCGAAAAGAATGCTCTCAAGCAGTGTGTCAGGAAGGGCGGCGCAGTTCTGGGCGATGAAAGGTTTCCCCTTTCTGGCGCTGGTGTTGTGGATCGCCTGGGCAAACACTTCCTTGCCAGTCCCCGTCTCACCGTATATCATGACAGGCAGATCACAGGCAGCGACAATTTTTATATACTCCCTGGCCTTCTGCATCTTTTCATCCACCGCGATAATGTCACCGATTGTAAAGGTGGCCGTGTCACGGCTGAGCAGCTTTCCCGAACCGCCTATGGGAAAAAAGGCAGAACTTAACTCAATCCGCTCCGAATCTTCTGTCTCCGCTGCATTTTCCTGCATGGACAGATCAATGGCGCCGACGATTCTCTTACCGCTTTTAATTGGAATGGACAGAGAGGTGATACGAATCCCCTCCTGTCCCTCAGCCTTCAGAAGCTGGTTCTCCACATAAACCGGCAGTCCCAGTTCCATGGCTTTGATGGTCGTGCTCGTCTTCGGATCCAGATTTTCGTAGACATCTAGAAACTTTTTACCGACCAGATCATAATTCTCCTCCTGGCTGGAGAGCTTGTTGTTCAGCTTGGCTGTGAACAGAATCTCTCCTTCCAGGTTTATAATTGTAATACCGTCAATATATCCTTTTCCGTGGAACAGTTTTTCCATCAATTCCATAGTTACATCCCCCTTTGCTCTGTTTCCCCGTCCTGTTTCCATAAAATAGCTAAAAACAACACTTAAGAAAATAGTATCAGAGTTTGGATGGGATTACAATATGTCAGATGCCCTGTTCCGTTTCATAACTTAGACCTCTCCGCCGTTCATTCCGCGTTCGACAGACGGTTTTTCCCCATCACTCTTCCCCTTCAGCGGGACGGTCTAACGGGAGCTTCAGCCACCACCATTTGAATACAATGTTGGCAATTATGCAGGCCGCCAGTATTGCCAGATAAATGCCGACAAACTTCCAGTGGTTTCCATTTAGCAGCATCATTGGACCTACGGACCAGGCAAACATCTCAATCGGCGTCGTAAACGGCGCGGCGAAAGCCGTATCATTCAGAGTTTTGGACAGATTATCCGGATCCACGATACGAAGAAGGATAAATCCAATAGCGAATACACCTGTGGAATAACCGAATACGAAGATGGAACGCTCAAACCAGCTCCCCTTGTTCATAGCAGGGCCGAAGAACATTAAAGTAATCACTACGATGACTATACCGCAGAGCAGCAGAAGCGCCAACGGAGCCGCATATTTAATAATGACCGAAATCTTGATGGATGCAATACCGAAAAATACAAGATAGTCCGTGGCAGTTCCCGAGATTCGGCTGATTATGTTCTCATCTATGTATTTGCTGACTCCCACCTTCTTAAATGCAAGGAACATGGCGATGGCAATCAGGAAAGCAACCAGATAGGTCGGCAAATCAAGGCCTGTCACACTAAGGATCCATTTATTAAGAAGCATGCCTGCGCCGGATGCCACCAGAAGAATAGCAAGATGCCAGGCCAGAGGATCTAAGACCATGGAAGATACCGTCTCCACACCCATGGATTTACGTTTTTCATTTGGAATCAGACCGGTTTTTAAGTCACCGGAGATATACTGGAAGCTCTTAATGTATTTTGTCCAGCCTTTCTTTGTACCCATCTTGATAAAGAAGAGGCCGCCGAAAATACCGGAGAGAATTCCTACTGTAGCGCATGTCATTGCGATATCCATGGCGTCCGGATCTCCCAGTCTCTGGAAGGTGGAACCAACTGCCGCCGCCGTTCCGTGACCGCCTGAAAAACCGGCTGCCAGAAGCAGGCCAAAGCCGTAGTTGATGTCCGGGAACAATTTGGAAATCACAAGGATTGCAAACAGCGGAGCAAGGCTGAACTGGATAACCTGGGCCAGTACTTTATAGGAGAAGTAGGAACCGATTCGGTCCACTTCCGATCGGAAATCATTTTTTGAAAATGAGAATCCGTTGATTCCGACTGCTGCAAAAATTACGATGATCAGCACACCGGCGTAAGAACCAATCCCTTCGGAAAACGGCAGGATATTCAGTCCCTGGCTTCCTAGCGCCAGTGCGATAAAACCGGCAATCATACTGGCCGGAACGAAGAATTTCTGCACTACCTTTACCTTTGCACGGATCAACTGCCCGATCATAATAAACAGCGACGCTAACGCAAAATCAAGTAAAAAATCATTTACACTCATATAACCCTCCTGTATTCGTATTTACCGGCCCGGGAATTACCCCGCATACCCGGGCCGTCTGTCTTCTGTATCAGGGTTCTCCCCAGAGATTCAGCTTTGTTCCAATTCCCTTTTCCAGTGCATTCCGGTAAATGGTATGGCCCCACGCCAAGTCCTCTATCGGCATCCCGTCCATGATAAATATCACCTTTTCCCTGTCGTTAAGCCTGCCTTCCGCCTTGCCTGCCGCCACATCTCCCAGTCCGGTGATATCCTCCTTCCGGATTTTACCGCTCCAGACCAGATCCATCATGAATCCGCAGATGCCGCTCAAATTCTTTGCAAAACCGCCAGGGACATTACCCAGTTCTTCCGCATATGCCTCGTACATCTCCCAGTTGTCAACCACGATACGCGAACTCTTCATCAGTGACTCACTGATATCCGCGCTGGCCGGCAGGGTCAAGAGAGCGCCCTCGCCGAGCCATTCGTCTTCGATGCGGGGAGACACGCTGCCCGATGTGGCCACATTAATCACATCGCTGCCTCTGACCGCCTCCTCCACGGAACCGGCCACCTTCACCGCCACACCGTACTTCTCTTTCAGTTCTTCGGCATACCGGGAAGCGGCCTCCATATCAATGTCGCAGATGCGGATTTCCCGGATTGTCTTCAGGACATCCATCAGGGAATCCAGACAGGCTCTTCCTATCACGCCGATACCGATGGCGCTCAGCACCTGAGCCTGGTTTTTCGCAAAGTATTTAGCTCCCACTGCCGGGATAGCCCCGGTCCGCGCCGCGCTCAGGGCGTTTGCGGACATAATGGCAATAGGCGCTCCCGTATCGGGATCATTTAGCACCGTAGTCAGAATCGAGCGTGGAAGTCCTTTATCCTGGTTGGCAAGATTGGAACCGTACCATTTCTCGCCGCAGACGTGGAAACGGCCTCCGAGATAAGCCACCAGGGCCATAAATCTCCGATCCGGCCCCTTTACCGGCATTCCCGGGAACTCCGTCTCTTTCGGGAAATAAATTTTAATTCCATGGGAGTTATGATTTGGGGCACCCATCAGATAATCTCCCTGTCCCAGAAGATCAAATACTTCATCCATCACCTGTATGCAGGTATGTACGTCGCCCGCTCCCGCCTCCACGGCCTCGGCCTCCGTCAGAAATAAAAAGTCCAGATTATGGTTCATCCCCGTATCCTCCTTTAAGTTTCTTAGAGTTTAATAAAGTTATCGGATTTCGTACTGGTTGCCGCCGGAGCCGGATCCAGTTTTTTATCCGCAATATTTAAAATGTCTTCCGGACGAATCCATGGTCTTCCCTGAATTCCGCTGGTTTCCTCATGTGTCAGGTAACCCTTGTATGCGGTAAGGCTTCTTCTCAGGAAGCCGTCCCTTGCGCAAGCCTCGGCTACTCCGTTGTTCATAATGCTTCTGAAGTGAGGAAGCACGGAAGCGGCGTATGCGATGGAAGTGGACTGTGAAATAGCTCCCGGGATGTTGCTTACGCAGTAATGTACAACTCCCTCCTCGATATAACGCGGGTCTGCATGGGTTGTCTCATGGAATGTTTCAATGGCTCCCACATCATTGCTGATATCAACGATAACGGAACCTCTCTCCATGGAACGCACCATCTCACGGTCAATCAGGAACTCTTTTGCCGTTTTCGGCCATTTAACGCAGTTGTAAACCACATCAACTTCAGGAAGAAGTTTCTTAATATTATAACGGTTGGAAATCTGAGTATTTACTTCCTCGTTAAACTGTTTTCCAATCTCACGGAGTGTTCCGATATTGATATCCATTACAGTTACCCAGGCTCCCAGGGAATGAAGAACGGAAGCAACGGATTTACCAACAATGCCGCCGCCAAGCACCAGCGCCTTGATGCCGGGCGCTCCGCCCAGACCATTGACGAATTTGCCCTTGCCGCCGTTGATGGCCAGAAGTGATTCCAGGCCCATCAGAGCGCCCTGCTTGCCTGCCGCCTCACAGTTCGGTGAGCCGTAGCGGTGGGAATCCTCTGCAGTGAAAGCGATGCATTTGCTGTCCAGGATTGCCTGAACCTCTTCGCGGTGGGCTGCCGGATGGATACAGGTAAACACGATCTGATTCTCGCGGAGCAGGCCGTATTCACAAGGCTCGAATTCTTTTACCTTGGCAACAAAATCACATTCCTTATAAATCTCTTCCTTTGTATCAACCAGCTTTGCGCCCTCGGCAGCGTAAGCTTCATCACTGAAACCGGAACCTTCGCCTGCGCCCTTCTGCACATAAACCTCATGGCCATCCATTGCAATCATGCTTACCTCTGCAGGTGTGGCAATTACACGGTACTCCCCAACTTTGATATCCTTCAGTACTCCAAACTTCATGTTCCTTCCTCCATATTATATAATTTTATTTTCCGGTGAAATACAAAGCCGAATGACAGTATCACCGTTTTTTCCGCGGGTGTCCGCAGTTTTTTTCTTTACATTTATATAATAAGCAACTTGCGTGCCAACTTTTCAAAGGTAGTGAAAAAGTGTTGTAAACGTTGTAAAATGGGGGGCTTTTCCCCTCGCCATAAGTCCTGATACTTGCAGGTGCTCATTTTTGAGCAAACAAATCGCCCGTTTGTGAGCGATATGTGCCCAAAAATGAGCATTTGTATTTTGAAAAGAGACGCCGAATTTTGCTTCCGGCGTCTCTTTCTTCTTCTATTTCTATAACTAGTTGATTCTCACCCGTTTACACTCTGATTCCTCTTAATAGCCAAACGACTTGCTGTCACGCCTGAAATCGGATCCTCCGTACAGCTTACCGTCCTCGCCGTAAAATACTGCATTGGCGTTTCCAAAGTATTTATCAATATCTTCTTTCTTATCAACCTCATATCCCATTTCTATCAGTTCATTGATTACGTTATCGTCAATCCTGCCTTCATAGGCAACGGCTCCGGTGGCAGTGTTGAATATTCTCGGGGCGTTGATAGCCTCCTGGATTGTCATACCGTGGTCAATTACATTGCTGATAATCTGTGTCACTGTTGTGATAATCCTGGTCGCTCCCGGCGTCCCAAGAACCATGAACGGCGTCCCGTCCTCCTTCAGCACTACCGTAGGACTCATGGAGGATAACGGAGTTTTTCCCGGCGCTATGGCATTTGGTGAATCCGGATCTGCTGAGAAATCGTCCATCTCATTGTTAAAAATAAATCCGTATTCGTTCATCGCTACGCCGGACGGATAATTGTGTGTCTGGGTAACCGCAACCATATTACCGGCCTTGTCCGCTACTGAAAAATGGGTCGTATCCTTGTGCTCATAGGTCCATGGGTTTACTTCTTCATAAACTGCAGCCTTGTCCGGCTGAATTTGCTCCGCCTGTTTTTTCGCATACTCTTTATTTGTCAGGCCGCCGATTGGCACATCCACATACTCGGGATCTCCCATATATAAAGCTCTGTCGTTAAACGCGATTTTAAATGCCTCCGCCAGGTAGTGAAGATTCTCGGCAGAATTATGCTCCATTGACGCAACGTCAAAGTTTTCCAGGACATTTAAAGCTTCTACGACATGGGTGCCCCCGGATGACGGCAGTGGAGATGAAATAATCTGATATCCGCGGTATGTGCCTTTGACCGGCTCCATTTCTTTAACGGTGTAATTCTCAAAATCTTCTACCGTAAAGACCCCGCCGTATTTATTAATTCTGTCCACCATAGCCTGAGCCATAGGCCCTTTATAAAATGCATCTTTGCCTTCCGCGGCAATCTTTTTCAATGTCTTTGCCAGCGCCGGTGTTTTAAACAGTTCACCCACCTCATAGGTCATTCCGTCTTCTTTTAAATAGATATCCCCAAATTCAGGATAATCCAACATCCACCCATAGTAATCTTTCCACACTTCCGCCAGGTTTGGAGCAACATAAAATCCTTCCTCAGCCAACTTAATGGCCGGCTGCATGACCTCTTCCCAGGTGACATTTCCGGATCCGTATTTTTCAAATGCATAGCTGAGACCTGCTACCTCTCCCGGTACTCCGACAGACTTTCCGCCGATGGCCTTCTGATTGCCGATGACATTACCCTCACTGTCTTTCGGCCACATCTCCGGCGTTGCGGCCTGAGGCGCTCTCTCACGGAAATCCAGGAAAACAACTTCGCCGTCCTCGCTGTGGATTGTCATGAATCCTCCGGCTCCCAGACCCGAGTAATTGCATTCCACTACGCCCAGGGCAAAACCGACTGCAACTGCCGCGTCTACGGCATTGCCGCCGGCTTTCAGGATTTCTACACCGGCCTGGGACGCTTCCACCTTTGCCGAGGCGATCATGGCATTTTCGCCCGTCGCGTCTCTGTCCTCCATATTTACCTGACCTTCTTCATCCCAAAGGTACCAGCCGTTTCCATCCGTAACCCGGCCTGTTTCCGCTCCATCCTGTACTTCTGCCTGACTTTCTGTCTCAGCGGCTTTACTGGTTTCAGCTTCAGTGGACGGCGCTGCCGTCTCCTGCGGCTTTGGCGCCGAACATCCGGCCAGAGATACCGCCGTCATTACTGCTGCAAGGGATAAAGCCGTCAGCCTTTTTCTCCTCATACTATTTCCTCCTTCTCCTGTACCTTAAAAACAACGGGTGATATATAACCCCATGATATCCCGCCGGCCCTTCAGTGTCTACTTTTTCTCATTTTTCTCTCAGATTTTATTGTAGTTTTATGTATGTTTTCTATAAAATTATGTATTTTAAACATTATTATCTTTAAATCTTTGAATAGTTCTTGTTTTTTATTATTTAACACAAAAAAGAGCGCCCTGTCGGATAAATTATCCGAAGAACGCTCTCAATCTTATATTCTATTCAATTGCCTTATCGCCACTCAAAATCCCGCCGCAATTAATTCAGGTACTCACCCAGCTTATGTCCGCCTGTTGTCAGCTCCTCATAAGTCGGCAGTCCTGTCATAACAATCTCGCCCTTTTCACTTCCGTACACCTCGGTAAAGGCCTTCATATATTCCGTACAGCCCTGCAGATGTCTTCCGACACGCAGTTCCAGCGGAACGCCGTTCTCGTCGTAAGGGATGTAAAGATAGCCGAGTTTGGAGGCCTTCATGTAGCAGTTATCCTTACCTGTCAAAATCAGGTTTTCATCAATCTTACCGTGTAAGCGGCCCTGTGCCGGGTTTCCCGTTTCCATTAACAGAGCAAGGGTACCCGTATGATCGCCCAGCTCACGGTGAGTTAAGCCGTGGAGTGAAACAGGTGACGGCTCGAGGGACATATTAATCCCTGCCATCTGCAGTTCCAGGATACCCATGGACGCCATATCCATCGCTCTCTCATGGGCTACGGTTGCATTGATTGTAGGATACTCAGGGGATGCTTCATGAAGGTCCATCTCCATATCAATATTAAGGGTATTAATCATGTTTGTAATTGCATAAGCAATCTGTTCCGTCAGCGTGCCGTCCTCTACGCCCGGATAGGCGCGGTTGATATTACGCATCTCACTTCCGGACAGCGTCTGGCCCGATGTATGGGTATATACGTCCGGGTCCGGCCACTGGTCAATCGGGTTGGAGGCACGGGAGCCGTATACAAACTGGCGTCTTCCGCTCTCCGTCTCAATGTGGAAGAAGTGCGGTGAACCCTCCTGCGGGTCATTGTGGGTAAATGCGCTGTTGTCGGTTCTCGGAATTACGTAAACGGTTCCGGATTCCACTTTTCCGCTCTCAACCACGGTTACTGCCGCCATATGACCCGACGGCTCATTCGGGTGGGTTCCGCCCAGTATCAGGAACGAACCGCCCTCTTTTTCACCCTGCATCACGTAAACCGTCGTGTCGCCGAAGGTGCCTTTTAAATTTGCATTATAATCACTTAACTGGAAAGTGGATGTCACTCCCTCACCCGGGATAATCACTTCCTGGTAATGTCTGAAATCGTAAAAATCTTTTCCCGCAACCACTGCAACGGCAATACTTGCCACAGCGCAGACTGCTGTAACGAGATTTTTATGTGTCTTAAAAAATTCCATTTTCAGTCCTCCTTATTTAATCATCAGGACGCGCAGTAAAAGAGGTACCATTACCATACAAGCGTTCACCTTCATTGACGGAGCATCTTCTTTGTACATATCAATAGCTGTAAATACAAGGAATAAAAGCGCTATGGCTCTGTAAATCAATGTAATCATATCTGTATCCCCCTTTTAGAACAACGCTGCAAGCGATTTTGAGAAGTAGATGAATGCCATTCCGTAGACAAGCATTACTGCCATCGGAACCATACATCTCTTCAGAACCTTCACGTAGTTTTCCACGCCCGTAATCTTGGCTGCGAAAAGACCTGCCAGAGCGGTCGGCGGCATCATGTCGCCCAGAGCTGCGATGAAGGACAGAGCTGCAATTGTAAATACGGTATCCATATTCAGGAATGCCAGAGCAAACGGCACGCCGAGTACGGAGGAAGCGCCAAAGGATGAAACAGCGCCGAATAACGGGATGGATACGCCGGCTGCCAGCAGACGCAGATTCTCAGGAAGTCCAAGGCAGGTCATAACAATAAATCCACGGACGCCCGTCAGTGTCATTACCTGGATAAACATACCTACACCCATCAGGATTCCCATAACGGGAAGGGAGCTGTGAAGCGCCTCCTGAATGGTTTCCACCGGATTAACCTTGCGTCCTGTGAACAGGCCGACCGCCGCGCTGACTAAGAACATCAGAGGCATGCCGATATCCGGAATTACCTTGAAAATCTTTGTGAGCATCATCAGAATAACCAGTACGAACAGAGGGATATAAACGCGGAATCCGTATTTCTCAGCCACCTCTTTGTTCAGATGGGGCTCCATTTTTTCGTAATCCATATTCTTTGCCTGTTTCAATCCCAGGAATAACGCTGAGAAGATAGCCACCGGAATGGTCAGAAGCAGAAGGGGGATGCCGAATCCTACAAAGGGAACGTCAATTCCGCCGCCGATGATCATGGCCGGAAGGTTAACAGGAGGTGCAATCATGCCCAGCAGTCCGCCCATTGCGATGAGAGCCGCTGCTGTTACCGTATCGAGTCCCATAATCAGAAGAACCGGAGCCATGATACTTCCTGCGGACAGAACGGCCGCTGTGGAAGAACCGGTAATCATACCCGGAAACATGATAACCGCCATGATAAGGATCAGCAGAATCGCCGGATGTTTGTGGAACTTTTTGATAATAACGGCGCTCAGTGCATCCAGAGTGCCCGATTTTTCAACCACCTTCATAAATACCATGGCAGTTGCGATAACAAGAATTGTATCAATATAAGAGAAGGTACCTTCTACGAGATGCCGGATCGGAAGTCCCTCCCCGGCTACCAGACAGCCGCCGATAGCTGAAAGCATCATAGACACACCTACAGGAAGTTTTGCCAGGAAGCAGCCAACCATGAAGATGCCAATCATTGCAACGAAAATTATAAATTCGTGAGTCACTTTTTACTCCTTTCTGTCCCCTTGTAAAATTAAGGGGCCGCTTTACTGCGGCCCCATTTGACAGACTTTACATTATTTACCGAAAATTGTCTTGAGAGGCTCTACTGCTCCAACCTGGTTGTCAATGAAAGCAGTTGGAATTCCATTTTCTGTAACGATTCCTTTCATCAGGCCGTCGCTGTCACCTTCAGATACAATGATAGCCGCATCTGATGCTGCCAGGGCGTCCGGAATGAATTTGTCCGATAAAGTACCGCGTCTTGCGCTTCCGCCGATATGAAGGGCGATGATTGTCATACCCTGCTCTTGAGCTTTTGCAATAACACCTTTCACACGGTCTAACTCCTGGTTCTCATCAACACCTGCTGCGCCGAGTCCTTTGGAGCTTCCTCCGATAGCCAGCACCAGTGTCTTGTAGTTTCCTAAATCATCTGCCGTGACGGTTGAGTTTAAATCGGTCTCGATCTCACACTTTTTCATCAGAGTCTGGACTACGTTTACATCGGCGCTCTGTCCTACGCTTGTGAGGACGATCGGGCTTTCTGCGATGGCTTCCGTAATCTCTTTTACTTCTCCGGACGCTGCCGCTTCACCGCCTGCTGCAGGGGTCTCCTGTGCCGCCGGAGCCTGTGTTGCCACCGTGCTGCTTCCGCCGCAGGCCGTAAGGGAACCTGCCGCCATGGAAAGGCATAATGCTGCGATTGCTAATTTCTTCTTCATTTTCATATCTCCTTCTTCTCTGTGTTTTTAACCTTTTTAATTTCGGTTATCACTGATTAATAACCGAGTGCTTTACCGTCACGTCTTGGGTCGGCGCCGCCTAACAGCGTTCCGTCCTCACCGTACATAACAGCGTTTACAGAACCGAAAGTACGGTTGAATTCTTCGTTAGGCTCTACCGTATTGCCAAGTTCCTCCAGCTTCTTGATGGAGTCTGCATTCAGACGTGTCTCATACTGGATTGCGCTTGTGGCATTGTTGTAGAGACGCGGAGCGTCGATTGCCTCCTGCATTGTCATGTCAAAGTCAACTACGTTACTGATAATCTGCGCTACCGTTGTGATAATCTTTGTTGCACCCGGGGATCCCAGTACCATGAACGGTGAGCCGTCTTCTTTCAGGACAATCGTCGGGCTCATGGAGCTTAACGGCACCTTTCCGCCTGCAATTGCATTTGGCGATTCAGGATTTGCGGAGAAGTCATCCATCTCGTTGTTTAATACAAAGCCGTATCCGTCCGGAATAATTTTTGCTCCGAAGAGGCCGTTTACGGTCTGTGTTACGGAAACCATGTTGCCTTCTGCGTCTGCCACTGAGAAGTGTGTGGTATCCTCATGCTCATACTGCCATGGGCTGATCTGCTCATATTTACTTGCAACAGCCGGGTCAATCTGTGCAGCCAGTTCTTTTGCACGTTTTTTAGAGAGAATTCCGTTGACAGGAACATCTACGTAGTCAGGGTCACCCATGAATTCTTCACGGTCGTGGAAGCACATTTTGAATGCCTCTGTCATAACATGAAGCTTCTCAGGGGAATCAAATCCCATTGCTGCAATATCAAAATTTTCCATGATATTCAGAGCTTCGATTACATGTGTGCCGCCTGAAGACGGAAGCGGGGAAGAAATAATCTTGTATCCGCGGTATGTACCGGTTACAGGTTCCATAACCTTAACCTCATAGTCTGCCAGATCCTGCATGGTGAACAGGCCGCCGTATTTATTGACAGTATCAACCATCTTCTGTGCGATTGCGCCTGTGTAGAATGCCTCTGCGCCGCCTTCGGAGATTGCTTTCAGTGTCTTTGCCAGATTCGGATTTTTAAATGTATCCCCTACCTGGTAGTTTAATCCGTCCTCGTTCAGGTAAACATTGCCGAACTCAGGATAATTTACCATGGCGTCGTAGGAACCGAACATATCATTGTAAAGTGTCGGTGTTACAATGTAACCTTCCTCGGCCAGTTTAATGGACGGTGCAATAACATCTGCCCATGTAACGTTGCCGGAACCGTACTTCTCAAATGCATATTCCATTCCTTTTACATTTCCAGGAATGCCGACTGATTTTCCGCCGATGGACTTCTGGTTGCCGATTACATTGCCTTCGGCATCCACCTGCCACATATCCGGTGTTGCCGCCGCCGGCGCTTTTTCACGGAAGTTTACGAAAACATCTTCTCCGTCTGCGCTGTGGATTGTCATGAATCCGCCTCCGCCGATACCGGAAGAGTTAGGCTCTGTAACGCCCAGTGCGAAAGATACGGCTACTGCTGCGTCAACCGCGTTTCCGCCTGCTTTCAGGACTTCAAGTCCTGCTTTGGACGCCTCATATTTACCGGATGAAACAACGGCTGTTTTTCCTTCCGCACCTCTGCCTTCCAGGGTCAGATTACCGTTTTCATCCCAGAGGTACCATCCTTCTCCGTCAGTCACACGGTTTCCGGCAGAAGCTTCGCCTTCCTCGGTTCCTGTCATCTCGGCTGCCGATTCGGCCGGCTTTGTCTCTGCTGCGCTTTCGGCCTGGGTCGAAGCCGTCTGGCCGCCGGAGCATCCTGTCATGACCGCCATCAGGGCTGCCATTGAGAGTGCAATAAGTTTTTTAGACTTTCTCATAAATTTCCTCCTTTTCCTGTTCCCATTAAAAAGTTGATAAGGTTATGATAACCATGCGAAACTGTTTTGTCTATTTTTTCCCATTTTTCTCGCAAACGGGGGGGAAATTTGTTCAAGTTTTACTTTTAGTTGATTGGGAGGACGCGGTGGGGCGGGGGAGTGATGGTGAAGGGGGAGGTTGTGAGTCTTCAGTCCCGGGGAGGGGAGTCGTTGAGGGGGAATCCGGGCGGAAAAGATTCCTACGGGGACTCGCTCCCGCTTGTGGAATGCGCAGCGTCTGCTAGAGCATGTTTGAAAATTGCTTTCCGTCAGATGTACGTCACACTTTGTGGGAGATTTTGTCGCGATGAAGGAGGCGTAGTGGGCTACGCTGACTGAATCGGGACAAAATATGCCGCGAAGTGGGGCGTGCAGATGGCGGGAATGAATTTTCAGACACGCTCTAGCTTCGATAATACCTCAGCAAGCAGCGGCGGATTCCAAGGTCCCCTGCGGAATGAATGGAGTGGGCGTATTGTCGCGGCCGGAGGAGAGGCCGGGTTGGGATAAGTGTCGTGGGGGCTCGTGGGAGCGTACCTCTTTTTTCTCATATTTCTCTCTAACAGTTGGGCCGGTTCTTTTTGATTTTTGGAGGTTTTGCTGATATGATGGAAGGAATAGGGGATGTAATGTTGCTGTTCACTCGGGATGTATTCCGCGAGGTGTTTTCATGTGTTTTTCGTAAAAATCCCCGATGTAATGTGGCAGGGGGTGTTATGATGGGGGTTTTTGTTGGATTTTTTACGGTTATGATTTTGTATTTTGTCATTGAAAACAGGATTAACCGCGCCTGTCTGGCTTCTTTTAAGGCTGTGATTCATGTGAATGGAATTCGGGGGAAAACTTCTACCTGCCGGTATATTGACGCTGCATTGAGGAGCCAGTATAAGGTTTTTACGAAGACGACCGGCACGGATGCGATGATGATTCATGCGGATGGGCGGGAGACTCCCGTCAGGCGGCTGGGGCCTGCTAATATTCATGAACAGCTTCGTATTATCCGCCTGGCCCGCAGGGAAGGGGCGGAGGTTCTTGTCCTGGAATGTATGGCCGTTAACCCGGAACTTCAGAAGATTGCCCAGGAACAGATCGTGAGGAGTAATATTACGGTAATTACTAATGTCCGTTATGATCATATTTTTGAAATGGGGGACTCTCTGGAAGAGATAGCTGCTTCACTGTCCTCAACGATTCCGGAACATGGGACGCTTTATACAGCCGACCGGAATGCCGCCGCCATGTTTGAGGAGAAGTGTAAAGAACGTGACTGCCGGCTTGTGTTCTGTCCTTCCGGTTGCGTGGCGGAGGAAAATATATCGATTGCCAGGGAGGTTTCGGCCTCTCTCGGGGTTACGGAAGAAGAATTTGCAAAGAGCCTTTCCAACGTGAAAGAAGACTTCGGAACGAAGCGGATTTACCCGATAACCAACAGGAACGGGGAAGTTTTCCACTTTCTCAACCTTTTTTCCGCCAATGATCCACAATCCACCAGAAATAATGTGGAAGATGCGGGAAACGGGTATTCCAGTATCTATTTTCTCTATAATCACAGAGAAGACAGACCCGACCGCGCCCTCCTGTTTGCCCGGTATTTTTTTCCGCACTATAAAAATTCTCCCGTATTCCTGACCGGAAAAGGAGCCTTTCTTCCAAAGCGCCTTTTCTCCAAAGCCGGGCTGACCGATCTCAGAGTGACTCCCAATTATAAAGACTGCCTTGATTTACCGGCCGGATCCCTGCTCATCGGCATCGGCAATATTAAAGGGCCCGGGTACGAGATGATAAAATCACTGGAAGAACAATCTTTAGAAGAGCGAGGTAGCCGCAATGAATGATATCCTTCTTTTGGGAATCTTTTTAAGTCTGCTGTTCACGGAACTGACCGACCTGTCTCCCGGCGGAATCATTGTTCCCGCCTATTTTGCCATGTATGCCTATGACTGGAAACGGCTGCTCGGAACGGTAATCCTCTCCCTTCTGTGCATGGTCATCGTCCACTTCATGTCCAAATATATGATTCTGTACGGCCGGAGGCGCTATGCCGTCTATGTTATGACCGGAGTCCTGCTCAAGTTTCTGTTTGGTTTCCTGGGCGCCGGAGCCGCCTTTTCAATCGGCAGCCTCATTCCCGGAATCCTGGGCCGTGACATGGAGAAACAGGGCGTTCCAAAGACGCTGATGGGGCTTGGCATCGTGACACTGCTGACGCGCCTGATTTACATAATCGTGAGATAGGTTGCAGTTCAGCCTTCGCCAAACTGCAACAAAATGATGCACAGAAACGGTGAAAAGCACCGTTGATTGTAATGAAAAGTCCGCATCGCGCACTTTTCGTTGCGTCGCGCCGCGTAACTCGGGATTTTCGCAAAAAATATGCGAAAACACCTCGCGGAATGCATCATGACTGAGCTGTTACTAAGATAGCCCTTTACGGGCATCCCAAACATGTGAGGTAGTTTAATGAAACTGAAACAATACTGGCGTTTCCTGATCGTATTCTTCTTTCTTCTCTGCTCCCTTCTCATCGTGGAACAGACGAAAACACTGACCAAAAAAGAGAACGCGGCCGTGATGCTGGACGCCTCAGCCCGGATGGAACGTGCTCTGTCCGCTCTGAACGAAGAAAAGCAGAACCGCGGATATAAGATTTCCCCCCTCGACGACCCGAACGCCACCGGTATGATCGGGGAATCTTACACGGAAATCACGACAACCCTCGGCAGCCTGGAATCCAAGCGCTCGACGACAAATCCCAATACCGCGGCCATGGTGGTGGATATGCTGACGCAGTGCGGCGTAAAACAGGGCGATACCGTTGCGGTAAACCTGTCCTCATCCTTTCCCTGCTTAAACATCGCTGTTCTCTGTGCGCTGGATGCCATGGGCCTCAAAGGCTCCGTCATGAATTCGGTGGGCGCGTCCACCTACGGGGCGAACCTGCCCAATTTTACCTATCTGGACATGGAACATTTTCTGCTGGAGCATCAGTACCTGTCAAACCATTCCTCCTGTTTTTCCCTGGGAGGACAGGACGACATCGGCAGGGAGATGCCGCAGGAAGTAAAGGATTCCATTACGGCCCGGCTGTCCGGCTATGGTTACCGATTCCTGTATTACGAAGATTTGGAGGAAAATATAAATGCCCGGCTGTCCATCTATGAGGACGGTGGGGAACCTGCCTGCTTTATCAACGCCGGAGGCAATCTCATGTCCTTTGGAGGCGGAACCGAGATGGTTTCTGCGGCAAACGGCATCATAAGGCCCGGCAGAACTGAGGTAAAAGGCCACGGTCTGATTCCTCTTTTCCTGAATAGAGGAGTCCCGGTTATTCACCTTCTGAACATGAAGGGCCTGCTGCCGTCCTACGGTCTTCCTTTTGATCCCTCACCGGTTCCGGTCGCAGGAGAAGGCGGCGTTTATGAAACATGGCAGTATAACCTGCCCCTGGCAGCCGCTCTCGTGGCCGTCGGCCTGCTTCTGCTTGTCTGGGCGTCCAAACATTACCCCCACAGAAAAATCCCCCTGTAGCTTCCGCTATGGGGGATTTCCGTTATATCCATCTGTACAGCGTCCTCGGACGGCCCATGTCACCATAGGAATACTGCTGTTCTACCCTGCCTTCTTTTACCAGATACTGCAAATAGCGGTACAGGGTCTTCTTCTTAATCTGCGTAATATCCTCCAGCATGTCGATATCCAGAAACTCCGTGATCCCCTTCATCTGATCCTCAATCTTCTGTAGCGTCACCTTGCTGATTCCCTTGTCGTAACTCTCATAATACTGGCTTTTCTCATGATACTGGAGATGAACCTTGATTCTGGAAATCAGATCCACCGCCTTAATCGGCTTCAGGGAATAGTCATTTGCCCCGGCATTCATAAACCTGGACACGATATGCTCTTCCTCTTCAATCGTCAGGACGATAATCGGAACCTTGGGCAGTTTTTTCCGGATTTCCTTTACTGCAGATATCCCATCTACCCCAGGCATGTGGTAATCCACCAGGATCAGGTCTATCTTTTCTTTCTTTATGTATTTCTCCGCCTCCTCATATCCGGCAGCCAGCAGAGGCCTCCATCCCTGAAAATTAAAAATCTGCTCCAGAGTATAGAGGATGTCCCTGTTATCGTCAATTGCCAGAATTGTTTTCATACTCTCCATTTGGCTGCTCCCCCTTCCGTAAACAAATCACCACTTTTGTGTAGCGTCCTTTTTCACTTTCAACCCGCACTTCGCCCTTATGGTTCTCGATCACCTGTCTGACAAAAGGAAGTCCCAGTCCGGTGGACTGTTTTTCCGAATATCCGAGTTCCCATATATGATCCATCTTCCACGGCTCAATGCCTGTCCCGTTATCGGCTACTGTGATGCAGACAAACTCCTCCTGCTCCTCCACGGTGAGGCAGATCTTTCCCGTTTCCTTGTTCACCGCGTTGTAAGCGTTGGTAATCAGATTGATTACCGCTCTGGACAGGCGGATTTTATTTCCCGTTATCACGGTTTCCGGACAGCCTATCTCATACTCCAGCATTTCCCTCGGCACCTGAATGGATACCTGGGCTAAAACCATCTTCATCAGTTCCTCCACCTTCATCGGTGAGTGCCTGTTTTCGTACAGAATTTCCGAAATCATCATGCTCATCGAAGTCAGGGAAGAAGAAATCTTCTTGAAATACTCCTGTATCAGTCCATCCTTCTCCATCATCTCAGCAAGGCTGACCAGCCCCTGGACAATCGTAAGAGGTGTTTTTAAATCGTGGACAAGGCTCTGGACCTCGCTTGAATTCCTCATCTTTAGAGCCTCTATCTGGGTATGGTACAGCTCTTTTTCCACCTGTCTCGTCTTCTCATTGGAGATTTTCAGTTTATGTTCCTTATAGAGCAGCTGTACCTGAATCAGCGACGTATACAGAAAAGAGAGAAACATACTTAATGCGAAAACGGTGAGCAGATTTTTTTCCTCCATAATTCCGGCTGCAATTTTCACATCCATGGAAATCTCGCCGCGGCCGAACCCATAATCGGATAAATGCGGTATTACATCCAGCCACTGGATGCTCATCAGCAGGGAGGCAACTATCAGCAGCTTATTAAGCATACTGACGGAAAACAGATTCATATAGGACAGCAGAAGGACAAAACCAATCAGAATAAGAGCCGGTATGCCAAGGTCATACCGGATTCCGTATATCCTGTAGATTACATCGTAAATCAGCACGATCAGAGACAGCGTAAAGACAACATTAAATGCAAAGCGCTTTTTCCCGTACAAATACACATGCACCGATTCATTAATCAGGAATGCCCCCAGATAATGGGGAACCGCACGGATTACATTCATCATAACGAGTTTAAGAGCTGCGATAATCAGGTAACTGGCCCTGTCGTTCATCATTCCGGCACGGAGTGATTCGTATATGCCAAGCTGCTCCTCCATGATGATCGCAGGTCCCGCCACACCCAGAAGAGCCAGGACGCAGCCCTGGATAAATAACTTCGAATTATACTGAATTCCCACTTTCTTTTCCATACCCATCCCTGCCTATTCATGCACATCGGTCCGAACGCCTCTCCCCCGACAGAAGCATCTCTTGCTGATAGTATATAATATTGCCGGCCTTTTTTCAATTCCTATACATAAAGCCCTGCCGTAAACTACTGTGCGGCAGGGCTCGTGTTCTTCTGAAAATATCGTTTTTATTCTTTTATATGCACGAAGTCGGGGCGGTTGTGGACACTCTCTGCTTTCGTTCCAAAGGTCCTGTTCCCGTCACGGTCCGCATGCGGACCATAACTTATTCCCACTTCATCACATCCCAGACATCCTGTGCTTCCAGTCCCAGTTTCCATCCAGAAACACCGGCCAAATCATACTTTTTCACCAGATCCATCTTAAGTCCCAGTGATTTGGCGTCCTCCATCCAGAGGTAATTCATTCCGTCCTCTGTCTTTACCTCACCGTAATACTGTCCCACCGTGTCGTCCCAGGTAAGTTCCATTTGGTTGTCCTCGGCCCACTTCTTTGCGGAACTCATTCCCATCGCCTTTGATGAAAGTTTCCCGTCCTTCTCCGTCCAGAGACGTGTGTAAAACGGAACTCCGTTGATTACCTTCTCCTTTGGCACCAGATCCAGGGTATTTTTGATTCCCGACTCAACATAGCCGAGGGAAGCGACGGATCCGGCATCTCCGCCCGCATAATGCTCATCGTAACCCATAATAATCACATAATCGGCCACAATTCCCTGCTCTCTGCGGTTGTAAAAACGGTTATATGGAGCCGGTACATAATTGTCCACAGACAATACCAGCCCTTTCTTCCTGCAGGATACGGACAGTTCTCTGATAAACTGAATATAGTGGACTCCGGCCGCCTCTTTCAGACTCTCAAAATCCAGGTTGATTCCGTCAAAACCATAGGTGTCGGCTTCGTCCATCAGACTGCTGATCAGCCTCTTCCTGACGGAAGTTTTAGACAGCAGTTCCTCGGACTGTACGTTTTTGCTTATTTCACGGCTGAAATTGTCCACTACGGCCCAGACCTGAAGTCCCATCGCATGAGCCTTTTCCACATAGCTTTTACTTGCCAGGGATTCATAATTCCCTTCATTGTCGCTCAGTGTAAACCAGGTCGGGGCGATTACGTTCACGCCCTTAGTGGAAGCAATCAGCTCCTCCATTGCATTATTGGCGGCATCGATTGTCACCTGATGCCAGACCATGCTGATTTTCTCGTCCAGTGATATATTCGTGTATTCCGGCGCCACAAATGTGCTGACCGGAGTCTCTTCATGAAGATTCTCGAGCTTTCTGTTCTCCATATATCCGATATGGCCGTCCTGCGTCATGACTTTAGCCCACTTATCCATGGTTTCCAGAACCACGACACTCTCGTCCTTTACAACCTCCGTGATGATCGGGCTCTTTACTCCGCCCTTAATCCGGAGCTTTCCATTCCGTCTGACGGTGGCAATCGGAACAGGCGACCAGGTATTCTCAACATAAATACGTTTCTGATCTCCGCTGTCATAGACATTCACCCGGATGTCCGTATAGTTCAGGATGAGTCCCAGCGCCAGGTAGACATTGTCGTTTTTCTCCAGCAGGATCTTCTTTCCTCCCGTACCGTCCGTCTCCGCATTCGCTGTGACCACCTCTTCCGGAAGGGCATAGACCAGCAGCTTCTCCCTGTCATCCCAGTAAAAGCGCTCGTTCAAATTGGCATTTACCCAGTCTATAGGCAGATAAGTCTGTCCGTCCTCGTAAATCCCTTTGATTTCCTGCTTCCCATAATTCAGGAAAACAGAAACTTCATCTTCCTTCCCATTATACAACCGGCTTAAATCGGCTCTCTCATTGGTAGGCATATATCGTTTATAGCCATAAACTCCGGCCGCACACACCACCAGGAGCAAAAGCACCAGAAACAGGGCTTTAAGCGGCGATCTTCTTCTCTTCATCTCTTCCTCCGGTATCCAATCATGTCTTTATATTACTATCATTAATACAGTTAGTATATCACACCTTTTCCGGGGATTGTTGAATTTTTTCTTACGTTTCTTAATGATCGGGCAATTCAGTTTCTTCCGTCTTCCTCCTGTTTTATTTATAATAAACCCTGTCAAAGCGAATTTCCATCAGCCGTCCGGTATCGGCTCCAATATAGTCTCCCATATAAAAAGAGCCGTCTTCTTTCAGTTCAAATATTTTATCGTACTCTTCGGGCGGACACTCTTTGCCGTCTATCAGGATCGGGATTCCCCTCTCCCTGTACTTCTTTAAACCTTCCACAAATATACGCTGCTGTTCTTTTTCCCGCCTTTCTTTCTCAAGCTGCCTTTTCTCTCTTTCGTTCATCGCTACCCCTCGAATCTCCGGGGACGGGATCCTGGGCGGTATAAGGCGCCTTTTGCGGGCCTTACACTACATCCTGTCAGAGACCTCAGGAAAGTATATTGTGATATATCAGTTCCCATCCCACTGGTATTTCAGGAATCTCCCAAAGAAAGCCATGACTTCTCCGGTAATGGTAAACGCATCCGGCTGCCAGGGAATACGGTTGACGCGGACCTTCAGACACCGCATAATCATATCTGCAGTCTCTTCATTTCCAAAAGCCGAAAAATATTCCCAGCCACTGTCACGTCTTGTCCGGGAAATCTGCTCCGTAAATGCCTCCAGCTTCCATTCGCTGAAAGCTCCGAGCAGAAATTTTCGGTCACATCTCGAAAAATCTTCTTCGATTCCGTCACCATATACTCCAAAATCCAGAATCACCGTGTTGAACCCCTGCCGTTGACATTCCAGCAGTTCTTTTCTGCCGGCTTTATTATAATAAGAGACTCCATAGGTAATAAACGTCTGATTCTGTCTATTTGTGACAGTTCTTGTCGAATAAATTTTCTGTATTTTCCCCAGATCGCCGCTGTCGTTCCACTCTAAAACCGCCGCTTTCCCAGCCGAAACTCCTGTCAGATAATTAGCTAGAAGAATGGAAAAATGGGTCACCCCGACGCAGCGGCTGCTTCCGGCAACCCCAATGAGCTCCGTCCTGCGGCGCTCTGTCCCTATCTGTCTTTTATTCCGTCCGCCTCTGCGGGGATGTGGAAAAATCCTGTTATCCTTTTCCGTACCGCACTTTTCCTCTCTCTCTTTCCTGTGCGCTCTTCCGCCAGTTTTCTTATTCTCTGCCCGCCTCTTGTACCGCCGGCAACCGCTTCAAAAAAACGGCCGAAGTTTGTATCCTCGGGCGCCGTAAAGCAGGGCATTCTGTAAAATGTGAGTCTTGCGATATCTTCCGGCAGTACAATATCTGTTCCGGAAGAAATATGATTAAAAATGACACGCAGATTTGAGTTCTGCGCCAGATAACGGATCGCCGTTATGGACTTCCCAAGTTCCCACCACTTTCCGCCGCATACAAGAATGAGAAGATCGCACTCCTCCTCGGAAACCGACTGGAGTTCGGTTCCAAAGTCCCCGACTACGGCGTCATATTCCGGCTGTTCCAGCCTGACGCGGCTTCCATACCTCGGTTTCATCTCCCAGTTTCCAATATGAAAAATTCCATACTGGTCCGGGTTTTGATCCAGATACCCTGCCATCGACGACACGGCCCCGGAGCCGTTATTCTCCTGGTACAGATTTGAGATTCCTTTTTTTGTCAGATACGACGATACGCTTAAAGATACATGGGTGGCCCCCATGCCGTGACTGCTGCATGCTACAGCAATTCTGAGAAGTGACATTTGCTTTTCTTTGAAAACACCCTGTTTTAATTCCATAAGATCCGTGAGCACCTGGCCGACATCCCCGTAACGCTCTTCTCTGTCCCGGTTCATACACCGCCCTGTTATGGCCTTCAGCCTCTCTTCCCATCCTGATACCGCCGCTTTGCCTCCCGTTTTCCCGCCTTCATCCTCAGACGGTATGTCCCTGGATCCAGCGCCTGCGTAAACGTCCGGCAGTCTTCCCTCCCACATATAACAAAGCAGGGCGCCAATGGCATAGATATCGGTCCTCACATCCACCGGCCCGTCCGTATATTGTTCCGGAGCGGCAAAACCGGGCGTCCCGTAACGTCTTTGGGGCATTGCGGCCTGGGCAGCTGAAACGGCCTGATCAAAATCGATCAGCTTCAGTGTTCCTTTGCAGATTAAAATATTATGGGGCTGTAGATCTAAATACAAAATTGGATTGGGTTTAAACGAATGCAGATACTCCATGATTTGACAAAGCTCCGTTCCGTATGAAACGATCTTTGTCCCTGTCAGACTGCCCTGTCGGTTAACAAGGGCATATAAGGACTCACCTTCAAGATATTCTTCGATGAGATAGTAATAATTTGAATCCTCTTCTAAGTCATATATAATCGGGATTCCCGGATGCTTCAGCTCCTTCAGTACGGCTGTCTCCCTGAAAAAACCTCCGTCTCCTTTCGGCACTCTCTTGATGGCCCGGAATTCTCCAAGTCCAAGATGCTCCGCCAGAAAAACGGTACCGCTTCTTCCTCCGCCAATCACCCGACATATCTGATATTTTCCAAATAAAATGGTGCTTTCTGCTCTTACACCTCCCTTCGGAAATATCACTTCTCAGAGCTTCATTTTAATACATTGAGGAGGGATTTACAACCTCTTTTTTGATTTTTTTTAAATATGAGGACAGAGCCAGGGCAGCCGGGACTCCGGGTTTGTTAGAAGGATGGTATGAATTTTTTTGTAAACCGGCTTAAATACCGTGTTTTGCGGTCTTTTTGCCGTTTAAAGCCATGCTTCCATAAATTTTAATAAATTTTTTTCATATATGAATTGCCAATTGCTTATATTATATAGTATATTGAATATGTAAGCTTGGTACTTTTAACCTGAAAAGACAAGGAAGTGAGCCTATGAAAATCGAACGTATCAATGAAAACCAGATTCGTTGTACACTTTCCAGTTTTGACTTAAGTGTACGCGACCTGAATCTGGGTGAATTAGCCTATGGCAGCGAAAAAGCGAAGAAGCTTTTCCGTGAGATGATTCAGAAGGCTTCCAACGAAGTAGGTTTCGAAGCAGAAGACATTCCGTTGATGGTGGAAGCGATTCCGCTGTCTAATGAAAGTATAATGCTTATCATTACAAAGATAGAAGATCCGGAAGAACTGGACACCCGTTTTTCCAAATTTTCTCCAATGGCCGAGGAAGACGAATCCCTGTCCTCGCTGGCCAGCGAACTGTTAGAAGGAGCTGACGGAATTCTTGGTCTCTTTACATCCAAGACTGCCGGTGATGCAGTACCCTCCCCGCTTTCCGCTGCCGCAGGATTAAAGAATGTGGAAAATACCGCCTCCGACGGCCAGCCCTCTGTCCGTTTTTTTACTTTTGACAACCTGGATCAGGTGTGTCATGCCGCCAGAATAGCAGGACAAGTGTTTGACGGAACCAACACGCTCTACAAGAATCCCAAGAACAACCGCTATTATCTGGTCATCAGAGAGCAGGAGGAAGACAATGACTCCTTCAAACGAATCTGTAACCTCCTGTCAGAGTACGGCAGCGCTCTGAAAGCAGATCCTGCTGCTGAAGCCTACTATCAGGAACACTATGAAATCATCGTAAAAGACCGTGCCCTGCAGACTCTTTCCAACCTGTAGGACACCATGAAGAACTCTTTTACAGTAAAAGTAAACAATAAAAAAGACTTCCGTTCAGAGGACTGGCCTTTGACGAAAGTCTTTTTTATTCAAATCCTGCTGCTCTTATTTCGCAGCAAGGTACTCGTTAATTGCAGAAACTACCGTGTCCACCTGGATTCCATGGACATAGCAAGCTTCCTCGAGAGATTCTCCCTGTGCGGAAGGGCATCCCAGACAATGCATACCTGCTCCCATAAGAATCGGGGCAATGCCTTCGTCTACCATGAGAAGCTGGCCGATTAACATATCTTTACTAACCTGCATGTTTCTTAACCTCCTTTTGTAATATATCAGATTCACGTCGTGATTATTAGTCTCCGACGGATTTCAGCGCCAGATTTTCTGCGGCAGGCGCAGAGCTCTGCATGCGCATGATATAATGTCCGCGTTGCGTACATTATATCATAACTGTTCTGAATCTTTGAACAGTTATATCTATCCATACTATAATACTTTTCCACAGGCTTGGCAAGAAATAAAATTACCTGTATTCCTTATTTTGCGCATTGCTCCTATTTTTAAACATAAAATACAGTAATTTCTTCTTGAATAATTCCCAGTAATAGTATAGAATAAATGCAAAAGTTAAATTCTAAAGGAGGTACTTAATCATGGCATATGTAATTACAGATACATGCGTTAGCTGCGGTGCTTGTGCTGGAGACTGTCCAGTAGGCGCTATCTCACAGGGAGACAGCAAATATGAAATCGATGCCGATGCATGCATCGACTGCGGTAGCTGTGCTGGTTCATGTCCTACAGGCGCAATTGAGCAGGCATAATTAAGCGTAATGCTTAAGATACATAAGAGGCTGTCAGAGATGACAGTCTTTTTATGTTATATAAAACAGGGATTTTTCAGAGACCGTAAAGAGAGGTGCAATATGAGTAAACCGGTGATTGGCCTGACAGCCTCCCACGATTTAAAAACAGATGATCTTAGAATGGGACATTTCTATATCGACGCCATACGGAAAAACGGCGCGATTCCCCTTGTCCTCCCTCTGACGTTAGATGAGGAGGAGGCAGGACAGCTTGCCGACACACTGGACGGTTTCCTGTTCAGCGGCGGACCGGATGTCCATCCGTTTCTCTTTGGTGAGGAAACACTGACCGGATGCGGGGATTTCTCGCCGCTTCGCGATTCTTCAGAGCTGCTTCTGCTCTCCCAGGTTTACGAAAAGAAAAAGCCGGTCCTTGGCATTTGCCGTGGAGCCCAGCTTCTCAACATCGCCCTGGGGGGCGATATCTATCAGGATATTTTTTCTCAGGTTCCGGAACGTTTTCCTATCGCACACAGACAGCCTTTTGGTGCGACGCATCCGGCTCACCGCGTAACACTGGAGAGCGGCTCCCGCCTGGCGCAGATAACACAGTCCCTTTCACTGGAAGTCAACAGCCTTCACCATCAGGCTATCCGGAATGCCGCCCCCTGCCTGAATGTCTGCGGGCGCGCTTCCGACGGCATTATTGAAGCAGTCGAACAGCCGGATCATCCTTTCCTGGTAGGCGTCCAGTGGCATCCGGAGCAGCTCGCCGGGAAGTATGAACATGCCGACCGCCTCTTCTCCTCTTTCATAAGCGCCTGCCGGAAAGTGTGACAGCGGAATTCCCTGCCTGGGATTTGATTCACGGAATTCCGCCGGACTTTCCTATTTTCAGCCGTGATGGAAACTGCTTAAAGCTTGTTTCCGTTGCGGCCGAATTTTTTCTTTTTAAAGCGAAAAAACGGAAATCCCGTAACAGAAGCGGCAGCTTCCGCCCTGCCCTGGTTGTCCCTCTGATAAGCGCGGATTACTTCATCGAGCTGTTTAAACCGCTCTTCTTCCCTTTCATCCGACACGCGCATCAGATACTCCATCTCCTTCATCAGCTTGTCATGTACCAGATAGCTGATGTCCTGGCTCAGCTTCTCGCTGTTTTCTTCCATAGCCCGTCCAATAATATGGTTCATCACCTTCTGGAACTGTTCCATCTTCTCTCCGGCCAGCAGAGCCTCCACGCTGTCCTTGTCGAGAGCGGTAAGTCCGGCCGGTTCGCCGTTTTCACTGGCTTGTCCATCCTTTACCCTGCCGTCCGTCTGCTCTCCTCCGGCCTTTTTTTCATTCCCTTTCTGCTCTTTCATGTCCTGTTCTCCTATACCTGTTTCTTTCAATGCGGCAATCACATCCTCTTCCAGGACCTCACTCGGGATAATCACCTTACCGTCCTGAAGAGATTTTGCCAATGCAGTCTTAATTGCTTTTAACTGATATCCCTTTTCCTTCAGCACTTTAACCTGTTTAAAAAGACGGATGTGAAAATCCGTGTAATATCGATGTCCCATCTCGTTTCTGGGGATAGGAAGCTCCAGCTCTTCCTCCCAGTACCGCAGCACATGTGCTTCTACATCCACTTTTTTCGACGCATCTGAAATCAGATAATGTATCTCAGCCATAATAAATCCTCTCCTTTAGTCCACAATATTTCGTAGCTTACTATTACTATATGCCGGGTTCAGAAGGAATATGAGTATCATGTAAAAATTTTAATGCCTGTTTTTTCTTATTTATACAGGAAATTTCTGTCTATTACTGGAAATTTTTTCTTTTTATTTGACAATTAACCCGGTGCGATGGTAGAATTTCAGTATAAGCACATTATGCCGTTATCTGTGTAATAGAATAAGCTTAGAGGAAAATTATATGAAAGGTGGCTTGAGGATGGATTATTACAATCTTGCTATTAAACGTGAATCAACGAGGAGTTTTAAGAAAAAACCGGCTTTAGAAAAACAGTTGAAGGAACTTCAGGACTATTTCCCGGAGTGCAGAAAACTGGTACAGGACATTCGGGTGTCCATCGAACTTCTTGGACCTGAAACCCATTCCATCCTGTCAGGATGCGCCGGATACCACAACTTTATGATCGAGGCCCCCCATTACATCCTGGTATCTTCACCAAAAGAGGATTACTATCTGGAAAACGCCGGATACATCGGCGAGGATCTTGTTATAAAGCTGACCGAACTGGAATTGGAATCCTGCTGGATTACAATCGGAGACAGCGCCGAGGTTAAGAAGCGCCTGTCCCTCCCGGAAGATATGGAACCGTGTGCACTGATCGCATTCGGCAACGCCACTATCATGCTCCCCTCCTCCAGACTGGACATCAAGAGCATATCCGACGTTTCAATCAAAAAACGGACCGGCTTCGTCGCGCCGAAACTTTCCGTAGACCACGCCGTATATACGAAAAACTGGGGCGAAAGCGCAGAGATCTCCTCTCTTCCGCTTAACAACAGCCTGTATCAGGCATTCATCTCCGCCTGCTGCGCTCCTTCCTATTTAAACCTGCAGTCATACCGCTTCATCCTGGATGGGGACATGATACTCCTTGTTACCCTCCCCGATGAACTGACCACCCCGGACGATACGCGCCTCAACGCGGGCATCACAATGCTCCACTTCGCCGGCACCATGGAGAATCACCACCTCTCCCAAACCGGCTGGACCCTCGGTGCGCCGGAAGGAAAATACGAGCTGCCGGAAGGGGCAAGGATTGACGGGTACTACAGCACCAGGTAAAACGAAACAAACTTTTAAAAGTGGAGGGCGCAGTTTTTGCACCCTCCACTTTATCTTTCTTTATATAATTATGATGCGCCCCTTAACTCCCGGTTCAAGATGTAATCTGCTATTTAATCAGTGATAAAAACTGTACTGCAATTAAACATACTAAAAACAAGTTGGCACCTGCAGCAATGGTACGGGCTGTTTTCTTTCTGACCGAATCTGGTTCACCACTGCCCGAGAATAAAAAGCTGACTAAAACAGGGGCAGCATCAAGATACAGGGCTATTATAGCCGACAGACGTGCCATTGATGAATGGCTGCTGGTAAACTGGCCGAGAGCTGTCTGTACATCACTTAGTTCCAGTAAATAGGTCTGTTTGAGCATGGAGAGTTCTTCAGTAAGGCCTTCTATTGCAGCAGTGTCTGAAACTCCTGTATAAGGTTCAACCGAACGAAGATAACTTTCCACAACAGATATCGTAGTGTTCCACTGGGTCCGCCAATCATCTTTATCTTCTTTTTTCATATGTCCATTGATAAATTTTTCAGCTTCATAAATAGCATTTTCACTTTCAAGCCAGTCCCTGCAGTTATTCACCGTTTGTAACAAAGACAGATTACTCTTAAATCTGGCAATTGTTTCTAACACAAGTGCGGACTGCTCCCCCTGCATACCATTACTTCGGGTAAGTTCATGAGATATTTCGGTAATAGCATTGTTAATTAACTCAATATTAGGTTCAGGGCTGAGAAGCTGGGTAAGGATTTCCGAAAACTGAACCGAAACCCGGGCACCAGGCTGAGCTTCCAGGAGATGCAGATAAGTAATTAATTCATTAAGCAAATTAATCTTTTCATTGTTCTTATCTCTGGCCAGAATTTTCTCTCCTTTTTCTTTCTCCGCTTCCTTCTGCTTCTCCTCTGCTCTCTCGATACTTTCAGTATAACTGATGTGGGCCGGGCTGTTAATATTCACTCCATAGCGAACATCAATAAGTGAGTTAATCTCATTTTCACAGGAAGCAATGGCATCCTTTAAATTTTCTATTTCCGTTTCAATTGTCACGTTATTCGCAGTGAGGTCTTCAACTTTTCCATTCAGGCTTTCGCCATATTTTTCAAAACTGCCGGCTGACGTGGTGTCGGCCGCTGAAAGAGCATCAGCAATATTTTTAACCTCACTGTCTGTATCAAAACCGGCTTTTATAGCGCTAAAATCTGGTTTTTCAATCTGATCTACATCTATCGGCAGAGAGTTCTGGACTGTAGTTATGTCTTTTGATAATTCTGTTGCGGTATTGCTGTAAATAGACGCTGTCATTGCTTCTAATTTACTCCGTGAGGTCAGAAAAGTATCCGTGAGCTCAAGGTGGGCATACTGAGTCCAGGTTTGAGAATATACCGACGTGGATATGTACGCATAATTGAAAAATGCTGACCCTAAAAGTGTTGCTATATATAAAACGACGACATACTTTTTTCTGACCTTTGCTCTTTCTGATATGAGCTTCGGAAGGTGAAGGTTAAATGTCAGGAGAAATACCTGCACTCCAAAGGATAAAGCATATGCTGCAAAAGGATGTCCCTTAAAAAAGGATCCTGTCATGCCATTCGCCGTTCCAAAAAAAGATACAATGGCAAAGAGTAAAGACCCCCATGCAAAAGGATACCAGATTTTCTTCTCGAGTCCCGTCTTGGAAACATCGGCATCAAAAAAATAATCTTTAATCCATTTGATCAACCTGGGGAAAAACGCTGCTGACAGCAATTTTATTATTCTCGGAACATCTGTGAACGGTACCAGCAGGTTAGACAGAACCCCCACGCCACACTTGAAGAATTGATCGCTGATTAGGTTTGCCTGTTTGCGAATGCATCCATCATGGCTAAAGAATGAATACAGCATTCTATAAGCAACCTGGCTTAACATCAGTAACAAAAAGATCATCAGAAGACCTTTAAGTACCGGAGCGATTTCATCCGGCCTCTTCATAAAAAGGAACCATCCGTCCAAATCTGTATTGTAGAACATTACGCCTAATACCATAATCATAGTGAAGCTGATTAACTTCAGGAAGGACGGATTGTCAATCGTGAAATTTTTGTCGCGGAGTGTATCCGCAACCACTGTTCGAATAAGCCAGATTACGTACGCCATACTGACAATCATCAAAGTCCCCAGACATAACACAAGCATTAACCAGGCAGAAGCATTTACAAAAGTCTTAACTGACTGCAGTTTAAGGCTCGTCAGTAACTGCTCGTTTTTAAGCAGGAAATATGCAGCGGCACTCAGTAATGTTACAGTAAGGACCAGTCCAATCAGAAAACCTGCCACCTGACGGAATGACAGCCGGTTCATCATTTTTCCGGCCATTTCCCCTGTGCCTGTTTCGGCAGGCTTTACCCCTTTTCCCGGATCCACTGTATTTGCTTTCCGCTCAGGCTGTCCGCCGGACGCAAAATGATTTGTCGGCTCCCGTCTTGTATCTTCCACCCAATGACGGACAAATACCGCCCAAATCCCTCCTATAGCTCCCGCTGCAATCAATCCTCCCAAAATCACCAGCATTGCTCTCTGCTGGGAGATATCTTCCAGAATAGGAAAGATCGACACAAGGGTTTCCCAGTTGAACATATCATAGGCAATCAGGCAGGAAAGAAGCAGCAATAAGATATTTGCCGCACTCAACGTTCTTCTCTCTTTATATTTAATAAGAGAATAAAATTGTGTGCAAATGCCTATGGCACACCCAACTCCCCACAAAAAACGCAGGTGCGGGTAACGATGGAAAAATGTCGGGACAGCCAGAAGAACTATGGCTGCAATAACCAGGTACAAACAACGAGTTGCGGTAGATTTGGATTTCATAAGAAAGTCCCCCTTTGTTTTTTTTATAGCAGAAAGGGAGCACACAGTGAAGTGATAACATACGGAGGACTATACATATGATAGCTGGAAATTTCTCTGAGAGTCAAAGTAAAAGTAAAAGTAAAAAGTTGTTGACAATCATTTTCACAACGTGTATAATGCTTGAGTGTATGTAATCTTGCATGAAAATAAGGATGAAATTGAAGTAGACGCGTTTTGTTAATCGTACAAAAGCACTCAACGACAAATCTGGGGACAGTATTAGCAGAGGACGGCAATCCTCTCTTCTATTGTGACAGATATTCCTTTTTTTCACGCTTTCATAGTAAAGGAAGAGAAATCTTTGACAGGAGAGTGCTCTTCCTTTTCGTATGCCCGCAGATATTTTTGAATTTGACACTTTGTCAAATATTCCGCTCTTTTCTGCTGGTTAGTTTTGACTTCATTCTATTATATTCTGCTTGGACAGGCAATAGGAGCAAGTTATAGAAAATAAGAGGAAAAACCTGGTTTTTTTAGGTCATTTCACAAAATAAGATGATAATTTTAATAAATACCATTGATTGATTTTAGAATATTTCGAAAGAATTTATTTCTGTATTTTTAAAATCAAAAGTCAATTCAGCTTAGTTTCTAATCAAATAAAGTCTTTTATAATTTCATGATATTTCTGTAAAGAAAAGGATTTTATTTATTCAACATTCACAAATGACACCTTCGACTACTCGAACGTATTACTGAAAAGAAAGTATTAACAAAAATATTTCAGGGGGATGCGAAAGATGAAAGAAGAAAAAAATCATGATATGGTCGAATTATACCGCCGATTTGAGAAAGCAGGGCTGAGTCATGCTGCTTTTTGCAAAAAAGCCGAAGAGATGGGAATAAAAATATCTCCCTCCACCATGACCAATTTGAAAAATGGCGTTCAAATATCTGGTGCCTCGGTAAAAAACGTATTGAAGGTTTTAGGCATCACACGTTCCGAATTTTACATGGATGTTGATAAAGAAGACAATCCGAAAAATCCGAAAAACAAAAAGAAAACCGTCATAGCGGAGTCTTCCAGAGGCGGATTTATTGTAGACTCTGATGATTCAGCATATTACGGATATACAGGGGATTTCCATGCCTATTTCTTCCATACCCAGAAGGAAAGAAAGGATTTGCTCCATGGTATTCTTCACTTAAGTGAGGAAATGAACGAACACGGTTTTTTCAAAGCAACACTTAAGTTGTACGCGGACAGCGTCTTCCCTAAAAGTAAACCGGTTGAAAAAAACTACACCGGAGGCTATATCATCTCAAAGCCTATGCTGTCTGTATACTGCTATCTGGAAGATGAGGATTTTGGTGAAATTTCATTTATTGTCTTCGAGCACTTCCACATTCGCAAAGAAATTTTGCACTGTAAACTTGGAAGCGCTATAACGGTTTCCAGCGGAGATCAAAAGATGCCCACTCTGCATCGAATCCTGCTGTGCAGGGAAGAACTTTCGAATGAGCAAATGAAAATTGTAAGAGGCCAGCTTCGTTTAAACGGCCCCAAAATTATTATAACCAAACAAAAATATAAAGAACTTCTTGAAAGCAATCGTCTCTCAGAAGCCTTTCAAAACAAACTCCGTGAAAATGTGCGCCTTGAAAGTTATTATGTTGTACAGGAAAGCCTCTTCATATCGGACGATACTGCCGGCTTGGATTTTGAAAAATCCCTCTCTATATTGAAGGACTACTCTATTGCCCCCCAATACAATAAAGTAGGTAAAAGTTCAAACACGCAGATGTTCGAACTTTACAAACAACTAACCTCCCACTATAAACAGAACCAGGATTAAACCAGTTTATCTACCAAAATGATAATATATTATTTATAAGAATAATGAGGACGCGTTATCCCAGCGGTCCTCATTATTTTATACAACAAATTTTATCCCTCCGCAATTTATAAAGAATTCCCGTACACTGCTGTATTTAAATATCCAAATCTGATATAATTTAAGCAGCTTTAGACTTAAATCAGCCTTAGACTTTAAAAAACAGGAGATATAACATGAACGGCGCTCTGCTTCTAATCCCATTTTTCTTAATCCGTTTCACCCTACTTTCCCATTTAAACAGGGGCGCCATAAAACGTGCGGCCCATTTTCCGCCCATGGTAGGAATCGAGATACCGGCATACTGGATTTATCAGCTTTCAAATGCCGCGCTCATACTTTATCTCTTTTTCCTCACCGTAAAAACATCTTCCTGGCAGTTCTATGCCGGTGCGGCGCTTTACCTGACCGGTCTGGCGCTATGCGCGGTCACAATCGCAAACTTCTCGGCCCCATCCGAAGACGGGGTGAACCGGAACGGCCTCTACAAAATCTCACGAAATCCAATGTACGTGTCATACTTTATCCTGTTCACAGGCTGCGCCTTCCTGACCCGCTCCCTGAGCCTGTTTGGAATCATCGTTCTCTTCCAGATTTCCGCTCACTGGATTATCCTGTCCGAGGAACGCTGGTGTCTTGAAACCTTCGGCGCCTCCTACAAGCAATACATGGAAACCGTCCGCCGCTACCTCTAAATCCCGTCGTCCCTGCTTATAACCGGGCCACCCCCGTCCTCACCGCCGCTTCCTTCACAGCCTTTGCGACAGCTTCCGCCACCCGGCTGTCGAATGCGGACGGAATAATATTGGAGGCGCGCAAATCCTCATCACCAATCAGGCCGGCGATCGCCCTGGCCGCGGCAAACTTCATTTCATAGTTGATGTCTCTGGCACGCACGTCCAGTGCTCCGCGAAATATCCCTGGAAAAGCGAGTACATTGTTGATCTGGTTCGGATAGTCGCTGCGCCCGGTTCCCATTACCTTCACTCCGGCGGAGACGGCATCCTCGTAGGTAATCTCCGGTGTGGGGTTAGCCATTGCAAACACAATCGGGTCGGGAGCCATTGTTTTTACCATTTCCGGCGTCAGGGCATTTGCAACGGAAACTCCGACAAAGACGTCTGCCCCCACTACGGCATCGGCAAGCGTTCCCTGTTTCCCTTCCGGGTTTGTAACCTGGCAAAGCTCCCATTTGTGCCCCTGCGGCTTCTCCGTTCTTTCCTTATGCAGGATTCCGTGCTCATCACAGGCAATCACATTCTTAACTCCGGCAAACATGAGCATCTTAATGATGGCGGTTCCGGCCGCTCCGGGTCCGTTCAGCACCACCTTCATGTCCTCAAGCTTCCGGCCCGTCAGCTTTGCTGCATTTAACAGGCCGGCGGTCACTACAATCGCCGTTCCATGCTGGTCGTCGTGGAAAACCGGGATGTCCAGCTCTTCTTCCAGTCTTCTCTCAATTTCAAAACACTTGGGTGAGCAGATGTCCTCCAGATTAATGCCGCCGAAGGTCGGAGCAAGCACGCGTACCGCCTGGATAATCTCCTCCGTATCCTGGGTTCCCAGACAGATTGGAAAAGCATCCACGTCACCAAACTGTTTAAATAAAATACTTTTCCCCTCCATGACAGGCATGGCGGCCTCCGGGCCGATATTTCCAAGGCCCAGCACGGCAGATCCGTCGGATACCACCGCCACCAGGTTCCCCTTGGCTGTATAACGGTAAACGTCCTCCTTATTTTCATGAATTTTCCGGCATGGCTCGGCCACCCCCGGCGTATAGGCAATGCAGAGTTCTTCCCTTGTCGTAAGCTCCACCTTGCTGGCCACCTGAATCTTTCCTTTTTTCTCCTCATGCATTCTCAAAGCTTCTTCATTGAAATACATTTTCTCATCCTCTTTTCTTCGATAATGCGGTAAGCATATTGTATAAAAGCTCCATTCTCGGTTCAACCGTGTTAAGCTGAAGTGACTCATTCTTCCCGTGAGCCCCGTCTCCTGCCGGTCCTGCCCCGTCTATGACAGCGGAGCCTGCAAAAGCCGCAAAGTTACCGTCGGAGCCTCCGCCCGTCTTTACCCATTTCATATCCATACCAATGAGCGCAGCCTGCTCCTCCATGAGCGCCATCAGGTCTTCTGTCTTTTCCGTCTTATTCATCGGCGGTCTGAAGCCGTCTCTCACTATAGTTACGGACGTTCTCGGGTTAACCCTTCGACGCTCCAGCTCCTTCAGGCTTTCCTCAATCTTCTCGTGCTCCCCGATGGTGTCAAAACGGGTGTCAACCACACATGACGCCAGATCACAGACCACGTTGGATGCCGTTCCTCCGGAAATCACTCCGACATTAACGCTGGTTCCGATCTCATAATTGTTGAGGGCCTGCAGCTTAAGTATCAGTTCGGCCAGCTCGTAAATAGCGCTTGCCCCATCCTGAGGCGCTATCCCCGCATGAGCCGCGACCCCTTGCACCGTCACCGTGTACCGCGCAAGACCTTTTCTCTCATTCACATACTCCCCGTTTTTTCGTCCCGGCTCCATTACAATGGTAATATCCGCTTTCTCAGCCAGTTTTTTAATCCATTCCTGAGATTCCAGAGAAGAAATTTCCTCATCACTGTTGTGGGCCACACAGATATTTAACCCTGTGCCGTCCTCCACCAGATTCTTAACAAGGTACCAGGTGGATAACAGGCCGGCCTTCATATCCATAATCCCCGGCCCATAACCCATCCCTCCCTCCTCCCGGTAAGGTCTCCGCTCCGGCTCCCCGGCTGGAAATACCGTATCCATATGTCCGAGGAAAAGGACGTCGATTTTCTCCTGATCGGCATGGTTGCGGATTTCCAGACAGGGTCCCAGGCTCTTTTCAGATTCGATCCGTTTCACCGTAAGGCCGAGTTCTCTATATTTTGCTTCCATGTAATCCGCCATGAGGGATGTTCCGCCCGGCACCCGGCTTCCGCTGTCAATATTAACCAGAGTCTCCAGTTCATTCAGGTATTCTCTTAAATTAAAGTTTTTCATTATCTAATCCTTTCGTGTTATTGCGGGATATCCCGCAAAGGTATCTTAAAACATCAGAAACGTTGACAGTAACAGGGCAACCAGACCGCCCGCCATTGGAATAGCCGTACGCTTTACAACGTCAACCGGGAACAGGTCTGCGCTGGCGCTTACCGCCACGATAACAGAGGTAATCGGGGAAATACTTCTGGCAATACCGCTTGCCAGCTGCATCGGCATAACCATCAGAACAGTAGAGATACCGAAGGCCGCCGCTACGGTCGGGGCAAGGGCGGCAAATGCGTAGAAAGGCGCATTTCCGGAACCCATAACAATGGAACATACGGTAATAATCAGGACCATTACAATGGTCATTGGGACAGGACCAAAGCCGGTAGCTTTACAGCTCTCGATAATCGTATCAATCGCCCCGATAGACATAAGACCTTTTGCGAAGGTCTCTCCTGCGATAATCAATGTTACAATTGTGGCAAACTGGCTGCCCATTCCGTTAAAGAACACCTGAATATCCTTTGCAACTGCTTTGCCGTTTCCTCTTTTTGTGATGAATTCAAAAATCAGGGCAATTGTTACGCCGAGCAGCATAGCCGTGATAACGTTCATGGAAATAGAGCTGATGACTAATTTACTGAACACAAAAAGGAATATCAGCGGAAGCAGAGGCAGAATCGCATAAATCTTTGGAACTGCCTTTTTCTCTTTTTTCCCGTCGTCTGCAGTATCCGGAGTAAAATTCATCTTCCTGTCACAATATTTCTGTACCAGATAGTGAAGAACTGCTATTGTCACCACAACCACTCCCGCTACCGGAAGCTGGTACTGTACAAAATATAACATCGGCTCCAGGCCCGCCGTTTGGGCCGCCATGTTCGAAGCGCCGGAAGCCGGTCCCAAGTCCAGACAGGCCGCGGTACCGATAAGGGCTGTCGCCGACAAGCGGCTGACTCCCAGTTCAACAAGTACAGGAAACAGCGTTGCCATCAGAAGTACGCTGAGTCCCGCCGCACTCGGAATAAATATGTTTAAGAACTGTCCGACCACATAGCTGAGAGCCAGAACCAGATACGGCTTATTGAGCGCCTTCAGCGGTTTAATACAAATATCCACCATTGCAGAACTTGCCCCAATGTGCTCCATGTAAACGGCGAAGCCGCCGACTGCCATGATAATCATACCGGTACCCGCCGCGTCGGCTGCAAAAACGGTTTTCATATATTCAAAAATATCAAAGAGCCAGAAGCCGGTTGACTTATCAGCCGCCATAATCTCTCCCATGTGGAACACGGAAGCAATGATCATCAGAAAAATTCCTGCCGCAAAAAGCACGGTCTGCGGTTTATACTTTTTGATAACGAAATACCCCACCACGATTGTTACAAGTAAAGCAATTAACACACTAAACATAACACCCTCCTATTTTGTTTCATCATCTGCCTGTTTATTTGTTACTTTGTTGTTGGTTCACTTATTTACGGTTATATTAAAGACGTCTTTTTATATTCACAATTATATCATGTAAAGTATCAAAGTAAAGACAAATATTTATTTTCGTTAAAAAAGGACAAATTAAACGTCTTTAATTTAGTAATAAATAACAAATTTCTTTTTTCTCCCGCTTACCGGTACCTGCACGCAGTTCCTCTGTTGTAATACCCTTTATTTTTTGCTATACTGTATAAAATTACAATGTTTGAAAAAGGTGGTGTTTTTGTGAGAATTGCGATACTGGCTACCGCATATCTAAAAGAATATTTAGAAAAAGAAGTTCAGACGCTTGATTTGGACTGTGAGACAGAACTGTTTGTCTATTATAATTATGAGCATATTGTGGAACTGTACCGCAGGCTGGAATCCGGGTTTGACGGCTTTATCACCACCGGCCCCGGTCCGATGCTTTCTATTCAGAAAAGCGTTCCGGACTGCAAGCCTATCAGCTTTTTCCTCTGTTCCGCAGGCAATTACTACAAGACTTTTTTTGAGGTAATCTATAAATACCAGGATTGGAATTTCGAGTACGGATACTTCGATTTCTGTGATTATCTCTGTCCGGGAGAGGAGAGTTCGCTGATTCAGTACCTGAGGGAGGGCACTTTCGAGGAATGGCTTCAGCGCAATAACCGGTATATAGGGGAGCTGTCCCCGGAGACGGTACAGAAAACCTCGAAGCAGAAGCTTCAAAAACACATTGAATTGTGGAATTCCAAGAAGATCAAGTATTCCCTGTCACGAATGAGCCCGATCATGCCGGAGATTCTGGAGGCAGGCGTGGAGTGTTACTATATTTCATTCAGCAGAGAAGATATCCTGGCCGGTTTTCGCCAGTTGACACACGAAATTCTGCTCAGCACCCTGAATAACAACCTGGCGGCTGCCATCGATCTGTTTCTGCCGGCCGCATCCAGGGAAGATCCCGCCTCCTGGGAGCAGTTCCAGAACCGATATGATTTGCTGGAAAAATTACTGACCGCCTTTAATAAAAAATATCTATACGATTTCATCATCCGGGATACCCGCTACGGTTTCCGAATCTCCACCAACCGAAAAACAGCTGAAAAGGTGACCGACGGCTTCACCTGCTGCCATCTTCGGGATTATATAAGGGAAAACGGTGGATTTGAGCTGGCGATTGGCTACGGCCTTGCCGAGGATTTATGTCAGGCGGAGGCCAATGCAATAGTCGCAGCAAAAGAATCCCGCATTACCGGGAACCGTGTCAGCTACCTTTTCTCTGAGAGTCAGGGACTCCTCAGCCTCCTGGGCGGGGAAGGCGCCGGCCTGTCAATCCAGAGCGCCGTCACGCCTTATATGCGCGAACTCGCCGACCGCACGGGGCTCTCGACCCTGACCGTGCAGAAACTTTGCTCCGCCCTCGCCGTAACCGGTACGGAAGAGGTTACGACACAGGAGCTGTCCCGCGTTCTGCACATCACGATGCGCAGCGTTAACCGTATTATTGCAACCCTCGTAAAATACAACCTTGCCGAAGTTGTATATACCCGCCAGACAAATACAAAAGGACGGCCAAGCAAGGTATACCGGATCTGTATTAAGACAAATTGAGCCTCTAACCGCCCCGTGTCCGGCTCTTCACTCTTTAAATAAAACACAAATGCCTCTCACTGCTGGAGAGGCATTTGTTATTTTGTCTGAAGTTGGCCGCAGTCACCCGGCGGCGGCTCTCTTATTCAAATCTATTTATCTTGAAAACAGCTGTCTGAACTCCTTCACCTGCGTTCTCCCAATCGGCAGCAAATCCTTCTCATAATATCTCATCTTAAGGCTGTATCCACTGTTATAGGTCGGGATCATCTCAAGAACATAGTCGAGATTCACCAGATAACTTTTATGTATCCTGAAAAACCGGCAGTTTCTCAGCCTGGTTTCATAATAATTCAGGGATTCATTCTGGAGGTACGCTTTTTTAGCCGTATGGATCTTGCATGAACGCTTTTCCGTCTCAATAAAAACGATATCTGCCACATCCAGCACCTGGAAGCTGGCTCCTGCATTGACCATGATCTTATTAATGGCCATCTCCCTTGCCCCTGCTGCCTCGACTCTTCTCTCCTCCAGCCTGCCCATCGTCTTCTTCACCCGGTCCAGGTCAAAGGGTTTCAGAAGGTAATCCGTGGCGCCCAGCTCAAATGCCTTCACCGCATATTCCCTGTATGCTGTGGCAAATATAATCTGAGCCTCCGGCAGCTTGCTTTTTATCATAGAAGCCAGCGTCGTCCCATTAGCCCCTCCCAGATCAATGTCCACAAAGCAGACGTCAAATTCCTCCGTATCAAGAAGCTGCATCAGCCTGTCACTGCTCTCGGCCTCTGTGATTTCCGCCTCCGGGCTGCACTGTCTGATCAGGTACACCAGTTCGCTTCTTGCAGGGCGTTCATCATCTACTACCGCTATCCTCATCCGTCTTCTCCTTCTGGTTTGGAATAATCATGCGCACGATGGTACCCGAACCGCCGGAAATAATCTGCAGGCCGGCGCTTTTTCCATAGATCCCGGTCAGCCGCCTCTGAACATTCAGCATTCCGATTCCATGGCTCTCATTCTGGTGCGGCAGCTCTGTGCTGCTCTCATAAAGCCGGTCCACGATCTCTTTATCCATTCCGGGCCCATTATCTATCACATCGATCATTGTTGACTTTTCTTCCTTCTGGATGCGGATTGTCACCTGTCCCTTATCCCTTTTCATCGCACCGTGGCGTACTGCATTTTCCACAATCGGCTGCAGTATCAGGTTCGGCACGCGGCAGGTACAGTCTTTCGGCTCAGCTTCGATTTTTATCTTCAGGTGTTCCTCGAACCTGGCCTCCTCCAGCATCAGATATGCCTTTACATGCTCAAGCTCCGTTTCCAGTGTCACGCTGCTGTCGATATCTTCCAGCATGTTTCGGAAATAGGAGCTTAAGGCCATCAAAAGTTCCCTGGCCTTTTCCGGCTTTTCCCGGCAAAAACATGAAATTGTATTTAAAGCATTAAAGAGAAAATGAGGGTTAATCTGGGACTGGAGCGCCTTGATCTCCGCTTTCCTCAGATGTTCCTTCTGTTTCTCCATATCCACCAGCTTAAACTGGGTTGCAAAATAATTTGCGATACCTGTTACAAATTCAATATCTGCCCTGTAAGAATAGGCATTCTTTCTGACCATCATGACAAAAGAGAGCACATCATCCTCCCCACGGACAATCGGAGCCGAAAGAATTACATTCTTTTCATACAGCGGATAAAAAGCATCCTCCGGCAGAGGTACTTTGCTGCTCCTTGTGGTCCTGTATGTTACAGTGGCCGTCAAAAGCCTGGGGTAAGAAGTCTTGTTAAGCTCAATTTCTTCAAATGCACTGCTTCTGCCCAGAAATTCATATCCTTTTATCACCGCCACCCCGACACATTTATATTCGGACATGACGATCTCAATAATCTTCTGCATGCTCTTGCGGTTCGTCTCCGCATCCCCCAGGTAAGGGGCACACCGCTCCGCCGTCCTCAGGGCCAGCGCCACATTGGCCGCCACCTTCAGGTCTTCATTGTTAAATATCGTCTTGAAAATACTGAAAAAAATAACCATTCCAAAGGAATTTATGATAACCATCGGCACCAGGACGATTTTTACAATCTCCAGCGCCTCAATAAACGGCCTTGTCAATATGAGGATTAGAATCATATGAATCGCTTCCGCGACAAATGTGCTCATCAGAAGAAACCAGTTTGAGTACTGCCGGTTCTCTCTCCTCGCATATCCAATCCAGGAACCGATAATGCCATGTAATACTGCCGCCAGTATACATGCCAGCGTACTGATACGTTCCGGAAAAATCAGATATCGGTGGATGGAGGCAATAACGGCCGTGGTCATTCCCGACACAGGACCACCTAAGAAACCGGCGGAAAGTACGCCTATGACACGGGCATTAGGAAGAGCGCCCTCCACCTGTATTCCGATATAGTCAGAAATAATGCAGAAAACACCGAAAATCCCTCCCAGTACAAGCTGATTACAGATTTTCCTCCTGGCGTTCCTGCCCCCGCTTCCATTCTCGTCATCCTCATTGAGCAGAAGCTCCTTGACAAACTGGATTTTGGTCAGCATCAGAGCCAGGACAATCAGCAGAGAGATATTCATACAGACACTCATAATAACATCATATACCATAGTGATCCCCCAATTCCGGCCTTTTAAAAGGATAGAAAAAGGGGTGCTGCGGAATCCTGTGCAGTCCCGCAGCACCCCATCATGCCGGTTTTAGTAACCTTTAGAAAAGCTACGTCACCATTGTAACATTTTTTTTCGCCAATGTCTTCTGTAAAATGACGATCGCCGCGCAGATGGCAATACCGATAATATCGGTAATCAGTCCGCTGTCGATCAGGAGATAAGCGCCGACAAAGCAGAGGAGCCGCAGTGCAACGTTTACCTTCTGGAACAGGAAACCTTCTACCGCCACACTGATCAGGAATACGCCGATAGCCGCCGTGATAGCTACCTGGATTCCTCTGGCAACCGGTGTGTCGAGGAGCAGAAGTTCCGTGTTATACACAAACATGTAAGGCAGGATAAATCCGGCCAGGGCCAGCTTCACCGACGCCCATCCCGTCTTCATCGGGCTTCCTCCCGCTATGCCTGCCGCAGCAAATGCAGCCAGGGCAACCGGCGGCGTCAGGTTTGCAAACATTGCAAAGTAGAAACAGAACATATGGGCCGCGATAGGCGGGATACCCAGCGTCACAAGGGCCGGAGCGGCAATCGTGGAAGTGATGATGTAGGATGGAATGCTCGGAAGCCCCATGCCCAGAATCATGCACGTTACCATCGTGAACATCAGGGTGAACATCAGGTTTTGGCCGCCGATCTGGATGATGGTGCTCGCCATATTGAGGGCAAACCCGGTGATACTGCTTACGCCTACAATAATGCCGACGCAGGCACAGGCAATGGCAACCGATACGGTCGACTTGGCGCTTGCCACCATGGCGTCGATAATGTCATCCAGGCTCATCCTCGTGTTTGGGCGCAGCTCTGCGACAACAATAGTGAAAATGATGGTATAGAATGCTGCCATAATTACCGTCTTACCGCTGAAGAACAGCATATAAACCAGGAAAATCAGCGGAATCGCCAGATGGCCGTATTCCTTCATGACCTCTCCTATCTTGGGAAGCTGATCCTTCGGCGTCCCCTGCATCCCCATTTTCTCGGCGCGCATCTGGATCTGGAGCAGAATTCCAATATAGTAAATGACGGCTGGAATAATTGCGGATACAAGCAGAGTACTGTATTTAATTCCCAGAGTCTCCGCCATGATGAATGCCGCTGCACCCATAACAGGAGGCATTAACTGGCCGCCTACGGAGCCGGTCGCAACAATAGCGCCCGAGAACTCATTGTCATATCCCGTTTTTTTCATAAGCGGTATCGTAAAAGAACCGGTTGTCACGACTACGGCCACCGCAGCGCCGTTGATCATGCCCAGAAGGCCGGAGGCCACAACCGCCACTTTGGCGGGGCCGCCTTTACTTCCGCCCGCGAGGGCGTTTGCAATATCATTGAAGAATTTGCCCATGCCGCATTTGTTCATAATCTCGCCGAATGCAATAAACAGGAATATGTAGGTCGAAGCCACGTTGACCGAGGAGCCGTAGATACCCTCCGTATTTGCAAAGAAATGGCTCATCAGCTTCTGCCAGGTGTAGCCTCTGTGGAGGAAGATTCCCGGAATATCAATCGGAATCATTCCCTGCTTCGTGCCCATCAGGCTGTATGCTATAAAAATAATGCCGAGAATCGGAAGCGCCAGGCCGCATACGCGTCTTGTTGCCTCCAGCACCAGGAGCGTAAGCAGGGTTCCTATAATGACATCCATGGAATTCGGCCTGCCCGCCCGGTTGATAATATTAAAGTAATCGAGCCACATATAAAGAGGCACCGCGGCCGAAAGCGCCATCAGGATATAATCATACCATGCGATCACCTTGCGGCTGGCCTTTTTCGTCGCCGGATACATCGCAAATGCCAGTATCAGAATCATTGATACATGGAGAGAACGGTGTTTCAGTGTCTCAGGCATCCAGAAACCCGATGCAAATACAAGGTGGTACAGTGTCACCGCAATCGCAAAAATCTTATAAACCCTTGCAACCATAGGTGATACAAAGGTACGCGTCTTGCTCTCTTTATCAAACTTTTCAAGGAGTTCCTGCTTTTCGGCATCCGTCAGCTCAGCCTCCGGTTTTCCATCGGCATTTGCCGGTTCCGGACTTTCCAAATCTTTATCCCTGAACGCATCGGCGTCCGTCCCAGAAGCAGGATCCTGTTTTTTCTCTTCATCGCTCATTTCATATCCTCCTTTCCTATTCGATACAGAGCACCATCTTCTCGTGGTGAGGCATATCCTCACCCCTGATCAGAAGCCGGCCGTTCAGGCCTATCTCTTTTAATGCCGTCTGTGAATTAATCCAGTTAAACTGAGGAAATCCACTCCCTATATCGTCCATATAAATCAGTCCGTCTTCATACCGATAGGTGCAGTCCATTTCCGCCGGAATTCCGGCGCCGAAACCCGCCACCGAGATTGTATTTAAAAGAAAACTTCCGTCTTTTTCCACCTCATAATATTCATTCCATGGGATATGCTCGAAAGAGTGCTCCCAGCCGAAGTTCAGTTTATCCCCGGTCTCCACCGGCACTCTCACGTAAGTCTCCCCCGTCTCCTGGTTCCTGATGACCAGGTACTCCCTCTGCCGCAGTCCAAAGGCGGCGGCAGAGAGAATAACCAGCGCTGATATGATCAGCGGGACGGTGAACTTAGTTCTGCGGTGTTTCATATCCGTGATCCTGCCACCATTTTGCGGCGCCGTCGTGGAGTGGGATTTTGACGTCATCGACGCCGAAGCTTATATCAATGTTTTTATCCGCCGTGTTATGGGAAGCTTTGATACTGCCGATATCATCAAAGATGCAGTTCATCATGTCATATACCATGTCATCCGAAAGGTCTTTGTTGACAAGCATGATGTTATAAACAAATACACTCTCAACATCTTCCTCATTGTTATAGGTATCAGCCGGAATCGTGCTTGCCGCAAAGAACGGATACTTCTCAACCAGATGATCTCTGCCCTCCCCATCGATCGGCACGATTACCATGTCGTAGCTGAACGCCAGCTCACTGACTGTGGAGTTTGGAAGACCCGAGGTTACGAATGCAGCGTCACACTGGCCGTTTTTCATCTGGTCAATCGCCTCTCCGTATGATAAATAGTCCACGTCACTGTCTTCATAGGTCATTCCATACGCCTCATATATCATACGTGCATTCAGTTCTACACCGGAGTTCGGCGCACCCACGCCGACACGTTTGCCCTTCAAATCCTCCACACTCTTAATCCCGGTTCCTGCCGTTGTTACAAGCTGGACATAGTTCGGCCAGAGACGCATTACTGCGCGGAGATCGGAATTGGGCGTATCAAAAGCTCCAAAACCTTCATACGCCTGCATAACGGAATCCTGCATTGCAATAGCCAGTTCGGCCTCCCCCGCGGAAATCAGGTTGATATTCTCAACGGATGCGCCCGTTGCCTGTGCCGATGTCTTATATCCCGCGTTGCCGAGAACGGTGGCAAAAGCGCCTCCAATCGGATAGTAAATACCGCTGGTAGGACCGGTCGCAATTGTAACAAATTCTTTTGACCTGTCAATGTCCACAGAAGACGCCTGGCCGCTGTCCCCTTCAGCTCCCTGCGTAGCCACGGTCGGTACCGGCGCGGCGGAACTTCCCGCATCGGATGTCCCCGTGCTGCCCGAGCAGCCCGCTAGCGACGCCGCCATTGCCAGACATGTAATACATGCAATAACTGTTCTCATTTTTTTCCTCATATCCCATACCCTCTTTCTTAAATATTCACTGACTTTTTATAATTATTTTATAATTATGAGCCAATTTTACATTTTCTTAACATCAGCGTCAACGGACCTTGTACAAACTGCCCAAAATGGCGCGTGAAGCGCAGAAATCTATGTATAAAATGCATGCGAAATAAGCCGTCCCTGCCGTTTCCTGAAGCGGCGGTATAATTTGGTGAGGACAATGTGTAAAACAGGGCTGGATCATGACGGAATGATTTGCTACAATAAGCGGAGATAATAGTGAAAGGGAGGACGATAGTATGGACTACCGCAGATTTCAGAACATAATCATAGCAAGGATTGACAAAGGGGAAGAAATCCTCGATAAAGTAAAAGAAATAGCCATAAAAGAGAACATTAAACTGGCCGGTGTCACCGCCCTGGGCGCGATCAATGATTTCACAACGGGAGTGTTTAAGACCGGGGAGAAAAAGTATTATTCCAATGATTTTAAGGGAGATTATGAGATCGTATCCCTGAACGGAACGATAAACACCATGAACGGCGAGTTCTATGCCCATCTTCATATGAGCGCCGGAAATGAAAAAGGAGAAGTCTTTGGAGGCCATTTAAACAGGGCGGTTGTAAGCGCAACCTGCGAGATGGTAATTACCGTGATAGACGGCAGCGTGGACAGGGCCTTTGACGAAGAAATCGGTTTAAACTTATTCAAGTTTTAAGAAAATATAGAAAAGGAGACAGAAACATGAAGAAAAAATTTGCTTTTATCCTGATGAGCGATGCTTATACCCCAGAGGAACACCAGGCGTGTTTTGAAAAGGGAAACATGACAAGCTACATTTACACGGTCCGCAGCTTCGACGAGGCCTGCACAAAAATGAAGGAACTCGCAGCAGAGGGCTTTGGGGCGGTGGAACTCTGCGGCGCATTCGGCCCGGAAAAGGCGCAGAAACTGATTGAACTGACGGACAACAAGATAGCAGTCGGTTATGTAGTCCACAACCCGGAGCAGGACAGCTTATTCGATGCATTCTTTTCAAAATAAGACTGTGAAAATTAAAAAGGACTGTGCGTCATCCCCTGAACCGACCTCCCAATCGTTAGATTTTTGGTCTAACTTTTGGTGAGCGGTTCAAAGGGATATAAGCGCAGTCCTTTTTTGGATTTAGAGTGAACCTCTTTATATAACTCTTTTACATGAATCTGTTATAAGGCTTGCCTACTTCGCCAGGTTAGCAAACTTCGTCAGCTCAGGCCTCCACATCAACTGAATGGTTCCGATTGGGCCGTTTCTCTGTTTCGCAATAATTACTTCCGCAATGTTCGGCATATCCGTGTCTTTATTATAATAATCGTCACGGTACAGGAACATAACAACGTCGGCATCCTGCTCGATAGCTCCCGACTCACGAAGGTCGGATAGCATCGGTCTGTGGTCGGGCCTTGTCTCACAGGCACGTGACAACTGGGACAGTGCGATAACCGGGGCATTCATCTCCCTGGCCAGCGCTTTCAGGGATCGGGAAATCTCCGAAATCTCCTGCTGCCTGTTATCCCCGCCCTTGCCGTTCCCCGACATCAACTGAAGGTAGTCGATAATAACGACGCTGAGCCCGTATTCCAACTTCATCTTTCGGCACTTTGACCGCAGTTCCATAATAGAAATACCCGGCGTGTCGTCAATAATCAGTTTTGAATTTCCAATGACTCCGATTCCTTCCACCACAGCATCCCAGTCCGAGTCGGTCAGAGTACCGGTACGCAGCTTCTGGGAATCCACGTTGGATTCCATCGAGAGCATACGGTTTACCAGCTGTTCCTTGGACATCTCCAGACTGAATACCATACAGGGCAGCCCTTTTTTGACTGCCACGTGATCCACGACGTTCAGTACAAACGCCGTTTTACCCATGGACGGACGGGCCGCAATCAGGATAAAATCCGATGGCTGGAAACCGGATGTCCGGTAGTCCAGGTCAATAAATCCGGTCGGCACACCGGTAACGGTTCCCTGGTTTTTAGATGCGGTCTCAATCTTTTCCAATACATTCAGGGCCACCTGCCGGATCGGCACGAAATCGCCCGAACCCCTGCTCTGAAGCAGATCAAAGACCGATTTCTCCGTGTGGGCCAGGATGTATTCCAGCTTATCCTTCCCCGCATAGCAGAGCCCTTCTATCTCCTCGTTAACCTTGATAAGCCGCCTTAAAACAGCTTTCTCTCTCACGATATTAGCATATGTTTTAACATTGGCGGACGTCGGCACGGTCGTGACAATATCCCGGACAAATTCCAGGCTGCTTACTTCCGGCGGCACATCCTTCTCCTTCAGACGGTTCTGAAGCGTTACCAGATCAACCGGCTTGCCCTCGTTAAACAATTCCACCATGGATTCAAACATCACGCCATACTGATGCTGGTAAAAATCGGCGCCTGTCACAATCTCAGACGCCGAAATAATTGCCTCTCTGTCCATCAGCATTGAGCCGATGACCGACTGTTCTGCTTCTACGCTGTGGGGGAGCACCCTTTTTATCAGCGCTTCATCCATCTGTAAACCTCCGATTTCCTCTGTGGGCAGTATTCTTAGCTTTCCACTACTTTAACAGCCAGCTTGCCGGTTACATCTTTGTGAAGTTTAACAGGCACTTCGTGGGTTCCAAATGTTTTAAGCGGTTCCGGAAGAATCAGTTTCTTTTTATCTATTTCCATTCCCAGCTGATCCTGGATTGCCTTTGCAATCTCCTTGGATGAAACAGAGCCGAACGCTTTTCCGCCCTCTCCTGCCTTGATAGAAAGTGTAATTGATTTACTTCCAAGCTCTGCGGCCAGATCTTTCGCTGCCTGAAGCTGTTCCGCAGCAATCTTGTCGGCGTTGGCCTTCTGCAGCTTTAAGTCGTTGAGGTTCTTTGAAGTTGCTTCAATTCCCAGCTTTTTGGGCAGGATAAAGTTTCTGGCATAGCCGTCGTTCACCTTTACGATCTGTCCCTTTTTTCCTAATGCTTTTACGTCTTCCAATAATACAACTTCCATTTCTATATATCCCCTTTCTCAAGCATTACTGTGATAATCTCTTTTAATTTGTCCTTTGCTTCCTCTATCGTTGCGCCTTTCAACTGGGCGCCTGCTATGGTTCTGTGACCGCCGCCTCCCAGTTTCTCCATCATGATCTGGACATTGATCTCGTCGATGGAGCGGGCGCTGAAATAGATGGTATCTCCCAGTTCCGTAAGGACAAAGGAAGCTTTAATCCCTACGATATCGAGCATCTCATTGGCCGCCTGGGCGCCGACTACCGTCGGGCTCTCAATTCCTTCGGCCGGGCATTCTGAGATGGCAAAATAATCTTTAAATATCTCCGCTTTCTGGATAGCCTCGGCTCTCGCCTTATAATCCTCCAGCCTATCGCGGAACAGCTTTCTAACCCTGACCACATCGGCGCCGTTCCTGCGCAGGAATGCTGCCGCCTCAAAAGTTCTGACTCCGGCCTGGTTCATGAAATTATTCGTATCGATTACAATTCCGGCATACATGGCGTCCGCCTCGGCCGGTTTAATCTTGATACCGTCGCCAATGTACTGGAGCACTTCCGCAACCATCTCACAGGTGGAGGATGCATATGGCTCCACATAGGACAGCACCGCATTGTCGATAATCTCGCTGCTCTGTCTGTGGTGATCCAGCACTACGATCGTCTTAATCTGTTTCAGCAGTTCAGGGGCTTCCGCTATGCTGGGCCTGTTGACATCGACCACTACCAGCATCGTATTGGCATCCGCCCAGTCCGCCGCCTCTTCCCCTGTCATCAGCAGATCGTCGGGATAATCAGGATTATTCTGAAATCTCGCCATCATCGGTTTAACGGAAGAATTGACGCTGTTGACCACAATCCTTGCCTTCTTGTTAAAGGAGGTGGCAATCCTGTAGATACCGATGGATGCGCCGAAGGAGTCAATATCGCCGATATGGTGGCCCATAATTAATAATTTGTCTTTTGTATCCATGAGTTCGCGCATTGCATGGGCTTTGACACGCGCCTTAACACGGGTCGTCTTCTCAAGCTGCTGGGACTTGCCGCCGTAATATCGGATTCTGGCCCCATCCTTGACCACGGCCTGATCGCCGCCGCGCCCCAGCGCCATATCAATGGCAGTTCTGGCATACTCATAGTTTGTAATATAGCTGCTTCCGTTCATACCCATACCGATACTGAGCGTAACAGCCATCTCGTTGCCAATGTTTACTGTTTTGACATCTTCCAGAAGGTTGAATCGGTTCTCCTGGATCTCTTCTGTATATTGCTGTTTAATAACAAACAGATACTTATCCTTCTCCAATTTCTTGACAATTCCGTCCATATTGGAGATATACTTATTAATCTTACGATCAATCAGCGCGGACAGCAGAGAACGTCTTACTTCCTCCACACTTTCCAGCGCCTCCTCGTAGTTGTCCAGATAAATCAGTCCCGCCACGAGCTTCTGGTTATCAATCTCCCTCTTATAAGAGAGCACTTCCGTCTCATCAAACAGGTAAACCGCAAGCAGCATCTCCTCGGGGATTTCCTGATTCAGGTCGAGCCTCAGCCCTTCATTCTCATCCACGTAAATCTGTCTGATATCAACGCGGTAAAACTTTCCGTCAAATGAAGAGTGGATGCTGGAATTTCCTTCTATCTCATCCAACATTTCCTTTGTCAGCTCCGGAAACAACGCCGCAAGGCTCTTCCTGCAGCTCTTATCCTCCTGGACAACATCCGCAAATGCCTTATTCATCCAAATCAGATGGCCTTCCGCATCGGCTATTGCATATGGCATCGCCATCTCGGAAAGCAGCTGTTTCTGAATCCCTGCATATTCTGCCGAGAATTCCACCAGCCCGCCCATGAGCCTCTTTCTCCTGTACAGGAACAGCCACAGGGCAACCACAACATAAAGTAACGTAAATCCGGACATGGCAATACCGGCCTTGGGACTTATCGCTCCCACAACCAGATTCGCTGCCATCAAAAAGACCGACAATATCAATGGCCATTGCAGGTAAAACCGCAATTGGCCTTTTATTTTTGTATTTTCTCTCATTCTCTGTCTCCCGTGAAAAAACACCCACCTATTCTCAACATTATATCATAAAGAAATCTGTTAGTCCAGAAATAGATTAAGCCACAGCCGGCGGGCAGTGACCGCAGTGTTTCTGTGCCTTTTGCTGTGCTCCGTTTCAGCAATGGCGGCGAAAAATAATGTGATTTGTCACCTCCATCTTGACTTAGCGGATGATATGATAAATGATAAGTAAAAAGGAGGAAATCTTTATGAAACTAAGCCATTCATTCAGTGGTTCATTGAGGCAATTTTCATATTGGATTGCAAATGGAACCGTGGGTTACCCGCTGTTAGAGGGGATTGACTATATTAGTGTTTTCAGGGAAGAACCGTCTCTCCTGGAGTGTGCATATGCAATTTTTGCAAACAACATTGAAATGGATGAAAACGGCACGGTGCTCAATGAAAAGTATGCCGAGCATCGGGCCGCGCAATATATCAGACAGTATTGTGACCCCGCCTATACTGCGACACCCGGTTTTGACGGTTCTGATGAATGTGAGCTGTACTGATTTCATCAAGGCCTGGAGCCGGGTGTATCTGCCGTAATATGCAAACAATAATTTATCGCGTACAAAAGAGGGCTAATGAGTATGATTCTATTAAGCATGATCGACGGGGAAGCAGAGCTCTCCAAATTTCGTCATATCTATGAGCGGTACAAAAATATGATGTATCAGGTTGCTTTTAATTTTGCCAAAAATCAACATGATGCAGAGGATATCGTTCAACTTTCATTAATCAAGCTTATTGACATTTTATACAGAATTGACGAAAATGAAGTTGAAACGCCGCGTTGTAAAAATTTACTGATAACAATAACAAAAAATACCGCAATTGATCACATCCGAAAAGCCAACCATACACCAATCCCCTTTGAAACGGTTGAAAAAACAGAAGCCGGCAGAAGCGCAGAGGACCTGTACATTGAGACAGAGGATTATAAAACAGTAATTCAACTGATAAACGAACTGGAGGACAAGTATAAGGAAATACTACGTCTGAGAATTCTTCACCACTTAACTTCCAAAGAAACAGCGCAAATCCTGAACATAACCGAATATAACGTCAACACTCGGCTTTCCAGAGCGAAAAAAGTACTGGCCGAAAAGTTAAAGGGGTGTAAAAATCATGAATGACGATTTAATGAAAAAGAAAAGTGATTATTTGTTAGAATTGGCTCTGGAAGAACAGCTTGAATCCGACGAAGAAATGAATGCATACAAACTCGACGCGGAAAGTATCCATACATTCTCAGATGAACATAACCACAGGGTCGATGAAATTCAAAAAAGAGCGGAAAAACGCAATTTATTCCCCAAAATATTTCCAAAGAAACGGCTGCAGGCCGTAGTCTGCCTGTGTTTCGCACTAACGATCAGCGTTTTTGCCGTAACCAGGGTAGAAGCATTCCGGTTACCGATAATCCAGTTTTTCACAGAGGTTAAAGAAAAGTCAACTAAATTTATCTTTCAGGGGGAGAATAATACTAACTTAACAAAAAACTATCAGGCTTATGAACCGGGATATATTCCTGATGGCTATAACATTGTTGAGGTTAATGAGGGAGATGGAACTTTTTATATGAAATTTGTGGACGATGAGGAAACAAAGTCCTACACTTTTTGGTATTATGACACTCCATCCGCCAGTGCTTTTGATACAGAAGAAGCCGGTGTGACAGAAATTCTAATCTCTGGAAACGAATCCTACGCGATTGAAAAGAACAATGAGTTAAGAATATTGATGAATAAAGACAATCACCAGTTTTTTCTTCGCGGCACACTTTCTCTAGATGAGGCCTGTAAAATTATGGAAAGTATAAAGTAATTATTAAAAATAAGAATATCAACATTTATCTAATCTGATTTTACCCATTTATCTCATCTGCTTATCTTACGTAAAAATAGCTGCTGGAAGTAGTAATCGACTTTCAGCAGCTATTTTTAGTTTGTTTAATTAGGATTCTATTTTGAATGAATTGGTAGGCAGCTATTATCAGGATTGTTTCTTTGATGCAAAAATAAATGTTCCCTTTCCGGCTTACCATTTCTCTCCTGTTTATTGTACCGACAAAATGGTCTTTACATAGCAATATTCTCATTTCTTGTTATATTTACGTTCTCATATTCGTATAACAAAGAGAAAACAAAAAGGAGGAATCTGTATATGAAAAACAAGATTCAAAAAATGATTGTAACTTTAGTTGTAGCTGTATCTATGGTAACCTGCCTTGCCATGACTGCATTTGCGAACACTCCTCAGCCAAGGTGGTCTCATTGGACGATGCTGAGCGGCGGCATAGAAATCCAGTCTGATAATTTGGCGCAATGCACTGTTTTATGTGACTGTAGCCCCGCGGAGGCCGATAATGTCAAAGTGACCTGCGAGCTTCAGCAGTACGATAAATCCTGGAAAACCATAAAATCATGGACAGAATCAAATAAAGACGGTACGGAGCTTCTGATTCAGAAATATTATGGTATTGCCAAAAACTACAGCTATCGGTTAAAAGTAACTGCAAAAGCCTATAAAGGTACAAAATTATTAGAAACGGTAACCGAGTATTTTAATTACGGTTATTATCAGTAAACAGCTTTTAAAATCATCAAAAATCCACAGGGAGACAGCGAAACATAAAAAGTTTGGCTGTCTCCTTTTTAATGGCGGCAGCCTGTATACAATATGTACATGCTATGTTAATTTGGAATAAAAGAACGTGAAGTGTTTTCCGTTATCATAAATCAGAAGGGTAAAATGGAAAGGAGCCGGTGGGTCTATTCCCACCGGCATGAGTATGAAAAAGTCTATGTAAAAGGGTGTTGCCCTGTTTGATTACTACTATACAGGAAATGTGTGACCAAAGTTTGACTAGTAGATAAAGAAAAAATAAAATAGATTAAGACTTTCTGGCAAAAATGTGAAGAACAGTAAAACAGCCCCAGGAAGAATCCGGCTTGAATTTATTTATATCATAGGAACACTTTTCTATGTATAAAAAGGGGGAGCCGGCCAGGATTGCTCCTGCCGGCATGAGTATGAAAAAGTCTATGTAATAGGGGGTTTTCCTGTTTGATTACTACTATACAGGAAATATATGGCCAAAGTTTGGCCTGGGGATAAAGAAAGAATAAAAAGAATAAAGACTTTCTAATAGAATTATTGACAAAAGTAAATTACAGTGTTACACTCACCATCAACAGGGAGCTCGTAAGCGGGCTGAGAGGAAGTAATCAAACTTCGACCTATATAACCTGATTTGGGTAATGCCAACGTAGGGATCATACAAGACGGATATTTAAAAATCAAGTCTGGGATCTGTTGGTCCCGGGCTTTTTTGTTTTATAGGAAATTACGTCCTATGAATCAAAAAATGCTCCGCAAGGATGCGCACGCCGCGCAGAGGTAAATAGTTGCTGAAGCAACCGCGCGGCAGCGCAAGAATCCCGCGTGCGGGATTCTTTGTTCTTGCAGTAATAATAGCCGCGATCCCTCCAAAACAAAAAAACAAGGAGGACATGAGTATGAATTACACCACCCAGATGGATGCTGCAAGAAAGGGCATTCTGACCAAAGAAATGAAACATGTAGCCAAAAAAGAACATTTTGAGCCCCAGGAACTGATGCACCTGGTTGCCGAGGGAAAGGTAGCCATTCCGGCCAACAAACTTCACACTTGTCTGGAACCGAATGGAATCGGCTCCATGCTGAGAACCAAAATAAACGTAAACCTGGGCACTTCCAGGGACTGCAATGATCTGGATATGGAGCTCGCCAAGGTAAATGATGCCGTAGCCATGGGCGCCGAGTCCATCATGGATCTGAGTTCCTTCGGTGATACCGGAAAGTTCCGCCGCAAGCTGACTTCCGAGTGCCCGGCTATTATCGGAACGGTTCCCATTTACGACGCCGTCGTCTATTATCACAAGCCATTAAAGGAAATTACATCCGATGAATGGATTGATATCGTGAAAATGCACGCCAAAGACGGTGTGGATTTCATGACCATCCATATCGGAATTAACAAAAATACGGCAAGCCGGTTCAAAGAGGCAAAGCGCCTGACCAACATCGTGTCCAGGGGCGGTTCCATTATCTTCGCCTGGATGGAGATGACCGGACTTGAAAATCCATTTTATGAACACTTTGACGAAATCCTGGATATCTGCCAGGAATATGATGTGACTTTGAGTCTGGGAGACGCCTGCCGTCCCGGCTGTATTGCCGACGCCTCCGATATCTCGCAGATAGAAGAACTGATTACACTGGGAGAATTGACCAGAAAAGCCTGGGAAAAAAATGTTCAGATTATCATCGAAGGCCCCGGCCACATGCCTTTGGACCAGATTGCCGCCAATATGAAAATTCAGCAGACCATCTGCCAGGGAGCCCCCTTCTATGTCCTCGGGCCGCTGGTAACGGATATCGCACCGGGTTATGATCATATTACCGCCGCCATTGGAGGCGCTATCGCCGCAGCTTCCGGAGCTTCTTTCCTCTGTTATGTCACCCCTGCGGAGCATCTGAGACTGCCGGATCTCGACGATGTGAAGGAAGGAATCATCGCTTCCCGAATCGCCGCCCATGCCGCCGATATCGCCAAAGGAATCAAAGGCGCCTCCGACTGGGATTACGAGATGAGCGAGGCCAGGAAACGGCTCGACTGGGAGAAAATGTTCGACCTCTCCATTGATCCGGAAAAAGCCAGACGCTACCGTGCCGCAGGCAAGCCTGAAAAAGAGGACACCTGCTCCATGTGCGGTAATTTCTGTGCCGTTAAAAATATGAACCGTATCCTGGATGGAGAAATCGTCAGCATTTATGACGAATAATTAAAAATTCTCCTCCACGCTTTATTAACCACAACCGTTCATTGTCCCTAACGCTTCATTGACATAACCGTCCCTTGTATATAACGCCTCATTGCTCATAACGGTGCATTGACAGATATTACCCGATACATAACCTGCATTTATAAGCAGATGTTACTGCGTTGTGAGCAGAATCTAAAATAGTAAGGAGAATTTCGATGAAAAATCAAACTACCACATTATTCGGAAATAAAGAAACTGCTGCCCCGTCTAACCATACACAGGATAGAGCTGCAAACACGCTGAGCCTGAAAAAAACAGTCCTGGGCGGCATGCTGGTGGCGCTTACCGTGGCGCTGTCCGGCTTCTCCGTTCCCATCGGGGCATCCAGATGTTTCCCGGTTCAACATTTTATCAACGTTATTGCGGGCGTTTTCCTTGGTCCTTTGTATGGCGTCTGCATGGCCTTCTGCACATCTCTGATCAGAAATCTGATGGGAACCGGAAGTCTTATGGCTTTCCCGGGCAGTATGGTGGGCGCTTTCCTGGGTGCTTTCCTTTTCCAGAAAACGGGCCGTTTTGTCCTTGCCTACCTCGGTGAAGTAGTCGGTACCGGAATCATCGGCGCCCTTCTCTGCTATCCGATAGCCGTTTTCCTGATGGGAAAAGAAATTGCTCTTTTCTTCTACGTGGTGCCGTTTTTAACCAGCACCGTATGTGGAACCGCCATGGCCGTGGTCCTTTTGGAAATTCTGCGCCGCTCGCCGTTATTTTCCCATCTTCACAAAATGATACAGGATTAATTCCGGCCATAAAAGAGAAAAGGTACAGAAAATTATGATAAATGATCCATGCTCAATAAACTCCCAATTCCCAAAGTCCGGCTCTCTCTTCCCGGATGAACTCCTGCACCTTCCGCAGCTCATCCGGGAACGGTCACCCCTGATTCACTGCATCACGAACTACGTGACCGCCTGTGAAGTAGCCAACATCATATTAGCCGCCGGGGCCGCACCCGTTATGGCAGATCACCCCGATGAGACCGCCGATATGACCTCCCGCAGTGACTGCCTGCTGCTGAACTTCGGAACTTTGAAAGAATCATCCGCTGCTGCCATGAGCCGGGCAGGCAAAAAAGCCGGAGAGCTGGGTCTTCCCCTCATCCTGGATCCGGTAGGAATCGGCTCTTCCCCATACAGGACCTCATCCATCCTGAACGTTCTCAGTCAGGTGAAGCCTGCGGTGATACGCGGGAATACCTCGGAAATCAAACGGTTGTACCTGGAATTGACACGCGGGACTGCCGCGGAGCGTAAAATCCCGGCCCTCCAGCTTCAGGATTCTCCACGAGGCGTTGACGCTTCAAGACAGGATCAGATTACACAAGTAAATCTTTCCTCCCTGATCGGCTCTGCACGCGGTTTATCGGATTTAACAGGAGCCGTTGTCGTCATGACGGGGGAAACTGATCTTGTAACCTCCGCTGATAAAACCATGCTGATCCACAACGGCTGTCCTATGATGTCGCGCATCACCGGCAGCGGCTGCATGCTGGACGGAATCATTGCCGCCTACGTCTCAACTGCGATACTTTCTGCTGCTTCTGCCACAGAATCCGCCGGAACCGCAATACTTTCCGCCACGGCCCTCGCAGTCTCGGCGGCAGGTCTATGCGGAGAGCTTGCCTGCCGGAAAGTGGGGGAACGCGGTGAGGGAACCGGGAGTTTTCTCCGGTATTTTACCGACTATGTCAGCCTGTTTGATGAAGAAACACTGAAAAGAGGGATGAAAATTGATATTTCATAGATCCGATTGTCTGCTGTATGCAGTGACAGACCGGTCGTTCACCGGTAAAAAGACGCTGGAGCAGATGGTCCGTGAGGCTCTGGCTTCCGGTGTCACAATGCTTCAGCTCAGAGAGAAAGACTTAGATGAGCGCCGTTTTCTGGAGGAAGCTCTGTTGATGCGAAAACTCACTAAGTACTACGGCGTTCCCCTGATAATTAACGACAATGTGGAAATAGCGCTGCGCTGTCAGGCCGACGGCGTCCATGTCGGACAGGATGATATAAATGCCGCCGAAGCGCGTTTGGCAATCGGTCCCGAGAGGATTCTGGGCGTCACTGCCAAAACCGTGGAACAGGCAAAACTGGCCGAAGCACAGGGGGCCGACTATCTCGGTTCCGGCGCAGTCTTCGGCAGCCAGACGAAAAAAGAGGCGCTTCCCATGACACTTGATACCCTCTCGGCTATCTGTAAAAATGTCTCCATTCCTGTCGCTGCAATCGGCGGCATCACTGCGTCAAATGTCACAAAGCTTTCAGGTACCGGAATCGCCGGAGCCGCTGTTGTATCAGGTATCTTCGGTCAATGCGATATCTCCCTGGCGGTCCGCACACTGAAAGACAAACTTATAGAGGTAGTTAATCCATGATGCGAGTTCCTTCCGTACTTACTATTGCCGGTTCAGACTCAGGCGGAGGGGCCGGTATCCAGGCAGATATTAAAACCATCACGGCGCTTGGTCTCTATGCCTCCAGCGTCATTACCGCCGTTACCGCCCAGAATACACTCGGTGTCCAGATGGTCCGTCCGGTCGCCCCTGAGCTTTTGGCCGCCCAGTTGGACAGTGTATTCTCCGATCTCATGCCCCAGGCCGTAAAAATTGGAATGCTGGGCACAAAGGGCGCCATACTGACCGTGGAAGACAGAATTAAATATTATTCACCTGCCCATATAGTCCTGGATCCCGTCATGGTCTCCACCAGCGGGAAAAGACTTCTGGATGAAGAGGCATTAGCCGCATTGTCGGAAAACCTAATCCCTCTGGCATCTTTAGTTACCCCCAATATTCCGGAAGCCGAGGTACTTTTGGGCGGCATCACAATCCAAAGCAGGGAAGACATGCAAAAGGCCGCCCTCCGGCTTTCCGGGTATTATCACGTACCCATCCTGCTCAAAGGCGGCCATTTATCCTCTGGAGCCTGCGATCTTTTATGCATCGGCGAAACGATCCACTGGTATTTTGCTCCCCGTATTGCGAATCCCAATAGCCACGGTACCGGCTGTACGCTCTCTTCTGCTGTCGCCTGCGGCCTTGCAGAGAATATTTCCCTGGAACAGAGTATCGCCCTCGCAAAACACTACCTGTCCGGTGCACTGAACGCAGGACTTGACCTTGGTAACGGAAACGGCCCCCTATACCATGCGTGGAATATTAACAGCGAAAACCGGTAGGCAATGCTTACCGGTTTTCGTTTACTCAATCAATCCGTTTACCCGATCAATCATTTATGCTATAAAACTGCTTGTTCTGCTTATCTGTCACCCTGGTACACGATTTTTCCGCCATTAACCGTAAAAAGAATTCCCTCCGGCGCCAGACCGCAGACATCCACCCCAAACTTTGCCCTGTCAGCAATGGTTTCAGGGTTAAAAACAACGAAATCCGCGTCGCATCCGACAGCCAGCCGCCCCTTGGAAGCAAGTCCCATGCGCCTGGCCGGAAGCAATGTTAATTTACTGATTCCGGTCATCAGATCCATCAATTTCCGTTCACGGACAAAATGTCCCAGAAATCTGGCTGGACTTCCCGCTCCTCTGGGATGACCCTTGATATGGCCGTCTTCCGTTGCCTGCATGTTGCCGTCACTCCCCAGCATTGCATACGGAAGCCGGTATACATTTTCCACATCCTCCATCGGCATTGCATTGTGGCAGGCCACCATGATATTCTCAGGTTCCTTCCTGAGTTTCTTAAAAAGTTCTTCGTTGCAGTATTGCCCGGCGTATTCTCCCGTCAGGATTTCCAAGTCCTCAACTGTAAAATTAAAGTTGTCAAAACCATTGTCAAAAACCGCCGACTGGATCGTTGTAGACCAAACGTTGAAAGGATACATATCGCAGGCAATATCGGCATCCGACTCCCTGATTCTCTTATCGGACCATGCTACCTTTCCACTGCCGTAAATGTTAGCCGCAAAATGGGATATTTCAAACTTTGCTCCTGTTTTCTCCGCCAGTCCAATTACTTCTTCCAGTGTTTCCTCCGCCTTTTCCGGGTAATCATATCGCATATGTACTGCGGCAACCTTGTCATTGGCCGCCACTATCCGGCACAGGGCCTCCTCCTCTTCCCAGCGGGTTCCCGGATCGTACTGCAGGCCGAACGACAGGCCCACGGCTCCCTCGTCAAACATCTTCCGGAGAATTGCACACATATCATTTATCTGAGCCTCATTGGCCCGGTCATAGCTTCCCAGCCCTGCCTGCCTTCTGAGCGCCACATTGCCTGCCAGCATATAGCAGTTGCATGGATATTCATTCTGCCTTACCGCCTCATAATATTTTGCCGGCGATGCGGAAGAACTTCCGCAGTTCCCTGTGATAATGGTGGTAACCCCTGTTTTTACCGCGCATTGCGATATCTGTCTTGGCAGCATCAGTTCCTGGTAATCGGAAATATCATCCTCATGGGTATGTATATCAATAAATCCCGGAGCGGTCACCATTCCCCCGGCATCTATCATCACAGCTGCCTCCACTGGCTCTCTTGTGACAGAAACAATCTTCCCCCCTGAAACTGCAACCGCCCCCACGGCATCGTATCCACTCTCCGGATCCATAATCCTGGAATTGTAAACACAAAGATCATACATAAATAATCCTCCTCTCATTTCCATATCAATCTGTTTTCATTATAGTCCCCGCCACGGCAAACTTCAATCCGTCAGACCTTTATACTCACCTGTTATTTCAAAAGGCCGGGAACAGTTGTCCCGGCCGGTATTTTAACAAGGTGCAATCGGGTTATCAATTAATGATGCAACCCTGAATTCATGAGTATGTCCATCTGCTGCAGTAGTGCACGCTTTGGCAAAATGAACATGTCTTCCGTCTCCTACCGGAATAGCCGTGGAGGAAGTTCCTGTAAATTTATGAAAATGTCCGTCGTATGCATCCGTACGGAAAGTCACTTCGTGAACATGGCTTCTGCCACATGGAATAGCTTCCCCGGAAACAGTCGCAAACCGATGGTTATGAGCTTCTTCACAGGACTCGGCGATAAATGTGCTGCCAACCACTTCGTGAACGTGCTGTTCCCGGCGAACGGGGTAAACAGCAGCTTCCTGGTAGTTGTTACATGAGTCATACATAGTTGAGGTCCCTTTCAGGTTCTTTTAATATTAGTATATGGACAAGAACAAAATGTGTGATAAATGCATATTACGCCTGCCCGCGGATACATATCTGCCCAATGGACAGATTTTTATTCTCCCGGGAACTTTCCCGTAAACTAACAAGGGGCCCGGACTCAACGTCCGGACCCTGCCGCCGCTCCCTTCAGAGCGCCTTGAAACTTACTGCCGCTGTTATTTAACGGCTTCACACAACAACTCTACACATTTCTCGAGGCCCAAGTCCCCGCTGTTCAGCATCAGATCGTAATTCTCGCGGCTTCCCCACTTCTGGTTCGTATAGTTCTCATAATGGATACGCCTTCTCTTATCAGTCTGGTACATAAACTCATCAATATATTCTTCAATCTCCCCGTACTCTTCGATGGCCCGCCTTTTTCTGATATCCCGGTCCGCGTAGATGAACACACGCAGTACATCCGGACGGCTCTTCAGAATATAATCGGCGCAGCGGCCTATAAAAATACAGGAGCCTCTCTTGGCCGCTTCCTCAATAGCCTTCTTCTGTGCCTGATAAATCTGCTCCGTCAGCGGAAGCTCTGTAATTTTAGGTTCTTTCGGATAGGAAATCCCGTACAGCGTTCCCATGGCAAAATTGTATAGCAGGCTGTTGGTCAGCCTCTGCTCCCTGTCGGCAATCAGATCAACAGGAAAACCGATCTCTTTTGCCGCGGCCTCAATCAGTTCTTTATCGTAGAACTCCATCTCAAGTTTCTTGGCCACCGTCAGTCCAACCTCGCGGCCTCCGCTTCCGTATTCACGGCTGATTGTGATAATCTTTTTTTTCATAATACAGGCCTCCTCCCATATATCTGCAGTTGATACAGCACTGTAATTCTTACTTATATAATACCACAACGGGAGGTGATTTACAATCAACTATGGTCCGCAGCGGGAGAACCGGTTCCTGCCGGTTCTCGGGCCCGCAGCGAGAAACAAGTCATACGGAATCTCTCTGCCCCAACTGCATACGGCTCTCTTCCACATCCAGAACAAAACTTTTATTCATCTTTTTCTGGATTGCCATGTAGATCCGGAAATCGTTCTCATCGAACTCCTCTAATTCCTGATACATCCGCATATAACAGCGGGATTCGAACTGTTCATGATCCTGAAAAATTTTCCTGCCTTCATCCGTCAGAAACAGGTTGTATTCCCGATTATTCTTCTCATTTCTCGTCTGTTCGATCCAACCTTTCTGGCGCAGCTTTTTAACTATCTGGGAACATGCGCTGGTGGTCTTTTTCAGCCTTGCCGCCAACTCGGAAGCCGTAATTCCCGGCATGCTGCCCGCCAGATGGATCAGCTTCGATTCCGCCTGGTATAACGTGGCACTCCCGTAATCATGGGGAACTGAATCATACTCCACCATTAGCTCGAACGCTTCATCCAAAACAGAAACCATTTCCCGGTACAGTTTATAGCGACTATTCATATATCTCCATCCTTTACCTTTAGACGCTTTACTATTAGATGCTTTACCATTAGATACTTTACTATTAAGTATATTTATATATTAGCACAGACTTCTAACATCTACAAGGCAAATCTTGACCGTAAGCAGGGTTATGGCCAAGCAGGTGATACCAGCCGGCAAGCGGCATAATTCCTATGATATAAAATGCCGGAGCTTCGATGTATTAGTACAACATCAAAATCTCCGGCACTTAACTGCATTTTATGAATTCTTATCTTCCGATTCTCCTGATTTCTTTTCTCAGTTTCGGTCCGACCAGAACGGCCAGAATAATCTTAGCGGCATCACCGGGAAGATAAGGTATCACTCCCACACCGAGACCGGCTGTGAAACTGATTCCAAGCTGTCCTGCCAGCCATACGGTTCCAAATACATAACATACCATTGTCCCGATAACCATACCCAGTACATGGAGCATGTATTTTCCCTGGAAATGGTCGATAACCCAGCCTGCAATGATTGCCATAAAGATAAAACCAACCAGATAACCGCCTGTAGGACCGGCCAGCTTTCCTACGCCGCCCGTAAAGCCGGAAAACACCGGGAGTCCGGCAAACCCAACCAGCAGATAAACGAGATAGCTTATTGTTCCTGCTTTCATCCCCAGCACGTATACGGTCAAATAAATAGCCAGATTGGTAAATGAAATCGGCACCGGGCTGATAGGCAGCGGAATCGCAATCGGTCCCAGAATGCAGGTCACTGCCGTCATTACTCCAATTAACGCCATCTGCTTTGTTGAAAGAGCGTTTTTCCTCGTCACTCCCTGATTTGCTGTTTTCTCCATGATTATCTGTCCTCTTTCCTGAAATTCATTGTTAATCCGGTACATTCCGAACCTGTACTTTCCAGTCTCTCCGCCAGCCGAAAGATTGTCCAATCTACACGGCCGCAAATCCCATTGCCGTCAGCATCTCGATGTCTTCGGCAATCTTATTGCCCGAAGTGGTCAGCATATCGCCTGTAATTGCGGCATTGGCTCCGGCCCTGAACGCCTTCTCGCCCGAATGTTCCATCCCGTTTCTGCCTGCTGCCAGCCTGACTTCCGCATCCGGGTTAATGTAGCGGAACATGGCGATGGTTCGCAGTATCTCTTCCTCGCTCAGAGGCGGAAGGGACTCAAACGGCGTGCCTTTAATCGGCTGAAGGATATTAATGGGAATCGAACCTATCTCCATCTCGTACAAACTGAATGCCATATCCAGCCTGTCTTCCCATGTTTCCCCCATACCTATGATTCCGCCTGAACAGACCGTTAAGCCGGCGTTCTTGGCCCTTCTAATCACTTCCAGCTTGTCATCATATGTATGTGTGGTACAGATGTTGGGGAAATTCCGCTGTGACGTCTCAATATTCGCATGGTAGCGGGATACCCCGGCCTCCTTCAGTCTCCTGAAATCCTCCTGGGAGAGCAGTCCGTGTGATGCGCACAGCTCAATCCTGCAGTTTTCCTTCATGTTTTTGTATGCTTCCAGCGCCTTATCCATCTCTTTGCCGCTCAGAGCCCTGCCCGATGTCACAACTGAATATCTGCCTACCTTTTGTCTCTCATGCCGTTTGCAGTCCTCCAGAATCTCGTCCGGTTCCAGGAACGGATACTCGTCAATCCTGGCATTATGGCAGGCCGACTGGGCGCAGAACTTGCAATCCTCGCTGCAGCGGCCGCTCCGGCCGTTGATTATCGAACACAAATCTGCTTTGTCTCCCCGCAGCTCACGGCGTATCTTATCCGCTCCCCTGCAAAGTTCATCGAGGTCTTCCTCCAGAAAAAAAGATAAATCGTCTGTCCGTGTCAGACGTCTTCCGTTTATTATTTCAACTGCTAATCTTTCGCTCATTGCAATCCCGCCTTTCGATATTGCCTATTATAAACAGGCTTCGCAAGATTGTCAACTATATTTTTATATATGGTTAACATTAGCAGTTCCCTCAGGAACTTTTCCGGAGAAATTAAGAAAGAGCCCGGCTTGCCAGACTCTCTCTTACTACGTATTTCTGCAGCCTATGAAAACAGTGACGTAAACGGCCTGATGCTCCTGTCCAGTATTTTTGTCATACATGCTATCGCAATCCCGTAGTTTGTCATAGGAACGTTCTGATCGACCGCCATTCTGAGGCGGTACTTCATTTCCCTCTCATTTAACATGCAGCCGCCGCAGTGGATCACCATATGATAACCGGACAAATCCTCCGGAAACTGGGTTCCGGATGTAAACACAAACTCCGGTTCCCGTCCCGTATATTCCCGGATCCAGGAGGGCAGCTTCTGCGTACCGATATCGCCGCATTGGCGGTGATGAGTGCAGCCCTCGGATATCAGAATCCGATCGCTGTCCTCCACCGTTTTAAGCGCCCTCGCCCCCTGGCATGCCTGTCGCAGGTCTCCCTTATATCTGGCAAACAAAATCGAAAATGAGGTCATTAAAATATGATCCGGAACCATTTTATCCACGGCCGCAAAAACCTGGCTGTCCGTAATGACAAGCTTCGGCTGCATGTTCAGGGAAGACAACACCGTTTTCAGCTCATTCTCCCTGCACATCACCGCTGATGCCCCGGTATCCAGAATATCACGGATTACCTGCTGCTGGGGCAGGATCAGCCGCCCTTTCGGAGCTGCCTTGTCAACTGGAATCACGAGTACGATCAGATCCGACGGTTTGATCAAATCCGCCACCAGTCTCCGTCCATCCCCTTCCGGGGTTACAAGACCGGCAATCCGCTCTTTGAACTCGTGAATATGGTATCCCGTAGCCGCGCTGACCCATATCTCATGCCGCTCTGCGCCAGCGTCTTCCGTGACCGATTCTCCGGTCAGATCCGTCTTGTTGTATACAATCAGGTAAGGAATATTCTTTTTACGGAAAATATGAATCAGTTCTTCTTCCTGCTCTCCCTTACCGGCTGCGGCGTCAACCACCAGAACCGCGATGTCCGTCTTATTCAGTATCTGACGGCTCTTTCCAATCCTCTTTTCGCCCAGCTCACCCTCATCGTCAATTCCCGGGGTGTCGATAATCATAACCGGCCCGAGGGGCAGAAGCTCCATGGATTTATAAACAGGATCCGTCGTTGTCCCCTTCACATCCGAGACAATAGCCAAATCCTGACCTGTTACCGCATTAACCAGGCTCGACTTACCCGCATTCCTCTTTCCAAAAAAACCTATATGTACTCTTTCTCCCGAGGGAGTCTGATTCAAGCTCATCCGCACACCTCCCGACTTGTGACGTTAAAAACGGAAATCTCTTTTACCATGTTCAATTTCATCCAGATTTTTCAGGACAATTTCACGCACCTTTTCCTTAGGAATGTTCTTTATCTCTTCAAGAATCAGTTTCTCCCCTATCTCCCGCGTATCCGGAGCCGCATAGTCCTCCAGGTACTCTTTAAGCGTCATCAGGGCATTAGGATGGCAGCAATTCTGTATCTGCCCGCTCTTACAGAGACTCATAAACCGATCCCCGGTTCTGCCTTCGCGGTAACAGGCCGTACAGAAGCTGGGGATGAATCCCTGATCCATCAGCCAGTGAACTACCTGATCCAGCGTTCGGTTATCACTAACGTCAAACTGGGCGGAATTTTCTTCCTCAGGCTCCTCCTCGGCATATCCTCCCACACTCGTTCTGGAACCTCCGCTGATCTGGGAAACGCCGAGTTTCAGCACTCTCTCCCTGCAGCTTTTACTCTCCCTGGTGGAAATAATCATTCCGGTGTAGGGCACAGCCACCCTGATACAGGCAACAATTTTTTCAAATGTGTCGTCATCAATTCCATTGTCAAACTGGGCCGGGTCAATATCGTCGGCTCTCTTGATTCTCGGCACGCTGATAGTATGAGGACCGACTCCCTGAGCTGCCTCCAGATGTTCTGCATGCATCAGAAGCCCTGCAAATTCATACCGGTAAAGTTCCAGCCCGAACAGCACTCCAATGCCTACATCGTCGATTCCGCCTTCCATGGCCCTGTCCATGGCCTCCGTGTGATAGCAGTAATCGTGTTTTGGGCCTGTCGGGTGGAGTTTTTCATAACTCTCCCTGTGATAAGTCTCCTGAAACAGGATATAAGTCCCGATTCCGGCATCCTTTAGTTTCCTGTAATTCTCTACCGTAGTGGCGGCGATGTTGACATTCACCCTGCGGATCTCGCCGTTTTTATGCCTGATTCCGTAAATGGTCCTGATGCTCTCCAGGACATATTCAATCGGATTATTGACCGGATCCTCGCCCGTTTCCAGCGCCAGTCTCTTATGCCCCATGTCCTGAAGCGCAATCACTTCCCTGCGGATCTCATCCTGGGTCAGCTTTTTCCTGGCAATGTGCTTATTCTTCAGGTGATAGGGACAGTAAACACAACCGTTAATGCAGTAATTAGACAGATAAAGAGGTGCAAACATGACGATTCTGTTTCCATAGAAATCCTGTTTAATCTGCCTTGCCAGCTCATATACCTCCTCTACTTTCTCCGGTATCTGACAGGCAAGAAGAACCGATGCCTCCCTGTGATCAAGGCCTTTTCTGAGTCTCGCTTTCGCAATAATCCGGTCTATCAGCTCCTCATTATCCTTGTTGGCCTCAGCATAGGCCAGAGTTTCCATGATTTCCTCATGACTGATAAACTCCTCCGCTTTCTTTGATGATGGATTGTACATACTTTTTTCCTTTCTTTGGAGTCAGAGAACGGAACCGGACAGCCTGTCGGCAGCACTGCTTTTACCGCATGGACCGGACATGCCGGACTTTTCTCTTCCTCTTTAGTTTGATTTATAGTCTCCACGGTTGACCGTAACCCTGTATCCAATCGCCTCCATGCTCCTTTTCAGAGAATTCAGGCTCTCGGCTGCTTCGTCTCCCGTACAGATTTTATTGTCATAGAGCAGATATTTCTTCCTGACGTCAAGCGGTGAAAGATTCGGCATCACCACATTGGCCCCGGCCAGAATTCCCATCTCTCTGCCCTGGGGATGGATTGTCCCAAGAGCCGTTGTGGCCGGTAACAGCACCCGCGGCATCATAAGGCGGATCAGTCCTAAAAGCCATAACGTCATCTCAAATGAACCTGCTTTTTCGTCCTTAAACGGCGTATCATGCTGTGGAATAAAAGGTCCGATTCCCACCATCTGCGGCTCTAATTCCTTTATAAACTCCATATCCTTTGCCAGACATTCCGCCGTCTGCCCCGGGGAGCCGACCATAAAACCGCAGCCCGTCTGGTAGCCGATGCGTTTCAGCTCTCTCAAACACCGGATTCTGTGTTCCAGTGTAAGTTCCCCCGGATGGAGCATTCCGTAGTGGCCGGTGTCGGCCGTTTCATGCCTGAGCAGGTAGCGGTCGGCTCCCGCATTGAAAAAACGCTGATATGCGGACGTGCTTTTTTCTCCCAGGGAAAGAGTCACTGCGCAATCCGGGAATTTCTCTTTGAGCCGGCCAACTGCCGTCTCCACCCAGTCGTCGGTCATCACAGGATCCTCTCCCGCCTGCAGTACGAACGTCCGAAACCCGAGCCTATAACCGTTTTCACAGCAGGACAGAATTTCTTCCCCGCTCAGCCGGTAGCGCTGCGCGTTCCTGTTTCCCCTCCTGATTCCGCAATAATAGCAGTCATTTCTGCAGTAATTGCTGCATTCGATCAGTCCCCGGATGTAGACGTCCTTCCCGTATTCCCGCTCTCTCACGGCTCTGGCATTTTCAAACAGATACTCTGCCAGTTCCGGTGTCCTTCCGTCAATCAGGCGGATCCACTCATCCCGGTTCAGCTTCCCCGATTCCCGGAGCCTGTCGATCAGCTCTTTCAGCTCAGCCGTTCCCATCCGTTTTCTCCTCTTCCTCCCTGTTCCGGGTGACCTTGGAATAAACAGCTTTGGAAGTCACTCCTGGCAGCATTCCAAGCTTACCCGACAGGGCGCTGATTACATCGGCCGGGGCGTCAATCACCACACTGATAATATTGATTTCCCTCTTGTGATAAGGAATTCCCATACGCCCCACAATATAATTGCTGTATTGATGGAGCAGTTTATTAAGCGCCTCCACCGAACTTTCTTTTTCTACCATTATCCCAATCAGGGCAACTCTTGAATCCATTTTTCTCCTCCCCTGCACAAAAAAAGCACCCTGAAAAAGGGTGCAAAAATACCGCTGTCTGCTCCTCTTTCACCTCAGAATCCTCTTTGTGTCAGTGCAACATCTAATTATTAAACCTATATGATTACCGTCATCCTCACCGGCAGAACGGGTCTTGCGGCTTGGAATATTTTGTTCATCGTATCACAGATGTAAGGGAGCGTCAAGATTTAAAATCCAAACGCTCCCGCCGCTCTTATATTAATAAATATGCATTACACCCATAAGCAAAGCAATCACACAAAGTGCAATACTGATGAGCCAGGCCTTGCCGAAATTCTTCCTCAGGTGTGCTGCCACTTCCACACCGGCAAGGCCGCAGGCCAGATAGGTAGTAGGCTGCAGGGGGCTGACAATCATACCCACATTTTTGCCGACCAGCATGGCAACTCCCACATCCAACTGAGGCACGCCGAATGCGGCTCCTGCTTCTCCCAGAAGAGGGAACACACCATAGTAGAACGTGTCCGCTCCCAATACTGCGCCTACAGGTACACTGACGAAACCTGCGATCAGGTTCATATAACGTCCCATAGCATGGGGAATGACAGCCAGTAGAACTTCAACCATGGCATCCAGCATACCGGAGTTCTGCATCACTCCGATAAATACGGCGGCAGCCAGCAGGGTAGCCGACATGTTCAGGGACTCACTGGCATGGGCTTTAAAACGTGCCTGCTGTTCCTTGAGGCCGGGATAATTCACCGTAATGCCGATGCCAAAGGCGATCATAAAGCATACATGGGTCGGCATAACTGATAAGCAAAGGCAGATAATAAGGATCAGGGTGAGCATGATATTGAACAGGAACAGCTTAGGCCGTTTAAGGGCTGCTGCCGCGTCATCCATCTTTGTCTCAGCCATCTCCTGAATTTCCTCAGCGCTGAACTGGCCCGCTCCCTTTTTCTTTTCAATAACACCGCAAATCACAGCTATCACCATAACAGCCGCCAGGCAGGCGCCCTGGAACGGAAGCAGCATATGCCACAGTTCTGTGACATCCATCTCCATCACACTGGCAACCCGGACGATAGGGCCGCCCCAGGGTACCAGATTCATCACGCCCATAGAACACCCAACGATTAAAAGCAGTGTATAGGGGGAAAGCTTCATCCTTTTGTATAAAGGCATCATCGCCGGAATCGTAACCAGAACAGTGGTGGCTGTGGCTCCGTCCAGATGGCCTAATACGGCCACAATAGCTGAAGCGACGGTAATTAGGATTACATTACCCTTGGCGTATTTAATCAGGCCGTCTACAATAGGGTCAAACATTCCCGCATCGTTCATAATTCCAAAATAGGACGTGGAAAATATAAACAAAACGGCAGTTTTCCATACGGATCCTAATCCTCCATTCACCATCTCTCCAATTTCAGCAAAACTATTGCCGAGCGCCAAAGCTGCCACAACCGGAATCGTAACAAAAATAACAATAGGCATCATTTTGTTCCGCATCAGAAGATACATGATGATAAACAACATAGCGAATCCAATAAATGCAGTCATAAGATTAAACCTCTTTTCCTGTGTATTTCACATTATAAATTTTATATCGTATATCGGGGATTGTGTTCTTATTTACCCAGAGTCTGATTCTTAATCTGTCCCGTCGGCAGCTCGCGGATTAAATCTTTAGCCTTTCCGGCGCGCAGCAGATAGCTGTCTGTGGAGTGCCCCACCAGCTCCACTACCTTCCGGCTGATCGCCATAGCCTGATCCAGGTTTATACCGGTCTCCACCCCAGATTCCTCACACATATGCAGTACATCCTCAGTCGCTACATTGCCTGCGGCACCCGGTACAAACGGACAGCCGCCCACGCCAGCAAAGCTCGTGTCAAACTGTGTAAAACCGGCCTGCATTCCCGCCAGGATATTAGCAATTCCCAAACCGCGCGTGTTGTGAAAATGGAGCCACCAGTTTACCTGAGGATAACAGCGGCGCATCTCGGTACACAGATTGTAAACCTGAATAGGATACGCCATTCCGGATGCATCCGACAGGCTGATTTCATCAATCCCCACCGATAAATAAGCATCCACTATATCTTTAACATCCTGAAGCGGAATCTCCTTATCCCAGGGTGAACCAAACGCCATGGAAATGGAACCGGAAATGCCGATACCCGCAGCGTTGGCTTTCTCAACACACTCTGAAAAACCGGCCACGCTCTGTGCCGGAGTCCGGTTCAGATTAGCCAGATTATGCGCTGCGCTGGCGGAGACATTCAGCTTCACCTTTTCACAGCCGCAGGCAGCCGCACGTTCTACGCCGCGGACATTAGCAATCAGCGCACGGTACTCCACTCCGGGGCTCTTTTCTATTTGTTGGAACACTTCATCTGTATTGGCCATCTGCGGCACTGCCTTGGGGCTGACGAAACTCCCCACCTCAATGACAGGAAAGCCGGCTTCAGACATGGTGTTGATCAGGCCAACCTTGTCTTCAGCAGAAATGATTTTCTTCTCATTTTGCAGCCCGTCACGGGGGCCGACCTCGCAGATACGAATTCTTTTTATAATTTTCATTCCCATAATTATGTCCTTTCCACCATTTTCGAAATGAATTCCGGTTTTCCCGCCGGATTAGAACAATCCGTCATATCGAACCTTCCTTTCTATTCTACATTAGATAGCTCCGCTCTCCATTAATCCAGCCAGTTCCTCTTCACTCTTCCCCAGCAAACCGCCGTAGATTTCCTGATTATATGAGCCCAGCTTGGGTCCGGCCCACTTTACCTGTCCCGGCGTTTCGCTTAGGACTGGAAATACCCCCGGCATCTTAATGCTGCCGAACTCCTCGCAGGGAACCGTGAGAATATCGTTGCGGTGATTGTACTGAGGGTCCTCGAAAATATCCTTCATACTGTAGATGGCGGAAATGGGCACGCCGCACTCATCACAACGTTTTTTTATCTCCTCATAAGTTAGACCGGCAATCCACGCTGTCACTGCGTCCATGATCGGCTTTGGTTCAGCTAGGCGCTCCTGGGCCTTTTCGTACTTAGGCAGCCAGTCGGAGCGGTCCATCGCATCGCACAGATGCCAAAAAACAGGATCGGTGCTGCACACCAGAATTACGTATCTGTGATCCTTTGTTTCAAAAGTCCCGATAGGACAGGAGGCACCGTTAGGCATCGGACTTCGTTCACGCACAGTTCCAAACTGATCGTACTGCGCCACCATGGCCTCTTCCATGCGAAAAATTCCTTCATAAAGACTGATATCGATTTCCTGAGGCATACCTTTCAAAACATCACGGTGGTACAAAGCAAACATAGTGCCGATGACTGCATTCAGTCCTGCTATATAATCCGCCAGCGCAAATGGAGGGCTGACCGGGGGACGATCCTGATATCCGGTCATGTATGTCATGCCGGAAAATGCCTGAAGTGGGGTACCGAGGCCGGCCAGCTTGGCATTGGGCCCCGTCTGTCCATATCCTGTAACATGTGTAACGATAATATTAGGGTTGGCTCTGCGCATAACCTCCACACCAATTCCCCATTTATCCAGAGTTCCGGTTTTGAAATTTTCGATCACCACATCGCTTTTTGCAACTAGCTCCAGAAAAAGTTTCTTACCTTCCTCTTTGTGGAAATCCAAGGTTATACTCTTCTTATTGCGCCCCATAGCCGGCCATCGGATACTGACTCCGTCTTTCAAGGGCCCCATGGCACGAAACGCATCTCCGCGTCCGGGCATTTCAATTTTAATAACCTCCGCGCCGAAATCCGCCATCAGACCGGCCGCCCAGGGAGCTGCAATGACAGTAGAAATATCAAGAACTCTGATTCCTCCCAATGCTTCCATTCTATTTCTCCTTTACATTCTGTGATTTTGTAATATTTACCAATAATTATTCAAATAGCCGGTACCGTTTTGTGAATTTCTTATTATGGCAATACTATATCATCCAATTCAGCAAATGAAAAGCTAATAAAATTTCAATATCGGCAAATTTAATTTGCAGCATAGAATGAACCGTGTTAGAATGAACTTAAAGCAGCCATATCACTGTCTGTGAGACTGTTTTCCACTGTAAACCTTATCTTTGAGGGACTATTTATGTTTAATAATTATCATTATTTTATTGTTCTGGCGGAAGAGTGCAATATTTCCCGCGCCGCAGACCGGCTGTTCATCACTCACCAAAATCTGAGCAAGTACCTGTCCAACCTGGAATCAGACTTTGGGGTGGCACTGTTTCAGCGCAAACCAACTTTTTCACTGACCTATGCCGGCCGCCTGATGCTGCAATCACTTAAAGAAACTGAACAAATTGAAAAAAACATCCGTGCACAGTTTGTTGATCTGCGCGGGGATGTCACAGGTGAAATCCGCATTGGCACTACAGAAGGACGGTTCCGTATATTAATGCCGGATATTATGAGCGCTTTCAGGGATGCTTTTCCTGATGTTCAGTTGCTGATCAGTAGTGCGGCATCACCGGATTTGCGCAAAATGGTGCAAAACAACCAGCTGGATCTCATGATCGCCGGGATTCCCCCCGAAAATAAGAATAAGCTGGATTATGTCAATGTATTAGATGAAAAGCTTTATTTGATTATCAGTGATAATATGCTTCAAAACATATTTGGAAAACAATTCCCAGCCTGTAAAAAGGACCTGAAGATGGGGGCAGATTTAAAATTATTTCAGAATATCCCTTTCGCCATGAACCTGCCCCACTTTAATTCCCACATTTTATTACAGCAGCACCTGGACAAACATGGAATCGTACTGAGCTGTGTGCATACCTCCAGTCATCCTGATTTGCACCATATGATGTCTGCCCGTGATTTTGCCGCCAGCTTCTGTCTAACCATGTATCTGCCAAGCCTGATGAAATTGAATAAGGAATTAGACAATAAACTTAATATCTTCCCTATCAAGGATTTTTACGATACGAATCCTGTAGCCATCTGCTATGCCAAGAATCGTATATTTCCCCGATACACCAGAGTTCTTCTTCAAATGCTGAAACAGCAGTGTAGACATTTTTCCGAATTTGATAGAATTGTTTTAGAATAGCTCGCTTTATAACGGTCACTATACCATCATAATGAGAAAAAGATTAGAAATTCTGCCTGCCGAACTCGCTCGCCGGGATGCTGCCGCATGCGGCATTCTGCCTCTTCGCGCGAGTGCGCATCCTGCCCGGAGGGCTATTTATTCTATATAGCGTTACACAAAACTTTCCTATAGAATAAAATAGGCTGCAAAGTAGGGAATTTTATGGTTTAGTTCCATAAATTGTCCTGCTTTGCAGCCATCTTGTTTTGATGATTGCGAAGTTTCCTGAAAAGGAAACATCTCATTTTCATTGAAAAAAATTAATACCAAATACCTTAAAACTCTTAGAAAATAAAAATTTTAATCACAGGTATATGGCATAAGAGCGATATGTCTTGCTCTCTTGATAGCTACTGTAAGAGCCCTCTGATGTTTAGCACAGTTTCCTGTGATTCTTCTCGGAAGGATTTTGCCTCTCTCAGATACGTATCTTTTTAATTTGTTAACGTCTTTATAATCAATTACTCCGTTTTTCTCTCCACAGAATACACAAACTTTTTTTCTTCTGCGCATGCCGCCTCTTCTCATCTTGGAAGCGTCTGTTCTATCACCTTTATTGAATGCCACTTAAGTTACCTCCTTCACAAATCAGATGTCCATATAGTCCTTGTCCGATCGACAGAGGACCGGTTTCCGTCTCTTAGTTAAACGGAAGACCTTCATCTTCTACTCCGTCAGGAATATTCATAAAACCATCACCGATTGCACTGGATGGAGCCGGGCGTTCTGCCGGGCGATAACCGCCTTCGCTTCCGCCTGCCGCATTCTTGCTCTCTGCGAATTCCTGATCCTCTACGATTACTTCTGTAGTATATACTTTCTGACCGTCTCTGTTAGTGTAGCTGCCAGTTTGAATCCTTCCGGTTACCGCAACTTTGGTACCCTGGTGGAAATATTTCTCAGCAAACTCTCCTGCTCTGTCAAATGCAACACATGTAATAAAATCTGCTGTCTGTGCGCCGTCGTCTCCACCGCTTCTGCGGCCTCTTCTGTCAACAGCCAGTGTATATCTGGCAATTGCCATAGCGCGTTCGCCCTGGGAGTATCTCACTTCCGGGTCTCTGGTCAGTCTGCCCATAAGAATAACTTTATTCATACGATCACTCTTTCTCTATTTATGCATCCTGTCTTACGCATAAGTATCTGATTACCGGCTCCATGATACGGATGTGTGCCTCAACTTCGTTAGGGCATACGGAATCAGACTCGAAATGGATGAAGTAGTAAAATCCTTCTTTCATCTTCTGAATTTCGTAAGCTAATCTCTTCTTACCCCATTCATCAATGTCTGCAACAGTGCCGCCGAAACGTGTAATGTAACCTGTCACCTTTTCGATTGCTGCTGCTCTCTCTTCATCTTCGAGTTTTGCGCTAAGAACAACTGCTAATTCATATTTGTTCATGCTCTTTTTACCTCCTTGTGGTCTCTGACCCCCTGACTCCAGCAGGGAGTAAGGATATTAGTTAATATATCACGAATATTTATGATACCAGATTTTTCAGGTGTTTGCAAGCACTTTCTTCCTGTTTTTTCACGGTTTTACATATGATTTCCTTAAAATTCCGCCATTTTTGCAATGGGTCATATGCCGTTTCCCCTAATTGCGTCATAACACTGTCCGGACCTGCGTTTTTACTGCGTTCCGGCCTGCTCCGGATTCTTCTTTTTGAGTCCCCTCGTACTTTTTTCCACCAGGGTCCTCGCCATCATGACCTGATGGCCGCATCCCGTACATTTCAGACGGAAGTCCGCCCCCACGCGCAGAATTTCCCATTCATGGCTGCCACAAGGGTGCGGTTTTTTCAGTTTGACGACATCACCTATCTCATATACCATCTATGTCTCTCCCCTTATTCATGCTTTCTGTATCTCACCGTATCAATCCAGACCGGCGGCCTCCCCCAGCACTTTTCCAATGCTGTCGCAAATGACGAGATTCGCCTGGCTGTCCCTCGATGTAACGGATTTATTAATCAGAACCAGCTTTGAGCCTCTGTAATAATCAATCAATCCGGCTGCCGGATACACAGTGAGGGATGTTCCGCCTATTATAAGGACATCCGCCTTTCTGATAAAGTCAACAGAACGCTGGATTACATCGTTGTCCAGGCCTTCCTCATAAAGAACCACATCGGGTTTTATCATACCGCCGCACTCACATTTCGGCACGCCGGATGCCTTTACGACATCGTCAAGGCCATAGAACCTTCCGCACCGTGTGCAGTAATTGCGGTGGACGGAACCGTGCAGTTCAAGAACCTCACGGCTTCCAGCCGCCTGGTGCAGACCGTCTATATTCTGGGTTATCACCGCTTTCACTTTCCCCTCCTGCTCCAGCTTTGCCAGAGCCAGATGGGCTCTGTTTGGCTTCGCATCGGGAAACAGCATTTTATTCTTGTAAAAACGGTAAAATTCCTCCGGTTTCCTGACATAGAAAGAGTGGCTGATAATTGTCTCAGGCGGATAGTCATACTGCTGGTTATAGAGTCCGTCCGTGCTTCTGAAATCGGGGATGCCGCTCTCCGTCGACACTCCAGCCCCGCCGAAAAATACAATATTATCGCTCTCTTTTATCCACTGTTTTAATACCGCAATCTCATCCATTCTGAAACCTCCCCTTTCCATCCCGGATTTTATATACATTTCTTAAATTTATACTGCTTACTTATATATTTTCTTAGGTTATATAGGCGCTTTACTTATATGCATGCTTTGCTTATATCCGTGCTTCGCTCATGTCCGTGTTTCGCTCATGTCCATGCTTCGCTTATATTTCCTTTTGTTACTTAGCTTTTCTTGATATATAACGTTTGTGTCATTACACAATTTCATCTATAAATGCCTGATTTACCGTCTCAATCTGAGCCAGTTTTTCCATCAGTTCCACAGACAGCTCAGGATGTATTTCTTCCAGCTTCCTGTAACCGCACAGCCAACCGATAAGCGCTCCCGGCGTCATGCACAGTGTCTCTCCATCCTCTCTGTGCCACTCTGCCTCTGCTCTGGCGGCTGACGAGCCGCTGTCCCAGAGTTTCCAGATATAGCTTCCATTTACGGCATCCAGAATATGATCTTCAATCTTTATCTTAATCTGAAGCTCTTTTCCCGCTTCACGCAGCCTGAACAGGGACAGAAATGTCTCCGCGCAGGTCACCCTTGCCATAATAGCTGGTTTTCTTTTAATTTCCTCAGTAAATTGCCCATCGGTGTAGAGAAGCCTCTGTTCTTTCCCGTCTGCTCCCCAGTGAGCTATAAGACCCGAGACCTGCTCTCCGTTGATGAGGAATTGAAGCGTTCCGCCCTCAGATTCCAGTTCCTTGATCAGACGGCTGACATAAGCTGCATCACGGCGGCAGTACATGTCATAGCGCCCGGCAAGCCACTGTTCCATATACTGGGCGGCCTTTTCACAGTCCTCTTCATTATCCCGGCAGTCCATCGCAGTCAGCCTCTCTCCGGCACTCTCCGTCAGGGACAGAACCGGCAGTTCACTGATATAAGCAAAGTCTAACGGCAGATAAATCCGTTCGTCCGCAGGCATGAGAAAGACGAATGGAACCTGTTCATGATTCATATCCTGCATCATGCGCATAAACACATCCCTGAAATGCCCCTCACGGCGGTGGCTTTCCTCCGTGGCGACACCCACCACATAGTAAGTTTCGACATCCTGCCCTTTGACACGGACACGGTATGGGTTCAACTGTGTCATGGATATAATTAGTCCGTTATCATTTTTCACCAGAATGCGGTTGTCCCTAGTCTTCTCGGAATAATAATACTTCACAAACTGCTCGGAGTCTTCCGGAAAACAGGAATGCCAGAGACGCTCCGTATCTGATTTATCATCGTCGGACAGGTATTCAATCCTGCTGCCCGATATGGTATTGCCAATCTGCTCAGCCCAGCGGTATCCTTTTTTACCGTCCAGAAGCTGCTCAACAAGGTATTTTCTCGCATAATCGGCCGGATTATAGGAAGATTTTGCTTTGCGCAGTCCTTCAAGTCCCATGTCATCTTCCCTGTTAACCCACTCCACTTCAGGGAATTCCTCGATTAGAAACTGCTGATTGATGAACTGGTACAGGCCGTTAATCTCCGGGTTAGCTTTCTCGATGTGGATGACGGCCATATTTTCCACCGGGTTAAAACTGCCGATGGTAAATGCCTCCAGCTGTCCGTCAATAAACACGCCTCCCATGCGCACATAGAGAGCCGAACAGTTTTTAAGAATGTCATGGATTCCGCGCACCTCATAGTCCAGATGTTCCTCCACGTCATCACCCTTCTGAAGTCTCCATTTATCAAGAAACTCCCAGACCTCATGGCTATCGGAACAACAGAGACGGCGGTATTCATATCGTCCTTCATACTCGCGTTTAAAAGCATTGACGCGGTTTTTCTTCTTATGCAGCTTCTTGCCTGCAAGAGTTCTCATTGCATTGCCGTCGTAGAGATAATCCCTGGAGTCCACCTGCTCTTCCACCAGATACTTGTCCTCCGGCAGGGCCAGATACTGTACTGCAAATTCATCCGCCAGATTGATGACCAGCGGGTATCCCAGTTCTTCATTAAAATATTGCTCTATTGCCTTAAATGCATCCGGAAGATCTTCCTCGCGGCAAAGCGGCATGGCGGAAAAACATTTGCCGCCGCTCTCCATCAGCCACAGGAGCGCTTTTCCCTCCCATATTGCATATTGTACATGATAATACTCTTTCCATATAAAACTCTCCAGGAACACGCTGTCACATGTCTTGTTGTGGCGTAAGTTATAAAAGGGAAGTACATCCCCGATATTGTCTATATTAACTGTCTTAAACTGTAAATCCATAGTTCCTCCTTGCGGTATCGTGGTTCACGTATTCAGGTATGACTCGCACTAGATTCGGAAAGACCTCATCAAGTGCTCATATTATACCGTTCTTACTAAGCTCGGTGGGACCTCGCTAAGTATTCAGGTATGACTCGCACTAGATTCGGAAAGACCTCGTCAAGTGCTCATATTATATCATACATTATATTATAAGTAAAAAAACTCTTTTTTAACATTATAAACGCAACTTAAAAAAAGAAAAAGCCCGGAGTTTCATATTTCTGGCGGATTTAAGTAAAAAAAACGGCGAAAAACGCGTTTTGCATTTCTTTCACCGTTTTTACCCAGAGGCGTGGAGACGTGTTCCGGGGCTTTGTCTTTGTATAATTCTTGTTTTGTTTTTCTGTTGTATTGCAGTATTTTATTCCGCCAGGCTGAACTCATGGGCAGGTTTGTCGTACTGGCGCTCTGTGATTACGCTGGCTGTCAAATCCGTATTGTTGTAAATAATAGACCACTGGGTCGCGTTGAGTCTTCCTGTCGTCTCAGACACATGCCAGTCGCTGGATGCCGCTTCGAGAAGATCCATTCCCGTCTGTGCATCCTTCAGCACGCCTCCGCACTCATCCAGTTTGTTTTTAAGTATCTCATAGCGATCCTGACCACTTCCAAAATTGTATTTCTTTTCGGATAGAAGAAAATTGGTCACCATCTGATAATTCTTCTCGGCTGCTATCACCTCGTATTCATTGTCAACATACTCAACTACAACGCTGTTCCCCTGCGCGTCCGATATCTGGAAGTGGTAACAGCTTCCTGCCGATGAATGCATATCATACTGCTCCAACAGCGCCAGCGCTTCGTCCACCGTAGCCGCCTTGTCGAGAATCAGACGGATTGCCGTGGTGGTTGTGACATCTGTTTTGCCCGTGTCCTGGTTGGTCGGTTCATCACCGATTCTTAAGACCGCTGCGGTCAGGCCTTTTTCATTAATTCCATCCAATGGCGCATAGGGAGCCGCCAAAGTGATAATTTTTTGTTTAAATGTTTCCGGCAGCTTGTCCTCTCCAAAACCCAGAAAAGCAAGGTTCACCGTAGAAAATGAGCGGTATCCATTATCCGGTTTTGTTTCCACGAATAATGCCGGGGAATACGTCAAGTCAAAATTGCGCCCAAAAATCTGGTCCCCGTCTTCCGTCTGGGCGCTAAACGTGGAACAGCCCAAATCCGGAATCGAAAATTCCAGAGGAACTCCCTTCAGGAGCCGATCCGTAACAAATTTCACCAGTTCCGCATCTGTGGATGCTCCTTCTTTCAAAAAGTCATCAAAACCATAATCACCTTCATATTTCATTGTATACAGGACGTTGTCATCCACCTTCTTCAGTGAATCCAGTGTCTTTAACTCATTCCGGAACATAAATGCACCTCCTGCCACAGCAATCAAGAGCAATGCCGCAAGGCAGCCCACAATGTAAAGCAGCCGTGTTTTCCATTTATTATGCTGCATATCATTCTCCTTCCATTTATCTTTTATACCTGACACGTAAAAAACCGTGTTTTTCATGCAAAAAGCCACGGAAACATAATGTTTCCGTGGTTCATAAAAGAGGCGACGACCGGAATCGGACCGGTGATAAGGGTGTTGCAGACCCGTGCCTTACCGCTTGGCTACGTCGCCAGAGTGACCCCAACGAGATTCGAACTCGTGTTACCGCCGTGAAAGGGCGATGTCTTAACCGCTTGACCATGGGGCCTCTATAAAGTATAAAATTTTTAATACAAAAAAACTCCCCGAGTAGGACTTGAACCTACGACAGCGCGGTTAACAGCCGCGTGCTCTACCGACTGAGCTATCGAGGAATAAAGGGGAATGTTTTGGCTATCTGAACCAGACTCCCTCTCGGTTATCATGCCCAGATTTCCATTACATATACCTTCAAAACCACATATTGAAATTCATCCGTTTAAACTTTGTTTCCCTAACCTAACCTTTTGGTTAAGCCCTCGACCGATTAGTAACAGTCAGCTGCACATGTTGCCATGCTTCCACCTCTGCCCTATCTACCTCGTCGTCTTCAAGGGGTCTTACTCTTGCGATGGGATATCTCATCTTGAGGGGGGCTTCACGCTTAGATGCCTTCAGCGTTTATCCCGTCCCGACTTGGCTACTCTGCCATAGGTTTGATACCTAACAGATACACCAGAGGTCAGTCCATCCCGGTCCTCTCGTACTAAGGACAGCTCCTCTCAAATATCCTACGCCCGCGCCGGATAGGGACCGAACTGTCTCACGACGTTCTGAACCCAGCTCGCGTACCGCTTTAATGGGCGAACAGCCCAACCCTTGGGACCTACTTCAGCCCCAGGATGCGATGAGCCGACATCGAGGTGCCAAACCACTCCGTCGATGTGAACTCTTGGGAGTGATAAGCCTGTTATCCCCAGGGTAGCTTTTATCCGTTGAGCGATGGCAATCCCACTTTCATACCACCGGATCACTAAGTCCTACTTTCGTACCTGCTCGACCCGTCAGTCTCGCAGTCAAGCTCCCTTATGCCTTTGCACTCTTTGAATGGTTTCCAACCATTCTGAGGGAACCTTTGAGCGCCTCCGATCCCCTTTCGGAGGCGACCGCCCCAGTCAAACTCCCCACCTGACATTGTCCCACCACCGGATCACGGTGGCTGGTTAGAAATCCAGTATCACAAGGGTGGTATCCCAACATTGACTCCAAGAAGACTGGCGTCCTCTCTTCTTCGTCTCCCACCTATCCTGTACATGCAATACCGAATCCCAGTATCAAGCTAGAGTAAAGCTCCATGGGGTCTTTCCGTCCTGGCGCAGGTAACCAGCATCTTCACTGGTATTTCAATTTCACCGGGTGCATTGTTGAGACAGCGCTCAAATCATTACGCCTTTCGTGCGGGTCGGAACTTACCCGACAAGGAATTTCGCTACCTTAGGACCGTTATAGTTACGGCCGCCGTTTACTGGGGCTTAGATTCAAAGCTTCGATTGCTCTAACCTCTCCTCGTAACCTTCCAGCACCGGGCAGGCGTCAGCCCATATACCTCACCTTACGGTTTTGCATAGACCTGTGTTTTTGCTAAACAGTTGCTTGAGCCTATTCTCTGCGGCCCACTCTCGTGGGCACCCTTTATCCCGAAGTTACAGGGTCATTTTGCCGAGTTCCTTAACAATGCTTCTCCCGCCGGCCTTAGGATTCTCTCCTCATCCACCTGTGTCGGTTTACGGTACGGGTACATATCACACAATAGCGGCTTTTCTCGACAGCCCCTACGCCAACTTCGCTACTAATAGTTCGCTACGCGTCACGTCCTCCTGTTGTTGAGCGGATTTGCCAGCTCAACCAGTCCTACGCTTGCCCCGGTCTTTTCATTCCCGGGTTTGGCACCGGTTCTGTGTCCCCACAGTTCTGATGATATGCAGTACAGGAATTTCAACCTGTTGTCCATCGACTACGCTTCTCAGCCTCGCCTTAGGCCCCGACTTACCCAGAGCAGATCAGCTTTACTCTGGAAACCTTAGATATTCGGCCTGGAGGATTCCCACCTCCATCTCGCTACTCATTCCGGCATTCTCTCTTCTTAAAAGTCCACAGCTCCTTATCGGTACTGCTTCACTCCTTTAAGAATGCTCCTCTACCAATTGTCTTACGACAATTCCTAAGCTTCGGTGTTGTGTTTTAGCCCCGGACATTTTCGGCGCAGGACCTCTCGACTAGTGAGCTATTACGCACTCTTTGAATGTGTGGCTGCTTCTGAGCCAACATCCTAGTTGTCTTTGAAATCCCACATCCTTTTCCACTTAACACACACTTTGGGACCTTAGCTGTAGGTCTGGGCTCTTTCCCTTTTGACTACCCAACTTATCTCGTGCAGTCTGACTCCCGTACATCATTTATGCGGCATTCGGAGTTTGATATTCTTCGGTAGACTTTGACGTCCCCTAGGAAATTCAGTGCTCTACCTCCGCTAAACTAATACGAGGCTAGCCCTAACGCTATTTCGAGGAGAACTAGCTATCTCCGGGTTCGATTGGAATTTCTACCCTATACATACCTCATCGCTACCCTTTTCAACGGATGTGCGTTCGGTTCTCCATTTCCTTTTACGGAAACTTCAACCTTGACATGGATAGGTCACCCTGTTTCGGGTCTGCACATGCTGACTTGACGCCATATTAAGACTCGCTCTCGCTTCGGCTCCGAACCTGTAGTGCTTAACCTTGCCAGCATCCGCAACTCACCGGACCGTTCTACAAAATGTACGCGGTCGCACCTTAACGTGCTTCCACAGATTGTAAACACAGGGTTTCAGGTTCTCTTTCACTCCCCTCCCGGGGTCCTTTTCACCTTTCCTTCACAGTACTATGCGCTATCGGTCACTAAGAAGTATTTAGCCTTGGGGGGTGGTCCCCCCGACTTCCCGCAAGGTTCCACGTGTCTCGCGGTACTCTGGATCCTGCTGCTGCCTATTGTTTTCATGTACGGGGCTTTCACCCTCTCTGGCCGGTCTTTCCAGGACCGTTCCATTAACAAATCGGCTCACGTATGCAGTCCGTAACCCCAGAGTGCACGCACTCTGGTTTGGGCTCTTTCCCTTTCGCTCGCCGCTACTCAGGAAATCGATTTTTCTTTCTCTTCCTCCGCCTACTTAGATGTTTCAGTTCAGCGGGTTCCCTTCCATACGTTATGTATTGGCGTATGGATACTTGAGGTCTTCTCAAGTGGGTTTCCCCATTCAGATATCTCCGGATCAAAGGATATTTGCTCCTCCCCGAAGCTTTTCGCAGCTTATCACGTCTTTCATCGGCTCTTAGTGCCAAGGCATCCACCCTGCGCTCTTATTAGCTTAACCAATTGACTCAAACCTGCGGGTGCGGGTTCTTGTCTAAGATTCATAGCGTTGAATCTTTGGTTTAGGTTTACAAATAAATTCGTTTTGGTTTGTTTTTTCGGTTACACTTTCGTGTAACACCTCGGATGTCTTGATTTTCTTCCATGAATTGCTCCATGAAATACTTATCTAGATATTATTTCAATATGCAGTTTTCAAGGTACATGCAGATGCTCTTTTCCCTGCGATGGCTCGCAGTTCTTTTTGCATCAAATGGAGATGGAGAGATTCGAACTCTTGACCCCCTGCTTGCAAGGCAGGTGCTCTCCCAACTGAGCTACACCCCCATGGATGCGGGCCTTCCCTAATTAAAGGCGATCCCATATTCATTTTGTTTATTATATTGAATTCAGCCGTTTATCCTGTCAGTATGCTGTTCTCGTTCCACGGCATTACCCTCTCGGGTAATGGGCTTAAGTGGACTCGAACCACCGACCTCACGCTTATCAGGCGTGCGCTCTAACCGGCTGAGCTATAAGCCCATTAATCTGGCAGCCACCTGCTTTCCCATATCGTTACCAATATAGTATCATCGGCCGCTTAGGTCTTAACCATCGTGTTCGGGATGGGAACGGGTGTGTCCCCTAAGCGCATCGCCACCAGAAATGTTTGAGTTCTTGAAAACTCAACAGTATATAAAACCTTTACTTCTTCTTCCTTAGAAAGGAGGTGATCCAGCCGCACCTTCCGATACGGCTACCTTGTTACGACTTCACCCCAGTTATCGGTCCCGCCTTCGGCAGCTCCCTCCTTGCGGTTGGGTCACTGACTTCGGGCGTTACTGACTCCCATGGTGTGACGGGCGGTGTGTACAAGACCCGGGAACGTATTCACCGCGACATTCTGATTCGCGATTACTAGCGATTCCAGCTTCGTGCAGGCGAGTTGCAGCCTGCAGTCCGAACTGAGACGTTATTTCTGAGATTTGCTCCACCTCGCGGTCTCGCTTCTCTTTGTTTACGCCATTGTAGCACGTGTGTAGCCCAGATCATAAGGGGCATGATGATTTGACGTCATCCCCACCTTCCTCCAGGTTATCCCTGGCAGTCTCCCAAGAGTTCCCATCACTACATGCTGGCTACTTAGGATAAGGGTTGCGCTCGTTGCGGGACTTAACCCAACATCTCACGACACGAGCTGACGACAACCATGCACCACCTGTCTTCTCCGCCCCGAAGGGAAGGGGACGTTACTCCCCGGTCGGATCGATGTCAAGACCTGGTAAGGTTCTTCGCGTTGCTTCGAATTAAACCACATGCTCCACCGCTTGTGCGGGTCCCCGTCAATTCCTTTGAGTTTCATTCTTGCGAACGTACTCCCCAGGTGGAATACTTACTGCGTTTGCGACGGCACCGAAGAGCTTTGCTCCCCAACACCTAGTATTCATCGTTTACGGCGTGGACTTCCCTGGTATCTAATCCTGTTTTCTCCCCACTCCTTCCGGCCTCAACTTCAGTTATCTTCCAGTAAGTCGCCTTCGCCACTGGTGTTCCTCCTAATATCTACGCATTTCACCGCCACACTAGGAATTCCACTTACCTCTCCGACACTCTAGTTCCATAGTTTCCAAAGCAGTCCCTCCGTTGAGCCGCTGGCTTTCACTTCAGACTTACAGTACCGTCTACGCTCCCTTTACACCCTGTAAATCCGGATAACGCTTGCCCCCTACGTATTACCGCGGCTGCTGGCACGTAGTTAGCCGGGGCTTCTTAGTCAGGTACCGTCATTTTCTTCCCTGCTGATAGAGCTTTACATACCGAAATACTTCTTCACTCACGCGGCGTCGCTGCATCAGGCTTTCGCCCATTGTGCAATATTCCCCACTGCTGCCTCCCGTAGGAGTTTGGGCCGTGTCTCAGTCCCAATGTGGCCGGTCACCCTCTCAGGTCGGCTACTGATCGTCGCCTTGGTAGGCCGTTACCCTACCAACTAGCTAATCAGACGCGGGTCCATCTTGTACCACCGGAGTTTTTCACACGGCATCATGCGATGCTGTGCGCTTATGCGGTATTAGCAGTCATTTCTAACTGTTGTCCCCCAGTACAAGGCAGGTTACCCACGCGTTACTCACCCGTCCGCCACTCAGTCAACTTAGCTTCCATCCGAAAACTTCCGCTAAATCGCTTCGTTCGACTTGCATGTGTTAGGCACGCCGCCAGCGTTCATCCTGAGCCAGGATCAAACTCTCATGTTTAAGATTTGATTCCGTTCAAAAATCGCTTGGCTATTTTTGTCCGTTTGTGTTCGCTTTTGTAGCACTTTCGTGCTCCGCAAGTGTATCACGTTTTTACTTGGTTTTGTTCTGAATGTTCTCTCGAACTTCTAGGCTTAACCAAAAGCCTTTGTTCTTTAAGAATTTTCAAGGTTTTACATACTGTTCAGTTTTCAAGGTTCTTTGTTGTTGAACGCTACCGTTTGTTCTCAGCAGCAACTTTTATATCTTACCATAATTGTTTTTGTTTGTCAACAACTTTTTTTATTTTTTTAATTTTCTTTTTTTGAACCGCCGCTCGTTTTCAGCAACTTGAATATCATACCACAACCCTTAATCAATGTCAACATTTTTTTTCAAACTGTTTTGCTTTTTTTACCTGGAGGGGATTCACGGATTCATTCCTGAAACTTCCTTTGATAATGAAAGACTGATTTGATTTCTGAAGTTGTGTTCCAACGCGCTAATTACGTTGGAACTAAAATATACCACTTGTGCCATAAAATGTCAATAGAATTTGTAGCTTTTTTTCGATCAATTTTTATGTTTTTCGCCGCACCACCAGATATGCTATTTTTTCAGTATATTCCCTATATTTTGTGGTGCGGGATTTTGTCTGTCTTTTTCTGTTTTTTCTCTGTTTTTCTTTTATTGTATCTTTTGTTGTAATTATATCTATTTTTTATTTTGTATAGAACCTTTTTATCTTCTCCCCAAACCGGATGCTATAAGATCGTTTTGACTACCGTCATGACAAAACTGCTCAATAGATTATGATCATATATATAAGAAAGAAGTGCACTGCTCTCTATCTGCTGTATTAATGCCTTCCCTCCCGCTGTTCCTGAGAAGGCCGTGACGAAAAGGCAGATAATCCATAAAAAAATCAGTCCCTCCGCTCCTCCCAGAAAACCTCCGGCTATTTTATTGATCCCCGACAGAATCGGCAGCTTAGCCACCAGGTCCAGCCATACCGTGATGATATTCAGCCCAGCGAAAACCACTACAAACAGGACCAGAAAACCGATAATATTGATAATGCTGTTTGCCAGGTAGCTTGCTATATACTGGGTAAATGTTTCCACCCCAAGCACTTTATAAACTTCGTTATTGTTATTCTCCAGCAGGGCTTCTTTCAGCTGCTTCGGCAGCTCCAGCCCTTCTATAATTGTGCGCTGTCCCGACGGCTCTTCCGAATCGGCGCTCTGCTCTATCTTCATCGCATCCATCATGCTCTCTTCAAACGCACTGTAGATTTTGGTATTGTTTTTCAAAAAGTCCGTTACCTGCGGCATTGCGACGTGTATTGCCGCAAAGGTAATAATCAGGGCGACTGCCGACACGGCCAGCTTGATAAATCCCTTGTAGTGGCCGTACAGCACCATCCCGATTAAATAGACTGCAACTGCAATCGATAACCAGTTTTCCATTATTGCCTCTTTTCCTGATGTGTTCCGCCGCCGTGAAAGAGAAGGGCGCTGCAGTACCAATTCCCCCTGCAGCGCCTGCTTTCCTTACCGTATATCGGAACATGTCCGTGAAATCACCCCCGCAGTCTGTGCACAGCACCTGGCTGCGGATATTCTCTGCGGCATCCTCTAGTCAAAAAAATGCTTTTCTTTTAATATCAACAGACCGTCTTTATCGTACTTGGAAGAGAACATGCCTCCAAATGAACGTTTTTCCGCTTTGTCTGCTGCTTCCTCTATCAGATCTTCTGCATTGGCTTTTGTAAGAGGCACTCCGTCCTCCTCCATCATTTCCGCCCTCTCATACAGCGCAAGCATGCTTTTGCCGGAAATGCTGCAGTCAATCTCTGTGGCGTACTTGCACGCGTACTGGGCAAATTCCTCCACATCCATCTCGCTTCCGTCATCCGGATCACGCGGATATTCTTCGTCCGGTTCATCCTGATAATCGTCCTCATCCGGCTCTTCAGGTTCTTCATCGTCCTCGTCTCCGGATTCATACTGATAACGGCGTTCGTTTTCTTCCATCTCCTGACGGCGTCTTTCTAAGTCTTCTTCATACTCAGCCTGGCGTCTGGCCTCATCTGCTTCCAGCTCCGCCTGCTGCTGCACCGCATTTGCCGCCTCGTATTCAGCCTGGCGCATTGCCTCTTCGGCTTCATATTCCGCGAGTCGTCTGCTTTCTTCTTCCTGGCGTCTGGCTTCCTCATCGCGTTCCATCTGCAGTCTTCTGGCATCTTCCGCATCACGGGCCGCCTGACGTCTAATCTCTTCTTCGCGCTCTGCCAAACGTTTTCTTGCCGCCTCGGCCTCACGCTCGTCCTGTAGTCTTAAGAGTTCTTCTTCATGAGCTCTCTCTGCCTCGGATTTTTCATTACGGCCCGGGCCGTAATGGGTATCTGATTCACCTTCACAGCCGATATACTGGAATTTTCCGGCCAGGGAAGGATAACTGTTATGCATCCGCTCCATTCTGGCAGGCGTATCGATCAGGACTACAATCATGCCCGTATTATCCTGCTCCATCAGTTCACTCAGTTCTCCGATCGTGATACGATCCAAATCGCCGGCTCTTTCCACTACTAAATCTTTTCCTGTAAGTCTGTCCGAAACCGCAAAAATTCCTTTTCTGTTCAGGTTGTCTCCGCTGATCTTAGCCACCGGATTCTTAGTTCCAAGTTCACGGTGGATCTTTTTAAGTGATTCAAGGGCAAGCACAAGTCCCTTTTCAGGATCTTCCGCCTCGATCATCAGGTGATTGCTCTGGTCGTCGTCCGGCTCCAGATCCCAATCCTCCACAATGGTCTCCTCTTCCTCCTCAAACCGGTTAATGACAGGCTCATCCGAAGCCGCCGCCTGGGCCGACGCAAGCTCATCATCCTCCAGTCCCGCATGGCCTGAAAGTCTGTATTCTTTAATATCACGGATATTGTCTAAAATCCTTGTCTCACCAAATGAGCCGCTCTCTTCCTCATCGTATGGCTCCATACGTGACATTTCCCTGGCCAGTTCTTCCTCTGCCCGGGCCTCATGGAGGCTGGAAACAAGATCGTCTTCCAGAAAGCTTCTCTCATCCGGATAGCGCTGTCCGTCATCATCTTTATCGCGTTCATCCGTCATCTCATTGTTATCCATATCATAATCGCCGTCATTCATATCATAATCGTCCGAACGGTCTCTGTCCATCTCACGGTTTCTTCTGCCGCGCTCACCCATATCCCGGCTGTCAATGTCTGCATCCTCCGCATCCTCGGAATCGTAGTACTCCTCTTCATCAGGCTCTCTTTTGAATGTCCTGCTGTTGTATTTCTCTTCCACGGCACGCAGTTTTTCTTCGTATTTCTCTCTGTTTTCCACCAGATCCATCTGATATTTTGTCAGAGGGGCAAACTGCAGCTTCAGTTCCATAGCCTTATCCACGTATTTGCCCAGGCCGAACATCAACATAATCCTGTCACACATGCTGACGCACTGGCTCTCCATACCGGCCTGCTGATACAGCTCCGCCAGATGGTACATCCACTTTTCATCCAGTTCCTCCTGGCAGTATTTCTCCAGGGAATGGATCAGTTGTTCCGTCGTCGCTCCCTTTGCCTCCAAAATCAGGAAACGGAGCAGGTTCTGCCTCGGATCATCCACAGCCAAATCACAGAACTCTCTGTAGTATGCCTCCGCTTCCGGCACATTACCCTCTCTCAGGGCAAGATCCGTAAGTTTAAATAACAGCCCTTTGCCGATTGGCGCGCGTTCAAATGCAAGGAGTAAAATATCCTTGGCATCCTGATACTCTGCATTCCTCTCATAAACCTGGGCGATTGTAGTAAGCAGGCTAGTGCTGCGCACCCTTCTCCAGTCTATGGTGTCTGCAATTTTCATGGCGGTTTCATAGTCACCTTTGTTTACCAGTTTTTTAATCTGTTCAACTTTGATGTTAAACTCGTACTTATCCATCTCTTTTGCATCTCCTAACCGTCCGCGCGGAGCGGACGACTTTTAATCCTTACAGTTCCGTCCGTCCGTCAAGAGCCCGGAGCAGCGTAACCTCGTCAATATATTCCAAATCTCCGCCCACGGGTACCCCGCTGGCGATTCTTGTAACCTTGATTCCTGTAGGCTTAATCAGTTTGCTGATGTACATGGCCGTCGTCTCACCTTCCAGACTGGAGTTGGTCGCTATGATCACCTCATTGATCTCGGCTTTTTGAAGACGGGTCATCAGTTCCTTCAGTTTGATATCATTCGGCCCTATTCCGAGCATGGGGGATATCGCCCCATGGAGCACATGGTAAACTCCCTCATATTTGCCGGTCTTCTCATAGGCTGCCAAATCTCTTGTATTTTCCACCACCATAATGGTGGCGTGATCCCGCCTGTCACTGCTGCAAATAGGGCATAGTTCTTTATCCGTCAGTGTAAAGCACTCACTGCAGTAGCGCACATTGTGCTTTGCGTCAATCATGGCCGTGGACAGGCGCTCCACCTGCTCCGGCGGCATATTGATGATATGAAAGGCCAGGCGCTGAGCCGACTTGCTCCCGATACCGGGCAGCTTTGACAGCTCCTCTATTAATTTCGTAATCTGATTGCTGTAATAATCCATAATTTAGAACGGGAAACCGCCTCCCAGGCCGCCTAAACCGCCTGTCAGTTTTGACATCGCCGCACTGCTCTCCTCTTCCGCCAGGCGGAATGCCTCATTGGTTGCAGCAACGATCAGATCCTGAAGCATCTCAATATCTTCCGGATCTACTACTTCTTCTGAAAGTTTAACAGACACAACTTCTTTCTTGCCGGAAACGGTAACCGCTACAGCTCCGCCGCCTGCGGAAGCAGTATACTGCTTTTCTTCCAGCTCTTTTGTCGTCTCTTCCATCTGCCGCTGCATCCTCTGCGCCTGCTTCATCAAATTATTCATATTGCCAGGCATTCCGCCTGGAAAACCGCCACGCTTTGCCATGGTGTCCATCCTCCTGATTATTAATCATCTTTTATAATATACTTGTTTTATGCTTTTTATCTCAAAATCCGGTCTGCCGGGAACCGGTACACCCTGATGTTCCTCTCTGCAAATCGGATTATCTGTGATCCTGTCAGTCCTCCACTACAATATCATCGTGAATGACTTTTAAATCATCGTCGCTCACATAGAGCGTTGTAGACTTTTTGCCGGAATCGTTCAGGCTGGCCTTGAAATCTATGCTCTTACCATAGTTTTTCTCCACCGCCTCTTTTAATTCCTGCATTACCGACTCCCGGTTTACGATGGAGAAATTACCGGCGTCGCTGAATGTGATGCTAAGACAGCTGTCACCGGCCGGCTCCACCTCCGTATCCCTGAGAGCCACGCGGACCGCGCCTCCCATCATCCTGGAAACCTTCTGCCATTCGCCGCGCATCAGCATCAAATCTTCATACTGGGCCTTGGGAAGTGAAACGGTTTTGGCCGGTTCTTCCGCTTTGCCCGGTTTCTGCTGTTCTGCCGTGCCTTCCTGTCCGGCCCCCGCTCCCAATGCCGCAAGCGCGGCCAGATCGGGCAGACTGGACGGAAGTTCATCCATTCTTTTCTCTATCATGTTAAGCCGCTGGAGAACGGAATCAAGATTCTGTTCCATCGACGGCCTTGTCAGCTTTATAAAAGCAATCTCCGCCAGGACACGCTTCTGGCTGGCATAGCGCAGCTGTCCCGACAGCTCCGAGAATATCCTGATATACCTCATCAGTGTCTCGCCGTCCGTCATATCCGCCTCTTCCTTTAACAGGGCGATATTCTCGGACGACATATCCAGCATATCTTCCGCATCATCTGTTGTCTTTACAATCAGAAGGTTTCTCATATACCAGACGAAATCATTCACCATCTGTGTCAGATCGCGTCCCTGGATTATCATCTCTTCTATCTTATAAATACAGCCCTTGGTGTCACCTGCCGTAACCGCCCTGAACAGACTGCTGAATACGCTGTTATCGACAGCCCCCAGCACTTCCAGCACGTTGTCATAGGTGAGCTTCTCCCCAAAATGGAATGCCGTGCACTGGTCCAACAGACTCAGTGCGTCTCGCATGGAACCATCCGCCGCTTTCGCCACATACCGCAGCGCTTTCTCATCTACGTCGATCTGCTCGGCCTGGGTCAGCTCATGAAGGCGGGCTGCAATGGTATCAATCGTAATTCTCTTAAAATCGTATCTCTGGCACCGCGACAGAATCGTGATCGGAATCTTGTGGACCTCCGTTGTAGCCAGGATAAATATAACATAGGACGGCGGTTCCTCCAGTGTCTTTAAAAGGGCATTGAACGCCCCGATGGACAGCATATGGACCTCATCGATGATGTAAACGCGGTAGCGTCCCTCCGTCGGCGGATACTGTACCTGATCGCGGATATCACGGATATTCTCCACACCATTGTTGGATGCCGCATCGATTTCCACCACGTTCAGTGAAGCGCCGGAGGATATCTGGCGGCACATCTCACATTCGCCGCAGGGGCTTCCATCGACCGGATTCTCACAGTTCACGGCCCTTGCATATATCTTTGCAATACTAGTCTTACCTGTTCCCCGCGTTCCGCAGAACAGATAGGCGTGTCCGATTCGTCCCGACGTTATCTGGTTTTTTAATGTCTTTACAATGTGGTCCTGGCCTTTGACCTCATTAAATGAGACCGGCCTCCACTTCCTGTATAACGCTGTATACGACATGACCCCTCTGCTCCTTCATTGTTGCTTACTATTCGTCGCCGAAGCTGATTCCCACAGACTTGGCTTCTTTAATTATGTCACTCTTTGGATCGACCGTCTTAAGCTTGCCTGCAATGTCCTCCAGAGGCACCTTGGTAATCTGGCTGTCGTTCAAAGCAACCATGTAACCATACTCTTCATTCGCAATCATCTGAGCGGCAGCCGCTCCGAGGCGCGTGGAAATAACACGGTCAAACGGGGTGGGCTCTCCGCCCCTCTGCATATGTCCCGGAACCGTGACGCGTATCTCCTGTCCTGTTTTCTCCTGAATCTGAGCACCCAGTGCGTATGCGACCGACGGATAAACCTGGCCGTTCTTCTTCTTTTCTTTCAGTTCCTTCTTGGTAAGCGCCGCATCATCCTTGGAAATAGCGCCTTCCGCCACCGCCAGGATGGTGAAATTCTTACCGCTCCTCACTCTGCCCTTGATAGCCTCCACGACAATATCGATGTCGTAGGGAATCTCAGGAATTAAAATGATGTCCGCACCTCCTGCAATTCCTGCATAGAGGGTCAGCCATCCTACTTTATGTCCCATTATTTCCACAATGAAAACACGGCCATGGGAAGCCGCAGTTGTATGAATGCAGTCGATTGCATTGGTCGCCACTTCTACGGCGCTGTGGAAACCGAACGTCAGCTCGCTTCCCCACAGATCATTGTCAATCGTCTTCGGAAGGGAAACGATGTTAAGCCCCTCCTCCCTGAGCAGGTTGGCCGTCTTCTGGCTCCCGTTGCCGCCAAGCACCACGAGACATTCGAGTTTTAATTTATAATAAGTATGTTTCATTGCAGCTACTTTATCCAAACCGTTCTCATCCGGAGTCCTCATCAGTTTAAACGGCTGTCTGGATGTGCCTAGAATGGTGCCGCCTCTTGTCAGTATTCCTGAAAACTCCGACGGCTTCATAATCCGGTAGTCTGCATACATCAGTCCCTTGTAGCCATCCTCAAAACCTACTATCTCAACGTCGTCATACATTTTATACAGAGCCTTCGCCACACCACGCATTGTTGCATTCAGGCTCTGGCAGTCTCCACCGCTGGTCAGCATACCAATTCTCTTCATGAATGACACACCCTTTCTTAACACTGTATTTTCATCCTGTCACCGTTCGTAACAACAGGCTGATCTCAGGTTACAATATACCCATTTTGTAATTATAATACAATCATGTTCCGTGGGCAAGGAAAATTTCTTTACGATCTTCTTTACTCCGCCTTACTCTTTTACGGGAAAGAATAAGGTTTTACAGCGCCTTCCGGGAAAGCGCCCACTGTAAATGCAGAGAACCGCACCGAAGCATAACCCTCCCGTGCAGTCCTGACCGTGAGGGCTTTTTTATATCATAGGAGTACTTCCTATGATATAAAAAAAGCCGTTCCAATCGGAACAGCTTATCATTGACACAAAAATCACGATATTAGAATATATTAAATCCGCACATCCCGCTTCGAACGTATGTCACAAACGTTACCCTCGCAGTTAACTCCGTCCAGGCAGCCTCACGGCACACAAGAGCTTCTGCTTAGTGCTGCTGCATTCCTGCCCTGACACGGTTCACAGATTCCTGTTGCGTAAGACCCAGACTTCAACGCCACTTACAAGGGGCAGCTCTGCAACAAAACGCCCTCGGCGAGGACATCACCCCTGCTGTAGCGGATTGCAGGTACAGGGCACCGCTAACTCCCCGGCTAGTGCGGAAACTTTATAACTTGATTATGGCTGATGATGTGAAATCTTCAGCTAGTTAAGTATACATGGAGGCCGACTTTTTGTCAAGCCACAACCGCTTAAGCTTCACAACTGTTACAGAGGTTTTTCGCCGCCTGCGCACACCTGTTTTCCCTGCAAGACAAGGTATAACAAAATAACATGGTAAATATGCCCAGATAGCATTTTATATTTACAGCAAAACCCTTTATAATAGGAAAAAAAGATACTGCCCCGCCGGTTGGAAGCAATTTTTCAGTTTTTTCAGCACATAATCTTGCAACGTGAGCCAGATGTTATTATAATAGGGGCAAACCATCATTTATCACTGTAACACGTTAACACCAGTTCAATAAACAAGAATGGAGTATCGCTATGGAAAAGAAAAATCTTGATTGGGCAAATATCGGCTTTAGCTATATTCAGACCGACTACCGCTATGTTTCACAGTTTAAGGACGGCGCCTGGGACGAGGGCGTCCTCACAACAGACGCAAATATTGTATTAAACGAATGTGCAGGCGTGCTCCAGTACGCTCAGACATGTTTTGAAGGTTTAAAGGCCTATACCACGGAAGACGGCCACATTGTAACATTCCGCCCCGACTTAAACGGAGAGCGTATGGAGAATTCTGCAAAAGGCCTTGAAATGCCTGTTTTCCCGAAGGAACGCTTTGTGGAAGCGGTCGCAAAGGTAGTGGAAGCCAACGCAGCTTTCGTTCCGCCGTACGGTTCCGGAGCAAGCCTTTACATCCGTCCATATATGTTCGGTTTTGATTCTGTCATCGGAGTAAAACCGGCCACTGAATACCAGTTCCGCATCTTCGCTACTCCGGTAGGACCATACTTTAAGGGCGGCGCAAAACCGATCACGATCCGCGTCAGCGATTTTGACCGCGCGGCTCCACACGGAACCGGCCACATTAAAGCTGGACTGAACTACGCGATGAGCCTCCATGCAATCGTGGACGCGCATAAGAACGGGTTCGACGAGAATGTCTACCTGGATCCGCAGACGAGAACGAAAATCGAGGAGACAGGCGGTGCAAACCTGATCTTTGTCACAAAAGACAATAAACTGGTTACTCCAAAGTCTTCCAGCATCCTTCCGTCTATCACACGCCGTTCTATCCTTTATGTTGCAAAAGAATATCTGGGCATGGAGACCGAGGAGAGGGAGGTATTCCTGGACGAGGTGAAAGATTTCGCCGAATGCGGCCTCTGCGGTACGGCAGCCGTTATTTCTCCGGTCGGCAAGATCGTGGATCACGGCAAGGATATCTGTTTCCCAAGCGGTATGGAGAAGATGGGTCCGTCTATACAGAAGCTTTATGACACACTGACCGGCATCCAGATGGGCCATATTAAGGCGCCGGAAGGCTGGATTAAGGTGATTATGTAAGTGTGCATGGAATCCATATAATTAAGAATCTGCCTTTTTTCCGCAGTCAGGCTCTTCATTAATAGAAGGAGAGTCCGGACCGTTACAGCTGACGATATGCCAAGTAACGGTTCGGACTCTCCTTTTTCATTCACTCTTTGCCTTCTCTTTGCCCTTCTTTCGCAGTTCCCTGAAGAATTCCTTCAGCATCTGTGAGCATTCCTCCCCTAAAAGCCCCGTCTCCATCTCTACCTGATGGTTAAATCCTTTTTCATCCAGCAGGTTCATCACCGAACCGGCACATCCGGCCTTGGGATTCATGGAGCCAATCTTCACCTTGGGGATGCGGGCCTGGACGATCGCCCCGGCGCACATGGGGCACGGTTCCAGTGTCACATACATTGTACAGCCCTCCAGCCGCCAGTCTCCCATCTTTTTACACGCCTTTTTGATGGCGTTTATCTCGGCATGGGACAGGACGTTCTTGTCCACGATTCTTCTGTTATAACCTCTTCCGATTATTTTTCCCTCGTATACAATAACGCAGCCTATCGGCACCTCTCCCAGTGCATACGCTTTCTTTGCCTCGCGGATCGCCGCTTTCATATATTTTTCATCGTCGGTCATTTTCATTTTTTCGCTCCATCTGACGTTATGTCTGATTTTTTCCGTTATTCCCCTAATAAGTATACAAACCATCCTCCACTTTGGCAAGTTGCACATACCGGAATTTCGTACTATAATTGTCCGTATGACCAATGTAATCCCGCCGCCGGAGCATTTTGTCCCGGGCTGTGCGGCATTTTGAAAGGATATGGAATTATGATTATTTCCGGGCTTTTAAAGACAACTTTACTGGATTACCCGCAGCATGTGGCTGCCACCGTATTCCTGGGCGGATGCAATTTCCGGTGCCCGTTCTGCCATAACAGCGATCTCCTGGAGGGCGGAAGTGAATTGTTTTCCGAAAAAGAGGTACTGGATTTTCTGAAAAAACGAGCCGGTATTCTGGAAGGCGTCTGTATCACGGGCGGCGAGCCTACCCTGCACCGCGATTTGGAACCGTTTATCAGGAAAATACGGGAGCTTGGACTACTTGTGAAATTAGATACGAATGGTTACCGGCCGGATGTGCTGATCGATCTCTGTGAGAAGAAGCTGCTGGATTATGTGGCTATGGACATTAAGTCAGGCCGGGCCGGATACGGAAAGACTGCCGGCCTGTCCGGCCTCGACCTGTCTCTGATAGAAAAGAGTGTTGATTTTCTGCTGAAAAATACGGTTCCCTGTGAATTTCGCACCACGGTTGTGAGAGAACTTCACAGGGAAGAGGATTTTAAAGAGATTGGGGAATGGCTTTCCGGGGCCTCCGCCTATTTCCTGCAGAGCTATAAAGACTCCGAGAATGTGCTGACACCCGGGTTTTCAGCCTGCAGCAAAGAGGAACTGCTGTATTTTGCCGGAATTGTCGCCCCCTATGTGCCCTCCGTCTCATTGAGAGGCGTAGATTATTAATAATACATACTATGTCTGCCGCCGGTTATCACGGCTGCAGTAATGTGTCTTTTAATCGCCTATCTTTATATCCGTATACCAGTATCCGAAACGGCCGTCTTTGGGCGGCTGTTTCTTTGCCAGGACAAAGTCTGAAAAACCGAACATGGACGCCATATATTTCTCATTGCTGAGATAATGTCCCGGGACTCCCAGCAGATATCTGGCTTTTCCGCCAGGATTGTTCAGCCTCGCAAGAATCAGGTAACGGTAATTATAATATCCGTGAAGCAGGAAACTGTTGCTGCCGTATATCCATTCCTCCCTGGGAAGAAGTCCGATATCCTGAGGTTTGATGGTAAGCACCTCACAGCCGTCGGCATAGTCGAACGCGAGTATTTTCGGATATTTTTTCCTCATGGTTTCCCATACTTCCTGTTCGCTGCATGTATCGCTCAGATCCTTAAAGGGCGCCGAAACGCCGGATGGCGGAGCAGCCTCTTTTACTACCGGCTGCGCCTCCTGGGCAATGGGATTTCCCTCCGTTATGGGGACCGGGGTTGCAGAGCCAGGATCCGCAGGTCTCAGTGTTTCAGGTCTCAGTGCTTCAGGTCTTGGTGCTTCAGGTCTTGGTGCTTCAGGTCTTGGTGCTTCAGGTCTTGGTGCTTCAGGTCTTGGTGATTCAGGTCTTGGTGATTCAGGTCTTGGTGATTCAGGTTTTTGTGCCTCAGGACTTAGTGATTCTGGTCTCAGTGTTTCGGGGCTCAGTGATTCTGGGCTCAGTGTTTCCTGCCTGAGCGCACCTGTCTGCATTCCCCTGCGCTGTGCGCCGTATCTCTGCTGCCCCCTCCCGCCTCTCTCCTGTCCGTGCTGCATCTGCCTGCCGGATTCCTGTATTACCATACCGGATGAGCGGACCGCCGTTCTTCCTATCCCCTGCCTCTGAACACCCGGGGAACGGACAAAGTTTCTGCCATTTTCCTGCATCTGGGCAGATTTACCGTCCGGTTCCCTCGTGACCTGTCTTTGAGGTTCGATGAACTCCTGGGCTGTTTCCAGTCCATCAACCGCAGAGACATATTCGGCCTCCATCCTATCTGTCATGTTGCCGCCGGACACAGGCGCCCCCGTCTCCTGCACCTCCGCACACGAAGCAAATGTCCCTGCTCCCGGCACATTGATTTCGGCATTTCTCTCTTCCGGTGCCTCCGCCTGTGCCGTTCCTGTTACCGTTGCTCTTGTTTCAATCATTACCGGAACCGCGGCTTCCGTTCCAAACACTTTTGCTGCTCTTGTGTCTGCAAATCTGATTTCCCCTGCTCCTGTTTCTACAGGTACCGCTTTCGTTTCCCATGCTCCTGCCGTCTCTGTCTCTATGGCTTCATTCGCTGCCGTTCCTGTTACTATGGCTTCTGCCCTTTCTGTTTCTGCTGGCCTTGCTCCTGTCGCCCTTATTTCCGCCGCCTCTGTCTCTGCACTGGCGGTTTCTGCCGTTTCTGCTTCTGCTCTGGCGGTTTCCGCCGCTCCTGCTTCAGCCTTAACAGATTCCGTCATTCCTGCGTCTGCCGCTCTCATGTCCGCCGTTTCTTTCTCAGGGTTTTCCGCCACAGATTCTGTGTCTCTTTGCTGTGCCTGAGTCATGATCATTTCCCGCAGGCCGGATACTGCCGCTCTGTTTTCTTCAGATGGCTCTTCACCCGGATTTTTTCTCGGGACTTCCGTGCTCAGATAGACTACCTTTTCCCGGCCGTATTTGGCAGCGTTATATTCTTCCGCCTTACGCATCGCTGCTTCATGTATTTCCGCCTCTTTTTTCGACGTTTCCCTGTCCATCTCCGCTTCTATTTCCCTGGAAATAGGCAGAAGGTCCTGCTCTTTTTCCTTATGCTGCAAAATTGTCGGTTTTTTTACCGGGCTTTCCAATTTTTCAGCCACTTTTTCCGAGGTTACATCGGCCAGCTCCACTTCTGCGGCATGAGCTACCGCATCTTCCCAGATTGTCGTGTAGGATCTCCATGCGCTTTCCACATCATGGACACTGAGTCCGTAAAATTCTTCCAGGCTGTGTCCTGAATTTTCCACATCCGCGGAATTAACCACTGCCCTGAATTCCCCTGCGCCGTTTCTGGCAAACAGAGTTCCTATCTTGACCTCATCCTGCCCTGCAAGCAGGTATACTCCTACCGGATTTCCTCCGACGAATATCTTTTTGACATTCACCGTGATTCTGCATTGGTTGCCTCTTGTTTCCAATTTTGCAAATCCAATGTTCTTTCCGCGTATCCCTCCTTCGTATGTATAGATATATGAGATTAGTCTCTGATAGTTAGACATGCTATCACTCCTTTGCTATCTATTTTATGCTGATATGCATTGAAACTATGACTTAAAAATGGTATTCTAATCTGGAAAGAGGCGACAATATTGTATGGAGGGTATTTTCATGAAAATTTACAAGGTTAAAAATTACGACGAAATGAGCAGGAAAGCAGCTAATATTATTGCTGCCCAGATCATCACAAAACCGGATTCTGTACTGGGGCTTGCCACCGGTTCCACCCCTGTCGGAACTTACAAATATCTGGTTGAGAAATACAATAACGGAGATCTGGATTTTTCTGAAGTAAAGACGGCGAATCTGGATGAATATAAGGGACTTACCAAAGACAGTGAGCAGAGCTACTATTATTTTATGTACAGCAACTTGTTTCAGCACGTAAATATTGATATGAATCAAACAAATATTCCAAACGGCATGGCAGACGACCCTGAAGCAGAGTGCAGCCGCTATGAGGATGTAATCCGTTCACTGGGCGGAGTTGACCTTCAGGTTCTCGGCCTCGGACATGACGGCCATATCGGTTTTAACGAGCCGTCCGATATTTTCGAGGGCCAGACCCACTGTGTTGATCTCACTGAGATGACAATCGAAGCAAATAAGCGTTTCTTCTCCTCCATCGAAGAAGTTCCGCGCCAGGCATTCACAATGGGTATCGGAACTATTATGAGGAGTAAAAAGATTATTTTCGCAGTTAGCGGAAAAGATAAGGCTGCTATTTTAAAGGAAGCTCTCTACGGACCTGTGACACCGAAGGTTCCGGCATCCATTCTTCAGTTCCATCCGGATGTCATTGTAATCGCCGATGAGGATGCCCTTTCCGAATGCTGATTTAAAGCAACCATTTTGTCCATTAACAGGAATTTTAAAATGCATCGGTTACCGGTTTTCCCGCCGTCTGCCGATGCATTTTTTGTTGTCCTGCAGGGAAAAGTCCGTCCGCGTACTTTTCGCTCATTTTTATCCGTGATCCGTTTGGGGAATCTGGGAAAGGAATTTCTGGATTTGCGGGTATCTGATTGAATTAAGAAATCTGTTTAGATTAAGAAGATAGATAAAAACTTTCGTGCTTATAGAAATGCAGACTGAATGATATTAGCGAACCGCATCCGGGCTGCCCGATCAGCAGATTTTATTCCCGTTTGCATTCAGTTTGAAAGTCATGCCAAGGACAGAAGCCGCTCTTCTGCACATCAGCATCCTCTGAAGAAATATTTCAAAATAATCCATCATTGAGCAGATACTCTCATCCAGCTCCAGTTCCAGTTTAAGCGTTTTTTTATCCTTCTGAATATCCAGGGAAGATGAGATTACCGCATAGTTTACGCGGTCATGTTTATCAAACGCAGCCTTATTTCTGTTCCTGACCCTGTCCCTGCGGACATCGGTTTTATCGGCCAGTATCAAAGCGGCGGACACAGCATCCACAGCTCCTCCCGACTTCTCGTCGTGCATTCCGATGGCGTTAATGATTACCGCTATGTCTTCATAATCCATATCAAGCCCCCTCAGGATCTGATGAGCCATCAACGCGCCGGAATGAGGATGATCCATACGGTTCACACAGTTTCCAATATCATGCATATAACCCGCAATTTTGGCCAGTTCCACGGTGTGGCTGTCATAATCCAGGCGCTCCAGGATTTTTCCGGCCATCGCCGAAACCTTCACCGCATGGGCCGCTGAGTGGTCCGTATATCCAAGCACCCCCAGTGTCGTGTTTCCCTTGTCGATATATGCGTTAATTTCTTTTGATTTCTTTATGTCCTTATACGTAATCTGTGCCAATTGATTCCTCCTTCTTCATTTCCGCCTTTTTAGCGGTACGTTACCTATCTTAACAGAAGGAGAAATAAACTGATATCAACAATATGCAAAAGTTATGTCAGAACAATGTAAAACGGAGCGCATCTCACGGCCTTTATGAATAATTCCAAAAATCAGGTATTTTTCATAATCGCCATCTCCACGGTATCCGCCACATGCTCGCAGCAGTCACAGCACTCCTCCAGGCAGTCATAGATCGTCGTCCAGACCAGGATCTGCACGGCATCCGTTTCCTCGGTATACAGTCTGTGGACAGCCCTGGTATAAAGCTGATCTCCCTCTTCCTCCAGACGGTTAATTGTAATGATTTTCTCCTTCAATGTGGCGGATCGGCGGAAATTGCGAAAATCCTCCAGCATCTCTTTCATCGATGCACAGCATTTACGGATCAGTGCGGCAAATTCCACTGCCTCGGGCCGCAGACTCCTCACATTGTACATATAAAGATTTCTTAAAACCTCGTCCAGCTCATCTGTCATGTCATCTATAATGTTCGTCAGAGCCATGATATCTTCCCGCTCAATAGGCGGCAGAAACTCTTTCATCAGCTTCTCCATCAGCAGGTGCTTTCCCTGATCTCCCCGGTGCTCAATCTCATGGATTGCCCTGATTTTTTCCGGAAGGCTCGTGTATTCATATTCATTGAGGTTTTCCCAAAGCAGCTCCGCCGCCTCGCAGGAACAATTTACGTTATCAACAAGCATTGCAAAATAGTCATTTCCCTTTTTCTGTGCCATACTGCACTCCTTTCATTGCCATACTCCTAATCTCAAAATATCCAGATGAACAGCTTTGCCGTCAGAAAGCCAATCAGGCCGCAGCCGGGAAATGTGAGCACCCAGGTCATTACCATCTCCTTTACGACTCCCCAGTTTACCGAGGACAGGCGTCTGGCTGCCCCGACTCCCATAATGGCCGTGGTTTTCGTGTGGGTTGTGGATACCGGAATTCCCGTGAGGGAAGATAAGAGCAGGCAGCCCGCGCCCGCCAAATCGGCCGAAAAGCCCTGATAGCGTTCCAGCTTCACCATATCCATGCCAACCGCCTTGATTATCCTGTAGCCGCCTATGGAAGTTCCAAGGCCCATCACGGCAGAGCAGAGTATCATCAGCCAGATTGGGATACTGAACTCTCCGACGTCGGCATTGCCTTTGGCCAGAAAAATTCCCAACATGAAAACGCCCATAAATTTCTGACCATCCTGGGCGCCGTGCATGAATGCCATGGCTGCGCCTCCGGCTATCTGGGCATTGTTAAAAAATCCCCGGCTCTTGTTCCTGTCTACGCCTCTGCATAAAAATTGGACGATTTTGGCAGTCAGATAGCCCATAACAAAACCGAGTATAGTGGACAGCACTAAACCGTAAAGCACTTTAACCCACTCGGATGAATGAATTCCCTCCAGGCCTCCGTGAAGTGCAATTGCCGCTCCGGAAACGCCGGCAATGAGGGCATGGCTTTCACTTGTGGGGATGCCGAACCACCAGGCGGCGGTCGCCCAGGCCACGATGGACAAAAGGGCCGCACACAGCGCAATCAGCGCCTCCCTTGAGTCACCGCCAAAATCCACCATATTGTATATTGTCGATGCCACTCCCGCATTGAACATCGTCATAACGAGAACGCCCAGGAAGTTGAAGACCGCGGCCATAATAATTGCGGCTCTGGGATGAATAGCCTGCGTAGAAACACAGGTGGCGATCGCATTAGGCGCATCGGTCCATCCATTAACCAGAATTACCCCCAGCGTCAGAATCACAGTTATGGCTAAAATGGGACTTGCCGTAAGCTGCGAAAGAAAATCTGCCAACGAAATTGTCATAGTTATCCTCACTTTTTGTGTAATATCAGGTACTGATTATAGTATTGCGCAATACTTTGCCAGTTTATTATAATATTTTTCTCCGCGCCGTACAGTGTTTACGGCAATCCTTTACTCTTTTTTTACGCCCCGTCCCGCAGAGAGACTCTTCTTGAATATTGTGATTGCATCTTCAGTTGTATAAACGTATATTGTTGTTCATCGTTCTTTCCACCATTATATTTTCTATTATTTTTTGTATTTTACAACCGAATTCTTCCTATTAGAATGATACCCTAAGAATATTTATGAATTTTATAGATGATTGGATGAATTTTATATATTAGATATTAAAATTCACAGATGTTATACTTTTTGTATATTATATCCGATTTTTTTACAAAAAATATAGTAATTTTATACATACGGCACACCCTGATTTAGATTTTAAACGCATGTTATGATCCGTACAGGATAAATCTTGCGTCTGTAAGTTACAGGAAAGGAGGAAACAAATCATAAAGATATTTAAAAACGAAGGAGTGCGAAAGGAGAAGGAAAAGCTATGCGAAAAGGTTCTGGAAAAATTCCGGTTTCAGTCTTTGCAGGATTGGCGCTCGCTTCAGTGCTGAGCGCCGGTACACTGGCTGCGCAGGAGGAAGCCCGTCCCGCGATGGGGGATGTAGAGCGCATTCAGGCGTACACAGACGATACCGTCTACGGCACCGGGCTTGTGAAGGTGGAGGTTACTTATAACGCCGGTGTCCGGCTGACGGGAATTAATGCGGAAAGTTATATTCTGGAAGACCGCGGAACGCTGTCCCCGGATTACGGCAGGATTAAAATTGCGAATGCTGTCGTGGACGGTCAGACCGTCATCTTAACTGTAGAAAACGGAACTGCCGCCACTGAAGATAATGTTCTCGTCTATACCGGTGAAAAACCGGCGGGAACCCGTGTGCGGAACGCCTTTGGCGTATATTGCACCGGTGCCTGGTATCGTGATGAAAACGGTGCAATTCATTACGGCGGCAATGCCGATAATGGATATCTGCCAAATACCACAGGAATGGGCTATCAGGCCAGGGCCTGCCTGGAACTGAAACTGCGCCATGCGTGGGAGGAGCCTTCCGCGGCAGCCTGTCTGGCCAACGAAGCCGACGGCCAATACAGAGAAGGCGGCCTGTGGGCAAAAACCATTGACCTGCAATTCGGCGAAAGAGGGTTCCGTTCCTTTGAGCAGGCGGGCATCAGAGTGAGCAGCACCGCGGGAAGGGTGTCTGACGGCACGGGCGACGATTATGTCCGCGGCTATTTCTACGTGCCGGAACATTACGATCCCGCCGCCGGAATTGTTTTTACGCTGCAGGGCCAGGGAATCTCATACTGGAAACTCGCAGACGGCTGCGATAATGATGGTACCGGAATCATGTATGACTCTGCCACCACCTCCTGGATGAACAAAGGCGCTATTGTGGTCAATATTCATGACCGGTCAAGCGCCGGACCCGGAGTATATTTTAACATCTACGATTTTGTGGCGGACGACGTCAATGTGATGAAATATTTTATCGATGCCTACGGTGTCACCGGAAATGTCGTGCTCCAGGGTAATTCGCGGGGAACGATGGCCTCTGCGCTTATTATCAAAGCGCTGGCCGGACAGCCCTATCATCCCATGAATCAGAAAATGGGAAATACTCAGAACGAAACACATAGACTTCCCACAGGCGTTTATAACTTTAACATCGATGCTTATATTTGTCAGAACGGCACCTTTGGTTATGGCTACGACGACGCCGACTGGGCCGCTGTTGCCGGAACGGGGTTGAAAGTATGGGTTTTTGATGGAGAGCAGGACACGGACAATATCGACAGCGTCGCCAAATACAGGGAGATTATGACCTCGTCCAAAGGCGCTGACTGGGCAGCCAAAAATATACGTCTTACCGGATATCCATCGGAGCTTTATGCTTACTGGGGCGAGAGTGATCACTCCACCACACGTCTCAACGGATGGTATTTCAGCGACTCCGCTTATTACGGCCCAGACTGCCGGATCGACTCCGATACCGGAAAGCTCATTTATCATACAAAACAGAAGGACGGTACATCCTATGAGCTGAAGTCCCGCGGGAAAGCTGCCGGAAGCAGCAAAGCCGGCTACCAATATACCATCTATGATGAACTTTATCAGGAGTGGGCGCTTAAACGCGAAGCCGTTCAGGACGGCGGAACAAGCTGAGTTCCGACGGCTCGCTTACCCGATACTACAGTGAATCGGCTTTTAAAATGGATGATGCGGTCGTAATTGATGTGACCAGATAAAAACATATTAAAAAAGACTGGGAAACCTTGATTTCTCAAAGTTTCCCAATCTGCTCAACTAATGCCGGCGACCGGAATCGAACCGGTACGAAGTTTAACCCTCGCAGGATTTTAAGTCCTGTGCGTCTGCCAGTTCCGCCACGCCGGCATTCATGATTACTCATGACTGGCAATATTCAATTACCAATGGATGGAGGTGGATTCGAACCACCGAAGCGTGTCGCAACAGATTTACAGTCTGCCCCCTTTGGCCACTCGGGAACCCATCCAAAATTACTCTGACAGTTAAAAATCATATCATAATAAGGTGAAAAAATCAAGGGTATTTTGTTTGTTTTTGTATTTTTTTAATATGCGGCGGCGCTGCCATCCGCATTCCGGTCATCATACGGCCGTGATGCGGACGGCGGCGCTCTGTTTTCCCCGTCTCTCCCATCAAAAGGACTGTCTTTTACAATTCCGCCGCCACCAATACCACCGAACCGACGGGCGGCAGTTCTATCTCCAGTATTCCTTTTTTCACTTCATATCGAACGGAGCCTGCGTTATATCCCTCCTCGTAGGTGAGCATCCTGCGCTCCATCTGTTCGGAATCGGTCACTCCCACACGCCAAACCGGTACCGAGTATGTTTTCGCCTCATGGCAGGTATTGATAATGACGACTCCACGGCTCTCTTCTCTCCCGTCCTCGCCGCGGTTAAAGCGGCCGTAAGCGATCATCCCCCTGTCTGCGGCAAGCTGTATCAGGGATCCGGTCCTAAATGCCGGATTTCTCTTTCTAATCCCCGTCATATAGCGGTGGAATTCGATCAGTTCCAGGTCTTCATTACCCCAGGGATATGTCCGTCTGTTGTCCGGATCCGTCCAACCACATACACCGGCCTCGTCGCCGTAATAGATGGTCGGCGCTCCCGGCCATGTCATCTGGATAACGACTCCCTGGCGGAATATGCCGTAGCTGATACCCTCGGAGGCGGCCGCTGCTCCTGCCGTAGCGAGTCTTCCCGGCCTCCTGTTAGTCCTGGTCAAAAACCGTGAGTGATCGTGGTTGGACAGCTCGTTCATCGCTGTCATCAGCGAAGGCGTCTGCATCCGGCACATATGATAACGCATTGTGTCAAAAAACGCCTGTCCGTCACCGTATAGAGCTTCGTTCACCTCATCGCTGTGTTTCTCAAGCCCCGTCAGGAACCAGGACACCGGCTCCATAAATGCGTCGTAATTCATCACCGTGTCCCACTCATCTCCCTGAAGCCAGCTGCTCGGATCCCCGTAATGCTCGGCAAGCACCACGGCCTCGGGATTTGCCTCCTTGACCGCTTTCCTGAAATCCTTCCAGAACTGGTGGTTGAATTCTCCGGTCCGGCCGAGGTCAGCGGCAACATCCAGTCTCCAGCCGTCTGCGTTAAACGGAGGAGAAACCCACTTTTTTCCAACTTCCATAATATACTGATACAGTTCCGGCGATTCCTCATAATTGAGCTTGGGCAGCGTCGAATGTCCCCACCAGCCGTCATAACTGTCGTTAAACGGCCAGTTTTCCGTATTATTAAACTTAAAGAAATGCCGGTATGGGCTTTTATCTGATACGTAAGCTCCCGGCGGATATCCGCCCTCGTGCTGGTATATAAGCTCTGCGTCCAGCCACTTGTTAAAAGAACCGCAGTGATTAAACACGCCGTCGATAATCACCCGGATTCCCTTCTCATGGGCCGCTTCCACAAACCTTGCAAAAAACAGGTCGCTGGCCAGCAGGTTCTCCTCATCCGCCGTTCTGGCCGTATATTTGCCCGCATTGTCATTGTCCAGCGCATTGGATTCCACCAGTAAATCCATATCGTGCTTAAGCACCCCGAAATGAGGATCGACGTGGTCATAATCCTGGCAGTCATACTTATGGTTGGAAGGTGATACAAATATTGGGTTCAGATAGATGGCCTCCACCTTCAGCCCTTTCAGGTAACTGAGTTTATCCCAGATTCCTTTAATATCACCCCCGTAAAACCGCCTCACGTCCATCGCGGAAGGCAGTTCATTCCAATCCCTGACCCGTTCCACCGGTTTTCCGATATAAATATATTCATTCGTCTCCACATCATTGGAAGGATCTCCGTTACAGAACCGGTCCACATAGATCTGGTATATAACGGCCCCCTTGCACCAATTGGGTACAAAAAAGCCAGGAGTCATGCAAAAAGATGCCTCCCGGTCCGGCTGTGCCACCGCTCCCATGCGTCCGTAAAAACAAATATCATCCTCACGGTCCACTCTGAAACAGTATCGCAGAGCCTCCTCGCTGAGTATATAATCACAGCTATAATAATCAAACAGGCTGTCACTGTGACTGTAGCCCATGTCACGCTCTTTCATTCTGCCCTGTCTGTCAAATTCTATAAAATAAACAGAATCCGCACCATCCCGTTCCGTACGGAAATAGAAAATTACTCTCTGTCCGGCATCCGCCTCGCAGGGATGTCGGTAATCCTCTGTCTCGTCGCAAAACAGCGCTTCTCTGTTAATCCTCTCCATGCCATTCCCTCTTTCTGCTATCATCTCTATTTTATATGATTCCCGTCAAATACACAACATAAAACCTCGATTCACTGACCGTTTCCGACAAAAAAGCTGTTTTTTTACCGCATTACCGGCCAGCGCCGCAATATGCCGTTTCAGGGCAGTAAAAAGGCCAGCGGGGTAGCTGGCCTTTTTAGGAGAAGGTATTTCGTTCTTATGGGGTGTAGCAAAAACTATATAATGTATTGGGGGGGGTTACGAGTATTATAATAGCACAAGCGCCAAAATAAGTGTGCACAAACATCGTAAAATTTATAACTCTTTTTTGTGCATTTTAGGCACGGTATTTTTAGCCTGCTAAAGCAGTTATTATCAAAACGCACAAAGGCCGCGGCAATCAACGCATTTTGATTGTAGCGGCCTTCCCGGGGCCATTAAAAGGCCCATATAACGTCATTCTAAAGCGTATTAATCGAACAGGGCCTCAAACTCTCCCTGGCCTATCTTTTCTTTCTCAAGAAGCAGTTCACAGCACCTGTGCAGGACGTCCTCATGTTCCAGAATCAGCTTTTTAGCCTTCTCATGGCAGCTGTCGATAATATTCTTTACCTCACTGTCAATCGTGCTGGCAACCACCTCGCCGTAGCTGCGGGCGTGCGCCAGGTCGCGGCCGATGAACACCTCGTTGCTGTCCCCGCCGTAGTTGATCATCCCGACTTTATCGGACATACCGTACTCCGTAACCATCGCTCTCGCTATCGACGTGGCCTGTTTGATATCCTGGGAAGCGCCGGTCGTGATATCGTCGAAAATAATCTCCTCCGCGATCCGTCCGCCCAGGGAAACCATAATGTTCTGAAGCATCTTACCCCTGGTCATATGAATGTCGTCCTTCTCAGGCAGAGGCATCGTATATCCTGCTGCGCCCACGCCTGTCGGAATGATAGAAACCGTATGGACCGGTCCGACATCGGGCAGCACGTGGAAGAGAATAGCGTGGCCCGCTTCGTGGTAGGCCGTGATTCTCTTATCTTTCTCGGAAATCACCTTGCTCTTCTTCTCAGCTCCGATTCCTACTTTGATAAAGGCCTTTTCAATGTCCGCCTGCATCAGGAACTTCCTTCCCTCTTTTGCTGCATTGATGGCTGCTTCATTCATCAAATTTTCAAGATCCGCTCCGGTAAACCCGGATGTAGTCTGTGCAATGCGGTGAAGATTCACATCTTCTCCCAGCGGTTTATCCTTCGTGTGCACGCCCAGGATTTCCTCGCGTCCCTTCACATCCGGTCTGCCAACCGCTACTTTTCTGTCGAAACGGCCGGGCCGTAAAATCGCCGGGTCAAGGATATCCACCCTGTTGGTAGCGGCCATAACAATGATTCCTTCATTGACGCCAAAACCGTCCATCTCTACAAGCAGCTGGTTCAGGGTCTGCTCTCTCTCATCGTGGCCTCCGCCCATGCCGGTTCCCCTCTGGCGGGCTACGGCGTCAATCTCGTCAATAAATACGATACACGGCGCATTTTTCTTGGCGTCCTCAAATAAATCGCGGACACGGGAAGCTCCGACGCCGACAAACATCTCCACAAAATCGGAACCGGAAATAGAGAAGAACGGAACTCCCGCTTCTCCGGCCACCGCCTTTGCAAGAAGTGTCTTACCTGTTCCGGGAGGGCCTACCAGTAATACGCCCTTGGGGATTCTCGCCCCCACCCCCGTATACTTCTGCGGATTCTTAAGGAAATCCACAATCTCTTCCAGTTCTTCCTTCTCCTCCTGGAGCCCCGCAACCTTTGTAAAATTGATATTGCTGGTATGGCTCATCTTGGCGCGGCTCTTGCCGAAGTTCATCATCTTGGCATTCGCTCCGCCGCCGGAACGGGAATTCATAAACACAAAGAAAAAGATGAGTACGCCGGCCGATAGTGCAATCGGAAGAATTACGGTCATGAAATAATTATCCTGCTGGACCTCTCCCACTTTGTACGTAATGCCTGCATCTCTCAGAGCCATCTCGATCTCTTTCGTATCGAGAACGTAAAAATCCTGTTTCTCACCGGATGACATATAAAGCTCGATCTCGCCCGTCGGAGTTTCCCGGTTGGGCTTAATGACCGCACTGCTGATGCTTCCGTTCTCCAGATTCACCATAAAGTCCGTATAGCTGATCTTTCCCGGTGTAAATATACTCTGGTTTCTTGTACTGAATAACATGATGAGGAGCATTACAAGGATCAGAAGTCCCATGCCTCCTCCAAATGACTGCCGCTGTTTCAACTGGCTTCCTCCTTATACTTCCACTACTCCTATATATGGTAAATTCCGGTATTTCTGATCATAATCAAGACCGTAACCCACTACAAATTCATCCGGTATTGTAAAACAGGTATATTTAACCTGTACCTGCTTCTTCACACGGCGCTCCGGTTTGTCAAGCAGAGTGCAGAGCTCAATGCTCTTCGGGTTTCTCTGTTTCAACACTTCGATCAGGTAGGCGAGTGTCCTTCCGGAATCAATGATGTCCTCTACGATAATGACTTCTTTTCCCTCCAGTGGTTCATCCAGATCCTTAACGATCTTAACCACGCCGCTGGACTTCGTTCCGGCTCCATAGCTGGATACGGACATGAAATCAAGGGATACGGATAAATCCAGGCGTTTCGCCAGCTCGCAGGTGAAAAACACACCGCCTTTTAAGATACAGATTAAATGAACGTGTCTTCCTGCATAGTCTGCGTTGATCTGCGCCGCCACCTCGCTGATTCTTTTATTTACTTCCTCTTCTGTTAATAATACCCTGATTTTATCGGCCACTGTCTGTTCCTCCGTCTAACTGTACTTGTAATATGTTTTTCGTCTGTTCCGTTACCTTGTAATATTCACTGATTCGGTATCCCACAATCCACAAAACATGGCTTCCCTCGGCCAGAAGCAAAATCTTGCTGCGCTTCTCCCGGGGGATTTTTTCGTCGATCATAAAGGATTTTACCGTCTTTCTGCCCCCCGGCGCCAGTGTGATATAATCACCGGTGCGGCGGTTCCTGACAGATAACGTATCTTTTATTTTATCATAATCAAACCATTTCGTATACTGGTTTTTAGGAATTTCCTCTTGATTTTGGAAGGGAAATATCTGAATATCCATCCGGGGAACCGCGTCCGTGCGCTTATCCTGTCCCCCGTCTGACCCGTCCCGGACATCCGGCCTGTCCCTCCTTCGGCTGAATTCAATTCTGCCGTAAATATGTTTTGCCTTCAGGCCGTATGGCAGATCCACTTCTTTCCCTGTCCCCTTTTCCATCAGTTCCAGGACACTGTCGATATGCCCGGCCGTGACGTCTTTTAGGGGGCAGCCCATATTCCGAAGGATCCCCCTTACCACATAACCTCTTATCACTCTATCTTCTTTCAGCAATTCCGGAACAGAAAAACCGGGCTGTCCATCTACGCTATGCAGTCCGATCCAATTCCATGCTGTTTTTTCCAGATATTCGTCGGCTTCCCGGATCCGCTCTCCCGCCCTCAGGATATTCCGTATCGCCTGCTCATTGACGGACGATGTAATAACAGGCAGAATTTCATTGCGGATTTTATTCCTGGTATAGTCATTCTCCCGGTTGGTGGAATCCTCCACATATTCAATTCCGCAGCTTCGGAGCCACTCCACGATATCTTCCCTCCGCGCCCACAAAACAGGGCGGATAACCCTTCCCCTGACCGGCGCAATCCCGGACAGGCCCTTTAATCCCGTTCCGCGGAACAGGTTATGGAGAATGGTCTCGGCGCTGTCATTGCCGTGGTGGGCCGTGGCGATCTTAATCTCACCGGCATTGCATGAGCCGGCCTCTTTCTTTTCCTGCTCCCACGAGAGGGCCTCTTCCTCCAGAATCCTGTATCTGGCCAGACGCCCCGCTTCCTCTACGGAGATTCCCTGCTTCTTTGCTTCCTCGGACGCCATGATTTTTACAAGCTTAAAAGGGATGTCCCGCTCTCTGCAAAGTATTTCCGAGAATGCGACATCCCTGTCCGCCTCCTCTCCGCGGAGGCCGTGATGCACGTGGACCGCCCGAAGTCCGATTCCAAGTTCTTCCTTCAGACACCACAAAACGTGCAGCAGACAGACGGAATCCGCTCCACCCGACAGGCCTACGATTACACCGTCTCCCCGTTCAATCATATGGTTCTTTTTAATATAATCAAAGGTTTCTTTCTTCATTTCCTCATTTCCTGCCGCTGTTTGCCTACAGTATACAGGAATTCCGGCGGTTCCACAAGGCCTGCCGCCGCTTTTAATGATGTTTTGCCTTACCTCTCAAAAATCCCGCCCACCAGGACGGTCATGTCATCGCAGGGCTCCTCCTCAAAGGAGGCGGCAAATTCAAGGATACGCTCGGCCATCTCCTGCGGGTTGCCCGCGCCGGTCCCCTCCAGAAAATCTATCATAGTCTCCTCCTTGCATTCTCCCGGCAGCGCTTCCAGAACGCCGTCGCTGACCATGATAATCCGGTCGTTGTCCCACATTTTTCGGGACAGCAGCACCGGCTCAACCGATTTTACAATTCCCATTGGGACGTCTCCCGCCTCCAGTACCTCCACGCCGTCGTGGCCCTGGATAAAAGTAGGCACGGCGCCCAGCTTCATGGCCTCCAGCACCCCCGTGTAGAGATCGACGCAGCACAAATCCAGCGTTGCCGGATTCTGCTCCGCCCCCGCAAGAAGAAGCACCGTATTGACCAGTTTCAGGGCAGACCTGGCGGAAAATCCTGTCTCCAGAAGCTGCTGTGTCAGCTCCACCACTTTACTGCTGTCCTCACACGCCAGAGGGCCGCTTCCCATGCCGTCCGACAGGCTCATAATGACCTGCCTGGGAAGTCCTTCATAGATGGTAAAATTATCACCGGACACCATCTCCCCTCCCTTAGCCGCTTTGGCGACTCCATGGAGCATTCTGTATTTCCCTTCCTCAATAAAGCGGAATGTGGCCGCATTCCTGGTGATAATGCTCTTGCTGTCTTTTGCTGCGCTCCATTTCCTTCCGGCCATAGCCCGTCCCACCAGTTCAGAAGCGTCGCGGGCGGTCATGCACTTGCCGTTGGTGCTGCGTATTGTGAGAAAAGCTTCTTTCTGCTCATTTTCATACTCCAGCATCAGCATATTTTCCACCTTCATGTGGTGGCGCCGGAAGATGTATTTAATCTGTTCTTCCCAGTCACCTGTGATGTCCGTCGCATTCTCCATCTGCCCCGAAAATTCTTCCAGAATCGATGCCAGTTCACGAAACTGCACGATCACAGTATCCCTGCTCTCCAGAAACCTGTTTTTCCATGACAGGTTCATTGTGGCCCGTCCGAGGTTCCTGTTCAGATGCAGCACATAGTCGTCTTTTTTTCTGCATGCCTCATTGAACAGCCGGGGCATGTCCTCCATATCAATCTTACCCTTCTGCTCAAAGGCCCGGAGAAGGTAATAAAGGTAATAGCTGTCATCCCTCCTGCTGCCGGAGTACAAGTTGCATTTCATGCACTCCCCGCAGACGGCCGCCGCCGCTGTCTGCATGGCCGCCAGGCCGTCATCCTTCGTAAGCTGCCTTCCGCCCCCGATTTCATCCGCAAACGCCTGCGCCAGACCGCTAAGTGACATCGCCATATCTTTCAGGCGTCTGGCCGTATAGACATTGACATCTGCCATGTCTCTATGTAAACTCTTCTTTTTAAGCACAAAAATCCCTCCTAACCTGCGTGAAACCATTATATACAGGCCGGAGGGAAATATTTGTCAAATTCATTGGGGGAATACCTGAAATCGTACGACAGATACCGCACGTTTCGCCGGATTCCCACTTCTTTTCCGGGCATTTACTTCTTTTCTGCCGGTTTAAGCAATATCTCGTCCTTATTGACAAGTCCCAGTTTTTCTTTGGCAACCTTCTCGATATACTGTTTTGTCTGGACATAAACGCGGTACTGTTCCAGCTCCGCCGCCCTCTCCTCCTCGGCCAAAACCTGGGCCTGAAGGTTTTCTTCCCGGATCTGGTAATTCAGATCCTTCTTCTTCATATCGATTCCTTTCAGGTGCACGGCTATCGCCAGGCTCAGAACGACCAGCGTAATGCCGACCAGCGCCATGCGGTTATTCAGATTTTCTTTCTTTTTTCTTCTCGCTCTTCCGCTTTCCCGCATCTTTTTTCTCTTCCGCCTTTCTGCTCCTGCGTGATTCCTGCCCCTGATCTTCGGTCAGGCTGTGCTGTTTCTCTTTCTGCCGTTTTTTCTGCTTCTCTTCCTTCTTTTCACGGAGACGAAGCTGTTTCTGCTCCTTTTCCTCGCGGAGAAGGCGCCTCTGCTCCTCTTTTTCTTCCCGGAGGCGGAGTTTCTCTTCTTTCTTTTTCTGCCGCTTCTGCTCTTCCAGAAGGCGTCTCTTCTCTTCCTCCTCAAGCCGTTTCTGCCGGATTTTTTGTCGTTTTATTTTTCTTATTGTAAGATATTTTTCTACTTTTTTCAAGAGCCTCAGCAAAATACGGCTGACCGTAAGGTTGTAGACGAGCATTCCCATAAGCACGCCTAATATTGCATACCATCTCAATATACCGTCATTTTGCCGGAACAGCAGGAGAAATGTCGTAATGCTGGATGCAGCCCAGTAGACCGCATCTTCTATGCCTGTCCAGAAATTCCCATGAGGGACCAGCGTCCTGAACACTCTCAGGCCGTCATATACCATCATCAGGCAAATGCCTACTGTCAGGCTCGCAAACAGCAGTTGCAGTTCATAGCGAATTGTCATGCTCATCCCGATTTGCCCCGCCTTTTCTTATTATTTAAACAGCCGGGTAAACAGGGATTCGCCTGATTTACGGTAATTCTCATTGGAGGAATAGGCAAAGCTGTCAAACGTCCCCTCGATATCGACCTCTCCCTTTTCCAGCGTCAGCCGGCTCACATGCAGATTCTTTCCCTTCACAGTCAGGAGACCCATATCCGTATCCAGGATAATCTGGTTCTCGTCAAAGGACACCACATCCTGTATACCGGTTACACTGCCCGTCCCCCTGCCTGTGACCTCCAGCTTATGAGGCCGCCGGTTTAACTTTTCTTCCATGCAAAAAACCTCCTGATATATCTAACTATTGTTAAATATATTAGGAGGTTATCCTCTTTATGTTTATGAATTATAAATAACGATAAAGATCTTTCGCTTCGTCCTTCTTCACGGTCTCTGTCACGTCCAGCACTTCTACTTTAACAGACTTCATTCCAAACTGAATCTCAATGATGTCCCCTGCCTTAACACTCAGGGACGCCTTGGCCGGCTTTTCATTAACCAGAACCCTGCCGGCATCGCATGCCTCATTGGCAATGGTTCTTCTCTTAATCAGGCGCGAAACCTTTAAAAATTTATCTAATCTCATAGAATTATGCGTTTACCATATCCTTTAATGCTTTTCCAGCTTTGAATTTAGGGGATTTGGAAGCTGCGATCGGCATTGTCTCGCCAGTCTTAGGATTTCTTCCTTCTCTTGCTGCTCTCTCAGCTACTTCAAATGTACCAAAACCAACTAACTGGATTTTCTCACCTTTTACTAATTCATCGGAAATAACTTCAGTGAAAGCCTTGATTGCTTTCTCTGCGTCCTTCTTGGAAAGTTCTGCTTTTTCTGCTACGGCAGCAATTAACTCTGTCTTATTCATTTGATATATTCCTCCTGTCATCTTCTCATATGAGCTCATACTACTCAACTTTGTTGTAATTCTTTACTTTACATTTATATACATTTATCCTTGCTTTGTCAAGGTTTTTTGCGCTTTTTTACTCTTTTCCTCGGATTTTATCCTGTTCCACAAATCGAGTCCTTCCTCCGCAGAATTCACTTTCTCGTCACCGAATACATTCGGATGTCTCCTGATCATCTTAGCGCTGACTCCGTCCACAACATCGTCAATTGTAAAAAGTCCCTTCTCCTCCGCAATCTGGCTGTGGCTCATCACCTGAAACAGAAGATCGCCAAGCTCCTCACATAGGTTTTCCGGGTCATTTTCCCGAATTGCGTCGATTACCTCACCCGCTTCCTCTTCCAGGCAGGGAATCAGGCTCTCGTGCGTCTGACGGCGGTCCCACGGGCAGCCATTCTCGGAGCGCAGGGTGCGCATGATGTCTTTCAGGTCGTCGAAGGTATATTTTTTCCCGGATTCGGCGTTTTTATCCATTTTACCGATTGTATCTGTATTTTTTTTATCTGATTCATTGTTCTGATGCATTATATTACCTCCCGTTCACTGGCGGATAGTAAAATAGTCTCTCTCCTTCCGCATACTTTCAGCATTAGTATAACACATTGGTAATTAGATGCAAACAGGGGAAAACTCCGGCGCAGCAATCCGTGATAGATGCACTGTGTTCCGGAGTTTTCTGTTACTATTTCCAGTCCAGTGGAATTACATTTCCTTCTGTGTCAAATCTGACTTCCTGGGGTTCCGTAACAATAGTCATATTGGTTGCTTTTTCCGCCAACGGAATAAGCGCTTCGGAAATCCAATAGCTGTGCATGCACAGAGTATTGTGAAGCCAGACTACTTTCGGTCCTGCCTGTGGATCCGCCTTATATCCCAGATTCAGGGCAAACTTCATGGCCAGCCTGTCATTTGGCATGATGGCGGGTAGCTTTACTCCTGGAGCATCCATACAGGTAATGGAGTTTGCATAAGTTGTTTCCTGATCAAACTTATTAAAAAATCTTTGTGTGGTGACATCGGCGTTTCCAATACCATTTCCGTTATGATGGGACTCATCCGTCAAATCAAAGACTGCAACCCCATCAAAATTCGGCTCCCATTGTCCCATAAAGACCGATCGTCCGGTAATATTAGGATCCATTCCGGGACCGCTGATATTTTTTCCTATCTCGTCCACAAACAAAACGTCACACTTTTCAAAAGGCAGCTTCGGCATCAAAGATTTTGCTTCCTCCAACAGCCCAGGCTCTTTTTCATCTATCTCTTTTCCCTTTAGTGCAACAATCTTATACGTTTCATGAAGTCCATTTTCCAAAATCCCCACACCGATCACAGCCGGTCTGTTCTGGATTACCGTTCTGGCAATGGAACGCACATTCTCAGCCATCATTGGAAATCCCATGGAATGGCAGATACTGGCCCCATACTGTTTTCCCATTCCTATGGTGATCATTTTCATTATCCCGCTTTCAATCGGGCCTCTGAAATCTGTGTGTGGTTTAATCCTTGCAGCTAATATTATCACATCGGCTTCTGCTGCATTCTTATCGATTCTCACATCCAGGCCGTTCTCCGTCTGCCCGATTTTAACGGTATCCATGGACGAACGTATTTCCGCTCCCACATATTCAGGGGTAAGTCCATATGTCAGAAGTATCTCTTTCTGCCCTTCTGCGGTCGCGCCTCCATGACTTCCCATTGCAGGAATGAGGAAGGGCTGTCCTCCCGCTTCCTTTACCTTTTCAACAATTGCTTTTACAATATCTTTCAGATTTGAGATTTCCCTGCTGCCGCACGCAATACAGACGGAACTTCCCGGACAAATGGCAAGCGCTGCCCGGCTTTCGTCAAATACACGTCTTGTTTCACCATAGGGATCTTCTATGTGGCTTTGAACGATTTCACAATGTACCTTAACAAATTTCGGTATTTTAACCTTTCCCAGCAATTCATCATAAATTCCCACTCTTGATTCCTCCCTTTATCCAAAGCAGCCGTTATCTTCCAACGTCTTTCTGGTTGTCTCGTATGCCCGGAAGATAATTTCTTCAGGCTGCTTCTCCCAGTATTCCGGGCGGAATGTCTCTATCGATACCATTCCTTCATAGCCCTTCGCCTTTAGTTCATCTAGAAAAGCCGTCAAATCAATTATTCCACTATCGCAGAAACGTCTTGCTTCCAGGCTTGGCTCCACAGGGTCAGCGTTATTAATATGAACGGCAAAAATTTTATCTATGTCCAACTGCCCTATTTCCTCATAGCGGCTGTCCATATATGCCATATACAAATTATAAGCATCAAGAACAATACCTATATTCGCTCTGTTAACGGCTTTTATGATAATATCCGCCTCACTGATTGTCCTGATGCTGCTTTTTGGCGCTCCCACAGGTTCCAGACACAGTTTCACATCGTAAACTCCTGCGATCTCAGAAAGCCTTCTCATAATCCTGATACAATCTTCTTCTGCCTGTTCTCTGGTTCCATCGTAAGGTACCAGGAATCCCGCAGGATTCATTGGCGGAACTACAATCAAATGACAAGCTCCTGTCTGCTGGGCCCATCGGCATACAGTAATAAACTCATCCAGAAATTTCTTTTCTTTCTCACAATCCCCGTTTCCGGAGAACAGCTCTCTGTATGTATAAACTGCATTAAGCGCATGAGGCCTGATTCCGCATTCCTTAAGCAGGCCGGCGAGCTCATCCAGGTTATGGTTTTTAAGATATTCCCTAATCATGTCCAGCCGCATTTCTATATAATCAAAACCCGCCTGAGCACAAAGTCTTACATCTTTTTCCAAATCGGAGCATCCTTTTGCGGTTGCTTCGTTAAACCCAATTTTCATTCATTCTCCTCCAGAGGAAATTTTACGGGAAGGCCAATCCGGGAACTCCTGTATATTGCTTCCAGAAGCTCAGCCGACTTCCTGCCGTCCTCACCAGATACAAGCGGTTTTCTTCCCTCAGACACTGCATCTATAAAATCCTGGATCTGAACCTGATGATAATGTTCTGTCGGATCATCACGAAAGAAGACTTCTGCATCCTCTTTCTTCCATACCTCCTTCAGAGCTTCTTCGCCCTGCACGGTCCACATATCATTAAACGGGGATTCTGTAATGGATGTCATACCTGCGATAAACATGGATCCTCCATCCGTCTGAACCCCCAGAGAAGCGCCATTGTCCCCATGAACGCGTACCTTACCATACTGGGCAGGATTCTGTGAATTACTCGCAGTGATGGTGGCCAGAGCTCCGCTTTTAAATTTAATGATAGCTACCGCAGTATCCTCCACCTCTATATATGGGTGATTGTAGTTTTTCCATACCCCGTACACCTCATCAATATCAGAATCCATAAACCACAAAAGTAAATCCAGCTGATGGCAGGCTTGGGTCGGAAGCACGCCGCCGCCTTCTCCCTTCCACGTTCCTCTCCACGGATCGGAATCATAGTATTTCTTATCACGCCAGCCAAGCATGGTAACGTCACCAAGAATCGGTCTGCCGATTTTTCCATCTTTTATTGCTTTTTTTATTCTCTGGCACGGTTCATAAAAACGTCGCTGAAACAGTGTCCCAACCTGAACATTATTACGTTTCCCCGCTTCAAGCATCTTGTCACAATCCAATATGTTTACGGCAAACGGCTTTTCAACAATTACATTGCAGCCACTGTCTGCCGCTTCCACACAGGCCTGGGCATGAAACGGGTGAGGTGTACACACGCTGGCCGCCTTTATTCCCTCTGTTTTAACCATTTCACTGATACTTGTATAAGCTTTCACTCCATACTTCGCAGCAAAACTCCCGGCCCTCTCCTTGTCTATGTCACATACGGCTGTAAAATCCGAATTTTTGATTACCTGATAAGCGTGCGCATGGGCATCGGCTACTTTTCCGCAGCCTATCACCGCAGTCTTAATTTTTTCCATTTCCCGTCACCTCTTCTTTATTCGAGTGAACCTCCGGAATTCACCGGAGGCCCTATTATTTCGTTTCAAAATATAACCCCACATCAGAAAACACCAAGCACACATGTAGTTATCTGCGGGATAAACAGCAGAAGCACTTCCATCAAGATAAAGTAACCGCACACCATAAAGATATCCGGAAACGTATCCGATACCTCCAGTCCCAGCGTTTTACATGATGTAAACAGGCAGGTAGCCATCGGAGGTGTACATGAACCGATACAGGTGGCAATTGAAATCAGAATACCAAAGTGGTACGGATTCATGCCAAAGTTCTGCACAATTGGAAGCAGAATCGGAGATAGCACAACGACAATGCTGAGTCCTTCCATGAACGTTCCAAGAAAAACAAGGAGCGCTATAATCATCAAATATATAATAGTAGGATTTGTGCTGATTCCCATAATAAATTTTGCCATTGTTGTCGTTACATTATGTGCGGTCATGATCCATCCAAAAGGCGCTGCAGCCGAAATAATAACCATGATAGATGCTGCAGACAGTGCACTATCCACCGCCACCTTAAAGAAAGACTTAAGGTTCAGCTCCCTGTATACAAAAAGTGCAAGAAATGCAGCATACACCGTAGCAAGCACCGCTGACTCCGTCGGTGTCGCTATACCAAAGAGAACTCCTCCCAGTATAATCAAAGGCATTATCAGGGGTGGGATTGCCTCCCTGATTATCTTTAACTTTTCTTTTCCCGTATAATTATATTCATCCGCATCATTAGCTCCGTAACCACGTTTTTTAGAAATAAACGTATTGAGCAGTATGAATCCGGCCACACACATAAATCCCGGAATCATTCCGCACATAAGCATACTGCCGATTGAAAGATTGACAGCCACCGCATACAGTACAAGGGTGATGCTTGGAGGAATGATTCCTCCGAGGGTACCGGACGCCGCAATAATAGAAGCTGTATATCCCTTGCCATAACCTTTCTTCACCATTTCCGGTCCTACAATTGAACCAATAGCTGCTGTTGTCGCTACCCCCGATCCGGATACACAGCCGAAGAAGCCGCAGGCTCCGATTCCGGCAGCTCCAAGGCCTCCCGGAATTTTATGGAGAAGCATGTTAGCCAGCTTCATCAATCTTGGGGTGCTGCCATAAATCATCAGGTTTCCCGAAAAAATAAACAGGGGCATAGCCAGATATGTAAAAGAACCTATTCCATCAACCATCTTCTGAGGTACAATGACGATTGGCGTCGTTCCGTTGGCCATCAAAAACGACATACAGGCAATCATAACAGCATATCCTACCGGTACCCCAATCAGAAGCATTAAAAGCAAAACTATAAATAAAATTCCAATCATTCTCCATCACCGCCTTTCCCCATGGCCAGCCTTAGATCCTGAACTGCCTGCCAGATGAAAAACAAAATCATTAATATTGCACTGATTGTGAGTCCTGCATACATAACTGCAATCGGAATTTTAATTCCAGGAGCCAGATTATGCCTGTTCAGCTGAATAATCATCCATGATTTCTGGCACATATAACCGGTAAATCCCATACAGATAAGCTGACATACAAAATCCAGGATATACTGCATCTTTGCCGGGAGCAGACGGGTAAAAAAATCTATCTTTATGTTGCTGCCTTTCAGTATATTAATAGACGCACCCAGGAAAACCATCCAGATCATCATATATATGGCGGCTTCCTCCGCCCAGGCGAAAGTTCCATGAAGCACAAACCTGTTAAACACCTGGACAAAGACAACTGCTGTCAGACCGATAAGCAGGCAGCCGCATACTACCTCCAGAAAAATTCTGATTCCGTTAATTATTTTATTTACACCGGATAAAGGATTCAACATGCAAACCGGCTCCTTTCTATGTCTATAGTATTTACTTGATATATTCCTCTGCAAGTTTGATAAGTTCATCACCACATGCGTTGATATACTTATCGTAAATCGGCTGCATTGCTTCGGCAAAAGCATCTTTATCCACTTCGTTGATTTGTACCCCTGCCTCTTCAAATTTGGTAAGAATTGTTTCTTCCTGCTCATCCATCAATTTTCTGCACTCCTTACTTCCCTCTACTGCTGCCTCCTGGAATGCCTTCTGATCCGCTTCTGAGAGGGAATCCCAAAGAGCCGGATTAACAATCAGAGTAGAAGTGTTATAAATATGTCCTGATAAAGACAGGTATTTCTGTACTTCGTAGAATTTGTTAGCCTCTATCATAGGCAGAGGGTTCTCCTGACCATCCACTGTACCCTGCTGAAGAGCTGTAAATACTTCTGTCAAAGCCATAGGTACGGCTGTTGCACCGAGTGCTTCAAACATGGCCATACGATATTCCCCCTGGTATGAGCGGAACTTAATTCCTTTCATATCTGATGGCTGATTAATCGGACGCTTATTATTTGTAAAATGACGGAACCCGGATTCCCAGAAGTTAACCGTCTTTACGCCTGTTCCATCCAGAATTTCTTTAAGGCGATCCCCGAACTTTCCATCGTATGCATTCCTGGCCTGTTCTTTTGTTTTAAAGAAGAATGGAAGTTCATCCACTGCCGTGCGCTCATCAATCCCCTGCCAGAATCCCATTCCTGTCAGCAGAGAAGCATCCGCCGTCCCCATCATAACCTGCTGCAGCACTTCATTTTCTCCGCCCAAAACTCCATTTGGAAGAATTTCAATTGTAACGCCGCTGTCCGGATTAGCGTCCAAAACAGACTTCATTTTCTCCAGAGCAACATGACCCGGCCATGTCGTTCCATTGGCATGTGCTACTTTGATTACTTTCTTATCAACTGCTGTCTGAGGCGCTTCGCTCTCCGCCGGAGCAGCCGATTCTTCTGCCTTTGTATCAGCCGCCTTTGTCTCTGTCGGCGCCGGTTTGCTGCTGCATCCTCCGAGCGCTACAACTCCCATCAGTACTGCCAGTCCCATTGCTAACTTTCTTTTTAACATAGTGTATCCTCCTCTTTCTTTAAATAAAGTGATAAATATTATTGAATACCTTTTGGTAATTCAACGTTCATTTAAGCCTCGATATATTCCGCAAGTTGCTCGCGCATGTTATGAACAATTAACTCTATTATCCCATCGTTTATGTCTCATGGCATTGGGAATTACTTCCATGCCTATTGCTCCCAGTCCGTATGGAAACACCCTTCCTTGTCCTCTCTCATATAGGTATGTGAACCAAAACAGTCACGAAGCGCCTGGATAAAATTCATCGGCATTCGTTCACTTCTGTAATAGTCGTAATAATTTAGAGAGGATGTAAAGCCCGGCACAGGCAGGCCATGCGCCACGGCGGATACCGTCATTTTTCTCAGTGAACCCTCCAAGTCTCCATATTGTTCGAATATTTCCGACAGAATCAAGGCCCTGTTTTCCGAATACTCCACCTTTTCAATCTCATTGAGAAGGCGGCTTCTGATGATGCATCCATTCTTCCATATGGCTACCAGACTGGACAGGTCTATGCCCCACTTCTCATCCGCAGAAGTTTTTGATATCAGTTCAAACCCCTGGCTGTAGGCAATTACGCAGGCCATTAGCAGCGCTTTCCCCAATTCATCTGGTGTAACTTCAGGAAAAGCCAAAGAATGAAACACCAGTTTTCTTTTTCCTTTTTCCCGCTCTTCTTTTTTTCCTGAAAATATGCGTGCTGCCTGCGCCTCATAGATAGAAGGGGTATAGACTCCTCTTTCGACACTTTCAGTGACCGTCCATTTTCCCGTTCCCTTCTGCTCTGCCACATCCAGAATGTGGTCTATCAGAAATGTGCCATCCTTTTCTTTTTTTTCAAGGACCCGAATACTGATTTCCATTAGATACGAGTTCAGGCTTCCTTCATTCCATTTCTTAAATATCCTGCAGATTTCTTCTATATCGGTGTTTTTCACTACCCTCAAATACTGATATGCCTCCGCTATGAGCTCCAGGAGTGCATACTCAATTCCATTGTGAACCATTTTAACGTAATGGCCCGCGCCTCCGCTTGCTATATACCCGCAGCACGGCATTCCATCCTGTTTTGCCGCAATTGTCTCAAGAATATCCTTTACTTCATTCCATGCCTCACTGCTGCCGCCTGCCATAATACATGGCCCTTTAAGCGCTCCCTTTTCTCCTCCTGAAACGCCAATTCCCATGTAATGAATGTTTCTCTCCCTACAGATACGACATCTGCGCTCCGTATCTTTATAGTAGGAATTCCCTCCATCCATAATAATGTCCCCAGCCTCCATCAGGGATAGGAGTTGGTCAAGTATTATATCCACCGGCTCTCCAGCCGTAATCATCATAAACACTCTTCTCGGCTTTTCCAGTCCCATAATAAATTTGCTCAATTCCGGGAACATATGATATTGCCCCTTTTGAGCGGAGAAAAGGTTGCGTTCACGCTCCGAAACGGAATAAAGCGCTGTTTTAACCCCGTTACGAATCATGTTTTTAGCGAGCGAGGAGCCCATTACCCCCAGTCCCAGCAATCCTATTTCACACTTTCTTTCCATTTCTTTGCCTCAGTCTCCTCTGTGTGTTACGGTTTACCTTTTTGCCAATTCCACTGCTTCTTTTGTCAACCTTGTTATCTCATCAAAGCGCTTCTCCAAAATGAGTTTTTCGGATACCATCCAACTTCCTCCGCATGCATAAATAACTTTATTATCCAGGTATTCCCTCAGATTCTGAGCGCTGATTCCTCCTGTAGGCATAAACCTTATTCCAGGAAATGGAGCTGCTAGAGCTTTTATCGTTTCCAGGCCTCCATACTGTTTTGCGGGAAAAAATTTAACTACCTTAAGGTTATATCTCATTGCCGCTATGATTTCGGTTGGCGTACAGCATCCAGGCAATACTGGGATATTTTTTCCGACAGCAAACTCAATCACTTCCGTTGAAAATCCCGGACTGACTATAAATGCTGCTCCTGCTTCTGCTGCTTCCTCTGCCTGCTCAATATTTACTACTGTTCCTGCGCCGCACAGCATGTCCGGATATTTCGACCGTATTAAATGTATCGCTTCTTTGGCAGCCGCTGTTCTGAATGTCACTTCTGCCACTGGCAGTCCGCCATCCATGAGGGCTTTTGCCAAAGGCAGGGCATCCTCCGCTCTTTCCAGTTTTACAACCGGAACAATTCTTTTTTCACTAATCACAGACATTACATCACTCATCTGCTTACCTTCTTCCTTTTTAGTTTCCTCTCGATTCACCCTTTTAGAAAACCAGATTGTTATATCACCCTAAATGGGCACAATTTTCCCTGAAGTATTGTAACTGCATTTTCCGCCGCCATAATGCTCATTTTGGATGATGCTTCCCTGGTTGCCGCCCCTGCATGCGGTGTCAATATACAATTATTGCACTGCATCAGCGGACTGTTATACGGTGGTTCATTCACTGTGGCATCCAAAGCTGCTCCTCTGATTCGGCCTGAAGATAGCGCTTCATACAAGGCCTCTTCATCGACAATACCGCCTCGAGCTGTATTAACAAGGACAGCATCCCTTTTCATAATGCCGAACTGTTCTTTAGATATCATATTCCTCGTCTCCTCATTAAGCGGAGAATGAATTGTGATAAAATCCGCCTCTCTGAGCAATGTCTCCATCGATACGTATTCGGCTCCTGTTTTTTTGATGAACTCCTCATTCCGACAGACATCGCATGCCAGAATCTTCATATTAAATCCCCGACACCGTTCCGCCACTCCACGTCCTATCCGTCCGGCCCCTATCACTCCCAGAGTCTTTCCGTACAGTTCCAGGCCCTGAGGCCGTATCTGATTCTGTTTTTTCATCTCTTCGTCCATAACTGTCACATTTCTGGCCACATCCAGCATTAATGCAACTGCCAAATCCGCAACTGAATTTCCGTTTGCTCCTGGTGTTATCGTAATCTGAATTCCTCTCGTTAAAGCCGCCTGTTTATCAACATTCTCATATCCTACACCATATCGGGAAATCACTTTAAGCTTTGGCGCGGCATCCATAAGTTCCTCACCTATGTATTCGAGTCCTGCTATCAGGGCATCCGCTTCTTTCATCGCCTCGATTTGCTGCCCCATATCTGTGCCCGTAAGCTTTATCCACTCACAGCCCGCTTCTCGCAGACATTGATATGCAAGGTTATCTGCTTCTCCAAATGATCTTGCAGTAATAACAACTTTATAATTTGCCATGTCTTTACCTCCGGTATTTACAAATCAGTGATTCTCAGAAATTGTTATAATATTCCAAATATTTTTCATACCGTCTTTTATAAACATCAGCCCGCTCCAGGTTTGGCTTGATAATCGATGCTGGTTTTAGAATAAAATCTTCAATGCTGCCGATCGCACCGGACAGTTCCATTGCCAGGACCACTCCTCCCATTAATGAACTCTGTATCTGTCGGTCTACCTCCATCTCTTTTCCAAAGATATCCGCACACATCTGGGTCCACAAGCAGGAATTTAGAATCCCTCCCGACAATTTAATTGATTCAGGAACACCGTTAATCTTTACCATTGTTTCATAGCATTGATACAAGTTAAACAGGATCCCCTCCTGAACTGCCTTATATAAATCCTGTGACGTATAATTACTTTGAAGATTTTGGAAAGCTCCTCTCCTGTCATCCTGCCATCCCGGACATCGTTCTCCAAATACAAATGGAAGAAATACAGGCAGATCATCGTCTGCTTTAAAATCCGTCTCAAGATTCTTGTATGATTCTGTTACGGCAAATTTTTCAAGGAACCAGTCAATACAGTTACAGGCCCCCGATGTAGCAGCTCCTGACAGCCACGACTTTGGTGAGAGATAACACCATGTGCTGGGAGTCTCCGGAATCACAGGTTTAGAGGTCGTCAGTCTTATTGCCCCGCTCGTTCCCACTGAAAACGTCATAACTCCTTTCCTCAAAGCCCCCACACCTATTTGATTCAGCCCTCCATCCGAATTTGAAGGAATTACCGGGATTCCCGATTCCAATCCCAGATATTCTGCTGCTTCACGGGTAAGCGGGTATGTTTTTTCATAAGTAACAATTTCAGGCAGAGAACTTTCAGTAATTCCCAGTTCATTCAGTAGGGCTGTCTCGTAACGCTTGCTGTATATGTTCATCAACCCTGTACCTGATACAGTGCATTCCGTTGCGACATATTTTCCCGTCATCCTGTAGGTGTTATATACCCCCTGTCCTCCTACTAGATACTTCTTAAGATTAAAACCCATTTTTTTCAGCATCAGCAGTTTAAAGAACGGGTAAATTGCATTGACCATGCACCCGGTCTTATGATAAAAATCATTTACATATTCCGGATTATCTCTGATTTCTTTACATAAATCAGAGGCGCCTGTATAGCACCACGGCAATACCGGTGTCTGAGGAACCATCTCCTCATCCATAAGACAAAGCGAATGCCACGTTCCTCCCAGTGATATCATATCAACATCACGGCAATCTCCCAGCAAAGTCTTTGCAGCCGTCATCATTTCCTCAAAAACGATTTGAGCATCATGAGTTGATTTGTTATCAAACATTTTAGGATATGGCCTGATTTTTATAGAAGATTCTTTTTTGTCTGTATCGTATAGCAGCGCTTTGGCCGACGATGTTGATGATTCCAATGCTAATATTTTCATATCACAGCTCATACCTTCCTGTTGTTGGTTCAAAAAATTAAAATAAATTTTATTTAGTTAAAATAAAATATTTTATACTTGAAATTATATATTATTTGTAATCAAAAAAACAGTGACAAAAAATACAATAATAATTTATTTTTTTGTGCATCTTGTATAAAACCCTCATTTCATTATGATGTTTTTTCACCTCTTTTCAGATTTCTTTTAATTTCGAGCCTAGTATGTACAAAATATTTATCTTAACATTTGATTATTATTATCGATACCAGCTCTTAGAAAATCATTATTTCTCTTGCTCTTATATGTTGAAACTTGCTTTTTAAATTGAAATTTAGTAAAATTTAGTTATTAAATCTAATTTGAATGCAAAAAAATTTTTTAAATTGTAGTATACAAAATAAATGTCTTATCAAACATGTAGACATAATAATCGGAGGAAAAGGGTATGGCTAAAGAAAAAAAGTCTAAAAAGGAATTTAGTAATGAAGATTTTCACGAAATCAGCGAATCGGAAGAGGGAAAAAAAGAAACTCTTGTGGATGTTATCTGCCGTAAAATCAGGCGTGATATTATTATCGGAGAACTCCAGCCTGGAAGTAAACTGATGTCAAAGGAGCTGGCCCTTAAGTATGGTACCTCTGAGACTCCGGTTAAACTGGCGCTCAACCGTATGATTTCGGAGGAAATCGTAGAAAATTTTCCTCGCCAGGGCATGGTGGTAAAACCGATTACTCTCTCCGACGCCGAAGAAGTTTTCGATCTGAGACTTATGATGGATTTGTACTATACGAGGGAAATTATCGATGCCGTCAGGGTTAATAAATCCTTGCGTCAAGAACTGGAAGAAAATATAAATGAACATGAAGAAATTATGAAACGATATATAGATACTAACGATGTCGAGCTCTTCGTCCAAGATTACAACCACGATTATGAATTCCACAGAATCTATCTGAAATGCTCCGGAAATCAAAAATTGGTAGATATGTACAAGCGAATCAATCCATTTATCTATTCCAACTATATCTTCCGCAGACAGTCTACAGAAAAAGACATGGCCGGGCTGGAAGAACACAAAGCCATTCTTCAGGCCATCATAAACGGAAACGAAGAAGAGCTCCGTTCGCGCATCAGTACACACATCCAAAATGCGGTAAAATCCATCCAGATTATTATGAAGTGTGAGCGTATAAAATAAATCTCTGTTGATGTTGTCGCAAAATTACTGAAATATAGTGATTGAACGATTCTCTCACTACATGTGGACAAAAAGGAGCTGCTGCTCCGGTAGATTATATATCTACTTTTGCAACAGCTCCAACTTTCAATAGAATGCTTTGCCTCTCGGCGGTTCTAAGTATCGCGCGGCAAGCAGAAGTCTTCTTCATCCTGCCGCCCGTAAGGTACAACCGGATTCTTCACTTTTACCCTTCCATCTGTCTTCCCAGGAACCCTGCCGCCGTAGCCGCAAGCTTCACTTCCGTATCGCCAAATCTGGTTCTCGGTTCTCTTCCAAGGATTACAACCGCTCCGATTGCATCTCCCTCACAGATAATCGGAACTACAACCTGAGCCGTAGTTCCTTCCGGTTCTTCTGATACAACAGTGATAAAATTCTTGTCCTCTTTCACCGCTGTGATTGTCATGCGCTCCGTGATTGCATTCTCAAGCTGTCTGCTGACCGGTTTCTGGAGGTAATCCTTTTTGGGGCCTCCCGATACTGCGATAACCTGGTCACGGTCTGTGATACATACCATAAGTCCGGTGGATTGAGCCATTGCCTCTGCGTACTGAACGGCAAATGCGGCCAGCTCTACCATCGGCGAATATTTCTTAAGGATTATTTCTCCTTCCCTGTCCGTAAATATTTCAAGCGGAGTACCTTCTCTGAGTCTGAGAGTCCGGCGGATTTCCTTTGGAATTACCACCCTGCCCAAATCATCAATTCTTCTGACTATACCTGTAGCTTTCATACAAAAATTCCTCCATCTTACATTTTCCACATTTATCTGTATCGTTTTGCATAAATGTAGTATCTGTAAAACAGAGGAATTTATACCAGCAAATTAAATTATAATTCAATTTCAGCAGGTTCTTTTTTTCAGTTTATACATTTAGTCAGCATCCCTGCTGTGTCACCGCGCAAACTTCGGATTGTTCCTGCGGTCCAGAATAATCAGGACAACGGTAAGGGCGATAAGACCCGTCAGGGTGCCGATCCAGCCATTCTGTGTAATACCGGCCGCCAGATATCCGATAACGCAGCATCCGGCCACACAGAGGACATAAGGAATCTGCGTGGAAACGTGGTTAATATGGTCACATTGCGCTCCGGCCGATGCCAGAATCGTCGTATCGGAGATCGGTGAAACGTGATCGCCGCAGACCGCTCCAGCCAGGATAGCCGATGTGGAGATGGTCAGTGAGTTCATATTCTCCGGACCTACCACTGCAAAGGCGATAGGAATCAGGATGCCGAACGTTCCCCAGGAAGTTCCCGTGGAGAATGCCAGTCCGCAGGCAACCAGGAACATGATGGCGGGCATCAGGGCTCCCACAAGCGCGCTTCCTCCGACAACGGAACCCACATAACCGCCTATATTCAGATAGTCGGCACTGCAGATACCGGACAGAGTCCATGCCAGGCACAGAATCATAATAGCCGGAATCATCGCTTTGATGCCGATGGTAAAACTCTCGCAGAATTCACTGAAGTGGATGACTCTTCTCGCCAGGTAAAAGATGAAGATAAACACCAGCGTAAAGAAGGAGCCTAACACCAGGCTCAGTGCGGAATCACAATTGGCAAACGCCTCGACGATTCCCACTCCGTCCATAATTCCGCCCGTGTACAACATGCCGCTGACACAAAATGCAATCAGAATAATGATTGGGGCAACCAGATCGATTACCTTGCCGTTGCCTGCAATGGTAACCGCATCCGCATCGATGGTCTTTTCTTTTCCTTCCCGTTCCACACGCTCATTGTACTTTCTCATTGCTGAGAAATCAAATCCGCCGATGATAATGAAGAGCATGAAGATAATCGTCAGGATGGCATAAAGGTTAAATGGAATCGTCCTGAGAAACAGTCCGAAACCGTCCACGCCGCTGCCCTCCGGAAGAGAGGAACCCACGGCTGCAGCCCAGCTCGATATTGGCGCAATAATACAGATAGGAGCGGCAGTGGCATCGATAATGTAAGCCAGCTTTGCCCTCGTTATCTTATGCTTGTCCGTAACCGGACGCATAACGGTTCCAACGGTCAGACAGTTAAAGTAGTCATCCACGAAAATCAGGGAACCTAAAAACATGGTGGCAAGAAGCGCGCCTTTCCTGCTTTTGATGGAGCGTGCCGCCCATTCTCCGTATGCCCTCGATGCTCCTGACTTAGTAATCAGAGCCACAACAATCCCGAGAAATGACAGGAACAGAAGAATGTTGACGTTGCCGCCAATCTTGTCCCCCATAATAGCAATAACGGTTTCAACCGCGTGAATCGGATTCAGTCCGGTAAAAAGAAATGCGCCCGACAGGATTCCAATCAACAGTGACAGATAAACCTCTTTCGTAATCAACGCCAGCGCGATTGCTACGATTGGCGGAATCAGTGCAAATATAGTACCGCTCATATTATAGTCCCCCTGGTTTTATTTTCGCATACGCGAATTTTTTTGTATAATTAATATAATAAAACGCCCCGGCTGCTTTGTCCAGCACCCCGGGGCAATTTCTTTTATATTTATGCAATTTTCACGTATTTCTTGTATCTATGCACCTGTCAAGCCTGCTCGTGTGCCTCTTCGTCAGCCATTTCCAGGGCAGTTGCTTCATATTTGGCAAGAATAATACTTTGAATCATGTCGCGCGTACAGGAATTGATTGGATGCGCGATATCACGGTATTCACCGTCCGCAGCTTTGCGGCTAGGCATTGCGATGAACAGTCCCTTCTCCCCCTCTATCACTTTGATATCGTGGACTACAAATTCATTGTCCAGCGTAATGGATACGATGGCCTTCATCTTGCCTTCTTTTTCAATTCTTCTTACTCTTACGTCCGTAATCTGCATAAATCTAACCCCTCTCCCGTCTGTTCATTATAATGTAAATCGCTCGTTCTTCTCGATGACAATCTTTAAGTTGTCCGGTGTGCCGATGTGCGTTGTATTGGCGCGGATGGTATCGCGGCTCTCCACAACACAGTTTTCGATTACAGTGTTATCCCCAATATATACGTCGTTTAAAATGATTGAATTCTTGATTACGCAGTTGTTGCCAACGTAAACCTTCTTAAAAAGAACTGAATTCTCAACCGTTCCGTTCAGGATACATCCGCTGGATACAAGGCTGTTCCTGACTACTGCGCCCGGATTGTATTTTGCCGGCGGCAGGTCGTCTACTTTGGAATAAATCTCCGGATACTCTTTGAAGAAATAATGTCTTACTTCCGGTTTTAAGAAATCCATGTTTGTCTTGTAGTATGCGTCAACAGAAGCAATATTGTTCCAGTAAGTCCCCAGCTTATATGCATAAATACGCTTCAGATTCTTATAACGCACCAGAATGTCCGTGACAAAGTCATATCTGTCTTCCGCTGCGCACCGCTCAATCAGTTCAATGAGCTGACGTCTGCGTATTACATAAATACCGCAGGAAATCGTGTTGGAGGTGGCAACCATCGGTTTCTCTTCAAAATCGGTGATACGGCCGTCGTCGTTGGTCTTCACAAGACCGAATCTTGTGACATCGGCCTCCGGTCCCATCTCTTTACATACTACCGTAATGTCTGCTTTCTTCTCGATATGATATTCAAGTACTTTGTTATAATCAAGTTTATAAACTCCGTCGCCGCTGGCAAGCACTACATAAGGCTCATGGCTTTTCTTCAGAAAATCCAGGTTCTGGAAGAGGGCGTCTGCCGTTCCTCTGTACCAGTCGCTGCTCTCCGCCGTAATCGTAGGCGTGAACACATACATGCCGCCCTGTTTTCTTCCGAAATCCCACCACTTGGAAGAGCTGAGGTGTTCATTCAGGGATCGGGAATTATACTGTGTAAGCACTGCAACACTCTGAATATGGGAGTTGCTCATATTACTCAGAGCAAAATCGACACTGCGGTAGCTGCCTGCGATAGGCATTGCAGCGATTGCTCTCTTGTTGGATAACTCTCTCATTCTCTTGCTGTTGCCGCCTGCTAAAACAATACCAATTGCTCTCATTGTACTCCACCTGCCTTTATTATGTAATCGCCGCTTTCAAGTACTCCGCCATGGTAATCGTCCGGTGTGGTCTCTCCGGAAATCGCCGTATTCCTTCCGATTCTGACTTTTCCGGGAATCGTGGAACGCTCTCCAACCACCACCAATTCAAACTGATATACCTTCGGATCATATTTACTCGGTGCCATCTCGCCTTCACCGAGCACTGCGCCTTCTCCAACCGTAACGTCCTCCGCAATGATAGCTTTATCCACTACGGCCCCCGCTCCGATTACACTTCCCTTCATAATGATGGAATCTTTGATTACGGCGCCTTCTCCGATTGTAACGCCTGCTCCAATCACAGAATTGCTGATCTCACCATAGATTTCCGTTCCCTCACCTATAATGCTTCTCTCAATCTTGGAATTCTCCGATATATATTGAGGAGGGATAATGTCACTCTTGGTATAAATCTTCCAGTATTCTTCATATAAGTTAAACTCGGGGATAATATCGATTAATTCCATATTGGCTTCCCAGTAGGATCCCAAAGTCCCAACATCTTTCCAATATCCGTTGTACTCATATGCAAAAATTCTCTTACCTGCTGAATGGCAGAACGGAATAATATGTTTTCCAAAATCACATCCAGGCTCTTCCGACAACTTAATCAGCGCGTCTTTCAACACCTGCCAGCTGAAGATATAGATACCCATGGATGCCAGGTTGCTCCTCGGGTTCTCGGGTTTCTCTTCAAACTCCGAAATACGGTTATTGTCATCTGTGATAACAATACCGAAACGGCTGGCTTCCTCAATCGGAACCTGCATGGCGGCAATTGTAACATCTGCATTATTCGCTTTGTGATATTCAAGCATTACCTCATAGTCCATCTTGTAGATATGGTCGCCGGAAAGAATCAGAACATATTCCGGATTGTAATTCTCCATATACTCAAGATTCTGATAGATCGCATTCGCTGTGCCGGTGTACCAGTCACTTCCAATACTTTTCTCATAAGGAGGAAGAACGGTAACCCCGCCTACGTTACGGTCAAGATCCCATGGAATACCAATACCGATATGCGCATTCAGACGCAACGGCTGGTATTGTGTTAAAACTCCGACTGTATCTACTCCGGAATTGATGCAGTTACTGAGCGGAAAATCAATAATACGGTATTTACCGCCAAATGAAACTGCGGGTTTCGCAACCTTCTGAGTCAAAACGCCAAGCCGGCTGCCTTGTCCTCCTGCTAAGAGCATAGCAATCATTTCTTTTTTAATCACGATATCACCCCTCGATGTGTAGATTTGTGTAGCTGTTTGTGTGCTTTCTATTATACCATACTTTTTCGAAATAGTGAACAAATCTTTACTAGAATTTGAACTTTTTTTGTGCATTTTCCGACATTTCTCTACTTTCATTCGTTATATTTTTTCAAATCCACCTCTCTCTTTCCTCTATTTACGCCTTTTTACATTAAAATTCGCGCATTCAGCCGGGCCGTCCTTCGTATTTTCCCCACCGGACGGCACATGCTTAGTTGTTTCTAACTTGAGTATTATCGCAGGAAAACAGGGGTTTTGTCTCTGGTAATATGTGGAACACAGTTGGAGCACAAAAAAAGGGAGTCTCCAAAGCCAATATCTGGCAATGAAGCCCCCTGGAACAGTGACGCCTTACCGTGTATCCGGATACACGGTAAGGCGGTGGTATTACTTATTAAAATCATTTGTCAAATTTTCTGAAAGAAGCGATCCAGCTCCCCGATCAGTTTTTCAAATACTTCATGATCGTCAAACATGAAGTCGTTGTGCTTTCCTTCGATTGCATAGAAGGTTTTTTCGCACTGCAGCTTATCGTAAAATATTTCGGATTCGCTGATTGGGTGGAGCAGGTTGTATTTGCCGTGTCCGATGAAGGCCGGTACTTTCACGTCCTCGATATTTTTCTCGGAGTTGAAGTCCATCAGGGAACGGCCCAGTTCCAGGGAAATCTCCTGTCCGTAGCCGTCCACCGTATACAAATTGTCATGGACTACTTCCTCTGTGTCGGGATCCAGCGGATAAAAATGGAACGGATTATCGAATCTTCTCGTGCCTTCCTTTACAATTCGGATCTCCTCCTCCTCTATCTCTTTCTGCATCTTTACAAAGTCTACATGGGAGAAGACCTGATGGAGCCATCTCTCGCCGCAGTAGAAGCCGTTTAAGCCTGCAACAGCCTTAACCCGCTTATCAAGCTGCGCCTCCCTGAAGGAAAGACCGGCTGCCATAGCCCAGCCAAGCAGCCCAATCCGGTCTGCGTCGACCTCGGGAAGTGTCCCGGCAAAGGTGACGGCGTTTCTGATATCTTCCACCTGCTCATCCAGCTTGCACACGCCGGCAGGTCCCTCGTTCTGAAGGAAACCGCGGTAATCAAAGCCAAAACAGGCATAACCTCTCTTTGTCAGCGCGCGGGCAAATAATGCGGGATAAATTGCGTTTAATCCGATATAACCGGAATTCGGGATAATACAGGGAAGTTCCTCCCCCTCTTTATAGTCGTCCGGAAGGTAAAGCGCTGCATCCAGACGGTAACAGTTGCTGTAAAAGTACATCGGTTTTGTTATCATTTCGTTCCCCCGTTAATCTCATTTTTTAATATGTCAGGCACTCTCAGCACCGCTCCCTGATCGGCTGATGTAACCAGTGCAGCGTATTTCTCCAGGGCCGGCGTTCTGGGCTTTACAAGCGGTTTCACCTTTTTCAGCCGCTCTTTAATCACTTCATCCGGCACATCCAAATCCAGTCTGCGGTTTGGAATGTCGATGATAATCCGATCCCCGTCCTCCACTGCGGCTATCGGTCCTCCCGCTGCCGCTTCCGGGGAGATATGGCCGATGCACGGTCCTCTCGTGGAACCGGAAAAGCGGCCGTCTGTAACCAGGGCACAGCTCTCGTCCATTCCTCTTCCTACCAGAAGCGAGGTTGTCATATGCATCTCCCTCATTCCCGGTCCGCCTTTGGGGCCTTCGTAACGAATGACTATCACATCTCCCTCTTTAATCTGGTCCGTTGAAACGGCATGGCTCGCATCCTCCATGGAATGGAATACTCTGGCGCGTCCCGTAAACTGGTACATGGACGGCTTCACGCCGGACTTTTTGACAACGGCTCCGTCCGGGGCCAGGCTGCCGTATAAGACGGCGATTCCGCCTTCTTCATTCTTAGGCTTGTCAAATGGGTAAATCACGTCGTTTTCCACAAGGGGCACATCCTTCAGATTTTCTATCATCGTCTTACCGGTCACCGTCATGTGGTTTGGTTCCAGTCTGCTCTCAATTGCCTTCAGGACGGACGGTACCCCGCCGTTTTCATGCAGAACGGAAAGAGGATATTTTCCGGACGGCTTGAGGTTGCAGAGATAGGGAACTTTCCGGCTGATGCGGTCGAAATCTTTCAGATCCAGCTTCACTTTGGCCTCATTTGCAATAGACATCAGATGAAGAACCGTATTAGTGGACGCTCCCATCGCCATGGCCGCGCTGATACCGTTTAACAGGGCATCCCTGGACAGGATTTTCCTGGCCGTCAAATCTTCCTTAATCATTTCTACGGCGCGTTTGCCTGACTGCTTTGCAAATCTGCGCTTATCGGCCGATACGGCAAGGGCCGTACAGCTGTGCGGAAGCGCCAGTCCCAGTATTTCCGCCATACAGCTCATGGAGTTGGCCGTTCCAAGCATAGCGCATGTTCCGTAAGTCGGAAGCGCTCTCTTTTCAATCTCCAGCAGATCGTCCACCGACATTTTCCCGGTCTGGACCTGACCGATGAATTCCCTCATATCGGTCAGTGTTATAACTTCCTTATCTTTATAGCTTCCTGCCATCATCGGACCGCCCGGCAGGATGATTGCGGGAATATTCACTCTGGCCGCCGCCATAATCATGCCGGGAACAATCTTGTCACACCCCGGCAGCATGACCATTGCGTCAAAATGGTGTGCCTCTATCATCATTTCTACGGCGTCGGCAATATTTTCCCGGCTGGGGAGCGGGTAACTCATTCCCCGGTGTCCCTGGCAGATACCGTCGCAAAGGGCTATGGTGCTGAATTCACGGGGAATTCCGCCTGCCTCCCAAATTCCCGCTTTCACATGCTCCGCTATCTCCCGCAGATGAATGTGGCCGGGAACCATCTCGGTAAAGGAATTCACCACGGCAATCAACGGTTTATGTAAATCATCCGTATCAAGGCCTGTACTGTACAGCAGGGCGCGGTGGGCGGAACGCTCGATACCGTTAATCAGTTCGCCGCTTTTGTATTTGCTGTATTGGAATCTTGATTCATCCATTCGAAATCCTCCTTATTTTAATTTGTTAGCCAGCGCTTGTCTGTTTGGCGCTTCATTTCTTATCTTTAATATACAACGTTCTTTATCCAATATCAAACAAGTATTTTTTGGATATAAACAAGTTATTGCTTGTTAATTTTAAAACGCCGCCTGACGGTCTGCAATGCATGACGGTACGGTATGGGACATCGTGATAATTTCTTTTTCGCTGAATCCTCTTTCGAGAAGCGTCCTCATAAAAAGCGCCATTCCGCGGGCCGGATGCTCGAATCCCTTCTGCCCCCTGTCTGTTGCAATATAGGTGTGTTCCACCCCGGACAGACGGATATTTGCGGCCATTTCTTCCGCAGTTACAGTGCCTTCCGCCAGATTGACCCAGTTCTTTTCAATCACAACTCCCAGGGCAGCCAGCTCTGCCTGCATGGCGCCGTCGATTCGGGTTCTGCTCCACTCGGGATGCGTCAGTATCATATTTACCCCGCGCTCTCTTCCCAAACGGCAGAGCCGTACCGATTCCTCCCGGCTTAAGTGCCCGGTTCCAAGATATGCTCCGTATTTTTTAACAATGTCCATAATCTCATAAACCTCCGGAAGAATCCTTCCCTCCCTGTCCAGGATCGTGATGCCAGGACGGCTGAAAAAATCTCCCGTCATCGGCCCGAATTCCAGGCAGTGCCCGGCATCCCGGGTGGGCATCCATATGAGAATCCCTCCCTCGTGGAGGCAATTTTCCACCGCATAGGGGTTCAGACCGCCCGTGGGCCAGTTGAGCGCCAAACCGCCGTACGCTTTTGCCCGGCAGCCGCTCTTTCGGTTGACCGTAGCAGCCCTGGCGGCCGTGCAGCCATAGTGTGATTTAATCAGAACACCGGCCATTCCCGCCTCGTCGGCCTCCTGCATCAGCTCCCAATCGTCCAGCGCCCGGGTGAATGCCGACGGCGCCGGGTGTACATGAAGATCATAGGCTCCTCTCAGCAATTCCTTTACCTGTTCTCCCCTGTCATGTTCCATAATATCTCCCTTCCGCCCAACGAATAACACCGGAAAATATACTCCGGGTTTATCCTTGACAATGAGCCGCAACCTGCAATGATAAGATGATAAAAGCCGGCGTCCATGGATACGTGGAATCACCGGCTTTTCAATGTCTCTTTTTTACTATCCTCCCGACGTTTAACAGGAGTCCGCTATTCGGTAATACGTGAATATAATTCCGGATGACGGTCGATCATCACCGTGTTTCCCATCCGCTCTTTGTGTACCATGCTCATATCAATATCCTGATAGAGAATCTCTTCACGATCCGGTGAACATCTTCCCAGCACCTTTCCAATCGGGCTTACCACCTGGCTGCATCCGCAAAACGGCGAATCAGGCAGTTCTCCCGTGAAATTTATCAGCGCCACAAAGACATTGTTATCCAGTGCGCGCACCTCCGTCACCTGGTTCAGCCAGTCCCTGAAATAAGATCCGTCCCTCCATGCCGCCGGACACAGGATCAAATCCGCTCCCCCGAGCGCCAGGATACGGGTTGTCTCCGGGAAACAGATATCATAGCAGATGACAATGCCGATGATTCCGTATTTTGTCCGGAATACCGGAAATTTCCTTCCCCTGTTTAAATGAAGCTGTTCCGCCCCTACCAGATGGGATTTGGAATAATGGCCGAGCACAACGCCCTCATCGTCGATCAGAACCGCCGTGTTTTCGACGATTCCGGTGCCGGCCGTCATCATAATCGGCGCCAGGAGATGGATCCCCAGTTCCTTTGCCAGACTCCTCATCTTAGTAATTGTTTCTCCGTCCAGGGGTTCGGCCGCATTTTTCATCGTCTCATAATCAAAGCAGTAATATCCCGTATTAAATCCTTCGGGCAGACAGACGAAATCGGCTCCATTGCCGCACGCCTCGCGGATCTTTTCTTCCGCCTTGCGTACATTGGCTTTCACGTCCCCTAATACCCACGATGACTGAACCAGTGCTATTTTAAATTTTTCCATCTTACCTCCTGTAAACTTATCACTTTGCGCTGAACTATTATGCTGCTTTTTTCTCCTGAATCTGTTTTGCTATCATAAATAATACGAAGATACCGCCGAGCACGCCGTATACGCCGTATACCAGTCCCAGAAGCTTGTCAAACGGGAGAAGCATGGAGCAGAGAACGGATGCAATGACCAGAATAACCGCAAATTTGTTGTAAGCCGGTGTTTTCTCTTCGCAGAATGATGCGCAGAGCGTAAACATGGACGGTGCACAGGATGAGAAAATCGCCATAAATATAACAATGATAAAGATAAATCCAAGAATCGGAGAAATCGTATTGGCCAGGTAGAGATTCGGAATCATCATTGTGCTGAATTCCTCGATGTTGGCAAAAAGAGCGGATGCCATAACGATATCGGCCGCAGCATAGAAAATAACTCCCACGATTGCGCCGTAAATCAGTTCTTTCCTTACCTTAAAACTCTTAGCCGTCGCCGAGAAGAACGGGGCCGACTGTAATGGTGTACAGGTGGTGTAATATAAACCGGCCAGCCACCATGTCGGTGCAATTCTCGAAAGATTCAGGGTCGGCGCCATTTCAATGCCCGCGGCAACTCCGCCCATATGCTGTGTCAGATAATAAATACCCGTTCCGATTGTCAGGACAATCATGAACGGCCCGATACTGCCGATAATATCAACGAGTTTTTTAAGTCCAAGAAGAATTGTAACCAGGCATAAAATTCCAAGAAGAACGGAACCCAGACGTGACGGCATGCCGAAATGCTGGTTGAGCGCCGCGCCGAAACCGGAAATCATAACAACGGGAGCCGAATATAAGAGTCCCATTGCCAGAAGCTGGAATACTTTACCCACCTTATCTCCGCAGTAGTACGTAAAAATGTCAAGCGGGCTCTTAAACTGCTTTCTGTGCCCCAGTTTAAAGAATGAAATCAACAGGAACAGATGCAGCAGCGCCTCCACTACGATTCCTGCATATCCCCATATGCCGTAACCGCAGAAATACTGCAGTGATGCCTGACCGGTAACAGAACCCGATCCGATTGCCCACGACACAAAAACGCCGGCAATTTTGATAACATTAATCCAACTCATTTTTTCATTTGTATCAACCATAACTTCCCCTCCATTTTGTAATCGACCTCTCGATGTACACCCATATCCCAGCTGTTACAATTATCATATATAATTCAAACGCCAAAATCAAACAAGTTATTTTTACAGTATCACAATATTTTTCTTGTATTTCTTCTATTCGCATGATACACTGCAATTATTCTTAATTCATACTGTAATTATTCTTATTAATATAGAAGAACTGTACTTCACGGTATAAGTATTTGTGAACGGCCGTCTGCCGTATTCCTGTTATTAGAAACACATAGAAAGGAGAACGCCTTGCAGTCAAATCAGGAAATCTTTTTATTAGTTGCCGAAGAAATGAGCATCAGCCGTGCGGCGCAGCGCGCCTTTGTCTCACAGCAGTGCGTCAGCGATCATATCAAGCGGATGGAACAAAATTACGGAGTTAAACTGTTTACGAGGAAACCCCGCTTCCAGCTCACAGAAGCCGGGCTGTCGATGCTCCACTCCCTTCAGAAAATCCAGGCCATTGAGAGCAGCCTGCAGGATAGCCTGGCCAAGCGGGCCAGCGGGATGAAGGGCAGCTTTACCATGGGAATCAGCGCGTCCCGCGCCCAAATCTTCCTTCCCTGGGTCATGCCGGAATACTCCCGTGCTTTTCCGGACGTGGAGATCCGCTTTTTCATGAACGACACCGTAGTCCTGGCTGAAAATCTCAGGAAGGGAAATGTGGATTTGTTTATGGGCGTCAATACCCCTTACGCCGAAGATTTTGCCATTACCCCGCTGTGTGAGGACGAGCTTTGCTTTATGATTTCAGACGGACTGCTGAAACGCCGTTTCGGCGATCAGTCCGGGAGCTTTCTGTCATCCGAGATCGATCTGCACCAGTTTACCGATATCCCGTTTATCAAGAGCTATTCCACTGGCGTCATCAACTCCGCCCTGCAGGAATACCTGGATCAGTGCCATATTGATCTCTATTCCCCTTACCAGATCAGTGACACGGACACCCAGATTTCCCTGTGCGCCAAAGGCGTGGGCGCCGGAATCGCTCCCTACATGTTATTGTCCCGGATTAACAGCCATAATATAAACTGCAGTAAAGAGGAATATATCCACATTCTTCCTGTTAAAAATTTCAAGAAATTCCTCCGAATTGATTTGATTTCACTGAACTATATTGAAAAACCGCTTTATATCCGGGCTTTTGAGGAGATGTCCGTACGGGCGGTGCGGGAAAATTATTTAAGGGGAACTCTAGATGAGTAATGAGAACGCGCCGGGACAGCCGGGGGGCGGGATGGTGAGAGGTTGTATATGAGTCTTCAGTCCCGGTGTAAAGGTTGTCGCTGGTGGGGAATCCGGGGTTATCGCCATTCCGCCCCGGCCTGCGGCCGCTGATTTGTTCTATTCCTTCAAGTGGGAAGGGTATTGTCGCAGCCACTACGTTCCTTTGAATTCCGGATGACTGGCTCCTGTGAGGTTTTAGAGTGTTTTGCTGGAATTAAGTATTAGTTTTGATGAATAGCGCCTCCGCATTTGACGAAAGAGACAATCAGCTTCTGAAGCCGGCGGACGGGGCAATACCTTCCCTGAGTCTTCAGTCCCGCCGACCACCTGCCCGGGGAAGGAAGGAGAAAACTTTCCGAAGGGGGCCTTGGAATCCGCCGGTGCTTAGACGGCGTTCTTTGACGTCTTAGCATCCGCTGCGCATTCCACAAGCGGGAGCGAGTCCCCGTAGGAATTTTTTCTCCTGGATTCCCCCTCACGACAATCTAAAAACCGGGACTGAAGACTCATATACACCTCCCACCACCCCGTCCGCCATCCTACAGAGGCGTCCTCACATCTCAACTAAAGACAGTACCCCCTTGAAACCACTGCAGAAATAAAGTATAATGACAACATTGATACGAAAATGCCAAAAAGCTATATAATTGAAGGAGTAACATTATGAATTTAGTAACCGTAAGAGAAATCTACCGTTCAAGCGAGTCTTATCTGGACAAGGAAATCCAGATCGGAGGCTGGGTCAGAAGTGTCAGGGGATCCAAGGCCTTTGGTTTCATCGTAGTAAGTGACGGAAGCTACTTTGAGACACTTCAGGTCGTTTATCATGATACAATGGAGAATTTTGCTGAGATCTCCAAACTGAATGTCGGCGCTGCCATCATTGTAAAAGGAACTCTAGTTGCCACACCGGATGCCAAACAGCCATTTGAAATCCAGGCAACGGAAATCCTTGTGGAAGGCCAGTCCGCATCGGACTATCCGCTTCAGAAGAAACGCCATACACTTGAATATTTAAGAAGCATCTCCCATCTGCGCCCGAGAACCAATACCTTTCAGGCCGTGTTCCGCGTGCGTTCGCTGGCTGCCTATGCGATCCACCAGTATTTCCAGGACCGTGACTTTGTCTATGTCCACACCCCACTTATCACAGGAAGTGACTGTGAGGGAGCCGGTGAGATGTTCCAGGTAACCACCCTTGATCTGAACGATATCCCGAAGACATCGGAGGGAGCTATAGATTTCTCCCAGGACTTTTTTGGTAAACCGACCAACCTGACCGTAAGCGGACAGCTGAATGCCGAGACATATGCAATGGCATTCCGCAACGTATACACCTTCGGCCCTACTTTCCGTGCCGAGAACTCCAACACGACCCGGCACGCTGCGGAATTCTGGATGATCGAGCCGGAGATGGCATTTGCCGACCTGAATGACAATATGGCCCTGGCCGAGAGCATGTTAAAATATGTTATCCGCTATGTGCTGGAACATGCGCCGGAGGAGATGAATTTTTTCAACCAGTTCATCGATAAGGGACTGCTTGACAGACTGAACCATGTATTGAATTCCGACTTCGGACATGTGACCTATACCGAAGCAGTAAAGATTCTGGAAGAGCACAATGAGGAATTCGACTACAAGGTATTCTGGGGCTGCGATTTACAGACTGAGCACGAGCGTTACCTGACAGAGAAGATTTACCAGAAACCGGTATTCGTCACAGATTATCCGAAGGAGATCAAGGCCTTCTATATGAAGATGAACGAGGACAACAAGACGGTAGCCGCCATGGACTGCCTCGTACCGGGAATCGGCGAGATCATCGGCGGAAGCCAGAGGGAAGACGATTACGATAAACTGGTAGCCAGAATGGAAGAACTGGGCCTTAAGAAAGAAGATTACGGATTCTATCTGGATCTGAGAAAATACGGTTCCACAAGACATTCCGGTTTCGGCCTCGGTTTTGAGCGCTGTGTTATGTACCTAACCGGCGTCTCCAACATCCGTGACATTATTCCATTCCCAAGAACGGTTAACAACTGCGAGCTGTGATTTTACCGCATCGCGAAGTGTGTTGCTGTTCGCAGAACCGTGCTTTTTGAGGGACTGTGAACAGTAACTTCTGTTACAGAACTCTTACGATGGAGCTGCCGCAAATAACCTTTGCGGCAGCTCTATCTGGTACTGGGTTACCATAAGCGTTACATGCAATGTACTTGAAAGGAAAGGGGAACAACGTGAAATTCATTCATACCGGCGATGTACACTGGGGCATGTCCCCGGACAGCGACAAATCCTGGAGCAGGGAGCGTGCCCGCGATATCAGGGACACCTTTTCTGCGATTATAGAAAAGACGAGAAAAGTGGGGGCCGATTTCCTGTTTATTGCAGGAGATTTGTTTCACCGCCAGCCGCTGCAGAAGGATCTGAAGGAGGTCAATTACCTCTTTTCCACCATCCCCGGCGTCCGGGTCATTATTATTGCCGGAAACCATGACAGGATCCGAAACAGCTCCGCCGTATTGAGCTTTTCCTGGTGCCCCAATGTAACATTTATCGACAGCGAGGAACTGACAAGCTATTATTTCCGCGACATTAATACCGAGGTGACCGGTTTCAGCTACCACACCGCCGAGATTACGGAGGCAAAGCTGAACCAGGCTTACGCACCCCATGACGGAAGGATCCATATCCTGGTCGGCCATGGCGGCGATTTAAACCATACTCCGATAGACAGGGCCGCCCTGGCCGATTCCGGTTTTTCCTATATCGCCCTGGGCCATATACATAAACCAGAAGTCCTGATCGACCGGAAGATGGCCTACTGCGGTTCTCCCGAACCGTTAGACAAGACGGAGACGGGAGCCCACGGCATCTATTACGGGGAAATCAATCCTTCCAGTCTCCAGGTTACAAAACTGGAATTCATCCCGATGGCCAAACTGCGCTACATCCCTCTGATTGTCAATGTAACCCCGGCCACCACCAATACTGAGCTGTGTCTTAAAATGTCCCACGAAATCGACAAGCGCGGCACGGACAATATTTACCGGTTCCGCGTGCGCGGCATGAGGGATCCCGACATTACCTTCGACCTGGATTCCCTGCTGCTGCGCTACAAAATATCCGATATCCTGGACGAGTCGGAACCCGAGTATGATTTCAGTGCGCTGTTTGCAGAGCATCCCAGCGATATGATAGGTTTTTACATCCGTGCGCTTCAGAAGCCGGATATGAGCCCGGTAGAAAAAAAGGCGCTGTTTTACGGAATCCATGCCCTTCTTCTCACCACCGATGAAAGGAGTTGACAAAGTGCGTTTTCTGGATTTATACATAAGCGGATTTGGTAAATTTCATAATACGTCTGTCTCCTTTGAGAATGGCCTCAATATCGTCTATGGCAAGAATGAAGCCGGCAAGTCCACGATACACACCTTTATCCGCGGAATGCTCTTCGGCATTGAGCGCCAGAGGGGCAGAGCCGCAAGGACGGACATTTACAGCAAATATGAGCCATGGGAGAACAGCGGCACCTATGAGGGCCAGCTCCGCCTGGAATCCGACGGCATCATTTACCGCATTGAGCGGAGTTTTCAGAAGAATAAAAAAGAGTTTATCATTATCAATGAAACCCTGGGAAAAGAAGTGGAAGCGACCAGGGCCTTCATGGACGAGCTGCTGGGAGGCTTAAGCGAGACAGCCTACAATAACACCATCAGCATCAGCCAGCTTAAAAGCGCCACCGAGGACGGAATGATTTCCGAACTTAAAAACTATATTGCCAATATGAACACCTCCGGCAATATGGCCCTGAATATCACAAAGGCAACCTCCTATCTAAAGGGGCAGAAGAAACAACTGGAAACCCAGTTAAGCCCGGAGGCCGCCAGAACCTACACGATGCTCTTAAGCGAGATACGGAACATTGAAAAAGAAATTTCCTCCCCCGAGTACGAAAATCAGATGCAGGAATATGTAAAAAAGCGTGATTCCGTCAAGGAGGAGATCGAATTAAACCAGCAGGAGAAGGACGAGCTGGCCGATAAGGTTCTCCGCGGACGCCAGATGTTAGACGATTACGAGTTCTCGGATGAGGCCTCCATCGCCACCTATCTAAATAATGCGGAGGAGATTTACAGCTATTACATGGAATCTAAGGAAGTTGCCGAGAGCAAATCCGGAAGAATGTTTCCAGTGCTGCTCTGTGTTTTGGCCGCAGCGCTGGCCATTGGCTCCGTGTACTCCCTATACTGGTATTTCTATCCGTATAATACCCTGCTGCCGGTCCTGCCAGTCGGCGTAGATCCTTATACTGCCGGTCTGGCCCTGGGGGCCGGGGCGGTACTCTCACTTGCAGGAGGCCTGTTCACACTGTTTCGCAGAAAGCGCCATATCAAGGAGGCCAAACTCTGCACGGCCACCCTGTCGGAGATTTTCAAGCGCCACCTGGGCGACAGTTCCATCACGGCCGAAGCCATGGAGGCGTTACGCACCCGCCTTTCCGAGTTTACAAGGCTCTGCCAGATGATGAAGAAGTCGGAGGAAACCCTGAAACTGCAGACCGAAAAAATCTCCACCCTGCGCGAGCAGCAGAATAACTGCAGCGAGGTCATTGAACAGCAGCAGCGCATCCAGTGGGAACTGGAGAAAAAGCTGGAGCACCTGACCGACTGTAAGGACAGGGCTGCCGCCCTGAAACGTATTATCACGGAGAATGACAGGCTGCGCCAGGACATCGCCGCCATTGACCTGGCCCAGGAAACGATGCAGGAGCTTTCCATGTCCATCCGCGATTCCTTCGGACTCTATTTGAATAAAACCACTTCGGAACTTATCAGTGAAATCACCGGAGGAATTTATACCAGCATCAGTATTGACGAGAACCTGAACGCATTTCTGAATACAAAGAAAAAACTGATTCCCCTGGAACAGGTCAGCAGCGGAACCGCAGACCAGATTTATCTGGCACTCCGGCTGGCTGCCGCCAAGTTCATCCAGAACGGGGATGACAGAATGCCCCTTGTCTTTGACGACAGCTTCGTGCTCTACGACGACGACAGGCTGCGCACTGCCCTGACCTGGCTGTCCAGGGCTTATGACGGACAGATTATTATCTTCACCTGCCATAAGAGGGAAGGACGGATTCTGAAAGAAGCGGGTGTGGAACATAATCTGATTCAGATATAAATTTTTACTCTTATGTACTAAATTTTTATCTCCGCACAGGATTCACCCTGACCGGAGATCTTCAAAAATGGAGGGAACCGCTCTTTACCGGAGCAGTCCCCTCCATTTTAGTTACCTGGCAAACGTTCTATTCAATTCGGTTCCGCCACCTTCAGCCACACTTCCATTTTTTTGGTCTCCGGGCTGTGGCTGGCATACCGTTCCGCACAGAACGGTTCCGTCACAAGATTATGGCGCGGGAGCCACACATTATATAGATACTGTTCCGCCTTGTACAGAACATCCATGACAAGAGCTTCAAAGTCTTCCGCCTCAAAGTCGCAGACAATATACTCTCCCTTCGGCAGTTCCCACTTTTTATAGCCGCAAGAGGTCACATCCGTACTGGCCCTGGCCCCTGCAAAATAGAGGAAAAAATCTTTTTCGTCACATGGGTACGCGACGCCCAGTTCCTCCTCACCGAACACTCCGCCTGCTGCCGCTTTCCCGTCATGGAAGTCTCTCCAGAGCGTATCCAGCGGATCCACTCCAGACTCTGTTCCCAGACCGCACATAAACCGGACGGGCATTTTTTTCTCCAGTCCTGTGTAGACTATCGGCTCTTTCACCTGTCTCCGGTGGATTTCCAGGACGATACCATCCGTAATCAGCGGCACCCCCTCATCGACCAGAGTATATTTGAGCATCAGTTCCGGTTTGGTCATCCGGTTGAGCGGGCCGGGATTGCTCCTGTACTCCTCGGGTGTCATTCCAAAGGTGGATTTAAAGGTCCGTGTAAAATGTTCGTGTGAAGAAAAGCCGAGTTCCACCGCAATATCCAGAATGCGTCTGTCTTTCTGAAGAAGGGCGTCCATGGCCTTTGCCATCCTCCTCAGCCTGATATATTCGGCCACCGGCTTTTTTACCAGACGGCCAAACAGCCTCTGATAGTAAAATGGTGACAGGCAGGCAAGATCCGCCAGCTCCCTGATACTGATTTCCTCTCCCAGATGTTCTTCAATAAATTCGATTGTCAGTTGTATCTGTTCCCATGCATGCATTTATAAGCACCTCCTGTATACACAGAATATCACAGCCCGGCAGGCTGCATTTGACTGTGGATGCCCTGATGCTCCTTTTTAAGTTACTTGTTGTTTCTGTCAGTTACTTGTTATTCTTGTCAAAATGCTGGTAGTCCTTCGGCGTATTCCAATCCCCGCCCCAGCGGAAACCGCGCTTTGTAAACAGTTTGTATGCCAAATCCTCATGGGTAATCACATGGGGCAGACCCGTGTCCCTGGCGATATAATCGTTTGCATTGGAATGCGACCATCTCGGCGATCCGGATGAGTAAGAAACATATGGGTTCTGCTGAGGATTCAGGTCGATTGCCCTGCCGTAGGCGTGGTTGGACAGATTGCCTCCTCCGGAAATCTCCCTGTAGCAGAAAGCCGACGTATTGTTCTCATCAATGGAGGCCGAATCCGACGTCTCGGCATCCCCGGTCCAGTAATTATCCACCAGATACATGGACTGGATCTGGTACTTCGCCTTAAACAGCTCTGTAAAGATACTGAAGACATCCTCCTGGATATCCTTGTTGACAATCATCTCCCCCACCTGAATCTGGCCCCTGAAATTATAGTGGGGCATCTTCAGATAACGCAGGGAACTAAGCGGAACGTGGTTATTGGCGCGGTAGGATTTGCCGTTAATCCTGTCATACAGGTTATCGCCTTCCTCGATCTTCCAGCTCATAAAATACCGGCTGAGACCGTCAAAATTAATCTGCTCCGGCTCAAGGATTGTCCCGGGCGCCAGTCCGCTTAAGCTCTCAAGCTGCACGGGAACGGCCTCCGTCGTTTCCTCGGTTTCGGGTTCCGTTTCCGTTTCCATTTCAGCCTCTGTTTCCGTACCGTTTTCCCCGGTCCCTGATGGCAGTGAAGCCGTTGCCCCGGTCTCGTCTCTCACATTCTCATTCCCCGGTTCTCCACCGTTCAGGCTCTCGCTGAGCTCACTTCCCGCTCCGTTTGTCCGACCGCCTGTACGGCTGGTTTGATTCATATAGATTACAGCGGCCACAACCAATAAAACGGCAAGAATCCCGGCCAGCAGCCATGTTGTGTTAAACCGGCCGCCACGGCCTGAACCATTCAGGTCTTCCTCATGTATTCCCCATCTGTCTCTGTTTTTCATTCTTTTGTATGCTCCTCCGAATTCATCCGGCTTTGTCCTTATTGCATTTTGCCTCTAATTATACTTCCCGCGCCGCGGCTTGACAATAGACAATAAATGTCACCCGGATCGCAGAATGCGTCCCAAAAGCCGCTACGGCCTTTGAAACGCACTCTTTACGGAGATTCTTTTTTTGTTCTGTTTTTTTCCGTTATTGACTACTCCGGTACAGCGTCGGCCGTAAATGGTCAGGGAGGCCAGGATAAAACAGCACCCTGAAAATATGACACATTTCCCTTTTTCATTTTATCTGCCGCCTCAGAAGAAAATAAACCCGATGGCCGCAGCCATAATCAGTGACAGAACCGTTCTCTCGAACCAAATCAGGAAGATATCTTTCATCTTAATGGGGATATCCGTGGACAGCAGACAGGGAATGGAGGCCGAGAAAAACAGGATGGCCGATACGCTCGTCACTGCAACCGTAAACTTCGTCACCATCGCGCTCTCCACCACCAGCATGGACGGCAGGAACATCTCCGCAATCTCAATAGCTGCCGCCTTTGCGGCCAGCATTGGTTCCGGCAGATGCAGAAGCCACGTTACCGGGTAAAAAAGGTATCCGACTACATCAAAGAGAGGCGTATATTCCGCGATCAGCATGCCGAGCAGACCGATTACCAGGATACTGGCCGTAACGGAAGAAGACATCTTGATAGCGTCTCCCATATAGTAATCTTTCAGATAGTAGGATAATGGTTTTGCCTCCCGGGCCTGTTTAACGCCCGCATGATAGGCGCGTTTCAGCAGCGGTTCACTGTAATCCATTGTACTTTCCGCCTTTTTCTCGTAATAATTGTTCGGAATTTTTGATATCGGATAAATACGGGCTGTAAGAGCGGTCACAAGAAAGGTTACAAAAAAGCATGCAAAAAAATACAGGGTCCAGTGCTCCATAAAACCAAGGGTATTGGCAATAACGATCAGAAATGAGATGGATACCGTTGAAAATCCGGTGGCAATAATCACACTCTCCTTTGCGCTGTATACCCCTTTTTTATACAGGTCGTTTGTCAAAAGCACCGCCAGAGCGTAACCGCCTGAGAATGATACAACCGCATCAATGGCGCTCTCCCCCGGAGTTTTCCATATTTTTCTCATGACTGGCTGCATGAATGCGCTGATAAATTCTACCAGTCCAAAATTCAGAAGCAATACATAGGCAATTCCGGTCACCGGAATCATCAGGGCAATCGGTATGACCACGCTGTTATATAGAAACGGAATCATGTCGGCACGCATAACCGCCTCTGGTCCCACATTGAAAACCGCCATAAAACCAATAACAGTGCCGAGCAGTTTAATTATCGTAAATACAAAATTAAACATTGATTTCTTATAGCTTCCGTTCATAATCGGCATAATTCCGCCGGCCATGACCATGACCAGTGTAAAATACGGTATGACAGGCCCGCACAGCTTCTTAATCAGGTTAATGATATGCTGAATCGGTATAACTGACACACCGCCTATTCTTACATTGACAAAAAACATGAATGCCCCGATTCCTGAAAAAAGGAGAAATTTCAGAACCGCCGAATTATCTTTCCCTTTTGTACTCTCCATTTTCTTTCCCCCTTACAAATTTCCCATCCTTACTCCACGTGTCTTTTCCTCATATTCTTTTCTGTCCGCCGTCAGACTGCCCGCTCCCTGATAGACGGGGGCCTCGTTGAGACGGCCGGCAAACGGATATTGTACATTAAAATATCTGAGCGAATTCAGATGCTGGTCCCTACCGTACTCCCTCTTAAGCTCCACCTGTGAGAAGTCTAGCGTCCTTGTCACAAGTGCGGGCGTCTCGGGACATTTGATGAGGACCTGGCCTTCCGGATCCACAATCACCGAGTTTCCGCAGCACGTCGAGGCCCCGAGCTGCCCCGTACCGCATGTCCAGATATAAAACAGTTCATTTTCCAGCGCCCTGGCTCTAGGCAGGATTTCCGGAACATGACGGTATTCGATGGGGTCTAACGCCGGACACAGAATCAGCTCCGCGCCCTTCAGGGCCAGAGTCCTGGAAATCTCCGGGAAAAACTGATCATAACATATCTGCAGCCCTACCGTAATCCCCTTCTCCCGGATTTTGAAAATGCAGTAGTCCTCCTCCTCATTGCTGGGCACCGACATCTCCCCGGGCCGGAACGGAACTTTTTTTCTGTACCGGCAAATCATCGTGCCGTCCGGTCCAAAAACAGGACAGGTATTGTATGCCTCGCCCTCCGCCAGCTCCTCCGACTTTTCGGCAAATGTCCCCGGCACCAGGTATACACGGTGCTTTTTTGCAAGACCTGCCAGGAACTTAATCGCCTCATCATCGATTGATATAGGGGACTTGCTGATTCCAAACTCCACACCCACAATCAATTCCGGTCTGACATATCCCATCATCAGGCTTTCTACGGAATCCCCGATTACCTTAAGGTTGGTGTTTAAGTCGGCCGATATCGTATGCTGCATGACGGAGACATTTAAAAAACGTTTTTCCATAGATACTCTCCTTTCTCAACTGCCTTAAGTGTAACCTGTTATCTTACTTGAATGTCAATACTTCCATTAAACTAATTTCAATTCATTTTTTCCTTATTTTACAGGCATTTAAACATTAAAGTCTGCTTGAATGTTTTGTCCTGTTATAGTATAACTGTCTTAGAACATGTTGTTTTGCAGCCGTCCGGCTGTTTTAATACGGCCGGGGAACCCGGCGGGAAAGGATGCATCCCCATGAACGACAAATATACCATAGCCGAGATAAGCCGTTTTTTAAATATTTCCAAATCGGCTCTCCGCTATTATGATTCCATCGGCCTGTGCAGGCCGTCCGCCCGCGATACAAACACGGGTTACCGTTACTATGAATACAACCAGCTTTTCCAGCTCAATATGATTGGTAAACTGAAAAAGCTGCAGCTCAGCCTGGAGCAGATCAAAGCCCACAGCAGCGCCAAGAATGTCGCCTCGCTGGAAAAACTGCTCCTGGAGCGCCGCAGCATCATTGAGGCCGAGCTGGCGGAATTGAATGAGTTGAACCGGCAGAATGAGGAGCTGATCAATAAAATCGAACTGTCAAAACATAAATCGTCTGCTTTTGAGGTGAGGCAGTGCCCGGAGCGGTATCTGTACAGGATGAATATTAATTTTTCCAGCGAAGATCTTTATGCCTGTATCAAACTCCTCTATTCCTCCTACATAAAGGCCCTGCACGACCGCCCCTCCTACGACAAAGGGGAAATCCTGCTGGAAATTCACCAGGAAAATCTGGAAAACCATCATTTTCTGACCTATAACTCCATTGGTTTCTTTGTAAAACCCTTTACCGGCATGGAGGCAAAACGGCTGTCTTCCATCCCTGCCGGAACATTTATCGTCGCCTGCCATACCGGAGGCTACCAGACCATATCCAGGACTTACCGCAAATTATGGAATTACATCGAGAAGCAGGGGCTGACCGTGACCGGTAACTCCATCGAGACCTCTATCATCAATATTTCCATGACCAACAACCCGAAAGAGTTTCTCACGGAGATTCAGATTCCAATTGAAACCGCCCGGCCATATCCGTAAAAAGAGCTGCCGCATCACTGCGGCAGCCCTCCTTTTATGTAAAACGTGACTTATTATTCATACATCGATGTTGTCTATCGATTTTATCTGTATTTTTCCAGTTTGCGTCCGGCTACCCATCCCTTGGTCATCCATGCAAGCAGCCACATAACAGCCACAATCGCAAAACATGCGCCAGTGACAATCCAGGAACCCGTGGTACCCATTGAGGTGATTAGAATTGGGGGAATCACCTGCAGGCCTATGATAATCGGACGGTTGAAAATATCGGAAATACCGGAATCCTCGATACCGCGGCTCTTAAGATCCGGATCCACGATACGCTGCAGCAGTACACCGGTAGCGGCAACGCCTGTGGCATGGCCCCACATCATCATATTCCGCTCAAACCAGTCTTCCTCTGAGGATTTTCCGCCAATCCAGATAAACCATACCCATACGGACAAAAATCCAAGTACGCATACGACAATCAGCGGAACCGCATAATTCATAACTACGGTCAAATTCAGTGAACCGATACCCGATATCATCAGGAAATCGGTGGCCGTTCCCTGAATTCTCTGTATGGATCCGCGATCCACATATTTATATGCTCCGCTCTTATTCAGAAGCGCGTTTATAATCAGTCCTGCGAACAATGAAAGACAGAACTCCGGGATTGATATTTTATAATTAAAGGTTGCCAGTGTCCATTTTGCAAACCCGGCGGATGCCATATAACCCAGCCAGGAAGCAAAGAGAACGATACCCAGGTGATATCCCAGCGGATCCAGGCAGATAGAGGCCACGGTTCCTTTGGAAGATGATTTTTGTTTTTCCGGCGGTACCAGTCCGGTACGCATATCAACCGGCAGTTCACTGGGATTTTCCACATAGTGGGTATAACCTTTACGCGTGCCCCAGTTAATGATTAGAATACCTGTGATAATTCCGCCCACGATTCCGATTGTGGCACAAGTATATCCCAGATCCGTCATATCGGCCACTCCAAGATCGGCCAGTGATTTACCGACGGCGGCAGCCGTTCCGTGGCCTCCGTAAAAACCGGTGGCCATCATCAGCCCAAAGTTTTCGTTCAGGGCAGGATAGAACTTGGTCAGTACCGTGATCGTCACCAGCATTCCGATCCCGTATTGGAGAACGGCAATACCGGAAATGTTGAAAAACATTCCCATAATCTTAGATCCGGCCATTGCTCCTTTCTTAGGCCTGTCCCCAATGGGTGTGGCAGCAAAAACCAGCACGATCAAAACGCTGGCGTAGGTTCCGAAGGAACTGGAAAGCGGCAGAATCCTGCATGCCTCCCACGGGCTTTTCGGCCCCAGTAAAAGAGCCAGAACACCGGCCAGGACAGCAGGCGGGATTAATGCCTTCTGAAACCATTTTACCTTAGCCCGTAAAAATTCCCCAATCAGCAGCAGCGTTCCCATAACTGCCGCATCAACCATTACCTGCCATATGGCAGAACTCATAGTCAATTCCATATAACATATACCTCCTCACAGATAGTCACTCCAAAATTATACTAAAGTCATTGATTCCAAGTCATGTTGCGTAAAATCCTTTTTATCCGGCAGAATCGCGGCCGTCTGCGAACAGGAGCAGGTTCCCCTCCCTGTCAAAAGGAACCTCCATAAATCCGCTCTCCACCTGAATCGGACGGCAGGCTGCATTAATTGCGGCTTCGGACAGATAGATCTCGTCCAGATGCTTTGTATCAGGAATGATCACCATACGAATCTCCTCATTCTTTATGCTTCCGCAGAGCTTGACGCAGGCTTTGAAAACAGCCCTGTCATCCTCCACCACCATCGGAAGCCGGGAGCTGTTGGGTTCCGTAGACGTCAGCGTGTTGACATAGGTACTGCCAAAATCAATCTGTTCATACATATGCCTGGGGATAAAATCGGCCAGTCCCATACCGTTGGCGTTTCCCTCCGATTTTTCCGTTATGTTCAGTACGCCCAGCTTTACTGTTCTGGGACCGCCCCCTGCGGCATTGGTGTGAAACCGGCCCACAATGTTGGTATCCATACCGGTTCCGCTGATCTCCTTGCCAATGGCTCCTACAACCAGCACATCAATTTCATTAAGTGCAAGCCTGGCCATCTTATTCCAGGCATCCTGAAGGTAATCCGGTTCATCGGCCATAATCTCATCCTTCCGGGAAACGTGTACCTTGGCCAGACGCCCATAACCGTTCTCAATGGTGGACACGCCGCAGATGACATTAAGCTTTTCCAGGGCGACCGAGGCCACGGCTATAATGTTTTCCGCCATATTCTCATACCGCAGAAAATGGGTGGCTTCCGCCCCCTTCTGCTTTGCAAGCCCTATTGCCAGCATCTTCACAAGGCCGCTTTCATAACGGCCGCGGAAGGACGTGTGGGGTTTCACCCTGTTGAACAGAATAATCCCATCAGCCTGACAGGCATTCCTGTCAATGTAAACGCCCAGTCCCTGCCTCGTCGTTCCAATCTGGTTTACCTCCATGCTGGAAACGACCGGAGCGCCTATGGTTTTCTCCGTAATTCCGTACTTTTCCAGCACCAGTGCCTGCCCTTTGGCCGTTGCTCCGCCATGGCTCCCCATTGATGGTACGAGAAAAGGAATTCCGCCCTTTTCTTTTACAAACGCAACAATGGTTTTAAGCAGCGGCACATACCGGTCAATTCCACGGCTGCCGCAGGTGATTGCAATTTTTGCTCCTTTTTTAATGGGAAGCTCTTTTTCCTCTAACAGTCTTTTAAGCTCCTTCTCAGGTTCCTTCAGTTCCTCACTGTTAAAAAACTGGCGTACCCTGGCTACCCTGGGTATCTCAAAGTTCTGCAAAAGCTGATTAATTTCCGTTGAGATGTTAATTCCCCCTTTCTCAATATCATTACAGCGCTTCTTAACTGGAAATCATTTTCTGCCCTGTGGGAAAGGGAGACGGAAGCAGATTCCGAAAGGATTTGTTAAGAAAGTGGCTGATTTCGCCCTCCGTTGCAAATAAGAAATCAAAAGGCTTATTAAAATATCTGCAATAGGCCCGGCACTCGCCCGGATAAAAGCTGCCGTTCAAAATCTTCCGGCTGTAATCGCTGCGGCTGACGCCTATGATTTCTCCCATATCCTGCTCAGTAAGATGAAAGAATTCTTTTTGGCCCAATAAATTGGGATACATATGTAGCATTCCTCCTTTCTTGGCGTATCGCCAAACCACAGTGTCATTATATTCTCAATTCGCCAACATGTCAATATATTAGAGGGATTTTATTGACGATACGCCAACCATATGTTATGATTCAGGCGAAAGTGAGGTGTCGTAATGAGTTTTACCGAAAGGTTAAAAGAAGCGAGAATTTCCATCGGGTACACCCAGCAGCAGGTAGCCGATGCCATGGGGATAACGAACAGCACTTACTGCGGCTATGAGACGGGAAAAAGACAGCCTGATGTGGCCAAGATAAAGCAACTGGCGAAAATCTTAAAAACCTCAGGTGATTTTCTTCTGGAAACCGGTTTTGTTCCTGTTGGCGGTGAGGGAGATATAATCGATCTTCCCGGCTGCCATGATGACTCCGTTGAGGAAATATTAGCGAATTTTGAACTTTTAGATATTGAATATAAAGATGTTGTGGAAAGTTTGATCCTGCAACTGTTGGACATTCAGAAAAAGAAACGGGGTGTTTAAGTAGGTATTAGTTGAGATGCGAGGACGCCTCTGAAAGACGGCGGACGGGGTGGTGGGTGTGTATATGAGTCTTCAGTCCCGGTTTGTAAGTTATCGTGAGGGGGAATCCAGGAGAAAAAATTCCTACGGGGACTCGCTTCCGCTTGTGGAATGCGCAACGGGTGCTAGATTCGAAAATACCTCATCAAGCACCGGCGGATTCCAAGGTCTCCCTTCGGAAAGTTTTCTCCTTCCTTCCCCGGGCAGGTTGTCGGCGGGACTGAAGACTCAGCGAAGGTTGTTGCCCCGTCCGCCGGCTTCAGGGGCTGATTGTCTCTTTCATCAAGTGGGGTGGTGGTATTGTCGCGTCCACTATATAGTTGCGATTTTAAGAAACGTAGTGGCAGCGACAAGCGCCGCCTCTTGAAGAAAGAGGACAGCGAAGCCGACGCAGGCCGGGGTCCGGGATGGTGAGAGGAGGTTGTAAGTCTTCAGTCCCGGATTGAGTTTGGTTGCGGGTGGGGAATCCGGGCAGAAAAAGTTCCTGCGGGAAACGCTTGCGCTCGTTGGAGGTTCTTCCGCAGCTATGGACATTAAGCTTTAAAACCAAAACGAGTCAGCAGTAGCTGGTTGAGATCGAAACCGGGCCGTTTTTCTAGAAAGGACAGGCAAAACTTTTTAAACAGGCTTTCCAGTTTCATTCTTCCATATTCATTCCGTTTCGTGAGTTTGAATTGATTGTTTCCCCCTTCCACAAATCCGGAACTTTCCGGATTCCTGATTGCATTTTTCACTGAGTCTATGTCTTTTTTTATGCTTTCACAAAAGGGCTGGATCCGGCTCTTCTCATACTTCCGGATGAACGGGGCTAATTCTTTCTCATTGGATCCCATCAGGATTTTATGGAATTCTTGGTACATGGTATGGATTTCTGATGTAATGGGATAGGCCTGTTGGATGGCGGAACTGTTTTTCTGCACTGTTTTATCCCGTTTGGTTTTCGCATTGACCGTCAACAAGTACCTTACCACCTGTCCCCGGCTGAGACGGATCACCCCTTCTGCCTCAGAAGAGCGATACGCACAGATCGCGTTGCTCTGTTTCCAGCCGGGAAAGTTATTTTCCTTTAGGCAGTGAATGTAATCCCATATCGTGTTCAGGCTCCCACTGTATCCTTGATACCTGATGTATTGATAAATCGTGAGATCACTTTCACCGTTTTGGATCATCTTGTAAATCAGGTTGGAATAGGCGGCTACCTTCGAACCTTCCTTCCGGATTTCTCTCCGGCCCAGGCGCATGATTTCTTCCTCTGTCATATGGATATATCGGTTTGCTGTCTCATATTTCATGTGGAACTCGTCCATCAGAGGGCGGATCTTCTTTTCTTCCATCTGGGCCCACCTCTCCTGTACGGCACGGATTCGTTCGCTTTTTTTTAATGGCTTCATCCTGTTTTTTCCGAACCGCGTCGCTCAGACGATGGAATTGGCTGTCGAAAACAAGCTCCGTCCCGTCCGTTTTTAAGGGGCAGGCGTTATCATAGTGCAGAGAGGCCATTTTAGCCGGATCGATGGTCCGTTCAACCCAGATCTTTTCAGGCCGTTTTTTCAGAATCTCTCCGTCCTTTAGATAAAGATGGTCCGGTATTTCGTCTTTAGCAAGTTTCGAAAGAGCGGTACTCAGGTTCTGCAAGAGATGAAAACGGTCGGCTATCTGGATACAGTTCGGGCGGGCCAGGCGGATTGCTTCCGAGTAAGCGCTCGCCCGGTCCCGGGCCACCTTGTTTACTTTTTTATGGGCCAGAAGCCATTCCCTCAAAGAGGCTCCGTCACGCCCTGGAAAAAGAGCGAGCGGCAGATGGGTCTGCGCGTTATAAATAACCGTCGCATAGGTCTGCCCTTTTCGGATCGCGACCTCATCCACTCCGATGGAAGTCACCTCCGGATCATCCGGCAGCTGAAACCGGCTGCCAAGCCGCAAGATGGAATCCCCGCTGACCTTTACCCCGATTTGGGCCAGCCTGCGGCTGCTGCCTTCGGCATTTCCGGCAAGAAAGGCGTCCAGGATCATTGCGTTCAGGGCGTCCGTCCTGGTTTGGGAATGTCTTGCGAAGGGAAGGGGTTCTACAAAGACCTTCCGTTGACAGTCCGGATTAGTACACTTATATTTATAAGATTTGACATGAAGGAGTGTGTGCTTGCCTCGGATGGGCGTATCCTGAAGGGTCCGGGTATAAGCCGAATTTAGGGTAGACGACAGGGCGCCGCAATCGGGGCAGGCACAAGGGTGGGACCTGGATTTTAGGTAGAGGTGCAGGGTGGAGCCATCGTCGTGCCACTCATAGATAAAGTGGTTTTCGTCAAACTTTAGGGGGCAGTTTTCCAGTTCCTTATATTTCATCATAAAAGATCCCTTCTTTCTACCACCATTATACCACGGCTGTCCATAGCTGCGGAAGAGCCTCGTTGGAGTTCATAGCGGTACTAACCTCGTGAAAAACCTCGGTAAGTGCCGATGGACTCCCAGGTTCCCTCCGGAATCTTTTTCTCCCTTCTTCCTCACAGGCAGGTTATGGCCCGGAACTGAAGATGCGAAGGTTTTCGCCACCCCGAACTCCAGGAGGATGCCTCCTGTATGGTATTAAATTGATGAGTCTGGCTTTAGCGCCTGACCTATCCTTAAATAACCATTGAATTTTTAGATTAAGCATTAAATTTAGCTTTGGACTTATCTCTGAACTCAGCCCGAAATACCTTCAAAAGGTTCACGACCATATAGTGGCCGCGTAAATACCTCTCCCGCACTTGACGAAAGAGACAATCAGCCCCTGAAGCCGGCGGACGGGGCAATAACCTTCCCTGAGCCTTCAGTCCCGTCAATATCCTGCCTGGGGAAGGAGGAGAAAAACTTTCCGAAGGGAGACCTTGAAGCCCGCCGGTGCTTAGCGAGGTCCTTTCGAGCTTAGCATCCGTTGTGCGCTTCACAAGCGGGAGCGTGTCCCCGCAGGAATTTTTTTCTCCGGATTCCCCCTCACCACAACCAACTGCTGGGACTGAAGACTCATATACAACCTCCCACTACCCCGTCCACCGTCTTACAGAGGCGTCCTCACATCTCAACTAAATCCTCATGCCTTTATTCCTTCTATAATTTTCCCATCCTTCCCTTCTACCACCACAAGTTCCCTCTTGGCATTCTGATCGCTGTCTTTGTACATCATCGCATACCGTTTCGGTGGCATTCCCGTCAGTTTTTTAAAGGTTCTGATAAAATGCTCGTTATTTCGGAAACCTACATTTTCTCCAACTTCCTGGACACGCATACCGTTTCTGAGAAGTGATCTGGCTTTCAGTATGCGGCAGTTGATGACGTAATCCATGAGACTGAATCCGGTGCCTTCTTTGAAAATATGGCACAGATGGTATTTACTCATATAAAAAGCGTCGGCAATAGACTGCGTGGTCATGGCCGCTCCCAGATGCTCCTGGATAAAAGTCAGGATCGGCGCCACTTTATCAAGACTCGGATTTGTGTGGACCTCCCCGTCCTCAGCCTCGTTAAAATGAGAAAAACAGGTGAGCAAAAAGGTCAGCAATGTGATCGTCTGCCTGATATCCCCACCGAATTCATGGCCGAAGTCTTCGGCAAGTCTGCCATAGAGCGTTTCCAGGTATTTTGTGTTCTCTTCCGTCAGTGTCGCAACCAGGCCGGACCGCTTGCTTCTCGCCTGGAAATTACTCTGAAGGGACGAAAATTCGTGCAGCATCTCCGATGAAATATGAAAAACCATACACCGGTACTCTTCATTCGCCACACTCCGGTGGAGGATCGATGAATCGATCAGGAACAACTGCCCCCTGTAAAGTGGAAACACTTCCGGCTCCAGAAAGAATACGCCTTCACCGGCAATACAGAGCACAATTTCAATATCCTCATGGAAATGAGGGCGATCCATGGAATAAGTGTCATTCTTACTGATATGTACCTCATATTGACATTGTATCATTCCGCCTTCTCCCCTCTCATTTCTATTTCTTACAGTCTATCCATTTCTCTTCTCCGTTACAAGTACTTTCCTTTCCCAGCGCAAGATTCATCATTAAAAAGGCAATTTTTTTACAAAAATGATAGATATTAAGCGCAACAACTGCACTATCTTATTATTTTTCTGCATTTTTCTGCCATTAATAAATCCAGATATTCCACTTTATCAATTGGATCTTTTATTAATATTGCACTATCAGATAGTACAAACGGTGTTTTTTCACACTGTTCTCTTTTTTATTACGCGCATTTCCCTCTTTTTTACCTTAAATTATATGATTTTTCTGGCAAATCCCAACAGCAAGATACATCAGTTTTATCCTAAGCAAATGCAGGTATTTGCAGATAAAAGGTGTTATAAATAAATCATAAAGTTGATGCGCAGAAACTTGACACACACAGGGGAGTTTAATCAAACGGGAGGTAACACTATGACACTATGGACAGTCTTTACTGACGTCTGCCTTATGGGAATGGTTTTTTTGGCAGGCCAGATACTTAGAGCGAAGGTAAAATTCTTTCAAAAATTTTTAATACCGCCTGCACTGATAGCAGGGTTTCTGGCTCTGATTTTCGGGCCCAACGGATTGGGGATTATTCCTTTCTCCAGCAGCCTCGGCACTTACGCCAGTGTTTTAATCGTCGTTATATTTGCGGCTATGGCAATCGGAGACAAACCGGCTAAGGGCGCCTTGTCCGGTCCCGCTATCGGCGGAATGTTCTTCAACATTACCGGCATTGCGGTTCTCCAGTATGCGGTGGGAATGTTTTTGACCATCTATGTACTGAATCACTTTTACAACCTGAATCCTGGATTTGGTCTTATGATGGCAACCGGATATTACGGCGGCCATGGAACAGCGGCGGCAGTCGGCCAGGCCTATGAGGCGCTGGGCTGGTCGGAAGCGACCGATTTGGCGTATACTACGGCGACCGTTGGAATTGTCGGAGGCATTATTCTGGGAATTATCATAATCAACTGGGGGGCAAGAAAAAATTATACCAATTATGTCCGCTCACCCAAGGATCTTCCTGCTTCCATGAAAACAGGCCTGATTCCAAAAGCAGAACAGACTGCCAGCACAAAAGGAACCATTTCAACCATATGTGCCGATCCGATGGCTTTTCATCTGGCGCTCGTCCTGGTTCCGTCCATAATGGGATATGCATTGTCAAAATACCTCGCGCCGATTATCGGCGTAGAAATTCCTGCATTCTGCACCGCATTGTTATTTGGTTTTATCATGAACTTCTGTCTGAATAAGACCGGTGGAGATAAATATGTGGACAGAGCCAGCATAAACCGTATCAGCGGCACTTCTACCGACTTCCTGATGATTTCAGGCATCGGAGCTTTAAAAACAGGCGTTGTCATCAAATACGCAGTTCCACTCCTTGTCATATGCGTGGCAGGCTTAATCACAAACTGGATCTGGTTCCTGGTAATCGGAAAATATTCTTCCGTTAAAGACTGGTTCGAACGTAACATGATGGTATGGGGCCACGCCTGCGGTGTTGCAGCCACAGGAGTAATGCTTCAGAGAATTGTGGATCCGGAGCTGAAGTCAAGAGGGATCGAGGATTCCGGTATTTCCGACCTGCTGAACCGTCCGATCATCATCGGGCTGCAAATTATCCCTCCGTTACTGATGTCCGCAGTGCCGGTATTCGGTCCTCATCTTGTAACCTGGGGCTGCTTTGGTATCGTAGGTGTTATGGGTGTCATCGCCTATGTATTTAAATGGTGGCGTCCCCCCTTTGGAGCCCGTAAAAATGATTCCGGAACGAGTTCCAATTCAACCCCTCTCTACGTTGGAGAAGAAGTCTTTGAATAAAAGCTGATTATCAGTTATCTGTAAAAAGTCAGCACAAATTGAAGGGAGTTTAATTATGAGCAGAAATTATGATATCATCCATTTTGAAGCACTCGGCGAAGAAGCCAGACATCTTGTAGACGAAACAAAGGCAGCGCAGGAATGCGGCCTGATTCCGGCAGACTTACGCTATCTTGTAACCCCTCAGAACCTCCAGGAATTTCTAAATCAGAATCCGGATGAGGAGCTGCCCGATATTATCAGTATTAAAACGCATTCCATCATCCCGTCCTCTTATCTTACAGGCGCAAAAAAGAGCATTATTACCAGAAGCGCCGGATATGACCATCTGGAGACACTGAGTGACAAGGCCAACATTACATCACTGAGAAATTACTGCGTCAACTCCGTCGCCCAGACCGCTATCAAATTCATGTACGCCGCGGCGGGGCTGCTCAACCAGTATACGGTAAATGCCGCCACATTTGAGCGTAACATGACCGCCTCTTTCATGGAATTCACCCCGGACAGGGTTGCAACCGTCTTTGGCGTCGGCAAAATAGGAAAGCGGGCCTATGACCTTGTAAAGGCAAACGGCCTCACCGCCCAGGCAGTTGATATCCGTGAGGAAGAGCTGAAACAGGTTTACGGCGACAGCGTGAACTTCGTATCGAAAGAGCAGGCCGTAAAGAACAGTGACATTATTATTAATGCAATGAATCTTACGAGAATTCCCGACAGCATCTTTTACAATGAGAATTACTTCTCCGAGGACGTTCTCAGGCAGGGTAAAAAGGGACTGATTTTCATCAATATAACACGTGGTGAAATTGCCCCCGAGGCAGGCCTTCTCCATCTCTACCAGGAAGGGATTATCGGCGGCATCGGCCTGGATGTCTTCACTGCAGAGAATGATTTCTCCCAGTCCTTAAAGTGCCAGAAGCCGGCCGGAGACATTAACCTTCAGTCAGCCAGAAGGCTTCTGGAAATGGCGGAAGACAGGACAGCAAACATCTATGTACAGCCTCATCAGGCATTCAACTCCGACCTCGCCGCCGCTGCCAAAGCGTCCGACACAGTCAAGCACATGATCGAGTGGTTCAAATGCGGCAAAAAGGGGTTTGAAGAACAGCTTCCTTATTACGGCAAAGCAGGCTGATCAGAGTTTTCTTTCATAACACTGTATAGTTTATCATCAGTCCACAAAAGACGGGTAGCCGGTATATCCCGGTCCCCGTCTTTTGTGGACTGACGATGGTAAAAGTCTCCTATCAATTCTTTTACCTGCTATCGCTATATTTAAAGAATCATACTGACAATACATGCCGCAACCAGCCCGGCAAACGCCATCACATGCTGCCCCACGCAGAGCGATTTCAACGTGGTCTTGGTGTCATACCCGAAGAGGTTTGCAAAGACCCAGAAAAAGCTGTTGTTTACATGGGAACCGAAGCCGGAACCCGCGCAAATTGCGATAAAGGCAACGATTGGGTGAATCAGTCCCGCATTGCAAAGCGGCAGTGTCAGGGTTGAGGCCATGATAACGGCAACCGAGGAGGAACCCTGGACAAATTTTGAAAAGCCGCAGATTAAAAACGGGATAATGATAACCGGCAGAGCGCTGGCTGCAAGGGAATCCGCAAAGAGCACACCGACTCCCGTCGCGTCGATAATTTTTGAAAGAGCGCCGCCTGCAGCCGTAATAAAGATAACCGGGCCGGCTGTGGAAAGGGCATTTGTCATCGCATCATACACCTCGTTCTGAGGAATACTTTTTTTCAAAAGCAGGATAGCCGTCACAATACCAAGGGCTAAAGCAATGTTTTTATCTCCTAAAAAGGAGCTGACGGTAAGAAGGGCCGCACCCTCAGGAAGAAGCATGCTGCATGTCGTATTAAAAAGGATTAAAACGATAGGCACCAGGATCGGAAGTATGGATGCCAGGAACGACGGCATAACGGCCGGAGCCGCATTACTCAGTTTAGTTTCCTCTCCGTCTTCGTTTTCACTGTCTTCCAATGCGGTGCTGTCTGAACGTACATACCAGTCGTCCGGCTTTTTCTGAAGGAAAAAGCGGCAGTATGCCCAGACAACCACAACTACAAACAGGGAAGCCGCCAGTCCCCAGAGAATGGACTGCCCCACATCGATGCCGAGTATGGATGCAATGGACAGCGGAGCCGGTGTCGGCGCCACATATGTATTTGTGATAAGAAGGCCCAGAGCCAGAACCGTCGCCAGGGCGCCCAGTTTTAAACGGCTCTTTTTTGCTACGGCCTTTGCAATCGGCGCCAGCATGATGAGCGCCACGTCACAGAAAACTGGAATCGATACCACGAATCCGGTGGCTGCCAGCGCCACATCAGCATTTTTGTCTCCTGTCAGACGCAGAAGCGTCGTGGCAATCTTTTGTGTAGCATTCGACTTTTCCAGGTACTCTCCCAGAATCGTTCCAAAAATGATTACAATACCAATACTTTTACAAGTGTTTCCAAATCCTCCCGCAATTGCGCTGATCGTGTCCGCGGAACTGACCCCGCAGCCCAGCCCTATCACCAGCGAGCCGAAGAGCATCGACATAAAAGGCCCGACCTTTGTCTTCAGCATCAGAAAAAACATTACTGCCAAACCAATTAAAAATGCAACCAATGTCCCCATAACCTACCATTCCTCCTGTGTAATCTCATTTGTTTTCTGAATAAAGCCACAGAGCGCCGTCCTCTGCGCCGCATACGCTTTTCCGGTATGCATTCAGGATCCCCCCTGCCTTATGATCCGGTTTTACAATCTCCTTTCTCCTCTGTTCCAACTCTTCCTCAGATAATTCCACCTCAATCCGTTTATTGTTCAGGTCAATTGTGATAATATCGCCGTTCTTAATGCAGGCAATCGGTCCTTCGTCCCATGCCTCGGGGGAAATATGGCCCACGCACGGTCCTCTGGAGGCACCCGAAAACCGTCCGTCCGTGATCATTGCCACCGAAGTATGAAGACCCATGCCAATGAGCATGGCGGCCGGAATCGACATTTCCCGCATTCCGGGGCCTCCTTTCGGTCCCTCATAGCGGATGACGAGGACGCATCCCGGCGTAATATCGGAATTGAGCATACGCTCCATCAGTTCCTCCTCGGAGTCAAAGACCACGGCAGGTCCTCTGTGGTAAAACATGGACGGTTCCACTCCGCTCTTCTTCACGACAGCGCCCTTTGGCGCCAGGTTGCCGTGCAGAATGGCAAAACATCCATCCTCATGCAGCGCCTGCTCCGGGCTGTGAATGACTTCCGGGTTAATTTTACCGGAAAACCGCTCAAGCATGTCCCCGAGCGTTCCCCCGAAGGCCATGGGAACCTGCAGATTGAGGAACTCCCGGATTGCCGTCAGGGATCCTCTGACTCCGCCCGCTTTATGATAATCATGGAGATTATACTTCGACGAGGGTTTGAACTTGGCAACGACCGGAACGCTCTCCTGAATTCTGTCAAATTCCCTCAGATCCATATCAAGGCCCAGCACCCGCGCCAGCGCCGTGACATGCATTACGGCATTGGTGGAACCGCCTGTGGCCGAAATATGCATGATGCCATTGCTGAGAGACTCCCTGGTCAGAAAGGTCCGGGCACAGATTCCCTCTTTTGTCAGGCCGACGATACGCTCTCCCACATCCCTTGCCTGCTTCTGTTTTGCCGAGGAACAGAAAAGCATTGTTGTGGAATCAACGGGACAAAGTCCCACCACCTCGGCGAACACCCCCATCGTGTTAGCGGTTCCGTACATGGAACACGTTCCGCAGGAATAACACATGTTTTCCTTGTAATCCCGAAATGTCTCCTCTGAGATTTTTCCGCTGTTCCTGGCTCCGATAGACTCTTTTAAATCCGATGTCACAAAGGTATTCTCCCCCGTTTCATAGGGAACCATCGAACCGGCCGTCAAAAACAGGGACGGCAGATTTAAGGACGCGGCCGCCATCAGCATTCCCGGAATAATTTTATCGCAGGAACACAAGAACACCATGCCGTCAAAGGAATGTGCCTCGGCCATAGCCTCGATTGACGCAGCAATGAGATCTCTCTGAGGGAGCACATACTGCATTCCACGAAGCTGGGCCATCCCGTCGCAGGGGGCCGGCACCCCAAACTCAGCCGGGACACCGCCTGCTGCCCAGATTCCTTCCTTTACATAATTTACAAGCTCCTTAAACGGCTTGTGCCCCGGATTCACGTCGTTCCAGGAATTCACCACACCGATTACAGGCTTCTTCAAATCCTGATCCCGGAATCCGACCGCGTTCATCAGCCCTTCATAATATCCATCCGCAATATTGTCCCGTATCTCTCCCATATTATCTCCTTCTTTCACGTTACGAGTTAATTTTTCAAAATGTCACTTCAGATCGTTTTTAATCTGATTTGTCATTCGGCAGAATTGTCATTATCCTGTCTTCCGATTGATTTATCGTCTGTTGAGATGATTATACCAGCAAATTCCCACCATGAAAAACAATGAAAGGCATCATTTGTCACAAATAAAATATTGTGCCATATCTTCTATTGTGTTAAGCTTTATGGAGTGGATATGGAAAGGAGAAGTTATGCAGACGAGCTATGAAATGTTTCTACTGGCTGCCGAGGAGACGAGTTTTACGAAAGCAGCGAACAAAGCCTATATCACGCAGCAGTGCCTGAGCAGCCACATCAAACGGCTGGAAGATTATTATGGGGTGAGTCTTTTTAACAGATCGCCGAAGCTGACGCTGACGCCGGCGGGTGAACTGCTCCTGCAGTCACTGCGCCAGATCGAGGTGATTGAGAAGGGCATACAGAATGAATTAATCAATACAAAAGAAGGGAAACAGGGTTCTCTGACTCTGGGAATTAATGCGACGAGGGCGCGGATTCTGCTGCCCGACGTGTTTTGCGATTACCATGAGAAATTCCCCCATGTCTGTCTGTCGGTCGTGCTGGACGATGCCAAACAGCTTCTGCCCCTCCTTCTGAACGGAAAGATAGATATGTTTGTTGGTGTAAACTGCCCCAGCCATGAACTGCTGGCGCGCAAAATTCTCAAAAATGAACGGATTTATATGATAGCAACAAGGCACCTTCTGGCACGGTACGGTAAATTGCCGGATAGCGGCACAAGTACGGGCGAACGCAGTATCAGGCTCAGTGATTTCCCCGGCCTTCCTTTCGTCGGCAACAACAGCAACAGCACATTTAACCAGTTGATTGAACGGTACCTGAACAACTGGAATGTGCAGTTGAATATGATTTTCTTTATCAGCGACTATGAGACGCAGCTTCAATTCTGCGCCAGACATCTGGCGGCGGCGTTCTGCCCGGAAATTGTACTGGAAAAAGTCGCTGCCTTTAACCAGGGCCGGGAGGCAGCGGAACAGATCCAGGTCTTCTGCCTGGACGATTTAAATGACTTCCTGAAAATAGAACTGGTCACTCACGCACAGGCTCATCAACCGCTCTATATGCGGGAATTTATTTCTCTGTTTGAACGGTTTTACGGGGAGCTGACGGATAAGGCAGTCTCTTGCCTGAAATAATAGGTTCTGAAGTAATAGGTTCTGAAATAATAAGTCCTGAAGCTGTAACTTATGAAACGATAAGTTTTAAAGCCATAACCCAGGCCGCTTATTCTCTCTATTCGTCGGCCGTAATCACCCATTTAATGCAGTTATCGTCCTTGGCTCCAAATACCCGGTATCCCTCCATGATCTCCCCGAGGGGGGAGCGGTGGGTAATCAGGAAATCCGTCCTTAAATCTCCTTTTTCTATCAGGGAAAGAAGTTCCGGACAGCGGTTCGCGTCCACGCCTCCCGTCTTGAACGTCAGGTTTTTCCCATACATGGACGGCAGCGGAAGAATCTGATTCTCCTCGTACATGGCAACCACGGAAACGACTGCATTCGGTCTTGCCAGCTTCCAGGCCAGTTCAAATGTATCTTTACCGCCTGCCGCCTCAATGACCGCATCGGCCCCCCTTCCCTCCGTCAATTTCCTGACTTCGTCTGCCGCGTCCTGCTTCCCGGTATTGACCGTCACATCCGCCAGGCCGTTCTGCACCGCCAGGTTCAGTCGGTATGCATCGCGGTCAACCAGGATCACTGTACCGGCGCCCAGGTATTTTGCCGATTCGGCCGCACACAGCCCTACTGGGCCTGCCCCAATGACGGCGACGCAGTCTCCCCTCTGAATCTCGGCGATATCGGCTCCCCAGAAACCGCTGGAGAGAATATCTCCCGTAAACAGCGCCTCCTCATAGGAAACCGTATCCGGAATCGGAGTAAGCCCCATGTCGGCATAAGGAACCCTGACATACTCGGCCTGGCAGCCGTCGATCCGGCATCCCAGTTCCCAGCCTCCATGCTCACAGTTGTTGACAAACCCTCTTTTACAGTAATAGCAGGTTCCACAGAACGTTTCGCAGTTGGCCGCCACACGCATTCCGGCTTTCAGCTTTGTAACCCCGGAGCCCGTCTCAACCACCTCGCCCGCAAATTCATGCCCCAGTATAATACCCGGCACCGCTCTTGGAACGGCTCCATTTCTGATATGCAGATCACTGGTGCAGATCGTGGAGCGGACCACTCTGACAATGGCATCCTTCGGATCCTGTATAACCGGAACCGGTCTCTCCTCCATGCGGATATCGTTGATACCGTGAAACACTACGGCTTTCATGGTCTGCTTTCTGTTTTGCTTTCCCTGATTCTGTTCCATCGTCTTACTCCTTCCCTTGATTACACTTTTTCTAAATATAAAGGACAGAAAGACTCCCCTGAATGAGAATCCCTCTGTCCTGTCTTCCTGTCTGATACGTTATAAAATTCACACCGGCCTGTCCGCATCCTCATAATGAAATAAAACAAGGTTGAGGCCAAAACGGCTGTATCCATTTTTACAATTAATCTCTGATTCCTGCCCTGTACTTTACAAGCAGCCTGTTAATTCTGCCGGTCGGGTTCAGAAGCTCGCTTAAGGATGCGTCATGGTTCAGGTTGTCGATGATAAGCGCAATATATTTACTCATATCCACATTGATATAATACGGCCTTGAAAGCAGCTCCGGGGTCTGATAAATCAGGTTCGTAGTCAGAATCCTGTCAATCAGGCCGTTGCCATAGTATTCGTCGAACTTCTGCAGTCCATTGGTGAAAAGACCAAAGGTGGAGCAGATAAATACCTTCCTGGCTTTTCTGGTCTTCAATTCTTTAGCTACGTCCAGCATGCTCTCTCCGGAAGAAATCATATCGTCCACGATGATGACATCTTTGCCTTCCACACTGGCGCCCAGGAATTCATGAGCCACGATCGGGTTGCGGCCGCCGACAATCTTTGTGTAATCGCGGCGCTTGTAGAACATCCCCATGTCCAGTCCCAGCACGTTTGCAAAGAATACGGCGCGTGACATGCCGCCCTCATCCGGGCTGATCACCATCATATGATCGCTGTCAATCTGAAGCTCCGTCTCGTACTTGAGAAGATATTTAATAAACTGGTAAATCGGCTGTACGGTCTCAAATCCTTTTAACGGGATCGCATTCTGGACACGCGGGTCATGGGCATCAAACGTGATAATGTTCTCCACTCCCATCTCCACCAGCTCTTCCAGGGCCAGGGCGCAGTCCAGGGACTCACGTCCCGATCTCTTATGCTGACGGCTCTCGTAGAGGAACGGCATAATGACATTGATCCTTCTTGCCTTACCGCCCACAGCCGCAATGATTCTCTTTAAATCCTGAAAATGGTCGTCCGGGGACATATGGTTTACCATTCCGCACAGGGAATAGGTAAGGCTGTAATTACAGATATCCACCAGGATGTATACGTCGTCACCCCGCACCGATGCGGAGATGGTTCCCTTTCCTTCACCGGAACCAAATCTCGGTGTGCTGGCGCCGATAATATAAGTGTCTCTCTGATAACCGGAGAACGCGATGGTTGTCTTATGCTCGCTCTCCCTCTCCCTTCTCCATGATACAAGATAGTCATCCACTTTCTTTCCAAGTTCAGCACATCCTTTGAGCGGGATCAGGCCAAGCGGGCCCACCGGAATCGTCTCAATGATTTTTTCTTCGTACAACATCTCTTTCCTCCAGTATGTCTATATATATTTTAATATGATCGGCCTTTGCTGTCTCCGGCCGTATTGTTCCCAATCAACGTTTCATTTATATCATTATGCACCAGATAAGTCAAGTAAATCAAGGGGTTTGTTATTTTAGTTGAGATGCGGGACGGCTCTGTTGAATGGCGGACGGGGTAGGGTGGAGTGGGTGAGTCTTCAGTCCCGGTTTTTAGGGTGTCGTGAGGGGGAATCCCGGGAAAACTTTCCCGGGCAGATTATGGCCGGGACTGAAGACAGGGCAGGGATCGGCCCCGGCCGTCACCGGCGGCGTTCTCATTTTTCAGCCTAATTTCCCCTTGCCTCTCTCAGTTTCTTCCTGATACGGATGTCCTCTCCATAGAGAGGTATCACCTTGTACTGGCTCACGATTCTGGACATAATCCGATCGGTGAACTCGTCCCTCATCTCGTTGACCGGCAGATTGGTGGAAATAATTGTGCCCAGCTTCCGGTTCATCCGTTCATTGATCACGTAGAACAGCTGGGATGTGGTGAATGTGTTGACCAGCTCTGTTCCCAGATCGTCGATGATCAGAAGGTCGCACTCCAGGAGGTAGCGGGAACGGTCCCGGTCCTCATCAGTGGAGTCATAGGAAAAGCGCTCTTTGGAAAATATCTCAAACATCTCTACCGCCGGCAGATAGACGACGGAATAGCTGAGTTCTATCAGCTCCCTGGCAATACAGTTGCTGAGGAATGTTTTGCCGAGGCCTGTCTTTCCGGTAAACAGTATATTGTCCTTCTTCTGTCCGAAATTATCTACGTACTGTTTGCAGGTGTCCACAACCTGCCGCATATATTCTCTCGCCGTCTTTCCGCTCCGCTCCCCAATCTTTGTATCGTCGAAATATTCATAGGAAAAACGCTCGAAGTTCTCCCTCTTTAATATCTCCCTGATATTGGACTGGGCGTACAGCAGGTTAATCTCCCGCTGGCGGAAGCAGTGGCATTTTCTTCCGTTGCAATAACCGGTGTCTCTGCAGTCGGGGCATTCATACTGCATCTCAAGGTAATCGGAAGGATATCCGTACGATGCAAGCAGAACCTGGCGCTCCTCCCGGAGTTCGGCAATAGTCTTCCTGAGTTTCTCAACCGCACCCTGATCGCCGGCCAAAAGCTGTTTTGCGCTCCGCACCGCAGCAGAGCTTATCTCATCATTCATCTCCCTGACGGCCGGTATCTTCCGGTATACCTCGCTGGTCCGCCGATCCAGCTCATGTTTATTGTTCAGTTGTTTTTGATTGTAGATCCGCATAATGGAATCATACTGTGAGTTACTGAGCGCCATCTCCACCTCCTGCTCACTCGGCGTGGCCCGTTCCCGGTTCCCCGCTCTTCTGTCCTGCATTGATCATGTCCCAGACCATCTCATCATAATCGTATCCGTGCTCCTCCAGATTATGGAAACGGTTAGAAGACCGGCCCTGACCGCCTTTTCCGGAACGCCCGGAACTGCCTGTCTGGCTGCGGCCGCCCTTATTCTCTTTTGTCTTTTCCTGTTCCCTGCGTATCTTGTCAAGAGCGTCGATATCACTTTTCGTCCTCACTCCGGCATCCTTCCAGTCCGAAAGGATCCGATCGGCATACTGGAAACTGGGGTTGTGAATCGCACGGATTGTCCTGTCGCATGCCTCCACGACAATCTCACGCGTGAAACCGTAGCTCCTGAACCACTTCTCCATCAGTTCAAATTCGAAATCCGCAGGGTTTCTGCCGGTGAGGCCCATGGCCTTCATAACGGCAAATGATTCCTTGGAAAAACTTCTGGAGTAGGCCCTGGCCTCTTCTACCGTCATAATCTTCTTCTCATGCCAGTTAAGGGCTACCTTTTCCACATAGCGCAGGCTGGTATGGCCGTTCTGTGCACAGTACTCCACCAGGAACTCGATGAGTTCCGGCGCCATGTTCAGGTTCTTATACAGATTTACAAACACCTGGCAGTCCACGGGCGTAAATGTTTTATTCAGATATTTCTGGGATATGTATACGAGCTGGGTGAAAGTCTCATCATCCGAAAGCGCCTCCATATCGCAGGCGCAGGCGGCGCTGGTCTCACGTGCCGCCTGGTTTCCGGCAGGCTGATTAGCGGCGGCCCCAAGTTCCGCCGCCCGGCAGACCGTTCCCTTCCTGTCCGGTACCGGGGCCTCACCGCGGTACGGCATACCGGACGCCCCGGCTCCCGATTCGCGTTCGCCGCGGGACGGCTCGAATACTCCGGCCTTCTGCCAGTAGGCAAATGCACGGCGTACGTCGGCTTCCGTATGGTTCAGCGCATCGGCCACCGCCTCCACCGTGATTGCCTCCCCTTCATGGCGGAGCAGGTAGAGGTAAACTTTTACATACTCTCCGTTGGCGTCGGCCATATATTCATCTATAAATTCATTTGCTACTACGGTAAATCTTGCAGAAAACCGGTTTGTAAACTTAAGTTCCATCCCCTCACCATCCCTCGCTTCGGTCCGATCATAATCCGGTATGGATAATAATCCACTGTTCATAACTATTCAGTACCTTCATAATTACCGCTTCACGATGCACAGAAACAGCAGAAAACGCCTCGCGGAAAACTACCTTCTGAACAGTTACCACTGTTCTTACATAATAACACAGGTCCCTGTAAAAGAAAATAGGCCCACTTATCCACCGATATTGGTGTGGATAATGTGGATAATGTGGACAAAATTGTGTACCGCCTCCGCGATATATACACATTTTTGTCGAAAGCCTTGATTTATCAACGTTCCTGCAATTTTGCCCATTTTACTCTGCAGGCAGAAAAAATCCACATAGCTTCTTTACATAAAATGTTGACAACTATGTGGATAATGTGGATAACTAGTGTCCCAACAGCTCTTCTCCAACCTTTACAATGTCTCCGGCCCCCATAGTTATCAACAAATCGCCTTGTGTACAATTTTTCAAAATAAATTTTTCCACATCGGCGAAGGTCGGAAGATACCAGGCATCGACTCCTTTTTCCTTTAAAAGAGCGACAATATCCGCAGAACTGACTCCAAGAGTGTCAGTTTCCCTGGCCGGATAAATGTCGGTCAGCATGACGCAGTCGGCCAGAGAAAGAGCCTCTGCAAACTGGTTTAAAAATGCCTTGGTCCTCGTATAAGTATGCGGCTGGAATGCACAGCAGATTCGCTTATGGGGATAATTCTTTGCGGCCTTCAGTGTGGCCTCTATCTCCTGTGGATGGTGCGCATAGTCGTCAATGATTGTAATTCCCTTCAGTTCACCCTTCTTCTCAAATCTCCTGTTAGTTCCCGTGAATTTGATAAGACCCCGGCTGATAGCCTCCATATCGGCTCCCGCTTCCAGTGACACGGCGATGGCGCCGAGCGCATTGTAAACATTGTGCTCTCCCTGCACGCCCAGGCTGAGACGTCCCCTCTTCTCTCCCTTAATATAGAGATCAAAGGACGGCCTTGCATACTCATCATACACAATTGCATCTGCGCTGTAGTCGTTTGCCCTGGAGCTGCCGAATGTAATGACCCGTCCGCCCACGTCTTTCGTAAGTTCCTGCCAGTTCTCTATGTCGCCGTTTATAATCACGGTTCCGTTCTCCGGCACTTTCTCCATAAAAAGCTTGAAAGAGCGGCGGATATCGCCGATATCCTTGAAGAAATCAAGATGGTCTTCTTCTATATTAAGTATAACCGCCATGGTCGGATAAAATGACAGGAAGCTGTTCGTATATTCGCAGGCCTCGGTTACAAAGAATTCGGGACCGCCCACACGGATATTGCCGCCTATGGAATTCAGAATTCCACCCACCGATATTGTGGGGTTATTGTCCGCCTCCAGGAAAATCTCCGTTACCATGGATGTGGTCGTCGTCTTTCCGTGGGTTCCGGCAATTGCAATTGCCTCCTTATAATTCTTCATCATCTGCCCGAGAAGATCCGCGCGGCTCATCAGGGGAATCCCTCTCCTCTTCACTTCCATAAATTCAGGATTATCCTCGTGGATGGCTGCCGTATAGACAACCACATCAATTCCATCCTTTATATTTTCAGCCTTCTGACTATAGTAAACCGCGGCCCCCCTGGCCTCAAGATGCTCCGTCAGCTCTGAACTGCGGGCATCGGATCCCGATATCTTAAATCCCTCGTCCATCAGAATCTCTGCCAATCCGCTCATGCTGATTCCGCCGATACCGATAAAGTGAACCGACTGTGGTTTTCCAAAATCAATCTGATACATACTGTTTTCCACCTTTATTCTCTATATTCTGCAGCCTCTATATATAATGTATATGCCGTTTTGATGTCCTTTGCCGTACCCTGTTTCTATGCGCTGTACGGCACCACTCTAATTTAACTTCTTTTGCTGGAAAATGTCAATAATTTTAAAAGCCCCGGAAAAGAATTATCTCTTTTCCGAGGCTTTTCATGACTCAAATTCCGGTATTTTTACCAGATACCGGTTCTGGCCGGCTTTTTCCCGTTCTATCCGGTTATCTGGCAGCCGTATTTTCTGCCAGACATCTGCCAAAAATAGTATTTTTATACCGTTCCAGTACGCGCAGGAGCATATTACCCAGAACTCCGATCGCCAGTATCTCTCCGATTCCCACTGTGACCATGGCAAATGGGATTAAATCCGCAGAGCCGTAGGCGAAGCGGAGAACCCAGGGGATAATGATCACGTTGGACAGAATCGGGGGAATGCATACCAGATTCCTGTTCCTGCGAAGCCCGTAGGAGCCTAATGCACCGATCAGCGTTGCCAGGCTTCCGAACACGACGTCTAACGGCGCCGCCCCGCTGAGCAGGTTCGACAGCAGGCAGCCGATAAAGACTCCCGGTACCGCCGCCGGCGTAAAAAACGGCAGGATGCACAGCGCCTCGGAAATCCGGAACTGCACCGGCCCGAAGGAAATCGGGGCAAACGGCACGGTAAGTGCGGTATAAATGGCCGCGATCACCGCTCCATAAGCTAAAAAGTAAACGGTTTTGTTGTTTCTCTCTCTCATATTCAGTTGTCTCCTTTAGTTTTGTTTTAGGTGTGGAAGGTCTCGAACACACCGGTCGGTTTGTGCAGAAAACTCCTGAAAGTATTGTATATTCAAGGTTTCTGCGACCTTATTGCAGAGGTTAATATATCATGATTTTTTGCAAATTGCAAGCTGTACCCACAATTTACCCACAATGAGCTTTAAAATTCAAAATGCCCCTGCTATCATGTTCATTTCTTCCGCTTTCGTCGTCGGTAAAACATGTGCATATAAATCCATAGTCATCGCCAATGAGCTATGGCCCAGGATAGCCTTAAGCGTCTGAGGTTTCATACCATTTTCTATTGCTCTTGTCGCAAACGTATGACGGAGCGCATGTAAAGTAAATGGCGGAAATACCACACCATCGTCATTTATTCTCTTAACAATCCGCTTAATTTCATTCTGCACTCTTTCTCGGCTAATTGGTCTACCATCCGGCAAATGAAATACGTATCCGTTGAGCTTTATAATATTGGGCTCTGAATAATATTTCCGCTGGTTCTCCAAGAGACTTATCATGTCGTCAGTTAGTGGAATATCTCTGATTGAAGTTCTGGTTTTAGGCGTATCTTCAAAAAAGCCGATTCCCGACTCGTATTTTAGCGTACGTACAATATGTATTAGTCTTTCACTTTTGTCAATATCCGAATATTTTAGCCCTCTCATTTCTCCGCCCCGTAAGCCTGTTCTTAAATCAAGAGCGAATAAATTATACAAATAGGAATTTTTTGCATACTTTATGAAAATCTTTTGTTCCTCTAACGTCAGCACTCTTCTTGCTTTTTTATTTTTCTCTCTAGGTATGGTGGCGAGCTGGATAGGGTTTCTTTCTATCAAGCCATTTTTCACCGCCTGCTTGAAGCACCCATTAAGTACCGCTCCGAGAGTTTTAATATTGGATACTGCCAAACCACGCTCTTCTAATTTGTTATAAAGCCTTTGTATATGTTCACCTCTTATCTGACTGAGTTTTTTGCATCCTAGGCTGTCTTTGGCATAATAATTGTAAAAATTGCTATACGTAATCACAGTACCGATCTTTACATCATTTTTTTTATATTCTTTCACCCAAATTAAAAACCACTCATCCAGAGTAATCTTTGATTTTTCCACAAAAATGCCATGTTCCAGTTTATAGCGGCAATCTACCATCTTCTTTTTAACTTCCGATATTGTGTTTCCATAAACGGAATAACTCTGATAGTCATGTTTTATCCGCCCTTCAAATTGGCCGTTTTTTCTTTGTCGGATTCCTACCGGCAGCTCCTTTCCTTTCAAATCTTTTGCCACTTGTTTGCACCTCCAGCTCAAAGAAGGGCGGAACCATATTCCGCCCACTGTTTTTCCATTATTTCGTTTGCTCATCCGCCCACTTATCGAAAGCGATTCTGTCGATTACGACGCGTCGGCCGAGTTTAATCCTAGCACCTGACAAACGAGCTAAATCGTATGCTTTGTTTCTTCCTATTTTACCGGCATAAATCTGAAACGCCGGAATGTCCATGAATCTGTTCTCCATATTTTTTCCTCCTACTCATTTTTAAAGAACCCGTCAGTTTTTTTTGCACGGGAAGTTCAACCGAGTTGTGTGAAACGCCTATTTTTCAACACATTTTTTGTCCGCTGTAACCGTTATGACACAGTCTTTTTCAAAATCATAAAAAAGTAGATTCTCTCTTTTCCGAAGCAAAACGACAGTTTTTTTACTGTCAATTATTCCCGAAGGGCAGTTTTTATACCTGTAAATTTTTCCATCCGTCGTCCGCATTTCTACCATTCCGCCGCTCCTGAATCTGTATCCAACGCCTGTTTCCAAATCAGCTAATGACACGACTCGCTCCGTCGGCCAGTAAGTTAATCTATCGAAAACCACTTCTGGCAAAAATGTTTTACCAATTCTAAAAGCCTTGATGCATGCCACGGCTTCTGAGTAAGAACTGCATGTTATGATGCTTTCAGCTCGGGCTCCCGCCTTTTTACATTTTGCCCGCACCGCCTGCTTTGAAAGGCTCAGATAAAAGGCCTTTTTACCAATTATCAAATACATTTTAATTCACCTCTTCCATCTGTTCTAGCAAATAACGCTCGCCTTTGCCCTTTATGTAAAATCCATATTTTTCACAGACTTCACGTACTTTTTTGATTCCTGGCAACCGTTTTTTATGTTCCACGCTAAGAGGTTCGCCCAACCGCTCGCACTCGTCCCGAAGCCTCTCACGAAACAAATCCCACTCTGCATCTGTTTTACATTTGCAACCGGCTTTTTGTTGCAAAAAAGCTTTAAGTTCTCGCCGTATCTCCCTCTGCCTTTTTTTTAATTCGTCCGACTCCTGATTGTATTCAATGCCGAAAAGATTCAAGATTTTTTTGACATAACTATCTCCGCCCTGCGCTATCAGCGCAATGTTTTCAGAAAGTTCTTCAATAAAATATTCTAGTGCTTTCCCCGCTAAAGGATTGACATAATGCTTTCCGCCCATACCCTTATTTAACATGCCTGACACGGAATCATTTCCCCACCGAAGAAGATATTCTTCCCGCTCCCATTCCGTCCCGGAATCAAAGACGTGAAATGCTCGTAGCCTGTTTTGAAGAGCGAATCGTTTTTTGTTAAAATAATCAGCACTGTGGCGGCAAATAAACAATTTTACCGTTTTCCCCTTTTTCTTTATACGCACGCGACCTGCTTGCTGAACAGCTGTAATCCCCTCGTAACCCGAAATAACAAGATTGGTGACTTGATTGTCCGTGATGCTTACTCCGTTGTCAATAACCGCCGTTGCTAAAAGTACCTGCACCGAAAATTTTCCCTCCTTTAGTAGCTGTTGCCACTCTACCGTATCATCCGGCTCCATTTCATCGGCAGATATAAATGCCGCCGAGATTCCCATAGCCTGCAGTCCTTCCTTTGTTTCCCGTCCTATTCGTTTCGAATCAACAAAGACTAACCACCGCCCCAGATTCCCGCCCTCTCTCTGGCTTTTAATCAGTTCTAACAGATCGTTTTGTTCTTCATAAATATATGGCAAAAAATATGAGAAATTTGGCTCCGCTCCCTTTAATTCAAGCACCTCCCGCGCAAAGGGGCCTCCTTTAATCATCGTCTCCAATAGTCCCGCTTCCATATATCGAACAGGGCTATATTTTTTTTCAAATTCATCAATGCCTTCATACAGATCCTCGATGCCCTCCATTTCCAATAGCAGTTTGCGAACCGGCTTCAGGGTTGCAGAGATGTAAATTCGAACAGCCTTCCAAAATGTTCGTGGCATTTTTTTTAAATGGCCAGTTTGTGCGGAAAAAAGGGAATCGCTGAACAGATAATGTATTTCATCTGCAACCATGAAATCAAAGTCTGCCGCTCTGGTCGCTCCAATTCGGACTTTATCAAACTCGCCAATGCGGTTTTCAAAGAGACGCTGCAAAAACTGATAACTGGTTACTGTCAGATTGTCAAATTCAATTACACCTTTTTCTTCAAAGGGCAGCCCCTCATTCACCCCGAACCGCTTATACAGCGTCGCTCTTAGCTGTCCGCGTAAAGCAGATCGGTTTACTGTCAGCAACATTTTTTTGTTCCAAACCTTGCAGTAGTACAAGAGTTCCGTGATACAAAAAGTTGTTTTTCCTGATCCCACCGGCGCATCCAGAAGAACAACCGTTCCCGGCTCCGCCGTCATAATCTGTTTTTTTACCTCCTCATCGATGTACTTCGCCATGTTTTTCCCTCCTTTTGAGTACATTTTAGCATCAAAAAAACCCCGGAGGTATTACCGGGGTTGCATACTTTTTCTGTCAAAAAACTACTTGACAAATCAGTTTTCTTTGTTCCACCATTCTGGAGAACGGCCTTCTGCAAACACAATATTATCGAAATCCCAAGGAGACGGAAACGAAACTGGCGTTCCTGTTTTATCTGATATGCTGGAATGAAATCCTATAATCCAATCCATAACTTGTTTCTGCAGCAAACACATGATTTTGTTTCCCTTATTCCTTTTATCTCCACTAATCTCTCTTGAAATTTCATTTACCCTAATTTTATCATCGTCACCAATCCAGAATTCATCCGAATTTACTACGGAACTATAATCTCGCCTTACAAAACTCGAGATTTCTTCTGCCCAGTTGTCCATATTTCTTTTATCCGTAACCAGCCAATCTCCCACTAACACCTTCAAGAATCCCCGGTATAACTTTAATAGATATTCGCCTATAGTTTCATTTGTTCCTAAGCATTGGAATATTTCACGATAAGGTTTAATATTTGGTTCACTATTCTGAAATATTGCTTCAAAATTCTTACTCGCCTCGTTTGCATTGTTCCAGTTCAAGAACGATTTCAAATTAATTTGCCGTGATTGCGCTTCTTCACCTTCGCATAAATCATAATTAAAGATGTTCTCTATATAATACCGCCTTACATGTACCCCTTTTATACTGCAAATCTGCTGAATCAGTATACTTTCTTCATCGTCGCTGAGCACCTTTTTCCCCAATACGGTATCTTTTTTCTCCATTTTTCTTTCAAATAAAGAAATCGCCATAGGATAACCGGTCAGACTCTGATACATATATTTTTCTTCAGCTGACAAACTTTCGTATATGTAATTACGTATATTTTCTGGTTTATATGTTTCGTAAAGCGAACTCCGTGTGTTCTTATTCCATATATCCGATTCCTGTATAACCAGATGTTTTAAATTCAGCCAAAGGGCATCCGTCTTAACAATCATTCCTTCTCCGCTTACCTGAAACTCGAAATCCACCTTCCAGTCTATGTCGCATATATTTTTTTCAGGCATCCAGTCCTTTTTATTTGATTTTTTTTTGCTCTTCCAGTAGTCACAAGTTAGTAAGACTAAACATAGTATATCTTTTTTTATGGCTTCACGAAATGCGGGTTCCTCCGAATAAGGTAAGTTTTTAATATCATCGTTCCACTCGCTGTCCAAATAAGATTCCAATACCGTTTCCACCGTATATTTATCTTTAGATGGCCATTCTGATGGTTCTTCTCCTGTTTGACTATATTTTTCTACACATTCAGATATTGACTTATTTTCTATCTGAGCACGCAGACCGTAATAATTACTTTTTTTCAGCTCATTAATCTCATCTTCGGAGCTAATTAACAAAAATCCTCTCATGTACCGTCTCCCTCTTGATCACAAAGTCACTTATTTACAAGGTATTTAAAAGTGTCTGCAGCACCCTATGACAGTTTTAAAAACTGTCACAGCGCACCACAGACCTCTCTCATCACAAATAACTATCCACGTTTCTTTTCCCATATAAAATTCTTCGTACCTCCATCACCTCGCCGAGAACCACATAATAAATTATGTAATTTCCTACATAAATCCGATAGTAGGGCTGTGCTCTTCTTTTGTGACTTTTGTAGGGTTCAAACGCTTCCGGACATTTTTTTCTCTGAATGATACTGCGTTCCACATCATTAATTAATTTCAGAGCCGCGTCCGGATTGTTCAGCTTCATAGAAACATAATCCACAATCTCTGTCAGGTCATCATAAAATAGTGGAAGGTATCGCAGTTTATACTTCTCTTCCATTCATCCTTCCTCTTATCCTATCAAACACTTCCGCATGAGTCAGTCTTTCAGCATCAGTTTCTGCCAGTTTATCGGCTTCGTCCAGTTTCATCTCCACATCATCCGTAAGTAATGCATATTGTTCCAGACTCAAGACAACCATTGTTCCATAACCATTCTTCGTAAGGTAAACAGGTTGCTGCTCTTGTATCACAAGTTCTTCAATCTCCGGAAATTTATTTCTTAAATCAGATACTGGCCTAATTTGAATCATTCAATCACCTCCAGCGTTTATTTATCTTTATTTTATCATAATTTTATCATAAAAATCAAGGCCCATATCTGTTTTTGTGTCCGAAAAGGCTCTGCATTTTGGAGATATACCCAGAATCAGCAGACAGAACCTTTTCGGACTTAATTTCAGACAGAATATTTACTGTCAAAAAGGTAGACCTTTTCAGACAGATATATTCTGCTTTTATTTTTAAGCATAAAATGTCCTGCCATCTGTCACAACGCGGACTTTTCCGATGTGCCTTTCAAACAGATAAATATTATCGGATAATACATCCTCCTCCGGCACATCCTCCGCATTGATACTGCAAACCATTTCTCTTAACCAGTTCCAATCCTGTCTGTTCTCTGCTTTCAGTAATATTACTTCATGAACGCTGGACGGCAAAATCAGAAGATCTCCGCCGATCCTCTGGGCTGCCTGTTCCAACACAGACGGGTACAGCATAGCGCCTGCTCCGTTGAATCCTTTCTCATTGGTCAGCACATACATAGGCAGTTGTTCTTCCGATAATTCGTGAGTCCGTTCCTCGCAGACATTCTCCCCCAGTTCCTCTCTCTCTATTTTTTTCAATACTTCAAATATTAATTCGAGCACAGACGGCATCAGCCGGGTCGTATTTTCACTGGCAAGGCGAGATACTTCTTCTAACGTCAGTCCCCACATATGGATATGCTTATTCTGAATTAGCGTTGTCAACTGCCCGCTCTCATCTTGTTTTAATAGCAGATAAAACACAACTGCCAGGTCACAAAAAGGTAAATGCGGTATCTCTTTCAGAAGTTCCCGGTTCTTTTCCGCATTGATAAGTTTAAAGCAGATCTTATTCCGGAGGCAAGAAAAATCCAGCAACATTTCATCAACCTCTTTTATTAAATTTTCGTTTATCTCCATTTCCGTTCTCCCTCTTTTTCTCCCTGTTATTTCAATCCCCTAATCGTCTGCATCAGACGAACTCCGTCTTTAATACCCGTCAGATAACAGCTTTCCATCGCCGTGGCCTGCGTTTCGGTAAGGTGGTTTAAAAACTCCTGTGTCTTCTCAAATGCCTCCGGATAGTCCTTCATAAATTTCTCCCAGCTGTTCAGGTACTCCTTCTCTTTTAAATAACTGTCCGGATTCTGGCTACGCTGTACGCTGCATACATCTGACACACGTTCCGTAATAATAAAACTGATGAGTTCTTCCCTATTCATTCCGTTTTCCTCCTTTAAACACCTTTTCATCTTATGCTGCCTCCGGATTCAAGTTGTCCGGCAGGCATTCATTATGTATTTCGCTCATATCCACGGAAATATCCGTTTTAATCGTCTCGTCCATTGACAAAGCCTTTTGGAAATCCGACGATACCGGCGCATATTTTAGAGCCCTTTTAATCACCGTCTTCTTGGCCATATCCTCATAATTGTCCGTCCATGGACTGTATTTACTGCCGAACGACTTGGCATATTTAGCCGCAAAGGCATCCATGTCTGCTTTGTTGCTGACTTCAAACCCGTATCCTCCGTTGGTCAGTTTAAACAGGCCATATATATAAGTAACTTCTCCGCGGTCGCCCTCTCCCGGACGGTGAATCAGACGTGAGTCAAGTCCGTACTGGTATTCAAAATAATCAAATTCGCGGACGGCCTGTGCCTGAATTATCTGTATCTGACCGGTGCGGTAGGCAAGGTCGATTAATCCTTTATAGCCGAGCTGGAACTGGCATTCCAGCGTTCCTTTATTTTTATATGGAATCAGGTACGCCTGACCTAAAGGTGTGTTGGGTTCCACTCCCAGCTGGGCCGCATTCATGAGCGCAGCAATAAAGGACATTGGGGTACAGTTTGCCAGTTCCGGTGTGTTATTGATAGCCGAAAGCGCCATTCTGGTAAACCGCTCCGGTGTAATCACAGCGGGAAGAGCCCTTCTTATTTCCGGCTCCAGTGTCTTTACCATGTCCGCAATTGTCATTCCCTTCGTCAGCCTTACAGGGCCGCTCTGACTGGTCGCCCGTTTCTCCAACTCGTTTTTAACGTCTATTCCCATTTGTATTTTACCTCCATTTGTATTTCGTTCCGTGTTATGCCGCTCTGACCGTGAACCGCCTTGAACTGGTGACTTTCGTAAAATCTCTGTATAGCTCCGGCCGTTCTGACTTAATTCTTTGCGTATCCAGTCTGGCCGTATCCACATTTGACCACATCACTCTATACCGGTCATTAAAAGCCGTCTCACTGTCCTTCATATAAAGCTTCACTTCCTGTTCAATCTGCCGCTGTTCCTGTTCCAGTTTTTCCTTCAGACGGATGATCTCCTCCCGTCGTTCCAGCTTTTCGTCAAAGCCGATTAAGAGCACGGATGAATCCTTCCGGGCCAGATGGAAATACTGTTCGAGTACCTCGTCACAAGCTTTGGAGCCATCCGGTTCCGGCATGATTTGGGGAATCACATGGTCAAACCAGAAAGCGGATTCTATGGCGATAAGATTGGAAATCAGCTCTTCGTCCCGCTCTATTCTTGTGTACTTAAACTCCTTTCCCAGCAGTACGACCGCCAGATACCAGTGGTCAGCTCCCATGACGGCCATATAGTGATGACACTGAATCAGATAATGGGGCGGTATCTGGCCGTCTTTCCATTTATCTGCGGAATAGGCACTGGCCGTTTTACATTCAAGGCCTGCATTTTCCCCTACTACCATACGGTCAATATCCGCCAGCATAAACGGGTACTTGTCATGCCGGTACATCGCATTGGAACGCCTTACCTTTAGTCCGCTGGCCTCCATGAAACGCTTTGCCACGTAGTCCTCCAAGTCCCGTCCCTGACGCATACTCTCGTTGTCCATATCCGGTGTGCTGCTGCTTATTTTATCCTGATATACATTCATTGGACTGGAAAATGGATTGAGTCCGGCCACCGCACCGGCATCCGAACCACCGATTCCCGTTTTTCTGTAGGCAAGCCATTCTTCATGCGGCAGATTCAGGGTGGAAATTATTTTTTTCATTATGCTGCCTCCTCTCTGTCACCAAACGGGTATATATCTCTGTCCTTAAAGCTGATGTAATCCTTCCCGAAACCGATTATGATATGGTCAACCAGCGGAATCCCGAGCAGTTCCCCCGCCTCCTTAATACGGGCCGTCGTTTCGGAATCTTCTCTGCTGGCTTCCATATTCCCCGATGGATGGTTATGAAAACAAACAATTTTGGCGGCATTGGAAAGAACCGCGTGTTTAAATATATCTCTGGTGTCTATGCTGCAGGAGCACAAGCCGCCCACCGCCACGATTTCCATGGCGATCGGCGTAAGTGTCGCATCCAGCGACATTACAACCATCATTTCACGGTCGGAATATTCAAAAAGAGGCCGCACCATATCTGCGGCCTCTTCTGCGGTTCGGAATCGTCTCGTCCCATATAAGGCGTGGCCCTCTCTGACCATCTTTAATTTTACGATTCCGACTTTTTTCTTCGGGATGGGGCGTTCCATCATGGATATTATCTGCTGTTCCTGTGTCTGTCGTTTCATTCAGATTCCCTCCTGTCTCTGTCCTCTGTACCGGCTTCCCTGATTAAAATTATACCGCCCTGTTCTCCCCGTTCCATATGGTATTCATTCCGAAACTGTTTCAAAGCTTCCATGCCTCCGCCATATAACGCCACCAACGCGGCCGATGCCAAAAGCGGTTTTCCGATTGACTTTGCTGCCGGTGTACCGGCTACCGCTCCCGAAACCATGGTAAAGGGGTATTCTTTCTGCGGCCTTATTTTAAGCAGAGCGGCAACGGCGGCAGTTAGGCTAAAAAAGCACAGCCACCACATAATCTGACTCATGGAATATAACCGTTCCATTTTAGGCGCAAAGCGCCCTGATATGTGTATGGTTTTTGCCTTCTGTTTTAAAGCGAAGCCCAGTTCCTGTTCATTATTTGCAGTCATTTTCTTCCTCCTACGCTGATTTCATCATTTCGTATGCCTTATCAATCAGCACATTTCCGTCTACCGTTCTTGCAAACAAGCTTTCTTTATAATTGGCCCGTTCCCGGAGCGGCTTTGCATGGGTGGCAAAATCGGACACCGCATTGACGAACCTGTAACAGTTTTTACCTACGTGCTGTAAATCCGGCGCATCAAAATAGCGTCTCTTCACGTCCTCTTTCATACGCAGCACATTTTTCTTTTGCTGTTCAGTCGGATTGCCCATGAGCGGAAACAGGATGTCGATATACTCACATACCTGACGGTCAGACAGTTTCTTCCGGTTTAGACGGTCAATCGCAAGGCCGAGTTCCGCCATATACTGCTCCGCATAAAGAAGCGTATTCCTGGCATCCTCCAGCTTACCGCTGATATTGCCGGTGTGGTTGGTAGCCCAGACGCGTTTAGCCGTATCTAATGCGAGGTTAAGCGTATTCTGGCACACCACCCGGATGGGCGTCATCGCCGCTTTTATCGCGCCGGAACCGTCGTGGGAATTCATAAAGACGAGATATGGCGTTATCTCGTCACCGCTGATAATGTAACGCTGCGGAAGCCTGGCTAGAAGCCATGTCCGCCGGCCATTCTGGAGAGAGCCGGCCGTTTCATAGGTGACCCCCTCCCCGAGAAGCTGGTCGGAAAAGCCGAACGCCTCGGTATTCTGCACTACCTTATAGCGGTCTGTGACCACCCCTAATACCTGTCCATCGGTATCTCTGATGTTTGCCCTGAAACCGGAAATGGGGATTCCGTCCTCCGTCTCAATTGGCTTCTGGATTACATTCCAGTCAAGCCCTGCAAGAGTCAGGGCCGTCTCTGATGTGGGGGCCTCCTGTACCATTGTTCCCAGACCGTGCCACGGTTTCTCTCTTGTGTAAAACATTGTTTCCACGTTTGCTGCCATAATTTTTTCCTCCTTTTTATTGAATGATTGTTTTGCGGTTCTACGCTCCTTTTGGAACGTAAAAAGCCCCCAAGCACCGAAGTGCTTGGGGACTGTGTGAGGGTTACTTGTCCTTCATGATAATATCTACGATTTCCAATACGACCTGAAAGACTACTGTGAGAATTTGTTTTATCATACGCTTTTCCTCCAAGATGTTTTGTTCTCACAGGTATAATATTTAATTAAAAATAGGGCCTTTTTACAAGGCTAATATTTCACTCTGTTTATGGCTTGAATATTCTTTTCTTTATGATATAATTACGCTCATATAATAGTATTCTAACTTTTATCATTCTTGTATATCATAAGGAGGCAATCTTATGTCAAATGTATATTTTCTACACGATGGAAAAACGCAAGGCATCCCCAGAAATTACCCACAGCGTCCATCAAAAGGCGGTTCTAAAACTGGCGGTAGTACCAAAAATAATGGTTCTCAAAAAGACAATACCAAATAACATAATTATTTAAATAATTGACAACTCCGTTCATTGTCAATAAAAAATCAGCTTGAATAATCTACACTTCCTGACAAAATGTATATACTCTCTCTGTATCCCAAAGCAACAATATAGAAAATCCAAAAAAAATCCGGCAGAATTAAATTTCCCTGCCGGATTAACATGTGCTAAGCCTTGCAAATATATTCCCAAACCTGCTACAGCCTTTTTAACTTTTTTATATTTAGTTGCTTTTACTATTACTTATCTTTTTCATCTCGAAGGCCATTTGTATTTACATAATAACCATCGGGTGTCTGTCTGTTCACGAACATGATTCCTTTCGTACCGTCTGATACTGTGTTGAAATAATACCAGTTTCCATTAATCTGCTGCCATCCTGTCAGCATTCCCTTATTAATGTCAATATAGAACCATCCGTTCAGTACCGGATCGAAGGTCAGACCGGATTTTGCATAACCGTCCGCACCAAATGCATACCAGGCACCATTGATCATTTCCCAAAGAGGCTGTTCCGTTACATTGCCCTGCGCATCCGCCACGTTTAAGCCAGCGGCATAAGTGCCGTCTGCATACTGTAATTTCCAACGGACATCCGTTTCTCCCGCCGCATTTACAGATGTTTCTGAAATCCATTTACTGTTGCTGTCGCTTGTTCCCGTAATAATTCCGGTCAGGGAATTTACGCGGCCTTTTTTACTGTCGATGGTGATTGTGCCGGAGGTGCTGCTGCTTGAGGAACCACGGTCTCCGCCTCCTCCGCCGGATGAAGTGCCGCCGGATGAAGTGCCGCCGGATGAAGTTTTATCCACGAAGACGAAGGTGCTGAACTCTGTGACGGCGAATGATACAGTTCCGTCACTATTTACGCGGGGATTGATTGTTTCGGCTTCTCCGTTATGTTTTATATGCACGATGGTCAATAAATTAGGTGAAATCCCATCCGGCACCGGCATAGTGATAAGAACCGGGTACTTTAATTCCCCTCCTGGAAGAGTGTTACTCTTATCCGTCAAAGAAATATTGATGGCACGCTTTATTTTATATTTAGACGCATTCGCATTAGTTAAGTCTTTCTCTTCCGTCTTTTCAAACTTGATGCCTGTGGCGCCGTTTAAAATGCCTCCCACAACTTCAACCTTTTCAGTATCTACTCCGCTTTCTCCGGCTTCGACACTGAGATCTGCTTTTTGCGCGGCAGATTTATATTCTGTCTCTAAGTCCGCATAACTCTGCGCTGCTTCTTCATCAACCTGAATCGCCAGCTTTAATGTATCCTTTTCTTCCGACTCTAGGTTTGTGTTTTCAATATTGGCCTTTATATCTCCATCCTTTAAATCATCAATAAGGCGCTTTCCCTCATTAACTGTATCATCCATAACAAACGGATCGCTAAGAGCAGAGAAATCGCTGTTCTCATAGTCTATTAAATCTCCAAGTGCCCTAACATTAAATTTGTATGTTTTACCATCTTCCATTTCATATGATAAATCCGCTTCATTCTCTACCGATGTCATAACACGGCTTTTCTCATATTCGCCTGTTGCCGGGTTCAATTCCCATAAATAAATAATATATAATTTATATGACGCACCTAATATATCATCCTTTTCCGGAACATCATCCCATGTCATGACCCCTCCCGAAATCCATTTCAAGTTAATCGGTGTAGAAACTTTCTTGTCCGGAATTTCATAGTTATATGGTTCACTATACTCAGACCAGTATTCCTCCGGAACATCCCAACCGTCTTTCACAAATGCAGCTCGAAACGTATATTCTCCCGGCTCTGAAAAACTCATACGGGCATCCCACTCCTCGTAGTAACCGGAAGAACTGGTAAATCCCTCTGTTACAGGTACACCATTATTATAGACCATTACTCTCGTATATAAAACATCTTCTGCTTCTTCATCTGAGAGTTGATCCCAATCGCCCCATCCTGGGTAATCAATACCATCCCATGCATTATCACCTACAGCCCAATGTGGATTTTTTGCCGGAATGAAAGCCGCCTCCGACGACGACGCTTTCTCAACATTCATAATGCTTCTGGTCAGCATCACTCCATCAAGAACTTCATCCGCCTCATCTTCATCTGATTCTGCAGGTTTTTCAGGTTTTTTCGATTTTTCTGATTCCTCCGACTTTGTCGGTTCTTCCGGCTCTGCTTCGGTCGGTGTTGCCGCTTTTCCTCCGCCATCAGAAGTTTCCGTTGTTTTGTTCTGCTCTGCCTTATCTGCAAAAGCAATTCCTGTCGTGGTCGAGCACAAGAGCATGACAATTATCATCATCTTGGCTATCCACCTTGTTTTCTCTTTCACTTCCTTCTTCCTCCTTGTTTTTAAATATATTTCATCAGGATAAATCTCTCCCCTTAGGGTATATTTCATCTATCCCAAAGAATTCACATTACAAAACGCAGATAATAAAAATTCGCCTCATTCATCCGAAAATGTTACCACCATTTATTTAATTATCTGCCATATTATGTATAAAAAACCTGTGTCGAGCAAACCTATAAATAATAACATATTTCTCATCTATGTTTTATCGTAATTACGATATAATTATACGTCTTTTCGCACCTATTGTCTATCGATAATTCGCAATAAAATATCGTTATTAGGTAATATTAGGAGGAAAATGCGATGTTCGATGTATTAGGAAGGATTAAAGAACTAAGAGAAGCCAGAAATTGGTCTGTATACAAGCTCGCGCTGCTTTCCGGAATACCGCAATCAACAATCGCAACGTGGTATCAGAAAAACTTATGCCCGCCGATTGATAAATTAGAAATTCTATGTAATGTGTTCGATATTACGTTGGCAGAATTCTTTTCAACTGAAGAATTTAGTGGATTGTCAAAAGAGCACTCTGAGTTGTTGCAAAAATGGATGCTCCTGGGCCACACTGAAAAAAACGCCCTGACTTCAGTAATTAATGCGTTTATTAATCAGCCAAGATAGCTATATCTGTGCTACAAATCTCAGCAATGGCCGGTTTCCATGATGTTGCAGATATGCGTTCTGGTATTGCAGTAAAATACCATTGAAATGATTCTGCCGCGCATTCAGAAGCCCTCGGTTGTCATGCCATTTAAGACCGTTCTCCAAGTTAATTGAGTTGATTACAAAATGAATATGTATGCCTATGTAGTCCTGATGGATAGCAAACAGTACCTGATTCCCTCTTTGATAATAAAAACTGCCCATGGAATTCGCCAACCAATAAATCCATCTTAAATCACATCCCAGCATGATATACTCTCCTTGAGTTAACAAAAAAACATTCTTATCGGAATAAACAAAAACCTTATGTGATAAACGCCTTCCCCTTCGTGTTGAAATATAATTCACATTCTGAACTTTTTCTATCTGGAATATGATTTCTTCTGCCGATTCATAAAAAGCAACACCGTATCCACTTGACCCAAGAAAATTCTCAGCGTCCGGTTTGTTTTCTCTCTGACACATGACATATTTAACCACATTGGACATAACGTCTATATTCGTATAATTTCCGGTTCTCGCCAAGCATAATAGTGCCATTTAAAATAAATGAATTTATACACACTTACAACCTTACTATCTCAGCGGTTTTCTTTCTATCAATATCTTTTGGTCTTTCTAATCAGCAAATCAACAAATTTTTGACTATCATGGCAGCCATTGCTGATATTCTGGATAACTTTAACTTCAACGATTATCAGTTATAACTGTGTAAAAACAAAGTGAAATAAGACCTATCTATTAAATCTTTTATACTGTACCATCGCTAAAAACATCTATATAAAGACAAAGCTTTATAAGGAGGTGTTTTAGCATGTTATTTGACAATTACGGTGATTTATTGAATCTAACTGACCTTAGCGAAATTCTGGATGTAAAACCTGCTACCGCTGCCCGATTATGCCGTTCGGGCAAAATCAAGGCTTTTAAAGCCGGAAGGGAATGGCGAACCACTAAACTTGCACTGGAAGCATATGTTCTTTCCGAAAGCTATTATCAACCATTAGCGTGATTTTATCAAAAGTCCCAGGCAATAATAATTGCCTGGGAGCATCTTTTTTAATAACCATAATAGCGTTCGCATGTTTCGTTAGCTTTCCTATTACTAATTAAATTATAATTACGTGAATCCATCCACGCATTCACTAAACTTGTCATCCATCGCTTCTCAAAGCTAAAGCTAAATCGCTTTCCATCCCTCCAGCCAATCGTATCAACAGCCAAATGAATATGAATTTGATTTGTATCCATATGAACACCATATGCTGTAATATAATTTTCTCCATAAATCTCCGCAATGTAGTGCGCTAAATCAAAAGCCTCATTTGGCATAACACTATCTGCATTATGAAAACTAATGATTCGATGTTTCAATAAATTTTCTTTTGCTTTTCCATAGACAAAATTATTTATAATCATTTGATTGGCTACCAACTCTGGCTGGATCTCTTGACACCTTGTTCCCATGAAATGTGCGCATCCCACAAAATCACTACACATATGACCTGTGCGCACCTCATCATAGAAGGTCTTACCCACATCAAAAATATATTCTATACAATTCCTTATGCTGTCCTCTGTATCGTATCGCTTGTTATTATCTTCATTTACAAATTTAATAATTGGCATGCATTAAAAACCTCCTCCCGTATAGAGTCAAATGATACGTTATTCCTATTTGCTGTTGGAAGTTCTTCCTCCGCCTTATCTACTGCACTAAGAATTTTGTGTAGGCTTTGGTAAAACTCCTTACTCTTCCCTATAACCTGTATTGGATTTGCATTAATGCAAGCTCTGATATAATCGCTTCTATTCATGCCCGAGTTCTCCATTCCCTGTTCTAGTCTTATCTCCTCTTCTTCTGTAATTTTAAAAGTAATAAGCTTCATCTTTTATGTTCCTCCTTTGGACGGTATCTCTGCAAGTAGGTGGAAGCGTATTACCGGCTCCAGTCTACTTTACTTTATTGTTAGATAGGGTTGTTAAAAATGATTTAGGAAGAATTAAATATCAGGAATCCAAAACAAAAAATAAACCCGGCAGAAATAATTCCCTCTGCCGGACTATACCGCATACCCATTTTTCCTTAATCCAACTTCAACAGCAGCCTGTCCATTTTGTTGCTACCGTGCGAAAGAACAGATAATCATGTTTGAAAATTATGATGAAATAATAACGATTGCTGAGCTATGCGAAATATTTGGCATAGGACGTAGTGCCGCATACAAAATCCTTCATGTGGGCGACATCAAAGCCTTTCGTGTCGGCCGGATATGGAAAATTTTAAAACGCAGAGTAGAAGAATACATTCAAAGAAAAAGTAAATTAAAAAACACCTCCTATAAGCTGCACCAATAAAGGCTATTCTCATACCCACTCTGTACCCACAAAGCAACAGCACACGGGAAACTTCAACAAAAAATAAATCCGGCAGAATTAAGCTTTTCTGCCGGATTAACATGCGTTAAACCTTGTTAAAATAGATGTTTTTCAAGTTTTGTTTTAGGTGTGGAAGGTCTCGAACACACCGGTCGGTTTGTGCAGCTTCTCTCGATGCGTGATTTGGCACGAGGGAATTGCGACCTTATTGCAGAGGCTAATATATCATGAATTTCTATAAAATGCAAGCTGTGCCGGCAATTCTTTCTTCGTCTGCTGCCTCCCGGCCAGACGAAGAAAACTAATCGAGCAGAGCGCTCTCCAGATCGGCCAGCATCACATCCAGCGCAGTGATACCACCCTCGGCGGTGTACCACACGGCCGGGTGCTCCAGATAAACGATATTGCCATTCTGATACGCTGCGGTGCCCATAACAAGCTCATTTTCCATAATTTCCCTGGCCAGCTGAGCGCCGTCCGTGTTAATGGCCGCATCGCGGTCCATCACGAATATGTAATCCGGGGCTTTTTCTACGATAAATTCAAAGGATGCCTCATTGCCGTGGGTTGCCGTATCGATTTCAGCGTCCACACCGATATTCTCAAAGCCTATTTCCCCGCCGATAATCGAGCAGCGGCCATCGTTGCCCAACACGTTAAAGCTGCCGCTGGTACTCATGCCCACAATGGCCGTCCGGCCTTCTGCAATGGCAGCCAGCGCTTCCACGCGGGAGGCAAAGCCGGTCAGCTTTTCCTCCACCTGACTTTCAAGTCCGAACATGGAGGCAATGGTCAGAGCGTTCTGCCCCACACTCTCCACAACGCCGATGGTGCTGTCGGTGGCCAGGTAGACAACCGGTGCAATTTCGCTGAGCGCGTCATAGGAGCTGCTCAGGCGTCCGCCGATGAAGATGACGTCCGGCTCGCAGGCCATGACGGCCTCCAGATCGGCTTCCTTAATGGTGCCCAGGTTTTCGATGCCCTCATCGGTGATATAGCTCTGCAGATAGTCAATGGAGGACCCCTTCGAAACGCCCACTACCCGGTCTCCCAAACCCAGATTATCCAAAATGTCCAGGGCGGCCAGGTCCATCACCGCAATGCGCTGGGGATTATACGGAATTTCCAGTTCGGCGGCCTTCTGATTACCGTCTAAGGACGTAATCGTAATCTTCTCAGGGCTCCGGTTCTCCGGCGCATCTGCGGCCGGCTCAGAAGCCGCGTTCTCTGTTCCATTATTGCCTATCGCGGTATTAGAATTATTTCCGCAGGCTGTAAGACTAAAAAGCATAAAGGCTGCAAGTGACAGCGTTAAAATTTTTCTCATTGTTTGATTCTCCCTTTCAAAAAAATACAGATAACTTAGTGTCTGCCGCAACGTCAATAATAAATGGACAGCGGCTTGCCTTCGATCTCCATGATCTCGAAATCGACCTTATAGATCTCGGATAGCGTCTGCCGTGTCATCACCTCCTTTACAGAACCGAATTTGGCGATCTTCCCATCTGCAAAAGCGCAGATATAATCAGAATAGAATGCGGCATAATTTATCTCATGCAGCACCAAAATCACGGTCTTTCCCAGTTCATCACAAAGGCGGCGGACCATTTTCATCATGTTGGTGGCATGATAGATATCCAGGTTGTTGGTGGGCTCATCCAGCAGGATGTAGTCCGTGTCCTGCGCGATTACCATGGCAATATAGGCCCGCTGCCGCTGCCCGCCGGAAAGCTCGTCGATGAACCGGTCCTCAAATTCCTTCAGCTCCATGTAGTCAATGGCACGCCGGATGATCTCTTTATCCTCTGAGGTGATACGGTTTCCCGAATAGGGAAACCGGCCGAAGGAAACCAGCTCCTGAACGGTGAGTTTCATTTGGATATTGTTGGTCTGCGTCAGGATGGCGAGACGCTTTGAAAGCTCCCGGCTTTTCCATTTGCCGATATCCCGCCCGTCAAAATCCACCAGCCCCGCATCCCGGGCGATGAGCCGGGAAAGCATTCCCATGACCGTAGATTTTCCCGCGCCGTTGGGACCAATCAGCGAGGTCACCTTTCCCTTCGGTATTTCAAAGGTAACGCCGTCTACCACCGGTTTACCGTCATATCGTTTTGTGAGTTCCTTTACAAACATTACAAAGCCCTCCTTTGAGTCAGCAGCAGATAGAGGAAATACACCCCGCCGCCTACGGTGATAAATACACTGACCGGAACAGAATAGGTAAAGATATGCTCCACCATCATCTGGCCGCCCACCAGCACGAGCATTCCAAACAGGGACGCCCCCAGTATCAGCTGGCTATGCCGGTAGGTTCGCAGAAGCTGCCGCGCCAGATTGGCAATAATAAGGCCCAGGAAGGATATGGGACCGACCATGGCGGTTGCCACGGCGATAAACAGTGTCACGCCCAGCAGCAGCCTGCGGATGCACTTATCATAGTCAACGCCCAGATTGACAGCCCGCTCCTTTCCCAGCGTCAGCACATCCAAAAGCGCCAGCTCACGGCGCAGTCCGATTATGACCGCGGCCAGCAGAATCAGTGCGAACACGATAATTTTAGAATTAATATTGCTGAAGCCGGCCACCAGCGTTGTGAGCAGCGCATCGTATTCGTTGGGATCCATTACCCGCGTCAGCGTCGTTTGAATGCTGGAAAAAAAGGAGGTCAGGACGGTTCCGATGAGAAGCACATACAAAACATTGTGTTTCGTCTTTTTAAACAAATAGCTGTAAATAGCCGTAGCCGCCGTGCCCATGATTATTAAGTCTACAGCAAAGGACAAATTGGCGTTGACGGCAAGGATACTTCCGGAACCGGCCACAAAAACGACCGCAGTATGGATCAGCGTATACAACGAGTTCATCCCCAGCAGACAGGGCGTGACGATGCGGTTGTTAATGACAGACTGAAATACAATGGAGGCTCCGCCGATGGCAAAGGCTGTAATGAGCATGGCGATCAACTTCGGAGTCCGGATTTTCATGGCGTATCGAACCAGCTTTTCGTTGCCGAAGCGCACGTCAACCAGCATATAGGCGGCAGCTGCCAGCAGCACCAACGCGGTTAAAATCAGCAGTTTGCGCACATTTGCGCGGTGGGCATCCGTTCTCATAACCGTTCACCTCCCTGTTCAGAGGCGGAAACAGCAGCCGCACAGCCGGAGCTGCCAGCCCCCGGCAGGCGGACTGCTTTCCGCCCGTTCTTCAGCCTGTAAAACAGCAGACCGACAAAAATAATGCTGCCGAGGATGCCCACAATCAGCTCGATGGGCAGCTCATAAGGCGCAATCACCACCCTGCCGATTATATCGCATACCAGCACGAACAGCGCGCCGAACAGGGCCGTGTCCAGCAGAGTGCCCCGAATTTTATCTCCCTTAAACATGGCGACCACATTGGGAACGATCAGCCCTATGTAAGAGATGGAGCCGACAACCACAACGATGGAGGCGGTGATCATGGCAGCTATGGTAAGGCCCATAAACAGCACCAGATTATGAGGTACCCCCAGATTTTGGGAAAAGTCCTTTCCCATGCCCACGATATTAAAGTGATTGGCAAAAATGAAGGCCAGTACAACAAGCGGCACTATCAGATATACAATCTCATAGCGTCCCCGGAGCACCATGGAAAAGTGTCCCACCAGCCAGGATGAGATCGCCTGTGTCATTTCATACTTATAGGCCAGAAAACTGGTAATGCCTCCGATGACGTTGCCGAACATGATTCCCACCAGCGGCACCATAATCACATCCTTAAACTGAACCTTCTGTATGAACCACACAAAGGTCCACGTGCCTAAAACGGCAGCGGCAAACGCGAATACGGCCCGCCCCCACAGGGTGGAAGACGGCATAAAAAGCAATGCCAGAAGAATCCCCAATTGGGCGGATGAAATGGTCGCTCCTGTTGTGGGAGAGACAAATTTATTCATGCAGAGCTGCTGCATGATGAGTCCGGCCACACTCATCCCTACGCCCGTGCACAGTATGGCCAGCAGCCTGGGCAGACGGGATATAAAAAATATCTCCAGCTTTCCGCTGTCGTGAAACAGAGAAGCAAAATCGATATCGATCACACCGACAAACAATGACAGCACCGAAGCAAGAATCAAGCTGACGGCTAAAAAAATAGTAAAAATTCGTCCTTTTATGGAAGTCTCCTCCTTTCAAGCTTAAGTTAGTTCCAGCTAACCCTCAGGTAAAAAAATACACTGCGCGAAAGCGGCGACCGGGCTTATATGCTTTCGAACAATGCTCATCGCTGATGATTATACTAAAACTCTTTTCGTCTGTCAAGTTATGACCTTGTGTCTGACGCATGAAAACCATCGCGCTTCGCCGCCAAAACAGGAACCTTCCTCTTTGGCAAAATAGCAGCTATGCCTTATTTTACAGTGAATTCCGGAAATTCTTTTCAATGCCGGAATTTTAAATACGAAACCGAATTGGAGGAAAAAATTGTCATTTGTTAAACGAGGGGAGACTGCCTGTGGTAAATCCCCCCCCCTTCTTCCCTGTTTCCCTGCCATGAAAACGTCCTTGCCTTCTCCGGAAGCATACCGCTATTTGTTATCAGTATCCTGTTTCACAGCCTGCATGTATTTTCCTTGCAGGATGAACTAACATGGAGGTAAAAGATCAAATACATGTTTTAGGGCAACCTGCTCTCCGGCAAAAGCCGGTAGTTTCCCGGAGATATCCCTGCCTCCTTCTTAAAAACGGCTCCCAGATAGCTGGTGGTCTGGAATCCCGTCTTCTCCGCAATCTGTGCAAGGCTTAAATCACTGCCCCGCAACAGCTTTTTGGCATTTTTAAGCTGAATCTCCCGGCTGTAGCGGACAAAATTCATTCCAAAACGCGCTTTAAAGGCGCGGCTGAAATAGGCCGGACTGTAACCGCATAAATCCGCCACTTCATTTAATCCCGGATTATTCATATAATACTGTTCCAGATAGGCGGCCGCCATATCGAGGGGCGTGCTTTTCGGAACCTCGGACTTTAAACTCCTCGACAGGCCCAGAAGGAACTGGTATGTCTCGGCCTTGACGTCGTTCATTGTATTGGCTTTAAAGATCGCGCCGGTGGCGGACAAGACTTTCGATGAAATATCCACCGCATCCAATCCCATGCCGACGCCGTATCCGGCCAGCTCGGAAAGGATGGAGACCGACAACGACTTTATATAGGAAGAATCCGCGTTCTGCATGGCAAGCCCGGCAAAGATATGGTTGAGTGTCTCCGCACAGAGAGAATCGTCCTGTGTTGTGACCGCAACGATCAAATCCTTTTTTCCCTGTTCCCGGAGGGCAGGCGAACCACCGGCCTTCGATGCTTTCCCCCTCTCGGAGGATGGGCTGTGATAGCGCAGAAGCTGTCCCGGCCCGGCCATAAATGACTGCTCTAGCGCCCGGAAGGACTGCTCATAGGCGCGGCAGAGCAATGCCGGAGCCGCACAAAAGCAGCTCATTCCGATTGAAACGGAATATCCCGTCACCTTTTTAATCTCCGACAGGAGCAGTTCGGCGCACCGGGCGGCGTAATCTTCCGCATCCTCCCCCGTTAAATCACGGCAGTTGAGTAAAACCACCACCTTGTCCGTCCCCATCAGCGTGGCGGACACGGCGCTGTATCCCCGCTCCAGTACCTTTCTGGTGCTGTTGAGCAGGGTTCTCTTAAGCCGGTACCGGTAAACGTTATCCCTCTTCTCGCAAACGGTCCAGAAATCATCGAACACAATGGTAAAGACAATCTGCGGATTTATCTTGATATGCATGGTCTGAAACAGGAAGTCCAGCTCCAGGATACGCTCCGGATGGCCGTATATCATGTCGTTCACATATTCCGAAGCCAGTATATCCTTAAACATCTCCGCAGAAAAGACTGCCCGTCCGTCCGGCACATTAGCCAGGCTGATCAGCCTGAACTCCGGATACAGCGTTTTCATCATCCCGATCTGCTCTGGCGACTCCGCAATAAGGCTTGCCAGGCAGGTATCTCTCTTCTCCCGAATCTCCTTCAAAATGCCCGGCGTAATATGGAGGGCATCAATAAATAACAGACACGGTTCAAAACCGGAAAGAAGTTCTCCGATCTCCCCGGCGCTCTCAGCAAAATATGGATTGAAATGTAAAAAAAACGACATTGACTCTTTTTTGACCGCACATATCACTTTCATAAAAATCCCCCTGCCTCCCTGTATTCCCGCCGTTTTCGTCTTATTACCTTTTCAAACCAAATTAACACAAATGTCAAAAAAACACAATAGCACCGCAAAAAATTGAATTTCAACTTTTTCACCGCTTTACTATAATAAATTTAAGTTAGGCGGCCGCCATACAGCACACATTTATTAGTACACTTTGATCAATACGTTTCCACCTGTACGTTTCCAACAATACATATCGCGAGTGGAATTTTGATTAAATCGTGTTTTATAACCAGAGGAGGATATCAGATGTTTTACGAACCATCAAAAAACAACCATGGATTGCAGAGAAATCCATTTAAATCCTGTTCCGTTCCGCGTGTGATCGGATGGATTTCCACGAAAAACGAGGACGGCAGCGACAATCTCGCGCCATACAGCCAGTTCACCAACCTGACCTTTGATCCGCCGATTGTACTTTTTTCATCTAACCAGAACGTGGTCGGCGACCGGAAAAATACCGTCAAAAACATTGAAAGAACCGGGGAGTTTGTCTACAATATGGTATCCTGGGACTTAAAGGAAGCGATGAACCGCTCTTCTATCTTTGAAGTTCCGGAAGGGGTAAAAGATAAATTTGAATATGCCGGAGTTTCGAAGGTTCCCTCCAACCTGATCGACGTTATGCGGGTGGCGGAATCACCGGTACAGTATGAGTGCCGTTACATGCAGACCATACGGATTCCCGGCAGCGACAACCTGGCGACGGTGGACTGCATCATAGCAGAAGTGATAGGAATCCACATCGCAGATGAATTTTTGCTTCCCAACGGCAAGATTGATATCTGCAGCATCAAACCCGTTGCCCGCCTGGGATATTTTGATTTTACCGTAGTCAATAATTCCTTTGAAATGGCTCCGCCGAAGGTGAGCCCGGAGAAACAGAAATTAGTGGACAAAGGACTGGAAGGAAAAGTGTAACGGACAGATAGAAGACAGATAGAATATTGGTAACAGATGAACCGGGGTTTAAGAAGGAGAATACAAATGAATGGGGCAGACTTAATTATAACAGGTAATTCAGTTTTTACGGCACTGGACGATGTGCCTTTTAAGGGCGGGGTTGCGATAAAGGGAAACCGGATCGCCCGGGTTTTCCAGGGGGAAATTCCGGACGGGCTGGCAGATGAACACACTGAGATACGGGAATATGGGGACAAGCTGATTATGCCGTCCTTTATCGACGCCCATACCCACTTTTCCATGGGCGCCGCCGCATCCAGCAGCCATGTGTGCATGGAGCTGGAGGATTCCTCATCACCGGAAGAATGCGTAAGGATTGCAAAGGAATTCGAGCGGACTCACCCGGATGAAAAGCGGATCATGGGAATCGGCTGGTATACTGCATGGTGGGGTGACATCCCGCTGCCGGACAAGACACTGCTGGACGAGGCATTTCCGGACAAACCTGTCTATCTTCTGTGCGCGGATCTTCACACGGCATGGGTAAACACACTGGCTTTACAGGAACTGGGGATCGATGAAAACACGAAACCGGAGTATGGGGAAGTGCGTCTCGGAGAAAACGGAAAGCCGGACGGCATTCTCTTTGAGATTGACCTAATGCTCCCTATCTTTGCCAAACTGGTGGATTATCCGCTGGAGATTCTGACCGAACTGTTCGGAGCATTTTTGAAGGAAGCCAACGGGTACGGAATTACCTGCTTAAGCGATATCACCGCGGCCAAATTGAACCCGGAATTTATCACCTATATGGATAAGCTGGTTCAGATGGAGGAAAACAACACCTTCACCGCCAGGCTCCATACATACACCAATCTGGGCGTAACGGGAAATTATGAAAAAGAGCTTGAAATGTATTCGAAATACCATACGGAGAAAATCCGGTATGCCGGTTTAAAGCAGGTAATAGACGGTGTCACCTCCACCTACACCGGACTTCTTTTAGAACCATATTCCGACCGTCCGGAAATGACCTGTGAGGCAAATTACCCGAAGGAAACATTCTTAAAATGTACAAAGGCAGCCAACAGCCAGGGGCTCGGCGTCCGCTATCACTGTATCGGGGACAAAGCCGTACAGTGGGCGCTGGACTGTTTCGAGGAGGCCAATCTTTATGCTGATAATGAAGGAAACAGAAAGCGTCTTCCAAATGCAATCGAACACATTGAAAATATCCATACGGACGATATCGGCAGATTTAAAGAGCTGGGCGTTATTGCATCCGTGCAGCCCTACCATGTGACCTTCGACAGCAATGAAAAGGTCAGCCGCATCGGCATGGAACGCTGCCGCTATGAGTGGCCGTTCAGAAGCCTGATTGACAGCGGCGCCAGGCTGGCCCTGGGAACCGACTACCCGGTGGTAGGCCTTAACCCGTTTAAGAATATTTATGCCGCCGTATCCAGGTGCGATGATGAGGGAAATCCTACGTCCGTCAATCCGCAGGAGGCAATCACGCTTACGGAGGCGCTTCAGGGCTACACCAGATGGGCCGCCTGCGCTTACGGAAGAGAGGATGAGCTGGGCACTCTGGAAAAGGGGAAATTTGCGGATATTATTGTCATAGACCGGAATATGTTTGAAATTCCGCAGAAAGATATACAGGATTGTCAGGTGGAACTGACGGTATTTGACGGAGCTGTTATATTTGACAGGGAGAAAAATGGCGTTTGCTAACAGAGGGGGAAATTACTATGGAGGAGAAAAACGGAAAGCTCAGTTTCCGCACTAAATTAAGCTACGGGGTAGCCGCCGCAGGGGACGCGGCAATCTACAATTTTGTCAGCATTTACTTTTTATTCTATCTCACAACGGTTGCAGGGATCGATCCGGCCAAAGCCGGAACCCTGTCTTCACTGTCACTTTTAATTGGGGCCATTGCCACCATATTTGTCGGATACCTGTCCGACAACAGCTCAAACCCACACGGCAGACGCCGCCCCTTTATCCGGATCGGCCTTCCGCTGTTTGCCGTTTCTTTTGTACTGATGCACTCCAGGATGGCAGGGGGCAGCATCCTTTATTACGGTATCTTCGCCACGCTGTTCTGGTCCGCCTATGCCATTTTCTACGTGCCTTATACCGCGCTCGGGGCCGAGATTACCGATGATTATGACGACAGGACGCGTCTTCGGACCTTCGCGGCGGTGGGAAGCTCCGCGGGCAACTACTTTGGCATGGTATTTCCGCTTCTCCTGGTAAGCCTGTTTGGCAGGCTGGGAAAAAGCACCGAAACAAGCTGGAGCATGACGGCCGTGATTATCGTCCTCTTTGCTGCCATTATGATTCTAACCATGCTGCGCGCAACGAGGGGGAAAGAACGCATCACGGAACCGGCGGCCGGCGCTCAGAAACCCGGTATCTTCAAGGATTATCTGAACGCGTTTCAGATTAAACCAATGAAATACCTGATTTTGTCCATCATATTCACCCTGGCTGCTTACACAATCTACTTAAGCAGCGTCGCATTTTTCATTACCTATAACCTGAACCTGCCGGAAAGCTACTCTTCCACTATCTTTTTAGTGGCCTGCATTTTTATCGTTATCTATGCGCCGTTTATCGACAAGGTGGCGACCGCCTGGGGGAAAAAGCAGTCCTTTATCCTCTGTATGGCAGTCACCTCCGTGCTGATGATCGTCATGAATTTCATCGGGATCCGGAGCCACATTATGCTGCTGATTTTTGCCGCAGTCCACACGCTTGGCGCTTCGGTCTACTGGCAGCTTGCCTCTGCCATCCTCTATGACCTGACGGAAGTGATTGAACTCAAATTCAACAAGAGAAGCGAGGGAACGCTTTCCTCTCTCCAGTCTATCTGCCAGCAGGTGGGCACCGCCTTCGGAATGCTCATCATGGGATGGATCCTCAAATTCTCCGGTTTCCAGGAAGGAATGGCCGTACAGTCCGCCGGGGCTCTGTCGGGCGTGCAGTTTTTACTGACTATCGTTCCGGCCGCGGGCTATCTGATCGCTGCGGCAATGATGTTTCTGTTCCCTCTCACGAAAAAACGGTATGAACTGGTTCAGAAAGCAATTGAAGAAAAAAATCAGACCGGACAATACTCTCTGGACGGACTGGAGCAGATTGTCTGATTTGATAAAAAGGGAGTCATTCATTGAATTTATTAAAGCAGTACCTCAAATTTGTCATTCCGTCCATCGTGTCGATGTGGGTGTTTTCTCTCTACACGATGGCCGACGGGGTGTTTGTAGCAAAAGGGGTGGGGGAGACGGCCCTGGCTGCCGTCAACCTGTCCATGCCCCTGACCAGCATGATCTTTGCCCTGGGACTGACCTTTGCCACCGGAACCTCGGTTCTGGTCTCCATCTGCATGGGGAAGGGCGATATGGATCGGGCTAACGGGCTGTTCAGCCAGAATATTGTAACAATGGCGGTTCTCGGAATAACGCTCACTGTCCTAATCCGGATGAACCTGAAATCCATAGCGCTGTTTCTCGGCGCGACGCCGGACACGCTCGGTTACGTCAAAGAATATACAGGGATTATTGCGCTGTTTGCCGTCTTTTTTATGGTCTCCTACAATCTGGAAGTGCTTGTAAAAGCGGACGGCGCTCCGCAGCTCTCCACAATAGGCGTAATGAGCTGCGCCCTGATGAATATAATTCTGGACTATGTTTTTGTCATGCACTTTCACTGGGGTGTGTGGGGAGCGGCTCTTGCCACGGGCCTCGCACAGGTGACGAGTACATCCATCTTTCTGCTGTACTTTTTGAAAAAATCACGTCACCTGCACTTTACAAAATTCCGGTTCCGGTTTTCCATCTATAAAAAACTTCTGCCGCTGGGAATCGGAGAAGGGATTTCCGATTTGTCCAGCGGCATCGTGGTTTTTCTTTTTAACCAGGTTATTCTCTCTGCGATAGGGGAGTTCGCTCTGGTCAGTTATACGGTCATTTCCTACTTAAACACCCTCGTACTGATGACAATGACCGGAACCAGCCAGGGAATCCAGCCGCTTTTGGGCTTTCATCACGGGCGGGGAGAAAACGGCGTCTGCCGTTCCCTGCTAAAATACGGAATTTGTACCGCGCTGATCTGCGGCGTCGCCGCATTTACCGTTATTTCGGCGGCTGCGCCGGGAATCGCCGGCTTTTTTATTAATGAAGACCGGGATTTGAACCTTTACGAATATACGGTCCGGGTAATGCGGATTTATTCGCCCGCATTTCTCCTCATCGGCTTCAATGTGGTCGCTGCCGGGTTTTTTGCGGCCGTCGAACGGCCGGTCTTTGCCATGACCATCTCACTGGGCAGGGGATTATTCCTGATTACGGTCTGCCTTGTGCTTCTTCCATGGCTTGTGGGGGAACCCGGCGTCTGGCTGGCGGCCGCTGCCTCGGAGGGCGTCTGCCTTCTGCTCACACTGCTGCTGGCAGCTAAGTATAAGAAACAGGCCGTTCCGGGATGCGGACTGGCGGCGGTTCCGTGAAACAACGAAAAGCACGCTCCGCGAACATTTAATTGCCACTCAATTAAAGGCTAACTGGGCAAATATTTCTGGTTGACCACATGCTCTAAGAGTTTTCCGGCTGCAAAATCCGTGATGTCCTTTACCAGCATGGGAATAATCATATCGCTGATATCCGCGGTTCCGCCACCTATGTGGGGTGTTACTATGATATCAGGAAGAGCCAGAAGTTCGTCATCCGCTTTCAGCGGCTCATTCTCCACACCATCCAGTCCAGCGCCTGAAAGTTTTCCGGCTTTTACGGCTCCGGCCAGGGCGTGATCGTCTACCAGCCCTCCGCGGGCCGTATTAATGAGAATCGCTCCGTCTTTCATCCGGGCCAACTCCGCTGCACCGATCAGGTGATGTGTCTCTTCACTCAGGGGAATATGAAGAGACACAATATCAGAGGTCTCCAGCAAAGTTTTAAAGTCTACGTAGTGCATTCCATACTTCTCCTCCTGTTCATATGTCAGCCGGAATGGATCGTAATACTGGACTTTTGCACCAAATGCCTGTACTCCGGCCGCCGTCCGGCGGCCGATATTACCGGCTCCCACAATTCCTACAGTCTTGTGGTTCAGGCAAAAAGAACTGTTCATAAACGTATTCTTGCTCCACATACCACTTTTTAAGCTCTCCGTGTGGCATAGAAGTTTTCTTCCTACCGCCATCATCAGCATCACAGCCAATTCTGAAACAGCCGGCGCATTGGCCCCGGGAGTATTGGTGACCACCACCCCTCTTTCTCCCGCCGCTTCAATATCGACCGAATCAAATCCAGCTCCCCAGCGGAGAATCATCTTCAAATTCCTGTTTTTTTCTATTACATCCCGCGGGGCTTTAAAAATGCGTAATATAATAATTTCCGCATCTGTCATTGCTTCATAAGCTTCCGCCGTATCCACCGGTATTAATTCAAAATCTTTTTCCGAAAGAAGTTTTCTGAGTTTTTCAAATGTATGTTCAGGGTAATTTCCTGCTAATACTACTCTTGTCATTTCTGTCACCCCATTCCATTATCTCATTTGTTCTGCCGTCTCTGCAATCAAAGCCCCGGAAGGACTTTTACGGTCAATGGCGGATACCTCGGTAATCAGTTTGAACAAATTCACCTGTTTTTCCTCTGCCGTCTTTTTAAAGGTTTTCACAAAGCTGGAATGACAGCCGGAAAGGCCCAGCGTCAAGTCGAGCGGCGTCACAGGATTATGGTAATGAAACTCTTTCATGGCCGGCTGAAGGCGGCTTTCAATAAAGTCCAGCATACCGAATAAATCAATTTCCTTCATCTCGCCGATCCGATGCATCAGAGCAACACAAATTTCCGTCGCCAGATTTCCAGCACTTCTGGCCATTCCCATCAAGCCACAGTCCAAAATGTCAGCTCCGTTCCGATAGGCCGCCAGGGCATTGGCTGCGGACAGACCAAGATTGTTGTGGCAGTGGAAGGCAACCGGAATAGATACCGCATTATGGAGTTTTTCCGTATAGGCCGCAACCTGGTCCGGCAGCATGGTTCCCGCCGAATCCATAATCGTAATCTGGTCAAGGCCTGCATTTTCCAGCATTTTTCCCTCTTCCGCCAACTCCTCCGGCGTCAGCAGATAGGCTTTCATTGCGGAATAGTACGCTTTTATCCCTCTCTTTTTAATTGCGTTGAGAGCGTCAAGTGCGATGGCGCCGTCACCGGCATCTGCCCCTACCCTCAAAAATCCGAGGCTATAATCCTTTGCCAGATCAATGTATTTTTCCCGGTAGCGTTTTGCGTTTAGAAACATTCCAAGTTCCGCTCCCCGGCCCATATACTTCTTGGCAATCTCCAGATATTCCATATCCGTGAGGGCCTCAGTAAATCCAGCCACCTCGTAGGCCCCAATACCGCCAGCATTGCCAAATTCAATAATCGGCACACCACAGGCTGTCAGGCCGTCCAGCACCATATCCGTAATTTCTGCTGAAAACCCCTTCCCAACCACATTGGCCCCGTCCCGGAGCGTGCAATCCATCAATGTCACTTTACTCATTTTATTTTCCTCATTTCTTCAACTTTTCCTAACAGAAATTTAATTTGTTATTTATTTAAATCATGCTATTCTTTCTTTAACAATTACTTTTTTATTTAGATTCCCATTTCACAATATAAATATTGTCACTGGAGGGTGCAGAATGAACCTTAGGAGTATCGAATACTTTTTACGGACCGTAGAGGAAATGAATATTACAAAAGCGGCAGACCGCCTTTTCATCAGCCAACAGGCCCTGAGCAGCCATATAAGACGCCTTGAAGATGAATATCATGTACGGCTTTTTGAACGGAAACCCTGCCTTCATCTCACACCTGAAGGGGAAGAGATGGCTTTTTACGGAAGACAGCTTTTGGAGGCGGAATCCAAAATGCGGGCGGCCTTCTCCGATATCAGCCAGGACTGCCGCGCTACTTTAAAGGTAGGCATCTCCCGTCTTAGAGGAGATGTCTTCTTTCCTCTGATCTGGAAATTCTATCATCCCTCGCACCCTAATATTTCCATAGAACTGGTAGACGGCAACAGCAAAAAACTGGACGAGCTCCTTCAGGCCGGTAAAATTGATCTCTATGTGGGCATTGATATCCCCTCCAGCCCGAACCAGCAGCGAATTGAACTGGCCGCGGAAAAAATTCAGTGCTGTTTTTCTGAAAAACTATTGAGACAATATTATCCCGACACCTGTGATGAACTCATGACCGGCTTTCAACACGGAGTGGACCTGACGAAAATCATCCGCCTGCCGTTTCTTACGCTCCGCCCCGGTAACCGCCTGAGAAAAGGAGTGGACCAGTTCTTTTCTCATTTTTCAAAGCCCCATCTTATGCTGGAATGCGATCAACAGGGCTTGATATACGAGATGTCGAAAAATGGGGATGGTGCCGGACTGCTGTCTCCCGTCATTTTTTATCAGCACATGCATGACAACAGGGATGACAGCGTTCCTTTTCATGTTTTTCCAATTATCAATGATATTTCATACAACACTTTATATATGGTGTATCGCAGCGATTACCATCTACCGCAATATGCCATGGACTTTATCGGTGATGCCAGCATGGTTTTCCGCAGCTATTCCCGTTCCATCGACCGGCACTTTACAAAGTAGGCCGGGCGCTCTTTCAGTCACCCGACTTCCACTGAAATACGTAGCTCATGACAAAGGCCACGATTGCAGTCACCGAACACATAATACATACGGGAGCCTCCAGATTCGCCTCTGCCCAGACAGTCAGGCTGCCGTTTGCGGTCAGGACTGCTGCCGCTTCCAGCACAACATATGCCGCGGCAAGGGCAAGGGCGGTACACAGGCACGCTATAAAGATACCGTTCAATATTTTTTTCATTTCTCATTACCCTCCTATTATCGGCAATATTCCCATGGCGACGAGCACTCCCACAAGTACGACCGGTATGACATAGTGGAATATCAAAGGCTTGAACATCACGCTAACATCCTCCACACCGGCAATACTGCTGGATACGAAGATGGGCGAAGACATAGGCGGTGAAGCTCCCTCCGTGGAAGCAAAAATCAGGAATGCCACGATTGCAGTCACTGGAGATACCCCTACCGCCACCATGGCAGAATATGCGACAGGACCAAGGCTGACCGTTGTGGATGTTGCATTAAGCGGGCCGGCTACCAGAGCGACAACAAAGCCGATAATTAAAATCATAATTACTTTTGGTAATTCCATGGCCGAAAGGAGGGTCGTCAAATCGTCTCCGAAACCGGTTGTCGTGAGAGCATTGCTGCCCGCCATCGCAAACAGTGAGACCGCGCCGCAGGAACAGCAGGTCTTTGCAGTGGAACCGAGGAGTTTACCAAAACCCTCTGCCGTTTTCGGGAGGAGCTTGCGCCCCTCTATCAGACAAATGAACATAATCAGCACTGGTACCCAGATAATGATATTCATGGCGCTGACACCGTCCTCGCCAAATGTGGCTTTCTTCTCCATCATCTTTCCTACCGGTCCGGTAATAACAACCAGTGGAATAATGATGCCTAAAAACATAGTCAGAGAAGTCCCTCCCTCCTTAAGCGCCCTGCCCAAACCTACTATATGATCTGCGGACACTGCAGGAATATGGTGACGGCCTACATAATAACGGGTCAGGAGAAGACGGTAAACCAGGGTCCACAGGCCTCCGCACATCAGGGCCAGGTAGAGATCGCCTGCTTCCACCGTTCCGGCTACTACCGGCAGCCCCAGCATCAGGAACATGGAGGAGGAGGGAGGAATGCAGATTCCCAGTCCCGCATTTCCCGTATTCATCGTAGCCGCCACACTTTTTGGCCATCCGGATTCCGTCATCCAGGGAATTGTGATAGACCCCACCGTTGCAGCATTGGCGCTGCTGGCGCCGGATACCATGCCGAACATGGCGCTGGCACAGGCCGATACATAGGCAGGGCCTCCCCTGAACCGTCCCAAAATTGAGTTTAAAATATTGACAAGTCTTGTGATAATTCCGGTCTGCATCATAATAGACGCCATTACCGTAAATAAAATGATTGCTGCCATAACATCCTGTTTCAGAGCCTTGTTTAAACTGGTTATAAAGGTCTGGGGGATTTGTGTGACTCCGTTAAAGGCACAGACAATAATAAGTCCCAGAAGCATAGCCTCCGCAATACTCCGCTTCAGCAGCAGATACCAGACCATAACAAATATGATGTAAACAGCAAAAGCGATAATACCAATACCGATTTCCAATCTACTTTCCACTCCTTCCATTCATTGCAGGATTATCTAATAACCAGACAGCGCTTATTCATAATTATGTAAAAATCCCGTACTCTTTTGATAGGCTTATCATATCATTGCAGACCATCGGAGTCTAACAGGATAATTTTCTCAAACCCACAACATAAATTTTGTGGCAAAGAAAGCGGCAGCACATAAAAGACGGTAAAAGGCACACATGGTGCGCTTATTACCGTCTTTTATTAAGAGTCACAGCTCCGGGATAGGGACTGTACCTTTTTATAAATCTTTAAGCCAGAAAATTCATAAACGTAGTGAGCAGAAGCCCGTTAACCACATCGATAATTACAGAGCCCACACCCGGGACTACGAAGAATGCCGTATCCGAGGGTCCCCATCGTTTTGTAAATGCCTGCATGTTGGAAACTCCGTTGGGCATAGCTCCAAGGCCGAAGCCGCAGCATCCCGTTACCATCACGGCGGCATCGTAATCTCTGCCCAGAATATAGTAACCGGCAAATACCATGAACAGTGCAATAAACGCCACCTGGGTAGCCAGAGTCACAATCATCGGAAGCGCCAGGGCTGCCAGCTGCCAGAGTTTTAAGGACATCAGCGCCATTGACACGAATATGGTAAGGCTGATATTGCCGATACAGTCAATCTCCGCGAGGGGCGTTTCAAATTTACCTGTATAAGCGCTGATATTGCGGAGCACGACTCCCATCAGCATACCGCCCACATAGGAAGGGAAGGTAATGCCTACCATCTTAAGCAGGATATAAATAATTGTGCCGATTCCCATTGAGATGACAATCTGATTCGTGGCATGAAACATGTTTCCGGCGCTTAACGGCGTCTCCTGCTTTGTCTCTGCCGCTCCCTCATTCTGTTCCCCTTTCCGGGCCGATGCGACGGCCTCCAGACGGTGTTTTCTCACAAGGATGTTACCCACCGGGCCGCCGATTAAACCGCCCGATACAAGCCCGAAGGTTGCGGCCGCCATGCCTACCGTCATTGCTCCGTCACAGCCGTAAAGCTCTTCAAACAACGGTGCAAAGGAACCGGCGGTTCCATGGCCGCCCGTCATAGCTGCGGAACCGGTGCACAGTCCCAGAAGCGGGTGAAGCCCGAACAGCTTCGCATATCCGACGCCGATAATATTCTGGAATATAACAAGCAGGAAAACGATGATTGTAAATTGAATTCCCCTTTTTCCATACTTCTTCAGCACCTTCAGATCACATGTAAAGCCAACCGCGGTGAAAAATACGGTCATAAAAACATTTTGCAGCGTCGTGTCCAGTTCGAGGACACACACTCCGGAACTGTAGCCCGCCAGCATCAGAAGCGAAAAGATAATGCCGCCGACCACCGGATCGGGAATGCACAGCCGCTCCAGGCATTTAACGTATTTTTTTACAAATCTTCCTATAAAAAGGACAACTACCGCGACCGCCAGCGTTTGGATGATATCCAGTTCAATTACCATAAATTTTTCCCCCTGCCCCATTTTCTTGTGTGCCGATTTCCTTTAATCAGCGTTCATAAATCCCCTCGTTCAAATAATTTAAAAGCTCTGTCCTGGACATATGATCGATTCCAAGATATGCAAGATTATACCTGCTTGTCTCGAAGAAATTCTTCTTGTGCATCGCGCCCGCCAGAGTAATCATGGAATCAATCACCGGGGTCGGCACATCGTACTGGACTCCCAAATCATGGTAAATCTTGCAGCCGACCGGCACATCCTCCGTCAGATACCTGTGATTGATGCTGTTAGGGCCTGTATTTCCTTCGTCGGATGGTTTATCTAACGGAAATACGACGTTATCTTTTCCGTCTTTATCAAGACCCATGTATTCCTGCGTCAGTACGCTGCGGCGGGAGAAGAAAGACTCATACGCATATTCCGGCGTCCCGACTCCAATGGCCTTTGCCAGCGCTTTCTCCTCCTCAAAGAACTGGTACTGTACCTCGCAGATGGACGGACACAGCCCGTGACAGTACATGGAATAACTGTTTTTATCATATCCCCCGAAGATGACGCCCCAGTTTTCCATCGTCGATACGCCCAGAACCGTTGCCGGAACATGGATAACGGGATTGATATTGGCAAATCCGGTATCCAGTACGGTAATGCCCGCCTCCGGCCCGTTGCCGTATGTCACGGCGTCAATACAGGGCAGATACTTGGATGATTCCATAAAAGCGTCAATATCGGACATTGGCAGAGAGGCTCCGCGCAGTGTAATTGCGCGGTATTTTACGCCCACATGGGGAAAAACAAATTTGCCTACCGTCTCGATACGAGTTCCATAGGGAGCGGAGGACCATCCGCCGATAATTACCTTCTTTGTGCAGCCCATCTCACGCATCAGGCGGCGCAGTATCAAAGTGCCGTAATTGTCGGTGAATATATGTACCACCTGGCCGTCCTCGAGAAGAGGCACGAGTTCACGGAAAAACGGCTCATGGGCAAAAGCCGGAACCGCGACTACAATCAGGCCGGCTCCCTTTACCACCTTCTCCATATCGCTGCTCACCAAATCCAGATAAGCTCTTCCCGAGCGCTCGAAGCAGTACAGGTTGCGCTGCACGCCGTCCAGAAGAATTCCCGTTTTGTCCAGATTTGCCAGTGTGTTTTCGGCAAACGGCATCATGTCAAAGAGGCGGACCTCCCGCCCGGCCAGCTTCATGTCGGCGGCACAAGTCTTGCCTACGGCCCCGCCTCCCAAAACGGCAATCGGCATATCCTTCAAATACTCCATGTCTCCCATCATCTTAAATACCCTCCTGAGTTCTAAATAGTGTATAAACTGTAATCTGTTTACACGCTAATTCTAATATGGTAGTATATATTTGTCCAACGATGGTTTTTGATGTCAATTATCAAATAATTTGATATGGGAGTCTTATGAATATACGAGTCTTACAGACCTTTATCCGGGTGGTTGAGCTGAAAAGCTTTACAAGAGCTGCCTGCGAACTGAATTATGTGCAGTCTACCGTTACCATGCAGATCCAGCAATTGGAAAAGGAACTGGGTTTTCCTCTCTTTGACCGAATCGGTAAAAAGATTTCCCTGACTGCCTACGGTGAAAATTTTTATGCCTATGCCAATAACATCCTGCAGACGATGATGCAGGTTAATAATCTGGGGAAAAAACCGGAAGAAATGAGCGGCAGCCTGCGGATCGGGATACTGGAATCCCTGCTTTCCGCCGCTACGCTTCATATTTTTCCGCGCTTTCAAGAACGCTATAAGAATATCGAGATTCAATTAAAAATAGGGCAGCTGTCCGATCTCAGGACTCTGCTTAAACAGGGACAGTTAGACATGATTTATATTTCCGGGGAGCTTAATACGGATCCCGATCTGCACTGCGGTTATAAACGGAAGGAAAACCTGATTTTTGTCACGGCCCCTGAGCACGAACTGGCTCAAAAATCCGGCGTCACTCTGGAGGAACTGCTGACATATCCTTTTGTCGTGACCGAACTGTCGGGCACCTGCTACGGAAAACTGAGCCGTCTGGCCTTTTCTCACGGCCTGATGCTGAAACACACGTTGATCGTGGACAGCACGGCCGCAATCGGGGAACTGATCAGCACTGGAATCGGCGCTGCCTTCCTGCCCGAGTATTCGGTGATGGAAATGCTCCAGCAGAACCGACTGGCAAAAGTGAACGCAGATGTCCCGCCTCAGACCTATTACAGCCAGGTGCTTTACTGTAGGGATAAGTGGCTTCCTCCCTTTATGGAGGAGTGGATTACCCTGATCAGGGAGTTCCGCCCCGAGCGCCTGGAGGTATGACAGGACAAACGAACCGTGCATGCGTCTTTTTCAAAGCATGCACGGTTCTGTATTACGGCCTATCTTACCGCTTTTATCCCGAGCGCTTCCGCTTCTCCGGGCCTTAAGTCTCCTGCTTTTCCTTTAAATATTCCGTACTTTTTCACACAGATACCCATCAGAATCAGAAATACAATAAAGCAGGCTCCTCCCGCCAGCATGCCATAGCCTTTGACAATAATAGTAGGCAGGACGGCAATCAGGCCAATCTCAATAAAGGACATAAACACATAAGCCATGCCGTAATCTTCCAGTGTTTTACTCTTGAACTCCGGATCCACGATCCGAAGCAGCGTAACGCCGATGGCAACAACGCCCGTAGACCATCCGAATATGAAAATCCCCCTCTCAAACCAGTAATTATGAAACAGCTTGCGTGATATTACCACAAGGTAGAAGACCACGGAGGCAATTCCCACCACTGTCATTAACAGGATCGGATAAAGATATTTGAGTACAACGGATATCTTAATTGAGGCAATGCCGAATGCCACGAGATAATCGGTAGCCGAGCTTCCAATACGGGTTACCACGTTCTTATCCACATACTTTGTAAGTTTCAATGCCTTCAGAATCATCTGGAGGATTACTCCGCAGATCATGGAAACGGAAAACATCGGGACGCTGAGTGACGGGAACAGGCCCTGGAGCCAGTTTGTGAGATAATAACCGGCGCAGGTGGCAATCAGGACCAGCATCAGGTGCCAGGTCAGAGGATCCAGCGTCATCGGGCTGACTGTATTGCGGCCCATGGACTCCTGCTCCTTCGGCGGCATCATACCGGTTCTCATCCCTTCCGGCAGCTCCGCCATGGTCTTGATAAAACGGGTGGCTTTTACGCGGGTGCCGATGTTAATTGCGATAACGCCGCCGATTACCCCGATCAGCAGCCCAACGGTGGCAAACGTCTGTCCGATTGGGAGTGCCTCGTCCCAGTTTAGCAGTTCTTTAAACGAACCGCCGAATGCTGCCGCCGTTCCGTGGCCTCCCATAAATCCTCCCGGCATCAGAATTGCAAATGCCTCGGGAACCTGGGGGAACAGCACCATCAAAAGCCCTCCTCCGAGCAGCAGCGCAGCGGCATACTGTCCAAAGTACACGCCTGAATTCAACAGAAATGTATCCCCCACCTCGTCCATGGTCTGTTTAAAGGAGCCTCCCCCTTCATTTCCGATAAAGAGAGACGCAAATAAAAATACAACCAGGAGATAAGCATAGGAACTGATAGCGGATGAAAACGGCAGAACATTTAAAAACTGGGGTCCGAGAAACAGGCCGAGGAATCCGGCCACAAGGGATGACGGAAGCAGAAGCTTCTGGAAAATAGTGACTTTCGCCCTTAAAAACTGGGCGACAAACAACAAAATCGACATAATGGCAAAATCCATCAATACATCATAGGGGCTTAAACTCATAGCGCTTCTCCTCACATTATAAATGATATCGGCTCACTGTTTGTGTGAACCGTTTCAATATTGACACGAGGGGAATCTTTTATGGCTGTGCGGCAGTTTCATTCCTGCCGCGCAGCGTATATCTGTTATTTACCTTCTATTACACTCCAAGCATTTGATTAATCCCTGCAACCTGGCTGCGCAGCGGCGCATCCAAATCGGCGGAGAGGCGGCGGATGAGCTCCGTCTGATCTTCCGGTTTCAGCATCGGTCCCGTAATCCTCATAAATTTATCCGTGATCCATTTCAGATCCACATGATCCGTATGCTCTCCCGGAGCCTCATACACCCTGGAACGGTATTCGCATCCGTCCTTCAGTTTTATACTCACCCATGCAAGACGTTTTGCCGGAAACTGTCTGTCTATTTCCTCATCCACACTGAACTTCAGGCGTTTCATCATATCCAGGACTTTCGGATTACCCAGTCCGCTTTCGTGCACCTGTTTAAAACCGACGTCTCCAAATACAAGCGCGGATGCCACCGGCCATGCGATATTGTACTGGGCCTCATCAGCAGACTCCGGAATCTTCTTGCTCAGTCTCGCTGCCGAGTCAAATGTATGCACCTCCACCAATTCCACGTCCTCACCGTCAAAACCATGTTCTTCCATTAAATCCACGCAGGCCGCAATCGGCTGGTGAGCCCAGCGGCAGCATGTGTATGGCTTAAAATACAAATTCATGATTTCATAGTCCGAACCCAGGGTCTCCGTCAGGCCGCGGTATTCCGGCATTTCCAGGATATTTCCCACACCGCTGCTTCCGGCAAGCGTTTCAAGCACGGCCGTCATTCCGACAAGTGAGCCGAAGGGGACACCGTCTTTATTCATGGAAGGATATTCGACCGAACGCATCACCGGCGTCATCGGCGCGTGAAAATCTGCGATAGACAGAGCATTGTTAAGCTGCGCTCTGCCAAGTCCCAGGATTCTTCCTGCTCCGGCCGCAGTCCCATAGGCGCCGTAAGCGCCCGTGCTGTGCAGATAACCGTAATGGTTCTGCATGGCCTTCGCCCAGCGGATTGACGTCTCATAGGCCGTCACAAGCACCGTAAGATACTCTCTGTAAGAAATGTCCTTCTCCAGTCCGGCTGCGAGAATTCCGGCCACAAAAGAGGTTCCCGGATGACCTTTTATCATATTATGTCCGTCGTCAATATCAAAGGAATTCGACGCGTGTGACATGGCAATCGTTGCACCCAGAAGGTTATACTTTTCCGCTGTCCCAACCGCCGCGGTCTCTCCCAATGCCCCTATCTTCTTTGCCAGACGGGTTCCGGCGGCAAACTGTCCGCCCCGGCTCCCTATAATGAGAGCCATCATCAGATCGATTCCGCACACGATGGCCCGCTCCCTGATATCGTCGGGAAATGAATCCCACTTTGTGTTTAATATATAATCCTCGACTCGATAATCAACAGTAAACTCCATAAAAATTCCTCTCAATATGCTGCCGCCCACGGCTTCGTCCTGATAGCCTCCTGCGTGTAACACCCCTGTAACCGCCGGGCAAAGGGCCATGGACAGCGGCAGCTTTTCCGTATCTCTTCCCGGTACGGCATTGCATAAATTACAATTCTATACTGCAATGCTGTCCTGCAATGCTGTCCTAGCGGTTGTAAACGCCCTGGTTGAGATACGCCAGCAGCTCTTCCTTCGGCATATTGTCAATGCCCAGGTAAGCCAGATTATATTTGCTTGTTGCAAAGAAACTCTTCTTGTGCATTGCGCCTGCCAGAACAATCATGGAATCGATGACCGGAGTAGGAACTCCGTACTGGACACCTAAATCATGATAAATCTTACAGCCCACCGGCACATCTTCCGTCAGATAGCGGTGATTGATGTTGTTAGGACCTGTGTTGCCCTCATCGGACGGCTGATCAAGCGGGAAAACCACATTGTCCTTGCCGTCTTTATCAAGTCCCATATATTCCTGGGTCAGCACACTCCGGCGTGAGAAGAAAGAGTCATATGCGTAAGTAGGCGTTCCTACGCCGATTTCTTTTGCCAGCGCTTTTTCTTCCTCAAAAAACTGGTACTGGACTTCACAGATAGACGGGCAGAGGCCATGACAGTACATGGAATATTTGGTCTTATCATATCCGCCGAATATAACGCCCCAGTTCTCCATCGTTGATACTCCGAGAACCGTTGCCGGCACGTGGATAACCGGATTGATATTGGAAAATCCGATATCAAGCACCGTATTTCCGGCCTCCGGGCCATTGCCCTGCGTAACGGCATCGATACATGGAAGGTATTTGGATGACTCCATAAAGTCATCAATGTCCGACATCGGCAGGGATGCCCCGCGCAGTGTGATTGCACGGTATTTTACGCCGACATGAGGAAATACGAATTTTCCGATGGATTCAATACGCGTGCCGTAAGGCGCCGAGGACCAGCCTCCGATAATCACTTTCTTCGTACAGCCCATCTCACGCATCATTCTGCGGAGAATTAAAGAGGCATAGTTATCTGTAAAGATATGTATTACCTGCCCGTCCTCCAGATGAGGAATCAGCTCGCGGAAAAACGGTTCATGTGCAAATGCCGGAGCCGCAACAACAATGAGTCCCGCGCCTTTTACCACTTCTCCCATGTCACTGCTCACCATATCCAGAAAAGCTCTTCCGGAACGCTCGAAACAGTACAGGTTTCTCTGCACGCCGTCCAGGAGAATTCCCGTCTTATCCAGATTTGCCAGAGTATTCTCTGCAAACGGCATCATATCGTAAAGTCTTACCTCGCTTCCGGCCAGCTTCATATCGGCCGCACATGTTTTACCTACCGCACCCCCGCCGAGAACGGCGATTGGCATATCTTTTAAATATTCCATTCTTCCCATAATGCAATCCTTCTTTCACCGTGTTGTTAAAACTACAATTGAATTAACTGCCCGCTCCTGTTATAATCCGAAGTAAATATGATATAATTGGAGCAGCCGATGGTTACCATCTCAGCGCTGAATTTGTAAACATCTTTGATGATTCTGATTATAGTACGGGCATATCGTTTTGTAAAACGAACGATTTAGAATGTATCGTTCGATATTTTCGAATAATAAAAAGGGGGATCCGATATGGAATTAAGAAATATCTCGACGTTTATCCGGGCTGCCGCCCTGGGGAATTTTGCGCGTACCGCAGAGGAACTGGGGTATGCCCCCTCCACGGTGACCACCCAGATCCAGCAGCTTGAGGAAGAATTGGGTTTTCCTCTCTTTGACCGAATCGGGAAACGCGTTTCCCTGACTTCCCTGGGGCAGCAGTTTCTGGCTTATGCAAATGAGATGGACAGCCTGTCGGAAAAAGCAAAATTATTGGGCGTAGAGCCGCATAACATCAGGGGAAACCTGCGCGTCGGAACCCTGGAGTCCCTGTTTTCCGCCGTACTGCTTCCCCTGCTGCCCAAATATTCCAGTGAATTTCCCAATGTGACCCTGGATTTCAAGACGGCGCCGTCCCAGGAACTTTTTTCCATGCTGAAGAGAAATGAGCTGGACATTATCTTTGTTCTGGATCGTAAAATCGTGGAACGTGATTGTATCAGGGCCTACGCCAATCTGGAGAACCTGGTGTTTGTCTGCACCGCCGGACATCCGCTGGCCGGACGGCGGAATGTTCCTTTGAGCGCGCTTCTGGAACAGCCCCTGATACTGACCGAAAAAATCGGCCTTTACAGACATGCCCTGGAGGAGCTGGCGGCATCGCAGAACCTGCTGGTGCAGCCTTATATGGCCATCGACAACACCGGTTTTATCATAACCCTTGTAAAACAGGGCCTGGGGATTTCTTATCTCCCCGAATATGCGGTCCGCTCTTTTGTTGATTCGGGAAAACTCGCGGTCATTCAGGCCGACGTTCCGCCCGTGCGGTTTTTAAGCCAGCTCTTTTACTACAAGAATAAATGGATTTCACCTCAGCTTCAGGGACTTATCTCCCTGATCGCCTCCCGGGCCGACGGATGATAGGCGGACTTTTATTGCCACCAAAAAAAGAGAAGCCCCCACACCGGGTATGAACCGGAGCGAAGCTTCTCTTTTTTGATGAGGGCTGGACCTCATCTCAACGTAAACAAATATTAGAAATCAATCCTGCGTCCTTCTTCAGCGGACTGATAAGCGGCATAAACAACTTTCATCGTCTCATAAGCCAGTGCAAAATCGGAGGATGGAGCCCTGTCATAGGCAATTGTCTCCACGAAATCCTGCAGCTCTCCCATGTAACCGCGGATAATCTCGTCGGATACAAAGGCCTTGTTCCATCCGAGTTTTGCCGGAAGCATCTCGGAAATGGTTACGTCCTCCAGACCGTCCTCATCCAGGAAATAGGTGTTCAGGATATCGGTAGGAGTAATGTTGCACATCAGGGCATTGTCATTGCTGTATACTTCTATGTAATTCTTGGTTCCGCCGAGCACGGTATCACTGGCGATTGTCATGCACTTTGTTCCGTCGGAGAACGTCACTGTTACGGTGCCGAAATCTTCAACGTCCTCAGGACGTGCGGAGATGTGGCGGTGTTCGTCTTCCGTCAGGCATGCGGTAGCAACGCCGCAGTCTGCCGTTACACTCTTAACGGTGATCTTCTCGCCCCGCGCCTCGGCCTCCTGCTGTTTTAACCACAGCATACCGGAAAGCGGATGGCAGCCCGTACGGATTAATGTGCCGCCGCCTGTTCCGTTCCATTTACCGGCAAGCGGGGAACTGGAACCTTTCAGGCTCTCCTCACCCTTCATGAAAAGCACTTTGCTCTTCTTGGCACGCAGAATCTCTGCTGCTTTCTGTACCGGAGTTGCATATACGAAGTTCTCCGCATAGAGAAACTTTTTACCGCATTCGTCCACGACCTTCTTAAGCTCGTCCATCGTGTTCATAACTTCCTCAAACATCTTGGACTTTGGTGTGCTCTTGCCCACGTTCTCTTCACCGCGCTGTCCAAAATATCCGGTCAGAGGTTTTTCACAGATGACGTGCTTTCCGGCCTTTAATGCCTGGATAGCCATGGAGCAGTGAAGGAATGGAGGCGTCACAATATCGATCACATCAATTTCGGGATCCTTTAACATCTCCTCATAGCTGGTGACTGCCTGCTCGTAGCCGTAGCGCTCTTTCACCTTTTCAGCCAGTTCCAGTTTCACGTCGCAGATGGTTTTCAGACGTACCGGGACGCCGCTTACTTTCTCATATCCGTTGCCGTGCAGGTACGCAGCGTAACCTGCCCCTATTGTTCCGATTACAACCGGCTTTACATTCTTTGTCATCTTTACCTCTCCTTTTGCTTTTAATTACTTTGTTCATATCAAGCACTGTTTTATAGTAGTATCATACCGAATAATGAGTAAAATATCCAATTGAACGTTTTCACCAACCCATCTGTTTTATTCATAGATCGGCTTTCACTTTAACGCATTAATTTTTAATAGTTTAACGCAAAAAACTCTTGACTTAAATCGGTTCTGCATTTATACTGTAACCAACATTTAACAGAACCCTTAGTTTTAAATTATTTAGGAGAAAATTGCCATGTCAGAAACCGTAAAAATCAGAAATGTCGTATTCGGAGAAGGAATCCCGAAAATCTGTATCCCGCTTACGGATACAAACTTTGAAGAACTGAAAGAATCCGTTGAAAAAATGAAAAGCGCTCCCTTTGACCTCGTTGAATGGCGTGCCGATTTTTATAAAGATATTGAAGATTATGAATTCCGATTTAAGGCCATGACATATCTCCGCGAACAGTTAGGTGACGCTCCAATCCTCTTTACCATCAGAACGAGTGTGGAAGGAGGCAAACTGGAGATTTCCACCGAGGACTACATAAGCGTTCTCACTTCCGCGGGCCGCAGCGGCCTTGTGGATCTGATCGACGTGGAACTGTCCAGAGGCGACGACACGATGGCCGTCATCCGGGATGCCGCCCATGAATCCGGGGCAAAGATTGTAGGCTCCCTTCATGACTTCTCTTCCACGCCTTCCAAAGACAGGATTGTGCACCATCTCTGCCAGATGCAGCAGCTTGGCGCAGACATTGTTAAATTTGCAGTTACGCCGCAGAGCGCAAGGGATGTCCTGACTCTGCTCGACGCCACCCTGACCATGCACGAGGAGCACAAAGAGACTCCGGTTGTCACCATGTCCATGGGCGGACAGGGCGCGGTAAGCCGTGTGTGCGGCAGCGTCTTCGGCTCCTGCATCACTTTCGGAACCGCCGGTAAATCATCGGCTCCCGGACAGCTTCCGGCCGACCTTCTCTCCACCTTCATCCGCCATATGTAGGCAGAACCCGGAATAGATTCCCGGTCAGCAGCCAAAGTCGGGAATAAAGTATGTATATGGAAAAACCGGAAATTTTATATGAATCATTTCGATTAATTAATTACCAATAGAAAAAAGCAGAGCGCCTTGCCTTACCGGTTATTCGGTAAAGAAAGCGTTCTGCTTTTTATTTATGCCTTAAGAAGCTTTGTCAAATCTTCAACCGAGGCGTCCATTCTCACCGACACTTCCTCCATCGTCATGCCGGAAGCGAGAAAACGGTTAATTACCATTTTCATATCCTCGCCCACTTCAATTATATGGCCGTCCAAATCATAGAATCTGACGACGCGCTGGCCCCAGCCGTGCTCAATCACTTCTCCCAGATATTCAATGTCAGGATACGCTTTGAGTTTCTCCATGAAGCCGTCAAAGTCCGTTTCTTCAAAGCAGATTTCCATATTATTGGAATTCTTCATCACTTTCTCTTTCGGCAGGTTCACAAGCCAGTCAAAATCCTGCTGAAGGGCTAAACCGCAGGTGAACGAAATGTTGATGCCGTAGTCCTGATAAACTTCCAGCCCGAATAAATCTTCGTAAAATTTCCTCGCAGCGTTGACATCCGCCACCGATATAACGATACAGGTATGTTTCATTTGTGTTTTCCTTTCAAAATCCGCTCTTTTGCAGAGTCTCCCGGCGGTGCGGCGCGGATTGTTCTGTTTTTCTTAAAGTATATTGCAGTTTCCGGTCTCTGTCAATTATGGCGGTTATGCGGCGGAGCACGGTATCTCCCCGCCAGAGTGCCGTTAATAACAACGAAAACAGGCTGCAGAGCTGTCCGCTGCTCTGCAACCTGTCTTTGTTGTTAACGGCCTGAAACACGTGAGGGGGCGCTTCAGTCCCGTACGCCCTGCCCTTTCCAGGTGGGAAGGCGTTTTTATTCATTCACGATCTGAGTCTTAATGCTTTACTATCACTTTTCACTATCAATCTTATTTTACTGCAGACTCCTGTTTTCCAGGCTCTTATTCTTCGTCCATACCCGGTTTGAAGAAGTCACCGAACAGTTCTTCATTGGACGGCATATCTTCCGGAAGAGGACGTGCTACCCATGTCGTGTTCATGTAGTGCTTTAATGCGATGTTCTCGGAAACAATGTTTCCTCCCCATGTTCCGCAGCCCATGGATGATGTTGGAGGCATTCCGTTTGTGGAGGAACCGGAGTTACCTCTGTTGTTTGGCTGACGTACCATAATACGGGATACGGGAGCTGCCATTCCAAGTCTGTGGATGTGCTCGTCGTCGAAGGAGTAGATACCACAGGAGTGGCCTTTTCCGCCTACGTTGAAGATGGCCTGCATCATGGTCAGGGCATTCTCAAACTCTCCCTCATACTTGAAGAGGCTTAACAGTGTGGTCAGTTTCTCGCTGGAGAAGAAGAACTCTTTTCCAATCTCACCTATTCCGCCGCCTGTTACTGCGATGAACTTGCGGTCTTCCGGAATCTCGAATCCGGCGATCATAGCCAGCTTCTGTGGGCTGATGGCTACGGTCTGCGGCAGACGGTGGCCTGTCTCATCCCACATAACCTTCTTGATCATCTCAGCTTCTTCTTCGTTGGCAAGGTAAGCGCCTTCTGCCTCCAGAGCCTTTACGAAATCATCGTAGATGGACTCGTGGATTACCAGGTTACCGTCACAAGAGCAGCCTGAACCGAAGTCGGATGTCTTGGAAATACGTGTATTGCTGGCTGCCTCTTTCTGACGCTCCGGTGTGTTGCAGGTGTCGTCGATGATGACAGTTGCATTTCCTGCGCCTGAACCGTATGCAGGAACACCTGCAGAGTAAGCGGATTTAACCATTGGGCGGCCGCCTGTTGCGATGATCAGGTCTGCACGCTTCATCAGCTCGTTGGTCAGGGAGATGGACGGCTCTTTGATACCCTGGATGATGTCGGCCGGTGCGCCTTCGCGTACAAGAGCCTCACGGATGATATCAATACACTTGTTGGTTACGTTTTTAGCACGTGGATGCGGGGAGCAGATGATTACGTCTCTTGCCTTGATAGCGTAGATAATCTGTCCTGCAGGTGTTAAACATGGGTTTGTGGTTGGAACCAGGGAAGCGATAACGCCGACTGGTTTTGCATATTTCACAAGTCCTTTTTCTTTATTCTCCTCGATGATGCCGACGCTCTTAGCGCGGAGGCAGTCTCTCAGGATCAGTTTAATTTTGTTGCGTTTGTTTCTCTTTGTGACTTTGTCGCCGAGGGATGTCTCATCAACAGCCTCGTCACAGATTGGAGCCCATACTTTCATATCGCATACAGCGGCAGCGACAGCCTGGCAGAGGCGGTCAACGCGCTCCTGGTCATATGTAGCGATAATGTCGGCTGCAACGCGTGCGCGTGCTACCATTTCTTCGATCATCTGGATCTGCTCTGGGGTTACTTCTTTTGCCATAACAAAAATCTCCTTTACACTATATTGTTTTTCTCGCGAAAGCAGTGTGCCTGGCGGCCATGCTTGCATGGTCAATGGCGGCTGCCCGCGGGGTCAAATGCTCCGCAATTTGCTCCGGGATATTTGACCTTTTACCTCGTCCTTACGGTAATTTCAGTATATATGCCACGGCCCCAAAAGTCTAATACCGGAATTCTCTCATGTTCATAGAGAATGTCTATAATTGAAAAGAACCCTTGTTTTACAAGGGTTCCCCGTTGAATCAGTGTTTGAATTCTCTCCGAATTTCTTCCCTGATCCCCTCTGCATCCAGTCCATATTTTTTCAGAAGCTCACCGGCAGGGCCGGACTCTCCAAATGTATCACGGATACCGATTCTGTGTACCGGGACGGGATATTGTTCCGACAGAGCCTCACAGACGGCGCTGCCCAGGCCGCCGATGATGGAATGTTCCTCCACGGTGACGATCCTTCCTGTCTTTTTGGCCTCCTTTAACAGCAGCTCTTCATCGATGGGTTTGATGGTATGGATATTCACCACCTCCGCGCTGATACCCTCTTTTGCAAGCATTTTTGCCGCCTCCAGACAGGCGGGAACGCACAGGCCGGTGGTAACAATCGTCAGATCGGTTCCCTCCCGCAGCACGATTCCTTTTCCCAGTTCAAACCGGTAACCTGCACCATCGTTAATCACCGGGACGGGAAGACGGCCGAACCGCAGGTAAACCGGTCCGTCGTACTCATAAGCGGCCTTCACCGCCGCCCTTGCCTCCACATCGTCAGCAGGGCAGATAACGGTCATTCCGGGAATTGTCCTCATCAGTGCGATATCCTCGTTGCACTGGTGGGTCGCCCCGTCCTCCCCAACGGAGATTCCCGCATGGGTGGCCGCGATCTTTACATTGAGATGGGGATAGCCCACGGAGTTTCTGACCTGCTCAAAGGCCCGTCCTGCTGCGAACATGGCAAAAGAGCTGGCAAAAGGCACTTTCCCCGACGCCGCAAGTCCGGCTGCAATTCCAATCATATTGCATTCCGCAATTCCGCAGTCGATGTGGCGTTCGGGAAAGGCGCTGCGGAAAATCGCGGTCTTCGTCGCCTCCGCCAGATCGGCATCCAGCACAACCAGATCCTTATGCAATTTTCCAAGCTCCGCCAGGGCGTTGCCGTAACTCTCCCTGGTTGCAATCTTTTTATTCTCCATCTCCACATCCCTCCTTTTCAAGTTTTTCCCCGAGACTTTCCAGTTCTTCCATAGCGGTTTCATATTCCGCGTCATTCGGAGCCTTGCCGTGCCAGGACGCTTTATCCTCCATAAAGGAAATTCCTTTTCCCTTTATGGTTTCCGCGATAATCGCGGTCGGTTTACCGGTCACCGTCCGGGCCTCCCGGAACGCGCTCCTCAGCTTTTCCATATCATTTCCGTCGTCCACACAGATGACATGGAAATGAAACGCCTCAAATTTCTTATCAATCGGATAGGCGGAGCAGACCTCCTCGAGGGAGCCGTCTATCTGGAGATTGTTGTTGTCCACGATGACCACAAGGTTGTCAAGTTCCCGGAAACCGGCGAACATGGCAGCCTCCCAGACCTGACCCTCCTGAAGCTCCCCGTCTCCCAGAAGCGCATACACCCGGTGGGATCGGCCGTCCATCTTAGCGGCCAGCGCCATCCCTACCGCCGCCGAGATTCCCTGTCCCAGGGAACCGCTGGACATGTCGACGCCGTTTATGTTTTTCATATCGGGATGCCCCTGGAGATAGGAGCCGGTGTGGCGCAGCGTCACCAGATCCTCCTTTGGGATATATCCTCTTTCCGCTAAAGCCGCATACAGCCCCGGCGCATTGTGTCCTTTGGACAGTACGAAACGGTCCCTGCCCTCCCAGTCCGGCCGGGAGGGATCGATATTCATCTCCTCAAAATACAGATAAGTCAGAATGTCCGCAGCCGACAGGGAACCGCCCGGATGGCCGGACTTTGCCGCGTGTACGGAAGTTAGGATTCCTTTTCTGACTTCATTTGCCGTTGTTTTAAGCTTCAATAGATTCATAGAAAAACTCCTTTTCTGAAAAGAGCCTGCTCCTTAATCCATTAACGGCAGGGCGCAGGCTCTCTTATCACTTACTGTCTTCTTTAAACTTTTCAATTCCCGCATCGGTCAGAGGATGTTTCACCATCTGCATGAGGACCTTATACGGCACGGTTGCGATGTCGCCTCCCGCCTTTGCACACTCAATAATGTGCAGCGGATGCCTTGTGGACGCGCAGATAATCTCCGTACTGATGTCCGGGTAATTGCCGAATATCTGCGTAATATCATAAATCAGGTCTGTGCCGCAGGTGGAAATGTCGTCCAGTCTTCCGAGGAAAGGAGACACATAAGATGCACCCGCCCGGGCGGCTAAAAGAGCCTGGCTGGCGGTGAAAATGAGGGTCACATTCGTTCGGATTCCCTCTGCCGAAAGCGCTTTCACCGCCTTAAGCCCCTCCGCCGTCATCGGAATTTTGACGACCATATTAGGGTGGATTTTGGAAATCTCCCTGCCCTGTGCAATCATATCCTCCGCTTTTTCCGCATCCGCCTTCACTTCCCCGGATACGGGACCGTCCACAATTTCCGTGATCTCTTTGATTACCTCAGAAAAGTCGCGGCCTTCCTTTGCGATCAGGGACGGGTTTGTCGTCACTCCGCAGATAACTCCCATCTCGTTCGCTTCCCTGATCTCGTCTACGTTAGCCGTATCTATAAAAAATTTCATACTATTCTCCCTTAAAAAAATGCTCTTTTCAGAAATAGCCTGTCTCTCTTCGACAATCACCGCGTCTCTTTATCAGAGACCATTCGCAGCGAGGTATTTTTTCGCCGTCTCCAGGCAGCGGCCCGCGTGTCCCAGCTTGCCTCTGGCTTCCATCTCGGCAGCGTTGGGCAGTTCGATGGCATAGTACGGGATATTGGCGATTCCATGCAGCATTCCGGCAATATCAATCTCTCCCTCTCCGACGTACAGACGTCCGGAACGGGCCACGCCGGTCATATCGGGATGCTCTAACGGAGGGATAAAACCAGGTCCGTCACACAGATGGACAAAGCCGAACCGCTCCGCCGGTATCTCTTTCAGCATTTCCTGCGTCACACCGGCTCTGTGGGCATGGAGCGTATCCACCATAAGCTTTAAGTTAGGACGCTTCAGAATATCCATTACCTCAAGAGCTTCTTCGAGGGTCCGCACATTGGCGAATGCCATAAATTCCAGGTTCACAAGCAGATCATACTTTGCAGCCATATCGCATATCATTTCAAGCTGGCGAAGAGCCGCCTCCCGATCCGGGGTCCAGACACTGGAAATCACGTACTTTGCACCCAGCTCGGCGGCTTTCTCAAAGTCCGCCTCGTAGGAGGCCACATCAAGTCCGTCCCCCACGCGCGCCAGCTCAATATCCATCAGGCGCACTCCGGTTCGTTCAAGGGCCGCCCTGACACTTTTAAAGATCACTTCATTTGCCAGACGAAAGTCGGGCTCTCCCGGCATTTTCATTGAAATCGGGCGCAGGCTGACTCCCTCGTAGCCGCATCCCGCTGCGATTTCTATCTGATCGGCCGGGTGGGTACCCGGCACGGTCAGATAAGCCAAAGAAAATATATTTTTCATCGTTTACCTCCGTTTCATGCAATTATGCATCATGAGATTTCGAATGGCTTGGCGCAACATAACGGCCGTTCTCTTTCTTAATCAGTTTTCCTTCTTTAACGAGTGCGTTCGGCGTGTAAATATCGTTGATATTCCAGCAGCCCGGTGTCGGCACTACGATGTTCTCCATTGGAGCCTCCACTAAGAACGGACGTCCCGCCTTGTTGGCTTCAATGGCCTTTTCCATGGCCGGTTTAAATTCTTCCGCAGAACTAATGCAGATGGACTCGATTCCGTAGCTCTTTGCCACGTCCGCCCAGGAAATGGTGTAGCGCTCTCCGTCGGCTTTATAGAATACCGTACCGAATTTTGTTTTATAATTGGCATTTTCAAGTCCTGCGATTGTGCCAAAGGCCGAGTTATTCATAACCACCCAGGTGCAGGCAATTCCCTGCTCTACCGCAGTGGCCAGACAGGACGGATTGATGCCGAAACCACCGTCTCCGGTCAGATTAAGCACAATCTTATCTGGAGCAGCCAGTTTGCCGCCCAGCACGGCCGACGGACCGAATCCCATGGTAGCCAGACCGGACGAGTGATGAATGGCGCCAGGACGTGTAATGTCGAATTCCTGTGCAACGCCGTTCTTGTTCCAGCCTACATCGGTAAAGATCACTGCATCCTCCGGAATCACTTCCTTGACGTCCTTAAGGATTCTCTGAGGCGTCATCGGGAAACGGTTATCACTTGAAATTGATGCGTTGGACTGTTTGAACTCTGCCTTGGCCCTGGCGATTCTGGCCCGGAGTTCCGGATTACTCCGTCCTTCCGGACAAATCTTTTTCACTTCTTCAAGGATCTGGGCAAGACCAATCTTTAAGTCTCCCATGGCTCCGATTTCTACCGGATAGTTGCGTCCAATCTCCATCGGGTCGATATCAATCTGTAAAAAGGTGGTCTTATCAGGGTCGAATGTGACTCCCTGATACCAGCTTGAACTGTCGGCCTCGCCGAATCTGGTGCCGAGGCCCAGGATTACATCGGCATTCGTGGTCAATGAGTGGGTGAATTCAAGACCCCAGAAACCGGTCTGTCCAATCATCAGCGGGTGCAGGTCGGATAAGCAGCCCTGTCCTGCCAGTGTACGTGATACCGGAATGTCCATGAACTCAGCCAGGGCAGCCAGTTCTTCGGACGCTTGGGATAAAAGGATTCCTCCGCCTGCATGGAGAACCGGGTTCTTTGCCTCCACCAGTTTCTTTGCGATTGCCTTTGCAGCCGCAGGATCCAAGGCAGGGCGCATGGTTACGAGATTACCCTTGTAGGTGCGTGCCCAAAGTTCTTCATCCATCTCTCTTGAGAACATATCCATCGGAACGTCCACAAGGACAGGTCCCGGACGGCCGGACTCAGCCAGGCGGAATGCCTTGTCGAGAATGTCTGGAAGCGCTTCCACGTCATCCACTCTCCATGCGCGCTTTACAACCGGCTCCAGCAGTTTGTACTGGTCGCCGTCGGCATGCATCTGCACTTCCTGGTGAGGATGGCGGCCGTAGTAGTAGCTCGGCACATCACCGGCAATGACTACCATAGGGATGGAATCCAGCGAGGCGTTGGCAACGCCTGTAATTACATTGGTAAGTCCAGGCCCCAGATGGCACATTACCACCGATGCCTTATGTGTCACACGGGCATAGCCGTCTGCGGCCGTAGAAGCCACGCTCTCATGTCTTGTTCCTATGTACTGGATTTTCTCGCTGCGGGACAGGGCGTCCAGCATTCCGATTACGGTATGGCCGCAAAGGCCGAATAACTTGGTAACGCCTCTGCGCTCCAGATAATCTACTAATAAATCAGATACTAATTTGCTGCTCATTTTAATCTCCTCCATTTACTCTTTTACGTCCGATTTCATACTTAATGTCCGGTTCTGTTGTTAACGTCCGGCTTTATTCTTAACGCCCGGTTCTATTCTTAACGCCCGGTTCTATTCTTAACCCCTGGTTCTATTCTTAACGCCCGGTTTTATCCTTATTTTTCTGCCGCAATTTCATTCAGCTTTTCGGCAATTCTTCCGTAGCCTGAGAAAAAGCTGCACAGTAAAGGTGTTTTTACGTCTTTTAAGTCGGGCAGCAGCGCGCGCATGGACACCTGGGCCATGACGATGGCGTCGTATCCCATTTTATCCAGCTCCCTGATGTTTTCCATCAGTATGCGGTTGTGCTCTTCCGGGTGTCCTGCCTGAAGGGCATCCCAGGCTGCGTTCTGCAGATACTGTGTGCACTCCATCTTTTTACCCTGTGCGGCGCCTGTCTTTTCAATCAGCCTCTGGCTGGGCCCAAGCGTTGTTTCCACCGTGGCAATCAGGGCAATCTTCGTTCCCAGGCTCACCGCCTCCTCGGCCATCGGCAGATCCACCTTCATAACAGGGACATTCACTTCTTTCTCATAGATGTCGGCCACTTCTCCCACCGTGGAGCAGGAGTTGACGATTAAATCCGCTCCGGAGATTTCCGCCGCTTTTGCGTAGAGAGTCATCCTGTCGATTACCGCCTGGCTGGGCCCGCCGTTTGCACGGACATCATTCAGCAGGGTGCTGTCGGTGATAAATTCCACCCTCACTCCCGGGACTTTTTCCTTCAGGAATGCGATGGTATCCTCCCGTTTGGCAAAACTGGTCTGTAAAATACATACATGTGGGGATTTCATATTTACCTGTCCTTTCCCGGCCGGGTTTACCGCCCGGTCTTATACTGTTTTATTTCATTTGATTGGTTTATTTTGTTTGATTGGCTTATTTTGTTTGATTGGTTTATAATGTTACACCGTTCACTTTTTTCTGGCGATAAGCGTCTTTGCCTTTGCCACGATGGAATCTACATCCATGCCGTGGTCACGGTAAAGCAGTTCCGGATCGCCGGATTCGCCGAATTTATCCTGGACGCCGATTCTCTGCATCGGGACCGGTTCCTGTTCCACCAGCACTTCCGCCACTGCGGAACCAAGACCTCCAAAAATGGTATGATCCTCGATTGTCATAACCGCTCCGGTCTCCCGCGCCGCCTTAATTACCGCCTCGTTGTCCAGTGGTTTGATGGTAGCCATGTCGAGCACCCTGACAAGGATTCCCTGCTCCTTCAAAACAGCGGCCGCATCCAGCGCTTTTTTTAGCAGTATTCCGGAGACTATCATTGTCATATCGTTTCCGTAATCCACTACGGTGCGCGCCTTGCCCCATTCAAATTCATAGGAGGCAGGGTCATAGATGTCTTCCACCGGATTGCGGTGCAGCCTGACATAGAGAGGGCCGGTAAAATCTACCGCCGCATGGGCCAGGGCTTTTGCGGATACCGCATCGGCCGGCTGTACCACCGTCATGTTCGGGAAGGAGCGCATGATAGACACGTCCTCAATCGCCGCATGGGTGGCGCCGTCACCGCCAACCTGAAGTCCCGTATGGGTTCCTATCACCGTCACGTTCAGATTCGGGTAGCACACGAAGGTTCTTACCTGCTCACAGGCCCTCATGGAAGCAAATACCGCAAATGTTGCAAGGAAAACCTTGTTTCCGCAGGCTGCCAGACCGGCAGCGCCTCCCACCATATTCTGTTCGGCAATGCCGAATGAGAACTCCCTCTCGGGAAAGTATTTTCCGAATTTTTCCAGTCCGCATGCCTTGGTGTCGGCGTTGCAGACTACGAAGTTTTCATTTGTTTTTGCGATTTCTATCAGTTCATGGCCGAATGCCATTCTGGTTGCAAGTGTCTTTGCCATCACACAACACCTCCTTCCTCTATCTCTGAGATTGCCTTTACAAGCTGTTCGTCATCGGGGGCCGCTCCGTGCCATGCTGAGTCGTCCTCCATGAAGGAAACTCCCTTGCCCTTGACGGTGCGCATCAGGATAACCGTAGGGTTCCTCATGGTCTTTGCCGTGTGGAGCGCCGTAAGCACATCTTTCATGTTGTGTCCGTTTACTTCCACAACCCTCCAGCCGAAGGAGCGCCATTTATCTCCCAGAGGCTCAACGGTCATGATGTCGTTCACCCAGCCGTTAATCTGGACGCCGTTGCAGTCCACAATCGCCACCAGATTTTTTAGGTTATGGTGGCTGGCCGCCATTGCAGCCTCCCAGACCATACCCTCCTGTATCTCTCCGTCACCCATCATGACATAGGTCATATAATCCTGATGGTGGAGCCTGGCCGAAAGAGCCATTCCCACGCCTGCCGAGAGTCCGTTTCCAAGGGAACCTGCCGTCATATCGATGCCCGGCACCTTATTCATGTCCGGATGTCCCTGAAGAATGGAGTGATACTGGCGCAGCGTGTTCAGTATCGCCGGGTCAAAGAATCCGCGGCGTGCCAGGGCTGCATACAGTACCGGGCAGGAGTGGCCTTTAGAGAGGATGAAACGATCCCGGTCTGCGAAGTCCGGCTCCTCCGGTTTAATGTTCATTACATGAAAATACAGGGCTGTCACCATTTCCACCGCCGACAGGGAGCCTCCCGGATGACCGGCTTTTGCAGAATGTATCATTGAAATGATATCCTGCCTGAGCTGTACCGCCTGTTTCTCCAGGCGTTCTACATCACGCTCTGTGAAATAATTGCGATTTTCCATAATTAATCCTTCCTATCCTAAAATATATAAAATCTTATGTTTTCTGGACTTTCAGGTTCCTCCCGGGTGGCAGCCTTTTTAGTTCAGTTCCTGTTTCTGACTTGATCTTACTACAGCCGCTCAGAAAGATCCAATTCTTCTTCCTGACAGTTACTATCACTAAAAATGATAGCTAAAAGGAGGTCATAACACCGCAGTATTATGACCCCCTTTTGTTTTCTTCTCCTCCTCACCGACCATGCTTCCGCTTTAACCTTGCCTTTGCTTCGGCCACCGACTCTCCTTTCCGCGTGAGATACTGATCCACAAAGCGATCCTCAATTTTTGTATAACCACCGATTACAGCATTGCTGATCTCACAGAATTTTGACGTTACGTTTCCGGCTATCTTTTCGTTCATCTGCACTAATTTTGATTTTGCCATTTTTATCCTCCTCACTTAATTCCTCTGACAAGCGGAATCAGGCTCATTAGAATCACGATTCCCGCAATGCCGATGATGATTCCAGGTATCAGACTGCCATATGCCGCTGGCCGCCGCCATTACTATTGCAACAAAACTGCTTTTTTTCATATTCATATCCTCAGTATTTTTTATTAATACAACAGTTGTTTGTTTATTGTATTTATACTATAATAAATCCGGAAACATAAAACAATCATCATTTTTCATACAAGTGTTGGAATAATGGAGTATCTATGAATACAAAAAATAATAAGCGGAGAAGGGAATCAAGAGAATCCATTGAAAAAGTTTTTATTGGGCTTCTTCAGGCAAAGGAACTAAACCAGATTTCTGTATCCGACATCTGTAAAAAAGCCGGATTAAACCGCAGTACCTTCTATGCCAATTACGTTGATATCTATGAACTGGCCGATACAATCCGGAACTCCCTGGAAGAGAATCTCAATGAGCTCTACCGTGAGGATATCGCCGCCGGTTTCAACAGCAATGACTATTTGCGTCTGTTTCAGCATATCCGCAATAATCAGCTTTTCTATAAAACCTATTTTAAACTCGGATATGATAACGACTATAAAATTGTTCAGTACGATACAAACCTGGCAAAAGCACACTTTGGCAACCGCTTTATTGAATATCACTGTGAATTTTTTAAACAGGGCATCACTGCCATTATCAAAAAGTGGCTGGCGAAAGGCTGTACGGAGACTGCCGAGGAAATGAATGAAATTATTATGAGCGAATACAGGGGACGGGCCGAATCGGTCCGGTAACCATGAGAGAAAAAAGGAGATATTTTATGGAACTCTATACGATGAATTATGTTCTGGCCGTGGCGGACTGCGGGAATTTTTCCCTGGCCGCCCAGGCCTGCCATGTGGGACAGCCCGCACTGTCCCAGCAGATCGCAAAACTGGAACGGGAGCTGGGCCTGCCCCTGTTTTACCGTAATTCCCGCGGCGCCACGCTCACCGACGCGGGTAAGGAATTCGTCCTGCGTGCGCGTGAGATCGTGCAGCGCACCGAGGCCCTGGAAGCCGAGATGGCATTCTATGCCGGTCTCCACAAGGGCAGCCTGACACTGGGGATTATCACCAGCCTGCAATGCATTGATTTCGGGGAGATGCTGTCGTCCTTCTGCTATAACTACCCCGATATTTCGGTAAATATTATCCAGGAGGGAACCCACCGCCTTGTGGATCTGCTGCTGGAACGGAAAATCGATCTGGCCTTCTTAAACAGGCCGCTGACGGAACTGCCGCAAAGCCTCGACTTTGCCAAACTGGGCGAGGACTGCTACTCTCTGGCCGTTCCCAGCCGCCATCCGCTGGCAGGCAGGAAAACAGTGAGCTTAAAGGAGCTTAAGGATGAGCACTTTATTTTTCACCAGAGCGGACAGGTTGCCTCGGAGCTGTGCCTCCTTGCCTGCCGGAACGCCGGATTTGAACCCGATATCGTCTGCCGCTCCGGCAGCCCTACCACCGGACTTTACATGGTCCAGGGCGGTCTCGGTGTGGCTTTCCTTCCATCCGAAGAATTTCTGTCCCGTACCCTGTCGGGTGTCGTAGAACTGAAAATAGAGGAAAAGATCACAAAAGAAGTGGGGATCGCCTGGCGCAGGGATGCGTCATCACCTCTCCTGGACGCCGCCGTGCGGTTCGCAAAAGGATGGGTCAGCGGCTGACGGGGGAGAACTTCCCTGTCAAACAGTAAAGGGACTTATTTTACAGCCCCATTAAAAGATGCTCCCATCCATACAGGTAAATGTTATAGTAAAACATGCCTGTATGGACGGGAGCATTCTATATTCCAATCCTTATATTTAGCTTTTTGCTCCTTGTTTTGATCCTTGTTCCGCTTTTTATTCTTTTCCTTTCTGTCTTTATTCTTTCAAATCATACTTTTTAATTCGCCGGTATACGGTCGCCCTGCTGATGCCCAGCTCGGCCGCCGCCTTCAACCGTCCTTCCTCGCTCCATCCAAAACGCTCCAGCGCCTTCTTAAGCTGTACAGCTTCTTCCGGCATAGATATGGGCGAAGGTAACGAGATAGGCAGAGAGGAATCTCCCACCGCATGAACCGCCTTAAATCCACTGGGGAGCATCCGGCGTGCCGCAGTGATCAGCGATTCCGGAAGATCCTGCAGGCCAATCTGGCTGCCCTCACACATGCAGACCGCATATTCCATCGTGTTCTGCAGTTCCCTGATATTGCCTCTCCACGGATAGGAAAGGAACAGGGACTGCACCTCTTCGCTCAGTCCGCTGATCTCCTTATGGAAGGTATGGTTATACCTGCGCAGCATAAACTCCGACAGATAAAGGACATCCTTGCCCCGCTCCCTCAGGGGCGGAATCTTAAGTGAAATCACGTTCAGGCGGTGGAACAGATCCTCCCGGAATGTGCCGCGCTCCACCAGCTCTTCCAGCGGCCGGTTGGTGGCGGCTATGATGCGCAGATCAACGTGAATCGGCCGTGAGCCGCCAAGGGGTTCTATCTCATGGGTTTCTAACGCCCGAAGAAGTTTCTGCTGAAGATACAGGGGCATGTTTTCCACCTCGTCGAGGAACAGGGTGCCGCGGTCGGCTGAAAGAAAACGGCCCTGCTTGTCCGTGGAGGCTCCGGTGAAAGCTCCCTTTTTGTAGCCGAATAACTCGCTCTCAATCAGCTGTTCCGGAACTGCCCCGCAGTTGATTGCCACAAACGGCCCGGAACTCCTGGGGCTCAGCTCATGGATTCCCCTGGAAAAGAGTTCCTTCCCCGTTCCCGTCTCGCCGGTCAGCAGCACCGTGGATGAATACCGGGCCAGTTTTGCCGCCTTCTGCTTAAACTGGATAAAAGACGGATCCTCCGACAGGATACGGGAAAATGGTTCGGCCGGCGGCAGGGAATTCTGTGGGACGATGATGGTCCGCGTCACCGGCGGGCTGCTGCTTCGAAACTGCATGTATCCGCTCAGAAGCTCCACAAAGGAGTCGGTAAACTGGGCCATCTCCTCAAAACGGCTGCTCAATAATTCCGCCTGTCTTTCATTGGTCGCCGTAACGCCGAAGATTCCCACCGGCTCATCGTTCACCCAGATGGAGGCGTGGACGGAAGCCATCCAGGGACACTTATGAAAACGCGGGCAGTTGCGGCAGCGCTCGTCACTTCCCGGATGGTGGATGATGGTGCGCCTCTCCTTCTGCTGGTAGAGAGCGCGGTTTAAAACACCGTTCGGGGTCAGATAGCAGCCTACCAGAGGCCGGGCATATCCGGTGCAGGCCACCCTTCTCAGGTTTTTATCAATAAATTCGATATCCAGGTTCAGGGCACTTGAAGTGTTGTCAGCTAAAATCTGAAGTTCATTTTGTATTCCACTAAGCAAAGTATTCAAACAGCAGCCTCCTTTCAGTGAGACACGATATGTCATGAGATATCACGCCGTACTCAGATGACATGTATGAGGATGATGAATCACCCTAATTACAGTAATTATTGCATAAGAAACGGGTTTTTACAACCGAATAGTGGCTATAAAATGGTTAATTTTTCCTATTTTACCCCTGCGAGGCATTTTGGCACGGAAGTTGCTTATTAATACAGTGCCATGGCAAGTTAAATAACTAAAAGGAGGGTTACAATGAGTTTTTGGGATGTTATATTGGACTTCGGCCTGATGAGTGCCCTGATACTTCTGGGACAGCTGCTGAGGGCAAAGGTAAAAATTCTTCAGGAGCTTTTTATTCCGGCATCACTGACGGCAGGCGTGCTTGGACTGATCTTCGGGCCAAACGGCCTTGGGATAATACCATTTTCATCTGCCTTCGGTTCCTACTCCGGTGCATTGATTGTCCTGGTGTTCGCAGCGCTTCCGCTTTCACAGGAAAACGTCAAAAAAGAGAAAAGCAGTTCAGGTGTTGTCCAGATGTGGAGTTTCCAGCTGGTAGCTTACCTGGGACAGCATCTGTGGGCTATGATTTTAGGCCTTTTACTGTTCGTTCCCGTTTTCGGCACTCACCCGGGCTTTGGCTACATGCTGCCCACAGGCTTTGTAGGCGGCCACGGAACGGCTGCCGCGGTTGGGGATTCCTTTGCCGGAATGGGCTGGGAAGATGCCGGGGCCTTAGGCATGACTTCCGCTACGGTGGGAATCCTGTCGGGACTGATAGGCGGTATTATTTTAATTAAACTGGCTACGAAAAAGGGCTATACAAACTATATCACAGACTTTGTCAAACTCCCCGAGAGCTTCCGTACCGGACTGATCCCGGAACAGGAGCGGGAGGTCATGGGCCGGGAATCCTTTTCCACCATCTCCGTGGATCCGCTGGCGGTCCATACAGCCCTTCTCTTCGTGGTAGCCTACGGAGCGAAGAAAATTGCCGATTTTGTACTTTACCTGAATCCGAAACTGAGCCTGCCGGTCTTTTCCCTGGCGGTGCTGGTCGGTTTTATCGTCATGAAACTGATGCGGCTTGGAGGAGCTGACAAATATGTGGACCGGAGGGTGATTACGCGTCTCAGCAGTACATTTACCGATTATCTGGTTGGTTTCGGCGTAGCCTCCATCCAGCTCGGCGTAGTGGTTAAATATGCGGTTCCTCTGGCTATTCTGTTCACCTGCGGTATCCTGTTCAACATATTTATAGCCGTGTGGCTGGCTCCCAGGATGTTCACCAAAGACTGGTTTGAAAAGGGAATCTTCACCTACGGCTGGGCCTCGGGCGTTACGGCAATCGGTATCACAGTTCTCAGGATCTGCGATCCGAACTTCAAGAGCGGCACCCTGGATGATTTCTCGCTCTCTTACCTGTTTGGAAATATGTGGGCGGAGCTGACGGTCGTAACAATGGGACCGATTTTAATCGCCACGGGACTTGCGGTGCCTTATACACTGGCCCTGGCGGGTGCATTCGTGGTAGTCCTGCTGGTTACATGGAAACTGAAAGGATTTCATAAGAGCGTTCAGAAATCTAACGCCTGAAATGAGAACAAATAATAATTTAATATATAAAGGAGGATTTTTATCATGAGCAGCACAAAAATTGATTTTTTGTATCTGGATGAACAGGAGATGATCAAAGCCGGCGTAAAGGACATGCATGAATGTGTCGGTGTAATGGAGGAAGTATTTACCCTCCTGGGTCAGGGAGACTATGTCATGGGCGGAAGAAACCACAATTCCCATGGCATCCTGATCTCATTCCCGGATGAACCGCAGTTTCCAAATATGCCTAAGAACGGACCAGACCGCCGTTTTATGGCGATGACGACTTATCTGGGCGGCCGGTTCCATGTTGCAGGAGAAAAATGGTATGGATCAAATAAGGCAAACCTGGAAAAGGGACTTCCACGCTCCATTCTCATGGTAATGCTCAATGACGCCGATACGGGAGCCCCGCTGGCCCTGATGAGCGCCAACCTGATCAGCGCAATCAGAACGGGAGCAATCCCAGGCGTGGGAGCAAAATACCTTGCCAGGGAAGACGCTAAGACATGCGCCCTGATCGCAGCCGGCGTTATCAGCCGCACCTGCTTTATGTCCCTCATCGACAGCAGGCCGGGAATTGAAACTGTACGCATCTACGACGTATTTCCGGAACCGGCCGGGCGCCTGGCCGCTTTTATCAGAGAGACTTATCCGACGGTTAAAAACGTGGAGATCTGCTCCAGCATTGAGGACGCTGTCCGCGGAGCCGATATTGTCAATGTGGCGGCTTCCGGAAAAGTTTACCCGCGTATTGAAGAAGACTGGCTGAAACCCGGCGTATTTGTCTCACTTCCGGCCGGTATTGACATGGATTCTGATTTCCTGATCAGTGACCGCTGCCGCCGCGTGGTAGATAACTGGAAAATGTACGAAGCATGGTCAGAGGAGCTTACAACGCCGTATTGGAATATCATGGGACTGATCGGCACAAAATATCTCGATTTAATTGATGAGGGTCTTATAACGAAAAAACAGATTGACAATCTCGGAGACATCACGGCAGGTAAAATCCCGGGACGCAAGAGCGAGGATGAGAAGATTCTGTTCGGTATGGGCGGTATGCCGGTCTATGATGTGGCCTGGGGATACCAGCTGCTCCAGAACGCAAAGAAACTGGGACTCGGCACTTCGCTGAACCTGTGGGAAAAGCCGGATCTGGCATAAGCGCCCCACCGCTTGGCCTTAACATACCGGAACGCAATTGAGGGAGCCGCCAAATCACATGAGTTTCAGTGATTTGGCGGCTCCCTTTACTTTATTTCTTATTTTGCATTGTGGGATTTGGCATGGCTTGGAGCTACGAACCTTCCGTGCTCATCTTTTACCAGCTTACCTTCTTTTACAAGGTCGTTCGGGCTGAAGATATCGTTGATATTCCAGCAGCCTGGGGTTGGAACCACGATGTTCTCCATCGGAGCCTCTACCAGGAACGGACGTCCTGCCCTGTTCGCTTCCATTGCTTTCTCAAGGGCGGGTTTGAACTCTTCTGCGGAGTTTACACAGATGGACTCAACGCCGTATGCTTTTGCGACATCGGCCCAGCGTGGTGTATAGCTTTCGCCATCCGGTGTGTGGAATACGGTACCGAATTTTGTATGGTAGTTGGCATTCTCAAGTCCTGCGATTGTGCCGAATGCAGAGTTATTCATAACCACCCATGTGCAGGCGATATTCTGCTCTACTGCAGTTGCAAGGCAGGTTGGGTTTACGCCGAAACCGCCGTCGCCGGTCAGTGTCAGGCAGATCTTGTCAGGAGCAGCCATCTTGCCGCCGAGTACTGCGGATGCGCCGAAGCCCATTGTCGCAAGGCCGGAGGAGTGATGGATGGTTCCCGGAATAGTGATATCATACTGCTGTGCAACGCCGTTTTTGTTCCAGCCTACATCGGTGAAGATTACTGCATCCTCCGGGATAACTTCTCTTACATCCTTTAAGATGCGCTGAGGTGTCATTGGGAAACGGCTGTCGTTGGCAATATCTGTTCTGCTTTCTTTGAAGGCTGCCTTTGCCTCCGCAATCATAGCTCTCAGCTCTGGATTCTTCTTGCCCTCCGGACAAATTTTCTTAACTTCTTCCAGAATCTGTGCCAGGCCAATCTTCAGGTCGCCGATGGCTCCGATTTCAACCGGATAGTTGCGGCCGATTTCCAGTGGGTCAATATCGATCTGAAGGAATGTCGTATAGTCAGGGTCAAATGTTACGCCGCGGTACCAGCTGGAGCTGTCTGCCTCTGCGAAACGTGTTCCAAGGCCAAGGATGACATCTGCTTTTGTGGTAAGGGAGTGTGTAAATTCAAGTCCCCAGAAACCTGTCTGGCCAATCATAAGAGGATGACGGTCTGAGAGACATCCCTGTCCCATCAGTGTACGGGATACCGGAATATCCAGGAACTCAGCCAGAGCGGCCAGTTCTTCTGATGCCTGGGAAAGCAGGATTCCGCCGCCGGCATGGAGTACCGGGCTCTTTGCCTCAACGAGCTTCTTGGCAATAGCTTTTGCAGCTGCCGGATCCAGTGCAGGACGCATGGTCATATGGCTGTCTTTATAAGTACGGTCCCAGAGATAATCTTCCATCTCGCGTGAGAACATATCCATCGGCATGTCAATCAGGACAGGTCCCGGACGGCCGGACTCCGCAAGGCGGAATGCCTTATCCATGATGTCCGGAAGAGCCTCCACGTCGTCTACACGCCATGCGCGTTTAACAACCGGCTCAAGCATCTTATACTGTGTTGCGTCGCCGTGCATATTTACTTCCTGATGAGGGTGGCGGCCAAAGTAGTAGCTCGGTACATCGCCTGCGATAACGACCATCGGGATGGAATCGAATGCCGCGTTGGCAACGCCTGTCAGCACATTTGTAAGGCCAGGCCCAAGGTGGCATAAAACAACGGATGCCTTGTGTGTAAGACGGGCATAACCATCTGCCGCAGTGGATGCCACCGCCTCATGTCTGTTTGAGATATATTTTACTTTATCATTGCGGGACAGAGCGTCCAGCAGACCGATTACCGTATGTCCGCAGAGGCCGAACACATATTTTACATCGCGGCGCTCCAGGTAATCCACCATCAAATCGGAAACCAGTTTCTTACTCATAGTTGTTCCTCCATTTAGATTCTTTCTTTGAATTAATGTGTGTTATAGTATCTGTTTTTGATTTTTTCTATGTTTCTAACTGTTTCTTAACACTTTGGATATTCTTTGATTCGTACTGTGATATCCGGATTTCCTATAGCAGCTTCCGCTCCGTCTATATCAGTCCGTGGTGTTCCATATACTGTTCGAACACCTCTCCGCTGCGGATGACATAGTCCCGGAAATACTTGGCTGCCGGAGGGATATACCGCTCCTTATTCCACTGCAGGTACAGCTTACGCTGGGGAATGTCGTTGGCAATAGGCAGAATCTTTGTATTGTAAGGCGCCCCAGCCAGCGGATATGGCACAATCGCTACCCCGCGTCTGGCTGCCACCATGCCGTATATTATCTGATCACTCAGTGTCTCCATGACAATATTGGGGCGGATTCCCAGCTCTCTGAAAATCTCATCCAGCTGGTTTCTCAATTGGCCGCTGGGGTCGAAGGCGATAAAGTTCTCTCCGGCCAGCTCCCTCAAATCCACGCTTCCCTCCCTGGCCAGCCGGTGCCCTTCCGGCGCCAGCACTACCAGGCGGTGCGTTCCTATGTAAGCAGCTTCAACCTGCGGGTGATTCAGTCTTGTTGAAAGTATCAGGTCGACCGAACCGTCCAGCAGCATGCTGTAGAGTGTCTTCCAGCCCTCCTGGCTGTACTGGAACTGTACGTCCAGCCGGTTCGTATCAGACTGGTACCGCACCATAAGATCCGGTGCAAATTGAGCCATTGACGGAAATCCCGCCAGGGATATCGTCCCTTCATTCGGATCGATATACCCTTTTAGAGTTGTAATGCCGTCCTCCAGTGAATTTATAGTCCTTTGAACATATGGCTGAAATATTTCACCATACTTGGTTAATTTGATATTGCGTCCCTGCCGCTCAAACAGCTCTGCCCCAAGTTCATTTTCCAGTTCCTTGATGGCATGGCTTAAATTTGACTGACTTACGTGCAGCTTTTCCGCCGACCTCGTATAGTGCTCCAGTTCTGCAATCGTGTTAAAATAATACAGCCACTGCAAATTCATATGTAATCCTCCTAACGCTTTTCTGCATGTTTCCCCGTCCCTATTATCTATAAGTTTCCGGGAAACCGCAACCGTTTTATATATTGGAGGATTCTCTTGCCGCCCGCTCTTTGTCAAGCTGGCGCGTCTCCCATGTATTGAGAACTACGTCCAGTGAAATCAGGAGCAGCCCGATGAAAAATGCAGGGGTAAAGGTTTCACCCAGAAGCCAAGCTCCTAAAAGCGCTGCAAATGCAGGCTGTAACGGGTAAAACAGGGAACAGGTGCTCGCCGGCAGTATGGACAGGCATTTTGTCCAGGTATACTGCGCCAGGCCGGAACCTGCAAAACCGAGATAAAGGATAACCGCCACACTGAGCGGGGTAACCGAAACCGGCTGTGTACAAACTGACACAATTCCCACGGGTATGTGGAAAATCAGGCTGATGGCCATACTGTAGGTAGTCACCAGTACCGCCGGATACTTTGCAGTCAGTCTGCGCATGTATACGGAGGCGGCGGCAAAGGATACAACTCCCACCAGAACCACGGCGATTCCAAGTGTTTCCCCCTGAGTGGAGGTGCCGCTGGTGATGACAATGGTTCCCGCCAGCGCCAGAACAAGGCAAAGGCATTTTACCGGAGTGATCTTTTCCTTAAGAATGAATGCCGCAAGGATGGTCACCGCTACCGGAGTCATTGCATTAATCAGGGCCGCCATCGATGCCCCCGTAAGTGCAATACCCAGCTGAATCATTTGAATCGTCAGAAAGTAACCGAGTGCTCCTACAAGAAAAAAGTACTTCCAGTCTGCTCCGTCGATCTTTGTTTTCAGATGTTTCCGTGACATGAGCAGCAAAGGAATCATGGCGGACACACATCTTAAACATGCCACCAGGGAAGCCGGTATATCGGCTGCAATCATTTTTCCGGTCACATAGATGCTTCCCCAGATGAAGAATGTGAAAAATAGTAATGGAAACGCCTGTTTCTGACTGGTCTGCGCCATATCTGCCTCCTGGTCTTTCCGCCGTCATCTGCGATATAAGGAGTCCCGGGCTGCGGCAGGCCGCTGCCCGGTGACTTCCGTCTGTTTCAAGCAGTAACTGCTGCTTTTATTTTGCCGCACTTTCCAGGGAATCCTGAAGAGTTGTTCCAAGTCCGCCGCACTGTGTGTCAATGTCGGAATAGAGTTTCTGAACTGTATCAAGGGCAAGGATTTCATCGTAGAAAGCGTTATCGTATTCGATGAGTTTCATGCCTTTGTCCTGCAGAGTCTTTTTATTGTTAGCATCGATATCTGCAAGCTGTGGACGAAGCTCAGCCATTGCCTCTGATACAGCCTGGTTAAGCGCTGCCTGGAAAGCAGGATCCAGAGCGTCGTAAGCTTCTTTATTGATGGACATCTGGTTTGCATAGAGAATATGGTTTGTGCAGGCCAGTACATTCTGAACTTCGTTCAGGTTTGCTCCCACGATTGTATCGGCCGCATTTTCTTCCGCGTCGATTGTTCCGCTCTGCAGTGCAAAGTAAACCTCGGACCATGCAAGAGGTGTCGGCTCTGCGCCGATTGCCGTCCAGAATGCCATATGGTTGCTGTTATTCATCGTACGAATCTGAAGAGTCTTGAAATCAGCCAGTGTGTTGAGTTCTTTATTGGCGCTTGTCAGACGGTATGTAGCGTTCTGAAGAATACCAAGCAGATGTGTGCCGGATGCCTCATAAGCTTCATTCAGCTCCTGACGGAAAGCAGAATCGCTGCCGTTTAAAACCTTGTCAATTGTGTCTCCGTCATATTTGGAGAATATCATAGGAAGGTCGAACACTGCCACGCCCGGTACAAAGGATACAACCGGAGCCGTCTGGCACACTACAATCTGGATATCGTTAGACTGCTGCTGACGGAGAAGGTCACCGTCATCACCCAGCTCACTGTTCGGGAAATATTCGATTGTCAGCTTGCCGCCTGTAATCGTATCTACTTTCTCCGCTACCAGCTCACCGAAAAGCTGTGCTGCGGCGCCTTTACTGCTGTTGTCCGCTGCAATCAGGGATACGGCATCCAGGTCATCATAGCTTGCTGCGTCTGCTGCCGGCGCTGCTGTATCTGCCGCTGCCTCTTCCGTCTTCGCAGCCTCTCCTGCTCCCTGTGTTGCCGCCGGTTCGGAAGTCTTTCCACTGCCTCCGCAGGCTGTTAATGATGCTGCCATCGCTGTGGCCAGAACCAATGCTGTAATTTTTCTCATTACTATATTCCTCCTTTAATTTGTTTTACAATTGTCTGTAAAAAATGTATCTTTATTTTTGTATCAATCCGTGCGTCCTGTCCTTAGAAGATATTCGGAAGGAATGTGGAGAACCACGGTACATATACGATAGCTAACAAAGCAACCAGGAAGGCCAGCATAAATGGAACAGCCTTCTTTGCCACCGCCATCGGCGGCTCTTCCGCAATATTACCTGCCACAAACAGGTCGAGTCCAAAGGGCGGCGTAGCCAGACCGATGGAAAGGCAGCAAACCAGAACAACACCGAAGTGTACCGGGTCAACGCCCAGAGCCTGAACAGCCGGGAGAACGACCGGAGCCAGAATAATAATTGCAGGGCCTGTATCCATTACCATACCAAGAATCAGGAAGATAATAGCCAGTACGGTCAGAATTGCAATACCGGAATGGAAGTTGCCAAGGATAAATGTTTCAACGGCTTTTGTCGCTCTCGTAAGGGAAAGCACGCGTCCGAATGCAGTTGCAAATGCAAGTACGAATGCCAGGCCGCCGTATGTCTTAACCGATTCGCAGAGGAAAGGAATCAGCTCGTTCACCTTAATGGATTTGTAGATGAACAGGGAAACAATAATTGCATAGAATACGGAAAGTGTTGCCGCCTCGGTTGGTGTAACAAAACCTGTGTAGATACCGCCGAGAACGATTACCGGGCAGAGCAGAGCCCAGAAGCTGTCTGCAAACAGTTTGCCAAGTCCGGTGGAACGGAGTTCTTTCATTCTGGCATCAATTAATTCTCTGTCCTCACCGTGGCGCACACAGTAAAATACCGCATAAATCATCAGGAAGAGACCAATCAGAATACCAGGGAAAACACCTCCCAGGAACAAATCACCTGTGGAAACTCCCGTTGCCAGCGAATAAAGTACAAACGGAATGGACGGAGGGATAATAACTCCCAATCCTCCGGCAACTGCAATCAGGCCGGCGCTCCATTTTTTCTCATATCCCAGATCCGTAAGGAAAGGAACACACATGGAACCTACGGCTGCTGTTGTAGCCGGACCGGAACCGGAAATGGCTCCGTAGAACAGACAGGTCAGAATTACCGCACAGGGAAGGCCTCCCGGCATCCTGCCTGCAAAATAGGAGAAAAAGTTAAACAGTTTCTTAGAAATACCACCTTTTGCCATAATGACGCCGCCCAGGATGAAAAGGGGAACCGCCAGGATAGGTGTGGAGTTGGCTCCGGCAAATGTGTTATTCAGGAGCTGAACAATTGTTCCTCCTTTGCCCATTGTCATAATGGGTGCGATGGAACCAAGAATCATGCTGACGCCGATCGGTATGGAAATCGCAATTCCAATCAGAAATACTATAAATACTAACAGTGCAGCCATCTATTCTTCTCCTCCTTTCGCCAGAGCAGCTTCTTCCGCCGCTTCAAGCATAGTCTGTTCGAGAGTGCTTAACTCTTTCTCGTTGAAATGCTTAATATGGAGTACAATCTGCTGAATTCCGCGAAGCACTGCAAGACAGAAACCAATCAGCATGACACTGTATACAATCCACATGGGCCACAGCATTGCCGGTGAAGGCTCACCGCTGGCCTTAATTGACTGAACAACCGTAACGGAATGGTAAGCCAAAAGAGCCATACTGCCCGTTGTAACGAAATCTACGATAATGTTAATTACTTTATGTACCACATTGGGCATCATATCTAAGAGAACCCCTACCCTCAGCATATTTCCCATCCTGATTGTGTATGGAAGGGACAGGAACACGCTCCAGATCCAGCAGAACCGGCAGAATTCTTCTGCCCAGGTCAGAGACGGAATCCACGGTGTCTTTCTGATAATAACCTGCAGAAGGCTGACGCAGGAAATTATTACCAGAAGGATGACCAGAAGAAATTCCTCCAGGTGCTCATCCAGCCATTTGACAATTTTCATCTTATACCTCCTCGTTTTTTACATACTCCCGGCCGATTGTAATATCAGCCGTTGCCCTCAGCCACAATTTTCAGCAGCTCCTGGCGCATCACTTCTACCGGGGCTTTCTTATCTGTCCACAGCTCAATCTGAGCCGCGCCCTGATATAATGACATTCCAAGTCCGTTCAGAATCTGGCAGCCTTTCTCTTCGGCATCCAGTAAGAACTGAGTCTTAGCCGGATTGTAACATGCATCAAAGTAGAACTGGCTTGGTTTGATATATTCTTTCGGAAGCAGGCTCTGGCCTTTCGTAGAGCCCATACCGATGCCGCTTGCATTCAATACAACGTCGCAGGCAGCCAGTTTTGAGAAATCTCCGGATGGTACAAACTCGGCAATCGGAGCAAAATTCTCGTTAATGTCGCTTACGAGAGATTTTGCACATTCCTCATAGGCATCTGTGATATAAATCTTCCTCGCCCCGTGGTAGGCCAGGATGGAACACATTGCCCGTCCCGCGCCTCCTCCGCCGAAGCAGAAGAATACGCACTCGTTCACTTTGATGCCGCCCTCCTCGGTCAGGGAAGTGTAGAAGCCCACACCGTCCGTATTGTAACCGACAAGCTTACCGTCCGGCGTTTTTACCACCGTGTTGCTGGAACCCATCTTCTCGCATAACGGGTCAAGTTCGTCCAGGTACTCAAGCACCTTTACCTTATTGGGCTTTGTTACCGCCATACCGGCAAAGTTCATATACCGAAGGCCGTTCACTACCTCGCCCAGATGCTCATTATCAATCTCTGTGTAGAAATAACACATATTCAGCCCGGCTGCCTCGTAGGCTTTATTCTGCATCCTGGCAGCGAAGGACTGGCTTAATGGTGTGCCCAACAGAGTGATCATCTTAGTATCAATATCGATTTTCATACTCTTTCCTTCTTTCATAATCTCGCTAAACACCGTTGTCTTTAAAGGCCTGCCTTCTGAAAAAGCGCTTTTGCATTATCCAGGCACTGTTTTGCATGGCCTGCCCCGCCGTACTCGGCTATGTATTTTGTATTTGGAAGTTCGATGGAACAGGTGTTGGCCGGAAGCGCTTTTAACAGGCCTTCCAGGTCAATGGCTCCCTTGCCGCAGTATTCCCTAGCCTCACGGACAACCTGAGGAATTTCCATTCCCTCCATATCCTTCGGGCAGTCACAGAGATGAATTACACCGAAGCGAGCCGGGTCAATTCCCTTAATCTTCTCTGCCGTTACATTATCCCAGTGGCAGTAAATCATATCCATCAGAAGCTTCATGTTTGGTGCATTCACCTTATCCTGCATTGCTATTGTCTCATCCAGTGTGGTCAGCCCCGATACGATTGGAAATTCCAGGTTAATCGTGAGCCCGAACTCTTTTGCCTGTTCACAGATTTTTCCATACTGTTCTACTGCAAATGCGTGATCCTTTGTCCATACACTCGACAATACGTCGGTGGCTCCCAGTTCAGCGCCGCACTCAAATGCTTTTCTGAAGTCGCAGGGAAGATCTTCACGTACGCGGACAAGTTCAATGTCGAACAGCTTCATATTATAATCCTTGAGAGTCTTTTTGACTTCCTTAAAAAGCTCAGGGTCTTTCTCAAGGCATATCTGCGGCTCTCCCGGCAATCCCATCGGTATGGTGCGAAGACTTACATAGTCATAACCTGCTTCAGCGGCAATTCTAATCTGGTCCAGCGGCTCCACGCCCGGGATTGTAAGATAGGCCAGGGAAAACTTTCTTTCCATCAATGATTCCTCCTCTTTCTATGTTGATACTTTAGTCATTTCAACCAATTACTTGCTTTCTGTATTTACATTCTATTGGATATTTGCACAAACGTCCAATGGGCAGTTTTCATCGATCTATCAATTTTCTGCATGGTTCCGTCATTTTGTTCACTTTTCTTCATAGAAACTAAGCAAATCATCTAAATTTCAGCCCGAATCATCACTTTTATCGATGATTCGATTCATATTAAGCATTGGATTGAAGGGTGAAACTCCGATATACTGAACTCATAAGGAATCTCAGACTGGAGCAGCGGCATTACTGTACGCATCTTACGCAGTAATAAAGTGGCTGCTTCTTGTCCTGCTGAAAACGATACCTAAAAACGAAACATATATTAAAGGAGGAACTATTATATGAAACTTCCCTCATCAATCACCCTGTGTGAGGTGGGCTTGCGTGACGGCCTTCAGAATGAAAAGTATATCTTAAGCACCGAGCAGAAGCTGGAACTGCTGCGCGGCCTCATTGATGCAAAATTTCCGGTCATTGAAGTCGGCTCTTTTATGCATCCGAGGGCCGTACCTCAGATGGCAAACACCGATGAAGTCTTTAAGGCCATCGGAGAGGTTCCCGGAGTTGAGCTGCGCGCACTCATCCCGAACCTGAGAGGAATCCAGAGAGCTATTGACTGCGGCTGTAAAAAGGTGAAGCTCAACGTCTCAGCCAGCCGTCAGCACAACTTAAAAAATCTGAACATGACTCCCGAGGAGAGTGTAGCCGGTTTCGCCTCCTGCGTGGAAGCCGCAGGTGAAAATGGAATTGAAATTTCCGGTTCCATCTCCATGCCGTTCGCCTCCCCATGGGAAGGACGCATTCCGATCGAGGATGTCGATGCCATCATCGAAGCTTACCTGAAGGTGGGAATCACCGAGATTTCCCTGTCTGATGCCTCCGGTATGGCGGTACCTAACCAGGTTTATGATATCTGCTGCCATGTCAAAGAGAAATATCCTCAGGCAACCTGGTGGCTGCATTTCCACAACACACGCGGCATGGCTATGGCCAACATCCTGGCAGCCATGGAAGCCGGAATGGACCGTTTCGACAGCTCCTTCGGCGGACTCGGCGGATGCCCGTTCGTACCGGGTGCGGCCGGCAACATTTCGACAGAGGACGTGCTCCACATGTGTGAAGAGGCAGATATCGCTACGGGAATTGACATTGCGAGGGTAATTGAACTTTCCAAAAATCTCCGAGAGGTTTTAAATCATGATATGGAAAGCTACATACTGCGCGCCGGAAGATCCAGGGATCTGATCCAGTCGCAGCAGGTGTAAGGTTAGCGGTAATAAAAAAAGCGCGCTCCTGAGGGGAGCGTGTTTTTTTATTGCCGCTAAAGGGGGTGGAGATGGGGCTTCAGTCCCGGCCATAACCTCCCTCTCACCATCCCGCCCCCGATCGTTTTGGCGCGTTCTCATTTCTCAATTAAAGGGTATATTGAACGTCTTCCCGCGTTCTGATATAATGAAATTAATAAATAAATCTGCGCCCCGCGTACCCTGAACCGCTCTTCATCTAAGGCCGGTTTTTAACCGCATCCCCTTGTCAGGAGGCTGAATCTATGAAAATGAGGACCTGTACCCGAAAGCCGGTACGGCTGCGCACGGCAAGTGCTGCAATCGTACCGGGAACTGTGACGTCGTTTACATCCCTTCCCCTGTTTCTGTTTATTTTTGTATTTACTCTTTTCTGCTCTTTCCCATCCGCCGCGGCTAACATAAACGCCCCGTCACCGGAATCTTTTATTGACGGTGTTTCGCTGCAAAAGAAAGTGATCGTGGACACGGACGGATTGCGGATCACTGCCGATCATCTGGAGATTACGGAGGATACCTTCGACTCCTCTTACAAGGTGTCCGTCATCTTCCGTGTGGAAAACCGTTCTTCGCAGAATGTTCATCTTATGACATCCGCTTTAGGATGTTATGTAAACGGTCAGCAGGTCGGCGGAGGCAGTGAGATGCTGGACATTCCCAAAGGCGAAACACAGTCTCCCGCTCTTGTCACCCTGACTCCATCCTCCCTGGCCGGAAGCGGTATCCGGTATATCAGTACGATTGAAAACTCACTGTTTGTCCGTATCGGTGAATCCGGAGGAAGTTCTACCCGTTTACTGAGTGAAAAGTATACGCTGGAGACAGCTTCCACGCGCTCTGATGAGTCCGTGGTTCCTTTCGCAGGTTCCTGCCTCCATGATGGGGACGGAATTAAAATTTATGCAGTGACGGAAGAAATCAACAGTAGAAATGCCGGCAAGTTATTTCTGCTCCGGGTGGAGAATTATTCCGGGCATTATCTAGAATTAAAAGCGCCTCTGGGCATGATGTACGGCGGCTCACTGAAGGCCGTCATCGGTCCTAACAAATACAGCGAGGTATCCCTGCCCGACGGTAAGACCGCCACCCTCACTTATTTCCCCGAGCTGGGATTCCGTTCCGACGGCTCCGGCTCCTCGCAGTTTGAACTGAATATCCAGGCGGAATTCTTTGACTTACTGGAAGAAAAGACTCCCGTCAGCACAAAGACGTACGGGCCGTTCCGGTTCCGGTACTGATTGTCCAGGCAAAGCCCCCTAAATAAGCACAGCCCCGGCAGAATTAAACAATTCTGCCGGGGCCGGCTTCTTTAGGGGGAATTATATCAAATAAGATACGCCTGCCGCAAAGCTGCTTTCCGGAATGCACATTTCCTTCCGGCGGCTTTTTGGGGATTATGATAAGCAGGGATATCGAATCTGCTCTGGTGTGGCTGTTCTCTAAATCTTAATCTCTCAGATATTTATCGACCAGCTCTTTGTAGTAATCGGCTCCAATAAATTTCAGATAGTCGGCAAATGCCATAAACTCTCCATTGTAGCCTTCATCCGTCTCATTTTCTTTGATGTACTTTAAGAGTGATAGAACGGACGCAGTCTGCGCAAACAGGCAGCTGACGGGGAACGTGATAATCTTGTATCCAAGTTTTCCGCAGTCGGCGGCTGTCATGCCGTCATTGATTCCTTTATTGGCATAGAGGCCAAGATGGATTGGACCGTTAACTCGCGGCGGGAGTGCTTCCAGTTCCTGCCTTGTCTTCGGCAGGATTTTAACCATATCGGCTCCGGCTGCCATATATGCATTGGCTCTTTCAATCGCCTCCTCAAAAGGCGCATCGGTCCGGGCAATAATCACCATATCCGGATCTTCGCGTGTTGCAACCGCCGCCTCAATTTTTCCAACCATTTCGTCGGTACTGATTAATTCTGGGGCTTTGATAAACGGACAGTTCGGCGGCTGCTTCTGATCTTCAATAAACAGTCCGGCAACGCCTGTCTTCTCATATTCCTTTACCGCACGGATTACGTTTAAGGCGCTTCCGTAACCACCCTCCGCATCGGCGAGGATCGGGATATCGACTGCATCAACCATCTTACTGAGAATGGAAACCGTTTCATTCAGGGCCAGAAGGCCCGTGTCCGGCTGTCCCAGCACTACTCCGTGCATTCCATATCCGGTTGTACCGGCGATGGAGAACCCGGAAGCCTGGATCGCCCTCGCACTCAGTGCATCATAGGCACATGGCGCGATTAGGTAATCGCGTTCCGCAAGAAGTTTACGTATTTTTTTACTCTGTTTTCCCATAAAAACCCCTCTTTCTTCTCTCTTTAACATTGTTTTCCGGCACTCTCTTCAATATTCACTTACACTGAATCACACTGCTGGTTTTGCTCCGTCCGGCTGGTATTACCGGTGTTCTAAATTGTTTTTATTATATCGCCTCCGCCTCACCAAAGTCTAATACCTGTTTTATATCGGTTTGATAGAATGATTCTATGAAGCTTTTTCAACGTTTTGTGGTATTTTTACAATTTTTTGCCGCTCAGAAGATAGATAACTATATAAATAGTACAATGTATTTTGTTTATTCTTCTTTATTATCATTGTAATCCAAAAAATGTATGAATAATCTAAATACTCTTCTTGACTTTACCATGCTACCATGCTACAATGCTGAGCATTACACAAATACGAGGGTCCATGCAGCCGGCCGTTTCTTAAATTCGGAGTTTTTCCATATTTCTGACAGCGGTGGGGACGGCTGTGGGATGTGTAAAAGTTTATGTGAGGAGGAAAAATCTATGTCGTACGTTGATGAAATCTACAGCAAAACAGTCAAAAAAAATCCTGGTGAGGAAGAATTCCATCAGGCGGTCAAAGAGGTACTCGATTCTCTCAGACCTGTTATTGAAGCAAATGAAAAGCAGTACCGTGAGACAGCCCTGTTGGAACGCCTTGTCGAGCCGGAGCGGATTATCTCTTTCCGTGTTCCCTGGGTGGATGACCAGGGCCGGGCGCGCATCAATAAAGGATACCGCCTGCAGTTTAACAATGCAATCGGACCTTATAAAGGAGGACTCCGCTTCCATCCGTCTGTAAATCAGGGCATTCTTAAATTCCTGGGTTTTGAGCAGACTTTTAAAAATGCCCTGACCGGTCTTCCAATCGGCGGAGGTAAGGGCGGTTCCGACTTTGATCCAAAAGGTAAATCAGCTCATGAGGTGATGGTATTCTGTCAGAGCTTTATGACGGAGCTTTATAAACATATTGGCGCAGATCAGGATGTACCGGCCGGTGATATCGGTGTCGGCGGCAGGGAACTGGGCTACATGTACGGCCAGTATAAAAGGCTGACCGGACTTTATGAAGGCGTCCTGACCGGAAAAGGGCTGACATTCGGCGGTTCCCTTGTGCGTACCCAGGCAACCGGCTACGGTCTTGTCTACATACTGGAAGAGATGTTAAAGAGCCATGGGGAAAGCCTGGAGGGTAAAACCGCCATTGTATCCGGATCCGGCAACGTGGCCATTTACACGGTGGAAAAGGCGGTGCAGCTGGGCGCCAAAGTAGTCGCCATGAGCGATTCCAACGGTTATATTTATGATAAAGACGGAATTAATCTGGATGTGGTAAAAGAGATTAAAGAAGTGCGCCGCGGACGCATCAAGGAGTACATGGATGAGGTTCCGGGCGCCGTATATACGGAAGGGAAAGGAATCTGGTCCATTCCCTGTGATATTGCCCTTCCATGCGCAACCCAGAACGAGCTGAACCTCGAAGACGCTAAACGTCTGAAAGCAAACGGCTGTATCGCCGTGGCCGAGGGCGCCAACATGCCTTCCGATATGGAGGCGACCGAATTCTTCCTTTCCAACTCCATTCTGTTCATGCCGGGCAAGGCAGCCAACGCAGGAGGCGTTGCAACCTCCGCCCTGGAGATGAGCCAGAACAGCCAACGCATGAGCTGGTCATTCCAGGAGGTGGACGAAAAGCTCCACGACATCATGGCCGGAATCTATACCAAGGTGGCCGATGCCGCAAAACGCTATGGCGAAGCCGGAAACTATGTGGTTGGCGCTAATATCGCCAGCTTTGAAAAAATCGCTAACGCTATGATGGCTCAGGGATTTGTATAAATAATGCTGATTTGAATTATGGATACAGACAAAAGAGCCTCCCTCCCCGGTATGAAACCATTCTGATTTTGTGCCGGGGAGGAGGGCCGTTTTCTATTTATTTATACACAAAAAGGGATACTGCTCCAGTAGGTTTTTCATCTACTTTTGCAATATCCCCATATTCTTTCATAAACTGTATTTAAAACTGCATATCCGCTAAGCCAAACCGATCAATTGTTTTATCTGGAGCTGCATCGTGAAAATATACATTATCTTCCTCGTAAGTTCCACTTTCCTCCTGCTGATCCATCAATCTTTTCCGGGCCTCCAGCCCCTCCAGATTTAAAATAGACTGATAATCATTTTCAAAGTTTAATCCATTGTCTTCGTGATTCGTACATCTTCCGTTGCTATCAAAATTGTAGACACGGCCATTTTCTGTTAACTCGTCATACCTTAATTCGCCTGACGGATTAAGATAATACCAATTCCCCTGCGTGGTCAGCACCCATCCTGTTTTCATGTAGCCGTCTGCATCAAAGTAATATAGTTTTTCATCAATTGTTACCCACTGAGAAGCCGGATAGCTCCCATCATCATTCTGATACCACCATCCTGTCGTATTCTGCTCCCACTGTCCTGCAAAAGATGTCATGCTTACCATCATTGACAAACATGCCGCTACAAGAAATGTGCTCAATTTCTTCATCCCCAACTACCTCCTCCTGCTATAATAATCTGTTTCTATTATAACGTGGATTAGAAATTAATTCCACCCCTTTCGTCCCTCTAAAAGCTCATACTGCTTATCTCTTCCATTTACTTTGTTACGTATTACTAATTTATTAATTACTAATCTTATTCTTACTTTATTTTCATAACTGTTTTTATGGCTTTCCCATACGCGGCATGCATGCTCTGCTGCCCTGTATCTACTTTTTTACAACCGGAATCCAGACTTCAAACTGCGCATTCGCCGGATCCGGGTTGAGGTAGACCTCGATATCCGGGGCGCTGCCATACTCATATCCGGACGAAGGCAGCCATTCCGTCACGATGCGCTGTTCCAACTCCTGAATGGAGCGGTTAGTTCCCGAGCCGGCGAATATCGCCCAGGTGGCAGCCGGTACCGTGAACTCTTCAAAAGAAGTACCCTCCACCGGATGAGAACTTGCAACAGCAATAAAGTACTTCCAGTCTTCCTCGTCATAGCAGGCGCTCACGCCCAAAAGCCCCATGGGGCTGCCGTCCATCATTGCAGCCAGTTTCTGCACCGTGCCATCCATAGCCGCCTTTTGCCACATACCGGGAACGACTGCGAAATTTTCCTCAATGTCTTTGCTCATGGAACCGGATACCCCAATAATACGGAACGCTTCTTTTTCTTCGATTCTGTAATTCATCTCTTCCACTCCTTTAATCGTGATTTTAAAGCTGAGCGGCGGAAAAGATTTGAGCGGCGTTCCCCCTTTGCGGACTGCCGAGGGCGCGATTCCCTGAACGCCCTGGAACGCCCTGTTAAAAGCGGTCGGGGAAGAATAGCCGTATTTCAGCGCTATGTCTATGATTTTTTCATCGCTTCCCTGCAGTTCCACCGCTGCCAGGGACATTCTCCTGCGGCGGACATACTCCGACAGGGACACTCCCGCCATATACCCGAACATCCTTTGAAAATGATAGGTGGAACAGCAGGCGATCTTCGCAAGCTGTCCATAATCAATTTCCTCCGCAATGTGCTCTTCGATATAATTCATTGCTTTATTCAGGCGTTCTATCCACTCCATCTTTTTTCCTCCTGCTCTTTGCTCTTTGCTCTTTGCTCTTTGCTCTTTGCTCTTTGCTCTTTGCTCTTTGCTCTTTGCTCTTTGCTCTTTGCTCTTTGCTCTTTGCTCTTTAAAGAGATTCTATCCGTTATTCCTGTTCTTTTCCTCTCTTTCCATGCACAAAAAAGAGAGGTTACCTGACCGTGGCCCGCCTGACATGACGGCTCACCGCCTCAATCCGTTCCAACTCCCGCTCCATAACCGCCAGAAACTTTTCTGCGGCCCCGTTCCGGTCCGTTTTTCTTTTTAGATAGTAAATAATCTGGGCCGGAGGGCCTTCTTCCAGGGGCCGGATTGCAATGCCCAGTTTTTCTCTCAGTTTCAGCGCGGCCGTAGCCGGGATAATAGCCCAGACATCCCTGAATCCAAGAAAATACTCCATAAGTGACATCTGGTCAAGCACCATCCTGGCACACGCAGAAGATTTAAACCGGAAATCATGCCACAAATCATATTCCGGGCTCCAGGGCAGCCGTATTTCATCGGATGCATTGAGCTGCGAGGGATGAACCGCCTCTGCATAACGTGTCCCCGGCCCCAGGGCCAGCAGCATGTCCTCCTCAAACAGAGGGACCGTCTCCACTCCCCTCACCTCCATATCGTCTGAGATCAAAGCCAGATCAATCTGTCCTTCCGCCACATGCCCATACGCCTCCAGGGAGTGATAATTGGAAAATTTCAGCAGATATTCCGGGTTCTCGGCCATAAAACCGGAACAAACGGTAGGGAACAGGTACGTACTGATACTGTTAACAGCCGAAACCCTCAGTGTTCCGGCCTGATCCATCCGGTCAATCTCTCTGGCCTCCTTCCACAGCTCCAGATACCTCTCCGCGACCGGCACAAACGCTTCTCCTTTGTCGGTCAGCTCAATCGTCCTCTGTCCTTTCCCTCTTTTTATAAGCCTATACCCCAGCTCATTCTCCAGCGCCTGAATCCGCTTGCTGAGAGCTGGCTGAGTTACATAAAGTTTTCCCGCAGCCGATGTAATGCTGCCCGACTGCAGAGCCGTGAGAAATGCCCTAATCTCAAGTTCTGTCATATTCTCCCCCTCCATGACCGCCACCGCAGCAGCGGCCACCCCCATAATGGCCTCTCTTGTGAGGACGGTTCCTGTAATAGTCGCCTATAATCCGTTCAAAATATAACTAATAGTTTATATTATAAGGCAATATTCAGAATTTTACAATACAGGCCGCCTGACTTATAATATCACCATACCGGCCGGGGCCACTCCCTTCCCTTTTCTGCCCCGCCGGTAGAGTCCTTGCTTCACATCTTAACTTAATTGCAGAAAGCAGGTAACTAAAATGCAAAGAGAAAAAGACTTACTCCATAGCGGCATCTGCTCCTCCCTCCTGTTCCTGATGGGTCCATTAATTATAGGGAATATTTTTCAGCAGCTTTATAACACCATAGACGCCGTTGTAATCGGTAAATATGCAGGATTAGAAGCCTTTGCAGCCATCGGGGTATCGGGAACTATTATGAATCTCTTTATCTTTGTAATCAGCGGCTGCTGTTCGGGCATTGCCATCATTCTGGCCCAATATTATGGGGAAGGGAATGATTCTGATTTCCGGAACGAGGTGTTCATGGCATTTACCCTGGGCAGTGCCGGCGTCCTGGGTATCAGCATCCTGGCTTTTTGCAGCGTCGGGTCCATCCTCCGTTTTCTTCAGACTCCTCCTGAAGTAGCCGCACAGGCGGCCGTATACCTCAAGATTATATTTGCCGGGCTGATTCCCGCCTTTTTTTACAATCTCTGCTCAGCCATCCTCCGTTCCATCGGCAATACGGTAATTGCTCTTTTGATTCTAATCTCTGCCATCGTACTGAACTTTGCCATGGATCTGCTCTTTATCAGAAACTTCGGCATGGGGATAGCGGGAGCCGCGGCCGCGACAATACTGGCCCAGATCCTGTCCGCCATTCTCGGAATTATTTATCTTGTGAAAAGTTACCCCTCCCTGCTCTTTCGGAAGGAAGATATGCATTTCAGCCGCGGGCTTTTTTTCAGGACTCTGCGCTACTGCTTTGTATCCGCGCTTCAACAGGCCAGCCTGTATCTGGGGAAGCTTCTGGTGCAGGGCACGGTCAATTCCATGGGAACGGAAATGATTTCCGCCTACACAGCTACGACAAAGGGGGAAGGTTTTGCCAACTCCTTCGGAGACAGCGGCACAGATGCACTCTCGGTCTTCATCGCCCAGAATACGGGGGCAGGAAACCGGGACAGAGTCAGAAAAGGATTTAATAAGGGATTTCTGCTGCTGGCTGCCATGGGAATCTCCCTGTCCTTTGCCATGTACATAACCGCCGGCATAAGCGTCTCCTTTATTTCCGGCACAGATAACCCGATCGTAATAAAAGAGGGAGTGCGCTACATGGCAGTCATCTCCCTCTTCTATCTCTTTAATTATATCGGCGCCGCTTATGTGGGCTTTTTTAATGGTATCGGAAAGGTGGGCGTATCGGCCGTCAGCGTTGTATTCCACATCTCCATCCGTGTCGTCATCTCCTGGCTCTTCATCCGGAAACTGGGGCTCATTGCCGTGGCTTTCGCCACCGGAACCGGCTGGGCCGCCCTGGCGCTGTGCCAGACCGTGCTTTATCTGGCACGTTACCGCAAACGTCAGTCAATTACCGCCTCCGCAGGAAGCCGCTGTGAATAAACCACCACGAGGTCCTGATCCTGTATCCCGGTATTTCCTCCCGGAATAATGACCTGATCCCCGCGCTTAATCATAACAATAATCGTATTTTTATAGAATTTAGCTTCGGATACCTTTTTATTGCACCAGCGGTGTTCCTGAGTGATCCGAATCTCCTTCAGAAGAATCTCGCGGTTGTCGGAAAAGCCTTCCGCGCCGAGAATAACCGTATCACCCGCAAGAATCTCCGTATTACCCTTGGGGACCACCACCTGCTCCCCCCTCTTAATTACGGCGATAAGCGTTCCCGGATGGAGACTAATATCGCGTATCTTCTGGCCTGCCCACGGATGATCCGCCCCTATCGGAAGCTGGATAAATTGGATCTGGGTATTTTCCGTATAGTCGGTAAATGTTTTCATAACATCGGCGTTCTCGTCTATCATGTCGCACTTCTTCGCCAACACTGGAAGCAGGGAACCCTGAAAGATGATGGAGAACAGAACCACACAGAACACGATGTGGAATACATCGATACTGGTATTACTGCCGCTCACAGTCACCATGATAGCAAACACAATGGATGCCGCTCCGCGAAGACCGGCCCAGGAAACAACAAAATACTGGTTGAGCGGCGTTTTAAATGGAGCCAGCAACAGCCCTACCGCTGCGGGACGTGCGACAAAGGTCAAAAAGAGTGCGATAGCAGCAGCCGGTAAAACGATAGCCGGCATCCGGGAAGGAAAAGACAGAAGTCCCAACAGGAAAAAGAGCAGAATCTGCATGAGTCCGGTACATGCATCGAAAAAGCTCACCAGCGTTTTCTGATTTTTAAGCGCCTGGTTTCCCAGGATAATGCCGGTCAGATATGTGCTCAGGTAGCCGTTTCCTCCTAGCAGGGAGGAGAGGGCATAGGAAATAATTGCGACGGCAAAGACGAATATTGTGTCAAAACCCTCGCCGTAAAACTGATATCTGTTCAGGAAACGGGACGCCACAAACGCCACCGCCACGCCGGTAAACAAACCGAAGAACAGCTGGCTCGCCAGCATTCCTACAATCTCAGAACCACCCATTGACCCAGACATGGCGGAGAGAATGATGATTGTCATCATATAGGAAAACGGGTCATTGCTTCCGCTTTCCAACTCCAGCATGGAGGCGGAACCGTATTTCAGGTTAAGTTTTCTGGATCTCAGGATAGAGAATACGGAGGCTGCATCAGTGGAACCGAGAACGGAACCGATCAGCATGCCCTCCAGGAAATCCACATGCAGGACAAAGTAACAGAAAAGTCCCGTCAGCACGGCCGTCAGTACTACTCCGATTGATGACAGCAGTATGGACTTAAACGCCACCGGCCTTGCCTCGCTCCATCTGGTGCCGAAGCCTCCGTAAAACATGATAAAAATAAGGGCAACCGAGCAAATCTGTTCTGCAAATTCGTAATTGTCAAATGCTATCTTAAAGACTCCATCCGAACCGAACAGCATCCCCAGCACAATAAAGACAAACAGTGTAGGTACGCCGAGCCGGCCTGAGATTTTGCTGCTGAGAATACAGATAAAGATTACAACAGATGTAATGAACAGTGCTAATGTAAGTGTAATAATATCAACTCCCTCTAACGCGATTTTATTATAGTTTACAACATTTTAGCAATAAAATACCAATAAAATCGCGTTCAGATATTGTTAAGAACGTATGAGTCCGGCCATGCCGCCTTTTTGCAGCATGGCCGGACCGCAGCTTAAGTCCCCGGCTGCTCCTCCCGGGCTTTTAAGAGTTCTTCAAATTTGTCTACCGTCAAAGGCCTTGCATAGTAATATCCCTGGGCCAGACAGCAGGAGTAACTTTTGAGCATTTCAACCTGGCTCTTTGTCTCAACGCCCTCCGCAAGCACCGGTATGGAGAGTGCTTTTCCCATGGCAATCACCATGTGGAGGATTGTCTCAGCACGTCCATAAGGATCGGACGCGCTTAAAAATTTCATGTCCAGTTTAATCTGATCGACGGGCGCCTCTTTCAGCATGTTTAGCGATGAATAACCGCTTCCGAAATCATCCATCAGAATCTTGAATCCCCGTTCCCGGAGCTGCTGAATATGATCATGGACCGTCCTGGAGTCGGAAACATATGCCGATTCTGTTACTTCCAACTCGATTAAATCAAGCGGGATCTGATATTTTTCGGCAATCCGATACAGATTATCACTCAGTTTTGGATTGTAAAAACCAACTCTGGAGAGGTTGACGGAAACGGGCACCGCCCCTCTCCCCTCATCCAGCCATTTTCTTAACAGTTTGCACGTCTCCTCAAACATGTAAGTGTCAAGCTGTCCGATAAAACCGTTGTGCTCAAAAATCGGAATAAAATCGGAAGGGGGAATGATTCCCCTCTCCGGATGCGCCCAGCGCACCAACGCCTCGGCACCGATGATTTCTTCCGTGTTCATATTGTATTTCGGCTGCAGGTAGACCTTAAATTGCTTTTCCGTCAAAGCCGCGTTCATCTCGCTCACGATAAGCTGTGTATGGATCAGCGTCTCCCTGTGGGAATCGTCATAGACGGCAACGCGGCGTGCGTAATTTCCCTTTACGCTGTTCACCGCCAGATGGGCCCTGTCACACATGATGTTAATGCTCTTGTCCACACTGTGCACATGATAAACGCCGCATGAGACATCAACAACCATATCGATAGGGTACGCTTCCAGCTCTTTTCTAATCTTCTCCGTGATCTCTTCCGCTGCCGCTTCATCCTCCTCAATGCATACGACAAAGTGATCCGCCTCAAACCGTGAGCAGACGCCTCCGAGACGGGCCGTCCATTCCTTAATAACGCCCGCCAGGAAAAAGAGAAGCTTGTCCCCGGCCTCTACTCCAAACAAATCGTTGATCACCTTGAAACTCTCCACATTAAAGAAAAGGATCTGATGTTTCCGTTCAGGAGAGTCCTCCATATACCGGATCGCCTTCTCATAAAATGCCTTGCGGTTGTACATTCCCGTTAGTTCATCGGTCTCAGCTATAATCTGGTATGCCTCTTTCTCCTTCAGTTCCATCCTGATATTCATATGTTTGCGGTACATAAGGGCCAGCAGGATAATAACAGCCGCAGCAAGAAGGGAAATCAGGATGATTCTGACTCTGTAATAGTATATTGTGTCGGTCAGTGTCTCGTGATACGGGTGTGCCACCGTGTGTGCCATAATAATCTGGTTGATCGTATTGTCGTCCAGGCAGCTGATGGATTTATTCAGAATACTGATCAGCCTGCGGTCCACGTCATCGGAGATCATCATACACGTTTTCTCTTCCAGAGACTCCATTGCCGCCACTTGGAGCCCTGCATATCCTCTTTTCTGGAGGAAGTAATTGGCCACATGGGTATTCTGTATTGTAATATCGGCCTCCTGATCCTTAACCGCAGCAAAACAGTCCTCAATATTTTCTTTAAAGATTATGTCAAAACCGCTGAACTCCTCCGGGATAAGGCTGTGTCCGGACTCATAGGAGTATGGAAGCGCCAGCACTGCCTTGTCAAGCTCATAAATATTGACTCCCGAATTCACGACCGCCAGGGCCGGCTGTGAAGTCAAAATCTCCGTAAGCTGCCCGCCTGCCTTCTGTATCCTCTCCTGGCTGAACAGAATTCCGTTCACAATATTGACCTGGCGGCCCTCCATCAGGTTTTCCGGACGGCTGCCAATCGGTTCCGGGCTCATCTCGAGCCTGAGTCCGCTTATCTCCCCAATCTTTCTTGCAATATCCGGCAGGATTCCGGATGCCTCCCCGGTCTCACGATCGGTGTAGGAGAGCGGATAAAAACCGTCAATACAGGCCACCTTGAGAATTTGTCCCTCTTTTACGTATTCCATCTCTTCTCTTGTAAGCAGAGGTTCCTCCGAGGCGCTGTTATGTCCGTAGTATTCATGATACAGTTCTTCCACTATGTAAGGCGATGTTGAGTAAATATTACGGAGGGCGTCATTCAGGTCATTCAGCACAGCGCTGTTTCCTTTTGTCGTAATAATGTAAAAGGGCGCTGTGTCCAATTTCTCCACTATCCTCAGATCCGGCTGTCTCGACAGGCTGCCCAGAACTGCCAGGTCTGCGGCACCGCTTTTTACCGCTTCCGTTATCTCGTCGACCGTACTGCAGCCCAGCTCCTGATAGGAAAATCCCTTCTTCCGGGCAAAAGAGGCAAACTCCTCGCTCTGAAAGGATCCCTTCAGCACGGCGGCTTTCGTACCGTTCATTGCGCCGTAATCCTGATAATAGATATCATCGCTGCCTTTTCTAGTATAGACAAACGTGCTCTCCCGTCCTATCGGATATCCCGCATACTCAAATAATTCCATTCTTTGAGGATTCTTCTGGGCGCAGCAGACCAGGTCTATCTCCCCCTTCTCCAGCGCATCCAGACAGTCTTCCCACGTATAGTAATCATATTCATAGTTCCATCCGGTGTACTGCGATATTTTACTCAGGAAAGCCACCCCGTAGCCGCTGAAATATCCGCCGCCCTCAGGTTTAATGAATCCCTCATAATTGATATATCCGACTTTCATCGTTTTCTGCCCTCCGTCGGAAGCATCGGAACCGGCAGGCGCCGCCAGCGGAAATGCCAGAACCAGCACAAGCGACAGTATAAACAGCCTGAGGCGCTTTATATAATTTATCATACCAATACTCCCCACATAAGATGCATTTCACAGCTCCTTTACTGAAAAGTAAAGGTTTTGACCTATTGCTATTATATCACTTCTGCCGGAATTTGCAGTATATTCTTTTACCGTCCCCCCTCATTTCCAGTTTAGCAATATTTCAGACTTTAAACGCAGAATCTCACTGTCTTTTCAGCGAAGTGCCAAAAATTCTCCAGGCCCTTGTGTTGGCTGGAGTTCGGTGCTATACTTCACCCTTGGAAAGATATACAAGTGAGGTATTATGGAAATGAAAAGAAAATACATAGCGGCCGGCATTGCCGCTGCGGCAATACTGGCCGCCGTTTCGGGATACAGGACCACTACCCTGGCCGCAGGCTCCGCCGGTACAGAATCATATACAAACACAGACGGAGAAGTAATCCAGGTCTCTTTAGACCTCCGGGCATTCATGGAATCCATGGAGGCGGAGGAGCTCAAAAGCTCCCCGGCCGCCGAGATTACCGCGTTCGCCACAAAGGTGCAGAATACCGTTTCAGAGCAGGATCTGGAAGCTCTGGCCGATCTCTGTGATTTCCCTATTCAGATCACTATGGAAGACGGGCAGACATGTGCCGTCGCCTCCCGCGAAGATTTTATCGCTCTGGGCAGGGATTCGGTTTTTACAAGAAATCTGGTGCATGAGATCGGAATCGCAGAACCGTCGGAGCAGCAGCTCTATGGAAACGGGATTGTGATGGGAAATAACAACAACGTCATCATCAACAGGATGGATGGTTCCCTTTCCGTCACAGGGTTTAATTTCTAGAGCGTGTTTGAAAATTGCTTTCCGTCAGCTGTGCGTCACACTTTGTTAAATACAGATTATCTTTAACAGCAGAAAAGGAGATATGGAATGCCGCGAGGGTCCATATCTCCTTTTCTGTTTTGAACTGACGGTGAATAGTCCGCAAATCGGGCTTTCCGCCGTGTATCCTATTTATGCGCAAGGCCCGGTTACAGGGAAATGTCGCTTCCCGCCCTGGCTCTTCTGTCCAAAATTGAGTGGATAACAGGCACCATGAAGATTGCCACGATACCGCCGGCAAACCCGTTATTGTAAAGATTCATTCCGCCGTATACGATGCCGACATTCATCGCCACCGACGCGTGAAGGAATCCTGCCAGCAGACCTGCAACGACTCCGAATTCGCCGGCCACCGGAGCAAGCGTCGTGGAAAAGAGCAGCGCCAGCATCGCGGACGGAGCGTTGATACTCCATGCATGGGTCAGGCTGGCCAGACAGACACCCACCATGATTGGAAAAATATTTCTCAGGTGTTTTCCCGTCGCGCTGAAGCCGACAATCGTAAAAATACCGCCTATGGTCGGTCCGTTCAGATCACTTCCCACCGCCAGCACAAACAGGGTGGCGAAAATTCCGTTGATTCCCATGTTCAGGGCGACTGCGGCCCCGCCCTCATCGGCCAGGTAATCGGTTCCTGAAATCCCCGAGGTCTTCAGAATCCTGCAGTATGACTGTATCACCTTTTCCCCTCCCACCAGAAGGGCGCCCAGTATCATTCCCCCGAACAGGACGCCTAAAAGGATCAGAAAAAGGCGGTTGTTGCCCGTGGACCAGATGAGGCGTTCCTTTGTCTCAATTCCGAATGACTTCAGGGCCGATACAATCACCGTTGCAATAATACCTGCGGCAAAACCGACATTATAAAGTGAGTATCCCTTATGGGCATAATGAACATGGGTAGATAAAGGCGGCAGTACAAAGCCGATAGAAATTCCGACAGCCAATGTCAGACAGAGGCGGCCGAGAAACGGCATATCCACAATATGCATAATCTGCGTGATAATCGGTGACAAACTGGTCCCGTATATTCCCACATATATGTATTTGGAAAGCGAGACCCGATGATATTTGGCGTAGAGGAGGACTCCCAGAAGAATCGCCCAGATATTCATCAGATTTTTACCGAACAGTGAAAAGCCGAACATCAGACAACTGGATGTGATGGTGTGCCCATCCATCTCCATGTCAAGATAATAGATAAATCCGATACTGATTAATGTGAGGGCGCCCGCATTGATAAATGCCGCCCCGATGCCGCCCACCGCGATATAGTCTGTAATCAGGAAATCCGGTTCCCGTATCATCGTGAATACGCCTTCCAGAATGCCATCCAGCGGCTGAAGTAAAAGTCCTGCAACAATGAAGTAAGCTGGAATCAGAGCCAGTAAAAAGAATTTCTTTTCCCTGGTCAGAGATTTCATTTCGATCATAAATACACTGCCTTTCTATGGTGCGGATCTGCTTTACACTCCTCACCACCTTCAAAAAAAGGGTATGCAAATATTCAAGTGCTGCCTCTTTGCATACCCCATTCGTCTGTTAATATACTGTTAAATTTTCATCCTTTTTCTATTTTATTTCTTTTACGGCATATTTGCAACTATTATTTTTATTTTATAACAATAATAAATGTCGGCTTATACTCATCCGCTTTTTCTCATCGCCTCCTCTTCCTGTTCCTGCTCCAGTTTTTTCACGAGCACGGATTCAATTCTCATATTTTTAATCTGTTCCACATGGATTCCAAGGCCGTCCGCCTCCACATCCAGGGTTGTTCCGTCGGCCGGGATTGTATTCAGGCAGCTTAAGACCAGACCGCCTATTGTCTCGTAATCATCCGGCTCCGGAAGGTCCACGTCGAGCGTCTCCGAGACATCCTTAATCAGTGTGCTGCCCGGAAAACGCCAGAGGTTTTCTTCCACCTGCTCAATCTCAGGCTCCTCCTCCGCGTCAAATTCATCATAAATATTTCCTACAATTTCCTCCAAGAGGTCTTCTAATGTGATAATACCGGCTACCTCCCCGTACTCATCCACAACGATCGCCATATGTATCTTTTTAGACTGCATATCGCGGAACAACTGGTCTGCATGGATGGATTCGGGCACAAAATATGCCTCATGAAGCAGTTCCTTCAACGGTTTCTTATCAGTTCTCATGTTTAAAAGGTATTCTCTGGAATAGAGGATGCCCAGTATCTCACGGCCATCTTCATCATATAAGGGGAAACGCGACAGGCCGGTATTCCGGATTTTCTCCACTATCTCCTCCTCCGTGTCATCGATACAGAGAGACTCCACCTCGAACTCCCGCGTCATGGCCTCCTGTACAGAGGTGTCGTTGAATTCAAATACATTCTGAAGCCACTCTTTTTCTTCCTCATCAATGGCTCCGTTTTCTTTTCCCAGATCTATCATCATACGGATTTCGTCTTCCGTCACCTGCTCTTCCTGCGCCTCGGTCTTCATGCGGAGAAGCTTAAGCGTAGTGTTGGTTGAAAAAGCCAGGAAAGCGATTACCGGTTTCATGCCGAATGCAATGGCCGACACGGGCCCGCTGGCGATTTTCGCCACCTCATACGGTTTCTGCATCGCAATACGTTTGGGCACCAGTTCACCGAATATCAGCGTAAAATAAGACAGGATGATGGTAATCACAATAACGGAGACCGTGTCCAGCGCGCTTTCCGGCAGCGCCCTGAAGCCAAGGCCGTTGTAGATCCAGTTCGTCAGGATATCCGAAAAGTTTTCCGCAGCAAAGGCACTTCCTAAAAATCCGGCCAGGGTAATTCCTATCTGTATTGTTGAGAGGAAACCTGCCGGTTCCTCCGCCATTTTAAGCAGTCTCCCGGCCGTCTTATCACCGTTCTCCTGCATTCTCCTCAGTTTCGCCGTATTTAATGATATCACGGCAATCTCCGTCGCGGCAAAAAAAGCATTTAACACAATAAGCGCCGCCTGCACAATTAGTTGTTGTGGTAATTCTCCCACTTTAATCTCTCCTTTTCATTTTTATATTTTGAGCGCGAAAAGGCACAATCTGCTTTTAAAAATGCAGATCGCGCCTTTACTTTATGGCTCAATATTTAAATTGTTATTTTCCGCATCAGCGTCTGGTGCGCTGTCGTCCATCCTGTATAACACTCCTTCTTGATCTGCCGCCGCATTAGGCAGCGGTATCGTTGCTGCACCATTATATTACAGGATATGCAGCCTGACAGCAATAGTTTACGCAGGAGCTTAACGAAAGCTTAGCAGGGCCGTGATAGGAAACTTAACATTCCGTCATGATTCTTATGATCTCTTTATCTGTCTCACGCATTCCGTCTTTGCCAAGGCGGCCGATATTGCGGATGGTATTTTCCACCCCCTTGGCCACAAGGCCGTCTCCTCCGTAGAACTGCTGGCCCCTCTGAAACATCTTGTATCCCAGGATTCCGGTGTCCACCGCCACCGCAATCTTGGCCGCACAGGATGCCTTAGCCCCGTCGCAGACAATTCCCGATGTGACGGCCAGGGCATTGACCAGCGTGTGGGCAATGACCTCCAGGCTGCCGCCTTCCAGATAAGCGATTCCCGCCCCGGCCCCGGCTCCTGCGCTGACCGCGCCGCAGTAGGCGGACAGACGGCCGATTCCGGTCTTCTGGTGCAGTGTGACGAGGTTGGACAGCAGAAGGGCGCGGTAGAGTTTTTCACTGCCGCTCTGAAGCTCCTTTGCGTACTCTATTACCGGGAGAGATGCCGTCATTCCCTGGTTTCCGCTGCCTGAATTGATGATAACGGGCAGATCGCAGCCGTTCATCCTGGCATCAGAACCGGCTGCCGCCATGGCTTTTGCCCTGTTCTCGATCCGATCTCCGTACTCTTCCATCAGTACACGGCCGATGTTTGCGCCGTAATCCCCTCGGAGGCCCTCTTCTGCAATAGCCGTATTATATTCAATCTGGCGGTCCAGAACTGCCTTTACATCCTCCAAATCCGCGGTATCTGCAAAATCATAGATTTTCTCAATAGTCAGCAGGGAATAGTCTGGAACGTACTCTTCATCTTTCTCTCCTGCCGTCTTCTCAAAGAGAATCGCGCCGTTTTTGCTGATCTCCACAATATTGGTATGTTCCTGTGCAATGCGCACCCGGGCGGTGGAACCGTCTTTCTCCACCGTCACCGCCATATCCAGAAGATAGGGTGTGTCAAGCGGCTCCACCGTAATTTCGGCCCTCTCCATATAGGCTCCCAGACCGGCCTTCTGCTCTTCTGTTACCTTGGAAAGAACCTCCAGTTCCAAATCCTCCCTGCCCGCAAGGATACCTACGGCCGCGGCCGCTTCAATTCCCCGGCGGCCTCCCGAGTTGGGCACAATAACGCTCTTGACGTTCTTGACAATATTGCCGCTGACTTCCACCAGCACTTTATCCGGCAGCGCTCCCAGCACGGATCTCGCCTTTGCACTGCAGTACGCAAGGGCAATCGGCTCCGTGCATCCCATTGCCGGAACCAGTTCGCGCTCTAATATTTCCACATAGGTCTTATAACAGATATCGCTTTTTTCCATCCTGTAACTCCCCTTCCGCTGAATTATTTAAACAGCTCCGTCGATAAATAGCGTTCTCCGGTGTCGGGAAGAACCACCACAATTTTCTTGCCTTCATTCTCCGGCCGTTTAGCCAGCTCTACTGCGGCCCAGAGAGCTGCTCCGGAGGAAATACCCACAAGAAATCCCTCTTTAGCCGCCATCAGCCTGCCCATCCTGTAGGCATCTTCTTCCTGGGCCAGCATAATTTCATCGTAAATTCCGGTATCCAGGATTTCCGGGATAAATCCAGCCCCGATTCCCTGGATTCCGTGAGGTCCCGGAACTCCGCCCGAAAGCACCGGAGATTTCACAGGCTCCACCGCTACCACCCGGATGGACGGATTTTTCTCCTTCAGGTAGCGCCCGGTTCCCGTAAGTGTTCCACCGGTTCCCACCGTTGCCACGAAGATATCCACACCTCCGTCCGTATCTTCCCAAACCTCCGGTCCGGTGCTTCTATAATGCGCCCCCGGGTTGGAGGGATTAACAAACTGTCCGGCAATCCAGCTGTTTTCTACCGTTTTCTGAAGTTCCTCGGCTTTCTGTATGGCCCCCGGCATTCCTTTCTTTCCCTCCGTCAGGATCAGCTCCGCACCATGTGCCGTAAGGAGTTTCCTGCGTTCCATGCTCATGCTGTCGGGCATGGTGATGATGGTTCTGTATCCTCTCGCTGCCGCTACAGCCGCCAGGCCGACGCCCGTGTTGCCGCTGGTCGGTTCAATAATAACCGAGCCTTCTTTCAGGATTCCCGCCGCTTCCGCGTCCAATATCATCTGAAGTCCCACTCTGTCCTTGGCGCTTCCTGCCGGGTTAAAGCATTCGAGCTTTGCAAGAATTTCTGCCTTTGCCCCTTCCTGCGCCGCCAGTCTTCTCAGACCGACAAGCGGTGTATGGCCTACGAGTTCTTCAATTCCCTGATAAATTTTTCCCATGGCAATTCTCTCCTTTTCCTGATCTGCGGCTGCCTGCCATCACATTTTACCGTCTGATATATAATACTTTCCTTATATGGAATTAACAGGTTGCCCCTCCTTTGAGATGCACCTGGGCATTGATAATTTCTTCCTTCCGCTCCAGAAGTCCGTTGTCCAGAAGCTGTGCTTCCACGTTGTCAAATCCCAGTCTTTCTATTGTATCGGAGAAACGCTCTCCGGTTATTCCCTGTTCCCGGAACAGAAGGATAGCCTTCTCCAGTACGTCAAGCACTTCCTCTTCCGATTTGAAAACAGTCCTTACCGGGCGTCCTTTAGCGATCTTCTTACCCCATCTTCCTCCAATTACGGCTTTGTATCCTTCGAAGGAGGATGTCACGGCGCCGAACGGGCATTTGCCGACACAGCGTCCACAGTTGTTGCACTGGTCTTCCTGAACCGCGATGCCGCTGTCATTCAATACCGCAGCTCCCACCGGACAGGCGTCAACTACCGTACATTTATTACATCCGCGGCAAAGTTCCGGATCGGCCGCCGGTACGTTCTGTCCTACGATACCGAAATCATTCAGACTCGGCTTTACACAGTTATTCGGACATCCGCCCACTGCTATTTTAAACTTATGAGGCAGTTTGACGCCCCGGTATCCCTTGTAAAATCTCGTATGGATCTTGTCGGACAGGGCAAATGTATCGCACAGCCCGTACTGGCATGTCGTTCCCTTGCAGGAAACAACCGGACGAACCTTGGAACCGGTTCCTCCCGTCTCCAGTCCTACCTCTGCCAGACTCTCCCTGAACGGTTCGATGTTCTCATAGGGAATTCCCGTTACCTCCATTGTGAGGCGTGTGGTCATTGCGATATGTCCGTCACCGTATTTTTCTGCCGCCTCGGCTATCTTGGCATTTTCAGCCGCCGTTATTTTTCCGTTTCTTGTGACAATACGGCCGTTGAAACAATCGGTTCCCTTATTATGTAAAAATCCCAGCGCCTTGACTCTTGTGATATCTTCCTGACTCACCGTAACGCCCTTTTTCTCCGCCTCGATGAGGCCCTCAGCCGCCAGGAAATTCTCCAGGAGGCTGTATGAGAGTTCTACCGTCTTCAGGCATCTGCTCTCTTCCACGGTATATTTGTCCTTCAGAACGGAACACTTCGTGCTTCCCAGTTCCCGCTCAAAGCTCTGGCAGAACTCCGCACATTTCTCTTTAAAACCTTCCGTGGCATGGGCCCTGTCCTCCACGAGAAACATGCTGATAACCGCCATCGCGCTGCTGAGCGCCCCGCAGGTCTCACCGCAGCCCATTCCGCCGCCGAACCCGCTGACCAGCCGGAATGAATCCTCATTCAGTCCCAGATTGTATTCCTCATTTGCTACACGGAGCACCGTCTCTGCACAGTTGTAGTCCTTTTCAAGATAATAGTGGCGTAACTTCTGTTTGTTCATTTGCATATTCCCTCTCTTTAATATATATTCTTATGTATTCCTATCCCACTCAAACCGTATACGGCGGTACCTCTGCCGCCGTGCACTGAATCCAGCCATACATGCCCCGGATCTTTTAAACCTGCCTGTTCTAAAGGCCCTCGTAAGCCTGGATGTCTCTTATCCGGCTTTCCTGACCCTGACTGTCCCGGTCTCTATACTCTTATCCCAGTACCAGCCCTCTTTCTTCCATCAATTCACGGAGTTCATCCACGACTGAACCCAGTTCCTTCCCTTCCTCATCTATGATGATATCGGCGTACTTCTCAAAATATGTAATTCTTTCCTCATAGAGATCTTTAAGCGTCATTCCGTCCTTCAGGACAACCCCGCGGTCAACCACATCTCCAAGCCTGCTGAGCAGTTCCTCATAGCTGATTTTGAGATACACGACCGGTCCCAGGGATTTCAGGTTTTCCATCGCCTCTTTCCCGTAGATTACGCTTCCTCCGGGGGCAATTACGGCGCGGTTTGCTTTCAGCCCCGCATTGACCTGGTTTTCTACTTCCATAAATCCGTCGAGGCCCTGTTCTTTAATAATTTCCTTCAGCAGCTTTCCCTTTTCTTCCTGAATCACAATATCCACATCAATGAAAGAGTAACCGAGGCGCTTGGCGAGCAGCACTCCGACCGTGCTCTTTCCTGCTGCCGGCATACCAATCAATGTTATGTTGTTTCCCGTGCTGCGCACTCCCATCTCTGATTCAGTCTTATCGTCCCTGTTGAGTACCATGCTTTCCTCCTGCCGTTTTTCTTCCGCCTTTGACGGATACCGTCTTTTTTCTTATGCTGTAGCCGAATGTTCCCAAAAGGCTGGAAAGTCCGTAATATTCTCCGTGGGAATAGACAATCGGCGCCGCTTTGTGCAGTTCAAACTTACCCCTCTCATCCAGATAGGCCTCATCCACATCCACAGCTACCACTTCAGCCAGGAACATATGGTGGGACCCCAGTTCCTTTACCTCCGTCACACGGCACTCAATGTTGACGGGGCTCTCCTTGATCAGCGGAGCGCCGACCGCGTGCGCCGGAATAGGGGTAAGTCCGGTGTCTTTCCATTTATCCGTATCCCGTCCCGATTTGACCCCGCAGTAGTCGGTTGCATGAACCAGCTTCTCTGTCGTCAGATTGATGACAAATTCTCCCGACTCCTTCAGCATTCTGTATGAATAGCGCTCCGGCCTGACCGATATATAGGCCATGGGCGGGTTGGTACAAACCGTGCCGGTCCAGGCGATTGTAATAATGTTGCTCGCCCCGTCCCGATCCGCAACCGTCACCATGACTGCAGGTACCGGATACACCATATTTCCCGGTTTCCACTGCGCCTTCCGGGAAACCGGACCGCCCGGGGTGTCTGTACCGTTTTTTTTACTGGTTTTGATGGCGCCGTTTTCCTGTTTTACCGTATCCTTTTTTATTTCTTTATTATCGTTTTTATACCTCATCTACCATATCCCTCTTAGTGTTGACCTGCTTTTTATAATAACAAAAAATGAGGGTAATGTATACCCTCATTCAAACTGTAAGCAGACTATATTTTCCCTGTATTGGGAGTTTGAGGGTGTAACCCTCATTTTAAATCGCGAAGGCGGAATTCAGTTCCGCCGTAGTGCTGAACTGCCGATTTCTAGGGGCTTCAGCCCTTGCGCGAGGAAATCGGCAGTTCTTCCTTCGGTGGCTAGAATTTATGGCGTATGCCATGAATTCTACAGAGTGGCGACTTTGTCGACGCTCTGAATAAGGGTAATGTATACCCTCATTTCCTGCCAGTTGAGCTATTGTTCCGTCGCTACCATCAGGCCCGGCACAAGCTGTTTTTTTCTCGAAACAACGCCCGGCAGGCTGACAATATGTCTTTCCGTATCCGTTTCTCCCTCGCCTATGTGGAATGCGTCGGTAGCCAGTTGTTCGGCCCCCTGTCCATCACAGATAAGCTCCGTGGACTCCGTCAGGATATTGGTCAGCATGAAGAACATCATATCCACCTTCTCGTCTTCCCTGGCCCTGTCCATATATGATAACATCCTGTCTTTCAGTTCATCCAGCTCGCCGGAATTCAGTGATGTGATCTGGCCCACGCCGAAGGAAATCTTTCCGGCCGTAAAGCGCTTGAAATCCTGATAGAAGATTTCTGCGTCACTCTTGCCTTTCAGTTTGCTTCCTGCGGCAAACATCTTGTTGGCAAGCTGTTCCACATCGATCTCGGCAATCGCCGCGAGCTTCAAAGCCGCGTCTTTATCCACCGGTGTACAAGTCGGCGAACGGAAGAGAAGCGTATCGGAAATAATAGCGCTGCAAAGCAGCCCCGCAATCTTTTTCTCGATAGTGACTCCGTTCTCTTTATACATCTGATAAATAATTGTGGCCGTGCAGCCAAGCGGCTGGTTCCTGAAAAATACCGGTCCCATCGTCTCCACCGTACCGAGCCGGTGATGATCGATGATCTCCAGGATATTGGCGTTCTCTATTCCGTCGACGGCCTGGCTCCGCTCGTTATGATCTACAAGTATCACATTCTTCCCCCTGGCGCCCAGCAGGTTCCGGCGGGATATCATTCCCTTATATTTGCCGTTCTTGTCGAGAATCGGGAAATCGCGGTGGCGTTTGCTCGCCATCACCTCTTTAATATCGTCAATGTAATCATCGGTGTCAAACGTGATTAGGTTCTCTGTTTTCATGAAAAAACTGATCGGCATACTCTGGTTGATCAGACGCGCCGCCGTATACGTATCGTAAGGCGTCGTAATTACGGTACAGCCCCTCTCCTGAGCCAGCTTTTTGATTGTCATGGATACGCCTGCTCCCTCGCAGACAATGATACAGCCCGCCTCCATCTCTATCGCGCAGAGCTGGGATTCATACCGGTTGCCCAGGATGACGAGATCGTTTTTCTCAATGTAGTATTCCATCATATCCGGGTTTGCTGCGGCAATCAGCACCTTGCCTTCTTTAAAATATTCCTTCTCATCGCCAATCAGCATTGCCCCTTCCAGGGTCTCGATGATATTCGTATACTGTGTGCATGCCTTTGAGAGGATGCTGCTGTCGTAAACGTTCATGTAGGAACGTGTTATGTCTCCTACCGTAATCAGCCCCTCCAGCACATTGTCCTCGGTAACGGCCGGAATCGTCACAACACCGGCGTCCTGCATCAGGTTCCATGCTTTTTTCAGGGATATATTCTTTGCCACGCCTTTTGTTTCTCTTATGTCTATATCCTTTACCTGGGTTTTGACCGTCAGGGTCTCCTTCGGCGCTGCCATCCCGAAATAATCAAGCACAAACTGTGTCTCAGAATTGACGTGCCCCGCCCGGCCCGGCACATACTCCCCTCCGGTCGTAATCTGCTTCAAATTCGCGTAACAGATGGCAGAGCAGATTGAATCCGTATCAGGATTTTTATGCCCGATTACTATCGTCTTTTTCGTTTTATCAACTGTCATGCGGCCTCCTAATTTTTATAGTCCTGTTTTATTTATTCATAATCGATTCTTTTTTAATCCGTCCGCAGCACAGCCGCTGTCCGGCAGATGTGTTAACGGTAACCTCTTCTCAGGTATTTTTCAGTATAGCACATTTGCAGAATACCGAACAGCTACCTTTTTGTATTTTTTACAGTTCAAACGGGGGAAAATCACGCTTTGCAGGCCTTTCACCGCCGGATTGAAGCAATATCAGGCAGAACCGGCCGGATATTCCGGCTGTTCTGCCTGACATTCTGCCGCGGCCGCGTACCACCCTGCCGCTTTTTATTATTGGCGCGCCAATCCGAAGGCGGATTACGCGCTCTCAGGTTTTAACTGCCTGTGTTTGGATTCCTGCTGCTTATGTCCGGCTATTCACCGTTTTACTTAAGTCCTTTATTACCTGCCTCCAGGTCTTTACTTTTATCACTTACTTCAGGATCCTGAGCGTCTGCTTCAGACTCTTTATTGCTTACTTCAGGCTCGTTGGCGCTAACTTCCGGTGCTTTGTCTCCTGCTTCCGGTTCCTTAGAGCCTGACTCCTGGTTCTGGCCGCCTGTCTCCGGCTCCTGGTCTCCTGACTCCGGCTCCTGGTCTCCTGACTTCGTTTTCTGGTCATCTGTCTCCGGCTCCTGGTCGCCTGTCTCCGGCTCCTGGTCACCTGTCTCCGGCTCCTGGTCACCTGTCTCCGGCTCCTGGTCGCCTGACTCCGTTTTCTGGTCATCTGTCTCCGGTTTCTGGTCGCCTGTCTCCGGTTTCTGGTCGCCTGCCTCCGGCTCCTGATCGCCTGTCTCCGGTTCCTGGTCGCCTGACTCCGGCTCCTGGTCTCCGGCTTCCGGCTCCTTATTATCTACTTCCGGTTTATTACCGTCTTCCTCTGTTTTGCTGTCTGTCTCGCCCGGCTCTTCGGATGGCGGTAAAACATCTTCGGAAGGGGCTGGCGTCACGGCAGAGTTGTCTATATCCTCCTCCGGTTTTGCCACTTTTCCGGTTTCGTCGAGGTAAATCTCAAAGCTCAGTTCGTCATAGCCTTCCGCCTCGATGGTTATGGCGTTCTCTTCTTCCGTGTTGAATCCGTTTACACTTAAATCAAGGTATTTTAGAATTCCGTAGGATTCATCCTCCGACACCTTGTACCGATCCACATCATCTGAAGAAATTGACGAGCCGCTATACGTATATTCCTGTCCGTTTACCTGAATCGTTGTCTTATCCGTATTTTTAAGGACGTTCAGATACGCCTCTAATTCTTCTTCCGTTGCCTTTTCAAAAGTTACACGATAATATTTTCCCAATAGTATAGAAGATTTAAGTTCCGCTTTTTTTACCTCCGGCGCCGTCAATAATCCGGCCGGCGGCTCCTGCTCCTCTCCCTCTGTTATATCCCCATTTTTATCCAGGAATACGTCAAAGCTCAAATCATCGCAGCCCTCCACTTCGATTGTTACGGTGTTTTTTCCTGCCGCAAAGCCGTTGATACTGAGATCCAGATACTGTATTCCACCATTTGTTTCATTATCAGATACCGTGTATCGGTACTGATCACTTTCACTTACCGAAAGGCCGCTGTAGGTATATTTTTCTCCATTTACCTGAATTTCTGTTTTTGTGCTGTTTTCCAGCTCCTTCAGATATAATTCCAGCGCCTGTTCCGAATCGGCATTAAAGGATACGCGGTAATATTTTCCATAGAAAAATGCTGATTTTTTCTCCACCTTATCCACCTCAGGCGTTGCCGGGGTTTCGGACGGGTTCTGCTCTTCCTCTCCCTGTTCAATCCTGAACTCCAGTGTTTTCGGCGTATAATTATCGGCACGTACCGTTACCATATAATCTCCGGACTCTTTAAAAAGCCCTTTTTGTAACACAAAGCCAAATTTACCGGGCACATAATTATCATCACCGGAAAGTGAACCTTCCGTATTGGAAGTCACTTTAAAGCTGCTTCCGTCCGGTTTCCTGAGCTCAATTCCCTTCAGGTTCTTCATAAAGTCCCCGCGCAGCACGCCCTGGTCCCCGTCGTCCTCTCCGCAGGCTGCCGTCACATGCACATCCTGGCCGGTATAATATACAGATGCATCTGCCGCATCTTCTCCCGCCGCCGGGTTCGGATTGGACAGCGACAGGTCAAACTGTTCCTGTGCCTTATTTATATTCAGCTCTGCTATTGCCGTCTGGTATCCTTCAGAAACGATTCTCAGCTCGTGGACTCCCGCAGTTAGTTGGATGCTTCCTCCTGCAGTCCCCTTTGTGGAGGAGTAAATGACAGCTTTCCCGGTGTCCTCATCAAACATATATCCGGCCAGGTAACTGTCGTTACGAAGTTCCGTTGCACTGCCATCCAGATAGAATCTGGTGTTTTTATTCAAATATAGCGGATCCGTGCTGCAGCCCAGCACCAAATCTTCTCCAAATGCACCGCTAAGTCCTTCCAACTGAGGCGCACGTTTACCCGTCATCTCGGTAAACAGGAAGGTTGAACCAAGAAGGCCGTCTTCCAGCACCCGTTTTACCTGATATGGCCGGTTTTCCGTCTGTCCTTTGCCAATCTCCGCATACCGGCGGAAGGAAAGCACCGCGTTGTCTCCCATTCCCGCATCCTTTACCGCATTCAAATACGTTACGAAATCAAACAACTCATCTGCATTCTCGTCCATTACCGCTACCGGGCTCTGCGACTCCCAGCGTTCGAGAACAGCTTCAGCAGCTTGATTAGTCATTCCGATCTTTTCCAGTATCAGCGCATTGACAATCAGATCATGATCAAAAATCAGGAATGCGTTCATATCACCGCCGCCTGATGAACCGGATTCTCCGGAGGAACCTGATGATCCGTTCCAGGATGCACCGGAAATGGCATCTGCGCCGTAATCCGAACTGCCGGAACGTTTACCGAATATTGTTACGGCAGAACCGATTTCTACGGATTTTGTCATTGTTTTATAGCCGTTGGCATAGGCCGTTACCGTATATATTCCGGATTCATCCGTGACTGTCTCTTCTTTCGTATTAGTGCCGCAGATATGAAGCATATCCCCTATCTCATACCATTCCGTTATATTTTCCAGCTCTTTTGTTTTACCGGATGGGGCCGTCAGCTCCACTCTGTAAATCGGTGACAGGATTTCATTGCCAAATGTTGCGCCGTCCTCCCCTTCGATTGTAAAAGCAAAGCATTCTCCCGGCTCGGGGTTCAGATTCAGTGTATTCAGCTTCATTGTAAATGTCCTGTTATCCACGAGGTGGACCGGAACCGTCACCGTTGCAGTGCTGTAACCGGATACCAGGTTTAACTGATAGCGGCCTCTGGAAAAAAGATTTGTCTGCGGCAGGCTGATTTTCAATACCCCCGTTTTTCCATATGCATTTTCTGTGGACTTCCTGAATGACAGCTCACTGTTCAGAATGCTGTTCTCCTGATTGAGAGCCTTTATTGTTTTAATCTCATTAAACCACTCTTCCTGGGCCTTCGTCTCCAGTGAAAGCTTAACAGTAATTTCACCGTTCCCTGTCTCCTGGTCAATCAGAGTATCCGGAACATAATATGCGGACGGTATCTCCTCCGATGCGCTTCCCCTTCGGTCACTCAGATCAAATGTGGTTCTCTCAGGCTCCACTCTGACCTGGCCATTCTTATCATAAACATCCAGATAGTAGTCGAACCTGGATACGGGCCCGTTCGTCAGTATTGCCTTCGGAGCATTATCCGCGCCTCCGGCATCCGGAGCCGTTGCCGCAGCCGCGCTGCCAAGCTTCACAGTCTGTTTCCTGCCGTCACTTTCCCTTGTCACGGTGACTGAACCGGGTTTCAGCACCGTGCTTTCCCATTTTACAACCGAACCGTCATCATCAACCCTGGTCAGCGTATCTGTTACATCGGTTCCGTCAATCCGGACGCTGTAATCATCAATCGTACCATCCTCAAAGGTGATAACGGCATATCGGATCCATCCAAGATTCAAAAATTGGGTTTTATCCTGGTCAATCAGCTCACCTGATTTACCCTCATCACCGGTATTTTCATCAACAGTATTTTCACCACTGCCATTCAGGTCGTCACCGCCCGGCTTAACCGTATTTTCAGAACCGCTGCCCCCGGAATTGCCACTGCCCGCACTTCCGCTTCCGGAGCCTGCGCTTCCGGAACTTCTGCCGCCGGAGCTTTTGCCGCCGGTAGAAGCGGCCTTCGTATTATCTGCGGAAGAGAACCCGCGGCCTGGTTCGTAATGAACACTTCCGTCTTTTTCAATCCATCTTCCCTGTGCATCCGTCAGAAATCCCCCCGGAGCTTCCTTCCCGGCATACATTTTTCCCTTTTCACTGCCTTCTGCCGACTCAAAGAAATAACAGTAGCCGTCAATCCACTGCCAGCCCGTCAGGGCAGAACCCTGGCTTCCGTCGCTGGCCGTATTCAAAAAATACCGTTGTCCGGACGGTTCCTGGAACCACCCGGTGCGCATCATTCCTTCCACTCCATCCTGAGCGGTGTTCAAATAAAACAGCTTTCCGTCTATATTCTGCCAGCCCGTCCTCAGCGCTCCATTTCCGGGATCCAGGTAATACCACCCGCCGGCCGTCTGAAGCCATCCCGTCCGCGCCGTTCCTGCCGAATCATAGTACCTCCAGATTCCGTCTCCGAAATCCCATCTTCCCTGTGTGAGAACCTCCTGTGACGGTCCGGTGGGGACCGCCCATGCCGTTCCCGTCTGGAAGGTCATACAAGCCGCCGTCAATATTGGGACGACCGCCCTGCGCATACACTTTCTCATTGTTTTTCCTCCTATTTCCTCTGTGGTTAGTTCCGTCTAACCACGTATTACAGTCTAGCATTGGAAATATTTGGTTGTCAACGCCAATAGTTAGTTTTGACTAACTATTTTTCTCAATATGCTTTTGGCATATTATGAAAGACACAGCCTGTGAACCAGGAAATGCTGTCCACAGGCTGTATTCCGCAAAGGAGTTTTGCAGGCGTTTTATTTCTTATCTTTCATAATCTGTTAACAGGTTGTTCACAATCTATTCACATATAATTTTTATACTAAAAGCATAAGAAATTTCATTTTTTCTTTACTTTTATGGTGATTTTGCACATAGATTTTTCATAATTGCCCCGGCAGCCTAACGGCTCCGGGGTCTCCTCATTTTATCGTTTTCTTCTCATCATTTTCCCTGTCTGACAAGCCCTCCGGGCTGCCTGGCCATGAATGGTTCCATATTATAACCTTTTATACAGGATTTTTCCGCTCTTAATTGTCTCAAGGACTCGGATTTTCTTAATCTCCATCGGTGGCACGGTAAGCGGATTTGCAGTAAGTATGACGAAGTCTGCTTTTTTCCCCGGTTCTATTGTCCCTTTTTCCGATTCCTCCCCATACTGGTATGCCGCGTTAACCGTCACCGCTTTCAGGGCCTCGTATGGCGTAACCCGCTCCATCACTCCCATTGGGTGTCCTCCGCAGCTGATTCTGTTTACCGCGCACCAGATCGTCTCTATCATGTCGGGCTGAATCACCGGCGAATCCTGATGGAAAGTCACATTCACTCCATCGTCGATGGCCGTCCTTGCAGGACTGATTTTAAGGGCGCGCGCCTCCCCAAAATTCTTCAGATGCACGTCTCCCCAGTACCAGGTGTGGGCCGTAAAGAAGGACGCGGTAATGGAAAGCTCCGCCATCTGCGCAAGCTGATCGGATCTCACCATCTGTGCATGGATCATGACCGGCCGGGTCTGTCCCGGATCCGCGCCTGTCTCCCGGGCCGCCTCTCTGCAGGCATCTATCATCTGCTGTGCAGCTGCGTCCCCGTTGCAATGTACCAGAAGCTGCCGTCCCTCCCGGAGCGCCGTCTCAAAATATGACCTAACCTCTTCATCTTTAAAAATAGGATAACCGCAGTATCCCTCCGGTTCGCGCTCGTATGGGCTGCTCATCCAGGCGGTCCGTCCCTGTGGGGATCCGTCCAGGAAAATTTTATAGCCGCCGATGCGCAGATGATTGTAGTATTGACCGGTATAATCAGGATTTTCTTCCGTCAGCTCATGTGCGTCGTTAAGCGCTGCGTACGCCACTACATCCGCATGCAGCAGCTCATTCTCTGCCGCGTATTTTAAGAGCTTCCACTCATCACTCCGGGTGCGTCCGTCCTGAATTGTCGTGATTCCATGGCTCAGGTAAATCTGTTCCGCAGCCTCCAACTGCCTTGCGAGCTGCTCCATACCCGGCTCCGGAATCACGGAAGAGGAGCCGGTAAATGCAGTCTCTTCCAGATAGCCGTCCGGCTCGCCATAACCGTGCAGGCTGTCGCTCCCGGCTTCACCGGTTCCTCCGTTCCTGCTTTTTCCGTTCCCGGATCCGGCTGCCGTCCGGCCGATACGGCCTCCGTCCGGGTCTTTCGTATCCTTTGTTATTCCCATCTTTTCAAGAGCCGGAGTGTTTACAACTCCCATGTGGCCGCTGGCATGGGTTATCATCACAGGATTATCGGGAAATGCAGCGTCCAGGACAAAGCGGTCCGGGTGCCTCCCCTCCGCCAGTTTATTGTGGTCGTAGCCTGTCCCGATAATCCAGTCTCCGGCGCCGAGCTTCCGCTCCTCCTTAAACTTCTTAAGAAGCGCAATCAGGCTGTCAAAGCTGTCGGCCTCCTGAAGCACCGCATAAGACAGCACCTTTGCCATCGCCGTAATATGGCTGTGGGGATCTATAAATGCAGGGAGCATCACTGCCCCCTGCAAATCCTTTAAAACCGGCTCTTCCGCCATGGCTCTCACCTCTTCGAGGGAACCTGCGGCCTGAATCCGTCCGCCGTCCGTCAGCACTGCTTCCGCCATGACAGGCTCAGTGCCGGTCATCGTGATAATTGTTCCATTATAATATAAAGTCTTCGCCATAATAACACTCCTGTTTGAATCACTCCGTTTTTTATCCGGCTTCTCTATGGTTAAAGTGCCTCTTGCGGCACATCCTGCGTGAACCGTAAACCTCTATACCCATTATTATGCTCAGACCCGCCTGTTCTTAAACTTAATCAGTCCAGAATCAGCCTTGCGGCTCCATAGATTCCAGCGTCATTACCCAGTGTTGCAAGCTCGATTCCGGCCTTGTTCTCTGAAATAGGCGTATACTCCTCATAGTACTTGCGAATCTTGTCCGTCAGGAATGTGCCGGCCTTTGAAACGCCTCCGCCAATGACAAACACTTCCGGATCCACGGTCATCGACACGATGGCAAGCGCCCATCCGAGATAGTAGCAGACCGTCTCCATCACTTCCAGCGCCAGGGCATCTCCCGCCTTAGCGCAGTCCACTACATTCTTTGCCGATATGCGGTCTCCGAATTTACGCATAGCAGAATCCGCGCTGCTCTTCTCCATGATCCTCCTCGCCTCTCTGGCAATGCCGGTAGCCGATGCAATCTGCTCGACGCAGCCGTAGCCTTTACAGTTGCACGGTTCCTTCTCTCCCTCGCGGATCCGCATATGGCCAATCTCACCTGCCAGGCCGTGTTTTCCGGGAATAATCTTCTGATCAATGATAACGCCTCCGCCGACACCTGTCCCGAGAGTCACCATGACGATGTCGCAGTATCCTTTACCGCCGCCCTGCCACATCTCTCCAAGAGCCGCCACATTGGCGTCGTTGCCCGTCTTTACCGTAATGCCGTCCAGAAGTCCGCTCAGGATTTCCTGCGGGTTCATATCATGCCAGCCCAGATTGACACAGACCTCCACATATCCGTTCGGAAGCACCGGTCCGGGAATTCCAAGACCCACTCCCGCAACATCGGACAGGGTAATATTCTGCTCTTTTAAAACCTTCCGGATCGATGCCGCTGCATCGGGAAGGATGTATTTTCCGTTCTCCTCTTTTCTGGTCGGCACTTCCCACTTCTTTACCAGTGTCCCGTCCAGTTCGAACATTCCAACCTTTACCGTGGTTCCGCCTACGTCTACGCCAATACACTTTTTACTCATGCTACGGCCTCCCTTAACTCTCTCTGTTCCATTTATTATTACCCGATTGTGTGATTATACTGCAATCTCTTTATTTTTCATTTCCATTATAAGAGATAGGCTGGTATATTGCAAGAGAGGGATTTAATTGAGAAATGAGGACGCCGCCGTCAGGCCGGGGACCGGGGTGGTGAGGGGGATCGATGAGTCTTTCGTCCCGGGCGTCAGGTTGTCGTGGGCGGGGAATCCGGGCAGAAAAAGTTCCTCCGGGAAACGCTTGCGCTCGTTGGAGTACATAATGGTACTAACCTCGAAAAGACCTCGGTAAGTGCCAATGAACTCCCAGGTTCCCTCCGGAATCTTTTTCTCCCTTCTTCCCCACAGGAAGGTTATGACCGGGACGAAAGACTCAGCCAAGATAGCGGCCCGGCCCCCGGCCTGCGGCGGCTGATCTGTCCTATTCCTTCAATGGGGGAGGCGCTTGTCGCTGCCACCGCGTTTCCCCAGATACCGGAAAACTGCATCCTATTCACTATGAGACTGTGTAAGATTATAAGCTTAGAGTGTTTATTCTAATACTCTTTTTATGCATCCCAGAATATCGTCAGAATGTAAAATAGTTACGACTATATCGTGGCCGCGACAATACCACCTCCCCACTTGACGAAAGAGACAATTAGCCTCTGAAGGCGGCGGACGGGGCAATAACCTTCGCTGAGTCTTCAGTCCCGCCGACAACCTGACCGGGGAAGGAAGGAGAAAACTTTCCGAAGGGGACCTTGGAATCCGCCGGTGCTTGCTGAGGTCTTACACGAAGCTAGCATCCGTTGCGCATTCCACAAGCGGGAGCGAGTCCCCGTAGGAATTTTTTCTCCTGGATTCCCCCTCACAACAACCTGCAAACCGGGACTGAAGACTCATACACACCCTCCCACCACCCCGTCCGCCGTCTTACAGAGGCGTCCTCGCATTTCAATTAAATCCCCATTACTATACCTATAAGTGTGGATACATAATAAAGCGTGAGGAGCCCCGGAACACCGGTTCTCCTCACGCTATTCAGCCACCCTATATGACTTTCGCTTACATAATCTCTTTCACAGCGGCTGCCACGTTCTCCACTGTAAATCCAAATTTCTCAAAGAGCTGTGACGCCGGGCCGCTTGCTCCGAAGCCGTCCATGGTCACAGTTTTTCCGTCCAGGCCGGTGTAGCGTTCCCAGCCGAAGCCGCTGAGGGCCTCCACCGCTACTCTGCGTCTTACCGATTTTGGAAGGACGGATTCTTTATATTCGTCGGTCTGCTCTTCGAACAGATCCACACACGGCATGGATACGACACGGATCTTGATTCCTTCCGCAGCCAGTGTCTCTTTAGCTTTGACGGCCAGGGCCACCTCGGATCCTGTTGCAATCAGGATTGCGTCGGGTGTTCCCTCACAGTCGTCAATGACATATCCGCCCTTTAATGCCTCTTTGCTGCTTCCGTCCATCGGCTCCAGGTTCTGTCTTGTCAGAACAAGGGCTGTCGGTGTGTGCTCCGAGGTCACGGCGCTGTACCAGGCCGCCTGTGTCTCTGTCGCATCACACGGACGGAATACATGGAAATTCGGCATTGCGCGGAGCGCCGCCATCTGCTCAACCGGCTCATGGGTCGGGCCATCTTCCCCTACGCCGATACTGTCGTGGGTGAAGACGTAGGTCAGCGGAGTTCCCATCAGTGCGGAAAGACGGGCCATTGGTTTACAGTAATCGCTGAACACAAAGAAAGTGGACACATAGGCCCTGAGCCCTCCGTGCAGCATAATGCCGTTGCCGATTGCAGACATGGCAAGTTCCCTGACGCCAAAGTGCAGGTTACGTCCGCTCCTGTCCTCTTTGGAGAAATCCCCGGCTCCGGACATGTTCGTCTTATTGGACGGAGCCAAATCGGCGGAACCTCCGAACAGGTTCGGCATCACATCTTTCAAATAATTGATGATATTTCCGGAAATCGAGCGGGTTGCCTCCGCTTTCTCCTGCTTCTTCCAGAACTGCTCATCTTCTTTTAATGCCTCAGCGGCATGAATGTCATGATACTTATTCCAGAGCTCTTCCATCTCCGGATATTCTTCACAGTATGCGGCAAACATCACGTTCCACGCTGCTTCTGTCTCCGCCTTTTCCTCTGCGATCTCTGAGAAATGTTTATACACCTCGTCAGGCACATAAAACGGTTCCTCATAAGGCCATCCCAGGGTTTCACGGAGCGCTTTCACGTTTTCTGCTCCTAACGGCTCCCCATGGGCGCTTGCTTTGCCTTGTTTTGCCGGGCAGCCAAAGCCGATCTGGGTCTTAACCGTAATAAAAGACGGGCGCTCCGTATCTCTTCTCGCCGCCTCAAGCGCCATGCCGATGGCGCCAATATCATTGCCGTTCTCCACCGTGATCGTCTGGAAGCCGAACGCGCGCATACGCTCTTCCACATTCTCACGGAATGCAATATCCGTATTTCCCTCAATGGAAATATTGTTGGAATCGTAAATCACGATCAGTTTGGAAAGTCCCAGTGTGCCTGCCAGGGAAAATGCCTCGGAGGAGATTCCCTCCATCATGCAGCCGTCTCCGCCCAGCACATAGGTATAATGATCCACTACGGGATATTCTTCTTTGTTAAACACGGATTCCAGATGGGCTTCCGCCATCGCCATACCCGTTGCCATCGCCATTCCGGCTCCCAGCGGTCCTGTCGTCGCCTCGACGCCGACGGTGTGGCCGTACTCAGGATGTCCCGGCGTCCTGGAGCCCAGCTGTCTGAAATTCATCAGATCTTCTTTGGAAAGATCTCCGTATCCGAATAAATGGAGCAGGGAATATAACAGCATGGAACCGTGTCCTCCCGACAGGACAAAACGGTCTCTGTTCGCCCAGTTTGGATTGGCCGGATTGTGATTCATCTGGTTTGCCCACAGCTCATATCCGATAGCTGCGCAGCCCAACGGCAGTCCCGGGTGGCCGGAATTTGCCTTCTGGATGGCGTCCGCGGACAAAATTCTGATTGAATTAACTGAAAGAGTGTCAATCTGGTTCATTTGTAGATCCTCCTGAAAGATATACTTTTGTTGTTAGCCGGTGTAACTATTCAATACCGTCTGAACAGTTGTTAACTGGTTACTTTAATGTGATCTCACGTATCCTGTCCCCGCCTGTGATGATGAGGGAGTTAAAACGTGAGCCTCTTGTTATTTTGGCAACTGTGAAATCAAATTCGCCGGAGAAACGCTCTCTTCCCGACATATCATAAATTTTACAAGAATTATCATTATACAAAATTACGAAATCCCCGTCAATATCCATGTTCTGATACAGATAGGTAAATTCCCTGCTGAATGCAGGCGATCCGTCCGACTTATACACATCCAGCCTGTTGTCGTATTCGCCGGAGGGCGCATCCACGATTACGGCCACATAGCTGTCGGAATAAGCGATACTCTTTATCTGTTCTTCCACCGGTATCTGCTTAACAAGCTCCGGTGAGGTCACATTCTCCAATGAGAAAAAGGCCAGCTGGTTGTCCGTCACCGCGCAGGCGTGATCTTCGTCGAAAAATCTCACCCTGGGGCACAGGCTCTCCCCAAACTCATCAAACCCGCCCACAAGACGGTCCGGGTAGCTCTTGCCAAATTCAGAGAAGTTGTAAAATACGATTCTGTTTTTAAGGGTGCTGTCCTGAATATATAAATCCGACAGCATGACCTGGGTTCCTTCCGGGGACATGGAGACGTCCATCAGGTATCCGCTCTTCGACATAACGGTCTTGATGCTCCAGTCCAGAGTGCTTCCGTCTTTCTTAAAAAATGTGATATAGGAAGATGTGCTGTCTTCCACCAGCGCCGCCGCGACTCCGTATGCCGATACGCTGACCCTCAGAATCGGAAGCAGGGTGGTCGCTTCCCCCTGAAGTCCGGAGGTATCGCAGATGTAAATGGAATTGCCCTGCTGATCGCCTAAGACTGCATAGTTTCCATTAATATAACATACCGGTGATTTCATCTGATAGCTCAGGGACCACACGGCATTGCCCGATTTGTCAATATAGGACGCTCCGTCCTTACTGTATTTGAGCATGTTGTCGCCGAATTTCATATATCCGGTAAAGCTGCTCTCGCTGGCCGGAATCTCCTTCTCCCAGGCAACCGTATATTCAGTATACTGATGGCCGCGGACATAACGGACTGCCAGGAATATGATAAGAACCGCCAGAAAAGCAAAAAACATGACCAGCCTGAAGTGTTTCACCCGCGTCTTCCACTCCGCCTTGCGGACAATCTCTTCCTCGCTGTCCTCCTGTTCCTTTCTCGGCCTGCCGCCTCCCGGCGGTGCCCCTGGTTCTATGATGCGGCGTTTTAACTGCCTCTTTTTTTGTTCTCGTTCCATTGAGTTCATATTGCTCATTATTTATCTCCTGTAACCGCGAATCATTTTCACTAAAAATGAAAACGGATATCCGCCGTGATTCAGCGCTTAACGGCTGTGGCTTACCCGGCTGAATAGTTGGTAACAATTATACACTATTTTCAGGAGATACGCATTATATTTTCCCTATTTGGCGGAAAAATAGTAACAGTTCAGTCAGGATGCATTCCGCGAGGTGTTTTCACATGTTTTTTGCGAAAATCCAGGGTTGCGCGGCGCGAAAAGGTCCTTTCAACCGTTTATTCAAGCCCGGTTACATCCGGGAGGACGAGTTCCTGTCCGGCTATGATCTTGTTGACGTCGTCTAATTTGTTGAGAGCGCAGATATCGTCGAGATAATCCAGGTTACTGTAGAGTTTGAAACAGATTCCGTAGAGTGTCTCGCCGTCGCCTATTACATAGGTTCCGCCCGGTTTCATATTGGTAACCGGGTAATCCTTGATTGCGGTGGAGTTGCCGCCGCTTTCGTTCTGGCCGCCTTCAGAGGCGCCGCTGTTCTGGGAAGCCGACTGTCCCGCGTCTCCCTGAGGTGTGGCGGAGGGTTGTCCTCCTGCCTGGTTTTGGAGGTCAGACTGGATTTTACCGCCCGTCTGCCCCTGGGCGTCGGACTGTGGTTTAGCTCCTGCTTCACCCTCGCCCTGTGCCGGCTGGCCTGTGGTTCCGCCCTGGCTTCCGCTCTCCGTCTGTGCTTGTCCACCGGACGGATTCTGGGCCGAGGCCTGCTCTCCTCCCTGATTTTCGGTCTGGCCGGACTGGGCCTGTGTCTCAGAGGTGCTTGTCCCTGACTGGGTCTCAGCGCCCGGTATTGCCGTTTTTTCTACGGCCTCACCGCTGTTCAGGATGGAATTTCCGTCGGACTGGCCTGTTTTGGCTTCCTCGGCCGAGGCCTCCGTCGGATATACGTTGCCCTTGATCTGCTCCACCACCAGGTTGTCGTCGTCCTCTTTCCCGATGTAGTTTTCAAGCCCTTTTACACCGCTTGGCAGGACCGAGACAAGGACGGTCTCCATCTCCCGCATTTTCTGGTAGTTGTTAAACATGACAACGCCGCCGGCAAGCACCGCTACCGACAGCACGCTGCAAAGCATTCCAAGTGTTTTTATAGTTCCTCTGCGGGAGACGGCTTCCATCTTCCGCCCTTCCATCCTGTGGCGGAAGTCGCGGATCACCCTGTCCCCGCCTCCTGTTTCCACGCGGTGTACGTCTTTGCGGAGAATCATGTAATCCTGCATCATCTGATTGCGCTCATAGTAGATGCTGTATCCCTTCATCCGGTAAAAACCGTCGTCGGACGTTATGTAAGCCGCCTCCTCGCCGTCGATTCCGCTGTTTAGATACATGAGCTGATTCTTTCCGCCGAAATACTGGGTGTGCTGTTTCCAATAATTAAGAGGACTCAAAATACAGCCGGGCGCTCCGCAAATAAACCACCCCTGTACGGTCCTCTTTGGAAAAGTTTCTTCTATGCTTTGGTATGCTTTCTTCCAGGCTGCTTCGGAAAAAATCACTTTTTCCCCTGCCGCAGTCACATCTTCCATCTCCAGCGCCCCATCGATAAATATATAAGGCACCCCTTCGTATTGTTCCGTGCTGCCGAGCAAAAGCCCGACTCTCAGGTCTTGTCCTCCTGTTGGAAAGAGACGTTTCAGATAAGTGTTTACATAATCTTCCACGTACAGCTTGACCACATCATCCCTGTCACCGATCTGCCTGATATTTTTCGGCAGTCTGGGAAACGGATTGTATAATTCTCCCATAGACTCACCCCGCTATCGTTTTATTAAATCTAGGCGATCATAGCACAGGATCTATGAAAAACTTGTCAAACAAAGGCCGTGTTATCCCAGAACTTTTCGACAAGACCAATACTTCTGCTGATGCAGTCCGCCATCTGCATGACAACCGACAGCCTGACACTCTGCAGCATCAGCGGATCGTAATTGCCGCAGCTCCCCACAATTCCGGTTATAAAAATATCACCTACCGAGTGGAGCTCCTTGCTGACTCCTAGCCCCGGTTTCAGCGCTCCCTTACCCAGGGTTACGTATCCCACATGCTCCCTGTTTCCCACCGAAGCATCGACCGCTACAATCAGATCGTCCTGATAACACGTTCTTAAAACCGCCATATAATTTTCCAGGTTCATCGCGTGCACCGGCCGTTCCAGGGTGCCGAACACCGTAGCCTTTGTCATCTTCATCCTGCTCAGTTTATATCCGATAAGCGGCCCCAGACTGTCCCCCGTGGAGCGATCCGTGCCAATGCATAAGAATACGATCCCCCGCTTGTTTTTGCGTTCCCGCTCTTCCAGTATCATTTCAAGGAGCTGTCTGGCAAATTCCTCCGGGATAAAATTGCGGGATGCATTATAGTAATAAATTTCCTGGTCATTCCGGATTGTCTTCCATTCCCAAATTTTCATAAACTTACCGCCTGTCTGATTAGTTAATTCTATTATAAACAGGCAGTATAAAAAATATGCAGGGGATCTGCTCCCCTGCATATTTTTACTGAGCGGCAATGAAAAGTTCGCAAAGCGCGGTTCACGACCTATTTATTTTCTCGACATATTTCTGTCGCGGTATACCTCGATCGCCTCACTGATATTGCCGGCTTCGCCGGATTCCAAAATCCGCTTCAGTTCCTCCAGTCTCTCAGCCGTCAGGAATTCCTTCCCCACGTAGCTTTCATACGTATCCGTGATAAATATTTTCTTTTCTTTTACAATCGTCTCTGTGTATCTGAGGCGGCTGCTTGCATCCTCGTAGGCGGCCTGCAAATCGTCAATTTTCGCCTTGCTGTTGCCGGTAATCTCATCGGTAATGATCGTTTTTGTCACATTTTCAAATGTGTTTAACGCCTCTTTTTTCTTGCGGACCGTCTCGGCCATCTCCTGCTCAAGCTGGGCAATCTCGTCGTCAAACTTCTCCAGATCATAGATTGCTTCATTTCTGTCTCTCTTGATCGAAGCCGTGATGACGCGGATCTTTTTATTATTGGAGTTGATGAGGCTCCTTATCTGCCGGCCCTCCTGGAGGGCGCTCTGATGGCGGCCTTTTGTCGCGTTGCCCACAATTGTATAGATTCCGCCGAAGATGAGAATCGCAACCACATAAATCAGCACCAGATACAGAGTTTTTTTATCGGGAAGAGCAGTGTACACTCCGTATGGAATCAGCAGGAAACAGACTGCAAACGTCAGCAGGAAGGTAAAAATTTCCTTAAGTCCTCTAGGAAAATAGAGAGCATAATAAAATCCGCTTCTGCAGAAAGACGGCACTCTCTGGGACTGGAACAGGGTCTTCATCCTGACGTTCAGCTCCCGGTTATGTTCATGAAGCTCCACGGTCTCTTCCCTGATTCGGTCCTTCATCCCCTGATTTTTGGCTTTTTCCCTGCGGGCCCTGATTTTCTTCAGCTTTTCCTGGAGCTTTCCTATCTCCGCGTCATAGCTGCTCTCCATCTCATCCCGCCTTTTCCGGACGGTCATGCTGATGGCGTCATCAACCGCCTTCTTCTCTGCTTCCAGAGATTTCTCCAGGCGCAGCTCCTCCATCCGGAGCTGTTCTTCCTTCTTCGTGAAATCGGAAAGCTCAGTGACCGCCTCTTTGGCATCTTCCAGAAATGATTTAAAATCCGTTATCGTCTGTGCCATAACTACCTCCCGGATAGTTTAAATTATCTATTTTGTGTAATTATCAAAATAGCCCTGGATCAGGACGATCGGCGTCCCCTTATCTCCGCTTCCTGAAGTCAGGTCACAGAGGGAGCCGATGAGATCGGTCAGTCTTCTTGGAGTAGTACCCTGGGATACCATGTTTCCTGTCAGATTTTCCGCTTTCTCGTCTTTTTCCCTGATGTAATTTGAAATCGCGCTCTTAAGCTCTTCACCGGCAAGGTCGGCAAAGTTATTGTCTGCGAGATATTTTAATTTCACTTCATTCGGTGTGCCTTCAAGTCCGTCTGTGTAAGCAGGGGAAACAACCGGATCGGCCAGTTCCCAGATCTTTCCAACCGGATCCTTGAAAGCGCCGTCGCCGTAAACCATGACTTCGATATGTTTTCCAGTCGCTTCCATCAGTTTCTTCTGCACATCATGCACAAATTCGCCGCAGTGGATCGGGAAAAGCTTTACGGAATCTTCCGTCGCCTTGTTGGAACCAAGGAGGCCGTAGCTGTCGTTATATCCGCTGCCGTCCATACTCTCCGTCATAATGTCGTCGAGGGAAAGAACCTTAACGGCGCCCGCCTTAAGAAGCATGTTCTTTGTCCTTTTCCTGGTATGGATGTCACAGTTTAACACGGTCTTTGTATAGTCCAGTATCGCTTTTGCATTATTAGCAAAAATAATCTCGACTTCAGCCCCTGTATCTTCAATTAGTTTCTTATAGTAGTCCACATAATCCACGCCTGTAAACTCGTGTTTTCTGTAGCCGAACAGCTCACGGTATTTCTCCTCCGTCAGCACGTCGCTCCACGGATTCACTCCGCTCTCATCCATCTGCTCCGGGGTAATCAGATGATTGCCCACTTCATCGGAAGGATAGCTAAGCATCAGAACCACCTTTTTGCAGCCCATGGCAATTCCTTTTAAACAGATAGAAAAACGGTTTCTGCTCAGGATTGGGAAGATGATTCCCACTGTCTCGTCGCCGAATTTATTGTGCACATCCTTTGCGATCTGTTCTATGGTTGCATAGTTGCCCTGTGCTCTCGCCACTACGGCCTCCGTCACAGCCACCACATCTTTATCGCGCAGTGAAAAGCCCTCGCTCTCTGCTGCTTCCAATACAGAATCTGCTACAATCTGAACCAGATCGTCCCCCTGTCTGATAATCGGGGCACGGACGCCTCTGGAAACGGTACCAATCAGTCTATCCATCTTCCATTCCTCCATACGTATAATGTTCGCAGCCATCCAGTATGCACCGCAGGGCACGCTCCGGGATTCCCCCGTAAACAGCAGTACTTCGGCAGAAACCGGACAGTTACTTTATTTTCAATATTATCTCCCTTTATCAGGGATTTTCACAAGAATAACTCTACCATATTTTAGAAGGGTTGTCACGTCCTTTATGTGAGGAATCCCAGTCTTCAGTCCCCCTCCTCATTTACTGGAAAATAGGGCGATAAAATGTTACAATAACAAGGTCAATTAAATCCGCTTACAACCGGGGCCGCTTAACGGCGGGCGCCTGCCCTGCATACAAAGGAGTTGGAATATGAAGAAACTGGCAATCGTGGCATATCAGGAATATACGGGCCATCAATACGCGGAGACGCTCGAAAAGCTGTTCGGAACCTCTGTGGAGGTGGCGTTTTATTCCATCTACAGTGATCTTTTAAAAAACCTGGAGGCCGATATTGTCGTGGCGTCCACCTATACCGTCTGCGAACTGTTGAAACAGTATGTACCCGATTTCGACAACATTACCATCGCTAACATCACGCTGCAAAAGAAGTCTGTCGCGCGGCTCCGGGCGATCCCGGAGGGGACGCAGGCATTGCTTGTGAACGTTTCCCTGCAGGACGCCATTGATACCATATCCCTGATTCACAGGTGCGGTATCAAGCATATTGATTTTGTCCCGGCCTATCCGCCCATTTCACCGGATCTCTCCTGCGGCCTGGCCGTCACTCCCGGTGAGATAGACCTGGTTCCGCCAGGGGTTAAAAAAGTGATCGATCTGGGTGAGCGGGTACTGTCGATGAAGACCATTATTGAAATAGCCATCCGCCTGAATACCATCGATGTACTGCACCGCCCCATCTTCCGGCAGTACTTCGACAGCATTATTTCCACCGACACCAGTGTCCTGGGAATGCTCGATCAGATTAATTTCCTGGAACAGCAGCTCAAATTTGTGACGCAGGTGTTTGATTCCGGCATCATGAGCCTGAACGAGCAGGGAGACATCATCTATGTCAACGATTCCGCCGCAAGGCTCATCGGGCAGCCGCCCCAGCATATGATAAGAAAACATCTGCACCAAGCTCTGCCCCCGCTCTGGGACAGCAAAACGCCAATGGCCGTTAAAGACAAGGTCATCACCCTGAATTCCAATGTGCTTATCGTATCCGTTTACCCGGTCGAATATACCTCCGTACAGCAGGGATACATTGTCCTTTTAAAAAAATTCACGGATTTGGAACAGGAGCAGTATAAGATACGCAGGCAGATTATGGCCAGAGGGCATGCGGCAAAATACACGTTTGACGATATCGCCGGTGACAGCCTGGTGATCCGCCAGACCAAACAGCTCGCCGCCAAAATGGCGCGCTCCAATTCCTCCGTATTAATCTACGGCCAGACCGGAACCGGAAAAGAGCTGTTTGCCCAGTCGATCCACAATGCATCACCGCGCAGGAACTTTCCTTTTATCGCCATCAACTGTTCAGCCATTCCCGAAAGTCTCCTGGAAAGCGAGCTGTTCGGCTATGCGGAGGGAGCTTTTACCGGAGCCAGAAAAGGCGGAAAATCCGGTTACTTTGAGCAGGCCCACGGAGGCACGCTCTTCCTGGATGAGATCAGCGAGATGAATATCCACCTTCAGACCCGTCTGCTGCGCGTCCTTCAGGAAAAGGAGATTACGCGCATCGGCGGCGATTCCGTGATCAATGTGGATGTCCGTATTATCGCGGCCTCCAATATCAAACTGAAAACACTGGTCAACCAGTCGGCCTTCCGAAAGGATCTCTACTACCGCCTGAACGTACTGAGCATCCAGATTCCGACGCTGGATGAGCGCAGGGACGATATCCCGATTCTGGTTGAAAAGATGAAGGAGGGGCTGCATGCCGCTTTTTCCCTGACGCAGGATGCCGTGGAACTTCTTCAGAACGTTCATTTTGAGGGGAATATCAGGGAACTTCAGAATCTGGTGGAACGGCTCAATTACTCCGACCGCCAGGTCATTGACGCCGATGAATTAAAACGGTATCTGGATCAGGACGTATTCGGTACAGACAGCGCCAGCCTGCAGGACATAGAAATAATAGAACGTTTTATAAAGGAAAACAGCCATCAGGCGGACCGCATTTTCCCTGTCCTTTCCGTACTTCAGACAACGTGCCGCAGCAGCCGAAAGCTGGGCCGGAAGACGGTTTTGCAGGAACTGGAAAAAAGCGGCGTCTATTTCTCCGAGCAGGAGATACGGACCATTTTCCAGACCCTTGCATTCTACCGCCTGATCCGGATCACGCGCGGGCGGGGCGGAACATGCATTACGGACCTTGGTATGAAGGCATACTACTATATCATGGAAAAAGGAGCGGCTCAGACCGAGTCGCCCCAATAACGGTAAAAGAAATTTTCTGCATTGCGGTAACAGATAAGCTCTGTCAGCCGTTCGGAAAAGCCATCCCTCTCCATGGCATTTGCAAGTTTTACGATCTCTTTTACCCCATCGATTTCCAGTTCAATATCCATACCGTCAAAGTCGGCGCCGATTCCCAGCACTTCCTCGCCGCCGATGTTGATGATATGGCGGCAGTGGCGGAGCATATCCGGGATGCGGCTCACCGGATCCCCGGATAAAAAGTCGGAGTAGAAATTAAGTCCAATCATGCCTCCGCGGTCTGCAATCCGTCGTATCATATCATCGCTTAAGTTGCGGCTCACCGGCCGCAGGGCGCGGGCATTGGAATGCGTTGCCATCACCGGCCTGTTTCCATACCGCATAACATCCTCGAATCCTTCGTCCGACAGGTGGGATACATCCGCTATGATTCCCAGCTCATCCATCCTGTTTAACGCCTCCAGTCCGAATGCCTTTAACCCTCTTGGCTGGGACTGTGCCGCGCAGTGGGGATAGCCCAGGCAGTTTTCATGGTTCCAGGTCATGTTAATCACCCGTATGCCTTTTTCGTACAGTTCATCCAGGCGCTCTATCCTGTTTTCCAGAACCCCGCCTTCCTCCAGCGTCAGAAATCCCGATATCACTCCCTGCTTCTTATTCTCGGCATAGTCCTGAAAACTTCCTGCAAAACGCACTTTATCTTCGTATTCACAGGCCTGCTGCCGGAACAGATCGATCATGCCAAGCACATCCTGATAATGGCTCCCCAGACGCGGAGGCCTTTTAAGATTCAGAAAGCAGGCAAACATCTGGGCAGTGTAACCGCTCTGCTGCAGCGTTTTAAGCGATACGTGGCATTTATTTTCCCATAAATCCCCCAGCTCCGTTCCCTCCTGGTAAAACAGGCGGTTTAAGGTATCCGCATGAAAATCAATGAAATGCATTTCTTACTGCTCCTCTCCCATTTTTAAAATGTGAACTGATCTCTGGCCGGAAACAGACCAAACAGGCCGCCCGTATGAATAAACAAAATATTCTTACTGTCGGAAAAACGTCCCTTTTCGAACTCCTTCGTAAATCCGTACAGACATTTACCAGTGTAGACCGGATCTAATATGACGCCTTCCTTGCGGGCAAAGTCACGTATAAAGTCGAGTTCTTCTTTTTGGCTGAGCGCATATCCCCTTCCGACATAACCATCCAGAATTTCGACTTCCTCCGGACGGATCTCAACCGGTTCATCCAGATACCTCCCGGCCTCCTCCACGATCTCGGAGACGCGTTTTTGAAAGAATTCCGCATCGTCGCAGACATTGACTCCTGCGATCCGTTTGTTCAGTCCGTACAACCGGTTTGCAAGACAAAGTCCGGCAAATGTCCCGCCCGAACCCACGGCGTCTATGATGGTGTCAAAGGTGACGCCAAGCAGTTTCTCCTGTTCCATGATTTCCTGCATACAGGTAAGATAGCCGAAGGTACCGATTCCGTTTGACGCACCCTCGGGAATGATGTATGCCTTATGTCCTGCAGCGTTGTATTCCTCCGCTATTTCTTCCATAATTTCACTGCGCCTGGAGCGGTAGCTCTCCGCATCGATAATGCGCACATCCGCCCCCAGAATCTTATCTATAAAGTAGTTTCCGTCTGCCGGCGGTTCCGGCTCACCGTTTCTGAGCACCAGACAGCAGCGAAGTCCCAGCTTGACTGCAACCGCCGCCGTGGCGCGGCAGTGGTTGGACTGGAGCCCTCCGCAGGTGATAAGTGTGTCGGCCCCCATATTGACTGCCTCCCCGACGGAATATTCCAGCTTGCGGATTTTATTGCCCGAGAACTCCATTCCCGTCAAATCGTCACGCTTGATAAAGACGGAAACGCCAAGCTCCTGTGAAAACCGGTTCAGCATTTCAATTCTAGTCGGCAGATTCGCCATAGGGACTCTGTTTGGAAAAGGTTTCATCATTATTTCCTCCTGTTATATTGATTCGCCTCCTGAGCGGCGCTGTACCCGAATCCTGGGTTACAGCACAAAATGGAAAAACCGGAGGACTTCATAATAGTCATTATGTTTAAATTCAACGGTATGTGCATCCGTCTTATAAGCGCCCGGGTAATAGGAGGCGTGTTCCGCATCATAATGTCTCTGATAGGCTACGGTGACCCGGAATTCAGGGGGCAGGGGACTCATCGGCCCGCCATGGCCCACCCTCAGCGCCCTCTCCGCGGCATCCTCCAGCATCCGTTCCACTACCGCCGGATGCAGGCTGGCAACGGCTCCTCCGATTCCTATCTTCGTGCAGCACGTCACAATCTTTGGGTTCGCAAACGACGCCTTGTCGCAGATTCCGGCATCTCCTGATACAAAGACCGTGGGAATTCCAAGATAAGCGGCCGCATAGGAAAACAGAGTCATCTCCGACGCCGGGGCGCCGTTGACGGTGATCTCCCTGATACTCCGGCTGCTGATCGTGTGGGCCATCGGATTTCCATTCTGTCCGGCTGCGTCGTGATAGCCCACGAACATCACGGCATCATAGCTTTTATTAATGCCTCCCACCATGGAATACGGGTTTTTCACTTCCCCGCGTATCAGCGTGACCGATTCCGGCAGATACTCATGCATAATATTAAGCCCATATCCGTGTGCATCCTTGACCGCCACAAAATCAGCTCCGGCAGACAGCGCTCCGCGGCATACGGCGCCCACCTCTTTACTCATCTGGATCATGCCCCTAGTATAGAGCTGCGGATTATCGTTGCCGGCCTCCGTAAAGGATGCCAAATCCGCAATGCCTTCAATGTCTGCGCTGATAAATACTTTCATCGCTTTTCTCCTTCCCATGGAATCCGGCAAATCTCCAGAATCTCATGTTTTATCTCATACTCGTCTGCCTTTAAGGCCCGGTGTCCGTACTCACACTCGCCGTACTGGTTATCGGTCGGATCCTGGCGCATATGCTTTTTCGGCGGTGTAAACTCATGCTGGAATGCAGAATTGGCAGGCATACGGAACGGATCCAGATTCCCGAAGTAAAAGCGTCTTCTCTCTTCGTTGCCGGCCCGGTGGGAACTGCCCCCGAACGACAAATCGGCAAAAAGCCAGCCGTAGGGAGCCACGTAGAACTGTGCCCAGTCATGGCCGCCGATATCATAAGGCGCTGCAAACAGACCCGATTGCCACCTGGCGGGAACCCCTCCGTAACGGCACAGCGTGATGAACAGTAATGCCTGAATGCCGCAGTCTCCTTTTTGGTTTATGCCGGCATACTCTGCGATATTCCTGATGATGCTGTATTTTCTCACATAGGAATATCTGACGTTCAGCGTAATATAGTCATAAATTTTTCGGGCTTTTAAAAGCGGATTTGTCTCTTCCCCCACAACCTCCTCATACAGACTGCGGATAAACGGCGTATAAAGGATATGAGGGGCCTGTTCTTCCAGACAGAAGTCCGGCTGTTTTGCCTCCACCATGCCGGGATCCGGTTCCGTGTACGCCACATGGTTCTCATATTCATACTCAACGGTAAACGTGTCTCCCTTTATATAAGGCCTCTGAAAGCAGACGGTCCGGCTCTCAAAACCCTCCGGTGCGATTACCGCGTCTGTTGGGATCCCTATCAGGCGGATCTTTCTCACCTGCGTTCCCGCATTGGGTATAGGCAGGTGCACGGTAATCCGATCCCCTGCATCCTCCTCTCCCTTCACCTTCAAGGTGCTTCTGATATGAATGCGGTAAGCGTTTCCCCCCTGCTCCTTCATATCGTTCATATTCCGGTTGAGAACCGCCTGCTTTTCCTCCTGCTCCTCCGGTTTCTGCGGCACCGCCAGTCTGTCTGTTACGGGATGCCGCACCTTCAGAAGGTTCTCATAGAACGTGCGGATAAAATACATCTTCCCGTCACTGTAGATCCAGTCAAATACGCCCTGTTCAATCAGATCTTCAAACTCCTCCCCGGTAAAATCACGGATGTTCAGGCAGAGGACGGCCAACGCCTCCTCATAGGAAACTGGATATTCCGCCTCCCAGATTGGGAGCTGTGCTTTCTGAAGCTCCAGACACTTTCTGAGAGCCCGGGGAAGTTCCCCCTCAAGCCGTCTGTTGATCAGCTTAACCGCCTTTGAAAAATACCCGGCCTCCAACTGCCTTCTGATATCCTCCGGAAGCTGCACGGACAAATACTTTATCTCTTCCAACATGTCAAGTTACCTCCCTCTCTTAAAACTGTTAAAACTGGGTGAACAGCGCGCCGAACCCGCCCGAATGAAGATAGCAGGCGCTGCCGTTTACGGTTCCGTTTTCCACTGAATCCACCATTCCGTACAGGGTTTTACTGGTATAAACTTTTTCAATAAAAATGCCCTCTTCCTTAGCCAGATCGTAAATCTGATCCACCGATTCCTTTGTGGGCCTGCCCCATCCCTCTCCTCTGTATTCCTCGTGGACGGTATATAGCTTTTCAAAGCAGAATCCTTCAAGCTGTCCGGTCAGCTGCTGCAGTTCTCCCAGAAAACCACTGAGGATTTCTTCCAGTTCCGCTTTTTCATGCTCAACCGTCACAACATGTACGTGAAAGGGCGCCCCGGTCAAAGCCGCGCCGAATATGGCTCCGGCCGCCAGCCCCCCGTTTCCGCCCGGAACAAAGAGATGGTCAAGCTGCAGTTCCTGTGCCCCGCACTGATCACAAAGTTCCACAACGGCCTGGACATATCCCAGAGAGCCAAGGGCCGTCGATGCCCCATTTTTAATCAGGTAAGGATGCCTGCCCTGATTCTCAAGCTCACGGCAGAACTCCTCCACATACGCCTCCCTCTCGTGATCCGGCATATCTCCAATATAACGCATGTCTGCACCGGAAAGAACATTGAGAAGCTGGTTTCCTTCCATCCGCTCCGGCCTGACGTCATTGTGAATAATGATGCAGTCCAGATTCGCTTTGTTGCATGCAGATACGGCGAGGGCGCAGAGATTCGACTGGCATTTTCCGGAGGCTATCACAACGTCCGCTTTTTTCCGTACCGCGTCGCCCAGAAGATATTCCAGGTTTCTAATCTTATTTCCTCCCGCTCCCAGTCCGGTGAGGTCATCCCTCTTGATATACAGGGGAAAACGGGATCCTGTTTTTTTCTGTATGTTTTTCACCTGGTGCAGCGGGGTTGGGAACGTTCCTAACTCCAGACGGTGAAAATCAGCCAAAACATTTTTTGCTTGCCGGGTATTCATATCCATCTCCATTCCGCCGCCGACGCAGGCGGCCTGATTATTTCAACTTATATAGTCGCGTCTTAAAATACCGGTCCATCCGGGGGACGGATCGTGTCACACCAGGTGGCAGGCCACAAAATGGCCTCTGGCAGCTTCTTTAAACTCCGGCGCTCTATCCCTGCACTCATTCTTTGCATAAGGACAACGGCTGGCAAATTTGCAGCCTGCCGGTGAATTCAGGGGACTCGGAACATCCCCTTCTAAAAGTATCTGGCCGGACTGTCTGGACAGAACCGGATCCGCTATCGGGATCGCGGAGAGCAGCGCCTTTGTGTAGGGGTGCTGATTATGGTTATACAGTTCCTCCGTTTCGGCTATCTCCACCAGACTTCCCAGGTACATAACGCCGACACGGTCCGATATATGGCGCACCATGGAAAGGTCATGGGCCACAAACAGATAGGTTAACCCCAGCTCCTCCTGCAGGTCTTCCAACATGTTGATTACCTGTGCCTGAATCGACACATCCAGAGCCGAGATCGGCTCATCGCAGATAATAAACTCCGGATTGACCGCCAATGCCCTGGCTATGCCCACGCGCTGGCGCTGGCCTCCTGAAAATTCATGGGGATAACGGCTGGCATGATCCTTGTTCAGCCCCACCCGTCTCAACAGCTCCAGAATATATTCCTCCCTCTGCTTTCCGGAGCAGATGTGGTGGATATCCAGGGGTTCACCCACGATGTCCGCCACCGTCATACGCGGATTCAGGGATGCGTACGGATCCTGGAAAATCATCTGTATTTTTTTACGGTACGGCATGAACTCCTTTGCATTTAAATGGGTGATATCGGCGCCGTCATACCTTACGCTTCCCCCGGTCGGTTCATAGAGGCGGCTTATTGCGCGGCCCGTGGTCGTCTTTCCGCACCCCGATTCGCCGACCAGGCCGAATGTTTCGCCTTTGTCGATAAAAAATGATACATTGTCTACGGCTTTTACATAGGAAATCTTCTGTTTTACCACGCCCTTGACCTTTTTAAAATACATGCTGAGGTTTTCCGCTTCAATCAGGTGATGCTGTTCCACGCCTCACACCTCCCTTCTGATTTTCATACTTATCTACTACAGGCGCCCCGGGATGGCAGAGCCAACACCGGACGGCATGCTCTTCCCCTCTGTGGAATTCCGGTACCGTCCGCTCCCTGCAGACACCCATGGCAAATTCACAGCGGGGGTAAAACGGGCAGCCTGCGGGAGGCTGCAGCATATCCGGGGGAGTTCCTGCAATCGACTGCAGCCGTTCCCTGCTGCCTCCGGCCTTGGGAATAGATTTTAAAAGTCCCATGGTATATGGATGAAGCGGGGAATAAAAAATGTCTTCCACCGTTCCAGTCTCCATAATCTGTCCCCCGTACATTACGATAATGCGGCTGCATGAGCTTGCCACAACTCCCAGATCGTGTGTGATCAGGATAATCGAAGTATTTGTGCGTTCCTTCAGATCATTCAGGAGGCGGAGGATCTGGGCCTGGATCGTCACATCCAGCGCCGTGGTCGGCTCGTCCGCAATCAGAAGTTCGGGATTGCAGGACAGCGCCATGGCAATCATGACTCGCTGGCGCATACCGCCGGAGAATTCATGCGGATAACAGTGGATGCGTTCCTCCGGGTCGGGGATTCCGACCAGGCGCAGCATTTCAACCGCCCTTTCCATCGCCTGTTTTTTGGACAGTTTTTCATGTTCTAATACGGCCTCACTGATCTGGCTGCCAATCGTGATCAGCGCATTCAGGGAGGTCATGGGATCCTGGAAAATCATTGCTATTTTGCTGCTGCGCATTTTCCGAATCTCTTTTTTATTCTTTTTAAGCAAATCCTCACCGTGAAAAAGGATTTCCCCTCCCATAATCCTGCCCGGGTGCTGTAACTGCATAATCGACAGGGAGGTCACACTTTTGCCGCTGCCGGATTCGCCGACAATACCTACCGCCTCGCCCTTCCGGACCGAAAAGCTTATATCACGGATTGCCTTGACCTCTCCCACATGGGTAAAGAAAGAGGTTTTAAGGTTTTTTACCTCTAATAATTGTTCTTCCATGAAAATCACCTCTCTTTACTTTCTCTGTTTCGGGTCAAAGGCATCCCGCAGACCGTCGCTGAACAGGTTGAATGCCAGGATTGTGACGGAGATGGCGATGGCGGGGGTGAGCATCTGGTACGGATAGACGTATATTCCCGGGAGCGCGTCGTTGCAGAGTGTACCCCAGGAGGCCATCGGAGCGGAAACGCCGAGTCCGACGAAGCTTAAAAACGCCTCCGTAAAAATTGCATTGGGAATCTGCATTGCAATGGCTACCATGATGGCCCCCATCATATTGGGTATCAGGTGTTTGACGAAAATACGGCGCGTGGACGCACCCAGTATTTTTGCCGCCAGCACAAACTCATTGTTTTTTAAGCTTAGAACCTGTCCGCGCACAATCCGGGCCATTCTGACCCAGTAAGTGAGCCCGAGGGCGATAATAATGGATTTCATGCCGGGTCCAATCACAACCATGATGAGAATTACATACAGCATCATCGGAACGGAATCCACCACATCCACGATACGCATCATCACATTGTCTACCGTGCCGCCCTTATAACCGGCAAAACAGCCGTAAAAGACGCCTATCACAAAGTTGACGAGGGCGGCAAAGACACCGACCGTCAGGGACATCCTGGCTCCGTATATCACGCGGATAAAAAGGTCCCGCCCCAGCGAATCGCTTCCTAAAAGATAGGTCTTATTCCGCAGAGTACGCGTTTCGTTCATGGCGCGGCCGTCGTATGTAATGCTGCATTTTTGTATCTCTTCTTCCAGAATTCTTTTGGCTTCCGCCAGGGAAATAAGCGGAGTTTCCTCCCCGCCGTCCAAATATCCTGTCAGATAAGAGGCTGCCGACGTGGGAACGCAGTCTCCCTCCGCTGCCGAATACTTCTTTTCCAGTTTCCGGTATTCCTTCAATGCCTGTGTATACATACTGTAATCGATCGACAGTATTTTTCCGTTCAGGTCAAAGGTGCTTTTTCTGGCTATCGTGTCTTTATACGTGGGCTGCAGAAGCTCCACCAGAGTTCCGTCGGCCGCCACTTCAACCACATCGTAGTTTTGTGTGATATAGATATTGCGCTCATTGGCCTCATCGGAGAGGGGGTAAACCTTAAGCACCGGAGGGATATTGGAGAGCGTCAGGTTCTGTTCTGCGTAACTGTATTTCCAGAAAAAAGGAATAAAGACCGCGCAGAGAACCAGAATAATGATGACGGCCATGGATATCATCGCAGTTTTGTTCTGTTTAAGCCGTCTCCAGCCATCCTGCAAAAAGGTCAGGCTCGGTTTTTCAATTTTTTCAGAATTCTTTTCACCCAATTCCAGAGGCTCCCAAAGAGAGTCCGGAATCTGTTCTATGTTATTATCCATGTGCACTCTCCTAGTCGTATTTGATTCTCGGGTCTACAAAAACATACATGATATCCACAATGAGCGTGCATACCACTAAAAATACGGCAAAAAATACCGTAATTCCCATGATCAGCGTATAATCACGGCTGAGGATACTCGTTGTAAACAGGCTGCCGATGCCTGGAATTCCAAACACCTTTTCAATGACAAATGAACCGGTGACAACCATGGCAACCATCGGGCCGATATAAGTTACAACAGGCAGAATTGCATTGCGCAGCGCATGCCTGGTGACAACTTTAAACTCGGAGATTCCCTTGGCTCTGGCCGTCCTTATGTAATCCTGGTTCAGCTCCTCTATCATGGAAGTCCTCATCAGGCGTGTGACAAAGGCCATGGAAAACACGGAGGTAACCAGGACAGGGCCGATATATCCCTTCCAGTCCGCCACGCCGAATGCGGGAACCAGTCCCAGAATCTTGCTGAACAAAAACAGATACAGCGTCGCAAATACAAAGCTCGGAATCGTGGAACCCAGGGTCGATAACACCATCAGGAAACGGTCCACGAACCGGTTCTGTCTGAGTGCGGCCAGGATTCCTGCCGCGATACCGAAAATAATTATCAGTATGGACGAATAAATGCCAATCCGCAGGGAATAGGGGAAACCGGCTGCAATTATCTCATTGGTGGAAAGTCCCACTTTAATATAGGAAATGCCAAAGTCACCGTGAAAATAATCCACCAGGTATTTAAAATACCGTTCATACAACGGCCGATCCAGGCCGTACTTTGCATTCATGGCCTGTTGGAGTGTCACATCGAGAAATTTTTCGGAATCCAGAGGGCTGCCCGGAATTGCGTTCATCAGTACGAAGGTAATCGTCATGATAAACCATATGGTTATAAGCGCCGCCAGCACCCTCTTTATAATATATCTGGCCAAATCATTCCCTCCCTCAAAAGAGATCGGGAGCGCCCGCCCGGCGGGCGCTCCCAAACCTTCCTTACAATCAGTCTACAAATTCTGCATTGCGGAAAATCCAGTTGCCGGTCTTGGAGAACTCCACATTCGTAACAACATCCTCATTAATCAGCGCTTTCAGTACATAGTAGTAGATCGGGCAGGCGGGAGCCTCTTCCATCAGAACGGTCTCGGCTTGTGCCCAAAGCCCGTCTCTCTCTGTTCCCTGTGCCGCCATGGCTGCCTGATAAGCATCTTCAAATGCCTTCTGTCCCGGGTTCAGGGTATGGTCGTGAGGGGCGCTTGGATGTTCCGCATATCTCCACTGTGCATAGCATCCGGAATCCAGCTTAAACTGTTTCATCATCTGGCTGGCGTCATAATAGCCTGCGCTCCAGCCCGAGAGGCTGATATCGTATTTACCGTCTGCTTTTGTCTGCAGGGCTACGCTCTTATCTTCATTGCGCAGTTTCACGGTAATGCCGAGATTTTCCTTCCACATCTGCTGGATGGCCTCACAGATTTTTTTATCACTCTCTCCGGTGTAGTATAAAAGCTCAAGTTCAGGGAACCCTTCTCCGTCCGGAAAACCAGCTTCCGCGAGAAGCTGTTTTGCCGTATCGACGTCTGCGGAATCGGGTGAAATGCCGAATACCGGCTCAGGCAGACCGTTGGCCTGCAGTGTGCGGTAGGAACTGCCGTCCGTCTTCTGTGTCGTAATAGGAAGGAAACCGCTGGCAGGTATTTCTCCGGAGCGTGTTATCTGATCCGTGATCAGCTTGCGGTTGATGGCAAGGGTGAGGGCGCGGCGGACCCTGACATCGCTTACCGGATCCCTGTCCACGTTAAAATCAAGATATTTTGTTCCTGTAAGAGGTGAAATATACAGGTTGGGATCTTCCGCCAGGAGCGTCGGGATCTCTTCTGCCGGGATTACTTCGGTACAATGGATATCTCCTGCTTTATAGCCCTGAAGGGATGTGTTTTCATCGTTGATCATGATTCCCTTAATGGCCGGCATCTTGATACTGTCTGCATCATAATAGGCGTCGTTCTTCACCATCAGGATATGGGAGCCGATCTGGTATTCACCGAGGATGAACGGTCCGTTAGAGATAAAGGTTTCCGGGCGTTTTTCCCATCCCTCACCGAGATCCACGCATTTTTTATTTACCGGACAGTAAATATCGGCTGAGATACGGCTCAAAAAGAACGGAGCCGGGTTCTTAAGTACCACTTCGAAGGTATAATCATCCAGGGCGTGCGCCATCACTTCCTCGGCCGTACCGGTCCCGGCCAGATACTCGGCGGCTCCGACCACATAGTCGGTCACACCGGCTGCGGAAGGTGATGCTACGGTCGGGTCGCAGAGACGTCTCCAGGTATATTCAAAGTCGTGGGCCGTCAGAGGTGTTCCATCCGACCAGTTGGACTTACGCAGGTGGAACGTATAGGTCAGGCCGTCGTCGGAGACATCCCAGCTCTCGGCCACTCCCGGTTCTATGCCGTCCGCACTCTGCCTGGTCAGTCCCTCGAACATAGAAATGGTAATGTACTCGGAAAGAGTTTCCGAACTGAGGGTAGGATCCCAGGTTTTAGGCTCACTTCCCATATTCCATATGAGAGCCTGCGGCTTCTCTGCTGCAGAAGCTGCCGGAGCCGCGGTAGATTCCGCCGGGGCCAGCCCGGAAGTTTCGGGGGCGGACGATTTCTGGCTGCATCCCGCCAGCGCACCGCCAAATACCATAATTGCAAAAATACCGATTAACATACTGCTTTTTCTCATAAAAACCTCCTTATTTGTTTTTGATAAAGGAAGACCTCCGGTCTCCGCAAAACCCATTCTGATATTTATAAACAGAGCAATATGTGTGCCAGATTTATCTAATATCTTAATTAAAAAACAAATATTATTTTATAACAGTATGTTTTATCATTCTTTTGATAGGTAAAATTATTTTTTTATCAGTATGTTAAATCATAATTTCACGAAATAAAAAGAAGACAAATTATATTTTTTTGCATTTTATATGGTTATTAATTTTAAATATATAACCATATAAAACCATTCTGATGCTCCACAGCCTTTCACGGATAATCATAAAAGCACTTTCCTATGACATAGAAAAACCCGGATACCGCCACATTCAAAAATGTGTGCGATATCCGGGTTCTCTGTTATCCTGCCGACAGCACGCGTTTTCCGCGCTACTCTTCCAGTACCTGAATTTCCAGATAATCAAAATCAATGGATTCTATAAAGTTGTCACTCGTAAACCGTGCCTTGTCATGACGTTTGAATTCCCCGACCGTAGCGTCCAGCCAGACCGGATGCCCCAGATCGAACTGGTAGCATATCTGATCCACAGCGTCAAAAATCATGGCCGTTCTGGACATGGAATAGTCGCCATTGCAGATTACCGTGTCCTGCAGCATTCTGTTATCTTTAAATATTTTTCCCCACAAGCGGAACATGGCAGGTCTCCTTTTGTTGTGTAGTTTTGATAGAATAGTATCAGTCTTCTTCCGGCTCCATATCCATCCATTCTTTTCCCTCTACCATACGTGTTACCATCATGGATGCAACCGTATCGCCCGTGGCATTGATCCAGGTTGCAGGAGGATCCACAAGAAATCCGATCGTTGCAATGATTGGGAATGCTTCCGGCGGGAAGCCGAACAGGTTGACAATCAGCATCTCGCCAATCAGCCCGCCGCCTGGGACACCGGACATAACGACACCGCCCAGAATCGCAATGCAGACACAGGTAATGTAGGTGCCGATTCCCGAGAAATCCTGACCGAAGATGCCAAACAGGAACGATATCTTTAAGATAGAGGAAAGGCAGGTTCCGTCCATATGCATCGTCGCCCCGATAGGAAGCACAATATCCCTGATGTCCTTCGGCACGCCGATGGTCTTCGCCGCATCCAGGTTAACCGGAAGCGTGGCGATGGAGCTCTGGGTAGCCAGGGAAGTTACCGAGGCGTTCAGAATATTTTTGAAGAACTTTCTCGTTCCTTTCTTCCCTCCGGCAAAATACGAGTATGCCGCAAATGCTGCGAAGAAATACACGATACACAGCGGATAGTAAATAATCATCGCTTTTGCGTAGGATCCCAGAAGCTGGGGGCCAAACTCGCCGATCAGGGATGCAAAATACGCTCCCAGTCCGATCGGCGCATAATACATAATCAGTGAAATCATTTTCATCATGACTGCGGAGAGTGCCTCCAGGCCTTTTGCAACCATGCTGTTATTATCTTTTCCCGTAAGGCTGACACATACGCCGAACAGGACGGAAAAACAGATTAGCGGCAGCATATTGGCCTTGGAGAGCAAGCCGGAGAAATCATTCACCGTGAGCGCTTTTACAATCTGCTCTCCCAGGTTGACGCTGTCCAGCGAATCCGGAGCCGTGAGGGCGATGTTGACCCCCTCTGCCGGCGGGAATATCTTCACCATCACAATAATAGCGACAGACGCGATCGCTCCCGTCACAATGAAAACTCCCAGCATATAGCCCAGGATTTTCCCGAGGCGCCTCATACTGAGCATATTTCCGACCGCACTGGAGATCGTGATAAATACTAACGGCACCACCGCACAGAACATCAGATTGATAAAGATATCCCCTAACGGTTTTAATATTACCGCTTTGTCACCAAATACAATACCTATAATACTGCCGATTGCAATACCCGCAATCAGCGTCAGAGGAAAACGATAATTTTCCCAGAATGTTGATTTACTTTTCTCCATACCCCTGATACCTCCCTTTTCATCATGCCCGCCCTGCTACTGCCGGCCGGAGCGTTCCCGGGCAACAGCGTCCTTAAGCTGTTCCATTGCCTTTTCCAGTACCTGTCTCGGGCAGGCGGCATTCAGACGCATATATCCGCTCAGTTCCCGGTCGAAATCACATCCGGCGTTTAAACCTATACCGGCCTTCTCTATCATAAAACGGTTCAGCTCATCATCCGGCAGTCCAAGTCCGCGGCAGTCCAGCCAGACAAGGTAGGTGCATTCAGGGAGATTTGCCTTAATCTCAGGGATATTTTTCTCACAGTATTCCTGTATGTACTTTATATTTCCTTCCAGATAGGGAAGTAACTGTTCGAGCCATTCCTCCCCCTCGTTGTAGGCGGCAATTGAGGCTACCAGACTGAAGCAGTTATTCCTGTGTATCTCCAGATTGTGCCAAAACCTCTCAAACCTGGCCCGCTCCTCCTGGTTGTTGAAGATAACGGAGGATGCCTGCAGTCCGGCCAGATTGAACGTCTTGCTGACTGCCGTGCAGGTGATTGTATCAGCGGCAATTTCGGGTGAGATGGATGCCATCGGTGTATGGCGGTTTCCCCACAGCATCAGGTCGGCATGGATCTCATCCGACAGGATTGGAACATGGTATGAAACGCAAAGCTCTCCCATCCGTTTCAGTTCCTCCCTGCTCCAGGAACGTCCCACCGGGTTCTGCGGGTTGCACAGGATAAATGCCTTCGGTCCCTGTTTCAGCTTCTCCTCAAAATCCTCAAAATCAATCTCATAGCGGCCGTTCTTCTCGATCAGGCGGTTCGTAACAACACTGCGCCCCGCATTCTCCACCACCTCATAAAATTCAGGGTAGACCGGAGTCTGAATCAGGATGGTTTCACCCTCCCCGCTGAACTGGCGTACCAGGGCAGCCAGTGACGGAACCACACCGCAGTTAAAGCTTAAGAGCGATTTATCCACATCCCAGCCGTTTCTTCTCTTCTGCCATCCCACCAGGGCGTCCCAGTATTCCTCAGGCCTGGATACATACCCGAAAATCCCCTGGCGGGCTTTATTTACCAGAGCGTCTTCTATCGGTTTTGCAACCCTGAAATCCATATCGGCAATCCACAGCGGAATCACATCGTCAGTCCCGAATTTTTTAATTCTTTCGTCATATTTGGCAGCATTATTGTGAGTTCTGTCAACGATCTCATCAAAATTATATATCACACGCACCGCCTCCCTTCTTGTTATAGTATATCAAGTTCGGTGTCCAATCACAATGTGAATTTTTTACGCCGCTTTTTTACGCCCACCCGGAATTGCTTGAACCGCCTTCCCGGATATGATACTATTTAGGATAGATGATACACGAAAAATGTATGGAAATAAACAATGCGCGCAAAATTGCCGCTCAGGAAAGGCACCCTATGTATAAATACACACTGCCCGTCAGCAATAAGGATATTGTAGAAATTGTAAAGAGAGCATTCAATCTGGTCGACAAACGTCTCATCGGCCACGGTTCCCGCGTCTCCTATATTGTGTTTCAGATGTTAAAAGCTTCCAGTGATTATACGCCACGGGAGATCCGCAACCTTTTGATTCTGGCAGCCCTCCACGATATCGGCGCCTATAAGACGGATGAGATCGACCGGATGGTGGAATTCGAAACCCGGAATGTCTGGAACCACTCCATTTATGGCTATATGTTTTTCAAATATTTTACTCCATTTAAGGATGAGGCTCCCGTTATCCTGTTCCATCACACGCCCTGGAAGAAGATGAAGGACCTGGATCAGGTTCCCCTGTTTGCCAGAAGAGCCGCCCAGCTTGTCAATCTGGCCGACCGCTTTGATATCTATCTCTCCCAGACAAAAGGAAAGAGGGACTATTGCAATTTCCGAAATTATGTTAACAAAAACACGCCGGATATTTTCAGTCCCAAAGCGTCCGATCTGTTTAACCAGACTGATTTTTCATTTCTCTTCAGTGCGGCGACAGAGTCACAGACCGCCTATCTCCTGTCCGAGCTCCTGGAAAAAGAATTTGACCAGGTTTTGGAGGACGTTCCTTTTACGGAGGAAGAGAGAAATGCGCTGCTCACAATGATGACTTATGCAATCGATTTCCGAAGTCCGCATACCGTCACTCACACGATCACGACAACGGTAATCAGCACGGAACTGGCAAAGATCTTCTGCAATACAGAGGAGGATATCAATGATATCACCTGCGGCGCCATGCTCCATGATTTAGGCAAGCTCGGCATTCCCTCCGAAATCCTTGAGTTTCCCGGCAAGCTGAGTCCACAGGCCATGACCGTGATGAGAACCCATGTAGATTTGACCGAAATTATTTTGGGAGGAAGCGTCACGCCGAAAGTCAGGGATATCGCACTCCGACACCACGAAAAGCTGGAAGGTTCCGGCTACCCCCGCGGCCTGGACGGAAGCGAACTGTCAGCGCCGCAGCGGATCGTCGCTATCGCCGACATCGTCAGCGCCCTTTCCGGCACCAGGAGTTACAAGGACTCCTTTTCCAAGGAAAAAACTTGCTCCATTCTAAACGATATGGCGGGGCACGGACTGGTTGATCCAGTCATTGTGGCAAGAATTGTCGAAAACTATGACGGGATCATGGGAACCGTACGCGAAAAAGCGGAACCAATACTGGGAATTTATCAGGAAATGCAGACGGGATATATGGCGCTGCTGAGACAGCTCACCGAATACATGTAAAGTAATGCCCCGCGGCCGGGATTGATACCTGGCTGCGGGGCATTGTATGTCAGATTACACTTTTATCTTACTTTCAACGTCCGGACTTACCGTCCTCCATTGCCACTGTAATTACAGCCTCTTTAAAAGTTCTTCTCTCACCTTTTCATATCCCGGTTTTCCAAGAAGTGCAAACATATTGCTCTTATAGCTCTCAACGCCCGGCTGGTTGAACGGATTCACGCCCAGCAGGTATCCGCTGACTCCGCAGGCGAACTCAAAGAAATAAAACAACTGGCCAAGGCAGAATTCATTCTGCTCCGGAATATTCACCTTCAGGTTCGGCACATCACCGTCCGTGTGAGCCAGGATTGTTCCGTTCATGGCGCTCTTGTTTACAAAGTCTACATTCTTTCCAGCCAGGTAGTTCATGCCGTCCGTATCCACTTCTTCCTCTTCCAGAATAATCTCGGCAGGGGAATCCTCCACGTTCAGAACCGTTTCAAACATAATCCTGGAGCCGTCCTGGATGAACTGGCCCATGGAATGAAGATCTGTGGTCAGGTCAACGGAGGCAGGCATGATGCCTCTTCTGTCCTTGCCCTCGCTCTCGCCGTAAAGCTGCTTCCACCACTCTGACACATAATGGAGGCTTGGCTCATAGTTTGCCACAATCTCGACCATTTTTCCTTTTCTGTGAAGAATGTTTCTGATAGCGGCATATAAAAGAGCCGGATTTTCCTCATACGGTGTTTCCAGGGCTTTTTTCTTTCCGTAAGCTGCGCCTTCCATCAACTGATCGATATCGGCTCCGCTTACTGCAATTGGAAGCAGACCAACCGCCGTCAGTACGGAGTAACGTCCGCCCACGTCGTCCGGAACAACGAAGGATTCGTATCCTTCCTCATTCGCCAGGTTTTTGAGCGCGCCTCTGGATTTATCTGTTGTTGCATAAATTCTCTTATTTGCCTCTTCTTTGCCGTATTTCTCAATCAGCATTTTCTTAAATACGCGGAATGCGATAGCAGGCTCTGTCGTTGTGCCGGATTTGGAGATAATATTGATGGAGAAATCCTTGCCCTCCAGCATATCCTGCAGATCTTTAATGTATTTGCTGCTGATGCTGTTGCCCACAAAGTAAATCTCCGGTGATTTTCTCTTGTCTTTCGGCAGGTTATTGTAAAAGCTATGGGATAAGAAATCGATGGCTGCTCTCGCACCGAGGTAAGAACCGCCGATACCTACCACCAGAAGTACATCTGAATCATTCTGAATCTTCTTTGCTGCTTCTTTAATTCTCGCAAATTCCTCTTTATCGTAATCTGTCGGCAGGTCAATCCAGCCCAAGAAGTCATTGCCTGCGCCTGTCCTGTTTACGAGGATATCCCTGGCAAAAAGGACTGTATCCTTTAAATTGTCCATCTCCTCCTGATTTACAAATCCGGCTGCCTTCGAATAATCGAAGCTTACTTCTCTTCCCATTGTCTTCGTCTCCTTTTCACATGCTGCGCGGATGCCCGGAGGGACCGCTCAACTTTGATAAAAACTTGTCTATGTTTCTTTCTTATTATAGCAATGTGGGGGGTATTTATCAATGGGGAAATTTTGATGAAAAATGGGGACGCCGAGGGGAGGAATGGTGGACGGGGAGGGGGTGGTTGTGGTGAGGTCTTCAGTCCCGGTGGAAGGTTGTGGTGAGGGGGAATCCGGGAGAAAAAATTCCTGCGGGGACTCGCTCCCGCTTGTGGAATGCGCAGCGGATGCTAGCTTCGTATAAAACCTCAGCAAGCACCGGCGGATTCCAAGGTCCCCTTCGGAAAGTTTTCTCCCTCCTTCCCCGGGCAGTTTGTCGATGGGACTGAAGACAGGAAGGTAACTGCCCGTCCGCCATTCCTGCGTCGGCTGATTGTCGAGTTTTTTCACAAGGGGAAAGGGGGGACGGCCACTACTTTTATTGGGTGCCTTTTTTATGTTTTTTTTATTGGGTTCCTTTTATTGGATGCCTTTTATTGCATATCATTTGTTATATGTCTTTTGTTGCATGTTTTTTGATGTATGTCTTTTGTTGTATCTCTTCTGCTGTAAGTCTTTCGGTGTAAGTGCATCCCATTCTTGACTTTATTACGGTACAACGGTACAATGGATGGAACCGGCGGGGATGGGCAGGCACAGGCCTGTTCTGACTGTTTTGGGTTGATGCCGGAGCTTTAGGGGAGCTAACGTGAGTAAGAGGAGGATTTTGTTATGTCGTACGTTGATGAAGTTTACAGAAGGACAGTGGAGGATAACCCCGGGGAATTCGAGTTTCACCAGGCTGTCAGGGAGATTCTGGAGTCCCTTAAGCTAGTTATTGATTCGGATGAAAAGAAGTACCGGGATGTCTCTCTGTTAGAGCGCCTGATTGAACCGGAGCGGATTATATCTTTCCGTGTACCCTGGGTGGATGACAGAGGCCATCTCCAGATTAATAAGGGATACCGCATCCAATATAACAGCGCAATCGGGCCTTACAAGGGAGGGCTGCGTTTTCATTCATCCGTCAACCTGAACCTGCTTAAATTCGTGGGTTTTGAGCAGACATTTAAAAATGCCCTGACCGGGCTTCCAATCGGCGGAGCAAAAGGCGGCTCTAATTTTGACCGCAAGGGCAAATCCGATCGTGAAATTATGGCATTCTGCCAGAGTTTTATGTCGGAACTTTTCAAATATATTGGAGATGATCTGGATATCCTGGGCGGTGACATTGGTGCGGGGGCCAGGGAAATCGGTTATCTCTTTGGACAATATAAAAGACTGGCCGGGCTACACTGCGGTGCCATGACCGGGAAAGGCCCCTCCTTTGGAGGCTCCCCTATCCGCACCCAGGCTACGGGATACGGCCTTGTTTACATGCTGGAAAATCTGCTGCGCCGCCATGGAAAAGGACTGGACGGCAAAGTCGTGGTGATATCAGGAGCAGGCAGCGTAGCCGTTCACACCATTGAAAAAATACAGCAGTACGGGGCCAAAGTCGTGACATTAAGCGACTCTGACGGCTACATTTATGATAAGGACGGTATCCGTCTGGATGTGGTAAAACAGATTAAAGAAGTAAGACGCGGGCGAATCAAGGAATATTTAGATGAAGTCCCCTCCGCTATTTATGAGGAAAAGAAAAGTATATGGGATATCCCATGCCATATAGCCCTTCCCTGCGCCACGCAGAACGAAATCAACCTGAACGCCGCTAAAACCCTGGTGCGTAACGGGTGTATCGCATTAGCCGAGGGAGCCAACATGCCCTGTGATCAGGAAGCAACTGAATTTTTCCAGCAAAGCGGTGTCCTGTTTATGCCCGGTAAAGCGGCCAACGGCGGCGGCGTGGCTGTTTCAACTCTGGAGATGCGCCAGAACAGCATGCGAACGAGCTGGACCTTTGATGAGGTGGATGGACAGCTCCACAAGATTATGTCGGAGATCTATGATAAGACATCCGATACGGCTGAACGGTACGGTGTAAAAGGAAATTTTGTCGCCGGAGCCAATATTGCGGCGTTTGAAAAGATTGCTGAAGCTATGATGGCACAGGGATTTGTGTAAAAAGCAGCTATTTCCAACCATTTATAGAAGGAAAAGGCCGGAACTGCAATTAATGGAATGCAGTTCCGGCTCTTTTTCTCATTTTTCTATTTTTCCGTCTGTTCCAATTTCCCCGCACTGTTCAACAATTCCACTACATATTCTCCTGAAGTGAATAAGTAAGATAATCCGCCAGCTCCCGTAAAATCTGAACCCTGGGAAATGATCTTCTGGCCAGCATGACAAGCGAATATTCAAGGAGCGGCTCTTTGAACGGAACAAGCTTAATATTTGGGTAATGATCAAGCATCCTGTCTGCGATAAATGAAATTATAATCCCGGTCATGCCGTCCGTGTTGCAGAGTTCACACATGTAGATTGTGTCGCTGGTTCTCTTGACATCCGGGACAAATCCGTTTTCCCTGCAGAGCCGGATGAATTCCCTGTATGCAAAGTCATTGATATATAGGATAAACTTCTCATTCTTTAAATCTTTTATTTCTACGCTTTCCCGGTCTGCCAAGGGATTTGACTTCGCTACTACAAGACAGCGGCTGGAACTGTGAAGCTCAAAAAGCATGTAGTCATCAACCTGCTCAAACTGTTCCGAATCAGAAATAATCACTGCGTCGATTTCACCGCTCCTCAGCAGGCTCAGACTCTCCTTGTAGCTGTACTCCGCGGCTTCTATCTGGACATTCGGATAAAGTTCCTGAAAATCCGACCATATCTTATTAGAACCAAGATACATAATTCCTCCGGCGACACCGACTCTCAACCGTCCGCTGTTTAACCGGAGCGCTTTTTCCATATTTGTATTCAGGTGTTCTACGCTGTCCAGGACAGGCCCGCAGTTCCTCCTGAATTCCTGTCCAAACTGGGTCAGAAACACTCCCTTGGCCGTTCGGTAAAAAAGAGGAGCGCCCATTTCTCGTTCGAGCGATGCGATTGATTTACTGACTGCCTGTTGTGTCATAAATAGCTTATTGGCCGCTTTCTGAATGCTTCCACTCTCACATATCTGCATGAAATACTCCAGCTGTCTTAGTTCCATAGCATCCTCCCCTGTTTTTCCTACTATTTTATCAAACTTCAGTGTATGATACAACTTTTGGATGTATCAATTCAAAATTTTATTCGTTATTTTTATATAATTTAATATTATATAATCTAATTACCAAAAAACAAACTATTTGTTTTCCTGAGCCAAGACTATTTTATTATTCAGTTGAAAAAATCCGGGCGCGCCGGTTTTTGATAAACAATCAAACAACTAAAGGAGGAAGGATATGGGCCATGTATTATCAGATGATATGCTCGATATTCAGAAAATGGCACGTAAGTTTGCCGATGCAAAGATCCGCCCTATCTCAAAAGAATGGGATTTAAAGGGTGAGACCCCGGTGAAAATTTATCAGGAGGCCGCAGATTTGGGATATACCTCCATTGATATTCCCGAAGAATTTGGAGGCGCCGGGCTGGGCGCCATGGCAAATGCCCTTGTTGCAGAAGAATTTGCCCGCGGAGATGCCGGTTTTTCCGTTACAATCCAGTCCAGTAACCTGGCCTTAAAACCTGTGCTTCTGGCCGGAACCGAAGAACAGAAAAGGTTTGCTTCCGAAGTTGTAGTTTCGGGAGGAATGGCCGCATTTTGCCTTACAGAACCCAATGCTGGCTCCGATGCCGCCTCCATCAAAACAAAAGCAGTCAAACAGGGTGGAGAATATGTCATTACGGGACGTAAATGTTTCATCACCAACGCTCCTCATGCCCAGTTCTATATCGTATTTGCAAAAACCGATATGGACGCCGGAACGAGAGGAATCTCCGCCTTTCTGGTGGAGCGCGGGCTTCCCGGACTGTCCGTCGGCAAACACGAGGATAAAATGGGAATCCGGCTGTCCACTACGGCAGACGTGATTCTGGAAGACGTCCACGTCCCCGAAGATCACCTTCTTGGAAAGGAAGGACGAGGATTTCATCTTGCCATGCAGACGCTGGACCGCACGCGCCTCGACTGTGCCGCCGCAGCTCTTGGAATCGCCCAGAGAGCTTTGGATCTGAGTGTTGAATACGCAAAAACCCGTGTCACATTTGGAAAGCCCATTGCTGGTCTTCAGGCGATTCAGTTCATGCTGGCCGACATGGACATCCGCTGCCAGACCGCCAGAAGTCTCATCTACCAGTGCGCACAGATGATCGATGCAGACTCGGTTGACGGAAAAATGAATTCCATTGCCAAGGCCTACGTTTCAGAAGCCGCCATGCAGAACGCACTGGATGCCGTCCAAATTTTTTCGGGCTACGGCTATTCCAGGGAATATGAAGTTGAAAAGCTGATGCGCGACGCCAAGATCTTTATGATATTTGAGGGAACCAATCAGATACAGAGAGTCGTTATCGCCGGCCATTTGTTAAAATAATGATCGTTTACAAAAAGCCTGTGAAGGAAATACGGCTTTGTCAATATGAATGATTTACGAAAAGGAGATCGCTATGAGTGATTTACTATATGAAAAACAGGGGGAGATAGCCTGGATTACCATCAACCGGCCTGCCAAACGCAACGCTTTGAATACGGCCGTTATAAACGGAATCGACGAATCCTTAAAAAGAGCGGAGGATGATCCACAGGTGCGTGTAGTCATTCTCTGCGGCGCCGGTGAAAAAGCGTTTACCGCAGGTTTTGACTTAAAAGAATCCATGGAAAATGACATCACCGGCATTGTGGAGCGGCGCGCCGACACGGCCCATGAAATTGATTTCTTTATGCGGATGTGGCGGTTTCCGAAGCCAATCATAGCAGCCATCCAGGGGTATTGTATCGGCGGCGGAGTCACCCTCGCCATGCTCAGCGATATCATCATCGCATCGGAAGACGCCACCTTTGGGAACCCCGAAATCCTTCTGGGCTACACCCCTGAAATACCGATGGAGGTCTGGAAAATGCCGTTTAACAAGGTCAGAGAGTTCTTTTATCTTAGTAAATATTTTACCGCAAAAGAGATGGCGGATATGAGCGTCGTCAATGCGGTGGTTCCTTTTGAAAAGCTCCGGGACGAGGCATTAAAAACGGCTGAGCGGATTGCCCTCGTGCCGCCTGAAAGCATGAAAATGATCAAGTATTCCCTGAATAAATGCTATGAGCTTCAAGGGTTCCATTCAACAATAGATTTCGTTTCCGAGATGTTTAACCTCGGGCGGACCTACATGCAGACATCCCAGGTGGATGAATTCAAAACCGATATCCAAAACGGCGGCCTGAAACAGGCCCTGAGTAAAAAATATGATAAATAACTCCGGAGGTTTTTATGGAACGTTTATGGGAACAGGAATATGAAAATAAAAAAATCAGCGCCGAAAAGGCTGTATCCCTTATAAAAGACGGCGATAGTCTTACCTCTGGAGCCAGGGAACCGGCGACGTTTCTGGAGGAGTTGGGACTGAGAACAGATCTGAAAGATGTGGTTTATTTTTGTGCCGAGGCCAATTTTCTGCACCTTTTTAAAAACCTTGGAAAAGGGATCACCGTCTATACCAGTTTTCTGGACAGTCTGAACCGTGGCTACGCGGAGCGGGGTCTGGTAAAGTATCTCCCCAGCGGCTTTTCAGGATACAGAAAAAACGCGATGAAAGGCCTGAAGTGCAATGTCGCCCTTCCAACGGTTTCTAAACCCAATAAAGACGGCTATGTATCATTTGGCAACTCTGCGGATCTGATACCCGATGTGTGCCGTGAAGCAGAACTTGTCATTGCGGAAATCAATGAACATATCCCCTTTGTGTACGGTGATAATGTAATGCATATTTCAGAATTTGACTTCATCGTAGAAGGACGCGGCTATCCGATGAATGTCCGCCAGATTGACGATTCGGATGACCGCAGGGACGTTTACAAAAGGATCGGCGGCTATCTTTCCGAATTGATTGAGACCGGAGCCACTTTAGAGGTCGGCATCGGCAGGCTGAATTCCTCTTCTCTGATGTATCTGGAAAATGCACGCGATTTGGGGGTACATACCGAGGTTTACGGCGATATTTTCATGGAGCTTACGAAAAAAGGGATTATTACGAATCAGAAAAAAGTGCTGACCCCCGGCGTCTCTGTCTGCACTCAAATTGTCGGTTCCCGGGAACTTTTAGATTATGCGGCAACTAATCTGGAGATACGGCTGGATCGGTGCAACAACGTGCTGAATCCCGGGATCATAGCCCGAAATAATAAAATGACCGCTATCAACAATGCAATCCAGATGGATCTGCTGGGTCAGGGAAATGCCGAATACCTGAAGGGAGTCCAGTATTCCGGAATGGGCGGCATCGCGGATTTTGCCGTCGGCGCGGCCAACTGCCCAGATGGAAAATCCATCATTGTAATAGAATCGACCACACGAAACGGTAAGTTTTCTAAGATTGTGCCGTATTTCACCCCTGGCACCCCCGTTTCACTGAGCCGGGTCTCAGTTGAGTATGTCGTGACGGAATACGGCATTGCAACCCTGATAGGAAAATCACTTCAGGAGCGGGCAAAAGAAATGATACGAATCGCACACCCCGGTTTCCGTGAGGAGCTGGAGTATGAAGCAGAGAAACTCGGATTATAGACGGGGTCTTCCCTGCCAAGCTACCATACAAGATTAACTTCTGTGGATATTCACAGATGCATTGCAGGCGCTGCCTTTATGCTGCCGTATTTTACGGTACAGGGATAATCTGGCAGTGTTTTGCAGAAAGGGGAATTATATGAGTAATCTTACTATCGTTCTGATTATCCTAGTTATTTATATGGCTTTGATGGTCCTGATCGGCCTTCAGGGGAGAAAACACAGCTCAAACATGCAGGACTTTCTTACTGCAGGTAAACAGGGAACGCTCCTTCTTGTCACCGGCTCCTATATGGGTTCACATATTGGTAACGGTATTGTTGTAGGCGGTGCCGAGTATGGAGCCACCTACGGAATCGGAGGCATGTGGTACGGTGTCGGTGCCGCAATCTCTTTCTATCTCTTTGCTATCTTTATGGCACGCGTCGTATACCGCAATAATTACGTAACTCTGTCGGATCTTCTTGAACAACGGTACGGCGATAAAATGACGTCTATCGCGGTCGCCCTGTTAAATGCAGTTTCCAATATCGCTGTTATGGCTGGACAGATTATGGCCGGTGAACGTCTTTTTCAGTACATCGGACTAAATCCTCTGGCCGGCGCCATTGCCACCACGACCATTGTCATTATCTATTCTTCTCTCTCCGGTCTGTGGGGCGTTATGATGACGGATGTAATCCAGGTTACGGTTATTGTGATTTCTGTCATTGCCACCATGATTTTTATTGCCACCCAGGGAGGTTTTTCCATCATGGCCCAGAATCTTCCGGCCACAAGTTTTGAGATGATCCCGTTCGACGGAGAAACCTTCATCATGATGCTGGGGCCGACTGCCCTGTTCGGGCTTGTATCTTCTACCGGTTTCCAGCGTACCGTTTCCTGTAAAAAGGAAAAAACCGCGATCCTGGCGCCTGTTCTCGGAGCCAGCCTGATTCTGCTGTTTGTTCCCCTCCCTGTAATGATCGGAATGTACGGCAAGGCATTATGGCCGGACGCAGCCAGCGGCACAATCATTTTCCAGGTACTGTTTGAAGCTATGCCTCCGCTTCTGGCAGGTCTTTTAATCGCCTCCATCTGCGCAGCCGTTATGTCCACCAGCGACGGTATTCTTGTAACCGTTACGGCAAATATCGTGAGTGACATTTACCACAAACACATTAACCCGGACGCGGATGAAAAAAGCCTTGGCCGGCTGAGCCGGATTTCTTCCGTTGTTATCGGTATTTTTGCACTGATTATCGCGCTCCAGTTCAGCAGCCTGATTTCTCTCCTCTCACTGTCCTATACGTTGATCACGGCCGGTGGACTCGTCATGATTGTCGGTGCTATATTCTGGAAGAAAGCGACCAGACAGGGCGCACTGGCAAGCTTTATCGCCGGGGTTGCCTGTGTCGTTATCAATAAGATGGGAGTTTCTCTTCCTTACGCCTCCGTTTTCCCACTGATTCCTTCGTTTCTGGCTTATGTAATTGTAAGTCTCATGACACAGAATAAAAATGCAGCGGCGGCTTGACCGAAGCTGAGATAGTTCAGCATAAAATACAGCATAATTATAGAACAAATAAATGAGCAGAATCACAGGAGGCATCATGAACATTCTGGTATGCATAAAACAGGTTCCTGATACGACGGAAATTAAGATAGACCCGGTAACAAACACTCTAATCCGCAGCGGTGTGCCCAGCATTGTAAATCCTTATGATGCTTATGCGCTGGAAGCAGCCGTCCGTTTAAAAGAAGAACACGGCGGCTGTATAACGGTCCTCTCCATGGGGCCGGAGCAAGCCGGGGCCGCACTCAGAAACTGCCTTGCAGTCGGCGCCGATAAGGCTTTTCTATTAAGTGATCGGGCCTTCAGCGGCTCCGATACCCTGGCCACCAGCTTCATTCTCTCCGAATCGGTCCGTTATCTGGAATCGAAAATAGGAATCTTTTCCTTGATTCTCTGCGGCAGACAGGCGATCGACGGGGATACGGCCCAGGTGGGACCGGAGATGGCGGAGCATCTTGAAAGATCACAGTTAACCTGTGCCTTTGACCTGTCTCTTGAACATGGTGGTGTGGTTGCCAAACGTGAGAACGAGGACGGCTATGATCGGATTTTCTGCGATCTGCCTGCCGTGGTGACGGTAATACGTATCTCCGGTGAAGTCCGTCTCCCGTCTGTCCGCAGCCGGATGGCGGCCAACAAAGCTGTAATTGAGACTATTTCGGCAGAATCACTTCGGATCGATACCCTCCGCTGCGGTCTTAAGGGCTCCCCAACAAGAGTAAAAAAAACCTTTACCCCGGTCAGGACAAAAACGGGTGTCATTATACACGGAACCAATGCGGAAACGGCTGCAAAAAAGCTTGCTGTTTTCCTGGACTCTGAAAAACTGATATAAGGAGGGAGGCGCCAATGAATCCTACAGAATGTAAAAATGTCTGGATATTGATAGAAACAGAGCACGGCTGCGCCAAATCCTCGGGATACGAGCTTTTGTCAGCCGGCCGTCTGCTGGCTGACAAATCCGGTGAAGAACTGGTTGCCGTGGTGATCGGCAGCCGGGTAACAGAGGCAGCCATGCAGGCCGGAAGGTACGGCGCCGACCGGGTCATCCTGGCCGACGGCCCGGAATATGAAATCTATTCCACTGATGCCTTTGCCGGCTGTCTCACCGCCCTGGTAGAAAAATACAGGCCATCCGTTCTTCTTCTCAGTGCTACAAACAACGGCCGTGATCTGGGACCCAGAGTAGCCTGCAGACTGAAAACCGGTTTGACGGCAGACTGTACATCACTCGACATCGACGGTGAGTCCGGCAATGTGGCCTGGACCCGCCCCGCCTTTGGCGGCAATTTGATGGCAACGATCCTCTGCCCGGATCACCGTCCGCAGATGGGCACTATCCGCCCCGGCGTATATAAAAAACCGCCCGAACGGCCGGACACCAGTCTGCCATCCCCAGATTCTTTTATTATCAGGGAAGATATCCACATTGATATGTGTAAAATCCACACAAAGCTTGTGGAACAAATACACGAAGCCGCGCAGGCCATCAACCTGTCCGGCGCTCAAATCATTGTATCCGGAGGCCGTGGAATCGGAAAGCCTGAAAATTTCTCTTATATTCAGGAATTGGCGGATACACTGGGCGGAGCCGTTGGCGCTTCCAGAGCCTGTGTGGATGCGGGATGGATCTCCCACACCCACCAGATCGGCCAAACCGGCAAAACCGTCGCGCCAAAGCTCTATATTGCCTGCGGTATCTCCGGAGCGATTCAGCACTTGGCCGGAATGTCAGGCTCCGATTATATTGTAGCTATCAACAAGGATCCTGACGCACCGATTTTTGAGGTGGCTGACTATGGGATTGTGGGGGATCTTTTGGAGGTTATTCCAGAATTAATTAAGGATTTGATCGAGAAATGAGGACGCCGCCGTCAGGCCGGGGACCGGGGTGGTGGGGTGGGATCGATGAGTCTTCAGTCCCGTCGACAACCTGCCCGGGGAAGGAAGGAGAAAACTTTCCGAAGGGGACCTTGGAATCCGCCGGTGCTTGCTGAGGTCTTACACGAAGCTAGCATCCGCTGCGCATTTCACAAGCGGAAGCGAGTCCCCGTAGGAATTTTTTCTCCTGGATTCCCCCTCACCACAACCGGCAAACCGGGACTGAAGGCTCATATACTCCCTCCCACTCCCCGTCCGCCGTCTTACAGAGGCGTCCTCGCATCTCAACTAAATCCTCATCTAATGTACTTCTCATACGGCCGCGCCGTCAAACTCCCCCGGCACCCCATTTTCTTAAAAAACACCCTGAAAAACAGTTTTTGAAGCGGACTCATCAATGTATAAAGGATAATTGTTTTCCTGGATGAGTATTCCACGCCGTTAAATCCCGCCGCCTCATCCTCCGGAAACTCCCCTTCCCTGGCAAACAGTTCCCCCATCCGCACAAATGGTTCAAGCACTTTATCTACCGCAGGAACAGGCAATAAATGTGTTACAAACATCTCGCCTTTCATCAGAACTCCGCCGTATTCACAATTCAGATACCCAGGGAGCACTCTCAGATACTCTTCACAGCACCGTCTCTGCGACGCCTCTGAAAAGCCACTCTGTAAGATAAAGCTGAGCCTTGTTGCTTTTTGTCCCTCTGCCGGGACTTTCGGTTCAAGAGTCTCCAGAAATTCAGTCATAATTCCGGGAATACATTCCACATAGAGAGGCAGGGCCATCAGAATATCGGTATTGTTGTAAAATGCTTTTCGTATTTCTTCCCAGCTTCCCATCTCTGAAAGCTGGTATATTTCTGCCGTATTGCCGGTTTTCGTGTATCCCGCCGCAAAGGCGTTTATAATCATGTTTGTATTGCTCTTTGCTTTCATCCGCGGAGAACAGTTAATAATTACCAAGTTCATGATAGAGCTCCTTTCTGTGGTCATAGGAATATGCGCCAATCGGTTTTCTATTCAGATTGATCTGAACCCGTCCAAGCCACCGGTTCAGAAAACCGTTATCGGCCTCACCCAGGTAAATGAGCGCCATGCGTGGAGCTTTATCATACCGGAGATAATGACGCATCTGCCCGTTCACATATTTCAGATGCATAGTCAGCATCGGAAGAATGCGGTCGATGGCATTTTTCATGCTGCTGCATACAAATCCCAATTTTGTCTCGGTGAGCAGAATCACAACATCTGCCTGCAGCAACTTTATAAATATCGGTTCATAGTCATCATGAATGCAGCAAATGCCCGGTGTCTTGATCCAACAGTCATTACATCCGATACAGTGCCGTATTGTCAGCCCGGCAGTGGATATAATCTCGACGTCACCGATAACCGGCGCCAGCTCTCCGCGCAATGTCTTCACGGCCTGCGCGTCCGTGTTATACGTTGTGAGAACAAGATATTTTTTACTTCTATTTCCCTCTTTTTTCATGAATCAGCAGTCCCCCTTCTCCTCTTCTGTGCCCGATATGCGGGATCTGAGCTTTTTAAACCAGTCAGCCTGAAAACTGGTGATGTTGATCCCATACTGTAATGTGACCATTTCATAATCACTGATTTCCTTCACATTCTCGTTCAGATCCCTGTTTTGGGTTGCCCATTCGATACCCGCCCGATATTCGGGATCACGCTCGATTCTCTGAACCGTTTTCTGGCTTGACTGCTCACGCCTGATGGAGGACCATATTTCTTCCAGACCCTTCAGTTCCAACTCCAGCTTATTTATAATTTCATCCAGAAGGAGCCTCCTCTCTTTTGACGGAACCATCCCCATAAACAGAAGCTTTGCCAAATCCATGTTCTTGATCTTTGCCATTTCCGCAGGGGTCCTGAGCCACTCCATAAAATAGGTACGCCCGGAATCCGTAATGGAATACCGTTTCTTATTAATCCCATTTTCTACATGCTCGGAACACGTTACCCTTCCATCCGCCACCAGTTTCTTAAGTGCAGCCTGTATGCTTCCCAAGCTGTCACTGCACATCAGTCTGAAGTTATCCCTGATAATATTGCGTATCTCGTAGGCCGTCAGCCTCTGCACCATAAGAATTCCCAAGATCATCTTATCCATGTTTACCTCCCTGTTATATACCGCTCAAACCACATTTCACCGTACTTTCTATTATACTAAAAATTCAAATTATACCTAATAATAACATACCTATTAGGTATATACAAGTAAATCAACCTGTTTGCAGTAAATCTGTCGTTCCTTTCTTTTGGATGTTCCCTAGCACTGAATCGATATAAAGGATCCCGCAGCCAAAAAGCGGTACAGAAAAAGCGGAAACCTACGTCAAAACACCGTTTTTCCGTGTATCACCGCAGGTTTCCGCTTTTCACTATATGCTTATTTCAATAATAACCGATTTGTTTTATCTCCTCATCATTTTATAACACTACCGTATATTTTCTACTTTTCTTGCCCTGACAATCATAATATCGGGAATTTCTTTACTCCCAAAACACTCTTCATAAAAACCATCAATCACAAATCCATTTTTAAAACAAAGCTGAAAGATATCCTGCAGGGAACGGTGATAATAGCATTGTTCCCGTGGCTGTCCCTTGATTGCTTCACCGTAATAACTGTGCGGAGTCATATATTGTTCCGTCAGTGTAACAAAACAGGGATGCTGGGTGGCAAATACAAAAATGCCCTTATCGGAAATCATCCGGTTGATGCACTGAAACAGGTCTGTAACCTCCTGGATATCCATAATCGCCATATTGGAAACCGCCTTGGTAAATGGTCTTCTTCTTTTCAGCGACATCAAACTGCTTTCACTCGCTGCGTCTGCAACACAAAATTCAATCTTATCGCCGAAATGCGCCTGCCGCTTTTTTGCCAATTCAATCATTTTAGGTGAGTAGTCGAAGGCAACAACACTTGCCCCGCGTTCTGCCAAATAAGCGGAATAATTTCCATTTCCGCATGCAATATCTAAAATATAATCATCCGGCTGTACCTCCAGCAGCTCATTCACTTTAGGCCGCACTGTTTTTCTATGAAACTCATTCGATTTGTCTCCCATCGCGGTGTCCCAAAACTCTGCATTTGCTTCCCATGCCTTCAGACTGTCTTCCAGTGTATATTTCATCATTATTCACCTCAAATCCAGATTTACTTCAGTATAACACATATAAAACCGGAAATGAAATATTGCCTGTTTATTATTACAATGTGCGCTTTTCAATGTAAAAGATTTTGTCCGCAGTCCAAAACGGGAGGGGTATCTTTACAGATATCCCTCCCAGTTACATATGTACCTGCCACTCTATTCCCAACTGAAATCATACACATTATAGAATGACCACGGGCTGACGACAACACCTTTCAGTCCCTTTTTAATCGCAATATTGTTAAAGCCGCTGACCGTTGGGATAACCGGCACATCTTCGCTGAGTTTGATGAGCAGTTTTTCATAGATTGCCGCCCTGTCGTCCTCGTTAAGGGTGACGCGGGCTTCCTCCAGATACTGATCGGCCTGCGGATCGGCGTACTTGCTGAAGTTCTGGACTTCGATCTGAGCGGAATGGATGGTCGGGTACAGTGTCTCGTCGACCGTCGGGGCCGTATAGGTGCCGCTGCCTACAATCAGATTGGCTTCACCGTTTAAGCAAGCTGCCTCATAGGCGGAACGCTCCATCTGAGAGATTTTCAGCTCTATGCCGATTTCAGCCAGGGAGTTCTGGAGAATCTGAGCAAATTTCGAGTCCTGCGGGGAATAAAGAATAGCCGTAAGCGGCTCGCTTCCATCGATTCCCTCCGCTGCCAGCAGCGTCTTTGCTTTTTCCAGATCGTAAGGATATTTAACTACCTTGTCGGTATATCCCAGGTAATTTTCCGTCACAAAGGTATCCATAATCATGCCGTTGCCGTCGAGAATTCCGTCCAGCATTGCTTCTTTATCAATTGCATAGCAGAGAGCCTGACGAGCTTTTACATTGTCAAACGGCGGCTTTTCCGTATTAACCTGGATAAATGAAAGGCCGAAGGTCGGTCCCTGCAGCATTTCCAGCTTCTCATTTTCCTCGATACGTTTTACGCTGGACTGCTGTACCAGTATATAGGTATCAATATCACCCGCCTCCAGGCTCAGAATCGCCGAGTTCGGATCCGTGATCACGCGGTACTGTAAATTCTTAATCGGAGCCTCTCCAAGATGGTAATTCTCATTTGCCACCATTGTAAGCAGTTCCCCGCGCTTCCAGTCTACAACCTTGTATGGCCCGGTCGTAACCGGATTGTTGAAAAATTCGCTTTCCCCCTGTGCCTCATATGCCGTCTTGCTGAAAATACCAGCCGTCGGAAGAGCCATAGCGAATAAAAATTCCGGGTACGGGCCGTCCAGCGTCACTTTGACATGGCTGTCATCCACTTTATCAACGGCCGTCACGCGGGCAAAGCTGGGCACTGCCAGCGGTTTTGTCATTCCTCTCTGAAGGGAGAATACTACATCGTCCACGGTCATATCGCTGCCGTCGGAAAATTTGACGCCCTGCTTAATCTGAAAAACGTATTCCATACCGTCGTCGGAAATCTCCCATGACTCGGCCAGACACGGTCTGATTTCATAAGTCTCATTGTCCATCCTGAGAAGCGGATCGTAGAGTACCGTGTTAACGCGCATTCCGTTTCCGTCCAGGTTATTATGTGTGTCAAGGTTGGGCGTGTCCCCCGGCTGGCCCATAATAATCGTATCCTTTGCAGTCCCCTCTTTCACTTCCGCCTCACCGCTGCCCGTTTTTGCCTGGCACCCTGCCAGAGATAATGCCATTGCTGCTGCCAAAACGATTGAAATAGCTTTTTTCATGTCCCTCTCCTTTTCCTGTCACTGTCTTGATATCTCTTATTAAATTTTCCAGGTTCCCTGTTCCATCAGCACCACGGAAGCCCCATTTTCATCCTCGGCCGTCACTTTGAGTTCTTCCGAGCCTATCATGAAATCCACATGGATGCTGCACTGGTTCAGCCCTGCCGCTTCCAGCTCCTCCTCCGTCATCGACGAAGCCCCCGGCACGCCGCTGGTAAGGGCACGCCCCAGAGCCATGTGGCATACCGCGTTCTCATCCAGAATGGTATTATAGTAAATCGTCCCGGTCTGATAAATAGGTGAAGTGACGGCAACCAGAGCCGTTTCTCCAAAATAACGGGAACCCTCATCGGTCTCCAATATCCCCTTTAATGCCTCCAACCCCGAATCCGCTCCATATTCAACCACTCTGCCGTCCTTAATTACAAGCCGCAGCCCCTCAATCAGGGAACCGTTATAATTTAACGGCATTGTTGCTGCCACCGTTCCGTTGATCCGTCGTTTATGAGGCGCTGCAAACAGTTCTTCCGTAGGAATATTGGGAATGTATTCCCTCCCTGTCCTCTTATTCATATCACAGCCGCCGGTCCAGCCTGAATTTTCCGCCAGCTCCACGGTCAGTTCCGTACCCGGGCCGTCAAACCTGAGTTTTCTGAGATGCATCGCATCCAGCGCCGCCTTTTTCTCCTGCAGCCCACGCTTATGATCCAGCCAGGCCTGTACCGGATCTTCCCGGTCCAGACGCAGGATTGGGATCAGGGCCTCCCACAGCTTTTGTATCGCTTCCTCTCCCTTCAATCCAGGATATACCGTCTCCGCCCATCCGACAGACGGCAGAGAACTCTTGACCCAGGTAACACCCTTTGCCGATCTGGCCTTATTGTAACGATCCCCCGACCTGGCCCGGAGTTTCCGGACCGCCGCCAGCTTTTCCGTCAGCACAGAATCTGCGGCGCCAAATACAGGCGGCAGCAAATCCAGGATCGCCACTCCCTGTTTTGCATAACTGCACATGTAATCCGTCACCCACTCCGGATAGTAATCCAGATATTCTTCCCGCGAATGAAGACATCGCAGCCGGTCTTCCTCCGGATCCACATAATCGCAGCGCACATAAGCCGCGCCCGCCTCATAAGCGGCCTCCGTCACCGTCCGGACAAATTCGCAGTCCCATGGAGCCGCATTGATCACAAGCACTTCCCCCGGCTGCAAATCCAGGGCCGCCCGTATTAATACTCCGGCATATTTTCTGTAATAATCTGTGTACAGAACGCTTCCCCCTCTCTTCTCCCGTAGGTTCAGACAGAAAACCTACGATATTTTCTTACTCCCCCGTATTATACATACGTGTATGTTTGCATATTAACATTTCAGTTTTTATTTGTCAATTACTTTCATTCAATATCGCAAGTAAACTGTATACATCATTATTTTTCTATATATTTACATGCTTTTTCCATCTTTTTGTCTTTATAGCCGGATGATCGCCCTTAAAGACAGGTTCCTTTTAATAGAAACTCTGAACGCATGGAGATGAAAACAGACACAAAAAAGAGAAAACATGCGCAAAAAGAGGCATTGTTCACCCAAACAATGCCTCTTTTTATCTATGATCAATTACACTATGTAATTATTTAATCCACGATATTCAGTTTTTAACAGCAGCGCGCCTGCCTGTCCATTCAAATCCTGTTATAACCGCCTCATAACCGGTTATTTCTATATGATTTTACTCTATGTTTTAAGCTCCGGTAAAATACTGGCGCATAATCTCCCCGATGATCTTCATCTCATCGCCATTCAGATTCTTCATCCAGTCTTTGTCGTCCCGGTCTTTTTCCTTGCTCGCCGCTATCTGATCCAGGCTGTGCTTCAGATAGTCGATATCCCTGCGGACGGTATTGTCGCCCTCCCGGTTCCTGGACGGACCTTCGTTATCGCTGTCCCGCATCATACTGTCCCTGTTTCTGCCGCGCAGCGGCACGGTGTCGCCCCTGGATGCGGAGGGCTTGTCCACGGCGGAGTTCTCTTCCTCATCTGAACGCAGATCATCATCTTTCATATTGCGCACCGTCCTGAGCAGTTCCTCCGCCTTGGAGTTCCTGCCTCTTATATTTCTCGGAGACAGCTGGCGGGGTTCTTCCTCTCTTACCAGACCGTCTTTGATTTCATTTTCACGTGTCAGCCGTTCTCTGCTCTGCGCCGTGGCAGCCGCACGGACCTGTCCGGCCGTCTCTCTGGCCGAATTATCTCTGGCTGCTCTCACAAATACGGAATTATCCACATATTCCAGCAAAACCGTCTCCAGTTTCTGCTGCTTTCCCGTAATATTAAAACTGCTGTCCATAAACGTAAGCAACAGGCCGCCCAGTGCTCCCATTGCCGCATACAGTACAATATAGTAGGAATCCAGTCTGTACCAGTAGGACATAAAGGAACCGGCTCCACCGGCCAAAAGGCCCAGGATCGTCATCTGTAAAGACAGATTGTTCCATGTTTCCAGGGAAATGTGCATAAACTTAAACCCATACAGCTGCTTGTCCAGATACGCCTGGGTATTGACGATATTCTGATTTAAACGGTACGCATTCTCCAACTTCTGCTTCAGTACTTTCAGATTCTTGTTCTTGGTCATTGCCATGTTATCAGTTTCTTTTAATAATCTTTTGTAGAGGCTCCGTGTGATTAATTTACTGACGATTCCTATAATTCCGATCGCCGCAAGCACGGTTAATGCTTTTCCGGTTTGTAATAATTCCAGCATAAAAAGCTCCCCTTTCTTCTCCAGATTGTTCCAGATGACATTTATTATAGCCGCCAGTTCCTGGTTTGGGAAGATGAGAATGGCATAAATCGATCGTCAAATATAGCCACAATTCGATTATTAAGTTAAGAAACCCTGGTCTTATCCCATTTATAAAAGGTTGGAAAGAGCTGCCTGTTGCGGGCTGAAACTAAGCTCTGGACACCATTTCAAGCAGGAGCCGCACCGAATGCCGGATTGCCTGCGCCTCGAATACGGGGTAATCTATTCCGGCGCTGTCGTCGGCTTTATCGGAAATTGCCCTGATTACAAGGTATGGTATCTGATTGAGATAGGCCGCCTGTGCGATCGCCGCTCCCTCCATCTCCGTACAGCTTGCGTCAAATGTCTCGATCAGCCATTTCTTCTTATCTTTATCTGAAATAAACTGATCCCCGCTCACAACGCGGCCCTTAAACGCCTGAATATCGGGATTCACTTCCCGGTTGCACTGAAGCGCCAGTTCAATTAGTCCCTCATCCGCCTTAAATGCAAAGGTGTCGACTCTGGGAATCTGTCCCTTCTTATAACCAAAGCCGCTGGCATCCATATCGTGCTGCACCGCATCGGTGGAAAGTACAATATCGCCGATATTGATCTCATTCCTCAGTGAACCTGCAATCCCCGTGTTGACAATTGCGTCAACATGGAAGCGGTCGGCCAGAATCTGGCTGCACATACCCGCATTGACCTTGCCGATTCCCGAGCGGACCACAACCGCGTCCTTCCCGTTCAGTTTTCCTTCGTAAAAATCCATGCCTGCCACGGTTGTAATTGTGACATCCGTCATTTCTTCCTTGATTTTAGCAACTTCCTCATCCATTGCGCCAATAATACCAAACATTACAATTCCTCCATCTCGTTGTTCATTTACATTACTCTTATTTGATTTAAAATCTTCATTATATAAACGTCTGCTTTGTCACAGACGCCTTGTCCTTCGCATATCTGATCATTATAATGTATTTTTACAATCTTGACAATTCCTTTAGCACGGGGCTATAATCAATTGTTACCGTTCACACCGGACGTATTCCGCATATCGCATAAATATATGAAAGCACGCCCACTGAATGCAACCAGGCCTTAGTTATAATCGTAATATACATAATTTCATGCGGCTTTGCATGATTCAGAACGTAAATCAAGCGCGATTGCAACGCGTATTACAGAACATGACTGTGTCTGTTTTGACAGTCTGCAAACACAATATATCTGGAGGAAAGAATTATGAAATTTAAAACGCAGGGAGTCTGTTCCCGTGAAATCAGTTTTGATGTGGAAAATAACAAGCTTACAAATGTACATTTTATCGGCGGCTGCTCCGGTAATACTCAGGGTGTTGCCCGTCTCGTCGAGGGTATGGATATCGATGATGTGATCGCCCGCACAGAGGGTATCAACTGCGGTTTCCGTCCTACCTCCTGCCCCGACCAGCTCGCCCGGGCATTAAAGCAGTATAAAGCCGAACAGGCCGGCCGCTAATCATTCACAGTCCGCTCCCCGCAGTTCACCCATACCGGCGTGTTCAGCGGGGAGTTTTTTACACCGCGGTTCCTAAAAATAATAATTTATAGTTTCATAATACATTTTCTTCCATATACATGATATAATGGGGATATCTGATGCGGCATCGCAAGGATGGATTTAATTCAATGATGCTGTTTTGCGGGGCACCCGGCCGTTTGTTGCCGGGGAGGCGCCGCGGGATTTATACTCAGTAACTATTATCATATTTGAAGGGAGAAGCAAGAATGAACGATAAGACAATGTTTAAACTGACTTATGGCCTGTTTGTACTGACGGCCAGACAGGATGAGAAAGACAATGGATGTATTATTAATACGGCAGGCCAGGTAACGGCTGTTCCCAACCGAATCAGCGTTGCTGTAAATAAAGCCAACTATACACATGACATGATCAAAGCCACCGGGAAATTCAACGTTTCCATATTAAGTGAGGAAGCTAAATTTTCCACGTTCCAGAGATTCGGATTCCAGTCCGGAAAAGACGTGAACAAGTTTGAAGGTTATGATCAGGTAAAACGCAGTGAGAATGGAATCTACTATGTGACCGAAGGCACCAACGGATTTATCTCCGCCACCGTGGAAAACACCATGGACCTCGGAAGCCACACACTGTTTATCGCCGCTGTCGATGACATGGACGTTCTCAGTGAAGTTCCTTCCACAACCTATAACTTCTATCAGAGCAATATTAAACCAAAACCAGCCGCACCTGCTGTAAAGACAGGAAAGACTATCTGGCGCTGCCGGATTTGCGGATATGAGTATGAAGGTGAAGAGCTTCCGGCCGACTTCGTTTGTCCGATCTGTAAGCACCCTGCATCCGATTTCGAGAAAGTGATTGTTTAAAGCCGTATCTATATAACAATGAAGTCCTCCGTATTCAGCCCCGGCTAATGCGGAGGATTTTTCTCTTTCTGCCGGTTGTCCTTCTTCTGTTCCGCTCCGGCCTCATGCGCCCCGTCCGCATCCCCGCCGCCGTCCGTCTGCTCTCCTGTTTGATCCAGCTGTTTCATTTTAAAGCACAGTTCCATAAAATCTTTGGCCGGTTTGTTCAAAAACTTATTCTGATGATAAACGATATAAAATTCCCGTTTCAGGTTCACCCCACTTACATAAAACTGCATGACTTTCCCTGACTTAAGGTATTCTTTCGCTGCCTGATAGGAGATGGCCGCGATTCCCAGATTCTTTTCAACCGCCTTCAGAATCGCCTGGTAACTTACGCTCTGCCATGCAGTGTGAAACTGTATCTTATTCATCTGAAGCAGATCGTTCAGGAGCTTGCGTTCAAAGGAATCCTTTTCCCTCATAATAAAACTGCAGTCGGCCAGCCGTTCCATTTCCACCGCCTTCCCGGCCCACGGATGCTCCGCCGCACAGATAAAGACAAGGGAATTATCCATGAAAAGCTCACTTTTAATAAAATGGTTGAACACCGGCCCTTCAATGAGGGCAAAATCCAGCTTGCTGTTTAAGATAAGCTGTTCAATCTTCGCGGAATTGTCAACGGTCACCTCAATCTCAATATCGGGATATATTCCCTTGAATGCCTTCACACATTGGGGAAGGAAGCTGTTGCCAATCGTCACATTACTTCCGATTCTTAATGAACCAAGAGAGTCCCAGTTCTTAATCTCAAATTCCATCTCATCAAACAGAATCACAATCTGTCTCGAATATTCCAGAAAGCGCCGCCCCGCCTCCGTAATCCTGAGCCGGTTGGAAATGCGGTCAAATAATTTCTGCCCGTAATAATGTTCCAGCTCCGCGATGGCAAAACTGACCGCAGGCTGCGCAATATAAAGTTCCCTGGCCGCCGCAGTTGTGCTTCCGGTGTCGCAGACTGCTATGAATATCTTAATGTGTCTCAAAGTCATAAAATCTCCCCGATCCTTCAGGCTTTCTATATGCCGGTCCCCATACTGTTAGATGCATATCCTGATTCTATCATATTTCCTCACCAAATTAGTATACGGATTCCATATAGTCTGTATACTTTTATATTATTTTACATATAGTCCGTCAAGATATACAATATTTTCATAATTCAACATCTTCTGGAAGGAGATATTTATGGATATCCTGAATCTGGCTTCTGAAGCAGAAAATTATATTATCGGACAGCGCCGCTATTTTCACCGTTTTCCCGAACCGGCCTGGGAAGAGGTTAAGACAACACTTGCAATTGAAAAACAACTGAACGAAATCGGTCTGGAACCGATCCGGTTTGACGATATCTCAGGCGTTTATGCCTATATTCACGGCAAAAAAGCCGGTAAAGACGCTAAGACCATTCTGCTCCGTGCAGATATAGACGGTGTTTCCGTTCAGGAGAAGACCGGCCTCGATTTTGCAAGCGAGAATAGCGGCATGATGCATGCCTGCGGACGTGACTGCCACATCGCAATGCTGCTCGGAGCCGCGAAGCTCTTAAAGGGACTTGAGGATTCCCTGGCGGGCCATGTAAAGCTCTTTTTCCAGGCCGCCGAGGAGAGCGCCTGCGCCTCCCAGGAATATATCAGGCGCGGGTTCCTGCAGGATGTGGATGCGATCTGTGCCGCCCATGTATACGGCGGGCTGGAAGCTCCGTTTATCGACATCGCCCCGGGATACAGAATGGCCAGCGCCGACAAGTTTGATATTGAGGTAACGGGCCTTGCCGCACACGTGAGCCTCCCTCATACCGGGAAGGACGCCATTGTCGCCGCAGCGGCTATTATAAACGGCCTCCAGACCTGTGTCTCCAGGGATAACGATCCTCTGAACCCCCTCGTCATCAATATAGGCACAATCCACGGCGGGACACAGCGTAATATCATCGCAGGCAAGGTAAAAATGGAAGGCACGGTCCGGATGCATTCCGCCGAAAAGAGGAAACAACTTGAAAAAACGCTGGAAAATATCGTGACGGAAACCGCGGGAGCCCTGGGCTGCGAAGCAAAACTGTCTTATCAGTACATGCTCCCCCCTCTGTATAATTCTCCCGAACTGAGCGTCATTGCCGATAAGGCCCTTCATAAACTTTTTGGCAGTGATATCAGAAAAGATGTGCCCCCGGTGATGGCCAGCGAGGACTTTGCCTGTCTGACGGAACATATTCCGGGCCTTTATATCAATATAGGATGCGCCAATAAACAGCTCGGATACACGGAAAATAACTACAGCAGCCGTTTCATGGTGGATGAAAGTATTCTAAAAAACGGAACCGCCCTCTGCACGCAGATCGCGGTGGATTACCTGGGCGGCGGGTTTCCTGAGTGAATGACCGGCAGAAACTACAAGGAGGAAAAGGATGGCCAGAAGACTAAAGTATTTTAATGAAGTTCAGATTATGAGAAACAACATGGAACAGGTGAAGGACAGTAACGGAACCGTGCGGGTGGAACCGGAGGAGATCACCGTCGGAGGAAGCGGAACCTTTACCATAACTTATACGGTTGGGGAAGAGCCGATTTATATCGGCGGTGTGCTGCGCTTTACCATTCCGTTCGGCTTCACAAAACCCCAGATTGCGATGCCCATCTATCCGGGTTATGCCACGGCCGCCGTATCGCGGAAGAATGCTTCAGTTAAAACCTTTATCGTGGAAAACGACTGGTGGAAACGGGGACCTGACCGCTCCAAGACAGAAAATGTCTCCGAACACGTAGGCTCCCATGTCTGGGTCAGGGTGCTGGGCCATGCACTTACAAAAGGGGATCAGGTGATTCTCACCTATGGCGACACCTCCTACACCCCTCAGGCCGCCGCCCGGTACTGCCGCACCACCGGACCCGTCCAGTTTGACGTGGCGACCGATCAGAGAGGGACACTGGAAGCTCCCTACAGCGGCTATTATCTGACCTCGGATTCTCCCACTGTAATGGTGCATCCCGAAGCGGCCTCCTTTTTTGAGGTGTACATCCCATCCGACCTGCAGGCCGGGACAGAGGCCGAGTGTACCGTCGCAGCCATTGATCCATACCGCAACCTGGCCGAACACCATACCGGAGAGCTGAGATGCCGCCTTGAAGATACGATTATTTATGAAGGGGTATTTGAACCGGATGACTGCGGCATTAAAAAGATCAAATTCACTCCAGTCAAAGAAGGCACCCTGAGGGTATACGCCAAAAACCAGGACGGGAGCCTGTTAGGAGAGAGTAATCCAGGGATCTGTTCTGTACGGGCGGATAACTGTAAGGTAATTGAACTGTCAGGTGACCCGGCAAATGGGCCGGCAAGCCAGCCGCTCCGTCATTTCTGGGGTGACATGCATGGACACACGGGGATCCAGTGGGGCCGCGGAAGCGGCCGCTCCTATTATGAGTATGCCAGAGAAGCGGCTGCCGTTGATTTCTGTGCGCTGACCGACCCCGATTCCGGCAGATACACGAATAACAACAAAACCGCCCATCTGTCTCTGAGCTGCTACATGACGGACGCACAGTGGAAAGAGATTCAGGATATTAATAAAGCCTTTTATGAGGAAGGACGATTTGTCCCGATTCTGGGATATGAGTATCATAACGATGCCCCCAACCCGGAGTTCGGAGGCGACCGCAATGTCTACTATGAGTCATATGACGAGCCGATCCGCCGCTGTGTCGATGAGGGCAGCTACTGCCCGGAAGAACTCTGGGCGCAGCTTAAGAACCAGAATGTCAGGGCAATCACGGTTCCGCATCACAGCGCCAAGAAGGTGATGCTGGGAAGTTTTGAAATCCACGATGAGGAAATTCAGCGTCTGGTGGAAATCTATTCCTGCTGGGGCAACTCGGAAGGGGAAGGATGTGAGCGGCCAATCATTGGCGGTTCCGTCTATGAAAACCACTCCGTCCAGTATGCCCTCAGCAAGGGCTACCGCCTCGGTTTTGTAACCGGCAGCGATACGCATGCGGGTAATCCCGGATATTCCCACTGGGTATTCTCATCCGAACTGATGAGCTACCGGGGAGGCCTGACCTGCATCATGGCGGACCGTCTCGACCGGCACAGCCTGTTTGATGCTCTGTGGAACCGGAGAGTCTACGCCACGACGGGTGAGCGCATTATTCTTGATTTTACGGTAAACGGAGCCATGATGGGGCAGGAAATCAGCCTGTCGGAAAATCCGGTCCGAAATCTGTCTGTCCGGGTTACAGGAACCGCCGACATCGAATCCGTTGAAATTATTTCAATGGGACATACTGTTTACAGAAAAGAAGGGAGCGGAAGAGAAATCGAATTTAACTGGCAGGATAGGAACCTGCCCAAAGCCGGATGGCTTTACTATTACGTTCGGGTATACCAGAAAGATAAGGCCATTGCCTGGTCAAGTCCAATCTGGGTAAGTTGATAAGGGGGATATACAATGGAAAGTGAGAAAAAGGAAAGAACAAATCAAAAAGAAGAAAGAAAAGAGTTACCTGCCTCCAGGTCATTAATCATCTTATTAGTGTCCTTGGCAGTCCTGCTGTACTGTGTTGCCATCTTAAAGGCAAATCCCGGCGTCAGCCTGATTCTTTCGGCGCTGTCGGCCGTCTATCTGGGTATGGCCTTCGGCTGCCCCTGGAAACAATTCGAAAATGACATTGGGGACACGTTTAAAACCATGTTCATGGGAATGCTGATCATGATGTTCGTAGGAATTCTTATCGGCTCCTGGATGATCTCCGGCACCGTTCCGCTGATGATGTATTATGGCCTCAAACTGCTCCCGGCCCCCCTTTTTCTGGTTGCCAGCTGTCTTCTCTGCTGCCTGATGTCACTGATGACCGGAACTTCATGGGGTACCATGGGAACGGTAGGCGTAGCGCTGATCGGTGTGGCTGAGGGCCTCGGGATCCCGGTGGCCTATGCGGCCGGTTCCATCGTAGTGGGAGCCATCTTCGGTGACAAGCTCTCTCCGCTTTCGGACACGACGATTATGGCTCCCTACGTCTCGGGCGTAGACATTATCGACCATATAAAGTCCATGCTCTATACGACTATCCCCTGCCTGGTTATCTCCCTAATCCTCTATGCGGCGCTGGGAATGAAGTTCCAGGGCGGCCATATTGACAGTGAAGCTTATACTCAGATTTTAACGACACTGCAGGGTACTTTTATCTTAAATCCTATCCTTCTGCTGCCTCCGGTCGTCGTGCTGGTCCTCATCTTCCTCAGAAAGCCGACGATTCCCGTATTCGGAATCGGAATTCTCCTTGCGGCGATACTTGCCGTCACCGTACAGGGGAAAGGAATCAAGGAAGTGCTGACCGCCCTCACAAGCGGACTCGGCATGTCAACCGGAGTTAGCCTGGTGGACTCGATGATTAACCGCGGCGGACTGCTGAGCATGATGCCGTCGGTGGCTCTGATTATCGGAGCGGCAGTGTTCAGCTCCGCCCTGAAGGCCACCAATGTGTTCCAGATGTTCCTCGACGCCATCCAGAAGTACGCCACCGGACGCAAATCACTGCTGGGTTTCAGCTACCTCCTTCACCTGATCCTGGCATCCTTCACCGGCGTATACCTGGTTACCTTCTCCATTGTCGGGCCGATACTGGGGCCGATGTTTGATAAATACGACCTGCACAGAAAGAACCTCTCCCGGATGCTGGAAGACACCGGAACCGCGTTCTCCCCGATCGTGCCATGGAGCAATATCTCCATTTTCATACTAGGCACACTGGGCGTCAGCTCTTTCCAGTACGTTTTATATGCGCCGATTACCTATCTGGGGATTGTATTTGCGGCTATCTACATATTTACTGGATTCGGGATATTTAACAGCAAGGGGGAAATGCTGATTAAGGAGAAAAAATGACAGCCTGTGTATGGAGAGCCTTCCTGTTGAAAAAAAGAAGACCGGCCGTCACCGGCTGATCTTCTAATCATTTCTTTGCAAATAAATCCATATTACAGTTCCGCAGCACACTCCACCTCTACCAGTCCTCCAAGCGGCAGTTTAGCCACCTGGACACAGGAACGCGCCGGGAAGTCTCCTCCAAAATAGGACTCATAAATCTTATTAACAACTGTAAAATCGTTCATATCGGTTAAAAATATCGTGGTTTTAACGATTTTCTTATAATCGCTTCCCGCTTCATGAAGAATCGCTCCCAGATTCTTCATGGAGCAGTGGGCCTGTGCCTCAACTCCGTCCGCAAGGCCTCCCGCCGTTACATCAATTCCCAGCTGGCCGGAAATATAGACCATGCCGTTTGATTTCACCGCCTGTACATAAGGCCCCACCGCCTTCGGCGCTTTTTCCGTAAATACAATCTCCCTGGCCATTTATCTGATTACCTCTTTTCCTTTTTTCCTGAGCACCACGCCGTTTCTTCTTCCGGTGTGTTTTCCCTTTTCAACGGCCAGCTCGCCGCCGACAATAACATATTCAATTCCCTCCGGATACTGTACCGGATCGACGAAGGTGCCTTTGTCGATAACCGTCTCGGGATTGAAGATACAGAGATCGGCCTGATACCCCTCCTTCACCTCTCCCCTGCCCGTCATGTTGAAGGTCGTGGCAGGTTTTTTTGTCATCTTATAAATAGCTTCCTCCAGCGTCAGGGCTTTTTCTTCCCTCACGTATTTTCCGAGGATTCTCGGGAAGGCACCGTATACACGCGGATGCGGCTTGCCGCCTAACAGGCCGTCTGTGCATGCGTTCATCTCGGGACGTTTCATAATGCGGATTACGTGCTCTTCGGTTCCGTAGAAATCCACCATGCCCACGGCATTTTCTTCTTCATAGAGGAGGTCGAAGGTGGCGTCATATGGATCTTTCCCTCTCAGAGCTCCGAGTTCAACCAGGTTCAGGCCGATGGCGTCTTTATTCTTATCCGTCTTTACGCTGGTAACAAAGATCTGATCCAGACCCGCAAATTCCACAAAGTTATCCCAGCCCGGGATGCCGTGTTCGATATCGTAGACCATCTTTTTTCTCAGCTCCGGATCCGCCAGGCGCTCTAACACCTTGTCCGTTCCGCCGTCGTGCACCCATGGCGGAAGAATAACGCCCAGCATTGTGCTGCCTGCCACATACGGATACTGGTCAAAGGATACGCGGATTCCCTCTTTTTTAGCCTCTTCCAGAAGCTCAATTACCTTGTCGACTTTATCCCAGTTCTTCTTTCCGCAAACCTTAAAATGGGAATAGTGGATTTTCACTCCCGACTCGCGGCCGATTTTTATAACCTCCTCCATGGAGTCGAGGATTGTGTCCGCCTCGCTTCTCTGGTGGATAACGAAAAGTCCGTCATATTCCGCAACCACCTTACACATCTCGATTATTTCCTTAGATTCGGAATAAGCGCACGGCATGTAAATGAGTCCCGTGGAAAGTCCTACGGCTCCCGCCTCCATCTCCCGTCTGGTGATAGCGCACATTTTTTCAAGTTCCTCATCGTTTGGAAGACGGTTCTCAAGGCCCATGGCCTCCATTCTGATATTGCCGTGAGGCACGAGATAACATTCATTGAGGCCCGGTTTCACCTGGTCGATCATGTTCAGGTAATTTTCCGTTGTCTCATAATTCCAGTCAATCTGGTCGCTGTCACCGTCCAGGCCGGCCAGGTTCTTTCTCCAGGGACTTATGTACTCCTTCGGGAGCGGAGCCATGGATATTCCGTCCTGTCCCAGGATTTCCGTTGTAATTCCCTGCATGACTTTGGGGGCAACCTCAGGTTCTACCAGCACCCGGAGATCGCTGTGGCTATGAGTATCAATAAAACCAGGTGCCACAACAAGGCCCTCTGCGTCAATCACCTGCGCCCCTTCGGCTTCGGCCGTCGCTGCATCGATTGTCGGCGCTATTTTTTCAATTATTTCATCATTTAATAAAACATCCGCCTTATATCCCGGATTTCCGCTTCCGTCAGCGATAAATCCGTTCTTAATCAGTTTTTTCACTGTTATCACCTCTGTTTTCCATGGTTTCCGTCATTTATTCCCGGAACGGGATATCCTGTCCTAATTTCTGGTCATATTTCTTCAGGGTAAAATTCTTCATCAGCACAACATAAATTACCACACTGATAGCAAGACCCGCAAAGAAGGAGTAGTCTCCGGCCAGCAGTGACAAGCCGAAGGAAAGGATCATGGTTACCACTGAACTCATATTGAAACCGCTTGTATAATGGTACTGTCCGCCTACATTGTAAAGGTCGTCCACGTTAATCGTACATTTGCGTACAAGGAAATAGTCTGCCAGCATGATGCCGATGATCGGCCCTAAAAGTGTTGAAAAATTCGACTGGATTACGACCAGGAAGTCTCCTCCCTGCTGTTTCCACGGCATCATCAGAAGACCGATCACGCCCGAGACAATTGTTGTCATCCAGAATTTCATTTTCGGGAAAATATTCAGCAGGATGTATGCGGGAGGCATCAGGTTGGCTGCCGTATTGGTTGACCACTGGGCAAATGCAATGGCAATGAAACAGAATACAAGCACCAGCATATTGTTGGAGAACAGGCTGTAAACCACGTTGTTTAAATCCCACTCATGTGTGTAGATACCTGCCGCCATACCAACCATCATGGCGATGATTCCGACTGCCATAAGGCCGACAAGCTGTCCCACAATGGCATTCTTGTTACGTTTTATAAGACCTTCATTCTTATAGTTATCACTGCGTCTGATCTGTCTTGCAAGGTCGGGGCCGTTAAGCGCCATGGTAATCCATCCGCCTGCGATACCGGAGATGGCAAATGCCATGGAATAGTTGCCCGCCGCTTTGACACCCATAATATCGGGGATGGACACTCCGTATTTGTTACATACGGTGACTACGATAGCGGCAAACATGATGCCCAGCATCGGAACCGCGATCCAGTCGAATTTAGCCATGGCCTCCATGCCGAAAAGGGCATTGACAATCTGGAATGCGGCAAAGAGAATCAGCATCAGGGTAACATTATTAAAGGACGGGAACATAATTCCCATTATCATGTTGAGGGCGTTTGCCCCTACCCATGTCTGGAATCCGAACCAGTAAAAACAGGGAACACACCGGACAAGTCCCGCAAAGAAGGAACCTTTGTATCCAAATGCGGCTCTGCTGTATACGGCAAACGGAACGCCGTATTTTGTTCCGATGTCTCCGGCCAGAACGGTCAGAACCGTAACAAGGCCGTAGCCGAGGAAAACCACCAGGACCAGCATCCAGGGGGAGAGCCCGTCTCCGCCGTTGAAATACTGAGCGCCTAAACTGAATGCTACTATATTAATTGTCATACCTGCCCAAAGAATCGTATAATCCCACAGGGACAGGGTTCTCTCGCTGTCTTTTGTCGGGAGCAGTTCCGGGCTCCTTAAACTCTGTGACTTGTCGTTCTGCATAAGAATATAACCTCCACCCATTATTGTTTTAGTTCAGACCGTATCGTTCCAGGTAAGCAGGATTTATTTTTCTCTTAATAAATTCTCCTTTGCCCTTTTCCCCTTTAAATTCCCCATTCTCGACAATGACTCTGCCTTTTGCAATCGTCATTACCGGGTAGCCCTTTACCTTAAATCCTTCATGGAGGCAGTAGCTGATGTTATTGTGAAGCACGTCTTTGGAGAGCGTAACCTCCTTGTCCATATCCACCAGGACAAGATCCGCGTCGGATCCCGGTGCGATAATTCCCTTCTGCGGATAACAGCCGTAAATCTTTGCAATGTTGGTGCTCGTCAGTTCACAGACTTTATTAATGGAAATACGTCCCTTGGACACACCCTCGGAAAGCATCAGCGGAAGTCTGATTTCAATGCCGCTCATACCGTTAACAACCTTTGTGAAATCCTGCTTCCAGGTTCCGTCCGGATTTTTTTCAAGGAACAGAGATTTTTCATCCACATCAAAGGTACAGTCGTCGGAACCGGTCAGCAGGATAGTGCCGTCTTTTAAGCCCTCCCATAACTCCTCTGCCTCTTTTGGCGTGCGCAGTGGCGGGGAGCAGATGGCCAGATGGCCGTTCTCGCCTTTGTACAGATCATCAAACAGGGTCAGATAGTGAGGTCCCGTCTCCACGTAAAGCGGAAGTCCTTTGCCATGGGCTCTTCTGGCGGTGCCAAGAGCTTCTCCATTGGTTGTATGAACAACCAGCAGTGCATTTCCTACATACTCCTGGAAATAGACAGCCCGGGCAAATGCCTCGGCCTCGCAGAGCACCGGCTTGCATTTTGAAAAATTCACCCAGCTTAAGTCGTTTTCCGCCATGCACTTTTCAATATTGGTCTCGGCAATCGCATTACTCTCACAGTGAACCATCGGAAGGCCGTTTACAGATTTTGCTTTTTCAAACACCTTAAGCATCGTCTCGTCGTCACTCATAACGCCTTCTTTTTTATAGGTCATGAACATTTTAAAGGTCGGAATTCCGTAGTCCGCCATCTTTTCAATGTCGGCAATCGCCTCCGGCGTAGATTCCACAAACTTGCCGTGAACGCTGTAGTCAATGGCGGACTCTTTCATCTCATCGGCCCTTGCAAGCGCCTGTGTATACGGGGAATCGCCTTTTCCCATGTTGGCAAAATCCATATACATCGTCACGCCGCCGTATGCGGCGCTGACACTCTGCTCATAAAAACTGTTGGCGCCGAGGCAGCCCTGGAACGGCGCCTGGCAGTGCATATGCGCCTCAATGACTCCGGGCAGGACGTATTTTCCTTCTGCGTCAATCACGCGTTTTCCTTCGGACTCAGCATAAGTTCCAAGGCCCGCAACCGTTTTTCCGTTTACGGCGATATCGCATTTTACTGTGGACGACGGAGATACTACATATCCGTTTTTGATAATTAAATCATACATAAAATAACCCTCCTCAATACTCTTCACTTCTGCTTCAAAACAGCAGATCGTACTTTTATTTTAAAAGCGCTTCCATAACCCCATAGTAGCACTCTGTTACTTTTGTAAGCTGATCAAGTTCAACGTACTCATTCAGTGTATGGGCCAGATTTTCTTTGGACGGCCCGAGGCCGAATGTTTTAATGCCCGCCTCACCGGCGTAGTGGCTGCCGTTCGTGCAGAAATTGTACTGTGTAATTTCAGGGGTAAATCCCTTTTCCTGCAGCTTTTTATAAACGTCCTGAACAAACTCGTCGTCCTTGTCATATAACCAGCCCGGGAAGAAGCGCTCGCCCTCGATCTCATTGCCCGTATGGCACTTCTCTTTCCCCAGTGCGTAGGAGGCCTTTACCTTTAACTGCGGGTCTTCCGCCATCAGTTTTTCAAGCAGCTCATTGATGGGGGCCAGGACGCTCTCTTTCGTCTCGCCTACGAGAAGCCGTCTGTCATAGGTTGCGCGGCAGTACTCCGGTACTACGGATGCCCCGGGATACGGCGCGGATTTGATGTCCGTCAGTTCCAGAATTCCATCGCCCAATACTGGGTGGTGGGTTGGTGTAAGAGTGCGGATTACCTCAATGACCTTTGCCATCTTATAGACCGCGTTTATTCCCTTTTCCGGATTGGCGGAATGGCACGGTTTTCCGAAGGTTTCGACCACAATCTCGGCTCTTCCCCTCTGTCCGATCTTCAGGTTGAGCTCGGACGCCTCACCGATCACTACGTAGTCCGGACGGACGTTTTTACTGATTTCCCTGGCGGCAACGCCTTCAAAGCACTCCTCGTGCACCACGCCCGCCACATATATTTCTCCGGCAAAATCTTTATCCGTATCCTTCGCGTAACTGGAAGCCGCACATGTCATTGCCGCCACAGCGCCCTTCATATCACTGGTTCCTCTGCCGTAAATCTTTCCGTCATGGATTTCCGCTGCAAACGGAGGATAAGTCCACTCTGTTTCCTCTGTAACAGGTACCGTATCAATGTGGCCGTCAAACAGTATCTTCTTGCCCGGTCTTTTTCCTTTGATGCAGCCGATGATGTTGCCGTACTTATCTACTGTCACCTCGTCAAATCCCATCTGCTTCATGTTCTCCGATAGAACACTCACCACTCCGCTCTCCTCGCCGGAATAACTTTTCTGCTGAACCAGTTTCTGACACAGTGAAATCACCTGCTCTTCTCTCTCTTTATCCATTATCCTGTCCTCCTGCTTTGAATTTTGTTATTGCCCTTTCTGTTATGTGTCTTACTTTCTGGGATATGCTCCGTCCCAGACGATTGATTTATAATTTTCTTTATCCGTGTCCCCCTCCGTACTGAAGAATAACACTCTGGAGTTTTCATCCAGTTTCAGCTTCGTCCTCAGTTCTGCAAGTGAAGGATCCCTCATAATCTCTGCCACGCAGCCAAAAGCGGATGCTCCGCTCTCTCCCGATATCACCTTCGTGTCTCCGGCCTCCGGGTTCCCAAGAAGTCTCATGCCTTGTGCCGCCGTGTAATCGGGGCACGAGATAAAGTTGTCGGCGTAATCTCTCAGGACGTTCCAGCCGATGCTGCACGGTTCTCCGCAGGCCAGCCCCGCCATGATGGTATCCATATCTCCCGTTACAAAATGGAGGGTTCCGTCTGCCGCTTCCGCCGTCCTGAAGATACAGTCGGCCTTATTTGGCTCAACAATTGTGATAATCGGCCTATCCTCGCCGTAAGCCGCTGCAAAAAATCCTGCCACAGCCCCGGCCATGGAGCCCACTCCTGCCTGCAGGAAAATGTGGGTTGGTTTTTCGGGAAGCTGTGTGTATGCCTCATATCCCATCGTACTGTATCCCTGCATGATCCAACCGGGAATATCCTCATATCCTTCCCATGCCGTATCCTGGACCATTACCCAGCCCTTCTGATCCGCCTGCGTGTTGGCAAGGCGTACCGCTTCATCATAGTTCAAGTCTGTTATGGATGCGTCTGCGCCCTCCGCCCTGATATTCATCAGGCGTTCCTCCGCGCTGCCCTTCGGCATGTATACAACGGATTTTTGCTGTAACTGTTTTGCGGTCCAGGCAACTCCACGGCCATGGTTGCCGTCTGTTGCCGTCACGAATGTGATGTCGCCCAGATCTTTTCTGACCTCTTCGGAAATCAGTTTATCATATGGCATTTCAGTAATACTCTTGCCCAGGCGTTTCGCCAGGTAATTGCCGATGGCGTAGCTGCCGCCCAATACCTTAAATGCATTCAGCCCGAACCGGTAAGATTCGTCCTTAACATAAATGCTGCCAAGCCCTATCGCTTTTGCCGTATTTTTCAGTTCTACCAGGGGTGTCTCTCTATATACCGGAAAGCTCGCATGGAAACTTCTTACTTTCTTTGCACTCTCAAGATTCAGGAAATTCAGGTTAAACTTTGGGCCTGCTTTGCGCTCATATTGAACAACTTTAAATTCCTCTCTCATTACATTCCTCTCCTTTGGGTTTATTCACTTTTATTTAAAGCAAACTGCGTGCCAACATTTACACCAAATCATAACTTTTTCTCTCCTTTCTCTTTACATTTGTGCATAATATCTAAAACTATATTTGAAGAACCCACTAAATATGTTGGCCCTTTAGTGAATTTTATCATAAATAAAAACGCATCAAAATCTCAGAATTGATTTTAATGCGCTTTTAATCTATTTCTTTCTTTTTTTGACGCGAATTAAGATAGATTTCTATCCGGTTTTTATTCTCATAATGAGAATTTTTTCTCAAATCGAGAATTAATATTTCTCATTATGAGAATTCCGTTGTGTTATTGCCTATGGAACCGTAACTTTTATTGTATCGGGAATTTTATTATTTTGTTGTTTTTTATGATTCCAATGCGTTCCATATCGCTCCGGAAAAAATCCTTTGGTTCATTATAATCTTCGAATCCGCTGGGTGAACAAATATCCCTGTTCATCCGCCAGCAGTGCGCCGCCTGAAATTTCCTCTGCTTATCCAGGGATTCAGGTACATAGTACATATATTCAATTGCTTTATTCAACCCTGCTACCGGTTTTCTTCCGTGCGTCTTCGTCAATACAGGTGGTCCTGCAATATTGAAGTAGGCGTCTATCTCCTTCTGAGAATAACCTTCCATATACAATCCGGCTTCAATCCCCTCTTCCACCAGCTTCGGGAGGTTCTTCCACTCCGATGCTTTTATTCCGCTCATAACAATCCCAAACCGGTTATTGGCGTTTACCGCTACCAGAGTGTTGCAGCCCTCATATTTAACCCTATGAACTTCCCAGCAGAAAAACAAATCTTCCGGCTCTCCATATGATTGTTTCGGGAGCTTTAACGCTTTCTGCAATGGTATTGTGATCCCTAACTGCATCTTTCACCTCCTTAATGTTCCGTAACATTGCGTAATATTCCGTCATCCGGCCAAATACTGATATGCAATTCTCGGACTTCCGTCTTCCATATAAACAATACCGCATTTCTCAAAACCGTTTTTCTCAACCAGATGCTGCATGGTGAGATTATTGTGATGTGTGTCGATCCTCAGGTTGGCAATTTGAGATTTACAAAAATCGAGGCACTTCTCAAATACCCCTTTAGCCACACCATCCCCGGCGATGCGGTGAATGGTTCCATAAACCTCGTCATTGAGCCACGCGCCGTCTTCTATATAAGTGTAAATTGGGTCAGGGCCAATGATGAAGGCAAACACTCCGTGTATTTGAGCCATTTTTAAATCCTCTGTCAGAGCCTCATCATTTTCCGTATACACATAAAGTTCGCCCTTTCTGATATCTTCCTCCAGAAGTTGTCTCGGCGGATGATTTTTCCCCCACTGGTCCGGATTTCCGTTGGCCTCCATATAATTTCTTGCTTCCTGGTAAATTTCCATTATTCTGTCTAAATCATCGTATTTTGCCAGACGTATCATCTATTCCCTCCACTTTCCGGTACAAAGTCGCCAGTCCAATTCCCAGTTTTTTTGCCGCCTGTTTTTTCCCCTCCGTGTCATTGCCGCAGAGACGCAGAGCCTTTAGAATTTCACTGCGTTCCAGTTCTTTGAGAGGAATCACTGCTTCCTGTAACGCCGTGTCCTCCTGTATAACGTTCCCCGCTTCCGTCTGCAGTTCCCAAATATTAGCCGGCAGCGTCCTCGTATCCAGAACGCCGTCTTCCTCCATCATATTAATCATAAATTCAACCGTATTTTCCAGCTCACGGATATTTCCGTACCATGGATACTCATACAGGCGGTCCATAGTCTCCTCGGAGATTTTTAAGAGATTCTTATCAAACAGGCTGGCATAGCGGTTGGCAAAATAGTAAACCAAATCCTTAATATCCTCACGCCGTTCCCTTAATGGGGCAATCTTAAGCGGTATGACATTCAGCCGGTAATAAAGATCCTCCCTGAATTTATTGTTTGCCATCATCTCTTTCAAATCTTTATTGGTCGCCGCAATGATCCTGACATCAATGGGAATCACCTGATTCGAGCCGATACGGATGATTTTGCGTTCCTGGATCACCCGCAGCAGTTTAACCTGAAGATACAGGGGCATATCCCCTATCTCATCGAGGAAAATAACGCCTTTGTTAGCCAGTTCAAATTTACCCATTCTCCCGTTTGGATCCGCGCCGGTAAATGCGCCTTTCACATATCCGAATAACTCCGACTCCAGAAGAGGTTCCGGAATCGCTCCGCAGTTGATAGCGATAAAGCGGTTCTCCCTCCGGTCGCTCGCTTTCCAGATGGCAGTCGCCACCAGCTCCTTGCCCGTTCCGCTTTCTCCGGTAATCAGGACGGTGGAGGTGCTCCTCGCTATTTTTTTAATCTCTTCCTGCATCTGAAGTGTCTGTGGGCTGGTTCCTATAATATTAAATGTACTGAGCGGGTTAACTGTGTTCGTAATTTCATAAAACCTCTCCTGCATTGCCCTGGTGCTCTCAAATATCAGTACCTTGGAGTACCGTCTGGGATCCTGATCCAGATCATAGAGATGGCCCATAACATAATATTCCTTGTCATTTAACAGCACCTTAAATTCATTCTGATGGCTGAAGTTATCACCGGTCGGTGTGACAACCGCCATCTGCCCCTCCGGCATATCGATCGAAAGCTGCCGTTTGGCCGGTTCGTTTGCCATCGTAACAACATTATCGCCGCCCAGAATTAAAATGCCCTTCTCCACATGGTTAATCACGCAGTCCAGGGCATCCAGCAACACCGCCCTCTTTTTGGACTCCGTCAGTTCCCCTGCCTTCACTGCAATGAAATCCGCAATCTGTTCCAGAAGATCCAGATACATCTTTTCATTGGAAAGAACCCGCTCTTTTTGCTCCAGGCTGCTTCCTACCAGGCCAATTACCCCAATGATCTCACCACCCAGCCGGATGGGCATGGAAATCTCAATTTCTTCACTGCAGCTGTCCTTCTTCGGACATTTCTGGCACAACTGCTCCTTGCCCGGGTTGTAAATAATCTCTACACTTCCCGTACGGAGCAGGTGTTCATAGACATATCCCTCCTGAGCCATATCCTCATTTACATGCTGTTTGAAAAGCCCTGTTCCTGCTACACGGAATAAGTTCTTATCCACAACCTCTACTTCCACCTGGGCGATCTTGGACATGATATCTGCATATTTCATTACTGTTTCTTGGATTTCTAGGAGGATGCTTGGCATGAGGGAGGTCCTTTCTTGTGAAGTGGGAGATTTATGGGGGTGGTTGGGTAAAAACAGGTTGGTTTTTAGTTGAAAATTAATATCTTTATCTTATTTTCAATAGGGTAAAATGTCAATAAACTTTTAAAGACAGATACCCAAAAATGTAATTACTCAATTTAGTATTATAAATTAATACTAAAAAACTGCCGCGTCAATACCGCGACAGCTTTTATATAATATTATTAATATTTGGTTACCTGCACACCATTAGTTTTCGAAGAAAATGACTCATATCCTGCTTTGAAATAAACTGCATGGAGTCCTCGGGCTCTATATTTTCCGGGTTCCAAATTTTCAACATCCACACCGTTTATCAAATATCTCAGCTCCTCATCTGGTTGATTTTCTTGTAACGCTTCAAACTCATATCGGCCCACTTGCTCCCAGTCTTCTGCTGATTCACTCCATTTTTGTAATGTTATCGAGTTACATATTTTATCACATTGTATGTGAGCTAAAGTCTCAATCGTTAGAGCAACTTTTCCTTTCCCTTCGTTTTTAATATTGAGTATTCCTGTAGATATGACCTCTCCTCTTGCCTGGCCTGTAGATTGTGTTACTTCTTCCGGCAAAATTACTGATTCTTCACCGGTATCTTGTATTTCCATTCCATTCCAATAGAATACCCCCGATGCATATGCCGGAATTACATTAAGCAATGTGAGTACAGCAACAATAATCAACAATCGTGTCCATTTATTTTTCATTTCTATTGTGACTCCTTTTCTATATAAACATTCTGTACTATTTTAGCAAACTCTTCTTTTTCCATGACCCCAGTTAAATAGTAATACGAATTTCCTATAATTATCTCTGAACTGTACTCAATATCTCCTGTTTTCCTCTGTGCTTTTTGAATTTCCACTTCTCTATTCAGCCATTTATTATAAACATCTTCTTTTTCTTTAAATTTTCTATCAGAAATAATATTTACAGAATTCTCAGAATCTTTAGTTGTTTGCACGATGTCAAAGGAATTACCTTTATAATCAAAAATCATCGTGGCCATTTCACCATTAATTATTGTTTTTTGATAAATCAACTCTGGTGGAACTTGATCCAACCGTATTACATTTATTCCTGTTTTCTCACTTATCTCATTATAAGCTTCTTCTAATCTGCCAGCATCAGTCTTGTTTTTATCATTATCTATAACTACATCACTCCTAAAACTCGGCCTAACTGTCTTCCTATAAACAAAATACTTCTTAGCCCCAGCAGTAATAGTCGTCGCCAACAAAATCATCACAACAACTCCTGCCACCATAGCAACTTTAAAAATCGGCTTAAGCCTGCGAATCTTCTTGAATTTCTTTTCAGGCATGCTATCCCTGGTGTATCTCGGCTCTATTTTTTCCAACAACCGTTCAAAACCATCTTCTGGTTCCGGAGGTATCTGGCTATCGTCTATTTCAGTCTGTGCGCGCTGAAACCTCTCCAGGAGCGTTTTATCGTCCATTCTAAATGACTCTTTCAGAAGCTGATCCAAATCATATTCTGTTTTGTGTCTGTCCCGGTCCTTGCTCACTGTTTGCCTCCTGCTTAATCATAGCTATATGATAATCTCTATTTTTTTCCATGGCTTTTCCCGCCGCTTTCCCTGGCTTTGGGGTTGACTTTTTGTCATTTAAGTTTACTATACTAATATAAATAATAATTTAGTATAATAGTTTAGTCGTCCTGCGGCCTGTCGCTGCAGACAACATTCCACTGTTCGGAAGTTGAGTTTGCCGGACGGTTAAATTTATGGAGGAAAACCCTATGAAAAAAATCATCCTGACCGGAGGCGGTACAGCCGGCCATGTCACCCCCAATCTTGCCCTTCTTCCGTCTCTTCAAAAAGAAGAATTTGAAGTACGCTACGTTGGTTCCTACAATGGGATCGAACGCCGTCTGATTGAGGAAACTGGTATTCCCTATGACGGAATTTCGTCCGGAAAACTCCGCCGTTATTTTGACATCAAAAATTTCTCTGATCCCCTAAGAGTCCTCAAAGGTTATGCAGAGGCCCTGAAAATTATAAAAAAATTCAAACCTGACGTTGTATTTTCAAAAGGGGGGTTTGTAGCTGTCCCTGTAGTCTTAGCCGCCAGGCATCATAAAATCCCTGTGATTATACACGAATCAGATATGACACCCGGCCTGGCCAATAAAATATGTATTCCTTCTGCTAAAAAAGTTTGTTGTAATTTTCCTGAAACATTGAAGTATCTCCCTGAAGACAAGGCTGTGTTAACCGGCTCTCCTATTCGTGAAGAGCTCTTGAGCGGCGATCGCCTGGCTGGGCTGCAATATACCCATCTGTCCTCCAGTCATCCGATTATCCTGGTAATTGGAGGCAGTCTCGGTTCTGTGACAGTAAACCAAGCGGTCCGCAGCATTCTGCCTGAACTGTTAGAGCATTTCCAGATTATACATATCTGTGGCAAAGGTAATCTGGATGAAAGCCTGATTGGCAAAGAAGGTTATGTTCAGTATGAATATGTAGATAAACCACTGAGACATCTCCTTGCGGCTGCCGACCTCGTGCTATCCAGAGCGGGGGCGAATTCCATCTGTGAAATTCTTGCTCTCAGAAAACCAAATATTTTAATTCCGCTTTCCGCTGCCGCAAGCCGAGGAGATCAAATCCTGAATGCCAATTCCTTTGCAAAGCAGGGCTTTAGCACCGTTCTGGAGGAAGAGGCGCTGACAGGCGATTCTCTCCTGCAGGCGATTACCGAAACCTATAAAAACCGCCAGGCCTTTATAGACAAAATGGCTGAAAGCCAGCTAAATAACGCTGTTTCTACTATCATCAATCTGATCGATGATTGTATCAACGCTTAAAATAGCCATCATCAATCAAACCGGCTTCCAGAATTCTTTTGCGCAACTCTTTTCTGGCTCTTGACAACCGGGTTCGGCAAACCGTTCCCGGTATGTTCAGGATTTCACATGTCTCTTCTGTCGACAATTCCTGTATCACTCTGAGAAGAATCACATCACGCCAATCCTTCTTCATACCCTCAACAAGTTTCCATATTTCACGGTACATTTCATTATCCATAATATAGGTTAATGTGTCAGCTCCAAGCAGTTTAGTCATGAACAGAAATTCCTCGTCCTGAGCGTCGATGCTCGTTACACAACGTGAATTCTTCCTGTAGCAATCTCTCCATCTGCTGTATAATATCTTGATAAGTATGGTTGTCTTCAGTTTCGCATCCCAATCCATTGGATAACGATAATAGTATCCCATAATTGTATCATGCACTATATCTTCAATGTCATCATAATGTACGCCTATACTGGCGGCAAACCTTTTCAGTGGAACAGAGTAGTCTTCGTAAAGTTCCTTTAAAAGCCTGCGTTCATCCTGCCGCATACATTTCTCCTATGATTTCATTGCTTCTTTTAAGCTGTCACTAATTTCAGCAAGTTCCGTTGAATCAGCATTCCCCGGCGTCCAAGTAACCATCGCCGGTCCGCCTTCGTATCTTGGAATGATATGCACATGAAAATGAAAAACTGTCTGTCCTGCTGTCTCCCCATTGTTCTGCACCACATTAAATCCTGAACATCCCAGAACCTCTTTCATTGCTGCTCCGACTTTACCGGCTAACGGAAGCACCTTTGCTGCGACTGATTCATCCAGTTCACAGAGATCTTTAAAATGTTCTTTTGGCAAGATCAGGGCATGTCCCCTGGATGCCGGACCCAGATCCAGAATTACCCTAAAATCTGAATCTTCGTACACTGTGGCTGATGGTATCTCCCCTCCTGCGATTTTGCAAAAAATGCAATTGTTATCTGTCATTTTCACCACTCCTTATTTTCTGCATTATATATGCATCTTTTATTTTTACCGGGCTTTCTATAAAAAATCATGCCCAGAAAAATACCAATTATCAGGCCGCCCACATGCGCAGCATTGTCTACTCCCACACTCGTAAAACCGTGATAGAGTGTTACTGCAACCAGTATCATCAACTGCTGTGTGCTCAGATCTTCCAGACGTCCCTTGTTTACAGCCACAGCATACACAAGTCCGCCTACAACACCGAAAATTGCCCCCGATGCTCCAGCCGAGACAACATAAGACCCTCTACCTATGTTGACAGCCAAAGACACGATATTGGCCCCTACACCACATAACAGGTAAAATATAAGATACTTCACCTTGCCCAACGCCCGTTCCAGGTTGTCCCCAAGAACGAATAAAACCAACATATTATTGATCAGGTGGCCAATTCCAAAATGCATAAAAACAGAAGTGAGCAGTCTGTAATATTCCTTGTACCGCAATATAAGAGGTGCGTACATAGCTCCCCGCTCAACCATAAACCCCGTATTTAATGTAGAGCCTGTTATCTCCAGGAAAAGAAAATAAATCACGTTAACTGCTATAATAGTTCCGTTGACATATGCTTTTTTTCTATAATTATTCATATTGGCACATCCCTCAATGGCACTATTATAGCACAGCAATTACCGTTCTTCTATGGTATTTTTGAAAAACTCCGTATTGATGTAAATCGACATTTTTCTACATCTTTTTTAAGTTATCTGTAACGCTTTTTTAACCCTGTTGCATTTCTGCGAACCGGTATTTTACCTCTGCAATTGAAATTATATCACCATCCCGGATACTCACTGTCTCATTCGCCTGTAGCTTGTATCCCTCCACCGCCGTTCCATTGGTTGAATTCAAATCCGTTACGATGTATACGCCCTCCCTTTTGTCAATCCGAAGATGCAGTCTGCTTACTGTGGGACGAGAGAGACAAAAGTCCGCCAGTTCAGCATGTTTCCCAATTACGAATGGCAGGTAGGGTATCTCAATGCTGTTCTCATTCTCCCCCATGCTCACGAGAACCGGGCCTGCTGATTGCCCGGCATTCTCCGAGAGAAGGGCCGTCCCCTCCTCCCGCGAATGCTGCTCTTCCCGTTTTCTTTCTTCCATCATTCTCTGATGGTATTCCTCCTCACTTTCAGGGCGGAGGCGGAACTCAGCCCCCGCTATTGCATCCTGTTCGTCATACCGGATCCGATCTTCTGCTTTTTCTGTTCTGTTTCCGGTCATCCGACGGGTAGGACTTTTATTTGAAATTTTAGTGTCTCCAACTCCCGGCTCTTCTTTAACGTATGCCGACAGAAACTTCACAATAAAAATAATCACCGCCCCTGCTGCAAGCCATAACCCATATCGTTCAAGCCCCTCTGTTCCAGTAAAATACCAGACTCCAAACACGGCTCCTGCTAAAAAAACTAAAACCTGCAGACAATCTTTTATCCTGATGCGGCCTCGACCTTGTTCCGTTTTTTCTCCCGTCTGTATGTTCTTTGGGCCCTTTTTGCCCCGTTCCTGTCCCCCGGTCTCGTTTTTCTCCATATGGCATTTTTCATTTCCGGGGCGTCCCGGGCAGAATTCTCTCTGATGAGGTGATGGCATACAGGAATCTTCCATATGAGAAGGTTTCGTATGTGCCGGTTTCGTATACAATGCATCTATATATGGTTCCCCAGCATATGAGCTTTCTGAAAAAAGCCCTTTTGTATAAAGTCCCTCCATACATGACGCTTCCTTACCTGAGCCGGCTAAATAAGTTCCTTTCATATGTGATATTTGTGAACACATTTCCCTATCCTGCTGCCGAGCTCTATGTTCCTCTGTATCATGCTCCTCAAAACTGTTTTCTGGCAAACAGAGTCCTCCAACCCGTCCTGTATACCCGGGTCCGCCTCTTTTTACCGCTCCGCCTTCTCCCCGGTTTCCAAAGACAGCATCCCCGGTTCCTGTCAGGTGCCGAAGCAAATTCGCCATTCCATAGTTCTCCCGCAGGCTCTCCTGATACAGGTTATATGCCATGACAACGCCTTCCCTGTCCTGATGGTTTATCTTTTCTAACAGGTATTGCAAAAGTCCTGAGAGGACTTCTGGAAAGTTACAGGAATACCCGGGCAGGAGGCAGAGATAGACTGCAAAGCTGTCGGGATCAATATAGATAAAATCCGGATCCAGGAGTAATTGCTCTTCTTTCAGAAGGAATTCCTCTATCTTTACCGTCACAGCAGAAATTCCCAGCAAAAGAGAGCGGAGCTCCCCTCCGCTTATTTTTCTCTGTTCCAGCAGCCTTTTTAATGGCTGCTTCGATGTTATCTCATAATAAAATTCCCTTTTTTCCTCATACTGTCTTACTCTGAACTTTAACAGACCTTTAATGGTATTTGCCGCAAGCATGCGGCACTCATATCCCCCTCCCTGGCCGGGAGCATCTAATATCATGTAGTTATGATTTACCTCTCTCTGATAACGAACTTCCACCTGTCATTCCCCCACCTAAACTCCGGCTGCCCTGAGCAGCCGGAGAAAATTCTCAGGATCAAATTTTTTGACCGATATGCTTGTCTCTGTTTTCCCCCCTGCCTCACCTTCAAGCCTGTTTCCTGCTTCCCTCAAAGCAATACGGCCACCACTGCACCAAAAATACCCCCGGTAATCCTGCTGTGCCCTTATTTCCAGTTCCCGTGCCGTCTGTCCTTCCTCCTCTTCCTCCAAATGAACATACCGTTCCAGAGCCTCCTGTAAAACCATGTTTCCCGTCACACGAGCATGAATCTCAAACACGCCTGTTAACAGCGATGCAATGAACAGGAACATAGCCGACATGACCAAGGCCGCTTCCACCGTAAGACTTGCTTCCAGACAGAGAATCCCGGTTTTTATTCTTGTGTTTTTTATTCTCCCGGCTTTTTTATTTACTTGATTTTTCACTTGATTCTTTATTCGTATTTTTATTCGTTCCTTTATTCGATTTTTTATTTGATTCTTCATTTTACTCTTCATTTTGTTCTTGTTTTTCACCATAGTATTAACTCCCCCTTAAACACCATTTATCCCACCGCTATCCTGCAAAACATCAGCCAAAGCCAGGCAGGAATAACAAATGGAATGAACGGCAGACGCATTTTTCCGGCATTGATGCCATGTGTAAAGCCCCAGGCCGCCATTCCCAGACTGCATGTTCCGCAGAACAGAACACTGCAGATAAAAAGTGTAACCGTCTGTGATAAACCAAGATAACAGGCGGACACTATAAAAAAACAACCATCCCCGGCTCCGGCAGCCCCTCCTGTGCAGACGGTCAGAATCAGCAGCAAAATACCGGGCAAAAATGCCGCCATTCCTGCCCATCCATTTCCCGAACCCGAAAACAGACTTAATAGTCCTGCACTCCCAAACACACCAAAAATCCACACGGGAATCTTTTTTATCTTCAGGTCATACCAGGCAGACGTCAGTAAAAATATGCTGTATATCAGCTCCATGTACTCATTCCCCCTATTTTTTTCCACAGTAAGAACAGGCCCCCAGATATTCCACCTCGGATAGAGGTACCTTCTGCACGTAAAATACAATTGAAGAGCAGTCCTTTCTGCTGTGATAATACTTTCCATTCGGCATTACATAAACAGTCGTGCCGGCTCCCTTTCCGCACACACTGCACGGCTTATAATGGGTCCCGCTGCTGCTGACTTGTTCTCCAATGCTGTCCCATGGCAATGATATAATATCGTTCGATATGTAATGACAGTCAGGGGACATATGATATCTTGTTCTGGTTCTCCCCACATAAACCATAATCTCATTTTGAGCCCCCTCTTGATTCCGGTGGGAATTTCGTCCTCCTTCACTTCCCGTCCATCCTCTCTTAAAGCTCCCGGAGGCCGCGGGAACACTGTCCAGTATGAAAACGCTGAACGGCAGTTTGAGCCTGTATTTTGCCTGCAGGCTGATTTCCTCCCCCTCCTCTGAAATCCTCGTACCGGAAACGTCAAGATTACTGATTTTTCCCTCCCCCGCTGCTTTTCCGATTTTAACGGCAAGCAATGTTTTCGCCGCCCCCTCTGCAAAAAATCCTGAAATATCCGAAGGTTCTTCCCCGTTTTCTGTGTCACGGATTTCCTCTCCCTTTGAAAGCCGGTAGCGGATATACGCATACTGGCTCATCTCCCTGGCCGTTGTCTCCAGTACCATCTGTATTTTTCTCTGCGTATCCAGCAATTCCATCGGAACCGCGAGGAGTATTACGGTAAATATGAATATAGTAAAGCTTAAGGCTGCTTCAACGGTCAGGCTGGCCTCAAAGCCGTATTCATGTATTTTACCAGTCACTCTTTTTTCACCCCCTGCCTTTACGGGGCGGAGTACAACACCCTTTTCAGAATCAGACTATAAGGAATATAATATCCATGGCATTCTATATGTAAAGAAGCTCGGAGACTTATCAGGTGTACTTGGAGAGGCACATTTTCTGGATCTGATTTCTGAAAAGGGCATTGTACTCCGCCCCGTAATGATGCAGCCTATTTCCGGTTTCCCTTTAATCCTAATATGCCTTTACAATCCGTTTCTTCACAGGTATCAGGACTCCCCGGCCTTTCACCTCCGCCTCCAAACGGCAGGCGCACTTTCTAACCAGAAAATCGGGCTGGTTGATTCTTATGTTTTTTTGTATCATATCCATCATCCTGTATTCCTTTTGCGTTCTTCCGACCAGCAGAAGCAGCAGCTTAAGATATGCCTGATAATCAAATCCTCTCCCCTCTTTTCCGGAATCCTCCGCCTTACCTAAAACAGCAGTCCCTTCCCCGGCTAAGCCCGACAGAGAAACCTTCCAATCATCTTTCTGTTTTATAAAAGGCACTTTTCCTCCCTTTAAAAGGATGCTTACATCCTCAATAGATTCAGCCAGCGCCCATACAGTGAGAATAAAGAAGGTTGTGACCGCTGCGAGCGGTGCAAGCCCCGATGTGCCGGTTATGGCAATCGCCAGTTGCTCCGCCTCAGCCCTTTTCTCTGTATTCCCCAGCAGATATAAGAGATTCATTGCCTCCCTCACCGCTATGATTTTGTTCACGGCCGCCTTCAGGTTCCCGCGGTCCGTATCCTTACCAGACAAAAGGTATTCCTGCTCATATTTTACCGGCCGCTCCTGCTCTGAAAGAAAACTGGTAAAAAACGCGGCAGCGTACTCATGAATCAGCGCCGTATTCAGAAGATTGCCTCCTGTCTCCTCTTTCTCACCACCCTGGCCGCCCCTTAGTTCCGTGACCGAAGGAAATTGTGATGTATCCACTCTGTCCCCGGACACCTCTTTTCCTTCCGGTACAACAATTGACAGTAAATCAGTGCCTGCCAGACGGCTGAGTGATTCCAGGACGTTCAGTTTTTTCCTGTCTTTTATTCCTGTTTTCTCAAACCGGGTATCCACTCTGAATCTGGCGGTTACTGTGAGTACCTTTCTCCAAAGACGTTCTTCATCCAGCTCATCATCGTCGTCATCCGGTTCCCAGGAATCTATATACTTCTGAACCTCCTCCGCCTTTTGAATCGCGGCTTTGACGATCTCCTTATTCTCCCCGGCCGTCGTTTCCGTCTGTTTTACTTCCTTCCGTCTGCTTCCCTCACTATCGGTATAAGAACGGTAGCTGTCCATCTCTTCCGTCACCAGCTCCCAGGTCTTGGGCTGCAGGTCGTTGCGGCGTTCCTCCGCCCCCTGTTCCGTTTCTTTGACCACTGTTTTCAGTTCCTCCGCCTTCTCCTCATATTTGCGCACGAGAGCCGGGATTTTATCCAGCTCCCGTTCCAGCTTTTCGGCCGTACGTATGAATCCGGAACTATTTCCGTCTTCAAGCTGCCTGTTTCCTTTCTCCAGATACTCTCTCTGCTTTTTCAGGTTTTCTCCAATCTCCTCCACAATCCGTTCCAGTTCCAGGAGGCGCCTGCCGTTTTCCTGATATTCCTCCGCAATGGCTCCCAGACTTTCAGCCTCTTTTATTCCATCCGCCATCTCCTTAAGCGCCCCCGGTTCTTTTTCCATGTTCCAGACCCCGAGCCTCATGTAATCAAGTATCTCCTTCTCAAACCAGCGGCCTTCCTCCTCCGCAATACCTGTAATCTTTGAAACGCTCAGTTCCCTGTCCCCAACCGGATAAAACGGCGCAGAATTAAAATAGCCCTCCAGATACGGATCCATCTCCGCAGCCAGCCCCTCAGCATCCTCGAATTCCAGCGCAAAGATCCTGTACTGCTCCCATACATCCCTGTGATATTTACTCATCAGGGAGTCGAGGGAAGAGTCGAGAGCCATCTGCATATACCATCCTGTTCCCGCTGTCCTGGCAGATTCAAAAAGTCCTCCCATGAGAGCACAGATACAGGTTAATGTGAGGCTTAAAAATACGGTAATGCTTCCGTCTGCCGACCCGGGTACCTTCCCAAAACACGGTTGTTTTATAGTTAAATGCCGCCTGATGCAATGCAGCACTAGTAAACCTCCTTCGACTTGTTGTTAATCTGTTTGAATATATTGTTGAGCAGTGTATTAATCTGGGTCTTAAAAATCAGAACCAGGCCGATCACCACCACGAGCAGCAGAACTATCTCGATCACAGTTACCCCATTCTCATCGTACCAGAACGCCATTACTTCATTTTTTAATCTCATACATTCTCTCCTCTCCGGTGTATCAGATTCCGAAAGCCAGGAAGGCCGGAACCGATATCATCACCATCACAATCAACAGCATCATAAACAAAGGCAGAAGCAGCTTTGTGGAGGCCTCCTCCCCCAGCCTTCTGGCAAGATTCTTTCTTTGTTCAAAAGCATTCTCCATCTCGGTTTCCAGAATTGGCGCAAGGCTCTTAGAGCCGTTTTTCACATTCTGTTCCAGTATCCCGGCCAGTTTCCTGTAAGGAAGCACTCTGCAGCGGTTGCCAAATTCTGAATAGGCCCGTATTTCCGGCACTCCTCTCTGCATCTGGTGATAGGCTGACGCCATTTCTTCATAAGCCGCCCTCTTTCCATTATCCTCTGCCGTCTGCATATAATCCGCCACTATCTTTTCCCAGGCCTTTCTTACGGGAAGGCCGGCTCCCAGAAACACAACGAGCCTGGACAGGATCTCGGAATAGTCCATCATCATCTGCTGTTCCCTGTTTTTCTTTTCCTCCTTCTCTTTCTGTCTGTCCTTAAGGGGCAACAGCACTGCCGCCAATACGCCGAGCAATGGAAATGCCAGATAATCCCGTCCTTTTTTCACGGTATAGGATATATCCTCGCCCTCAAACTGCGCGGGCAGAAGAAATACTTCCGAGTGCTTCTGCTTCTCCTCTTCCTCGGCCAGGAACCGCTTAAAAGCTGCAACCTTTTTCTCTTCCGCCGAGCCTCCCGGCGGAAAAACCGTCAGCCGGAATATGTATTCTTCTGAGCGCTCTCCTGCCCTCAATCTGGCCGTTAATAACGTCTCCGTGCCGTTCTCAGGACAGTCTCTGTTGAAAACTTCCCCGGATGGGCTGATTAGTTCCGTATCCTCCGGCTGCCACTGTACGGCTACTCCATATTCATCCAGCCAGGAGGTCAGCTTCAGATTGCCCCGTACCCGTTCCAGTGATTCATTGTCCCCTGACATTTCTGCGGATAATTCCTCTACGGCTGATTGGATAGCCTGTGCAGCCTCCTCTCCGGTATACTGCCGCTCTCCAATTCGTACGTCCACGGGCGTCTTTTCCGTAAGCAGTCCTTTTACAATGACAATCTGTTCCTTTTCCCCCTGTCCATAGGAATTTCTCCCAATTCCACGGCCCCCGGCTAACCCCGGCTCCTGCCTGTCCACAAAAAAGCAGGCCAGGGCAAGAATTATCCCCAAAATGACACAGGTAACCTGCCGTTTTTCCACCTTCATCGCTCCATCTCATCTCCATCTCTTCAAGGTCCATTCCCTTTCATGTTTCTTCCGTCTCCTTCGGTTCCCTTATCGGCTCATTATTCGAATCTCTTTTCGATTCTCTTCTTGGGTTTCTTTTCTGCTCGCTTCTCACTTTTTCCCTTTTGTTACTCTGCCTTTATCACTAAAGCTCAATATTCAGTATCTTCAACGCCAGAAAACAGGCAGCTACATACACGATAAGGCATCCCGTCATCACCACCCGCCCCGCCGTTGTCACATACATCTGTGAGAAGAAACCGGGCGATGAAAACTCGATATAGAAAACAATAAAATAGGGAACCAGGTTCATAATCTTCTGCTCAAACTGCTTTTCGGACGTCATCGTCAGAATCTCCTCCCTGACCTGCAGGCGGTCACTGATCACATGAACCGTATGGTCGACGACGGAGACAAGTTCTCCCCTGCTCCTCTTGGAAACGGCAAATATCTCGGCAAAGTTCTTTATCTCCTCCAATCCGCTTCTTGCTGCGAACTCGGCCAGCAGCGTTTCTATCGTCCTGTTCATTCTCAACTGGTATGAGATGTAGGCGAATTCCACCGTAATCATCCCCTCCGCTCCATAAAGCTCCTCCAATTCCCGCAGACTCGCGGCAAAAGCATTTTCTACGGAATATCCCGCGCCCAGGGAGGAGGAGAGAATCAGCACCGCCTCCTTAAACTGCTGCCTGAGCGCCTCCTTTCTCCGTACCGTCAACTCCTTTCTTTTTATTAACGGATAAAGAATTCCCAAAGGAAGAAAAATCAAAAAAGCTGCAATGCTTCTGTAGAATACATACGCCGTCGCGGCACAGGCCACGGTTCCTCCGGCCGCATACGTAAACCACTCCCGGCCTGAAAGACTGTATCTGTCGTATACCGTCTGGCCGCCTGCTTTAATCCGGCCTTCCTGCCGATCCTGTTTCTGCATCCCGATAGATTCACTTATCCAGGCCAGCGGCCCGCAGTTTTTCTCTCCGCCGCAGTTCGCCCACCTTTTCCAGTGTGCCTTCCACCCGCTTCCTGTCCTTTCCTTCTCTCTCCCGAAAGGTAAAGATTGGTTCCAGTATGACTTGTCCCTCCTCACATCCCGTCACCTCCGATATCTCCAGAACTTTTCTGCTTTTATCGCGCAGTCTTCCCACGTGTACCATTAACTCCACCGCCGAGGCGATTTGATTTCTCACAGCGGCCAGGGGCAGATCCGCGGCCATCAGGACCATCGTCTCCAGGCGCGTTATCATGTCCTTCGGGCTGTTTCCGTGGCCGGTAGAAAGGGAACCGTCATGGCCCGTATTCATGGCCTGAAGCATCTCCAGGGCCTCCGCCCCTCTAACCTCACCCACCAGAATCCGATCCGGCCTCATGCGCAGGCTGGCCTTTATCAAATCCCTGACCGAAATCTCCCTGCTGCCATCCCGGTTCTCAACCCTCGTTTCCAGGCGGACCAGATTAGGGATATGACGTATCTGAAGTTCCGCCGAATCTTCAATCGTGATAATTCTCTCATCCTCCGGTATAAACTCCGACAAGGCGTTTAAAAACGTAGTTTTTCCGGATCCCGTTCCGCCGCTCACAAAAATGTTATACCCCGACCTGACTGCTGTCTTTAAAAACTGTGCCCCTTCCCTGGTGATACTCCCCAGGCCGATCAGCTTATCCATTGTGATAGGTTCCGGAAACTTCCTGATGGTCAGGACCGGTCCGTCGATTGCCACGGGTGCAAGTACCACATGCACCCTGGAACCGTCCTCCAGCCTGGCGTCCGCAATCGGGGAGGAGAGGTTTACCGTCCGGTTCACCCGGCTGACAATCTGCTGTATCAGATCTTCAAGCTGCTCTGCCGAGTCAAAAGTCCGATCGGAGCGGCTGATCCGGCCGCCCTTTTCTACAAATATGTGATCCGCTCCATTGACCATGATTTCCGTTATCTCCGGATCATCCACCAGCTCCTGCAGAATGTCCAGACGTCTGAACGAATCGAACAGCTCTTTCTTCAGGCGGAGCCTTGCTTTCAGGGTCAGATATGTCTCCTCCGCCTCCTTGAGGACAGCGCTGTCGATCATCTCGCGCAGCTCCTCATCCTCCACCTGCATTCTCCCTTCCAGTTCAGCCATCATCTTGGCCCTGAGCCTGTTTTTCCTCTCCTTTTCCTCTGTCATAACCGCCGTGTCTATGGCTGTCGCCTGCCTCCTCTCAAAAGCTGTCTCACATAGTCTCCCAGTTCTCCCCATAAAAGCTGTTCCAGATAATTCTCCCTCCGCCCGAAGCTGCTGTGATACGGGAGTCTCAGCTTCCTGATTTTGTCTTTCACCGCCTCATTCCCGGATACGTCCAGGTAGTGTTCAAATTCCTCCAGCTTGGCAAGGGATACGCTGTCCTCCTTGATCGGCATATAGATGACAGAGCACAGGTCCATCAGTCCGGAAGCGAACTTCCCCAGACTCCCGATATCCAGGATAATGCTCTCGTAGCCGCTTTCGCAGGCTATCTTCCCAATCAGTCCGGCCACCTGCTCCGTGTCGGTCTGGGCAAGGTCCTCCGGGTAACGCACGGGAGGCACGTAGTCCAGCGCATTGATGGAATGTACCACGCTGTTCAGCCGGAGAAGGTTATAACTTCCCTGGGTGTAAAAATACAGCAGATCCGATAAATCCTCCCTGTACTCCTCCCTGGTCAGAACCGACAGGCCGGAGCACTCCTCCAGGTTCAGATACAGGGTCCGCCCCTCCTGGGCCAGTAGCTGCCCCATCGTGAGCGCCAGGGAGGTCTTCAGGCATCGTCCTACCGGCGAATATATCCCCAGTATCCTTGCCGCCGTTCCCAGAGCCGGTCCGACCGGAAGATCTTTCTCCTTCTCACAGTAGCAGGCCATCACCTCCCGGATAATATTCTCGCTGGATTGATACTTGTAAATACTCGGATACTCCATATCAGCCTGCACGGTCTCCCCGTCCGCCAGCCGGATCACCCTGCCCGCGCCGAGCGCCTCCGCCTCCTCCCGGCTGACCGCGCTGCTGAGTAAAAGCAGCTCCACCGGATTGTCCTTTGCATAGCTTTTCAGCCTGTCGAAAGAGGAGAAGGCAAGCACCTCAAAAGGAATCTTCTCTTTCTGGTTCACCACATCCGCAAACCTCGCCGCATAGAGCGGGTCTACGTCATAAATTGCCATAACATGTCTCATACCATGCCTCCGTTCGCCGCCAGCCAGAGACAGTACCCGCACCACAGAAAGGGGACGAAACAGAGTCCCGCTCCATCCTGTCCGCATGCACAGTAATAGGGTAGTATGCACTCTGTCCGGAATATATTTTTCATGTAATTCAGGAAATATCTGATACGATTTAAAAGAATGCGCTTTCGCAGCATATAGATAAAAGACCACGCGGCCGCGGCCGCCAGACCATAGAATATAATTTGAAACCCTCTGTCCATGCCCAGGTATCCGGACGTCACCGCCATCACCTTAATATCCCCGGCTCCCATCATTCTGAACAAAAAAAGCGGAAAGAGCACACTGGCCGTAAACAGGATCCGGACAAAAAACAGAATAAAAACCGTCCCTGTCTCCCAGACTCCAGTCCCGGAGGACGGCCCCCTGATAAAAACGGTAATTCCGAATGACGCAACCCCAAGCAGCACTAAAACATTCGGAATCTTTCCTGTCTTCAGATCGGATAAAGCACAGCCCGACAGAAAAAACAGTAACACAAAATCTCCCACCCAATCCCTCCTTCCGAAGCGGCGGTAACGCACCTGCAGCCTGTAATATCAAACGGCGGCCAATAACACAAAACAGCAATCAAACCGGAAAATAAGCGAAAAACAAATGATATAGATAACAATAAAAGATAAACCACGCTGCGGGATGCAGCAAGAATATTTGTTACAGGATAGCCTCTGCTAAACTGTGAAGAACGTTTTTTTATTATGAACACTTTTGTCCAAAAAGTCAACTCCCTTTTTCAAAAAAAATCACCAAAAAACAGGTCGGAATTTTATTCATTTATTCCTCCGGTCCCCGCAGGCTTTACGTTGACTGGCTTTCCTAAAAATGTTAAAATAATATTAGTTCAAATTTTTAAACCAAAGGAGGAAACGCCTTGCCCGACGTATTGGAACTGAAAAATTTATTCCACGACTGCATGCCTCTGTTTATCGCGCTCGGCGATGAGATACGGCTGTCCATTATCGAGTCCCTGACCGATGCTGCCTACAGAACGTGCGGCGGAGATTTCTCGTTGGAAAACTTAAGCCGCCACGGTATGAACGTGCGGGAAATCACTGAAAAAACCAGCCTGTCGCGTCCGGCTGTTTCCCATCATTTAAAACTTTTAAAAGATGCCGGGCTGATTTCCATCCGCCGTGAAGGCACCTGTAATTATTACTATCTGTCTATCGTCGACAGCACCAGACAGCTCACAAAACTGGGTACAAACCTCCAGTCATTTCTGGGCATGGATGCATAAACTTTCCATTCCTGTATATACTAATTACAGCATCCATAAACTGCTGACAAAGCGCATATTTGTCGGCCGGACCATTGCACGGATTATACAGGAGTGAAATAATATGAGATTATCAAGACAGGCAAAACGCAGTATGAAAGCCCGCAGGCTGGATCCTGAACTTCTGGAAGAGCTTAAGCAGGCTATGGGTACCATTGACACCGCTATCAACCGGTTTGAACAGGTCGTGGATCCCACATTGATCGATTGTTATATTTATGAATTAAAAGCTGCGCAGCTTCGCTATCAGTTCCTTCTCCGAAGCATTAAGGAGCAGGAAACTTACGCATAGCACACGCTGCCTGGGGAGGACAAGCATGGCACACAATAAACACACCTGGTATGAAGAGGCCGTCTTTTATCATATGTACCCGCTGGGTATGACGGGCGCGCCCAGGCAAAATGCGGAAACCGCGGCCGCAGACCGTTTTACCGAACTGGATCTGTGGGTTTCGCATATTAAAAGTTTAAACTGCAGCGCAGTCTATATCGGACCGCTGTTCGAATCTTCGACCCATGGCTATGACACCAGGGATTTCAGGGCCGTGGACCGCCGTCTCGGCACGAATGAAGACTTTATAAATTTTGTTAACCTCTGCCATAAGAACGGCATACGCGTCGTCGTTGACGGGGTCTTTAACCACACGGGACGTGAATTTTTCGCATTTCAGGATATCTGCATCAACCGGGAGGCGTCTCCATACCGGGACTGGTATAAAGGCGTGAACTTCGGCTTTAACAGTCCCATGGGGGATTCCTTTGGATATGAGGCCTGGCATGGTATCTGGGAACTTCCCTGCCTGAATCTGCATCACCAGGATGTGAAAAACTATCTCCTGGATACGGTCAGGTTCTGGGTCCGTGAATTTGATATTGACGGCATACGCCTGGACTGTGCCAATGTCCTGGATTTTCAGTTTATGAAGGAGCTGCGGCAGGTCTCAAATGCCGTTAAACCTGACTTCTGGCTGATGGGAGAAGTTATCCACGGAGAGTATTCCCGCTGGGTCAATGATGAGATGCTCCACTCGGTGACGAATTACGAGATGCACAAGAGCATTTATTCCGCCCACAACGACCACAATTATTTTGAACTGGCCCATAATGTCCGCAGGCTGGAGGCCGTGGCCAGAGAACTTTATACCTTTGTCGACAACCACGATGAGGATCGGATCGCCAGCAAATTAAACAGTAAGGCGCATCTGAAACCAGTCTATGCGTTGCTGTTTACCCTGCCCGGAATCCCTTCCATCTACTACGGCGGCGAATGGGGTACGGAGGGCCGCAGGACCCCGTACTCGGACGACGGACTCCGCCCTGCGATCGCCATTTCAGAGGCGGCTTCGCGGTCCTGTGAACTGACGGAACTGATTCGTAAGCTGGGGCAGATTCACCTGGCCGAAGAGGCATATCACGGAGGATCTTATAAGGAGCTGCTGCTGACCAACCGTCAGTATGCTTTTGCCCGTCTGTCAGAGGACGTTTCGATGATTACAGCCGTGAACAACGACGAAAATCCTGCATCGGTGAATATACCCTTTAACACCGGCGCGGATGTTTGCACAGATCTATTAACCGGACGGACATTTACTATTCAAGGCGACCGGATTCAAATAGAATTAGAGGGTAACGACGCAGTTATTCTCAGAATAACGGAGGGTTAACATTATGACGGGAAGCAAGAACACCGGCAGAACAACCAGGAAAACACCTGCTGCCAAATCAAAGATGTCCGGTCTTGGAGTGATCGGTGAGCTGGATCGCTATCTTTACGGCGAGGGACGCCATTACAAACTCTTTGACAAGCTGGGGGCCCATCCGTTTACATATCAGGGAAAAGACGGGTACTATTTTGCCGTGTGGGCGCCGCACAGCGAATCCGTCAGCGTGGTGGGTGATTTTAACGGATGGAATCTGGACTCTACACCGATGAAACAGGTGGAAAACAGCGGTATCTATGAGGCGTTTGTCCCCGGCCTTGGCTCGGGCCAGCTCTACAAGTTCGCCATCACAACCACCAGCGGCAAGATCCTCTTCAAGGCAGATCCCTATGCATTTGCTGCCGAATACCGGCCCGGGACGGCATCCGTCACTACGGATATCAGGAATTTCGGCTGGAGCGATTCCTCCTGGATGACAAAGCGCCGGGAAGCCGATCCTGTAAAGTCTCCGATGTCCATCTATGAGGTACATATTGGTTCCTGGAAGAAGAAAAACCGCCAGGAGAAGGACGGATATTACACCTACATGGAGGCCGCGCACGAACTGGCCGACTATGTGAAAATGATGGGATACACCCATGTGGAGCTGATGGGCATTGCCGAACATCCCTATGACGGTTCCTGGGGTTATCAGGTTACCGGCTATTTTGCTCCGACTTCGCGTTACGGAACGCCCAAAGAATTCATGTATTTTGTTAATTACCTGCACAAAAAAGGCATCGGCGTCATCCTGGACTGGGTACCCGCCCATTTTCCAAAAGATGCCCACGGCCTTGCCGATTTCGACGGGCAGCCGCTCTATGAATATGCAGATCCCAGAAAAGGGGAGCATCCCGACTGGGGCACCAAAGTATTTGACTACGGCAAAAACGAGGTCGCTAATTTCCTGATTGCCAACGCCCTTTACTGGATCGAGAATTACCACATTGACGGACTGAGAGTGGATGCCGTTGCATCCATGCTCTACTTAGACTACGGGCGTCAGGACGGCCAGTGGGTTCCCAATAAATACGGAGAAAATAAAAACCTGGAGGCTGTTGAGTTCTTCAAGCACTTAAACAGCGTGATTACCGGCCGGAAGGACGGATCTATCATCATTGCGGAAGAATCCACGGCATGGCCCAATGTGACGAAACGGCCAGAGGATGACGGACTCGGCTTCACCTTTAAGTGGAATATGGGATGGATGCACGACTTCCTGGAATATATGAAACTGGATCCTTATTTCCGAAAACCCAACCACAATAAGATGACCTTCGGCATTACATACAGCACCAGCGAAAACTTTATCCTGGTTCTTTCCCATGATGAAGTTGTGCACCTGAAGTGTTCCATGCTGAATAAGATGCCCGGCGAGTATGAAGATAAATTTGCCAACCTGAAGGCAGGCTATACCTTTATGCTGGGCCATCCCGGCAAAAAGCTCCTGTTTATGGGCCAGGACTTCGGACAGCTCCACGAGTGGGATGAAAAAGCCGCGCTGGACTGGTATCTGGCCGACGAACCACTCCACGAGGATTTACAGAAATACGTCCGCGGCCTCCTCACCCTCTACAGGAAATATCCTGCGATTTACCGTCTGGACGGCGACTTTTCCGGGTTCGAATGGATCAATGCCAACGATGCCGACAGAAGTATTTTCAGCTTTGTCCGCCGTGACGAGACGAAAAAGAAAAACCTGCTCTTTATCTGCAACTTCACCCCGGTCGCCCGCGAAGATTACCGGGTCGGCGTTCCGAAGCGGGGCAACTTCACGCTGCTCCTGGACAATGAGCACGGCCTTTATGAGCGAGGTGAAGAGCAGAAGGTGTTTAAATCCGCCAAAGGGGAGTGTGACGGCATGCCGTATTCCTTCTCCTATCCGCTTCCGGCTTATGGAACCGCTATATTCCGTTTCTAATGGTCTGCCGGAATTGAAAGATTCATTATTTTTTTAAGAATTATGGCTAAAAAAATAACAGGCCGGTTAAAAATACCGGGCTGTCGGAAAATTTCCCGACAGCCCGGCTTTTTTGTTTTCATGATTACCCTAATATGAAAGGCCAGCTTCCATCTCCGGCGGCATGCCATCCCTTACCGTTCTTCTTTCTCCGGCATGGCAAAGCTTTTCACTGCCACAGCCGTCTCCCTGCAGATCTCAACCATTGCAGTAAGTTCTTCAAAATCAATCGTCTTCCCCTGGATTTCCACTCCCAGCGTCCTGTTTCTGAAGACCTGGACCGCATGCAGGTTACGCTCCTTGGCAACCGGCTCCACCTTGATCCGGAATGCCTTGGTCTGCAGAAGTAAATCCGCCAGGCGGCTGCCGGGGAGTATCAACTTCGTAAAGGCGGGTTCATCGCTCTTGATCCGATACCTGGAATCCAGATCGCGGTATCTCACCTTGATATCGGCCTTGGCAATCAGCTCCATCCCCTTTTTGAAAAAAGTCATCGGCACAATCTCCAGATGATAGGGATATTTAAGCTCCGCCTGTGTCATCGCCGCGCAGGTTAAGCCATAACCATAATTGGACTGGGAAGTCACTACCGGGAGCACCGACACCGGCGCGTTGTCCATATCAAGAATCAACTGGCAGTGAGGATACTGTCCCGCGTACGGATTCCCCAGAAAGTATCCGCCGTTCTCTCTGTAATACTGGTATATCACCCTGTCGATCTCATTGTCCGCATAATAGGAATCCTCGTACATGAACCTCTCCTTTGTATTCTACTCTCCGTCTTCCAGAAGCTGCTGGTAGACATCCCTCTTACTGATTCCTCTGTCCTTTGCCACCAGCTTCATCGACTCTTTCTTATCCTTCCCCTGGGAAAGATAATGTTCCATGTGTTCGGCAAGCGGCATCTCTTTCCAGTCCTCCTGCCCCTCTGTCTTAAGCTCTTCGATCGTCCGTCCTTCCAGCACAATCACGCACTCGCCCTTCGGGTCATTCTCAGTGTAATGGTTAATCGCCCCGCTGAGCGTCGTCCGGAACACCGTCTCGTATTTCTTGGTAAGCTCCCGGCATACGGCCACGCGCCGGTCCCCCAGCGCCTCATAAAGCTCTCCCAGCGTCCTGAGAAGATGATGGGGCGCCTCATATAAGATAATCGTCCTGGTCTCCGTCTTAAGCTCTTCCAGAATCCACTGTTTTTCCTTCTTATCCGTCGGCAGGAATGCCTCAAAGCAGAATCTCCTCGTCCCCATCCCGGAGATGGTCAGCGCGGTAACGCAGGCCGCAGGTCCCGGAAGCGAGGTCAGTTCGACTCCCGCCTCATAACACTGCTTCACCAGCTCCTCCCCGGGATCCGAGATTCCCGGCGTTCCCGCGTCGGTAATCAGGGCCACATTCAGGCCCTCTTTTATCTTGTCCACCAGGTATCTCGCCTTATCGATCTTGTTATACTCATGATAACTAGTCATCGGGGTCTTTATGTCAAAATGGTTCAGCAGTTTGATGCTGTGCCTGGTGTCCTCCGCCGCTATCAAATCCACAGTTTTGAGTGTGTTAAGCACACGAAGCGTTATGTCGTCCAGATTTCCAATCGGTGTGGCACACAAATATAATTTTCCCTGCATTTTATTCTCCCTGCGGCTCTCCGCCAATCGCCAAAATGATTAGTTGCCAATCCTCCAAACCTGCGGTTTAATACCCATAGATATCGTAAATCTCATCGGTGTAAACGCCCGGTTCTTTATAAACAATCAGCGGTTTTTCCACCTTAATCATGGACCGGCCTCCCCTGACTGCCTCGATCAGGACCATATTGGCCTCCTTGTCCACAAAGGGATGCACCATCTTCATCCGCTTCGGCTCCAGCCGGTATCTGGTGAGGGCCGTAATGATCTCGATCAGCCTGTGGGGCCGGTGCACCATATAGAAACGGCCCCCCGGCCGAAGTACGCGCGCTCCCTCCCTCACCACATCATCCAGCGTGCACAGCACCTCGTGGCGGGCTATCGCCTTGGGAAGTTCCGGGTTTTTAAGACCGTGGCTGTCGTTCATATAGGGCGGATTTGTCGTCACTACATCAAAAGAGGCCCCGCCGAAGATCCGGCCCGCCTCTTTGATATCGCCTGTTATGATGTCTATTTTTTCTTCAAGTCCGTTAAGCTTTACGCTCCGCGATGCCATCTCGGCCATCTCTTCCTGGATTTCCAGCCCGGTAAAATGGTTTCCCTCCGTCTTGGCCTCCAGAAGAATCGGGATAATCCCGGTTCCGGTTCCCAAATCCAGAGCTTTCTCCCCCGGCTTCACAAAGGCGAAACCGGAGAGGAGCACTGCATCCATACCGAAGCAGAATGCGTTCTCCCTCTGGATGATGCGGTAGCCGTTCCGGTGCAGCTCATCGATTCTCTCATGTTCCTTCAGGTCAATTGTCATCTAACTTCGATTTCCCTTCCTTGCGCTCCAAAGCTTCCAGCGCCTTCAGTTCCGCATCGTTGACATTGACGCGCTCACGTCTGCGCTTTGGCCTGAACTTAAGCTGTTCCACCTTGTATTCCCTGATTTCCTTCTCGTCCCTGTCCACAATTACGACTACCTTGACAAGCTGGCGCAGTACGCTCACGCTGTGGACTTCGCCCTTCAGGCCGTCGTCCGTCGTCACATAGTCTCCGATATTCGGCAGTTTGCTGTTCAGATCCTCGTAGGTCTCTTCCTCATTCTTCAGACAGCACATAAGGCGTCCGCAGACACCCGATATCTTGGTCGGGTTCAGGGACAGGTTCTGCTCCTTCGCCATCTTGATGGATACGGGTATGAACTCGGACAGATAAGAATGACAGCAGAGAGCCCTGCCGCAGATTCCCACGCCGCCCATAATCTTCGTCTCATCGCGCACGCCGATCTGACGAAGCTCAATCCTCGTTTTAAACACAGCGGCCAAATCCTTTACCAGCTCACGGAAATCAATTCTTCCGTCCGCGGTAAAGTAAAACAGCACTTTATTATTGTCAAAGGTATATTCCGCGTCGATCAGCTTCATCTGAAGATCGTGTTTCTTAATCTTCTCAAGGCAGATCTTAAACGCCTCTTTTTCCTTCTCTTTATTCTTTCTCTCCACCTCTTCGTCCGCACGGGTGGCCATCCTGATAACCGACTTCAGCGGCTGTACCACCTTCTTGTCCTCCACCTCGCGGTTCCCGAGAACCACATGGCCAAACTCGATACCGCGTGCAGTCTCCACGATCACGTGATCGCCGGTCTTTATCTCCATACCGGCCGGGTCGAAGAAATAAACCTTACCGGCCTTGCGGAACCTGACTCCGATAACTTTTGTCATAGATTAATTCTCCTTCATTGTTAACAGCATAAGCTCCAGGGCCAGCTCCGTATTGACATTCGCATTCAGCCTGGCCTTAGCTTTCTCTATTGCATTTAAAATCAGCTCCAGGCCTTCATAAGAACTCTTCTGGCACAGATTGCTGACCGTTGTATATTCATCCTTAAACACCAGTGTGTTGATGTCTTTTGTCACCTTAAACATCAGGATATCCCGGTACCAGAGCTGCATGAAATCAAGGCATTCAAACAGATCCAGGTTGTCCTCCTGCAGCTTTTTAATGTAATCAAGCAGCATGGGAATGTCCATCTCTTTTATATTTTTAAGCAGTGTCAGCACTTCTTTATAAAGCAGGGAAAATTCCTCCGAGGAAGCCAGGTGAATGGCTTTTCCCAGATTTCCCCTTGCAAATGCCGCATAGATATCCGCTTTGCTCTCCGGTATCTCCATCATCTCCTCCAGGTAATCACTTATTACATGATCTTTCAGGGGACGCAGCTTCAACTGGATGCACCTTGAAAGGATCGTTGGCAGGAACACCTCCTGGTTCGTTGTCATCAGAATGATGACCGCATAGGAAGGCGGTTCCTCTATTGTCTTTAAAAGCGCGTTCTGCGCCTGTACCGTCATCTTTTCGGCCTCGTCGACCATGTAGATCTTATAACTGCTGCTGTACGGCTTCACCATAATCGAGTCATTGATCTGGACACGGATATCGTCAACTCCGATACTGGCCGGTTTCTCGTGCGTCACCCAGATGACATCCGGATGGTTGCCCGACATAATCTGTTTACAGGAGTGGCACTGCATGCATGGTTCCTTATCACTTTTTTCGCAGAGAAGCGTCATGGCAAATGCCTTGGCAAGCGTCTTTCTGCCCATCCCCTCTTCACCCGATAAAATGTAGGCGTGGGATACCTTGTGATACTCGATTGCTTTCTGTAAATGGTCCTTCACCATGTCATGTCCGATTATATCATGAAAACCTGCCATATCTTCCTCCTGAAACGGCGTAACTCCCCACCGCACACAAAATTGTCTCATATAGTATAACACAAGATTAAAATGCTGCCTAGTAGGGAATCCGAGGTTAATTCAGGGTTTTAGTTGTTACTGTGCACAGAGTGAACAGTCACTTTGGGTTAGTGTTGTTATTGTCTCCGCAATTTCAGAAAGGCACTTTTCCATCCCTGAATTGACGTACCGTTTCTCAATTCCCGCCTCTTCGAGCTTCTCTTCGCTGAAATCTTCCTCATCCGCCAGGAAGCGGCGGCACAGTTCTGCGTATTTGGGCTGTTTCTGCTGTTTTTCCCTCTCCAGGGCACGTGTCAGCCGTTCCCCGTCCTCCACCTGGATATAGAGAGGCACCAGTTTGTCCGCGCCGAAATATTCCCTTATGCTACGGTAGGATTCCAGCGTCCCAATCATCAGATAATTGTCTTCCGCAAGGTTGATCTGGCCGTCGTTTACCGTGCTGTAGCTCCACGGCCCAAACACCGTATCATACGTCCTGATCTCAATCAGTTTTCCTTCCCGCTGAAACTGTTCCAACTGTCCGGCCGTGGTAAAATGGTACTCCACGCCCTCCGTCTCCCCATCCCGTATCGGCCTTGTCGTATAAGTGACAACCGTCTTAAGCCCGGGCAGGCGCTCCAGCAGCTTTTTATAAATTGTGTCCTTCCCGGACGCACTTTTTCCCATTACATAAAATATTTTTCCCATGACTCCATACCTCTGTTATCTGTTTAAATATTACTGTTCACACCGCATTGCGCTGTGAACAATAACACGCTCCGCGATGCACAGAAACGGCAATGGTCCCGTCCTCTGCGATTCCCTCCACGGTCAGGCCAATCTCTCTGTTTTTCTGTATCAGCTCCACGGCTTCCTCCGAAATCAGCTCCCCCGGAACAATCATCGGCACACCGGGCGGATATACGGTAATAAAACCTCCGCTGACGGCTCCGGCCGCATCTTTAAGGGGTATGTGCTTCAGTTTTTGTCCCCATGCATCAGAGATCTTCACAACCTTCCGGATTCCGGAAAGCCAAGTGTTCGCCGGGCCATACCACGACTTCCCTGTCCCCGCCGTTTTCCCACCGTTCTCTTTTTCCTCAGTGCCATTTTCTTTTTCCTCCGGGCCGCTTTCCCTGCCGCCGGCCAGTTCATCCAGGCAGCAAAGCGCCTCATATAATCTTCTGAATCCGTCTTCCGTATCCATCAACGACGTCATCAGAATTAAGTAGCTGCCGCAGGCCATCTCAGGTTCCAGATGAAAACGGCTGCGCAGCAGCTTTGCCGCCTCGGCTCCGTTTATGCCGCTTTCTTTTGTGGAAACCACGATCTTGGACGCGTCCCTGTCCTTTATATGAAAACGGCCGCAGATACCGTCATCCACCAGCCGCAGATGTTTAAATTTCCTTCCGCACTCCATCAGTTTCTGCAGGGAAGCGGCGTAACACTCCATCCGCGCTCTTCCCTCCCCGTCCATATAGCGGATGCAGTTTTCTATGGATGCCAGAAACACATAGGAAGGGCTGGAACTCTGGAAAACGGACAGATACCGCTCCACCCCCGCCCTATCGGCAAACCCGTCCTTTATATGCATCACAGCCGTCTGGGTCAGGGACGGCAGTGTCTTATGGAGGCTCTGAATCACGATGTCCGCCCCGCAATCCAGAGCGGAACAGGGAAACTGGGCCCCAAACGGGAAATGCGCCCCGTGGGCCTCATCCACGATCAGCGGCACGCCGTGACGGTGGGCAATCTCTGCAATGGCTCCGATGTCCGAAACCATTCCCTCATAGGTCGGCGATGTGATAAACACCGCCTGGATTCCGTCCCCGTCCTCCCCTGTCCCGGAATGCAGACCCGCCATCTTTTCCGTCCTCTTATCCGTGTTTTCAAAGGCGGCTTCGACTGCCGCAGGGTCAATACCTCCCTGGATTCCATAGTCGTCTGCAAAGTCTGGATAGACATACACCGGATCCAAATGACCGAGCAGCACCGCATGATAAGCCGCTTTATGGCTGTTTCTGGCCATAATGATCTTTCCGCCGGAGGATGTCACCCCGCTGATGGCGCTCAGGATTCCCCCGGTGCTGCCGTTTACCATATAATAAGTCCGGTCCGCCCCGTAGACGGCCGCGGCCTGATCCATAGACTCGCGCAATATTTCTTCCGCATGGTGCAGGTTATCAAATCCGTCAATCTCTGTGATATCCACAGAAAATGGATTTGGAAAAGAAGTTATCCCCATTTCTACCTGCCGTTTGTGTCCGGGCATGTGGAAAGGATAACAGTCCGACTCACTGTAACTGATTAGCTGTTCCAGCAGGGGATTCTTCCACTCCCCCTTACTATCCTTATTCATCCTCTGCTCCATTCTGGATTTCTGTTCCGTTTAATCTTATTTCCAGCGGCTTTGTCGTCTCCCAGGCCATCTGCCCGGATTCACTGTCATAGCTGCATCTGTGATACAGGCAGTATATCCTGTCTCCCTCGGCCATGACCATCTCTAACATATCACTGCCGTCTGTTTCCGGCCTCACTCCCGTATCATTGACCGGTTCAATTCCGCCGCCCAGCGAAATCACCGAAATCTCCCCGTGGATATCCTCCGGATCCGCCACCGAGGGGATGTACTCGCCAAAAATAGCCTGAACATTGTCAAAATAATACATGTTCTTCATATAGCCTCTGAACGGAGCGCCCGATTTCTCCAGGGTCATGGTCTGTAAATTAAGACGGTAAATCTGACTGTCACACTCAGCTCCGTACTGCTCCGTTCTGGCGCTGTAGTAAAGCCAGTCCCCCGCAATGCAGAAGCTGTCCGCCACCAGCCCTTCCTGCCGTATCAGTCCTCTTGTACCGGCTCCGTCTTTCCAGTAAATTTTCTTATCCGTACCCGCATCGTCGATGTAGTACGTGACGTCTCCGTCTTTTCTGGGTGCCGGGCTTACCGATTTGATTACGCCTTCCTCCAGCCGGTAGATTCTGTCTCCGGCACGCACCTCGCCGCTGCCTTCCTCCACAACCGGATTTCCCGACGCATCAAACAGAGATAGAACCAGCCCCTGCTCCTTCAGTTCAATCCGGTATCCGGCCTCTGTGCCCGAATATTCCACTCCCTGTGACACACTTTCGAGAGTCCTGTCTTTCATGTAATAAGCCGTATCTTCCCAGGCAAAATAATGTTCTACATCCGAGGCCAGAGATTCCGTGTTGCCGGTACTGAGTTCTTTCCGGTACAGCGTTCCGTCGGACAGGTAATAAAGCCACCGGGATGTGACCTGAAAGCTCCCCGATTCAAGGGTACTGTCCGTCGTATAAATTTCCTCCTGCTTCCCGCCCTCCGGTTCGGCCCTGTAGAGCGTTGTCTTTACCTGTGAGGAATTGGGGATCTGATATTGGCTGATATACCACAGATAGCCGCACCTTACGTCGGCCTGGGTCACATGGCCGTTCATCACGACGCGTGTTTCCTCTCCCGTATCGGGATCTTTTATATAAATATCACCGGACTTCACCTCATAGCGCGTTTTTTCATCAAAGGACAGGTTCATATTCTCCACCACATCCTTGTTGCTTCCGATCATGGTCAGCTCACCGTTCCTGGAAAATGTCAGGATCTGTTTTCCCAACGAGACGGGGCCATCGGCCAGCCTTCCCTCTTTCGTCGTATAATAAAGTTTTCCATCCGGCTTCTGCTCCCATCCCGGGTTCAGCCGTTCTCCCTCTATGACGACCGGAGCCTCGCTGCTTGGCGCCGCCGTCTCCACCGCAACGGCGGGGATTTCCTCCCCTTTCCTGCTGCCGCGGAACCACCTCAGGCCTTTGTAAAAGACTGCCACCGTGAAAATCAGGATAAGCACCGTCATGACCACCTTCAGGAGGCTGTAGAGGTATGCGGCAAACGAGCCCTTGTCTTCCTCCGGCTCCTCCCGGGTGAGGCCTGCTTTCTCCTCGATCTTCATCCACATCGTTACCGCCGTTTCTTCCTTCAGGCTCTGATATTCCCCATCAAACTCAAAATGAGCCGGTTCATGTCCCAGTTCCTTTTCAACCACGCGGTAAATCTCTTCCTCAATCCGGTCCGTGAGTTCCTCCTCATCGACCGGCAGAGTGTTGGCTTTTTTGCAGAGCCTTAAATAGACCTCCACCAGAATTGATTCCGTTTTCTCCCGATCCTCCACAAGAGAGCCGACTTTTCCGTAGGTATCCTGCACCGTCAGGATATAAAAATTCTGAAACGCATCCGCGTCCCCTGTTCTTGCCAGATCCATTGTCTTTTTTAAAAGAGTACGCTGATTCAAACGCATTCCTCCTTTATCGTCTGCTATTTTACCGTGAGGAAACGGCCGTTGAAGCTCAGCAGTTCCAGATCAGGATAAATCATTCTGAGCTTTCTCTCCGCTTCTTTCCGCCCTTCCTCGGTTCCATTTCTGCAGTAAACTGTTTCCCTTATCCTTCCATCCTTCAATATTACAATCTCATCACAGTAACGCAGGGCATAATCGGGATCATGGATGGTAATCAGGCCGCCGTATTTCTTTTCCCTTATAATACCGGAAATCCGGCTCAGGATCATTCTCCTGTTTCCATAATCCAGCGCGCTGTCCGGCTCGTCAAACATCATCACCGGAGCATTCTGCATCAGGGCACGGCAAAGAAGCGCCAGTTGTTTCTGGCCTTCACTCAACGTCAGAAAATCCCTGTCCGCTTCCTCCAAAAGCCCCATCTGTTCCAGGAGCTCCCGCGCTTCCCGCCTGTGTGCGGCAGAAGGCGCCTCATACCAGAAAAGACGCGGGTTTGCCCCCATGACAACCACTTCCTCTGTCCTGATATGATATAAAATACTGTTTTTCTGGGGAATATAACTGATACAGGACGCCAGTTCCCTGCGGCTAAACGCCGTCAGGTCACGCCCGCATACCGTCACTCCGCCATTCCGGGACGGTATCAGTCCGCACGCCGCTTTTAGAAGTGTCGTCTTACCCGAACCGTTCACTCCCAGAAGCGCCGTCAGGCAGCCCTTTTTCACCGTTAAATTCACACCGTCCAAAACTGCCGGCTCTGGTTCCCTGGAGTTCCTGCCGGCGGCAGTTGTCCCCTTTTGGTAGGAAACCTGTAAATCCCGTATCTCCAGAAGGAAATCCTTCTCTACATTATAACCGTTCATCCTTCGTCCGTCCATCCTGTGTTCAAGGTTTATTCCCCTTCCCCCTCACGGGCAGTCAGTTACCGTTTACTCCGCGCCTATTGCCAACAAGCAGCCACACCAGCACCGGCACGCCCAGGAGCGATGTGAGAATGCTGACCGGGATTTCACTTCCTCCCAGGGATCTGGCCAGACAGTCCGCTGCAAGCATAATGATGCTCCCTACAAGTCCGCTCAGAACAGCGGCTGAAAATCCATTTTCTTTCAGAAGTATCCTGGCGATATGAGGAGCCACAAGTCCTATGAAAGAGATAGCGCCCGTCACACTGACAATTCCCGCAACAATCAGCGTCGTCAGTGCCAGAACTGAGATTCTGACTACTCTGACGGACACTCCGAGCATAGCCGCCTCATCGTCGGCCAGGGAAAGCATCTGAATCTGCCACCGAAAGAACAAAAGCCCGATAAACCCGGCCAACACCACAGGAGCTGCCGTCATCAGCTTCTCATAAGTCATGCTGGAAAAGCTCCCCATAGTCCAGTATTCAATCGACGCAAGCTGGCGCTCCGGATCCGCAAGGTATTTCATCGCCATGATAAAGGAATCCGCCAGCGCCCGCACCGCAATACCGGCCAGCACAAAATCGGAGGCGGAGCGGTGTCCGGCCATTCCCGCCAGCGCTACCGCCGCTCCAACGGCAATCAGGCCGCCCGCGAATGCGCTGCCGACCACCATACCTCCGCCCTGCCCGAAGCAGACAATAGCAAACGCCGCTCCTGCCCCGGCTCCGCTGGTAACGCCGATCAGGTCCGGGGATGCCAGTGGATTGCGGAATATATCCTGATAAATAGAGCCGGCCATACTGAGGCCGGCTCCTGCTATAAATGCCATAACCGTACGTGGAAGACGCAGAGTTAAAAATACGCTCTTTGCCGTCTCATCTGCTCCCTGTCCTGACAATATACGCCCTATCTCCCGCACTTCCAGCGGATATCTCCCGGTACAGAGAGATATCACAAGGAACAGCATCAGGATGATCAGGCTTATAATATATACTTTTTTCTTATTTCCCGTTCTTTTTTGAACTGTCATATTTTTTCTTTATCAGCGCGTGATCAGTGACCGGTCGATCTCTGCGCCGTAAAACCCCCTGTAAAATTCCGCGGCTTCTTCCTTAAATTCATCAAACGGGTACAACTCCTCATGAAGCGCCGACGACAGCCACATACAGCCGAGAATTCCCGACGGAACAGGAGAATCCCATGCCTCAAAAGAGGACGGCATCTCATATACCTGTCCGTTCTTCACCGCATTGACACCGGTGAGGCGGCTGTCCTTCATCACATCTTCCTTCGTGTAGTCCGCCTCGGGAATCACCACAATCACATCCGGGTTATAGGCAATCAACTGCTCATAGGAAATGTCCGCCCAGCCGTTATCCTTCAAATCGGAAGCCGCATTCACTCCTCCGGCCAGCTCGATCAGGCTGCTCTGGTACATCTGGGGCGTTGAGGCCCTCAGTATGCTGCTTGTACCGGCAATATATACACTTGGAACGCCTTCTTCCGGCTTCTTTTCCGAAGAGGCCCCCTCAAGGATATCCGCCAGTTTTTCTTCCTTCTGCGCATACCAGCCGAGCAGTTTTTCCGCCTGCCCTTCCGTTCCCGTCAGGGCGGCAATCTCCCGGATTGTCTCCTTAAGGGCCTCCATGCTTTCCGGATTTACCACCAGTGTCCTGATATTCATTCCCTCCAGAATATCTGCCTGTTCCGACAGCTTCTTTGGAAGAATGACGAGATCCGGTTCCAGTGCGGCACATCCCTCCAGGTCGAACTCCTTGGCGGTTCCCACACTCGGAAGATCTAAAAATTCAGGAGCCGCCAGTTTATAGACAGGGCGGCTTGCCGCCTTGGCTTCAATTCCAACCATCCTGTCCTGCAGTCCCAGGGCAATACAGGCGGATGACGTGATATAATAACCGCTCACAATCCGCTGTGCCGGTTCCCCTGCCTCGGTACTGTCTTTACCTGTGGATTCAGATACCTCCGCTGCCTTTGGCGTCTCCGCTGTTGTTGCCCCGCCTGATGCCGCGCAGCCGGTAAACACTGCCGCCGCCATGATTACTGCCAGTACTGCTGATATACGCTTTTTCATACTTCTTAATTTTGCCATAATTGACTCCCCTATTGCAAGCTTTTATCTCAGAATCTGATCTCCGTCTTTTGCACAGAGATTGCGTTTAACGCCCAGAGCTTCCATCCATTTACGGACGGTCAGCGTCTTCCAGGGTCCCGCATCCACCTCACCGTTCTTCACGTTGTCCCAAAGCCAGTCGGGAGTCGGCCACAGACAGATTTCAGGTCTGATAACACGGTAGAGATCCAGCTCCACCCCGTCCTGTCCGTGATGGGCCATCTGTACAATATCAGCCTTCAAATCTTCCGGTTTATTCTTATTCAGAAGGTTCTGGCCTGCATCCCAGCCCATATCCCCGAGAAAGAGGATTCTCCTGCCGTTTAAGTCCAGGCGGTATGCGATGGAACTGTTGTTAAAGGTGTTATGGAAACTCCGGAATGGCTTGTTCATTACATTGATCGTCACTTCGTCGACCTGGATCTGCTGCCCTTTATCTATGGACGGATGCAGCTTCTCCGGCGCAATATTGTTAAAGGCCGCCAGCAGATTGTCCAGGTTGTCCATCCTGCCCATATGCTCGCCTCTCTCATAAAACTCTCTCTCTAAAAATGAATAGTAGATATTATCAATCTCAATCGGTATCGGCTGTGTATTCAGAATTTCCGTCAGGGCGCCGATGTGATCGCTGTGCGGGTGGGTAATCAGCCACGCCGAAACACGGCCTCCCTTGGCCTGAATCGTCTCAATCAGATGAGGGGCATCCTCCCTGAGGCCGCCGTCCACTACAATCACGCTTCCCGCCTTAGTCTGGATTACACAGGACAGGTTCTGGCTCTGGGTTGCCGGTGCAAGCAGCGTAAGCTCCGCCCCTCCCAGGTAAGTCTCTTCCGCCTCCGCGGTATCCTGCACAGTGGCCGTCGGGACTGGTGGAATCACATCCGCATATACCGGAACCGTCACGGTCATAGCCGCTGCCAGGTAAATGCCGGCTGCTCTTTTCACCCATCTATTTATCGCTTTTCTCATCTTTGTGCTTTCTCCTTTATGATCGTAGAAGTAACTATTCAGTACCTTCATAATTACCGCTTCACGATGCACAGAAACAGCAGAAAACGCTGTTTCGCGCTGGTTAAACTCGGGATTTTCATACAAAAACGTATGAAAACGCCTCGCGGAATACTACCATCTGAACAGTTACTCGTAAAGTTTCCTCCCACGATTATAACAGTTAGTCACAGCAAAGACAACTTAATAAATTCTGTCAATCCTTGAGAAATTCTGTCAGCGCTGTTATTTATTCTCTATCTGACTGAAGGTTAAAAAAGAAGAGCCGGCTCTGTCCTTCGGGTTGGTTTCATTTCCCGGGGCAGCCCCTTCTCTTCTTTTTTTGTATTATCCACTACTTGCAGATTTCCGCAATGGCAAGTGCAAACAGCTCCGCACTTTTAACCATATCATCAATAATCAAATACTCGTCGGCCCCATGCATATGATAATCAATTCCCAGTTTCATGCATCCGAAAGCAACGCCGTTTTCCAGGCGGTGTGCGTAAGTTCCTCCGCCGATCGCCATACAGTAACCTTTTTCACCCATCACCTGCTCATAGCAGGATAACAAGGTCTGTACAAACGGTTTTTCGGCCGGCACGTGGTGAGGCGGCGTCATCTGGCTTTCCGGGGCAACCGTTATTCCGGCCGCGCTGAGCCTTGCGCTCAGTACATCCAGCATATTTTCCTTCGTAGCGCAGATCGGCGCACGGCAGTCTATCTTGCCTATCAGTCCCGTTGTCCCGTATTCCACCATATTGGTGCCAAGAGTGAGTACGCCAGACACTTCATCCTTCTGGGCAACTCCTGCTGCCTCTCCATAATAATCATTGTGCGGAAAGATTTCGGAAAGTCCCTTTAAGGTCTTAATCCCCGTGCTCCCGGCAAGCGGGAGGCTCACAACGGCTTTAATCAGCCCTGTAACCGCATTATTACCGTCCCAGGGTGTGGAGGCATGGGTGCTGATTCCCGTTGCACGGATAACATACCGTCCTTCATTTCCGGCCTCTGCATTCTCTTCGGGATCTACGGTAAACTGGATTCCCGTCTCTTCCCCTGCTTTTTTGCAGATATCCCTGAGCACATCTTCCCCAAGGCCTTCAACAACGGCTTCCGCGCGGTTTGGAACCACATTTCCCGCCGTTCCTCCTTTCAGGGAGATGAGTCTGGGAAGGGCAGTGTCTTCTGCCCACTCAGCGCTGTATTTCGTATATAGTCCGCCCTTTTCAATATTAATCAGCGGATACTCGGCATCCGGCGAAAATGAGCAGGGCGCTTCATTAAATTTACTGTAATAATATGCGGTATCGCGGCAGGCGGTCTCTTCATCCGCCCCCAGAACCAGACGTACATTTTTAGTCAGCGGAATTCCCAAATCCTTTACCGCCTTCATTGCATACAGTGCCCCAATAGCCGGTCCCTTGTCATCCGAGGAACCGCGCCCATACAGGCGTCCGTCCCTGATAACCGGCACAAACGGATCCGTAACAGTCCATCCGTCTCCAGCGGGAACCACATCAAGATGCGCCAGAATGTCAAGTTCTGTCGGGGCGTCGTTCAAATCGATCACCGCAACTTTATTTTCCAACACCTCGGCTTTCATTCCCAACTCTTTACCAAGCATCTGGGCAAACGCCAGAACCCTGGCATTCTCTTCCCCGAAAGGCATGCCCGGCTGTTCCGGCCCATTGACGCTGGGGATTCGGATTGCAGCCATGATATCGTTTAGCATTTCCTGCTTGTGGACTTCAAAATATTCTTTAATTTTCTGATGCATAATCTCCCTCTGCCTCCCGGCAATGCCTATTCGTATAATCTGCAGGCTACATGGTGTCCCGGTTCCACTTCCTTGAGCTGGAAGTTTCTGCCCCGGCATTCATCCGTCGCATGAGGACATCTCGAAGCGAATCTGCACCCTGCCGGCGGTTCGATCGGGCTCTTAACCTCTCCCCTCAGTATCTGTCTCGGTTTTCCTCTCATGGAGAGATCCGGGATCGGGATCGCTGAAAGCAGCGCCTGTGTATAAGGATGCATCGGATTGACGAACAACTCCTTGCTGGAAACGCGTTCCACGCACTGTCCGAGATACATAACGGCAATTTCATCGCTGATATGTTTAACAACGGAAAGATCGTGAGTAATAAACATATAAGTCAGGCCGATGCTGTCCTGCAGATCCATCATCAGGTTCAGAATCTGTGCCTGGATAGACACATCAAGGGCCGATACCGGCTCATCGCAGACAATGAAGTCCGGGTTAACCGCCAGCGCCCTGGCTACGCCGATTCTCTGGCGCCGTCCGCCGTCCAGCTCATGCGGGTAGGCATTGATAAAACGCTGGGCAAGGCCGACCGTCTCCATAAGTTGTTCCACACGTCCCTGGATTTCCCTTTTTTCCGTCATCAGTCTGTTGGCGATAAGGGGTTCTGCAATAATCTCACTGACCGACATTCTGGGGTTCAGGGAAGAATAGGGATCCTGGAAAATCATCTGGGCCCTCATTCTCATTTCTTTCTGAGCCGCGCCGTGCAGCTTATACATCTCCTGGCCGTCGATAAATACCTGGCCGGAGGTTGGTTCCAAAAGGTTGAGCACAACTCTTCCAAGGGTGGATTTACCGCAGCCGGATTCTCCTACTACCCCCAGAGTCTGTCCCTTCTCAATGCTGATATTGACATCGTCTACGGCGTGAAGCATGCCCTTTGAGGTCTTAAAATATCTTTTCAGGTTCTTTGTCTCTATAAAAGCCATCAGCACGCTCCTCCTTCCTTGTCATCCGTCATCGTATGGTCATCGGCCATTCTGATACAGCGGATTTTATGGGTTCCGGAATGGTAAATCCCCGGCTCCGCCTGTTCACATTTACCGATGCAGTGCGGGCAGCGCGGATGGAAACTGCACCCTCCCGGCAGCGCCGTCGGATCCGGCATAAGACCCGGAATCGGCTGCAGCCGTTCCGATGTATCGGTCAGCCTCGGAATCGAATTAAAAAGTCCAACCGTATACGGATGGTGGCTCTTGGTCATGTCGAAGATATCCTCGACCGTGCCGTATTCGATGATCTCTCCGGCATACATAATTGCCACATCATCGCAGGTCTCGGCCACAACACCGAGATCATGGGTAATTAAAATCATGGATGTATTTAATTTCTTCTTCAGGTTCTCCATCATCTCCAGAACCTGCGCCTGGATTGTAACATCCAGGGCTGTCGTGGGTTCATCGGCGATTACCAGCTCCGGTTCACAGACAAGGGCCATGGCAATAACCACCCTCTGTTTCATACCGCCGGAAAACTGATGAGGATACTCCACCTTACGTTCCGTCGGGATGCCTACCATCTCAAGGATCTCATCGACCCTCTTCATAATTTCGGGGCTGGGTTTACCCAGCTTTTTACCTGGTCTTTTGCCGCCTTTTCCCTCGGCTGCCTCATGGAGCTGCAAAACCTCGGCAATCTGGTCGCCTACCGTGATTACGGGGTTTAAGCTGCTCATCGGATCCTGGAAGATCATCGAGATTTTCTCGCCCCTGACCTTCTGCATCTCTTCTATCGGGAGATCCAGCAGGTTTCTGCCGTCATAGACAATACTTCCCTTTCGGATATTGCCGGTTCTCTCCGGGAGGAGTCTCAGTATACTCATAGCGGTTGTCGTCTTACCGGCTCCGGTCTCTCCCACGATACCCAGGGTTTTTCCTCTGACCACGCTGAAGGAAATATTATTGACCGCGCGGACAATTCCCTCCTCCGTATCGTAGGTTACTTCCAAATCCTTTATATCAAGCAAAATATCATTATTATTCATCGTCATACTCCTTCCATTGTTACCATAAACCAGTTCGGGCTTCTTAAAGACTCTACTGTTTCAGCTTCGGATCGAGAGCATCTCTGAGTCCATCGCCCAGGAAGTTACATGCCAGCACTGCCATCATGATGGTAACACCCGGGAAGAATACAAGGTACGGGAAGTCACGCATGAACTCCTGTCCTTCTGTAAGGATAGCGCCCCATTCCGGTTCCGGAGGCTGAACACCCAGGCCGATAAAGCTCATGGAGGCCGCCGTCAGGATAACACCGCCCAGTGCCAGAGTTGCCTGCACGATGATAGGTCCCATGGCGTTGGGGATAATGTGACGCATGATGATACGGGCCGTGGACGTACCGCCGCACTGCGCCGCTTCAATGAATTCCGAACCCTTGATTGTCAGCACGGAAGACCGGACAATCATTGCAAACTGAGGTATCATGGAAACCATGATAGCCAGAAGCAGGTTCATAACGCCGGTACCAAGGGCAGATACGACACAGATGGCGAACAGCGTGGAAGGAATAGCCATCAGCATATCCATAAAACGCATTACCACAATATCAATCTTACCGCCGTAGTAACCGGAAATCGCTCCGATTGCGCCGCCGATAAACATCGCTCCGGCTACGGAGACAAAACCGATAAACAGGGAGATACGCGCACCGTATATAATCCTGTAAAGCAGGTCGCGCCCATAAGCATCTGTTCCAAACCAGTGCGCCATACTCGGTCCCTGCAGCTTATTCTTCAAATCATGTAAAATAATTTTATTATAGTCGACCGTGAATCCGATTCCAATCGAGGCTACAATCATGGCTACAATGATAACCAAGCCGATGACGGCCAGTTTATTCTTTGTCAGACGATGCCATATCATGCCAAGCTGTGAATTTTTTTTCGCAGTCTGTATTTCCAACGTTGTGCTTCCCATGATGCCACCCCCCTACTTTGCGTATTGTGCCTTGATTCGTGGATCCACATATGCATAAATAACATCCACAATCAGATTGACAAGCCCGAACATCACTGCCAGAAGCAGAGTACAGGCCATAACAGCCGGAACATCCTTAGAACGGATGGACATAATCAAAAGCTGGCCGATACCGGACATTCCGAATACGGACTCCGTGATAACGGAACCGCCCAGCATACCGCCGAAGTTAACGCCGACAACCGTGATCAACGGAATCAGTGCGTTCGGAAGGCAGTGGTGGAAGATAATCCTGCTTTTCTCCGCCCCTTTTGCATATGCCGTCGTAACGTAGTCCTGACGGATTACTTCGAGCATTGTTGAACGCGTCATTCGAAGCAGTGTTGCAAATGTAGATGCCGAACTGGTAAGCGCCGGCAGGATAAAGTGTGCAAAGGAATCTGAACCGAACGACGGAAGGATTCCAAGCTTTGCTGAAAAGAGAATAATCAGCATAAGACCCAGCCAAAACGGCGGCATGGAGATGAATCCAAGTCCCAGCACGGTTGTCAGGCTGTCGATCCAGGAATACTGCTTTACGGCTGAAAGAATACCAAGAGGAAGGCCGATCGCAGTTGCAAAGAGAACACTCAGAACCGCAAGTTTGGCGGTGGTTGGAAAACGTCTTACAATTTCTTCCACTACCGGCATGCCCGTTCTGTAAGAAACGCCAAAATTCCCTGTTAATACATCGCCCATATACCTGAAATAACGCATAATGAACGGATCATTTAATCCCATCTGCTCGTTTAAAGCGGCTATTGATTCGGCTGTCGCTTTCTCCCCCAGAATCAGACGGGCCGGATTACCTGGCATAAAGCTCATAATTGAGAAAATAATAAATGAAATGCCGACGATAACCGGTATCATCAAAAGAAGTCTTTTTGCAATATATTTATGCATACCCCGCTCCTATCTCGAACTGTATTACCGTCCGCTCCGCGGACAGTAACCAAACTACTCCTGATTTCATTCGTCCCGCCTCCGGTAACGCTGAATTTCGGAAGGCGGGACAAAATCATCATTCAATTATGTAACGTTCGTAAGGAATCTAATTATTCCCAGCTGAATTCGTAAATGTTGTAGAAGGACCATGGGTTAACCGTAACACCCTTCAGGTTCTTATTTGTAGCGATGTTCTTGGTTCCGCTTAATGTAGGAATCATCGGAAGATCCTCACTCAGTTTAATGAGCAGTTTCTCATACAGAGCGGCTCTCTCCGTCTCATCCAGTGTTACACGTGCCTCATCCAGATACTGGTCGGCAACCGGGTCGGAATATTTGCTGTAGTTGCGGACATCCATCTGGCTGGAGTGGATACCGGAGTAAAGCGCCTCATCAATCGTAGGAGCTGTAAAGGTTCCGCCGTCAACCATAATATTTGAATCGCCGTTTAAGCAGGCGTCGTCATATGCAGATCGTTCCATCTGGGAAACATTAGCTTTCAGGCCGATCTCTGCAAGAGAGTTCTGTAAAACCTGAGCATATTTGGAAGCTTTTGTATCGTAAACGATGATGGAAATTTCCTGGCTTCCGTCTACGCCGGCCTCTGCGAATAATTCTTTTGCTTTCTCAAGGTCATAAGGATATTTAACAACCTGATCTGTGTATCCAAGGTACTTCTCATTTGCGAAAGTATCCATGATTGTTCCGTTTCCATCCAGAATACCGTATAACATGGATTCTTTATCTGTAGCGTAAGCCAGGGCCTGACGTGCTTTAATGTTGTCAAACGGAGCTTTGTCGCAGTTGATGGTAATGTAGTTAAGACCGAATGTATCACCCATATGAAGCTCTAACTTATCATTTTCCTGGATACGTTTAAAGCTTGTCGGCTGTACGTCTACGTATGCATCGATATCGCCGGACTCAAGGCTCAGCACTGCGGAGTTCGGGTCTGTGATAACACGGTATTCCACGTGTTTAATCGGAACTTCGCCCATGTGGTAATTTTCGTTGGCTTCAAGAACAACCTTCTCTCCTGCCTTCCAGTCTGCCACTTTGTAAGGAGCTGTCGTTACAGGATTCTTCTTAAATGCATCCTCGCCCATGGACTCAAAAGCAGTCTTGCTGAAGATACCGGCTGTCGGAAGCGCCATTGCGAATAAAAACTCGGGATACGGTCCGTCCAGGATTACTTTTACATGGCTGTCGTCCACTTTTTCAACGCCTGTTACACGTGCAAAGCTAGGAACTGCCATCGGCATTTTCATGCCGCGCTCCAGTGAGAAGACAACATCGTCGATTGTCATATCGGTTCCGTCTGTAAATTTAACTCCTGACTTGATGGCAAATGTGTATTCCTTACCATCTTCGGAAAGCTCCCAGGATTCTGCCAGACATGGTTTAATCTCATAAGTTTCGTTGTCCATACGAACCAGCGGATCGTAAACGCACATATTGATACGCATACCGTTGTCGTTTAAGTTGTCGTGTGTATCAAAGTTTGGTGTATCGCCATAATGTCCGATCACCAGTGTATCTTTCACTTCGCCGCCTGTGCTTGTGCCGCCTGCGGGCTGTGTGCCTGAATTTCCTGAGCTTGCCGCATTACCGCCGCATCCCGCCAGAGAAACTGTCATTGCTGCTGCTAAAACAACTGCCAGTATTTTTTTCATAAAATTCCCTCCTGTATTTTACTTGGAAAAATCAAACCAGCTGTCCACGGCCTGTGGCTGCAGGTATTCGCATGTTACAGACTCCAGTTCAAAGAATTCCTGATATGGATCCACCGCCTTGTATGCCTCGTATGGTCCGTCCCAGTCTTTGCGGCGTTCTTTATATGCATGATGTCCTTCCAGGGACTCATATTCAAATAACATAACAAACAGTCCATTGGGATTTCCGTCTCTGTCTGTCTTTCTGAAATACTTTGCGCTTACCCATTCAGGGAACAGTTCTTCTTTATTCTTCTTAACGAATTCGAACCAGTCCTTGATGATTTTGTCGTAAGCCTCCATATCAATATCTTTTTTCAGTCTCCATGTTTCGTACTCTAAAAAACGCATAATATAACCCCTCCTTATTTCTTATCCGTATCCAGCCAGCGCTCCGGCTCAATCGGCTGCCAATATGTACATGTGGTCTCGTCGTAATTAAAATAGTGATAATACGGATCCACCAGTTTATATGGAGCATACGGCCCCTTATAATTTCTGCGCTTCTTGTATGTGTGATGTCCTTCCAGCGACTCATACTCGAATACCATAATGTAACGGCCGGAGGGAACTCCCTCGATGTCTGTCTCTTTATAGTATTTTGCGCTAATCCACTCCTGGAACAGCTCCTCTTTGTGGTCGTGTAGGAACTGGAACCAGTCACGGAGCATCTGGTCGTACTCTTCCACATTTACCCCGTCTTTTAACTTCCATGTCTCATATTCGTAAAATCTCATTGTAACCTTCCCTTTCATTCATAAAAACGATCCGTAAACTGTTCCGCCTGCCTCTGTCACTGCCGCCCGGCTAATAGCTTACTTACAGTAACATTTCTTATTCAGAACTTCCTGCATCATGTACACTCCCGTATTAATATCAAATACAGGAATCTTAAACTCCCTGGTAATCTCTGCCCCAAACACGGCCAGGTTACTGCACTCGAGGAGTACCGCTCCCAGAGCCCCGCATGACTCCTTCAGATGCATAACTCCATTCCGTACATCTTTTTTCATCTTTTCATAATCCTGCTTTGCCGTTCCTTCGATTACCACTTCTTTAAAATGAGGTTCATTCTGCATTCCGTAGATTACGATTCCATCCAGGTTTCCGACACCGGCCGCTTTCAAATGATGCTCCCCAAGAAGCGCCGAGTGGCCTGTCAGAATTCCGATGGACTGCTCCCCGGATATCATCATCCTTGCAAACGGAAGAAATAAAAGGCTGGAAGATATCACCGGAATTCCGACTGAATCTGCTATCTGCCGCTGGTAGAGGGCCATCAGTCCGCAATCCCCTGCTATTGCGGATACATTCTTTCGTTCCAGCTCTTTTGCAGCTTCACAAAGTCTTTTACATGCATCGGGCGAGCCCTCTATCAGGTCTCTGTAACTGCCTTCCACAATGCCGTATTCAACAGGAAAATCAAACGTTCCGGGAAATCCGGGATCCCCTTTCAGTCTGTCGCCGGCCGTGGCGAATAATAAAATTCCAATCGACATCTTCCTCCCCTTTCTTCATAAGTCATTGGTTTTACCGTCTTCATCAGAACAATTCGCTGAGTGCCCCTGATGTAAACTGTTCCACTTCAAAGTGGTATCCTTCCGGACCGGTAAAGAAGAACGATTTAAGATCCAAATCCTTTACCTGCTTGATGTCGGAAAGTCCGTCCACTCCTTCACATCCCTTCAGAGCATCGTGAACCTCCTCAATATTGCCGACGGTAAGGCTAATCAGCACGCTGTCCGTGGAGGTAACCTGAATGGAACCGCTCTTGTTGTCAACTGCTCCTAAAAATGCTTTATCACGGAGCCGGTATACTACTGCCCAACCAGGATCGTAAGCCTTTTCCAGCCCCAGAACCTCTTCAAAAAATGGTTTCGCAGCTTCTAAATCGTTAAAATATAAAAACGTGATGTTTGACGTAAGCTGAAGTTTGGCCATTCTTTTACTCCTCTTTCATAAATTCATACTGTTAAATCATTTCTTATAGTCAGGCTCTCTGCCAATTTCTTTAATGATTTCTTTCATAGCGGCGATCATGGTGTCGATATCTTTCTCATTATTAAAATACTGGCAGGAAATTCTGAAACCGCCGATATAATCAGTAAATCTCTGTGCGATAAAAATCTTCTGTGCGTGAAGTTTTTTAAGAATCATTCTGTCAACATCGAGATCGTCATATAATCTTGCGATTACGATTCCGCCAAAATGTCCCGGATCTCTGTGCGTAATAAGTGTACCGCCGATCTCTTCAATTCTGTCCATGCAATATGTAGCAATTTCACGAATCCGCTTCTCAATGTTCTCGATTCCAATCTCATTGACAAGAGCGAGGGATTCGCCTAAAGCAATTGCTCCCGTATAGTTGGAGGTTCCGCCGATTTCAAACTTTCTGGCTGTCTCATCAAATGTCCAGGCATTTACAGACGGTGCTGCCGGATTCTCCCAGTATGCGCCCCATCCGCCTTCCGGAACGGTTGTGTTTAAATATCCTGCATATGACTGTTTAATCTTTGGAAGCGCTTCCTTGTTTACATAGAGAACGCCGGTTCCGTATGGGGAGTTAAGCCACTTGTGGCCGCCCGCCGTCAGGATATCGACATGGCACTCTTTTGTATCAATCTTTGTAACGCCGAGCTGCTGAACGGCATCTACTACAAGGAAAATACCTTTCTCTTTACAGAACTCACCAAGTTCCTTCAAATCTGTCTGCCATCCGTTACACCACTCCAGAGTGGACATAACAATCAGTTTTGTCTTCTCATCTGCAAGAGCTGCAAAATCCTTTGCTGTGAAACGGTTGTCATCTGTCTTGCAGACACGAATATCGATGTTCTTGTCTTTTCTCATAACACACCAGGGTAACGCTACCTGGATAAACTCCAGATTTGTTGTGATGATGTTATCGCCATCCTGCAATTCAATACCCTGTGCCGCGATATTAAGACCATGGGAAGTACTCTCAACAAGAGCAATTTCTTCCGGATCCGCATTCAGCAGTTTTGCGGCTTCTTCATAAGCCTTATGCCGGAGAGAGTCCATCGCGATATGGTGGGCGCTGGAGTTGGCCTCTTCCTGTGTAGCCGTCATTTCCGCAAATGCCTTTACTGCCTTCACGGTACGCTGAGGAGCAAAACTCACACATGCTGCATCTAAAAATGTCATCGTTTCAAGTACCGGCCACTCCTCTTTACGTATCTTTTCAAAATCAATATTCATTTCAATAATCCTCCTTGCATACATTTCCGTTAAAGCTGTCCCAAGACCTTTTCCGTACGTATACATTCATGCATGTTTGTATATTTGTATATTATCAGTTTTCTGTTTACTTGTCAATTGCTTTACTTTATTTTAATAATAACTTTTCATTTATACTTTATACTGCATGTTACAAAATATTTTATAAAAAACTTTAATAATTATGTAGTTTTTTTATTCTTTTAAGTTAACTCCCGGAAATTATTTCAAATAAAATCAGATAATTTCAAATTGACTCTCGTAATATATTGGATTTTTAACATAATTTCTCGTCTATCCGGAGGACATAAATCGACATTCCATATAAATATTGTAATAAGCGGCATAATTTCTTTCCACCGCAGTGCAATCCTGCCCGGAGGGCTTATTAATATCACAGGAGCGCTTTCCTATGATATCGAAAACGCACAGAAGCGGAATCAGTTCCGCCCTGTGCGATATAATTTCTATCCTGTTATAACATATTTCTTAAACATCGTTCTCTTAAATTTCATTCTCTTAAGAGCAGATGAACATACTTCCGAATCAGCTTTTTATCTATTCCTATAGCAATCTCTCTCGGTATATCCTGGATATAAACACCGTCCAATGCATAGAACATCAGGAAAGCCAGTTCATTCTCCGATATATCATCCAGTTTATTGTTCCTGTTCTTGATACGCCTGATAGGTTCCAGAAAATAGCCGTACTGACGTTTCTTATCCTCCAGCATTCTCTCTCTCAGCTCAGAAAACTCGTCATGTCCCTGGACATAAGCCATCGTCTTCCTGGCAAACCGGAAATCATCCGTCATACAGTTCGGCAGCCACATAAGTTCGACCAGAATCTCCTCGTCCTTAAGGCCGTCATTGTGGGCAATATTCTTTACCACTACATTATGTATACGGTTCAACGTCTCGAGCACCGTATTCTCAAAAATCTCATATTTGTTTTTAAAATGCCAATATGCCGCCCCCCTGGTAACCTGGGCCAGCTGACAAATCTGCTCAAGTGACGTCCGGTCGTAACCATTCTCTAAAAAAAGATGAAATGCTGCTTCAAGCAGATTCTGCTTTGTAAGCTCTGCATCTTCTTTCGTTTTTCTCATGAAAAAGCAATCCCCCTCGATCGTTTTATTTTACAAACATACAGCATATATGATACGAAAGTCTGGTCTTACAAAGGCATATTCTTTTTTCGGTCTGACGTTATTGGGCTATTTTTAAAAATACTTAAACCTTTGGTACACTTACATACTATCATGATCTTATCTTTATGTCAAATTAAACTCTTCCCGCAAAAATAGAAGCATTTTCTGTGCTGCCAGGGAGACATAACTTCCCTGTAACAGGGCGGCAAAGAAGCCGAACGGCACACCGTACCGCTCGTCAATCAAAAAATATTCCCGGTCCTTTAGTGCGGCAGAAATCTGCTTTTCGGGCAGGATCACGGTGGCGTAATCCGCCTGTGCCAGCGCATCCAAAGTGCTGAGATTGCGCGACACCTGCTTGATCCGCGGTATAATTCCGGCCTTAGCAAATATCTGTTCCGTGACCATGCGGCTCCTCTGCCTGTCCGGTGTCAGTGCCACCGGCTCCATCTCCAGAAACCGGATATCCAGATAGGGACGCCCGGAACCGGCGCCTGTCTCTTTATCTCTATAGATGAATTTCCGATAATCACTGTCCCTGCGGGGCACAATCACCATTTGATCGTGTATCAGTTCAAAACTCTCCAGGCCGTGTGTAAGGATCGGAGGATGTAAAATGCCCACATCGATCTCCCCGGCCGCCAGCATCTCCTCTATCCTGTCACTGGCAGCTTCCTCCAGAATAATGTCAATAAAGGGGCACTGCTCCCGGAATCTCGGCAGAAAATGCGGCAGGACATGGGCCGCCTGTGAGCCGGTAAAACCAAGTTTTACCTCTCCGCGCTCCGCATGGGCGATATCCTCAATCTCCTTCTTCATCTGCTGCTCTTCATACAGCATCTTATTCACGAACTCCAGGAACCTTTGGCCCTCCGCTGTCAGTGACACTCCCGCCGCCGTTCTGACAAACACAGGCGTCCCAAGCTCCCGCTCCACCTTCTGGACACACTGGCTGAGCGCCGGCTGTGCTACGAAAAGTTTGGCCGCAGCCTTTGTCATATTTTTTTCAGCAGCTATCCGGCTGATATAGTGCATGTCTTTTAATGTCATAATTTCCTCACAGGTATCTGTATCTCAGTCACAAAATCTTCCGGGTTACTGGTATGGACGACATTGATCAGGGACACCTCCACTGCGTGTCCGTTTATCTGATATCCCTTTTTCCCAATAAAAGAACCAACTCTTTTATATTCGGCGGGAAGACCGATATAATCGCCTATATGGATCACTGAGGCATAGAGCGATTCCGGAAGCTCAAATACATTGGGGCTTTTAAAGGGGTTCGGCATAAGCAGGCCGATTCCGCTGTAATACTTAAATCTGCCTTGCTGAATCTTATCCTGGTCCATTGTCAAAACCATCTTATTATCCAGCTCCCGGGGAAGAGACAGGCCGGCTGCCTTCACGTATGCCTTATACAATACCTCTACATATTGACTTAATTCGTTCAGTTGAAAATTAGCATTGATATAAAATACGTTTCTTGCAGGGATGTACCTGAACTCACACTCCATTTTACGGTGGCCGCGGCCGGCCAGCCGGATCATCTCCAGATAAAAATCAATCCGCTCCCGGATGCTGATTAGTTCCTGTATCTTATCTTCTACATCACCGCGGTTTATTTTCAGCACTTCGCCAAGGGATTCCAAATTCTTATTCTCCGCAAAAACTGCTATTTCATCCAGGGAAAAGCCAATCCGTTTCAGTTCCCTTATCATGAACATCTTATTAAACTGCTGTTGATCATAAAAACGGTACTTTGTCTGAGGATCTACAACACTCGGTTTTAACAGGCCAATCCTGTCATAATAATGAAGTGTCTGGTTCGAAACATTAAAATAACCGGCTACCTCAGAAATAGTATAGAGTGATTTCATGGCACCTCCTCCACCGAATTCTTAAAACTTTATTTACTACCTCGCATTACCCACCTGTGGTCATTATATCACAAAGAAGAGGACCAGGTGAACAATTAAATTGAGTTATACGGGAGGGCATAGGGGGCATAGTTACTGTTCACACAGGATGTATTCCTCGAAGTGTTTTTTGTGAGTGGGGCATAGTGGAAGTCACAGAAAATCCGATGGTTGCGGCGCGACGCAACGAAAAGTGCGCAATGCGGTGTGAACAGTAACAGGGCATATGCGCAATACGCATACACCCTTATCTTTTACACCGCATCATGGAAAATATATTCCGCTATTCCTTCCGCATACTTTTCAAACTGAACCTTCACCCTGCCGTAATCTGCCGGATGGCCCAGATAGCCGTCCGGAGTCAAAGCCACCGTATCCTGTCCTCCTGCCATCCATCTCTGAATATCATCCTCCCCCAGCTCGAGAGGAGGAAGTTCCCCGGCCATCTGCCGGTTCACCTGTTCCGGATAATATCTGAGCATCTGTGCCGTCTCAATGGCACCCGCATGGATATCGAAAAAGCCAGTCTCCGGCGTTTCAATTACCTCAGGTCCCAAAAAAGTTACATGTTTTTCGGTTCCGGTCAGACCATATGACTCCTTAAGGCGATGTTCCAGCACATACCTGGCATTCATTCCCGTATGTTCCACTGCCTCTTTAAATGCTTCAATTAATATCTTTCCATGCGCTTTATCCCCATGATGGTTTACGCCAAACACATTGGAAAACCCAAAATTGGCAAGCGACTCGATTATATCCTGAATTATTGCCATAACCGTTTCAGGACGCGAGGTGAAACACCCCGGAAAAGCGCCTGTCGCCTGGTTAATTCCCCAGTAAAAAGGCGGCGCTATAACTGCTTTGTGCCCTTTTCTTTCCAAAATGTCCCTGATAAGTACACACTTTGCATAAACCAGATAAGTATCTGTCCCCAGACTCAGCTGAGGTCCATGCTCCTCCACCACGCCAAGCGGCAGAATTACAAAAGCGTTTTCGTCTGCGAGTTCTTTAATCTCCCTCCAGGTCATATCAATCATTGTCTGTGTAAAATGGTCATTTAAAATAATCGGCATTTTTATTTCCACCCTTTCTTTTTCATTTCATCCGGAGCGTTCATCCTACCGCAGGAAAATATGGGCCACAGCCGATGCAATTCCCAGGGAGAGAATGGTGCGTTCAATCCAGATAATAAGGATATCCTTCATCTTCAGAGGAATATCCGTGGCCGTCAGCGCCGGAATACAGGCCGAAAAGAATAATATGGCCGATACGCTTGTTACTCCTACCGTAAATTTTGTGATAACCGGCGCTCCGGCCACTACTGCCGCCGGAAGAAACATTTCAGCAATTTCAATAGCAGCTCCCTTCGCCGCCAGCATCGGCTCCGGTATCTGGAACAGCCAGGTAAACGGGTAAAAAATAAGTCCGATGACGTCAAAAACAGGCGTCATATCGGCAATCAGAATACCCAGGAGTCCAATCGACAAGATGCTTGCCACCTGTGAAGTCAGCATGAGAACAGCGTCCACATAGTAATCTTTAAACAGGGATACCATTGACTTGGCATTCCGTGCCGTTTCCACTCCCTGATTCCATGCAAAGACCAGAATACTCCCCTCCGGCTGCGGCGGCTGTTCAGCAGGCTTATCATAATAGGTTTGCGGAATCCGGCTAATCGGATAAATTCTGGCCGTAATAGCGGTAGTCCCAAAAGTAGCCAACAGGCAGGTAATCAAAAACAGGCTTGAATAATCCCCCAATCCCAGCGTATTGGCTATAATCAGCATAAACGATACTGCTACAGTGGAAAAACCCGTTGCTATAATCGCGCTCTCCCTGGCCGTATAGACGCCTCGCTTATAAAGCTTGTTGGTCACAAGAAGGGCCGTGCCATACGCGCTGATGGTCGATACCAGGGCATCAAGGGCACTTTGACCGGGAGTATGGAACACCTTTCTCATAATCTTCTGCATCAGGGCGCCGAAAAATTCAACCACGCCGTAATACATCAGAGGTACAAACCCAATACCGTAAATAACCGACATTAGGGTAATGGAACAGACTAAATTGTCCCATAAAAACGGCAGATAGTCGGGTTGTTTAAACAGCTCCGGCCCCATATTAAACGCTGCCATGACCGCCACCCCTGCGCCCAGCACTTTAAAAACAGTAAATATCCGGTCCGACATTGAGCGGTTAAACGTCCCCCTGATGAACGGCAGCGCCGCTCCCGCTATCACAAACAGCATCGCAATAAACGGCACGGCCGGTCCAAGCAGTCCGTTCAGCCAATTATAAATATGCTGCAGTGGCGTCGTCTTTACGCCTCCTATTGAAATGTCAATAAAAAACATGAACATTCCAATCAGTGAGAACACAACAAACTTAAAAGTTCCTAACGCTTTTCCCACCGTCTTAGTACCAGTCTCCTCCTGTACACTCATCATAATTCACCTTTCCTTTCCTTCGTAACCCCGGTTTGTATCTGTTTTAATTATGAAAGATCAAGTAACTATAGAGTCAATATAAAAATAGCAGATTAGGCATAAATAAAACCGCCAAATAGCAGGTAAAAACCTTATACCAGGTATAGAGTTTTTCACAACACCGTTTTTTCTCTTTCTCATTGATTTTCTACACCTGCCGTACGGTTTGAAAAATAAACGCCCGTAAGAACCGCTGCTGAGCCAACAAACTGCAGAATCGTAAAGGACTCTCCCAAAAACATCACTCCTGCCGAAATGGAAACTACAGTTACGATATTTGTAAATATACTGGCCTGCGCCAGGCTCAGGCAGGAGAACGCATAATTTAGCAGAAAGAAGGCCCCGACCGAAGAAAATGCCGCCAGATAAAATATGCTTCCCCAGACATACGGCTGCTGAAGCGGACTAAGTATCTCCGCCAGGGAAGCGCCGCCGGACTGGAACAATGCAAATGATGCAAAAAAAACACTGCCGAAGGCAATCATGACATAAGTTCTTTCAAAGGAAGTAAAAAAATCAGCCGTATCTCTCATAAGAAGATTATATGCCACGCTCGATATTACCGCACAGAATAAAAAGATTATACCTTTTATCTCAGTGCTGCCTTCCTTTTGAGCGATTGAAATTACTGCAACCCCGGCCAACGAAACCACCGAACCAAAAAGCTGCAGCCTGGAGGGAATCTCTTTTCTGAATATCACTCCGGCAAACAGGGTGATAACCGGAACGACAGCCAAAAGCGTACCCGCAAATGCTGTAGACGTGCTCCTGATGCCGTAATTTTCAAATGTGTAGTAAAGAACCGGCTGAACCATCCCAAGTAATAATATTTTCCCCAGAGGCTTACCTTTCAGACTAATCTTCACTTTTCCCGTCAGTAAAATTAAATTGAGGATCATAAATGCCGTTATAAACCGCACTGCCAGCAGAACAAATGGTTCAAGCCGCACAAGCGCCACCTTGGAAAACAGGAAGCTTAAGCCAAAAAACGTATTACCCAGGATTGCCGCCCCGACTGCTTTCATAAATTTCGTTTCTTTTTTTATAACTTTTGTTTCTTTTCTTAATACTCTCATTGCTTTCATCCTTTCTCTCTTTTCCGAGCGTAACAGTACAAAAAAGCTATTCCCACTGCCTTAAGCACTTAACAGTATAAAGGCACTTAAAAAGAACTTCTATTTATCCACAACAACTCTTTAAAATGTTAATCTTTTCCTCATTGAAACGTTAAAATGTGAATAACAGCGTATAAAAAATAAAGTGCTGCTTTTACAACCAAGCTTCAATTGTGTTTAAATCATACTTTTGCTATAATTATGTAAAATGCCAAAAGGGGGATGAAGAAAATCGATCAGACCGACCAAAAGATTATTAAACTTTTACAGGAGAATGCCCGCATGTCTTTTTCCGAAATTGGAAACAGGACTTCTCTGTCCACACCGGCTGTGAGTAACCGTGTGCAGAAGCTTCAGGAACAGGGCGTTATAAAAGGATATACCGCTATCCTGGATGCACAGGCCATGGATAAGCAGCTGGTATGCTATTGCCAGATCTATTTGCAAGGCAGACAGGCTGCAGGGAACCAGCCCTTCTTAGATGCGGTTTTAGAGGAACCGGATATATGGGAGGCCTACTGTGTCAGCGGCGACTATGAGTATCTGCTGAAGATTGTAACAGCCTCCACTCAGTCCCTGGAATCCGTATTATCCGGACTCCGAAGCAGGTTTCCCGCTATGAAGACTAAATCTTCCGTTGTTCTGTCTTCACTGAAGGAGCCGCCCTCTGTTCTTGATATTTCAAATAAAACACTTAAATAGCAAAAAAGCGGAAAACCTGCATTCCACAAGGTTTTCCGCTTCATTTCATTCATGAGGCATCGGGGATTCGAACCCCGGACAACTTGATTAAAAGTCAAGTGCTCTACCGACTGAGCTAATACCCCATTGGTATTAAACCAAAGTGCCCAGAGCCGGAATCGAACCAGCGACACGAGGATTTTCAGTCCTCTGCTCTACCAACTGAGCTATCTGGGCTTGTCCTTTTTAGCACTTTGATGTGAAGCTGAGACTTTTAGTCTTCACTTACGCCATTCGCCGTATATAGACAAAATGCCAAAAACGTTCAAGAGTGCAAACACTCTTGCCAGTTTTCGGCAGCTTATCTACGCACATCTCATTGCAAAAAAATTGCGGGGGCAGGATTTGAACCTACGACCTTCGGGTTATGAGCCCGACGAGCTTCCAGACTGCTCCACCCCGCGCTAATTAATACATATTCTATTATATACAATAAGTGTGAAAAATACAACACCTATTTAATGGATGGAGGTGGATTCGAACCACCGAAGCGTGTCGCAACAGATTTACAGTCTGCCCCCTTTGGCCACTCGGGAACCCATCCAAAAAATATAAGAGCCGATGATCGGACTCGAACCGATAACCTGCTGATTACAAATCAGCTGCTCTGCCAATTGAGCCACATCGGCGTTTTTATAGAAGAAATGGGGCCTATAGGGCTCGAACCTATGACCCTCTGCTTGTAAGGCAGATGCTCTCCCAGCTGAGCTAAGACCCCTTATCTTTATAAAAAACGACCCAGATCGGACTCGAACCGACGACCTCCGCCGTGACAGGGCGGCGCTCTAACCAACTGAGCCACTGGGCCATATATACCTTCAAAACCACATATTGAAATTCATCCGTTTAAACTTTGTTTCCATAACCTAACCTTTTGGTTAAGCCCTCGACCGATTAGTAACAGTCAGCTGCACATGTTGCCATGCTTCCACCTCTGCCCTATCTACCTCGTCGTCTTCAAGGGGTCTTACTCTTGCGATGGGATATCTCATCTTGAGGGGGGCTTCACGCTTAGATGCCTTCAGCGTTTATCCCGTCCCGACTTGGCTACTCTGCCATAGGTTTGATACCTAACAGATACACCAGAGGTCAGTCCATCCCGGTCCTCTCGTACTAAGGACAGCTCCTCTCAAATATCCTACGCCCGCGCCGGATAGGGACCGAACTGTCTCACGACGTTCTGAACCCAGCTCGCGTACCGCTTTAATGGGCGAACAGCCCAACCCTTGGGACCTACTTCAGCCCCAGGATGCGATGAGCCGACATCGAGGTGCCAAACCACTCCGTCGATGTGAACTCTTGGGAGTGATAAGCCTGTTATCCCCAGGGTAGCTTTTATCCGTTGAGCGATGGCAATCCCACTTTCATACCACCGGATCACTAAGTCCTACTTTCGTACCTGCTCGACCCGTCAGTCTCGCAGTCAAGCTCCCTTATGCCTTTGCACTCTTTGAATGGTTTCCAACCATTCTGAGGGAACCTTTGAGCGCCTCCGATCCCCTTTCGGAGGCGACCGCCCCAGTCAAACTCCCCACCTGACATTGTCCCACCACCGGATCACGGTGGCTGGTTAGAAATCCAGTATCACAAGGGTGGTATCCCAACATTGACTCCAAGAAGACTGGCGTCCTCTCTTCTTCGTCTCCCACCTATCCTGTACATGCAATACCGAATCCCAGTATCAAGCTAGAGTAAAGCTCCATGGGGTCTTTCCGTCCTGGCGCAGGTAACCAGCATCTTCACTGGTATTTCAATTTCACCGGGTGCATTGTTGAGACAGCGCTCAAATCATTACGCCTTTCGTGCGGGTCGGAACTTACCCGACAAGGAATTTCGCTACCTTAGGACCGTTATAGTTACGGCCGCCGTTTACTGGGGCTTAGATTCAAAGCTTCGATTGCTCTAACCTCTCCTCGTAACCTTCCAGCACCGGGCAGGCGTCAGCCCATATACCTCACCTTACGGTTTTGCATAGACCTGTGTTTTTGCTAAACAGTTGCTTGAGCCTATTCTCTGCGGCCCACTCTCGTGGGCACCCTTTATCCCGAAGTTACAGGGTCATTTTGCCGAGTTCCTTAACAATGCTTCTCCCGCCGGCCTTAGGATTCTCTCCTCATCCACCTGTGTCGGTTTACGGTACGGGTACATATCACACAATAGCGGCTTTTCTCGACAGCCCCTACGCCAACTTCGCTACTAATAGTTCGCTACGCGTCACGTCCTCCTGTTGTTGAGCGGATTTGCCAGCTCAACCAGTCCTACGCTTGCCCCGGTCTTTTCATTCCCGGGTTTGGCACCGGTTCTGTGTCCCCACAGTTCTGATGATATGCAGTACAGGAATTTCAACCTGTTGTCCATCGACTACGCTTCTCAGCCTCGCCTTAGGCCCCGACTTACCCAGAGCAGATCAGCTTTACTCTGGAAACCTTAGATATTCGGCCTGGAGGATTCCCACCTCCATCTCGCTACTCATTCCGGCATTCTCTCTTCTTAAAAGTCCACAGCTCCTTATCGGTACTGCTTCACTCCTTTAAGAATGCTCCTCTACCAATTGTCTTACGACAATTCCTAAGCTTCGGTGTTGTGTTTTAGCCCCGGACATTTTCGGCGCAGGACCTCTCGACTAGTGAGCTATTACGCACTCTTTGAATGTGTGGCTGCTTCTGAGCCAACATCCTAGTTGTCTTTGAAATCCCACATCCTTTTCCACTTAACACACACTTTGGGACCTTAGCTGTAGGTCTGGGCTCTTTCCCTTTTGACTACCCAACTTATCTCGTGCAGTCTGACTCCCGTACATCATTTATGCGGCATTCGGAGTTTGATATTCTTCGGTAGACTTTGACGTCCCCTAGGAAATTCAGTGCTCTACCTCCGCTAAACTAATACGAGGCTAGCCCTAAAGCTATTTCGAGGAGAACCAGCTATCTCCGGGTTCGATTGGAATTTCTCCCCTATCCACACCTCATCGCCACCCTTTTCAACGGATGTGCGTTCGGTCCTCCATTTCCTTTTACGGAAACTTCAACCTGGACATGGATAGGTCACCCGGTTTCGGGTCTGCACATGCTGACTTGACGCCCTATTAAGACTCGCTCTCGCTTCGGCTCCGCACCTTAAGTGCTTAACCTTGCCAGCATCCGCAACTCGCCGGACCGTTCTACAATAAGTACGCGGTCGCACCTTAACGTGATTCCACAGATTGTAAACACAGGGTTTCAGGTTCTCTTTCACTCCCCTCCCGGGGTCCTTTTCACCTTTCCTTCACAGTACTATGCGCTATCGGTCACTAAGAAGTATTTAGCCTTGGGGGGTGGTCCCCCCGACTTCCCGCAAGGTTCCACGTGTCTCGCGGTACTCTGGATCCTGCTGCTGCCTATTGTTTTCATGTACGGGGCTTTCACCCTCTCTGGCCGGTCTTTCCAGGACCGTTCCATTAACAAATCGGCTCACGTATGCAGTCCGTAACCCCAGAGTGCACGCACTCTGGTTTGGGCTCTTTCCCTTTCGCTCGCCGCTACTCAGGAAATCGATTTTTCTTTCTCTTCCTCCGCCTACTTAGATGTTTCAGTTCAGCGGGTTCCCTTCCATACGTTATGTATTGGCGTATGGATACTTGAGGTCTTCTCAAGTGGGTTTCCCCATTCAGATATCTCCGGATCAAAGGATATTTGCTCCTCCCCGAAGCTTTTCGCAGCTTATCACGTCTTTCATCGGCTCTTAGTGCCAAGGCATCCACCCTGCGCTCTTATTAGCTTAACCAATTGACTCAAACCTGCGGGTGCGGGTTCTTGTCTAAGATTCATAGCGTTGAATCTTTGGTTTAGGTTTACAAATAAATTCGTTTTGGTTTGTTTTTTTCGGTTACACTTTCGTGTAACACCTCGGATGTCTTGATTTTCTTCCATGAATTGCTCCATGAAATACTTATCTAGATATTATTTCAATATGCAGTTTTCAAGGTACATATTTGACTGAAGTTTATCAGTCATTAGCAAACTCGATGAACTCAAATTCACTAATCACTGGTAAAAACCAGTTATATGGAACAGCACTACCCTGCTGGAGTGGGTTAACACATCGTCGTCACAGATGTCTTTTTCATCTGGTTAAAAATTACAAATTCATCCATTCAGATGTGTCCGTTCTATATAAAACACTCTTGCGAGTGAGTTTTTAAAAAGTAATCCGGCAGCCACCTGCTTTCCCATATCGTTACCAATATAGTATCATCGGCCGCTCAGGTCTTAACCATCGTGTTCGGGATGGGAACGGGTGTGACCCCTGAGCGCATCGCCACCGGAAATTTTCATTTCCAGGACTTCGATATTAAATTATATTCGATATCCTCGAAAACTCAACAGTATATAAAACCTCTACTTCTTCTTCCTTAGAAAGGAGGTGATCCAGCCGCACCTTCCGATACGGCTACCTTGTTACGACTTCACCCCAGTTATCGGTCCCGCCTTCGGCAGCTCCCTCCTTGCGGTTGGGTCACTGACTTCGGGCGTTACTGACTCCCATGGTGTGACGGGCGGTGTGTACAAGACCCGGGAACGTATTCACCGCGACATTCTGATTCGCGATTACTAGCGATTCCAGCTTCGTGCAGGCGAGTTGCAGCCTGCAGTCCGAACTGAGACGTTATTTCTGAGATTTGCTCCACCTCGCGGTCTCGCTTCTCTTTGTTTACGCCATTGTAGCACGTGTGTAGCCCAGATCATAAGGGGCATGATGATTTGACGTCATCCCCACCTTCCTCCAGGTTATCCCTGGCAGTCTCCCAAGAGTTCCCACCTCTACGTGCTGGCTACTTAGGATAAGGGTTGCGCTCGTTGCGGGACTTAACCCAACATCTCACGACACGAGCTGACGACAACCATGCACCACCTGTCTTCTCCGCCCCGAAGGGAAGGGGACGTTACTCCCCGGTCGGATCGATGTCAAGACCTGGTAAGGTTCTTCGCGTTGCTTCGAATTAAACCACATGCTCCACCGCTTGTGCGGGTCCCCGTCAATTCCTTTGAGTTTCATTCTTGCGAACGTACTCCCCAGGTGGAATACTTACTGCGTTTGCGACGGCACCGAAGAGCTTTGCTCCCCAACACCTAGTATTCATCGTTTCCGGCGTGGACTACCAGGGTATCTAAGCTGGTTTGCTCCCCACGCTGTCGAGCCTCAACGTCAGTTATCGTCCAGTAAGTCGACTTCGCCACTGGTGTTCCTCCTAATATCTACGCATTTCACCGCTACACTAGGAATTCCACTTACCTCTCCGACACTCTAGTTCCATAGTTTCCAAAGCAGTCCCGCAGTTGAGCCGCGGGCTTTCACTTCAGACTTACAGTACCGTCTACGCTCCCTTTACACCCAGTAAATCCGGATAACGCTTGCCCCCTACGTATTACCGCGGCTGCTGGCACGTAGTTAGCCGGGGCTTCTTAGTCAGGTACCGTCATTTTCTTCCCTGCTGATAGAGCTTTACATACCGAAATACTTCTTCACTCACGCGGCGTCGCTGCATCAGGCTTTCGCCCATTGTGCAATATTCCCCACTGCTGCCTCCCGTAGGAGTTTGGGCCGTGTCTCAGTCCCAATGTGGCCGGTCACCCTCTCAGGTCGGCTACTGATCGTCGCCTTGGTAGGCCGTTACCCTACCAACTAGCTAATCAGACGCGGGTCCATCTTGTACCACCGGAGTTTTTCACACCGCATCATGTGATGCTGTGCGCTTATGCGGTATTAGCAGTCATTTCTAACTGTTGTCCCCCAGTACAAGGCAGGTTACCCACGCGTTACTCACCCGTCCGCCACTCAGTCAACTTAGCTTCCATCCGAAAACTTCCACTAAATCGCTTCGTTCGACTTGCATGTGTTAGGCACGCCGCCAGCGTTCATCCTGAGCCAGGATCAAACTCTCATGTTTAAGATTTGATTCCGTTCAAAAATCGCTTGGCTATTTTTGTCCGTTTGTGTTCGCTTTTGTAGCACTTTCGTGCTCCGCAAGTGTATCACGTTTTTACTTGGTTTTGTTCTGAATGTTCTCTCGAACTTCTAGGCTTAACCAAAAGCCTTTGTTCTTTAAGAATTTTCAAGGTTTTACATACTGTTCAGTTTTCAAGGTTCTTTGTTGTTGAACGCTGTCGTTTGTTCTCAGCAGCAACTTTTATATCTTACCATAATTGTTTTTGTTTGTCAACAACTTTTTTTATTTTTTTAATTTTCTTTTTTTGAACCGCCGCTCGTTTTCAGCAGCTTGAATATCATATCACAACTCTCAGTCAGTGTCAACACTTTTTTCGAATTATTTAAACATTATATTCAATAGGTTCTTTTCAAAAAAGAAAACGGAGAAAGAGGGATTTGAACCCTCGCGCCGGTTACCCGACCTACACCCTTAGCAGGGGCGCCTCTTCGGCCTCTTGAGTATTTCTCCGCAGTTATTACTTAACACTATTTAGTTCTGCGCATTGGACATGCTCATGTCGAGCGCATTGTCAATTATACTAAATAAGATTTGGGTTGTCAAGCCTGTTTTTCCAGATATTTTTATATATTTTCATTAATCTTATTTTGTATCCGTTCATGCACTATATCTGCGATTTCTACCGTCTTTAGTCCCATATATTGTTCATATGGAATCGGCTCCAAATAGTGAACCTGAACTGTTTCCTTCTTAATAGAAGAAACGCCAAACGGTTTATAGCTGTCAATCAGCGCAACGGGTACAATGGGACACCTGGCATTAAACGCGCTTTTAAAGGTTCCGCCTTTGAATTTCAATATCTGATTCCCCTCCCTGCTTCTGGTCCCCTCAGGGAAGATAACATAATTGTTGCCATTTTTCACATCTTCAGTCATCTGATTAATAATTCGCAGAGATTCCCGGATATCCTGGCGGTCCATCGGAATCCCTTTTAAAAGCTCCAGAACCTGTTTGACCAGAAAAACATTGGAAACCTCTTTCTTAACGACAACGCTGAGAGGCCTCGGGCATGTGTCTATGATTGCAAGCATGTCGAACAGTCCCTGATGATTGGGAAAAAGAATAAAGCCGTCCTGAGCCGGGATGTTCTCCTCACCGTATCCCGTCACATCGACACGGCCGGTCTTATTTACCTTTCCCACAACGCCCTTCAGATAGTTGTACCGTTCCTCCTGTGTGTGAGTGTCGCTTTTGCGGCCCATCTTCCATATATTAAACATCCACCATGGAGCTCTGTAAATGTTTCTTAAAACCATATATGTGATTCGATTCATGATGTCCCCCTGTCAGTCTTAATCACCGTCTTACCGTTTCAGTCTGCCCATGGCAAGCATGCTGCCCAGACAGCCGGATAGGATTCCCACGGCCGCGCAGGCGCGCACGACTCCCGGAAATACAGACCGGAGCGGTAAAAGGCGTATTCCTTCCCCAAATAGATGAAACTGTGTAACCGCGAATTCTGTTCCCCAGCGGTATGTAAAATACAAAAGTACAATAGGCAGGACCATACCCGCGATTCCCATAATCAGTCCTTCAATGATAAACGGAATTTTAATAAAAATGTCCCTGGCTCCCATCAGCAGCATCGCCTGGGTCTTCTCCCTCTGTGCCGCTATTCCAATAGCCAGCGTATTATAGATCAGCAGCACTGACATCAGTACAATGACAACGACACTTCCAAATGTAATTGTGGAGATGGCATTTTTGATCTTCAGTACCGCCTTTACCGTGTCCGCCGAGTTCCTGACACTTCTGACCCCGTCCAACTGCCCTACATAGGCTACAAATTTCTCCTGGCTCTCCACATCTTTTAAAAACACCTTATAGTTATTGGAGTGTTCCAGCGGATTATCCTCCTCAAACACGCCTTCCAGCAGATTTTCGCCTTCGTAATACGTGTCACGGAATGTATTCCACGCCTCTTCCGAAGAAGTGTAGACCGTATTGGTCACTTCCGGGCGTTCCCGGAGCAGTTCCCCGATTTCGTCCACGCGCCCGACAGGCACATTATCATCGAAAAATATCACCACCGCCACGTCTTTTTCCGTATTCCTGATGGCCGTGTTGACATTGAGTACGACCAGGTAAAAAAGACCGAACAGAAAGATACAGACCGTCATCGTGACAACCGATGCGATCGTATATACCTTATTTCTCCATGTGTTTTTAAATCCCAGCCTGCACAGGTATGAAAATGTCTTAAGGCTCATAGAAATATCCTCCCCGTCTGCTGTCCATTATCACCTTGCCGTGCTGAAGTGTAATTTCCCGTTTCTGCATCCGTTTCACGATATCCCGGTTGTGGGTCACTACTATGACCGTTGTACCGGCCTCATTAATCTTCTCCAGGAGCCACATGATCTCAGCCGCATTTTTCTGATCCAGGTTGCCTGTCGGCTCATCGGCCAGGATCAGGGCCGGTTTATTCACAATCGCCCTTGCCAGAGCCACACGCTGCTTCTCACCTCCGGATAACTGATCCGGATAATTCTTAATCTTCCGTTCCAGCCCCACCCTGGTGAGGGCCGTCATCACCTGTTCTTTTATCTGCGCCGGCGGCGTCTCGTTGACCATCTGGGCAAATGCCACATTTTCATATACATTAAAATCGGAAAACAGTTTAAAGTCCTGGAAAACAACACCCAGAAAACGTCTGTAGCGGTATACCTGCCTTTGTTTCAGCTGACTCAGCACAATCCCGTTTACCGTGATTTCCCCCTCCGTCGGTTCCGTCTCCTTTAGGATCAGATCCAAAAATGTCGTCTTGCCCGCGCCGCTGTCTCCCAGGAGAAATACAAATTCTCCCTTTTCTATTGTCATGTTCACCTGCTTTAAGGCCTTCTGCCCCGTCTGGTAAACCTTACTTACCTTATCAAAAACAATCATATTGTTTTCCATCTTCATCCATACCCCGTATGCAGCTCATCCGTCAGTGTTTTCCGCCGTTCGTCTTCTTTAGATTATATACGAAAGCTAGAATTCCCGCCACTGTCTGGTAAAATTCTTCCGGAATTTCCATGTCCAGTTCCACATTTTCATACAGTCCGCGGGCCAACGGCCGGTTTTCCATAATATAAACGCCATTCGCCTCGCCAATCTCAACAATCTTAAGCGCTACACGGTCTGCTCCCTTGGCTACCACACGCGGCGCACGATCCTGATCCGTATTATAGGAAAGAGCCACCGCAAAATGGGTTGGGTTTCTGATAATCACATCCGCTTCCGGCACCTTCTGCATCATTCTTCTGGATGCCATTGCTCTCTGTTTCTGGCGGATCATGCCTTTTATCTGCGGATCCCCCTCCGTCTGCTTATACTCTTCCTTCACATCCTGCTTGCTCATGCGCATATCTTTTTCATACTCCCACCATTGAAAGAGAAAATCAAATACGGCAATGAAAATGAATATCGCGCCTACGGTATTTACCATCGACGTCATCGTGGAACCGACATAGGCAATTGCCCCCGCCACGCTCCCGTCCATCAGACGGGCAAATTCGTGGAGTCTGTTTTTCAGCACATCAAAAATAATCCAGGTCAGAACCGAAACCTTAATAAGTGCTTTCAGCAAATCCACCATAGAACGTATAGAAAACAGCCGTTTCATCCCCTGGATTGGGTTCATCTTGCTTGCCTTGAATTTAATCGCATCCATAGAGAACAGCATCCGCGTCTGGGCGGCCGTCGCAACAACTGCAGCCAGGATACTGAGTCCGGCAATCGGAAGTATCGTCTCGATAAATAGCAGCATCCCCTTAGAAAGCTTGTCCCCTACATTAGCGGGGTTGACCGGATAGGATGTTCCTGCATAGGAAAAGAAAAGACTCACGCATTTTCTTATATTTTCATACATAAAAGGAGCCAGCAGTCTCAGTCCATTAAAAAGAACCAGGAGCGATACCACCGCAACGATATCCTGGCTCTGAAATATATGTCCTTTTTTCCGTTCATCCCTCCGCCGTTTGGGAGTGGCTTTCTCAGTCTTCTCGTCAGCAGCCAAACAGTATCCCCCCTCTCATATCAGAACAGTGTCAGAACCTTCTGCATATCTTCCATCAGACTTACAACATAACGATCTATAAATTCGCCCAAAGGCTGTGCAAATAACATCATCAGTAGAATGCCGGCCGCAATCTTGGTCTGGAGATTGATGACAAATACATGTATCTGGGGGATCAGTTTCATCAGAATCCCCATTGCCGCTTCCAGGATGAACTCAGCCGCCACAAACGGCAGCGCCAGTTTTGCCACCAGAATGAACACGGAATGGAAAAGGGTGAGCAGATACGCCGTGACCCGCGGTAGCAGAATCATATAAGCGCCCACCGGTACCACTTCATAAGAATAGGCAAAGAGTTTGATCATGACCAGATGGCTTCCCGTTGCAAAAAAATAGAGCACAAACAGCATATTCAGCATCTGCCCCCAGGTCGACGCCTGCACGCTGCTCACCGGATCCATCACTTTTGCCATGGACAGGCCGAATACCGTATCCATCAAATCACCGGCCACATAGAGCATATAGTAATAAATCTGGAATACCATCCCCATCAGGAGTCCGATTCCCAGTTCCCGGATCATGGCAAACATCATATCCGGCGGTTCCAACGCCGCCACTGCCGCCCCATCCTGCAGCGGAGCCAGCAGAAGACTCACTGAAAAAACCAGTCCCACCCTGGCCATCATCGGTACATTTTTTCTTGAAAATATCGGGTTCATCCACAGGAGGGCTCCCATCCTGACAAATACAAGGAGAAAGACATCCAGATAACCAAGAATTTCATCCATAATCATCACCCTCTACAGCCCGGCCATGAGAGAAAAAATGTGCTGCACGAATTCCGTAAAAACACCCAGCATCCAGGAACCGGTCACCAGAAGCACAATAGCAATTACGATGAGCTTCGGCACAAAGGTCAGGGTCTGCTCGTGAATCTGCGTCGCTGCCTGAAAAATAGCTACAATAAGTCCTACCACGATACTGACAAGCAAAAGAGGTCCGGCCATCTGAAACGCAACCAGCATTGCCTGTTTTAATACTTCCATTACTTCCGATGTCGTCATCTTCTTACCTCCCGTCCGGACTGCTGTTTCGTCCGCTTTATCTGAATCCCTGCACCAGCGTCTTGATTACCAGATCCCAGCCGTCTACCAGCACAAACAGCATCAGCTTAAACGGCAGCGCTATCATCGTCGGCGGCAGCATCACCATGCCCATTGACATCAGGGTGCTGGCCACCACCAGGTCAATAATCAAAAACGGAAGGAAAATCAAAAATCCCATTGTAAAGGCCCTGTTCAGCTCGCTCAATATAAAGGACGGCACAATTACAATCAGATCAAGCTGCATATAACGCTCCGGTCCTTCAACACCTTCCAGTACCACGGGATCTGTTTTGGAAATCTGCATGAACAGATCGAGACTTTTCTTCTCCGTCTGCTTCAGCATAAACTCCTTCACCGGAACCTGGGCCCGGTCAAAGGCCTCCTCCCTGGCTATCTCCCCGCTCCGGTACGGCTGGTATGCCTCCGTATTCACCTTTGCGATCACCGGGGTCATGATAAAAAGCGTAAGAATCAGCGCCAGCCCGACCAGAATCTGGTTTGGCGGCGACTGCTGTGTTCCCAGCGCATTCCGGAGAAATGAGAGCACAATAATTATCCTTGTGAAACTCGTCATCATGATAATAAAAGACGGAACCACCGCAAGGAACAGGAAAAGGAACAGCACATCCAGAGAATCCAGGGAATTGGCGCCGTTTCCATTGTCATACTGGATCGAGAAACCGCCTGCATAGGATGTTTGATAAAATGATAAAACAAAGACCGCCGTCAGGATCATCAGACCGGCAGCCGCCATCATTTTTTTCTTTAATTTGTGCACCTCTATCTGCTGTTCCATCATCCGTATCTCTCCTGTATCTGTATATCAGTTTACACTCTTTTGTCCTTATTTGGCTCGTTACAAATTCGGCCCTTTCCCGTTCTGCCGGTCCCTTAGCTGCTTTGCAAACGCCGAAGTAAACGAAGAAGCGGCTGTCTTCCCGGCATCTGTATTCTTAGCCGGATCATAAGAATCCAGATCACAAATCTTCTGTATTCCCGAGGGGGATACCCCCAAAACCATAAATGTTCCCTGTATTTCCACGACAAGAAGGAAACTGTCCCTGGCAACCGCCGTACGCTCCCATACACGGATACCGCCCGAGTCCTGTTTCCTTCCTATCCCATTGCCTACTAATTTGGTCGTATAATATGCCAAAAATAAGATGGCGATCATTACTATAAAATATAAAACGAGTTTTACTGCCGTCATAGCTATTCCTTCTTGCCAATAATTTCCGTGATTCTGGCGGCAAAATTGTCATTGGAGACCAGCACGTCCCCTCTTCCGATCAGGATCCCGTTAACCACAACATCCGCCGGCGCGCCTGCCTGTTTGTCCAGCATCAGCACCTGGCCTTCCTGCATATCGAGGATATCCTTCATCTTGCAGACAGCTCTTCCGATTTGCACCGAAATATTGAGGGAAATATCGCGGATTTTTTTCCGGTCCTCACCGATATCGGATACCGTGTTCTCAGTCTCCTCCATCTTAAATTCCGGAAATGAAACGGTCTTCACTGAAATTGGCCTTTTCTTCCTGTTTCTTTCCTGACTATCCAGAATCTCCTGACCCGAGACATCCCGGCTCTCTTCCCTGGTTTCATCCTCCATAGATGCAAAGAGTCCGTCCGTTGTAATCTTGTAAAACTCCGCCTTCATCACATCTTCAATTTCCAGCCCAAAACGGACAAACTGAAGAATCCCGTTATTCCAGTCCTTGAGGCGCTGCTCTATATCCCGTGCGCTCTCCGACATCATCAACTCTCCGACCGTGCCCGTCTGCTGGACATTTAGGAGCGTCTGAAGCTGGGACTCCTCGATCCGGATGCACTGGGACAGCACCTCTTTAAACGTGCTGAGCGCCACCTCATCCAGAGGATTATAGGCATCCGCATCGACACCCATGATAAAATTGGTGATGCGCCTTACCGTCTCTTTCTCAAATATATAGAGGTTCCGTATCTGTTTCTGCCCTGCCGCCCGGTCCTCCTCCACGGCTACGGTGCTGCGCGGAAGTTCGAGTTCCAGCCCTTCCGGTATAATGCGCCGCACTTCCCTGCATTCAATCCGGGACTTTCTGCCCAGCAGCTGTTTTAATTTATCCCCCATCATCAGGGTAATCGCGTTCATCATCTCTAACGCCGCGTCTTTTTCGATTTCAGGCATGAGCTCCATCCCCCCTGTTTATAAAATCTTACTGATCTGAACTGCTTTTCTGAGTTTCGTGTGGCCAATTCTGGCCTGAAAACAATTCTTATCCTCCACATACAGCTCCACATCACTGTTAATCAGTTTGGTCAGCGGAATAACATCCCCCGCCTGAAGCTCTAAAATATCCTGGGCATCCAGTTCAAAATCATGCAGAACCGCCCTCAGCTCCACCTCCGAGTCCAGCAGATGCTGGGTAATCGAGGTGCGGCGCACCAGGCTCTTCTCCTGATCCTGTTTCCTTACGCCAACGGCAAATTTATAGCCGAATTTGGAGGTAAGCTCCTCCACGTTGGATGCGGGCATCACAAGATGCATACGGGTTGATAAGTTATTGACATTCACCTCTATCTGGACGATAACCGACACATCTTCCGGAGCGCTGAGCTGCAGCAGATGAGGGTTCGTCTCCAGACCGGTCAGCGTTGCCTGCATTTCAATATAGCCATTCCAGGCGTCATCCACAAGTCCCGTCATTTTCTTCAGGATAAATTCCAGGATCGCTTTTTCAATGTCTGTGAAATCTCTCTGGAATTCATATTCCGTGCCGGGTCCGCCGAGCAGCCGCTCGATCATAAAAAATCCCAGGGACGGTTCAATCTCCAGGATTAGAGGAGCCTCATTATAATCTTTGTTCTCCGGCATCAGGCTGATAATGCCAAACAGGGACTGATCCTCGATCTGTCCCGCGTATTCCTGATACCTTTTTTCTTCTATATTGATAATATTTACTTCGCAGTACGCCTGTAAAAGTCCGGTAAGATAAGTAGCAAGAGACCGTGAAAATCCATCGTACAGATTTTCCACGGTACTCATGCGCTCTTTTGTAAACTTTTTAGGAGATTTAAAATCGTACGATTTAATCACTGGCTTTCTCCCCTTCCTGTTCTGAATTCTTAGCACCGGGTACATCAAAGGGTGATACCGGATTAAATATCTCCGCATCTTCTTCAGCCACATCGGACATCTGGAAATCCTGTCCCAGAATGATCATGTCGACGCGCCGGTTCTGCTCCCTGCCTTCTTTTGTGGTGTTGTCTGCGATCGGGTAATATTTGCCGTATCCTCTGGTAATCAGCTTCCTGGGATTTACCCCGGCCTTTTCCTCCAGATAAACCGCCACATTGGCCGCCCGTTCGGAAGAAAGGAGCCTGTCGTTCACTAGCGATCCCGCCGATTCCGCCGTGTGGCCGTTAATATAGACCGCACTGATCTCCCCATTGTCTTCCCTGAGCAGCGTTCCTATGTAATCCAGCGCCGACTTACTGTTGTCAAGCAGTACGGAACTGTCCGGGCCAAACAGAAGGTCATTCTTGAATCTCAGATACATATAGTTCGCCCTGCTGGTTACGCTTACCTGGATATTCTGATCTTCCATGTACTGCTGGACGCTGCTTGCCATGCTCTGCATCTCGGTAAGCGGCTGATCCGTCGGTATCCCGTTCGGCACCGAATCCTCGCCGATCGACGGATACTTTAGGTCGGGAGGCACGTCGTTCAGTTCCACGTTCGTCTCCAGCCCCAGCTTCTTCTGCATCGCATTAGCGATCTGTTCCAATTTTGTGATATTAACATTAGATATACTGTAGAGGAGAACAAAGAACGTCAAAACCAGTGTGATCATATCCGCATACGTATTCAGCCATTCCTGTGTATTCTCTTCTCCACGCTCTTTTCTCTTCACTGAGATTTCCTCACTTTGTCAGTCACTCTGTATCTATAACTATTCAGTACCTTCATCGTTACTGCTTCACGAATGTACAGAAACAGCAGAAAACGCTGTTTCGCGTTGGCTAAACTCGGGATTTTTCATGCAAAAATGCATGCCGTTTTATTTCCCAATATCGAGCGCTTTCAGCGTCATGCTTTTGGCAATATTGAGGGCGGTGATATTAGCCTCGTAGGCACGGGTAGCGGCCATCAGATCGACCATCTCCTCCGCGCTGTTGACATTGGGCATCATTACGTAGCCGTCTTCATCAGCGTCAGGATGGGTCGGATCATATACCGGCACAAACGGATTCTCGCTCTCGACAACCTCTTCCGCGATTACGCCTCCGCCGCCGGACGTAGAGAGCGCTCTGTTAAGTTCTGACTTGAAATCCATCTGCTGTTCTCTGAACACCACCTGTTTTCTGCGGTAGGGACCTCCGTCCTCCGTCCTGGTAGTTCTCTGGTTGGCGATGTTCTGCAGAATAATATCGGTTCTGAAACGCTCCGCAGTGAGTGCGGAACCTGTAATATTAAGTGAATCTAAAAAGGCCATCATACCCTCCCCGGCTCATTATTTACCCGTATTGTTGATCACATAGCGGAGCGTTGAAAAACGCCCGGAAATCCGGTTGGTGAGCGCGGAATACTGTACGTAATCCTTCCACATCTCCAGCTCTTCCGCTTCTACCTGTACATTATTACCGTCCGGCCTTGCCTCCGTCTGGTTATCTTCGCTGAGAACCGGCTTATACTGAAGTTCCGGCTTTCCCGTCACCTCCGATTCCCGGAGCACGCGCTGGAAATCCAGCTTTTTCGCCTTAAAGCCAGGTGTCTCCACGTTGGCGATATTATGGCTGTGGACCTGTTGTTCCATCCATGTCTGATCCAGCGCATTACCCAGCGCCCGGATCGACGGGTCTTCAAATAGAGACATTCTTTTACCTCTTGTTATCCTTCTTTACACGCCTTTAGCGCTCTGTGACATCCGCACCTGCCTGTCGGCCTGGGCAAATGCATCCTTTAATTCCTCTACCATAGGCAGAATCTCCTGAATCTGCCCCGCATCATTGTTTATATTCGCCTGCACAATGGAATAGCTGAAGTATTCATAAAGGGAGGAAAGTCCCTTCGACACCTCGTACTGAGGGTCCAGCGTCGTGCTTAGATGGGTTACGATCGCTCTGGCCTTCTTCAGATGTTCATTTCTTCCTGCTATATCTTTTTCCCCGATGCAGATTACCGCCTTGTTCAGGCGGGAAATAATCTCTTCATAGAGCAGTTTGAGCATATCGCCCTGGGTCATTGTCATGACCGACTGCTCTTTATATTTTGCGTATGGATTTTGCATACTGCCAAACCTCCGTTTTGTAGACTTTCCTGAGATACCTGTGGTTTAGAAACTTATGAGAACTGCTGGGTAAGCCAGGAGCTCTGGCTGTTCATATTGGAAATTGCCTTCTCCATTGCGGTGAACTGTTTCCAATAACGCGTTCTCTCCGTCTCATATTTCGTATTCAGGCGGGACAGTGTCTCTTTCACACTCTTCATCTCATAATACAGAGTGTTGCTGGTCACCATCACGTCCTTCGTTCCCGCATATCTTACCAGGGAACCAGGACTTCCGCTGCTGGGGTTGGCTGCTTCTTTAAGCGCCTGCTGAAGCTGTACCGCAAGGCCTTCATCCTTATCGGTGAACATTTTCTGGATTTCGTCCAGTTTTGTCGTAAGCGCTCCCTTTAACTTATTCTCATCAAGAACGAGTTTTCCATTATCCTTATAGTTACTGGACGCTTCTATACCAATGTCATAGAGAGCAAGGCCTGCGCTGTCTACGGTCTTATACATTACCGAGCGCATCTCCTGAAGGAACTTGGAGATATTGGAATCATTCCGAAGGAGGCCCTCCTTGGCTTTCTTTTCCCAATTCTCTATCTCTCGCTCGCTCATCTCTTTCTTCTGAGCATCCGTCAAAGGCGTATATTTCTGATAACTTGCCTCCGCACTAATCTGATCATTTAATTCTTCTATAAGAGCATTATAATCGTCTACAAAACTCTTCAAACCTTCTACTATTTTATCAGTATCTTTAGAGGTAGTCAAGCTAATTGGGGGGTCTCCGGCCGCCGTTGAGGCCGTTAATTCCATGGTAATTCCATCCAATTCGAACGCATTGGAATTTCGTTCAATCGTGGTTCCATTTACTTCCAGTATTGCGTTCTGTCCGCCGTCAAATGTGAATCCCGAACCGATAGTCTGGCTCTGAAAAAGAGCGTCGGTACCGAACAGGGCATTCATAGCATTTTTGCCATCTGCATTGACCGCTGTGATTTTTGCCTGATCTAGTCCTCCTTCTATAGATATCTTACCCGTTACAGGATCAAACGAAGCAACACGTTCAGTACCGTAACTGAGTTCACCCATTAACTGATCAATTGTTTTTCCTGTTAAATCAATCTCTCTTCTTGCAGACACACCGGGTTTTTCAATTGCGATCTTTCCCGTGATCCCAAGCCGACTGAGCTGTGTGTTTCCATCATACTTTGTAAATCCCAGAATACCGGCCAGGGAGGAATCCTCATTATCGGCCGCAAAGCTTACCTGATAACCCTTTGTTGCTCCTGAGTTGACTGCTTTATCATCATCGTTAAGCTGAACACCTGTAAAGGTAGCCTTGCCTGTAGTGCTGTCAATTGCTAACTGTAAAACCGGAACCTTAACAGGCGCACCCGAGGAATCCATATCAGTCGCATGTTCTATCGTGCCAAACTGCTGCGTTAATTGCTGGTTGATTATACGAATCAGTTCATCTTGGTTTCCAACGTCCTGCTTGGGAATAGAAAGACTGTACTTGTTTTCCTTTCCATCCGGACCTGTAAGATAGAAAGAGAATGTCTGGCCTTTATCTTTAGCATTATCAAGGTAGCCCTGCAGAGCTGCCGTATCCACAGTTCCGGCTGCCTCACTCCCCTTAGTAAATTGAATGCCTTTCGTAGTTCCACCGACACAATTTGCTCCCTCAATACCGAACAATGCAGTCAAAAGGTTTCCTTCTGATTGTTCCATCTCTATATTAATACCCGAGCCCGTATTGGCCGATTCAATGATAAACTTGTCTTTAACAGAAGAATATGATACTTTTACTTCCGCTTCACTATTGTTAATACGGTTGATTACATCGCCCAGAGTATCACTGGATGAGGCTTTGATCTCCGTACCGTTGATCGTAAATGTAAAATCTTTTCCCTGCAGCCTGGTTGCAAACGGAAGATCCTCCAAATTTGCATTATAGCTGAGTTTATTTGAAGTACCCTGGGTAAATCCTAAACTATCAAGTACTCCTTCCTTTTCAACGGTATCATCTGATTTGTCCACCGTATTATAGAAAATTACGCTGTGACTCAAGTCTGCTGATGAAGTTGGTGTAGAACCGGAGGTCTGAAACTTAAGTTCCATACTGGTTTCATCAAATGAAACCGTTTCTCCGTATACCCGTTTCATACTGCTATTGATATTTTTTATAAGATCCTGCTCATTATCCGCTCCCTGAAACTTGATTGTCTTTCTGACTCCATCCAAGCTCATATCAAACGAGTATGTCTTATTTTCCGAAAAATTATCCAGACTGATAGCGCCCTTTATAGAACCGGTTACTGTTGATGAGGATTCCCCCCTGCTCGCCGTTGCCAGTTGGGTAATACTGTTAATCACCATATTGGAAGGCGCCTTGCTTGTTGCGGAAGATACCTTTACCGCACTGTTTGTGCTGGTCGCAGTCATTACATTATAGAAACTGCTGCTCAGAAGGTTAGTTCCACCCGCACCAAAATATGAAAAATACTTATCTGTAAATCCATTAATCTTAGTAATTAAATCCCGATATATATCTTGTTTCCACTCAATTTGCTGCTTCTTCGCATTCTGCTTATCTATCTTAGCCTGGGTACCGGACAACAACTTTTCCACCATATCTTCTGTGTCAAGGCCAGATGCCAGGCCCGACATATAGTTAGAAGTGCCGTTAGGACCCAGAATGTTGCTTGTAGAACCTGTCGATGATGCCATATCTTATCCCCTTTCCATTAAAAAGAATGGTTCTATCTTTTTTTATCGTAAAGCGCTCCCTTGGAGGCCTGTAATCCCATAGTATTAATATAACCAGTAAATTTTGAGTTCTTTTTATTCTGCCTGATTTTCTGCTGCAGCTCCTCCATCATGGCCTTCATATTTCTAACTGCCTGGGGATCTGCACTCTGAATTCTGGATATAACCCCAAACACTTCCTGCCCCGCTGTAAATACTTTCTGTAGCGCCGGACTCACTTCTGAAAAATCGCATAAATTTTTTGAAGCTTTGATAATCTCTTCTCCGTTTTCACATTCCATAGCGGTACTGCTGATCTTGAGATCAAGCTCATCGATTTGTTTTCTAAGCTCCTCCCTGCGGTCAACACATTCTACTATCATGTCTATTTCATCGAAAGAATCCGTCATCATTTGTTCCGTGATGGACTCAAATTTCTCAAATAACTGTTTTTTTTCTGCAAGAAGTTCAGCAATAATTTCTGATATTTCGTTCTCAGTCTTCATCCTGCTCCTCCTTTTCCTCCTGATTCGAGGCATAGAGGTTCTTGGTCAACTGAAATACCTTCAGCAGATCCACTTTATCTACAGCTTCTTTATTGTTCTCGACCGTGAGATAAAGTTCCGTCCTGGTTATCTTCATATGTTCCGGTGCACTGATACCGATCCGTACCTTATCACCTTTAATTTCAGTGATGAAAATTTCAATTTCGTCTCCGATTTTGATAGACTCGCCTTTTTTTCTCGTTAAGATCAGCATACCGATTCCTCACTCTCCGGACCGAAAACAGGCATACGTATTGGGTAATCCTGGTCCAGGATTACCTGCATGGCAAGATTCCTCTTGTGGTTGATAATAATCGGACTTTTCATGTTTACGGTGGACTGGCGGAATGTTTCCCCTATCACGGCAATTACCCAGCAGTCCAAATCATCTTTGGGGGTGGCCTGCAGTGTAATCAGCACATCCTGCATAACAACAGGTGCATAATCCTTCTTTACCTGCAGGGGATTCATCAAAATAAAACACACCGATTTCTGCTCAATCGACTGAAGCCAGCAGATTCCATTCCCCATGTTTGAATCTGTGACCAGCACATATTGTGTATACTCTTCAAAACCGTAAATCGGCTGCTTAAACGTGATGATATTATTGTCCTTAATCTCAATGATTCCAAAATCACGCGTCTCTATTTTCATATCTTCTTCCTTCCGTCAGTTCCGCCTGTCAGCAATGATATATATGCCCAATTATACTATCGGGCTTCTCCCTCATAACCAGGCGCGGCGCTCGGAGGCACATACAGGGGATCTCCCGTATATTCTATCTCGACTCTTGGATACTGCTCTACATTAAATGACAGTTCGCCCGGCACATAGGATGTTTGACTTCCCTTTAGCTCCGCCTGAAACTCCAATTTAGACGGTGAATAGTTTATATCCAGTTTTTCCGGCGTCCAGCTTATATCGGGGCCAGGAAGAGGAACTGCTTCCAAATCTGCCTTGGGCTGCATTTTCGAAATCATCTGCATATAAATAATGTCGGGGATATTGGCTCCGTTTTGTATCTGGGACATCTGATTTCCTACCTGCACATAGCGTGCTGTAGCATCATCTGCCGCAGACTGCCCTTTTGCGGCCTGATAAGCAAGAAAGTCCTTATTCGTCCTGCGGCCCAGGCTCTGCCTGGCATCATATGTATCTATATTTACTTTAATATTCTGGGAATGCATCTGTAGATTCCCCGGCATCTCATCAATACTTACCTTTGAAGAGGGAAGTTGGGATTCCAGCCTCGCCCTCTGTGATGTCATTGACAATTTAATCGGAGTTGTCGTAATTTTCAACACATTCATCATAATAACACCTCTTCACCTGATCTTTTTATTTCATAAAATCAAAAATGGACGGCGGTATGATGCTGGTGCCTAACTGTAATGTAACCATCCATGCCATCTCATAGCTCTTATTGTCAGTTGCTTCTTTTTCCAGCTCTACTCCTTCCAGATTCTGCTGGCTCTCTTTCAGGTTAATTAGATTCGTCTCCATACGGTCCTTCGTCCGTTCCAGAAGTTTCTCCCTGGTACCAATCTCCGTTATGGAATTGGAAATGCTGCTGGCCTTATCCTTTAATAACCCTGCCGTATCCGCTACCCCGGAGGTATCCCCAGCCCGAAGCTGCTGTTCCAGTTTATCCATCAGGCTGTATACATTGTTTGGCTGATCTCCATTTTTTCCGAAACCTAGAACATCCACTCCCGATGTAGATATCTTAATTCCAGTTTTTGCCCCTGTTCCCATCTGACCGTTAATTCCAAATCCAATGTCCAGATATACTTCCTTATTTCCACCAAAGTCATCCGCAGACACTGCATCATCCACCGCCACGCCATTGAATAAAAGTTTGCCGTCGGCACCAATGCTAAAGGGCGCTTCATTGCTGGAGCCGGAAAACAGATATTTATTGGCATAGGTGGAATTCATCGTCTGTATAAGCTCTTCTTTAAGCCCCTTTATCTGCTCAGCAATAATATCAAGATCCTTCTGTTCCTTGGGGCCACCCGCACTCGTTGCTGCCTCATAAGCACTAGTCGCAATTGACTGGACCACCATGATATTACTTTCGGCAGAACTCAATTCGCCTGCTGCATTTTCAATCGTCCTGATATGTTCATCCGTTTTTGATATTTGATCCCGGATGACAAATGCACGGGCTGCAGAAGATGTATCTTCCGATACATGATTAAATTTTCGCTGGGATTCCAATCGCAGATTGGAGGCCGCTAAATTGCTGATATTTGTCTGAAGATTGGAGTTATATCTTGTCTTCAGCATATTTTCCGTTATTCTCATGGTCTTCTCTCCCTTATCCCCTGCTTATCGTCCTACAAGTCCTACATTATTAATCAGTATATCCAGCTGCTCATCCATGGTTGTCATCAAACGCCCCAAAGCCTGGTACGCTTTATTGTAAGCCATCATGTTAATGCCTTCCTCGTTTAATGACACCCCGGACTGTGACATCCTGTCGGTATCCACACTCTGGGCCGTTGCCACGCTGGCCTTCATCCGCGCCGTATTGGAACTGATATCCGTACCCAAAGTTGTTGTTACATGTGTTACAAATTCACTGAAATTGCCGCTGAATCCTCCGAATTCGTTATCCTGCGTCAGGAGTTTTTTCATATCCAGTATATTTTCATTATCCAGAAGACCATTCGGGTTGTTTTTCTCTATCAGATATGAAAAATCCTTTGCCCAAATGTCACTGATAGAAATATTACCTGCCGTCACCACGCCGTCTTCATCTCCCTGAAGGAGTTTCTTATATGTATCCGGTACTTTCGGATCTCCTGCCTGATAGGTATCGGGGATGACCTTGTTAAATAACTCTGCCATCTTTGACGCCATTGCATCCAGCTTATGCTGATAATAAGGTATACCCTTGTTCAGGCTGCTGTCTCCAGTGATAACTTCGGAAAAGCTGCGAAGCGCTCCGGTAGGAAGTGCAATCTTCTTTCCATCACTGGTCCACGTCATCGTAGTTCCATCTTCTCCCAGTTTTATAGTATCATTCCAGTAATTGTTATTCTGTCCGTCCACCACAACCTTACCGTTAAATTTAACCTGTACCGTTCCGTCACTTCTGTTTGTAACATTTACCTCGCCATAGCGGGACAACTCATCCAGAATCACATTTCTCTGATCCAGCAAATCATTTGGCCCGTATGTGACCCCGTCATAGTCCGTGTTCAGAAAGATTTCATGTGCTATTGTTTCATTCAACTGAGTCAGTTGTTCGAACTTTGTATTAATGTCATCAATTGCGATTGAAAGGTCATTTTTCTGATTCTCCATTACGCCCTTCAATTTTGTGTCATATTCATTCAGTATCTGTGTAAGCCCCATAAATGCATTCATAACAATATTCGCATGAGTCTCTTCCTGGGGATTTTCACTGAAATCGGATATTGCCTGCGACAATACTGCCAGTGCATTTTTAATTCCTGTTCCATCTACTTCGGGATCACTGATTGCCGCCTGTATTTCATCCAGCATAGCCGCTTTCTGGTCATAGTACCCCACATCACCATATTCCTGGCGGAACTTACTGTCCAGAAATGAATCCCTGATTTGGGCAACGCCTTTCATATCCACACCCTGGCCGGCCAGAGGAATTGAACTGGCTGTGAAGCGATCATTTCCGTAAACCTGAACTGTCACTGTGTCCAGACGCTGTCTGGTATATCCTTTTGTACTGATGTTGGTTACGTTATTTGCAATAATATCAAGAGCTTTCTGCTGTACCATCAGCCCTCGTTTGGTTGTTTCCAACCCCATAAATGTAGGTCTCAATTTTTCCACTCTCCTGTATATGATGCCAAAAGTTGATAGTCCGCTTAAATCTTTTTTTCAAAAAGGGTTCTTCTCTGCCCTGCTGCCGGTTTGTAAACACCGCTTGGATTGCCGGTAAGTCCCGATGTGGAGACACCCATGCGGGCAAGTTCCGTCTGCGCCATTTTCACTGCCTTTTGATTGATGAATTTTACATTATCAATGGCCTCCCCAAGGCGTCCGTAGAGTGTAAGCAGCTCTGACTTTTCTTCTTCGGCTGAATTGTCTATCAGTTCTTTGAATGTACATCCGGAGTATCCCATGGAATCCAGCAGTTCCCCTCTCTGTTTTTCCATGTTTTCCATCTGTTTATCCATCGCCTGCTGCAGAACAATTGTCTCCTCAATCTGCTTTAAATCCTTTGACGCCAGATGCTCCAGCTTATCTTGCTGCTTTAACTGCATCTGTTCAAAAAACTCTGTATATTCTCGTAAAAAGCTGATTAATTTTTCCACTTAATTTTTTCTCCTATATCATTCTCCGTTCTATCAGCAGCCGTTTTTTCCCTCTACTCATATACCGGTCATTTATATCCCCGACATTAAACGTTTGGCAATTATCTCTGCCGATACCTGATAGCTCCCATCCTGTATTTGTCCCTTCAACTGGGAAAGGCGCTCTGCCGATGCCCCTTCATTGATAGATTTATGAAGATCCGCGGAAATTTTCGCTGCCTCCTGCTTCTTTATTGCATCACTGCTGATGATAATCTCATCATTTTTTACTTTGCTGTCTGCTGATGCTGGCACTGCCACATTTTTATCACTGCTTTTTACAGAAGCCATCGTACTTTTATATACAGATAAATTTCTTGTTACTTTTACATCCATTCTCTTCACCCTTTCCCAAAATTTTATAATATGTCTATTTATACTTAAATAATAATTTTCTTCTAATAATGTTATCGTATCATTCTCTCAAAACTTTAGCCTGTTTTCGGTAATTTATTTTATTATTTTTAGAGCTGCAGAGTCCGTTACACAATCTGCAATTCCCATTCCTGTATCATATTTCTTTCGTTGTATATTGCTAATATTCTTGCTATAATAAACCATAGAAAAAGTCGAATTTTCTGTTATGGGCTGCTTTTATAGCACAAGGTGGAACTGTAACAATTTTCTCGTTTAAGGGGGTATCTATAATGGCAAAAACCATCGTCCTTTCCAACCAAAAGGGCGGCGTCGGTAAAACGACGACGGCAAACGCCCTGGCTGTAGGCTTTAAATCACGCGGTTTCAACGTATTGGCAGTAGACATGGATCCACAGGGTAATCTTTCCTTCAGCCTGGGCGCAGACACTGAAAGCAGCGCAACTATTTATGATGTCCTGAAGGGGGAATTAAAAACAAGATTTGCCGTTCAAAAGGCTCCTCTTGTGGACACTATTTCGGCCAATATTCTGCTCAGTGGCATTGAACTTGAGTTTACCGGCTCGCAGAGAGAATATCTTTTAAAAAATGCGCTGGCGCCGCTGCAGTCTATGTATGACTATATTTTTATTGACTCTCCTCCCGCGCTTGGAATTCTGACCGTCAATGCTTTTGCTGCTGCGGACTATGTACTAGTTCCAATGCTTTCCGATATTTTCAGTCTTCAGGGAATCACACAGCTCGCTGAAACAATAGAGCGGGTTAGAAATTATTGTAATCCTTCGATCCAGGTACTGGGAATATTTTTAACCAAACATAATCCAAGAACCCGTTTCAGCAAAGAGGTAAAGGGGACGGTAGATATGATAGCAGAAGATCTGCGCATACCGGTTCTTAATACCTATATTCGGGAGAGTGTCTCTCTCAGAGAGGCTCAGTCACTGCAGCAGTCCATTCTGGAATATGCTCCAAAGAGCAATGCTGTGATCGACTACGAAGAGCTAATTGATGAGCTGATAAGGAGGGGATTATAGTCATGGCAAAAAGCAGAGCAGAAATTGACAAGGACATGATGTACCGCAAAATCATGCCCAGCACAGCCCGAACCGGGAAAGCTATAACCGGAATTGATTCTGAAAGCTCAGCCAATAGTGATTTTGACTACGACGCTGGAAAAACATCCCTACTGTCTAGAGGGGCTGGAAATAATCTTGATACAACTTTCTCCCCGTCGTACAATGGAGAGTCCGGTATTTTACCTGCAGTACGTCCTCGCAAAACTTCCGGACTGCAACTTCCTGAATCGCAGGACATGATACTGGTTAATGTGATAGAAGAGTTGGTGATTTCCCGGTTGGAGAGCACGTTGATGCGGTTTAACTGCTGTAAATGCGACAAGTGCAAGAAGGATATCGCCGCAATTACGCTTAATAAACTGGCTCCACATTATGTAGTTATACAGAGAGGCGATCGCGAAAAACAGGAACAGGCAGAAGAATTATATGGTTCCTCTGTCACTGGAGCGTTGGTACAGGCAATTATGTTGGTAAAGAAATCGCCTAGACATTGATGTTGCATTACAGTCATATGAATCAAACTCCATATCAGGCCAGTCTGGCTTGGATACTATATCAATTTAAATAAAGGATAACATCTTATATGCTAAAATATTCCACTCCGAATCCCGGCCCTGTAGAGTTTGGTGATTTTATTTCCTTATCCCCACGATCCTTTCCTGAGGATAAGGAAACCATTTGAGCGTGGTTGATTTTGTTCTTTTACCCAGAATGTGACAATTATGCTCGGAGTCTAACATAATACAGACTGGGGCACCACGTATCCATTTAACATTTTATTGAAGTCCATCTCCGAAATCAAAGGACATCCTAAAACCAAAGGAGATGTTGTCATTGGGAATGATGTATGGATAGGGGCTGGAGCAAAGACTTGTTCCGGTGTCTATATAGGTAATGGACGCACAATAGGAGGGACGCTTTAGTTAAAAAAATATGCCGCCTTATTCTGTATTCAGTGGTAACCCTGCTACAGAGTAAAAATATGGATGAGCCGTTTGAATATTTTAAAACAGCCGTCCCCAAACAAACTATTTAATACACATTATTGAAAGGGCAAAACCATGGGGGAAAATAGAAAGATATCCGAAGGGAATATAACGAGGGAAGAGCTTCTATACAAAATTCAAATAGCATTGGAACAGACAAACTTCTCTGTCTCACAGCAACTGATAGAAACATACAAAAAACACTGGGAGTACAGCGATGAACTAGCTGTGCTGGAAGGAGAGAGCCTTATCTCTACCGGCCAGCCTGATAAGGCCCTTTTTTGTATAGAAGCGGGGTTGGCCTGCAACAGTTCCAACCATGAACTTTATTTTATGCTTGGAGAGGCCTATGAACTGCTTAATAACATGGTGTGTGCCGAGCTTTGTTATCGGTACTCAATATACCAATGCCACGAAAAAAACGATTTAGATTTTCTTTTAGATAATTTAAGCCGCTTTCATACATCTTTCGGTTCGCCTCTGCCCAAACTCTCACTTGTGCTAAGGGTCAACAAAAATACATCTTGGCTAAAGCTTTGCCTTCAGGTAATCTCATTATTTACTATGCCTGAACATTTTGAAATTCTCTTCTTAAAGGAATTTTCTTCACCTGTACAGGATGAGTTAATCGCTAATCAGTCCTTGGGGACTATTATTCCCTACGATGCACAAAATATTAGCGCCTGTTATAACCTAGCTATTGAACAGGCAGAGAAAAGTTCAGATTTTGTAATTATTGATGAGGGTGGTCTGCCTCTCGAGCATTCTCTTTTCACATTACAACTGGCTCTGCATCAATCTCATGAAGTTGGAGCCGTCGGCTCTATCTCAAACCACCCGTCCTGCTCCGGCTATATGAAGAAAACTTGTCCGACTGTAAATGACGCTATGGCATATGCGCATATATACAATGTTCCCAATCAGTCTGCCTTAGTAAAAACCTTCGATCTTCCTGGTCCCATTTACATGTTTAAACGGTCATTTATCAAAAGGTATGGTTGGTTTGATACGGAATTCACCTTGGGCAGTTATCAGATAAAAGACTATTTGATACGGCTGATCCGTAGTGACAAAAGTGTGCTTCTCTGCCCTAACAGCCTTTCAATTCTTACAGCGGATTGTCAACTCCCGACATTAGGTGAGGAAACGGAATTATTTTATAAAAAAAATGGTATTAATCTTTCCTATTCCTGCTTCGCCCGAAAGGATTTGCTTTCACTAATAAGCATCCCTTCAGCAGACTATTCTGTGCCTATTAATGTACTCGAAGTAGGCTGTGCATGTGGTTCTACTCTCATAGAGTTAAATAGACGATTCCCGAATGCTGCACTCTATGGTATAGAAACGGATGAAGGTGCCGCTTCTATTGCGGCTCACTTTGCTAACATAAGTAACGAAAATATTGAAAATTTCTCCCTTAACTACCCGAATGACTTTTTTGACTATATTATTTTCGGAGACGTACTGGAACATTTAAAAGAACCAGGAAAGGTATTAGATACAGTAAAAACATACCTGAGAAAAGATGGCTGGATTCTCGCCAGTATTCCAAATGTTATGCATATATCGGTTTTACGGCCCCTCCTAAACGGATTCTGGACCTATGAAAATGCTGGCATTTTAGATCGTACCCATCTTAAATTTTTTACCTATCAGGAGATTCTCCGCCTGTTCCAGGACGAGGGGTACTTAATAAAGGAAATATCAGCTACCACTGTCCCTATTACAGAAGAAGATAAAAAATTAATCTCCCGACTGGCGGAACTGCAAAATGTACCCGAACAGTGGTTTCAGGCCTACCAGTACTTGGTATTGGCGCAAAAAAGAAAAGGAGTAATTAATTAGTATGATAAATTACAACTTAACCACCATTACCACACCTCTCATAAGAGAAATATTATCCCTTATAAATGTAATGGAAAAAACGACTCTAGAATTCTGTTGTAGCTTAACCGAGAAAAATGAGAACGATGAAAAAAATCAACTTTTTTTTAATGATTTGGAAGCAGGAACCTCCATTTTACTGCAATATTATGATAGCTTGAAACCGCTCCTAGGACGTGCCTGTTATCTTGAAATGTCAAAGAATATAAACCATACTTTGTTTTGTGTAGCCGATTTGATCAACAATAATCAGGATAGGAAAGCTATAATAAAACTCAAGTACCAACTCTGTCCCATATTACAGGAATTGAGCGAGGAAATTTACTTTTGGGGCGTTATCTATCCGAATCCAGATGCCATGGAACTTTATTATAAACAGGAATTCGCCCTACACCATGCCAATTCTTATATTGCAAACAAAAAGCCAAAATACAAACTCTCCATTTTTATTCCCGTTTACAACAAATTGGAATATACAAAACAGTGTCTGTCCAGTATCTTCCAGAATACTGAACTGGAGAAATTTTCATATGAGTTTATTCTTCTGAATGATGGTTCCAGTGATGATACACAAGATTATTTTGACAGCCTGAATTTTGATAAGGTAATAGAACTAAAGGAAAATGTAAAGACAACTATATTTTCATTGGCATATCGCATTTGTGAGGGCGAATATTTTCTCTTTATAAACAATGATACATTAGTAACAAAAGGGTGGCTGGATAATCTGATTACTTGTATAGAGTCAGATCCGACACTAATCAGTGCTACCCCCTGTACTCCCAATACTTCCAATTACCAAGGTGATATGGACGGTTTTTACACATTTACCTCTTTAGAAAAAGTAACTAACCACTTTAATCAAAGTAACCCTCTGTTATGGGAAGAACGCGCCAGAATTATGCCTGTCATTGCCATATATCGCTCCGTCCTTGTCAATCAGATTGGCTTTTCCGATCGGCTTTTCTATACGATGGAATTTTGGGACGATGACTTCAGCCTCCGTGCCAGACGAGCCGGATACAAACAGATGCTGTGCAGGGACACTTATTGCTACCATTTTGGAAGTGTAACAGGAAAAGAAGCTCAGGTGAAGAATAACACTCTGGCAGACGGAAGAAAACTGTTCCAGTTTAAAAATCATATGGATCCATGGGATCGAGATTATTGCTATGACCACCAAATTATTTCAATGGCTCAGTCGGCGGGGTTTTCTCACTTTACCGGCTCCCCCATAACAATCCTTGCAATTGACTGTGGTTTTGGGGATACTCCCCGGCAGCTAATAAATCTACTTCGAAAAAATATAGGTGCTGGATTTTCAAAATCAACTGACATAATGCTAATAACCGCCTATTTGAGCATCAATGAACAATTGTATGCCGAAGATTTAAAGTCCGCCTCTCAACAATGTTTTTTTGAAAAGGATTGGAGAACACTTTTCAGAACTATTGGAGAAAATCGCCTCGACTTTATATATGTCGGAAAGCCCTTAGAAACGTATGAAGACTATAATTTATTACTAGAATTAGCTGTAACATCTCTAAAAAAAGATGGAAGATTTTTATTCTCGGCATCAAATATTTACTATAAGCCATTTCTGGAAAGCTTATTAATGCTATCTTTTCCAGAAAACAGCGAATTTGTACGGTTTTTAAATATCGCTTCTTTACAAAAAAAATTAACCAATTTATTTTCAAACATGGAATGTGCTACACAACCGGAATCTCAGTCAGGTGTAGAAGAATTTAAAGCCCACCATCTGACTGATAAAAATAATCCTACCGCTAAACCACTTCTTTCTTCAAAATACTTAAAATTTTGTTGTCAAAAGTAGCTGAAATTAACTTATAAAGCAAAACGCCGAGGCTAATAACCAATAAATAGCCCCGGTAGTTTTTTCGAAGAATATTTTAATTAACTTCCTTATTCAAGGACTGTTCTAAAATTTCTATTTCCTTGTCTGTTGCATTAATTTTCTTATAGGCTCCAAGTGTTTCCTGCGCTATTTTAAAATTGTTTTCCTGAATCATTTTCCATATATACTTCTTTATTTTAATTGCATTTTCATCAAACTCTTGCTTATCTTCTCTCTCACTCTCAAATTTTGCTTTAATTCTTTTGGTTTTAATACTAATAATGTCTTTCATAAACGGCCAGCATTTCAAAGCTTTTCTATAATAATAAAAACTGTTTTTTAAATCTCTTTTTTCGTAATAATCAAGTGCAACTTCGGAATAAACAGCAAAGCAATATTCTCCAGGCAGGTTATTACACTCATTTTCATTGAGCATCTCGTTTCGTATTAACTTTCTCAAGTATCTCATTTTATCCCGAGTATAGCAGTCGAATAAAAATTCAATCTTATCATTTGTCAGATGTATATCAAAAAGTTGCCTCTCTAACATTTTAATTTTAAAAAACTCTTCTTTGATAGTAAGATTTTCACTACATTTAGCGTCTTTATTGTCATCATTATGCTGGTATAGTTCAATCATTTGATATGCTAAAACCGCAATCTCATCGGATGAACAGGACCCAATATATTTTTTTAAAGGAACATCATATTTTTGAGCCAGATAAATAAGTCTGCCATATTCTTTTCTGGGAGTTATTGTATCCATTAAAGCTTCCAGATCTGGTATCACTTCAGCTCCATTTTTTTCAGCATAATAATATACTTTAATTAGACGGACAAATTCGTCATCATCCGGAAGGGATAAAAAGCCCTGTGCTGTTTTCTCCCCCAACTTGGAATCTCCATCCCATATGCTAAGTATAATTTTACTTACATATTCCATTTTTCCACTATTTTGTTTTACTTTTAAATAATATTTACATAGTTCTCCATACTCCCCCGTCTCTGTCAGTATGTCATGCCATAACTCAACATTTTCCTCTATAAGCCTGTCTCCCAAAAGACCCTTTATATTTTTAAGATGAACCAAACTGTCTCTGTATCTTCTACACTGAAATAAAGAGAAGGCGAACTGAAATAACCGTTTTTCTCTTTCCATCTCATCCTGTGCCCAAACAGAAGCTCCAAATCCTTCTTCTCCATGAGATATTCTTTCATCACACTCGCCGAGTAAGCTAAATAGTCGTTCAAACATTCTAGTTACTTTTTCATACTCCTTTAATCGTAAAAGAACATCTATTGCTTGACAGAGAACATCCAGCATCTTGATATTATAATGTTGCCTACTGTCTTCCATATAATTTTCTACAACATCTATAATTTTTTCATATTCGCCTCTGGACATATATACCTGATTTAACATCCAGTATGCTTTTATTACATAGTAATTATCAATTTCTGAACTGTACTTTGTGATAATTTTATTACAGGTTTGTATAATTTTATCTTTGTCATCAAGACATAAATATTCCTGCGCTAATTGATAAAGCATCAACAGGTTATCCGGTTCTTTTTCCAATTCCCTTATTAAAAGAGGTAAATTTCTTTTATTTTTTTTATTCCTCTCGAAATTTGTTGAATCCTGAACATAACCGTAATGGTTAATATGTTCATCAATAAATTTTAATTTTCCCATATTCGTCACATGTTCATGGACTATTCCTTCGAATTTTCTTCCCGGAAGTTTCCGGAACAAGCGTTTGATATATTCCTCCGTATAATTGCTGCTTCTGCTAAATGAGTCATAATTTCTTATAATGAAGCATGCATCATTATAACATTCTGATTCAGATGAATTAAGAAACGCTACTATTAAAGATACGCTTTCAAACCATTCATCTGCATCTATATAGAGAAACCACTCCCCCTTTGCCTTATCAAGGACATAATTTCTTGCTTCTGCAAAATCATCGCACCAATCAAAGAAATGCACTTTCTCTGTATATTTATGAGCAATTTCTACAGTTTGATCCGAGGAGCCCGTATCCACTATAATCAATTCTGAAGTAACACCTTTTAATAAAGGCTGGAGTGCAGTGAGGCACCTATCTAGATTCTTTTCTTCATTTTTTACAATCAAACCTATTGATAATTTCATTTTTATATGTCCCCTTACTATAAAATAAAGGCTGTGGAAATTTCCACAGCCTTTATTTTTTGGCAAATTACTGAAGCAACTGGAGAACCGACTGCGGCTGCTGATTAGCCTGTGCAAGCATTGCCTGTGCAGACTGCTGAAGAACGCTGTTTTTCGTAAATGTCATCATCTCCTTAGCCATATCTACATCTCTAATACGTGATTCTGCTGCAGTGATATTTTCGGTTGTAACACCAAGGTTGTTAATTGTGTGCTCCAAACGATTTTGTAAAGCGCCTAAGCGGCCTCTCTGTGAAGAAACTGTATTAATTGCGTCTTTAATCGTTTTCATAGCGCCGGTTGCATCATCAAGCTTATCTACGCTGATCGCTCTTACCCCTAAGCTGGCTGCCTTCATATCGTTGATCGTCAAATTCAACTGATTGTATCCGTCATTTGTATCACCAATCTGAAGTTTAAGCGCTGCCGCACCTGCCAGAGCTGCACTTGTAGGTTCCGCCGTTCCGGCCTGTGATGTATCATCGGCAACATAACTTATTGTCTGACCTTCTGCCTTAAAGGAAAGCAGGCTGTTAGCCAAATCCTTATTTGTAAGAGTTCCGTCATCAACAGCTTTCTGTACTGCATTTTTAACAGCATCTTCAATCTGTTTTGCAGAGTATGTGGATGCATTATCCTTAGTACCCAGTACAATTTTTAATTCACCGGCTGAATCTACACTCGCATTAATTGTATTTCCTGCTTTACTATCATCAGTACCAATGGTGATTTTTTTACCCGCTGCATCTTTTCCTACACTTACTCTGAACGTATTGGCTCCTGTACCTACTGTTACAGTTGCAGTTGAAGCATTATTCAAAGTACCATCGAGAAGTTTAATTCCATTAAAGTTTGTGCTATCAGCGATACGATCAATTTCATCATTTAATGCATCAAACTCATCCTGAATCGCCTGACGGTCAACATCATCATCATAAGTTCCATTAGCAGACTTGGTAGCCAGCTCCGTCATACGGTTTAACATGGAATGAACTTCCTGTAATCCACCTTCAGCCGTCTGAATCAGGGAAATTGCATCGTTTGCATTATCAGTTGCTGTTTCCAGACCTTTGATCTGAGCTCTCATCTTCTCGGAAATAGCAAGACCTGCTGCATCATCGCCGGCGCGGTTGATCCTGTAACCGGATGATAATTTCTCAAGAGATTTGGAAATATTTGTGTTGTTGATACCCAGCTGTCTCTGGGAGTTGAGTGCCATAATGTTGTGCTGAATCCTCATAATATTACCTCCATGTAATAGTTTTCCGGACTTCCATGTCCTTTTTTTGAGTGGCAGTGAAAAGTGCGCCAAGCGTGCTCTCCATTGCCCGGTTTGTCTGCCAAACGGGCCCTGTCTGGCAGGGAGACTGGTGAGAACATACCATCCTTACCGTCCTACTTTAAATATCGAACCGAATGGGAAAGTCTTTACCGTAAAAATGCACAAAATTGATCGCTCAATTTTGTGCATTTTTATCTTTCACTATTTTTTCATTCTCAGTTCTGTTGTTCCGGCTCATTAACCGTACAAACTTTCCTCAATATAAAACTCTTCCAGCGTTATTCCCTTTTCCATGATATATTTTGCAACATCGATACCTACATACCGGAAATGCCACGGCTCATAATTAATACCCGTACTCTCTTCTTTCCCCTTATCATACCGCAGTATAAATCCGTATTCTGCGCAGTGTTCCCGCAGCCACTTTCCTTCTTTTGTATCCTCAAATCCCTCTTCAAGTCTCTGATAGGACTGGGAGCACACGTCAATGGCAAGTCCCAGGCAGTGTTCCCCGGAACCTGGAATTGAAAGTACATGCTGGGCCTCTCTGGAAGCCGCCTCCATACTGTATCCCTTCTTTACATAGCTCTTTACCTTCCGGTTAAACAGTATCTCCTGGCGGTCCAATGTCCTGTAAGCCGAGCAGACAATCGGGCGAAGCCCTTCTGCTTTCATATCCGATATCATGCGAAGTGTGGTGTCATAGATTCTGGCGTCCACGGACTGTTCCGTACCCGGAAGAACCTTCAGTTCCACGGTATAATCCTCCGGAATCGGATACCTGGCATTTGTAAGAATCAATGCCCACATATCCTCCTGTCGGATCACCGGGCCTGTTTCCCCACTGTTTCCAGCCGCCTCTTTTACCGCTGCATCTTCTGCTAATGATGTATTTTCTTTTATATTGTCATTCTCATTTTTACTACTAATTTGTTCTTCTCGTCCGGCTCCAGCTTTTCCTCCAACTTCGCCATTTCCACCAGCTCCGTCTTTTCCTCCGTCTTCGCCTTCTCCTCCAGCTCTGTCTTTTCCTCCGTCTTTGCCTTTTTCCTCAGCCTCGTCTTCTCCTCCAACTTCCTTTTTCCCATCAGTCAGTCCCTTCACCCATGCAAAAAATCCCGTCTGTTCACCGGCATCCGGGTCCTTCGGCTGTTCTGTCAACTGTTCTTCCGGCGATTCTGCCATCTTTTCAAGCACCGCGCCGTCCTGTGCCTTTAGTCTCCTGACTTGTCCTCTGGCACCTATATATGTAAACACGAGGATCAGAAGAAACGTGTAAATCATCATTCTCCTGCTCCTCACCACTAATTTATCCTGGGAAGTTTTTCTATGCAACCTGATTTCCCTCTCAATTCTCTATCTATTAACTGACCACTCCAGCAAACCATACCTGTTCTTGTATCCTGGCTCTGCCACCTGTCCTGGTTTTGTATCCTGGCTTTTTACATATTGACCTCTTACATGCTGATCTTCGCATTCTGGTCTTCTGCATCCTGATTTTTCCAGCTTTATCTTACCTTATTCTCCGCAACTGATCATTCTGCCTCTTCAATATATACTTATACAGCAGATCCTCCTGCAGATTAGTCATATCCATGAACTCGCTGCCATACCCCACCAGGTTATCAGCTCTTGGGACAACACGGCGGATCGTGCAGTTGTAAATCATGGAATCCCGCATCTCCTCTATGACGATATCGAAGGTGTCTCCTATACCCAGTTCCAGATCTGATTTAAACATCAGGCCTCCCAGGCTGATGTCCACCAGTTGAACGTTCTGGTTCAGATATTCCAACTCACCTGTTTCACCGTTTTCGTCGGTATAGGTGTGACTGATTCTGAGAATCACGGCCTTGCTTCTGGAACTGATCCGGAAGTATTGGCGTCTCTCGTCGTTGGTCGCCTCCGTCAGATTGATAATACGGACGATCTTAGAGGTAGACAGGTATACGTTTCCCACAAGCACGCGGAATCCCTGCTTTGCGTTGTAGATTTCCACCTTAACCACCATGTTGTATGGGATCTCAGGAAGTTCATTTCTGGAACTGTTGATATCAATGTACGTATCCTTGACTTTATGTAAAATACCCATGGTGAGCAGATCGTTACTGGTCGATTTAATCACGCAGGAAGAACCAATATAATCATCCGGTAATATAACCACTTATGCTACCTCCTTTTCACACCTTACTTATCATCACACCTTACTTCTAAGTCCGTTTCTCCCCATCCCCCCCATTGTCTCCAAGCTCCCCACCGGCTTCCTTCTCCGCCCGCTTAGCCCGCTCCGCCGTTCTGGCCGAGGTACGGGATCTTAAGAGTTTTCTGCCTGCCGTTTCCTGCTTTTTTGCCTGGGAGATGACTTCCTCGCTCTTGATCTGGGCCGATGCCTCCAGCAGCCTGCAGTAGATGGCTGCCACGACCTCGTAGAGGTCCACCGGAATGTTGCTCCCGACTTCCAGCATACAGAGAAGGGAGGCGGCGCTGTCATCCTTGAATACGGGGATTCCTTTTTTCTCGGCAATATCTATGATTTTTTCCGCCACGGTCCCGTAACCGGAGGCAATGACCACCGGGGACGTGTCTTCTTCGGCGTTGTATTTAAGCGCAACCGCTTTGTTTTTCTTAGATTTTGACATCGACACCAGTCCTTTTATACGGTAAATTTTTGAAAACGTCCATCAGGGAGCGGTTTTTATCGAGTTTATCCACCTTAAGCTCCGACAGACGGTATCCTTTTTCCTGGATGATTCCGGTGAATTCCGGAATCAGGCCTGCAAATATCCTGGCGTAATCGCCGGGGCAGAACAGGTAAAAGGACAGCTCCTTTCCGTCCGCCATAAATTCGGCCTCAAACTGGCCAATTCCACTTATATCAAAAGTGATTAGGACATGAACATGGCTTTCCCCGTCTTTCTCGCCCTTGTAATTCTTCGAACCGCTGTCATTGGGGTCGAGCCACAGTTCTGAGAATGCAGTGAGGCCCTGGTATTCCACGGGAATGACAAAATGGAGCAGCGGCGTGTAGTTGCACGGCGATGACAGCAGGCTCACGATGATCTTTTCTATCTTGTCACCGTTTAAGCTGGCCATCTCGGATTCCCGATCCTGTTTTCCGATAATTTCGGCAAGGACATCCATGATTCTGGAACGGTTTTTAACCGTCTCCCCGGATCGGAATCCCTCTATATAGTCAAATATAAGCTGTTTTAGTTCTTCTTTGTTTTCCCTGCCGTTGATATGAATCAGCACATTTAACAAGGATTCCTGGAAAAAGGACTCATTGTCCTGAAAACGCGACAGGTTGTAAATGATGATGGGAACTACCTTCTCAATCTGCGGGCTGTAGAGGATGCTGCTTTCCAGATCCTTTAAAAGTTCCAGGATTTCTCCTTTTAGCGCCTGAAAATGCGAAGCGCTGTCCGGCGCCCGAAGCTGCATCAGCAGGTCACTGATACGCCCCGACAGGCGGCTGCTTCCCGCAAGCTGGTCGCTCAGATATTCCAGGCTGTTTGCCGCCGAATTCATCACGTCCTGTCTCGCAATGGTCCCGTTTACCGATTTCAGGAGATCAGCAATCTCCTTCGACATACCGGGATTATCAGCCAGAAGTCCTCTGAGAGTTTCGAATAACGGTCCTTTAAAGAGGGTGGATGCGTATTCTTGTTTCAGAAGCTCTTCCACTATCTGATCCGGCTTAATCAGGAGGGACTGGAATAGCTGCTGAATCTCCTGTGTCACCGTTTTATTATTGACCGGAAGAAGACTAATGATCTCCTCCAGCATATAGATGTTTTTGAGGTAATTTACCGTGACGTCGGGATCCTTTAGGAGGTTCATCAGAATGGCGGAACCCGTCTCCTTCTGCAGCACGTTATGCTGTCCTAAAAGGCCGCTGCTGTTCGGATTCTTTACTATGTGGCTGATCTCCTGGAGATCAAAGGGAATGGACGGATCCGCAACCGGTTTATTTGATTCTACTACATTTTTACTTATCACCGGTGACGTCACCCTGAGTATATCTGCCATTACCGCAATCCCCTCTTAATCTGCCCATCCATATAATAATAACTGCAGTTTTCTTCTTTTCTCGATATTACCAGACGGCTGTCCCCGATGGAAATGATGGTTCCGCCGTAAACTTCCCTGGCAATCAGTCTGGATTTTTTGACCTCTTTAAGCTGCAAGGTCAGCTTCTGCATCTGATCTTTCATTTTCTTCTGCTTCATCGTGTTGATAGGCAGCCATATCTTTAATTCGTTCAGTTTTTCCGTCTGTTTAGGCGAGATGGTCCCCGCCTTCTGTCTGGTGTTCAGGTAGGTGATATTCTTTTTGCACTCATCTAACTGCGCCGTGATGTCTGCAATATCCTGTTTCAGTTTTTCCACCTCTCCCAGAAGCTGCGGCGTCACACCGAGCGTCACCAGCGTCGTAATCTGGCTCATGGCGCCTACGGTTTTTACATTCATGACATTATAAACAGAACACACTCCTCCGATAAAGGCGGCTCTTCTGCCCGTCAGAGTCAGGTTATTACCGCAAGATACCTCCGAGTTTATGATGTATTCTGCCTGGATATCACCCCTGGCGTAGATTTTACTGTCTTCCAGGAACTTGGCGGTGATGTCGCCGGCCGCCTCCAGAACGCCGCTCTTCATTCCGCGCATTCCTTTATAGAGGGTAATACTGCCTCCGGAAATCAGGGTTGCCCCTTCCACAATACCCATCACGGTAATGTCGCCTTTTGCTTTTACTGTAAATCCCTCTAAAACGTCGCCCTTAATGCTGACACTTCCGGTAAAATCGATATTTCCAACCGAGTTGTCCACATTTCCGCCGATATTTAAAATCTTTTCCACATGAAACCGGCCGCTGCGGAACGACAGGTTCCCCTCGCAGCCCGTGAGTAATTTGTCTTTTTCCTCGTTGTATACTACGTTTTTTCCCTGTGGGATAGGAGGCATAATGCCCGGTTTTCCATACACCGTGTTGCCGAAGATATCCACACCGTCCTGGGGCGGCTCCGGCGGGGTCAGTTCGCAGACAAGCTCCCCTGCCTTTACATTGTGGATGTAGTTTGTGCTTTTAAAATCGATGCTGTCATTTTCTTTGGAGGCGAACTTGACTTCCTTGTGCCTGGGAAAATAGTCCTTGATTTTTCCGTTGGTTCCGTCGATAGCCGGCGTTCCCTCCGCAAACTGGAACACCTGATTGTAAAGCTCATTTTCCACGATGTCTTTCAGTTTGTCTTCGTCAATTCCGTATTCAATTCCCATCTGGTCCAGCATATCCCGGAGTTCTTGCAGCGTAATGTCCCGGCCGCCTCCCACTGGGCTGTTAACCAGAATCGAGGCGCTCATCTTATCCTCTGCAACTGCGATTTCTGCAAATGCATCTTTTGGTTCAACCTCTGCATCTTGATCGCTTTCAGCAGGATTCCCACCCGCCGGGGCATCATTCCCGGCGGACGGCGAAGAGCCGGAAGTATCCTCTGTTCCAAGCTCTCTCTTTTTCTCCGTATCATTCCAGTCTTCCACGGTCTCAATTAAATCGCTCATACTGTTGAATGATTTATTGAGCGGTTCCTCTGGTTCTTCCTTTAGGTATCCCTCGTCCGGATCCAGATCTTTAAGCCGGAATTTCTTTTTCTCTTCCGGCTCATGTTGCTTTTCTTCTATTTCTTCCTCGCTTGCCCCATTTTTCCTGTTTCTCGAAAATAAGCTGAAAAACCGGTTTTTCTGTCCCATAAGAGCCCTCCTGTTACTATTTCCGGTCCATATTCCGCGAGACATTTTTAAGTACATGCCGCATTAATTAGAAAGATATCGCAATTATACTCCCATATTACACGCAGACATCCCTATCTCAGATTATTGATCATTTCCTCAAGCTGATCCGCCACCGTGACGATCCGGCTGTTAAGCTGGAATCCTCTCTGCGATTCAATGATGCTGACCATCTCAGTTCCGATATCCGAGTTGGAACCTTCCAGAGCCTGTGCTATGATTTTGGGACTGCTGCTTACATATTCATCCTCATCGGCCTCTTCCTGATCCACCTCATACCACTCACCGCTGGTGGTGCTGGTGCGGAAACGGTTATTTCCCGCAGCTTCAAGCCCTGCCGGGTTATCGCAGGTAAATAAGCCGATCTTGTCTTTCAGGTTCTCAAGGTCAAGGACGTTCGTATCTTCCTCACGCTCCTCTTTACCCTTCACCGTCTTATATTCCAGCTCTATGTAGTCGCCATCCATGCTGAGCACATAATGGCCGTCCTTTGTAGTCAGGTAATTGCCGTCTTCCGTGGCCGATATCTGGAAGGATCCGTCCCGTGTATAGAGGGGTTCTTCCTCATCCTCACCGCCCTCGATGGCAAAATAGGCATTTCCCACAATGGCAAAATCTGTCGGACTGTCGGAGGGGAGCAGATTGCCCGCCGTTACATTAGTTTTTATCTGCCCGACTTTAATTCCGTGTCCTACCAGATGTTCTCCCTCAACCTTTGTATCCATCTGTGTCTTCATAAGTTCATCAAAAGAAACCTTTGATGCTTTAAAAGCGGTTGTATTGACGTTTGACAGGTTATTAGCCGTCACGTCCAGCTCGGCCTGAAATGACTTCATGCCGGAAACCGCTGAATAAAATGCACTGCTCATACTATCTATCCTCCCGGATCGTGAATCAGATCTTTCCTATTTCCGATGCCGTCTTCTGGTTCATCTGATCGATAATCGTGATTGCCCGGCTGCAGGACTGGAATGCCCTTTGTATTTCCATCGTCCTCGCCATCTCATCGTTTAAATTTACATTGGACTGTTCCAGCTTTCCCTGGTACACCTCCGGATAACTCTCCGTAAGCTGTGCCGTTCCCGCCCCGAACATTCCGTTGTCATAGACCGTCAGATTCTCGTAATTATCTGCCTCTACAATGCGGAATAAATCCAATTCTCCGCCCTCATTGTCGTAAATGACGCCGTTTGTCCCGACGTTAAAACCGTCCTCTCCAATTTCGATTGGACCCGCGTCTCCCATGACGTATCCCTTGCCGGGAAGCACCAGAAAACCTTCCTCATCCTTCTCAAAATTGCCGTTTCTGGTCAGATATTCTCCGTTTTCTCCCTGGATGACAAAGAAACCGTCACCGTGAATCGCCATATTAAAGGCGTTATCCGTATCTATGATAATTCCTTCTTCAAAATTCGTCGCTTCCTGGCCTACGATGGCAATCGGCGATCCCTGGCCGATCGGCGTTGTCCGGCCGCCCATCTGGCGCACCAGCTGCTGATCAAACGTGGTTCTCACAAGGCGTTTGGAACGGTATCCCGGCGTCTTCTGGTTTGCCATATTGTCGGCCGTTACATCTAATGCCCGGCGGTTCATCAGCATTCCCGAGGCCGCCGTATAAAATCCTGAAAACATACTCTCATCCTCTCACATACTCGTCCAGATCCGCCTTAAGCTTTGTAATCGCCTTTGTATGTATCTGGCAGACCCTGGATTCGCTGATTTCCAAAACCTCTGCGATTTCCGAGTATTTCAATTCCTCATAATAATAAAGAGTAACCACAAGCCGTTCTTTCTCCCCAAGAGACTCAATAGAGCGCGTAAGCGTCCGGCATATCTCTTTATAAAACAGGCTCTCCTCCGGCTTGTACGAATCGTTCCTGTTCTCCGGCTCCGCCCGGAGGGCTGATCCGGTTATATCCTCCAGCATGGATTCCAGAGAAATAATCGAGGAATGGTTCATATACTGAATGTGGCTTTCCACTTTTTCCTTCGGTAACTCCATATAACGGGCTATTTCTTCCACGTCGGGTTCCCTCATATCGCGGTTGGCGAGAAAAGCGGAGGCCTCCTCTATCTTTTTGTTGAAGTTTCTTGCCCTGTGCGGAACCCAGTCCTGTTTTCTGACAAAATCGATCAGGGCGCCGCGGACTCTTATATACGCATACGTTTCAAATCTGGCTCCCTTTGTTTCGTCATACCGGTCCATGCAGTCCATCAGGGCCAGAACTCCCTGGTTAATCAAATCTTCTTCCTGGGCGTAACCGGATGCCACCGCCCGCATCTGTGCCGCTGCGGAGCGTACGATGTAGAGGGTGCTCATGGTCAGTTCGTTTCTTATCTCATGGTTCTTCGTCTTCTGATACTGTAGAAGCGCCTGCATGAAACCGCTCTGCTCCGTGACGCCATGCTCATGCCCGGTCCCCGGTTTTTCATGGTTATTCCGACTGCTTTCCATAGGCATCTATCTCTTTGCTTTCGTTAGTTTAAGGCGATGCTTCCCAACGCCTGTATCTGAATATTGTTGTCAATCTCACTGAAAGAAACGACCGTCACATTGGGATAGAACTGATCGATCAGTTTTTTGAAATAAATCCGCACCATCGGCGATGTAAGTACGATTGGCACGCTGACCAGCTCTTTAATCTTGCCGATCTCGGTGGTGGAGACATTGATAATCTTCTGGATTGTCACCGGATCAAGAGCCAGGTAAGACCCCGTATCCATCTTTTTCACGGAAGACATAATCATATTCTCTATCTTTTCATCGAGACTGATCACCTTCATCTGTCCCGCCTCGGAGAAGCGGTGGGAAATAGTCCTCTTAAGCGCCTGTCTTACATACTCGGTCAGCATATCGGTATCCTTGACCTGGGAGCCGTAATCGGAGAGTGTCTCAATAATCGTCTCCATATCCCGGATCGGGACGCCTTCCCTGAGAAGGTTAGCAAGCACTTTCTGGAGATTTCCGACCGTAATGACGGACGGGATGGTATCATCCACAATAGTGCTGTTGGTTTTCTTTAAATTCTCCAGCAGGTTGTTGACTTCCTGCCTGTTTAACAGTTCATGCAGATGTTCCTTGATAATCTCCGACAGATGGGTAATGATAACCGAGGTCGGATCGATCAGGGTGTACCCCGCCAGTTCGGCCTGGATCTTCTTATCCTCGCTGATCCATTTGGCCGGAATGTGAAATGCGGGATCCACGGTCTCTATTCCCGGAATGTCGTCGCTGTCCTCACCGGGCGCCAGCGCAAGAAAGTGATCCGTCAGGATATCTCCCCTTGCCACCTCTTCTCCCTTCAGCAGAATACTGTACTGGTTGGGATTGAGCTGGCCGCTGTCCTTAATTCGTACGGAAGGAATGACAAATCCCATCTCCACGGCCATCTGTTTTCTGAACATGACGACGCGATCAATGAAATTCCCGCCGCTGGACTCGTCGACCAGCGGAATCAGACTGTAGCCGAATTCCATTTCGATCTGCTCCACACTCAGCAGACTGTATACATTTTCTATGTTTTTGTAAAAGGATGCCTCACTGGTCACTTCCGTCTCAATGAGACCGGGAGCGGCAGCCGCTTCCTCCGCGATGCTTTTTTCTTTTTTCTGCAGGTAGTAGCCGCCCCCGATCATGATCGCCGAGATGACGAGGATCTGAGGTACCGGAAATCCCGGAATCAGCACAAGGCAGAGAATCGCCGAGCCCGCAATCATAATCACCTTGGGCTGTGCTAAAAACTGGCTGGCCACGTCTTCACTCAGGTTGTTCTCCGATGCCGAACGCGTAACAATCATACCCGTTGCCACCGAGATCAGCAGCGCCGGAATCTGGGATACCAGTCCGTCACCAATGGTAGCTGTCGTGTAAATCTGCATGATATCGGAAAAGGTCCCCTGATGGTTGGTAAAACCGACGATAAGACCGCCTATAAAGTTGATCAGTGTGATGATAATGGAGATGATAGCATCTCCTTTTACGAATTTAGTGGCACCATCCATGGAACCGAAGAAATCGGCCTCCCTCTGAATCTTGGAACGCCTTGACCTGGCCTGGTTTTCGTCAATCAGTCCGCTGTTTAAGTCGGCGTCAATGGCCATCTGTTTTCCCGGCATGGCGTCCAGGGTGAACCGGGCCGCAACCTCCGCTACTCGCTCCGAACCCTTGGTGATGACGATAAACTGTACTAAAACGATAATCAAAAAGATTACAAAACCAATGACCACATTGCCTCTGATGACAAACTGGCCGAATGTCTTTACAACCTGACCTGCGTCTCCGTTATTAAACAGGATCCGCCTTGTGGATGAGATATTCAGTCCCAGACGGAACAGCGTCGTAATCAGAAGGATAGACGGGAAAATGGAAAATTCCAGCGCCTCTCTGATATACATGGTCATACACAGGATCAGGAATGACAGTGTAATATTGATTATGAAAAAGAAATCCAGTAAAAAGGTCGGCAGAGGGATGATAATCAGGAATATAATCCCGATTACACCGGCTGTCACCAGCATATTAAATCGTTTCAAGACAATCCACCATTTCGAATGATATTCCTGGTATTGATAATCTCACTGACTTTCACGCCAAAGTTATCATCAATCACTACTACTTCACCTCTGGCAATGAGCTGTCCGTTGACGATAATGTCCACCGGGGCGTCCGCGGCCTTATCCAGCTCGATCACCGTTCCGTTGTTAAAATTCAGAACATCCCTGAGCTTGCGTTTTGTTTTTCCAATTTCCACGCAGACATTCAGAGGGACATTCATAATGAGGCCAAGGTTGCCCTTCACCGCTGGTTCCGCCTCCTGGCTCTGTACCGCCGGATGAACCGCGCCTCCCAAATTTTCGGCCTGCGTTGCTAAAGCTCCTGTTGCCTGCTGTACGGGGATGGATGATGCCTGCGCCTGACCGGCCGCCATACCGGCTCCCGCTTCGATATTCTGCAGATTTAACGCCCTCTCCAGTTCCAGTTTCTCCTTATTTGAGGCTATTTTCTGTTCCATGGCCTCTTCTATGCTCTGGAACGCTTCTTCCGACAGACACTGGATAAACTCGCTCTCGATCATGTCATTGATTACGAGTTTATAAGTGATTACGTTCGTAGTGTCTTCTCCGTCTCCGCCCATCACTTTCTCCAGCTTTAAGCCATCGTCGGAGAGAAGGAGCTGGCAGGATGAAGCCCTCATTCCGGCGCCCTCCACCAGATATTCGGAGATAGCGTCGGCCGCGGTTTTTGTCATCTGACTCATAATCTCGCCTGCGGCGCTGACGGCCACCTCATCGAACAGGAAATCGGGCTCCGGAAGATCATCGTTGCCCATCAGTTCATTTAAAAATACCTGCATGTCCCTCTGACGGAAAATCATAGCGATCGTTCCGGCCGCCCCGTCGGTGAGACAGAATTTAACAAAAATCACCGGTTCTAAAAGAGCGTATTCCACCTCTTTTACCTTCATCTCCTTTAACTGGGGAGATTTTATTTCAATATTGGATTTCAGTATGGACGAAAGGGATTCTCCCGATCGCTTTGCAAATAATCCCATAATGTCATGGAAAATCACTACCTGTTCATTCGTCATAACCCTCAACTCCTCTTATTTCTCTTTCCTTCTGCCGAATCGTTTTTCTTTCTTTTCCTTCTTCTCTTCTTTCTCTTCCTGCTCCGCCTGAGCCTCCTTGACACTTACCGGAAGCAGCTTGTAGAGCTTCTCCTCGATAAAGCGGGGATTTTCACCCTCCTGGATGGCGAGTACTCCCTCCATCACAAGGTTTTTACAGATAAACTCCTCTTCATGGCGCATCTTCAGCTTGGAAGCGATGGGAAGAAATACAATATTGGCAAGGAAAGAACCGTATAATGTTGTAATCAGGGCTACGGCCATACCGGATGCAAGCACATCCACGTCCTGCATGTTGCCCAGCATCAGGATCAGACCGATCAGCGTTCCTATCATACCGAAGGCCGGGGCAAAGGCGGCTCCCTTCTCGTAGAAAGCCCGGTCCAGGGCATGGCGGTCTTCCAGCTGCATCAGTTCTGTCTCCATCAGTGTTTTAACTTTTTCCTGATCCACGGAATCCACTACCAGCATCAGGCTGTTGTAGAGAAATGGATCGTCGATCTCCGTCAGTTTGTCCTCCAGGGACAGGAGACCTTTCATTCTGGCCTCCGTCGCCAGGTCGACAATCTGCTGTATTACCTGCTTGGTATCGAATTTCTGAGGCCTGAATACGATTTTTAAGTGTTTTCCAATTTTCTTGAAGGAACTTCCGGGAAATGCGATCATCATAACGCCGATGGTTCCTCCCACTGTGATAAAAAGGCTGGGGATATCGCCGAATGCCTTTAAGTTCGTAAAAATGAACCTCATGGTATCCGAATCGAACATCATGCCGAATAATACAAATCCTACCGCCATTAATAAACCGAATATTGATAAAGCATCCATAATGTTGTTTCCTTCTCACTTAATCTTTTTCTTATGTCCTCAATTTACTTCATTCTGTCCAGCAGTTCTCTGAATGTGTCTCTCTTAAATTCCACGACCTTATCAATTACCTGTTCTTTTTTCTCCCGGACAAGCAGGTGCTTTCCGTTTGTCAGCAAGATCGTCGTGTCCGGATTCTCCGTGATAATCTCGATCAAATCGCTGTTGAGCACGAACTGTTCTCCGTTCAGTTTTGTCAGTGTAATCATAACCTCACCTGTTTAACCTTTCTCTCTGCCTGTCCGGGTTATCTATACTCGTAATTCCTGTCTTACCCGCTCACTATCGCTTCAGGTTTACAAGCTCCTCAAGTACCTGGTCGGATACCGTGATTATACGGGAGTTGGCCTGGAATCCTCTCTGGGTGACAATCATATCCGAGAACTCCGTTGAAATATCCACATTGGACATCTCAAGAGCCGAAGAGCGGAGGGAGCCTGAACCGCCGTTGCCGGGCTGGCAGGCTTTTGCCTCTCCAGAGTTGGAAGAAGCGGTAAAATAGGAGTTACCTATCTGCTCCAGACCGTATGGGTTATCAAAGGTTACCAGATCGACACGGCCAATCTGGAGAATTCCAAGCTGTGGGTGAGTAATCTGTACAATACCGTCGGAGAGAATTGCGATCGGGCAGTCCGACAGCGCCTGTGCTCCGCCCTCAGTTCCGCTTTTAAGCGTAAATGACTTATCTCCAAGCCCCAGGTTCTTCGCCTGGTAGGAGGCGGTTGCCTTACCTTTCTCAGGATCCGCAGCAAATTCAATTGAATCGCTACCGGCATCGTCCGCCGCCTCATCCGGGCTTTTTCCACCATTGGCGCTCTTGAAAGCCGTTGAAATAGAGTCAAATCCTTTATGCGTCAGTTCAATGCTCTGTCCCGGTTTCTCCATACTTCCTGCAGTAAGCACCTCTGTCAGCAGAACCGATTTCGGGCTTACGCTGTCCGATGAAATTTTCCCTGTGAATTTCCTAATGTCGGATCCGTCCGTAATCTTTGCCGTAACCTCCCAGTATGCCAGCTCCGTCCCGTCGGCCTTATGGTAAACGGCGCTGTATTCTACATCGCCTTTTGCCGTAAACATCGGGCTGGTGCTGACGGTCTTTGGTTTCATTCCGCCAAAGATTTCTTTGTTATCCATAGTCATGGTACCGGGATTTATACCAAAATTTGCTTTTACTATCTCCTCACCGGTCAGAGACACGGCAAAGTTACCCATCTCCGGCTGTGAGGAAATAGTAAAGTTTCCTGCCGGATGGGTCTGGCCTCCGTTCGCTTCGGAGATCGCTTCGTTCATTTTATTTGAAAAATCATCCAGTGATGTGAATCGGGCAGTCGGATTGACACGGACTGTGATTGAATTGGATGTAAGTTCACTCGTATTGATCTTTATATCGGATCCATCCGGAAGTGTATCATCTAACTGAAAGCGAAAAGTAACATTTGCCGCATCATTTGCATTTTCTGATGTGATGGTATATTCAACCTCGTTGATTGTTTCCTTTGCTTCTGCTTTCGATGCAGAAAGACTTGGAACAGTGAGGTGAATCTTTTCACTGGCGGCCGCCTTACCCATTGGATTACCTGATACGCCGAGTACGGTGTATCCATTGCTGTCTACCAGATTATTTGTGCTTGGATCCACATAGAGCACGCCCGCCCTTGTATAAAACGTATTGCCAAATGCATCCTGAACCTGGAAAAATCCTTCTCCCGTGATAGCAAGATCAAGGCCCCTGTCGGTACTCTGCAATGCGGAGCGTCCCATGTTCAGATCGATGCCTCCAAGCTGTACACCGTATCCTACCTGGCTGGCATTCTTGCCGCCCGTATCATTATCGCCTCCGGTTGCACTCTGGAGTGTCTGGTAAAAAACATCCTGAAATCTGCCCCGGCCTGATTTAAAGCCAAAAGTATTTACGTTCGCAATATTGTTGCCGATTACATCCAGTTTGCTCTGGTGTGCTCTCATGCCCGATACTGCGGAATAAAGAGATCGTAACATATTAAATTCTCCTTTTCCGAACCGCCCCATCCGTCCGACATTCGGGATGGGCATTAGCTTCCAAAAGGACCAGCTATATCATAACGGTTCCATCAATATTCGTGAAGATCGCGCCTTTCAGGCTCTCATCACTGACAACGGTTACCACTTTGTTATTTTTCAGATTCACCACATAAGCGGTGGAATCGACCAGAATCAAAGGTTCTTTAAGTCCCTTCTCCTCTGCCAGGCGCACCCCCTCATTGAGACGCTCCAGATTGGCGGACGATACATCCACATTTCTCTCCATCACCCTGTTCACGGCGTGCTTCGAAAATGAGAGTTTGCTCTCCTCACTGATTTTCTGCTCCAGAATTTCCTTAAACGAAGTCTCCGGTTGTTCCTTGTGCTGTTCCTGTTTTTGAATCTCCCAGGGATTTCCGGTGCAGATAGGTGACTGTAATCGTTTGTTATATAAAAATGAATCCATACAGTGCCTCCTTTCTCCTGATATCTCTGTTTTAAGTTTCCTGTTTTTGCTTCCTTCCCCGTTATAATCGCGGGGCGCCTTTTTACTGCGCTGTGTAATACGTACCGTTACTCGCCGCTGTTATTCTTTTTGTCATTATCATCTTTGCCGCTGTTGTTTCCGTCGCTGTTTCCACTGTTGGAATTATCTGCTGGCGGGGTCTGGACTTCCATGATTTCACTCATTTTATACGGTTTGTCGTTGACAAAAACCAGATACTCGTTGTCCACCAGGGAAATCTTGTTGACAATTCCCTTTGTCGTGTCCAGCTCACCGCTTACCGTCATCTTTGAGGCAACCACGTATTTTCCCACCATCGATGTGATATAGGTGCTCTTGGAATTGTAGGCCATCTCTTCCATCTGCTGCATTGTCGTAAACTGGGCAAGCTGTGTTACATACTGCGTATCATCCACAGGATTCATAAAATCCTGGTTTTTGAGCTGGGCTATCATAAGCTGCAGAAAATCGTCCACCGATACCTGTTGATCCTCGGGATCCGCAAAGACTGCATCGATATTGTTTCCTGTCTGGTTCGTCTTATCGGTTCCGTTGTAAGTATAGTCGTTGACCTTGTTTGTAGGGGTCGTATAGTCTGTATTGACCGGCATCTTTCTCCTCCTTTCCCTTTATTAAATATAGGCGGAAAGCCGTCCATACTCTGCGTGAAGGTCAATGGTTCCCGTTAACCGGTCCTCCTCACCTTCCTCTTCTTCACCGTTTCCCGCAAAATGCCTGCGTGTATTCCCGGCTCCGTTTCCCTGCTGGTTTCTGAAAAATCCCTGTTCATAATTCATCATCTCCATGCCGCCCTGGCTGTTGTGATAAATCTCCTGAACTTCCGCATTCAGCGGCTGCAGTGACTCCTTCAGATGCATCATCTCGCTGGAAAGCAGCTTCTGCGTATCCAGATTACTGACTCCGATACTTAAGGCTACCTTACCTCCCGACGATGTCATATGTACCAGGATTTCTCCCAGTCCCTCCGGTTTCAGACGGATGGTAAACTGGTTCAGCTGTTTGGACAGCCCCTCTTCAATTCCTGTCTTAAGCTGGTTTGTCAGCGGTGTCGCATCGGTAACGCCCCTGTTGCTCATCACCGGCGCTGCGGTTCCTCCCGAAAGTTTAGCTCCAACCATACGCTCAAACGGTAGGAATGACTGCTGCTCCGCTTTTTTCTGAAGGTCTTCCAGTGTTACAGCTCCCTGTTTTTCTTCTGATTCACCGCTCTCCCGTACTTTTTCTCCTGGGGCCGCGTGATCCAGAGAAAACCACTTCGTAAATTCATTTCCTTCTTTGGTAGAATTTTCTGTCTGCCCTTCACTGTTTTCCGTCTGTGTTCCCGCCATAACCGCTTTTTCAAATATCGGCTGCGGTTCCTTTGAGACGGCTGTTTCTTTCAACTCCCGGTATCCGTTGTTTGCAGACGGCTGCTTAACGCGGTTTTCCAGTTCCGCCGGAAAGTTTTCTTTTCCATTTGCGGCTGCTGCTGTTATATCCGTTTGCTGTCCTTCCGTTGTACGGTTATCAGTCACATTTTGGAGAACTGCCTGCTGTCTTACATTTTCCAGAGCGCTGTTTTTAATCTCCTGGCTGCTGTCCGGAACCAGCCTGGATTTTTCCTCCGCATTACCGGAAATTATCTCCCCTGCCATTTGAAAATAACTGACTGCCGTTATTATGGAATCCTGCTGAGGTTCCGTACCTTTTTCTGCCACATTGTTACTTTCATCCGGCTTTTCGGCCACCCTGTTTTCATCCTGGTTATTCCGGTTATCCAGATTGGTCTGGCCGCTCAGCGACTCGGCTTCTCTCTGATCCTTTGGCGGTTCCTGTTTTTTTGTCTTTTCCGCCGTTTTCTCCGTCTTTTTTACGGGTTCATCACCGCGGCTTTTGGACTGTTCCTTCAGGATTGATAAGAAGTCTCCCTGGCTTTCCTTTTCCGGTTTCCTGCCCGCCTTTGTTTCTCCTGTACGGACTGCCGCTTTCATGATCTGCACATTCATAATCTCACCACCTTTCCCGGCAAATCAAAATTTAAATCATTTATTTGGAAACGCCACGACGTGCAAAAGACTCTGAGACATGTTCGGAAATAAACTCCTCCTGTTCTTTCTGCTCACTGTGACGATATTCCTCCATTTGTTTTTCCTTCAGCTTTTCCAGCTTCTTTACCTCCCTGGACGCTTCAATTACTGCCTGCCGCTGCCTCTCAATCTCAGAGTTGCGGATCAAAATATGTTTTTTCAGTTCTTCCAGCTGCGTTTTACCACTTTTTATGACAGCCGTAAAAACATTAATTTGATAAATGGTTGTTCCCTTTTGGATTTCACGGTTCATGTCCCCATGAATCTGATCCATCTGTTCCAGAATTACTCCCTGCCTTGCCTCCATTTCATCGCGCTCTGCAATCAGCCGTGCCATGGTTCCCTTTTCTTTTTCCAGTATCTGTTCCTGATAATTCAGCATTCTCGCAAGTGAAAACGAAAATTTCTTCATACCTTTTTCCCCGATTCATCAGAATTTATTCGGTTAATTTAATCATTTTGAGTACCGTCTCGTCCATGTCAAAACTCTCGTCCGTTTTCTGCTGTAAAAATCCGTTGATTTGATCCATCTTTGCCAACGCCTCATCCAGATCCTTGTTACTTCCCTTTTTATAGGCGCCGATTGCCACGAGATCCGCATTATTTTCGTATACGGATAACATTTTTCTTATCTTGTTGGCCGCCTCTTTCTGTTCCGGCAGCACAATCTCGTTCATCAGTCTGCTGATACTGTTCAGAACGTCTATAGCCGGATAATGATTTTTCGCGGCCACCTTTCTGGACAGAATAATATGTCCATCTATAATTCCACGGACCGTATCAGATATCGGTTCATTGGTGTCGTCTCCTTCCACCAGAACCGTATATATTCCTGTAATTGAACCTTCCTTAAAGTTCCCCGACCGTTCCAGGAGCCTTGGTAACTCCGAATAGATTGAAGGTGTATAACCTCTTGCCACCGGCGGCTCCCCCACACTCAGACCGATTTCCCTCTGAGCCATGGCAAATCTGGTAAGGGAGTCCATCATCAGAAGAACATCCATTCCCTGATCCTTAAAATACTCGGCAATTGCAGTGGCCGTCATCGGACATTTCGACCGCATCATGGCCGACTGGTTTGAAGTGGCCACAACAAGAACAGAACGTTTTAATCCCTCTTCCCCCAGGTCGCGCTTTATAAATTCCACAACCTCACGGCTTCTCTCCCCGACCAGCGCAATGACGTTGACATCCGCCTTCACATTTTTAGCTATCATGCCCATCAGCGTACTTTTTCCCACGCCGCTGCCCGCAAAGATACCCATTCTCTGGCCCTTGCCGATGGTGAGAAGACCATCAATAGCCTTGATTCCCATCTGGATGACGGTGTCAATCTGCGGACGTGACATGGGATTGGATTTCTGTCCGCTGATTTTATAGTATCTTCCCGATTTAATGTCCCCCAGGTCATCCATCGGATAACCAAGGGCATCTACGGTTCTTCCTATCAATTCATTACTCACCGCAATATTTAATTTGTGCCCCGTGTTTTTCACGGCGCTGCCGTATCCTATGCCCTCTATCTCATCATATGGCATAAGCAGTACTTTATTTTCACGGAATCCGACTACTTCCGTGAAGACTTTCTTGGAACTTCCGGGAATCTCTATGCTGCAGACATCACCTATGTTACATTCGGGTCCTATCGATTCTATGGTCGTTCCTACAATTTTATCAATTTTACCTAAATACTGGTACAGGCTGGTATTTCTCAGCTGGCTCTCCATCCGTTCTATATCCATAAACTTCCTCCGGTAACAGTCAGTTTTCTTCTCTGTATTCATCCAGAAACTTTTTCAGATTTTCCAGCTGTACGGAGATAGAGGCATCCACAATGCCCTCTTCTGTCTCTACTTTTACATCGCTGTATGGAATATCATCTTTTTTTATCTTAATGTTTCTGCCGCTCTGTTCCCTGATGGGTTCCAGCTGCTGTTCCAATTCTTCAAACATTTTATAAGCGCGGTTCGAAAGATGGACCGTCAGGTCACTTTTACCCGCCTCTTCCCTGAGCACCGATTTGACAAGCTCTAAAAGCGCCTTCTCATCCTTTTCCAGTGTCTTTTTCAGGATTTTCTCCGTCATATTAAAGGCCAAATCCAGAATATCCCGGTTAAATTCATCAAACATATCCTTCTGGACCCGGTTCAGCCCGTCTATCTCCCGGTTAAGGATCTCCAGTCTTTCTTCTACAAATTTTTTTGATTCCCGGATCCCCTCTTCGTAGCCCTCTTTCCTGGCAGCCTCTTTCAGACGTTCTGCTTCCGTCTCGGCGGTATTTACGATTTTGTCCCTCTGGGCGTAAGCATCCTCTAATAATTTCGATGCCGATTGTTTTGCCTGGATTCTGGCATGTTCCAGAATCTGCTTTTTCTCTTTGGAGATCAGTTCATACTTTTTACGGTACTCTTCCTCCCCGACAGAATCAGGTTCCTTTACCGGCTCCTCCACGTCGTTTACATGGTAAAGATTGACACGGAAATCTTCCAGCACTGCCTCATCTGATTTTATAATCTTAGACAATTATCTCATCCTTTCCATCCTTGGAAATTACGATCTCCCCATCCTCTTCCAGTCTTCTGATGGTGCCTACAATCCGCTGCTGAGCCTCTTCCACATCACTCATCCTGATATTCCTCAGGTATTCCATATCCGTCTGGATACTCTCCCTCATACGGTTGGACATATTGGAGAATATGGCGTTCGTCACTTCTTTATTAGCTACCTTAAGTGCAACGGCAAGATCCTTGGAATCGATATCCCTGATAAAACGCTGGATAGAAAGCGGATCCAGATAAGCGATATCTTCAAATACGAACATCAGCTTTCTGACATTCTCGGCAAGCTGTGGATTCTTGATGTTCAGTTCGTCAAAGATATCCCGTTCCGTGCTTCTGTCCACGTGGTTCATCACGTCGGCTATGTAGTTGAGTCCGCCCACTTCCATGGCTTCTTCCGATTCGGAAGAGCCAATCTTCCGTCTCACCACGTCCTCCACAATCTTGACAGCCGTGGGATAGGCCCGATCCATGTTGGCCACCCTCTCCACCACGTCAATCTGTGTCTCCCTTGGAAGATTCACAATAATACGGGACGCCTGTTCCGGTGTTGCATAGGAAAGTATCATAGCAAGTGTCTGAGGGTGTTCATTCTGGACAACGCTCATCAGACTCTTATAGTCTACCTTTCTGATAAAACCAAATGATTTGGTCTTCAGGGCCTTGGTCACCCGATCCATCAGGTTCCTGGCCTGCTGCTGCCCAAATGCCTTTTCAAGGACCTCTTTCGCATAGTCCTTGCCGCCCTCGGATATTACCTTCTGTGTGACGCAGCACTCATAGAATTCTTTCGAAATATCCTCTATTTCCGCCTCATTCAGTCTCGGAAGCCGGGCCAGTTCTATGGATATCTGTTCTATTTCCCCGTCATTCAGATACTTAAACACTTCGGAAGCCGTTTCCGCACCGATGATACTGATGACGGCCGCCGCCTTCTCCGCGGGGTTCATCATTGTTTTCTCTTCATCTGCCATATTATTTCTTAGCCTCCTTCAACCATGAACTGATCATAGACGCTATGATTTCGGGATTTGTCTTAGCAAAGTCTTTTACCTTCTCCGCAGGATTCTGACTCTTCTTAATCTTTTCACTGAGTTCTATGTTGACTGCATTGTCCTCAGCCCGGTTGACCGCTTCCCCGAGAGGTCCTCCCTCCGGAATAATCAGGCCGTCTGCCGGTCCGAATAAGGCCTCATCCTCCCTGGCAATCTTCCTGCCTTTCCTGATCATCATGATAATCGACATCAGAATAAGGATAATCAGTGCGGCTGCCGCATAAAGAATCAACCGGTTATTCCAGATTGCCGCTCCGCCCGACTGTGCAGGAACTGCATCAGGTACCTTGGCCTCCGTATTTTCCAACTGCTTGAAGCTGGTCACAACGATATCTTCGGGCGCTATATTCGCCGCCTTGGAAGCCGCCTCTATCAGCTGTTGTTTCTTTGTCTCCGTCAGATTGTTATCATTGACGGAAATTGCCACCGTAGCTTTCTGAAGCTCCACGTTGTCTTTCTCTATCTGGCGTTTTATGTAACTTACGATATAATCCACATTGCGGTAATAGTCACCATTACGGCCGGCTGTTCCGCCGCCTGCGGCCCCTCCATAAGTGGGTATATCCGTATTATTCTCCTCACCGGCGATCCCTCCGGCTCCGGGCAGAGTTCCGCCCGTGCCACCCTGTTCCTGGAAGTCTTTCACTATTCCCTGTCCGTTTTCCTCTGGAACATAGCGTAGGTCTTCCGTGATCATCTTGTCGTAATCGATTACAACTGTAGCCGATACTCTGATCTGACCCGGTTTATATCCGAGCGCCAATACATTTTTGATTTTATTTTCCAGCTTTTCTTCCACGCGCTCCTCAAAATCGAGACGGCTTAATCCATACAGATTTCCGTCCCCCACATCGCCGGATACCAGCTCCTGCATCGTGTCTGCATTAATTACCGCTACATTCTCCGGGAGAAGACGGGGCACGCTGTTTGCCACCAGTTTCTTGATCGCCGCAACTTTATCGGGTGAAAGCTCATAAGATGGAAAAAAGGACAGGGAGACAGAACCCGTGCTGTCAGAATCCTGTTCTTCCCACACATAGGTACTGTCATCCGGAACATTCAAAGTGACGATGGCATTCTTAACACCATTCATATCTTTTAATGTCCTCTCTATCCTGTCCTGAAGATTTAATAATAAATATTGTTTTTTTTCAAATTCGGTCGTGGTAAATCCCGTGTTATTCGAGAATATATCAAATGGAAGCGCCGTTTTAGGATAACCTAATACAGACATGTCAAGCATGACATCCCCTATCTCCGATTCCGGAACTATAACTTCTCCATCTGAATTTCTTTTTGCTTCTATATCTTTACTCTGCAGAACGGCAAATACCTCTGCATTCTCTTCTCTCGATATACCGGGAAACAAAACTTCATAGTTACTGTTTTTCGTATTCAAGTAAACTGTTGCCAGTAATGCAACAATGGCAGCCGTACCTATACCGGCTGCTATTTTTCCATTCCTGCTTTTAAAAAAGGCAGGAATTCCTTTTATTTTATCATTAATTCCCATACTCTATCCTGCAAATATAATTAGATTTGCATCCCCATTATTTGATTATAGGCACCTACGGCCCTGCTTGTTAACTGTGTCGTAAACTCAATTGCTGCGGCGCTTTTCTCAGCCTGGATGAGTGCGGTATGCAGATCGTCTATCTGCCCTGTGGCCAGTAATTTGTCCACCTCTTCTCCTTTAGCGCTTTCCTCCTGCGCCGTCTGAATTGCTTCCTGTAATATGTTCTTAAACTCTTTTTCCGGCCTCTTGCTGCCACTCTGTTTCCCTGCTTCTTCCAGAGACGAAACTATATCCATTTTTGTGATTGGAACTATAAACATAACGGCTCCCTCAATACAATTTTGTATTTTTTCTTTCTTTTTTCTTACGCTAAATATGTAAATAAATTAATTTTTTTGTAACTTTTTAATTATCATAACATTCCGGCGATAAAATGTAAATATAAAAAGCCATTGGATTTTACTGGAAATCTGCTTTATTTAAATAAAAAAATATTCATTTTTCCTTTGGACAGAAAAAGCAGAAAGGGAGGTTATTTTCTATCAAATGTCTTCTCCATTTCTGCCTTTTTCGTACTGTTTTTTTATCTGTCTGTTATTGCTGCCTCAGCTGTTATCTGTTAGCCCAGATGCCGTCTGCGTTTACATATCTGCCGTCGATTGTCACGTTTCTCATCATACTTCCGTCCGATGGGTTTAAATAATACCAGTTTCCGTTATTTAACAGCCAGCCGGTCTGCATTCTTCCATCGCCGTCCATGTAATACAGATTGCCGTTTATATTAGCCCAGCCGGTCTGCACTTCTCCGCTGTCTCCCAGCAGATACCACTGCTTATCGAGTTCCAGCCAGCCGGTCTGCATCTCGCCGTTGCTGTTCATATAATATTTTTTGCCATTTTTACTCTGCCAGCCGGTCAAAATATAACCGCCTCCGTCAAACAGATACCATTTGCCGTCAATAGCCGCCCAGTCTCCGGCCGGGTAACTGCCATCCGCATTTCGGTACCACCAGCCGTTCTTGTCATGCCGCCAGCCCAAATCATTCGGCGTCATATTCTGTCCCGACGGTGTCGCACCCGCTCCGTTATCCACAAAAGGGGACGTCTCATCCGCATCAACTCTTAATTCGTCGGAATAAACCCAGTCTCCGCTGGTCATGTATTTTAACTCCTCGGAATCTTTCGGAACCGCCCTGACACAAAATTTGTATCTTCCCGCCTCCGTAATATAGGGATGAAAATCATAGAATGTAGTGCTTACCCTGTCTACGCTATGGATAATCTGCTCTCCCTTGAAGAGTTTGAGTTCATAAGCGCCCGCACCCTCCACCGCCTCCCAGTCGGCTTTCCCGACCGGATATCCTTTCCACTCGGCGTCATCCGGCTCGTCCAGCTTTCCGCTTGCCGGCTGGAGCTTTACGGTGAGATAAAGCGTCTCATAATTCTTATCTTTGGAGGCCGAACCGTACTCGCCTCCCGTAATCTGATATTTGCTGGATCCCGTTACCTTGAAATAATATCCCGTCTTTGCATGAATATTGATTTTAATTTTGGGGACATCTCCTATTTTCCATGAGTCCTTCGGCGGTTTCACCCATTCATAAGAACCTATCTCATACTGGTTATCCGTTGTTGTTATCATAACCGTCGCTTCATCATAATCCGTATCTGCCTCTACGTTTGACCTCACATCAACTCTTATAAATGTAATCGGAGTCCTTGTTTCGGGTTTTCTGGCAGCAAAACATGGACCTGCACACAGAAGCGCAAGACCTGCCGCAATAATTCCCGTCCATATTTTTTTGCTGGTAACATGCATAAAAACTTACCCCTCTCTCAGTTGTTCTTACGGAATCCAGACTCCGTCCTGATTAATATAATAACTCTCCACCACCGTGTTTGTCATCATTTTTCCATCGGCGGGATTCAGATAATACCAGTTATCCTTCCATTTGAGCCATCCTGTGGCCTTCACACCGTCCGGTCCCGTAAAATACCAGCTTCCGTCCGTCTGGATCCAGCTTGATACCATCTTTTTTCCTTCCGGGCTGAAGTAGTACCATTTCCGGTTATCCTGATACCAGCCCGTAATCATATCTCCATTACTGGTGAGATAGTATTCATCCGTTCCATACTTCTGCCAGCCGGTCATCATATATCCGTTCATGTCGAACAGATACCACTTGTCATTAATATACTGCCAGCCGTTTTTCGTATAGGATCCATCCTGGTTTTTGAACCACCAGCCGTTCTGATCCCGAATCCAGCCGTTATTTTGACTGCCGGACGGCGTACCTGAGGAACTGGACGGACCTCCCTGGGAGGAACCGGAACTTCCCGTCGACGACGAACCGGAATGGCCGGATGAGGCTGCTTCCTTTTTATCAATATCCAGCTCGTCCGACTCGATCCATTCTCCCGAATCCAGATATTTGCTGTCCCCATCTTTCGGTATCGCCCTAACCTTAAATGTATAGGTTCCCTGCTTATCCATAAACGGGTAGAAATTGCAGCTTGTCCCCGTTACCTTGTCCTTATGTTCCACCAGTGTATTTCCTCTGTATAACTTCACCTCGTAGGCATTGGCATTTTCCACCTTGTCCCACTTTGCTTTTCCAAGGGAATCTTCATCCCAGTATGCACTCCCCGTATTACCCAAGGTGCCGCTGACTGCTTTTAATTTGATTGTGAGTTCTGCCGTCTCACCTTCATCTGTTATTTTTAAAGAGGTACAGGAACCGCCTCCATGGACGGATACCTTGCTCTTACTCATTCCTTTTTTGAAATAATACTCGTCATTTGCACCGATGTATATCTTGATTTTCGGCTCTTCGCCCGCTTTCCATCCACTGCTCTTCCCTGAGAACTCCCAGGAGTCGACGCTGTAGCGGGAACTGCTGACCGCCACGTTTACATCCGCGCCGGAATCTCCTGCTTCGATGGAGGATTCAACGGTAATTGATATTTTCGTGATTTCATCGGAGGTCTCCGCCCCATAGGCAGCAAAAGAACTGCCGCTTAACGACAGTAACAATAAAATGCCTATTAATTTCTTACTTATTTTTCCCATAGTCCGTTTTACCCCCTGGGACGTCTGATCCCCAAAATCGTTCTGTATGTGACATCGTCACTGATTTTAATACCTTCTTTTGCTGAACTGGCGTGGACAATTCTCCCGTCTCCGATGGAGATTGCCACGTGGCCGGCATAAAATACAAGATCCCCCGGCTGCAGATCATCAAAGGCCACTTTTTGTCCGTACTGTGATTGCTCCGCCGATGTTCTTGGGATACTGATTCCAAAATGTTTATAGACTGACTGGGCAAACCCCGAACAGTCCGCGCCGTTTGTCAGACTTGTTCCTCCCCATACATACGGGTTCCCTACAAACTGAAGCGCAAAGTCGGCAATTGCCCTTCCCTCCGCCGTTCCGCCTGTGCTTTTTACAATCTGCTTTCCGGTATTCCCTTTTGCAGGGCTGTTATTAAACTGGCTGCCGGAGAAAGTGCCGTTTCCCGATCTGTTCCCGTTATTGCGGGCCTGCTGTTTCAGCCGTTCTCTCTCCTCGACCCTCATGATTCTCAGCTTTTCCGTCTGCTTTCTGACGTCTTCTGCATAGAGGGCAGCATCTGTTTTTGCCTTATCAAGCTTTTCGTTAAAATCGGAAATCTCGGCTTTTTTAGCAGAAACAGTCTGTTGCAGTTCCTTCTTTTCCGCCAGATATTCCTGCTCCATGACCTCCATCTCGGCTTTTTCCTCTTCCAGCCGGTTTTTTAGTTCTTCAGCATGGTAGCGGACTTCCTTATATCGGAGTATCATGTTCTGATCGTATTCATACAACTGCCGAAAGTACTCATTTTCACAGAGTGCGTCCGACAGGCTGTTGGATTTTAAGAGAATATCGAGATAATCGGGTTCTCCTTTTTCATAGACATACCGGATTCTCTTTTTCATTGCATCGTACTGGTCTCTCTCGTCGGATGCGGCCCGATCATATGCCTTTTCTGCTGCGCGCAGTGAGACTTTTTTTTCTTCCAGCTCTTCTTCCAAAACCTGGATTGTGACGAGAAGGGCGGTCAGTTTGTCTTCCAGTTCCGATACCTGCTGCGTTGCAAAATCCTTATTCTTTTGAATTGTATCTATCTCTTGATTGACAGAATCGAGTCTGTCCTGTGACTTCTTTTTTTCTTTCTCTGTCTGTGTGATGGGCGTCGCATAGATGACGCCCGCAAATACCATCTGGAACAGAAGAAGTAGTATCACAGACCGGACCGCTGTTTCTGCAAATCTGCCCTTCCCCCACTTCATATCCTTTAAATTTCTTTATATTTCAGCAATGCGGTTTCATACAAGTTATTACCCTCCGAATCAATCACAACGATGACAGGAAAATTCTCCACCTTAAGTTCCCTGATTGCTTCCGTGCCTAAATCGTCATAGGCAACTACGGTTGATTCCTTAATGCACTTTGAAAGGAGGGCTCCTGCGCCTCCGATTGCCGCGAAATAGACGGAACCGTTTCTTACAATGGCATCGATTACTTCTTTGCTTCTCTTTCCCTTGCCAATCATAGCTCCCATGCCGAGATCCAGAAGTTCCGGCGTATACCGGTCCATACGGCTGGCCGTAGTCGGGCCTGCGGAACCAATCGGCCGCCCTTCCCTGGCCGGGGACGGTCCCATATAATATATGACATTACCCTTTATATCAACCGGAAGATTCTCACCTTCCTGCAGCGCCTCCTGCATCCTCTTATGGGCCGCGTCGCGCGCCGTATAAATGGTTCCTGTTATGTATACATAATCTCCTGCTTTTAAACTTTTTGCCGTTTCTTTATCAACCGGCGCTGTAATTTTCTTCTCCATTTGACCTTTCCTCCGTCTGTTACCTTATCCTGTCTTTTATGTGCCGGACTTCTTCCTGTTTAACCCCGATCAAAGCACTCTGTGAGCATGACGGTTTACGTGACAACAGATGTTAACGGCCATAGGAAGACCGGCAATATGGGTTGGATAGGTCTCTATGTTTACGGCAAGCGCGGTCGTGCTGCCCCCCAGGCCTCCCGGCCCGATTCCCAGCTTATTAATCTTTTCCAGCATCTCTTTTTCAAGTTCCCTCACATATTCAACAGGTGACTCTTCTTCCAGGTTTCTGGTAAGGGCGTGTTTTGCCATCAGTGCACACTTTTCAAAGGTGCCTCCGATTCCGACTCCTACAACCATAGGAGGACAGGCATTCGGGCCTGCGTCGCGGACCGCGGTCAGGATGGATTCCTTTACCCCTTCGATTCCGTCGGCCGGTTTCAGCATAAATACCCGGCTCATATTCTCACTTCCAAATCCCTTTGGCGCAACGGTGATGTCAACCTGCTCTCCTTCCACTATCTCATAATGGATAATGGCAGGTGTGTTATCCTTTGTATTTTCGCGGAATATCGGATCTTTTACAACGGATTTTCTTAAAAATCCCTCCGTATATCCCTGTCTTACGCCTTCATTGATTGCCTCTGTGAGAGAGCCTCCCTCCAGATGAACTTCCTGTCCTACTTTGATAAATACGACAGCCATACCGGTGTCCTGGCAGATTGGTATCATATCCGAACCTGCAATCTCCAGATTTTCCTTCAGCTGATCGAGTATCTGCTGTCCGAGAGGAGATTTCTCCTCATGGACAGCAGCTTCAAATACCTTTTTCATATCATCGGATAGAAAATGATTGGCTTCGATACACATTTCCTTTATATTTTTTGTTATTTCCTGAACATTTATTGTTTTCATAAAAGATGCCTCTTCCATTCGTTTTTTCGACCTGTATTTGTCTTAATCATACTGGATTTTCGTGGTTCTGGCAATCCCTTTTTTGATTGCTTCCCCGGCCACGGCCTCCGCCACCGTAACGGCTACATTTTTGTCCAGGGCCGACGGCAGAATATAATCCGGTTTTAACTGATCGTCCGGGATCATCGCCGCAATGGCGCGGGCTGCCTGCTGTTTCATCTCTTCCGTTATCTCTTTTGCACGCACCGACAGGGCGCCCTTAAAGATGCCGGGGAATACCAGGACATTATTGATCTGATTCGGATAGTCGGACCGCCCTGTTCCCACAACGGCGGCGCCTCCTGCAATTGCCTCCTCCGGCATAATCTCCGGCACCGGATTGGCCATAGCAAAGACAATTCCATTATTCATCGAAGCCACCATCTCTTTTGTTACAAGACCCGGCCGTGAGACACCGACAAAGGCGTCGGCTCCTTTTAAAGCATCAGCCAGTGTTCCGTGTTCTTTCTCCCTGTTGCTGATATGGGATATTTTCTCCTGCCCTTCGTTCAGGCCTTCATCTCCCTCGCAGATAATCCCATTGATATCGCACATCAGAACATTTCCAAATCCCATGCTAATCAACAGATTGCCGATGGCAATTCCGGCGGCTCCGGCCCCGTTAATAACAATCTTAATTTTCCCCATCTCTTTCCCAGCCACCTTAATTGCATTTATCATAGCCGCAGCCACCACGATAGCCGTGCCGTGCTGATCGTCATGGAATACGGGAATATCACATACTTCCTTTAACCGCCTCTCAATCTCAAAACACCTGGGCGCCGAAATATCTTCCAGATTAATACCTCCGAAGCTCTTGGAAATCAGGCTGATCGTATTCACAATCGTATCCGTATCCTTAGAGTCAATGCAGAGAGGAAAGGCATCTACATCCGCAAATTCCTTGAACAGTACGCATTTCCCCTCCATCACCGGCATTCCGGCCGCCGGCCCGATATCGCCCAGGCCAAGCACCGCTGTTCCGTCTGTAATAACGGCTACCAGATTGGATCGCCTTGTCAGTTTAAATGACTGATCGTAGTCCTCTGCAATGCGGCGGCATGGCTCCGCAACGCCTGGGGTGTATAAAAGGGATAAATCTTCTTTTGTGTTGATTTTCTTTCTGGAAATTACTTCGATTTTTCCTCCAAGCTCATAGTGGAGCTTCAGGGATTCTTCATTTACATTCATAATGTCTCCTTTTGATCTTTTTCTAATTGAGGAATGAGAACGCCGCCGGGACGGTCGGGGGGCGTGATGGTGAGAGGGGGGTTATGAGTCTTCAGTCCCGGCTTGAGTTTAGTCGCGGGTGGGGAATCCGGGCAGAAAATGTTCCTGCGGGAAACGCTTGCGCTCGTTGGAGGTTCTTCCGCAGCTATGGACATTAAGCTTTAAAACCAAAACGAGTCAGCAGTAGCTGGTTGAGATCGAAACCGGGCCGTTTTTCTAGAAAGGACAGGCAAAACTTTTTAAACAGGCTTTCCAGTTTCATTCTTCCATATTCATTCCGTTTCGTGAGTTTGAATTGATTGTTTCCCCCTTCCACAAATCCGGAACTTTCCGGATTCCTGATTGCATTTTTCACTGAGTCTATGTCTTTTTTTATGCTTTCACAAAAGGGCTGGATCCGGCTCTTCTCATACTTCCGGATGAACGGGGCTAATTCTTTCTCATTGGATCCCATCAGGATTTTATGGAATTCTTGGTACATGGTATGGATTTCTGATGTAATGGGATAGGCCTGTTGGATGGCGGAACTGTTTTTCTGCACTGTTTTATCCCGTTTGGTTTTCGCATTGACCGTCAACAAGTACCTTACCACCTGTCCCCGGCTGAGACGGATCACCCCTTCTGCCTCAGAAGAGCGATACGCACAGATCGCGTTGCTCTGTTTCCAGCCGGGAAAGTTATTTTCCTTTAGGCAGTGAATGAAATCCCATATCGTGTTCAGGCTCCCACTGTATCCTTGATACCTGATGTATTGATAAATCGTGAGATCACTTTCACCGTTTTGGATCATCTTGTAAATCAGGTTGGAATAGGCGGCTACCTTCGAACCTTCCTTCCGGATTTCTCTCCGGCCCAGGCGCATGATTTCTTCCTCTGTCATATGGATATATCGGTTTGCTGTCTCATATTTCATGTGGACCTCGTCCATCAGAGGGCGGATCTTCTTTTCTTCCATCTGGGCCCACCTCTCCTGTACGGCACGGATTCGTTCGCTTTTTTTTAATGGCTTCATCCTGTTTTTTCCGAACCGCGTCGCTCAGACGATGGAATTGGCTGTCGAAAACAAGCTCCGTCCCGTCCGTTTTTAAGGGGCAGGCGTTATCATAGTGCAGAGAGGCCATTTTAGCCGGATCGATGGTCCGTTCAACCCAGATCTTTTCAGGCCGTTTTTTCAGAATCTCTCCGTCCTTTAGATAAAGATGGTCCGGTATTTCGTCTTTAGCAAGTTTCGAAAGAGCGGTACTCAGGTTCTGCAAGAGATGAAAACGGTCGGCTATCTGGATACAGTTCGGGCGGGCCAGGCGGATTGCTTCCGAGTAAGCGCTCGCCCGGTCCCGGGCCACCTTGTTTACTTTTTTATGGGCCAGAAGCCATTCCCTCAAAGAGGCTCCGTCACTCCCTGGAAAAAGAGCGAGCGGCAGATGGGTCTGCGCGTTATAAATAACCGTCGCATAGGTCTGCCCTTTTCGGATCGCGACCTCATCCACTCCGATGGAAGTCACCTCCGGATCATCCGGCAGCTGAAACCGGCTGCCAAGCCGCAAGATGGAATCCCCGCTGACCTTTACCCCGATTTGGGCCAGCCTGCGGCTGCTGCCTTCGGCATTTCCGGCAAGAAAGGCGTCCAGGATCATTGCGTTCAGGGCGTCCGTCCTGGTTTGGGAATGTCTTGCGAAGGGAAGGGGTTCTACAAAGACCTTCCGTTGACAGTCCGGATTAGTACACTTATATTTATAAGATTTGACATGAAGGAGTGTGTGCTTGCCTCGGATGGGCGTATCCTGAAGGGTCCGGGTATAAGCCGAATTTAGGGTAGACGACAGGGCGCCGCAATCGGGGCAGGCACAAGGGTGGGACCTGGATTTTAGGTAGAGGTGCAGGGTGGAGCCATCGTCGTGCCACTCATAGATAAAGTGGTTTTCGTCAAACTTTAGGGGGCAGTTTTCCAGTTCCTTATATTTCATCATAAAAGATCCCTTCTTTCTACCACCATTATACCACGGCTGTCCATAGCTGCGGAAGAGCCTCGTTGGAGTACATAACGGTACTAACCTCGTGAAATACCTCGGTAAGTGCCGATGAACTCCAGGTTCCCTCCGGAATCATTTCCTCCCTCCTCCCCACAGGAAGGTTATGAACCGGGACTGAAGACACGAAGGTTTTCGCCATCCCGAACCCCGGCCTGCGGCCGCTGATCTGTTCTATTTCTTTAAGTGGGAACGGTATTGTCGCTGCCACTACGTTTATTCGGATACTCGAATGACGTCTCATTTTCAGTTTTTACTTTTTAAAAATTTGAATTTATATTTGTCTTAGATTACCCGTTATAATGATTATCTCCGAAACTAAATCTACCTTTAATCAGGCTTCAATTTCACTTCACTCTCAATTTAAATTCAATTATATAGTAATTTAATCTAAGATGCCGCTGGAATGTGAAATGGACACGACTCTATTGTGGCCTCGACAATACCTTCCTCTAACTTGACGAAAGAGACAATCAGCCCTGCAGATGACGGACGGGGCGATCCCCTTCGCTGAGTCTTCAGTCCCGTCGACAACCTGCCCGGGGAAGGAGGAGAAAAACTTTCCGAAGGGAGACCTTGAAGCCCACCGGTGCTTAGCGAGGTCCTTTCGAGCTTAGCATCCGCTGTGCGCTTCACAAGCGGGAGCGAGTCCCCGTAGGAATTTTTTTCTCCGTATTCCCCCTCACCACAACCTACAAACCGGGACTGAAGACTCATATCCAACCACCCACTCCCCCGTCCGCCATCTTACAGAGGCGTCCTCGCATCTCAACTTACCTCACCGTCTCTTTGCCCAGAATTCCCGGCTCCGTCATGGTATATGGATTGAGCACCGTATTAAGCTGCTCCTCATCCAGAAGATTCTTTTCCAGGATCAGCTCTCTCACCGACTTATTAGTTTTCAGCGCCTCTTTAGCGATATCGGCGGCTTTCTCATATCCTACATAGGGGCAGATTGCCGTTATAATTCCGATGCTGTTGTTGACCATATTTTTGCAGTGTTCCTCATTGGCTGTTATTCCTGTAATACAGTTATCTACAAAGGTCTTTACCGCGCATGTGAGTGTCTCGATAGACTGGAACAGGTTGTAAAAGATAATCGGTTCAAAGGCATTGAGTTCTAATTGGCCTGCTTCGGCCGCCATGGTGATGGTCATGTCATTTCCTATGATGTTAAATGCAACCTGATTCATAACTTCAGGAATAACCGGATTTATTTTTCCCGGCATGATGGAGGAACCGTTCTGTTTTGCCGGAAGGTTAATCTCTCCAAAACCGGTTCTCGGGCCTGAAGACATCAGCCTTAAGTCGTTGGATATTTTGGACAGGTTCACGGCACAGGTCTTTACGATTCCGGAAACGGATGCATAACTGTCCAGGTTTTGTGTGGCGTCGATCAAATCATAGGACTGTACCAGATCCTGGCCCGACAGTGTAGAGGTGTTTTTTACCACCCTCTGGAAATACTGCACATCCGCATTCAGTCCTGTTCCGATTGCCGTTCCGCCCAGGTTTAAGCACTTGATTTCTTCCTTTGCCGCCTCAAACCGTTTGATATCACGTTTGATTGCCGTGCTGTATGCATGGAATTCCTGGCCCAGGCGGATCGGAACCGCATCCTGAAGTTGCGTTCTTCCCATTTTTATTACATGGTCAAATTCATATGCCTTTTTAGTCAGAGCCTCTTCCAGACGGATAAGCTGTTCATGGGCATTATCCAGCAGCTTGAGCGCCGCCATTTTTCCGCAGGAGGGGAATACATCGTTTGTTGACTGACCGAAGTTTACATGATCATTGGGATTTACGATGGAATAGTCTCCTTTTTTTCCTCCCAGTATTTCTATGGCGCGGTTTGCGATTACCTCATTGGCATTCATGTTAAGGGATGTACCGGCGCCTCCCTGGATTGGATCTACGATAAACTGATCGTGAAGTTTTCCGGCTATAATTTCGTCGCAGGCTTTTACGATGGCATCCGTACGCTTTTTATCAAGTTCACCCACCTCGTAGTTGGTGATGGCCGCCGCTTTTTTAATCTGGGCAACACTGTTAATCAGTTCAGGCTGCATTTTTAAACCCGTTATGTAGAAATTCTCATAGGCGCGCAATGTCTGCACTCCGTAATAAGCATCCGCCGGAACCTCTTTTGTCCCTATCGAATCATGCTCAATCCTGTACTCCTTTTTCTCTTCCATTCAGGTGATCCTCCTCTTTTTAAGCTGCTGTTCACTTTGTACCTGGTATTATTTCTGGTAACTTGTTTTATGATGTTATGAATTCCTTCTGCTTTGAACAGTGCTTTTTTCATTCTGTATCTATTATTTGACGCCTCACCGGCTTGATTTCATTATAGATTTACACTACAATAGAATCTAATACTTATAGTAATATATTTACTATAGACATTCATCTATAGTATAGAGGTGAAAAGTATGGAGGTTAAGTATGTTTCAGAGAATGGATTATGTTTATGAAGTATATAAAGAAATGAATTTTTCGAAAGCTGCAAAAAATTTGTATATTTCCCAACCTTCTCTAAGCGCGGCAGTTAAAAAGGTGGAGACGCGTCTTGGATTTCCCATTTTTGATCGAAGTACAACACCGATTCAGCTCACGGAGTTTGGAAAGGAATATATCAAGGCCATTGAAGTAATCATGGACGTGGAAAATGGTTTTAATAATTTTGTTAATGATGTCAATGAGTTAAAAAGCGGCTCTATCTCCATTGGAGGAACAAATCTCTTTGCCTCCTACATACTTCCCCCGCTTCTCTCCGGATTTACTGAAAAATATCCGTTTGTAGATGTTAATCTGGTGGAGGCCAGCACAAGTGAATTGACGGAAAAGCTTTTTTCAGGCAGCCTGGATTTAATCATTGATAATAATTTTATGGATTCTTCTATTTATGAAAAGGTATTTTTCTGTGAGGAACATCTGATTTTGACGGTTCCCAAGGCCTTTTCCTCCAATGAAAAAGCGAAAGATTACAAGATGGATCTGAAGGATGTAAAAAATGGCCGCCATCTGGAACCTGATTTTCCCGTTGTGCCGCTTGATTTTTTCAGGGATGAACCGTTTCTTTTTTTGAAATCCGGCAATGATACCAGGAGCAGAGCGGATAAGATTTGTCATAACAGCCGGTTTACACCAAAAATAAAGCTGAAGCTGGATCAGCAGATTACGGCTTATAATCTTTCTTCTTATGGGATGGGGATTTCTTTTACCGGAGATATATTACTTAGCCATATTTATGAGAACGATAATCTGGTTTATTATAAGCTGGATAACCGTGATGCTACGAGGGATGTGAATTTTTATTATAAGAGGAACAGGTATATGACGAGGACGGTAAGGGAGTTTTTGAAGTTGAATTAGGGGGACGCGATCTTGGGGGGAACGGGATGGGCTGGGGTGGTTATATGAGTCATCAGTCCTGGGGAGAGTGTGTCGTGAGGGGGAATCCGGGCAGAAAAAATTCCCTCCGGGAACCGCTCCCGCTGGTGGAGTGCATAACGGTCACTAACCTCGTGTAATACCTCGGTAAGTGCCGATGGACTCCAATGTTCCCTGCGGAAAAGTTTTCTCCCTCCTAGTATAATAATGGTGTAGTCAAGAATGACTGCTAAATGAATCGTTACAGTTCGATTTTTTTATTATGTCTGAGGTTTCCATGATGCACCAGGCTTAGCATTGAGGTATAATCATTCTGAGCAGGATGATCGACGTTCCCTCCTTGGGAACCAGCGGTAGTTCGCCGGCAAAACCTCTTAGGAAGTCTGTCTGTCCATTCGGTGGTGATTTATGCTTTGGCTGGTTGGGAAGCCTCAGGCCATACCCGTATAAGCCGCTAGGTTGTGTATCCACCTTTTGGAAATGGAATCCTGCCAGAAAGGAGAAGACCATGCATGTTCAAAAAACACTTCCGATGCCTAAAGGCATTTCCTATCTCTCCGTCGGGTTTGATGTTGGCGCTGATTTTTCCTGGATGTCCATCATGCTCCCAAACGCCACTCTGAGCGGAAAACCTTCTAAGATCCTGCATACGGACTCGATTTCCAGGGAACTTGCTGTCGCAAAAATAAAGGAAGCACAAGAGCTGTATTCCCTTGAAAGCAAATGCTTCCTCGAGTCCACTGGGATCTACCACATCCCACTCCTGTACTTCCTTCGTGATAAGGGGTTTGACTGCTCGGTCATTAATCCTATCATCACTAAGAATAGCACAAATCTGAACATAAGGAAACTGCATAGTGACAAATTCGATTCAAAAAAGGCTGCAAAAATCGGTCTGGATCCTTCCCTGAAGACCTCGATTGTCCCGGATGATGACATCATTGACCTCCGGAACCTTGCCCGTGACTACTATTACTTCAAAGATCTGCAATCCGCAGTTGTCCTAAAGCTGCATGCAGAGCTTCGGGTATCGTTCCCGGCATATCTGCATGTATTCAGCAAGATTACCACGCTGACTTCACTTAAGCTGCTTGCTGAATACCCACTCGCCTCAGACATGCTTGCCGCCCCAAAAGAGAAGATCATAGAAATGATTAAGGGTATATCCCGTTTTGGGGATGCATATGCCCTTTCCAAATATGATGCTATCTGCGCGGCGGCCAGGGATGCAGCTGTCTTTGGACGGGCCCTTCCCAGCAACGCCCTCCGGATCAGGCTGTACATACAAACCTATCTGGAGTACCAGAAGCATCTGGATTCCCTACTGGAGGAGCTCCACAAAGCGATGGATAAGCTGAAGGGAAAGCCTGCCTATGACCGGTTCTGCCTTCTGCAGTCCCTGCACGGGGTCGGTTTCCTGAGTGCTGTGGTCCTGATTGCGGAAATGGGTGATTTTGACCTGTTTACTTCGCCAAAAAAGCTGTACGCCTACTTTGGCCTGGATCCTGCCGTGAAGCAGTCCGGCAAGTTTCATGGGGATAATGTCCATATGTCAAAACGGGGTTCAAGCCTCGCACGGCGCGTCCTGCATATGGTTGCCGTAAACAACCTGAAGATGGATAAAGGTACAAAATCACCGGTAAACCCGGTCATTTACGATTACTATATCCGTAAATGTGTGGGAAAGAAAAAGAATGTTGCGGTTGGGGCTGTCATGCATAAAATCTGTAATATTATTTTTGCGATGCTCCGGGATAACAAGCCGTTTGAGATCATCACACCACAGGAACATTGCAGCCGCTATACGGCAGAGCACCCTGCATCGATTGAGGGAGCTGCCTAATGAATCACGAAACAAGTTGATAGGTTCCCATGTAGATGGGCTTATTAAATTTACCCTTTTGTAGGAAGCGAAAAATATTTAATTTATTTAAGTTCCTACTTGACATTTCTTAGCTGGACTTCCCCGGGAAGTATATGATCGGGACTGATGACGCGTAGGTTGTCGCCATTCCGTTGCCCTGCCAGAATCCGCTAATTGTCCTGATAATTCATTTAAGGTTGTATTGTGGCAACCACTACTTTTTCATTATTCCATCCATTTTACTGACATTTATAATGACAACTGTAATGATATTTATAATATTATGCTGGTTATTTTTAGCCATTTATGGTTAAAAATTGCCTGTTCATGATAACAAATCGGTCGTTACACCGCTATATTTTTTATAGTTTCATTTTCTGCTTTTTATTTTTTCTTGTATTTTCAGTGGTTTTATTGATTTTTTCTATTTTCTTTTCCCCATTTTAAAATTTGGCATGGAAAATGCTTATATATATGACATTGGTAACTTGTGGTAGGTCTTGAGGCCGTTTTTGTTGAAGGAGGTATTGGATACTGTGCTTTTGATTAGAAATGCAAAGGTTTATAGTCCGGATTTTCTGGGTGTGAGGGATGTGTTTGTTGCCGGAGGGAAGGTTTGTTGTATTAGGGAGAGGATTGATTTGGAGGATTGTCTGCCGGTGGAGGTGATTGATGGGCAGGGTTGTGTGCTTCTGCCCGGGTTTATTGATAATCATGTCCATATTCTGGGAGGCGGGGGGGAAGGTGGATACAGGACCAGGACTCCTGAGCTTTCTCTCTCAACTATGATTGAAGCCGGGGTGACAACTGTGGTTGGCTGTATTGGCACCGACGGAGTAACCAGGAGGATGGAGAATCTGGTTGCCAAGGCTAAGGGGTTAAAGGAAGAAGGAGTCAGCTGCTTTATTTATACCGGTTCTTATGATGTTCCCGTCCGGACACTTTTGGGAGATATCCGAACCGATATGCTGATGATTGAGGAAGTGATCGGGGTTGGTGAGATTGCCGTGGCCGATCACCGTTCTTCTCTTCCCACCTTTGATGAACTGGCCAGAATTTTGTCGGATGCCAGGGTTGGCGGGATGCTGTCAGGCAAGGCAGGTATTGTCAATGTCCACCTTGGGGACGGCGCTCAGATGCTGGATTTGCTGGAAGAAATTAAGGAAAAAACGCCGCTTCCCACGTATCATTTTGTACCGACTCATATGAACAGGAATCCTGAACTGTTTGAAAGAGGGATAACCTATGCTAAAAATGGAGGAAATGTTGACTTTACCACCAGCAGTTTTACTGCATTTACCGATCTTGGAGAAATTAAATGCAGTAAGTCACTGCGGAGAATGCTGGACGCCGGGGTTCCGGTGGAGCGTATTACATTTTCCTCGGACGGTCAGGGTTCTCTCCCGGTATTCAACAGCGCCGGTGAAATGACGGGACTGCAGGTGGGTAAGATGAATTCTCTATTTGAAGAAGTGAAGGATGCCGTTGTGGAAGAGAATATTCCTCTTGAAACAGCTGTTCGTGTCATCACATCCAATGACGCCGATCTGCTTAAACTGCCGAAAAAAGGCAGGATCAGGGAAGGCAATGACGCTGATCTCGTTCTGGCGGACGAAAATTCACTTTCTATCCGAACCGTCATCAGTCTGGGGCAGGTTATGATGCGTGACGGAGAACACATTGTAAAAGGTACATTTGAATAAATATAAAATCGATATGATGAAGCTTATGGAGGTTAGGTATGAAAAATATTAAGGTTCCCCATACATTTACTATTATTTTCTTTGTAGTTTTTTTCTGCGCCATCTTGACTTATGTGATACCAATGGGGCAATATGATGTACAGGAGATTACATATGAGCAGAACGGCCAGGAAAAGACGAAAACGGTTCTGGATGCCGATTCTTTCCGCCTGGTGACGGATGAAAACGGAGAAGTCTGTAAATACAATGCCCCGCTGTTCGGCACCGACGATGTGGGCGGCAAAATTGGTCTGTTAAACTATATGTTTGAGGGTCTTGTTTCCGGCGATAAGGGAGGCGCAGCCGTCGGTATCGTCGCTTTTATCCTGGTTGTGGGCGGCGCATTCGGAGTCATGTTCCGGACGGGGGCAATTGAGAATGCTATTTTTGCCACGATCAGTAAGACGCAGAATAAAGAAATCCTGATTATCCCTATCCTGTTTACCCTGTTTTCGGCAGGAGGCGCCATTTTCGGTATGAGCGAGGAGGCCATCCCCTTTGTCATGATTGTCGTTCCCGTCGTTGTTATGATGGGATATGACGCCGTTGTCGGAATCATGATCACATATGGAGCAACACAGATTGGTTTTGCCACATCCTGGATGAACCCGTTCAGTGTTGCGGTTGCACAGGGTATTTCCGGTGTTCCGGTTATGTCGGGTTCCGGGCTGCGAATCTTTATGTGGTTGTTCTTCACCATTTTCGGTGTTGCCTTTACAATGCTTTATGCCACAAAAATTAAAAAGAATCCTCAGAAATCGGTCAGCTATACCTCAGACGAATATTTCAGAAAAGATGCCGAAAATAAAGACGTCAGCAGTATCCGTCTCAAAACCGGTGATATACTTGTTATTATCACCTTATTTGTGACAATTATATGGGTAATCTGGGGTGTTATCAAACACGGCTATTATATTCCTGAAATTACTTCCCAGTTCTTTATCATGGGACTTGTCTCCGGTATTATCGGCGTTGTTTTCAAAATGAATGAAATGACAACCGACGACATTGCAAAGTCCTTCCAGAAGGGAGCCGCAGATCTTCTCGGCGCTGCACTCGTAGTCGGCATGGCCAAAGGTATCCTGATTATTTTGGGCGGCGCTGATCCCAGTATTCCAAGCGTGCTGAATACGATTCTGGACGGCGCATCGCGTGCAATCGGCAACCTGCCAACGGCTCTATCTGCCTGGTTTATGTATGTGTTCCAGAGTATTTTCAATTTCTTCGTCGTATCCGGTTCGGGACAGGCCGCGCTTACTATGCCGCTCATGGCGCCCCTCAGCGATCTGGTCGGCGTTACAAGACAGGTTGCCGTCCTCGCATTCCAGCTCGGCGACGGTTTTTCCAACCTCATCGTTCCTACTTCCGGCGCTTTGATCGGCTGCCTCGGCGCTGCCAGACTGGATTTTGGAAAATGGATTAAATTCTCTATCAAACTGCAGGCCTGGTTATTTGCCTTCGCAAGTATTTTCATGATCGCCGCAGTTATGATAGGATATAAATAATAAAACAATAATTGAATCAATCATTATAGCCCGGAAAGAAAAATTTCTCTTTCCGGGCTTACGGAGGTTTTAAACATGAAAAATATTCTGGTAGTGAGTGTCGGAGCGCCGACCGGCGAGTCGATGGTAAAAGAAATCGATTCTATTTTCAAGGACTATGCACACACGGAATTTTGTCTCTGCCACCAGCTTGCCAGAAAATCTTCCGGCTTTGACATTGTCATTTTTTCTTCCCGTTATTCGGAATTACTCTGCACCCAGTATAAACTTCCCAATATTCTCTATCTGCCGGCGCGCCGTGTCATCAATTATACGAATATCAGGGAAATCATTGAACTTGAAAAAGGGACCAGGGTGCTTCTTGTCAATGACTGCGAAGAGACTGCCAACGAGGCTATCGATCAGCTGATCGAAATTGGTTTAAATGAACTCCAGTATATCCCTTACTATCCGGGGTGTAAAACATTTTCCGATACCTCCATTGCCATCACACCGGGAGAGTTGTCCTATGTTCCCGATCAAATCACAAAATTGATCGATATCGGAGTCCGAACCCTGGATATCCAGACCATTTATGATTTAATGCTTTTGCTGGATGCAGGCCATCTCTTTACACGCAACTTCGTTACCAGATATTTAAAAGAGATTGTAACCATCTCAAAATCATTTTCAGAAAGCCATAAAAAAGCAGAGCAGTCTGAAAAACTGCTGGAAACGATTTTCAACAGCGTTGAGAGCGGAATTGCCTATATCGGGTCAAACCACAACTTTATCAGAACAAACCTGATTTTTGAGACTATCTTAAACCAGTCTAAAGAAAAACTCTATCAGAAAAACTTTGATAAAGTGATGGAAAATAAAAGGATCAGCCTGAAGGAAGGCTCTTTTGTCGTACCGATCAATGAACGGACCGTCTTATTTAAAATAAAAGAGGTTGAAACAGAAAATATCCCGGCTTTCCTGGTCACTGCCGATTATGCCGATAATATCAGCAAAATGAACCAGAGGATCAAAATAGACAGTACTCCCCGGCCAAACCGCAAGCTCTATACCTTTAACGATTATCTCACCTGGGATGAACAATGTATAAAATTACTTACTTTGGCTAAAAAATTCACTAAAACGGACGGTACTGTCCTGATTCAAGGCGAAAGCGGAACCGGAAAGGAAATTCTTGCTCAAAGCATCCATAATGGTTCTGCAAGAAGAAATTATCCTTTTATACCGGTCAATATTACCGCACTTTCACAATCTTTGATCGAAAGTGAACTGTTTGGCTACGAGGATGCCTCCTTCACGGGAGCAAAGAAAGGCGGAAGGCCGGGAATCTTTGAACTGGCCGATAAGGGGACTGTTTTTATTGATGAGATAGGGGACGCCTCCCTGGAATTTCAGGTGAAACTGCTGCGGACTCTAGAAAGTAAATGTATCAGACGGGTAGGCGGTGTAGAGGAAATCCCGATCGATGTGCGTATTATTGTGGCAACCAATAAGGATCTTCCGGATTTGATCGGTAAAAATTTGTTCCGCGAAGATTTATTTTTCAGGTTAAATATCCTTCCCCTCTCCACTCTTCCCCTGAGAGAACGTAAAGCGGATATTCTGCCTCTAATGCGGCATTTTCTGTCTTTTTATTTTGATGAGACTACACTGAATCAGCTTCTGAACCGGGAATTATGCCATTTCTTTGAAAATTACAGATGGAAAGGAAATGTGAGGGAACTGATTAATATTACGGAATATCTGAGACTGACCTATGAGGGCGGCAATTTTCCTGTCTCCTCACTGCCGTCATACATGCATGCTTTACCAGATTCGAAAAACCGCGTATTTTTAAGCGAGCAGACATACAAAATACTCAGCAAACTGGGGGAGTGCGGCAGCCAGAGCACGGGGCGCATCAGACTCCAGGCCCTCCTGGCCGAAGACGGATTTGACATTGGTACCGGTAAAATACGAAATATATTAAAAGAACTGGAACAAAAAGGATTGATCGATCAAAATGCCTCCGGATGCAATATCACGGATGAGGGACTGCATGTATTATCGGGATGTTGAGCTTTTGTCTTTTCTCTGCACCGGACGTTCATCATCATTACGATACCAACAACCAAAATCAGAAAAACCGCAGGATATTTACGTATCCTGCGGCAATTCTTTCTTTATAGCTTATTATCGGCTAATAATATTATAGATTAATCTTTTAGCTTGCAATTCAGCCTTATAAAATTAAGACTTACTCTTCCGTCACTTCCTCAGAATCTTCTTCGCCAGCTTCTTCAATTTCCGTATCCTCATCGCCATCCACATCGTCTGGCAGTTCTTCTTCGTCCTGGCTGTTTTCACTTTCACGGACTTTTGCAATGCTGGCAACAGCGATTCCCGAGTCGGGATCAATACTCATCAGTTTTACTCCCGAGGTATTTCTACCAATAATGGAAATGTCGTTTACTGCCATTTTAATAATAATTCCTTCGTTAGTGATTAACATGATCTCCCTGGTGCTGTCGACCAGTTTGGCTCCGATCAGATCTCCCGTTTTATCTATAATCTTATAACATCTTACACCCTTACCGCCCCTGTTCTGGCAGTTAAACTCTTCTATCGGCGTTCTCTTACCGTATCCGTATTCGGATGCCACCAGCAGGCACTCTCCCTGGCTGGACATCTGCATTCCGATTACTTCATCATCTTCTTCGAATTTCATGCCGATTACACCCATTGAAACACGGCCCGTTACTCTTACGTCGGTCTCATGGAAACGGATACACATTCCCTTCTTTGTAACCAGGAAGATATCTTCTGTATTATCGGTTTTCTTTACTTCGATCAGTTCGTCATTCTCGCGCAGGACGATCGCCTGAAGACCATTCTTCCTTACATTCTCGTATTCCTTTAGGGAAGTCTTCTTCACCATACCGTTTCTGGTAGCCATAAACAGATACTTGTCATCCTCAAACTCTTTCATTGCTATGATCGAGGTGATCTTCTCACCAGGCATAAGCTGAAGGAGGTTTACAATCGCCGTTCCCCTTGCCGTTCTTCCTGCCTCCGGAATCTCATATGCTTTCAGGCGGTATACACGGCCGGTGTTGGTAAAGAACATCACGTAATGGTGATTGGTGGTCATAATCAGATCTTCGATGTAATCCTCATCAATTGTCTGCATTCCCTTGATTCCTTTGCCGCCGCGGTTCTGGCTCTTGAAGTTGTCGCTGGACATACGTTTAATATAACCAAAGTTTGTCATGGCTACAACTACGTCGTCGTCCGGGATCAAATCTTCGGCCGACATATCATACTCGTCGTATCCGATTGCCGTTCTTCTCTCATCACCGTACTTGTCGGAAATCACAAGAATTTCTTCCCTGATAACACCAAGAAGTTTCTTTTCGTCGGCGAGAATTGCTTTTAATTCATCAATCTTAGCCATCAGTTCACGGTACTCATTCTCAAGCTTTTCTCTTTCCAGACCTGTCAGAGCCCTCAGACGCATATCCACGATAGCCTGAGCCTGGACGTCACTGAGTTCAAAGCGCTCCATTAACTGGTTTTTGGCATCGGCCACGTTGGAAGACCCACGGATAATCTTAATTACCTCATCGATGTGATCCAGTGCCTTTAAAAGACCTTCCAAGATATGGGCGCGCTCTTCCGCCTTGTTTAAATCGTATTTTGTCCTTCTGGTTACTACTTCTTCCTGATGTTCAAGGTAGTATTCCAGCATCTGTTTTAAGTTGAGGATTCTCGGCTCATTGTTCACAAGGGCCAGCATGATAACGCCGAAAGTATCCTGAAGCTGGGTATGTTTTAACAGCCTGTTGATCAGGACATTGGCATTGACGTCACGGCGAAGTTCGATACAGATTCTCATTCCCTCACGGTTGGATTCATCGCGGAGATCCGTGATTCCGTCAATCTTTTTATCCTTTACAAGCTCGGCAATCTTTTCGATCAGACGTGCCTTATTCACCATATATGGAAGCTCTGTTACAATAATGCGGTTCTTGCCGTTGGCCATCGCCTCAATATCATATACGGCGCGCACGCGGATTTTGCCTCTTCCTGTCCTGTATGCCTCCTCAATCCCGGCTCTGCCGAGAATAGTGGCTCCTGTCGGGAAGTCAGGTCCTTTTACAATTTCAAGGATTTCTTCCAGGGAGGTTTCCCTGCCCTCTTCAATCCTGTTGTCGATAATCTTTATAACACCGCCGATTACCTCTTTTAAGTTGTGCGGCGGAATGTTGGTTGCCATTCCTACGGCAATACCGGATGTTCCGTTTACCAGAAGGTTCGGATAACGTGACGGAAGTACAACCGGTTCTTTCTCCGTCTCATCAAAGTTCGGTGCAAAGTCAACCGTATCTTTATTAATATCGGCCAGCATCTCCATCGAGATTTTGCTGAGTCTGGCCTCTGTATATCGCATTGCCGCAGCTCCGTCGCCGTCTACGGAACCAAAGTTTCCGTGACCGTCTACAAGCGGATATCTGGTAGACCATTTCTGCGCCATATTAACGAGAGAACCGTAGATCGAGCTGTCACCGTGAGGATGGTATTTACCCATCGTGTCACCGACGATACGGGCACATTTACGGTGCGGCTTATCCGGTCCGTTATTTAACTCTATCATGGAAAAGAGAACTCTTCGCTGTACCGGTTTTAAACCGTCTCTTACATCGGGAAGGGCCCTGGCCGCGATTACACTCATCGCATAATCGATATAGGATTTTTCCATGGTTTTTTTCAGGTCTATATCATGAACTTTATCAAATACATTAGGTTCCATTCTTTCTCCTCTCAATCCTGACCTAACAGTCCAGAACTGGCCAAACTGTTACATCCTGGCTGCTATTTGCTGTTCTTATCACATCCGGCCGGTTATCATATATCCAGATTCTGGACATATTTGGCATTAGCCTCGATAAATTCACGTCTCGGCTCTACCTGATCTCCCATCAGTGTAGCAAATGTCAGATCCACTTCTGAAGATGTCTCATTGTCGATCATAACACGCAGAAGAATTCTTCTCTCCGGATCCATTGTTGTCTCCCAGAGCTGCTCCGCATCCATCTCACCAAGTCCTTTATAACGCTGGATCTTGTTGTTGGTATCGCGGCCGATTTCTTTCAGGATGGCATTCAGCTCATCGTCGCTGTATGCATACCATACACGCTTATTTTTCTCCACTTTAAAAAGCGGCGGCTGAGCCAGATATACATGTCCCTGCCGGATCAGTTCGGGCATAAAACGGTAGAGGAAGGTGAGAAGCAAGGTGCTGATATGGGCGCCGTCCACATCGGCATCGGTCATGATAATAATCTTATTATATCTCAGCTTCATGATATCGAAGTCTTCGTGGATTCCCGTACCGAATGCCGTGATCATCGCACGTATCTCGGCATTGCCATAAATCCTGTCGAGTCTTGCTTTCTCTACATTCAGGATCTTTCCTCTCAGAGGAAGGATAGCCTGGTTTGACTTATTTCTTGCCTCTTTTGCAGAGCCGCCGGCGGAATCTCCCTCTACGATGTAAATCTCGCAGTTTTCAGGGTTCTTATCGGAACAGTCGGCCAGTTTACCTGGAAGAGCCATACCGTCCAGAACAGACTTCCTTCTCGTCATCTCTCTGGCTTTTCTTGCTGCATCCCTGGCTCTCTTTGCAAGGATTGATTTTTCACAGATAATCTTAGCTACAGACGGATTCTGCTCCAGGAAATAGGTGAGCTGCTCACTTACCACCGCATCCACGGCTGTCCTGGCCTCGCTGTTACCCAATTTCTGTTTGGTCTGACCTTCAAACTGAGGGTCTTCTATCTTGACACTGATGATTGCAGTGATTCCCTCACGGATATCCTCGCCGCTGAGGGCAGGCTCATTATCCTTAAGCAGTTTATTCTTTCTGGCATAGTCATTGAATGTCTTTGTAAGGGCATTCTTAAAACCGGTCAGATGAGTTCCGCCTTCCGGCGTATTGATATTGTTAACAAATGTATAGATATTCTCCGTATAGGAATCATTATGCTGTACGGCTACTTCCACGTACACTTTTTCCTTAGTTCCCTCACAGTAAATAACCGGCTCATAGAGCTTTTCGTTGCTCTTGTTTAAGTAGGTTACAAACTCCTTGATTCCTCCCTCATAATGGAAGGTTTTTTCCTTCTTATTATCTCTGTCGTCACGGAGAACGATCATTAAATTCTTTGTAAGGAAAGCCGTCTCCCTGAGTCTGATCTTGAGAGTATCGTAATCATATACCGTCTCTTCAAATATATCTTTATCCGGCAGGAATGTGACTTTTGTTCCGTGCATTTCCGGATCACATTCTCCTTCGACACGGAGCGGATACATTACTTTTCCCCTCTCATATCTCTGTTTATAAATTTTTCCTTCTTTGTAAATTTCAACTTCCAGCCACTCGGAGAGAGCATTTACGACAGAAGCTCCTACACCGTGCAGACCGCCGGATACTTTGTATCCCCCGCCGCCGAATTTGCCGCCGGCATGAAGGATTGTGAAAACAACCTCAACCGCAGGAAGACCCGCTTTTTTCTGTATTCCAATCGGAATACCGCGGCCGTCGTCTATTACCGTGATCGAATTATCCTCATTAATCTGCACTTCGATCTTATTACAGTAGCCGGCCAAAGCTTCATCTACCGCATTGTCTACGATCTCATACACAAGGTGATGGAGGCCCCTCATGGAAGTACTTCCAATATACATACCGGGACGTTTACGGACCGCCTCCAACCCTTCCAATATTTGTATTTGATCTGCACTATATTCTGAACCCATAAGTTCCTCCTTAACTTTACTCACAGTTAACAGTTCCATTTACCACTTTAAAGGTTTTATCTATTTGAAAACAATGGCTTATAAAATCATCCAGACCCGTACATGTTATGACGGTCTGTATATGGCTGATCCCGGAAAGAAGATGTTCCTGCCTTCCCGAATCCAGTTCGGAAAGTACATCGTCCAGCAAAAGTATCGGATAATCTTTCACTATCTTCTTCACCAGCTCTATCTCGGCCAGCTTCAGTGATAGCGCTGCCGTTCTCTGCTGGCCCTGGGAACCGAACCTTCTGATATCAATATTGTTTACATAAAAACTGATGTCGTCCCTATGCGGGCCGGTCAGCGTCATTCGTTGTTTCATATCCTGCGCCCGGTTCTTCTTAAGTGCTTTCTCCAGATCGTCCGAATTCACGTTGGGCTCATACCGGATCTCCAGCTCCTCTTTCCTGCCTGAAAGATTGTAATGGATATCCCTGATGATATCATTGAGCTGATCGATAAAATCCCTTCTGTAATGGATCAGTTCACGGCCGTAAGAAACTAACTGCATATCATATATATCCAGCATCTCCTCATATTCCGGCCGGAACGCGATTTCCTTTAAAAGCTTGTTCCTCTGCAGAATAATTTTATTATATTGAACAAGAGAATGGACATAGAGCCTGTTGAGCTGGCACAATTCCAGATCAACAAACCGGCGTCGTTCCGCCGGGCCGTTTTTAATGAGGTTTAAATCTTCGGGTGAAAAAAACACCACATTGACAACTCCAAAAAGCTCACTGGCTTTATGGATTGCAATGCCGTTGATGGCAACTCCCTTTGTCTTATTCTTCTTGAGGTGCATATCAATCCGGTAAGGAACATCGTCCTTTCTGATGTTCATTTTGATATGGGATTCTTCCTCCCCGAATTCTATGATCTCCCTGTCCTTGCTCCCCCGGTGCGATTTAGTTGTGGCGCATACGTAGACGGATTCCAGAATGTTGGTCTTCCCCTGGGCATTGTCTCCATAAAGCACATTCGTTCCCGGATCAAAATTGATATGTAGTTCTTTGTAATTACGGTAATTCTTCAGTTCCAGCGATTCAATAACCATGAAAGCAGTCCTTTATGATAAATATGAAAAGTTTAATAAAACATGCTTTTCATCATTTTATGATTTTGATCGTTGTGCCTTCAAAGGTCACTTCGTCTCCATCATACAGTTTTTTTCCTCTCTGGCACTCGGTCTGACCATTTACCTTCACGAGACCGTCCTGAACGGCAAATTTGGCATCCACACCGTTCTCCACCAGGCCGGCCGCTTTCAGCGCCTGGCCCAGTTTAATGTATTCATCTCTTAATTTGATCGTTTCCATTCTTATTTCCTCTATCAGATTGCTGCCGCATTGAAGTTTACAGGAAGGATCAGATAGATATAGTTCTCTTCCTCGTCTTTGATAAAGCACGGCGACTTGGGATTCATCATATAAAGAGTAACTTCCTCGTCATCAATAATACGAAGTGCGTCGCTCAAAAACTTCGGATTGAAGCCGATCATCAGATCTTTACCGAATTTTGTGATATTGATCTCTGCATTCATCGTACCGAAAGCGGAATTCAGCTTCAGTTCCATTCCTTCGTCCGTTATATTGATGATAATTGGTTTTTTATCATTTTCACGGATCAAAATGCTGGCGCGCTCAATAGAATCCAGGAATTCTCTTCTATTTACCGTGACTTTTGTCTCGTAGTCACTGGACAGCATCTGATTGATCCTGAAATATTCGCCTTCGATCAGACGGGAAACCACTACGGTATCGTCAAATTCAAACATAATATGGTTTGTGGTGAAGAATATAAGTACTTCTGATTCATTGTCTCCGTTTAAAATCTTGCTGATCTCACTGAGAGTCTTGCCAGGAACGATGACTTTTATATCATGATACTGATCTTTTAATGAAACTTTTCTGATTGACATACGGTGTCCGTCGAGTGAAACCACCTTTAATACGTTGTCTTGTACTTCGATCAGTTCGCCTGTCATCATCTTATTGCTGTCGTTCGGTGAGGTGGAGAAGATAGTCTGGCGTATTACTTCTTTCAATGTAAACTGGGAGAGGCAGATATAATTGTCTCTTTCTATATGAGGAATGTAAGAAAATTCTTCTCCGTCTTTTCCCTGGATTTTGAATACGGATTTCTCACAGGTGATAACCGTATTGAATTTTTCGTCTGATTCAATGGTGATTGTGGAATCCTGGCCTGAAAGTTTTCTGATGATATCGGAGAGCAGTTTCGCATCGAGGGCAATCTTGCCTCTCTCCAGGATCATTCCTTCTACCTTTGTCTCGATTCCCAGCTCCATATCATTACCGGTCAGTTTTATCTCATTGGAAGTGGCATCGATCAGGATGCACTCTAAAATTGGCATGGTTGTTTTGGAAGATACAGCCTTAAGAACGATGTTGATGCCGTTCATTAAACTGTCTTTATTAAATGAAAGCTTCATAATTGTTGATAACTCCTTTGCTAAGATTGATTGTGATGGTTAAGGATAATTATATATAAATTCCGTAGCATTCGTAGTAGGGGGTGTGGATTTGTGTAAAAGCCCGGACAGGCCTTAAAGTAAGAGGTTTGTCCCTGTTTAAACCTTTGTGTAAAACTCCGGTTTTTATGAAGGATAACTTGATACTTATCCACAGCCTGAAAATGAACCTGAAGTTCCGATCATTTATCCACACGTTATCATCGGTATATCCACAGCCTATTGTGGATTGATTTTCTTCTTAAGGATCTCGATGGTGTTGCGGAGACTTTCGTTCTTTTCCATATCGTTCCCTATCTTTTCATAGCCGTGAATAATGGTGGTGTGATCCCTGCCTCCTAAATATTTGCCGATAGCCTGAAGTGGGGTCTCCGTCATGCTGCGGCATAAGTACATAACGATCTGCCGTGGAAATACGACTTCTTTATTTCTCTTCTGGGAAGAGATGTCAAGCGGGGTGATGCCGAAATGATCGGCAACTACCTGGATAATCAGTTCCGGGGTCACTTCTTTCATCTCATTCGGTGAAATCAGATCTTTAAGCGCCTCTTCGGCCAGTTCAATCGTAATTTCACGTTTGTTAAGCTTTGAGAGGGCGACGATCTTGGTAAGCGCCCCTTCAAGTTCACGGATATTGGATTTGACATTGGTAGCGATGTATTTAATTACCTCGTTGTCGATGTTATATCCTTCGAGTTCTTCTTTTTTTCGCAGTATTGCCATTCGCGTTTCATAGTCAGGAGACTGTATGTCCACTGTCAGGCCCCATTCAAAACGGGAACGGAGACGCTCTTCCAGAGTTTCAATTTCCTTCGGAGGTTTATCCGATGAAATAATAATCTGTTTTTTCGCTTCGTAGAGGGAGTTGAAAGTGTGGAAGAATTCTTCCTGGGTACTCTCCTTACCAATAATAAACTGGATATCATCGATCAGAAGAATATCGTTATTCCTGTACTTTTCCCTGAATTCCGTGGTGGAAATGTTGTTTTTATTACGGATGGCATCGATCAGTTCGTTGGTAAATTTCTCACTCGTTACATATAAAACCTTGGCTTTTGGGTTATTCTTCAGAATAAAATGGCCGATGGAGTGCATAAGGTGGGTTTTACCAAGGCCAACTCCTCCGTAAATAAAAAGCGGGTTATAAATTTCACCTGGAGATTCTGCTACAGCCAAAGAAGCCGCATGCGCCAGATTGTTGTTGGCGCCTACGACGAAGCTGTCAAATGTATAGCGTGGATTTAAGTTGGCGTTCTGAATTACCTGGCGGTTTACTTCCAGAGGACGGTTGATCAACTGATTCTTGTCCGCCTCATCCTGTGCTCCAACCTGTTCCGCTGTTACAAATTCCAATTCACATTCAATTTCTGTCAGCTCTTCGATGGTAATCTGAAGCAAAAATCCATATTTTTTCTTGATATAACCGAGAAAATGGATGTCCGGCACCAGGATCTGAAGAGTATTACCTTTGACAGCATATGGTTCCGTCGGAAGCAGCCATGTTTTAAATGAAACGTCGGTCAGCTCGTGCTCCTCTTTTATGTGCAGGAGAATCTGATCCCATTTTTCCTTGATTTTTTCTAACATAGTAAGTCTCCTAAGTGTATTAAACAAGCAAAACTGCAAATTTGCCCAATCTAATACCTATTCTACATTATTATAAAGTATTTTTCAATTAAAAGATTAAAAATGGGAGGAATGTGTATAACTGAAATTTATTTATCCACTATCCGGAAGTATTGAAAAATAAAGGATTCAGACATAGGGGTGTGAACAATATACAAGATATTCAGATATTATCCCACTATTTATCCACAAGTTATCCCCAAAGTGTGGATAAGTTATGTAAAGCATGTGAATAACCGGTGGAAATGCAGTAAAATCAAGGGTTTCGTAATCCACAAAATGTAGTTGAAAAAATGAAATCAGGCACATTTTATGGATTTTTAGTGGGGATAACTTAGAATAATTACTTTTTTGTTGTTTTTTGGTTGGATAAGAAAAATGGTGTGTACGGATCAGAGGTTTTTAATTTTAGCAAGAGTAAATTAACAGAAAAAGAACTTTTTGATGAATTTTCCGCCTGCGGCGGTTTGGTTTAAAACTATAATTTATGTACGACACTACTGTATGTACAAAAACTGGCCTTTTAAAAAATATAAAAACTGGATATATTTAACGAGTCAGTTAGATGCTATACTAGGGGCACTTGAAGCGGAGATATAAAATATAATATGAAATATACCGGGATATTCAATGAGGTATTGCCGTGCCTGTCACAGCATTAAAAGTGTTTATTTTACAGAAAGAGAGGAAGATACAATGGCTAAAGAAAAAATGATGATAATGGAACATAAAAAAACAGATGCTCAGGACAGAGGACAGGTTCACTCCAGCATACTTTCTGTGGTTATGACTGCTTTTTTTGCGGCCGTCATCTTCCTGGGAATCCAATCTTTTCGAATTCCGCTGCCTGCGGCGGTTGGAACACCGTTTCTTCATTTTGGACATATTTTTGTCATGCTGGCAATTGTGTGCCTCGGGGGAAAACGTTCAGCAGCAGCCGGTGTCCTGGGACTTGTTATTTTTGATATTTTAAACGGCTATATCCATTCAATCCCGAATGTATTTGTCAGCACGATTATCAAATGTCTTCTGGTAGGGGCTGTATTTAATATTATGAAAAAGCGGGCGGCGGGTGACCGGAAAAAAGAATATACTGCGGCGGTGATTTGTGCGGCTGTCTATGGTGTGCTGAACATCGCAGTGGATTTTACCTGGTCTGTGGGTGAATTGATGCTGATAGGAAGTACTTTTGGCGCTGCATTGGCCGCAGAGATTACATCGATTCCGGCTACGGTTATTAATGCGGGATTTACTGTGATCGGAACTGGACTGCTTTATATCCCGGTTGTTTCGGCTTACCGGCGTATTATAAAGGGTTAATACAGAATGGAGGAATGACAGATGGATAGAAATCTAATTCAATCAGCCGAACCGGATCAGACCGGCGAGGCTGGTGGTATAATTCCGGATATTGAGAAAATCCAGTCGCTCTTAAGACAATACGGTCTGGACGGCTGGATTTTCTCCGATTTTCAGGGCCGCGATTTTATCACTGGTGATTTTCTGAAGCTGACGAAGCGAAAATGCACCAGGCGGCTGTTTTACTTCATTCCGGTGAAAGGGGAACCGGTCAAAATATTATCGGCGATTGAACCATTGCTGCTTGACCACCTGCCCGGCAGAAAAGTTCTTTATAAAGGAATGCGGGAGCAGAAAAGAGAGTTATCGGAATTTCTTTCACCGGGTATGCAGATTGCCTGCCAGTATTCGCCTGGGGGTAATGTTCCAACGATAAGTTCTATGGATGCGGGGCTTGTGGAATATTTGAAGACATTTGAGATAGAACTGATTTCCTCGGCAGATTTAATGCAGTTTTTCGGTGCGGTGCTTACAAAGTCACAGATAGAATCCCATATACAGGCAGGGAAAGCCATCCACCGGATTTTGGAGCAAACGTTTTCCTGGATAAGGAGCAGCCTGAATGCCGGGATTTATATTGATGAATGGATGATGTTAAAAGAGATGGAGCGCCTTATTGCGGCTGAAGAAATTTATATGGATTCACCGCCGTTTTTTGGAATTGACGAACATGCCTGTGATCCGGGATATGAGCCTTCGGAACACGGTTCGGCACAAATCCGGGAGGGCAGCCGTCTGATTATAGATATAGCCGGCCGGATGCCGGGAACGGATTCTATTTATTATGATATCTCATGGTGCATGAATGTGGGGCCGGAGATTGATCCGGAATACCGCCGCCTGTTTGAGACGGTGAATGAGGTGCGGAACCGGCTGGTGCTATTTATTGAAGAGCGCCTCAATCAGGGAAGGGAGATCCGCGGCTATGAGGTGGACAAGCTGGCGAGGACCCTTTTTGGCCAAAAGGGGCTAGATAATTTCCTGATGCACAGGACAGGCCACAATATCGGCCATTCCTGCCATGGAATCGGCGCCAATCTGGACGACTTTGAGACCCATGACGTACGTTGTTTACTGCCAGGCACCATGTTCTCAGTGGAACCCGGGATTTATACGGAGAAATATGGGGTAAGACTGGAATTCGATGTACATTTGACAGAAGATAAGAAGGCCAGAATTTATGGGCCGGTTCAGACGGAGATATTAGTGATATAGTTAATTGAGATGTGAGGACGCCACTGTAAGATGGCGGACGGGGTGGTGGGAGGGTGTTTATGAGTCTTCAGTCCCGGTTTGCAGGTTGTGGTGAGGGGGAATCCGGAGAAAAAAATTCCTGCGGGGACACGCTCCCGCTTGTGAAGCGCACAGCGGATGCTAAGCTCGAAAGTACCTCGCTAAGCACCGGCGGGCTTCAAGGTCTCCCTTCGGAAAGTTTTTCTCCTCCTTCCCCGGGCAGATGATCGATGGGACTAAAGACTCAGCGAAGAGCGCAAGCGTTTCCCGAAGGAACTTTTTCTGCCCGGATTCCCCACCCGCGACAACCTAAAGTCCGGGACTGAAGATTCATAGTCTCCCCTCACCATTCCGAACTTCAGCCGTCCCGGCGCAGTTCTCCTTTCTCAATTACAGTGCAAAAACGGGTGCCAGGGCGATCCCTGCGACTGCTGAAGACGCAATATACACGATGGGATGTTTTTTTAATTTTTTGATCAGGATAAAAATAACTATAAAGTAAGCAATTTTCCCCCATGAAATCATGGAAATAACATTCATTAGCGTAGGGACGGCGGCAGAGGCCTTGAGCATTGCTATTTTGAAAACATCAAATCCGGCGGCCGCGATCAGTCCTGTGACAGCGGGGCGCAGACCGTAAAAGATATTGTCTATCTGCCGGTTATTACTGAATTTCTCCAGCGATTTTGACACGAGGGTGACAATAATCATGGCCGGAAGGATTTCTCCCAGGGTGGCGGTTATTCCCCCGGCGATGCCGGCTATATTGTATCCGACATAGGTTGCCATATTTATTCCAATCGGGCCTGGAGTAGATTCTGAGATTGCTATCATATCGGTTATCAGTTCTATGGGGAACCATCCCGTATTAAGACTTAACTGCTGGAGAAAGGGGATGGTCGCCATGCCTCCGCCTATAGCGAAAAGCCCTATCTTGAAAAATTCAATAAATAAATTAATGAATATCATTTTACCACCTCTTTTTTAGTCAAAATCCAGTTTTTAAGGATCACTCCCGTCAGACCGGCGCCTATGATCACAAGGATCGGGGATATGGGGCTGAATTCGGTGAGGATAAATACAAGCAGACAGATGGCAAGTCCCCAGATATCCTTGACGCCCTTTTTCCAGAGTCCCAGGACAGCGTCCAGGATCAGAGCCACCACACAGATGGAAACACCGGTCATGGCCTGCTTTATAAATACGTTATCCTGAAAATTGGAAAGGAAGGCGGCGATAATACTGATTATGATGATACAGGGAGTCACACAGCCCAGAGCCGCGGCGATTCCGCCGAGGAATTTTTTGCGGTGGTATCCGATGAAAACAGATACATTAACTGCAATGATTCCCGGAAGTCCCTGGCTGACGGCGTAATAATCCATCACCTGTTCTTCGGTAATCCATTTTTTATTTTCCACACATTCCTTTCTCAGGATAGGGAGCATGGCGTATCCACCGCCAAATGTAACGCTTCCCATCTTGAAAAAGGAAATAAAGATTGAAATTAATTCCTTCATATTTTTCTGCAGCTCCTGTAATGGTTGCTTTTATTGGTTGATTTCAAAGCTGATAAAATTTATTTGTTTTATTTTACCAGGCGGCAACTGTTCCGTCCGTCCGTGGCTCGGTTGCTCCGGTCAGCGTTCCATTTTCGTCTTTCCAGATAATCTGTCCGCGGCCAAAGTTCAGCGATTCCGGCAGGACTTTAATATTATGGCCTCTTCTGACAAGTTCCTCGGTGAGAGCGTATGGGAATCCGCGTTCCACTTCAATATCCTTTCCGCCGGTCCACTGCCATCTGGGTGCGTCTAGCGCCTCCTGCGGGTTCATATGAAAATCAAGCGTATTGGTAATTACCTGTAAATGGCCCTGAGGCTGCATAAAACCGCCCATTACGCCGAACGGGCCGACGGCTTCGCCGTCTTTTGTAAGAAATGCAGGAATAATGGTATGGAATGCTTTTTTTCCCGGTGCGAGACAGTTGGCGTCTTCTTTGTTGAGAGAGAAGCTGTATCCCCTGTTTTGGAGACTGATTCCGGTTCCCGGGATGACAATGCCGGAGCCGAATCCCCAGTAGTTGCTCTGAATGTAAGAAACCATATTTCCTTCTCCGTCTGCAGCGCACATATATACGGTACCGCCGCATTTGGGATCACCTGCCGACGGCATGATGGCATCGCGGCCGATCAGTGCGCGGCGTCTGGCAGCATATTCTTCGGACAGCATTTCATCAGTAGTAACTCTCATGGCCGTTTCATCGGATACGTAATGTTTACCGTCGGTGAAAGCGAGTTTCATAGCTTCTAACTGTTTATGTATGGTTTCTGCCGTATCTCTCTCCGTAAATTCAAATCCCCTTAAGATATTGAGGGCCATCAGTGCAATAATGCCGTTGCCGTTGGGAGGCATTTCCCAGATATCGTAACCGCGGTAGTTGGTATGGATTGGTTCTACCCATTTGCACCAGTAGTCTTCCAGATCTGATTTTCTGATGTAACCGCCCGTTTTTTGGGAAAATGCGTCGATGGCGTCGGCCAGTTCTCCCTGATAAATGGCTTTTGACTTTGTGGCGGCTATTTTCCGGAGTGTATCGGCCAGTTCGAGGGAGTTCCACACCTCACCCGGTGCGGGCGCATGGCCTTTCGGGGCAAATGTTTGAAACCATGGTTCATACTCTTCACCGGCAAATTCGGCTGAAAATTCACGGTAGGAATTGCCCCAGAGCCTTGAAATAACAGGGGAGACACCATATCCTTCTTCTGCATAGGTAATGGCCGGTTTCAGGACTTCTTCAAAGGGAAGTCTGCCGTATTTTTCCGATAATTCAGCCCAGGCTGAGGGCGCTCCGGGCACCATTACCGGGATCCATCCTCTTTTTGGCATGGAGTTATGGCCGAGACTTTTCACCGTATCGATATCCAGAGACATGGGGGCTTTGCCGCTGGCATTTAAGCCGTGCAGTTGTCCCTTTGTCCATACAAGGGCAAAGGCATCGCTTCCGATTCCGTTAGAAGTAGGTTCCAGCACGGTCATACAAGATGCCGTTGCAATAATTGCATCGATGGCGTTTCCTCCCTTTTTTATCATATCAAGTCCGGCCTGGGCGGCGAGGGGCTGAGAGGTGCATACCATTCCTTTCCTTCCATATACCACGCTTCTTCTGGAAGGGTAGCTGTTTTTTAATGCATCGTAGTTCATAAGATTCTCCTTAAAATAAATATTTTTGTTTTGTTATGTTAAAGCCGGATTAAAGGAAGTTGACCAGGACTCCGGCAATAATGATGGACAGGGATGTGACGGAAACAAATCCTGACACGACAAAGGCAGGCGTCAGTTTTGTAATCACATAATTTTTTTCTTCTTCGGTTTCGGATACTGCCAGGGCTACTTCATTGACAATCAGTTGTGTGGCAGGGAAACCTAACAGCTGGGCCATGGCACAGCCCATTGCCTTATTCTTGGAACCTACAATTTTCCATAATGGAAGAACGCGCAGGCAGATAACGCTGAAAATAAGTACGGCGGCAAATACCAGGACGGTCTGGAAGCCGATCAGTGCGATATTGCCCAGGTTTACATTGGCAAGGGCAGGAATGATATCGGCAAACATGGCCATCATTACGATACCCATGGAGTTACCGTAATTTAAAATACGGGTCGGGATAAGTCCGAGACAGTTAGCCCCGCATCCGAATATAAGGGCCCAGATCCCGTAGTTAATGCCGGGTGTGTGTGCGGCAACCAGATAGGAGAGGAAACCGCCGCAGGCCGTGATGGCAAGGCAGGTATAATCGGTATAATATTTTTTGTGTTTCTGGAAAAAGGTCTGTTTGTGGCCGTTTGCATCGTCATTTTCAGAAGAAACATCTTCCAGGCCTTTTAAAAGATCGATACCCTGAGCTTTCTTTTCGCGGTATTCATTGACCAGGAGAAAACCTTCCTGACGGCCAAAGTAGGATGCAGGTATTGTTCCCACGAATTTCTGGATGGCATAGATAAACGCGCCCAGAGCCGCTGCGGTGGTAAGGCCTTTTTCAAGCGCTCCCTCGGTCATAATCTGGGTTGCATTAATACCGCCGTTTACAATCGGAATCGATACAAGTGCAGATTCCCTGCCGATGAACGGGATAATCACAAGGACGCCGACAAGAGCTACGGCCATAGCCACCAGGGACATGATAACGACACGCCATTCCTTCTTCAACTGTGCCAGGTTGATCTGTGAGCCGATACTAAAAATAATGAAACATGCCGACCAGCGGCTGAATTCAGTAAGTCCCGCCTGATCGATGATATCTTTTGGAAAGATACCTGACATGAACCCGCCCAGAAATATCATGAAGATGATAAATACGGATGATATTTTTGCCTTGGTGAACACCCCAAAAAAATCACCAATAGCAAAGCAGAGCAGGACGATAAACAGATACTTGGTCATTACTAACATGATGGAACCCTCCTCAAATAGTTTGATACCGTTATATAAAGCATGAACCGTGCCAAAAATTAAAAAATGGGGGAGAAATTAAAAAATAGATGAAATTTTCCGCTGATCCGAAAGAAAAAGCTGTTTTTATAAAGCTATTTTATATCATGTATGGGTTAAAGTTCTACCTGAAAATAGATAAAATAATAAAAGATGGGGATATTAAAATGGTTTTATAATAATTAAGAAGTGAAAATATAATTATTATAAAACTATTTTAATGTTAATATTGTTATGTTTTGAGCTTAATGTTATAGTGAAGGTAGAAATATACCGTCATTAAATGGTATATTTCTATAATTCTGTTTATCATCGTAGAGTAAACCGATATTTGGAGTAAGGGAGGGGAAAATTATATATGGAGATTTTTAATATGACGCGGGAACGCATTCCTGCAGTGGCAGAGCTGATGAGCACGATAAAACCGGAGTGGTGGGATTATGAAGGCGCCTATGGTCAGCTGAGTGATATCAATGAGTCCATTAAAACAATCGGATGGTATATGGGGGAAGATGCAGAACATCCCGCGGGCTGGATTCTCTGCAGGGAGCTTGTGGGACTCCGGGCAATCGAGCTGGAATGCAGCGGTTTCAACGACAACGGGGTATTTAAGCTCGAACATAAACTGGGACGGTTGATCGATACGGCGGCAGGATATGCAAGGGGAAAGGGGTATTTGACATTCAGAAACGGCATCAGTTCCGTTGGTTTTAATATTCATGGAAAGAAGATTGACAATATTGCCGATGCCATCCGTGATCTCAAATGTGACAGAGTCGATTACAGGTGGATGCTGGATTATGGATTCAGGGTGATCGGGATTCAGCCTAATGCCTATGAAAAGGGGTTCCATCTGATTATGATGGCAAAGGAGATATAAACCATATGAAAAAAATGGTGTTATTTACATACCGGCCGGAAATAGGGAAAATTTACTATGATGATCTCTGCATTCTTTTTGGAGAATACATGGAGATCTACACATGTTCCCTGAACAAGGAGGAGCCTTCCAGGGAACAGCTGGCCCATGCCGATATTGTGCTGGTAAGTAATGCGGAAATCATTAATAAAATCCACTATTTGATCGAAGAGCAGACAAAAATTGTGACGATTGATTTCAGCTACCCGGAGATGAATATTGAACAGATGAGAAAGTACCCGGCCGGCACCTATGCCCTGATGTGCTTTGATCTGTTTGTGTGCAGAAAAATGGTCAATCTGTTATATGAACAGGGAATTAATAATTTTATCTGGATCTTTCCTCAGGAGAATGGTGAGGTTCCCACTTCTGGTTATGATGTGGTGGTAATGGATGATTATTCTCCGCATCTTGTGCGGAAGGATAAAACGATCATGAGTTTGGGAAAGAGAAAGATTGCATTCTCGACTCTTCTTAAAATTGCCCAGGAGGCAGATATCTTTAATAAGGAGCTGGAAAATGAGCTATTCCGGTACAGCTACAGTTATAAAGGCGCATCAACGCTGGTTAATACGATATACAGTGATATGTCCTCCTTTCATTTACAGATAAAAATGATACTTAATTATATAGACAGCGGAATTGTAATACTGAGTGACCGGCATGAGATTATTGAATATAATACGCGGTTTATGGATATGTTTCACGTTACCGGGGAACTGTACGGGAAAAAAATTAGAGATGTAGAAGGAGCGGAAGAATTTCTGTCTTATATTAACAAAGGTAAGGCTGTGCGTAATGAACTGATCGTTTATCCGGACGGGAAATCCTCCCTTGTTTTCAATATGGAGTGCATTGTAAAGGGGAATAACCAGGGATGTATTTATATGCTGATACTTCAGGAGGCAGAGGAGATTGAGAACAAGAGCCATTCACTGAAACGTCAGCTCAGCATGAAGGGATACACATCCAAATACCGTTTTTCCGATATTAAAACAGAGAGTCCGGTTATGATTTCATGTATTAAGAAAGCAGAGAAGATTGCCAGGATTGATAAAACCACATTGGTGATGGGGGAGAGTGGAACAGGAAAGGAACTGATGGCTCAGTCACTTCATTCGGCGTCCAGCAGAAGAAATTATCCCTTCGTCAGCATCAACTGTGCGGCAATTCCGTCATCTCTGCTGGAGAGCGAGTTATTCGGTTACGTGGAGGGAGCATTTACCGGTTCTAAAAAAGGTGGCAAGATCGGGCTGTTTGAAATGGCAAATTACGGAACCCTGTTTCTCGATGAGATAGGGGAGGCATCCCTGGAAGTACAGTCCAAACTCCTGCGCGCCATTGAAACAAAGGAGATAATGCGCCTTGGGGGAGACAAAATCACTTCTGTAGATGTGCGGATTATCGCCGCGACGAACCAGAATCTGAAAGAACTGGTGGATAAGAAGGAATTCCGTCTGGATCTTTATTACAGGCTGAATTCAATTATTATTAAAATACCGCCTCTGCGGGAGAGAAAGGAAGATATCCGTTATCTGGCCGAATATTTTGTATACAATGAGATTCATAAGAAACGGCAGGTGGAAGACGAACTGTGGAATTTCATGGAGCGCTATACCTGGGAGGGAAATGTGCGGGAGCTGAGAAATGTCATGGAATATATGGTGAACATTACGGATGCGCCGCTTAAGATATCCGATCTTCCCGACTATATCAGGGATGAGATGGAAGAGAGCGGACTGGAAATCAGGACGGTATTCCAGAAAAATCAAAACCGGGAGCAGGAAGAATTTGCGCGGGTAAACGGGAAAGCTGGCAAGGAAGAAAATACAGTTACAGATACAGAAGAAAATTCATCTGAAAATATAGAACGGATCCTGTCTAACCAATATTCCCTGAGAGAAAAAAGATTGATAATGAGAATTCTGTTCCTGATAGCAGGCGGAGTGAAAAGCAGGAAAGAAATAGGCGCCGGACTGGATGCGGCGGAGGACGGATGCACCGGTTATAAACTGAAGAAAATCCTTGAAAATCTGCGAAGTTTGGGACTTATTTCCTTTTCCAGGGGGCCGGAGGGGATTATTCTGGAAAAAAAGGGCAGGGAATTTATAAAAACACGCGAAAAATCTTGATTTTCTTATTGACGAAGTGATTTTTCTTCTATATAATTGAGAAGATGTTTAATTTAGAATAGTCTAACTATGTTAAGATGATTTTTCTGAAGATATATTAGAGTACAAGGAGGTGTTTGCAATATGAAGATGACATTTCAGCCTAAAACAAGACAGAGAGCGAAAGTTCACGGCTTCAGAGCTAGAATGAGCAGCGCAGGCGGAAGAAAGATTCTGGCTGCAAGAAGAGCAAAAGGAAGAGCAAGATTATCTGCTTAATGAACCAGGGCCGCAATTTTGATTGTGGCCTTTTGTTTATTGAATATGAAAACATGAAATATGAAGAAATTTAATTCGATTAAAAAAAACAACGATTTTCAGAAAGTTTACAGGACGGGGAAATCATATGCCAACCGGCTTTTAATCATGTATGTAATGAGAGCGGAGAGGGAAGACACAAGGATAGGAATATCCGTAAGTAAAAAGGTCGGGAACAGCGTTGTACGCCATCATGTTACAAGACTCGTGAGAGAGAGCTACAGGCTCAACAAAGACAAAGTAAAGACAGGGTTAGACATCGTCGTTGTAGCGAGAGCTGCAGCAAAAGATTCAGATTTCAAAAAAATCGAAAGTGCATATATGCACTTGTGCGGACTTCATAACATATTAGAGAATCGAAGTGAGAATATTGATTAAAAAAATCTTTATAATGATGATTCGGGGGTATCAGAAATTTATTTCCCCGCTTACAGGACCTCACTGCAAGTACACGCCTACCTGCTCTCAATACGCCATTGAGGCAGTACAGAAGTATGGCGCGTTTAAAGGTATGATTTTGGCCTGCAAAAGGATACTGAGATGTCATCCATTTGCAGAAGGCGGTTATGATCCAGTTCCGTAGAGGATGAGGAGGTAATTCATTGGAATTTATAGTAGCTACTAAGGCGGGGTCCATTATGGGGCCGATTATCAGCCTGTTTGGGTACATCATGGACTTTCTGTTTCGGATCACCAGTTCTTTTGGTATCTTAAATCTCGGTCTTTGTATTATCCTTTTTACAATTATTACAAAATTGCTTTTATTTCCGCTGACGATCAAACAGCAGAAATCGTCAAAACTGATGTCTCTTATGAATCCTGAAATTCAGGCGGTTCAGAAGAGGTACAAGGGTAAAACAGATCAGACATCCATGGCAAAGCAGCAGGTGGAGATGCAGGCCATCTATGAAAAATATGGTTCCAGTCCGACTGCGGGCTGTCTTCCCATGTTAATTCAGTTTCCAATCATCATTGCATTATACCGTGTTATCTACAATATCCCTGCCTATGTTCCGTCGGTAAGGGTGTTCTTCGATAACGTAGTGGAACCGCTGCAGAAACAGCCGGATTTTATTAACAAAATCGCAGAAATCGCCAACAGCTATGGTTTAGCAATTGATAAAGTAGACTATACGAATGCAGACAAGGTTGTAGATTTATTATATAAATTCACACCTGCCAACTGGCAGCATCTCGGAGAATTATTCCCTCAGATTTCAACTGTAATTGCCGACAATGCAGGCAAGATTGAACAGATGAACTCCTTCCTGGGAATCAACCTGGCAACACAGCCGTTTACGGGATTCACCAACATTACAATCGCATGGCTTATCCCGATTCTGGCAGGTCTTACACAGTGGTTCTCCACAAAACTTATGAACACCAACCAGCAGATGGATCCTGATGCGCCTGGTGCACAGACAATGAATACCATGATGATGACAATGCCTCTGGTATCCGTATTCTTCTGTTTCACATTCCCGGCAGCGATCGGTATTTACTGGGTAGTGCAGGGTGCGTTCCAGATTGTACAGCAGCTGGCTGTAAACTCTTACATGAACAAAGTGGATATGGACGAGCTCATCCAGAAGAACGTCGAGAAGATGAATAAGAAGCGCGCCAAGAAGGGACTTCCCCCGGCAAAGGTGAACCAGAACGCCAGCGTTAATCTTAAGAATATCCAGGCTCAGACAGAAAAAGAAGAAGCAATAAGACAGGAAAAAATGTCAAAGACCGACAAACTGGTGAAGGAGTCAACGGAGTATTACAATTCCGATCCGAAACCTGGAAGCCTTGCATCCAAGGCAAAAATGGTGCAGAAGTATAACGAGAAGCACAACAAGTAGGAGGGGTGCCGTATGGATATGATAACAGTTACCGCAAAAACAGTAGATGAAGCAGTGACAAAAGCACTGATTGAACTTGAGACAACCAGCGATAAGTTAACATATGAGGTAGTTGAAAAGGGAAGTGCAGGATTCCTCGGCATTGGTTCCAAACCGGCCATTATCCGTGCAAAGAAGAAGGAAACACTTCAGGATAAAGCGATTGAATTCCTTGAGCAGGTATTTGACGCAATGAATATGGCGGTTGATATCAGCGTAGAGTACAATGAGACGGAAAAAGAGATGAGTGTGAACCTGAAAGGTGAGGATATGGGCATCCTGATCGGTAAAAGAGGACAGACACTCGATTCTTTACAGTATCTTGTAAGCCTTGTTGTAAACAAATCCACCGGTGACTATATCCGTGTAAAACTGGACACGGAGAATTACCGTGAGAGAAGAAAAGAAACGCTGGAGACCCTTGCCAAAAACATTGCCTATAAAGTGAAAAGGACAAAACGTTCCGTATCCCTGGAGCCGATGAATCCTTATGAGAGACGTATCATTCATGCCGCTCTTCAGAATGACAAATATGTTGTGACGAGAAGCGACGGTGAAGAGCCGTTCAGACATGTTATTATTTCTTTAAAGAGAGAAAACAGAAGAGATAGAAACGACAGATATGACAGAAGCGACAGAACTGAAAGAGCAGACAGAACTGACAGAAGTGAAAAGTAAGTTATAAGCTGTGATATAAAAAATGTTCAAATAGATGTCTTTTTACAAAAAAGCCCCTGTTTGAACATTTTTTTAAATCAGAATATAATCAGAATCAATGTAAAAATTAAAGTGAGGATTGAAATCCGGCATCTTCTAAAATTCTGTGAAAAATTGAGGAATGAAAAATATGATGACTTCAGATACAATAGCCGCCATTGCGACGGCGCTTACAAATTCGGGAATTGGTATCATAAGAGTCAGCGGAAATGAAGCATTTGATATTGTAGATAAAATATTCCGCCCTAAGAATAAAAAGAAGAAATTAAAAGAGGAAAAAACATATACCGTCCACTATGGACATATTTGTGACGGTGATGAGATAATAGATGAGGTTTTGGCAATTGTAATGAGAGGACCGCACAGCTATACTGCCGAAGATACGGTGGAGATAGACTGCCACGGCGGTGTCCTTGTCATGAAAAAAATACTGGAAACGGTAATCAAATACGGCGCCAGGATGGCAGAGCCGGGCGAGTTTACCAAACGTGCCTTTTTAAATGGAAGAATTGATCTTTCCCAGGCCGAAGCGGTCATTGACGTTATTAACTCTAAAAATAATTATGCCTTGAAGAGTTCTGTCAGCCAGCTTAGTGGAGCGATGTCAAAAAAAGTAAAAGATCTCAGGGAAAAACTTCTCTATGAGATTGCCTTTATTGAATCGGCACTTGACGATCCGGAACATATTTCCCTGGAGGGATATCCCGAAAAATTGAAAAAAACGGTTACTATCCTGGAGGGAGAACTTAATAAAGCGCTTTCCTCATTTGACAGCGGCAGAGTTTTGTCCGAGGGAATCAGGACCGTAATTCTGGGTAAGCCAAACGCAGGTAAATCCTCTCTGATGAACGTACTGGTAGGGGAGGAGAGGGCGATTGTGACGGATATAGCAGGAACAACCAGGGATACTCTGGAGGAAAATATCCGCCTGCATGGAATCAGCCTGAATATCGTGGACACCGCAGGAATCCGTGATACAGAGGACGTCGTGGAGAAAATCGGGGTGGACAAGGCCAGGGCTAATGCGGATGACGCAGACCTGATTATCTATGTCGTGGACGGCTCATGTCCTCTGGATGAAAATGATTACCAGATTATGGAGCTGATTAAAGGCCGCAAATCGATCGTTCTTTTAAATAAGACAGATCTCGAAACGGTTCTTACACCGGGGGAGGTTGAGAGAAGAACCGGCAATGAGGTGATTGCCGTATCGGCCAAGGAGCAGAGAGGGATCGATCTTCTGGAACAGAAGGTGAAAGATCTGTTTTTAAATGGTGAGATTGATTTTAACGATGAGCTTATGATCACGAATGTAAGACACAAAACCGCGATGAGCGAGGCGTTAAAGAGCCTTGAACTGGTGGAGCAGAGTATAGAGGATCAGATGCCGGAAGATTTTTATTCCATTGATTTAATGAATGCCTATGAACAGCTCGGAACGATTGTGGGAGAGTCGCTGGAAGATGATTTGGTAAATGAGATCTTCAGTAAGTTCTGTATGGGGAAATAAGCGGATTTGATCGTAAAAGTAAATGAGGACCATAGCATTAAAAGCTGTTATTTATAGAAAAGAGGAAGTTAGATGCCGTGTTTAACAGAAAATTATGATATTGTGGTAGTAGGCGCCGGACACGCGGGATGTGAGGCCGCCCTTGCTGCGGCAAGACTTGGATTTGAGACAATTGTATTTACTGTAAGTGTGGACAGCATTGCCCTGATGCCCTGTAATCCGAATATAGGAGGAAGTTCCAAAGGCCATCTTGTCAGAGAACTGGATGCTATGGGCGGAGAGATGGGAAAGACGATTGACAAGACGTTTATCCAGTCGAAAATGCTCAACCAGTCTAAAGGACCTGCCGTACATTCTCTGCGCGCCCAGGCGGACAAACAGGCATATACAAGACAGATGAGAAATACGTTGGAAAACACGGATCATCTGACCATCAGGCAGGGAGAGGTATGTGAGATTCTGGCTGAAGATGGTAAGGTACGGGGTGTTAAAACGTTTTCGGGAGCAACCTATTACTGTAAGGCCGTAATCCTGGCTACAGGTACATATCTCAGAGCCAGATGTATATATGGGGATGTGAGTAACCCGACGGGGCCGAACGGACTTCAGGCTGCCAACCATCTGACAGATTCGCTGAAGAGCCTGGGAATCGAGATGTACCGGTTTAAAACAGGTACACCGGCCAGAGTAGATAAGAGAAGTATCGATTTTTCAAAGATGGAAGAGCAGTTTGGGGATGAGAGAGTAGTGCCGTTCTCCTTTTCCACTGATCCGGAGTCTGTACAGAAAGAACAGGTTTCTTGCTGGCTCACTTATACAAATGACAGCACCCATGAAATTATAAGAGCAAATCTTGATCGCTCGCCACTTTTCTCCGGTGCGATTGAAGGAACAGGGCCGAGATACTGTCCGTCAATCGAGGACAAGGTGGTGAAATTCCCTGATAAGAACAGGCATCAGGTGTTTGTGGAGCCGGAAGGTCTTTATACAAATGAAATGTATCTTGCAGGAATGTCCAGCTCCCTGCCGGAAGATGTCCAGTTTGCCATGTACCGGACCGTGTCAGGACTCGAAAATGTCAAAATTGTTCGAAATGCTTATGCAATTGAGTATGATTGCATCAATTCAAGGCAGTTAAAAGCTTCACTGGAATTTAAAAAGATAGAAGGATTGTTCAGCGGCGGCCAGTTTAACGGCAGCTCCGGTTATGAGGAGGCTGCGGTTCAGGGATTTATGGCGGGTGTTAATGCAGCCAGAAAGCTTCAGGGTAAGGAACCAATCGTTCTTGATCGCTCACAGGCATATATCGGTGTCCTGATCGATGACCTGGTGACGAAAGAGAGCCATGAGCCTTACCGTATGATGACTTCCAGGGCTGAGTACCGCCTGCTTCTGAGGCAGGATAATGCAGATCTGCGCCTGAGGGCTATAGGCCATGAAATCGGTCTCATAAGCGATGAACAGTATGAGCGCGTCCTCTGGAAGGAAAAGGATATCGAAGAAGAGGTAAAACGGCTTGAAAAGAAAAGCATTGGAGCGACGAAAGAAGTTCAGGCTTTTCTGGAAAAGAATGGAAGCACGCTGTTAAAGACGGGTACGACACTTGCAGAGCTGGTTCGCAGGCCAGAACTCGATTATGTTATGTTAACTGAACTGGATCCCGACAGGCCGGATCTTCCAGATGATGTGGTTCAGCAGATTAATATTAATATTAAATACGACGGATATATCCGCCGCCAGAAACAGCAGGTAACACAGTTTAAGAAGATGGAAGGCAAAAAGCTGGATGAGAATTTTGATTATTCAGAGGTAAAGAGCCTGAGAAGAGAAGCAGTCCAGAAGCTGAATCTTTATAAACCAGCTAATATAGGCCAGGCATCCAGAATTTCAGGGGTTTCGCCTGCCGATATATCGGTGCTGATGGTACATCTGGAGCAGATGAAATACCAGAGGGATAAATAGGGAACGAAGCGGTAAAAAGAAGGAAGCACATGAGGATATTATATGAAAAATAAATTTGCTACCCAGTTGAAAGAAGAAGTCAAGCAGATGGGAATTGAACTGACGGATCATCAGATAGATCAGTTCTATAATTACTACGAACTGTTAATTCATTGGAATTCTATGGTGAATTTGACTGCGATTACACAGATGGAAGAGGTAGTGACAAAACATTTTGTGGATAGTCTTTCTTTGAAAAAAATAATTGTGGATATCGATCAGAAATCGTGCAAGCTGATTGATGTTGGGACCGGCGCCGGATTTCCTGGAATACCGTTAAAAATAGCTTTTCCGGAGCTGGAGGTAACTCTTTTGGATTCCCTTAATAAAAGAGTGAAATTTCTCAATGAGGTAATAGAAAATCTTCAATTAGACGGAATAACTGCCATACATGGCAGAGCAGAAGATCTGGGACGCGATAATGTTTCACGTGAAACATACGATCTATGTGTATCCAGGGCGGTAGCGAATCTCGCGACGTTATCGGAATATTGTATGCCGTTTGTAAAAACCGGTGGTTACTTTGTTCCTTATAAATCCGGTAAACTGGAAGAGGAACTGGGAATAGGCAAAGGCGCTGTTAAAAAGTTGAGCGGAGAGATAGAAGAGATTCTTACTTTTACATTGCCAAACGCAGATGAACGCTGTCTTGTTAAAATTAGAAAGACTGGCCCCATGAGTAAAAAATATCCCAGAAAAGCGGGAATGCCTTCCAAAGAGCCGTTAAAATAGGATAGAAAAATAGTGATGACGAAAAGGAGAGCAGAAAAGAAAAACTGCCTCCTTTTATTTATGCTAACTGAAGAAGCGGTGAATGCTGTAGAAATATATTAGTATCTAATGCAAATCAGAAAACTGGCAGAGGAGGAGAAGAATATGTTACAGGAAAAGTTAGGTGGAGTAATAAGAGCTGTAACGGAAAAAGATGTTCGCGAAATATATGATTTTGTTGAGACTGCATTTAAAACGGCGGAAGTCAGTGATGGTACAGAACAGGATTTTGTGCTTGAACTGAGAAAGGGCGCATATCTCCCGGAACTGGAACTTGTCATGGTGGATAAGACAGGAATTATAGGCCATATTATGTTTACAGAGCAGAAGATAGGTGTTACGGATGTGAGTGGATTATCATCTGTATTTACTGGCCTTTTGATTGCACCTTTATCTGTAAAACTAGAATATAGAAATAAAGGTGTCGGCGCAGCGTTAATAAAAGAGGGATTTAAGCGGGCTAAGGAGGCGGGGTATCAAGCTGCTTTTTTAGTGGGAAATCCAGAATATTATAAACGGTTTGGATTTAAAGAAACGGGATGCTATGGAATAAAAAATGACTCAGAAATACCGGATCAGTTTGTTTTAGGATGTGAAATAGTCCCGAATTCGTTAAGTGGACTGGCGGGCAGCATAAAGATAATTTAAAAAACGGATTTGGGTACAGGATATCATCGTAAGTAAATGAATGCAACGGTATATGTAGTAAAGAATTAGTTCAAGATAAAACGTAATTTGAAATAAAAATGATTAAGGATAAAAATGATTCAAGATGAAATGATTCAAGATGAGAAATGATTCAAGATAAAATGATTCAAGATAACAGAGAAGAGAGATGTTTCACGTGAAACATCTCTCTTCTCTATCTTTTCACTATGAAAAAGAATATACCTATTTATAAATAGGACTTAGATCAATAAAACATTCAATAAAAGCATTTATCAAGCAAAGAACATGGAAATAACATCAAGTAATTTACCGGGAGTCTCCAACTGTGGGAGATATTTTGTTTTACTGATAATAGAAGATTCGATTGCAGAGTTGTAAAGTTTATATTCTTCTATATTATCGGCGATACAGGGAACCTCTGCTCCCCCCACAATGAAGATACTGTTATCAATTTTCTTCAGTGCATTGATGATATTACATTTAGTAAATTTACATTCCATACTGGAGAATACGGCTTTAGGACATTCACCTAAGTGAGCTGATTCAAAGTAGTGGTCGATATAGATTGGCTTTGCCGAGTATGGATTATAAAAATACTTCTCCTCAAAGGCTTCTTCGATCAGATTACGGCTGCTTGCAATATGATAGAGCAGTGTACCAATAATTGGTAAATCAAGGATTAGTTTATACAGCTTTGCATTTTTTCCGGGAATCTGACTGCAGCTCATCAGACTGTCCGGATTAATTAACATAAGCTGATCAAAAAGTTCGGGCGAGTTATTGCAGGCCATAATAGCCAAAGCAGCAGATTCTCCGGTAGCAATAATATTGGTTCTATGTCCAATTTCTGATTTAATAAAATCGCAGATAAGCTGCACATAGAGATAATTTGTATAGGTAAGATTCGGTTTTTCCGAACGGCCGCAGCCGAGTAGGTCAATGGTATAAACAGTGTAGTTCTGTTTCAGCTTGTCAATCAGAAGACTCCATTCATAGCCGCTGGATGAAAAATTGAGATCATGTACCAGTACAAGAGGTTTTCCATTCCCGGTCTTAGTATAATGAATATTGCCGAGACGCCATTTATAGCAGAGCGGATGAGGTTCACTCATTAAGTTCTTTGAGACAGCGGAAAATTTAATGTATTTGTTAAAAAGAGCAGTGGCAGTGGCTCCGCCTGCCGATAACGCTAACAAAGTCATTACTTTATTCTTCGTATTCATTGATGCCTCCTGACAAAATAGATAGTAGGTAAACTGTTAATATAATATTACAGTATAAAAAGCTGAAGCTTTTCGTAGAAATATTGTCAAAGCTCTTTCTGATCGTATTGCGGTTAATAGTGTAAGGGCTTTATCTTTTATAAAGAGTATGTTAGAATCTACAGGTATTTTATACCACAAATTATACCACAAATATAGGTACATGTGCATTACAATATTCTTAAAGAAAAGGCCGTTATGACTAGTGTATGCAGCTTTAGCAAAATTAAAGATGTTTCACGTGAAACATTTAAAACTGATTCCCGAATTGAATATAAGCAATATTTACAAAAAAATAGATGTTTCACGTGAAACATTTTAGCAAAGAAAATGGACTTTTTTCTATAAAAAGTAGGAAATAGAATTTATCTGTGCTATACTATAAAATGATGCGTAAGAGAAATACGTTTTAGAAAGGAAACATCATGGGACGTACAATTGCGATTGCAAACCAGAAAGGCGGCGTCGGTAAGACAACGACAGCGATTAATCTCTCTTCCTGCCTGGCCGAAGCAGGACAGCGGGTCCTGACGATCGATTTTGATCCGCAGGGTAATGCTACCAGCGGACTTGGGTTGGAGAAAGGCCAGATTGAGGATACAGTATATGAAATGATGCTGGGAGACTGTACTTTTGAGGATTGTCTTCAGCAGGATGTTCAGGAAGATCTGGATGTACTCCCCTCGGATTCCAATTTATCCGGCGCTGAGATTGAACTTCTGGATATAGAAAATAAAGAGTTTGTTTTGAAAAGTCATCTTGACAGAGTAAAGGATGATTATGATTTTATTATCATTGATTGCCCTCCGTCACTGAGTCTTCTGACGCTAAACGCTTTGGTTGCCGCCGATACGGTGCTTGTTCCGATTCAGTGTGAATACTATGCACTGGAAGGTCTGAGCCAGGTGCTCCGCACGATTAATATCGTTAAGAGAAAAATGAATTCATCATTAGAGATGGAAGGCGTCGTATTTACCATGTATGATGCCAGGACGAATCTTTCTCTGGAAGTGGTCGAAAATGTAAAGAGTAATCTGAATGAGAAAATTTATAAAACAATTATTCCAAGAAATGTGCGTCTTGCAGAGGCCCCAAGCCATGGAATGCCGATCAATATCTATGACAGTAAATCTACCGGCGCCGAGAGTTACCGGCTTCTGGCCGCAGAAGTGATAAGCAGAGGAGAAGAACTGTAAGATACATAAAAACATTCTGCGGAATATGGTCTTTTGTATAGTTATGCATAGACTTACATTTGTTACTTCCCGGTTCGGGAAGGCATATAGTAAAATAAGGTTAATTGGTAGGAAGGTATTACAGCACGATTGGAGGAAACAATGTCGAAAAGGACAGGACTTGGAAAAGGATTAGGAGCATTTTTTGGTGATGATTATGATATTTCCCAGACAAAGCCCAGAGCTCCGGAGGCTGCCAAAGAGGAGATTAATCCGGAAGGGCAGGAGGAACATGCGGAACATGCTGATAAAAAGGCTAACCTGAAGGAACTTGATATGGTACTTCCCGTCGCTAAAAAGCCGCAGAAAAAAAGTGTCACTGCCGCGAAAAAAACGGCAAAGCCGGCTCCAAAGGTAAAAATAGTGGAGGTGGAGAAAGAAAAATTTCTGAACATTACACAGATAGAACCAAACGGAAGTCAGCCACGTAAGATGTTTGACGAAGAACAGCTGAATGAACTGGCCGACTCTATAAAATCATACGGTGTACTTCAGCCACTGCTCGTACAGAAACAGGCACAAGGTGACAATTATGAAATCATAGCCGGTGAGAGAAGGTGGAGGGCTGCAAAGCTGGCCGGACTGAAGCAGGTTCCGGTAATTATAAGAGAATATACCAGACAGCAGACAATGGAGATTGCACTTATCGAAAATGTTCAGCGAGAGGATTTGAATCCAATCGAGGAGGCCAAGGCGTATCAGATGCTTATCCAGGAATTCGGGCTGAAGCAGGAAGAGGTAGCTGAAAGAGTGGCTAAAAACAGGGCTACGGTTACAAACAGCATGCGTCTTTTGAAGCTGGATGAGAGAGTTCAGGAGATGCTCATTCAGAACCGCATAACAGGAGGTCATGCCAGAGCGCTTCTCGCACTGGAAGACGGCGAACATCAATATCAAATTGCAGTTAAGATTGTCAATAACAAACTGAGCGTGCGGGAGGTTGAACGGCTGGTCAAGCTGTTAACAAAACCGGCTAAGAAGAAGGAAGAAAAACCGGAAGAAAGAGACTTTAATATTTTTTACCAGGATCTCGAAGAAAGATTAAAATCGGTAATGGGTACAAAAGTAATTATTAATAAGAAGGACAAAAACAAGGGACGCATTGAAATAGAGTACTATTCATCTGCGGAATTGGAAAGAATAGCAGAGCTTCTCCAATCTATAAATGGTTAAATATTAATATTATTGAATTTTCATGCAACCGTTTTTATTTTATATCGATCATAGAGATTAGAAGAACTGAAATGAGGACATAAGATGGAAAACAGTATTTTAAATAACCTGGGGTTTGATCCCGGATTTTTAATCATCGGCTTGATCATACTCACTTTGATATCGCTTATCGCCACGCTAATCTGCTTATCACAGTATAAGAAACTGTATCGCAGATATGATATGTTTATGAGGGGAAAAGATGCAGAGACCCTTGAAGATACCGTACTGGATCTGATGGATGAGGCCGCATTCCTCCGTTCCGAAGACAGGGCCAATAAGGACTTGATCGAATCTATGGAGGAACAGGTAAAAGCCGGATATCAGAAGACCGGAATGGTAAAGTACAATGCGTTTAAAGGAATGGGCGGCAACCTGAGTTTTGTAATCGCTCTCCTGGACGACAACAATACCGGTTTTGTTCTAAATTCCGTGCACAGCAGAGAGGGGTGCTATCTCTATCTGAAGGACGTGGTGGAAGGAAAGACGGAAGTTCTTCTAGGAAGTGAGGAAAAGGAAGCGCTTGAACAGGCTCTTGGTTATCACTAGCATGCTGTAAGGAAATAATATGAAAAGACAAGATGAAGTTGACATAATATGGAAAAACGGCTGTAAACGGCAGGAAAACTATTGCAAATTTTCGTGATTTGTAGTAAAAGTAATAGATACAATGGGACTCAACAAAAATAATAAAGATAGAAGGTGAGAGAATGCATAAGTTTTTACGCGCTGCAGGATTCAGCATGTACCAGAGAAAAAAAGATATCAGGGCTCTTCTGCGCTGCCTTTCCAAGGAAGCGGCAAGATCCAAATGTATACAGATAGACAGGGACACCAGTTTGTGTGAGATGAAGACGGAAGTAGCACCGGGGATCGGTCTGGCTATGTATGGCGAGCTGAATGATAAGGAAGAACTGGATATTGAATATTACTATCCATACATTACAAGTGATACTGTTACAACAAAAGCCGAATGTTCAATACAGCGCCATGCGGAAAAAGAAACATATGCAGGTCTGCTGGATGAATATAAAGTCGGGATATCACTGATTTTCTATCTACTTAACCCCATGGAGTACAGGGAAAGGTTTCAGAAAGCAAACTCACCGATCAAAATAGAGTCGGCGACACTTTCTGCCCTGTCGGTTCATGGAAAAGTATTACTCCCCATTAAGAAGACGGCCATGCAGATTGAGAAAGCCAAAGTAGCATCCCGCAATAGGGACAGTCTGCTGGAAGCGGCCAAGAATGGGGATGAGGATGCGATGGAATCGCTGACGATAGAAGATATAGATCTCTATTCACAGGCGTCCAGGCGTGTGATTAAGGAGGATATCTACTCAATCGTGGACACCTGCTTTATGCCAAGCGGTATCGAGTGCGACCAGTATTCCGTCGTAGGGGAGATATGTGAAGTCGAACTAAAGAAAAACAGGATAACAGGTGAGGAAATCTACGATATGAAGCTGGAGTGTAATGATCTGTTTTTCAGGGTTGCAATTAACAAGCTGGATTTACTCGGAGAACCATGTCCGGGACGCAGATTTAAAGGCCGTATCTGGATGCAGGGAATCGCAAATTTCAAAGACTGATTTTTTTATAAAGGGACTTGACTTAGAGTAGGAATATGAATTATAATTAACATTATGCCTTTGAATATTAATGGGTACAGATGCAGTTTTTTTACAGGCTGTATTATAAATTTTCAAGATGTTTCTGTAGCTCAGCAGGATAGAGCGTCCGCCTCCTAAGCGGAAGGCCAGCGGTTCGAATCCGCTCAGGAACGTTTTAACAAAACGCTGAAAACTCGATGTTGTGGGTTTTCGGCGTTTTGTTTTTGGGCTGATCTTTCTAATTTCTATTCTGTGTCGGATTACGTATCCTTTATAGTAGTCAATTGTGATGTGTCCAGGGCATAACTTACAAAGAGATATTCAGTGCCGCGGATGTACTGACAAGGGGGCAAACGGCGTTTCTCGGAAGATTGCGGATGGGATAAAGTCCGGAACCATATGGAAAAATTATTTATCCCAAATAGAGGAATGGTCTTATAACTTCAAGATAAACTGCATTGTATAAAGTGCGTCATGCAAAATCTTGCAGTCATAGCATGGTTATAAAGATCCGCTGTGCACCGTAAATCGGCCGCGCATCATTTTTATCAGTCAGCGTATAGCGTACATAGATTTCCAATCCATCCTCCGTGGTATTGACTTTATAATCGTCTGTCTGGATCACAAAATCTGTTTCGACAGAAAATACTGCATACTTTGTAATCGTGGCGTTCCGCAGATCAAAAAGCATATCGCCGGTGATTCCGCCGGTTCGGTGTAACAGCATAGATTCTTTACCGGCATAGAGTCCGTTCTTAGTAATCGCATTGCTTGCATAGTCCGTATATGCAAGCAGGTGCGTATCGCCGTCTAATCTGTATTCTCCTGTGGTTTGCCAGTGATTTTCTTCGCCGTTTATAACACTGACAATCTCGATACTGACTTTTTTAACATCATTTTTCATGTTTTAATTCAACCGGCAAGCGCCATTATCGCAGCCGGAGGCCTCCTCATCTTCAGATGCATTCAATTCTTCCAATGCCTTTTTAAATATGTCCTCGGAACGGGCGCCAACAACTTTAACTTGTTCTTCAATAATAAATGTCGGAACACTGTCCACGCCATATTTTATTCCCTCACGCATATTATTTTCCAAAGCTTCGGCATACTTTTTGTTGTGAAAAGCAGCATGAACTTCCGCTTCTGTAATACCAACCTTTCCTGCAGTGTCAACAATCACCTGGTCCTCTCCAATATTTTTTCCGTCCTTGAAATAAGCCTGCCACATAGCTGATACAAACGCCTCATTTTTTCCAATCTCTTTCGCATATTCGCCTACCAGTAAAGCCTTTCTGGAATTGGGAAGAACAGTTAAATGAGCAAAGGATAGCCCATACTTTTTACCGCGTTCCCGTAAATAGTCAAACATTTCGTCACTGCCCGGAAATTGTTTTAAAAGGTCATTTCCCTCAGGGGCAGTATCGGGATGCAGCTCAAAACCAATATGGTCAATTTCAATGTCATAATCCTCTTTTAAATTCTTCACAACTGCGTCACCCAGATAACACCACGGGCAAATATAATCTGTAAATAACTTCATTTTTATTTTCTTTTTCATGTTCGTTTACTCCTCTCGGTAAATTGTTCTAATGCCTTTTTCGCCCACATAGGATCTTTAAATATAGGGCGACCCACACCAATCAGATCGGTTGCGCCGTCAGTCAAAAATGCTTCCGCCTTATCAAGCGTTCTGATCCCCCCGGTCAAAATGACCGGAATGGAAATATGTCGTTTCAATTCAGTCGTAACATCGGCAAACCAGCCTTCCTCTGTTGTATGCCCAGGAAGATTAAAGCCATATAAACCGCCGGAAACATCCAAAACATCGATACCGGCCTTTTCAAATTCCTGTGCGGCGATCATACTGTCCTTTATCGTTGTGCCTCCTGCTTCATAGTCACAGGCGCCCAGGCGAAGAAATAGGGGATATTCTGTGCCGACTTTATCCCGGACAGCTTTAACTATTTCCAAATGAATTTTAATCCGCCCCAGCAGATCTCCGCCATAATCATCCCGGCGATGATTGAAATAGGGAGAGTAAAACTGGTTTAACAAATAGCTGTGTGCAGAATGGATCTCTACCCCGTCAAATCCGGCTTTTTGCGCGCGTTCTGCTGCATCCGCAAAATCAGAAATGATGTTTTTGATTTCCGATTTTGAAAGGGGATGTGAGTTTTCCCGTCCATCTCTGCTTGCTAATGCAGACGCGCTGACCGTCTCACAGCCTGTAATGCTTTTGCTGGCTGCCACTCCTGCATGATTGAGCTGTAACACCGCTTTTACTCCGTTTTTTTGAATGGTTTCTGCAATTTTTCGGAGCCCGTCTATGGTACTGTCATCAGCAGCGGATAACTGATACTCACTGGCCTTTCCCTGCTGTGATACGAAGCTGTGTTCAACAATGATCAAAGAAAGATATCCATCGCGCGCCCTGTCATCGTAGTAGCGGATCAATTTTTCATTTACTTTGCCATCTGCATTTGCCATTCCTGTTCCCATTGGCGGAAATATTAAGCGATTTTTTAATGTCAGATTTTTAACTTTTAATGGGGACTCTAAAATAAACATATTGTCACCTGACTTTCTTGTTTTTTATTATGTTTTAAATTATAATGAGTATGTGTTCATTATGCAAGAACGCACAATAAAGGTAGATACTATCCATTAAGAGAGTATGAGGTGATCCTATGGACGAAAAAATAAAATTTCCAGAAGAAACAGTAGATATAAAACCTTTTGACTATGCGATTTCTGTTATCAATGGTAAATGGAAAATGCACATTTTGTTTTGGCTTTGGAAGCAGGAAACCATGCGTTATTCAGAAATCAAGCGTGCTCTTGGAAATGTAACGCATAAAATGCTTTCTAATACGTTAAAAGAACTGGAAGCCGACGGACTAATCATCCGCCACGAATACCCGCAGGTTCCGCCCAAAGTTGAATATTATCTTTCTGAAAAAGGCTATTCGCTTTTGCCTGTAATTCGTTCAATATGTAAATGGGGTCATCTTCAATTGGGCGAACCACTTCCACCAGACCAGGAATAAATATTAAAAAGCAGAAAAACAATAATTCTTGAAAATTGAAGATTTCCTACTTGATTTTCGGAATAGCAGGAGTAGCACTCCTCCTTAAATTCATACTTATAGAGCCGGGCGGCGGTGGTAAGATACCGTTTCCAGCCGTCCACGTCCCGCGTTACCTCGCGGGTGGTTTCACTTGCCAGCTCGGAAATGAGCTTGAGATTGCTTGCCATTTATGAATGACCCCTTTCTAATTGAAAAAGACCCATGATGGACGTTTTCCCGTCTGTCATGGGTCTTGATTGGTGTCTTACTGCTTATCTTTGATTTCCGACAAAAATTCGGTGCAAAGGAACTGCTTGAGTACTTGTTGGTTGTTCCCTTCAAATATCTGCCTGAATCCGGTTCCTGCAGCCATGCCGTATAATAAGGCCGTCCGGCGTTCCATGTCCCCGATAAGGCATGAAAGCGTCAGACAGCGTTCCGGTCCGGGAATCTGGCCAGAGATTTCTTCTGTCAGTGCATGGAACTCCTCCCGGTAGGCATTGTACTCCGGCTCCTCTCGCATTCCCTCCAATATCATTTGGTCTAGTTCATCTAACATCATGCATACCGTATCATCAAACATTTCCTTCATCGTACCCCTCCTCGTTTTCCCTGGACTTGCCCGGCTACATAACATATTACTTCCTCTGGGGTAGGGATTACTCCTTTGCGAGGTACACGTCGCTGGTATGCTGCAATCACACCGCCGTCATTTGGTGTGTTTTTGTATGCAGCGTCAACCGCAATCTGAATTTCTGTTCTCACTTCCGACAAGCTGACCTTGTTTTCCCTTGCAATCCTTCGGTAAAGCCGCCTCATGCTCATTGTATCTCTCCTTTTCTCCACTTTGTAGAATTAAAATCAATATCGTATCAGATTATAGGGAATTATATTCCCTGCCCAATGCTAATTGATAATTCATTTCCCTAACAATCAATACCTCATGGAATACAATGATATAAAAAGGACGGTAATCACATGAATGAAGAATTTTTCCGGCAGAGGCTGGCACAACTGCGGAACCAGAAAGGCGTATCAGCAAGGGACATGAGCTTGTCGCTGGAGCAGAGCGAGAGTTATATCAACAAAATTGAGAATGGGAAAGCATTTCCCTCCATGCAGATTTTCTTTTACATCTGCGACTACTTCTCCATATCGCCAAAGGATTTCTTTGACGATGGGGTTCAGAATCCACAGCAGATTCAGGCGGTGGCGGACGATCTGAAAACGCTGGACGATGGTCAGATTGCGAGTATCGCGGAGATTGTGCGGGGCCTAAAACGATAATAAGCAGAAAAGCCCGGAGCGGGACAGTCATGAAAAACTGTTCCGTTCCGGGTTTTTGACATTCATGCCGCTATTCACTGTCCCCGTCCAGTCCACCCCAGGGTTCCATACCCATTTCTTCCCACGTCACGCCATAGGGAGCGCCGCCGGGGGTGTATCCGGCGATAAAGAAAAAGGTGTCGTCAGAATCGGGGTAACGGTCATAGACGGCCTGTTGTTTCCGTTCTTCACGTTTCCGGCGCGCCGCTTCCTGTCGGAGCTGTTCCGACCGCTGCATGACGGCCAGCTTTTCCGGTGGGATTGCGCCGATCTCGCCCAAATCCCGCAGCGCGCAGGCAGGGTCTACCCCAAATTTCTTCCGATAGGCACGGACAAGGTGGCTCCCCGCATAGGTCGGCACCCACGCCCGCGCCTTTTTAAGGCGCGCTTCCCGGCGTTCCGGTCTGGGCTGTTTTTTCTTCTGCTTCGGCATAACTCACTACCATTCCTTGAATATGCGTCTTTTACCAATAGGGCGCAGTAAAATCAAATCGACAAATGAGAAATTATTGGTCTATTATTCGAAATCAATTCTTTCAATTTTGAAAATTACTGGCCTTGTTCCATCCGAACAGCAAGTAATCATTTCATTTTCATTCTTCATCCAGCCTTTCATAATGGAGCCACCTTGCAAACCAGTATAAATATAACGAGAAATCGCATCCCAAGCCTCGGAACAGAATGGCATTTTGGGTCCACCTGCAACAGTATCAGCGTCTCCATCGGTTTTAACCAGCGTGTTCAGTCCCATGTGCCAGAAGTCATCCCGTTCCTCATCACGGTAAAAAACAAACTCGTCGCCTACATTGTAGCAAGGGCAGATACCTGACGCGGGGTCAGCACAATACTGGTGCTGTATTTCCGGGTACAACTTCTTATCCAAAACTGTTACTTTTACTTTATGTTTCATATTGTTTTACCTCCACATATTTCGATTTATAAAATAGCCAATTACTAAAACCATTGTAGTACATAGCATGGATTATCGCAATAAAATTACAAAAACCCAGCGACAAGCACACGTCCTATCGCTGGGTTTGGTTATCCGCAAAATTAAAATAATCGCAGGCGAAATTATGTATTAAGTAGCAAAGAGGCAAGATAGCGTTCCTACGGATATTCGTATTCCTGGCGTAAGGTCATTACTTTTTCCCAATCACGCTCCTCGCGAAGCACCCTGAGAACATGAATTTCCTTTGTGAATCGCATGAGCTGCCGAGGCGCCGGTTTCCAGAGTCTCCTCCAGACCGTTTTTTTGTTGTCCTTCCATTACATACGATCCTTTCTGTGGGGAGGCTGCGGCAGTTTCTTCACAATGGTTTCGTTATACGCAATAGACCCGTCCGGCGCCATGTAGGGATTCTTTTCAACGGTATCAACGGCATACTGCTTATACCAGGACGTACCATCAGCCGCCTGCACCGTGGAATACGCGCCCTGGGGAGCCGCATATTGCGCCGTATGGTACATTCCGAAGGAAATGCCTTCTGGATTTTCCTCGGAAACCTCTGTGCCGGTAATCCTTCCGCCTCCGATTTGCACATTGGAAAAGGACGGAATATTCTCCGCGCCGGCCTCCAATGCGGCGTACCCCATATAGGATTGAAGAGCCTGCGCTGCCTTTTCCCCGCTCATGGAGCCAAGAGAAGGGGTATTCCCGGTAGCAACCGATCCGATGACATTGTTGGCAAATTCACCGCCGCTTTTAACAGACGAGTTGTAAAGGTGCCCTCCAAGACCGCTGGAAGCCGCAGCTACAAGACCGCCCAATCCTCCGGAACTGTGTGAATTTGAGCTGCTGTCTGTGTGAGAGGTCGCTGTCTTGACCGCGCTGTTTGTGACTTTACGGCTGACTACTCCCGCAAGCCCTCCGCCCATAAAGGTACCGGCTCCCGCCGACTCCTTTTGCCGCAATCATAGCCTCAGCCAGCATATTGCCGCCGGTATGCCCGACGTTTACCCCTAAACTCGACATGAAGGAGTCGATTTTCTGGGATACCTTTAAAAAGGCAACGGCACACAGGAACCAGACTAAAACATTTCCTGCCACGGCCTCTTTTCCGGCAGCATCGACCTGGGCCTGCACATCGCTCTCCGTGATGGCGAAAACCGGCTGGCAGAACAGACAGGTCAGCAGGGCTGCCAGAAATGCTGCAAACAGGATTTTATGTAATCGTTTCACTTGTTTTCCTACCTCCTTACAAAGAAAGTGGGTTGGCGATAAAAGAACCAACCATACTGGTAAATAACCGCAGGCACCAGGCATTCATGACCAGCAGAAAAATCTGCCCGCCAAACATCCGGCACCAGGATTTGAAGATATTTGATGTGTTCTGCGACGCGCCCATGGCAAAAGCCACCGGTGCGGTATAGACAAGTACACCAAGTAAAACATAGCGTTCCGCCGCCTCGAAAAGCAGCTTCAGATAATTCCACGCCAGAATAACCACCAGAATCAAGGTGATTAAAGCAACCGCGCCATTGGCGCAGACGCCGATAATAGCAAGCATAGCGGAATTGAAGTCTGCAAAGCTGAGAGCCGGCAGTTCTGAGTCCATAATCCACTTATAAGGGGTTCCCCCAATTTTCAGGACAATATCGACAATGCCATCTGAAAAATATGCCAGTGTGATAAACAGGACAGAGCGGATACACAGCTTTACCGGATCTTCGGCCTCCAGACCGATGCCGAGGCCAAAGTTCTTAAAAAGCTGCCACACCAGATTCAACAGGATCAAACCAATGGAAAGCGCTACAAATACCTTGTACATTGTCTCGGCAGCGGGGAAATAGCGGAGAAAAACGGTCATATCACAGCCCAACGCCCCCAAAACCGATGTTGTTATCAGATCCAGACCGTTCATGACCTGTTCCGCCAGCCATTCTACAATGCCATCTAAAATGCCCATGCAATCACTCCCTTCTTAATCCGGGCATCCGGGGCCGTTCTCAGCCTGTCCATTTTCCATCCGCGAAGAACGGAGTGATATACGCCATAATAAAACCCAGTCCATTAAGGACAATCCAGGAAATGCAGATCCGTTTCAGCCACGCCCTGCTTTCATCCACCGTTTTGCCGCTTCTTGAAAAGTTCATCATGAGCAATGCCACGGAAGCTGTTACAATAGCCGCCACGGTGGAGATAAGGACAATCTGGTTATACACGTCCTGCATAATTTCTCTGGCCTTTGTCCACACATCTGTCGCGGCGAATACCGGCTGGCAGTACATAACGGACAGCGCCATGCAGAGAACCGCACATTGCGCCAGTCCGGCGGCAGAGAACCGGCGCGGACGTGCCTTCTTAGGTTCAGGCAGGGTCTTGGGACGGGAATCAATAGTTTTTTTCAATTTTGTTGATCTCCTCTTTTTTCTGTGCTAAAAAGAAGAACCACATCCGATTCTGTCAGATGTGGTTCCTTGCAGCCATAGGCTGTCCGGGCAGAAAAAAGGCGCCGGAAACACGGCGCAGATTTCTGTCCTATTTGGTTTTGGGTGTAAGTTTGAGCATACTTAGTTTAACATATATGGATTTGCGGCGAAAGAGCAGAAGTGTGCCAATGTTATATCTGTTCTGTGCCAATATTGTGCCGATTATCCAGACATTTTCTTTTGAAATCATAAAGGCGTTTTTCTTGACATTTTTCGGAATAAGCGTTAATATAATCTTAGCTAAGAAAGCTGTTATGTCCATTGGACAGACGAAAACCCCTGGAGTGCTGGCTCTGGGGGTTTTCTTGCTCGTTAAGGTGAGCTGCTCCTTCTAGGCTGGTGCTGTCTATTCATCCCCATCCAGCCATTTGCAAATGTAGTAGCTGGCCACACCTGCTATTATGGAGATTAAGAAAGCTGCTATGTATTCCATTGGACGTCACCTCCTTTCTGCTGGAGGTTCGACAGCATACATAGCATATCATAGTAATTCTGATTTATCTACTGTTTTAATGCAAAAAAGGCGTTTTAAGACGAAGTCGCCGCACAGCTTATAAATGATTAAACAGACATTTTATTTACCGGAAAAAGTGTTGTTAATATATCCAAGCTGTCTTTTGAGGTATAGCCCCACAAGATAGAGCTGAGTGCGTCAATCGCTTCCCGGCGCCGGCGGTAATAGGTCCTGAAACTGATATCCCGGATATGGGGGCGCAGTTTCTCAATAATCTCCTCCACATTCCGAAGCTGCTGCGGGGAAAGATAGGTGTAATACAGTAGCCAGTAATAAGCCTCCCCGTTTTTGTGCTTATTTCTTAACAATTCGATTGCAGAGTCCAACAGCTTTAACATTTTATAGCTGTGCTCTATGCACTTGGCATGATGTTCAATGCTGCCCCCGGACAGATCGGCCCCTGCCAGGTATACGGAGTCCAGAAATTCCTCAATGGAACTGCCAAACTCAATCTCAAACCGGTTCCTGACCTGCTGAACCGACAGTTCCAGGCTCCAGACCACATCACGGTATTTTTTAGCAGTTTCCAGGTATCGTGGTATAACGGATCATCAATCATATCTATCTCTTTATTCTTTCCCATAATCAAAATCTCCTTTATTATTTTCGCAAGGTGAGAGTGTAAGCTTAAATGTACGAACCGGTCTGTCCCCACAGAGAATCGCCAGCCCGAACCGGTAGGCGTATTCCTTACGCGCGCGGATATAATACTCACCCATGCAGTCGTCAGATAAGGGATATAACTTATATCTGGAATTGGGACATTCAAAGCATGAAATTCCTTGTGCAGACAGGACTTCTGCCATTTTTTGAATAATAATTTCAATGTGCTGTTTTGAAACGCTGTCAAGCTCGTCTGAAACACAGATTTCATGTTCCGGAGTGGATTCATTTTCCAAACTTTCTTTTTTCGGAAGTTCTAATTTAATATTAAGAATCATTGCGACCTCCTCTTTGTCAATCATTACATCGGATATCTGGAACATGGTGGATAGGTAGCTTTGCAGATAAATTACGCTGCCGTGGCGTCCGGGAAATGTCATGAGCGATATGTATTCCCGGTCAGACAGTCTTTTTAAAATTCTCCCTACTGTAGCTTTGGACAATCCCCACCGCTCCGCCAGTTCGTTATAGGACACCAGTGGATTTCCAGTTCCATTTCGCATATAAACCACTGGGCCGACTTCTGAACCCTCCACCTGTTCATCGTTGTAAATAGTAGAGAGCCATAGATCCAGGATAATATCCATCTCCGAGCAGCGGCCGGTACTGATAAGCTCTGCGGCTGTGGAAACCGGCATGAAGAAAAACCCGGTATCTTTCTGACAGGGGCAGTTGTAATCCAGTACAGTATTGTGTTTCTTCCAGTCCCGAATTTTGTATTTGATGACCTTTCCGCGGCCAAGCGGCAGGAATGAGATAAGGTGCATGTCCTGCAGGTTTTCTAAAATGTTCAGTGCCTGGCATTGAAAACGGGTACGGAACCACTGGGATAATTCCTTTACGGTACAGACCCACTCGCCGGGATAGACCGTGTAGGAGATACCGTCTATACGGCGGTATGAGGTACGGAAGTTTGCATAGCAGCATAGTACCGTAAAATAAAAAAGGCCGGAGTCTCCGTTTAAACGGAGATTCCGGTCATTCATCAAACTATGCACAAACTGCCGATAAATCCGGCAGCGAGGATAGTCTACGATTTGTTTGATTTGAAATTGATATTCGGACATAAAACCTCCTTGCAACCATTATTTTTTCGTAATATAATAAAAGAACAAAATTGAACTTAAAGCTTTCAATTTTGCTCTTTTTGAAAAAATGCTAATAATCTGCTAATAACACCACAAGATACTATTAGCTTTTCTGTGGAAGCAGGAACTCTTATGAGGAAAATAGACGTTCGAATTGCTTGATTTTATTGGACTTAGAGAACTCACATGGAATACGCTGTACCCCTGTGGAAACGTCGATTTTAACTCCTAAGCGGAAGGCCAGCGGTTCGAATCCGCTCAGGAACGCCAGTAAATAATGCCGAAAACCTTGAAGTTACCAGGTTTTCGGCTTTTTTTGTCTGTTAAGGTGAGACGTTCCTTATAGGCAATCTTTAGGCCGGCAAAGTCAAAATTTTTCGCCCTCCTCAGCTACGCTTCTACCAGGTATTTCGTCTCAAATTCATCCGCCGTAACAGGCTGCGAATAATAATATCCCTGTATGTAATCGCAGCCCATCCCGGTGAGTTCCCTAACCTGCTCGGCGGATTCAATTCCTTCGGCCACTGTTACCATCCGGAGCTGCCTGGCCATTTTAAGGATGTTGGCAACAATGATGTGCTTGCGCCTTTCATTCGTCTTATCACGGAAAAACATCTGATCCAGTTTGAGAATATCTAAAGGAAGGGCCTGCAGCACATTCAGCGAGGACTGTCCGGTCCCAAAATCATCCATGGCGCAAAGAAAGCCGTTGTCCTTCAGCCTTTTAATGATTGCTGCAAAGTATGACACATCCTCCACAACTACACTTTCTGTAAATTCCAGTTCTATAAGGCCGCTCTGAATTTGATAGCGGTTTTTAATGGAACAGTAGTACTCGATGAAATTCGGCTGAAGCATGGTAATCCTTGAAACATTGACCGAGAGGATAAGCTGTTTTCTAATCCGGGGGAGAATTTTATTCAGGTACATGCAGACATGTTCAAACATGTAATGGTCTAAATCCACAATAAATCCGTTGCGTTCAAATAAATCCACAAATTCTCCCGGCATTGCAATTATAGTTCCATTTTGCTGCCAGCGGACCAGTACTTCGGCCCGAATGGACTGGTCCGGGGCAGCGCGGGTACAGAGCTGGGGCTGGAAAAACATCTCGAATTCTTCTTTTCGGATGGCCTCGTGCATGTTGGCCACAAATTCCATTTCCCGCATCTCTTTTTGCCGCATGGTATCGGTATAGAAGCCAAGGTGGCTTCCGGGCATAATTTTAATGTTTTTTTGAGCCATATTGGCCCGGTTCATCATTTCACCAATTTGGCAGCAGGAGTTATTATCGATTAGATAAACACCGCAGGCAAGTTCAATATGATGGCGTTTTTGATAAAGTTCCGGGTAATCTGATATATGGACAGACATTTCCCTGAAATTCTTTTCCAGTTCGGACGGCTCATTATCATAGTAGAGAAGATAGGCCAGTGTATCCCCGGAAATCCGGCAGAATACTTCACCCTCACGGCAGACGGAGGCCAGATAATCACTCCAGTATTTAAGAATACAGTCCCCTGTATCATATCCATAAGCTTCATTGATAAATTTGAATTTCTTTATATCACAGTAGTGAAGGGCGTATTTACGTCCGGAATTGTTGTTTAAAATACGTTCTGCTTTTATTTTAAACCCTTCAAAATTCAGACGGCCAGTCAAGGGATCAGTATATTGGATTTTTGCTTTTTCTTCCTGAATCGTTAATCTCTGCACCGAGGCCGCAATATAGTCTCCCAGTACTTCCAGGAGGAAAAGAGACGTCAGGCGCTTTTTCAGGTTGCCCAGGCAAATCAGCCCTACCAGGCGTCCCCGGCAGATAATCGGAGCCAGACATAAATTGTGAAGTCTGTATTCTGACAGAAAACGGTAGCTTTCAGGATCACGGTCCGCAAGTTCATCCACGGAACGGATCAGAATCAGCTTATTATAGCCGATCAGGCGCTCCCAGCGTTTAAGCAGCCGGGAATCCAATTGGTCGATATAGGGAATGCCCGTACCGCAGCCGCATTTTGAGAAAAAACGTACCGTCTCGATAGCCGTAAAGGAACGGATAAAACCGGTATCAGCCTCAAAATAATTTTTTAAATCTTCCAGAATCAGCCCAAATGCTTCCTCCGGCGGTTCCTGTTTCAGAAGACAGCGCATCCAGTGCATCATCAGGTTCTGTTGGTTTGCATTTTCAATCAGCACTTTTTTTGCCTGTTCCGGATTGGTAATGTTTAATGCGACTTCGATGCGCATTTTACGTCCATTCCAGTCAAAAAGCCGATCTTTGATTAGAAAATTTTTTTTTGCTGCCTGATTGCAGTGTTCCCAGATATAATACTGTTCCGTGGTAAGCAGGGAGCTGGTACAGAATGGACAGGGAGAGCTTCGGTTTTGAAGCAGTTCATAACATTTTCTTCCTCTGCCGCCTTCAAGTCCGCCGCCATCAGCAACGCCTCTGCTGATAAGGCAGAGTTCGTAGGTTTTCGGATCACTTACGTAAAAAATGTCATCCGGATCATCCAGCATGGTTATTTCGCTGAAGAGGACGGCATATCTGCGCAGCAGAGTTTCAAATTTATCTATTATCTCCTGATGTTCCTGTAGCATGTATTCCACCTTTTCTTTCCCGGAAAAATTCTGAGCTTGCTGATGCGCCGGGCGCGTCATGTGGAAACCCGGGCATAGCAGGCTGACTGTGTTGATGACATAATGGTGATTATGCCATCAGGCAGAACAATTTAAGATGTTCTTTGTTATATGGGAAAGAGACTTTTGTAGAAAAATCATAGTATCCCAGGTAAAAAGGCACCAAAACAGACCGGAATGATTTTACTTATTCTATGCCGGTCTGTTTTGGTGCTTTATAAATTTTTACATACGGAATTCCGGATCATGATCAGCGGTCGGATATTGGAAGATTGTAATTTCCCTCCTCTTATGATAATATGATTATATGTAAATTTATCCGAATGAAAAGCGGCATGATGGCATAATCACCATTATGTTGCTTTTTTACGTCACGCTCAGGACGAGCTGCATAAGAGCCAGTTGTTTTGCATGTTCTTCCCCGGAGTCCATTGTATAAATACGGGTGGTTGAGATATTAGCATGTCCGAGCAGATCCGCCAGCCTGGATAAATCTTTTTCCATGGAGTAATAGGTTCGGGCGAACAGATGGCGCAAGTTGTGGGGAAATACTTTTCCCGGTTCCACACCGGCGCTTTGACAGAGGGATTTCATGTCTCTCCAGATATTGTTTCTGTTTAACGGCTTTCCATCCCGGGTGCAGAAGATGGGGCCTCGTGTGATATTGTTTTCCCTGCAATAGGAACGCAGGGCGCGGCAAAGTTCTTTTGTCAGGAATACAACGCGGATTTTACCCTTACAGTCCACCTCGGCGCGTCCTGTGTACAGTGAATTCACGGTAAGGTACCTGAGTTCTGAAACGCGGATGCCGGTGGCGCAGATGCTCTGCATTAAAAGGGAGAGCCGACGGTTGCCTCTTGATTCCGCAGCCTGTACAAGACATACATATTCCTCCCGGGTCAAAACCTTTTCGGGTTTCAAAAATATTTTGCGCTGCATTTTGACTGGTTTTACTTTACAGAGCGTTAAACCGCAGAAGTCCAGATAGCCGTTGACTGCCGCCAGCATGGAGTTGATACTGGCAGGCCGGTGGCTCTCGGCCAGACTCTCTTTCCAGCCCAGTACGGCTGCCTTATCGATTTCTTTCCCGCTGAGATAAAGAAAAAACGCGCGAAGATCGCGGATATATTTTTCTATGGTATTAGAGCTGCGTTCCTGTTCGTGCAGATAGGATGCGTAATCTTTTAAAGATGCCGGAGATACGGCTTGATGCATAAGAATATTTGTGTCATGTTCCATCTTTTTTACTTCCTCTCTTCGGTTTGATATTTGTTATTTTACCGAAAATAAGGTGATATAATACCCTGAAAATTGAAAAATTAAAAATTCCATATCTTACCACTATCATCCATCGGAAATATTAATATGAGGAATTAAAACAGAAAAGAAAGAAAAAGACTATGCGCCGTTCTAATAACAGCGCATAGCCCTTTTCTAATTTGATTGATACGTTTAACAATTCAGACATTGATGCAGGGTAAGCAGCAGCTCCTCCATCTGTATGGGTTTAGAGAGATGTCCGTTCATGCCATTTTGCAATGATTTGCGGCTGTCCTCGCTGAAAGCGTTGGCCGTCATTGCGATAATCGGTATGGTGCGTGAATCCTCGCGTCCCATGGTGCGCAGCCGTTTGGTGGATTCGATGCCATTCATAACCGGCATATGGATATCCATCAAGATGGCATCATAATAAAAGGTGTCATGGCTGGCGAACGTCTGGAGGGCCGTTTGACCGTTTTCTGCTGTTTCCACGATAAAACCGTTCATCTCCAGGAGTGTCTGCGCTATTTCACGGTTCAGTTCGTTGTCTTCAACGATTAGGAGGCGTTTTCCCTTAAAGCAGTCTGACCGCATATTCTGCAGCTGTTTCTTTACCACCGGCAGAACATTGCTGTAGGGAAAGCTCAGGGTGAAGAAGAATTCCGAACCACGGCCGGGTTCGCTTTTTACTTTCAGCATTCCGCCCATCATCTGGACGAGACGGCTTGAGATGGCAAGGCCAAGTCCCGTCCCTCCGTATCGGGATGAGGTGTCTCTGGCAGCCTGCTCGAACGCATTGAAAATATTCTGCAGCGCTTCCGGAGCAATTCCGATACCTGTATCGCTTATCGTAAAATGGAGAGTCAGGCAGTCCATATCCTCCTGAATCGGTGTCACACGCAGGGTAATATGACCTCCGGGTTCCGTAAATTTGACCGCATTGCCAATAATGTTTAAAAGGACTTGTTCCAGGCGGAGTTTGTCTGCCAGGAGAGGCCTGTTATTTTTATAGTCATTAAAAATATTAAGGTGCAGATTCTTTCCCTTGGCCTGAGGGAGCATCATCCCTTTTACTGAGGAGATAAGCGCCGCCAGATCAATCGTCTCGGGATTTAGTTCCATTTTACCGCTCTCAATGCGGGACATATCCAGGATATCATTAACCAGATTTAATAAATACTGGTTGGAGGTGTCAAGTTTATCCAGACATTCCAAAACCTTTTCCCTATTGCCGGCCATGGATCGGGCAATTGCAGTCATTCCGACGATGGCGTTCATCGGAGTTCTTATCTCGTGGCTCATGCGGGACAGAAAGTCAGTTTTTGCCTGGCTAAAGGCATCAGCACGGGCTTTCATGACAAAGGAAGGGACGATTTTGCCCATCTCCGCCAGGACACGGCGCTGTTCTTTCGTCCAGGTGTAGTTCTCCTGGCTGACTTCGAATCCGAGGGCGCCGATAAATGTGCCATGATTCCAGATACCTGCATGGAGGCAGGATGGAAACGGAGATATCTCTTTATTTGGACATGAACCATACAGACCGTCCGAACCGTAGCAGGAGGCAGCCGTTTCATAGCTTCCTTTCGTTATATAAATCGGTTTGTTAAGGTGGAGGAACGACTTATCCCTGGCCCATTGGTAGGTAAAATGGCAGGTCAGGAATGCAGGATCAATCTCCAGCAGTGACACACGGTCCAAATGATAAGTTTTGCCCATCCTGGCAAACAGCAGAGATACGGCATCCTCCAGATTACTTGCTTTGCCGAGAAGATCCAGGGCAAAGGAGATCAGGTTTTCCCCACGTTCCGAGTCTTCCTGCTCAATTGTATTGACGATATATTTTTCCGTATACAGATTGGTCAGCATCACACCGAGTTCGTTGGATGTATCGAGATAACAGGCGGCATGTCCACGGCAGTTCTCTTTCACATACTTCAATGTGCTCTCTGCACAGCGGTAGAGGCCGCTGTATTCGTTGACCACCTCGGTGGAGCACATGCCGATGCTGACGGAGATGGGAGTGGAGCTGTCCGTCTGGGCCAGAAGATTTTGCACCTGTTCTGCGATGTGCGGGCCGATCTCAGTGGCCTGCTTTTTATCACAGTTTTTTATGAAAAGCATAAATTCGTCGCCGCCGAGACGGATTTGGAAATCCTGTTCGGCGGTTGATGTCCGGAGGATGTCAGCCACTTCCAGCAGTACGGCATTGGCAAATGCTGTCCCTTCCTCCTCATTGAGCCGGGAAAAATTATCCATATCCAGGAGCATGATGACACAGTTCTCTTCGACAGGTTTTGTCTGCATATATTCCTGGGCAAGTCTTGTACCTGATTCCTTATTCCAGAGTCCTGTCAGGCTGTCCCTGGATCTGGCTTTTTCCAGTGCTGAGGCCATGTCTTTTTCATTTGTTATATCTTCTATAATTCCAACAACGAAATCAGGCTTTCCCTTTTCATCCCAGCTTACGGTTGACATAATGACGCGGCACCATACACCTGTACTGGTCAGAAACTCGGAATTAGCCGTTCGGCTCCCCTGGTGGATGGCATCATACATCTGCCTGCAGACGGTGTGGAAAGCGGGCGGGACGAGATGCTCAAGAAAACTGTCGGGCATTCTGTCATAACGCCCGTTACAGTGATAGTATTCGCAGGTACGCTGCGGAATTACACAGCTGCGGATATCGGGATAATAGTAGAATTCACAGATGGAGGTGTGTTCCAGCGCTACCTTCAGAATCTCATTGCGGGCCTCAAGCTGGGCCGACAATCTATGGTTTTGGAGAATTGCCTGTTTTTCATGATCGGCGGTAAAGAACACACTGTGGTTTAACAGATCTTCCCCGATGTAATCATTCTTGATGGAGGAGGTATCACGCAGGATGCGCGGATCAGATACATGGAGTGAGGTGATTTTCCAAACATCATCCCTCTGCGCACAGGAAGCGCTCAAATGTGCTTTGAGAGTGTAGGACGGTCCGGCTGGAACGGGCCTCATCAGCTTCAGGTCCGACATGAAAACAGCGTGATCGGGCGAATCTGCCACCTCACATGGCTGAACCAGTTCGGTTATATACGGATCGGGATCACAAGATATTTCTTTTTCGAGAAGTTTTTCCACCTCCCGGATTCCGCAGAGAGCAATGTCGTTCCCAACACCGATCCACAATATATGATCCGACAGAAATGAGAGTGCGCTTTCTATATTCCGGTGTATTAAATAAGCATCTAAAAAGTCCCTGACGGTCTTTTCGGCTTGGCCTTTTCGTTTGTCCATTCATATCCTCCCAAACCTAAAGCAAAGTGGCTTCGGGCTGTGTCGTTAGCGGGCTTTTCAGAGTGTCAAAATCAAATCTTTTTCTGTTTTAACAATACCATTTATATGACTATTTTGCAACGGATATCAGCCCGTGGGAGAGGAATAAATTTTTTTAGTTCGCCATTAAGGAAATGAGAAACTAATATTAATAAACTGGATCATCAAAATATCCGCGGGCTTTTTTTGTGCCAATATTTCTTTCGGTTTAAGCACAGTAGCGGAGTGTTTCGACATAACCCCATAGGCAGGGAAGAATCAAAAATCTATATTCTGCACACTAAGTAAGTGATAAACTGGGCGGGAGGCTGATTTTTTCAACATTGAAATCGATCATTTGCCGCAGTATACGCTTGCCGCCGATCAAAACATCCATTTCTTTGGCGGAGAGAGACGCCTACTAATAAGGACAGAAGAGGAAATTTCAACCACCTAATAATACTCGACTTATGTTTCATAATGTGGTAAAGTTATATAGTGCGACTTGATACCGAATGAATGATTGGAATGTTTAGTTATGGGACAGTATATTGTATTAGACTTGGAATGGAATCAGAGTCCTCTTGGGAAAGACGGCTCGATGGACCGGCTGCCGTTTGAGATTATAGAGATAGGCGCGGTCAAGCTGAATACGAGCCTGCAGATCATATCGGAATTTCACCGCCTGATCCGCCCCAGGGTATATCGGCAGATGCACTTTAAGATATCCGAAGTAACCCATATGTCCATGGAAGAACTAAACATGGAGGGCGAAGAATTCGGAAAAGCCATGGAAGAATTTCTGGCCTGGTGCGGAGATGATTACAAATTCTGTACATGGGGTACCATGGATCTGACGGAGCTTCAGAGGAATATGGTGTACCACGGGCTGGACATACCTTTTAAGATGCCGCTGCTTTATTATGACCTTCAGAAGATCTACGGTCTTATCAAGGGGGACAAACGCAAGGATTCCCTGGACACGGTTGTAGAGGAGCTGGGTATTGCGGAGGACAGGCCGTTTCACAGGGCGTTGGACGATGCGTACTATACGGGCCGTATTATGGCTGAGATGGATTTTTACAGCATGGTGGAATACGTTTCCGTGGATTATTACAGACTGCCGGAGACGGAAGAGGAAGAGATTTATTTGGAATTTCCGGGGTACGCAAAGTTTGTATCCAGGACTTACGATACAAAAGAGAAGGTGCTGGAAGAGCGAAGGGTAACCGACATGGTCTGTTATAAATGCCACCGCACCCTCAGGAAAAAAATAAGGTGGTTTTCTTCAAACCAGAAGTTCTATTTCTGCCTTTCATATTGTCCGGAACACGGCTATATGAAGGGGAAAATCCGCATGAAGAAGTCGGAGGACGGCAGCGTCTATGCAGTAAAGACGACAAAGCTGACCGGCGAGGAGGGCGCAGCCCTTATCATGAAGAAGAAGGAAGAGGCGAAGAAGAAACGTACGGAGAGAAATAAAGCCAAACGTGCGTATAAACACGATTCGGAAGATGAATGGCAGCAGTGATGCCGGTTTAGATGAAAAAGAGAAATACGCAGGCGGGAATATATCAGGATGATATACTCCCGCCTTTTACATCATAGGAAAAGGCTTCTATGATATAAAAAGCCCTCCGGGTGGGAACGCACTGTGGGGAGAATCCCTTTACGGGAATCTTTTCATATTCCCCTTGCCATGCCTGTCAACACCGGATAAAATAAAAACAGATGATAAAGTGCGTGAAAGGGCTGAGGAAATGACGAGAAAAATTACGATGGCGGACATAGCTGAGATGGCGGGTGTGGCAAAAAGCACGGTGTCCCGGTATTTTAACGGCGGTTATGTCAAGCAGGAGACCAGGGAACGGATCCAGGAGATAATTAAAGAATATAATTATGAGCCCAATACATTTGCCAGATTGAACGCCAGGGAAAGCAATGTGATCGGCGTGGTGGTTCCCACTCTGAATTCCAAGGTGACGAGCCGTGTTATCACAAGTATTGACCGTTATCTGAGAAACCAGGGATATGAGACGTTAATTAAGAACTCGGATCACGACAGTGAACTGGAGATTAAGAATATCCAGCGGCTGATCAGCCTGAATGTGGACGGCATCCTGTTCAGCGCAATTACCCTTACAAAAGCGCACAGGAAACTGCTTGCAGACTGCGGGATTCCTGTTGTAGTCCTCGCTCAGGATTGGGAAGAGGGAATTGCCGTCGTAGACGACGACTACAGCGCCGGCCGCCGGATGGGGGAATACATCGGTAAAAATCATCCGCAGCAGGTGGCTTATATTGGCGTCGGTGAATCGGATGCGGCCGTGGGGATTCAGAGAAAGAAAGGGGTACTAGACGGGCTTAAGTCCTGCGGAGTGCCAAAACCGCTGGTTGTAACTGGAGACTACAGCTATGAGAGCGGTCAGGAGTCAATGAAACAAATTCTGAATTCCGGTCCTGTGGATGCGGTTATCTGCGCAACGGACCGGCTGGCATATGGTGCATACCGTGTTCTGCAGCAGGCGGGTCTGCGGATTCCTGAGGACGTGTCGGTCGCCGGATTTGGCGGCTATGATGAGAGTGAGCTTTTGAGTCCGGAACTGACGACGCTCAAGTTCGATTCCTACGCTATGGGATATCTGGGCGCGGAGACGCTTTTGAAAATTATAAAGAGGGAACCGGTTCCAAAGAAGCAGGTTGTAGGATATGAATTTATCTGTGGTAATAGCGTGAGAGCGGATGAAAAATAAGGGGCGGCGGAGGAGGACAGACAGGGGAAGATTTTTTGGCTAGTCTTCGGCGCTGGCTACGAGGAGGCGAGCCGGAAAACGGCGATGGAAAGAGTTCTGATCCAACCGTGCTGGATGGTAAAAAAAGTATTCTGAGGAGGAAAATTCTTAGAATACTTTTTTGATTGGCTGCTTTAGCGACTAAAATTGTATAAACTGCACAAAAATAAGAGAGAAAATTCTACATCCAAACATGGAATCGGTTCCATAAACTGTATTGACTTTAGGGTGGAGATGAATTAATATTAAAACATGGAACCGATACCACAAACAGTTGCAGAAAAGGGGTTATAGTTATGAATTATGAGAAGATTGCCAGTGAAGTAATCCGTTATGTAGGCGGAAAGGGGAATATCAAATCGGTGGCGCATTGTGCGACCAGACTGCGTTTTCAGTTGAGGAATAATGAACTGAGGGATGAGGATGCCCTGGGCGGTGTTGAGGGCGTCAAAGGAGTTTTTCTGACTCAGTCACAGTTCCAGATTATTTTCGGTTCAGGCACCGTTAATCTGGTGTGCCAGGAAGTCCAAAAGCAGTTAGGGACCGCGGAGGAGAGCGGGGATGAGGCGGAAGAAAAGACGGAGAAGAAGGGGAATCCGCTCCAGCGCTTTGTGAAGATGCTCAGTGATATTTTTGTTCCGATTATTCCCGCCATTGTGGCCGGCGGTCTTTTGATGGGACTTAATAACCTGCTGACCTCCGGTCTGTTCCACGGACAGTCGGTGATTGAAATGTATCCTCAGTGGCAGGGGCTGGCAACGGCGATTAATACATTTGCCAGCGCACCATTTACCTTTCTGCCTGTCCTGATAGGATTCAGCGCGACCAAGAAATTTGGCGGCAATCCGTTTCTGGGAGCTGCCATGGGAATGATCATGGTTCACCCGGATTTGATGAACGCCTACCAGATAGGAGTGGGAACCGCACCGGTCTGGAACATATTCGGACTGGACATTGCGGCTATCGGCTATCAGGGAACTGTACTTCCGGTACTGGCGGTATCCTGGATTCTTGCCAATCTGGAAAAACGGCTTCACAGAGTTACACCGTCCTGGCTGGATAATCTGACAACCCCGCTGCTTTCTATTCTGGTTACATCATTTTTAACTTTTATCTTTGTAGGTCCGCTGCTCCGCGAGGCAGGAAACATTCTGGCAGCAGGCATTACATGGCTTTATAATACACTTGGGCCGGTCGGCGGCGCTCTGTTCGGGCTCGCCTACGCGCCAATCACATTGACCGGTATGCATCACAGTTTTATCGCGATTGAGACACAGTTGATTGCAGACAGTGTGCATACAGGCGGAAGTTTTATTTTCTCGACGGCAAGTATGAACAATGTAGCTCAGGGCGCCGCTGTGCTGGCCGTTCTGATGCTGACAAAGAACGAAAGAATGAAGTCCATCTGTTCCGCGTCAGGAATCTCCGCACTTTTGGGAATTACGGAACCGGCCATGTTCGGTGTGACTCTTAAGTTAAAATATCCATTTTACGCGGCAATAGCCGGATCGGCGGTGGGCAGCGCTTATCTGGCCTGGACGAAGACACTGGCACAGGCTCTGGGAGCCGCCGGTCTTCCGGGATTCATTTCCATGAAACCGGATCACTATCTGAATTTTGCAATAGGGCTGATTTTATCTATGGGCGTCTCCTTCCTGCTGACAATGTTCTTCTGGAAAAAGTATGGCATGGGGCAGGCAGAGGCCGCCGGGGAGAATGGCGGACAAAAGAAAGCTGAGGATAGGGCGGCTGTAGTAGACGGCATGGCTGTAAAAGGTACAGAGGAAGAAGCAGCCGTATTGGAGGCATCAGAAGAAGAGAGAAAAGAAAGCGTTCTGGAACTTTATGCGCCTGTAAAGGGAGCTGTCATACCGGTAACTGGTTCCGACGATCCGATGTTTGCGTCAAAAGCGCTGGGAGACGGTGTTGCGGTTAATCCGGCTGACGGAACGGTCTATGCACCGTGTGACGGAACAATCAGTCTGCTGTTTCCGACAAAGCATGCGGTTGGCATTACTTCCGATGCCGGAATTGATGTGCTGATTCACGTGGGTATTGATACGGTCCAGATGAACGGGGAAGGTTTTGAGGCATTTACCGAACAGGGAGCAAAGGTAAAAAGGGGCGACCGCCTGTTATCGTTTGACCTCGCCCTGCTGAGAGAAAAAGGCGTCAATCCGCAGACTATGATGATTCTGCCGGAGGCTGGCGGAATTGAACTGGAAATCATGGAGTTTGATGCGGCAAAGCCGGAAAACCGGGTTGCTGTAATCAGTAAAAAGTCAGAGGTTTAAGATGGAAAAATATCAGAAAGTATATAGGTCAGACTACGAGCAGTGGTATAGAGACAACAGGAATTACAGGGAAAAGGTAAAAAATGCTCCGGGCAGGCTTAAATACCACCTGATGCCGGAAACGGGCTGGCTGAATGACCCGAACGGCCTCTGTCAGAAGGATGGTACTTATCATATTTATTATCAGTATACGCCGTTCGAACCAACGGGGGAGATAAAGCTCTGGGGACATTACGCTACAAAAGACTTTATCCACTATGAGGACAGAGGACCATTTCTGTTTCCCGATCACGACTATGACGCCCATGGCGTTTACTCGGGTTCCGCTTTTGTTGAAAACGGAACGATTCATTACTTTTATACAGGAAATATCAAACTGTTTGACCGGGATGATTACGATTATATCACTGCCGGCCGTGGAAGCAATACACTCCATTTCACCAGCAGGGACGGTGATGCGGCGGGAGCGAAGGAGCTTATTTTTACAAACCGGGATTATCCGCAGGATGTAAGCTGCCATGTGAGAGATCCTAAGGTGTTTAAGAGAAATGGCGCTTACTATATGGTTCTGGGAGCCAGGGACAGAGAAAGCCGCGGACTGGTTCTTCTGTACCGCTCAGATGACCTGAAAAACTGGAAATATTATAGCCGAATTACGACAAAAGAACCGTTCGGATATATGTGGGAATGCCCGGATTTATTTGAACTGGACGGACAGCTGTGCATGCTCAGCTGCCCGCAGGGAGTCGGGCCCCAGGGGATCGACTATCGGAATGTGCATCAGTGTACGGTAATGCCTCTCAGCTGCGACTTTGAGCGTAACAGCTGCGAAATCGAGGAAGAAAAGATTCGGATGGTGGACAGAGGCTTTGATTTTTACGCGCCTCAGACCTTCTGTGACGAAAAAGGGCGCAGGATTCTGATAGGATGGATGGGAATTCCAGATGCCGAATATGGCAATCCGACAGTGGAAGACGGGTGGCAGCACGCCCTGACTCTGCCAAGGGAGCTTCATATGAAAGATGGAAGGCTGATACAGACGCCGATTGAGGAACTTAACATGCTCCGCAGTGAGGGATACAGTTATGAGAGTAAGGAAGAGCTGAATGAAGCGGGTGAAGAACAGCTGGTATTTGAGGCGGAGATTTGCTTTCATTCCAGCAATGATAATTCCTGCGATGATACGGTGATAGAGCTGAGAAAAGGAACAGAACTTATCTACAGCCGCAGGGACGGATTGTTGACACTTTCTCTGAAAGAGGGGGGCTATGGCCGGACGGAAAGAAGCGTGAAGGTGGAGGCGCTTAGGAATCTGCGGATTTATTCCGATACAACTTCCCTGGAGATATTTGTCAATGACGGAGAAGAGGTATTCACGACAAGAGTATATGGGAAAAGGGGAGGTTTCCGGATAGATGGCGGATGCAGTGCAAAGGTCAGAATTTACCGGATGAATTCCTTTATAATCGACAGAGAGCCGGGACGGCCGGAGGCGGAGAAACAAAAAGGTCTCTGCGCCATAGGAGAAGCGCTGATCGATTTTATTCCCGAACGCAAAGGACAGCGGTTAAAGGATGTGACGGCCTTCAAACGGGCGGCCGGAGGGGCACCGGCCAATGTGGCTGGGGCGGTCAGCCGTCTGGGACTTCCGGCCAGGCTCCTGACCAAGACAGGAAATGACGCTTTCGGAGACTATCTGATTGAATGTTTCACTGCGGCCGGGATAGACACAAGCTTTATAAAGAGGGACAGTATTAAAGAGACACCTCTGGCATTCGTCTCTCTGGCGGAGGACGGGAATCGGGATTTCCAGTTTTACAGAAAAAACAGCGCGGATTTATTTTACTCTCCGGAAGAGGTGACGTCGGAGGTTCTGGATGGCTGCGGGATCCTGCATTTTGGCAGCGTGGATCTGGTGGAGTCACCAATGAAGGAGGCCCACCGGAAATTAATCCGCATGGCGGCTGATAAGGAGATTCTGATTTCATTTGATCCGAACCTGCGCCTGTCGCTTTGGAAGGATGATGTGAAATTGAAAGAAACCGTACTGGAATTTATGCCGCAGGCGGATATTGTCAAGATTTCAGAGGAAGAACTGGAATTTATTACGGGCAAAACGGAAATCAAAGAGGCGCTGCCGGAGCTTCTCCAGGGGAAAACCAGGTGTGTCCTCTATACACGCGGTAGAGACGGGGCGGCCGCATATACCGAGCAATGGTCGGTTTCACGTCCAGGGCTCAGGGTTGAGGCAAGAGATACGACCGGAGCCGGTGACTCCTTTACCGGTGCATTTCTCTCACGGCTGCTGTCTTACGGCATTACCGATATAACGGAAATATCCATCGGACAAATGGAGGACTTCCTGGACTTTGCCAATGCCTATGCGGCCCGTACAACGATGGCAGAGGGCGGACTTACGGCAATGGCATCGAAGCAGGCGTTTGAAGAGTGGATGAGACGGAAATAAATTATCGTGCAGAGGAGGGTATCTCCCCGGCCTGTTTATGGCCGAAGAGATACCCTCCTCATTTGAATTTATTTACGTTTTTTATGCAATTTTATTTCAGCACGCCAATCTCTTTATAATATTTAGCGGCGCCGTCGTGAAGAGGCAGGTCTGCAATGTCTGTGATGGCATCCTCTGCCTTTAAGCCGGTCATGGAGCTGTTGCTTTCAGCCAGCTTGTCAACGTTCTCCCAGAACGTTTTTGTCAGATCGTAAACAGTATCTTCGTCCAGATCGGCAGTTGTAAACATAACCATCTTGATGGCCGTTGTCTGGATATCGGAATCCTGGCCGGAGTAGGTGCCTGCCGGAATGGTAAATTTGGCATACCAGGGGTACTGCTCCTGGAGAGCTGCAATCACATCATCGCCAATATTCAACACTTTTGCATCGGCGGTGGAGGTGGCCTCTGTTACGGCTGAGTTGCCGAGAGCGGCCATGATCCAGGCACCGTCAAGCTGTTTATTTCTCATCATGTCTACTGCTTCGGTGAAGCCGATATTTTCGATTTTGATATCGTCCGGGTAGGTGAGTCCGGCGGCTGTGAAATGGTTTCTGGATTCTCCCTCTGTGGAGCTTCCTACTGCGCCGCTGGCAAAGTGTTTGCCTTTTACATCGGTCAGGCTGTTGATGCCGGAGGCTCCGGTAACTACGACCTGGTTTGGATTGTAGTAAAGGCCTGCGATTACGCGGAAGTTTTCATTCTTGCGGCCGTCAAAAGTGCCGGTTCCCGTATAGGATTCGTAGCAGTTGCTGCTGATGGCGATACTCACCTGAGCTTCTCCGTCCGCCAGCAGATTCAGGTTCTCAACGCCGCCGCCGGATGCCTGGGAGCTTGCTTTCACATAATCAAGCTGTGTACTCCAGAGATTTGTAATTGCAGCACCCAGCGGGTACAGGGCGCCTGTGGTGGCAGCTGTCGGAAAATTGATTGTTACGGTATCTTTTTTGTCACCAGCGGCTTTTTCGTCACCAGCCGCTGCGCTCTCGCCGGATTTGGCCTCTTCCGTCTTTGCTGGTTCCTCCTTACTGCTGCTGGAAGAACCGCAGCCGGTAAGCATGGCTGCGCCCATGGCAATGCATAAACCCATGGCTAATACTTTTTTCATTGATTTTTTCATCTCGTTTTCCCTCTCTTTTTTACATTTTTCCTTGCATAATATATTAATTTATTTATTAATATCTGAATTGAATGCCGTGAAAAGCCAGGCACCGGACAAAATGAGGCCGGTATAAATCAGGCCGAGTATGAATCAGGCCGAACACTGGAACAGGCTGAACACTGAAACCGGCTGAACACTGAAACAGCTGTACATGGACCGGGTGGAAGACTAGCAGGCTGTTGCATCCGGATCCATTTTATGTTTTTTCACTGCCGAATATTGGAACAGGAGCACGGCAGCAAACAGAACGACTCCCACCACATCGGTGATCATTCCGACATCGATGCCGCAGAAAGCAACAACGAGAAGAATGGCACGTTCCGGCAGGCTGCAGACCTTCAGGAGCATTCCCTGGAGCGCTGCGGCCAGGGCAATTACGCCGATGGTTGCCGTAGCTGCGGCCACGGCAGTGGCGATAAATGAGGCATCCGTCACACCGATCAGCAGGATCGGGTTTCCCAGGAAGAAGAACGGAAGGATAAATCCGGTCAATCCCAGTTTCACCGCAATCAGCGAAGTCTTTGTCTGATTGGAGTCGGCAATGCCTGCCGCCACATAAGAACTCATGGCTACCGGCGGTGTAATATTGGACAGGCAGGCGTAAATCAGGCAGAACATATGGGCGGCTACCGGATTTGCCCCAATCTCGATTAGAACCGGAATTGCCACAGCCACCACGATAACGTATGCCGCAACTCCGGGAACGCCCATTCCAAGGATAATGCTCATAATCATAACCATAAAACCGCCCAGATAGAGCTGGTTTTCGCCTACCACACGCAGAATCAGATAGCCGATAGTCAGCCCAAGTCCGGTCAGGGAAACGGTTCCGATAATCACACCGATTACAACGCAGGAAACGCCCACGCTGACCGCGCCTTTAGAACCTTCCACCGTGGCATCTATGATATCCCGGAAACTCATTCTGGTATCTTTTCTGAGCCAGGAGGCCAGTACCGTGGAAAAGGTGGCAAATACGGCCGCATAGAGTGGTGTATAACCTGCCACAATCATACCAATTAAAACAACAAGCGGGATAACAAGGTGGCCCTGCTTTTTAATTACCTCCATAGCATTTGGAATGTTTTCCGGGGCCAGACCCTTGAGCCCCAGTTTCCTGGCCTCAAAATGTACGGAGAAGAGCAGGGATAAATAGTAAAGGAACGCGGGAATACACGCTGCAATCATAACCTTGCTGTAACTGATGCTCAAAAATTCCGCCATAACGAATCCGACCGCGCCCATAATCGGAGGGGCAAACTGTCCGCCGGTGGATGCCACGGCCTCGACTGCGGCAGCAAACTCTTTCTTGTAGCCGGTCTTTTTCATCAACGGGATCGTGATAGTTCCGGTGGTTGCCACGTTGGCAATAGCGCTTCCGTTGATCATGCCCAACAGTGCGCTGGCCAGAACCGCCACCTTGGCAGGTCCGCCCGGGCTCCGTCCCACCAGCGTCAGCGCCAGATCGTTGATAAACTGGCTGAATCCGCTGTATTTCAAAAATGCCCCGAACAGTACGAAAAGGAAGATATAGGTAGCGCTGACGCCGATGCCGACGCCGAAAATTCCCTGGCTGCCCCAGACCATATGGCTGAGAACGCGCTTTAAAGAGAATCCTGTATGGCCCAGTTCTCCCGGGATATAGGCCCCGAAAAAGTTATAGGCCAGGAAGATAAGTCCCAGCACCGCCAGGCTGGGGCAGGCCCTTCGGGCTGCTTCAAATACCATCAGAAGTCCGATGGCGGCGATCCAGATATCCTGTTTTGAGAGATACCCGCCGCTCTGGGCAATCTTTGTGTAATGAAGCAGCATGTAACCGAATGCAAAAGCCGTCAGCCCGATCAGGACAAAATCCCAGATGGGGGGCAGCACACGCTTCTTTTTCTCTTTTTTATAAGTTGGGTACAGTAAAAATGTAAATACCAGCAGGAACATGCAGTGCCACATCCTGAGATTCATGGCGTTCATTACGCCGATCGTATTGACATAGAGCTGAAAGACTGCCCAGCCCGTCAGCAGAACCACCAGAAGGCCGCCGAATATTCCGTCATAGGAGCGGGTTCTCGCTTCCGCCTCCTTCTCCTCCAAAAGTTTCTGGGCTCTTTCTTCTACCGTCTCAGAAACCTCTGATTTTCCTTTCTTTTCCATCACTCTTTCATCCTCCTGTATTTCTTTAAACCCGGTACACCGGGTGACTTGCCGCGTTAAATCGCTAAACCGACACTATTATATCAGACAAATGGGAAATAGTCAAAGAAATAACGGGGAAATGGTTGAGGAATGAGAAGGCCGCCGGCCGCTATCCCCATCAGACAAAAACAGGCCGTCCATATGTATATGGATGGCCTGTTTGCTACAATAAAACATCTATCGTCCTTTACGTCCTTTTTTCCTTATACTGTCATTCTCCCGGCCGGGTGAAAAAGTTCTCTTTTCCTGCATCATCAGGTCAAATTCAGCTTCTGAGATGCCGGTTTCCTTCAGTCTCTCGGCCCTGCGTCTGCGCCGTTCCAGGAGCGCAGCTTCTTCCTGCGCCCTGCGCCGTTTGATGGTGAAGACAGCAACGGTTCCAGTACCGCCGATGATGATAACTGCGGCCAGTATCTTCCAGAACAGGGAGGGAATCTTTAATGATATCTTAAATTTGCTGCCGCCGGAGCCGTCCGGAGACGACTCCGGTTCGGCCGCCTTACCCAGGGGAGAATTGGCGGAGATGCTCTCCGCTATGCCTTCGCTTCCCGAGTGGGCCGCTTCAGGATCCTCTGCAGCGGGTGCTAGAGCAGAGGGCTGTATCTCAATAAGCGCCTGGGGCAGCTTTATTCCAGCCTCCGATACAGCGTCTTTCAGTGTTAAATAAGCCTGTCCAACCGTCCTGTCGCCGAGCAGGTAATTCACACAGGCGATTGAGCCGTCCGGCGCGCCCGCGGGTAAGACGTAATCCAGAGATACGGTGGTCTCGGAAAAGTCGGCGGTCATGGGCAGGATAATCCGGCTGTCGGGATCAATGGTGAGAACCTGCTTTTCTGATGTCGGTAACCCCGATATCTTTAAATCGTCCCCTATCGTAGAAAATGTCTTGTCATAATCTGCAATCTTCACGGATTTAAAATTGGCAAAACCGAAGTTCAGCAGTGCCTTTGTGTCGCTATACTGCGTTGCCGAGCTGTGCAGGATAACGGTGATAAACTTTGTATCTCCCTGCTGTGCCCCGATGACAAGCGTATTAAGCGCGATGGAGGTATAACCGGTCTTGCCTCCGATGACATCGGCGCGGTACTGGTCCGGCCAGTTTTTCTTGACCATCTTGTTGCCGGGGGAGATTCCCTGACCCTCCGGATTCTTTTTGTTGGGAGGCAGCTCATAATAGGTTGTTGCCACAATCTTGGAAAATTCCGCATTTTCAAAGGCGGCTTTTGTAATCAGAGCCATATCGTAAGCGCTGACATAGTGAGCGTCATCATTCAGACCGCTGGGATTGGAAAAATGGGAATCCTGGCAGCCGAGCTGCTCGGCCTTCTCGTTCATCAGTTTTGCGAATTCTTCGGTGGTGCCTGAGATATGCTCAGCCAGGGCGTTAGCGGACTCATTGGCGGACTTCAGAAGAAGCGCGTACAGGCAGTCTTTAACACTGGCCGTGTCTCCGGTGTCATAACCGGCGCTGCTGCTGTTGGACTCTACGTTATACACCGCATTCTGTGAAAAGGTTACCGTCTCGTCCAGGGAACAATGTTCCAGCACAATCAGAGCGGTCAGTACTTTGGTGATACTGGCCGGTGCATAGGTGTCGTGAATATTCTTACCATATAATACGGCACCGGAGTGGGCGTCCATGATAATACCCGCATCGGACTCAATCGAGACATTATCCGGCCAATCTGTGGAAGCCAGGGCGGTTGATGGAAAAAGCCCTGTGAGCAGAAGCAGGCATAATAACATGCTTATAATTTTTCGTTTCATTCTATAATCAAATCCTGTTCTTGTTTTTATTGAGTGGCAATGAAGAGTCCGCAGTGGGTACTTTTCGCTGCTTACGGGTTTCTAAGGCTCACACGCATATATTAATAATTGTAATAAAAACGTAATTTCTATTTAACAGTATATAGGATTCCCATTTTCATGTAAAGAAAAATTGTCCGCATGTGGAAAAGTCTGTTAATTCAGATAACTGTTTGCACAGAAAGTAATCAGCGCTTTTCCCGTCCGGTCTTTGGGGTGCGGCGGATGATCCAGACGCACACGGCAAACAGCAGCGCCGTCGCCAGGGCGAACAGAATTCCGATTCTGGCGGCTGTATCCACAAAAAATGGCTCCGGCACGATGTTTATCAACAAATCCGTGGAAGGATCGAGGATCCACAGGTCGTTATTGAAAAAGATTTCGTGGAAAACTATAAAATATTTTGTAAAGTTTGTGGATATCACTCCGGCCAGGATAGCGGTCAGAGCAAAAAACAGTGCAGTTCCGGTACAGAGCATCCGTGGCAGCAGGCGCCGGATATCGGCTCTGGTCCAAAAGAGCACGCCGACACAGATGAGAATCACAAGCGCACAGATCCTCCGAAGGGCGATGGCCGCCAGAAAGAGGTTCCGCACATCGACCATATGGGCAATTTCTCTCTCATTAAAAAACTCGCGCTCCACGCCGCCTACGACTGTCGGTACATGAAGATTGTCACGGTTACCGCGCAGGAACGCCATCATTTCGTGAGTCACGTCGAGCAGGTCGTCCATCTCCATATTGACATCTGCGGTGACATTGTACTTGGCATATTCTTTTTCATAATACCCCGGGGTCCAGTACGCGACAGCTTCCACCGAGGTGATTAGAAAAATAATCATCAGGCAGAAGGCGCACAGGATACCGAGAAAATTCTGGAAATATTTCATTATCGTTTATTGCAGGTGGCCGCTCATTACGAGGGGGTCTGCAGCTCCTTTCTCATTATCGATAAGACTCATCAGGGTGTATCATCAGATTGTAATAAAATCAGCGATCGACACTCAAGGGTAAATCCTCCCGCAATTCTCCTTGTAACTATGAAGGTGCTGAACAGTTGCAATCTCTCTCGATTATAACAGAAAGGAAAAGGGAGGAAAAGGCAGTGTGCAGGAAAAATTATGTTTTTTTTAATGATTTTTTTGTATTCCAGAGGGCCGAACGCCTTGCAAAAAACCACCTGATTCCTGTATACTATCAGCAAAAGGCAAAAAATCAGGAGGTTTTATGATAAAATCAGTAATTTTTGACATGGACGGAGTAATAATCGACAGCGAGATGGAATACCTGAAATATATCTATGAGTTTGCCAGGGAGAAGAACCCGGATATCCGGATCGAAGACTTATACGGTACGGTCGGCACAACGAAAAGGGACTGCTGGATCGTGGTGGAGAAGGCCGTAGCTAACGGGGAAACATGGGAAGAGCTCAGGGAACAGTACCGCGGCCGTTGGGATGAGGTATTTGATCTCGTGGATTACCAGGAGATTTTCCGGCCGGAGATTCTCGGCGTTATGGACTGGCTCCGGGAAAAGGGGCTTAAACTGGCCGTGGCATCATCCACCAACATTGAACAGGTAACAAAAATACTGACGATGAACCATGTGGCGGAGCGTCTGGAGCTGATGGTCAGCGGAGGAATGTTTAAGAGGAGCAAACCGGATCCGGAGATTTATTACTACACGGCTGAAAAGCTGGGAGTGAAACCGGAAGAATGCCTTGTAATTGAAGATTCCACGGTAGGTATTACTGCGGCTCACAGAGCCGGCATGCATGTGGCCGCCCTGATCGACCGCCGCTTTCATTTTGACAGGAGCCTTGCGGAGTTTGAGCTGGAAAGTCTGAAAGATATACCGCCACTTATTGAAAAAATATGCGGTAAAAAGGTTGACAAAAGCATAACTTTACATTAACGTTAATGTAAAAGGGGGCGACCGTGTGAAAAGACCAAAAAGAACCGTGACTTTAAAAGATCTGGCTGAGAAAACCGGATACAGCATCAATACAATATCCAGAGCCCTCCGTGGGAAGGACGATATAGCACAGGAGACAATCCAGAGAATTAAGCAGACGGCCAAGGAGATGGGATATATCAATAATACAATTGCATCCTCCCTGCGCCTGGGTTATACCAATACGATTGCTGTGATTCTGGGAGATATCTCCAACCCGCATTTTGCGATTATGACAAAAGAGATTGAGAATCATGCCAGGCAGTTTGGCTACAGTGCATTTCTTCTCAATACAAACGAAAACAGCGAGGTAGAGCGGGAGGCAATCAAAACCGCTATCAATAAAAACGTGGACGGTATTATAATCTGTCCGACTCAGGAAACGGATGATAATGTTAAATTTCTTATGGAGTCCGGCGTGCCGTTTATTCAGATTGGACGTCATAGCGAGAAACTCGATGCCAATTATGTTGTCTGCGACGACGTACAGGGCGGCTATCTGGCGGCAAGGTATCTGATTGAGAACGGCCACAGCCGGATTCTTTTCCTGAACGGTCCGTCTTACATATCCAGTGCAAAAGAGAGATGCAGGGGTTACATCCAGGCCCATGAGGAGGCCGGGATTCCCGTCTGCCGCGACTTGATCCGGGAAGTATCCGTTTCGGAAAGCAATATCCCGGATATTATGGAACAGATGAAAGCGGACGGCGTGGATTATACCGCGATTTTTGCATTCAGTGACAGCATGGCCTGGGAGGCCTGGACCTGGCTTGACCAGAACGGCAGCAGCGTGCCGGGAGATTATTCCCTGGTGGGCTTTGACCACATCCAGTCCCGGATGGCAATTCCCTTTCCGCTTACGACGATAAGTTCGTATAAAGCAAAGATGTCTATCACCGCGGTGGATTGTCTGCGATGCAAAATAAACCCGGACTGTGAAGAAGCTGGGCACTGCGACGAGATTTGCCGTCATGTGATTAAGACGGCGCTGGTGAAAGGGAAGACGGTGAAACATTTAAGAGAATCAAGGTAGTTTGATAGGTGAAAACGAGGGAAGCCGGGAGCGGAAATAAAGCTACGGATACACATATTGGTGCAAAAATAATTATCACAACTACGATAATTGCGATAGGTACAATTTTGCTCGCTTGTCTGAGAGGCACAGCCAGGAATTATTTCTATTATGCTGTTACATGCGGCTTTTTGTTAGTAAGCAGTATCGCGGTTTACAGGTTTTCATTATCTGACAGTTCAAGTAGGATGAAATAAAAAATGTGCTGACACATTTATGGTAGAACAACCATTAGTGGATCAGCACATTTTTGTCGGTCCAGGTTCTATTTCGGTGTATACAGTAATACGGCATGTATAATTGCCAGATGGCATATATTGCTCTGCTCGGCCGTCCTTCGTTTTAGCGGCCGTCCTCCGTGGTCAAGAGACCGACTGCCACATATACTCCTGCGCTTATAAGAATACTGCTGATACTGGCATAAGGCAGACGGATCAGTTCCAGAGAGGCGGCCAGAGAGAGGGTCATACCGGCAAAAGCACTGTACAGCGCTCCGCGGCTTGTTCCGCGTTTCCAGAGTACGCCGCCCAGAAAAGGAACGAGACAGCCGGAGGCCATCAGGCTGTATCCCATTGACAGGACCCTGATAATGTCATTCATCCTAAGTGCCAGGACTATACCAACGATACAGACCGCCACATCTGCTAGCAGCATCAGGCGCTGGCAGGTCCTGCTGTCTGCCTTGGGGGTGATCATACCCAGATAGATATCATGCACAAGATTGGCGGCTACGGCAATATAGGCGCTGTTACAGGAGGAGACCACTGCACATATCACCGCAGCCAGTATCACCGCGGCTACGACTGTTGAAAGGCGGGTGAGCAGCAGAGAGGTAAATACATTCTCGGCGGGCAGACCGGGAAATAGGGCGCGGCCAAACATGCCGAGCAGTGGTGGAATGAAAGCGATCGGAATCAACACCGACCCGGCCAGAAGGTAACCTCCCTGAGCCGATTTCATGGATTTAGCGGAGGAGGCACTCTGGAATGAGATCTGGTTTACCGCGCTGGCCAATACGATAGGAGCCGTCATAGAGACCAGAAACTCGCCGCCGAACGGCGCAATTTGAAAGCTGGAAGCAGGCAGGGCAGCGGCCAGTATTTCGGGGCCGGGAGAGGACAGCATGAGGAACAGCGCTGTGGACATTCCGATGAAGATTATAATACTCTGAATCGAAGAGACTGCCATAGAACCCCACAGTCCTGCGGCGTTAGAATATGCCAGAGCAATAACTGCGGTTAGGATCACGCCCCACCGGGCGGGAAACCCAAGGGTTAGAAATATGGCCCTCCCGGCCAGAAGCTGTCCGGCCAGCAGTGAGACGCTGCAGCAGATACTAGCGGCAGTGTAGATCAGACGGGTTGCACGGCCGCTGTAACGGTGGGCAAAGTAATCGGCAGGAGAGACATAGTGGCGGGTACGGATAAAATGGCACAATGCGACTGTGATAAAGTAGGACAGGCCACAGCCGACACCGTACCATGCACCTGCGATGCCGTACCTGGCTCCGTATTCGGCGCCCCCAATGACAAAACCGCTGCCTATTTGGCCGCCTATGGCGCTGCCGGCAAGCAAAAGAAGGGACGTTTGTCCGGGAGCCGCAATGGTGTCCTGAAAACTGCGGATCCGCCGGCTCGCTCTCCTGCTGATGACAATCATGGCCGTTCCATAGGACAGCAGGATTAAGATGACAATAGTCGAAGTAGTCATAAGACGCCTCGCTTTCGGTTGAAATAGGAAAAGGGGGTGCTGCAAAAATAAAGCAGCACCCTCAGTATGTATTAAAGGCGGCAGCCTGCGCGCACAGCGTACAGCTCACCATCAATCCGTCATCACAGGGATGTCGGTGTAATAACGTTTCTTATGCAGCCTTTACCTCTGTATTCTTAGTGCAAAGACTTACAATAATATAAGCAATGGCGGAAGGAATAACAGGGAAGACACCGCTTGGGATGATATTGCCAAGCGGGAAGACGATACCCGTCCAGCTTATAAGTACAGTGGCAACGCCCACGACGGAGGCTGCCACGGCGCCCATAGCCGTGCCGCGTTTCCAGGCCACACCGCCGACGAACGGAACAAAGCAGGCGGCTGCCAGGAAGGAATATACGGAGTTAAGCAGACCTAAAATGCTGCTGGCGGACAGAGCCAGGGCAGTTGAGGTAACCATGAAGCCGATGTTGACTCCCAGTGTGATTTTCTTTAACTGAGCCTCTGTTGGGTTTTTCTTAAGCGTACCCTGCCAGATATCGCGTGTTAATACGGTGGACATCGTGATCAGGCCGCAGTCGATAGTCGACATGCAGGCGGCCAGAACGGCGGCAATAATCAGTGCGCATACGACAGCGGGAAGTTCCATCAGGATAACATCGAAGAAAGCGCTGTTTCCGGTGGCGCCGTATTTGAAGGAGCCGTAGGAACCGATGAAGGCGGGCATCAAAGCCAGCGGAATCATAACGAGGCAGGAGAAATAACAGGCAACACGGGAAATCTTTGCACTCTTTGCGGAGTTAATACGCTGATAGGTCGGCTGATCGGTAACAATACCTAAGAGCAGAGGCAGCATCATGCCTGCAAAGCCGGCTGCGGACAGACCGCTGAAATCCAGTGATGAGCTTGCCAGAGTGCCGGCCTGGACAGCCGCGCTCATTTCACCGACAGCGCCCTTGCTGAACAGGACAAGCGTGGTGGAAACGAGACCAACCAGGATAACGCCGGTCTGGATAACGGAGGTGGCAAAAGCGCCCCAAAGTCCTGAGAGCTGAGAGTACAGCAGAACGACTACTGCGATAGCGATAGCCCCCACATTGCCGGGAAGACCGAGTGCTTCGAACAGGGCCTTACCGGCCATAATCTGTCCGGCGATTAAGCCAATGGAGGAAATGGCGGTACTTAAGTCATAGATAGTACCCGGAATTTCGTTCTGATAGCGTTTACGTGTATAGTCTGTCATAGACATATAGCCGTTGTTGTAGATAAAGTTGTTCAGGAAAAGGGCGACTACGACTGTGGAGAGTGCACAGGCGATACCGTAGGCAGCGCCGGCCAGACCGCTGACAGCGCCCTCGGCAGCGCCGCCGACTACGAAGCCGTTGCCGATCTGTCCGCCGATAGCTCCGCCCATCAGAAGCAGCACGCCTGCGGAACGGCCCATGCTCAAATAGCCCTCAAAGTTACTTGCCTTACTGCGGCCCATCCATCCGATAACGACCATTGCCGCGAAATAAATGATCAGAACAATTACAATTGTAGGAATCATTGCATTCATAATATTACATTCCTTTCTGCCGTGTTGCACCATCGAACACGGTCTCCAGATTATTAGGATATATGTATTTTTTATTCGATGTAGGAACCTGCATCATAACCCTCATGAACGGCAAGCCGGACATTCCGGGCCTGTTTGCAGTCGCCGATCTTCCAGAATTCCGAAGCGCAGGAACGGAAGGATTCCGCCTCCTCCAGACATGGAGCCAGACCGGCTGCGATGATAATGGTATCAGCGGTAATTTTAATTTCTCTGCCGCTTTGCTCCGCCAGGACGCCGTCAGGAAGGATTTCCGTGCAGCGTGTGCCGGTTTGGGTGACCACGCCCAGCCGCTCCATTTCCAGGAGCACTGCCTCGTGGTGCAGATAGGGGGCATCGCGGCACAGCTCGGGTTTCATCTCAAGAACAGTCACATTCTTTCCAAGACCGCCGAGGACGATGCTCTCCTCACAACCGACCAGGCCTCCGCCCAAAATCACAACATTTTGGCCGATTTCTTCCATGTGCTCATGCATGCCCACTGCGGAAACTACGTGTTCCAGCTCTACACCGGGAATCGGAGGAACGATGGGGGAAGCTCCGATGGCACAGACAATTGCGTCGGGTTTTATCTGCCGGGCCAGTTCCGGGGTCATGGCTGTGTTCAGCCTGACGGTAATTCCACGTTCTCCAACTCTTCGGATCAGTACCTGCATAAACTGATCCAGCTTGTTTTTGAAAGACACATGTCTGGCAAAACGGATGGCGCCGCCGAGACAGTCCGATTTTTCAGCCAGGATAACCTGGTGTCCACGGTCTGCCAGAGTGATGGCTGCTTCCATGCCTGCGGGACCGCCGCCGATGACCAGAACCTTTTTTGGGGAAACGGCAGGGCGGACGTCTTTTTCGGTGTACTCCCGTCCGGCTACCGGATTGACCGAGCAGCGGACCAGGCGGGAAGAGTATTTTACGTAGGGAACAAAGGATTCGCTGATGCAGTTGTTGCAGCGGATACACGGGGTAACGTCATAATCGCGCCCGTTTATCAGTTTACACGGCATCTGTGCGTCGGCAATAATGGAACGCCCCACGGCGATGACATCCGCCTTACCCTCGGCAAGCACCTGTTCCATCAGTTTCGGGTCATCCAGTCCGCCTACCACGGCCACCGGAGTCTTTACCGCTTTTTTGATAGCTGCAGCAAATTCCACATTGACGCCGAATGGGTGGAACATGCTGGGAACCATGTGCTGGTTGGTTTCGGGGTAGTGAAAGGTTCCGGCCGTGACATGAAGTAAATCCACTTTGCCGTCCAGCATCCTGGCGAATTCGACCTGATCCTCTATAGTCAGTCCGCCCTCCACCAGTTCGCTGCCGCTGAGTCGAAACTCGATCAACAGGTCTGGGCAGCGGCTGCGGATTGCATCCACTACCATGAGGGAAATTCTGGCCCGGTTTTCCAGGCTGCCGCCGAATTTATCGGTGCGGTGGTTATTCAGCGGGGAAAGGAACTCATGAAGCAGCCACCCGTGGCCGCCATGAACCATAACCATCTCCACACCGCCCAGATATGCGATTTCCGCAGCATCGGCAAAGCGTTTTACTATGTAGTTTATGGTCTCCTCGTCCAAGGCGGTGTAATCCTTGCCAAGGTGTCCGGGGGCATCACTGGGAGCCCAGATGGGACCGTCATAATATTCCGGATTGGCACGGCCGCCGGGATGAAGGATCTCGATGGCAGGAATTGCATTATGGCGTTTGATGGCATCGGTAGCCAGGATCAGGGATGGCATAACCTCCGGATCGTCCAGAGCCAGGCACAGCAGATGGGAGATACCGGTTTTCAGATCGATGCGGGCCTCACCCATGTTGATGATGGCGGCTCCGCCTTTGGCCTTGCGTTCAAATATGGCAATATTGTCCGGGGTGAAGTGGGCCTGTGGCGTCAGATTAGACACCGATACAGGAGCCGCTTCAATTCGGTTTTTTAATACGGTGCGGCCAAGCCGCAGAGGCTGGAACAGCTGTGGATACGGACTCATAGCAGTTCTCCTTTCACGTGACCCTCGTTTCATTGGCTGAGGGTATATTGGAATAATTTGATTGCGGCACAGAAAAAAGCTTATTGATATTATAATCGGGTAAAGTGAAAAAGTAATTCAACAATTCTGACGAATAATTTAATAATTTTGACATTAGAGCGAAGAATGAGAACGCCGCCTTACAATGCTATCCTCCCATCTCAACTATCCGATAAGCTCCTCTATGGGCTTGTGTTAACATCCAAAATTTGATAAAATTTAAACAAATAGATTGATTAAAAATAACTGTAACCCAGAAGCCGGTTTTACCGGGAAAGGTAGGTAGATGTTGTGGATAAAACAAAAATGATTCCCATGTCGCTGGACTATTGGAAAGGTTATATCACGCTGTATCACGTACTGGCCTGCGAGCTGTCTTACAGCCTGATCTACAACAATATCCGCCCGGACAAGGTGGGGGATGCCCTGGCTACCGTAGGCCTGGACACGCTTCCCAACCGTTTTCTTTTGATCCAGGTGGATGACTACTATAATTTCAGCAGCAAGATGCATATCACCCAGGAATTTTTTCAAAAGACCGCCCTTATCAATATGCTTCGGGAAAGCATGGATAACATGGGCCTGAAGGGATTTATGGCCAATCTGGTAGGCCTTGACAAGCTGATCTGTTTTTTATGCTGCCCGGAGTGGGAGGGAGCGGAGATTTATGCTCAACTGTCCCGCGTGGCGGAGGCATTAAAGAAAGAGATCAGAACCAGAAGCGCCTACACCATTTCGGTCTGCATCAGTCAGCAGTGCCGCCGTCTTGGCCAGTATTCCCAGATGTATCCCAGGATGGATTTGGCTCTGAATAAAAGCTATTTTTCCGGAAAAGAAGTCACAATGCTGCTGGAAAACATGGAGCTGGAGATGAAGGAGCCGGAGGAGATTGACTTAAACCGGTATTATCCCGAACTGCTGGCTGCTTTTGCACGGCGCAACCGGGAACAACTGGAAGGCGTGCTTCAGGAGATGGTGCGCGCCCTTCTGGAGGGAATGACGCGGCCGCAGAAGGCAAAGGTGGAAATGCTCCGCCTGGTGCAGCGCATCGGAGACTACTGTGTGCGGTGCGGCATCCCGGAGAACTGGATGCAGCGCAGAAGTGATACAGCTATGTCACGCATCCTCTCGTGCAGCTTTGTGGCGGATACGAGGAGCTGTTTCCTGGAGTTTTACGACGAGGTGACCCAGGCGCTGGAGGAACACGGCTCCGACGAGGAATATTCGTTCAAAATTCCGGTCTCCGAATATATCGATACCCACTATATGGAGAATATCAGGCTGGGGTATCTGGCGGATATGATGGGATTCAGCGAGGGGCATTTTGCCAGGATTTTCAGGAAAGAGTTCGGTGTGACATTCGTCCAGTATCTGACGGAGTGCAGGATCCAGCGAAGTAAAGAACTGCTGGCAGATACATGTATTCCTATTGAGCAGATTGCCTACCGGGTGGGGTTGAACAGCTACAGCTATTTTTGCACCTGCTTTAAGAGATCCTGCGGCATGTCCCCCGGCGCATTCCGGGCTGGTACGGCCTTGCAGGATGAAAAGGAGGGAACGGAGAAGGATGAGACAAAAAGGAATGGGCGAAAGGAAGATGGAACAGAAACCGGGCGGACAGAAATGAACGAAACGGTCTGTCCCAATGAAAAAGTTGATTATTTTAAATAAAATGTTTGAAAATTGAATAACATTTGATGCGGTAAGTTGTTAGTATGTACATATTGGCACAGAGAAAAAAGCGAATTTTTAAGTACAGAAAATTTGACGGAGCGGATTAGGTCCGCTCCTGGATTATGATGCTTCAGACTGATACCCTGAAGAGAAGAGGAGGCCATTATGTCCAATTATCCGCATCTTTTTGCGCCCATCCGTGTGCGCAATGTTTACATTAAAAACCGTGTTGAATCGGCTCCCATGTCCGCCAGCGGCGAAGTTCCGTTCTATACCCGCGAGGCCTATGAGATGTACAATTCCATCGCCAAAGGGGGCGCAGGTATCGTCACTCTGGGTGAGGCAGGCGTTCACAGCCTGACGGATCATGCCCATCCCGCCATGCCGCATCTGGATGACGAGAATCTTCTTCCGTCCCTGATTCAGACCGTGGACACCGTACATAAGTGGGGAGCGCTTGCATCGATTGAGCTGACCCATTCCGGCTGCCGCGCAAAAGGAGCGTTCCTGGCCGAGGGCGGTTATGTCATCGGGCCGAGCCCCATGGAGGAAAACCTCTATGGCGATAAGGTCATCGAGATGGATGAAGACATGATGAATGAGATTGCCGACGCCTATGCGCAGGCTGCCTATATGGCCGAGTTTGCAGGCTGTGATATGGTAAATATCCATGGAGGCCACGGCTGGCTCATCAGCCAGTTCCTGTCCGACTTAAATAACCACCGTACCGATAAATACGGCGGTTCCATCGAGAATAAAGCCCGTTTTCCACTGATGATCGTAGACCGAATCCGGCAGAAATGTCCGAACCTGATCATCGAATTCCGCTTAAGCGGCGTTGAAGAGACCGAGGGAGGCATTACCATTGACGAGACCGTGGAATTTGCCAAAATGCTGGACGGAAAGGTAGATATTATCCATGTTTCCGCAGCCACTTTCCACGATACGGGATCCGCATCCCGCATGTTCCCGACCGTGTTCTATCCAAGAGGCTGCAACGTAGAAAATGCGTCAAAAATTAAAGCCGTAGTGAAAAATTCGCTTGTGTCCGTAGTGGGCGGAATCAACGATCCTGAATTTATGGAGGATGCCCTCGCCGATGGAAAAGCCGACTTTGTAGTAGTGGGACGTCAGTTTATCGCCGATCCTGACTGGGTTGTAAAAGCGCGTACGGGCAGAGCCGATGAGATCAGCAAATGTATCCGCTGCGAGACATGTATCAGCGCCGGATTCATCCCTCATGTTCCGTTCTCCTCCGGTGTACTCCGCTGCAGTGTTAATCCTGCGTGGGGACGCGAGTATGAGAACACCCGCAAAGAGGAAAAGCCGGAACGTCTGAAAAAAGTACTGGTAGCAGGCGGAGGACCGGGAGGCATGGAAGCGGCGATGACGGCGGCACGCCGCGGCCATACGGTGATTCTCTGTGAGAAGAGCGATCACCTGGCGGCCAATCTGGACTACGCAAAACAGATTTCATTTAAACATGATATTGTGGATTTCCTGAAATCCATGGTGGTAAGAGTCCAGCGCACTCCTAATCTGGAAATCCGCCTTGATACGGAAGTGACTGAGGAACTGATCCGCGCCGAGAAGCCGGATGTAATTATTGCAGCCTGTGGTTCAGAACCCATCACGCCGCCTATTCCGGGACTGGACCGCCCGATTGTCCACCATATCACCGACCTGTACAGGAAACATCTTTCCGTAGGGAAAAAGGTCGTGGTAATCGGCGGCGGCCTGGCAGGATGCGAAGAGGGCCTTGGCCTTGCATGGGAAGGGCATGACGTCACCATCGTGGAGATGAAGGATGGCCTGGCAAAAGACGCTCCTTACATCCACTGGCGCCATCTGCTTACCAAGCTGAATGAATCCGTTCACTCCTACTGCTCCGCCAGGGTACTTTCCGTGGAGGAGAACGGTGTGAAAATCGTGGATGCCGAAGGAACGGAACAGCTGTTAGAGGCCGACACCGTTCTGGTTGCCGCCGGTATGCGCGGCACTTCCGAGCGTTTCGACAGCTGGCATGATCTGGCCGACGAAGTGATTGTTGTGGGCGACTGCCGCAAAGCTTCCAAGATTCTGGAGGCCATGAGAACCGGTTACTGCGCCGGAATGACGATATAAAAATTTTCTGGAATAACCCGTATGTACCGCATATAAGCGGCTACAGATGATAAAAGGGCCGGACTTTGTTTAACTGCAAAGTCCGGCCCTTTTGCCGACCGGTGAGGAAGCACATATTCAGCTTATGTTTTACTTAATCATTCTTCATTCAAATAGCTGAGTTCTGCTTCTAATAGTTCAAGAAATCGCGGCAGAATCGGGTTTAATTTGGACTCTGATGATATCAGATATCCCAATTCCATGGTTGCGCCCGGAATCGGGATGCTGACCCAGTCAAGCTGTGCAACACGCCTTGGCGGCAGCTTGACACCGATGCTGTAAGCTTGTGTATTCAGTACCAGAAAGCTGCGTATCTGGGCTGAATCGACCATAATTACTCTCTGGGGATTGACAAAAGAGAAGATCTGCTTATGCTGGAACGGAGTGTTGCTTTTTTGGCTGTTTCCGTAATCCACCAGAGGATAACGGTAAAGTTTTTCAAAATCAAATGGCTCATTCTTCAAAAGCAGTGGATGGTCTTTGGATAAATTGATGTTGCACTGCAGGGTGTGCAGGGGAGTGTACAGCAGGCCGCGGGCAGCGAGATATTCCCGATAAGAAGGCGTGAAGGTGTCCATTCCCACTATAAATGCTATATCACATTCGCCCCTGGCCAATTGATCTGTCGCAAGCTCTCCCCTGAGCTGTGACAGGGTGAGACAGTAATGATGCGCCGCCTGGAGTTCCAGGCAGAGCTGGCTGAACGCATAGTCAACCGGAGCATAGCTGCAATTGATGACAGAGAAACGATTGAGATGTTCTTCACTGGAAATATCCTGGATCTGCTCCAGTTGGTAAATAATGGAGCGGGCATGTTCCAGAAAGGTAACGCCCTTTTCTGTGAAGGTAACGCCGCTGGAAGCGCGTGTGAACATCTTATATCCCAGTTCATCCTCCAACGATTTTACAGCCCGTGATAGATTGGGCTGGGACAAAAATAAATTTTTAGCCGCCTGGGAAATTGAACCGGTTCTGTAGATTTCCAGTACATATCGGATTTGCTGAATCTTCATCTGTGACCCCCCATATCAAAATCTGTATACCTGCATACAAAACATATATTTTTCAGTAAAAAAAAGCCATAGTATAATGAGCCTATGGTCAGTTCCAAAAGATTACACAGCTTTATAATCTTGCGGGCAGACCTGTAATTCATTATATCAGGAAAACGGAGAATTTGTAGATTTTTTAATCACAATGATTATCCTGAAATGTAAATGTGAAAATGGGAGGTTACAAATGGACAAATGGAAAGCAGTGCAGGAAGTAGACCGGCAGGCAGACATGTTTTGCCGCATTAGCGATGAGATCTGGGAGCATCCGGAACTCAGATTCGAAGAATACGTATCGGCGCAAATCCTTAAAACGGCATTAGAGGAATTGGGATTTGAACTGTCTGATCATCTCGCCGGTCTTGAAACTGCCTTTTGCGGCAGATATGGGAGCGGCCATCCGGTGATTGGGATTCTGGGAGAATTTGATGCTCTGTCGAATCTGAGCCAGAAAGCGGACTGTACAGAACCCAGCCCGCTGGTTCCCTCTGGAAATGGACATGGTTGCGGGCACAATAATCTGGGGGCCGGATCTCTTGCAGCGGCAGCAGCCATTAAAAAATATCTGGAGGAGAGCAAAAATCCGGGCACAGTTATCTACTTTGGATGTCCCGGAGAAGAAGGGGGAGGCGGAAAGACCGTCATGGCCCGTCAAGGGATATTTGAGGAACTGGACTGTGCACTTACCTGGCATCCCAACGATATTAACAATGTCTGGACGGGAAGCTCGCTGGCCAATGTTCAGGTTCACTATTATTTTAAGGGCATAGCAGCTCATGCCGCCGCCTGTCCTCACCTGGGCCGGAGCGCCCTGGATGGCCTTACGCTTATGAATACAGGGGTACAATTCCTGCGGGAGCATATCATCCCGGAAGCGCGCATCCACTATTCCGTCCTGAATACGGGAAGCGTTTCTCCTAATGTAGTACAGGCGGAAACGGAAGCTCTCTATCTGATCCGTGCTCCAAAGAGTGAACAGGTAAAAGAACTCTATCAGCGGGTATGCGATATCGCAGAGGGAGCGGCGCTGATGACGGGAACTACCGTCAGCTATTACATTGAAAAAGGTTATGCTGAAATTGTTCCCAACCATACGTTGGCCCGCTGTTTGTATGATAACATGGAACAGATTCCTCTTCCGACCTATACAGAGGAAGAAAAAGCCTATGCGAGGGCGATGAGGGCCGTTAATCCAAGATACGTAAAACTGTCGGAACGGTTAAAAGGCGTACTTGGGGAAAAGGGCGGCGCGCTTGGAGTGCCCCACGACGGCGAGGATGTCAGTGAATTCCTTTTTCCATATACGCCGAGCGATCGGGCGCTGTCCGGTTCTTCCGATGTAGGCGACGTAAGCTACATCTGTCCGGTATCACAAATCGTAGCCGCCACAGTGGCGCTGGATACGGCTGCCCATTCATGGCAGCAAGTGGCACAGGGTAAAAGCTCGATTGCACATAAGGGTATGCTCTATGCCGGAAAGGTCCTGGCAGCCGCGGCCATTGACCTTTTTGAAAATCCGGAGCTTCTAAGGAAGGCTAAAACAGAACAGAAAAACCGTTTAGGAGATCGCAGCTACCTTCCATTAAAGGAACTGTGTGAACAGGCGGATAAGAAGACTGGGAAACAGGCAGATAAGCAGGACAGGGAACCAGTGGCCATTTCCGGCAGTGGTGCGTCATAAGAGAGGGGAGTTACCATGGGAGAAAGTATTGCAGAGGGAAAAATTTTTAAAGCCGCCGTGCAGAAGCCAGAAGCAGTTGCAGCGGCTCATAATACCGCAGCATTGTCAGAGGACAGCTTCGAGCGTAAAATGACAAAAGGAGAACTGTTTTCTTACGGCCTGGGAGGCGTAGCCAGCACGATGCCGTCCCAATTTAAGATCAGCTATGCCATGAACTTTATGAGCGATGTAGCCGGTCTGCATGTTGGCGCTGTTGGTCTATTAAACACTCTGCTGATTATTTGGGACGCGATCAACGATCCTATCATCGGCGGGATCGCCGATCGCACCAATACCAAACGCTGGGGAAAATACAGGCCCCACATGATGATGGGAATACTGATGTGGGCCGTAATTATGGTGGCATTGTTTACCGTACCGAATATTCCGAAAACAGGCCAGTGGATTTATTACATAACGGCTTTGCTTTTGTATTCCGTGTTTTATACACAGTTTACCGTTCCGTGGCAGGCCTTGAACAGCGCCATGACCCATGACCCGAAGGAACGCAACCTGATGTTAACCTGCCGTCAGTACGGTGGCTCGATTGCCGGTGCAGCAGTAGGAATATTTGTAATTCCGATTGTGGGCCATGCGGCGAATCCAAAGACAGGGTGGCACATCAGTGTCGGAATTGTCTGTGCTGTCATGGTCATTGCCGGTCTCCTGGCAGCGAACGGCGCTAAACGCGTGGACTATTATAATTCATTGGAAACTCCGGAGAAGGTTCACTTAAAGGGGCAGATACATATTATTACTAAAAATCGCGCCGTAATCTGTGCAGCTCTTCTTTTGGGCATTGTAAACCTGGTTAATACCACCAATGCTGCAATATCGCTGTATTACCTGCGCTGTGTGGTGAATAACCTTGGTTTGAAAGCAATTTTTTCAATTGTCACACTGATCATTGGGCTGATTGTTATCCCGGTTATGCCTGCAATCTTAAAAAGGTTCGGAAAATCAAAAACCTTTCTCTTTGGCATGGCAATTATTTCCCTTCAGTCCATTCTGCTGTTTATCCGCCGGGAATTTGCCACGGATTTTGAGGTGGTGTTCATGTCATTCCTGAATGGTCTGGGATTTGTAATTGCAAATGTAGCTGTGCTTGCTATGATTCCCGACTGCACCGATTTTACGGAATACAAATTTGGTACGGCTCAGGCGGGCTTTATCAATGCGGCCATCACCTTCATGAAAAAGTTCTGTTCCAGCTTTTCTACGTTGATTGTTGGCTGTGTTTTAGCCGCCGTCGGCTACAGCGCTCAATCGGAGGTGAGCCAGGAGCTAATTGATGTGATTATCAATTTAAAAATTGCTTATCCGATTGTTCTTGTTGCAGCAACCATACTTGTCATCAGACAGTATCCTATTACACCGGAATTCGCAGTCCAGATGCGTGCCGAACTTAAAGAACGGAGAGCAGAAGCAAAACAAAAAAATAATAAGTAATTGCCAAAATAACAGAAATGGGATTCTGCCTGTACACAGGAGGACGCCGCACCGGATAAAACTGGTGCGGCGTTTACACTTTCGGCAATTAAAACTGTTTCTGTTCACTCCGAGTCCAGTATAACACGCTCTGCAATGCACAGAAACGGAAAAAGCGCCGAACCCGATAAAGCGGGGCATGGTATTTCATACAGTATGTCTTGGGACTTTCGCGAAAAATACGCTCGAAAGCAACTCCCGTGACATTACTCTGTGAACAGATATAATAAAATCTATAAAATTTGCTAAAAATCAAAAATATATCTTGACAAATCTGTGCAATGCATATAATATAAAATTACATTAACGTTAATGTGAACGTTAATGTAAGGTGTAGCAGAACACCAAAAAAACAAATGTATGGGAGGAAAACGAATGAAGAAATTAGTTGCGGCATTATTAGTATCAAGTATGGTACTGGCTACGACAGGGTGTTCATCTAAGACAGAGGCACCGGCACCGACAGAGGCGCCAAAGACAGAGGCTCCGGCAGAAGCCGGCGGCGAGACAGAGGCGGCAGAGAGTAAAGAAGCAGGAAAACAGTATGAGATTGCTTTCAGTTTAAAGACAGTTACCAACGATGCATTCCAGAGCGGAATTGCAGATGCGATTAAGTCGAATGTTGAGGCGGCAGGCCACAAGTTCACACTGGTTACGGCCGGTGACGAAACTGCAGTATCCGCACAGGTAACACAGATTGAGGATTTAATTGCTAAAAAAGTTGATGCCATTATCGTTAACCCAATGGATGCCAACGCAGTCGTGCCGGCTCTCCAGAAGGCAAAAGACGCAGGTATTCCGGTTGTCCTTGTAGACAGCACAATTGCTGAAGGCAATGAAGATTTATATATTACATATGTAGGTACGGACAACTACGCAGCAGCTAAACTCGGCGCAGAGAAGCTGACGGAGAAACTTGGAAACAAGGGAAAAGTTATTATTGTCAGAGGCGCTAACGGAAACTCCGTAGGCGATGCCCGTGTAAACGGATTCAAAGACGGCCTTGGCGACGGAATCGAAATTGTAGGCGAGCAGCCAGGCGACTGGAGCAACGACGTGGCAAAACAGGTTACGGAGAACATGCTTCAGGCAAACCCGGAAGTAGACGGTTTATTCACAGCATCCGACGTTATGCTGGACGGTATCCTTCAGGCAATGGATGATGCAAAACGTGAAGGCATCCAGATTATGAGCTTTGACGGTTCTGACGATGGAAAAGCGCTGATCGAAGAAGGCCTTGTACTTGGTACAATGGCACAGTTCCCGGATCATATGGGCAAGATTGCCGTAGATACCCTGGTTGGCGTATTAGACGGAACAACCGATGCGGCAAGCGTTGACAAATACATCGACTCCGGTACAGAATGTGTTACCGCAGAAAACCTTAAATAATAAAGGAATGAAGTAAGTACGGGATAGTGGAGGAGGTGCTGCAAAATTCTCAGGGAAGCAACAGGCTGAAGAATTTTACAGCACCTTTTCTTAAAAGCAGCAGTCGCAGAGTGAACAGTAACTTCGCATGGACTTTGCGTTTATCAGGAAAGGTATGGGAGTAGTGAAGGATAAAAATCTGAGAATTTCAAAGAAAACAATGCTTATCATTGGTGCAGTCTTACTTTTTTTAATTGTTGGGTCGCAGATTCCAAACTATCTTACAGTCAGAAACATTTTTAATGTAATAAGACAGAGTTCCATCGTCTCACTGGTGTCTTACGGTATGACCATGGTTATCATTGTAAAGGGAATCGACCTGTCGGTCGGCGGAATTATTGCATGCTGCGCTATGATAAGCGGATTAATGATGAAGGGCGGATGCCCGATATGGCTTTCGATTGCCGCAGGTTTACTGGCGGGCGCCCTGATGGGATGGTTTAACGGCGTTATGGTTGAAAAACTGGAAGTGCCGGCTTTTATTACAACTCTGGTGGTTGGACAGGTGGCAAGCGGAATTGCCCTTATGTTAAATGGAGGCGGCTCCCTGGGCGGCTTCCCGAAAGAATATGTCAATATCGGAAACGGAACACTCTTAGGAATGCCAATTTCTAATTATATTACATTTATCTTCTGTATCGTGTCGGCCCTGATTATGGGACGGACCCGCCTGGGGACTTACATCTATGCCCTCGGCGGCAACGATATGGTTGTGAAGCAGCAGGGAATCAGCACTGCGAAAATCAACTATTTTGTATTTGCATTTTCCGGCTTCTGTGCGGCGGTGGCGGGGATCCTGCTGAGCGCGCAGATGAATACGGTCCACCCGACACAGGGAGGAACTTATCAGCTCGATGCCGTTGCGGCCTGTGTCATCGGCGGCGTCAACATGGCAGGCGGGGAAGGCAAGGTTTATCTGTCTCTCGTAGGCGCCCTTCTCATTGGTTTCCTGAGGAACGGCCTGAACCTTTACGGACTTCATCCGTTCTATCAGAACCTGGTGATTGGATTTATTATTATCGTGATTGTAGCCGTATCCATTTACAGCCGTAACCGGAAGATAGAGGCGGCCAAGGTATTTTAGTTACGGTACGTATTTTAACATATATTGCGAAGGGAAGAAAAATGGGTAAAGAACAAAAAACTATGGAAAATAATAAACAGGCGCTGAGGATGTTTGTGAAGAAAAATGGCAGCGTTGTTGTTTTTGCAATTCTCTGCATCGCGGCTGCCATATTTGTTCCCAGATTTGCTTCTGTGAACAACTTTCTTCTGATTATTAAGCAGTCGGCTATCCCGGTTATTGCCTGTATCGGTATGACGATGGTACTGATGACCGGCGGCATCGACCTGTCGCTCGGCTATACGATAGGACTCAGCTCCACGATTGTCGGCATGCTTGTAAAGACTCATGAAATGGCGTATCTGCCGGCGATTCTCATCACGCTGGGAGTCGGAGTGGTCATCGGCCTTATCAACGGTTTCTGTGTGCAGGCCATTAAAGTGCCGGCATTTATCACAACCCTGGGAACCGGATACATCATATATGGAATCGCAGAAATTGTAAGCCACGGCGAGTCGGTTAACCGTCTGCCGAAGGGATTTCTGGCAATCGGTAAAACAGAGGTGTTTGGAGTTAATACAACCGTAGTGATTACCGCAGTAATCTGTCTCGTGTTTTTTTACATATTACATATGTCCACATTCGGCAGGAACTTGTCGGCATTCGGACTCAGTGAACCGGCCAGCCGTCTGAGCGGCGTGGCGACGGCGAAAATCAACGTTCTGGTTTATGTAAACTGTGCGGTTCTCGCCAGCCTCGTGGGAATCCTTCTTTCCATCGACGTCAACTGTGCCCAGCCGACCATGGGCGGCGGAAATTATACGTTCGAAGTCATCACGGGCGCAGTGCTTGGAGGCGCCAGCCTGTTCGGCGGAGTCGGTTCCGTTGTGGGCGCGCTCTTCGGCGTCATGACCATCAAAGTAATCGGTAACTGTATCAACCTGATGAATGCGGCTTACTACCTTTATGACGCAATCATGGGAATCATCATTTTAGCTGCGATTGTTTTTGAAAATGTCAAGAACAGAAAGCTGTAAGGAGTCGATCAGATGAGCAAAACCATTTTAAGAATGGATCATATAACAAAATATATTTTTGACGCCTACGGAAAACCGATTCGGGGGACGGATGTAAAGATACTGGATGACGTGCATTTTGACATGTATGAGTCGGAGGTGCATATCCTAATTGGTGAAAACGGCGCCGGCAAATCCACCCTGATGAAAATTTTGGGAGGCATTATTCCCCAGGACGGAGGGGAGATGGAGCTGTTCGGGCAGAACGTGAACTTCTCTAACCCAAGGCAGGCCGAGGCGATGGGCGTCGGCTTTATCCATCAGGAACTCAACCTCTGCCCGAACCTGAGCGTTGCGGAGAACCTGTTCCTGGGAAGGGAAATCACGGGCAAGGGAAATATTTTCAGCAACAAGAAAGAGATGTATGCCCAGAGCCGGAAGATGCTGATGAAGCTGGGATTTGACATTGATCCTCAAATCCTGGTGCGCAACCTTTCTACGGCACAGCAGCAGATTGTGGAGATTGTAAAGGCCATCTCCTATGATTCGAAGATTATTATCATGGATGAGCCGACGGCCAGCCTGACGCAGGCTGAGATTGACCATCTGTTTGAGATTATCAGGGATATGAAGAAACAGGGAATCAGCATTATTTATATTTCCCACCGTTTTGAGGAGTTAAAAGAGATTGGCGACAGATTGACGGTACTCCGCGACGGCTGTTATGTCGGAACGATTGATATGGCAGAGTTCAGCCATGACAAGGTAATCGGCATGATGGTCGGAAGAACTTTAAACCAGATGTATACATGCGCCCACGTACCGCAGGACGAGGAAATCCTCAGAGTGGAGAACCTTAAAATTGCCCCGAACACCGCTCCTCTTAACCTCTATGTGAAAAAAGGCGAGGTTGTGGGAATCGGAGGGCTGGTGGGAGCCGGAAGGACGGAAGTGGCCAAGAGTATTTTCGGCGCCCGTAAATTCTACGGCGGTAAGATTGTCTATAAGGGTGAGGCGGTAACAAAACCGGCCCCGAAAGAGATGATTAAAAAGGGACTGATGTATCTGACCGAGGACCGCAAAATTGAAGGCCTGGTTCTCCGGATGGATATTGAACAGAATATTACCCTGGCCTCCCTGTCCGAAATGTTTAAGAACGGGTTTATAAAGAAGGGACGGGAGCACGAAGTATCCGAGGAAAAAATAAAGGAACTGAATATCGTATGCACGTCCGGCCATCAGCTTGCCAATACGCTGAGCGGCGGGAACCAGCAGAAGGTGGCACTGGCAAAATGGCTGGCCAGCCATCCGGCCCTGCTGATTCTGGATGAACCGACAAGGGGTATCGACGTCAATGCGAAGTCGGAGATTTATCAGATTATCGATGATCTGGCGAAAAAGGGCGTTGCCATCCTCATGATATCCTCCGAACTGCCGGAACTGATTGGCATGAGCGACAGGATTTATGTAATGAGACGCGGAACCATCTCTGCGGAGCTGACTGCGCGGGAAGATTTCCAGCAGGAAAAGATCTTATCATATACAATTTGACGGGCCATGCGAAAGGAGTTTAACAATGAGAAAACTGATGGTTAAAAATATATTGGACAGCGATTTTTCCGTCTATGGAAGATGCGTGGATCTGCTGTCTCCGTGCTCTCCCTGTATTGGGGAGAAGCCGATCCGGTTTTACAGGGATATGATGCCCCTTGGAGGCAATGAGACACTCTCCCTGTCCGTGACGGCGGTGGAGCCGATGAAAATGGTTGTAGATGTGCTGGAGTTCCACTCCAGTACAGGAGAATGTTTCCTGAGTTTGGATGGAGACACCTGTATCTGCGTCGGACCAGCGACCGCGGACCCGTACCCGCAGGCGGAGACGCTGGAGGCATTTTTTGTGCCGTCAGGAACCGCGGTTTACATCCATCCCGGCGTATGGCACTATGCACCATATCCGGCCGGCGATCATCCGATCCACTCCCTGGTGATGCTGCCTCAGAGAACTTACGCCAATGACTGTTATAAGTGCGAACTTAAGGCGGATGAGGTAATGGAACTGGAGATTTAAAGACGGAATGGAAAAAACAGGCGTAATATTTGATATAAAGCAATTTGCGGTATTTGACGGACCGGGCATCAGAACCACCGTGTTTTTAAAGGGCTGTCCTCTGCGCTGCATGTGGTGCCACAACCCGGAGGGGCTGTCGTATAAACCACAGCTTATGGTGTCGCCAAACGGCTGTACAGACTGCGGAAGCTGCCGTCTGGTCTGCAAGCACCCGGACGGCTGTATGCTCTGCGGAGACTGTGTGAGAGCCTGCCCGGCGCGTCTTAGAAAGATCTGCGGGGAGCGCATGACGGTGGAAGCGTTGACCGGAAAGCTGCTGCGCGACCGGGAATACCTGGAAATGCAGGGCGGAGGGGTTACCTTTTCCGGCGGGGAGCCGACGGGACAGCCGGAATTTCTTCTGAATTGCCTGAAAGAACTGCGCACAATGCACCGTGCGGTTGAAACAAGCGGATACTGCAGGACCGATATTTTTAAGAACATCATTGATGAGCTGGATTATATCATCATGGATATCAAGATTGCGGATGATGAGATACATAAGATTTACACCGGAGTGAGCAACCGGATAATCCTTGAGAATCTTGAACAGGTTAAGAAAAGCGGGAAACCGTTCCGGATCCGGATTCCTGTCATTCCCGGAGTCAATGATACAGAGGAAAACTACCGTCTGACGGCGGAGCTTTTAAAAGGAGCCGAAAACCTGGAGATGGTGGAACTTCTACCCTATCACAAAACGGCAGGGGCCAAATACAGTATGGTGGGGCGCGCCTACGCCCCGGACTTTGATGTCGACAGGGAACCGGTCCTTGAGACGTCGGCTTTTGAAAATGCGGGAATCTGCTGCCATAAGATGTAGACCGGACAGCAGTTGCCGATGAAGTTACAGTTCAGCCATGATGTATCCCGCGAGGTGTTTTCACGTGTTTTTCGTGAAAATCCCGAGTTACGCGGCGCGAAACGGTGTTTTTTATCGTTTCTGTGCATCATTTTGTTATAGTTTAGCCAAAGGCTGAACTGTAACCCGATGAAGTTAGGAGGAAAAAATGACAGCATATATAGAAAAATTGCTGGAACGTTTTATCGTAGAAAAGGATCAGAAAAAATACCGCGACACTCCGGAAGACCCGAGGGCCCTTGCAGCCGGTTTTGAGGAGGAAGGACTCCCGGATCTGGAACGGGCGGTGAGAAGACTGGCCTTTATGCTGAAAGAAGAACGTCCGGTCGTATATCCCGATGAAAAAATCGTCCTGCTCCGCACAAGAACCACAGTGCCGGAAATCTTTACGGAACGGGAATATGAAGAGATAAAAAAAGAGCATTATATCCACGAGCAGGGTAAGGTGTGCAACATTAACCCCTCATACAGCATGCTGATTGACGCCGGCTTCGACAAAAAACGGGAGGAAATCAGGGAGGCTCTGGGCGAACCGGCAATTTCACAGGAGAAAAAAGAATATCTGGATGCGCTGATGACCGTTCTTGACCTGATCGAAGAATTTGCAGGGCGGTACAGGGAAGAGGCCGAGCGCGTCGGAAACATAGAAGCGGCAAAGGTATTTGAAAGAATCCCGTCCAAAGGGGCGGAAAATTTCAGGGAAGCGCTCCAGTTTCTCCGCCTGATCCATTACTGCCTGTGGTGCAGTTTTAACTATCACAATACCTTTGGCCGGTTTGACCAGTACATGTATCCTTATTTTAAAAAAGATATGGAGAGCGGGCTGATTAACAGGGAGCAGGCCCTTGAGCTGGTGGAGGAATTCTTTATTTCCTGTAATAAGGACAGCGATCTCTATACGGGGATGCAGCAGGGGGACAACGGACAGAGTATTGTTCTTGGAGGATTGAATCCGGACGGCACGGAGAGCTATAATGAACTTTCGGATCTCTGCCTTCAGGCCAGCCTGGAACTGAAATTGATCGACCCTAAAATCAATCTCAGGGTAAATAAGAACACGCCACTAGATATGTACGAAAAAGGCACCCGCCTGACCAAACAGGGGCTGGGATTTCCGCAGTATGCCAATGACGATGTGATTGTGCCTGCCCTGAAACGCTGGGGATATGAGGAGGAGGACGCTTATAATTACGTGGTGGCCGCCTGCTGGGAATTTATTATACCGGGAACCGGAATGGATATTCCCAATATTAACGGCCTGTCCTTTGCCCATGCAGTGATTTCCAGCATGGAAAAACTGCCGGAATGCAGTACATTTGAGGAATTCATGGAGCTTGTAAGGGAGAAAATCATGGCTCAGGCGGACGAACTGATCGCCGGGGTTAAGAATGTTTATATGGAGCCTGCGCCGCTTATGAGCCTGATGATGAAGGACTGCATCAGCACGGGCCGCGATGTGTCGGAGGGTAATAAGTACAACAACTACGGCTTCCACGGCACCGGCCTCTCCACTGCGGTGGATTCTCTGGCCGCCATCAGGAAGTACGTGTTCGAAGAGCGGAAATTTACAGCGAATGAGCTTAATGAGATGCTGGCTGTTGACTTTAAGGGATATGAGAGGGTGCAGAATATGCTGCGCTATGAGGCTCCGAAGATGGGCAATGACGATGACCGGGTGGACGGTCTCGCCGTGACGCTTCTGGACTGGTTCGCCGATTCCCTGGAAGGGAAAAAGAACGACAGGGGCGGCATTTTCCGGGCAGGAACCGGTTCGGCCATGTACTATATCTGGCATGCAAAGGACGAGGTGACAACTCCCGACGGAAGAAAGAAAGGGGAATCCCTGGCCTGCAACTACTCGCCAAGCCTGTTTACCCGTCTGGACGGTCCGGTATCCATTATTAAATCCTTCGCCAAACCGCACCTGGTACGGGTTGCCAACGGCGGACCGTTGACTATAGAGCTTCATGATACGCTGTTCCGTAACGACGACAGCATCCGCAAGGTTGCCATGTTTGTAAAGAGCTTCATGGACATGGGAGGCCACCAGATGCAGATCAATGCGGTCAACCGCGACAAGATGGTGGACGCTAAAAAACATCCCGAAAATTACAGAAACCTGATTGTCAGGGTCTGGGGCTGGAGCGGATATTTTGTGGAGCTGGATGAGGTTTACCAGGATCACATTATAGAGCGTATGGAACTTTCGATGTAAATTAGAAAAGGTTATCACCCCATAGATTAGGAGTATGCAAAATTAATTCATCTATGGGGAAACAGCCTTTTATATCTGAATATAGAAAATAGATGGGGAGAATTCAACACTATCGTATAATATAATCAATGAGGACATACTTGATATGTAACAGTATTAGTCAAAGATCCTTTTACAAGTTTACCACATTTACTACATCTTTTTGCATTATAATATTTTACAACACATCCACCATCCGATTTCTTTGAGTGACTGGTATAACTTCCAGGTACATATGCATGCTCACAATTCGCTTTAGGAGTTATGGTATCGCTTTGTAAATCATAGGTCATGCCATTACTATTCGTAAATTGCTCATCAAATAAAATGGGTTCGGAGGAAAAGGGAGCAGTAGCGCCAATTGGATTGAAGATAATAGTTTCATCAGGTGTGATATGCACTAATTCATCATTGTCTTCCACTACTTCGTATTTTTTGGGGGTCTGATAGGCAAATGTTGGGACGCTGCTGCAAAAAACTATAAATAAAGCTAGGAGAGTTGATATAATTTTATGTTTTGGTGATGATTTTTTTGATTTCATAATAAAAGTAATCCTTTCTTTAAAGTCTTTATGTGTACGATTTTCTTTACTAGAGCAAAACATTGATGTATAGATACCAGCGTCTTCTTTATAGGAAGATGCCATCTCAAGAATAAGACTGCCGTAAATTTTTCTGGTCGCTGAAGGTTTTGTTTGTATAACTTCTTCATCACAGGCTAGTTCTGTTGTTTTTTCAAGATAATAATCTAATAGATAAAAGATAGGATTAAACCAGTAAAAACCAACAGCGAGTGGACGGATAAATTTATATAAGTTATCATAATTCTTAATATGGCAAAGCTCATGGTGGATAATCAGCTCCATTTTATCAAGCTCTATATTATCAGGTAAGACAACTACAGGTGACCATACTCCTATGGTAAAAGGCGGAATTTCAGGCGGACAGATATAGAGTCGTACCGAACGCCTTATTTTAAGAGAGGTTCGATATTGTTCGACTGTTTTTAAAATTTCTGGGGTAGAAACACTTTGCATAGAACTCAGCACTGTTTTTTTTTGTAAAAAATAACGTGAAGAGCGCAAGCAAAAAACAATTATACCTATAGAGAGCCAAACAGTGAAAATAGCCAATTCATACCGGAGAGAAACACTAATTTGTATTTCCGTTGGGGCAACAATAATGAACTGTTTGTGGCCGTCCAATGTTAGAGCGATATTTTCAGAAAATGGAAATAGCTTAAAAAGAGCAGCCTCTATAGCCGTTCGAATATAGGCAAGGGGTATAATAGAAAGAAGAAGGGAAATTTTCAAAATTCTACATTTCCAACGGGCACTAAGCATTTTTCCATACAAGTAATCAACTAATAGAAATAAGCAGAATAAAAAGTTGCTGGAGAGCATCATTGTGGATAAAAGCCTCATAAAATCGCCTCATTCACTTTCTATTATGTCATCTAAATATTCTTTTAATTCATTCACATATTTTGGGTCTAGTGTATTTTTACCAGTTAATGCGGACATAAAATTTTTGACAGATCCGCTATAAAATGTCTCTACTAACTCTTTTGCTTTCAAAGAATCAAATTCTTCTTTAGTAAAATTATAAATGTAACTTCGTCCATTCTTTACGACAAATCCTTTCCCAAGTAACCGTGATAAAAAGGTATTAACAGTCTGTCTTTTCCAATCTTTACCTTGTTTATGAAAGTGACTTACAAGTTCACTACAGGTGGTCCATTTTTTATTTTCCCATAAAACTGTTAGAATTTCTTCTTCGGCTGGAGATAAGCTATATTTCATTTATATTATCCTTTTTAGTCCATTATTTAATTTAAATAATACTACAATACAGTAGTCGTGTCAAGAAAAATAAATTCATAGAGATAATTGACATATGGTTATTAAAGGAGTATTATAATAAAACAGACTACAGACGTGTAGTCGAATTCCCGGGAGAGATAAATGAAAATAATTTTTGTAATCGCATCCAGAGGAGGTGGAGTATTTAAAATACTGATTAAATTGGAGGGAAACGATGAAAAAAAAGGTGGGATTTATTGTTTATGGCCTAACTTATATTTTTATTTTGCTAAATATTAATAGTATTATTTTTAATATGAAAAATTATTCAAAATATTCTCTTCTTTTAATTGTTTTTGATGTATTAGCTATTATTAATTTGATTTATTTATTTTGCAAATATAAGAAAAATGGAGGATTCAAATGAAAAAAAAGAATTTAATAACTGGTCTGTTGTGTTTAACAATATCGATAAATTCATTAATTCCGACACTTGCTTCGCCGTATGAAAATACTAATTTAAGCAAGAACAGCCAGGTGACCTCAAAGAATTATGAGGTGTATTCTGATGATGGATCGCTTGAAGCAGTAATAACTTTTAATGATGAATACACTTATGCAACTATTAATGATATTATTAATAATAGGGTAGATATACTTACAAAGGATAATAATGGTAACGTTTACATTAATGGGCAACAAGTTGCAACAGGACAAAGTAATATAGCTGAATCGCCTACACCGCTTGCAATCGATTATACTTATTCAGGTACAAGCGAACTGAATTTAAATGCGGAAATGTCAAAAGCTCAAATGCTAGCAGCTATTACGTCTCTGATTCCCTATTGGCCAACCTCAGGCGCATCAAATGCAGCAAGATATTGTTACGAAGCGGCACAAAAATATGGTGGCACAATGACTTTATATTGTCAGTTATGGGTGAATTATGATTACAAAAAGTTTAAAAGCCATAACTGGATTTATAGTGACAATCTTGCTATGACAATTAAAACGTGGGATTTCAATGGTAGTATGCGATAACTGAAATATTACGGGAGAGTGTTAGACAGAATTAAAAAACTGTGATACATGATATTTGTCTTGATTAATTATAGAAAACTAACAGGATTGTCATAAAATAGGAATTTATAAGACATGATCATAAAAAGCAAATTCAGATAGAAATAAGATTCCGTCTGAGTTTGCTTTTTTTGCTTTAGTATATAAAAGGAATAGAACAGTAAATTAATTAAGGCGATGTCTTATACGGGGTGATATCATGACAGGAAAGCAGGCAGGCATCTTCGGACTCCCAATGGATAAAGGAGGCGTCCGCCAGTGACCAGACATTGAGCAGCGGGTTGAAAACTTCCATCGTACGGTTGATCGCCGTACGAATATTATGGGCCGGACAGCGTTTGCACGGTTCCTTAAGGTTAAAAAATGCCTTATAGCAGGGAATTCCCAGCGCAGCGTCAGGGGCAATTGCATAGGTCTTCGCGTTGATGTACTTAAGCGCATAGGTATCAGGATCGATCACATAGATCCAGGAATTCTGGTTATCGAGCACCATCTGGAGGTTTTCAGCCATAGACACCGCCCGGTCCTGGGCGCGCATTTTTAACAGGAAGGTGGATAAAAGCTCTGAAATAAAGGTCAGAGCATCTATCTGCGCCTGTGTCCAAATCCTTTTTTCACTGCAGTCGTCAAAGCCCACAAAACCCGCAAAATGGCCGTCATTGCGGATTGCGCACTGCAGCAGGGATTGGATTCCCTGGGTGTCCAGCATCCCAAAAAGCCTGTGCGGCAGGACCGAAACATCGGGACAGTAAAAAACGCCGTTCTCATTAAAGAGATCACTGTACTTGCCGTCCAGATAGGAGTCATAGACAACATGCTGCAGATTCGCGATCTCGGGAGAGATCCCTTCATTGCACCATTCAAAGGTATTAGCGCAGCAGAAACCGTCACCGAATTCCTCGAAAATATAGACACGGCTGACATTATATTTGCGTCCCACCATTTCGAGGATAGAATAGATCGCCATCTCCAGGTCCCCGGCGGCATAGAGCATTTTAAATGCCTGCTGGATAATGCCGTATGTGACCAGATTTGGGGAGTCGTCCGACTCGATCCGGGTGCTGGCCGTCATGCCCTGTCCCGAGTTACGAAGGAATGCGTTTGTAACAACCGATTTGTCAAACATGGAAAAACGGTCTTTCCCCTGCAGTTTGGCATGGTAAAGCGCCTGGTCGCAGGCCTGGAAGAGCGTCTGGTAATCTGTGCCGTCATCCGGAAAACAGGAGATGCCGATGCTGCAGGAAAGGCGGGTATCCTGCAGTTCCTCGGTGAGGCAGTTGTGAAAGGCCTCGATGACTCTCCGGGCGCGCGCCTGTATGGCCGGGACGTCGGCAAAGTTGTAGACAAACACGAGGAATTCATCTCCGCCAATCCGGGCCACGATATCTTTTGAACGGAACAGACGCAGGAGCTGGGAGGAGATTTCCGTCAGCACGGCATCGCCAAACATGTGGCCGTAAGAATCATTAATCTGCTTGAAATTATCCAGATCAATAATCATCATGGCCGAGCGCTCCGCCTGGCTGTGGTTATCCAGAAGGTACTGTATTTTACGCCAGCCGGCAGTCTTGTTATACAGTCCGGTCAGCGCATCCCGCTCCGCCTTATCGGTCAGTTCCTGTGTACGGCGTTTTTCGGCATCGATATCGAGTATCACTCCGACCGCTTTAATGGGAGCGCCGGAGCGGTCGAACTGGGCGGTCGCGCGCACACGGCACCAGATATAGCGGCCTGCCGAGTTGGCAATGCGCAGCTCTTCCTCGCCGTAGGGGCTGCCGGTTTCAATATTGTTAAGCAGAGCAAGGAACTTGGGAATATCGTCCGGAAAAAAGTGGGAGGCCTGCGGAATCTGTGTGCGGACGCTCTCGGCAGCCGGTTTATAGCCAAATTTTTTCTCCCAGTTGGGGGAATAGTTAATGGTGTTTCCTGTGATGTCCCATTCAAAAATAATGTCATTGGTCTGATCGAGGATAATCTGATGACGTTCCATGGTCAGCCGGAGCGCCTCCTGGGCCTGCATTACCTGGGTCATATCGGTGAGGACGCAGTTTAAGTATTCCGTTCCGTCTTCGTCGACGGACAGGCGGCATTTATCTAAAACCCAGATAATGCGGCCGTCCTTTGCCGTGACACGGTATTCAAGTTCAATAGACTGTCCGGCCAGGAGCTGTTCTTTAAAACGAGTTGCTACCGATTCCCTGTCGTCGGGATGGATCATGGCAACATAGCGGCTGTGGAACCGTTCGCGGATCTCTTCGCGCGTATATCCCAGCAGATTCAGGAACCCCTGATTGACGTCACGTATCGTGAACCAGCGGTCGTTGACGCACTGGCTGATGGCGACCATCAGGTTCTGGATGGCGTCAATCTCCTTGGAGTTGTCTTTTTGACACGGCAGTTTTTGCGCCTCGAATTCAGTTTCCTTCCAGACAATCAGGATTCTGTGGGAATGAGGAGACTGAATATTTACCCGGAGGATAACCGCATCGTACCAGAGATAAGTTCCGGTAGCGCGGTGGAGCACCCTGTATTTCCGGGTGCGTTTGAGCAGGCCGTTGTCCACGAAATCGTGTATGTATTCCGCACTTGAACCTGATACAATGTCTCTGTCGTCCGGATGCACGGATTTTTCGATAAAGTTGTGGAGGGAGTCACGGTAATTGTCGCCGTGTCGCAGCGTGTCGAAGTCGTCGCTGGAAATGTACACCAGATGGTAGATTTCCGAGCTCAGATCCACCTCCATGACCGTGGCGCCAAGGCAGCGCAGCAGGGCCGCGTACTTCATCTGGCCGAACTGCTGAGTATCCTGTTCCTCCGTCTGATGAAGCTGAGGCGGTGTCTCCAGCTTTTTTAAATCCATTTTAGGGGAATGGCCGTCGGCGTAGCTGTGTGTCAGCTCTACAAACTGTTCCCTTGAACTTTTGAAGCACTCCAGCAGTTTGGGTGAAAATGCGCCGCATTCTCCGTTCAGAATCATCGTATACGCTTTTTCAGGCGTAAATGCCTTTTTGTATACGCGGTCGGTAGTCAGGGCGTCATAGGCATCGGCAATGCCGGCCGCCTGGGCGCAGATTGGGATACTGTCTCCCTTCAGCCCGTCGGGATACCCGCGGCCGTCCCAGCGTTCATGATGATAGCGGCAGATTCTGTAGGCGTAACGCAGATATTCCTTGTCATCCATGCGATCGAGCCCCTCCAGTATTTCACAGCCCTTTTCGGAGTGGGTTTTCATGATTGTAAATTCCTCTGCGGTGAGAGGCCCCGGTTTGTTTAAAATGGCGTCGGGAATTGATATTTTACCAATATCGTGAAGCGCCGATGCGCTGGCGATTACATTGATAATGCGTTCATTTAACGAATATTCGGGATAGCTGCGCATGATGTTTTCAAGCAGTATTTTTGTGAACATACGGATACGCAGAATATGCTGTCCGGATTCCACATTCCGGTGTTCTACGACGGAGGAGAGAGCATCCATCAGGACATCCTGTGATTCGCGCAGCTTTATGGCCTGGCGTTCTACAAGATCTTCAAGGTGCTCTCTGTGAAGGTTCAGTTCTATGGCATTCTGTACCCGCCGCTTGACGACATGGGGTTCAAACGGCTTCATTACAATATCCGAGGCGCCGAGATCAAAGGCGCGGACCTCGCTCTCCATAGAATCTTCTGCGGTGATGATAATGACAGGGATATTTTTTAAAAGACCGGCTCTGCCCATGTCGGCCATGACCTCAAAACCGTCTTTGACCGGCATGATAATGTCCAGCAGTAAGGCGGTGATGGAATCACGGTACTGGTGCAGCAGAAGCAGGGCCTGTTCCCCGTTTTCAGCCTCCAGAATATTGTAGTCCTTCTCAAACAGGTTCCGGAGGATGGCGCGGTTTATCTCTACATCATCCACAATTAAAAGTGTGTTACGGTTCATATGGAGTATCTCCTCTTTAGCTCCGCCTTCTCTTAATCACTTTCAGACGGGTAAATTCTTCACGGTCTTTTTCTTCCAGAGAGTTCGTAATGTTACGGACGAGACTGCTGTAAGACGGAATGGTAATATTTTTCAATGCGTTGGCGCGTTTCTGGGTCTTCTTAATGCTGGCAGCCAGGCGGTAAGCGGAATTCTCCACCATAGACAGCCGGATAGTCAGCTCTTTTACCCGTTCAAATGCGGCGCGCGCCTGATCCAGGGATTCTTTTGTGCTGTAGAATGCATAGGAGGGAGGTTCTCCCTCTGCCTTGTGAAAACGCACAAGGGGAATCTCCGTTCCCATAATGCTGCGGGCCTTTATCTCAATGGAGTCCTCAACCGGGATAGACTCCCCGGCCTCCTGGACATAGCTGATACCCAGTTCAATATTGGCCTTCTGCAGACACTTATAGGCGGTCTGGAAGGTGACATCGATTTCCGACTGGATGTCTTTGGCCTGATCGATCAGGGCCATCAGTTCCCGGATCAGGATATTCCTCTTTTTATCCATCAGCTCATAACCCTGGCTTGCCAGAGCCAGGGAATTTTTGGCCAGTATGAGGTTTCCCTTTGTAGGGAATGTATTTGGATTCATAATTAATACCTCCTGTGAGCTGCGGTGCGTTTATTACTGTCCGGTGTCGGCCGGTTTGTAGTATTGATCCAGCACCTTGGTGTCGATACGGTCGAGTTCCGTTCTCGGGAGCATGCCCAGAAGTTCCCAGCCGATGTCCAGCGTCTTTAGTATGGTCCTGTTTTCATGAGGATCCTGGCCGATAAACCGGGTCTCAAATTCTTTGCCGAATTTCAGATACAATTTATCGATCGGCGACAATTCGTCCTCACCGATAACCGAAGCCAGGGCTCTTGCATCACCGACTTTGGCGTAGCAGGAGAACAGCTGGTTGGCCACGTCCTGGTGATCGGCTCTGGTGAAACCTTCGCCGATGCCGTCCTTCATCAGTCGGGACAGGGATGGGAGGACGCTGACGGGAGGGTAGATGGACTGTCCCTGAAGCCCGCGGTCTAGAACAATCTGCCCTTCGGTGATATAGCCGGTCAGATCGGGGATCGGATGGGTGATATCGTCATTCGGCATGGTCAGAATCGGGATTTGCGTCACGGAGCCGCTGATTCCCGCCACAATGCCTGCGCGCTCGTAAATGGAGGCGAGCTCGCTGTACAGATAGCCGGGATAACCTTTACGCGACGGGATCTCTCCTTTGGAGGAGGATACCTCACGCATGGCTTCTGCAAACGACGTCATATCCGTCAGGATAACCAGAATATGCATATGCTTTTCGAATGCCAGATACTCTGCCGTGGTCAGGGCGATCTTTGGTGTGATCAGACGTTCCATAACGGGATCATTAGCAAGGTTGATAAAGGTGACGACGTGATCGGAAACGCCGCTCTCCTCAAAGGTCCGGCGGAAATAGTCGCCGACCTCGTATTTTACGCCCATGGCCGCGAACACGATGGCAAATTTCTCTTTGGAGTCATCGCCGAGGGAGGCCTGCTGTACAATCTGTGCTGCAAGCTGATCGTGGGGAAGTCCGTTGCCGGAGAAAATCGGCAGCTTCTGTCCGCGGATCAGAGTGGTCAGGCCGTCGATGGCGGAGATGCCGGTCCTGATGTAGTTTCGCGGATATTCCCTGGAAACCGGGTTAAGCGGTTTTCCGTTGACGTCCAGTCTGACATTGCCGGGTACGGGACCGAGTCCGTCGATGGGCTGGCCGATTCCGTTGAAGGTGCGTCCCAGCATCTCCTCTGAGACGATAATCTCCATCGGATGGCCGGTCAGTCTGGTGTGGGTATTGCGAAGGGCCATATTTTCCGTGCCTTCGAATACCTGTATGATGGCTTTTTCGCCATAAAGTTCAATGATTTTTCCGAGTTTGCGTTCCTGCCCGCCGACGCTCATCTCCACGATCTCGTCGTAAGCGGCATTCTCAACGCCATCCAGTATTACCAGAGGTCCGTTAATGGAACTGAGCCCTAAATATTCAATTGCCATAATAAAGTCCCTCCTTAAGCGTTCCGCTCCACGACGGCGTCGTAGAATTTGTCGATTGCCTCGCGGTATCCGTCAAAAAGATCGAGGCGGTTGTTGGGAACGTCGTATTTGATTGATATGATTTTTTCGAAAATATTATCCTGTTTTAAGATGGACATCGGCATTCCCATTCCTATCAGGGCGCGGCAGCGCTTGAAGAGATAGAGGATGATTTCCATCATCTTAAACTGCTTTTTCATCGGCACGCAGGTATCCTCCGCATGAAACGCATTCTGCTGCAGAAAGCCGAGTCGGATGACCTTGGCGATTTCCAGCACCAGTTTCTGATCGTCCGGCAGGACGTCGCTTCCGATCAGCTTGACAATTTCCATCAGGCTGTTTTCCTGGGTCAGGATGTAGACGAGCTGGTTCCTGTAGTCGATAAACCGCTTATCCACGTTTTCCGTGTACCAGGGAGCCAGATCGGTCAGATACTCCGAATAGCTGGTCAGCCACTGGATAGCCGGGAAATGTCTGGCGTACGCCAGGTTTTTATCGAGTCCCCAGAAGCAGCGGACAAACCGCTTGGTGTTCTGGGTGACGGGTTCGGAGAAATCTCCGCCCTGCGGGGAGACTGCGCCGATAATGGAGACGGAACCCTCCGTACCGTTTAAGTTCTGCATCATTCCGGCCCTTTCATAGAAGGCGGAAAGGCGGGATGCCAGATAGGCCGGGAAACCTTCCTCGGCAGGCATCTCTTCCAGACGGCCGGACAGCTCTCTGAGCGCCTCGGCCCAGCGGGACGTGGAGTCGGCCATAATCGCAACGTGGTAGCCCATATCGCGGTAATATTCCGCCAGGGTAAGTCCCGAGTAGAGACTGGCCTCACGGGCCGCTACCGGCATGTTGGAGGTGTTGGCGATCAGGGTGGTCCGGTCCATCAGAGGGTTGCCAGTACGGGGATCCGTCAGCTCCTGGAATTCTTCCAGAACCTGGGTCATCTCGTTGCCGCGCTCTCCACAGCCGATATAGATGATAATGTCCGCATCGGACCACTTGGCAATCTGATGCTGGGTCATGGTTTTTCCCGTACCGAATCCACCGGGGATACAGGCCGTACCGCCTTTTGCAAGGGGGAACAGGGTATCCAGGATACGCTGGCCTGTGATAAGCGGCCGGGATGCCGGATAACGTTTGCCAACGGGACGCGGAATACGGATCGGCCATTTCTGCGCCATCGGGAGTTTAATCTCCGTGCCGTCCGGGCGCTGAAGCGTAATGAGCGGGTCGTGTATTGTGTATTTGCCGTCAGGAACGACGTCTAGTACGGTTCCTTCCGTGCCCGGAGGGAGCATGACTTTGTGGACAATAGCCCTGGTTTCCGGAACTTCAGCGATGATGGAGCCCTGATACAGCGTATCTCCTTTTTTTACCGTGAGGCGTGTATCCCACAGTTTGCCGCCGTCCAGCGATTCCACGCTGACACCACGGTCGATGTAGGCGCCGCCGGTTTTCTTGATTTCCGTCAGAGGGCGTTCGATTCCGTCGAAAATATTAGTGAGGATGCCGGGAGCCAGGATGACCGATACGGGAGAACCGCTTCCGCTGACGCACTCGCCCGGTTTGATGCCGGATGTTTCCTCATATACTTCAATGGTGGTCCTTTCGCTGGTGAGGCCGATAACCTCTCCGACGAGCTTGTCGGTCCCCACATAGACCAGTTCGTTCATTTTAAAGCCCGGATCGCCCTTCAGGTAGACGATGGGACCGTTGATACCGTATATAATGCCTGTGCGTTCCATCTTATCTGCCTCCTAACCGGAACTGGAATTTCTCGGAGATTTCTTCCAGCTTTGTTTTAAATGAATTGTCTATCAGGATGTTCTTGGACGGAATGACGGCACGGATACCACCCAGAAATGTGGTATCGCTGAGCTTTATGTCCGCCCCGGTATGAAGCGCGATGCGGTTCAGTTTGTCGGCGTCCGATGGATCCAGATAAACGGTCATCGGAGCTTTCTGGGCGAATTCCATCGCCTTTTTTACCTCCGACTCAAGGAAATGCTGATAGTCGGCGGAATCCATGAAAAGAGCCAGGCGGTTGCGCAGCTCGCTGATCAGCATGGTCTTAAGCTCTTCCTGCTTTTTGCTGTATTCGCGTTTGATGTTAATCTGTTCAATGGACAGCTGTTTGTTGATGTCATGTTCGATTTTTTCAGCCTCGACGGCTACCTGCATGTCGGCCTGACGGCGGGCATCCCTTTTATGTTCCTCCATAATGGATCTTAAGGAGGCGGTATAATCGGCCAGCATCTTGTCGCTGCGCTCGGTGGCATCCCCATAACAGAGGGATTCAAAATGTTCCAGTTTTTCTTCTATGGTCAAGTATGTTCACCTGCTTTCCAAATACTGCGCCAGAGCGTGTTTGAAACTTCATTCCCGCCATCTGCACGCCCCGAATTAGAGTTTGAGGCCAATGGCCTCATTGACATAGGCAGTGATAAAGTCCGGCTTGCGGCCGGTTCCGTGACGGTCGGGGATCTCCACAAAGAGCGGGAAATTATGTTCCAGCCTGACACGGTTGATGAGGTCGGGAAAATCGCGCCCGAATTTTTCGGTTAAGAGCACGATTCCGATCTCCTTATCGGCGAGGACTTTATCAAGCGCCTCTTTTACCTCCTGCTGTTCATGCACAACAACACCCTCCACGCCGGCCAGGCGCATTCCAGTGAGAGTGTCTATGTTGTCGCTTAACAGGTACATCTTCATTATAATTTACCCAGGATCATGAAGGAGATGATCAATCCGTAGAGGCAGACACCTTCGGCAAGGCCGGCGAAGATGAGGGATTTACCAAAGATGGAGGAATCCTCACTGATAGCGCCCAAAGCGGAGGAGGCAGCGGCGGAAACGGCGATACCGCCTCCGATGCCGGAAAGTCCGGTGGAGAGAGCAGCTGCGATGTAGCCCATGCCTGCGGCGGCGCCTGCAGCGGTCCCGGCGGCCTCCTCAGCGGCATATGCGTTGCCGGAGAACATCAGGACGGATGCGGTGATAAGCGTCCCGAAAAACAGTAATACGTTGACACCAAGGGCCCTTTTATATCTGCCCCTTGTTTTTTCACCTGCGGCAAATGCGCCGAAAGGTACGGCAATACTTAAGATGAGTGCGGCAGCTAATAAGATTTTGACTGTTAATGACATAATAGTAATCCTCCATTATTTTTATATTACCGGCGAAGGGCTTTTTAAGGACTTCCAGCGCCGTTTTCAGTGTTCAGGCTTTTTTTACCGGCCTCAGGCTTTTCCGTAAGGGCGGAATTCACGTCCGCTGCCCTTGTAGAAGCGGCTGAAGATTTCATAGTATTCCAGTCTCAGTACCTGGATTCCGACAATCAGTCCCTCCATCGCGCAGACGAACAGGTTACCGATAATGACGACAGCCCAGTTTGGAGCTCCTGATTCGGCTCCGGCCAGCATCATGACGACTTCCATCATGGCCGCGTGGCTGACTGCAAACGCGCCGACACGTACAAAGGACAGGGTGTTGGAGAAGTAGCTGAGCAGCATCTCAAACATTTCAAAGAATCCCTGGACAAAGAACATGGCGCGGGATTCGGAAATGTGTCCGGCCTGTTTTTTGACGAGTGCTGCGAGCGGTTCCTTCAGGAAAATGATAATTAACGGTATTCCGAACATGACGGCCAGTACGCCGGCGGCGGGAAGTGTTTTCCCCATCATGAAGAGAACGACAACAGCCAGAACGCTTCCGTAGAAGACAAGGCCGGCCAGACCGTTGGTATCAAACCAGGATTTTTCGGGATCCTTAAAACGGACCGAATTAATGATGTTCAGTATCATGGTCAGTACAATAATTCCCATTCCCAGGGCGACCGCGACGATAAATACGGTGTTGAGCTTTCCGATAAACGGCAGGTTCATCATCTGGGCGGCGGGCCGCAGCCAGAGCGGATGGAGGATATCTTCAAATCCAAAGACACTGCCGAACAGGAAACCGAATATGGTGGAGAAGAATCCGCAGCATGAAACAACAGCGGCCAAATCCATCTTTTTCACGCGGTAGAGCGCATATCCGCCGCACAGGAGGAACAGTCCCTGCCCCACGTCGCCGAACATGAAACCAAAGAGGAAGGAGTAGGTTACGGCAATCAGGATCGTGGGATCGAGTTCTCCGTACGCCGGAAGCCCATACATCTTGATAAACATCTCAAACGGACGGAACAATTTCGGGTTCTTCAGTTTGGTGGGCGGAGGAGTGAGCAGGTTGTTGTGATCATCCTCCACGAGGCAGAATGTCTTGTCATCCAGCTCCAGCTCCTTCCGGAACTGTTCGGCATCCCGTTCCGTCATCCATCCGCAGAGGATGTAGAACGTGTTGACATCGTGGTTTGTACAGGCGGCCAGTTTCCTCACGTTAAAGTTCGTGTTGTAGGAGTTGAGTTTTGTGTAAGCGTCCAGGATATCCTGCCTGTTGTCTTCCAGGATCCGGTTAATTTGCGCATTCATTTCCGCGAGTTCGGACTCGGCTTTCCGGATCTGTTCTTCCAGGGCGTCGATGGCCTCGCCCGGCGTTCCGTTGTATTCGTCCGGCACAATAAACCGTTCAAAGTGAAGCGACGTATAAATGGCGTCGATTCGTTTGGATATAACGGCCGGAACAAAGTAGACGATGGAAACATAATTTTCATCCTCATGGCATTTGTAGAGGATGGTATCTAACGACTCATAGACGACCTTCTCAAATTTTGCATAATATTCCCGCGGGATCCGGCCGAACCGGAACCTGATGTGCCGGAAATGCAGAATCGACCGGATATCGTAATCCAGCTCCCTGAATGGAAGGATTTTATTGTGGGAAGTCCGCAGCGTATCCAGTTCCCCTTCCAGTTTTGTCCTGTTTCCCATAAAATCTGCCAGGGCCTTATCTACCCGGATGACAGTCTCGGACGCCTTTTCTATGGAAATATCCCTGCTGTCCGGCAACAGAGTTCCTTTTGCCGGTGTTTCCGCGGTTTTGGCAGGACCACCCGAATTCAGGGAGCCGACCAGGCGGGAGGCTCTTGTGAAGAGCTCTTTGTAGGGATTGATTTCAATATAAGGGCGGAGGTCTTTTACGGTTTTCAGCTCGGACAGAGCATTCTCAATCTGAATCTCATATTTGCTGAGATACTGATTGACAACCCGGTCAATATCTTCTTTGGGACCGGTTATGCTTAGAAATTTCATTTTTTCTATCACGTCGCATTCCCCCCTGTTTCATGTTTTTCTATAATATCCAGAATTTCTCCGGCATCGAGGCGATAGCGGATTCCTTCTATAACCGTGACGATTTTCCTCAGCTCATCTTCTTTGAAATACAGGTAAGAGTAGAGCGAGGCGATGGAGTACGGATTCCTGGCGGCCGCAGTCCTGTGGATGTGGGCCAATATCACGTCGTAGAGGATTTCCAGATTTGGCTTTTCATCCAATGCGGACTGTTTGGTCTGGGAACCGTACCATGTTTCCGAGAGCGCGGAGAAATATTCCTCCATGCTTTCGGCGGCGATCAGCTGTTCAAGCTGGCTGTTTCGCAGGCGGTAACGGATGGGGATGAGAAGCTTTTTCACTTCCGATCCCGGAATTGTGTAATACCGTTTGGTCCTGTAAATCCACTGAAGGTTCAGCAGGTCCAGTTTTGTTCCGAACCCCTGCAGGATGGTTTCCTGTTCCCTCTTCGGAATATTCTTTTTAATTGCTTTCCAGGTGACGTTGAAATAATAGAGATCCAGCGCCATCTCGTAATCAAAGTGGCCTCCGTCGCCGGAATCGCGGATGCGCGCCAGCAGCGGGTAATAAACCGTGCCTTCCAGGCTGTCGATGAACTCATCCGTTGTGGCGGCCGTGCCGATGGCCGACAGATCCAGTTTGGAATGGGAACGGAAAAATTCCTCGTACCGGGACAGGCCGACCGGAACCGGCTGATGGGCCGCTGCATTTCTCAGACAGCTCTTCATAATATCTATCTCGAAGTGCATAAAATACAGTTTGAAAAAACGTCTCTGTTTTATGTTTGAAAAACGGTACAGCCTGGCGTAATCCCTGTACAGGGAACCGGCCAGAAGCCGCTCAATGGTTCCCCGGTGCAGATCCTCACTGTCCATATCCGGGAACACGCCCGAATAGGCAGGAAAAGCGCGTAAGAATTCCACCGCTTCCGGTACGCTTTCCAGTCCGGCCATGGCCCGGTACTGGTCCCTGGTGAGGAGCTGTCCCGTCATTGCACGGACCTTGGTAGTCAGCCCGCTGTAGGCCAGAAGTCCTCTCATAAGAATCACGCTCCCGTCATTTCTTTAAATAGCTGCTCCACATAGGTCTGGCTCTGGCACTTATAGTGGTTCTCCAGTTTCTGAATCATGTGTTCCGCCCGGCTTCTCTGGCAGGACAGTTTCTTTTGCATCTCGTCTTCCATGGAAGTCCGGACTTCGGCAATCCGTGCCTCAGTCTCAGCCTCCAGATCCCGATTAAATTCTTCCGTCTCTTTGTGGATCTGATCCGCAATATCCTTTTTCCGGGCAGCGGCATCTTCCATAATTTTTACGGCTTTATTTTCTATTAGAGATATTTTTCCTATAATCCGGTCCATTTAAGGCACCTCCTGTGGTTATTATAAACTTGTGCCGCGTTATTGAAACTATTATACGCATAAATGCAGGAAAGAATCCGGCAGGAACAAAGGATTCTCCGCCACCGCCAACAACGAAAAGCACGCTTCGCGAACTTTTTATTGCCACTCAATAAAAAAACCATAGCAGAATTGGGAAATTCCGCTATGGTTATTGGACGATTAAAATAAAAAATCAATTTCAGCCAATGGAATCCTGTCTTCTGTCATTCAGTTATTGGGTGACAGGTGCGAGGTATTCCTTTGCAACGTAAGCGTCCTGGCCGTTGTATCTGATAATACACCATCTGTCATCATGATCACGCACATATTCAACTTCTGCATCCCTGGCCAGCTGTACGACGATTCTTCCGTCTGTAGCAGGAGTGGCCCGAACATTTAACGTGTCGGCATTGACTTTGTATTTTACAGTTGCAGCCTCTGTTGTCGGTTCTTCAGTTGGGGTCTCTGTTTCGGTCGGTACCGGATCCGTCATTTCTGTCGAGACAGCCGGTGCAGTCGTTTCCGGGGCTTTTTCTTTTCCCGGGTGAATCATCTTGATGATAAAAATTAAAACTACAATAATTGCAATCAGTAAAAGTGGTTTGATGATGCTTCCGGCATCGAAGGAAGGGCCGGAAGACTGTACCCTGCGCCGGCTGCTTGCGCCGCCGGAGGATGACCGCCTGTGCTGGGGTTCGTCGCTGCGCCGTCTTGCAGATGAGGCCTGCGCCGGTTTGCGCCGTTTCTCGCTGTAATCGTTAGCGAAGGTGTATACCTCCTGTGAAAGAAGATGGTGGGCCTGGTTGGCGTTGTAGGCGCTGTTGTCTTCTTCATGGATGGCCTTGTTGCCGATGGTCCTGATCTTGTGGTAATGTTCGCAGGTGGTCTTGCTGATAATGCCGTCATCGTACAGGGCGTCAATCATATCAATGAGATTGCCCTCCATAACACCCGATTTGTCACAGAGGCACTTTACCATAAACTCAAGTGTCTGGCGGGCTTTCACCATCGCCATGTTATATTTTTTCTGCCCGATAAGGCGTTCCGTATCCCGTACTCCGCTTTGGATCTTATCCCAGCTGTTTGTGCCTGGATTGTCTGTATTGTTCATAGGCCGTCTCCTTTGTATCAGTAATGCTTAAGTCTTAATTAACCCTATTATAATATATAGGAAAATTTTATGCACCTATATTTTGAAATAAATTTATAAAATTAGGAAAAATGTAATATATATCTTAGAATTATTGGAACAGTAGCAGAATTTACAGATTAACTTGCATAAAAATGACTGAAATGGTAAGATAGTAAAATAAAAAGAATGAAAAAAATAGGAAAAAAAGATGTAAAGAACACCAGGAGGAAACAGTATGAGACTACGCCATATACCGGGCGCAGAGCAGATGATAGAGGAAAGCCCCTACGTAATTCAGAAACCGGAAGAGCGGAAGGGAAAGTGGCATGAGGTATTTGGGAATCATAATCCGATTCATATAGAAGTAGGCATGGGCAAGGGCAAATTCATCATGGAACTGGCCCGGACAAACCCAGAAGTTAACTATATCGGCATAGAACGGTATTCGACCGTAATGCTGAAAGCGCTCCAGAAGAGAGAGCAGCTTCAGCTGTCTAATATTTATTTTATGTGTGTTGACGCTAAAAACATGGCTGAAATTTTTGAGCCGGGCGAGGTCGCCAGGATTTACCTGAATTTTTCCGATCCGTGGCCCAAGGACAGACATGCCAAGAGAAGGCTTACATCACCTCAGTTTATGGAGGTATACGATAAAATTTTGAGCAGAGACGGCAGAGTGGAATTCAAGACGGATAACAGGGGACTTTTCGATTACTCCCTGGAATCGGTGCCTGAAGCGGGATGGAAAATCCTTGAATCTACATTCGATCTTCATCACAGCGAGATGGCGGAAGGAAACGTAATGACCGAATATGAAACAAAGTTTGCGGCAGAGGGAAAACCAATCTGCAAGCTGACGGCTGTCAGATAGAATACGAATGTGAGAAAGCGCGCCGAAAGCGCTGCCGGTAATCTGTATGCGGTGAATCCGCATATAATGTAGCAAACAGCAGACGGCAGGTGTGCAGAATGAGTATGAAGGCCAGGATTACCCGTGAATTGTCGAAGGCGACCAGTGACAAGACGGAACTTAATAAAACCGTTTTGAAATGGAAAAAGCATTTTGACGAGGTGGGTAAGGTGATAGACACTGACAGAAAAAAGAAGAAGTAGGAGGAGCTGCGAATGGAGACAAGATTTACGAGTGAGAATTTTGAAACAGAAGTTTTAAAATCAAATATACCGGTGCTGGTAGATTTTTATGCAGACTGGTGCGGCCCGTGTAAACTGATGGCGCCCGTAGTCGAACAGCTGGCCAGTGAATACGACGGCAGGATAAAGGTCGGTAAAGTAAATATAGACGAGAGCGCAGATCTGGCTATGAAATACGGAGTCATGTCAATTCCTACCCTGATTGTGTTCAGCAAGGGCCAGGTGATCCGGAAAGAAGTCGGAGTACAGACAAAAGCGACCATCGTGAAGGCGATTAACCAGGCTATCTGATGACTGGCGCCGGGCCGGTACGGCCGCGATTGGACTGATAAAACTGAATAATCATAAAACTGAATAATGATAAAACCGAATAAAGATCAATTTTGGAGAGGGTGTTGCGAAATCACTTGAGAAGAGTGGAGGAGTGGCACCTTCTTTTGTGTGAGTGACGGTCATTGTTTTTAGTGGGGAGGAGGAACTGAATTATGACACTGATTCAGTTAAAGTATGCGATCACAGTTGCCGGTGCGAATTCAATGAACGAGGCGTCCAGGCTGCTTTTTATCTCACAGCCAAGCCTGTCGGCCGCTATCCGGGAGCTGGAGAACGAGATTGGCGTGGAACTGTTTAAAAGGACGAACCGCGGGGTTTTCGTAACGCCGGAGGGGGAGGAATTTATCGGCTATGCCAGGCAGGTGGTCGAGCAGTACCAGCTGATTGAGACAAAGTATGTGTCCAAGGAGAGTACGAAAAAGAAGTTCAGTGTTTCCATGCAGCATTACACATTTTCCGTCAATGCCTTTGTGGAGATGGTCAAGCAGTTTGGAATGGATGAGTATGAGTTTGCCATCCATGAGACGAAGACGTATGAGGTGATCGAGGATGTAAAGAATTTTAAGAGTGAGATAGGAATTCTGTATATCAACGATTTTAACCGCAAGGTCCTGACGAAACTGTTCCATCAGTTTGATCTGGGATTCCATGAGATACTGAAATGCAGCATTTACGTCTATATGTGGAAGGGGCATCCGCTGGCAAAGCGGGAGCTGATTACGCTTCAGGAGCTGGAGGAGTATCCCTGCCTCTCATTTGAACAGGGCAATTATAATTCTTTTTATTTTGCTGAGGAAGTCCTCAGTACTTACGATTACAAGCGCCTGATCAAGGTCAATGACAGGGCTACGATCTTAAACCTGATGGTAGGGCTGAACGGTTACACGCTCTGCTGCGGTATTATCTGCGAGGAATTGAACGGCACCGATTTCTGTGCGGTGCGGCTGGACAGTGACGAGGTTATGTCGATTGGGTATCTGGCGCGGAAAGGGATGGCTATCAGCCCTCTGGGACAGAAATATCTGGAGGAGATTGCGAAGTACAGGGATAAGGCGCTGCGGTAGGGGATAAGGCGCTGGGGTGAGGTATAAGGCACTGCATAAGGTATAAACGCTGCGGTAAGGTATAAGGCGCTGCGGCAGGGTATAAGGCGTTGTAGTAGGGTATAAGGCGCTGCAGTAAGATATAAGGCACTCTGCGGCAGAGAGATAAGATGCAGCAGTAGGCGCAGAGCAGAAGAAAATAAAAGATTGTGGTACAGGCGGCTGGCTATAGGTTTATCCTATAACTAGCTGCATTTTTTATGAATTAGCGCAACAATCAGGGAGGTGATATACTGTGATGCATCAGAAGCGAGACGGTTTTTGAAAAACGTCTCAGGGCAAGAGGGGGATGGAATGTGATACGGTTTGAACATGTCAGCAAAGAGTATTCCTCGCGGAGCGGTGAGGTTGTGGCGGTGCGGAATGTGTCTCTGGAAATAGAAAAAGGTGAAATATTCGGTATTATCGGATTCTCCGGCGCAGGGAAGTCCACATTGGTACGGTGTATCAATCTGCTGGAGGTTCCAACCAAGGGAAGTGTTTATTTCGATGGCGTGGATTTGACAAAGGTGAGCGCCGGGGAGCTGCGGAATTACCGCCGCAAGATAGGAATGATTTTTCAGCAGTTCAACCTCCTGGAGCAGAGAAATGTCATAGACAATGTCTGTTATCCTCTGGAGATTGCCGGAGCCAAACGGAACCAGTGCAGGGAGCGGGCAAGGAAACTGCTGAAGCTGGTGGATTTGGAGGAAAAGGAAAACGCCTATCCGGCACAGCTTTCGGGAGGACAGAAGCAGAGAGTGGCGATTGCACGGGCTCTTGCAACCGAGCCGGAAGTGCTTCTCTGCGACGAGGCAACCAGCGCGCTGGATCCCATAACAACGAGAGCGATTCTGGAACTGCTGAAACAGATTAATGAGCGTCTGGGTGTCACAATTGTGGTAATTACCCATGAGATGAAGGTGGTGCAGCAGATTTGCACCAGAGTGGCCGTAATGAACGGCGGGAGCATCGAGGAGACCGGCACGGTCCGGGATGTCTTCCTGAATCCGAAGACGGAGACGGCCCGCAGGCTGATTCTTCCGGACAAAACAGGCCTGGAAGAGACGGATGGGAAACATGTGCTACGGATTGCATTTGACGGCCAGTCGGCGTCGGAACCCGTTATATCGGCTCTCAGCCTGAGCTGCAATGCAATGGTAAGCATTCTTGGGGCCAATACGGAGAACATAGGCGGCAAGGCCTACGGCCAGATGTTGATTGAACTGCCGGAGGACAGGGAGAAAGTAGAAAAGATACAAAAATACCTGAAGGAACACCGTATTTATTTTGAGGAAGGAGGCGCAGGTGCATGAGCCGGGAAATGATTCTGCTTTTATTAAAAGGAACGGGGGAAAGCCTGTATATGACATTATTTTCTTCCGCTATGGCCTACCTGTTTGGAATTCCCCTTGGAGTTCTCCTCTATGTGACGGACAGCGGAGGGATTTGCAGAAACAGGAAGATAAATACCATTGCGGGCGTTGTGATCAATTTACTGCGTTCAGTGCCTTTTCTGATTCTGCTGGTAGCGATTCTGCCGTTCACGCGGCTGGTTGCAGGGACGACGATAGGTTCTACGGCCACGGTGGTGCCGTTAATAGTTGCGGCTACGCCCTTTGTGGCACGGCTGGTGGAATCTTCGCTGAAAGAGGTTAACTACGGCGTGATTGAGGCGGCCAGGGCCATGGGTTCCTCGCCGATGCAGATTGTACGCAAGGTGCTCATTCCCGAAGCGGGACCGTCCCTGCTGGTGGGAAGTACAATAGCCGTTGCCACCATTCTCGGATATTCGGCAATGGCGGGATTCACCGGAGGAGGAGGCCTGGGGGCAATCGCCATCAACTACGGATACTACCGTTACCAGTCGGGGACAATGCTTGTCACGGTGGTGCTGCTGGTCGTTATCGTCCAGCTATTTCAGGAATTTGGGATTCGGCTTGTACAGCGGGTGGATAAGAGAAGCCGGTGATTAGGCGGGCCGGCATGAATGGAACAGAAGGGAATGAAACATAGAGACCGGGCAGAAAGGACGGAACAGCAGGAATAGAGGAACTGAAACGGAATCGCTGAGAAAAAGCAGCAGAGACAGAACAGATGAAGCAGAGGAACTCAGATAGAGCAACAGAGATAAGGCAGCAGAGACAGGAAAGTAAACAAAAAATCACATATAAAATAAAAACATTAAAAAGTGAGCAATTTTAAGGAGGAAAAAGATTATGAAAAAGGGATTAATTGCAGTATTAGCAGGAGTTTGTGTAGTATCAACAGCCTTGTCCGGCTGCGGAAAGCCGGCCGCTGCAAGCGAGAAGGATACAGTCATCAAAGTAGGGGCGAGTGTAACGCCCCACAGCGAGATTCTTAATGCCGCAAAGGAAGAATTAAAAGCCAAAGGCTATGATTTGGAGGTTGTGGAATACAACGATTATGTCCTGCCCAATACGGCCCTGGAAAACGGAGAGCTGGATGCCAATTATTTTCAGCATCAGCCTTACCTGGACAATTTCAACGAAGAAAATAAAACACATCTTGTGTCGGCTGTAAAAGTGCATTTTGAGCCATTTGGCATTTATGGAGGAAAAACTACCGATCTGGAGGCGCTAAAGGAGGGGGCGATCGTTGCCGTTCCCAACGACACCACCAATGAGGCGAGGGCGCTGCTGCTTCTGGAGGCTCAGGGGCTGCTGACACTTAAGGAAGATGCCGGCCTTACGGCGACGGCAGTCGACATCAGGGAAAATCCGCTGAACCTGGAAATCAAGGAACTGGAAGCCGCTCAGCTGGCCCGCTCCCTGCAGGATGTGGATATCGCCTGCATCAACGGAAACTATGCGCTGGAAGCCGGGTTAGAAACAAAAGATACTCTGGCCGTTGAGGCATCCGACTCACTGGCAGCCCAGGCTTATGCCAATATTCTTGCGGTAAAGGAAGGAAACGAAAGCACGGAAAAGACAAAGGCTCTGAGTGAAGCGCTGACTTCGGATACGGTTAAGAAATTTATCAATGAAAAATATGACGGAGCGGTTGTGCCGGTATTCTAAATAAAAGCTAAATAAAAGAACAGTGAAATACGACACCGGGAAAAAGATAAAGAGCGACTGTAAAAAGGGCGGAACGAGTGCTTCCTGCCCTCTTTATAGTTGTAAGGTTTAAGGCCTCAAAATGGGAGAGATTTAATTAAATATATAATTCAGACATAATTTTTACAAGATTTTTAAAAAAGAGGTTGACATTTTATGATGATTGAGATAGAATAATTCATGCGTCACAAAAAGTGACAAAACAACAATTAATACGCGCCTTTAGCTCAGTTGGTAGAGCAGTAGACTCTTAATCTATTTGTCCAGGGTTCGAGTCCCTGAAGGCGCACTGAAGAGTGCTGGTTTTGCAGACAGAGAGCTGCGGGGTCGGCGCTTTTTTTTATGCGTGGAAAAGCTAGTGTTTATATAGGTTTGCAGGAAATCAGAAAAATTAAAAATGAGTTGTAATTAGTGAAAGCAGTGGGGATTTTTCCTTACTGCTTTTTTTGTTGGAGGATAGTGGTTGCAGTTTGGTTGCATATTTGCAAAAAAGTGACCGTATAAAATTAATCGGAGTGTGAGGAACGGTGCTATGAAGAATAAAAAGAAAAAAAATTTTAACAGTATTAGCGATTTGGAGCGGATCGTGAAAATTATTAATGAGGCGTATGAATTATTAGGCGAATGCGAAAGAAAGAGATTAAAGGAGAATGTATCGAAGTTAAAAGCTGCGTTTCTGGGGGCATCCATAGGAAAAGGATTTTCTATAATACTATTGCTATATATGGATGAAAAGAGAAGGTTTGATACTGTGATGCCATTCAACCACTATCTATATAAAAAAACATTTATGAAAGGGGTATTAAATGGTGCACTGATGTCAAATATACCGGCTGCCGTTTTATCGAGAGTAGGGTTTTTATGGGCGGAGCACTTATTAAGCGAGCAGTTATTGAAAGAAGAGATGCTGCTTTGTTTTGAAATTCGAGAACTACTCCTTATTTTAGAAAAGGGGGTGGAACAAGAGGATGCCCGAGGGGATGAACGTACTAGGGAGATAGAGACTATTGTTATATTACTGAAAAGAGCACTGAAGGAAATGGAGGAAGACTTAAAAGTATGAAGATATAAGGGTATTAGGATACTTGATGCGCCGTTTTCTGGTAGCTGCAATAAAAAAACCGGATTTCTCAATCCGGCTGGTATTATTTACGATGATTTTTAATTACCTTTACCATCTCTATAATCATTTCTTTTTCATCATTGGATAATTCCTGTGTCATTTGTACCCATAAATTTGAAAGGGTAGTTGAAGAGGGCTCTATAGACTCATGCAAGAGATAATCAATGCTCACACCGAGACGATTTGATAGCTTAATTAACGTTTCTAGGGTGGGACAGCGTTCTCCTCTCTCGATCTGTCCAATATAGGTGGTGGATACGTTGATAGCCTCTGATAATTTTTCTTGTGTGAGGTTCAATTTTAGACGCTCTTCTCGGATGCGTCGGCCAAGATCGATGTAGTTCATAAAGTAATTCCTCCAATGATATGATTCTACTTTGTTTTTATAAAATTATTAATTAACTAATTGCTCTAATGTACATAACTAAAAGCTTTATACCGACGATAAATCAATATCTATGCTACATAAAGGAAAGGAGTTTCAAATTAAAATGAAAACAACACTAAGCGGAAATATTAAACTATTTAAAATGTTTGTAAAATTAATCTTTCATCTTGTTTTATCGGTTTTAGATATATTAGAGGAATTTATAAAAATTAAGAATTAAAATCTAGGTTATATAAATACAACTTGAAAAAATAAACTGAAAGCTGTTATTAGATAAACTATATGTTGTTATGTGCGCGGAGAAATGTTATAATCAATTAATAAAGTACCGTATTAAAAATAAAAAGCAAAGACTTATATTATTAGAAGGGAAAGAAATGACGCAAGCAAATAATAGGGTAGAATATATGTGCAGTTGGTGTGGTAAAAAAGTAATCCGTTTTAAAAATTTGGGTAGACCGATGCCGGGAATATGCCCTAAAAAAAACAATAAAAAACCGCATACATGGGTTAAAAATAGAGTTTTTTAGTAGTAAAGGAGAAAAGATGCCAATTACTTTTACTGAAAAAATGCAGGAACAAAAATCTGACCATATTTGTAAACTATTCAAACCACAAATACATTTGTCGGATGTAATTTTAAATAACGGGATAAAAGAACAGATTTTAGATTTAATTGCAATTCCAGATGTTTGGGAAACAGTATTCGATAAATGGAAATTGTCAAAGGTTGTTAATAAAATACCCAAAATGGCCGTAAATTTTTATGGACAGTCGGGAACTGGTAAAACAATGATTGCAAATGCTATTGCTACAGAAACAGAGAAGATGATTTTGCAAGTAAATTACGCGGAAATTGAATCAAAGTATGTTGGAGAAACATCGAAAAATCTTACAGATGTCTTTAAAACGGCTACAGAAACAGATGCAATACTTTTATTTGATGAAGCTGATGCTCTTTTAAGTCGGAGAGTGACGGATATGAAAAATGCATTAGATGTGAGCGTAAACCAAACACGTTCAGTTTTACTAAATCTGTTAGACGAATATACAGGTATGGTGATATTTACAACAAATTTTATTAGTAACTTTGATTCTGCATTTATGAGACGAATTCCTTATCATATTAAAATTGATTTACCGGATTTGCAGGCTAGAGAAAATTTGTGGAGTCATTATTTAATTGATGAGTTGCCTAATAATGTAAATCAGCAAGAGCTTGTTTTTAATTATCCCAAGGTTAGTGGAGCGGATATTGTCAATTCTATTGTCACTGCCGCTATAAAAGCTGCGCGGAATAAAGAAAAACTTGTAGAACAAAAATATATAGAGGAAGCACTAAATAACTTACAAGCTAGCAGAGCTGAAAACTACTGTTCAAATGTTGCATTTTCTAAATCAGAAGTGACAGAGTTAGAAAGGGGATGATAGTCATGGGAATAATCCCATATACGAAAATTATGACAGGAACAATAAAAAAAGTAGTAGGAGTTGTAATGGCATTTTTTGAGAAGATTCTAAATATGTTGAGGAAAATTATTCAGAATTTAGAAAATAAATTGAAATATGCAATAGAAGGTTCTACTGTATTGATAGAAAAAGGAATTAATAAATGTCAGGTTAAAACAAAAAATTATGTTAGGGATGAAGAAAAACATTGCTGGAAAGAGGTTGTGGTTGAGTATACCCAATCAGAAAAAGAAATACCACCTGAATATAGGCAGCGGTATGAAAACGGAGAAGTTATTGATATAACAGAAGATTTTATATTGAAGCTGGGGTGATATAGGAGGAAAATTATGTCAGAGAAAGAAAAGAGTATTAAAGAATTAACCGAAAAATTTATGTCAACTCTTTATGAACTGTTTCAGTCGTCTCAGGGAAAATATACCTTAGAAATGTATATAAACCTTGTGGGAGAATTTACTGACGAGGTTATTATGGCATCAAAACGAAAGGGGCTGAGTTTTAATGAGGGATCTTGCTTTATACGTGATATTGGCACGAATAAAGATGTATTTACAATTTTCTTGGAGATGTATTTTATTGACATCTCGGGAAAAAAAATACTAGAAAAAGCAGAAAGAGAAATGGAAAAAAGAAAATTTACATATGATTCAATAAAACAAATAGAAACAAAGCGATGCATGGAGTTTATAATAGAGAAACCTTCGAAGGGATAAAGTAGAAATGTGGAAAATAGTAATAATTGTGATTGTCGGTCTGATGATTTTAGGGGCATTCATGTCAATTGGTGAGTACCTAATAGAGCATAAGTTAGTTTGTGCGGCGGGAGCAATTGTTTTTATTCTTTTTTTTCTGTCAGGGAGAAAAGCTGCTTTATCGGTGTTACTACTAATTGTACTTGGAACTATTGTTTACACGGTGTTATTAAATACATATAAATCGAATAATGAAAAAAAATTAAAAAAATATTTAGAAATGAATTGCAAGAGTTTAGGTTACATGGATATAGAAATGTGGAAGGCAGAATTACCTACGTTTGTTGCACTCCCATACAAAGATACTTTCTTTGGCATAACAACAGATTTTGCTCGCGCGCAGGAAAGACTTTTCTTTTCAGAAACAAAGTTGCGTGCCCATTATAAGGAGTGCCGTAGAGCTCTGGATGAGAATAAAGGGGCAATTACGGTTGAAGCCCTTTTGCCGATGTATAGTGAATTTTTGAGAACAACACATTCCTCTGAGGACTATAATATTATTAATAAATTGGTTGAGCAACTTTGTAAAGAGGATGATGCCCTTAGGTGTATTAAACTTAAAGATGGAAAAACATTACTAACACGGGAGGGCAAAGTAACTACAAGCGGAAATATGAATGAAGTTTGTGGCAGTTGCAATGGAGAAGCCACAGAAATAGAGACTGAACAGATATCATTAGAAGAATTAATGGGGTGATATATAATGAAAGAAGGCTATTGTGATTTCGACATAAACGACTTTGATTTAAATAGCGAACTTGAAAAACTTCAAATGGATATTCAGAAACCCAATATTTTGGTTTGCGGTGGGACAGGAGTAGGAAAAAGCAGTTTAATAAATAATATTTTTGGTAAAGAAGTTGCTGAGATTGGACATGGTGTACCTTTAACACGTGGAATTAAAAAATATTCTTCAACGGATACGTCGGTTAACTTATATGATAGTGAAGGATATGAAACTGGATCGGAGAGGCAGTCTTATTATGAAAACAATATTTTATCGATATTAAATGAAAATGCTGCTGTTGAAGAAAAAATTCATGAGGTTTGGTATTGTATTAGTGCAGCTAATAAACGAATTTTTGATATAGATCAAAAAATGATTTGTACAATTAAAGATAAAGGAATTCCAGTTACGGCTGTTTTAACACAAATTGATGGTGTCGATGAAATTGAGCTGACCAGCTTAATCCTTTCTTTGCGACAAATTGATAGTAATTTAAAATATTTTACATACTGTACATTGGAAGATTCAAACTTAGAAGAATACATACAACGGGATGAACTAATTCGATGGTCATTAGACCAACTGCCGGAAGCATTAAAGGCAGGATTCATAAGTTCGGTCTATGGAGCTTTAGAAGAAAAAAAGGAATATGTAAAAAATGTTGTGATTCGTGATGCAGTTGCGCAGGCGCTGGCAGCGGTATATGTTCCGATTCCAGGTTCCGATGCATTGCTTCTGGCACCTATTCAAATGCGAATGGTTTCTAAAATTATTAAAACATATGGGACAGATAAGGTTGCAAGCTTAACAACCTCCCTATTAGAGAGCCAGGTTATGAGCTATGTCGGGAAAAATTTATCAAAGGCAGTTTTAGGGAGTATGTTTAAGTTTATTCCAGGAATTGGGACTGGTGTGAGCAATGTAATTAATAGTGGTATTGCAACAATAATGACGAAATCATTAGGAGAAGCAATGTCACAGATGTGCTATAAATATTCTAATGCAAGACTTAGGGGGGAGGATGTAGAGCTTGTAAAATATTTTAATCCAGAAACTATAAGCGATCTTATAGAAACAATTCGGCTAGCAATGCAAAACCAGTAAATAGGGGGGGCATAATGGATAGTAAGACGGGAGCCATGGACATAAATGTACTTATTATTGGAAAATCCGGAGTAGGAAAAAGCAGTTTGCTGAATTATTTGTTTGGCAGCAAAGCGGCAGAATCTGGTACGGGAAGGCCGGTAACAGAGAAGGGAATTTATTCATACCACCGTAGAATAGATGGTGATATAAATTTGAATATATATGATACATGGGGGTTAGAAGCAGACAAAGCAGATGAATGGAAGCGACTTATCCTAAATGAAGTAAAACAGCATGATCATAGTGACATTAAAGATTGGTTTCATGTAATACTTTATTGTTTTTCTGCAAAATCGGCCAGGATTGAAAAGTTTGAGGAAGATATTATTTCCGAGTTATTAGAAGAAAAAAATAAGGTAATTACTGTTTTAACGCATTGTGATCTGAAGGGAATTGACCAGTCTCTTAAGGAAATCAAAGAACGTTTGTTTAAATTAACTTTGGATGAGGGTGATATTATTTGTGTATGTAGTGAAGGAAAAAAATTGTTAGGAGGTATACAAACAGAACCATTTGGTCGAGAGCAGATATTAGTAAAAATCAAAGAGGAATTATGGGAAAGAATACAAGTTAAGCTGCCTCAGACAGTGGAAAAATACGGCTTCAGTTGCATAGAAAGAACAATACAAAAGTGCCGTAATTATTCTGATAGTAAAATAACAATTATAAATATACACTCAAAGAAAGTTGCTGATGATATTAGTTCCTATTGTAACGAACAAATTGAACTGTGTGCAAAAGATATAGAAATATATTTTCAAAAGCAAATGTTAAATATGTTTGAGTATTTTTATAACTTATGTCATAGAATGCTATCTAGCGAAACAAAAGAAGTAAGGAAACCATATGTGAACTTTTCATTTGTTGTAAATTTTCGTATGGACTTTATAAAAATACTAGCAGAAAATATTTCTTCTACCATTTTTCTGACAATTCCAGGACTTAATCTTTTAGTCCCTAAAGTTATGTCTGATATAAGAAAGGAAAAAATAGCTCAAGAATTAATGGGCTTGGAGCGAGCGTTCAAAGAAAAAATACAGTTTAAACGCATGAGCCTTGAGGCGGAACTTAGAAGTATAAAAATGTAAATCATTAAAAAAGGAAGGAACAGTTAAAAAATGGAAAAAAACAACAAAGATCAGAACTACATTATATACGAACAAAAGTGAATTTGATGGTCTTGCATCTGCGGCAGATATTGTAAAAAGAGTTTACGAGTTGAAAGCTTCGTAACCGCCGAGCAAATACGTTTTAACATGAAATATTCCCCTTTCTAAAAATATAATTAATTTGTAAAAGTAAAAACTTTCGATTGGATCATATATATGTTCCATGGTTAATTAGTAGAGGTTCCCAAGGAAAAAAGGGAGCCTCTATTTTTTAAACATCCTGTTACCCTCGTGGGTTTCATTTCAAAAAGGACTCATTTAAAATATATTCTTCTACTGCCTTTCGAGGGATTTTCCAATCCCGGCCAATCTTGAATGCTTTTATTTTTTTATTGTTTAATAAAGAATAAGCCGTGTTTTTTCCAATCTCCAGCATCTCGCATAGCGTTTCAATCGTAACAATTTCTCCGTAATCTGTAAACATAGTGCTCTCCCCTTTGTCATTACAGTGAGTTATTTGACGTTGTCTTCACTTATATGTTAGTAGGGAAAAAAATAAATTTTAAGGGAATCTCATCTATAATTAAAAATTCATTGTGTGTATACAAACAAGTAATCTTGTGTATATAACAAGATAAACCTATAAAGTATTGAACAGTAATTTTATAAATATAAAGATTACTTAATAGGTTATTAGTATCCCTCATTAATGTGTTATAAGAAAATATAAAGACAAATAATTCGATATAACAAATTAAAAATTAAGACAAACGAACATAAAGTTAAATAAAACAAATCGGGAGGCAAGAGAATGAAGAAAGAGAAAACAATTCATTTACGCTGCTCTGCAGAAGAGAGGAATCAAATTGAGCAAAAGGCAAATAAAACGAGAATGGGAATATCGTCGTATTTAATTCAATCAGCACTAAGTGGGAAAGGGCATTCGGGTATATCGAAAAAACAATTGGTATCATATGCGATACAAATTCAAAAAGAATTTAATACCATAGATTTTTATCAAAAATTAGGGGCGTCTGAAAAAGAGATAAGAGACATAGTGGTCAATATAGAAAAAAAGCAGGAGGAGTTATTATGGCTATTATTAAAATAAAAGGAAACGCTTATGCCGATCAAAAGGCGGTTTGTGACTTGCTCCACTATGCATTGACAGATAAAGAGAACGGAGGGGTAGTGCGGTATTATGGGGCGATCGGGGTTAATTTAAATGGCGACTTAAGTTTTATGGCAGAACAATTCCGAATGGTAAAGAGAGCTTTTGGAAAAATGGATGGAAGGCAGGTCAGACATATTATTGTTTCTTTTGATCCGGATGATCAGATAGGACCTTATTGCGCTTCTATGATTGCATTCAAAATAGCTCAATATTATGGGGAAGAATTTCAAGTGGTTTATGGAGTGCATGAGGACACGAATGATTTGCATGTCCACTTTATCATTAATACCGTAAGTTATATTGATGGAAAAAAATTTAGCAGGGGTCCTGCAGAGGTATGGACTTTAAGGACTTATGTGGAACAAGTGATCAATTCCTTTAGAGCAATACATAAAAAAGTTTTATTAGAAGCCTTCGACTGCTGCTAAAGTCGCGGATTTCGATTATATATTATCTCTTTGAATACAAAAAACAATCTATTCAAGGAGGTAACGAATATGTCAGCAAATGTAGAAACCATGTTTTACACCAGAGAAAAGCCATGGCACGGTTTGGGAACCATGGTGATGGAAGCGCCTAATTCGGCCGAAGCGCTGCGGCTCGCAGGGCTCGACTGGAAGGTAAACCAGAAATCCATTTTAACCAATGAGGGAGTGCTAATCCAGGGGTTCAAAGCCAACGTCCGGGATTCAGACAACCAGGTTCTGGGCGTTGTAACCGATCGTTATAAGGTAGTCCAGAACGAGGAGGCATTTGCATTCACGGATGCCCTTCTGGGGGAAGGCGTTACCTACGAAACGGCAGGGAGCCTTCAAAACGGCCGCCGCGTCTGGGTTCTCGCCCGGTTGCCGCAAAAGTATTTCATTTCAGAGGACGAGATTGCCCCATACCTGGTATTCATGAACACACATGATGCGACAGGGGCTATAAAAGTGGCTATTACGCCGATCCGTGTTGTGTGCCAAAACACGCTGAATTTTGCCCTTGCAACGGCGAAGCGATGCTGGGCGGCCAATCATACAGGAGATATTAGCGGAAAGCTGGAGGATGCCAGGAATACGCTTCTGTTTGCTGACCTTTACATGAAAGAGCTGGGAGAGGCGATTGAGCATCTGAATCAGATTAAGCTGGCGGATTACCAGGTGATGAAGTACATTGATGCCCTGTTCCCGCTGTACGAGAACCCGACCGAGCTTCAGAAAAAGAATCTAAGCCGGATGAAAGAAGACTTAAAAATGCGCTATTTCGAGGCACCGGATCTGGAAAACAGGGACAAGAATGCATACCGGTTTGTCAATGCAGTATCAGATTTTGCCACTCATGCAAAGCCGTTACGGGAGACGTCCAGTTATAAAGAAAATCTGTTTGCGCGGACGGTAGAGGGGAACGTCATGATTGATCGGGCTTACAATTTGGTAAAAGAGGCCGAGTAAAGGAAGTAGTAGTTTTATGGGAAAAAGACAGTATATGGGCTAAGGGGAGTACCGCAATGCGGTACTCCTGATTTATTTTAGAAGGAGGGATTTCCGTGAAAGAAGATAGAAAAAAGGTAATTCAATTATTTAAAAATCCAAAACCAAAGCAAAATGTGGGAATCGTTAAACTCCAGATGTTCCGGGAAGAAAAAGCTCTATATGGAACGGCGCCTTTTCATCGGCCGGGTGAAGCAGCGGAGATGATGGCGCCTCTCTTTCAAAATGCAGATCGGGAGATTTTGGCTGTTCTTTCGCTGGATATAACAATGACGCCAATTGCAGCAGAGATCGTCGCGGTAGGAGGTGTGACAGGCTGCAGCGTTGACACCAGAGACCTGTTTAAACATGCAATTTTGTCGAACGCCACCCAGATTCTTTTGTTTCATAATCATCCATCCGGCAGATTGGAGCCCAGCCGGGATGATATTTCCGTGACGGTCAGAATCAAAGAGGCTGGAGACATTCTCGGAATACGGCTTCTGGATCACATTATTCTTGGACTGGATGGAACGTATGTCAGCTTTAAAGAGAGCGGCTTCCGTCCGTTTGAGCACAGAGAGGGCGCGGCCTAAAAGATGGAAAAATGAAAAACGTAGAAGAAGGTAGGCAATTATAGAAAGAAGCCATAGAAGCATAGAAGAATTTCAACGAGGAGGAACGCGTGATGAAGAAGTTGGTATCGACGCTCAATTTATCTCATGAGGAGTGGCTGAAATATCGAAAACAAGGGCTAGGCGGCTCTGATGCCGGCGCGATCTGCGGTCTGAATCCTTATGCCAGTCCAATGAGTGTCTACTATGATAAAATCCGGGAGGACACAGAAGAGACAGACAACGAGGCCATGCGCCAGGGACGGGATCTGGAGGATTATGTAGCAAGACGATTTATGGAGGCGACCGGAAAAAGAGAGAGGCGGGCCAATGCAATATTCCAGAGCGAGGCACATCCATTTATGTTGTCCAATGTCGATCGGATGGTAGCAGGGGAGCGAGCCGGTTTAGAGTGCAAGACGGCCAATTCCTATCAGCTGGCCAGATGGAAGGATGGAGCGATTCCGGCGCACTACCTGATTCAATGTTTCCACTACATGGCCGTGACAGGTTCGGATGCCTGGTATCTGGCTGTGGTAATTCTCGGCAGGGAATTTCAGTACCGGAAAATTCTGAGGGATGATGAAATGATAGAAAATCTGATTCAGATCGAGTCGGATTTCTGGAATAACCATGTATTGGCCGGTGTAATGCCGGAACCGGATGGTTCCGAGAGCTGCGAGGAGATCTTGAAGAAATATTATCCGTCTGCAAACCGACAGACAATTCTGCTTCCAGAAGCCTTGAATCAACAGTTAAAGCGCCGGGAGGAGATATTGGAACTGACTAAACGCCTTCAGACAGAGCAAAAACAGATCGAGCAGGAAGTAAAACTATATATGAAAGAGAATGAAACAGCGGTTGGGAACCTTTACCGGGTCAACTGGAGCAATGTAGAGACTGCCAAACTGGACACAAAGCGTCTGAAGATAGAGGAACCGGAGATCTATCGGAAGTATTCTGTGGGAAATGCGATGCGTAGATTCACCGTCCGGGCGGCGTAGTATTTAAGAACAGAGAGGAAAAGCGGGATGACAGATGTAAAAGAGGAACTTGCCAGGAAAGCGGGAAATACGGGTAAGCAGGAGATCCGCCTGAATAAAAATATGAGTATTCCCGACATGGTGAAGGTGCTGGAGCCGGAGATTAAGAGGGCGCTTCCTTCGGTTTTGACCCCGGAACGCTTCACCAGAATGGCACTGTCGGCTATTAACAATACGCCGAAGTTAGCCGAGTGCAGCCCTATGAGTTTTATTGCGGCATTGATGAATGCGGCGCAGCTTGGCCTGGAACCGAATACTCCGTTGGGCCAGGCTTATTTAATACCTTATAAAAATAAGAACCAGTTGGAGTGCCAGTTCCAGATCGGCTATAAGGGGTATATTGATCTGGCTTACCGAACCGGGCAGGTTCAAATGATACAGGCGCAGGCCGTACACGAATTTGACTATTTTGAGTATGAATATGGTTTAACCCCAAAACTGGTTCATCGGCCGGGAGAGGGGGAACGGGGCGAAATTACATATTTTTACGGGCTGTTTAAGATGATCAACGGCGGGTTTGGATTTGAGGTGATGAACCGTGCTGCCATGGACGCGTTTGCAAAGCAGTATTCCCAGTCGATCAATTCTAAATACAGCCCGTGGAATAGTCAATATGAGGAGATGGCCAAGAAAACCATTATTAAAAAGGCATTAAAGTACGGTCCGGTAAAGTCAGATTTCCAGAAAGCTATTTCGATGGATGAATCCATTAAAACGGAACTGTCAATTGACATGTCAGAAGTACGAAACGAGGATCTGATAGATGGAGAGTTTGAGGAGGCGGCATAGATAAATGTTTTCCCTATGGTAAATACACCATAGGGAATTTTAATTGCCATTGATACTTTAGGCTTAAATAATTTTAACGAGGCGCAAAAACCAGAAAGGAAAAAGAGATGGAGAGATATGAAGAATTTAAAAAGGAACTGAAAAAAGAATTGGAGCGATGGCTTGGGCCGAAGTACCGGATCAAGTTTGATACGGTAATGAAAAATAACGGGGTGAAGCAAGACTGCATCTTGATTCAGCAATGGGAAGAAGAACAGGAAACCACAATTTCTTTAGCCCCGTATTGGGATTTGTTTTGTAGAGGGGACGGGATGCAGAGAATCTCTTCGGAATTTTTGTCGTATTACGAGAGTGAAAAAAATTCCGTGCCGTATACTGCAGCGCAGCTTTTGGATTTCACTCTAATGAGAGAGCGGGTGGTATACCGATTAATAAATGCAGATTTGAATCACGATCTGCTGACACAGGTCCCATACATCCCGTTTTTAGATCTTGCAATTGTGTTTTCATTACAGCTCTGGTCAGGGGAAGACTGTCAGATGAACTGCTTAATCGATAACCGTCACCTGCAGAACTGGGGGAGCGCCCCGGAGATTCTCTATCCTCTGTCTGTAGAAAATACGCCCAGGCTGTTACCGCTCCAGTTCCGTCATATCTGTGATGTGATTGGTCTTCCGGAACTGGAGGATGAACCTCTTATACGGGAACCGAAAATGTATGTATTAACGAATCAGACTGAAGTATGTGGAGCAGCAGCCCTTTTATACCCGGATGCGCTGAAGGAGGCAGCTGATAAGCTGGACTCGGATCTTCTGATCATTCCATCCAGTATCCACGAGGTACTGTTGGTTCCAATGACGGATCTGATCGATGAGATGGATTTTGAAGCGATCGTTCGTGAGATCAACGATGATGATGTTGCTGCGGAGGATATTTTGTCATACCGGATTTATCAGTATGACAGAAAGACAGAGCAGGTGACATTTTTTAAAAGCAATGAAAATTCAGGAGGTAAAGAAAATGGAGCAGGGGCGAGGTATCAGTAATTGCTTTGCAGGGAAAGCATGGTTTGCTTTAAGGGAGTGGGAAGAACAAAAGATGGGGGAGCCATGGAGGCGGGGAGAATCCTTAAGACAGGTTCACAGGCATCTGCACCTTATGGAGGACAATGGTGTGGTTTGTGTCATTCTGGAGCGGGATGGAAGAAGCCTGGACATGCTGTCGGATCAGTCCATTGAAGCAATTGTGACCGATCATCCCTGGGAAGACATGGCTTCCAATAAAGGCGGAAACCGATCTTTTGCCGACTTTGACTGTTTCCGTTACACTGAAGCGGACTTTCATGAAAAAGCACGTGTTCTGAAAGCAGGCTGCTTCCTGGCAGAAGTGCTTCCCGAGGAGAATGAGAGTAACTATGAGTATTTATATCAACTTAAGCAGATGGCGAAGGCAGCCGGCTTTCTCTATTATTGTAAAGTGCCATGGAGGAAAAACGGATTTGTCAGCAACACAGGGAGAAAAGCTAAAAATATGCAGGACATTCTGATACTCTCCAAAGGAAAAGCCAGAAATCTCAGGCCTGATGCGAAACGGATAAAACGGGAGGGAGGGCAGGTTTACATGAGTGGAGCAAGAGGAATGCTGCCAGCCATATTTGATGTTGCACCGGTTCCGAAGAAGAAAAAAATCTGTCAGGGAGAACTTCCGGTGACATTGTGCCAGGAGATTCTCTCCTATCTGACACTTCCTGGGGAAATCGTACTGGATCAATTTTCTGGCAGCGGTGCGATCGGAGTTGCAGCGCTTGGAATGGGAAGAAGCTGTATTTTAATCGAAAAAGACCCGGATCAGGCTGCCAGGCTTAGAGGACGTGTCTGTGGAATCATTTCTAAATCCCGTGAACTGACAGAGGTGATTCCTCCGTTGACAAAAGGGGCGGCCTAAGCCTTATAGGGCGTGACAAGGCGGATTTCCCCAAAATAGGAGAGGAGAACAGGAAGATGAATGAAACGGAATGGGTTTTAAAAGTACAGGAGGAGGTAAAGAAGCGACTGGGTACTACTTATGATGTGGATTTGGGAAACTTGAGAAATACAGCCGGTTTTTATATGCAAGGTCTGATTCTCAGAAAAAAGGGAGCACCAGTCTCTTTAACGGTGGAAGTCCCTGCTTGGGCAAGCTGCTCAGAAAGGACGGTCGGAAAAGCGGCGGACTTGATTGTTGCGCTTTTTTACAAAGAACGTTCTTTTAATAAGGGAATGTGGGATCCAGGGGATTTTTCAACCATAAAGCACAGAATCGCACAGCGTATCATCTCGACCAGGGAGAATAAGGAGCTGTTAGAGGAAGTGCCGCACTTCAATTTTCTGGATTGGTCAATTGTAAGTTATATATATTTGACAGATGAGGAGGAAAACGTGTGGACGGCCCTGATCCGATGGGAACATTTACGGTTTTGGGGGATTACGGAACAGCAGATTTGGACACTGGCAAGAGAAAATACACCGACATTGCTGCCAGCCTGCATTCGGCATATCAGTGAGTGGGAAGACTCACATCCCGGTAGAAAAAATGTGGAAACAGATCAAGAGGAACTGGCAAGACGGGAAAGATTCACGGAAGAAAGCAAAGAGGTGCTGCCGCTGTATCTGCTGTCCAGCGAACAGGGGATCTATGGAGCTTCCTGTCTCTTATATGATAACCTGCTCCGGCGTTTCTGTGAAGAAAAGGGGTACAATTCTCTTTTGATTCTTCCGCATAGCGCCCATGAAGTGTTTTTGCTGCCGGAGGAAAAAGAATTCTATGCGGCCTATTTAAAAAAGGCAGCTATGAGAGGATTTAATAGAGAGAACTGGCGGGAGGAGCGGCTGACAAATTCGCTTTATCGGTATGAGCGTGAAAAAGGGCGGCTTACCATTTGCTAAGCAGGATGATAAGAATATACCGATATAAGGAGCAGGCGGTAGCCATTATACTTGAGTTCGCAAAGCATTAGAGCTCGCAGGATTTAAAACCGGCCTCCCTTGGGGCGGCCTAAAAGGTCTGCAAATAAAAGTGTCAAAATATTTGCAGACCTTATTGGACAAAAAGAATTTGCTTCAAGATCGGGGTATGATATAATGAAGAAGCTGGAAGAATGAAATATGATAGAAATGTGGTGATTAGCATGGAACTTAAGCGGGACATTTACAGTGAACTGATAAAGTGGAAGAAGAGGAACAGCGGAAAAGTCCTGGAATTGAAGGGGGCACGCCAGACCGGTAAGACTTTTATTCTGGATAAATTTGCGAGAGAGAATTATAAGCGGTTCTTTTACATCAACATGGCACAGTCTACAGGAGAGGATTTTTTGATGTGTCTTGCACAGGCCACGGCATGGACCCCGGGAGAACCACGTATTGAAAAGCCGCTGCATCGGGCGTTACAATTGTTTGATCCGACATTTGTAGACGATATGGACACAATTGTGGTGGTCGATGAAATTCAGGAATCCGCGAAGGTATTTTCTTTAATCCGTCAGTTTTCCAGAGAGTTTATCTGCCATTTTGTTGTAACGGGCAGCTACCTGGGAAAAACGCTGCAAAAAGGATATTTTCTTCCGGCCGGTGATACGGAAGATTTGATGATGGAGACTCTTTCGTATGAAGAATTCCTGGATGCCATTGGAAAGCGTGAACTTTATGAAACGATTGATTTATATGGCTCGGGGGCTCACGCAGATTACGATGAGTTAAAAGCATATTACGAAATATACTGTGAGATAGGAGGCTACCCGGCGGTAGTGACCCGGTACTTGGAGACAGGGAATCTGGATGAGTGTAGAGAAGTACTTTCGCAGGTCATACGGATTTTTGTGGAAGAGTCATTGCATTATTTCGGAAACATATTAGAGATGAACCTGTTTGAGCAGCTGTTTCCTGCAATTGCACAGCTGTCGGTCCGTGAGAAAAAGGGATATGATAATCTGGTAAAAGAGCTGTCGGAGATTATTTATAAAGAAGATAGCAATAAGGCGACAAAAACCAGCGTGAACTATGCCACGGCATGGCTGTACCGATCAGACATTATAGGCTTTTGTGGGAAAGCAGTTGAGTGTAATCCGGCCGATACGAGGGCTGATGTGCGTTTTTATTTCCGGGATTTAGGAGTAGCCCGATATTTCCTGAAAACGGGAGGCGTTACAGGGGCGGCGGTTTCTGGATATTTGAGTGAGAACTTTGTCTATCTGGATTTGTTCAAAAGAGCCAGACGGGTGGAGATATCGGGTATGGCTCCGATGTTCGGAACCTATAAAACAGGAGAGATTGATTTTCTGGTTAATAACACGCAGAATGAGAAGATATATGCCGTCGAGGTAAAGGCGGGAAAATCGGCTGGGAAGACGGCTCAGATGCTGTTGAAGGACGGCCGGGTAGAAGCGGTGTATTTTCTGAAGGGTGATACTTACGGGGGCGTGGCGGAGCGGATGGTTACGGTTCCGATCTATTTGGCAGGCCGGGTAGGATTTGATTACAAAAGATAATAGAAACGGGACATAATTTATTGTGTCCCGTTTATTCAAGGCAATAGAAAGTTCGCAGAGCGTGACTTCTATTGTTTTTAGGAGGGTAATTGTGAAAAGATATGGAGATTTAATCTTTGGCAATTCGACAGAAGTGAATACAGAATTGAAAGTAAAAATAGACAAGGCAGTAACAAGCGAACAGCTATCCTTTGAAGATATTTTTGAGATAATAATGGAGCCGGTTCTTCTTAAGGATGTTCCGCATATTACATATAATAACGCGATTGTTTTGTCTTCTTTTGATATTGACGTGTTCTATGAGGCGAACACGTTTTTATCGAAGGAAGAGATCGTAAAGAAAATATGGAAAAAAGACATAAATATATTTTGGGAAAATCTTTTACTTTACGCGAATAATGTATCCCTCTACTATGAAGACTTACGAATGAGCTTGACTTACAATGTTAGTGTTGATTGTAGATGCGCCCTCGAAACGGAAACAAAGAGATTTGACGATACTTATGACATTGCAACAGAAGAGGAGTCAAGATATACACTTCCGTTTAAACTACCTGAGAATAAATATGCCGATTTTTGTGCCTATACTTGGAAAGCAATATTTAAAGACGCCGATTCGATAGAATGTTTCAAAAACGGTAAGAGTAATCGGGTATATGCTAATAGCCGCTGTTTCGGAAATATAATGAAAACTATAACGTGTAGAGAAAAAGACATCATTCTGACAGACAATGACAAATGGTTAATTGAAAAAATGCTTGGGATAAGTACTGTATTGAGTTTATTCCCATTAGCGAGGGGATATTACGATAAAAAAACGAATGAGTCTGTTTATATTCCAATTTTAAAATTACTGATAAAATGTAGGCCAGTAAATATTAGGATGGCATTAGCGGATCTTATATGCATATTTCTAGAGAGTAATCCTTACGTTGACGATGAATCTCCCTATTGGAGTGGGGCAGATAATGACTTATATAATAAGAAGATGATAGAAAGACTTCTGGGGGAGTTAAGACGGGTAATTGACAGGATCAATAGTAATTATCAAACGATGCTTCAAGGTTTTTATGATCTTATAAAAAGCCGAAGAATCCAGTTTGATATTTATAAAATTGAACTCGTTGAAATATTGGGCATTGAGAACGAAAATAAAGAGGAAATACTGAAGGATGAACAAGAGAAATACCGTAAAAATGAGGAAGAGTTAAAGACATCGAGTATCATTTACAATAAGGTGGGACTAATGAATATGAATCAGATGCTCCTGAATTATCCTAGAAAAAGAACCTACAATAGCGGAGATCCACAGTGGCGTTTTGCAGTTTTGCAGGCGGAGGCCATAAAAAGATCCTATGAGATATACCACCAACAGAAGTAAAAAAACAGGGCTGCCGAGAGACTCATTAGAGTTGCGGTAGCTTTTTTGTTGCAAATTGCAACGTGTGTTCTAGCGATTTTTTCGTGTTACACTGTTAAAAATTAAAAACACAGGAGGGATACAAATGAACTATATAAAAAAAGAAATAAAAGATAGCATAATCAGGGCAAGCCCTGGAACGGTTATTTTGCTGTCAGCACCAGTAGGGTCGGGAAAAACGTCATTTTGTCTGAACGAGTTATGGCTACATTGCCGCGTCCAGGGGCAACAATTGCTGGTGGTGGTAAATCGCTCGGCACTGCGCGGACAGTTAAAAAAAGAAATTTTCAAAAAGATGGGACTACCCATGGAAGTTCCGATAGTTGAACAAGGGTACCTGGAATTTGATAATCTTATTATAGCGTCCTACCAGTATCTGCAAGAACTATTTCGGTGGAATCAGGGTTCCTCGCCGGAGATGAGGATTGGAAGCATGAGGGCAAAAGATTTTGATTTTGTGGCCTTTGATGAGATTCACTACTTGATCCGAGATTCGATATTTTCTGCTAAAACCGCATATTTAAATCGACTACCAGCGGCGTTTCCAAGAGCAGTTCGGATATATATATCAGCAACGTTGGCTCCGGTAAGAAACTTAATCTTAGAGCTTGAGCAAATCAGAGATTTATACGAGGATTATTCGGATAATTTGCGTAGAAAGCTACTTGACTTTCGATACATAGACGTGGGCCCTGTAAGGCGAGGGGTTCAACGAGATGTTCTGGAGCTGAGAGGTGCAGAGGCAGACTTTTCCTACTTTGTACCCGTGATTCTAGAAGAAGATTCGGATTTGGTAGCGGTTATCAGCTCGAAAATACAGAGCGGAGACGCTGGGAAATGGCTGATTTTTACAGATAGTAAAGAGCAGGGAAAGGAGTTAAAAACAAACCTAATCACCGCAGGCATTAAAGCGGCTTTTGTAGCGGCTGATGGTATGGACGAGGACGATCAAAAGGAACTTGAAAATGTTCTGTTGAAAGGGAGGTTTTCCACTCAGGTTCTATTAGCGACGGACGTGATTGACAATGGGGTAAGTCTTCTTGATAAAAATTTAATGCATCTGGTCATTTCAGGTTTTGAAGCAATCCGCGCAGTTCAGCAGGCAGGCCGAATTCGGGTAAAGAGTAGAGAGACGCGGATCGAGCTTTTGATTGTTCGACATTCAGCAGAGTATTTCAATCGAAAACGGTTTAGCTACACTAAAAAGCTCATGGCATATAAAGTTTTTTCATCTGGAAATGAGGAACGTATATTTAACTATCTAATGGAATTTGGCAATAAAGAAATCACGGGCCTTTTCTACCAAGGAATAGATGGAAAAAATCGCCCTAATTTTTTTGCAGGCAGAGCATTAGAATATTTTTCGACCGAATTAACTGATAATATAGAAAGAATTCGGAAAGATCCTGATGGTTATATAGAGAAAGTACTAAGATGGTTTGGTCTCTCCTATAATCCGGAAAGTGATCAACGATTAAAAAATCGAAGTGTAGCCGAAAAGGAGTTAAAAGAGTTTTTGCAAAAGGGCATAAATGTACCGATGACAGGTATGCATTGGGACTGTTTTCGGAAACGATTCCGGGAACTCCATGAATCTGCAACGGGGGAGCAACTTTGTTCTGGACGAACTGACCGACTTCCCGGTGTGGGAATAATTAAAAAAATATTAATGAGTTATGGATATGCATTGACGGGAGAACGAAAAATTTACGTAATTAATGAGGAGAAAAAACGATGTACTATCTCGTGATTAGCAAAATAGGTTTTTTTTGCAGCTTATCAAGGGAGGCGGCAGAGGGTCACTGCAAAGCTTTAAGAGCAAAAAAGTCGGAAATAATCGTCTGTTGGAACATTCGAGATGCCGAGAATTGTCTTGATTCCGTACGAGAAGGTTACGAGGAGGCGGAACTATTGATCGGTCAACTTACATACTGGAAACCGATTCGCTGCCGAGTTCTGGTGGATTTGAAGGAGGGGAGGACGTGTTTTTGCTACAGTGACGGAGCCATCCATCTGGAATTAAAAGAGAATCAAAAATATGACTTCAAAATTTGTCAAGGACAGCTTTTGGCGTGCAAAAAAACTGTAAGAGCGCTAATTAAATTGAAAAAAATTAAATATTTCGATTTTGCTTGTGGGGTGACGGTCACTTTGGATTTAAGACCTAAAATAGGAGAACTTAGAAAGACTGTCAAAAGCGTTAAAAACTGTCAGAGCGCTAAATATTAATGGAGGTAAAAAATGCAGGAAAAAACAATAGACATAGAATCTGCTCCAACTCTGGTATATTCACCGCAGCAAGCGGCGGCCGTGCTAGGAATTTCTAAATCTTTAATGTATAAAGAATTAAAAAACAATTCCGCTTTTCCACGAAAGATGATAGGTGGAAGGATCGTTATCCCCCGTAGGCGGCTGGAGGAATACATCAACACAGAAACGGAGGTGAGCAGATGAAAACCTATGCGGTGGTATCAACTGGGATGGTGGGCGCATTTTCTTCATGGGAAAAAGCCTGTAGGTATGCACATTATCGCGGTTTTAAAGTTAAAAAGGTGAGTTCGCTAGACGAGGCGCAGGATTTTATCGAAGAAGAGCTAGCATTGGAGCAGCTGATCGACTTTCATTTTACAGAGAAAGAACTGGAGTTAGATCGGCCGGTTTTTCGTGAAAAAACGTAAACATGGGGGCAGAATGTCCCCCCCAGCTAATTAAGGAAGTGAGAAATATCGAAAATAAAAGGCAGGCATCACGGAGCACGTATGGAGCGGGTACAATTTATCAAAAAAGAGGAAAGTTCGTATCGCAGCTAACATATACGATTGAGGTTAACGGCGAGGACTATTCTAAAAGAATTTCCGGCACGGGCTCAACTGAGACAAAAGCAGTACGGGCGAGAAATGAAAATGCAAAGGAGTGGGAACGGGCTTTGCGAGAGTCGCTTAAGTTGGAAGAGGAAAAGAAAGCGAAGCAGGAAGAAAGTAAATCACAAGGGCCTACCCTAGATGCTCTTTTCCTTTTAAACCTCAGTCTAAAAGATACCAGTGTCCAGATCTCTACCTCGGACAATTACCAAATGTATTACCGTGTATATGTCAGGGGGACATCTCTAGGGCAGACACCTGTTAAAGAAATAACAGAAGAGCAGTTGCTAGAGTATTATACATATACTCGAATTCATGGAAGAAAAAAATCTGAGAAGAAGAGACAAGCGGAGCTGCCTGTTAAACCGTTAAGTATTACGACCATCAATCACATCCGCTTTGTGATAAGTAATACGTTGAGTTATGCTTTAACAAAGGGGTTGATTGATAAAAACCCCCATGTATCGATCCCTCCGTTTAAAGCAGGAACAGCAGCTATGATCGATATGGCTCAGGAAGATATAGATGCTGATAGCGATACAGCAGATGCACTGCATCGAGTGATACCGATGGACAAGGTAGAAGCTATCCTAGATTATGCATTTAAGCATTCACGTCTTGCAGGCCTGTTTGCCTGGGCGGTTAACAGTGGGATGAGAGAGGGGGAATGTCTGGGACTAAAAAGAATTTACGCAGCTCCGGAAAAAGACTATATCTTTGTGAAAAAAAGCCTGGCTTATATTAGGAACAGGGATGAAAATACAGACAAAGTTATGATTCCTAAATTAAAAAAGCCGAAAAACGGAAAGGAGAGAAAAGTACCTTACAATCAAAATCTGAAGGAAGTCTATCAATATCAGATTGCCCAGATAGAGAGGGAGAAAATATCCGCGGGTAGTCTGTACCATGACAAAGGTCTGCTCTTTGCGGATGAGTACGGTAATTTTCTTCGTCCTTGGAAGGTGCTGAAAGAATTTCAGGGAATCTTGACCGCATTGGGGCTGGAAAAAAGGAGATTTCATGATCTGAGGCATACTTTTGTCTCGTTATTAGTAAAGGAAAGCCAAAAAGCCGGTGACGGAATCAGCATTCTGGAAGTGAGTGCCATCGTAGGACACAGTGATCCGTCTGTGACAATGAATATATACGGCGGGTTGTTTCCCGATGCGACGGAGAAAGCTATGAAACTTTTGGATAACTGTTCCAATATTAAAATCCCTACCACAGAAGAAAGACCTTGTGCGTAGGGATTTCCTTTAGGTACGGTGTTTAATCTAAGAGAAGCTGCATTAAAGTATGTAGCCACATGTAGGCGGTTGCAATTTGGCTGCAAATATGAGAGAAAAGCAACGGAAGATTCTGGTATTCCTTAGACGATTGTAGGCCCAAAATACCTATATAGACGTTAAGAAAACCAGAAAAACGCCCAGTTAGAACTCTTAATCTATTTGTCCAGGGTTCGAGTCCCTGAAGGCGCACTGAAGAGTGCTGGTTTTGCAGACAGAGAGCTGCGGGGTCGGCGCTTTTTTTGTACGGAGGAGAGAATGAATCGATTCAAAAGCTTTTTCTTTTGGGGAGCTTACCAAGTGCTGCTTCTAACATTTACCATAAAGGCAAACTTTCCCAGCCCAGAGGAACAAATTATAGGAACCATCATCTATATGGTAATACCAAACCTGATCGACGGAATACTATATACCTTTGCATATAAAGCCACCGGGATAGTAACAACGGACTACGAGGGCAAAGAACAGCGAAGTGCTATTCATTGGAAAATCAGAGTCATTCTAATGGTTATTGTAATCCTAATAGGCTTAACAGGGCTTTACCAATACTTTCTGATACAGATAACCCACAAGATTTACATAATAATGATAAATCTCTATAATAGCTGGGTAAAGCTCTACCTGCGTCCAATATTTCGGGAATCGTTATAACAAGAAAGACAATCAATAAAAAATAATAAAGAAGATAAAATAAAATTGGATTTTTTTCTTTCGTTATAAAATAATCACCAAAGTATTTAAGCAGAACACAAAAAAGCGAACCAAAAACCGCTAACCCAATTAAAAAAACAGATGAATAAAAATTATCTATAATAATATAAGCTTCGTCATAAGTATACATGAAATACCTCCATTCTATTGCAGGCCCCGGCAGAACCGGAGCCCGTTTTTGTATCTCAAATTATTCTGCAGCAGTTCCCGGCCGGAGCCAACGCCAGCCGGGTATGAGATACAAACTCTAATAACCAGTCTTAAAAAACGATGGATCTAATTGATAAATGTCAGTATGTAATATCAAATACTGATTGGCTAAATGCAGATATAACCGGGTTACATTATAATCGCAATGTCCCAACAGGAGCCGGAGCTGCTCCAGGTTGCCTCCTCCCATGATATAGCTTGTTGCAAAAGTATGCCGAAGCAAGTGAGGATGGATCCGCTCAATATCTGTATTGCGCTTGATTCGAAGAAATAGCGCTCGTATTACATCCTGGGTGATACCTTTGTTTTCGGTCGTTTTACGAAACAGGGTTCCGGAAGGCTTGAATGCCTTTACATAGTCCTGAAGCATATCAAGTAGCGGCGGAGCCATCGGGACGACTCTTGATTTATCATACTTTGACCGGTTGATTGTAATTGCCTGGGAATTAAATATCAGGTCGCCAGGAGTCAGGGCAATCACTTCGCAGCAGCGAAGACCAGCATCCAACATTAAATGTAATATACATAGATTGCGGAGATCATTATTTGTTGTGCGGTCAAACATAGCATCAATCGCGGCAACCTCTTTTGCCAGTAATGGAACAATCATATCATCATCCTTACGGGGAAGTTTCACATCTTCCGTTAACCGTTTTGCAACGTAGCCACTTTTGTATAACCAGTTTAAAAACGTCCGTACAGCACGAGAATAAGTGCATACAGTATTAGACTTAATACAGCCGTTTACATTCATAAAACTACGTAAAGGATGGCTGGAATACTTTTCTTTTGCGCGCAGATAAATAACATACTCTGCATAAATCGTTTCAGGTAAATCACTGACGGGAAGTTCAGGAGTGCATCGGGTTCCATAATACTGCAAAAAGTAGCCTATATTTTTCCGGTAATATGATAGCGTCCGAGGTGCCCAATAAGAACTGCCGTACTTTAAAAACTCACTTAACGCGTCATAAATAGTCACCTGAAACACCTCCGTCTTGTAAATCATTTAGGAATGTGCTATCATCATAGAAAGCACCAGAGGACTTATCAAAGAGAACAAAATCATGCGTGAGATTTTCTTCAACGAGTCCCGTGAGTTCATTCGGGTTGAATTCACGGGATTTTTTATTTTTATATCTCAGTGCATTCATTAAATCATTGTCATTCATCTTTAAAAGTGCGTCCATAGCATCTTGCATCACTCCATCATTGTTAATTCCTTTCGTATAAATTCCAAACACAATCGCTTTATTCAGTAAGCTGCGTTTCATTACATCTTTATTCAGTTGTCGATTATACATTCGTATGAGGCGGAGCTGCTCCGGAAGCTGCCGCATATCAACCAGCTTTGTATTCCGCAATGCAGCCCAGAAGCCACAGTAATCGCGGCGGCTCTTGTTACTGTCACCGGATGACTGCACCATGCGAAAAATATCATGGGTCAAATATTTAATAATCAAAGGCCGGTTGTCAAGGTAATCATAAACCCGCTTTGCAGCCCCCTTAAGCCGGTTATCCGCAACTGGTAGCAGACAGTAGGACTTTGTCCCCTTTCTCATAGTCTGATACTCCACATTGGTGACCAGATGGATCTTAGGCGTGAGGAAGTCAGCAAACGCAATCATAGCATCCGTGACATTACGGGACTTGTCATATTGCTGGATGTATGCCCGGCAACTCCGTTTAAAGTCTTCACGCTCACCAAATTCTATGTAATATTCCAGACGGGCAATTGTCATGTACTTCCAGCTCCGCTGTACGTAAGCCTTTTCGTAACAGTACAGATCGTATCGGTTAATCAGTCCGTTAAATAGCCAGAGCTTAAAAAAGAATGCCTTATAGCCTTGCTCAACTACCTCTTTACTTTTCAGATAAATCCGGACAAAGCACTTTCCGCCACGGTTCCCCAGAGAAACGTAATCAATTTCATAATCTTCACTGCCGACCTTCGCCGTATGGTAATTTGCACCCCGGTATCGGTCGACGCGCATTTTATAAAAGTTGTCGATAGAAAAAAACTTTTCCGGGTTCGCGAGGTAATTACTGTGCCAACAATAATCAATCCGGTTCTCCTGGACAAACGCGATGTCAAAACCGAACTGATCCACAATGGCCTGGACGTATCGCAGAGATTCTTCAAAGGCGGCATGGATACCATACATCCAGAGCATGTAACTACGCAATTGCACGATAATCTCACAAGTGACCGATTCACAACCAGCAGCCGAGGGCGGAACCTTTGACGCAATGAAGACATGAAAATATTCTGGGCATTCCAGACAAACGTTATAATATTTGCCATAGGATAAATTAAGCAGATTCATATTCTCACCGATAGGATTCAGGTAAAAAGGAATAGAATCGCTATACCCCATTTTGTCACGTAGCTGTTCCGTCACCTTGCGGAACTGAAGCACCGCAGTATCTTCAGATTTTACGGTGAAATCATTTAACAACTTCACACTATAGTAAAACGTATCGATATTATGTAAAAATTTGTCACGCTTAAAATCAAACCAAAACGAACAATCATTAGGAGCGAATTCGTTCGTAATTAAAGCATTCATTAAATATTTATCAGTAGCCACAATATCCCCCTTGTATCTCAAAATTGATGTTTTGCAAAAACCGGGCAAAAGGCCATTTGCCCAGAAAAAATTTCTATCGTTTTAGCCTGTATTTGCAAGCAAAAAGCACTGTATCTCAGTGTATTTTGAGACCACCTATTAGAAGAAGGTGGAGGACGGTTCGGACGGCCTCAGCGGACCGGTTTCGCACCGCTCAACCGGCTCCGCTTTCGGCTTCGTCCGACCGTCCGAACAACAATTCAATTGCTGCCTGCCGCTTATCCTGTTCTTCAGTTGCTTTTGCTGTCATCCGGTCAACCTGGCGCAGCGTATCATACAATGCATAAAGATCATCGCCCGCTACATATGTCCGGATAAATTCAGCACGTTTGCGCTTGCCGGAGAATTTGTCTTCATAGTCGGACTTTGAAAAATAATAATTCATAAAATGACGGTCAAGCCCAAGCGTGTTCTTACAGATAACCGTATAATTTGCAATATCACGCACCTTCTTCGGGATTCGGTCATAAATCTGGCTGCTGCACAAAAACTGCATACCATATTTCCGGTTAAAACTCAGCAGGGCTAACAGCTCCGGAGGAAAGCTCTTCCAATCACTGGCGTCAAAGGTTGTATGTATTTCATCCAAGGCGATAACGGAATGCATATGATGATCATTTGCATACCGGCTGGCTGTAATCATATCCGTCCAGTGATCAATGGACATATTTTCATGGGTATAGCAAAAATTTGTTGCAATGTAAACATGGTCAGCCCCCAGTTCCTTACGCACCCGTTCCATATGTGCCACCATAGATAAGGTTTTCCCTTCCCCTGGGAGTGCAACAAACTGATAAATACCCCAAAATTTCCGGGGCTTTGCACGGAGAAAATCAACGATCACCCATCGGATCGTGCTTAATATTTTCGGCTTGATTTTCAAACCGACCAGGAAACGTATCTGTTTCCGGAGCCGAAGTTTAAAACATAGGTCACGCCGGTTCTTCCGGTACCAGTTCTTTAAATGACGCTGATAACGTTTGCTGGATTTCACTTCCCGCTTAAGATAAGCCGCTTTCCGTTCAAGAATAGGGGCGGAGACAGGCTCTCTTTTCTTCTTAGAACTTTTCTTTTTAAACAATTTAACCCTCCTTTTGTATCTCAAAACAGTTTGGCTGCAGCGTGCATCCGCATCCGGCCATGTCACTCTTGAGATACATTTGTATCTCACGGTTCTTCGGAGACCGCTCTGGCCGGGAACGGCAGCGTAAGTTTTTGAGATACATTTATGGAATAATATCCGCAATCCGGCGAATTACCCAGTTAACTAAAAACACAACAAATTTTCCAATCTTCAAGCCATATACAAGAGACAGGATTGTAAACATCGTAGGGAGGGGGACTAGAAAATTAATCTGGGCGATGAAAGATATCATTGTTTCAAAGGCATCGGCAACACTGGAAAGATTACCGGAGCCTATGCTGATATCGGGAAAATGGTTCACGATCAGATCGCGGAAAAAACTTAAGACATTGCAAATAATTTCAGTCACATTTCCACCCCCTAACCAACATGGAACTTAACATCGAATTGATCAATCACCCATTTACCAAAAGCAACCCACATCATGGCAGCTAAAATGGTACGGCACCAGGAGAAAAGTTCTGCAAACTGCGTTAAATCCATTATCACCATTTCATCATCATGAATAGCGAACTTTAATGCATCCGGTGTTTTCATTCGGATAATTGGGGGAGTGTCAGAAAAAGAATAATTCGTTTTATCAAAGATATCGATAATCTGATTGAGGGCAGAAAGTTTTGCCTTTAAGGCGTCTGTCATGTCAGAAAATGAATTATTAATCTGGACGGTATCAATTGCAAAAAAAGCAGATATTTCAGCACCGATGGCCTTCGGAACTGCAAGGACAGAATCATTAATTCCGGCCAGCGTCCCGGGAATCGTCTGCAACCAGTCCCCCAGCTTTGCAAGCTCTTTGCCAATGTCATCAGGGATCGTGCTTATCCGTTCCCCAATATCCGCCAGAGCTGCCGGAATACCGTCAATTCTGGTGCCAAGGCCAGCAAGCGCAGAATCAAAAGCAGATACAAGATTTTTGGGGAGGGCGATTACACCATTGTAGATTTTAGACAACCAATCGATAATACCCGATAAGCTGATATCACCACCGCTTTCACCGCTACCTTCAGACTCGGTCGGGGCCTCAGTAGGAACTACAACCTCACCTGATGCAGTAAGCGTTTTACCGACATATTCCTCCTGACTGGATGCCGCATTTTGGTTATCAATTGTCGTTGCTATATCCGCCGTTCCATCCCATGCAACAGCACCAGCGCCAACATACGATACGTCAACAGAGGGAGCAGAAGTGTATGCAAAATTAAATGGAAATGAAAAAGAAGCAGCATTAAAATTATACGGAAAAGCAAGATTAGGAATGTCACCATCGTAACCTAATGCATCTCTAAAAGCATCTAACGAAGCGGGGTAAGGAAAAGAACTATCCTGAGCCCAAAACCGAATTGCACATATCCCATTATCCTGAGCACTAGAAAAAGTAGCAGTGTTAGTAGTACCATTATAAGCATCATATCTATTAATCACTGTCCCTGGCATCGCATAAAAATAACATTTAGATGAAGAACCCCAGTCTGAAACCCATACTTTAGCTGATGACCAAAAATGGTATCTACCATCTCGAGAATAACCATCCAGCTTTAACGCTGGCTGCGCATTAAACCATTGAACGGCAGAAAGATATTTTATAGTTATAAGTGCAGTACCGTCCAACGCACTTATGTTAAGTTCTGAGACAGCAAACGCCTGAGCCGCCTGCACAAACTCCTCCGGTAAATCAGACAGACTATCAATCTTATCATCCGCTTTATGGGTATCCACCCAGTCCGCAGCCGATACCATTTTTTCTTTTGTAATAACAACCTCTTTATCCCTGGTATCATCTTTCGCCTTATAACCGAAACGCAACTGTTCTTTCAAGTAATCTGGATTTTCCGCTGCTTCTGCTAAAATTTCCACACGCCGTTTTTCCGTGAAATCAGTAAACGATACAGCCGCGGCAGCTGCATTCGCATACTTAGAAAACTTACAACCGAAGCTAAATAACACATCAGCGACAAGGGACAGGAACCCCTCACCAAATTCCAAAGCGACCGATGCGGCATAAACTTCCATCGGCCGCACATAAAGGGATGTAATCATGGTCGAGGAAAAAATAAAGACAGCACAACACAATGACAAAAATTTTCTAAAGGATCGTTTCGTTCCCATCTTACTCCTTTCCTTGTATCTCAAAATCTTCGCTGCAGCCTGGCATCACCCCGAAAAATGAGATACAAGATCTAATGTTTGATTATCTACTATTTTCCAGACTAAAAATCGCCCAACGAAGCGCCGCAGCCGCTTCTATGTCATTCTCTTTTTCTGCCCGTTCTAACAACTCATATAATCGTTCAAGCTTTTGCTTATCCATATATTTCCTTTCCCGGCCTACGCCGATAAATATTCTGTATCTCATTTTTTCTGCAGAACCAGGCTAACTCGAGACATTTTGAGATACACACCTGTTTTTGGGTACAAAAAAGGAAGGGCTTAACCCTTCCCCTTTGCAAGCAGTGTCAGGCCGCCTGGCTCAGCATACCTTTGATTTTCTTCATCGCATACTTTGCGGCGGTTGTCATCGCGATGATTCCGCACCCGGTCACGACGGCGATCGCCATTACCTGGCTTGCTGTGACTGCTAAGCTGCCGAATGCATCCGTTATCGCAGTCCATACATCACCTTCCAATGCGGAACTGGCTCCGGAAGACGGCTCCGATGCAAATGCAGTGAGGGATGGGACTGCCGTCATCAGGGCGATAGAACTTGAAATCTTAAACTCGGTTGCGTGCTGTCTCATGGTGTCCACTAAGCTGTCAAAACGTTTTGTCATACAAAAACCTCCTTAAATGTAGTTGAATATATTATGATTAATCAGCCGCATGATAAAATGCATCACGCCAAAGATGGCAAATATGATTAGTATTGCGTTTTGCGTACCAAGCAAGCCGTTAGTCACCTCCAATTGATGGACAATTAAAGCAGCGTCTGCATCCGTTAAAGTATAAGAGGAGATTTCATCCGCTTCATCGTCAAAGTTACTGTTAAAAAATGCTTCTCGTTCTGCCGCCTGGTAAGATTCTTCTTCCAGCGCAGACGTAATTCCGTATGAAGAGTAATGCTGGGGGGGTATCAGACAATTTTCTTGCCTCCATTTCCGGCAGCTATCAGCCAGCTTTCTGTTTCTCAGCTCCGGCCACAGGGGCGGCGCCTACCTGGGGAACCGGCTGCATGACAATTTCCGAGATGAATTCCAGGTCACAGATTTTAAGCACTGGTTTACCATCAGAGCCGATGTTCATCGAAAATTCGGCATCGTACAGGCCAGGGGCTTTAACAATCTTGTTCATCAGATTGTAATCACAGGAACTCTTTGCTGGCCGTGTACCTTTGGTACCATTCGTATTATCTTCAGCGGATAAATTTACGTTAAAATAATAGTTACAAGTGACACCCTGATTAATAGCCCCGGTCTTCTCGTCAACAATGGCGTACTGGCCAGCGTAAAGCAAAATAATTTGCTGTTTCATAATAACCTCTCTTTCTTACTCGCACCGACATAAGAGCCAATGCACATAATGTTATGGTATATCAACCCTACAAGGAGGATTGCGATTAAATTGGCTCCCCTGAACTGCTATAATGTAATCAGCACAAAAACATATAGAGAGGAGGGGAGCCGTGAACAAGATATGGAATATCCTGCTCTGCTTTGCTGAGATCACACTCGAAGTTGTGCTCTACATAGGCGCTTGTTACTGCATAATAGTTTTTACTGGCACCGACATAAGAGCCGATGCACCTAATGTTATGATAGATTAACCCCACAAGGAGGATTGCGATTGAATTGGCTCCCCTGAACTGCTATAATAAAGCTGACAACAAAAATTAATGAGAGGAGGGGAGCCGTGAACAAGATATGGAATATCCTGTTCGGGCTGGTTGAGATTGCACTGGGAGGTGCGATCTGCATAGCCGCTTGTTACTGCATGATGATTACTGTTTTATACATCATCGGTAATCGGTTTATGTAATCAGCCTTGCTTTTGGTTTGCCTGACGTTAGCTCGAACTTTTTCCGCTATTATACGGATTCTGTCCAGGAGCTGTCGACACACCAGAAAAAGCAGAACTGCAGCAACCATAAGGTATTTCATGTTCAGGCAAAGGCCTGAATTTTTTTGCCTAAATTTATGCCCGGTACGGATTTACACCATTTGGGCATTGGCTGCTTTCCAGGACATACAGGGGGAGCCGTACGGGATATACCTACCTGGAAAGCAGCTGCAGGCCAGAGTAACATGGGGGATTCTCCTCCACCCCCCTGACCAGGAGCCAGCCCCTGAACCCGGATAGCACCCCAGCCCCAGGAACCGACTCACTGGAAAAAAAAATTGCTTTATTGAACGACTCTCCCGATACTACTATAATGAAATCACCACAAAATCAAATATAGAGGAGGGAGAGCCATGGACAAGATATGGGATATCCTGTTCAGGTTGGTTGAGATTGCACGGGGAGATGCGATCTGCATAGCCGCTTGTTACTGCATGATGATTACTGTTTTATACATCATCGGTAATCGGTTTATGTAATCAGCCTTGCTTTTGATTTGTCTGACGTTGGCCGAACTTTTTCCGCTATTATACGGATTCTGTCCAGGAGCTGTCGACACACCAGAAAAAGCAGAACTGCAGCAACCATAAGGTATTTCATGTTCAGGCAAAGGCCTGAATTTTTTGCCTAAATTTATGCCCGGTACGGATTAATACCATTTGAGCATTGGCAGCTTTCCAGGATATACAAGGGGAGCCGTACGGGATATACCCACCCGGAAAGCAGCCGCAGGCCAGAGTAACATGGGGGATTCTCCCCCAAACCCCTGACCAGGAGCCAGCCCCTGGACCCGGATAGTCCCCCAGCCCCTCAAGGGGAGCCGCGCTCGCCGCCGAGGCAAAAGGGGCAAGTCTCTGTCTTGCCCCTTGCAGGGGCAGCTTATGGGGATCGGGTAAGTCAAGGGACTTTCGCGGCATATGCTCGCTACGCTGCGCTATTCCACGGTTCCCTTGACTTACGCCGGGGGGATCTCAATGGCCAAGGTGCATCCTGGCCGAAAGAAGGAGATAAAAGCCAAAGCACCCTGGCGGCGAGCGCGGCTCCCTCTCTCGCAGCTGGATGCCCATATCCAGCCCCAGGAACCGGCTCACTGGAAAAAAGAAATTGCTTCATTGAACGGCTCTCCCGATTCTGCTATAATAAAGTTGGAAACAAATCAAATAGAGAGGAGGGAGAGCCATGGACAAGATATGGAATATCTTGTTTTGGCTAATTGAACTGGTATTAAGCGTATCAGGTATATTAGCCATTTGTTACTGCATGACGCCGCTTTTACTACGCGCCATCGGTATATAGTTATCAGAGATACTTTCGGCGTGATTCTGACATCGGCCGGGATAGAATCCGCTCTTATACGGGTTTCACCCAAAAGGCTGTCAGCACACCAGAAAATACTTCTGGAATAACATCGCAAGTCATTTCATATCTGCAAATGTAATATAATAAACACAGGGAAACCAATACGGAAACGAAAAGTAATTTACGGATACCAAGGTAGGATTCATAATCCAGCATGTTCCGCAAAATCTTCAACATAAAATACACTGAGGGGATAAATCCCAGAATATACCAAGCCAAAAACATAGCCGCCCCCCTAATCTGATTCTGCAGGATGCAAGAATTCTTTGCACTCACCAGAAAGTTCATAAAGCATTCGATGCACATTTACAGCATTACGATGGATACTGTTTAATTTTGCGAAAGACTGCTGTAGTGTTACATACTTCGCGTAAAGTCCATCATAGTCCTTTTGGAGCACGCCCAGGCGTATACGGCGTTTCTGCTCGCTGTCTCTGGCATCCAGAATCACGTTCTCAAATTTCTCATTAAATCCTTCCCCGCGATAGTTGTCAATGTACTTGTATAAGTCTTCCGTCAGGCGGATGGACTTAGATACTTTTTTCGGTGCATTACACATAAGCATGCACCCGGCTCAGAGCCTCATGAAACGCACCGGATTGATTTAAATCGCCATAGGAGAATCCGGAATATTCATAAATCTCTTTTGTCAATGAAATGTCTGAAGAGCGGTACCAGACAGATTTTTTAATTTCACCGGTGTAATCAACAGCCGGATAACAGCGTCCTTCGCGGATGAAATTTAACTGACATGTAACAATGCCATCCACATGGGTAGGACGTAATTCCATGGTGCAGTCACAGTTCTGGGAACCTACGTAAGATAAATAGATTACATCTGTTCCGATGTATTCATACTGCCATTCGCTAAACTTCCCAACACCCCACGAATACTTGATAATCTGCTTTACATTTGCTTTCGTCAAAAATCCTTTTGTCATATTTCCCTCCTATCTGTGACCGGTATAAGAGCCAATCACACACCGTTTTACATTACGACATTTTCGATTTACAATAGACTTAGAGATATGGTAAAATGTTATATTAATAACTGAGTCTACTTGTCTACCTATTATTAATTATAGTGCAATTTTGCGTACTTGTCAATGGGATAAGTGCAATTTTGCATACTTTATTTGAGGGGAAATATGGATATAAATAAACGAATGTTCGAACAGATGGAGCAGAAAAACATAAAAATGTCAGATTTAGCAAAGCATTTAAACATAAATAAGACTGTTGTAAGCTCTTGGAAAAACAGAGGGACGAATCCACCAGCAGAATATATAGTGCAAATTTGCGAACTTTTAAATATGTCCATAGAATTCTTGATTACAGGTAAAGAATACCAGGGATGGAGCCGAGAAGAACAAAATCTTATAGATGCTTACCGCAAAGCGACACCGGCCATGCAAGAAGCAGCACGGAAAATTTTAGATGTTGGAGAGCCGGAAGAGGAAAGATCATCAGGCTTCAGGACTGGTTAAAAAAAATGGTAGATATTGGTAGAATATACCAATTAATGGATATGTATCTCAAGAAAAAAGCTGCAGCCTGGCATCCGGATGTCTTTTGAGATACAAAGAAATTTAGAATAGACGTAATCGACAAATAGAAGTATAATGAAATTGCTGTCGGCACTCCCAGCAGAAGGGAGGTGTACAAAATGCAAAATCTAATTGCTTTCCTAATTTCGATTGCGGCAAGTGTAGCTGGCTACTACATATGCAAATGGTTAGATCGAAAATAAGCACGACAGTTAACCAAAAAAGAACCCCCGAGACTGGCCTCTCGGGGGTTCGCTTTGTACAAAATGCATCTAATAGCTTTCCCAGCTAAGATCATATTATACCACAACATAAAAAATGTCAAGAAAAATGTATCTCAAAACCAGCTCTCCAGGACACCCATCCACGCCGCAGCTGAACTATTTTGAGATACAAAATATATAGTCTACTTGTCCGAAGACAAAACGACTCTTAATCTATTTGTCCAGGGTTCGAGTCCCTGAAGGCGCACTGAAGAGTGCTGGTTTTGCAGACAGAGAGCTGCGGGGTCGGCGCTTTTTTTGTACGGAGGAGAGAATGAATCGATTCAAAAGCTTTTTCTTTTGGGGAGCTTACCAAGTGCTGCTTCTAACATTTACCATAAAGGCAAACTTTCCCAGCCCAGAGGAACAAATTATAGGAACCATCATCGGTATGATAATACCAAACCTGATTGACGGAATACTATATACCTTTGCATATAAGGCCACCGGGATAATAACAACGGACTACGAGAGCAAAGAACAGCGAAGTGCTATTCATTGGAAAATACCTGTATTGCGCTTGATTCGAAGAAATAGCGCTCGTATTACAACCTAGGTGATACCTTTGTTTTCAGTCGTTTTACGAAACAGGATTCCGGAAGGCTTGAATGCCTTTACATAGTCCTGAAGCATATAAAGTAGCGGCGGAGCCATCGGGACAACTCTTGATTTATCGTACTTTGAACGGTTGATTGTAATTGCCTGGGAATTAAATATCAAGTCGCCAGGAGTCAGGGCAATCACTTCGCAGCAGCGAAGACCAGCATCCAACATCAAATGTAATATACATAGATTGCGGAGATCATTATTTGTTGTGCGGTCAAACTTAGCATCAATTGCGGAAACCTCTTTGGCCAATAACGGAACAATCATATCATCATCCTTATGGGGAAGTTTCACATCTTCCGTTAACCGTTTTGCAACGTAGCCACTTTTGTATAACCAGTTTAAAAACGTCCGTACAGCACGGGAATAAGTGCACACAGTATTAGACTTAATACAACCGTTTACATTCATAGAGCTGCGTAAAGGATGGCCGGAATACTTTTCCTTTGCACGCAGATAAATAACATACTCTGCATAAATCGTTTCTGATAAATCACAGACGGGAAGTCCTGGAGTGCATCGGGTACTATAATACTGCAAAAAGTATCCTATGTTCTTACGATAATATGATAGCGTCCGAGGTGCCCAATAAGAACTGCCGTACTTTAAAAACTCACTTAACGCGTCATAAATAGTCACCTAAAACCACGACAAACGCATGAGTAAATAAAATGTGAACAAATCCCCCTTTTCTGATATGATTAAAAAAGAAGGATTTGCCAATGAACGAACTGCTGGATTGGATGGAGTGTATTGAGAATATACGCCAGGAAAGAAAAGTACGCCATAAATTAAAGGACATTCTTGTCACTGTCTTATTCGCCACACTGGCAAACGTGGATGACTGGGTGGAGATGGAGTATTTTGCCCACTATCATCAGGATTACCTGAAAAAGTAAGTGGAATTGAAAAACGGGGTTCCGTCTCATGACACCCTCTGCCGTGTCTTTGGGATGATATCCCTGGATGTACTGCAGCAACTTTATCAGAAGTGGCAGGAGCTGCTGAATCGGAATGAGGGGGAAGCACTCAGAAAAATCATCTGTATTGATGGAAAAACCATGCGTTCCAATAAAAGAAAAGAGGGTAAGCCCAGCCATATCGTATCGGCCTGGAGCCGTGAAGACGGGTTCTGCCTGGGACAGAAAGCGGTAGACGAAAAGAGTAATGAAATCACCGCGATACCACAGGTGTTGGAGAAGATCCAGATAAAAGGCCAGGTGGTAACAATCGACGCGATGGGGACGCAAACTTCAATCGCAGAAAAGATAAGGAACAAGCGTGCAGATTATGTACTTGCATTAAAACGGAACCAGGGAAATCTGTATGAAGATGTGAGCCTGTATTTGAAAGATGAGGAAGAAAAAGGGAAGATACGGGCCGCGGGGAATTATAAACGGACGATAGAGAAAGCGCGAAGCCAGATCGAGATCCGTGAATACTATCAAACGGAGACCATAGGTTGGCTGGGGCAGAAGAAAGAGTGGAAAGGACTGAAAAGTATCGGAATGGAAGAAAAAACGATACGGACAGAAGGGGGAGAGGAAAAGAAAGAGTACCGCTATTATATAAGCAGCCTAAAAACAGAAATCGAACTGTTCAGCCGAGCGGTGCGTGGACACTGGAGTATAGAAAGTATGCATTGGCAATTGGATGTAACCTTTCACGAAGACGCGAATACGACGTTGGATAAACAGGCGGCCCAGAATCTAAATATCATACGGAAGTGGAGCCTGAGCATCCTGAAAATAATCGAGATATTCCGCCCTAATCTATCAATGAAAAAGAAACGCTTTGTGATCAGCATGAATCCAGAACAATTTCGTAACCAGCAGGAAAGATCATCAACCTCCAGGACTGGTTAAAAAAATGGTAGATATTCGTAGTATATACCAATTACTGGATATGTATCTCAAGAAAAAAGCTGCAGCCTGGCATCCGGATGTCTTTTGAGATACAAAGAAATTTAGAATAGACGTAATCGACCAATAGAAGTATAATGAAATTGCTGTCGGCACTCCCAGCAGAAGGGAGGTGTGAACATGCAGAATTTAATAACCTTCTTAGTTTCGATCGCGGCAAGTGTAGCTAGCTACTACATATGCAAATGGCTAGACCGAAATAAGCACGACAGTTAGCCAAAAAACCAAAAAAAGAAGCCCCTCAGACTGCCATCTGGGGGGCTTCACTTGTGTCAACATGCATTTAATAACCTTCTAGCTAAGATCATATTATACCACAACATAAAAAATGTCAAGAAAAATGTATCTCAAAACCAGCTCTCCAGGACACCCATCCACGCCGCAGCCTATATATTTTGAGATACAAAATGTATAGGCTATTTGCCCGAAGACAAAACGACTCTTAATCTATTTCTCCAGGGTTCGAGTCCCTGAAGGCGCACTGAAGAGTGCTGGTTTTGCAGACAGAGAGCTGCGGGGTCGGCGCTTTTTTTTGTACAATAAAAAAGGCTCCGGCAGAACCAGAGCCGGACAAAAAAATCATATTCTCACAACCAGACGAAAATGGTATAATGAACCGAAAAGGCGATAAAACACTCGGCTCCGGATGGGGAAAGCGCCTTTGTTACAGGGACAATAGTTTGGGAAGGAGGCCCCCATGAATGTTATATCAGGTGAAAGCGAAAGCAGGGAATTGCAAAAGTCTTCAAAGACGGATACCGATGTTTTAACCGGGACGATTTTAATTGATAAAGATTACCGTATCATTTACTATAATGACTACGCGAAAGAAATCCTTTCTGCCGAGGATGATGCAATTTCGCATCAATCGGTAAAACACTTTCTTGGCAAGTCATTTTTTCTGCCGGAGGAACCGGACGGAGAAAAGACGTTCCACTATCAGATACAGGGCCGGCAGGTATTTGTCACCGTGTCCAGGTGGGCCTGCGGGGAAGAAAAAGACGGGCCGACCTATCTGATTCTGCTGCTTTTGGGAGCAAAACCGTCTCAGAACGAGATGGAGGAGTACGCCAAAAAGCATGTGCTCCAGGATTTACAGGAGATCATAGAGGCATCCTTTGACGGAATTCTGGTGACGGACGCCGAGGGGAATGTGGAGATCGTGAACCAGGGATATGTACATAATACGGGCATCACGCGGGAGGAACTTTTGGGGCGGAATATCCTGCATCTGGTCAATCCTGTATGGATGAAACAGTCGGTGGTAGGGATGGTGCAGGAGAAGAAAGAAACCGTCTCTCTCCAGCATATGACCAGAAACGGGAAATCGATTATCGTGACGGGTACGCCGATTTTTGACGGGCAGAATAATATCAGGAAAATTGTTGTAAATTCCAGGGATATATCGGAGATTTATGCTCTCAGTGAGAAACTGGAATCAGCCAAGAAGATGGAAGAGATCTACATGCAGAGGCTGAAACAGCAGGAGGAAAGAGGTGAAACAGCCGACGATGTGGTCATCGTCAACCAGGAGATGCAGGACGTATTCCGCCTGGCTAAAAAACTGGGGAATTTCAACACTAACGTTCTGCTTACCGGGGAGTCCGGTGTGGGTAAGGACGAGGTGGCAAAATTCATTCATAAAAATGGTCTGCGCTCCACAAAACCTTATGTAGCGGTTAACTGCGGGGCAGTCCCGGAAAATCTGCTGGAATCGGAGCTGTTCGGTTATGAAAGCGGAGCCTTTACAGGCGCCCTCAAATGCGGGAAAAAAGGTCTTTTCGAGCTGGCGGACGGCGGCGTGCTGTTTCTCGACGAGGTTGCGGAGATACCGCTGAGTCTGCAGGTTAAACTGCTGCGGGTGCTGGAGAACCGGGAAATCATGCGCCTTGGGGGGACGAAGCTGCTCCCCCTGAACGTGAGAATCATCGCCGCAACGAACCGGGACCTTCCGGCGATGATTAAGAACGGAAGCTTCCGCGAGGATCTCTATTACCGTCTCAATGTGGTAAATATCCGGATCCCTCCCCTCCGTGAGCGGAAGGATGAGATTCCGCTTTTCTGCCTGAAATTCGTCCACCATTATAACAGGCAGTATGGGGAAAATAAGAAACTGACCTATCCGGTCATTGATGAATTCCAGAAGTATTCCTGGCCGGGCAACATAAGGGAGTTAAAAAATGTGATAGAGAACATGTTTGTACTTTCGGACGGCGAGTATCTGCAGGTCAAGGATATCCCGTGGAACTGCCGGAGGCAGAAGGTGAAAAACAGCTATGAAGGCGTATCGCTGGAGGAGGTGGTAGGGGAGGTGGAGCGGGAGCTTTTAAAAGAGGCAAAAGAAAAATTTCACACTACCCGCCAGATTGCCGATTATTTAAAGGTGAACCAGTCCACAGTAGTCCGTAAACTGAAGAAATACCAGTTATAATGCCTCTTTGCCTGAAAACTCCATCAGCAGTACAGAGGTATCGGTTAACAGGGCAGAGACACCGTAGTTATTGTTCGCGCGTGCCCAGTAACACACCGTACAACAGAATAGAAATTTTAATTACCAGTATGCCGTTAGGCGTCTTTATGCAAAAATGCATCAAAGATGCAAAACGGCATCATTTTTTATCTTTTTTCTCGTTTAGTACATGTCTTTTATAAATATTTTAATCAAAACAGGCCTACAATCCATTTTTTATGTTTCGTTTTATCCTGATGAGACTCTATTTTAAGGAGTATTTAAGGCGAATAAACGAATAAAAAGCAGAAAACAAAAATAATTTATCAAAAATTGTAGATTCCGGCACCGAAAATAAAACAAATGGCACGGAAATTGCTTTTAAGTAAAGCAGAAAAGGGAAAGGAGTTTACAGTATGACGTCAAAAGAAATGCTGAATCAGCTTTTGGAACAGCATTATCAAAACGCGATGGAAGCAAAACAGCAGGGGCGGCTTGTAGCCTGGGCAACTTCCATATCACCGCAGGAGCTGTTAGAGACTATGGATATTGCCGTAGTCTACCCGGAAAACCACGCGGCGGCTATCGGAGCCAGGAAATGTGCGCTGGATTTGCTTGAACACTCTGAGGCCAACGGATACTCAGTGGATATTTGTTCCTATGCACGGGTGAACCTGGGTTACATGGAGGTTCTCAGCAGCCCGGCGGGTGACATCCCACTGCCGGATCTGATCTTCTGCTGCAACAATATATGTAATACAGTGCTGAAATGGTATGAGAATATTGCAAGGGAATTGAATATCCCGATGATTATATTCGACCTTCCGTTCAACCATGAATATGAGGTGACGGAACAAAACGTGCGTTATATAAAAGGCCAGCTTACGGATGCCATCCGGAAACTGGAACAGCTTACGAAGAAGAGTTTTGACTATGACAGATTCCACGAAATTATGAAAATATCATCAGAGACGGCCAGATGGTGGAAGAAAGCTTCGCTGATAGCCAGGGCGAAACCGTCCCCCTTAAATGGGTTTGATTTATTCAACTATATGGCGGTCATTGTCTGTATGCGGGGCCGGAAAGAGGGACTGGAGCTTTTTAAACTGTGGGTAAAGGAACTGGAGGAGAAACAGGCGGCTGGACTGGGGCCGTGGAAGGACCAGGAAGAAAAGATCAGGATCTTGTGGGATGGAATCGCATGCTGGCCGTATCTCTCATCCACCTATAAGACACTCAAGAAATACGGCATCAACTTAGTGGCGTCCACGTACCCGGATTCCTGGACCATCCTGTACGAAGCCGGGGACTTAGACGGAATGGCCCGTGCCTACAGTTCGAATTATGTTAACCGGAATCTGGATTTTGGAGTGGACAACCTGTCGGAACTGGTGAAAGAATTTTCGGTGGACGGCCTGATCTTCCATTCCAACAGAAGCTGTAAGCTGATGGATTTCAGACAGTTTGAAGTGGAGCGCCGGGTAGTGGAACGCACCGGAGTGGCTGCGGTGGTTTTTGACGGCGATCAGACGGATCCAAGGGCTTTTTCCCTGGCACAGTTTGAGACCAGGATTCAGTCCCTGGCAGAGACTATAGAAGAGAAGAGGAAAAGAGGTGTGCAGAATGGGGGAGCTTGAACAATTGATTAATAAGCTGTGCCGGGCAGCCGATCATCCGAAGGAGGCCGTTTTGTGTGCCATGGAAATGAGCGGGAGAAAGGCAGTGGGCTGTTTTCCTGTCTACACGCCGGATGAGCTTGTGGACGCCGCGGGTTTCCTCCCGGTCGGAATGTGGGGAGGCGGGGAAGAGACGCCGCGCGTGGGGCAGTATCTTCAGCCCTTCTGCTGCTCCGTCATGAAGGCAAATATGTCCCAGGCCCTGAACGGAACGTATGACATGCTCTCGGCCGTCCTGATTCCCACATTTTGTGATACTCTCAAGTGTGTCTGTGAGAACTGGAAAGCGGCCATACCGCATATTCCCGTTTTCCCTATGGTCTACCCGCAGAATACGGAGAGCGCCGTCTCTTCAGAGTATCTGGAAAACGAACTGATGAGAATCAGGGGAAAGCTGGAGCTTCTGGCGGGACGGAAAATCAAAGAACAGGAACTCGCGGAGAGCTGGAACCGGTTTGAGGCATGCAGGGCTAAGAGGAGGGAGTTTACCGCATTGGCGGCGTTACACCCGGACGTGATTGGCATCGGTGCCAGGCACAAGGTTTTGAAAGCATACTATTTCATGGATAAAACGGATTACAGTGAGACACTGGACGCTGTCAATGAGAAGCTCCGCCAAAGAGCAGCGCCGTCTGCCGGGAATTTGATCCGGGTAGTGGCAACCGGTCTGATGCTGGAACCGGATGCGGTTATCAGCGCGGTGGAGAAAAACGGGCTCTGCATTGCGGCAGATGATTTGTCCCAGGAGTCCAGAAGCTTCCGCATTCCGGGAACAGGGGAGGGAACCATTCTGCAAAGGATGGCCGCGCGGTTTCTGGCACAAAGGGGTGATCCGTTCCTCTGTGAACAGCAAAAAAGCAGGGGAGGCCGCCTGATTGAACTGGTAAGACAGACGCAGGCGGACGGGGTTCTGATTGCCATGATGAAATTCTGTGAACCGGAGGAGTTTGATTTCCCCGTCTATAAAAAGGAGCTGGAACGGGAGGGGATCCCCTACCTGTATCTCGAGCTGGAACAGTCAATGAGCTCCGCGGAAAGCGTCGAGACAAGAATAGAGGGGTTTGTGGAAGTATTAAATGAAAAGCGGGAGCAGCAGGGAGGTGTGAAATGAGAATTAACAATGTAACTGTGATTGGATGCGGCACGATGGGAAACCAGATTGCCATGCAGGCCGCTCTGTGCGGATACCAGGTAAAAAATTATGATTTAAACAGGGATATGATCCAAAAGGCCGAAAAGTTCGCGTGCGATTGGTTTGCCTCCAGAGTTTTAAAAGGAAAAATGGCACAGGAGACCGCGGCAGAGGCACAGAGCCGGCTGGTATTTACCGACTGCCTGGAGAATGCGGGGGTGGGAGCCGATCTGGTGATCGAGGCGGTTCCCGATATCCTGGAAATTAAAAAACAAGTTCTGGGCTCGATCGACCGCTATACGCCGGAGCATACAATCTATGCAAGCAACAGCTCCTATATCGTGAGCTCTCTGTTTGCAGACGCGGTTCAGAGACCGGATAAGGTTGTAAACTTCCATTTTTTCAATCCGGCACTTGTAATGCAGCTTGTTGAGATTGTAAAGGGGCCGCATGCGTCCGGGGAGACAATCGACACCGTGATGGAATTTGCGGTTTCGATTAAGAAAACTCCGGTGTTGGTGAAAAAAGAGATTTACGGGTTTGTAGTAAACCGCATATTCAGCGCCGTGACAAAGGAAGCGTGCTATCTGCTGGATCAGGATATCGCATCGGCGGAGGATATTGATCTGGCGGTAAGAAAAGGGCTGAACCACCCGCTCGGACCGCTGGAACTGCTGGATATGACGGGAATCGATCTGGAATACCACGTTTTGATGGAACGTTACAAGATGACCGGAGATCCGGCGGATAAACCGTCCGCTGCAATCGTGGAGCATTTTGCAAAGGGGGAGTACGGCAGAAAGACGGGCAAAGGTTTTTACCGCTATGGTGCCAGTAAGGAGGACAGTTGAGAATGGGACGGTTTATCAGGCTGGAGATAAGAAAACACATCGCCTGGCTGTCAATTGACCGGCCGGAGGCATATAATGCGCTGTCAAGGCGGGTGGTGGACGAGCTTGACAAAGCTCTCGACAGTGCGGCGGCAGACCGGGATGTCAAAGTTCTGGTGATAAAGAGCAGAAAAAATTTCGCATCGGGAGCCGATATCAGGGAGATGGCGGATTTGACTCCCGGTGAGGCGTTAAACTTCTCTTTTGGCAGCACATTCGACAAGCTGGCCGGGATGAAAATCCCAACGGTGGCGGCCATTGAGGGATATGCCCTGGGCGGCGGCATGGAGCTGGCCCTGGCCTGTGACTTCCGTATTGCCTGTGCGGATGCAAGGATGGGATTTCCGGAAATTACGCTGGGAATCATGCCGGGAGCCGGAGGAACCTTCCGTCTGCCGCAGCTTATCGGAGAGGCAAAGGCAAAAGAACTGATTTATCTGGGAAAGCAAATCACGGCGAAAGAGGCTCTGGATATCGGCCTTGTGAACCGGGTGGAAAGCCGGGACTGCTTCTGTGATGCGGTGGAAAAACTGGCAGAATGTTTAAGCGCCAAATCCGGGGCGGCATTGGCGGCGGCCAAACAGACGATAGAAGAAAACCTGCGGGAGCCGGATCCTGGGAAGACGTCGGACCGGGAACGGAAGAACTGGGCCGCGTTGTTTGCGGGGCCTGATCAGAAAGAGGGAATGAACGCTTTTCTCGAGAAGAGGGCGCCGGAATTCCGGTATTAAAAGAAAACGAGATAAGAGAGGGGAGGAAGACATGAGAAGTGTAGTAATTGTGTCGGCGTGCAGAACACCGATCGGAGCGTTGGGGGGAGCCTTCAGGAACCTGGGAGCGCTGGATTTGACAATCCCGGTGATGCAGGCCCTGATTAAGAGGAGCGGCCTGGATGCGGCACTGCTTGACGATGTGATCTGGGGATGCAACTACCAAAAGACGTATAAGGAGAACAACCTGGCCAGGGTGGCCGCGGTGAAGGCCGGACTTCCGGTCACGGTGCCGGGAATTACGGTACACCGCAACTGTACATCGTCGATGTCCTCGGTGCAGCTCGGATTTTATCAGATTATGGCCGGTGAGGCGGACTTTATCATGGCCGGAGGCACCGAAGTGATGAGTAATGCCCCGCATATTGTTGAAGGCGCGCGCTGGGGAAAGAAACTCGGCAACTTTGAAATCCGTGATTCTATGTGGGATTCCCTTACCAACCTGGGAGTTGGGCCTGCCATGGGTATTACCGCGGAAAACCTGGCGGAGCGGTATGGCATCACCCGCGGGGAGCAGGACGAACTGGCTCTGCTCAGCCAGCAGAGGGCGTGCTGTGCTATTGATGAAGGGAGGTTCCAGGCTGAGATTATCCCCATCGAGGTAAAAGGAAAAAAGAAGACGGTTCTGGTGGAGCAGGATGAATATCCAAAGAGGGATGCATCCCTGGAAGGCCTTTCTTCACTCCGGGCCTCCTTCAAGGAAGGGGGGACTGTAACGGCGGGTAATGCGTCGGGAATGAACGACGCCTCCTCCGGTCTTATCCTGGCATCCGAAGAGAAAGCAAAAGAATTAGGCCTCCCAATTCTGGCCCGCGTCCTCTCCACGGCGACGGTCGGGGTGGAGCCCGACATTATGGGAATCGGGCCTGTCGGAGCCGTGACAAAAGCGCTTGGGAAAGCCGGACTAACGCTTCAGGATATGGAACGGGTGGAGATCAATGAGGCATTTGCGGCTCAGTATCTGGCCTGCGAGAAGGAGCTTAAGCTGAACCGTGATATCACCAACGTAAATGGCAGCGGAATATCACTGGGCCATCCGGTGGGAGCCACGGGCACACGGATTATCACGTCACTCGTCTATGAACTTCTACGGGAAAAGAAACGTTACGGCCTGGCGTCGGCCTGTGCCGGGGGCGGCATGGGAACAGCGGTGGTTCTTGAGGCACTGAAAAATGAAAATCCCGAGCCGCTTAAAAATGAAGAGCAGGAGGAGTTTTCAAATGTACAAGATGAGCGAGCTTAACATCCGTTACCGGGAAAAGCTTGTGACGGCAGAGGAGGCGGTGAGAGCCGTCAAATCGGGAGATCGCGTCCACTACGGGCTGTTTGGCGGAATTGTGCGGGAGCTTGACCAGGCGCTGGCCCTGAGGACGGAGGAGCTTACGGATGTCACAGTCTATGCCACGATATGGGGAAACGGATATATACCGGCCATTTTACAGGCGGATCCCGGGGCGGAGCATTTTCACTACTGCAATACTCATTTCAGCGCATTGGACAGGAAGATGAACAAGGAGGGGGTATGCTGGTTTGTCCCGGTGCAGTTCCGTGAAAATCCGAAGCTGTTTGCCGAAAATGTGGACGGCGGAATTGATGTGGCCATGTTTCAGGTGGCTCCGATGGATGACTACGGAAATTTTAATTTAGGGCCGCAAATCGCGGAGTATTGGGGAATTTTAAAAAAAGCAAAAACCGTGATTGTGGAAGTAAACAAAGATATGCCGGTCAACCACGGGATGCAGAATGTGATTAATCTGAGCCGGATTGATTACGTGGTGGAGGGCAGAGGCTATCCGTTAAACTACCTGGAAGCGAAACCTGCGACGGAAGTGGAACTGAAAATTGCGGAACACATCGTGCCTCATATAAAAAGCGGAAGCACGCTGCAGCTCGGAATCGGTGGGATCCCGAACACCATCGGAGCTATGCTGGCCGATTCGGATGTGGAGGACCTGAGCGTCCATACGGAAATGTTTGTGGAGGCTTATTTAAAGCTCTATCAGGCCGGCAAAATTACCAGTAGCAAAAACATTGATAAAGGAAAAATGGTCTACACCTTTGCCAGCGGCAGCAGGGAGCTGTTCGAGTTTATCGACAACAATCCTATTACATGCGTGGCTCCGGTTGACTACGTCAACGACATAGGGGTAATCGGGAGCATCGATCGGATGGTATCCATCAACAGCTGCCTGCAGGTGGATCTCTTCGGCCAGGTCAACTCCGAGTCATCCGGATGGCAGCATATCGGCGGCACGGGGGGACAGCTGGACTATGTGCTGGGAGCCTTCCACTCGAAGGGTGGACAGAGCTTTTTATGTACGCCGTCGGTCCGGATATCAAAGGATGGAAAGAAAGAATCCCTGATCCGGGCGAGACTTCCGGAAGGCAGTATTGTATCGGTGCCGAGAAGCGCGGTTCATTACGTAGTGACCGAGTATGGAGCGGTCAATTTAAAGGGAAAGACCACCTATGAAAGAGCGGAGCTTCTGATATCCATCGCACATCCTGATTTCAGGGAGGAGCTGGCTGAAGAGGCGCTGCGAATGGGTATCAGCAGAACAAGCAGCAGAGTTTTGGCATAAGGAAGAGCATTTAGTATCATTATTCATCGGCAAATCTATTACAGGGGGTAAAAGATATGACAGTTTACACAGTTTTAACAGATTTCGCATTGGCATCCTTTTTAATCTTGATTGGACAGCTTATACGCGCCAAGGTGCCATTTATCCAGAAGTATTTTATTCCGTCCAGCCTGATGGCAGGTTTCCTGGGACTGTTTGCGGGTCAGGAAATGCTTAATATTCTGCCGTTTTCCGACTCCATGGGGTCTTATACCAGTGTTCTGATGATCGTGATTTTCGCCGCTATCGGAATCAATGGATTTACGATCAACAAGGGCGTTTTAAAGAGAGAAGCGGAACGCGTGGTGGGATACGGCTTGTACAAGGGGGCGCAGAGCGCTCTCCAATGGTGGCTGCCCGCACTGGTGGGCGTGCTGGTTATCTCCAAAATCTGGCCGGACATTAACTATGGCTTCGGACTGCTTCTGGCGGCAGGCTTTTTAGGCGGACACGGAACGGCAGCCGCGGTCGGTACAACCATGGCCGAACTGGGCTTTGCCGACGCCCCGGATCTTGCGATGACATCGGCAACGGTCGGCATTCTGGCAGGCGTGTTCGGAGGCCTGATTTTTATCAAGTGGGCGACGGCAAAGGGATATACCCAGTACATAAAGAGCTTTGCCTATCTGAGCGGTGATTTAAAAACAGGAATGGTCAGCAGGGAGAACCAGGAAGTGATGGGAAAAGATACGGTTTCCTCAATTGCCCTGGATCCCCTGTGCTGGCACTTAAGCCTTCTGATGGTTCCCACGGGACTCGGTTACCTGTGCAGCAAGCTGGTAAAAAGTTATTTTGCCGTCAATATTCCAAACTACGCCTGTGCGTTTATTCTGGCCCTGCTTTTCTTCTGTGTGGCCGGAGGAAGGACAGACAGCGGAATCTATAAATATATTGACAAACGCGTTAATACGCGCATCAGCGGAACATGCACCGACTACCTTGTATTTTTCGGCGTTGCCGGAATCAAGATACCGATTATTGTGAAATATGCGGGACCGCTTCTGGTACTGATGCTGTTAGGTATCTTTATTGTATGGTTTATTCTGCGTATTTTAGGGCCGGCCATGAACCGCGACAGCTGGTTTGAACGCTCCATCTTTGTGTACGGATATGCAACCGGCGTGTTTGCAATCGGTTTCCTTCTTCTGCGCATTGTGGACCCGGAAAATGAATCCAAGACGCTGAATGATACGGCATTTACCACACCGTTTCTCACTCCGGTGGAAACCTTTGTATGGGCGGCAGGCCCCGCAATGCTGATGGGCGGCCAGCACTGGCTGTTTATAGGAATCTTTGCCGCCATGTTCTTCGGCCTTATCATCGCGGCAATGGTAATGAAGTGGTGGTATATAAAAATTCCATTATCCGAGAGAAAGGCAATTGTGAATTACAGCGCTGACGAGCGGGATCAGGAAAGCGCGGAGGCTTAGCAGGGTGTGCTGCCGGATGCAGGGGGATTATTACCCGCATCCGGCGGCATCTGTCATGGGAAAATAAAGGAACAGTTTTAAGTTACAGGAGGAACAGACATGAGAATTGAAACGCATCCGATCATTGGAAAAATAGAGAAAGGCCGGATGGTAGAATTTGAATTTGACGGCAAAAAAATAAACGGTTATGAGGGTGAGCCTATTGCAATGGCGCTTAAGGCCGCGGGAATCCAAATTCACAGATATACGTCAAAAAAGCATAAACCGCGCGGAATCTTCTGTGCTATCGGAAGATGTACGGACTGTGTCATGATCGTGGACGGAAAACCGAATACCCGTACGTGTGTGACTCCACTGGAAGAAGGAATGAAAGTACAGACACAGTACGGCGTCTCAGCGAAACCGGAGGAGTAAAAATTATGAAGAGATATGAATTAATTGTAATTGGAGCCGGTCCTGCCGGACTCTCCGCCGCGATCGAGGCGGCTAAACAGAACATGCAGGTGGTCGTGTTTGACGAGAATGCCCGTCCCGGCGGCCAGCTTTTTAAACAGATCCACAAGTTTTTCGGCTCGAAAGAGCACAAGGCAAAAACGAGGGGCTTTGTAATTGGGGAGGAATTGCTTGCACAGGCGGAGGAAGCGGGGGTGGAAGTGGTTTTAAACGCCACTGTAATCGGCCTTTACAGGGAAAAAGAAGTCTGTGTCATGCGTGACGGACAGATTGTTCATTATAAAGGAGACAACATTATTGTAGCGGCGGGAGCGGCGGAGAACATGGTTACATTCCGCGGCTGGACGCTGCCGGGAGTCATCGGGGCCGGGGCTGCCCAGACGATGATGAACCTTCACGGCGTCAAACCGGGAGAACGGATTCTGATGGTTGGTTCCGGCAACGTGGGTCTGGTCGTCAGCTTCCAGCTTCTTCAGGCGGGATGCAGGGTAGTGGGAATCATCGATGCGGCAAAGAGAATCGGCGGATATGGTGTCCATGCGGCAAAACTGGCCAGAACCGGCGTGCCATTTTATCTTTCCCACACGATCGTTGAGGCACAGGGGGATGACCATGTGACGGGAGCCGTGATAGCGGAAGTGGATGACAAGTGGCAGACGGTGCCGGGAACGGAGAAACACCTGGAAGTGGATACAATCTGTATAGCCGTGGGCCTGTCCCCGATGTCCCAGCTCGTCCGCATGGTGGGCTGTGAGACGGTGGATGATCCCGGAAGCGGAGGAATTGTACCGGTATGTAACGAGTACGGTGAAACCTCAATTCCCGGTATCTTTGCGGCCGGTGATGTGGCGGGAATTGAGGAGGCCAGCTCTGCGATGATACAGGGAAGAATAGCGGGGCTTGCGGCGGCCGAGAGAAGCGGCTACATGGACAAAGACAGGATGAGCAGAAAATTCGAGGAGGCCAACGGCTCCCTTTACCAGCTCCGCCAGGGGATGTTCAGCCATGCCAATAAGGGACGGACAGATCTTACAGAGACGGATGAGGGGTATCCGCTTTCTTCATGCCTGTTGTCGAAGGGATACGTAGATGATTCTGAAATAACGGAATTTCCCGGCGCGTCCTATAAAACCTCCGGGATTCATCCGGTTATTGAATGCACGCAGAATATTCCCTGCAATCCGTGCCAGGATGCCTGCAGGATTGGGTGTATCAAGGTGGGAGAGACCATTACATCGCTGCCGGAGGTGAAGAAGGATGTCAAATGCGTGGGATGCGGAATGTGTGTCGCCAACTGTTCCGGCCAGGCAATTTTCCTGGTTGACGAAGATTATGACGATGTTCATGCCAGTATCACAATTCCTTATGAATTTTTACCGCTTCCGGAGAAGGGCGCGGTGGGAACAGCTCTTGGAAGGAGTGGGAATAAGCTGTGCCCGGCTGTGGTGTCGGAGGTCAGGGCCGTAAAGGTGATGGATCATACGAATCTGGTTACGATGCTGGTTCCAAAGGAATTTGCAGGCACGGCCAGGTTTATCGAATTTGAGGAGGTGTAGCAGGATGGAAACTATCATGGATCGTTCAATCGATTTAGGGGAATTGATTCCACAGCCGGATGACGATGTCATTGTCTGCCGGTGTGAGGAAGTGACAAAAGGTGAAATCCGGCAGGCGGTTCACGACGGCATGCGCACATTGAATGAGGTTAGACGGTATCTGCGGACCGGAATGGGACTTTGCCAGGGGCAGACCTGCGGAAAACTGGTGCAGTCCATTGTAGCGCGGGAACTCGGGATAAGACCGAGGGATCTGGAAATGAATACGGCTAGGAGTCCGGTGAGGCCGACTGAAATGGGCGTATACGGAAACGAGGTAATTGAACAGGAGGCGGAGTATGAAGCATAATGCACAAGTGGTAATAGTCGGAAGCGGCCTGGTGGGCTGTTCCGCGGCCTATTATCTCTGTAAACAGGGCATCAAACCCATTGTTCTTGAGAAAAAAGAAATCGGACACGGAGGCTCCAGCCGCAATGCCGGAGGCGTCCGCCAGTCGGCCAGAGATCCCAGGGAACTTCCGATGGCAATGTACGCCGTACAGCATATCTGGCCCGGCCTTTCCGAGGAATTGGGGATTGATATCGAATATAAGCAGAAAGGGAACCTGCGGCTTGCCAAGACGAAGGAGCACATGGCCACATTGGAAAAAACAGCTGTAAAGTGCCGGGCGCTGGGACTTGAGATGACTATGCTGTCAGGGGAGGAAACGAGAAAAATTAATCCCTTCATGTCCGATGAGGTGATTGGATCCAGCTGGTGCCCGTCGGATGGACATGCAAATCCGCTCCTGACTACACTTGGATATTATAAAAAGGCCAGGGAGATGGGGGCCAGGTTTATTACCGGGGAAGAAGTTGTTTCTCTTAAAAAGGAAAGAGGGAAAATATCCGGCGTAGTTACAAAAAGCAATGAATATGGGGCGGAGCAGGTGATTGTTGCAAGCGGGTTTGAGAGCAGGGAGATTCTTAATTCGGTAGGAATCGATATCCCAATGCGCAAAAAGCTTTTGGAAAGTCTTGTGACGGAGGAGATGCCTTACATGTTTGACGAAATGCTGGGCGTGGCTACTTCGGATTTCTACGGCCATCAGACGAAGCATGGTTCCTTTGTCTTTGGCGGCGGTGCAGGTTTCGGCAACTACTTTGATTTTCAGAAGGAGACAATGGCTACCAGCATGACCCCGCCTGTAATCTGCCGCGGCGTCCTGCGTTATTTTCCCATGCTGAAGGAATTGAAAGTGGTGCGCGTTTGGGCCGGATGGAAGGATGAGAGCTCCGACGGCATTCCGGTGATCGGTCCGATTGAGGAAGTGCCGGGACTTTATACGGCCTGCGGCTTTTCGGGACACGGTTTCGGCATTGCCCCGGCAGCGGGAATGGAACTTGCGAACCTAATTGCCGGCGGAAAAAGCGCTCTTGATTTGAGTGAACTCAGATATAACCGTTTTCTGCCGGCCAAATAGAACGGAGGGAACACGATGAAAGAATTTACATTTAACCTGCCTGTCAAAATCTTTTTTGGGGAGGGGATCAGCGGGGACTTATCAGACCTGGCACGCCGTTACGGGGCAACCAGGGTTATTCTGGTAACGGACCGGGTAATTGGAAAGACAAAGGGATTTGCCGCAATTGAGGCAGGCCTGAAAGAAAAGGCAATACAGACCGTGGTTTACGATGAAACGGAGCCGGAACCGCCGGTGGACGCGGTGGACAGGGCGGCTGCCGTCATGAGGGAAAGCGGCTGCCAAATGGCCGTTGCAGTGGGCGGAGGCAGCGCCATAGACAGCGCCAAGGCAATGTGTATGCTGTGCACGAATGAAGGTTCCGTAAAAGAGTATCTGTTTGGTGGTACCCGCACAGTGGAAAAACGTCCCCTTCCACTGGTCTGCGTTCCTACAACGGCGGGGAGCGGCAGCGAAGTGACGGCATCCAGCGTAATTTCTGATCCGGAGAGGGGAATTAAGCTGTCTATTACCCACGAATGGCTGATTCCGCTGGCCGCGGTAATCGATCCCATGATGCATAAGGATATGCCTCCTGTTATAACGGCGTCTACGGGTATGGATGCGTTGACGCATGCCATAGAGGCGTATGTTTCCAGGAATGCGGAGCCTTTGTCGGATGCGCTGGCTCTTGCCGCCATCCGTCTGATAGCCGAAAATATCAGAACCGCAACATACCGGCCGGACTGTATGGAGGCCAGGTCGGGTATGGCCCTTGCAAGCGTGATGGCCGCTGCGTCCTTTGTGAACGCCGGGCTGGGTGCGGTCCACGGAATTTCCCAGGCTATGGGCGGAGTCGCCCACGTCTCCCACGGTATCGGCAATGCTCTGCTCCTGCCGTTTGTCTGCGAGGCGAACCTGCCGGGCAATATGGAACGGTATGCACAGATTGCCGCGCTTCTTGGGGAGAGAACGGAGGGATTGACAGTGCATCAGGCGGCAGGATGCTGCGTGGAGGCAATTCACCGTATGATCAGGGAGCTGAGACTGCCTGCAACGCTGCACGAAGTAAAGGTGACGAGGGAAATGTTTCCGGAGATTGTGAAGGGAGGCATGGAATACCGGCTGATGCCGTTGAATCCGGTGCCTTTAAAGGAAGAGGATATATATGCGATTCTTGAGAAGGCTTTTTAGGGTTTAATTGAGATGTGAGGACGCCTCTGTAAGACGGCGGACGGGGGAGTGGGAGGGTGTATATGAGTCTTCAGTCCCGGTTTGAAGAGTGTGGCGAGGGGGAATCCGGAGAAAAAAATTCCTGCGGGGACACGCTCTCGCTTGTGAAGCGCGCAGCGGATGCTAAGACGCCAAAAAACGACGTCTAAGCACCGGCGGGCTTCAAGGTCACCCTTCGGAACGTTTTTCTCCTTCTTCCCCGGGCAGGTTGTCGACGGGACTGAAGACTCAGGGAAGGTGATTGCCCCGTCCGCCGGCTTCAGGGGCTGATTGTCTCTTTCGTCAAGTGCGGAGGGAGGTATTGTCGCGGCCACTATGGAGTCGTGAATCTTTTACCTTATGAAGGTATTTCTGGCTGGATTCAGCGAAAGATCCAAAGCTAAATTTAAGGATTAATCATAAAATTCGCTGGTTATTCAAGGATAGGTCAGACGCTAAAGCTCAGATTCATCAACTTAATATCATACAGGAGGCATTCTCCTGAAATTCAAGGAAACGTAGTGGCAGCGACAGTACCTTTCCCCTTGAAGGAATAAGAACAGATCAGCGGCCGCAGGCCGGGGTACGGGATGGCGAAAACCTTCGCGTCTTCAGTCCCGGGCCATAACCTTCCTGTGGGGAAGAAGGGAGAAAAAGATTCCGCAGGGAACCTGAAGTTCATCGGCACTTACCGAGGTATTTCACGAGGTTAGTACCGTTATGTACTTCGAAGAGCGCGAGCGTTTCCCGTAGGAACTTTTTCTGCCCGGATTCCCCACCCGCGACAACCCACAGCCCGGGACTGAAGACTCATAACCCTCCCTCTCACCATCCCGCCCCCCGGCCGTCCCGGCGGCGTTCTCTTTCCTCAATTATCCCCCTTTTTATAATCCTGCCATCTTCTCCATCGTCTTTTTCAAGAAGTGATTAAACAACGCAATAAACCGCCCCACCCCGACCATAGCCAGCAGGGTACCGATCCCAATTGCCGCAATCTCTCCGGCGGCCAGATAGCCGAGCAGGGAGGACAGAATGACACAGGCTCCGTCGAGCACGTTCTTGCCGAAACCGACGCCGCGGTGCAGGGCATAACCGGTTGCCTGGGCCATTCCGTCGCCCGGGTTGGGAACCAGCTTCATATTGACGGTCATAACGACACCCAGGGCGGTGATGATAATGGCCGCCAGAAGCAGAATGAGATTCTGCCACAGGGTGGGGTAAGTGATGTTCAGGATATCACTGAACAGATTCAGAAGCATGCTGAACAGGAAACTGACCGGAATCTGCAGTAAATCCAGCCATGTTCTGGTGCTGCCCTTAAGTAAAAACTGAAGACCCACAAAAACGGAGTAAACTGCAAAGGTCATCATTCCGAAATTCAGGTTCCATATGCAGGAAATGGTAAATGGGATGGAGATAATCGGGGATACTCCCAGACCGGTTTTGGTATTCAGCGTGATGCCGGCGGCCAATATTACCATTCCTATGACGTAGATAAGGATACGGAAACACCACGCATGTTTCTGATTTGTGTTCATAATAGTTCGTTCTCTTTTCCTGTTATTCTTTTGTTCGCAGTACAGACCGGGCATTTTCTTCATTAGAATTTTGTACCGGATTATGCTCTTTTCCCTTTATTCTAGTATCTTCTGCATGAATTTTCAAGAAGTTAATCTCACGGCTTTGAAAAAACGTCCTGCAATAAAAGCAGTCCATTTCACCCGCAACAAATGCTTAGTGCGATATTGCTTGTGAAATCGAATCAAATTGTTCCGGATTTCAGTCGTAAAACAAAGAAAAGCTTGACATTGTTATATCGTGTTGTTATCATTAAAACATAAAATAATACAATTAAAATACAAAAAAGAGCGGAGCTGAGACAATGGAGATGACCAGTAAGAAAAAAGGACCTTTATATTATACCGTGAAGGAAGGAATAAAGGAACAGATCCGTAAGGGGGAGCTGAAAAAAGGGGAAGTGATCCCGACCGAAAAAATGCTCTGTGAAGAATATCAGGCAAGCCGGGTTACCATCCGCAGAGCGATAGAAGAGCTGATAGAGGAGGATGTTCTGGAGCGGGGGTTTGGCAAGACGGCGACGGTAAAGTTTGATAAGGTGCCGAGAAAAGTGAATAATCTCACCAGCCTTCAGGAGGAGATGGAAAAGATTGGGGTAAAATGCACCTCTTTTATTCTGAATTCCGAGATAATGGAGGCCCCGCCGGAGGTGGCGGAGGAGATGAAGCTGCCAGAAGGCGAAAAAGTAATGAAGATTGAGCGGCTTAGATATGCCAATGAAAAGCCGCTCTGCTATCAGGTACTTTACCTCTCGGAGCGCCTGTGCGGAGCGCTGGAACCGGCCAAGCTTGTTTCCCAGTCACTGTACAGAATTCTTGAGCAGGAGATGGGGATACGAATTAAGCGGGCGGATCAGGTCATCCAGGCCGTGACGTCGACATACCGAATTACCGCGCTTTTAGAGCTGCCGTCACAGACGAGCATGCTGTTTGTCAAAAGAATTGCCTATACGGAAGCTGAGGAATGCCTGGAGTATTCGGAGAGCTTCTATGTGGGGGACAGATACAATCTGACAATGTCGCTTTTCAGGGAGATATAGCCCGGGAGGTTTGAAGATGAGGATGATACTGGTTGTAGATATCGGAACAAGCTCGGTGAGAACGGTACTGACGGGAGAGGATCTGGAAATCCGGTCCATGGTGCAGAGGAAGCGCACCGCCGGAATCTGTATGGATGCCGAGGTGGAATGGGAGTTCATCCGCAGCATGATAAAACAGCTTTCGGAAGAAAACAGGGAAATGCTGGAAGCAAATCCGATATCTGCCGTTGCCGTATCTGCTCTGGTGGGCTGGGTTGGGGTGGATTGCAACGGCGGGGCGTTGACGCCCTGTTATACATACATGCACCGGGAGCGGAGAATGTTCGGGGAGATGGCGCCCCGGATTGATGAGGACGAGGCGTTCCGGATCTGCGGCAGAGCGCCTGCGCCGGAATGGCTGGCCTATAAGCTATGCCGCCTGAAGCGGGAGCAGCCTGCGCTCTATGGAATGATAGCATCGGTAATCTCGCTTAAAGATTTCATTAATATGAAGCTTTGCGGGCAGGCGGCTCTCGATCATACGACGGCAGGCTATACGTTTCTGTATGATATCAGGAAAGGTGGCTGGAGTGAGAAAATGCTGAAAACTTTTCGGGCCGATACGGAAAAACTTCCGGGACTGAAAAGACCGTGGGAGTTACTGGGAACATTGAAGCGGGAGCTGGCGGAGCAGTTTGCGTTTCCCGGTGAAATTCCCGTAGTCATGGGGAGCTGTGACGGCTCCACGGCCGTTCTGGGAGCCGGAGGAGTGCGGGAGAAAACCGCAGTGAGCGTGATGGGCACGACAGATGTATTTTTTCTGGTGGCAAAACAGTGGAGTTCCAAGGAGGGCAGGGGACTGATAGTCAATCCCCACGTGATTCCGGGATACTGGCTGATTGGCGGTCCTATGGGAATGTATGGAGGCACGGTTGACTGGTACATGAACCACATTATCGGGGAACGGTTGAGCATGGAAGAGATGACGCTGCTTGCGGAGCGTCTGGAGCCTGGATGCTCCGGACTGACCGTTCTGCCGAACCTGGCCGGCGAGCGGGCGCCCTATTGGCGTCCGGAGAGTGTCGGAACTCTTGTGGGACTCACGAGGGAACATCGGGCGGAACATATTTTCCGTGGAATTATGGAGGCAAACGGATACGACTGCCGGGAAATCCTGGAGCGGGCGGAAGAGATGGGGGCGGAATGTACGGAGATAGCCGCCATCGGCGGGGGCGCGTTGAATCCCCTGTGGCTCACGATAAAATCGGAAATTACAGGAATACCCGTACAAAAATCGGGGGTGACGGAAGCAACGGTGGTGGGAAGCGCAATGCTGGCGCTGTATATGCTGGACGGAAAGCTGCCCGAAGGAAGGCTGCACAAAAAGGAGTGGTTTAACGGAACCGGGAAGCAGAGGGAACAATACCGGGTGGAGTATTTAAAGTTTAGGGAAAGACGGGAAGTGGCGGAGAAATTATATAGTATATAGTGCAGTGGAACGATAAAAAGCTCCTGTATGGAAAAATACAGGGAGCTTTTTTTGTAGAAAAATAGGTACTGTTAATCAAAAATTCTGTACGCGAGTTTGACGAGCTCGTTTATCGCATGAAAAAGCTACTCCCGGGCAGAGGTTTTGCCGGTGCAGAAGATAGGGCGAGAATTCCAATGATAAAATACAATTGAAATACAAACATATGGATTGAAAACAGGAAAATTATGGAATATAAATACAAAAACAAACAAAAATTGGCAATAACGCACAAAAATAAATCGAATATATATTAATATTGTATATTTACACAAAAAGAGAAAGAGGATATTATATACAATATAAATACATTTTGGAGGAGGAATGGAATGGAAACTAATAATGTTTGGAGGGATATTACGGATCCAAGAATTGCAGAAATAAAAGACGATCTGGAAGAAGGGCTGAAAGAACCTAAATTCGAAAATATCACAATACCGGAACATTTTGGTCCGGTACGTGTAACCATCGACGACCATAAGATAAAACGGTATGCATTTGAACTGAATGATTATCTTCCGTGGTCAATGGAAGAAAAAGAGAATCCGTTCGGGAAAGAGAGGATTGCACAGGCGGGCCTTCTCACGAACGATATTGTCCAGCTTTTTACACTGGCATACCGCGGGAGCAAGGTAATAGGGCTCCATACCGAGGCCCAGCTCTGGTTTAAGAGTCCGGCGAAACTCAACGAGGTGGTAACGCTGGAAGGCGCTTACACGGATGCCTATGAACGGCGGGGACAGGGGTATGTGGTTCTGGAGGCCGGGGTAAAGGGAGAAGATGGTCGGGAGATCGTTCGCTACCGTGGTGTGGAGATTTTCCAGACGACCCCGGGCACTATTGCCGGAAGGGCGTCGGCGTCACCAGATAAGAAGGTGAGTGGTGAGGTGCCGGAGAGCGCCAGATATATCGCGGAGGCCCCGGAAGATTTGAAGTGTGGCGATGCGCTGGAACCGTTGAAGAAGACGATAACCGCGGAACAGGCGGCGGTATTTTCCAGGGTTGGCGAGTTTGTCATCAATATCCATAACAATCTGGAGACGGCGAGAGTTGGAAACCTGAGAATCCCGATTGTGCAGGGCGCTCAGTTTTTTTGCACGCTGGCGGAGCTGATGACACGTACATTTGGCGCTGACTTTTTTACGGACGGTTGGCTGAGAGCCAAGTTTATCGCCCCGATCAAGGTGTTTGAACCGTTTGAGACGGCGGGAATTGTGACGGGAGTCTATCCGGCGGAGGACGGAAGGAAAAAGGTGGAGCTGGAAGTCTGGGTGAGAAGAAGTTCCGACAACCGGCTTGCAGCAATAGGATGGGCCAGTTGTATAATTTGACGGAAGATGCGAAAGGGGCAGAATATGGGAGAATTGTTGTGCGGAGGAGAGCTGGTAGTTAAGGTTCTGGAAGAGTTTGGGACAAGAGTGGTGTTTGGAGTGCCGGGAGGACAGACGCTGTTTGTGACCGATCCGCTTATGGACACGCCGATCCGCTTTGTACACACAAGACACGAAAATGGGGCGGCCTGCGCGGCCGACGGCTGGGGAAGGATGACCGGGGAACCGGGAATCTGCCTGGCCACTACGGGGCCGGGAGCCACAAATCTGATTACGGGAATTGGGGGAGCTCTCAGGGATTCCAGCCCGATGATAGCGCTGATATTCCAGAACCGTCTGCCGGATGCGGGCAAGGGAGATGCGCAGGAATGCGATCACGAACTGGTATTTACCGGGATTTGCAAAAAATACATTCCGGTGCGTGATGTCACATCGGTCCAGTGGGCAATGCGCGAGGCATACAGGGTGGCAAAAAGCGGAAGACCGGGGCCGGTTGTAGTCGATCTATACAGAGATGTAATTGAGAGCCAGAGGGCGGAGTACGTTCCCGAACGGCCGGAGCAGTATTGTATCAAAGCGGACTCCGTGGCAAACGAGGAGACAATTCGGTGTGCGGCGGACGAGATGAAAGCGCATAAAAGGATTTGCATCTGGGTAGGGAACGGCGTAAAACTTGCCGGTGCATCAAAGGAAGTCATGGAATTATCAAAGCGGCTCTGCGCTCCGGTGGTCTGTACCTATAACGGAATCGGCGCGGTTGACAGCAAATTTGAAAACTTTGCAGGCCCCAGATCCAGGCATGGAAGCCGGGTGGCCAGGACGGCAATTGAATCGGCGGACTGCGTGATTGTGGCAGGTTCCTCCCTGACCGCAATCAGCACAAACCGCTGGGAGATTTCTCCAAAACATGTGATCCAGTTTGACATTATACCGGAGAACATCGGCAGGCATTATCCGGTGGAAGTGGGGGTGCTGGGAGATGCCGCACGCTCCATCAGAAAAATCCTGGATTGCCTGGAGGAAGAGGGATACCATGGGGATCCGTCTTTCCTGAATGAGATACTGGCGGAGAAGGAGGCATGGACGAAAGAGGTATACAGCGGCAGCATCACGGATACCGCTGCGACGCCCGTACCGCCCATCGCCCTTCACATGGAACTGGAAAAGGTTCTCAGTGAGGACGGTGTGTTTGTTGTGGACGCCGGCAACCCGGGAGCCTGGACACATCTGACCAGGTTTCCCAAAAACACCACATACATGAAACCTGTCAATTACGGCAATATGGGATTTGCCTTGGGAGCCGCCCTAGGATGCAAGGAGGCGTGCCCGGAGAAAGAGGTGATTGCCCTTCTGGGAGACGGTTCCCTGGGAATGACACTGGGAGATTTAGAGACGATCGGAAGGGAAAAGCTACCGATTATCATTCTTCTGGTCAACGATTCGGCATACGGAAATATCCGCCAGGAGGAGCTTTACAAAATGGGGGAGAACCGTTACACAGGAGTAGATTTTCCGGACATCGATTATCTGGAAGTGGCAAAAGTCCTTGGGGTGGACGGATGCATTGTCAGAAAGGCGGAGGAAATCCCGAATGCCTTTAAGGCGGCCAGGGAGTCAGGTAAACCTTATATGGTCGAAGTAAAACTGGACGGTTCCTACTCGGTGTGGCCGGAGGCGTTTTAAATAAGTAACACTGAAAAGAAGGTAAGATAGAGAGGAGAAGGTACATGATGAAAAAAAGAATGGCGGCAGCGGTTATGGCGGCGGCACTGGCGGCAGCGGCGCTCGGCGGATGTGGAGCGAAGAAGTATCCGTCCAAGAATGTTACGGTAATATGTCCGTATTCGGCGGGAGGAACAACGGATTTGACCATCCGCGGAATGTTGGATGCAATTCCGGAAAAGACGCTTCCATCCAACGTGAACATGGTAGTTTCCAATGTGGCCGGAGGCAGCGGGATCGTGGGGACGAGCCAGCTTTTATCAAAGGAATCCGACGGATACACAATCGGTGTGGTAAACTGTGACCTGATTTTAAACAATGTACTGGGAAATACAGATATTACCTATGAGGACTTTACGCTTTTAGGCTGTATCATGGATGATATCAACATCCTGATTGTACGTGCGGATGCCCCGTATCAGACATTTGAAGAATTTGTAGCTTATGCAAAGGAAAATCCGGGCGTGGCAATTGGGGACAGCGGCGCGGGAACGATTCCAAACCTTGCGACAAAGGCTCTGAACCGGCATCTGGGAACGGAATTTAAGTCGGTCTCCTATGACAGCGCGGCTCCCAGTGTAATTGCGGTGGTGAGCGGGGAAATCCCGGCGGCTATCTGTGCGACACCGGCCGCCATGGGACAGCTCCAGGCCGGAGAGATCAAGGCCATTGCCGTGACGAGCACGGAGCGCAGCGGCTACATGCCCGATGTTCCCGCATGGAATGAAGGCTTTTCGGAGCTGGATGGAATCGAGGTACCGGTGTGGGTGTTTATGGCGGCTAAGAAAGATATTCCGGATGAGGCCAAAACCTTCCTGTCGGATGCCATTGCTAAGGCGATCACCTCCGACAAGTTTGCCGGGACCAGAAAGAATTTCTATATGGAGGCCTCTGATTTTGGCAGTGAGCAGGAGATGCTTGATTTTGTGAAGGAACAGTACGAGCTGTACAAATCTCTGGCGGAAGACTGACAGGCAGGATAACCTGTTCTTGCGGAGTGCCGGATAGGACGGGGCTGGATTTCCAGCCCCGAAACTGAAAATGCGGGGTGACTGAATGAAGAAATATAACTTGATTGCCGCGGCTGTTTTTGCACTGGTTGGCGTGGGAATGATCGTGTCAATCAGAGAATTTGAATATAATGGCCTGTCTGAAATCGGAGCCGGATTCTGGCCGCGGGTTCTGGGGGTGCTGATGATACTGCTTTCGGCGGCTTACACGGTGGAAACGCTGTGCGGTAAGGAGGAGCCGGTTTCCATTGATTTTAAATCGGAGGGGCTGCGGCGTGTCTATGGCATGTGCGGAATTCTGCTGGTTTTTGCCATTCTTATCAAGGTCCTGGGATTTTTCTGCGGGGCTGCATTTTTTATTCCGTCGTGTATGTGGGTGTTTGGGGAGAGAAGTAAAAAGAAAATTTTTGTAATTACGGCAGGGGTGGTCCTGTTTGTGTATGTGGTCTTTGTCGCGTTGCTGCAGATTGGACTGCCGCGCGGTTTTCTGATGTAGAGGAGGGATAGAATGGAGTTTTTTATTTCAGCGCTGGGGGAAGCGGTCCAGCCTCTGAACCTGCTTGTCATGCTGGCGGGAACCTTTGTCGGAATCGCGGCAGGAGCCATGCCGGGACTTTCATCGGTTATGGCCCTGACAATCATGACGCCTTTTACGTTTTCCCTGGGCGGGAATTCTGGTTTTTTGATGCTGCTCGGCATCTTCTGCGGCAGTATTTATGGAGGTTCAATCACCGCAATCCTGATTAACACACCGGGAACTGCCAATTCTGCAGCTACCTGCCTGGATGGTTATCCGATGGCGAATAAACTGGGGCAGCCGGGAAGAGCCCTTGGGATCTCTACCATGGCATCCACCTTTGGGGGGCTGTTCAGTGCGGCGGCCCTGTTTTTCACCGCGCCTCTTCTTGCAAAAGTGGCGCTTCAGTTTGGTTCTCCCGAGTATTTTTCTATTGCAGTGTTTGGAATCAGTATTGTGACGGGAATATCATCCAAGTCGGTGATTAAGGGGCTGATCGGAGCGGTAATCGGGCTGGCTCTGGGAACCGTAGGAATCGATGCCATCACGGGTACGCCGCGTTTTACATTCGGCAGCGCGTATCTGACGGGCGGAATCAGTTTCGTGCCTCTTCTGATAGCGCTGTATGCCTTTTCCCAGGGACTTAAAAATATGCAGTCTGGGGAGGACAGCGTTTCGGTGGGGAAAAAGGTGAAACTCGATCACGTCCTTCCAAACAAAAGTGATATTAAGAGGACGTTTCCTACGATCCTCGGGTGCAGTGTGATCGGCACCATCATTGGGGCAATACCGGGAACGGGCGGCGATATTGCCTCCTGGTTCGGATATACACAGGCAAAACGTTTCTGCAAACACAGGGCGGAATTCGGTAAGGGGGCTCCGGAGGGGATAGCGGCGCCGGAATCCGCCAACAACGCGGTTTCGGGTGGCGCGCTGATTCCGCTCCTCACTCTGGGAATACCGGGGGACGCAGGAACTGCGGTCATGCTGGGCGCGCTGATGATGCAGGGAATTATTCCCGGTCCGCTGCTTTTTAAAGAGCAGACGGAGAAGGTCTACATCATCATTATCGGCCTGATTTTTGCCAATATTATGATGTGCCTCCTGGGATACGGGGGACTGAAGCTTTTTGCGAAAATATCCTCTATCCCGTCGGTGATTCTGACCCCAGTTGTGTTTATCTTCTGTTTTGTCGGGACCTATGCGCTCAATAACAATATTAACGATATTTATTTTATGATCATTGCCGGGATAGCAGGATTTATCCTACTGAAGCTGGATTTTGCCATGCCGCCGGTAATATTGGGGCTGATACTGGGAACCAAGATCGAGACCAATCTGTCAAAATCATTGGCAATCTCGGACGGGAGCTTCGCAATCTTTTTTACCAGGCCGATTTCCTGCGTTCTGCTGATTGTGGCGGCCATTTCTCTGCTTTCACCGCTTTTGGTACCGCTTATCAGGCGGACGGCGGGGAAGATGGGAGTTGAGAAGGCGGGATAACTGAGAGCGAAAACAGAGATTGAGATAATAGTGGTTTATAGAATAGTAGTTGAGATAATTACGGTGAGATAACAACGAGGAAATTGATAACAGAAAAAACAATATCAGGGAGGAAATGCTTATGAATGGTGCATTGGACGGCATACGTGTGATTGACCTGTCGAGAGTGATTGCGGGACCGCATTGTTCCATGATCCTGGGTGACTTTGGCGCGGATGTCATCAAGATAGAGAAAAAGGGCGAGGGGGATATGGCCAGGGGCTATGCACCATATTTCAACGGTGAGAGCACGTATTTTATGACCCACAACAGAAATAAACGGAGCGTCACCCTGGATTTCAGGAAACCGGAGGCACATGGAATTCTTATGGGACTTCTGGAAGGCGCCGACGTGCTGGTGGAAAACTTCCGCGCGGGAACGCTGGAAAAGATGGGACTGGCTCCGGAGGAACTGCTGAAAATAAATCCCCGGCTGATTATCACGAGACTGTCCGGATTCGGTCAGGACGGCCCTTATAAAAACCGTGTCTGCTTTGATGCTGTGGGACAGTCAATCAGCGGCCTGATGGATATCACAGGAGAACCGGATGGGAAGCCAACGATGGTAGGGACTTATATCTGTGATTTTACCTCGGGGCTGTATGGGGCGATCGGGACTTTGGCCGCCCTTCAGGCAAGGCAGCGGACCGGAAGAGGGCAGGTGGTGGATGTATCCCTGCTTGATGCGGCCAGCTCACTGACGCATTCCGCGGTGATCAACTATTATGAACTGGGGGAAGTAATGAAACGTAACGGAAACCAGGACCGGGCTTCCTACCCCGCCAATTTTTACGGAACAAAGGACGGCAGGATGGCATTTATTCATGCGGGTCAGGATGGAGCCTTTGCCGGTTTGTGCAAGATGATTGGCAGGGAAGAAGTCCTTGCTGACCCGGAATACCGCCTGCTTGCAGGGCGGTGCCGTCACATTAGGGAATGCGATGATATGGTGGAGGCGTGGGCAAAAACAAAGGAAATGGATGAGATCCTCCGGTGCTGTGAATTGTATGGGATACCGGCGGCGAGGGTGAATACAATCGAGGAGATGGTTCGGGACGAGCAGCTCCTTTACAGGAAAGCAATACGCCGGGTGGAACATCCCGCTTACGGTACGATCACGATGAACGGGCCTGTGGTAAAAATGTCTGAGACAGAGCCGGATATATACAGGGTGCCCCCGGCGCTGGGGCAGCATAACCGCGAGGTTTACCGGGAGCTGCTGGGACTTACGGGGGAAGAGATTGAAAGGCTTGAGGAGGATGAGGTTATCTGAAGAATTATTTCCTGGAAAACACAGCCTCAGGGGCAGCATATTGCTGCGGGGGCTTTGCAAATTCGAGTGTACGCTTGATAAATTCAATGTCAAAAGTCCTGTTTTGCCTGGTTTTCCCCACTTATATAGAAAAAAGTTATTGAAAGCGGTCCGATTCAATGAAAATATCGTTTTTCCGAAAAAAAACATCGATTTGACGAAGGGAACGCGTTGTAATATGCTTCAGATAGAATTGTTCCTGTACGGGAAAAGGAGAAAAATCGCCTATTTACCAGAAACAAATACAGAATCTGAAGTTGGTTAGAAATCGGAAATATATAGAGGGCAGGAGGAGTGTATGAAAGCAGCAATAGAAGAATTTAAAGTAAGACCGGCGATCTGCAAATACAGGACCGCAGAGGAATTTGCCGCTGGTCTTGAGCTTGGGGAAGGAGATCTGATCCTCACGAATGAGCCGGTCTACCGCCCTTATTTTGAAAAACTGAAGCTGAACTGCGACGTATTATATCAGGAACGGTACGGCACGGGAGAGCCAACAGACGAGATGGTGGAGGCCATGGCCCGCGACCGGAAAGGCGAGTATAAACGTGTTATTGGAATCGGCGGGGGAACCGTAATCGATATTGCAAAACTGTTTGCCCTGAAAAAGCTGACTCCTGTTGAGGAGCTTTATGGTGGAATAATCCGGCCCGAAAAAGCCAGGGAACTGATACTTGTTCCTACAACCTGCGGTACGGGGAGCGAGATGACCAATATTTCCATACTTGCTTTAATCTCGAAAGGGACGAAAAAGGGACTGGCAAACGATGCAATGTATGCGGATCGGGCAGTGCTGGTGCCGGAACTGTTGGAAAAGCTGCCGCCTTATGTGTTTGCAACCAGTTCAATCGACGCCCTGATCCATGCGGTGGAGTCGGCGCTGTCCCCGAAAGGGAATGAGTTCACCCGGCTTTTCGGATATAAAGCAATGGAAATGATTCTGAAGGGATATAAAAAAATCCTCACGGAAGGAGAGAGGGCCAGGACGGAGCTGGCGGATGACTTCCTGACGGCAAGCTGCTTTGCCGGGATTGCATTCGGAAATGCAGGCTGCGCCGCGGTCCATGCGCTGAGTTATCCTCTGGGAGCCGCCTTTCACGTTGCACATGGGGAGTCGAACTATGCTGTTTTCACAGGGGTCATGAATCATTATATAGAACGCAGGACGGATGGTGAAATTGCCGTTCTGAACCGTTTCCTGGCCGATATTTTGGAATGCCGGGAAGGGGAGGTATATGAGGAACTGGAAAAACTGCTGGGATTTCTTCTGCCTAAAAAGACCCTGCGAGAATACGGCGTACCGCGTGAAAAACTGGCTGAATTTGCCGACTCCGTCATGGAAAACCAGGGCAGGCTGATGGCTAATAATTTTGTGGAGATAAACCGGGAGCAGGTTCTGGAGATTTACAACAGACTGTATTAGGGAGAGAAATGCTTCATTTCCAGAATCCTCTATCCCCAGAGTCCTCTGTTCCCAGAATCCTCTATCCCCAGAATCCTCTATCCCCAGAATCCTTAACCTTTAGAACCCATTACCCCTTGCATAAGAGAAGGGAATCCTGCTATGATTTAGACAGAGGATTCCGACAACAAAGGTTGGTGATAACAACCTGAATGATCTGTAAAAAAGCGGATGTCTGAACATGGGCACCCGCTTTTTATTATTACAAGATTACTACAATATTACTGGCAGCAGGAGGTAATGGCCTATGGAGCCGATAGAACGAATTATAAAACTCTCAGACGAACTGGAAAACAACACAATCTCCATCCGGCGCAGGATTCACCGGAACCCCGAAACGGCCTTTGAGGAGTACAAAACGAGCGCACTGGTGGCAAAAGAGCTTGAACGAATGGGAATATCCTATGAAAAAAGTCCTGTGGAACCCGGTATTGTGGCGTGTATCGACAGCGGAAGGCCGGGAAAACTTCTGATGCTGCGGGCGGATATGGATGCGCTGCCTATCGGTGAGGAGACGGAACTGCCTTTTAAATCGGAGACGGAAGGAATTATGCACGCCTGCGGGCACGATGTGCATACGGCCAACCTTCTGGCCGTGGGAGAAATTCTCAGCAGAATGAAAGACTCCTGGTCTGGGCGGGTAAAACTCGTATTTCAGCCGGGGGAAGAACGGGGCGGAGGCGGCCGCAGAATGATAGAACAAGGATTGATGGACGAACTGCCGGATGCCTGTTTCGGGCTGCATGTGAATCCGACCGAGGGCGGACAGTTTCTGATTGGGACCGGATATCTGACTTCCTACTCGGACGGCTGCCATATCACGGTTCACGGAAAAGCGGCTCACTCCTCCGCGCCCCAGGACGGAGTCGACGCGATCCAGATTGCCGCCAATATTGTGATGGCGCTGAATACCATTGTGTCAAGAAACATAAGTCCCATGCAGCAATCGACCCTGAATGTGGGCCGGATTTCCGGCGGCCGGGCAGGCAATATCGTGGCCGACCGGGCCGAACTCTTCTGTATGATGCGGAATACAAGAGAAGAGACACGGGAAGTCATGTTCCGCCAGATTCGCGAAATTTGTGCAGGGATAGCGGCGGCCACCGGCGGAACATGTGATGTGGACATCAATCCCGGTTATCCGGCCATATACAATGACAGGACTCTGACGGAATTCGTCACGTCGCTGATGGGGAAATATACCGCTGAACTCTACGGCGGGATCATGGAGCGGATTCCAGAGCCCTCTGTGCTGACGGGAAACCGCCAGGCGCTGACAGCGGAAGATTTCGGCTTTTATTCCCGAAAAGCGCCCTCCTGTTACCTGCAGCTTGGTACGGGGAACTTCGCTCCGGCCCACAGCGGACAATTCATGGTGGATGAAACCTATATCAAACTGGCAACCAGGGCAATGGCGCTGGCGGCGTTTGAGTTTTTATGTTAAGAAGAGAGAACGCTGCGCGATGAGCCGAATGCTTGCTGCCACTACCTTTTTGTACGGTCAGCGCAGTAAATGCGCAGACCTATCTGAACTGTTACTTCCTCCCTCCTCCCACATAAAGTAGTTGCGATAACCGCTTGTCTATTTCCCTCATTAACGTTAAACTGGTAATAAGAATTGTTATGGGAGGTGTCATATGGCATACACAATCTATGCAAGGATGAAAAGGGTGGGAAAACAGAAAAAAGAAGATCTGCTCCCGGTCGCGTTTGAACTGGGAAAAAAGCCGGACACGGTGCGGGAACTTCTCACGGAGCTGGTGAGACTTTCCGTAAGGCAGTATAATGAGCGGAAGGATGAGGGGCAGGTTCTTTCTTATCTGACAAAGGAGGAAATCAGCGGACAGGCCGCAGCGGGGAAGGTTTCTTTCGGCCTCCGGGGAGGCAATGACGCGGATCCCGAAAAGGCGGTGGATAACGCGGTGCAGTGCTTTGAAGACGGAATATACCGTGTGTTTGCCGGCGAGGAGGAACTGACCGGCCTGGAGCAGGCAGTTCCCTGGGGAGCAGGCGAAGAGGGGAAACTCGTATTCACATTCATAAGACTTACGATGCTGTCGGGCTGGTAAAGAAAGGGAGGATTAGATGGCAGATTATACATATCAGACAAGACGGAAAATAACGGAAGACTGGATCAACGGGGCCAAGGCGAAGGCGCATGCCCTTTCCAACAGGGAGAAGCAACTTCTTCCCGGAATAGCATATTATTCCGTACCCCAGGAACCGCAGAGATGGATGAGGGAACAACTGCAGAGCGGCAGATACGAAACCCTCAGCGAGCTTTATAAAAGTGAACTGAGGGGACTGGTGGCGGTCTGCGTGCCGGAACATCTGACCGAAGAATTTTATTATGCCCTGGATCAGATGAACCAGTTCCAGATGACGGCCGGGTGGTACAGGCGCAGCGTGCGCTCAAAGAGCTACGTGCCGTTTGTATACCAGAGCATCAAGCTCCTCTGGGCCTATTCGAGGCTGGATTTTTATGGGGCATCACTTGCCGGGGTCCTGACCGGACAGGTGGATCCGGAGATTTACGACCATGCCAGATCGGAGCATTTCAGTTACGCGGGAATGCTGGCGGCCGGAATTGACCGGGGAGATGCGGACATAATCCGCGCCGTGGAAGATATTCTGATGGGGGAAGGAAACACTTTGATGATCAGCCATGAGCTGATCCGCGGAATCATTATGAGCAAAAGCAGCAAACTCTATGAGGTGCTCGGCAAATTTCTTTTGGCGGCGCGGCTTCAGGAGGGAGCGAGGCAGGCGGTTTGTGAAACCATGGATGCCGGCCGCCCCGAGGCATTCCTGCATCTGTTTGCGGTAATTGAGGAAAATAATCTGGTCCGCTATTCTTCTATAAAGCGTGCTGTCAGCACCTGGATCGGCATTTTCGATGAAAAAAACATCGATCGCATTACGGAAAAGTTGGTGCGCTTGATGGGAAGCTGTCTGAGGGACGAGGCGGCTTGCAGGGAACAGCTGGAAAGCAATGATTCCGTGGCGATCAGCTGCGGTCTGTGGGCGCTCGGATTCTACGACGCGGATCGGGCGGTCGAAGCGATGCAGAAACTGATCCGGGAGGGAACGAAGAACCAGAAGATGACGGCCTCCTATTTTAACCGCTCCCTGCAGTACGAACATCTGAAGAGAAAAGCGGCAAAAGAGGCCATCTTAAGCTGGCCGGAGGATTTGGAACTGGTGGCCTGTTTCCTTCCCGGCTTTATGGACAATACATACGGCGATTTCCGGGCGCTGATCGAGGAGAAGGACGAGAGGTCCTATTTCCAGCTCCGCGACGGCAAAGTCAGGGAACCGGACGTGAAGCCGGTAACCGATCTGTTTGAGAATGAGGAGGAGGCCAGAAAGATTTACGGCCTGTTCCGGAACATCCTTAAACAAATTCCCAAAAAGGGGCTGGATTTAAACCCGTGCATTTTTCCCTGGTACCGCGTAACCATGACACAGTCCGACATTGCGGTCAGGATGTGCCTGATTGCCTGGATGCTGCAGGATGAGGCGTATCTGGACGAGGCGGCAGGATTGATCCCGACGGTCGGCCAGGGCAGTTCGTCCGGCGCCTCCCGCGCTGCGGCCGCCCGTGTGCTGCTATACCGGCCGAACTCCCAGGTAAGGCGTGACATCCTCTTTGAACTGCTCCACAATCCGGAGGAGTATACGATGCAGTCGGCTTTCCTTCTGGTGGAGGATATGGAACTGACGGCGGAGGATTACCTGAAGATTGAACAGAACCTGAAATATAAGAAGGGGAGGGCCGGGGTGCTGAAACTTCTCAGAAAGCAGGAACCGGCTGCGCTCCAGGCCTCCGTCGGCAGGCTGATTAAGACCGGGTCCGAAGAATGCCGCATGGGAGCTCTCGACCTCGCCCTTCAGATAAAGAAAGAACAGCCCGCAGAGTTTCCCGCCGTCAAACCGCTTTTGCAGGAGCTCACGGAGCCTACGGGGCGCGAGCAGGTGCTGCTAGGCGAGCTGCTGGGGGAGAAAAGTGAAGCTCAGGATATCTTAAACACGCCTGGATACGGGCTTTACGATACGGAAAAAGAATGGATTCTGCCGCCTGTGGACGTAGATGAAAAGCAGGCTTCAAAGCTGTTTGCAAATGGAGAAGGCGCCTGCATCCGCATTCTGAACCGGTTAAACGATCTGATCGAAGAAAAGAAAGAACTGGAATACACAACAGCCTGGGGCGTTGAGATGCTTCTGGGCACAAAGCTGGACAACTGCCGGTGGATCCACGGGGATCCCGATGCAAAACCCCTGGATGCCCTGCCGTTCCGGGAAATGTGGGAAGAATTTTACAGAAATGAAATTAAAACCCCGGAAATGCTCCTGGAGCTTTACCTCTATCAGAAGTGCCGCGCCCAAAGAGGACCCTACGAGAGGAACATTGAGCTTTATAAGAAGGTTTTCGGCAGCGGCCTGATAAAGAAGCCGCCGTTTAAAGACCTGATACAGGGACTGAGATACGGCGAGCAGGCCAGGACGGTAATCGACACATTGTATTCCCAGTTTGTGCCGGATGGACTCAAAGCCCGATTTGGCCTTATCGGGACTGCGAAGTTTCTTTCTGTTCTGGATAAATCCAATGCCTTATACGAGTGCGAGGAAAAAGCGTGGAACGGCACGAAAGAAAAGTATACGAAACGGGCCGCGGATCTCCCTGTGTTTGAAGAAATGCGCTGGTGGCTGTCCCTGGTGGATGAAAAGGACTGGGGAAACGCCTTCACGCTCCGTTTTAAGCTTCAGGAATTCTACGGAAAGATCAAAGACAGTGAAAAGTTCCGCCGCTACGACAGGGGGAGGACCGGTTATCTGAGTCTGTCCGACTATGTACAGTGTTATGTTAAGGGGATCTGGGATAAGGATCTTTTCTATAAATCCGTATTCAGTTTTCTGGGCATGAAAAGCCTGCTGGGACCGGTCAGCACGGTGGAGCAAAAAGGAGCCGTGTCGTCAAGGGATGCCCATGTGGGAGAATTGAATGCATTCTTCGGCCAGGGTGTAATAAAGCCGGTGGACGGAAAATATCACTTCGACCAGATTGGGGCTGAAGTCCCGGCAATGAATCTGGCGCACGAGGTTTACCATGAGACAGTCCCGCTGGTTCTTAAGGTGGAATTAAAACGCGGGGAGCAGGAGACCCCGTTTTCCGGGTATGTCTCCTCGATTCGTGTGATTTACGGCATTGATTTGATGATTCAGATTTTGACGGCGCTGGGTAAAGAGACATTACAGAGAGCCGGAGGATATTATTCCAATATCGGCGATCGGAAGATGGTTTTAAGCCATCTGCTGAAGGTGTGCCGCCCGAAACCCGGGGAGCCGGCGAAAGATCTGAAGAAGGCGCTGAAGGGAACGGATATCACGAAAAAACGTCTGGTGGAATTGGCGATGTATGCCCAGCAGTGGATACCGCTTTTAGAAGAGTACCTGGGACTTCCGGGATTCCAGAGCGGATGCTATTATTTTATGGCCCATACCGGTGAACGTCTGGATGAATTTACCACATCCATGATTGCGAAATACACTCCCCTGACTCCGGAGGAGCTGAGGGACGGAGCCTTTGACATCCACTGGTTTTTTGAGGCCTATGATAAACTGGGGGACAAAGAATTCAAACTTCTGTACGATGCGGCAAAGTATTCCTCTACGGGAGCGGCCCATGCCCGCGCCAGGAAGTATGCCGACGCTGCGCTCGGAAAAGTGGATAAAGAGACGCTGAAAGCGGAGATTACGGATAAGAGAAATAAAGATCTGCTGATGAGCATCGGCCTTCTGCCTCTGGCCGGAAATGAAAAGACTGCCGGGGGGAAAATCTCAGAACGCGATAAAAAGAAACGTGAGGAAGATCTTCTGGACCGCTACCAGTTTATCCAGAAGTTTCATAAGGAAAGCAGGAAATTCGGTGCGCAGCGCCGTGCCAGTGAGGGACGCGCCGTGGCGCTGGCGCTTCAGAACCTCAGTGTAAATGCCGGATTCACGGATGTGACACGCCTGACGCTCAGGATGGAAAACCGCCTTGTAGAGACGATGGACCGTTATTTTGACTGGAACCGCATCGATGATGTGGAACTTAGGATCCTGGTGGATGAAAACGGCAAGAGCAGTCTTCAGTGCGGCAAAGGCGGGAAACTGCTCAAATCACTTCCCGCTAAATACAAGAAAAATGAGACGGTTCTGGAATATCAGGAAGTCAACAAGAAGTTAAAGGAGCAGTACAGCCGGACCAGACAGATGATGGAACAGGCCATGGAGGACAGGACGCCCTTTGAGGTGTGGGAGTTCCTGGAGCTGGCAAAGAACCCGGTGGTAAGGCCGATAGTAACGCCGCTTGTGATGATGGCCGCAGAGGATGCCGCCGCAGGAGACGGAGGAAATCCGGATGCTGGAATCCGGCTGGGCTTCCTGAAAGAGGAGGGGCTGGAGGACTGGTCCGGCGCCATAACGCCTTTGAAGCCGGATGAGAAGATTCTGATTGCCCACCCGTCCGATCTCTACAGGGAGGGGCACTGGCACGAATACCAGAAGATGCTGTTCGACAGGCAGATAAAGCAGCCGTTTAAGCAGGTGTTCCGCGAGCTGTATGTGAAACTCACGGAGGAACTGGATAAGGACGATTCCAGGATGTTCTCAGGCAATCAGATCCAGCCGCAGAAGACGGTCGGCGCGCTGCGGAGCCGCCGCTGGGTTGCCGATTATGAGGACGGGCTGCAGAAGATTTACTATAAAGAGAATATTGTAGCCAGGATTTATGCAATGGCCGACTGGTTTTCACCGAGTGACGTGGAGGCACCTACCCTTGAGTGGGTGGTGTTCTCCGACAGGAAAACATTCAGGCCCCTCAAAATCAGGGAAATTCCCGACGTGCTTTACAGTGAGGTCATGAGAGATGTGGATCTGGCGGTCAGCGTTGCCCACGCCGGAGGCGTGGATCCGGAGACCAGTCACTCTACCGTTGAGATGAGAAAAGCCATCGTGGAATGCAATCTGGAGCTGTTTAAGATTAAAAATGTGCGCCTGGAGGGCAGCCACGCCTTTATCGACGGAAAACTGGGCCAGTACACGGTACATCTGGGAAGCGGTGTCGTCCACCAGATGGGCAGCGCCATGCTCTTTGTCGTACCGGTCCATTCACAGCACAGAGGACGTATTTTCCTTCCGTTTATTGATGATGACCCGAAAACGGCGGAGATTTTGTCAAAGATACTGCTGTTTGCGGAGGATACGAAAATTAAAGACCCGAGTATTCTGGAACAGATCCGGTAGTGGCTGCAGTCTTATTCCAGCCAAGGTCTCAGAACAGGGCCGGCCAGTACGATCAGGGGAAACAGGATTCCGATTATGTGTAAATAAACAATAAACAGAGTCGGAGGATTCTCATAGCCCGGAACATAGATGTATGACGGCAGATCCGGTGTAAAAAAGAGATCAACATGGTCTCCGGCTTTCAGCGGACATTTATAGAAAGAGGAAGGCGAGGTCACCTTAAATACGGAGCCCTCGGCAAAGAACTCATATACGGGAGCATAGGAAACGTGGCTATCCCTGCTCACCTTTTTCTCAATAGAAACCACCTCTGCGGAGGCCGGGGCCGTTGCAAGCCGCCGTCTTTTGTCATAACTGTATTTCATAGCGGCGCCTATGGCGAGGAACACCGGAGGAACAAGAACGACTACGATGTCCGCATAATACCGGCCTGGTATTCCCTGTCCGGCCTGCCACAGGATGAGAACTCCGATGACGCAGTAGAAGACGAGCCAGAACAGAATCATAGGGCCGGGCCGCACTTTCAGACGGGGATCCGTCCATCCCGCCCTGCGGATGACACCGCTGTTCATTTTTTGCTCGCGTTCCCTTTTCCGCCTGAAAACAAAGGCTAAAATAAAGGCGGAACCAGCAAAACAAAAGATTGTGACAACTGCGATAAAGATAATAAGTGTTGTTTGATTCATAAACCCCTCCGGTGTACAGGCTCTCCTGAGATTGACGCAGACGAGACAGACTGGTTCATAATCAGGAGAACTATTTGTTAAATACTATCTTAACACACCGGATAGGGGTTATAAAAGGGATTATTCCTTTCACGGCCTAGAATGTTCTCCTGATTTCATTCCCGTCCGCCGGGAATATGCGGTCAGAGCCTGCCTACCGGCTTAAAAAGTATGGGATTGAAATTTAATATAGACGGCAGCACGGGAAACCGGGCCGGATTAGCCTGCTTTTGCAGACGATCCGGTCCGGTTTTTGAATTGTCGGGAGCGTATTGACCTTTCTGAAATAATTTGTCAGGATGTTCGGAACATACCTGTAAAGAAACTGTAATAATATTTCAAAGACACTCGAAAAAATAAAAAACAAAAATATACAAACTGCACATAAAATATTATTTTATAAAGCGATTTAAGTCTTGTTATACTATAAAATTAACAAAAATTGAAATAAACTTACAAAAATAAATGAAACATATTGAAATAAAATTACAAATATGATATTATCCTAGTGTAATAAAACTACAAAAAATCCAATTAGGAAACAATCAAAATAGGAGGGGTTAAAATGAAAGCAGTAGTTCTTCATGGACCGAATGACTTTGCGACGGAAGAGATAGCAAAGCCGGCAATCGGAGATCACGAGATGCTCCTGAAGATGAAAAAGGCGGCTATCTGCGGAACCGACATGAGAATTTTCGCGGGCACGAAGACAAAGGGAATCAGGTATCCTTCTGTTGTCGGCCACGAGATGTGCGGAGATATCTGCGAGGTTGGAAAAGATGTGGAAGGCTTTAAAGTTGGAGACAGAGTTTCCATTGCCAACGTGATACCGTGCGGTTCCTGTCCGGCCTGTCTGGAAGGCAGGGAAAATGCCTGCATGAACAGAAAAGCAATAGGATACGAGTTTAATGGCGGCTTTGAAGAGTACGTGCTCCTTCCTGAGATTCTGATGAAGAGCGGCAATGTGGTGAAATTACCCGAGGATGTTTCCTACACGGCGGGCGCCCTGATTGAACCGCTGGCCTGCTGTATCAGAGGGCTTAAGAATGCAGGGACAGGTTTTAACGACGTGGTCCTGATTGCAGGGGCCGGACCAATCGGCCTGATGCATATGCAGCTTTCCAAAATTGCGGGCGCCAGGATGGTAATTGTCAGCGAACCTAACGAGATGAGAAGAAAAGCGGCCCTGGATTTGGGAGCGGACCTGACGGTTGACCCGACGGCGGAAGATTTACATAAAATCGTCATGGATGCCACAAACGGCATGGGAGCGGACGTCATCGTGATGGCAATCGGAGTTCCGGCACTGGTAAATTCGACGCTGAAACTCTGCAGGAAGGGCGGAACGGTCAATCTTTTTGCAGGATTTGCAGGCACGGGCGAGTGTACGATAGAGGTAAACACCATCCACTACAATGAAATCAATGTAAACGGCAGCACGGCGTACAAACGTATCGATTACCTTGAGGCAGCCGATATGGTTATAAATAAGAAGATTAACCTTGACAGAATAGCGACGGATACATTTAAACTCGACGAGTTCAAAGAGGCATTTGAATACTGTAAGAGCGGACAGGGACTGAAGGTCATGATAGAGCCTTAGGAATTATTGGGCACACAGCAAACAGTAGCCATCGGGACGCGATAGGAAAATCGTAATAGAAAAATTATTATAGAAAAATCACAATAGCAAACAGCAAAATCAAACAAGATTCAGGAGGAAAAAGTTATGGCAATGTTAGGAAAAGAAGTAAGAATGAGCAGATTAGTCAATCAGAAGAGCAACAAAATGATGGCAATCACAGTAGACCATGCCACATCCAGGGGAATTGCACCGATGACGGGAATCCAGGATGTCCAGTCCGCCATTGATAAAATCATTCTCGGCAGACCGGATGCAATGACAATGACAAAAGGAATCGCCGAGAGATGCATGTACCAGCACGCAGGTAAGGTTTCCATTCTGATGAAAATCTCCAATTACTCCCCGGTAGCTCCGACCAAGGATACGATTTTCGGAACCGTAGACGAGGCAATCCGCATGGGCGCAGATGCTGTTTCCATGGGCTGCATGACACTGGGAGATTTCCAGGGCGAGCAGTTTGAGGCAATCGGCAGAATCGCCGAAGAGTGCATGAGAAAAGGAATGCCGTTAATCGGCCACGTTTATCCAAAAGGCGAGAGCGTACCGGCAGACAAGAGAGCGGCATGGGAAAATATCGCATACTGCGTAAGAAGCGCCTGTGAACTCGGAATGGATATTGTAAAGACTACCTATACAGGAGATCCGGACAGCATGGCAAAGGCAATTGCCTGTGTGCCTTCCAGCTTCAGGGTCGTAATCCAGGGCGGCGACGCATGCAAGACACTGGACGACTACCTTGTTATGACGAGAGAAGCAATGGACTGCGGCGTAGGCGGCGTTACGATGGGACGTTTCGTATGGGACTATAAAGATGTGACAGCCCTCGTTATCGCACTGAGATATATGATTCATAACGGCTACAGCGTAAAAGAAGCAAAAGAGCTGCTTGCACAGCTTGAGAACGACAAAAATTACGGAGATTTCTAAATTTCCGGCCTTAATAACAACGAAAAGCACGCTTTGCGAACTTTTCAGTGCCATTTAACGATAACCTGCATGATTCACGGGCAGGTTACGGCCTACAATAAAAGCAGAGGTTAATGTATATGGAGGGGAAATACTTATTGGGCGTTGACGTCGGCACCACCAGCGTAAAGGTGGCGGTGATCGACGAAAACGCCGGGGTACTGGGAATCAGTAAAAGTTCATACCGCCTGATTACACCGAATCCGGACTTTCAGCAGATCGATACGGAAGACATGTGGAACGCTTTTCTGAAATGCGTGGTACTGGTATCCGAGGGCAAGGGACTTGATTTGTCACAGATTGCGGGAATCGGAATTTCAAGCCTCTGCCCCGGCCTCGCTGCATTCGGAGAAGACGGAAAAGTGCTGGTGGATCCGATTCTGTATTCCGACAGAAGGAGCACCAAAGAGGCAGAGATGATTCTTGAAGCAGTAGGCAGTGAAAAGCTGTTTGAGATAACGGCAAATACTGCGATGGCGGGAGCTACATCGGGGACATCCATGCTGTGGATCAAGGGAAATCTGCCGGAGGAATATGCAAAAACAAAATACTTCGGCCATGTCAACACACTGATGGCCCACCGTATGACGGGACGCTTTGCCATTGACTATTCCAATGCTTCCTACAGTAACTTTTTCGAGACGACGGGCGGATTTAAGTGGTCCTCCTATATCTGCGGCAAGGTGGGAATCGATATTGAAAAGCTGCCTCCGATTCTTCATTCAACGGATGTGGTGGGAACGCTTATCAACCGCGATTTAATCGGACTCGGCCTTCGGGAGGGAATACCGGTCGTGATTGGCGGCGGGGATACGGCGTGCGCATCCCTGGCGGTGGGCGTGACCGGAGCGGGCGACGTCTGTGAGTCGGTGGGTACCACTAATGTCCTTACCATCTGTGTGGATCAGCCTAAATTTGACCATGGTTTTATCAACCGGTGCCACGTGGTGGACGGCACCTGGATTTACCAGGGGGCAATGTCGCATACAGGTTCCGCGTACCAATGGTTCAAGGATGAATTCTGCCGGGATCTTCAGGATGAGTCGGAACTGACCCACCAGGATGTATTTCTCAGGATGAACGAGGAGGCGGCTAAATCAAAACCGGGCTGCGGCGGCCTTGTGTTCCTGCCCTACATGCTGGGGGAGAGGAGCCCTATCTGGGATCCGTATGCCAGAGGCGTCTTTTTCGGCATCTCCCTTCAGACTACGCGCAGTGACTTCAACCGTGCAATTATGGAAGGCTGCGGATATGGGCTGCGCCAACTGGCCGAGATAGCCGGCCGGGTGACGGGGAAACGCATCGGTGAATTCGTATCCATCGGCGGCGGAGCCAAAAGCGAGGTCTGGGCGCAGATTAAGGCGGACATCATGGGGGTAAACATAAAAGTCCTGGATTTAAATGATATGGCGCCAATCGGAGCCGCTCTTCTGGGCGGCGTCGGAGCCGGTGTCTTTAAGGATGTCTATGAGGCGTCGGAGAAAGTGGAGAAAAAAGTCTGCCGGGTGGTTACGGCCTCCCATGAGAACGATGAAGCTTATGAGAGAGGATACCGCGTATACACGGAATTATATCCGAAAATTAAAGATCTTTACCGGGTGACCAGCAATTTATACTGACCGCCCGCACAATCCCGGGTTGTGCAGAGCAAAATGGCGTTTGTAACACCAGAAAGAAATAGAATGAGGAGGAGTTCATTATGAGCAAAAAAATTTTAGCAATGGTTTTAGCTGCGGCTATGGCATGTATGGGGCTGACAGGATGTCAGAGTAAGGGGGCAACATCGGCGCCGACCGGGGAGAGCAAAGCAGAGGCATCCGCAGAGGCAACCAAGATTACAATCTGTGTACCGGATCCGGAGGCTTCTTATATTTATCAGGCGGCACAGGAATTTGCAAAACGTGCGGAAGAGTATTCGGGCGGCACACTTACATTTACAATTTCAGGAAACGGTTCCCTTTACGGCGGCGACACGGCGGCAGGAATCAAGCAGCTTTCTGCAGGCTCTCTTGATATGGTTATTCTGGCAACTTCCGTATACGCAAGCTTTAACCCGGGATTCAACGTAATTTCAGTACCTTATATGTTCGACGATCAGACACAGCTTCTCGACTATTTAAACAGCGACACAGGAAAAAGGCTGATGAACAGTGTTTCAGAAATGGGAATCACCACGGTGGGAAGCTGGACCAGATCCTTTAGGAAAGTAACCAATTCCAAACACCCGGTCAACACGCCGGACGATGTAAAAGGACTCGTGCTCCGCGTTCCGAACAACTCCCTCTATGTGGAATTCTTCAAGGCATGCGGCGCAACCTGCACGCCGATGAACTTCAGCGAGGTTTATAATGCCCTTCAGCTTAAGACTCTGGACGGCCAGGAAAACCCGATTGATGTGCCGTATTCCAATAAATTCTACGAAGTGCAGAAATATATCTCCCAGACCGATCACATGGCGGACGCATGGCTGGTTGGCTTCAACATGGCAAAGTTTGACAAACTGACGGAGGAGCAGAAAAACGCCATTACAAAGGCAGGAGAAGAAGTACAGCAGTGGAATGTGGATTTTATGGCAAAAGAAGACGAGACAGCGCTTAAGACACTGCTTGACAACGGCATGGAATATAATGAGGTTTCCTCTGAAAACCGCCAGTTATTTATCGACATTTCTAAGAGCTGCTATCCGGTATTCAAGGAACTGATTGAAGATGATGCATTATTTAACGCAACTGCCGAGTTCTGCGGAAAACAGTAAGGCAGAAGGAAGTTACGTCCCATGGCCCGCAAAACATGCGGGGCTGTGGGGGTAACGCACGGAAAGGGCTGCGTACCATAACGGAGGGATTACATAATGGAACGGAAAAAATCACCGCTTTATAAGTTTTTTGACTGCGTTGACTTTTTGGAGAATGTTATTGTTGGGGTTGCACTCATTGGCATGTTTTTTACAATCATGGCACAGATTATAGGGCGTTTGGTGGCACATCCGTTCCCATGGACAGAAGAAACCACGCGTTACCTGTTTATCTGGATGATGTTTATCGCCCTGGCGTCCGGCTTCAATAAAGCAGAGTCGTCGCGAGTTGTTTTATTCTTAAATATGGGCCCGAAATGGCTTAAAAAGTTCAGTGAGCTTTTATATGCGGTCATTGTAATCGGATTCTTTGGTTTCATGATCATTTACGGATGGGAACTGGTAATGCAGCAGAAGATGTTGAATGAGATGGGAACGGCCCTGCGCATACCAATGACAATTGTAGGCTTCTGCGTCCCGCTTTCCGGCGTACTGGGAATTGCCGGAACGGTTCAGAGTTTCCTGGAATACAGGGGTAATGTATCAATTCCCGAGAAAGTGAAAGAAGGGGGTGGCCAGGCATGAGTTTAGTGCTTCTTGTACTCTTTATGGTGCTGATGTTTCTGGGAGTGCCGATTGCAGTCTCCCTGGGCGCGGCTTCCGTTATCACAATTATTACAATGTCGGAACTGCCCCTGAGCATGGCGGTGCAGTCCATGTTTACGTCGATGAACAGCTTTATCATGGTCGCTGTTCCGCTGTTTATCCTTTGCGGCTCCCTGATGGACGAGGGAGGCGTTGCAGACAGGATTTATGAGCTGGCGGATGCCGGAGTGGGCTGGATTTACGGCGGCCTCGGCCATGTTTCGGTAGTGGTTAACATGCTCTTTGCCGGAATGTCGGGCTCTTCCGTTGCGGCGATTGCTTCCATTGGTAAAATGAGCATTAACGCCCTCTCAAAGAAGGGATACCCAAAGGACTATGCGACGGCGATCAACCTGTCCGGCTCCATGCTGGCCTCCGTTATTCCGCCCAGTATCCTGATGATTGTCGCGGCATCCACTGCTAATGTATCAATCGGCCAGGCGTTGATTGCAGGCCTGATCCCGGGTATTATTATCGGACTCGTCTTCATGGTATACAACTTTATCTACTGTAAGAAACATGGCATCGGAGACCGCTCCAAATTTGAGCTGAAACGGTTGGGAAGGGCATTTCTCACGGCCATACCGGCTCTGCTCACCCCGGTTATCCTGCTGGGCGGCGTGTTCACCGGATTCTACACACCGACCGAGGGAGCGGCCATCGGCGTGGGCTATACAATCCTTGTCTCCATTTATGTTTACAAAGATCTGAAGTGGAGCGATATACCTAGAATTATCTGTAAAAATGCAAGAACTACAGGTACCATCCTGTTTGTGGCGATTACAGCCAAACCGGCCTCCCTGATATTTGAGATGGACGGACTTCCCAGCCGTGTGGCAAATATGATTATCGGAGTTTCCGACAACCGTATCATCATTATGTTTATCCTGTATGCATTCCTGATTCTCGTGGGAATGTTCATGGATGCCACAGCCGCTATCTACATCCTGGTTCCGATTCTTTTACCGGCCGTAATTTCCGTAGGCGTATCACCGCTGTTCTTCGTGGTGTTCCTTGTCATTACCCTGTCCTTCGGACTGATTACGCCTCCGGTTGGAGTGTGTCTGTACGCGGCCCAAAATGTCACAGGACTGACGCTTGAGAAGATTATAAAGGCGTCGATTCCATGGATTATTCTGATTGCGGTGGCGCTGTGTATTTTCATTCTGGTTCCGGGAATCATTACCGGGCCGGTTGGACTTCTGTTTGGGTCATAAGGATTTAGTTTAGTTGAGATGCGAGGACGCCTCTGTAAGACGGCGGACGGGGGAGTGGGAGGGTGTTTATGAGTCTTCAGTCCCGGTTTGTAGGTTGTTGTGAGGGGGAATCCAGGAGAAAAAATTCCTACGGGGACTCGCTTCCGCTTGTGGAATGCGCAACGGATGCTAGCTTCGTGTAAGACCTCAGCAAGCACCGGCGGATTCCAAGGTCTCCCTTCGGAAAGTTTTCTCCTTCCTTCCCCGGGCAGGTTGTCGGCGGGACTGAAGACTCAGGGAAGGGTGTTGCCCCGTCCGCCGGCTTCAGGGTCTGATTGTCTCTTTCGTCAAGTACGGTGGTGGTATTGTCGCGGCCACGATATAGTCGTGATTCTTTTACATTCTGATGATATCCTGGGTTGCATTAAAAGAGTATCAGAATAAACACTCTAAGATTATAAGCTTACACAGTCTCATAGTGAACAGGATATAGTTTTTAAGCATCCTTAGGCATCCTGAGAAACGTAGTGGCAGCGACAAGCGCCTCCCCTCTTGAAGAAATAGGACAGATCAGCCGCCGCAGGCCGGGGGCCGGACGCTATCTTGGCTGAGTCTTTCGTCCCGGCCATAACCTTCCTGTGGGGAAGAAGGGAGAAAAAGATTCCGGAGGGAACCTGGGAGTTCATCGGCACTTACCGAGGTATTTTCGAGGTTAGTGACCGTTATGTACTCCAACGAGCGAAAGCGTTTCCCGCAGGAACTTTTTCTGCCCGGATTCCCCACCCGCGACAATCTGATGCCCGGGACGAAAGACTCATCGATCCCCTTCATCACTCCGGTCCCCGGCCTGACGGCGGCGTCCTCATTTCTCAACCAAATCCCTATTTAAATGCGGAACTGTTACGATCTAACCATATATGCATAAAATTATCTAATTGACATTGGGAGTGAACAATAACATAATTCAGACAGGAACAATAAATATCAAATCAGGAGGCTGAGACATGAAAATTGTAATATTGGACGGATATACAGAAAATCCCGGAGATCTGAGCTGGGAAGGTTTTGAAGCGTTAGGTGAGGTTACTGTATACGACAGAACTCCGGAGGATAAGATCACGGAGAGAATCGGAGACGCGGAGATTGTTATTATCAATAAGACACCGATCAGCAGGGAAACGCTGGATGTTTGCAGAAATATCAGATACGTTGGCGTACTGGCTACCGGATTTAACGTAGTTGACATAAAAGCATGCAAAGAGGCGAGCGTGGTGGTAGCGAATATCCCTACCTACGGAACGGACGCAGTGGGACAGTTTGCCATCGCACTTTTGCTTGAAATCTGCCATCACGTGGCACATCACAGCAATGCGGTTCATGAGGGCCGTTGGTCATCGAACGAGGACTGGTGTTTCTGGGATTATCCCCTGATTGAACTGGCCGATAAGACTATGGGTATTATCGGTTTCGGCCGGATTGGAAGGGCGACAGGCCGGATTGCAAAAGCCATGGGGATGCGCGTTATAGCCTATGACGGTTATCCGTGCGAGGAAGGCAGGGAACTGGGAGAGTACGTCGGCCTAGATGAGCTTCTTGCCCAGTCGGATGTGATTGCTCTCCACTGTCCTCTGACGCCGGAGAATACCGGTCTTATCTGCAGGGCGACGATTGATAAAATGAAGGACGGTGTGATTATTCTCAATAATTCCAGAGGTCCTCTGATTAACGAGGAGGATCTGGCGGAGGCCCTGAACCTGGGAAAGGTCTATGCCGCCGGACTGGATGTGGTGGGAGCGGAGCCAATCAGTATGGATAATCCTCTCCTGAAAGCAAAAAATTGTTTTATCACCCCCCACATTTCCTGGGCTCCGAGGGAATCCAGAAAACGGCTGATGGATTTGGCCGTAGACAATTTAAAAGCTTTCCTTGCCGGAAATCCAATCAATGTGGTGAATTAACAGGCAATGATGAAAAGGGGATTTTACAGCGGAAGCTGGAGGATGCCCCTTTTTCTATTAAAGACGGCAACCAGCCCGCCGGGTATGCGGGTTACCGTTCGGTTGGCGGGCGGCGTAAAGTTTACTGAGTGTGCTTTTCACTGCTTCATTATGGAGGTTATAATATGAGGACATTAGAGTTTAATTATGAATATGCAATGAATTTTTTAGACAGTGACGAACTTGCCTGTTTTGGGCCTACCGTCAGGAACGCAAGGAATCTGTTGGTAAACCGGGAAGGGGAGGGCAGTGACTATCTGGGCTGGCTCGATCTTCCCGAAAACTATAATAAAGCAGAATTTGCGGCAATCAAAGAGGCAGCGGAAAAGATTCGGAAGGATTCGGACGTCCTGCTTGTGATCGGAATCGGCGGTTCCTACCTGGGAGCGCGCGCGGCATATGAACTCTTGGCGGCAAACAGGCCGGAAGGGCCTGACAGGGAAGGTAAAACAGAACTTTACTTTGCGGGCAACAATCTGAGTTCCCTCTATATCGAAAATATTAAGAGTAAGCTTGCCGGAAAGGATTTTTCCATCAATGTAATATCCAAGTCGGGCACGACCACGGAACCTGCGGTTGCCTTCCGGATTTTTAAAGAACTGCTGGTGGAGAAGTACGGCGCGGACGAGGCAAAAGGCCGGATTTACTGTACCACCGACCGAAAAAGAGGAGCGCTGAAACAGATGGCGGATGAGGAGGGATACCGGACTTTTGTCATTCCCGACGATGTGGGCGGCCGGTTTTCCGTTCTGACTCCGGTGGGACTCCTCCCTATTGCAGCGGCGGGGATCGACGTGGATGCTCTGCTGCGGGGAGCCGCCGATATGAGAAAAACGGCTCTCGGAGCGCCTCTGGAAGAAAATCCGGCTCTCCTTTATGCAGCGGTTCGAAATCTCCTTCACCGGAAAGGAAAGTCGGTGGAGATTCTGGTGAATTATGAACCGAATATGCAATATATTGCGGAGTGGTGCAAGCAGCTTTTTGCGGAGAGCGAAGGAAAGTCGGGAAAGGGGATTTTCCCAGCCTCGGTCAATATGACAACTGATCTTCATTCTCTGGGCCAGTTTATCCAGGACGGTTCCCGCATCATGTTTGAGACGGTGTTTGAAATTGAAGAATCCGGGGCCGAGATTATGCTCAAAAAAGAAGAAAAAGACCTGGACGGCCTGAATTATCTGGATGGAAAAACGCTGGACTTCGTCAACAGGAGCGCAATGAAGGGGACGATGAAGGCGCATGTCGAGGGCGGCGTCCCCAACCTGATCGTTCGGATGCCGGAACAGTCGGCGTACTGGCTCGGGCAGCTTTTCTATTTCTTTGAGTTTGCAATCGGGGTCAGCGGATATATATCGGGCATCAATCCGTTTAACCAGCCCGGAGTGGAAATGTATAAATCCAATATGTTCGCCCTTCTTGGAAAGCCGGGGTATACGGATTAAGCGGCAAAGGATTAAGTATATGTTATGGCCCGCGCCGGGTTACAAGCGCGTGTCTGAACATGAGGTGAACAGTTACAGAATTCTTCCATGCAGGAATAATTGTATGATATAATGTCTGCGTAAGCGGATATTGTATCATGCGCATACCGTTTTCTGGGTCCACCGCAGAAATGCGGGCGCTAAGTTCCGTCGGAGACACGTATTCACGAAGTGAATATGGTGTCATGTGCGCGTAGCGAACATGATACTGCGCATACCGTTTTCTGAGTCTACCGCAGAAATACGGGCGCTAAGTTCCGTCGGAGACACGTATTCACGAAGTGAATATGGTATAATATAACTGGTTAGAGCTGATATTGTAACTGCACATCTTTGCTGCCGTAAAACCAGCAGGGGCAAACGGCGGCGTCAGAAAAGATAGGGGGAATTTGCGTGATTGAAGTAAGCTGCAAAGAAAAAATAAAGGGCAGTATGCATTTGCTTACCAACAGTGAGAGTAAAATAGCCAAATACGTACTTGACAATTATAATGAGACACTGAACTATAACGTGTCGGAGCTGGCTGATAAAGCCGGAGTCAGCGACGCCTCGGTCGTCCGTTTCTGCAAGAGCCTGGGCTATAAAGGATTCCAGGATTTTAAAATCAGCGCGGCGCGTGACATTTTGCCGCGTGACCGCTATTTCAATCCCAGCCTGGAACAGAACGACGATGTGGAGACAATCTGCAAAAAGATATTTAATCTGGAGATGGCGGCTCTCAACAGAACGTTTTCCCTGATTAATTTTAGCGATATGGAGGCGGCCTGCGAGGCCATCAGCAGGGCGGACAAGGTTCTGGCCATGGGCAGCGGCGGGAGCCTGATTGTGGCAAAGGATATGCAGCACAAACTCATGAAAATCGGTGTCCAGTCATTTGTCCATGATGACATCGATCTGCAGATGATGGCGGCATCTCTGCTGACAGATAAAGATGTTGCTATCTGCATTTCCCATTCTGGCAGCAACCGCAATATACTGAGCGGGCTGAAGCTGGCCCACGACAACGGCGCCACGACGATCGCACTGACGGGACAGGGAAAGACGCCGATTGCCAACACCGCGGATATTGCGCTGTATGTGGCGTCGGAGAAAACTATGTTCCGCTCCGAATCTGCGAGTACGAGAATCGCCCAGTTGTCCATGATTGATTCCATGGTGTCCATTATTGCGTTTAAAAATTATGAGAAGTCATACCGGGCCGTCCAGCAGACGAGGCAGGCGACGGCGGAGAATAAATTCTGATTTTAACGGGAGGAGTAGGATGAAGGTAACTATTGCAATTGACTCACTGAAAGGGAGCCTGACTTCCCTGGAGGCTGGAGAGGCGGCCGCGGAGGGCATCAGGAGAGTATACGGGGATGCCGCCGTCTGTGTGCGCCCCCTGGCTGACGGAGGAGAGGGGACCGTGCAGGCCCTGGCCTGCGGAATGGGCGGAATGCTTAGAAAAGTCACCGTTACCGGGCCTTTAGGGGAGCCGGTGGACTGTGAATACGGGATTATTAAGGAGAGCAGAACTGCGGTCGTAGAGATGGCCGGAGCAGCCGGAATTACCCTTGTTTCAGACGCGGAGCGCAATCCGCTCTATGCGACTACATACGGAGTCGGCGAAGTAATCAGGGATGCAATTGCAAACGGCTGCCGGAGATTTGTCGTGGGAATCGGAGGAAGCGCCACCAATGACGGCGGCGTGGGAATGCTGCAGGCGCTGGGATATGGGATCCTGGACGGAGACGGTGCACAGGTGCCATTCGGCGCCGCCGGTCTTGAAAGAATCATATCCATCACCGATGACAACGTGCTGCCGGAGCTATCCGAGTGCACGTTCCGGATTGCCTGCGACGTGACGAACCCCCTCTGTGGGGATAAGGGATGCAGCGCCGTGTTCGGCCCTCAGAAAGGTGCGGATCCGGATATGATCCGCCGGATGGATGAGTGGCTGATGCAGTTCGCCGCGCTTGCGCAGAAGAAATACCCGAATGCCGATCCGAAATATCCGGGAACGGGTGCCGCGGGAGGCCTTGGTTTTGCATTCCTTGGCTTTACAAATGCGGTTCTGGAATCAGGAGTGAAGATTGTTCTCGATGAAACAAGGCTGGACGAATACGTCAGGGATGCCGATATCGTCGTCACAGGAGAGGGCAGGCTGGACGGCCAGACCGTGATGGGAAAGGCTCCCATCGGAGTGGCCCGGACGGCAAAGAAGTACGGGAAAACGGTCATTGGATTGTCCGGCTGTGTGACCAGGGATGCGGTGGCCTGTAACGCGGAGGGCATCGACGCATTTTTCCCGATTCTGCGGACCGTGGTCAGCCTGGAAGAGGCTATGGAGGCGGAGACCGCGGGGAGAAACCTGGCGGATACGGCGGAGCAGGTATTCCGGCTGATTCATACCCTGAAGGAACAGTAAATTGTATATTGCATACAGAATGCCGCGGATGTCCCATACCGCTATAACAATTGTTACCACCATAAAAGCCAATACCGGCCGCTGCTGTTACGCAGGACCGGTATTGGCTTTTATGGGTTCAAAGTTCAGTGAGTTTGGCTGCCCCGGTATTCGAGGGTCCACGGACAGCCTTAATAAGGATAGGTTGAATATATTGTAAAGGCTTATAAAGCCAGTTTACCAACAGCTTTTTCTGCGGCTTCTACAAATTCGCCGTCTTTTAATACTTTAAAGATCTTGTTCATGTCTTTGTAGATAGCGCGGTCTGTTTCCATGAAGGATACTTCGCGGCGTACCAGGTCATAAACGGCCTTTGTACCTTTGCCGAGTTTGTCGGCGCCCTTGAAATCAGCAGCCTGTGCAGCACAGATAAGCTCGATAGCCAGTACATGCTCTGCATGGTCGATGATGGTTGCTGCTTTACGGGAAGCGATGGTACCCATACTTACATGGTCTTCCTGGTTGGCGGATGTTGGGATGCTGTCTACGCTGGCCGGATGAGCCAGAACTTTATTCTCGGAAACAAGAGCTGCTGCAGCGTACTGTGCAACCATGAATCCATCATTGATTCCTTCTTCTACACATAAGAAGCCCGGAAGTCCGCTGAGCTGCGGGTTAACAAGGCGCTCAATTCTGCGCTCTGCAACGTTTGCAAACTCTGCCATAGCGATTCCCAGAGTATCCATAGCGATAGCAACAGGCTGTCCGTGGAAGTTTCCGCCGGAGAAGATGTCGCCGTTATCCGGGAAGATAATTGGGTTGTCTGTTACGGAGTTGATCTCTGTCTCGATTACGCCTCTTACATAGTCGAGGGCAAGGCGGCTTGCGCCGTGAATCTGAGGCAGGCAGCGTAAGGAATATGCATCCTGCACACGGATCTGTCCCTGTCTGGTGGTCAGCTTGCTGTCCTGTAAAAGCTGGAGCATGTTGGCGGCAACGTCAACCTGGCCCTTGTGAGGACGAACCATCTGGATTCTTGGATCGTATGGGTCGATAATGCCTTCCAGGGAATCTACGGTAAGAGCAGAAGTGATATCTGCCATCTTTGTCAAAATTTCAGCGTCATGGATTGCCAGGCTGGCTACGCCAAGCATAGCGCAGGTACCGTTGATTAAAGCCAGGCCCTCTTTTGCTTTTAATGTAACTACGGGGATTCCGGCTGCTTCCATTGCTGCGCGGCCTTCCATTACTTTACCCTCGTATTCTGCTTCACCTTCTCCGATCATCGGAAGAACCATATGAGCCAGTGGGCACAGGTCGCCGCTGGAACCTACGGAGCCTTTTTCAGGAATAACAGGATGAACGCCCTTGTTGATCATGGCAATCAGGGTCTCTACGGTAGATAAACGGATACCGGAGAATCCTTTAGCCAGAGCATTTACACGCAGCAGCATGATAGCTCTTGTAACATCCTGTTTAAATGGATCGCCTACGCCAACGGCGTCGGATAAGATCAGGTTTAACTGCAGTTTGTCCAGTTCATTTTCTGATATTGCCACATTTACGAATTTACCAAAACCTGTGTTAAGTCCGTAAATAACTTTCTTTTCTTCAATGTTTTTCTCTACGATATCACGGGAAATCTGAATATTTTTTTTGGCCTCTTCGCTTAAGCCCACTTCTGCCTTATTGCGGGCAATGTCCACCACCTGATCAATTGTCAGGCTGTTGCCGTCCAGAAAAATCATAATATGTAAACCCTCCAATCACATAATTTGCCGCTTTGGCGGCCGTTCGTTGTTTTGATGTTTTTAGTCTACACCCTGGCTGTCGATAAACTGTCGATGCCGGAGCCTGTACTAGATTATATTCGATTTTTTTCTAAAACAGAAGCAAATCTTTTATCGTCGTTATACAGGCGGGTTAATGGAAAGTTTTATTTCGTAATACTTTACAAAAATAAGTTGTGTTTTGTTGCGAATTTATGAGATATGCTTTAATATTGTATAGGGAACATTCAGACATGACTTGGGGAGGGCTTACTTGATGAAGGACGTTACTGTAGTATTAATGAACACGCCGTCAGTGATGGTGGATGGGGAGAAGAAAGTATTTCCATACAGGAAAGTCGAAGGCCTATTCTATTACATATGTGTGAGAAAAAGAATAACGAGGGATGAAGCAATCGGAATTTTCTGGGCGGACTGCGATGAGACCAGCGCCAGGAAAAATCTGAGGGATGCGCTGTACCATATCAAAAAGATTGTAGGCCCGGATATCATCAGCATGGACGGCAACGTGTTTATTTCGCTGAATACCGAGCTTCATATAAAAGTAGATGTGGACGAGGCAAGAGCGAATATTCTGGAACATTATGATGGGGAGTTTATGAGCTTCTTCTATGTAAAGAACTGTCTGGAATTTGAAAACTGGATGGATGATTACAGAAGAGAGCTGAAGGAACATTATATTAAAGCGGCTCAGCATAAAGCGGAGCAGGCTATCCACGACGGCGACACTTCGGAGGCGCTCCGCTATGCGGGGAAGCTGGTTGAAGTTTTATTCCTGGACGAGAGCTTTTACAGAAAGATGCTGACATTCCTGATGGGGGAGGGGGAATATTCCTCGGCAATATCCCTGTATCAGAAGTTTGCACTGGCGCTTAAGCAGGATCTCGAGGAAGAACCGGAGGCGGAAACAAAGGCGCTGATGGATAAGATTCTCAAACTGCGTAAGAAGATCGCGGAGCATCCGGTGAAGGAACAGCGGCTTTTTATGGGGCGGCAGAAGGAACTGTACGGAATCTACGAGAGTATTCAGAAACACAGGGTAAAAGGCAAGGATTCCGGAGAGAATTTTGTTCTTATTTCAGGGGAGGCGGGAGTCGGCAAGACGGCTCTGATGGGCCAGCTCCGTACACTGCTGGAGGAGGAAAACCATACCGTATTTTCCTATTGCTGCTGTCCGTCGGAGTCGGATCTGTATCTGAAACCGTGGAACGATATTTTAAACCAGGTGCGGGAATTCTGCTTAAAGCAGCGTAAGGATCTGAAGACTCTGGAATATTTTACTTCCAAGGAGGTGACGGATTACAGGATCTTTGCCACCCAATACGGAATTCACATGGAAGATATGCTCCGGACCTTCTGCCGGGATTTCGGCAACTCCGAGATTATTATTTTCCTGGACGATATTCAGTGGATGGATTCTTCGAGTATCCAGCTTCTGAACAATATGCTGTTCCATCTGAGGGACTGTCCGATTTTCATTGTCGCGGCCAGCAGGCTGGAGACGGTGAAAGAGATTCGGGATATGGAAGTTTCCCTCATGAGGGAGGGCCTGATTCGGGAACTGAAATTAAAACGGTTTACCCTGGAAGAGACGAGAGAACTAATCGAGGCACAGGCTCATGAGCTTCTGGGAGAGCCGGATAAACTTGATAAAATATATGAATATACGGATGGAAATGCATTATTCCTGACCGAGCTTATCAAGATATTGAAAGACAATGACGGGGGGATGATGACGGACAATCCGCTGACCTCCAAGATGGTCAGCATCATCCAGAGCCGACTGATGAAGCTGACGGATGAGGAACAGAATCTGCTTAATGTAATGTCTGTTTTCTACCATGAAGTGACGATAGAAGACATTCAAATCCTGTATCCGGAAGCGGAGCTTCGAATCTATGATCTTTTGGAGGGTCTTCTGGCGCGCCAGATTATCTATGAGAAGGTGGAAGCGTCAGCCATTACCTATCAGTTTACCCACAGCCTGATCCACAACTATGTCCAGTCGAAGATCTCGGCGGGCAGAAAGCAGATTTACCACAGGCAGGTTGCCGGATTTTACGAGCAGAAATATAAGGAAACAGGGGATATCACCCTGATGCCGGAACTGATCTACCATTTTGAAAATGCCAAAGATTTATATAAAAAATATGAGTACAAGCTGGAATACTTTAAAGAGTTTTTCTCCGGCACCCAGGAGATTTATCCGGTGATGTCATCCAGCTTCACCGACAAATTCTTCTTCCCGGATCTGGATTCCAGTGAAAACGTGCTGATCCCTCTGGCGGAGGAGATCAGGGCATTGCCGAACCGGGATCAGAAATATCAGGAACTCCGAATGAAGGTGGAGTATCTGATTGGAAGGTACGATCTTTCGAGCGGGGATTACCAGTACGGCCTCCGCAATATGAATGCCTGCATTGAGGCGGCGAGGATACTTAAGAATTCCAGATACCTGATGGACAGTTATCTTCAGATGATTTATTATGCGATCCAGGTGTATGATCTGGATATGATGAAGGAATATGTCGGGTACTGTTCGGAACTTCTGGATGAATATCATTATCCGGAATCCACATCCTATATGATACAGCGCCTCACCGCGCTGTACTACAGCAAGACACAGCAGTACGATAAAGCGGCCGAGCTTCTGGAAACCCTGATTCCAAAACTGGAAAGACTTCAGATGGATCCGTCCTGTATGGCGGGACTGATTGCCTGCTATAATTACCGAGGTGAAATCTACATGAAGCTGGAAGACTGGGAGAACGCACACACCTGTATCAGCAAAGCTCTCTCCTTCAGTCATGCGGCTCCTCCGACGGCGGGACTGGGAATGTCGTTTACCAATATGGGTATCATCCTGTACAGAATGGATAATTACGACAAAGCCTCCGAATACTTCGACAAAGCCAGGGGCTGTTTCCAGAATCTTTCCATCCAGTGGGGACGTGCGAAAGAAGAGGCATACTCCGCGCTGCTGGAATTGAAACTGGGCAAAACAAAGAGTGCGCTGGTGCGTTACAAGGCGGCATGCAAATACACGGACAAAGACTACAGCCCGAACACGCTGCTGATGCTGCAGACTGTCTATAGCCAGCTGAAAGAGATTCCAGACCTGGATGTCCCGGAACCACCGAAGATTCCGGCAAAGAAGGTTAAGACGGTATAACCTGAGCGGCAAACTAACCCGGTATTGAAGAAACAAAGATATATAAAAAAATAAAAAGAGGAAATTCAGTTATGCAGGGCAGCGCCCGACTGGATTTCCTCTTTTTTCTAATACTATAATACCACAAAAACGCCTTTTTTTCAAGACTTGTAATGCATCTGCGCCCGGCGTATAATGAGCAGCTACAATACATTTTGCCAGACCCGGACCGAAAAGAGAGCCGGATCCGGAACCGTTAAGAGCAGAGGAAAGGGGGATATATGGAGGAACGGATTTTTGAGGTTATGCAGCTTAAGAATGCGGAGAAAGAGATTGCCGGACTTCTGGCATGCAGTGAAAAGACAGAGGAGTACGGCCTGACTCTGACCAGAGAGGAGGCGGCGGAGCTGGTGGCCAGCCGCAACGACAGCCTGAAGAAATACCGCCGTGTGGAGTTTGGCAGGGGAATGTTGGATAAACTGGTATATACATTCTGCGATTCAGAGTATATAAACAGCGATAACTACCTGGAAACTCTGGAGGGGCTTTTGGAACTGTTCTACGAATTCAGGAACGAATCGGGGGACCAACTCAGCGACGATGAACTTCTGACATTCATGAAAGAGCAGTTTGAGGGTGTCTGTTACGGCGACCTGGAATACCTGGGCGGAACCTGCCTGGAACGTTTCGCCGCGTCGGTGAGAGCCGGATATACCGGATTTCGGAGCACACAGGGGAAAGGAGAGTATGAGGCCCTTTCTTCAGAACAGAGATGGGATAATGAACTGTACATGAAAGTTTTAAAAGAACAGTTCTGGGAGTAATAGTAACAGTTCTGCCATAGTTAATTTCGTTGCAGTTTGGCCGAAGGCTGAACTGTAACGAGTAACACGAAAGGAGTATGGTATGGAATATGAGATGGCGCAGCTTCTGGAGCTGACGAAACAGCTGACTGAACAATACACATCAAAAGATATGAGTTCGATCACATACGAAACAGCGGGAATGCTGATGGAGGCGGTTCTCTACTGCATCAGAGAAGACAGATACCGGCAAGAATCTGCGCTCCCGGGAAAACAGATGCCCGCAGAACAGGGAATATTGGATGCCGCAGCCGCTTATGCAAGAGGTTATAAAACCGTTCTGGGCAAGGTGAACCGCGCAAGGGGAATCTACGGAATGTTAATCAACGGGTTTGAAGACTACGGCTGTATCAATTACAGAGACACAATAACCAGGGGAATGCCGGGATTCTTCGTAAAATACGACGCCAAATACTGTCCCCAGGATCACATCCTGACCCTGGACTATCCCGTCATAGGAGGCAACGCTATCAAAAGAGGAGAGCACACACTCTGCGGAATCGATCTTATCTACGAATACCTGAAAGGCATATGGACGGAGAAGCAGTTCCTGGCCCACTTCGGGCGCCAGGAGATCATAAACCTGATGCATTCACTCTACGGTGAGTACGAGTCCCTCTACCTGGATAACTTGTGCGAACCGGTCCTCCTTAACGCCGCAGGCTGCCTAATCGCCCAAAAACCGGTCCAGACCCTGGAAGTAGGCCGGGACGGCCTCTGCCTCCTGGAAAACTACTTCGAAAACTGCACCACCGCCCAAATAGCCGCCAAACTACAACCCTACATCCTGGCCCTGACAGAAAACACAGAATGGTTCCGCCAGACCCCCACCCTCTACGCCCCCAGCATAGAAAACGCCATAAAACATAAAAAGCTGGAATCACTTTTTCAGATTTAAATCCCCCTGAAAAACGAGGCAGCCAGCCGTTTCAGGACACAGGCCGGGCCGATCCCTTCCCTGGTCTTCAGTCCCGCCGACACGCTGCCCGGGGGGAAGAAGGGTGAAAACATTCCGCAGGGGACATTGGAATCCGCCGGCGCTTAACGAGGTATTCCACGAGTTTAGCACCGTTGTGCATTCCACAAGCGGGAGCGAGTCCCCGGAGGAATATTTTCAGCCCTGATTCCCCCTGCCGATCCCCCCTCTCCGGGACTGAAGACCCGCCAACAAACTCCCCCCCGTCCGTCCCCCTCCTGTAAACAGCCCTCATTTTTCCCCACACAAAACAGGGAGAGAAACCTATCACAATCTCTCTCCCCATATATAATCACCATTTTAAAGAACTGCAGCTTTCCGGCTTCCGGTCTGCCGCATTGTATTTATCACCAAAGAGGGTTTTTAGAAATATAACTGATCCATTGAGAAGGTATGTGTTCTCAGATAGAACTTAAGAACTTCTTCCAGAGCGTAAACAGGAACCGGTCCTACCAGTTCGCAGTCCTCAACCAGGATACCGTACTGGGATGCCTCGGATTTGATTGTTTCAAATACGCGGTGGATTGGTGTCTTCTCATAGTTTGTCAGGTTCATGGAAACCTGAACGATTCCGCGCTCTTCCAGAGGAAGTGCGATGGCGCGTACATTCTGATATCCGCCGGCAGCGCCTCTGACCGCTTTTACAATCTGTTTTGCAATAGCGATGTCAGCTGTTTTTAAGTTAACGTTGAAAGCAACAAGCGGGAAACGTACGCCGGTAACGGTAGCGCCGCTCTTGGCATTGAAGTCCTTAGGTCCTTCGTCCGGAACCCATGCAGGATCTTTCATACGCTCGCAGAGAGCTTCGTACTCGCCCTTACGGATGCGTACCAGGTTCTTTCTCTCTTCACAGGTAGCTGCGTCTTCGTAGTAATATACCGGAACGCCCAGTTCGTCGCCCAGATATTTTCCGAATGCTCTTGCAATAACGAGAGCTTCGTCGATCGATACATCTTTTACAGGGATAAACGGAACAACGTCTACGGCGCCGATACGTGGATGGCTTCCGATGTGTTTTGTCATGTCGATCAGCTCGATCGCCTTTGCTGCCAGACGTTTTGTGCCGGCTAAAACAGCCTCAGGGCTCCCCTTGTAGGTAAATACGGTACGGTTGTGGTTTGCATTGGAGTTAATGTCCATTACATCAACTTCTTCTCCGTCCAGAAGAGCGGCCTTAACCTGCTCAACCAGATCCAGATCCTTGCCTTCGCTGATATTAACTTCAGCCATTAAAACTTTCATTACTTTTCCTCCTGATTTCTTTAATTCATGGCGTATGTAATTACACACATCTATTTCAAAGGGGCGTTTCGCCTCTGAAATGACTTTTACATCATTCCCTTTCCGAGATCTGCCATTGCGTCTTCCATTTCCTTTGTCCTGGCTTCGTCCTTAATCATGGACAGGTTGGCCTGGATGTTTAAAACACAGCCCTTCACGCCGGATTCGGACAGATATTTTGCGCTCATAAGGTCGGAGAGGCAGGCCGGATTGGAAGAGCCTTCCAGACGGCATACCAGATCATAAACTCTCTTATTGTTATATCCATTGTTCTTCGGAACAAGGGCAGCCTGGTAAGCGGCGTCGCGGACAGCCTGTTTTCTTACTTCTTTTTCTTCGTCTGTGGACTTTGGAAGTGCGAAAGCGTCTTTAATCATGCAGTAAGCTTCCGTGTCCTGCTCGGATCCTTTTAAAAGAATCTGGGCGAGTTTATCCAGTTCCTCAGACATAGCCGTGTATTCTTCTACGGTGAGATTAACCGGTTTTGCCATGGAAAGTTTTGCAACCATGGATGCCATACCGGCTGCCATAGCTCCGGCCAGAGCGGAAGCGGAACCGCCTCCTACGGTAAAGTCATCAGAATCAACAACCTTGTTAAATACATCTAAATACATAAAATGCCTCCCTGGGCCGCTACTTTGCCTTTTTTGATGATTGTTTCGATCGGATTGCGGCCATATTTGTAAATTAAATCTTCGTAAGTGTCTGTGTCTAGAATTAAGAGATCCGCCATCTTACCAGGGGTAAGAGAACCTCTGTCTTTTAAGCCCATTGCCTTGGCGGCGCCTTTAGTTGCGGCGCGCAGCGCTTCTTCCGGAGTAAATCCATGCTGCCTGCAGGCAAGCACAAGAATAAAGATCATGGATTCGCACCAGCATCCGGGACAGCAGTTGGTAGCAAGGCCCAGATCCATTCCAATTTCTAACATTGGGCGCGGGTTAACCTGTTTTGCATGGTTTACGGCAAAATCAGTGCCTACCAGTAAAACTCCGGTAACATCGGCATCCTTCAGCTTCTGGAATACGCTTACCGGTGTGTAGTTCAGATGATCGGCCGACAGCATATGCATATCGGCAGCCAGATCGGAACCGCCTATATAAGAGTAGGCGTCGGTGTGAATTCTTGGGGCCAGTCCGTAGTCGCGGCCGGCGGCCAGCACGGTTTCACATTCCTTTGCCGTATAATGTCCTTCGTCACACCAGATGTCGTTGCAGCCGGCCAGTTTCTCTTCGGCCACGCGCGGAATCATCTCTTTGCAGAGAAGATCTATGTAATCCTCTTTTTTCATTCCTTCCGTCCAGCCATGGGCTCCGAGGAAGGTGGAGAAGATATCCAGAGGCAGTTCTGCGTTTAACTCGCGGTTTACCTCCAGCATGCGGATTTCGGATTCCATTGTCAGGCCGTATCCGCTCTTTCCTTCAAGAGTAGTGGTTCCGTTCATAAACATATTTTCCAGACGGCGTTTCGTCTGTGCCTTTAATTCTTCTTTCGGAAGGTTCACCGTCATGTTGACGGAGGCATAGATGCCGGTCGGGATTCCTTTTTTAACCAGAGTTTCCGGATTATCATCCGTAACGGAAATGGAATAAGCGGCTACTCTGGAACCGCCGAAAGTCACGTGGGTATGGCAGTCGATAAAGCCCGGCAGTACGACCTTCCTGGAAGCGTCGATGGTTTCCACTTCGGTGCCTTCGGTTTTTAGTTTATCAGCCAGTTTGTCAATCTCCGCCGCTTTGCCTGCGGCCTCGATCAGACCGTCACGGATCAGGACGCTGCCGCCTTCAATCAGGCCGATATCGTTATTATGATCGCCTTCCATAGTCAGAAGCTGCCTGGCGTTTCGGATCAGGAGAACTTTTTTACTGTTATCCATTGTGATCTCCTTTCATAAATCAAACAGTTTACATAAATTAAAGGTATAAAAAAACACAATCAGGAGGGCACATAAGTACCCTTATGAACCCTCCTGCAATGTACATTCCTGTACGATTATCTGATATATTCGCCTTCTGGAGCAAATGTAACCTTATCGGCCGGCTCCCACCAAAGCGGAATCTTGATGCCTTCGCCGCCTGCAATCTTGCCGGTTCCGTTGCAGACATCTTTTGCAGCCTGGTATCCGGACTGAGCGTGACGTACAACACCGATACCGGAGTCAACGGTAAGTGCAGAGTCAAGTCTTACATCGGCTTCTTCTGTACCATCAGCGATCATGGTAACACCTGTATGTACAGCCTCACCCATGGAGTAGTTAGCCTGGATAGCGATCAGGTCGCAGCCGGCTGCACAGTTTAATAAACCATTTAAGTATGGCCAGTCAGAGATGTAGTCTCCGCCGTCTGGCATGTTCTCGGACTCGAATGTCGGGTTAACGATAGAACCGGAGTCTAAGTTATCTCTGGAGAATGCTACCGGGCCCTTTACCTCGCCCTTCTTAATTAATTCGTTAACAGCAAGACCGAAACGTCTTCTTTCGCCATAGCCCATGTAGCAGATACGTGCCGGAAGAGCCTCGATTGGAAGATGTTTTCTCGCCAGGTTGATCCATCTCTCAACGAGTTTGTCACCCTTGCAGATTTCAAGCGCCAGGTCATCCAGACGGGCAAGGTCGGATGCTTCACCGGAGATACAGGTCCAACGGAAAGGTCCGCGGCCTTCGCAGAACAGTGGTCTGATGTATGCTGCTACGAAACCTTCAATCTGTTTTGCTTCTTTCTCAGGCATACCTGCATCGATACACTCTTTACGGATGCTTGTGCCGTACTCAAATGCTTCAACTCCGCGTTTTTTGAACTCGATCATAGCGCGTAACTGACGCTGCATTGTCTCACGTGCTGCTGCAAGATAAGCTTTTCTGTCTTTTCCACGGAATACGTCAGCCTCTTCTCCTGTGTATCCTGATGGGATATAGGAAATCGGGTCGTGGCAAGGACACATTTCTGTAACTACGTCAGGAAGGAAGTTCTTAGCAAGTGCCTCTTCATAAACGTCTGCTGCGTTTCCAACAACACCGATGGAGATCGGGTCATCTTTCTCAAGATGCTCTTTAGCAATAGCGATAGCTTCGTCTAAAGAACGAACCATTAAATCCATGTAATCTTTCTCAATACGTCTCTGGATTACTCTCTCGTCAGCATCAACAAGAATAACTACTGCGCCGTGCATTTTGCCTGCCCATGTCTGGTTTCCGCCCATGCCGCCTGCGCCTGCTGTTAAGAAAATCTTGCCGTGCATGTCATTATCCCACTCTTTTTTAAGCGCGATAGCTGCCAGAGTCTCAAATGTTCCTTCGATAACGCCCTGTGTACCAATGTACTCCCAAGGAGCAGCTGTGTACTGTGCGAAGATTGTAAGGTTTTTATCCTGAAGGTCGTAGAAACGCTCCCAGTCAGCTTTCATAATATTAGTAGTAGCCATAACAACACGTGGAGCTAATTTGTGTGTTTTGAATACTGCAACCGGCATACCGGACTGGATAACCAGTGTCTCATTGTCTTCAAGGTCTTTTAAGGACTGAACGATTGCATGGTAGGATTCCCAGTTTCTTGCGCATTTTCCATTGCCGCCGTAGATAACTAACTGCTCCGGAATCTCTGCGTTCTCCATATTGTTCTCAAGCATTCTTAAGATAGTTTCCTGTTTCCAGCCTTTACATCTTAATGTGTCACCTCTCTGAGCTTTTACGGAATAGTAGATTTCCGGTTTTCCTTCCTTTGGTGCATACATGTTTCCACCGTTCATTGACATAGCTAAATTCCTCCATTTCTTTCTGTTTGTTTTTGATTTCTACACCCTATGTAGTATTGTTTCTTTCCGGCCGTCTACGGTATTGGCATTTCGTAAGCGGCATTTGTTTGTATCTGATGGTTCAAGTATATGTACAGGCAGTCGAGGAAATGTCGATGTTTTGGGGTAAATCGCAGAAAGTTAAAAATATTTTTGAAAGGGGGGTATTCGACGCTTTATCGGCGGGCTGACACTATACTGGACATAGTTTTTTAAACCTTGTTTTATCCTAATAAATGAAAGGGTGAAGTATAGTCCTCTTAATGAGTTGCGGATGTGCGCAAGCTCCTGCTTTGATATGTAAAGCGGGATTACTGCCGTTCTGATATCCTGTTTTAAGTTTCTTCTATAATAACGTGAAAAATTGCAGGAACGGATATTAACGGGGCTGTGAGAAATAACCGTAATATAGCAGAACAAGAACGGCGTAAAAAACGGACTGGGGTAAACACAGTTAAGAGTGAGATGCGGGAAGGGGGAATGTTCTTAAAGAAAGTCAAAAAGAATAAACTGATACAAAAGGGGTTTAGTTATGGACAGACAAATGCCGTCACAGGCGGCAGCGCTGGAGGCCGGTTTTTTAACCGGGATTGGGACCCAGTGACAATCTGTTAATGAAAAGTTGATGAAGTAGTGAAAGAGGGGGTATTCAGTTATGGCTGAAAATGAAAAGAAGAAAAGATTCCAGTTACCGCACATTTATCTGTTATTGCTTATCATTATTTTTGCCTGTGCAATTGCAACCTGGATTTTACCGGCAGGTGAATTCGAACATACGATTAATGATGCCGGAATCGAAGTAGTAGTTCCCGGGACATTTCATATTGTTGAGTCTACACCGGTAGGGCCGTTTGCAGCTTTAAAATCATTATATGGCGGCATGCTGAACGGTGCGGGCGTTATTTTCTTCGTATTTATTTCATATGCATCGATTGGACTTATCATTCAGACCGGCGCTTTTAACGGTCTTGTTGCATTCCTTCTAAGGGTTCTCAAGGGAAATATGAGAGCAATTATTATACCAATCTTTATTACAGTGATTGGTGCGGCCTCCTCAACGATCGGTATATTTGAGGAGACGCTGCCTTTTATTCCTATTTTTGTCGGTATCGCAATAGCGATGGGATACGACGCTCTGGTGGGAACTGCCATCGTTGCACTTGGAGCCGGACTTGGCTACAGCGGAGCCTTTATGAATCCGTTTACCGTTGGAATGGCACAGAGTATTGCAGGTCTTCCCCAGATGTCGGGAGCCGGATACCGAATCTTCTGCCATGTCATGATGATTGCGGTGGCTTCAATTTATGTTGTACGTTATGCATTAAAGATACAGAAAGATCCGACCCAGAGCCTTGTATACGGGGATGATTTCAGCCATATGACGATGGACACTTCAGATCTTGAAAACCATCCTTTCGGCATTCGTGAGAAGCTGGTGCTCTTTACACTGGTAGCCGGTATTGCAGTCATTGTGTGGGGCTCCAAGACACAGGGCTGGTACTTTGAAGAATTAAACGTTATTTTCCTTCTTATGGGCGTTATCAGCGCCATTATCATGGGCTGGAAACCAAACGATATTGCCGACAGGATTGCCCATGGATTTACAGATATCGCCATGGCTTGCCTTATGATCGGACTTGCACGCTCGATTCTTGTTGTACTGCAGTCGGGCCACATTATTGACACAGTTGTATATGGCGCATCGATTCCGCTGTCCTATCTGCCGAACTGGCTGTCATCTATCGCCATGCTGCTTGTGCAGACAGTGCTTAACTTCCTGATTCCGTCTGGATCAGGCCAGGCCGTAACCAGTATGCCGATTATGGCTCCTCTTTCGGACCTGATTGGTGTTTCCCGTCAGACGGCAGTCCTTGCTTTCCAGTTTGGCGACGGTATCTCCAATATCCTCTGGCCGACCGGTTTTGCTCCAATTCTCTGTGGTATTGCGGGCCTTAAGCTTGATAAGTGGTGGAAATGGTTTGTTCCGCTGTTCCTGCTTATCCTGCTCACTCAGGCGGTTCTGATGGCGCTTTCCGTAGTAGTTTGGGCATAGAAAGACAGGGGATGTAAGACAGCACCGCAAATAACAGCAGATCTATTATCTGTTTTGTTTTAACAAAGATATGATACATATTCAGGAGGTATAGAAGTGAACGACATATTAAAAGAAGCTCAGGAGCTGCAGCATAAAATAGTAGAGTGGAGAAGAATTCTCCACCGTTATCCGGAGACAGGGTTAGTGCTTCCGAAAACAGCGGATTTTGTGACAAAGCAGCTTACTGCGGCAGGTATCGAATACCAGACATATGAAAACCATTCAGGAATCACGGCAGTGATTGGCAAAGGCGAGGGAAAAACAATTGCTATCAGAGCCGATATGGACGGCCTGCCCATCAAGGAAGAGACAGGACTCACCTATGCTTCCGCGAACGAAAATATGCATGCCTGCGGCCATGACGCCCATACGGCTATGCTAATAGCAACGGCTGTAATGCTTAAGAATCATGAGGATGGACTGAAAGGAAAAGTCAAACTTATATTCCAGCCGGCCGAGGAGGGACCGGGAGGAGCCGAGCCAATGGTAAAGGACGGAGTGATTGAGGATGTGGACGCGATTCTGGCGCTGCATGTCGGCTCTATGTTCGGTCCTTATAATAACGGTGATATCGCGGTGAGCTATTCCAATACTACGGCGGCAGATGATCAGCTTCTAATCAAAATACAGGGTTTTGGAGGCCACGGTTCCGTACCTCAGGAGTGTATCGACCCGGTTGCAATCGCAGCGCTTATTATCAACAACATCCAGTATATTATCAGCCGTGAAGTTGCACCGGCTGAATCTGCGGTTATCACTCTTGCCAGCGTCGAAGCAGGCAGAGGGGCTTACAATATTATCCCGGAGACGGCGGTAATTAAGGGAACGATCCGCAACGGTTCACCGGTGGTGAGGGAATTTGTACTGAAGAGAATCGAGGAGATAGCCAAAGCAACCGCACAGATGATGAGGGGAAGCTGTACCGTTGAAGTGCTGGACGGTTATCCGGCTCTGGTGAATGATCGAGCGATGGTGGAAAGCTTTTTGAAATCGGCTAAAAAGCTGGTTTCCGAGGAGGAGATTCACATTGCGGACCATGGAATGATGGGAGGAGAAGATGCGGCATTTTTCTTCCAGGAAGTGCCCGGCTGTTATTTCTTCCTGTCGAACCACGCGGAATGCCCGGCAGACGGAAAAGAGTACGGCGCGCATCATCCAAAGTTCTGTCTGAATGAGGATGTGTTTTACAGAGGGCCAGCGTTATTTACGCAGGCGGCAATGGATTGGCTGCAGGAAAACTAGAAGTTAAAGACTAAAATAAAGGGGAATATTTATATGTATTTGGATGCAATATTTTATTTTGCACTGTTAATGCTGATATTTGCGCTCAGCGATATTATATCGACTGTGACAAAGGCGGCGGTTCCGTCTATGTTTGCGCTATCCGTATTCTGTGTAATTCTGTTTTGGGGAGGGCTTGCGCCGACCAATATATTGGAGCTGGCCGGGATCAGCTCGACTTTAGTATACGTTGTTTATTACTTACAGCTGCCTCATATGGGTTCGCTGATGAGCGTGAAAGAAATTTCGGTACAATGGAAGACCATTATAGTATGTGTTGCAGGACTGATTGGAATGTGTCTGGCTACAATGACAATAGGGATGCTCGTTTTCGGCAAGCTGGCGGCAACGGTAGCGACACCTCCTCTGACAGGAGGAATTGTGGCATATCTGATTGTCAGTGAGCAGGCAGTGGCGATGGGGCGCCAGGATTTGGCCACACTGGCATTAGCCGTACTGGTTCTTCAGAGCTTTGTAGGTTACCCTTTGACATCATTTCTATTGAAAAAGGAAGCAAAACGACTGGCATCAAAATTTAGAAATGGGGAACGAGAGGGAAGTGATGAGAAGCTGGCAGAGGCGAAAAAACCGATTTTTCCTCAGCTTCCGGAGAAGTATGTAACAGACAATGTGGTTCTGTTTAAGGTCTCTGTGGCCGGTCTGATTGGTATCCTAATTACAGTTGCTACAAAAGAATTCCTTTCGAGATACGTAATTCTTCTTTTAGTAGGCGTGATTTTGTCGGAGATCGGGTTTCTGGACAGAAAACCGCTTATTAAATCCCAGGTGTTTGGCTTTACTTCGGTGGTTATCGTAGGATATGTTGTAGTCAGCGGTATTGCGGCAGCTTCTCCTGAGACAGTAATATCGATGCTCATTCCGGCTATGGGAATCATTATCATAGGCTGTATCGGCCTTTGTATCGCGGCCTCTGTTGCGGGACGCTTTGTCGGCTTCCATAAAGAGATGGCAATGTCCGTGGCGTTGACTGCCCTTTATGGTTATCCGGGAAATTTCATTCTTTCACAGGAAAGTGTCAAGGCAGTAGCTGAAAGCAAGGAAGAAAGTGATTACCTCACATCCAGAATCGAGCCACAGATGATAGTCGGCGGCTTCACAACAGTAACAATTGCATCCGTTATCGTTGCAAGTATTTTTTTAAAGATGTTTTTTTAGCGGCAGTAATCTGTGTTTTATATACAGCGCAGATGAATGCAGACAGCAATCTAAAAAGGCGTCATGCCCCGTTTCGTGGGTATGGCGCCTTTTTCTTTTTTACATCTGAAACTTATAACGCCGAAACTCCCTGCATTATAAGTCTGCTGCGGTTTCAGACGGAGCTTCGGCAGCGGGCTCCTTATCGGAGCTGAGATAATCAAACTGTTTCATATTGATGTCCGTAAAGGCCAGATCAAATTTAAACGTGATGTTGTCTCCCCTGAACTCAATGCGCCCTGCGCCTTCTTCCAGTCCGATTATAGTATCAAATTTTACCTTTTTCTGGTGCGAACGGCTGGTGTCCAGTATTACGACGTCCTCATTTTCTGGGGTCACATATACAATTTGAACATCTCCGGACAGAGAACTCAGCCTGCCTTTAAATGTTACCTCTGTATTTTCCGAGGGCGTAATGTACAGAATATCAGAAGTACCGTTCACTTTTGCTTTACCAGTGAGCGTATATTTGGCGTCCTCGCCCTTTGCCGTAAAATCGTTGTAGTAACTACCGGCGCTGAGCGTAAGGCCGCTGCAGGACGTAAGGCCAATAAACAGGATGATGCAGGAAATGGACATAATAATGTTTTTCATATTGGGGGCTCCTTTCTGGTGCGGGAAAAGCAGAGGGCGGATAAATACTGCTTAATTATTTTAACGAGGTAAGGCGGAATTTTCCTTCATGATTGTATTATGAGCGGAAATCATAGCGTCGAATCATATAAAATACCAGAAAAACAGAATCGGTTGTAAATTTATTTTAGCCGTGTTACACTATGATTTATCAGGTCTTTTCGGGGCATAATAGGAAAAACGGTGTGGATGATGACAACTAGACAAGGATACAGGAGATGGCGCAATGGCAGCGGAAGATAAGACAGGAATAAAGAAAAAGAATGATATGATGACAGGACATCCGGGAAGGAGCCTGTTGTTTTTTGCCCTTCCGATGATACTCGGCAATCTTTTCCAGCAGTTTTATAATATAGTCGATTCAATCGTAGTGGGAAAGTTCGTCAGCGAGGAAGCGCTGGCCTCGGTCGGAGCCTCCTACGCAATTACCAACGTTTTTATTGCAGTCGCTATAGGCGGAGGCGTGGGAAGCGCTGTGATTATATCCCAATTTTTGGGAGCCGGAAGAAGCGGCAAGATGAAAACGGCGGTTTCCACTACACTTATCAATTTTCTCATTATCAGCCTGCTTTTAGGCACAGTAGGATTCATCGGGAACGACTGGATACTGCATCTTCTAAAGGTACCGGCTAATGTATTCGACGACGCAGCCGCCTATCTGAGAATTTATTTTATCGGCCTGCCTTTTCTTTTTATGTATAATGTGCAGGCGTCCGTATTCAATTCCCTGGGCGATTCGCGCACGCCGCTGTATCTGCTGATTTTCTCATCACTTCTGAATATCGTGCTGGATCTGGTGTTTGTCATCCGGTTCGGATTAGGCGTGAGGGGCGTGGCCTATGCCACTCTGATTGCTCAGGGCATATCAGCCATAATTTCCTTTGGGCTTCTGCTCCGGAAGATTAAAAAATATCCCCATGAACGGAGGGAATTCCATTTTTACGACGGAAAAATGCTGCACTCCATGACCAGGGTCGCGATTCCGTCGATATTGCAGCAGTCGATTGTCAATATGGGAATTCTTCTGGTCCAGTCGGTGGTCAATACATTCGGTTCGGCCGTTATGGCCGGTTATTCGGCAGGAACCAGGATAGAATCTCTGGCAATCGTTCCGATGACGGCGGTCGGCAACGCCATGTCGACGTTTACGGCCCAGAATATGGGAGCCGGCAATGTAAAACGGGTCAAAGAAGGTTACCGCTTCTGCTATATTATACTTGGATGTTTTGCCGTGATACTGTGCGTATCCATCCAGCTTTTCGGACATTCCTTTGTGTCTGCCTTCCTGGATGCGGATGCCAGCAGCGCAGCGTTTGAGACAGGAATGTCTTACTCGGACTTTATATCGTTTTTCTTTATTTTCATAGGTCTCAAGATGACGACTGACGGACTTCTCCGCGGGTCGGGCGATGTTGTGGCTTTTACAATTGCAAATCTCGCCAACTTGAGTATCCGGGTGTTTGTCGCCAATTATTTTGCTCCAAGGTACGGGGTGGCGTTCGTATGGTATGCCGTGCCAATCGGTTGGGCGGTTAACTATATAATTTCTTTTTCCTGGTATCTGACCGGCCACTGGAGCCGGATACGGCTGGTTGGCAGGAAAGGCGCTGAAGCCCGCGGCAGCGAAGGATAGCAGTGAGTCACGGCAGGTTATTACAAATGAGAAGAACAGGAGGTATAACATGAAGGAAAAATCGTACATGCTGGCAATACCAGGGCATCAGGAGCCGGAAGGAAGAATGGAGGTGCTGGGAAGACTTAAGAATGCACCCGATTTCCGAGTGATTACGGCGGATATGGAAGAGGAAGGCAGCATCGGGCTGACGGCGGAATATGGCGGCAGCCGATACAGGAGCCTGATTTATCCGACGGACTTTGAGCTGCCGGAATTCTACCGCTGCCAGCATCTTTTTCCAGATGTGGATATAGAGGCGATGCAGAGAGCCGAAGGCGGCCTGGCGGTGGAGATGATGTTCGGGGAAGACGCCCTCGCGTCCTACCATCTTCAGTTAAAGATTATTCATGCCATTCTTCCGGACGCCGTAGCGGTTTTGGATGACAGCTCGGAAAAGATTCTTTCCGGCCACTGGGTGTCTCTGGCCGCCGTATCCTCCGTGCCTCCGGCGCCGCGTTATATTTACACGGCCCAGGCTGTATCCGGGGATGAGCCGGTAGTCTGGCTCCATACGCACGGACTGAACCGCTGCGGTATCTCGGAACTGGAAATCCTTAATTCTACCAAGGAAACCTACAACAGCCATTACAATGTCCTGGAGACAATGGCAAACCGCCTGTTGGAACTGGAGGAGCCGCTGGAACCGAAAGAACCGCTGTACCTTGCCAGACTGACCGACCGGGCAGCGCTGATGACGACGCTGGTTCCCTGGGAAGAGGCGGTCGATCTGTATGACGATGATATGCTGGGAGGAAAAGACGATAGAACCGAAGGACATAATGGGAATACCAGCGCCATCTTTACATATAAGACAAAAGACGATTATGAGGCGGGAAAATACTCCCCGATTTCCATATACGATGAAATTCTCGAGAAGAATCCTATCTATTGGATTTCTACATCTGAGACAGAGCGGATGAAAGCGCTGGCGGCCGAGCGGGCCTCCTATATGCTCCGGTCCCTTTCGGATAAGGAAAACCATATACTGATCAAGATTGGTCTCACAATTGACGATGAGTATCAGGAGGAGAACAATACCAAAGAACATATCTGGTTTGAACTGCTTGAAGCAAAAGACGGAAAACTCACGGGCAAACTGACACAGGAGCCGTATTACGTGAGCGGTATGCATCAGGATGATATTGGGACTTATACGCTTAATGATTTAACGGACTGGATCATCTTCACGCCAAAGCGGAGAATTACGCCGGATGATGTGTATATCATGGATTTGGAAGAGAAAGAGTAAAAGGTAATTGCTATGGAATTTTTGCAGATCAGCGCCTTCGTCAGCCTGTCCCAGTCCCTGCATATGCCCCTGACGGCCCAGGAACTGAACACTACCCAGTCCCATATCAGCAAGCTTCTGTCTTCGCTGGAAGCGGAACTGGGAGTAAAACTTTTTGACCGGGTGGGACGGGGGATAGTCTTGAATGAGCATGGAAAGCTGCTATCCATGCTCCTGTTTAAAACGCCCCGGGCGCCAGTTTCATCATGTCTTCAGGAATTCTGCCCTGTTCCCGCTCCACCACCTCGTAAACGACCACATCCGGTTTATATTCCTCCAGCATGGAGGCGTCGAAGGCCTGCCAGTGGTAGAAATCCGTATACTGAAAATATTTGTTCAACGTCTGTGAAAGCGAGTATCCGAAGGAATCGCGGTACACTGCGATCCGGCGCGGATCGGGCGCTCCCGGTGTGACCAGGTGGGTGATGTTGCCGTCTCCGTTTACGTCCTCCCTGGTTGTTTCCAGTTCATCATAGTAACCGCTTATGGCAGCAAAGGTGTCGTCGGTTCGCGATGCGGGCATGTGGAACAGTTTTCCCAGATCCCCGACACCGGAAGGGAGATAGGATACGGTCACATCATCTATGGATACCGGAGTGCCATCCAGCGCCTCGATCAGCATCTGGTTTGTCACAAAACCGGCTGCATCGTTCCAATGCGTGTCGGTCTTAAAATACCACTTATACTCTCTGCTTTCCTTAAAACAGGGCGCCGGATCAATTACCGTTACATTACTGTGCTCCTTAATATAGGAAATCAACTCCTCGGAACGCGTGGGAGAACTGAGCTGACGGCAGCTGTCGGGAAGGTATTCCCTGTATACAGATTCCTTGCTGGGCGGGAGTACGAGCAGAAATTCGATCCCCTGCGATTCAAAATAGTCGGCCGCCGTCTGGATGTGTGCGGTGATTGATTCCAGAATAGGCTGCGGATAACGGTTGATGCCAAGACAGTCGGCTATGGACGAACCGGCTGTATAGAAATACCATCCGTCTTTTCCCTTCAGTACCTGCGTGGAATCGGGATAATCGAACAGATCCAGATTCAGTCTGGAGTTGAGAGACAGAAAACGGTTCCGGAAGGCGGCATGGTCATTGATATAGCTGTCCATCTGGGAGGGAATGTGTTCCAGATTCTCAGCGGACAACACCGGAAACTCTGCAAGCGCACGGTTCTCATCACTTCCGGCGTCCGATTCATTTTTCATAAGTGGGAACAGCAGGTTGGGTGCCAGAAGGCACAGCCAGAACCCGGCAATCATTATGATCTTTTTGTTCATAAACAAAACTCCTTATATCAGAACTTATCCGAATTAATCAGAACTGGAAATAAATAAACGCGGTATAGGTGCTGCTTACAACGACCATAGTGGACAGGAATAAGAGCACGATCATCACGGCAATATCTCCAAAGGATACAGATTCTTCATCAAAAATACGGGCCTTAAACCGGGGGAAAAGAGCCTGCACCGGTCCGCACAGGAGAATCCCCAGGGCGGAGAGGAACAGAATCTTGTTGTTGGCAAAAAGCCCGGCATTCCAGAGACCGCGGGTGGGGCGGATCATAGCTTTGGCCAGGTCGAGGGCAAAGGTCATGCTGGGAGCACGGAACAGGAGCCAGCCGAAGACGACCACGATCATCGCATACAAATGGTTAAGAAACTTAAGAGGGTTTTTATCCAGCAGCTTTTTCAGCCAGAGCCGTTCCGACAGGATAAAAATACCGTGGTAGATTCCCCAGATAATAAACGTCATGCTTGCGCCGTGCCAGAGGCCGGTTGCCAGAAATACGATAAAGAGGTTTACACAGGTTCTCGAAAGTCCTTTCCGGTTGCCGCCGAGAGGGATATACAGATAGTCCCTGAACCAGGTTGACAGGGAGATATGCCACCGCCTCCAGAATTCGGTAATGGAAGAGGAGAGGTAGGGGTAATTAAAGTTTTCCTCATAGTAAAACCCGAAAATCCTTCCCAGCCCGATTGCCATGTCCGAATAACCGGAAAAGTCGTAGTATATCTGAAGAGTGTATAAAATCACAGCCAGCCAGGCGGTGACGGTACCCATCTGATCCGACGGAACTCCCATAATATAGTCGACGGATTGGCCGAATGTATTAGCCAGCAGAACTTTCTTTGCAAGGCCGTATACAAACCGTTTTATTCCGTAAAACTGCATGGAAAGCGTTTCCGTGCGCTCCGTAAGCTGTCCGGCAATCTGGTGGTATTTTACAATAGGGCCCGACAGAATCTGTGGGAACAGGAAGATGTAAAGCGCCATGTGAAACAGATTTTTCTGTGCCGGGCGTTTGCCGCGGTAGACGTCGACCACATAGGAGATGGCCTGGAAGGTGTAAAAAGAGATGCCGAGGGGAAGGACAATATTCCTCAGAGGGAAAAGTTCCGTTCCGGTAAGGCGTCCCACCGTTGTTACAAAGAAATTATAGTATTTAAAATACCCGAGGATCCCCAGGGTAATCACGGCAAATACCGCCACGGTCAGTTTCTTAAGACCTGTGCGGCTGCCTGCGGCATCCAGGCACAGTCCGGCCGTATAGCACAAAAAGACTGTAAGGAGCACTAAAAGCAGATAACGCGGTCCGCCCCATCCGTAGAAGATGAGGCTGGCCGCGAAAAGGACAATATTTTTAGCATTCCTGCCTGGAACCAGGTAGTAGAGAAACGCCGTGGCCGGCAGGAAAAACCAAAGAAATACAAGGGAACTGAATAACATAATAATACCGCCTTTTGTATATTATCTCAGGATGTTTTTGTTATGGGTTGTCTGTAAAGAACCGTGGCCGGTTGGTTACCGCTTCAGCTTCTGTCCTCAGAGCTGGATTCGGCTGGAACAGATGAAATTTCTACTGCAGGAGCAGATGTCTTAACAGTGTCTGCCGATGCAACCGGTGTCTTAGCCGGTTTTATAGGCTTTGGCTTTTCCTTTACATCAAATGCCAACTGTACTTTAAACAGATCACCGTCAATGTAAATTTCAAAACTGCCTTTCTGGAGCTCCGTCAGACTCTTGGCAATGGACAGGCCCAGTCCGCTTCCCTCCGTCGCTCTGGCTACGTCGCCGCGTACAAAACGCTCCGTCAGCTCATCACCGCGGATATTCAATGGATTGGCCGAAATATTTTTAATAGTAAATACAACCTGTGGTGGAAGAATCAATCCCTCCTCGTTAATCCGCAGATTGTCCTTCGTGATATCAATGTAAATTCGGCTGTTTTCCATTGCATACTTAAACGCGTTGTTATAGAGGTTTTCCAAAACGCGCCACAGTCTGCGTCCGTCGGCTTCTATCAGCAGTGTTTCCTCAGGAGCGGTGGTGATGAGTTCCAGGTGCCTGCTGGCAAATTTCTCTTCAAACTCCCCGTTTGTCTGATAGACCAGCTCAATAAAGTCGATATCGCTTATTTCCAGTTTCAAATTGCCAGAACTGGCCTTCGACGCTTCCACCAGATCTTCCGTCAGCGTCTTCAGACGGTTGGATTTCTGTTCCAAAACGTCCAGATAGCGGAGGATTTTTTCATCCTGGATATTTTCACGCCGGATCAGTCCGACATAATTAATAATAGAAGTCAGGGGTGTTTTTATATCATGGGATACATTCGTAATCAAATCTGTCTTCAAGCGCTCGCTCTTGACCTTTTCCTGAAGCGCGGACTCCAGGCCAAGGCTGATATTGTTGATATTGGCCGCCAGTTCGAATTCCCTGCCGTCAAAATCATCCAGATTTACCTGATAGCTCGTCTCACCGGCCGCCAGGCGTTCTATGGCCGTGCTGATCATATCGTGTTCCACTGCATGTTTAAACAGCAGGTAGAAAATCCAGAGATTAAATGCAACGCATGCAAGAATCACCATTCCCGTCAGGAGGTAAATGGCAGTCTTGCTCAGGTAAATTCTGTCCCACAAAAACCATGCAAGGCTGATGAGGGAGGTGTTGATGGCTGCGTAGGCCAGGAAACTGACAACCATACGGCTTGTAAAGCTCTGTCCGGTAAAAAAGATAGACATGCGCTCGCTCCACCGATAAATAAAACTTCCGGTCCAGATGGTTCCGGCCTTATATCTTCTGAGCAGGCTGAAGAACAGAAGCAGCGCTCCCAGATAGAAGACTGCCGTATAAAGCACGCGTTCCGACAGCGCCCAGGATTCCTCCGGCAGCACCAGATGGGCAATCCGCACAAGGGCCAGACGGCAGAAGGCGAAGCCTGCAATGGTTAAGAGGGAGAACATGACAATGCCTGTCTCCGTGCTCGTTCTGTCAAATCCGTGCAGGGTGATGGTCTTGTCACCGGCATTTTTGTGCCCTGATACCTTGAGCAGGAACAGGAGCGTGAGCAGGGCGATCATACCTCCGGTCACCAGGAGGACAAATCCGCTGATATAGTAGTGCTGCATGCTCCGAAAGGCGTCCCGGTTATTCGAATAGACATCCTGCACCGGATAGGTGGTATCCACTCCGGCCAGCAGATAAAATGTATTCGTATTATAAGGATTGTTCGCCGCCAAGGCGGACACGGTATTTAACGCAATTGATTTCAGGTTTGTATCATAGAATACGGAGTTTCCCGGAAGGTATGCATATTTGCCGTATGTTTTTAACGTGTCTGAAGTCAAATCACGATCGTTGGCATAAACGGTCGCTCTTTTTGTGCTGGATTCATCGTCATAATATTCCACCTTAAAATGCAGGTTGCTGGGATTGACCAGCAGCCGGTTGTAAGTGGAATAATACTGGTGAAGCATTTCCATAATCTCAAGTGAAACCTCTTCCAGGGAAGCTCTGCGCGTTCCGGGGATAAGGTAACTGTAATGTTTTTCAGGCTCACTGGCTGCCCAGTCGATGTAGCCTTCCCTGGTTCTGGCGTCGATAGCCGGTGTGGAGACTTTTGTGCACTGAAAATCTTCATTCATCTGGTAGCCCATGGACTGTAGATAGGAAATGATATCCGCCAGGCTGAAGCTCTCCGTCTCGTTTGGGCCAAAGGTCATCTGCAGCATCTCCTTGGAAACATCGATGGCCCCGCCGCTCTCAAACGTGGAATTGTATTCAATGTACTGGAAAATGTCATTCAAATCACGGTTAAACTGTCTTGTAAATTCATCGGTATCCTCATAAGCCATATTCTGGACACGCGTGATGCCGACGCCAAAGTTATCATTCAGATACATGGTGCCGATGCCCGCGAACATAACAGTCAGGAAAATGAGGTGCAGGACGCTGGCGATAAGCTTCTGGGCCTGCATGGATAGTCGCGAATATTTCATATTATTTATCACCTGTTTTCTGCATTAGAGGATGAAAGACAGCCGTCTCAGACGACTGCTGTTTCTCGATTAATCAGCCGATACCTGCTGTTTCTCAGTCAATCAGAGGACGCCTGCTGTTCCTCAGTCACTTAGCCGACGTCGGCTGCTTCTCAATCAATTAGCGGACGCTTACTGCTTCTCAATCTTGTAGCCGACGCCCCACACTACCTTGAGGTAACGCGGTTCTCTGGGGTTAATCTCAATTTTCTCCCGGATGTGACGGATATGCACAGCCACCGTATTGTCGGCTCCAATAGCCTCCTCATTCCAGATTTCTTCATAAATCTGGTCGATAGAGAAGACCTTCCCTGCATTCTTGACGAGCAGGAGAAGGATATTGTATTCAATCGGTGTCAGTTTAATCAGATCGCCGTCCACAGTCACTTCCTTATTTTCATCGTTGATCAGGAGGCCGCCGCATTTGAAAATATGGCCGCCGGCCTGGGTGTTCATATTGCCGAGCTGGGTGTAGCGGCGAAGCTGGGATTTCACCCTTGCCACCAGTTCCAGCGGATTAAACGGTTTTGTGATATAGTCGTCGGCCCCGATATTAAGTCCCAGAATCTTATCGGCGTCCTCAGACTTTGCGGACAGGATAATAATCGGGATACTGCTGGTTTCACGCACCTTAAGAGTCGTCCTGATACCATCCAGGCCCGGCATCATCACATCTATAATCATCAGGTTTACATTGTGGGACTGTAAAAGTTCCAGCGCCTCGAACCCGTCGTAGGCCTTAATCACCTCAAAACCTTCCCCGGTGAGGTAAATATCGATCGCTTCCACAATTTGTTTATCATCATCACAGACAAGAATACTCTGCATAAGTAAACCTCCTTCTCCATTCTCATTATCGGTAAAAAAGCATAGTTTTTTTCATTATACAACGAAAATGGATAAAAAGGGTATTACTTTTTCTTAAGCTTTTTTCGGGGAGGGGGAATTAGTTGAGATGTGAGGACGCCTCTGTAAGACGGCGGACGGGGGAGTGGGTGGTCGTGTATGAGTCTTCAGTCCCGGTTTGAAGGTTGTGGTGAGGGGGAATCCAGGAGAAAAAATTCCTGCGGGGACTCGCTCCCGCTTGTGGAATGCGCAGCGGATGCTAGATTCGACAAGACCTCATCAAGCACCGGCGGATTCCAAGGTCCCCTTCGGAAAGTTTTCTCCTTCCTTCCCCGGGCAGGTTGTCGGCGGGACTGAAGACTCAGCGAAGGTTATTGCCCCGCCCACCGGCTTCAGGGGCTGATTGTCTCTTTCGTCAAGTGCGGCGATGGTATTGTCGCGGCCACAATATAGTCGTAACTATTTTACATTCTGACTACATCCTGGGCTGCATAAAAAGAGTATCATAATAAACACTCTAAGATTCTAAGTTTACATAGTCTCATAGTGAACAGGATGTAGTTTTCAGGCATCCTTAGGCATCCTGAGAAACGTAGTGGCAGCGACAAGCGCCTCCCCCATTGAAGGAATAGGACAGATCAGCCGCCGCAGGCCGGGGGCTGGGCAGCTGTCTGGGCTGAGTCTTTTGTCCCGGTCATAACCTTCCTGCGGGGGAAGAAGGGAGAAAAAGATTCCGGAGGGAACCTGGGAGTTCATCGGCACTTACCGAGGTCTTTTCGAGGTTAGTGACCGTTATGTACTCCAACGAGCGCAAGCGTTTCCCGGAGGAACTTTTTCTGCCCGGATTCCCCGCCCGCGACCACCTGACGCCCGGGACGAAAGGCTCATCGATTCCTCTCACCACCCCGGCCCCTGGCCTGACGGCGGCGTCCTCATTTCTCAACTAAATCCCCATATTCGACACCGTTTCGCGAAAACTTATTCTTGACAAACAGAAGGAGATTGGATACACTGTGAATAGTTTGAATATCAAAGCATTTAATACCAAAAGTAAATCGGGGATAAAATATGACTTCAAGAATAATCGGAACCGGCTCATATCTGCCGGAAAATATTGTTACAAATACAGATTTAACAGAGTATATCGACACAAGCGACGAGTGGATCCGCGAGAGGAGCGGAATCTGTTTCCGCCGGATTTCCACTGAGGAGGGCACATCGGCCCTGGCGGTCCAGGCGGCTCAGAGAGCCATCGAGAATGCGGGCATCGCCCCGGAGGAGATTGAAATCATCGTTCTGGCTACTTCCTCACCGGACAGGAGCTTTCCCAGCGCGGCGACGGACGTGCAGGCGGCGGTTGGGGCGCTGAACGCGGTAGCGTTTGATATCAGCGCGGCTTGCTCCGGATTTATCTATGCCATGCACATTGTACAGGGATTTATCCAGTCAGGCATTTACAAGACAGGCCTGGTGATTGGCGCCGAGACACTCGGAAAGGTACTTGACTGGACGGACAGGGGAACCTGCTTCCTGTTCGGCGACGGAGCCGGAGCCGCAGTAGTGAGGGCCGATGAGAAAGGCCTGATAGACACCCTGGTAGGCAGCGACGGGAGAAAAGGCTGGGTACTGGAATGCCAGTCCAGAAGTCTCGGCAACTGCCTGACAAAGGTTAAACCGGAACTCGGTTTTATGAAGATGGATGGTCAGGAGGTCTTCAAATTCGCGGTCCGCAAGGTGCCGGAGATTACGAAGCAGATTATGGAAGATAATGGTCTGGTTCAGGAGGATATCCGCTATTTTGTGCTTCATCAGGCGAATATCCGTATCCTGGAGGCTGTTTCCAGAAGACTAAAGATTCCGATGGAAAAGATACCCGTCAACCTGGATCAGTACGGCAATACATCCGCAGCATCGATTCCGGTACTCTTAGACGAGATGAACCGGGACGGCCGTTTACAGCGCGGTGACAAGATTGTTTTATCGGGCTTCGGCGCGGGACTCACCTGGGGAGCCATGCTTCTGGAATGGTAAGGTAAAAGGCCTCGGACCGGCCAGGCCGGCTGAATGGCTTTATAATAAAGAAACAATATTAAAAAATAAGAAATAGTAAAAGGAGACAAAGAGCTATGTTAGAAAGAATGAAAGAGATGATTGCAGACCAGTTAAGCGTAGATGCGGAGAGCATTACAGAGGTTTCCACATTTAAAGAGGATCTTGGCGCAGATTCACTGGATCTGTTCGAGCTTGTAATGGCGCTCGAAGATGAATACTCCGTTGAAATTCCGGCAGAAGACTTACAGAATCTCTTAACCGTTGGCGACGTAATGAACTATTTAAAAGAAAAAGGTGTTGAGGCATAATGAAAACAAGAGTGACAGAACTCTTAGGGATTGAATACCCGATTATCCAGGGCGGAATGGCCTGGGTGGCAGAACATAATCTGGCGGCGGCTGTTTCAGAGGCAGGCGGTCTTGGACTCATCGGAGGAGCAAGCGCTCCTGGAGAAGTAATCCGTGATGAGATCAGAAAAGCCAGAGCATTGACGAATAAGCCCTTCGGCGTAAATATTATGTTGATGAGCCCCTATGCCGATGAAGTGGCAAAGGTGGTTGTGGAGGAAGGCGTCAAGGTTGTTACAACCGGAGCCGGAAACCCGGGCAAATATATGGAAATGTGGAAGAACGCAGGAATTAAGGTAATTCCTGTGGTTGCTTCCGTGGCCCTTGCCAGAATGATGGAAAAGGGCGGAGCCGATGCGGTAGTGGCAGAGGGCACAGAGTCCGGCGGCCATATCGGCGACCAGACAACGATGAGCCTGGTTCCCCAGGTAGTGGACGCCGTTTCCATCCCGGTGATTGCAGCCGGAGGAATCGCAGACGGCAGAGGAATCGCAGCGGCATTTATGCTGGGCGCCGAAGCAGTCCAGATGGGAACCCGCTTTGTAGTGGCCAAGGAATCTATTGCCCATCAGAACTACAAAGACAGGATTATTAAGGCTAAGGACATCGATACGGCGGTTACGGGACGCAGCCATGGCCATCCCGTGAGAGGCCTTAGAAATAAGATGACCAGGGAATATATCAAACTTGAGCAGGAAGGAAAGTCCTTCGAGGAACTGGAATACCTGACCATGGGCTCCCTCAGGAATGCCGTAATGGAAGGTGATATCATGACCGGAACTGTTATGGCCGGCCAGATTGCAGGAATGGTAAAGAAAGAACAGACCTGTAAAGAGATGATCGATGAGATGATGGCTGAGACAGAAAAACTGCTGGGAAGAAAATAAAGATGAGAAGCACGCTCCGGGGCCTTTTCCCGCCGTCTGATGAGAAGACGGCGGAAGAAAATGTACAGAGCGGCTTTTTACCGCCCGGACGCCGGAGATAAGGTGAAGGGGCGGATGGGAAATCAGTAAAAAGTAAGTAAGTATAAGTTGGGAGCGAGGTAACGCTATGAGCAAAATTGCATTTATTTTCCCGGGACAGGGAGCGCAGGCCTGTGGTATGGGTCAGGATTTTTATGAGCAGACGAACGACGCAAAAGAGATTTTTGACAGGGCATCCGAAATACTCGGATTTTCCATGCAGGAGCTCTGCTTTGAAAAAAATGACAGACTGGATATCACGGAGTACACACAGCCGGCTATGGTTACGGCCAGCATCGCTATGATGAAGGTTTTCATGGAGCGGACGGGGATCAAACCCGATGTGGCGGCCGGTTTAAGTCTGGGAGAATACCCTGCAATGGTAGCGGCAGGCGTTATGTCAACTGAAGACGCAATCCGGACAGTAAGGCAGAGAGGAATCCTGATGCAGGAGGCGGTTCCGGCGGGAGTCGGGGCTATGTCTGCCGTACTGGCCATGGATGCGGAGAAAATTGAAGAAGTGATTGCCGATATCAGCGGCGTTCAGATTGCCAACTACAACTGCCCGGGCCAGATTGTAATATCCGGTAAAAAAGAGGCGGTTGAAGAAGCGGCGGAAAAATTAAAAGCGGCTGGAGCCAAGAGGGTTCTTCCGTTAAATGTAAGCGGTCCGTTCCACTCCTATCTGCTGGAAGAAGCAGGGGAGAAGTTATACGGAGTGCTTAAAGAGGTGGAAGTACATACGCCGGTTATCCCTTATGTGGCCAATGTGACAGCGGAATACGTCACGGACAGCCGGGAAGTGAAAACGCTCCTTAAGAAACAGGTATCATCATCGGTGCGCTGGGAGCAGAGTATCAGAAAGATGCTGGAAGACGGAGTGGATACATTTATAGAGATTGGGCCGGGCAGGACATTGACCGGTTTCATGAAGAAAATCGATAGAAACGTGAAAGCGATGAATATAGAAAAACTGGAAGACATTGAGAAGGTAAAGGAGGCGTTAGGATGTTAAACGGTAAAATTGCAGTTGTGACGGGCGCCAGCCGCGGAATCGGCAGACAGATTGCCCTGACCATGGCAAAAGAAGGCGCAACCGTAATTGTTAATTATAACGGCTCCGCTGCAAAAGCAGAGGAAGTGGTAAAGGAAATCTGTGAGGCAGGCGGCCAGGCGGAGGCGGTTCAGTGCAACGTGTCCGACTACGCAAAGGCGGAGGAATTCCTCAAATATGTCATTGGAAAATATAAGAGAATCGATATTCTGGTAAACAATGCGGGAATCACAAAAGATAACCTGCTGATGAAGATGAGTGAAGAGGAATTCGATTCTGTAATTGATATCAACTTAAAGGGTGCATTTAACTGTGTGAAACACGTGTCCCGCCAGATGTTAAAGCAGAAGGGCGGACGTATTATCAATATTTCTTCCGTATCGGGCGTAATGGGCAATGCGGGCCAGGCAAATTACTGCGCATCCAAGGCAGGCGTGATTGGGCTTACAAAGTCGGTGGCGAGAGAGCTGGGAAGCCGCGGCATTACAGTCAATGCAATCGCACCGGGATTTATTGAAACAGAGATGACGGATGTACTCCCGGACAGTGTAAAAGAGACAATGGGAGCGCAGATACCGTTAAAGAAATTCGGAAAAACAGAGGATGTGGCGAATATGGCGGCATTTCTGGCATCCGATAAGGCGGGATACATTACAGGCCAGGTTATCTGCGTAGACGGCGGAATGGCAATGTAGGTTTTCAGGTATAGCGAGAAAGGCGGTCGGATATGAGCAATATGACAAGAGTAGTTGTAACAGGAATGGGTGCCATCACCCCAATCGGCAATGATGTGGAGTCCTTCTGGGAAGGGCTGAAAGAGAAGAAAATCGGCTTTGGGCCAATCACATATTTTGACACAACAGATTATAAGGCAAAGGTAGCCGCCCAGGTAAAGGATTTCAATGCGAAAGACTATATGGACCCAAAGGCAGCCAGGAGAATGGAGACTTTTTCCCAGTATGCGGTAGCAGCGGCCTCACAGGCAATCAAACAGGCTGGACTGGATATGGAAAAAGAGGATCCCTATAAGGTGGGCATCAGCATCGGCTCCGGTATCGGCAGCCTACAGGCAATCGAGAGAGAATATACAAAACTTCAGACCAAGGGTCCGGGCCGCGTTAATCCGCTGCTCGTTCCGCTTATGATCAGCAACATGGCGACAGGCAACGTCTCTATCCAGTTCGGGTTAAAAGGCAAGAGCATCAACGTGGTAACTGCCTGTGCAACGGGAACACACTCCATCGGTGAGGCGTACCGCTCCATCCAGCACGGCGAGGCCGATGTGATGGTGGCAGGCGGAGCCGAGGCCTGTATCACACCTCTCGGCGTGGCGGGATTTACCGCTTTGACCGCTCTTTCCTCCAATGAGGATCCGCAGACGGCGTCCAGACCGTTTGACAAAGACCGCGACGGGTTTGTCATGGGAGAAGGCTCCGGCGTGGTAGTTCTGGAATCACTGGAACATGCACAGAAGAGAGGGGCGATTATTCTGGCCGAGTTGGTCGGATACGGCTCCACCAGCGATGCATTCCATATCACTTCCCCTGCAGAGGACGGAAGCGGCGCCGCGAAGGCAATGGAATTTGCAATGAATGACGCCGGCATTAAACCGGAGCAGATCGATTATGTCAACGCTCACGGAACAAGCACCCACCACAATGACCTTTTTGAGACAATGGCCATCAAGCTGGCGCTTGGCGAACATGCATATAAAGTAAAAGTGAATTCTACCAAATCCATGGTCGGCCATCTTCTGGGTGCGGCAGGCGGAGTGGAGTTTATCACCTGCGTGAAATCCGTTATGGAAAATTATATCCACGCAACGGCAGGTTTAAAAGAAGCCGACGAGGGCTGCGACCTGGACTACACCATGGGTGAGGGCGTATCGACGGACGTTAATTACGCCATCAGCAATTCCCTGGGCTTTGGCGGTCATAACGCCAGCCTGATTGTAAAGAAATTTGAGGCATAGAATCTTCCCGGAATAGAAGAAATCAGGAATATGATACAGGATATGCCCGTCCGGCGGCAGAGATACGCCTGACGGAGACGGATATAAATCAGAGATGCAGAGATAGAATGAGGTTCAATATGGAAATAAATGATATTATAAAGTTAATCGAGGCAGTTTCCGAACACGGCCTTACAAGCTTTGTCCTGGAGGAGAATGGTTCCAAGGTCTCCATGAAAAAAGAAAAAGAGATTGTCACCGTATCTGCGCCTGCGGTCCAGACCGTAATGGCTCCCGGAACGGCAATGTCCCAGGATGCAGCGCTTTCCGGGCTGGCGGTACAGCCTGTATTTACAGCCGCCGAGGCAGTGCAGAGTACGGGCGCGGCAGCCCAGCCGGGGGCCATTGGTTCCGATAAGGTTGTGACATCCCCGCTTGTGGGAACGTTCTACAATTCACCGTCACCCGAGGCAGGCGCATTTGTCGGCGTAGGCGATACGGTGAAGAAGGGCCAGGTGCTTGGAATTATCGAAGCAATGAAGCTGATGAATGAGATCGAGAGCGAATATGACGGCATTGTGGAGGCGGTTCTCGTAGACAATGAAGAAGTTGTGGAGTACGGCCAGCCGTTGTTCAGGATTAAATAAACAGAACGAACGGAATAAATGATTCACGGGCATTGTCTCGGAAAGAAGGTAAAACATGTTAGGAATCAAAGAAATCCAGGAAATCATTCCTCACCGTCATCCGTTCCTCCTCATCGACTGTATTGAGGAAGTGACACCGGGTGAAGGCGCGGTAGGCTATAAATCAGTTACTTATAATGAGCCGTTTTTTGCAGGCCATTTTCCCCAGGAACCGGTTATGCCGGGCGTGTTAATCGTAGAAGCGCTGGCACAGGTCGGTGCGGTGGCTATCTTAAGCCAGGAAGAGAATAAAGGCAAGGTCGCTTATTTTGGGGCTATCAACAGCGCAAAATTTAAGAAAAAGGTAATTCCGGGCGATAAACTCAAGCTGGAATGCCATATTATCAAGCGCAAAGGGCCGGTGGGAATCGGCAGCGCAACCGCAACGGTGGACGGCAAGGTTGCCGTTGCAGCGGAATTAACATTTATGATTGGATAGGTGAGGGCCGATGTTTAATAAGATTTTGATCGCAAACCGGGGAGAGATCGCAGTTCGGATCATCCGGGCCTGCAGGGAAATGGGAATAAAAACGGTAGCTGTTTATTCGGAAGCCGACAGGGATGCGCTCCATACATTTCTGGCCGATGAGGCCATCTGTATCGGACCGGCTGCATCTACGGAAAGCTATCTGGATATGGAGAGAATTATCTCCGCCACCGTGGCGATGAAAGCGGATGCGATTCATCCGGGCTTTGGTTTTCTCTCTGAGAATGCCCGCTTTGCAGAGCTGTGCGAAAAGTGCAATATTAAATTTATCGGGCCGTCCGCAGAGATTATCCATAAGATGGGCAACAAGTCGGAAGCCAGAAAGACCATGATGGAGGCCGGAGTTCCGGTTGTTCCGGGCAGCAAGGAGCCTGTTTTTACAGCAGCGGAAGGGCTTAAGATGGCAGAGACCATCGGTTTTCCTGTCATGATCAAGGCGTCCTCCGGAGGAGGCGGAAAGGGAATGAGAATTTCCCGGGGAGCGGATGATTTTGAGGCTAACTTTAACCAGGCCCAGATGGAATCTGTCAAAGGTTTTTCTGACGATACCATGTACATCGAAAAATATATAGAACAGCCAAGGCATATCGAGTTCCAGATTCTGGCCGATTCATACGGGAATGTGGTTCACCTGGGCGAGCGCGACTGCTCGATCCAGAGAAGACACCAGAAGGTATTGGAAGAATCACCTTCCGTCGCCATCTCGGCCGACTTAAGGAAACGGATGGGTGAAACCGCAATCAAAGCGGCGGAGGCCGTAGGCTATGTCAATGCGGGAACCATCGAATTCCTGCTGGATAAGAGCAAAGAGTTCTATTTTATGGAAATGAATACCCGTATCCAGGTGGAGCATCCGGTCACGGAAGCGGTCACGGATATGGATTTAATAAAGGAACAGATTAAGATCGCGGCGGGAGAGAAACTTTCCTTTACCCAGGAAGACGTGGTCATCCGAGGCCATGCCATCGAATGCCGGATTAATGCGGAGAATCCTGAAAAGAATTTTATGCCGTGCCCGGGACGCATTACCAACGTCCATGTGCCGGGAGGAAGAGGAGTCAGGATTGACACCGCCATTTACAATGATTACATGGTTCCGCCGAACTATGATTCCATGCTCTTAAAGCTTATCGTATACGATAAAGACAGGGAGTCCGCCATTGCCAAGATGCGCAGCGCCCTGGGCGAGCTGATCATCGAGGGAATCGAGACCAACCTGGATTTCCAGTATGAAATCATGAGCAGTGAGGCCTACCAGAGCGGGGAGGTTGACACGGACTTTATTCCGCGTTATTTCCCTCAGTACTGTAAATAGTAACAATAAAAGTGCAAACAAAAATTTCCGTCTAAGAAGGGGAGAATGCCTATGTTAAGAGATATGTTTAAGAAAACGTATACCTTAATCGATACAAAATATGCGGACAGGAACGGGGAAGACCAGCCGGAAAACGGGGAAGAACCCAATATCCCGAAAGGATTATGGCGCAAATGCAATAAATGCGGCCGTCCGATTTATACAGAGGATGTTAAGAACAATTTTTATGTCTGCCCCAAGTGCAGCGGTTATTTCCGTATCCATGCCCACAGGCGTATTGAAATGCTCATAGACGAAGGAACCTTCGAGGAATGGGATAAGGAAATGGAATTTGTAAATCCTCTCGGTTTCCCGGGATATGAGAAGAAGATCGGGGCTGCGAAGGAGAAATCGGGCCTCAATGAAGCCGTCGTTACGGGCCAGGGAAAGATTTACGGACAGGATACCGTGATTGCGGTCTGTGATTCCAGATTCCTGATGAGCAGCATGGGCCACAATGTGGGTGAGAAAATCACCAGAGCCGTGGAACGCGCTACCTGCGCAAAGCTTCCGGTCATTATCTTTGCCGCTTCGGGCGGAGCCAGGATGCAGGAAGGGCTTGTTTCCCTGATGCAGATGGCGAAGACTTCGGCTGCCCTCAAGCGCCACCACGATGCGGGCCAGCTCTATGTCAGCGTCCTGACCGATCCGACAACGGGAGGCGTAACGGCCAGTTTTGCCATGCTGGGTGACATTATCCTTGCCGAGCCGGGAGCCCTGATTGGTTTTGCAGGCCCAAGGGTAATTGAGCAGACAATCCGCCAGAAACTGCCGGAAGGATTTCAGAGAGCGGAATTTTTACTGGAACACGGCTTTGTGGATCGCATTGTAGAGCGTAAAGACCAGAAAGAGGCGCTTGCGCGGATTCTCCGGATGCACAGCGGAAAGAAGAGCTGGCAAAAGGATATGGACGAAGACGAGCGTAAACGCGAGACGGCGGCCAGAATCTGCGCCAGGGAGGCGGCAGGCCTTGCAGCGGGAAAACCGAGGGGACCGATTGCGCCGTTCTCGGGCGAGATGAGGATGAAGACGCTTGATAAGATAACGAACCGGCAGCAGGATGCATGGGAGACGGTGCTGAAGTCCAGAAGCGGCGATCGCCTTGTGGCCAGTGACTATATCCGTGTTTTATTTGACAATTTTATGGAAATGCACGGTGACCGCTATTACGGCGACGACGGCGCGGTGCTTGGCGGTATTGCAACCTTCTACGGTATGCCGGTGACGGTAATCGGACAGGAGAAAGGCAAAACCACCAAAGATAACCTGAAGTGCAACTTCGGAATGCCCTCCCCGGAAGGTTACAGAAAGGCGCTCCGCCTGATGAAACAGGCAGAGAAATTTAACCGTCCGATCATCTGCTTTGTAGACACGCCGGGAGCGTTCTGCGGACTGGAAGCGGAGGAAAGAGGACAGGGCGAAGCTATCGCAAGAAACCTGTATGAAATGTCTGATTTAAAGGTTCCGATTTTGACTATTGTAATCGGCGAAGGCGGAAGCGGCGGGGCGCTGGGCCTGGCCGTAGCTAATGAAGTGTGGATGATGGAAAACTCCGTTTACTCCGTCCTGTCACCGGAGGGATTTGCTTCGATTCTCTGGAAAGACAGCAAGAGGGCAAGTGAGGCGGCGAAAGTGATGAAGATGACGGCCAGGGATCTTTATGAGCTTGGACTTGTGGAGCGCATCATAGCCGAGGATCTGCCTGCTACTGCAGAGACTGTGGAGATAGTCGGGGAAATCATCGACCGTCATATGAGAGAGTTCTTTAAAACCTGCGAAATCATGACCCCTGAAGAGATAATCAGTCAGAGATACGACAGGTTCAGAGGATTTTAAGTTACTGCTGCGGGTACAGTTAACAGGTGATACCTTGTTACCGTTTATTAGAAACAGGATAGGAGACATAGAATGTGTAATTTAAAACCGTTGAAAATAGGAGAGCTGACGGCAAAACTTCCTATTATTCAGGGCGGGATGGGAGTAGGCATCAGCCTCTCTTCTCTGGCGGGAGCCGTGGCAAAGGAAGGCGGAGTGGGAATTATATCCACAGCACAGATTGGCTTTCGGGAGCCGGATTTTGCCGAGGATTCCCAGGCGGCCAACTTAAGGGCCATCGGAACGGAATTTAAGAAGGCGAGAGAAATATCGCCGGACGGGATTATAGGATTCAACATCATGGTTGCCACCCGCAATTATGCCGAGTACGTGAAGGCGGCGGTAAAGGCGGGAGCTAATCTGATTATTTCCGGAGCGGGGCTTCCCATCAACCTTCCGGAGTATGTAAGAGGTTCCGCGACAAAGATCGCGCCGATCGTTTCTTCCGTAAAATCTGCCATGGTCATCTGCAAGATGTGGGACAGGAAATATAAGACGGCTCCGGATCTGGTAGTGGTGGAGGGACCTCTGGCAGGCGGCCATCTTGGTTTTGACCGGGATAAACTTCATGATCTGGGAGCCGACACGGAACATGCAGCAGATACATTCAAAAAGGCTGAGTATGATGACGAGATCAGGGGGATTATCGCCCTCGTCAAAGAATACGCACAGAAATATGAAAAAGAGATCCCGGTAGTAACAGCAGGGGGCATTTATTCCCATGAGGATGTAATGCACCAGCTTGAACTGGGAGCCGACGGTGTCCAGGTCGCCACGCGCTTTGTGACCACGGAAGAGTGTGATGCGCCGATGGCATATAAGCAGGCCTATCTGGATGCAAAGGAAGAGGATATCATCATCGTTAAGAGCCCGGTCGGAATGCCCGGTCGTGCGATCAGAAACCACTTCCTGAAAGAAGTGGAAAAAGGGAAGCAGGCGATTACCCACTGTTACCGCTGCCTGGAGAAATGTGATCAGGCGAAGATACCATACTGCATTACAAAGGCCCTTGTCAATGCGGTGAGCGGTGATGAGGAGAATGCCCTGATTTTCTGCGGAAGCAATGCATGGAGAGCCGATAAGATAGTGACGGTGCATGAGGTGATGCAGGAGCTGTATGTCGGCCAGAAGGCCGGAGCCATAACGGAGCAGTTTCGGCGGGGCGGACTGATGGTTCAGCCGCTGGACGTACTTAGCTGAAAAAGTCAAACGGTGCAGGGACGGATTATGCTTTACCAGAGCGAAATCTGTCCCTGTACCGTTTGGCTTTTTTTTGGCTGAATCACTCCTCTTTTTTTGTGCATATCTTACTAAGAACCGGTCGTTGTATTAGCCGTTTTGTATATTGACGACGAATTGTTTGTATGCTAATATATGAACAGTGAACGAAATAGTATTTTGGTCACAGAACGCCTTACTTGCTTTTGCATACTCTAAGTGGTAAAATTATTGTAATTATCCAATAATTAGACGATGCATAAGAATGAGGAGGGCATATGCCGAAACCGTTTTCTCCTGAAGAACGTAACCAGATACAACAACTGATTCTTGAGAAGTCAAAAGAATTATTTGTGCATTTTGGATTTGAAAAAATTACGATTGCCGATATTACTGAGGCAACAGACATCGGAAAGGGAACTTTTTATCAATTTTATAAATCAAAAGGGGAACTTTTTGTCGATGTTTATGCCAGAGAATGGCGGAGGCTGCAAGAGGAATTACTGCAAAAATATAAAGGATATTCCGGCGATATTGCTGAAATTGTCCTTTCCTATATCAGGGATAACCGAAAGAACTTACTCGGCAGTCCCGTACTAAGCATTATATACCAGCGTGGAACCCTGAAACATATCAGTGATAAGTATGGAACACAGGGGTTGAAAGAGTTCAGTGAACTGAATAAATCAGTTTTGGAGGAACTGATTAACAGCTGGTCACCCGGATGTAATTATGAGCTGAAGATGGATTCACGGATCCTTTCCGGAATGATGCGTTCTCTCAGCTATCTGACTTACCACCGGGATGAAATTGGTGAAGATATATTTGAGGATGTCATCAACACATTTATGGAGTCGATGGCTCTGGAAATAAAAGCCAATATTGCAGTTAAAAAGGAATAAACATACGATAGGTTATATTCGATAGTCTACCATAAGATGTGGGAACAACTGACACAACATCTTATGTTTTCATAAGTTATATATCATACCCGGAGGGATACCGAGCAGTTTCAGGGGATATTCCGGATGAGTTGTAACAGGTAAAATGCCGTTTTCAGGCAGCTATTGGGGATAGCCTATTTTTTTGCGCCTTTTTTACCGGATATTCATGCGGGCAGATTCATTTTTTCGTTTTTATTCTTAAAATTGTTGTTGGCCACACAATTGAAATAAACAGAGAAACACGATAACACACACATAAGGAGGAAAAAAATTGCAAATTACCTACTTAAAAAAATATCTTGTTATTCTATCTACAGTTTTATGGTGCGCTATTACAGTGCTTGGCTGGAAAAACGAAAACTATTTAATCTGTCTCATTCTCAGTGTTTTCATTATGGGGTGCTATCTGATGCTCGGCGCCGCAAACAAAGGAGTATTGAAACAAAGATTTTTTATTTATCCGATTTTAGCTTGGGCGGTGGTATGGATTGCAGCATTTGTCTGTGCCGCGTACTTTGCGGATATCTACGCAGGTGTGGTACCTCCCCTGATTCTGGGCATTCATCCGTCCCTTGCCTGCATTATCGGCGGTTTTTGGTTCGGTGGCCTTCTGACGCTTCTTCTTGGCTGGCGCGTGAATAAAAGCGATTGGATGTCATCGGAGGACTGGGATGAATTTGTAAGCTTAATAAAAGAGCTGGATGTACAGGAGCAAAAGGAGGCTGGACAGAATGGACATTAATACGATTATTATTCTTGGAGTTGCGATTGCGATTATTCTCTCATCATTTGTAATTGGATGGCTCGGCATGAAAAAACTGAAAAGCAACCAGGACTTTTTTGGGGCGACCATGCAGTTTGGGCCTTTTTCAACCGGCATGTCCGTTATGGCGGGCACGGTCAGCGCGTTTGCCCTGGTGGGCGTAAACGGCCTCGTCTACGCAAACGGAACGTCTATGGCTCTCTGGATGCTGACATCCTGCGCCGGTGCGTTTGCCATGCTGCTTCTGGCTAAGAAAGTGCGCGGCATGGCGGAGCTTGGGCCGGTTTCCTCCCTCGGCGATTTAACGGATTTGAGGTTTGCCAACAGCCGTGTGATCAAAGGATTTATGTCATTTGTACTGATGCTGGGCTGTCTGGCTTACCTCTCTTCTCAAATCACTGCAGGCGCTGCGATGCTCAGCCATCTGATGGGATGGAGCCAGATTGTTTCCGGACTGGTTATTTTCTCGGTGGTTGCCCTTTATATGTCTTTCTCGGGAGAGATTGGAGGCATGCTCACCCAGGCATATCAGGGAGTTGTTATGTGTGTCGCCGTAGTCGTACTGCTGATTGCGGTGCTGGTCACCACCGGCGGTATGGGAGGCGTTATGGAAGCCGTCGCTTCAGCCGGAACGGTCACCTCGGCGGATGGAAGTATTACTAAAACATTTTCTCCCGACCTGTTAAACGCCTGGGGAACCAGCGCTAAGGCTACCTGTTTTGCATGGATTTTTATTCCGATAGTCGGCACAATCGGCCAACCCCAGTGTATCAGCCGAATGTATGCGCTGAAGGACCCCAAGGATGTACCCAAAACCGCAATCATTAACTGTCTGAGCCATATTATTGTTGCCGCCGGTTCGGTATTCATCGGGTACGGCGTCCTTTATCTGGTTGCATCGGGGAAAATCCAGCCTCTGGCTAAAGCAGACGACGCGATTTTCGTTTTTGCCGATTACTGCGGGCTGGGAGTCCAGATTGCCGCTTACACCGCTGTTTTAGCCGCTTCGATGTCCTCAGCCTCACTTTACCTTTCGACCTCTGCAATCTGTCTGTCGAAAGACCTTCCGTCTGCTCTCGGCGTTCACTTTAAACCCGAAACGCAGTTGAAGGTGTCGCGTATCACCATGCTAGCAATGGGATTTGGCGCAATATTCTACTCCCTTTACGCCAGTGAGAGTGTTGCTATCCTGGGAACCTTCGGCTGGGGAACCCTGATGTCGGCGACCTTCCCTCCCTTTATTCTTGGATTTTTGTGGAAGGGAATCAGCCGCCGCGGCGTTGAAGCCGGGCTGATTGTATCTGCGGTCTTAAATGTACTGTCTCTGTCCGTTATTAAGTGGCCGGGCGCTCTTCCGTGGTACATCAATGTCATATCACTGACCCTGGCGGCTACCGTAATCGTCTCACTGCTTGTTCCCGACAGGGACAAGGACTCTATCCATGCAAAGAAAATTGATGCTGTAATTAATTTATAAATCAATACCGGTTGCTGTCGCGGCAGTTACTGCTGTAAAGAGTAATACCGGTATATAAGGAGCGTAACAATAGAATGGATCATACAAGAATTTATCTGAACGGACACATTCTTACCGTAGACAAGAATGACAGCGTGGCCGAAGCACTGGTAACACAGGGAAAGCTTATTAAATATGTCGGCACGCGGGAAGACGCTATGAAATATTCGGGTGGTGAGGCAGAAATAATTGATTTAAGAGGAAGAGCTCTGGTTCCCGGATTTATTGATTCTCATATTCATCTGGGACAGATTGGAATGGGGCAGGTATCCGCAGACTGCCGGCGGGCCACTTGCATCGCAGATGTTGTGGAGCTGATTCGCAAGCAGGCGCAGAAGACCCCGAAGCACGAGTGGGTCCGGGGCTGGGGGCTTAACGAAATGAAACTGGTTGAAAAACGAATGCCAACCTGTGAAGAACTGGACCAGGCAACAATGGATCATCCGGTCATGATTACGAGAGCTTGTTACCATGTTTCCGTCAATAATACAATGGCGCTTCGTCTTGGCGGCATATCCGACGGCACGCCCTCTCCAGAGGGGGGACTGATTGAAAAAATTGACGGACACATAACCGGAACGCTTAAAGAGGCTGCACACAATAATCTTTTAAAGGTGGCCATGCCCGGAGAGGATATGCTTGAAGATGCTATGGTATGCGCCTCGGTTAGTCTGATCCGTCAGGGTATCACATCGATCCATGTAGCCGGCTGTTACGGATATCCACAGATGCGGGCCATGCGGAGAGGAGTGCAGAGTGGCAGGATCAAAAACCGCATCTATGCTGTTTTATTCACCTTTATCGACTGTGAACAGTTTATCGATGATTACATCAAATGCGGCATTGTAACCGGATTTGGCGACGAACATTTTCGTATCGGTCCGGTCAAGCTGATGATTGACGGATCCACGAGCGCCCCTACCGCGGCCATGTTTGAACCTTATGATTCGCGTCCTGGTGATACGGGCATCCTCTGTTATACTCCGGAGCAGGTGGAACGCATGATGGTTAAAGCCAACCGGGCCGGTTATCAGTGTACCGTCCACGCCGTGGGCGACCGGGCCGTGGATGTGATGGTAACGGCAGTCGAAAAGGCGCTGGAAGATACACCCAGGGTGGATCACCGGCATCGGATTGAGCACTGCGGCTTTATCAATGAAAATCTGGTAGGGCGTATTAAAAAATTGGGCATTGTTGTTGTCCCCCAGCCGGCTTTCTTTTATGAATTCGGTGATGGTTATGTGGTAAACTACGGTAAACGGATTGATTCAATGTTTCCCTGCCGCACATGGTTCGACAATGGGGTTGTCGCTGCCGGAAGCTCCGATTGCCCAGTCACCAGTTCTGATCCCCTCTTCGGCATTTTTGAAGCGGTCAACCGTGTGACGATCAGCGGCAGAAAAGTTTCCCAATGTCAGAGGGTTAATATAAAAGAAGCATTGCGGATGCATACATACAACGGAGCCTACGCCAGCTTTGAGGAGCAGATAAAAGGTTCTCTCGAAGTTGGAAAATTGGCCGATATGGTAGTTCTGTCCGAGAACCTCTATGAGGTTTCTGCAGAAAATATAAGAAATGTTCGCGTGGAACGTACAATTATTGACGGCGAAGACGCTTTCATTGCCGACTAAAAAAAGCCTCCATTGGTGCTGTCCAGTGGAGGCTTTTGGGTAATTTCCATGTCCTTTATATCCGTATATTGTTTTTATCCCCGGAAACGGTTAAGACATGCGTAAACTTCCTGTACGCGGGGCATGCATAATCCCATCGCCGTATAGGAGGAGCTGTTAAATGCCGCCAGCCCCTTTTTCTCATATTCCCTCATAAGAAGGGACACGGTTTCCTGAAGGGTATAACGTGACAGTAGATCGCGTTCCAGGCAGAACCGGACCATCTGAGCCAGAGCCGCTGTCTGCTCGCTGTCGGCCAGCTGCTCAACAAACCGGAGGTCAACCGGCTCTTTTGCAACCTGGAAGGAATCCTTACCGAAAACTTTGACCTTAATTCTGTCGTCACCTCTACGGCCATCTCTACGGTCATCCCTACCCTCTCTGCGGATGTCCCCACGATCATCTCTGCCACCTCTCTGGTCTTCGCCGCGGTTAGCTCTGCCGCCCCTTAGTTTTTCACTGCGGTCGTCTCTGCCATTTCCACAGCTTTCACTAAGGTCTTCACTGTGTCGGGTATCTCTTCGCCCGCAAGAACTTGAGCCGCTGTTCCTGCATATCAGTTTCCTGTCGGCAGCAGGAAGATTAAATCCGGGCGCTGTGGTTGAGGGAGCTGCTGAGGAGGCACGATATTCATCGCAGGCCTTTCTAACCTGCTCCGTGATATCGCAGGGGCGGTAAGAATCCATCTGGATTACCGTGTCGGCAATATAGAAGTAGGCACCGGAGCTTCCGGCCACCAGTATGGTAGAAATCCCGGCTTTCTCGTAGAGTTCCCGGGCCCTCTCGATAAAAGGAGTGATCGGTTCCTTATCACGGCTCACAATCTTCTCCATCAGTTCGTCCCGGAGCATGAAGTTTGTGGCGGATGTATCCTCATCGATCAAAAATGCCGCCGCACCGGCTTCGATTCCCTCAATGACGGCCGCCGCCTGTGATGTGCTGCCGCTGGCGTCTTCGGAGGAGAAGCGGGAGGTATCCCTGCCGTTCGGCAAATCATTGATGAACAGGGAGATATCCACATTATTGATACTCCGTCCGTCCTCCGCGCGCAGTTTGACCGCGGTTTCGTCCGTTATCACATATTCACGCCCGTCTCCGGCAATATGATTGTATACGCCGCTTTCCAGGGCCTTCAGCAGGGTGGATTTGCCATGATAGCCGCCTCCGACTATCAGGGTAATTCCTCTGTGGAGCGCCATGCCGCGGATTGGGCCATGGTGCGGCAGGTTAAGGGTGATGCTTAATGAAGCGGGAGACATAAACGGGACACTGCCTTTCATAGGCCGATCCGAAATACCCGTTTCTCTGGGCAGCACGGAGCCGTCAGCGGCAAATGAGACAAGATTAAGGCGCTTCAGTTCATTCCGTATAAATTCCTGATCCTCTGCGAGTTCGATCACGCTGCGGACCTGTTTCGGATCTCTGTTCTTATAAATGAAAACATTCCTGACGCAGCCGGGAAGAAAATCGAACAGTATTTTAATCAGTTCGCCCGAGTTGATAGTCCTGCCAAAGGCCGGAAATCCCACTTCGAAACGCGCTGTGATTCCGCTGTCCGTACACTCGCATGCCGTGCGCTCCAAAACCTCCTGCCCCGGCCTGCTGGTAGCAATAAGGCCGCTTTTGCCGGAGCCTTTGGCCTTGAAGTTAAAACGGGAGATTTCCTGGCTGAAACAACGCAGCAGATAATCTTCCAGGGCGGTTTTCTTCCATGGCCTGTCGGTATATTCGGAAGGAAATGCATTTATTTTGCGGGGAACAAACACACTGACTTTGGACGGGGAGGCAAACGGATCTCCCTGAACGTGGTCGAACGATAAAATATAGTCTTTAAAATCATAGGAACCCTGAGCAGATTTATAAGCGGGATAGCTTTTGTGATCAACGGATTCCAGAAGTCTTTTTAAATCCTGGGACTGATTCATGGTTTTTTCCTTTTCTGCAGATATATTTGGGTCTGCAATTGATATTTGATGGTGGTAAACCGGGCGCTCTGTCTTTGAAGGCCAACATTTTTAGCCAACGCGACTGAAAGGCAACACGAATAAAGATTAACGTGTATGAAAGTCAATGTACATAAAAATCAACATACATAAAGGTCAATATTAAGAGTCCGGCAGAATACGGAAGGAGTATCAAACAACCCGTACCAGAATATTTTAATTCATCCGTGCCAAAATGGCAAGAGATCCATACGGTTCAAATATCGCTGTCCACTCCGCGTTCGGTGTCCCATTGTATAATGCAGGAAAGAGGAAAAATGCGGTTTCACATTCAGGACCAGGTAACACAGGAGACGGTTCAGACAGCTGCGGCCTGCCGGGATATTGAATTTCCTTTTTGCCTGTGATATTATTGGCAGAGATATAAAAAATGCCCAGGCAATTGCAGAGGGCATGTACGGAGGAAAAAATGGGACATTTTGAAAATGATTTATCTAAGGGAAATGTGGTGAAGCAGCTTATCATGTTTGCAATTCCCTTTCTGATATCCAGTATTGTTCAATCGCTTTACAACGTGGCGGACATGCTGATTGTAGGTAATTTCAGCGGTACGGCCAGTATGTCGGGAGTAAATATAGGAGGTCAGGTGACATTTATCCTGACTAATATCGTGGTAGGGCTCTGTTCGGGCGGAACGGTGCTTGTGGCTCAGTATCTGGGGGCCAAGAAGAGAGACGATATGCAGGATACGGTAGCGACCCTGATGAGTACGCTGTTAGCTGCGGCCGTTGTCATAACAATTATGATGCTGTTTCTGAAGAATCAGGTTCTTCACGCGATCAACACACCCGCTGAATCTTTTGAGGAGGCCAGCCGGTACCTGACCGTGACGGTGACCGGTGTTATATTTATTTTCGGTTACAATGTATTGAGTGCGGTTATGAGGGGAATGGGGGACAGTAAAAGACCGTTCTATTTTGTCCTTATTGCCTGTGTAACCAACATATTTCTGGATCTGCTGCTGGTGGCCGTATTCGGCATGGGAGCGTTTGGAGCCGCCGTGGCGACAGTTATATCACAGGCGGCCAGCATGATATTCTGTATTATCTATATGGTGAGGAATGATTTCATTTTTGATTTCAAGCCGTCTTCATTCAAGTTTCATAAAGAAAAGCTTTCACTGATTATTAAAATCGGCCTTCCAGCGGCGATTCAAAACGGAATTACCAGTTTCTCCTTCCTGATTATTACAACACTTGTCAATACCATCGGCGGGGTGAATGCTTCGGCGGCCGTAGGTGTGGTGGGAAAGGTCAATGGGTTTGCCATCATGCCGGCCATTGCAATGGGCAGTTCCATCGCCACAATGTGTGCACAGAACATCGGAGCCGGGCAATGGGAACGAGCCGGAAAAACCTGCAAGGCCGGCACACTGATAGCGGTAGGGTGCAGCTATATGATTTTTATTCTGGTGCAGCTGTTCCCAAGACAGATTCTGGAATTGTTTGACAGTAATCCGGACATGATACAGAGTGGTATACAGTATTTCAGGACATTTAGCTTTGACTATTTGTTCGTACCCCTTTGCTTTTCGATAAACGGCCTGTTTATTGCATCCGGCCATACGACATTCTCACTGATAAACTCCGTAATGTCCGCATTGGCTCTGAGAGTTCCGGCTTCCGTCTTATTCGGCATGGTCTTCGGTATGGGCTTAACCGGAGTGGGGCTGGGAGCCCCGATCGCTTCTTTTGGGAGTCTGATACTGATTATCTGGTTCTATCTGTCGGGTAAATGGCGGGAGAATGTAGTGAAGCAATGAAATTTTCAGACGGTAAAGACAAAAAGAGAAACAGGGATGGAAGAGTGACTTCCGCCTGCTTCTCTTTTTTGATGCCGATACGATTATGCAAATGGCATCCTGTTTTCTGGTGGTTTTATGTCAGATGATAGTATTCCATCATTTCAGCGAGAAAGTCAGGCTCACTTTGCAGTTTTGCCAATTCTGCCGTACGGTGATCGGCAATCATGGCGTTTATTAGATCAAGCATTAACTTTTTACCTTGAAGTTGTCCCTCTTTAAGACCTTCCTTTTGCCCTTCCTCAAACCTCACATCCAGCGCATCTTCCATATTAAATTCCGTAAACAGCATATTCACCGCCTCCGTTCCATGCTCTTTCAGAAATCCAGTCATAATACCTTCACGTTCGCAATCTGCCATGGCCTGAATAATAGCCTCGTCGCGGTTTTTTCCCTCACTTATATAATCCCTTATAGTCTGTATGAAAAAGGAATATTCATAAAGCGGTCTGCACCGCTCCAGGATCGGATGGCTGGCCGGCAGATTGATATTGATTACCTTTACAATTAATTCTAACATAGGCGGATCGGCTTTTTCAAGATATGCGTCGGAAAGTTTAAGGATTTTTTCACCGGGGAAATCTTTGCTTCCGTTATAGAATACAAAGAATTCGGGAGTGGGGACCGGAATCTGGCCTGTCCGGTAAAGTGCCCTGGGCTCAATGAGCTTTTCCATCGTCCGGCCATAATAAATAGCGTCCCGAAGCGGCATATTCGCATTGACTGTGGACTGATGTTCACTGATTACTAATACTTTGTTTTTCACTGTAAATGCCATGTCATTTTTTCTGGCCATAAAAAGTACTCCGCTGAGAGTGGTAAATGTAATATCTTCCGGACGTACCATATCGGCTCCGTCCAGGGCAGAATAAAGCCTGGCCGCGTTTTCGGGGTCGCTGAAAAATGCTGTAAATGCGCTGGATTTTACTTCTCTGTTTGTAAGGCGGCTTTCAGTGCCCGTAGGGTGATTTTCAGGGTTTGTAAGACGATTTCCGGTGTTTGTGCCATGGTTTTCGGGGCCAATAATCTGATTTCCGGAGCTGGTGATGCGTCTATCGAATTCAGCGATATGATTTTTAGAATTTGCCATAGAATCCCTCCTATATGAAGTTGTTTTGAGATTAAGAAATGATTTGCAGAGACTGCAGGAATTTAAGAATGTTCAGATTTATTCTGATTGGTTGTTTAATAGTAACACAGAGCCGGAAAAATGTCTATTGCCCCGCGGCATTTTCCGTACGGAATATCTGTCTGCCGCTTCACATACATTAATAACAATCGACTGTATCAGGGAGTATATTTCATGCTGAATTATCTGTGGGCATTTATGATGCTTGTTGGAATTATCTGGGCGGCTCTGCACGGAAACCTGGCTCTCGTGACCACCGGCGCTCTGGATTCGGCCAGGGAGGCTGTGACTCTCTGCATTACCATGCTCGGCGTCATGTCATTCTGGACCGGAATTCTGGAGGTTGGCAGGCGGGCCGGGCTGATTGAGCAGCTATCAAAGAAAATGACCCCCATTCTGAGGTTTCTCTTTCCGAAGATCCCCAGGGGGCATCCTTCCCTGGAATCCATTTCTGCCAATATGATTGCCAACATGCTGGGACTTGGCTGGGCTGCGACGCCGGCCGGCCTTCAGGCAATGGAAGAACTGGAAAACCTGGAGGAAGACAGAAGACGGGAAGGGAAAAAATCAGTTCCAAAGGGAGTTGCCAATAATGAAATGTGCACATTCCTGATTATCAATATATCCTCTTTGCAGCTGATCCCAATCAATATGATTGCATACAGGACTCAATATGGCAGTATCAACCCTACGGCAGTTGTGGGCCCTGCACTGGTGGCTACGACAATCAGCACGATTGTAGCGGCAATATTCTGTAAATGGAAAAACAGGAAAGCCGGCTAGCGCGCTTAATACATATAGGTTGGTACACTGGCATCAATATTCTGCATCGGAAACACAGCATACACGAAAAGCGGATGAAATGGGAGGCAGGATGGCAGAGAAGGCTGTGCAATCGAGGAGGCAGGCGGCAGAGGAAGTAGGGCGGTAAAAAAGCAGGATGGCAGAATAATAGGAAAAGAAGAAAATAAGAAAAATAAAAGCGCCGGATGACAGAAAAACTCCGGCGCTTAAACAATATATTTTCGATAACAATGGGGGGACAAACTATAATATCACTTCAGCTTCTCTGCCCACTCGGCCTCTTTAAAACCAACCAGTACAAAATCTTCTGCAATAATAAGAGGACGTTTTACAAGCATTCCGTCTGTGGACAGCAGGTTATACTGTTCTTCCTCACTCATGGCCGGCAGTTTATCCTTCAGTCCCATGCTCTTATAAAGCAGACCACTGGTATTGAAAAATTTCTTGAGCGGAAGGCCGCTTCTGCTGTGCCACTGCTTCAGTTCATCGGCCGAGGGATTTTTCTCCTTGATATGACGGGCCTCGTAAGAGATGCTGTGGCTGTCCAGCCATTTTTTTGCCTTCTGACAGGTGGAACAGGGGGGATATTCTAAAAATAATACGCTCATGATAGTCTCCTTTCGCGTTTCCGTAATTTTACCTGTAATCGTTTCGAGTCTCGATTACTTTCAGCACAAATTGTCTCAGGTTTTTTATACTGTTGTTATCATATCATAAAAATCGCGTTCTGCCAGCCCCCCGGCTCAGGCGTAGATTAACAATTTTATATGCCGGCCGGACCAAAGATCTATTTTATCGGGTTTTCAGTATGTTCAAGCAGCAGGGGCCTTATTTCACAGTATGGTCACAAATACCATATATAATTATTCCGATAAATGACGGGTAATCAGAATGGAAGGAGTGGTATACGAATAAAATAGTAATGATAACGGCTTCGTCAGGAGCGTCCAATGAAATTTATTCTTTATCTATCGGAATATCTGGTTCCGATCATCATTTTTTATATTGCCGGTTTTGCCTTTCTCTCAAAACGTCCGGTTTTTGATGATTTTATAGAAGGTGCAAAACAGGGAATGAAAACAGTCGCAGACATTCTCCCCACCCTGATAGGACTGATGACGGCCGTGGGAGTGCTCAGGGCCTCCGGCTTTCTTGATTTTTTGTCCGGCGTTCTGGAAAAACCGGCGGGACTTTTACATATTCCTTCCCAGATCGTTCCGGTCATTCTGGTCAGGCTCGTTTCCAGTTCGGCGGCCACGGGGCTGCTGCTGGATATTTTTAAGACCTCGGGTCCGGATTCCTTTGTCGGAATGATGGTTTCCATCCTGGAAAGCTGCACGGAAACCGTCTTTTATACAATGAGCGTTTACTTCATGACGGCGAAGGTAACGAAGACAAGATGGACATTTGCCGGGGCAATGCTGGCCACGGCGGCGGGCATCGCAGCCAGTATTTTCCTGGCTTCGATCGGATAAAAACATATGAAAATACTGGAAAAATGCCATTTTTTGTAAGAATTTTGACGGTTGTCTTGACAGGGAGAATATTGTATAATCAGTTAGTACGCGGATGAGTACGCGAAAACTATGAAATGAAAGGGATTGCCGTGGATCATTACGAGACGCTCAATGAAGTACTGGTAAAGTTGTTCCGTGATATTATGGATATAGAACAAAAGGCCATAATCACACCGGAATATAAGGATATCACCAATAACGATATGCATGTGATCGAAGCGATCGGGATTGAGGCTCCAAAAAACATGTCCTCTATCGCCAGAGAGCTGTCAGTTACGGTGGGAACCCTTACGATTGCCATGAACAGTCTTGTGAAGAAAGGCTATGTGGAGAGAACACGCGGCCAGGAAGACAGGAGAGTCGTGTATATATCCCTTTCAGAAAAAGGCAGGGGAGCTTACGAGCACCACGCCCAGTTCCATAAGGAAATGATAGACAGCGTTACCAGTGAGCTTACCAAAGAAGAGCTGGAAACTTTAATAAAGGCATTGTCCAAGCTGAAGAAATGGTTTGACCGCTGGAAAGAGTAGAATATGAGGAGGCATCACGCAAATATGAAAAGATTTATGGTAGTATTAACCGGAGTGATTATGGCAGCAGCCCTTGTTGCATGTACCCCGACCAAGCAGAGCAGCGAGAAGAGACAGAACCCTCCCGCAGGAGCCACACAGGAATCCACGGTTGACGGAGCCCTTGAGAAGCAGGAGATGGTGGTAGATGCAGATCCAACCGTAACAGTCTGCGTATATTCTTTAAATGATGATAAGACAGGCCTGAAACAGAATATCGATGCGATTGACGGTGAAGAACTGGATGCTCAGCTGCTGGTTGATAAGATGGCGGAACTGGGAGTAATCGAAGAAGGAATCAAAGTAAAGAGCTTTGACAATAAGGACGGCGTGATTACACTTGATTTATCAGCCCTGGCAGGCGCTAAGGATGATAAGACGGTAACGGCTGTTGTCAATACCTTCATCCAGAACTACGAGGCAGAGGAATTGGCTCTGAGTGTAAATGGAGAGAAAATCGGCAGCGGAAATTATAAGTTTGTCAAAGAATATAAGAAGATGAATTAATAACAAAGAACAGTAAAAAATAAGTCAGAAGCCGCAAAAACAGGGTTTCGCTGAATCAGAATTCGGCGAAACCCTGTTTTTTAGAACGGTCCCATTTCTTCTTACTCAGAAGCCTGTTGCCTTGCTTGGGCAAGCGATTTCCCTTCCCTTAATAATTCCGCAACCAGGTCTTCCCTGGCTGTAATATGGGATGCGATGTCATAAACTTCAGCAATTTTCGCGGCAGGAACCACCATTACCCCCGTCCGATCCATAACCACCAGATCACCTGGAATAATTTGTACCCCGCCAATCACGACCGGAACGTCCCAAGCTGTTGTTTCGATGTCGAAAGCGCTTTTGACCGGCACTGTACCGGCGCAATAGACCGGAAACTGCATGGCTGCAATCTCGTCTGCATCACGAAGGCAGCCATTTGTCAGTTCTCCTGTGACGCCTCGCAATTTTGCCCGGAGCGACAGCAGATCGCCGCCGGTTGCGACGTCTGTGATGCCATCCATATCAATGACTAACAGATCACCCGGTTCCGTGCGGGTATCAATGATATTTCCTTGTTTTGCCAGGTTTTGGCCGTCCCATGGCGTCTGCCGGCGCTGCTGCCGGATCGTTCTTGCGAACCCCGCAGTCCGCGGCTGATGAGATTCCAGGGGCCGGAGCCCCTGTACCGCACCCCGCTTCAGCCCCAGGCTGTCCATGGCATCCGATATGGCGCCTGTTGCAAGTGTTCTGTATTTTTCTGTCCATATAAGTTTTTCCTCAACGGTCATTCTAATTTCCTCCCTCTTTCCGGAGTTTTCCGGGTTGGTTAATGTTTATTCTATACAAACACATGGTAAAAACCGAGTATTGCAAATACGGCCAGGACTGTCAGCGCCAGGAAAGAAACGGCAAAAAGCTCAATAAACAGCCTGTTTTGAGGAAACCGCTCCTCTGAATCCCGCTGCTGGGCCACACCGGCCATTATGAGAGCGCCCGTGGTGGAAATCGGTGTAAATCCGGAAACGGTTCCTCCAATTACAATGACGGCAACCAGTTCCAGCGCACTGGTTCCCAGGCCGGCCGCGAGTTCACCGGCAGCGGGAATCAGGGTTGGGAATACAACTCCAAGACCGGAACTGAAAAAGGACATCAGGCCGGCAGCCACCGCCATAACCATAGCAGCTGATTTTGGCCCCATAATTGATTCCAAAGCAGATACCATGATATCAATCCCTCCAGACAGGGAAATCACATTCATCAGAATGCCGACGCCCAGAACCATCAGAATGACACTCCAGGGAATTGACTGTATGGCTTTCTTTTCATCCCCGCAGTCCAGTATAATCAGAAGAGTTCCCATTAAGAATCCCATAAGTCCCACATTCCAGGAGAAAAACAGGACACCCACGGCCAACACGGCGAGACCCGCCAGAGAGAGGAGCTGTTTTCCCGAGAATCCTGGAAGTTTTACTTCTATGGCGGATGCGGATTCTTCCACTATCCAACCCTTATAATAGATATATACTACCGCAACTACGACCAGGGCAGTGACCGTCAGGCAGAACATGATGGGCACAGTATTACCGGCCAGCCCCTGCTTTTCCATCAACTCGCGCACGACAGCGCTCTCCGGCGTCAGCGGGCTCATACGGCCGGACATCACACCCAGGTCTCCAATGATCGCTGTCATAATCGGATTGATTCCAGCCGACAGGGCTACCGGAATGGCGATTACCGGAATGATGGCCAGGCTTGGGATAGCTCCGGGGCCTACGGCACAAATGATAAAGCCAAGAATGTAAATAACAAAGGGAATCAGCATTTTTTTATTTCCAACAAGGGATACCATTTTTCTTGCCAGCAGCTCCAGAGTTCCATTTCCGTTAATAATCGCAAACAGATAGGTTATGCCAACCATCTGGATACAGAGGGAAGAACTGAAGCCCTTTATAATATCAGCCGCCTTGATACCGTAAACCACGCCGAGAACTGCGGCTATTCCCATGCATAAAATTCCCACGTTACATTTTCTGATAAAACCGACTGTGATAGCGGCCAGAAGACCTATCAGCGATATAAGACCTAAGTTCATTTTGTTCCTCCCTCTATTTAAACGTAATGCAGACTGGACTTTCCGTATGCAGAACTCTGCCTGTATAATCCATTCTGCCGTTTTCTTCATCCAGCTTCATTTCAACTATCGTGTCGCTGTCTTCATTAGCCACATAAAACAGGCTGTAGTCCCGGTTAAATGAAATAAAGCGGGGCGTCATCCCAAGCGTGGGATAATAACCGATTTCCTTCATGTAGCCGGTGTGCTGGTCGATGTGGTAAAGAACGACGGATTCATGGATCCGGTTGGAACCAATGAGAATTTTTCCATTCTTACTCATAACAGAGGCGCTGGCCTGTCCCTGTCCCGTGTAGACATCGGGCAGCGTCGGAAGAATTTGACGGGCCGTGAGCTTTCCCTTTTCATCATCAAATTCAAGAAAGGTCATGGTGTTTCCCTTTTCATTGATTAAGTAGACAAAGCGATTACCGGGGTGAATGGATAGATGCCTCGGTTCATCATATTCCCGGCTGTGGTAACGGTCTGTTTCTGTAAGCGTTCCGTCTTCCGGACGAAAACGGTATACTATAATCTGACCGTAACCCTGAAGCCTGGCCTGGCATACGACAAATAAAAACTGTTTTTTCTGATCCCAGATGCACTGGTGGGCAAAAGAGACGGTTCCCTCCTCCTTGCCTTCCATATGGACCGTATGTACAATTTCACCCAGAGAGCCGTCCTTCTCTTTCCTGATAACATAAACGGCGCCTCCCTGAAGAGCAGCGACAATAAGATAACGGTTTGTACGGTCCGGAGTAATATAAACCGGATTTCTGCCTCCGATGTCAATGGTATTCAGAGGGCACAGGGTCCCGTTGCCATTGATTCTGAAGCTGGAGACACAAGATATGTCCCCGTGGACTGAATAAAGAAAACGTTCTTCTAAATCCATTGTCTGATAAGAGGGATTTGGAAGCGTTTCCAGACACTGAATCTCTTTAAAGTCTCCTGTCGTTCCAGAAATTTCATAGACTTTAAGCCCCTTTCCCCTGGCGTTCCGTTCTCTCGTTGTGCGGCATCCCACATAAGCATAACCCATCCTGATTCCTCCTCAATATGATTCTGCCGGTGCTGTACCGGCTCTTCCTTTTGATAAAATTATAACAGTTATGCAGGGGGGACGGAAATTCAGTCTGGGACTGAAAGAGCCATTCCGAAACGGAATGGCTCCTAATTCGCTTGATAGTAATTTTCGGTAAATGTGACAAAATCCATGATGTCCTGGCTCTTGCAGCAGGAATCCGACAACATCATCCAGACATTTCTGGATACAGGTGTCCCCTCTTTATTATAGATCGGGATTAGCTGGAAGCGTTCCCTGTCAATATTCCATCCGGAACCGAAGAGAAAACAGATTCCCAGCCCGTTTTCTACCATCTCGATCGCAATATCAGGATAGGGGACGTAGTGGGCCGTATGTATGACCTCACCGAAGTGATCTTTCCACCACTGAATCAGGAGAAGCTTTACCATGGGATTCAAAAATGATTCGATAATGGGAAGGTGTTCCACATCATCCAGGTTGAAACCCGCGGGAGCCATGATAAACAGTTCTTCCTCAAACAGGCGGGTCTTTTCGCCCAGAAACGGATAATCTCCGCAGACAATGGCGATATCCAGTGTCCCGTCCGTGATTTGGCGTATCAGCATATCACTGGAGTTGGGAATTGTCTTAAACTGAAGCTGGTTGTATTTATCAACATAAGCTTTTAATAGTTTTGGCATATGGAGCCTGGCAAAGGAATTGGGAACGCCGATCCGGAGAAGTTCCTTCGTCCCGTGGCGTTCAGAAAAATGATCCCGTATTTCGCCGAAGAAATCCAGCATAATACCGGCTTTTTTCACCAGATATCTGCCGTCCTCCGTAAACGTGACCCCCTGGCTGCTTCGTTTCACAATCTCCACGCCCCACTCCTGCTCGATGGAACGCAGCCGCTTGGTGAGGGCTGACTGGGTAAGGTAGAGATCTTCGGCCGCCTTACTGATGCTTTTTTTCTCATAAAGTTTTTTCAGAACAAGCCAATCCAGATCCTTCATTCGTTAATCTCCTTTCGTTGCTTGTCTGGAAATGCCTGCTCTCTTTCAATATAGCGTATAAACTGTTCCAGGGAATCGGACAGCCTCTTGCTTTTAGGGTAAAAGAACCAGGTATTCCGTATAACCGGGAGTCCGCTCGCGTTCTTGAGAGGGGTCAGGCATAGGTTATATTCATTTACAAAATTTTCCGGCAAAAAGCAGAGGGTATAACCGAATCCGCGGTGGATCATCTGCCAGGCGACATCAATATAGCCCACCTCCATTCCCGGGGACAGAGGTTCCCCATAATGCTCCTGCCACCAGCCGGAAAGCAGTTCCATCGTCCTGTCATTCGTTTTATAATCGATCCGCTGCATGGCTGGGAGACAGCCGAAATCCACTGGTTCCTTTGTTACGAGACAGGCTTCACTGTGCCCTACCAGAATCCGGTTGACGCCTCCCTCATAATCACCGCGGATAAAACCAACATCCACAGAGCCGTCCAGCACCTTGCGGAACAGGTTGCCGCTCTGATCCGTGAGTACATTGAACCGGATGCCGGGATGCTCATTCCGGTATTGGAAAAGGATATCTGACAACATGTATTTGCTGTAAGTATAAGAGGAACCGATCGTGATCGTTTCACCACAATTTTGTCTGAACAGTGCCAGACGGTCTCTCGTTTCTTTTATAAACTGAAGATAGAGCCCCGCCTGCCCGGCCAGATAAGCGCCTTCCGGCGTAAATTTAAGGCCATGGGGAGTGCGGTTAACGATGGCAACCTGGAATTCTTCTTCCATTTGTTTTAAACGTTTTGTCAGGGCAGGCTGGGTCATATAAAACAGATTAGCCACCTTTGTCATATTCGGATTCTTGTAAAGTTCACTCAGAATTTCCCAGTCCGTATCTCTCATAAAAAATATTCCTCCCTGCTTTCTTCTCTTTATCTTAGCAAAAGGGAGGAAGAAAAACAAGGAGGAGGCGGGACTCATCGGATGGCGCCGTTTTGTGATAGCTTCTTTTTTAATGTTCTCAGCTGTCCGCCGTTTAGGATGACCTCGATTTCGTTATCTGAGAGATCGAGCACGGTGTGGAACGTAATGCCTTTTGTCGTATCTTTAACCTGAATCCGTTTGGCAGGGATTTGGCCAATCAGATCTTCGATGACCAGTTCATCTCCCTGCTCCAGGCTGTCGTATACGGAGGCGTCGCCGAAGAGCATCGGTATGATTCCGTGGTTAACCAGGTTCCCTTTGTGAATCCTGGCAATACTCTTTGCGATAACTGCCTTCACGCCCAGATACATTGGATTGATGGCGGCATGTTCGCGTGAAGAGCCCTGCCCGTAATTTTCTCCGCCTATGATAATACTCTGCCCCATCTCCCTGGCCCTGGCTGCAAAGTCCGGATCATAGCGGTGATAACAGTATTGTGACATCAAAGGAATATTGGAGCGCATGCTGCTGAATTCCGCGCTGGCCGGCGTAATGTCGTCTGTGGAGACATTATCGCGCGTTTTCAGGCTGATGGGGGCGCATAAGCGGGTTGCCGGCGGCTCCGGAACCGGAAGAAATTTAATATTGGGGCCGCGCGAAATTTCGATTTTCGCCGCCTCTTCCCTCGGCAGCGGTGCGAGAATCATTGAATCGTCCACGTCATAACAATCAGGTTCCCTGATTGCCCCCAGTAATGCGACATCGGCACCCATAATATCTTCTGCTGTGGCGAAAGTCCCGGCAATTGCGGTGGCCGCGGCGCTCTCCGGACTGACCAGATAGATTTGGGCCGAGGGGCTGCCCGCCCTGCCTTTAAAGTTCCGGTTGGAGGTACGGACAGCAACACCGTCGGTGGCCGGTGTCTGGCCGATGGCACAGCAAGGGCCGCAGGCAATTTCCAGCATCCGTACACCGGCATCCAGAAGGATTTCGATATAACCGTCACGCATCAGCTGGCGGTAGGTCTGCCTGGAGGCGACGGCACAGGTACAGCTGACATCTTCGTGGACATGGCGTCCTTTGAATACGAGAGCGGCCTTCGCGAGATCGGCGTAACTTGTGTTGGTGCAGCTTCCGATAAATACCTGCTGCACCCTCTTTTTTTCGGCCTCATGGAGCGGTATTACGTTGTCTGGCTGGTGGGGACATGCGATGAGCGGTTCCAGGCTGCTCAGGTTAATCTCGATTGTCTCATCGTACTCGGCATCTTCATCAGGAAGAAGTTCGAGGTAGGCATCCGGCCTGCCCTGTGCGGAAAGAAATTTTTTCACCTGACCGTCGGCAGGGAAAATGGAGGCGGTGGCGCCCATTTCGGCCCCCATATTGGCAATTGTCGCCCGGGCAGGCACTTCCATCTCCGCAACGGCAGGACCCGTGTACTCATAGACATTTCCAAGTCCGCCTTTAATTGTTACCCGTCGGAGCATTTCCAGGATGACTTCCTTGGCATTGCAGCCTGGATTCAGACTTCCGGTCAGATTGACGCGGATGATCCGAGGCATAATCAGGCGCATGGGTACTCCCGTCATGGCTGTCGCCACGTCCATTCCGCCAACACCGATGCTGAGCATGCCGACGGCGCCGCCGTGCGGGGTGTGGCTGTCGCCTCCCATGGATATTTTGCCGGGAGCGCCGAAACGGGCCATATGGACGGTATGGCAGATTCCATTGCCGGGTCTGGATACATAGACGCCAAACCGTTTTGCAGCCGACTGCAGATAGATGTGATCGTCTGGTGTTTTATTGTCCACGTACAGCAGGTTATGATCCAGATAGCTGACACTGCACTCCGTACGCACCCGGTCAAGGCCAGTTGCCTCAAATGCCAGATAGGTCATAACCGCATTGATATCGTGAGTCAGGGTCTGATCCACTTTGATAGAGATTTCTTCGCCCGGTGTCATGATTCCGGCCACATAATGAGCTTCTAAGATTTTTCTTGTCAATGATTTTCCCATAAATAATCCCTCCGTTTTCTGACTTAATTTTACAGCCGGAAAGCGGAGGGATACCAATTCATTATAAGAATGTTGGCATAACTTTTTTTTATAACATTAAGAAAGTGCTGCTATGATAATAAAAGCACTCCGGGGCAGGCCTGCGTTATCGTGTATGCACACTCGCCCGAAGAAGTAATTTGCCGCTATACGGCCGCGCCCGGCGCAGAGACCGGCAAAATCAACTGTTAACATCATAAGTCAGGAGCCAAGTCTCAAAGTACGGTTTAATCACCCGGAAAGAGGCGCCCTCCATATCCAGGATAAACTTATGGAATGCCTTTGCCGAGTATCGGCTGCCCAGCGCTTTCTGGGCGGCATCCCTCAGGGTGCAGATTTCCAGATAGCCGGTGTAATACTTCAGGTAGTTGCCCGGATTATCAATAATGGAGTTAAACATTTCCTCGCAGACCTCCGGATCGCTGATCCCGTAATATGTGCTTAAGAAACCGGAAATTTTATCCAGATCCCAGCCGTCATAATGGATATGGATATCCAGCAGGGCATACAGCGCGTAGATAGATGCCTGGCTGCGGGCCATCAGCTCCTTCATATCGGGGGAGAGGCCATTGTCAAATGAATAGCTGTACAGTTCACAGTATAATCCCCATCCCTCATCATATCCGCCGCAGGAGAGAACGTGCCGCAGAGGGCAGCTCTTTTTCCGGTTAAAATAAACAGACTGGTAAAGATGGCCGGGATATCCCTCATGGGCAAGGACAGAATAGAGATCCGCTCCTTCTTCCCTGGACTTATCATTAATATAGATTACATTGGTAGTGTCCGAATCAAGGGGAGGAATCAGGAAAAATGCAGGTGACAGCGAGGATTCCAACGCTTTCGGAACGTGCTTTACCTGGTAGGAGGAATCGGTGAGCTCCGGGAAATCCTTTTTAATCTGTTCACGCAGATGATCCAGAATTTCTACCGGTTCGGTCAGGGAAACGCTGCTCCTCTCTATCTCGGTTGCCAATTTTGGGTTATTCTGCAAAAGCCTTGCGGTTTCGGCCATATCACGCCCGAACTGCTTTTCAATCCGATCTTTGAGCTCGGGGATGGAGCTGTCGGTTCCGGTGAGGGTAGCCACGAGATATTCATAATATTCTTTGCCCTTCTCATAGTGGCAGAGACCGTTATTGTTGGTTCCGCGTCCCTTTAATTCCTCCAGGGATTTGGACAGATTCGTGTAGGCGGGGATGAAATGCTCTTTTAAAATCTGAAGATGTTTTTTCTTGTATTCCGCCTTCTCCTCATCGGTCAGCCCATTCACCTCGTCCAGACGGCTGCTGAAGGTCTCCGTAAGGAAGCTGTTCTCCGGCCGGATCAGATAATCCTTGCAGGACTGCAGCATGCGGTCGATTGTAACGTCGCTGGGCGCCAGCCCGGCATCGGCCTGCTCTATCTCGTAAGCGGCCAGCTGGCCGTAGTAAACATCAATCTGGGAGAGCAGTTCCAGATAGTGGTCAATGTCGTTCTTGTCGTAAAATGTGTACTCGGCGAGCAGTACAGGAAGCTGGGCCTGGGTTCCGATTAGCGGACTCAGCGGCTGGCCGTAGAGTTCCAGTCCCTTTGACGCCATCCCGATTTCCAGGGAGTCCTTTAACATTTTATAGGTAAAAAGCTGATCAGCCGTCAGGAGAGATGGATCAAACGCCTTAAGCTCCGTGAACAGTTTCTCATTATCCGCTGTATCTTTTTCCAGTTCCTCTTTGGAAATGGTCTGGAATTTTATCTCGGGTGTGTCGATGCCGTAGTTTTCGGGATTCCTGAGCATAAAGTGGAGACTCAGAGGGTCGGAACCGACAATCTCCCGGAAAATACGATCCGTAAAAGTATCAAATTCAGCCTGGACAGCCGCCGCATCTTTACCGCTGCCGGGATTCTCTGCGTCCTGCTCCGAACCGCTCTGTGCGGGCTGTGACGACGCCTCCGATGCCTGGTATGATTCCACAGGCGGGTTATAACGGGAGCAGCCGCAGAGCATAATCGTGGCCACCAGGGCCAGCAGATAGTATAAACAGGTTTTACGTGCCTTCATTTTTTACCTCCAATTGCCTACTATTATAATTTATATTAGGGGAGATTACAACTTATCAATGAAAATTGAAAACAAGGGGGCCGCTGGGATCGCTGTGGGGGGTTATGGGAGGGAGGGGTGAGTCTTCAGTCCCGGGGGAAGTATGTCGCGAGAGGGATTCCGGGAGAAAAAATTCCTACGGGGACTCGCTCCCGCTTGTGGAATGCGCAGCGGGTGCCAGCTTCGAAAATACCTCAGCAAGCACCGGAGGATTCCAATGTCCCCTTCGGAAAGTTCTTCATCCCGACATAGGCGTCCTCATTTTTCAATCCATTTGCCACTCCCTTTATAATGTGATAAAATATAGTGTCTTGAATCGAAAAGAAGAAAAGGAGCCGTAATGCAAATGAAAAGAGAACATCTATTCCCGCTGGATTTTGTCCGTGTCCTGGCTGCCGTGTCGATTGTTGTTTTCCATTATAATGCAGTGACCTTCATGGAACCCATTGTTAATAAACCGATCCTTTTATTTTTTAATTATGCTAACGGAAGTATGGGCCATATCGGCGTTTCCCTGTTCTTTATTCTGGCGGGGGCGTCGCTGATGTATTCATCGATGGAAAAGCTGGATCTTAAGACGTATTTTAAAAAACGTTTCCTTGCGATTTATCCGCTTTACTGGACCGTTTATGCCGCTTTTTTTGTATATAATTATCTGATTAAGCATAACTTTGCCTTTGATAAACCATTGTCCAGGCTGCTTCTTACGGCTGTTGGCATGGATGGGTATCTGAATTACCTGATTCCGAACTACTATCTGTTAGGCGAGTGGTTTATCGGCTGTATTCTTTTGATTTATCTGATGTTTCCGGCGCTCCGGGCGTGTATGCTCCGCTGGCCGGTGCTCACTTTAGTTGGCACGGCGCTTATTTATATTCCTCTCACGCTGTTTTATCCGTTTCAGATGGATATTCAGTTTTTCTTCCTGCTCAGGGTGCCGGAAGTGCTGTTTGGCATGTATTTTATAAAATATCTGTATGGAACTAGGCAGCAGCGGGAAAAATATGACTGGAAATGGGGACTGGCGTCTTTTATCGGAGTTTTTACGGTTATGACGGTGAAAACGTCACTGCCGGTTCCGTTTAAAATCCTGTGGACGGGAATACCGCTTTTTCTCTTTCTCGTATGGGTGGGGCAGTTTATTAAAAATACGGTCGTGAAGAAGGGAATTTCCATTTTCTCTTCCTATACCTTTGCCATTTATCTTGTACATCATATTCTGGTCGGGAAATTTGTGTTTCCACTGATCGGACGGCCGGTGGGAAGATTGGAAAACTATCTTGTTTTCTGGAAGTATTTTGTATTCATCAGTATAGCCGGTGCGGTATTTTACTGGCTGAGCCGTATTTTAACAGGAATTGCCGCTCTTTTGTGGGGCAGCGCGGTTTCATGGCTGAACTGCAGGAAGGATACAACAAAACGGTAATAACAGCGCTTCATGCCGCGGGTACCAGGCCCCGGCAGTTCCATTAAAAGCGTGTGAAAATGTCCCGCGGGATATGTCATGGCCGGACTTTTGCCGGTTTGTGCCGCATTTTGAGGAATCCTTCTTGACAAAAAGAGTTGAAAACGCTAGACTAAACTATATCTTTTAGAAAGTAACAATATAAAACAAAGGCTGTGAAGAGAAGAGTACGCAGAAGGAATGATTACAGAGAGTCCGGGCTGGTGGAAACGGATTGTCAGGAGAGCTGCCGAAGATGGTCTCAGAGCTGCGCTGCCGAAGTATGGATGGAGTGCCTACGTAAGCGCCGGGTCCGTTGATGACGACGAACTGTGTGCGGGGTGTTCAGGCTGTCTGTTTTAAGCAGTGACGGAGCAGGTCCGTTAACACCGCAGGCTGTGAACACGCAGTGGGCCGGCAGAAATGCCGGAACAGAGACGTTTTTCTTCAGCCGCAGAGGCATCCGTTGTGAGACGGTATGCGAATTAAAGTGGTAACACGGGAAAATAACTCTCGTCTTTAATGGTGATCCAATCACCTTTAAAGACGATTTTTTTATATCATTTAGGAAGTTTTTCCTATGATATAAAAAGCCCCCGGGCGGGATTCCTTGTTTTTTTCTTCAACTATAAAACGATTATTCATAACAGGAGGAACGATTTATGTGTCAGAATTGCAAAAAACCATATTATATAACTACCGCAATCGCCTATACATCAGGCAAGCCGCATATCGGCAACACTTACGAGATTGTCCTGGCGGACAGTATTGCCAGATATAAGAGGGAACAGGGCTTTGATGTGCGTTTCCAGACGGGAACCGACGAGCACGGCCAGAAGATCGAGCTGAAGGCCGAAGAGGCCGGCGTAACGCCGCAGGAGTTTGTTGACGGGGTGGCAGGCCAGATTAAGTCGATCTGGGATCTGATGAATACTTCCTATGACAAATTTATCCGTACAACCGATAAGGATCATGAAGAACAGGTACAGAAGATTTTCAAAAAACTGTATGACAAGGGCGATATTTATAAAGGCCACTATGAGGGACTCTACTGTACGCCGTGTGAGTCCTTCTGGACCGCCTCCCAGGTAGTGGACGGCAAATGTCCCGACTGCGGCCGTCCGGTTATTCCCGCGAAGGAAGAGGCATATTTCTTTAAAATGAGCAAGTACGCCCAGAGGCTGATTGACCATATCAATGAGCATCCGGAATTCATCCAGCCGGTATCCCGTAAAAATGAGATGATGAATAACTTCCTGCTCCCGGGACTCCAGGACCTCTGTGTGTCCAGGACTTCCTTTAAGTGGGGAATTCCCGTATCCTTTGATCCGAAGCATGTGACTTACGTATGGCTGGATGCCCTGACCAACTATATCACCGGCTTAGGTTATGACTGCGACGGAAACCACGGAGAATTATTTGAAAAATTCTGGCCGGCCGATCTCCATCTGATTGGTAAAGACATCATCCGATTCCATACGATTTACTGGCCAATCTTCCTGATGGCTCTGGATCTTCCGCTGCCGAAACAGGTATTCGGACATCCATGGCTTTTACAGGGCGACGGCAAGATGAGCAAGTCCAAAGGAAATGTGCTTTATGCAGACACTCTGGTGGATTTCTTTGGTGTGGACGCGGTGCGTTACTTTGTACTTCACGAGATGCCGTTTGAAAATGACGGAGTTATTTCCTGGGATTTGATGGTGGAGCGTATGAACTCCGACCTGGCAAACATCCTTGGAAACCTGGTAAACAGGACTATTTCCATGAGCAATAAATACTTTGGAGGCGTTGTTACGGATACCAGCGTATCCGAGGAAGTCGATGCGGATTTGAAGGCCACCGTACTGGATGCCGTGAAGAAGGTGGACGAAAAGATGGATAAGCTGCGCGTAGCGGATGCCATTACGGATATCTTCGGAATATTCAGAAGAAGCAACAAATATATTGATGAGACCACCCCGTGGACACTGGCAAAGGATGAGGAAAAGAAGGACCGCCTTTCAACCGTTCTCTACAACCTGACGGAGGCTATCACAATCGGTGCATCCCTGTTATACTCCTTCATGCCTGAGACGGCTGAGAAGATTCTGGCTCAGATCAACACACAGAAGAGAACCCTGGAAGAGATGGGCACATTCGGCCTCTATCCGTCAGGCGGGAAAGTGACCGAAAAACCGGAAATCCTCTTTGCACGTATGGATGTGAAAGAGGTAATGGAGAAGGTCGAAGCAATGAGGGCGGCCGAGGCGGCCGCGTCCGAACAGCCGGAAGAAGAAAAAGAGGATGAGAATGTCATTGATCTGGAAGCAAAGCCGGAAATCACATACGATGATTTTGCAAAGCTCCAGTTCCAGGTTGGCGAAATTATTGCCTGCGAGGCAGTTCCGAAGTCCAAAAAACTTCTTTGCTCCCAGGTAAAAGTGGGAACAAAGGTACGCCAGATCCTGAGCGGAATCAAGGCAAACTACACACCGGAAGAGATGGTTGGCAAAAAGGTTATGGTTGTGACCAATTTAAAACCGGCTAAACTGGCGGGAATGCTGTCCGAGGGAATGCTGCTCTGTGCAGGAGACAGTGAGGGCAATCTGGCGCTTATGAAGCCGGAGAAGGATATGCCGGCAGGCGCTGAAATCTGCTAAATCCGTAAGATTCACGATGCGGCCCGGCAGAATACGCTGCCTTTCATATAAGAAGAAATCAGACAAGACAAAATCATATAAGACAAAATCATATAAGACGAAATTCGGGTTGAACCCCGCCTGGAAACGCAGTGTTCCCGGCGGGGATTCTTGTTATTGAGTGGCAATGAAAAGCTCACAAAGCGTGCTTTTCGTTGTTTTACAGGAAGTGAGCGGTGAAAGGAGATGGAACGGATGGCGGATAAAAAGACACCTCTGGAAAAGGAATGGGATTCCTTTCTGAAACGTGAAAATAAGACCCTTAAAAAGTATGGAACCAGAAAGGAACCTTTCTGGGAGAAAAAACTGCATAAGGCGGTGCCGGACGGGCTGAGGGAAAAGCTGGAAGATGCATTTTACAAGGCATTCTGCGTGATTTTGGAAAACGGCACCGGGGTGATTGAGAAGACATTTCCCAAGGAAAAGCTGGAGGCGGAGTTCAAGACGCGGGAGTACGCAGGCAGGCTCTATCCGGTCAGGAAAAATCTGGCGGCGGGCAGAAAGCTGGCGGCCCGCCAGGCGGCGGCAGGGGTGGCCGGAGCCTGTGCGGAGGGGGCGGTCCTGGGGCTGCTGGGAATCGGTCTTCCGGACATTCCTCTCTTTCTGGCGGCGCTGCTCCGAGGCCTGTATACGCAGGCTCTGCATTTTGGCGTAGATTACAGAAATCCGGAGGAACAAGAACTGCTTCTGGAGCTTCTGACGCTGTCACTGTACAACGGGGAAGATTTTAAGGAACGGGACGCGGCGATGAACCGGAAACTCTATCGGATGGCCCGCAGGCCGCACAGAGAAGCACTGCCGGAGAAAACTCAGGCGTACGGAGCAGCGTCGCCGGGGAAAACGAAAGAATTTGAAGCCGCGCCGCCTGAGAAAGCTCCGGCAGACGTGGATGCGGCCGCCCTTAATGCCTCACGGGCACTTTCCGGGGAACTTCTGTATATGAAATTCCTGCAGGGAGTTCCCATTGCAGGCGTAATCGGCGGACTGTATGACGGTATTTATATGAAAAAGGTGACCGGCTATGCGGCGATCAAGCTGGAGAGAAGGTATCTGCTTGGTAAATCAGAGGAAAAACGTGGATAAAAGGCGTAAAAACGGAAGTAAAACCTCGATAGTCATTGTTTTTTCGCGGGAGATTGGCTATAATGGTGCGTGAGTAACGGATAAATACCAAAACGGATAAGAAGACCGGAGGAAACAAATGATTTTTGATACACATGCCCATTACGATGATGAGGCATTTGACGAAGACAGGGAAGAATTGCTGCAGGGCCTTACCGAGCATGGAATTGAGGCTATTGTAAATATAGGAAATGATATGGCCAGCACCGAACACACGCTGGAGCTGACGAAACGCTATCCCCAGGTATACGGGGCCGCGGGAGTCCATCCCAGCAGCAGCGCGGAGCTGGATGAAGAAAAATTTGCCAGGCTTAAGACAGCGGCCATGGATCCCCAGATAGTAGCGGTGGGAGAAATTGGGCTTGACTATTATTGGGACGAGCCTGCCCATGAGATCCAGAGGTACTGGTTCGGCCGCCAGCTGGAGCTGGCGAGGGAGGTCAATAGGCCCGTTGTCATCCACAGCAGGGATGCGGCCAAAGATACACTTGATATTCTGAAGGAACATAAAGCGGAGGAGATCGGCGGAGTGATCCACTGTTTTTCCTATGGCAAAGAGATGGCCAGAGAATTCCTGAACCTGGGATTCTATCTTGGGATCGGCGGAGTTCTGACCTTCAGCAACGCAAAGAAGTTAAAAGAGGTGGTGGAATACGCGCCGCTTGACAGGCTGGTGCTTGAAACGGACTGCCCTTATCTGGCGCCGGTCCCAAACAGAGGGAAACGGAATTCTTCCTTTAATCTGCCGTACGTGGTGGATGCCATGGCAGAGATAAGGGGATTAAGCACGGAGGAAGTAATCCGGGCAACCAACCTGAATGCCAAACAGCTTTACCACCTGGCTCCGGGGAAATCAGAAAGGAACTGATATGCGCATAGATTTGGGAAATCCCAAAAACACAATCGAGATTATACAAAAGTACGGCTTTGCCTTCCAGAAAAAATTCGGCCAGAACTTTCTCATCGACACTCACGTCCTCTCTAAAATCGTAGATGCGGCCGGGGTGACGAAGGAAGATATGGTTCTGGAGATAGGACCCGGAATCGGAACGATGACCCAGTACCTGGCCGACAGTGCCGGTAAGGTAGTCGCTGTTGAGATAGACAGCAACCTGATACCGATTCTGGAGGAAACGCTTAAAGATTATGAAAATATTACAGTAATTAATGGGGATATCCTAAAGGTTGACATAAAAAAACTGGCAGAGGAATACAACGGGGGAAAGCCGATTAAGGTGGTGGCTAACCTTCCTTACTATATTACGACGCCAATTATTATGGGACTGTTTGAAAGCGGTGTTCCTATTGACAATATCACGGTCATGGTGCAGAAAGAGGTGGCTGACCGAATGCAGGTCGGGCCGGGAACGAAAGATTACGGCGCCCTGTCCCTGGCGGTTCAGTACTACGCAGAACCGTATATTGTGGCTAATGTGCCGCCCAACTGCTTTATTCCACGCCCCAATGTGGGTTCAGCCGTAATCCGCCTGACACGCCACAGGACGCCGCCGGTGAACGTGGCCGACAGGGAACTGATGTTCAAACTGATCCGCGCTTCTTTTAACCAGAGGCGGAAGACTCTTTTAAACGGCTTAAACAATTCACCGGAAATACAGATACCCAAGGAAATTATAGCAGAGTCTATCGGAAAACTGGGCGTACCGGCCGCAGTCAGAGGCGAGGCACTCACGCTGGAGCAATTCGCTGAGCTGGCTAACATTCTTTCTGAAAGCTAAAACCGGGGACCGGCGGCAGGATATGCCGCCGCTTCCCGGTTCACAAAACGGTGCGTATCGGATAAAATAAGAAAGTGCGGGAAAACGATTCCCGGCATGATTAAAAACACGTGAAACAACGAAAAAACTCCTTGACAACAGGGAGAAAATTTAGTAAAATGATTTACGTTGCTGGTAACACCAGTGCGGTGAGAGAATCAATAATTTCTCAGGAGGCCCAGATAGCTCAGTTGGTAGAGCAGAGGACTGAAAATCCTCGTGTCGCTGGTTCGATTCCGGCTCTGGGCACTTTAATCTAACAATATTATTATTTATATACTATGCGGGTGTAGTTCAATGGTAGAACACTAGCCTTCCAAGCTAGATACGTGGGTTCGATTCCCATCACCCGCTTTTTTGCTGCCCTGATTTGTCAGGGCAGTTCGTCTTTCCGGATCTAAATTAATTCAATATGACAGGAAGTCAAAAAACCGGCGCTGGAGGTATCCAGTACCGGTTTTTCTTTGCTGCTGCCCACAAAGCGGCAGTAACATTGTCACTTGTCGTTCTCTTCAAATTCTTCCAAATCCCTGGACATTCCTTTTTGCTCTTCCACAAAAACGGCAGACTGTATGATATCGTCCATGGTGGCGGCGCCTGCCTGGACAGGGTGATTAAGGACTATCTGCGGGAATGGGATGTTAATATGATTTCTGTCAAATATTAGTTTCACTTCCCGGTTCATATCCCGACAAAGCTGAAGCCGGTCCGTCTCGGCACATTGTGCCACCAGACGTATGTTTACGCTGCTGTCTCCAAGGGCTACCACGCCTTTATAAAACGGCCCGTCGACGATGGAAGGGATTCTCTGCTTCATAAGAGGAAGTTCTTTTTGCAGGATATGTTCAACACGTTCCAGTGATTCGTTGTATTCAATTCCCACGTCACAGGAGGCATAGGAGTATTGTTTAGTCATGTTGATTACCCCGGTAACACTGCTGTTGCTTACAATTTTTATGTTTTTGCTGGCGTCCTCAATTTTCGTTGTACGCACTCCTATTTCCAGCACAGTACCCCTCCAGTCGCCGATGGTGACAATGTCTCCGACACGGAATTCACCCTCAAATACAATGAACAGGCCGGCCAGTATATCGCTGATTAAAGACTGTGAACCCAGGCCGATGATGACGGACAGGATACCGGCCGAGGCCAGGAGTGTCTTTGTGTCGACGCCGAACATGCCCAGACAGTAATACAGGATACAGAGTATCGTCATATATTTGATTACATTGTCCAGAAGGCGGCATACTGTTTCGCCGCGGGCTCCGAAAATGCGGGCAAAGGCCATTAAAAGCCTGCGCACGATAGCGGCGATTACATTTGCCAGTACAAACAGTATGATGGCATTTGTGATTGCAAAAATATTGAGTGAACGTTCCCACTTTCCGCTCAGTACGTATTGCATGACGGAATCATTAGCCAGGAAATAATCTTTAAACATGATTACAATGAGCAGCAGGAATGCAACGGCGCTCAGTAAGAAATTCATTACGGAGAGCAGCTTCTGCTCGGGTGTTTTTTCCTGCCAGCCGATGCCCGGGATATTACTCCACCGCACCGTAGCAGCCATTGTTTTCTTTACACGGCCGTCGGGCATCACAACATCGATCATAGGACCGTTCTCTCTTTTTTCTTCAGGTGTCTCAAAGCCGGGAACGCGTCTGCTGAGAGTTAAAATTAATCCAATTATCAGAAGGCACAGGAGACTGGCGGCGGCAGTGGTGAGCGCTACCGGAATGCAGAAACGGTTCATTTCTGATGAGGGAACGGCTACATAAACCAGATTATCCCCGATTTCCATAGAGGAGCAATAATACTTTTCTGACTGGATATTAACAAAATCGGAGAATTCGTCATGGAGGACAAAGTCGGTAATACCATAGTCGTAAACGCTTTTGCCAATTAATTTAGTGTCAGGAAAATAGGAAAAAGTATGCTCCTGCTTATCTATGGCAAAAGCAAATCCATGAGTTCCTACCTTTATCCCGGACAATACAGATTCAACGGTTGTATTGTCAAGCAGAGTTTCAAGTTTATCCGGGGCGACGCAGATCTGAACAAAACCGGCCTCGCGCTCATCGGTTTCCCGCATGGAGACTCCGATATACTGACGCATTTCCCCTGTGACTTCATCGGGGCGGGCCTCCTGTATCAGATAGTCGGAGTAGCCTTTAATCAGATTTCTGAATTCGTAAGACTGTTCTTCCGGATCCCTGCTGATTTCAAAATCCCAGAATGGGGAGTCTGTTGCAATGGTACTGCCGTTTTTGTCATAAACCCAGATGTTAATTACGTCCAGGATATCGCTGAGCTCCGCCAGATCCCGCTTATTCATTCGTTCAGGGCTGCGTTTCAGTATGTCGGCCAGAACCTGGCACTTATTCAGATAGCGTTCGTTATACTGCTCGGTCAAGGTGCCCATTTCTATTTTATTTTTCCCGTTCGTTTCCTGGATAGTCATCAGTGGATGGCGGTTACTCATTGTCTGCCTGGACAGGGAGAACAGAGTCTGCATAAAGATGGAAACAATAAGAATGGCGATGACGCCCATAAATCCAACGGAAAACAATTTTCCGGCAACCGCGGTATTAAAATAGAATGGTCCGGCCTTTTTATAATGTGAGGAATCTTTTTGGGTCGCTTTGCTCTCTTCCTCGTTTAGAAAGATCGCATATGTAATAACCAATGTCACAACGACAAAAAAGGTTAAAAGTGTTACCAATACGGTTGCGGAACGTGATGCGTTAATTTCTTCCCCCGGTATTGCGCAAACGGCGTAGATATTGCCGATGAGCCGGGAGGTACAGTAAAGCTCCTGGCCGTTAATTGTTACCCATCCGGAATATCCATCTTTTAGAAGTGAGGTGTCAAATCCTGCGTTAACGGCATCCATGCCGATCAGGTTTTTATCAGGATAATACAGAAAAGAATAGTCCTGGTGGGATATTGCAAAAGCATATCCGGTAAGACCTACACTGATGCCGCTGAACACACTTGAAATAGAAGTAGTATTTTCCAGAGTATTGTAAAGCTCCTGGGGATTTATAACTACAGCGGCCATAGTTTTTTCATCAATTTTTGCGCCATAAAAACGGAGCCGGACATCATTTTTTATTACATTAAATGCCTGGGAAGGCTCAGAAGTTTCAAATACGGTTCTTAACTGGTTGTATCGGCTGGCCGTATAATCCGTATTGCGTCCTGCGGCGGCTGCCAGAGTATTTCCCTCTGTATCCAGTATTAGAATATCGTCCACCTGCATAAGTTTACTGAGCTCACGCATTCTTGAGTCTGTATAGTTGAAATCATCCTGATTACGGGCCATAAAAGCGACGCTCCTGGCTTTGGACGAATAAACCTCGTCGTAGCTGCTGATGGTCTGCTGTGTCTCCTTGTCCCGATTTTCCAAAAGAACGGTGATTTGGTTCAGTATTTCCACGTTTGATATTTTCTGGTTTTCTGTTGAAAGGGAAGTCTGCATGGATAAGAGAAAACCGCCCAGCAGTAAAATAAAAATCATTTCCACCAGAAGCATTACGATTAATTTCTTTTTAAGCTGATTTGACATGTGTGTATTCTCCTTATTCATTTAAATCCCATTTTTTCATTAGACTGTCAAGCCGGCCGTCGGTCTGCCACTGGTCAATCTGTGTTTGTATTTTAGGGCTCAGGGGTGAGCCTTTCGGCGTGCACACGCCCAGTTCCTGTCTGGAGAATGTTTCCGGCAGAAAGCTGCGTTCCTCATTCATATATCCGGCCAGAATACTTCCATCGCTGCATGCCGCATCGATATTTCCTTCTTCCAGTGCGGCAATTAAATCCGGATAGGTTTCAAATTGCCGGAATGAGATACCTCCGCTAAATACCGAAGAATCGAAGCTGCCTGTGTCAAACTCGGGAATAAGTCCCAATGATACCATTTCCTCCGCCAGGTATAAAGCCGATGTAGAACCGGCGGTTATACCAATACATTTACCTTTGAGGTCGGAAAGACTCTGGAAGAGGGAAGAATCTTCGACCATAATACGTACATAATTCGTATAGTATGGAGCTGAGAAATCGAATTCCTGCCGACGCTCCTCAGTGATTGTAAAGGTTGCAACTACAAAATCCACCGCATTGTCTGTAAGGACCTGCTCGCGGCTTTCTGCCGTAACGCCTGTGAATTCCACTTCGCTGTACCCCATAGCCTCGGCAAGCATTTTTGCCAGTTCAACCTCCATACCGGAGTACGTTCCCGATATGGGATTCTTGTAACCGAACCCGGGGACAGAATCACGAACCCCGACGCGTGCAGTTCTACCCTGCCCTGCATTGCCGCATCCGGGCAGAAATGCAGTCAGGAGCAGAAGCAAGAACAAAATCCCATTTAGCTTTAGCTTTTTCATCTCTCTTTCCTCCATAAGAATTGTATAGTACTATTTTATCATTTAAGAATTGGACAGAGAAGGAGAAAAAAGACTGATTCGTTTGTAATGTGGTAAGAATTGATATTATTTAGTAAAATTGCTGAAATTGAAATATAAAAAGATGCTGCACCGGATACACCCGCTCTCAGCATCCAGGTTGTTACAGAACCTGTCAGACTAAAAGAGAGATTATCTAATGCAGCATCTTTTTTCAAGGCATAAGCCCCGTTTCCATGCCCGGTTTTTAACGGATTACATTCTGGAAAAGTCATCTTTCCTGAAGAGAGAGCGCAGCAGCACCATCCATCCCCATGAGATGGAGAGGGATGGCATGCAGGCCAGGAATATTGCTTTCACAGGCGGTATGGCCGAAAAGCAGATGGGGCCGAAGAAAATGACGAAGGTGACCACCAGCATGGCTAACAATGTGATTTTTTCTTTTCTTGTATTAGGAGGTGTGAGAAAGATTTTTGTGAGATCTATTTCCACCTGTCTTTTTTCTGCGCTTTTCATCTGCTTTTTCTCCTTTTATATTGTTATTAATTCAATTCCCCGGTAACCGACTCCACGATGCGGACCAGCTCTCCCGAGTGGATTAACTCCCTGAGATACTCAATATAGGGATGGAGGAACATATCCTGTTCCATGACAGGAACGTGCCTGCCAATCTCTTTCATAACTGCGTCTGTGGCGGGAGCCCGGTTCACGCCGGTATCCAGAAACTGCTGTGTCTGGTAAGCGGAAAGCAGCTCGATAGCCAGGATGTATTCCAACTTTTCGGCCGCGGCTCCCGCCTTTTTACAGGCGTTGTAGCCCATTGCTACATAGTCCTCCTGGTTGCCGCAGGTAGGGGTGTTATCAATGGTAGCCGGGGTGGCAAGGCCGCGCATCTCGTTTAACAGACCGGCCTGGGTGTACTGAGGGATCATCAGTCCCGAATTCAGTCCGGGGGTCTTGATGCAGAACCAGGGGTTTCCCGACAGGCTCTCGTCAATCAGGCGGTTGTTTCTGCGCTCGGACATCTTTGCCATGCCTACGGCGGCGATGCAGGCGCTGTCCATTTCCATGCCTACATAGGAGGAATCCGGGTTGCAGGCGGAGATTACGTCCTGGTTTCCCTCGCCCGGCCAGATGATGGGGTTATCACAGCAGGAGTTCATCTCAAGTTCAATTGCTTCCCTGGCATCCTTAAGCGTTTTTTTCGCGGCGCCGTGAAGCTGCGGGATGCAGCGGAGGGAAAGAGCGTCCTGGACACGGCTTCCCTTGTATTTTTCAATAATGCCGGAGCCGTTTAAAATTTTTCTTACATTTTCCGCCGTTTTTCCCTGCTCGCTGTGCGGACGGACAGACATGACACGCTCGTCAAATGCATTCATAACGCCCTTGCAGGCCTCCAGTGTTGCGGAGCCTACTATATCGGCGGATTTTGCGGCGTTTAAAAGGTCATAAACAGCCAGCGCCGCCATTGCGGTGGGAGAAGTGGTTCCGGATACCAGGGCAAGCCCCTCCTTGGAACTGAGTTCCAGAGGCTCCATACCGGCTCTGCGGAGCGCTTCGCTGCCGGAGAGCAGTTCACCTTCATACCAGGCCTTGCCTTTGCCCAGCAGCACGAGGGCCATGTGGGCCTCCGGGGCCAGATAGCCGACGCTGCCGCTGCCGGGAGCCCATGGGGTAACGCCTTTGTTTAAAAAGTCTCTGTAGTATTCCAGAAGAGTAAGGCGCACTCCCGAGTATCCCTGTCCTAGGTTCTGGAGAACCATAAGCATGGTTCCCCTTACCCTCTCGATGGACAGCGGCTCGCCTACGGAAACAGAGTGGGAGAGAATGATGTTTTCCTGAAGCTTTGCCGTTTCATCTTTGCCGATCGCTTTGGTACAGAGGGCGCCGAAACCGGTGGTTACTCCGTACATGACTTTTTCTTCGGCGACCCATTTTTCCACCAGTTCGCGGGACTTTTTAACCCTGCGGCAGTATTCGTCGGAGAATTCGACCCTGGCGCCGTATCTGACAACCGCGATAAAGTCTTCCAGGGTAATGGGGCTGCCCAGAATTATATTTTTGATACTGATATCCATATTGCTTTCCACCTTTTATTTTGTTTCTGATGTTAATAAGATATTTTGTTCAGCCTGTTCAGCCGTGTTCTCAGGCTTTTGCTTCTTCAGCCGTTACCTCGGCTGCTTCGGCGCCCGTGTTTTCAGCGCAGGCCTCAATATCTTTTTTCGTCTGCGGGTCAAAGAAGAATACTTTAATGCTTGCAATTAACTGAAGGATGAAAATGGCCAGCACGACGAAACCGCCGCAGGCTGCCAGATATTTAACTCCGTCCACGCCCTGTGAACCGCCGCCAAAGGCAACCATGATGCAGGCGATGAGACCGATGGAAACGCCCCATACAACTTTCTGCCAGAGTGCAGGTTCTTCGTCGTGGCGTGCGCCTTCGGTACAGAGCGCTGCGATTGTAGTGGACATGGTATCGGCCGTTGTGGAGAAGGCTGCAATCAGCGTAACGATGATAACAGGAATCAGGATAGCGCCTAACGGTACATGTTTTAAGAATTCCCAGATACCGGATACGGCTCCGCCTTCATTGATGGCGGCGATAATATCTGCCTTGCCGCTGATCTGCCAGTTGAGGGCTGTGCTTCCCCATACGGAGAACCATACGAAACCAAAGGATGCAGGCAGAATCCAGTTGATAATCAGGAACTGGCGGATGGTTCTTCCGTAAGCGATGATAGCGAAGAAGATACCCATCAGAGGAGCATAAGCAATCCAGATAGCCCAGTCGTACATGGTCCACCATGTTACAAGTGCGTCGCCGCCGACTGTGGATGGGTCAAAACCCCAGGTCCAGAAACGATCCAGCCAGTAGCCCAGACCTACGTTAGCCATATTGAGGATGTAAACGGTCGGTCCGATAATGAAAAGAAGGATTAAAAGCACGTAGAAAATTTTGGATGTTAAACCGGCCAGCCATTTGATGCCTTTGTCGATACCGGCAACCGATGCTGCGGTAAATGTTACGGTGATAATTGCAGTCAGGATAAACCATACGATCGGGCCCTGAGCAATGCCGTAAGCTGCGGAAAGTCCCGTTCCGATTAAAGCGAGGCCGGCGCCAAGTGAGGAAGCCAGACCGAGTGCGATTGCCAGAACGGATAAAACGTCCACCAGCGCTTTCCAGAATCCCTTTGTAATCTTCTGGCCAAACAGCGGTGTAAGAGATGCGGAAACGGATAATTCCTGTTTGCGGTTAAAATACATGTAAGCGATAATGACGCCGGAGAGGGCATACATGGCATATGGAATTACCGTCCAGTTGTAGAAGCAGCGTCCAAGTGAGAAGTATGCGGCTTCGTTGGTGTACGGCTGGACGCCGTAACCGTTCAGCTCTCCGTATACGTTTCCAAAATAAATCAGAACCTCGTTAACGCCGTAAGTAATCAGTCCGGTCGCGATGCCGCCTGTCAGTGTCATAGCGAACCAGGAGCCGAAAGAATATTTCGATTTTGCCTGAGGGCCGCCAAGACGGATATTACCGATCTTTGAGAAGCAGAGAAGGGATACCAGAACCAGTGTCACCATTGCGACGATCTGATAGAGCCAGCCGAAGTTTCCGAGGGACCATGTAAAGATTGTTTTGGTGACGTCCGTCAGCCAGGCATTGTTTACGATGCCGAGGATGGCGGCTCCGCCGACAACCAGGAAGCAGGGAATAAACACGCTCCAGCGGATCGGCTTAGAACTTAAATTATTTTCACTCATGTTTTTTGTTTGTATGGAGGTACGCTTTATGCGTCTCCATACTCTCCTTTCCGTTTTTCTGACTTTATATAAAGCAAAACCCGTGCCAACTTTTTTGGATTTTGCAAATGTAGTTAAAAATATATTATAGTATTACACAATTTTTGCTGTATTTAAAAGTATTTTGAGAGAATTTAAAAAATAAACAAAAATCATCAGAGCACCTTACAAATTAATTGGGATGGCACTGGGCGGCAGTCATATTAGTAAAAAACGCATAATAATTTGGCGTACTGCATAATGATTTGGCATATATCTTGACGCAGCATCTTCATTTGTGCTACACTCTGTTCAGAAAATGTCAATATTGCACAGGAGAAAGCGGGGAAAGTAATGAAATTTTATGATTTTTACTTTGTGCTGGACGGAAATCAGGTGATGCTTCGCGTAGAATGGGGGACTCCGCAGGCTGAGAGCATGTATAAACTGCTTTTTTCCAACTGGATTCTGAGGGGAGAAAAGCCATCCAATGTTTTTTCCGTGAAGGATGATGAGAGAGAAGGCGAGATATTTTGGGACGAAGATCATTTTAATTTTGAAAAGCTGGAGGCGGCGGACGGCCATTCCTATCTGTTTTTTAAGAAAAGAGATGATCAGGGCTATTTGTTTGCGAAAACGCTGGATCATATTGCGGAGGGAATCCAGATCTATGATAAAAATGCCTGTGCTGTATTTTTTAACAAGGCCAGCAGGGAGATTGCACACATCCCAAACGATGTTCCGATAGAGGGGCGTCATCTGCTGGATATGTATAACCTGGATGAGAATATCAGCACGATTATGACATGTCTGCGGACCCAGTCTCCGGTAATCAACCGGGTGGATCACTATAAGTCCAGCGACGGTATTTCCATTGCCACGGCAAATACGGCTTATCCCATCAGAAAGGGGAAGGAGCTTTTAGGTTCCGTTGTATTTGAACAGAACAGTGACATTGTAAAAACGTATAATAAGAAAATGGGAGAGATCGACCATGCGCTGAAGCTCTATGAAGAGCATTCCCACTATACGCGTTTTACGGGTTATTCCTTTGAACATATTATCGGCCATGGAGCTAAACTGAAAGAGGCGGTAAATATAGCCAGGAAAGTGGCGCATCAGAACAGTTCCATACTTCTGGTGGGGGAAACCGGGACGGGCAAAGAGATTTTTGCCCAGAGTATCCACAGGGCCAGCGGCCGGAAGGACAAGAAATTTGTTGCGCTGAACTGCGCGGCTATACCGGAATCCCTGATTGAGAGTCTGCTGTTCGGAACGCAGAAAGGCAGCTTTACGGGCAGTGAGAATAAAGCCGGTTACTTCGAGGAGGCCGAAGGCGGAACTCTGTTCCTGGATGAGCTAAATTCCATGAGCCTGAGTATGCAGTCCAAGATCCTGAGGGCGATACAGGAGAATACATTCCGCAGGGTGGGCGGACAGAAAGACATCAGGATGGACGTGCGTATCGTTTCCTCCTGCAATGAGGATCCCTTCCATGCGATTGCGGAAAACCAGTTCCGGAAGGACTTGTTCTATCGGCTGTCGACGGTTATGATTGAACTGCCGCCGCTGAGGGAGCATAAGGAGGATTTGGAGGAGCTGATCGAGTACCGGCTGAATGCCACGGCATTTCAGTATGTACATTCTTTTTCCGGCATTGCCCAGGAGGTTATGGAGGTGTTCCGCGCCTATTCCTGGCCGGGAAACGTCAGAGAGCTGTTTCATGTGCTGGATTACGCGCAGAATGTGGCGGATGGGGAGGTGCTGAAACGGGAGCATCTGCCGGGCTACCTGCGTAAATTCGGGGAGGAGAGGAGTGAGACAAGGCCCGCCGCTTCATTCGGCGGGGACGGCGCCTCCGGCTTTACACCGGGCGTGGAACTTCAGGGGATTATGGATGCGTATGAGCACCAGATAATACAGAAGGCGCTGGAGCATTACGGATACAATATCACAAAGACCGCGGACGCCCTCGGCCTGAGGAGACAGAGTCTTCAGTACAGGATTAAAAAGTACGGTATCATCATTTAAAACAGCCGAATCTTTTTTATCCGGAGGCAGTGAAAAGGAAAACAGAGGAGCATTAGGAGGAATAAAATAAAAAAATTAAAAAATCTGCAAAAACCACTTGCCATAGCGCATAAGTTATGATAGAATATTTCTCGTTGACAGGTCATTATAAAACTTGGGAACAGAAACAATTCATACAATTTATGCGCGAGTGGCTCAGTGGTGGAGTATCGCCTTGCCAAGGCGAGGGTCGCGGGTTCGAATCCCGTCTCGCGCTCTTTTTAATGGCTGGAATTTCCTTGATTTACAGGGGGATTTCAGCCTTTTACGTTTTTGAAATGCTGTAGACAGCTTTTGGGGATAAAATCACGAAACGGTCAAGGTTAAGTGAGGAATACAAGAACAGAAGCGGGGAAGGAGATAATCCGGATATTATGACTATCTACATAGGAATGATAATTGCTGGAATACTTTTATTTTTTATTTTAAAGTCGCCGTATAAATATCCTTATTTTGTACACTATTTTGACGTTTCTGGAAAAAGAAAACCTCAAAAAGAAGACTTGCTTGACAAATTTTTAAATGAAGGAAATTTTTATTTGATTGAGCAACACAATGAGAAAGTACAAAATTGGAAAGAGGATTGTCAGAAAAAACTTGAAAAAGGTGTATTGAAAAATTTCCGCACGAAACAATATCATAAAATTTTAAATGACGATAATGCATTTCAGTTTGTACTGACCCGTCAACAGACACGGTACAGACAGAGAAATTATATTAAGTCTTCTTATAAGGTTGATTCAGTTGACAGCCAATTTTCATGCAGCTATCTTTATATCAAGAATCGTAATGAGCAGCTCAAAGAGATTAATTCAGAATGCACACTTAGGGAATACCATAGCAAAAATCAAAGAAAACTTATGACAAAAGAACTTAGAAAAAAGATTATGACAAGAGATAATTATACTTGTAAACTATGTGGAAAATATATGCCGGATGAAGTTGGATTACATATAGACCATATTATACCGGTTTCTAAAGGCGGTAAGACAATTGTATCAAATCTTCAAGTTCTATGTTCCAAATGTAACGGACATAAATCGGATATGGTGTAGTTCAAAGGCCGTTCTCCGGGAGTGTATCACAAAGCTCCCCGGAAACCGGCCTTTTGTATTTTTCTTAAAAAGAATCAATTTCGGCTTTGCTGTTACTTAAGCGCCTTCTCCCATTCTTCCTTCAGCCGTTCCAGTGTAAACAGTGCATTAGCCGGGCTGGTGGAGGGGCATTTTACCGCCTCTCTTCCGGTCTGTTCCTGGCAGTATTTACGGTAAAGATGAAACGCGGAGTCGCCGTTGGCTATGATTTTTTCAATGTTTGCCGAGCGCAGGATCCGGTTGATATCGGTCGGAATGATATTGCGGATGCTCTTGTCGCTGGACCCCTTGATATCGCAGACGGCGACCACATCCCATACTGCGATTCCATGGCGCAGCAGCAAAGCTTTTTTCTCTTCGATAGTTTCGGGAACCGGTTCTTCGGTCAGGCGGGCAATCAGTCTCCAGAAGCGGTTCTGGGGGCGTCCGTAGTAAAAATTCGTTTCCCTGGATTTGACGGATGGAAAGCTGCCGAGGATTAAAATACGGGAGTTTTCATCATATACCGGTTCGAAGGGGTGGGATACCCGGACATAGCCGGGAGGAAGTTCGTCTTCAATATAGATTTCCTCGTCCAGCCTCTGCCTGCGCCGGCTCAGGGGGACCGCCACGCCGCCGTCTTTGGCGAAGGCAACTACAAATGCATTGATGCGCAGTTTATTTTCCTCATACAGGTTCATGCTCTGATACAGTTCTTTATAGACTTTCAGCAGATAGAATTTGAGCAGCAGTGCATTGGCTTTTTTCCAGTCTGTGCTGACAAGGCTCCCTTTCCGCTTCATGTAGTAGTATATCGGCGTCTGGATTGCGGTAAAGCGCTCGGCGTACCGGATAAAGCTGAGGTTAAAAAGAAAATCTTCACACCACTGGAGCTTTTCCTCCATTTTCAGGCGGTGTGTCTCTATAATGCTGCGCCGGTACAGTTTGTTCCAGAGCACGCCGTAATAGAAATCCGCAGGGTCCTGCATCATATATTCCGCATACATCTCCCGGCTTAACAGGCCCCGCTCCCGGATATGCTGCTTTTCAGTAAATACGGCTTTATCTACGCGGTAGAAATCCGCAATAACCAGATCACAGTCGAATTTTTTTGCCGCATGGACAAAGCTTTCCGTTGCATCCGGAGTCAGCCAGTCATCGCTGTCCATGAATTGAAGATAGGTCCCGACGGCGGCCGATATGGCCTGGTTGCGGCTGTCCGATACACCGGTATTCTCTTTGTCGATAATCCGGAACCGGCTGTCCAGTTCCCCGTATTCCCGGCAGATGTCCAGGCTGGTATCATCGCTTCCGTCATTGACCAGGATGATTTCCATATCCTGAAAGGTCTGCCGCATTACGCTGTCCAGGCATCGGCGAAGGTATTTTTCCGCATTGTATACGGGAATAATCAGTGAAACAAAAGGCATAATCAGACTCCTTTAAATCGGTTTGTAAGATGGTTTCTGTATTTTATGATAACTGAAGTGAAAAAATAATTCAAGGCGACAAAGAGGGAGCTGTCATCCTTTCTGCCGGTGTCCTTCACTCAGAGACAGTTTTACTGGAAAGAATCTCTTATAAAGACAATATTGTAATAAAAATGACGCAAAATATTAATTAAATGGTAAATATAGACAATTGTCCGCCACATAAATAAATGTTATACTTCTATTATACTTTTTGGTAAACAATTCAGTATTACGGTAAGAAGTATAAAGAGAGAGGAAAAAGGAGTAACACTATGAAAAAAATGATTAGAACAGCAGCAGTGATTCTGTCTGCCATGATGGTATTTTCCATGACAGCCTGCGCAAAGAAAGCAGACCCGAAAGAGGTTTTTGACACAGCAGTTAAAAAGAATTCAGAACTGACTTCCATGGATATGGATACAACAATGAAGATGACTATGACGCAGGGAGAAGAGAATATCGACGTAACCGTGGATATGAATATGAAGATGAGTGATATCAGCAAGGATACCATGCAGTACCTGGCTGAAACAAAGACATCACTGATGGGCCAGACCCTGGATGCAACTATCTTTTATAAAGACGGTTACTACTACATGGACAGCATGGGCCAGAAGATTAAATATCCAATGGATCTGACAGCTCTTATGGAATCCGTAAAACAGAGCACGGAGAGCACAAATCTTCAGTCCGATCAGCTTAAGGATCTTACAATGGCGAAAGAGGGAGACAACACCATCCTGACATTTACCGCAGATCCTGAGAAGATGAACGAATACTTAACCGACGTTATGGGCAGCATGAGCGGAATGGGCGCTATGGGCGACACACAGATGTCATTCAAGGAAGCCAGCGGAACCTATACGGTTAACAAAGACGGATACTATACTGACATGACTATGAAGATGACCGTGGACATGGATCTTCAGGGGGAAGCCGTTACTATGGTAATGGATCTGACCGGTAAAGTAAACAATCCGGGACAGGAAGTTACAGTGGAGCTGCCTGATACGGAAGGATACACGGAAGTGGAAATGCCAGCAGCACAGTAATGCGGGCGGTACAAAATAAAAGAAGAAATAAAAATAGGAAACCTGTATGGGCAGTCATTGCCTGTACAGGTTTTTTAATATCGTAGGAAAGCGCTTTATATCCGGCCTTTTTAAGCTCTTTTATGGCAGCAAATGTAAAGTACATGTAAAATATGTATACAATAAACAAAGTACTTAAAAAAGAACTTGTATCCGCATGGAAAGAGAGTGTAAGATGGATATATCTTTGCAGGATTTTAACGGTTCTGCGGAGAATTACTATTTAAGGGGTGTTTTACTGATTATGAAAGAGCTGAAACCACAATTCTTTTTATCCATCAAAGGCTATTCCGGCAAACAGTTCGCCGGGGATCTGACGGCAGGCGTTATCGTTGCGATTATTGCGCTGCCGCTTTCTATTGCCCTGGCGCTGGCCTCGGGTGTCACGCCGGAACAGGGACTTTATACGGCGATTATCGCAGGATTCATCATATCATTCTTCGGCGGCAGCAAGGTACAGATTGCCGGACCGACGGCCGCGTTTGCATCAATCGTAGCAGGAATCGTGGCCCGCAACGGTATGGACGGTTTGATTATCGCAACTGTGATTGCCGGTATTCTTCTGGTTGCCATGGGACTTCTCCGGCTGGGCAGCATGATTAAGTTTATTCCCTTCACGATCACGACCGGATTCACGGCGGGTATCGCAGTGACCATCGTGGTAGGGCAGATTAAAGATTTTCTGGGGCTGACCTTTGAAAAGACGCCGCTGGAGACTATGGAGAAACTGGAGCAGGTAATTACCTGCATTGGCACTGCAAATCTGCAGGCGCTTGGAGTGGGGCTGATTGCCCTCGCTATACTGATTGTGTGGCCGAGATTCAATAAGAAAGTGCCGCCGTCCCTGATAGCGGTGCTTGTATCGGCAGTCCTTGTAAAGGCGATGGCGCTTAAGGTCAATACGATTGGGGATCTCTATACGATTTCCTCCTCCTTTCCGGCCTTCCGCCTTCCTGAGGTTACATATGGAACTGTGAAAACCGTTCTTCCGGATGCATTTACCATCGCAATTCTGGCTGCGATTGAATCTCTGCTATCCTGTGTGGTGGCGGACGGCATGATCGGCAGCAAACATAACTCTAACATGGAACTTGTTGCACAGGGTCTGGGAAATATCGGTTCCGCCCTCTTTGGGGGTATTCCGGCGACGGGCGCCATTGCAAGGACGGCGGCCAATATTAAAAACGGGGGAAGTTCCCCTGTCGCGGGTATGGTACATGCGGTAGTCCTGCTTTTGACGCTGCTTCTTCTCATGCCGTATGCTGCGCTGATCCCAATGCCTGCTATTGCGGCAATCCTGTTCATGGTGGCCTATAATATGAGCGGCTGGCGCACCTTTTTAGAGATTGCGAAGACCTCGCCGAAGAGCGATGTGGTGGTGCTGGTCCTGACATTCTTTCTCACGGTGGTGTTTGACCTAGTGGTTGCCATTGCGGTCGGCCTGATACTGGCATCCCTTCTTTTCCTGAGCAGGATGGCCGATGTCGCCGACGTACAGGAATGGACCTACCTGGATGAGTATGAAGAAGGAAAAGACACCAGGGATTTGAAGCCGGTTCCCGGCCACACAATGGTATTTGAGATTACAGGGCCGATGTTTTTTGCTGCTGCGGACAAGATTCTGGAAGTGCCGTTTTGCGAGGAAAAGAAAGTCATGATTCTGAGAATGAGGAGTGTCCCGGCCATGGATATTACGGCGCTGAACAGTTTGAGAAAATTAAACCGGGTATGCCGGGAGAAGGGAATCAGACTGATGCTGTCACACGTCAATGAGCAGCCGATGAGGGTAATGAGGAAAGCCGGTTTCTGCCAGGAAGCCGGGGAAGATAATTTCTTCGGTTGTATTGATGAGGCTCTGGCAGAGGCGAAGAAGATGGCCGAATAAAATGTAATATTGCAGCAGGAGCCAAAGTCATCCGTACGCACGATGACTTTGGCTTTTTTCATTTCTTCCGTAAATTCTTTCTGGGTGAGGAGTGTTTTTTCCTGGGCAGGCATCATCCCGTTCAGGACAGTGTACATTTCGGGACGGTAATCGTGGCATTCCCATGTCCAGTATGACGATGGAGTCCCGGTGCTGACAAGTTGTGTTTTTTTTAACGAAACAGATGGACCTTTACGCGACTCGCGGAGGAACCTGACCCTCCATTTATCAAGGGATAAATGGAAAACTTGGGACGAATCATTATGATTTGAGAATAAAGGCGGCTATTCCAATATCATTTATTGTCAGAAATCTAACAAAATAAAATGTATTTGTGAAATAGACTAGAATAAAAAAAGGTTGTTTTCATCCTGAGAAGATAGTGATAAAAAGTTTTCAAATATCTTGACAAGAATTTTACAAAATGATACTATTTTCAATAGAGAATAACATTCTGTAATGTTATATAATGAGCTAGATGGAAACGGCCGCTGGAAGGCCGGAGCAGACAGGGGCGGCATAGAGTCCGTTTACCGGACGAGCGACCGACAATAGAAAGTTTGAAAAGCAGGTTTTCGTTGTTGGGGACAGCGACCTGTGCGCAGAGCGCGCAGGTTATCGTTTTGAGACAACATATCATATAATGATACATAATAACTTGCAAAATATTATACGCAATCGGGGTGAAGCTGCGGTGAGAACGTGGATCAATGGAAACGGCAGCCGGGGAGCAGAAAGACGGCACCGGAACGGTGCAGAGTAAAAAAGAAGAGAGTGAGAGCGGATGGGAGAAGTTTTACTGAAAGTTAATAATCTTAAAATGGTGTTTCAGAATAAGAGATCATCATTTGCCGCAGTAGAGGGTCTTACTTTTTCGGTAGAGCGGGGAAAGACTCTTGGGATAGTAGGGGAAAGCGGAAGCGGAAAGACGATGGCGTCCCTCTCCGTGCTGGGATTACTCCCAAATCAGGGGAGGGTGGCGGAAGGTGAAATTCTGTTTGACGGGAAAAACATTCTGGAATTGAGTGAAAAAGAAATGCAGAATCTCAGGGGTAATGAGATGGCCATGATTTTTCAGGATCCTGTCATGTCGTTAGATCAGATTTACACGGTCGGCGATCAGATTATCGAAGCGATCCTGACACATAGAAAAATATCAAAAGACGAGGCGAAGAAGAGGGCGCTCGCTCTGCTGGAGGACGTGGGGATTCCAAATCCGGAGCGTGTGTACCGTTCCTATCCGTTTGAGCTGTCAGGCGGCATGTGCCAGAGGGTTATGATAGCGGTTGCCCTCAGCTGCAATCCGAAACTGCTGTTTGCCGATGAACCTACGACGGCCCTCGACGTGACGGTGCAGGCCCAGATTATGGAACTGCTCAAAAAAATCCAGAAGGAATACGATATGGGGATCGTCCTCATTACTCACGACCTGGGAGTGGTAGCCGATGTGGCGGATGATATTGTGGTGATGTATGCGGGGAAATCCATGGAGATTGCGCCGAAAGAGGTGATTTTCAATTCGCCCTGCCATCCTTACACCCATGGCCTGATCCGTTCGATTCCCCAGCTTGATAAAAAGGAGGAGCGGCTCTACAGCATTCAGGGAATGGTGCCCGACATCAGGAACTTCCCTCCGGGCTGCCGTTTCTGTACGCGGTGTCCTCTGGCGCTCGATGAGTGCAGGGAGAAAGAACCGCCGTTTATAGAGCTTAATGAGAAACATTTTGTCAGATGCCACAGGGCGGAGGAAATTGCGAAGGGAGGTCTGGCCCATGAGTGATGTAATTCTGAAAATCGACCACCTGAAAAAGTATTTTCCCGTCAAGGCCAAGATGTTCTCCGGGGGCAAAGGCACGGTCCATGCAGTGGACGACGTCTGTTTTGAGATAAAAAAGGGGGAGACGTTCGGTCTGGTAGGAGAGTCGGGATGCGGAAAGAGCACCCTGTCCAGGACGATTCTGAATCTGGTTCCCGCCGATGGGGGAACGATCACGTTTAACGGAGAAGATATAACAGGCTTAAAGGGCAGGAAGATGGAAAAGATACGGCGGAAGATGAGAATGATTTTCCAGAAGCCGTACGGTTCCCTAAATCCCAGGGAGAGGGTGAAGGACATTATCGGCGCGCCGCTGAAAATTCATCATGCGGTGCCGGACGGTGAGATTGAAAATGAGGTTCTCAGGCTGATGGATATGGTGGGGCTTAACAGGGAATGGCTGAACCGCTACCCCCATGAATTTTCAGGAGGACAGAGACAGAGGATCGGGATTGCGAGGGCGCTGGCCGGCAATCCGGAACTGATTATCTGTGACGAACCCGTCTCCGCTTTGGATGTATCAATCCAGTCGCAAGTTTTAAACCTTTTAAAGGATCTTCAAAAAGAATTTGAACTTACGTATTTGTTCATTTCACATAATTTATCCGTCGTAAAATTCATGGCGGACAGAATTGCCGTCATGTATCTTGGGGTGATAGTGGAACTGGCGGACAGCGATGAGATTTATGAAAATGCCGCCCATCCCTATACAAAAGCCCTGCTCTCGGCCATTCCCGAAGCAAAGACAACACAGAAAAAAGAAAGAATCATATTAAACGGGGATATTCCAAGTCCGGTAAACCCACCGGAGGGCTGCCGGTTCTGTACCCGATGTCCCTTCGTGGAGGAGCGGTGCCGGACGGAACGGCCGGAGCTTGCGCAGGTAAAGCCGGGACACTATGCAGCCTGTTTCCTGGCCGGGAAAGGGGGCGGCGCTCATGTTTAAATTTATAGCAAAAAGACTGGCCATATCGGCGCTTTTACTGTTCATCGTGACCACGCTGGTGTTTGCATTTGTACATATGATGCCCGGCGATCCCGTTCTGACGATGCTGGGAGTGGACAGCAACCCGGATCCGGTCACCGTTGAAAAAATCCGTACGGAACTGGGGCTGGATCAGCCAATCCTGGTTCAGTACGCCAATTATTTAAAAGGAATTATCCGCCTTGACCTGGGAAAATCATATTCAGAGAAAATTCCTGTCGTACAGGCTATTGCTTCACGTTTTCCGAGAACACTGGAACTGGCCTTTGTATCGCTTGTGCTGGCCTGTCTGGTCGGAATTCCATTTGGAATCATTGCCGCAGTGCGGAGAGGAAAATTCTCGGATCTGGCGCTGACGACGATGGCGTCGGTGGGTACATCAGTACCGGTTTATGTTCTGGGATATCTGCTTGTGGTAATTTTCGCCCTGAATATTTTCAACCTTCCGATTGCGAAACTGCCTGCCAGCGGATTTACCGCATTTTCAAAGAATCCGGGCCTGCATATACAGAAAATCATACTTCCGGCCATTACGCTGGCCCTGGGAGTCGCCGCTTCCATCATGAGGACAACACGTTCCTCCATGCTGGACGCAATGGCCGCGGAATCTGTCAGGCCGCTGCGGGCCAAGGGACTTTCAAATGGAAAGGTAATCAGAAAACATGTAATCAGGAATGCAATGATTCCCGTTATCACAATTATCGGGCTCCAATTGGGTAACCTGATCGGCGGAACTGTGCTCTGTGAGACCGTGTTTAACTGGCCGGGGGTGGCGTCCCTTCTTGTAAAGGCCATTAACCACCGTGATTATCCCCTGATTCAGGGGTGTGTACTGCTGATCTCCGTAGTTTACATATTTACAAATATGATGGTCGACATAATATACGGAATTCTTGACCCAAGAGTCAGATAGGAGGGATACAATGCTTAAGAAATGTTTCAGCAATAAAAAATTTGTTGTTGGCTTTATTATTCTGGTCCCTCTGATTGTTGTTATGATATTCGGCAATTTCCTGATACCCAATGATCCCTACGCGCTGGATACGGTGAACATGCTGCAGAATTCATCGGTTAAATATCCGCTGGGAACCGATGAATACGGACGGTGTATCCTGACCCGTCTGATACTGGGAATCAGGCCGTCCATGATGGTGGCGCTCGGGGGAACGGCCATCGCCTTTGCCGGAGGAACCGTCCTGGGAGTCGCGGCCGGTTACCTGGAGGGCAAAATCGGAACGGTCATTATGAGGGGAATTGACATTATCCTCTGTTTCCCGCCCATCCTGCTGGCCATGATTATCGCGGGCCTGTGGGGAGCCGGAGTCATCAATCTGATGTTTGTAATCGGGATTCTGTACATACCGCACTTTTCACGTATTGCCTACTCTTCCACGCTCCAGGTCAGAAAAATGGAGTATGTGGAGAGTGATTTATCCATTGGAGCCACACCGGCGGCCATTATGAGAAAGGCAATTTTCCCAAACATTATATCGGTTCTGATTGTCCAGGTGAGCACGACGATTTCCAATGCGATACTTCTGGAATCTGGACTCAGCTTTCTGGGACTGGGCGTTCTGCCGCCCACACCGTCCTGGGGCCAGATGATCGGTTCGGCAAGGGGCTATCTGAATGTCAATGTCATGTATCTGTTCTGGCCTGCGCTCTGTCTGTGCCTGACAATTCTGGCGGTGAACCTGATGGGCGATGCCATAAGAGATATTCTGGATCCGAAGCTTAACAACAGTTTTTAATGGCTGGCGCCGGGTGACAGAGAAAATACAGCGCCGGGTACCGTTAACAATAAAAAAGGAGGAAATTTCATGAAAAAAAGAGGTTTGAAAAAAGTAGCGCTTACATTGGCGGCCGCCCTGGCGGCATCCGTAATGCTGACGGCCTGCGGCAGTTCACAGACAGGCGGGGACACACAGCCTGCGGCAAAGGTGGAAGGAGGCACGGCAGCGGGAAGCGAAGAAGCGGCGGGCGCCGAAACGGGTAACAAACGCGATACCTTAAACGTGGGAATCAGCGCCGAGCCGGCCACCCTGGATCCCCATCTTCAGTCGGGACAGGCGACAAGGCTGATTAAACAGCAGATTTACCGCGGACTTATGACTTATACGGCAGATTCCGGAATCGCCCCGGATGTGGCGGATTCCTATACCGTATCGGATGACGGGCTGACCTATACCTTTATATTAAAGGATGCCACTTTCCATGACGGTTCACCAGTTACGGCTGAGGACGTGAAGTTTTCCGTAGAGCGTGTCATGGACGAATCCGTGGCGGCCACATTCGGAAGCGATTTCCGCTCGGTAGTGGACCACGTAAATGCACCGGATGAAAAGACGGTGGAAATTGTCCTGAAACAGCCCTGCGCGCCTTTCCTGGAGTACCTCTGCCTGCCCGAAGCAGCAGTGGTTTCAAAGGCATTCTGCGAGGCGAACAACAACGATTTAAGCACGGCAGCCATGGGATGCGGACCTTATACATTCGGCGGATGGGAGAACGGCCTCTCTATCAGCGTCAGTGCATATGACGGCTGGTACGGAACACCGGTACAGACTCCAAACATTGATTTCTTCTTCTACACAGACGAGACAACGAGGGCCAATGCGCTCCGCACGGGCGAAGTGGACATCATCGACTACGTTCCGTCCAAGGAGGTTATCGCATTTGAGGGCGCCGGTGACGCCAATGTGGACGTGTCGGTTGCACCGTTCATGTGCCTGCAGATTAACTGTACCGAAGGCAGCCCGCTGGCCGATCCGAAGGTGAGACAGGCCATTTCCTACGCAATTAAAAGAGACGATGTAATTAACGCGGCATTTATGGGACGCGGCGAGCCAATCTTTGGTTTCCCGACCATCGTAGGCCAGAACGGCTATGACGGCAAATATGACAACTATTTCTCCTATGACGTTGAAAAGGCAAAAGAGCTTCTGGCGGAAGCAGGTTATCCGGACGGTTTCTCCTGCAAGCTCTTATCCTCCTCCACCTACGCAATGCACGAGCAGACCGCAGTATGCGTACAGTCCAGCCTCGCCGAAATCGGTATCAAGGTGGAACTGGAGCTTCCGGACTGGGCAACGCGTATCGAGCGTTCCAACGTGGGTGACTACGACATGATGGTATCGGGAACAACGGGAAATATCGTGGATATGGACTGGGCGACCAACTACTATGAGAGCGGAGATGTGCGGATGAACAGCTGCCCGGGATTTGCCGACGACAAGATCGATGAGCTTCTTGCAAAGGGCAGAACTACTCTGGATGAAAAAGAAAGAGCAGAAATCTACGATCAGTTCAGGGAGAGGGCGCTGGAGCTTTCACCATTCGTATTCATCAACTTCAGGGAGCAGGTATTCGCAACAGCCAAGAACGTTCACGGATTCCAGAACCTGGACGGCATCCTTACCTACCTTTCCGGCCTTACATTACAGGATACTTACGTAGAGGAATAAGAAACCGGCGCGGGAAAAACACCGCCCATCATAAAATTAAGTTTTATCCGGGGCAGTACAGAAACTGCCCCGGAGTAAAAGATATAAACATATTGTAATGATATATAATGACACAGCAATTATGGATACGGATGACAGAAACCTGAATGATGCGGCGCCGCTACACCGCCGCACGGGTAATGGGGCATGCGGAGGCAGAACAGATTGAGAGTAATAGGTATTGGTGACAATGTATGCGATAAATATGAACATTTAAAGACCATGTTTCCGGGAGGCCAGGCGCTGAATTTTTCCGTCTACGCCAAAATGCTGGGCGCGGATGCCTCTTATATGGGGGTATTCGGAACGGATGAGGCCGCAGACCACGTGATAAGCACGCTGGACGAACTGGGAATCGAGCATGGCAGGTGCAGGCAGTATGAGGGTGAAAACGGCTGCGCCAGGGTGACCCTGGTGGACGGGGACCGTGTTTTTCTTGGAAGCAATAAAGGGGGAGTTACCAAGAAACATCCTCTGGAACTTACGGAGGAGGACCTTAAATATATAAAGACATTTGCTCTGGTGCATACCAGCAACAACAGCTATATGGACAGCCAGCTTGAGAAAATCCATGGGGCAGGGGTTCCCCTTTCCTATGATTTTTCCGGACAGTGGGTAAACGGGAGTCTGGTGTCAAAGGTGGCGCCCTATGCCACTTATGTATTTTTATCCTGCGGTTCCGTGACAGAGGAAGAGGGCAGGCGCATCTGTCTTGATATGTATGAAAAGGGGTGCCGGTTTATCGTGGCGACAATGGGCAGCCGGGGAGCGCTCGTTTATGACGGCAAAGAATTCTACAGCCAGCCGTCCCATCTGGTGGAGGCGGTGGATACGCTGGGCGCAGGGGACTCCTTTGCAACGGCATTTCTGCTTTCCATGATAAACGAGGACGGGCGCGGGCAAAAAGAGGACGGCGCTAAGCCGGACAAAGACGGGGAACCTTATAGGAAGAAGTTAAGAACGGCAATGGAAAACGGAGCGGCATTTGCAGCCGGTACCTGTCTGGCACAGGGAGCATTCGGGCACGGCAGGAAATTTTGATACAGTTCAGATTTCGGCCAAACTGCAACAAAATGATGCTTTATGGCTGAACTGTCACAATTCCTGCACCTAAAAGACGAAAATACGAGGTGAAAATATGAGTTATATGATTGGCGTAGACGTCGGCGGTACGTTTACAGACTTTTCAATATTCAACACAGAGACGGGGAAATTAAAACATTTCAAGCATAGCTCCACGCCGGATGATCCGTCAAGAGCAATTGTAAACGGCATCCTCCATGTTCTCTCAGAAGACTGCATTGGCCCGGAGCAGGTGAGCTACCTGGCACACGGAACAACGGTTGCAACCAACGCCCTGATAGAAAAGAAAGGCGCGCGCCTGGGACTGATTACAACAAAAGGATTCCGCGACCTGATGGAAATCGGCTGGCAGAAACGGCCGTCCCTCTATGATCTATCAAAACAGAAACCCGAGAGCCTGATCCCGGACGGCATGAAATGCGAGGTAGAGGAGAGGATTTTATACGACGGTACGGTTAAAACAGCGTTAAATGAGGACAGCGTCCGCGAAGCGGTGCGCTATCTGAAGGAACAGGGCGCCCAGACGATTGCCGTCTGCACTCTTTTCTCCTTTATCAACCCGGAGCATGAGGTGAGAATCAGAGAAATCATAGAAGAAGAGTATCCGGAGGCCTATGTTTCCACCTCCCATGAGCTGGTTCCCGAATTCCGGGAGTATTCCAGGATGAGCACAACCGTGCTCAATGCCTATCTGGGACCCGTTATGGAAAAGTACGTACATAACTTTGAAAAATCTATTCTGGACTCCGGGATCACGGTAGCCCCTTATGTGACACAGTCCAACGGTTCCGTCATTTCCATTGCGGAGACTATCGACTGCCCGATCAAAACGGCCGTGTCGGGACCCAGCGCCGGCGTTATCGGCGCCGTCTATATCGGAAAGCAGTGCGGCATCGACAAGGTAATCACCTTTGATATGGGAGGCACCAGCATCGACGTCAGCCTGATTGAAAACGGAAAGGCGTCCCTGTCCAACGAGAGGCTTGTGGAGGGGTATCCGGCCAGAATTCCAATGATAGATATTGTAACGGTAGGCGCAGGCGGCGGTTCCATCGCCCGGATTGACGCCGGTGGAGCCTTAAAGGTAGGACCCGACAGCGCCGGAGCGACGCCGGGACCGGCCTGCTATATGCGCGGCGGTACGGAAGCTTGTGTCACGGATGCCAACATCGTACTCGGCAAGCTGAACCAGTCAAAGATTCTGGGCGGCCGGATGGACGTGGATTTGGAACTGGCTAAAAAAGCCGTCAAAGAGAATATCTGCGGCAAGTCCACCCTGGATTTGAAACAGGCGGCAGCAGGAATTATCTCGGTTGTGAACTCCAATATGACTCGCGCCATCCGCGTTGTGTCCGTGGAGCGCGGATACGACGCACGGGAATTCACACTGATGGCCTTTGGCGGCGCAGGCCCGCTCCATGCGTGTGAGGTGGCGAGAGATATGGGAATCACCTCCGTGCTGCTTCCGCCGTCACCGGGAACGCTTTGCTCCCTGGGGCTTCTGATGGCCGATACGAAGTTTGACATCAGCCGTTCCAACGTCATGATTGCGGAGGAGGAGAACCTGGACAAAGTACAGAAGATTTTTGATACGCTGACCGAAGAGGGTAATGAGCTTCTCGACAAAGAGAGTGTTGCAGAGAAAGACAGAAGCTTTACTTACCTGATCGAGTGCCGGTATGAGAGACAGAATTATGAGATTGGCATCGAGGTGGATGGCCGTTTCACAAAAGAGGTGATGGAGGAGATGATCGAGAATTTCCATCAGGAACACAACCGTTCCTACGGCTATTTCAACAGGAACATGAAGCTTCAGATGGTCAACTACCGTGTCAGCGCCATCGGAGACATCATCAAACCGGATCTGGCGGAAATGCCGGTGGATCCGAATGCGGAGCCGCCGAAGCCGTTTACCACCCGCGACGTCCTGTTCGATCGGGAGAACGATTATATAACCACCAATATTTACAACAGGGATGATTTCAAACCGGGCTGCACGGTTATGGGGCCGGCGATTATTGAACAGATGGACTCCACCTCGGTAATCCCGCCGGACTGGAAGGCGTACACGGACGGATACCAGAATATCATCGTGACTTACGAGGGAGGTGCAAAGTAATGAAAAACCAGGTTGATGCAGTAACGGTGGAAATCGTGGGAAACCTTCTCTTATCCATCGCGGAAGAAATGGGAGTGGCGCTAATCAAGAGCGCCTATTCCACCAACATCAAGGAACGGCGCGACATTTCCACCGCGGTGTTTGATCCGGAAGGAAATATGGTGGCCCAGGCCGAGCACGTCGCCATGCACCTCGGCTCCCTGCTTGGAATTATCAAAGAAGTTTATAAAAAACATGCCCCGGAGGACATCAGGCCCGGCGATATGTTTATGGGAAATGACCCATATAACGGCGGCGGAACCCACCTGCCGGACATCACGGTGACGCAGCCGGTGTTTGTCGGAGAAAAGCTGATTGGCTGGGTAGCCAACCTGGCCCATCACAGCGACGTGGGCGGCAAAGTGGCCGGTTCCACCTCGGGTGATGCGGTGAGCATTTTCCAGGAAGGACTTAAAATTCCGCTGGTCAGAGTGTGCCGCGATGATGAGGTCAACGATGATATTATCAGTTTCCTCATGGCCAACAGCCGTATCCCCGGGGAGCGTTACGGGGATCTCCAGGCTCAGATTGCTTCGAACCGTGTAGGGGCAAAACGTCTGACCGAGGCGTTCGACCGCTATGACGATCTGCTGGTGGACAGTATGCACGAGCTTCAGAACTATGCGGAGAGAAGGCTGCGGGCCGGTATCCGGAATCTGCCGGACGGAGAGTATGAATTTACCGATTACATGGACGACGCGGGCGTGGGCCATCCTGAGCCAATCAGGATTCAGGTCAGGGTCACCATAAAAGGGGACGATATGCACCTGGACTTTGCGGGAACCGATCCCCAGGTGAACGGACCGAACAACGTGACCAAGAACGGGCTTCTCGCCACCGTGTTCTACTCATTAAAAGCCCTGATTGATCCGGGAATCCCGTCCAATGCCGGAATATACAGGGCATTCAGCGTGGAGGCGGAGCCGGGAACCATCATCAATGCCACAAACCCGGCGCCTGTGGGAGCGCGTATCGATACGTGTATGCGTGTTGCGGACGTTATCTTTGGGGCGCTTGGACCGGCCGTGCCGGAGCGCGCCCTGGCAGGATGCAATTCTTCCTGTACCTCTGCGATATTCAGCGGAACCGACCCGGAAGATCCGGAGCATTTCTACGTATACCTGGAAACCATTGCAGGAGGATCCGGGGCACAGAAAGCGAACGACGGCCTGAGCGGCGTCCAGGTACATATGACTAATACCTCAAATCTTCCGATCGAGGCCCTGGAGATGGAATTCCCGCTATTGATTGTCCACAAGTACGGGTTGATTGAGAACAGCGGAGGAGCCGGGGAATACAGGGGCGGACTAGGAATCGAGCGTATTTTCGAGGCGATGTACGACAACATCAATTATACAGGGCTGGGAGACAGACAGGTTTATAAACCCTGGGGACTCTACGGCGGCATGGAGGGGGCAGGCGGTGAATATTTCATCACCCGCACCGACGGTACGGTGGAAAAGCTGATTTCCAAATGTACCGACGTACCGCTGCATAAAGGTGATATTGTCACGGTGCACACGCCGGGAGCCGGCGGTTACGGGGATCCGAAAAAGAGGAAACCGGAGGCGGTGCTGAGTGATGTAATTGAACATAAGGTTTCAATTGATAAGGCGGAGGAGCTTTACGGAGTAAAAATCAGAAAGGACGGCGGCAGTTACAGGCTGGCCTGACAGGAGGAATACAATGAGCGTTAAAGAAATTATCAGTGAGATTAAAGTGAAAATAGATGCGGCCGGCGGCCTTAAACATGTTTATTTTGTGGCCTGCGGAGGTTCCAAGGCGGCAATATTCCCGGGACTTTACCTGCTTCAGAGCGAGGCAAAGACATTTGGAGCAACCACCTATACCAGCAATGAATTCGTGCATGTGACGCCGAAGGAGCTGGACAGCCGCTGCATCGCCGTCGTATGCTCCCTGAAGGCCACGCCGGAGACCGTGGAGGCCGTGAAGACCGCCAATGCGGCAGGCGCCGTGACTATTGCAATGACGGGTTCCATGGAAACCGGAATGGCGCAGGTGGGACAGTATGTCGTGACGTATTCAAGCGGCGACGACCAGGTATACAGCGAATCCAACCAGGCGGGTGTCCTTAGAATCGGTTTTGAGATTCTGGACCAGTTTGAAGGTTACGAAAAGTATGATATGGCAATGGAGGCATACCGGTACATTGACGAAATCGTCGCCGAAGGGAAGAAGAACTGCCTGCCTGCGGCTAAGGAATGGGCCGAAAAGTATAAGGATGAGCCGGTTTTCTATGTTCTGGCGTCGGGACCGAACTATGGGGTGGCCTACTCCATGTGCTGCTGTCACTTCATGGAAATGCAGTGGAAACACGGAGTATGCCTGCACACGGGAGAGTATTTCCACGGCCCGTTTGAGACGACGGACAAGGAACTTCCGATGGTGCTTCTGATGAGCGAGGGCCGTACACGCGCCCTCGATGAGAGATGCCTGACATTCCTGAAACAGTATGCGGAAAACTATATTATCATTGACTTTAAGGAACTGAACGCTGGAAGGATTAATCCGGAGATTGCCGAATTCTTCAACCCGGTAGTGATGATTCCGGTGGAGCGGTATTATGTGGCGCAGATGGCTGAGGTTCGGGCTCACTCTATGGATTATCGAAGATACATGTGGAAGGTGGAATATTAAGTTTCAGAAGTATGAACCGGGCGGGAGTTCATTCCCGCCCGGTTACCAGGGTATTATTCGGTTCCGCACCAGCTCATAATCGTCCTGGCCAGAATTTTAACAGCATTTATATAATCTTCGGCATAAACCCACTCATTATTAGCGTGCATTTGTTCCGTTAGCCCGGGACCGAAAATAACGGTCGGCGTGTTTCCGTAAGTATTCAGATGGCGGATATCGGCCGCCCCCTGCCTGCCGCTGACCACCGGCTCCTGATGCATAACATTTTTGTACTCATTGATAAGAGCGGCAACGATAGGAGCGTCTGCCGGAATGGCGGAAGGTTCAGCAAAATATCCGTTGAAAATTATTTCCGGAGGATTTTCCGCCAGCCATTTACTTTCTTTTGCACAGGCGCTGCGGATATATTCCACAAATTCGGCTTTTACAGCGTCGGAGCTCTCTCCGGGTACGGTTGCCATAGATCCCTTTAAAATGCAGCTGTCCGGGAAGGCGCTGGCGTATGACCCGCTGGTAAACTGCCCAATCATACAGGGGATAGAGCTTAAGAGATCCGGATAAAGAGGATGAGATACTTTTGCAAGCCTCACTTTTTCAAATGCTTCCACGGCTTTGGTTACGATATAGCCTAAATCGATTGCGTTGACGCCTTCATAGCGTGTCTGGATCCCTGCCGCTTTTCCTGTAACCTTAATGGTGAACCAGATACGGCCAATAGAACCCGGCTGAACGCACATGCTGGAGGTTTCGCAGCAAATCCCGGCATCAGCCTGTATTCCTTTCATAACGCAGGCCAGCGTACCGTTACCAGTCAATTCCTCGTCCATTACGTACTCTAAAATTACGTCTCCCTTTAGCTGGATGCCGCAACTTTTGAGTGCCAACACAGCCATCGTCATTGCGGCGACGCCCGATTTCATATCGGAAGCGCCCCTGCCGTATATTTTACCTTCCGACCAGTCGCCGGACCAGCAGCCGTGTATCCATTTATCTTCCGGTCCTTCCGGAATAACGTCTACATGTCCGTTAAAAAGAAGCGATTTACCTGTTCCCAGGCCGTGGAATACAGCTACTACGTTAGGCCGGTTTTCATAAGGAAGGTCGGATTTTACAAATGCCGGATGTTTTTGCAGTTCTTCCAGGACAGGAACAAATGTGTCCACCTCAGCCCCCATATTCTTTACATATTCTGCGAGAAAATCCTGGATAGCGGCTTCATTTCCCGTTACGCTGGGAATGCGGAGTAGAGTCTGGAGAAATGAGATCATGTCCTCCCGGTTACTGCCGATCCACTGTTCAACACATTCAAATTGGTTCATACTGTTACCTCCTTTTTTAGATAGTATATCGTTACCGCAGAAGGAATAATATGAACTTATTGACGGAATATGCAACAATATTGACATCCGTATGACCGGTATATTTCTAAGCATTGTGTGCTTTACGCGATACAGGCTGTTTCATCTTTCGATAAGCGCCAGGAGTCATGTGCATAGTCAGATTAAATTTTTTTATGTAATAACTCACACAGGAAAAGCCCACATCGTAGGCAATCTGCGTAACAGATTTATCTGTGCCGGTCAGCAGCGTCAGGCTTTTTTGAATACGGTATTCGGTAAGATAGTCGAGAATCGTACAATTTAGTGCCTGTTTAAATAAACGGCAGCAGCCGCTTTTACTGATATGCAGTGAGGATGCAATATCCTGAAGAGAAATATGCCCGGCATAGTGTTGCTGGATATAAGTTATTATTTCTTTAATTTCCTCATGGCGGAAAACTGAAAATTCCACCTGGCCTGAGACATCCGCATTTAACACCAGGTCTTTCCAAATGGATATCAGATGGATATAAACTTCCAGCTCATAACCCGGCTCTTGCTTCTCCATAAGGCCTGAGAGGATATTCTGACGTTTTAGAACCTCCAGCTGCCATTCCGCATCCGGCTTCAGTGGAACCGCGAAAAAACCTCCATTTTGTATATATGGCAGAAAATACTTTTGTTCCAAGAGGCTGCCGCGGAAAAAAGAAAACATGACTGGGTGGATATTGATGCAAAGATACCTTGCATTGTGTCCCTGTATCGGATGGGTCATGTGCAGAAGCCCTGCATTTATAAAAATTCCCTCTCCTGTCTCAAGCAGATACTCCTTTTTCTGCACGGTCATACAGATGGCACCCTCCTGCACAACACATAGCTGGAATTCATCGTGCCAGTGCCAGCCATTATATCCATAGGGTTTTTCCTGCAGATTTGTCTCGTATACCCTGATTGGAAAATCACATGGAAGGGAAAAATTAGCTTTTTGATTTTCATCTACTATAATACCATTATTCATAGAACCTCCTCCTGCCCATAAGACAGATTCATCTCCACTTTTTTAGTGTAAGTGATTTGAAAAAAAACATCAAGGGCAGTAAGAACTGCGTCGGTTAAAAACGTTTAAAACTCTTTGCCTTTTGGCTAAAGATAATATATAATCGGTATATAATGATATATCAGGATTCAAAAAAAATTCAAAGGAATGATACAGCGATGTTGGATGGGAAGGCAGTTACACCACTATATGTTCAATTGATGACGGATATTGAACAAAAGATTTTAAAAGGCGTATATCAGCCTGGAGAAAGGCTCCAGTCTGAGAGTGAGATGGCCAAAACTTTCGGTGTGAGCATTATCACGGTAAGGAACGCTGTAAGCACGCTGGTGGAAAAAGGACTGGTGGAGAAGAAGCAGGGAAAGGGTACCTTTGTCTCAAAGCCCAAGTTTACAAAGGACATTAAGAAACTTCAGAGCTTTACCGAGATGTGTGAGCATATGGGGATGAAGTCTGGCGGCCGGATGCTTGAGAACAAGCTTGTTGTGGCGGATGAAAAAACAAGAAAGCTTCTGGGGCTTGAAAAGGGAAGCCAGGTTGTCTTTATTTCCCGGGTGCGTTATGCAGATAGTGAGCCGGTGGCAATAGAGAACAACTATTTTCCGCTAAAGTATGCATTCCTTCTTGGCGAGACTTTCGACAACAATTCCCTGTTTGAATTTATGAAGGATAGAGCAGGCGTTATGGTCGCCGTCTCGGAGAAATGGATTGAACTGTGCAAAGCCACGGCCCGGGAGGCGGAATTACTGCAGTTAAACAAAGGGACCTCTCTGCTTTATATTAAAAGTGTTGCTTACACCCATGAGAAAGAACCAATTTATGTGGGTTCTCAGATTTTTAACGGGGACAGGTGTTCATTCTATGTATGTGAGTCAACCGGTATTTAAATTTGGAAAATTAATAGATAATGTATAAATCGGCGCGCGGAAAATTTAGAATAATTTCCGGGCGCCGTTCATTCCTTTGGTACAGGTGTTGAAATCATGGTATAAACATAACGGTGCAGTCTTGGATAACGTCCGCAGTAAGTGGAAATAAAGCCTTTTTATTATTTTCTGACAAATAAAACCCAAAATGGTAAAAGTACAATATTTCTGTTGAAAGTTGACTCAGAAAGCCCTATACTTAATATATTGGAACAGAGGATTAAAAAATTGTCAGGAGGAAAAAGGATATGAAGAAATTGATGACCGCACTGCTTGCTGGTGTGATGACCGTGGCTATGACGGTGACGGCATTTGCTGCCGAGGATCCGGCCGCTCTGCTCGACAGGGTTGCCCAGAAGTCCAATGAGTTGGATTCTATGGACTGCGATATGGGAATCCATGCCGTACTGGTTTTACCGGATCCGGAAACGAAACAGGATTTAAGTATTAACCTGGATATGCTGATGAAGATGAAGATGGATCAGATTAAGTCAGGTAATCTCCGTTATAAAGCCGACATGGCGATGGAGTTCCTGGGCCAGAGCGAATACGCAACTATTTTCTATAAGGATGGCTATTACTACATGGATGCTGACGGAGAGAAGATCAAGTATCCAATGGATCTGAACAGCATGATAGCGTCTGTTGAGCAGACTACGGCTGCCACGGAACTCTCTTCATCTCTGATGAAGAGCCTTGCAGTCAGGGAAGAGGGAGAGAACAGAATTCTGTCCTATGTTGCGGATCCGGCCAAGATGAATGCATATGTCAATGATGCTCTTGATTCTTTAATGGGGACGATGGACGTGAAGATGACGATCCGGGAAGTAAAAGGCGAGTATGTTATTAATAAAGATGATTATTACACCAGTATGAATATGAACATGTCTATGGATATCACAATGTATGGTGAGACGGTCAGGGTTATCATGCTGATTGAGGGAACTATCAACAACCCGGGACAGCCGGTGACGGTTGACCTTCCTTCAACGGATGGATATACGGATATTAATACATATTACCAATCACTGTATGGCGGGAGCGGAAGTGGAAGCGGATATGGCCCGGCATCAGAAATCTGGTAAGAGTCTGCGGATTGGAAGGTATGCAGTAGAATAACAATCCTATAACAATGAAATTGAGAGGGGATATGGGCCGCATTGTATGGACGCATATTCCCTCTTTTATGATACTCTGCAACACAGCTGAGCCAACACAGCAGTTTTACAAATGAAGGGAGATTACTAAAATGTCAGATATACAATATAGCATAGGAATTGATCAGATACCCGGCTTTGCTGCCTTAATTCTGGTTCGTGAGAATGACATATATCTGGCGGAGGCGGGGAGAAAATATCGTGAGTATTTTAATGCAGGAATGAAATGCGAAGGGCGGAGCGTGTTGGAAGCGCTGACAGACAGTGAAAGGCATGCGCTATGCAGTGAAATAGACAGTTGTGTAAAAAAAAGAGAAGAATTTTCTTATTTCAGGAAAGCCGCAGTCAGCGGACGGGAGGACTGTTGGATTAGAGTCAGAGCCTCTTATCTGAAGGATGTAAATGGAGCATCCCTCTATTTGGCAATAGCTGAGGAAATGTCGAAATATATAACCATAGAGAAAGAATTAAAGAAATCTATCAAGAGTTTAGAAAATGCAAAAACAGAACTTATGTTCGATTGGGGTGGAAGAAAATAGAGGAGGGGGAAGCCCTCACACATCAAACAAAACAAGAGCAACAAACAGTATATATTAAAAGAGACTTTCCTCAGGTATATATCCGGACATTTGGATATTTTGATGTTTTTGTAAACGGAAAAATCCTTGGTTTTCCCTCAAAAAAAGGCAAGGAACTGCTGGCAATATTAGTAGATCGCAGAGGCGGAAGCTGCTCCACGGAAGAAGCGGTCTCTATATTATGGGAAAATGAGCCTATGAGCCGGCGGAGTACCGGACGTTATCGCCAGACGGTATTGAGATTAAAAAAAATACTCGATGAAGCGGATATAGGTGAAATTTTAATAACTAAAAGAGGGGAACGGTGCGTGGATACGTCCCGCTTTAGCTGTGACTTGAACCAATATCTGAGCGGGGAAGAGAAATACTCCAATTTATATCATGGTCTTTATATGATGAATTATAGTTGGGGGGAAAACACTCTGGCCATGCTGTCGGCAGTAAAAAGAGGATAATCAGAAAAGAAAACGGGATTTTTACCGTTTTCTTTTTTTTGTTGCTAAAAATGACGATTTTTATAACAGTAAAATGCCGGAACAATAACGGAACCATAACGCTTGTGCGCATATAATACACATTGCAATCAAACTGCTGACGTGCAGGGGAAAAGAGGAAGAAGTGTGGGTGCAGGGAAATTATATGTGACAATGTTTGGCGATTTTTATTTGGAGTATAACGGAAAGCCACTCCAGCTTCCGCTGGACATACACAGTATTATTGTACAGTTTCTTGTCATTTTATGGGAAGAGGAAGACAAAGGGCTCAACAGAGATTTGATTCTCAGCCGTCTTTACGGGGAAGCGGATGTCAGCAATCCTGCCAACAGCATGCGGGTGAATATTTTCAGGCTGCGAAAAATGATTAAAAATCTGGGGCTTCCGGAACATGAGTACATAACGTCAGAACACGGGTGCTACAGATGGGATCCGGGAGAAATCATTTTTGAGACAGACATCCATAGGTTTAAGGAGTATTTGAATCGGGCACGGACCATTCCGGCGGGGGAAGAGAAGAACATGCTGCTGGAAAAGGCGTGCGATTTATATAAGGGAGATTTTCTCCCGGCATTGGCTGCAGAACAGTGGGCGGCGGTAAAAGCCATTAATTACCAGAATATGTATGTAGACGCAGTCACTCAACTCTATGAGAGCTTTAAAGGGAGGGGAGATTACGATCGTGCAGTGGCAATAGCGGATCGGGCTCTCAAGCTTTATACCTTTGAAAATTTTGCAATAATGAAAATAGATGCTCTGATGTCACAGGGGCGCTTTCAGGAGGCGATGAATGCACTGGATGAGGTTGGACGTAAAATGTTCCGGGACTTGTCGGTTGTTCCCTCTGAGGAAATGATGAAACGGTATGAAGCTCTTGGCAGCCATATCAGAACAGCACATACGACCATTAAAAAAATCAAGACACAGCTGGAAGAAGAAAAGGCCAATGGAGCCTATTTCTGTTCCTTTCCAAGTTTTGTGGACTGCTATCGGATTCTGAAAAGGATCTCCATACGCAGTGGCCGAACCTTATTTCTTGTAAATTGCATTATGACGGACAGCCGCGGAAAGAGGCTGGGTAAAGCCGGTAAGGGGAGGGATAATGTTCCGTTTGCGATGAAGGCCATCGAGGGAGCTCTCCGCTCCGGAGATATTTACACGAAGAGCAATGATACTCAGTTTCTGATTCTTCTATCGGGGCTGACATTAGAAAACTGCAGCCTGGTAACAGACAGAATCAGCGAAAAATTTCTGAATTCCGGAGCAATCCACGGAATAAAGCTTGATTTTCATATTACGGTTGCTGTTTCAGAAAAAAAAACGTGAAACGAAAGCTTGTGTAATGTTTGGTGTAATGCCTGCCTTTGTATAATAATCACATATGCTGGAAGAAAATACTTATATATCAGACAAAACTTAGGTTTGAGAATCAGGATTAGGGAGTGAAAATGGAGAGAATTGAATCATATCCAGGCACTTTATGTGTTTGTGTAAATGAAGAGGAGCCGGGTTCTTTTTCGGGGGAGTTCTATCACAGATACAGCGCAGAACCTGTAAAGTTTACCAATCTACTTGATATGATATTAATAGCAGAAAAAATATTTGATGGAGAGGGAGCGCCGATGGCGTTTCTTGCGGAGCGCAGCTTCAAAAAGAAAACGGTGAGAAAGCCGAGCAGGAGGTTAGGTGCATTGAATGATACTAAAGAAATGATAAAACATGAGGGAATGAAAGCCACATTTGTTGTTAATGTGATATTCAGGCAGCATGCCAGCTGGCAGGGTAAAGTAAGCTGGGTGGAAGGCAAAAAAACATCTTATTTCCGCAGTGCATTGGAGCTGATAAAGCTGATGGACAGTACAATGGAGGAGTCTGAGCCGAAGGAACTGGAAAATCTGCATCAGTCACAGGACATGCCATGTGAAAAATAGTGGCCATCAGTTAACTTCTGTTAGTGACTTTGTTTTATATCAGCGTGAAAGAATTACAGAAACTGCCGCACTGACGTTTATCAGTGCGGCAGCTTTACTGACTGGGGGTAAGAAGCCTTTTTGCAGTATGCCGGGGAAGTTTGGTGAGCCGCAAAAAATGCAGCTTTTTAAATTGGTGTAATGCCTAATGTAATGCCTGGTTTTATATAATGCTGGTATATCATATGGAAAGCTTGACGCCCAGTCGACATAAACTGCACATGGTGCAGCCGCAAGCTATAGAAAAGAGGGAATGGTTGATGACGGATAAAGAGCTTCGCAAGCTGCGGCGTTCAGATTTGCTGGAATTGCTGATTGAGGCGGAGAAAAGAAATGAGAAATTGAACGAGGAAAATCAGACGCTGAGAGAACAAATAAAAGAGAAGAAAATTAACATCTCAAAGGCAGGCTCGATTGCCGAGGCCGCTTTACTGTTGAATGGCGTATTTGAAGCAGCTCAAGAAGCCGCTGACCAATATATTGAAAATGTTAAAAGGATGGAAGAGATATTTGGAGAGAGGGAAGAAGACCTTAAAATTGAACATCAGGAACGAAAACAGGGATTTGAACCGGAAGTAATGGATTAAAAAGACAGTTTGCAGGAAAAAGAGAGGAATCTTAATGAATAAAAGAGATACTCAGCTACCTTCTGTAGAGCAGCTGGAAACAGAGCTGAAGAGGGTGAGACATAAAAATGAATATAAAAGAACCTTTCGCGGAACCGTCTATATATTGGTGACAGTAGCGGCTATTGCTGTTTTAGTTGCCACAATGTTTATGCCGGTTCTGCAGGTATGTGGAAGCAGCATGGAACCGACTCTTGAAAATGGGGAATTGGTTCTCTCGTTAAAAAACGGAAAATTCCGCAGAGGTGAAGTGGTAGCTTTTTATTATAATAACAAAATACTTTTAAAGAGGGTGATCGGAGTTCCCGGGGACCAGATAGTGGTGAAAGACGATGGCACAGTTTTAGTAAATGGAACGGCTCTTGATGAGCCTTATGTGACGGATAAGGGGCTGGGGGAATGTGATTTGGAATTTCCGTACCAGGTACCAGATAACCGAATCTTTGTTATGGGGGATCATCGGCAGACCTCGATCGACAGCCGTTCGTCCACGATAGGATGCGTATCGGAGGAATTGATTGTGGGAAAGGTAGTTCTGCGGTTTTGGCCTTTGAAAAATATAGGCGGTGTACAATGATGAAAAGTATGCAGAAGGAGGTGAAGCACAATGCAAAATGAGCTTATGAAAAAAATAGAAAGATATCTGGCAGAGCATAAGAAGAAAAAACGTACATATGCCGTTCTATTTATTCTGTCCGCACTCATGGCGGGAACCGTGTATGGTTCTCTCTGCGTGCCGGCCGTCAGTATGACGAAAGATGAACCTCACCTGGAGGCCAGGGCGGTCAGATCAGTTTTTGGCGAAGAACTTTCTTTCAGGGTCAGCGCGGAGGCGGCTAAAGGAGATGATCCATCTGTTTTTGTGCTTCATACGGAAAGCAATGGAGCTGGCCTTTCAGATTACTATAATTTCGAAGAAATCGAAGATGAGGATGGTAATGCAGACGGTGAAGTCTGTTTGATAGACACGGATGAGGGTAATATAGTGGAACTCCATCGGGAATTTAAAAAAAATGGCGAGGTGAATTACTGGTTCAGTCTGGAGCCGGAGGAAATCGTTTCTTTTTCCCTGAACTGTAATTCGGATATGTATAAAATTCTCGAGGCTGAAGAGGCAGAGCGTAAGGCGGAAAAGAGAGAGGAAGAGGCTCAAAACGCGGAAACAGAGTCCGGACAGAACCCTGGGGCAGGCGCCGGAAACGCAGAAAAAGAGGAAACTCAGCCGGAAAAAGAAATTGATAAGGACGAAGAGACAAATGAAACCCCTGATAATAATCAACAGGGTGACAGCAATACAGATAATGAAGAAAATACGTCAGAGGATGTGAAAGAGTCCGAAACCTCGGATACGTTAGAAGACAATGGACATAAGGATAATGGAAATTCGCAGGAAGCGGAAGAATCCGGCCGCTCTGAGGATGAAAATCAGGAGAAAGAGGATGATGGAAAAGACAAATCGGATCCAGGTAGTGACGCCGGGGCAGGCAGTGACAGCGAGGATTCCGGAAGTGAAAGTGGGACCGGAAACGAGAATGGCGGATCTGAAGGCGGAAGCAGCGATAAAGAAAGCGGCGATAAAGAAAACAGCGGCACAGACAGCAGCCCGGAGAGCGGAGACACGGAAAAGGGTAGCAGTGACGGAAGTGAGGGAGCAAACTCAGGGAGTGGAAGCGGCACCGAAAGTGAGAGTAAAAACCCGGGAGGTGGAAGTGACTCCGGAAGCGGTGATGGAGACTCAGAAAGTGAAAAGGGATCCGGCAGTGAAAAAACCGATGATGTATCTGCGGCCGGTTCTTCTGATAATTTAATATCCCATTTGTTTCTAAGAGGCTATGCCCTTGATGAGGATACAGCGGAAACATGGAGCGATGAGATACAGACGCCGGATAGTTTAAAAACGAAAAGCAGCGCTGAAACCAGGAAGGCAAGCGCCTCTGATGCAGAGAAAGCAAGTCCTTCCGAACCAGAAGCTGAGAAACAGTTTTTAAGAATATACGGCGGCGCCGGGAAAAAATATGTACCTGCGCTGCGCGAGGCAAAACGTAAAGATAATTCCCTGGAACTGATATGGAGTGAAGAATATGAAGAAATCACCCTTACAGCCGAAACGGAGAGTGGAGTAACGGTGGTTATGACAGGCCCCGAGGATTCCTTCCCCGAGGGTGACTTAAGACTGGTTGTAAGGGAACTGGAAGCTTCCAAGGCCAGCCCGTCCGAAGCGGCGAAAGCAAGTCCCTCCGAGGCGGCGGCTGCCGTTCTGGCGGAGTGGAACGAGTCGCTGGAAGAGGAAGAGGAGCAGACTCCGGTACAGACCTCCAGATGGCTGTTCGACATCTGTCTTATGGATGGAGACAAAGAAATAGAACCTATAGGCCCTGTTCAAGTTTCATTTGAGGGGCTGGCAGCGAATGGCGGCAATACAAAGGCAGCGGTTTTCCATGTGGATGAGCGTAGGGGTACATCCACAGTGACCGATATGGATGCATGGGCTGATGACGAAGGAAACGTGGTTATGAATACAGACCATTTCTCGACGTTTGAGGTGGTAGTTATGGCGGAGGAAGGCGTTGGGCCTGCTCTGGATGATATCATGGATGTACTTGGCGGGCCGATAAGCGGCGCAGAGTATTACAGTGTTAACCATTTTGGGGTATTTGCTAAGAATATGACTCCGGGAGGAGGCCATTCAGCAAGTAATATCGCAGTGGGAAGCCTAGACTTTACAAAAGACAGTGACTTGTATGTTGATATTGACGGAAGTGTTATTAATGCCTTGGGCAACCGGTTTAATATCAGGGTCAGCAAAATTTATAACGGAACTGGTAATCCTCCGGTTAGCTGCAGCTTTGGCTTATACAAAGCTGGAAACATCGTACAGTTTATTGAAAAAATCGAATTGGATGTAGTAGATAATAAATGTTCAGGAGTATTTGAAAATCTGGATACTGAAAAGACCTATGTGGTTTATCAGTTAGATGCAGAGGGGAATCCGATCCTGGAACCCACAGAGGAGTTGAAATGGGAAGGCGGCCCTTATAGGGGAACGGGTAATGAGACTTTTATCGGTGAGTTCATAGTAGGGAGCGGACAGAAAGCAACATTACGGTTAAATGGCGGATCCGACTTTGTACTGCATGTGGGAAACCAATATACAGTCGAACAAAGCCAGATCAAAAACAATGGTACGGTTGTTGCAGAACTCCAAAACTTTAATTCCGGTAAAGCGGTAGCTGACTGTGATATTGACTGGGATAGGGAATTTGTCAGACTCACTGAATTTGCACAGAGTTTGAATGAATGGACCGCCAATACGTATACTAAAAATGATTCATCACCAGGTGTAAAAATCTTAAATGTTACGGTTCAGGAGGCTGAAAATGAATGGGACGATCCCTTTAAGTTGGCGCTGGCCAAGGCAATGGAAGAGGATGACTTGACCAACGGCCTGACAAATAATGATCACTCTCTTGGGGAAAAGCAGTACCTGGTTGTCAATGTCCGCGTGGCGGAAGGTGTAAACAACATCAACCTTCCTCCTGTGAAGATTGGCGGAGGAACTGGTGAAATACCTGTTGCACAGCGAATTATATGGAATTTCGGAAACTTTCCCGGAAGTGTTACAACGGGAGATAATACGATGGGAACGCTCTTGCTCCCAGAGGGAACTGCCAAACAGGTGCAAAATCATAACGGTGAAATTATTGCAGAAACTTTTAACCGTCAGGGAGGAGAGCTTCATAAACTTCCATTCGAACAAATATATGAGCCGGAAGTGCGTTTTACCGAAGGCGGCGAAGCGTCAGGTTTTCCACTGGTTCTGAAGAAAACAGACTCAGAGGGAAAACCAGTAAACGGTGCAGAGTTTGACTTGTATAAAGCCGATGAAAATTGGGAAAAGAGTGAACTTATCAAGAATGCGATTTCAGCAGAGGACGGTATGTTTACCTTTGACAATCTGCTGGCAGGCAATTACCTGCTTTATGAAACAAAGGCAGCGGATGGTTTCATACTTCCTGCGGAACCCTGGAAAGTAAGTATTGGTCAGGACGGCGCGGTTACTATGTCTAAACCGAATGGTGAAGAGATGTTACCGGTTTCAGAGGAGGGCAGCGTTTCTCAGCAATATTTTCAGATTGTGAATCAAAAAGGAGATCAACATACCAACATATCCGTAAATAAAATATGGGTCGGCGATGAGGGAAATCATCCTTCTCAAATTAACGTGTGGCTGTTAAAAAATGGTACAAAAGTGGAGCCTTCCGTTACACTCAGCAATAGTAACGAGTGGTCTTACACCTGGAGTGACCTGCCTCTGGATGAAAATGGTGTGCAGATTTCCTATACAGTACAGGAAGAAACGGTGGATGGTTATTATGCCACAATCAGCAGGACAGAGGATGCAGGGGATGGAAAAGCGTCGGGATGGGTGAAGGCAGAAGGGATTACGGATGGCCAGACTTATATTCTGGTATATGGCTCCGGTTCCTACAAGGGTCAGGCTTTGGCCAGATCCGGAGAAAATTCAGCGAACATGACAATTGCCAAGGTGGATATAAACAGCAGTACAAAGCCTGATTCTAACGCTATGTGGAAAGCTTCCAGTAGTGGGAAAGGTTTTACGCTTACGTCAAATGGAAGAAACTTAGGATTAACTTCTGAGGGGATTTCTGCCGTCGCTGCTGGAACCTCTGGTTACAGTAAAGAGTTTGCATTTTATAACAATTGTCTTTCAAGTAATTATAAGAGAAATCGATATTATCTGGCAGACGGATTTAGTAATGGCAAGGGGACGGTAACATCCTATTCTGACTCTGCATCTGCTTTCACGCTCTACGAATGGCAGGAAAGTAAGAATCCGAATGTAAATTACACCATCACAAACACGAAGGAAGCAGTGATCCCCAACAAGCCCAACCTAGAGCACCGAAAGACGATTGATGCCCTGAGGGATAGTCAGAATAATCCGGATACCAGTCTGGATGACAGCGCAGATGATATGACCGATTTCTACCGTTTGTATCTGGACGTGAAGACAGGAATGATGAAGACGCCGGTAGATGTCGTGTTGGTTCTGGATAATTCCGCGAGTATGCAGGAAACAGATATGGGAGAGGAAACCAGAGCAAAGGCGGTTGTAGAGAATGCTGAGTGGTTTGCAAAGGAAATTCTTTCAAGTGATTCCAGAAATAATGTCAGTGTAGTGGGGTATTCAGGTTCATGGAAGAACAACGCTACAGAGAATGGTATGCGTAAGGATTATGATATGTTGTACAGCTCTGGTATAGAGGATGCCTGGAGTACGTCAGGATGGAGTAGAGACTATAATGTACTGAAAGAAAAAGACTTAAAGCCTCTATTGAACGACATTCTTATAAAGAAGGGGTTCAGTGACAGTTTAGGAAGCGGCACTAATATCATGCAGGCCCTGCGCAAGGCGGGAACGCTGCTTGAGGAATCAGAAAAAAAACGGCCGGAAGCAAACCGTTATATGATTTTTATCAGCGACGGATATCCAACATACTACTATCTTAGACCAGATACAGCAGGGGTCACCAATATCCAGGGTTACTGGCGGTATTACGGGATTTATTTTACTCCATACAAGTACAATCAGTCAGGTGCTTTTGACAGCCAATATTTTCAAGGACGTTTCGGCACAGGTGCGGCCAATTCGGGGAATTATGCTAAACAGCCAACAATTGACTATGCTAATACATTCCATACCAGTCACGATGATACAATCGTGTATACTCTGGGAGTTGGAGGCAAGGAAGAAACAGACAGCCCTTTGATGGAGGACACTCTGAAACAGATTGCCACTGACCCGGATAATTATTTTGTGGTAAATGACAAGAAAAAGTTGGAGGAAGCATTCCAAACGATCATGTATGGTCATCCGGTTAGTCATGTGGAAGTCACAGATCAACTGAGCCAATATGTAAACTGGTATGCGAGCCAGCCGGATGTGCTTGTCACCATGAAGGATAAAAACGATAAGGTCACACATCTCTGGGAGGGGACTGGGGCAGCAGGCTCAGGGGCTGTCGGGCATCCAACAGTGTCGGGGCAGTCTATTATTGAAAGCGTAACCTATACCCCTGTCGCCCAGGACAATCAGACGGATGGCCAAAGCACCGGAACGGTGACGGTAAAGTTTAAAAGTGACTATGTACTTGAAAACGACTGTGTTTATACCCTGTCTTTTAATGTCCAGACAACGCAGACCGCCTATGAGGAGTATGCAAAAAATCTTCAGGAAAACGGCAGTGATGGATATAGAGGTGTAGAAGGGGATGAAAATACGGACTACAGCAATACTTTGACTCCCGGTTTTACAAACGACACCAGTTCCGGCTACCCGGGTTTTCACTCGAATCAATCGGCAGATGTCCAATATGTAATGCAAAATATAAATTATACAGAAGCTTACGATCATCCGGTTATTCAGGTAGCATCCTGTGGACTGATACTTAAAAAGCAGGATGTTGCCGACCAAAATAAGTTGCTCATGGGGGCCGAATTTGACCTTTACCGCGCCGCGTCGGGAGAAGGGGCAGTAACGATACCGGGAACAGACCCCGCTATCAGTGGCATTAAGATAAATGCAGAGCCGCTTGTAACCGGGGAAGACGGTCAGGTTACAGTTGAGAATTTATCTCCGGCTGTCTACTACCTGGTGGAAACCAAAGCACCTTCCGGGTATATCATTTTAGAGAAGCCGGTCCGGTTTCTTCTGAAACCGGACGGTGTGGATGTGTCCGGTGACGGACCGGAACAAAATATGGTTCATGGCGAAACAGCCGGTGAGGGGCAGAACCAGATTCCGGTGCTGGTAATTAAGAACAGCAATGGCTTTGAACTGCCTCATACAGGAGGGAAAGGCAGCGTCCCGTATACTGCAGCAGGTTTGTTTATGATACTGATGGCTGCAGCATGTTATGTGAAAAAACGCCCGTTTGAAAGGAAGGAAGCATAACCTTTCAACGGAAAGAATGGCGTTTTTATAAATTAATATAATTTCAAAAAGATGAAAGAGAGGATTATGGAATGAAAAGGTTATTAAAAAAAGTGTCGGCATCCCTGCTGACAGCGGCCCTGGTAGCGGGCTTGTGTTTCCCTGCCTTTGCAACAAGTAAGGGAGAAGGAACAGCGGTAAAGGTTACAGAGGGTTCCACGGCTGATATTACGGTGGGAGTGTCCAATCCGGAGGATGGATCAGCAAACGGAGGGGACACCCTTCAGGCTTATAAGGTTGTCAGTATCACATATGCAGACAATAAGCTGAGCTATGAATTTACAGATGCGTTTAAGGCATTCTTAGCTGCGAACGAGACATGGGCTTCGGAGATACGTACTCCTGATGATTATGCAGAGGTGTCCAATGAGAGCGAAAAACTGAAGGAGCTTCTGGGTAATTTTGCAGCGTATGTGAAGGACCAGAAAATAACGCCTGACAAGAGCGTAACAGACGAAGAAAATGGGGACGGAGTTGTTACTTTTGACAGCATGCCAATGGGGCAGTACATCATCGTTGGCGCCGGCACAAGCAAGGGCGCTAAGATTTATCAGACAGTGACTGCAGAAGTCAATCCTACGGTAGTAGATGGTTCTCCTGTATTGTATCCGGAGTACACAGTTGCGATGAAGACCTCAAAACCTTCCGTTGACAAAGCAATTACCGGCGGAACTGTAGCAGACGATAAAATCCCGGACAAAGAAGGCCTGGAAGGCGACAAGCATGATGGAAAGCACCAGCAGACGTCCGAAATAGGCAAAGAAATCACTTATCAGCTGAAAGTAAGCGTTCCGACTTATCCGGAGGGAGCTACAAACAAAACGTTCTATGTAGGCGATATGTTATCCAAGGGACTTGACTTTGTAGACGGCTCTCTCAAAGTTACTGGAAACGATACCACTACCACTAAGGAATTAGCTAAAGATGATGACTATACGCTCGGAGTAACCGAAATAAAGGACCCTGAGAGTAGTTTAAAAACAGGTACACAGCTTTTCGTTGATTTTGATTTTGACAATATTTCCGCATATACAACTGTAGTAATCGAATATAAAGCAAAACTGAATGCGGATGCCAACCTGGGTACAACAGAAGGTAACCCTAATAATGTGGAGCTGATTTACAGCAATGACCCATATAACGGAAATTCATGGAAACCTGGAGACGGCGGCGATAGACCTGGGCATAAAAATGGTTACGGTAAGGATGAAGACCTGGAAATTGTACATATGTACGCCCTGGTTATTGATAAGTTTGAAGAAAAGCATGAAGGCGAGAAACTGTCCGGTGCAGAATTTGAACTGTACAGAGATGAAGCGTGTACGGATCCGGTAACAGATGCTGACGGAAATGTTGTTTTGGTAACGGATGCAAACGGTGCAGCACAGTATGCAGGACTTGAAATGGGAGACTATTATCTGAAAGAGACGAAAGCTCCTGAGGATTACAACCTGATGACAGAAGTTGTGAAAATCGAGATCAATGCAACCAATATTCCATTTTTCACAAAGAGGGTGACTAGTGTTAACCATTACACTTACACTACCAATTCAGGAGAGGCGGAGTCCCCAGTACCGGCCGAAATTAATGGAGTCCCGGCATATATGAATCCGGCAACCGGAGAGGTTAAGACATTTGCTGACAGCACGGAAGTGACAGAGGGCTTTGAGATAGCCTATGTAAAATCCACGATTACGGAAGAAACAGAAGTAATAGAAATCAACAAAGATGCAGCAGGCGGCAAAGGATATTACAAAGCAGGCATTTCCAACAACAAGGGAGCACACCTTCCAAGCACCGGTGGTATGGGTACCACAATGTTCACGGTTATTGGTATTGTGCTCATGCTCGGCGCAGCTATTGTAATGATTACAAGACGCCGTATGTCCAGAAGATAAAAGTTGGTTCGTCAGATATCATAGCGGAACATCCAGCTAAAAATCAGTACCGTGGGAGGGAGAGATTTCTCCCTCTCCCACGGTACATAATAAGAATCCCGGGTACGACATCAGGGAGAGGAAAATGAAGATTCTAAGAGGATATCTTCATTCTTCTCTCCGTGCTGTTGTAGTTATTTACAGGAAAAACAGCGGAGGAGAAAGGGTGCATGAATAAAAGAAAATTTTCAAACCTGCTATTGGGGCTTGTGTTTTTCGCAGGACTGGTTATTCTCATGTATCCGTCCATCAGCGATTACATAAACCAGTTCACGGCTTCCCATGCTATTGCCGGATATGTGGAGGCTCTGAGTGAGATGCCCAGGGAGGAATATGACAGAATTCTGGAAAGTGCGGATGAATATAATAAGAAACTGGGTTACGGTGATTTTGTTGACGGAGCTTCTGAGGATGAGGAATACAAGTCACTTTTAAATGTTACCGGAACCGGTATGATGGGATACATTGAGATAAAAAAATTAAAGGTAAACCTTCCGATTTACCATGGTACTTCCGAGAATATCCTCCAGCACAGCGCCGGACATTTGGAGGGTTCCTCCCTTCCGGTCGGAGGTGAGGGCACCCATGCCGTTATCACAGGGCACCGGGGACTTCCCACCGCGAAACTGTTTACTGATTTAGACCGCATGGAGCAGGGAGATCTGTTCACTCTGAGTATCATGAATGAGACACTTACATATGAGGTGGACCGGATTTCCATTGTTAAGCCGGAAGATGTGTCAGAGCTTGCAATTGTTCCGGGAGAAGATCATGTAACGCTCGTGACTTGTACACCTTATGCGGTAAATACGCACCGCCTGCTGGTGAGAGGGGTGAGAACTGATGGTCCGTCAACGCTGCATATATCGGCAGACGCCATCCAGATCGATCCAATCCTGGTTGCACCTGTTGTTGCGGCTCCCATATTGCTGGTGCTGTTCATTTTCCTGATTGTGAGCACCGGAAAACCAGGGGATAGGGAGGTAAACGGAGAGGAAGAGAAAACAAAGAATAATGAAGGAATGAAAAATATAGAAAAGAAGAGTAAGGAAAAGAGAAGTAACGAGAAAAGAAGTAAAGAGAAGAAAAGTAAAGAGAAGAAAAGGACCACAGCACAGAAAACACCGGCCGGACAGAGTACATCTGAGCCGGTGAAGGAGCAGGAAAGAGGGCAGGAGTATGATATATAAAAATCAGAGAAAGAAATTTTCTTTAAGGCGGTACATGGCGCTGCTGCTCTTATCCGCTATGGTATTGGCGGGCACAATGGAGGCGCAGGCAGCCGGACGCGTGGAGGTGGAGCGGGAAGGACAGTTATCCCTGGAATACAGCTATGATGGAAAAGCGCTGTCGGGAGCCGTTTTCAGTCTCTACAGAGTGGCTGATATCACGGAAGGCGGGGAATATGTGCTGAGCGGATCATTCAGCGAATATCATGTGAATCTGAAAGAACTGGATTCCACGGGCTGGAAAACAGCTGCCAACACTCTGTCTGTCTATGTATCTTCTGACAAGATAGAGCCGTTCAAGACGGGGAGGGCAGACAGTGAGGGCCGGGTGGACTTTGGTACACTTGCCACGGGTTTATACCTTCTGCAGGCGGAGGATTTAAAAATAGGGAGCGCTACCTACCGGTCAGATTCGTTTTTTGTCAGTCTGCCCGCCCTGGAGGAGAATGACGAATGGAATTACACAGTGGAAGTGCGTCCTAAGACGACAGCAGATACTCCGTCCTCGCCTGACGGGGGAAACCCGTCAGGTGGGAATCCGTCGGGGGAAAAACAAAAACTTACCGTGATTAAAGTCTGGAATGATGATGGATACCGGGAAATGCGGCCTCGAAATATAGAAGTGGCGCTGCTGAAGGACGGGGAGGTTGACCGTAAGGCAACGCTGTCTTCTTCCAACTATTGGCGCCACACCTGGAGCGGCTTGAGTGATGAGTACACCTGGGAGGTTGTGGAGCGCAATGTGCCAGATGGTTATGATGTTTCCTACACTGAGGAGGAGACGGTTTACACGATTACAAACTCTGTTTTGGAAGAAATCTTAGACGGAGATGTTCCGGAGGGCAGCATGTTAACTAATATTGAAGAAGAGCCTGTTCCTCTTGGCAAGCTTCCGCAGACAGGACTGTTATGGTGGCCTGTGCCGTTTTTGGCCATAGCGGGTATGCTTTTATTTGGTTTTGGATACAGGGACTATTTCAGCAGAAAGAGAAATGAAAATGAAAATTAAACGAGGCAGTTTTTTAATGCTCATCGGTATATGCTGTGTTGCTGCCGCCGCCGCTCTGACGGCTGCTAACCGGCTGGAAGAAAAGCGGGGGGCGCAGGCCGCGGACCGGGCGGTGGAAATCCTGTCCAGGGACGTCATTCCGACTCTCACGGAAAATATGGACGGTTACGGAACTACGGCGACCCAGATGCAGACTGTGGAACTGGATGGAAAAGAGTACATCGGGGTTCTGTCCCTGCCATCTCTGGAACTGTCACTCCCCGTTCTCTATGAGTGGAGTGATGAGCTGCTGAAGCAGGCGCCCTGCCGCTATAACGGTTCTTTTCTGGACGACACAATGATTATCGCGGGTCATAACTACCGGAAACATTTCAGCGCAATTAAGAGTATGAGACAGGGGGATTCTGTTCGCTTTACGGATGTCAACGGCGCGGTATATAATTACACTGTAGATTATCTGGAGAAGATAGAGGGTACGGATCTGAAGGGCATGGAAGACGGGGAATGGGATTTGACCCTGTTTACCTGTACGTATGGAGGGCAGGACCGCATGGCCGTTCGCTGCGTGCGGGAAAGAAATACCCCTTAGCTTAGAGAAACTGCGGCATCGCAGATTAAATGGTTTATCATACAGATAATAGAATAAATGTATTTTACTTATGCTGTCCGATTTACACGGGCAGCATTTTTGAGTGGCAATGAAAAGTTCGCGAAGCGTGCTTTTCGTTGTTACGCAGGAAAGTTCTGTGTAATAAATAGAATATGCACCTGCGTCAAGATGCAGTATGCCGATATGCAGCAGGGTTCGATGCAATAGCCAAATGCTCAGGACTCTTTTGGACAGGCTTGCGGTCATGGTGTCCCTGCTTTATAATAAAGAGAGGACAGGGGGAGGTTAGATGAAAAACAATAACGAAGAAGGCAAATTTCAAAAAAATCTTCAAAAGCTGGCTGCCAAGCGCATTGCTCTTTTGATCCTGGTCAGTTCCCTGCTTTTTCTGGCGGGGCAGTATCTGGCGGCGCTGGCGACTAATGAGCTTGATGCATCCTCCCATCTGAAAAAACTGGAGGAGGTTTTTCTGAGGTTCGATATGCAGAACAGGGAATTCCTTCTGAGCGGCAGGACCGTGGAGTCGGTGGAGAAGATTATATCCGGGGATGAGCCGGAAGCAGTAGATGAATTTAAAAATTATTTCCGCCAGTTTGATGAAAGCTGTGATGTCCATAACCAGGTGATAATCACGAGCAAGGACGGAGATGTTTTATTCACGTCCTTTAGTGAGAGCCAGTTATCATCCTACCTGGTGAACTATAATAATGCGGTCTGCTACAACGCAAGGAACTGCAAAGAGGGAGAAATCTACCGCGCCGTCTATTATGACCGCGGTGACTACGCTGACGCTCTGTTTATCAAGCCGATTTTTAAGAATGAAGAAGTCAGCGGATATATCACATTGTTTTTATCGGGAAGCGGATGGAATTTTTACCTGTCGGAAAGCAATTTTGACGGCGTAATCACGGATCTGAGACAGAACGTAATGTATATCAGCAAACCGGGGCTGGCCGACAGCAGCAACAAATTCTATGGGACCGAACACGGAAGCTGGATGCATGGCCACGCCCGTTACTGGGTGGTGTCGAAGGAGCTGCCGGAGTATTCGGCCGTAATCTATTCCCTGGTGTATTATCCGAGAAACGAGGCCGTCCACATCGGACTGGCGGCGCTGCTGGTGATGGGAGCCGTATGGTACTGGATTGCAAGATGGATGGCAAAATCCATGGCGGAGAACAACGCAGCGTCCATTGAGCGGCTGGTCAGTGAGATTAGAATTATACGCAAGGGAGACTATGACCACAGAATCCAGATGAACACGGATGATGAATTTAATGAAGTGGGGTATCAGGTTAACAACATGCTTGACAGCATCCAGGCATTGAACGGCAGGAACACGGAGCTTTTAAAGCTGAACAGCAGAATCGAAATGGACCAGCTTACGGCGCAGATGAATCCCCATTTTCTGTATAACACCCTCGAAATCATCAGAAATCTGGTGGTCTTTGATGCCGATAAGGCGGAGGAGCTGATTGTAAAGCTGACTGAAGTTCTCCGCTACAGCGTGGATACCTCCAGAAAAGAGGTTACGCTGGAAGAGGATATGCGCTATATTTACTGCTATCTGGATATCCAGAATTGCCGTTTTGGGGACAGGTTTAGCTGCACGATCGACTTTGCTCCCGAATGTTTTGACTGTATTGTACCGAAACTGCTTTTGCAGCCGCTGATCGAGAACAGCATTAAGTATGGATTCCAGAAGAAAATGGATCTCAACATCACCATACACGGGACGCTGGAGGGGCATGTTCTTTATATCAGTGTTCTGGATGACGGTCTTGGAATGGAGGAGGAAAAGGCGGAGGAACTGAGAGAACAGCTCCGGACACATGACAACAGTTCTCCCTCCATCGGCCTGAGAAACTTATCGCGCCGTCTGTACCTGAAATATGGGGATGGAAGCGGCCTGCAAATCAGAAACATGGAGGGAACCGGTTTTGAGGTACTGGCGCGGATAGAACAGCAGAAAGGGGAGACATAATGTACAAAGTAATCGTCGCGGAGGATGAGGATATTATCAGAAAAGGTTTGGTGTACTCGGTCCCCTGGGCAGACATGGACTGTTCGGTAGTCGGGGAGGCGAGGAACGGAGTAGAAGGCGTGGAGCTGATAAAACGTCTGGAACCGGATATTGTGATGGCTGATATTAACATGCCGGTCATGGACGGACTGGGGATGATCCGGGAGACATATGAAGATTATAATTATTCCGCTATTATACTGTCGGGTTATTCGAACTTTGAATATGCGAGAACCGCTATCCGCTACGGCGTGACGGGCTATCTGCTGAAACCGCTTAAAAAGGAGGATTTATTGGAGGCGGTAAAAGATGCAAAGGAGAAGTGCCTGCTCAGACGCACCTGGTGCAACCGCAAACAGGAACAGGAAAAGTGGAAGAATATCCAGCTTGTTTCAAAGGAGGAAATCAGCCGGGAAGACGATGCGGTAGTGAGAGATATGCTGGCCTTCATTGCCCGGCATTACAGGGAGAAAATGGTTCTGCAGGATGTTGTGGACGCCCTGAACTACAGCGAAACCTTTCTGAATAAAAAATTTAAAAAGCAGATGGGGACTACCTTTATCGAATATTTGAACCGCTATCGGATCCAGAAAGCCCTGGAGCTTCTAAAGGAGGGAAAAACAGCGGTCCAGGATGTTTCCTGGATGTGCGGGATCGGTGATTACAAATATTTCAATATGGTGTTTAAGAAGTATATCGGGTGCAGCCCGAAAGAATACGTTTCCGAGATCAGGGAGCGGCAGGAGTAAAAGCTTAACAGGTTAAAGTCTGGACAGCCGGAATTAAAGTTCCGGCTGTTTTTAATCTAATAGGAAAGTGGCCCTATGAGATTAAAAAGCCCTCCGGGCAGGAGCGCACTGTGGCGGAGAGGGATTCTTCATCTGCAGATTAAGAAAAAAATACAAAATAAATGAAGAAAATATTAAAATGTTTGATATTTTTTCCTTTTGAACGGTATTTGAGGTAGAATGCAATGTTAAAGTTGTATAGTATTATAAACAACAAGAGGGAAACATATACAATATATATAAAAAACAGGGGCGGTGATGAATGTGAGCGTGGTAATTTCGATTGAAAATGCAGTAAAGAAATATGGGGAAGTGACAGTCATCCCTGATTTATCGGTCACAATACGGAATGGGGAACTTTTTACCCTGTTGGGGCCGTCGGGATGCGGCAAGACCACCCTGCTGAGGATGATAGCAGGATTTAATACCATAGAGGGCGGCAGTTTCCGGTTTAACGACAAAATCATCAATGACATGGAGCCGGGAAAACGCGGAATCGGTATGGTATTCCAGAACTACGCTATCTTCCCCAATATGTCGGTCAGGAAAAATGTTGAATTCGGGCTGAAATATAAAAACATGCCCAAAGAGCAGATGAGAACGCAGGCCCAGAAGTTTCTGGAGCTGGTGCATGTGGATCAGTATGCGGACAGAATGCCGGAACGGTTGTCCGGCGGACAGCAGCAGAGGGTGGCGTTAGCGAGGGCGCTTGTGATACAGCCGGACGTGCTGCTGATGGACGAGCCATTATCCAACCTGGATGCCAAGCTCCGTGTAGAGATGAGGACGGTGATTAAAAATATTCAGAAGGAAGTGGGAATCACCACGGTCTATGTCACACATGATCAGGAGGAGGCGATGGCGATCTCCGACCGGATTGCGGTGATGAAAGACGGCGTGATCCGCCACTGCGGAGAACCGAAGAATATTTACCAGAGACCTGCGGATCTTTTTGTGGCAACCTTTATCGGCAAGTCGAATCTTCTGAGCGCAAGACTGACACGGAACGGAGCGGAAACGATCCTGGTATTTCCCAACGGATACAAAGTTAAAATGGATTCCGTCCGCGAGGAGGAGAGCCATGACAGGGACGTAACCCTGTCGGTAAGGCCGGAAGAACTATTTGTACATTTATATAAAGAGGGGGAAGATACGGACGGTATCAGCGCCAGGATTCAGGACAGCGTATTCCTTGGTTCCAATACCCATTATTTTGCAGAACTTGAGACAGGGGAGACGGCTGAAATCATCCAGGAGTCGGAGATAGATGAGATTATTCCTCCGGGAAGCAGGGTAATACTCACCCTGAACAGCCGCAAAGCCAACCTGTTTGATCCGGAAACGACGGAAAGCCTGATGAAAGGGATTAAAAACAGCATGGCTCTTCCCCCGGAGGCTGGCGGACGGGAGGTGGCCGGATGAGTCATTCAAAAGCTAGAAAGGACTTCTGGAACGTCATTTCCTGGATTCTGATGGGGCTTTTTATGATATTTCTCGTTTACCCCATTGGAAAATTGCTGAAAGAAGCGGTATATACGAATGGAGAGTTCACTCTCGACGCATTCCGGATGTTTTTTGCCAAATCCTATTACTATGACTCTATTTTTCATAGTGTAAAAATAGGAGTCTGTGTTATGGTGACAAGCCTGCTTCTGGGTATTCCGTTTGCCTATTTTTACTCTTTTTACAGGCTGGGAGGCCGTAAGGTACTGTTTGTGCTCTGCCTGCTCTGTACTATGTCGGCCCCGTTTATCGGAGCTTACGCGTGGATTCTTCTGATGGGTAACTCCGGGCTTATAACCGGTTTTCTGAAATCAATGGGGATTTCCGGAGTTTCGATATACGGTTTTGGCGGAATTGTTTTTGTTCAGACATTAAAGCTGTTTCCGCTGGTTGTAATCTATATGAACGGAGCGTTCCGGGATATCGACAATTCCTTGCTGGAGGCGGCAGAGAGCATGGGATGTAAGGGGGTGGACCGTTTTAAGAGAGTGATTATGGCGCTCACAATGCCGACAATCCTGGCGGCGGCCCTGCTGGTGTTCATGCGTTCCTTTGCCGATTTCGGAACCCCGGTTCTAATTGGACGCGGATACAGTACGTTCCCGGTTCTGATTTATAACCAGTACCTGGGAGAAAACGGGACCAATTATCACTTTGCGGCAGCCATCAGCGTTATTGCCGTACTCGTGACGGCCGCTATTTTCATCATTCAGAAGGTGGCGTCCAACCGGTTTAAATTTACCATCAACGCCCTGCACCCGGTAGAGCCAAAAAAGGCTGCGGGAATCGGCAATTTCATGATGCATGCATACTGTTACCTGCTGGTGGGCATTTCACTTCTGCCGCAGATATATATCGTAAACATGTCGTTCAGAAACTACAAAAACAGCATTATTAAACCGGGTTATTCCCTTGTGAATTACCAGAAAGCAATGGAAAAGATGCTGGCGCGTTCGATTGGAAATACACTGATTGTCAGCGTCGTGACACTGGCCGTAATCATTGTGGTGGCAGTCCTGATTGCCTACCTGGTGGTGAGGAGAAGCAGCCTGTTTAACAATGCGATTGATACGATTTCCATGATGCCTTATATTATGCCGGGCGCAGTAATCGGTATTGCACTGGTGGTGGCATTTTCCAGAAAGCCGTTTTCCCTCACAGGAACGCTGGTGATTATGATAATTGCCCTGGCCATACGCCGTATGCCGTTTACGAGCCGTTCAGCGACGGCGGCGATGATGAAAATTCCGGTTAATATTGAGGAAGCCGCTCTGAGCCTGGGAGCATCCAAGGCGGCTGCCTTTACTAAAATCACGGTTCCCATGATGTCCAGCGGAATCATATCGGGTGCGGTATTAAGTTTTGTTTCTATTATTACGGAGATGTCATCGGGGGTAATTCTTTATAATAACAGGACGATTACACTGACTATCAGCACTTATTCGGCTATTACCAGCGGTATTTACGGCGTGGCTGCCGTGTTTGCAACTATCACGATGCTGCTTACCGTAATCTGTCTGATTATCTATCTGAAATTTACGAAGCTGGAAGATGTGAGAATGTAACATGTAAAGTTATTAAAACTTAAAAAATATATAAGAGGGAGAGTGTATTTTATGAAAAAAAGAAGACTGACAGCAGCATTTATGGCAGCATTTATGGCATTGTCCATGACCGCATGCGGAGGAAAAGAAGCTCCGGCTGAGACAAAGAAAGCAGAACCGGCAGCGGAGAACACTCAGGAGCAGGGGGAATCTGAGGCAAAAGAGGAAAGCAGCGAGAGGCCGTATTACGTAAGGCCGGAGGGTGAGATATCAGGGAAAATCACCGTTTACACGACAATGGAAGAAACACAGCAGCAGGTCCTGAGCGACATATGGAAAAAATATTATCCAGACTGTGAACTGGAAATCCAGGCCGATTCGGTAGGAACACTGGCGACGAGAATCAGAAGTGATGAATCATGTGATGCTGACGTGGTAATCGGCGGTATGTTTGCCGCGGACGGTGATACCTATCACGATATCCTGCAGCCGTATACTGCCGCATGTGACAGCGAACAGCTTTACCACGATGAGTCGGGATATTACAATTTTTATGATGTTCAGGTTATGTGTCTCGTAGTCAATCCGGCGCTCAGGGACGAGTTGGGGGTTGAAATCAACGGATATGAGGATTTGTTAAATCCGGCCCTGGAAGGAAAGATTATTCTTGCGGCGCCTGATTCCACATCTTCAGGCTGGCGCCAGCTCCAGACGATTCTGGCTGTAATGGGAGATAAGTTTGACGATGACAAGGGCTGGGATTATATCAAAAAGTTGATTCCTGCCAGCTTCTCCACAACATCCTCTAAGGATGTTTACAACCTGGTCAGTAACGGGGAGTATGTAGCGGGGCTTTCCTATGAATCAAGTGTAGTCGCCCTGATTAACGACGGCGCTCCGATTGAGTGCATCTATATGGAAGAAGGAAACACGGCCATGGCAGGCGGCGCGGCAATCGTTAAAAACGCCCCGAACCTTCCGGCAGCCCAGGCAATGGTGGATCTCCTCACCTCAGCCGAATTCCAGGACGCCCGTGCAGAAGTATCAGCAGGACGCGGTTCTAACGGCAACTGCAATTTAAGCGGCCTTCCGGCGGAAGATACACTGGGAATGAAGGAGCTGGATTTTGCTTATCTGAAAGATCATAAGGAAGAGATTCTGAATCACTGGAATGAGTTATATGCGGAGCTGAATTAGTGCCCGGTAGACAGCCAGCAGCTCTCATAAACAAATAGACAGATAAGGGGCTGTAAAAAAACAGCCCTAAAGAAAACTCGCTGAGGTTGTGAGACTTCAGCGAGTTTTCTTTGTAAGTGTAAAATCCATTATTTATGAGCGATTAATATCTTTCTCATGATTACAAATCGAGTTAGCACCACTAGGCCCAAAATGATTCCAACCGCACCCATAATAGAAAACATAATATTAGATATTTTGCTAAAGGGAATAAAGGATGCGCCAACAGATGCAAATATGGTAATACTGATTATAATCGCACGATGTAAGTTTTGATTTTTGCGATCAAACCTCGTTGCAATCAGAAACAGTCTGCCGGACACTGTAGAAAAGATTGCAAGAATGATGATGCAGGAGTATATGGCAGATAACTTTGGCAAAAAGAACTGCACAACCTATTCGCATTGCCACTTTAGCTAGTGTTTCAATTCAATGGCTGCCTATCATTATTCAACGTTTCAGTGCAAAGCATCCGAATGTCAATGTTGATTTCCGCATGATAGATTTATCGGTTACGATTGAACAGTTACTTGAGCAAGAGGGGATGGACATAGTCTTTACAAGCAGACTGGCGAAAGGGAACTATGACTGGATTCATCTGAAAAAAGATCCCTTATACGCGGTTCTTCCACCTGATTATAATAACGGAGGCGAGCCTGTCTTTCGGCTTGAAAAATTTGACGGATTGGATTTTTATGTGGCATCGCAGGGATTCGATGTTGATATGATGCACGCTATGGAATCAACCAATGCGAAGCCGAATTACAAACCTGTAAACATCGACGATCAGGCATTGATTAATCTCATAGAGCATGGCATGGGTGTTACAATTCTACCGGAGCTGGCCATACGGGAGCGAAGCAGCAAAGTCCAAGTTATGCCAGTATTTCCCCATTCATATCGGGAACTTGGAATTGCCATACATTCTTTGGAGCATTCTCCGATTATCATTCGGGACTTTATTAAGGTGTCCCAGGAAATGGTCAGCTTTTTGTGTAAGGATGTTGATGCCTGAAATTATATGGAAGTTTGTCGAAAATTGATGTTGTATGATTGTTCCAAATTGCTTGTCATTCCGCACATCCACAAAACCGACAGACCTAGGGACATTTTGTCCACAAGCTATAGCGCGGGAGGGACAGGGCGTATAACACACAACAAACAAGCGGTATGCCACCTACCGGGAGCATACCGCTTGTTTGTTGTTCAAATCCATAAACGACACAGGTCTATGAGTTATCCTCGGCGTCCTAATTTGCCGCCTCATCCTCCACCATACGGTACCCGATGCCGATCTCGGTAAATATGTACTGCGGTTCCGCTGGATTCTGCTCCAGTTTCCTTCTGATGTGGGCCATGTTCACACGGAGAATGCTGTTGTCATCATCCGCGTACGGTCCCCATATATTAGAAATGATGGCGTCGTATGTCATGACACGGCCCGAATTCTTGGCCAGCAGGGCGATAATCTTAAACTCGATCTGTGTCAGATGAATCTCTTTATCCCCCAGCGTTACCAGATGTTTTTCAAAATCAATCGTCAGGTCCTTGGTATGGAACGGCCTCTTGTAGAGCGGAGAGTCCGTATTCAGCCTGTTGCTGTGGCGGAGTGCGGTACGGATTCGCGCCAGCAGCTCGGAGGTTCCGATTGGTTTTGTCAGATAATCGTCGGCTCCCAGATCCAGGGCCTTTACCTTCTCCTGTTCCTGAGTACGGGCGGAGATAACAATAATAGGAATGCTGGCCCATGTACGCACCTGCTTGATAATCTCCATTCCGTCCATATCCGGAAGACCCAGATCGAGAAGAATGAGATCGGGACACTGCGATGTGATGATAGGTAATGCCTCCTTGCCCGAATGTGTTTCCGTGATTTTATAATCCTGGGCGGATAATGAGGTTGAGATAAAGTCACAGATATTTTTTTCGTCTTCAACAAGAAGAATAGATGTTTTATGAGTCAATTTTTGCGCCCTCCTTTGGCAGTGTAAAGTAAAATTCGGCGCCGCCGTTATGGTTGGCCGCCTTGATATCGCCTCCATGGGCGACAATGATTGTCTTACAGATGGATAAACCGATTCCCATTCCTTTTCTTCCGTCGTTGGATGTGCTGGTGGTGGAAGAGGAACCGTCAAAAATCGTGCTCAGTTTCTCCGGGGGAATGCCGATTCCGTGATCCTGTACGTGGAATGTGACGAATTCATCTCCGCTGTCCACATAGCATTCGACCGGTTCGGTGGTTTTGGAATGGACAAATGCGTTCTCGATCAGATTAATCAAAACCTGCTCGATCAGAACGGCATCCATTGGAATCATCAGCACCTCATCAGGAACACATACGTTAACCTTGGCATCCGGAAGTCTCTTCTTCAGCCGGATTACGGCTTCGGCCACAACTTCCTCGACTGGTTCCAGGGATTTATTCACTTTTGTGGTTTCATTGTTGATACGTGTGACAGACAGCAGATTTTCCACCATGTTTAAGAGCCAGTTGGAATCCTCCAGAATATGGGAAACCAGGTCGCTCTTCTCCGTCTCGGTCAGATACTTGCCGTTCTCCAGATAGACGGTGCTGGAACCGATGATGCTGGTCAGCGGAGTACGGAGATCGTGGGAAATGGCACGGAGCAGGTTGGCTCTCATCTTCTCTTTTTCCGCCTCCATCAAAAGTTTCTCACGCTCGGAGAGAATACGCGCCTGCTCCTTCATATTCGTGGTAAGGGCGCTGGTGGCGATGGAGATGGAGAACATGGCGATGAAAGTAATCGGATATCCAGTCAACGTAAAATCCAGTGCAAAATAAGGGTATGTAAATAAAAAGTTGACGCAGACAACGCCGAAAAGAGAGGCGAACAGTCCGAAAAAGTATCCGGTTGTAAAACGTGCTGTCAAAAACAGGGCCAGAATGTAGCACAGGGCGATGTTGGCAGTAGGATTCTCCATAATATGAAAGAAAACGTACGAGAGACAGGTGGCAATAGCGAGCAGAGCGCCTGTCACGAACCAGTCGTTAATGGTTCCGTACTGCTTAAAAGGTGTTTGATGTTTGACTGTTTCTTCGATGTCCTGATTGCTCATAGCCGGGTAGTCCTCCTGCACATACTGTTACTGTTTGTTAACATTATACAATCTTTCGCGCCAAAAGAGCAATGAAGATGTGTTAAAAAGTTGAAAAGGATGCGGACATTGATTTTTTTACCGCCTTGTGCTACACTCCAATGCAGTGGGAGATCGGGAAAACAGGAGCCGTCCGGCGTTTATGGCGGTCTGTAACCTGTAGACATATTAGTAGTCAGAAAGGAAAGATATGAAAAAGTTAGGAAGAAATGATGCCTGCTGGTGCGGCAGCGGAAAGAAATATAAACATTGCCATGAGATGATAGATGAGCGTCTGGCCGCAGAGTCCGACAGGGGCCATATTGTCCCGACAAGAGATCTTTTAAAGACCCCGGAACAGATAGCGGGAATCAAAGAGAGCTGCGCGATTAATATCGCGGTCCTGGACTATGTGGCGGAACATATCAGAGAGGGCGTGACGACGGAGGAAATTGACAAGTGGGTTTACGACGAGACCACAAAGCGCGGTGGAATCCCGGCTCCTCTGGGCTATGAAGGATTCCCGAAGAGCGTGTGCACCTCAATTAACGAACAGGTATGCCACGGAATTCCCTCCGAAGATATAGTGTTAAAGGACGGAGACATCATCAATGTGGATGTTTCTACTATATACAAGGGATATTTCTCAGATTCCTCCAGGATGTTCTGTATCGGCAATGTAAGTGAAGACAGACGGAAACTGGTGAACGTCGTAAAAGAGTGCGTGGAGCTGGGGCTTGAAGAAGTAAAACCATGGGGATTCCTGGGCGATATGGCCGAGGCGGTGAACGAGCATGCGGTAAAGAACGGATATACTGTTGTGCGTGAAATCGGAGGCCATGGAGTCGGCATCGAATTCCATGAAGAGCCGTGGGTCGGCTACATTGGAAAACGCGGTACCGATATGATGCTGGTTCCGGGCATGATTTTCACAATTGAGCCGATGGTTAATATGGGAACGAGTGATATTTATGTGGATGACTCGGATAACTGGTCGGTTTATACGGCAGACGGGGAGCCGTCCGCACAGTGGGAGATTATGGTGCTGGTGACGGAAGACGGGCATGAGGTGCTGGCGTATTAAAGGATACAGAAGGGACGGAAGATGGGGACAATTGAAAAGATTGTAAAAAAGGTCGCTGATTTTAAAACAGAGCTGGAAAACATGCCCGTGAACAGTGAGGCCGCAGCGGTCAGCCGTGAGGAATTCACCCTTTTGCTCAGCGGGATATCCACGTGCCGGAAGGCGCCTGGAATATCGGAACATATGGGGTATGAGAAACTGTATCACTGTAAAACCAGGGAAGATGCGGAAGAGACGCGGGAACATCTGCAGAGACTGTTCGGCATACATGACGAAGAATCATTTCTGGAGGCCTGCCGCAGAGAATATTCCGGCAGCGATCAGTATGAGCAGTTCATGACCTTCTGGGCAGGTGCGCCTCTGTTTGATGTGAGTGAACTGTCACCGGAAGGGAAAGAAGCATTCAGCGAATGCTTTGAACTTTCGGAGCAGTTTTATCCGATTTTGAAGGAGAAGGGCTATTATGCCTGGGATATCAGTGAAAAGATCGGACTTTTGAGAAAGGCCGCCGCCTGCGGGATTGTGTCTGATGAGAGGTTCTGGGAACTGTCGGATCCGTGGGTGAGGCAGGCGCAGGTATTTTACCATTCTTACAGGGAATATGCGGTTAGCTGCCTGTGCGGAGCAGTTTATTTTATGCACCGTGACAGCCCGGACCTGGAAGGATTTTACCAGCTCAATGAGAATCTGGCCCGCCACTTATTCGAAGAGGGCGGCGCCTGGCAGAGATCCGGATGGTATGAGCCAAAGGAGCGCGAATGGGCCGATTTGATGGCCGGTTCAAATCCGGGCTGCATCATCACGAAGAAGGCCATAGACAGCGGTGAAATTGGCTACATGTACCGGGAAGAGCCGGTGGAAGGATTTCCTGACTGCGGCTGGCGTTTCTTTGTGGGAGACGAGCCGGATGAGTATGTCAACCAGGTGGAAAACAGCACCGTCTGCAGTTACAATACAGTCTGCAACCTGGATCCGACGGTATTGGCGTACTTTTACGCGGACTGCGGCCGTAAATTTGGGAAGACAGAGGATGGGTGGAAGGAAGAATTCTAATAATTCGAATATGCAAAAAACAGGAGCCAGACATATCAAAATGCCTGTGCTCCTGCTTTTTTTCTGAAAACGGAAAGGGGGAAGTGAAAAAGTTTTCAGAATCTATATTAAGGAAAATTATTGTTAGTCGAGCCCAATGACCATTGCGCGCTGTGTAATTATCATTGGCCTCATTGATGTTATGTACTTATCATACAGGAGAAGTGTGTCTATTGTTTGACCAACATATAAAAAGAGTCTAAAATAAATTAAAAAAGCAGGACAGTACAGGTATAAAATGGGGATTTAGTTGAGATGCGAGGACGCCTCTGTAAGACGGCGGACGGGGTGGTGGGAAGGTGTGTATGAGTCTTCAGTCCCGGTTGGTAGGGTGTGGTGAGGGGGAATCCAGGAGAAAAAATTCCTGCGGGGACTCGCTCCCGCTTGTGGAATGCGCAACGGGTGCTAGATTCGAAAATACCTCATCAAGCACCGGCGGATTCCAAGGTCTCCCTTCGGAAAGTTTTCTCCTTCCTTCCCCGGGCAGGTTGTCGGCGGGACTGAAGACTCAGCGAAGGTTATTGCCCCGTCCGCCGGCTTCAGGGGCTGATTGTCTCTTTCGTCAAGTGGGGAGGTGGTATTGTCGCGGCCACGATATAGTCATAACTATTTTACATTCTGACGATATCCTGGGCTGCATAAAAAGAGTATCAGAATAAACAGTCTAAGATTAAAAGATTACAAGTTTTAATAGTCTCATAGTGAACAGAATGTAGCTTTCAGGCATCCAGAGCAACGTAGTGGCAGCGACAGGTGCCTCCCCCATTGAAGAAGTAGGACAGATCAGCCGCCGCAGGCCGGGGGCCGGGCAGCCGTCTTGGCGGAGTCTTTCGTCCCGATCATAACCTTCCTGCGGGGAAGAAGGGAGAAAAAGATTCCGGAGGGAACCTGGGAGTTCATTGGTACTTACCGAGGTCTTTTCGAGGTTAGTACCATTATGTACTCCAACGAGCGCAAGCGTTTCCCGCAGGAACTTTTTCTGCCCGGATTCCCCGCCCGCGACACCCTGACGCCCGGGACGAAAGACGCATCGATCCCCCTCACCACCCCGGCCCCCGACCTGACGGCGGCGTCCTCATTTTCAATAATATCCCCTTAATGACAGGCAATATACTCCTCCAGCGTATCATGATAAACATCAATTCTCATTTCCTGCAGTTCAGTCTCCTCGCCCAGGACAAGATCGGTCATGTGATGCGGCGTTTTTCCGCCGATTGCCATGGATTTGATACAAGAGACGCAGTATACGGCGACGTCCTGGCAGGGCATTTGGGCGGCGCGTTTTTTCTGAAGCTCGGTCACTTTCTCAATTGGAAGACGAGGATAGAAATTATCTCCGCAGCAGATAGACTTCGTGCCGCTGAACTCCGAATCGATGACCTTAATATTCATCTTGCCGAGAAGGCTCCGCACTGCGGCATGGACCTGCGGCTTCGGGCGGTAGGAGCAGGAATCATGGACCGAGAGTGTCAGTCCGGCATAATCCGGCAGAGGCAGCTCTTCTATGCTGTCCAGCACCTCCCACAGGGAGATGGTCCGGATCCCATCATACAGGGAACGGAACCTTCTGTCACAGCCGGCGCAGTTGTTGATGATGGTAGAGCCCTGCGGCAGACCTGGATCGTGGTGGCAGCAGATGTTGTGCATCCGCACAGGCCCGAAGTAACGGTTTAAAAGCTCCAGAAGTTTGTGCTCGGAGGACGGCTTATAGACGCTGAGCGCGCAACCGGGGTTAAAATAACATTTTTCCATATTGATATCCGATATTTTAATACTGGGTATGATATATTCTTTCATTTGTGTTTTCTCCTTCTGTTTTTTCATTCGCAGGTTAATGCTTCATTCGGCCGGTGAGCTGAATGTATTTATTCTTTTAACAGCCTCCAAAGTGTAGTTCTGCTGATTCCAAGCCTCTTTGCCGCCGCGCTCTGGTTGCCGCCCAGTTCCTCCAGAACGGCGTGGATGATGTCGTGGTTTATCTCATCCAGCGTCCTGTTCAGGCTGACTCCCTGAAGCGGTGAGAAAGATGAGCCGTGATCCGTGTCTGATTCGGTACTGCGCTCCTGTTCCAGGCACCTTGCAACCGTGGCTTCCAGGATATATGGGGTCGTGGTAACCGCCGTCAGTTCGCTTAAAATCCTCTTGAACTGCGTGTAATTGCAGGGCCAGTCATACGCGGCCAGAAGTTCCATGGCGCCGGCTTCCAGCCCCAGGATTTCTTTGGCCAGGCTGATATTTAAAGAGCTTAGTGAAAGGTTGGCCAGAACCGGTATTTCTTCCTTCCGTTCCCGCAGCGGCGGCAGGTGGATAGTCAGACAGGAAAGCATATTGACAAATTCCATGCACTGCTTCGGAATTATGCCGTCCCTGCCGCACACGCAGGAAAAGAGAAGACGGTTGCGGCGCGCCAGGTTCATATCCACGATGAGGGAAAGTAACTGACGGTGGCGATCCTCCGGGAGCGAGTCGACATTTTTCAGGTAAATTGTATTATTATTATCATTAAAGGGAGAGTTATAGTGGTTTGTCAGGAAGGTCCAGCTCTTGTCGTTCATCATGGCAAAATTGATGACAACCAAAGGATTGTGCTGGAGCGGACTCTGGGTGTAAATGGCCCCGGCCACGCGTTCCTTGCCTGTCCCTTCCTCGCCGATAATCATAATGGGAAAATCGGTCTGGGTCATCTGTTCCACTGTGGACTGAAGTCCCCCGATGGCTCCGGTTACGTTATAAAAACTGTTGTAAAATGTATTTTCTACATCGTTCTTACTCAGATACTGAACCCCGTATTTGCTGCTTGCAAAAGGCACCTTGTTGGAGGAAAAGTAAAAAACCACGTAAGCCCGGCCGTAAAATGGGATCTGGCGGCTGGTGATGGAGTACAGCGTGCCTCCGATATTTTTAAACGAGCGGTGTGTGTCAACAGCGAGCGCAGCAGGAATTTCACGTCTCAGCACATCAATGATGGGTGTACCGGCATCCGCTTCCAGCGTAGAGAAGAACACCTCCTCCTTCTCATTAAAAACTACGGTTTCATGGCTGTCCTTGTGGATGACATTCTGGAGGAATTTATTCTCCTCCCGAAGGAGAGAGTGGCTCCGGCATAATTTTACCGCCTGGTCAAAGGCATTGCCGATGCTTTCGTTGCCGGAAGTGATTAAGATTGCATTTAACCCAAGCTTTTTAGCTGTCGTGTTTGCGATCATATCACAGAGCACCATACGGTAGCCCTTCTTTTTTAGAGATAACAGGACATCCTGGACCTCATCCCCGCTGTGTATCGTGCAGATTTCCACTTTATACTGGAGAAGATCGCAGAGAAGCTGGGCACTGCTTGTAATGCCCGGGAAACCGACGATTGCATAGCGGGAAGAAAAGTTCTCCGCCATCTTGATTGCGCGCAGGATGTCGTAGACCGAGAGTGCGATCTCAATAACGGGCAGAGGCGTGATTGCCCCGATCAGTTCCGCCGTGCCGCCGCGCGAGATGATAATGTCAAAATCTTCATGGAAATTCTTCTGGGCGATTTCCGCGCCCTTGTGGAGATCGCCGACAAATACGCTTAAATCAATGTCGTCGCGCTCTTTGGCCAGTTTCTGCATGATAGACTTCATGCCTTCATATGGCGCAATTCCGAGTATTCTGATCTTTCCCTGGTTCATAAAATCCCCCTCCCGGCAAATCCGGTTCCAAAGTGGTTACGGTTCACTCTGTGTCCGATAACACGCTCCGCGATGCACAGAAACGGCAATAACGCCGTTTTGCGCCCAACAATACTGAGATTCATTCTTAACACGTTTTTGTTTCATTCTGAAACAATTGTATCATATCGCAACAAAAAAAGAAAGGAAAAATAAAAAGTGTTTCAAATATAAACAATAAAATGGATAAAAAAGGTTGAGGAAGGAGGAAATAGCTAGTAAAATTAAACACAACAAAGGAAAAGAAACAGTTATTGACAATAAGCCAGAAAATCAACTGGTCAATTATGCAGAGGGTGTGTTTAAAAATGAAACAGTTGATATCGGGCAGGAAAGGAAACAATATGGTGAAATTACTGATAATCGCAGATGATTTCACGGGCGCACTGGATACAGGAGTACAGTTCGCGGCAGGTGGAGCAGAGACAAGAGTAGTGACCAATACGGAATATAATTTCGACAGCGTGGACGGGCAGGTACAGGTTCTGGTTCTGGATGCCGAGACAAGGCATCTGGGCCGGGAAGAAGCCTATCAGGTTGTTTTCCATATTACTGAAAGAGCATATAAGAGTGGGATTCCATTTATATACAAGAAGACAGATTCCGCACTCAGAGGAAACGTTGGAAGCGAACTCAAAGCAGTTCTTGATGCCACTAGGCAGACCTCCCTCCAATTTCTTCCCGCGTTTCCAAAAATGAACCGGGTGACCAGAAATGGAATCCACTATATCGACGGGATTCCGGTTCACGAGAGTGTATTTGGAAAGGATCCGTTTGAACCCGTTCTCTATTCAGGCATACCGGAGATTATCGGAAAAGATGTCCCTTCCACGGTGGTGCGGAATATGAACGATTGGAGCCGGGTTCCCGGAATCATGATATATGATACTTCCACCGAGGAGGAGATGAGGGAGCAGGGGAAATTCTTAATGGAGAAAGACGAGCTTCACATCATGGCCGGATGTGCCGGTTTCGCAGGGGTTCTCCCCTCACTGCTGGGACTGAAAGGCAGCGGACAGAGAAAGGTGGCAATGAAAGGAAACTTCCTCGTCGCATGCGGAAGCGTGAACCCTATCACCAGAAAGCAGCTTGACTACGCCGAGAAGCACGGTTTTAAGAGAATCCGGATGACGCCGGAGCAGAAGCTGGAAGCCGGATATTATCAGACGCCGGAAGGAAAAGCAGTGCTTTTGCACTGGAAAGACATCTGCAGCCGGAACACCTGCAGCATTATAGACACCAACGACCTGCCGGGGCAGAATGAAACACTTCAATATGCAAAAGCGCAGGGAATTACGATGGAAGAGCTGAGAGTCAGAATTTCATCCACTCTGGGATTTGTGGTGAAGGAACTGATTCTGATGGGGCTTGACACTACACTTTTGATAACGGGAGGCGACTGCCTGACCGGTTTTATGAAACACATCGGCCGCGAGGAGATTGCGCCTGTGTGCGAGATGGCGCCGGGAACGGTACTTTCGGGCATTGAGATAGGTGATAAAACATTTGCAGTCATATCCAAGTCGGGAGGATTCGGAAGCAGCACCCTGATGGCAGATTTAGCCGGAATTATCACAGGAAATGCAGAAGAGACAAGACAGGATAAGAAAGAGGAGAAAAAGTATGTTAACACAGTATACGCTTAAAATGCCGCACGCAGTGTACAGCGGAGAGAATGCCTTAAATCACATGGCCGCCCTCATCGGCGCCGATACAAAGAAAATCGCCGTATTTACCGATAAGGGAATTATCGGAGCGGGACTTCTCAGACTGCCGCTGGAAAAAATTGAGGAAACCGGCAGAGAGTATGTGATTTTCGACGAGCTGGCAGCAGAACCAACCTACGGTCAGGTGCAGGAGGTTGTAGACGGGTTTAAAAAATCGGGAGCCGATTTTATCATAGCGGTCGGCGGAGGCAGTGTGATGGATACAGCCAAGCTGGCTTCCGTACTGGCAACCGATGAGTACGGTGTAAAAGAACTTCTCGACAATCCGGGAATGGCCGGAAAATGTGTAAAGACCCTGATGATACCGACCACGGCCGGCACAGGGGCGGAGGCTACGCCGAACGCCATCGTGGCGGTGCCGGAGAAAGAGCTGAAGGTTGGAATTGTCAATGACAATATGATTGCCGATTACGTCATCCTGGATGCGGTTATGATTAAGGAGCTGCCGAGAAAGATTGCGGCTTCCACCGGAGTGGACGCCCTGTGTCATGCAGTCGAGTGCTTTACTTCTAATAAGAAGAATCCGTTCAGCGATATTTTCGCTCTTCAGGCATTCGAAATGATTATGAAGAACATTGAAAAAGCCTGCGACGACCCGGAAGCGCTGGAGGAGAAGAACAACATGCTGATTGCATCCTTCTATGCGGGGGTTGCCATCACGGCGTCGGGAACCACGGCAGTCCACGCGCTTTCCTATCCGCTGGGCGGCAAGTACCACATTCCGCATGGCGTTTCTAATGCAATCCTGCTGGCCCCTGTCATGAAGTTCAATGAACCGGTCTGCCGGGAGCTTTTTGCCGAGGCATATGACAGACTTGCCCCGGATGCCGGTGCAAAGACGGCCGGAGAAAAATCGGCGTGGGTCGTAAACAGGATGAATGAGATTGTGGAGCATTTGAACATCCCGAAGAGCCTGAAGGAATTCGGAATCGGGGATGAGGACCTGGATACCCTGGTTTTAGCGGGAATGGACGTACAAAGGCTCCTTGTCAACAACATGAGAACGGTAACGGCAGAAGATGCCAGGAAACTATATCTTGAAATTATGTAGCAGATGAAGATAAAACCGGGCCAAAGCAGTCCGGTAACCGTCCAAGGTACAAGCGGCATTCCGCCGGAGCCGGCGACGTGAGAAAAAACAGCAGGAAACCAGGAGGAAATCAGGAAATGAAGAAGGTAGAGATTAAAGGAATTATCCCGCCGATCGTTACGCCGATGAACGAAGACGAGTCCATCAACGGGCAGGAGCTGCGCAATCAGGTAAACCGCCAGATTAAAGGCGGAGTACACGGCTTATTCCCATTTGGAACAAACGGCGAGGGCTACATATTAAACGAGAAAGAAAAAGAGGAAGTTCTAAGCATCGTGATCGATGAGACGAAAGGCCGTGTCCCGGTCTATGCGGGAACGGGCTGCATCAGCACAAAGGATACCATCAGACAGTCACAGATGGCAAAATCCCTGGGTGCAGATGTTCTCTCTATCATCACACCATCGTTTGCGGCGGCTTCCCAGAATGAGCTTTACGATCACTATAAGGCGGTGGCTGAGGCTGTGGATATGCCGATTGTATTATATAACATCCCGGCCAGGACGGGAAACGCCCTGGCTCCGGCAACCGTGGCAAGGCTCAGTAAAATAGAGAATATCGTGGGTGCCAAGGACAGCTCAGGCAACTTTGACAATATGCTCCAGTATATCGAGCAGACAAGGGACCGCAGCGGCTTCGCGGTGCTTTCCGGCAATGATTCCCTGATTCTGTGGAACCTCCTGGCCGGAGGAACCGGCGGTATCGCAGGCTGTGCTAACGTATTTCCGGAGGTTATGGCCTCCATCTACAATTACTTTGTGGCAGGCGACCTGGAGAATGCGAGAAAAGCGCAGGACAGCATCCGTTCTTTCCGGGGATGTTTCAAATACGGCAATCCCAACACCATCGTAAAAACGGCCGTAAACCTGCTGGGATATCCGGTAGGAAAGTGCCGCGCCCCGTTTAACCAGGTTCCGGAAGAGGGAATTGAAGCTCTTAAGAAGGTCCTGGCCGAAAACCACGAAAAAGGGATGTGCTGACAGAGTGGAAATAGGGATGACAGACCGGAAAGGGAAAGCAATGGCTGAGAGATTAATTCTTGGAATTACAATGGGAGACCCGGCCAGCATCGGACCGGAGATTACCGTTAAGGCCCTGGCAAAGAAAGAAATCTATGACGAGTGCCGCCCCCTGGTAATCGGTGACGTCTCCGTCATGGAGGAAGCCGTTAAAATTGTGGGGAGAGAAGATATCAAAATCCGCGCGGTGCAGTCGGCCGGAGAGGCACGGTATGAATTCGGAACCATAGACGTTTATGATATGAAGCTGGTGGATATGAATACCCTGGAGCGCGGCAAAGTATCCGCGGAGGCGGGGGACGCAGCGTTCCAATATGTAAAAAAGGTAATAGAGCTGGCTATGGCCGGTGAAATAGACGCAACGGTTACAAACGCATTTAACAAAGAGGCAGTGAACCTGGCGGGCCATCATTATTCCGGCCACACCGAAATCTATGCGGAATTTACCGGAACAAAAAAATATACGATGATGCTGGCCCACGAGAATTTGAGAGTAGTCCACGTATCCACCCATGTTTCACTCAGGGAAGCCTGCGACAGGGTAAAAAAAGACAGGGTGCTGGAAGTGATAAGGATCGCCCACCAGGCATGTAAAGACCTGGGGATTGAGAATCCGAAGGTAGGGGTGGCGGGCCTCAACCCGCACAGCGGCGAGAACGGTATGTTCGGCCGCGAGGAGATTGATGAAATCATACCGGCTATCGAAGAAGCAGCGAAAGAGGGAATCCGGGCAGAAGGCCCTGTGCCTCCGGACACGGTTTTTTCCAAAGCAAGAGGCGGATGGTATGATATTGTAGTGGCTATGTACCACGACCAGGGACATATCCCGTTAAAGGTTGTTGGTTTTGTTTATAACGAAAAAGAAAAAAAATGGGATGCGGTTGCAGGGGTCAACATCACTTTGGGACTTCCGATTGTGAGGTCATCCGTAGACCATGGGACTGCCTTTGACCAGGCAGGCCTCGGCATAGCAAATGAACTCAGCCTTGTAAACGCCATTGATTACGGCGTAAAACTGGCAAAGGGCAGTAAAGAAAAAAAAGGAGAATAGTGGAGGAAAAACTATGAAAAAGAGCATGAAAAAACTGTTATCCGTAGCATTAGCAGCTACAATGGTACTGGGTCTTTCAGGATGTAACGACGGCAGCAGCCAGACGGCTGGAACGACGGCCCCGGCAGCGGAAGCGGCTGGCACGGCAGCTCCGGCGGCAGACGGCGCTGAGACGGAAGCAGCGGGAGCATCGGCAAAAGCAGAACCTGCAAATGCCGGCTTAAACGCAAATATCTTATTCGCAACGCATGAAGTTGGAACCAGCAACTATAACCTGTCCGCAGAGCTTGCCAAGCTGTGGGAGGAGAATGGAATCGGGACGGTAGACGTACAGCCGATTTCTCCTGGAGGAATGGGCGCTCCTTACCTGTTTGAGCAGGGCAAGACGGATGTTTCCTTTATCAACGGCGCTCCTGCAAAGTGGGCATTTGAAGAGGGCACGCTCGGCAAACCCCCTGTAAAGGGATACAAAGCCATGATTGGCGGACTTACAAACGTATCGGCCGTAAACTTCATGACAAAAGCATTTATGGATAAATACAATGTTCAGACCGTGGAAGAAGCCATCAGACAGAAACTTCCAATCCGCATCGGCTGCAGCCCGGTAGGTTCCATGGATAACGAAGTGGTTCAGATTTTACTTCAGTACCTGGGTGTAACGGAAGACGATGTCAAATCCTGGGGCGGCGATGTAGTGCACGGCGGCGGTTCCGACCTTTCCGCAATGGTAAAAGACGGAAAGTTAGACTTTATGTTAGACCATACATCTGTTAACTCTTCCACAATGACGGAAATCGCTATGACATGTGACGTTCACTTCAACCAGTGGGAAGAAGCCACACTTGACTACTTTGTAAACGAAAAAGGATTCCAGAGGATTGAAATTCCGGCAAATTCCTGGAAAGGCCAGACAGAAGTGATTATCAATGCCGGAACACCCGACTGCTTATTTGTGAAAGAAGACCTCGACGAGGATGTTGTTTACTGGATGACAAAGACAATGTGCGAGAACAGGGATTATCTTGTATCCGTGCTGGCATCCATCGAACCATTTGACCCTGCAACATGCTGGGAATCTGAGAAGGTCGGCGGACTTGAGCTTCATCCGGGCGCTGAGAAATACTTCAAAGAAGCAGGATACATTAAGTAAACAGTGAAAAGAACGTTTAGCAGACTTTTCATTGCCAGTCAATAAAAAGCTCGGAGGGGAGCTTGCTAAAGCCGGCTCCCTTCGTTGAAAGATAGTGGAGGAATGAATTATGAGTGAAGCGAATGCCTTGAACCAGGATACAAAGCCAGTTAGCAAATTCGCAAGCCTTCCAAAGTGGAGATATGCATCTTTAGTTGTACTTTCCGTAGTATTGATTGCTTTCCAATTGTATATAGCATTGGTGAGGCCGCTTGATAAATGGATTCAGGTGCCGATTCACCTTTGCCTGGCTCTGGCAATCGCCTTTATTCACAAACCTGTTGCGGATAAGTGCAAAACTTCGGCAACGAAAGCGCTTGGATGGGCCTATGATATTTTCCTGCTTGCGGGAGTTGCGTTCTGTGCCTATTACTTTATTTCAAATTTAAGTTACCTGCAGAACCGTATTTATAACGTGGACAGCATGACTACAGCCGATTTAATCTGTGCATACTGGCTTCTGTTCATCGTCATGGAGGCGGTGAGAAGGTTTATGGGTATGAACCTGTTTATCTTCATCTGTGTATTTATTGCATATGCATTCTTAGGACAGAAAATCAGCGGTATTTTCAAATTCCGCGGTATGTCATGGCAGAGTTTCGGCGAGGTTATGGTGATGGATCCGAACGGTATCCTGGGTTCACCGCTGTCGTCATCTGTTAACACCCTGTTCTACTTCCTGCTCTTCGGCGCCTTCTTCTCGGTGTGCGGCGGCGGCCAGGTACTGATTGATTTGGGTATGAAACTCAGTGACAAGACGGCCGGAGGCCCGGCAAAGGCATCGGTAGTGTCTTCCGGACTGATGGGAATGATTTCCGGTTCGGCTGTTGCAAACGTAACAAGTACCGGTGTTATGACTATCCCGCTGATGAAGAAATCGGGCTATGAGCCTCATCAGGCAGGCGCCATCGAGGCGGTAGCCTCCACCGGCGGCCAGATTATGCCTCCTATCATGGGTGTCGGCGCCTTCATTATGGCCGAGATGATCGGTATCAGCTATACGAGAATTGCCATGGCAGCGATTATTCCCGCTCTGGCCTACTATGGTTCCGTCTTCCTGCTGGTTCATTTCCTGGCAAAGAAGAAAAAGATGAACTCCCATGACGAAGCGGTTGTCTGCAAGACAGCGCCGATTATGCCGAGAATTTATCAGCTGGCTCCGATTATTGTGCTGGTAGTTATGATTTTCATGGGAAGCTCCCTGACAAGGGCAGCCCTGGTAGGTTCGGCCCTGGCTATTATCGTAAGTTTTATTTCCAAAGATACCAGAATGAACGTAAGCCAGTTTATTGATGCCGTACTGGACGGCACCAAACAGGCATACGGAATTGCCATTCCAACCGCTGCCTGCGGTATCATGACAGGTATTGTAGTACAGTCCGGCGTGGCGAACAAGCTGACAAAGATAATTGCGGCAACGGGAAGTTCCAGCCTGGCTCTGGCGCTGATTATCACAATGCTCGGATGTATGCTTCTCGGTATGGCTCTTCCAACCGTAGCGGCTTACCTGATTGCCAACATCCTGTTCTGCTCCACACTGATTTCACTGGGAATCGATCCGCTGCCCGCCAATATGTTTATTTTCTACTTTGGCGTTATCGCACAGATTACACCGCCGGTATGTCTGGCATCCTTTACAGCTGCCGGTATCGCGGGGGCCAGCTCCTGGAAGACGGGCTGGACGGCGTTCGCTTATGCGCTTGTGTCCTTCCTGACACCTTACGTATTTGTGTTCCATCCGGCGCTCCTGCTCCAGGGAACCCTGACGGAAGTTATCGTCAATACGGCGATTATGGCATACGGCATCATCTTCCTGGCAGGCGGTATTGCAGGTTATCTCTTTGTACCGATTAAGAGTCCGGTTGTCCGTATTCTCCTTGCATGTGTTGCTATTTTCATCATCATTCCTGAAAATATCACAACACTGATCGGTATCCCGATGGGAATCGCGGTCCTGGTTTATTTCTTTATCCAGGGCAAGAAGCATAAGGAAGCAAAAGCTTCGGCCGGCGCAATGGCAAAAAGCTGCGTCTGATGGGGTAAAGGAGAAATAAAGAGTATGATTATCGATAAATTTGACAACATCCGATTTTACAGCTGCATGCTTAACAATCTGGAGAACGGACTTCAGGCCGTAGAGGCCCTGCGTAATCCCGAATCCGGTAAATACGAGTTTGACGGTGGATTCTTTATGGTTCAGAAGGGTGATACAAAGCCTATGGCCGAAGGGACGTTCGAGGCCCACAGGAAATACGTGGACGTTCAGATAGTCTTAGAGGGCAGCGAGGAGATTGCCTGGGCGGATCTGGAAGATCTAAGGGAAGAAGGGGAGTATGACAGCGATAAAGACAAAGCTGCCTATACAGGCTCCGAAGAAAATGCGATGAAAATCACCGCAGGAATGTGCTACATCGCTTTCCCGCACGACGGACATAAGGCGGTGCGCCATACGGCAGAGCAGCAGTCCTACACGAAGATTGTTATGAAACTTCCGGTGGTTAAGTAAAACAGAATAGGCGCCAAGCTGGGTGCGGTTAATATGGCCTTGGGTATCAGACAAGTGAAAGTTCTGATATCCAAGGCCATTTTTTAATGTACCGCCCGTATTATCCGCATCAAAGGACAGGTGAAAAACAGGCCGTCAAGTATAAACAGCCTGAACAATTTTCTGTCTTTATCATGGAAAGACTGGGTGGGAAATTCAATGTAAGTAAGAAATAGGTATATGTTTTAGCTACTGTTCATATAGAACAAGCTTTAGTAATTTTAGTATCTTTAGTAATATTTGTAAATACAATTAAAGATAATTCACTGTAAAAGATTTTATTATGTTTAAAATATTTCATTTCCATAACATATATTTAAATATCGTTAAAGAAGACTGAAAATGGTTGCAAAGAGCTTCACTTTTGTATATTAATATTGTAGCAGGCATGCCAAGTGAACTTTATTTAATTGGGAGGTAATATTATGGGATTTGATGCAGCAACTTCAACATTAACCATGGATCTGCTGGCTACAACGGGATTCGGATGCCTTATGGTCTTCTTAGGAAAAGCCATTGTGAGAAGAGTAAAGCCGTTTCAGGATTGGGGGATCCCGGCACCGGTGGTAGGCGGACTTCTGGTGGCCCTCATTCTGAGTTATCTAAAGATATCAGGGTTTTTTACGGTTCAGTGGACGCCGACACTGGGCAGCCATCTGATGAACCTGTTTTTTACCTGTGTGGGGTTTGGGTTTAGTAAGACACTGCTGGAGCGGGGAAAAAAATTCTGTGCCGGAATAGCGCTGTCGGTGCTGCTCCTCGTACTGCTCCAGGGATTTCTGGGGATGTTCCTGGCCCAGATGCTGGGACTTCATCCTCTTTTAGGAATCCAGATTGGCACGGGAGCATTGGCCGGCGGCGTGGGCACGACATCCGCGTTCGGTCCTGTATATGAAAAAATGGGAGCCATGGGAGCAACGGAAATCGGTGTGTCGGCGGCCACGGTCGGCATGATTCTCGGGAGCCTCACCGGAGGTCCCATCGCCGTAATGCTGATTAAGAAGCACAATCTGAAAGCCGATCCCGGGGATAATATGCTGCAGGCGGGAAATGGGGATGAAAAAGCGGTTCTGGATACGGGAAAGCTTTTAAGCACGGTGTGTATGATTACAATCATAGCAGCATGCGGGATTCCGATTTATATGCTGCTCAGCCGGATTCCGTATATTGAGATGCCCTATTTTATCGGCTGCCTTTTTGCAGGAGCCATTGCCCGTAATGTGCTGGAAGGCTGTCATGCGGAAATCCACCTTCCCGAAGTAGAAACAGTGGAGCATATCTCCCTGGACATTTTCCTGGCAATCACGATCATGACCATGGATTTGAGCCGGATCACGAATGCGGTAGGCCCGATGCTTATCATCCTTTTCATAGTTACGGTTGCAACGCTTGTATTCACTTACTTCATTGGTTTTAAAATGTATCACAGCGATTACAACGCCGCCTGTATGTGCGCCGGCCTGATCGGAATGGGAATGGGTTCGGGTTCCAATGCGGTGGCCAATGAGAGGGCTGTCATGGATAAATACGGATATTCTCATATTGCATGGATTTTGTATCCCGCTTTTTCCGTACTGTGCGTTGATATATTTAATCCGCTGTTCATGTCCCTTGTTCCGGGGTTTATGGGATTGGGAGGCTGAATGCCCATATAAGGAAAATATGGTTTGTCTGCGGACTCAGGCGCCCGGAGAAATTTCCGGGCGTCTTGAATGGCCACAACTGGGAAATCCTGTCCGGAAAGAATCTATCCGGACAACTCCTTCGTCCCTGCATCCTGGAATTTGGATACAGTATTCTCTGATTTTCGACAAAGTGCATAAAAACAGAGCTTGATTTTCAGTACTTATGTGCAAAATATCAAAAATGTCTTGACTTTTATCCCCAAACTGTTATACTGAAAATAATCCAAAACGAGAGAGGTTCCGAAATCGGAATTTCTATTTTTAAGCTGAATTGTGTAAACGATTACACACTTACAGAACCATAGGTACGAAGCGTCCGTTAAATCAGGGGGATGGCTGAGAAGCCTATGATACATAAAGATTGTTGTAAACACTGATTTCTGAAAAGTGCTTGCTTGTTTTCTCATTCCAAAGTATAATTTATGTGTAAAATGTAATCGATTACACATAATCGCCGACCAGGGAACAGACAAAAGAGAGTTGCTGTACGCAGCGCGGCTGTTACGGCCAAAGGTGAACGGCAGCGGCAGAAGGGAATGAGGAAATTAAATTATGATTACGATAGCAGATGTAGCAAGAGAAGCGGGAGTATCGGTCGCCACGGTCAGCAGAGTGCTGAATAAGAACGGCCCGGTATCGCCTGCGGCACATGAAAAGGTCAATCTGGCCATTACAAAGCTCAATTATCAGCCAAATGTGTGGGGACGCAGGCTGAGGAGAAAAGAGAGCAGGATGCTTCTGATCCTTGTGCCAACCATCAGCAACCCGTTTTATTCATCGATTGTGGCAGGAATTGAGGATGAAGCAAGGCGCTACCGATTCGGCACCATGCTCTGTATCACCAATGGCGATGAAGGGCGTGAACGGGAATTTATCGAGCTTCTGTTCGACGGCCAGGCCGACGGCGCAGTGATGCTGTGCGTAAATAAAGATGACAAAGATGTAAAGGAGATCGCGGACAAGGTCCCGATCGTCCAGTGCTGCGAATTCTGCAAGGATTCGGATATCGCGCACGTTTCCATAGATAATTTTGCAGCGGCCGCACAGGTGGTGAGATATCTTCACAGCCTGGGCCACGAAAAAATAGGTTTTGTAGGAAGTGTCAACCAGTTTGTCAGCAGTGAAGACCGCCGGAGGGGATATGAGGCGGAGATGGAAAAGCTGGGACTTCCTGTACGAAAAGAATACATGGCGTATGCAGACCGCGATTACAGTTTTCAGAGCGGTATTGCAGCGGCCCGGGAGCTCCTTCAGTGCCCCGACAGGCCGACGGCCATATTCTGCATCTCTGATGTATTGGCAATGGGGGCCATCAGAGCGGCCGGAGAACTGGGACTTACCGTTCCCGGTGAACTCTCAGTGGTGGGGTTTGACGACGTCGAGTATGCGACGATGATGAACCCGATGCTGACAACGGTGTCACAGCCGCTTTACCCACTGGGCAAGACCAGCGCCCGCATGCTCATCGAGCAGATAGAAGCCGGGGAAGGAAAGGGGAAAATCTTCCTGGAGCACAAGCTGGTAATTCGTGATTCTACGGCTCAAACAGGGCCTTAGGATAAAAAATGGAGAAGTATCCAAAAAGCAAAAACAAGGAGGAAGAAACATGAAAAAAGTTTTGGCAGTAGTACTCGCATCAGCAATGGCAATGTCCCTTACGGCGTGTTCCAGCCAGAAACCTGCGGAGACAGCAGCGGCTACAGTAGCGGAAACGCAGGCTGAGACCAAAGAGGCGGCAGAGGAGACAGCGGCTCCGGAGAGCGCAGCAGCAGAAGTAACCGATTTAAAGGGTAAGATGATGGGTGTTGTTACACCGGCAGCCGACCACGGATTTACAGCAGAATCCATCCAGCACTGCGAGGCAGAAGTTAAATTGCTGGCAGAAAAATACGGATTTGACTACAAATTCATGACGGCAGCAGAGTCAGGCGAGCAGAGCAACGCAGTAGAAACAATCTTAGGGCTTAACCCGGACGTTATGGTTCTCTGGCCTGTAACAGGCGACGAGCTCAGAAGTGCGGCACAGCAGGTACAGGACGCAGGCGTTCCGTTAATCATCTATGACCGTCTGATCGAAGGTTTTGAGCCGACAAGCTGGATCATGGGCGACAACGATGCAATCGGCGAAGGCGCAGGCGAATATTTCAGCGAATACTTCAAAGATGAACTGGCAGCAGGCGAAGTAGGAATGCTTGAATTCAAGGGTGACTCTTCTACAGTTCCGATGCAGCGTTCCAACGGTTTCTGGAAGACGGCAGACAAGAACTTCAAAAAGATTCAGGAATTCTCCACAGACTGGAGCCAGCAGAAAGCCATGGAGCAGATGGAAGACTTCTTAAACACAAAGAGTGCGGAAGAAATCGAATCCGTACAGGCTATATTCACACATGACGACGAGATCGTATTTGGTATTGTTGAAGCATTAAAGAACTACAACGGACCGGCTAAACTGAACATCAAACTTATCTCCGGCGTATCCGGTGGAGAAGGCTTCATGAAATTATATGAAGGTTCCGGACTTGAGGGCATCGACTTCATGACCTATACATTCTCCCCATCCATGGTACGTGACGCCGTTGACCTTGGACTTAATGTACTCGAAGGAAAAACTCTGGATGCAAGCTACCTGATCCCGACCGAGATGATTGACAAGAGCAATTACAAAGAATACATGGAATCTGACTTATACAAGATTCGTTACAGCTTACAGTAGTGATGAAAGCGCGCTGTTACTGTTCACAGGAAGTATTCCGCGAGGTGTTTTTTGTGAGTGGAGCGTAGCGAAAGTCACAGAAAACCCGAGGGTTGCGGCGCGAAAAGGCGTTTTTTGCCGTTTCTGTGCATCGCGCAGCGTGTTACTGGGCACGGAGTGAACAGTAACAGCGCGCTTTGCGCAGTTTTACCGTAATTAACGATGAAAAGCACGCTCCGCGGACTTTTCACCGTCATCAAGGAGTGATAAGCCGGTCGGTTACTAACCGGCCGGCTTTTCCTGTAGAGGAGGTTCCACCTATGAAATTGGAAATGCAAAAAATCAGCAAGGAATTTGGTCCCGTCCTGGCGCTTCAGGATGTGGATTTTCAGATAGGAAGCGGAGAAATCCACGGCCTGCTGGGAGAAAACGGGGCAGGCAAAACCACATTAATGAATATTTTATCCGGCAATTTTCCTCCCACCTCCGGGAAAATAATAATTGACGGCAATGAAATTACAAATATGACTCCTCAGAAGTCAATGGAAATGAAAATCCGGTTCATTCACCAGGAACTTAACCTGTGTAATGATTTGAAGGTTTATGAAAATATGTTCCTGGGCGAAGAACTTACGAATAAAGCAGGAATGGTAGAGAAGAAGACGGAGATTAAGAGGGCGCAGGAAGTGCTGGACAGCATGAATGTAAAGATTGACGCCACGGCTCTTGTAGGCGAGCTGGAGACGGCCAAAAAGCAGCTGGTCGAGATAGCCAAAGCCCTTCTGTTCCAGTCCGAGCTTATTATCATGGATGAGCCTACCACGGCCTTGAACAACCAGGAAATCGAAAATCTGTTTACGATCATGAGACGCCTTAAGGGGCAGGGAGTAAGTTTTATTTATATTTCCCACAAGATGCCGGAGATTTTTACAATCTGTGATAAATACACGGTTCTCAGGGACGGCAAGTTTATCGAAACCGGCTTTATAAAGGATATCAATGAACATCAGGCCACCGAGCTTCTGATTGGAAAAACCTTTGTCAACGCGAACCTAAAAGAGCAGCAGGAACCGTGCATGGAGGAAGAGGTCGTACTGTCGGTGAGCGGGCTGACAGGGGAGACCTTCGAGGATATTACCTTTGATCTCCACAAAGGCGAGGTAATTGCAATTACCGGCCTTCAGGGAGCCGGAAGCGGAGAGCTGGCCACGGCCCTGTTCGGAGCCACACCGTCGAAGGGCGGCACGGTTGCGACACGGAACGGCAAACTGAACACCAGGAGCATACTGGATGTAATGCGCCACCGCGTGGCAATGATTCCATGCAACAGGAAGGAGAGGGGAATTCTCCCGGACTTAAGCATCAGGGACAATAACTCAATGGCATATTTCACACTGCTTCATAAAAAGTGTGTCATCAGCAATAAAGAAGAAAACGACCGTTTTGAGAAGAACAGAAGCAAGATGGAGATCAAGGTCGGAAGCGAGAAAGATCCGATTACATCCCTTTCGGGCGGCAACCAGCAGAAGGTAATCGTAGGCAGGTGGCTGGAGACGGACGCCGACGTCATGATTATGGATAATCCGACCCAGGGTATCGACGTGGGCGCAAAATACGCCATCTACAAGCTGATACTGGAACTTGCGTCCCAGGGCAAGGGGATCCTGGTCTTCAGCACGGAATTTCCGGAGATCTATCAGATTGCCGACCGGTGTATCGTAATGTATAAAGGGAAAATAAACGGGATACTCGAGAGAGAAGAACTGAATGAGGCGGGCGTGATGGCGCTTTCGACAGGAACGAAAACGGAGGTACAGGCATGAGTACAGCAAAGACTTCAGACAAAGATTTTAAACAGATTTGGTCCAATATAACGACAAACTACAGCCATTGGCTGAGCTTTATATTACTGCTGATTGTAGCAGTGATTATCAATCCATCCTTCCTCTCAATCACAAACCTGACAAACCAGTTTGTACAGGGCGCGATTGTGGGAATCTGTGCCATGGGCATGAGCCTTGTTATCTCGGCCGGCATGATCGACCTTTCCGTCGGTTCCTCCGTAGCCCTGATATCAGGACTTGGGGTTTCCCTGTTAAACAAGACACACAGTATCACGCTGTGCCTCTTATTCTGCCTTGGATTCGGCCTTTTACTGGGACTGATCAACGGCGTGTTTATCACAAAGGGAAATATTGCCCCGTTCATCGTTACGCTGGCAACCTTTTCGGCCTATCGCTCCATTATCACACAGCTTGGACAGGGCGGACCTTTCACCGTTGACAAGAGCATGTACGATGCATTCCGTTATGTTGCGTCCGGCAAGATTTTCGGAATTCCGCATCTGATGATTATCTTTATCCTGATTACCCTGCTGACTGGCTTCATCATGGCCAAGACGAAATTCGGCCGCTATGTTTACGCGGTTGGTTCCAACCAGCAGGCGGCCAGACTGACCGGTATCAAGGTCGGCAATGTGAAAACAATGATTTACTGCTATGCAGGAATACTTTACGGCCTTGCGGCATTCCTTTTGGCAAGCCGTCTGACTTCCATCCAGGCAGCCAGCGCCGGAGACGGTTATGAGATGGATGCTATTGCCGCGGTTGCCATCGGCGGAACGGCTATGGAAGGCGGACGCGGAAAAATTATCGGAACATTTTTGGGTGTCCTGATGCTGCGGATTATCCAGACGATCCTGATAATGGCAAACGTGCCGCCATTCTTAAACGGCCTTGTAAGAGGTATCGTTATCATCGTGGCCGTGCTTGCACAGTCTAAGAAAAAGAATAAATAACGGTTCGGAAGGTACTGAATAGTTACAAGAATAAATAACGGCGGGCTGCAGTATTTGGCCGGCAGAGACAGTTAAGATACAGATGCGCAGAATACATAACATAATTTAAGGGGGATTTGTAATGTTTAAAATCGGTATTATCGGTTGCGGAAAAATTTCTCAGGTCAGGCACATCCCGGAATATGCAGATAATGCAGATGCTAAGCTGGAAGGATATTATGACTTAAACAGGGAGAGGGCTGAGGAACTGGCCGCACAGTACGGCGGAAAGGTATTTGATTCCTATGAGGAGCTTCTCGCCGATAAAGAAATCGATGCAGTCAGCGTCTGCGTCGCAAACCATGCCCATGCCAGGATCACAATCGAGGCCCTGAGGGCGGGAAAACATGTGCTCTGTGAAAAACCGATGGCAATGAGCCTGAAGGAATGTGAGGATATGGTCCGCGTGGCAAGGGAGACGGGACGTTTCCTGATGGTGGGCCACAACCAGAGACTTGCAAAGGCCCATGCCGAGGCGCGGAAGCTGATTAAAGAGGGGCTGATTGGGGATATTGTGACCTTTAAAACCAATTTTGCCCATGGCGGTCCGGAGACATGGAGTATTGATCCGGGAAGCAGTGTATGGTTCTTTGACAAGGAAAAAGCGGTAATGGGCGCTATGGCCGACCTGGGAATCCACAAGACGGATCTGATACAGTACCTGACTGGTTCCAGAGTGGCCGAGGTGATTGGTTATCTGGGCGCTCTCGACAAGAGGGATTCGTCCGGCAAATTGATTGGAGTGGACGATAATGCCATTTGTATTTACAAGATGGAGAGCGGCTGCATCGGCACGATGACGGCGAGCTGGACCTGCTACGGCGCCGAGGACAACTCCACGATTCTCTACGGAACAAAAGGAGTCATGAAGATATACAGCGATCCGGCCCATTCCATTGTCGTGGAACTCAAGGGCGGAGAAAAAATCTGCTATGATCTGGATAAAATACAGACCAACGACAACCAGACCAAGTCGGGGGTAATCGATCTGTTTATGGAATGCCTGGTGAACAATACGCCTCCTGAGATAAGCGGAGAGGAAGCGCTGGCAGCCATGAAAGCGGTGTTTGCCGCTGTGGAAAGCTCTGAGACGGGCAGAAGCGTGAAAGTAAACCAGTAAAAGACGTGATGATGTGATACGGGAGGTAGAATGATGAAACTGGGACTTGTGAGTGCAATTCTGGACTGGATGTCCTTTGAGGAAATGATCGACACAATAAGCGGGCTGGGATATGAATGTGTGGAAGTGGCCTGCTGGCCCAACGGCAAGGCAGAGCGCCGCTATGCGGGTGTCAGCCACATCGACGTGGATGAACTGGACGATGCGAGAGCGGAATATATCCTGAATTACTGTAAAGAAAAGAATGTGGAGATTTCTTCCCTGGCCTTCTATCCGAACACGATGGACGGAGATCTGGAGAAGAGGGCGGCAAACATAGAGCACCTGAAAAAAGTAATTCTGGCATCCGAGAAACTGGGAATCGGGATGGTTACCTCCTTTATCGGGCGTGATCAGAATAAAAGCGTCGAAGCAAACATGGAGCTGTTCGGTGAAATCTGGCCGGGGCTGATCCGTTTTGCCGAGGAGCACAAGGTGAAAGTGGCAATCGAGAACTGCCCGATGCTGTTCGACGAGACACAGTGGCCGGGAGGACAGAACCTGGCGACAACGCCGAAGATCTGGCGCCGGATGTTTGAGATGATTCCGAGCGATTACTTTGGCCTGAATTACGATCCCAGCCATTTTATATGGCAGATGATGGATTATATTAAACCGATGTATGAATTTAAGGATAAAATCTTCCATGTGCATTACAAAGACATTCAACTGTATAAAGATAAGCTGGATGAAGTCGGCACAATGGCATACCCGCTTCAGTACATGGCGCCGAAGCTTCCTGGACTGGGAGACGTGGACTGGGCAAAATATGTCAGCGCCCTGAACGATATCGGGTATAAGGGGTACACCTGTATTGAAGTGGAGGACAGGAGTTTTGAGGATACGCATGAAGATGTGATTAAGAGCCTGGTACTCAGTGAGAGATATATGAGGCAGTTTGTTATTTAAGGCTGAGCGGCGGATAATCATACAGAAATTGAACCGGCAGGGGGCGGGAAACCATTTTATTGGTTTTCCGCCCCCTGTACGATCCGTCTATTATTAGCGCTGTTCAATGCGGCTTACATTAACGCATTTTTCCAGTATAAAACCGTTAAAATCGGTACTGTTTCCCACCGTGAAGTGATCTTCCAGGCAGAGAATGCCGTTCTGCTTCGTAAACATGAGGACGCTGCAGGTTTTCAGTTGGCAGATATTATTCCTTCCACCGCGGCCATCGTCTGGTTCCCGCGTATGCTGAGGATAAAAGCGAGCGCCGCTATTACGGAAAAAATGCTGCCGAGGACATAGATTCTGCGGCACAGCACCTTCCCCACATATTCTTTTATGCCACTGTCTTTATCTGATGCCGGAAATGCAGATTCCGAAAAAGTCTTTCCGGACTTCTGCCTGGCTGAGTTTGGATCCGGCCAGCAGTCCCTTAAGTTCAGAAACCGTATAGGCGGCATTCAGGGAGGTTACGAGACCGGGCCGCATTTCTTTCGGGCTGGTGCCGAGGTAGATAAATGCTTTTTTCCACAGAGCGGCATCCCGGCGCAGATCGGTGATGCAGTAGCGGCCGCCCGGGCGGAGGACGCGGTGTATTTCATTGAAAATACGCACCGGATCTTCCCACTCGTGCAGGGAGCCGTTGGAAATCACGGCGTCGAAACTTCCGTCGGCAAATGGCATCTCCATCGCATTGGCCCGGACATATTTGGCGTCAATCCGGTACTCGGCGGCATTCTTCTCTGCCAGACGTATCATGGCCGGGCTGATCTCGCAGCCGGTCAGGGAGCGCGGGTTCAGCTTTTTAGCCAATTCCAGCCCTACATATCCCGGGCCGGGGCCGACTTCCAGGATATCGCCTCCCTGAATGCCGGAAGCGATCATGCCGTCGACGCCGTTCCAGCCCTTGTCGCGCATTCCGCGGGCAAATACGTCAAATACTTTTGTTGTCACTTCGTCCTGGATTCCCGAGTTGGTTTCAATGACTCTGGCTTTCGTCATGGGATATTTCCTCCTTTATATTACTGATTGCCTGTTCCGCCCAGCCGATTTCCGCCTGGTAATGCCGGATGTGATGTTCAAAGATAAGGTTGGCGGATATTCGCATATCGTGCGGCAGGAAAGGCAGTGTCTCTTTCTTGTGCTCATCGATCCGGGACAGTGATGCGTTCAGTTTTCCGATATGCTGTTCCAGTGCGGCAAGAAAATCTCCGCGGTCGATGTAGTCTGAGAAGAAGAGAGCGGAATCCACCTCAAAGGACGGACGGTAGCTGATATCCAGCGTGCGGTAGAGAAGCTGCGTAAAATGCTCTTTACCGGTTTCGCTTATGCGGTACACCATCTTTTCGGGCCGCGCCCCGTCTTTGACGCTTACCGAGCAGATATAGCCGGCGGCCTCCATCTTCTCCAGGTGGTAATAGATGGTTGGGAGTTTGATGTCTGTAAAGTCCGCCAACTGTTCACTGATCAGTTTCTTAATCTGATAACCGTGCTGCGGTCCGAAGCGCAGCAGCATTCCAAGGATGTAAAGCGGGATCATAAAATCACCTCCAGATTCATAATGCGTAATAGTCAGTACTGACTATAATTATACTCAGCGCTGACTATTTGTCAATATCAAATCCGGATTAAAATAGAAAAAGAGCTGCCGGACTGACGGTAAAAAAGTTGCGGAGTCTGCTTTTCGTTGTTGCGCCGCTCCTTTGATAACCTTATAATAGTAGAAATAAGAAAATATATTTTACAGACAGGACAGGGGAAAAGATGAGAAGTTTTATGATTGCAGTTAATGCGGTGGTGCCGTTTTTAATCTATATTGTATTTGGATACGGGGTGAGGCGGAGCGGCCTGGTCGACGAGGGCTTTATGAATAAGCTGAACAAGATGATTTTTACGGCGTTTTTTCCGCTTTTGATGTTCAACAATCTTTATAATGTAGATCACGGCCTGGTGCTGAACTGGAAACTGGTTATCACCGCTGTTGTGAGTATCCTGACGCTCCAGGCGATTCTTTTGATGACGGTTCCGCGCATTGTCGGAGAGGATTCCAGGCGGGGCGTTATTATCCAGGCGATTTACAGAAGTAATTTCGTATTGTTTGGAATCCCTCTCACCTCCAATCTCTTTGGAGCCGGAGGAGCCGTTCTGGCATCCATGATGGTAGCCATAGTTATCCCCATCTACAATGTAACGGCAGTTATTATTCTGGAAATGTTCCACGGCGGAAAGGTAAAACCGGCCGTGCTGATAAAAAATGTATGTACCAACCCGCTGATCATGGGCGCAATGACTGGTCTGGTTTTCTACCTTCTGAACATCAAACTTCCGGCCAGCGTGGAGACACCGATCAGCCAGTTCGCTGCGCTGACCACGCCGCTGGCTCTGTTCGTACTGGGAGGAACGCTGCATTTTTCGTCAATCCGGCATAATTTGAAATATGTCGTACCTTCCATGACGCTGAAACTGCTGGTACTGCCCGCGGTTATTACTGTGATTGCAACAGCGCTCGGTTTTAACAATCTGGAGCGGTTTATTCTCTTTGAGATGTATGCGACGCCGGTGGCGACGGCATCCTACTCAATGGCCCAGAACATGGGAGGCGACGGTGAACTGGCGGGCCAGTTTGTGGTGCTCAGCACGGCGGCATCGGTTGTTACTATCTTTTTATGGGTATTCCTGTTCACGGGTATTGGATTTATCGGATAAAAACAGAACAGGGCATGGGGAAGGGGGCCGGCAGCCATGGGTAATGCGGACAAACAGACCGGAATGAAGACTCTGTACGGACAGATTGCGGAGGAACTATACGAAAAAATTGAAAGTGGGGAATTCGGGCCTGGTGACAGGCTGCCGTCGGAAGCAGCCCTGGCGGAAGCGAAAGGCGTTTCCGTAGGCACCGTCAAAAAAGCGTATGATACGCTGAAAAAGCAGGGCTGTATCTATAAAGTCAGGGGCGGAGGAGCCTATGTCCAGGCGGAGGAGAACGGAGAGCTTAAGAGGACGCCGCAGGAACTGGTGGATCGGACGGTAGAAGCAGCGAAAGCTATGGGAATTCCGATGAACCGGATGTTCATTCTCCTGCGCGGTCAGCTGGAACAGGTCTTTGGCGGGGATAAGAAGATTAAGGTGGCCCTTGTAGACTGCAATGCGGAGACGCTCCATCATATCATGCTGGATTTGAAGAAAAAGACAGGGGTGGAAGTAGAACCCTACCTGCTGAACGATCTTTTTTCCGGTGAAAGCGTGATAAGCCCTCAGTGTGTCCTGACACTGGTAGCAGAAAAGCATTACAATGACTTTGTGCGGTATGCCGATTCCATGCATCTCTGGACGGACAAAGTGGCTCTCAGGGAGAGCCGCAAAACCATCTCAAGGCTCACCGTCCTGCCGGATTGGCAGGAGATCTGTATACTGTACCGGTCAAGGGAGTTTCTGGATTCTGTTAAATATACACTCAAGGTCCTTGGGAAAAAGGGCCGTCTGCTCTGTGTGAATGAACAGCAGATCGGAATGAACCAGGAGAGACTTACAAAGGAACCTGTTTCTTTTATTATCCCTCCCGATTATATGGATTACAGCAGCAATCTGGCGCTGCAAATGATAGAGAGGGCTAAGAAAATGGGGTGTGCCGTCGTTCCCTTTGAATTTGAGATCGACAGAGGCTCCCTGTTCCACTTAAAACAGGTCTTCGAGCAGATAGAGGAAAACGGCCATGAGGAGGGGATATAAATGCCGGGGATAGAATTTCGTCCGGGAACTCCGGTATACCGCCAGATCGCCGACTGGATTGCGGGGCAGATCGAAAGTGGGGCTGTCAGGGAAGGGGAACGCCTCCCGACGGAGAGAAGACTCTGCGAGGAGCTGTCGGTATCCAGGGATACGGTGAAAAGGGCGTATGGGGTCCTGGAAGGGCTGGGATTCATAAGAACGGTCCAGGGCAGCGGAAGCTATGCATGCAGATCGGACCTTTCAGAAAAACGCAAAAAGGTGGAAAAAATGCTCAGGGAGTCCGTTTATGAGCTGAACGGTTCCGGACTTACCTGGCATGAGATAGAAAATCTGTTTCTGGAGCGGATTTGGAACCGGCTTCCGGAGCGCGAGAAGGTCAGGGTGGCCTGGGTGGACTGCAGCAAGGAAATTCTTAAGTCCTGTGCTTCGGAGCTGGCCGCAGCCTGTAATGCGAAGGTAACGCCCGTGCTGCTGGATGACGTGAGGGAGGATGCCGACATTTTGATAAGGGGCGGCTTTGACATCGCGGTGACTACAATTAACCATGTCGACGATGTAAAACGCCTTGTGAAAAAGAAGAACAGAGGGAAACTGCCCTTTGAAGTGGAGATGGTGGTTATGTCCCCAAGCCGCATGTCTATCAGCCGGGTTGCCAGAATCGGAAGAGAACAGCGTGCTATCCTGGTATATGAAGACCAGTGGTATCTTTACAGCATGAAGAGGTATCTGAAAGAACTGGGATTAAAAGGCAGAGGAGAATATGTACCGATTGAGGAGGCTCTTGAGTACCTGAAAGATGCCGGTGAAAATACGGTGGTGATCCTGCCCCAGGATCCGGAGTTTAAAGAGGGTCTCCCCGGTAAATTGAGACAGTACTGTGAAGAACATAAACTGGACTGTTTCCAGTTCTGCCAGATGATAGACGAGGGTTCGCTGATGCACCTGAAGAAAAAGATCCAGGAATTCTGGATCAAAAAATAAGCTGCCGGTTTACGTCAACTCTGTTCACTTAGAGCTCTATATTCCTTGTTCTGTTAATAATACCGTGATATAATGAAAGATGGCGGTATCCGGCATTTGTGCCGGTCCGGCAGGAAATTTCAGTGATTGGATTACTGGAAATGAAGGGGAGCAGAATGAAAAAGAGTCTGATATGGAGAAGCGTTCTGGCGGCAGTGATGATAACCGCAATTTTAGCCGGTTGTTCGAATAGACAGGAAAAGAATATTGTTTTTAATTACACGCAGAAGGAAGAACAGCCACAGACGAACCTGACTTTTTTCGGCTATAAATATGAAGCGCTCAATGTCATGGCAATTGAAAACGCACTCCACGGCTTTATGGATGAGTACCCTGATATTTCCATTACTTATGACGGGATTAAAGGGGTGGAGTATTATGATGTGCTGAATAAGAGAATTGCTACCGGCAACGGAGACGATATTATCATGGTTGACCATGAACGAGTCCTGGAATTGGGAAAACAGGGGAAACTGGCGGATCTCTCCGGCATATCTACTCTCGGTAATTTCAGTGACCTGGCTTTGAGCCAGATAGATGCAGGCGGAGAAGTATACTATCTGCCTACTTCCATTTCGGCATTCGGCCTGTACTGCAACCTGGATTTATTGAAAGAACACGGGCAGGAAATCCCGGAAAATATGGCCGAATTTGAGGCGGTATGCGATTATTTTGTATCTAAGGGCATTACACCGATTGTTGCGAACAATGATATATCGCTGAAGACGGCGGCAATTGCAAAAGCGATGTTCCCTTTTTATCAGAAGGGGGATGCTGCAGCGGCTTTGGAACGCTTTAACAGCGGCGAGGCGGATTTGGCCGAGACGTTCCGGCCCGGATTTGAGCTTGTGGAGCGGATGCTGGAACACGGCTGGATTAACCGGGAGGAGGCCCTGATTACGGCAAAGACGAAAGACGATCTTGTCCTGTTTGCAAAGGGTGAGAATCCATTTATGCTTACCGGGGCCTGGGCGGTGACCAGGGTGCGTGATTTGGAACCGGATTTTGATTTTGAAGTGAGACCCTATCCTTTTATGGAGGATGGAAGCACGCTGGTGATTAATATAGATACACGTGTCAGCGTCAATGCCGACAGCCAGCATCAGGAGGAAGCGAAAAAGTTCGTGGAATATCTGACCCGGAGCGATGTTATGTGGGAATTTGTAGACAGCCAGAGCTCCTTCAGTCCCCTGGCTGAGAACAGGCTGGCAGAAGATGAGGCGATACAGTCCATCGGGCCGTATCTCACCAACGGGCGCAGTGTGATAGGAGCCGACGACAACCTGAATTATCCGATTTGGGAGATATCGCGTCAATGTGTAGTGGGGATGCTTGAGGGGGATGATGCGGACGCCGCCGTACTGCGCATGAAGAAGCTGATGGATGAGTGGGTGAACGGCCGGTAGGGGGACGGAACATGAAAATAAAGCAAAAACTGAATCTGATTTTTCTTGTAATCCTGTCGGTGGCAGTTATTCTGGTTGGCGGTGTTTATTATATCAACAGTGTACAGAATGCACTCTGGAATAAATCGGTGACCGATATACTGGAGGTGACCACTCAGGGCGGCCACGCGTTAGATACTTATATTGAGAAAGACAGGGAGATGCTTCATTGGCTGGCTACGGAACTTTCGGTGGAGGATTCCCGCGATGAGGAAACGCTGCAGGGTATTATGGGACTGTCCGGCGCCGACGGCTCGTCCTATTTCTGTGTAAACTTTGATATGGGTACAGTCTATACGGGAACTACAAAAAAAGGAGTAAAGCTGGAACCGGATCAGCTTGAAAAACTGCAGGCCCTGGAGGGAACGGGGCTCAGGGAACCGTTTTTGGAGGGACGCACCGGGATCTGGACTCTGGGATATTATGAGGAGTTCCAATGGGCCGACGGCGCCAGAGGGATGGTCCAAAATACAAAGCCGTTGACGGAGATATCGGAGCGGTTTTCTTTGTCGTTTTACGACGACACAGGATTCTCTTACGTAGTGAACCGCGACGGGGATATCCTGATCCGCTCGCGTCACCGCAACAGTAACAGAACCTTCCAGAATCTATTTGATATTATCGATTTGCAGGGCAACAATGCGCAGGAAGTAGCAGCCTTTGAAGATGCCCTGAAGCAGGGAATGAAGGGCGTTGCCCGGTTTAATTATCAGAAAGAGGATTATGTCTTCTGCTATGTACCACTGGATATAGCCCAGGACTGGTATATTGTATCAATTATACCAAACAGGGTTATTATGGAGCAGGCGGATAAAATTGTGCAGAACTCCCGGCTGTTTCTGGGACTGCTGCTGGCCAGTGCGCTGCTGCTGGGGGCATTTGCCGTTGTCCGCAGGAATTATACCAACAGAGTGCTCCAGGCGGAGGAAGAGGCACGCAAAGCGGCGGAAAGCGCCAATCAGGCGAAAAGCCGTTTCCTTTCTAATATGTCCCATGATATCCGCACGCCGATGAACGCAATTATCGGCATGACCGAAATCGCCGCCGCCCATCTGGACGACAAGGATCGTCTGAAGGACAGCCTGGAGAAAATACGTATATCGGGACGACTTCTGGTCGGGCTGATCAATGATATCCTGGACATGTCGAAAATCGAGAGCGGAAAGATGACGCTGAACAACCGGGTTTTTTCCATGGCAGAGTTTCTGACAAACATTGTTAACATCATATATCCGATGAGTTGTGATAAAGACCAGACCTTACGCTTTCGCGTATATGGGATGCGCCATGAGATGCTCTGTGCCGATTCCCTCAGGCTCAACCAGATGATGATTAATCTTCTGAGCAATGCATTAAAATTCACGCCTGAGGGCGGTGCGATAAACGTCGATGTGACGGAGCTGCCCTCCGCTAAGACAGGTTCTGCGCATTTTAGGTTCTGTGTATCGGATACCGGAATCGGAATGAAAAAAGATTTTATCGACAATCTTTTTACCGCATTCACAAGAGAACGTGATCACCGCGTGGAGAAAATAGAAGGAAGCGGCCTGGGTATGGCAATCACTAAGATGATTGTAGACATGATGGAGGGCGAGATATCGGTAGAAAGCGAATATGGGGTTGGAACAACATTTACGGTTGATTTGGAGCTCGCCCTGGCTGAAGAGAAGACGCCGGATAAAAACCTGCCTCCGGTGCGTGTGCTGATTGCAGGAAGAGACAGAGAAATCTGCAGCTCTGCAGCCGGGTTATTGAAGGATATGGGAGCGGAAACCGATATGGCGGAGAATATAGAGGCGGCGGCCAGCATGATTTACAATGCCCACAAAGAGGGTAAGGCTTATGGAATGGCGATCTTCGATTGGGATACGGAAGGAACCGCCGGAGCGGATACAGTGCGTCTGATAAGGGAGCAAATGAGGGCGGACGCCCCGGCTCTCCTTGCTGCTTCGTACGGCTGGTCCAATATAGAGGCCGGCGCCATGGCGGCAGGGGCAGACGGCTTTATCCAGAAACCGTTCTTCCGGTCAGCGCTTTACGGCAGCATCATGAAGTACGTGTTCGGGGAGCAGCCAGGAGCAGATAAACAGGCGAATTCAATGGATCTTTCGGGGAGGCGGATACTGTTAGTAGAAGATAATGAGATAAACCGGGAAATTGCCGCAGACATTCTGGGCATGTCGGGAGCTGCGGTGGATACCGCATGCAATGGCCGGGAGGGTGTGGAAGCATTCGAGGGTTCGAGCCCGGGATATTATGATTTGATTCTCATGGATATCCAGATGCCGGTGATGAACGGATATGAAGCGGTCCGGTATATCCGGAATATGGAGCGTGCCGATGCGGCAGCCATACCCATCTTTGCAATGACGGCCGATGCATTTGCCGAGGACATTGAGGAGGCGGAGCGTGCCGGTATGAACGGCCATCTGGCTAAACCGCTGGATATATCGGCTATGATGCGTGAGATTGGCCGGTATATCGGTAAAAAGTAGGTTAGAACAGTGGGAAACAGGTCAAGGAAACAGATATGGGAATCAAGAGAAATTAATATGAACTAGAGGTATGATAAGCCTTTTGGGAGGCCATGAGCAGAGATGATTATCATTTCTGGCATGGCCTCCTTTTTTGATGGCAGTAAGCAGCGGCACTGCTTTGCAAAATGAATCGTTTGCCGCTGTCAGTAGGGAAAAGGGCGGATAACTGGTGAAATGGTATGCATTAAAAAGTAAAATTGGACTGTACTAATATTGCTAATTTGGAAAAAGATATACAAAATGCATAAAAATAAAAGAGAAAAAGATAAAATACAATGAAAAATATAGTGCATATTGTAAAAAAACTTACAAAATAGTATAATTAAATTAACTCAATTCCATCAAACAGCGCGCATTTGGGATTAAGAAGTAAATTAATACATACCAATTTAGGCCCGGGCTCAGAATTGCCTGTGGTAATTCTGAAAGGAGAAGAGAAATGAACAAGTATTATCCTAATTTATGGAGTCCTGTTAAAATAGGCGGCCTGACCGTGAAAAACAGGATCGAGGCGGCCCCGGTGGGAATGTCGGATTTAACGCCGGAGGGTTACCTGACGCCGCTGAATATTGCGGCCTATGAGGTAAAAGCCAGAGGCGGAGCCGGAATCGTAACCCTGGGTGAGAGCAGTGTACATACAAAGACGGGAAAGGCCCACGGCAGAATGATTCCGCTCGATGACCAGGAGATTCTTCCCTATTTGATTCAGTGTACGGATGCAATTCACCGTCACGGAGCCTTTGCCAATATAGAACTGCTGCATCCCGGCAGAAGGGCTAATCCCCTGTATTACGATGGAATAACCTGGGGACCGTCGGACGGAGTGGGAGTGGCGGGGCAGCCGGTGAAGGCAATGTCCAGAGAGCTGATAGAAGAAGTCGTATCTGCCTATGGCGATGCGGCCGAAATGGCAAAGCTGGGCGGCTGCGATATGGTTATGGTACATATGGGGCATGGATGGCTGGTACATCAGTTTATGTCTCCGCTCAATAACCAGAGGACAGACGAGTTTGGCGGCAGCCTTGAAAACCGCTGCCGGCTGGCCATGATGATTATCGACGACATCAAGAAGAAATGCGGTGAAAACTTCCCGATTGATTTAAGGATCAGCGGTTCCGAACTGACGGAGGGAGGTTTCGATCTGGAAGATATGAAACAGTTTGTAAGATGGGTGGACGGCAAGGTGGCTCTGATCAATGTGTCGGACGGAACCTTCCACGTACCGTCCACAAACACCACGATGGTGCCGTCCATGTTTCTGCCCCACGGGTGCAACGTCTACCTGGCGGAGGCGATCAAACAGGTTGTGACAAAGACAAAGGTATCGGCACTGGGCGGAATCGGGGATCCCGATATGATGGAGGCAATTATTGCAGACGGAAAAGCCGATATGGTTACGGTAGGACGCGCCCTGATAGCAGATCCAGATCTGCCGGTTAAAGCCAGGGACGGACGAGCCTCCGATATTACCCCGTGCCAGAGATGCATTGTCTGCATGAGCGGTTCCTTCGTCCCCTATGTGAAGTATGCCACCAGAGCGGCGAAGTGCACGGTGAACCCACAGATTGGAAAAGAGCTGGAAGCGTTCAATCCTCCGGTTACGGCCGGAAGGAAAAAAGTCCTGATTGTGGGAGGCGGCCCTGCCGGAATGGAAGCGGCCATCCGGGCCTGCGACAGAGGCCACCAGGTGATTCTCTGTGAGAAGACGGACAGCCTCGGCGGAGCCATCAAGTATGCAAAGCACGTATCCTTTAAACAGGATCTTGACAAATATATGCATGTGATGGAAAAGAGGGTTCTGGACCGGAAAGAGATTACCCTTCTCTTAAATACCGAGATGACGCCTGAGAGAGCGGAGGAGATAGAACCTGACGTGCTGATTATGGCGATCGGAGCCGAGGCGGTAATCCCGCCGATTCCCGGAATCGACGGAAAAAATGTGGTTCCGGCTGTGGGAATGTATGAAAACCATGCGGTAATCGGTAAAAAAGTCGTGGTCATCGGCGGCGGCCTGATTGGCTGCGAGGAGGCATTGGAGCTTTCCAAACACGGCCATGAAGTGACGGTACTGGAAATGCGTGAAAACGTGGCGATTGACTGTGCCTACCTTCATCGGGAAGCGCTTCTTCTGGAACTGGAAAAACAGAAGGAACATGTAAAACTGATCTGTAACATCAGCTGTTCCGAGATTACCGAAGATGGAGTAAAGGCGGTGACGAAAGACGGCGGGCAGCAGTTATTTGAGGCGGATACGGTGCTGGTTGCCGCAGGCATGAGGCCTCTTTCAGCGGAAGTAGAGCGGTTCAGGTTCTGTGCTCCCGATTTTCAGATTATAGGCGACTGTTACAGGCCGAGGAGAGTGCTGGAAGCAGCCAGAATGGGGTACGACGCGGCCATGCATCTGTAGGAGGGTACGGATATGGATTTTGGAGAGGTTTGCAAGAAATATGAGGAATATGTAATTGAGATGCGGCGCGGTTTTCACCGCCATCCGGAGTTGTCCAAAAAGGAGAGCAGAACGTCGGAGACAGTCCGAAAGGAGCTGCAACGCATGGGAATTCCCTATGTGACCGTGGACGGATATAACGTGATTGGAACGGTAGGCAAAGGAACGTCGGGAAAGACGCTGGCTATCAGGGCCGATATGGACGCGCTGATGGTGACGGAAAAAACGGATCTGCCTTTTAAGTCCGAGAACGAGGGCGTGATGCATGCCTGCGGCCATGACGGACACACGGCTATGCTGCTGGGCGCCGCCGCGGTACTTAAGGAGTATGAGGGGGAGATAGACGGTTCCGTAAAACTGTGTTTTCAGACGGCCGAGGAGGAGAACAGCGGAGCACAGCAAATCGTGGCGTATCTGAAAGAGAACGGAGGAGTGGATCAGGCAATCGGCCTCCACATCTGGCCGAACGTACCGGTGGGGCAGATTGTCCTGATGCCGGACCGCTGCATGGCCGGCTGTATCGGGTATCATGTGGATCTGCTCGGCGAGGGCGGCCATGGTTCCAGGCCGGATTTGGTGAAGGATCCGGTGAAGGCGGCCTGTGATCTCGTTCTCAAATTTGCATCGATACCGGGAAATTATTATGACATTACGGATCCGTGTGTCGTATCTACCGGTTACGTGAACGCCGGAACCTACAGCAATGTATTTCCGTCATCGGCCTATATCGAAGGTTCCTGCCGTTACTTTAAGGTCGGCGGGGAAGTGCAGATTATAGAAAAAATGCAGATGATGGTGGACGGTGTGTCAAAAGCATACGGCGTGGAAGGAAACATGAGTATCTGGCCTCCCTACTCACCGGTTGTAAACACACCGGAGCTGGTCGGCAAGGCCGGAAAAACGGTGGATGAGGTGGAAGGGCTTGAGGTGAAAAAGACGGCCGATTTGATTATGGCATCGGAGAACTTCAGCGAATTTCTAAAAGAATTCCCGGGATTTTTTGCGATTCTGGGAGGGGGGAATGAGGCTGCGGGCAAGTGTTATGAGCTGCACAGCGACAAATTCGACTTCGATGAGGCTGCGCTGAGAATGGGGTATGAGTTCATGGCCCGCTACGCTTATGAGTACGTGAAGAGATAAGGATGGAGGTATTAGTATGGAAAATCAGGCGACTGAAAACAACGGCAAACTGAAGGGCGTACTGGCAAAGGTGGAGTATTGGGGAAACAAGATGCCCCATCCCCTTCTCCTGTTCACCTATCTGCTTGGAATCGTATTTGTACTGTCATTCATCATGTCCAAGATGGGTATTACGACGGTGCATCCTTCCACAGGGGAAACCATCAACGTAATCAATATGCTCAGCATCGAAGGGCTGATTGATTTCATGAAAAACTTTGTATCTAATTTCCAGGGATTCGCAGTGCTGGGAATCTGCCTGACTATCGGCGTTGTGACAGGCCTGTGCGACAATACGGGATTTTTTACAAGCGCAATCCAAATGTCGCTCGGCAATGTAAAGGGCAACATCGTAGTCTTTGTAATCGCAATCATCGCATGTATTGCAAACCAGACGAGCGAGGCGGCGTTTGTACTGATTCCGGCCATTGCGGGCGCCATATTCTACGGTATGGGAAGACATCCCCTGGCGGGAGTGTTCCTGGGTTACGCATCGGCCTGCTCCGGATTCTCAACCTCAATCCTCCCGGGTTCCGCCGAGGTGTTCCTCACACCGCTGATTAACGAATCGGCGCACATGATAGACGAGAGCTACAATATGTCCATCCTGGGAAGCTACTTCTTCCTGTTTGTCTCCGCTTTCCTGGTGGCCGGAGTGGCAACCTTCGTGACTGTAAAAATCGTGGAGCCGAGACTTGGAACTTACAGCCAGCCCGGAATGGAAGTGAAAACCTCCGATCTGACGGACGTCCAGAAATCCGCCACAAAAAAAGCGGGAATTGCCGTTCTGGTTTATCTCGTCATCCTGATTGGAATCTGCATTCCGAAGAGCAGCTTTCTGAGAGGGGCGGGCGGTTCCCTGATCGACGGCGCGCCGCTGATGGACTGCCTTGTGTTCTTCCTTCTGCTTCTGTTCTTTATCCCCGGCATTGTCTACGGAAAGGCAACCGGCCAGATTAAGAAGGCGGGCGACGCGGCCAACTTCCTCTATGACGGAGTAAAACCGTTTGCACCGTTTATTGTAAATGCAATGATTATCGCGCAGTTCCTGAAAGTATTCGACAAGAGCAACATTGGAAAAGTAATCGCCATCAACGGAGGCCAGTGGCTGAAGACGCTCCCGCTTCCATCCTGGATGATTGCAATCGCATTCCTTCTTCTGATTGCTCTTATTAACCTGATGATTGCCAGCGTTACGACGAAGTATCTGATTTTCGGGCCGATTTTCATTCCGATGCTGATGCAGATCGGCATGAACCCGGCATTCACGATTGCCGTTTACCGTCTCGGCGACTGTGTAACCAACAACCTGACTCCGATGATGCCCGCCTTTATCATTCTCCTCGGCACCTGCCAGAAGTATGATAAGAAATGCGGCATGGGGACTATATTCTCCAATATGCTGCCCTACACAATCGGACTGTTCCTCATCTTCGTGGTTCAGATCGTGCTTTGGGTCGTATTAAATCTTCCGGTCGGTGTCGGAACCGGTGTCTGGCTGTAAGTAATAATAAATAAATCAGTCCGTGAACGGCAGGGCAAGCTGAGCGTTCACGGACTGATTTTCTGATCTGCGGGCCGATTCCTTTTAGAACGGACCGAAGCCGGTAACGGTGGCGTAGGTCAGGAATACAAAGGCGGCAACCCACCAGAGGGCGAGCAGCGGGAGCATGAATTTTAACCACTTGTTATACGGAACGCCTGCAATTGCAAGGCAGGACATAGTCATGCCGCTGGCCGGGGTGATTGGGTTTGTAAAGGCGTCGCCGAACTGAAATGCCAGGACGGCCGTTTGCCTCGTAACGCCTACCAGATCCGCAAGAGGAGCCATGATTGGCATCGTGATGGCGGCCTGGCCGGAACCGGACGGAACAATGATGTTAAAGATATCCTGTACCACAAACATGCCGAAGGCGGTAAAGGTGGACGGCACCTTATTCAGTACGCTTGCAAGCGCATGGATGATGGTATCCATGATGTTGGCGTCGGTCATGATGATGGTCGTGGCTTTGCAGAGACCCACCATAAGGCAGGGGAGCAGCATATTGGAGCAGCCTTTTACAAAGCTGTCGGCAACCTGGGCCGGTTTCAATCCGCCGATGACGCCTGCGACGATTCCCATAATCAGGAAGAGCGCGGCCAGCTCGTCAATATAAAAGCCGAGTTTCGTGACGCCGATCACTAGACAGACGATGGTGAGCAGGAAGGTGAGGAGCACCAGCTTGTGGCGCCCGGTCAGACTTTCCACCGTATTCACGTCGAGATCCAGGACGCGGTGGCTGTCGTACTCATACATTGGGCTGGACTGAGGATTTTTCTTTACTTTCAGTGCATACCGCATCACATAACAGATATTGATAACCAGAAGAACTGCGAAAATCAGCAGACGGTAGCCGATGCCGGAGAAAATAGGCAGGCCCGCGATCCCCTGGGCTACGCCGACGGTAAATGCGTTGGTACATCCTGCGCCGTAACCCGCGCCGACGGAAGCAAAGATAATCGCTACGGCGGTCATGGAGTCAAATCCCATAGCAAGGCAGATGGTGAGGACCAGGGGAAGGAAAGCCAGATATTCCTCGTTGTTGGCCGCAAAAGCAGCGCCACAGCCGAAGACGATCATACAGACGGGAACCAGAAGAAGTTCCCGGCCCTGCATCTTTCTGACGAGGGCGGCCATGCCCGACTTAATCGCGCCGGTGGCTTCCATAATACCAAAGGCGCCGCCGATGATAAACAGGAAGGAGATAATGCTGCTTCCGCCCTGGATTCCCAATGTAACCGATTTGAACACGTCAAACAGGCCGATGGGACTCTGGGTTATGTAATGGAAGGTGCTTGGATCCACTACCATACGTCCGGTGCCGGGGTCTTCGATCCGGTCAAACATGCCGGCCGGTACGAAATAGCTGGCCAGGGCGCTGACAAGGATAATGCATGCAATAATAATGATTGGATTGGGAGCCTTAAAAGCTTTTTGGCCTCCGTCACTTTTTTTGGCAGTGATAGAAGTGGGTTTACTCATGTTTTTCCTCCTTTGTGAATTCATCTGTTTCCATGATAACGGCGGTAATCAGCGCGGTGCGCTCAAAGAGTGAAGCGACCTCGGCGCATTCTGATTTGGTGTGCGCCCCGGTTCCTTTGACGCCGAAGGAGCAGACCGTCGGAGCGCCCGCCAGCGCCAGATATGCCGCATCGGAATTGCCTCCTAGAAAAGCGCCCTCCATCGGAGTGATTCCAATATCCTCTGCAACCCGGTTGACGAACCCGAGCAGCGCCCGGTTGGCCGGGGTGTCTTCGAAGGCCGGGATGGAGGAGATGAACTCTGCTTCCGTCCGTGTTCCCTCTATATAAGTTTCGCTGCATATGTCGAGTATCTTCCTGCGGACCGGTTCCTGATCACTGATCCGGTTGAACCGGATATCCAATTCGGCTGTGCACCGGTCGGGAATGGCATTTGATACAACGCCGCCGTGGATGACATTGACACTGACCACAACGCCCCTGTCGTACTCGGTAAGAGCCTGAAGCCGCGGAATCTTGAGCGCCATTTCGGCAATGGCGTTGCGTCCTTTCAGGAAGTCGTTTCCGACGTGGCTGGCGACCCCGTGTACCGTGATATGGCAGTCCATGCCCCCTTTGCGTCCAACGGACAGGGTATTGTCGGGACGGCCGATTTCCAGGTTGAGGGCATAGAGGGCGCCCTTTGCTTCGTCCAGGAGAATCTGGCCGGTGACGGCTCCGGCATGGCCGATTTCTTCATCTCCGCAGAGAATGATCTTGACCGGCCGTTTTTGAAACCCCAGATGGCGCAGGGCCTTAATGACATAAAGCATAATGACAACGCCGCCCTTCATGTCGATTACGCCCGGGCCGTAGGCGGTGCCGTCCTCTATGTAGAACGGATTTTCCGGAAAACTGCCCTCCGGAAAGACGGTGTCGACATGACCGCTCATGATAATCGGAGCGCCTGCGCGTTCCGGCCCGTCTTCGGCGACAAGCACATCCGAATTGCCTTTCGTATCAATCAGACGGCACCGGAGCCCCTCGGCCTCAAAACGGTCCCGAAGGAAGTGAATCACCCGGTTTACTTTTTCCGTTTCTTTGGAATATCCCTGCATATTGACAAGTGTTTCCCACAGTTCAATCATTTCCTCCCGGCGTTCTTCTATAAATTGTTCGACGGCAGGCATATAGCTCTTCAATATAAAAACCCCCTTATAATGTCCGAAAATAAGGCCGAAAATTTCTTTTTCCAAAATCTTCTGCATCCCCGCAGTAATCTTGAAAAATCAGCTGTTCCGGATCCGATTTTTGTGATAGGCTTATTATAAAAAAAGACAAATGTCCATAAAACTTCCAAAATTTGTCTTAAATTAGAAAGTGAGCGGTGGGGAGGAAACGGGTATGAAAATTGGTTTTATCGGAACTAGCATCAGAATGGATATCGTAAGAAAAATACTGGCCGAATATTTTCCCGAGGTGGAGGCGGAGATTTACGTGGATGAGGGATATATCTTCTCCTCAAAGACGGCGGATTATCTGGTCAGAATGCGCGAGAATATAGACGGAATGGTGTTTGGCGGTGAACTTCAGTATGAAATTTATCAGGACATTTTTTCAGGGCGCGTGCCGTGCACCCATATCAGGAAAGATTCTTCTTCCCTAATCAATGCGCTGCTGTCACTGGCGCAGAAGAAGGTGGACATCACGAAAATCAGCGTGGATAATTTTTCTTATGCCACGATCAGGCAGATTATGGAGGATGCCGGAGTGGAGAAGAACGATATTATCATTCTGCGCCGCCGGGCGTTCCGCAGCAATGAAGAAAAGTATTATGAGGATTTATTCAGGCAGCATATGGAGCTTTACCGGGCGGGCAAGACAACCGGCTGTGCGACGACCCTGAGCTTTGTCTACGACAGGCTCTGCGCGGAGGGAATTCCGGCCACCTATCTGCGGCCCACGACGGACAATATTGTCAAAACCATCAACCGGATCCATGAGCTTTACCGGGAGAAGCTGCAGAAAAAGGACGGGAGGCTGGCTGTTTTGCTGCTTAGGCTGACGCCCAGGGATGAGGTGGCCTACCAGTTTCAGAGCGAATATATTGAGAGCCATGAAAAGCTGAAGGCGGCGGAGGAGATCCATTATTTTGCCAAGAGCGCAGGCGCAACGGTTATCACACAGTCGGACGATCAGTTCACAATCATCATGAACCGAAGCGCCCTGATGGAATACACCAATGAGCTGCAGGCATTTCCCCTGCTCCATTTTATCAGGGATAACAGCGAGTGCGATTTCAGCCTGGGAATCGGCTTTGGCGACACGCCGGGGGACGCCAGGATGAATGCGGTGATGGCGCTCAAAAAGGCATGTCAGGTTCCGAAGAGCGGAACCTACATTGTCTATAACAATAAATCGGTCACCGGTCCCGTGGAGTTTGTCAGCCAGTCCGGCGGCAGTTCCGTCTGGGAGCGGGAACTCTTTTCCAGCCTGTCAAAATCCACCGGGATTTCCGAGGATAAGATAAGCCGCCTCTATATGATGCTGGAACGCAAGAAAAAACCGTTCTTTACGGTAAATGAGCTGTCCGCCTACCTGAATATCTCGGTGCGGGCCGCCAACCGCATTGCAAATGCACTGGAAGAGAATGGTCTGGTGAAGGTGGTCGGCCAGACGAATAAGGGGAAAGTGGGACGGCCGGGAAATTTGTATGAGTTTTTGTTTGTGGAGAAGGAGTGAGAAGAGGGTTAGACAGGATCAGAGGGACGGAAGTCATTATCCGTCCCTCTGGATTTTATCTTCTGGAGAACAGCCGGATTTTTTCCCGGACCAGCTCTTTGACGCAGCATTTCCCGCTGTTTGTCATGGTATAGTAATCTTCACTGCGGGACTCTGCGTTCAGGCCTTTCACATAGGACAGCCGGACTTCGGTTGCCACATTAATTTTGCGGATGCCTATCTCAATGGCGGTCTTAATCATATCTGCCGGTATGCCGGAACCTCCGTGCAGCACAAGGGGGGCGGGGCATACTTCCGCCACTTCCCGGAGCCTGCCGAAATCGAGGTTTGGCCGTCCTTTATAAAGACCATGGGCATTCCCGATTCCGACCGCGAGAGCGTCTACGTCCACTGCGGAGGTAAAATCAACGACATCCTGCACTTTAACCAGAAACGGTTTTGAATCGTCGTGGGAGATATTATCCTCAGAGCCAAGTATGGCTCCCAGCTCGGCTTCTACCGAAGCGCCTACGGCATGGGCGGCCTGTAACGTCTGTTTCGTTACGGCGATATTATCCGCCAGCGACAGCGTGGAACCGTCGATCATGACGGAGGAATAACCGGCCCGCAGCGCCTTAATGACCTGTTCGAAATTCTGGCCGTGATCCAGATGCAGGACAACGGGCGTTTTCATCTTTCCAGCCAAAAGAGTGACAATAGAAGCCAGCGCTTCCAGCTTTCCGTCCTTAATAGCGGCCTGCCCGACGGCGATGATGGAAGGGGCATTTTCCTCCTCGATTGTTTCCAATACAGCCTGGGCTATTTCAAGAGTATCTACATTAAAAGCCGGTATGGCAATCTTTTTTTCTTCCGCAATCGGAAAAACTTCATTCATTGTAACGAGAGACATATGTACTTCCTTTCTACTTTTTAAATTTCCCGCAAAGAGTGGGGCGGCGTTATGGCCGCTTTGTATTACATAAACTGCATGACTTTTTCCATCGGAGGTATCGCTGCGCGCCCTCCCAGACCTTCGCAGGACAGGCTTGCAAAAATATTGGAAAATTTCATACTGCGTCCGTAGTCCCATCCCTGGTTGATGCAGTAGAGGAAAGCTCCGTGGAAATTATCACCGGCGCCGGTCGTGTCCATAACCCGGACCGGGATGGTTTCTTCCTGGTAGAAGGTCTTCCCGTCACAGGCGCAGGAACCGGATTCGGCCGATGTTACGCAGGCGAACCCGGCGCCCTTTTCCACATAGAAACAGCAGGCCTCTTTTGGAGGCAGGCCGAGAGTGGACATGGCCGTCTTGTTGTCCGGAATATAAAAATCCGCATAGGGGAGCAGTTCCAGAGCGAGATCCTTTGGAATGTTTCCCCCGTCAATGGAGATCAGGGCTTCTGTATGCTTTTTGCAATATGCGCACAGTTCCAGCATGGTTTCCGGGTTCATGACGCCGAGATGGATGATCCTGCTGGATTTTAAAATGTTTTTGTCAATCATGGGAAAAGTCAGCTTTTCAATACAGCCGCCGAAGCAAGTAAGACAGCGCCTGCCATCCTGTTCTACCTGAATCATGCTGGTAGAGGAGTAATGATCTTTTATGGCAAACAGCTTTAAATACTGAAAATTCTGTCTTTGTAAATCACTCCTGATGAAATTGCTGGTGTCATCATCGCCGACGGCGGTGATAATTCCGGTAATTCCTCCAAGACTCTGGTGTGCTGCCGCCGCGGTGCTTGATACACCGCCGCACGCGGTGGTGAAATAGCTGGCGGCAATACGCTGGTCACTTGCCGGAGGCGCATTGACAAGCATTAGGATGTCCTTGGTACTTGAACCAATGAACAGACTGTCAAGCGAATGCATAAATCCTCCTAATATAAAGTTGATTTACAAATGAAAACGAATATCGTAATAGGATGTGATAAGGTATTGATTAACTTGATTGTAAAACCGGGGATGGAAAATGTCAAACACTTTTTGCGATAATTTTAAAATAGAATGTAAACGTATAACTATAAAATGTAAAAACGCATCAATAAAAAATGAAATATGTTGCATCCCGCCATTGACTTTTTGTCCGGCTGTGCCTAAAATAGAAAATAAGTAAACGACACAGATTAAAAAGTAAACAGGCAACAAATAACCAATGCGCAAACCGTGGTTCTGCGGGCCGGGGTATTGCTCTGCGCGCATTGAAGAACAGTGTGAGGAGGAATCCCATGGTAACAATGAAAGATGTTGCAAAAGCTGCAGGCGTCAGCGTTGCAACTGTTTCCAGAGTGATAGCCGGCGCGTCTTCCGTATCTCCGGCTACTCAGAAGAAGGTAATGGACACAATAGAGGAGCTCCAATATTGCTCGAACAGTCTTGCAAGGGGACTCAGGCAGCAGCAGACGAATCTGGTGGCGGTCCTGCTCCGGGATATTTCCCATCCCCTCTACGGGGATATGCTGCGGGGGATTGAGGATGTCCTGAACACGAATGGATATATCCCGCTGTTTTTTAACTCGGACAACGACAGCTCATGCCAGGACGAGGCGTTCCAGTCGGTGCTGTCCATGGGCGTGGCGGGAGCGTTGGTAGCTCCCTGCAGCGATTATGAGGCTATTTACCAGAAGAGTTCGGCCCAGGATTTTCCTACCGTTTTTATTTCGGAGGGAAGGAATAAAGGGAAAAAGGAAAGCGCCTCCGGCAAGGTATACTGCGATACGTATAAAGCAGGCAGTATTGCGGCCGAGGCCTTTGCGGTGTCGGGCGTCAAGCGCTGTATTTACATAAGCGGAAAGAATGCTCCTGCGCTTAAGAAGGATTACCTGTACTCCGGCTTTTCCGAAAAATGCCGTGAAACCGGGATCATCTACAGCGCTACGGATGGGTTTCACAGGGAGGAAACGGCACAGCTTACCAGGCAGAACGGCAATTCCCTCGGGATACTGGCGCGCAGTAATTTCCAGGCTGTGGAAATTATTAATGCCATGAGGGAGGAAGGTTTCGGGATACCGGATGAAATTCGGGTCATAAGCTTTGAGAATACCATTTTGGCAAAAATGACTTCACCTGCCGTTTCCGTTCTCGGCGCGACAGGGTACCAGATTGGAATGTCGTCCGCCCAGCATTTGATTGGAATTATTCAGGGAAACAACAGAAAAGAGCCGGTGGTGCTGGAACCGAAATTAATACGGAGGGGGTCGTTGTAGAATGGCGTTAAAAGACAGGACAGATATCCTGGTAATCGGAAATCTGAACATGGATTTGATTTTTGAACAGCAGAACATACACCAGGATGCCAGAAAGAAAATCGGCGAATCCTTTTGCCTGGCTCCGGGAGGCAATGCCAACAACCAGACGGTGGCCGCATCCAGATGCGGGGTGACCGCGCGGCTGGCCGGGATGACGGGTGACGACTCATTCGGACAGCAGCTTCGGGAGTCCCTTGAAAAGGAGGGAATTTCCACGGAGCTTTTAAGAACCGTGGAAGGCGTAAGCACCGGCGTTTCTCTGATCATAACCTCCAGCAACCGGGAAAACCAGTACTGGGACGTGCTGGGAGCTAATGCGCAGATGGATACGGATTGTATCGAGCAGTTAAGGCCGTATATCAGTGAAGCGGGAATTCTTTTGATAGGTCTGGGAATTCCCGAAAAATCCATGATCCGCGCGATCGAGATAGCAAATGAAGCAGAAACAACGGTAATGTTTGTAGCTTACCAGTCCAAAACCTTTTCTTCTGATATTCTTGGAAGGATTGATGTGATGTTTTTAGACAGCTCGGAAGCCGGGAAACTGTCCGGCTGTGAGGTGACGAACTTAAAGAGCGCCCGGGTCGCGGCCAGCATGCTGCTGAAAGGCGGAGTAAAGCAGGCTGTGTTGATCCATATGAAATCAAAATTTCTGCTTCTTGCGGGTAATGACGGCTTCAGTCTTTTTGATGCTCCGAAGGAACCTATGGTGGATGCGTCCACGATGGACGATACCTTCTCCGGAGTGTTTGCCGCCTGCATTGTAAGAGGGATGGAGCTGGAAAAAGCGGCAGAAATTTCTTATGCGGCAGCAAATCTGTGCGGCAGCCGTTTTGGAGCGCAGACATCGATTCCGACAAAAGAGGAGATGCAAAAGATATTCGGCAGATAAAAGAGGGTATAAGATGGATGATTTTATCTGTAAAATTGTGGTTCTGGATGATGATCCGACGGGAATCCAGACGGTTAACGGGGTTTCTGTATATACAGACTGGTCGGAAAAAAGCATTAGGGAAGGATTTAGAGAAAAGAATAATCTCTTCTTTCTGCTGACCAATTCAAGGGCAATGACGGAAGAAGAGACAATCGCCACGCACCGCCTGATAGGGGAGCGTGTTGTTAAGGCATCGGAGGAATCCGGCATTCCGTTTCTCATTATCAGCAGGGGGGATTCAACCCTGAGAGGGCATTATCCTGCCGAGACAGAGACACTGCGCCGTACCATAGAGCAGGTTTCCGATATCCGCTATGACGGAGAGGTAATCTGTCCGTTTTTCCCGCAGGGAGGAAGATATACGTCCGGCAATATCCACTACGTATCAGACGGCGGCAGGCTTGTTCCGGCCGGTGAAACGGAATTTGCCCGTGATAAGACGTTTGGTTATAAAAATTCTCATCTGGGAAAATGGGTGGAGGAGAAGACAGGGGGAACGTATGCCTGGGAACGGCAATGCTACATTGAGCTTAAAACACTTCGAGACAGAGATTATAGCCGGATAGAGGAGCAGCTTTTTCAGGTGGGGGATTTTACCAAGATAATTGTTAACGCGATGAGCTATGAAGATCTGTATGTATTTAAGACTTCTCTGCTCCGCGCTATGAAGGCCGGGAAACATTTCCTGTTCAGGACTGCCGCCGCCTTTGTGCAAGTGATGGGAGGAATTGAAGAACGCAGCCTCCTGACCGCGGAAGAACTGGTGGAAGAGGGCGACCGCCGCGGAGGACTGGTTGTAATCGGTTCCCATGTAAACAGGACTACCGAACAGCTTACCGAACTGATGACCCTGGAAGAGGTGATCCCTGTGCCGTTTTATTCCGGGCTTGTCGGCCGTGCGGGTGAATTTGAGGCGGAGCAGGCCCGTGTGCAGGAGTGCATAGAGGAAGAACTGGAGGCCGGGCATACGGTTGCCGTATATACGGAGCGCCGCCTGCTTGTTCCGGATTCCGATGACCCGGAAGATGCCCTGAGACTGTCCCTTCTGATATCGGATGCAGTGACCGGATTTGTAAAAAAACTGAAGACGAGACCGCGCTTTATCATAGCCAAAGGGGGAATCACCTCGAGCGAAGTGGGCGTAAAAGGTCTAGGCGTGAAAAAGGCGTATGTGGCGGGGCAGATTCTGCCGGGCATCCCCGTGTGGAAAACCGGGGATGAGAGTAAATTCCCGGGCCTGCCCTATGTAATATTCCCCGGAAATGTGGGAGAAAAAGATTCATTGAAGAAGATAGTGTCGGATCTGATGAAGTGAGAAAGTCCGACGGAAAGTGAGGATATAAGATGGAGATTATAGAGAGAAAAAATATGCCTGTAGATGAACTGCCGGGCCGCGATATCCAGCGTGCAGTGGGGAAAAACAGCGCTTTTGAAAGCCGCGCCATGACGGTCGGATATGCCTCTTACAGCGCGAAGTGCGGCGTGATGGAACCTCACTGCCACGCGGAGGAGACGGTTGTAATTTTTGATGCTGAAAAAGGCCGCGTATGCTGGGGAGATACGAAGGATAATCTGACCCATAGCCGGGAACTGGAGCGCGGAATGATCCTCCATATTCCGGAAAATGAATGGCATGCTTTTTATTACGATGAGGGGGGCTTTGTAGATATTGTGTTTATTTACGGGACTTCCGATAATGTCAGGCCGGAAGACAATAAATAGGGGAATATTATAGAAAGATAAATACAACGATAAATAAAAAGAAAAGTAAAAAGACAGATACAAAGATAAATAAAAAGAAAAGTAAAAAGACAGATACAAAGATAAATAAAAAAATGCCTTGACCTTAAAAGGGATAAAAAGTGCGGGAATTACACCAGTGGGGTGGTTCCCGTACTTTTTTTGCGTGAATCCGGTCTGGTATGGGAATTCGGTCTGGTTTGATAGCTCGGTCCGGTTTGCAAATCCGGGCCAGTTTACGAATTCGCGATAGTTCACGGATAATGGCAGGTGGGAACCTGTTTTGAAATGTAACGGATGCAACAAATGTAATGAAAATATTATCATGAAAAAACAACAAAATGTGTAAGATAGACAAAAAACTATGTAGTATGGGAGGGTTAGTTCCATATTTTGGATAATATAACCTACTTTTTTTACAAAAATACATCTGTAAAAAGGTTTCATAGGTTTCAATATTGACTTTAAAAAGTGCGGGATATAATATAGAACTATAAATGATAAACGTTTACATTGCTCGTGATAAGGTGTTGTAAATGATGCATCAAAGACAGACAAACAGGTAGCGCTGCCGTTCTGTCTGTCCTATGTAACAACTGAAAAGAAGTGATTGTGTAACCATAATAAACAGATTGTTAGTTCAGGAGGAAACCTATGAAAAAATTAATGTCGTTAGCACTGGCAATGGCACTGACCGGAATGGCACTGGCGGGCTGTGGCAGCAAAACAACCGAACCGGCTGTGACGGGCGATGGAGTGGAAACGGAGGCTCCGAAAGCGCAGGCAGAGGAGACAAAGGAAGAAAAAGCGGCTCTGGATTATCCAAAGAATAATGTTAACGTGGTAGTTCAGTATTCAGCCGGGGGCCCTACGGATTTATCGGTGAGGAGCCTGTTGGATACCGGCGCTGAACAGCTTCCGTCGGGAGTTACCTTTGCAGTATCCAATGTGACGGGCGGCTCCGGCCTGATTGGCGTCAACCAGTTTGCCAATTCGAAAAACGACGGCTACACCCTGGGTGTCATCAATATTGACCTGGCTATTAATTATGCGCTGGGAAGAACAGAATTAAATCCGGCAGACTTTGAACCACTTTCCATGGCCCTGGCCGATCCTTATGCCTTATTAGTCGGCGCCGATGTGCCATACGATGATATAAAAGGATTTGTGGAATATGCAAAAGCGAACCCGGGAAAGGTGGTTGTGGGGGACAGCGGACTTGGTTCCGCCCCGTATCTTGCGGCAGTTGCAATCGAGAAAGAATTCGGCCTGGATGTTAAGCACGTATCTTTTGACGGTACGGCTGATATCATTACGGCAGTGGCCAACAAGACGGTGGATGTGATGTTTATCCAACCAGGTTCCGCTCTCAGCCAGATACAGGCGGGCAACATAAAAATGCTTGCAGTGCTGTCTGACGACAGAATGACAACCTACCCGGATGTACCGACGGCTAAAGAAGCTTATCCGGATCTCGATTTCCAGATTATCGGCTGGGTATGCCTTGCGGCACCAAAGGGAACACCGGCGGAAATCGTTGATTATTTAAAGGAAGTTTTAGGCGGAGCATCGGTTTCCGAACAGTATGCTGAGACACTGAACGGATTAAATATGCAGGCCATTTCCACAAAACCGGAAGAGCTTCCGGAATTCATCAAAGCCCAGGTTGCATTTTACCAGGAGATGTGCAAGGACATAGAGGTTGAATAATGATGTAAGAGGACTGTTTCGGCAGTATGGTTAAAAGATTCTTTTTCGTATTGTTTACGTTTACTTGATTTACATATCTGTTATTAATCTGTGATTTGTTTACTTGTTACTGCAGTTCATAGCTGGAACTTGCTGCCGCCGGGATGAAACGCCGGGCGGCAGCATGAATATGCCGATTGTTTTTAAGGAGGTATTTCGTGAAGAAATTCAATCTTGGTACAGCGCTGGTTATGATATTACTTTCAGTCGGCATTTTTTACCAGACAAAGGATATGCCGAAGACATTTAACCAGGCTCCGGGACCGGGATTCTGGCCCCGGCTGCTGGCTATCGCGATTTTTATTCTTTCGGCCGCCCTCGTTGTGCAGACCTATGCAGAAAAAATGGACTGGAAAGAGGCGCTTGTCGATGTAAAAACGCCGGGGGTGCAGAGAGTATTTATGCTGTTTGCCACATTCGCCGTTTTTGCTGTTTCACTTAATTATCTTGGTTTTATTATTACTTCTCTGATTTTTGTACCTGCAGTCATGCGGATACTGGGAGAAACACGGGTTAAATGGCTGTTTTTAACCAGTGTGGGGACGACGGCGTTTGTTTATGTGATTTTCGTAAAATGCCTTCGCCTTGTCCTTCCGGCTCCGTTTTTTATGTAAAGGAGGGAAAAGGGTATGGAAGCGTTAATTGGGGCGTTATCGGTCGCCTGCCAGCCTATGTATCTTCTTTATATCGCCGCGGGCACGCTGTTTGGGATTTTTGTCGGCGTCATGCCGGGGCTGTCTTCTGTTATGGGGCTGTCGATTATGCTGCCGTTTACGCTGACCTTAAAGGGAAGCGGCGGGATTCTGATGATGCTGGGGTTGTTCTGCGGAGCCATCTATGGGGGCTCCATAACGGCGATTCTGATTAATACGCCGGGCACAGCGAATTCAGCGGCGACCTGCCTGGACGGCAATCCGATGGCGATAAAGAAGGGGCAGCCGGGCCGGGCGCTGGGACTGTCTACAATGGCCTCCACCTTTGGCGGCCTGTTCAGCGCCGTGATGCTTTTGTGGACAGCGCCGCTGCTGTCGAAGTTTGCCATGAAGTTTACACCACCGGAGTATTTTGCAATGGCGGTATTTGGGTTGAGTATAGTTACCAGCGTTTCCAACAAAAACCTGCTAAAAGGGCTTTTGTCCGCGGTAATTGGACTGCTGCTCGCAACGATCGGCATTGATTCCATTGCCGGGACAACAAGGTTTACGTTCGGGACTATTTATCTGACAGGGGGAATTTCCTTTATTCCGGTGCTGATTGGGCTCTTTGCTTTTTCGCAGGGGCTGATAACGACGGAAGAGAATTTCGGGAAGCTGGTTAAAAAGGTAACGCCTAAAATCAAAAGGACGATACCGACCATGGAAGATGTAAAAAGGGTATTCCCCACCATGCTCCGCTCCTCTGTAATCGGAACGGTGATTGGTGCAATACCGGGAACGGGCGGCGATATAGCAAGCTGGGTTTCTTATAATGAGGCGAAGCGCTGGTCGAAACATCCGGAAGAATTCGGCAACGGCGCGCCGGAGGGGATAGCGGCGCCGGAAGCCGCCAATAATGCCATATCGGGAGGCGCATTGATTCCCCTGCTGACAATCGGCATCCCCGGTGACTCCGGAACGGCCGTCATGCTTGGCGCATTGATGATGCAGGGCATTATTCCCGGGCCTCTGCTGTTTACCGAACAGACCGACAAGGTGTACTTAATTATAGTGGGGCTGTTTCTGGCAAACATTTTTATGGGTCTTCTTGGGTTCGCGGGAATCAGGCTGTTTTCAAAAATCGTGGCAATACCCGACGTAATTCTGACTCCTATGATTTTTATTTTCTGTTTTGTGGGCACCTTTGCGATGAACCACAATATCAGTGATATTTTTCTGATGATCATTGCGGGTATTCTCGGATACTTTATGCTGAAAATGGATTTCTGTGTTCCGCCGCTGATTCTGGGCCTGATTTTAGGCAGGACTTTAGAAAGCAACCTGAGGAGGAGCCTGGTGCTTTCGGACGGCAGTCCTATTATCTTTTTGCAGAGGCCGATTGCGTTAGTGCTTTTGATAGCGGCGTTTCTATCGCTTATTTATCCGATTGTGCTGCCTTATATGCGGAAAAGGGGAGGGAAAGAGAGGCAGAGCCGCTAATGTTTGAAGCCTCAGAGACAGTTCCCCAAAAGCGGAAGCCCGCCAGAGGGCAGCAGCATGAATTTGAGCCAATTGGGAAGGGACGGATGGGGAATTCATATGAGTTCTTGTCTGTTAAAATGAAGTAAAGAGATTACTATAAGAGTAGAGGGACGGAATTAGTTTTCCGTCTCTTTTTTTATATTATTAGGAAAGTACACCTATGATATAAAAAAGCCCTCCGGGCAGGAACGCACTGCGGCGGAGAGAAATTATGCCGCTAAAGCGACCCGCCGCAGAATCCCGCTTGGGGGATTTTTACTTGCTGTAAATTTCTTGGCTTTGCTGTGTATGAGAACTGAGTATCGATATACAAAAATATGCACAATTTCCTAAAATGAGCCAGAATCAGTGCAACTGTGCAAAAGTGCACAATGCCATGCACATAAGAGAATGTGCAAATATCCGTTTGCACATAAAAGTGGATCCTACGGAACTGTTCACCAGGCGAATGAGAGTACTTTTTAATAAAGTTAACAAAACTGCTTTTGGTGGCATAGAACTTGCTTATATTACATATAGAAGCCTGTATTTTACAAGCATAAAAATGCAGACACATCGGAGAATAGCAGAAATTAGGCATCTCATCTGTTGCAGTGAGTATACGGTTCCGCGATAAAGAACGCCGGCAAGATTTCACGGAAATAAACGGGAGTGTGTTGAATTCAGTGCGAAATTCTCTGGAGAAAATAAAAGTAATTATAAAAAGCCAGAAGCCTGCACACGCAGTGCAGATGGTCTTTGTAAAGGAGCAATTAACTATGAAGCCAATGGAGCGTATCCGGGTAATTGAATTATCCACCATGTTAGCGGGGCCAATGACTGCACGTATTCTGGCGGAGTGGGGGGCAGATGTCATCAAGGTAGAGTCCTTTAATGGAGATGCCTGGCGCAAACAAGCCGGAACTACTATGTCGCCCTGCACAGAAACTGCAAATCCTAATTTTGACATGCAGAACTTAAATAAAAGATTTGTTTCTTTGAATATGAGAACAAAACAAGGACATGACGCTATGATGAAATTGTTGGAGGGAGCGGATGTACTAGTCACAAATTACCGTATTCAGGCCCTTAAGGCAATGGGACTTTCTTATAAACAGTTAAAAACAGAGTTTCCGCGGCTGATCCATGCTTCAGTTCTGGGATATGGAGCAGAGGGGCCGGATAAAGACCGTCCCGGTTATGATTATACGGCATTTTTCTCAAGGACGGGAATCATGGCCGATTTGCCGCCGGCCGGAGCCGGCCCATTGGTTCCTATTGGGGGAGTCGGGGATCATAGTGTGGCGGTTGCCTTGGCGGGAGGAATTGCAGCAGCACTGTACCGTCGTGAAATCACAGAAGAGGGTGATAAAGTAGAGGTGTCACTGGTACAATCGGGAGTTTTTATTGGCAGTACCGGTGTTCTCAATGGATTTAATGGCCGTAAATTGCCTAGGAACAGATATGATTGCGGCCACGCGGGCAGCAATACCTACCAAGGTTCAGATGGGGAATGGTTCTATCTGGCGGTAATTGATTACCGAAGATTTTCAGAATTTTGTGAAGTGATAGGAGTACCGGATATAGCTAAAAATCCCAAGTATGCCACAGTGGAAGAATATTACAAAAACAAGGCTGAATTAACCAAAATTTTTGACGGCGTTTTTGCCAGACATCCAGTATCATACTGGCATGATCTTCTAGAGGCCCATGATCTACCGCATGAAATTTTGCGCCATTTTAAGGATGTTCCGGAGGACCCTCAGGTTCAGGCGAACCACTATGCTTATTATTACGAATATGAAGACGGAACGAAAACAGTATTTGTAAATGGACCGGTTCATTTTGGTTCGGTGGACCCGGCAGCGATTCCCTGCCGGACGTCTGGAGGAATCGGACGCGATACAAAAAATGTGTTAAAGGAAATTGGTTATACAGAAGAGCAGATTGCGAAGATGCTGGAGGCTCAGGAAATTAAATAATAATGCTCGTTGGTACATGAAGAATACCCTGCCCATCAAGTCCTGAGGAGCAGATATACAAATATTCAAAATACTTCGAACCCCGAAAGAGAAATGTCACATCTATTGCTTTAAGTAAAGCAGAGTACATGAGAAAGGAGCATGAATATGAAGTTCGAGAACATTCTCTATGAAGTAAAAGATGGAATATTATATTTAACACTAAACCGGCCTGAGGCGAGAAACGCCTTGACACCGGGAATGTGGCGGGATATCCGGACTGCAGCAGAGACAGCCGCAGCAGATGAATCTGTAAAGGTTGTAATTGTGTCAGGCGCAGGAGATAAAGCTTTAGCAAGTGGTGCAGATATCCGTGAAATCCATGACCGGCCTACATTAAATATGTTGCAGGGGACTTCCACTGTGGCGCTGAAAGCGCTGGAGGAACTGTATAAACCGGTGATATGCGCGATAAATGGTTATGCACTTGGAGGAGGTTGTGAGTTATCCATGGCATGTGACATCAGAATTGCGACAAAGCGATCTAAATTCGGCCAGCCAGAAACAAATTTAAGCATTATTCCAGGCGCCGGCGGCACGCAGCGCCTGGCAAGGCTGATTGGAACGGGACGTGCAAAAGAACTGATTTTTACAGGAAGAATTATTACTGCGGAAGAAGCGATGTTGATGGGGCTGGTCAACCAGGTGACAGAAGACACAAGGAAAGATGTAATGGAGGCCGCCCAAAATATGGCTGTCAAAATTATGAAAAAGGGTCCTGTGTCGATTACTTTGGCAAAGATGGCAATTAATGTGGGGATGGATACGGACATCAATACCGGGCTCCTCTTTGAACGGGTGGCACAGACAGTCGCGTTCGGATGTGAAGACAGGAAAGAAGGAACCGCTGCCTTTCTTGAAAAAAGAGAGGCAAAGTTTACCGGTCGTTGAGCAGTGAACTGCAAATCAACAGTAGGAATTTAAAACAAGAACATATATTTTTGAAAAAAGACAATCAATATGAAACCAATGTATGGTGTAAGCATGTGGTATAGCGATGAAGCCATAAAAAACGTATGCGGCGAAAGAAATCCGCACCGGGAGATGACATATGTATACTTTGGGAATTGATATTGGCTCTACTTCCTCCAAAACTGTAATTATGGCGGAAGACGGTGAGCTTGCGGCACACGTTGTGGTTCCGCTGGGAACCGGGACGGTAGGGCCGCAGATGGCACTGGAAGAGATATTTGCAGAGACAGGACTTAGGCGGGAGGAGATGGCGTATACCGTTGCTACCGGCTACGGGCGCCTGTCCTGTGAACTGGCAGATACCCAAATCAGCGAATTGAGCTGCCATGCTATGGGGATCCATTATCTGCTCCCTGAAGTCAGGACGATAATTGATATTGGGGGGCAGGACGCAAAAGTAATGCGCCTGTCAGCTGATGGAGCTTTGGAGGCCTTTCAGATGAATGACAAATGTGCGGCTGGTACAGGACGCTTTATGGATGTGATGGCAAGGGTTCTCAATGTGGATATCCAGGAACTCGGAGATTATTCAGAAAAGAGTAAACAACCTGCAGGTATCAGCAACACCTGTACCGTATTTGCAGAATCGGAGGTAATCAGCCAGCTGTCCAATGGAGTTGCGCTGGAGGATATTATTGCCGGAATACATAATTCTGTTGCAAAACGTGTTGCGGGAATGGCCCTGAGGCTTGGTAAACCGGGACGAACAGCCATGAGCGGAGGAGTAGCACTTAATTCAGGAGTTGTCCATGCTATGGAGCGGGAACTTGGTGTACCGATATTAGTGGATCCGCTCTGTCAGTCGGCAGGAGCGATCGGGGCGGCTTGTCTGGCATTGGACAAATTAAGAAAGGAGAAAAAATAAAATGAGTGAAATTACATTAAAAACGGACACGGCGGCAGGCGTATTGCAGGCAGAAGCGATACCCGCACAAAAGCCGAAGAGGCCGAAACCTAAAAGCATGATTATGTTAGGCGAACAAACGGATACTCTTTTTAAAAATGCGCGTCTGGCAAAAGAGAGAGAAGAGAAAATAGGCTGGTCGGCCTCTATCTTTCCACAGGAAATTGCAGAAACACTGGGACTTAATATTCTCTATCCGGAAAACCATGCTGCAGGAATTGCCGCAAGGCACCAGGCGGATCCGTTTCTGCAGGAATGCGAAGGCCCTCTGGGATATTCCAACGATCTTTGTGCCTATGCAAAATTGAATCTGGCTTATTCTGCAGTTCTAAACGCTGAGAGCGATATAGAACTGCCGGATGGCGGGAAAATGGTAAAGCCGGACTTTTTGCTGCTCACAAATAATATCTGTAATCAACTTACCAAATGGTATGAAAATCTGGCGAGGCAGATGAATATTCCGGTTTTTTTTATTGATACCTGCTATAACGCCTATGATTATGTTACTGAAACCCGCGTCCGTTACGTGAGGGCTCAAATTGATCAGTTAATTAAAGAATTATGTGCTTTTACCGGAAAAACCTGGGATGAGGAACGATTCAAAAAAATTATGGAGATCAGCCAGAGGAACAGTTATCTCTGGGAGCGGGCTAACAATCTTCTGGACAGAAAACCGTCGCCTCTTAGTGGGTTTGAACTTTTTAATTATATGTCGGCTATGGTTTGCAACCGGGGAAAAGAATCTTCCACGGCTATCTTACAACAGCTGAATGACGAGATTGAACAGCATATTAAAGAGGGAACATCCACATTTCCGGTGGAGGAGCAGTTTCGTATCTCCTGGGATGGAATAGCATGCTGGCCATATTTAAGCCACAATCTGCGAACGCTTAAAAAGTATGGAATTAACATGGTGGCTTCCAGCTACGGAAAGGCATGGGCAATTGAATACAGTGATTTGGACGGTATGGCTCGGGCATACTGTTTTGCATCCACTAATGGCGATAATGCGACAACGATGCTGGATCGAAGGCTGGAGGCACTTAAGCGTTTCAAGTGTGATGGTACTATATACCATGTAAACCGTAGCTGCAAAGTTATGGACTGCCAGATGATGGAAATACAGAGGCAGCTGTCTGAGCAGGCTGGTGTCCCCTTTACTTCGTTTGATGGGGATCAGGCAGATTACCGAAATTACAGTGAAGCACAGTTTGAGACCCGGGTTCAGGGTCTTGTTGAAGTAATGAAACGAAGAAAGGAGGCCAGGGAAAATGGTTGATTTAATGGAAAATCTTGCACTGCTGGAGGCGGCATGTAAAAATCCCCGCGCTCAAATGGAACATTATTTGGCACAGGGTAAAAGGGTGGTTGGATGTTTTGCTCCCTATGCTCCGGAGGAACTGGTACATGCTGCTGGAATGATTCCCATGGGACTCTGGGGTGGGCAGACGGAGCTCAAGCTGGCAAAGAGCTATCTTCCGGCTTTTGCCTGTCCTATCATGCAGGCAAACATGGAATTTGGATTAAACGGAACTTATAAGGGGATGTCGGCCGTTATTATTCCGGCTATATGTGACACACTGCGCTGCATGACGCAAAACTGGCGCTTTGGTGTTCCTTCCATTCAGATGGTACCTATTGTATATCCTCAGAACAGAAAATTACCGGCCAGTCTGGATTACCTGATCAGTGAATTTGAGCAGGTGCAGGTGGTACTGGCAACAGCTACCGGCCAGATGATGAAAGAAAAGTCATTGTGTGAAACCATTAAAATTTATAATGAACATAATGCTGTGATGCGTGAATTTTCGAATGAGGCGGTGAAGCATCTTGATCTAATCACACCGCTTGTCCGCCATTATGTCATGAAGAGCGCCTGGTTTTTTGAAAAAAGCGAACACACGGCGATTGTAAAAGCGATTATAAGCGGACTTCGGGAGCTTCCGTCATATGAGTTTACCGGTAAAAAGGTAATATTAAGCGGAATTACCTGTGAACCGGATGAGCTTCTTAAAATCCTAAAGGAAAATAATATAGCCGTAGCGGCCGATGACCTGGCCCATGAAAGCCGACAGTATCGGACAGATACACCAATGAGCGGCGGCGGAGGGCTGAGACGCCTGGCAATGCAATGGATGGCCAGATATGGGTGCAGCCTGATCCATGAGGATGGAAAACCAAGGGGAGGTATCATATCCGAGCTGTGTAAAAAAACGGGGGCAGCCGGCGTAATTAACTGTTTAATGAAGTTCTGCGATCCGGAGGAGTACGATATTCCCTATGTAGAAAAGGATATAAGGGCTGCTGGTTATTCCTGTATGACGATGGAAATCGATTCACTGAATTCCAGCTATGAACAGGTTCGTACGAGAATACAGACCTTTAGTGAGATTCTCTGACAGAAGGAGTAAGATATTAGAAGCAGGAGAAGAAAATGGCAGTTAAAGTAGATAAATTAAGAAGTAATGAAATGACGGACGGTCTTTCATTTGCAGGTAACCGCACGCTGATGTATGCACTAGGGCTCGATACAGAAGATATGCAGAAACCGTTTATCGGTGTTATTAATTCCTGGAATGAGTTCCATCCGGGACATAAGAACCTGCGTGAACAGGCAGAAGCCGTAAAACAGGGAATTCTTGCAGAGGGCGGCCAGCCGTTTGAAATGAATACAATTTCGCTCTGTGACGGAATTACTCAGGGACATAAGGGAATGTGCTTTGTTCTTCCATCCAGGGATCTAATTGCCGATACGGTGGAAATTATGGCTGAAGGCCAGCGGCTGGACGGCATTGTTATGCTGGCAAGCTGCGACAAAATAGTTCCTGCAATGGCAATGGCGGGCGGCCGCCTCAACATTCCGTCTGTTATAGTGACAGGCGGCCCCATGATGCCAAGTAGGTATAAAGGCAAAGAGTTTGGAGGCGCCTGGGAAGTGAGGGAAGCGGCAGGAAAACTTTACCGAGGCGAGATTACACAGGAAGATTATGACAGTATGGAAAAGTGTGTTTGTGACGGAGTGGGTTCCTGCCCCATGATGGGAACGGCAAACACCATGTCGTGCCTGATGGAGCCTCTGGGACTTTCTCTTCCGGGCTGTGGGACAGTACATGCAACTCAGGCTGATAAACTGCGCTACGCCAGAAACAGCGGTAAACTGATTATGAAGTTAGTTGCAAATAATAGATGTCCCAGAGATTATATTACCAGGGAAAGTTTTTACAATATGATGCGCGTCAGCGCTGCAATAGGGGGTTCCACCAACACATTCCTGCACATTCCTGCAATTGCCAAGTCCTTTGGATTAAAAATAGAACCGGAAGATTTTAATATAATAGGTGACACAACGCCATATTTGGCGTGCATTAAACCTTCCGGAAAAAATACGCTTTGGGATTTGCATCAGGCGGGGGGAATCCCGGCGGTAATGAAGGAATTAGGTGAAACATATTTGGATTTAACTCAGCAAGCAGTGACAGGGGAAATATGGAGAGATACGCTGGCCCGATTCACGGGAACTCAGAATTCGGAAGTAATCCATACGCTTGAGAATCCCGTGGCTGTTGAGAGCGGCCTCGCCGTTTTAAAAGGTAACCTGGCTCCAATAGGAGCCGGTATTAAGAAGACCGCATGTGACAGGAAAATGTGGATTCACAGCGGTCCGGCAAGAGTTTTTAACAGCGAGATGGAAGCGGCGGATGCCGTTAGGGAAGGAAGAGTTCAACCGGGGGATGTAATTGTGATCTGCTATGAGGGACCAAAGGGCGGACCGGGAATGCGCGAAATGCACACCGCAACTACCGCACTGATGGGGTATGGACTGGGGGATAGCTGTGCAATCGTAACAGATGGAAGATTTTCCGGGGCAAGCCGCGGCCCGTGCATCGGCTATGTGGCTCCCGAGGCGGCGGATGGAGGTCCGATTGCGCTGATCCGGAATGGGGATATAATACATATCAATCTTTATGAAAAGAGTCTCAATGTAGATGTCAGCGAGGAGGAGTTTGAATTAAGAAGAAAAAATCAGCAGCCCCATAAGCGGAAGGCCTATGGATACTATCTGGAACGTTATCGTAAATTGGTTGGTTCTGTTTGGGATGGAGCCGTGTTGGAATAGTTTTGCATGGTATTAGAAAGGTATAGATAGAGAGAGAAAGACGGCGTCTGTGCGAAAGATACCGTCTTCTTGCTTCGGTGCTTTTCAAACTTGACGAGGTGAAGAAGAGGGTGATAAAGTATACATTATAAACTAATGAAAACATTAAGGCGGTGGCATATGAAAAATTCCGGACTGATGGAGCAAATCTCGTACTTTGATATATTAGACAATCTGGATGTGGCGGTAGCCGTTTTTGATTGCGAGGGAAATTACATTTTTGTGAATACGGCGCTGATTAACCAGAGGAATATCCCCAGAGCACAGTTCTTGAAAATGAATGTGCATGAATTTATGAAGGTATTGGATTTCTCCGTGTTTGATCTTGTCATAGAACAGAAACAGCGCGTAAGCCGGCTGCAGTACTACCGTGATATACAGAAAGTCGACAGCAAGCCGATGCGCCGTATTACGACCGGCACACCATTTTTCGATGAAAACGGGAACATTAAATATGTGATGACCATGATGCAGGATATTGATGTTTTCGAAAACCGGTGCCAGACACTTTTGAAGGAGAATAAAGTTTTCAGCTATGACACGGCTATGAGAAAACAGGAGGAAAAACAACAGAGCATCATTGCCAGAAGCCACTGTTTTCTTCAGCTTCTGGAAGTAGCGAAGAATGTGGCGCCGCTGGATTCAACAGTTCTGCTCTACGGTGAGTCGGGCTGCGGCAAGGAAGTATTAGCGGACTACATCTACCGTCACAGTAAACGAGGTGAGAAGCCGATGATTACCGTAAACTGCGCGGCCTTTCCGGAAAATCTGATCGAGGCCGAACTGTTTGGATATGAAAAGGGATCTTTTACCGGGGCAAACCGGGAGGGAAAGACTGGTCTGGTGGAGGCAGCAGATGGAGGAACCTTATTTCTTGATGAGATTAATTCCCTGTCGCTGAATATGCAGGGCAAGCTGCTGAGGACACTGGAAGATAAGAGTATTCAGAGAATCGGTTCCACAAAGGTGAGAAAAGTCGACTTCCGATTAATAGCAGCGACAAACCAGAATCTGCAGAAGCTGGTTTCGGAGGGGAATTTCCGTGAGGATTTGTATTATCGTCTGCAGGTAATACCGCTTACGATTCCCCCAATCAGGGAACGAAGAGAGGATATCGTTCCTCTATGCCTGCATTTTGTGAATTATTTCTGCAACAAATATGATATAAGAAAAAAATTATCGGATCATGTGCTGGATGAACTGGAAAAATATGATTGGCCAGGAAACGTCCGTGAAATCCGGAATTTTGCGGAGAGAATTGTGGTTATGACACCGCAGGCAACCAGAGAAATCAACAGCATTTCTTCAGGAATCCTGCTGGCCGGACATGTGACGGAAAAAGTACGGGAAGAGGTGGTTTCGGAGCAGTTGCGGGAGACGGAGAAGCCGGAAGGTCTTGGCTCCATTGTCCGGCCGGCAAAGCTTGACAGGGAACATATACTGGCGGCTTTGGAAAAATGTCAGAATCATCGGGAAAAGGCAGCAGAATATCTGGGGATATCCAGGAGACAGCTGCAGTATAAAATTAAAGAATATCATATCTCACAGAGATGCAGATATGATGATTAAACGAGGGTGTCACAAAATCATCAAAACAGATAATTGAGTGACACCCTCTCTCTAAATTTTCAGTAGGGCTTTGGGACGGCATTTTCCTTTATCGAACGACTTGGGTCTTGAACATGGTATTTATCTGTTCATTGGTATAGCCCAGGTGACTTAGAATTTCTGCTGTGTCACAGCCGACAGGGCCGGATGTATGGCAGGGGATGGAGGCAGGATCTAATGAGGAAAAATGTACTGGGCCGTTTGTGAAAACGGTTTTTGTACCGTCTTCGTATTCATGAAAATAGGTGTAGTAGTTAGCCTGAACCTGTGGGTCATGTGGAACATCTTTAAAGTGTCGTACAACTTCATGAGGTAAATCATGGGCATTTAAAAGTTCATGCCAGTATGAGACCGGCTGTTCAGCAAACTTTGTATCAAGGATTTTCGTGAGTTCCCGTTTACTATCTGACGAATAGTAGGCTTCCTGTGTGGAAAAACGTGGATCCTCCGCTACTTCAGGCAACCCTACTACCCGGCAGAATTCAGCAAAACGGCGGTAATCCACAATGGCCAGATAGATCCACTCACCATCGGCTCCCTGGTAGGTGTTACTGCCTGCATGGCTGCAATTATACCGGTCACGTGGAAACTTCCGTCCGTTAAATCCGTTCAGCAATCCTGTGGATAGGATAAAAGTGCCTGCCTGAAGAAGAGATACGTCAACTTTTTCTCCCATTCCCGTCACGGTTCTTTTGTAAAGCGCGGCTGAGATACCGGCGGACAGGGCTACTGCTACGCTATGATCCCCCAGGCCTGCCACCGTCATGATAGGAGGCCCGCCTGCCGGAGCTAAATCACCCAGCAAACCAGTCCTTGCACAAAAGGCAGTGTAATCGTAACCAGGCCTGTATTTCTCCTCGCCCTCACTGCCGTATCCCAGCACAGAAGCATGAATTAACTCAGGCAATTTTTCTTTAAGCTGTTCATAAGTGAGACCCATTTTTTCCAGTGTATGGATCCGGTAGTTTGTCAGAAAGACATCAGATTCTGAAAGAAGCTTCATGAGAGCGTCGATTCCGTCACTCGTACGCAGATTCAGCGAGATGAAGCGCTTATTAATATTTTGCATATCGAAATTAGGATTGGCATGATCGGTGCAAGGGGAGAGGGAGGTGCTGTATTGATCCCGCCAGGCATCACCATTCATGGATTCCACTTTAATAACGTCCGCCCCCCATTCAGCCAGGATTCTTGCTGTCATGGGACCAGCCAGCATTGTAGACAATTCAATTACCTTTATTCCTTCCAATGGTTTCATCCGTTTTTCCTCCTTAAGCTTATCTGGATTTTCCCGCATTGATTGCTGTTTTCTACATTTTACTTCTCGTTTATACACTGAGAAAGTGGTTCTCCTGTAACAGGATCGATCAGAGGGATTTTAAATCCAATACATGCGTATATGATAGATATAATTGGGGTTATAAAACTTAAAAATAGAAATGGTATATATTCTCCCCAGCTTACAGCTAATACGCCGCAGAAATAGACCGCATTGGTATGCCACGGAAAGAATGCTCCTCCAAGTGTTCCTGAATCTTCCATTGTACGCGACAACAGCTCAGGCGCCAGTCCACGTTCCCGATATATGGGGGCCAGGAGCTTCCCGGTGACAACATGAGCCATGGTCTGGGTGCAGCCGACTGCGCTGACGATGTATGAAATCAGCATGGTTACAGCTACCAGACTCCATGTTTTTTTAGTTAATCCGACAATCAGTTTTAAAAAGTTTTGCAGTACACCAAGCTTATCCAACATTCCGCCCATTCCTACGGCAGTCAGAATTATCCAGACCACATTCTGCATGCTGTTTACTCCGCCTCGGTTCAAAAGTTTATCAACCAGTTCAATGCCGGATTCAATTGAGAAGCCGTTGTGCATACATTTGATAATGGAGAGCAGATCATTTCCCTGTACAATTAACGATACGATTCCGCCGCTGACAGCACCAAGCAGTATAACAGGAACTGCGGGCCACTTAAGGAGCAGAAGTACGATAACTAGTACCATGGGGAGCAGAGTAATGATGCTGATGTTAAAATACTGTGCGAGACCTTCTGTAAAGGAGTTAATTGTACTGAGATCAAAATTATCAGATGCATAGCGTCCTCCTATAAGCCAGAAAATCACCATGCTGATTATCCATGCGGGTACGGTATTATACATCATCATGCGGATATGCTTAAACAAATCCCCGCCGGCCATAGCGGGAGCAATGTTCGTCGTATCGGAAAAGGGAGACATCTTATCCCCAAACAGTGCCCCGCAGATAACGGCGCCGGCTATCATGCCAGCCGGGAATCCCATGGTTAGACCTACACCCATCATAGCAATACCGGCAGTAGCGACAGAACCGTAAGAGGTCCCGGTAGCCAAAGCAAGTATTGAACAGAGGAGCATGGTACAGGGCAAAAAGGCGGAGGGAGAAATCATTTGTAATCCATATGTAATTACAGTTGGAATTGTGCCGCACTGAATCCAGGAACCAATTAATGCACCCACAGCCAGCAGAATAAATACGGAACCCAATGCGCCGTGAACGGATTGGAAAGCAGCGTTCTGGAGTGATTCCCAATCGCGACCGGTAGCGTAACAGTAGATAAAAATAATAATCCAGGTTAAAAATAATGGGATTGACAGATTGATACCCTTGAAAGCGAAGTAGGCAATCATGGCAATAATCAGGATAAGTAAAATAATGGAGTGAGAGAGGGATACAGGAGCCGTGTTTTTTTCTTTTAATCGATTTGGTTGATTCATATCTTCTCCTTTCATGCGAAACTTACAAATTTTCTGCAAATTCTTTAATCCGTTCCAACCCTTTTATAATATTTTCTTCGGAATTGGCATAAGAAATCCTGATATAATTGCCATAGTGTTCTCCAAAACAAATTGCGGGAACTGTTGCAACGTATTTTTCGTATAACAGCCTCTCTGCAAAAATTTCTCCGGTCAGTCCGGTCTTTTCAACATTTACCATGATATAAAATGCGCCATACGGCTTTATACAGCTAATGTTTGAGAGCTCAGATAAACCTTTAAGCATGAGCTCACGCCGTTTCTCCAAGGCTTTTTTCATTTTGTCCATATCTTCTAACGTGGATTCCAGATTCATTGACCTTGCGACTCCAATCTGCAGGAATGTAGGAATGCAGGTGGTTGTGTATTGATGGTTTTTCAGCAGCTTTGTCATCAGTTCTTTGGGGCCGGTCACATAGCCCATTCTCCAGCCGGTCATAGCATAAGCTTTTGAAAATCCATTAAGAATCAGGGTCCGCTCCTTCATTCCGGGAAAGGATGCCATGGAACAAAATTCTGCATTTTCATAGGTCAAATTATTATAGATTTCATCAGAAAAAACTAATAGATTATGTTCCAGTGCAAGTTCTGCCAAGCCGGCCAGCAGCTCTTTCTTAAATACGATACCGGTGGGATTATTGGGGCTGTTGATAATCATCATTTTAGTTTTTTCAGTAATCTTATTGCGAACCTCCTGAAGATCGATCTGAAAATCATTCTCCGGAGGAAGATTGATGTCGACTATTTTTGCGCCCACAGCTTTTACAAGGGCGTCGTAGTTGACGAAAGCCGGTTTGAATATTATTATTTCATCCTCCGGATCCACGGTGGAGTAGATGATATTATTGATTCCCTCACAACCGCCGCAGGTGACCAGAATTTCTGTTTCCGGATCATACGAAACTCCAGTTTCTCTGTAAGTCTTTTTGGCTATCTCTCTGCGCAGCTCATTCTCGCCCCAGTTCAGGGCATAATGAGTGTAATTTTCCCGCAGTGCCTGTATGGTTGCTTCTTTAATTGATTCAGGAGTATTAAAATCCGGCTCTCCGGCACTGAAGGAGATAACGTCCTTTCCTTCGCTTGATAATTTTTTTGCTTTTGTCATTATGGCTCTAATCCCTGATACGGGAACTTGCTCAAGTCTTTTGCTTCCGTGTAAAATATCATAATCTTTATTCATATGTAATCCTCCCTCATATAGTTGTTCGATAATGAATGTAACATTTTTCTATAAACAATATCTTAATCGTATTTATAAATTTCGTTTTTACAGGCTCCTTCTGTATAAAAAGCAAGCGCATTTTCTATGGCATGCTTAATTAGATTGTGAATTGAGGTGTCGGTATAGAAGGCAATATGAGGCGTAAGTATAACTTGATCCATTTGCAGCAATTCCTCCAGAACCGGGTCATCAAAGGTAATACCCTCACAGTTTTTTCGAAAATATACGGATTCGTTATCATACACATCGGTTGCCAGACCGGCAATTTTTCCGCTTTTTAGCCCTTCCAGTACATCTATGAAATTCATTAAACCTCCCCGGGCTGTGTTAACCAGGTAGACCCTGTCCTTCATCTGCCGGATTGTTTCCTGATTAATAAGCTGCCTCGTGTTCTCGGTTAGATTACAGTGGAAGAATATCAGATCCGAATTTCGAAAAATTTCTTCTTTTGTTGTATAGGTGACATACTGCTTAGCCTCTTCGCGCGGATAAGGGTCGCAGGCCAGGATCTTGCTTCCCATGGCGTTCAGCATTCGGATACTTTGACATCCCAACAGTCCTGTTCCAAATAGACCGAGGGTCATGGAACCGAGTTCCCTTCCCTGGATATCAGATAGCGTATAATCTCTGTTATCCAGCTTGCGTAATTCTGTTTTAAAATTCCGGATTAGATTTAATATGAGCATTACGGTATATTCTGGAACTGCATTGACACTATAGACAGGTACATTTGCAGCACGAATGCCATATTTCCTGATTGCCTGGGAATCGATATGGTCATAGCCCGTGGAACGAGTCAGTATATAACGGATGCCATATTCACTCAGCTCTTTGGCAATAGCATCAGTAATTTTACAGGCTGTGACAATAATAATTGCATCATGGCCTTTGGCTAGAGTGACTGTGGCTGAGTTCAGCATTTCCGTTGTTACGGTGATATCAACATGTTGTATAGCGGCCTCCTGAGGAAATACCTCTTTTTCATCCTCTCTTAAACCATAAACAATTACTTTCATAAACCGACTCTCCTTTCCAATGCGTTTCGTTTTAGGAAACTATTCATCCTGATTATACCTCCCGCCATCTTATTATAATTTTTCCATTTATTTCCTGCCATCAGAATAATCGTACCACCCCTTTCCTGTCTTTTTTCCAAATTCCCCTTTTCGGTATTTTTCGATTACAAGTGGATTTGGTGCATCGAAGGGATCGCCGCTTTCCGCGTATCTGTCAACGCGAACCAGATAATTGACATCTATGCCGGTTAAATCCATCAGGCGGAACGGACCCATCGGATAATTGAGACCTTTTTCACAGGCGATATCAATATCAGCGGCTGAAGCGATCCCCTGTTCTAGCAGGGAGAGGGCCTCGTGGACAACCGCGGCGTTTATTCTGTTAGCTATAAACCCAGCAATTTCTTTATTTATGACAATAGGGGTTTTTCCAGTATTAATTGCAAATTGGCGTGCTGTTTCGACAGCCTCATCGGATGTGTGCGGCCCCTTTACAAGCTCTACTAAATTCATTACCAGAGCCGGATTAAAGTAATGGACATTTAACAGCCTGTCAGGGTTAGTTGTGACATCCGCCAGCTTGGAGCTTACAATATTTGAACTGTTGGTGCTCAGAATAGTATCTGGCCTGCATAGCTTGCTGATGGTTTCAAAGAGCCGGCGTTTTACTTCCAAATCCTCGACGACAGCTTCTATAATAAAATCTGCCTGAGCGGCAGCCCATTGCACGTCTTCCGACAGGATAAGGTTAGAACTTGTTAGATTAGCTTCCGCCCTAGTAAGCCTGCCTTTTTCCACTCGGCTGTCCAAATAACCGATAACCCATTTTTCTGATGTTTCTAAGGCGGCATTATATGTATCGCATAAAATGACCCGATAACCCTGTCCCCTTCCGTTCAAAGCCGTGTTCATGGCAATCTGCCGCCCCATGGCACCGGCCCCAATAACGACAATAGTCTTAAGATTCTCTGCCTTCATGTACATCCTTCTTTCTATGTTAGTGTTGTAAATTTTCAAGGATTACTGCCATAGACTGGCCACCTCCGATACAGAGGGTAGCAAGGCCATAGTGGCCGCCGGTCCGTTTAAGGCTGTGCAGTAATGTGACAATAAGGCGGGCTCCCGTACATCCAAGGGGATGGCCCAGGGCGATGGCGCCTCCGCTTATATTTACCTTTTGTGGATTCAGTTCGAGGTCGCGCATACACGCAACTGCCTGAGCTGCAAATGCTTCATTCAGTTCGATCAGGTCTATCTGTTGCAGGTTCATGTCCACTTTATTAAGAAGTTTTCTGGTCGCTGTCACTGGTCCGTATCCCATGATGGAGGGATCGAGTGCGGCTGAAGAAACACCTATTATTTTGGCAAGAGGCCTGACTTTTGCTTTCCTGACCATAGTCCCGCTCATGAGGACCAGGCAGGCGGCCCCATCATTCAGCCCACAGGAATTTCCGGCGGTGACGGTGCCGTCCTGTTTTACGATGGGTCTTAACTTTGCCAGTATTTCCAGCGTGGTAGATGGCTTCGGGAATTCATCCGTTTCAAATACGGATGAATTCTTTTTATCTTTTACCGTTATCCCGATAATCTCTTCTTTAAAGTATCCTTTTTTGATTGCCTCATTAGCTTTTCTCTGGCTCTCAACTGAAAATAAATCCTGCTGTTCACGGCTGATATTAAAGCGTTCCGCTACATTTTCAGCCGTCTGGGGCATACTTAGACCCGTCCCATAGACAGAAGAGGGCTGGGCTGTGGTTCCTGCTTCAATATTTGCATCCACAAGAGTCATAGGTCCATCTCCCCAACGTCCGTTCCTGATATAGATAGGAGCACGGCTCAGGTTTTCGGTCCCGCCGGCCACGATACAATTAGCCTCGCCCAGCCATATTTCCTGGCATCCTGAATATACGGCCTGCATTGAGGAGGCGCAAAGGCGGTTCACCGTAAAACCAGGAACTGTTTCAGGCAGGCCTGCCTCCAGAAGTGCACAACGTGCAATATTAGAGGCCTCCGTACTCTGCCTCACTTCGCCGAGAATCACTTCGTCAATGTGCTCTGTGTCTGCTCCGGCACGAGTGACGGCTTCTTTAATGACGGCGGCTGCCAGTGCGTGTGCCGGAACATTTTTGAGGGAACCGCCGTATTTCCCTATGGCCGTTCGCACTGCGCTTACAACATAAACATCTTCCATTTTCATTTCCTCCGTGTGTTCCTTCAATAAGATTTTACCGAAGGTTTTTATTTCCGGATTACAAATTGTATCTTGCTATACTTCTATTGAGCAAGTAATGTGCCAGATTACGATTTAAACGCTAATTTGCTTTTTCTTGCATGTAAACCCGTTGTTTTCAAGGAACTTCGCATTGGCTGCTCCTGTTTATGATAGAAGTGCATTGTGCATAAAGTGCAAATTGTGAAATGAATTCACATATTCTGCACTTTATGGATTGCATATATATATTTTCTGCACAGAGTTTTAGCAAGTGAAAATTAATAACTTTTTCGATAAGCCTGCCGTTGCTGAAAAGCTTTTTTTTAGGATTGTCAACTTTATCTTTGTAAAGCGCTAATGCATATAAATGGACGGATTTAGACAAAATGTCACCTATTGGCATAGAATTGTATGAATTTTATCATTTTTATAACATTTAATAGACAAGTCTGAAGTAAATAGTTATAATAGTATACAAATGTGCGGGGAGAAATGGGTTTTGCATGGTTTGATGAATGGAAAAAGCAGGCTTGAACTATAATAAAACAGATAGAATTCAACATTTCATGGGGAGCTGCACATGCTGTACCATCATCGGAGGATTCCGGGAGATGGTAATTTTTTTAACAAATATCAGAAGCTAAGGTGGTGAGGAGATGGTCAAGGACACGATCCAGGCCGTAAAAGAAGCAGAAGAAAAAGCTGCTGAGATGATTGGGAAAGCGTCTGAAGAGGGGAAAAATCTGATTGGGAAAGCGAAGGAAGATGCTTCGCAGATGAGGGAATCAGCCCTTAAGGAAGCCAGGGAGAAAGCCGGCAAGGTCCGGGAAAAGCTGGCCGAGGAAGGCGAGCAGTATCTGCAGGAATCAATTGCGGCGGCCGAAGAGGATATCGCTTCCCTGAAGTACAATGCCGGGAAGAAGACGGAGGAAGTAATTAATAAGGTTATTTCCGAACTTATTTAGCGGCATATTAGCAGAACGTTAGGAGGGATGCGGACATGGCAGTATTGCAGATGCAGAAATTTAGTATCTGTGCACTGAAGAGGGACCGTAAAGAGGTTCTGGAACTTTTGCAGGCTGCCGGCGTGATGGAGATCACTCAGGAAGCAGAAGAAGACAGTGTATTTAAAAAGATGGATACGGCGTCTTCGAGACAGATGTTTGACAGGAATGCCGCCCTTGCGGATCAGGCTCTTGAGATACTTCAGGAATATGTTCCTGAGAAGAGTTCGATGTTTTCCGCGCTGGAGGGTAAGGCTCTGACAGACCGTGGTAAATTCGGCAAAGTAGCGGAGAATGCCCAGACCGTCCTGGAGGACGCAAGGCAGATCCAGGCGCTGAATAAGCAGGTAGCGGAGCAGAAGGCAGGAATAGTCAAACTGGAGACGCAGATAGAGAGCATGAAGCCCTGGATGGGATTAGACATCCCCTTAAGATGCCAGGAGACGCGGACTGCTTTGGTTCTGGTCGGAGCGGTAGCTGGCGGAATGACGCTTGACCTGCTCTATCAGGCGGTGGCCGAGAGGGCGCCGGGGATAGAAGCATTGGATATCCAGGTAGTAGGATCGGATAAGGATCAGACGTGCATCACGGCCGTCTGCCTGAAACGCGACTCGGAACAGCTTGAGGAAGCGCTCAGGTCGGTAGGGTTTGCAAGACCGTCCCAGACGGTTCAGGAGATTCCCGCACAGTACGTCACGGAGCTCCGTGCACAGATTGAACAACTGAATAACGAAATTGAAAATACCGTAAATAAACTGAAAGTGTATGAGGGAAGCAGGGAAAACCTGAAAGTTTTATCCGACTATTACAGGATCAGGGCGCAGAAGTACGAAGTGCTTGGACAGCTCGTCCAGTCGGAAAAGACCTTTATCGTCACAGGCTACGTTCCCAAGCGAAGCGTGGAAAAGCTGGAAGGAACGCTCACATCGCGTTTTGACCTGTCTTTTGAGGCAGAGGATATTCCGGAGGACGAAGAAGCCCCGGTACTCCTGTCCAACGGCCACTTTGCATCCGCAGCGGAGGGAATCACGGCCTCCTTTGGCCTTCCGGCAAAAGGGGAGATCGACCCGACGACAATCATGTCGGCCTGTTATGTGTTCCTGTTCGGACTGATGCTTTCGGATGCGGCGTACGGCCTGATCGTATTTTTGGCCTGTTTCATCGCACTTAAGAAGTTCCCGAGAATGGGAGAGAACCTGCAAAAGTCACTGCGGCTTTTTATGTACTGCGGCCTTTCCACCCTGTTCTGGGGAGTTTTGTTTGGAGGATATTTTGGAGACGCGGTAAACATTGTCAGCAGGACCTTCTTCGGGCATGAGGTTTCAATCCCGGCGCTCTGGTTCGTACCGCTTAACGATCCGATGAAGATGCTTGTATGTTCCATGATATTCGGCGTTATCCATCTTTTCCTGGGACTTGGAATCAAGGGATATATGTACCTGAAGAACAAGGACGTCCTCGGTTTCGTATGTGACGTCGTATTCTGGTATATGATGCTTGTCGGCCTCGTTATGATGCTGATCCCGACCGAACTGTTCAGTTCGATCGCACAGATTCAGATCGTATTCCCGCCGGCGGTAAGCATGCTGGCAAAGTGGATGGCTATTCTCGGAGCCGTCGGCATCCTGGTGATGTCGGCCCGGACGACGAAGAATCCGGCGCTCAGACTGGCTCTCGGCGCTTACGATTTGTACAACATATCAGGCTGGCTGTCTGATGTGCTCTCTTATTCAAGACTTTTAGCCCTGGGACTGGCAACCGGCGTTATCGCTTCCGTTGTCAATCAGATGGGCAGCATGTTTGGTTCCGGCCCGATAGGCGCAATCCTGTTTATTGCAGTCTTTTTATTCGGCCATCTGTTCAACCTGGCAATTAACCTGCTGGGTGCATACGTCCACACATGCCGTCTTCAGTATGTGGAGTTTTTCGGTAAATTCTATGAGGGCGGAGGAAAAGAATTCACGCCGTTTAAACAAAATACGAAATATGTAGATATTAAGGAGGATTTATAATATGAGCGGTATTGTTTTTGCATTATTAGGTGTAGCAGTAGCAGTTGGCCTGGCAGGCATGGGTTCTGCCTGGGGCGTAGGCATTGCAGGCCAGGCGGCCGCAGGCGTTGTAACAGAAGATCCGAGTAAATTTGCGAAGGTTCTTGTACTTCAGCTGCTTCCGGGTACTCAGGGTATCTACGGTCTGCTGGTTGGTTTCATCACATTATCTAAAATCGGCCTCTTAGGCGGCGGTGTTAACATGGATATGGCAATGACGGAAGGCCTTCTTTACTTTGCAGCCTGCATCCCGATCGGTATCGTAGGACTTATCTCCGCAAGATATCAGGGGGAAACAGCCGCTGCCTCCATCGGCATCGTGGCTAAAAAACCGGAGCAGTTCGGTAAAGCCATGCTGTTCCCGGCCATGGTTGAGACATATGCAATTCTGGCGCTGTTAATCTCCATCCTGGCAGTAAGTGCCCTGTAATACGATAAACTTAAAGTAAGGAGAGTTTAGAATGACCGGATTAGACAAAATTATAAGTCAAATCCTTGAAGATGCAGGCAAAGAAGCGCAGGAAATTTCCGAGAAGGCCAAAAGCGAGGTTCAGTATATTCTGGAGGATGCCAAAGAGGGCTGCAAAAAGATCGCGGCGGAGAACGACGTAAAGCTGGCCGAGGAGGCTACAAGCTATATGGAGCGAATCAAATCTTCCGCAGAACTGAAAAAACGCCAGTCGGTGCTGCTCGCAAAACAGCAGGTTATCACGGAGATGCTGAATCAGGCATATGATACGCTGCTTGGAAAAGAGGGCGAAGAATATTTCACTCTGATTGAGAAAATGCTTAATAAATTTGTCCTGCCCAAAGAGGGTGAGATTTATTTTTCAAAGAAAGACCTGGACAGAATGCCGCAGGGATTTGAAGCTGTAATTGAAAAGGCGGCTTCTTCTAAGGGCGGAAGCCTGGTTCTTGTAAAGGAGCCGAAAAACATAGACGGAGGTTTTATTCTTGTCTATGGAGGTGTTGAGGAGAACTGTTCATTTAAAGCGCTGCTTGCGGCGAGGAGAGATGAACTTTCTGATAAGGTACATGCAATGTTATTTTCATAAAGTGTAACCGCGTAACTGTTCGGACGGCAGGATACCGCAAAGCGGTAACGCATGAAGGTACCGAACAGTTATTACCGAGAAGGAGGATCATATGTCTGATACAAAATATGCCTATGCGGTTGCACGAATCCGTGCGATGGAACTGTCGCTTTTTTCCGCCGCCACGCTGGATCAGCTGATGGCCCTGAAAACGTATGAGAGCTGCCTGCAGTTTCTTGTAGAAAAGGGCTGGGGCGATCAGGATACGTCCCAGGACGCGGAAGCGATCCTGGCAATGGAGAGGGAAAAAACATGGAATGTGGTCAGAGAGCTTCTGAAGAAGGAGGATGCGGGCATTTTAAATGTCCTGTCCTATGAGAATCTCTTCCACAATCTCAAGGCGGCAATCAAGGAAACGGTCACTTCGGATCACCATGGGAACATCTATTTTGACAACTGTGCCGTAAACGGCAGGGAGATGGCCCGCATCGTGGCGGAACGTGACTGGCAGGCGCTTCCGGCTAATATGAGGCCGGCGGCGGAGGAAGCCTATGAGACATTCCTGCACACGAGGGACGGACAGCTCTGCGATATCATCGTAGACAGGGCGGCTCTGGAGGCAATCTATGCGGAGGGGGAGAAATCGAAGGACCCGGTCATCAGGGCCTATGCCGAATCCACCGTAGCGGTTGCCGATATCAAGATCGCCGTCCGCTCACAGAAAACCGCAAAATCACTTGAATTTATAAAACGGGCAATGGCTCCCTGTGCCAGCCTGAGCGTTACACGCCTCAGTTCGGCGGCGCTCTCCGGCATGGACGCCATCTGCGAATATCTGGAAGGTACTGCATATGCAGGCGGCGCCGAGGCGCTGCGTGAATCGCCGTCGGCTTTCGAGCGCTGGTGTGACAACCAGCTCATGGAGGCGATCAAACCGCAGAAGTATAATTCATTTTCAGCAGGACCTCTGGTAGCCTATGTGCTGGCCAGGGAGAATGAGATAAAGACAGTCAGGATTATTCTGACGGCCAGGCTGAATGAGCTTCCTGAGGAGCAGATCCGGGAAAGGATAAGGGAAATGTATGTATAAAGCAGCAGTGATGGGCGACTACGACAGTATTTACGGCTTTGCGGCGCTCGGACTGGATACATTTTCTGTATCCGGCCAGGAGGATGCTGAAAAAATGCTTCAGAAGCTTGCCGGCAGTGAATATGCAGTCATCTATATAACGGAAGCCGTGGCGGCCGGAATTGGCCGCGCCATAGCAAAATATAAAGAAAGTCTGCTTCCTTCCATCATCCTGATACCGGGAATTTCCGGAAATACGGGAAAAGGCGTGGAAGGCGTTAAGAAATCGGTGGAGCAGGCGGTCGGTTCTGATATCCTTTTCGGAGGAAACCAGTAGCGGAACCGGGTAAGCTGTCCGGCGGGGACGCCGCGGCGGTCATATTGTTAAGAAAGGTGGGTGTGACCTTCCAATGAGCAAAGGTACGATTAAAAAAGTGGCAGGCCCTCTGGTAATTGCACAGGGGATGAGAGATGCCAATATGTTTGACGTGGTCCGCGTAAGCAGCCAGCGTCTGATCGGTGAGATTATTGAGATGCACGGAGACGAGGCCTCCGTTCAGGTATATGAGGAGACATCCGGACTGGGGCCGGGAGAGCCGGTAGAGTCGATTGAAGTGCCGCTTTCCGTAGAACTGGGGCCGGGACTCATCGCCAGTATTTACGACGGTATCCAGAGACCTCTGGATGAGATCATGAAAGCGACGGGGAGCAACAACCTGAAGCGCGGTGTTGAAGTTCCTTCCCTGAACCGCGAGAAGAAATGGGAATTTGTTCCTACGGCTAAGGCCGGTGATGAGGTTGAGGCCGGTGATATCATCGGTACCGTGCAGGAGAGTATTGTAGTAGTTCAGAAGATTATGGTGCCTTACGGAATAAAGGGCACGATAAAAGAGATTAAGGGCGGTGAATTCACCGTGGAAGAGGTTGTGGCTGTCGTTACCACGGCGGAGGGTGACAAAGAGCTTACGATGATGCAGAAATGGCCGGTCCGAAAGGGACGCCCGTATCTGAGAAAACTTCCGCCGGAGACTCCGCTTGTGACAGGACAGCGTGTTGTAGACTCTTTCTTCCCAATCGCCAAAGGCGGCGTTGCAGCCGTTCCCGGACCGTTCGGAAGCGGAAAGACCGTTATCCAGCATCAGCTTGCTAAATGGGCCGAGGCGGATATTGTGGTTTATATCGGCTGCGGTGAGCGTGGAAACGAGATGACCGACGTTCTGAATGAGTTCCCGGAACTGAAAGACCCGAAGACCGGCCACTCCCTGATGGAGCGTACCGTTCTGATTGCTAATACTTCCGATATGCCAGTTGCGGCCCGCGAGGCGTCCATCTATACCGGTATTACAATTGCAGAGTACTTCCGTGATATGGGCTTTTCCGTGGCGCTGATGGCAGACTCCACATCCAGATGGGCTGAGGCCCTCCGTGAGATGTCTGGACGTCTGGAGGAGATGCCGGGTGAGGAAGGTTACCCTGCTTATCTGGGAAGCCGTCTGGCCCAGTTCTACGAGCGTGCCGGCCATGTGGTATGTCTCGGCAAGGACGGAAGAGAAGGAGCCCTGTCCGCGATCGGAGCCGTATCCCCGCCAGGCGGTGATATTTCCGAGCCGGTATCCCAGGCGACACTGCGTATTGTAAAGGTATTCTGGGGACTGGATTCTTCCCTCGCTGCAAAACGCCATTTCCCGGCCATCAACTGGCTGACAAGCTACTCACTTTACGTGGACAGCATGGGTAAATGGTTTGATGAGCATGTAGACAGTGAGTGGATGGAGAACCGCCAGAAGATGATGAGCCTGTTACAGGAGGAGTCGGAGCTGGACGAGATCGTTAAGATGGTTGGTATGGATGCGCTTTCTCCTTCCGACCGGCTTAAGATGGAGGCGGCCCGTTCCATCCGTGAGGACTTCCTGCACCAGAACTCATTCCATGAGATTGACACCTATACTTCCCTGCGCAAGCAGTTCCTGATGATGAAGCTGGTTATGGCTTTCTACGAGGAATCCCAGAAAGCGTTAAACGACGGAGCTTCGGCAAACGGACTCATCAAGATGGCTGTCAGGGAGCAGATCGGACGGTTTAAATATACGACGGAAGACAATATAGAGACGGAATACAAGAAAGTTTTAGATGAACTGGCAAAAGAAATTGCCGACGTATTAGGAAAGGAGGACTTCTAAATGCCAAAAGAGTACAGAACCATACAGGAAGTAGCCGGTCCTCTGATGCTGGTGCGCGGCGTTGAGAATGTTACTTATGATGAACTGGGAGAGATCGAGCTGGCAAGCGGCGAGACAAGGCGCTGCAAGGTGCTGGAGATCAACGGAAGCGATGCTCTTGTACAGTTATTTGAGAACTCAACCGGTATTAACCTTTCCAACAGTAAGGTGCGGTTCCTCGGGAGAACGATGGAGCTGGGCGTATCGGAAGATATGCTGGGCCGTGTATTCGACGGCCTGGGCCGTCCGATCGACGGAGGCCCTGATATCCTGCCGGAGGAGAGAAGAGACATTAACGGACTGCCGATGAACCCGGCGGCCAGAAGCTACCCGGAAGAGTTTATCCAGACCGGTATCTCTGCTATTGACGGGCTGAATACCCTGGTCCGCGGCCAGAAACTGCCGATTTTCTCGGCATCCGGCCTTCCCCATGCCAATCTGGCGGCTCAGATCGCAAGACAGGCAAGAGTGCGCGGAACCGATGAGCAGTTCGCCGTAGTGTTCGCCGCTATGGGTATCACATTCGAGGAGTCCAACTTCTTTATTGAGAGCTTTAAAGAGACAGGCGCGATTGACAGGACCGTACTTTTCGTGAACCTGGCAAACGACCCGGCCGTAGAGCGTATCGCAACACCGCGAATGGCCCTGACCGCAGCCGAGTACCTGGCATTTGAAAAAGATATGCATGTACTTGTAATCCTGACCGATATCACAAACTACGCAGACGCCCTGCGTGAGGTTTCCGCAGCCCGTAAAGAGGTTCCGGGACGCCGCGGCTATCCGGGTTACATGTACACCGACCTTGCTTCCCTCTATGAGAGAGCAGGACGCCAGAAGGGTAAATCGGGTTCCATCACGATGATTCCGATCCTGAGCATGCCTGAGGATGATAAGACTCACCCGATCCCAGACCTTACCGGATATATTACCGAGGGCCAGATCATTCTGAGCCGTGAACTTTACAGAAAAGGCATCACACCTCCAATCGATGTACTGCCGTCCCTGTCACGATTAAAAGATAAAGGTATCGGCGAAGGCAAGACGAGAGCCGACCACTCCAACACGATGAACCAGTTGTTTGCCGCTTATGCCCGAGGCAAAGAGGCAAAAGAGCTGATGGTAATCCTGGGCGAGGCGGCGCTTTCCGATATCGACCTGATTTATGCGAAGTTTGCGGACGCCTTTGAGAGAGAGTACGTTTCCCAGGGCTACACGGCAAACCGCGATATTGAAGAGACACTGAAGATTGGCTGGAAACTCCTTTCTATTCTGCCGAGGGCGGAGCTGAAACGTATCGATGACAAGTATCTGGATCTCTACTATGGGAAAGAGTAAAGACTGAAGACTAAAGACTAAAGAGTAGGTACGAAAAATAGAATAGTTAGTTACTGTCCGCAGAGAATATTCCGCGAGGCGTTTTTTGTGAGTGAAGCGAAGCGCAAGTCACAGACAGCGGGCCCCCTTGGGTCAAACCCGAGGACAGCAGCGCGAAACGGCATTTTTGCCGTTTCTGTGCATCGCGAAGCGTCCTTCTGTCACTGTACGCGGAGCGAACAGTAACGGAAAGGAGGTGATTGCCGTGGCATCTACACAGGTGAACCCAACCAGGATGGAGCTTACAAGGCTCAAGAAAAAACTGGTGACGGCCACGAGAGGCCATAAGCTTCTGAAGGATAAACGAGATGAGCTGATGCGGCAGTTTCTGGATCTGGCAAGGGAGAACATGGCCCTGCGCCTTAAGGTAGAAGAGGGAATCAGAAGCGCCAATAAGAATTTTGTCATTGCAAAAGCGGGAATGTCCGAGCAGGCGCTGAACGCCGCCCTGATTGCGCCCAAGCAGGAGGTATACCTGGAGACCGGAAAGAAGAACGTCATGAGCGTCGATATCCCGGTGTTTGAATATAAGACGAGAACGGCAGATGAGAATGATATTTATTCTTATGGATTTGCCTTTACTTCGGGTGACTTAGACGGCGCTGTCAAATCCCTGGCGGATATCCTGCCGGATATGCTGAAGCTGTCCGAGACGGAGAAAGCCTGCCAGCTCATGGCCGCCGAGATCGAGAAAACCAGAAGGCGTGTAAACGCGCTGGAGCATGTCATCATCCCGGAGACAAAGAAGAACATCAAGTATATTACCATGAAGCTGGATGAGAACGAGAGAAGCACCCAGATCCGTCTAATGAAGGTGAAGGATATGATGCTTGAAGAGGCTCATCATTACAAGGAAAAACAGGCAGTAGCAGCAGAATAATAAGCGAATAAGAAATAGAGGCCGGCCGACGTCTGTAGTATAGAGGATACAGATGGCGGCCGCGTCTGCCTTTTTAGAAAAACATAAATTATATTTTGTTTTTGTGAGGTATTACATATGAGCATTCGCAATTCCATGTGCCGGCTGTTTTTCGCACTCGTTGTTCCTCCGTTTTTACTTTTTATGCTTCTGGTTGCATATCTGTTTTCCAATAAAATGGAAAAAGTAATTACCGACAGCCTTCAGGTTGTGTCTAATGCCCAGGTAGCGGAGATGACGGACTTTTGCGAACAGCAGAGAGATTATCTGACCGTCATGGGCAGCATGAATTTGCCGAGGGCGGCTATGCGCAGCCAGCTTAATGATGAAATGCAGGGATATCTGGATAATATGCTGGAGGCCCGTGTTCAGACAATGGGATATCTGGATGCAATTGCCATCATTGACAAAGACCGCCGCGTGGCGGCATGCGGAAAACGGCATGATGTGTTTGCCAATGAAGGGATTGACAGCCTGATTGAGATGATGGGAGATAAACCATTTTTCATTTCTGATACGATGCCGGATGAAGAAGGAAATAAGACGCTGATTGCAATAGCAAAAATTGAAGACGGGGAAGAACTATTAGGCTATGTTCTGGCGGAACTCTGCACAGATTTCTATGAAACGCTCAGGGAGCGGGCGGAGCTGTGGAATGAATCCACCTTTTATCTGCTGGATGGGAAGGGAAAGATTATCAGTGCGGGGACTTCCGATGAAAACCGGGATTCTTTTGTCACGACAGAGGAGGAACGGAAGGACTACACTGCAAAATACGGCTCAGTTGATTTTACACTGCACCCACAGGGCAGTTTCCGTTATAAGGTCGGCGGAACGGATTATATCACCTATTATTCCAATCTGGATTATACGAACTGGCGTGTTATGCTGTCGGTCAATTTAAGCGCCTATCAGAGCCAGAAAACAGTTTACTATATGATGATCTGTTTTATTCTGCTGCTTTGGTTTATGCTGGCGGCAGGAATCGGCTGGTTTGCATCGCACAGGATTGTTCATCCCATAAAAAATATTTCCGACACGTTGAATTCTATCCGGGAAAGACAGGATTATTCCCTGCGCGTCGAGGTTGAAAAAAAGGATGAACTGGGAGCTCTGGCAGCGGAGGTCAACGGTTTGCTGGAATTTATAGAGACGGAGAATCTCTATAAGCTGCAGCAGCAACGACTTCTTCAAGAGCGCGCAGGGAGGGATGCCCTGACAAAAGTCTTTAACCGGGAACGGATCAGCCAGACTATCCGGGAAGCGGTCGAGCTCCATCGCGGTGCGCATACAGGACTGGCGGTATTGTTCGTGGATATCGACGACTTTAAGGACTTTAATAATATTTACGGACACAATGTCGGAGATCAGGCTTTGTTGTTCTTTGCATCTGTCCTTGAGAGGGAGACAAATGGGACAGTGGGAAGGGTTGGAGGCGATGAGTTTGTAATCCTGATAGAGTGCCCCGGAGATATGACGGAGCTGGAAGGGCGGCTGGAGAAGGTGGAAAAAGCGGCGGCGGAACGGTTTGTGCTGCGCGGCAGCGGGGTACATCTGCCGGTTTATTGCTGTATCGGCGCCGTAACCGTTGATTTTTCAGTATCTGATGCCGTGGAACTTACATGTGAGAAACTGATGGATATGGCGGATCGTGCAATGTATCAGATGAAAAACAGCGGAAAGCATGGCCATGTAATATTGGAATATTCAGAAAAAGCAGAGAGCCGGGAGGTCTGAGGGACTTAAGGCTCCTCTTTTTATTTGAAGGCGGTAACATGACCGAAGGGCGTACGGGTTATCGTCAGGTGAAAAATTCGAAAAATTCTATCGAAATGTCCGCGATAAAAAGACATGCGGCTAAGTCCGGAAGAAAGGTAATATTGTATTTCCCCCTCGTAATATGGTATGATAGATCTGCTAAATCTGAAACGTTCATGCAGATACGGGGGGAGCTATGAAAATTCGGGTCAGGTATTTCAACAAAAAGAAGTTTTTTTCGGGCTGCGTTTTACTGCTGCTCGGAATCTGTATGCCATATTTTCTGACAATCAACATGTGGAATATTCCGGAAAAAGCCTATGACGCCATTGTCACACGGGACAAGCTGGAATTGTGGACGGCGGGAATGAAGCTGGGGGCGCTGAATTCCATCCGCGCATTTCCCCATTATTTCGGGGCGTTCATTATCGCTGAATCCATCGAGCTGGACAGCGGCCACAAGATCACAAAGTGGCTGAAATCAGCCATCGTCTTCTGCATCATCCCACTGATTTATACGATTATCAGCTTTGTCCACCAAATTAAGTATGATTTTGGAATACCGGCGCTGTCTCTTATCATTCTGCTGATCCTGCTGGGGAAAAATGATTATAATTACGTCAGCTTGTGGAAAAAAGCCATGCTGATTCTGGTGTTTCTGTCGGCGCTTCAGTTCCTGGATATCATGCCCTGTTTAAAGGGACTTCCCACAGGCAGGGGGGAGATGTCGAAGGACATCAAGATCATTGCCGAGTTTCTGGAGATGGAACCCGAGATGAACGGGACCGTGGCGATATTCTTTGCCCTTTTGATGTTCATGGGGGTGCTGCTCTTTCTGCTGATCCGGGATGAGAATAACCTGAAGGCAATGAATGAGCTGAAGGCCCAGAATGAGAGGATGGTCATGGATACCAGGCTCCGTGTCCTGGAGAACCGGACGTATCTGGAAATGCGCCATCTGGTCCACGATCTCAAGTCTCCGCTGACATCAGCCCAGGCGCTGGTGGGCGTGGTGCGGATGTCCTGCGATTCCAGGCAGATGTCAAAGGAATCGGGATATTTAAGCCAGGTGGAATCGGCCATTGAGAAGATGAGCGGGATGATTTCCGAGATTCTTTATGAGAATCACAGGACCAGGATTTCGACGGAAGAAATACTGGATTCCGTTTTAGCCCAGATTTCCGTTTCGGAGTATTCGTCCCTGGTCCATGTGTCGAACCGGGTTCCGGAAAAATACCTGCTTGTCAATAAAATTCGGTTTTCAAGGGCGCTTATCAACCTGATTGAGAACTCGTTCTATGCCCTCGCGGAGGAAGGCGGAAGCATAGATTTTATTGTGGACAAGGCCGGTCCGGACGGGGAGGGGGAGATCTGCTTTAATATATCTGACAACGGAAAAGGAATCGATGAGGACACGCTGTCGCTCATCTGGGAACGGGGATTTACCACCAGAAGTTCTCACGGCCTGGGCCTGAGTTTTGTAAAGAAAGTGGTGACGGATTCGGGGGGGACGATAGAGATAGACAGTGAGATTGGAAAAGGGACAAGCATTGTACTGAGATTGCCCGAGGATAAAGAGGAGGAGTATGATGAGCAGCAGTGTAATTAAAATTCTGTTGATTGATGATGAGCCGGAGATTCTCTGCGCGCTGAAAGCAGTGATTGAGACGCAGGGCTGGGAGGGGCTGATGGCCCAGAACGTCAGGCAGGCGCTGGAACTGTATGAGAAGAGCGCGCCGGATCTTATTCTGATTGACTACCACATGCCGCATATCAATGGGGTGGAGGGGGTGAAAATGTTCCGGAAGATCGATCCGGACATTCCAATTATTGTATTTACGATAGATGAGGATCAAAGCATTGCCGACAAGTTTCTGGAGGCAGGAGCCAGTGATTTTGCCACTAAACCGATTAAGGCCCCGGATATCATATCCAGAATCCGCGTCCATATCAGGCTGATGGACAGCAAAAAGGCGAGGAAGAATGAGTACGAACCATTTATCGTCAAGGGCATCGGGACCTCTACGATGGAGCTGATCAAGGACGCGATGAAGGGGCAGACGCAGTACCTTACCGTGGAGGAAATCTCGGAGAAAACCGGGCTTGCCTATCAGACGACATACCGCTATCTCCAGCACCTTACATCGGACGAAAAAGTGGATGTAAAGAGCAGTTACGGCAAGAAAGGAAGGCCGAAACAGAGCTATTTGCTGCTGTGAATTGTATGAAATTATTAGAAAAGAGCTGTTTTGAAATGATTTTATGGTTAAAATCACGAAAAAACAGCTCCTTTTTTGTCTATTTCAACGAGAGATAAATAAGAGAAAAAATAGAAGTTTGGAATGGCCTATGATACTATAAATTTAACAAAAAAATAACGCAGGAGGGAAATATGAGAAAGAAATCAGTTGCAATTTTAATGTGCCTGGCGCTGGCCATGGCAGTGAGCGGATGCGGGGAAAAGACTTCCCAGGGAGGCGGCCAGCCGGCTGCTGCGCAGACACAGACCGCAGGCGGAGAGGCTCAGGCAGCCGCAGAGGTAGAGGGACTCAAGGAGGCGATTGCCGAAGCGCCGGTTCTTCTGACTTCCGTAGGGCAGAGCGCCGACTATGAGATGGTTAAGACGATGCTGGATAAGAACAACATTAAGTGTGAGAAAAACAGCCTTGCAACATCCGCGGATCTGGAAGGGATTAAGACACTGATGCTGGCGGTGGGAGGTTCCTCCAAAGGACTTGGAGCCGCCGGAATCGACGCCAACGGTGAACTGGAACGTGTGGCCGAACTGATCGGCGCGGCGGATGAACAGGGAATTGTTATCATCGCGGTGCACGTGGGCGGAGAGGCAAGGCGCGGTGACTTATCCGACAAGTTCATTGCCCCGAGTTTTGAAAAAGCAGACTACGCCATCGTGGTGGCGGACGGAGATAAGGACGGCCTCATGAAAGGACTTGCAGCACAGGCGGGAATTCCTTTCGACGAGGTGAGCAGCATGGCCGACGTGGTCCCGAAACTGGGCGCCGCATTTAAATCTTAAGTTTCAGGGGGTTACATATGAGTATTGAGCTGATAATATTTTTAGCCATGGTGATTGTGTTCGTGGCAGGCTGCTTCCTTTTGAAGCTGCCCGTAAGTCTTTCCATGGTGTTGGCGGCCATCGTCGGAGCCCTGGTGGGAGGATATGGTTTTCCGCTCCGTCATCTGATTGAGGGAACCTTCTCCTATGTGGATACGATTCTGGTTATTACGACCGCTATGATTTTCATGAAAGTAATTCAGGAGTCGGGAGCGTTGGATGCGCTGTCGTCCCTGATTATTCAGAAGTTCCATAAGGCCCCGGCCCTGCTGGTCTGCCTGATTATGCTGGTCATTATGTTTCCGGGTATGATTACCGGTTCTTCCACCGCAGCGGTTCTCTCCGCCGGTTCCATTATGGCCCCGGTGCTGATGCTTATCGGAATCCCGCAGCTTGAAACGGCCTGTATCCTGGCCATGGGCGGAATCCTGGGAATGATAGCTCCGCCGGTCAATATTCCGGCCATGATTATCGGAGGCGGGATTGATATCCCTTATGTCGGTTTTGAACTTCCCCTTGCGCTTCTGACATTTCCGCTCGCATTCATTTTTGCCCTGATGTTCGGGTTAAAATATGTGAAAAAACTGGAATACGAAGTAATCAGGGAAAAACTGAACCAGGAGCCGGGCGAGAAATTCGGATTCAAAATTTACATCCCGATTTTTGTGGCGATGATTCTGATGGTTCTTAACAAGACGGTTCCGTCACTCCCCAACCTGGGAATGCCGCTGATTTTCATGATTGCCTCGGTGACGGGACTGTTCACCGGCTACAAAATCAATGTGCAGAAGGTGTGCAAGGACGCGGTCCAGAGCGTGCTTCCGGTTCTGGGAATCCTGATGGGCGTCGGAATGTTTATCCAGATTATGACACTGACAGGCGTGCGCGGTTTTATTGTAACAACCTGCCTGAGCCTTCCGAACGGTTTCTTATATCTGGCGATGGCAGTTACCATTCCGCTGTTCGGCGCAGTATCTTCCTACGGAGCGGCCTCCGTATTGGGAGTACCGTTCCTGCTGGCTTTCCTGAGCAAGAACCAGATTATCACGGCGGCAGCCATTTCCCTGATTGCTTCACTGGGAGACATGATGCCTCCGACGGCTCTGGCCGGAATCTTTGCAGCCCAGGTAGTCGGTCTCGACAAGTATACAAAGGTGCTTAAAAAGTGTATGATTCCGTCCCTGATGATTATTGTCTGGGCCATTGCATTTATTCTTCTTGCTAATGTTCTGGCGCCGTATATCGTGATTAAATAGAGGGAGGGATCGGGTATGATTACATTGATTTACAGAGGAATTGTGGCGCTTGTCCTGATATTTACCGTCTGGAACCTGTTCGACGAAAAAAAAATTACACTGCAGGCCAACGCGGCGCTCGTTGTAATTCCGCTGATACTGAGATTATTAATGATTAAATAAGGAGGCAGACATGAAGAAAAACCATATTACAGCGGCTGTCTGCCTGGCGGCGGCGCTTCTGGTGGCAGCGGTGACGGGACAGAATTTTGCGTCACTGAAGAATCTCGGGGAGATTAAACCGGGACCGGGTGTGACGGGAACAAAGATGCTTTCCGAGTATTTTGACGGCATCAAAGGCACGAACATGGACACGGAAGTCTATGTGATGGAGGGGGAAAAACCGGGCGGCAAGGCGCTGATTCTCGGAGGAACCCACGGTAATGAACCGGCAGGATATATGGCGGCCATTACATTTATTGAAACGGCGAAGGTGGAAGAGGGGACAGTCTATGTGATTCCCTTTACCAACCGAAGCGGAATGACCCATAACGATCCGCAGGAGGCGTCCCCACAGTACATGCACATCACAACGCCCAGCGGAGAGCGGAAATTCCGCTATGGCTCCAGGGCTTCCAATCCGGTTGACCAGTGGCCGGATCCGGATGTCTATGTACATGCGGCCTCCGGGCAGCAGCTGTCCGGATCAGAGACAAGAAACATCAACCGGGCGTACCCGGGAAAGCCGGACGGCAATTCTACGGAAAAAGCGGCCTATGCGATAGCGGAGATGATCCGGGCGGAAGGCGTGGACGAAACCTTTGACCTCCACGAGGCATCTCCGGAGTATCCGGTTATCAATGCGACGGTTTCCCATGAAAAGGGAATGTCGCTGGCGGCCAGCGGAATGATGGAACTGACCTTTGCGGGCATCCAGATGTCCCTGGAACCGTCGCCGACCAACCTGCATGGCCTGACACACAGGGAGTTGGGAGATTATACGAAAACGATTCCGCTGCTGATGGAGACAGCCAATGCATCACAGGGACGTCTGCGCGGGGCGACCAATGAGAAACTGGCCCTGACGGGAAAAGACAAGGCATATGTCAAGAGTGCGAAGCTGGGATTTTTGTATGTTCCTTACGATGAGAGCGGGCATCCCATCGAGGAGAGAGTCGGAAGACACCTCCAGGGAGTCATCGAATATACGAAGGCATACAACCAGCTGTACCCGGACAACCAGATTGTTTTTTCAGAGGTTCCAACTTATGCGGAACTGTTCCTGGATTCGGACGGCTCAGATCTGGGGGGAAACAGACTGGGAAGTTTTCTGAATTAGAGTATGTTTAGGCGTTTTCATAGAAAGATTAGGAGGATATGAATATGAGAAAGAAAAGTTTGGCGCTCTTTTTAGCTGCTGCTCTGGCAACATCCGTTACGGGATGCCAGACAAAGACAACGCCGCCGGCCACGGAGGCGGTACAGGAATCCGCCGTACAGACGGAAGCGCCGGAGGAAACAAAGGAAGCTCCGGCTGCGGAAGAGGGATGGAAACCTTACGATGAGAACGGACAGATTAAGCGTGACGACCGTGATGCCAACGGCAAAAACGGTGTGGTATCCACAGGAAAATACGAGGCGTCAAAGATTGGAGCCGACATTATTGAGGCCGGCGGAAACGCTGTGGATGCGGCAGTTGCCGTAGGATTTGCCCTGGGTGTATGTGAGCCGCAGTCATCCGGTATCGGCGGAGGCGGATTTATGTTAATCCATTCGGCGGAGACGGGCGAGAATGTATTCGTAGATTTCCGTGAGCCGGCGCCGTCCAAGGCAGAGCCGGGAATGTGGCCGGTTGACAAGGACGGGGAACTGACGGATGACACAAAATGGCTGGGCGGCCCCGCAGTCGGCGTACCGGGCGAGGTAAAAGGGCTTTTATACGCCCTGGATACATACGGAACAATGACAAGGGAAGAGGTTATGAATCCGGCCATCGAGATGGCTGAGAACGGCTATGAGGTATCAGCTGTCCTGAACCGGGATATGATGGAAGAGTTCGAAGTGCTCACCCGCTTCAAGGCCTGCGGTGATATTTACCTGAAAGAAGGATTCCCATATTCGGTCGGCGATGTGATTAAAAACCCGGATCTCGCAAAAACACTTTCCCTGATCCGCGATAACGGACCGGATGCGTTCTATAAGGGAGCAATGGCGGAAGCCATGGTTAAGGCAGTCCAGGAATCGGGTGGAGTCCTGACTCTGGAGGATCTGGCAAACTATGATATCAAGCTCAGAACACCGGTCAGCGGCACTTACAGAGGCTATGAAATCCTTTCCTCCCCGCCGCCATCATCGGGTGGTACGACAATCGTGGAGATTCTGAATATTCTTGAGAATTTTGACATCAAGGGAATGGGCCACAATTCGGTGGAGCACCTCCACACATTGACGGAAGCAATGAAAATGGCATACAAGGACAGAGGTTTCTTTGCGGCAGATACCGATTTTATCGATGTTCCGCTGACGGGAATGGCCTCTAAAGAATATGCAAAGGAACTGGCTTCCCAGATCGACCCGGAAAAAGCGCAGATTTTTGAGCATGGAGATGCATGGGCTTATGAATCCCCACAGACGACCCACTACTCCATCATGGATAAACAGGGAAATATTGTGGCTGTAACAAAAACAATCAACTACGTATTCGGTTCCGGCCTTGTTCCGGAGGGATATGGATTTATTATGAATGATGAGATGGACGACTTCGACGCTGAGGTTGGCACAGCCAATGAGGTACAGCCGGGCAAACGTCCGATGAGTTCCATGTCACCTACCATCATTCTTAAAGACGGAAAACCGGTTATGACCATCGGTGCGCCCGGTTCCCAGAGAATTATCTCCGGTGTGGCACAGGTTATCTCCAATGTCATCGACTTTGACATGGATATCCAGGATGCCATTTCCGCGCCTCGAATCCACGCCGGTTCTGACTGGACTACAAGCGATGAGACAATCATGATCGAGACCAGGGTCGACAACGACGTAATTGAAGGATTAAAAGCTCTGGGCCACCCGGTGCTTGAGACCGGAGACTGGATGGATTATCCGTGCGTACAGGCTGTGGAGATGCTTCCCGACGGAACACTGCGCGGCGGCGCGGATCCAAGACGTGACGGGAAAGCGGTTGGATATTAACTGGTTTTTTCTGGGACTCCCGTTCTGTCCGGGGGGATCACTTAGACTTTCGTAATAAAAGGTGGTTTCAGAAATAAGAAGATAAAAAGGAAATCTTTTATAGCTGCGTACAGCTGGAAAGATTTCCTTTTTTGATGATGCAAAATTAGTCAAGTTCTAATTGCATGAGAATAATTTCCTGCCATTCCTGACTGCAGGAATAGAACCCTCTGAGATTTCTGCCATATTACAGGAATCCAACACTTTTACATAATGCGATGGCGCCGGCATTTTTATTAACCACATCTAGTTTCGACTGTTGATAGCCGGCTTCTTTACCTTGTCCTTTAAACCAACCTTTTCAATGCCTGCTCCCCCGACTAAAAATCCATCAATAAATGCGCAAATTTTGATTTCATTGCTGCTGTTTTCTTTTTCAAGCAAATATGCTTTGGCCTACTCAATATTAAAGCTGTTTTCGTCTAGATAAGTCAACAGGAAATCTGTTTCTCCGTGTGTAAGATTAAAATTATTATGAACCAACTCCGCATCTATTACCTGTGCATTTCAAAGTAAGCATTTTGTATTATCTTTTAATAACATTGTTTTACTGTATTTCATTTCATATTCCCTTTGGGTTTATATTAAACATTAGCTGATATTTCGATTCTGTAACTTGTAGCAAACAATAATTTACCAGTCTAATGGTTTCTTGGCCGGATATAACTGTTTTTATTCCATCGAATAATAGCTGAGAATCCGGTTCACAATAGCGAGCTGGTTCCGGATGCGCGTTTCCAGCGGTTCCTCCTGTGATACCTCCACGGTGACGGCAGGGATACCGAGCGTTTCGGTGACAGTACGGTTCAGGCTGCCTGCGGGAGTGCCGTTGTAGCAGGAAAAGGGGGCGGAAGTTTTGAGCGTTCCGTCCTGGGATTCCACGATAAGGTCGAAAATCAGTTGATCGATAGTTCCGGAATCAGTGATAATAAGGGAGTTACCCAGAAAGTCACGTCCGGTTCCCTCCCGGTAAGCCTCATGCAGGTCAATGACGAGATCGGGGGAGTATTCCCTGATTTTCAGGAAGATGGAGGCGGCCAGTCTGTCCGTTAAATCCCGGTTCTTATCACCCGGAAAGGAACGGTTCAAATCCCGGTACTGTTCTACGTTGCGCTCCCCGTTTTTGCTCCCCGGAGCATTAGCGGGGGAGAGGATGATAAGCGTCCCGCTTTTAAGATTCCGGCGCTTTTTCAGCTGATCTGCGGCCATCCAGCCGGAAGTTTCATCCCCGTGAACTCCTCCGACCACCAGGACGGTTTTACCGGGAGAGCCGCTTTCCAGGATGGTAAACCCCGTTTCAAGAGGGGTGTGCTCCATGATGAATTCCGTTTTTGGCCCCGGCCTTAATACCGTAAAAAGGCAGACGCCGCACAAAACGAAGAAAAACAGCAGTACAGGCCGGTAACGGCCTTTTTTCTTTGGTCCGGACATAAGGGAGATCCACCTCTCTGTTTTTTTCTTACTTAAAAGTATACAACAGCAGAGGATAAAAAGAAAGAATGGAAAATATTGACATTGCAAATATATCCGCCAATACACACGATATAATATTTCTGTTATATACTGGATAAAGATTAAGTCTTTGTTGCAATATCCGTATTTTGTTATACTGAATCTATTCAAATCACGGCCGTGGTTTAACAGGTATTGGAGAGGTATGGTAATGGATAAAAGTAACTTTTTCACGGCGTCGGACGGTGCTGTCCTCTATTATGAAGACAGGGGGGACGGGGTCCCGTTTCTCCTGATGCCGGGCTTTTTGGCGACGACAAAATTTTTTGAAAGAAACGTTAAAGTGCTGGCGGAAAAATACAGAGTGATTGTTTTTGACCCCAGGGGCCAGGGACGTTCCGGCAAGGTATGCAGCGGAAATACAATGGAGCGTAATGCTTTGGATATCAGGGATCTCATTGAACATCTCCAGCTGGAGGACGTGATACTGGGCGGATGGTCCATGGGTTCGTCGGTGGTGGTTTCCTACGCGTCTATGATGCAGGAGGCGCACTTGAAGGGAATAATTCTGATAGATGGCTCTCTGTTCCCAATGTCGCCCGATGGGTGGAACAAACACCGCTCACGGGACTACAACGTAGATAACTGGCTGGAAAATTACATGCCGATGATTTTTGACAGGGAGACATTCTACGGCCGATTTATTGCCAGGATATCAAACGGGGCGATGACGGAAGAGGACAGGGAGTGGGTGACAGCGGAATTCATGAAGACGCCCCCGTGGTCAGCTCTGGAATTTCATTATGATTTCTGCCAGACCGACAACTACAGCAACCTGAAAAAACTGACAGTTCCCGTGGCGATATTCGGCGGTTCATCGGAAGCGTACGGATTGGAAATGGTGGACGCCTTTGCTGCGGAGCTAAGAGGCTATGTGGAGCTGAACAAATTTTACAACAGCGGTCATATGATGTTTTACTATGAGGCGGATAAATTTAATCAGTGTGTCAGCTGTTTTATCGACCGGGTGACCGGGGGAGGCGGCCTGGCGGGGAATTCCAGGCGTGTATCCTGATTCGGACGGGAGAAGCGGGAAATGTAGGTAAACATAAAAACGTACATAAGAAATGGAGTGGAGAAAACTATGAAGAAAATGTTAGCAATTGGTATATCACTTATCATGGCGGCTTCCCTGGCAGGGTGCTCATCGGGAGGGACTGTGGCGGATACGCAGCAGGCGGCCAAAGAAAGCGCTGGCGGACAGGAAGCGGACAGGCCCAAAACGGAGGGAAAGACGAGAACGATCCAGCTGGGGCACATTGATCCGGCCCAGGATGTGGATCCTTACCACACACTGGCAATGAATTTTAAAACAGAAATAGAGGAACTGTCCGGCGGCGCGGTTACGGTTGATGTAATTACGGATGCACAGCTTGGCAGTGAGCTTTCAATGATGGAAGGCATGAATATGGGAACCATCGACATGGCCGTTATAACAAATTTCAGTTTCAGTTCGTCGGTACCCGATTTTGCCGTTTTCGATCTGCCTTACCTGTTCCTGAGCCGTGAGCAGGCCCATGCGGTTCTGGACGATGCAGCCATAACCAATGCAATGGAGGAGGAGCTTTACAATGATTTTGGCGTTAAAATTTTAAGCTGGGGCGAGGGCGGCTTCAGAAGCACCATTAATAAAAAACGTCCCATCTATACGCCGGCTGATTTAAATGGAATCAAAATCCGCGTGCCGGAGAATTCAACATACGTAGATACATTCAAGGCTTTGGGCGCCAATCCAACAACAATGGCGTCCAGCGAGTGCTTTACCGCTCTTCAGCAGGGAACCATCGACGGTCTGGAGCAGCCGGTTACGCCGATGTATACTTATAAATCATATGAGCTTTGCGATTACATTTCCTTTACGGAACACTTCTATTCTCCCATCACGCTCAGTGTATCAAAATTTATCTGGGACGACTTAAGCGATGAGGAAAAAGGATGGTTTGAGGAAGCAGCAGAGAAGGCAGCAAAAGAGGAGCGGGTATCTGCAAAGGATACGGACGACAAGCTTTTGAAGGAGATGGAGGCCGCCGGAACCCAGGTGAATGAGGTGACGGATAAACAGCAGTTCAGAGATGCGGTAAGACCGATTCATGAGGCATTTGCGGCGGATGTGAACGGTGAGCTGCTGAGTCAAATCAATGCAAAAATAGCGGAAATCCAGTAATCTGCCGGGTGAGGAGAAGGCTTATGAGAAATGTGGTGGATAAAGTGTGCGGTCTGGTCAACAGGATTTATGGAGGGGCGGCTCTGCTCCTCCTGGCCGTTCTGACCGGAGCCATGGCCGTACAGGTTTTTACAAGATATGTGCTGGGATCCTCCCTGTCAGGGACGGAAGAGCTGGGGAGGTATTGTTTCATCTGGATGACAATGCTGGGTGCCAGCATCTGTGTATCGACGGACTCCCATGCGGCCGTGACAATCCTGAACGATAATTTAAAGGGGAAAATAAAAGGGGGACATAAAATAACAGTGGATTTTATGATTCTGGCCTGTGCGGTGCTTCTTTTTGTGCAGGGAATCAGGATGGCGTCTATGACAACGAGGCAGCTTACGCCGACCTTGCATATTCCGATGTCCGTTATTTACTGTTCCCTTCCCGCCGGGGCATTCGGCATTATACTGAACGGGCTCAACAACCTGCTTAAGAGAATAGCCGGGCCCGGGCGGACGGAAGAAATCACCGCAGCCGAAGAAGGGGAACAAGGCGGAGAAAGGGGGAAGCGGTAGATGGAAGTTGCACTGCTATTAGGGGTTATGATGATACTTCTGGCATATGGCGTTCCCATCGCCTTTTCCATTGGAATATCCAGCAGTATTTTTCTGATGGTGACACAGATGAAACCGCTGATCCTGATTGCCCAAAGAACAGTTCTCGGAACGGACAGCTTTCCGCTTCTGGCGATCCCTCTTTTTACGCTGGGGGGATATCTGATGGAGTCCAGCGGACTTTCCAAGCGTCTGGTCGGCTGCATTGAAAAAATGCTGGGCGGTGCGCCGGGCAGCGTGGGAACCGTAACAATTGTCTGCTGCACGATATTTGCAGCTCTGACCGGATCTGGTCCTGCCACTGTAGCGGCCATTGGGGCTATCATGCTCCCGGCCATGCTGAAGAACGGTTACAGCAAATCAGAGACAGGCGGCATCCTGGCGGCGGCCGGTTCTCTGGGGCCGGTGATACCGCCGAGCATCTGCATGATTGTATACGGCAGTACGATGAATGTATCCATACCGGAAATGTTTGTGGCGGCGATTGTGCCGGGGCTTCTGCTGGCCGCTTCCTTTGTTGCGGTTAATCTGGTGACGAACCGGAATAAAAAAGCCGCCGTCACCGTCAGCTACAGCAGAAAAGAAGTAATGGAGTCTTTTATACAGGCGGTGCCGGTTCTGCTGCTCCCGATCATCATCCTGGGCGGTATTTACACCGGGATCTTTACACCGACCGAGGCGGCTGTAACATGCGTAATCTATAGTCTTGTATTGGGAATTGCCTACAGGGAGATGAAGCTGTCAGATCTGATCAGCGCAATGAAGAAGACGGTGGTGACCTCGGGTATGGTAATGTTTATTATGGCTATGTCGGCTAACTTCGGCTGGATTCTGTCCGCCGCAAAAATCCCGACCACCGTTGCAAATGCGCTTGTGCCGTACCTGGGCAGCCGGTTCGTCTTTACGGTGCTGCTGTTAATCCTGCTTTTTGTGGCGGGCTGTTTTATGGAGGTTCTGGCCCTTGTTGTCATTCTGGCGCCGATCCTGATTCCGATAGGAGTTCAGCTTGGAATGGATCCTCTGCATCTGGGAGTCACTTTTTGTATTGCGCTCGTTATGGGGCTTATCACACCGCCGTTTGGTATGAATCTGTTTACTGCGGCAGCGGTCTGCGATACCACATTTGTGGAGATTGTTAAGGGGGCTCTGCCATATATCTGTGTGGCGCTTATCATGATTACCCTGTTTGCGTTTGTGCCCCAGATCACCTTATTCCTTCCCGGATTGATGGCGGGGTGAAGGCATGGCGGAGAGAAATATTTTAAAGGGTGTGACGGAGCTTCATGTTCATCCATCACCCGACATACAGCCGAGAAAATTCACGGATTTGGAACTGGCGGAGCAGATGAAGGCGGCTGGAGCTGCGGCCGTCGTTCTGAAATCCCATACATTTCCTACAATGGCCCGGGCGGAAGCTGCGTCAAGGGCGGCGGATTTTCCCGTGTTCGGTTCCATCACCCTCAATGATGAGGTGGGGGGATTCAACCCGGTGGCAGTGGAAACAGCCCTGAACCTGGGGGCTAAAACGGTATGGATGCCTACAAAGAGCGCGGAGAACCACAGGAAATATTTTAACCTGCCGGGCGGCCTGAATGCTCTGGAAGGGGGCAGGGTGAGGGAGGAACTGGAATCTATTCTGCGCATGATTGCGGACAGGGATGTCATCCTGTCTATGGGGCACCTGTCATTTCAGGAGCAGAGGGCCGTTATTGTAAGGGCCAGGGAACTGGGGGTTAAGAAAATCATGATCGATCACCCGGAACTGTCTCTGACAAGGCTCACGGTCCCCGAACAGAAATGTCTTCAGGAATACGGTGTTTACTTCCTGCGCTGCGCGGTTTATCTGGATTTGAGCCGGTCGTACGGGGATGTGCTTTATAACCTTTTGGAACTTGGGTGTTCCGATACGGTGCTCTCTACGGACGGCGGCAATTTTGGACTTCCGGACTGGCCTGAACTGATGGAAGAATATCTTCTGTATCTTCTGCGCCATGGGGTTACGGAGGAAGAACTAGGTTTGATGGCAAAGGACAATCCGGCCGGTCTGCTGAATCTGATATGATAAAATTATAGTGATACAATGAAAAGTGCGCTGCAGGAAATTTTCGTTGTCAATCAATAAAAGAGGCAAGGTATCTGTAAACCTTATAACGGTTTATGGGATGCCCTGCCTTTCCGTGCCGGGAGGGGGAAGCTAGATTATGACATTAAAGGAACTGAAATACATAGTGGCAATTGCTGAGGAAAAGAGCATATCACGCGCGTCCGAAAGGCTGTATGTATCGCAGCCGTATTTGAGCCAGTGTCTGATGCGGATTGAACGCCAGCATGATATGCCGCTGTTTAAAAGGACGCAGAGTGGTCTTGTACTGACTTTTGCGGGGGAACAGTATGTGGAAACTGCAAGAAAAATTGTGAAGCTCTACAATGATTTTGAAACGGGATTGTGCGAGATTAGCAATATGAGAAAAGGCCGTCTTACGATCGGTTCAACCATTCATCTGGGGTCCATTGTTTTTTCAACAATTCTGCCGGTTTTCAGGGAACTGTATCCTAATATTGAGATAAGAATAGAGGAGGGGCCATCGCAAAAGATAGAAGAATATATTATGGCTTCAAAGGTGGATATCGGTCTGCTTCACTGTCCGCTGAAGGATAACGCCATATCCTGTGTCCCGATCTGTGAGAACAATTTTGTTGCGGTGCTGCCGAAAGAGAGTCCACTGCAGGTGCATTTTTATGAAAAGGAGGGGAGCCCGTTTCCGTTCATTGATCCGAGGCGGCTTGCAGGAGAAAAATTCGTTCTGGCTTATCCCTATCAGAGGGTCAGGCAGATTGCGGATCAGATACTCACCGCGGCGGGAATTAACCCCGCCGCATACCTGGAGACCAGCAGCGTCCAGACCGCGATGTGCCTGTCGGCCGTGGGACTTGGAATTTCCTTTATGCCGGAAAACTATATTTCTCTGTTCAACTGTCCGGTGGAGCCGCAGTTCTGCCGGATGGAAGAGGAGTTTGGGGCAAAGTGGACTATGGCGGTTGCCTACGATGCAAGGGATACACTGAGCGGTCCGGCGAAAGAATTTATCAGGCTTATGAGGTCGAATATGGGATAAATGTGGGCCATCCGCAGTATAAATCGGCTGTGCATGGGACATTCTGGATTTAGTTCTCCAGCATGATGTTCAATATTTCAATATCCGTGGCCCTCATCCCTTCACGGCCCATACGGCCTATACTCTGGATGGTATCCTCCACATTTTCCTTCACAAGGCCTTCACCCGGCTGGAATACGCGTCTGTTTTTACTTAAGTGGAATGCGGTGAGGGCACAGTCTACGGCTGATGCAATTTTTGCGGCACAGGATGGTTTCGCGCCGTCACACACCATTCCGCCGATGGTGGCGATGGTATCGGTAATAATGCCGCAGATCTCGTCATAGGTGGCTCCCAGCATATAGGCAATGCCGACGCCGCTTCCGCATGCCGCGCTGACCGCTCCGCAGTAGGCGGACAGACTGCCGATGTATTTTTTCTGATGCAGGGAAATCAGATTTCCGGCCACAAGGGCACGGTATAGTCCTTCATCGGAAATATGATATTCCTTTGCATATTCGATAATCGGAAGAGAAACCGTCATACCCTGGTTTCCGCTTCCCGAATTGATGACAACCGGCAGCGGGCATCCGCTCATTCTGGCATCGGAACCGGCAGCGGCGGCCGCCTTAGCCCGGATAGCGACATCGCCTCCGAATGTGTCGAGAAGCGTGCGGCCGACCTGGGCGCCCCATGGGTTATTCAGGCCTTCGCGGGAAATGGCGGTATTGCATTCGATCTGGCGGGAAATCACCTCACTGATGTCACTGAGATCCACACAGTCCGCAAATTCCAGAATATCTTTGACATTCAGCAGGGATTTATCAGGTCCGGCGGACTCTTCGGAGCACGACTCGGAGGCGCTGTAGAGCACTTCGCCGTTTTTGACGATCTTCGTGATATTGCTGTGATAATCTCGTATTTCTACGGTGGCTGATTCTTCCCCGGCAAAGGCCGTAATAACAATATAGAGGTTTTCCACGCCTTCAATCAGCCCGCATTCACAGAATCCCTTCCTGACGAGAGACTGGGTTGTTTCAATCTGCTCCGGCGTGATATCTTCGAGCACGGCAAGGATACGGTCGACGTTGCCGCCTACGATGCCCAGGGTTGCGGCCGTGTCGATTCCCTTCATGCCGCCGGAGTTGGGAACGGTTACTCCCTTTACGTTTTTGACGATGTTACCGCTGCAGAGAATCTCGCAGCGATCTGGCATTTGCCCCAGAACCTTTCTCACCTTGGCGCCCGCATAGGCGATGGCGATTGGTTCTGTGCAGCCCAGAGCCACAACGAGTTCATTTTTTAAAATTGAGACATAAGTGTCGTAAGTATTCCGGTTCATAGTTACTTATCCTTTCTAGATTAGCTTGTCAGATAAACCTTGCAATTTCTACCATGCCCCCGTATAATTTTACCTGAGAGAAAGGGAGGAGCTGAGGTTATGAATTTCCTGAATTTGAAATATTTTATTGTGACGGCGGAAGAGATGAACTTCACAAAGGCGGCAAAACGCCTTTTTATATCGCAGCAGTCACTCAGCAATCATATTGCAAAGCTGGAAGATTACTTCGGCGTCCAGCTCTTTGACAGAAACACACCTCTTACACTGACCGATGCGGGGGAAAGTCTTTTGAAGAGCGCCCGCAAAATTCTGAATGTGAAGCAGGAGGCGGAGCTGGAACTGCAGGATATCCGCGACTTCCGCAGCGCGGTTCTTACAATCGGCGTGCCAAATACGAGAGGCTCGGTGATTCTGCCACCGCTTCTGATGCGATTCAGGAGCGAGTTCCCGCAGGTACAGATACGTCTGGTGGAGGGAACTTCCAATGAGATTACCGATGCCCTGTATAAAGGCGATGTGGATTTTACCATTGGTTTTGAGCTGGATGCGCCCGACCGGATTCGAACAGAGGTGCTTCACGAGGAGCACACTCTAATCGTGGTGCCCGACAACATCCTGAGAGAATATTTTTCCGAGGAGGAGCAGAAGGAGATTCTAAGCAGGAAACTCCTGCCCATCCAGGTTTTTGCCCGGTGCCCCTTTATTAAGATGAAACACTCCAACTGGATTGGCGAGATATTTGAAAGCAGCTGCAGGGAGGGAAATATGACTCCTATTGTGATTCTGGAAACGGTCAATATTATGACAATGGTCTCCATGTGCAGGGCCGGGGGAGGCATTATCATCTGCCCCAGCGTCTTTGTGGAGGACAAACGGCCGGTTTTCGGCAATGTGAAAGAGGAACCAATCCATACGTTTATCCTTGATTTCCCCAATGCCCACAAGATGATCGCCATCAACTATCTGAAGAATAAATACCAGACCAAAGCGGCCAGAGAATTTATTGAAATGACGAAGGTAATGCTGGCCCGTCCATAGCAGGATTCAAAATACTGCGCCGTCTGCGGGAATTTCCGTGGCGGCGCAGTGTTTATTGAGTGGCAATGAAAAGTTCGCAAAGCCTGCTTTTCGTTGTTTGGTTTAATACATTCTCTCTTCCACGTATTCTTTTACTCTCTTCACATAAGTCAGCATATCGTCATCCAGCGGATACCGGATTACGCAGCCGGGAGTCAGAATCTGATGAAGTCCCTTTAATGTCTTGAAGCTCTCATAAATCTGGTTCTGTATCTCGTTCTTATGGCCATTCGTAATATCCATACGTTTTAAGCCGCCCATCAGGCATTTTCCCGTCATGAGGAAGGCCTCATCCAGTTCCGGAAGTGTCTCTCCGGCATGCCAGTTGAATACGGAAACAGGATAATCTTTTAAAATATCGAACATGATATTATTGCCGTGGGCATGGATCGTGTTGAACCAGCCATCCTTTGCGGCCTCCAGAACCTTTAAGTCATAAGGTTTTCCATATTCCATATATTCTTCGGCTGTCATTGAATCGTAGGTGCTCATCTGGGAGGCAAAAAACACACCGTCGGCTCCCAGCCGGATTGCCTCGGCGGCCAGGGCCATGGTTGTCTCTGTGATAACATCCAGGGCTTTTTTTACGAGGTCTCCGTGGCCTTCCCTGATATGGGAAAGCATTGTTTTGCCGGAAATCTTATCGGCTGTGGTTATGGGGCTGAAGACAGTGAACAGGACGGGAACCTCCTCACCTTTGACCTTGTCAAGAAGCAGCTTTAAGGAGGTCAGTTCCCTGGAAAGACTGCCTTCTGTACAGGGACATGGTTTCAATTTTAACCAGTCGGATGCCTCTTTCACAGGGGTGCCGGTGACTTTTGCCACTCCGCCCTTAGCGATTTCGGAATAATCTACGGTGCATCCAAAATCCTCGATCGGGTACATGCCGTTATTCATGGTCTTGATGAAATCCACATCATATGTTTTGTAGAATTCATACGTTTTTTCCGCCAGAAGGGCGGGGTCCAGGTCAATACCGGGAAGGTGGGTCCACAGGGAGTACGGCAGTTTGTCGGGCTTTGTCCCCTTTACAGCAGCCTGGATTCGTTCACGCTTTGTCATAATTCAACCTCCAATGTTATATGTATGCATTTTTATTAATAGTCGGTAAATCGCTTTCGGTAATTTCAGTATAAGAAGCCGGGGAGTAAAATGTCCAACAGGTTTTTTTGTAAATGCAACAGCTAAAAGACTGTTACGTGAGAAAGGGAATATAAAAGAAAACTAAATTTGATAAAATATTCGGAAATTTCTTAATATTGGAAGAAGAAAATCAATTATTTATCTTGTAATTTGTGCGATAATTTGATATGAAAGTAAAAAAGCTTTTACGACTCCAAAAGATGTGATGTTGAAAAGGGTCGCAATACGACGATGGAAAATAAATACCACAACCTTTTGACTGTTGATATAAAGAGAAAAGCTGTTGGTAAAAATGATTAGGATATAATATGATTGATTTAAAAATAAGGCAAAATTGAACAAAAGAAAGCGAGATTTAATCACGGCCGGACGAAGCTGAAAAATAGCGTGAAACCGTACGTGAATTGAAATAATATTTGTAACTGTTCAAAGGGTAGTGTCCTGCGAGCTGTTTTGACGGATTTCGACATGAAAATCCGGGTTTTTCCTGTACAGAACAGATTATTATGGGGATTTCTGTACAACGCAGGACGGCAGCTGGGAAGGAACTGAATAGTCACTAATATTTATACATTTATATACCAGAAAGGAAAGGGAAAATTATGAAGAAGACTACTAAGAATTTATTGGCGCTTGCAATGGCGGCCGTTATGCCGCTTACATTGGCGGGATGCTCGGGAAGCCAGGGAGCGGACGAGCCGAAGACAGAGGCACAGCAGGGCGGGGAAGCAGAAAGCCCGAAGAAAGCAAAAGGCGAGTGGCCCTCAGAGACGATTACGCTGGTCTGCCCGTTCTCGGCAGGCGGCGGTACCGATATCGGAGCACGCAATATGGCGACGGCTCTTACTAAGGCATTGGGTGTTAACGTGGTAGTGGAAAACCAGACTGGTTCCGGCGGCTGGATTGCATGGACAGACCTGATTACCGGCGATTACAGCGACGGATATACGGTAGGCCTGATCAACCATAACTATGCGATGGGAGAACTGGATCCGGATAATCCACGAAAGTATAATCTCGATGATGTGCAGGTTCTTGCTAACCAGGCGGTTGATTACAACGTCATGGCAATCCGAAGCAACGACACGCGATTTACCGATATCAAGAGCTTTATTGAATATGCAAAATCAAATCCGGTCCTCGTTTCCGCCCAGGCTACCGGTATTACGGACGGCGATGCCACAACGGCAGAGTGGTTTAACAAGACCTTCGGGACCCAGATTACGGTAGTTCCGGTGGATGGGGCTTCCGACAGCCGCGGTATGTTCCTGGCAGGCGATACGGATGTATTCTTTGCCTCCATCTCCGACGTACAGAGCGCTTACCAGTCGGGTGAAATGAAAATTGCCTGCATTTTCTCAGAAGAACGCAGTGATTTCATGTCGGACGTACCTACGATAAAAGAGGCTACAGGCGAGGAATTCACCGCATTTGCGGCCCGCGGTTACTTCTATCCGAAGAATGTGGATCCGGAGATTGTTTCCAAGATGACGGAAGCCATGTTAAAGGCAATGGAAGACCAGGAATATATCGACAACATGGCGGCTCTCGGCCTCCAGCTTGACAATACTTCGGGAGAAGCCTTTGCGGAACTGCTTGAAAGCCAGGTGGAGACACGTAAAGAAATCTGGGGAGCAGCCGAATAAAACAAGGTTATCTTATTTATAGAAAAGGAGTCTATCCATATGAGTAAGAAGTATCATAGAGATGTGTGGGTAGGTCTGGTTCTGCTTCTGTTCTGCGCTGCCGTGCTTTTTAACGCAGTGAGGATTGCAGGACAGGCGGCCTACCTGCCGGTCGCACTGACCGTATTAATGGCTTTGTGCGCAGTCTTCATTATATTAAAGGGGCTTCGCCTGACAAAAGAGCAGATGGGGGAATACCACTATCCGCTGACGGTGAAGGAAAGCAAATATGCATTCCTGTTCATGTTTTTTATCTTTATCTATTACCTGGGATTCCGCTATATTACATATTGGATTGCCACCCCGATATTTATGATTTTCACTCAAAAATATCTGAAACTGAAGTCGTTCAAGGTTAACCTGCTGATCACAGTGCTGTATATCATCCTCGCTTATATTGTGTTCGTGATTATTCTGCACCTTCCTATCTATAAAATAGGTATACTGGGCCGGTTTTTCCGCTATCTGTAATAAGGAAGGAGAATATAAATGTTAGAATACTTATCTATCGCGCTGTCTTCATTCCTGTCGATTGAGGTTATCATCGCACTTATAGTCGGCGTTGTGGGCGGCATGGTTATTGGAATTATTCCGGGTCTCGGACCTTCCGTAGGTATTGCCCTGCTTCTCCCGATCTCCTTTTCCATGAGTCCGACGGCGGCCCTGGTTATGATGACGGCCATGTATACGACCGGAGTTTACGGAGGTTCTATTACAGCCGTTCTCTGCCATACTCCGGGTACTGCTGCATCCGCCGCCACTACCATGGATGGTTATGAGATGACCAAACAGGGGCGGGGCATGGAAGCGATATCGGTTGTTACGGTAGCGTCCGTTCTCGGTGGAATCATCGGAGCGGTTTGTCTGATTCTCTTTGCTCCGGCTCTGGGAAAAATCAGTTTAATGTTCTCTACGTTGGAGTATTTCCTGGTGGCCTGCTTCGGCGTGCTCGTAGTTGCCGGTCTGACCGGTGAAAACCAGGCAAAAGGTATCTTTGCCGCACTGCTTGGTCTTCTGATTGGATGTATCGGCATGGACTCCATCAGCGGTGTCTCCAGGTTCACCTTTGGCCAGTTGTGGCTGGAGGACGGCCTCGATTCAACACCGATTCTGATAGGACTGTTTTCTATCTCACAGGTACTAGTATTAGTGGAAAAACTGATGCGTGGCACCGGATCCACCATTGTGGAGGATCCCAGCGCCGGTCTTCAGGGAAAACGCTGGAGAAAGGGCAACACAAAGAAACTGGCGCCCACTATGCTCCGCAGCTCGGTCATCGGCTCCTTTATCGGATTTATTCCGGCTGCCGGCTGTTCCATCGCGGCCTGGATCAGCTACAGTATTGCAAAACGTACCTCTAAAAACCCGGAGGAGTACGGAAAAGGTTCCATCGTTGGAATCGCAGCCTCCGAAGCGGCCAACAATGCGGCCTGCGGCGGCGCCATGATTCCTCTTTTCACACTGGGAATTCCGGGAAGCCCTGTTACCGCTATCCTGTACGGCGCCCTGCTGATGCATGGACTGCAGCCGGGCAGTGACCTCTTTATCGGTTCCAAGGCTCCGACGACCTACGCTATCTTCCTCGGTTTCCTGTTCGCCAATATTTTAATGGGAATTATCGGCGTATCCATGGCAAAACATATGGCCCGAATCTGTCTGGTGCCAAACTCTGTACTGGTTCCGATTATTGTGGCGCTGGCCAGCATCGGTACCTATGCATTGAGCAACAGCATGTATGAGGTTGTGATAATGCTGGTGTTCGGCCTGCTAGGTTATTTAATGAAGATTTACGGTTTTGAACCCGCTCCGCTGGTGCTCGGCGTAGTTCTGGCCGATATCCTGGAGTCTAATTTCAGACGTACCCTGATTATCGCAGCCACAAAGGGCGGCCTGGTGCCGTACTTCTTCTCCAGACCTATCGCAATTGCCATCGTTGTCGTAATTCTTGGCTTTGCACTGGTTCCGGTATTCAGAAAGTTCCAGGTGAAGAAAGCGGCGGCATAGAAAAGGAATTAATTGATATAATTTCATACATCTCCTATACCCACATATTAAAAAACGTCCTGTCCGGCCGGTTACGGTTTGGCAGGGCGTTTTTTAATCACAATTGCATTGCAGACGCGACGATCCCATCCCCGTCCGCCATCCTACAAAGGTATCCTCGCACCTCGCATCTCACTTACCCCCTCACCTTATACAGAACTATCGCCCAAAATCAACATAATTTTCAGAAATCTATTGACATAACTGGAAATTTATGTTAATTTAGATTTAGAATAATTCTAAATTAGGAGAAAAATAATGAGGTACGGACAAAGCATATTGAAAATTATCAATAGCTCTCATGAACACATGACGGCGGAGCAAGTCTTTTTCGCACTGAAGGAACATTTCCCCGCTGTCGTTATTGCGACGGTATATAATAATCTGAACAGCCTTTACCGGCAGGGCAGAATCCGGAAAATCAGCGTTGAAGGACAACCCGACCGCTATGACAGAATTACACGGCATGACCATCTGGTTTGCTGCCGATGCGGAAAGCTGTCTGATATTTTTCTTTCGGATTTAACTGCCGACCTGGAGAAGCAGGTCGGTTTCCAAATTGAAGCTTACGATTTGAAGATTCAATATCTGTGTCCGGAATGTAAGAAGAAAGAGCCGTCTTAACCATGTGCGTATGCGGGCGCGGATTCCCGTAAAAATATAATACCAGGAGGATTACATATGAGAAGTATAACAACATTAGATTTGCAATATGCTCACAGATTTTTTGGATTTAAGGGTGAAGCACAGTATCTGCACGGCCATACGGGCATCCTGACCATTGAGGTGGAAGATACCGTTGAACCAGGTGTAAATATGGTTTTCCCATGCAATGAAATTCAAAAGACCGCCTGGGCCGTTTTGAAGAATTTCGATCATGCACTGATTTTAAGGGAAGACGATCCTTTGCTGCCTGCCATTCTTGAAGTGTATGAAAAACAGGGCATCCGTGACGGCGCCCCCAACAATCAGATGAAGGGCCCGGCGTTCAAAACCGAGCTTGCGACAGCATATCCGGAATGCCGTCTTGTGGTTACAAAAGAAACCATGACGGTTGAGGGCATGATTAAAATTGTTTATGACCTGCTTAAGGATAAACTGAATATTGCAAAAATCACCTTTACCAGCGGCGTGAATGCAGCTTCCGCAGAGTTTACGACAAAGAATCAGATCGATCGCTGTCCTCTGTGCGGCATTGCCCTGAATGAAAATGGTGTTTGTCCGAAGTGTGGATATAAGAAGAACTAAGTATAACTTAAGAAGAATTAAGTATAACTAAGAAGAACTACAGCCAAAAACAGCGGGTTTTGAACAGCCTGTTGTTTTTGGCGTTTCAATAAAATTAAGAGAGCTGCAGTCCATATTTTCAATAAAATTCCAGCATATTAATTACCCCATTTTCACAAAATAATAGCGGGGTGATTAAAATGATCGATAACCATGAACTTCCTATCGGCTTTACTATGGAACTGGCACAGCATTCAGATATCCTGAACCGCTTTGCCGCCCTGTCTCACGATGAGCAGGAGCGTTATATTGACGGTTCCAGAGATGTAGAGAGCCGACAGGAAATGAAGAATTACGTGGAAAATATGTTCCGCGGTTAAAGGGCCGGATGCGCGAAATATTCGGGCCGTGTTTAAAGAAATATCAGGTTTCTGCCATTTCAAGCAGTGTTTTTCCGCTGATTCGGTAAGAGGTCCACTCATCCATCGGCTGAGCGCCCATGGAAAGGTAGAAATCGATGCTCGGCTGGTTCCAGTCGAGGCACCACCATTCCAGACGGCCGCAGCCTCTCTCCACGGCTGTGGCCGCCAGTTTTTTGAACAGGGCTTTCCCGCAGCCTTTTCCCCGGTACTGGGGAAGGACGAAGAGATCCTCCAGGTAGATTCCGGCTCTTCCGAGAAACGTTGAAAAATTGTGGAAAAATAGGGCAAAGCCAATCGGTGTGCCGTTCTCTTCCGCAAACAGGACTTCGGCTTTCCCTTTATCAAAGATCCATTCCTCCAGTAGTTCTTCCGTGGCAATGACCTCGTTGGCCATCTTTTCGTACTCGGCCAGAGCTTTGATAAAATAGAGAATCAGACCGGTATCCTCCCTCTGTGCACTGCGGAATTTAAGCTGCGGGTTATCCATAATTCGTACCTCCGTAAATGATAATGAAAAAAAATTGAATCTGCACAGCATTTGTGACTAAGTCACAGATAAAGCGCATTTTTATGTTTATAATACAGTCATCGAAGTGATAAGTCTACAGTAACTTAGAACATAGCGGTAATTTTTAAATGAAAGGAAATGATCAATCATGGCAGACGTAAAAGAACTGACAACACAGAATTTTGATAAAGAAATACTTGGCGCAGAGGGAGGCAGCATCCTGGTGGATTTCTGGGCAACATGGTGCGGACCATGCAGAATGCAGGGACCGGCAGTGGAGAAACTGGCAGTGGCCGGTTATAATGTAGGAAAGGTCAATATCGACGAGCAGCCGGAGCTGGCGGAAAAGTTCCAGGTTATGAGCATTCCTACTCTGATCGTATTTAAAGATGGCAAAATTAAAGAAAAAATGGTTGGTTTACAGTCCATTCAGACCCTGGAAAAAGCCCTGAAGGCATAACAGGCCGCAGCAGGCAGAAGAATATATCAAATGTATTGTTTTAAGGCAATATAGCATAAAGAAAAATAAAAAATGAAACATAATAAAAAGGGAAAGCGATGCCAGTGACGCCGCTTTCCCTTTCTATAGGCCCGGACTCTGGATAGGTTCAGGCCGAGATAATCTCATAGAGCTGTTTCCGGTCCAGGATGTTGATGGTGCCTCTGGATACTTCAATACAGCCGCTCTTTGCAAGAAGCTTTAAATTGCGGCTCACCGCCTCCCGGGCGCTTCCGATGGCCTTTGCCATCTGTTCCTGGGTGAGGGTGAGGGTTGTGGAGTGCTGGGCGACGGACTCATCGATCAGGAACACGGCAATTCTCTGTTGAAGATTCAGGAAAAACATCCTCTCAACCGCGGAGATGACATCTGAAAAACGTTCAGTCATCAGTTTGTAGGCAAAATTCTCTACATAAATATTACGCTTCATCAGCGTCTGGAAAACAGCGCTGGGGATCAACAGTACATCACATTCGGTTTCTGCTTCAATCTGAACATCAAAGGTAATGACGGAAAGGACGCAGGATGCGGAAAGAATGCAGATGCTGCCTTCTCTGATCCTGAACATGGTGGTCTCTTTTCCTTCGTCGGAAAGTAGAAACGTACGGAGGATTCCCTGACGGATAATCAGGGCTCCAAGGCAATTGGATTCACCCGAGTGGACGGACTGGCCTGCCTCATAATGAAGCGGATGCAGGTTGCCGCAAATCAGGTCTTTATCGTCATCGGAGATATGTTCCCAGAAGGGCAGGTTTTTTAAGTATAGGGTTACATCGTTTGACGTCATACAAATACCTCTGATTTCTTAAGCGGTGGAAGGTATAGAACTGATACCTTTCACCGCTTTCTGTTTAAAAATTAATTATTTTTCTTATGATACAGGTAGCGCGGAATTCCGTCCACCATTACGGGCGAAACATCCCCCTGGATTAATGGGCGTACATAGCTGATAAATTCTTCGGTCACATAGGTGCCGTCCTTGTTAATCCAATCCCTTGGAACGGTTTTTTCCACATTTGAAACTTTGTGTACATTGCGCAGTTCCGTGGTGCACTGGTACGGGTCGTCGGAGATTCTCTTCAATATAACCATCTCTCCGGTGTCACCCTCATCAGCGGCTTTGACTGCGGCGCCGCCAACCTGGAAAGCCTCCAGGATATCAATACGTGAAGCCAGATGGGAAGCCGCCCTCTGCAGGGAACTGAGTTCGATGCTGCGGGTCTTGCAGCCGATCTCCTGTGCAAGTCGCCGGGCCAGGTAGTTGGCGGTCCCGGTCAGCTGTTTGTGGCCGAAGGCGTCTACAAACTCGACTCCGTCGGTCAGCTCGCATACATAGCGGCCGTCCTCCAGGCGGATGCCCTCGGATACAGCGGCCACGACGAAAGATTTCTTCTTAAGGAGGTTCTTTACTCGCTCCAGGAAATCTTCAATATCAAAAGCAACCTCAGGCAGATAGATTAAATCCGGTCCCTCGCAGTCCTCGCCTTCGGACAGCGCGGCGGAGCCGGTCAGCCATCCTGCATTCCTGCCCATTACTTCAATGATGGTCACGAGACCCTTGCTGTAAACCAGCGCGCTGCTGTCCTGGATGATTTCCTTGGTGGATGTGCCGATATATTTGGCGGCGCTGCCATAGCCGGGCGTGTGATCGGTAAGAGCAAGATCGTTGTCAATTGTCTTTGGGACACCGACGAATTTCGTCGGGTATCCTTTGATGATTGCATAGTCGGACAACTTCTTAATCGTGTCCATGGAGTCATTGCCGCCTATGTAAATAAAACATTCTATGTTCAGTTTATCGAGGATTTCGAAAATCTTCTCATAGGATTCAATATTTTCATGGATCTCAGGAAGTTTATAGCGGCAGGAGCCAAGGTAGGCAGCCGGTGTTCTCTTTAACAGTTCTACGTCCAGATCGGTCTGGATATGCTCAGATAAATCAATATACTTTTCGTTTAATAAACCTTCAATGCCATGCAGCATCCCGTATACCTTAGGAGCCCCTCTGTCGATGGCAGTCCGGAATACACCGGCGAGACTGGAATTAATGGCAGCGGTAGGCCCGCCTGACTGGCCGACAATTACATTACCTTTCATATGATACCCCTCCAAACTTTTATTGGTAACGGTAAGCTGTGTAAAGAGCATACAGGCTCCCGTTTATAACGGTAGAAAATCGTATGTCTATATTTTTACCGTTATAAAATTATTATATCAGTTTTATCATAGTACAACAAGAAAAAGTAGGGGAATATTGCTTTTAATGACAAACTTCATTATAATAAAATCACATGAAAAATGAGATTAACAGTTTCTGAGGGAAAGGGAAGCCGGTAGAATAAACGGAAGAGAATTCTGACAGAAAGAAAACAAATAGAAAAAATAACAGAAAAGTATTGACATGGGTGAAGAGATATTATATTCTATAGAATATAGAAAACCTTTCCCATGGATGGGAGAGATCATGCAGATTAATGAATTGCCAATCGTAGGGAAGATGCCTTTGAGTGAAAAAGTATACAGGATTCTGGTCCAGTCAATTGTCAGCGGAGAACTTCCTCCGGGGACAAAACTTCAGGAAAAACACATTGCAAAACAGATGGAAGTCAGTGCAACCCCGGTCCGGGAGGCTTTTAAAAAACTGGTCGGTGACGGTTTTATTGAGATAGTCCCATACTGCGGCGCTGTTGTGAAGGAACTGGACGAGGAGGAGATCCGGGAGGCTTATCACTGCCGGGAAGCGCTGGAGAAGATGGCGCTGGAAGATGCAATCGGCCGGTTTGACGAGAATACCTTAAACCAGCTCTTTGATATCATCGAGAAAGAGAAGAATACAGAAGATATTCTGGAGGTATCAAGGATTAATAAGAGCTTTCATAATGTGATTTATCTGACAGCAGACAACACGATGCTCTGCCGTCTGCTCGACATGCTGAATACGGTTATCTCACGGGATATGAAGTATTCCGCCAGCGACGGGAAGCGGAGAAATGAGATTTATCATGAGCATGTTGCGATAGCCGAGGCGATCCGGGATCACGATCTGGAGAGGGCGCAGAAGGCAATGGTGACCCATATCCGCAATGGCCAGAAATACATAGAGGGACGACGCCCGGTATACGGAGATTCCGGTTCCCGGGAGCAGGAAAACTAAAAAAAGAAGGAGACTTCTTTTTTTTACTAATATATATTCTATAGAATATAGAATATAGAATAAAATTAATAATAAGGAGGATATACAGGATGAAGAAAATTTTAATGGCAAGAGGGGCGGACAAAGTGGTGAGCACCTGTGTCAAAGTGCAGCCGGGCGAAGAGGTGGTAATTATCACGGAGGAATCCAAACTGAGTATCGCCGAGGCGGTGGCGGCCGCTGTTTACCGCGTTGGGGCGCAGCCTATACTTACGGTGATGGAGCCGAGGGAGCAGGACAGCCAGGAGCCGCCTAAGACGGTGGCGGCGGCTATGAAGTCCAGCGACGCATTTATCTCCGTTGTAGGTAAATCCATCACACACACCAATGCGGTAAAAGATGCGGTCCAGAACGGTTCCCGGGGCGTCGTCCTGACACAGTTCAGTGAGGAGATGATGATTCACGGCGGCATCGAGTGCGATTTTGAGGAAGCCAAGGTGGTATGCAAGGCCATGGCGGAGGCTCTGGCCGGTTCTCAGGAAATTGTACTGACGACGGCAGCAGGTACAAATCTGCGTTATTCGGCAGCAGGACGAAGAGGAAACTCCCTCTATTGTATGGTAGAGAAGGGTCAGTTTTCCACGATACCGACGGTGGAGGCAAATGTGTCCCCGCTGGAAGGAACGGCCAATGGCGTGATCGTGGCGGATGCCAGCATCCCATATATCGGTATCGGCGTTCTGGATGAACCGGTCCGTCTTACGGTGGAAAACGGATTTATCACCTCGATTGAGGGCGGAAAACAGGCCGGTATGCTGAAAGCCGATCTGGCGGCGAAAAATGATCCCAATGTATATAACATTGCAGAGATGGGAGTGGGGCTGAACCCACAGTGCCGTTTCATGGGATTTATGCTGGAAGACGAGGGTGTCTACGGGTCGGCTCATATAGGAATTGGAACGAGCATCACACTCGGGGGAGTTGTGAAGGCATCCTGCCACTACGATCTCATCATGAAGGATGCGACGATTGTGGCCGATGGAAAGACTCTGATGGAAGCGGGAAGGGCGCTGGTAATCTGAGTCGTTTAACAGGGGAAATTAACACACGGTCCGAAAAGAAATTCGGCTGATTTGACGCGTAATTATTGTTATTATGGGAAATAGCAGATAAAGCTTCAGGCGGGAGGATTACAGGGAGTATTGAGGCGGAAAAGCTTTACCTGAACAGAAGGTCAGGAGGAATGAACTATGACAATTGGATTAAATGTATATCATACCATAGCAATCGCAGTCGTTATATTAATCTTGGGCGAGGCAATCCGTAAGCGGGTCGCGCTTTTACAGAAATATTGCATCCCCGTACCGGTAGTCGGCGGTCTGATATGTACGGTTTTGATTCTTATCGGCCACGAGACAGGTGCGTTTGAGATAAAGTTTGACATGGCGTTTAAAGATTTTTTTATGCTGCTGTTCTATTCGGGAATTGGGTTTACAGCCAGCTGGAAGCTGTTAAAAAAGGGAGGACCGCAGGTTATCATTTTTCTGATTATCTCTTCCGTAGTCGTAGTATTGCAGAATCTGCTGGGAGTCGGCCTGTCCAAAGTAATGGGCATTGATCCGCTGGTAGGCCTTGCTACAGGTTCAATCCCGATGACAGGGGGACACGGAACATCGGCGGCTTTTGCACCTGTTCTGGAAGGGGCGGGTCTTGCAAACGCCAACACGATTTCCCTGGCGGCGGCCACATTCGGCCTGGTGGCAGGAAGCCTGATTGGCGGACCGACGGGACGTTTCCTGATCGAACACTACCATTTAAAAAGCTCCGATGCGGCCAGCGTTGCCGTAAAACTGGACGACAGTGAACTTGGAAAATCAGCAAACGGATCCAGTGAACGCGCACTGACTGTAGGCGCATACCAGCTCCTGATCGCCGTTTCACTGGGCTGCCTTGTTTCGGATTTACTCGCTAAAACCGGCCTTTCGTTCCCTGCCTCGGTAGGAGGCATGACGGCAGCGGCTATCATCAGAAACATTGCCGACAACACGGATCATTTAAAACTGCGCCTGCCGGAAATTTCAATTATCAGCAATATATCACTCCTTATATTCTTGGCGCTGTCGATGATGACTCTGCAGTTGTGGCAGCTCGCAGATCTTGCAATTCCAATGCTCGTTCTGCTCCTGGCCCAGACCATCCTGATGTTCGCCTGTGCTGTATTCATTACATTTAAGTTCATGGGTAAAACATATGACGCCGCTATGATTGCGGTCGGCCACTGCGGTTTCGGACTCGGTGCCGTTCCGACAGCTATGGCTAATATGCAGTCGGTAGAAGAAAAATACGGCACATCGCCGGATGCCTTCTTTATCGTACCGCTGGTAGGCAGCCTGTTTATTAACCTCATTAATACATTTGTAATTACCGGTTTTGTGAATTTTTTGAAGTAGAAATTTCATTCCGGGTAAAAGCAAAGGCCGCGGCATCCTCTCCCACGCTATAGCCGTCCCCAGCTAACATCCTGATTGCAGAACCCTCCCCCATGTGCTATACTGTTATGCAGTTATCAAGGAAACACATATGAGGAGAAGAGAAATGAAAAAAACAGCGCTTGTGATCATGGCTGCCGGAATCGGAAGCCGTTTTGGAGGCGGAATTAAGCAGTTGGAGCCGGTAGGGCCTAACGGCGAGATTATTATGGATTATTCGATCCATGATGCACTTGAAGCCGGATTTGATCGGATTGTATTTGTTATCCGCCATGATCTGGAGGATGACTTCAGGGAAGTGATTGGTAACAGAATTGAAAAAATAGCTCCGGTTTCTTATGCATTCCAGGAACTGGACGATATACCTGCCGGATTTTCAGTGCCTGAGGGCAGGAAAAAGCCGTGGGGAACGGGCCAGGCGGTACTGAGTGTGCGTGACATCGTAAATGAGCCGTTTTTGGTGATTAATGCAGATGATTATTACGGCAAGGAAGTATTTAAAAAGATTCACGATTACATGATCTCTGAGATGGATGAGAATGCGCCTGTTTATGACGTCTGCATGGGCGGCTTTATTCTGGCCAACACATTGAGCGATAACGGCGGAGTTACCAGAGGGGTGTGCGAAGTAGGGGAAGACGGAGTCTTAAAGCGCGTTACAGAGACTTACAACATTGTTAAAACTCCGGACGGCCTGTCTGCGACCGACAAAGAGGGGAACCCGGTTACGGTCAGGGCGGATCAGCATGTCTCAATGAACATGTGGGGACTTACACCTGCGTTTATCAGAGAGCTTGACAGAGGTTTTCCTGCTTTCCTGCAGAACCTGAAAGAAGGTGACATTAAGTCTGAATACCTGCTTCCGACCCTTATCGACCAGATGATCAAGGACGGCCGTGTCAGAGTTACGGTGTTGGAAACTCAGGATCACTGGTTCGGCGTAACATACAAAGAGGACAAAGCAGGGGTTGCGGAGTCTATCAGGGCGCTGATCGGCCAGGGTGTTTATCCGGAAAAGCTGTTTGACTGATTGACCGGAGAAATCGCGGCGGAAATAAAAGAAAATCCCCGGATTGGGGAAGCAATATAGAAACTTTGGAAAAATCCTGCATATGATACCATATAACTTCATGCCAGAAGGAGGAATGGGAATCAGATGCAGGATTTTTCGTATGAAAGATTGAGAGCGCAGGAAGCAGCCTTGGAGCCCTACATACTGTACCGCAAGGATCAGGCTGTTCAGGCGGAGCGAAGTGGAAGGATCCGGGACTTTGAGTATTTTAAGAGTATGTTTCCCGACAGAGTCAAGACTTTGCAAATGTACGTGGAAGAGGTCTGCGATGAGATGGAATACGACGGAAGCCCGATTTATGATGAGTTTCCGGATCGAATTCTGATGGAGCAGATGATTCAGAAGATTGCAGATAGAGCATCAGCCACCGGCCAGGAGACGCAGCAGGCGGAAATGCCCTCGGAAGAGCTGGAACCGCCTCAAACCAGAACTGCGGATACGGCTCCGCGGGTTTCCTACGGCCCCGTTAACAGTGAGTACGGAGGCGGAGAAGGCTACGAGACTTGGGAAATGGAGGAGACCCAGATTCAGGAGATCGGGACGGAAAGACGTCCATGGGGACCGCCCCCACCCCCGCCGCGTCCATGGGGACCGCCGCCAGGTCCGGGTCCGTGGGGACCGCCACCGCCGCCGCCCCGTCCGTGGGGACCGCCGCCACCGCCGCCGCGTCCGTGGGGACCGCCGCCACCGCCTCCAGGCCCGTGGGGACCGCCTCCGCGTCCCAGAAATAACTTTCTGAATGATATTCTGGGAATCCTTCTGTTTAATGAGCTGCAGGGAAGGCGCTGCCGCAAAGGCAGGTGCAGGTAAATCTGAACGGGTGCCAAAAACGTGATAAAAACAGAATAAAAGGTAATGATAGTAGCAGGGAAGAAAAGGAAATCTTCCCTGCTTTTCTATGTTCCGGGCAAATGTTCCTGCAATACGGTTCCTGATCGACGGTGAAAAGTTTACAAAGCGCGGTTCATTGTTTCCACTTCCAGGTATTTCTGGAATTTGGATGTGGAATATGATATAATGTGCGCAATGCGGGCATGCGCTAACAGATAGAGTATTTGTAAAAACAGACTGAAACAATTGTTTAGTATTTCTATAGAAGGAACAGGAAGAATGAGAAAAACGATAAAGAAAGCGATAATTTTACTGGTAATATTCGTGGTGGCCCTGGCCGCCTATTTCATATGGTCTTCAAGAAAAGGGGAGGACGGCGCCGTTTACACGTCAATCGAGGATGCCAATCTTCCGGTCGTCTACATGGAGCTGTTTGGGAGCAGAATGAACTGTCTCTACGGTTTTATTGAGGACAAGCACACCAGCGCCGGACGAGGGGATCTGACGGTCCTTCCGCAGGATCGCCGACTTCCTATTACCTTTCAGGATGTGGATTCCAAGGTAAGGGGAATCCAGTATGAAATAAGGAGCCTGGACGGCGAACGCCTTGTAGAGAGGACAGTCCTGGAGGAGTGGACACAGGAAGGGACAGATGTGGGCGCCGTGCTTCCGATCCAGAATCTTTTGACGGCCAACGAAGAATATATGATGACAATCGCTATTTCCACCGAGGATCACCCGGCGGTTTATTATTATACCCGAGTAGTGTGGTCGGAGAACAATCATATGGAAGAGATGCTGACCCTGGCCAGGGAATTTTCCGATAAGACGTTCAGTTATGAAACGGCCAGGGATTTGACGACCTATCTTGAAACGGATTTAAACGCAGACAACAGTTCTCTTGGTGAGGTGACTCTGAAAAACAGCTTTACACAGCTGACATGGCGCGGTATGGAGATGAAGCGTGAGAGTGAAGCAGCCATCCATATTAAAGAGATGCAGGGCATCATGGGAATTATTGAGCTTAATTACGTAGCCAGTACGGCGGATGAGGACGGGGAACAGGAATATTTTGACGTGACTGAGAGTTTTACCATGAAATGGAATACTCAGAGAACGTACATGATGAACTATGACAGGCGTATGAACCAGATTTTTTCAGGAGACAGCAGCCTGTACTCAGATAAGCGCATTATGCTTGGAATTTCTGATTCCGATGAACTGCAGACCATGAGTGATCCTTCCGAAAAATACCGTGCCTTTGTTGCAAACCGTGCTCTGTGGTGCTACGATGCGGAAAAAGGAAGCAGCACGAAGGTTTTTGCGTTCAGAAAGAGTGAAGATGACCTGAGGACGAATTTTAACTCTTATGGCATCAAGATTCTTTCGGTGAGCGAAGAGGGAAATATCGACTTCCTCGTATATGGATATATGAACAGGGGTAATCATGAAGGAACGACGGGAGTGGCCCTTTACCGGTATGAGAGCGGGGACAATACGCTGACGGAACGCCTGTATCTGCCTTCCAGTGAAGATTACTGGAGCCTGCGCCAGGATATCGGCCGCCTGAGCTATTTAAGCAGCAATCAGACGCTGTACCTGCTGATGGATCACGCTGTTTACGGAGTGGAACTGTCCGGTAAGGAATATATGGTAGTGGCCGACGGCCTGACGGAGGAAAGCTTTGCCGTCAGCGCAGACGGCTCCAGGATTGCATGGCAGGATGGAGATGACATTTACAGCTCTGAGAAGTTAAATGTCATGGATTTGAAGACAGGCAAGAAGGATGAGATACGTTTCCAGGATCAGACGGTAATCCGTCTGGTGGGTTTTGTCGGCAGTGATTTGGTGTACGGGCTGGCAAATCCCGGTGAGAAACTGATGACGGACGGCCGCGTGACCGGACTTCCTCTTTATGCCCTTGAGATTGTAGGCTGCAATATGGAGACCGAGACGAGGTATGAACGTCAGGGACTTTACCTGACGGACGTACAGATACGTGACAGCCGCGTCCATATGACCAGAATGCGCAAATCGGGCAGTGACTATGAAATGGCGGACGAAGACACGCTTGTATGTAATGAGGAAGTGATTGCCGATCCATTGGCAGGAATAGGATACCTGGCAGATTCGGCAAAGGGGCGCCTGTATTTTGTGCAGCTGAATTCCCAGACAGCCAAATCCCGCAGCATCAGGGTCCATGTGCCGAAGAAAGCGGTTGCCGAGGAAAATAATGTCATAACGCTGACAGCAAACAGGCCGATGAACATCAGGCGTTATTATGCGTACGGCGGAGGCAGGATGAACGGCTCTTTCGTGGACTTCACGCAGGCGGTGCAGGCGGCTTATGATGATATGGGCCTTGTCACCGACCAGGATGGCCGGGTGTTCTGGGTGAGGGCGAACCGGAACGATGCCAGGACCATAAAGGATATACAGAATGAAGTAGCCGTGATTAAGCGGTATCTGGATGAAATGGCCCAGGGACTGGAAGAATCTTCGGACGGCGTACAGTTTGTAAACGCCAGGGGTTGTACCCTGAACCAGGTCCTGTATTTTGTTTTCCGCGGCCGCCCGGTAGTGGCCTACCTGGGTAATGGAAGCTATGGACTGATATACGGATATGATCAATACAACATTTCCTGCCTCTGGTTCCCGGGAACGGAATTCGCCTATATTGAGAAGATAGGACTGAATGACGCGGCGGCATTTTTCACAAATAACGGCGCCAATGACTTCATCGGATTCCTTCCGGCACAGTAACACTTGTAAAGGGCTGAAAACGTAAAAAAGCGGACGAAACCTTTACAAATCCTGACGATATGGTATAATCAGTAGAAAGCGATTGTTAGAAATTAAGAATTCTGTAACAATATACATTGTTTTTTAATATATATTTGAGGTGCGAGGATGGAACAATATATTATGAAAGGCGGCAACTCTCTGGTAGGGGAAGTCATTATCAGCGGAGCAAAGAATGCTGCTTTGGGAATCTTGGCTGCATCAATCATGACGGATGAGGATGTTCTGATAGAGAACCTTCCGGATGTCAGAGATATCAATGTGCTTCTTGAAGCGATAGATGAGATCGGCGCCGACGTGGATCGTATTGACAGACATACAGTCCGTATTAATGCAAAGAACATTAAAGAGGTCAGCGTAGATGATGAATATATACGCAAGATCCGTGCGTCTTACTATTTTATAGGCGCTCTGCTGGGCAAGTATAAGAGTGCGGAAGTGCCGCTTCCCGGCGGATGCAATATCGGCAGCAGGCCGATTGACCAGCACCTGAAGGGGTTCCGTGCCCTTGGTGCCAAGATCGAGGTGGAGAAGGGCGCAGTGGTGGCCCATGCTATCGATCTGGTGGGCAGCCATATTTATCTGGACGTAGTTTCCGTGGGGGCTACGATCAATATTATGATGGCGGCTACCCTGGCAGAAGGCGAGACTATCATTGAGAATCCTGCAAAGGAACCTCACGTAGTTGACGTTGCCAACTTCCTGAACAGCATGGGAGCCAATGTCAAAGGAGCCGGTACGGATGTGATCCGTATTAAGGGAGTCCACAAACTGCACGGGACGGAGTATTCCATTATTCCCGATCAGATAGAAGCAGGGACATTCATGTGTGCCGCCGCGATTACCCGTGGCGATGTTATGGTACAGAATGTTATTCCGAAGCATCTGGAGGCGATTACCGCCAAACTGATTGAGCTGGGCTGTGAAGTCAGGGAGTTTGATGAGGCCGTACGCGTTGTGGGCAAGCCGAAGCAGAAACATACGGACATTAAGACACTGCCATATCCGGGATTCCCGACAGATATGCAGCCGCAGATGACTGTTACGCTGGCCCTGGCAGAGGGAACCAGCATTGTTACAGAGAGTATTTTCGAGAACCGTTTTAAATATGTGGACGAGCTTGCCAGAATGGGGAGCAATGTCAAAGTGGAAGGCTATACTGCCATCATCAGCGGAGTAAAGAAGCTGACCGGAGCACAGGTAAATGCACCGGATCTGAGAGCCGGAGCCGCGCTTGTCATCGCGGGACTGGCCGCCGAGGGATATACGATAGTCGACGAGATAGGTTATATCCAGAGAGGTTATGAGAATTTTGAAAAGAAACTTCAGGGCCTGGGAGCTGTAATTGAGAAGGTGGATTCTGAGAAAGAAGCCCACAAGTTCAAATTAAAAGTAGGCTGAAAGACAAAGTGCCTGTGATATGATTCGGGGCAGAGCAGCGGGTTTCGGTAGATTACCGGAATCCGGCGCTCTGCCCCGAATTTTTTATGTTTACGCTGAGAAATGAGAACGCCGCCGGGAGGGTCAGTTCTTAACTTCATAGTGGCCGCGGCAATACCTCTTCCGCACTGCTTGACGAAAGAGACAATCAGCCTCTGAAGATGACGGACGGGGCAATACCTTTCGCTGAGTCTTCAGTCCCGTCGACAACCTGCCCGGGGAAGAAGGAGAAAAACTTTCCGAAGGGAGACCTTGAAGCCCGCCGGTGCTTAGCGAGGTTCTTTCGAGCTTAGCATCCGCTGTGCGCTTCACAAGCGAGAGCGTGTCCCCGCAGGAATTTTTTTCTCCTTCTTCCCCCTCACTACAACCAACCATCGGGACTGAAGAATCATATCCAACCTCCCACCACCCCGTCCGCCATCTTTCAGAGGCGTCACCGCATCTCAATTAAAATTTCCTGATATTACTTGACATAGGAAAAAGAGTGTGATATCGTACATGTTGCAGTTAAATAAATTAAAAAGTACGTAATATCCCTTATTCAGAGTGATGGAGATACAAAGGATCTGTGAAGTCACGGCAACCCCGTTTAAGCAGGAAGGACAGGATGTCCCGAATGTGAGAGGCGGAAGGTGCCAGCCTGAGCGAGGCGCCGGAATGTTCCGGTCAATCGAGCAATAAGAGGATTTGATAGACCACAATCAAGTCCGTATTGCTACGGACTTTTTATTGATCTGCGATGAAAATACCGCGGAGCGTATGTTCGTCGTCTTTTAAAAACAAGGAGGAATACAATGGAGAAACTACTTTTCACATCTGAGTCAGTGACCGAAGGCCATCCGGATAAAATGTGCGATCAGATTTCCGATGCCATTCTGGATGCTTTATTAGAGCAGGATCCGATGAGCCGCGTTGCCTGCGAGACGGCTACCACGACAGGCCTTGTCATGGTAATGGGCGAGATTACAACACAGGCCTATGTGGATATTCAGAAAATCGTGCGTGAGACAGTGCGTGAGATTGGATATGACAGGGCTAAATACGGTTTTGACTGTGACACATGCGGCGTTATCACAGCGATTGACGAGCAGTCCACCGATATTGCAATGGGAGTGGACAAGGCTCTGGAGGCCAAAGAGAATAAAATGTCCGATGAAGAGCTGGAGGCAATCGGAGCCGGTGATCAGGGCATGATGTTCGGTTATGCCACAAACGAGACGGAAGAATTTATGCCATACCCGATTTATATGGCACACAGACTGGCCCGCCGCCTGACGGAAGTGCGCAAGGACGGAACGCTTCCTTATCTCCGTCCCGACGGAAAGACACAAGTTACGGTAGAGTATGACGAGAATGGGGCGCCAGTCCGCCTGGATACGATTGTTCTGTCTACACAGCATGATGAAAATGTAACCCAGGAACAGATTCATAAGGACATCAAACGCCATGTATTTGACCCGATTCTGCGGTCCGGCATGATCGATTCCGAGACAAAGTTCTTTATCAATCCGACCGGACGCTTTGTAATCGGCGGCCCTCACGGGGACAGCGGACTGACCGGACGTAAGATTATCGTTGACACCTACGGCGGATATGCCCGTCACGGCGGCGGCGCTTTTTCCGGTAAGGACTGTACCAAGGTAGACCGTTCGGCAGCATATGCGGCCCGCTATGTGGCAAAGAATATTGTAGCCGCAGGACTGGCAGACAAGTGCGAGATCCAGCTTTCCTACGCAATCGGTGTGGCACAGCCTACATCCGTTATGGTCGATACCTTCGGCACCGGCAAATTGAGTGACCAGAAGCTGGTCGGCATTATCCGTGAACATTTTGACCTGCGTCCGGCAGGAATTATCAAAATGCTCGATCTGCGCCGTCCGCTTTACAAACAGACTGCCGCATACGGTCATTTCGGCCGCAATGATCTGGATCTTCCGTGGGAGAAACTGGACAAGGCAGCTCTTCTCAAAGATTACTTAAAATAACAGGTGTTAAAATTTACAGGGAGTTCCGTGTTTACGGGGCTCCCTGTTTTGGAATAAAATACTCCCAGAAGTACCATAAACAGGGCATTCTAGCGGAATCAGGAAGAATATTTTATAATACTTTTAGAAACGAAGGAGTCAAAATATGATATACTTATCATTAAGAAAGTGAAAAGATATGAGAAAGCCTCACGAAGCTTTTAAGAAGCGGGTTTTCTCATATTTTTCTGATTACCGTAAGGAGGTGCCGAAGGTATCATATGAAGATAAAGACACGTCTTGCTATTGCATTTATCACAATTACGGTGGTTCCTATTGCACTGATTTATATTGCCGTTATGGGACTTGTCAATTATCAGGGCCGTTCCTTCCAGAAGAACTATGGGCTTAATGAACAGGTTGATCTGCTCTCCGGCAACTCCATGCAGGTATTTAACCGTCTTACACAGGGGGTTCAGAATACAATCCGCAAGTCGGTGGAGGCGGACCCCTCCATTTTTGACGATGAGAGCTATCTGGAATCCCTGAATGATGAGCTGGAGAAGAAGTACTCCTATTTGATTGTTAGAAAAGGAGACGATATCACTTTTTCCGGTACAAATGAGGGATTTGAGCTGGCGGAACAGCTGCCTCCCTATGATGATTATAAGGTGAATTCATCCGGCGGTTTTTATCTCGACGGCGAGGAACAGCACCTTTTAAAGCAGATTGATTTTACATTCTCGGACGGAGCGGAGGGCAGTCTGTTTATTGTGACGAACGTAGGCGAATACGTTCCGGAGATTAAGTCGATGATCAGCGAGATGCTGCTGGTGGGAGTGCTGATTATCTGCTTCACGGCCGGTATCCTGATCATGTGGGTATACAGGGCGCTGCTGCAGCCGCTGAACAAGCTTCAGGAGGCCACGAAGAAGATTCGTGACGGCAACCTGGACTTTACACTGGATGTGGACAATGACGATGAGATTGGCCTGCTCTGCCAGGACTTTGAAGAGATGCGTTTAAGGCTCAAGGAATCCTCGGAGGAGAAGCTCCAGTATGACAAGGAGAGCAAGGAACTGATCAGTAATATTTCCCATGACCTGAAGACGCCGATCACGGCTATCAAGGGTTACGTGGAGGGAATCCAGGACGGTGTTGCCTCATCACCCGAAAAGCTGGATAAATATATTAAAACGATTTATAATAAAGCTAATGATATGGATCGTCTGATTGACGAGCTGACATTCTATTCCAAGATCGATACGAATAAAATACCGTATAACTACACGAAGATCAACGTGGCGGAATATTTCGGGGACTGTGTGGAAGAGGTCGGCCTGGATATGGAGACCCGTGGAATTGAGCTGGGATACTTTAACTATGTGGACAACGACGTTGTGGTAATTGCCGATGCGGAGCAGATGAAGCGCGTGATTAACAACATTATCGGCAATTCCTTAAAATATCTGGATAAGAAAAAGGGAATCATTAATATCAGAATTAAGGATGACGGTGATTTTATCCAGATTGTGATTGAGGACAACGGGAAAGGAATTGCGGCCAAGGACGTGCCATTTATATTTGACCGCTTTTACAGGACGGACTCCTCCAGGAATTCTTCCAAGGGAGGCAGCGGCATCGGTTTGTCCATCGTGAAGAAGATTATTGAGGATCACGGCGGCAGGATCTGGGCTACGAGCAAAGAAGGAATTGGCACTGAGGTTCATTTTGTGCTTAGAAAATACCAGGAGGTTATTCAGGAATGAGCAGAATTTTAATTGTTGAAGACGAAGAGAGCATCGCGGAGCTTGAGAAGGATTATCTGGAACTCTCCGGTTTTGAGGTAGAGATGGAGAACAACGGGGAATCAGGACTGAAACGGGGCCTGGAAGAAGATTTTGATCTGCTGATTCTGGATCTGATGCTTCCCGGTATGGACGGTTTTGAGATCTGCAAGAAGGTCCGCGAGGTGAAAAATACACCGATTATCATGGTTTCGGCAAAGAAAGACGATATAGACAAGATAAGAGGCCTGGGCCTGGGCGCCGACGATTACATCACAAAGCCCTTCAGCCCGAGTGAGATGGTAGCCCGGGTAAAAGCCCATATGGCAAGATATGAGCGCCTGATTGGCAGCGGAACCCCGGAGAACGAGATTATAGAAATCAGGGGCTTAAAGATCGACAAGACGGCAAGGCGCGTTTATATTAACGGGGAAGAGAAGAATTTCACTACGAAGGAATTCGACCTTCTGGCCTTCCTTGCCCAGAACCCTAACCACGTGTTTACGAAGGAAGAACTCTTCAGTAAGATCTGGGATATGGAATCCCTCGGAGATATCGCTACCGTTACGGTGCATATTAAAAAAATCAGGGAGAAGATTGAGTTTAATACGGCGAAACCGCAGTATATTGAGACGATCTGGGGAGTTGGATACCGGTTTAAGGTGTAGAGTATGCCCATGCAGGAACAAAACGAAGTGGATGCTGTAAAGCCAGCGCTAGCTGGCTTTACAGCATCCACTTCGTTTTGAAGAATAAAACAGGAAAACAGGTTCTGAAAAAACTGCAATCTATGATATTTATCCGGAAAAATTGATTCTCGATGAAGAGTCGGTTCACTGCCAAATCATATATTATTTTTTATGAAGAATCTCTGACAACTGATTAATGTACTGAATAGCGTCCTGTCTGCCATAGTTGGTATGTTCAGCGATAGCGTCGCTGGTAAATGCTAAATCTAAAGTTTTTAGACCATATATAATTTTATTATGGACCATGCGAGATTTTTCTATTCGATTCTTTCGTGCCTCACCAGATTTATCATAAAAAATGATATTGGCAAGCAAGACACGTTGTGACTGATTTTTTAGATAGATATCATATAGTCTTTTGTTATCAGCAATATCAATCATATAACGTTTGAATTCTTCATCATCATCTACCAGGTTAATGATATTGGCCTTTTGTTCCAAGGTTGTTAACTTGTCTTCCATTTCCTGAAAATTTCTCCCGCTTAACGTGGCAATTATTTTTTTTGCGGCAGCTAACTCTATCATTTCTGATATATCAAAAATTTCTTCGAGATCTTTTAATGAGGGATGGAAGACGTAAAAACCCCGGGGTGAAGTATTAATTAGAAGTCCCTCATCTGTCAGCTTTCGCATTGCATCACGTATTGGCGTTCTGCTGATTCCAAATGCTTCGGCCAGTTGCGAATCAACAAGGCGTTGACCAGGCTGAAATTCTCTGTTGATAATTCTTTTTTTTATTTCTGAGTAAGCTCGTTCATTTAAAGTTAGAGATTCAAATGGTATTGTATTCATACTTATTCCTCTTTTCAAATTTGTATACGATATATTATAAAAAAATAATAATCATTATGCAATATGTTTTCATCTTTTTTTTGACAATAATAACTAGTTTCGTATACGATAAATAATAAGAAGGTAAAAAATAAAGCCAATCAAACATCCTTTTGCACTGAAAAATATAGAAAAATTGCCAATAAAAACAAAATAAATGTTGAAAATCAAATAAATGTATGCTAATATAATTCGTATAACGTATACGAAAAGGGAGGGGTTTAATGAAAGGGAATAGGAATGTTTTTAAATGGCTGGATGCTCATCTTGAAGAAACGATCATGATAATAACCGCGATATCAATTACGGTGGTAATTTTATTTCAAATTATTATGCGATATTTTTTTAAGAATGCGTTGCCTTGGCCGGAGGAATTCAGCAGATTTTGCTATATCTATTTTGTTTTCATGAGTATCGGATATTCGATACGGAATAAAAGTATGTTGAATGTCACAATGTTGCAAGATTTCATGCCAAAAAGAATGAGGATGCTTCTTGATTTAGTCATCCAGATGTTAATGGCGGTTATTTTTGGGGTTTTTACATATTACAGTACGGAAGTGATTCGAGCTACGTTACTTTCAGGACAAAAAGCAACGGCATTACAGATCCCGATGACAATTCCTTATTTAGCTACTTTTCTGGGATTTCTGACAGCGACGTTCCGCTCTGTTCAATCTACACTTTTGTGCATAAAACAACTTCACTCAAAGGGTAATTTATGATTTAGGCGGGTTGGAGTGTTAGAAGATGAACGGAGCAGTGAAATAAGATAACGTCTTTTGAAAACGAATAAAAAGGAGAGAAATGCGATGGTAGGTTTGGTGTTTGTTATATTTTTTGTGCTGCTGGCGTTGGGATTTCCGATTGTAATGTGCATGATTGGAGGCTCTTTGGTACCGCTGCTGGCAGGAATGGCAGGAGCGAGCAGTATCCCGGCTCTGATACGAGGGACTTTTAGTGGAGCTAATTCAGCCAATATCCTCTGTCTTCCGCTTTTCATTTTTGCAGGAGTAATCATGGCAAAAGGGGGTATTTCAAAAAAAATATTCGATGTGTTCGCGTATTTTATAGGGAATAAAACGGGCGGAATACCGTGCGCCGTAATTATTACATGTCTGTTTTATGGTGCAATTTCCAGTTCCGGCGCAGCTACGGCCGCTGCAATTGGGGCAATGACCATTCCACTTTTAATTGAGCTTGGGTACGATAAAAAATTTGCAGCAGCGACTGTGGCGGTATCAGGGGGATTAGGAGTTATTATTCCTCCAAGCGGACCATTTATGATGTATGGAATGGCTACAGACACATCTATTGGCTCTTTGTTTATCGCAGGAATTTTGCCGGGAATATTTATAGGATGTATGCTTATGATCTATGCGGTGCTTTATTGTAAGCTCCGTGGTGAAGATAAAGAAAAAATTCTAAAAAACTATAATAATATAAAAAAGAATGGTTTTTATGCACTTTTTAAGGACAGCTTTTGGGCACTGTTGTCTCCGGTCATCATATTAGGCGGGATTTATGCCGGCATTGTCACACCAACGGAAGCGGCAGCGGTTTCCGTGCTCTATTCGATGCTGATTTGCCTTTTTGTTTATAAAACGGTTGCTTTTGGCGAGTTGTTTTCATTTTTATGTGAAACGGTAAAGTCGGCAGCGCCTATCTGTTTTTTACTGGCTTTTGCCACTGCGTTTGGACGGACATTGTCTCTTATAAAGGCGGCAAATGTAGTACAAGCTCTGATTTCAGGAGTTGCAACGAATAAGATTTCTTTTCTCCTTATTGTAATTGTGGCCTTTTTCCTGTTAGGAATGGTGATGGATACCGGTCCCGCAATTATTATTTTGGCTCCGATTATTTGCCCGATTGCAAAATCCTATGGTATAGATCCGGTACACCTTGGGGTTATTATGGTTTGTAACTTGGCTATTGGTATGGTAACTCCACCTTTCGGCCTCAATCTCTTTGTGACCAGCCCATTGGCCGGAACGCCGGCTATGAGTGTTGGAAAAGCGGCAATTCCTTATATTGGCGCATTTTTAATCGCGCTTCTTGTAATAGCATTTGTCCCGCAGTTCAGCTTAGCTCTTTTATAATTGCAGCAGGATAGGGAAGAAATAATTTATTTTGAATCCAAATAAATCTTCGAGGAACCGAAAAACTTTAAAATAGGTTTTGAAAGTAGAAAGCAGGAGGTATATGTAATGAAAAAGACATGGATCATGTTGATGGCAGCTTGTTTCATGATGGGATTGACTGCGTGTGGAAAAGGCAGTTCTGATATTGGCGGAAATACCGCTGATTCAGTGGGGGCAAGCGGGGAAGGCGGGAATAGTGTGTTGGCAAGCCTTGAGCCGGTTAATTTAGCATATGCACATAATGGTTCGGAAAAAGCAATGGTTGGCAGATGGGGATACCTGCTTAAGGAAAAAATCGAAGCAGCTTCCGATGGGAAAATAACGGTAACTATTTACAGCAATGGTGAAATGGGAACAGATGCCGAAACAATAGAGGCGGTACTGGATGATACAATACAGATTGCTGCAATGCAGCCGTCCCCGGCAGTCGCATTTGTCCCGGAACTGGCCGTATTTGATTTGCCGTGTGTATTTGCCAATTCAGAAGCGGAAAAAATAAATCAGGCGCTGAATGAGAGCGCTTTCGCAGATATTATAAATGAAAAATTTCAGAGAGCTGGTTTAAAGTGCCTGGGCTTCTCTCAGGGAGCGACATTCCGTCAGTTTACTTCTTCTGAAAAAGTAAGTTCGATAGAGGATTTCAAGGGAATGAATATCAGGGTAATGGATAACCAGTATCAAATTGCACTGTGGAAATTATTGGGCTGTAATACGACGCCGATCCCAGGTTCTGAATTATATATGTCGCTTCAGAACGGATTAGTGGATTCTCAGGAAAATGCACTTGACACCTGTGTGTCTATGAGTGCCTGGGAGATACAGAAATATGTTACTCTGACGAATCATAGTCTGTATACAAACATGATTGTGATGAACGAGTCATATTTTGAATCCCTTCCGGAAGAATACAGGTCTATTATTAATAATGCAATTACTGAATCAATCACAGAAATGATTCCGTGGTATCAAGAGGGGGATCAAACAGCATATAAGACACTGGAAGATAATGGGATGGAATTTACGGAACTTACGAAGGAACAGATGGATGAAATCGTTGAGCTTGCACAGCCGCTCTATAACGAAATTCGTTCTGATGTTGGAGAAGAGCTTGTAGATACGCTGATAGAAGCAGTTCGATAAAATGAATAATAGAAAAATCGAAATACTGTTTATATAAATTTGGAGGTTTGACATGGCATTGCGGGAGACGGAGATATATTGTGGAAAGATAAGTGGAATAGCAGCCGGAAATCAGGATATAACAGTGTTTAAGGGTATCCCATATGCGGAACCGCCGGTGGGGAATAACCGGTGGAAACCGCCAATACCTAAAAAAAAGTGGCAAGGGACATATGATGCTGTACGTTTTGGCAATATCTGTCCACAGATCTTACCGGAAAAAGATACTTTTTATTATAAAGAATTTTTTAGAATGGAGGCTCATGAAAAACAGAATGAGGATTGTCTGCAGCTTAATATATGGACGCCGGCAGAGAGTGTAAATGACAGGTATCCTGTTCTTGTTTTTATCCATGGTGGAGGATTCCAGACTAACTATAGCTTTGCTCCGCAGTTTGATGGGGAAGGGCTGGCAAAACGGGGAATTGTGGTGGTGACAATCAATTACCGACTGGGGATTTTTGGCTTTCTGGCGCATCCGGAGCTATCGAAGGAATCTGAACGGGGCATATCAGGAAACTATGGTCTCATGGATCAGATATGTGCATTGCAGTGGGTGAAAGACAATATCCATGCATTTGGCGGGGATGCAGGGAAGATTACTATTTCAGGGGGCTCTGCAGGGGCCGAGAGTGTTTTTTTACTTACCCTGTCAGACCGTGTAAATGGGTGGTTTCGCGGTGCTGTTATGCAGAGCGGTCCGCTGCTGGAACCGCTTCCTACTCTGAAACAAATTGAAACGGATGGAAAGAAGTTTTTGGATAAGCTGGGTATCTCTTCCATTCATGAGGCAAGGGCGTGGACGGCGGAAGATTTGAAGAATTATTCTCCCGATTTAGATCGGGGAGATAAGATGTTTTTAAAACCTTGTATCGATGGCTATATTATCAATGACAACCCTCTGGACAGTTTGAAAAAAGGAGCGGCGGCTGATATTTCATATATGGTGGGATGCACAGGTAACGAGGCTGGTTCTATGAGAAACCGTTTCAGGGAAACTCCTCAGTCAATTGCGAAAAAATTAGAGAACTGTTATGGCAGCTGCTCAAAAGAATACAGAAGCAGCGTCAGGTATAGTACGGAAGAGGAGGCATTCCAGTTTCAGTTAAAACACGGATTTACAGAAGATATGTATTCGTATTGTCTGGCTTGGTGCGAGCTGCAGGGAAGAATGAAACCTTATATGTATCGGTTTGAGCGAGACTTACCGGGAGATAATGCGGGAGCTTTTCACGCCAGTGAACACTGGTACATATTCGAAACATTAAACCGCTGCTGGCGCAGGTTTACCGGTGCGGATTATGAATTATCAAAAAAAATGGCGGATTATTGGGCTAATTTTATTAAAACAGGCGACCCCAATGCGGCTCATCTTCCAAAGTGGGAACCTTATGAACCGGGAACGTTTCGATTTATGGCGCTTGATGAAATATGCAGGATGAAGGACATGGGAAAAGATAAAGCGGTATATAGCCGAATAAAGTATTACTGCAGTTAACCCGGACGGGAAAACTAATCAGAACAGTTACAAATATAGTCAAAAACCGGATAAAAACTCATGAATGAGCTGATATCCGGTTTTTTGTATCACAAGAAAGAGGTATCTCTATCGCAGCGCAACTAAAGGGACTGGGTCTGAAAAACGATCGTTTCTACTCCTTCGACAACTCATTCTTCAACGTCTTAGCCAGTTCATCCGGCGCATTCTCATGCATAACTTCTTTCCAGGCCGACAACAGATTTTTCCGCTCCACAACACAGGGAGAGATCCCAATATACTCATATCCCCTCTGGTTGAGCAGCGCCTTGGCGGTTGCCTGGCCTGCGGCGACGCCCTGGTCGTATGCCTTCTGGGCGCTCAGGCCGAGCACGATATCTTCATCGGCCAGGATTCTTGCTATCTCATAATCCAAATCAAAGGTTACAATCTTAATATCGCAGCGGTTCAGCTCCCGCATTGCCCTGATGGCTCCGAGAGCGGGTCCTTCCCAGGACACATAGAGTCCCTTGATCTCCGGGTGGGCGAGAATCATCTTTTTCGCTACCGCATAGGCGTTTTCTATCTGGTAAAAAGGTTCCGATTCCACGATTGTGATATTCGGATATTCCTCCCGTATCGTCTGTTCCGCAATCATGTCCCTCAGATAGGTTCCGAGAAATTTGCTTCCGTGCACGATGAAACCGACCACCACATTTTCTTCCTTCTTGAAGTGCTCCCCCAGTAGAACGGCTCCGCCCCGCCCGTTTTCACGTTCATTGGTGGAGACGAGGGAATAGTAGTCCCCTTTGCTCATCCCGTCCGGGACGTTGCTGATAAAAATCAGTTTCGTCTCTTTGGAGAGCTGACGGAACTTATTGGCGGTGGCGGTATCGTCTACGGGGATTGCAACGATGGCGTCTACTCCCTGCATCCGCAGGCTCTCAAGCTGGATCGCCTGGAGGTTCGGGTCAAAATTGGAGTCGGTGACGGAAACGATGTTGACGCCGCACCGGGACAGGATATAGCGCAGACCCTTCTCGTGCATAGCGGCCCACTGAGTGTTGCCGTAGTGGAAGGAGACGCCCACCCTGTATTTGCGCTCCTGCAGTTCCTTTACCTCAGAAGGTGTCAAATCCAGATTGTCGGGGGAAACAGTAGTTTCACCGTAGGGTCCCTTGCCGATCATCTTGACGGACTTCCTGATTTCTAAAAGAGACGGGATATGTACTTCCTCTACCGCGGTAACTCCGTTTATCTGTTCAAACAGGAGCCTCAGTGCGTTCTCGGCCATTCTGCGGCAGTCGTGGGAGAAGGTTGTGAGGGGCGTGCCGAAGAGGTGACACCATGATTCATCACTAAAACCAATGACGGATAACTGTTCAGGAATGTCGACGGCAAGCTGCTGCAGAGTAGATATCAGAATCAGAGTGATTCTGTTGCCGCAGGCGATATAGGCCGTGGGTTTGAAATTCTCATAATGGCTGATGATGGCTCGTTCGCAGTCCTTATTATTGTACAGATTCATTTTGACAATGTTGGTGTCGTCACAGTGTACGCCTGCGTCGTACATGGCGTCGAGGAAACCGGTTAACTGTTCATTGACCGTGGATATCTCCCTGTCCGACATCAGGATGCCGATTCTCTTATGGCCGCTGTTGAGCAGGGTTTGTGTCCCCTTGTAAATGATGCTCTTGCTGTCGGCCACCACGCAGGAGATGGAGTGGTCTGAGACTGTCCGCTCAATACAGACAAGCGGCATGCCCCGCTGGCGGATCTTCTGATAGTGCCGGCTGTCCTGGCCCGAGGGGGCAATCAGAATCCCGGCGGTCTGGCGGCTGCTCATCAGGTTCTCCAGAATCCGCTTTTCGGAGGTAATATCATCGAAGGTCAGATAGATGGATACCGAGTATCCTTTAGACTCACAAAGTTCCGTGATGCAGGTAATAATCCTGGTAAATAAAGAGCCGCCCACATTGGGAATTACGACGGCTATGACGGACTTTTCACCTATTCTGGCAGTGCCGGGTTTTTTCTGCGCTTTTACCTGATAATTCGTATCGCGGATGGCCTGCAGAACCTTCTCTGTCAGCTCGGGTTTCACATATCGAGTTCCATTTATGACATGAGAGACGGTTGCAATCGAGACACCGGCTTTTTCCGCAACATCCTTGATCGTTGTAGCCATGTAAAATCCCTCCCCTGTTGTTTACGTAAATTTAACTATACTATATCAATTTATAAAAACAAAGTCAAATTTTAATCGTATGGATGGAAGATGGCGGCAATATTTTTATAAAAGATAATGGTAAAAATTAGAAGAAAAATGGGAAAAACAATATTGATTTACGTAAATAATCGATTTGGTTTATTATATTAGCACAAAATGCACAAAACAATCCTGTTAAAAACGCAGAATATTATAAAAACCGTTGACGCTGTCAGACTACAATGATATCATTTACGTAAACAAAGCGGCGCGCAAAGCTTAATGCAGTAAATGTAAGAGGTCAACGAAAGAGGAGGATACAAAAATGAAGAAAACAATCGCAAAGGTAATGGCATTTACAATGCTGGCGGCAACACTGGCCGGATGCGGCGGATCGGGAAATAAGACAGAGACTCCGGCGGCAGAAGCAAAGACAGAGGGAGCAGCTTCTGAAGCGGCAGGAACGGAAGGAAGCGAAGGCGCAGAGGAGGCGGCATCCTATAAATTTGCATTTCTTCCTAATACACAGAATAATACATTCCAGGCGGCAATGAACGACACATTTAAAAAGCTTTGCAATGAAAAAGGTTACAGCTATGTGTGCCTTGACCCGGATTATGATTTAAATACCCAGTTATCCCAGATGGCCGATGTGGCAAACCAGAACTTTGACGCAGTATTCGTAATTCCGGTTGATTCCGCAGGTATCAGACAGGGCCTTGAGCAGATACATGAGAAAAACATCCCAATCCTCAATGTGGATACCCCGGTGATCGATGATGATTTAGATCTAGTGGAAACCGTAATTGCCACCGACGCCTATAATGCGGGTACATTAGTAGGACAGCAGATGGCAGCGGACTATCCGGACGGAGCAAAGATTGCAATTCTGGATTTTCCATCCAATGAGTCATGCGTAAACCGCGTGGCAGGTTTTATGGACGGCCTCGGCGCTGCAAAGGATAAATTTGAGATTGTTGCACAGCAAGACGGTGCAGCAGCGCTTGATATTTCCATGCCGATTGCAGAGGATATTATCCAGGCTAACCCGGGCATCAACGCATTCTTCTGTATCAACGACCCGTCGGCCCTCGGCGCTGCAGCCGCTATCAAGGCATCCGGAAAGACAGATATCGGCGTTTACTCCATCGATGCATCTCCGGACGGCAAGGCGGCAATCCTGGACGGTTCCTTCACCGCAGTGGCGGCACAGGTTCCGATCGGCATTGCAGAGACGGCATTTGAAAAAGCAGAAACACTTTTAGCCGGTGGTGAAATTGAAAAAGAAATCCTGTTACCTTCTTTCCTGGTTGATAAAGAGAAAGCAGAGGCGACACTGAAGGATTGGCAGTAAATTACGGTTTAATACTGCGGCAGTAACAGTACGACACAGCAGGCGCTTCTCTAACGGAAGTGCCTGTTTTCAGAAATGCAGGTGAGCGAGTGGAAAACATTGTATTAAAGATGACAGACATATCAAAAAGCTTCGGTGGTGTCCACGCTTTAAACGGGATTCATTTTGAGCTGAGAGAAGGGGAAATCCATGCCCTGCTGGGGGAGAACGGAGCCGGAAAATCTACGCTTATCAAAGTCCTGGGCGGAATTTACAGACCGGACCGGGGCGTCATAAACATCGGCGGAAAAGAGATTGAGATAGATAATGTCCAGACTGCCAGGGAGCACGGAATCGGAATCATCCATCAGGAAATCGTGCTGGTGCCTTATCTGACCGTGGCGGAAAATATTTTCCTGGGACGTGAGATTCTGGACCGGTTCGGCTTTAAGGATATGAAGGAAATGCTCCGTCAGGCCGGAGAAATGTTAAAACGCCTGGGACTGGATATTGAGGCGGACACAAAGATTGCGGATTTGACGATTGCCCAGCAGCAGATGGTTGAAATCGTCAAAGCAAGCTCATTTAACGTGAAAATCCTGGTTATGGATGAGCCGACCTCTTCCCTGTCGGACGAAGAGGTGGAAAAGCTGTTTGAAACCATGACAAGGCTGAAAGCGCAGAAGGTAAGCATCATTTATATTTCCCACAGGATGGAAGAACTGTTCAGAATGTCGGACCGGATTACGGTCATCAGGGACGGCTCCTATGTGGGAACGGTAAATACAAAGGAAACAGACACCGATGAGCTGGTGGCCATGATGGTCGGCCGCAGCCTTCAGAATTATTACACAAGAGATTATGATACGCTCCGGGAGGACAGTGTAATACTGGAAGTAGAAAATCTGACGAAGAAGGGCGTTTTTGAGAATATCAGCTTCAGAGTCAGAAAAGGTGAAATACTCGGTTTTGCAGGACTTGTGGGCGCCGGGAGAAGTGAGATTATGACCTGCGTCTTCGGCGCCGACCGCTTCGATTCAGGCCGGATCATATTGAACGGCCGGGAGGTGCGGTTTAAGAACTGCCTGGAAGCGATTAACCAGGGAATTGCCATGGTTACGGAGGACAGAAAGAAGACGGGGCTTACACTGATTAATTCGATCGTATTTAATACGACCCTCTCAAGCCTGAAGTATTACGCCAGGGGCCTTCTGCTCAGCGATGCGAAGAAAGAGGCGGTTACGCAGGAATACATAAAGAGCCTGAATATCAAAGCTCTGTCGCCTGATGCGGCGGTGGGCAGCATGTCGGGCGGCAACCAGCAGAAGGTGGTAATTGCAAAAGCGCTGGCGACAAAGCCGGAAATACTGATACTGGATGAACCGACAAGAGGCGTGGACGTAGGCGCGAAAGCCGAGATTTACTCCATTATTAACGAGCTGGCAAAAGAGGGAATGGCGATTATCATGATCTCCTCGGAACTTCCCGAGATAATCAACATGTGCGACAACGTGTGCGTTATCAAGGAAGGCATCAAGACGGGAGAGATTGGTCATCTGGAACTGACACAGGAACGAATTATGAAATTGGCTACGGGAGTGTAAAATATGAAAAATAACAGTTTTATGAAAATGCTGAAAGGAAATTCCGGAATCATTGCAGTGCTCGTCATCATCTCCATTATCCTGAGCTTCGCGTCACCGGTTTTCCTCACTACGGACAACCTTCTGTCTGTTCTCAGACAGGTATCAAATAATATGTATCTTGCGCTTGGAATGACGCTTGTCATTATCCTGGGAGGGATTGACCTTTCCGTGGGCACCTGCGTCGCCATGTGCGGCACTCTGACGGCCGGACTCATGGTCAATCAGGGAATGCCGATGGCTGCAGCGATCGCGGTGGGCCTGCTGCTCGGAACGCTGGCCGGATTCTTAAACGGATTAATCATCGCCACCTTTAAGGTGCCTGCCTTTATTGTAACCATGTCCATGATGAATGTGGCCAAGGGCGTCGCATACATCTACTCGGGAGGCCGTTCCATCAGGGTTTCCAACGACGTGTTTACCGGAATCGGCACAGGGAAATTATTCGGAGTCCTGCCCCTTCCGGTTGTGTACATGGTCGTTCTCATCATTATTTTCATCGTTGTATTAAACAAGACGAAATTCGGAACCTATATATTTGCTATCGGAGGCAACCGGGAGTCGGCCAGACTTTCCGGTGTGCCGATTAAGAAAGTGGAGATTGCGGTATTTACCATATCTGGTTTCCTGGCGGCATTCGCCGGTATCGTCCTTTCCGCGAGAATGTATTCCGGCCAGCCAGGCGTCGGAGAAGGGTATGAGCTGGACGCAATCGCAGCCTGCGTGCTGGGGGGAATCTCCATGACAGGCGGCGTCGGAGCTGTATCGGGAACGATTTTCGGCGCATTGGTAATCGGCATTATCAGCAACGGCCTGAACCTGATTGGACTCAGTTCCTTCTGGCAGTTGGTTGTAAAGGGCCTGATAATCGTCCTGGCCGTCATCATCGACACCCAGAAGGGAAAAGACAGTGTAGTAAAACGCATCATAAGAAACGCGAAGGAGAGAGCATAAGAAATGGATATTTTCAGGAAATTAAGCTGGGCTGATTCTACAGGGGATGCAATTCCCCTCTACCATGACGGTGTCTATCATATTTTTTCACTGACCTCCCCTCCCGGAACGACCGTTTATCCGGCGAGGCTGAGGACCACATGGGAGCATTCCGTATCAAAGGATCTGGTGCACTGGGAAGAGGTGGGAACTGCGCTTTATCCGGGGGAGGGGGAAGAACCCGACGCCTGCGGCGTATGGACCGGAGCCGCCGTCTATGGGGAAGGAAAATTCCATATTTTCTATACGGGCTACAATTATAACGTGCATTTTGAGCAGACAATCTGCCATGCGGTGAGCGACGACGGAATCCATTTTGAAAAGGACCCGAAGAACCCGATTATTATTCCAAATGAGGAAGAATATGAAGTTGGGGACTGGCGTGACCCATACGTCTTCTACAACGAGGACGACGCCTGCTACTGGATCCTGATATCCGGAAGGAAGAAGGAGGGGCCGCCGTCCAGACGGGGCTGCATCGTCCTGTACCGCTCGAAGGATCTGGACAACTGGGAGTATTACGGACCGATTTACCAGCCATTCCATACCAACTGTCCGGAGTGCTGTGAGATGTATAAGATAGGAGACATCTGGTATCTTTCCTACTCGCGTTTCTCTGAATTTGTTAACACTATCTACCGCATATCCGATTCGCCGTTCGGGCCGTGGAGAACGCCGAAGATGGATGGAATCGGCGGCCGCCGGTTCTATGCGGCAAAATCGCTGGTCAATGATGAGGGACGCAGATTCTACTTTGCATGGGCCCACGACCGGGCGGAGCAGAGCAATTTTGGCGAGTGGTACTGGGGCGGACGGTTCTGTATCCCGCACGAGGTATGCAGGAATACGGACGGCGAACTGGATGTGAAGCTCCCCAGAGAATATGCGGAGGCGTTTTGTACACCGGTGGAGTGGAATTATGTGGATATCCTCGGCAAATCCGTAAAATATGGGGATAAGTGCATTTACCTCGATTCCGTCGGCACTCTATCTTATGGATTTGTGGATGTGAAAGAGGAGAGCTTCCTGTTTCGCTGTAAGGTAAAGCCGGTCAATATGGCGGATCATTTCGGCCTGCTTCTTAAATCCGACAGGGATGCGACCCAGTGTATCGTTCTTGCCTTTGACAAGGGGATGCAGCGTGCCGAGCTTTTGAACCTCCCGATGGGAGTGGATCCGTTCTGGGAGGCATCCTGCACCAACATCGGAACGCCGAAGGACGCAGGACCGGACGGCATCCGGGTATGTGAAAAACCGTTTCCGTATGAGAACGGAGATGTAATTGACCTTAAAGTGGTGATTGACCGCGATATGATAGAGATATTTGCCGGGGAAAAGATTGCATTTACATACCGCTACTTTGGGGAGACGGATTACCAGATCGGGCTGATGGCCCAGGATGGCTGTGCGGAATTCTTTGATATCGCTGTGACGAAATAAGAGGACATTAAGTGTAGAAAGACGTTACCTGGAGCGTGTCTGAAAATTGCAGAAATGTATTTTCAGGCACGCTCTGGGTAATATAGGAGAGAAATATGCAGAATACAGATGTAACCGCTCTCGGAGAGCTGTTGATTGATTTTATCCAGAACGGGGAATCCGACCAGGGTAATCCCCTGTTTGAGGCAAATCCCGGAGGTGCGCCCTGTAATGTGCTGGCGATGTTAACCAGGCTGGGCAGGAAGACGCAGTTCATTGGGAAAGTCGGCCGGGACAGGTTCGGACGGCAGCTTAAGAGAGAACTTGAACATATAGGGATCGGCACGGCGGGTCTTATTGAGGATGTAAAGATTCCGACGACACTTGCACTGGTGCACAAGCTTCAAAACGGGGACCGGGATTTTTCTTTCTACAGAAATCCCGGGGCCGATATGATGCTTGCTTCCGGGGAAGTGGATTTTGGACTGATTGAGAGATCAAAGATATTTCATTACGGTTCCTTGTCCATGATGGCCGGACCGTCCAGGGAGGCTACGAAAAGAGCTGTTGAAACATCGGAAAAGGTTGGTCTGCTGCGCTCCTTTGACCCAAATCTGAGGCCGCCTCTGTGGAACTCGGAGGATGAGGCGAAAGAGCAGATCCGCTATGGCCTGGCTCACTGCGATATTCTCAAAATATCCGATAATGAGATACAGTGGCTGACCGGCCTGGAAGACTTTACGGACGGTGTAAGGGAGCTTAAGAAACATTATGATATCAGGCTCATCTGCGTTTCCATGGGAAAAGACGGCAGCAGGGCCTATTATGACGGAATAATGGTGGAGGTTCCCGGTTTTATCCAGGAAGGGACCGTTGAAACGACGGGCGCCGGAGATACGTTCTGCGGCTGTGTGCTCCACTTTGTGCTGGAATACGGCCTTGATAACCTGGATGAGGGTAAAATCAGAGAGATGCTCACATTCGCTAATGCGGCGGCCTCGCTCATAACAACGAAGAAAGGCGCGCTGAAGGTGATGCCTGAGAAAGAAGAAATTAAAGCATTAATTTCTGCCCGAAAGGCAGGAAAATAAGTTGATTAGCGGATGGAGGCTCCCCGGGGAAAGGGGGGCCTCCATTTTTCAATTACAGTCAGATAATAAGGCTGAACAGCCAGGAGGAGGGCCAGATTAAGATTAAAGACGGCAGCAGGTTTACCGCGCTGATATGCTTAATCTGCGCAATGCTCAGTCCAAGGACAAAGGTAAGCAGCCCTCCCACAGCTATAAAATCATTCAACATGGCGGCCGTGGTCAGGGGCATAATGAATTGTGCGGAATAAAAGCAGGCGCATAAAATCAGAAATTGTGGAAGAACGATCAGATTCATTGCCCGGCCCAGAGTGGCGGCAAAAATCGTGGCAGCAAAAATATCCATGACGGCTTTTGAGAGAAGTATTGTAAAATCACCGGATATCCCCTCGTTAATTGCTCCGAAAATATTCGTTCCGCTTGCGCAGAAGGTAACCGCGACAATGAGGTAGAAACGCATATAGTCCTCCTTATTACCCGAGATCTTAAAATGCAATTTTTCCAGAATACGTTCAAACAGTGAATTTACCCTGCGGTCCAGATTCATCATTTCCCCGGCCAGTGCACCCAGTATAAGAGCCAGTATCACGGCGGGCAAAGACTGGAGTTTTACCATGGAGGTAATCCCGATTGCAATGGCGGCAATGCCGAAAATTGCATTCATCGGCTGCTTGATGCGCTCCGGCACCCGGCTTTTGATCGCACTCCCTAAATTCGTCCCAAAGAGGACACAACAGCAATCAATTATAATTCCTTTTGGTATCATACTTACCCTGTCCCTTTCTCATCACTTATTATTCTGTTATTGTGCCTGTATATGGGATTTTTCAGAAAAGCTAACCTGCAGGCTAACCCACACGCCCTGTGTATTCCATTCCAGGCAAAAGTGATGTGACATTTTAACATAGCAGATTTCTGGAGTCAAGATTTGGAAGTGATTATATTTATCATTAGATATAGAGGCGGGATTGTCCTTTAAATAAAGGCGGTATACCCGTAAATTGCAAAAAAAGTTGGAACGGCGTGTCCATTTCTGCATTTCTGCTCACAACGGCGTCAAATCGGACAGGAGGCCTGTTGACTTTTTTATAAAATTACAGTAATATCTGACTGACAAAGATATAAAACTTGTCCGCGGTATTTTGAAGAATACGGCGGAAACGCGGAACAATTTGTGGAAATGCCAACAGACAGAAGGACACTGGAATATGGGAGCAGGAACGGAAGACAGAAACCGCAGCAAAGGTGGAAACCATGCCGGAAACAGAGCGGAGCTGGGTTATAAATCAGACGCCAAATCAGGCGGTCCGGCGGACAATAGAAGAGGATTTGGGAAAGGGGCGGCCGCAGCGGGAGGAAACTCCCACGGGTCTGCGCTGGAACGGCTTTGTACGTTCTTCGTACAGCTTTTATTCGGAGCGGTGCTCTTATTTCTCATTGTCATAAGCGCCGCAACGACCTGCCGTGTGTATGGAGGCGCGGAGAAAGTGCAGTATGGCCCGGACCAGCCGGTTGTACATATCCTCCTGATGATTCTTTTCCTGGCAGCCGGTGTGTGGTTTTATCGGAAACGCAGGTCGGGGCAATGGAAACACAGCCTGACCGACAGGCAGTACCGCAGGCTCCTCATTGCACTGGCGGGCTTTTATCTGATATGGCTTTTAATGACAATGTACTGGCCTAATTCGGATCAGAGAATGGCGATGGAATCGGCGCGTTCCCTTCTGGCAGGGGACTATTCGCCCTGGGATGAGGTCGGTTTCGTCTATGCGTCCCCAATGGTGCCGGTGGGATATGCCTATACGTATCCGTCCCAGAACGGACTGATTCTTTTCCTGGCGGTAATTGTCATGATTTTCAGGGACATCACGCCGTATGCGGTTCAGATCCTGAATATCGGGTTTCTGTTCGGAGGCGTTTACTGTCTCAGCCGTCTGGCGGTGGAACTATTCGGGCTTAAAAGCATCAGGGGACTTCTGATTCTGATATTCGGCTGCCTGCCGTTTGCCTTTTACATTACATTTGTGTACGGCACCATGCCGGGATTTTGTTTTTCCTCTGCGGCGCTGTATTTACTATACCGATATATCCATACGGATAAAATAGGCAGTCTTCTGCTTGCATCATTGTTTGCCGCCGCATCCGTGCTTCTGAAATCAAACTATCTGATCGTGCTGGTTGCGCTTGTCATCTATCTTTTATCAGAGGGCGTTTTCCGGAAGAGGGCGGGATTTCTGGCTGCCGCGGTTTTAATGGCGGTCATTTATATAGGCAGCGGAAAGGTGATGAATGCTTTTCTGGAAAATGTGACGGGTAAACCCGTGTCGGGAGGAATCCCTATGACAGCCTGGGTGGAGATGGGACTCCAGGAGGGGAGCCGCGGCCCGGGATGGTACAACGGCTATAATGTCAGTGTCTTTGCGGGAAACGGCGAGGATACGGAAAAAACAAAGGAGGCCATCCGGGAGGACCTGATGGACACGATATCGGAATTCGGAGCGGATCCGGAGGCAGCAGCGGACTTTTTCCTGAGAAAGGCAGAGTCTGTCTGGGCAGAGCCCACCTTCCAGAGTCTGTGGATTCAGGAGGTAAAAGGAGGCTCCTGGCTTCTGCCGGGATTCACGGATTCCCTTCTTAAAGAGGGAGGGCTTCTGAACAGGGGTTATATGGCCGTCAGTAACTGGTTTCAGACCTTTATTTATGCGGGAGCCTTTCTGTTCCTGCTGACGGGCATGAAACGGACGAGATGGGAACAACTGATTCCGGCGATTATTTTTATCGGAGGTTTTCTTTTCCATATGGCCTGGGAAGGAAAAGGACAGTATACGGTCTGCTATTTTATCCTGCTAATCCCCTACGCCTTTGCGGGAATCGGCAGGACAATAAAATGGCTGTCCGGCAATGGAGGCGGACAGCACTGAGTTATTATATAGAATAGATGTAACGGTTCAGAAACGCTGAACCGTTAAAAATAGATACGTTTTGCATTCCGGTAGAACACGTTATCCCAGTGTTTTTCCGGAATGATTACTTTTGTGAAATCAATATAATCTCCGTAGTTGGCGAGGGGCCAGTCGGTTCCGAACATCAGTTTATCATAGCTCTGCGAATAGGAAATCCATGTTTTCAGAGCTTCCACATAACCCTTCTGTTCTTCTAATAGTTCTTCCAGCACCAATTTCCCCTCCAGAAGGCCGGATAAATCGGCGGCAACATTCTCATTCTTCTCCAGGACAGCAGCGGCGTCCATCAGCCAGGGATTGCCAAAGTGGCACATGACAAACTGGACGTCGGGATGCGTGACCGCAACCTCGTCTAGGGTCAGGGGATGGCTGTATTTCAGGAATGCGTTGGAGCCGGCGGTCTGCCCCATATGGATTGCAACCGGTTTCTTATACGTTTTAGCCAGTTCATAAATGGGTTCATATCTCCGGTCACTGACATAGACAGGACTATAACCGGGATAGAGTTTAATCCCGGCGCAGTTCTCCCTCTTAAGGTGGATTTCCACAAAGTCGATGGCGTCGGCAATTTCATGGTTTTCCAGATAATCACTGTCAATTCCAATACAGTACCGTAAAAAGCCGGGATAATCATGCTCAGCCAGGGAAAGGCCGTGGTTCCCCATCACAATGCCCGCCTCAATCTGGTATTTCTCATACTGTCCCCTGAGATGCTCCGCCGTATTTATATGTTCCGCCCGCTCTGCAATCTTATCAAAATAAGGAGAGCCAGGGCAAAAGTGCAGGTGTGAATCAATGATCTTCATAAAAACACTCCTTCTGAATCAAGGTTTTATAGTTATACAATGCAGGATGATAACAAGTTTAGAACTGAATGGGAGAAAAGTCAATGGAGAGTTGGGGGGAGAAATGAGAACGCCGCCGGGAATGTTATGACCGTGACTGAAGACGCGAAGGTTTTCGTCATTCCGCACGGCCTGCGGGGGCTGAAGTGTTCTCTTTCTTTGTGTGGGAGGAGGACTTTTATTCATTGTTCCTAATATGTATGATTTTTAATGTTTAATTGATTTTTTCTTGCTATTGTTTTAGTAGAAAAAATTGAAATCAAAAGTTGAAACCATGAACGGGAACTGCGAACTGAAGTCACGAACCTATGAACAGGAACTATGTAGTGGACGCGACAGAGTGTGCCACCCCTTGGAAAAAGAGGACAGTTCAGCCGTGGCAGGCGTTGTGGGATGGCAGAAACCCTGGCGTCTTCAGTCCCGGTCATAGTCTGCCCGTGGGGGAGGAGGACGAAAAAATTTCCGGAGGGAACATTGGAGTCCATCGGCACTTACCGAGGTTTTGCACGAGGTTAGTGTCCGTTATGCACTCCGCCAGCGGAAGCGGTTCCCGCAGGAAATTTCTTTCTTCCGTATCCCCACCTAAGCGATATCCTCCGCCCCGGGACTGAAGACTCACCCCTCCCTCTCCCCATCCCACCCTCGCCATCCCTCGGCGTCCTCGTTTCCCAACAAAAAATCTTTAATTGACAAGGCGAAAGAGATCTGCTATATTTTATAAGATATAGTTAAAGTGAGAAGATTCGAGAGCTGAGACGTTCCTTGGATCTTCTTTTTTGAAGTTTTGAATCAGGAAAGGAAAAGAATGGAAGCAGTTAAGTTTGAAGATTTAAATTTAGATGCGAAGATTTTACGCGCAGTTACAGATATGGGGTTTGAGGAGGCTTCGCCGATTCAGAGCCAGTCAATTCCTCTGGAGATTCAGGGAGTGGATATAATTGGCCAGGCCCAGACCGGAACAGGTAAGACAGCGGCCTTCGGTATTCCGCTTCTTCAGAAGGTAGATCCGAAGAATAAAAAGTTACAGGCTATTATTCTCTGTCCGACGAGAGAGCTGGCAATCCAGGTTTCCGATGAGGTCAGACGCCTTGGAAAATATATGCACGGAGTAAAAGTCCTTCCAATTTACGGAGGACAGGAGATAGGAAGACAGATCCGGTCCCTGAAAGACGGTGTACAGGTTATTATCGGAACACCGGGCCGTGTAATGGATCATATGCGCAGAAAGACCCTGAAACTGGATCATGTTCATACCGTTGTTCTGGATGAGGCGGATGAGATGCTGAATATGGGATTCTTAGAGGATATGGAGATGATTCTGAGCGAGCTTCCGGAAGAGCGCCAGACCGTAATGTTCTCTGCGACGATGCCGCCGGCTATTGCCGAGATTGCGAAGAAGTTCCAGAAAGACCCGCAAATCGTAAAAGTAGTAAAAAAGGAGCTGACAGTTCCAAAGGTTACACAGTACTATTATGAAGTGAAGCCGAAGAATAAAATAGAAGTTATGTGCCGCCTTCTGGATATGTATGATCCAAAACTGTCTATTGTTTTCTGTAATACAAAAAGACAGGTGGACGATCTGGTGCAGGAACTCCAGAACAGAGGATATTTTGCAGAGGGTCTTCACGGAGATTTGAAACAGATGCAGAGAGACCGTGTTATGAACAGTTTCAGAAACGGCAGGACAGACATCTTAATCGCAACGGATGTTGCAGCCAGAGGTATCGATGTAGATGACGTAGAAGCTGTATTTAACTATGATATTCCTCAGGATGACGAATACTATGTGCACAGAATTGGACGTACGGGCCGTGCCGGCAGAGAAGGAAAAGCGCTCAGCCTGGTAGTGGGAAAAGAAGTGTATAAGCTGAGAGAAATCCAGCGCTATTGTAAGACGAAGATTCTTCCTCAGCCGATTCCGTCCCTGAATGATGTGACCTCAATTAAAGCAGAGAAGATTCTGGACAGTGTGAGTGAGGTTATCCGGGATAATGATCTCGATAAAATCATAAATATTGTGGAGAAGAGAGTCCTTGAGGAGGATTATACCACTCTTGATCTGGCAGCCGCTCTTTTGAAAATGTCTATGGGAGATGAGTACGAGGATATTACCGAAGAAAAATTCCCGCTCCGATCTCTGGATGATCTGGACGATTATGAGAGAAACAACAGAAATAAAAACAGCCGTGGTCCGAGAAACAGCCGCAGCGGCGGTGGAGAGAATGTTGCGCGCCTTTTCATCAACATCGGTAAGAACCAGGGAATCAGGCCTGGGGATATTCTCGGCGCAATTGCCGGAGAGTCAGGAATGCCGGGCAGCATGGTGGGAAGCATTGATATGTTTGACAAATACACATTTGTAGAAGTGCCGAGAGAACAGGCCGATATCGTTTTAAAAGCGATGAAGGACGTGAAGATCAAAGGGAAAAATGTGCATATGGAAAAAGCGAACAGCAAATAGCTAAAAAACCAAAAAAATAAAAAGCCAAATGCTTAATCGCTGTAATGTTTTAAACAAGCAGGTTATGAAAGAACGTATAATTAGCAGAAGCAAATTACGGTAGATAAAACTCCGGAGGACAGCCTTCCGGAGTTTTTCGCATGCAAATTTACAAATATTTAATTCTGTAATTACGGAATGACGGTGCAAGCAGCATTTTGCAGCAATCTGCGTTGCATCACACTGTTCTTTCACGGGTTCTGCTCAACCTCGGGCAGTTCCATCTCATGTTCCATACTGACGAAACCAAACTTTTCATACAGAGGCCGTCCCATGTCCGTCGCTTCCAGTGAGATTGCCGTAATCCCTTTTTCTCTTGCAGCGGCCACGAGCAGGCCGAGGGTTTGACGGCCGACTCCTCTTCTGCGGTATTCCGGACTGGTGTACATGTTCATAATATATGCCTTACGGCCATCCGGATTGTGGAAGGTGGGCATGACCCTGAAGAAACTGATACCGCCCGAGCCGGCAAATATTTCACCGTCATAGACGAGGTATGCAATATGCGATTCATCGGCCAGGGAATGCCTGTAGTATTCCCTGGACTGTTCCTTTACAACGCTCATATCAACGTCATCGTCCAGTTTATTTGCCGCCCTTAAAACGATAATTCTCGTTTCCGTGAGCAGTTCCAGGTCTTCCAAAGAGGCCTTTTTATAAGTTAATTCCATGTGTTATTCTCCTCTGTAAAAGCGTCGGTCGGTTGATTCAATACTATCACACAGGGACCGTGCAGGCTATCTTTTTTTAATCTTTGACCCTTCTTTAGAATTTCTTTTGTTTTTCCCCAGAACCGGCTTTAGAAACGCAGGGTATACTTACGTCATGAAAAAGAAAAAGACTGAAAGGGGAGCTGATAACATGAGTGCTGAATATTTTACCGAGGTGGCCGTAGCGTTTCTTGCAAGCGCAGCTGCTTTTAGCATTTTCCTTAATTTTCTCTTACTTGTGAGGGAGGAACTCAAAAAATGTAGTATAATAAAGAAAAAGAAAAACTACGCGGTTTTGAGGTCTTCCGACAGGATGGAATTACAGAGTCCTGGCACAGTCCTGGGAGCCTGAACCGGGGATGATATGGAGAGAAAATAATGGATATACAGAACAGAGCAGGAGAAAGCCGGATTTTACTGGTAGAAGATGATAAGGAAATCAGGGAAGGAATTGAAATCTTCCTGCGCGGACAGGGATACCGTGTATTCCAGGCGGCAGACGGAGTGGAAGGACTCAAGGTGCTGGAGCAGGAAGAAATCCATCTGGCGGTTGTCGATATCATGATGCCCAGGATGGATGGAGTGACGATGGTAGTCAAGCTCAGGGAACATTATGATTTTCCGGTCATCTTCCTCTCTGCGAAGTCGGAGGAAGTGGATAAGATCATGGGACTCAATATGGGAGCCGATGATTATATAACGAAACCGTTTACGCCGATGGAGCTTCTGGCCAGAGTGAATTCTCATCTCAGACGGTACAACAGGTTTATGGCCCTGTTAAACAGGAAAGAGGAGAGAGAAGAGGAAGAAAACAGTAATATTTACCGTATCGGCGGGCTTGAGCTCAATGAAGACACGGTGGAGGTAATGGTAGACGGAGAACCGGCAAAACTGACGCCGATGGAATTTAAGATTCTCTCCCTGCTGATGAAAAATCCGGGCCGCGTTTTTTCGGCCGATGAAATATATGAAAGAGTGTGGAACGAACGGGCTGTCAACACGGATACCGTCATGGTGCATGTCAGAAATATCCGTGAGAAAATAGAGATAGACCCGAAAAAACCAAAATACTTAAAGGTGGTGTGGGGCGTTGGATACAAAATCGAGAAATTACAATAGTCTGGGTGTCATACTGGCACTCATTACAGTGATAGCGCTCACGGCCGGCGCAATGGCCGCTTATCCGTGGCTGAAAGAGCAGGTGTTTATAAATGCGGAAAAGGTAAGCAGCATTTCCTCTGCGGTGGATTATGATATTTATGACGGATACTGGATGACGATTAACGGACAGGATTATATTTTCCATGATTACTGGAAGTTCGAACAGGTGGCGGCATGGATGGTACTTGGCTTTTCCTTCCTGACGGCGGCGCTGGCGTTTATCATGGGACTGATTAAGCCGCTTGGACTGACGGAGCGGAAAATCTTCTCGGTTCCGTTTGAAATACTGATTATGATCGGTGGTTTTGCGATTACCCTGACGGCCGAAAGCGGATACATGATGTTTGACATGATAATGGGTACGGTTACCGGCGGTTTTGCCGGTGAATTTATCAGGGAATTCAACTTTACCCCCGATCAGGCAAACGGCCTGGTTATGGGCCTCAATGCAGTGATGTGGTTCATTGGGCTGTCGTTTATATACTGGTTCGTCGTGAGCATGGATTCTATCTTCACGCTGGGCCTGAAACGCTGGCTGAAAGAGCGTACACTGGTGGGCTGGCTGTTTATGGGAGGCAAGAACGCGGTGGAGAAAACTTGCGGCCTCGTTGGCTCTGTGGATTTCAGGGATAAGCAGACAAAGCTCCTTTTAAAAATAGTTGGAGTGAATTTCGTACTTCTTACCGTAATCAGCTGTTTCTGGTTTTTTGGCATATTCGGCCTTCTTATTTACTCGGTTGTTCTGTTTTTCCTGCTCAGAAGAATTTATGACGGGATGCAGGAGAAATACGAGGTGCTTCTAAAGGCAACAGGAAAGATTGCCGAGGGCAACCTGGATATTGAGATAAATGAGGATCTGGGCATATTTGAGCCGCTGAAAGAAGAGATTACCAAAATCAAGGACGGATTTAAAAAGGCCGTGGATGAGGAGGTAAAGAGCCAGAGCATGAAGACGGAACTGATTACGAATGTCTCCCATGATCTGAAGACACCTCTGACCGCGATTATTACTTATGTCAACCTGTTGCAGAAAGAGGGAATCACGGAGGAGGAGCGCCGCAGCTACATCCGGATTCTGGACCAGAAATCCATGAGACTGAAAAGCCTGATTGAGGATCTGTTTGAAATCAGCAAGGCCAACAGCAATAATGTGACGCTGCATCTGGTAGAGGTAGACATCGTAAGTCTGATGAAACAGGTAAGGCTGGAGCTGGAAGATAAAATCAGCCGGTCGGAGATAGAGTTCCGCTGGAATTTACCGGAGGAAAAGGCCGTACTGGTGCTGGACAGCGAGAAGACATACCGAATATTTGAGAACCTGCTGGTGAACATTGTGAAGTATGCAATGCCGGGTACAAGAGCTTATGTGGAGATAACGGATGACGGGGAAGTGGTCACCGTATCCATGAAGAATATTTCGGCTACCGAGATATCACTTGTGGGCAAGGACATTACGGAACGGTTTGTGAGAGGAGACGAATCCAGAAACACGGAAGGTTCCGGCCTGGGTCTTGCTATTGCAAAGAGTTTTATGGAACTTCAGAAGGGTACGATGGAAGTCGGGAACGAGGCGGATCTGTTTAAGGTGAAACTTCAGTGGGAACGCTCCAGAATGCCGGAAAGCACAGAGGCTGAAATTATAGTAGAGGATTTTAACGCAGAGGAGCCGGACAGCGAATATGCACCGGCATAGACAGAACAATACAACGAAAAGCATGCTTCGCGAACGATTCATTGCCATTCAATAAAAGAACCCCGGGCATCATCCGCTGATGATATCCGGGGTCTTTTATTGAATGGCAAATCAACGGACTACATCTCAGCCGTGATAAAGATATCGTAAATTGCCTTTATGGCAGGTTCAAAGTCATCGTTCTTTACACCGATAATGATGTTAAGCTCACTGGAACCCTGGTCGATCATTTTTACATTGACACGGGCATGGGCGAGAGCGGAGAAGATTCTTCCGGCCGTACCGCGGGCGGATTTCATCCCGCGTCCCACTACGGCGATCAGAGCCAGGTCGGATTCAAGGTCCACGGAATCCGGCTGGACCGCACGGTGGATGCCTGCGATAACGGACTGCTCAAACTCCACGAATTCGTCCTGATGTACGAAGATTGTCATGGTATCGATTCCGGAAGGCATGTGCTCAAAAGAGATGCCGTATTTTTCAAAAACATCCAGAACCTTTCTTCCGAATCCAATCTCGGAGTTCATCATGGCTTTTTCAATGTTGATGGAACAGAATCCTTTTTTGCCTGCAATACCTGTGATAACATATTTCGGCTTACGGCAGGTGCTCTCCACAATAAGCGTTCCCATATCATCCGGCTTGTTGGTGTTTCTGATATTGATCGGAATTCCTTCCTTGCGGACCGGGAAGATGGCGTCCTCATGGAGAACGCTGGCGCCCATGTAGGCCAGCTCGCGAAGCTCGCGGTATGTAATGGTTTCGATTGGCTCAGGATTCTCCACGAGACGGGGATCTGTGACAAGGAATCCGGAAACATCGGTCCAGTTCTCGTAGATATCGGCATGAATTGCTTTTGCGACGATGGAGCCGGTCACGTCGGAACCGCCCCTGGAGAACGTCTTGATGCTGCCGTCCGGTTTGGAGCCATAGAATCCGGGGATAACGGCGCGCTCAATATGGTCGAGGCGCTGTGACAATTCCGCATCGGTTTTATCGGACAAAAAGCTGCCGTTTTCATCAAAGAAAATAACTTCGGCGGCATCGACGAACTCAAAGCCCAGATAGTTAGCCATGACAATGCCGTTTAAGTATTCTCCCCGGGAAGCGGCATAGTCGCGTCCTTTCCTGGCAATGAAGTCTTCTTCTATCTTTTTGAATTCAAAATCCAGGTTCAGATTGAGTCCAAGACCTTCGATGATCTGCTCATAGCGGTCTTTGATTTTGGAGAAAATCTTTCCGTAGCTGCCGCCGGTGGATGCCGCATCGTAACAGTCATAGAGCATATCTGTTACTTTTTCGTCTGTTTTACTGCGCTTGCCCGGTGCGGACGGGACGACGTAGCGCCTCGCCTTATCGGAACGGATGATATCGCCTACTTTTTTGAACTGTTTCGCACTGGCAAGGGAACTGCCGCCGAATTTTACAACTTTTTTCATAAGTTCCTCCCTCGTAATATAGGATTAAAGATTATTTTTTATTTTATACTATCCTGAAGCTCCCATTCAAGTTACTATTCACTCGGGATGTATTCCGCGAGGTGTTTTCACGCTTTTTTTCGTGAAAATCCCGAGTTCTGCGGCGCGAAATGGTGTTCTTTGCCATTTCTGTGCATCTCGAAGCGTGTTATTGTTCACAGCGCAAAGCGGTGTGAACAGTAATCCTATTCAAGTTTCCGTATCTTTGGAAAATACTGGAACAGAACCTTTGCTACCAGCTGATCCTCGGCTACAAATTTATTTTTCCAACGCCTGGAGTCGTTGGAGTAATTCCGGTTGTCTCCCATCATAAAATAGGAGTTTTCCGGGACCTCATAGTGCTGCGGCGGTTCCTCCTCCATCTCCTCGTGGAGATAAGGTTCATCCAGAGGGGTATCGGAGCCGTTGATATAAATCTTTCCGTCAATAATATCAATGGTGTCTCCCGGCATTCCAATCACCCGCTTTACATAGTAGGTGGTGATACCCTTGTCGGCGTCGTCAGGGTAGACGAAAATTGCAATGTCGCCTCTCTCGGCTTCTCCGAAGGTGTAGCTTAACCGGGAACCAATTACGCGGTCACCCGGCATGATCGTGGTTTCCATGGAACCCGTCGGGACCTGGCTGTTGGCTATAATGTAGCGGTCGATGACAAAGGCGATGAGGGCCGCTGTCACGAGGACCTGAATCCAGCTTATAATCTCAGCTTTCCAGTTAATAGGTTCTTTTTCCTTCTTCCCTTTTGCAGAAGCGGGAGAACTGTTCTCCGCGTCCGGCTCAGGAATCTCGCTTTTGACCGTGTTCCTGGCCAGCTCTTTTTCCAGCTCCTCCGCCAGGGCTCCCGGTTCGGGCTCTGTCAGGCCGGATTCATGCTCCCCGGCGGGGCCGCCTTCCACAGCGGCATCATATTCCGCAGCAGCATCGCCGGTGGGAAGACCTGATTCACTTTCGAAGCCGTCCTCCTGCGAGTTAGTTTCTATATTTTTCATAGTATCTCCTGTTTGACGAATGAGTTTAGTTTGCAATATAATAGTGTATATGAGTTTTTTTGATTTATCAAGTTTTTTTGAAGAAATTTCACAAATGGTAAGGTTTTTTTCCGTTTTTCGGGATGAGGGGAAGAAATATGGGGATAAGAGTGAGGAAAAACAGAGAATTTACACTGCTTGCGGCAGGTCTTATCCTGCTGGCAGTCTCGGCGGCCCTGCAGATGATGGCGCGCAGGACAGCCTGGTTCGGTCCGTGGTATGCGTCTTATATTTACCCGCCGATCTCGGCTGCATTCGCCCGCTTTTTCGGTCTGTTTCCCTTTTCTGTGGCGGAACTTCTTATCTATATTCTGTTTCTGGCCTGTTTAGTCTACGGCATCCGTCATTTAAAGGACTGGAAAAAGATGGCTGCGGGAACATTCTTTTTGATTTCAGCTTTGTTTTTTATCTATACGGTAAATTGCGGAGTGAATTATTACCGCCGACCTTTTTCCAACTATCTGGAATACAGGGCCGGGCGTTATTCGAAAGAGGAACTGGAAGAGCTTTTAGGCTGGCTTACCGACGAAGTCAACGCCTCTTATACAGAGACCGGCTTGCAGACGAAAGACGGGATTCAGCGCGAGGCAGTCAGGGCAATGAATAAACTTGGGGAACAGTATCCCCAGCTCTCCGGTTATTATCCGATCCCGAAACCGCTTCTGATTTCCAGGATTTTATCGGTCCAGCAGCTCAGCGGAATTTATTCTCCCTTCACGGTGGAGGCTAACTACAATGCGGAAATGACTCCTTACAACATTCCCCATACGGTGTGCCATGAACTTTCTCATCTGAGAGGATTTATGAGGGAGGACGAAGCGAATTTTATCGGTTTTCTGGCCTGCATCGGGGCGGATGATGCTGAATACCGCTACAGCGGCTGCCTGATGGGATGGATTTATGCGGGTAATGCACTGGCGGAGGTAAATCATGGGTCGTATGCCGGATACTGGAACAGGCTGAGGCCGGAGGTACAGGAAGATCTCCGGGAAAATACTGCGTTCTGGGAGAGGTTTGACTCAAAGGTTTCAAAGGCCGCTGAGACGCTGAACAACACGTATCTAAAGGCAAACAGCCAGACGGACGGTGTAAGGAGCTACGGCCGGGCGGTCGATCTTATGCTGGCCTGGTACCTGTCGGGGGAAGCGCAGCAGACCGTGGCGGGCGGTGGGACAAGCTGAGAGGCCAAATCTAAAATTAGGGTAAAGTGATTGTATTATTTAATTCATGATGATAGAATGAAGATAAAACAGGTAGGAAAAAGGAGGCGTATTTATGGATCAAACATTATACGACTTGATGGACTGGGCCGGAATCGAGGAACTGGTATATTCAGAAGCTTCCAATCCGCATAATATGCTGGGTGCCCACATGACAGAGGAAGGTATGCTGGTACAGGCATTTATTCCGACTGCCAGGGATATCACAGTTAAGATAACTTCTACAGGGAAGAAATATCAGATGGAACTGGCGGACGACGCAGGTTTCTTTGCGGCGCTGATACCGAGAAAAACTCTGGCTGAATATACGCTGCTGGTATTTTACGATAACGGAACCCTGAGCGAGATTCATGATCCATATTCATTTGCGCCTCAGTTTACCGATTCGGATTTAAAGAAGTTCGAGGCCGGGATCCACTATGGAATCTACAATAAGATGGGCGCTCATCCAATGACGATCAAGGGAACGCCGGGTGTTTATTTTGCCGTGTGGGCTCCCTGCGCGATGCGTGTCAGCGTAGTGGGTGATTTTAACCTCTGGGACGGACGGAGACACCAGATGAGAAAACTGGGGGAATCCGGCATATTTGAGCTGTTTATTCCCGGAGTGAAGAAAGGCGCCGTATACAAATACGAAGTGAAGTTCAGGAACGGCGATCCGGCCCTGAAGGCGGATCCGTATGCCAACTATGCGGAACTCAGGCCAAACACTGCGTCTGTGGTCTGGGATTTGAACCAGTATGAGTGGAACGACAGGGAATGGATGGACAGACGTGCAAAGACAGATACTAAGACGAACCCGATGTCAATCTATGAGCTCCATCTGGGCTCCTGGATGCGTAAACCGACAGCAGTGGACGATACGGGCAGTGAGATCGTCGGTTCCGAGTTCTACAATTACAGAGAGATAGCCGGGAAGCTGGCCGAATATGTAAAAGAGATGGGATACACCCATGTGGAGCTTATGCCGGTGATGGAACATCCGCTGGATGCGTCATGGGGATATCAGGTTACCGGTTATTATGCTCCTACGAGCCGTTTTGGAACACCTGATGATTTTATGTATTTTATGGACTATATGCACGGCCAGGGAATCGGAGTGATCCTGGACTGGGTTCCGGCCCACTTCCCGAGGGATGCCTGGGGTATGGCCCAGTTTGACGGCACATGTGTTTATGAACACAAAGACCCGAGAAAGGGCTCACACCCTCATTGGGGAACTTTAATTTATAATTATGGAAGACCGGGAGTTTCCAACTTCCTGATCGCCAACGCGATGTTCTGGGCAGATCGCTACCATGCGGACGGGATCAGGTTCGATGCGGTGGCGTCCATGCTGTATCTGGATTACGGCAAGAATCCGGGAGAGTGGGTTGCCAATATTTATGGCGGCCATGAGAATCTGGAAGCGGTGGAATTCTTAAAACATCTGAATTCCGTTTTTAAGGGAAGAAAAGATGGAGCGGTTCTGATTGCCGAGGAGTCAACGGCATGGCCGAAGATTACAGGGACGGTCAAGGAGGACGGCCTCGGATTTGATTATAAGTGGAATATGGGGTGGATGAACGATTTCCTGGAATATATGAAATACGATCCGTTCTTCAGAAGCCATCATTACAGTGAACTGACATTCAGCATGCTGTATGCGTACAGTGAAGATTTTGTTCTGGTATTCTCGCACGATGAAGTGGTGCACGGCAAGGGTTCCATGGCGGGGAAGATGCCCGGCCAGACGATGGAAGAGAAGTTTGCCAACCTGCGGGCGGCCTACGGATTTATGATGGGACATCCCGGCAAGAAGCTCCTGTTCATGGGACAGGATTTCGGCCAGCTGAGTGAGTGGAATGAGAATGCAGAGCTGGAATGGAACCTGCTTGAGTATCCGCTGCACAACGAGATGAAGGAATATGTAAAGGAGCTGAACTATCTGTACCGCACACATCCCGCTTTCTACCGCAACGATTACCATCCGGAAGGATTCGAGTGGATTAACTGTATGGATTCGGCCAATAATATTGTGTCTTTTATCAGAAAGACGGATAAGAAAGAGGAGACTCTCCTTTTTGTCTGTAACTTTGCTCCGGTTCTCCATGAAAAGTATGTCACGGGAGTCCCGTTTGAAGGGAAGTACAAAGAGATTTTCAACAGTGAGGCGAAGAAGTTTGGAGGAGGCGGAAAAGGTAACCCGAGGGTGAAGACATCCAAAGAGGAGGAATGTGACGGAAGAGAGTACTCCATCACGATCCAGGTGCCTCCATTGAGTGTCTGCGTATTCAGCTGCACTCCGGATAAAGTTGTAAAACCGGCTCAGAAGACACAGAAAAAGACGGCGGTGAAGAACGCGGGCAAGTCTGCGCCGATGAAGACTGTGGAAGACTCGGTTCATGCAAAAACTTTAGAAACTCTAAAAACTGCGGGAACAGCAAAGACGGAGAAAAAGAGCGGGACAAAACCCGGCAAGGCTCCCGTACCGGACAGAAAACCGGCGGATGTAATACCGCTGAAAAAGAGAACAAAGAAGTAAGGCGGTAGATTCTGAATGACAGGACATATATTTATGCTGGCGACAGCCGGAACGGCTGGTACAGCGGCAACAGATGCAGTGGAATCAATCAACAGGGATATTGCGGATTTTCAGCAGCTGAAGCCTGGGATGATAAAGCAGATGCTGGCTAACCTGGGACCTGATTTGATGTCCCTTGGCTGGAAACTGTTTATTGCGCTGCTGATATTTTTGATAGGAAGAAAACTGATTAGGATAGTCCAGAAGATGATGTATGCATCTTTTGAGCGGACCGGAGTGGAGGTTGGCGTTTCCAAATTTCTCCGTTCCCTTACGGAATTCATCCTGTATGCACTTTTGGTTTTTATTATACTTGGACAGCTGGGTTTCAATACCACCTCCATTCTGGCAGTCCTGGGTACGGCCAGCCTGGCGCTGAGCCTTTCCCTTCAACAGAGCCTTGCTAATTTTGCCGGAGGCGTGCTGATTCTGATGATGAAACCATTTAAGGTTGGAGACTACATCATCTGTCCCCAGGGGGAAGGAACGGTTTCCATGATTGGCCTCGTATATACGACACTGGCCACTGTTGACAATAAGGCAATTACGGTTCCCAACGGAACGCTGGCTAATTCCACCGTCACGAATGTGACTGCAATGGAGAAGAGAAGACTCGATTTGACTGTGGGAATCGGTTATCAAGCTGATTTAAAGAAAGCAAAGCAGATACTTGAAAAGCTATACACTGAACACCCCGCGATTATGAAGGATTCCGACATAACTGTGTTTGTAGACAGCCTGGGAGAGAGTTCGGTGATGATTGGCGCAAGGGGCTGGGTTGCGGCTGAGGACTACTGGAAGACCAGATGGGATATTACGGAGAAAATAAAACTGGCCTTTGATAAAGCCGGGATTGAAATTCCATTTAACCAGATGGACGTACACATTGTCCGGGACGGAGGCCAGACGGCCTGCGGCCAATCAGAATAGGGGGAACCAATGATAAGGGAAGCTGCCGAATTTGCGGAAAAAGCACACAGAGGAGCATACAGAAAGGGTTCCACTATACCTTATATTACTCATCCTCTGGAGACGGCCGTGATAGCGTCGATGATGTCGGATGATGAACAAGTGATTGCCGCTGCTCTCCTTCACGATACGATCGAGGATGCCGGAGTGACTTACGGGGAGCTGGAAGTACATTTTGGACGCCACGTGGCGGATCTGGTAGCCGAGGAGAGTGAGGATAAATCCAAGACATGGCTGGAACGGAAGAGCCGGACTATAGAACACCTGCGTACGGCGGGGCGTGAGATTAAAATCCTTACCCTGGCGGACAAGCTGAGTAATATCCGGAGCACCGCCCGGGATTATATCCTGGTGGGGGAGAAAATCTGGGAGCGTTTTAATGTAAAAGAAAAAGAGAAGCATGCCTGGTATTACAATTCTATGGTGGATCTCTTAGCAGAGCTTAAGGAATATCCTGAGTATCAGGAATATGTCAGGCTCTGCCGGAATGTGTTTGGATGCCCCGGAAAGTAACGGGGGATAGAACGAATATGTCATGAAAAGCTGTCTGCTGGGAAGCAGATGGCTTTTTTGCTATCAGGGACAGTTAGTTGAGATGCGAGGACGCCTCTGTAAGACGGCGGACGGGGGAGTGGGTGGTTGGATATGAGTCTTCAGTCCCGGTTTGCAGGTTGTTGTGAGGGGGAATCCAGGAGAAAAAATTCCTACGGGGACTCGCTCCCGCTTGTGGAATGCGCAGCGGATGCTAGTGCGCCCAGAAAAGGGTGTGATATTTAACAGGTGGAAACCCTGTCCGGCAAGGTGCTAACCACACCACCGGTAGCGAGTCTTGGGCTGACAACAGTAATGCGGCCAGTTAAGCGTAGACAGCCAGGTAATAGGGTTGAGTGATAGAGCACCGAAACGCTGTGAAAATCCAGCAGGCCGACGCTTTTAGTGTAGTGGAAGGCAATATGTGGGCTTATCGATAGGGTGAGATTTTCCACACTGCTGCGGTGTCCGAGAGCCAATCATGTTATACAATGATATCATGTCAACTGGGGAGAGCCTGCCGTCTCCCCTCCTTGTGTGGGGAAGGGGTATGCCGACCAAAAAGGAAGGCAAACGGGCGGCAGGCAGTCGGAAGGCCGAATAGTACCGAAAAGGCGGGGAATCGCACCGCCAAAGGGAGGTCGAGAGGGGGCCGGGGAATCCTCCCGGCCCTGCCTTATAAGGCAATATCAAAGAGGAAACATCAACTGCACACAGAGGTAGGAGAAAAAAAGATGGAAACGAAATTGGCGAGAATATCACAGATGTCAAGCGAAAATCCGGACATGGTATTTACGTCCATCGGGCATCTCATCAACAAAGAGTTGTTGAAGAGCTGCCATGAAAAGATGGATGGAAAGAAAGCAGTGGGAATCGATGGAGTGAGCAAAGCGGAATACGAAAAGAATCTGGAAGGGAATCTGGAAGATCTGGTACTGCGGCTGAAAAAGAAATCGTATAAGCCAAAGGCAGCCAGAAAAGTGGAGATACCGAAGGAGAATGGGAAAACGAGGCCGCTGAGTATCTACTGCTATGAGGATAAGTTGGTACAGGAAGCGTTAAAGGAACTGCTGGAAGCCGTGTTTGAACCCCATTTCTATGAAGAGATGATGGGATTCCGTCCGGGAAGAAGCTGCCATCAGGCAATAAAGAAACTGAACGGGATGCTGGAACGGGAGAAAACGAATTATGTACTGGATGCAGATATAAAATCCTTCTTTCAACATCTTGACCATGACTGGATTGTACGGTTTATAGAATCCAAAATCAAAGACCCAAATATCACGCGCCTGGTAAGGAGAATCCTGAAGAGTGGAATCCTGGAGGATTACCAGTACCATGAGACCGTGGAAGGAAGCGGCCAGGGCTCCGTATGCTCCCCGGTGCTGGCAAACCTGTATATGCATTATGTGCTGGTATGGTGGTTTGTGGAGAAGGTGAAGCCGGGGATGAAAGGCTACTGCGGCCTGGTGGTGTACGCCGATGATTTCGTAGTGTGCTTCCAATATAAAGAGGAGGCGGAAGAATTCTATGAACGGTTGAAACGTAGGCTGGGGCACTTTGGGCTGAGCCTGCAAGAGGATAAAAGCCGTCTAATTGAATTCGGTAGGTATGCGAAGGAACGCAGCCAAAAAGAAGGGAAAAAGGCGGGGACATTCGACTTTCTAGGCTTTACACACTACTGTAGCGAGAACCGGAACGGGAAGTTCAGAGTGAAGAGGAAAACCAGTAAAAAGAAGTTGGCGAAGAAGAGCCGGGAAATGAACGCGCATATTAAGCGGAAGAGACATGAAGACCCCAAGGAGCTCATCAAAAAGCTGAACGAAATTTTAATTGGCTACTACCATTACTACGGAATCACAGATAATAGCCGAAGTATCTGGTGTTTTTACGAGCGTGTAAAAAGACGGCTGTACTACTGGCTGAACCGAAGAAGCCAGAGAAACAGCTATACGTGGGAGGGATACAGGGAGTTGTTAAAACAGTATCCCCTCAAACGGCCAAAAATCTATGTCAACGTATACGCATGATAGAAGTGAACGATGCGCCTTATAAAGAGCCGGATGCGGGAAAGCCGCACGTCCGGATTTCTGTGAGGGGTGTGCCCTGTAAGGGGCACATCTACTCGACGATTCGAAAAGACCTCATCAAGCACCGGCGGATTCCAAGGTCCCCTTCGGAAAGTTTTCTCCTTCCTTCCCCCGGGCAGGTTGTTGGCGGGACTGAAGACTCAGCGAAGGTTGTTGCCCCGTCCGCCGGCTTCAGGGGCTGATTGTCTCTTTCGTCAAGTGGGGAGGAGGTATTGTCGCTTTCATGATATAGTCGTGATTTTTTTACAGTCTGACGAAGTCTTGAGCTGCATAAAAAAAGGAGCAGAATGAACAGTCTAAGATTATAAGCTTCCATAGTTTCATAGTGTACAGGATGTAGTTTTCGGGCATCTTGAGCAACGTAGTGGCAGCGGCAAGCGCCTCCCCCATTGAAGAAAGAGGACAAATCGGCCGCCGCAGGCCAGGGGCCGGGCAGCCGTCTTGGCTGAGTCTTTCGTCCCGGCCATAACCTTCCTGTGGGGAAGAAGGGAGAAAAAGATTCCGGAGGGAACCTGGGAGTTCATTGGTACTTACCGAGGTCTTTTCGAGGTTAGTACCATTATGTACTCCAACGAGCGAAAGCGTTTCCCGCAGGAACTTTTTCTGCCCGGATTCCCCGCCCACGATAACCTAACGCCCGGGACGAAAGACTCATCGATCCCCCTCACCACCCCGGCCCCTGGCTTGACGGCGGTGTCCTCATTTCTCAACCCAATCCCCATTTAAAAGCAGAACTACCGCGACTCCCCCCTTTCGATTATCACACTTTGCTTGACAGCATAGAATAAAATAAGATATACTTCACCCCATAGGTACTCATTGGCGGACATTTGTGAAGACATAATGAAAAAAGAGGTAGGAGAGAATGATTCTTAAGGATATCTGGCTGGACGTGAAAGCCGTGAAGGAGAGGGATCCGGCGGCGAGGAATGCACTTGAAGTGCTGCTTTTATATCAGGGTGTCCATGCGCTGATTTGGCATAGGGTTGCCCACTGGTTTTACAGGCGCCACATGTTTTTTATTGCCAGGCTGATTTCTCAGCTTGCAAGATTTTTTACACTGATTGAGATACACCCGGGTGCTCAGCTGGGACACGGGATCCTGATCGACCATGGCTGCGGCGTAGTGATCGGTGAAACAACGGTGGTCGGTGATAACTGTACGATTTATCAGGGCGTAACGTTGGGAGGCGTAGGTACCCAGAAGGGAAAGAGACATCCAACGCTTGGAAATAATGTGACGGTTGGAGCGGGAGCCAAAATTCTTGGCTCATTTGAAGTCGGAGATAACTGTTCAATTGCGGCTAATGCCGTGCTTCTGCGCCAGCTGGATGAGAATATCACCGCCGTAGGAATCCCTGCCCGCCCTGTTAAGAAGGACGGAGTGCCGATCCAGAAGAAACAGAAAACCATTATCAGTGAGCACAACCGGATGATGATGGAACAGATGGAAAAACTTCAGAAAGAAGTTGAAGTCCTCAGAACGGCGCTGGAGGAGGCAACCGGAAAGCCGGTTCCCGCTGCAGCCCTGGAAGAGGTAAAAACGCCGCCGGCTGAGGCTGAAGAAGCGTCAGGAAGCGACGTGACGGAATAGAGGAAGAATAACATTTATGCAGAATGAAGAAAGTACACAATATGCAGAAAAAGCTATAGATTTGGCGGCGGAACGAAAGAAAGAGAAAACTCCGGACCGCTGCCGTGAGATAGAAAAGAGCATTATCAAGCAGTTTAGAAAAGAAATCTGGCGCCCTTTTGTCAGGGCGCTTAATGAATACGATATGATTAAAGAGGGTGATAACATCGCCGTCTGTATCTCCGGGGGAAAGGATTCCATGCTCCTGGCGAAGTGTATGCAGGAAATTTTAAGGCATGGGAAGATGAAGTTCGGCCTCCATTTCCTGGTCATGGATCCGGGATATAACCCGGCTAACCGCAGGATGATTGAGGAAAATGCGGGGATTATGGATATTCCGGTTACTATATTTGAGTCGGATATTTTTGATGTGGTGGTGGATGTGGATCAGTCGCCCTGTTATCTCTGTGCCAGAATGAGAAGAGGATTTTTATATGCTAATGCCAGGAAGCTGGGTTGCAATAAGATTGCGCTTGGCCATCATTTTGACGATGTGATAGAGACGATTTTGATGAGTATGCTTTACGGCGCCCAGGTGAACACGATGATGCCGAAGCTCCACAGTACAAATTTTGAGGGGATGGAGCTTATCAGGCCTCTCTATCTGGTGAAAGAGGCGGATATACTGGCCTGGAAGGACTATAACAGCCTTCGCTTTCTCCAGTGTGCCTGCCGTTTCACGGAAGCGGCGGAGGCGGTGGCCGGCCGGGATGAAAACCATCTGTCCAAGAGACAGGAAATGAAAGAGCTGATCAACCGATTCCGTCAGATTAATCCGCATATTGAGACAAATATTTTCAAAAGCGTAGAAAATGTTAATCTGGATGCCTGCATTGGCTATGTGAAAAATGGGGAGAGGCATCATTTCCTGGAAGAGTATCATCACTCAATTGATACTGATATATAAAGTCCGGACAAATTTCAGGAAGAAAGATCAACTCAATAATCAGTTATGGAATTTTTAAACGGGACCAACCCTGATATTTATGGGGGAGGGCCCGTTTTTTTGTTAAATTACTATTTTGACATTGTCTACGGCATTGTTAATAGTTATTTATGAGTTATTCTGAGGTTTTTTAGAGTTTTTTAAAAATAAAATTAAACATATTGACAATTAACTGATGCGGTGCTAATATCAATTTAATGAGTGCTCAATAAATAGAAAAAATATAATACAAAAGCGAGGAATGGCAGCCGTAAGGAGTATCCGTCAGGGACTTCACTGCGGATTGCAAAATGCAGTTTATGAAAGGGGGAGCTTTGAAATGAATCATTTACAAATGAATTCAGCAGCCGACACCATCTACTATGGCGGGGTTATCCGAACCATGACGGGACCGGATCACACGATTGAAGCGGTGGCAGTAAAGGATGGTAATATTTTATCCTGCGGCAGCAGAGAAAGTGTTATGCAGTTTTCGGGGGAAAAGACAAGAATAGTCTGTTTGAACGGATATACGATGATTCCGGGATTTTACGATGCCCACAGCCATTTCCAGGAGGCAGGAGTGGGATTGCTCAATTATGTATATTTGCGCTGTCCGCCGTTTGGAACGTTCAGTACCGTGGAAGAGTGCATTATCAAACTGCAGGAGGAGATAAAGACACTGCCCGCGGGTAAGACTTTGATTGGAGCAGGGTTTGACAACTGCGGTATTGCTGAGAAGCGTCATTTAAACCGTCATGATCTGGACAGGGTATCTGCTGAGAGGCCGGTTATTGTAGACAATTACACATCCCATTCCATTTACTTAAACAGTAAAGCGCTGTCTATGCTGGGAATTACAAGGGACACACCGGATCCTGACGGAGGCGTAATCTACAGGGACGAGGATGGGGAGCCGAACGGGATACTGGGAGAGATGGCTGTTATGCAGGTCTGGAACAGTGAATATTTCGGATTTCTGGGAACGGAAGAGGATAAATTGCTGGGGATTAAGGCAGCTACAGAGCTCTATGCGTCCAGGGGCATTACTACCGCTAACCAGGGGCAGGGAAGCTCAGGCGCTAAGGAACTTTTGGAGGAGGCTCTCAAAAGCGGTTATTTGGGGATACGCTGTATTTGGTGGTCTTCCCCGGAAGAAGCAATTTATTATGCAGAAAATAACATAAAGAGTTCAAGTAATATGATTACCTTACACGGGGCAAAAGCATTTCAGGATGGTTCGATTCAATGCGGAACGGCTTATCTCACAAAGCCGTATTATAATCTTCCTGACATGGAACCGGAATACCGGGGTATGCCGATCCATAGCAGGGAGGAACTGCTGGCCATCGTCCGCCCCGTACATAATGCCGGAGTCCAGATGTATATCCACTGTAACGGTGATGCGGCAATCGATGATGTCCTGTATGTATATGAACAGTGCCAGAAAGAAAATCCAAAACCGGATATCCGCCACACGGCCGTTCATGCACAGACTGCCAGAGAGGATCAGCTTCTGAAAATGAAAGAGGTGGGAATTGTCCCTTCATTCTTTGTGCCCTGTGTCTATATCTGCGGAGATGTCCACCGAGAGATTTTCCTTGGGCCGGAGCGGTGCCTGCACTATAATCCCATCAGGACGGCATTTGATATGGGGATGAAACCTACCATGCACACAGATTGTCCTGTTCTGCCTCCGGATCCGCTCACTTCAATATGGGCGTCCGTAACCAGAAAAACTTACAGCGGGGAAATACTGGGACCGGATGAGGCGCTGACCGTTTATCAGGCTCTGTGTGCCAATACGATAAACGGAGCCTGGCAGAACCACGAAGAATGTGAAAAAGGTACTATTGAGCCCGGGAAACTGGCCGATTTTGTGATTCTTGACAGGGATCCCATGGCCATTGAACCGGATGATATTAAAAAGATAAAGATTATGGAAACGATAGTTGGGGATAAAACTGTATACGCAAATAATAGTTCTGGGAAGAAAGCGTAGGAATGGAGGAGAGATATGAAAGCGGCTGCTGTAAAACAAAAACGGAGGTTTGAACTTCCACATCCATATTTGATTCTGATGACGGTAATGCTTTTGGTGGTTGTCCTCTCCTGGATTATTCCCAGCGGTGAGTATACCAGGGTTGCTAACGAGGCGACCGGTTACAGCGAAGTGGTCTCAGGGAGTTTTCATTTTGTAGAACAGGATAATCCGATCACTTTTCTGGGATTTTTCACTTCCATCAACGCCGGCATTACGGCAGCCATGGCCGTCGGTTCCCTGATTCTGATCATGACGGGCGCTATTGCCATTTTAGACAGCACGGAGGCCATGACTACAGGCGTAAAGGTTCTGATTCAGCATGCTAAGGGAAAAGAGTTTCTGATGATAATAATTTTTCTCTTTTTCTTTACACTGTTAGGCGCGGCGGGAATGGCGGAAAACCTTATACCGTTCATCCCTATAATGATAACGCTTGTTATCGGACTGGGGTATGACCGTCTGGTGGGAATCTCCCTTGTTATCATGAGTATCGGACTGGGGTGGACAGGAGGAATTGTCAATGTCTACACCACCGGCCTGGCCCAGCAAATGATAGGCCTTCCTATTTTTTCCGGCATTGGCCTGCGTGTGATAGCACAGATAATCTTTTTCCTGGTGGCGGTTGGGTATCTCTACTTTTACTGCCGCAAAATTAAAGCGGATCCGACTAAAAGCGTGGTAGCGCAGGAGTATATTTCTTCCTGTAATGAGGAGGAAGAAATCCTGCATGAAACGGTAAGGCTGACCGGAAGAATGAAGGCAGGACTGATTATTTTCTTCATTGCCCTGGTGGTTCAGACATATGGAGCAGTCAAACTGATGTGGAACTATAATCAGATGTCCGCTATTTTCCTGATTGCTGCAATCGCAATTGCAATTGCAGGGGGAATCAATATGAACAAGGCGTGCCGTCTTTTTACAAAGGGAGCGGCCGATTTGCTTCAGGTAGTATTTCTTATGGGACTTGCCCAGGCGGTTACGAGCCTGATGAAACAGGCCAAGATGCTTGACACTCTGGTCTACTATATCTCACAGATGCTGACGGATCAGGGGATGCTCGTTACCCTCCTGGCAGTATACCTGATTGTGATTTTTATGAATTTCTTTATTATTTCCGGTGAAGGAAAAGCGGTTGTGCTTGTCCCGATTCTTTCCCCGCTGGGACAGGTGCTCCATATTAACCAGCAGGTTCTGGTTCTTGCATATCAGTACGGCGACGGATTCACCAACATGCTTTATCCGACCAGCGGTTCTCTTCATGCAATGCTGGCGGTAGGAAATGTGACTTACGGACAGTGGGTTAAATTTTCCTGGAAATTGTGGACGCTTCTGTCAGCGGTAGCGTTTGGCATTATTCTCGTTGCACAGTTAATTAACTATGGGCCATTCTAATAGCGTTGTTTATTCAACCAGAGGGCGGCAATTATGTTAAAAGGAAAGTTATCCGGCTCATTACTTGTTTTTCTGGGCGCGGTATGCTGGAGCCTCAATGCCCCACTTGTGAAATTTGTGCAGCAGGACCTGGATCCCTTTCTGGTCTGCGGTCTGCGTTCACTGCTGGCCGGTATTGTCCTACTTCCGTTTTTAAGGCCGCGGAAGATGATTTGGAATCACTGGACCCTCATCTATATCGCTTCATTTGAAGCGCTGGTAACGGGAGTCATTCTGGCGCTGGATCAGACCTCATCCGCTATTGCCGTTGGAATGCAGTATACGGCTCCGGTCTGGCTCCTACTGCTGGCAGCGGTAAAAAAGGAACGGATCTATTGGAACAGTATTATACCGGTTATCCTGATACTGGCCGGAGTCCTGTTTTTTATGAGTACGGGATTTGGCAGCACCGGTCAGGGCAAAGGAAACCTGATCGCGCTCAGCGAGGGCCTGGCCTTTGCCCTGATGACGCTGAGCGCCAAACATGCATCGGGCGATTGCCCGCTTGGGCTTACCTGCCTTGCGTGTCTGTTTTCGGGCGTGTTTACTTTTATTTTCCTTCCCCCGTCTTTTTCCGATTTGCAGGAACTTACGGCACAGAACTGGATGGTGATGCTGCTTCTTGGAACGGTTCAGATGGGAGCGGGATATGGCTTTTATAATTTTGGCCTTCAACTGGTGAATCCCAGAAAAGCTTCGGTCATCGCTCTTTGGGAAATGATCCTGGGGCCTTTGTGGGTTGCCCTCTTTTTAAAAGACTATCCCACTCTGCCCGTGCTGATTGGCTTTTTTATCATTTTAGCGGGGATGTTTCTGGAAAATGTTCTTTCCATGCCGAATGTATATGCTGCCTGCGGTACAGGCATAAAAATGGCGTTAAAATGCAGATTTCATACAAAGAGAGGTGAATGACAAAGAGAATCGATATGAACCGGACAACTATTTATGCGAATTATATGAAATGACGGCGGCGTCAAGGTAAAGGAATGCCTTGACGCCGCCGTCTGCTATTTCTGATTTTATTACGATATGCAAACTGCCGTGCCTCTAGGGACGAAGCTTTTTAATGTGGCCTTTCACCCCTTAATTTTAAGACGGTAATGCTTGATCGGACGTCCCTTGCCGCCAAGGCTTTCCTGTCCTATCATTTCAGCATAGCCATACTGCAGGAGGTTAGTCAGGATCTTGCTTGCGGTTCTGGGAGAAATGCCAAGACTTTTCACTATTTGGGCGGCGGTTACCTCATCGGAACCCTCCAACCTTATCATGGAAGCCAGTTTTGAAATAGTTTCAACGGAAAGCCTGACGCTGCTGGCAACTTCCTTTAAATATTTACTGGATTCCGCGGGACGGGCGGCTATTTCTTCCGGGGACGCATCGAGGAGAAAGATATTTTCATTCTCATCCATCATAAAGCTGCCCTGGTCTTTTCCCAGAACTTTTTTACCATAGGCGGCTGCCTCCCATGCATTCATACGCGCCTGATTCAGCGTGGTGCCGATGCCATAGCTGATAACGCCTTTAAAGTTCATCTCCTGCTTCAGCAGGGGGTGGACGCCGCAGGAAGTGCAGTTGTCCGTCATTTTTTTAATCAGCATAGAGGTGGTGTAAATCTCGTAGCCGTTATAGCCCTCTTTGAGAATCAGACTGTTCATATAACGTTTGTTAAGCGTCATCACCGCCTGCTTAAGCTGGAACAGGCAGCGTTCCCTCTCTTCATTGGCTATGTCCCAGGTATCCTTCTCTACAGGTAGGATTACGATGGCTCCTGAGATATTTTCTTTCATGCGTTTCATTTCTATCTTCTGTCTCAATGCGGAAAAGGTGCGGTTCAGCTCTTTGATACTGGGATATACATAGTAAGAATCCACTCCATACAGTTCCCCCAGTTTCTGCACACTGTGAAATTGGGTGAGAATCAGATCCAGTTCATGGCATTCAAGCCTGCTTTTATATTTGTCCAGCAGTTCTTCTTCTCTTTGCTCCATCTCATCCCAGAGGCCCTCTTCAAGTCTCTCGCAAAACCGATCCGCCATAACAGCCAGTTTCTCCTCCGTCAGGGCTTCGCGGAGAGTATAACCTTCTTCCAAAAAATCGATGCCAATTCTGTTAACATCCGTCTGTTCGTTTAACATCATTAATTTCAGCAGCATTTGATAGACATGCTCTACCTCAATGTCAAAACACGCAGTTGGAATATTTTCTCCGTCCGGAATATAATGCTTCAGTGTAAGCCAAGGAACATATCCGCTCGTAATAAAACCGTCATACAGAGTTTTGGATTCAAGAAATATGGAGATCAGCTCGCTGAACTCGTTATATTCCCTGTAAGTGATGTCCACATCATCCCGGGAACTTCCCAGAATTTGTTCACAATATTGTTTGATACTCGGCTTTAGAAGCAGCATAATTCTGTAACCCATCTTTTATTTTCTCCATTTTTCAAATGATTCCGGACTATACCAGTCCATTATATGATAATTCATCCCAGAATTCAAGGTACCACTCCGCCGGTTTTTGAATATCCCTCTTTCCTGTTTGGAATAATGTCACGTCTGTCCGCATAAACTTTCATAAAGTTGTAGATATGGAAAGGGCAGGTGCGATCATTAATGATGGAGCTGATTAAGAAAAATATACATATGAACAGACAGAAAGGAAGCGCGGTATCCCAGATCACTCTGGACGACGATTTTATCGTTCCGGACACCATGGACGACGTATCCCAGGTCCTTCTGGACAATGGAGAGGTCCAGATTGAATCATCGAGAACCCAGGGCGATAAGGTTCTGATTAAGGGAAAACTGGCTTTCCGTGTGCTGTACAGAAAAGCAGAAGGAGGGCTTCAGGCGCTGGGAGGAGAGGTGCCGTTCGATGAGACGATCAATGTGCCGGACCTGGATGAGCATGACTATACCCAGGTATCCTGGACGCTTGAGGATCTGAACACCAGCATGATCAATTCCAGAAAGCTGAGCATCAAGGCAGTCGTGACTCTGGAAGTGCGGGTGGAGAATCTGTACGACGCGGAGGCAGCCGTGGACATTGAGACGGATGATGAAGAGGTAGAGGTATTAAAGAGAAGTATCGACGTGGCGGCAATCGCGGTCAGGAGAAAGGATACATACCGGATCAAGGAGGATATTCAGGTTTCTGGAAATAAGCCGAACATCGAGAGCATCCTGTGGAATGAGATGCGGCTAAGAGGCGTCACCTGCCGCCCCATGGACGGAAATATCCATCTGGAAGGGGAGCTGATGGTATTTATCATTTATGCCGGGGAAGGGGAGCATACGCCTGTTCAGTGGCTGGAGGAGAGCATTCCGTTCTCGGGTGATGTGGAGCTTGCGGAGGCGGAGGAGGATATGGTTCCGGCCATCGGCGTGAGAATCCTGCACCGGGGAATCGAGATGAAGCCCGACTACGACGGGGAAATGCGTGATTTTGAGCTGGATGCGGTCCTGGAACTGGATATGAAACTCTACATGGAAGAAAATGTGGAGCTTTTAAGTGATCTCTACTCCACCAACCGGGAGCTGATGCTGGATGGCGGGGAAGCCTGTTTCGACCGGCTGCTGACAAGGAACATCTGCAAATGCAAGGTGGCAGAGCAGCTTAAAATAAGCAAACCGGACCGGATTCTTCAAATCTGCCACAGCAGCGGCAGCGTGAAGCTGGATGAGGCGGAGCCGAGGGAGGACGGACTTCATATAGAAGGTGTTCTGGAAGTGAGTCTTCTGTACCTGACCGACGACGATACGGAGCCGGTGGGAGCAACGACGGAGATTGTACCGTTCCACTGCGTGGCGGAGGCCGACGGCATTAACGCGGACAGCATCTGGCAGATGAACCTTGGACTTGAACAGCTCACTGCCGTGATGCTGGGAGGGGATTCTGTGGAAGTGAAGGCGGTGATTGCCGCCGATCTGCTGGTGCTGCAGCCGGTGTGCGAGCCTGTGGTCACGGGCGTGAAAGTGGAGCCACTGGATATGAAGAAGCTCCAGCAGATGCCGGGTATTGTGGGCTACATTGTGCAGCAGGGGGATTCACTGTGGAAAATCGCAAAGAAATTCCATACGACTGTGGAAAACATCAAGGAAACGAACGGTTTGACGGAAGATGAGATCCGGCCAGGGGAAAAGCTGGTGCTTATAAAAGAAGTTCAGTAGCAGGACTCCCGGTAAAAACCGGGCGGGCGGCAGGGACCGGGATGGTTCCGCCGCCTTTTTCTGCTCAAAGCACATTGCGAACCTGCCCGGCTTAGAGTATACTAAAGCATAACTGTTTATATGTTTGGGAGGCTGTACGGCAGCGGGAAGAACGCTGCTGTCCATACCGCACTGAGCTGTGGACAATAACGGAAAAACGGCCGAAAGGAGGCAGAACATGCAGTTTATACGTCTCAGAATCAAAAACTATAAAGTAATCCGGGACATGGAGATACGTGACATGGAGAACGCCCTGATTCTGGTGGGAAAGAACAATACGGGGAAAACCTCCGTCCTGGACGCAATCCGTGTCATGGCGGGAGTGGAGGAGCTTTCAAAAGCTGATTTTAATGAGGCAAAGCAGAATGTGGAAATCGAAGTGACCCTGCAGATCACGGATGAAGACCGCAGGATGATGCACCAGGCCGGTATCGTGAGCCGCTATAAGCGCTTTGAGGTGTGGGAGAAGGAATTTTACAGGAAACTGCCGTCCTGCCAAGGAGATCTGCTGGAATTCACCTATACCGCCAATTATGAGGGGAAAATCCGCTATACGGACGGATTTAAAAAGGATAATCCCTGCATCCGGGAAGTCCTTCCAAGACTCCACTATATCAACACGGCAAGAGATCTGCAGATGTTCCAGAACGACCTTCTGCTGTTCCAGGACAACAGGATGATGAACCAGCTCCGATCCGGCCGCTGCCTGTTCGACGGAGCCAAGGAATGCAGGCACTGTTTCCAGTGCATTGGCCTGATTAATAAGAAGAAACCCGAGGAACTCGATGCCGCCGAGACGAGAAAACTTCTCGAATACAAGCTGTATCAGTCCAACATGGGAGACCTGGTGGAGCGGATCAATGAGAACTTCCATAAAAACGGGGGATATGACGATATCCTCTATGAACTGCGCTGTGATATCGACCGGCTGTTCCAGATTGAGGTAAAGACCTACAACAGCGAGCGCGGTGAGGTGGATACGGTTGAACATATGGGAAAAGGTATGCGCAGCATTTATATGTTGTCCCTGCTGGAAACTTATATCGAGGGGGAGAACCGGATACCGAGCATTGTCATCGTGGAATATCCCGAACTGTTCCTGCACCCGCAGCTCCAGAAGGTATCGAGTGAGATACTTTACAGGCTGTCCAAGAAAAACCAGGTCGTGTTCAGTACCCATTCTCCCCAGCTACTGCTGAATTTCACCAACGGCCAGATCAGGCAGGTGGTGCTGGACAGAGAGTATTACTCTGTGCTCCGGCAGAATACGGACATCGGGGAAATACTGGATGATCTCGGATACGGGGCGGCAGACGCGCTGAATGTGGACTTTGTATTTATCGTGGAGGGGAAACAGGACAAGAGCCGCCTTCCGCTGCTTTTGGAAAAATACTATTCCGAGGTCCACGACAGGGAAGGGAATCTCTCAAGGATTGCCATCATAACGACAAACAGCTGCACCAATATCAAGACATATGCCAATTTGAAATATATGAACCAGGTTTATTTAAAAGATCAGTTCCTGATGATCCGGGACGGAGACGGAAAGGATCCGGAGGAGCTGGCCGGAGAACTGTGCCGTTATTACGACGAGCAGAACCTGAGGGATGTGGACCGCCTGCCGAGGGTAAGACGGAAAAACGTCCTGATTCTGAAATATTATTCCTTTGAAAATTACTTCCTCAATCCGGAAATCATGGCAAAAATCGGAATTATAAAAACAGAGGAAGATTTTTATCATATTCTTTGGCAGAAGTGGACAGAATATCTCGGTCGGCTTCGTTCGGGCAGAAAGTTTGTCAGTGCGCTGGGACGGACTCCGGAATCGGAAGAAGACTTGAAAAATAATATGGAGCTTTTTAAAATTCATATGAGAGGCCATAACCTCTACGACATTTTCTACGGACGCTATAAGAAGAAGGAAAAACAGACGCTGAAACAGTATATTGAACTAGCTCCCAGGGAGGAGTTTTCCGACATACTGGACAGCATTGACAACTTCCTGTATTTTGACAGCCGGAAAAAAATGCCGGAATGAAAGTTGCATTTCAGGAGAAAATCCATATAATAGATTATAGCCAAAGCAGAGGAAGAGAGTAGCGCATCCGGCCGATGCTTTAGATAGATACAAGGCTCTAATGTGGAACTGCCGAAAGGCACCCCGGGGCTTTGGACGGTAACGGCACATTGCAAGGTGTTGTTACCGTTTACATACCCCCTTGGAGGAAGATGATGAATTACACATACCTTCTGCGGTGTTCCGATTCATCGCTCTACTGCGGGTGGACAAACCATCTGGAGGAGCGGCTGAAGACACATAACGCGGGAAAAGGCGCCAAATATACGAAGAGCAGGCGGCCGGTCACGCTGGCCTATTATGAGGCCTGGGAAACAAAAGAGGAAGCCATGAAGCGGGAGGCGGCAATTAAAAAGATGACAAAGAGAGAAAAAGAAGCTCTGGCTGCAGAGCTTCGCATTATTATATCTCCGGCAAAGAAAATGCAGGTTAAGGCGGATGAGCTGCCCTGGAAAAATATGCCTGTGCTGATAGAGAAGACGGAAGCGCTGAAAGAGAAGCTGCAGTCCTTTACGGAGCCTGAGCTTAAGAAACTGTTTGCGGCAAATGACGCAATCACCCATCAGAACTATCTGCGCTACCGTGATATGGACCTGAGAAGGAATATGACGCCGGCGGCGCTCTCCTATGTGGGGATCCAGTATCAGTATATGGCGCCTCAGATATTTTCTGAGGCCCAGTGGGAGTACATATGCCGCCATCTGCGTATCCTGAGCGGTTTTTACGGCATTCTGAGGGCCGACGACGCGGTTGTGCCATACCGCCTGGAGATGCAGGCAAAACTCCCGACAGAGGGAGCAAAGGACCTTTACGGCTATTGGAGGGATGAACTTTACAGGGAGTTGTACCGCCTGGAGAAGGGCGCGGGACGCGTTAAAGTGCTCAATCTGGCGTCGAAAGAGTACAGCAGCGCCGTGGAACCGTGGCTGAAACCGGAGGATGAGTTTGCCACCTGTATTTTTGGAACCATGAAAGACGGGAAGGTTAAAGTGAAGGCGACGGAGGCAAAGATGGCCAGAGGTGAGATGGTCCGCTTTCTGGCAGAACGGAATGCCATGGGATTTGAGACGGTGAAACAGTTTGACCGCCTCGGTTTTTCCTATGCACCGGAATTGTCCGATGGGAGCCGGTTCGTATTTTTAAAGAACGAGGTTGAGTAATGATTAAATTTCTTATTAAACGATTTATAAAGGATTCCGATAACATAAAAGACCCCGCGGTGAGACGTATGTACGGCTCGCTTTGCAGTTCCGTGGGTATCGGGCTCAATATCTGCCTGTTTATCGGAAAATATCTGGCTGGCGTTTTAAGCGGATCCATCGCTATTATGGCCGATGCCTTCAATAACCTGTCGGATGCGGGTTCCTCCCTCATCACACTGATTGGGTTCAAATTTGCGGGCATGAAGCCGGACGCGGAGCATCCCTTCGGCCATGGGAGGATTGAGTACATATCGGGACTTGCCGTCTCGGCTGCAATCATCCTGATGGGCGTGGAGCTGGCTAAATCGTCTGTGTCTAAGATCATGTCACCCGCCCCTGTTGAGATGAATATGACGGCAATCGTGATTCTGGCGGTTTCTGTGTGCGTGAAGCTTTATATGTGCAGCTATAACCGGTTTGTCGGCAGGAAGATAGACTCCGCCGCGATGAAAGCGACGGCCACGGACAGCCTGAGCGATGCGGTGGCTACCTCCGTCGTGCTCCTGGCTATGCTGGTGCTCAAATTTACCGGCGTGAATGTGGATGGCTGGTGCGGAGCCATGGTGGCTCTGTTCATCCTCTATGCAGGCTACAGTGCGGCAAAGGATACGCTGAGCCCGCTCCTGGGCCAGCCGCCGGAGGAGGAGCTGATCAACCAAATCCGGGACATTGCGCTGTCCCACAGCGAGATTGTGGGAATCCACGATCTGGTGGTACACGATTACGGCCCGGGCAGACTGATGATTTCCTTCCACGGCGAAGTTCCGGGAGACGGAAATATTTTTGAACTTCACGATGTGATAGACCAGGCGGAAAAAGAGTTAAAAGAAAAGCTGGGCTGCGACGCCGTCATCCATATGGACCCGATTGCCACCAACGACGATGAGGTAAGGCTCGTCAAACAGTGTGTGGCGGAACTGGTCAAAGAAATAAACGGGGACTTATCCATCCACGATTTCAGGATGGTCAAGGGTCCCACCCATACGAACCTGATTTTTGACGTGGTGGTTCCGTTCCAGTTAAAGCTGTCGGATCGGGAAGTGACCGAAGAAATTACAAGAAGAGTACGGGAAAAGTGGGAAAACTACTACGCGGTAATCGAGATTGATCACAGCTATGTGCTGTAGACCTGCCGTTGCGTTGCACGGCGGTTGTCCCGCGAGGTGTTTTTACACTTTTCCGTGTGAAAATTCCGAGATAAACGGTAAGCTCAGGAAAGGAAAAGGTCGAGATGATGAAATACAGAAAATGGATGGCTGTCCTGGCTGCCTTTTGCGTTGCAGGAACGGCTGCAGGCTGCGGTTCCCGGACTTCGGACACGCCTTCCGTATCGGAGGAGAGCGGGAGCGTCCAGGAACCGTCGGGCACGGAAGCAGAGAAGACGACAGAGGAGTCCCGGGAAGAGACGGAACGCTTTGAGTCGTGGGAACATGAGGAAACAGAGGCCGGGACCCGGGAAGAGGAGACAAAAGAGACGCTGCCCGGAGACAGTGATACATTCGTGCAGCAGAAGATCGTTGTTGCGACCGACCTTCATTATCTGGCGGAAAAACTTGCTGGAAACAGATGCCAGAGCTTTATGGCCGCCGTGGAATCGAGCGACGGCCGTGTGCTTCAGTACGGCTGGGAGATTCTCGATGCGTTCCTCGATGATGTGATCGAGGAGGATCCGGACTTGGTCATCCTCACTGGAGACCTGACGCTGAATGGAGAAAAAGAGAGCCACGAGGAGCTGGCCGAAAAGCTGGAGACGCTATCGGAGCATGGCATAGAGGTGGCCGTGATTCCGGGAAACCATGATATCAATAATCATTATGCAAGAAAGTTCACCTCGGACGGCACTGTGAAGACAGACGTAATTACTGCGGATGAATTCAGCAGCATCTACGCAGACTATGGTTATGTGGCGGCGGACGACCGGGATCCGGCTTCCCTCAGCTATCTGTATAAGCTGGATGATTACTACTGGCTTCTGATGCTGGATTCCTGCCAGTATGATCCGGTCAACCAGGTCGGCGGAATGATCCGCAGGGAGACATACGAATGGATGGAAAAGCAGTTGGAAGCCGCCTGGGAGGAAGGAGCCCAGGTTATTACGGTGAGCCACCACAACCTGTTTGACCAGAGCGGTGTGAGCCGTGAATTCTATGACAACTGTACGATAGAGCACAACGAAGAGCTGGTGGGTATGCTCTATGACTACGACGTCCGTCTCCATCTCAGCGGGCATCTTCATCTGCAGCATTATAAAGAGGATGAAGACAGCGGAATCAGTGAGATTGTGACGGGATCCCTTGTGATGGCCCCGTGCCAGTACGGCTTGATGAAAATCTGGAACAGCGGCGACATCCAGTATGATGCAAAATCGGTGGATGTGGACGGCTGGGCAAAGAGGAATTCTTATAAAAACAGGGACTTATCGGATTTTAAAACCTTCAGTGAGAACTTTTTAAATCAGGTTACATACAGGAATGCGGTCCTGGATCTCAGAAAACATACGCTGGAGCGTAAACTGTTCTTCAGCGATGAGAAGATTGACGAGATGGCCAGGTTCTATGCAAGGCTCTGTGTTTATTACTATGGCGGCAGGATGTTTGAGATTGCGGATCAGGTTAAGAATGAGAAGGCATATCAGTATTGGAATGAGATTGACTATGTCAGCGACTTAAGTGACTTCCTGAGGAATATCCTGGAGGACGATGCGAAGGATTTCTCGCACCTCACGGTACATTATTAAGCCGCTGTTCCCGCGGGGCGGATTACAGCAGAAAAAGGACGGAATCAATTATGCAGGAAAAAAGGAAATCGGAGCTGACAACGCTCTGTTATATTGAAAAAGACGGCTGCTATCTGATGCTGCACCGTGTGAAGAAAGAAAAAGATGTTAATAAGGATAAATGGATCGGCGTAGGCGGCCATTTTGAAAAGGATGAGAGTCCGGAGGAATGCATTCTGCGCGAAGCGAAGGAGGAGACAGGACTGACCCTGACCTCATGGAAATTCAGGGGAATCCTGACCTTCATCGCAGAAGGGTGGCCGACGGAATATATCTGCCTGTTCACGGCCCACGGATTTACCGGTGAACTTAAAGCGTGCGATGAGGGGACGCTTGAATGGGTGAAAAAGGAAGATGTATTTAAACTGAACCTTTGGGAGGGAGACAAAATCTTCCACAGGCTCCTTTTGGAGAGAGATGACTTTTTCTCGCTGAAGCTTAAGTACGATGGGGATGAACTGAAGGAGTGGGTTCTGGACGGAGGACAGCAAGATGACGCAGGTAAAAGCGGTACTCTTTGATATGGATGGGCTGATGTTCGACACAGAGTGCCTCGCGTCGGATTTCTGGAAACAGGCCGGAGCCGAGGCGGGAGTCGCCATCAGCGAGGAGTTCCTGATCTACAGCCGCGGCAGCCGCAGCCAGGAGATGGAGCGGCTGTTCTGCCGCTGTCACGGTGAACATATGGATTTTAAGGGGATTCGGAGACGGAAGAGAGAGCTTCTCATCCACTATCTGGATACGCATGAGATACCGGTCAAACCGGGACTTTACACACTTCTTGAATGGCTTAAGAAACATCATTATAAGATCTGGCTGACCACGTCCACCGAGAGCAGCAGGGCGCTCCGGTATGTGGAGTCGGCCGGAGTAAAGGATTATTTCGATGGCTTTGTCTGCGGGGATATGGTGGAGCATGCCAAACCGGATCCCGAGATTTTCCTGAGAGCGGCCGGCGCAGCGGGAGTTTCTCCGTCGGAATGCGTTGTCCTGGAGGACAGCTTCAACGGTATCAGGGCGGCCATAGACGGAGGTTTTATTCCGGTCATGGTGCCCGATCTGATGCAGCCCACGCAGGAGCTTTTACTTAAGCTGGCGGCGAAGCCGGAAACACTGGAAGGAGTTATTGACTTTCTGGAACGGAGAATATAAGAATGGAACTGAAATGCCTTTATGAAGAAAATGGAGATTCCGTCAAAATATTAAGATGCTACGGGGAGTGCAGCCAGATTGTGCTCCCTGAAACTATTTCCGGCAGGAAGGTGACGGAACTGGGAGATTACATCTTTTCCGGGGATATGCGCGGGACGCCTGCAGGGAAACTGTGGGATGCGGAGGAGGAACCGGGAAACGCGGCTGGAACCGGCGCGGGCGGATTGTCGGGAAGTGCCTCTGGAGCCGGTGCAGGCGGCAGTATGGAAAGTCCGGTTATCAATACGGCCGGACTGCCGGCAGCCTGCGGTGAGCGCCTTAAGGAAATCCACCTTCCTTCCGGCATACGCAAAATCGGCCGATATGCATTCTATAACTGTTACGGCCTTAAAAAGCTTTCGATATATTCCACAATTTCAGACATCGGAGCCGGAGCCTTTAACGGCTGCCGGAAGATCGAGGAGCTGGACATCGGTGTTGTGAAGGGGGAACGCTCATGCCTGAAAGAAGTTCTGGCGGAGCTGAATGAATCGCTGACCGTAGATTACAGGCAGCTTGAGAAAGACGCGGACGGGCAGCTTGGGTGCACGGGACGCGCCAGTCTCTTTTTCCCTGTATTTTATGAGGAGGCGGTGGAGAACACGCCGGCCAGGATTCTGGAAACCCATGTGCACGGCTGCGGGCACCGCTACCGTTATGCGTTCGAAGGGACGGAGTTTAAGTTCCGTGAATACGACAGCCTGTTTATCCATGCAAAGATCCAGGAACCGCCCGCGAGAGCGGCGGCCCTTGCGATGGGACGTCTCCGCTTTCCGCTGGAACTGACGGAAAAAGCCTCACTGATGTACAGGGAATACCTGATCCTTCATCCCGAAGAGGCGGCAGCCTGTCTTCTGAAAAAGGACAGTATGGACGAATGGAAATGGTTTGTAGGTGAATTTTTACCGTCTGAAGGGGAAAATGATGAAAAAAGGATAAAGGTTGAGCACGCGACTGCGGGTTGTTTGGGGAACGAGGGTTATGCAGTGCGTGCTCGCGAGGAATATTCCGATATAAAGAAACCGGCTTTGGGGAAAACCGGCTTTGATAAACTGATTCATGCCTCAAACCGGGCCGGCCGTACGGATGTCATAAGTTTTCTTATGAACGCCTCTTACCGGGCCTATCCTCCTGAGAGGAAAAAATTTGAGTTATAAAGCCGAAAAAAATGTATCATTTTTGTTCTTTAACTTGATTATATAACATGGTTCGTATATAATCAAATTTATATAATAAAATAATAGTTATTAATTTTTCGTTATAGAGGGCGGAACCGGAAAACCAATAAAAACAGAGCGGAAAAACAGGAGGAAAGATGTTCGACGGTAAAGAATACGTATATGCGGTATACGAGGAGAAAAGCTTTTCAAAAGCGGCGCAAAAGCTGTATATCACCCAGCCTGCGTTAAGCACGGCGATCAAGAAGGTGGAGAAAAAAATAGGCAGTCCGATATTTGACAGGAGCACTTCGCCTATCGGTCTCACTCCCAGCGGCGAAGTTTACATTGATGCCATTGAAAAGTTATTTGCCCTGGAGCAGAATACGATTAACCAACTGAATAACCTGAACGGTCTTCTGACCGGTAAACTGGCAATCGGAGGAACTATATTTTTTACCTCCTTTATTTTGCCGGGTCTGCTCGGTGAATTCTCCAGAAAATACCCTCAGATTAAGATTGAACTGATCGAAGGGACAACCTCCCAGCTGACCGATAAGCTGATGGGAGAAGAACTCGATTTAATTATCGACAATTCGGAACTGGATGATAAAAATTACGAAAAATATTATTACAATACGGAGCGGATTATTTTGGCCGTCCCCAGGGAATTTGAGATTAACAGAGAGCTGATGGAATATCAGCTTACTGCAGCCGACATTACGGCGAAGCGCCATAGCGACGATGCGTTTCCCGCACTGCCGCTTCCGCTGCTTAAGAATACGCCGTTTATTTTTGTCAAGGAAGAGAACAGTATCTATAAGCGGGGCGTGAAGATGTGCGGCCGTCAGAATTATACACCGAATATTATTCTGAAACCGGATCAGGTCGTATCGGCTTTCAATATGGCGGGAAAAGGGATCGGGGCAACCTTTATTCCGGACGGCCTCGTTGCCAGCCTGTCGTATGAGGTTCCTCTGTGTTATTATAAGATGGATGAATCACTTTCCGTCAGACAGGTCTATTTTTACAAGAAGCGCAACAAATATCTGACCAAGACGATGGAAGAATTTATCCGTGTGGCGGTAGGCGACGAGGGTTTCCAGAAGGTAAGGGAAGCCAGGGAAAAAGAAAACCAGGAAAAGAAAAACCAGGAAAAGAAGAATCAGGAGAAACGGAATGGAACGAAAAACACCGGCGGCATTTGAACAGGAAAAGGCCGAAGAGCTCGCTGCTATCTGTCGTGATATACTGATAAATACGAGAAACGAGCTTTACCTGCATCTGCGTTTTATGGACGCGGCGCTCAGTTCCCTTATGTTTGTACCGGATTTTACCGCCAGGGGGGCAGGGACGGACGGCTTCTGCTATACGTACCAGCCCGAGTTTCTGGCGGAAAAATATATGGATGGGCGTGTTTATGTAAACCGGCTGTATTTCCACTCCATCCTCCACTGTATCTTTGCCCATATGGACACAAGGGGAAAGAGAGCCGAAGAACTGTGGAACCTGGCGTGTGATATTGCTGTTGAATATATGATAGACGGGATGGAGATAAGGTGCCTCCACCGTCCCCAGTCTCCCGTGAGGAGGGAGTGTTATATGCGCCTGAAAGAGAAAACAAAGGTTATGAATGCCCAGAGTATTTACCGCTGCCTCCAGGAAGAAAATCTGCCGGAGGGGCGGTATCTTTCGCTTATGGCAGAATTTTACAGGGATGATCACTCCCGCTGGAATGATAAAAACGACAGACCGGAGATACCCCAGGAGAGAAAGAACAAGTGGGATAATCTGCGCGAATCAATGGAGACGGAGATGGAATCCTTTTCCAAAAAGGCGTCGGAGGAGGCCGGGGAGTTGTCCCGCCAGGTGAAGATAGAGAACCGGGAACGGTATGATTACAGGGGATTTTTGAGAAAATTTTCGGTGATGAAGGAGACGGTTCAGATCGATACCGACGCTTTCGATTACATTTACTATGATTACGGACTGAGAACCTATGGAAATATGCCTCTGATTGAACCTCTGGAGACAAAGGAGGTAAAAAAGATAGAGGAATTTGCCATCGTAATCGATACTTCCATGTCATGCTCCGGCGAGCTTGTGAAACGGTTTCTGGAACAGACATATGCCGTACTCTCGGAAGCGGAAAGTTTTTTTACAAAGGTGAACGTACATGTGATACAATGTGATGAAAAGATTCAGAGTGACCGGAAAATCGAGTCGGCCCTGGAGCTTAAGGATTATATGGAGCATATGGAGATTGCCGGAGGCGGAGGCACCGATTTCAGGCCTGCGTTCCAGTATGTGGACTCTCTGGTGCAGAAAAAGGTATTTACCGGGCTTAAGGGCCTCATCTATTTTACGGACGGCTACGGGATGTTTCCGGTCCACAGGCCGGCCTATGATACGGCATTTGTATTTATGCGGGATGATTACAGCGACGCGGATGTTCCGCCCTGGGCGATCAAGCTGATTCTGAATCCGGAAGAGTTTGAGGATGAAGGAGAAGACGTGGACTGATAAGGACCGCCGCCTGCACCGGTGACATTCAGGACGAAAGGAGAAACGAACAATGAGAAGAAAAGACAGGGGAATTGAGAATCAAAATGAAATTATGGAAATAATAAAGAGATGCCGCGTGTGCAGCCTCGCATTTTCCGGAGAGGACTATCCCTATGTGATTCCCATCAACTTTGGAGTTGGCGTTAAGGACGGAAAAACTGTTTTCTATTTCCACGGAGCCGGAGAAGGCACCAAGTTTGACCGGATCAAATGCGATAACAGGATCGCATTCTCCATGTATGCGGAGGAAGAGCTGGTCTTAAAAGAGCCTGCCTGCAAGACGACAATGCTTTATGAGAGCGTCTGCGGCACGGGAAGGGCGTCCGTCGTGGAGGATATGGAAGAAAAGTATGAGGCGCTGAATCTGATCATGCGCCAGTATGACAGAGAGAGCGGGGCATTTGAATTTGACGCCAGGGTTGTGGAAAAAACAGCCGTTTTTAAACTCGAAGCAGAAGACATGACAGGAAAGACGAATAGACCGAAAAACAGGTGATGTGACATGAATATCAAGCGGGCAAAGCAAGAAATTAAAAACTGCATCGAAGCGTATCTTTTGAAGGATGGACGCGGGGAGTATCTGCTCCCTGCCGTCCGCCAGAGGCCGGTTCTGTTAATGGGGCCTCCGGGAATCGGAAAAACACAGATTATGGAGCAGATTGCCAGAGAATGCCAGGTGGGACTGGTTTCCTATACCATTACGCACCATACAAGGCAGAGCGCCATCGGCCTTCCTTATATTGTGGAGAAAGAATACGCCGGACGGCCATGCTCCGTGACGGAGTACACGATGAGCGAGATCGTGGCCTCCATTTATGACAGGATGGAGGAGACGGGGCTTAAGGAAGGAATCCTTTTTATCGATGAGATCAACTGTGTGTCCGAGACGCTGGCGCCGATGATGCTCCAGTTTTTGCAGTGCAAGACATTCGGGAACCACAGAATTCCCGACGGCTGGATCATTGTGACGGCCGGAAACCCGCCGGAATACAATAAATCCGTCAGGGAGTTTGATATTGCGACCCTGGACAGGATTAAGAAAATCGATGTGGAGGCAGATTACAAAGTCTGGAAGGAATATGCGGTCATGACCGATATCCATCCGGCAGTTACCGCTTATCTGGAAGCCAGGCCTGAACATTTTTACAGGATAGAGACAACCGTGGACGGCAAACGTTTTGCGACGCCGAGGGGCTGGGAAGATCTTGCCCGTTTTCTGGAAATATATGAAAAACTCGGAAAAACGGTTGACAGGGACGTCGTATATCAGTATATTGAACATCCGGGTATAGCAAAGGATTTCGCCAATTACCTGGAGCTTTACAGCAAGTATAAAACAGATTACCAGATCGAACGGATCCTTTCCGGTGAACCGGATACGGAGATGGTGCGCCGTGTGGCGGCCGCGCCTTTTGATGAGCGATTCAGTGTTGTGAGCCTTGTCCTGTCCCATTTAAACGGGCGGTTCAAGGATATTTACCTGAAGGGACGGTATCTTGAGCTTCTGAGGGAAGAACTGGGTATGTTCAGGCAGATGGCCGAAAAAACGCCGGATACAGAGGCGGGAACGAAGACCGCAAAAGCAATGACGGCGGAGAGCGCCGCCGCTCTGCTGGAAAACCTGGCTGCGGAGATGGTTTTGGATTTGGAAAAGAGGCATAAGGCAGGACTCATCAGCAGAAGAGAAGAGCATCTTAACCGGGATGCGGCGGAAAAACTGCAGGATTACGCCCTGACACTGGAAAAAGAGCATATCGTTTCCCCTGAGGAAGGTTTTGAAAAAGTCAAAGAGCTGTTCGGGGGAGAAGCACGGGAATACGACACAATGTCGGAGACAGCCCTTACAATGCTGGAACACGGCTTTGATTTTATGGAGGCAGCCTTCGCCGCGGGCCAGGAGATGGTCATTTTTGTGACGGAGCTGAATACAAATTATTACAGTGTGAATTTTTTAAGGGAAAACAGATGTGAGCGTTATTATGAATACAATAAAAATCTCCTGTTTGAGGACAGAGAGAGTGACATCAGAAAAAGACTGGCACAGAGGACTTAATACAGAATGAGAAAATGGAGAAAGATGTCTCTGCTCGTCTATGCGGCAGAACTGTTACTGCTTCTTGCGGTTCTTGTACTGGTGGTAAAGTTTGTACCTGATTTCGGTAAAAAAGGGGAAGAACAGACCATGTACGGAAGCAGCGGAGAGCAGATAGAAGAAAGTACGGGAACTACGGAAGGCGAAAAGGAGAGCGCAGAAACCGGAGAAACGCCGGAGAGTATGGAAGCCGGGGCGGACTCGGAACACCGTGGTACCGGCGCCGGAAGAAAAAAAGGGAGTCATTCCGGAGGAGATACCGCCGGTCAGGAGACGGAGGCGGAGGAAGAGCCGTACCGTCCGCCTACGATGATTGTTGCGTCGGATTTACACTACCAGTCTCCTAAAATGACGGATTTCAGGGAATCCCTGGACACCTACACAGAGTGGAATGACGGAACAGTGGTGCCGTACCTGGATGTGATTGCCGATGCTTTTCTGGAGGAAGTCCTGAAGCAGAAACCGTCCGTCCTGATCCTGAGCGGAGATATTTCACAGAACGGTGAGAAGGTGAATCACCAGGAACTGGCGAAGAAGCTTAAGAGGGTACAGGATGCGGGAATCCCGGTGCTTGTCATACCTGGCAACCACGATATCAACCATCCATGGGCAGCCACCTATTTTGACGATAAGAAAGAAACGGCCGAGGGCGTCGATGCCCGTGGCTTTTACGATATTTACCACGAGTTTGGCTATGATCAGGCGTCATCCAGGGATGAGGATTCCCTGAGTTACCTTTACAGGCTGGATGAACATTATTGGATGATGATGCTGGATTCATGCATCTACGAACCCGTCCATGAGACGGGAGGCAGAATTAAAGATACGACCCTTGTCTGGATGAGGGAGCAGCTTGAGGCGGCGAAGGAGGCCGGAGCCATGGTAATCCCCGTAGCCCATCACAATCTGCTGAAGGAGAGCACTCTCTATCCGGAGGAGTGTACGCTGGAAAACTACAGGGATGTCGTACGGCTTCTGGAAGAATATAAGCTTCCTATTTACATAAGCGGCCATCTTCATCTGCAGAGGGTGAAAAAGAACGTGGAAAGTCCGCTGGATGAAGGAAAATACGGTATTTATGAGATTGTTTCCTCCTCCCTCGCTATCCCACCCTGCCAGTATGGAATTATTAACTGGACAGAAGACGGCAGTTTCCGTTATCATACAAAAGAGGTGGATATCTCCGGCTGGGCGGAGCGCTATCAGGAAGAAGACCCGAACCTGCTTAATTTTAAAGAATACAGCAGCCGGTTTTTGATAGAGACAATCAGCAACCAGACGTTTAAGGGGCTGGAAACCATACCCGAGGAGCGAAAACTGGAGATGGCGGAGCTTTACGGCACTCTGAACAGCGCCTATTGCTCGGGAACTCCGATCAGCGCGTCCAAAGTGAAGAACAGCAGGACTTATTTTTACTGGGAACGTTACCTGGGAGCCAGTAAATGGTTTGACCGCCTCAGCGCGATACTGAGAGACACGAAAAAAGACCACAATTCCCTGAGCCTCACCGCGGGAAAAGACTTTCCGGAGTGGTTTAAGGAAGAGGCAGATGCGGAATCGTTACCGGACAATGACAGATAAGGAGTGATAGGACTATGATATATGAAGGAGTTGTATACAGACCCCCGAGTGAGGCCAGGAGCCTGATTGTACAGGTGACAATCGGCTGCGCGCACAATACCTGTACATTCTGCAATATGTACAAGGAAAAAGAGTTCCGCGTCCGCAAGATGGATGAGATCATGGCGGATCTTCAGGAGGCCCATGACGCCTATGCGGCCTATGTAAAGAAAGTTTTCCTTGCCGACGGGGACGCCCTGATTATGAAGACGGAAGATCTGCTTACGATTCTGGAAGCCGTCAGACGCCTGTTTCCTAATGTGACAAGAGTTGCCTCCTACGGAACGGCGCAGGATATACTGCGAAAATCGGAGGACGAACTGAGGCAGCTTAAGGAAGCCGGACTGGGAATTGTCTATGTCGGCGCGGAAACGGGAGACGATGAAATCCTCGAATACATCCACAAGGGAGTGACGGCCCGGCAGGTAATTGATGCGGGACAGAAATTAAAACGGTGTGGAATCGCCACCTCGGTAACGCTGATTTCGGGCCTTGGAGGCCGGAAAAAGGTCAAAGAGCACGCGCTTTCCTGTGCAAAACTCATTTCCGAGATGAACCCGGAATTCGCTTCTTTCCTGACGCTCCGCCTCTATGAGGGCACACCGATGTACGACGATGTCGTGGAGGGACGCTTTGAGCGTATCACGGCGGATGAGATTATGGATGAGATGAAGATTTTCCTGGAAAATGTGGATTCTCCGGGAACCGTGTTCCGTACTAATCATGCATCCAACTATGTCGTCCTGGCAGGGAATATGAACGAAGATATTCCAGAAATGCTTGAAACCCTCGAGAGGGCGAAAGAAAGCCAGCATTACAGAAGATTCAGAGAGACAGGGGATTTATTATAAATGATTTATCTGATACTGGCGGTACTCTGCAGTGCATCCATGGCTGTGGCGCTGCGCCTGAGCGAAGAGTACAGCAGCAATAAATATGCAATCCTGACGGGAAATTATGTGACCTGCACCGTGGTTGCTTTCCTGATGCTCCCGGAGAAACAGATCATTCCGACTGCGAAGTTTCTGATGACGGTATCTGCCGGGGACCCGGGGCTGAAAGCGGCGATGATGACGGCCATGGCCGCCGGAATATTGAATGGAATCTTCTTTCTGGGGTCGCTTCTGTTTTTACAGTACAGCATCAGGAAGAACGGGGCCGTCCTGTCATCCGCTTTTGCGAAACTGGGAATCATGCTGCCGGTGGCAGCCAGTATTCTTTTTTTAAACGAGAGGCCGACGGTTCTTCAGACGGCGGGGATGGCCCTCGTCGTGGCAGCTATTCTTGTGATTAATCTGGAAAAAGGAAAAGGAGGGGCATCTGCAAAGATGGCCCTCCTTGTGCTGTTTCTCTTCAGCGGAGCGGGAGACGGGATGTCAAAGGTATTTGAACATATCGGGGAACGCAGGTTTGACGCTTTGTTTTTATTTTACACATTCCTGACCGCCCTGATTCTGTGCCTGATCCCAATGCTCTGTGAGGTGTTCCGGGAGAAGAAGAGACTGAAGGCGGTAGATTTTATCAGCGGCATCTTTGTCGGAATCCCCAACTATTTTTCAACCTCCCTGCTTCTGGCGGCGGTCACCAGACTGCCCGCGTACCTTGCCTACCCGTGCTTCAGTGTGGGTACAATCCTGATTGTCTGCTTTGTGAGCGTTCTGGTTTTGAAGGATAAGATGACAAAGCGGCAGGTATATGGGTGCGGGATGATCCTTCTGGCGCTGGTGCTGCTGAACCTGTAGCGATAAGGCGCGACAGGCTGGGTCAGGAACTGCGCCCGTTTAACACTGTGCGTTCATAGTAAAATATATATTGCTGCATCACTCCGGCGCAGCCCCTGTATTTTCCAAAGTTATCCTGCACCATCATCTCGTACAGGCGGCTTTTGGGAGCAGAGTCATATTTTTTCCTGTAATAATGGTTCATCAGAATCTGCTGTATCCAGGTGTCCACGGGAAAAGCCTCCACGTGGTGCAGCCCGAAAAGGCAGATGCAGTTAGCCACCTTAGTCCCTATGCCATAGAAGCCGCTCAGGTATTCCATGGCTTTTTTATAATCCATTGCCGAGAGAAGTGAAAGATCCAGGTTTTTGTCATCCGCGTCGCGGCAGATGCGGTGGATATACTTGGCCCTATAGCCCAGCTTCAATGACTGAAGGTCCTCTAAGGAGGCCTTTTTTAATTGGGATGGAGTGGGAAACGTGTGGTAAAGTACGGTTTTACCGCAGGCTGAACGAGCCTGTCTCTCCTCCCCGTACAGTCGGCTTAAGTTTTCTACCGCCTCCCTAATCTTGGGGATGGTGCGCTGCTGGGAGATAATGAAGGTTATAATCATTTCCCAGGGATCCTGGTTCAAAATGCGGATACCGCTGCCCGCGCAGGCGGCCTCCTGGAGGTAAACATCGCGTTTCCTAACGGAGGAAATGATGGCGCCGTAGTCGGTTTCAAGATCAAAGTAACGGCTCCAGAACGGAAAGTCCTCATCGGAACAGTGAAAGCAGAAGGTCTGTTCCTCCTGGACGACTTCCACATAGCGGCCGCCGCTCACCGTCCTGTATCTGCCGGGTTCCAGGCAGTTCATGCGGAAACATTGGCCGGATTCGGCGATTTGCTGCAGGTCGAAATTGGTTATCTTTTTTGTAATCATGATATAGGTTCCTTTATGTATGTGGCGGGTGTTGGTGAATTAAGATTCCGGGTGATTTTAAGCTGTTTTCTGAGGTGGACGCAGAAATCAGCATGCGCAGGTATAATGTCTACTTTGTGGACATTATACCATAATACTACTTTTATTTTTAAGAAAATAATTCCACATAATAAACAACCCCTAAAATAATTGGGATGAGGAACAACATAAAGGGTAATGCCTTAGCCTGCTGCCTGCTTTGCTGTAAATGCGATTTTTGCCATATACCAGATATTTCTAAAAAATAGATAAAATTTTAACATATTTATTGCACAAGTAAAATACGTTTAGTATACTAATAAATATCCCGGTAATGCAGTGATACGCAATAAACCGGACAGAGCGATGCAGCAGAGTAATCAGAAATCAGGTGGCGGGTATGATATTTATCGGCGGAATCAGTTCCGGAATGAAACAGATAGAATATTTAAAAACGGTAATCTGCAACAGATGCGGAGCCTATGGAAGATATCAGGTTTATATGACCTATATGTATTTCAGCTTTTTCTTTATCCCTCTGTTTAAGTGGAACAGACGCTATTATGTGAAGATGTCGTGCTGCAATGCCGTGTACGAGCTGAATCCGGAGATTGGCCGGATGCTGCTTCGGGGAGCGGATGTTGAAATCCGTGACGAAGACCTGACACTGTGCCGCGAGGGAAATGGAAACCCGTGGGAGCAGGAGGAACGTGCGGGACATACATATGGGGAACAGAACGGCTCCAACTGCCTGCCGGAGCATTCGGGAAAGAAGTGCCCGAACTGCGGATACGAAGCGGCGGAAGATTTCTCCTACTGTCCGAAATGCGGCAGCAGGCTGGAAGATTAGATTTACGTTTGAATCAAAGAAAAGAGAGGTAGAGAAGATGTTAAAAGCAGGAATTCAGGGAAGACAGGAAGTAATGGTGACAGAGGACAATTCTGCAAACGCTCTTGGAAGCGGTCTTCTGGAAGTATTTGCAACACCGGCCATGGTGGCTCTTATGGAAAAAACAGCGTGGATGAGCGTTGCCCCTTATATGAACGACGGCGAAGGAACCGTTGGAACGAAGCTGAACATCAGCCATATGTCCGCCACACCGACGGGAATGATCGTATGGTGTGAGAGTGAGTTGACGGAAGTTGACGGAAGAAGACTGGTATTCCATGTGGAGGCCTTTGATGAGAGCGGTAAAATCGGCGAAGGCGAGCATGAGAGATTTATTATAAAAAATGAGAAATTTATGAGTAAGGCGGCGGCCAAAAGGAAATAGTGGTGAAAAATGAGGACGCCGCCGGTCGGCCGGGGGATGGGGGTGGTGTGGAGGTTATGAGTCTTTGGTTCCGGGGATGGGTGTCGTGAGGTGGGGGATACGGAAGAAAGAAACCTCCTGCGGGGACCGCTTCCGCTTATGGAATGCGCAGCGTTTCTAAGCTCGATAATACCTCGCTAAGAAGCGGCGGATTCCAACGTCCCCTGCGGAGGTTTTTTCTTCCTCCTCCCCCACGGGAAGTCTATGACCCGGAACCAAAGACGCCAGGGGTATCGACCACCCCGTCCTCCCGGCCTGCGGCGTCTGAACTGTCCTATTCCTTCAAAAGGGGGAGGGATTGTCGAGGCCACTACCCGTATCAGAAAGTGGTAAGGGAATTTTGGTTGGAATAATAAATTAAATGCGTAACAAAATGTTTCCATTTTTCTCTACGCGTTGCAGCTGCAAATTGAAGAGGAGATTAATTGCCTTTGCTAAATGAACCGCCACCTCTATATGTATTTACAATACAGGTATATGTCTGACCGCATTCAGGACATTTTACGACATGATAAATGATATCATCTATCCATCGCCCGTTCACATCTTTATGACAACCTAATTCACAGTTGCCGTCAATTAAAACGAAGTGTTGGATCTCAATAAGTTCTTTGATATAGCCAACGGCCTTTTCATACTCGTTAGGTGTCTGAAATTTGTTTTTCAACTCTATTTTAGCGCAATAATCACACATATCTTTACCTCTGTTAATTTTCTTTCCATTTCTTTCACGAAACTCTTATGAGAACTGGATTTTGTTGGTGGGTTATTTTGGTACTTCCCATACACCTGTTTGCTCATTTTTCTTTAATACTAATGTATATCCACCATCATCCTGATAGAAGTAAATCTCCGTATCATCTGGTGCTATATCTAGTACAAACGAATTTTCAGAACCAAACGAACTATTTAATCCACCGAAAGTAGAGTAAAACTTCAAGTAGTGAGGTTTTACACCACCACCTTCATCTTTATAATCTCGGATATAACCCATAGAGGAGGCAACTGCAACATGAAGTGTTATTTCAGTACCATCTTCTGATTCTAAATAATCAGTTAATACCACGCTTGTCTGCTTCATAAAACCTGTCCCCACAAGGTAGAACACGCTCAGTGAAATTACAACAGTTAATGCGGCTGCTATGATTTTCTTCAAGTTTTGTACCTCCTCCTCAGATTCTGTTCTCAAATTTCTGCTGATTTTTATGTATTACGCGGTTGTCCATGATTCAAAAAGAATATATTTATCTTCTGTTTCAATCAGATAATCGAAAGAGTTCCAGGCATTAATATCACCATATCGAGTTATAAAAAGAACAGGAGATGTGATTGCAATATCCAGTATTTTATTCTTAATATCGAATCCGTCTATGGCATCCGCCTGCATATATTTGATACTTGAAGTGCCCTCACACGAAAAGTATTTTGGTATCCAATAATCCTTTAAATGGCTCTTCCACTCATCGGTTTTGAAATTATTCTTCCATGGTTTCTCTGATTTTTGCCATTCTTCATGCTCATATAATGAATAGATAAAAAGGATAGGAAGCGCCATTTCTAAGGAATTACAGCATGATTTAGGAACTGCGCAAAAATATGCCCCTTCTTCCCTACCGTCATGGGAATATACGCTATTACTGCGTATGCTGTCTTTATATTTTTCTATAGCTGCTTTTGAGGCGCATTCAGCAAAATAATCTATATCACCAAACAACTTATTTAATGTATTTTTCATAAAAACAACCTCCTGTTTCTATATCCGTACCCAGTGTCTAATATAAATTGCCGTTCCTTCGCTTTACTCGCCTAATGCGCATTATTTCCCAGCTATTTGTTTCATTCTACGGTTTTTATACAATTCTGTCAAATGTACATAGATCGCCTTAAGGCTTCTTGCAAGCGGTAATTTTATTTGTGCACCAAATAGGGAACCATTTTATACTTCCATACAGGCGTATTTTATCAAAAAACAGTAACCAAGCCATTTAAGCTTATAGAGAACCATAACCAACTGATAAAGCTACTATTTTTGTCGTCAAATTCCTTCTGATTCATTTTTGTAAAGATTCTCCAATCCCAGCCCCATAAGCAATTATAGAATAAGCGTTCAAAAAAGGTGGTGGTGTCCCTTCCCTCCCCGCCCCTAAAATCAGGACAGACAGTAGTGGCCGTTTCGGGACGGGGTGGACAATAAACCCGGCGTCTTCAGTCCCGGGTCATAAACTGCCTGTGGGGGAGGAGGAAGAAAAAATCTCCGAAGGGGATGTTGGAATCCGCCGCTTCTTAGCGAGGTATTATCGAGCTTAGAAGCGCTGCGCATTCCATAAGCGGAAGCGGTCCCCGCAGGAGATTTCTTTCTTCCGTAGCCCCCACTTTACGATCCCCATCCTCCCGGGAATGAAGACTCATAACCTCCCACTCACCACCCCGTCCCCATCCGTCCCACTGCCGCCCTCATTTTTCATATTGAAGCCCCCCGGCTTTTAGAATATAATAAAGAGAACACAAAACTCAGCACCCAGTACACGATGGCAGGCAAGGAGGCCGAAAATATATGAAAATAACCTATATACATCACAGCTCTTTCTCAGTAGAGCTGGATCATGTAACCATGCTGTTTGACTACTATGAAGGACCTCTGCCCGATTTTGACAGGAGCAGGCCTCTGGTGGTTTTTGCCAGCCATTTTCACGGTGACCACTTTGCGCCGGTTATATTTGGCCTGGCGGAGGGGAGAGAGGATATTCAATATGTTCTCTCCAAAGACATTAATAAAAAGAAAGTGCCGGAACATCTGCTTGATAAAGTGCTGTTTGTAAAAGCCGGTGAGAAATACACGCTGCATCCCGGCAGAAACGAAAAGCCGTCAGAAGCCGGAAATGTGGAGCAGGACGGCGTCACCATGGAGATAGAGACTTTTAAATCCACCGATGAGGGTGTGGCGTTCTGGATTTCCTGTGAGGGAAAAGAGATTTACCATGCCGGAGATTTGAATAACTGGTGGTGGGAGGGTGAGGACAAAGCCTGGAACCACAATATGGCTGCCAATTATGCGAGAGAGATGGATAAGTTGGCGGGGCGCACCGCGGATGCGGCCTTTATTCCTCTGGATCCGCGCCTGGAACAGTGGTTTTATCTGGGGATGAAAGAATTTATGGAAAAAGCCGATGCAAAAACCGTAATTCCGATGCATTTCTGGAAAGACTACAGTATAATTGAAAAGATGAGGCAGCATCCGTCCAGCGAAGGATGGAGAGAGCGTCTGATAGAGATTCACAGAGAAGGAGAGGAGCTTGACATATGAAATTCACATTTGCACATAATAACTTTAATGTAGTAAACCTGGAGAAGTCTTTAAAATTCTACGAGGAGGCGCTGAACCTTAAGGAAGTGCGCAGAAAAGAAGCGGCGGACGGCAGCTTTATTCTGGTGTACCTCGGTGATGGTGAGACGGGCTACCAGCTTGAGCTGACCTGGCTCAGAGACTGGGAGAAGGATTCTTATAACCTGGGAGACAACGAGTTCCATCTGGCATTTGTAACAGATGATATGGAAGCATCCCTGAAAAAGCATAAGGAGATGGACTGCGTCTGCTTTGAAAATCCGGCCATGGGAATCTACTTTATTGCGGATCCGGACGGATACTGGCTGGAAATTGTGCCGGCAAAATAAGAATGCCGCAGACAACAACTGAAACAGCAACCGAAACAGTGAGGAGAAAAATCATGCTTATAAAAAACGGACGGGTCATAGACCCGGAAAGCGGCTTTGACGGCCCCGCCGATTTACTGGTTGAGGACGGGAAGATAAAAAAGATAATCAGACGCGGAAACAATGAAAACGGCTCCGACAAAGAGACGGAAAACAGCGTCGGGGAAGTGATTGACGCGTCGGGTCTTATCGTTGCCCCGGGCCTGGTGGACGTGCATGTACATTTTCGTGATCCCGGCCTGACATATAAAGAAGACATCGTGACGGGAGCGGCCGCGGCAAAGGCGGGCGGTTTCACGACGGTGGTCTGCATGGCGAACACGAAACCGGCTGCCGACAATCCGGAGACGGTCGGATATATTATTGAAAAAGGGAAAACAACCGGGATTCATGTACTGGCGGCCGCGGCTGTCTCAAAGGGCCTGAAAGGACAGGAGCTGACCGACATGGAAGCGCTCAAGGCCTGCGGAGCCGCCGGATTTACGGACGACGGCATTCCACTGATGGATGAAAAACTGGTGAAAGCAGCCATGGAGAAGGCAAAAGAGCTTGATCTGCCTCTCAGTTTCCACGAGGAGGATCCTGCATTTATCTTTAACAACGGAATCAACCGGGGAGCAGTTTCCGAGAAACTGGGCATCGGAGGTTCTCCCGCGCTTGCAGAGGATTCTCTGGTGGCCAGGGACTGTATGATTGCCCTCCACACCGGTGCGGCGGTCAATATCCAGCATATTAGTTCCGGAAATTCCGTGAAAATGGTAGCTTTGGCCAAAGAGCTGGGCGCCGATGTGTGGGCGGAAGTGACGCCGCATCACTTTACACTGGATGAGACGGCTGTGCTTGAGCATGGGACTCTGGCAAAGATGAATCCGCCCCTGCGCACGGCAAAGGACAGGGAGGCGCTGATTGAAGGGCTGAAGAGCGGAGCGATCGATATTATTGCCACGGATCATGCCCCGCACAGCCAAGAGGAGAAAGAAAAACCGCTCACGGAAGCGCCGAGCGGAATCATTGGCCTGGAGACCGCCCTTCCACTGGCAGTCACGAAGCTTGTAAAGGCCGGACATCTCACCTATCTGGAGCTGATGGAGAAGATGTGCCTGAACCCGGCCAGGCTCTACCGCCTGGAATCGGGGCGGATCAGGGAGGGCGGGGATGCCGACCTCGTGATTTTCGACGACAGCGAGACGTTCACTGTCAGGGAGTTCCGGTCCAAATCCTCCAATTCCCCATTTGCGGGAGAGGAGCTTTACGGTAAAGTGAAACTCACAATCTGCGGCGGAAAGGTGGTATATCGGGCGTGAGCAGACAATATAAAGCGCTTTTAATGGATGTGGACGGCACGCTCCTGGATTTTGACAGGGCGGAGGCCGCGGCATTTGTAAAGGTGCTGGCAAAGTATGGTTTAGAGCCGGAAGAGCGCTATGTGAAAGAGTATCACAGAATTAACCAGGAGTGCTGGGAGGCATTTGAAGTCGGGCAGATGGAGCGGGATGATGTTCTGACGGTCCGTTTTGAGCGCTTCTTCGGCGCCCATAACCTGCCGGTGAGCGGCAGGGAGGCCGAGGATGCATACCGCGTCTGGCTCGGCGAGGGGGCCTACCTGATGGATGGAGCGCTGGAAATTCTCGATTATCTGAAAGAACGGTATGAGCTCTATGTGGTGACTAACGGCGTCGGCGCCACACAGAGAAAACGGCTTAAGGCCTCGGGACTTTCCGGGTATTTCCAGGAGCTTTTTATCTCCGAGGAAGCGGGAAGCCAGAAACCGCAGAAGGAATTCTTTGATTACTGTTTTGCTCGTATTCCGGATATCAGGCCGGAGGAGATGATGGTGATCGGGGATTCCCTGACATCTGATATCCAGGGCGGGGTGAATGCAGGAGTCGACACATGCTGGTTTAATCCGCAGGGGAACGAGAACAGGAAAGCGCTCCCGGTAACAAGAGAAATACGCAGGCTTTCTGAGCTTAAAACATTCCTGTAATACAGACAAGGAGAAACAATTATGAAAACAATGTTAAAGCGCGGAGCCGGTATTCTGATGCCGATTTTCAGCCTGCCGTCCCCATACGGAATCGGCACCTTTGGAAAAAGCGCATACGAATTTGTAGATGCACTGAAACGGGCGAGACAGAATTACTGGCAGGTGCTCCCGATGGGGCCGACCAGCTACGGCGACAGCCCGTACCAGTCTTTTTCCGCCTTTGCCGGAAATCCTTATTTTATAGACCTCGATACGCTGAAGGAAGAAAAGCTTCTGACCCAGGAGGAGATAGACGCCTGCTTCTGGATGGAAAAGCCGGAGGAGGTCAAATACGACGCAGTGCATTATTACCGTTTTCCCCTTCTGAGGAAAGCATTTGAACGAAGTTTACATAAAGAGACGGAAGAGTATGCGAAGTTCTGTGAGAAAAACAGCTACTGGCTTCCTGACTACAGCCTCTATATGGCCCTTAAGAAACACTTTGAGGACAGAGAATGGCTGACCTGGGACGAGGACATCAGGCTCCGGGCACCCGAGGCGATTAAGAAGTATGAAAAAGAGCTGGAAGAAGAGATAGATTACTGGAAATTCCTGCAGTATAAATTCTTTGAACAGTGGGAGAAGCTGCAGGCTTATGCGGCGGAGAATGCGGTAAAGATTGTCGGGGATATCCCGATCTACGTGGCGCTTGACGGCGCCGACGTGTGGAGCCATCCGGAGCTTTTCCAGCTGGATGAGAAAGAGCTGACGCCGGTCAGGGTGGCCGGAGTGCCGCCGGATGCATTTTCCGACGAGGGACAGCTATGGGGGAATCCCCTCTATGACTGGGAAACAATGGAGAAAACGGACTTTGCCTGGTGGAGGGAGAGGATGAAAGCTTCGGCCGAACTCTACGACGTGATCCGCATCGACCATTTTATCGGAGTGGTCCAGTATTACTCTATTCCATACGGAGCCAAAGACGCGAAAGACGGAAAATGGGAGAAGGGACCGGGCAGGAAGCTGACGGATGCGATCAACGAGGCGGTCGGGACGACGAAAATTATCGCAGAAGATCTGGGAATCTTTAGCCAGGATGTAAAGGATCTGCTGGCGGAAACAGGTTATCCGGGAATGAAAATCATCGAATTCGCTTTCAGCGGAGACCGTTTTAATGAACATCTTCCGCACTGCTATGATCCGAACTCCGTTGTGTACGGCGGGACCCATGACAACGAGACGCTGGCCGGATATTTTAAGGCGGAGAAGAGACAGTGGTGGGAGCTTCAGTATATCGCGGATTACCTGGGCGCGGCCCATCAGAGCGAGGTCGTAGACAAGGTTTTCCGGGCGGCCTACGGTTCCGTGGCAAGCGTGGCGATTTTCCAGATGCAGGATGTGCTGAAACTCGATAACTGGGCGAGGATGAACACGCCGAGCACGGTGGGGGAGAACTGGAGATGGAGGATGAAACCTGGACAGTTCGGAGACGAACAGACAGGATATCTGTCCTGGCTGGTTGATACATTCGGGCGTTTTCAGGATGGCCGTTAAATTAGCCTTAAACCGACAACTGAAGGAATTATGACAGGAGGACATTATATGCAGAAAAGAAAGACCGGAAAATATGCAGCAGCGCTGCTCTTAACAATATCCATAGCCGCCCTGGCAGCCGGCTGTGCGAAGAAGACGGATCCGACGGGAACGTCGCAGCCGCAGGGGGAGACGGGAACCTCCCAGGCCGTAGTTACGACGGAGGAGAGCACTGAAAATCCGAGGACAATGCCGGAAATTAAATCGGAAGATGAGATTAACATTATGTGCGGAACCGTGAAAGACGCGGGAATGAATACGCTGGTAGTGGCAAACGAAGAGTACCCGAACGGCGTCGTGTTCGCCAAAGAAGATGCGGCGGTGAATCTGTCCGAGGGACTCGTCATTGATCATGAGGTAACCGTATTTTACCGAGGGAAAATAAATCTGGCAGACTCCAAGCCCGTGAATGCCGAGTTGGTCCGTGACCCCAGAGAGGGGGATAAAGACTGCCGGGCGGGCGTCGTTTCAGGCGAAGTTCTCGGTGTCGGCATGAGTGTTATTACAATCCGTACGGAGGAGGGAACCGAAGTCTCCTTTGAGCAGGATCCTAAGCCGGTTAATCTGGCAGCGGGACCTGTTGAGGGTGATGATGTCACAATATTCTATTCCCACAAACAGGGCGAGACGATCTACGTGCCGGAGCTGATTCAGGATAAAGAAAAGTAATCAGGAGTTGGAGACTGAATCAGGAAAGCCGGAAGCCCAATGGCACAGTAAGAAGAATTCAGAATTTAAACGCAAAACGGACAGGACTGAAGAGGCCGGTTTACCTTCAGTTCTGTCCGTTTTTCCGTAACATGGTAAAAAATTTCCCAAAATGCATTTTCAGCATAGCCGGCATAGCTTACGAGTATATTTACGCTTCCTGGCTGACGCCCTCCAGAACAATATTCCCGCTGGACAGGAGCGCGCCTCCGCAGCCGTCTACGCGCTTTGTCCCGGCCGCATAGAATTCGCCGTCTTTCTGCATTACGCTGTTTACCATGGTGCTCATAGCCTGGTCCACGGCAATGCGCACGGGGCGGTGGCCTTTTTCTTCCAGAAGTTTTATTGTATCTTCGGATATCCCGAACTCAATTTCCAGCCCCTGCGCCCTGGTCAGGCAGTTCACATACGGAGCGTTTACGAGCTGTTCCGGGTTCATGCCGAAGTCAACCGCATTGATAATACCCTGGAGCGTTCCGGTGATAATTCTGGGACCTCCGGCGGCTCCAATAGCGAGGAACGGTTTTCCGTCCTTAAATACCATGCTTGGGCTCATGCTCGACAGCGGAGTTTTGCCGCCTTCAATGCTGTTGGCGCTTCCATAAGCCAAGCCCTGGCTCGTCATCGCCCCGGCGGCGGCCGAGAAATCGGACATGGCGTTATTCAGGATAAATCCCAATCCGTCCACCACGATTCCGCTTCCAAACCAGTCCCTGACGGTCTGGGTCTGGGAAACGGCATTGCCGAACCGATCCATGATAGAGAAATGGGAGGTATTTCCCGGATACTCCTTCGCTTCGATTCCTTCGGCCGGCGCATATTCACCCGCATGGCCGTCTATCAACCGAAACCGTTCCCCGGCATGTGTTTTACTGGTCAGACGTTTGGCGGCCACCGCCACAAAGTCGGGGTCGCCCAGAGCAATGCTGCGGTCGGCAAATCCCAGCTTCATCGCCTCTGCAATCGCGTGGATGCTGGCTGCGGTATTATGTCCCATGCTCTGTAAGTCAGTGTTTTCCAGAATATTGAGCATCTCAATCAGTGCGCATCCTCCGCTTGGGGGAGCAAAGGAAACGACATGATATCCCCGGTAGTCCGTCTGAACCGGGCGGCGGAATTTAGGCTGGTACTGTTCCAGATCTGACCGTTCAAAACAGCCCCCCCGCCCGTTGATTACAGCCACGATCCGTTCTGCGATCTCACCGCTGTAAAAAACGTCGACTCCCCTGTCTGCGACGGTTTCCAGCAATGCTCCCAGCTCGGGATTCTTCTGGGTTTCACCAAAGCGGTAAAATTCTTTTTCTCCTTTTAAATACAGCTTCCGGAAATCAGCGGAAAGGTTCATTTTGCGTTTCACGGAGTCGTCATACATGGTCAGCGCTCCGGTGTAGCTGGTTCCGAATCCTTCCTTCGCATACCGGATGGCAGGGGCGGCGGCTTCTTTAAAGGACATTGTGCCGAACCGTTTCAGCATATTGTCCATCGTCCTGAGAAGGCCGGGAAGGGCTACGGACTGTCCGCCCAGATCTTTCCACTCGTCCTGAACTTCGCCGTCCTTTAAGAACAGGTCCGGCCCAGCCTGCGCGGGGGCGGTTCCCCTTCCGTCGAGAGCGTAGACCTCGTCGTCTTTTTCACTGTACAGGAGGCTGAAACAGCCCCCGCCGATTCCGGAATGATGGGGTTCCACCACGGACAATGCCAGAGAGACGGCCGCCGCCGCATCAAAAGCATTTCCCCCGTTTTTTAATATCTGGAGGCCTGCCCTGGCTGCATAAATATTGTTGCAGCTCACCGCGCCGTAATCACCGCGGGCGACCGGTTTATCCCAGTGGGACGGCCACATGTAAATCTGTTTTTTTTGTTCCTGATACATATTAAGCTATCTCCTTTTTACTCGTCATAAGCGAGACAATAATTCCGACTGAATATGTAACAACTACAACCGGATATACAGCTTCCATCTTGTCGGTCAGTCCGAGAAGCATCCAGGTAACGCCCACTACCATACCGGTCAGCATACTCCAGAAAGCGCCCTGCTTTGTGCAGCGTTTCCACATTAAACCGGCCAGGATGGAGAAGCTGACCGGGGCTGCCGCTACGTGCTGAAGCGTTAAGAACAAGTTGGTCAGAGACTGGCTGGGAATCAGGAAAGCCGGAATCAGGGTAAGGTAGGCAAAAATAAACGTAACGGATTTGGAAATTTTTAAGACCTTCTGATCATCGGCTTCCGGTGCGATTTCCGTCTTGTAAATATTAGTGATAATGGTTCCCGTAGCGAGCATCATGGTTGCCATCGTAGCGGCGATGATCATGGTTGCGAATGCAAAGATGACACCGGCGAAAACAGGGCTGCTGAAGGTTTTAACAGCATAAGCAAAAGCAGTTGAACCGTCGCCCAGGTCGGCGCCGGACGCTTTTGACAGCATACCACAAATTGCCGTGAAAAAACAGATTGGAGCGGCGATCAGATAGCCGAGAATCGAACCAGTTCTTGCCGCCTGAGGGCTCTTTGCCGCCAGAAGCGGCTGAAGCACGGCCTGCATAACCGCGGTGCTGATGCATCCGCCCAGGATCCACGCAACGATTCGCTGTGTCGGCATATTCCCCATGGAATCATATTTTTCAGGAAGCTGCTCAAATAAGCCGCCGAGGCCTCCAAAATTGGAAAGCGTTGTGAAGGTAAAGACAATAAGCAGGATGTAGATACCAATGCAGACAACGCGCCCAACGGCCGATGCCCCCTTCATACCGGAAAAGCTGGTGTAGAGTACGGCTACGGTAACGCCAATCAGCATTGCGGCCATCAGGTTCATGCCCGGCAAGACAATCTGGATGATGCTGGCTACCGTCTTTAACTGAATCGGGATATAGAGAAATCCGTAAACGATCCAGGCGTAGGAGTATAAGCGCGTGGTCTTTTTGTCAAACCGGTTCTGCAGATAAGCGGGAACCGATTCGCCGGGCATTCTTTCCCGGATAATTTTAGCGAAGACAGCCAGGGCAATAAAATAGAAAGAACCCGCGATAGAATACCATGCGCCGGAAATTCCGAGGTTGTAACCGTTCTGTGCCGCGCCAACGACGGCCATGCCGCCGATTTGCCACGCTGCGAAAATACAGCCGAGTGAAACGGCGCCCATAGTCTTGTCTCCGCCGGACCACTGATTTGCCGATTTAACCTTTGTACCGGCATAAACTCCGACCCCGATGATCAACATAAACGTAATAATCCATACAGCAATTAACATACTTCTCCTCCTTCGATTGTTTGACAATGAAAAGCCACAGTAGCGTGCTTTCCGTTAATTACACTGACACTTTGTTTTCGTTTAGCAGATTGCCGATAAAATGAACGTCCCTCCCCTCCTCATTCTTCAGTAATATATTACATATTACATGTTACATATCGTTAGTATAGCACGATTGAACCCGATGTCAATTATTTTTCGCAGAAAATGTCAGCTTTTGCAGTTGAAGCCTGCTTTTTCCTTCACCTGAAGGCGGTAACCTGAGTGCGGAGTGCGCGGGTTATCATTGCATTTTTTTACTTTTGTCGTTATACTTGATTTATGGATATGTAATATATTTGATTTGAGAGGAATTTAAAAGCAAATTGTTTTACCGATGTAACCGTTTGGACGGACATACTTTATGAAACGGAAACTTATAATGCCGCCGGACCGTTACGCAGATTAATAAATGGAAGGATTTTATACTTATGAATGATGAATCTCTGCTGGGTGGAGGGTATATCCACACGAATACATTTAAGGAACAGGCATATGAACTGATTAAGGATGCCGTACTTTACAACCGTTTCCGGATCGGAGCGGTTTATTCACAGGAAGCAATCTGCAATGAGCTGGGAATCAGCCGTACGCCGGTGCGCGAAGCTCTTCTGGAGCTGCAGAAAGAAGGTTATGTCTGTTTTTGCCGGGGAAAAGGCGTGAAAGTAGTTCCCGTGACGGAGGATGACGCCAGGGATATCCTGGAGATGCGTATGTTAATGGAACGCAATAATGCAAGACTCGCCGCCTTGAGGAGCACGGACGAGGAGATAGAGGGACTGCTTCAGTGTCTCGATGAGCTGAAAAGCAATCTGGATTCCAGGGACAGCCGTTTCCTCTACCGGATCGATCACAAATTCCACCGTGGGATCGCCAATGCGACCCACAATGGATGGATGAGCCGCGAGACAGGGCTGCTTTTAGACAATTACCTGCGTTTTGAGGTTAAATCAGTGTATAATAACTCGATTGATGCCCAGATTGTATGGGAAGAACATCAGGCTATCGGCGCTGCCATCCGTGACCGCAACCCGGAAAAAGCCGAGCAGGCCGTGAGCCGTCATCTGAATAATTCCTATAAGCGGACGCTCAGTCCGTTATGGGAGGAGTAGGGAAGAAAGTATGGCGTAAAATGCCGGTGGATTTACACAAATATTCCGAAATTAAAAATATATCCAAAGCCCCGCTCTTCGAAGAACCAGAAATTGGTTTCGAAGGGCGGGGCTTTTATGAAACCTTCCTATTATTCCGTTTTTTCTATATCCTCATAGTCCACCAGATATCTCTCATAGGCATTTATTACCGTGGTATCACCATAAACGGAATTCCGCTTGAAATTCCCACCATAATTTGCGTGGACATGGCCATGGATAAAGTAAGCCGGTTTGTATTTGTCCATCAGCCTGTTAAAGGCCTGGAAGCCGGTGTGCGGGAGATCCTCCCCGTCGTTGAAGCCATAGGCCGGGGCGTGGGATACGAGAATATCAAAGCCGCGGCTGTAGGCCAGTTTGGGCCAGAGCCTGGAGACACGCCGGTTCATGGCACCCTGGGTGTACTGGTGGACGCCGTCGCGGTAGCGCATGGAGCCGCCCAGACCCAGGATCCGGATACCTTTGTAGTTGTAAATCTTATCTTCAATGCAGATACAGCCTTCCGGCGGTGTCTGTTCATAGCAGTCGTCATGGTTGCCATGGACATAGAGCACCGGAGCGTGCGTAAACGTGGCCAGAAAGGAGAGGTACTGCGGGGCTAAGTCACCACAGGAAATAATAAGATCGACCCCGTCCAGCTTTGATTTCTCAAAATAATCCCAGAGGGATTTGGACTCCTCGTCAGCCAGTGTCAGTATTTTCATTTATAAAATCCTCATATGTTATTCTGAATCCGTGTCTGGTATCGTTTTTATGCGGTATTACCTTAAGAGCCCGATATGGCGCCGTGGTATCACCACGGAGTGTGATATCGCCTTCGGTGATATATACCGCCTCAGATGTCCTTGGGCCTGCAAAGTCCCTGCAGCCGGACAACCGGCCGGGCCTCGTCGGCCAGCATCTCAAAATCGGGAATCGTACCTATGATATTGTCAGCCAGCCAGTCCATCGTGATAATTTCCTCGGGTGTGAGGATGTGATCATCATCCTTTTGAATCATACCGTCCTGGGAGTACAGCGTTCCGGCAAACGGATGGAAGGAGCCTGATTCCACGGCGCGGCGCATAAATTCCACCAGCTTTTTGGTGCCGGGAGCAAGATTCTGGGTGTAGATGATATCAACAACCCCGGCCGACAGGCCCCACCAGTAGTTCAGGGCCCTGCTGTCGGAGGAATCGTTCTCATCCCAGGATCCGCTGATGATACTGCTGATAATTTTCTCGTAGAACTTTCCCCAGTTCCACAGCGGAGTGGCCGCGTTAAAGGGCATGCTGCCGTCTGCAGCATTTTCGAAGCGGTACAGTCCGAACTGGCGTGAGGCAAACCGCGGGATAATCATATCCTGGCTGGATACATAGGAAATATGGTGTTTCCTGAAGTATTCCACGATATCATCCTCTTTCACCGTCGACCACTTCAGGTAAATCTTAGCTCTTGGGTTCACCATCCGGGCGCCCAGGGCGAACGCGTTGATATTGGCCGTCATACCGTATATCGGATAATCGGCAATGTAGCCGATGTGGTTATTATCCGCAAGGGAGCCTGCAATCATTCCGCAGAGAAACTTCGCTTCATACATACGTCCGTAATAGGTCCTGATATAGCGGTGGGAGGTATTCAGCGAACAGTTCAGTATCTTGACGTCCGGGTATTCCACGGCTGCTTTCAGGCTGGCGGGAATAAATTCAGGAGTGGTGGTGAAAATAATGCCGCACCCGGCGTCGATGGCTTTTTTAATTGCCGCCTGGGCATCCTCCCCTGCGGTTATGTTGTCGATGCAGATCGTCTCGGCCTGCCCCTTGAAAATCTCTTCCACATGGCGTCTGCCCAGTTCATGGGCGTAGGTCCAGCTTGATGTGGCGGCATTCTTGGAGTGGATAAACGCAATCCTGACCTGTTTTGGGGAAGGCGGAAGCAGAATGTCAATAAACTTTTTCCTGGGTGAAGCATCCACGGGATCCATCACCAGTTCCACCGACTGCTTTTCTTTGAGAAGCGTAAATTCATCCCAGATTTTTGCCATGTTCTCTTTCACTTTAGACGACGGATCGCTAAGAAGTGACGCATAGCCGTATATTTCAATATAGGATAGAAGAGCGTCGCCGGTTTTAATGGAGAGCCGGGTACCGCCGCTGGCCATGTAGGCGCTGCGGAATTTTACATAGGCTGCGGAAAAATCCATCCGCATCTCCTCGGTCCAGACCGTCTTACTGTCGCCGGCCACGGCGGCGGCCAGGCGGGTAAAACCGCCCTCACGGCCGAACAGGACATAGTTGATGTTGGTCAGCCGGTGAAAATTCATATACTCATAGTAAATGATATTGTCGGTTTCTTTCGTCCTTCTCGGAATCAGCCGGGTGACAACGGCGGGGATAAAGGGGGAGTCAAAATACTTCAGGACACTGACCCGTTTATTACCCTCCATGATGTAAAAGCGCCCCATAAATTCGCAGGCGGTTACCGGCTCACGGATCCCTTCCTTCAAATGGGAATCACAGAGATTAATCCATTTGGAGGCAAATTCCGAATGAGGATCCAGAAGCGGCATATAATTCGGGGCAAATGCGGTCCGTCTGCCGATACTCCTCGTTCCGGCAATAAGCTCCGCCGGGATCTGCTGCAGTCCGAGCCGCACCTCGGAAACAATATCGATATGGGAAATACTTTCATCAAGGGCCTGCAGGTAGGGATAACTGCCCTCCGAAAGATGGCGCTGGTATTCCTTTTTACCTGCTTTATAGGCTTTTGAATAATCATCATAAGACATAAGGGACCTCCTGTCTGGAATTCGTATAGCCGGAGATTTTTCGTTGATTTGAGTATAGCACAGGTGGGCGGAGGGTGCAATGAGGGAGAGGTAGTTGAGAGGCGAGGACGCTTCTGTAAGATGGCGGATGGGGGAGTGGGAGGTGTATATGAGTCTTCAGTCCCGGTTTGCAGGGTGTGGTGAAGGGGAATCCGGAGAAAAAAATTCCTGCGGGGACTCGCTCCCGCTTATGAAGCGCACAGCGGATGCTAAGCTCGTGAGGGACCTCGCTAAGCACCGGCGGGCTTCAAGGTCACCCTTCGGAAAGTTTTTCTCCTCCTTCCCCCGGGCAGTTTGTCGACGGGACTGAAGACTCAGGGAAGGTGTTGCCCCAACCGTCAGCTTCAGAGGCTGATTGTCTCTTTTGTCAAGAAGGTGGGTAGAGGGATTGTGGAGGCCACTACAATCCGCAGAAACGTAGTGGTTTTAAGAATAGTTCCCTCTTGAAGAAACAGAACAAATCAGCGGCCGCAGGCCGGGGTTCGGAATGGCGGTAAAACTTTGCGTCTTCAGTCCCGGCCATAACCTTCCTGGTGGGGGAGGAACTTTTTCTGCCCGGATTCCCCACCCGCGACTAAACTTAAACCGGGGCTGAAGACTCACAACCTCCCTCTCCCCATACCGCCCCCCGACCGTCCCGGCAGTGTTCTCTTTCCTCAATTACAGTAGCGATTTTCTGTAAATTGCCGCAAACCCCTTGTTTTTCAGGGATTTTGTGAAATCGGTCTTGCAAAATTATTATTTTCCTGTAAAATAGAAGAGACGCAGTGGGAGGGGCATGAAAAAGCCTCTTTTTCTATCCCTGCAGTTTGCCAGTGAACGAGAATAAACAGTCAGTCATTATAAAGCAGTTAATTATGAAAGGGAATCAATATGATTAGTACAAGTAATGTAACGTTACGTGTAGGCAAGAAGGCATTGTTTGAAGATGTCAGCATTAAATTTGTCGAGGGAAACTGTTATGGTATGATTGGCGCCAATGGTGCCGGTAAATCTACCTTTTTAAGAATCCTGTCCGGACAGCTGGAGCCGACCAGTGGAGAGGTTGTTATTACCGCGGGACAGAGACTTTCCTTCCTGCAGCAGGATCATTTTAAATATGATGCCTATACGGTTCTGGACACCGTTATTATGGGAAATGCCAGACTGTATGAGATTATGAAAGAAAAAGAAGCAATTTACATGAAAGAAGATTTCACCGATGAGGATGGAATCAAGGCCGCCGATCTGGAGGGCGAGTTTGCCACGATGAACGGTTGGGAGGCGGAGTCGGATGCTGCTAATATGCTGAACGGACTCGGTATCGAGACTGATTTACATTATAAAATGATGGGCGACTTGAACGGAGCTCAGAAGGTAAAAGTACTTCTGGCCCAGGCATTATTCGGAAATCCCGATATTCTGCTGCTCGACGAGCCGACCAACCATCTGGATTTGGATGCGATTGCCTGGCTGGAAGAATTCCTGATCAACTTTGAGAACACGGTTATCGTGGTATCCCATGACAGGTACTTCTTAAATAAGGTCTGCACCCAGATCGCCGATATCGACTACGGCAAGATTCAGCTTTACGCAGGTAATTATGATTTCTGGTATGAGTCCAGCCAGCTGATGATTAAGCAGATGAAAGAAGCCAACAAGAAGAAGGAAGAGAAGATCAAGGAACTGCAGGAATTCATCCAGCGTTTCTCGGCCAATGCCTCCAAGTCCAAACAGGCTACTTCCAGAAAGAAAGCGCTTGAAAAAATCGAACTGGATGAGATCAGGCCATCCAGCCGTAAATATCCATATATTGATTTCAGGCCCGAGCGGGAAATCGGCAACGAAGTGCTGACCGTAGAGAACCTTTCCAAGACAATCGACGGAGTAAAGGTCTTAGACGGAATTTCATTTATCCTGAACAGGGAAGATAAGGCTGCCCTGGTCGGCCCGAATGAGCAGGCCAAGACGGTGCTGTTTAAGATTCTGGCGGGTGAGATGGAACCGGACGAGGGAAGCTACAAATGGGGACTTACCACATCCCAGGCATATTTCCCGAAGGATAACAGCGCCGAGTTCGACAACGACGACACGATTGTGGACTGGCTGACCCAGTATTCTCCGGTTAAGGATGTAACATATGTCCGCGGTTTCCTGGGCAGGATGCTGTTTGCCGGCGAGGATGGCGTGAAGAAGGTAAAAGTTCTTTCCGGTGGAGAGAAGGTCCGCTGCATGCTTTCCAAGATGATGATTTCCGGAGCCAACGTGCTGATCCTGGATGAGCCGACTGACCATTTGGATATGGAGTCCATCACGGCGCTCAATAACGGTATGACGAAATTCCAGGGCGTAATTATTTTCTCATCACGTGACCATCAGATCGTGGAGACAACGGCAAACCGTATTATGGAGATTGTAAACGGCAAGCTGATCGATAAGATTACGACATACGACGAATATCTGGCAAGCGATGAGATGGCCAGAAAACGTCAGGTATTTACAGTAACAGACAGTCAGGAAGAGGACGACTGATTTGGATTATAAACAGTAAATAAAAAAGGCAGATATTCCGGGTATGGAACATCTGCTTTTTTTATCTGCTGCCGACGGCCTGTCCTGCTAAAAATCATCTCTTCATTGTGGAAGATTCTTTGGCTTTTCATCTTTCTTAAGCTTTTCGGTATTTTCCAGATAGGTGAGATAGTTAACGTAATCCACCAGCTGCCTCTTTGATTTGCCGCTGAAAGAATCGATTCGGCAGACAAAATCGCCAATTGTGACATTCTGAATCAGGTAATTGGAAAATTCAGGAGGGATCTTGGGATAATCTATGCGGCCTAGAAGGAAATCCGTACTGACGTTATAGTAGGAGGACAGGTTAAGTAAATGTCGGACAGGAAGCTCCGTTTTACTGGTTTCGTAACGTGAGTAAATCTGCTGTGTTGTGCCAATGACCCGGGAGATATCCTCCTGAGTCTTGCCGTTCTTTTCACGCAAAAGACGGAGACGTTCACCGACAATTCCCATGCCATCACCTCCGGTTCTACAAACTTACACAATTTAGTTGTAGAACCAATTTATCATACATTGATTATATTGTATTTCAATACTCATAAAATGATGTATGGCTATGGACTTTTACTCTTTATATTTGTAAAATAATAATCAGATACTCTTAAGGGGACCTTCTTTTCTGTACTGGGCCGGCGATTTACCAACCTCACGCTTAAAAACCTGGGCAAAATACGACTGGGACGAGAAACCGGCCAGCGATGCTATCTGGGCAATAGAATGATCGGTTGTGGCCAGCAGTTCCTTGCTGATTGCGATTCGCCGGGCATTCAGGTAGTTAATCGGAGACAGGCCCGTATACCTGGTAAATGCGTGAACCAGATAGTATTTGCTCATATGCGCCAGTGAGGCCAGCTGATCCAACGTGATATTGTCTGCGTAGTTGGAATCCAGATACCGCTTAATCTGGCTGCATTCCTTTGTCATTCTGGAAGCGGTAAAGTGTGTGGGCAGAAGGTTCTGCCTGCGTGCAATCCGAATCATCAGAACTTCCAAAAGGGCCTGACATGCGGTGCCGGAGTAGGCTTCCTCACTTTCTGCTTCTTCCAGAAGGAGCAAAAGCACTGAGAGAAGGTCAGTGTCCGTACCATAGTGGCAGATGAAATAACGCTCCAGGCATTTGCTGTCCCGGAAGGAGACGCCGTTTACCCCGACGACAATATATTCCAGAGGATAAAGGGGCACGGATCGCTCCGTATGTTCCATGTCGGGAGGAATGATGATGAGATCGCCCTCGACTACCGGGTATTCCTCACCCTCCAGAATGAAGCGGCCTTTGCCCGCCGTGATGTAAATCAGTTCAGAAAAATGATGGATATGGGGGATGCTCTGCCAGTCATCTTCATATTTGGAAGTGGATACATATAAGAGACTGCCGGTCAGTTTCTGGCCGTCGTGATTTTTTAAAATGAAGCGGTTACTGCTCATAAAAATACCTCCTGATTGAGATGTTAAGAAAATTATAGAAAAAATAAAAGAATTTGTAAATATCAGGTTGAATATTGTCGATATGGGAGCAAGAATTATAAAAAAGCAGGCAAGAAACTGATAGCGCACAGGTGTGAGAATGAATATAATCATAGTACAAACAAAGAAGCCATAGGAACGCAGTACAAAAGATTTTGGAGGACGCTTAATAATGAATGTAAGAGGAAGACTTACCCTGCCGACGGATGTAGACATGGTGGATGAGACACTTAAGTTAAAAGAAAGACTTGACGCAGATGCGCTTAGAGACTGCGACGGGACAGAGATGCCTCCTGATCTTTTAAAAACAGGAGCGAAGATTTACGCTACTTATTATACAACGAGAAAAGACAACGACTGGGCCAGGAATAATCCCGAGGAGGTTCAGCAAGAGTATCTGATTACAGACCGCATGACAGCTAAGAGCTGGACGCTCTCTATTGAATTGATGAAGGGATTCCATACACAGCAGCTGAAGGTCAATACAATTGACGATCCAAAGCGCTGGTGGGAGGTTGTAGACAGGACGACCGGCAAGGTAATCCCGGTTGAAAACTGGTTTTACGATGAGGCTACAGGGGAAGTTATTATAAAAAGTATCCCCTATCATCAGTATACGGTCAGCTTTCTGGCTTTCCTGATCTGGGATCCGGTCCATATGTACAATTATCTGACTAATGACTGGCAGGGCGCGGAACACCAGATGACTTTTGATGTGCGCCAGCCCAAGACACAGGCTTATGTCAAAGAGAAGCTGAGACGCTGGTGTGAAGAGAACCCGGATGTGGATGTCGTGAGATTTACCACCTTCTTCCATCAGTTTACCCTGACTTTTGACGATCAGAAACGGGAAAAATATGTGGAATGGTTTGGCTACAGCGCCAGCGTCAGCCCCTATATCCTGGAACAGTTTGAACACTGGGCAGGCTACCGGTTCCGCCCGGAATATATTGTAGATCAGGGATATTTTAATTCCACGTTCCGTGTACCGTCCAGAGAATTCAGGGACTTCATTGAATTCCAGCAGATTGAGGTCAGCAGGCTGGCTAAGGATCTGGTGGATATTGTCCATGCCTACGGCAAGGAGGCTATGATGTTTCTGGGGGATCACTGGATTGGAACGGAACCGTTCGGCAAGTATTTTGACAATATCGGGCTGGATGCCGTGGTTGGTTCCGTCGGGGACGGCGTGACGATGCGTATGATTTCCGATATCAAGGGGGTAAATTATACGGAGGGACGTCTTTTACCGTATTTCTTCCCGGATGTTTTCACCGAGGGCGGAGATCCAATCGGTGAGGCGCAGGATAACTGGATGAAGGCCAGAAGGGCGACTCTGCGTTCCCCTCTGGATCGTATCGGTTACGGAGGCTATCTGAAACTGGCATCGGAATGGCCCGGTTTTATCGGGCAGATTGAGAAAGTAGTAGGGGAATTCCGCCAGATCCAGGAGGCGATGGAGGGAACCAGTTCCTACGTGGCCCCGTTTAAGGTGGCAATCTTAAACTGCTGGGGAGAGCTGAGAAGATGGATGTGCAACCAGGTCCATCATGCAATCTGGCACCGCGAGATTTATTCTTATGTGGGCGTCATTGAATGCCTGAGCGGAATGCCGGTCGATGTGGAATTCATTAACTTCGACGATGTACGCAACGGAATTGATCCGGACATCAAAGTAATTATCAATGCCGGAGACGCCTATACGGCCTGGAGCGGGGCGGAAAACTGGGTGGACGAGAAAGTAGTTACCGCCATCCGCCGTTTCGTGGATCAGGGAGGCGGATTTATCGGAGTAGGTGAGCCGACCGCATACCAGCACCAGGGACGGTATTTCCAGCTCAGCGATGTGCTGGGAGCCGACCGAGAGATGGGATTCTCCATGAGTACAGATAAATACAATGAACTTGCAGAGAATTATAAAGAACACTTTATTCTGGAGGATATCAGCGGAGACATTGATTTCGGAGAGGGCAAGAGCCGTATTTATGCCCAGGGCGAGGGATATCAGATCCTGGATAAAGACGGAGAGTACAGCAGACTGATCGTAAACCAGTACGGCCAGGGCCGCAGCGTGTACTTCACAGGACTGCCTTATTCACCGCAGAACTGCAGAATCCTTCTCCGCGCCATCTACTTTGCCGCCCACAGGGAAGAAGAGATGAAGAAATACTATGTCACCAACGTCGAAACCGAGGTTGCCGCATTCGAGAAAGCCGGCCGTGTTGCCGTAATCAACAACTCGAAGGAAGCTCAGAAGACGGAGCTTTATACCCATGGAACTTTAAAATGCGGTCTGGATATGAAGCCGATGGAAATGATATGGGTTGAGATTTAGTCGGTGAAAAAGGACACGTATGGGATGTTCGGGGACGTGGTGGTGAAGACGCGAAGAGTGTCGACACCACCGTCCCGGACAGCCGCCCGGATTAAGAATTGTGTCACCCATGCAGATTTCATGCGGGTTATTGTTTTTTTGCCCAGAAAGTTGAAGCGGTGAAGGGCTTGAAGCCGATATTGTAATAAAACTGCTGCGAGGAGCCAACATATGCGTGTTTAGCGCCGAGTGCGGCGCAGCGGCGGATGGCTTCGAGAACAGCCGCCCGGCCGAGCCCCATTTTCCGGTAGGCAGGATCCGTAGCGACCGGTTCCACCAATACATCCGTCGAGGCATTATCCTGCCAAATACCGCAATAAGCGGCGAAATTTCCATCCGGTGCCACAATCGCGACTTTCAAGTCAAGATTTACATTAGGGCGTTCAAATTCCCTTCGGAACCCATCCAAATCATCCTGCGAGGGCAGATAGGGGCCGTCCCCGTCCAACTCGTGGTTAAACCCGTTCCAGAGAATCCTTCCATACCGATAAGGATCAAACGTATCTCTCATACTGGTAATGACAAATCCTTTAGGCAATTCAAATTCAAGCCGGTTTTTCTCCATCTCAAAAACAGAGGTACAGTCCTTATACTGAGTCGGCCGATACCCCATCCTTAAAGCAGCATCCTGAAACCTTCCGTCCTCATCCCGGACAGCAAGCATCACCCCATCCGATCCCGCCAGATGCGTTTCTGCATATTCAATCATCTCCTCATAAAGATTGTCAAAACCACCCTTCAAAGAAAAGAAACAGCACCCATCCAGCACCGTATCATACAAAACAACCCCAACAATTCTCCCGTCATTTTCCCATATACCAATCCGCGGCAGTCCCTCCACATCCAGATAAGCATGTGAAATCATCCAGTCCCACCGCCCAAACGAAAAACCGGCCCTGCCATTATCAAGAAAAAACCTCCTCAACCGGGAATAATCTTTCCCATACCGCGTATCCATAACATAATTCCGAAACAAAACAAACATCCCCCTCTTATCATCCCAACATTCTATATCCCAACTCTACCACACATCCATCCACTAATACAGTTCTATCTCTCCATCAACCCCAAAGTGTTCCCGCCCCCTCCCCTCCCCATTCAAAAAAAGTCCCAGAAAAATCAGCCGACGTGAGGATGGCGGGCGGCCTCGATCCCATCCGGTCTTCAGTCCCGCCGATCCAAAAACAGAGGGGAAGCAGGGGGACGGTATTCCGTAGGGGACATAGGAGTCCGCAGCTGCTTAACGAGGTTTTTCACGAGTTTAGCAGGCGCTGCGCACTCCACAAGCGGGAGCGGGTCCCCGTAGGAATACCGTCCCCCGGAGTCCCCGAACGCGAATCTCATCCCGGGACTGAAGAAGCAGCCACCCCAACTCCGCCCGCCATCCTCACGTCAGCGTCCTCCTTTTTCAACGCCACATTCTATTTTTGAATGCAACCCATAACTATTATTCAGTTGCGTAATACATAAAACAAGCCTATGATGAACTCATAAATAGTTTCTGCGACACGAAGCACAGGGCAAAAACTATTAATTTCAAAGAGGAAAGGAAGAAGATTATCATGGCAAACAAAAAAGTGGAAATTATGATTGACGATGTCAGGCTTGTTGCGGAGCTTTATGTTGACGACGCTCCGGTAATCTGCAACATGATTTTGAACAATCCGGGACAGAGGGCGATCATCCAGCACGCGAAATTGAACGGGCAGTTATTCTTCGGCACGCTCCCTTATGCCTGTGGATTTGAGAACCAGTGCAGAGGCGGAGATTTGGAGACATTTGATCTGGCATATTATCCTCCAAGAAACCAGCTCTGTTTCCTGTATGGAGTGGGAACTGACGAGCCGCTGCCTATCAGCCGTATCGGCCGTATTGTAGAGGGTATGGAAGCAATGCAGGTAGTTGGAATCAAGAACTGGTTAAAACAGGGCAGTATGATGACAATTGTCGGTGAAATAGAATAAGGAGGTGCACGTAATGAACTGGAAAGCAGCGATAGACAAATTTGAAGAGAGACGTCTTGCAATCTGGGAGAATATGCCGCAGGATGTTTATGATCTGAGTAATGGTAAGGTACCGGGCGATACAAATGTATACGGCCAGTATGTTACAACGATGATGTACGCCGATTCAGAGCTCAGGACCCTGTGCGATGAAGTGCTTTTTTATATGATTGAGACGGCAAAGGAAGGGGATGTGGATCTGCGCACACTGGTTCACTTTGCAAAACGCATCCTCGATTACAAGGCAAAATTTTTTGTGTTTACCGGAGTTCCTATGGCCAGTGAACTATTATTTATGTACCTGGAAGCAATCGACAGCGTGGAGACGCTGGAGGAGTTCATCCAGCTGAGTAATGCCGCCCTGAAATATTTCAACCGTCACCACATGTGGGTTGACCTGATTATTCCATGGGGAGTATACAACGGTTTTGCAAAGCAGGATTTTACACAGTATCTTTAATATGAAACATAAGTAACAAAGAATAAAGTTAAAAGGAGTTTTTGCCCCACAGCGGCAGAAACTCCTTTTTCATTGCTGGCAGGGCCGTATTCTCACTGGCCGGTCAACATTCCTTCTGTTTTCAAATATTCTTTTGTAATGGATATAAATTCCTCGGCGGCCGGAGAGGCATGTTTGATGGAGCGGATTGCCAGCCCCAGCACACGGCTGTGATCCCGAATCAAAGGTCTGGTGACGATGTTGTGAAATTGGAACGGCAGAGCCAGCCCGGGAATCAGGGATACACCCAGATTTTGTCCTATCATCGAAATGGTAGCCATGTCTCCCTTGATCCTGTATTTAATTTCCGGGGTGAGATTTTCCGCATTCATGACCTGCCACACGTCCTCGTCGCCTCCGTCATGCGGGATGATAAAGGGATAATTCACCAGCTCCGCCGGATCCACTTTCTCACACCGGGCCAGAGGGTGTCCGGTGGGGAGCACGGCCATAATGGAATCCTTATACAGAGGGATAAAATCGTAGTTCTCCGGCACGGGCACGGACATGAGGCCGATGTCGATGGTGCCGTTTGTCAGCCACTCCTCGAGTTCGAAGTGGTTTCCCTCAAAGACCTGCAGCTTGACGCCCGGATGGAGGGAGGAGAAACGGGAAACAATCGGCGGCACCCATTTTACCGAAGTGCTGTAAAATGCCCCTACCTTCAGGGAACCTATCTCAATGCCACGTATCTTACAGGAAATCTCCTTCAGCGTATCCTCGGCCGACACAATCCGCTGCATGTAATAGATCAGAGGTTCGGCATTTTCGGTGGGAAATACGCCCTCCTTGCCGCGGACCAGGAGCGGGAATCCCATCTCCTTCTCCAGGGAGGAAATCATATGGCTGATTCCGGGCTGGGTATAGACAAGCGCCTCCGCAGCTTTTGTGAGACTGCCGTACTCAACTGCCTTTAAAAAGGCATTGTATTTCAGAATGCTCATTCGTGCCGACCTCCATTCAAGTTTGTTATGTGATCCATAATAAATATTCAATTGCTTAATATGTTGAAATAATATACCATACATTTATAGATAATTCAATAGAAAAACATATAAAAATCAAGCAAATAAAAGAAAAAAAGTAATAAGAATAAAATTTTAACAATAGTTCCGCGGATAACAGATAAAACGAAGGCGGATCGACATGAGAGGCCGACAGGAGCAACCGGTTCAACCAGAATCAGCTCAAACAAAAGGATTGGAGGAAACAAATGAAGAAGATTATCAACCGACCGGACCAGGTAGTGACGGAGATGTGCCAGGGGATGGCGCTGGCACATCCGGAACTGGAATTTTCGCAGAAGTACAAATTTATCACGAAAAAAAATCTGAATCAGGACAAAGTGACTCTGATCAGCGGCGGCGGCAGCGGGCATGAACCGGCGCATGCCGGATTTGTCGGGGACGGAATGCTGGATGCGGCTGTCTGCGGAGATGTTTTTGCCTCACCCTCCCAGATTCAGATCTACCAGACAATCAGGGAGACGAAGAGCCGGAAAGGAACCCTCCTGATTATCAAAAACTACAGCGGAGATATGATGAATTTCAAAAATGCCGCTTACATGGCCCGGGAGGACGGAATCCAGGTTGATTATATCAAAGTGGACGACGATATCGCGGTTCAGGACAGCCTTTATACCGTAGGGCGCCGCGGAGTGGCCGGAACGGTTTTTGTACATAAAATCGCAGGCGCGGCAGCCGAGGCGGGATGCAGCCTGGAGGAGGTGAAGGCCGTCGCAGAGAAGACGGCTGCCTCGGTAAAATCCATTGGATTTGCCCTCACATCCTGTACCGTACCGGCCAAGGGAACTCCCACCTTTGAGATTGGTGAGGATGAGATGGAATACGGCGTGGGAATCCACGGCGAACCGGGTATTAAAAGGGAAAAACAGACGGATGCCGATACGGTGGCCGAGAGAATGGCGTCACAGCTTCTGGAAGCGCTCGGGTTAGAAGAAGACGCTGAGGATGAAATAGCAGTATTGGTGAACGGCCTCGGGGGAACGCCGGCCCAGGAGTTATACATCCTCAACCGCTCGCTCAGAAAAGCGCTGGCGAAAAGAAAGCTCAGGACAAGATTTTCCCTGGTGGGCAACTATATGACCAGCATTGATATGATGGGGGCGTCGATTTCCATTTTAAAGCTGGATGAAGAACTGAAAAAATATCTATTCGCACCGTGCAGCGCTCCTGCCCTCAAGTTAGACCATGTGCCTGGAACGACGGACTTCCAGGAATTGGAAGGCGAGAAAAAGGCCGGGGAAAACGCGGAAAATAGTGCTGAAATATCGGCAAAATACAGGGGAGAGGGCAAAATCAGGGACGAAAAAATCACTCTACACAATATAATTTTTATGATAGATTGTATAGGGGGATACATCATACAAAATGAGATTCCCTTCTGTGAACTGGACTCATATGCAGGCGACGGGGATTTCGGAATGAGCGTGGCGAAGGGCTTTAAACAGCTTAGGAAGGAGTGGGGAGAAGTGATCGAATCATCCGGGGATATTGCTTCTTTCCTGAATGCCTGCTCTCTGATTATCATGGAGCACTGCGGAGGCGCCTCGGGGCCGATCTGGGGATCGGCATTCAGGGCGGCGGCCAAGTCCGCGGAGGGGAAGGAAACCCTCGGGGCGGAAGACATGGCCGTGATGTTAGGCCGGGCGGTGCAGGGGATTCAGGCGACGGGAGAACGGTCCTTTGGAAGGGGAGCCGTACCGGGAGACAAGACACTGATTGATGCGCTTGTTCCCTGTGCGGATGAATGGACCCGCCTGGCGTCGGCGAGGACTCCCCTGCTGGAAATTTTCAGGCAGGCAGCCGAAGCGGCAAAGGCGGGGGCCGAAAGCACCAAAGCGATTGTAGCCAGAATGGGGCGCGCCGGAACGGTGGGAGAACGCAGCCTCGGCTATCCCGATGCGGGAGCGTATGCCCTGGGAGAAATTTTCGGGAATCTGGCCTGCAGACTTGAGGAGGTACAGTCACAGTAAACATAAGTATGCTGGAGGGTGAAAAAATGGACTATCAACTGGAATTAATCGACGTAGCAAAACAGTATAAAGAGTTTCTGGCAGTGGACAGTGTCAGCCTGCAGATTAAAAAGGGAGAAATCGTTTCTTTCTTGGGCGCCAGCGGCTGCGGCAAGACGACAACGCTGAGAATGATCGCAGGCCTGATCGAGCCGACCAGGGGAACAATCCGCATTCAGGGGCAGGATATGAACGGAATACCGCCACATAAGAGAGACATTTCCATGGTGTTTCAGAATTATGCGCTGTTTCCGCACCTCAGTGTATATGAGAATATTGTATACGGACTGAAGACCAGAAAGATTAAAGACAAGAAGGTGCTGATGGACAAGGCCAGGGAGATGATGGATTTAGTCCAGCTCGAGGGCGTGGAGAACCGGCTTCCCAAGGAACTTTCAGGCGGCCAGCAGCAGAGGGTTTCGCTGGCCAGAGCCATGATTGTGGAACCGAAGGTCATGCTTTTTGACGAACCGTTAAGTAACCTGGATGCAAAGCTGAGAGAGAAGACAAGGGTAGAAATCAGAAACCTGTTAAAGAAAATGAATGTCACGGCGATCTATGTCACCCATGATCAGGAGGAAGCGCTGACCATCTCCGACAGGATTGCAGTAATGAATAAAGGAAGGATTGAACAGATTACAGAGCCAAGCTGCCTTTATACACGCCCGGCCACACGGTTTATCGCCGGTTTTGTGGGTCATGCCAATATTGTGGAGGGTAATGTGACGGCGGTGACGGAGGACAGAATTGCAGTAAAGCTCACAAGCGGGGAAGAACTGTGGGCCAGGGCCGATACAGGGAAGAAGGTGACAGGCGGGGATGCCGCCGTCCTGATTATAAGGCCGGAAAACGTGCAGCTCCATGAGGAAAAACCGGATAAGAAAAATGTGCTTTCGGGGAAGGTAAAAGCCAAAATTTATCTGGGTTCCACGCTCCGGTATGTGGTTGAAATGGCAGGAAACAATGACTTTGAAGTGGATCTTCACACCAAGGACGAAGGGAAAGCGGTCGAGGGGGATACGGTTTATCTGGAACTCGAAGAAAACAGTCTGGTCCTGGTTGAAAGATAAAAATGAGAGGAGAGGTACAAATGAAAAAAACAATCAAATCGGCAATGGCACTGTTAATGGTATGCACGATGACGGCATGCAGTTCATCCGGCACAGCGGAAAGCACCACAAAAGCACCTGATACGGAGGCTCCGGCCGTGGAGACAGCAGACACGGAAGCAGCATCTGCGGAGGCAAAAGATTATACCGGCGAGACACTGGTAGTTCAGGTCTGGGGCGGAACCTATGAGGAAACGCTCAGGAACCATATTATTCCTGCCTTTGAGGAGAAGACAGGGGCAAAAGTTGAAGTAGTGAGCGGCGCGGCCCCGCTTTCCCAGCTTGCTACGGAAGGCGACGCGGCTTCCATCGACGTGCTTCACGTAGACTGCAGCGAGGTAGTGCAGGGAACCAATATGGACGTGCTTGAGACACTGGATTTCAGCAAAATGTCGAATGCACCGGATTTATATGATGAAGCCCATATGTATGATACGGCGGTTGTAACAAACTGGGGTACATACGGCATTATTTACCGCAAGGATCTTGTGGAGAAAGAGCCGACAAGCTGGCTGGATCTCTGGGATGATGCATACAAGGGCGGAAAAATCGGCGTTATCGATTACAGCATGGGCGGCGGACTGGAATTTGCGGAGGCAATTTCCCGAATCCAGGGCTACACCGTGGCAGACGAAGAAAACTGGGACAATCTTTTTGAAAAAATGTCTTCCCTGAAACCCAACATCGGTGTTTACGCCAGCCAGCACTCTGATATTGAGAGCATGCTGACCAAAGGCGACATCGTGATGTCGGTAGAGACGAACGGACGCGCCATCGGCCTGATGAAAGAAGGGATCGATATCGGATTCTGCCAGCCTGAGGAAGGTTCCATTGCCATGACCTCCCTGGCAGCCATCAGCAAGGGTTCCACCAAGAAAGAACTGGCTTATCTGTTTGTCAATGAACTGATCTCCCCGGAAGGACAGAAGGCATATGCGGAGAACAACTACTATGCGCCGTCCAACGGTAAAACCGTAATCGATGAAGAACTTCAGGCATTCATGCCGTACGGTCAGGAGCAGGTTTCCAAACTGCTTTATATGGATTCCGAGACACTGGAACCGGTAAAAGCAGCCCTGATCGAGAGATGGAATAAGGAATTCAAATAATAGTGCCGGTACGCCGCCGGGGCGGGGCAGACACCCTGCCCTTTGGCGGCGTACTTAAGATACAGAAATAAAAGGAGGAGGGATTTCCTTGGATAAAGAAAAAGACACATGGTCCTATGTGAATAAATGGTACCTGATTATTCCCCTGGCTTTCCTGACATTTTTCTTCGTTGCTCCGCTGATCAAGATGTTCTATCTGAGCGTGTTCCAGTTTAACGGGGTGAATAAGCCGCTCGGAGATTTTACCCTGACGAACTATCATAAATTTCTGAAAGACGGGTATTATTGGGGAATTTTGGGGAAAACCGTGGGGCTGAGTTTTCTCTCGGCAATCATCTGCGTCATCCTGGGATATCCGATTTCCTATCATCTCAGCAGAATGCAGGGAAAAGTGAAAAGCGTTATCACCGCAATGGTTATGCTGCCCCTATGGGTGTCAATTACGGTCAGGATGTTCGGCCTGATGACGATCATTGAATGCGGGACGTATTTTGCGGTTGAGGTGGGACTGGTCTACTGTGGCCTGCCTTATATGATTATGATACTGACAGGACCGATCGGAAACGTGAACCAGAGTGTGGAGGAGGCCTCCTACGTGTGCGGAGCCGGATTCTGGGAGACTTTTTTTAAGATTACGTTTCCGCTCACCATCAAGGGCGTTATTTCCGGTTTTATGCTGGTATTCGCCCTGAACACGGCTGCGTTCGTTGTGCCGGTTATGCTGGGAAGCGGAAAAATTGTCACGATGACCACCCTGATTTACCAGCAGGCCACCTATATTTATGACTGGGGCTTTGCAGCGGCCATATCTGTCATCTTCCTGATTGTTTCCATGGCGCTCACCAATTCGGGAAAGCTTTACGACGTTTACTGTGAAAAAAGGGCGAGACGTTCCTCTAAAATTCTGAGGGAAGAGCTTCGCAGGGAGGGGGAATAAAGATGAACCTTACAAAAATAGCGGGAAAGTTATTCAGAATATTTGTGTACATGTTTTTACTCTGTCCCCTCGGCGTTGTTATTTGTACGGCATTCAGCGATACAAACAGGGTTATTTTCCCTCCGAGAGGTTTTACGCTCAAGTGGTTCGGGCAGGCTTTCGCTAATGTAGAATTTATGAATTCGCTTCTTCTGAGCATCCGGATCGCCTGTGTCAGCGTCGTGATTGCCTGTGTACTGGGTACGATGGTCAGTCTCTGGTTCTGGAAATCGGGAAGCCAGACAAAAGGGATTTTTGAAACGCTGTTTCTGTCCCCCATTGTCATTCCGACCATCATCAGCGCCGTGGCGTTCTTACAGTATTTTGCCATTTTCGGCAACATGTTTACAAACTACTGGAAACTGTGCCTGACCTATGCGATTATCGAGATCCCTTATGTCATCAGGACAGTTACGGCCAACCTGGTAGGACTCGACACGGGATTTGAGGAAGCTTCCCTCGTGCTGGGGGCATCCCCGGTTAGGACGCTGTTCAAGGTGACGCTTCCCTGTATCCGTCAGGGTATTATCGGAGGCGCTGTGTTCTCGTTCGTGGTGGCCTTTGATGAGTGCGTTATCATCATGTTCATGAAGAGCGCAAAGACAGTGACCTTCCCGCTGCGCCTCTACTCCTATATAACGGAGTCGTTCACCCCACTGATTTCGGCCTTTGCAACACTCTTCATCATTGTGGCCGGAGTCGTGATCTATATCGTGGAGAGAAAGATCGGGCTCAGTAAACTGTATTAATATAGTAGAGCGGGAGGAAAATCTGCTGATATGAAAATTTGATAAAGCTTAAGAAAATCCCTTTTCCGATGGAAAGGGATTTTCCGGCATTTACAGCGAGGATTGCGGAGAGGGAAAACGCCAATTTAGTGATAAACTGATAATACCCAAAATATGGGTATATAAAAACTCACAACAAGAGGATACCGAAAAAGCATGCCTGATATAATAATATCAGAGGTGTGCTATGACCAAGAAGACGAAAGTGGAAGCTATTTTAAAAACAGATAGTAAACTGAGGGAATTACGTAAAAAACGCGATTTAAAACAGGAACTGCTGGCGGATGAAATAGGAACATCACAGCAGACAGTCAGCCGCATTGAGAATGATAAGTTATCAATGTCGGTTGAGACTTTAATACGCCTTTCTGCCTATTTCAATGTCACAACCGACTATCTGCTGGGTATTTCGGATATCGAACCCTCGGAAGAAGAGGACGAAAGTAAAGCGCAGGAGCTGGCACAGCTTTATATGGCTCTGAGGGATAGAGACAAGGAGCTGTTATTCAGTCAGGCCAGGAAGATGTATGAATTAGATCATAAGAAGAAAGAAAAATAGTGACTGCCCGAAAGGCAGTATGTTGCGGATAATGATAGAGAAGTGCAGAAAAGGGAGGCCGGGGCCTCCCTTTTTCCGATGGCAGCGGTAAGCGGCAAATAACATAGCGGTTACAGGTGTTTTCTCTGCGGTCTCTTTGCCCTCTGCATGATGGACGCGCGGTATTCCGTCGGCGTCATGTCGGTGATTTTCTTAAACTGTCTGGAAAAGTAATGTACAGAGGTATACCCCAGAGCATCCGCAATTTGGGTAAAGTTCATTTGCTGGTTACGGATCATCTGTTTGGCCGCGTTTATTTTCATCTGGTTAAAACATTCCATCACGCCGCTTTTCTGGTAGGTGCGGAAGAGCTTTTTTAGCTGCGACACACCGATCAGATTGTCACGGCATATTTTTTCCACGTTGAGCTGCTGGCCGATATGACGGTCCAGGTAATCGATAATGCTGGCAAACAATTCGTTTCCGTCCGAGAGGGCGGGGGTTCGGCCGGGATTATAGAGGGTTGGTGAAGGCTTTTCTTCATTATAAGAGAAGGCGCCGGAAAAATTGCGGAACAGCTGAATTAAAAACTGTTCCAGATGGATTTTAATCATCTGTTCAGCTCCGAAGGGGATGTTCTCCCGGCGGCTCAGCACCTCCATATAAGGGTCGTCCATTGGGCCGTCGAAGGTGTCGCGGGCCTCCGAAATAATCTGGGACAGGAGGTTGCGTTCGCTTTCCCCAACCGTCAGGATTTTGTGCTCAAAGAATGCCATACACGGCTCTCCCGCTTCAAAAGAGATGACCACCAGGTTTGGTGCGATGACATTGTTGGCGGCCAGGGCGTGGAATTCATTGGGCCTGTGAAAGATAATCTGTCCCTGGCGGAGGATGAATTTCTCACGGTCTGCCGTCACCTGGAGCTCTCCTTTATCCACATACATAAATTCCCAGAAGTTATGGGATTCTCCGGGAAATGTGAAATCACTCATATATTCAAAATAATGAAGGCTGACGATTTTTCCGATTCGCAGCTCTTCTTTTAACTCAGTAAACTGATAGGACATAGGCGCCCTCCTGTGGAATAGATTTACCGGCAGCTTATTAAAATCGTGCAAGACGGCCGTATAGCCGTAATTGAGACTTTTTTACATTTTAACCTGAATTACAGCCGGTGTAAAGAAGAAAAGAACTAAAAGTGCAAAAAAGGAAACGCTTTGTATAAAGAAATTTGGCAATTAGTATAATATCATAGAGATATGAATTGCACTAAATGTGAAAATTCACTAAAAGTGTTAAGGAGGAAAGAATTTATGAAAAAAAGAACGTTAAGCGTACTTCTGACGGCTGCTATGGCAGTTACCATGCTCGCAGGCTGCGGAAGCAAGACAGACAGCGCTCCGGCTGAGACAGCAGCGCCGGCGGCAACAGAGGAAGCAGCAGGAGGGGAAAGCGGAGAAGCAGCAGCTCCGGCCGAAGGCGGCACACTCGTTTACTGGTCCATGTGGGAGTCTACAGAGCCGCAGGGTCAGGCAATTCAGAAAGCAATCGATGCCTTTACAGCAGAAACAGGCATTAAGGTTGACGCACAGTTCAAGGGACGTACCGGTATCCGTGAAGGTTTACAGCCGGCTCTTGACGCAGGAACCAATATCGACTTATTTGACGAGGATATCGACCGTGTCAACAAGACATGGGGACAGTACTTATTAGATCTGGAAGACCTTGCGAAGGCAGCTGACTATGAGTCTACAGCCAATGCAGGACTGATCAATGCATGCCGTGAAGTTGGCGACGGGACATTAAAGTCCATTCCTTACCAGCCAAACGTATTTGCAATGTTCTACAACCAGGATATTTTTGATGAAGCAGGCGTTACAGCAGTTCCTACCACATGGGCAGAACTGGATGCAGCTTGTGCTAAGATTAAAGAAGCAGGTTACGTTCCGATTACAGATGATGACGCATACATCACATGTTTATTCGGATACCATATGTGCCGTCTCGTAGGATACGAGAGAACATCCGAGATTGTTAAGAACGGCGAGTGGGATGACCCGGCAGTTCTTCAGACAGCAGAAGCTTTCGCAGATTTCGCAAAGAAGGGTTACTTCTCTGAGGATATCGCTTCCAACGTATGGCCGGCAGGTCAGAACATGGAACTGGCAGGCGGAACAGCCGCTATGTACTTAAACGGCTCCTGGCTTCCAAACGAAGTTAAGGATATGGCTGGTGACGACTTTAACTGGGGATGCTTCAGCTACCCGGCAGTTGAAGGCGGAAAAGACGGAACAAACGCATCCAACTACGGCGCTCAGGTATTCGCTATCAACAAGAATTCCAAGAACGCAGAAGCCGCTTTCCAGTTAATCTGCAAGATTACAAAGGGCGAATATGACAAAGTATTAGCTGAGGACAGCAACGGTATCCCGGCAGATACAAGCAACACAGAGTGGCCTGCAATGGTTAAATGCGCACAGCCTGTTATGGAACAGCTTACGGTTCGTTACCCATGGGCAGCAGGCGCTGAGGACAATGCAGATATGACTCCAATCATCAAAGAGAACATGCTCAAACTGGTTGGCGGTTCCATCTCAGCTCAGGACTTCGTTGATGCGTTAAAGAAATAATGATAAGGTAGAAGCGTCCGCGCTTGAATGAAAGACTACTGAATGAAGATTACATGGTGGCACCGATAAATTCATCGCTGTCACCATGTTTTTTAAAAACGTATATAAAAATAAAGATGAAAAGGGGGAAGCAGCTTGAAGAAGAACAAGGCAATGATTGTCACTTTCCTGGCACCGGCAGTATTTATGTTTATTATGGTATTCCTGTATCCAATCTGCCGTACGATCGTGATGAGTTTCTTTAAAATAGAAGGAATCACGGATTCGGTATCCAAGTGGCAGTTTACCGGAATTGACAACTACGTCAAACTTATGAATACCACATTGTTTAAGACCTCCATGTGGAACCTGTTCCGTATCTGGTTTATCGGAGGTATCGTCGTCATGTCCCTGGCGCTCTTATTTGCAGTTATTCTGACAAGCGGAATACGCTTCAAGAGCTTTTTCAGAGCAATGATTTACCTTCCAAACGTAGTCAGCGCCGTAGCTCTGGCAACGATGTGGCTCCAGTATGTATACAATAACAAGTACGGCCTCCTGACCGGCATCTTTAAGAAACTGGGTCTGACCTCCCTGGCCAAAATCCAGTGGCTGGACAGCGATCACAAGTTCTATGCGCTGCTGTTTGCTTATTGCTTCGGTATGGTAGGTTACCATATGCTGATTTTTGCCAGCGGCATCGAGCGGATCAGCGAAGATTATTATGAAGCGGCGACTCTGGACGGAGCCAATAAATTCGGCCAGTTCCGCTATATTACCCTGCCTCTTTTAAAAGGGGTGTTTAAGACGAATATTACCATGTGGAGTGTTACTTCCGTAGGATTCTTCGTATGGTCGCAGCTGTTCTCCTCCGTTACGGCGGACAATCAGACGATCACTCCGATGGTTTACCTGTATATGCAGATATTCGGCGCCGGCAACAGCGTGACGGAACGAAACTCGGGTCTCGGCGCGGCGGTCGGTGTTATGCTGAGTATCTGCGTGGTCCTCATCTTCTGGCTGTGTAACCATTTGCTGAAAGATGACGATCTGGAATTCTAAAAGGAGGGGAAGTTATGGCGAAAGAAAAGAAAGTGCGCGAACGCGTTAACTGGAACAGAGAACTGAAACTTGCCCCCGGCTATCTGATTCTGTGTCTCTGGATCTTATTTACCGTTGTTTTACTGGGATGGGTCGTGGGCGCCAGCTTTTCCACGACAAAGGCGATTTTCGCAGGAAAGATTATGTCCAGCGGATTCCATCTCGAAAACTATGCGAAGGCCTGGAACAACTCCAATGTTTCTACCTTCTTTATGAACTCACTGGGGTATGCAATTATTTCCTGTACCCTGTTAATTCTGATTTGTGCTCCGGCGGCATATGCATTGTCAAGATTTAAATTTATTGCTAATAAGGTAATCCAGACCGGATTTGTATCGGCCATGGGCGTACCGGTTGTTATGATCGTGCTTCCGCTGTTCGGACTGGTGGCGGGAATGGATCTTTTAAACCACGAGCTGTCCAACCGTTTTGTGCTGATATTCCTTTACATAGGAATTAACGTGCCGTATACGACGATATTCCTGATGACGTTCTTTGCCAATATCTCGAGGGCGTTCGAGGAGGCCGCGGCGATCGACGGCTGCTCACCGACTAAGACATTCTGGCTGATCATGCTGCCGATGGCGCAGCCGGGTATCATAACGGTTACCATTTTTAACTTTATCAATGTATGGAATGAGTATTTCATTTCCCTGATTTTCGGAAACTCAGACAGGATACGTCCCGTTGCCGTAGGTCTTTACTCCATGATTAATTCCATGAAGTACACTGGCGACTGGGCCGGCATGTTTGCGGCAGTTATCATTGTATTCCTGCCGACGTTCATCCTGTACATCTTCCTGTCGGAGAAGATTATTGCCGGTGTAACAGGCGGCGGTGTCAAAGGTTAAAGGCAGAATTTCAGATTACGGTCCGCAGCCCCGCAGCTAAGCGCGGTTCGGCGGACCGTAAACGAGCAGTATGAATCCAAGTGAAAGGAAGTATAGACAGTATGGACAAAAAACCGGTATTAGTAATAATGGCAGCCGGCATGGGCAGCAGATACGGCGGTTTGAAACAAATTGACCCGGTAGATAAAGAAGGGGATCTGATCATCGATTTTTCTATCTTTGATGCAATCGAAGCGGGATTTGAGAAGGTTGTCTTCATTATAAAGAAAGCAATTGAGGCCGATTTTAAAGAGCATATCGGAAACAGGATGGAGAAGCATCTGGAGGTTGAGTATGTTTATCAGGAGACCGATAAGCTCCCTGCAGGGTTTGAAGTTCCGGAAGGCCGTGTAAAACCGTGGGGAACAGGTCATGCAATTCTCTGCTGCAAGGATGTAATTGACGGTCCGTTTGCTGTAATCAATGCTGATGATTTCTATGGTAAATCCGCATTCAGGGAGATTTATACCCAGCTTGCCGCAAATGGTGACACTGAGAAGTACCAGTACACGATGGTCGGTTATGAGCTTCATAATACACTGACGGAAAACGGCTATGTGGCCAGAGGCATCTGCCGCACGGATGATGCCGGAAAACTGGTCGATATCCATGAGAGAACCAGGATTGAGAACCACGGCGGCAGGGCAGAGTATACGGAGGATGATGGAAAAACCTGGGAATTTCTTCCGGCCGGTACTATCGCTTCGATGAATATGTGGGGATTTACAAAAAGCATTCTGGCTGAACTGGAGGCACGTTTTGTGCCTTTCCTGGAGAAGAATCTTCCGGAAAATCCGATAAAATGTGAGTATTTCCTGCCATTTGTCGTGGATGAACTCCTGAAAGAAGGAAAGGCGGAGGTGACCGTACTAAAGAGTGTTGACCGCTGGTATGGCGTCACCTACAAAGAAGATAAACAGATGGTGATGGATGCCATCCAGGGCATGAAAGATCGGGGGATTTATCCTGAAAAACTCTGGGAGGACAGATAGAGATGAGCTGTGATAAGGCACTGAAGACAGAGGAGGCCATGGCCAATATGTGCTATGAAGGCGCTGTTACGGAATATTACCGTTACGGCCACGGCCATATCAATGACACTTTTTATGTTAAAACAGAGGCGGAGGACGGCGGTCACGCTTACATCCTGCAGAGAATGAACCGGGAAGTATTTAAAGATCCTGTTTCCCTGATGAAGAATATCACGGGGGTCACAGGTTTTCTCAGAAAAGAAATTGAAAAAGAGGGGGGAGATCCCCTGAGAGAGACCCTGAACCTGGTGCCGGTTAAAGACGGTAAAGATTATTATGTGGACAGCGACGGTGAATACTGGCGCTCCTATCTTTTTATTGCCGATGCCACCTGTTACGACAAGGTAGAGAAACCGGAAGACTTTTATCAGAGTGCAAAGGCGTTCGGCCGGTTCCAGCGCCAGCTGTCACTGTACCCGGCAGATGAGTTGTCCGAGACAATCCCGAATTTCCACAACACTCCGGTCAGGCTTGAGACCTTCAAGAAGGCTGTGGAAGAAGATGTGTGCGGCCGTGCGGCTTCGGTCCGGGAAGAGATTCAGTTTGTACTTGACCGTGCGGACGAGGCAGGAGCTGCGATTGAGATGCAGAAGGCGGGAAAACTTCCGCTGCGTGTTACCCATAATGACACAAAGCTTAATAATATCATGATTGACGACGAGACGGGCGAGGCTCTCTGTATCATCGATCTGGACACCATTATGCCCGGGTTATCCATCTTTGACTTTGGGGATTCCATCCGCTTCGGCGCTAATACGGCGGCAGAGGATGAGCCTGATTATTCTCTGGCGGGATTGTCACTGTCCCTGTTTGATATCTATACAAAAGGATATCTGGAGGGCTGTAAGGGAAGCCTGACTGAGGAAGAAGTGCGGATGCTCCCTATGGGCGCGAAGCTGATGACGTACGAATGCGGAGTAAGATTCCTTACGGACTATCTCCAGGGAGACGTCTATTTTAAGATTACTAGGGAGAACCATAATCTGGATCGCTGCCATACCCAGTTTGCCCTTGTGGCGGATATGGAGAAAAAGTGGGATGAGATGAAGGCAGCCGTTGAAAAATACGCGGGGCAGCAGTAGTGTTTCTGGATGCCGCCGGACGGAGTTATAAGACTCCGGCTGGCGGCATTATTAAGTTGATTGAGAAACGGGAACGCCGCCGGGACGGCCGTGGTTCGGGGTATCAAGCCGGCTATTGCCTATGGGAAGTGCCCCGCGAGGCATTTTTGTGAGAGGAACAAAGCGCAAGCCACAGAAAAATAGTGCTGGAAATAGCTGGGAAATGTATTATAATCAATATAGGTGTTATAAGAAAATCGCGGAATTTTATGCGGGAAAGGAGAAGCTGGATGGTAGAAGAAATTTTCGGTTCAAGGCCGCAGGAGGTCCTGTCCGTAAATATGTTCGGTGGTTTTTCTATGACATATGCGGGTAGGAAGATAGCGTTTTCGAGAAGCAGCAATACAAAGTTTATTCAGCTTCTGCAGCTTTTGCTTTTGAATGCCGGCCATGGTATTTCCAAGAAAGAGCTGATTGACACGCTCTATGGATGGGATGAGGGCGTCAACCCAAATAAAAATCTGAACAATGTCATATACAGACTGGAAAAGCAGCTGATTACGGCAGGTCTGCCTGAGGAGGATTATGTCGTTCTGGACAACGGCATGTGCCGCTGGAACAGCAGCTTCCCCGTGGAGACAGACGTGGTGATGTTTGTAAAGTATGTGGCGTCCGCGGAGAATAAAGAGGGGGAAGAACGATTCAGGATTCTTGAAAAAGCAGAACGCCTTTATACTGGGGAACTGCTCCCGGAATTTTCGACAGAGCTATGGGTCATAGAAGGGAATCTGAAACTTAAAAACCTGTATGAACAGATAGTGAAAGCGTTGGGCGCGGACCTGAGAGCGGCGGGAGAATATCAGGAGGAATTGAGGTTATACCGCAAGGCAGGAAAGATCTATCCCTTTGACAGATGGCAGGTTCAGGAAATTGACTGCCTGATGTTAATGAAAGAATTCAAGGAAGCGTATGATGTCTATCAGAATACGACCAGCCTTTACTGCGAGGAGATGGGTGTGCCGCCGGGACCCGAGATGGTGAGCCGTCTGCGCCAGATTGAGCAGCAGATTAAAAATCCGGTCGGTAATTTTGAAGACCTGAAACAGAATTTCCAGGAACAGCAAAACAGGGGGGCGCTTTACTGTCTGTACCCCAGCTTTCTGGATTCCTGCCATCTGATGTCAAGGGTGGCTGAGAGAACGGGAAGATCGGTTTTTCTGATGCTCATAAACCTGACGGATAAGATGGGAAAAGATATAACGGATCCGGCGAGACTGGAGACTCAGATGGATTTGTTGAAAGAGGTAATCCGGTCAACCTTCAGAAGAGGTGACTTGTTTACAACATACAGCAAGAGCCAGTATATGATTATCCTGGTCGGAACGGAGAAGGAGAACTGCAATAAGGCATTTACCAGATGCCTTACCCGGTGGAAGAACACGGAGGGAGCCAGAGGAGAACTCAGCTACTCTGTGGAATCCCTGATCAAGATGCTGAATCCGGAGCTGTCGGATGAGGGGGAAACACCACTCTGGAGATGAAATATACGGTAAAAAAAGACTGCTTTTAGAAAAATAAAAAAATGATAAGAGCTGCCTTCGCGAGGTAATTCGCGAGGCAGCTCTTTTGTTATGATACAGACAGAACATTAAATAGCATACAATCCGGTACCGGAAAACTTGAGACAAATATTAAGAGAGTATAGGGAAGTGAGAACTGATTGAGTGAGAATAAAATCAATTTATCGGCGGCCAATCTTATGAGTGTCTGTGTGGACGGCCGGAGGAATTCAGATATAAGTGGAAGATTATACCACAGAGGAGGACCGGAACCGGTTCTGTTTGAAAACACCGGTCAGGCGCTGATTGAGATGGAAAAGTGGTGTGATCGGGTGGGATATCCTCAGCCAGAGGTGGTTGTGAGGAAGTTTAAGACAAAGGCATCCGTTCCGGATGGCGGAACAGCCCAAAAGCGTGACAAAAATCCGGAGCAGCTCAGCATCAGAAAGATAGAGGAGGCAGTGTCTGTGGCGAGTGAAGACTTATTGAATGAAGAAGGAAATAAAGGAACTTTTGTGGTTCATATCAAATATAGACAGAACGCCACCTGGCAGGGGCAGGTAATGTGGGCGGAAAAGAAACAGACATGCAGCTTTAGAAGTGCATTGGAACTCCTGAAGCTGATTGACAGCGCCCTGGATGAAGAAAAAAAACAGGGTGGATGAGGATAGATACATTAATTGGAAAGGAAATGGCGGGGATGTGGGGAATTAAAAAAGACGGGAAATTTAGAAGAATGATGGCAGCCTGTCTTGGAATCTGCATGGTAATGCAGATAATCATAGGCGGTTTGCTGCCGATAGGAACTTACGCGGGAGACGGCAGGCCGGAAGAAGTGAATATCAGCATAACGGAAAAGCAGATAAGAAAGGCACTCGCCAATAAGGAATCGGTAGAAGAGTGGGATGATATCAATCTGAAAATTCCGTACCAGTTGGAGGAAAAGCAGGAAGCAGCCAAAGAACTGCTGGAAAGTACGCTTCTGCGCATGACGGTTGTGACCAAGAAGGCATCTTCCGATTATTCCTATATAGTGGCGGCGATGTCGGACGACCCGGAGAACCCGGAGGCGCCTGTCAATGAAATAGTGCTGGTTGGCCTGAATGGTAAACGGTCAGGAGATATTAATTTTAATCTGCAGATCGTCGATGAGAATGGTATGGTCATCCGGTCTCTCACGGCGGTCGGTTACCGCTGGGATGACGATTCTGAGGAGGACGGAGAGAGGGCTACAGAGTCGGAGGCAACAGGTTCGGAAGCCGACGAGTCTCCCAGGGCGACAGGTTCCGAGGCCGATGAATCATTTGTGGCGACGGGTTCCGAGGCTGATGAGCAGACAGTTACCGCTTTTGCTTATACGGCGGCCAGTGGTTCCGAAGCCACAGAATCCGAGGCAGAGGAAGACGGTTCTGATAAAGGGGTTGGCGGATTTATCGAGGTATATCGGGAAATTATGGAGGGGGATGAGCTGGAAGGCCTGCTGATATCGAAGGCAGAGCGTCCAACGGCTCTCTCGCTCGATTTCAGGACAACAGATTCACTTCCTCCGGCTCCGTTCATCAGGACATCTGCAGGAGGGCTGGCGCTGGGAAGTGTCAGCAGCGGAACACCGGTTTATAATGGAACAGTCGGAGAAATAGTGAATTTTCAGGTCGCGGCGAGAAATAATCCGGTAAAGACAGGGGAATATAATGTATTCGATGTGGTGGCTGCATACAGTAATGCAGCTCAGAATGAGGAAGCAATTCTTGGAATTGAATTTACGGTGGATGGCGTTGATGACAATTCTAAGCTTGACCAATACCTGCTTGGGCCGGAGACCGGCTCAGGCGTTCAGGAAGTCTCGGCTTCTGATTCGGGGTGGGAGAAGATTCAGACGGCCCTCGAAGAGGCCGGAAAATATGAGTCAGGTCAGAAATGGTTTAAGATACCTGCCGTACAGTCTGTAATCTATTATTGTCCTCAGACCAGATATGCGGCATTCAGCAAGGCGAACGGGGATACGGCCAGCATGGCGCTGCAGTTTGTTTTCAAAAGCGGGATTACACCCGATGGTGTGACGATAACCGCTAAGCCTGAGGTAGTGAATGAGGATGCGCTGATTCAGTCCTATCTGGATTCCCTGACAGAGACTCCGGGGAGTTCAAAGCCCAGCAGTGAAGAGGTAAAAGAGGGGATTAAGTGCAGTGAGCCGGCAGTCATTGAAAACACAGCGGCTTTCGCATGGAGACCGGTGACGAAAGAGATTGTTCAAAGCACGCTTCAGGGGGCTCAGGTGAATGGGAAGAAGACGTTGGGTAATCTATGGACTGTAACGGGAGAGAATAAGATTGAATATACGGTTACAGCCGGACCGGATCATGGCGCGGATACAACACTTGGGGTATTAAATACGGGAAAGATAGTTTTAAAAGATACGGTTACTTTCACGGGCATGAAAATAGCAGATGATCGGGTACTGGAAACAAAGAAGGAAGGAACCACGTATCGCATTAACCTGACGAGAGGTACAGATACAAGGTATTTTATGGAATTTGGTTTTGAAGGGCCTGAATCTGCAAACTTTACGGCTGAAATGTCGGACGACAGAAAGAGTGTTACCTTTACGCTTGAGTATGAGAATCTGACGCCGGAACAGGAACTTCAGTTAAATCAGAATAAACCGCTGAATGTAAAACTTAATTTTTATAAATTATTTAAACTCGGAGTTATTCAGGCGACAGGAGACAGTGAAACACCATTGATTCAGAATGATGTGGTGCTGGACACATATGCAGTTACGTATGACCAGGCCCAGGAAGAGAGTAAGGAGAGTCTTCATCACCACAGTGCGGCTGAAGCCAAGGTAAGCGCAACACCGTCCTATCCGATCACCAAGACGGCTTTTGTGGATGAGGCATGCACCAAAAAGGCAGAAGGGGAACTGGCGGTCTTTAATCCGGAGGGTATCGTATACTATCAGATTAAGGTGAAAAATCAGGGATATACTGCCAAAGAATTTAAAATAACGGATTATCTGCCTGATGGAATCGTATTTGACTCTGTTGAGGTTGTGAAAGCAGCTATTGGCACAACCGAAATAGAGATAGACCAATTAACAGCCCATAAGAAGAATGAACAGCTTTACTCGTGGGGAAAGTTTACAATCCCCGCCAATCAGGAGGCCACATTAACGCTGAAGGCCACGATTAAAACAAGTGATGCATTTGAAGGGAAGGATGCCAGCAGTACGAAACTGGAAAACCGTGCGGAGTGGTCCTACGCGGAAGAGGGCGCAGAGTCCCTTGGAACGGCTTCAGCTACCGTTTATGTTGCCGCAGGAGAACTGACAAATGCAGAATTAGGACTGACAAAGATTTCTTCTGCAAAACAGGAAGAGGGGGACGATTCGCCGAAATTAAGCCTGGGTTCTACAGTGGACTATACATTAACAGCCCATTTGACAGACAAGGCAGAGTATTCCCGTCCTGTGACGATTACGGATAAATGGCCGAAGGAAAGTGTGAAATTCACGCAAGTTAAGAAGCTGGCGCCTGGGGGAACGGTTATATTGAAGTCCGGTTCGACAGAGGCAACCTATACTAATACAACCGGTGCGGCACAAACGGTGAATGCCGGCTCATTCAGAACGGCAGAGGGAAAGACGTTTACAGATGCACAAATTTCCGCTATCGATACGATTCAGGTAATTGTCTATTTAGATAAGCCTTCGGGGAGTGCCAAAACAGGTCCCAAAGTGGCTACCGTACTGTCTGGAACAATTATCAAAGAAGGAGCTGTTACAAACAGCGCATCGGGCGGCGAGGGAGAAGGTTTGAATCCGTCTGCCACATTTTATGCGGTAAACATGGGAATAGAGAAAAAAGCTTACCGTATTGCCAGGGCGTATGCCTCCAATATCACGGAGACAACGGTGATGCAGCAGGGAAATGCAGGCTCGTCTACATTTGCCGCAGATGATGTGGTATGCTTTGAAATTAAAGTTGACAATAAAAATAAGGCGGGTGCAGACAGTCTGGCAATTGCCCCCGAGATTAGCGACGATGTAAGCAGCCTGTTCAAAGATTCCTCCGGGAAAGACATTGCTCCGGTTTTTGCAGAAGCTGAGCTGGGAGGGAAAAAAGGAAGTATTTTCTATAAAATGTCCAATTCACAGCAATGGCTTTCATTAGATACGCCTGCAAATGGGAATTTTAAACTTGACTTAAGCAATTTGAACGGTCAAAAAGTTGAGATACCCAATGGACAGACATGTACGTTGCGTATCTATATGAAGGTGCCGGCAGCAGCAGTAAAACGGGGAACAACTACAAAATTTACGAATAAAGCCACGGCAGTTCTTACATTGGATAAACAGAAATTTACTATATCCTCGACCGTGGATATTAACACCCTGGAATATGCCGAGCAGAAGGTTTCGATTTCAAAAGAAGTCTATGCAGTGGGAAAGGAATTAACCAGACCTGCAGGTTTTAACAGTGATGAATCAGCTAAAGTTTATCTGGAAAATGCAGTTTGGTTTAACAGCAAAATTCCGAACAGCGGGTATAAAGGATATGATTCCGAGACGGAGTATCCTGCTGTAAATAAGGGAGACTATGTATTATATAAAATTGCCATACAAAATAATAATGACAAAGAACCACTCAATATTTATGAAATAGAGGACGTTCTCCCTTCAGGAATGGAATTTACACATTTCATAGAGTTTGCCGGCGGAGCAGGGCAGGGCGGAAAAATAAAAGCTGCCTCCGATAACAGGCTGCAGCTCAGTTATACGCATTGGGTTTTTCCGTTTAAGGATGAGAAGAGAACAGATGACAGATGGCTGCAATATTTAGACGGGACCGGCTCTAATGATGAAAGACTGACAATAAACTTTCAGAGAAAAACGGAAACAGTACCAGACGGCAAGATGCTTGTGGAAGATAATATTTTAAGGGCCAGGGTATACAGGGTTTCCGATAAAACAAAGGCGCCGGCCATAAGGCCGGGAGGAACCATAGTATACGGGATTCTTGCCAGAGTTACGAGAGATATAGAGACTACTGAGCTCCTGACAAACACGACGGGTGTAGTTGTCGATCAGTCTGCTGACATTGTAAACGGCGATAAAGTGGAGACAACGGAGCAGGGATGGGGGGATGTAGCCGGTACGACCGTTGGCGGTTATGCTTACCCGGCTGAATCATTTAAAATTGTATCGGCATCCGCAAGTGTAAAGGGCTCTGATTTTACTCCGGGCATCTCTAAAGTGTGTATCGGCTATCGGGACTTGGGAGCCGCTGTTGATACCGATTGGCCGGCTCTTGCACCGAATACCACGCCTACCGACTGGCTTCGTTGGAAGATAACACTGCATAACGGAACCAACGGGACGCCGACAGCGGGCCCCATCGAGAACTATGAGGTAATAGACGAGTTTCCGCAGGGAATGGCCTACAACGGGGACGACCCGGCTGTATTTCTGCTGGACGGAGGTAAAAAGCTGGAACTTCCAAAACCGGACACCTCAAAAGAGGGCCGGGCCGCCTGGAGTATCACAAAGGATAACGAAACGGGGAATTACACCGTAACAGGCGCAGAGGGAGAAACAGTAGAAACAGTTGAAGACCTGTCCATACCGGTGGGAGGAACGCTTGCTATCCGGGTCGGGACAAAACCGGCATCGGCAGACGGCACACTTCGTTACGGCTCCTATGTGAATCAGGCATATTTAATTCCTGATACTGAAATTTATTCTTACAAAAGCGCCTGCATTGGAACGGTTGTTCAGGAACCGGAGAAGGCCATCAATGCCGCAGCGCCGATCGAGCTTTACGGAGGAGCCCAGACAGAATCCTGGAAGACCATTACTTCCTCTTATGACGGGAAAACAGAGCTGGGAGACGGAAGGGACGATAACAATAATACGGTCCGCTCGGCGGCAGGCGGTGAAGTTACCTATACGCTGTACGTGAAGAATATGACGGGCGACGGTGCAATGGAGAGTCTGGTTGTAGTCGACCATCTTCCGGAGACAGGAGACCGGGGCCTGGTAAATAATGCGGCGCGCCAGTCCGATTTTGCGGTTACTTTTGCAGACGAAACCGTGACTGCCAGGATTCAGAAGGCAGAAGGGGACGGTTGGGAAACAATTCCTAAGGAAAGCTATCATGTTAGCTTTAACAATTGGGATAAGGTGGCCGGAAGCGGTGAATCCGCGCTTGCACAGACCGGATGGGATGAAAGCAAGGTAAAGGCTTGGAACGGCAATTATCGTGAAGCAGATACGCTGGGAGTTGTATTTGAAAGTCAGTGGCTGAAAGAGAACCTCAAGAATGATGATATCATTTCCGTGTCATTTAAAGGAAAGCTGCCGGCTGGGTATGAGGGCGGAAAGACGGGAACGCCGATTGCCTGGAACTCATTTGGTTATGCGTACAAGGCCAGAGGCCTGAACCTTCTCGTGGAGCCTGCCAAGGTAGGCGTCAGAATCCCGATGTCACAGCTGGTGATCGGCAAGGAAGTAGATAGTCCCGTTGAGGGAGACCGTGAGAAGGAGTTTCGCTTCGGACTGGAATATCTGGATGGCAAGACATGGCGGCCGATGAGTGACGCGGCTTACACTCTTATATCCGGTGGAACCACAGAAGAAAATAAGGTAACAGGCAGCTCCGGGCCGGATGAGGGAGTGTTTTTCTTGAAAGATGATCAGAAAGCCAGATTCTATGTCCCAGCGGGAAGAAAGTACCGTGTAACCGAGTTGGATGCGGAGGGATTTGTTGTAAAGACCAAAGAATTCAGTACATCTGATAATGTGCAGTTTAACGCCGGGGCAGCTTTTAACAGTGAAGCAAAACCGCAGGTGGAAATGAAAGACAAGACAGAGGACGGTTTAGTTTATCAGACGGCCTTCAAGAATACAAAAGCCAGTCTTGTTCTGCCGGAAACAGGAGGAATGGGGACGGGAACAACGCGTTCCGTAGGCGCGGTGATGATGCTGCTTGCAGCGGCGCTGTTTTTCCTGTATGAAATGGCAGAGCGGGAGAGAAAAGAAAGAAAAAAGGAGAGATAGTATGAAAAGCAGAAGAAAAATAAAAGGTCTAGTTGCAGTGCTTTTGACGGCGGCAATGGTCATGTCTGCCGGGATAACATCCATGGCGGAACCAGCCGCCGGGACAACGGGGGACTCCGGGAAAATAACCCAAAGCGCTCTTACTATTCAGGGAACAGAGGCCGCTCCTAAAACAGGCGCCGTGTTTACCATTTATCCGGTGGTGACTTTTGACGCAGAAAAGGCCGCTGGGGAAAGCACCTATGTATATACCAATATGAAGGTAGCAGAAGAGTTTAAGAAAACGGTGGAAGAGGTAGGCGGGTTAGAGAAAATTGCAGAGTATGCAACAGCCGACAATGTACCAAGTGCACCGATCTCCAAATTTGCGGCTAAGCTGGCTGCTGTAAGTGTAAAAACGTCTGGAACTGCCTATACAATCGGTCAAACGGGAGAAATTACCCTTCCGTCAGGCTGGTATCTGGTGGAAGAGACAACACCGGCGAATGGAGATGCCAGCCTGAAGTCAGCCCCTATTTTGGTAGCGGTTCCGGGAACAGATGGAAAGGGCCGGATTGTGACCGTTAAGAGCAGTAAACCGGATATATCAAAAGAGATTACAGGGGAGGGGATCTTCTCACCTTCTGCTGATGATAAAAAAGTAGGCGACACTGTAAAATATGAAGTAAAGGCAGACATCCCGCTTTACAGTGCGGAATATGAAGTTACAGGACAGGATTATGTTTACGGAATTACCGATACGCTCAGTGAGGGGCTGACCTATAAAGAGGATATGGTTCTTGTGCTGGAGGTAGATGGTGATCAGAAAGAAACACTGTATGACAAGGAACAGAACATTAACGTTTTTGGGGCGGAGGTAGTAACGGCAGAAAAAGAAAATGCAGGCACTGTCATTAAGGTCACACTTGACAGTCTTATGAGGACTGAGGTGAATAGCAAACCACTCTATCAGTATGCGGAAGGCGGGTCAGCCAGGATAGTTGCCAGATATTCAGCAGAATTAAATGAAAATGCGGTAAAAGGAAATGCCGGAAATGAGAACGATGTTGTTTTGAAATACGATGCCGATCATGAAACGGAGCATAAAAAAGCGAAAGTTTACACAACAAGCTTGAAGGTGATTAAAACGGAATCGTCTTCGGATGGCACAGCAACTGAGAAAAAACTGGAAGGCGCGACGTTCAAACTTCAGAAGGAAGCATCTGCAGGTGTTTGGGAGGACTTAAAAGATAATAATGACAGCGTGATCGAGTTATCAACAGATGAAAATGGAGAGCTGACTTTTGAAGGCCTCGAAGCCGGCACATACAAACTGATTGAGACAAAAGCGCCGGATGGATATTCACTCGATCAGACGGAGCGTGAGTTTACCCTTAAATTTGACGGCGGGTCGGGAACAGAAACTCCTGTCTGGACGGGGAACGGCAGTGTGGACAGTAATAATAGGCCGATTATCACACTGAAAGAGGATGAAAATACAGGAGGCATCTTTGAGACTACAATCACCAACGTCAAGGGCTTTGTTCTTCCCGGCACCGGTGGTTCCGGTACGACGATATTTAAGATAGTCGGCGGCGTAATGATCCTGCTTGCCTGCGCTATGCTTTTGGTATATTATAAGAAAAAGGGAAAAGAAGTAAAATAGACGGTTTTACCGCGCTTATGCGGCTTTGTGCCTCTGCCTTTCACAGTATGGACAGGCAGGCACAGAGCCCGGCTGTACCTCCGGAGCGCCGGGGGCAGAGCCGGACTCTGTGAATTAATAGTAAGTATTCGGATGTAAGGAGAAAGAGAGTGAAGAAGAACCTACCGCTTATACTAATCGGGCTCATATTGACAGCAGGAATCGGAATATTTCTTTATCCGACTGCGAGCGATATCCTGAGCCGTATTACGTCTACAACAGTAATTAAAGAATACCAGGGACAAGTGGAAAAGACGGATGAGAAAGAGATGGAGGAGATGCTGGCGGCCGCGGAGGAATATAATGAGAAACTGCCTGATAAGCTGACTATGGATCCCTTTGGAACAGAAAGCGACGATCCGTCCGGGAACGACGCTGAGTATAACCGTCTTCTAACTATCAACGGTGTGATGGGGTATATAGATATTCCCAGGATAGATGTATATCTTCCTGTTTACCATGGCACCTCGGAGGAGGTGCTTCAGAAAGGGGCCGGACATCTCTACGGTTCGGCGCTTCCGGTCGGCGGCGAAGGGAAACACAGTGTTGTTTCGGCCCACAGAGGTCTTCCGTCCGCCAAACTTTTTACCGATCTGGATCAGCTTGAAGTGGGAGATGTATTCTATTTCCACGTGTTAAACCGGATTTTGGCCTATCAAATAGATAAAATTAATGTAGTAGAGCCGGATGAGCTGGATGATTTGGATCCCCAGGAGGGTAATGATTTTATGACGCTTTTTACATGTACGCCTTACGGAATCAATTCGCACAGAATGCTGTTGAGAGGTGTGAGGATTCCCTATGAGCCGACAAATATATCCGACATGCCGATGATTGCTGCTGCGCCGCCGAAAGAGAACGCAGCGCTTCCAAAGTGGGCTGTCTTCTATATGGCATCGGCCGCAGCAGTAGTTGCGGCAGTGATTTTTACCGCACTGATTATAAGGAAGAACAGGAAGAAAAGTAAAGAAAAGAGGGAGGAATAGTATGCAGCGGACGGGAATATATGGAAAAATACGTACTGTCCTGATAACAGGCGTGCTGACGGCGGCCCTTTCGGTTCAAACGGCAGCGGCGGCTCCGGCGGAAGAAACGCCTGTCCTCACGATTGAAGAGATCTCGTCATCAACCGGAGAAACGGTGCCGGGAGTGGAGTTATCTGTATATAGAGTAGCTGCTCTCGATGAAAAGGGAATTTATACGGTATTGGAAGAATATACGGCATCAGGGCTGAAAATTGGTGAGCTTGAGAATGCCGAGGCACAGAAGAAATGGGCTAAAACGGTATCTGACTATGTGGTAGCTTCCGGGATTGCGGCCGGAAAATCAGGAGTGACTGATGCAAGCGGCAGTGTTAGTCTGGATGGCCTGGAAAAGGGATTGTATCTGGTCAGAATAACGGGAACGCCGGGAACCGATTTAAAAGTTGAAGGGAATCCGTTCTTTGTCTCACTCCCTATGTTTGAAAACAACGGCTGGGTATATCATGTTACGGCGCAGCCCAAGATAACGACCGAAAGCGGTTCGAATACACCGGGAGGTGGTGGTGGAAACAGCGGTGGCGGCGGCGGCCGGCCGGGCCGGGATCCAAACAGAACGGCAACAATAACCGATCCGGATACGCCCCTGGCCAGTTTCCCATCCGAACCGGAGCTGGCGGAGATTACCGATGAGGAGGTTCCCCTGGCAGCGCTTCCCCAATTAGGGGATCTGGGAAGTTTTGGTTACGGCGTCGGCATGGTTTTTTCTCTGCTGGGGGCGGCTGTGTTCCTGGTGCTTTTGAACAAGACGGGCAGGAGTGAAAATCGGCAATGAGAAGAAAAACGATATGCAGGCTTTATGCACTTCTGGCCGGGCTCTGCCTTATTGCGGCGATAGGATTCGGCAGTCAGTTATTGCGGACCCGGATTAATTATCGGAGGAGCGAACAGGATTTGGCCAAGATTCAGCAGATTCGGCAGCATTTCCCGCAAACGGTGCCGGAGGAAGAGCTTGGCTTAATGGATGAGGCATCGGCCCGTGCGGTTCAGGAAGAAAACAGACAGATCCGTTTGGAAACTTATGATAAGCTTCATGAAGAAAATCCCGATGTTGTCGGCTGGATTCAGATTGAGGGGACGAAGATTGACTATCCGGTTATGCAGACTCCAGATGATCCGAATTACTATCTGCACCGTGGATTTGACGGGGAGTATTCAGCCTATGGAATGATATATATCGATGCCGGCTGCGCTCTTGATGCTGTCTGTCCCAATTATCTGATTTATGGACATCACATGAAAAATGGAGCCATGTTTGCCCAGCTGGAGAATTATGCATCACAGGAGTTCCGGGAAGAGCACCCGGACATTGACCTAAGCGTCAGGGGGAAGCCGGATTCATATCAGGTAATAGGGGTGATCCGGTTGGATGCATCCGAGCTCGGAAAAGATTTTACAAAGATGCTGGCAGCGAGGACAGAGGAAGACTATAATAGACTGATAGAATATGTTAAGACGAATTCCCCCTATGATACGGGGATAACAGCTCAGTGGCCTGAGCAGCTTATTACGCTGACCACCTGTGAATACACACAGAAAGACGGCCGCCTTCTGGTGGTTGCGCGGAAAAAAACAGAATAAAAGCAAGACGATGCCGCAGTTATAGGATGGCCCGGCGCCAGACTGTAACGCATCACAGTTATTGTTCACATGCTGAGAACCGTTTTTTGCGATACGGCTCCTGGAGAGAACGGTAAAAGCCTTCATTTTTAGATATTTTGCTTGTAATGCTGCGAGAAAATGGTAAAATTGAAGGAGAATAGTATGGCGGTAAAGCGGAATGCAAAAGAGCGGTACGGCAAAAAAATCAATTTGCCGTGCCGCTTTTGCCGCCGGCATGTAAGATGACAATAGCGGGGAGGGGTGCCGGGGTGAAATCTAAGCAGGAAGTGCTGGCATTTGTCAGGCTTTTACAGCATCTTTATTGGGAAGAAAGGGATATGGAGGCGCTGATTCCGTATTTCGATGAATCTACATCCTGGATTGGAACCGGGAGACATGAGATTTGTTATAACCTGGATGAAGCGATACAGGCATTGAGAGAACAGGCAGAAGAGTGTCCGTCCTGTTTTACGCTGAGAGAGCAGAAGTATGAAGTTTTCCCTTTGGCTGACGGCATTTACGGAGTCTATGGGGAGTTTTCCGCTGTCAGCTCGGCGGAGGAGATGTCGGATGTCTGCGATCGGTTTTCATTAGTCTGCGCGGAGCGTGAGGAGGGAATGAAGATTCTGCATCTTCACATGTCAAAGCCTGATCTGGAACAGACGGAGGGCAGTTACTATGCAAAGAAAGAGAACGGGAGCACAAAAGAGGAGCTGAAGGCCCGTGTCGAGGAAACCTCGCGGATTCTTCAGAAGAAGGAGAGTGAACTGGAAGCCCTGACGGTCAGCGTTCCGGGAGGACTTCACAGGTGCAGGGACGACCGGGAAATGACACTCCTTACGATGAGCGGCAGTTTTCTGGAGATGTTCGGTTATTCCAGAGAGGAGATAAAAGCCTGGTTTAACGACAGCTTTGTTGAGATGATATATGAGGAAGACCGCCGCCGAATCAGAAGTGAGATGGACCGCCAGCTCGCGAGAGGGAATACGGTGGAGCTGGAATACAGGATTGTCGGGAAGGACGGCGGACTGCGCTGGATCCTTGACAAAGGGGTGCGCATTCAGGAGGATGGGGATGCCATGTTTTACTGTGTCCTTCTGGACATTACGGATCAGAAGAAGGAGAGGGAGGAACTGCGTCTTTCTCTGGAACGCCATAAGCTCATTATGGATCAGACTACCGATATTATATTTGAATGGGATATCGGGGAGGACGAATTGAAATTTTCGTCCAACTGGAAAAAGAAGTTTGGCTATAATCCCATACACAGCCAAATCAGTGCCAGGATTCCTTTGTCCGAAAATATTTATCCTGCCGATATGCCTGCATTTATCAAGATTATGAGGGATACGGCGGCAGGCGTACCCTACTCGGAGACGGAATTCCGCATACGTGGCAAATTGGGTGACTACATCTGGTGCCTGATACGCGCGACAACGCAGTTTAACGCGGAGGGAAAGGCGGTCAGGGCGGTTGGTGTGATCATTGACATTGACCGCAATAAGAAGCAGAAAGAACATCTGATGGCTCAGGCGAGTCTTGACTCTCTGACAGGCCTGCTGAACAAAAAGACGGCCAGGGAGCGGATAGAGGGCTGGTTTCTGGATGAAGAGGCGCCATGCGGGGCATTTATTCTGATTGACTTAGATGATTTTAAGCATATCAATGACCGGTATGGACATTTATGCGGCGACCGGGTGCTGTCCGGAATTGCGGAAATTATGAAGAGGCAGACCAGAAAGGACGATGTAACCGCGAGGATCGGCGGGGATGAGTTTTTGGCGTACCTGCCGGGGGCAACGGAGAAAATTGCGGCAGAAGTTGTGCACCGTTTTCTGAAGGCGGTGAAAGAACTCCGTCCGGATGGCAGGAACGGAGAGGTAAGGGCGTCAATCGGAGCATCTTTTTATCCGAAAGACGGGACTGACTATCTGACGCTGTTTGCAAAAGCGGATCAGGCTCTGTATTTTGTAAAAGGGGCAGATAAAAATAAGTATTATACTTATGAGATGCTTAAGGGGGAACAGAGCCTTGACAAGAGATGTATGGCCCTTGGCATTTCTGCTGAACCGGACATTCCGGCGGATGGGAAATGTCAGGAGGAATTTAGCTGGGAGGAGGGGACGTCTCTGTAAGGTGGCGTCCTCTTTTAATATCTTTTAAAATCTTTTAAAATAAATAAAATTTATGATTGACTTTTTTGAAATAGTATGTTAAAGTATAAATAGTGTTTTGATAAAGCCTTGATTTCACATATATCCGTAAGTCATTCTTTTATTGATGATTTACTGTTATATGTTTTTTTTGTTTTATAAAAGCATATTAAAAATTAGGAGGTATCTTTTATGAACAAAGGTACAGTAAAATGGTTTAACTCAGAAAAAGGATTTGGCTTTATTACAGGAGAAGATGGAGCAGATGTATTCGTACATTTTTCAGGAATTAACAGCGACGGATTCAAATCTCTTGAGGACGGCCAGGCCGTAACCTACGATTTAACTCAGGGAAATCGTGGTATGCAGGCTGTAAACGTAACGGCTGCTTAAACTAAGGCATCATTTCAGTATATAATCTTAATCTGCGCGGCAGATATTAGTAATTTATATATTAAATTGGTTAACAATCCTGTAAAAGCGGGAAACGGAAAAAAGAGAGTATTTTCCGGCATAGAATCACAGCAATTCGATTCTATGCCGGAAGATACTCTCTTTTCCTGTTTCCTGCTTTAAAGTGTTCGGTATCTGTTCTTACATCAGCCTCATCTGCATCTGTTCCGGATCACTGCTGCAGCTTATGCAGGTATCGCGGGTGATTTTTCCTTCGCGCAGAAGCCGCAGCAGGCTGTTGTTCATTCCCGTCATGCCCTCGGCCATACTCGTTGCGATTACGTTGTCGATCTGATGGATTTTGCCTTCCCGCACCATGGTGCGGATTGCGTCGTTCAGGAACATAATCTCAAAGGCCGGAACCATGCTTCCGTCTGAGGAGGGCACCAGCTGCTGGGACACAACGGCCTGAAGAACCATAGCCAGCTGTACCCGGATCTGCTGCTGTCCGTCGGGCGGGAATACATCAATGATACGGTCAATGGAGTTGGCGGCCCCGATGGTGTGGAGTGTCGAGATGACCAGATGACCCGTCTCGGCGGCAGTCATGGCCGTTTTTATCGTGTCAAAATCGCGCATCTCACCGAGCAGTATCACGTCGGGAGCCTGTCTTAGGGAAGCCACCAGTCCGTTCACATAGCTGTCCGTATCCAGGCCTATCTCGCGCTGGGTGACGACGGAATGGTTATGCCGGTGCAGATATTCAATCGGATCCTCCAAAGTAATTATATGGCTGTTTCTGGTTCTGTTAATCTCATCGATAATACAGGCCAGAGTGGTAGATTTACCGCTGCCTGCGGCACCTGTGACGAGCACCAGCCCCTTTTTCAGGTTGGCAATTTTAATGACTTCGGGAGGGATACTCATATCTTCCGGGCGCGGCACCTCAAAGTGGACGACACGGATGACGGCGGCCAGCGTGCCCCTCTGCTTCATAATACTGACACGGAACCTTGCAACGCCCTGGATGGAGCAGGAGAGATCGTCGTCCCCGTGGGTGTGGAGTTTATCCATGCTCCTGTGGTTGCTGAGCTCGTAGAGAGCCTCTATCAGCGCTTCCGTTTCAGTGGGTAAAAGTTTATGATCGCCGTACGGAAGAATCTTACCGTTTATCTTGTATGAGAGAGGGAGTCCGGGGATAATGAAAATATCGGAGGCATTTTTCTCCACGGCATCGGTCAGAAAATTCAGCATTATTTATATCTCCTTTCACGGCAGTTCGTTTTACATCGGTCTGCAGCCGTATCATTCTTCGGGGGCGATCCAAACGGGCAGACTGTCGTCAATCGCATAATCTTCTTTGTTGTAAACATAGCTGGCAAGTACGGCCGCATCCTCTACGGATAATTCAACCCGCAGAGCCTGGCCCGCGTTCATAGGGATCTCACAGTAGAGACGGCCCGATTCGTCGATCCCTGATTCTGAACCTTCAGGCAGTGTCCCGGCGGCTTTTTCCAGGGCATCGGCAGCGGCGGCGCCGTCTTCTTTCAGGGTGATGGCCGCGGTCTGGATAAATAACTGGCCCTGAGTATCTGCCTGATAGTAAGCGGCTACGGAGTCGGCATGACGCTCCGACAATACAAGGGCCGATTTTCCATCGCTCAGGCTTAACAGGGAGAAGACTGCAAGGCATAAAATAATAAAAATCAGGATGATGGAGGCAGTTCCAATATTAATTCTGTTTTTCATCTAGCCTCCTTTCTGCATCCAGGCTCCGGGCGCCGTTCAGGGAGTATAGGGGCTCCGTATTACTGCGTTTTATTTCATGGACTGAGGCGGAGACGTACAGCATTCCGCCGTTCACTTGGTGATTGGTTTTTATATAATAGGCAGCTTCCGGAGCGTTATATTCACAGGCATTCCAGTTCCGGTCAAATCCGGACAGAATCTCGCGGGGCGCGTCGTCTCCGTCGTACCCGGCAAATACCGTCTCAATGGAATTCTCCGCGGCGAGAACCGCGTGGTTTAAGTTTTCTGCGTTTTTGCTGAGACTGTCGGCTTTTACAAAGGCAAGGACAAATATACAGGCAGCCAGGGCGAAAAAGCCGCAGACCCATAGCATTTCCATCAGGAAAGCGTAAGAAGTCCGTTTTTTATTCATTGCTTGACCCTCCCTCCGAATTAGAAGCGCTTCGGAGAAACAGTTTTGCCGTGTCGGACGACATTTCCCCTTCCAGCGTGATTACGAGCAATTCCCCGTCTGCCGCTTTGTCAATAGCAAACGATACGGGAGGGCATTCCATAACGGGAAGGCCATCCTCTGTGGAGAGGCCGCTGCCCTGTTCGGAGAACAGTTCCAGAAGGGAACCGTCTTTAGTATAAATCCAGGTTTCATAGAGGACACCGTAATAGTCGGAGGACAGCACAAGGACATTCTGACCGTCAATGGAGCGGACATTTACAGAGTCAGTCCGGTCGGCCTGGCGCACTTTGTTAGTTATATAACTGAGAGCCGTGTCGGAATAAAAAGCGGCATCATTTCTGGCCCTTATATTGCCGTATACCCGGCTGCCGATGAGAATCGTGAACACGGAACACAGGATAAACACAAGGAACAAAAGCATAGAGAAGATAAAATCGATGCTGCCCGAAGGGCGGGTATTCGCTCGTTTCATTGCTGCCCCTCCTTACCGGCCTGCTCAACGGCAGGCAGAACGGTGATATCCGGCATTACGTTGCTGGCCCAGCCGTCGTAAAATACATTATAGCGATCGCGGTCGATAACGACGGCGTAATTCTCCTCCAGATATTCCACACTGGGAGGATACCGTCCTTCAATGGCATAGCACTGAACGCTGGCTCTCTTTATTGCAGCTGTCAGCGCATTTAAACGGTCCTCCTCGGTCCTGCTCTGCATGGCTCCCACGGAACAGAGGAAGAGATACAGGACGATACCGAGAAGGAGAAAAGAAATCAGATATCCGGGCAGGGAACTCCTGCGCTTTGGGACTTCAATATGTAACATAACTTAACACTCCTTATCCGATGGAGGACAGAACACCGGCCAGAGGCAGCATAACGGCGAGGAGAACCAGGCCGACGGCCACCGCAAGCACAGAAACGATAGTAGGTTCCAGGCGTGCGATCATCGAGTCGATCGCTTCGGAGGCTTTTTTGTCGTAATCCTCTGCCATACTGTCCATGATGTGATCCAACTGGCCTGCACGGCTGCCCACTCGTATCAACTGAAGCTCAAAACCGGAGAAAAGACTGCTTTCTTTTACCGAATCGTAGAATCCCCTGCCCTGCGCAACTGCTTCACCGCAGCTCTTCACCTTTTGCTCCACGGAGCGGTTATCCACCAGCGTTTCTGCCAGCTTGAACGCCTCCGGCAGATTGACGCCGCACTGAAGCGCCATGGCCATGACATTGCAGAATCGGCGGTTGGCCGAAGCGCGTGCGATTGTGGAATGCGTTTTGATTTTTTCCAGCAGAGAGAGCGCCATGGAGGACTGCTTTCCGCTTTTACCCAGGAGCCACAGGATCAGGGCCGTCACGATAAGAACGGCGGCCAGGATCAGGGCGGCTCCGCTTAGAAAACCGCCCAGGCGGATGGCGGCGGCCGCAGCCGGCGGTATGGATGCTCCGAGCTGTTCATAGACGCCGGAGAAAATCGGCATCACTCTGGTAAACAGGACGAATAGTATGATAATCAGCATGAGGATCATCATGGCGGGATAGGTGACAGCCTTTCTCAGGTTTTCTGCCAGATAATACTCTTTTTCGTAATAGGCTGCGAGACGTTCCATCGTGTTATCCAACAAGCCGGTCCGTTCCCCAAGCATGGTCATGTTGACAACATAAGCAGGAAAACAGCCGGCTTCCTTAACTGCCTGATGAAACGGAAGGCCCATGCGGACCTTGTCGGACATTTCAGAGAGGATTTCCCGTTCCTGCTGTCCAGGTGAATCTTCGGCCATGACCTTCAGGCCCTCGTAAAGGGGAACTGCCGATTTAAGAAGAATTGAAATCTGCATACAGAATCCGGACAGGGTAAGTCCGGTAAAGGGTGATGCGCTGCTGCTCATGATATACCTCCAAATTTGCTCTTCCTGTGATGATGTAAGACACATTCTGCGGATAATACTTCCGCCAACTAAATAACTGCACCGTCAGTTCTCGGACAATTGACGGTGCAGAGTTATGCTGCTAATAGCAGAATTTTTGCCTGTAGTTTGCCGGATTGCTGACATAGCTCAGCGCTTCCGCACTCTTTTTGCCGCTGGACACAAAAGTCGGATCCATAAGCTGCCAGGTGGTTCCGTCAAAATAGATGAGATTGTCAATCCAGCCCTGGCCCTGAATATAAACGCTGACCCAGGCGTGGTAGACATTACCCGCATAGCCGATTACAAGTTTTGTCGGAATGCCCTGGGCGCGGAGCATGGACGACATGACGGCCGCATAGTCGAAACAGATACCGGTTTTCTGGGACAGCGTGTTGTCCACGTTGGGAAGATAGCCAGATTGTACCGTGGCCGCTTTCTGGTTGTCATAGGTAATATTGTCCACGGCATAGTTATAGATAGCCTCAACTTTTTTAAGCGGATCGGTGATTCCGGCCGTGATGGAATCGCTGACGGCCACTACGTTTGAACTGGCGTTAAAATTGCAGAACTGGTTCGGATAGAGAAAGGGCATCGTATCGCTTGCCAGGTTCACCTGGATTGTCTGGCTCACCGCCTGTGAGTAGGTGGTGCCCGATACATTCTCAAACAGCTTGATTGTGTAGCTTCCGCTGCCCTCGGTCAGAGGGAAGGTCACATAGTTTCCTGTAGCATTAATGTCATAAGTATATTCGGTGTCTTTCTGGATGCGCAGCTTCACTTTGGCATTAGAGCCGGTGTACTTAACCATCACATACCCGTCGGCCGTGTGGGAAGCGTCGATTACCGCCTTGCCGCTGGTGTAGGCTACGGTGCCGTCGGCTGTTGGAGTATAGATGGTGGCAGCCTGTGAAACACTGCCGGGCGCGAGAGCCAGAAAGAGCGCTGTCATAACAAGCGCCGGTGTTATTTTAAAATTTACTCTACTCATAGTGTATGCTCCTTATTGGTGTAAATGCCTGAACCTGAGTCCTGTCTGTGCAGACACAACCGCCTCTCCATATTATATGAAATAAATGCACGGACGGATTGTTCAGCATTGGTGCGGCCGCTGTCCGAAGGAACGGCGGGATGCGGAAAAATACACGCAAATACAGGGATCTTATGCCCCGCAGGGAAGTGGCCGTGGTTTATAATTCCAATTATTACATTATACAAAAAATGACATGAACTTACAAGCGGTTTGAGGATTTAGTTGAGATGTGAGGACGCCTCTGTAAGATGGCGGACGGGGGAGTGGGTGGGTGTTTATGAGTCTTCAGTCCCGGGGTGTAGGTTGTCGTAAGGGGGAATCCAGGAGAAAAAATTCCTGCGGGGACTCGCTTTCGCTTGTGGAATGCGCAGCGGTGCTAGCTTCGTGAGAAACCTCAGCAAGCACCGGCGGATTCCAAGGTCTCCCTTCGGAAAGTTTTCTCCTTCCTTCCCCGGGCAGGTTGTCGGCGGGACTGAAGACTCAGCGAAGGTTATGCCCCGTCCGCCGGCTTCAGGGGCTGATTGTCTCTTTCGTCAAGTGTGGTGGTGGTATTGGCGCTTCCACGATATAGTCGTGATTCTTTTACATTCTGATGATATCCTGGGTTGCATTAAAAGAGTATCAGAATAAACACTCTAAGATTATAAGTTTACATAATCTCATAGTGTACAGGATGTAGTTTTCAGGCATTCTATAGAGACATAGTGGCAGCGACAAGCGCCTCCCCCATTGAAGGAATAGGACAGATCAGCCGCCGCAGGCCGGGGGCCGGGCCGCTATCTTGGCGGAGTCTTTCGTCCCGGCCATAACCTTCCTGTGGGGAAGAAGGGAGAAAAAGATTCCGGAGGGAACCTGGGAGTTCATTGGTACTTACCGAGGTCTTTTCGAGGTTAGTACCATTATGTACTCCAACGAGCGCAAGCGTTTCCCGGAGGAACTTTTTCTGCCCGGATTCCCCGCCCACGACAACCTGACGCCCGGGACGAAAGACTCATCGATCCCTCTCACCACCCCGGTCCCCGGCCTGACGGCGGCGTCCTCATTTTTCAACTAAACCTCATTTAATGTCAGGATGGTAAAAACCCCCATACCCTAAGCTGAAACAAAATAATTGCAATGTACATAATTATTGGTATAATGAAAAGGCAATGTTCAGATCCGGCGGCGTAAAATTCGTCGGCTGAGGGGAGTTTTGCCGCGAGAGGCGGCAAGGAAAGGATGGTAATATGAATAAAGTTTTTAAAAGCCTGCCCGTCAGACTTCTGCTGGGCGTTGTCATCGGTATCCTGGTGGGACTGGTGGCAAATGAGGGAGTCATGCATGTCGTTGTGACTCTGAATTACATCATGGGGCAGATTATTTCTTTCTGCGTCCCGCTAATTATCATCGGTTTTATTGCACCATCAATCACGAAACTTGGAAAAAATGCGTCCAGAATGTTGGGGATAGCCCTGGTGCTGGCGTACACTTCGTCACTGGGGGCGGCTCTGTTCGCCATGGCGGCCGGCTATACGCTGATTCCCGGCCTGTCTATTAATCCTGTAGTGGAAGGATTGAAAGAACTTCCAGAGGTGGTGTTCCAGCTCTCGATTCCTCCTGTCATGGGAGTTATGAGCGCTCTTGTATTTTCCGTCATGATTGGCCTTGCAGCTACCTGGACGAAGGCAGTCACGGTGACAAAGCTTCTTGACGAATTCCAGAAAATTGTCCTGGATATTGTTAAGAAGATTATCATCCCAATTCTGCCGGTCTATATCGCATTTACATTTTGTTCACTGGCATATGAAGGCTCTATTACAAAACAGTTTCCGGTGTTTGTAAAAGTCATTATCATTGTAATGATTGGCCATTACCTGTGGATGGCGCTCCTTTATACTCTGGGCGGCGCATATTCGGGAAGAAATCCGTTTAACGTAGTGAAAAATTATGGCCCTGCCTACATCACGGCAGTCGGTACGATGTCCTCGGCCGCCACACTGGCGGTGGCTCTGGAATGTGCAAGAAAGTCGGAACCGACTCTCAGGGATGACATGGTGGACTTTGGAATTCCGCTGTTTGCTAATATTCACCTGTGCGGTTCGGTACTTACGGAAGTATTCTTTGTCATGACCGTCTCCAAGGTGCTTTACGGCACGCTGCCGGAACTGTCCACGATGGTGCTGTTCTGCGCGCTTCTGGGCGTTTTCGCAGTCGGCGCACCCGGCGTTCCCGGAGGAACTGTTATGGCTTCTCTTGGACTGATTACGGGAGTTCTGGGATTTGATGCAACCGGCACGGCCCTGATGCTTACGATTTTTGCACTGCAGGACAGCTTTGGTACCGCCTGCAACGTGACGGGAGACGGAGCGCTGACTCTGCTCCTGACCGGATACGTGGAACGCCACAAAATTGAAAAACAGAAAATCAGCGTGGATTTGTAAGTTAAACTGAAAACGGATTGGGGAAAGATCAGGCGGCCTATATGGTTCTGCCTGGTCTTCCTTTTTTGAACGGCAATGTATAGCCGGTGGAGCGTGCTTTGTGTTGTTTTAGCGGTTGCGTTTCCGTTCACAGGCAATATCCTGCGTGTGATTATCCACTCCGTACCCGACAACTTTCCCCCTTCCATATTTTCTGACAAAATGATATACTGAGAACAGATTGTTCCATTTACAGACACTATCCACACTATCCCGCGGGGATTACCTATCACAGTTTGACAGCAAGGAGAGATCAATTATGAAGAAATTAATTTCCTGGAACGTAAACGGCCTGCGCGCCTGCGTGGGGAAAGGATTTTTAGATATTTTTAAGGAGCTGGACGCCGATGTGCTCTGCATTCAGGAGAGCAAGCTTCAGGGCGGCCAGATCGATTTGGAACTGGACGGTTATTATCAGTACTGGAGTTACGCCGACAAGAAGGGCTACTCCGGCACAGCGCTTTTTACGAAGGAAGAACCTCTGTCCGTGACGTATGGACTGGGCATTGACGAGCACGATCACGAGGGGCGCGTCATAACGGCGGAATTTCCTGAATATTATGTACTCACCTGTTATACACCCAATTCACAGGACGGACTGGCAAGACTTCCTTACCGGATGAAATGGGAGGATGATTTCCTTGCCTATCTCAAGAAACTGGAAGAGAAAAAGCCGGTGATTTTCTGCGGGGATCTGAACGTGGCACACAGGGAGATCGATCTGAAAAATCCGAAAACCAACAGGAAGAATGCCGGTTTTACGGACGAGGAGAGGGGCAAATTCACAAAACTCCTGGAGTCGGGCTTTATTGATACCTACAGGCATTTTTATCCGGATCAGGAGGGAGTTTATTCCTGGTGGTCCTACCGCTTCAAGGCCAGAGAGAAGAATGCAGGGTGGCGCATCGATTATTTCTGTGTGTCGAAGAGCCTGGAGGACAGGCTGGAGAGTGCGAAGATCCATACGGAAATCATGGGATCAGATCACTGTCCGGTGGAACTTATCATCAAATAACGGACAAAAGATACGGCCGCACAGGCGGATAATCCCGCGTGCGGGAAAAGAGATTATAGAATGTCAGGAAGAATACCATGAATATACTTACAATAGAGCATTTGACGAAATCATACACAGAACGGCTCCTGTTTGACGACACGTCGTTTTCCATCAATGAGGGTGAGAAGATCGGCCTGATCGGAATCAACGGCACGGGTAAGTCTACCCTTTTAAAGATTGCCGCAGGACTGGAGGAGCCGGATCAGGGCACTGTGGTGAGAGGCAGGAACCTCTATATCCGTTTTCTGCCGCAAAACCCCGTGTTTGAGCCTCAGCTTACCGTTCTCGAATGCGTCATTAAGGAGAATGAGGGACATGAGCACAGCTGGGATCTGGAAGGCCAGGCCAAGAATATACTGACCCAGCTTGGGATTACGGAGTACGGAGCGGTAATTTCCACGCTGTCCGGAGGACAGAAAAAGAGGGTGGCCCTTGCAAGCGTCCTTCTGTCTACCGCGGATCTGCTGGTGCTGGATGAGCCGACGAACCATCTGGACAGCAGCATGGCGGACTGGCTGGAAGAGTACCTGAAGAAATTCAGGGGAGCCCTCCTGATGATTACCCATGACCGTTATTTCCTGGACAGTGTGTCCAACCGGATCGTGGAGCTGGACAAGGGGAAATTATACAGCTATCAGGCGAACTATGCTGGATATCTGGAACTGAAAGAGGAGCGCATGGCAATGGAAGAGGCCTCCGAACGGAAACGCCAGACTATCCTGAGGACGGAGCTTCAGTGGATCAGGCGGGGCGCCAGGGCCAGATCGACAAAGCAGAAGGGCCGTATCCAGAGATTTGAGGAACTGAGCGCAAGAAAAGGGCCTGAGGAGGACGGGGACGTGGAGATGAGCTCTCTGTCCAGCCGTCTCGGCAGAACGACCGTGGAAATCTCCCATCTGAGCAAAAGCTATGGGGATAAGGTTCTTTTAAGGGATTTTAACTACATCTTTTTAAAGAACGACAGAATTGGAATCATAGGACCGAACGGAAGCGGCAAGTCCACGCTGATGAAGATGATCGCGGGATGGGTTCAGCCTGATTCGGGAGAAACCGTGATTGGCCAGACCGTTAAAATGGGGTGTTTTTCCCAGGAAAATGAAGACATGGACGAGAGCCTCAAGGTGATCGATTATATAAAGAATGTTGCAGAGTATGTGAAGACGCCTGAAGGCAGCGTGTCCGCATCCCAGATGCTGGAACGTTTCCTCTTTCCGCCAAGCGTTCAGTATACACCGATTGGAAAACTTTCGGGCGGGGAGAGAAGGCGGCTTTACCTGCTTCATATTTTGATGGATGCTCCCAATGTCCTGCTTCTGGACGAGCCGACCAATGATCTTGATATCAGGACTCTGACGATCCTTGAAGACTATCTGGATCATTTCCAGGGGATTGTGATAACAGTATCCCATGACCGGTATTTTCTGGACAGGGTGGTGCGCCGTATCTTTGCTTTCGAGGGTGACGGCGTTGTGAAGCAGTATGAAGGCGGTTATACGGATTACCAGGCGGCTCTTGATGAGAGGAACCAGGAAGAGAACTCCGCAGCGGAAGGCAAATCGGGCCAGGCCGGACAGGCCGCGCAGACGGGCGGCCGCAAAAACTGGAAGGAAGGACAGCCGCGGGATAAGAAACCGAAGTTTTCCTATAAAGAACAGCGGGAATGGGAAACTATAGAGGAAGACATTGCCTCCCTGGAAGTGGCTGTGGCCGGGCTGGAGGAGGAAATTCTAAAGGCGGCCAGTGATTACAGCCGTCTGAACAGCCTGATGCAGGAGAAAGAAGAAAAAGAATCACAGCTGGAAGAAAAGATGGAGCGCTGGATGTATTTAAACGATCTGGCGGAACAGATAGAAAGTTACGAATCCCAGCCCCGCTAAAAAGCGAAGTTTTGGGAAGCATAACATTTAGAAGCACAATAACCTCGGCCTACACGGCCGGATTGGAGATGGGCGAGTGAAGACAGGCAAAATAGAAAAAGTGCAAAACGGCCACGGTAATTTCCCTCTGGGAATCACGGAGACGGAAAGAGGAGTCCACATCTGCACCGTGGCCTCCGGTGATAAATGCAGCCTGGTAATTTACAGAGACGGAAGGAAGACAGAGACGATACCTTTTTCAACCCAAGAGCGGGTGGGAAATGTATGGTCCATGGAACTTTGCGGGGAGGACTTTAAAGATCTTGAATACTGCCTGGAGACGGAGGAGGGGGAAATCCCCGACGTTTACGGCCGGGAATTCAGCGGACGGGAGAAGTGGGGGGATTTGACCTCGGTGAACCGCCCCTTAAGAAGCCGGTTTATCTCCGGTGATTTCGACTGGGAGGGCGACAGGCCCCTGAACCGTCCTTTTAATGAGACGGTTATCTACAGAATTCACCCCAGGGGTTTTACAAAGCATGCCTCTTCCCGTGTGGAGGACCGCGGGACATTTAAGGCAATTGCGGAGAAAATCCCATATATGAAGGGACTGGGTATTACGGCAGTCGAATTATTTCCTCCGTACGAGTTTTCAGAGGTGATGATGCCGGATCAGTCGGACGGAAATCCCTACCGCAGCACGGAGCCGACAGGAAAGCTGAATTACTGGGGATATGAAAAGGGATTCTATTTTGCCCCCAAGTCTTCCTATACGTCGGGAGCTGGGAAAGCGCCGGCGGCTGAGTTCAGCGGTCTTGTGAAGGAGCTTCATAAGAACGGACTGGAAGTGATCGTGGAGCTGTATTTTACCGGAAAAGAAAGCCCGTCCATGATTCTGGATGCGGTACGTTTCTGGGTTTCGCGCTACCATGTGGATGGGATCCATCTTTCCGGTTTAGCACCGGCGGGACTGCTTTTATGCGATCCCTATCTTTCGGAGACAAAGCTTCTGGCAACGTCCTGGGAGCTGGCGGAGAGTGCAGGGGAACGCCATCTGGGAGAATACAACGACGGCTTTCTGACGGACATGCGCCGTATACTGAAGGGAGATGAAGATCAGATGAATAACCTGATATTCAGAAACCGAAGGAATCCGTCCGGCTGCGGCGTTATAAATTATATGGCCAATACAAACGGCTTTACGATGATGGATATGGTGTCCTATGAGGTAAAGCATAATGAGGCCAATGGGGAAGATAACCGGGACGGAACCGATTATAACTTTACCTGGAACTGCGGTGCGGAAGGACCGAGCCGCAAAAAAAAGATTGTACAAATGCGCAGAAAACAGCTCAGAAATGCGTATCTGCTTCTGTTTTTAAGCCAGGGAACCCCCTTAATCCAGGCGGGAGATGAGTTCGGCTGCACAAAAGGCGGGAACAATAATTCCTATTGTCAGGATAATGAGGTCTCATGGCTCAACTGGAACCTTCTGGAAAGCAACCGCGATATCTATGAATTTGTCAAATATGTCATTGCGTTCAGAAAAGAGCATCCCGTATTCCACATGGAGACGGAGCCGAAGAACACGGACTACCTTGTCTGCGGCCATCCCGACGTGTCATACCACGGTGTGAAAACCTGGTGCCCGGAGTTTGAGAACTTCCGCCGCCAGTTAGGCATTATGTACTGCGGTGAATACGGACAAAAGACTGACGGAACGCCCGACGATTATTTTTACACGGCTTATAATATGCATTGGGAACCCCATGAGTTCTCCCTGCCCAAGCTGCCGCGGGGTATGAAGTGGCACCTGGCCTTTAATACGGATGACGGGGAGAAGAACGGTATTTACGGAAACGGGGAAGAACCGGTGCTGAAAAACCAGAAACAGTTTGTCGTGCCGCCGAGAAGCGTGGTTGTATTTATCGGTTTAAAGAGAGTTCAGAAGTAATATCATTAAGTTATAATTTCAGGAGTGACGATGAGAAAAAATCAAAAACGGTTACTGGAAAACAGAATATGGACTGCCGCACTGGCAGTAGCGCTGGCCGTTCCGATGCTGACCGGATTTACCTCAGCAAACGTGGGAACCGATGAGCCTGCGCCGGTACAGGTTGTGGAGGCGGAGGGGATTTTTGCCGCCGGCCGGTACAGTGCGGAGGCGTTTGGCTCGGCAGAGGGCACGGAGATGAGTGTGTTCTCATTAGGACCCGGCTACCAGTCGATGCCGTATTCCGACACCTACGGGGATTATCAGTGGGCATTACTTAACAGCGGCGTATTTAAGCTGGTGCCCAGCACGAAGATGCCTCTGGATAATGTTTTTCAGGGATGGCTGGGAAACCGCAACACCGGAGAAAACCGGCCGGGGCCCGCAAGGGAGAGCGATGGAACGACGCTGGCTCTGACGGGAATTGATATTAATATCATACCTGCCTGGAAGAAATACGACGCAAAAGGGGATAAACGCCAGGTGGTCGTTGCGGTGATTGACACGGGTATTGACTACAGCCATCAGGATCTGGCGGGTTCTGTCTGGATTAATGAGGATGAGATTCCGGGTGATGGAATCGATAATGACGGCAACGGATATATCGACGACGTTTACGGATGGAATTTTTATTCCGACAACAACCAGGTCTTTACAGGCCCGGATGACGATCACGGCACCCATTCCGCGGGTACTATTGCCGCGGCGAGAAACGGGGTGGGAACGATTGGCATCTGCGATCCGGCGTATGTGAAAGTGATGAGCATCAAGGCGCTTGGAACGCCTTCCGGAGTCGGTACGGCGGACAACGTCGCCAAGGCGATCCGCTATGCCCAGGATAATGGAGCGGTGATCTGCAATCTGAGCTTCGGCACGAACAAGTACAGTGAAGAACTATACCAGACGATGAAAAATTCCGGCATGCTCTTTGTTGTCGCGGCGGGAAACGGCGACAGTTCAGGAAACGGGTATAACATAGACAGTCTGCCGGTCTATCCGGCCAGCTTTGATCTCGATAATATCATTTCGGTGGCCAATTTACGGTTTGACGGCAAGATAGACCCGGCCTCCAACTTTGGCGTGAAGAGCGTAGATCTGGCGGCGCCGGGCAGTTACATACTAAGTACGGTTACCGGCAACAAATACAGTTATATGAGCGGCACCTCCATGGCGGCGCCGATGGTGACGGGAGCTGCGGCCATGCTGTATTCCTATGATCCCGGCCTGCCTCTGACGGAAATTAAGGGAAGAATATTGAACTCGGTGCACAGGCTGGAGAGCCTGTCCGGGAAAACGGCAACAGGAGGAATGCTGGATGTTTCGGCAGCCTTAAATTTTTCTGATAATTAATTATGAAATGGTGAAAGAACGAATCTATGAAGCGACTTACGGAGACGGAATTCAGAAATAAGATTACCTGGATGACTTTTATCCTGAGCTGCCTGGTTGTGATGATTCACAGCTATAATGCGGACTTGTTTATAGAAGCGGAAGAAACCGGACTGTTTGCAGAGGGTCTTAAACTGGCACAGAGTCTGGTTTCTCTTGCTGTGCCATCGATTGCCGTGCCGGGATTTTTTATCATATCGGCCTATCTGTTTTACAGAGGTATTTCGTGGCAGGAGATTCCGGGGAAAATGACACGCAGAGTCAGGAGCGTATTAATACCGTATATCGTATGGAATGCCCTCTATTATCTGCTCTTTCTGGTCGTGTCGAGGATACCGGTCCTGTCCGCAGTGGCGGGAAAAGGAACGGTGACCTTCTCCCTCGAAAACCTGGCGGACGCCATCATTAACTATACGTATAATCCGGTGCTGTGGTATATGCAGCAGTTAATTCTTTTGATAGCCCTGGCTCCGGCGGTCTATGCGGTAATGGTAAATGCGTGGACGGGGGCGGCTGCGATAGCGGTCATGCTGTATTTTCTGGGCCGGGCTACCGTCATTCCGGTGTTGAACCTGGATGCCCTTCTGTACTTTTCCTCGGGAGCCTATATGGCGCTCCACGGCGGAAGATTTGTTGAAAAAAGGGATGGCAGCGGGGCGGTATCGTGGATTTTGAAGGAAGGCGCGGCCGTAGCGGGCGTTCTGCTCTGCATCTGGATGTTTTGGACGACTCACCATTATGCAAATTTTCTGACTGCCGTGCTCTACGGCCTGCTGGCGCCCGTGACGATTTGGATTGCACTGCCGTCGGGCAGACTGCCGTCCCCTGCGCCCTGGATGAAAGAGAGTTTCTTCTTATATGCGTTTCATTTTCTTGTGGTCAGGACGCTCAACAAGGCGGCCTCATTTGTCCTGCCCCATACGGCGGCTATGGCGTTTCTCATGTATCTGGCCGTGCTCGTGGCCGCTGTGCTGCTCGCATGGGGAACTTCGGAATTTCTGAAAAGAAAAATGCCGCCACTCTGGAAACTGCTGAGCGGCGGGCGTTAATACGGATATTTAGCGGGGGGAGGATTCCCATCGGCCGGAAGCGCCGCAGGGGAGAATCAACCCGCTTTTTGTTACGGGGAGTCCAAGCTCATCGGAGCGGACAATCCCTTTATATTTTGGCGATAATTCCGTGGAGAGCATGTAGGTCAGCACGGAAGGGGCCAGTCCGGTTGTATAAGAATTTATAAGGTAGAAAAGCGGTTCCTCCGACAAAAGCTGTGCACACAGTTTGACAAAGGGGTGAATCGCTTCTTCGATCTTCCAGATCTCACCTTTGGGTCCCCTTCCGTAGGATGGAGGATCCATGATGATTCCGTCATAGCGGTTGCCTCGGCGGATTTCTCTCTCCACGAACTTCACACAGTCATCCACGATCCAGCGGATAGGAGCTTCCGCCAGCCCGGAAGAACGGGCATTTTCTTTGGCCCAGTTCACCATGCCTTTTGAGGCGTCCACATGGGTCACGCTGGCGCCTGCCTTAGCGGCGGCCAGGGTTGCCCCTCCGGTGTAGGCAAAGAGGTTCAAAACCTTCACAGGCCGTCCGGCCTCCCGAATCTTATTCCCAAACCAGTCCCAGTTCGCAGCCTGTTCCGGGAAAAGCCCGGTATGCTTGAAACTGAACGGCTTCAGGTTAAAAGTGAGTCCCTTATAACCAATCGTCCACTGTTCCGGCAGATCAAAGAATTCCCATTCCCCGCCGCCCTTGGCGCTTCTGTGATAATGGCCGTTCATCTTTTTCCATCCTTTATGTTCCTTCGGAGTGTCCCAGATTACCTGGGGATCGGGGCGGACAAGCAGATACTTCCCCCAACGCTCCAGCTTCTCTCCTTTGGAACAGTCTATTACTTCATAATCATTCCAGCCGTCGGCAATCCACATAGTTTTATTTATCCTTTCAATTGGCAGATACCATAGTATTCATGTTTCCTCAGATAATTATATCTGGTGGAGGTGGAGGTGTCAAACATAATTGGCAAAAGCAGAAGCCGCCGCCCTGCCATTGTCTGAGCGAATGCTCCGCATAACCGATACATAGTGGCCGCGTCCTCCTTTCTCAAATTGTAATCAAATTGAAAGATAATTCTGCTTGAACATTTTCTCCTCCCCTGATAGAATGTATTGTAGAGTACTGTATACAACGGGAGGAATTTATATGAGGAAGAGAGGAATCACCGTTTTTGCCCTCTCCATGATGCTTGCATTGGGAACAGCGTCTCTGACTGCATACGCGGAAGGCTGGCAGCAGTCGGGATCTGATTGGGTTTATTACGATTCTAATAATTATAAGGTTACAAATGAGTGGAAGAAGGGTGCCGACGGTCTTTGGCGTTACCTGAATTCCCAGGGAGTAATGGCAGTGAATTCCTGGGTTGATGATGAGTACTATGTGGACAGCAACGGTATCATGACAACGAATAAGTGGGTCAAGCTCCAGAAGAAGAATCCGGGCTGGGATGAGGAGAATACAATTGTCTGGTATTATTTTGCAAACAGCGGCAAGGTAGTGACGGACGGCTGGTCCAAGATAGATAATAAATATTATTATTTTGACAGTGACGGAGCGATGCAGACCGGCTGGGTGGATGATGATACTTATTACACCGGTTCCGACGGGGCGATGCGCACCGGATGGCAGTATCTGGAGGATCCGGACGACGACGATTCCTTTGATGACAAGACGGTGCCGTTTGGAGATGATGAGGACAAGCACTGGTATTATTTCCAGAGCTCCGGCAAGAAATATGTGCCGAACATCAGCGGCGGAGACTATAAGTTATATAAGATTGACGGTGTATACTACTGTTTCAGCGAGACGGGGGCAATGCAGACCGGCTGGGTGAACATGGGCGACAAGTCTGACGACAGCTTTGAAAACTACCGTTATTTCCAGGACAACGGAAAGGTGCAGACCGGCTGGTACTCCACAACGCCTCCTGAAGATTCCGACCTGAATATGGATCTGGGGAATGAGGTGGAATGGTACTATTTCTCCAGCAACGGCACACCGAAGGTGGGACCGTCCGCCGAGGAGGCATCCACAAGTGATCTGGTGAGAATTAACGGCATTACTTATCTCTTTAATGAGAAGGGCAACCCGGTCTACGGACTGAGACGTCTGAGCGTGGGCAGCACGGATGAATATGCATGCTACTACTTTGGCAACAAGGCCACAAGCTCTGTTGTGAAAGGGAAAGGAACCGTGGAGGAAGGCGACGGAACACGAAGCGAATTCTACTTCACTGAATCCGGTACCAAAGCAGGCCGCGGCTATACAGGCGTCAAGGAGAACTACCTGTTCTACATGGGCAAGCTTCAGAAGGCGGAGAGCGGAACCAAGTATGAGGCCATCAAGATTGATAACAAAGTTTACCTTGTAAGCACATCAGGGAAGATTGTTAAATCCACGACGGTTAAGGACTCCAGCGGTACAAAGTACAAGACGAACTCTTCCGGACAGATTATTCAGGTGGATGAGCAGAGCGACGACGGGAAGTCATTGGCGCGTGAGCCGATCGAACCTGATTACTGGGAAGACTAAAACAGAGTTTTACAGATAGACTGTAATATAGAGAAGGAAGGAATCGCAGAATGCCGGATTTTCGGGCGTACTGCGGTTCCTTCTTTTGTTAATAATATAAAAGAGTTTTTGGCATCTGGAAAGTAACGGTCAATCCATCTTTACCGACAAAAGATATTCTGTTGGGGACATCCCCGTATATTGTTTGAAGCGTTTTGAAAAATACTGCGGCGTATCAAATTTCAGACAGGCCGATATTTCCTGTATGGAGAGATTCTGTTCCCGGATTAGCTTCTTAGATTCCTCAACCTTTAAATAAGTATAGTAGTTGATCATACTTCTGCCGTACACTTTTCTGAATGCGGCAGACAAATGGGTTTTTCCATAATGAAGCCGTTCGCTGATCTGGGAAACGGTGATTTTTCCATAAATATTGTCCTCCAGCATTTGTTTGATCTGTGCCGCAATGTGATCATCAAACTTTGACTTTGAGGTGAAAAGCTGATGATTCGAGTCATTCTGCTGTTCATACCTCAGCAGCATGATGAGAAGTTTTTCCAGGTCCAGCCGTATCATCTGCTGGGAACCGATCATGGAATCCTCTTTCGGAATCAGTTTACGGATTTTAGGATCCGGCATAGGCAGAATAAAGGCGGATTTCCCCTCTCTTATAATTTCTGAAATCAGCTTTTTTAAATGTTCCGGTATCTTTATCACCTTGTCTTCAAAGTAACTCATGGGAGCGGAAGATGTTTCAAAAGAAATAAAAAATACATTAGCCGAGTGTTTTCCGTCCGAGCAGAGGTTGTGATACAGATTCGGACGAAGAAACAGCATCTCTCCCTGTTCCAGCATGAACTCCTTTTCGCCCTTGGTGATGCATACATGTCCTTTATCTGCGTACATGATTTCCCAGAAGTCGTGGCTTTCGCCGTGAAAACGATAGTTCTTTCCGAATTCAAAATAATGGATAGTGATGATTTTAGCAATATTGAGTATATTCGCAATCTCATGTTTGATATAAATTGTGTTTTGCATTTCTGTTCTCTTTTCATTTTTAATATGAACAAAAGTATAAGCTCGCCGTACAATTATCTCTTACGTTCTATTGCCATCTATTATAAGATAAGAGGGTACAAACCACAATTGGAAAGGAGGATATTTACAGTGCAGGAGGAATGCAGAACTGCTGTTTCAAAGGGAAAACAGGGGCAGGACGAAGTACGGAGGGAGAGAACGGAAATGGAGAAATCACTCGGGGGAGAGGATTTTATTTCGAATGCTCCGGAAATACTTGAAATTATCAAAAGGGCAAGACGGCTTACTAATATGTATAATCAGTCCGACTATGACGCACGGACGATCCGGCGCACGATATTGGAGGAACTGTTCGGGACCGTTGGACAGAATGTGGCCGTGGATACTCCATTTTATTGCGACTATGGAAAAAATATTTATATTGGTAATCATGTAATGATTAATATTAACTGTACATTTGTGGACTGCAACAGAATTGAAATCGGAGACAAGTCACTGATCGGGTCAAATGTCCAGATGTATACGGCGACTCATCCGGTACAGCCTGATGAAAGGCTGGTAGAAAACTGGACGCCCGGTTCCGGCCGGCCGTTTTTCCATATTACCTCGCAACCGATCATAATCGGGCGGAATGTCTGGATTGGCGGGGGTGCCGTTATTCTGCCCGGCGTGACAATCGGTGATAACTCGGTAATCGGGGCGGGAAGTGTTGTTAACAGAAGTATCCCTGCAAACAGCCTTGCCGTTGGCAATCCATGCAAGGTAATTAAAACATTTGACGGCAGGCACGTCATTTGAAACGTTTCGCTATATATAATAGGAAGAAACACAAATAAAGACAGCGGAAAATATAAAAAATTCCATTACTTTAAAAAAGAATGAGCATAAATGATAAAATAAGCAAAAACAGGGAAATATAAAATCAGGGGATATGGAGGCGGCATACGAAAATTACCGTCTCCAGATTCCGAATTAAAAGCCGTTTTTACAGAAATTTTTCTTGTACAATTTCACTGAAAAAAGTCCCGGAATTTCGTGAAATTCGGAGAAAAAAAGTGTAAAAAATCCTTGCAATCCCTGTAAATGTATGATATGATATCAAAGCTGTGGCATGATAGCTGTGAAACGAGAGGTTGCTGTCTGAGATAGGGCAGGTTTTCCGTGGAGCGAATGTCAAGTTAGGAAACTGGCGACAAGTCACTGTACAACTACAGAATTATCCGGAAGTAGATGAAGGATTCCGTGTGAGGTTCATGAGGACACACCCGGGCATGTGTACAGTCACCGCTTGTCGTGCTTAAATAGTACGAAAAGGAGGCGACTTTTTTTATGGCAAGTCAAGTAATGAGAATCACATTAAAAGCTTATGAGCATCAGCTGGTAGACAGCTCCGCTGCAAAAATCATCGAGACTGTAAAGAAAAACGGATCAAAGGTGAGCGGACCGGTGCCGTTACCAACAAAGAAAGAAGTAGTAACAATTTTGAGAGCTGTTCATAAGTACAAAGATTCCAGAGAGCAGTTTGAGCAGAGAACTCACAAGAGACTCATCGACATCATTGCTCCAAACCAGAAGACAGTTGATGCACTGCAGAGACTCGAAATGCCGGCTGGTGTTTACATCGACGTAAAGATGAAAACAAAATAAGCTGCGAATATTCAGCAGCTAAGCATTTAATGCATATCCTAACAGATTTAGATAGATTTCTGGACTGTTCTAGGATGAACGCGAATCCCGCGTTCCGCTGTAGAAAAAGACAGGAGGTCAAAAAATGAAGAAAGCGATTTTAGCTACGAAAGTCGGAATGACTCAAATCTTCAACGAAGACGGAGTTTTAACTCCAGTAACTGTTCTTCAGGCCGGACCATGTGTTGTTACACAGGTTAAGACGGAAGAGAACGACGGTTACAAAGCAGTACAGGTTGGTTTCGTTGACAAGAGAGAAAAACTTGTCACAAAGCCGGTTAAGGGACACTTTGACAAGGCAGGCGTTGCTTACAAGAGATATGTAAGAGAATTCCGTTTTGAGAATGCTGAAGAGTATTCCGTAAAAGACGAAATCAAGGCAGACGTTTTCGCAGCAGGCGATAAGATTGACGTAACTGCTATTTCCAAAGGTAAAGGTTTCCAGGGCGCCATCAAGAGACATGGCCAGAGCAGAGGACCTATGGCTCACGGCTCCAAATTCCATCGTCATCAGGGTTCCAACGGTTCTGCAACCACACCAGGCCGCGTATTCAAGGGCAAAGGAATGCCAGGACATATGGGTAGCGTAAAAGTTACTATCCAGAATCTGGAAGTTGTCAAAGTAGATACAGACAACAACTTAATCCTTGTTAAAGGCGCAGTGCCAGGACCTAAAAAATCCTTAGTAACAGTGAAAGAAACGGTAAAAGCTGGTAAGTAAGCTTTAAAGGAAAGGAGGAACATACAGATGGCAAACGTATCTGTTTACAATATTGAAGGCAACGAAGTTGGCACATTAGAGTTAAACGATGCTGTATTCGGTGTAGAAGTGAATGAGCATTTAGTACACCTTGCAGTTGTAGCTCAGTTAGCTAACAAACGTCAGGGAACACAGAAAGCTAAAACACGTTCCGAAGTTTCCGGAGGCGGTAAGAAACCGTGGAGACAGAAAGGAACCGGTCATGCAAGACAGGGTTCAACTAGAGCTCCTCAGTGGACAGGCGGCGGTGTAGTATTTGCACCAACACCACGTGATTACACAATCCGGTTAAACAAGAAAGAGAAGAGAGCTGCTCTTAAGTCTGCATTATCAAGCAGAGTGAACGAGAATAAATTCATCGTTGTAGATGCAATGAACTTCGACGAGATCAAAACAAAGAAATTCCAGAGCGTTATGAACAACCTCAAAGTGAACAAAGCACTTGTTGTTTTAGATGACGAATGCGGCAACACAGTATTATCTGCAAGAAACATTCCTACAGTTAAGACTGCATCCGTAAACACAATCAACGTATACGATATCTTAAAATATAACACAGTAGTGGCAACTAAGGCTGCTGTAGCTTCTATCGAGGAGGTGTATGCATAATGGCAAACGTACAGTACTATGACGTAATCCTCAAACCAGTGGTAACTGAGAAAAGCATGAACGCTATGAGCGATAAGAAATATACTTTCTTAGTTCATACAGAAGCAAACAAATCCATGATCAAAGAGGCTGTTGAAAAAATGTTCCCAGGAACAAAAGTAAAGAGCGTTAATACCATGAATCTCGACGGTAAGACAAAGAGAAGAGGTATGACCTTCGGTAAAACAGCTAAGACAAAGAAAGCAATCGTTCAGCTCACAGAAGACAGCAAAGAGATTGAAATCTTCAGCGGTCTGTAGGACGAGAACAGCTTAGTTGAAGGAACCACCGGAGACGGCTTTGATTGAGCAGCAATGAAAAGTTCGCGAAGCGCGCTTTCCGTTGTTTGGCAACTATACGGCGAACACTATGCCGTGATAAAGAATGAAGTCTGCGAAGGACAGACGGAGGAATCCGTAAGTCCGCAGGGCGGCTTCTAAAAACGTAAAGAAACGCCAGGAGGCGTTGAACGAAAGGAGTTAGAGTCATGGGAATTAAAACATACAGCCCATATACACCTTCCAGAAGACAGATGACAGGCTCTGATTTCTCTGAGATTACTAAGACAACACCGGAGAAATCATTAGTTGTAGCGTTAGGTAAGAAGAACGCAGGTCGTAATAATCAGGGTAAGATTACAGTTAGACATCGCGGAGGCGGTGCTAAGAGAAAATACAGAATCATCGATTTCAAGAGAAATTCCAAAGATGGAATTCAGGCAACTGTACTGGGAATCGAATATGATCCAAACAGAACAGCAAACATCGCTTTAATCTGCTACGCAGACGGCGAGAAAGCATATATCCTTGCTCCGGCCGGTTTACAGGTAGGAACAAAAATTATGAGCGGCCCACAGGCAGAAGCAAAAGTTGGTAACTGTTTACCACTCAGCCAGATTCCGGTCGGTGCTCAGATTCACAACATTGAACTTTATCCGGGTAAAGGCGGACAGTTAGTTCGTTCCGCAGGAAACTCCGCACAGTTAATGGCTAAAGAAGGAAAATACGCAACCCTTAGATTACCATCCGGTGAAATGAGAATGGTTCCGATCATCTGCCGTGCAACAATCGGCGTTGTAGGAAACGGAGACCACAACCTGATTAATATCGGTAAAGCTGGTAGAACACGTCATATGGGATTCAGACCTACAGTCCGCGGTTCCGTTATGAACCCGAATGACCATCCACACGGTGGTGGTGAAGGTAAGACCGGTATCGGCCGTCCAGGTCCATGTACACCATGGGGCAAACCAGCGCTTGGTCTTAAGACAAGAAAGAAAAACAAACATTCCAACAAGTTAATCGTAAGAAGAAGAAACGGTAAACAGTAAGTTATCAAGGAGGTAATTCAATGGGTCGTTCACTTAAAAAAGGACCATTTGCAGACGCTCATCTTTTAAAGAAAGTGGATGATATGAACGCAGCAGGCCAGAAGCAGGTTATCAAAACCTGGTCCCGCCGTTCAACAATCTTCCCACAGATGGTAGGTCATACAATCGCAGTTCATGATGGCAGAAAACACGTTCCGGTATATGTTACAGAGGATATGGTTGGACATAAACTCGGAGAGTTCGTTGCTACAAGAACTTACAGAGGCCACGGAAAAGACGAAAAGAAAGCAGGCCGTAAGTAATTTACGCTTTTGAAAGGAGGTTTCACCAATGGCTAAAGGACATAGATCCCAAATTAAGAGAGAAAGAAATGCACAGAAGGATACAAGACCATCAGCTAAGCTGTCTTATGCCAGAGTATCTGTTCAGAAAGCATGTTTCGTATTAGATGCCATTAGAGGCAAAGATGTGCAGACCGCACTCGGTATTGTAACTTACAATCCCAGATATGCTTCTACTTTAATAAAAAAATTACTCGAATCAGCAGTTGCCAATGCTGAGAATAACAACCAGATGAACCCGGAAAACCTTTACGTAGCAGAGTGCTTCGCAAACAAGGGACCGACAATGAAGAGAGTTAAACCGAGAGCACAGGGCAGGGCTTACAGAATCGAAAAGAGAATGAGCCACATCACGATCGTGCTTGATGAGAGATAAAAGGAGGCAAATATGGGACAGAAAGTTAATCCACACGGCTTAAGAGTCGGTGTAATTAAAGACTGGGACTCAAAATGGTATGCTGAAGCTGATTTTGCTGATAACCTTGTTGAAGATCACAAGATCAGAACATATCTGAAAAAGAAATTATACAGCGCTGGCATTTCCAAAATCGAAATCGAGCGTGCATCTGATAAAGTTAAAGTCATCATCTACACAGCTAAACCTGGCGTTGTAATCGGCAAGGGCGGCTCTGAGATTGAGAAGACAAAAGTACAGATTCAGAAGTTAACAAACAAGAGAGTCTTTGTTGACATCAAAGAAGTTAAGAGAGCTGACAGAGATGCTCAGTTAGTAGCTGAGAACATTGCTCAGCAGTTAGAGAACCGTGTTTCCTTCCGTCGTGCCATGAAGTCTGCAATGGGCAGATCCATGAAGGCAGGAGCTAAGGGCATCAAAGCATCTGTTTCCGGACGTCTCGGCGGTGCAGATATGGCCCGTACAGAGTTCTACAGCGAGGGTACAATCCCGCTTCAGACATTAAGAGCAGATATTGACTATGGTTTCGCTGAGGCAGAAACAACCTACGGCAAGACAGGCGTTAAGGTTTGGATCTACAAAGGCGAAGTTCTTCCTGCTAAAGGAAATAAGGAAGGGAGAGATAAATAATGTTAATGCCTAAAAGAGTAAAGCGTCGTAAACAGTTCCGTGGTTCTATGGCCGGCAAAGCTACAAGAGGCAATGTTATTTGCTACGGAGAGTATGGTCTGGTTTCCACAGAGCCGTGCTGGATCAGATCCAATCAGATAGAGGCAGCCCGTGTTGCCATGACCCGTTACATCAAACGTGGCGGTAAAGTATGGATTAAAATTTTCCCGGATAAGCCAGTTACAGCAAAACCTGCAGAGACTCGTATGGGTTCTGGTAAGGGCGCACTTGAATACTGGGTAGCAGTTGTTAAACCAGGCCGCGTATTATTTGAAATCGCGGGTGTACCAGAGGAGACAGCCAGAGAAGCACTTCGTCTTGCAATGCATAAACTTCCTTGCAAGTGCAAAATTGCTTCTAAAGCAGATTTAGAAGGCGGTGATAACAGTGAAAATTAATAAGTACGTAGAAGACTTAAAAGCCAAATCGGCTGCAGAATTAAGTGAAGAATTAGTAGCTGCTAAAAAGGAACTGTTCAACTTGAGATTCCAGAACGCAACAAATCAGTTAGATAACACGAGCAGAATCAAAGAAGTTCGCAAGAACATCGCCAGAATCCAGACTGTTATTACAGAGAAGGCAAACGCTTAATCGTTACTTCTGGCAGATTACGGCAAATTTAACTGGATAATATAGATTCCTAGAATGGGAAAGGAGATATCTACCGTGGAAAGAAATCTTAGAAAAACACGTACTGGTAAAGTAGTAAGCAACAAGATGGATAAGACTATTGTAGTTGCTATCGAAAACCATGTAAAACATCCTTTAATCGGTAAGATCGTTAAAAAGACATACAAATTAAAAGCACACGATGAGAACAATGAGTGCGGAATCGGTGATACTGTAAAAGTAATGGAAACAAGACCTATCTCCAAGGATAAAAGATGGAGACTTGTTGAGATTATCGAGAAAGCAAGATAATTTTAATATCAGAAAGGAGTATTGGGCATGATTCAGCAGGAAACCAGATTAAGGGTTGCCGACAATACCGGTGCTAAAGAATTACTCTGTATCCGTGTTATGGGCGGATCTACAAGAAGATATGCTAATATTGGTGATGTTATCGTTGCCAGCGTTAAAGATGCAACACCAGGCGGTGTTGTAAAAAAAGGTGACGTTGTGAAAGCCGTTGTCGTACGTACTGTAAAGGGCGCACGCCGTAAAGACGGTTCTTATATCAAATTCGATGAGAACGCAGCAGTTATTATCAAAGATGACAAGAACCCGAGAGGAACACGTATCTTTGGGCCAGTAGCCAGAGAGTTAAGAGAGAAACAGTTTATGAAAATCGTTTCCCTGGCTCCAGAAGTACTGTAGGAGGTGTCGACTGTGCATAAAATTAAAAAAGACGACCTGGTAAAAATTATTGCAGGTAAAGACAAAGATAAAACGGGAAAAGTTCTCTCCGTTAACTTAAAGAAGAACACCGTTCTGGTTGAAGGATGCAACATGGTTACAAAGCATTCCAAACCATCCGCAGCTAACCAGCAGGGCGGTATCATCCATCAGGAAGGTCCTATCGACTATTCCAACGTAATGCTCGTAGTTGATGGAAAAGCAACAAGAGTAGGTTTCGAAGTAAAAGATGGCAAAAAAGTCCGTGTTGCAAAAGCAACTGGAAAAGTGATTGACTAATACAGAGAGGAGGAACATTTAAGTTGGCTAGATTAAAAGAAATTTATAAGAACGAAATCGTAGACGCTATGATTAAAAAGTTCGGATATAAAAATGTCATGGAAGTGCCGAAGTTAGACAAAATCGTTGTTAACATGGGCGTTGGAGAAGCAAAAGAAAATGCTAAAGTTCTGGACTCTGCTGTAAGGGATATGGAAATCATCACCGGACAGAAGGCAGTTCTGACAAAGGCAAAGAAATCCGTCGCTAACTTTAAGCTCAGAGAAGGTATGGCAATCGGCTGTAAAGTTACTCTGCGCGGCGAGAAGATGTATGAGTTTGCTGATCGTTTAATCAACCTTTCACTTCCACGAGTTCGTGACTTTAGAGGTGTTAACCCGAATGCATTCGACGGCAGAGGAAACTACGCACTTGGTATCAAAGAGCAGCTTATCTTCCCGGAAATCGAGTATGATAAGGTTGACAAAGTAAGAGGTATGGATATCATCTTCGTAACAACGGCAAAGACAGACGAAGAAGCACGTGAGCTGTTAACACAGTTCAACATGCCATTTGCAAAATAATAGGAGGATTTATCAATGGCAAAGACTTCAATGAAGATTAAACAGCAGCGTCCGGCAAAATTCTCCACCAGAGAATACAACCGCTGCAGAATTTGTGGCCGTCCACATGCATACTTAAGAAAATACGGCATCTGCCGTATCTGCTTCCGTGAATTAGCTTACAAGGGCGAAATTCCGGGCGTTAGAAAAGCAAGCTGGTGACCGAAAGCAGCTTAGCGAGGTTTTTTCGAGCTTAGCGCGAGGCCGTTCGCGAAACTTAGCGAGGTTCTTTCGAGCTTAGTTGAGGGAACATGTAGTGGAAGGAAAAACCCTACTCGTGTGGTGGCGGGAGAAACCCCACTCACCGTAGTGGCAGATGAAATTATTAAGGAGGCAAAACTCAAAATGACAATGAGCGATCCAATCGCAGATATGCTTACGAGAATTCGTAACGCAAATACTGCTAAACATGATACAGTAGATGTTCCGTCATCCAAGATGAAATTAGCAATCGCTGATATCCTTGTAAAAGAAGGCTACATCAAAAAATATGACATCGTAGAAGATGGCAATTTTAAATCTATCCGTATGGAATTAAAATACGGTAAAGACAAAAATGAGAAAATTATTTCCGGCATCAAGAGAATTTCCAAACCAGGTCTTCGTGTTTATGCAAACAAAGAAGATATGCCGAAAGTACTCGGTGGTTTAGGTGTGGCTATCATCTCTACCAACCAGGGTGTAATTACAGACAGACAGGCAAGAGAACTCGGCGTAGGCGGAGAAGTTCTGGCTTTCGTTTGGTAATCTATAAGTATTAGAACTGAAAACAGAGAAGCCGCTGACGGCTTCTCCGAAAATCTAAGTAGGAGGTAATCGGCATGTCACGTATAGGAAGAATGCCAATCGCGATTCCGGCAGGAGTTACTGTAACAATCGCAGAGAACAATTTAGTGACTGTAAAAGGTCCTAAGGGAACACTCGAAAGAGAGTTACCGGTAGAAATGACGATCAAAGAAGAAGATGGTCAGATTATCGTTACAAGACCCAGCGATTTAAAGAAAATGAAATCTTTACACGGTCTGACAAGAACCTTAATCAGCAACATGGTTCATGGTGTTACTGAGGGGTATGAGAAAGTTCTGGAAGTTAACGGCGTTGGTTACAGGGCCGCGAAACAGGGCAAGAAACTGGTTCTCAGCCTTGGTTATTCCCATCCTGTAGAGATGGAAGATCCGGACGGAATTGAGACAATTCTGGAAGGTCAGAACAAGATCACTGTAAAAGGAATCAGTAAAGAAAAAGTTGGCCAATACGCTGCTGAAATCAGAGACAAGAGAAGACCTGAGCCGTACAAGGGCAAAGGTATTAAATATGCTGATGAAGTTATTAGACGTAAAGTTGGTAAGACTGGTAAGAAATAATTAAGGAGAGTGTAAAGATGGTTAGCAAACAGTCAAGAAGCGAAGTTCGCGTAAAGAAACATGCTAGATTACGTAATCGTTACTCTGGAACAGCTCAGAGACCGCGTTTAGCAGTGTTTAGAAGTAATAATCATATGTATGCTCAGATTATTGACGATACAGTTGGCAATACTTTAGTTGCAGCTTCAACAGCAGAAAAGGCAATCAAAGCTGAGCTTGAGAAGACAAACAACGTAGATGCGGCAGCTTACGTTGGTACTGTAATCGCAAAGAGAGCAATCGAAAAAGGTATTAAAGAAGTTGTCTTTGACAGAGGCGGATTCATATATCACGGTAAAGTTCAGGCATTAGCAGATGCAGCCCGTGCGGCTGGTCTGGAATTCTAGTAGGAAGGAGAACATACACATGAAACGTACAAAAATTGATGCCAGCCAGTTCGAGTTAGAAGATAAGGTAGTGGCAATCAAACGTGTGTCCAAAACTGTTAAAGGCGGACGTACAATGAGATTTTCCGCATTAGTAGTAGTTGGTGACAAGAACGGGCACGTTGGTGCAGGTATGGGTAAAGCTGCTGAGGTTCCGGAAGCTATCCGTAAAGGAAAAGAAGCTGCAGCAAGAAACCTTGTAGCAATTCCGTTTGATGAAAATAACAGTATCCCACATGACTTCATCGGCAAATTTGGAAGTGCAAACGTACTTCTGAAGAAAGCTCCTGAAGGTACAGGTATTATCGCTGGAGGTCCGGCCCGTTCCGTTCTGGAGCTTGCAGGATATAAGAATATTCGTACAAAGTCCTTAGGTTCTAACAACAAAACCAATGTTGTTTTAGCTACAATTGAAGGATTATGCTCGATTAAGACACCTGAAGAAGTTGCAAAACTCCGTGGTAAATCTGTAGAAGAGATTCTGAACTAATAGGAGGGTATTAAAATGGCAGAGAAATTAAAAATCACTTTAGTAAAATCTCCTATCGGTGCCGTTCCGAAGCAGAAAGCAACTGTTGAAGCTTTAGGCTTAAAGAAGTTACACAAGACAGTTGAGATGCCGGATAACGGTGCAGTCAGGGGCATGATTCAGTGTGTAAGACACTTGGTAAAAGTTGAAGAAATCTAAAATCCACGTAGGAGGTGCAGTCATGGATTTATCTAATTTACAGCCGGCTGTAGGTTCAAAACACAGCGACAGCTTCAGAAGAGGCCGTGGACACGCTTCAGGTAATGGTAAGACTGCTGGTAAAGGACATAAGGGCCAGAAAGCTCGTTCCGGTGCAACTAGACCGGGATTTGAAGGCGGCCAGATGCCTTTATACAGACGTATCCCGAAGAGAGGATTCACGAATAGAAACTCTAAGACAATCATTGGTATCAATGTTAGCGAATTAGAGAGATTTGACAACGATTCAGTTGTTACAGTAGAAACATTAATCGAAGCAGGTATCGTTAAAAACCCACGCGATGGCGTTAAAATTCTTGGCAACGGCGAGCTGACCAAGAAACTCACTGTGAAAGCAGATGCTGTTAGTGAAGGAGCAAAAGCCAAGATTGAAGCAGTTGGCGGAACCTGCGAGGTGATCTAATATGTTAAAAACACTCCAGAACGCTTTTAAGATAAAGGAAATCAGAGAGAAAATCCTCTACACTTTCTTTATGCTGGTTGTGATCCGTATCGGTTCGCAACTGCCGATCCCGGGAGTACAAACGAATTTCTTCGATGAACTGTTCTCAAGACAGTCCAGCGATGCATTTGGATTTTTCAATACGATTACTGGCGGTTCGTTTACGAACATGTCAGTATTCGCCTTGAGCATCACACCATATATCACATCTTCCATCATCATGCAGCTTCTCACAATCGCGATTCCAAAACTGGAAGAGATGCAGCGTGAGGGTGAGGACGGAAGAAAGAAAATTGCAGAGTATACGCGTTACCTCACTGTAGGCCTTGCACTTATGCAGTCTATTGCCATGTCCGTAGGATTTGGCGGCAGAGGCCTTCTGATTGACTTCAATGCAGTCAGTGTTATCGTTGCTATCACTACGATGACGGCAGGTAGTGCAATGCTCATGTGGATTGGTGAGAGAATCACAGAGCACGGCGTCGGAAACGGTATTTCCATCGTGCTTCTGTTCAACATCATTTCCACACTGCCCAGCGATATGATTACCATTTACGAGAGATTCCTCGTTGGTAAGAATGTGCCTGTGGCAACCGTATCACTGATCATTATCCTGGCGATTATCCTTGCCATGGTAGTGTTCGTTATTGTTTTGCAGGATGCGGAGCGGAGAATTCCGGTTCAGTATTCCAAAAAGATGCAGGGCAGAAAGATGGTGGGCGGCCAGTCCTCCAATATTCCTCTGAAAGTAAATACCGCAGGTGTTATTCCTGTAATCTTTGCTTCCTCCCTGATGTCTTTCCCGGTTGTTATCGCAGAGTTTTTCCAGGTGGATTACAATACCATCGGCGGAAAGCTTTTAAGAATGCTTAACTCCGGTTCATGGTTCCATGCGGAATATCCTGTATATTCAATTGGTATGATAGTTTATATCGGCTTGATCGTGGTGTTTGCGTATTTCTACACATCCATCACATTCAACCCGTTGGAAGTTGCAAACAATATGAAAAAATCCGGCGGCTTTATCCCGGGCATCCGTCCAGGTAAGCCAACGTCTGATTATCTGAACAGCATTTTAAATTATATCGTATTTATCGGCGCCTGCGGTCTTATCGTAGTATGCCTGATCCCAATTATGGTATCCGGAATTTTCTCTGTGGGACATATGTCCTTCGGCGGAACATCCCTCATCATTATTGTCGGTGTTGTCCTTGAGACAATTAAGGCGGTAGAGTCACAGATGCTTGTTCGTAATTACAGAGGATTTTTAAACGATTAAAACAATTCGCTTTCTAAGCAGGAACTCCTGGAAGCCGGCCGATCCGGAGCCGGGCTGATCCTGCATAGGGGCGATTCTGTTGTATTTGCAGGAAGCGTTTTATTGGATGGCGGTGAAGAAGATCGCAAAGCGTCTGTCGCCGCATTAAACGGGGAGGTAAGCCTATGAAGATTATTATGTTAGGAGCACCGGGGGCCGGCAAAGGCACGCAGGCCAAAAGAATTGCAGAGAAATATCAGATCCCTCATATCTCTACCGGAGATATCTTCAGATCTAATATTAAGGAAGGTACGGAGCTGGGCATGAAGGCAAAACAGTTCATGGATCAGGGACTCTTAGTACCGGATGAAGTTACGATTGGAATGCTTCTTGACCGTATCCACCAGGACGACTGTGAGAAGGGTTATGTTCTGGACGGATTCCCAAGGACAATTCCGCAGGCCGAGAGCCTGACAAAAGCGCTTTCCGACATGGGAGAGGCGATCGACTATGCAATTGACGTGGACGTTCCCGATGAGAACATCGTGAACAGAATGTCAGGACGCCGCGCATGTTTAAACTGTGGAGCCACCTATCATGTAACATTTGCTCCCCCTGCAAAAGAGGGCATCTGCGACGTATGTGGAGCAGAGCTGGTTCTCAGGGATGACGACAAACCTGAGACAGTTCAGAAACGTCTAGCAGTTTACCACGAGCAGACACAGCCGCTGATTGACTATTATAAGGAAAAAGGCGTGCTGCATTCCGTAGACGGAACCAAAGAAATGGAAGCAGTTTTCCAGAGCATCACTGAGATTTTAGGAGCATAACATATGGCAGTAACGATTAAATCTCCCAGAGAGATTGAGCTGATGAGAGAGGCGGGAAGAATCCTTGCCGTCACTCACGAAGAGCTTGCAAAAAACCTGAAACCCGGCATGTCCACATGGGACATTGATCATATGGGTGAAGAAATCATACGCAGCTATGGGTGTATTCCTTCCTTTAAGAACTATAACGGCTATCCTGCGTCTATCTGTGTGTCGGTCAATGATGAGGTGGTGCACGGAATTCCGCACAGGGAGCACTATATAGAGGAGGGCGACATTGTAAGCCTGGATGCGGGGGTTATCTATAAAGGATATCATTCCGATGCGGCCAGGACCCATGGAGTCGGTGAAATAAGCGCAGAAGCGAAGCAGCTCATAGAAGTAACCAGACAAAGTTTCTTTGAGGGGATTAAATTTGCCAAACCTGGCAATCATCTAAATGATATTTCCGCGGCTATCCAGAAATATGCCGAAAGTTTCGGCTATGGGGTAGTCAGGGACCTGGTAGGTCACGGGATCGGCACTCATTTACATGAAGATCCGGAGGTGCCCAACTTCGCAAGGCGGAGAAAAGGCATTCTTCTGCAGCCCGGTATGACGCTGGCTGTGGAGCCGATGATCAACGCGGGAAGTTATGATGTGGTCTGGATGGATGACGACTGGACTGTAGTGACGGATGACGGCTCTTTGTCGGCTCATTATGAAAATACCATTCTCATTACCGAGGATGGACCAGAGATTTTATCAATACTATGAGTACTTAGCGACCAGTGTATACTCTGATTCGAGGTGGTAAGATGGCAGGATATGAAGCAGGCTGTCTTGTCCGGTCTTTGGCCGGTCATGACAAAGGAAGCATATTTATCATAATAAAAGAAGATGCGGAATATGTTTACCTGGCGGATGGAAGACTCCGCACCGTGGCAGATCCGAAGCGCAAAAAGAAGAAGCATGTTCAGATATCCCGTATCCGCGATGAAAAGCTTTGCGAAAAGCTGGTGAACAGCGGTACTGTCAGAGATGAAGAGGTTAAACGCTTCATTAAATGTAACGGGAGAATCATTTAGAAAACCCACAAGTAAACCGGGAACAACCAGGAACCCCAGGGAGGTAAAAAGTTTATGTCAAAAGCAGATGTAATTGAAATTGAAGGCGTTGTGGTTGAAAAATTACCGAACGCGATGTTCAAAGTGGAGCTGGAGAACAAACACATAGTTTTAGCTACTATCAGCGGAAAACTTCGTATGAATTATATCAGAATTCTGCCGGGCGATAAGGTTACAATGGAGATGTCTCCATATGATCTGTCCAAGGGAAGAATTATCTGGAGAGATAAATAGGCTCAGGTTTTGACCTGAGACCTTCGGGCGCCGGAGCGGGAACGGGAGGAGAACATCTTCCTGAAGCCGCTTCCGCCCGTATCGAATCCGGAACCCGGGCAGGGGATACCGCACCTAATATGCGGGAAACCTTTGTTTTACGGGAAATTGTGCTTGCATTATATAAAAATAAGTGTTATAATGCTCTAGCGAACTTTGTTGAAGCAACAGGTGAGATCCGCCCTTTTAGCCGAACCCGGGCTATGCAAGGAAAGTGACGCCTGCTGTACCTGTAAGTCCGGCATATAAGGACTGCAATGGGTAATATTGAAATATTGTAAGTCCTTAACAAGGACGGACTATTACGGAAAGGAGAATCACTGTGAAGGTTAGATCATCGGTTAAACCAATTTGCGAAAAGTGCAAGATCATTAAAAGAAAAGGCAGTATCAGAGTAATCTGTGAAAATCCAAAGCACAAACAAAGACAGGGCTGATAAGCATTTGTCTGCCTGATTTTTTCGCACGGCTTTCTATATGAACCACCAGGATAAGTTGTTCATAACTATTCAGGGTTTACATGGAATGGCATAATACATTTAACTCAACTCAAAGAAGCAAAGAAAAAACTAATGGAGGTGTACTACACACATGGCTCGTATTTCAGGTGTTGATTTACCAAGAGAAAAACGCGTCGAGATCGGTTTAACTTACATCTACGGTATCGGTAGAACAAGTGCAAGCCGTATTCTTGCAGAGGCTGGCGTTAATCCTGACACACGTGTTAAGGATTTAACTGACGACGAAGTTAAGAGAATCGCAGCAGTCATCACTGAAAGTCAGGTTGTTGAAGGTGATTTACGTAGAGAAATCGCTATGAACATCAAGAGACTTCAGGAGATCGGATGCTACAGAGGAATTCGTCATAGAAAGAGCCTTCCTGTTCGTGGTCAGAAGACCAAGACAAACGCAAGAACACGTAAGGGACCGAGAAAGACAGTAGCGAACAAGAAGAAATAATAATTGGTAACAAATAAGTTGTGAATCAGGTTAGAGAAGTAACAGGATTCAATAATCGAAGAAAGTAGGTTAGTTTAAAATGGCTAAAAAAGTGTCAACTGGTAAAAAAGTGACAAAAAAGCGTGTAAAGAAAAACGTTGAACGCGGACAGGCGCACATCCAGTCATCTTTTAATAACACAATCGTTACCTTAACAGATGCTCAGGGTAATGCATTGTCATGGGCTAGTGCTGGCGGTCTGGGATTTAGAGGTTCAAGGAAATCTACTCCATATGCAGCTCAGATGGCTGCAGAAACTGCTACAAAGGCAGCTCTCATCCATGGCTTAAAGTCAGTAGACGTTATGGTAAAAGGTCCGGGATCAGGCCGTGAAGCAGCAATCCGTGCCCTTCAGGCATGTGGTCTTGAAGTAACCAGCATTAAGGACGTAACTCCGGTTCCGCATAACGGATGCCGTCCGCCAAAACGTAGAAGAGTCTAATTAGGAGGTGCAAGTAAAGTGGCAGTAGATAGAGTTCCTGTACTTAAAAGATGTAGATCTCTTGACCTGGATCCGATTTATTTAGGAATCGACAAGAAATCCAAGAGAGAGTTAAGAAGAGGTAATAAAGGCAATAAAAAGATGAGTGAGTATGGTCTTCAGTTAAGGGAGAAGCAGAAAGCAAAGTTCATCTATGGTGTGCTGGAGAAACCTTTTAGAAATTATTATGCAAAAGCGTCCAGAATGTCCGGACAGGTTGGTACCAACCTTATGATCCTTCTGGAGTGCAGACTGGATAATGTATTATTCAGAATGGGCTTTGGCCGTACGAGAAAAGAGACAAGACAGATCGTAGATCACAAGCATGTACTGGTTAACGGAAAGCCTGTAAACATTCCGTCTTACCGCGTAAAAGCTGGTGACACAATCGAGATCAAAGAGAAGTACAAAACTTCACAGAGATATAAAGATATATTAGAGGTAACAGCCGGAAGAATGGTACCTGCATGGTTAGAGGCTGACGCTGAAAACTTAAAGGGTGTCGTTAAAGAGTTACCATCCAGAGACGAAATTGATGTTCCTGTAAATGAAGTGCTTATCGTCGAGTTATATTCCAAATAATTAAGAGTTGACTAAAAACACTGTTGCTGTACGGTCCTTCGGGGCCGTACAGCGGCAATATCGTTATGGTTCTGCATTCGGCGGATATATAACAAATTATCTTCTCTTAGCTTATGGAGTATGGCAGACCCTCAATAAAAGTTCCCAAAAGGAGGGGCTATAGTGTTCGATTTTGAAAAACCGAAAATTGAAATTGCTGAGATTTCAGAAGACAAAAGATACGGCAAGTTTGTAGTTGAACCACTCGAAAGAGGATATGGAACTACTTTAGGAAATTCTTTAAGAAGAATTATGCTCTCTTCTTTGCCTGGCGCAGCAGTAAGTCAAGTGAAAATCGATGGCGTTTTGCATGAATTCAGTTCGATTCCCGGTGTAAAGGAAGACGTAACTGAGATTATTATGAACATCAAAAGTTTGGCAATTAAGAATCTGAGCGAAACGAATGAGCCGAAGACCGCTTATATCGAGTTCGAAGGAGAAGGCGTGGTAACGGCCGCTGATATCCAGGTTGATTCTGACATTGAGATTTTAAATCCTGAGCAGGTAATTGCCACATTGAGCGGCGGTACGGACAGTAAGTTCTATATGGAACTGAACATCACCAAAGGCCGCGGCTACATCAGCGCAGACAAGAATAAGAACGACGAACTTCCAATCGGAATGATCGCTGTGGATTCCATCTATACACCGGTAGAGCGTGTCAATATGACCGTTGAGAATACCCGTGTAGGCCAGGTTACCGACTTCGATAAACTGACACTGGATGTGTTTACAAACGGAACTCTTGCTCCTGATGAGGCAGTCAGCCTGGCAGCTAAGGTTCTTAGCGAGCATTTAAATCTGTTCATTGACCTTTCCGAGAATGCCAGAACCGCAGAGGTTATGGTGGAGAAGGAAGACAATGAAAAAGAGAAAGTGCTTGAGATGAACATTGATGAACTGGAATTATCCGTACGTTCATACAATTGTTTAAAGAGAGCAGGTATCAATACCGTGGAGGAACTGTGCAACAGAACTCCGGAAGATATGATGAAGGTCAGAAACTTAGGCCGCAAGTCATTGGAAGAGGTACTTGCCAAATTAAAAGAATTAGGCTTACAGCTCAACCCGAGCGAAGAGGCTTAATCCGTATCGTTTAGAAGAAAGCATGGAGTACCTGGCAGGTAAGACCAAAAGGCACAGCCGGGCGCTTACAAAATATAAGTCAGGCGGACAGTAAGTCCGAAGAAGCATGGACGCCGGCTTCCACAATAATGGAGGATCCAAACATGGCAGGATATAGAAAGCTGGGGAAAACTTCCAGCCAGAGAAAAGCATTACTTAGAAACCAGGTTACCAACCTGTTATACCACGGCAAAATCACTACAACTGAAGCAAGAGCTAAAGAAGTAAAGAAAATTGCCGAGGGCTTAATTGCTATGGCAGTTAAGGAAAAAGATAACTTCGAAACCGTTAAAGTTACTGCAAAGGTTGCACGCAAAGACAAAGACGGCAAGAGGGTAAAAGAAGTTGTTGACGGCAAGAAAGTAACCGTTTACGACGAAGTAGAAAAAGAGATCAAGAAAGACAAACCATCCAGACTTCACGCAAGAAGACAGATGTTAAAAGTTTTTTATGATATCACAGAAGTTCCTACTGCAAAAGCAGGCAGAAAGAAAAACACAAAATCCGTAGATATGCCGGCAAAACTCTTTGATGAGATTGCTCCTAAATACGTTAACCGTAACGGTGGATACACAAGAATCGTTAAAATCGGCCAGCGTAAGGGCGACGGCGCTATGGAAGTTTTATTAGAGCTTGTTTAATCTTATATCCGAATAGATAATGAAAAAAGGCATTCCCGTTTGGGAGTGCCTTTTTTCATTGGCTCAGAAAGAAGGCTGATAAAGCAAGTCAAAGAATCTTTGCTTTCAGTTTTTGAGCATGGAAAAGTGAGGTTGCTTTTGATTTGGTAAAATATGAAGTATAATAAAACCGGGAGGCGAAATTAATGAACATTGGAAAAAGTATTCTAAATATAAGAAAAAGTCATGGAATGACGCAGGAACAATTCGGCGGAATATTTCATGTTACACGGCAGACAGTTTCAAATTGGGAAAATGAGAAGAGTTATCCGGACTTACAGACATTAATAAAAATCAGCGAAAAATTTATGATTCCCCTGGATACTTTAATAAAAGAAGATGAAAATATGGTGCAGTCAATCGACAAGGAGAGACACCTGGCCAGAAGAGCGAGGAGGGTTATATTCTGCCTGGCAGTGTTTATCTTATGTGCCGCTGCCGGTGTCTGGATGTTTTTTTGTTCCTTCGAACCTACACCGGATAAAAAACGTAACATCTCCACCGCTGCTGTAAGAATGTATCTAAATCTGCCTGGGGCCACACCGTCGAGAGCGATAATCAGGACATTCAATACCAAAGAATACGAGCAGTTTTCGGAAAGCAAAATAAAACAGATAAGGCATGAAATAGGGGGCAAAATGGAGGGGGATATTCCTGCGCTTCATTTAAATTCAGGGCAAAAAATACGCCCGGTTCTACAAAATAATTATAGTGAAAATATTGAACCGGATGATATTCCTGTGATTATTATCAAAGAGTATTCGGATACTGTAGTGCTCCCTGAAAATGATATTCTATATGAAGGGAATGTTAAAACGAAAAAAAGTGTTTTACAACAGGATTCAGAGGGATACTATTTTTGTGTTAACGAAGACTTTAGAGATTCAGACGGACCTGTATCGAAAGTTTGTATGATCGAGGTGAGATACAGTGTAGAGGGTAAAAATTATATTTCCCTGTCAGCCGTCTATGTCTCTAGTGAGTGAAAAGTCTGCCGGGGAATGACCGGCAGACTTTTTTGCGTTAAATTTAAAATTGCAATCGTCCTGGCGATTCAGGAAATCATTGAGTTTTGCCTCTGCATGATTTATAATAAAAAAATACGGAAATGCACGTGAGGCAGGATGCGGAGGAACATATGAAAGTAGAAAAATATAGTCAGTTGAAAACGCATATTTTAGATATTTTGTGGAAGGAACAGGATTTTGATACCGCTGTCCGTCAGGTGCTGGCATTGGTGGGTATGGAGTTTTCGGCTGACAGCGTATATGTTTCAGAGCATGACAGCAGACTTGGCAGGAGATATTTATGGACCGCATCCGGTTCGGCATCCGCTTCAGGGGATATGGAGAGGACGGAATGGAATGAGCTCTCCATATATGAGAATGACTTTGCTATGAGCGGAAAAACCGCTTTTTGGAGTATAGATACACTTCCACCGGAACAGGCGGAGGAATTTAAACAGTTTGATTGCAAATCGGTCCTTCAGGCGCCGATCGAGTATCATGGACAGCTTGCAGCCTGTTTTGGATTAACGGATTCCAGGTATCGGCGCAGTGACTGGGAAAGCGACGGTGAGATTCATGACGTCGTCATGACTATAGCGCAGATTATAGGCGTGTTTCTTTTAAAGGCCAGGTATGCAGAGAGCAGCGGTGAATACCAGAAGCAGTTGGAAAGTTCCCTGAAAGCATCACAGGAAAGGGCAAACACGGCATATGAGCTTCTGGACTCGATTTCGGCCGGCGTGATTCTTGTCTGCCTGTATCCTGACGGAAGAGCAAAGCCCCTATACGGTAATCTCGGTATGTACCGGATCCTTAAGATAGCGCGGACGGCGGAAAATGCAGTCGTTCCGGATCGCAGTGTGGCTGCTTTAGAAGGAGCATATTTCGACGACTTTTTTGCCAACATTCCGGAACCGGATAATGGCCGGGTGCGCCAGGAATATCTGGATGGGTTCAAAACGGATAATTTCTGTGTGAAAAAGTACCGCCTGCTCTGCGGGGATGGCACGTATGCATGGGTAAGCGCGGATCTGAGCCTGCGCCAGGAGACCGAGGAGTGCCGTATTTATTATGCAACATATACCGATATGACCGAGGAGATGAGCCTACAGACCGATTTGAGGGAAACGCTTCAGAAGGAAAAGCAGATAACCGCAGATCTGGAGAAGGCCAGCCGTGCAAAATCGGATTTTCTTTCCAGGATGAGCCATGATATCCGTACCCCTATGAATGCTATTATGGGGATGGTAACCATCGCAAGATCCCACCTTAATAATGAGGAACGTCTGACGGGCTGCCTGGACAAAATCGATACTTCATCCAGGCTGCTTCTGAGTATTATCAATGAGGTCCTGGATATGTCCAAGATAGAGAGCGGCCGGATTGTGCTGACGGAGGAATCGGTCAACCTGTCGGAGCTGGTTCAGAGTGTGGTATCCATGGTACAGCCTCTGATAGATGAAAAGAACTTGCAGTTTCAAATCCACCTGAACGACATACGCCATGAATTTGTCCTGGGCGATATGCAGCGTTTGCAGCAGCTCATCATGAATTTACTGACCAATGCGATAAAATATACCGGAGAAGGAGGAATTATCCGGCTGGAAATTTTTGAGAGGCCATCCGATGAGCCGTTGACGGGATGTTACGAATTTGCCGTGGAGGATAATGGGATCGGGATGCGAAGCGATTTCCTTGAACATGTTTTTGAGCCATTTGAACGGGCGGATGACGAGCGGATCCATTCGGTGCAGGGAACCGGACTGGGGCTTTCCATTTGTAAAAGTGTAGCCGAAAAGATGGGCGGACAGATCCGGGTTGAAAGTGAATACGGCCGGGGCAGCAGGTTTACGGCATCAGTTTACCTGAAGCGGACCGATGCAGCAATCGATGACAAAGCTCTGCGAGGCAGGTCGGTCCTGATTGCGGATGATGATGAAATTACCTGCATCAACACCTGCAGGCGGCTTGAAGCCCTGGGCATCAGAACCGAATGGGTGACCAACGGCCGTGAGGCATTAGAGAAGGCAATTGCAAGGCACGCGGCCGGTCAGGACTATTTTGCGGCGATTTTGGATTTGAAGATGCCGGGACTGGATGGAATAGAGACAACACGCAAGATACGGGAAAATCTGGGAAATACGCTGCCGGTTATCCTGATTTCCGCCTATGACTTCTCAGAATATCTGGACAAAGCGACAACAGCCGGAGTCAATGGGTTTATCACGAAACCGCTGTTTTTATCGCGGCTTATTTCCAATCTCAAACGGTTTCTGGAAGTTTCCGAACCGGCGCCGCAGGAACAGCATACCGAAAATACTCCATTATATACAGACAGACGGATACTTCTCGTGGAGGACAACGTTCTGAATCAGGAGATAGCCGCCGAACTGCTGAGAATGATGGGAGTCATGGTAGATATTGCCGATAACGGAAAGGCAGCCCTGGAACAAATCCAGGAGTCCCCGCCGGGCTACTATGACTTAATATTCATGGATATGCAGATGCCTGTCATGGACGGATGCACCTCCACCAAAGCCATCCGCGCCTTAAACAGAGAAGACGCCAAAACCATTCCAATTATCGCCATGACCGCCAATGCTTTTGCCGACGACCGTCAAAAGACCGCAGAATCGGGAATGAACGAACACCTGGCAAAACCAATCGATCCCCGCCAGTTAAAAAAGACGCTGGAGAGATGGCTGTAAATCCTTTTGGAACCAAATTATAGCAGTGCAGGAACATATTAGTATGGCAGCATAACAGCACAACAACATAACAACATAATAACAACACAATAACAGGCCTCGGAACGCCGTTTTCCGGGGCCTTTATCAAACCATTTTATAGCAAAAATCGACAATCAGCCGGCGCTCCTTTTTCCTCCGCCCCCTCTTCTTCGCAAGAATATCGTAAGTTGACTGTCCTAGAGGAACGCTTTATAATAAAATCATAAAAATAGCGGAAAATCCAGCAATAGAAAGGTTTTTCGCCGGAGAGGATGAGGAAGATGAAAAGAGAACGCAGGTGGATTGGTCCGCTTGTTTCCATATGTATGGCAGCCTGTATGGTATTCGGAGGAGCAGTCGTTTCCTACGCTGCTTCATCCAGAAAGACAATCAGCAAAGTTTCTATTACCCTTGATTTGAATTTAGACGCCGGAGAGAGCCTCCCGGATCTGGAAGCGGGGAAGGACAGCGGGTTTAACGTGCGTGCGGGCAACGACAGATATGTGGCAAGCGAGGCGCAGTGGGTTAGCTCTACTTCAAAAGATGTAAAGATAGGAAGTACTTATACGCTTAAAGTATGGCTGGAGGCGGAGGACCCGGATACTTACGGATTCGTCGGAACCTACAAAGCAAGCAATGTAACGGTCAAGGGCGGGACATTCGTTTCCGCGTCGAGAAAGGGCTATGATACCCTGATCGTGACGGTTAAAACAAAGCCGGTGAAGGGTGAATACGAGGCTCCCGATGAGGCCGAGTGGAAACAGAACCAATTAGGACATGCAAAGTGGGATAAGGTGAGCGGCGTGGACGCCTATGACGTTACCCTCTACAAAGGAAACAGCGCCATATACAAGGTGAAAGCATATAAAGGCACAACAATCAATTTCTACCCGTATATGACGAGTGCGGGAACGTATTCTTTCAAGGTGCGTTCCACGCCGTCAAGCGACAATGAGAAGGATTATGCGGACAGCAGCGACTGGACGGAGTCCGATGAGGTCTATGTTGCCAAAGAGTCGGTTTCAGACGGATCAGGTAAAATTGATTATAACAATACGAACAGCGCGGCAAACAATTCCACGACCCAGGTCGGCTGGATACAGGACGGAAGCCGCTGGTGGTACCGCTATCCTGACGGAACTTATCAGAAGGACTCCTGGCTGTATATTAACAATATCTGGTATCTGTTCGACAAGGATGGATGGATGCTGACCGGCTGGCAGGAGAAGAACGGCAACTGGTATTACCTGGATAATAACGGCGCAATGAGAAAAGGGTGGGTGCAGGCTACCAACGGCTGGTACTATTTAAACCCGGGCCCGGACGGAACCGAGGGGGCCATGTTTAAGAATCAGTGGCTGGACAGCAACGGCAAGAGATATTATCTGGGAGAGAACGGCGTGATGTGCGAGGGGTGGACCCAGGTAGGGGGAAACTGGTATTATTTCTATCCGGGAGATGGAAGTATGGCTGTGAACACAACGATCAGCACCTTTTATGTCGGAGCCGACGGAGTATGGCGCAGATAGCATGTAAACCGTAACCGCTCAGAAAGGTATATTGCATGATGAGGCAAATACAAAGGTTCTGACCGGGGGCATAAAATTATAAGAAGAGAGGTATTAATATGTTCAGGAGAAGTGCAAGGGGATTATGGATTGGTTTTGCGGCGGCGCTGATCATAGTGGGCAGCGCTTTTACAGCATATGCGGATACAACGATTGCCAGTATCAGAGTGACGTTCAAGAATAACTACGACAATGACAGCGGAGAGATTCTGGAGCCTACCTTGACGGCCGGAAGCGGCTATGAGGTTGAGGATGTGTCCTGGAGCAAGGAGCTGGACAAGTGGAGCCCAGGCTCCAAAGTGACGGCAACGGTTACTCTGGTTCCGGGAAGCGGCAAATCATTTAATGGCTCTTACTCTTCCAAGAAAAGCACTATCAGCGGTGCGGATTTTGTTTCCGCCAAGAGGAATGAGGATGGAAATCTGGTCGTCAAGGCTACCTATTATCCTGTCGTACAGCTTGGACAGACGGAGAAAGCCGGATGGAGCGATTTGACGAAGACGAAGGCAGTATGGAAGAAAGTAAAGTATGCTACGGCATATCAGCTCAGGCTGTACCGCGGCAATGACGAGTATGTGACAACACTGACTCTGGAAGGCACAAACGTTGATCTGACGGAGTATATCACCAAAGAAGCAAACTATTTCTACGAGGTGAGAGCCACCTCGAAGAACAGCAACGATGCGAACTACAGACGGAGCGGGGACTACGTTACATCCGAGGATTCATTTGTAGATAACCTGGGAGAAGTGGGAGGACGCTGGAGACAGGACCGCACCGGACGCCGGTATACAGATGAGAACGGTGTCGAGGCAGTGAATGGCTGGCGTTATATTCTGGGTACATGGTATTACTTTGATGAGAATGGCTATGCAGTTACCGGCTGGCGGGCCATCAACGGCAAGTGGTACTACATGGATGCAGAATGCAAGATGCTGACCGGCTGGCTGAACCTGAATGACAAATGGTATTATACGGATTCCACCGGAGCTATGGCGATCGGCTGGTATCAGCTTTCACCATCTGAATGGTACTATTTCTATGAGGACGGCAGCATGGCTATGAACACAGTGATAGATGGCTATACAATAGGCGGAGACGGCAAGATGCAGTAAAACAGCGTTTTTTGCTCTTTACTCAGGCAATCCGCGGGGAGCGGGAAACTACCATGGAGAGTATAAGTACACTGAAGAATATTTTAGACCGCATAGAGCAGGAAGTCATCATTACGGATCGCGAAGGAAAAATACTCTGGGTGAATCAGTATGCGGAGAAGGCTATAAAGCTGGACGAATGGATCGGAAAGGAATTTGGCTCCTATTTTGCCACACAGAAGCGGGGGAACGGTGAGACGCTTCTCCATTCACCGTTGGGAGATACCTATGACTTCGGAACGGAGGAATGGGAAGGCGGCACGATTTATTTTTTGGATAACCTGACCAGCTTTGATAATCCCAGAATCCAGCGTGAATGTTATAAAGAGATCGTTGAAAAACTTGACGTTATGGGAACTGACGCAAAGGGTGAAATTGTAATTGTAAGCCAGATGGCCGCCCAGTATTACGGGATGAGCCGGGAGCAGCTTTATCACCGTTCTCTAGCTGATTTTTATAATTACCGGACAGAGGATGAGCACGAACACAGGGATGTCATTGAGACCGGAGTTCCGATTATAGACAAATACAGCGACAATCCCGCCAGGGCGAAGAATTATGTTTATCGTCCCCTGATGTACAGCACTTACCCCTTTGCTTACCACGGAAAAAATATACTGGCATATACGATTATCCAGGATGACAGGAAGGCACAGGAGACGCTCCGTGAGATCACGGAGCTGAAGCGCCGCCTGCGTTTGAGGGATTTGAAGGATGAAAAACACAAGGAGGAGAATGATACCTCCTATTCTTTTCTGGATATTGTCGGGGAGAGCAAGGTCCTGGTGGATACCATCCGGGACGCCCAGACAATTGCCGGGGTGGACCGGAATCTCCTGATAGTCGGTGAGACCGGAACCGGAAAAGAAGTTTTTGCCCAGAGTATCCATAATTTCAGTAAGAGAGGAAAGGAACCGTTTATACCGGTAAACTGTGCGGCAATTCCGGAGAATCTTCTGGAGAGCATCCTGTTCGGGACGGTCAGGGGCGCCTATACCGGCGCGGTGGACTCGGAAGGCCTGTTTGAGCTGGCGAAGAACGGGACGCTGTTTCTGGACGAACTGAATTCCATGCAGGTTTCCATGCAGACGAAACTGCTGCGCGTACTGCAGGAGAGGAAAGCCATGAGGGTCGGCGGGCATAAGATGTATCCGATCAACTGCCGGATTGTCAGTGCAATTAACGAGGATCCCAGGGTACTCATGGATACCGGCAAGATGAGGAGCGATTTATTTTACCGAATCGCGCCTTTATCGCTGTATATCCCGCCTCTGCGGGAGAGACCGCAGGACATACTGGCGATGGCCCGATATTTCATCGGCAAATATAATAAGGTTTTTTATAAAGATATTAAGGGTGTGTCTCCCGAAATGGAGCGCCTCCTTCTGGCATATGACTGGCCGGGCAATGTCCGGGAACTGGATTATGTGATTGAGAATATGATGATTAGAGCGGAAGAAAGTGAACTGAAGCTCTCAGATTTGCCGCGTCACCTCCAGAGTCAGTTTGAAAACGGCATGCCAGGGGAAAGCAGCCCGGTTATGGAAGTGGGAGCAGGGGGGAATGGAAGCAGCGATTGCGTAAGCCTTGCCGGCAGTCTGCAGACGTACGAAAAAGAGCTGATTGAGAGAGCGCTTCTTCAAAATGGAGGCAACCAAAAGAAGGCGGCAGAGCAACTGGGAATTTCCCGGCAGAATCTGTATCACCGCATGAGACGTTTGGAAATGTGTAAAAATAATGATACGCAATGAGTAAAATATATTTTACTTAGGTAAAAAATATTTTACTTGGCGAGAGTGATTTGCAGATGGAATTGATACCATAATGACGTGGAAGATGATTTCCGGGACAGATATTTCGAAAAAGACCTTATGAGGAGGTCTTTTTTTTGTATGATAATTCAGAAAAAGAGTGGGAAAGAGGGGGACAACAGATAAAATCATGGAGACTGAGGTCATTTTATTACAAATTTTTCTGTTTTAATTATCATACTCGGAAAAGTGGCACGGAGGTTGCTTATATATAAGGCAGACAAGGAGAAAGGAGGAAATAGGTAATGGATCAGGAAGCGATCATCGGATTAATCCAGTCGGAGATGAAACCCGGTATGGGATGTACGGAGCCTGCAGCTATCGGTCTTGCCGTGTCCAATACATGTGGCAGACTGGATTCACCGGCAGCAGCCATACATCTGAAACTGAGTTCCAATATTTTTAAGAATGCGTTTTGTGTAAAAATTCCTAATACGGATAAGGCGGGTATTCCTCTGGCAGCGGCTTTGGGAGCTCTGTTGGCGGGACAGGATAACACGATGGAGATATTTTCTCAGGTTACGGCAGAATTGACCGAAGAGGCGGAACGGATGCTGAAAAAAGGTGTTATCACACTGGAAGTGGAGCCGGACAACCGGTTTTATATTGAAGTGACTGCCCGGGAGGGGCAGAAGACGGTACGGACTATTACTATGGACAGGCATGACAATTTGGTCTACATAGAAAAAGACGGGAAGATCTTGATGGACCGGAGAGAAGAACTGAATGTGGACTCATGTGGCGGGGAATTGTGGATAACTGAGTCTTCTGTCTGCGATTTGGTTGATATCTGTGAGAAAATACCGGTTGAAAAAATCACTTTTTTAAAGGAAGGTATTGAGATGAACCGCCTTGCGGCACAAATGGGACTCAGCCGCGACTATGGCCTGAATATTGGAAAAAAGATACGCAGTATGGTGAGAAAGGGGGCGGTTCCGGACGATTTGGCAAGCTATGTCAAAATGAATGTGTCCGCCGCGTGTGACTGCCGCATGGGCGGTGCGCCGATCTCCGCCATGACTGTTCTGGGCAGCGGAAACCAGGGATTTGAGTCCATTTTGCTTCCGGCATCGGCGGCGGAGTACTTAGGATGCGATGAGGAGAAGATGCTGCGGAGCGTCATGATAAGCATTCTGCTTACAATCCGCATCAAATACCATGTTGGCCGCCTGTCCCCCATCTGCGGGGCAACTCTCTCGGGTGCGGCCGGAGCCGGAGCCGTTGTATGGCTGATGGGAGGAAACCGGGAACAGATAGACGGAGCCATGCAGAACATGCTTGGAAGCGTATCGGGGATGCTCTGTGACGGAGCGAAAGACGGTTGCGCGCTGAAGCTGGGAAACTGCGCAGGGGAGGCTGTTCTGGCGGCGTGTCTTGCAATGGAGGGAAGTATAATACGACAGACGGACGGAATTATAAGCCGCCGTGTGGAGGACACGATCCGGGATGTGGCCCGTCTTTCACGGGAGGGAATGGCCGGGGTGGATATGAATATTATCTCTATTATGCTCAGTAAAGAAAATGTAAGCGGCAGACCCGCAAAAGTGTCATGACTAAGCAGAGAAGCAAACTAACCACTATTATAACTATGAGGAGGAAAGTAATTATGAGCATTATTACAAACAAAGCAGCAATCCTGGATGATGAGAAGGCTAATATCCTGAGAGGGGCCGTAGGGACAAGAGCCTGTTGGATGGCGCTGATTTACGAGGAGGCGTGCAAAGCCGGTATGGGAGAGGAAGGGGAAGAAATGATCCGAAAGGCAGTCAGAAGATACGGGCAGAATCAGGGCGCCGATATTAAAAAAGCGCTGGATGACGGAAATGGTTCCCTGGACATGGAGAAATTCGCCCAGGCATTTGGTTCACCGGCCGCGGTAAATGCCTTTGAGGCTGAGGTAACGCCGGAAGGGGAGGAAAAAGTAGATATAGAATATCATTTCTGTCCACTCTTAAAATCCTGGCAGGACTTAGGTTATGATGATGAAACCTGCATGAAGCTGTGTGATATGGCTATGGAAGGAGACAGAAACATGGCGAAGGGGATGGGGCTGGGTTTTGAACTTACGGATACAATTGCAAACGGATGTCCCACATGCCGTATGAGTTTTTATAAAGAATAACAGGAAGAAATACGCTCGGCCTAAATAGCGCCGATCGCCCATGTCTGTATTACTAATTGCAGAATGGGGAGCTGATTATGCTATAATACTTGCAGCAGACATGTTTTCGTGTCCGCCGGGTGAGTAATTACGGCACACAAAGGAGGGTATTATGAGTGAGACGGTTACTCTGAAAAAAGATATAGGTTTTAAAGAAGCGTTGAGCATTGCAATTGGACAAAGCATTGGAACCGGAGTTATGGCTATGACGGGGCAGGCCATCGGATTTACCGGAAACGGAGTGGTGCTGGCATTTATCATAGCGGCATTCCTGGTAATTGTATTGTTTCTTCCAACTGCTGTTATGGGTTCCACTCTTCCGGCCACCGGAGGGGCATACATGTATGGAGCCAGACTTCTGGCTCCGCGGTGGGGAGTTTTTTATGTTTTGATTTTTCTTTCATATAATATTACACTTTCGCTGTATGCAATTTCATTTGCCGACTATATGCAGTCACTGGTGCCCGGAATTCCCTTTAAACTGGTGGGAGCCTCCCTGCTGACACTTTTTTACGTGCTGAACCTCGTCGGGGTAAAGTCGGCGGCGATGGTACAGAAAATAATGGTGCTTGTGCTGCTGTCCGCATTTGTACTGTTCATCGGATACGGCATGCCTCAGGTGAATTTCGAGGCATTTACCTCGGACAATGTTGTGCCTAACGGTATCGTAGGGTTGATGACGGCATCGGCTCTTATGACATTTGCCGTGGGCGGTTCCAATGTTATCGCCAATATGGGCGGTGAGATGAAAAATCCGGGCAGGGATATTCCGCTGTGTATGATTTTAGGAACCGGTATTGTCGGTGTGTTCTATGCTTTTCTCGGCCTGGTGGCTTCAGGAGTGCTTCCCTGGGCACAGGTGGCGAATAAAAACCTGTCGGAGGTGGCAAGGGCAATCCTGCCGGGACCGCTTTACACTTATTTCATCATTGGAGGAGCGCTTTTCGCAATAGCCACAACATTGAATTCGGTGTTCGGCTGGGTGACGAAACCTCTTCTGGCGGCTGCGTCCGACGGTTACCTTCCGTCAATTCTGACCAGAGTGAATAAACGGTTTGGCACCCCCCACGTGCTGCTCACGATGTTCTACCTGATTGGAATCGTGCCTGTTATCACTGGCGTTTCTCTGCAGACGGTTTCTACTTATGGTTCGGGAATTTCAATCTTTATGACCATCATTCCGATTGCTGCTTCAACACAGTTACATAAGAGATATCCAGAAGCATGTAAGAAGGCTTTCTTTATTCTGAAACCGGGAACAATGAATGCAGTGGCGGTGGTTGCCATGATACTTGTTGTGATTCAGACCTATCTGCTGTTCCAGACACTTCCCGCAGCAGCCATTATCGGAGCCATGCTCTATGGGCTGGCGGCGCTGGGGCTCTCAATTTATATGGAGAAAAGAGCCGGTAAGGTGCTTTACACAGGGGACGCGGAAAAGGATTTTCAATAATGTTTTGGAGAAATTAAATACAGGACGAGCCAAAGAGCCGCTGTAAAATCGGATAAATCATCTGCTTTTACAGCGGCCTTTTCATTGCTGGAATCTGTGTTACTAAAAGCGGTCCGTGCGGTTTACCATATACTGCGAAGGAGAACATTTTGAGTTCTGTGTGCCTTGAATATATCTTCTGATATATGGTTTATATGGACAATCTTATAGTTTTTTTGAATGACGGATATGATTATAATTTAGACAGAAAAGACGTGAAAAATAGTGGAATAATAAGGAGGAAGGGAAACATGTACAGCAGAAAGCAGCTTTTACAAAATCCTACATTTCAACATTTTGATAAGCTTTGCCGGATACCTCATATAAGCGGAAAAGAGCAGGCAATCAGCAATTATCTGTTAGCCTGGGCGGAAAGCCTGGGATTAGCAGCGGAACAGGATGCCCATTTTAACCTCTATATACAGAAACCGGCTACATCTGGGTATGAGCGCGCGCCTGTTGTTATGCTGCAGGCTCATCTAGACATGGTCGGTTCCAAGAGCAGTGGGGAAAATGTGAATTTTGAAAAAGACGTGATACCGTGGGTGATTGAAGGAAACACCATAACTACGGGAGGAAAGACAACGTTGGGGGCAGATGACGGAATTGGCGTAGCGCTTGCCATGACGGTTTTAGGGGATAAGAATCATGCCCATCCTGCTATAGAAGTGGCCTTGACCACTATGGAAGAAGTCGATTTCAGCGGCGCGGAGTCTTTCAATTTTCCATTTAGGGCAGTTTCCCTGATTAATCTCGACGGTTCAAATGATAATCAGCTTTTGTGTGCAAGTTCGGGAGGTATGGCGGCAGAAATCCGACTTCCGCTGGAGCGTGTTACCTTGCCGGAAGCATGTAGATGTGTGCGAATTGCAATCAGCGGGCTGGCAGGCGGCCATTCCGGAAGGGAAATTAACCGTGGCCGTGATAATGCTATCGGAATTTTAGGCCGTTTTTTGCTTCAGATTAAAAAAATGTTCCCCTTCACAATTTCGGATTTGGATGGAGGCGACAGTTATATTGCCCTGGCACGTGACGCCCAGGCTGAGCTGGTTCTTGCCGCAGAGGACATATCCGCGTTGGAAAAAGAGGCAGCGGAGCTGGAAGAAACACTCCATAAGGAGCATCCCATTACAGGGAAAAAAATCAGAGTCTCACTGAATGAATGTAAAGAGCCTTCACATGCGTATATGGCAGAACCGATCATTATGATGCTGAGCCTTTCACCTAATGGGATAGTCCAGATGAATGAGATGTTTCCAGAAATTGCAGCCTCTTCGGTCAATATGGGGACAGCGAGGATGAATGAAGGATTTTTGACGCTGAAATATGATATCCGTTCTCTTTCTGAAAAGATGGGGAAGTCTACCTACGAGAAATTGGAACTGCTGGCAGAACTGGCCGGAGCAGGATGTAGACAGTCTACATCATACCCCAGTTGGGATTTACGCGCCGACTCTCTACTGCGTGATACCGCAGCCACAGTATACCGTAGAATGTATGGGGAAGAGCCTGAGATTTGTTCTATCCATGTCGGCCTGGAAGTCGGGTATTTCTTCCTAAAAAAAGAAGGAATGGATGCCATTGCATACGGACCGAATCGATGGAATAATCACAGCCCTTCCGAAGGAATGAGTATTCCTTCAGTATATAAGGCTGAGGAATATCTTTTTACTCTTTTATCAGAACTTCGGTAGATAAATTCAGGAATGCTCAACAGAACTGTCAAAGTTTTGCTTTAGATATTCAAAAAAGGTTTTGGAGGCATTATTTAAAGGTCTGAGACTGCTTCGAAAGAGAAAAGTCTTGCGGATGAAAAATGGTTCATCTACATCCAACAGAATGGAACCGTTGAAATCAAGGTGATTCCAGGAAACCGTCGGCACAACGGCTACGCCAAATTCGCAGTCTACATATTTTTCAATACATTTCAGGTCGTCTATATACGTGATAGAGTTAGGGCGGAATCCATATTGATCACAGTGAGACATCAAAATACGGACCATATTGGAATCGGGTGAGAGGAACAGAAAATTCTCATAACGTAATTCGGGGAGAGTGATGGATTGACGTCCAGCCAGAGGATGAGTGGAAGATACAGCAATTTTCAATGGTTCCTCCACAAGCGGGATGCATATGTCATTGTTTTCCGAAGGCGCAAATGCTGATACACACAGATCATACTCGGAAAAGTCTCTCAACCTGTGTGAAATGATAAAGCGGACTTTGGGATGTTCGTGTTTGAAGGCGGCAATACAGTTTATTAGATTATATCTATGCTGAAGGATAAGGCATCTGACTTCGCCGCGCACTACTTTGGGATCCTCTTCTTCCCTGATTTCCAAAAGGGATGAATCCAGTGCAAATAAACTTTTTTGTACTCCATGGTAGAGACATTTGCCTTCTTCCGTCAAAGAAAGTTTGTTTTTGGTCCGGGTAAAGAGAGGGGTTCCCAATTCCCGTTCCAATTTAGAAATCGTTTTCGACATGTCTGATTGTGGGATCATGTGATAGATGGCGGCGTGAGAAATGTTTTCCATTCGGGCGACAGTGGCAAAATAGCGTAATTGAAGTAGTTCCATTAATACATCTCCTTTACTGAAGGCTGAATGAATAGTTACGTAGAAAGAAAGGTACACAGGCAGCAGAAAAAGGGATAGACGGGAAGTAATATAATTATCTAATTATAGCACAACGCAGTTTTACAGGAATATAGTAAACAACTATTTTTGGTATTGTTATGCATTATCAGAGTTTGATAATGCGGGGGTAAGAAAGAAGGGGAATATATGTTTAAAATGAGGGAGAGAACAGAAACAAAACAGGTAAAAGCCATTAATCCAATGCTTATTCTTGCTGCATTCCTGGCAGTAGCCGCAATTGCCACCTATATTATACCGGCAGGAGCATTTGACCGTGTTGCGAATGAGACTACCGGCTATTCAATGGTGGATCCGGCAAGTTTTCACCGGGTAACACAGAATCCGATAAGGCTTTTTGACTTTTTTATGGCAGTTCCAAAAGGTCTTGCGGGTTCAGGCAGTCTGATTTTTTTCCTTCTGATTGTAGGAGGAACATTGCAGGTGATCCAAGCAACCGGCGTAATCGATATAGGCCTTAAAAATCTGATTAAAAAGTTTGCAGGTAAAGAAAACCTGCTTTTAATAGCAATACTGCTTACATTTGGACTCCTATCTTGTTTTGCTGCTACCAGTGAAGAATTTCTGGCGTTTATGCCCCTGATATATATGGTCTGCCTAGGGCTTGGATTTGACTCGATGGTAGCTGCTTTTCTGGTGTTAGGAGCTTCCTCAATAGGTTATTGCGGCGGTATGACCAATGCTTATACGGTGGGTGTCGCCCAGACAATTGCTGAACTTCCCATGTTTTCCGGCATCGGTTACAGAGCAATCGTCTTTATTGTCTTTGAGGTGGTCAGCATTATTTGGATCTGTGCTTATGCTATTAAAATTAGGAAGGATCCACAGAAGAGCCTGATGTATGAAATCGATAAACAATATCGCGCTGAATTGGATCTGTCTGATATTTCTCCGATGACAATTCGTCATAAACTGGTGCTTTTAACGTTTGTTCTGGGAACGGCCGCCATGGTCTGGGGAATTCTGGAAAAAGGATTTTATCTCACGGAGATGGGAGCTGTCTTTATTATTATGACCATTGTTGCCGGTGCAGTCGGCGGTTTGGATGCAAACCGGATTTGCAATGAGTTTGTGGAAGGAACTAAAAGTCTTTTGTGGGTTGGCCTGGTAATGGGTCTTTGTAAGGGGCTTACCAATGTTCTTACCGATGCCAATGTCATTGATACAATTATTAATGCCATGGCCAGCCTGCTCAACGGTCTGCCTAAGACGGTTGCCGCGTGTGCTATGTTTGCAGTACAGGATATCATCAATTTAGTAGTTCCGTCCGGCTCCGGCCAGGCGGCGGTTACGATGCCGTTAATGGTGCCTTTGGGCGACCTGCTGGGCATAAATCGACAGGTGAATGTACTTGCATTCCAGTTTGGTGATTCTCTTTCCAATATGGTTACTCCGGCTGGCGCCAAGCTGATGGCGGGAATCGCCATGTGCCATATTCCATATAAAAAGTGGCTGAAGTTTTTTCTGCCGTGTTTTGCATTATGGTGGGTTACTTCCTTCGTTCTTCTGATTGTGGCGACATTGATTAACTATGGTCCATTCTAAAAAGTACTGACCAGCGCTGCAATACTTACAGATACTATTTTATATATAGGGAGAAAATGATTTGGAGAGTGCGGTTGTTATTTTACGGCAGATTATGATTATGTTTGTCTATATGGTGTCGGGGTACCTCATGTTCCACTACAAGCTGATTACAAAGGAAGGGAGCCGCTCACTGGCCAATCTGCTTTTGTATGTTTCCCTTCCGTGCGTAATAGTAAAATCATTTTGCGTACAGAATACGGCAGAAATTAGAAATGAGGTGCTGCTGTCACTGTTGATGGGGCTCGCTATTCTCCTTGTATCAATGGCAGTGGCCGGATTGCTGTTCAGAAAACGGCCGATGGAAAATTTTGCGGCAGCTTTTTCCAACGCCGGGTTTATGGGAATTCCACTGATTGCGGCTACAGTGGGGGAACGCGGTGTGTTATATACGGCGGGGATGATTGCACTCCTGAATGTGTTTCAATGGACCTATGGCCAGTGGCTTCTGGCTGGTAGAACAGGAGGCAAACAGTGGAAGGGACTATGTAATCCCCTTACTGTCAGTCTGGTAATTGGCTTGCTCGTTTTTTTGGGCAGAATCACCCCGCCGGATATGGCAATATCCTGTCTGACGACACTATCTGGGCTGAACGGGCCTCTGGCAATGATTGTGTTGGGAGTTTATTTGGCTCAGACAAAGTTGACACAGCTTTTTTGCAGGGGAGAAAGCTATATGGTATGTATAGTGCGTTTACTTCTGATTCCATTACTGACAATAGGTCTGTTATGTCTGGTTCCAAAACAGTTGCTGACTATGAAGCAGGCGCTGCTGATTGCTGCATGTTCTCCAATCGGTTCGAATGTGGCAGTCTATGCACAGAAGCTGGATAGTGATTATACATATGCGGTACAGTTGGTCTGTCTCAGCACTCTGCTGGGCATTATATCAATGCCGATTATCATGGGGATTTCCTCTCTGATATGGCAGTAAGATATTAAATATTAAAAAAAGGCCGGCTTCCAGGGTATTTAATACCCTGGAAGCCGGTTTTAATTGTTATTTAATTGTATCACAGTCTTCAATATGATAAAATGATCGGCGGAAAGAAGAAACTTATCTTATAGAAAGAGGGCAGGGTGGAGAAGATAAAGAAGACGTTAAAAGCAGAGGCGGGATATGGCCAGACGTCTTTTTCAGACAAAATATTACTTGACTCCCAGTTACAATTGCTCTACAATTTACACAAATGCGCAGTGATAAAATGCGGTTATGAAGGGCTTGATTATGAATATTATAAAAGCGGCAAATCTCGTTTTTGATTATATCAGGCGGGATGAGGAAGATAAAATAGAAGAAGTGAACCGGGCTATCGATCACGTGGATGTGGAGATAGAAAAGGGGAGCTTTGTGGCGGTCCTGGGACATAACGGTTCTGGAAAGTCCACATTCGCAAAACATATTAACGGGATTTTGATTCCGACGGAAGGGACGGTCTGGGTGTCTGAGATGGATACGGCGGACGACGATCTTCTGTGGGATGTGAGAAAGACGGCCGGGATGGTGTTTCAGAACCCGGACAACCAGATTATCGGCAATGTGGTGGAAGAAGATGTGGGCTTTGGTCCGGAGAACATTGGAGTGCCTACCGAGGAGATCTGGGAACGTGTGGACAACAGCCTTAAGGCAGTGGGGATGACAGCCTACAGGAAGAAGTCTCCTAACCGCCTGTCGGGCGGACAGAAGCAGAGGGTGGCGATTGCAGGTGTCATGGCGATGAAGCCACAGTGCATTGTCCTGGATGAGCCGACTGCAATGCTTGATCCCAATGGGCGTAAAGACGTTATCAGCACCGTACGGGAACTGAACCGGGCGGAAGGGATCACTGTGCTCCTAATCACTCATTATATGGAAGAAGTAATCGATGCAGACAGGGTGATTGTCATGGACGGCGGAAAGATTGTCATGGACGGGACTCCGAAGGAGATTTTTTCCAGGGTGGACGAGCTTAAGAGCTACCGTCTGGACGTTCCTCAGGTGACGGAGCTGGCCTATGAGCTTAAGAAGAGCGGAGCTGCGCTGCCGGATGGAATACTCAGGAAAGAAGAGCTGATGGAAGCGCTGCTTCCGCTCTTAAAAGAGGAATAGAGATATGTCGATTAAGGTTGTAGATTTGAATTACACGTACGGGGCGGGGACTGCCTTTGAGCAGCATGCCCTGAAACATGTGAATTTTGAGATAAACGACGGTGAATTTGTCGGGCTGATCGGCCATACCGGTTCCGGTAAATCCACGTTGATCCAGCATTTGAACGGACTGATCCGTCCTACCAGCGGAGATATCTTATATCACGGGACAAGCATTTTCAGTGACGGGTATAAGATGAAAGAACTGCGGAGCAAAGTAGGGCTTGTGTTCCAGTATCCGGAGCACCAGCTTTTTGAGGCCGATGTGTTTTCCGATGTCTGCTTCGGACCGAAGAATCTGGGCTGCACGAAGGAGGAGACGGAGAAGCGGGCCAGACATGCGCTGGATCTCGTCGGCATGGACGAGAGCTTTTATGAACAGTCGCCTTTCGAGCTGTCGGGCGGACAGAAGAGAAGGGTTGCGATTGCCGGAGTTCTGGCTATGCGCCCCGAGATGATGATTCTGGATGAGCCGACGGCAGGACTGGATCCGCAGGGCCGGGATGAAATCCTCGATCAGGTGGAGAGACTGAACCGGCAGCACGGACTTACGATTCTCCTCGTTTCACACAGTATGGAAGACATGGCCCGCTATGTGGACCGGATCATGGTGATGAACCATGGGGAGAAAATTTACGACGACACCCCGCGGGAAGTGTTTAAGCATTATAAGGAGCTGGAGGACATGGGCCTGGCGGCGCCTCAGATTACGTATGTCGTGCAGGAACTCAGAGAACAGGGAATCCCGGTGGATGATACGATTACGACTGTGGAAGAGGCAAGAGATGCGATTTTTAACCTCCTTCGGGAGAGGGGGAGGCTTACGTTATGATTAGAGATATCACGATCGGACAGTATTATCCGGTAGATTCGGCGGTTCACCGCCTGGATCCGAGGACTAAGCTGTTTGGGACAATGATTTATATTATTTCGCTTTTTTTTGCAAATAACCTTTGGTGCTATCTGGCGGCTACCCTTTTTCTGGCCGTTGTGATCCGGGTATCCAAAGTTCCCTTTAAATTTATTGTGAAGGGGTTAAAGGCGATTGTTTTCCTGCTGCTGATCAGCGTCAGCTTTAACCTGTTTTTGACAGAGGGGCGTGTGATCTTCCGCCTCGGTTTTCTGAAGATAACGGCGGAGGGTCTGAGTCTGGCGTTCTTTATGGGACTGCGTCTGATGTACCTGGTTCTGGGTTCATCCATTATGACGCTGACTACGACTCCCAACCAGCTTACGGATGGCCTGGAGAGGAGCCTTGGATTTTTAAATAAAATCCGTGTTCCAGTGCATGAAGTTTCGATGATGATGTCGATCGCGCTTCGTTTTATTCCGATCCTGATCGAAGAGACGGATAAGATTATGAAGGCCCAGATGGCCAGAGGCGCCGACTTTGAGACGGGTAATCTGATGCAGAGGGCAAAGAGCATGATACCGCTTTTAGTTCCCCTGTTTGTTTCCGCATTCCGGCGCGCTACGGATCTTGCCATGGCTATGGAGGCCAGATGTTACCGCGGCGGCGAGGGAAGGACGAAGATGAAGCCGCTTCATTATGAGAAGAGAGACAGGGCGGCCTACGCCGTATTTATTATTTATCTGGCGGCTGTGATCGCGATCCGCGTTGTCCTGTAAAAGAATGACGGCAGGAGATGAAAGATGAGACGAATTAAACTGATTGTGGCTTACGACGGGACTGCGTACTGCGGCTGGCAGATTCAGCAGAACGGCGTGACAATAGAGGAAATATTAAACAAGGCTCTGACAGGACTTCTGAAGGAGCCTGTTGCCGTTATCGGCGCAAGCAGGACGGATTCCGGCGTCCATGCGAGGGGTAACGTGGCTGTTTTTGATACGGAAAGCCGGATTCCGGGCGATAAAATCTGTTATGCCCTGAACCAGCGTCTTCCGGATGATATCCGGATCCAGGCATCGGAGGAGGTTCCGCTCACATATCACCCAAGAAAGGCCAACTGCACAAAGACCTACGAATATAAGATCATGAACCGGAAAATCAGTATGCCGCTGGAACGGCTTTACAGCTATTTCTGTTATTTTGATTTGGATGTGGATAAGATGAAGCGGGCGGCCGTTTATCTGGTCGGGGAACATGATTTTAAGAGTTTCTGTACGACCCGTTCCCAGGCGGAAGAGACGGTCAGGACGATCTACAGCCTGGATGTTGACAAAGCAGGGGACATGATCACAATCCGTATCAGCGGAAGCGGCTTTCTTTATAATATGGTCCGTATTATTACGGGAACACTTGTGAAGGTGGGAATGGGAGTATATCCTCCGGAGCATATGGAAGAGATACTGGAGGCCAGAAACAGGGCGGCAGCGGGGCCGACGATCCCAGCCGAGGGGCTGACACTGGTGAGCCTGGATTATGAGAAGGAACTCCGGCCTTATCTGGAAGGGAAGAATAAACACTGGCATTACGTTCTGGATCAGAGGGAAGTGGAAGAAGGCGGTCCGGCCCATCTCACAATTTACCGCTGTGAGGATGAAGAGTTCGAGAGAGTTGTAAGGCGCGTGGTGCATCAGGCGTACAGGAACGGGGCGAAGCGTGTGTCGGTGGCGGATGACGAAAAAGGCCGGTTCCGGGACGGCGGCCGCTATGGATTTTATACTGTAAAAGAAGATGAAGGATTCTGGATGTGCGACGAGGCGGGATTGGGTGACGGCGTCATCATGGGCCAGAAACAGTAATTAAAGATGCAGGTGTAAACCGGTGATAGAAGAGAGGATGAGGACGCAAAAACAGCAGGACATGCCATACGGCATACCGGCATAGTGGGGGGAAAATGAGTAAAACATTTGTTTATCTGGTCTATTTCGGACTTTATTCGCTGGCAATTCTTATTATAGGAAAATCATCCTTCGGGGAGAGCGATTCCATCTCGAAGTTTTTTGTCGGAGAGAGGAAAATCGGCGTCTGCCGGCTCTTTTTTACATTTGTGGGAACCTGGATTTCGGCGGCTACGATACTGGGGTACACGGGAAACGTGTACCAGAACGGTGTGGCCGTCATTTCCATGTCTGTTATTCCGTGGTTTATCGGAGCGTTAATGCTGTATGCAATCAGCGACAGGCTCTACGATAACGACATTTTTACAATCCCCCAGTTAATACGGAACCGGTACGGATCCAAGGGGCTTCAGGTTGCCTCGGCCCTTTTGATGTCGGGAGGTTATGTGCTGTATCTCGTTATGCAGATAAAGGGATTTGGCATTGCCGCCTCCAATCTGCTCAATATTGACTACAAGGTGGCCGTTTTCCTGGTATATCTTTTTATCCTCTATTCCACCTTTGGGGGCTTTAATTCTGTTACAAAGACAGATGCCGGGAATCTGGTGATGCTTGCAATCAGTGTCGGGGTGATCTATTTTGTCATTGTTGGGAAAGTGGAAGGCACATGGCTCCTGACCGACGGCACCGTAGCCCGTGAAACGATGAAAGCCGGAGCAGTGGCGGAACAGAAGGGGCTGTTCCGCGATTATTCCCCCCTCATGTATATTTCCATGTTTTTCGGCTGGGGAATGGGACTGGCTACAAATCCTCAGTACATGGTCCGTATTGTCGCAGCGAAGGATAAAAAAACGGCTAAACGGATGCTTCTCTGTGCCATGGGGTTTCTTGCGGTATTCTATTTTGCCCTGACCCAGATTGGACTGGGGCTTAAAATCCTGTTTCCTCATCTGGAAACATTCTGTGCAACGGATGATATCTTTGTCTATGCCATCGATCATCTGCTCCATACCAGGTTCAGCGGCTTTTTTCTGATCAGTGTGATCGGAGCCTGCCTCTCCACCGCCAACTCCCAGCTTCTGCTGATTGGCTCCATGCTCTCCTACGATGTGGCCGGACAGTTCGGATGCAATGGGATGAAGGAGGAAAAGCTCCTGGTCCGGGCCAGATGGTTTATTTTTATCGGAGGGACCCTGTCCCTGATTCTCTCCATCAATCCTCCGGGAAATATCCTCTTTTTCGGTGCAGATGTATGGGGAGCGTTTGCAGTTGTTTTCACACCGCTTATTTACGGCGCCCTGCTGTATCCGAAAGGAACAAAAGCAGGGGCCTATGCGGCATTTATAACGGGAGTCCTCTGTTCGCTCCTGCTCTGGGGGAGAACCACCAGGGTGTATTGGGCGTTCCCGGCGACGGCCTGTTCCGTCTCTGCATACCTTGTAGTTTCATACATTGAGAGAAGATGGGGGATGAGAGATGAAATGGCTGAGTGATAAACTGTCAAAATGGTTTTTCCAAATAGAAAATGAAATCCTGGTTCCTTTTTTATTCGTAGGAATCATTGTAATCTGCGGATTCGGAGCCATTTCCTATTACAACGGCTACACGATGCAGAGGGATAACCAGAAAGCAATGGCGCTTCAGATGTTTGATGAGATCAACAAGGACGTCAATTTCCTGACCGGGAAAATCAGTGAGGACGATTTGAGGGAGAAATACAGATATTACGGACGCGGATATATCAGAATTACCGATAAAAACGGAACAGTTCTGACCTATGAAAGCAGCGCTGCGTCCGACCGGGAGGTGTTCCTCACCAATGAGGCGGGTAATAAGCTGGGATGGAAGCTGGAGTTTCTGATAGACGGAAAGACATTCGGGGAGGAGATCCTGGAAAAACAGAATTATGTGGTGGTTGGGGCGATTGCGTCTCTTCTCATCATCATCCAGGCCAGTATCTTTATTTCCCATAACATCACAAGACCTATCAGGAGCATGAGCAGCACCTGCCGGGAGATCAATAAGAATAAGGGAAATTACAGAAACTACCGGTTTGAATCGGTCAAGAGAAAGGATGAGATTGGCCAGCTTGCCGTCACATTTGAAAGTCTGCTCCGCAACATGGACAACTACACCAAGATGGAGTATACCAGCAAGATGTCGGCCACTCTTGCCCACGAGATAAAAAACCCTATTGCCGGGATACGCTCAGGCATCCAGCTGCTAAAAGACAGGGCAGCCAAAGAAGGGGACAAGATGCTCTGCGAGAGCATGATCAAGGAGATAGACCGGGTGACGGCCCTCATTATGAACCTGTTTACCCTCTCTGTTAAGAAGGAGTCCCCAAAGGAACAGATTTCCTTTAAAAAGGTGGTTGGGGAAATTGCGATGATTTATTCCAAAGGACCGGAAGGACAGAAGGTTACGATGGAAACAGAAGTTGAGGAGGATTTGACCGGATATCTGAATGAAAACGAATTCCGCCAGATTGCCCATAACCTGATCAGCAACAGTATTAAATCCATCCCGTTCGGAACGGAGGGAAGACTTAAGATTACCGGAAAGAGCAGTGACAACCGGGCGCTGATCGAATTCCAGGACAACGGAAAAGGAATGAGCAGGGAAGAGCTGTCCCAGGCTATGGAACCGTTTTACACAAAGAGCATCAATGGAATCGGAATCGGTCTCGCTATTGTCAAGAAACTGGTGGAGCAGAACGGAGGCACTCTGGAGATGGCCAGCGCCTGCGGGGAAGGAACCTGTGTGAGACTCACATTTTACAGGAGGGAGGAAGACTATGAAGAAAATATTAGTCGTGGATGACGAATTTCTGATCCGCTATACACTGGAAGAGGGGTTGAAGGACAGGGGATATGATGCAAAATCCGCCGGCACCATCGAGGAGGCCGTGGAGTATGTGAAAAGTTTTCATCCCAATGTGGTGATTCTCGACAACCTCCTGGAACACAGTGTGGGAATCGATGAGATTGCGACCTTTAAGGGAATGGATGACGACATCCAGGTCATTCTCATGACGGCTTACGGTTCCGTATCCCAGGCAGTGGAGGCCACAAAGAGGGGAGCCTATGACTACGTTCTGAAGCCGTTCGATGTGGATGAGATTGATTTTATCATTAAGAGATGCCTGGAGCAGATGAAACGGAAGGATTCCCTGGAGTTTTTAAAGGGGAAATCCCAGGATTTCACCGGAGTCAGTGAGGCGGTCTGTCAGATACGCTCCCAGATTAAGGTGCTGGGGCAGAACTCCTCCGTCAATGTGCTGATCAGGGGAGAGACGGGAACCGGCAAAGAGGTGGTGGCCAGGCTGATCCACGACTGCAGTGACAGGAGAGAAAATCTGATGGTCAGAATCAACTGCGGCGCTATTCCGGAGAACCTGCTTGAGAGTGAGCTGTTCGGCTATGAGAGAGGGGCATTTGCAGGAGCGTTAAAGACGAAAAAAGGACTGATTGAGCTGGCGAACGGAGGGACCGTTTTTCTGGACGAGATTGGAGAGCTGCCCCTGGCTATGCAGACGAAACTTCTGGCATTTTTAGATGACAGGAAATATAAACGAATCGGCGGGCTGGAAGATATCGAACTGGATGTCAGAGTGATTGCGGCCACGAACCGTAATCTGGAAAAGGCTATCGAGAGCAAGCAGTTTAGGGAAGATTTATTTTACCGGCTCAATGTCATGCAGATTGTGATCCCTCCGCTTCGGGAAAGGCGGGAGGATATACCGGCCCTCTGTGACTACTACCTCGACTATTACAATAAATCGTTTGCCAGAAATATTGAAAAAGTGGAACCTGACTTTATGAGGGAGCTGATTCTCTATGACTGGAAAGGTAATGTCAGGGAGCTTAAGAATATTTTCGAACGCTGCTTCTTATTCAGCCAGGGAAATGTGCTGGAGAAACATGTGGAACTGACGCCGGTCGAAAAAACAGAGGTCAGAGGCAGCGGAAACTGTTATTACCTTAAGAATCTGGCTGAAGGGCCAATCAGCCTGGAACAAGAGGTTTCCGTGCTCGAAAAACTCTACATGGAGCAGGCGCTTAAGCTCTGTAACAACAATCTGACAAAGGCGGCGGCCCTCCTTGGGACGACCCGTTTTTCGATGAAAAGAAGGATGGACCGGGAGGATTAGGGACCGGGCGGATGTGAACAGTGCAAAAAGTCACATCGTGCAAAAACGCACGCAAAATTCGTGCGTTTTTGCACGATTTTTGCGTTAATAAGAAAGAAAAATAAATATAATCGAAATCAATATTGAAAAAAATGGAAAAGTCAGATAAAATAATACTGTTGGGACCATAAGGTTCAAGGGGCAAAGACAATGAGAAAGGTAAGGAGGATAAGACTATGTATTATGTGGATTTGAACAGTGATTTAGGCGAGAGTTTCGGCAATTATACGATTGGTATGGACGGTGAAATTCTTAAATATGTATCGTCCGCAAACGTAGCATGCGGATGGCATGCAGGTGATCCGATCGTGATGGAGAAAACGGTTGCCACTGCGAAAGAAAATGGCGTAGCCATAGGAGCCCATCCGGGATTTCCCGACTTAATGGGGTTTGGAAGAAGAAATATGGTGGTTACTCCGGAGGAAGCGAAGGCTTATGTGAAGTATCAGCTTGGCGCTTTAAAGGCATTTACGGACAGCCACGGAGTTAAGATTCAGCATGTAAAACCGCACGGCGCGCTCTACAATATGGCGGCGGTTGATGAAAAACTGGCAAAGGCAATGTGCGAGGCAGTTTATGAAGTTGATAAGGATATCATTTTCATGGGTCTGGCCGGTTCGAAGATGATCGAGGCAGCTGAGGCGGCAGGTCTTAAGGCAGCCAGCGAAGTATTTGCGGACAGGGCATATAACGACGACGGCACTCTGGTTTCCAGAAAATTAGAGGGCGCTGTAATCAAGGATAAAGAGCTGGCAATCAAACGCGTTGTCAGAATGGTAAAAGAAGGCAAAGTAGAGAGCATCAACGGCAATGACATCGCTATCAAGGCAGATTCCATCTGTGTTCACGGCGACAATCCAAAGGCTCTTGAATTTGTAAAAAATATCCGTGAAACTCTGATCGCGGAAGGTGTGGAAATTAAAAACCTGATGTAAGGGGAATGGGAATATAACCTGTGAAAGGTAATAAAGCTTTAAAGTAATCTAAGGCGAAGGAGATATATATGGGAGAGAAGAAAAAGAATAATATGACGGTCCTTTTGGGCGCCGCGTTCCTGATGGCCACATCGGCAATCGGACCAGGCTTCCTGACACAGACAGCCACATTTACGGGCCAGTACGGATCCGTATTTGCAATGGTTATCATCTGTACGATCCTCCTGGATCTTACAACACAGTTAAACATCTGGTCGATTATCGGGGTTTCCGGTATGCGCGGCCAGGATATTGCCAATAAGGTACTTCCGGGTCTGGGATATTTTATCGCATTCCTTGTTGCCCTTGGCGGCCTTGTATTCAACATCGGTAATGTCGGCGGCGCGGCCACCGGACTGAACGTCATGTTCGGCCTTCCAATCAAGGCAGGCACAATTATCGGAGGAGCAATCGGTATTCTGATTTTCCTGTCCAAAGATGCGAAAGCGGGAATGGATAAGATGACAAAATACCTGGGAAGCATTATGATTCTCGTAGTGCTCTTTGTTGCATTCAAATCCAAACCTCCGGTAGGAGAGGCAGTGACAAGCCTGTTCCGTTTCTCTGAAGCTCCGGGACTGGTATTTCCGATGATTACACTGCTCGGCGGAAGCTGCGGCGGATATATTACATTCTCCGGCGCCCACCGTCTTCTTGACGCAGGTTTTTCCGGCACAAAAGATCTTCCGGAAGTACGCAGATCCGTTCTTATGGGAATCGGCGTATCCGGCACAATGAGAATTTTATTATTCCTGGCAGTTCTGGGCGTTGTTACGGCTATGCCTCAGGTTGTCGGAAGTGATGCATGGGTGGCCAGCCCGCCGGCAGCAGCATTCCAGGCAGGCGCAGGAGTGATTGGCTATAAGATCTTCGGCCTTGTAATTTTCTTTGCGGCATGTACATCCATTATCGGCGCGGCTTACACATCCGTATCATTCTTAAAGACGCTGCATCCGTTTATCATGGAGAATGAGAAGTGGTTCGTAATCGGATTTATCGCAATATCAACGGTTATTATGACTTTATTAGGACAGCCGGCGACACTGCTCGTACTGGCGGGTTCCGTAAACGGACTGATCCTTCCTCTGACTCTTCTGACCATCCTTCTGGCCAGCAGGAGAAAAGACATTGTAGGAGAGAACTACAAACATCCTATGATTCTGATCGTTCTGGGAATCGGCGTTGTTCTTCTGACCGGTTATTCAGGCATCAAGGCACTTCCGAAGATTCTGACTATCTTTGGCTGATAAATTATAACTGTTCCGTCGGGCGGGAGTTTCCTGCCCGGCGTCTGACGAATTCGGAGGGAAATAAATGAGCGAAGTAAGATACCTTGTATCGGGCGACTGCTCTGTATGCGTAGAGTTCGGCAACGAGATCAGCCCCGATATCAACAAGAAAATCAGGGCATTCAAAATTGCTGTGGAAAAAAGCGGTATTGAAGGGATCGTGGAGACGGTTCCCACCTACCGTTCCCTGCTTGTCTACTACAAGCCGGAAGTCATCAGTTTTAAAGAGATTTCCAAAAAGTTTGAGGAGCTGATGGGTTCTCTGGACAACATTGAGATTCCGCCGCCATCCGTAATTGAGATTCCGGTTCTTTATGGAGGGGAAATGGGCCCGGATATTGAAAATGTGGCCGAACACAACGGAAAGACAGTCGATGAAGTAATAAAGATTCACACATCGGAAGAATATCTGATCTACATGATTGGATTTATCGCCGGATTCCCGTACCTGGGCGGTATGAGCAAAGAAATTGCGACCCCAAGGCTGAAAAACCCAAGGGTGAAAATTGACGGCGGCTCTGTTGGAATCGCTGGAGAGCAGACCGGTATCTATCCGGTGGATTCTCCTGGAGGATGGCAGCTGATTGGAAGGACTCCGCTTAAGCTTTATGACGCGGAGCGTGAAAAACCGGTGCTTCTGGAGGCTGGACAGTACATAAAATTTAAGTCCATTACCCAGGATGAGTATGACAAAACACTGAAAGCTGTGGAAGACGGCAGCTACCAGTATGTTGTATACGACAAGGAGGTGTAACGATGGGCGTTAAATTTTTAAATGGAGGATTCCTCACAACAATCCAGGATATGGGACGTGTTGGTTACCAGGAGTCCGGAATGTCTGTGTCCGGCGTTATGGATCAGCGCTCTGCTGCGCTTTCTAATATCCTTGTTGGTAATGATGAGAATGAAGGCGTGCTTGAAATCACGCTGATGGGGCCGATGATGGAGTTCACGGCCGACAATATCATTGCAGTGACGGGAGCCAACCTTGGACCGAAGTTAAACGGTAAGGATCTGCCGATGTACCAGGCGGTGCCGGTGCATAAAGGCGATACCTTAAGTTTTGCCGGAATGTTCAGCGGCAGCAGGGCCTATGTGGCTTTTGCGGGAGGGCTGGATATACCGCTTATCATGGGAAGCAAGTCCACAAACCTGAAATCCAAGGTGGGAGGATTTGAGGGCAGGAAGCTGGGAACGGGCGATGAAATTGCATTTACCGATCCGAAGACTACTCTTCCCAATATGTATCTGAGAAAAGTTAAAGCCGACGATTTCACTCCGACGGAGCAGGAGCTGCGCGTAGTGATGGGACCGCAGGACGACTATTTTACAGAACAGGGAATTAATACGTTCTTAAATGAAACCTATACGTTTACCAATGAATCGGATCGTATGGGATGCCGCTGTGAGGGCGCGGTGATTGAGCATAAGAACGGCGGTGACATCATCACCGACGGTATCGCGTTCGGCGCAATCCAGGTTCCGTCCCACGGCAAGCCAATTATCATGATGGCCGACCACCAGACGACGGGAGGTTATACAAAGATTGCCAGTGTAATTTCCGTGGATCTTCCGAAGGTTGCACAATCCAGGCCGGGATACAAAGTAAAATTCAAGAAGGTTTCCATCGAGGAGGCCCAGAAGTTATATATTACCCAGGTTGAAGAATTCAAAGCGCTGAAAGAAAAGCTTTCCAAAGCGCCGGAACCGTGTGCGGAACGGGATGCGGCCATTCAGGTGGCGGTGGCCCATGAGGCGCGTAAATACTGGAGCCGGGCGGGTAAATATAAAGTGAAGATCGACGGAGAGGAATTTATCGTGGAAATCCAGGAAGAAAGAGAAGGCCTGCGGTAGCCGCATATTGGAAATTAGAACAGGGAGGTAGATACCCATGAAAGATTACAGCAAGACATCACCGGAAGAAATATGGAAACTGATCCGTTCCGGAGAGATTGATTACCCGACAGCGGGAATGTGTGCGGGATATGCTCAGGCAAACCTGGTCATTCTTCCCAAACAGTATGCTGAAGATTTTAAAGAGTTCGCAAGGAAAAATCCGAAACCATGCCCAATTCTGGAAGTGGTGGAGGGAACTCCCGATGTTCACGACATGGGAGAAGGTTCCAATATTGTGACCGATATCCCGAGATATTTTATTTACAGGGACGGCGTCAGGGCGGAGGAAGTGACCGATGCCTCCTCCTACTGGCAGGATGATTTTACCGGTTTCCTGATTGGCTGCAGTTTTTCCTTCGAGGAAGCGCTTATGAAGGCGGGAATCGAAGTGCGCCATATCGCGATGGGCTGCAATGTACCGATGTATAAGACGAATATCCAGTGCGAGAAAGCAGGCGTATTCGAAGGGCCGACGGTTGTCAGCATGCGCCCGATGACTCCGGAGAATGCAAAGATCGCCAAGGAGATCACCGACCGTTATCCGAATGTTCACGGGGGACCGATTCAGATTGGGGATCCGGAAAAAATCGGAATCAGGGATATCAACAAGCCGGATTACGGCGACAGTGTTGAGATCCGCGAGGGAGAAATCCCGGTATTCTGGGCTTGCGGCGTAACTCCCCAGGCTGCGATTGAGAATGCAAAGCTTCCGCTTGTCATCACCCATGCCCCGGGGCATATGTTCATCACCAATGTGCTGAATACGGAGCTGAATGATTTCCTGGAGGCTAAAAAGCAGAAACAGCGGAAACAGCGGAAACAGCTTGAATAACAGAAACTGCTTAAATAACAGAAGCAGATTGAATGACGGAAGCGGGAGAAATAAAACAGCGTCTGTAATAACGGACACAGCAGTAAAGTTGCCTTATCTAATTATGTATATAATATAAGGAAAAAAAGTTCATTACAAAAAAGCGGCGGGAAGAGGAGAGATGTTCCGGAAAGGGAAGCTCTCCTTTTCTCTTTGTATTGGGATTTAATTGAGATGCGAGGACGCCTCTGTAAGACGGCGGACGGGGGAGTGGGAGGGTGTATATGAGTCTTCAGTCCCGGTTTGCAGGGGATGGTGAGGGGGAATCCAGGAGAAAAAATTCCTACGGGGACTCGCTCTCGCTAGTGGAATGCGCAACGGATGCTAGATTCGGTAAAACCTCATCAAGCACCGGCGGATTCCAAGGTCCCCTTCGGAAAGTTTTCTCCTTCCTTCCCCGGGCAGGTTGTCGACGGGACTGAAGACTCAGCGAAGGGTGTTGCCCCGTCCGCCGTCTTCAGGGGCTGATGGTCTCTTTCGTCAAGTGCGGGAGAGGTATTGACGCGGCCACTATGTGGTCGTGAACCTTTTACCTTTTGAAGATGTTTCAGGCTGAATTAGGAGATAAATCCAAAACTAAATTTAATGAGTAAACAAAAATATAATGGTTATTCAAAGATAGGTCAGGTGCTAAAGCTCAGGCTCATCAATTTAATACCATACAGGAGGAGGCATTCTCCTGAAATTCGAGGAAACGTAGTGGCAGCGACAGTAGTCCCCGCACTTGAAGGAACAGAACAAATCAGCGGCCGCAGGCCGGGGAGCGGGATGGCGAAAACCTTCGCGTCTTCAGTCCCGGTCCATAACCTGCCTGTGGGGAAGAAGGGAGAAAAAGATTCCGGAGGGAACCTGGAGTTCATTGGCACTTACCGAGGTTTTTTACGAGGTTAGTACCATTATGTACTCCGAAGAGCGCAAGCGTTTCCCGCAGGAACTTTTTCTGCCCGGATTCCTCACCTGCGACAGCCTAACGCCCGGGACTGAAGACTCACAACCTTCCTCTCACCATCCCGAACCCCGACCGTCCCGGCGGCGTTCTCATTCCCCAATTAAATCATAAATTGTTGAAAAAACCTTGATTTTAAAGGAAAAAGAGGTTGACACGTCCGGCAGAGTGTAATATAATGTATAACTGTGACATCAGGAGAAAATGCCTGTACCAATGCCCCGGAACAGACATTTTATGATAAAGTTAATCTCAAATATCTGATAGTAAAACAGGAGGTCAACCAATGAAGAGTTTTATGGCTAGTCCAGCAACAATCGAGAGAAAATGGTACGTAGTTGACGCTACAGGATATACATTAGGTCGTCTGGCATCAGAAGTAGCAAAGGTTTTAAGAGGTAAGAACAAACCGATCTTTACACCACACGTAGACTGCGGTGATTACGTAATCGTGGTAAATGCAGATCAGATTAAAGTAACAGGCAAGAAGTTAGATCAGAAGATCTACTACAATCACTCTGACTATGTAGGCGGTATGAGAGAGACTACATTAAAAGAGATGATGGCTAAAAAACCTGAGAAGGTAATGGAATTAGCAGTTAAGGGAATGCTTCCAAAAGGACCTTTAGGAAAGAGTATGCTTACAAAACTTCATGTTTATGCTGGTCCAGAGCATGAGCAGACAGCTCAGAAACCAGAAGTTTTAGAAATCAAATTTTAATTAAAGGTGCTGGAAGGAGGAAACAATAATGGCTAACGCAAAATTTTACGGAACAGGCAGAAGAAAAAAATCTATCGCCAGAGTATATATTGTACCAGGTACAGGTAATATCACAATCAACAAGAGAGATATCAATGAGTATTTCGGCCTTGAAACACTTAAGGTAGTTGTACGCCAGCCACTCACAGCAACAGAGACAGTCGATAAATTCGACGTAATTGTTACTGTACGCGGAGGTGGATTCACAGGACAGGCAGGAGCTATCCGTCATGGCCTTTCCAGAGCTCTTCTTCAGGCTGACGCTGATTACAGACCAATCCTCAAGAAAGAGGGCTACTTAACACGTGACCCAAGAATGAAAGAGAGAAAGAAATACGGTCTCAAAGCAGCTCGTCGTGCTCCACAGTTCAGCAAACGATAAGAAATCATATTGTTCGGAACATCTTTTGGTGCTCAGAACACTCTACAACATCCCAGGACATTTTGTTTTGGGATGTTTTTTTATACTATTGTGGTATACTAAAAATATGAGCACAGGTGTTTTCTGGGGAAACATATCTGATAATAGGCAGAAGGATGTTGCAGCATATTATAGAAAATTAGAAAGGATTGATACGATGGACATAATAAAAGAAAGAATTGGAAAAAAACATTCTGTTAAAGTCATATCATCCGCTGACCAGAAAAAATATATCTGATAAGGATCTTTAGATGGATGCAAGGGCTACACAGGCGGTCAAAGCAGCGCTTGCAAAAGCAGAATTTTTCAAAAAACCAGTAGCAAAATACGATCTTAAAACAAAAAGGGTCTATGTAGAATATGCAGACGGAGAGAAAAAACGTGTCAAATAAGAAACCGATGATTCTGACATTGGCGGGACCAAATGATTTATGGTCGGAAGATAAGAGAATGGGTTTAATCGAATAAGCAGGATTATTAAGACTAAGAACCTTCCGGGATTCAGCGGAAGGTTTTATTGAGTGGCAATGAAAAGTTAGCGAAGCGTACTTTTTTTGTTTGATTTTGATAAGATTTTACATAACCTGCTAGCACAGCGCACACAGGCCTTACATTGGACAGTTATAATAACAGCAGGGAGAGGAGTCCCTGCTGTTATTATAACTGCCTGAAAAAACTACTTCTCAGGCATGTCTGATTATCATATGATAGAGCAGGTAAGAAAATTGCCTGAAAGAAGGAGGCCTGTGAATGATTAAAACCTATGTGGTAGATACGAATGTTCTGATTCAGGCGCCATATGCGCTGAATTGTTTTGAAGATAACCAGGTGGTACTGCCGGTCGTGGTATTGGAGGAGCTGGATAACCTGAAAAAGGCCGAGGGAGAGAGAGGAAACAATGCCAGAACCGCCATACGCCTGCTGGAGCAGTTGAGAGTTTCCGGCGATCTGCTCAAAGGGGTCGGACTGCCGGGAGGAGGCACGCTGCGGGTTGAAAAGAACTTTGTGGACGTGAAGCTTCCAAGAGATCTCCCCGAGGAGAAGGCGGATAACAGGATTTTAAAGGTCTGTAAAGGCCTGTCGGAGCAGATTTCCGGCTGGATGGAGGATGAGCGGGAAGAGTCGAAATCACCGGAAGAGGCGGGGCAGCCGGAGGGAAAAGGACAGCCGGAGGATAAGGGACAGGGGATTCTTGTTACAAAAGATATCCTTCTGCGTATCAAGGCACAGATCATCGGTATCAGAGCAGAGGACTTTACCACAGAGCAGGTTTCCGACAAAGATGGGCAGTATCAGGGAAGGACCGAGGTCTATGTCCCTGAGGAGTTGTTTCAGGAGTTCAAAAAAAACGGAATTCCCGTAGATGCGGTTTACACGGCGAATTCGGAGGGGATCCATTCCGGTGTGAAGCTGGAAGAAAACGAGTTTGTCATCCTGAAGGCAGATCAGTCTACCAAAAAAACACAGCTCGGCCGGGTGGAGAACGGAGTAATCCGGGAGCTGGAATTTAAGAAAACCCGCCCCTACGGCGTCAGTCCCAGGAATGCAGGGCAGTATTTCCTCCAGGAGGCGCTGATGCAGCCGGCCTCTAAAGCACCCCTTGTAATTATCAAGGGTATGGCAGGAACGAGCAAGACATTTTATTCCCTGGCCGTGGGACTGGAAAAGCTGGTAAATAATCCGAACGGAGAGTACCGGAGAATCCTGGTAAGCCGTCCGAACGCCCAATTTGACACGGACATCGGCTTTCTCCCCGGTACCGAACAGGAGAAAATTTCACCGCTTATGAGACCAATTATCGACAACCTGGAGCAGTTGATTGATTCCAACGAGGAACAGCGCTACTCCAATGAAAAAGAGCTGAGCGACAAGATAGAGGAACTTTTCGACCGGGGAATGATACAGGCGGAGGCGCTCAATTACATCAGGGGCCGCTCCATTGTAAAAACGTATCTGATTATCGACGAGGCACAAAATATGACGCCCAACCAGGTGAAAGGAATCATCACGCGGGCTGGGAAAGACACAAAAATCATTCTGCTGGGAGACCCCAACCAGATCGACCGCCCTTATCTGGACGAAAAGACAAACGGGCTCAGTTATGCGGCGGAATACATGAAAGGCAGCCCGCTCTGCTGGCAGCTCACCATGACTGCGGAAGAATGCGAGCGTTCCCTGCTGGCCATGGATGCGATAAAGCGGTTATAAGGGGATTTAATTGAGCTGCGAGGACGCCTCTGAAAGACGGCGGACGGGGGAGTGGGAGGGGGATATGAGTCTTCAGTCCCGGTTGGTAGGGTGTGGTGAGGGGGAATCCAGGAGAAAAAATTCCTACGGGGACTCGCTCCCGCTTGTGGAATGCGCAGCGGATGCTAGATTCGAAAAGACCTCATCAAGCACCGGCGGATTCCAAGGTCTCCCTTCGGAAAGTTTTCTCCTTCCTTCCCCGGGCAGGTTGTCGACGGGACTGAAGACTCAGCGAAGGTTATTGCCCCGTCCGCCGGCTTCAGGGGCTGATTGTCTCTTTCGTCAAGTGCGATGGTGATATTGTCGCGGCCACAATATAGTTGTTACTATTTTACATGCTGACGACATCCTGGGCTGCATAAAAAGAGTAGCAGAATAAACACTCTAAGATTATAAGATTATAAGTTTACATAGTCTCATAGTGAACAAGATGTAGTTTTCAGGCATCCTGAGAAACGTAGTGGTAGCGACAAGCGCCTCCCCCATTGAAGGAATAGGACAGAACAGCCGCCGCAGGCCGGGGGCCGGGCAGCCGTCTTGGCTGAGTCTTTCGTCCCGGCCATAACCTTCCTGCGGGGGAAGAAGGGAGAAAAAGATTCCGGAGGGAACCTGGGAGTTCATCGGCACTTACCGAGGTATTTTCGAGGTTAGTGTCCGTTATGTACTCCAACGAGCGCAAGCGATTCCCGGAGGAACTTTTTCTGCCCGGATTCCCCTCCCGCGACACCCTGACACCCGGGACGAAAGACTCATCGATCCCCCCAACCACCCCGGTCCCCGGCCTGACGGCGTCGTCCTCATTTCTCAATCAAATCCCCATTTATACCAAAGCATCAACAAACTTATCACACATTTTCCCTCATTCTATTGAGAATTCTTCCGGCCGGTGTTATAATTCTTCCAATTGCAGTAAAAAAGCTTACGGGGATATGAATAGAAAAAGCGCACAGGAAGAGGTGTGCAGGGAAACAGAGGTTTGAGATGGAAAAGAAGCACATGTTCAGCAACAGGGATCTGCGGAAATTACTGGTACCGCTGGTAGTGGAGCAGATACTGAATTCACTGATGGGAACAGTGGACAGCATTATGGTCAGCAACGTGGGATCGGCGGCCATATCGGCGGTTTCACTGGTGGACTCGATCAATATTCTGGTGATCCAGGCGTTTTATGCGCTTGCCGCAGGAGGAACGATCATCTGCTCGCAGTATATCGGCCAGGAAGATCATAAGAATGCCAACCGATCAGCGAAACAGCTAGTATTTGTCATTACGATTATCTCCGTCATGGTCACTCTTCTTTGTGTGGCTTTTCGTTTTCCTCTGCTAAAACTGATATTTGGGCAGGTGGAACCGGCCGTCATGAGTGCGGCACAGATCTATTTCTTCTTTACAACACTGTCTTTCCCGTTTATTGCCCTCTATGATGCCGGATCATCGGTATACAGGGCGCAGGGGAATACAAAGCTTCCTATGACTATCGCGATTGTCTCCAACGGGCTTAACATCTGCGGAAACGCTATCATGATTTGGGGATTTGGACTCGGAGTAGCCGGGGCGGCTATTGCAACCCTGGGTTCGCGCGTTATCTCGGCCGTTGCCGTATTCATTTTCCTGAGGAAAAAAGATCAGATGCTGGTAATTCGGGATTATTTTAAAATACGTCCCGATTTGAAAAAGATAAAAATGATTCTGGCGGTGGGGGTTCCAAACGGCATTGAAAACGCCATGTTCCAGTTTGGAAAGCTGGCGATCCAGTCCACGGTATCGACACTTGGCACCGTTGCGATTGCAGCCCAGGCCATGACAAATATCATGGAGAATTTAAATGGCATTGCGGCCATCGGCATCGGCATCGGCCTGATGACCGTGGTGGGACAATGCATGGGCGCCGGCAGGAAAGAGGAGGCCGTCTATTATATCAAAAAGCTGACCGGTCTGGCGGAGATAGTCATTATCATCAGCTGTCTTGCCGTGTTTGCACTTACAAAACCAATTACATATCTGGGCGGGATGGAAAAGGAAAGCGCAGATATGTGTTTCTATATGGTGGGCTGGATTACTCTGGTGAAGCCTTTTGTCTGGACCCTTGCGTTTATCCCGGCTTATGGATTGCGGGCGGCAGGTGATGTGAAGTTCTCTATGGCCACCTCCTGCGTCACAATGTGGGCCTTCAGGGTGAGCCTCTGCATTTTCCTGTGCAGGCAGTTTGGATTCGGACCGATGGCCGTGTGGATTGGAATGTTTACGGACTGGACAATACGCGCCATCATCTTTACATGGAGATTTTTCAGCAAAAAGTGGATGTGCCACAAAGTGGTTTAATGATGAATGAGTGGGTTCAGGAGTAACGATTCGGGAAACCGTAAAGGCGCCGGTTCGTTACCGTTTCAGATAAAACAATAAGAATGGAGAAGGAAAATCGGAGGATAACGGAAATGGAAGTGGGGGGAAATGTATATGGAGAAACAGGGCTGCTGCACCATGGAGACAGGGTGGGGCTTGCCTGCTGCTCGAACGGACTGCCGGAGGGCGACAGAACATCTTTGAAGCTGTTGAAAGAAAAATTGGCTCTCATCGGGCTGGAAGCGGTGGAAAGCCCTTTTTTATACAGAAGGGAGACCGTATTCAGCGGTACTGGACAAGAGCGGGCTCATGCCCTGATGGATTTTTACAGAGATGAGACGATTAAGGCTGTGTTCGACATATCGGGCGGTGACATGGCTAATGAGATTCTGGATGAATTGGATTTTAAAATGATCAGCGCTTCCGATAAGATTTTTTACGGATACAGTGATCTGACGACCGTCATTAACGCCATTTACACCAGGACGGGGAAAAAATCGGGTCTTTACCAGTTGAGAAACCTGGTGGGAAGCTGCGGTGAGAAACAGGTTTGCGAGTTTTGTGAAACCATGATGGAGGGAGGCAAATCCCTGAAACACTTCAGCTGCCGTTTTCTGAGAGGAAGCAGGATGGAGGGAACTGTAATCGGAGGTAATATCAGATGCTTTTTAAAGCTTGCGGGAACAGCTTTCTGGCCCGGTTTTAAAGGCAAGATCCTGTTTTTAGAGTGCAACGGCGGACAGGTTCCTCAGGTGGTGACTTATTTCAGCCAGTTGAAACAGATGGGAGTCTTTGACCAGGTGTCGGGAATCCTGCTGGGAACATTTACCGCAATGGAAAGTAAGAAGCTCACGCCGACGGCGGAAGAGCTCTTGCTGAACGTGGTCCGTCCGGAACTGCCCGTTGCCAAGACTTCTGAGATCGGCCATGGGGACGATTCAAGATGCCTTATGATAGGCGAACATATGAGAATCCAGAGGGGATGCGGCCCGACATAAATAGGCGGCGCCAATCAGCGGTTTTTACCGCTTCTTGCCGTTTATGGTCATCTTTATCTGCGGCCTGGACGAAGGCGGACTGCAACAAGAGTATGCAGGAACAGGGTTTTTGCTTGATATCCGGATGGCAAAATGGTATAATGGCGGCATTACAGTATTGGACTGAGCGAGAAAAGCTGAGAATAATCCTTTGTGAATTCGGGAGGAAGATAGCATGTTGAATTACAAAAAATATAAAAGAGTTCCGGTAATTGATTTCCCTGAGAGGGAATGGCCTGATAAAGAGATTGAGAAGGCGCCCGTTTGGTGCAGTGTGGATCTGCGCGACGGAAACCAGGCATTGATTGAACCGATGGTAGTGGAAGAGAAGATTGAACTGTTCAACCTTCTTGTCAGAATGGGATTTAAAGAGATTGAAATCGGATTTCCCGCGGCATCCCAGATAGAGTTTGATTTTTTAAGGCAGCTTGTTGAGAGACGGCTGATTCCAGACGATGTGGTGGTCCAAGTTCTGACACAGTGCCGAGAGCACCTGATCAGACGTACCTTTGAATCGATCCGTGGAATTAAAAAAGCGATTGTACATATTTACAATTCGACATCCACGCTTCAAAGAGAAGTGGTATTCCATAAGGACCGCGACGAGATCCGTGAGATTGCCATTGAAGGGACAAGACTGGTCAAGAAATATATGCAGGCATTCGACGGCGAGGTGATTCTGGAGTATTCACCGGAGAGCTTTACCGGTACGGAGCTGGATTTTGCCCTTGATATCTGCACGGCGGTGCAGGAGGAATGGGGACCGACACCGGAGCACAAGATGATTATCAATTTGCCTGCCACGGTTGAGATGACAACACCGAATGTTTACGCAGATCAGATTGAATGGATGAATAAGCATTTCAAGAACCGCGACAGTATTATTCTGAGCGTCCACCCGCACAACGACAGGGGAACCGGCATTGCGGCCGCAGAGCTGGCGCTGCTGGCCGGAGCGGAACGAATCGAGGGAACGCTTCTTGGAAATGGTGAGAGAACCGGCAATGTGGACATATTGAATATTGCATACAATATGTTCTCCCATGGAATTGATCCAAAGCTGGAGATTGAAAACATTAAAGAAATCACGGAAATCTGTGAGCGCTGCACAAAGATGCCGGTCGATCCGAGACATCCCTATGCGGGCAAGCTGGTATTTACAGCATTTTCCGGTTCCCACCAGGATGCCATCAACAAGGGAATGCAGGCGCTTGGAAGAAGAACGGACGGAATCTGGGAAGTTCCTTATCTTCCTATTGATCCGAGCGATATCGGCCGCGAATACGAGCCTGTCGTGCGTATCAACAGCCAGTCCGGCAAGGGCGGAGTTGCTTTTGTTATGGACAGCTTTTACGGTTTCCGCCTTCCAAAGGGAATGCACAAGGAATTTGCCGATATCATCCAGGGTATTGCGGAGAAACAGGGCGAGGTGGCTCCGGAGCAGATTATGGACGAGTTCAGCAGGAATTACCTGAACCGCAAAGAGCCGATGCATTTCAGAAAATGCCAGATTACGGACAAAGAGTACGAGGGCGGCGGATTTGCTACGGTTGCCCATCTCACCTATACGGATCACGGCGAAGAACGTATTATTGACGGCGTAGGTAACGGTCCTATCGATGCAATCCAGAGAGGACTTGAGGATGCCCTGGGAATCCAGATACGTGTACTGGATTACGATGAGCACGCACTCCGTTCCGGTTCCGGCGCCCAGGCTGCCTCTTATATTCATCTGATGAACGTGGAGACAGGGGAGACGACATACGGTGTCGGCATCAGCTCCAACATTACGAGAGCTTCCATCCGCGGTATCTTCAGTGCGGTGAACAGGTTGTTTTACTAAGAAAAGATATTAAAAAAGAGATGACACTAAGACAGGCGGCATACTGCGTTATGGCAGTGTTCCGCCTGTTATGATGTTTATGCGATAGGTTTTTCTTCTATCATGCTTACAATTCCATTTTCCACATCAATGAAAAAAGGCATTCCCGGTGTGGAATCTTCATATGTGCCCAAATAATGGACGAATTTTTCTTTGTCTGTAGTCTCGATTAAGAGTTCTTTCAGGTCGTCGGAAGAAACAAAGTCACGTCCCCAGTCGATGAAACGGTATAGGGTTTTATCGGTCAGGGTCAGAATAGTCTGCGACCGGCTTGGATTGTAAATATAGTATCCGTCCGGCATATCCTGTTCCGACAGCTTCAGTTCCTGTACTCTCTCCGTATCTTCCGGCGTTATCCATTCCGCTATATCCACATAAAGTCTGTCTCCGTCCAGCCGTTTTATAAAAGCACAGAAGGAACCTGAAACCCCGTCGGTCTCCTCTGCGCGGAATATGTGCCATTCTTTATCCTCTGATAAGACCATGATCATGCCGTCGCCAAAATCCCGCGTATATGGATTACCAATACAGCCAAAATTGGACTGCCCTTCGGTATCGGGTGTTTCATCCGGTTTCAGGGAGGCGGTGATATGGCCGTCCACGCTGCCTGCATCACCCATGGGACCAATCTCGGAAGTTCCGTAATAAAGCTTTCCGCCGGCCATGAGAAGATGACTGCTGAATTCGTCTTTTGGATCGGCGCTGTTTGTCCGCCCGTCTTTTATTCCGGCGGAATCTGTACCCCTGCTATCCGTATCGGAAAAAGATACGGTGATAAACAGGACGCGGTCATACCCGCGTTCCTGCAGCTGGGTCAGATTATAGTAATCCGTGACTCCGGCGCTTGCAATGAAGTCAGACTGGGTGCTTGCCACCATGACAATGGATACCGGCTCGTTATACTGAAAAGAAGAAAGAGTTCCAAGGTGGCTTGTGATACTTGATTTGTAGCCGGAGGTAGTATCTACCAGACAGGAGTACCTGCCTCCGTCCCAGGAGACGGTGATTTCATCCGGATCCAGGAGGACAGAAAATTTGCCCTCCTGCGGGGCCGGGCCGCCTGCACCGGCTATGCTGGTGAGAGTTCCGTCTTTGAATTCTTCGATATGAAAGAGTAGCTCCTTCATCTCACTGCCTGTTTTGTATTCATAGATCCAACTGTTGGAATGTGTGTCCAGCAGAGAGACGAGTTCCTGTTCTTCACTTGTAAGCGTCACTTCGCTGATCTCCATGGAGGTGGGGGCGGGATTGGAAGAAGAACCGCTGCCGCAGGCCGTCATCATGATTCCGGCAGCCAGCAGAATGGTGGCCGCAATCATGGATGGAGGCGGGAATGAGAGCGGTTTATACCGGGAAATATCACGAATGTTTATCATAATTACTCCTTTCTGAAGCCGGATGTTTGATTGATAGCAGATTTATCAGGATTGTTTTTATCGAGCCGGATTTGAAAGGAACAAATCCGTTTACATTATTTTACCATATTGGATTCTGCGGTGTTTTACTTTTTTATTGCAGAATCCTGAAGTTATCATGCTGCATTCCGAAGGAAACAGATTTTAAAATTGTATGATAATTTTTAAAATTGTGCTTGCAAATCATTTTTAATGGCATTATCCTTATTTTAAGGATATCCTTTATAACTTAAAGGAGGAAATTGATTTGATGAATCAGGAAAAAATTAAAGAGTTAGAAAATATTATTAAAAGCGATTACCATAACATCTCCGGTATTATGGTACAAAAAAATGGAGTAAATTTATATGAGAAATATTTTAACGGTTACACTGCGGACAATGCGTTCCACGTGTTTTCAGTGACAAAAAGTATATTTTCCGCTTTGGTAGGTATTGCCATTGATAAGGGCTATATCAAAAGCACGGACCAGAGGGTAATGGATTTTTTTCCGGATTACAAGGTTAATCCGGGGGAGAAAACAATATATGATGTGACAATTAAACATCTGCTTACTATGACTGCACCGTATAAAACGGCAATGGAGCCGTATGAGGAATTTTTCTCAAGTGAGAACTGGCTGGAATTCGCCCTCGGTTTATTGGGAGGTGAGAAGCCGGCGGGAGAATTCATGTATTCTCCGATTGTGGGTACACATATTCTATCCGGCATCCTGGCAAAAGCAACGGGGCAGCCGATACTGGATTTTGCATCGGAACATTTGTTTATGCCGCTGGGAATCGAGATTAAGGAAAATGTGGTGCTGGCAACCAAAGAAGAGCATATTGCATTTGGCATGAGGGATACTCATATCCGCGGGTGGGTTGTCGATCCGCAGGGCCTTAATACAGCAAGCTGGGGGCTTGCTCTGACGGTCGCGGATCTGGGGAAAATAGGCCGCTTGTACCTGGACGGCGGGGTAAAGGACGGGAAACAGATTATTCCGGCCAGTTGGATTGAGGAGAGCACCAGGGAGCAGAGCCGGTGGAATGAACTCTCATATGGATATTTGTGGTGGATTATTGATAATCAGGAACACATTTACGCCGCACTGGGAGACGGGGGAAATGCGCTTTACATCAATGAAAAGAATAAAATGGTTGTGGCGGTTGCATCTCTCTTCGGACCGGAGGTGAAGGACAGGGTAGAATTTATTACAGAGGTAATTGAGCCGATGTTTGAGGATGTATAGGAGAAGGCGGGGGGGAGGACGAAGAGGAAGGAAATAAATAATTGTTCTAAATTGCATGAATTCTTGTGCTTTAACATTTAGTATTCCTCATTTATGAATTACATAGACAGATTATCTAAATGGCAGTTTGGGAAAATAACCCGAACTGTCATTTACTATGTCGTAATGGTAAACAAGAAAAAATTTTGAAAGCTGTGAAAATATCTATATTATGGATTTATATTATAAGATTAGGGGACGACCAACTGTGGCTGCACATTATAATTGCTTAGAATTTTGAAAAATGATATGATTATTAACAGAGAAAAAAAGGAGGCACGGAGGTCTTATGCAGGATTCATTAAACTATTATAACGAGCATGCAAGGGAGTTTTCAGATAATACAAGATCGGTAGACTTTAAAAATATGCAGGATAAATTTCTTGCATATCTGGAGCCGGGGAGCCGGGTACTGGACTTTGGATGTGGATCCGGGAGGGATACGAAATATTTCTTATCCCGGGGATACGAGACGGAGGCCTCAGACGGTTCGGAGGAATTGGTTAAAATCGCTTCCGAATACACTGGAATACAGGTAAGGCGGATGCTGTTCCAGGAACTTGATGTAGCAGAAAAATATGATGGAATATGGGCATGTTCTTCTATTCTGCATTTGCCGTATACAGAGCTGGCGGATGTGCTGGTAAAGATGGGAAAAGCGCTGGTACCGCATGGAATTGCCTATACATCTTTTAAATACGGGATCGGAGAAGGCGTTCGGAACGGCCGGTTCTTTACGGATATGACAGAGGAAAAAATAGCAGGACTGCTGAATGAAACGGATGTATTTAAAATAGAAGAGCTATGGGTAACATCCGATGTACGCCCGGGAAGAGAGGTGGAAAAATGGTTAAACCTGATTTTACGGAAGAAATAAAAGTTCAGGATAATATACATTTTGATATTGAACAGAATGAAGCCATCACCGGGGGCAGGAATAAAAGTAAATTTTTGCTGTACAAGTTAAAAAACAGCATGCCTAAGGCAGAGCAGATTGATATTATTGTGTCTTTTCTCATGGAATCCGGAGTGAGAATGATTTTGGATGACTTGAAGCAGGCGCTGGATCGTGGAGTCAGAATAAGAATACTAACTGGAAACTATCTGGGTATCACTCAGCCGGGAGCTCTTTATCTGATAAAAGACCGGCTTGGCGACCAGGTGGATCTTCGGTTTTATAATGAAAGAAAGCGTTCATTTCACCCTAAGGCATATATTTTTCACCGTAAGGAATTCAGCGAAATTTATATAGGCTCTTCCAATCTCTCTAAAAGTGCACTCATGTCGGGAATTGAATGGAATTATAATTTTAATGATAAACGCGATGAGAAGAATTTTAATGAATTTTATCACACATTCGAAGACCTTTTTTACAATCATTCAAATATTATCGATGACCAGACATTAAAGGAATATTCCCTTAGCTGGAAGAAACCTGCCGTGCAAAGGGATCTTGACAGATATGACAGTGAAGCTCAGGAAGAAGACGAGGACGGTGAAGAGGAGGAGCTGTTCCAGCCGAGGGGAGCGCAGATAGAGGCACTCTATGCTCTGAAAAACACCCGAAGGGAAGGCGCGGACAAGGCATTGATTTTTGCGGCTACGGGTATAGGAAAAACGTATTTGGCAGCATTCGATTCTATGCCGTATGAAAAGGTGCTTTTTGTAGCACACAGGGACGAGATTCTGCAGCAGGCAGCTGAAAGCTTTCGGAATGTCAGACGTTCCGATGATTACGGATTTTTCACCGGAAAGGAGAAAACAATTGGAAAAGCCGTTATTTTTGCATCGGTATACAGTCTGGGAAAGCAGTCAAGTCTCAATAAACAAAATTTTTCACCGGAATACTTTGATTATATCGTGATAGATGAATTCCACCATGCGGTGACGGATCAGTACCGAAATATCATAGAGTATTTTAAACCGCGCTTTTTACTTGGACTGACGGCAACACCAGAGAGGATGGATGGGAGGAGTATTTATGAATTGTGTGACTATAACGTACCCTACCAAATTAGCCTGATGGATGCAATTAATAAGGGAATTCTGGTACCCTTCCACTATTATGGTATTTATGATGAAACAGTCGATTACTCATTGATCCGCAGAGAGCATGGCGCCTATGTGGAAAAGGCTCTTACGGCTGGTCTGCTGGCAGACGGCAGACCCGATCTGATTTTCAGGTATTATATGAAGTACCGTTCATCCAGGGCACTGGGATTTTGCTGTTCCAGAAAACATGCCGAGGAGATGGCCAGAGAGTTTAGTCTGAGGGGGATTCCGGCTGCGGCAGTATACAGTAATGCGGATGGTGAATATTCAGAGAACCGGACCGAGGCGCTCAGGAAACTGCGCAGCGGTGAAATTAAGATTATCTTCTCAGTCGATATGTTCAATGAGGGATTGGACGTACCTGATGTCGACATGGTCATGTTCCTGAGGCCTACGGAATCTCCGGTGGTATTTCTTCAGCAGCTGGGCAGAGGGCTTCGCAAGTGCAAAGGAAAGGAATACCTGAATGTACTGGATTTTATCGGCAATTATGAGAAGGCTGGAGCGGCGCCGTTTTTATTGAGCGGGAAGCCGTATTCCAGGGCGGAATCGGGAAAAATGCAGCAGCAGGACTTTGAGTTTCCGGACGATTGTATTGTGGATTTTGATATGAGGCTGATCGATTTGTTCCATGAAATGGCAAAGAAAGGGGTTAAAAAAGACGAACTTGTCCGGGAGGAGTATTTCCGCATTAAGTGGCTTCAGGAGGGCAGGATACCGACGAGAATGGATTTGTTTGCCTGCATGGAGGATGATGTTTACAGACTGTGCAGTAGTTTGAAAAACAGTCCGTTTAAGCATTATCTGAAGTACCTGGAGAGTATTGGAGAACTAGGTAAGAGGGAATCAGGTATTTATAACAGTAAAGGAAATGCTTTTCTGGAAATGATAGAAACGACACAAATGAGCAAGTCATATAAAATTCCTGTTTTGATGGCATTTTATAATGATGGGGATGTAAAAACTGAAATCAATGAAGACGATATTTACCGGAGTTATATGAAATTCTATTACACGGCAAATAACTGGAGGGATCTGGAAAAAGATAAGAGTACGAGTGACTACCGTACATGGGATGCAAAACGCTGTGCTTATGAGGCACTGAAAAATCCGGTCCGTTATCTCCTGGATTCAGGGGAGGGATTTTTTGTAAAGAAAGAAGGGGCGATTCTGGCAATGAGTCAGGATATACATGAAGCGGTTAAGATGGAGGAATTTGCAGAGCAGATGAAAGATATTATTGAGTATCGGGCTGCGGATTATTATAGGAAGAGGTATGAAAAGGAAGTGTAGCCTAAAGTTTGCAGGGAGCCGGTAAACATGAAAGCGAAAGCTCCCTAACTAAATGATAACATTTTTCGATGAGGGGTAAAGCTATTTAATAGCTAGCCCTTCTTCTCTAATTTCATTCGCAGTTAACTTGATTCATTGTACCAAACCAATAAATATGATATGATAAAACATATATCTGGTAGTATCTTCAAATACCCTGACAAAAGAGAATACGGACGAAATATGGAACAAAAGAACAAAATAAAATCTTTCCTCACCAAACGAATCATATTTTTCAAAACACTAGGCCTCTTAACAGTACTGTCATTAATCACAGTACTTATTTTTGGCGTGTTCATCAATCAACTGGTGGTTAAAAACCAAAAGAAAAACATAGATGACCTGAACCTTCACCAGCTCCAGCGGATCAGTTCCGATGTGGAACTGGTCTTTGATTTGCTTGCCCAGGGGATGACCCGCAGTATGTGGTCCGATGATTTTATTGATCTCATGATTACGCCCAACCAGCACAATGCAGATATAACATTCCGGGCGATAAAGGTTCTCCAGGATCAGGTGGAGGAGAATGAACTTGTGCGAAAGTCCTATCTGTACCTCCCGTATTCCGACGAAGTTTATGTATATAACGGAACTTATATGGATTTAAAATATCTGGGTGACCGTGAGCTGATTTACCGGTATCTTGAGACACGGGAACAAAACCGTGATCCGGAAGCGACCAGTGAATGGAGAGTCCTGCTATACAACCGGCGCATCTTTCTTGCGACGGATTTTTGTCTGCCTAATTTTGTCGGAGCTATGTTTTATGAGATTAACCGTGCGGAGCTTTACGATATTATCCAGGCGGAGAATGAGAAATTTGACACCACCATTTATGTCTATGACGGGGAGAATAACCTGCTTTTTGATTATATGGCGGCAGGTCCTCAGCCCGAGGATTTCTCCCGGCCGGAATTATTTCTGACTGCTGCAGGAAGCGGCGGAGAGGGCAGCTACTATATGTATACATCAGAATTGCTGGGATGGAAATATCTGGTGCGCGTGAATCCCAGTGAAAGTTCGGTCTCTTTCGCGGCTTTGATGAGCCTGCTGCTGCCGGGGCTGGCGTTCTATGTGCTGGTCAGCCAGCTCTTTTCACTGTATATCACGAAAAGCGTTTACAGCCCGATCAACCGCCTGATACATATCGCGACGAACCCCAAGAAGCGGGAGGAACGGACGGAGAAGGACAGGGATAAGGAACGCAGATACCCGGATGAGGTGGATTTTCTGGAGTTGGCATTCCAGGATTCCCTGGATAAAAACGAACAGCATCGGGAGCTGATGGAAAATATCTCCGACGATATTCTGGAACAGCTTCTTAGAAATATATTATCGGGAAAGAACTGGAGCCTCCAGTCGATTGCCCAGACACTTGAAGGAATCGGAAGGAAAGACTTTACCCAGGGCTATTATATTGTCCTGGCGGCGGAATTTTCTTATGAAGAGAAAAAAGAGCTGACAATGGTGGAGCAGGAGCTGTACCAGAGGAGTCTGCTGCGGCTGCTGTCACAAAAAGAATGTGCGGAATTTTCCATGGCGGTTCTTCCGATGGGGCTGAACCGGGTGGCGGCGGTGCTTTGTTTTGACAGGGAAAATTCTGTTTTCCAGATTCGTGAAGCCGTCCGCCGCCTGTCGGAAGAGATCTGCGAGGGAGTGGCGCCCCTGCCCTACCGGCTGAAAATCGGCAAAGGAAAGGTATATGGGGATCTTCCTTCGATTCAGTTCTCTTACCATGAGGCGGTGGGGGACATCCAGTACCTGCAGTACATGGCAGATGCTTCGGAGGAAGAGAAGATGCCGTCAGCAGTTTTTGAGAACCGCTACTATGAGGAACGGGCCCGTCACGGGTATTCACTGGCGGAAAGCGGCCGTCTGGCAGAGGCGGGCGATGAGTTTAATGCCATTTTGGATGAGATAATGGGAAGGGAAGAAGAGTGGCAGAGGTATCTTCAGAATTTAATCGACGATATGGTGGAAAAATTGATTTCCTGCCGGGTTACGCAGGAAGAAATGAAACAGGCCGGAATATCGGGCAGCCCTGAAGAAAACCAACATCTTTCGGAAAACGGAGAACCGTGTTCTTTCATGCAGGCATTCTACCAAAAGTCGCTTCCGTTGATTTGGGAGAGCAGCCGTAAGAGCCACAACCGGTATGTGGAGGAGGCCAAGGAATATATTGCCTCCCATTATGCGGATGGGAAACTGACTTTAAATGAAATCAGCGAGGCGGTTGGAATCTCCCCTTCCTATTTAAGCGGTGTTTTTGCCGAAGGAATGGGAATCGGCCTGAATGCGTATCTGAACGATTACCGAATCCGCCAGGCGAAACGGTTTCTCGATGAAACCAACCTGAATATCTCCGAAATAGGATATAAATGCGGTTTTAATTCCGCACAGAGTTTTACCAGGGTATTTAAAAAGAACACGGGGATGACGCCCAAGCAGTTCCGTGAATTCCCGCGCTCCGGCTGATATCATGTCTCATTCTATTATGCCTCATCCATATGCAGCGCTGATTAACCGGAAACGGATGTGGCAAGGTATTAAAATAAGGAGGAAAGGTTCATGATAAGAGAAGAGGTTTCCAGGCGGTTTTCTTATGGTTCTCTTCCGCGGAATAAAATTTTAAACACCCCTCTCCAGGTACTCATAATCCTGCTGCTGGCAATTTCAATCGTGATGTCGGGCTGTGCAGGCAAAGCGGTGAAAAGCGCAGGCCAAGAGGAAACAGACCATGAAACGGAAAGCAATGCAGAGGAGCAGACTAAGACTTACCTTTCCATGGCAACGAATGGGGACTGGAGCGTTTCCTTCAAAGGCCAGGTGATGGAGAAGGAACTGGAAAAACTGGAGCGGCGGACCGGGGAGACAATGAAAATTAAACTGTACGACAGGAGCCGCCTCGGAGATGACCTTCATCTTATTTCAGGGGTACAGACCGGCTCCATTGATATTGTGCAGTCCTCCCCTTCGATGCAGATTAATGCGGTTCCGGAGGCTGCGATGTTTGATATTCCCGGATTTTTTGGATCTCTGGACGAGTGGAATGCGCTTTTTGAAAGTGACTACCGTCATGTGATGGAAGAGTATTATGAGAAAGCGGATCTGGTGCTGCTTGATATATTTGCATATGGTTACCGCAATCTGAGCAGCCGGGAGCCGGTGGTTACAACGGCGGATTTGCAGGGAGTACGTATCAGGACGCAGGAAAATAAATATCACGAGGCCTATTGGGACAGCTTGGGAGCAACGGCCATTCCCTACCGTTTTGCGGAGTTGTATTTTTGCCTCCATGAGGGGATGGCGGATGCGCAGGAAAACCTGTTGGATGTGATGCTTACTGATCATCTGTATGAGGTACAGAACTGCATTACATTTACCCGTCACATGCCTATGGTGAGTGCGATTGCCGTTAACCAGGAGAAATATGAGAATCTGACCTCAGAGCAAAAGGAAGAACTTAAACAGTTTACCGAAGGTTTAAAAGAGGCTCTGATTCGGCAGATGCCGGAGGAGGAAATCCGACAGGCAGAAACTCTGGATAACGACTATGAAATTGCCATGCTGGAACCGTCCGGGGAATTGCAGGGGAGCATGGAGGCGGGCACGGCTGTGGTGTTGGAGCTTTTAAGGAGTGAGCTCGGAAATGAGAAAGTAGATACATTTCTGCAGGCGGCAGAAAAAATAAGAAAATAAATGAGATATCATAGATGAAGGACAGCAGAGGGTGCTGCAGAAATACAGGAAACCGCAATGAAATGCAGGGGAAAGATAAGAAAAACTGCATTCTGTTGCGCGGATCCGTATTTTTGCAGCACCCTTTTGCCATGTCAAAACATAGATCGGGATAAGTTAAAACATAAGCCGGGAGTAAGTTAAAACATAAGTCGGGGATACGTTGAAACATGGCGGGGGATACAATTTTTAAGATATATAAACAATTATTACGATTGTCCAATAATTAAGCAGAATACGTAAAAACGGTATAGTATTTTTGCTTGAAACCAGGTAGATGCGCGGATAAACTGGTGTCATCAGCAAGGCGGAAAGAGAAACACGGAAAGAAAAACAAAAATTAAGAGCTGGAAAATGAAAAAGTGCAGGGGCTATAGCTATAAAAGAATAAAAGTTCCTGTCCTGAAGAAAAGGGGGATATGAGTTGACAATAAAAAATGTATTTTTGGGATTAACGCTGGCGTTATGTACAGCGGTTCCTGTTTTATCCGGCTGCGCTGATAAGAATTCGTCAAATAAAGAAGCGCCGCAGGCTGAGACAGAAAAGCAGGGGGAGGATTTTTCCCTGATTTTCACTAAACCGATAGAGATTATCTGTCCATGGGCGGAGGGCGGCAGCGCAGATGCGAATGCCAGGACGATTGGCCAGGTCGTGGGAGAGAAAACCGGCCAGACGGTTACGGTGTTTAACCGGACCGGCAGAGGCGGAGCTGCAGGATTTGAAGAACAGATGAATGCGGAACCGGACGGATATACACTGGGGATCATTACTGCGGAATTGAATACGCTCCCTCCTCAGGGAGTGGTGGATTTTTCACAGCAAGATTTTTATCCCGTCATTAGAATGAATACACTCCCTGCCTGCGTGGCTGTGGCGGCCGATGCCCCCTATACAAGCCTGGAAGAACTTATCTCTTATGCGGCGGAGCATCCGGGCAGTTTAAGGACCGGCAACGTGGGTGAGGGAAGTATCTGGCATATCTGTGCTGCCAAACTGGAACGGCAGGCTGATATATCGCTTCAGCATTTATCCTATGACGGAGCTTCCTCTGCGGCAGAGGCGCTGGTGAATGGGGAACTGGATATGGTTACGCTTGAGACATCGGTCATGCATGCATTCGCCGAAACCGGGCAGGTGCGGATTCTGGCGGTGATGGCGGAGGAGAGGCTGAGTTCATTTCCCGCCTATCCCACCTGTAAGGAGCTGGGGTATCCGGTGGTGTCCGGATCGTTCCAGGGAATAGTCTGTCCTATGGATGTTCCGCAGAAGACAAAGGATGCCCTGGAGCGCCTGTTTACGGAGGCATACCAGTCTCAGGCATACCAGACGTTCTGCAACAGCTACGGCCTGGAAAAAAGTTTTCTGAACGCTGCGCAGTTTCGGACTTTTCTGGAGGAGGATCTGGAAAGCGTAACAAAGATATTAAAGGATTTAGAACTGACGGATTGACCATTTACAGAAACCGGCTGCAAATTACATTCGGCCGGTAAACTGGTGACAAACAGATGACTGGTAACGAATAAGTGAAGAGGAGGTACTACTGTGAAACTGATAAGAAAGCTGGATCAATCTTTGGAAGAATGGATTCTGGGCGCCCTGCTTATTGGGATGGCGGTGATTCTGCTGATACAGATTTTAATGCGTGCGGTTGTGGGAAATTCACTGACCTGGGCGGAAGAAGTGGCACGCTATTTCTATGTGTGGTCGGTATTTTTAAGCTTGGGGTGCACTATCAGGAACGGAAATATTTTGAGGGTGGATTTGCTGCTTGAGTTATTGCCGAAACGGCTGCGCCAGATTATTGAGATTCTCCTTGATTTAATTAGTGTCGTACTCTATGCCGGCCTGGGATACTTTTCTGTTTCGGTTATGCAGAAGGTGCAGAACAGCGGTCAGACATCACCGGCGCTGGAAATTCCCATGTACCTGGTATATGCCATCATCCCGATCGGCTTTGTGCTGGCGAGCCTTCGGAGCGTACAGAAAATCTATTTTGATGCAACTGGAAAAAAGAACACGGTTCCGGCAGATCCGGCCGAAGCACAATAGAGGAGGACAATCATTATGGCAGCAATGGTATTTCTTGTTTTTGCGGTATTTTTACTGCTGGGCTTACCAATTGTATCTTCTCTGGGGATATCAACCATCTTCCCCACGATGATGGGGGCAAAGGGAGCCACTTCGATCGAGGCTCTGATCCGGGCAATCTTCGGGGGAGCCGATACGATTTCGATTTTAGCGGTGCCGTTATTTATTCTGGCCGGTGTTTTGATGGCAAGAGGCGGTATTTCTAAAAAACTGTTCGATGTGTTTGCGTATTTTATAGGAAAGAAGACTGCGGGTATGCCTTGTGCAGCGATAGCAACCTGCCTTTTTTACGGGGCCATTTCCGGTTCCGGTCCCGCGACTGCGGCAGCTGTAGGGGCCATGACGATACCGGTTCTGTGCAGTCTTGGCTATGATAAGGATTTTTCGGCCTGTATGATTGCGACGGCCGGAAGCCTAGGCGTTGTCATTCCGCCGTCGATTCCTTTTGTCCTTTATGGACTGGCTACCGGCGCTTCGGTGGGAAATCTGTTTATTGCGGGTATTATTCCGGGAATTCTCGTGGGAGCCTGCCTGATGGGATACGCCTATTTTTACTGTAAAAAGAATGGGGAGGATAAGGATAAAATCCGAGCCAATTATGAAGAATTGAGAAAGAAGGGGCTGGCGGCCCTCCTAAAGGACAGCTTCTGGGCGCTTTTGTCTCCGGTAATTATTCTGGGCGGTATCTATTCGGGTATCACGACCCCCACCGAGGCGGCTTGTGTTTCGGTGTTCTATTCTCTCCTGGTCAGCCTGTTTATTTACCGGACGATTGAACTTAAGAATATCTGGGGCCTGATTATATCAGCGGTACGGGGGTATGCTCCCCTGTGTTTTATCCTGGCTATTGCCACAGCATTCAGCCGCGTTTTAACCCTGCTGCGGGCGCCTCAGGAAATCTCTGAATTCCTGACATCCAGTTTTTCATCGTCGGCTCTGCTGATGCTGGCGCTGATTGTCCTGTTTTTCCTGTTGGGAATGGTTATGGATACAGGCCCCGCAATTGTAATTATGGCGCCTATTCTGATGCCGACGCTGCTGTCTTACGGAATTAACCCAATTCACTTTGGCGTTGTTTTGGTAGTGTGCCTGGCAATCGGGCTGGTGACTCCGCCTTTTGGGCTGAATCTTTTTGTCGTATCGCCTATGGTGGATACTCCGGTAATGACACTGGGGAAAAAATCGATCCCGTTTATTGCGGTATTTTTAATAGCGATCCTGCTGATTGCCTACATACCGGCATTAAGCCTGATGTTCCTGTAACCATTTATAGGATGGGAGAAATTACTTTTAAAAAAGAAACTGTTTAAACAATTAGAATATTTTCAACACTGCTTTAAGAGATTGGGAGCAGTCGATTAAATAAAATAAAAAAGGAGATACTCATGAAAAAAAATTTAGCAATTTGCAGTTTAGTAACATTCGCCCTCTTAATGACAGCCTGCGGCGGAAGCGGAAATTCAGCGGCTCCTGCCGGGACAAAGGCACAGAGTGAGGCGGCTCAGGCAGGTGAAGGTTCGGGAAATACCGATACGGCCGAAGCCGGCGAAGCGCTGGGGGATGAGAACTTCAACTATATTTTTGGTCACGGCGCTGCAGAAAACTCCATTGGCGATTTATACTGCCTGAAGTTTAAAGAACTGGTAGAGGCCAAATCCGGCGGATCCATCACAGTGGATGTGTATTCGGGTTCTCAGCTGGGCACGTATGGTGAAATGCTGCAGAGCCTGCAGACGGGTGATATCGGAGGAATGATTTTCCAGCCTGCTCCCGCGGTTTCTTTTGTGCCGGAGCTTGCAGTTTTAGACATTCCTTATGCCTTCCTGGGGTGCACACAGGAACAGATTGATAAGGCCCTCAATAACAGTGATTTTACGGATATACTGAGACAGTCTTTTGACAGCTCGGGCTACAAATTTATGAGCTTTGCCCAGGTTGCCACATTCCGTGAAGTGACTTCCAATAAGCCGGTGAGTAAAGCCGGGGATTTTGCGGGATTGAAAATCCGTACTTTGGAAAATAACAACCATATAGCATTCTGGAAAGCGGTGGGAGCCAATCCGACTCCGGTAGCTTTCGGAGAGCTTTATCTGTCCCTGCAGCAGGGCTTGGTGGATGCTCAGGAAAACCCGTATGATACGGCTTTAAATGCAGGTTTTCCCGAGGTACAGAAATATCTGATTGAAACACACCACATTCTTTATCCGAATCTGTTCATTGTCAGCAAGGACCTTTATGAAAGTATGCCGGCAGAATACCGGACAGTATTTGACGAGGCGGCAGCAGAGGCGAAGGAATGCGCGGAACAGCTTATGGCGGAAAGCGCGGCCACGGACCGGCAGAAATTGATTGATGCGGGGATGGAAGAGATTGTTCTTCCCGATTCGGAGCTGGAGATACTGGCGGAAAAAGGAGCGGGTGTAGAAGAACTGGTAAGAGAACAAATCGGAAGCGAGACGGTTGATGCGTTCCTTAATGCCTTGAAATAACGTATCAATCAATATAGAATAGGGAACAGAATGTCTTTTTAGATTCTGTTCCCTACTATGCTATGTTTAATATGGTGTATTTAGAAAAACATCTCCTCACAAATCCTCTTACCCGTCCCGGTCCTGAAAATATTCTGATAAGCCGCATCCGCAGCTTCCGGCTGCAGCTCTTCCTCAAACAGATTAACCAGGAAATCGGCTTCTAAAAGGATCTGATAATCCATCCCGTCCACATCCGAATAGGTGTGGTGATGTCCAACCAGATAGCTGACACGGTCAATGACCGAGGCTCTGAAACCGAGGGAACGGAGCAGTTTTTCAGCCGGTTCCGGCCCTTCCTGTTCCTGGAGTTTGCCGTTGCAGTACCCGTATTTTTCTTCGGCCGGTTTGATTCCGATATCGTGGACAATCGCAGCGGCTTCCAGAGTAAGCTGGGTGTCGCCGTCCAGGTTTTCAGAAAGTCCGATGAGCCGTGCAAAGCTGTGGACTTTTAAAAAGTGCTGAATCCGCTTGGGATCACCGGAGTTGTAGTGAATCATTTTCATCATCAGTTCATCAAGTATATCCATTTGAAAATTCCCCTTTTCTTCCCGAAACAATCGATGTTCGGTTATGGTAATATTATTAAAACCACACCTAGAGTATACTCGATTTTCCCTGCAGGTACAATGGATTTGTTTACTATTTCTGTCTGGTATAGTAAAATAAGGTATTAGATCAGCCGTGATGTATTCCGCGGGTCGATTTCACGGTTTGCGATGAAAAAAATCCCGGGTGTGCGGCGCGAAACGGCATTTGCAGCTGTTTCTTTGCATCACGGGGCGTCTTAATCAGCATTCAGGAAGTGTAGTTGAAAGTTGTATCCATATACAAAAGCAGGAGTGGGAAAGTACCGATTACAGGAGGAAAAATGGAGTGGAGGAAGTTATTTCAAAGCGTCATATTAGACAGGGGTCTTGCCTATTATGAACGTGGTCTTGTAACTGATTATCGTCAGGGAACCAATCTGATCCGGGCAACCGTTCAGGGCAGTGAAGAATACGATGTGCGCATCCGTATGGAGGGCGATAAAATTGTCGATATGGAATGCGACTGTCCTTATGCAGAGAGAGGGGAGGACTGCAAGCACATGGCGGCCGTGCTGTTTTATATGGAAGAAGAGATGGAAACACGCTCGGATGGAAAACTGGGAAAAGATGTAAGCGCGGACAGCAGGAGCAAAGGTGGGAAGGAAGACATCAAAAAGCTTATAGAGGAAGCCGATGCAGGAATCGTACATGATTTTCTGGCAGAAATTTTGAGAAAAGATGAGAAATTATTGAGCCAGTTTAAACATATCCTGGGCTGTGAAATTTCTCCGGAAGATAAGGAACGGTTTAAACGCCAGATCGATCAGATCTTCTACAAATTTTCAAGAAGACAGGGGTATATTGGCTACTCTGAGGCGTGTATTTTAATATCAGAGCTGGAAGAAGTTCTGGATACAGATGTGGAGAGGATGCTTGAAAAGCATCATTACGGGGAAGCGTTTGAGTTGACTTCTTATATACTTGAGAAGATAGAAGAACAGCCAATGGACGATTCGGACGGCGGGATAGGCGAGCTGGCGGGAATGAGTATGGATATCTGGTATAGGATACTGGATTCCTGTGATTTGGAGTTAAAGAGAGAGTTGTTCAAATGGTGTGTAGGGTATCTGAAAAATACGGAAGATGAATATATTGCAGATTTTGTGGAGGATATTCTGATTGACGGATTCGAGGAAGAGGAATTCCTGGCATACAAGTTCAGTTTTACTTTGGAACAGGCAGAGAAGTACAAAGAGAAGAAAGATTTGTGGTCATGCAGATATGGAGCCGAGCGCTGGGCTCTCCTTCACATAATTGTGATGGAGGAACAGGGATATCCGCAGGAGAAAATAGAAGAATACTGTAAGGATAATCTGGAATTAAGCGATGTCAGGAAATATTATATAGAATCATGTATCAGAGATGAAAAATATGAAGAGGCCATCCATTTACTGGAGGAAAGTAAAAGGGCAGACAGTGTATATCCCGGGCTGGTAGCTGCACATAGTTTGGTACTGAAAGATTTATTGAAGCAAATCGGAAGAAAAGAAGATTATATGAAAGAATTGTGGTCCCTGGTTCTGGATTATAAAGCCGGAGATTTAGAAATTTATAAAGAATTGAAGGCGCTTTATACGGAAGAGGAGTGGGAGGAGCAAAGAGAAAAGGTTTTTTCAAAGCTGTCGCGCAATATCTGTGTGGAAGAACTGTATAAAGAAGAAAAGTTCTATGACAGGCTTCTGAAAAATGTGCTGGAATGCCCGGAGCTGTATAAGCTGACAAAATATGAAAACTGCCTCAAAGCTCTTTATCCGCAGGAACTTTTAACAAAGTATGAATCCGTGGTGGGGATAATGGCAGAGCGCGCCTCTGCACGGAACCAGTATTCAGAGCTGGTGAACATACTTAAAAAGATGGAAAAATATCCGGGAGGAATGGAAAAAGCGAAAGAGATAGCGGACAGCTGGAGAGTGAGATACAAACGACGAAAAGCTATGATGGATGAGTTAAACCGGTTATAATTAGAATACCCGGCAGACGATGCAGTTCAGAGCATGATTGAAAAGGTGAAAGGAGAAATAAAAGGCCTATGTGGAATTACACAAAATGCACGGCAGCAGACAGGGAAGAAAAGCTGGGTATGCTTGCGGAAACGTTTAGGGAGGAAAAGGACAGTTCAAAATACTTATCGGAAGTCCGCAAATATATCAACAGCACACAGACGACAATTGTACTGCTTCAGGATTTGGAGGCCAATATTCTGATTGAAATGGACTACGTACCGGTAAACGACTATGTATTCCGTGTGGTCAGCATTGAGGAAAGCGGTATTAAGAATCAGGGGCTGCCATGCCTGACGATACAACAGGCGGTACAACAGTTTACGGGACTGGTGGAGAATGAGACGGGGAAATAGAATTAAAATAGCTACAGACGGGGGTTCCCGGCAGAAATGAACTGCCCGGGGAACTCCCTTTTGTTTACTTTTGCCATAAAGTATAGTAAAATAGGGAATCATGTAATTACAATGGAGGTTTTCTGCGCTGATGAAAAAATACGATTATCTATTGGTAGGAAGCGGTCTTTATGCGGCGGTATTTGCCTGGATGGCCGGGAAGAACGGAAAGAAATGTCTTGTAATAGAGAAAAGAGATCATATCGGGGGTAATATTTACTGCCGTGAAGTTGGGGGAATCCGTGTCCATCAGTACGGAGCCCACATTTTTCATACATCGAACAGGGAAGTATGGGACTTTGTAAATCAGTTTACGGAGTTTAACCGCTACACCAACAGCCCGGTGGCAAATTATAACGGAGAGATGTACAATATGCCGTTTAATATGAATACATTCAGCAAGATGTGGGGAATTTCCAGGCCGGACGAAGCCAGGGCCATCATCGAGGAGCAGAAAAAAGCCGTTCCCGGGGAGCCGGAGAACCTGGAAGAGCAGGCGATCAAGCTGGTCGGTACGGATATTTATAAAAAGCTTGTAAAAGGTTACACGGAAAAACAGTGGGGACGCGACTGCAAAGAACTTCCGGCATTCATTATCCGCCGTCTTCCGGTGCGTTTTACCTATGATAATAACTATTTTAACGATCCTTATCAGGGAATCCCAAAAGATGGTTATAATGCAATTATAGAGAAACTTTTCGACGGCTGTGAAATCAGGACCGGAGTGGATTATCTGGAAAACAGGGAAGAGTACGACGGACTTGCTGAAAAGACCGTATACACGGGTATGATTGACGCCTACTACGGTTACCGCTTTGGAAATCTGGAATACAGGAGCCTGAGATTCGAGTCGGAGCTTCTTGACACAGACAACTTCCAGGGAGTGGCCGTAGTCAATTATACGGATCGGGAAACTCCGTTCACAAGAATTATCGAGCACAAACACTTTGAGTTCGGAACCCAGCCAAAGACCGTCATCACCCGGGAATATCCCGAAGACTGGAAGATAGGCATGGAACCTTATTATCCGGTCAACGACGAAAAGAACCAGGGGCTTTACGGGAAATATGCCGAACTGGCAGCAGGTGAAGAGAAGGTTATCTTCGGCGGCCGTCTGGCAGAGTATAAATACTATGACATGGATAAGGTAATTGAATCGGCGCTGAAACGTGCGAAAGAGGAATTTGGCGATGAACAGCAATAAAACAGCAGGCAGCGAACAGGGTAAATTCTATGAGCCGGAAGTTCTCGCCCGCCTGCAGCAGGAGATTCTCTCGATACTCGACGATTTCCTGAAACTGTGTGAGGAATACCATCTGGAATATTTTGGAATTGCCGGAACCGGGATCGGTGCCATCAGACACAAGGGTTTTATCCCCTGGGATGATGACATCGATATTGCCATGCCCAGAAGGGACTTTGAAAAATTCCTGAAACTCGTACAGAAAAAAATGGGTGATAAATATCTGGTACTGAACGCCAAGACGTGTCCGGAATATCCTTTGATGACAACGCGTCTGGTAAAGCGCGGGACCGTATTTATCGAAGAGGTGATGAAGGATGTGGACTGCCCCTTTGGTATTTTTCTGGATCTCTATGTGCTGGACAATGTTTCCGACAATCCGGTCATGTACCAGGTGCAGTCCTGGGCAGCGTGGTTTGTCAGCAAACTGATGATCTTGCGGAGTATCCCGAGGCCGACGCTGGCACAGAAAGGTTTTAAGGCCGCGCTTATCTGGTCGGTCTGCAGTTTTGTCAACAAAGGCATGAATCTGCTCCATGTATCGCCGGAGGGCCTGCGGAGAAGCTGCGAGGCGGTCTGCAGAAAATATGAAAAACGAAAGACAAACAGGATGGCCTTCCTGCCCGACACCAGCCCATACTGGAACCTGGTGGACAAGAGAAAATACCATCCGTTAAAGACGATGGAATTTGAGGGCAGAATGATGAACTTCCCCGGCAATATAGAAGAAATGCTTACCAACATGTACGGCGACTATATGAAGCTGCCGCCGGTGGAGAAGAGGAAGACCCATTATCCGTACCGGCTGGCCTTTTCAGACGAGAAAAACGTTACAGTTCACTCCGTGCCCGGCAACACGCTTCGCGATACACAGAAACGGTAAAAAATACAGAAAGACAGGTAACAGCCATGAACTTACTCAGAACCCTCCTGATTGGAGGAGACGACAATCTGGAAAAACGGAATATGGCCTGGAATATGCTGGGGAGCCTTCTCTATGCATTTGCCTCGATGGTCCTGTCGATCGTTGTCATACAGATTGTCGGCGAGGATGAGGGCGGAATCTTCAGCTTCGCATTCTCCGCCTTCGGACAGCACATGTTTATGGTTGCCTATTTCGGCATGAGGCCGTTTCACATCACGGATATCGGGAGACGCTATACATTCGGCGAGTACCTCCGTCTCCGGTTTGTAACCTGCGGCGGCGCCCTGGCATTCGGCCTGGTTTATGTGCTTTTCAACCAGGACAGCTATACTTATGTAAAAACCATGACCGTCATTCTGATGGTCTGTTATAAAGTAATCGACGGTTTCGCCGATGTGTACGAAGCGGAGTTCCAGAGAAACGGAAGACTGTATCTGACCGGCAAGTCCAACACATTCCGGACGCTTCTCTCGGCAGGCTGCTTTATCGGCTGCCTGGTGATGACCCATAACCTGGTGCTCTCCTGTATGGTTTCGGTGATTGCCCAGATTCTGGGAGTCCTGATATTCAACATTTCCGTCATCGGAGAGCTGCCGCAGGTGGACTGGAGCTGCCGGAAAGGCAGATGCAGCCTGCTGTTTCAGGAGAATTTTGTCCTGTTTCTATCGGCAATTATTGATTTCTATGTGTTTTCCGCTTCCAAATATGCGATAGAGGGAAACATGATGAACAAGGATCAGGCTATTTTCGGAGCGATATTTATGCCCACCAGCGTGATTAACCTGGTAGCCGGATTTGTTATCAGACCCTATATTACAAAGCTTTCCCTGGTATGGGAGAACCGTGAATTTGCTAATTTTGCACGGGTAGTCGGCCGTCTGGCCGCTATCATTGCGGGACTTACGGTGCTGGCTCTGGGAGGAGCGTGGTTCCTAGGCATTCCGGTGTTAAGTTTGCTGTACCCGAAGCTTGGTTATGCGCTGTCGGCCAGCCGTCTGCCGCTGCTTTTAATTATTCTGGGCGGAGCATTTAACGCCTATATCAACCTGTTTTATTATTCGCTCGTTATTATGCAGAAACGCAGGCATATCTTTGTCATTTATGCACTGGTGGCGGTAATGGCGGTGACGATTTCCGCACCGTTTGTCAGATGGATGGGAATCCTGGGCGGAGCAATGTCATACCTGATACTGATGTTTACGCTGACGGTCTGCTTCGGACTGACGGCACTCTGGTTTTTCAGAAAAGAGAGGAAGAGCGCGAAATGATTAATTTTACGGTAGGTCCTGTTCAAATGGATGAGGAAATCAGGAAAATCGGAGCGGAAGAGATTCCGTATTTCCGCACGCCTGAATTTTCTGCTCTGATGAAGGAAAATGAATCCCTGATGAACCGGTTTATGAAGGCCGGAGAGGGAGCCAGAACCGTGTTCCTGACAGGTTCCGGCACCGCGGCAATGGAAGCCGCCGTAATCAATCTTTTTACGAAACAGGACAGGCTTCTGGTTGTAAACGGAGGCAGCTTCGGCGCACGTTTCGTCAGGATTTGCCAGATCCATGGCATTCCATATGATGAAATCAGGCTGGAGGCGGGAAAAAAGCTTACAAAAGCGCATCTGGCTCCATATGAGCGCTCTGGAGATACCGGCCAGGGAGATTTTGTCCAAGAGGATTCCTGGCAGGACGATTCTGGCCGTAAAAGCTCCGGTCAGGATCCTTCCACACAGAGATACACCGGATTTCTTGTCAACGTCCATGAGACATCCACCGGAGTCCGCTATGATATGGAACTGATCAGCCGTTTCTGCCGGGAAAACCGTTTATGGCTGGTGGTGGACGCGATCAGCTCGTTTCTCGCGGATGAATTCCTGATGGAGAAATGGGGCGTGGATCTGGCGCTGACCGGTTCCCAGAAGGCCCTTGCCCTGCCGCCGGGAATTGCCGCGATCGTAATGAATGCGCGGACCGTGAAGCGCGTGGAGGAATCACGGGTGGAGTCGCTCTATTTCAATCTGAAGGACTATCTGAAAGACGGTGAGCGCGGCCAGACGCCTTTCACTCCTGCGGTTGGTATCTTAATTCAGATGAACCGCCGTCTAAAGGCGATAGAAGAAAAGGGACTTGTGGGAGAGCAGGATCAGATAAAAGAGCTGGCTAAAGATTTCAGACAGAAGATAGGAGAGCTTCCGTTTCAAATCGTCTCGGAATCGCTGTCGGCCGCGGAGACGCCTCTCGCCCCGACTGGTAAGAATGCCGACGGAAGTCCCGTATCGGCGTACCGGATATTCGAGATATTGAAAGACGAGTATGGGATTTTTGTATGCCCGAATGGAGGAGAATTGGCAGAGAAGGTTTTCCGGGTGGGCCATATCGGACATCTTACGAAAGAAGATAATCAAAAACTGGTGGATGCATTGAGAGATATGCAGGACAGGGGGCTTTTGTGAAAGTACTGATTTTAGCGGCGGGCAGAGGAACCAGAATATCGCGTTACCTTTCGGGCAATCCGAAATGTACGGTGGATATCGGGGAAGGACAGTGCCTGATCCGGTATACGGTGGAACTGCTTAGATCCAGGGGAATCCGGGAAATCGGGCTGGTTCTGGGATATAAGGCGCAGGTGATCCGGGATGTTCTGAAAGGACAGGATGTATCATTTTATTATAATCCCTTTTATGACGTTACCAACAGTATCGCTTCCGCGTGGTTTGCAAAAGACTTCCTCACAGGCGACGGCCTGCTGATTATGAACGGGGATGTCTATCTGGAGGAACGCCTTCTGGACCGGATTTTGGAGGAAAAAAAGAGTCCTGTGATGTTTGCCGACGAGAGCCGGAAGGAGACTGCGGACTATAAGTTCTATTATGAAAACGGAATTTTGAAAAAGTACGGAAAAGAACTGGAGGGCGATGATATCACCGGTGAATATATCGGAATCGGCTGCTTTTCCAGAGAATTTCTGCCCGAATTTGTGAGAAGGATGGAAGAGATGATAGACCGCCAGGAGCACTCCGTCTGGTGGGAGAATGTAATATACAGCATGACGGAAGAACAGCCTGTTTATGTGGAAGACGTGGGCGGCCATTTCTGGGCTGAGGTGGACTATATCGAGGACTACGAGCGGATTCTGGAACACAGAGGCGTGGAGAAGATTGTTAGATAGAGGTAGAAACTTTGATGACAGAGCGTTTAAAGATGAACCAAAAGAAGAATGACCATAAGGAAAGTAGTGACAGACACACAAACAGCCACAGACAGAATCTAAAAAAACTGGCGCTTACTGCACTGGTTGTGTTTGTCATGGGCATTTTTCTTGAACTTCTCTGTAACCTGCCTCTGATCCGTGCCAACGCAGGAAAGAGCCAGGGAAGTTTCGTTATCGACATGAGCCGTGTTACTTATGAAGGTTTCCACGAGGAAGAAGGAAAACTCGTATTTGATGGGGAAAGCGGAAAAATACGGGTGCCGCTTGACGGCCGGTTTGTGGGAAAGTTCTGCTATTCCTACGAGTATGACGGCCTGTTAAATACCACTGTAAAAGTGGGAGTTTACAATGATTATGGTGAACTGAGGGAGCGGGATATCCTGACGGTGGAAGACAGGAACAGCAAAAATGTGAAGAATTCCTGGATTCCGGTGGGCAAGAAGGCGGAGTATGCGGAAATCTATGTCTTCCGGGACGCTCTCGATGAGCCGGGACTTTCTTATATTGATTTCAAGGCCATGCCGCTTCATATTACAAGATTTGAGGCCGTTACGGCGCCGTCAGCCAACTGGTACAGGCTGTGTTTCTTCTGGTGTCTCTTTGGCATCGGGGCAATGCTCATTTTTTACAGGGAGTATATCGGAAAACGGATTGAGATTGGCTTTCTGATTATCTCCATCAGTGTGGGAACGCTTCTTTCCCTATCGCTTCCGGCTAATAAGGTGAGCTGGGATGAGGAGGTTCATTTTTCTCAGAGTTTCTGGATGTCTAACTACAGGACGCCGATTTCCGTATCACCGGCAATTACCCAGGAGTTTATTGCGGGGATCGACACCTGGCCCTATAATCAGCCGGGAACGGCCGAGGAGCAAAAAGAATTTGATAATTATCTGGACCAGACAGGCGATTACAGGAATGGCGGAATCACCTGGAGTGCGGATTTAAATAAAACGATTTTTACCGGGTATGCAGGGGAGGCGCTGCTTTTAAAGGCGGGTCAGCTTTTCCACCTTCCGTTTTCTCTGGTATATAAGCTTGGAAGACTGGGAAATCTTTTCATTTACTGCATCGCCCTCTATTTTGCCATAAAGAAAACACCGGTTGGCAAGGGAATTATGGTTTTCCTCGGCCTGATGCCGGAGCCGATGATGCTGGCCGGGGTCTATTCCTATGATCCGACCGTCACGGCATTTATGTATCTTTCATTTGCTTATATTCTGTCGGCAATTCTGGAGCCGGACAAAAAAATTACCTGGAAAGATTATGCGGTGATTATGCTGGCGTTCTTCTGGGGATGCAGAATTAAGGCGGTCTATGCTCCGTTACTTCTGACCGGACTTTTGATACCCGCGGATCATTTCAGGAGCCGCAGGGAAAAGCTGATTATGAAGGGCGGCATGGTTCTGCTGTGCCTGGGGCTGATGGCTTCCTTTGCACTCCCGGTAATCTTTTCACCAAGTGAGACGGGGGATGTGAGGGGCGATAACACCAGTGAGGCGGGACAGATGTCCTATGTGCTGGGACAGCCTTTTGCCTACGCAAAAATATTGATTGAAAATATCTTTCATACCCTGCCGTCCTATGTAATAGGAGAAAAATCCCTGGGGCTTTTGGGACATCAGGGAGAAGTCTCCTTCCCATGGCTGATTTATGCGGGTTCAGCGGCAGTTATCCTCACCGGAGGACAGTCCTCTTGTGGCAAACGTCTGGACTGGAAGCAGAAATTGTGGATATTCATCCTGTCTTCGGCCGCGGTTGTCCTGGTCTGGACATCCATGTATGTGATTTTCACGACGCCGGGTAATACTTATATTGACGGAGTTCAGGGGCGCTATTATATTCCGTTCCTGTTCCTGGTATGGCTGGTGCTGAATCCAAAATGGGTTACGGTCCATTTGAAAAACCAGGATTATTACGGCCTTGTGCTGGCCCTGTCAGGAGGAATGCTGCTGGCGGTCTGCTATATGAATGTGCTGCAGAAATTCTGCCTGTAACGAATCGAGAATGAAGGGAACGGAAGGAGTGAGGAAATGGAGAACGCAAAGAATAACGCAAAGAGTTACGTTGATAAGGCCCGCCCGGTGCATACATTTGCCGTCTGCGCATATAAAGATTCGCCTTACCTTGAGGCCTGCATCCGCTCCCTGAAAGAGCAGCAGGTGAAAACCGATGTGATCTGCTGTACCTCCACGCCAAGTCCCTATATCGAGAAAATCACCGGGAAATACGAGATTCCCCTGTATGTGCGGGACGGCGGGAGCAATATCAGGGAAGACTGGCTGTTTGCGTACAACAGGGCGGAGGGCGAACTGGTGACAATCGCCCACCAGGACGATGTATACAGGAGCGACTATACGAAAGAGCTTTTGAAGGCATATCAGAAATATCCCGATATGACGGTTTTTGTCAGTGACTATATGACGCTCAAGGTCACGGAGAAGGGAACGAAAACAGAGTGTTTCAACACGGTCTGGCTGGTGAAAAAAATCCTTCGGCTGCCGCTGAGATTTAAGTTTCTGTCCGGTGTGAGGCCGGTAAAACGGAGCAGTGTGATTTTCGGCAATGCCCTCTGCTGTCCGGCCTGCACTTACCAGAAAAAGATGACCGGAGAGGAGATGTTTGGCTCAAAGTATGAGTTTGCCCTGGATTGGGATAATCTCTATGAGCTGGCGGGGCGGAGCGGCCGGTTTATCTGCGTGGAAAAACCGCTGATTGCATACCGCGTCCACGAGGGAGCGACGACAAAAGCCTGCATCGAAGACAACAGACGCACCAGGGATGAGATGGCGATGTTTGAGAAGATGTGGCCGTCATGGATGGTAAAAGTTCTGATGCACTTTTATGTAAAAGCATATGATGAGTATGAATAGATTGTGGTTTACAGGCAGTATTTTGCGAGCTGCGGGGAGAAACAGAAAAAGAACCGACAGGACAGGGCCGCATGGCCGGGAGGGTAAAAGGACGAAATGAGTACTGCTGACATTAGGGAGAGCGGGAAAGAGAAGAAAGATGTACGGCGGGGGGCGGGGGCACAGGAAGTGAACCGGCATCAGGATATGGGGACAAGCCCGAGGGTAGATGTCATCATCCCTGCATTCAGGCCGGGCGATAAACTGGAGCAGCTTTTAAAGCGGCTGCTGAAACAGACTTACCGGGTGAACCGCATTATCATCATGAATACGGAGAGCCAATACTGGAATGAGGAGCGTTTTGAGCCTTTGTTTTATGAAAGTCAAACCGATATGACCCTGATTCATCTTCCGCAGGAGGAATTTGATCACGGCGGAACCAGGCATAAGGGGATTCTTGCATCGGACGCGGAAATCTGCATCTGCATGACCCAGGATGCGGTTCCTTACAACCGGGATCTGGTGAAAAATCTTGTGGCTGCTTTAACTGCACGGGATGATATCGCCGCCTCATACGCAAGACAGCTCCCGGCCGAGGACTGCCGGGTCATTGAGCGGTACACCAGGGACTTTAATTACCCGGAGGTGAGCCGGATAAAAGGGAAAGAAGATATTGCGTCGCTGGGAATCAAGACGTATTTCTGTTCTAACGTCTGTGCAGCCTATAAGAGAGATATCTATCTGAAGCTGGGCGGATTTACGCAGAGAACCATCTTCAATGAGGATATGATATATGCAGCCGCAGCTGTAAAGGCAGGATATAAAATTGCCTATGCGGCTAATGCGGAAGTGATTCATTCGCATAATTACAGCGCCGCCCAGCAGCTCCGCCGAAATTTTGATCTGGCGGTGTCACAGGCGGACCACCCGGAGGTTTTTTCGGATCTGGCGTCCGAGGGAGAAGGGATGCGTCTTGTCAAAACGACGGCCATGTGGCTGTTTCAAAATGGAAAATGGTACCTGATTCCGGAGCTTGTGATCCAGAGCGGGTTTAAATATATGGGATACCGTTTGGGAAAAGCTTACAGAAAACTTCCTGGCTGGCTGATCAGGAAGTTAACGATGAACCGGGCATACTGGAAGAAATAAAATCTGACAAACCTGAGTAACAGTTACAGACCTGATATCAAATGACGGAGGAAAAAATGGCAGAACTGCTAATTGTGATACCAGCTTATAATGAGGCAGAAAACATAGAACGCGTGGTAAACCGGCTGATAGAGGACTTCCCGCAGTATGATTACGTCATCATCAATGACGGTTCCAAGGATCAGACGGCGGCTATATGCAGGCGGAACGGTTATAATTTTCTGGATTTACCGGTCAATCTGGGGCTTGCCGGAGGTTTCCAGGCGGGGCTTAAGTATGCGGCCAGAAACGGCTACCGTTACGCGGTACAGCTTGACGGGGACGGGCAGCACAGGCCGGAATATATCGCGGCGATGAAAGAAAAGATGGATGAGGGGTACGACATTGTAATTGGCTCCCGGTTTGTGGGACAGAAAAAGCCGTTTACCATGAGAATGCTCGGAAGCAATCTGATCGAGACTGCAATCCGGATGACCACGGGCGAGGACATCAAAGATCCGACCTCGGGAATGAGAATGTTCAGCCGGAAAATGATAGAGGAATTTGCAAAGGGCCTAAATTACGGTCCGGAGCCCGACACGGTATCCTATCTGATTAAACAGGGGGCGCGCATCGCGGAGGTACCGGTTATCATGGATGAGCGCCTGCTGGGCGCCAGCTATCTGACGCCGGTCAATGCATCGAGATATATGGCTAAAATGCTGATATCGATTTTGCTGATTCAGAATTTCAGGAAGAGAGGTTAACGGATCATGACATTTATGCTGCGAATTGTTCTGATTATAGTTTCCATGGCAACCACCGCGCTGATTATGAGAAGAATCCGCCAGTCCAAACTGCAGATAGAGGATTCTATATTCTGGATCGGTTTTTCATTTATCCTGATTCTGTTCAGCATCTTCCCGCAGATACCTGCTATCTTGGCCAGGATGGCAGGAACCTATACAACGGCTAATTTTATCTTCCTGTCGGTTATTTTCCTCCTGATAGTCAAGATGTTCCATATGTCCATCAAGATGTCCCAGCTCGAAACCCGGGTAAAAGAACTGGTCCAGGAAATGGCCCTGGAAGAGAACCGGAGAACGGCTGAGAGGAGTAACAAAGCTGAGGCGGGATTAAACGCTGAATCGGAGACAGGGAAGGATGAGGATTTGATTGAGAAATGAGGACGCCGCCGTCAGGCCAGGGGCCGGGGTGGTGAGGGGGATCGATGCGTCTTTCATCCCGGGCGTCAGGATGTCGTGGGCGGGGAATCCGGGCAGAAAAAGTTCCTCCGGGAAACGCTCGCGCTCTTTGGAGTTCATTGGTACTAACCTCGAAAAGACCTCGGTAAGTACCAATGAACTCCCAGGTTCCCTCCGGAATCTTTTTCTCCCTTCTTCCCCGCAGGAAGGTTATGGCCGGGACGAAAGACTCTGCCAGGACGACTGCCCGGCCCCTGGCCTGCGGCGGCTTCGCTGTCCTCTTTCTTCAATGGGGGAGGCACTTGTCGCTGCCACTACGTTTCTCTGGATGCCGGAAAACTACATCCTGTTCAATATGAGACTATGTAAGCTTAGAATCTTTGAGCGCTTATTCGGATCCTCTTTTATGTAGCCCAAAATGCCGTTAAAATGTAAAAGAATCACGACTATATAGTGGATGCGACAATACGCTCTCCCCACTTGACGAAAGAGACAATCAGCCCCTAACGCCGGCGGACGGGGCAATAACCTTCGCTGAGTCTTCAGTCCCGCCGACAACCTGCCCGGGGAAGGAAGGAGAAAACTTTCCGAAGGGAGACCTTGGAATCCGCCGGTGCTTGATGAGGTATTTTCGAATCTAGCATCCGCTGCGCATTCCACAAGCGAGAGCGAGTCCCCGTAGGAATTTTTTCTCCTGAATTCCCCCTCACGACTACTTACAAATCGGGACTGAAGACTCATATAAAACCTCTCACCACCCCGTCCGCCGTCTTACAGAGGCGTCCTCGCATCTCAATTAAATCCCTATTGCCAGGTTCCCCCGGTAGTGATATAGTAGTTTACAGTCCGGTTTCGGCATCATACAGGATTTATCACATTCACACAAAACTGCAATGTGGAACAAAGAGCTGCACGTTTCACTGCATGATATAGAATATTATGTTAACACAGATAAAGGAGAGATTAAAATGGGAAAGATTACAGTAACCCCCTGCGACATTGAGGGACTTTACGTTATTGAACCAACGGTATTTAAGGATGAAAGAGGATATTTCGTAGAGACCTACAACCAGAATGATTTTAAAGATGCAGGGCTCAACATGGTATTTGTACAGGACAACCAGTCCATGTCCGTAAAGGGTGTGCTCAGGGGACTCCATTTTCAGAAAGAATATCCCCAGGGCAAGCTGGTACGCGCCGTACGCGGCTCGGTATTTGACGTGGCTGTGGATCTCCGTACCGGTTCAAAGACTTATGGAAAATGGTTCGGTGTAGTTCTCTCGGCAGAGAATAAAAAACAGTTCTATATCCCGGAGGGATTTGCCCACGGTTTCCTTGTCCTTTCCGACGAAGCGGAGTTCGCATACAAGTGTACGGATTTCTATCATCCGGGAGACGAAGGCGGACTGGCATGGGATGATCCGGAGATTGGAATTGAGTGGCCAATCGAGGAGGGAATGGAACTGATTATTTCCGATAAAGATAAAAAATGGGGCGGGTTCAGGGATACATTTAAATTCCAGATGTAACGCCGTTTACAACAGTTTAGCTGTAGGCTGAACTGTTTGCAGCCGTTCGGCTTTACGGGTGACTGTGAACCTGCTGTCGTTTTACGAAAGAGGAGTGAGCGGTAACTTTTACAGAAATTAGAGCGTGTTTGAAAATTGCTTTCCGTCATATGTGCAATTTTCAAACACGCTCTAGTCCGGAGGTTCTTAATGAGAGAATTGATTGCCCTTGTAAAAGGGATTGTTAATAAAAGAAAATTAATTCTGGATCTGTCTAAGGCGGATTTCAGAAAACGGTTTGTTGGCTCTTATTTCGGTATCGTGTGGATGTTCATCCAGCCGATGGTGACAATTGCAATTTACGCATTCATTTTCGGCGAACATGGTATGAGAAACGCACCGCCCGTAGAGGGAGCCACTTACGTCATTTGGCTGACGCCAGGCCTCATTCCCTGGTTCTTTTTCAGTGAGGTGCTTAACACAGGGACGAACTGTCTGCAGGAATATCATTATCTTGTAAAAAAGGTAGTGTTTGAGGTGGAGATGCTGCCTATCATAAAACTGATTTCCTGTTTTATGGTACATGTCTGCTTCCTGGTAATTATGATAGGTCTGTATCTGGTCAGCGGCTATGCGCCTAAGATTACCTGGATTCAGATTCTATACTATTCCTTTGCCGCGTCCATGTTCAGTCTGGCGCTTGTGTATTTTACCAGCGCGGTTCAGGTCTTTTTTAAGGATATGGCGCAAATCGTGGGAATCTGTCTGCAGTTTGGAATGTGGCTGACTCCGATTATGTACGATGAAGCTCTTTTTACGAGCAGGGCGGCGTGGCTTGGGATCGCCTTTAAACTGAATCCTTATTACTATATTGTAGCGGGATACAGGGACAGTATGATGACTGGAAACTGGTTCTTTGAGCGTCCCACGATGACAATCTATTTTTGGGCGGTAACGCTGATTGTTATGGTCTTTGGACTTAAGGTGTTTAAAAAAATGAGACCGCATTTTTCAGATGTACTTTAGAATAACAACGAAAAGCACGCTTCGCGAACTTTTCATTGCGACTCAATAGAAAATGCCCCTGTACCGGATTCACGGTATGGGGGCATTTGACTATCTGTATATATGGCGAGTATTCATTTCCTTGGGGCAGAACCTTACTCAATGTCCTCCTGCCTGGCAGAGCGTGCATCCGGTGGGAGTAGCGGCACAGCCGCCGAGGGCTGTTTCACGCAGTTCAACGGGAAGGCGTTTTCCGACGGAGTACATGGATGCGATCATCTCGTCCAGGGGAATTAACTGCGGGATACCTGACAGAGCCATCTCCGCGGCGATCAGGGCGTTAGCCACGCCTGCTGCATTGCGGTTTTGGCAAGGGTATTCCACCAGCCCGCCGACCGGATCGCAGACAAGGCCGAGCATGTTCATCAGAACCGTGGATGCTGCATACAGGCATTGCTGCGGTTCGCCGCCCATCAGTTCCACGGCCGCCGAGGCAGCCATGGCGGAGGCGACGCCCACCTCGGCCTGGCAGCCACCCACGGCGCCCGCTACGGTGGCATTGCGCATGGCCAGGTAGCCGATGGCTCCCGCATTAAACAGAGCGTCGATTAACCGATCGTCCGAGATATGGTATTCCTCCTGCAGGGCCAGCAATAGACCCGGTACAATGCCGGAAGAACCGGCGGTCGGAGCGGCCACAATGAGTCCCATGGAGGCGTTGACTTCAAGGACCGCCATGGCATAGGTGATTCCGCGGCTCAGAACGGAACCGCAGATATTTTTCCCTTTTGCGTGATGGACGCTGAGCTTTTTTGCCTCACCTCCGATTAGTCCGCCCATGGATTTACCAGGGCATTTGATAGGAGAGGAGGCGGATTCCCGCATGATTTCCAGCACCCGGTTCATACGGTGACGGATTGTATCGGCTGTAGTTTCGCCCAGCTCACATTCCCGCTGTCTCATTACGTCGGAGATCGGGAGATGATTGATTCTGCATAATTCCAGCAATTCTTTCGCATTTTTAAAATCCATAATTCAATTACTCCTTACAATGGAATGAAAATCAAATAGCAATTTCCAAACACTCTTTATGACTGGACGATCATGACGTCGTGTACGTGGCAATTTTCCTTCAGCATTTCCGTGACATCTTCAGGAAGGCGGCCATCCGACTCTACAATCGTGTAGGCGGTGTGTCCCTTGGATTCGCGGAAGAGTCTCATGAAAGCAATATTTACATTGCGGTCGCTCAGGCATTTGGTGATGTGGGCGGCTACGCCGGGCCTGTCCTGATGGATAACGATGACGGCGCTGTATTCGCCCGTAAATTCCACCTTCACCTGATTGATACGCACGATGCGGACCTTTCCGCCGCCCAGGGACTCTCCGCGCACCGTCATGACGCGTTCATCCTGTCCGGTCATGCGGATGTCCACCGTGTTGGGGTGAATATCCGTCTCTTCTTCATTGACTATGAAAGAAAAGTCCAGGCCGCGTTCCTTTGCAATCTGGAAAGAATCGCGGATTCGGGTATCGTCAGTTGAAAAACCCATGATACCGCCCAGAAGGGCGCGGTCGGTTCCATGGCCGCGGTATGTCTTTGCAAAGGAGCCGTAGAGCGTGAATTCCACTTTTTTAAGGGGACCTCCGACCATCTTCTGAGCCAGGAAGGCGATGACGGCCGCTCCTGCTGTATGGGAACTGGAGGGCCCGATCATGTTGGGACCCAGAACATCAAATACACTGATGAATGACATTGGTAAACCTCCCTATGCCGTTTTAGAAATAAATTTCTTATAGATAGTATCGACAATTACTCCGATTGCATTATCTCCGGAGACATTGCAGGCCGTTCCGAAGGAATCCTGAGTAATGTAGAGCGCAACCATGATGGCACAGATCGGACCTTCCGGATCGCCGGCTACGGCGCCGAAAACCATGTACAGGAAAGGAAGCGCGGTCATGATGGAGCCGCCGGGCGCGCCTGGAGATGCCACCATAGCGATGCCCAGAGTCATGATAAACGGAATCACGGTACCCAGGCTGATTGGAAGCTGGTTCATCAGACAGACTGCGGTGGCGCAGGCCGTGATGGTAATCATGGATCCGGCCATATGGATGTTGGCGCAGAGCGGTACCACAAAGTTCCGGATCTGCTCACTGACGCCGTCTGCTGCGGCACACTGAAGGTTGACCGGGATTGTAGCGGCGGAAGACTGGGTTCCAAGTGCTGTCGTATATCCGGGAATCTGATTTTTAATCAAAGTAAACGGATTCTTTTTGCTCACGGTTCCGGCAATGATAAACTGAATCAGAATGCAGATCAGGTGCATAATGATGACAACGAGGAAAACTTTCCACAGGATGCTTAAAATAGCAAATGTTTTTCCTGATTTTGTCATATCCACAAATGTTCCGCAAATGTAAAGCGGAAGGAGCGGGATGATGGCGGTATGAAGCACTTTGTCGATGATACTGGAGAAATCCTTTACAGCCTCATAAAGAGTATTGCCAATTTCCTTTCCGCGCATTACAGAAAGGCAGAGACCCAGAATAAAAGCCAGAACTACGGCTGACAGCGTGTCCAATACAGGTGTGATGGAGATGCTGAAATAGGATTCGACGGAAACTCCTGCCGTTGCGGCAATCTGATCCAGAGCCCCCTCGCTCATGAAACTTGGGAACAGGCCGGAGGAGACCAGGTATGAGCAGGAGCCGGCGATCAGAGTGGAGCCGTAGGCTAAGGCCACTGTAATAAGCAGCAGTTTTCCTGCGCCCTGAGATAAATCTGCGATTCCCATGGTCACATAGGCCAGGATCATTAACGGGATGACAAACTTTAAAAAGGTGCTGAAAAGGCCGGACAAAGTAACGACGAAGCGGCAGAAGCCCTCCGGCAGAAACTGCCCGATCAGTATGCCGACGATAATGGCAATGATGAGTTTGGGGACAAGCCCCAGCTTAAATGCTTTCTTTTCCATGATTCATGTTCCCTCCATTTTTTGGTTGTTCTGTTTGAATACTTTGACAGTGCAGCTTAACGGAGCACCCCGCGTGAAGCCTTTGGCCGGAGTTGCTCAAATTAGTGCAAATTCACGATTGACGTCGTGGTTTATGTATTATATCATGACAATATGCATGAATCAAATTCGTAGATTTCATATAGTTGTTGAAAAATATTAATAAAGGGAGGCGTCCGAATGGAGATCCGTCAGCTTGTCACTTTCATCCGAGTCGTGCAGCTTCAAAGTTTTTCCAAAGCCGCCGAAAGTCTGGGGTATTCCCAGTCGGCAGTCACAGTACAGATCCGTCTTTTGGAACAGGAATTGAATGCCAGACTCTTTGACCGGATCGGAAAACGGATCACGCTCACGGACCAGGGAAACCAGTTCTGTACCTATGCCTACAACATTCTTCATGAAGTAAACAAGGCAAAACTGTCTCTGGACAGCGACACAGAGCTTAAAAATTCCCTTCATATCGGAACGATTGAATCCCTGTGCTTCTCCAAATTCCCCCCGATTCTCCGCTACTTCAGGGAACACCATCCGAAAGTAGCCATCCGGATCACCACGGCTTCCCCGGAAGAGCTGATTGAGATGATGGAGCACAATCAACTGGATCTCATCTATATCCTGGACGAGCCACGGTATAATAACAATTGGATTAAGGTGATGGAAATAAGGGAGGAAGTAGTTTTCGTCTCTTCCCCCGCCTCTGCTCTTGCCGGACGCGGCCATTTAAGGCTGGAAGAACTGCTGGAAGAGCCTTTTTTTCTGACCGAGAAAAATGCCAATTACAGGCGTGCCCTGGACCGCTTCCTGGCGTCCAGACAGATGATCCTCTCGCCATTCCTGGAAATCAGCAATACGGAATTTATCATCCGCATGATAGAAGAAAACAGGGGCCTTTCCTTTCTTCCCTATTTTGCAGTGCAGAAGAGTGCGGAGGAACGGCGGCTGGCGGTTCTTGAGGTAGAAGATTTCCACACCGCAATGTACCGTCAGATTTTTTACCATAAAGAAAAGTGGAAGACGAAAGAGATGGATGAGTTTATACGGTTAGGGGAGATGAATCTTACATAGGGATTTAGTTGAGATGCGAGGACGCCTCTGTAAGACGGCGGACGGGGTGGTGGGAGGGTGTGTATGAGTCTTCAGTCCCGATTGGTAAGTTGTCGTGAGGGGGAATCCAGGAGAAAAAATTCCTACGGGGACTCGCTTCCGCTTGTGGAATGCGCAGCGGATGCTAAGCTCGAAAGAACCTCGCTAAGCACCGGCGGATTCCAAGGTCCCCTTCGGAAAGTTTTCTCCTTCCTTCCCTGGGGAGGTTGTCAGCGGGACTGAAGACTCAGCGAAGGGTGTTGCCCCGTCCGTCATCTTCAGGGGCTGATTGTCTCTTTCGTCAAGTGGGGTGGTGGTATTGTCGCGGCCACGATATAGTCGTAACTAGTTTACATTCTGACGACATCCTGGGCTGCATTAAAAGAGTATCAGAATAAACATTCTAAGATTGTAAGTTTCTATAGTCCCAGAATGAACAGGATGTAGTTTTCAGGCATCCAGAGCAACGTAGTGGCAGCGACAAGAGCTTCCCCCATTGAAGAAAGAGGACAGATCAGGCGCCGCAGGCCGGGGCCGGGCCGCTATCTTGGCTGAGTCTTTAATCCCGGCCATAACCTTCCTGCGTGGAAGAAGGGAGAAAAAGATTCCGGAGGGAACCTGGGAGTTCATCGGCACTTACCGAGGTATTTTCGAGGTTAGTGACCGTTATGTACTCCAACGAGCGCAAGCGTTTCCCGGAGGAACTTTTTCTGCCCGGATTCCCCGCCTACGACACCCTGACGCCCGGGACTAAAGACTCATCGATTCCCTTCACCACCCCGGTCCCCGGCCTGACGGCGGCGTCCTCATTTCTCAACTAACTCCCCACTTGATGTTTCTGAATAATATATGGAAATCTGCACACCATCATGTTACAATGAAGCTATAAGAACACGGCGTATTTTGAAGAAAGGAGTCGAATTTATGGAGAAATTGTTTCATGTGGCGGAAGAGTATATAAAAGGAATGAAGTGGCAGGACATGGCTCTTCTTAAAATCTGCCTCTGCGCTGCCGGTATTGTCATCGGGCTTACGGCTCCGAAGCGGTGGAGGAAATGCCTGCTTATATTGGCGGCGTCTGCTTTTGTAATCACCTATATTCCGCTGATGGCCAAGTTTGTTCCGGCTATGCGCAACCTTGGATGTTGCGAGGAATAGTACAAATGCGAACAAAGCAAACGTAAACAAAGCAAACGTAAACAAAACAAACGTAAACAAAACAAACGTAAACAAAACAAATCTAAACTAAGTGAAGGGTATCCCAGAAGGCTGCAGTATAGCCTGAGGGATACCCTTATTTTGATCGTTTCTGCACCGTAAAAGAAGATGCGGCCGTTAAAATAATGTATCAATTTAGACGACAAACCTTAACTTCAAAGTTAACAGCATCCCAATAATTTCCCGATACCGCCTTATATCCTATTCTTTTCTCTAAGAGTTTCATTTCAGATTAACCTCCCTTAACTTTGAATGCGATATACAATTAACCGATTCAAATGATATTGTAAATACATAAAAAAGAATTGGGAGGGATTTAGAATGAAAAGAGAAGAAATATTGCTGACTTATGAGGATGTGGATGTGGGAGACGAGTTCTTGTCGCCTTCCCGTACGGTCAGCGAATCTGATGTTTTTCAGTTTGCAGGCATCACCGGGGATTATAATGAGCTGCACACGAGTGAAGCTTTTGCCGAGACGACTCCTTACGGAACCAGAATCGTGCATGGAATGCTGACACTTGCTATTGCCAACGGTCTCTATGTCAGAATTGGTATTTTCAAAAACTCAATTTTTCTTGGAATCGATCAATGGAGGTTTTTGAAACCGGTCAAAATAGGGGATACGATTCGGCTCCGTCTTGTGATAGAAGATAAGAGGGAGACAAAAGAGGGAAAACGGGGAATCATCGGGATGAAATATGAGGTCCTGAACCAGAAGAATGAACCGGTGGCGGACGGAGTCCTGCGCCGCATGGTAGATAAAAGGAGGTCGGAGGAATGATAAAGCAGGAGCCGGACGGGAAAGACGGAAAAGTAGAGCAAAGGGCGGCGGAAAAGGAGGATAAAATAGAAGAAACGAAAGAAACGGGAGCGCTCAGCGATTTGACAATTCTGGATCTGACACGCGTTGTTGCGGGGCCGTTCTGCAGTTCCCTTCTGGGAGATATGGGAGCCAGGGTTATTAAAATCGAGAGACCCGGTACGGGAGATGACAGCAGGGCCTATGGTCCGTACGTGAACGGTGAATCCGCCTATTTTGCAATGCTGAACCGCAGTAAATACGGCATCACGCTGAACCTGAAAACAGAGGAGGGTAAAGCCATTTTTTTGGAAATGGTGAAAAAAGCCGATGTGGTGCTGGAAAATTACCGGCCCGGAGTGATGGAAAAGCTGGGACTCGGCTATGAGGAACTGAGAAAAATAAACGACCAGATTATCTATGCCGCGGTGTCTGGATTCGGTTCTTATGGCCCGTACTCGAAGCGGCCCGGTTACGATATCCTGGCGCAGGCTATGGGAGGGCTGATGAGCCTGACCGGCCCGAAGGACGGGGAACCGACCAGGGCGGGTAATGCCATGGGGGATATTCTGGGCGGAATGAATATGGCGATCGGTGTGCTGGCCGCCGTCCACGCCAGAACGCTGATTGGACATGGACAGAAGGTAGATATTGCCCTGGTGGACAGCATAGCGGTGTCACTGGAAAATGCGTTTACCCGCTACTGGGTTACCAACGAGGTTTATAAACGGAATGGAAATGCCTATGCGGCCCTGGCACCTTATGATTCCTACCGGGCCAGGGACGGACTCTGCATTATCGCCTGCGGAAACCAGAAACTGTTTGAGATTTTCAGCCGTGAAGTGGCAGGCCATCCGGAATGGATTGACGACCCGAGGTTTTTATCAAATGTGCTGCGGGTGGAAAACATGGATGAACTGAAAATACTGATCGAGGGATGGAGCAGGAGTTACACGGTGGATGAGCTTGTTTCCATGGCACTGAATGCAGGAGTTCCGGCAGGTCCCGTATATGATATCAGCCAGATTGTAAAAGATGAACATATAGCCTCAGCCAGAGACATGTTCCCCGTGGTGGAGCATCCCGTCATTGGAAAAATGCATGTGAACGGGGATGCGGTTAAGATGACGGAGACGGCGCCCCGCATCACAAAGCCCGCACCCCTGCTGGGGCAGGACAATGAGAAAATATACGGCGAGTTTCTGGGTATTACCCGGGAACGGCTCGCCGGGTTAAAGGCGGAAGGCGTCTTATAGCGGATACCGTTTCCGGCAGGAATGGCCTGGATAAAAGCTGCAGGCAAAATCTTGGAATATGGCCGCAGCGGCGTTCATGTATCTCTTTTCATCGCGGAACAGCGCCTGGACACGCGGAAAAACCGGTTCTGTGATATCAATGCAGCAGGTTCCGTCATACAGACGCGCATAGTTTGTGTATGCGGTGGCAAGGGCCACGCCGATTTTCTTCATCACCATGTAGGAGCGCATCATATAATCGCATTCAATTGCAATATGCGGAGTGAAACCGGCTCTCTCACACAGATCATCAAAGTATTTACGGGAAGAAAATCCGGGTGTGAGGGCAACAAAAGGCTCGTCCTTTACCTCGGTCAGGCTGATCTGCCTTCTCTTGGAGAGAGGGTGATCCGGATGGACGAGAAGCACGGGGGAGTCGTCATTATAAAGCAGTTCGCTGTGTTTCCAGTGAGCCGGTACATCGGTGGGACTGGCAATGACAAAATCATATTTATAAAGGCAGCCGGGATTCTGAAGTTCATCCAGGCGCAGTGAAGTGTGGGTGACGCGTATTTCCGGATGTTCAAGCTGGAAAGAAGAAAAAAGTTCAATCCAGACATTGGGGCTGGTGGTGGCGACAGAAAGAAGAATATCCCGCTGTGCCTCCATATCCCGCAGTTCGGACACTGCGTTATCCAGCGAGCTGAGCATCTGGTTGACATGTTCCAGAAAGACGTAGCCTCTGGCATTCAGGTGCAGTCTGTTCCCCTGGCGATCAAAAAGTTCCGTCCCCAGTTCCTTCTCAAGACGCGAGATGGTGGAACTTAAGGAGGGAGGGGAAATGTAGAGCTGGTTTGCAGTCTGTGTCAGGTTCTCATTCTCGGCAACTGCCTTAAAATAGCGTAATTGTAATAGTTCCATCAGATTCCTCCATACCGGTGCCGCATATCATTTACTGCTGGTGTTTTATACTGGTTTATAAACGCGAAGACGCGGAGTTTCACGCATTGTAGGGTGATATATCACCTGAATTATTATAACATAGAACAAAAATAATAGAAACACGGGAATAAAGGAAAATATAAGGAGGAAAAGTTATGTTAGCAATAGCTGGGTTACTGACTATATTGGTCGTGATGTTTTTAATCATGACAAAAAAATGCTCGACACTGGTCGCGCTGATCGCAGTTCCTATGATTGCCTGTGTCCTTGTGGGGCAGGGAGCCAGCATGGGAGGATATGTAACGGCGGGAATCAAGAGCGTAGCCGCTACCGGAGTTATGTTTATTTTCGCCGTTGCCTTTTTTGGAATTATGGGTGACGTCGGGGCGTTTGAAATTGTAGTAAACAGGATTTTAAAAATTATCGGAAAGGATCCTTTGAAAATCTGCATCGGAACACTGATTATCACACTGATGACCCATTTGGACGGTTCCGGCGCAACCACCTTTTTAATTACGATTCCGGCGCTTCTGCCTATTTATGATAAGCTAAAGATGGATCGCCGCGTACTGGCTACCGTAGTAGCGGCAGGAGCGGGAACAATGAACCTGGTTCCCTGGGGAGGACCGACAATCCGTGCGGCAACCGCACTGGAAGTATCCCTGACCGACCTGTACAATCCGATGATTATCCCTCAGCTCTGCGGTGTAGCCGCCTGTTTTACAGTCGCTGTGATGTTTGGCCTGAAGGAGAGAAAACGTTTAAAAGGGACGCTGGAATCTATCTCAGTTGAGCCTCCCAAGTTCGACGATCTGCCGGAGGAGGAGAAATCCAAACGCCGTCCGCGCCTTGTCTGGTTTAATATTCTGCTGATTGTTGTTACCATCGTATCGCTGGTAATGGAACTTCTTCCGCCCGCAGGATGCTTTATGGCCGCGCTCTGCATTGCCATGCTTGTAAACTACCGCGACCTGAAAGAACAAGGCAAGCGGATGGACGAGCATGCGGTGGCAGCCATGATGATGGCCTCCACTCTGTTTGGAGCAGGCTGTTTTACGGGTATACTCGGAGGATGCGGCATGCTGGAAGCGATGGCACAGGGCCTTTGTGATATCCTTCCTGTAGCAATTATGGGGCACATTGCAATATTCGTGGCAGTATTTTCAATGCCTCTGTCCCTGATGTTCGACCCGGACAGCTTCTACTATGCGGTACTGCCTGTCATCGCGGTAGCAGCCGAGGTAGCCGGTGTTCCGGCACTGGCCGTAGGCCGCGCCGCCATCTGCGGCCAGATTACGGTCGGCTTCCCAATCTCCCCGCTGACCCCATCCACCTTCCTCCTGACCGGCCTGACCGGAGTAGACCTGGGAGACCACCAAAAACACAGTTTTGTGTGGCTGTGGCTGATTTCATTGACAATTGTGATCGTGGCGGTTGTGATGGGAGTAATTCCAGTTTAAGGATTTAATTGAGATGTGAGGACGCCTCTGTAAGACGGCGGACGGGGGAGTGGGTGGGTGTGTATGAGTCTTCAGTCCCGGTTTGCAGGGTGTCGTGAGGGGGAATCCAGGAGAAAAAATTCCTACGGGGACTCGCTTCCGCTTGTGGAATGCGCAGCGGATGCTAGATTCGAAAATACCTCATCAAGCACCAGCGGATTCCAAGGTCTCCCTTCGGAAAGTTTTCTCCTTCCTTCCCCGGGCAGGTTGTCGGCGGGACTGAAGACTCAGCGAAGGTTATTGCCCCGTCCGCCGGCTTCAGGGGCTGATTGTCTCTTTCG
>NZ_UYZY01000001.1 GCF_900626075.1 Clostridium transplantifaecale
ATTAAACCTTGACAATCCACCCAAAAACCACTATGATATCATAATATATAGGAAAATGCTGTGAAGAAGAGGAGTACATGCATAACCCCAACAGAGAGGACAGCCCACTGGTTGAGAGGCTGTTCAGGGAAAGTGTGGATGGAAGGTAGCTTCGGAGCGGGATTCCCCAAAGCGGAACGCAAGTAGGGAGTCACGGCCGGTCACCGTTAAAAGACTCAACGAGATTGCCGGAGTTCTATGGGATACGGCAGAAGCCAGGTGGTACCGCGGAAGATATTTCGCCCTTTGCATAATGATTGTGCAGAGGGCTTTTTTGATTGACAGTAAAAAGTTCGTGAAACGTGCTTTTTGTTGTCATTCACACTCACGCGAGGCGCTTCAAAAAGGAGGTGGAGGTTTGAAAAAACAGGGAGGACCGCAGAACTGCGAATCCTGCGGTAATTATATTTACGATGAGGATTATGGTTATTACGTCTGTGAGGCGGATCTGGATGAAGATGAAATGGCTTCATTTCTCGGAAATCACCGTTTTGAATGTCCTTACTACCAGACAGACGATGAATACCGCATTGTGAGGAAACAGATGTAACACCAGGCGAGGAGGCATCAGATGGCAGAAAAACGCCGGATGGCTGAAAACAGCAATACAGCAGGAAGAAAAACAGTGACAGCAGGCAGGATGGCCGTTGCTGCTGTAGTTTTCATGGTAATAACAGCCATGCTGCTGGCGGCATGCCGCAAAACCGGCGCCGCTACAGAGATGGCTGCTGCGCAGACGCCGGGAACGCTGGAAAACGGAGTATATCTGAGCGGAGACGGCAGGTTTACCGTTAAGGCCGATGAAGCAAAATGGCAGTCTACGGGAAGCGGAGAGTTATGGGAACTCAGTCTCCTGGAAGACAGAAGCGTCCATATTTCATTTTCTCCTGCAGAGGGCCTTAATAAGGAGATGATCGCTGACTTTGAGACATCTTTTGCAGACGGTTATGTGGAGGCCTTAAAAGAAGAATATCCCGATATTAAAAAGACGGATATCCGTGAAGTCAGCGAAGAGCTGGCGGGACTCGGCATGACAATGACAGGGCCGGGAGGCGGAGACAGAATGTATCAGCTTCTTTATCTGGCCTCGGACGGAGAAAACGGATATCTCATCACTGCGGCTTTTCCTGCAGAACAGGAGACGGTTCTGAAACAGGAAGTGATGCAGGTGATAGAATCGATTTCATTTATAGATAAAGAGCAGACGTAATCGCCGATATAAAACAAAATAATGATTTAAGAAAAAGAACAGAAAAGAGAAAAGGAGACACATATGAAAGAACTCGAAAAAACCTATAATCCGGCGGACATTGAAGAACGCCTCTACCAGAAATGGCTGGACAGCAAATACTTCCATGCAAAAGTAAATAAGGACAAAAAGCCGTTTACCATCGTAATGCCGCCGCCAAACATCACGGGACAGCTCCATATGGGACACGCCCTGGACAACACGATGCAGGATATCCTGATCCGTTACAAGAGAATGCAGGGATATGAGGCATTATGGCAGCCGGGAACCGACCATGCCGCGATCGCCACAGAGGTTAAGGTGATCGATAAGCTGAAAAGCGAGGGTATTGACAAGCATGATCTGGGCCGTGATAAATTCCTGGAGAAAGCCTGGGAGTGGAAAGAAGAGTATGGCAGCCGCATCGTAAACCAGCTCCATAAATTAGGTTCCTCCGCCGACTGGGACAGAGAGCGTTTCACCATGGATGAGGGCTGCTCCGACGCGGTTTTAGAGGTATTCACAAAACTTTATGAGAAAGGCTATATTTATAAAGGTTCCCGAATCATCAACTGGTGCCCAATCTGCCAGACTTCGATTTCCGATGCCGAGGTAGAGCATGAGGAGCAGGACGGCTTCTTCTGGCATATCAATTATCCGATCGTAGGCGAAGAGGGCCGTTTTGTGGAAATTGCCACCACACGTCCCGAGACGATGTTAGGTGACACGGCGGTGGCTGTAAACCCGGAAGACGACAGATATAAAGACCTGATCGGCAAGATGCTGACACTGCCTCTGACCGGCCGTGAAATTCCGGTTGTTGCGGACGAATATGTTGACAGGGAGTTTGGTACGGGCTGTGTAAAGATTACGCCTGCCCATGACCCGAACGACTTTGAAGTAGGAAAACGCCACAACCTGGAGGAAATCTGCATCATGAACGACGATGCTACGATCAGCGCTCCGGGTAAATATAAGGGAATGGATCGTTACGCAGCCAGAAAGGCAATCGTAGCCGATCTTAAGGAGCAGGGACTCCTTGTAAAAGTAGTGCCGCATTCCCATAATGTCGGAACCCATGACCGCTGCGGCACGACCGTAGAACCGATGGTAAAACCACAGTGGTTCGTAAAGATGGATGAAATGGCAAAACCGGCGATTGAGGCATTGCAGTCCGGACGTCTTAAATTCGTTCCGGAGAGCTTTGGAAAGACCTATCTCCACTGGCTGGAGGGAATCCGCGACTGGTGCATTTCCAGACAGCTTTGGTGGGGACACAGAATCCCTGCATATTACTGTGAGGAATGCGGTGAGATGGTAGTGGCGAAAGAAGCGCCTCACGCCTGCCCGAAATGCGGCAGCGCCCATCTGCGTCAGGATGAGGATACGCTGGACACCTGGTTTTCCTCCGCGCTCTGGCCGTTTTCAACTCTGGGCTGGCCGGAGAAAACACCGGAATATGAGTATTTCTATCCGACGGATGTGCTGGTAACGGGATACGATATCATTTTCTTCTGGGTTATCCGTATGGTATTTTCAGGAATTGAGCAGACGGGAAAAGAGCCGTTCCACACCGTACTGATTCACGGCCTGGTAAGAGACTCCCAGGGACGCAAGATGAGCAAATCCCTTGGAAACGGCATCGATCCGCTGGAGGTAATCGAGAAGTACGGCGCCGATGCCCTGCGTATGACCCTGATGACGGGTAATGCACCAGGCAACGATATGCGTTTCTACTGGGAAAAAGTGGAGGCAAGCCGTAACTTTGCAAATAAGATATGGAATGCAACGCGTTTCATCATGATGAATATTGAAAAAGCTCCGGCAGCCGATGTGAGCTTAAGCGACCTTACAATGGCTGACCGCTGGATACTGTCGAAGGTAAACACCCTTTCTAAGGATGTCACCGAAAACATGGATAAATACGAGCTTGGTATCGCGCTCCAGAAGGTATACGACTTTGTCTGGGAGGAATTCTGCGACTGGTATATTGAGATGGTAAAACCGAGGCTTTGGAATGACAATGATACGACGAAAGCGGCGGCGCTGTGGACGCTCAAGACCGTATTAATCAACTCCCTGAAGCTGCTTCACCCATACATGCCGTTTATCACGGAAGAGATTTTCTGCAACCTCCAGGATGAGGAACCGTCCATCATGATTTCCGCCTGGCCGGTTTATAAAGAAGAATGGAATTTCGCCGGTGAGGAGAAGGCCGTGGAGGTAATCAAGGAAGCGGTACGCGCAATCAGAAACGTACGTACTTCGATGAACGTTCCGCCGAGCAAAAAGGCAAAGGTATACGTTGTGTCCGACAGCGATGAAATTCTGGGCATTTTCGAACACAGCAGGGTATTCTTTGCAACACTCGGCTATGCGGGCGAGGTAGTCCTCCAGAAGGATAAGACAGGCATTGCGGATGACGCGGTATCGGCTGTAACGGCCCAGGCAACGATTTATATGCCGTTTGCAGAACTTGTGGATCTGGATAAGGAAATCGAAAGACTGGAAAAAGAGGAAGAGAAGCTTGGAAAAGAGCTGGCACGCGTTACCGGGATGCTGAATAACGAAAAGTTTGTCAGCAAGGCGCCAGAGGCGAAGATTGCGGAAGAGCGTGAGAAGCTTGAAAAGTACACCCAGATGATGGCTCAGGTGAAAGAAAGACTGGATCATTTCAGAAAGTAAGAATCAGAAAAGGCTCCGGAGCGGAGGATGCGGAAAAATTTCCATCTGACGGTCCGGAGCCTTTTTTCTGCGGACCGGCGGTGAAAGCTAAGAGCATGTTTTAACTTATTTTTCCGGCAGGAAAGATGTTAAGACACGCTCTGGCCGGACGTACTTTTTTTCGGTGAGGATTCCTGCGCCTCTTTGTTCTCCGGCGTCTCCTTGCGCTCCGGCGGCGAACAGAGTACCTGGTGCGCATCGATGGTAGCCAGGGTGTCCCCCAATTGGGAGAAAAGGGCGGCATACAGGGCGATTTCCTCCGAAGTTTTACCCTTGGCGATATTGCAGGCCAGGGCGGTTACAGTCATGGCGAATTCACAAGATTGCATAAATGACACCTCAATTCAGGATATGAACGGAGGAGAAAAAATAGAATGAGCCGGGCTGTTTTTGTGATATACTATCGATAGCAATACTACAGAAGGTGATATTTTCCGCATACAAAGGAGAAATGAAAATGTATATAGCAGATCTTCACATCCATTCCCGTTATTCAAGGGCCACCAGCCATGACTGCACGCCGGAAGCGCTTGAGCTGTGGGCGAGAAAAAAAGGAATACAGCTTCTGGGAACCGGAGATTTTACGCACCCGTCCTGGCGCGAGGAATTGAAAGAAAAACTGGTTCCGGCGGAAGAGGGGCTGTACACTTTAAAAGAGGAATACAGAATTCATGATAACAGTACGGATGACTCGCAGGCAGTAAGATTTGTTGTGACGGGGGAGATAAGCTCGATTTATAAACAGGGAGAGCGGGTGAGAAAGGTGCACAGCCTTCTGCTGCTGCCAAACCTGGAGACGGCAGAGCTTTTGTCCGCGAGGCTTGAACAAATCGGAAACATCCATTCCGACGGACGCCCGATCCTTGGGCTGCCCTGCCGCGATCTCCTGGAAATCATGCTGGAAGTGTGCCCGGATGCGGTCTATGTGCCGGCCCATATCTGGACGCCTCATTTTTCGCTGTTCGGGGCGTTTTCCGGCTTTGATACAATCGAAGAGTGTTTCGGAGATCTGACGCCCCATATCCATGCGCTGGAGACGGGGCTGTCCTCCGATCCGCCGATGAACTGGAGGTTATCGGCTCTCGATTCCTATCAGCTTATATCTAACTCGGACGCCCACTCGCCTGCCAAGCTGGGGCGGGAGGCCAATTTACTTGATACGCAGCTGTCATACCCGGCGCTCAAAAAGGCGCTTGATACAGGAGACGGCCTTCGGGGAACGATTGAATTCTTTCCAGAGGAAGGGAAATACCATCTGGACGGGCATCGGAAATGCCATCTGTGCTTAAGCCCGGCAGAGACCATTAAGTATGGGGGGAAGTGCCCAGTGTGCGGGAAAAAACTGACCATCGGCGTTTCGCACAGAGTGGAGGAGCTGGCCGACCGGGCGGAGGGCTATGTGCGGCCGGACGGAAAAGTTTTTGAAAGCCTGGTACCCCTGCCTGAGGTAATAGCGGCATCCACAGGAAAAACAGCAGCCAGTGTCAAAGTGCAGAGACAGTATCAGGATATTCTGTCCAAACTGGGAAATGAATTTTCTATTTTAAGGGAAGTACCGCAGGAAGACATCAAATTGGCGGCCGGAACCATGATTGCCGAGGGAATCAGCCGTTTGCGCCGCGGAAGTGTCTTGCGGAACCCGGGATTTGATGGAGAATACGGAACGATCCGGCTGTTCGAACCGTGGGAACTGGAGAATGTGGACGGGCAGATCAGCTTATTCCTGCCGTCCCGGGAAAGCTTGGCTGCAGCACCTAAGGGCGCAGGAGCAGATTCGGATACAGATAATGCTGTAAAAGAGACGGCAGCGTCGGTTGAATTGGAGTGTCCGCAGGAGGCAGGGAGTTCTGATAATGTGGAAAACAGGGACAACGGCCCGGCCGGCTCTTCCATACCCAATAAAAATTCCTTCCTGGCTCATCTGAATGAAAAGCAGAGAGAAGCCGCCGCCATACCGGCCCGCGCTATTGCGGTTACGGCCGGTCCGGGAACCGGAAAGACGGGAACCCTGACGTCCAGAATCGGTTATCTTCTGGAGGAACGCGGTGTAAAACCGTCCGAGATTACGGCTGTTACATTTACCAATAAGGCGGCGACGGAGCTCAGGGAGCGTCTGGAAAAACAGGTTGGAGGAAAAAGAATTACCCGCCTGCTGAGTGTGGGGACATTTCATGGCCTCTGCCTGGAACTCCTGAAAAAACATGGCTTTGACCGTATTCCGGCTCCGGAAGAGATGCTTTTAGAGACGGCTGCGGATATTGTAAGAGAATATAATTTAAATTTCTCGCCATCCGGCTTTTTAAGACAGCTGTCCCTGAAAAAGTCGCGAATGGAACTGTTCGATCCCGCCGGAAGAAGAACGCCGGCCTCCACGGCGGAAGGAGTTAGGAGTACCGCGGCTACAGAGGAAAACAGCAGTGAAGTGACCTTTCATGAAGCTGCACAGGAGTATCAGAAGCGGTTGATAGCAGAGGGGGCGTGCGATTTTGACGATCTGCTCCTTGAGACGTTAAAACTTCTTAAAACAGAGCAAAAGAATGAAATCAGAAAACAGCGTTTTAATTACCTCCTGGTGGATGAGTTCCAGGATGTTAATCCGGTTCAGTTTGAGCTCATCAGAGTATGGAACCGGGGCGGCAGGGAGCTTTTTGTAATCGGTGATCCGGATCAGTCCATCTATGGATTCAGGGGAACAGATGCCGCCTGCTTCGGGTATTTGAAAAAAGAGCATCCCTCTTTAATTCATATTGTCCTGAATGTAAATTACCGTTCAGTCCCTGCCATACTGGAAGGGGCGCAGGCCGTTATTTCGGAAAATCCCGGGCCGGAAAGAAGACTGGAGCCCGTATGCGGGGAGGGAGCGAAGATACGCCTTGTCACAGCGGAAAGTGCGATGTCTGAGGCTATTTTCATTGCAAAGGAGATCAACCGTCTCGTCGGCGGAATTGATATGCTGGATGCCCAGGAAAAGAGAATAACGGGACGCCTCACCGGTTTTTCCGATATCGCGGTCCTTTATCGGACCCACCGCCAGGCGGCGCTTCTGGAAAAATGTCTGCGAAAGGAAGGAATCCCTTACCGGGTGGCGGGAAGAGACGCATTTTTAGCGGATCCTGAGGTCAGGGGCAGTATCAGTTTTTTCAGGAGTCTTCTAAATCCGGAAGACCGGTTCTCGGCCAGACTCAGCCGCCGTCTTTTGTGGAACGATCTGGGAGATGGAGAGCGGGAAGAAAGGTTTGCCAGAGAAGCGGAACACTACCTTCCGCTTTTGAAAAAAGGAAAACCGTCGGATATCCTGGAACACTGGATCACTGCAGCAAAGGCCGATGACCGGGGGAAGAGACGGAGCGCCGATAAGAAGGGAATACAGAAATCAGGCGGGGAGGCAGAAGGCAATCCGAATGGAGATACGTCCGGCAGCCAGAATATGGAAAAATTATGGCAGCTGTCATTCATGTACCATAATATGAGGGAGTTTATGGAGGCGCTGGCTTTTGGCACGGAGGGTGAATTGATCCGACCGGGAAAAAAACAGTACCGGTCCGACGCAGTTACACTGATGTCTCTTCATGCCTCAAAAGGCCTGGAATTTCCGGCTGTGATTCTGTGCGGAGTCAGAAAGGGACTGATTCCGCTGGAACGGCAGCCGGCAGGAAAAGCGGACGAGACAGATGAAGAGGAGGAACGCCGTCTCTTTTATGTGGGAATGACCAGGGCGAAAGAGCAGTTGATTCTGGTAACGGGAAAGGAGCAGTCGGAGTTCCTGAATGCCCTGCCGGAGACCTGTCTTAAACGGGAAGAGGCAGGAAAAACGAAACGGGCGGAATCCGGTTTCGGACAGCAGCTCAGTCTGTTTGACTGGATGAAGGAGAAATAATAACCTGGGAAAGGTAGGCGCCGTACCCCTCGGATTCCATCTTGTCTTTGGGAATAAAACGGAGAGAGGCGCTGTTGATACAGTAGCGGAGTCCGCCTTTTTCCAGGGGACCGTCCGGAAAAACATGGCCCAGATGGGAATCGCCCTCCCGGCTGCGTATCTCAACGCGTTTCATACCATGGCTGGTGTCCGTAAGTTCCGTAACCGCCGAAGAATCGACCGGTTTTGTAAAGCTTGGCCAGCCGCAGCCGGAATCAAACTGATCGGAAGAGACAAAAAGCGGTTCACCGGTGACAATATCCACGTAGAGGCCAGGTTCATGATTGTCATAGTATTGTCCGGTGAACGGTCTTTCGGTGGCGGAATTTTGGGTCACTTCGTATTGCTCCACGGTCAGCTTTTCTTTCAGGGCCGCTTCCGAAAGACGGACTCTTACTTTGCCGTCGGAGCCTACGGTCAAATCGTCAAGTGTATTGAAATGGATGTGGCAATATCCGTTTGGATTTACCTTCAGGTAGTCCTGATGATAACTTTCAGCAGGATAAAAATGATTCAGGGGAGCAAGTTCTACGGCCATAGGGGCAGGCAGGCCCTTTTGTACGGTGTCCATGACGGTCCGCAGGGTTACGGTATCCTTCTCGTCGGTATAGAAAATACCTGTCCTGTACTGGCTTCCAATGTCGTTTCCCTGCCGGTTCAGACTGAGCGGATCGATAATCTTGAAATACTGTTCTGTCAGAATGCGGAGTGTGACAATGTCGGGATTATACCGGACAAGGACCGTTTCCGCAAACCCCGTCATGCCGGAGCAGACATCCTCATAGGAGGGATTAGCGCCATATCCGTTGGCATAACCGGAAACACAGTCTTGGACGCCGGGAATGCGGGAAAAATATTCTTCGACGCCCCAAAAACAGCCGCCTGCAAAGTAGATTTCCCTGAAATTTTTGTTTTGTTCTGGATTCATGAGAAGAACCTCACTTTCTTTTCGATATCGATTCTATTTTAATGATAGAATACCCATTTTATTTGTTACTATTTTATTAATATACAATGAGAGACAGACGGACCTTTTCTCTGACCGGTGAATCAATCTGAGAAAAAGTCCGCCCCTGTTTTAGAATCCGTGGAAATCATTCGGAAAAGAATTATTTAATTTATTCAGTTTCAGTTTCAGTTTCACTTTCCGGTGCCAGTATCTTTATCGCTTCGGCTTCAGTAAACCCTGAAGCCGTCAAAAACTCTAAACGTTTACCAACTACGATAATAGCATAGTTCTGGGAATTTTCTATGCAGGCTTTTGCATCGGATAAATCATCCATATTCTGTTTATCAATATATTTCTTTACCGATGAAGCGATCAGCTGCATATTTGTAATATAATTCTGGGCGGAATCCTTATAGTCCTTTATGTTGTCGCATTTTACAGAGTTGATGTTGCTCCAGTAAATCCTAAAGTTATTCTCGGCAGTTTTTGCAGTGTCATACAGGTCTACCAAGGAAACTCCCTCGGTTCCCATAACAGTGGTGAGAGTGGCATAATCGGCTTCGGCGGCTGTGATGATATCAAACAGTTCCTTGTCTGCCTCCAGAGCGGCGTCCCGGTTGTCGGCAACGGTGCTTTCCTCAGATGCAGCAGATCCGGTCTTAACGGCGTCGGTATCTTCCGTTCTGGAAGTTTTAGATTCCTGAGCTTCTGTGCCGGCCGGTTCAGAGGCGGTTCCGGAAGCATTTGGGCCATTCACAACGCCTATGATAAAAGCTATGGCAAAGAATATGGTCAGGGCGATTCTCACGGGCTTGCTGAACTTCTTATATTTCCACATTAGAAACAGCCCCACAGGGAAACAGCAGCAGAACATCATCAGGACAACAAACCAGCTCTGTGCATAAAAAGGTTCTTTTAAAGGCGGGGCGGCCTGCGGCCCGCTCATATCTACTCCGTTTAAAATAGGCGCTCTGTTCTCCTGTTTGGCAGTTTTGTTCTCCTGACCGCCCGTTTTGTTCTCTTGCCCAGCAGTTCTGTCCTCCGGCTCGGCCACTTTTTCCTTTTGTTCGGCAGATTGGACGGCTCCGGCCGGTTCTCCGCAATTTGGACAAAATTTTCCCTGGAATTCCTCTCCACATTTTCTACAGTACATACTTTTTCCCCCTATAACATAAATTTTTTACCACAGTTTAAACAGGTGACACGGACTTTTTTTGCTCCGATGTTGCCTGCAACTAATCCAAGCGGGCCGACTAAAGCTGCGCCGACAACCGCTTTCCCGATTCCAAATCCCTTTTTGTTGCCGGACAGGGACGTGGAACCACATTTCGGACATTTTGCCATTGAGGCATACTGCTGCTGTTGCAGCTCAAGCTGTTCCTGCTGGGCTTTCAGAGACATTGCCTGCATTTTGAGCTGGGCGCTCCGGGCCTGCAGTTCGTTTTGCTGGCTTTGCTTTTGCAGGGCGTATTCCGAAAGCGGAGACCGGCAGTTCGTACAGAAATTTGATCCCTTTTGATTTTCGCTTCCGCAGACCGGACATAAAATTATATTATCCTGTACTAGCTCTGTGACTTCCTGCTGAAGCCGTTTTCCGCATTCAGAACAGAAAACGCTGTCATCCGGCATCATGTTGTTACAATATGGACAAATCATACTTATCCCCCTTTATGTATTTTATTAAAAAGCCAAAGGCTGTTCTAATCATAGTCGATTCGTTTGATTTGAGGCTTAAAAAATACGATACCCGGTTATATAGGCCATGCGGACCGTTGGATACTTTCACGCTTACTTCACCGGTAGTCTCATATAAAATTCTACCGCAATTCGACAGAAAAGTCCAACAATATATTGCATATTCCAACAAAAAACATATAATAAATGGAAGAAATTGCTAAAACCACATCAATAGGGTGATAAACCACATTTTAAATCAGATAATTAAAAATGAAACAAAAACAGAAAATAGTAGAAACGGTTGGAGGCGGCAGATGAAAATCAGTGTCCACAAAATTTCAGGTACCCCCTTGTAAAAAATAGTCAATGAAGTACAATTAAATTGACCAAGTCAGTCAAATGACATATCGTCCTATCCTTTATAGAAAGGAAGCCTGAAATGAATGAACAGTTCTATGATCTTTCCGAAAAGCAATCTCATCCACAGGACTGGAAGAGAGCCGCTGCCAGGTGGAGCTGGTTCCCAAAGAGCCTGACGCTATAGCCCTGATGGAACGGTTCGGAGCCGGGCAGCAGGCAGATTTGACGTTTCAGATAATAAAAGCAGAGAATGTTCTGACCGTCCCCGTATCGCGGTGGTGCCGGACGGAACGGATGTGGTTATCTCGGATCCGTACGATTCCGGGATCAGGGACGGCAGCAGAGTAAAAACGGAGTTTTAAAGAAAAGGGCAGGGCCGGTAATGGCCTCGCCCTTTTGAAGTATCTGGACTGCTGCTTTATTTCCCGGCCGTCTGTTCCCGCTTCCGGCCTTGTCTGTTACATAAGATTCTCTCTTGCATACTTCATAAGTTCTTCCCTGAAATCGGGATGCGCTATCGCAGTCATTGCCTCGGCCCGCTCCCGCAGGGATAAGCCGGACAGCTTTGCTACGCCATATTCCGTCGCCACGTACTGAATCATGCTCCTGGGCGCCGATACCACGCTGCCGCCGGGGACGAAGGGGACAATATTGGATTTGAGGGTCCCGTCCTTCTTTTTATGTGTGGAGGCAAGGCAGATGAATCCTTTGCCGCCTTCGGAGCGGAAAGCGCCCTCCAGAAAGTCGAGCTGCCCGCCTGTGCCGGAGAGCTGGCGGCTGCCTGCCGATTCCGCATTTTCCTGGCCCATCAGGTCGAGTTCCACGCCGCCGTTGATGCTGATTACATTCTTCATCCGGCTGATGCGCTCAGGGGAATGGACGTAGTCCACGTCGCCCGGGTGGAAGAGCTCCGGTTCCTCATCAAGCCAGTTATACAGCTCCTGTGAACCCATCGCAAGATTCCAGGTAGAGTAACCCGCATCAAATTCCTTCCTTTTATTAGTCAGCTTGCCGGCTTTGTACAGCGCCAGGAAGGCATCGCTGATGGTTCCCGTATGGCAGCCCAGATCCTTCAGATCCGATTCGGCAAGCATCCTGGCAACCGTAAACGGCACGCCGCCTACGCCGAGCGAGAGAACGGCTCCGTCCGGAATTTCCTTCACGACATTCCTGGCAATTTCAATGTCGGTGGGAGACGGTTCCCGGTAGGTTCGCAGAGGAAGAGGCTCATGTTCTCCCTCAACAATAAAATCCGCTTCGGACAGATGGACACGGTGGGAGCCGTCCACGCCCTGAAGTCTCGGAAGGTGTTCGTTAATCTCAAACACGACGGTCCGGGCCTTCTCAAAAATGGTCCTCCAGGCATAGTTTGAAATGCCAAGTCCGCAGTAACCGTTGTCATCGGGCGCTGAAACAGGCACAAAAGCCACGTCGACGCGGATGTGATTGCGGTAAAGCTCGGGCAGTGAACGCAGGATCATCGGGATAAAACGGCATAAACCGCGGCTCTGCAGCTTTCTCTCATAATCGCCGATATGCCAGCTGTAATATGTAAATGCACTCTGTTCCGGATCGCATTCCACGACCTCAATGCGGGGGCGGATCACCAGGCCGCCGCGGATCTTTACATCCTTTAATTCTTCTTTCCGTCCGGCCAGCGCTTTGTCCAAAAGCTCCGGAAATCCGGCGCCAAAACCGTAATCCACCCAATCACCGGAGCGGACCGCTTTCGCCACGGCAGCTTCCGGAGTTACAAATTTGTTCCTGTAATCATTTAACATAGTCTGGTTTCCTTCCCTTATCTCTCTTGCGCATAACGTTATCCAATAAAAACGCCAGTCCGCAAAAAGCTTTGCGGCTGGCGCTGCGGGTTCAAGATTGCCGCCCGTTTATTATAACTTAGAACAATATTTTTTTCAAGATATGAAACATAGCACAGGAGGGAACATATCACTTGTGTTGATACTGTTCGTCCTGCAGCATCAGTCCTTCTCCAGGACACGTATTCCATTCAGAATTACTTCCTCCGTCATAAAAGCAAGCTCCTCGGAGGTCTCCTTCATACCGGTGCCCAGCCAATACTGGACCATTCCGATACAGCCCGACACGATAAAGGAATAATAGGCGTCAAAGGCATCAGCGTTGCGCAGAGACTTCAGGGCCTTCCAGTCATTGAGGCATTTCTCACGCACGATATGTTTGAGGCGGTTTACAAAATTCAGGTCCCCGTTTTCTCCGATTAGGATCGAGACAATATCCGCATTCTCCTGCACAAGGGGATAGAGCTCCGCAAAGATCAGCGAAGGGCGGGACAGGAGATCCTGGGCCTGGTGATGGTTCAGCATATCCTCAAGATCTTTCAGCAGTTCATTTTCAATCTGTTCCATCAAATCGAATACATCTTTATAGTGTAAATAAAAAGTGCCTCGGTTGATGTCCGCCATATCGGCGATTTCTCTTACCGTAATATCCTGGACCCGTTTCTCTTTAAGCAGGGCGGTCAGGCATTCTCTCAGCATACGGCGGGTCTTCCTGATTCGCCGGTCAACGATCTCCTCTTTTTTGTCTTCTTTCATGACGTTTCTCCTTTTACAGCAGTCCGGGATATCCAGCCCGGCATTTTAACAAATGTCTGTTTTTGTCTATTTTGCACAAAAATCATTCATAATGAACATATTTAATAAAAGTGTCGTTTAATAGATTAGGCGTAAAAAAATGATTATTGTATAAATCTCCATGAGTTAGTATAATGCATTATAGCTTAGAAATAAACAAATGTCAATTATCATATTTGATGTTGCTTAGGAGGAACAAAGATGAAAAAAATCGTTATTTCCATAGGAAGGGAATTCGGCAGCGGCGGAAGGCGGATCGGGGAACTGCTGGCGGAAGAACTGGAGATTCCGTGCTATGACAGACATTTAATAGAGGAGGCGGCCAGCTGCAGCGGAATTGAGACAAAGGAGCTGGAGGACGCCGACGAGATGAAGGCCAACCGCTTACTGTTCAAGGTGCCTGCCAAGGCCAATCCGTTTACGGGTTATGGAAAACCGATGAATGACACACTCTTTGCGATACAGTCCAGGCTGATTAAAAAATATGCAGACAAAGGCTCCTGCGTCATTGTGGGACGATGTGCGGATAAGGTGCTGGAGGATTGTGACGGGCTGATATCCGTATTTATTTACGCTCCGCTTCAATCACGCGTCCAGGAAGTCGGAAAACGCTATGAGACCGATGACGAGGAGGCGCTCTATCTGGTTCGTCAGGCAGACAAAATCAGACGGAATTATTACAACTACTATACAAAGAAGAAATGGGGAGACAGGAGCAGCTACGATCTGATGATCGACAGCAGCCATTTCTCGGAACGGGAAGTGGCTGCGATGATCCGGGCTCTGGTGGAGGAAAGAAAAGCCGTCTGGGAGGAAGAGAAATTTTCTTCACCGGATACGGCAGAACCGCAGGAACAATGCAGAAAGAGTGGGAGAGCAGATGGATAAGAACAGGATATTAAATCGTGATAATCAAACAGATTCAGGGAAAATAAAAAAAAGAAAGATGTTTGCACAAGCGGCTTTCTGCCTGGCGTTCACCCTTGGAACCGCAATGACTGCGCTGGCGGATGGCGGAAGCTTTCAGCAGAACGGCGAGGGCCGGTGGATGTACATAACGCAGGACGGCGCGGCAGCGGCTCCGGGTTGGATTCAGTCCGACGGAAACTGGTATAGAATCGGAGACGACGGATTCAGGCAGACCGGCTGGATCATGGAAGGCGACGCCTGGTATTACCTGGATGAGACAGGAGTGATGGCAACGGGCTGGAGAAGCATTGACGGAAAACATTATTATTTCCGCGACAACGGCACGATGCAGAACAGCACGCTCAGGAAAGACGATACACAGTATACCTTTAATGCGGACGGAAGTTTTTCAAGCGCCAGAAAAGAGAAAAATACAGGCGGCGGAGCCTATCCGGTGGCCTTTTACAATACCGAGCTTCAGGCGCTTGCGGATAATTTAAACGAGCTGAAAGAGGATTCGTTCGAAGGCGATGAGGAAGAGGACTATTACGAGGATGATAAAAAGAATTACGACAAGGATGCAAGTTACATCATAAACGGAAAGCTCCAGGAGATTGCGGAGCACCGTCTCGCTATGGCAAGGACGAAGGGCTATGGAAGCGGGAAAATACCGGATGAGGGAACCCTGGCCGATTATCTGAAATCGATTGGATATAACAGCGGCAGACGGATTATGGAAGTTTATCTGATGAATTGCGACGGGGCCGATGCGGCGGAAGAAAAGCTTTTGAGGAGCCATGACAGCGATGAAAAAAAGAGGTCTGATCGGGCTGTCTACTATAAAGAGATGGGCATTGCCCATGAAAAGGTCAATGGAAAAGATTATTTTATGGTCGTTTTCATGAGGTGACGGACAGGAGCAGGTAAACATGAGACTGAAATTTTTACATGATAAAAGAAAACAGCTTGAAGAAAAAAAGGGTTCCTTCTCTCTTCCTGTATTTATCATCGAGAGAAGCCGGATGATAGAGATAGTATTTGTGGTGGCCGTGCTCCTTTCCATGCTGGCCGCGCCCTTTGTCAATATCAATTATGACCTGACCAGATATCTTCCGAAGACGGTCCAGTCCAAAGCCGGCCTGGATCTGATGGAAGAAAAATTCGGATATCCGGGCACAGGAAGAGTCATGATAGATGACGTGACGCTTTACGAGGCAAAGCAGTACAAGGATAAGCTGGAAAAGGTGGACGGGGTCGACCAGATTATGTGGCTGGACACCGGCACAGACGTCTTTTCCGCAGACGCCTTTATCAATTTCAGCAGTATCGATGATTATTACAAAGACGGTTCGGCGGTTATGGATATCGTGTTTGATAAGGGAGATACCAGCCGCAAGACGTCGAAGGCTATCGACGCAATGAAAGAAATAACCGGGGAAAAGGGACATTATGTAGGCATGGCGGTACAGAACAAGTCGCTTGCCGAGAATGTGACGAGGGAGATGAAGATGATTCTCTCGCTGGGCGTGCTGATGATTTTCATTATCCTCTGCCTGACCACAAACTCCTGGTTTGAACCGGTGCTGTATCTGATTGTCATGGGAGTGGCGATTCTGATTAATAAGGGCACCAATATTTTTCTGGGAGAGATATCATTCCTGACGAACAGCGTGTCGGCTGTACTTCAGCTGGCGGTATCCATGGACTACTCGATTTTCCTGATCCATGCATTTACCAGGGAGAAAAACAAGGGACTCGATCAGATGAAGGCCCTGACCAATGCCATCAACGAAGCGCTGAACTCCATTTTCGCCAGCAGCCTTACAACCATTGTGGGATTTATCGTGCTTACCTTTATGAAGTTCAACATCGGCTTTGATATGGGCATTGTACTGGCGAAGGGAATTGTATTCAGCCTTCTGACCGTTGTATTCTTTATGCCGGCCATGATTCTGAGGCTGACGCCGATGATCGAGAAGACCGGCCACCGTTCTTTTATGCCGGGTTTTGATAAACTCAGCCGCGGGATTTACCGCATACGGTACGGAGTCCTGATCTTTGTGGCAATCTTCGTCATCCCTGCCTACACGGCCCAGAATATGAACAGTTTCCTGTTCGGCAACGACGCCGTAGGCGCCAGCGAGGGTACACAGGTATACGACGATGAACAGCTGATCAATTCGAAGTTCGGGCGCAGCAATATGATGATGGCGCTGGTGCCAAATACCTCGCTGATCGATGAAAAAGCGTTTACCAATGATGTGGAAGCGCTGCCCTATACAAAATCCGTGACTTCCATGGCCGGGTCTCTCCCGGACGGCGTTCCGGAAGAATTCCTTCCTGCGAGCATCACGGAGCAGTTACATAAGAACGACTATTCCAGAATCCTGATTTACGTCAGAAGCAAAGGTGAAAGTAAACTGGCTTACCAGTGCTCCGACGAAATCCAGGGTCTGCTTAAAAAATATTACCCGGAAGATTCCTACCTGGTGGGAACGACGCCGTCGACACAGGATATTGAGACGACAATTACAAAGGATTACAGCAGAGTCAATATTTTATCCCTGCTGGGCGTTTTTTTCGTCGTCATGTTCAGCTTTAAATCGGTTATCATCCCGGTTATCATCATGATTCCCATCGAGGTGGCGATTTTCATCAATATGGCGGTTCCTTATATTAAGGGAGATACGATGATATTTATGGGATACATCATCGTGAGCTGTATCCAGCTGGGAGCCACGGTCGACTATGCGATTCTGACGACGAACAACTACCTGGAATGCAGAAAAGAGGCGGAAAAAAAGGAGGCGGCCATCCTGGCGCTGAACAGGAGTATTCCAGCCATTCTGACATCCGGCTCCATTCTGACGATTGTGGGATATATACTCTATAACATTTCATCCGTGGCCGCCATCGGCGACCTGGGGCATCTGATAGGAAGAGGCGCCTGGATGAGTATGATTCTTGTATGTACGCTGATGCCGGCGTTCCTCGTTCTGTTTGACCATGTCCTGATGGATAATGAGTTTGAAAGAATCAGGAAATTCTTTGAACGCAGACGGATGAGACGGCGTGAGCGGTTTAAAATGCTGGCGGGAAAAGTGACGAAAACCAGAAAAAATGACAGAGATGATGAAGATGGTAAGGAGGCCCGAAAGTCATGAGACATAGAAGAAAAACAGCAGTATTGATGGTGGCGGCCACGCTTTCCATGAGTGTGGCGTCACCTGTCAGGGCGGCGGCTCCCCGTGTTCAGGTCGATGAGACAATGTATGTCAATATGGACTACTATGGAAAAACAACAACGGTCAACGTTGTGAAGGGCTGCAGCACAAACGGTGTGGAGCAGTACACGGATTACGGCATTTATGACAAGGTTGTCAATATGACGGATAAGACGGAACCAAAGCTCGGGGACGGCAGCGTCACATGGCAGCTTCCGGAAGGAAACAAACGGTTTTATTATCAGTGTACAATGCCGGAGGGTTCGGTGGATCTTCCGTGGACCTTTGACATTTCCTACAAATTAAACGGTGTGGAGGCTGAAGCCTCCAAGCTGGCCGGGGCATCGGGACTGGTAGAGATTAATGTGAAGGCATTTGCCAACAAAAATGCCAGAGCCTACTATAAAAACAATATGGTTCTGACCGTGGTGGTCCCGGTCGATATGGAGAAATGCTACAGCGTGGATGCCCCGGGCTCCCAGCTTCAGTCAATCGGCAATAATACGGTGGTTATGTTTGCTGCGCTGCCGGGTGAAGACGGGGACTATACGGTGCGTATCGGAACCGATAACTATGAGAGCGTCGGCGTTGTCATGATGATGGTTCCTGGTACGGTGGATGCGCTTAATAACATTAAGGATTTAAAAGAGGCCAAGGATACCTGGCGCGAAGATGGGGATAAAATGTACGACAGCATGAATGAGCTGCTGCGTTCGATGGAGGCCATGAAGACCGATGTAACCCAGGTCAGGGGCGGACTGAACTCCCTCGACAATGCCAGAGGACAGATAAACGGAAACAGAAAGCAGATTGAGGCCCTTTCCACCCAGGCACTGAATGATTTGGCCTCGGTGACGGAACAGACGTCGAAGGTGATTCCATACCTGGAAACAGCCAGAAGCGCGGTAACCGATATCAATGCAAATATGGATGCCATTTATAATACGATGGAAGACACCCAGGATGAACTGGACCGTCTGTACGACCGCCTGGGCGGGCTTAAGAGCTCCTTAAACTCCATATCGGATCGGATCAGCCAGGGAATTACGCCGGAAGAGCAGAAGCAGCTGGCGGACGCAATCACCCAGCAGACGGCGGAAATCCAGCAGATACTTGAAATCCTGGGCGGACAGCTGGGAGGAAGCGGAAGCGCTTACAATCTGGCGGCCGCGGACCTTGAGGAGCTGGAAGAAAGCCTGGAATCGGCGGATTCCTTCCGTTATAACAGAAAGAAAAAGGCAGAAGACGCTTCTGACAGTTCCGGTGCAGTAGATAACTCCGGCGCTGCCAATAATGCAGGGACAGCCGACAAAAACAGCGCGGCGGATGACTCCGGTTCCGCCAATAATACAGGAACAGCCGACAAAAACGGAGCCGCGGATAACTCCGGTTCCGCCAATAATACAGGAACAGCCGACAAAAACGATGCTGCGGATAACCCCGGCTCTGCAAATAACGCAGATGCATCCGATCTTCCCAATTCTGCCAATGAGGCTGATACAGCTGATAAAACGGAGTCGTCCGGCACATCCAATACGGCTGATAAATCAAGTACGGCCGATAAATCAAGTACGGCCGACAAGCCGGGTTTTGCAGACGGCGCAGATTCGGCAGCCGATCCAAAAGATACAAAAACTCCGGAAGCCGGTTCCGGCGGGGACGCAGATGTTCAGGCTTTTGGCGCGGCGGCGGACATTCAGGCTTTTGGAACGGAAGCGGATATGAATGCGCTTTCGGGCGGCCCTTCCGGCCTTCCGGGAAGCGGCGGTGTAAGTGACGATGATTTTGAGACATGGAGCGAAGAACTGGATCCTTACGCAGACAACGTGGAGGAAGTTCTCCAGTCACTTTCGGGAACGTCTTATCCGGCCGAGGCCGGAGCTATTCTCCAGAAAATCCAGGCCATGATTGGCGACGGCACGGCAGTACAGCAGTCGGCGGGCCAGGTAATTGGAAAGATTAATGCAGTGTGCAGCGACGTGGGGAATGTCGGTTCCAAGACGGCATCCACCGTATCAGCTCTCAGAAGCGTTACGGATGAACTGATCAATCTTTTAGACGACACCAGAGTCCTGATCGACACTACGGACAGTTATGTTCCCTCCATGCTGGATGCGCTTTCGGACACGCAGGAACTGATGAACCGCCTGACCAGGGCAATGGGCAGCACGCATGATATGCTGAGCCTTGTCAACTCCACGATGATAGCCGCAGGCGATTCTCTCGACGCAGGCACGAAGAACAGCCTGGAAGGCCTTCAGGGGCTGCTTGATAAGAGCCTGGCCACGCTCGACAGCATCACATCGGTGAGGACGGCAAGCGAGGGAATGAAGGATACTCTGGACGAACAGCTGGATAAGTATGAGGATGAAAATAACTTCCTGAACATGGATCCGGAGGCCGATAAGATTTCCTTTACCTCTTCTAAAAACCCGTCACCCCACAGTCTGCAGATCATACTCAGGACAGACGAAATAAACGATGACGACGAAGCCACCGACATTTCCGATATGGAAGATGCGGAGAACGAGGAAGCAGGCCCGTTTACCAGGATGTGGAGAGTGATTACAAAAATATTCCATGCAGTGATCGATATTTTTACAAACAGATAATAGAAGATGCGCGGGAGGCAGCCGGAAAACGGATGCCTCCTGTTGGTTTTTAAGCAGAATTTGCTGTGGCCTGACTAATATTCATATGTCGATATTTCAAAAAAAATACCGAAATAAACTCCTTGCATAAAAACGGATGTATATTATAATAGTAAAGTAAAATGTAATTATCCGGCGGAGAAGAATTATGCCCCTCGCAGGATTCTTTCTTACAAGTACGGGCGGCTTTGCCGCATAAAGATAAAGGCCTTTCTGGCAGAAAGATGGTAAATAGGATGAAGGAACGGAATATAGCTGTCAATGAGGCGGCGGAATATCTGGATCAGATACCGAAGTTTTCCAAAGAGAAGCACACTGTTGAGATGGTCAGGGAAATGCTGAGAATTCTGGGAAGTCCCCAGGATGATATGAAGATCGTGCACATAGCCGGAACGAATGGAAAAGGTTCCGTCTGCGCTTTTCTCTCCTCTGTTTTCAGGGAGGCCGGATATACGGCGGCCGTATTCACATCGCCTCATCTGCTTTCCATCACGGAGAGATTTGCCTTTAACGGTAAGGATGTGGACGACGAACTGTTCTTATATGCATACCGGAAAGTCCGGGACGCACAGGAAGAGTTTGAGAAGATAGGAGCGGGACATCCGTCCTACTTTGAGTTCCTGTTTTTGATGTTTATGGTGATGGTGAAGAAGTCACCCTGCGATTACGTAGTATTGGAAACCGGGCTTGGCGGCCGTCTGGATGCCACAAACTGTGTGGAGCATCCCCTGGCAACCGTGATTACGTCGATCAGCCTGGATCACATGGAATACCTGGGAGACACGGTGGAAAAGATTGCCGGGGAAAAGGCCGGAATCATCAAACCGGGTGTCCCCGTAGTATACGATAATACATCGGCGGAGGCGTCTGCGGTGATAAGAGCCAAAGCGGAGGAGATGGGCAGCAGGACCTGGCCGGTGGACAATACGTCCTACAGCGGCCTGGAGCTTGACGGCGGCCATCTGAAACTGATGGCAAAGCAGGCGGACGGCGGGACGGAGCATGCCCTCGATATCCCGTTTGCAGCGGAATACCAGGCGGTTAATTCCATGCTGGCCTTCCGTACGGCCGAGATCCTTGGAATTGACGCGGAAGTAATCAGCCGGGGTATTGGACATGCCGTATGGCCGGGGCGCATGGAACAGATTATGGAAAATGTATATCTCGACGGAGCCCACAACGAGGGCGGAATCCGCGAGTTTGCCAAAGCGGCCAGGGCGATCGCGGCGAAGCGCGGAGGCGGCAGAAGAATTCTTTTATTTGCCGTGGTTTCGGACAAAGAGTACCGTGAGATGGCCGAGATCCTCTGCCGGGAATTTATGCCGGACGTGCTGATCCTGACCCAGATCGAGTATGGACGCGGTCTGGATATCAGAAAGCTTAACGAGGCCGCCCATGACGCATGGAAGAAAGTGGACAGCCTGCTCGGACGGACGGAAGGCGCGGACAGGGCCGGCGGAGAGAGCGGCCATGATATACGCGTAATCCAGACCGTAGCGGAGGCGCTTAAGGAAGCATTAAGGGAGAAAAAACCGGAAGACACTGTTTTCTGTGCGGGTTCTCTTTACTTAATCGGAGAAATAAAAGATGTGCTGAGGAGGAATGAAGCATGAGTGACGAAGCGTTGACAATTGATTTTGATGAAGAAATAGAGCGTTTTAAACCCAGCCTTGAAGTGGAAGATATCGGCGAGGCAATTGTAAAAAGTGATTTAACAGACATGTCTGATATTATGATAGAACTTTTAAAGAGAATGAGAGAATAGGCGGTAAGAATGGATCAGATGAAAAAAATCCGCCTTGTTTCCAACAGCTTTTATAATGCAGGGCTGGAACTGGCGGGAAAAAGGGACTTATCAGGCGCGGTGCAGTATCTGCAGAAGTGCCTGAACCTGAATAAATACCATATTGAAGCAAGAAATCTGCTGGGATTAATCTACTACGAGATGGGCGAAGTGTCGGAAGCGCTTGTGCAGTGGGTTATCAGTATGAATTTCCAGGAGAATGACAACAGGGCGGACTATTACCTTGAACAGATACAGAGGAAGCCGGAACGCCTTGAACTGGCAAGCCAGAATGTAAAGAAATACAATCAGGCGCTGTTACAGGCACAGAGCGGCAGCGACGACCTTGCGGTGCTGCAGCTGACACGCGTCGTTGAAGCCAATCCCCGGTTTGTCAAAGCCCATCTGCTCCTGGCTCTTCTTTATATCAGCCATGAGGATTATACAAAAGCGGGCAAGTCACTCTACAAGGTGTTAAAGATTGACAAGAATAACCCCAAGGCATCCTGGTACATGTCCATTGTCAAGGCAAGGACCGGCAAGGCCGAGATAGAGCGCAGGAAGATCAAGAATGCGTTTTCCCACAGGCAGATGCAGGATGACGACGTTATTATCCCGCCCAGCTATAAGGAGAATACGGGATGGCAGTCTGTCCTCAACATCGGAGCTGGACTTCTTCTGGGAGCGGCCGTTATCTTTTTCCTCGTTATGCCTGCGGCTGCAAAAAAACTGAACAACGAGCATAATCAGGAAATTCTTCAGTATAATGAGCAGCTCAACCAGAAGAATGAAGAAATTTCCAACTTAAACAACAGCATCGTGACCTATAAAAGTGATAAAGATTCGGCGGAAGAACAGCTAAATAACTTCTTAAACAGCAATGAAAGCGTTGTCAATCAGTACAGTATCCTGGTAAAAATACTGCAGGCATACAGGAGCAACAATTTAACGGAGGCAGTTTCCCTCTATGCCGGATTTAACCCGTCCCTGTTTACCGATGAGACGGATCTGGCCATCGCTAATGCGATCAAACAGGATATTGAGACTAACGGCTATCAGACGCTGGAGGATTTGGCCTATACGATGTGGTCGGCCGGAAGAATGAGCGAGGCCCTGAATTATTATCAGACCTGCCTGAACATCAGGCCGGACAATCCCAAGGTTATCTTTAACATGGGTATGATCAACCGTTCCCAGGGACAGGCCGAGACGGCCATCCAGCTGTTCACCCAGATTGTGACCCAGTTTGCAGATTCGGAATATGCAGGCAGGGCGAGAACCCAGCTTGCCGAACTGGCGCCGCAGAGTGAGGCGGCGGGAGCTCCGGGACAGACTGCGCCGAACCAGACGCCGGCTGCCACGGAACCGCAGGGCCAGCAGGGAACAGGCGGAACTGCCGGTACGGACGGAGCAGGAACCACCGCTCCCGAAACACAGCCGGAAACCGCGGCCGGAAATGCCGGAGAAACCCAAGCCGGCAGTGAAGCCCCGGGTAACGGCGGAGCCAGTGGGGAGAGCAGCGCTGCCGGTGAGGGGCAGGATTAAGAAAGACCCGGAACCGATTAAATCAAATCATATAAATAAAAACGATAGAAAGACACTACGGAAGATAAGAAATTACGCCCGTAGTGTCTTTTTTTATATCATCGGACTCATTCTTGTTCCGATAGGGATTTTTTATCATTTAAGCAGTCGAAAGGAGCATAAAAATGCAGAATGAACTTTTTACCTATGAGGCGGATGGACAGGCGCTCATTATCCATCTGCCCAAGGAACTTGATCATCACAACTGCCGTAATCTGAAATATGAAACGGATCTTCTGTTGGAGGAGAACTATATTAATAAAATTGTTTTTGATTTCTCGCAGACGGAATTTATGGACAGTTCAGGGATTGGCGTTCTTTTAAGCCGGTATAAGCAAATGGAAGGCAGCCGGGGAACGGTGAGAATTTATGGGGCAGGCCCGAGAATTACGAGGATCCTGACAATCGGAGGAATTATGCGGCTGGTAAAAAAATGTGATACAAGGGAAGACGCAATTAATGGATAGGGAGGAGAATAACGTGAAGACGGGACAAAACATGCAGGAGATTCAGGAAAATATGGAGATAAAGGAACAGGAAACGAAAAAAACGCTCAGAAAAGAATGGATGAAAATGCAGATCGAAAGCCGGTCGGAGAATGAGGAATTTGCCAGGGTGACTGTGGCCGTATTTATGAGCCGCATGGACCCGACCCTGGAGGAAATCAATGATGTAAAAACCGCCGTGTCGGAGGCGGTGACGAACTGCGTGATTCACGGATACGGAAACGGGGAAGGAATCATTTACATAGAAACCGGCATCGAGGAGGACGAACTTTCAGTCTGGATCAGGGATGAAGGCAGGGGGATCGACAACATTGAAAAAGCAATGGAACCCATGTACACCAGCGATACCAGCGGAGAACGGTCCGGAATGGGATTTTCCTTTATGGAGGCATTCATGGATCGGGTGGAAGTGGAGTCGGAACCGGGCCGGGGAACTATGGTAAAAATGAAAAAGAAAATCGGCAGGTGACTCTATGGATGAGACCATGAAACTAATCGAGATGGCTCACAACGGGGATAAAGCAGCCAGAGAACGGCTGGTAATGGACAACGTAGGGCTTGTCTGGAGTATCGTCAGACGCTTTACGGGAAGAGGATGTGAGACAGAAGATTTGTTTCAGATAGGGAGCATTGGGCTTATCAAGGCGATTGATAAATTCGACACTTCCTACGAGGTGCGTTTTTCCACTTACGCGGTTCCGATGATCACCGGGGAGATTAAACGTTTTCTCCGGGACGACGGCATGATCAAGGTCAGCCGTTCTATTAAGGAACTGGGGATCAAGGTCAGCGTAGTGCGGGAGAGCTTGTCCGGCTCCCTGGGCCGGGAACCGACCCTGGAGGAAATTTCCGACGCCCTCGGGGCCAGCAAAGAGGAGGTGGCCGCATCCCTGGAAGCCGGATGCCAGGTAGAATCCCTCTATGCTCCATCCGGATCGGGCGAGGACAATACCTTGTCCCTGATCGACAAAGTGGCCGAAGAGCGGGAAGAAAACGAGATGCTCTTAGACCGCATGGTGTTGGGAGAACTCTTAAAATCCCTGGAAAAAAAGCAGCGTGAAATCATCGTTAGAAGATATTTTTACAACCAGACCCAGACGCAGATAGCAGAAATCCTGGGAATCTCCCAGGTTCAGGTATCACGGATGGAGCGGAAGATACTGAAGGAGATGAGGGAGAAGCTATGAAGTTAGTTGAGAGGCGAGGACGCCTCTGAAAGACGGCGGACGGGGAAGTGGGTTGGATGGATGAGTCTTCAGTCCCGGATTCCCCACCCGCGACAAAACTAAATCCGGGACTGAAGACTCACAACCTCTTTCTCACCATCCCGAACCCCGACCGTCCCGGCGGCGTTCTCATTTCTCAAATTTCCCCCACTTGTTTATAAATTATTGAACAGAAATTTTTGATTCCGACAGGAATAAAAATTTCTGTTTGAACCATACTATCCGTAAACAGTTCATAGGAAAAGGATGTGAAGTGACATGAATCTTAGAAAAAAGACAGGGATTATTATATTGCTTTGCTGTATGGCTGCCATTGTGGCGGTAGTGTGGTATTGTCTTCTGACTGTTGGCCGTAATTCTTCCCATATTGACGGGACTTTTGTTAAGAATATTGAGATACGGGAAGAAATGGAGATGGCGGCATGACACAGACAGTATATGTTAAACTCAGCCAGATTACCCAGGTCCATAAGAAGGATATTTTTCTGAGCGATATTGCAGAGGTTTACTGCAGTGATAAGAGCACGGCCAGCCGGTGCAAAGCGGTGAAGGTGCAGACGATCCATTCCGATCAGGAAAAGCGGTATATGGGGAGTATTGTGGATGTTGTCCAGAAGATATCAGAGAACGTTCCGGAAGCGGAAGTAAACAATGTGGGGGAAACTGATTTTATCATCGATTACCAGCCGTCTAAGAAACCCATGTATGCATGGCAGTGGATTAAAACGATTTTTGTCTGCCTCGTATGTTTTGCAGGAGCGGCTTTTGCAATTATGACGTTTAATAACGACGCGAGTGTGCTGGATGTGTTTAAGGAATTGTACCGTCTTGTTATGGGAAAAGAGTCAGACGGGATTACGATTTTAGAGACCTCTTACTCGATTGGTCTGGCGCTTGGTATTGTCGTTTTCTTTAACCATTTTGCAAAAATCAAGTTGAACACAGATCCGACGCCGCTGGAGGTGGAGATGCGTCTTTACGAGGATAATATCAATAAAACCCTGATTCAGAATGACGGAAGAAAGGAGTCTGGCATTGATGTTTCTTAGACAGTCCCTTCTGGCTTTTATCGGTCTTTGCGCCGGCGGCGTCATAGCGGCCGGCGTTTTTGCTTTTTTGGCTATCATTGGAGTGTTTCCGCGTGTGATAGGAAAGACGGGGACAAACAGGCATATTCTGCTCTATGAGACGGTGATTATTATCGGAGGTATATTCGGCAATGTGCTGGATATCTTTGAATTTCCAATGCTGTTTGGAGCCAGAGGACTTGGGATTCCCCTGCTGGGCCATCTCGTTCTGGGACTGTTCGGACTTGGCAGCGGCATCTTTGTCGGGTGTCTTGTCATGTCCCTGGCGGAGACTCTGAAGGCCCTGCCGGTAATCAGCAGGAGAATCAGGCTGGCCGTCGGGCTTCAGTATGTAATTTTGTCTGTTGCCCTCGGAAAACTCTTTGGCTGCCTCGTATATTTTCTCGGAGGCATGGGAAATTAAATCATGGGGACAAAACTAAATTGGCCGGAGAGAAAAAGTGAACAGATAAGACAGGAGGCATAACAGATGGAAGTAGATAAAAAACAATATGGGGATTACGTAAAACAGATAACACCTGTCCACAGCACCTTTAAAAATGTGCTGACGGCATTCGTAACGGGAGGTGCTATCTGTACGATTGGGCAGATTCTTCTGAACCTTTTTAAAGAAAACGGGCTGGAGAAAGATGCTGCCGCAGCATGGACGCTGCTCATTCTGATACTATTAAGCGTCACCCTGACGGGCTTAAACATATTCCAGAAAATCGCAAAGTTCGGCGGAGCCGGGGCTCTTGTTCCAATCACCGGCTTTGCCAACTCGGTGGCGGCTCCGGCAATCGAGTACAAGGCCGAGGGACAGGTATTCGGAGTAGGCTGTAAGATATTTACGATTGCCGGCCCTGTTATTCTCTACGGCGTTCTGGTATCATGGGCGCTTGGAGTGATCAGCATGATATTCGGCTTTGGGCTTTAAAAGTGAAAGGAAAGGAGCAGTTGAGATGCAGAAGGGAAAAGCCAGTGTAAAATTTGAAAACCAGCCGGTGATACTGGGAGCGGCTTCAATCGTCGGTGAGAAGGAGGGGGATGGCCCGCTGGCCGCCTGCTTCGACAGGATAGAGCCGGATCCCATGTACGGTCAGGATAACTGGGAAGCGGCAGAGAGTGAATTTCAGAGGCAGACAGCTCTCAAATGTCTGGAAAAATCGGGGCTTCGCGAAAGCGAAATCAGATATCTTTTTGCAGGCGATTTGTTAGGCCAGATTGTGGCCACCTCCTTTGGAGTCCAGGATCTCGGAATACCGATGTTTGGTCTCTACGGCGCCTGTTCAACAATGGGGGAGGCCATGATGCTGGGCTCCATGATTGTTAACGCAGGCTATGCCGACCGCGTTATGTCGCTGGCATCCAGCCATTTTGCATCCGCCGAGCGTCAATTCCGCTTTCCGCTTGCCTACGGAAACCAGAGGCCGTTTTCCACAACATGGACCGTCACAGGCTGTGGCTCCGTCATCATAGGAAAGGACGGAAAAGGAAGTCCGGCGGCACAGGAAAAGGCATATGCCAAGATAGCGGGAGCCACGGCGGGAAAGATTGTGGATATGCAGTCCAGGGACTCCATGAACATGGGGGCTGCGATGGCAATGGCCGCAGTAGACACAATCCTGCAGAATTTCCGTGATTTCAATGTAGATCAGAACTATTACGACAAGATTATTACCGGAGACCTGGGTGCCGTGGGACAGAATATCCTGTTTGATTTCATGGATCAGGCCGGATACGATGTGAAGGGAATCCACATGGACTGCGGTATGACAATCTTTGATTCGGCCACCCAGGACACCCATTCGGGCGGAAGCGGCTGCGGCTGTTCGGCTGTGACGCTGTGCGGTTATATCCTGCCGAAGATCAGGAGCGGAGAGTGGAAGCGGGTGCTCTTTGTGCCTACCGGAGCCCTCCTTTCGCAGATCAGCTTCAACGAGGGGCAGAATGTCCCGGGAATTGCCCATGGGGTGATTTTGGAGCATATAGGAGGCTGAACATCGAATCCGGGAAGAAGATCCGAAATGGAGGAATAAATTTATGGATTATGTAAAGGCGTTTATCGTGGGCGGACTGATTTGCGCGGCGGTGCAGATTCTGATGGATAAAACAAAACTTCTGCCGGGCCGCATTATGGTGCTGCTCGTAGTGACAGGCTCCATCCTGGGCTGGATTGGAATCTACGAACCATTTGCCGAGTGGGCCGGAGCGGGAGCCACAATACCGCTTCTGGGCTTTGGAAACAGCCTTTGGAAGGGCGTCAGCGAAGCTATCGGCAAGGATGGCCTGCTGGGTCTTTTTAAGGGTGGTTTTACGGCAGGTTCCGCAGGAATATCCGGGGCGCTGATCTTCGGGTATTTTGCATCCCTGATTTTTAAGCCCAAACTAAAGGATTAAAAGAGAGACGGGTCCCGTTAGGGAGCCGGTTAGAACTGGACAGAGAGACAGAGCTCAGGAAAGCCCATGTGCTGCGGCACAGACGGCGCTGCGGTCTGTCTCTTTTTGAGCGTCTGCGGAGCCGCCGCGGTCTGCCGATTACTGTACGGCACTCCACGTTTTGAGGGCAGATAAAAATACTTGACAAAATCATGTAATTGGCTATACTTGATATTATCAAATAAAAAACAAATCAATTGTAGTAAAAACAGATCAAACGGATGAAACAAATCAAATATGGCAATCAAATCAAACGGAGGTTATCATGTACCAGACATTTGCCTATTACACTTCGATTTTCAGGGAAGATTTTACAACATTTTGTAAGGGGGAACTTCAGAAGGAGGGAATTTCCCTGGGACTATTATATTTTCTGATTTACATTGGGAAGAAACCGGGCTGTTCACAGCGGGAGATGGCGGCGGCCGTCCGCTCGGATGAAGGATATGCGGCCAGATCGGTGGAGAAACTTCTGCAGGACGGCTTTATAGGGCGCAGACGTCATGAGAAGGACAGGAGGATGGTTCTTCTGACACTTACGGAAAAAGGGGAGCAGACCTTTGAAAAGGCCCATTCATTATTTAAAGAGTGGGACAAAAAAGTGCTGTCCGCCTTGGATGAGAAGGAAAAAGAGCAGCTTTTTGCCATGCTTAAAAAGATAAAGGAAGCAGGGGAGGGAACGGGATGTACGAAATGATCAATTCTCCATTTACGCTCCGCGGTCTGACGCTCAAAAACAGGATTATATTTGCTCCGACCACGATGGGACTGAAGGAGGAGGAGTATCTGGAACGGATGGGCCGGATAGCCGCAGGAGGCGCGGCAATGCTGACAGTAGGGGATGTTCCCGTCCTGAGGCACAGTCTGTTTGAAAAATCGCTGTACAGCAGGAAGGGATTTGAATTCTACAGCAGGCTGACGGATATCATACATAGAAACGGGGCAAAAGCCTGTGCCCAGCTTCATGTGTCGGATTCCGACTTAAAAGGAATGCTCCGCTATATACCGGGAGTCCTGACGAAGAAAATTACGCCCGACCGGCTGAGGTTTTTGATGAATGAGAGAACCGGCCCATATATCAGCCGAATCCCCGAAAAAAGGGTGAAGGAGATTACGTCATCCTTTTCGGAGGCGGCAAAACTGGCTGAAAAGGCCGGTTTCGACATGATACAGATTCACGGAGACAGAATGTGCGGAAGCTTCAGCTCCGCCGTTTTTAATCGCAGGAAGGACTGCTACGGCGGCTCTGCCGAAAACCGCGCCAGATTCGCGTCTGAGGCCGTCGCGGCCGTGAGACGGGCGCTTCCGGACATGCCTATAGAGTATAAGCTGGCTGTGCGCCAGGAGAATCCCCACTACGGCAATGCGGGAATCCTGCTGGAGGAACTGCCGGTCTTTCTGCCAATTCTTCAGGATGCCGGTGTGGACTGCTATCATGTAGCCCTGGCGGATCACACTTTACTGTCGGATACGATACCGCCGAAATCCCATCCGTATTTTTCGGATGAAGGCTGTTTCCTGAAATACTGCGACGAGGTGAGGAAATATACCTCCCTTCCGGTCTGTGGGGTAGGCGGGCTGACCAGTCCGGACTTTATAGAAGAACAGCTTCAAAAATCCAGAATCGATTATGCCGCCATGAGCCGCCAGTTGATCGCCGATCCGCAGTGGCCGGCAAAGACGGCAGGAGAGAACCAGGAGAAAATAAGAACCTGCGTCCGGTGTAACAGGGAATGCCTGGGAGGAATGATGGAACACAGGGGAGTTCATTGTATTTACGACGGAAGACAGGAGGAAAAAAAATGAAATATACAATCGTATACAGCAGCAGGACGGGAAATACAAAAATGCTGGCGGATCAGGCGCTGGCGGTATTCAGAAATACAGGAGAGGGAGAATGTCTCTTTTACGGGGACGCGGCCGCCGCTTTGCAGGAAGGACAGAAGAGAGGGGAAATCGCAGAACGGGCCGATATTCTCTGCGTCGGTTTCTGGACCGACAAGGGGAATGCGGACGCCGATGCCCTTGCCTTTCTAAAGACGCTGGGAGAAATGGTTTCAGTTCCGGGAAAGCTGATTCTCTTCGGTACGGCCGGCTTTGGTTCCGACCAGTCCTATTATGACAGAGTGATCGGAAACATCGCTCAGGTACTGCCTAAAGCCGTGAATCCGGCCGCGTATTTCATGTGCCAGGGCAGGATGGCCTCCACCGTGCTGGAACGCTACCAGGCTATGCTGGAGGCCGATCCCGGGGACGGCAGGGCCAGTCGGATGATAGAAAATTACCATGCGGCCTTGTCCCATCCGGGACAGGAAGATTTCACCGCATTTAAGCAATTTTTGGAGAAAATAATTGGAACCAAGTGAAAACCAGCCCGGGCCGCGAAAGACAAATGTATTTATCTGTCTTTCGCGGCCCGGGCTGATTTTATGCCGCCTTTAACCGTTTGGTCCCGCCGGGACGATCGGGATAGTATTGCCGTCCCCGGAGGAATGCGGATAAGTATAATATTCATTGGCCGGCCGCGAGTACGGGGCCGTAGTTTCAGGAATATAACCGGGGCCGTAGGGGATGTCGCTTCCTTCCGCTCCCGAAGGATCGATAATCGTGGAAGAGCCGTTATGTACGGTACAGTAATCCGGCATTGCGTAGTAAGAGTCGTCGGTAATACCCTCATCCGCCGGTACAGCCATAAAGGTGCGCGCCTCCTGCTGGTCCTCCGGACAGAATGCGGTAGGACGTCCGCCTGACGCCGTGCAGACAGTGACTCTCACATGATGGTCACAGGCCTCGGTTGGGACGGTTCCCTTGGCAAAATACTCGGTGTAGACGGCATTGCCTCTCGGGTCACTGCTGCAGACGCCGGATACGGCCAGCTTGCCTGATTTCCTGCACACTTGGGCAGTCTCAATACTGTCGGGTACGGGGAAGCCGGGATCGGAGAGCCCTTCGTGGACCCTGGTCATAATCTTGCGCCAGATACGTTTCGTAAAGCTGGTGCCGCCGTTTATGTTGCCGCGTGAATCCTTCAGTTTCTGGTTGTTGTCGCATCCGCCCCAGATACCTGCGGTATAGTACGGGGAATAGCCGACAAACCAGATATCTTTATTATCTGTTGTGGTTCCGCTCTTTCCGGCGGTCGTCATGCCCGGGACTGCAGCCGCGGTTCCGGTTGCATTGACACCGGCGCCGGGTCTTGAATAGAGGACATTACTCTGCATAACGTCCGTCATCGCGTCGGTCAGCAGGAAAGCGGTGGAGTCCTTTAATACTTGTCTTGTCTCAGGCACATTTTCAATCAGTACCTTGCCGTTGCGGTCCAGAATTCTAGTAAAGAAAATCGGTTTTGTATAGGTGCCGTTGTTTGCAATGGAAGCAAACGCATTAGTCAGTTCCAGGTTTGTAACACCCTTTGTAATACCGCCGAGGGCGGTCGACAGGTTCAAATCAGAGGAGACGAGGGTGGTAATGCCGAGCTTCTCCGCATATTCCACACCGAGCTGGGGCGTTACCGTCTCAGCCATGCACCGCAGGGCGATAATGTTCATAGAATAAACGATACCGTCACGGATGGAGTGATATCCTTTGTAGTCGCTTCCCCACCAGTTCCTGAATGTTTTGGTGCCTACCGTATAAGAGGCATCGTAGTATACGGAGGCAAGCGTCGCTCCGCAGGTGTCGATGGCCGGCGCAAAGGATGTAATTACCTTGAAGGTCGATCCCGGCTGTCTCGGCGTGTTGGTGGCCCTGTTTAAGGTACGGTTCGCCGTCTTCTCGCCGCGTCCGCCGCTGATAGCCTTGACATAGCCGGTGGACTGCTCGATCAGGACAAAGGATGCCTGAGGCTGAAGCGTGATATGGGAGGATTCTCCAATCACCTGATCGCCTTCCTTCAGCAGATACGCCTTGTATTCATCGATCGCCGCCTGTATCTCGGCCTCACTGTCAAACAGGCCTTCATAGCTTGTCTGTCCCTTGACCTGACGGAAATAGGTCTTCATTGTCTCCTGGGAGAAATGCTCCGTTGTCCCGTCCGCATGTGTGACGGAGAGACGGTATTCCACGGAAAGACGGGCTGCGTCGTAGTTTTCCGGATTATTGATTTCCTCGTCCACGATGGCCTGTATGGCCGGATCCTGAGGCGTTTCAATCTGGAGCCCGCCGCTGTACAGCAGATTGTAGGCCTGGGTGTTCGTATAGCCGAACTCCTCTTTCAGGGCTTCCGTCACCTGCTCGATGAGCTCGTCCGTATAGTAGGAGTAAGGGGTGGTATTCTCCTTAATTGCGAGATCCACGTTCTGGATACGGGAATAAACGTCGTCGGCCAGAGCCTCCTCCTGTTCTTCCTTTGTAATATATCCCTGGTTGTACATCTCCTGGAGGATGACTTCCCTGCGCTCCGCATTGTCCTCGGGGCCGGATACCGGATTTAAACGGGCCGGGTTCTTCGTGATGCCTGCGATAACGGCGCATTCGGAAAGTGTCAGTTCCGATACATCCTTATTGAAATACCGCAGGGCCGCGGCCTTGACGCCGAGGGTGTTCTTTCCGAGGTTAATCGTGTTTAAGTAGTTGGTAAGAATAATTTTCCGGTCTACATTCTTTGTGAGCTGTAGGGCCAGGTACTGTTCCTGTATCTTTCGTTCAATCTTTGCGCCGTCGCTGGTCTCCATACCGCCGTTAAACACGGTGTTCTTGATGAGCTGCTGGGTCAGGGTGCTGGCTCCGCCGCTGTAATTATGGGTCAGGACGCCGACTGCTGCCCTGGTGATGGAGCGGAGGTCGATTCCGTTGTGCTGCCAGAAACGGGAGTCCTCAATTGCCACAAAGGCGTCGATGAGATCCTGCGGCAACTCGTCATAGGTAGCTTCAATACGGTTGGAATCGGTGCCTATCAGAGTATCGGTTACCTCGCCGTTCGCGTTATAAATAGTGGAAAAATAACCGCTGGGTGCGAAGCTGTCCGGATTAAAGTCCGGCGAACTGTCGATAATTCCTTTCAGCATACCGATCCCTGTGCTGATTCCCGCTGCTGTAATAAAGAGAAACAGGACAAAAACCGTTTTAAAAAAAGATAAGAATACCTTATTTGTATATTTTTTCTTCCGGGAGCTGGCTGCCTTTATTCTTCGTTTAGTTGATTTTCTGCCATAATTCATAGGAGCCTCCTTTATAAGCTATCATTATAGCAAAAGTTACCTGATAAATAAATACTATTGTCATGAAATTTTTTTTACGTTATTATGAACAGAGAGGCTTTTACGTTACTGTCCTCAGGCGGAATTCCGTGCACCGCAAAGTATGCTGCCGGGCATGCAGGGGGACAGTGACGAAGACAGGGAAGGGAGCAAAAAATGTGAAAGCTGCATATTTTCAGTGTGGAAAAAGGGCCGGTTCCCATAGTGTAAAGCCGGGATGCAGGAGGTAACAGATGAAAGAAAATTACAGAATCCTTTATGAGGGGGGAGAGGGAGAGATTGTGGAGAAAAAGTCGCGTTTTATTGCCACAATCCGCCCGGTGGAATCCGAGGGCGAGACCGTCTCCTTCATAGCGGAAATGAAGAAAAAATATTGGGACGCGACCCACAACTGCTCTGCTTTTACGGTGGGGGAGAACTTTGAGATTTCCAGGTGCAGCGACGACGGGGAACCTGCCCAGACGGCGGGAAGGCCGATGCTCGACGTGCTTCTTGGGGAGGAGATCCATAATGTCTGCGCCGTCGTAACGCGTTATTTCGGCGGAACACTCCTGGGGACGGGCGGCCTGGTCCGGGCCTACTCCGGGGCGGTCCAGGAAGGGCTTAAAAACTGCGTGATCCTGGAGAAAAAACTGGCCGAGAAACTGGAGCTTAAGACAGATTACAGCGATCTTGGGAAAATACAGTATATCCTTGCGGAACAGGGTATTACGGTACTTGGAAGCGATTATAGCGATAAGGTGGTCCTCACCGTGCTGGCGCCGCTTTCCGAGGCGCAGGGACTTAAGAAAAAGCTGACGGAAGGAACAGGTGGCCGATGCCTTATCGAGCTTCTCGACAAGGTGTACTTTGGGGTAACCGGCGGTGAGACCGTCATCTTTTAGATGGGCTCACCCTCCCGTACAGCAGTCCGTATGGCCGGATATGATAAGGAGGGCTATAGCCCATAGCATCAGGGTTGCAAGAATCAGAAGAAGAGTCACGGGGCCGTTCCATTCATACGTAATTTTCTTTCTCCGGCTGCGCAGCAGATACACGCCGCACAGGAGCAGCACCGATAGGAAACAGAGAGCGGTGATAAACAGCAGCGCCATGGGAATAAAGACCTGCATATCATTATGCATGGCGGCCAGATCGGGTGCAATCCACTTTGCATAGATGACGGCCGTAACAATTTCACATAGTATGATGAAAAGATAACACTTATTTTCGTTATTGATATGACCCATATGCCGCCTCCTGTAAGAACGATTTTTTTGCCATAACTGAATTATATTGCAAAGCCGCCGGAATGGCAATGCGAAAAGACCCCAGGAGCGCGGCATCCCGCTCTTGGCAGGCTTTAAACTGCAGCCGTAACTGTCGAATGCAGGTATAACCTTAACAAATATGGTGTTTTTGTAAAAAAAACGTTCAGATTCCCCTTGAACTCTTCTATATTTAATGTTACAATGAGTAACTGTGTAAAAATATGTAAAATTAGCACAGTTACTGTTTGGCAGGAAAGAGAGATAGATTATAATATGAAAACAAAGCGTGAAGATGTCAGAAACATTGCAATAATAGCACACGTCGATCATGGTAAAACAACACTGGTTGACCAGCTTTTGAGACAGAGCGGAATATTCCGCGCCAATCAGGAGATGGTAGACCGCGTTATGGACTCCAATGATATTGAGCGGGAGCGCGGTATTACGATTTTGTCCAAGAACACGGCCGTCAACTATAACGGCACGAAGATTAATATCATCGATACCCCAGGCCACGCCGATTTCGGCGGCGAAGTGGAGCGTGTGTTAAAGATGGTGAACGGAGTTGTCCTGGTGGTGGATGCCTACGAAGGCGCCATGCCGCAGACCAAATTCGTTCTGAGAAAGGCACTGGATCTGGATCTTCCGGTTATTGTCTGCATCAATAAAATTGACCGTCCGGAGGCAAGACCGGATGATGTTGTGGATGAGATCCTAGAACTGTTCATGGATCTGGACGCATCCGATGAGCAGCTTGAGTGTCCGTTCATCTATGCATCGGCCAGAGCCGGATTTGCCAAGAAGGACGTGAACGATCCGGAAGTGGATATGTCCCCGCTTTTTGAGACAATCCTTGAGTACATCCCGGCGCCGGAAGGAGATCCGGAGGCGGAGACCCAGGTTCTTATCAGCACCATTGATTACAATGAATACGTGGGCAGAATCGGTGTCGGCAAGATTGACAACGGCTCCCTGAAGGTAAACCAGGACTGCGTGATTGTAAACCATCATGAACCTGATAAATTCCGCAAGGTGAAAATTGGAAAACTCTATGAGTTTGAAGGCCTTAACAAGGTTGAGGTGACGGAGGCGCAGATCGGTTCCATCGTTGCGATTTCCGGTATTTCTGATATCCATATCGGAGATACGATCTGTTCCCCTGAGAACCCGGAGGCCATCCCGTTCCAGAAGATTTCAGAGCCGACTATTGCCATGGATTTCATGGTAAATGACAGCCCGCTGGCAGGCCAGGAGGGCAAATTCATCACCTCCCGCCATATCAGGGAGAGACTGTTCAGAGAGCTTAATACGGATGTCAGCCTCAGGGTGGAGGAGACGGATTCCCCGGACTGCTTCAAAGTATCCGGACGAGGAGAGCTTCATCTGTCCGTCCTGATTGAGAATATGAGAAGAGAAGGTTTTGAATTCGCCGTCAGCAAAGCAGAGGTTCTCTATCATTACGACGAGAGAAACAGGAAACTGGAGCCGATGGAGGTTGCCTATATCGATGTGCCGGAGGAATTCACGGGCGCGGTAATCCAGAAACTGACCAGCAGGAAGGGAGAACTTCAGGGCATGAGCCCGATTGGAGGCGGATATACACGCCTTGAGTTTGCCATCCCGTCCAGAGGACTGATCGGATACCGCGGCGAATTTATGACGGACACAAAGGGGAACGGAATCCTGAACACCAGCTTTGACGGATACGGACCTTTTAAAGGAGAGCTAAACTACCGCAAGCAAGGCTCCCTGATCGCATTTGAGGCCGGAGAGTCTATCACCTACGGACTTTACAACGCCCAGGAGAGGGGATCACTCTTTATCGGTGCAGGCGTAAAGGTATATTCCGGAATGATTATCGGCCAGAGCGCCAAACCTGAGGATATCGAGCTGAATGTCTGCAAGACGAAGAAACTGACCAACACACGTTCTTCCAGCGCCGACGAAGCGTTAAGATTGACCACCCCGAAGGAAATGAGCCTGGAGCAGTGCCTTGATTTCATCGATACCGATGAACTTTTAGAGGTAACGCCTACAAGCCTCAGAATCCGCAAAAAGATTCTGGATCCGACCATGAGAAAGAGAGCTGCAATCAGCAGAAAAGACAAGGGACAGTAGAAAAGACAGGAACCGGTAAATGACAGGAACAAACAGGGTTAACCGGTAAGGATATATCATTTAAACATTAAAGACGCTCCAGGAAGCTGTTAGACGGCCTCCGGGGTGTCTTTTTGTGTATGGATAAAAATTCACTGGACATAATTTCAAAAAGGGCGTTGACAGCCTGTGCATATGACATGAGAATGAGCGTTATACCTCAATTTTTGTACCGGCAATTTCCACAAAACAGCCTGTCGTATACAGGCGCATTTACTAAAAAAACCACGTTTATCCGACAGGGGGCATCATATTGCAAAAGAGATGTATTTTTACTCTTTGATTCGACAGCCGCGCTGTCTTTTCCTGTAGAAATTTTACTTCTTCTTTTTCTTCTAAAAAAGAAATATCCGCATAAACATAATATTAGCAATTGGATTAGCTCTGTTTTTAAACAGAGGATTGCAAGATAAAAGAATAGAAAAGAAATATAGTGGAAAGAAAGAGGAGAGAAGTACTATGTCAGAAAAAGTGATTGAAAACAACAGGGTAAGCGTAATTGGTGAAGTGGTTTCAGAGTTCAAGTTCAGCCATGAGGTATTCGGGGAAGGTTTCTATGTAGTTGACATGGCTGTCAGCAGGCTGAGTGATCAGGTGGATATCATTCCTCTGATGATATCGGAACGCCTTATGGATATAACAAAGGATTACCAGGGCTGTACGGTGGAAGCCATCGGACAGTTTCGCTCCTATAACCGCCATGAGGGTACTAAAAACAGGCTGGTGCTTTCCATTTTCGTTCGTGAGGTAAACTTCCTGGAAGAGTTCACGGATTATACAAAAACAAATCAGATTTTCCTGGACGGCTATATCTGCAAAGAGCCGATTTACAGGAAAACACCGCTGGGCAGGGAAATTGCGGACCTTCTTCTGGCCGTCAACCGTCCTTACGGAAAATCAGATTACATACCCTGCATCGCGTGGGGAAGAAATGCCAGATATGCTTCGGGATTTGAGGTTGGCAGCAGGGTCTGCGTATGGGGCCGTGTGCAGAGCAGGGAGTATACGAAGAAGCTGAGCGACGTGGATTGTGAGAAGAGAGTGGCATATGAAGTATCTGTAAGCAAACTGGAATGTGTGGAGCAGGAATAGGTAACATACTTGCAAAACCGGTAAAAATGTGCTAGAATAAGTCGGCCTGGTAAAAGTAACGGTAAAACACATATAAAGAGGTGCTGAATATGGATAAAGGAATTGTTCAGATAATCTGCGGCGATGGGAACGGTAAGACATCCATGGCTCTGGGTAAGGGTATCGGAGCGATGACAAAGAATAAAAGGGTCATTATGATCCAGTTCTTAAAAGGAGCCTTGAGTCCTGAAACATCAGAGTGGCTTAAACGGCTGGAACCGGATATGAAGGTGTTCCGTTTTGAAAAACAGAGCTGCCATTTTTGCACGCTGAACGAAGCCCAGAAGCAGGAAGAGCGGGTTAATATCTGTAACGGCATCAATTTCGCGAAGAAAGTCCTTACCACCGGCGAATGCGATTTGCTGATACTGGATGAATTCCTCGGCATCCTGGATTTGGGCCTGATGGCAATGGAAGACTTTGCGGGTATGCTTGCCCTCAGGGAAGAGAACGTAAGTCTGATATTGACGGGAAAGGTGTGCCCGCCGGATTTGTGCGGATACGCCGATACAGTTACACGCATTGACAACGACGTAGACTGCTGAGCAATTACCGTCCCGCTGTGAGGCGGAATTTATAAACGTCACGGTTGACAAGAATAGAAAGTAATGATAATATAGGAACAAATATATTGAGGTAGAGGTTGCGTCAATCATCAGTAAGCGGCCGGATGTGGCAGACACAGTAGATGACCGTTGAAAGGGAAAGACGCCGAAGAGCAGCACCACTGTGAGTGCGGTTCTGGGCATATGGTGAATAATCATATGACTGTCATCAGGAACGATGGGGAGCTACGGGATAATTTGTGTACATTATGAGCTGGCCGACGTGCCAGCTTTATTTTTACTGATTAGCAATGAAAAGCTCGCAGAACGTATTTTTTCGTTGCTTTTGGAGTCCCGGATAAACCAGGAAGTCTGAATACAGATTGAAGGAGGATATCAGAATGTCAATTTTCGAAGGTGCAGGAGTTGCGTTAGTAACGCCGTTTAAGGAGAGCGGGGAAATCAATTATTCCAAGCTTGAAGAACTGGTGGAGGAGCAGATAGCGGGCGGAACCGACAGTATTATTGTCTGCGGAACAACGGGAGAGGCGGCGACGCTGACCCATGATGAACATATCAGGGAGATCAAATTTGTCTGTGACATAGTAAATAACCGGATTCCGGTAATCGCGGGCACAGGTTCCAACTGTACGGCTACATCGGTTTATCTTTCCAAATGTGCGGAAGAAGCCGGAGCCGACGGACTTCTTCTCGTATCTCCATATTACAATAAGTCTACTCAGAAAGGCATCCGGATCCACTTCACCGATGTGGCGGAAGCGGTGAAAATCCCGATCCTGCTTTATAATATTCCGGGAAGAACAGGAGTAAACATAAATCCTGAGACAATCGTTGATCTGTGTAAGAATGTTGAGAACATCGTCGGCGTCAAAGAGGCAAGCGGCAATTTCTCTTCTATTGCAAAGATTGCAAGCCTGTCGAACGGCTGGGTTGACATCTACTCGGGTAATGACGACCAGATCGTGCCCCTTCTCTCCCTGGGAGGCAAGGGCGTTATTTCCGTATTATCCAATGTGGCGCCGCGTCAGGTCCATGACATGTGCGAGCTTTATTTCAAAGGGGAAGTGGAGAAGAGTTCCCGGATGCAACTGGATGCAATCCCGCTGATCGAAGCCCTGTTCTGTGAAGTGAACCCAATTCCGGTAAAAGAGGCGATGAACATGATGGGCAAGGGAGTCGGCCCGTTCCGCAAGCCGCTCGTGGAGATGGAGCCGCAGAACAGAGAGAGACTGAGAAGAGAAATGGTGAATTACGGTCTTCTTTAAACGTCAAACCGGAGGTACATATAAATGATAAGAGCGATTATGCATGGCTGCAACGGAGCCATGGGACAGGTGATAGCAGGAATTGCCCAGAACGACGGAGAAATTACCATTGTAGCCGGTATCGATATTGCAGATAATAAGAACAATTCATTTCCGGTCTTCCCGTCACTTCGGGAGTGTACGGTGGAAGCCGACGTGGTGATTGACTTTTCAATTGCAAAAGCAGCGGACGCAATGCTCGACTGGTGTGAGGAGACGGGAATGCCTGTGGTAGTGTGCACAACCGGGCTATCCGATGAGCAGATTAAACGGGTGTCTGAGGTTTCCGAAAAGACGGCGGTTCTCCGCTCGGCCAACATGTCCCTGGGAGTAAACGTGCTTTTAAAGCTGGTGAAAGAAGCGGCCCAGGTTCTGGCCGCGGCAGACTTTGATATGGAGATTGTGGAAAAACACCATAACCAGAAGGTGGATGCGCCGAGCGGCACGGCTATTGCCCTGGCGGATTCCATCAACGAGGCCATGGATCACGCATACCACTATAAGTATGACAGATCCGCGGAGCGCGTGAAACGTGACAAGAAAGAGATTGGAATCCAGGCGGTCCGAGGCGGTTCTATCGTCGGTGAGCACGATGTTATTTTCGCGGGCAGGGATGAAGTGGTGACATTCTCACATACGGCATATTCGAAAGCAATTTTTGCAAAAGGAGCGGTTCAGGCCGCCAAATTCCTGGCAGGCAAAGAACCGGGGTTGTATACAATGGCGGACGTGATAGGCTGACAAAGGCTTTTTGTTCATGATTTTATCCAGTTTTTGCCAAAATAAAACCTTTCTTCACTGTACATACTATGTGGTAGAAAGGAGATATTATTATGAAAAAAACTAGACAGATTGTTTTAGGCATTATGTTAATTTTTGCCATGGCTTTAGCATCAGGCTGCGGTGACGGACGTGATAATACGAAGGCCACAGAATCCACAAGGCAGTCTCAGTCTGCTGTCAGTGCAGAAAGTACTGAAGGCGGAACTGCAAACGGACCTACGAATGATATTGACGCAAGAGAGAGCACGGGTGTGCTTGACGGACTTGCAGACGATATCAAAGACGGTGCAGAGGACATAAAGGACGGAGTGGAGAATGCAGTTGATGACGGTACTGTTTCCTCCACAATGGAAAGTTCGGTGGGTGATTAAAACTTCCGTAAGAAGGCGGTCGGATCGGAAACATTTTTCTGATCCGGCTGTTTTTTTATGCTTTATTTTATTGTTAAAAGAATCTTTTGATGTTAAAATGGATAAAGCATCGGATATGAAAACAGGGGATATTATCATGGTAGATATGAAAGACGAGAAATGGATACGAGAGCGCTACGAAGAAATTTGCAGGACTAATCCGGAAGAGTACATGCTGATCAGTCTTAAAATTAAGCGGTTCAGAGTTTTTAACCGTCTTTTTGGAAGAGAGGCGGGAGACAAGCTGATAGTTAAGGTATATCATGCAATATCCGAATTTCTGAGTGAGGGGGAGTATCTGGCCAGGATTAGCGGAGACTACTATAACCTTCTGATTAAAGTACCGGGGGATTATGATGATATTTTTCATCATATGATTCACCTGAATGCTCAAATCAGGGATATGCCGGATGAAGAAGGCTTTGGGAAGATTTATACGGGAATGGGGTTGTATCTCCTGACAAAAGAACCAGTTGATTTTCTGACAGCACAGTACAATGCGGATATATGCCGGGCGGAGTCCAAGGAAAGTCTTTACAGAAACACGCATTTTGAAATATACGGAATGACATACTGGGATAAGAATCTGCTTGGCTACGATCTTGAGCAGACAATACGGCCGGCAATGGAAAACGGGGATTTCAAATTATATCTGCAGCCTAAAGTAGATTTAAAAACAGGCAGAGTAACCGAGGCCGAAGCGCTGGTGCGCTGGATCGATCCGGAGCGGGGAATGATTCCGGTCAGCGAATTTCTGCCTGAACTTGAAAAAAACGGGCTGATAGATGAACTGGATTTATACACCTTCGAAAAGGTATGCCGGACAATCAGCCGATGGATTGACCAATATGGGAAGAAAATACGGATCAGTGTTAATCTCTCCAGCAGTATGTTTAATTACCGTTATTTTTTCAAGGAATACATAAACGCATATGAAAAAAATCCATGTCCCAAGGAGTGTATTGAATTTGAGTTTCTTGAGAGCATCGTATTAAACCAGGTCGAGCTTGTGAGCAATGTTGTGGATCAGGTGAAAGAATTTGGATTTGGTTGTTCTCTCGATGATTTTGGAAGCGGCTATTCTTCTTTCAGTGTGCTCACGAATACAAAGCTGGACACACTTAAAATTGACAGATCCCTTTTCCGGAATGAGTCGGATCCGCGGGAGAAAGCGATTGTCAGGCATGTGATAGAGACGGCAAAAGAGCTTAATATGAGAGTGATTGCGGAGGGCGTCGAGACAAGAGGTTATGTGGAGTTCCTGAAAGAACTTCATTGTGACGCTATCCAGGGTTATGTTTTTTATAAACCGATGCCGGTGGAAGAATTTGAAGAAAAATTTGTGAAAAACGGTGAATGTGCAGAGGTCTAGACCCTGCACATTTCTTCTTTACAATTGGGAGCAAATCCGCTATAGTTGAAAAAGGAGACATAAGGAGACTTAGAGAGGCAGCAGCAAAGGAGACGATGCAGTTGCCGGAACTTAGAAAGATAGAAAGAGAACGGAAACTTTTTGGCAGGCGGCGGGGAAGGAGTTGCCCCGGGACCGGCCGGATGGAGCGGAACCGTGAGAGAGACAGAATAAAAAGGCGCAGAAGTCTCATGAATTTTTTCAGAAAACTCCGCCTTAGAAGAAACCGCAAGAAAAGAGCGGTGTGCCTTCTGGTTTTGTCTATGGCTGTGATTTATCTGATGCTGATTGGCGCTTACAGTGAATTATTCCTGTCCGTGAAAGAGATTAAGGAGGCGGAAACTGTTTTAGAGCACAGCAGGGAGACGGACCGTGTTCAGGATCTATTCCGTATTTCCGTCCGTTTGAAAAACGGTGAGATTGTATTTTACCGTGAGAGGACAAAGAGAGAAGAAGCCGGGAGAGAAGAGGCGGAAAATGATTGATAACAACCGCCCCTGAATGCTTATTAATTATTTTAATAAAACACGCTATTGATTTTACCCAGACAGTGTATTATAATTTCTACTGAAACAAAGCTCGTTTATATTAATAACTTATAAATAAAAAGGACAGGTGGATGCAGATGAAAAAAGTAGATTTGTTATACGAAGGAAAAGCAAAGAAAGTTTACACAACGGAAGACCCGGACATCTTAATTGTAGATTACAAAGATGATGCAACCGCATTCAATGGACTGAAAAAGGGAACAATCGTAGGCAAAGGCGCAATCAACAACCGTATGACAAATCATATTTTCAGGCTGCTTGAAGCCGAAGGCGTACCGACCCATTTAGTAGAAGAGCTGAGCGACAGAGAGACCGCTGTAAAGAAGGTTGAGATCGTACCGCTTGAGGTTATCATCAGAAACTTCTCCGCAGGCAGCTTTGCAAAGAAGATGGGTATGGAAGAAGGAATCGAATTCAAATGCCCGACCCTGGAATTCAGCTACAAGAACGACGACTTAGGAGATCCCTTTATCAATAAATACTATGCACTGTCCCTTGAACTGGCTACAGAGGAAGAGATTGATGCCATCACAAAATATGCATTTAAGGTAAATGAAGTAATGCGCAGCTATTTCGGCAGCCTTGGAATCGAATTGATCGACTTCAAGATCGAATTCGGCCGTTACCATGGACAGATTATCCTGGCTGATGAGGTATCTCCTGATACATGCCGTCTCTGGGATAAAGAAACCCACGAAAAACTTGACAAAGACCGTTTCAGACGCGATATGGGCAATGTAGAGGACGCATACAACGAAGTGTTCAGACGTCTTGGAATTGCCGACAGAAAGTAATATCCGCTGACGATTGAGAAAACTTACGGCTTCCGCTATAATGAATGGTGGAAGCCGGTTTTTAACTTATTACAGAAAAAAAGAAATCGAGGTAAAATCATGTACGACAGATATGTTAGCCCCCTTTCAGAGCGTTATGCCAGTAAAGAAATGCAGTATATTTTCTCACCGGAGAAAAAGTTCAGGACCTGGAGAAAACTCTGGATCGCACTTGCCGAGACAGAGAAGGAGCTGGGCCTTTCGATTACCCAGGAGCAGATCGACGAATTAAAAGCACATCAGGACGAGATTAATTTTGAGGTGGCAAAAGAGCGCGAGAAGCTGGTGCGCCACGATGTCATGTCCCATGTATATGCATACGGCGTTCAGTGTCCCAAGGCAAAAGGCATTATCCATCTCGGTGCAACCTCCTGTTATGTGGGGGATAATACGGACATTATCATCATGGCCGAGGCTCTTTTGCTGGTACGGAAAAAGCTGATTAACGTACTGGATGAGATGGCGAAGTTTGCTGAGCGGTACAAAGCCCAGCCGACTCTTGCATTTACCCATTTCCAGCCGGCTCAGCCGACGACGGTGGGTAAAAGGGCCACTCTTTGGATGATGGAGCTGAAGCTGGATCTGGATGATCTTGATTACCTCATTCACTCCCTGCGCCTTTTAGGCTCCAAGGGAACGACAGGGACCCAGGCCAGTTTCCTGGAACTGTTCGACGGAGACCATGCAAAGTGCAGAAAACTGGATCAGATGATTGCGGAGAAGATGGGATTTGAGGGCTGTTATCCTGTATCGGGCCAGACCTATTCTAGAAAAATTGACAGCCGCGTGATGAGCGTCCTTGCCGGAATCGCTCAGAGCGCCCATAAATTCTCCAATGATATCCGCCTTCTTCAGCATCTGAAGGAAGTGGAAGAGCCTTTTGAGAAGAACCAGATTGGTTCCTCCGCTATGGCATACAAGAGAAACCCGATGAGAAGCGAGCGCATGGCGTCTCTGGCTAACTACGTGATGGCCGATATGATGAATCCCATGATGGTTGCTTCCACTCAGTGGTTCGAGAGGACGCTGGACGACTCTGCTAATAAGCGCTTAAGCATTCCTGAGGGATTTCTGGCGATCGACGGAATTCTGGATCTCTATCTGAATGTGGTGGATGGACTTGTGGTATACCCAAAAGTAATCGAGAAACGCCTGATGTCCGAGCTTCCGTTCATGGCGACGGAGAACATCATGATGGATGCCGTAAAAGCAGGCGGGGACAGACAGGAGCTGCATGAGAAGATCCGCACGCTCTCGATGGAAGCAGGCCGCAATGTAAAGGAAAAGGGCCTCGACAACAATCTTCTGGAGCTGATTGCAGCCGATCCTGCATTCAATCTGACGATTGACGAACTGAAACAGGCTATGGATCCGTCCAGGTATACGGGCCGCGCTAAAGAGCAGGTGGAGGAATTCCTGGAGGAAGTGATTCAGCCGGTGCTGGATGCCAATAAAGAAGAACTGGGCGTGAAAGCCGAGATTAACGTGTAAGCGGAAAGCTATGTATAAGCCGAGAACAACGTATAAGAGACGGCTCAAACCATGTTTGTTAATGTATTGCATATAAAGAATGACATATAAAGAATGACATATAAAGAATCATATATGGCATTGCATTTATAATGAGATTCCCCTTCCCTGCACTTCCAGTGCAGGTGTAAAAGGAATCTCATTTTTTTCGTCTGACGTCGGTGATCGCCGGGCCGGAACCGGAAGAAACCATGATTGACGAAAGGCGCAGAATCGAATACACTGAAATAGTCAAAAATAAAGGCGTATCGAAAAAGGCGTATCAAAAAAGACATACCGATAAAGACGTACCGAAGGGAATCATGTCATGGATAAACACGGAAAAATCAATCTGGAGTATTATAAAGTATTTTATTATGTTTGCAGAAGCGGAGGAATTACGGCTGCCGCGGAGGAACTCTGTATTTCCCAGCCTGCCGTAAGCCAGGCGGTGCACCAGCTGGAGGCGGCCCTCGGATGCAGCCTGTTCCTGCGCACCTCAAAGGGCGTGAAACTCACCAGAGAGGGAGAAGTGCTCCATTCTTATATAAAAAGAGGTATTGAATCAATCTATGATGGGGAAGATACTCTAAAAAGGATACAGGATCTGGATACGGGAGAGATTCGGATCGGAGCCAGCGATATGACCCTTCAATTCTATCTGCTGCCATATCTGGAAAAATTTCATGAACGATATCCGAAGATTAAGGTGAACGTGTCAAACGGGCCGACACCTGAGACACTGGAGTTTTTAAACGAGGGAAAAATTGACTTCGGAATTGTCAGTACACCGTTCGAAGCGCGGCCGGGCGTAGAAAGCACCCCCGTAAAAGAGGTGGAAAATATCTTTATTGCCGGTCCGAAGTTTAGAAAAGAGCTTCAGGGGCGCCGGTTGAAATACAGTGAACTTTTGGATTATCCATGCATCTTCCTCGAAAAGAAGACAAGCACCAGGCGGTTTATGGATTTGTTCCTGGAAGAAAAAGGAATAACGCTGGAACCGGAATTCGAATTGGCCACCAGTGATATGATTGTCCAGTTTGCCAAAAGAAACCTGGGAATCGGGTGCCTGATGTCCGATTTTGCAAAAGAGGCCCTTGAGCTGGGGGAAGTTTTCAGGCTGGAATTCGGAGAGAAGATGCCCCACAGGCAGTTTTGCCTGGTAACATCGAAAAAATCTTATATCTCTCCGGCTGCGGCAAGGCTTTTGACTGAACTCAGATAAGCGTGGGTTATGACAAGTATAAATAATATTGATTTTACTTATGAAAAGAATTCGTGTATCCTAAGCATGTAAACAACAGGCTAAAGATCAGCCGCAGGCTGATTGATAAAAAACGACAACAACGATTCCTGGGAGGAAAATATTCATGGTAAGAGCAATAGTAGGAGCAAACTGGGGAGACGAAGGCAAGGGTAAAATTACGGATATGCTGGCCGAAGAGTCGGATATCATTATCCGATTCCAGGGAGGAAGCAATGCGGGCCATACAATTATCAACGACTACGGCCGTTTCGCCCTTCATCTGCTGCCATCCGGCGTATTTTACAATCACACAACCAGCATTATCGGCAACGGTGTAGCATTAAATATCCCCTATCTTGTCAATGAGATAAGCGACCTTGTCTCAAAAGGCGTGCCGAAACCAAGGATTCTGGTGTCCGACCGAGCCCAGATTCTGATGCCTTACCATGTTCAGTTCGACGAATACGAGGAGGAACGTCTTGGAGGAAAGTCCTTCGGTTCCACAAAATCCGGTATTGCGCCGTTTTACTCAGATAAATATGCAAAAATCGGTTTCCAGGTCAGCGAGCTTTTTGACGCGGCGGGCCTGAAGGAGAAAATTTACCGGGTATGCGAGACAAAGAATGTGCTTCTCGAACATCTGTACCACAAACCTCTCCTTGATCCGGAACAGCTTTTTGAAGAAATGATGAAATATAAAGAGATGGTGGAGCCGTATGTCTGCGATGTTTCTTCCTATCTCTACCATGCAATCAGGGAAGGGAAGAACATCCTGCTGGAAGGCCAGTTAGGCTCCTTAAAGGATCCGGACCACGGCATTTACCCGATGGTTACCTCATCCTCCACCCTGGCGGCTTACGGCGCCATCGGAGCAGGCATTCCTCCCTATGAGATTAAAAATATTACGACGGTCGTAAAGGCATATTCAAGCGCAGTCGGCGGCGGAGCATTTGTAAGCGAAATCTTCGGTGAGGAAGCCGACGAACTGAGACGCCGCGGCGGAGACAAGGGAGAATTCGGCGCAACAACAGGCCGCCCGAGACGCGTGGGCTGGTTCGACGCCGTTGCCAGCAGATACGGCTGCCGTATCCAGGGAACAACAGAAGTCGCCCTGACCGTATTAGACGTGCTCGGCTATCTGGACGAACTCACAATCTGTACCGGTTATGAGATAGACGGAGAAATCGTCAAAGACTTCCCTGTAACCTATAAACTGGAGAAAGCAAAACCGGTCTATAAAAAAATGCCGGGCTGGAAATGCGATATCAGGGGAATCCGTGAATACAGCGAACTTCCGGCAGAGTGCCGTGCATACATCGAAGAGATCCAGAAGGAAATCGGGGTACCGATTACGATGGTGTCAAATGGGCCCGGAAGAAACGAGATTATAAAAGTGAAGTAGTGAGAACGCCGCCGGGACTGAAGACGCGAAGGTTTTCACCATCCCGAATCCCCGGCCTGCGGCCGCTGATTTGTTCTCCTCCTTCAGGAGGAGGGGATTTGTCGCGACCACTACGTGCTATCGGAGGCAGAGAGACTGCCTCCTTTTTTGGTTTTAAAGTTAAAATGTTTTATCTGAGCATTAAAGATATATATAGCGTTAAGCCAGGGAGTAAATTTCTATTCTAAATTCAGTATTAGATGCAATCAGACTATCAAAATATCACATCCACATAGTGGGCAGCGGCAATCCTCCCATCCGCACTTGACGAAAGAGACAATCGGCCTCTGAAGATGCCGGACGGGGCGATATCTTCTCAGTCTTCAGTCCCGGCCGATAAATTGCCGGGGGGAGGAGGGAGAAAACTTTCCGAAGGGGACCTTGGAATCCGCCGGTGCTTGCTGAGGTTTTTTCGAAGCTAGCATCCGCTGCGCATTCCACAAGCGGGAGCGAGTCCCCGTAGGAATTTTTTCTCCCTCCTCCCCCTCACCACACCCTAACCCCCCGGGACTGAAGACTCACCACACAACCACTCCCCCGTCCGTCATCTCCCAGAGGCGTCCTCGCATCTCAACTAAATCCTACTTCCGATCTTTCATATATTTAATAATCACATAATACCCATAAAGAACCGCAGGCACCACAACAGTGCAGAAGAGGGAGGCCATTAATAGGCTCTGCGCAAGAGGGCTGTCGATTAAGGCGAATACGATGGTTGACACATAAAGCAGGAGTATTATGACGACTCCGGCAATCGCCAGGGGACGTTTGTATTTCATGGTGGTATCTCTCTTTCTCCGGTCCGGCATCCCTTAAAAATGGCGGGCGGCCCGTTTGTCCGGCTGATTATTCTGGTACCAAGTATACTACAGGAAAGACGGTAAGACAACGGAAAAAACAGGGACGGCGAAAGAATTCTTTACGATATTTCCATCGCTTTTTATAAATGCTGTAAGAATTTTTCACTATACTTTTGATCGGCGGTGCGGTAAAATAACTAAAACGGAGTTTAGTTTGAGCAGGAAAGGGGCGCTGTGTTTTGAAGAAATATGGGGTTCTGTTTTTTTCTGTCTGCCTGATACTGTTTCTGCTTACAGGCACCGCCCTGGCTGAGGAAGACCCATCCGTCAAAGGAGACTGGACCGGGGACGGGGAGGACTGGCAGTACATGCTGCCTGACGGTATGTACCTGGAAAAAAGCTGGCTGTACGACGACGGACGCTGGTATTACTTCAGCAGCAGCGGTTACATGCAGACGGGGCTTAGAAAAATAGGGTCAAATTATTACTTTTTCCGTGAGAACGGGGAGATGGCCACGGGCTGGGCTTACGATGCGGAGGAAGAACAGTGGCACTACATGGATGAGGACGGTGTCGTGACAAAAGGCTGGCTCCAAAAGGGCGGGGCCTGGTACTGGTTTGATTCCAAGGGTGTGATGTATAATAGGGGATTCCGTATGGTTGACGGTCATAAATACTATTTTTATGAAGACGGGCAGATGGCGGCCAACCAGTTTGTCGGCATGAACTATTACGATGAGAACGGGCTGCGGGACAACCGCTACGACATGACGATACAGGGTAAAAGAAAACCGACAAACGAGGAGCGGGACAAGATTACCCAGGCTCTTTCTGGTGTTCCGAGAGAGTGGATTAAGAAGTTTGTGGAGTCGGGCTGGGAGTTTATGTACTACACGGATAAGAAATATTTTTCCGCCCCCAAGACCGATCAGGGAATTTACTTTGTCTATCACAAGACGGATAAAAATTATAAAAAACTGAAATTTACCAACCCGGAAACCCTGGCAATGGCTTTTGGTGAATATATTGCCTATGCAACGGGGAATGATAAAGAAGATAATGATTTTATGGCTGATTTCTACCAGTATCTGTCGGAGAGCAGCATGGCACAGTCACTGCCGTCCTATTTTGACAGTGAGCCGGCGATGTGGTTCGGCTGGCTGATCCAGTGCTACGGCAATACGGAGATCCGGATTGACATGAAGCGCAACAGCCCGGATCTTGTAAAAAACCTGGAGAAAGCTCTGGGGCTAGATACGGCGGGCAGAAAACCGGATTCGGAAGAACTGATGATGGATGAGGACCCCGGAATTGTTTCAAATGGGAACGGCCCTGCCAATGACGAAGAACTGGGGAATGAGCCTGGACCGGCGTCCTCCTGATCGGGATTTTCACGCAAAATGCGCGCAAAAACGACTCGCGGGACACTGCTTATGAATAGTAATGTCGATATAATACGATGTAGATTTAATAACTACATGTAGTGACATTTGTGAACCAAGGTGGTATAATATGGAAACAGGGTGCCTGTTTTTGCCGCTTACGGACAGGCAGGCACAGGACGTATACCGTATTGGAAAGTAAAAGAAAGAAGGTCTGTTATTATGGGAAAGAAAAGATGGGGTCGCATCCTGACCACCGGAGCGGCCGCCGCAGTTGCGGGCGTAGCTGCAAAAAAGATTTACGACCAGAAGAAAAAGAGCGATGAAGTGAAAAAAGACGCAGTGGAAGAGGCTGTTATGAGCCGCCGCAGTTATGAGGGCAGAACCGCTCACTTTGTAGGCGGAGGTCTGGCCAGCCTGGCGGGCGCGGCTTATCTGATCCGCGACTGTAAATTTCCGGGAGAGCAGATTACCATCTATGAGGGAATGCATATTCTGGGCGGCAGCAATGACGGAATCGGAACGCCGGAAGGCGGGTTTGTATGCCGCGGCGGCCGTATGCTGAATGAGGAGACCTACGAGAACTTCTGGGAGCTGTTCAGGACGATTCCTTCCCTTACACAGCCGAACAGAAGCGTGACGGAGGAGATTCTGAACTTTGACCATGCCCATCCGACCTGTGCTAAAGCGCGTCTGGTGGACAAGGACGGCAATATCCTGGATGTACGCAGCATGGGCTTTACCCAGGCGGAGAGAATGAGAATCCTTAAACTTCTGCGCGCCGACGAGAAGGATCTGGATGAGGTGACAATCCAGGAGTGGTTTGACGATATGCCCCATTTCTTTACAACGAATTTCTGGCACATGTGGCAGACGACATTTGCATTCCAGACATGGAGCAGCGTATTTGAATTCCGCCGCTACATGAACAGGATGATATTCGAGTTCAGCCGTATCGAGACGCTGGAAGGCGTTACGAGAAGCCCGCTCAATCAGTACGACAGCATCATCCGCCCGATCGAGGAATACCTGAGAAAAGAGGGCGTTGTATTTAAAGAAAACTGCACCGTGGAGGATATTGATTTCGCTGAAGGAGACGATATCACAGTTACGAAACTTCATCTGGACGACAATGGTGAGGCAAAGACCGTAGAGCTTAAGGCGGACGACCTCTGCTTTATGATCAATGCCTGTATGACGGACAGCGCCACACTTGGCGATCTGCATACACCGGCGCCCGTTCCGGAGCGCAAACCGATTTCGGGAGAACTGTGGGCCAAGATTGCGGCGAAGAAACCGGGACGTCTCGGCAACCCGGAGCCGTTCTTTACGAAAGAGCATGAATCTAACTGGCTGAGTTTTACCGTCACCTGCCGAGGCGACAGGATTTTGAAGAAAATCGAGGCGTTTACCGGCAACATTCCGGGCAGCGGCGCCCTGATGACGTTCAAGGATTCCGGATGGAAGATGAGCAGCGTAGTGGCTGCCCAGCCTCATTTCCCGAATCAGCCGGCAGATGTGACAATCTTCTGGGGATACGGCCTTTACACCGACAGGGAAGGCGACTATGTGAAGAAAGCCATGAAGGACTGCACCGGTGAGGAGATGCTGAATGAATATCTGCATCAGCTCCATATTCCGGAGGAGGAGATCGCAGAGCTGATGGAGACGGTCATCAATGTAATCCCATGCTATATGCCTTATGTTGACGCACAGTTCCAGCCGCGCAAGATGAGCGACCGTCCGCAGGTTGTGCCGGAGGGTTCCACTAACTTCGCTATGATGAGCCAGTTTGTGGAAATACCGGATGATATGGTATTTACCGAAGAATATTCTGTGAGAGCCGCCAGAATCGCCGTATACACATTGATGAATGTTAATAAGACGATTTGTCCGGTTACACCGTATAACAAGATGCCGAAGATTCTCTTAAAGGCAGTGAAAAAAGCTTATTTATAAGTAACAACCTGAGATGGAATCCAGAATATAACAGTAATCTGGACAAAAGGGAATTTAGAATATAACAGAACTTTGAATAAAGCAAAAGAATAAAGTCCGGGCGGGAACAGGAAATCAGACTGTTCCCGCCCGGACTTTATTCTTTTACCTTAACAATTTTTAATCTGTCCGTACCCGGATGAACAAAAAACGCTATTTTAACAAAAATATCCCATGATTTCCCCTGCGGGAAAAGAATTGAAAATATACAACCGCCCTGTTCCCTGTTAAGCTGTCACTATCAAATTTCAGATGCGGATACATTTCACGCGGCGATGGATATTTACGCGGACATCCGCACGGACAATAATAAGGAGGCAGGGAATGAAAATTGGAACAACGGAATTGATCCTGATCCTGGTGGTGGCGCTGGTTGTCTTCGGCCCGTCAAAACTGCCGGAGCTTGGAAAACTTGCAGGCCAGGCGGTCGGATCCTTCAAGAGGTATGTGAATTCCTTTGAGGGAGAATGGAAAGAGAGCGCAGAGCCGGCTGCTCCCCAGACGCATCAGGCCGCCGTGCAGCCGGAATGCCGGGATGCCGGGACGGTCCGGGAGGAGGACGCACCGGCGCAGACTCAGGACAGGAGCCGGGAAGCTGCGGTGATGTAAACAATCGGAGAGAAGACGGCAATGAGCAGAAGGAAGAAAAATAGAAAAGGAGAACAGAATGAGACTGGGAACAACAGAACTGTTAATTATAATGGGAATTGCAATTTTAATTTTTGGCCCGAAAAAGCTGCCCCAGCTTGGGAAGGCGATGGGACAGACGATAGGTAACTTTAAGAGGAGCAGTAAGAGAGCTGAGGACGAGACGTTTCCGGCGGCGGAGGAACAGGCGGAAAGCTGAGATAATAGGCGGACTGCAGGTGCAAACGAAGTTTCCGGGTTTTGCGGTGGGGAGGCCCGGAGCAGAAGTGAGGTGATGGAATTTGGAGAAAGAATTGGGCGGGAAACGCTCCGCTATTCTGAAACGCCTGAAACTGAAAAAAGAAGCCGGAGAGTGCAGGATGTCCCTGGTATCCCATCTGGAGGAATTCAGAAAACGGCTGATGGCCTGCATCATTTGCTTTTTCGGAGCCGTATTTCTCTGCCTGGGGCAGGCAGCCTGGCTGACGGAGCGGCTGATAGAGAAGGCGGAGGGATTTCAGTTTGTATATATTGCCCCCACGGAACTGGTGCTGTCGTATATCCGTCTGGCGCTGATTGGCGGCGCAGCCTTTGCCTGTCCGGTCATTATCTACCAGATATGGGGATTCGTAAGGCCCGGGCTGACGCGCGGGGAACGCAGGTCGTGTTTTGTAATCCTGACCTTTGGTATGGTGCAGTTTTTTATAGGAGCGGCATTTGCGTTTGAAATTGTCCTTCCCATCACGCTGCTGTTTTTTGCAGGAATGAATGCCGGGCAGACGATTTCCCCGATGGTATCGATCGAGAGCTATATCAGCTTTGTTGCAACAACCCTGGTGACATTTGGTATTGTCTTTGAACTGCCGGTCGTTGTGATCATGCTTACAAAAACAGGAATCCTTAACCCCAAAGTGCTGAGTAAAAACAGGAAATATGTGATTCTTGCGGTCTTTATCATAGCCGCCCTGATCACGCCGCCGGATGTGACATCACAGATACTGGTGGCATTTCCCATGCTGCTTTTATTTGAACTCAGCCTGCTTCTTTGCCGGATTCTCTTTCGGAAGAAGCTGAATAAGAGGAAGACAGAGCAAGAAAATTAATTTGATTATTGAGGAGGGAACGCATATGAGAGAAACATTGGAAAAGCCAGAAACACGGGAGGAACGGCCGTCGGGAACGATCAGCAGACGCCAGTTTGTGAAGGGAATGGCATGGGGGGCCGCAGCCATCAGCCTGTCCTCGATTCTGCCGGGATGTGCCGCGGCCGCGGCCACCTCGGGCACGGAAGGAACGGAAAAAGGGGAAAGTTCCGCACCTGTTCCGGAAAAGAAGAAAGCTCCCGAGGGCGGTATCTACATACAGGGCGGTGACGTGAATATGAACGGCCAGACCTATGCGCTCGAATTTATCCAGCCGGTGAAACTGGTGGCTGTCGTAGATGGGGAAGAAAAGACGGAAGGCACCTGGAGAACAGGCAATAAGCACCTCGTATCCGTGGATCCGGACGGGACTATTGTCATGCGGGACGGCGTAGGCGGATATGATGTGGAGATAACCTGGTCCTTGGAAGGAACGGTATATTCCGTGAATTTCCATACAGGACAGACATCGGGCGCCCATTCTATCGAGGTAGACAGGCCGATGACAAGAGGAGACTTTATGATCCGTCTGGCCGGTTATTTCGGCTGGTATCACTATAACGGAGTCATGGACGACGGAACCGATATCGACGGTGACGGCAATGTCCTGAAAGAGGAGCGTGTAAGAAATTATTTTGATGTGACCGGAAGGAACGACTATGTAAAACCGGTGGAAGCGGCCCTTGATATGGGAATTTTGTCCGCGGCATCCCCGGATGACTGTTTCTACCCGATGTCAGCTATGACCCGCGAGGATGCGGCGGTGATTCTGTGCAGCGCCTTCCGCCTCGGGGATCTGGAAACGGATTACCTGTCTGAATTTGAGGATGCGGCTAAAATAAGCCCGGACTGCAGGAATGCGCTGAATACGCTGGCGGGGTATAATTATATGAGGGGAAGAACGGATCGGACAATCAACCCGACCGATGGAATTACCGATACGGAGGCGCGGATTATCATTGAAACCATCGGCAGACGAATGGTTTCCCCTGTGTGGGCGATGCCGGTATCCCACCGGAAATTTGTACGCTGCCGCCCTATTTGGTTTACGCCGACCCCAAATGCGACGGTGCATTGGCGCTGCCGTGCTTTTAACATCTCCCATCCGGAAATGAAAGGACTGTTTATCGGGGACCGCGGCAACGGCGTCACCTTGAGCGATGAGTGGGGAGAGTGGATTGACTATATTCCGGGATACTCCACCGATCCCATGTTCGGCCTGAATAATAACTGGGATTTTCCCTATGACAATGTTTATTTCTGTGTGGAGGTGGAGGCCTATGCCACCAGGGACGGACTGGCCGACAGCCCCGTAAGCCGGTTTATATGGCGGATCGACCGTCCTGCCTGGCACGATTTTGCCACGGATAAGCTCCATGAAGGTTCGGAGGATTACCCGGCCGTTTACCGCTTCTTCGACAACTTCCAGGCGGCGGCCTATTACATTGAGGGCAGCCGGATGGGAATCCTCTACGACGGCCTGATGCCGACCAACACCACGACCAGCCTGATTGACCGGGTAAATGAGATTGCCACCAAACCCTATGTCTTTGTGCTGGGCCATAACCATCCGGACCATAAGGGGGCTCTGGCGGTTGCCTACCACAACGGCCTGGATGTATATTTCTGCGACAGGGTCGGCCCAATGGGAGGAGAATGGAGCATTGAGACGTATGCCAAAGATTACACAAGCGGTAATCCGGTAATTGACGGCACGGTATCGGGCACCTATGAAGGCGCTAAAGTGCATCCCGTTTCGGAGGGGGATACCCTGGATCTGGGAAACTGCAAATTTGAGTTTTACCAGCTTCCCGGCCATGAGGATGCCTCCATTCTGATATATGACCGTGAACACGGACTTTTGTTCTCCTCCGATATTTACGGCGTCAACCGTTACTGGGTGGCGGACCAGTTCGGAGCCAAAGGCGTTCGCCAGGATCTGCTTCTCTCGCTGCACCAGCAGTTGATGGCGGCCTATACCAGGGAGGGGAAATCGGTCAAAGAGCTGTATACAGGCCACAACCGGATCGGAGTCGGCTCCGACTATCTGATGGTCTGGGAGCAGTGTCTTCAGAACCTGGTCAATTACGGCCCGGACGGAGTCAGCGACGACAGGCGCGGCGACGGCGCCCTTCTGGCAAAGGACGGAAACAGCTTTAACACCCTGAACTGGACCGGCTTTTCCATCGCAGGAAAACAAGTTCTGGCAGAGTATAAGGGAAAATACGACGGCAATGTGTTTACCCGCCTGGAGGTTGACAATACGGGGGCGAGCGAGCGGGTGGAGGAAAACCTCTACTTCGACTACAGGACGAATGCACAGCTCAGCAGCGTCACCTTCCTGGACGCGGAACTCATCGGCCACGACTTCAAGTACAAAGCAGGACAGGAGACGGAAAATGAAATGCTGGAAGACGGGCGGTTAAAATATGCTGTTTCCAACAAATTTGTTCCGTTTGAATATGAGTATGAGGTGATTGTTTCACCGCTTCAGGGAACCGTGACCATGACGCCGGTGGCCATGTCGGAACGCATCACCGGTCTTACGGTCAACGGCGCCCCTGCATCCAGCCGCTGCCCGGTTACCGTACCGGTGTCAGGACCGGCCGTCGTCACAGTGACGGGACCGGACGGAAAAACGCAACGGACCTATACCTTTACCTTTAAAACGGCATAATAAGCAGAAATCCCCCGGGAAGTGATTTATCACCCCGGGGAATTTCCGTGGAGTGACGCGGCCGCCTTGTCCGGGGAAATGATTTATGGTACGATAGAGCGGGGGTAAAATGGATGAAACGGATCAGGTTTAAATTCCGGTTTTCCGGAATGTTTGGACAAACACTGCTGGTGCTTATGACGGTAACTATCGTAATCGGTACTTTTTTTGCTTATTTTCTCGGAAATTTATATGAAGAGCAATATCTGGAGAAACAGTCAGACGTCTGTTTTGCCAATATGAAAGAACGGAGCCTGGAGGCGGACAAGGCGGCTGCCTCGCTGACTGCAAAGATGGAGAGCCTTCTGCAGGCGCAGGACTGCAGCCGCCTGATGGTTTCGGGCAAAAACCTGCTTCAGCAGCAGGCGATGAACGTGGTGCAGGAGCTGTCAAATCTCGTGGACAGGGACGAGGATGTGACAGAGGCATATCTGTACCTGCCTTACTCGGACAAGGTGCTCAGTTCGGATAAAAGCGTGGTTAACAGCGAGAGCTTTTCCAGGCAGGAACTTCTGGATGTTGAGGGCGCCGCCGCAGGGAACGGGAATTTTACCGGGGCTATGAAAACAGGAGGCTTTGGAAACGGTTTATTCTGCCTGGACGGTGAGGGATGGATGATAATGGATTATCCCGATGCGAAGACACTGGCAAGGGTGATTCTCAGGCTGAATCTTCCCGAAATTTACCGGAAGATGGGACTGGCGGCGGAGCAGACGACGGGAAGCGGGATGATTTATGTCTATGACGGCAGGGGAATCCCGGTTTTCTCGGGCATGCTGGCCTATCCCGGCGCGGAGCGGCTGATGGTCTCGGAGCAGGAACAGGCAGGGGATAGGAAGGAGATTTACCGTTCCGGGGAAGGATACATTCTGGTTTACCAGTCGGACAGGACGGGGTGGTATTTCATACAGCATATGGACGGGATTCATCTGGATGTGGAGGCGCCCAGTCTGGTGAGAGCTTTGGTTACATACGGACTGTTTGCACTGGTGCTCCTGACAATTGCGTCTTTTTACCTGATATGGCGCATTTACCGGCCTTTCCGCGCACTTTTGGAATCGCTGATCTCACAGAAGAACCAGGGCGGCGGGATAGGAAACGGCGGGGTATCGGCTACCGAACAGGAGTTGCTGCGGGGAATCGTTAAGGAGGACCGAGAGCAGAACGAGAGACTGAAGGATATCCTCCAGTCGGTTGGGGCCTCGCTCAGCGAGCATCTTTTTAAACAGCTGATGACCGGCAAAAGCTGGGATGAAAATGCGGTGAGGCAGACCCTGGAACAAATCCAAAGTCCATTTCCGCTTGACGGCAGCTACCGTGTTCTGGCTCTTACCTACAGGAGCAGGGAACATGGCGGTGAAAGTGCGGTGGACGGAGAGCTGTACGGACTCCAGGTAATCCGCTGCAGTGAAGAGTACTGGGGGAAAGCGGCTCTGGTCCAGTCCGTGGATATGGAGGAACAGAAGCTTGGAATCGTACTCTGCATGAAAACGGCCATGACGGAAACAACATGGTACCGGGAGCTGGAACGGTTTGAAAAGTCCCTTCGCCGCCGTCTTGCCGAACGTGGTTTTGAAGTGGCGGCGGGAGGAAGCGATCTGGCGGGAACTTTCTTTGATTTAAACGTTCTCTGGCTGCAGGCACTGGCAGACTTGGAACAGAGGATGGAGAGCGCCAGGCCGGAGAATCCGGGCGTGCAGATGCTTGGCCGCTTATTAAAAGGAGATAGCGGGAAGAAGGAGCAGGAAGGAAACCGGGAGGTGCATATCCGCGTGGAGCGTGCAAAGGAGCTGATTAAGGACGGATATGGCGACAGCTCCCTCTCCCTGGAGAGCATCAGTGAAAAGCTGGGACTTACGGCTCCTTATCTGTCCAGAATCTTTGCGGAGCACCAGCCGCCGGGGTTCCTGGATTATCTGAACCGGTACCGTCTGGAGCGGGCAAAAGACTTTCTCAGAAAGACGGATGAGACGGTCGGAGATATTGGACTCAGGGTGGGATTTAACTCACCGCAGAGTTTTATCCGCGTGTTTAAGCGGTATGAGGGAGAAACTCCGGGCCAATTCCGGGCCAGGATAAAGGAAGGGGGAGACGCATGAGAATAAAAGGCGTTTTGGCGGTTTTCTGGGCGGCCGTTTTCTTACTTTTGTCCGGATGCGGAGCCGCACAGCCCGAGACGGAGCTTTTCAGCCTTCTTCTGAAGGAGCGGGAACCGGATACGAAGGCCGGGCAGGAGGAAAAGGTGATTCTCCTGACGCATTCCGCCACCGCATACAGTACAACCCAGAAAATTGCCGGGCGTTTCAAAATGCGGCTGGAGGAGAGCTCGGACGGTGGATTTCTCGTGGAAACATTCCCGGATGATACCTTGGGACATGTCAACGACAGCGATAAACCTCTTCTGAACGGGACGGTGGAGATGAGAATCGGACCGGCCGCCACGGAGACAATGGAGGCGATGCTGTGGGCGACCACCTTATCGGCCGCCTCCCTGGAAGAGATAGACGGACTTCTCAGGGAAGGTGAGGTCCGCCGGATGCTGGAGGAGGAATGTGAGGAGCGGGGAACAAAGCTCCTGGCCGTTTTCCCCGCCCATTACCGGGTGTTGACAAGCAACGAAAAAATAACGGAAGAAACGGATTTTTCAAAGCTCCAGATAAGGATATATTCCTCGAATGCGATGGAAGGGGCGTACTGGCAGAGTCTGGGCGCAGAGACGAAGTTATATGATATCCATCAGGTCTATTCCGCGCTTCAGCAGGGGCTTGTGAACTCCCAGGAGAATACGCTGCCGCTGATTGTCTCCAATTCCATTGAGCGACTGCAAAAGTACCTGATCCACACCAATCATAAAATCTACTTCGATTGTATGCTGGTGGGAGGGGAATTTTATGATTCGCTGAGCGGGGAAGAACAACAGATTTTGCAGGAGACGGCGGAGGAGATGGTGGAGTACGCCAGAGAGACCGACGAAAGGGAGCTTTATTCCTGCAGTGAGGTCCTGTCCGAATCCGGCATCGAGACGGTGGAGCTTTCCGACGAACTGCTTCACAGGATGAGAGAAACGGGAGGTCCCGTGGTGGAAGCCGCTTTGCGGGCCAGGGCCGGGGATGAGAAGATAGACCGACTGCTTAAGGCACTGCGCGGGGAGTAAACGGTAACATGTAAACGTTCCTTTGTAAACCACCGGTCGGGCAGACTAACCTGCCGGTCGGTTGAGGTGTTCCGGGGAAAGTGGTATCATGGAACCGATAACCGCGGGATATGCGGGAGCGCATTGGCTGCCGTGTGGTTCACCGGGAGAATGGAGGTATATGGTTATGGAAAAGCGGACGATGGGAATGACAATTGCCTCCCTTCGCAGGGACAAGAAAATGACGCAGGCTGAGCTGGCCGCAAAGATGGGGGTGACGGACAAGGCGGTTTCCAAATGGGAGAGGGAATTGTCCTGCCCCGATGTGAAATCCCTTCCAAAACTTGCAGAGATTCTGGGAATATCAATTGACGAACTGATGCAGGCCGAGGCGCCCGCCCAGGAACCGGAGAGAAGTAAGAATCTGCAAATCCATGAAATTGTTATGCTTGTTTTTAAGGCGGCTGCCCTGGCTATGGGAATCGCAGTCATTGTCCTGTCGTCCATGAGAGCGCTTGATATGAACTCGGGATTTACGCTCCTGGGAATCGGGCTTGCCTGTGTGGGGATCTGTCTGCTGCAGAAGGACGGAAAGCAGAACGGCGGAAAACAGAACGGACAGAATAAAGAATAGGGAAAAGAGCAGGAAGCAAATAGAATAATAAGAGAGGAGAACATTCAAAAATCGCTAACCGCGCTGATTTTAAAATGTTCTCCTCTTTAATTGAGTGGCAACGGGAATCCGTTGAGCCGTGCATTCTGCTTATAAAAAAGTCACTCGGCGTCTTCCGCCAGTTCCTCCCAGGTTTCATAGAGTTTTTCAAGTTTGGAAGCGATTTCTTCTTTCTCTTTATTAAGCTCCATCAGCCTAGGCACGTCTGAGAATACTTCTTCCAGGCAGAGCAGCCCGTCGATCTCCTGTTCCCTTGTTTCCAGGGCATGTATCTCATCCTCCGTCTTTTTCAGGGCATTCTGTTTTTTGCGCAGTTTGGCCTGCAGTTCCTTCTGCTGTTTCCAGTCCATAGAAGACGAAGGAGCGGAGGAAGACTCGGAGACGGAGGCAGCGTTTGGATTGGGGGCGGACGAAAGATCCTCGGCCGGGGCATAAAGCTGCTCCATCGTATCTTTCTTTTCCAGGTAGTAATCGTAATTCCCGATATAATTAATCAGGGTCCCTTTTTTCAGATCCAGGATTCTGGTGGCCGTTTTGTTGATAAAATAACGGTCATGGGAGACGTACAGCACGGTTCCCGTATAATTTACCAGGGCGTTTTCCAGGATCTCCTTGGAGGTTATGTCAAGATGGTTGGTCGGCTCATCCAGGATCAGGAAATTGGCCTCGGAGAGCATCAGTTTTGCCAGGGATACGCGTCCGCGCTCACCGCCGCTCAGATCGCGGATCAGCTTAAACACGTCGTCACCGGTGAAAAGGAACGCGGCCAGGATATTGCGGATCTGGGTGTTGTTCATGTTCGGGTAAGTGTCCTGGATCTCCTGGAACAGGGTCTTATCCATGTGGAGCACCTGGTGTTCCTGATCGTAATATCCCACCTGGACCTTTGCTCCCAGCGTAATCTCCCCGGCATCCTGTTTTACCAGTCCGTTAATGATTTTCAGGATCGTGGTTTTGCCGGTGCCGTTGTTGCCGATGATAGCAATGCGTTCGCCGCGCTTGATGTCAAAATCCACGTTCGAAAAAAGCACCGGCCCGTCGAACTTCTTGGTGAGCCCGCGCACGGTCAGGACGTCGTTGCCGCTGACAATGCTCGGCTCAAGCGTGATGTTCATCGCATCGTTTAATTCTATCGGTTTATCCAGCACGTCGATCTTAGCCAGCAGCTTTTCCCGGCTTTCCGCCCGCTTAATCGACTTTTCGCGGTTGAAAGAACGCAGCTTTGTGATTACCTCTTCCTGATGTTTGATTTCCTGCTGCTGGTTTAAATATGCTTTCATGATTCCCGCGCGCAGCATGGCCTTCTTCTCGCCGTAGGCGGAGTAGTTACCCTGGAAGGTGGTGGCTTTGCCGTTGTCCAGCTCGATGATCTTTGTCACGACGCGGTCCAGGAAATAGCGGTCATGGGCCACAATTACGACGGTTCCCGCGTAGTTGATAAGATACCCCTCCAGCCAGGCGATGGATTCCATGTCCAGGTGGTTGGTCGGCTCGTCGAGCAGGATAATATCAGGTTTCGAGAGCAGGAGCTTGCCAAGGGAAACGCGCGTTTTCTGGCCTCCTGATAATTCCTTAACCGGTTTTCTGAATTCTTCTTCCACAAATCCCAGGCCCTTCAAGACACCGGTAATCTCACTCTGCCAGGCATAGCCGTTCATCAGCTCAAACTCGTGGTTCAGCCTGCTGTAGGTCTGAAAAAGCTCCTCCAGCGCATCGCCCTCTGTATGCTTCATTTTTATCTCCAGCTCACGGATCTGCTGCTCCATCATGAGGATGGGCTTCTTGACCTCCATAAGCTCGTCATATATCGTGTTGTCGCTGCTGATATCCTGGTGCTGCGCCAGATATCCGAGGGTCTTTCCGCGGGAACAGACGACCTCCCCCTCATCGGCCGCCATCTGGCCGACAATGATTTTAAAAAGCGTTGTTTTGCCGGCGCCGTTGATTCCGACAATCGCCGCCTTCTCGCGTTCTTCTATATGGAATGACACATGCTCCAGTATGGAGTCGGTGCCGAATGCTTTTGATATGTTGTTACATGACAGAATCATAGTATCCTCCAGGTTCATTGGTGTTTATACCGCTAATGGTTAATTATAGTATAAACAGAGCGGTTTTTCAAGGCTCAGCAAAAAACCTTTGACAATAATTTGTCATATGCTATAATAATTATTAGTAATTTATTTTTCAGAGAGAAGGTGATGAAGAGCCGTGGAGCAGAAAGAGATTTCAAAAGCAGTGATTTCCAGGCTGCCAAGATACTATCGGTATTTGGGAGAGTTGCTGGAAGAGGGTGTCGAGCGGATTTCTTCAAATGATTTAAGTATCAGAATGAAAGTGACGGCTTCTCAGATTCGGCAGGATCTTAACAATTTCGGCGGTTTTGGACAGCAGGGGTATGGATATAATGTGAAGTATTTATATACTGAGATTGCGAGGATTCTGGGAATTGACAGACAGCATAACCTGATTATCATAGGCGCCGGCAATCTGGGTCAGGCTATCGCCAATTATACGAATTTCGAGCGGCGTGGTTTTATCATCAAAGGAATGTTTGATGTGAATCCCCGTCTGGTAGGTCTGGTAGTCCGCGGAGTTGAGATCAGGGGGATTGAAGACCTGGAACAGTTCATCAAGGACAACGAGGTGCAGATTGCAGCCCTCACGATTCCGAAGTCTAAGGCGCCTGAGATCGCAGAGCGTCTTGTCAAAGCAGGAATCAAGGCTATCTGGAATTTTGCCCATACGGATCTGCAGGTTCCCGACGATGTGGTAGTGGAGAATGTGCATTTATCCGAGAGTCTGATGCGTCTTTCTTACCGCGTCTGCAACATGCAGGATCAACAGGAACGGGAGAGAGAAGAGGCCCTTGGAAGAGCAGGAGACGCCAGAGAGAAGAAATGATTATAGGTGTTGGAACAGATTTAATCGAAATAGAACGAGTTAAAAAAGCCTGTGTTAAAGAGGCTTTTTTACTGCGTGCATATACAGAGGAAGAGTGCCGGCAGGCCGGGGGGAATATAACCCGGCTGGCCGGCAATTTTGCCGTAAAAGAAGCGGTTTCCAAAGTGTTTGGGACGGGATTTCGAAGCTTCGGGCCGAGGGAGATTGAGGTTCTGAGGGATGAGCTGGGGAAACCCTACGTTAATTTGTATGGGAAAGCAAAGGAGCAGGCGGACGAACTGGGGATAAAAAGGCTGTTTGTATCGATCAGCAATACGGCCCGGTACGCATCTGCCTATGCAGTGGGAGAGGGGGACTGAATATGAGACGCCTTGTAACCGGGAAACAGATGAAAGAGATAGACGCCTATGCGATTCAGACCGTGGGGATTCCGTCCATGGTGCTGATGGAGCGGGCCGCCCTGAGCGTGGCGGATGAACTGGAACTGGAATATAAAAGAACAGGGAAAAAGCCCTTTGAGAAGGCCGTTACCCTGATATTCTGCGGAACGGGCAACAATGGCGCCGACGGAGCCGCCGTTGCCAGGATTCTCCATCTGAGGGGTTTCCAGGTTTCCGTTATCACTGTGGGGGACAGGGAACGATGGACCGAAGAGATGAGAAGCCAGATAGCAATTGATGAGAAACTGGGAATTGCCGTGGAAAGCTTTGGCGGGTATCTTCCCGGCCGTTTTGACGTGGCGGTGGACGCCATCTTCGGAGTGGGGCTTACAAGAGACGTGGAAGGCGAATTTAAAGAGGCGGTGGAGTTTCTTGCCGGCTTGAACCCGGAATTTACCGTGGCGGTGGATATTCCGTCCGGTATCAGCTCTGAGACGGGGCGTGTTATGGGAACGGCGGTAAAAGCGGATCTGACGGTGACATTCGGCTATGAGAAGGTGGGAACGGCAATCTATCCGGGAAAAGGCTACAGCGGCCGTGTGGCGGTGAAAGACATCGGCTTCCCGGATTTTGACTCCTATGAAGGAAAACGCTATTTTACTTATGAACCGGGAGACCAGTTAAGGATTCCCGGACGGAAGAAAGATTCCCATAAGGGGACGTACGGAAAAGTGCTGATTGCGGCAGGTTCCAAAGGGATGTGCGGGGCCGCCTATTTAAGCGCGCTGTCGGCATACAGGACGGGAGCCGGCCTGGTGAAAATCCTGACAGTGGACGGCAATGTGCCGATGCTGCAGACACTCCTGCCCGAGGCTATTATCACATCGTATCCGGAGGAGATGGAGGCCGAGGAGCCTGAGGCGTTCAGGGAGCTTGTGGAGCGGGAATGCGCCTGGGCCAGCGTGATTGTCCTGGGACCTGGCCTCGGAAGAGGACGCCACGTGGTGAAACTGACGGAATACGTGCTTTTATCGGCTTATGTCCCTATCATACTTGATGCGGACGGACTGAATACCGTGGCGGAGTACCCGCATCTGGCGGAATTCTTTACGGAGAATGTGATTGTAACTCCCCACCTGGGGGAAATGGCCAGACTGGTGGAAAAGGATATCGCTGAACTGAGGGAGGATCTTCCCGGCGCGGCCGTCGGCTATTGTGAGGAGAAGGGCGTGACCTGTGTTTTAAAGGACGCCGTTTCCGTGGTGGCGGGGAAGGACGGTTCCGTCTATATCAACAGCAGCGGCGGAGGAGCCATGGCAAAAGCCGGTTCCGGCGATGTGCTGACCGGCCTGATTGCGGGGCTCATTGCCTTAGGCCTTCAGGAGGATGAGGCGGCGGCCATGGGCGTGTGGCTCCACGGGCTGGCGGGAGAGAGCGCTGCGGCCGGAAGAGGGGAACATTCGGTTCTCGCCAGGGAAATCGCGGATTCAATCATGCAGGAGGACAATAATGGAAGAACCATACAGCAGAATTTATGCGGAAATTAACCTTGACAATATTATAAAAAATATGGAAACGATGGGAGCCGGACTGCCGGAGGGAACCGGGATGATTGGCGTTGTAAAAACAGACGGCTACGGCCACGGCGCGGTACCGGTTGCAAAAGCCATCGATCCCTTTGTCTGCGGCTACGCGGTGGCTGCGGTCCCGGAGGCCGTAATACTCCGGAAACACGGCATTACAAAGCCGATTCTGGTATTGGGCAATACACACGAAAGGGATTATAAAACGATCCTGGAGTACGGCATCAGGCCGGCTATATATGAATATTCCAAGGCGGAGGCCCTCTCAAGGGAGGCTGTCGCGGAGGGAAAGACGGCGTTTATCCATATTGCGCTGGATACGGGGATGAGCCGGATCGGCTATCAGCCCGGCGGGGAGAGTCTCGGTGAGGTGGAGAAAATAAAGGCGCTTCCCGGTATCACGGTAGAAGGCCTTTTCACCCACTTCTCCAAAGCGGATGAGACGGATAAAGACTTTACGGCGCTTCAGTATGAACGGTATATGGAATTTGCCGAAGCGCTGAAAAGCAGGGGAATCGAAATACCGGTCCGTCACTGCGCCAACAGCGCCGCCATCATGGATCTGCCTCAGATGGGCCTGGACGCGGTTCGGGCCGGAATCTCAATGTACGGAATTTATCCCTCCGACGAGGTGAATCAGGAGATGGAACTGCGCCCCGCCATGGAGATCAGGAGTTTTATTACCTATGTTAAGGAGATAGAGCCGGGAACGCCCGTAAGCTACGGCGGAACCTTTACGGCCGACAGAAAAATGAGGATTGCCACAGTCGGAGCCGGGTATGGGGACGGGTACCCCAGAAATCTTTCGGGAAAAGGCTGCGTCCTGATCCGGGGCAGACGGGCGCCGATACTGGGGCGTGTCTGTATGGATCAGTTCATGGTGGACGTGACGGATATACCGGGAGCGGCGGAGGATGACCGCGTCACACTGGTCGGCTGCGACGGAGAAGAGAGGATTTCCATGGAAGAACTGGCCGGAATGTGCGGAGGGTTCCGATACGAGATTCCCTGTGTCCTGGGAAAACGTGTTCCCAGAGTATATACAAGGAACGGGAAGATCGTCGGCAGCAAGGACTGGTTCGATGACAAATATGCCGACTTTATGTAGAACGGCATGATAAAGAAACATGCTCAATTTTCATTTTCCGGGGAACTGCAGGCCTGTTTTTCCCATATGATAAATCAGTAGGGAATAACGGGATGAAAAAAGAATTGCGGTCGGCGGAATACTCGGGTCAAAACAGGTCAATACTAAGGACATAAAGAATTTTGACGGAGAGTGAAACAAGTGATTATCAGGCGTGGAGATATTTATTATGCAGACTTAAGACCGGTTGTCGGCTCGGAACAGGGAGGCGTCAGGCCGGTGCTGATTATACAGAATGATATAGGGAATAAGCACAGCCCAACCGTAATCTGTGCGGCAATAACATCCAAGATGAACAAGGCAAAGCTGCCAACCCATGTGGAGTTAAACACGAAGAGGTGTGATATGATACGGGATTCCGTAATCCTCCTGGAGCAGCTTCGGACCATAGACAAACAGCGGCTGAAAGAGAGAATCTGCCATATTGATGACGAGCTGTTAAAGGACGTGGATCGTGCGCTGATGATAAGCCTTGAGCTGGATACATAGGTTATCATTGACGGTTGCCGTTCATATCGGCTCTGTTTTGCGAAGCGTTTTTAGCGTTTTTTGTGTATTACAGGGCGTATTACCGCACACGGAGTGGATAGTTATGATTGACGAACCTCATGGAAAGATGATATAGTGACAGATGTCAGGATTAATATTCTGCAAAGTTTTTTGGCGCAGCAGAATGTTTAAGGTTACTGTTCACACGGATGTATCCCGCGAGGTGTTTTCACGTGTTTTTCGTGAAAATCCCGAGTTAAGCGGCGCGAAACGGAGTTTTTTGCCGTTTCTGTACATCGCGAAGCGGATTGCTGGGCACGGAGTGAACAGTAAAGGTTTAAGAACGGGCATCTGGCGGAAAGATTATAACCGTACGAATGAAACGATGAAAAGTAACCGGAGCGGAACGAATACGGCCGCAGCTTTTCACCGCTATTAATAAAAGGAGTAATTAAAAAATATGGACGATGGGTATTGGCCCTTAAGTATACTGATACTTGTTGGTTTTATTCTGATTGACGCTGTTTTATACGGCTTTGGTTCAGCCATTCAGAACATGAATGTGAACAGTCTCGAGAAGGAGGCGGAAGAAGGAAACGAACGGGCAGGGAAGCTTTTGAGGCTGATCAATAAACCTGGCGAATTTATTTATACGGTCCAGGTGATGACCAATATAATCGGAATTCTGGCAGGAGCCTATGTGATGAGGCAGTTGGGGCAGCTGTTTACGATGCTGATAAAGCATTCGCAGGATGGCCATGAGATGCTGGTTTACACAGCCTGCGTTGTGGCTGCCGGAATTGTTGTGCTGTCTGTGCTTATCAGCTTTGGGATTGTGATTCCGAAGAAGTGTGCGGCCAGAAAGCCGGAGAAGTGGGGGTATGGAGTTTTCTCCATGGTGCAGGTGATTGTGTTCCTGCTGCGTCCCTTTACATTTCTTGTGTCGGCGCTCTCGGCCCTGGTGCTGAAGCCGATGGGGATTGATTTAAATTCCGACGACGACAATGTGACGGAAGAAGATATTATGCTGATGGTCAATGAGGGCCATGAGCAGGGAGTCCTGGAGGCCGGGGAAGCCGAGATGATCACGAACATTTTCGAGCTGAACGACAAAGAGGCCGGGGACATTATGACCCACAGAACCAATATAACGGCGCTGGACGCCTCCCTGTCCTTAGATGAGGCGGTAACCTATATACTGACGGAGGCGAATAACTCGCGTTTCCCTGTATTCGAAAAGGATATCGACGATATTGTAGGAATTCTCCATATGAGGGATGCCCTGGGGTTTGCCGAGAAAGAGGAAAACAGAAAGAAAAGTCTAAGAGAACTGGACGGACTTTTACGGGAACCCCATTTCATTCCGGAAACACGCCATGTGGACACGCTGTTTAAAGAGATGCAGTCCCAGAAAATACATATGGAGATTGTGGTGGACGAGTATGGCCAGACTGCGGGAATCGTGACGATGGAGGATATCCTGGAGGAGATTGTGGGAAACATCCTGGATGAATATGACGAGGATGAGGAGTACATTTCCAAACGTGACGACGGAAGCTTTATTTTTGACGGGCTGGCTCCCCTCGATGAGGTGGGAGTAGCGCTGAATATTGAATTCGACGATGAGGATTACGAAAATTACGATACGTTAAACGGATTTCTGATCTCCAAGCTGGACCGCATCCCCGGAGAGGGGGAGCAGCCTGAGGTGGAGTACCGGAATTATCTTTTCAAGGTTCTGTCGGTTGAGAACAAGATGGTCCACGCAGTGACTGCGACGCCGGTTTCCGTGAAGAAAACGGAAGAGAAAGAATAAGAACAGTAAAAGTTTGAACGCCTGAGCGTTGCCCGGGCGTTCTTTTTGGCTTTTTGGAAGGTGCGAAAAGACAAGACAGAAGAGGAATGCAGAAGAGAAAAAGGCAGGGAAGATGAAAAAGATATTGGAAGATACAAAGATTATGATGACGGACAGGATATTCCTGTCCAAGGCTGTAAAAATAGCGCTGCCGGTAGCTATGCAGGGTATGCTGAATACAATTGTAAATATGGTGGATACCATGATGATCGGTTCCCTGGGGGCTACATCCATCGCTGCGGTGGGACTGGCCAACAAGGTGTTTTTCGTGATGACGCTTCTGGTGTTCGGAATTGTAAGCGGTTCGGGGATTCTGGCGGCGCAGTTCTGGGGTACACACGATATCAAGAATATCAGAAAGGTTCTGGGACTGGCGCTGGTTCTGGCCACCTGTGCGGCGCTTGCGTTTTTCATCCCGGCGGTGGCGGCTCCGCAGAAGGTAATGAGAATATTTACAACGGGGGAGGATGCAATACGCATCGGAGCTTCTTACCTGTCCCTGGTGGCGCTTTCTTATCCATTTATCGCGGTCAGCAATACATACGTTGCCATGCAGAGGGCGGTGGGCAAGGTAAAAGCCCCGGTAGTCATCAGCAGCTGCACGATCCTGATTAACATATTTTTTAACTATACTTTTATTTTCGGTAAATTCGGCGCGCCTGCCATGGGCGTGGTCGGTGCGGCTTTAGCCACACTGATTGCACGTATCGTGGAGATGACGGCCCTGCTTTTAGTGGTGTATTTAAACAAATCGCCCCTGGCCTGCCGCCCGAAGGAACTGTTCGGCTACTCGGCCGCTTTTGTGAAAAAATTCTTTGCCACGGCGTCACCGGTTATTGCCAATGAGTTTATCTGGGGACTGGGAGTTACGATGTATTCACTGGCATACGGGCGTATGGGGGATAATGCGGTGGCGGCGATTACGGTAGCTACGACGATACAGGACATCATGTCGGTCCTGTTCCAGGGACTGAGCGCAGCAACAGCCGTAATTCTCGGAAACGAGCTGGGAGCCGGCCAGATGAAGAGGGCCGAGCGGTATGCGAAGAACTTCCTGATTCTTCAGTTTATCATCACCGTGATTATGGCGTTCTTCTGTGCGGGTGTCCGCTGGCAGATTATTGATCTCTACAGGCTGTCCGGTGAGGTGGCCCGCGATGTGAGCCGGTGCCTGATCGTCTTTTCACTGTTTATGCCGTTTAAGATGTTTAACTATGTCAATATCGTGGGAGTGCTGCGAAGCGGCGGGGATACCGCTGTCTGCCTCTTTCTCGACTGCAGCGGCGTATGGCTGATCGGAATTCCGATGGCTTTTGTGGGGGGATTGGTTTTAAAACAGCCTATCTATATTGTCTATGCTATGGTGACGCTGGAGGAGGTTTATAAGACGGTTCTCAGTTATCTTCGGTACAGACAGAGAAAATGGCTTAAGAACCTGACGGCGGAGATACAGGGGTAGTGTAGGGAGTCACTGCAATAGCGGTGGAAATGCAGGAGCAACGCAAAGCGGTAATCCCGTACGGAGTAAAATCAGTAATAGTGGAGGGGAAGAGAAGTGAACGAGGAAGAGAAAATCTATCAGGGAAAGATGTTTGACCCCAGAAAGAAAGAACTGAAAGATATCAAACACAGGGCGCACGAGGCATGCCGCCGCTATAATGCCATGGATGAGTATGATGAGAAACGCCTGCCAATCATCAGGGAATTTATCGGAGAAATTGGAAAGACCTATTATTTTCAGGGGCCTGTCCAGTTTAACTATGGAACCCATACCTTTATCGGAGAGAATTTCTTTGCCAATTTTAACCTTATGGTGATGGATGACGCAAGAGTCTATATCGGAGATAATGTCTGCTTTGGCCCTAATGTATCGCTGATGGCGACCAACCATCCGCTGATTGCAGAGGAGAGAGTGGGGCTTGATAAGGACGGCAACACGACGATGGCGGAATTTGCAGAGGAAATCCACATCGGGGATAATGTCTGGCTGGCCTGCAACGTGGTGGTTCTTGGAGGCGTGAGGATCGGGAACGGGGCGGTGATAGGAGCCGGAAGCGTTGTGACGAAAGACATTCCTGACAATTATCTCGCTTTTGGCAATCCCTGCCGCCCGGTGCGCCCTATTGGCGCAGAGGACAGCAGGAGAGATTTGATACTTGAGGAAGACCTGGAACATTTCAGCTTCAACAGGAAATGATGACTCCGTATTCCCGCATCCAGAAATCTACCTGGATCAGATAGGCCATGAGCTGCGGGGCGGCCATCAGCTGGCCGTACCAGGGTTTTCCATAGTCGGACGGACTTTCAAGGAAACGCTCCACCTTCTTTTTATCCAGGAAAGGGAGTACCGGTGAAGAAGAATCGCCGAGAATATCACGGACCCGTCCCGCCAGCAGGGCCTCGTAGTTCCGGTCGTAAGTTTTAGGGTAGGGAGATTTGCGGCGGAACAGGATTTCATCCGGCAGAAGGCCGCGCCCGGCTTCACGCAGCAGCGCTTTTGCAACGCCTCCGCGGGCCTTCATCTCCCACGGCACGTTGAAGAGATACTCGATAATGCGGTGATCGGCAAAGGGAACGCGGGCTTCCAGGCCGCTGTACATACTGGTGCGGTCCATTCTGTTTAAAAGAGTCTGCATGAACCAGCGCAGGTTCAGATAGGAGATTTCCCGGCGCCTCGCCTCTTCTGCATTTTCACCGTCCAGCTTCGGCACCTCTGCAATGGAAGCGTCATAGGTTTGTTTGACATAGTCGTCCATTCTAAGGTAATCCAGAAAGTCGTCGGACAGGAGCACTTTTCTAGCCTCCAGATCCATCGTCCAGGGGAAGGTATCGGCCAGGAAACATTCTTTTTTATGGAACCAGGGATAACCGCCGAAGATCTCGTCTGCGCATTCCCCGGTCAGCGTTACCTTGTGCTGTTTTGCAACGAGGGAGCAGAAATAGAGCAGGGAAGAGTCCACGTCGGCCATAGCGGGAAGATCGTGGGCCTTAACTGAATCAAATAAAAGGTCTGCCTGATCCTTTGTGGAGCATTCCAGGTACGTATGCTCGGAACCGAGAAAATCCACCATTTTATCGACATAAGGGCGATCCTGGGAAGGCTGGAATGAGCTGGCCTTAAAGTTTTCTGCGTTTCCGGTAAAGTCAAAGGAATAGGTGTGAAGACGTCTGTTCTGCTTTTTTAGTTCCTCCGCACAGACGGCGGAGACGAGGGAGGAATCGACACCGCCCGATAAAAAGGTACAGATGGGGACATCCGACACCATCTGGCGCTTTACGGCGTCCCGGAGAAGAAAACCGGTTTTCTCCACCGTATCTTCGAAGGAGTCGGTATGGACATGGCTTTCCAGCTTCCAGTAGGCCTCCTGACGGTTGCCGGAGAGGGTACAGCTGAGGAAATGGCCGGGCAGCACTTCATGGATATTTTTATAGACACCGCATCCGCTGGTTCTGGCCGGACCGATGCTGAAAATTTCATTTAAGCCCTTTTTGTCTACCTCCGGACGGATTCCCGGAAAGGCGAGAAGGGCTTTTAGTTCCGATCCGAAGATAACTGTATCGCTATCTTTACGGACCGTGTAAAAAAGAGGCTTGATCCCGGAACGGTCGCGGCAGAGCAGAAGCCGGTTTTTGGACGTATCCATGATAGCCAGTGCAAAAATTCCGTTTACCCTGGTAATGAAATCACTTCCCCAGGCCTGATAGGCTTTTAACAGTACCTCCGTGTCACCGGAGGTGTCGAAGGAATGGCCTTCCAGGCGCAGTTCCTCCCTCAGTTCTTCCGTGTTGTAGAGTTCTCCGTTATAGACGATGCCAAAGCCTTTGGAACCGTCCTTCCCTATCATCGGCTGATGCCCGGTGACCAGATCGACGATAGACAGGCGTACCTGGGCCAGGCCGAAATGTTCATTCAGGAAACAGCCCTCATCGTCCGGTCCCCTGCGCTTCTGGGCCCGGTTCATCGCGTCCAGAATATTCATGTTGTTCTCTTTTTCCTGTGTAAAATCTTTGTTTGGGTTGAAAAACCCGGCAATTCCGCACATAAAGATTCCTCCTTAAATCTGCCGTTTCTGTGCATCGCGTAGCGTGATTACTGGGAACGGAGTGAACAGTGACAAAATTTATACCAACATCAGGCAGGCGGCTGCAAAGGCGGCCGTAAAACCGATTAGAACCGGAATGAGGTTCTTTCGTGCCAGCTCGATGGGGTTTACATTACAGATGGCGGCAACCGGAATCAGCCCCCAGGGAACAATAGTGCCCCCTCCTACAAAGATGGCTCCTATCTGTCCCAGGGCAGCCAGAACCGGTACGGAGGCAGAGGTTGCGGTCCCGAAGGTGTGGGCCAGGGCGCCTGTCAGCGGAAGTCCGGAGAAACCGGAACCGTCAAGGCCCGTCAGGCCGCCGATCAGAAGCTGGAAGAATGCGGCGATATAGGGATTAAGGGGGGTATGGGAGGCAAGCCAGAGCGCCCAGTCATTCAGGATTCCGCTGCCGAATCCGTCTCCCAGGATGGTGGTGATTCCGCCGCCGCCAAGGAAAAAGAAGGCGCCGATGACGATGACAGGGGCAAAGATTCGGATAGCGAACAGAAATCCATCGGTCAGATACCGGGTTACTTTTTCCGGTGAATGTTTTCCAAAGCCGATTACGGCTCCCAGGCACATGAGCAGTACGGCCGTGCCGGATACGACGCTGGTAGCGTCCCCGCCGTTCAGGTTAAAGACGAGCATGCAGACAATGTCGGCCAGAAAGGCTAAAACGACGGCTGCAGCCAGGATTTTAGCTGCCTTTGGATTCGGAATTACAGGTGTTTCCTCCTCGTTTGCCTCCTGCTTGAAATACGGAACATTATAGCGCCTGTCGGAAGAGCAGACGGTGATGCCCATGGATTTGCGGTTCAGTAAAAAAGCGGACAGGACGGTGACGCCGCCCATGACCCAGAAAACAGGCCAGGCTTCGGAGAGAATGTCGGCGGCGGAGATACCGGCCGCCGCGCCCGATACGGCGGGAGCGCCCTGGATTACAACGTCATAGCTTAAGGCAAATCCATGGCCGAACAGGTTCATGGCCATTGCGGCGGCGAGTGGTGAGAGGCCGGCGCGCACCGCAAACGGAATCATGATAGCTCCGACTAGCGCAACGGAAGGAGAAGGCCACAGAAACAGGGAAAATACAAACATCGTGATACCTAAGAGCCACCAGGTGCGGGACGGTGTTTTCATCACCTTGGACATAGGTTCCATTAATAGCCGGTCGCTTCCCAATTCCCCCATGCACTTTGAAAGTGCGGTGACTAGGGCAATGGTGCCGATTACCTCCATGAACTCCTTGGCGGCGTATAAAATTGCGTTAAACACGGTCTGAATACCGCCGATAAAGGAATGCAGCCCCAGGGCGCCCAGCAGAAAGAGAAACAGCACGCAGATGAGCGGCGTATCGCGCCTCATCACCATCACGGCCAGAACAGAAAATACTCCGACCAGATAGAGAATGTGGAGCGGAGTAAGGATTACAATAGAATCAGGCATAATTTATGTCTCCTGAGAAAAAGGATATACTACCATAATATGTAAGAAGGTGGGAGAACGTTAAAGGGGGATTAGTTGAGATGCGAGGACGCCTCTGTAAGATGGCGGACGGGGGAGTGGGTGGGTGTGTATGAGTCTTCAGTCCCGGTTTGTAAGTTGTCGTGAGGGGGAATCCAGGAGAAAAAATTCCTGCGGGGACTCGCTCCCGCTTGTGGAATGCGCAGCGGATGCTAGTGCGCCCAGAAAAGGGTGTGATATTTAACAGGTGGAAACCCTGTCCGGCAAGGTGCTAACCACACCACCGGTAGCGAGTCTTGGGCTGACAACAGTAATGCGGCCAGTTAAGCGTAGACAGCCAGGTAATAGGGTTGAGTGATAGAGCACCGAAACGCTGTGAAAATCCAGCAGGCCGACGCTTTTAGTGTAGTGGAAGGCAATATGTGGGCTTATCGATAGGGTGAGATTTTCCACACTGCTGCGGTGTCCGAGAGCCAATCATGTTATACAATGATATCATGTCAACTGGGGAGAGCCTGCCGTCTCCCCTCCTTGTGTGGGGAAGGGGTATGCCGACCGGAAAGGGAGGCAAACGGGTGGCAGGCAGTCGGAAGGCCGAATAGTACCGAAAAGGCGGGGAACCGCACCGCTAAAGGGAAGTCGAGAAGGGGCCGGGGAATCCTCCTGGCCCTGCCTTATAAGGCAATATCAAAGAGGAAACATCAACTGCACACAGAGGTAGGAGAAAAAAAAGATGGAAACGAAATTGGCGAGAATATCACAGATGTCAAGCGAAAATCCGGACATGGTATTTACGTCCATCGGGCATCTCATCAACAAAGAGCTGTTGAAGAGCTGCCATGAAAAGATGGATGGAAAGAAAGCAGTGGGAATCGATGGAGTGAGCAAAGCGGAATACGAAAAGAATCTGGAAGGGAATCTGGAAGATCTGGTACTGCGGCTGAAAAAGAAATCGTATAAGCCAAAGGCAGCCAGAAAAGTGGAGATACCGAAGGAGAATGGGAAAACGAGGCCGCTGAGTATCTACTGCTATGAGGATAAGTTGGTACAGGAAGCGTTAAAGGAACTGCTGGAAGCCGTGTTTGAACCCCATTTCTATGAAGAGATGATGGGATTCCGTCCGGGAAGAAGCTGCCATCAGGCAATAAAGAAACTGAACGGGATGCTGGAACGGGAGAAAACGAATTATGTACTGGATGCAGATATAAAATCCTTCTTTCAACATCTTGACCATGACTGGATTGTACGGTTTATAGAATCCAAAATCAAAGACCCAAATATCACGCGCCTGGTAAGGAGAATCCTGAAGAGTGGAATCCTGGAGGATTACCAGTACCATGAGACCGTGGAAGGAAGCGGCCAGGGCTCCGTATGCTCCCCGGTGCTGGCAAACCTGTATATGCATTATGTGCTGGTATGGTGGTTTGTGGAGAAAGTGAAGCCGGGGATGAAAGGCTACTGCGGCCTGGTGGTGTACGCCGATGATTTTGTAGTGTGCTTCCAAGATAAAGAGGAGGCGGAAGAATTCTATGAACGGTTGAAACGTAGGCTGGGGCACTTTGGGCTGAGCCTGGAAGAGGATAAAAGCCGTCTAATTGAATTCGGTAGGTATGCGAAGGAACGCAGCCAAAAAGAAGGGAAAAAGGCGGGGACATTCGACTTTCTAGGCTTTACACACTACTGTAGCGAGAACCGGAACGGGAAGTTCAGAGTGAAGAGGAAAACCAGTAAAAAGAAGTTGGCGAAGAAGAGCCGGGAAATGAACGCGCATATTAAGCGGAAGAGACATGAAGACCCCAAGGAGCTCATCAAAAAGCTGAACGAAATTTTAATTGGCTACTACCATTACTACGGAATCACAGATAATAGCCGAAGTATCTGGTGTTTCTACGAGCGTGTAAAAAGACGGCTGTACTACTGGCTGAACCGAAGAAGCCAGAGAAACAGCTATACGTGGGAGGGATACAGGGAGTTGTTAAAACAGTATCCCCTCAAACGGCCAAAAATCTATGTCAACGTATACGCATGATAGAAGTGAACGATGCGCCTTATAAAGAGCCGGATGCGGGAAAGCCGCACGTCCGGATTTCTGTGAGGGGTGTGCCCTGTAAGGGGCACATCTACTCGACGCTTCGTGTAAGACCTCAGCAAGCACCGGCGGATTCCAAGGTCTCCCTTCGGAAAGTTTTCTCCTTCCTTCCCCGGGCAGGTGGTCGACGGGACTGAAGACTCAGGGAAGTGTGTTGCCCCGTCCGCCGGCTTCAGGGGCTGATTGTCTCTTTTGTCAAGTGGGGAGGTGGTATTGTCGCTTCCACGATATAGTCGTAACTATTTTACATTCTGACGGCATTCTGGGCTGCATAAAAAGAGTATCAGAATAAACAATAAACAGTCTAAGATTCTAAGTTTACATAGTCTCATATTGAACAAGGTGTAGTTTTCAGGCATCCAGAGAAACGTAGCGGCAGCGACAAGCGCCTCCCCCATTGAAGAAAAAGGACAAATCAGCCGCCGCAGGCTAGGGGCCGGGCTGCTGTCTTGGCTGGGTCTTTCGTCCCGGACATAACCTTCCTGCGGGGAAGAAGGGAGAAAAAGATTCCGGAGGGAACCTGGGAGTTCATTGGTACTTACCGAGGTCTTTTCGAGGTTAGTACCATTATGTACTCCAACGAGCGCGAGCGTTTCCCGCAGGAACTTTTTCTGCCCGTATTCCCCGCCCACGACACCCTGACGCCCGGGACGAAAGACTCATCGATCCCCCTCACCACCCCGGCCCCTGGCCTGACGGCGGCGTCCTCATTTCTCAACTCCACCCCTATTTGTGCCCGAACTGTTACTAAGCCAGGAAAAGTCAGGCAAAGAGAGTGGAAAAATACTTGCTATCCGAATTCATTAGTGATAGAATAGTAAAGATTGTGAGCACAAATACCATGTAACATTTAATTCAGGGACACGGAAGAGGCGTCCCTGGAAATTATTTTAAAATAGAAAGAGGAGTGTTATTTATGTCAGGACATTCAAAGTTCGCCAATATCAAGCACAAGAAGGAAAGAAACGACGCAGCCAAAGGAAAAGTTTTCACTGTAATCGGACGTGAAATTGCCGTAGCGGTAAAAGAGGGCGGAGCTGATCCGGCTAATAACAGCCGTCTTCGCGACGTAATTGCCAAAGCAAAAGCGAACAACATGCCGAACGATACGATTGACAGAGGCATTAAAAAAGCAGCCGGAGATGCCAACTCCGTCAGCTATGAAAACCTTACATACGAAGGATACGGCCCCAACGGCGTCGCTATCATCGTAGACACACTGACCGACAACAAAAACCGCACTGCGGCTAATGTGAGAAGCGCTTTTACAAAGGGCGGCGGCAACGTTGGAACACCGGGCAGCGTTTCCTTTATGTTCGATAAAAAGGGCCAGATCGTAATCGATAAAGAAGAGTGCGAGATGGATGCGGATGAACTGATGATGCTTTCCCTCGATGCAGGGGCAGAAGATTTCGCAGAGGAGGAAGACAGCTTTGAGATTATCACAGCTCCGGAGGATTTTTCCAAAGTCCGCGAGGCTCTTGAGAAAGAGGGAATCCCGATGCTGGAGGCCGATGTGACTATGATCCCTCAGACATGGGTGGAGCTGACAGATGACGACGCCATCAAGAAGATGAACCGGATTCTGGATCTTCTGGATGAAGACGACGACGTCCAGGCAACATACCACAACTGGGATGAATAAAGAATATCCCAAAGAATGACTAAAATTAAAGCAGTCCAAAGATTATATGACGTAAAGTGAGCAAAAATCCTGCTGGTAATGGTATAAGGAGGATTTTAAGATGCTCTGTTACGGATGTGGAAAGACTCTTTTCTGAACACTGTGATGGTGGGAGGAGGGGAGTCTTTTTTATATCAAGAAGAAAGTGCTGCTATGATATAAAAAGTCCTCCGGGCCGGACACCTTCCTGTTGAAATAATCATGATAGCCAGTTACAATAAAGAAAAATTCGTGAGGTAATTTGATGAATAAGAAAAAAATAATAACAATAATAATAGCGGCGTTTGCCGCGGTTTCACTTGGAGGGATTTTAGTTGGAAATCCGATTATGGCATATAACAATCACCGGTTAAAAAAAGCCGTTATTTCTGCTGCCCATCAGGAAACCGTAGCATTGAATGAGATTATCCCTTTTGATTGGGATGCCGTGTACACATTTTCCCCGTATGCGGACAAGGCGGAAATAGAAAAGACAATCGGGTTTCACAGTACAAGCGTGAAAGCAAATAATATCAACGAAGGTATGGTTCATCTGCTTTTCGTGAAGGATAAAAAGGTGATGGCGAGTGTACTGGGATATAGTGATCATTTAGGGTACCGAATCGATTTTCCTTCAAAAGTAACGTTTGCTGAAAATGCCCTATTTCATGTATCAAATTCCGACGGTATCGTAACGTTGGCATATGTGCCGTCCGGCGCGGTGTGAACGCGGCACTTATTCCTGTTTACTGATTACCGGAATAAATAAAATTAATTAGAATCTTGACGGTAATATCTGAAAAATGTTATAATCTTACAAGGATGGTTTTAATTGCCTGATAATTGGGCTTGAATACGAATCTTATCATATCTATTACAGTTATTGAATCTGTTACCCATGGAAGTCCTTTCCATGAGAATTCCGTAAGGAAAAGAGAATTTAAAAATGCTCAAACGAGTAATACAGAGCAAAACAAGTGGGAAAAAGAGAAGAAAGTATCTGCTGATGTAGGACTGGCCTCAGTTCTTTGGACAGGCTGATGCTGTCTCTTTAAAAATAACATAAAGGAGGGTTGCTTATGCAGGATTTGAGCAACATTACGACACTGGATCTGGTAATAGTGGCGCTGTATCTTTTGGGGATGCTTGGGATTGGAGTTTATTTTGTCAAGCGGATTCAGAATGCGGGCGATTACTATGTGGCAGGCCGGAGCCTTGGTCCTTTGGTTCTGGCGGGAACGGTTTGTGCAACAATTATCGGCGGGAGCGCCATGATGGGCAGGGCGGGACTCGGATACGATTACGGTTCCATCGCTATTGTGACGGCGCTGCCCTACCTGATAGGCATGCTGGTATTTTCAGGAATCAGCGGCAGAATTCAGGAGGTGGGAGTAAAACATAACATCTCATCCATCCCTGAACTGTTTGAAAAACGGTTCAGCAAAACAGCCAAATGCCTGATTGCGCTTTTAATCGGCTATACGATGATGGGGACCGTAGCCTCCCAGATAACCGCGACGGCAGTGATTTTCAGGATGGTAGGAAGAAAAGTGGGAATTACATACGAGGTAGGGGCCTGCCTGGCGACCTTTATCTTTATATTCTACACGGCGGCTTCCGGGCTTTTTGGCGTCGTGTATACGGATGTGGTGCAGTTTTTCATGCTGATCATCTTTGTCTATATCCTGCTCCCGCTCTCGGGAATCCGCTATATCGGGGGATTTGGAACTTTCTGGAGTAATGTTCCGAAGGAGATGCTGATTCCTTCCGTGGACGGCAAGGTAATCGGCGATATTGTGACCTATCTTGTCTTTACAATGGCTGGCGCCGAGATGTGGCAGAGAGCGTTTGCAGCCAAGGACAGGAAGACGGCAAAGGCCGGTATGTTCTGGGGAACCGCAATTTACGGATGTACCATCTTTATTATTCTTTCATTGGGTCTGATGGGAAGACAGATTCTGCCGAATATTAAAGAGATGTACGGAACGGCCGAGGCCGTTGTTCCTGCGCTGGTAATCCATATTCTGCCTGCGGGTATTACGGGGCTCTGCCTGGCGGGACTTCTTTCCGTTATGATGAGTTCGGCCGACAGCTATTTGTTGATTTCCACACAGACATTTGTTCAGGATCTGGGGAAAACTCTGAATCCAAAGATGTCGGATAAAAGGGAAGTCTTTATTTCACGTATCTTATCGGCGGTTCTGGCGATAGGGGCGCTGATTATTGCCCTCTATATCAAGAACGCCTACAATGCACTGATGTTTGCATGGACCTTCTATGCGGCATCGGTCGGACTTCCGGCCCTGGCCGCCCTCTATTGGAGAAAGGCCACGAATGCCGGAATTATCTCCAGCATTGTGTCCGGTTTTGTGGTAAGTATCGGCTGGGATTTGATAGGAAAACCGTGGGGACTCGGTTCTGCGGTTCCCGGTTCACTGGTGTGCGGCCTCGTCCTCGTCACGGTGAGCCTGGCCACCTACAAGACGCAGCCATCGGAAATGATATAACATATTAACAACGAAAAGCACGCTTCGCGAACTTTTCATTGCCGCTCAATAAAACCACATCACGGGCATAAAAGATGCGGGTGATGTGGTTTTGTATTTCCGCAGAAATTAAATATTGTACGGCTTGCAGATAATTTCGTTGATTTTAGTTTCGAGAACATTGTTTGCGTGCGCAGGCCTCATAATCACGGCAGTGTCGGCGCCGCGCGTTGAACCGCCGATGGCAATAATGTCTTCACCGTAAGGAATCAGTCCCGCATCAAGCGCCATGATGGCCGTCTCCACGCAGACTTTTGTTCCCTGCCCAAACATTCTCAGGGTATCGGCGATGATTTCCACCGGATGGATTCCTCCGTATTTCCTGCTGATGCCCCTCTCGGCGCCGCTCAGCACATGGGTGGTCGAAAGAACACGGATTCCCGCCGCATTGAGTTCACGGACGGTCTCCTCAGTCATTACATTTTTCCCCGGCTCGCTGAAACCATAAGCGTATGCGACACAGACTATATTCAAATCTTTTTCGCCTTTCAAAAGTTTGGCAGTGTCGCCGTGGCTGCTTGCCACTACAATATGCCCGATATTTCTGGCTTTGGCTGTTTCAACGGCAGCTTTTACACATGCTCCGGTATTTTCAGTTCCTTTGTTTACAAAATACATAAGCATCTCCTTTCAAATAGCCGCAGTCCGACGCTGAAGCCAGACTGCTGCATGATATTTTTTTGGCTGAACAGTGAATCTTTCATTATTATAGGTGGTTTTAAACCGTATTGCAAATGTGAAAAAAAGAATTTATCCCCATCCAGGTGAATTTAAAAATAGTGTTTGACAAAAACTGGAAACAGGTATACTATTAGAATATAATAATGATAATAATTACTGATATTTATTGCGCGGGCAGATTTTACAATGAGAAGAGATGAAGGAGGAACTGAAATATGTCATTTAAAACAAGTGAGCAGCACGAAGAATTGAGAATGAGAGTCAGGGAGTTTGCAGAGACCGAGGTAAAGCCATATACCTTTTTACTGGATCAGAATAATGAATTTCCGGCAGAGGCGATCCGCAAGTTTGGGGAAATGGGACTGATGGGGATTCCATATCCGAAGGAATACGGAGGGGCCGGCCTGGATGCACTCAGCTATGCTATTGCAGTGGAAGAATTATCCAGAGTGGACGGAGGAACCGGCGTTATTCTTTCTGCACACGTTTCCCTGGGAAGCTATCCGATCTATGCATACGGCACCGAGGCCCAGAAGCAGAAATATCTTGTTCCCCTGGCAAAGGGTGAGAAGCTGGGAGCATTCGGACTGACGGAACCGAATGCGGGAAGCGATGCAGGCGGAACCGAGACAACGGCGGTTCTGGAAGGTGAATTTTATATTTTAAACGGAGGCAAAATCTTTATTACAAATGCGGACAAAGCCGACACTTATGTTGTTTTTGCCGTTACCACACCGGGCATCGGCACAAAGGGAATCAGCGCTTTTATTGTAGAGAAGGGATGGGAAGGTTTTTCATTCGGAACCCACTATGACAAGATGGGAATCCGTTCATCCGCTACGGCAGAGCTGGTTTTCAAAAATGTGAAGGTGCCAAGGGAAAATCTTCTCGGTAAAGAGGGAGAGGGCTTTAAGATTGCTATGGGCACATTGGACGGGGGACGTATCGGAATCGCCGCCCAGGCGCTTGGAATTGCCCAAGGCGCTTATGAAAATGCTCTTGAATATGCAAAAGAGAGAATCCAGTTTGGCGAGCCGATTGGCAAACAACAGGGAGTGTCCTTTAAAATTGCCGATATGGCTACAAAGCTGCGAGCTTCCCGTCTCTTGGTTTACAGTGCGGCGGAGCTGAAAGAAAAGCATGAGCCGTTTGGTATGGAAGCGGCTATGGCAAAGCAGTACGCATCCGACTCCTGTGTGGAGATAGTGAACGAGGCGCTTCAGGTATTTGGCGGAAGCGGCTACATGAAAGGCATGGCAGTGGAGCGCGCCTACCGCGATGCGAAAATCTGCACCATTTATGAGGGAACAAACGAGATTCAGAGAGTTGTAATCGCCGCTTCTATCCTCGGAAGGATGAAGAAAAAAGAGGCAGCGCCGGGAAAGAATGAGGGGGCAAAAACGGCATCCAGAAAAGGAATGGTGCTGCGGTTCGGTTCCATGAAGGACAGAGTGGAATCCCTGGTTTCCGATTTGAAGAAGGAAGGCATCGACTTTTCACTCCGCGTGGATCCCACGACTCCGATTGCCTCTGCAGAGCGCGTTGTAAGCGCAGGACAGGGGATTGGTTCAATTGAAAACATGGAGTTAATAAAAGCCCTGGCCGAGAAAACCGGCGCCGCAATCGGCTCCTCAAGGCCTGTGGCAGAGATGCACAAATTTGTCGGCATGGACCGTTTCGTCGGAATGTCCGGACAGAAGTTTAAAGGCAAACTCTACATCGCCTGCGGTATATCCGGAGCGGAACAGCATCTGAAGGGAATTGCGGATGCCGGAATCATCGTGGCAATCAACAACGACCCGGATGCGCCGATTTTCCAGAGCGCCGATTACGGTATTGTGGGGAATCTGGAGGAAGTGATTCCAATGCTCCTGGATGAGTTGGGAAAATAATCGAGATGTAAGGACGCCTCTGAAACATGGCGGACGGCAGGTGTTGGCTATGAAAAAGAAAAGTTGGCTGATTATGGCGGCAGTAGCGGCAGTAACCGTTCTTTTGTGCCTGAATACATTTCATTCCCCCTCAGTCACCGGAATTGTTTCTAAGGGAGTGAAGTTTCTGCTTGCATTTAAGGCCATGGAAGCGAACGATCCGTACAGTGCAGTGTATACACTGCGTTCAGGTATCACAGGCAGCACATTTACTGTTAATGCAGATAATTATGAAACTGGTTCCGGTTCATTTGACCGGCTTCACCTGTCGGATGATTATGGAGATATACTAGGCAGCCGCCTTAGGGCGGGAGAGGAGATAGCCCTGCCTTTTGAGGAAGGATTCAGTGTGAAATTCAGCGACTCTGGCTATATCTGGTTTTATGTCTGGCGCTCGGAAGGCGGATTTGAGCTGAAATTCGGTTCCGAGTATGCAGAATGCGGAGAAAGCGCAGAGGGAAAAAAATATCATATTAAACTGGAAAATGATGAAATGATTTTCGAGATTCCGGTGAAAGGGGACCGTTATTCGTCATATCGATTCGGTATAAATCAGAAATCCGACTAAAGGCAGAGGAACAATAACGGCATAAACAGGCAGACAGAAATCTACTTCCGATTATATTACTTCAGAAGGGGATTTCTGTCTGTTATATTGAGTGGCAATGAAAAGTTCGCCAAGCGTGCTTTTCGCTGCTGTGAAATATTCTAATTGTTGTAGTGATAACTGTCCAGGAGCTGATTCTTCATATGCCACAGTTCGTTGGATAAATCCACATGAATTTCATGTGGGTTTACAAGACGCCGGGACTCATCCCAGAGCGTTTCCTGCTCCTGTTTGCAGTAAGTGCGGATATCCATAACCTTCGGAGACTGGTAAATGCACTCGCCGTTCTTAAATACAGGGACAAGCAGTTCACGAAGCGTATAGGAACCGGGGGCCAGATGGGTCTTTTTCCAGGTTTCCACCGGATCGAAGAGCAGCAGCGAATTATTCTCGTCGTAGGCCTCATCTACAAGACAGATCAGGTCGGCAATGATTTTTCCGCTTTCCTTATCATAAACTCTGCGGATCGTCTTATTCCCGGGGTTTGTAACCTTCTCCGTATTTTCAGAAAGTTTGATCTTCGGGATGAATTTTCCGGTTCTCTTATCCTTGATGGCGGCCAGCTTATATACTCCGCCGAAAGAAGGACAGTCCTTGGAGGTGATCAGATTGGTTCCGACACCCCAGGAATTGATGGTTGCTCCCTGAATCTTTAAGCTGTCGATCAGATATTCATCCAGATCATTTGAGGCGGAGATGGTGGCATCCGGGAAACCGGCCTCGTCCAGCATTTTTTTCGCCTTTTTCGACAGGTAGGCAAGATCGCCGCTGTCTAAACGGATTCCGTAGAAGGTCAGCGGAATTCCTGCCTCCTGCATTTCCTTAAACACCTTTATGGCGTTGGGAACACCGGAGTTTAATGTATCATAAGTATCAACAAGGAGAATACATGCGGACGGATAAAGCTTCGCATAGGTGCGGAATGCGGTCAGTTCATCCGGGAAGCTCATAATCCAGCTATGTGCATGAGTGCCTTTGATCGGAACGTCAAAAAGCTGTCCGGCCAGTACGTTGGAAGTACCGATGCATCCTGCAATCATCGCTGCCCTGGCTCCGTATGTTCCGGCATCCGGTCCCTGGGCGCGGCGAAGGCCGAACTCCATGATTCCATCCCCGCGGGCGGCGTAGACGATACGCGATGTCTTGGTGGCAATAAGGCTCTGATGATTGATAATATTTAAAATCGCAGTCTCCACCAGCTGGGCCTCCATGATGGGGGCGATAACTTTTACGATGGGTTCACGCGGAAATATGACCGTACCTTCCGGGATTGCGTAGATATCACCGGAGAATTTGAAGTGGAGCAGGTAATCAAGGAAATCTTCGTCAAAAAGTCCCACGCTCCTCAAATAGTCCACATCTTCAGGCTCAAAATGAAGATTTTTTACGTATTCAATTACCTGTTCCAGTCCGGCGCAGATGGAAAACGCGTTGCCGTCCGGATTGCTTCTGTAAAAAGCGTCAAAGATGACGGTTTCATTGGCATCCTTTTCCTTGAAATATCCCTGCATCATCGTTAACTCGTACAGGTCTGTCAGTAATGTCAGGTTCCTTTGGTACATAGTCTTCTCCTTAGTTTATCTTGTTTGATAATAGTGAGAAAAACCTCACTAAGTGCTCATAGTATACCACAAATTTGGGAAAAAACAAAAGAATGACAAAAAAATGTCAAATCAATTCAATTTGGGGTTACTGTCCAAACGGGCGGCATTCTCCTTCTGATGAACAGAAAGTCTCTATGAATTCAGAAAGCGCCAGAGGCCGGCTGTAGTAATATCCCTGGAAGATGGTGCAGCCCAGCTTCAGCAGCACATCCCGGTGTTCTTTAGTCTCCACATATTCTGCAACGACACGGCAATTCAGTTTTTTGGACATCTGGATCAGACCGGATATAATTTCCTGGGAGCGTTCATTGGACAGAAGCTGAGATACAAGCTGACCATCCAGCTTGACCTCGTTGAAGATATCCGATTGAAGCTGAAGAATGGAGTTGTGCCCCATTCCGAAGTCATCCAGGCTGAAGCCGATTCCATTGTTCTGAAGAGGTTCTATCTGTTTTCTGAGATAGTCCGATATTTCTAATGCCGCGCGTTCGGTGATCTCTAATACAAGATGGACGTTCGTCAGGTTATAACTCTGTATCGTGAGAAGCACATCATTAAAAAAGCGGTCGCCCTGGATCTGTTTTGGTGAGATATTGAAGGAAAGAAAGATATCATCTTTTATCTTCTCTTCCAGGAGGCCGGCGTCCTGACATGCCCTGTTCAGGAGATACCAGGTCAATTCATCCAGGGAGCCGCTCTCATATGCCAGACTGATAATAAGCGGAGGAGAGATGTATCCCGCCACAGGGTGGTTCCAGCGGAGAAGAGCCTCCAGGCCGTGGAGCTTTTCCCGGTCTGAAACCTGGGCCTGGTAAAACAGCTGTATCTGTCCGCGTTTGATTGCATTCTGCAGATCCATGGACAGGGTTTTTGCATAATGGTAACAGGTGTAGCTGTGATGGAGGTAGCGGGGGATTATGCCCGTTTTCTCACCTACGGCCATATCCTGTTCCATTCGGTGTATGGCTTGTTTGAATTTTTCTGTTTCATTTTGTTCACTCCGCTTGATGAACGGGATGTAAATCAGGGTACCAATCATAATGTTTACAAGCTGTAACAGGCTGCCGGCCACGGAACCGGTGGCCTTATAGCCGCTAAAAAAAATCGGGACGGTCCATTCCACGGAATGGGTCACAATGGGTACCAGTCCGATGCCGGTGGCCAGGGCGCTTAAAAGCGTCAGGACAACCGGAGTGAGGACGAAGGGAATGAGCATTGTAAAGTTAAATATAATCGGAAAGCCGAATACGGCAATTTCACTGATGTTAAATAACGCGGAAGGAAAGGCCACGAGAGACATCTTCCGGTTATGGCTTTTCTTAGAGGCAACGCACAGAGCCAGTACAAAACTCAGGGCAGTTCCGCATCCGCCCAAAAAGACAAAAGTATCTAAAAATGTCTTGGAATAAATTTCAGTGGGGATTTTTCCTGCCAAAAGCAGGGCGCTGTTAATTTCAACATTCTGTTCAAACAGCCTTTTTGACACGGCATCGAGCGTGTTTGTACCGTGAATTCCCATGAACCAGAGCAGGTGCGTGATTACAACATAAAGCAGGATACCGAATATATTACCGCTGAGGCCTCCGAACATTTTGAGGAACAGAAAGGAACCAAAATTGGTGATATTGTTTCCGCCCCAGGCTATACGCAGAAGATATCCCGTTACAGCAAAGACAGAGATAATGACGGATACGGGAAACAGGCTCTGGATAGAGAGATTAAACAGATATTCCGCTCCAATGGTATGGAGCTTTTCAAAACGGCTGCAGAATATGAAAATACGCCGAAAGAGGGAGCACGAGAGCAGAGTGATGCTCATAGCTGTGAAGACCCATTCGGCATTGAAGATGTATTCGTTCTGGCTGTCGATTCCTCCGCAAAAGGCAAGAAAAGAGCAGACGGAAACAAGGGGATAGATTAGAAAACGTTCGGGCTCAGCCAGCATTCCGTAAGAAAGGCTGATCGTGATGGAGAGAACCAGGGCAAGAGAATCCAGGCTGATATTATATATGGTATCCAGAAGCGTGGAGAGCATGCCGTCCTTCCAGGAAACAAGGAAATTCTGATAGCTTTCATTAGGGAAGTTCCTGAACAGCAGGGCAAAAGAACCCAAAATGAGTACGGGTATCGCGATAGTAAGACCCTGCCTCACAGCCTGGGCCCAAATTGAGTTTTGAAATTTTGCGATAGATTCACGGCGATTCATAAGGATTCCCTTTCAGTGGTGGCGTTTCTCGTAAAAGTATACCACATTGCGATGGAAAAAACAAACAATACGGCCCGGCATTTCAACGGAATTTGATGTCATGAAATCCGGACGCCGGTCTTGACAAGTGGATGGAAAGTGTTTACAATTAAACGGATAGATATAAATTTGAAATGATTAAAACTAAAATGCAGAAAGACTTTGATAGAGACAGTAGTTCCGTTATGAAAACCAAAGCGAGGCCGGGGCGGTGGGAGCCGGCTGTGAGTAGGACGGCAATGAAGATCACTCTGGAGTTTCAGGCTGAACCTGGCGTCCGGCGGCGTCATGAGTAGGTTTTGACGGGATCCCCCGTTACAGGGAGCGCATATGAACGTATGCAGTAATAGGTGGTATAACAAGTAGGCCCTTGTCCTGTTACAGGATAGAGGCCTGTTTTTTTATTTTTACGGAGAAACCTGCGAACAGGTTTCTGATTATATTTTCAGATTAGGAGGAATGAAACATGTACGACAAAGTCTCTACAAACTTAAACTTTGTTGAAAGAGAGAAAAATATCGAAAAGTTCTGGGCTGACAATAAGATCTTTGAGAAGAGCATCGACAGCCGAAAAGACGGAGAAACCTATACGTTTTACGACGGACCGCCAACGGCCAATGGAAAGCCGCATATCGGCCATGTCCTTACCCGCGTTATCAAGGATATGATTCCGAGGTACCGCACCATGAAGGGATACATGGTTCCGAGAAAAGCAGGCTGGGATACCCACGGTCTTCCGGTGGAGCTGGAGGTTGAGAAGAGCCTTGGCCTGGACGGCAAGGAGCAGATTGAACAGTACGGTCTTGAGCCGTTCATCGAGCACTGTAAAGAGAGTGTCTGGAAATATAAGGGAATGTGGGAAGATTTTTCCTCCACGGTCGGCTTCTGGGCCGATATGGATGACCCTTATGTAACCTATCACAACGAATATATCGAATCCGAGTGGTGGGCCTTAAAGAAGATCTGGGACAAGGGCCTTTTATACAAAGGGTTCAAGATTGTGCCTTACTGCCCGCGCTGCGGAACCCCGCTTTCCAGCCATGAGGTGGCACAGGGATATAAAGATGTAAAAGAGCGTTCCGCCATCGCAAGATTCAAAGTAAAAGGCGAAGACGCCTATATTCTGGCATGGACCACAACACCGTGGACGCTGCCCTCCAACGTGGCTCTCTGCGTGAACCCGGTGGAATCCTATGTAAAAGTAGAGATGAAAGAGGACGGCACTGTATATTACCTGGCCGAGGCTCTCTGCGATACGGTTCTGGGAGAAGGCACCTATGAGGTGAAAGAAAAATATACGGGAAAAGATCTGGAATACAAGGAGTATGAGCCGTTATTCGACTTTGCCGTAGAACTTGCTAAAAAACAGAACAAAAAGGCATACTATGTGACATGCGATACCTACGTTACACTGACGGACGGTACCGGCGTCGTACACATTGCGCCTGCCTTCGGTGAGGATGACTCCAAGGTCGGCAGAAATTATGACCTGCCGTTCGTTCAGCTCGTCAATGCCAAGGGTGAGATGACGGAAGAGACACTCTGGCCGGGAACGTTCTGCAAGAAAGCGGATCCGATGGTTCTTACGAACCTGAAAGAGAGAGGCCTCCTGTTCTCAGCTCCTGTATTTGAGCACAGCTATCCGCACTGCTGGAGATGCGACACCCCGCTCATCTATTATGCAAGAGAGTCCTGGTTCATCAAGATGACAGAGGTGAAAGAGGATCTGATCCGCAACAACAATACAATCAACTGGATTCCGGAGAGCATCGGCAAGGGCCGTTTCGGTGACTGGCTGGAGAATGTCCAGGACTGGGGCATCAGCCGTAACCGTTACTGGGGAACGCCTTTAAATATCTGGGAATGCGAATGCGGCTGCCAGCACTCCATCGGCAGTATTGAAGAATTAAAGAGCATGTCGGAGAACTGCCCTGAGAATATCGAACTTCACCGCCCATATATCGACGAGGTGACAATCACCTGTCCGAAGTGCGGAAAGCAGATGCGCCGTGTGCCGGAAGTAATCGACTGCTGGTTCGACTCAGGCGCCATGCCGTTTGCACAGCATCACTATCCGTTTGAGAACAAAGAGAAATTTGAGCAGCAGTTCCCGGCCGATTTTATCTCCGAGGCCGTGGATCAGACGAGAGGCTGGTTCTATTCCCTGCTTGCAATTTCCACGCTGATCTTCAATCAGGCCCCGTACAAGAATGTCATCGTTATGGGCCATGTCCAGGATGAGAACGGACAGAAGATGAGTAAGTCCAAAGGCAACGCGGTCGATCCGTTCGACGCACTGGAGACATACGGAGCGGATGCCATCCGCTGGTATTTCTATGTCAACAGCGCTCCATGGCTGCCGAACCGTTTCCATGGCAAAGCCGTTATGGAAGGCCAGAGAAAATTCATGGGAACTCTGTGGAATACCTATGCATTTTTCGTTCTTTACGCAAATATAGATAATTTTGATGCGACACAGCATCAGCTGGAATATGATAAACTTCCGGTAATGGATAAATGGCTGCTGTCCAAACTTAACACGCTTGTGGGTAAGGTGGACGACGACCTGGCTAACTACAGAATCCCAGAGGCTGCCAGAGCTCTCCAGGATTTCGTGGACGATATGAGCAACTGGTATGTCAGAAGAAGCCGTGAGCGTTTCTGGGCAAAGGGAATGGAGCAGGACAAAGTAAGCGCCTATATGACCCTTTACACAGCGCTTGTCACCGTGTGCAAGGCCGCCGCTCCGATGGTGCCTTTCATGGCGGAGGATATTTACCAGAACCTTGTAAGAAAGATTGATAAAGAAGCGCCCGAGAGCATCCATCTCTGTGATTTCCCCGAGGTTGACGAAAGATGCATCGACAAGGAGCTGGAGTCCAGAATGGACGAGGTACTAAAGATTGTAGTATTCGGCCGCGCTGCCAGAAATACGGCCAACATCAAGAACCGTCAGCCAATCGGCAGGATGTTTGTGAAAGCGGATACGGCTCTCCCTGAATTTTATCAGGAGATCATCGAAGATGAGCTGAATGTAAAAGAAGTGAAATTTACGTCCGATGTGCGTGATTTCACATCCTACAGCTTTAAACCGCAGCTTAAGACGGTTGGGCCAAAATACGGAAAACAGCTTGGAAACATCAGGAAAGCGCTGGCTGAAATCGACGGAAATACGGCAATGGATACGCTGAATGAGACGGGAAGCCTGAAATTTGACTTTGACGGCACAGAGGTTATCCTGACGGCAGACGACCTCTTAATCGATACAGCCCAGGTAGAGGGCTATATCTCCGAAGGAGACAATTCCGTGACGGTTGTGCTGGATACGAATCTGACACCGGAACTGGTTGAAGAGGGATTTGTCCGCGAAATCATCAGCAAAGTCCAGACCATGCGTAAGGAAGCCGGTTTTGAGGTAATGAACCATATCAACGTGTTCCAGGATGAGAATGATACGATTGCGGCCATCCTCAAAAAGTATACGGAAGAAATCAAGAGTGAGGTTCTGGCAGACAACATTATGCTGGGACAGACCGGAGGATATGCAAAAGAATGGAATATCAACGGTGAGAAGGTCATGTTGGGTGTAGAGAAGACCACCGACTGATTCAGGAGGATAACGAATGCAGACTTTTAATAAGGAAGCTATAAAGAGAAGTATTATTGACAATGTGAAAAACCAGTTCAGAAAGACCATCGACGAGGCGACGCCGCAGCAGGTATACCAGGCCGTGGCGTATGCGGTAAAAGATGTGATTATCGATGAATGGATCGCCACCCAGAAAACATTTGACGAGACAAAAGCGAAAAAAGTGTACTATCTTTCCATGGAATTTCTGATGGGCCGCGCCTTGGGTAATAATATCATCAACCTGGGAGCACAGAAGGAAATCAGGGAAGCCCTGGAAGAACTGGGCTTTGATTTAAACGCCATCGAAGACCAGGAGCCGGATCCGGCTCTTGGCAACGGCGGCCTCGGCCGTCTCGCCGCCTGCTTCCTGGATTCCCTTGCCACACTGGGATATCCGGCATACGGCTGCGGCATCCGTTACCATTACGGCATGTTCAAACAGAAAATTGAGAACGGCTATCAGATTGAGGTGCCGGACGAGTGGCTGAAGAACGGTTATCCGTTTGAAATCCGCCGTGCAGAATATGCGACCGAGGTTAAATTTGGCGGCTACGTGAAGACGGTCTGGAACGGACAGCGCAACGTGTTTGTCCAGGAAGGATACCAGTCCGTACAGGCAATCCCTTACGATATGCCGATCGTCGGCTACGGCAATAACGTGGTCAATACGCTGCGTATCTGGGATGCCCAGCCAATCAACACCTTCAGCCTTGCCGCATTCGACAAGGGAGATTACCAGAAGGCGGTAGAGCAGGAGAACCTGGCTAAGAACCTGGTAGAAGTGCTTTACCCCAACGACAACCACTATGCGGGCAAGGAACTGCGTCTGAAACAGCAGTATTTCTTCATTTCCGCCAGCCTTCAGGTTGCGATTAAGAAATTTAAAGAGCATAACGACGACATCCATAAACTTCCGGAAAAAGTTGTATTCCAGATGAATGATACGCATCCGACCGTTTCGGTTGCGGAGCTGATGAGGCTGCTTCTGGATGAAGAGCATCTGGAGTGGGAGGATGCCTGGGCAATTACGACAAAATGCTGTGCCTACACCAATCACACCATCATGGCAGAGGCTCTGGAAAAATGGCCGATTGAGCTGTTCTCCAGACTGCTTCCGCGTATATACCAGATTGTAGAGGAGATTAATCGCCGCTTCCTGATCGAGGTGGGCGAGAAATACCCGAACAATTACGAAAAAGTGAAGAAAATGGCTATTATTTTTGACGGACAGGTAAAAATGGCCCATCTGGCTATCGTGGCCGGTTTCTCCGTCAACGGTGTTGCCAGACTCCACACGGAGATTTTAAAGAAACAGGAGCTGAAAGATTTCTATGAGATGATGCCTGAGAAATTCAGCAACAAGACGAACGGCATCACCCAGAGGCGTTTCCTGCTCCACGGCAATCCGCTGCTGGCCCAGTGGGTGACAGACAAGATTGGCGACGAGTGGATTACGGACCTTCCCCACATCAGCAAACTGGCTATTTATGCGGATGACGAGAAGTGCCGCCAGGAATTCATGAATATCAAGTACCAGAATAAGCTGCGCCTGGCAAAATACATTAAAGAACACAACGGAATCGACGTGGATCCGCGCTCCATTTTCGACGTGCAGGTAAAACGTCTCCATGAGTACAAACGCCAGCTGCTAAACATCCTCCACGTTATGTATCTCTATAACCAGCTGAAGGATAACCCCAATATCGATATGGTTCCCAGAACCTTCATTTTCGGGGCGAAAGCGGCGGCAGGCTATCAGATTGCAAAGAAGACAATCAAACTGATCAATTCCGTAGCCGATGTGATTAACAACGACAAATCGATCGGCGGAAAGATTAAGGTTGTATTTATCGAGGACTATAAAGTGTCCAATGCCGAGATGATTTTTGCCGCATCCGATGTCAGCGAGCAGATATCCACGGCCAGCAAAGAGGCGTCCGGCACCGGCAATATGAAATTCATGCTGAACGGAGCCCTTACCCTGGGAACCATGGACGGAGCCAACGTTGAGATCGTGGAGGAAGTAGGAGAGGAGAATGCATTTATTTTCGGCCTCACCTCCGATGAAGTCATTAATTACGAGAATAACGGCGGCTACAATCCGGTTGAGATTTTCAACACTGACCAGGAGATCCGCCGCGTGCTGATGCAGCTCATTAACGGTTACTACGCACCGCAGGATCCGGAGCTGTTCCGCGATATTTACAATTCTCTTTTAAATACGAAAAACAGTTCAAAAGCTGACACCTATTTTATCCTCAAGGATTTCCATGCATATGCCGAAGCACAGAGAAAAGTGGAAGAGGCATACCGCGATGAGAAGAGATGGGCGAAGGCCGCTATGATGAATGTGGCATGTTCCGGCAAGTTCTCCTCCGACCGGACGATCGAGGAGTACGTAAGGGATATCTGGCACCTGAAAAAAGTAAAGGTAGAGATGGACTAAATGAGAACCAGTTTTCTTTCAAAAAACCATTCCAGGAGCAGGAGATTATCCGTTTCCCTGCCGGTCGTTCTGGCTCTGGCCCTGTTTATCATTTCGGTGGTTAGTTTTATCACCTTTTCCGCCAGTAGCAGCGCCCAGGCGGAGAGGATTCTTAAAAAACTGTACACATCGGAAAAGGTGGAGGAGCTTGAGGAGGCAACCAGCGTCGGCCTGCCCCGGATGTACGAGGAGCATTTTGCCGGTGATTTAACCGACAATGGAAGAGAATCACTTCTCCCTATCGGAATCCCCTACACGCTGTATTTGCAGCAGCTTGGGGCTCCGGTGGAGCGCGTCTATGCGCAGCCGCCGGAACTTGTGAAGGAAGAGGATAACGGAAAAACCGTCAGCTACCGGTATACGGTCGAGACTGAGTTTTATCTGGAGAGAAGACTTGAACCGGTTGCGCCGGTGGTCAGGAAAACATTTATCGGCACGATTACGCTCCGGAAAACAGGATTTTTAAAATGGAAAATGGATGCTGTTACTGCCGGGTAAGAATCGGGGCGGGAGCAGTGTCCGGGTAATTGAATAGAAGTGGTTGGAATAAGAATCCGGCCCGTTACATAAAATGATAATGCGATATCTATTATTTTATGGAACGGAGCCGGTTTTTTATATGAGAAAAGCAGCAGCAATCTGCCTGATGGCAATTTTGATACCATACATAGCGACACTTGCCTGGACAGGCCGTGTGGAGGGAAATACGGAGAAAGGGAACTTATCTGGCAGGGTGGTCCTGCTGGACCGTGACGGTTCCATGTCGCCGGTGGATATGGAGGAATACCTGATTGGGATTACGGCGATTCAGATTCCGGCGGAGTACGGCGAGGAGGCAATTAAAGCCCAGGCCATTATCGCCAGGACCTATCTCTGCCGGCAGATGCAGGGAAAAGACAGGATCGAGGAGTCGGCCCTGGATCTCGATTACCTGGAGCAGAGCCAGATGGAGGAGATGTGGGGAAAAGCCGATTACCTGACAAATTACAAAAAAATCAGGGATGCCGTCCAGGCAACGGCCGGGCAGGTCATCGAATATAACGGAGATTACATAGAACCTTTATTTCACCGTTTAAGCGCCGGAAAGACGAGAACCGGGGACGAACTTCACCCTTATCTCGTTTCAGTGGACGCCGGCGAGGATGTGGAGGGAGAAAACTATCTGGGAGTATATACGTTTACCAGACAGGAGATGGCCGATAAGCTGAATTCCATGTCCGATTCGCCGGAAGTCAGGCCGGAGGATGTGCTTGAGAGCATCCAGGTCATTAAAAAGGATGAGGCCGGGTACGTGGAATCGATCCAGGCCGGGTCAAAAAGCTACAGCGGCGAGGAGATCCAGTATGCTCTGGGACTTCCGTCACCGGCCTATACATTCGAGGCTGCGGAGGAAAACGTACGGTGTACCGTGAAGGGGCTGGGCCACGGATACGGCTTTGATCAGTACGGCGCCTCGCTGAAAGCGGCGCAGGGGTGGACGGCAGAAAAAATTCTGGAATTTTATTATAAAAATATTGTTGTAGTTTTTGAATAAAAAGCTTCGGTCAGGTAAGAATATAACCGAGGTGATAAACGTGAAAAATAAGATGAATCAGTTGTTCAAGGACAAATTGTTCCTTGTCATGATGGTGTTAGGCCTGCTGACTATAGTAGCTGCGGCAGGAGCGGTAAAGATTAGAAAGGGAGATAACATTAACGAGCAGAATCCGTACCTGGAAGCGCCACAGACCCAGGGTATCCTTGCGGAGAACATACCGCAGAACAAAACCGGAAACGGTGGTAAGACGGAAAATGCAGAGACGAGAGCACAGGCGGCGGGAAGTTCAGACGCTTCCTATTCTTCCGATGATAAATCAGACTCCGCAGACAAAGGAGAAAACACTGCCAAAGCGGCAGGAGCAGCAGATGGCGCAGTAGGAGCGGTTACGCTCAATTACAGCGGAAAACGCGACCTTCAGTGGCCGGTCAGAGGAAATGTAGTGCTGGATTACAGCATGGATACAACCATCTATTTCCCGACCCTTGACCAGTACAAATGCAACCCGGCCCTGATTATTCAGGGAGATGTAAGTGATCCGGTCAGCGCACCGGCGGATGCAAGAGTCCTGGAAGCCGGCTCTAATGAGGAGATTGGCAATTACGTGGTTCTTGACCTGGGTAATGAGTATACAGCCGTATGCGGCCAGCTTAAGGACGTACAGGTAGCGGAGAATGAATATGTGACAAAAGGAACTCTGCTCGGATACGTGTCTGAACCCACAAAGTATTATTCAATTGAAGGAAACAACGTATATTTTGCGCTGCTGCACGACGGACAGTCTGTCGATGCCCTTGACTATCTGGAATAACCGGAAAACAGAAAGAACTGAGAAAACTGAATAGTGAAAAAAACATAAAAGTACCGCGGCAGTTTACGGAAGGAAAAGTTCCTTGCGTAAAGTGTGGCGGCACTTTTATTTGTGAACGGGAACGACCTGATTTATAGCGAAACTATTTCCTTTTCAGGTTTACTTCCTGCTATGACTGGATGTATAATGGAAAAAGCAGGTAATATCCATGAAAAGTGGACGAACAGGCAGCAGATATTTGTGATTTAGTAAAAAGGAGAACTGCTATGAATCAGGAATTGCTGAAAAAGAATTTTGAAAACCACGGTTTTAAAACGGCTTTTTTTGCGACGGGCAAAGAGGCGGCTGACTATCTTATGGGCCGGATACAGGGGCACAAGGTCTCTGTCGGAGGCAGCATGACGGTCAAGGAGATGGGACTTTTTGAACTTCTCCGGGAGAAGAATGAGATGGTATGGCATTGGGATGTTCCGGGCAGGGATACTCTGATGAATGCCAGGACGGCGGATGTTTATATTACAAGCGCCAACGGAGTTTCGGAGACAGGAGAACTGGTTAATATAGACGGTACGGGGAACCGCGTATCCCAGACACTGTATGGACCGGAAAAGACATATTTCATTGTTGGAAATAACAAAATCAGGGCGGATCTGGCCGGAGCGATGGACCGGGCAAAGAATGTGGCGGCCCCTAAGAATGCTAAACGCCTGAATTCCGCCACACCATGTGCGGTGAAAGGCGATCGCTGTTATAACTGCAGCAGTCCGGGGCGAATCTGCCGTTCAACGGTGATTATGGAACGGCCGTCCAATGGGATGGAAGTTGAGATTGTATTTGTGGACGAGCCGTTAGGATATTAACGGCGGATTATGCGTTCAGACCGCATAAATATGCATATTTCTTAAAATTTAATAATTCTAATGGAAATATCATGATTTGTTCACAAAGTTTTCAAAGGGGAGCGTTATAATATCAGCATGCTAAGACAGCATAGAAACACACAAGGAGAAGGCAGATGAATATTTTATTTTTTTTAACACCTAAAAGCGAAGTTGCGTATATAAATGATGACGATACGTTAAGACAGGCACTGGAAAAGATGGAATACCACAAATATGCGGCTGTTCCTATCATTAACCGCCAGGGGAGGTACATAGGTACGCTGACGGAAGGAGACTTGCTTTGGGGCATAAAAAATAAGTATGATCTATCGCTTAGAGATGCGGAGCGGATCCGCATTACGGAGATTCCAAGAAGATCGGATAATAAGCCGGTATTGGCGGACTCGGATATGGAAGATTTGATTGACAAAGCCCTGAACCAGAACTTTGTTCCGGTACTCGATGATCAGAAGAACTTTATCGGAATCATTACGAGAAAAGACATTATCAAGTATCTGTGCAAGGAGAAGGAGAGGGAACTGAGGACAGGAAAAGAAGTGAAATAAAAAGATTTATGAAGATGCGAAAGAGATGCCGGACGGTGCTTTCGCATCTTTTTTTATGTCACATTGTCATTTACAACATAGAATAGAGTATAAGTGCTCAGGAAAGGTTTAATGAATATGAATTGTTTTAATCCTCAGTGTTCAGACGGAATGGATTTCAGAAGACAGGATTCCAGGTCTGATATGTCAAACTGGTATGCTGATCAGGGTTATCCACCCTGCGGAATGCCGCCAAGAATGATACAGCCCCCAAGAGAATCAGGTTCCCGCCCATCGGGGCGCGCTCCGTGGATGCCCGCAGAATCAGGCTCAATGTCCTCCGAAAACAGGAATATGTCCGAAAGAACGGGCGGAGTGAGAGCGGGTATGAGATCCACTCCAATGCCTGCAAATATGGGAACAGTCCCGACCGATATGGGAACCGCACCGATGCAGTCCAACATGGGGGCAGTTCCGCCGAATATGGGAACAATGCCATCGAATATGGGAACAATGCCATCGAATATGGGAACAATGCCATCGAACATGGGAACAATGCCATCGAACATGGGAACAATGCCTGCAAACATGGTGACAATGCCTGAGAACATGGAAACGATGCCAGCAAACATGGGTACAATGCCAGACAACATGGGAACTGTTCCGGAGAACACAATCACGATGCCGGCAATGACCGGCAATATGCCTGCAGGAAGCGAAATGATACCGGAACCTCAGCAGAATACGATGTTCTGTGAAGATTTGGACCGTTTTCCGCTCGGTATGGGTTATGTCCCCATGCAGAGATGGTCACAGCCGTCCCCGATCGATGAAGGATTTTCAAGAGGAACAATTTTTGCCGAGCTGGATCTGCCGTTTGTAATGGGGAGGTGCATGTAAAATGAATGAAACTGCCAGAATGTTACTTCAGAGAATCGACGAAGCCAGTTTTGCCGTGGACGATATCGTCCTGTACCTGGATACGCATCCCGATGATTTGAATGCCCTGAATTATTACCATTATGTAGCCCAGATGAGAAAAGAAGCAATGGATGCCTATCAGGCTCAGTTTGGTCCGCTTCAGACGGATGGGGTAGAGAGTGATTCATCATGGACGTGGCTGACAGACAGATGGCCATGGGAAGGAGAGATGTAAGGTATGTGGAAATATGAAAAACGTTTACAGTATCCGGTAAAAATTACACAGTCAAATCCCCAGATGGCGCAGTTCATTATGAGTCAGTACGGCGGCCCCGACGGAGAAATAGGAGCTTCCATGCGCTATCTTTCCCAGCGATATTCCATGCCGTATAAAGTGGGCAAGGGACTTTTGACAGACATCGGAACAGAAGAGCTGGCACATATGGAAATAGTGGCGGCAATCATTCATCAGCTGACACGGAACCTGACTCCGGAACAGATCAAGGAATCAGGATTTGGTCCTTACTATATCGACCATACAACCGGCATCTGGCCGCAGGCCGCAGGCGGAATCCCGTTTAATGCATGCGAGTTCCAGTCCAAGGGAGATCCGATTACCGACCTCTTTGAAGACATGGCGGCAGAGCAGAAGGCAAGATCCACCTATGACAACATTCTCCGCGTCGTAAAAGATCCGGACGTATGTGATCCAATCCGTTATCTGAGAGAGCGTGAGATTGTTCATTTCCAGCGTTTCGGCGAGGGACTCAGAGATCTTCAGGAGCATCTGGACAGTAAGAATTTCTATGCTTTTAATCCGTCATTCGACAAAGTACGCAGCGAATAAAAAAAGTAAAAAATTTCCGTTTGACCTCCGCACATAATTTTTTAATATTTGCAGATAATAATAAAAAATCAAAGGAGGCATACTCATTATGGTAACAAACGGAAAAAATATTTGTATCGAATGTTCTATTAACAACTGTGCATATCATGCAAAAGACGAGAACTACTGCACATTAGAGAAAATCAAAGTTGGCACGCACGAGGCTAATCCAACCAAGAAAGAATGTACAGACTGCGAGTCTTTTGTTAACAGAGCATAAACTGCGTCAGATTGTTCTTCCTTTACAAAAAACTGTCCGGAATCCTTGCGATTACGGGCAGTTTTTTTGTGTTGAGTGGCAATGAAAAGTTCGTGAAACGTGCTTTTTGCTGTTGTGGAAATAGAATCTAAGGGTTAAATATGATCATATGCAAAATTGCGGTCTCATTTCCGATATTTTTATAGGAATGCATGTTGTCGGCTTTAAAACGGATGCTTTCGCCCTTTCCAATGACAAATTGCCGGCCGTCGGTATCAATCTCTATGTGCCCGGTAAAGACTGTGATAAATTCGATGGCTCCTTTAAGATGCGGTTCCGACTTCCAATAGCTGCCTTCTTTCAATTCCAGATAGTAGACCGCAAATTTGCGGTTGTCGTCATCCGGGAATATAGAATAGTTTTTGACATTTCCCTGATCCTCCAGAAGCGGCTGCAGTTCCGACGTTTTTACAATTTCATACGGACTTTCGGGTCGGACGGTCAAAGCGTCAAAAGGAACACCCATGCCATTGGAAATTTTCCAAAGCGTTGATATAGTCGGGTTCCCTTCCCCGCGTTCAATCTGTGCAAGCATACTCTTGCTGACGCCGCTCAGTCTGGAAAGCTCGTCCATGCTTAATTTGTTCTTTTCACGAAGCCCCTTTATGTTCTTCGCAACAATTTGATTCATAGAGTCCAAAAAAGATCACTCCCCCCTATTGACAATATAATGAACAAGATGTATTGTTATATTGTACATATGCAATATATTGCTCGTTTCATACTATTATAAAGTTTTGTGTTCGATTTGTAAAGAGGGAAGGAGAATTACAATGAAAAAAATGGTTGAAAACTTTTTTAAATGGTGGCTTTCGATTCATCCGGGTAAGGTATTGATTTCGGAGAGATGGTTGAACCTGGGGAAGAGCGGGGGAGAACGGAATTGATATGAATAGAGAGCATTTTTCTTCCCGGTTGGGATTTATAATGATTACCGCAGCCTGTTCGATCGGTTTAGGTAATATTTGGCGTTTTCCTTATATTACCGGGAAATATGGCGGTGCGTCCTTTGTTCTGCTTTACATGGTTTTTCTGGTAATCCTCGGGCTTCCCATCGTAGTGATGGAATTTGCCGTTGGGCGGGCCAGCCAGAGAAGCACGGCCCTGTCCTTCAATCTGCTGGAGCCGAAGGGGACGAAGTGGCATTATTTTAAATATGCCACCATTATCGGAAATTATTTATTAATGATGTTTTACACTGTCATCAGCGGCTGGCTGTTCTACTATTTTCTTGAAATGGTGAAAGGCCGGTTCCAGGGACTTACCGCTGCCGGAGTAAATCAGGTTTTTTCCGGTTTGCTGGCGCAGCCCGGTACCATGTTTTTATGCACGGCTCTGATGCTCAGCTTTTCTTTCGCCGTCTGCACTGCAGGTCTGCAGGCAGGTGCGGAGCGAATAACAAAAGTCATGATGTTTCTGTTGTTCAGCCTCCTGCTTGTGCTGGCAGTGCGTTCCGTAACGCTGCCGGGAGCGGAAGAGGGGCTGCGGTACTATTTGATTCCCGACTTTAGAGCTATGCAGGAGATTGGGCTGTCCCAGTGCATCTTTGCCGCAATGGGGCAGGCGTTCTTTACATTGAGCATCGGTATTGGCACTCTGTCTGTTTTCGGCAGCCGGATTGACAAAAGCCATTCCCTGACCAGCGATGCGCTTTATATGGGAATTTTGGACACCGTAGTGGCCCTGCTTGCCGGCCTTATTATTTTCCCGGCCTGCTTCAGCTTTGGCGTACAGCCGGACAGCGGATCGAATTTACTTTTTATCACGATGCCGAATATTTTTAACATAATGGGCGGAGGACGGTTTTGGGGAGCCCTGTTCTTTCTGTTTATGGTTTTCGCTGCGGTTTCTACGGTGATTGCGGTGATAGAAAACATTATTACTTATGTAATGGATGCAACAGGATGGAGCCGGAAAAAGTCGTCGGTATTTAACTTTTTGCTGCTTTTACTGCTTTCACTGCCATGTATTCTCGGTTATAACGTATGGAACGGCTTTCACCCCTTTGGAGGCGAAACTTCAATTCTTGATTTAGAGGACTTCATACTGAGCAATAACCTGCTTCCTCTTGGGAGTTTGGTATTCCTTTTGTTTTGTACTCGCCGCAGCGGGTGGGGATGGGACGGTTTCTATAAAGAAACATCGATTGGAAAAGGCCTGTCATACCCCGGTTTTGCCAGGAAATACATAAGTTATTTTCTGCCGCTGATCGTTCTTCTTATTTTCATTAGCGGCTATTCTTCTTTTTTTAAATAAGATTTTTAATGGAAGTTGGGAGGTTTTTAAAATGTTTCACTTAACAGATTTTTTAATATACTGTTTTATAACCGCATATACGCCGGGAGCCAATAATCTGATGTCGATGAGTAATGCGATCCGGTTCGGCTTTCGCCGCAGTGTACGCTTTAATATAGGAATTTTAGCCGGATTTGGAATTGTGATGTCGGTTTGCACTCTGTTCAGCGCCACTCTGTACTCGTTTCTTCCCAAAATAGAAATGGTGATGAAGATTCTGGGCGCTGTCTATATGCTGTTTCTGGCCTGGAAGGTTTGGAAAAGCGCTGTCGAGGCAGGTGAGAAGGATGGGAAAGAGGTTGGATTTTTATCTGGCATGGTTCTGCAATTCGTCAATCCGAAAATATATATTTATGCCATCACCGCAATGACGCTCTATATTCTGCCTGTCTATCATTCCGTCGCGGCTATGACGGGATTTACCGTCCTTTTGGCTGTGATTGGCGCGTCGGGCTCTTTCATATGGGCAATGTTTGGCTCGGCTTTTTGCAAATTCTTTGCTAAACATACGAAGGCGGTAAATCTTGTTATGGCATTGCTGCTTGTCTATTGTGCTGCTGCATTATTTTTATAACAACCGCCGTTTTCAACAGAACAAGGAATCCCGTTTGCGGGATTCTTGCGATGCCGCACGGTTGCTTCAGCAACTATTTACCTCTGCGCGGCATGTGCATCCTCGCGGAGCGTTTTTGATTCATAGGACGTAATTTCCTATGAATTAAAAAAAGCTGCTGCAGTAACTGCAACAGCTTTAGTGACCTGTCCGGGAATCGAACCCGGGTTTACGCCGTGAGAGGGCGTCGTCTTAACCGCTTGACCAACAGGCCTAATCTTTGAAATCGAGGCGACGTGATTCGAACACGCGACCTCTGCGTCCCGAACGCAGCGCTCTACCAAACTGAGCCACGCCTCGATGTCGTTTAATGGCGAGCGAGTTATATCATACCACCATTTTGCAGAAAAAGCAAGAAAAAAAGCAAAAAAAATAAATATTTTTTTTCGGGCCGTCCATACTAATAATGAGGTGAATAAGATGGATGAGAAAATGAGCTGGAAACAAAGTGAAGAATTACAGGAAAAAAAGAACCTGGAGAAGTTCAACAGCATTACCCAGAAGGTAAAACCGGAGAACCAGAATCAGACCCACAACGTGCGAAAAGAAGCTGTGGATACGAAAATGAGACAGGTGTAAAAAAACTCCGGGCAGGAACGCGCAGCGGCATACGGGAATGATGCCGCTGATGCGGCCATATTCTGTAAATAACAAAGAGAAAAGGATATGGTTGCATGAGCCATAAACTTTTTAACAAATATCTTATCCTGTTCGACACGGGAGGCCTTTTGTATGTGATTCTGGAGCTGCTGTGGAGAGGCTGGTCGCACTGGAGCATGTTTATTCTGGGCGGAATCTGCTTTATTGCACTGGGGCTGATAAACGAAGTTTTTCCCTGGGATATGCCTCTGTGGAAGCAAATGCTGACAGGGGCGTGCCTTGTGACGGCTCTCGAATTTATAACAGGATGTATTGTAAATCTGTGGCTTGGGTGGGACGTGTGGGATTACAGCAATCTGCCCGGCAATATACTGGGGCAGATTTGCCCGCAGTTTTTTGTCGTGTGGATTTTCGTGAGCCTGGGAGGGATTGTACTCGATGACTGGCTCAGATACAGGTGGTTCGGAGAGACATTTCCCCATTACAGGCTGTGGTAGTGAATGAAATCTTCGACAGGCGGGAACAGGACGGCCGGTTTGTCAAAATAGATGAGACAAAAGCCCCTAATGTCACTGTAACTGCACAACACCTTCTTCCATCAGGAAGCGGGAGAGGAGACCGTGAGTCCGGTTCCGTCGCTTGTGATGGTGATGGTGCCGGATTCATCCGTGCGCAGAACTGTAATATCACGTTCTTCAAGGCGTTCCAGTACGGCTTTGCCCGGATGACCATAGGAATTATCGAGGCCGCAGCTGATGACCGCAATGGATGGGTTCACCCTGTCTAAGAGTTCATCACCGGTGGAAGTGGGAGAGCCGTGGTGGCCGACGCAGAGTACATCTGCCGAAAGATCGGGCCAGAATTCCGTCATTTCTTTTTCGCTTTCTTTCTCCGCGTCTCCCGTGATGAGGAATGAGGTATCTCCATATACGAGACGGATTGCAATGGAATAATTATTTACATCGTCATACCGGTCCGAGAGCGGGGCCAGAATTTCAAAATATCCGCTTCCCAGGGGGTAACGTTCACCCGGCACCGGATGTTGAATTTCCTTTCCAAGCTCCTTTACCGTGTTTAGAAAGGAACCGTATATTTTTGTCTCGGTTTCGTAATCAGGTCCCAGAATCAGGGCTGTATTAAAAACATGGAGAGCGCCCACAAGTCCGTTTAAGTGATCGGCGTCATAATGGGATGCAACCAGATAATCGAGGTCTGTGACGCCCTTGTCCTTCAGGTAGGCGACCACAAAGGAGGAGGCGGTCCTGTCTCCGCCGTCATACAGCATAAAATGCCCGTCCGCATTGATCAGAACGGACAATCCCTGTCCGACGTCCAGAAAATTCATTTCCAGACTGCTTCCATCCGGAAGCTCAAGGTTATTGCCGCCGGAAGAGTTGCCGCCGGCCGATGAACCGTCTGTCCGATTCGGGCTGAATCCCGATCCGGTATTATCACCCGGAAGAGAACCGGGGGCCGCGTCGGAAACAGCCTCTGAGACGGCGGTATAGGCGCTCCGGAAATCAGAATCCTGGCTGAGAACTCCGGTGATCCTGCCGGAAATGGAATCCGGCAGCAGGCCGAAGATACAGAGCAGCGCAATCAGGATAAATGCCGCTTTTTTGATGTTTTTTTGGTCATTACGTTTCTTTTTTGTCATTTGTGTCCTCCTTCTATGTCATCGAAATAATAAGCCGTATTATAGCGTGTTTACAGATAACTGTAAACCTTCCTGTACTTCCAGGTCAGCGCCGCTGCCAGCAGGCAGGCGAGAGCCTCGGCGGCCGGGGTGGCGTACCAGACGCCGGTGATGCCAAAGAGAGAGGAAAACAGCAGGATAGCCGATACCAGCAGCACAAGCGTCCGCATAAAAGAGAGGACGGCCGACAGGGTGCCGTTGCCGAAGGCGGTAAAGAGCGCCGATATAAAAATACTGAACCCTTTAAACAGGTAACTCATGGCAAAAATGCGCAGTCCCGTCCGCGCCAGTTCATATACCATGCTTCCGGCCGGTGAGAAAACAGCGGCGAGCTGATCCGCAAAGAAAACCGTTCCTGCCGTCATGATAACGCCGACGCCGGTACAAAAATAAAAACTCAGCCGGAACAGTTTTTTAAGTCTGCCGTGATCCCCCTTGCCGTAATTATAGCTGAAGAGCGGCGCCACGCCGATGGAATAGCCGAGGTTTATGGCAATGAGTACAAAGTCAAGGTACAAAAGGATGGATATGGCCGCAACGCCGTCCGGTCCCACCAGACGCATCATAATGATGTTGAATAACAGGGTCGTTACGCTGGAAGACAGATTGCTGACCATCTCGGAGGATCCGTTTGTCATTGCCCGGATCAGGTTTGGAATAGAAACCTTCGGCTTTACAAAATGCAGGGGCGCCTCTTTATGGCGGGCAAAATAATACAGCCCGAATACGGCGGCGATAAAGTAACCGATTCCCGTTGCGATGGCAGCGCCGGCCACTCCCATATGGCAGACTGCAATAAAAAAGTAATCCAGAAACACATTAGCCAGTCCGCTGGCCAGTGTTACAAGAAGGCCGATACCCGGCTTCCCGTTTGCAACGAAAAGGCTCTGAAACTGCACCTGTAGCAGGCTGAAGGGCAGAAACAGGATAATAGGAAGCGCGTAGTCGCGGCAATAATCAAAAACGGCTTCATTGGCGCCCAGCAGATGGATAATCTGCCCGAGGAAGAGATAGGAGAGCACGGAAAAAGCAATACCAAGCCCGATTGTAAACAGGATAATAAAGGTCACAATCTGGTTTGCCTCCTGCTGCCGCCCTTCCCCCAGCTTCCTTGAAACAATGGCCGTGGTTCCGGTTCCGAACATCGTACCCAGGCCGACAACTACGCTGATCAGCGGGTAAATAATATTGACGGCGGAGAATGCGTTGGTGTTTACAAGACGCGATACGAAAATTCCGTCAACAATCGTGTAGAGTGACATTACAACCATCATAAAGATAGACGGCAGGGTGAATTTAAGGATTGATTTCAGGGTGATGTCCCTGTTCAGTTCATTGTTCATCGGTTAATTTCCTCCAGTTATATCCGGAAATGGTCTCAAGGATATCCCCAAACAGATCCAGTTGTTCTTCCGTATATTTGTTTCTTAGCTCGGCTTCCGCTTTCTGGAAGATCCGGTCATAATTCTTCATAAGTTCCCCCGTTTCAGGGCTGAGCTTTAAGTAGTACACACGTTTATCGAACGTACTCTGCTCCTTTTTAACGATATTCTGCCTCACCAGCTCATTAATCTTAATGGTAACGGCCGACTTTGTTATATGCAGCATCTCGGCCAGCCTGCTGACCGTGCAGTTCTCCGTCTGTTCAATCACATTGATATAGAGAAGGCTGTTGTAGGAAAGGCCGTTAAAATAATCGCTTCCGTTCATCAGCTGCAGCTCATACAGAGCCATATGATAATAAAAGCTGTTCATTTTTTCCGTAATTCCCATTTTTCACACTCCTTTAGTTTGATGAATTTAATTAAATTTGCTTAACTATATTACTGCTAAAAAAAATATATGTCAATCACTTTCGTTGACTTTTTCTGAAATCGTGATATAATAGCCTCATGGGTTTTGTAATGCAGATATGGTTCATTGGTAGAACGCTAGCTTCCCAAGCTGGAAAGGCGGGTTCGATTCCCGTTATCTGCTTTAAAGAGTATTATTTCGAGATACTGTGTAAACGGTATTTGGGAATAATACTTTTTTAATTTAAGAGTCTTCAAACGGGCCGGACCACGAGTCCCTTCCGGGCAACACAAAGACGGGACCCATATGAGTCCCGCCCCGCGTTCAAAAAGATTTCAAAAAGAGTACAAACATTCAGGAAACCTGGTTTATTTCCATCTGTTATTGAGCTTTTCATGTACGTCATACCACATCTCGGCAGCCTCGAAACCGCCGTCTTTCTTTGCAGTAAAACGATAGGTGTAAACGTCGTTGTCGTAAAGCTGGATGGACGGAATCATCACATAGGAATCTTCATATTTGCCGTCCTCATCGACATAGTCGCCTGTTGTTGAATCAGTGCTTAAGGTTTTTTCAAGCAGTTCCGCAGCCGTGTAGGTTGTTCCCTTACCCTCGTCCAGAGTGATGGACTTAACGGAATCATCGGAATTAAACGCTACCGCCACTTTATCTTCAGAAATAGAAGAGTTTTCAATATTAAAGCCCTTCTTGCCTTTCTGAATCTTGCCCTTGCTGTTTACAAGATAAATCTTGCCGTTATAGAAGACCAGACGGTTCTCGTCGTCTGCGGTAAGTTTCTTACCGTTGAAGTACAGATAACCGCTCTTTTCCCCATTGAAGCCCTGGCCTTTCTTGCCGTTGCTTGTATTGAAAAGGAATTCATAACTGTCGTCGTCACAGTCTACGTTTGCAACTTTACCGAATACAGGGTATCCGTTTTCATTGAAGTAATAGAAGCCCTTGTCATCCGGTGAGTATTGAAGTCCGGTCAGGTTGCGGCCGTATTCGTCAAAGGCATAGTACTGTTTGCCCATCTTGTCGCTGTCCACCTTGATGCGTTTTACATAAACAAGGCCGTCGTCGTCTTTGACGCGTGTATCTTTATAAGAATCCGCCCGTTTCGCCTTACCGTCTTTAAAGTAGTACCAGTAAGAGTCATCGTCGGTCTCTGTATCGATGGAACCGCTGATTTCGTACCAGCCGTTGGCTCTCCATCCTTCCTCAACCGCATTTGCATAAAGCATATGGTCAATCTGGGAGGAACCAGGTGTAGCCGCATTTCCATCCAGGCTGGCATTCGGCTGGCTGGCCGGGGCGGCTCCGGCAATCTTTCTGTCGTTGACCCACTCGTAAAGCATCTGGCCGTGCTCATTGAAATAGTAGTAACGGCCGTTGACCTTCTTTTTGTCGGCGTCTTTTGTCAGCTTACCGCCGGCGCCGAACCAGTACCAGCCCTCGTCGTCACATGGGTCGGAGCTGTCGTCCGTACAATCAAGGGCATTGGCGGCGCTGTTGTCATCCTCACTGCCTGGCCGTTCCAGCCACAGCCACTGATTGTCTTTTCGGGTACCGTCGTCCTCACCGCCCAGATAGTAGACGGTGCCGTCCTTTTCATACCATCCGGTTGCCATCTTTCCGTCTTCATCAAAATAATACGTTTTTCCGTTAATTTTTTTAGACGTGGAAGTTAGCTTGTGGCCCTTACTGTCAAAGTAGTACCAGTAATCGCCGTCCTCGCCGGGGTCATCCCCCTCGCCGGATGATACCTTAATCCAGGAATTAACGAGTCTCATGCCCCGTTCATTGACGTAGCTCTCATCATCAACCCAGGACATGGTCAGCATGTCGCCCTCATCATCGAGGTAAAACCAGCTGGAACCGTCTTTTCTCCACTCACTGGTCACCATGTCGTCGTCCGAATCATAATAATGCCAGACTCCGGAATCATCTTTTTCCCACCCGGCGGCGTAAGAAGTCATGGAAGCGCCCATGGCAAGTATTGCTGCCACCCCGAGCACAGGGACTAATCTTGTTTGTTTTTTCATTAATAAATGCACACTCCTTTTTGTAATTCTGAATTTCTTGAGATCGGTTTTGGGCCGCTGCGCCTGTGCACACTGACCGGCGCCGGTTTCAAGATGCTTTCATCATACCGTGCAAATCTAAACCGTTTCTAAAACCTTTTTTAATGATTCTAAAGTAAAAAATTCGTAGGAAGTATGTACAGAAATGTTAAGAAAAAATTGAAAAACGTAAATATTTGTTATGGTACAATCCCTGTGGCGGGCTCGGACACGTTTTTCCGGCTCTGCGAACGGAGGGAAAAAGCATGAGTAATGCAAACATTTTAGTAATAGAAGATGACGAGGATATCCGCGAGGGAATCCGTATTTTACTGGAGAGTGAAGACTACCGTATCATAGAAGCTGCCGACGGCTGGGAGGGGTTAAGGCTTCTGGCCGACGATACGGATCTTGTCATATTAGATATTATGATGCCCGGTATCTCGGGCTTGAAAACATGTGAGGAAATACGAAAGATATCTTTTGTCCCGGTGCTTTTCCTGACCGCAAAAGCCCAGGAATCTGATAAACTCATCGGCCTGATGGCGGGAGGGGACGATTATCTGACAAAACCGTTTTCCTATGCGGAGCTGCTTGGAAGGGTGAAGGCGCAGCTCCGGCGTTACCAGATTTACCGGGGAAAGGAAGAGGAGACGGTAAAGACAGGGGAACAGTATATCGAATCGGGCCGGTTCCGTATTAACGAAAATTATAATGAATTGTTTGTGGATGGTTTGGAAATGAATCTCTCCGATATTGAATACCATATCCTGCTTCTTATGATGCAGTATCCGAAACGAATCTTTTCCGCCCAGAATCTCTACGAGAGCATCTGGAGCGAGCCATATTTCTATTCCTGCAACGCCACGGTGATGGTGCATATCCGAAATCTGAGAAAAAAAGTTGAGAAGGACCCGCAGAACCCAGTATCCATCACAACGGTCTGGGGAAAGGGGTACCGGTTTGATGAATAAAATAAAACTGGCAAAGACAGATACAATCTATTACCGTTTCCTGAAATTACTGGCTGCCGCGCTTGTCGCCGCCCTGCTTTTTTTCCTTTTGCTCAATTGGAGCGGAAGCATTATGCTGCGTTCTTATTTTGAAAAAACAAATTATATGGAACGGGAGAACCAGAGAAGAGTCGATGATTTCAGAAATTATGTGGAAAAAAACAAGCTCACGTCCATGGACTCGGACCGGCTGTCCGAATGGGTGAACCGCCAGTCCGTAGTCTGGATGCAGATTTACCGCGACCATATTCTGCTCTACGATTCACAGTTCCCTTATATGAAAGCTAACCCGGAATTTCATGTAAAAGGGGAATTCTACGAGTGGGAATCCTACAAGGTCGTCGATTTCCAGGACGGGCCGGCACAGGTTTTTCTGACGGGAATGTACACTTACCAGTTCTTTAATTATGCCCTGATTGTTGAATTCTTTCTTTCGTTTCTGCTGTTTACCGGGATTATCATGGCGGGAATCCGAAGTTCCATGAAATATATCCGAACCCTCAGCGCGGAGATTGGGATTCTGGAGGGCGGTAATCTGGATTACCGTATTACGATCATGGGAAATGATGAGATGACGGTTTTAGCAAAGGGATTGGATAATATGCGCCAGTCCATCCGCGATCAGATTCGCCAGGAGACGGAGCTGATCCGCCTTAATCAGTCCATGATTACCAGCTTGTCACACGATCTGAGGACCCCTTTGACGGCGCTTCTTATCTATACGGAGATCCTTAAAAATGAGGTTGACGCCGACCGGGAACAGATGCAGAGATGGGTCCGGAAAATCGATGTAAAGGCGCATCAGATCAAAGATATGGCCGACTGTATCCTGGAATATTCCCTTCAGAAAAAGAAGGCTGAACTCGTCGTCCTGGAACAGAAAAGCTTCCGTTCTGCATTTTACGATATCCTTTCTGAGACTCGCATCTGTCTGGAGCAGAGCGGATTTAACATTCGTGGCTCCCTTTTCTGGGAGAACAGAGAAGTCTCCGTTGATCAGAAATATGTGACCAGAATTCTCGATAATATCAGTTCTAATATAATTAAGTACGCTTCCCCGAAGGAGCCTGTCAAGCTGGCTGTTTTCTACAGTCCGGACGGCTGCGGTTTCCTGTTTGAGAACACAAAGCAAGGCGACACTTCCCAGGTGGAAAGCGTTGGCATCGGAGTCCGGAATATTTGTGAAATGATGGAGGCCATGGGCGGATTCTGTGAGGTGGAGGAATCGGAAAAAACATATCGAATCCGATTGACTTTTGTTCTGCAAAACAGTGCAGAAAATGGGAATACTTAAGAATACGGCCCTAAATAGCGGTAAAAACAAAGATGTGGGGATATTTTCCAAAAAATTTATTATTCTAACAATTTCTAAAAAAATGTCTTAAGAAAAAGTTAATAAAAATTTGTTAGCTAGCTAAACATTGCGGATTCAGTGAATAGCTGTTATACTATAAAAGAATCAGAAACAGAAGAGTATTACAAAGAGTTGACAGACAGGAGGGGTTACATGAAGAAGAAAAGAATGGTAGCTGCTGTTCTGGCAATGGTGTTGACCTTAGGGGCAGGGCTGGCCGGGTGCAGTACAAAATCGAAAGAGATTGTATTTGCCGACGTAGGCTGGGACAGTGTCCGGTTTCACAATGCGGTGGCGGGTCTGGTAGCGGAGTCTGCTTTTGATTATTCCTGGACTGAGATGCCGGGTTCCACTCCAATCATGCATGAAGCGCTTAAGAGCGGCGAGATTGACGTGAATATGGAAGAGTGGACTGACAATCTGGCAACCTATCATGAGGACAGGGATGCAGGACTTTTTAAAGATTTGGGAACGAACTTTGGGGATAACACTCAGGGGTTCTATGTGCCCAGATATGTGATAGAAGGTGATCCGGAGCGCGGCATTGCACCGATGGCGCCGGATTTGAAAACAGTGCAGGATCTCAAGAAATATGCCGACGTGTTCCCGGATGACGAGAAGCCCGGAAAAGGCCGCATCTACGGGGCGATTCCCGGATGGGAAATCAACGAGGTTATGCAGAAGAAGGTGCAGTATAACGGCCTCGACAGCCAGTACAATTATTTCCAGCCCGGCTCCGATTCGGCGCTTTCGGCGGCATTCACCTCAGCCTATGAAAAAGGCGATCCGATCGTCGGATATTACTGGGAACCGACCTGGCTGACAGGTAAGTACGACCTGGTGCTTCTGGAAGACACGCCGTATGTGGATCTGGAGAAGTTTAAAGCCGGGGAGACGGCTTGTCCTTCCGTCGACGTCACCGTTGGCGTAAGCAACCAGTTCTATGAAGCGGAACCGGAGTTCTGCGAATTCCTTGAGAAATATCAGACAAGCAGCGCCCTGACATCAGAAGCCCTTGCGTATATGCAGGATACGGGCGCCGATTACGGCGAAGCGGCGAAGTGGTTTTTAACCCAACACAGCGAATTTATTGACCAGTGGCTGCCGGAAGAAAAGGCGGCCGAAGTAAAAGGCGCTCTCGGACTGGTGGAAGAGAAGCCGAATTACTTCTTTGAGTTCCCGTTCGTCATCCCGATCGATGTAAGCGCCTTTGATGCCTCCGTCAAAGCATTTGCGGGCCAGGCCAGCGTATTTAAAGCAATCAGGAACGGACTCAACGTACTTATTAACGTGTTAAATGCAATTCTTAACCTGATTCCGTGGTGGCTTCTGCTGGTGATCGTTTTCTTCGGCGGATACAAGCTGAGCGGCAAACTGAGAAACGGTTTTATCTATTCCGCCCTTCTTTTCCTTGTGGGAGTGATAGGACTTTGGGATTTGATGTATGAGACGCTGTCTATCGTACTGGCATCGGTGGTGATTTCGCTTCTGATTGGTCTTCCCGTGGGAATCCTGATATCGGGAAGTGAAAAGGCGAATGTGATTATCCGGCCGATTCTGGATACGATGCAGACAATGCCTGTATTCGTATATCTGATACCTGCGACCCTGTTCTTCGGGCTGGGCAAGGCTCCGGCTGTTATTGCCACGACAATCTACGCGATCGTGCCGGTGATCAGACTCACCAGCCACGGAATCAGGCAGGTGGATCCGGAGGTGGTTGAGGCGGCGCGGTCGTTCGGTTCCACGAAGATGCAGTGCCTGTTTAAGGTTCAGATACCGCAGGCTCTTCCGACTATCCTGACCGGCGTTAACCAGACGCTGATGATGGCTATGGCCATGGTAGTTACCTGTTCCATGATCGGCGCCTCAGGCCTGGGAATGGAGGTATTGATCAGTGTAAACCGTACAGAGATAGGAAGAGGACTTCTCTCCGGTACGGCAGTTGTAATTGTGGCAATCCTCATGGATCGCCTGACTCAGGGATGGTTCAAGAGAAAGGAGGAGAATGCGGATGGCAGAAAATAAAGTTACCAGTAGCGTTACCAGTACCGAGAAGGAAAACGATTATATCTTACAGGTGAAAAATCTGACGAAACTCTATGGAGCCTCCAATAAGGCTGAAGCGGCCAAGATGATGAAAGAGGGCAAAAACAAGGATGAAGTATTCCGGGAAACCGGCGTCACCGTGGCCCTCTGGGATGTGAGCTTCAAGGTAAAGCGGGGAGAAGTCTTTGTTATCATCGGGCTTTCGGGCTCCGGCAAATCCACGGTTGTCAGGATGTTAAACATGCTGAATAAACCGTCCAGCGGCCAGGTAATCTATGAAGACAGTGAGATTGACACTTTTAGCAAAAAGGATTTGAATGAGTACCGCCGCGATAAGATTTCCATGGTATTCCAGAGTTTTGGCCTGATGAGCCACAGGGATGTCCTGGGTAATGTGGCCTACGGCCTGGAGGTCAAGGGCGTGCCCCGGGTGGAGCGGGAACGCAGGGCAACGGAGATTATTGAGATGGTTGGCCTTAAGGGGCATGAACATACCTCGATCGGAAGCCTGTCGGGCGGCATGAGGCAGAGGGTCGGCATTGCCAGGGCGCTTGCCAATGATCCGGAAGTGCTCCTGATGGATGAGCCTTTCTCAGCCCTGGATCCCCTGGTAAGAAAGGATATGCAGTTCGAGCTTCTGTCAATTCAGAGAAAATTGGAGAAAACTGTGGTTTTCATCACGCATGATATCAACGAGGCATTTAAATTAGGCGACACTGTTGCGATTATGAGGGACGGCCGTCTCATTCAGGTGGGTACGCCGGAAGAGATGAGCGCCAACCCTGCGGACGACTATGTGCGGGAATTTATCAACAGCGCGGACATGACAAAAGTGCTGTGTGCCAAACATGTCATGATCGTTCCCTGCGTGGTGCGTGCGACGGATTCCCCGGAGTATGCGCTGAGAGAGATGAAGAGCAGCGGCGTATCCACTGCCTATGTGGTTGACCGCCATATGAAATTCCTTGGTATTGTCAACGTTGAGGCGGCCATCAGAGCGAGGAGGGAAGAGAAATCCCTGAAGGAAGTTTATGTCACGGATGTGGCAACCACGACGAAGGACACGGTCATCAGTGATATTCTGCCGATAGCGGCGGAAGCGAAATATCCTATCGCCGTGCTGGAAACGGATGGCAGTCTGGTGGGAATAGTATCAAAAGCGTCGGTGCTTTCCTCGCTGATGTAAACGGGCAGGGTAAATAAGTATAGTGATGTGGAGTCCGGAAGAATCGAAAACGGAATTTGTAGAAAAGTTAACGATTAAGACCGGTTAACAGAGTGATAAAAAAACGGCCGTTCCAGCCAATTCTGTGCGGGAACAGCCGTTTTTTTGCGCCTGAGAAGCCTTGAAACAGGTGGATTTATGCCTTTTTTTACGCAAACATGCGAAAAGGTCTCCACGGTATGATATTGTGTTCTTTCCTTATTGAAAAAACAGGATATGGTGGTATAATAGGAAAATAGACATACCAGACAAAAACGTACAGACTTGGATTGGATGTACACACGGAGGAAATTATGGAAGTTATCATTATCGGGTGCGGGAAAGTCGGAGTTACACTGGCCGAGCAGCTGGTCAGGGAAGATCATAACGTTGTGATGGTCGATACATCAGGAGAGAGGCTGAACAGCATTTCGGAAGATATTGATGCCATTAAGCTGGTCGGAAACGGAGCCAGCATCAGCACCCAGCTAGAGGCCGGGGTTCAGACGGCCGATATTCTTATCGCAGTGACGGGCTCTGATGAGCTGAATCTGTTTTGCTGCCTGATTGCCAAGAAGGCGGGCAAGTGCCATACGATTGCCAGGGTCAGGAACCCTGTTTACAGCAACGAGATTGGCTTTATCAAGGAGCAATTGGGAATTTCCATGATTATTAATCCGGAGCTGGCGGCAGCTACCGAGATTTCCAGGATTCTGCGTTTCCCTTCCGCAATCAAGATCGATCCTTTTGCAAGGGGAAAAGTGGAGCTTTTAAAGTTTAAGATTAAACCGGAATTCCGTATGGACGGCATGACGGTCATGGATGTGGACAGCCAGTTACGCTGCGATGTCCTGATCGGAGCGGTGGAGCGTGGGAATGATGTCACTATCCCGGCCGGTAACTTTGTACTTCATGATGGGGATATGGTGTCGATAATCGCATCCCCGCGAAATTCCATGGAATTTTTCAGAAAGATAGGGATACAGACCAATCAGGTTAAAAATACGCTGATAGTGGGAGGAGGCACCATTGCCTATTACCTGGCTCAGCAGCTCTCCGCAATGCGCATTAAAGTGAAGATTGTGGAGAAGGACAAGAAGCGGTGCGAACTGCTCAATGAACTGCTGCAGGATACGCTGATCATTAACGGCGACGGTACGGACAGGCGGCTTCTGATGGAAGAGGGGCTGACAAATGCCGAGTCCTTTGTGACGCTGACTAATATGGACGAGGAGAATGTCTTTCTTGCCCTGTTTGCGAAAGAAAACTCCAAGGCGAAGCTGGTTACCAAGGTAAACAGGATTGCCTTTGATGAGCTTATCGGGGCGCTGGATATCGGCAGCGTTATTTACCCAAAATACATTACGGCGGACTATATCCTCCAGTATGTAAGAGCCATGCAGAACTCGATCGGCAGCAATGTTGAGACCCTTTACCACATTCTGGACGGCAACGCTGAAGCGCTGGAGTTTTCCATCCAGGAGGACTCCGCTGTGACGGATGTGCCCCTCATGGAGCTGAAACTGAAGAAGAACCTTCTGATCGGCGGCATCAACCGCGACGGAAAGATCCATATTCCACGAGGACAGGACAGCATCCGCAAGGGTGATACGGTCATTGTCGTGACAACACAAAAGGGATTGCAGGATATACGGGATATTTTGAAAAAATAAAAGGAGCTGAAGAAGAGATGAATTATTCCATCATATTTTATATTATGGGGTGGATTTTAAACTTTGAGGCGGCTTTTATGGTGCTTCCCTGTATCGTAGCCCTTATCTACGGGGAGCAGGCCGGCTGGAGCTTTGTCACTACGATGGCTCTTTGTCTGGTCATCGGCATTCCTCTTGTTATCAAGAAACCCAAAAAACAGATTTTTTATACCTCGGAGGGATTTGTGACGGTTTCCCTCTGCTGGATTGTACTGAGTATTATGGGCGCGCTGCCGTTTTTATTCAGCGGTTCCATTACATCGCCGGTAGACGCCCTGTTTGAGACTGTGTCCGGTTTTACGACAACGGGGGCGAGTATCCTGAGCGATGTGGAATCGCTGCCGCGATCCATCCTCTTCTGGAGGAGCTTTACCCACTGGATCGGCGGAATGGGAGTGCTTGTTTTTATACTGAGCCTGCTTCCCCTGACGGGCGGAGGTTCCCATATGAACCTGATGAAAGCGGAGAGCCCGGGACCCTCTGTCAGCAGGCTTGTGCCGAAAGTGCGCCTTACGGCCAAACTGCTTTACTCTATTTATCTGTTCATGACGGTACTGGAAGTACTGTTTCTTCTCGCGGGAAAGATGCCGTTTTTCGACGCGATTACAATCACCTTTGGAACGGCGGGAACCGGTGGTTTTGCCATTAAAAACAGCAGTATCGCCGGCTATTCGCCCTATCTTCAGAATGTGGTGACTATTTTTATGATCCTGTTCGGCGTCAACTTCAGCGTCTATTTCCTGATCTTTATGAAAAAGATAGGACAGGCCCTGAAGATGGAAGAGCTGCGCTGGTATCTGATTATCATCGCCGCCGCGATTGGAATTATAACATTCAATACGGCCGGTCTTTATCCGGGGCTCGGTGATGCGTTCCACCATGCATCCTTCCAGGTTGCCTCGATCATCACCACGACAGGATTTGCCACCCAGGACTTCGACCTGTGGCCCCAGGCATCTAAAACCATACTGGTCATGCTGATGTTTGTGGGAGCCTGCGCCGGCAGTACGGGCGGCGGTATTAAGGTATCGCGTCTTGTGGTGCTGGTTAAGACAGTGAGAAAGGAGCTGATTCAGTTCCTTCATCCACAGGCAGTGCGTAAGATTAAGATGGACGGGAAAGTGGTGGAGCATGAGGTGGTTCGTTCCATCAATGTCTTTATGGTAGCCTATACGCTTCTGTTTTCGCTTTCGGTTCTCCTGCTTGCGTTTGACGGGGAGGATCTGATTACGAACTTTACGGCGGTTGCCGCTACATTTAACAATATCGGACCGGGACTTGAACTGGTTGGACCGTCTAAAAACTTTAGCATTTTTTCGGATCCCGCCAAGCTTGTGCTGATTTTTGATATGCTGGCAGGAAGACTTGAGATTTTCCCTGTCCTGCTTTTATTCTCCCGGGAGACCTGGAAGAAATTTTAATCAGAATTGTTCTACGGCGTGGTTTAAGATATCGATGAGCCGGAGCAGCGTATTGCGGTCGGGCGCTTCCAGAATAAGCCGGTTTCCATCTCTGTACAGATCGGCAAACATACTGATCTGACGGACGGGGCCTGTAAATCCGGAGCGGATTTCTTCCGCTCTGGAAGCATTTTGGCATATTGCGGCGGAGGAAAAAAGGCCGTTTGGTTCCTGGGTGATTTTTTCAATATCGAACATAATTTTGTACCTCGCTGTTCATATTATTTTTATACCATCAAAGACACTGGATTTGAGAAAGGATATACCTGATGGATATATTGTTTTTTTTGATAGGATGTCTGTTCCTTGCTGAAACCATTGACCTGTTTTGCAGCAAAGATTTCCTGATTTTCATATCTGATACGATTAACCCGGCCGATTATGATATAAAAAAGGTGTACTCGGTTGAAAAATGGCTGTTTGCCATTGATACTCTGGCCAGCTTTTCCATCGCCTTCCACCTGGGAGGGACGGCGGGAGATTTCCTGATGCTGGGACTCATCTTCCTGACGATCATCGGACACGGGTGGGTTTTTAAAAGTCCCAAATTCAGAACCCCTGGAAAACAGGCGGGAAGAAAAAATGGCAGAAAGAGCGGTAAATAACAGCTGGATATGCATGCATATCTTCAGGAAGCACCGGAGAAATCCGGTGCTTTTTTGTATCATAGGAAAAAAGCGACCCGCCTGCGGGATTCTTTCTTGTATTGCCAGCAGACAGTCTGTATTCTGCTGCTTCTCTATTCCTCCTGTCTCTGCATCCTGTAACACATTGTCCCCATGTACATACTATATACTATAAAGAGATACAAAAAAAGGAGATTTTGATTATGTGTTGTTTTTTTAATAATAGATGTGGTTGCGGCTGTGGCTGCAGAAATAATAACTGGGGTTGCAGCTGTGGCTGCAATAACAACAATAACAATGACTGGCGCAGAAGCAGGGCTTACAGAGCCGGCTTTAACGATGGTTATGCAGTAGGTTACAGAGATGGTTTTAATGCTGCTTCCGGTTGTGGCTGCGGCTGCAACAACAACTGGAGAGGCGGCGTATCCCCTCTCAATGAGTCCGATGGCTGCGGCTGCGACAACTAATTGACGGTTTGTGCTTTCACAAAATATTTACCGCATGTTCAAAATATATTCACATTTTCTACAAACAGAGGTCACAATTAAAAGATATACTAAGAGCATAAAGATAAAGCAAATAAATTGAAAAAAGCAAAAGAAGAAAGAAAACAAATTAATCAGACATTCAGAATAGTAATATTTTTTTCATAATAAGCCGGATGGTCACTGGACCACCCGGCTCCTCCTTTTTATCCGGCAAAGACACCTAAAGAATGTTCCTGCCGGATAAAAAACTTTCAGGTGACAGATTTATGTTCTAAAATTACGGAATTTGGCATATATATTAATGATCCGGGAAAAACTGGTAAGAGGAAAGGAGACGAAATAACTATGCCAAGAGGAAAAAGAAAAACGTGTACGGAAAAACTGTGTGAGGTCAGAGAGATGATAGAGGCTCTTGAAACACAACTTAAGGATTTGAAAGCGAAAGAAAAAGAGCTTCTGAAAGAGAGAAGAGAGGAAGACTTAAAACATATTGCCGATATTCTGGAGGAGAGAAACCTGACGCCGGACGAACTGGCCGGGATACTGGATCAGATGTCCCCGGCCGAGCGTGTAAGGCTGGTCTCCCATGTGGATCCAGATGAACAGGCGGAGTGGCAGGCCGTTTAAGAATTGCCCGGTCCGGCCGTTCAGTCGGCCAGAAGCCCAAGATGCAGGCAGGCGCGGTAGATGCCGTCCTCTGCAATGGAGGAAGTCACATAGTCGGCGGCCTCCTTTAGTTCATCAACTGCATTGCCCATGGCAACGCCGGTGCCTGCTTTTATAATTACTTCCAGATCGTTCATGCTGTCTCCAAAGGCAACTGTATCGGAGAGGTCTTCATTTTCACCAAAATACAGGGCCAGCCGTGTAAGACCGTCCGCCTTTGAGATTCCGCGTTCCATAACGTCGGCGCCGCGGCGTCCGGCAAAGAGCGGCATGCTAAGGCCCGGAAACGCTGCTTCGACCCGGCGCACCTGTGATTCATCACCGATAAAGGCCAGGGTGCGGATGTTCATATCGAGCATCTGCCATGGATCCTTAAAGCGCCTGCCGCAGCTGCCCCAGGCCCTGATGTCGCTGGCCTCGATAACCTCGGGATGGATATAAAAATCGTCATCCCCAAGCGTCATACCGATTCCATAACCCTCGCGGTCACAGTAGCAGAGCAGCTCCTTAAGAAGCGCCCTGTTGAAATGGCGCTCGAAAATCAGTGTATCGCCGACGGTGATCTTCGTTCCGTTCATGTGTACGATGGCATCCGGCCGGATGATGTCGCGGTATATGCTGCTGTAGTAATTATCCATATCGCGTCCGGTTGCGAGCACGATTTTATGTTTTTTTCTCAGCTTATTGATTGTCTCAAGAGCGCTGGGGGTGATTTCACCGGTCTTGTGGTCGAGCAGTGTCATGTCTAGGTCAAAACTGATCATTAGGATATCCGCCTTTCCGATAATTTGTGCTTTTATTGTTTCCTGCATATTGCTTATATCAGGGCACCGGATTTGTGAAAAACTGCAGGATGCCCACTGATTTGGCCGGTATTGAAGTATAAAATATCATGCAGGATGCTCTTATTATAGCACAGATAGGCAGGAATTTCAGGAGGGGGAACCTATTTTACCAATTTTTCACTCACTTTTCATAGGTAATATTTTTAAAATTTGATGAAACAGAAAAAATACAATTGATTTTTTTGAATTTTTTGGTATAATAGTAAAGCAGAGTACGGAGTATGGCGTAGCTTGGTAGCGCGCTCGGCTGGGGGCCGAGAGGTCGCAGGTTCAAATCCTGTTACTCCGACTGACTGAAAAACGCCGGGAATCTTTCTGACGGTGGTGAAAAGTTCGTGTAAGTGCTTTTTATCGCCGGGGAGGATTTCCGGTCTTTCTTTTTATATCAGGAGAAAAAAGTATTATGAAAATTTATCTGGATGAGACATCATCGCTGCCTAAATACCAGCAGATAACAGAGCAGCTCTATGCAATGATACGAAGCGGCGAGCTGAAAGCGGGGGAGAAACTGCCCCCCGAACGTGAACTGGGAAAAGAAAACCAAATAGCCAGGGGGACGGTTCAGATGGCGTATCAGGAACTGATCCGCCAGGGGGCCGCATATGCCGTGCGGGGAAGCGGAACGTACATTTCCGACGTGGGAGGCATCCTGAAAGAGGAGATTCTGACCAGGGAGATTAATACTATTTTCGAGCGCGCGGAGCAGATGGGACTGCAGACCCGTCAGGTGGTGGATATCTTCCGAAGGCAGATGGCCCGCCATATGGCCGGGGACGTCAAACTGATGACGGCCTGGGTGGACTGCTGCCCGGAGGCACTCCAGCTTGCGAAGAATGAGTATAAGAATGTGGAAAATAACAGCATCCAGCAGTTCCTTCTGGAGAATGTCCTGAAGGAGCCGCAGCTGCTGAGAGATAATTTTGATTTGATTGTTACAACGACCCACCACTATGAGACACTGATCCAGGCGTTTCCTGATCTTGTCAATAAACTGGAGGTAATAACAGTCGTTACAAGCAGCGAAACCCTGATAGAACTGGCTCAGATTTCTCCCGAGACAAGGGTGGTCGCATGGACGATCAGCAACCGGTTTATGGAAAATCTCCTGTGGCAGATTCGGGATTTGGAAAATATCCATATTGTGAAGACCTTTGTTTCCGACAAGGAGAGGGATGAAATTGAGGAGAGCTTGATGGAAGCGGATCTTTTACTCACGACAAAAGAGTACCGGAACCTGGGAGAGCCTTTTATGATCAATCTTATTAAGAAATACAGAGACAGGGGGGGAAGGGTTCTGGACTTTGAGTATGTTTTCGACCCCGGTTCCATTCTCCATCTTCAGACCCGTATCTGTGAGAAGATAGCGGAAAAAGAGAAGAACATGCTGTAGCACGGAAAACAGTTTTTTGCAGAATCAAATGGAATAAAAAGTAAACCATAAAAGGCGTCTGTTCACTGAGGGCAGGCGTCTTTTTGATTGTAAAAAAATAATCGGACAAAGTTTTGGGAACAGGTGATATTAAGGACGGGTTCCGAATATAATAATATTGGTATAGACCAAATAAAAGTGAGAAAACTAAAATTTTAAATAAAAAAGTGAAAATATCTTGACAAAAGGCTTACGCATGATTAAAATAAGAGCCATAAGTTAAGCAGATGTTAAAAACTATCTTAAAAAATAGTTTTCAGACTCAAAATTGGAATAGTCCAATATTAAAAGGAGGAGGAAGTAAATGAAACTCACAAATTATGAACAGGATGTGCTTAATGGGAAATATGGGGAAGGCGCATCCATGGCAATGGAGATTCAGGTGGCAATTGGAGAGACGTTTGACGCCCCGAGGATGGTTCCGGTGACAAGAACGCATGTGGCTCTGAGCGCACAGGACGCAGATCTCTGGTTTGCGGAGAAGCTGCTTTCAAAAGGAGCGAAATGCAAGATTCCGCCGACCATCAATCCAAGCATCTGTATCAAGTACCTGAATGAGCATCTGCACGAGGTTCCCGACGAGGGAAAGAATATCGTGTTCGCCACGAACGAAGCTTACCGCAAGCTGGGAGCACAGCTTACTTTTGACTGCACACCGTATCTGCAGCAGAATGTTCCGGCCTATGGGGAGGTCATTGCATTCTCTGAGTCGAGTGCAACGCCTTATGTCAATTCGGTGATCGGAGCAAGGACTAACAGGGAAGGAGCCAACAGCGCCCTTTGTGCCGCCATCACCGGCGTAGTTCCGGAGTATGGGCTTCTTTTTGATGAAAACAGAAAAGCGGAAATACTGGTGGATGTACAGGCCGACGTTAAGACCGACTTTGACTATCAGATTCTGGGCTGGTGTTATCCGGAAAAATATAAAGGACTTGAGGTTCCTGTGTTTAAGGGAATCAAAGAGAGGCCGACACCGGAAGGATTTATGAATTTTGGAGCCCAGCTCAATACGTCGGGCTGCGTATCCATGTACCATATAGCGGGGATTACCCCGGAAGCCCCGACTGTGGAAGCCGCTGTCGGAAACAAGAAGATTAAACGGGAAATCGTAATTACAGACAAGGATTTGCAGGATACGAGAGAACGGCTCTGCAACGAACCGGGAAAAATTGATTTTGCCATGTTCGGATGTCCGCATATCACAATCCGTCAGGTCGGCATTATTGCAAAAATCTGCGAAGGAAGAAAATTTAAAGTGGATACCTGGCTGCTGACCAGCTCCCTGACAAGAGAACTGGCGGATCGAATGGGATATTTAAGCATTATCCAGAGAGCCGGAGGCCATATTGTAGCCGATACCTGTATTGATGTGCCGCCATGCTGGAAGCCGTACTACGGTTCCGTGGGAGTAACGGATTCCCCGAAATGTGCATATTACAACGAAATCCGTGGAATTAAATTCTTAATCCGCCCGATTGAAGAAGCGGTTGAGGCGGCAATTTCAGGAAAGGTGGTTAAGTAAATGGAACGTACATATCACTGCGCAAAAATTGCAAAAGGAACGGCAAAGGCTGAGGCGCTGGTATCCAAAGATGCCGTCTGCTTTTATCTCGTAGTACCGGAGACCGGGGAGCTCATTGAGCGCAACCACGATATCAACGGAAAAAATGTGGCTGGGAAAATACTCATTATGCCGTCAGGCAAAGGCAGTTCCGTAGTCCAGGCCGATGGACTCTATAAACTTTTAATGAAAGGCAATCACCCGTCCGGACTGATCGTGGAGACGGCGGACACAGTGTTGGTTACGGCGGCTGTGGCCATGGAAATTCCGATGGTACACAAGGTAGACCCGGAATTCTTCAAAGAAATTAAAGACGGAATGACCGTATCAATGGACGCTACAAATGGAATTATTACCGTAAACGATTGATCCACAGTCAGAGTGAAAATCCAGAAGGAGGATATGTATGAAACGAAGAATAAAGGCAGCAGCGGCAATCCTGACAGCAGTCAGCTTAGTAACAGGCCTCACGGCATGTGGTTCATCAGGCAGCGCTTCCGGCACACCGGCGGCTCAGGCCGACACAAAGAGTGATACATCATCTCAAAACCAGCCGGCCGGAGATTCCGGATACACAGGAGAATCATATCAGATCAGTATCGGACATATCTGTTCCGAGAGCCATTCCCTTCATAAATGCTGTCTGGCTTTTAAGGAGGAAGTAGAATCCAAATCGGGCGGTAAGATTACCGTGGAGATTCATCCCAACAGCGAGCTGGGCGGTGATGAGGCGATGCTGGAATCCGTAGCGCTTGGAACACTGACTATGGTAGTTCCGTCGGCCAACCTGCTGAGCGCCTATGTGGACGGCTTTCAAGTTCTCGGAATGCCATACCTCTTTGAAAATCCGCAGCAGGCATTTGCTGCAATGGATGGAGATTTAGGAACCATTCTGAACAAAAAGCTGGAGGACAATAACGTAGGTCTCTTAAACCTCGGTTATAACTTTAACGGCATTAGAAATATGACCAATAACAAACGGCCAATCAAGACTCCTGAAGATTTGAAAGGACTTAAAATGCGCTGCATGAGCAACCAGGTATACATAAAGATGTTCGAAGCGCTCGGAGCAAATGCGACACCTATGAGCTGGAGCGAACTTTTCACAGCAATGCAGCAGGGAACCGTAGACGGGGAAGAAAACCCGGCGTCCCTGATTTACGAATCGAAATTCCAGGAAGTACAGAAATATATCAGCACTACAGAACACATCTATGATTTCTGCGGAATCGTTATCAACAGGGATTTCTATGAGGGAATGGATGAGCAGGCAAGGAAAATTCTGGATGACGCAGTACAGACCAAACTGATCGATGAACAGCGCTCCATGGAGTTAGACAACAATGGAGAATATCTGAAAAAGCTGCATGAAGAAGGAATGGAACTGACAGAGCTTACACCGGAAGAACGCAAGGTCTTCGCAGAGAAGGTCGCACCGATGTATGAAAACTGGGAGAATACCTATGGCCAGGACATTGTGGATGCAGTGGAGAAATACAGAGCTGAATAATATCCCGATGGCAATTGTGAAAGGAAGAATCTTATGAAGAAAATCATAAACTTCTATAATCAGCTGGAAGCCCACCTTCTGGTGTGCAGCCTGATTTTTACCGTGATTCTCGTCTTCTTCCAGGTAATTCTGAGATATGTGTTCGGATCCTCACTTTCCTGGTCGGAAGAACTGGCAAGATACATATTTATCTGGCAAATCTGGCTCGGCACCAGCGTGGCCCAGAGGGATAATTCCCATGTCCGTATCGAAGCGCTGGGCGGTACAGGGGAGAGCAGACGTAAAGATCTGATTCGCATCATTTCCGATGTGATTTGGCTTGCATTCTGTCTGCTGCTTGTAAAATACGGATTTGAACTGGTAGCCTCCATCCAGAAACGCGGCCTCATCTCGGCCGCGATGAGGATGCCGATGTACCTTGTATATTTGAGCCTCCCTGTCAGCCAGCTGGCGGTGTCAATCAGGATTATCGGAGAATTATGGCAGAAACTCCATGAACTTAAAAATGATAGAGGAGAGATTGGGGAAGGGGGCGAAGGAGCTTGAATATAGCCGTACTGTTTGGTTCATTTGTTTTGATGATGGCTTTGTCGGTACCTGTCGGATACGCCATAGGCATTGCTACCTTTATCACGCTGACCTGCTTTTCTAATATCCCGATTGCTCTTATTACCCAGAACGCCATTACCGGCTGCGATTCATTTCCGCTGATGGCAATTCCGTTCTTTATGCTGGCCGGAAACCTGATGAGCAGCGGCGGAATCGCAAAGAGAATTGTGGACTTTGCCGATACGCTTTTAGGATGGATTCAGGGTGGGCTCTGTATTGTAACAACGATTGCCTGCATGTTCTTTGCGGCAATTTCCGGTTCTGCGATGGCGACGACATCGGCAATCGGCGGATTTATGATACCTGAGATGGAAAAACGCGGTTACAGCCGGCCGTTCAGCGCCGCGCTGGCAGCCTCAGCCGGAACAATCGGTGTTATCATTCCGCCCAGTATTCCATTCGTTATCTACGCTGTAGTTGTGGGAGAATCTATCAGCGACCTGTTCATGGCCGGAATCGTCCCTGGCATATTGATGGGTGTGGTTCTGATTATTGTATCTGTTTTCCGAACAGGCGGAGAAAATGTCAGCAGAGGAGAGAAGCCAACTATTAAAAAAGTCTGGGTATCTTTCAAAGGCGCCTTCTGGGCGTTGCTGACACCGGTCATCATCCTGGGTGGAATTTATTCCGGTATTTTTACTCCGACCGAGTCGGCGGTTGTGGCCGTTGTATACTGCTTTGTAGTCAGCGTATTTATTTACAGGGAAATTGATTTAAAGGGAGTGTACGACTCATTTTACAGAAGTATCAGCGTCAACGGAATGACCACGTTTATGGTGGGACTATCAATGGCATTTGCCGCTTATCTGACAATGGAACGGATTCCGCATAAGATTGCAGCAGCAATGCTGAGCGTTACGGACAACAGGATTATCCTGCTTCTTTTAATCAACCTGTTCCTGCTGTTTATTGGCTGCCTGATTGACAATATCCCGGCCACAATCATTCTTTCTCCGATTCTGCTGCCGGTAGTAACACAGATTGGCATGTCTCCGATTACATTCGGCGTTATGCTTACAATGAACCTGGCAATTGGTTTTGTCACACCGCCTTACGGCATTAACCTGTTTGTGGCGGCCGGTATTTCGGGAGAGCCGATGACGCGGCTGATAAAGCCGATGCTGTTCTTTATTGGCGGACTCTTGATTGCACTTGGCCTTACAACGTTCTGCGAACCGGTTACGCTGGGGCTTTTGGGGCTGCTGAAGTGATGGGACATTCAATGGGACATTCATAAACAAAATATTTATAAACTAAAAAATGCCACATAAGAACTAACTTATAAAGTAATATCGCAAAATCTTCTTTTTCCTGGTGTCAGGTATACAGGTGCCAGGGAAAGAAGAAAGGAGGTGGGAAATGCCTTTATTATTGGAAGAGGACTATAATATAGAACTTCCGGTTATGCATCGGGTACGTCAAAAATTTGACCGCCCAACCGTTGGGGACCTGGAAGGCAGAATCCGTGAGGAGATAGCAAAAGACAAGGTGTCCGGAAAAATAAAAAAAGGCCAGCGGGTAGCTGTGGCGGTTGGGAGCCGTGGGATTAGAAATCTGGCCGTCATAGTGCGCGGTGTTGTCGATGAAATAAAGAAATATGGGGGCGAGCCCTTTATCGTGTCCGCGATGGGAAGCCACGGCGGCGGAACGGAGGAAGGACAGAAAGAAATCCTGACCGGATACGGGATCACGGAAGAAGCCATGGGAGTTCCTGTTATAGCCCGTCTTGATGTGGTGGAGATAGGAGCGCTGAAGAGTGGGACAAAAGTATATTTTGATAAGACAGCGTATGAAGCCGACCTGGTGGTGCCAATCAACAGAGTGAAAATCCACACCGATTTTGTCGCCGATATCCAAAGCGGCCTTTGCAAGATGCTGGTGATTGGCCTGGGAAATCATATCGGCTGCACCTCCATCCATGAGGAGAGCTTCGACCAGTTCGGAGAAGTGCTGAAAGGAGCCGCCTCCATGATTATGCAGTCCGTCAATGTCGGTTTCGGTGTCGCGATTCTCGAAAATGCATACGATGAAACAGCATGGATCGAGGCGATTCCGTCCGAGAATATAATAGAGCGTGAAAAACAGCTCGTTAAAATGGCGGCTGGAAACATGCCGACTCTGATGATACCTGAGATTGACGTGTTAATCGTTGAAAAGATAGGAAAAGATATTTCCGGCTGCGGCTATGACCCCAATATTTTGGGAAAAAGTTATCTTCTCAAGGAATTTATTCTGCCGGTACCGAAAATAGATAAGATGGTACTGCTGGATCTTTCTGAGGAAACCCATGGAAACGGTGTGGGACTGGGAATTTTTGATATCACAACGAAAAAAGTATTTGAACAGCTCGACTATGAGTCCATCTATGCCAATGGAATTGCTGTCAAGGATTTGGATGACTGCAAGATTCCGGTGATAGCAAAAGATGAAGATGAAGCAGTTAAGATCGCAGTAAAAGTGCTGCGTGGAGCCGATAAAAAGCGCCTTAAGATTGTAAGGATTGAAAGCACGCTGAGGCTGGAATATATAGAAGTTTCAGATGCGCTGCTGCCTTTGGTGGAAGCGGATGAGAGGCTGGAACTTGTTTAAAGTTAAAGGATCACTACTTATAATTTGATAAAATATTGCATGGCAGGCCTCCTGAGTACCCCCTCGGGGGAGGTCTGCTTCTTGATGTGGGGATTTAATTGAGATGCGAGGACGCCTCTGTAAGACGGCGGACGGGGGAGTGGGAGGGTGTGTATGAGTCTTCAGTCCCAGTTTGTAAGTTGTGGTGAGGGGGAATCCAGGAGAAAAAATTCCTACGGGGACACGCTTTCGCTTGTGGAATGCGCAGCGGATGCTAGCTTCGTGTAAGACCTCAGCAAGCACCGGCGGATTCCAAGGTCCCCTTCGGAAAGTTTTCTCCTTCCTTCCCCGGGCAGGTTGTCGGCGGGACTGAAGACTCAGCGAAGGCTGTTGCCCCGTCCGCCGGCTTCAGGGGCTGATTGTCTCTTTCGTCAAGTGGGGAGGTGGTATTGTCGCGGCCACGATATAGTCGTAACTATTTTACATTCTGATGATATCCTGGGATGCATAAAAAGAGGCTCAGAATAAACACTCTAAGATTCTAAGTTTAAATAGTTTCATAGTGAACAGGATGTAGTTTTCAGGCATCCGGGGAAACGTAGTGGCAGCGGCAAGCGTCTCCCCCATTGAAGAAAGAGGACAAATCAGCCGCCGCAGGACGGGGCCGGGCAGACGTCCTAGGCTGAGTCTTTCGTCCCGGCCATAACCTTCCTGCGGGGAAGAAGGGAGAAAAAGATTCCGGAGGGAACCTGGGAGTTCATTGGTACTTACCGAGGTCTTTTCGAGGTTAGTACCATTATGTACTCCAACGAGCGCAAGCGTTTCCCGCAGGAACTTTTTCTGCCCGTATTCCCCGCCCGCGACACCCTGACGCCCGGGACGAAAGACTCATCGATCCCCCTCACCACCCCGGTCCCCGGCCTGACGGCGGCGTCCTCATTTCTCAATCAAATCCCCATTTAATGACGCAACTCTGCGCAAAAAAGCTCACGTGCAAAAGATTTGGAATAAATTACCAGAAAAGATTGTCCCTAATTCATTAAAACATACTCCAATTAATGATAATATATTAAGAAGACTAAAATTTCACTTAAAAGGAGAATGCCGACGATGGAACTTCATATGATAACACCTGACTTGCAAATACAATACCGGGATTACCTGGAACGGGACGAAAAGAGCAGCCATACGGTGGAAAAATATCAGAGGGATTTAAAGAAATTTGTATTATATCTTGGTGGGCAGAATGTGACGAAAGATCTTGTGATCGGTTTTAAAGAAAACCTGGTTAAAACGTATGCGGTGAACAGTGTTAATTCAATTTTGGCATCACTCAACAGTTTTTTTCAGTTTACCGGTTGGCAGGAGCTTAAAGTAAAGCAGCTCAAAAAACAACATCAGGTCTATTGCCCGGAAGAAAAAGAACTTACCAAGAAGGAATATTTTGAGCTTATTAAATCTGCAAAGGAAGAGGGCAAGGAGAAAATAGGGCTGATTATCCAGACGATAGGCAGCACGGGCATCAGAATCAGTGAATTGTCCAGTATTACTGTACAGGCGGTGAAAAATGGGCTGGCACAGGTGGATTGTAAAGGTAAAAACCGCCAGGTGCTTCTGCCGAGAAAACTGGTGATAAAATTATCGCATTATATAAGGAAAGAACGCCTCCGCACCGGCCCTGTTTTTGTTACAAAGAGCGGCAATCCTCTGAACCGAAGTAATATCTGGCGGGAAATGAAAAGAGTCTGCCATCTCGCAGGAGTGAATGCAAAAAAAGTATTTCCGCACAATCTGAGACACCTGTTTGCAACCTCATTTTATAAAATGGAGAAAGATATTGCAAAATTAGCCGATCTGTTGGGGCATAGCAATATAAATACAACAAGGATTTATATTATTTCGTCGGGGATTGAACATAGAAAGCAGATTGAGAGGATGAATTTGTTATTATGATGATACAACATAATAGTGATTATGTTGTATTTACATGTTTCAAAAAGAATTGTTCTCCAGAAAATAAAAAATTTACTAATTTTATAATCTTTTTACATTTTTAACCTTCGACTATTATAGCAGTAAAGATCGGAAAGTTCAATGTTTTAATGGGTAAACATGTCCTGTTTTGTATAAATTTGTCTTGAATGATATCAGGGTAGCGTTATAGGACAAGGCCTGGATAAGCAAATCTAAAAAAAATGATAAATTTTTCCACCTCTTTTATTCACGGTAAATACCGCTCATCCAATGGTAAATTTTTCCATATCTAATACAAAAAATAAAAACCCAGCTAACTGTTTCCAATAAACACAGCTATTCTTAGATTTTCAAACGTTTTTCCCCATTTTTATTATCTTAAACATCAATATCATAAATATAAAATACAACATAATCACTATTATGTTGTATTACGCAAGAACCGTAGTTGGAGATTATTCTATGATATCAGAATCAGGAATTATCGATGTACATTCGCACATCATTCCGGGAGCGGACGATGGGTGCAGGTATATCGGAGAGACCTTGGAGATGCTGAAACTGGCATATAGTCAGGGGGTGAGGGGTGTGATTGCCACGCCGCACTATGTGCGCGGTCATAACCGAATGGACGCGGATACCCTGAAGGAAAAAGCAGGCAAGCTTCGGGAGAGTGTTGCGGCCGTTTTACCGGATATGAAAATCTACCAGGGACAGGAAATTTTGTATTTTGACGGTGTTACCGAAAAACTGGCCTCGGGAGAAGTTCTGACGCTTCAGGGGACAAGATATGTTCTTGTCGAATTTATGCCTTCAGTTCCATATAATGAGCTTTTTCTGGCAGTACGAACTCTGCTGCTTGCAGGTTACTTTCCGATACTGGCTCATATTGAACGGTATCAATGCCTGAGAAAGGGCGGATATGTGGAGGAACTGATTCACGCGGGCGCCTATATGCAGATGAATTACCGCTGCCTGAGCAGGGCAAAGGGCCTGGCTGAACGCGCCTGGTGCAGAAAAACGGTTTTGGAGGGAAATATCCATCTGCTTGGAACCGATATGCACCGTCTTGATTACAGGCCGCCGGAACTGGAAAAGACCCTGGCCTGGCTGAAAAAAAGAGGGGGCGAAGAGCTGACAAGGAAATTGACAGCGGAAAACGCTGCAGCGATTTTAGCCGGAGACAGTTTGTAATAGAAAAAGAACAGCATTATAAAAGACAAAAAAGATAAAGAGGAATAACAGAGTATGGAAAAGATGTATCAGGACGATGACGAAATAGAGATTGATCTCAGAGAACTTTTTTTTGAACTGAAGAAAAAAATATGGTTTATCATTGCAGGCCTTTTAATTGGCGCGGCTGTGACCGGAGCCTACAGTAAATTTCTGATTACGCCGCAGTATAAGTCGGAAGCAAAACTCTATGTACTTTCAAAAGAGACAACGCTGACATCCCTGGCGGATTTACAGATCGGAAGCCAGCTTACGCAGGACTATAAAGTTCTTGTCGTCAGCAGGCCGGTACTTCAGGGTGTTGTCGACCATATGAAGCTCGATATGACCTACAGGGAACTTGAGAAAAAGATGACGATTGACAACCCGAACAATACACGTATCCTTACGCTGACAATAGAGGACCCGAACCCCTATCTGGCAAAGGCGATCGTTGATGAAATAGCCAACACCGCTTCCGATTATATCGGAGAGATTATGGAAATGGTGCCGCCCAAACTGATTGAAGACGGTGAGGTGGCGACAGTTAAATCAAGCCCGCATGTTCTCAAAAATACCATCATCGGAGGAATTCTGGGACTTTTACTCGTATGCGGCATTATCGTTGTAAGAGTGATATTGAACGATACGGTTAAATCGGAAGAAGACGTCAGCAAATACCTGGAGCTTCCTGTGCTCGCCGTGATTCCGAAAAAGGGAAACGGAAGTGACAAAAAGAAAGGCCAGGGAAAAGAAAAGAAATCCCGCAGCACGGCCAGGAACACCAAGGTGCCGTCTGTTGATAAGGAACACGGCTCCAGCCGAAAAGGCAGTACCGACAAAAAGGAAGGGGGAGAACGCAAATGAACGAAGAAATAGTAATAGAGGATTTAATCAGCCCCGGAGAGAGCGGTATGGGAGAACTGGTTCTGAAAGGATTTGAAGTAAACGATTATCAGTATGAAGAGGCGATGAAAACGCTCAGAACCAATATCCAGTTTTCAGGCAATAACATACATACAATCATGTTCACCAGCTCTGTGCCGAATGAAGGAAAAAGTGAGACCACGTTTCAGCTGGCGGCATCCATGGCCCAGCTTGGTAAAAGGGTACTTCTGATCGATGCCGATATCAGAAAATCGGTGCTGGTTTCCAGGTATCATCTGGAACATCAAGTGGACGGCCTGTCACAGTATCTGAGCGGACAGAGTAAAAAAGAAGAGGTTATTTACAATACAAATATTGAAAACCTGAATATCATTTTTTCCGGTCCGTTTTCACCAAATCCGGCGGAACTTCTCGAAGGGAACCTGTTCGGAGAACTGGTAATGTGGGCAAGAGGATGCTATGACTACATATTGATTGATTCGCCGCCTATGGGAAGCGTTATAGACGGAGCCGTTATTTCGCGTCACTGTGACGGGGCGGTTCTTGTTATCGAGAGCGGGGCTATCAGTTACCGGCTTCTTCAGAAAGTAAAAGGACAGCTGGGAAAGAGCGGCTGCCGAATTCTTGGGGCGGTGCTTAACAAAGTCGATATTAAACAGGGAAGCTATTACTACTATGGCAAGTACGGTAAATATTACGGGTACGGCCATGAAGATTCTAAACAGGGGAAAGACGCCAAAACGGTTTCCGTTTAAAAACAACAAAATTCGGAAGGTTGTTGGCGGCATTATTTAACAGAAGCACCGTGCGGAGGACATGTTTTTTATCGTTCAGGTATGCACGGCAGGAAATTATTGAGATTAGGCTTTAAGGTTATAAGGGAGCAGGGTATGAAATGATTTTAAAAAATAGAGCATTCTACATGGTGTTGGATATAGCGGCAATTATTATTTCCTACATATTGTCGGCGATTATCAGAGAACCTGTGCTGGCCGGAAAGTCCTCGCAGGAACTCTGGTTTGGTGGAATGATGCTCCTGGTAGTTTATGTACTCGTTATTCTTTTTTATGCACCCAAAAGAGGGCTGATGCGGAGGAATAACTGGAACGAATTCCGAATCGTAGTAACCATCAATTTCCAGATGGCTCTGGTGCTGTCGTTACTTCTCTATCTTTGCAGAGTCGGAACAAGATTCCCAAGATCGTTTTATATTGTACTGTTTTTCTTCAATGTAATCTGGATGTATCTGGGAAGGGTATTTCTCAAAAATGCACTGTTTTCATTTTACAGAAACCCTCAAAATAGAAAACGCCTGTTTATCTGTTCCAATAAGGAAAATGCGCTGAAGGTGATGCACAAGTTTGTGACCTCCTCGATGTATGACTATGAGGCGGTTGCCCTGATGCTGGTGGATAACGAGAAGACCGAGGAAAATGAGAGGGTGGTAATCTACCGGATATTGCACCGGGATTCGCGTTCTTATATGGAAGAAAGCAAGGAGAGCCTGGAAGATTTTCTGAGGCATCAGGTAATTGACGAAGCTTTGCTTAGTCTTCCGGAATCGGGCAGGGAAGAAATCGGTAAGTTTGTCAGCAGGCTGGAGACGATGGGGATTAATACCCATGTGACGGTAAACAGCTTTATCCGTGGTAATAAAGAAAAAACAGTAGAAGATTTTGGCGTTTACCATGTACTGACCTACAGCCCGAGGATTTTTGAACCGACAGAAATGTTTTTGAAGCGGGCAATGGATATTGCTGGGGGAATAGTTGGCCTTCTGTTAACCGGTGTTTTGAGTATTGCTGTCATTCCGGCAATTTGTCTGGAATCGCCGGGAGCGCCTATTTTCAAGCAGAGCAGGATAGGCAGAAACGGCCGAAGGTTTTATATCTATAAATTCCGTTCTATGTATAAAGATGCTGAAGAACGGAAAAAAGAGCTGATGGCCCAGAATGAGATGGATGGCCTGATGTTCAAAATGAAAGATGATCCGAGGATAACGAAGGTAGGAAAATTTATCCGAAAGACCAGCATTGACGAATTTCCACAGTTTTACAATGTCCTGAAGGGTGATATGAGCCTGGTTGGGACACGGCCTCCCACAGAGGAAGAGTTTATGCAGTATGAGGAGCGCCATAAGAGAAGACTGAGCCTGAAACCGGGTCTCACCGGTTTGTGGCAAGTGAAGGGCAGAAGCGAGATTACGGATTTTGAGGAAGTCGTCAAACTGGATCTCGAATACATAGATAACTGGACTATCTGGTCGGATATTAAGCTGCTGATTGAGACGGTGTTTGTGGTGCTGTTTCAGAGAGGGGCAACCTGAGAGGCGACTAAAAAGGAAAATGAAAGGATAGGCTCATCTTTCATTTAAAGAGGTTTTCGTTTTAAGAGTCTTTCTTTTAAAACGGATTAAGTAAAAGCAGGAGAGTAACAATGGTTAACAAAACAGAAAAGGATAAGAAACAAAATAAGTTCATGCATAGCAAGCTGTTTATCGCCGTTATTTCCCTGTGTGTATTGATTGCAGCAATCCTGTTTATTAACTTTAGCTATAACCTGTACCTTGATAAGAAAAAAGCAGAGGCAGGCATCTCCGGGGAAATTGGAGGAGATGATTTGGAGGCCGTATTGGGGAAGGCGGGTAACGGGGTTATTGAACTGGATGGAAAGAAGTACCGCAGAAATACTGCGATCAGGGCAATCCTTTGTATCGGTGTTGACACCCAGGGGGAGATGGAATCCTATCAGGCCTCCGGCGTGGCCGGACAGGCGGACGGACTTTTCCTGGTAGCCCAGGATATGGCCAGAGATACGGTCAAAATATTGATGATTCCCAGAGACACAATGACGGAAATTACACTGTTTGACTTGATGGGAAATGAGCTGGGGAAAGATACCCAGCATTTGACGCTGGCATTTGCTTATGGTGACGGTAAAGAAAAAAGCTGTGAGCTGATGAAGGACGCCGTGTCGGATCTCCTGTTCGGGCTGAAAATTGACGGTTATCTGGCCGGCAATACCAGCTCTATCGGCCTTTTGAATGATGAGGTAGGTGGCGTAACAGTCACAATACCGGTGGACGGGCTGGAAAAACGTGATCCGGAACTTGTGAAAGGCAGAGAGATTCTTTTGAATGGGAAGCAGGCGGAGATATTTGTCCGCTACCGCGATATTACGGTGGCCCAGACTGCAATCAGCCGTATGGATCGTCAGAAACAATATATGGAAGCTTATTTAAAAAGGGTGAAGGAAGCAGCATCAAAGGATAATACTCTGATTACCCGTATTGTCAATGATATTGAGGAACATATGGTCACCAACATGGCGAAGGATCAGTATCTGGATATGGGGCTTGCGTTTCTGAACAGCCAGCAGCAGGTAGGCCAGGGAGACTTTCTGACCGTGCCGGGAGAGGCAATCGAGACGGAGCGGTTTGATGAGTTCCATCCGGATCTGGAGGGACTGAAACGGATGGTGGTTGAGCTGTTTTATAAGGAAGTCGGATAACAGCTTTAAACGTTAATCACAACAGTAATTAGCTGCCGAAAGGCCGCTATTTATTGATAAATATTTTTAAGAAAGGAGCAGTGGAAGACATGAAAAAGCGATATGTAGGCCTGCTGATTGCAGCAGCTCTGATGGTTCAGCCTATGACTGCATTTGCAGCAGGCAGCGTAAGTTCAAGGCCGTCAGGCGGAAGCAGCACTCGCAGCGAATCTCTGAAAACAGGAAAACTGGATCAGAGCGCAGCGCCGGTTGTTAACAATGGAGGCGCCGCTGGAAATGGTTCTGTGTCATTTGCCACAGATACAAACGCACTTCGCGATGCTGGTTTATCCTGGGATCTGATTGAGAAAATCAATACGATCAATGCAGGAACTGAGGCTCTGTACCGTACAATCGGAACTACCGATATGGTCGGTTACGCAGCTTTAGCACCAGTACAGACAGCACTGGCTGGAAACAGTACAAGTGTTAATCTGTACGTGCCGAACCTGGTTGAAGGACTGAACGACGTTCAGGTACTTTACTACAATCAGGCAACAAAGGCATGGGAACTGATGGCACCAAGCAGCATCAACTATGCCACAAAAGAAATTTCCGTTAATTTAAGCGGAACAACTCCATTTACGATTGTTTATAAGAAGTAAGGATTTATGTCTTCGGAGTAGATAGGAAAACTTGGAGAGAGTGTCCCTTGTTCCTCTGGGGCGGGAAGTTCTGGAGGGATGGGGGATATGATGTTTATTAAAATAGTAATTTGTGTTTTCATTTGGACTTGGAGAAAAGTAATACTGATTTCTTTGTTATTGTTACTTCAAGGATTTTCTAATACAGTATTTTGATATTAATGAGGTAGAAACGGTGAAATAGAAAGCCACTTGGAATGATAAAATCATAGATTTTTGTATTTGGGATAGATGTGGAGCATGATGATAAAGTTATATATTGTTGAAAAATCTAGTAAAATCAACGATTTTATGAGGATGGGGAGTTCTAATGGAAAATTTATATAGATAACAATAGGAAAGATGAAGGAACATAAAAAGGGTGCGTATAGCTTACAGAACAAAATGGTAAATTCTTCCAGGTGTTGCCGGTTTTGTTGGCTCTAACCTTGCCAGGAGACTCTTTGCTGATATTCCGTCTGTGAAAATTATAGGTATTGACAATATGAATGATTATTATGCTATTCGATTGAAAGAAGCTAGATTGGAAGAATTTTTTTCCGTCCGAATTTTGTATTTGTGAAGGGCTTCTATCGTGGATAAAACTCTTGTAGATAAGATTTTTGCTGCCTATTAGCCAGATGTGGTTGTTAATTTGGCAGCACAGGCAGGTGTTTGTTATTCCATTTCCAATCCGGATACATATGAGGAGTCCAATCTAATCAGTTTTTACAATATTTTGGAAGTCTGCCGTCATTCCTACGATAACGGCGCAAAGAGTGTGGAACATCTGGTTTATGCAAGCTCCTCCAGCGTTTATGGAACAAATAAGAAGGTTCTATATTCTACAGAGGACAAGGTAGACTATCAAGTTTCCCTTTATGCTGCTACGAAAAAATCAAACAAACTGATGGTTTATGTTTATAGTACAGATTTTTAACTACGGAAACTGTAAACATGATTTCACATATGTAGATGACATCGTAGAGGGGTAGTAAGGGTAAGGCAGAAAGCACCTGACCGTGTGACTGGTGAAGACGGACTTCCGCTGCCTCCGTATGGTGCGTATAACATTGGCAACAACCAGCCAAAGAATCGGTTGGATTTTTTGACAATCCTTCAAGAGGAGCTGATTAGAGCAGGAACATTGCCGGAAAATTACGACTTTGAAGTTCACAAGGAATTGGTTCCGATGCAGCCGGGTGATGTACCTGTGACGTACGCAGATATAAGTGATGTCGAGAGGGACTGTGGTTTCAAGCCGAGTACCAGTCTTCGTGAAGGGCTGAGCCGGTTTGCTGAGTGGTACAAAGACTTTTATATGACGTAATTGCCTTGTAGAAATAAAGGCAGATAAAATTACTCGCAAGCAGGGAAAATCCCAATCGTGAGTGTTAAATATCCATAGCGCTGATAAGAAATTCAATGATTGGATATGAGGAGAACATTATGAGGGAATTTAAGAATTTGAAAATTGCGGTTGCCGGTACCGGTTATGTTGGTTTATCCATTGCCACATTGCTTTCCCAGTATCATCAGGTAACAGCAGTTGACATCGTTCCCGAAAAAGTGGAACTGATTAACAACAAAAAGTCTCCAGTTCAGGACGAGTACATAGAGAAGTTTTTGCAGGCTGATAAGAGTGGCGAGAGAAAACTTAATCTGACTGCCACGGCTGACGCAGAGAAAGCCTATAGTACTGCTGATTTCATAATCATAGCTGTTCCTACGAACTACGATAGCCACACGCAGCACTTCGATACGAGTGCTGTGGAAACTGTGATCGAGCTTGTGATGAAGTACAATCCAAACGCTGTAATGGTTATCAAGTCAACCATTCCGGTAGGTTTTACGGAGAGCATAAGGATAAAGACTGGTAGTAAGAATATCATGTTCAGTCCGGAGTTTTTAAGAGAATCCAAGGCACTATATGACAATGTCTACCCTTCAAAAAAAGTTGCGTAAAGCACATTGTTTTATAGCGTCTCAAATGCACACGAAATGAAGGATGAAAATGGGGTTGAAAATTACACTTTCGCCCGATACGAAGGGTGAAAGTAGGTACATAGAGCGTTGAAAATCACAGGTTGCGGTTTCGCCGTGGTTGTTCACTGTACCCTACAAAAACGAGTATTCCTCCTAAAAACGCACCCGAATCGTTCTCGACCAAAAGGGCAAATGGGGAACAAAGTGGGAACAATGTGGAAAAATAAGGGAAAATCGAGTGTTGAGAAGGGCATTTTCGCCCGGTTTGAAGGATAGATGTAGATACATAAAGCGTTGATGGCGCTGTGGATGCCCACAACATGAAGCGTTTTGAAATATGACAGTGCTGTGGATGCCCACAGTGGTGTTTATAAAACTGAGTATTCCTCCGCTGTGGTTCACGCGGTTGTGTTTAACACACCAACTGATTCACACAGTGGGTTTTGATATATAGGCGAGGGACAAGTCATAAAGAGGCAAGTCCCAAGAAAAAATACTGGAGGCTTGAAAAAGCTATGGAAAAGTTAAGCGTGTTAAACAAGTCAAATGGAGAAAAATACAATATCGCAGTGGCGGGGACAGGCTATGTGGGACTTTCCATCGCCGTGCTGCTGTCTCAGCACCATCATGTGATGGCCGTGGACATCATCCCGGAAAAGGTCGAGATGATTAATAATAGGAAGTCTCCCATTCAGGATGAGTACATCGAGAAGTATCTCGCGGAGGACGTAGCCGGTACAAGAAAACTGGATTTGACCGCAACGCTGGACGGAAGAGCCGCATACAGCAATGCGGACTTCGTCGTTATTGCAGCACCGACCAACTATGACAGCAAGAAGAATTTTTTCGACACATCGGCGGTTGAGGCTGTGATCAAGCTGGTCATGGAGCGCAACCCGGATGCCATCATGGTCATCAAGTCCACAATTCCGGTTGGATATACAAGAAGCATTCGAGAAAAAACAGGCAGCCGGAATATTATTTTTAGCCCTGAATTTTTAAGAGAGAGTAAAGCTCTTTGGGATTGTCTGGAACCCTCAAGAATCGTCATGGGCTACGAGGTCGGCGATGAGCGCTTGGAAGAAGCAGCACATATTTTCGCAGGGTTGCTGCAAGAGGGCGCTACTAAAGAAAATATCGATACGCTTTTCATGGGCAGCACAGAGGCCGAGGCGGTCAAGCTGTTCGCCAACACCTATCTGGCACTTCGGGTAAGTTACTTCAACGAACTTGATACATACGCAGAGATGAAGGGGCTTGATACTCAGGCAATCATCAACGGTGTTTGCCTTGACCCTCGAATTGGCACTCACTACAACAACCCAAGTTTTGGCTATGGCGGTTACTGTTTGCCAAAAGATACGAAACAGCTTCTGGCAAACTACCAAGATGTCCCGGAGAACCTCATCGAAGCCATTGTGGAGAGCAACAGGACTCGCAAGGACTTCATCGCAGACCGTGTACTGCAAATGGCGGGCTACTACGGGTACGAGGAAGATAACGAGTGGAATGCGGGGAAGGAAAAGGAAGTGGTTATTGGCGTTTACCGTTTGACCATGAAGAGCAACTCCGATAACTTCCGCCAGAGTTCCATCCAAGGCGTTATGAAGCGTATAAAAGCCAAAGGTGCCAAGGTTGTTATGTATGAACCGACGCTGAAGGACGGAGAGACGTTCTTTGGCTCAGTCGTGGTCAACGATCTGGAGAAGTTCAAGAAAATGTGCGATGCCATCATCGCTAATCGGTACGATAGCTGTTTGGATGGTGTAAAAGAGCGGGTTTATACGAGGGATATTTTTAGACGGGATTGATACAAGAAGGAGTACAAAATGGACTACTTACAAACTTACGAATACTGGAAAGCAGACGAGTTTTTCAACGAAACAACGAGAGACGAGTTATCAAAATTAGACCCTGTGGCGGATGCCAAGGAAATTGAGGACCGCTTCTACCGTGACTTGGAGTTCGGCACGGGCGGCTTGCGGGGCATCATGGGTGCTGGCACAAACCGAATGAACAAATACACAGTCGGCAAAGCAACGAAAGGCTTGGGAGACTATCTCATTGTGACATATGGTGCAGAGGTGTGTCGGGAGCGGGGGGTGGTAATTGGCTACGATACCCGAAACAACAGCAAGTATTTTTCGGAAGTGGCTGCAAATGTTCTCAGCAGCATGGGAATCAAGGTATACCTTCACTCTCACGCCAGACCGACTCCACAGTTGAGCTACTCCGTACCGTTCTGGAGTGCCGTCGCCGGTGTGGTCGTAACGGCGAGCCATAACCCCAAAGAGTACAACGGGTACAAAGTGTATGACGAGTTTGGCTGCCAGTTGGTTCCTTGGCAGGCGAAACAAGTAATATCCTATGTTGATGCAGTAACAGATTATAAGACCATTGATTTTTCTGGTAATCGCACTTTGATCCACATGGGTGATGTGACCGACAACTTTATCTGTGCTGTGTTAAAGCAGAGCAGGAACAGAGATAAAGATTCCAAGGAAAACCTTCATGTGATCTATACGCCCCTTCATGGAACGGGAAATGTGCCCGTAACGAAAGCACTTCTGCTGGATGGCTTTAAAAAGGTAGAACATGTCGATGCACAGGTCTCCCCGGATGGCAGCTTCCCCACAGTGGTGTCACCCAATCCGGAGGATAGGCGTGCGCTGCTGCTGGGCATTGAACAGGCTGAGAAATGTGAAGCCGACATCGTTTTGGGAACCGATCCAGACAGTGACCGTGTTGGCGTTGCCGTGAAAACAGCGGAAGGATATCAGCTGATGACCGGCAACCAGATCGGTGCGCTGCTGATGGATTATGTACTCACCCATACAAACCTGACTGCCATTCATAATCCCGCTGTGGTAAAAACCGTGGTCACTTCTGAGCTGGGTGCTGAGATCGCAAAGAAATATGGATTGACTGTGTTCTCAACCTTGACCGGCTTCAAGTTTATCGGAGAGAAAATCACCCAGTTTGAACAGGCGAAGAAAGCTGGAAATCCAGAACAGGATTACACCTTCGTCCTTGGTTATGAAGAGTCTTATGGCTACCTCGCCGGTACTCACGCGAGAGATAAGGATGCGGTGGTTTCCAGTCTGCTGATCTGTGAGATGGCTGCCGAATACAAGGCAGCAGGCAAGACGCTCTTTGACCGTATGAACGAGCTTTATGACGAGTTTAGTTATTACAAGGATGCCTTGGACAGTTTCACATTAAAAGGAAAGGACGGACTTGAGAAGATTGCAGCCATGATGACCGGGCTGAGAGGCGGAGACGCTCCGTTTGTAGATGCAGAACAGGTGATTGATTACAGTGTAGCGGTAGATGCAGAGCCCGGCTTTGGCAAGCTGCCCACCTCAAATGTTTTGAAATATATTCTGAAGGATGGCTCCTGGATTGCAGTTCGTCCGTCGGGAACAGAACCGAAGATCAAAATTTATTACAGCGTAAAAGGCAGTGACCGTGATGAGGCAGAAAAGAGGCTGATGCAGATTCAGGACACGATTAAGAATAAATTAGGTCTCTAATGACAGGGGGAATTACTTATGAACATCATTTTACTTTCCGGCGGCAGTGGCAAACGCCTGTGGCCGCTTTCCAACGATATCAGAAGCAAGCAGTTCATCAAGCTGTTCAAGGATGAGCAGGGCGAATACGAGTCTATGGTGCAGCGTGTTTACCGGCAGATCACCACAGTTGATCCCGATGCCAAGGTGACCATTGCTACCAGCAAGACGCAGGTATCTGCTATCCATAACCAGCTTGGGGACAAGGTATCCGTATGCGTGGAGCCTTGCCGAAGGGACACTTTCCCCGCTATCGCGCTGGCGGCTGCTTACCTTCATGATGAGTTGGGAGTCGGAGAGGACGAATGTGTTGCGGTATGCCCGGTAGACCCCTATGTAGATTTGAGTTACTACGAAGGCGTGGAGAGGCTGGAAAAGCTGGTAAATCAGGGAACGGCAAACTTGACCCTGATGGGCATCGAGCCGACGGTTCCAAGCAAAAAATATGGATATATTATTCCTGAAAATCCTAATGAGGTAAGTGCTGTAAAGGAGTTCAAGGAAAAGCCGGACAAGGAAACGGCGAAAACCTACATAAGCCAGGGCGCTCTCTGGAATGCCGGTGTGTTCGCTTTCAAGCTGGGCTATCTTGTGCAGAAAGCCCACGAGATGATCGACTTTACCGACTATCGGGATTTGTTCTCCAAATACGATACCTTGACAAAAATATCATTTGACTATGCTGTTGTGGAAAAGGAACCATCCATTCAGGTAATGCGTTACTCCGGCGAATGGAAAGATGTCGGCTCGTGGAATATGATGGCAGAGGTAATGAGTGAAAACACTAAAGGAAAAGCTGTATTAGATGAAAGCTGTGTTAATACACATGTGTTCAACGAGTTGGATATACCGGTTCTCGTTATGGGATGCAAAGATCTTGTGGTTGCAGCAAGTTGTGACGGTATTCTTGTCTCCGATAAAGAGCGCAGCGGGGCGATGAAGCCGTATGTTGAAGCAATCACTGAGGAAGTCAGATATGCAGAGAAGTCTTGGGGAACGTATACAGTCATTGATGCTCAACCCGGTTCAATGACAATTAAAGTTGCATTATCTGCCGGAAGCAGAATGAGGTATCACAGCCATGAGTTGCGAGATGAGGTTTGGACAATTCTCTCGGGCAAAGGAACGACGATTGTGGATGGTATGGAACAAATAGTGCGGCCCGGTGATGTTGTGAGTGTTGCAGCCGGGTGCAAACATACCCTCATTGCAGATACAGATATGAGTATTGTTGAGGTTCAGGTTGGTGATGAGATCAGCCAGAAAGACAAACAGGTATTCGAACTGGACTGAAAGAGCGGGGAATACCCAGATAGAGAATGAACAAGGAATGTAGTGATATATGGAACCAATGCTGTTAAGGCCTGTTGGAAAGGACTACCTCTGGGGCGGTTCTCGATTGAAAAATGAATACTATAAAGACTGTCCACAAAAGCCCCTTGCAGAGACATGGGAGTGTTCCGTCCATCCTGATGGACCAAGTAAAATCGCAAATGGCGGAGAGAAAGGAAAAACATTAGCCGCTGTTCTGCATGAACTTCCAGAGTATCTTGGGACCAAGGCTTCTGGAGAACTTCGAGGCGAATTGCCGATCTTGGTAAAGTTCATTGATGCGGAAAAAGACCTCTCTGTGCAGGTACATCCTTCTGATGAATACGCAAGAGAGCATGAGCACCAGAACGGAAAAACAGAAATGTGGTACGTGCTGGATGCGAAACCCGGAGCGACTCTTGTGTGTGGATTTGCTCATGATGTCACACCGGAGATTTTAAGGACAGCAGTGGAAACAGGAACTTTGGGTAAGCATCTGCAGAAAGTGTCAGTTTGTAGCGGCGATATTTTTTACATACCCGCAGGCACAATACATGCAATTGGTAAGGGAATACTTATAGCAGAAATACAAGAGAGCTCCAATGTGACCTACCGGGTATATGATTACGACCGCGTGGATAAAAATGGACAAAAGCGACCACTTCATTTTGACAAAGCTGTGCAAGTACTCAATATGAAAGCAGGCGCAGATGTCAGGCAGAGACCGCGGAAAGTAGACTATTACTATGGCTGTGCCAGAGAAATACTGTGTCGGAGTAAATATTTCGAGACAGAACGAGTGCGGGTAAATTTGGGATTCAGTTTTACAGTAATGTTCACGTCGTTTCAAGTATTGCTTTGCATTAATGGTGGTGGCGGTATCACATCAGAAGGCAAACACAAACCACTAAGATTCAAGAAGGGAGATTGCATTTTCCTCCCGGCTGGGCTTGGCAGATGCCATGTTTTAGGGAAGTGTGAGATGCTAAAAATACGTTGCTGAAAGCAGAATACAGAATATGGAGTCTGCTGGTGCAAATAAACAAACTTAAAGAGGAGAATGAAAATGAACATTAGTATTTTTGGGCTTGGATATGTTGGTTGTGTTGGCGCGGCATGCTGTGCAAAGCTGGGACACCGTGTGATTGGAAATGATGTGTCCGAAAATAAAGTAAAGTTGATCAATCAGGGACGTCCCACTATTATTGAAGCCGAAATTGATGAGCTTGTGAAAGAGGCACATGACAAGGGGCTTCTTGAGGCAACAATGGACTATCATTACGCAGTTCACAACTCTGAGATTTCCTTTATCGTTGTCGGTACGCCCAGCAGTAAGGAAGGGCATCTGAACCTGAATTATATTTATGGAGTGGCACGTCAGATCGGTGAGGCGATGCGTGACAAGAGCGAATTCCATATTATTGCAATTCGCAGTACAGTTCTTCCCGGTACGAATAAAAAGGTTGGTGAGATTATCGCAGAAGCTTCTGGCAAGGAGCGCGGCAAGGACTTCACAGTGGTTTCTAATCCTGAATTTCTGCGAGAAGGTACTGCTGTAAAGGATTATATGAATCCGCCGCTCACACTGATCGGTACAGACAGCGAGATTGCAGAGGCTAAATTCCGTGAACTGTATAAGGATATTCCTGGCGAATTTATTTCCACGGATATTGAAGTTGCCGAAATCATGAAGTATGTGAACAATACTTATCATAGTCTCAAGATTGTTTTTGCCAATGAGGTCGGCAATATCTGCAAGGCTCTCGGTATTGACAGCCACAAGGTTATGGAAATTTTCTGCAAGGACAAGCAGCTGAATATTTCGCCGTATTACTTCAAGCCCGGTTTCGCTTATGGTGGCTCCTGTCTGCCGAAGGATTCTAAGGCACTTCGTACGTTGGCCCATGATTTGTATGTGGATGTTCCTGTAATCAATGCAATTAACCCATCCAACGAGCAGCAAAAGAAGAATGCAGTTGAAATAATCGAAAGCAAGGGAAAAAGGAAGATTGGTATTTTGGGACTCAGCTTTAAATCAGGAACAGATGATTTGCGCTGCAGTCCAATCGTGGATGTTGCTGAGACATTGCTCGGCAAAGGATATGAAATACATATTTATGATAAGAATGTGCGCGTATCTCAGCTGACTGGAACTAATGCTGACTTCATTGCTGCTAAGATTCCTCATCTGCATGAAATTATCACAGACGATATGGATGAAGTGGCAAATGCGTGCGAGGTTTTGGTTATCACTAATAAGGAAAAAGAGTTTGCTGACATTCCCGAGAGATATCCGCATAAAATGATCGTGGATTTGGTTCGCCAGTTTAGGGAACTCGATTATGAAGGTAACTATGAGGGCATTAGTTGGGGCAATATTAATGTAAACCCGCAGCAGGATGTAGCGATTGAAAGGACAATGGTTAAGACGGAGTTTTAATATAATGATAGAGGAGGTCTTGAGATGGCGGATATGGGCTGGCTTATAAGAAGACTTAAAGCTATGAGTGTGCCTGAAATCCTGTGGCGTCTATCACAGAAAGGAATTCAGAAGCAAGAAGAAAAGTTATATAAGTCAAAGTCGATAGCAGTTACAGAGAGAGTGTTTAACAGTAAGCTGTCTGAACTGAAGCCGTTAAACGATCTCCTTTATTTGAATTTTGATAATTTGTCATTCGTCGTAGAACGTGATATCCACCTGATTGGTGGGTATGAATACCAACAGTATAAAAATAAATGGAGCGCTGGATTTCAGACAGATGCTGATTGGCCAGATACCTTTTCCTATTCGTTGGAGTATAAGCAGAGAGATGACATCGGTGACGCTCGAACGAACTGGGAACTGAATCGCCATTTTCAGTTTGCATTGCTTGCAAAGAACTACTATGCATCTGGGGATAAGACACATCTGAATGAACTAGAAAGTCTGTTTGACGATTGGAATCAGAGGAATGCATTTTTACATGGCATCTCATGGACAAGCGTAATGGAAGTTGCAATTCGGGTCAGCAACTGGTGCTATGCATATTCGTTCCTGACAAGAAGCAAAGATGTTCCGAAAGAATTGTTAAAGCATCTGCGTGTCGGCATTATCAACATGACTGACTATATCGCACTGCATTATTCTAGATACTCATCTGCTAACAATCATCTTATCGTAGAAGCATATGCAATAGGTCAAAGCGGTATTTTCTTCGACTATGAACCGTGGGTTGAACTTGCTGTATCGCTTTTGACAAGGGAGCTTCCTTTGCAGAACTATTGTGATGGTGTAAACAAAGAACTATCGCTCCATTATCAAAGTTTTTATATGGAGGCAATGGGATTAATGCTTCGTCTGCTAAAAAAAAGTGGGCGATCTGTGCCGGCTACATGGGAATCAATGCTCAACAAAATGTGTCACTATGTGCGTGATTGCATGGGCGACTACGGTGAAATGATTGAGTTCGGGGATAATGATGAAGGGAAGATTCTTGATCTTCATGGCGGCGAGGAAAACCATTATCAATATGTTTTAGGGCTTCTAAGCTGTCTGTTGGACACTCGCTACGTTGATTTGGAGGAATGTTCTGAGAATTTGAAGTGGCTGTTCACGGATGAGGAAAGAACAACGGCCAATCGAAAGGGTGAATATAAGCCAAGGGGAAGTGTCACCTATAAAGAAGGAGGAAACTCGATCCTTCGCAGTAAAGACAACAGAGTATTGATCGGTATTGACCATGCTGCTCTTGGATTTGGAAGTATTGCAGCTCACGGACATTCTGACGCCTTAAGCTTTCAGATGTATGTAGATGGAGAGCCAATCTTTATTGACCCTGGAACATATATCTATCACTGCGATATCGAGGCCAGAAACGCATACCGAAAAACGGAAAATCATAATACAGTCTGTATTGGTAACAAGGACCAGTCAGAAATGCTGGGTGCATTCCTTTGGGGAAAGAAAGCAGAGTGCAAGCTAATCAAGTCCGAGCTTGGTGAAGTGGATGTTATTGAAGCTGAACATGATGGATACAGTCCGGATAAGCATAAGAGATCGTTTAGACTTTGTGGTAATACATTTGATATCACAGATAATGTCGAAACGAGAAAAGGATGGAAATCCTCATTCCTGATCAATGCGGAGCTTGTTGAACTAAAAGAAAATTCGATACATTTATCTTGCAATGGTAATGTTGTTATTATGACATGGACATGCGGAAGTGCCAATCTATCAGATGCCTATATATCTGATACATACGGTGAAAGACGTGGAGTAAAGAGATTGGTTTTATCAGGAAAAGAATCTACGAAAACAAACTATAGAATAAAATGGCTGTGATACATTTGGCTAAAAATCTACAGCCAAGGAGTTAAACATGGGAATCGCGTTACTGAAAAGGTTGAATTCAAAAATGCTAACAATATTGAATACACCATAGGAGGAAAATATAAGCTGAATATCAATAATTGGAAAACAACAGGAGAAATCTGAAATGGGTAAGCAACATAAAATCCTTATTATAGTAGAAAATCTGCCGGTACCTTTTGACACCCGTGTGTGGCAGGAGGCTACAACTTTAGTGGCAAATGGTTATATCGTGTCAGTTATCTGCCCGAAGGGAAAGGGCTACATGGCAGAAGAAGAAACGATAGACGGTGTACATATTTTCAGACATAATCTTGCGGAAGAGGGCAACGGTGTAATTGGATACTTAAGAGAGTACTCTGCTGCTTTGAGTGCGGAGGTTCGTCTGGCAAAGAAAATTTACAAGATGATTGGTTTTGATGTAATCCATGGATGTAATCCACCAGACGATATTTACCTCGTTGCGCGACGGTTCAAGAAATATGGCGTGAAGTATGTTTTTGATCATCACGATATCTGTCCAGAGCTGTTTGAAGCGAAATTTGGTATAAATAGCATCACAAAAAAGTTGATGTATCAAAGTCAAGTCTTTATGGAACGTCAAACATATAAACACTGCACTTTTGCTTTTGTGACCAATGAGTCCTATAAGAAAATTGCCATTGAGCGTGGAAAGATGGACCCAAAGAAGGTGATTGTCCTGCGCAGTGGTCCAAAGCTGGAACGCATGAAAATACAACCACCGGTGGAGAACATCAAACGCGGGAAAAAGTATATGGTCGGATATCTTGGTGTTATCGGCCAGCAGGAGGGTATCGAATATATCCTGCAAGCTGCTAAATATTGCAGGGAAACGCTGAAGCGTGATGACATCTTCTGGGGTATCGTTGGTGGCGGTCCGCATGTGACCGCACTGAAAGAAATGTGTTCAAAGATGGGTCTGGATGAATGTGTGGAATTCACAGGGCGTGTTTCGGATCAGAAATTGCTGGACTACTTGAATACAGCGGATGTATGCGTCAACTCAGACACTTACAATAGTATGAATGACAAATCCACAATGAACAAAATCCTTGAGTACATGGCACTGGCGAAACCCATCGTTCAGTTCGAACTGACAGAGGGGCATTATTCGGCGCAGGAAGCATCCCTATATGCAGAGCAGAATAACGCGAAAGATATGGCTGATAAGATTGTCTATCTGTTGGAAAACCCAGAAATGAGAAAAAAGATGGGTGAATACGGCAGGAATCGCGTTGTACATGAACTGAGCTGGGAACATACCAGCAAGGCTCTACTGGAAGGATACGAAAAATTCTTTAAGGGGAAATTTAATTGAGTTGAGAGGGAACTTGATGAAAAAAGTATTGTTGATTTCGAACCATGTTTTTCATTATAGACAGAAAGTTTACAATTATTTCTTCGATGCTTTTCAAAAAGATGGTTTTGAATTTCATGTGCTAAGCGATTCTTATCAAAAGGTTGATTGGGAGAACAAATTCATACAGCATACAGAACCGTTTTCTGTGCAGGGTTATTGCAAGCAAATCAAGGCTATGAAACCTGATGTGGTAATAGTTTTCCTTCATTTGAAAGATAAGATAATGTTACCGATTATTTATTATTGCAAGTTGCATCATATTCCGATTATTTATTGGAATCATGGCATTAATCTTGAAACGCCCGATGATAAGACAAAGAATGCGATTTTTCATTTCATTCACGATCGTTGTGATGCACTGATTACATATACGCCGGAAATGCGGCAGTATTTCACAGACAAGAATCAGAAAAAGTTGTTTGTAGCTTATAACACAATTAACCTGTCAGGTATAGATAAAGGCGCTCTGCCGAGCGAAGGGGAAACGAAAAGTAAGTATGGAATTAAGGAAAAACGTGTCATTCTTTACATTTCACGATTGATGCCATATAAGAGACCTGACTTGGTAATTGAGGCTTTTGGTGGCGAAAAGGATATTGCTGTTGTAATTGTTGGACCAGGAATGTCTGATGAGCTACAAAAGAGGGTAGATGCATTTGACAACGTATATTATCTTGGCGAGAAATACGGAGATGAAGTAGACGCAATTTATAAGATGGGTGATGTATTTAGCACACCCGGTCATATCGGTCTAGCCGTGAATCAGGCGTTGTTCTGGGGGATTCCCATAGTTTTGCTTAAAGGACGACATGCACCTGAAATCTATTATATGAAAGATGGGAAGACAGGCTATCTTGTAGATAATGAGGAAGAGTATAAGGACAAAGTATTGACGCTTCTGCGCGATGACCAGTTATTGGAACAGATGTCGAAAGTATGTCTGGACGTTTACGATAATGAGGTAAACATAGATAGAATGTACGATGGCTTTATAGAAGCAATCAGGTATTGTAAAAAATAAAGGGCTGGATTCGGTACTTCTCAGAAAGAGAACTGTGACGGCTAAATAGTATGAATGAGGAAAAAATATGGGCATTGCATTATTAAAGAAACTGAATACAAAAATGCCGGATGGATTGAAAACAGCATTAGGTCCGTTGATTAGAGGAAAGCTGATTTATAACAGTACGTTCCGTCACCAGTATTCGGCACTGGTTAAAGCGGACACCTATAGTTATGAGGAACAGGGGAATAAGCAGCTGGCTGCATTGAAAGAAACGCTGGTTCACGCTTATGAGCATACCGCTTTCTACTGTAGTGCATTTGATAAAGCAGGATTTAATCCGCATAAATTTTCTTCTTTTGAGGAGATGAAGCATATTCCGGTAATTACAAAAGCTGATGTGATTGCAAATTATGACGCAATGCAGGCTGATGATATAAATGATTTTTACCATGCCACGACAGGAGGAAGTACAGGAGTACCCTTGAAGGTTTCTTTGGAGCGGGAATCCATCTACCGGGAACGGGCTTTCATATATCATTACTGGAGTAAAGCGGGTTATGATTACAGAACATCAAAACTTGCAACTTTTCGTGGAACGGATTTCAATGGGAAGCTCTTTAAGGCAAATCCTCTCTATAACGAAATTCAGTTTAATCCCTGCCGAATCAATGCGGGAACGATACAGCTCTATTACGATAAGATTATGAGCTTTGGAGCAGACTTTCTGCACGGCTTTCCGGGAGCTATTTATAGTTTCTGCAAATTTGCAAACCGGGTCGGATTAGAGATAAAGGACAAGTTTAAGGGAGCGTTCTTTATCTCCGAAAATGTATATGATTTCCAGAGAGAATACATTGAGCAGTCTTTGGGATGCAAGACATATGCATTCTATGGTCATACAGAAAGAGCAGTATTTGCCGAATTTAATGGGGGGGGGTACTCTTTCAATAAGGCATATGGCTATGTTGAGCTAAGCGAGCAGTCCGAAGGATTTATCATCTGCACAGGATTTATAAATCATAAGATGCCGTTGATTCGCTACCAGGTCGATGATTATGCAGAAAGATATTTTGACAGATATAAGATTGAAGGACATCGTGAAGGCGGTCTGATCGGGAAAAATGGCGAAAATATTTCTTCTGCGATGCTTGAAGTTCACAGCCCTGTACTTGAGCGCATGGCTAAGTATCAGTTCATCCAAAAAGAACAGGGCAAGGTAACGGTACTGACCGTTCCCGTAGATAAGTTTACTGAGCAGGAAGTGGAAGAAATCCGCATGGTATATCAGAATAAATTCGGTGAAGGCATAGATGTTGAGGTGAAACCGGTGAAGGATGTTCAATATACCTCAAGAGGGAAGTATAAGCTGATTGTGCGAGAGTAGCATACGAAGTACGATTGCGTGAAGAAGGGATTATTAACATGGAAGTTCAGAAAGCGATGCAAACTTATCGAAAATCCAACAACAATTTTATAAAAGGCATTTGCCGAAAATGGGCAAAACTGTGGGGCTGCTGCATCGGTAGCAAAGTTCAAATTGGGGAAGGCGTTCGCTTTATTCATAACGCAGTCGGAACAGTCATATACACAGACACTGAATTACAAGATAATGTTTGGATTTATCAAAACGTAACAATAGGTAAAGCTGATGTTTGGCACAATAACGATATTAAGGTTGTTATCCATAAAGGTGCTTGCCTGTGTGCCGGAGCCAAAATATTATGTCCTTCAAATGAGACACTGGAAATTGGTGAGAATTCAGTAATTGCTGCGAATGCGGTCGTGCTACACTCTGTTCCTCCAGATGAAATCTGGGGGGGGGGTACCTGCTCGTAAGTTAAAAAACCGGGAGGATTAATCTGTGGATGCTTATAAATTATACAAAGCTGAAAGAAAGTTGTATCTGCATCACATACCGTTCTTGCCGAAGATTATCAAGGGGCTGATCTATGTGATACATAACTGTTCTATTCCTTATGAAGCTCAAATTGGCCAGAGCTGCAAGTTCCTCTATGGCGGAATAGGGTGTGTAATCAGCAAGAAAACAGTGATTGGCGACCATGTCATAATCGGGACGAATGTTCTGACAGGGGGGCGATCAAATAAAGAAGGACATCCTGTTATTGGAAATAATGTGTATATAGCTACTGGCGCCAAGGTTTTAGGCGACATTCATATTGCTGATAATGTCATTATTGGAGCAAATGCTGTTGTTATACACGATGTTCCAAGTAACTGTTCTGTTGGTGGAGTTCCGGCAAGGATATTAAAGGAGAATATTGATGTGACAGAGTTTTGCAGCCTGGGTAAATATTAATGGATGATTTGAGGTAAAGAGATGATTTATTTTGTTATTCCTTTGATGAGTAAAAAGGTCGCTAAGGACTGGAACATGGTGTCTACGCTTTTCAATCGTACACTGTGGAGTTGCTATAATCAGACAGATCCGGATTTCAGGATTATTGTAGCTTGCCACGAGATACCTGAATTAACTAAAAAATATGATGATCGCGTAGAATTCATCCAGGTAAGCGAGAAAGATGCACCGATACCCAGAGATCAACACGAAAAGATGGTCGATAAGGGATACAAGACACATACACTGGCGATGCGAGTTCGTGAACTTGGCGGCGGTTATGCAATGATGGTGGATGGTGATGATCTTGTAAGCTGCCATTTTGCTGAATTTGTGAAAAAACATCCAGGTGAAAGCGGGTTCTATGTCAAGACTGGATATGTGTACTTTGTAGGAGACGATTATATGAAAGTTCTGCCGAAGTTCTCAAGCGGGTCTGCCTGCATTGTGAATTATGCAGTGGACGATCTCCCGGATTCCTATCCAGAGGTGATGCGAGAAAATTGCGATGATGAATGGTGTATTATGCGTAAGCGTCATGGCGGCGTTGTCCCTGCATGTGAAGGACTGGGAAGACCATTGAAGCCGTTGCCGTTTAAAGGCGCCGTGTACGTTCTTGGCAGTGGTGAGAACCATTCATTGTATGGAAAAACAACGAAATATCAGACAAGGCTTCGGGAGTTGCGTGAGCTATTTGAGTTCAAACACAAGATAAAAGGAAAACTTAAAAGGGAATTTTCAATTGACTGGCTATAAGGAGATACTGGAGTGATCGAATTTTTTTATAAACTTAAATTTAGAGTTGGCTGTAGTAAGCCCTGCTCTCTCTGGAACCACATAATGGCGGCTCTTTTTAACAAGGTATATCCCATTTATTGTAAAAGGACTAAGCCGGAGTATGGACTGAACAAGACCGAGAGAAAGGAAAAAATCGTTATCTCGATGACTTCTTTTCCTGCGAGATTGAATGTCGTGCATTATGCAGTAAGGGCTCTGCTGCAGCAGAGCTATAAGCCTGACAGGATTATTTTGTGGCTTACCGAAGAAGAGTGTCATGATATTACCATTCCAAAAGAGCTTGAGGATTTAAAGCAATATGGATTGGAAATCAAATACGCTCCTGCTAATCTTCGACCCCATAATAAACTGTACTTTACTCTCAAGGAGTGTCCAGATTGTGTTGTAATCAGTGTTGATGATGATAATGTTTATAGCACAAAACTTGTCGAGGGGCTTTTCAAGGCACATCAGGTTCATCCGGAAGCTGTGTGCTGTAATATGTCGCATGAAATACTACTAAAGAATGGAAAACCCGATCTTTATGATAATTGGTACGGTGGTGCAGATGGGCGAGATGGATTGTCCAATTACTATGTGGCATTAGGCGTGGGCGGCGTTTTATATCCGCCGAATTGTTTTGATGACGAATATTTTGATCAAAAGCTTATCCGGGAACTTGCCCTTTCTGCTGATGATCTGTGGCTTAAAATTACAGAGATACGGCTTGGCATTCCTGTGTTTAAAATCAGTAAGGATTCAAAGATACCATATGTAATAGGAGGTACTCAGAAGGTTACTCTAGGCAAAGAAAATAATGGAATGAAGAAAAATGATATTAATATGAAGAAACTTTGTGAGCATTATTCCATTGACTGGGAGAATTTGTAATAATGGAGATAGAGTGGTCTTTTACGAGTTGGAGTTGCAATATGAATGAGGTTATAGTTAATGTGGCTCTGGTAACTTACAATCGCTGGAATTGCCTTAGCAAGTTACTGGATGCGCTAGAAAAACAAACGAAAAAAATAAATAGCATCATAATTGTAGACAACCATAGTTCCGATGGAACAATGAATAATCTCCACGAACGCGGTGCCGTGGACATTGTAGGCGATGACGAGACGTCTGTCAAGGAATGTAAGGGGATAAGGTACATTTATTATTATAACAAAGAAAACGAAGGCGGTTCCGGTGGGTTTTACAAGGCAATCGATATAGCAACAGGATGGGAATGCGATTACCTGTGGATTATGGATGACGACGTTTTACCGGAAACTGATTGTCTAGAAAAACTTCTGGGTAGTATGAAGCCAGAGATACAGGCTGTTATTCCCAATAGAACGGATAAAAACTTTGATGACCGTGTTTGCACCAAATTGGACATGAAGAGCACGTTAAAGTTCAGCGTAATGAAGAGAAAGACGTTTGAACCGCATCCTTTAAGGAACAGCCTTTATATTGTTGAGGATATTCCATTTGAAGGTCCACTGGTCTCTTTTGAGATTGTAAAAAAGGTGGGGCTGCCACACAAGGATTTCTTTATATTGTGTGATGACACAGATTACGCAATTAGAATAAGGAAGCATACTCGGATAGGATTTGTTACCGACGCAACTTTACATCGTCAGCTTGCGAAAAAAGGCGGAACGGGGAATAAAGTTTTCACATGGAGAGATTATTATGCCATACGCAATAATATTTTGCTGGAAAGAATGTATGGCGAGTCTTTTGGAGCAAAGTACATTAGCCCAATTATAGGGTATTGCTGGTGGCTGCTTTTGTCGATATATAAAAGACGGTTTAAGAATTTACGCATCCTGAATATGGCCTACAAAGATGGCTTGAAGGGGATTTCAGGGAAAGTCGTTAACCCGGGAGATTTTAAATGATTCGTATTATTACAATATGCATATGTATATATGCTATTATCAAAGTTTCGTGCAAGACCTTGGCCTATCTAATTTCAATGGCATGGTTTACTCGTGAAAGCAAACGTCCTGTAAAGGAGACAGTCAGGGTTCCTAACCAAAACACCAAAATGATGCGGGGGGGGGGCAAATCCTGGAAGCAGGCTGCTGGTCGCATTGTGAGTGGCGTTAATAAATATGTAGCCGCTGATATTGGAAGGATTCCATCTCATTTGGTGCGAATGGGACTGTATAAAACTGTTTTGAAAGTTGGCATCGAAAAGGATGTTGTTATTTATAAAGGAACGTTTTTCAGAGATGGTTATAAGTGTCATATTGGCGCAGGAACTATTATCGGTGACGATAATATGATTGACAGCAGAGGGACAGTCAGGATTGGTAAAAACTGCAATTTCTCTACTGGCGTAAGAATATGGACTGCTCAACATGATCTTCAAAGTGAGGATTTTAGAATGATATCTGATTCGGTGTCCATAGGAGATCGTTGCTGGATAAGTGGTAATGTTACAATTTTACCCGGAGTAACGGTTGAGGATGGCTGTGTAATTGCCAGCGGTGCTGTTGTAACTAAAGATTGCACTGCCTTTGGAGTTTATGCGGGTGTTCCGGCTAGGCGAATCGGAGAGCGCAGCAAGAAACTTAGTTATGAATTTAAGGGAACACATAACTGGTTTTTATAGTTTAATCAATAGAGGTGTTGTTCAATGAGCATTAGAAAAAGAGAAATACCAATAATTATTTTGGTTTTATGGCTGATGGTTTGGAATTTTGGAATAACAGAAATTGCCAATTACTACTCGGTAAATATTGTTGCATGGATCGTGAGAATATTAGCGATTATCTATATGTTCAATGAATTCTCAGATAAGACAAAGGTGAAGAGGATAAATTTTCTCGCAGGAATTATTATTGTTGCGTTCCTTCTATATTACTGTATACGAACACAGAACACCAGATATTTCGATACAATATTTTTTCTCTATGCTTTAAGAAAAATCAATTATAAGTACATTATAAACGTGGTTTTCAAAACCCAATTTTTTATAGTTGTTTTTACAGTTTTCCTAAGCTTTATTAATATTATACCTAATGAAGCAGTATTCAATGCGGGAAGACAAAGATATAATCTTGGATATATCTATTGTTCATATGCTGCGAATATGTTCTTCTTTACGGTAGCGCATTATTTTGCTGGAAGGAAAAGGACAGACAAGTTTAATTGGTGGCTAGTTGCAGTCTTTTTGGGAATCAATCAAATTATTTTCTATTATTCAGATACGAAAGCAAGCTATTGGGGTACTCTGTTGCTGATTTTATTTGAGATTATTGCATCAAGGTTTCCGATTTCAACTAAACGACATAGGATAGGAGAACTAATGTCCGCATGTATTTTCCCGGGCTTTGCGCTCCTTTCGGTGATAGCAGGGCTTGTTTACAATCCTAATAATGCAGTATTTAGTCTTTTGAACACGATTTCTTCTGGCCGTATTTACATGGTTTATCTGGGGCTACAAAGATATGGAATTAAACTGTTGGGATCAGATTTAACGTGGTCAACAGATCATACATCTGAGTATTTATATGTTGATTCCTCTTATGTGAATATTCTATTAACTTTGGGCTTGATATTCCTTGTCCTTATATGCCTTGGTTTTGCTCGCGTTGCTGTAAAATCAGTTAGAAATAAGGATTTATATTTGACTATAGCTTTATTATTTGTTGCGATTCATTGCTTTACTGATCCACAGCTGTTGGATTTACGATATAATGGATTTATTTTGCTTTGTGTTAATGCAATGGTGTATGGAGAAGCTTTTAATGAAGCTTTTAATGAAGCTTTACAAAATGATATGGACTCTGGAGGAAATGCATATGAATTTAAGCACAACATTGAAGATTATCGCAGGACTACCTAAATCTGTATTTCTGAACGCACGTTATCTGGGATTGACGGGAATTATAAAACTGCCGATTTTCGTTTCATGGAGAACCCAATTTATAAAATTAAGCGGGCGTATAACTTTCTCAGCACCGCTTTCGATTGGAATGGTGAGAATAGGTATCGGCGGATCGGGTACAGCGTCCCGAACACCTTCAAAGCTAGAACTAAATGGAAATATAAATTTTGGAAAAGGTGTAATTTTAGGGGGGGGGGGTACTCTTGTTACGGTTAATTCCTCTAGCCACTTAACGATAGGAAATGATGTACAAATAACCGGTGACACTAAAATCTTATGTGCTGATGAAATTAAAATCGGAGATGACAGTGTTATCTCTTGGGATTGTCAAATCATGGATACGGATTTTCATTCTATAAAAGTTTGTGGTCAAGTGATGAATAAAAATAAACCGATTATAATTGGAAAGCATTGCTGGATTGGAAGCAGATGTTGTATTACGAAAGGGACAGTGATACCTGATGGTTGCATTATTGCTTCTGATAGTACAATAACAAAAAGCATTAATCAGCCAAATGCCGTGTATACAGGTATGCCGCTACGTATGTTACAGGAAGGAGTAGACTGGGAGAGGTAGATTATCCCGGTTGGATAATATATGCAGGAGAAACAGAAGTCACTTAAGCTAAATTTTATTATGAACGCCATTCTAACGATGTCGCAGTTCATATTTCCACTTATTACATTTCCGTATGTTTCACGTATATTGTTGCCAGAAGGTACGGGAAAGGTTTCTTTTGCAACCTCTGTAATTTCGTATTTCTCAATGTTTGCACAGCTGGGGATTCCCACTTATGGCGTTAGAGCCTGCGCAAAGGTTCGAGATAATAGAAGTGAACTTACTAAAACTACACAGGAAATATTTATAATTAACATGGTCATGACGGCCATGAGTTATGCTGTTTTTGTGATTTGTCTGTTTACAGTTCCAAGAATCCAGCAAGATAAGACACTGTTTATTATTATCAGCACCACTCTCATATTCAATGCTATAGGTGTTGAGTGGTTATATAAGGGATTGGAGCAGTATACCTATATAACTGTTCGTTCCATCATTTTTAAATTTGTAGCTCTTGTTGCAATGTTCCTTCTTATTCACGAAAAGAACGACCTTGTGATTTACGGTGGAATCTCTATTCTGGCTGCGTCGGCTTCAAACGTTTTTAATTTCTTTCATGCACACAGATACGTTGGCTTCAAACCAGTAAGAAATTATAACTTCAAAAAGCACCTTAAAGCAATTACTATCTTTTTTGCTATGACATGCGCCGTAACAGTTTACACACATCTGGATACCGTGATGTTGGGATTTATGAAGACTGACGCTGATGTGGGTTATTATAATGCTGCTGTCAAAATAAAGAGCATCCTTGTAAGCGTTGTTACGTCGCTTGGGACCGTTCTTTTGCCAAGAGCTTCATATTATCTTGAGCATAATATGAAGGAAGAGTTTGAACGAATTACAAGGAAAGCATTTAATTTTGTGCTTTTGATTGCAACCCCCTTAATGGTTTATTTTATGGTATTTGCAAAAGAAGGGATCTTCTTCCTTTCCGGGGATGCTTATGCTGGTTCAATTTTACCGATGCAAGTAATTATGCCCACTTTGCTGTTTGTTGGACTTTCCAATATTACAGGAATACAGATGTTGGTTCCATTGGGGAGGGAAAAGGTTGTTCTATATTCCGAGATTGCAGGTGCGATAGTTGACCTGATCATCAATTTGCTTCTTATTCCTTCCTTTGGAGCAGTGGGAGCTGCATTAGGAACAACTGTTGCGGAATGTGTTGTTATGATATGGCAGTATATAGTTCTTCGGGATAAGGCAAATAAGGCATATAGAGAAGTACATTTCATTCCTATAATTATAGGCATAGTATTTGGCAGTGTCGCATCGGTATGGGTGAAGACACTGGGGCTATCAAACTTCTTCACGTTGGTTATATCAGCAATCATTTTCTTTGCTATTTATGCTCTGGTTCTTACAATTGCAAGAGAACCAATGACATTAGAAATTGAAAAGCAGACTCTAAAGAAAGTAAAGGGTTTCAAGAAATGAAGATTCGTGATTATGACATAGACCTGCTGAAAGCTTTATCTTGTTTAGCCGTTATAGGGTTGCATACAATTGGCAAGTATTTCTCAACTGGTAATGTGATTGCATATTACTTATGTGAATTTGCGATTCCGATGTTTTTTATGACAAGTGGCTTTCTTATTTTGAATGGGGGTACAGCAATGAGAACCTCTGGAATCATTCGATTAAGAAGATTTTGAAGATTTTAAGGGTCGTTATATTATGGAATGTGGTTTATTACATTTATGGTATTCTCAAGCTGATTCTGAACAAACAGACATGGAGCTTTTCAATAGGAGAGCTTTTTCTCCAAATTATTAAGAGCCTGGTTCAGGATGGAGCATGCTGGCACTTTTGGTATATGGGATCGTTAGCGTTGATTTATTTTTTAATCCCGTTTATTTAAGAGATTGTCTCCAAAGCAAAGAACGTGGATCTTTTGGGGCCTGGCAGCAGTATGTGTAGGCATGCAGTGCGTTTCTATTCTGTTGGGCTGGCCGATTCAATCGAAGGTTTTGCAGACACTTCGCCTGTGGACTTGGTTGTTCTACTTTTCCTTTGGCGGTGAGATAGCTAAATGGCTTCCGAGCGTAGAAAGCAAAATAGGCAAACAAAGCTATTTCCTTATGCTTGTGTTGCTGACCGTTGGAGTCATTGTGTATCAATACTTTATTGTGAACTCAATAGTCTGCTTTGAGGGACAAAGACCATTACAGGTTGAATACTTCTATGATAGTATTATTGTAACGATACTTTGGGTAGGCACTTTGTTTGCTTTTATTAAACGGTGTGATTTAAAAAGGAAAACCCGGCAGACAGTGTCCTGCTTTTCTCGCCTGACATTGGGAGTGTATTGCTCACATTTATTGGTTAGAGATTTGATAACTCATTTTGTTGGGATGAATTTATTTGCCAGTACGCTGCTAGTATGGTTTGCAGTCACACTTGTTTCAATAACTTTGGTAGAGGTGCTACGAAGGTTACCATTTGGAAGATGATTTGTTAGTTTGTAAATTCAGATCTCGGAGGGTTCTCAAATGTACGATTATTTAGTTGTTGGCGCCGGACTCTAGGGCACTGTATTCGCTCACGAAGCAAAGGCACACGGCAAATCTGTTCTTGTCATTGATAAGAGAAATCACATCGCAGGAAATGTGTACACCGAAAAGGTGGAGGGAATCTGGGGTTCAAAAAAATTATTTTGCTAAATTTAGAATTATGGATCTTCTGATACATATTGGGGATATTACTGCTTCAAACTTCATAGCAAAAGCTCATTCGGTATGGCGTGTCAACCCAGATGGAGAGCTTAGAGATCTTTTGGAACACTGAAATGTGTTTTCGTATGCCCAGAGGAGTATTTCTTTTCTGAATATTCTAAAAGAGCGGCCTCTGATATTAAAACTAATTTTTATGAAGAATGTAAAAGTGATTGTCATAAGGTAGATTTGGCAGTACTTGAACTTCCTTTTTCAAATGCGTGGATTGCATCACAAACTGCATCTAAGCTTCCTGCTAATAGTGTGCTTCATCTAGGGATACAAAATTCTCTACGATTCTGGAATTTCTATGAAACGCCAGAAAGTGTTGCTTGTTTTTCAAACACAGGAGGTTTTGGAATTGATGGCAACATGTCATCTGCGATAGGTGCTGCTTTGACTGCTCCTGAGAAAATCATATTCTGGGTACTTGGTGATTTAGCTTTCTTTTACGATTTAAATTCGCTGGGGAACAAGAATGTTAGCAAAAATCTCAGAATTCTGTTGGTCAATAATGGAAAAGGAACGTAATTCAAATTATCTGGAAATCCGGGATATATGTTTGGAGATGAAACAGATAGATTTATTGCTGCAGCTGGTCATTATGGTAACAAATCCTCTCTTTTGGTAAAAAATTATGCAGAGAATTTAGGCTTTGAATATATTTCAGCTTCGGATAAAGAAGAGTATTTGGCGCATCTTGATGAATTCATCAGTCCATCTATTGGAGAAAGGCCAATTGTTTTCGAGGTATTCACAAACAGTGAGGATGAGGATGAAGCGTTAACAATCATTTCAACTGCCTGCACTGATGGAAAAGTTGTTGCAAAGAAGAAAGTGAAGGATGTCGCTGTTGGAGTTATTGGCGAACGTCAATTTTCTAACCTAAAAAAGATCCTTGGGAAATAGGGTGATTTTGTGAGAGTTATAATTCTAGGTGGTATTGGCGTAATGGGGGGTGGCTCTTAATACTGTCTTGGCAGAGCATGGTGATGAGGTATTTATTACATCACGTCGTATTTATAAATCATATGGAAATGTACATTATTTGCAAGGAAATGCACATAATAATAATTTCAGTCGGAGATCCTAAAAGACAAGTATGATGCCTTCATTGATTTTATGACCTATGGCACGGATGAATTTAAGCAAAAAGTAGTCTCTTTACTTAACGCAATGAGTTAGTATATTTTCACCAGTTCCAGCCGCGTGTATGCGGATTCGATAACGCCTATCACGGAAGAAACGCCAAGGCTTTTGGATGTGTGCAAAGACGCGGATTATCTGAAAACCGATGAGTATGCACTTGCCAAGGCACGGGAAGAGAACATCCTTTTTTGCAGTGGCAAAAACGTGGATCATTATCCGTCCATATATAACATACAATACGGAGCGTCTACAGTTAGGTGCAATAGAGAAGGATATATGGCTTTACCGTGCATTGCATGGCAAGAGCATTCCGCTCCCAAAAGATGTAGATAGGGCTATAGCGGCTCTTATCGGGAATAACGGTGCTTTACAAGAAGCAATTAACCTGGATGGTACCGAACATATGACATGGGGGGAGTTTCGAATATATATCTTGATGTTATAGAAGAGGAAACGGGTGAAAAGCCTCATGTAAATATGGGAGTGGATGGAAATAAGTTAGCGGATGTTATGAATAATACTGCACAAGTCAAGTATGATCGGCTATATGATAGAATATTTGACAACTCAAAGCTCCTATCAACGTTTGTGAACTTTTCTTTGGAAGCTGGCATATAGAACGTTACGATTTATTATGTTAAAGTATATGGAGAAATAAAGCATGGATAATAAAAGGGAGTGGATTTATGGGGAAGGCTATAAAAAGAACTTGGCATGCTGGGAAGCCAAAGAAAAAACCGAATTATGATGCTGAAGTGGTAACGGGAGAATTATTGGAAGCTGTTTCAACACTATATCAGACTGTTAATGAGAGAGGAAAGCATTTGTCACTGCAGGCTATTGCTGATGAACTTGATTGTGGCCTGAATGCAATGAAGGTACGGAAACTGCTCATCACAGTAGGCGAGTTGAGAAGGACTGCCGGAGAAATGAAGGAGACTGCGGAGGCGATTTGCAAAAATAGAAGTGAATTGTTTGATAAACCTGTGTATAGTAGTGTCATGGCAGATAATGTGCTGAAACTTTATAAAGAAGCGAAGTGTATAGAGGAGATTATGTCAATACTCCACTTGTCCCGCGCTTCCGTTTATTCTTATTTACCATACAGCAAAATTATATACAAGTTGGATAAAGTTCCGGGAGGTGAAAGTGGAGTTGACGCAGAGCGGATGCGAGTTTACCGGGAGAGGATGAAAGTTTGTGAGAAGCTAAAAAAAGAGATGAATTGTGACAATCTGTGGAATGCGATAGTAGCTTTTGCCGGGTATCCATTCAAAACGAGTAAAGGGCTGAAGTTTTCTTATACGGTAAAAGGCGGTGAATTATTTTTCTCTCGGAAGGAGAAGAGCATAACCAGAGCCACTGTGGATATGGCATTTCAAAGAGTGATGGAGTTGAACAGTATTGTACCCGGGCCGAAGAAGTTGGGTGTGTTCGGGGCTTCGTATCTATATCCTGTATTTGTGAGACTTGGTTTAATTGATAAGAAAGGGATGAATCGGAATCTATGATTTTATATCATTGGGAAAGAGAGGGGGGGGGACATCAACCACAACCTAGAGGACGCGATTATTACAATTAAAACAAAATCGGACAAAGCAAGCAGTAAAACAACTGTGATTGGCCAGATTAAAACAAGGTCAGTTCCAAGAATGTGCAACGCAGTAAGTGATAAAAAGCAAGTTGCACAGAAACATGGCAGACCATAGATAAACACCACTCATTCACAAAGATATAGCAGAAGAAGTTCCTAGATTCTTCTGTATTTATCATGGCATTTTCGCTGTTGCCAATATTGATGATTTTAAACTGATTGCGGAATTTCTGTACGTGCAGTTCGTAAAGACAAACTTAATGAAGAATAAAAGAGTTAAGAAATTATATTCTGCTTTTATGAATGGACTGATTAGGCGTATCGTTTTCAAAGAAACAGATCCAAAGAGCGCCGGGGGTGTGAGCGAATTGTGAGGAAAGTAAGGAGGAGACTGACACATTTACATTTTTAATACTAACTGAACAATAAAAGATAGTAGGCCGTATGAAGACAAACTTGTTAAGAATTATTTTGCGTATACTGTATTAAATAATTTTTATTGTTTTATTTGTTTTATAGAAAGGAAATAATTAAATGGTTCTAGAAATTAGTAATGTTACAAATTATACTTTTATTAGCTATCACCAATTTTTAATCACCGAAGAAAAATCCCCCACCACCATCACCAAATACCTCCGCGACCTCCAAAAATTCCTCACCTACGCCGCGGACCGCCCCATCACCAAGGAACTGGTCATAACCTACAAAGAGGAACTAAAACAACAATACGCCACCACTAGCATAAACTCCATGCTGGCCTCCCTCAACCACTACTTCGATTTCGCTGGCCTCTACGATTGCAAAGTCAAACAAATAAAACAACAACGCCGAGTCTACTGTCCGGAGGAAAAGGAACTGTCAAAAGAAGAGTACTATCGTCTCATAAAAGCAGCCCAGGATCTACAAAAAGATCGACTCTCCTTAATCATCCAAACCATCTGCAGCACCGGCATCCGTATCAGCGAACTGGAATGCATTACAGTCAGAGCCACACAAAGCGGAGTTGCCGAAGTCAATTGCAAAGGTAAAAGCCGGCAGATATTCATTCCACACAAACTAAAAATGATGCTGCTAAGTTATATCAAGAAGCAACAAATCCGACAAGGCCCCATCTTCATAACCAAACAAGGCAACCCCATCAACCGAAGCAATGTATGGCGGGAAATGAAAAATCTGTGCGAAATAGCTCAGGTGAGAGAAAACAAAGTCTTTCCCCACAATCTCCGCCATCTTTTTGCAAAGACCTACTATAAGATGGAAAAAGACATCTCAAAACTTGCAGATTTACTTGGACACAGCAGTATAAACACCACAAGGATTTATATTATATCATCGGGAGAAGAGCACAGACGGCAAATCGATAAAATGAAATTACTATTATAAGAAATGCGGACGAACGAATAAATACTAAAACAATACTATTAATTACAACATAATATAGATTATGTCGTATTATACACCTAAAAGTCTAAAACGTCTATTGGAAAGTTAATATTATCTAAAATATTTATTAAAATTTAAATATCACTTCTTTTTAAATATCCATTCAATTCCCATATTATACCAATTAAGTTTCGATAATGCAATATTATCGCATGTTGTTTTTTATTTTAAACTCCTTAATGCATATTTATAATTTACAAAATTATTCATAATTTACAATTATTACCATCACATATCTACAAAATTCCCCTTTTTTCTTAACCACATTAAAAAAAATCCCATATCTATTTACTTTAAAATCAAAAATCCAAAAACCGCACAACATAATCTATATTATGTGGTTTCTTTTGCAACATAATCTATATTATGTTGTTGTCCATTAAATCAAACCAATATTATGTTATTTCACCTGACACTATTAATGTAGGGAGTATATCAATGTTACAGCCAATGAACGGGATAATCGACATCCATACCCATATTATCCCCAAAGCAGATGATGGATCCAGGTACCTGGGAGAAACCAGATACCTGCTGAAGGAGGCATATGCCCAGGGCGTCCGTGGAGTGGTTGCTACGCCGCATTATATCCGAGGACATAATAAAATGAGCGCCAGTCAGATATTGGATACTTTAAAAAAAGTGAAGAAAGCGGCGAGTGAGATTGCCTCAGATTTAACAATTTATTCTGGTGAGGAGTTATTTTATCAAGAGGAAATAGTGGAAGCGCTGCAGTCTGGCCGGGCTTTAACGCTGGGAGACACCAGATATGTTCTAATCGAATTTTCCACTTCTGTTTCATATAAAGATATGTATAAGGCAGTACGCCACCTTACTCTGGCCGGATATATTCCGGTACTGGCACATATTGAGCGATACTCCTGCTTGAGAAAAGCCGGCTGCGTTGAGGAACTGATTCAGGCAGGTGCTTATATGCAGATGAATTATAGCAGCTTGACAGGGCTTAGTCATCCGGTCGATCGGCTGTGGTGCAGAAGGGCAGTAAAAGAAGGTAAAATTCATTTGCTGGGAACGGACATGCATCGCCTGGATTACCGCCCGCCGGAACTAAAGAAAGCAGTGGAGTGGCTGCAAAAGGACTGCGGAATGGAGACGTTTAAAAGGCTGACCTATCATCAACCTAAAAAACTTTTGAACGGTGAATTGATTTAAAACATTTAACGTTCCTAATAAAAGAATAATTAGCAAGTAATAAAAATTTAAAGTAATAAGAAAAACAGTAAGTAATAAGTTAAATAGGTAGTAAGAAGATAGATTAATAAGCAAGAAAATAAATTAGAAAAGATTAACTTAAGGGAGAAAAGGGCTTTAGAAATGGAAAAGATGTACACAGAAGACAAGGAAGAGATAGAGATTGATCTGCGCGAACTGCTTTTTGAACTGAAAAAAAGATTATGGCTGATTATAGTAGCGCTGATTCTGGGGATTGGTATTGTGGGCGCCAGCAGCGCATTTTTAATAACTCCCCAATATAAATCGGAAGCGAAGTTATACATATTATCAAAGGAGACAACTCTGACTTCTCTGGCGGATCTGCAAATCGGAAGTCAGCTTACACAGGACTATAAGGTGTTGGTCAGCAGCCGTCCGGTTATGGAAGGGGTAATTAATCATCTTAATTTAGACTATTCTTATAAGGAACTGGCCGGAAAGCTGACTGTAGAAAACCCGCAGAACACCAGAATTTTATCTTTAACAGTACGGGATGAGAATCCCTATATGGCTAAACAGATTGTAGATGACATCGCTAACACAGCCTCCGATTACATTGGAGAAATTATGGAAATGGTACCTCCGAAGATGATTGAAGATGGTGTGGTCGCATCTGAGCCGTACAGTCCCAGCATAAAGAGAAATGCACTACTCGGAGGAATTCTGGCAGTGTTTTTAATCTGTGCACTGATAGCGGTTCGTGTTGTCTTTAACGATACGGTCAAGAGCGAAGAGGACGTCGAAAGATATCTGAGCATGCCTGTGCTGGCTGTTATACCGAAAAAGAGGGAAAAAGGCAAGAAAAAAGAAAAAAACAAATCAACGGAAGAAGCTAAAAAACAAGATCTTAAAGAGGAAGTAAAGGGACACAAAGAGGAGGAACAGGTAAATGGATAACGAAGTCTTTTTAAAAAGAACGGCAATAGATGACTATCAATATAATGAGGCGATGAAAACACTTCGTACGAATATCCAGTTTTCGGGTACAGGCATCCAGGTTGTCATGCTTACCAGTTCCGTTCCCAGTGAAGGGAAGAGTGAGACTACGTTTCATTTGGCGGCGTCCTTGGCACAATTGGATAAAAAGGTTCTCTTAATTGACGCAGACATCCGTAAATCTATCCTCGTGACACGGTATCAGCTGGATCGGAGGGTAGATGGCCTGTCCCAATATCTCAGCGGACAAAAAAAATTGAACGAGGTGGTTTATACGACAAACCTGCCGAATCTGACTATGATTTTTTCCGGCCCCTATTCTCCTAATCCGGCAGAGCTGTTAGCAGAGCCTCTTTTTGATAAATTAATTGGATGGGGGAGAGAAAACTTCGATTATATCATAATTGATACGCCTCCAATGGGGAACCTGATCGATGGTGCAATTATCGGCCGCAATTGTGACGGTGCAATACTGGTTATTGAGAGCGGCAAGATTAGCCATCGTCTTCTTCAGAAAGTGAAGGGACAGCTCGAAAAGAGCGGATGCCGAATTTTAGGCGCGGTGCTGAATAAAGTGGATGTCAGACAGAACAGTTATTACTATTATGGGAAATATGGAAAATATTACGGAAAAGAATATAGTAACAAGTCATAAATAGCTTGTGATACAACAGACTGCAGCAAGAGCTGCCAGGGAGAATATAGCGGAGCATGAGTGAAAAGAAGGATGAATCTGCCGAAAAAGAACTGCCGGATATTAGAAAAAAGAACCCAGCAGAGAGTATAAAGAAGCAAAAGTGGCCGATTGTTTTATTGGTATTTTGTATAGTAGGCATTTTTTTTATGTTTGCGAACCAAAATTATTTGCAGAAAAAAGCGAGAAAATTGGCGGAGGCCGGAAATACGGCCGAAGCCGCTGTTTCTCCAGGGACAGCATCGAAAGAAATCATCGAACTGGATGGAAATAAATATAGAAGAAATACCTCAATCCGCGCGATTCTTTGTATAGGCGTGGACACAGAAGGGGATATGGAACAGAAAACTGCCTCCGGGATGGCCGGACAGGCAGACGGCCTTTTTCTGGTGGCTCAGGATATGGCCAGAGACACAGTCAGGATTTTAATGATTCCCCGAGATACAATGACGGAGATTACTTTGTTTGATTTAATGGGAAATGAGCTGGGAAAAGATGTCCAGCATCTGACTCTGGCTTATGCTTATGGAGATGGCAGGGAAAAGAGCTGCGAACTCCTTTCGGAGGCTGTTTCAGATTTATGTTTTGGAATACGTCTTGACGGATATCTGGCAATGAACGTCAGTTCCATCGCTCTCTTAAATGATGCGGTAGGAGGAGTAACCGTTACCGTAAAAGAAGAAGGACTGGAAGTAAGGGATCCAATATTTAAAAAAGGAAACACCGTACACTTAAACGGAAAGCAGGCAGAGATTTTTGTGCGTTACCGTGATATTACGAAGTCACAGACGGCTCTCAGCAGGATGGATCGACAAAAACAATATATGCAGGCCTATTTTGAAACCGCTAAAGAAGAGGCGGGAAAGGACAATGAACTGATAACAAGGCTTGTCAATGATATAGAAGAACACATGATTACTAATATGGCTAAAGACCAGTATCTAGATATGGGTCTGGCAGTCTTAAACAGCCAGCAGCAACTGGGAGAAAATGATTTCTTATCAATACCGGGCCAGGCGGTAGAGACGATCAATTTTGATGAATTTTACCCGGACCTGGATGAATTGAAACGGATCATAATAGAACTGTTCTACAAAGAAATATAACAGGAAAAGCGTGATACGGAAGCCTAACGGCAATAACTAGCAAAATGCTATTTATTGATAAAAATTAGAAGAAAGGAAGGGTGATGTGACATGAAGAGGAAAATCGTAGGAGTGTTAACCGCTGCTGTCCTGATGACACAGCCTTTTACAGCTCTGGCAGGCTCACGCTCGTCTCAAGGCGTACCTACGCTCAGTAGTTCGACGCAGTCGATGATCAGTGGTGAACTGAATGCAAGTTCAGCTCCAACTGGTACTGCCGGCAGTTCAGTTTCGCTCAGTACAGATCGTAGTGTTTACGAGAATGCCGGAATTGCCTGGGATGTAATCGAAAAGATTAACACCATCAATGCAGGCGTAGAGCCTCTGTACCGCACAATCGGAACGAACAATATGGTTGGTTATGTTCCTTTAGCACCGGTGCAGGCAGCAGTTGTCAGCGGTTCCACCACATTAAGCCTGTATGTTCCAAACCTGGTAGAAGGTCTGAATGATGTTCAGATTCTGTACTACAATCAGGCAACACGTACATGGGAACTGATGGCTCCAACCAGCATCAACTATGCAACAAAAGAAATTTCCGTTACTTTAAGCGGAACAACACCATTTACCATTGTTTATAAAAAATAAACATTGGTAAGTGAGACTCAGGGACTGCCCCAGTTATTCTTGGGGCAGGTTCCCGACCTTACACAGAATTGAGAGAAAAATTTTTCGCGGGATTACTTAAAAGAATCACATCTGTATAACGAAGCAAATGGATTCTGTATGAACCCAAAAACAGGCTTAATTATATAACGCGGAATTAATATATATGAAAAAATGGAAGGATATAAAAAGTTTATGAAGGGGATTATACTTGCCGGAGGCTCCGGCACCCGCCTTTATCCGTTGACGAAAGTAACTTCCAAACAACTGCTTCCTATTTATGACAAACCGATGATTTATTATCCTTTGTCGGTACTGATGGAAGCGGGGATCAGGGATATTCTGATTATTTCCACACCGCAGGATACGCCCCGTTTTCAGGAACTGTTGGGAGAGGGAAAAGCCTTTGGCGTGAATCTGGACTACGCTGTTCAGGCGTCACCGGATGGCCTGGCTCAGGCCTTTCTGATTGGAGCGGATTTTATAGGAACTGATTCGGTAGCAATGGTACTGGGAGATAACATTTTTGCCGGCCATGGATTGAAAAAGCGTTTGAAAAAAGCGGTCCGCAATGCATCAGAGGGAAAAGGGGCAACGGTATTTGGCTATTATGTGGATGATCCGGAGCGGTTTGGTATCGTTGAGTTCGATCAAACCGGTAAAGCAGTTTCGATTGAAGAAAAACCGGAGCACCCTAAAAGCAACTACTGTGTTACAGGACTTTATTTTTATGATAACAGAGTAGTGGACTATGCGAGACAACTTAAGCCGAGCGCGAGGGGAGAATTGGAAATAACTGATTTGAACCGGATTTATTTGGAGGCGGAGCTTTTGAACGTGGAACTGCTGGGCCAGGGATTTACCTGGCTGGATACAGGCACGCATGAAAGTCTTGTAGATGCAACCAACTTTGTAAAAACAGTGGAAAGCCATCAGCACCGGAAAATTGCCTGCCTTGAAGAGATCGCCTATCTGAACGGCTGGATCTCCAGAGACGATGTGTGGTCCGTTTATGAGAGCATGAAAAAAAACCAGTACGGTCAATATCTGAGAGATGTCCTGGATGGCAAATATATCGATGTTCTTTATGAATGATAAACCTATGAAAGACGTTTACATCGGTTAAACATAGGGAGAATTTTTACAAAGGAAAAAGAGGGAAGAGAGTATGAAAATTATAGTGACTGGCGGAGCTGGTTTTATTGGAAGTAATTTTATCTACCATATGCTTAATACGCATCCTGACTATCAGATTGTCTGCATGGATTGTCTGACCTATGCAGGAAATTTATCCACATTAGAAGAAGCACTGAAAAATTCAAACTTTCATTTTTATAAGACAAATATCTGTGACAGAAATGCAGTTTATGACGTGTTTGAAACGGAACATCCGGATATGGTTGTCAATTTTGCTGCTGAAAGTCATGTGGACCGGTCGATTGAAGAGCCTGAGGTTTTCCTGGATACAAATATAAAAGGAACGGCTGTTCTGATGGATGCCTGCCGTAAGTTTGGTATAGTGCGCTATCATCAGGTTTCTACTGATGAGGTTTACGGTGATTTACCTCTGGATCAGCCTGAGTTGTTCTTTACCGAAAGCACTCCGATTCATACCAGTTCCCCATACAGTGCCTCTAAGGCCGGAGCAGACCTGCTGGTTCAGGCATATCACCGCACATTTGGACTGCCGGTGACCATCAGCCGTTGTTCCAACAATTACGGTCCCTTTCATTTCCCGGAAAAACTGATACCACTGATGATTGTAAATGCGCTGGCCGATAAGCCGCTGCCGGTATATGGCGAAGGGCTGAATGTCCGCGACTGGCTGTATGTGGAAGATCACTGCAAGGCTATTGATTTAATCCTTCATAAGGGGAGAATCGGCGAGGTATATAACATAGGCGGACACAATGAAATGAGAAATATCGATATTGTTAAAATGATTTGCCAGGCACTTGGCAAACCGGAGAGTCTGATTACTTATGTGACCGACCGAAAAGGCCATGATATGCGGTATGCGATCGATCCGGAGAAGATAAATAGCGAACTCGGCTGGTTTCCGGAAACAAAGTTTGCAGACGGTATTCAGAAAACGATTCGGTGGTATCTGGACAACCGTGAGTGGTGGCAATGCATCATTACCGGTGAATATCAGAATTATTATGAAAAAATGTATCGTGATAGATAGAATACCAGCGGGAACCGCTGCCAAGGGAAAAGTCAGGAGGATATACAAATGAGTATTTTAGTTACGAGATCTTCAATGCCGGAATTAGATGAATTTGTTGAGGAAATCAGACCCATATTCGACAGTCACTGGTTAACTAATATGGGACCCGTTTATAAAAGATTTCAGCATCAGCTGAAACAGTATTTATCGGTTCCGGAGTTATCTCTCTTTGTAAACGGCCATATGGCGCTTGAAATTGCAATTCAGGCATTAAAACTCACAGGTGAGGTGATTACTACCCCATATACATTTGTTTCGACGACTCATGCAATAGTGAGAAACGGGCTGAAGCCGGTGTTTTGTGATATCAAGCCGGATGATTACACGATGGATCCGGAGAAAATTGAAGAGTTGATCACTGATAAAACTTCGGCGATTATCCCGGTGCATGTTTATGGGAATATCTGTGATGTGGAGGCGATCGAGAAAATTGCAAAAAAGCATAATTTGAAAGTGATTTATGATGCGGCACATGCGTTTGGCGTTACATATAAAGGTGTTGGAGTCGGTAATTTTGGCGATGCGTCTATGTTCAGCTTTCACGCGACAAAGGTCTTCCACACGATTGAGGGAGGAGCGATTGCCTTCACAGATGAAAATTTGAAAAACCCGTTGCATTGTCTGAAGAATTTTGGCATTACTGCCGAGGATATTATTGAGGAAGTAGGAGGAAATGCAAAGCTGGATGAATTCCGTGCCGCAATGGGAATCTGCAATCTGCGCCATGTCGATAAGGAAATTGAGAAAAGGAAGATGGTATACGAGCGTTATGTCGGCCATCTGAATGGAATAGACGGACTTACGTTAATTAGGTACAACAAAGACATCAAACCAAATTATTCCTATTTTCCGCTTTACATTGACGAAGATAAATTCGGTAAAAATCGTGAAGCGGTTTATAAAAGACTGTGTGAAAATGATGTTTTCTCCAGACGCTATTTTTATCCGGCCACGAACGATCTGGACTCATATAAAGGTAAATTTGCCCATGGAGAGACACCGGTATCAGAGAGGGTTTCCAAAAATATCCTGACGTTGCCTATGTATGCGGAACTGGCAATGGAGGATGTCGATCGGATTTGTGATTTGATTTTATCGTTGAGACAGTGACGAATTTAAACTGTCTGAAAAAGGATTACGGTAAGAGGGGGCAGAAAATGGGACATTTAAAACAAACTCCACATTATTTCGGAGAATTGAACGAAAATTTTATCAGCCCTTTCGCGGCGGGGGAATTAACAATAAAGCAAACATTCTATGTTAAATATGTAAAGCGGCTGATCGATATTGTATTCTCGCTGACTGCAATACTACTTACTTTTCCGGTGAATCTTTTGATAGCGGTAGCCACTTTTGTAGATGTGGGAAGACCCATTTTTTTCGTTCACGAAAGGCCTGGATTGGGAGAAAAGCCCTTTAAAATGGTCAAATTCCGAAATATGACTAACGAGACAGACGAAAATAATGAACTGCTGCCCGCATCGGAGCGTATCACCAAGCTGGGGAAATTTCTAAGAAAGACCTCACTTGATGAGCTCCTGCAATTCTGGCTCATCTTAGATGGTAAGATGTCAATCATCGGTCCAAGGCCTTTATTGATGAAATATCTTCCAAGGTATTCAAAACGTCAGCATCTGCGACACGCGGTCCGTCCAGGGTTGGAATGTCCCCTTCCTGATTATCGAAAAGAGAATATAACCTGGGAGGAACGTCTGGAGAACGATGTTTGGTATGTTGAGAATATCAGCTTTAAAACAGACTGTATCATGATTTTTAGACTCATTAGACTTGTTTTTAATAAAAAAAGAGCAGGAATTAGAAGCGAAAAAATCGACGGAGAATTTACGGGAGAAGAGAATTTACAGAACTCTAAAAATAGGGATGATCAAATTGCATAAAAACTGGATATGAAGGATTGAGATATGAAAAAAATAGTTTTATTTGGGGCCGGAGGTTTCGCGAGAGAAACAGCCTATCTGATAGAAAGGATTAACCATGTTAAGCCAACCTATGAACTGCTGGGATTTATCGTCGATGATGCCTATTATAGGGATGGACTAAAAATTAATGGTTATCCGGTCCTGGGAACCAGGCAGTGGCTTTTTGCCTATAAAGACAAGGTAGTCTGCACCTGTGCGATTGGTGAACCAGGCCCTAGAGAGGCCATTCAGGAAGAACTGGAGCAAAAAGGAATTCAATTTGAAACCTTGATCTCTCCGGATGTAGAGCTGCATGATACGGTGGAAATCGGAAATGGCTCAGTCATTGCCCATGGCGTTATGATGACCGTGAATATAAAAATTGGAAAAGGGGTGGTGATTAACGGATGCACAACCCTTGGACACGATGCTGAGGTTGGTGATTACGCATGTGTGATGGGTGGCTGCGGACTGGCAGGTTATGTAAAGATCGGACGGAGGGTGAAAATAGGAGGCCATGCATTCATTGTGCCTCATATCTCAGTAGGAGATGACGCGGTTATAGGGGCTGGAAGCGCGGTATTTGCCAAGGTAAGAAGCGGAAGACGGGTACTGGGGAATCCGGCAAAGCGATTTGAAGTTTAAGGGGGATTTGTATGGAAATTCAACGGTTCGAGTCGGATATGATGGCATCCAACATGTATCTGCTGTCGGAACACGGACACAGGATCGTAATTGACCCCTGCCGTGATACGGATCCAGGTGTAAATTCAAAGGTCGATGCTTTGATACTTACCCATGAACACTATGACCATATTTCCGGTGTTAACGCGTGGAAAGAAGCATACGGCGCCCCTGTAATTTGCAGCAGGCCATGTGCTGTTAACATTGCGGCTTCCAGAAAAAACATGAGCCGGTATTTTGAGGCATTCAGCCAGATGCAGACCTATGCCAGACAGGATGAACACGTTTCCATAGAGAAAAATTATCATTGCACTGCGGAATTTACATTTGACGATTATTTACGCTTTTACTGGTTTGACAATCTTTTAGAAATTTTTGCGCTGCCTGGACATTCGGATGGGAGTATCGGTATTTTGGTGAACAAAAACCATTTCTTTTCCGGGGATAGTCTGTTTATGGAGCATGAGGTGGAGTTGGGATTTCCGGGAGGAAGCCGTGAGAAGTGGGAACATGTTTCCAGAGGACGCATCACGGCCTTGCCGGAAGGTATTACGGTTTATCCCGGGCATTATGATGAGTTTGTACTAAGGAGGAAGAAATAAAATGTCTTATTTTGAGATTAATGACATAAAGATCGAAGCAGTTTCTTGCGCAGTACCGGATAACAGGGTTACGGTTCAAAGTTTCGAGTCTGTTTTCGGTATGGAGGCCTGTAAAAAATTCACCGAAAGTACTGGGATACGGGAAATGTACAAGGCACTGCCGGAACAGACAGCAGGCGATTTGGCTTATGCCGCCGCTGAAAATATGTTTGAGAAAATTGAAACAGATCGAAACAAAATAGGAGCGCTTGTATTTGTTACGCAGTCTCCAGATTATCGGAGGCCTGCAACAGCCTGTGTTTTACAGAAGCGGCTCGGTCTGCCTCTGGGTTGTGCCGCCATGGATATTGGCCTTGGCTGTTCCGGGTTTATCTATGGGCTTCAGACTGCTGCATCGCTTATGGCAACATCAGATATGGAGTATGCATTGATATTGGTAGGGGAAACAGCGTCAAAACTTGTAAATCCACTTGATAAATCAATTGTAATGATGTATGGAGATGCCGGTGCGGCGATACTTCTTAAGCGGGAAGAGGGAGTCAAACTGAAAACCTTACTGAAGAGCGACGGTAACAGGTTCCAATCAATTGTACTTCCGGCTGGAGGGTTCCGTGATATGAATCCGTCCCATGATACTTTTGTGTGCAGCGACGGTATTGAAAGATCGCTCTACGACATCTTTATGGATGGGACATCTGTATTTTCCTTTTCTATTAACGATATTCCGGAGACCGTGAAAGAATATCTCAGCCTGACTGAAACAGAAATTGGAGATTACGATTATTTGGCCTTTCACCAGGCCAACCAGTTTATCTTAAAGCAGATAACACGCAGGTTGAAAGCACCGAAAGAAAAAGTTCTGATTTCACTGGATCGTTTCGGGAATACGGGAGGTATGTCGATACCGTTAACACTGTGTGATCATTTTGGAAGTGAAGAAGATGGGAAAAAGAAAATTCTAATGAGTGGATTTGGTATCGGACTGTCCTGGGGAGTAACTTCCGCGGTATTGGATACAAATAATATTTTTCCTGTAATCCGTACGAAAGATTATTATGCGGAGGGTAAATTCGAACCGGGAAAATATTAAGACAGGAGATAGAGCAATGAATCAATTCGTTGATTTAACCGGTAGGAAGATCCTGATAACAGGTGCATCCTCCGGCATTGGAAAGCAGACGGCCATGACACTTAATGGACTGGGTGCAGATGTAATTCTGGTTGCAAGAAGAGAGGAAAGGCTGAAAGCGGTTCTTAGTGAGCTGGAAGGCGAAAATAACGCTTATTATGTCTCGGACTTGAGCGAAGTGAACAGGATAGAACATTTGTTTAAGCAAATTGCAGAGGAACAGGGAAAGTTGGATGGGATGGTTTACGCAGCAGGAATTGCAATCTATACACCGTTGAAGTTGTTTAAACCTGATAAAATTCAAGAAGTTTTCAATATCAATTATTTTGGTTTTATAGAATCGGTCCGTCAAATTTGCAAAAAAGGAAGATACAATGAGGGAATGCGGATTGTCGGAGTATCTTCTGTTGCGTCTATGCGTGGTGACAAAGCGCGCCTGGCCTATTCAGGTTCTAAAGCCGCTATGGATGCCTCTGTCCGTTGTATTGCCACGGAGGTATATGATAAAGGGATTTGTATTAATACTGTAGCACCAGCGATGACGGAAACAGAGATGTACCTTGAATTTATGAAAACGAACGGAATGAGCAGTCCTAAAAACAGAGGAACTCTAGAACGCCAGTATATGGGGGTTGGAAAACCGGAAGATATAGCAAATGCAATTGCGTTTTTAATCAGTCCCGCAGCCCGTTTTATCACAGGTATTACATTGCCGGTTGACGGTGGGATGACTACGTCCTGATGGCAGGCGCGGAGAAAACCAGCTGGCCGGTGAAATTAAAATAAAATATACGACAGGAGGAAATGATGATGAGTGAAAAAGAAAAATTAGCGCTGTTGGAAGAAACATTGGATTTAGATGAGGGAACCCTTACTCCGGAAATGAAATTAGCTGATATAGAGGAGTATGATTCGATGGCGAAACTGTCTTTAATTGTTATGATGGATGACGAATGTGGAGTAAAACTTACAGGCGATGTCGTGAAAAACTTTCAGACAGTCGCAGATATTCTGGATTATATGAAGTAAAACAGCTATGTGGAGGATAGGTATGAATAACAGAGAACTTTATGATGATATATTTGCTAACGTATTTACGGTAGATAAAAGCGAATTGGGAGAAGATTTCGTTTTTGGAAAAGTAGATAAATGGGATTCCGTTGCCCACCTGAATTTGATTTCAGAATTAGAAGATACGTTTGATACGATGTTTGAGACAGAAGACATCCTTCATTATGGCTCTTATCTCAATGGTCTGGAAATTTTAAGGAAAAACGGCGTAGAAATCTGAGGAGGATTTAGTGAATGGAAAAACTTCTCGAAGAAAAAATTTGCCTGATTACAGGTGCGGGAAGAGGGATTGGAAGGGCAATCGCAGAGCTGTTTGCCGAATTGGGAGCTACGGTGTATGCAAATGATTCAAGGGAAGGCTGTATGGATGACTGGATTCGGGAATTTGATGAAAATCTTCCGGGAAAGATACGCGCCGCTTATTTTGACATAACAGATGAAGCGGCGGTGAAAACGGCAGTGATGCGGATAAAAAAAGAATGCGGCCGGATTGACGTTCTTATCAACAACGCCGGGGTGGAGTTTAACGAACTTATTGGCATGATCAGCAGGAAAAATATGGATATGATGTTCAATGTGAATGTGATTGGAACCATTAATATGCTGCAGACAGTCGGCAGAGTGATGTGGAGGCAGCCCGGAGGGGGAAGCATCGTGAATATTTCTTCTATGGTCGGAGTCCGGGGAAACCGCGGCCAGCTGGTATACTCGGCAACCAAAGGTGCAGTTATTTCACTGACTAAATCGGCAGCCAAAGAACTGGCTGAAAAGAAAATCAGGGTGAATGCCATAGCTCCTGGCCTTACCAGGACACCAATGATGGAACAGGCGGATCAGGACAAATTGGAAGCCAGAATTAAAAATGTTTGTATGGGGAGGCTGGCTGAACCAAAAGACATAGCCAGGGCATGTGTTTTTTTTGCGTCTGACTTGTCGGAATATGTATCAGGACAAACACTGGCTGTTGACGGCTGTACAATAATGTAAAGGTGGAGGTTTACTATGTTTTTAGATATAGAAAACGTTGAAAGAAATAAGACAGCAATACATGATGACAGCGGAACACAACTGACTTATGGAGAGTTGTGCGATTTTATCACAGAGATAGAAGAACTGAAACTGATGCGCAGCGTCGTATTCTGCCTGTGTGAGAATACAGCGGGTGCTTTGGCCGGAATTGCCGCATTTGAAAGTGTCAGGGTGGTGCCGCTTTTATTAAGCGCAGCAATTGATTCCTCTCTGCTGGAAGAACTGGATACGATGTATACACCGTACTATTACTGGATTCCCGATGCCCAGAAAACACGTTGCAACGGCGATGTGATTTATTCAAAATATGGCTACAGTCTTTTAAGATCAAAATATGATGTCTATCCAATTCATGAGAAGCTTGCATTACTGATGACAACTTCCGGTTCCACCGGCAGCCCTAAGCTGGTCAGGTATAAGTATGGAAATCTGGAAGCAAATGCCAGGAATGTAGCGGCTGTTTTTGGATGGACGAGCGATGAGAACTGCATTATGGACTTACCGGTACAATATACGATGGGGCTGAATGTAATAAACAGTCATTTCATAGTCGGAGCCACGGTTCTACTGGTTAAAAACAATTTAATGAGTTCAGAATTCTGGGATTTTATAAAAGAAAACCATGGTTCAAATTTTACCGGCGTACCTTACAGCTATGAAATTATGATGAAACTTAAGTTTACCAGAATGGATCTGCCTGATTTAAAAACTTTATCGGAAGGCGGAGGGAAACTGACCGACGAGATGTTCAAAATGCTGGCAGAGTATTCGGAAAACGCTGGCAAACGTTTCTGTGCTACGTTTGGCACGACGGAGACAAGCGCCAGAATGGCGTATTTACCGCCGGAAATGGCAAGGGAGAAAATCGGTAGCATTGGTAAAGCGATTCCGGAAGGTGAACTGTTTCTGCTGGATGTAAACGGAAATGAAATAGAGGAGCCGGAGGCACAGGGAGAATTAGGATACCGCGGTCCGAACGTCACTATGGGATATGGGATCTGCCGGGACGATTTGCTTAAAGGCGATGAGTGGTTCGGAGAATACCATACAGGCGATATTGCAAAACGTGATGCGGAGGGCTTTTACTACATAATCGGAAGAAAAAAACGGTTTTTAAAGCTGTTTGGGCTACGTATCAGCCTGGATCAGTCGGAACGGATCATAAAAGAAGGATTTAATTGTGAATGCGCCTGCACCGGAAACGATGAAAAGATGAAGATTTTCATCATAGACGGAGCGCTGAAGGATAAAATTCCGGCTTATCTTGCTGAAAAATTGAATTTAAATGCCTCTGCATTTGAAGTGAAAGTTATAGAGGAACTTCCCAAGAATGAGTCGGGAAAAATCTTGTACAAAAATTTAAATTAATTCCGGCAATGTAGAAAAGGCAGTAGAGACGGAAACATAGAATGGAGCAGTATATATATGAGTTATGGAGTCGATGCATTATGGATAAGCTGAAAATTCGTTTAGATTTCGTAAATATAAATTATGATAGGGCGATTACCTGGTTTATCTGTCTGTATTTTTCAAATGGTTTGATTAGGTTGGCCGTAAGAAGGGCTTTGGCTTTTGCCGGCTTACAGAGTTTATATATTATATTCACCAATTTAATCATATATATACCGCTTCTTCTTATGTTAATACTGATGTTTTCCAAAAGGAAGTTAGATAAATCATTATGGAGTTTTTTAATAGTTACTTTTACGATAATCTCTCTTTTTGTATTAACCCTATTCTTCCATCCGGAATACGACAGATTCTTCTTCAGAGAGACTTATGGTGTATGGGATGATGTCTTTCGTCCTGATAATGGAGCTGTTTTCGGATTTCTTGCTGTAACAGCAAGCAAGAACAGCAAGCGATTGATAGAGAATCTTAAATATGCTTCATTTTTGTTACTGTTTTACAGTAGTTATCAATTTGTAAAGGCATTTAGCGATGGATACTGGACTTCTTTAAATGCAGCTGGAGAAATGATTGAGCTGAGTTATAATTTGAGCTTTGGTTATACTATCATTTTTTGTGCCACTATATTTTTTGGGCTTTTTATTAGAGAAAGAAAGAAAATTTATTTATTTTTAGGGTGTTTATCTACTGCATTAGCTTTAGTTGGAGGATCAAGAGGTTGTGTTTTATGTCTACTTGTTTTTGGGATTTTATATCTTTATAAAGAATTCTCAATTGTTCCAATGCATAAGAAGCTACTGATAAGCACTGGGTTTATATTACTAGGCATTTTGTTTAATGCGTTTTATTACGATATTTTGTCGGAACTTTCCGGTATTGATGCGAGAACCATTCAAATGTTTCTCAGTGGAGATATAACCAGTGATAATGGAAGAGAAGTGATTTACTCACTTGCTGCTGAGGCTATTAAAAATATGCCGTTCCTAGGATACGGTGCATTTGGAGACAGGCAGTTTATAACACCATACTATTATTGGGGATACTGTCATAATGTTTTTCTTGAAATGCTCATCGATTTCGGCTGGCTGCTTGGGATTATTGTGTTCCTGATTATTGCAATCAAAAGCATACAGGTTTTAATCAGTGCCAGAAATGAGCAGGCATTTGTCATCTGCATCCTTCTGTCGGCGAACGCAAAATTATTTCTGTCGGATACATTTTGGGGCTACCCTCAATTTTGGATGCTGATAGCATATCTATTTTTTGTATTTAAAGAGGAACGAAAAAAATATACAGAGGCTAACAATGGATGAGATAAATAAAATAGAGGCGGCAAAGCAGAAACAGCATGCAAAAGGCAAATTGTTTGTTACAGAACGGTTGGATAAATTATTTGACGACGGTAAATATAAGGAGCTTTTTGATAAGGGACGAAGAATTGGCGTTTTGATTTGTGAAGGAAAAGTGAATGGGAAAAGAGTAATCGTTGCCGCACAGGATTTTACATATCGTGGTGGGACGCTTGGCATGAAAATCGGTGAAAATATCGCCAGGGCACAGGATGTTGCAATAAGCAAAAAATGTCCGTTTATTACAATTAATGATTCCGGCGGTGCAAGAATTCAGGAAGGAATTGATTCGCTGGCCGGCTATGGGGAAATATTTTACAGGAACGTGATGGCCTCAGGTTTCATTCCTCAGATTTCTGTTATTTTAGGGCCTTGTGCCGGAGGAGCAGTGTATTCTCCGGGAATCACAGATTTTGTTTTTATGGTTGAGAACATTGCGCAAATGTATATTACTGGACCTAAGGTTGTGAAAAGCGTAACGGGCAGCAATATAACGGCTGAGGAACTTGGAGGTTACAAGGTTCATACCAGGGAAAGCGGAGTCTCCCATTTCTGCTATCCGGATGAAGAAACATGCTTTCATGAATTACGCCGTCTGATTGGCATGTTGCCAAAAAACTGTGAAGAGAAAGCTGCTCTGCCCAGAAAAGAATTATATGAAAAAAAATCGGGGGAGATTGAAATACCTGAAAACACCCGCATTGGATACGATGTCAGGGAGGTGATTCGCGCAGTAATGGATGACGAAACTTTTATGGAAGTTTCACCTGAATTTGCACAATCAATTGTAGTTGGATTTGCAACTCTATGCGGGACAACAATCGGTGTTGTTGCAAATCAGCCCAGGTGTCTTGCAGGGAGTTTGGATTGCGATACGAGCGATAAAGCGGCAAGATTTGTCCGGTTTTGTGATGCGTTCGGGATACCATTAATCACGTTTACGGATGTGCCAGGATATCTGCCGGGAAGTTCACAGGAAACAAAGGGGATTATCCGCCACGGGGCAAAACTGCTCTATGCTTTTTCAGAGGCAACCGTTCCGAAGGTCAATATCATATTGAGAAAAGCTTACGGTGGAGCTTATATTGCGATGAACAGCAAGCACCTGGGGGCTGATTTTGTGATAGCATGGCCGACAGCCGAGGTGGCCGTAATGGGAGAAGACGGTGCAGTCGAGATATTATATGCAAAAGAACTGAAAAGTCTGTCGGGGAAGGAACGGGCCGATTTTTTAGAGGAGAAAAAAACAGAATATAAGACTGAGGTTATCAACTATAAACACGGACTTGAAATGGGTTATATTGATCAGGTAATCCAGCCATCTGAGACAAGAGAAACGATCTATACCCTCTTAAATAATGCCTTAAAGAAAAAACGATTTAGTAAAGCCAAAATACTCCGGAAAAAACACGGGAACATCCCGTTGTAAAAAGAAATTAATTAAACTGGAGGTTCATTATGCGGCGAAAAATTCTATTGCTAGGTGTCATCGGTGTGATGGTTCTTATTTTCCTGTTTTCAAGTCAGGCCGGAGCTTCTTCCCACTACATCAGCGATATGGCGGGAAGGATTCTGGGATTGTTTAGGGAAGATGAGAATGGAGAGTTCTACGGCCGGTTTCTTATCTGGGAGTGGAATGTCAGGCAGCTTGGCCATATAACGCTTTTTGGCCTTTTGGGAGGCGTTGCGCATTCCTACCTGCTATCGAAACAGGATGAGTTGACGGGAGGATGCATTTTAAAGTGTTCTTTTTTGTCAGCGCTGCTCTGTTTTCTTTACGGATGTATTGATGAGCTCCATCAGTATTTTGTAAATGGAAGAAATGCGAGATTCCAAGATGTTCTGGTGGATGCAATTGGATTTTTGACAGCCATTTGTGTTTTGAATGTCCTGATTTGGCTATATAAAATAATAAAAAACAGAATGTAAATAATTAATAGAAGTGATTTTGCGGAAAGGAAACAAAGATGAATATTACACATGTAATGGCGCAGACAATGTATACACAGGATATGTATATGCTGATTAATACATGTTTTGATGGGAGAGAGCACAAGTTCTGTACAGGGCATGCAAAACGTAAAAATTCTTTGGCTCCGATAGGATTAAGTCAGTCGGAAGGAAATGCCGAAGTAATCAATCCTAAAAATTTCTTTAAATATATTAAAAATCTCAATGAGTGTGATGCAATTATCCTGCATGGCTTATTTAATTTTAAACATTTCATTTTTATTTCCAGAAAGAAAGAATGGCTGGCGAAAACATGCTGGGTAATCTGGGGAGGCGATATTTACCGCCATAATGAAAAAACGAATCGTTGGGGAGTAAAACTGACAGAATATCTGAAACAAAAATATGCATCTCAGATAGGTTATGTGGCAACCCTGGTCGATAAAGATTTGCCGCTGGCACGCCAGTGGTATCATGTTACAGGTAAACACTTTTCTCTGAGCTATCCGCTTCCGATCCAGCGTCCGGGAGTAATGCAGAAGCTGACAGAGAAAGGTAATAAAAAGGATGGAAGAAACAAGACAGTCAAAGTAATGCTAGGAAACTCTGCGACTGTAACTAATTGTCATATTGAAGCACTCGAGGAACTAAAGTCTTTTGCGGATGAAGACTTGAAACTCTATATCCCTCTTACATATGGATTTAAAGGTTTTGAGGAATATAGAGAGAAAGTCATTCAAACTGCGGTTGGAATTTTTGGAAAAGATAAAGTCGTTCCTATTATTGAGTCGATGGACGGCGAAACATACTCTGATTTTATTAGTGAAATGGATATTGGGATATTTTTTAATGACAGGCAGCAGGCCATGGGGAATATTGCAATTGCCCTGGCTTCGGGGGTGAAGATCTATATTCGAAATGATACGACGATGTGGGAGAATTATGAGGGAAGAGGCTTTCAGGTAGAAAATGCGTTTAATCTATCAAAGGAAACCTTTGAGACTTTCCGGACTTACATCCCGGATGTCAAGAAAAAAAATATGGCTTTAATACGAAAATATACCGATATTAATCTAATCAGGGATAAGTGGAAACTGCTGTTTCTGGTTATGACGTCAGACAGGAACAAAAAAGAACAATGAATCAGCAAAAGAATAATAAGAATACTTATGATAATCCCTCTATTTCAACAAACATATTATGGCGCCTCGCTGAGCGCTTTGGTGCCCAGGGAGTCAGTTTTATCGTTTCGGTGGTTCTTGCCAGACTGCTGGCCCCCTCTGTTTATGGAACGGTCGCATTGATTACCGTGATCACAAATATTTTGAATGTCTTTGTCAGCAGCGGTTTATCCACAGCGTTAATTCAGAAGCAAAAAGCAGATGACCTGGATTTCACGACGGTATTTGTTTTCAATATCTGTATGTCTCTTGTATTATATACCGGCCTGTTTTTCTCTGCTTCGGCAGTAGCGGACTTTTATGATATGCCTCAGATGCTCCCCGTAATCCGGGTTCTATCCCTTTCCATCGTTTTGGGAGGGATCAATGGAATTCAGCAGGCATATATTTCAAAAAAAATGTGGTTCCATCTTTTCTTTAAGGCCACGATTGGCGGAACGATATGTTCGGCGTTTGTCGGTGTTGGAATGGCATACGCCGGTTACGGAGTTTGGGCCCTGGTAGGCCAGATTTTGACAAATCAGCTTATGGACACGGTGATTTTATGGAAAATGCTAGACTGGCATCCGCGCTTCCGCTTTTCTTATCGGCGGTTCAGACCGTTATTTTCTTTCGGCTGGAAAGTATTTGTATCAAATTTGATTGACACATTTTATAAAAATCTGAGGAGTCTGTTGATCGGAAAAGTATATACACAGTCTGATCTGGCTTTTTACAATCGCGGTAATCATCTGCCTGAGCTGATCATTTCAAATGTAAATACTTCTATCCAGAGTGTTTTTTTTCCAGCCTATTCGTCGGCGAATGGTGATAAAACAACGCTGCGGGCTTTGGTTAGAAAGTCTATTTCCGTTAGCACATACCTGATCTTTCCAGCAATGACGGGATTGGCAGTTGTATCCTCCACGCTGGTTCGGCTATTGTACACAGATGTATGGTCCGCTGCAGTTCCTTATATGTGGATAGGGTGTTTCAGCTATGCATTCTGGCCGCTGCACACTGCAAACTTACAGGTGATCCAGGCAATGGGGAGAAGCGATATCAGCTTAAAACTTGAAATAATCAAAAAAGCAGTCACGGTCATCTGCCTGATTTGGTCAATTCGGTATGGGGTGTTCGTTGTTGCGGTATGTGCTTTGCCGCTGTCCATCTTTTCACTGCTGGTGAATTCATTTCCGAATAAATCATTGCTGAACTACTCATTTCGTATGCAGATAACCGATATATTTCCGGCACTGTGGATGAGTGGGGTAATGGGCAGCTGCGTGCTCCTGGCAGGCACACTTCCGCTGACCGGCTTTGTGAAGCTTGCTGTGCAGATTATAATCGGGGGAGTGACATATCTGTTTTTATCGATTGTCTCTCACAATCCATCCTTTGGATATGTTAAAGCAAGGGCGGTCAGTCTTTGCCGTAAGAAAAGTGAGCAGCAAATAGAATAACTCAGTGGCTTAACCTAGAAAATGCAATCGGGCTGCATTTTTTATTGATAGAAATCATTTATGAACAGTTTTAGTGTTCAGAATGTAAAAGAAAGGGGATGAAAACAGAGCAGGATTGCGAAAGTAAAAGGAGCAGATGACGTATCTTTTGTTCGTATCAGTTCCTTTTACTTTCGCAATGTATGACGGGGCCTGTACGCTGGATGTGGCGTTACTGCATCGCTCATTGTATGGATTTAACGGGAGGTGGACAATAAAAATAAATTTATTCCATATTTTTCCAGTGCTTTTTATCCCCACCCCCCTAAAAATAACCTCCAATTAATGATAATATAGAAAGTAAAAATAATTCAAACGGAGGGAAAATGGAAAACCACACAATAACATCCGAAATGAAAGACAGCTTTATCCAATATTTAATCCAGGAGGAGAAGAGCCGCCACACAGTTGAAAAGTACCAGAGAGACTTAAAAAAGTTTACCCGCTTTCTCGGAGCCCGGGAAATCACGAAAGATTTAGTCATCGAATACAAAAAGAATCTTTCCGAACGGTATGCGGTAAGCAGCGTCAATTCGATGCTGGCTTCCCTGAATCATTTTCTGCAGTTTGCCGGCTGGTATGAATTCAAGGTAAAACAAATGAAATTACAGCGCCAGGTCTACTGTCCGGAGGAGAAGGAGCTGACCAGGGAAGAATATAACCGGTTGGTTAATACGGCGAAGTTTATGAAAAAAGAACGGATCGGCCTTATTATACAAACGATTTGCAGTACCGGGATCAGAATCAGCGAACTCATCTATATTACGGTTGAGTCCGTGCAAAGCGGAATCGCCTATGCGACGGGTAAAGGTAAAAGCCGCCAGATATTCCTGCCTCATAAGCTCAGGATGCTATTGATGAAATATATCAGGAAGAACCGTATCAGCCGGGGGCCTGTATTTCTGACAAAGGAAGGAAAGCCGGTAAACAGAAGTAATGTCTGGAAGGAAATGAAGGCGCTGTGTGCAACGGCCAAGGTATTAGCCGTTAAAGTATTCCCCCATAATTTACGGCATCTCTTCGCCAGGACGTATTACAGAATGGAGAAAGATATTTCAAAACTGGCGGATCTATTGGGGCACAGCAGTATCAATACGACCAGAATTTATATTGTGACATCGGGGACAGAACACAGACAACAGATAGAACGAATGAATCTGATATTATGAGACTTGCAGCATAATTATTTGGTGCAACATAATGTGGATTATGTAGTAGTATATAACAAAAAATCAAATTAGTCCATATTTTGGATTTAAAAAATGTAACTATTTTTTCTGAGAAATCATAACATGATTTTCTTCTTTACAATTATCTTCATGAAAAAATCTATGATCTTTACATAAAATTCCAAGTTATCCAAAAATTACCAATCAAATTCCAGTTTCCACCATTATAACATATTTCGCGCAATAGAAAAGTAAAATTTTTGCAGACAAAGCATCACTTATCGGTTTGACATGTTCAAATCACTTGTTTGTTTTACCCAATTCTAATCATTTTATCTAAAGGTATTTTACTTATCAAGGAACATAATCCACATTATGTTGTTCTTTTGCTTTCCCTTTCTGGAACATAATCCACATTATGTAGTAGTCCAACAACTAAAGAATCAATTCAGTCATGCCATTACAGCATAAAGGAGACGCATGATGAAAATTGTTATTGAAGAAAAGGCAAAACCAACCGGAGAGGATGCACAAAAGCGGCAAATGGCAGAATACATGAGTTTCTGCAGGGCTGTCTTTGAGGCAAAACAGAAATTTCTGCAGGAAAGTGGTTCAGACAGGAGTAAAACGAATGGGGATGATTGATATTCATGCACATATTTTACCAGGAATTGACGATGGGCCGGAGACAATGGAGGAGACCCGGAGGATGCTCTTAAAAGCTTTTGAGCAGGGGATACGAAGCATCATTGCAACCCCTCATTTTTTCCGCAGACATTATGAACCGGATGTGGAGCGGATTTATGAACTTGTGGATGCCGTTCGGGCCGAGGCCGAGGTCCTGACCCCAGGGCTTGCTATTTATCCAGGACAGGAGATTATGTATTTTTATGAAATAGAAGAATACCTGTCTGAACATAAGCTCTTAACTCTGGCAGGTTCAAGATATGTGTTGATAGAATTTCAGCCGACTGTTGTCTACAGCAGGCTGGAGCTGGCACTGCGTAAAATGATATTTGCCGGATACATACCTGTTCTTGCCCATGCAGAGCGTTACTTTTGCTTAAGACGAAATGACAGGCTGCAAGAACTGTCGGCAGCCGGCATGCGTATGCAGATGAATTACGAGAGCCTGGAAACAGGAACGAATTTTTCCGACAGGCGGTGGTGCCGAAAGATGATATTGGAGAACCAGTTTGATTTCCTTAGTACCGACATGCACGGAATAAGCCACAGGCCTCCGGACTGTGAAGGCGCTTTGGCATGGCTGCAAAAGAAGGCAGGGGAAAACCGCCTTAGAGAGCTGACGGTAGAAAATCCAAGTATGCTTTTGGAAGCTTCGAAAGTATAAACGTTCCAAAAGTATAAAAGTTTCAAAAGGATTAGAAAATGTTAAAACAAAAGAAGATAAAGGAAATGAGTCATGGAAAAGAATATACGCCAATATCAGGATGATGATGAAATTGTGATTGACTTCCGGGAACTGTTTTATGAGTTCAAACGGAGAATCTGGTGGATACTTTTGTCCGCCGTTCTTGGAACGGGGGTTGCCGGGGCGTACAGCTACTACGTGTTGACTCCCCAGTTTACTTCAGAGGCAAAAATATACGTACTGTCAAAAGAAACTACGCTGACCTCGCTGGCTGATTTGCAGATGGGCACTCAGCTTACCCAGGATTATAAAGAACTGATTGGCAGCAGGCCGGTGATGCAGGAAGTAATTAATACATTGGGGCTGGATATCACTTATAAGCAGCTGGCGGCAAAGCTTAAATTAGAAAACCCCAAGGATACGCGAATCCTGTATCTGACGGTAACAGATCCGGATCCCTATATGGCAAAGGCCATTGTCGACGGGATAGCCAACGCCGCCTCCGACTATATCGGAGAAATAATGGAAATGACTCCTCCCAAACTGATTGAAGACGGTATGGTGGCAACGGTTAAGACGAGTCCGAATGTGAAAAAGAATGCGGCGGTCGGCGGCATTGTGATGCTGTTTCTGGCCTGTGGAATTATTACCCTGTCCGTTATTATGAACGACACAATCAGGACGGAAGACGACGCCTTTAGATATTTGGAACTTCCCGTACTAGCCGTCGTTCCGGAGCGGAAAGATTCAAAGGAAGAAAAAAGCAGTTACCGAAAAGGCATTTTGGGCAGAAAGAAAAAAGTGCCTAAAAAGCACACTTCCAGAAAAAAAGCGGATCTTTCTCGAAAAGTATCGGAGGAGAAAAAACAGACAGGAAAAACGGAGCAGAGGACACAGACGGAAAAAAAGGAACAGGGTTCACAGGAGGCTTCAGCGAAAGATAAAACCGAAACTAACAAGGAAGAGCGGTAAGGAGAGACAAGATGGGTAAGGAAATCACTTTATTGCGCGATCTGAAAGAAGATTACCAGTATGAAGAGGCAATTAAGACTCTGAGAACGAATATTCAATTTTCAGGTACGAATTTGCAGGTCATCATGCTGACCAGTGCGGTGCCGAATGAGGGAAAGAGCGAGATATCATTTTCACTGGCCTCTTCGCTGGCCCAGATTGATAACCGTGTTCTTTTAATCGATGCGGATGTCAGAAAATCAGTCCTGGTGACCAGATATAAACTGGATCGGAAGATTGAAGGGCTGTCCCAGTATCTGAGTGGCCAGAAGACATTGGAGGATGTGGTGTATACAACCAATATAAGCAATCTGGATGTTATTTTTTCAGGCCCCCTTTCACCAAACCCGGCGGAACTGCTGGAAGAACCGCTGTTTAAAAAACTGATTGACTGGGCAAGGGAAGAATACGCCTATGTCGTCATCGATACACCTCCGATGAGCACGATTATTGATGGGGCTATTGTGGCAGGCCACTGTGACGGGGCCATTATGGTGGTGGAGAGCGGGGGCGTCAGCTACAGAGTGCTCCAGAAGGTCAAGAGACAGCTGGAACGCAGTGGCTGCCGTATCCTCGGAACGGTTTTAAACCGTGTCAATATGCAGATGCAGGGATATTACCGATACTACGGGAAATATGGGAGATATCATTACGATTACGGCTATGGTCAGGAAATTAAAAAATAAAATCATCTAGAAAGTAATGGGGAAGATTGTTAAAAAACAGGATGCCCTGCAGAGATAAACAAAAGAAATCAGGGGACTAGGGTATGATTTTCGAAAACCGCTCTTTTTATATGGTTTTAGATACGTTGACGGTTGTTTTTTCTTATATTATAACATCGTTTCTCAGAGAAGGTTCCCTGTTGGGGATAACGCCGTCCGAACTCTGGTATCGGTGCATACTGGTGATATGTATCTATTTTCTCGTTACTTTGTTTTATCGGGAGAAAAAGCCACTGATGAAACGCAGCTATTGGAATGAACTGGAAAATGTGTGCAGCGTTAATTTTCAGATGGCTCTGGGGATGGCGCTTCTACTGTATTTATTCAAAGTGGGAATGAAATTTCCACGATCGTTTTACCTTATATTTTTTATTGTAAATACATTGTTTATGTATATGGCCCGTTTGTTATTCAAGTCTTTTCTATATGACTATTACAGTAAATCGGAAAACAGAAAGAAATTAATTCTGTTTGCTAATGAGGAAAATGCTCTGAAGATGATGCACAAATATGTGACCTCTTTTATGTTTGATTATGAGGCCGTCGCGCTCGTGGTAATCAGCGGCCATAAGGACAAAGGCAATCTGCATGTGGAAATAAACCGTATTCTCCGCGGGAAGAGCGGAAGCTATATGGAGCTGTCGGAAAAGAGTTTGGAGGCATTTCTGATGCGGGAGGCAATCGACGAGGCGCTGGTAAGCATGCCCGAGTCGAGGAGGCAATGGCTGAGAGAGCTGATCCTTTATATGGAAAACCTGGGAATCGTGACCCATGTGACGACAAATACCTTCTGTCTCGGCCGGGAGGAGAAGGCGGTGGAGGAGTTTGGAATTTACAACGTTCTTACCTACAGTCCCAGGATATTTGACCCGGCGGAGCTGTTTTTAAAAAGGACGATGGATATTGCAGGAGGCCTGGCCGGCGTGATTCTGACTGTGACGATAGGAATCGTCATTGCGCCAATGATATATCTGGAGTCGCCGGGGCCCGTGATATTTAAACAGACCAGGATTGGGAAAAATGGCCGCCGTTTCACTATTTATAAATTCCGCTCCATGTACATGGATGCGGAACAGCGGAAAAAAGAACTGATGGCCCAAAATGAGATGAACGGCCTGATGTTTAAAATCAAGGATGACCCCAGGATCACCAGAGTGGGTAAATTTATACGCAAAACCAGCCTGGACGAATTTCCACAGTTCTTTAACGTCCTCGCGGGAGATATGAGCCTGGTGGGAACGCGTCCTCCGACCGAGGATGAATTTGTGAAATACTCGGAACGCCATAAAAGGCGTCTCAGTCTGAAACCGGGAATTACCGGGATGTGGCAGGTCAGCGGGAGAAGTACGGTCAGTGACTTCGAGGAAATTGTAAATCTTGACCTGGAATACATAGATAACTGGTCCTTCTGGCTTGATATCAAGCTGCTCTTTCAGACCGTGTATGTGGTCCTGTTTCAGAAAGGGGCATCGTGATGGGGGAGGGAAAGGAGAAAGAAGGGAAGGTAAAAGAGCGAAAAGAAAAATACAAAAAAGTAATAGACGGAGAAACAGGAAGAGAGAATAGAAACAGATGGAAAAAACTGCTCCCCTTCATTTTGGCTGCAGGAGCATTGTTTCTTTTATGGTTTTTCTGGTTCAGCCTGGGATTATACCGTCAAAGACAGGAAACAGAGGCCCGTATTCGGGAGCGGGAGAATGGGGGTGCAATGGAAGCTCTTGGTTCACAGGTGGGGAATGTGCTGGAATACAAAGGAAAAAAATACAGGCGGAATACAGCAATACGGGCAATACTCTGCATCGGCGTCGATACGACGGGTGAGATGGAGCAGTATCATGTTTCAGGAGCGGCAGGCCAGGCCGATGGCATCTTCTTAGTGGCTCAGGATGCTGCCAGCGATACGGTCCAAATCCTGATGATACCCAGGGATACAATGACAGAAATTACACTGTTTGATTATTTCGGAAATGAACTGGGGAAAGACGTTCAGCATTTGACCTTGGCCTATGCCTATGGCGACGGAAAAGAACAGAGCTGTGAGCTGATGACGGAGGCGGTCTCGGAGCTGATGTCCGGTTTGCGCATAGACGGTTACTTTGCAACAAACATCAGCACGGTTGAAATTCTAAATGATGAAATCGGTGGTGTTGAGGTTCTGGTTGAGGACGAGACCCTGTCTGAAAAATATCCGGAGTTTGTCAAGGGAGAAACAGTTCTTCTGGAAGGAGAGCAGGCTGAACATTACATCCGGTACAGAGATATCAATCAATATCAGACGGCGCTGACACGGCTGGAACGTCAGAAGGGATACATAAAAGCATATATTGAAACGGCGAAACGCCGAGCGGAGGAAGACGATCAATTGATAGTCAGATTGATGGATGACGTGGAGAAATATATGATCACCAATATGGCCAAGGATCAGTATATGGAAATGGGGATGGCGGTGTTGAACAGTCCGCAGATTATGGATGACGGAGATTTCATCTCCCTTCCAGGAGAAGTAAAGGAAACCCAGTTGTATGAAGAATTCTATCCGGATGAGAGCGAGTTGAAGAAAATAGTAGTGAAAATGTTTTATAAGGAAGTGAAATAAAGTTCAGTCAGGAAGACTGGAAAGGAAAAAGGTGATTGATATGAAGAAAAAGTATTTTGGCGTTATGTTGGCGGCAGCGATGATGGCTCAGCCCCTGATGGTACTGGCGGCGGAGAATCCGAGCGCAAATGCGAATGTGGTGGTACGGCCTTCGAGAGACAATGGAAGTGGGAGTAGTAGCAGTTCCAAGCCACTTGATACGTCTGTTGCATTAGGACCTGGACTTACCGGTGGAGTGATTGGGAATACAGCGGTAGGTATAACTATCTCAAACGGTACCGCTACGGGCTCGGCTTCCGGGAATAGTGGGGCCGCTCTTTCTCTTGGTGATATCACGGTCCGTTTCGCTACTAATGAAGAAAATAAAGAAAGTTTCCCTTGGAATGTGGTGGAAACTATCAATACGATTAATGCGGGAACGACTCCCCTCTATCGTGCAATCGGTACACCGGATACAGTCGGATATAATCCATTAATTCCAGTTCAAACATTAATAGCTGAGGATGCAGCTACCCAGGCTAAAAGGACAGATTCTGTTACTGTGACATTGTACGTGCCAAATCTGATAGAAAATCTGAACAATGTGCAGATTCTTTATTATAACGAGGAGACGAAGAAGTGGGAGTTCATGGCACCTTCAGCGGTGGACTTTACGACAAAGCAGATTTCGGTGATGCTTAAGGGAAATACGCCGTTTACGGTGGTTTATAAGAATTAAGTAAATTATAGGGAATAGATCTATCTGAGGCGGGGAGTGATGCCTTAGATAGGTCTATTTAGTATTGAAAAGGGCGGGAAGATGAGATTGCCTACCTTGTACAAGCATTTCTGATTTTGTGGGTTATGTAAACGGCATAAATGGACAATTTTATCCATTTCCACAAAATGCGGAGTAGACATAGTATGTTTGTTAATGAACACAGTGGCTTGAAAGTAGAAAATTAGTTTCGCCGTGAACATCATGGCGGGTTTTGATATGTGTTAATCTGCTGTGAGGGCACGGCGATTTTTATATAGAGTAAAAAATAGCGGAGGATTGAAAAGCTATGAAAAAGACAAGTGGAGAAAAATATAATATAGCAGTTGCGGGCACGGGCTATGTTGGCCTGTCCATAGCCGTACTGCTTTCACAGCATAATCATGTAACGGCGGTGGATATCATTCCGGAAAAAGTCGAGATGCTCAACAACAGAATATCGCCAATTCAGGATGAGTACATCGAAAAATATCTTGCAAGTAAAGAGTTGGATTTGACTGCAACACTGGATGCTGAAGCCGCGTATAGTGACGCGGATTTCGTCGTTATTGCAGCCCCTACGAATTATGACAGCCAGAAGAACTTTTTTGATACTTCGGTGGTCGAGGCTGTGATCAGACTGGTCATGGAATACAACACGAACGCGATTATGGTTATCAAGTCTACAATCCCAGTTGGGTATACCAGAGGCATAAGAGAAAAGACGGGTAGTAAGAATATAATCTTTAGCCCGGAGTTTCTACGTGAGAGTAAGGCTCTATATGATAATTTAATGCCGAGCCGCATCGTTTTGGGTTATGAACAGGATGACGCGAGGCTGAAGGAGGAGGCTCATATCTTTTCCAAACTACTGAGGGAGGGCGCAATTAAGGAGAATATAGACACTCTGTTCATGGGAAGCACAGAGGCTGAGGCTGTAAAGTTGTTCGCTAATACATATCTGGCATTGCGGGTGAGTTATTTCAACGAGCTGGATACCTACGCTGAAATGAAAGGGCTTGATACACATGCCATTATCGATGGTGTGTGCCTTGATCCACGAATCGGTACCCACTACAATAATCCTTCCTTTGGTTACGGCGGTTACTGCCTGCCGAAAGACACAAAGCAGCTTTTGGCAAACTACGCAGATGTTCCCGAAAACCTGATCGAAGCCATCGTGGAGAGCAATCGCACAAGGAAGGATTTCATTGCCGACCGTGTGCTTCAGATGGCTGGGTATTACGGTTACGGAGAAGATAACGAGTACAGCAAGAGCAAAGAAAAGCCAACTGCGATCGGAATTTATCGGCTGACTATGAAAAGTAACTCCGATAACTTCCGACAGAGTTCTATTCAGGGCATTATGAAGCGCGTGAAGGCTAAAGGTGCCACAGTTATGATTTATGAGCCGACAATGAAGGATGGTGAAACTTTTTTTGGTAGTTTGGTGGTTAATGATTTGGAGCGGTTCAAGGCACAGTGTGATGCGATTATTGCGAATCGTTATGATAGCTGTTTGGACAATGTGAAGGAAAAAGTTTATACGCGGGATATTTTCCGGCGGGATTGACAATTCAGAAGATAAGTGAGGTTGAGCATGGGTGTTGGGACACCATTATTCGATAGAAAAATTGATAAAACGCAGATACCCACCTGCAATATTTTGGGCGTAGAAATTGCGGCTATTGATATGAATTGGCTCTTAAAATTTACAGATGAAAATATCAGACAGTTATCCGGAGATTATATGACGATTGCAAACGTACATACAACCGTGACTTCTTATGAAGATTTGGAATATTGCTTTATTCAGAATGGCGGCATTATAGCGATTCCGGACGGAGGGCCGTTGTCCACAGTGGGGAGAAAGCGTGGATATAATAAGATGAAGCGTACCACGGGGCCGAGCTATATGGGAGAAGTTTTTAAAATTTCTGCTGAGAAAGGGTACCGCCATTATTTCTATGGTTCCACGGAAGAAACGCTGGAAAAACTTTATAAGGCTTTGATGGAACAATATCCGGGAATCCAAATCGCTGGGATGTATAGTCCGCCGTTTCGTCCTCTGACGGAAGAAGAGGATAAGGCAGTCATAGAGCGGATTAATGAGGTCAGGGCTGATTTTGTGTGGGTTGGTCTCGGTGCACCGAAGCAGGAACGTTGGATGGCTCAGCATCAGGGAAGGATAGTTGGTTTCATGATCGGTGTTGGCGCCGGATTTGATTACTTTGCCGGAAACATCGAGCGGGCACCAAAGTGGATGCAGGACAGTAACCTAGAGTGGGTGTATCGGTTGATGCAAGACCCAAGGAGATTGTTCAACCGGTATTGGCATACGAACACAAAGTTCATTTGGAATGCGTATTTGAGAGGGAAATAAGTTCTTGAGTTTGAAAACGATAAAACGAAAAGAAAATATTGCAGTATAGAAGTTTTCAAATACGGATTAAACACACCATGAATGGTGAAGTTTATATGAAAGGAAAAGAGTGCGGCAATGAATAACAAAAAAATGAAAGTGTGCCACATATTAAATGAATTACTGCCCTCAGGTGCAGAAACTATGCTTGTGAATTCAGCATCGAAATGGAAGAATTGTGAATTACATGTGTTGGCGACAGCAGCGAATATTGGTGTCTATGCACCGGAGTTTAAACGGGCGGGCTATACTGTTCATCATATAAATGAAAATGGATTTATAAAGCAGCATAAAGCGGTTTGCGCGTTTCTGAAAAATCTGGAACCTGATGTTTTGCATGTTCATAGAGAGAGTCAGGACTTTTATTATGAGCTGGATGCAAAACTGGCGGTGAGGGGGATACGAATTGTAAGAACTGTACATAATGTTTTTCTTTTTTCGGGAATACTTCGTTTCAGGCGCATCATGACCAGAGCATTTGGAAGGTTAATAGGAACGAAATATATCGCTATAGGCGATAGTGTGTTTCAGAATGAGAAGAATAGATTTTTAAATACTCCCTATCGATTGGTCAATAATTGGTGCGATGAGTCAATATTTGGATATGTATCAGAAGGGATGAAAGAACAAGAAAAGAATAAAAAAGGCCTTGTAGATAAGATGATTCTGGTTTCTGTTGGGAATTGCAGCAAGGTAAAAAACCATATGCTCTTGCTAAAAGGAATTAACGAAATGGTTTCTGCCGGAACGATTAATATACATTATTATCATTTAGGGCAAGGTGAGAGTGAAAGAGAAGAAAAAGAATATGTCAAGAATAACAACTTGAGTGATTATGTTAGTTTTGTTGGAAGAACCAATCCGGCTCCATATCTTAAGTTGGCAGATTTGTTTGTAATGCCTAGCCTATTTGAGGGTGTGAGCATATCTGCGCTTGAGGCAATGATGTGTGGGGTGAATTGTTTACTGGCTGATGTTGTGGGATTGCAGGATTTTAAATCTATAGGAGCAAAGGCTATTCACTATACTGGTTTATCTCAAGATGAATTTACGCAGTGCCTATGTGAGCTATATAAGGTATGGGGCGAAAGAAGGCTGAAAAACAATTTTGAATTATCGAATGCGGTTCGAGAACGGTACAGCATGAAAAAATCAGTTGCATCATATTTGGAAGTTTATTCAAACTAACAATTAAGCTGATCCTATTTGCCTGTATCGAACCTTTCGTGATATGGGAGATACCATGATGGCATTAATAAAACAATATATAAATCGGATATACATTAAACATATTTGGAAACGGAAATGCAGGTTCTGTGGTACGGCGATAGCGGATAGGAGAAGCACGTTTTATGGTAAAAACTATTTGGGCAATAATACAAATGTAATAAATGCTCATTTTGGCTATGCAAGCGGTGTGGGAATTGACTGTTTCTTAAAAGATATTGAAATAGGGAAATATTGCTGTTTGGCAGGTGAAATAAGAACAGTTATCGGTATACATCCAACGAATAAATTTGTTTCTATTCACCCTGCGTTTTATTCTATAACGCAGCAATGGGGATTTACTTACATTAAAGAACCGTGCTTTGAAGTTAACCACAGGATAGAGAAAAACAGAAGTATATCTTTTCGGATAGGAAATGATGTGTGGATTGGAGAAGGCGTAAGACTGCTTGAAGGCGTAACAATCGGCGATGGCGCTATAGTTGCGGCCGGAGCAGTTGTTGTAAAAGATGTTGAACCATATTCGATTGTAGGCGGCGTGCCCGCAAAACACATTAAGTACAGGTTCGATGAAGAAACACGTCGTAAGCTGCTGGAACTTAGATGGTGGGATAAAGATGAAAGCTGGATTAGAGAACATGCAGAACTGTTTAGAAACGTCGAGGCACTGCTGAATGCGCAAGATTGAGAATGAACAGAAGCAAATAACAATGAAAAGGTATATATTTTGATAATCGTTACAATGAAAGAGATTTTGGAGAAGGGGAATACAATGAAAAAGAATGTATTTGATGGAATATTTATAGCGATACTACTGATAGGGGTCTGCTTCACGATGTCTGCTGTATCTGCGTTATGTCCTATTGAACCAATTCGGGAAAACGTAAAGCTATCTATTTCGGAGTTACAAGAAGAAGGATTGTATCCTTGTTTTCTGAATTTTAAGCTGTTTCAGATGGATAACTATACAGATGTGATTATGCTGCAGGAAAGCGTGACAAATAATGATAATGCGCTTTTAAAATCTGCAATGGACTGCACAATCTACAAGTCTGATGTATATATGGATAAAATTGTGGATTTGGAACGCTATTTAAGTGGAGATTTGGATGGTATGGAGGCTATGAATTATAGTCGATATTGGCATGGATATCTATTTATTTTAAAGCCGTTGTTAAGTATACTTACATATCAACAAATCAGAGTATTAAACTACATTATATTCTTTTCTGTACTGTTACTTGTTTTTCTTAAAATGTGGAAAAAGCTTGGGCGTATAGAGGCGGTTTTGTTCCTCGTATCCATGATATGTGTTTCAGTACCGCTGATTCCTTATAATCTTCAGTTTAGCTGGACATTTTATATAGCTTTTGGCGGAATTTTGTGGATGCTCCATATTTCTGAGAATACAAAGCAAACCAATGAGATCTGGGTGATGATGCTGTCGGTATTTGTGTTGGGCGGACTTACAAGTTATGTGGATTTATTGGTCACCCCAATTGTGACAATAGGTCTTCCGCTTACTGTCTGGTTAATGAGAAAGTATGACTGGAGCAACCTTGAAAAGATAAAAGCCGTTGTTATCGCTTCATTCATGTGGGCGCTGGGCTATGCATGGGTTTGGGCGAGTAAGTGGGTAATTGGTGGATTTATTACAGGAGAGAGCATAATAGCAGATGCCATTTCGCAAGCCAGCGTTCGAACAACGGGTATGAAATGGAAGGGAATGGAACTGACAATTCCTAATATAGGGAAGTTTGTATGGAATACATTGAATCAACGCGGACTATCTATTCCTTTACTAATTGTTGCAGTTGCAGGAATTGCAGCATACCTCTTGCTATGCAAAAATTGGGGAGAAATCAGAGAAAATTTGTGGTTGCTATTGATCGCAATGATGACGCCTGTTTGGTTTATAGTTCTTCGGGAACATTCTATTCAGCACGGATGGTTTACATGGAGAGCCTTGGTCGTAACTATATTTGCGGGACTGATGTTTATTGTACGTACCTGTGATTATAAACAGGTAAAAGAAAGAATGAGGTGGCACAAATGAGTAGAATAGCAGTTTTAATTCCCTGCTATAATGAAAGCCTTACGATTGGGAAGGTCGTAACCGATTATAAAAGAATTTTGCCGAATGCAGATATTTATGTATATGATAATAATTCAACGGATGGAACGGATGAAATTGCGAGGAATGCAGGAGCAATTGTTAAATATGAGAGGCGCCAAGGAAAAGGGAATGTAATTAGGTCAATGTTTCGACAGATTGATGCAGACTGCTATCTCATGCTTGATGGTGACGATACATATCCGGCAGAATCAGCACGCGAAATGTGTGATTATGTTTTGAAGGATGGAGTTGATATGGTGATTGGAGACAGACTGTCTTCGACCTATTTCCAGGAGAATAAACGAGCTTTCCACAATTTTGGAAACCGTATTGTAAGAGCGCTAATTAACAAACTTTTCAGCAGCAATGTGCAAGATATCATGACAGGATATCGTGCGTTTAGCCGAGATTTTGTGAAGCATTTTCCGGTTCTTTCCAAGGGGTTTGAAATTGAAACTGAAATGACGATCCATGCGCTGGATAAGAATTTTTATCTGAAAGAAATCCCCGTTGCCTATAGGGATCGTCCGGAGGGAAGTGTATCAAAATTAAACACGATTCAGGATGGGATTCGAGTTCTGAAAACGATTGTAACGCTATTTCGTGACTACAAGCCGCTGCTATATTTTGGCCTTTGCGGTTCGATGTGCATATTAATTTCTTTGATTATGTTTACGCCTATTTTGATGGAATATATAAGTACAGGAGTGGTGCCTAGATTTCCGACACTGATTGTTACAATTGGATTTGCAATGATTGGTGCACTATTATATTCTTGCGGCTTAATCTTAGAAGTAATTGCAAAGAAACATAGACAGTTGTTCGAACTTCTGATGAATAAATAATCCATATATCCATCCGACCTTTTACTCCGCAAGGAAACAAGCAGGCTTTACCTATGCTACAAAGAATAAATTTGATAACTTTCGTTTTATTAACAAAGAGAATCAAATCGCTGTGCAAATTAGGAATGATGTCTGGAGAAGATACGGCATTCGAATTATGGAGCGTGTAAAAGCCGGAAACGGTGATATTGTAGCAACCAGTGCAATCGTCGCTAAAGATATGGAGCTGTACTCGATTGCAGGCGGCATGCTTGCAAAACACATTAAGTATAGGTTCGATGAAAAAAATGCTATAAGCTGTTGAAACTAAGATGATGAGACAAAAAAGAAATCTGAATCAGTGAGAAAGCAGAACTGTTTAAAAATGAAGAAACACCGCTGAATGTGAAAGATTGAAAAAGATGAATATTATCAAGAAAATTAAATTATTACGGTGCAGATTACTCCTTTTGAAAAACAGAAATATCCACATAGGAAGTAACACAACGTTCGGCCGTGGCACCGTTTTTTGGGCGCCGAGTAGAATATCAATTGGTAACAATGTGTATATAGGAAAGTATTGTACGCTCCAAGCAGACATTGAAATGGGAAATAACATTGAAATTGCCAATAATGTAGGACTGATCGGAAAATATGACCATGATTACTCAAAGGTTGGTGTGAGCATCAAGGATGCGCCGTGGATAGGCGATCCCTACTATGACTTCAAAGGTAAAGACCAAAAAATTGTGATTGAGGATGATGTCTGGATCGGATATGGGGCTGTGGTTTTTACGGGCGTACATATTCATCGTGGAGCTATTATTGCAGCCGGAAGTATTGTGACGAAAGATGTTTCATCATATGCGATCGTTGCGGGAAATCCAGCAAAAGTGAAAGATTATCGATTTACGAAAGAACAGATTGTAGAGCATGAGCAAATACTTGGAATTGAAAATTAATAATACGGGAAGGTCAAATTTCTGTGTGGAACTGGCGGGTGTTATAGATGAAAATAGGATTACTAATTACTAGCATAGGAAACTTCGGATTAAAGGGTTGCTACAACTCGCAGGAGATTGGTCTTGCGAAAGCGCTTGATTCATATTTCAATGCTGTTTACATATATAAGCTCATACCTGAGAGTAATCAAAGAAAAGATGAAAAGATAGATGGAACAAAAAATGTCATTTTACATTCTATTCCATCGAAGAGCTTTGGCATAAATGGACTTCTTAATATAAGCGATTTAGACAGCTCTTTGGACAGCTTGGTATATTTTTCTGACACGCAAATCAGCGTTCCGAAGGTCTATAGATGGGCAGCAAAAAACAAAGTGCAGTTTTTTCCCTATATTGGAGTGCTGGAAAGTCACAGCACAAGTAAATGGAAAAAGCTGATTATGGACGCACTTTTCAGGAGAAATCTTGAAGTGTATCGGCACTGCCATTGCTTAGTGAAAACGCCCACAGTGGAACAAAAACTTCATCAGCTGGGCGTGGACAAGATTATGGTCACCCCCGTTGGACTTGACTTGTCCTTGTTGCATCAAGGCTATGAGGTGGTAGAAAAAACGTCCCTCAAAGAAAAATATGGGTTCCAGCAAGCTGATAAGGTTTTGCTGTTTGTCGGGCGATTGATTGAAGAAAAGCAGCCCTTGCGAATGATAGAAATATTTAATGAAATATATACGAAAGATTGTAACTATCGCTTGCTGATGGTGGGACAGGGAGAATTGAAGTTCGCTGTGGATACTGCAATTAAAGGCGCAGCCTTGCAAGCGGTTGTAACTCGGATAGAGCAAATCCCAAACGCTGATATATGGGAACTCTATCGACTGGCGGATTGTTTTGTGAATCTTAATCAGCAGGAAATATTTGGTATGGCGATTCTGGAGGCTATGTATTACGGTTGCAAGGTGGTGGCATGGAAGGCACCGGGACCGGAACTGATCATCGAGGACGGAGTTTCCGGTTTCTTGGTGGATAACTATAAGATGCTGTGTAGTCGGGTGGTTTCGGAAGAGCATCATCCGGTAAATGGGCGTAAGCGTGTGCTTGAGAATTTTACATGGAATAATATGGCAAGGTATATTGATTCTATAGTATAGCTTAATAGGGGCAAGGAGATAACTGATGGATGATGACCGCAAAATGATTAAAATATTAAAACAAATGTATAAAAAGATGCAGTTCAGCCTAAGTTATCATGATTTAGACGTACTTCCAGAACAGGTAGGAAATGAACTTATTCGAACAATAATTAAGGAAGGAAACCCAGCATTTGTGGCCCGTGGCGGTGCGACTGAATTGCGTTGCATCAGTGAATATTTGCATAAAAATAGTTTTTCAGAAAAAATAAGGAGGGAGGTATCCGAATTGTCAGGGATATTTCCCAACGACTCAAAAACATTAGAGCGTTTCTGTGAGCTATATATGTCCGAAATGGAAAGTGCAGATGTTGTTGCGCTTTGGGGGGTAGGAGCAGAGTCTAAGGTAGTGCATAGTAGGTGTAATAATGCGAAATTTACAAAGTTGCACGCATTAGAACCTTACTATTTTGATAGACCTTGGTCTGAGGCTCTGTTAGCCAAAAAAGTGTTAGTTATACATCCATTCAAAAAAAGTATCTTGGAACAGTATAAAAGGCGAGAACAGATATTTCCTGAGAAAGAGGTTTTACCAAAACTTCAGTCTTTGGAGTGTATCCAGGCTGTTCAGTCGATTGCGGGAGAAAAGACGGCCTTTGATTCGTGGTTTGATGCATTGGAATACATGAAATATGAAATCTATCAAAAGGATTTTGATATTGCGATTATAGGAGCCGGTGCATACGGTCTTCCGTTGGCTGCTTATTGCAAAAAGATAGGAAAACAGGCAATTCAGATGTCCGGTGCAACCCAACTAATGTTTGGTATCAAGGGTAAACGATGGGATGAACATCCTATAATATCTAAGTTTTATAACGATGCCTGGATTAGGCCGGACAGAAAAGAAACGCCGGCACAAAAACAGAAGGTAGAGGGTGGAAGTTACTGGTAAGGAGGTCAAAGAATGATTCTTCCGATACTTATAAAATGCAGGATGATTCCGTGCTTAGATAGATTATCTAAGTTTCTTATTGGTTTGTGGTTTGGATTTACCTGTAAGTGTGCAATTAGGAAAAAACGTTTATTTCCCACATAATGCAATAGGTACCGTCATTCATTTCTTAAGATGCATGAATAATGAATAATCACGTTATTGTGAGAAGGGAGATATTAAGTGAAATCTATAACGGTTATACTAACTTGCTTTAATAGAAAAGAAAAAACAATGCAAGCTTTGCGGAGTCTTGTAGAAGAAAATAAAGAAATAGATTTCAATTTTATTGTTTTAGACGATAAGAGTTCTGATGGGACCGTAGAAGCTATAAAAGATTTAGGATATTGTGTTGAAGTGATTGAAGGAACAGGGGATTTGTTCTGGTGTGGCGGTATGCGTGTTGGAATAGAACGATATTTTGAAAAAAATGATGGCTCGGATTGTATGCTCGTCAATGATGATGTGGAATTCTATCATGGCGCTGTTGAAAAGATGGTGCTTCTTCTTGCGGAAAGAGAGAATTATGTCATTGTTGGAGCGACCTGTGACAAAGAGGGGAAGTTTACCTATGGACTTAGAAAGCATCGGGACAAGAGAGGAATCTATTTATCATATATTGAACCAAATGAAGATGAAATTTTCGGAGAAACCATGAATGCTAACTGTGTATTGATACCGAATGCGATAATGAAAACAATTGGAAATATGGATTCGCACTATCAGCATTCATTGGGAGATCTTGACCTAGGCTTCGAAATACATAGAAGGGGGTATAAATTAATTTCGTCTACTGAATATGTTGGCTGCTGTGAGCATAATAGCTTTGAGAATACTTGGAGAGATACCAAATTAAACAGAATGCAGAGATTGAAGAAAAAAGAATCTCCCAAAGGAAGTCCATTTAAGGAGTGGTGGTATTTCTTGCGAAAAAACTACAATCTGTCTATTGCGGTTAAATACAGTTTGATTCCTTATGTAAGAATATTATTGAGTAAATGAGAAGTAGTTGTGTTGATGTACACGAAAATGTTACTAAATGTAAAGTGGATTATTGACAGTGTGGTTTGAAGAAAAGCGTTCTGCGGTGATAGTAACATACAACAGTGAGGTAAACAGTATTGAACTTTTTTATAGGAACCTTTGAATTCCTGATTTTTCTATATTTGGCGAACAGAACATTAAAGAATACAGATAATTTGATTGACAATTTAATATATTTATACCTGTGTCAAATCTTCAATTACAAACTGTGGGGATCAATTGCCTGGCTCAACATAGGTGTTAGTCTCTATTCTGTGGACTGCACTGTACTATTGATGATTCTGATATTGGTGGTGAAGTTTAAAATTTATAGAAAATGGTATATTGGATTATCGCTGCTGTTTGCTGTAATGGCAATTCAGTCGTGTGTTAGAGGGTTGATGACATTCGGTATGACATCGGAATTTTGGGGAGATGTGCGAAAGTATATTCATTTCATTATTCCTGTTTTATATTTTTCCTGCGTTCCGATTAAAACCAATCTTATGATATTAAAAGCAAAATTGGACAAGTGCTTTGTGGTTGTTACGATATATGTAGTGGTCGTTTTGGCTTTCTTTTTTATAGGAATGCCACTTGGAGAGCGGGCGTCTAATCGCCCACTTCTTGCAGATTTCGCAATCATCTATGGTGCATACATAGGATTGTGCTGGTACTGTGATTTAATGCTGTCTGATAAGCCAAGAATGAGTTGGAAAACAATTATATATACGCTTATTTTGATTCTCAACCGGTTTAATACGACATGGGTCGCTTTGTTTGTGTCACTGATGGTTTTGCTGCTCATATACATAATCGGTCCATATAGAAAGAAATTGACAAAAACATTTACTGTTCAGATAGCTATAGTAATTTGTTTTGCGGTACTGTTCTTTACATCAGATAATGTAGTGACAAAAGAAGTCTTTCGAATGGCAGAGAAATTTGATGTATCCGAGAACAACACATACTCAGGTAGAATGGAACTTTGGGCTTTATTGATGGATTTGGTAAAAGGGAAAGAAGCGGTTATCGGATATCCGTTTGGAAGTGGTTTTCGTGCTTATTATCGAGGTAGTTATTGGCAGTATAGTCCACACAATGGTTACTTGGAGACTCTTTTGCGAACAGGCTACATAGGTGTTGTATCTCTTGTGGCATTGATGCTTGCGATAATAGCAAAGGCATGGCAAGACCGAAAAATACTGCCTATTATGATGTGCGTGAATAGTATGGTATTCTGGTATGCATACTCTTTGACAATTGAACAAGGTATTATCATAGGTGTGTGTGCACAGCTCGTTTTTTTCAGGAGGAAACAGAATGATTTGGAATTACATAATATATAGGACGAAAGCACTCATACGCGGACAGAAGATAAAAAGAAATGGCTTATTTGAATATGCCGGCAGCGTTAAAACATATCAAGACCGCCCAGTGCTTGATGCGGACAAGTTAAGCCAAGAATTATATAATGAGATCCAATCGGGAAACTCCTTTATGGCGGCACGGTTTGGCTCGACCGAATTATTAAACATTCGATATTATGATTTCCCTGTGAACGGGAAATACGATGGAAACTTTCATTTCAATCATCTTTGTGAGTGGTCGGGATTTTTTCCCAACGATAGTAGCTTATTACCTAAATTTGTTGCATTGATGAAGGAAAGCGCATCACAAGTTGATTATATGGCAATTTGGTTCCACCCTTTCGAAGATTATTATATCAAAAAGCTTATGAACAAAAATGTAAAGTGTGCTTATTTGCTTAACTTTGAGCCGTGGAGTAGCAAATCCATCCATTGGAGCGCGGCCTTGGCGGGCAAGAAAGTCTTGGTGATCCATCCTTTTACGGAAACCATCAAACGACAATACGAGAAACGGTCGGAAATATTCCCGGGGACAAACATTCTTCCAGAATTCGAGCTGAGAACGGTCAAGGCGGTTCAAACTCTTGCAGGAACAAAGGATGCTCGATTTGAAAATTGGTTTGAAGCTTTGGATTGGATGTATGAAGAAGCTATGAAGAAGGACTTTGATATTGCAATCATAGGTTGCGGTGCGTATGGCATGCCGTTGGCTGCTAAGATAAAAAAGGCTGGAAAACAAGCAATCCACCTAGCAGGAGCTACACAGCTTCTTTTTGGCATTAGAGGAAAACGATGGGACATCGATCCGGCTTTTGAATATGTGAGAAATTGGTATAACGATGCATGGGTATATCCTGATGAAAATGATAAAATTGAAAATGCAGGAAAAGTTGAAAATGCGTGCTATTGGTAACGAAAATTTGATAAAAATAAAATCATGAATCTTATCCACAGGGGGATATAATGTTTGATATATGGAACGCTGATGAGCCTTTAGCCATTCAGGAATACAAAAAAAATAACTATATGATAAGATTAACACCAGAGGGGCAATATTGTGCAATATTTTGTTCCTCTAATAATATCTGGTTTCCCTGTACAAAGGAAGCATTTGAGGCGTCGATAATTAATAAGGACCGTTATGAATGGACAAATTTTCATATTCCGATAGCCAAAAAAGAGATTTTTGTGAGGGATATCTATAAATCTTGGTATGTTACCGGAATTAATGAGGAGTTGAATTCAATTGATAACTTGACTGATTTTCTTCGTAAGGAAACAGCCGGATACAAGCTCATTTTAATCGGCTCATCTGCGGGTGGATATCTTGCAGCATTACTGAGTGCAAAATTAAATGCCAGTTATGCAATCGTATTTTCGGCGCAATTTGAATTGAAGAATAAGTGGGCATATGATGGGAATCCGTTTTTAAGGAAATATGAAGAAACGGATAAAAGTAGGTACTATGATTTAAATACTTTACTTAAAGCATCAGATAGACCTATTTATTATGTTGTACCAATAAAATCGGAAAATGATTATTATCAGTACATGCATGTAAAAGATATACCCTGCGTAAAACCGATAATTTTTAATAGCAGACATCACGGAATTGTTATGCTCAAAGGAAATATGAATAGGTTTCTTTCTCTTTCGCAAGAAGAAATTCAAGCTATTTATGAAAAAAATTCGAATAAAAGAATTTCTTTAATTGGTTTTTCACTACAATTAGAGGGGTTCTGGCATACTGTTTTTGAAGTAGCAATGCAGATAAAAATTATATTGATTGTAATATACAAAAAAATAGTGAAAAATGCGAGAAAGGAGACCAACCATGAAAATTGATGAGATTTATTATAGAGTGCTTGTCAGATTGAAGGGGTTTCGTTTGCGGCAGTGGGAGAAGCCACATTATTTTAAGACGTACCCTGCTTCGTATCACAAAGGTAAAAACGATAAAAGGGAAAAGAGCGAACTCTATATGACGGAGAGAGTTTCGTATGGTGCCGGTATAGGGCATCAGCTTGCCAACTGGATAGCGGGGTATTGGTTCGCCCGGTACTTTGACGTGAAATATGCGTATTCGCCATTTACTTCTTCTGCGGTTCCATTTCGCCCCAATCGATGGGATTATGCCTTGGGATTTGGCGAAGGTGAAATTACAGCAGAGCAATTGCTGAAAGCAGGCTACAAAAAGGTGCTCCTTCCTTATTTTGATGAAAAAGACGGAAGCCGGGTTTCAGAAATTAAACGCATCATAGATTCTTATGCAGGAGAAAAAGTGGTTTTTTATCTTGAGGCCGATCAGTTCTATTTCGATCAATTTGGGGTCATGGATGATTTGAAATACAAATTTTTTTCAGCACCGGCTCGAAAAGAGGATAAGCTGATTTACGATAACAAAGCGTTCAATATCGCAATTCATATCCGACGCGGTGATATTGTGCAGACTGGTGACAAAAGAAACGAAAATTTGGCCATGAGGTATCAAGGCAGCGAGTATTTTGTCAATGCCTTAGACACAGCATTAGAATACTTAAAGGACAAGAAAAACATACATATTTATTTGTTTTCTCAAGGCAAGATTGAGGATTATGCGGAATTTTCTCGTTTTGAAAACTTACACGTTTGTCTTAATATGGGAGCAATAGATAGTTTCATTCATATGGCGTATGCCGATGCTTTAATAACGAGTAAAAGTTCATTTTCATATAAGCCAGCTTTGCTGAATCGTGGAATAAAGTTTTGTCCGGCGGATTTCTGGCATGGGTATCCAGACTGCAAAGATTGGATATTGCTGAATGAACAGGGGAGATTAATTCAATAGAGTGACAAGCCGCAGTCTGGGAGCAAAGAGAAAGGCATGAGCGTCAGTATTATAACTTGGATGTTACGGTGGATCTGTCAATGAAAGCAAGTTTATAAGAAGGAGTTATGAATATGATAGTGGGAATCGTAAAGGTGAAAAACTGAAATTCATTTTTGTCGGACGTGACTTCTTCCGAAAATGAGGATACTGCTACCAACATTTGCAGATACATATGGATATTCTTTGCTGGAAATGCAGGCATGTGGTTTACCAGTTGTTTCAACTAATGTCAGAGCAATGCCAGAGATTAACGATAATGAATGTGGCTGGATAGCAAAGCTGCCAGTCAATGAGTACGGTGAAGCACTTTATTCAACCGAACAGTCGAGAAATAAAATGAAAATGGAATTGCGTAATGAGCTATTAGTAAGCGAGTTATGGGGATGAGAAAACAGGCATTGGTTTGAGAATGGGGGATATCCTATTGAAAATCAGCTGGAGAGGGAGAGCAATAAATCGAATATGAAAATCTATAGTAACAATGCAAATAGAACAAAAAATTCAATGAGAAATATCGTATTCGGATTGGGAAACCAAGTCGTTCTCTCGGTTGCTGCATTAGTGTGCAGAATGGTGTTTACCAGAGTATTGTCTGCAGAATATCTTGGGATAAATGGTTTATTTACCAATATACTTTCAGTGCTTTGTTTGGCTGAACTGGGAATTGGCAGTTCAATCATCTACGAGTTGTACGGTGCATTAGCCAAAGAGGACCATGAGGCGGTTAAGTCCTTAATGAAGTTTTATAGAAACATCTATAATGCGGTAGGAGTATTTGTTCTGGCTATGGGTACGTTGATTTTGCCGGTTGTTCCCAAAATCGTTGGTGAGTCACCGATAACAGGAAATATATATGCTATATACTATATATTTCTAATGACAACAGCTTGCTCTTATTTCTTTTCTTATAGATCAGCGCTGATAACAGCGGATCAAAGGAACTATATTTGTGTTACGCTAAATACGCTCACCATTGTCGTTCAAGATGTTGTACAAATTATAATCTTACTGACAACAAGAAATTTTATACTCTATATCATTTGCCAGTTGATATTTACGATTGCCTACAATGTTGTAATTTATTTTGTATCTGGGAGATTGTACCCTTATCTCAGAGAAAAGAATGTCAAAGCGATAACAGGCGAAAGAAAAACAAGAATGTTGATAAACGCAAAAGCCTTGGTTATTTCAAAGATAAGCTTTACTTTGGTAAATAGTACAGATAATATCATTATTTCAGCTATTTGTGGGTTGATTGATACCGGGCTGATATCAAATTATCTTTTGCTTACACAGACAATGAAGTCATTTGTCAAAAAGATATTTGATGCATTAACGGCAAGTGTGGGAAATCTTAATGCTACAGTAGAGACTAAATATCAGGAAAGTGTATTCCGGGAGATTAATTTCCTGAGTTTTTGGTTGTATTCGTGGAGTGCAGTGGCGTTTTTTATTGCCGGCAATGATATGGTCGAACTGTTGTTTGGCAAAGAGTACAGAATGGGCTTTGCTGTGATAAGTATAGTAGCATTAAACTACTATACAGAAGGAATGCACGATGTCGTTAATATTTACCGAAATACTTTGGGAATATTCAAGCAAGGCCAATACATGAATTTGATAACTGGCGTATTAAATATAGTGTTCTCGATAGCGTTAGGGAAAGTTTTTGGGGTTTTTGGCATCTTGCTTGCGACACTGATTTCTCGGGCTGTATCAGTACTGTGGTATTATCCTTACACGGTATTTCATTATGGATTTCGAATATCGTCGAAGGGTTACTTTAAAAGATATATAGTGTATCTATTGGCAGCAGGTTGTGCCTCCTTACTTTCCAAGAGCGTTATTGTGGCAATCAATCTTGGATTATTTGCGAATATTGTTATTGATATTATCGTTGCCATAATAGTGCCAAATGCTTTTTACCTGCTTGTATTTTGCAAAACCACTGAGTTTAAGAGTTTACATAGACGTTTTAAAAGGAGACCAAGATGAGTGATTTAAGATCAAAATCAAGAGATTCCAATATGGAGCTTTTACGTATTATTGGAATGTATGTGATTGTGCTGGGACATTTTAGTCAAGAACTGCTGACAAATGGTGTGGTGAACGGTTTTGAAAAACAGCTGGCGCTGTTTACCAGTTCCGGGGGACAAATGGTTACAAACTGCTATGTTATGATCAGTGGATACTATTTGTCCACGAAAAAAAGGATAGAATTAAGGAAAATACTAAATATGTGGGGAGCAGCGCTGTTTTATTCATATGGAATTACGATAATACTGGCTGCAACGGTGGGGCTCCAGCAGCCTATGGGTATAAGTGAGATATTGACAATCCTTTTTCCGGTATCTTGTCGGCAGTGGTGGTTTGTTTCGGCATATATTGGAACTTATGTGTTAGCGCAGTATATAAATATACTTATCGATGCTATGAAGGTGATTGAGTACCGGAGGCTGATCTTGATCCTTGTATTGATGCTTTCTGTAATTCCTACATTTACGGTCAGCGGAACATGGTTTCATGAACTTACTTGGTGCATTTTCTTATACCTTCTTGGCGGATATATTAGAAAATACGAAGCGGATGTAGCACCACTTTCAAGAGGGTTCTGTGTTTGCAACATGCTTATCTGTGTCACTGTGCTAGGGGCTTCTGTTGTTTTGCTAGATTCTTTACCAGCTATTTCGGCAAAATTGGGAGGCGTTATGTATTTTAGAGGATTAAATAAATTCCCCTGCTTAGTGACATCAATTTCGGTGTTTATGTTTTTCATGAAGTGTAATATAGGAAATAATCGAATTATTAATCGTATCAGCAAGCTTACCTTTGGGGTGTATTTGATACACATGCAGGTTTTACTCAAGGAACTCGTTTGGAAGCCTTTTTTGTGTGGCATAAACAAGAGCGGGGGATATTTGTTGATATGGATTGCCCCGCTGGTTGTTTTTGCCATATGTGCATTTATCGAATATCTGAGAGATAAAATCTTCAATGGCGTAAAGCCTGCCGTAATAAAAATGAGGTGACAAATGAATGAAAATGTTAATGAAATGGTTTCGGTAATTATTACATCCTATCGAGGGTCGGCTCACTTGATGAGAGCAGCAGAATCTGTTATTTATCAAACCTATAAAAATATTGAATTAATTGTTGTGGATGATAATGACCCTGAAACAGAAGAAAGGAAGAAAACAGAGGCCTGTATCGAAAGACTAAAGGGAAAATTCCCTTCATTCCCTCTTCTATATATCCAGCATCCCCAAAATATGAATGGAGCTGTAGCAAGAAATACCGGAGTTCAGGCTGCGCAAGGAATGTATGTTCAGCTGCTTGACGATGACGATGTTTTTTTTCCAGAGAAAATTGCTGTATCGGTAGAAGCTATTAAAACTGATAAAACAGATGGCGTTTTGACAGGAGTAGTAGCGTGTTCCAATACTAATATTGTTGATATTAGCGGCGCATTGCTTTTAGAAGGAAAGAAGGATAAGCGCGCAGAGATGGTATTGGATGATTTAATTGGGACGGGAAGCAATCTCTTCCTTAAAAAACAGGTATATCTTGAATTAGGAGGCTTCGATACATCTTTCCGTCGAATGCAGGATTTGGAATTCATGATGCGCTTTTTTCGAAAAAACACTTGTTCGATGATTGAACGCATTTTGATAATTAAGATGGAAAATGAGAGGGGTATACTGCACACCGACTATCACAAACAGTTAGATTATAGATGTAGATTTTGGGATAAATACCAAAGCGATTTTCAACAAGCGTTCACGGCAGAGGATTATAGGAACTATTTTGAAGCAGAATATGCACATCTATTTAAAATTGCTCTAATGAATCCCAGAAAGGAGGATGTGTTGGATGCAAAAAAACGTTTGGAAACAATTCGTCCGCTGAGCAAGAAAGAGAGTTCTTTCGTAAAATATCATAGTATATACTATAGATTACATAAATGTAAATGGATTGTAGTGTTAGTCCGTAAATTTAAACCTCAACAAAATAATGACCGCGTTAAAAGAGTGGAATTGTCAGCGCCAGAATGGATGCTTATAAAACAATATTTAAAAGGTTGATTGCGGATTGTTTGTGACAATGATTTGGTAATCCGCGTGCTACTCATTTGCAGGACAAGGACAATGTTAATGAGCAGCCCGATCAGCAGATGTGGTTTGGTGAAGAGAGTGATTCCTGACCACAACTGAAACTATGTGGCTACTCATCAGCACCTGATTTTAGATATTTTATTTGTCTACTTGACAAGGGGCATATCATTTACGGGTGGTGGAGTCTTTATCGCGCCCACATCCGCCGGAATTCCCACGGTGAAACCTCTTCAACTTTTTTAAACACTCGAGAGAAGTAGTTCGCGTCATCGATCCCACATTCTCTTCCTACATTTTCGATTGACAGCTCACTGAAGCGCAGCAGCAGCTTGGCCCGAGTAATTCGCAGCTGCTGTATATAATTGTTAATAGATATTCCGTACTGTTCTTTAAATACCCTGGTGAGATAAAATTTATTGATGAAAAATTGTTCCGACAGGCCCTCTAGAGTCAGGCGTTCACGGTAATGCTGGTCGATATAATCTTTGATAGGCTGCATTTCCCGCCTTCCGGTTCCAGCCTTTGGCTTTGCGCTGGACTGGTTCCAGCTTTCCTCCATTAACAAGGATAGAATTGCAGTCAGTTTCTCAAAAATCTTCATATCCCGGATGTAAAGATCGGATGCCGCGATACCGTAAAGTTCATCCAGCAGATGTTCATATTCCGACATATGGCGTGAAGTAAAGCAGGGCAGGCCGCCGCGCTGAAGGTATTTGTCATAAATACCGTTCATGTTGGGGCCGTAAAAGTGTACCCATTTGAGCCGCCACAGGCGCTCGGCCTCAGCTCTCTGGAAGTAAGGTTTCCGACAATCCAAGAACACACAGTCTCCCTGCTTTAGATGATATTCGGTGCCGTCACAGCCGACGGTTCCGGCTCCTTCCAGAACTATAAAAAAAAGGTAGGAGAGTAACCCTTTCCGCCGGCTGGTATGCGGCTTCAGCGCTTCCGATTCTCCAATTTCCTGCAGATGAATTAAATTTGCCCGGGCAAAAGATGAGGCAGTATAGAGGATACGGTTGGCAAGGACGACAGATTGATCCTGAAACATTGAAGGGCTCATAAGCAATCTCCTTTATATGGATAGAATCTAACGGATAGCGTTTAATGGATGGGAGTTAACGTTTACCCAAAGTAAGATAGTACAATTTAAGCATAGTACATAGAAAAGTAAAAGTCAATATTGTACTATTATTCACCAAGATATTGAATTCAATCTGGAAACTTCCCAAGGTATAATTGAGATATGAGTGTACACTTCTGATATTGAATGATTAAAAGCAAATTTAATTGTCATGATATGGCTCGCAGGGAGCAGATATGGATAACCCACCAAAGAAACGAGAGGAACAGAACATGAAAAAAGCACTAATCACAGGAATTACCGGCCAGGACGGCTCTTACCTGGCGGAACTTTTATTAGAAAAAGGATATGAAGTACATGGAATTACCCGCCGTTCTTCCCTATCCAATACAGGGCGGATCGACCACCTGCTGGCAGATAACCGGATCACATTACACCAGGGGGATCTGATGGATTCTTCTTCCCTGATCCGAATTATCAATATTGTCCAGCCAGATGAGATTTATAATCTGGCGGCCCAGTCCCACGTGCAGGTTTCTTTCGATGTGCCGGAATATTCCGGTGATGTGGATGCCCTCGGAGTGCTGCGGATTCTGGAGGCGGTCCGTATTCTGGGACTTGCGAAAAAGACGAGAATTTATCAGGCGTCTACTTCCGAATTATATGGCAGGGTAGAAGAAATCCCGCAGCGGGAGACGACGCCGTTTCATCCCTACAGCCCTTATGCGGTGGCGAAGCAATACGGTTTCTGGATCACGAAGGAATACAGGGATGCCTACGGAATGTTTGCGGTAAATGGGATTTTATTCAACCACGAATCGGAGCGGCGCGGGGAGAATTTTGTCACCAGAAAGATCACGCTGGCAGCGGGACGCATCGCCGCAGGGCTTCAGGAAAAGCTGCAGCTTGGTAATCTGGACTCTTTGAGAGACTGGGGATACGCGAAGGACTATGTGGAGTGTATGTGGCTGATGCTCCAGCAGGAAAAGCCGGAGGATTTTGTCATTGCTACGGGAGAACAGCACACTGTCCGTGATTTCACGGAAAAAGCATTCCGTGCGGTCGGGATCGAACTTCGCTTTGAAGGCAGCGGAATAGAGGAGAAGGGGATCGATGTGAAGACAGGAAAGGTTCTCGTCGAAGTCAATGAGGCCTGGTTCAGGCCTACAGATGTTGACAATCTCTGGGGAGATCCGACTAAGGCGAGAACGGTTCTTGGATGGAATCCGCAGAGAACCAGCTATGAAGAGCTGGTGAAAATTATGGCGGAACACGATTTGCAGCTGGCACGCAGGGAAGCGGTATTGAACCTGGAAATGAGATCCAACGAAAGAAAGAAGGCAAATTTATCATGATGGAAAGAGAAGCAAAAATATACGTGGCAGGCCACCGGGGTATGGTAGGCTCCGCCATCGTACGGGCCCTGGAGAAGGATGGATACCACAACATTATCACCAGAACCCACAGTGAGCTGAATCTCTGCAGCCAGGCTGCCGTCGAATCATTTTTCGCGGAGGAGAAACCGGATTACGTATTTCTGGCCGCTGCCAAAGTAGGAGGAATTATTGCCAACCAGGAAGCCCTGGCTGATTTTCTGTACGAGAATATGGTTTTAGAGATGAACGTGATACATTCCGCCTGGAAAAACGGATGCAGAAAACTATTATTTCTCGGTTCGTCCTGCATCTATCCCAGGATGGCTCCGCAGCCGATGCCTGAGAGCTGCCTGCTGACGGGAGAGCTGGAGAAAACTAACGAGGCATATGCCCTGGCGAAAATTTCCGGCCTGAAATACTGCGAGTTCTTAAACCGGCAGTATGGGACAAATTACATCTCCTGTATGCCTACGAATCTCTACGGCCCCAATGACAACTACCATCCGACTCACAGCCATGTGCTCCCCGCTCTGATCCGCAGATTCCACGAGGCGAAAGAGGAGGGACTAAAGGAAGTGACGTGCTGGGGAACCGGTACGCCCCTAAGGGAATTTTTATATGTGGATGATCTGGCGGACGCCTGTCTTTTCCTGATGAATTTCTATTCCGGGAATGAGACGGTCAACGTGGGAACCGGCAAGGAGCTGACGATCCGGGAGCTGACGGAGCTGGTGGCGAAAGTAATCGGGTATGAGGGGGAAATCCGCTGGGATGCGCAGAAGCCGGATGGCACGCCCAGAAAGCTTCTGGATGTGAGCAAGCTGGAGAGGCTGGGTTGGAAATACAAGACGGAATTAGAGGAAGGAATCCGCCTGTCTTATGAGGATTTCCGAAATAATCCGATGAGGGCGGAGCGGTAAGGAGAGTACATGATGAATCTTGTTTTATTATCCGGTGGTTCCGGAAAACGCCTTTGGCCTTTATCAAACGACATTCGTTCGAAGCAGTTTATCAAGCTGTTCCGACGGGAGGACGGAAGCTATGAGTCCATGGTTCAGAGAGTCTACCGCCAGATCCGTGAGGTGGATCCGGAAGCGGCAGTGACAATAGCCACCTCGAAATCCCAGGTATCGTCTATCCATAATCAGCTGGGGGAAGATGTGGGGGTTTGTGTGGAACCGTGCAGGCGCGACACATTTCCGGCCATTGCTTTGGCAGCGGCCTGCCTCCATGACCGGAAGGGCGTTTCGGAAGATGAGATTGTCGTCGTATGTCCGGTTGATCCTTACGTGGATCCCGATTATTTTAAGGCGCTGGGCCGTCTGGCGGAGTTGGCCGGAAACGGCGGGGCAAACTTGTACCTGATGGGAATCGAGCCGGCTTATCCCAGCGAAAAGTATGGCTATATTATCCCGCAGGGAAAGGATGCGATCAGCAGCGTAAAGACATTTAAAGAAAAGCCGGATGCTGAGACAGCAAAACGTTATATTGAGGAGGGAGCGCTCTGGAATGGCGGAGTATTTGCCTTTCGCCTTGGCTATGTGCTGGAGATTGCCCGCCGCCTGATCGGGTTTGCAGATTATGAAGAGCTGTACGACCGGTATGAAACGTTAAACAAAATCAGCTTTGATTACGCCGTTGTGGAGCAGGAGCCAGAGATTCAGGTGATGCGTTTCGGTGGGAAATGGAAGGATCTCGGAACCTGGAATACGCTGACGGAGGAGATGTCGGAGCCGGTATTGGGACAAGCCATGTATAACGAGACGTGCGAAAATATCAATGTGATTAACGAGTTGAATGTTCCGGTGCTCTGTATGGGATTAAAAAATGTGATTGTTTCAGCCAGTGCAGAAGGGATCCTGGTCTCCGATAAGGAACAGTCGAGCTATATCAAGCCGTTTGTTGATCGGATTGGTCAGAGAGTCATGTTTGCGGAAAAATCCTGGGGAAGCTTTACTGTCCTTGATGTGGAGGAGGGAAGCGTCACGATTAAAGTTACGCTGAGTCCGGGGCACAAGATGAATTATCACAGCCATGGATGCCGCGATGAAGTGTGGACGGTGATTTCAGGAGACGGCAGGACGATTGTAGACGGAATGGAAGAGATTGTCCATCCGGGTGATGTGGTGACGATGCAGGCAGGCTGTAAGCATACGGTGATTGCGGATACGGAATTGAAATTGATAGAAGTCCAGCTTGGCGGGGAGATCAGTGTGCATGACAAACAGAAATACGAATTTCCTACATAAACCGTTTTTATTGAAGCCGGCCGGCAAGGATTATCTTTGGGGCGGAACACGGCTTCGATCCGAGTATGGGAAAGAGCTTTTGATGGAGCCGCTGGCGGAGACATGGGAGTGCTCCACCCATCCGGATGGCCTTAGTGTGGCAGCCGGAGGCGATTTCGACGGCTGCACATTGAAGGAGATTCTGGAGTCCCATCCGGAGTTTGTGGGTACGCATCCGGACACGGACGGAGGCCTGCCGATTTTGCTTAAATGGATCGATGCGAAGCAGGATCTTTCAGTCCAGGTCCATCCGGACGACGCATATGCAGCCAGATATGAAAATGGCCAGCGCGGTAAAACGGAGATGTGGTACGTGGTGGATGCGAAACAGGATGCGAAATTGATTTACGGGTTCCACCATGATATTTCCAGGGAAGAACTGGAGAAGAGCCTGAGGGAGGGGACAGTGGAGCGCTATCTCCAAAAGGTGAAGATTCACAGGGATGATGTGTTTTATATTGAAGCGGGGACGGTCCATGCCATCGGAGCCGGGGCACTGCTCGTGGAAATCCAGGAAAGCTCGAATCTGACATACCGGATGTATGACTACAACCGAATTGATAAAACGGGAAAATGCAGAGCCCTTCACATTGAAAAAGCCCTCGAGGTAGCGGATAGGAGAGGAAGCGCGGAGCCGAAACAGCCGCTCCGTGTTCTGAGATACAGAAAAGGGGCCGCTTCAGAGGTTCTGTGCCGCTGCCGTTATTTCCAGGTGGAGCGTCATCTGCTGAACACGGAGGTCTCCCGGCGTATGCTGGATTTTAAGACAGAGAAAAATTCATTTAAAGTTTATGCCTGTCTGGATGGCTGCGGCGTGATTTATATGGAAGATGGGGATATGCTGAATTTCTTTAAGGGAGATACCATCTTTATTCCTGCGGATTCGGTGAAACTTAAGTTCCATGGAAAAGCGCAGTTTTTGAGTGTGACTTGCTAGAAAGGCAGGCAGAATCTTACGGTTTTACAGGTAACGGATGAAAATCGAGGAAAAAGTTCAAAACATATGGGCCGGCTTAAGGGAATGGAGTATTTAGCTGCAGTGAATGGGACGGAAGAAGGAGATCTGAGAGTGGACGTTGAGAAAATAAACCGGTTATACCGGCAGTGGCTGGAATATGCAGTGGAGGATGAGAGTGTAGTCAGGGAGCTGAAAACCTTGGCAGCCAATCCGGGGGCGCTGGAGGATGCTTTTTATCGGGATTTGTCTTTTGGCACCGGCGGCCTCCGCGGCATAATAGGGGCGGGGACAAATCGTATGAATATTTATACGGTTGCCAGGGCATCCCAGGGATTGGCGGAATATGTGAAAAAGCACAGCAGCGAGGAAAAGCCGAAGATAGCGGTAAGCTTTGATTCAAGAAAAAAGTCGGCATTATTTGCCCGGATTGCATCGGGTGTTTTCGCAGCAAACGGAATTGATGTCCGAATCTTCCCGGAGCTGATGCCGACACCCTGCGTGTCATTTGCCGTGAGGGAATTAGGCTGTGCGGCCGGGATTATGGTGACGGCATCCCATAATCCTTCAAACTATAATGGTTATAAGGTTTATGGCGCGGATGGCTGCCAGATAACCGAAGAAGCGGCAGATGAAATAGCGGGGGAGATTGAGAAGGTTGATTTCTTCGGAGGCATCCGCCGCATGGATTTTTTCGAGGGAATATCATCGGACCGAATTTCCTTTATCAGGGATGAGCTGGTGGCTGCGTTCCTTAGCCAGGTGAAGAAGCAGTCCATGATGACAGAAGAAGATATCCTCGATAAAAATGCTGCGATTATCTATTCCCCGCTTAACGGAACCGGATTAAAACCGGTGCTGCGGGTGCTGAAAGAGAGCGGTTACGCTAATGTTACGGTTGTCAGAGAGCAGGAACAGCCGGATGGAAATTTTCCAACCTGTCCCTATCCGAACCCGGAAATCCGGGAAGCGATGGAGCTTTGCCTGAGAGATGCGGCAAAGCACAATGCCGATCTTCTTTTGGCTACGGATCCGGACTGCGATCGGGTGGGCATTGGCGTAAAAAATACAATGGGAGAGTATGTTCTTTTGTCCGGCAATGAGACGGGATTCCTGCTTTTGGACTACATTTGTTCCCAGCGGATCCGTCACGGGAAAATGCCGGGAGAGCCGGTTATGGTCAAGACAATTGTCACCAGCGATATGGCAGAACGGATTGCGGAACACTATGGCGTAAAATGTATCAATGTCCTGACCGGATTTAAATATATCGGGGAACAGATCGGAATCCTGGAGGCGGAGGGAAAGGCGGATTCTTACATATTCGGTTTTGAGGAGAGCTATGGCTATCTGAGCGGCTCCTATGTGCGGGATAAGGACGCGGTCGGCGGAGTGTTTTTGATCTGTGAGATGTTTGCGTGCTATCAGGCGGAAGGCATCAGTCTTTACGAGAAGTTGGAAGAGCTGTACCGCACCTATGGTTATTGTAAAAATACGCTGCATTCCGATACGTTTGAGGGAGCGGCAGGATTTGTCAGGATGCAGGAAATCATGGAGCGGTTCCGCCGGAGCAGTATGGGCTTTGGCTCAAGAAAAACCGTGAGGTGCCTGGATTATATGGAAGGGATCGACGGCCTGCCGAAATCGGACGTACTGAAATTTATTCTGGAGGATCATTGTTCCGTTGTGATCCGCCCTTCAGGGACGGAACCAAAGATAAAAGCTTATATTTCGGTCAGTGCAGAGAATGCAGAGACGGCAGGGCGGATCGGGGAGGAGATTGCAGGGGCGCTGGAGCGGGAAATGGCAGATGAAACATGCAGTGGAGGAATCTGAAGGGACATATGAAAAAGATGAAAAGGCATATTACTGAACATACAAACTTAAAAAAGAAGAGGGGAAAACAATCCCGGCCGGTGGCGTTCATCCCGCTGGCCGCTGCCCTGGCTCTTCTGACCGCCATCCCTGCCCTGGCAGCCGACGGCTGGCAGCAGAACACGAACGGACAATGGGTCTATTTGCAAAATGAGAAAAAAACCGTCAACCAATGGGTGCAATGGCCGGACGGTACCTGGCGTTTTGTGGACGGCGGCGGCCTGATTGCGGTGAACCGTTGGATTAATTTCGAGGATCAGCGCTATTACGTCGGAGAGGACGGCGCGCGGTATGAAAATACCTGGTTCAGCTTTGACAGCATTCCGAAGAATCCCCTGACGAAAGTGAGCACCACCTGGTATTATGCCGGGACGGACGGTGCGATCGCGCGGAACGGGTGGTATGGAATCGGCGGGAAAAATTATTACTTTTATTCGGGAGGCAACTCTCCCCGGGCCGCATTTTTTAACGTGGATGACAAACGCTATTATGTAGACGAAAACGGCGCCCGTCAGGAAAATGGCTGGTTTTCTATCTCCGGCACCAATGGAAATGGTGTTCCCTACACCAACTGGTATTATGCAGATTCCGACGGAGTTATACTCAAAGACGGCTGGCATGAGCTGAATGGAAATTATTATTACTTTTATCCGGGCTGTAATTCTCCTCGTAAAAGCTGGGTCAACCTCGATCAGGACCGCTATTACGTCGATGAAAACGGTGTCCGTCAGCAGAACGGCTGGTTTGCCATCCGCGGCGTAAACGGGAATGGCCAGGAATATGAGAACTGGTACTATGCCCGCCCGGACGGCGTGATTCTCAGGAACGGGTTTGCCGAACTGGACGGAAACTCCTACTATTTTGACGTAAACGGACTGTCCTATCGGAAACGCTGGTATGTGGACGGACAGGGCAGCCGCTATTACCTGGATGAAAACGGAGTGCTGCAGAAAAACGGCTGGTTCAAAATTTCCACTACAAATACGAATACCGGAGTGGTGACAGATAACTGGTATCTGGCCGCCGAGGACGGTTCCGCCTCCAAAGGAGGTTACCGGGAGGTTGATGGTAAGACTTATTACTTTGATGCTAACGGAACCATGTATAAAAAGCGCTGGCTGACGACGGAAAAGGGGGCCAGGCAATATTTCGGCGAGGACGGCGTACTGTATCAGAACGCCTGGTTCGGTATCGACGGAACCAGGGCGGACGGTACGGCTTACACGAACTGGTACCATGCGGACGAGAAGGGAAATATGCAGAAAAACGGCTGGTATACCATTGACGGTAAGGAGTATTACCTGAATTCCGGAGGCACTATGGCCACGAAATGGTTTGACGACAAAAAATACTATCTGGGCGAAGACGGCGCCCGCCGCTACGGCTGGCAGTGGCTGGAGATTGAGGATGACTGGATTGACGACAATGACCGTGTCGCGGAGCATTTTGAAAAATTTGGCAAGTATGCCTGGTTTTATTTCTCGGAGACCTCCGGCCGGAAACGGGAGTGTACCTCCGGCACCTACAGTGAGAGCCGTATCGGCGGTGTGGACTATATTTTTGACACCTATGGAATTATGCAGCGCGGCTGGATCCGGATCAAAGGAATGACTCCGGCTATTAAGGGATTCCGCTATCTCTATCCCGAAGCGGGGAAAGGCCATGTGATAGGCCAGCTGGCGGAGCATGCCTGGGTGAAAACCGTTCAGCCGGATGAACTGGACGGTTCTTCCAAGGAATCATGGTACTATTTCAAAGGCAGCGGGGAGCCTGTCTGTGCCGCCGCTGGAAAATATGCCATTGAGAAAATTGACGGAAAGCGCTACGCCTTCGACTCCCAGGGACACGCCAGAACCGGCCTTCTGGAAATTGATGGCGAAGTGTATTATTTTGGCCTTAAAGACGGTGATATGGCCGGCGTGGAAGGCTCTTGCGAAATTTTGGAGCTAGAGACCGGCAAAAAAGCAAAGTACCGCTTTGCTTCCAGCGGAAAGGGAATCACCGGTATCGAGGACGGATATTTCTACTATAAAGGCAAGCTACAGACAGCCGCGAAAGGCGCCAAATACGAAGTGTTTAATGTCCCAGGGAAAGGCCTTCGCCTGATCAGTGAGTCGGGTAAAATGGTAAAAGATAAGAAAGTGAAGGATGGAGCCGGCTGCCAGTGGAAAACGGGTTCAGGCGGAAAAATTCTGGAATTCGGTTCTGATGACGTGGCGGAAATCGAGGCGCCGGAGACTGAAGAATACGAGGAATAAAGAATGCAATCGGGCTGCGTTTTTTATTATAGAAGACATCAGTGGAAGCAATATGCTTTCACTTGATTTAGGGAGGAGGAAAGGGAATATAGACAATTGATTATCCGAAAGGAACAGATGCGGTAAATAGGCAGCTGTTCCTTTTGAATTATCTGCAGGCATCCAGAGGATTCTATTTCGTATCCTGGCATCCTGAATTCGTTGCATCCATAGGTTTTTTTAGACTCTGGAGGGTATAGAAGGCAGACGGTACACCATATGTTTACCCCTTGTTCATACGCCTGGGGTTAATACGGCATTGAATAAATCAATATATCACCACATTCAATCCTTCATATCTACTATTATTATCTGGGAAAATCTATTTTCATCAAAAATCGGCTTGTTTTCAACATCATTGGTTATAATATGTAAATTCGAGGTAAAATATATAAAAAGACGGCAGATCCTGCGGGACGAGCAGTTTTAAAGGGGTAGTATGAGTATTTATGATACATATAGCAATTTGTGATGATGACCTCCGGATAGGTAAAAAAATGGAGCAGTATATTACTTGCTGGAAAGAGAATCAGGATATAGAGATAGAGGTATTTACATCAGGAAAGGTATTTGAAGAGGAACTGAACGAAAAGTATTATGATCTGATTTTATTGGATATTGTTTTGGCCGATCTTAACGGGATTGAATTGGGCAGAAAAATTCGGGAGGAACTTAAAAATGATACAAGTTTACTCATATATATGTCTGGTTACAATGAATTTGCCATGGAATTGTTCCAGTTCCAGCCATTCTATTATTTGACAAAACCGATTGAACCGGTTATTTTTCAGAAGGTATTCTACCAGGCCTGCGATAAAATTAAAAAAAATACAGGTATTTTTGAATTCAAGTTCGGTAGAAGCATCCAAAGGGTGCCATTTAGTAAAATTTGTTATTTTGAAGGAGATAACAGAAGAGTTAAGATTGTGACAGACAGAAAAGTTTTTTACTGCTACTCAACAATCGAAAAGTTATTTTCTAAAATCAATATGGAAAAAGAGGGATTTATCAGGATTCATAAATCCTATGCGGTGAATGCAAATTATATATCGTCGTTCACAACGAAAAAAGTTTCTATGTTTGATGGGACGGAGTTAACTGTCAGCGCACAATTTAAAGAAAACGCGCAGAAATGGTATGAAGCTCATGTGGAGAGGATAAGCTGGTAATGAAAGAACATATAACTAAATAATCGGGCAAATCTGCCGAAAGGCGGTGACGCAAAGCTATAGGGTCTGAAGCCACGATAGGAGGTATGATTGCCAGTTGTGAGATGTAGATTGGGCGGATTCCGAAGGGGTTCGCCTTGTTTGTTATTGGTGAAAGGAGAAAATAATATGGATAATAAAGAATTTGAAGTAAAACTGGAGTTAACACCGGAGGAAGCACAGGAAATTTATAGATATTTAGTAAACGATTTAAATGGCATCCCTGAAATTCAAAAAGATATTTACTATTGTCCGGTTCAGTCGGATGTCCGGCAATATATGAACACGAAATGCGTTCGCATTAGAACACGGAATAAAAAAATCACATTAGATTATAAAGAAATAATTGATGAAAAAAATACATATATACAAAAATTGACGGAATACAGTACCGGAATAGAAGATGACACCAGTATGGATTTGATCTTAAGGGAGTTGGGTTTGGTGGCTGTTCTCAAGGTTCAAAAAGAAAGGGTTGAGAGCATTCATAAAGAAATATTCAAAATTGCGTTGGATAATGTGGAAGATTTGGGTTGGTTTATTGAAATCGAATTGTTGAATCATGATGGAGACGAAAGCGTTATTGAAAACAAAATGATAAAGGTCATCGAAGAGTTAGGTATCAAAGAGGTACGTATTAATAAAACAGGTTATTCCAATATGTTGTTGAATAACCATTATGGGGAAGAAAAATGACATTTGATACGTTTATTGGCATACTTTTATCCATTTTATTGCCGAAGGTTTTTGAAAATATAGCAAGCAGGAATCATACCAGAATATCGGCTATTATTAAAGGTATTTTAATTGCTGTGATTTTCTGCATATCAGTTAATTTTGACAAGGCAATCAAAATATTATTCAACCAGGATTTTATTGCGTTATATGATAAAGTTACCACCAGTCCTTATTTTGTAGTAATTGTGACAATTGCATTATTTATTGCCATTATCTATGTCTACAGCAGTGATTCAAAAGGAAAGTGTTCTTTTGAAAAAATGTCAAAAGCGATTGCGGATTTTACAAGCCAGGTCAGTGATAATGATATTATCTATATATTCTGCGGTGATATGGATGTGTGGGGGAATGATCCGAATAATTCAAATGAATTTCAGCAACTTTTGAGATTGCAGCAGGAAAATAGAAATTTGGAAATCCGCATACTATGTAAACATTGTATGGATGATGATTTAATCGAAGAAATATTAGAAGATAAATATGATTTTGACGGTATGCTGAGTGAATCTCGCTTGAAGTCGGTCCAGGTTGAAAGAGTGGCCTATTTTAAGAATCACCTAAAAAAATGTTCGTTCAGGTTCTATAAAGATCCAAAGGATGACTATTCAAATCTGCGCGGTAGAGTCATTGTCAGCCATGGAATAAAGAAGGTCTTAATATATCATAAAGCGCTTCCTCAGGAGAATTCATTTATGAAGTTATTTTCGAAATATCGAAGACGTGAGTATGTATATGAATTTAATGAACTTACCAGAAGCGAAGATTATCAGTTGCTGCATTATGTAGAATTATGCGATTTAAAATGGAAAGGCTGCGATCCTACGTTAGCTAATAAAATAGAAGAATTTTGCATAAAATATAGTCAATTAAAACAAGGGAAAAAAAGAACTTTGAAAAAGATTGCATTTATATATGCGAAAACTTATGAAGTAGCTCATTTTGGTAAGGCACGGAAAGAATTCCCGCCTTTTGGGGTTATGTACCTGGCGGCAATGGTTAGGGAATATTGTCAGGATTGGATACCGGAAATTATCGCTATTGAAGATTCTGATGTGGACATTAATCCGAAATTGTATGATGTTATAGCCTTTAGCGTTATTTCGGCTTATACGGTGCCTGTATTTGAAAAATGTATGAAAAAAGTGAATCAGCAGTTGAAACAGTATTCGAATGATGTAGTTTGTATTGCAGGAGGATATCAGGCAGAACTCGAAGCTGAAAAGTGGTTAAAGATGAATATGGTAAGTTTAGTTTTGAAGGGTGAAGGTGAAAACGCAATAGTTAAACTTTTAAATGCAGGATATTCGTCGAAAGGGAAGAAAGAGGGATATTTATCAAAAGAGACATATGCCAAAATTGCAGGAGCCATGTTCATGGAAAACCGCAATAAAGGGAAAATATTCAGGAAGATTCCTCTTGAGGGTGAGTGTGTCGATTTAAATAAAATACCAATGCCTGCTCGGGATTTACTGCCGGAGGAAGACTATATAATGAATGATCGTCTGGCAAACACAAACTATAAAATGGTTCATGTAATTTTTAGCAGAGGGTGCTCTTACAATTGCGTTTACTGCGGGGTACCGAGAGAAGGCAATCGGATGGTCCGTTACAGATCCCCTCAGAATATCATAGATGAATTAGAATACTTGAAAAATATGGGAATAGAAGGATTTTCCATCATAGACGATTGCTTTTTGACAAATGAAGAGAAGGCTTTAAAGATCATAAAAGAAATATCGAAGGTAGAACTTAAGTGGTCCTTGACAGCCAGGGTAGACCAAATTAATGAAAAGATTGTCAAAGCGTTGAAAGAATCAGGATGTTTGGAAATCAAGTTTGGTTTAGAAACAGGAAGTAATAAGATATTAAAAGAGATGAGAAAGGGATTTACGGTAGAAGAGGCGAAGGCAGCCATTGAATTAGTCCGTTCATATGATATAGGAGTTAAAGCTTTTATTATTACGGGGTTGCCTGGGGAGGATGATGATACTAATAAAGAGACAGAAGATTTTTTAAAGGAAATGGGAAAAGAAAAAATAAACAGAATTTCACTGTTGCGTTTTGTTCCGCTGCCTGGTTCTCATATTTTTGAAAATCCAAAACATTATGGGATTAAGAAGAATATAAAAGAGACAATTGATTACAGTTGTTATAAATTATATGATGGGGAAACGAATTGGTGGGAAAAAGAAGAGGATTTTGTGAAGCGTAATGAAATATATGAACATATAAAAACGTTTATGCTGGAAATTTGGGATAGGATTTAAGGGATAAGGAGTTACTGTTCACTCTGTGGCCAGTAACACGGTGCGCGATGCACAGAAACGGCAAAAAAACGCCGTTTCGCCGCAACCATCGGGTTTCCTGTGAACAGTAACGATTAGGAGAATTATGAGTAACCGCGTAACAATCTGTTGTTGACTCCACCCTCCCAATTCACTATAATAAATAAAATAACCAATTCAATCGGATTAGTTCTTCAACAAGAGCCGCTGCCCAAATGAATAAAATCAAACAGACTGGTAAAAATTAGAAACATGACAATACAAAACAAAATGAAACTCTGGGGCTATATGCTCCAGGACATGAAAGAACCGGTAAGCTATCTGCCCCAGGCCATCCTCATCGGCCTGGCCGCCTCCGCTGCCGGATTCTTTCTTTTATTCATAATAAAATGGATTAAAAAGGAGCCGCATATAGGCCGGAACAAAACTGCAGGTGAAATCGCCCTGTATATTTGCGTACTCTTTCTTTTTGCCGCATACCTGACGGTCCTCCTTCAGGAAGCATTCTTTTCCCGTCCGCCCGGTTCCAGGACTTCCGTAGACCTGGAGCTGTTCGGCACATGGGGACACAGTCCGCAGGGTAATGCCTATGTAATAGAAAACGTCATCATGTTCATTCCCTGGGGTATTCTTCTGCCTGTTCTCATCAGGTCGTTTGGCAGAGGCGTTGGAGCCTGGTTTTGTATTTTAAGCGGTTTTCTGGCAAGTGTATCGCTGGAGACTGCGCAGTACCTGACGCAGAGAGGTCATTGCCAGCTTGACGATGTGGTAATGAACACACTGGGGACTTTGGCCGGATGGCTGATTTTCAAACTGTTGTCATGTGTTCTGTTCAGCCGCCGTTCCGGCTAATATATCCCGCTGATATAATTGAATAAACTGAAAAGAGAGCAGGTAAAAACTAATCAATTAAGTTTTTACCTGCTCTCTTTTGAATTGCCAACACGCTTTTCTACGGTCTTTTCAGAAGCATGCATAGCCCAAAAGAGAAAAAAATTAAAAAAAGACATATAATTTTCAATCAACAGCTAAAAACAGCAAAAATTGTTTGATTTAACTTGTCTGCCTCCAAATAAACGATTACAATAGAAGGGAAACAAGCGCTTTATGTTTTCCTGACAGAGCGCCTGAAACGATGTGGAAATAGAAGCGCTTAAAATGTATGAGCCCAGATGGAGGCAGGAATCATGGGAACAGGGAACAACCGGACGGTATTTGATCTGAGTGGGATTATGACCAGTTTGACGGGGAAGGAACGACTTGCACAGTTAACGAAACTGGCGCGGCAGGAGCAGAAGATGATTTCTGTTGCGCTTTATGATATTAACGGGATGAAACGGGTCAATGAATTATACGGACATCGGGAAGGGGATCATCTGCTCTGGTATACATCCAAAATGATGGAAGAAAGTCTGACGGAGCAAGACATACTGTTCAGGCTGGCCGAAGATAAATTTGTCTTGGCGCTGTATGCAGAGACGGAAGATGGAGCCGTGATCCGGATTAATGAGGCTCTGAGACGTCTGGAGAGAAACCGGGAGAAATTCGGCATCGGCTATGAGGCATCTTTCTGCTATGGCGTGACGTCCGTTTACCCGACTGACCGGTACTGCGTAACGGATATTATTGCCAGGGCGGATGAACAGATGTATCTTCAGAAGAGAAGCTACCATATTGCCAATGCGGGGAGGGAGCTGCTCCAATCGGGAGCCGGCGGCTCGCTGCCGGAATTTGATTATGATAAAGAACACCTTTATGAGGCCCTGGCCGACAGCACGGACGATTATGTGTATATTGGAAGCATGAAGTCGGGGATATTCCGGTATCCGCCGTCTATGGTTAGAGAGTTTGGCCTGCCGGGCGAGGTGGTGGAGAATGCGGCGGCCGTCTGGGGAAAACGGATCCATCCTCATGATAAGAAGGGATTTTTGGAGAGTAACCAGGAGATCGCCGACGGCAGAACGGAGCATCACAGCATCGAGTACCGGGCAAAGAATATTTATGGCGAGTGGATCTGGCTGCGCTGCCGCGGTAAGATGATACGTGACGAAAGCGGGGAACCGGATCTCTTTGCCGGATTCATAACGAATCTGGGCAAGAAAAATCTGGTGGACCATATGACGGGACTCTATAACCGGTATGAGCTGGAAGGAGCCGTTAAAAGGCATCTCGTGGACGTCGGGGGAAAATTCGGCCTGATGGTGCTTGACATGGACGAATTTAAGAATATCAATGATCTCTACGACCGTTCCTTCGGCGATGAAGTCCTTCGGATCACGGCTCAGATGATTGCCTCCCTTTTGCCGGTGAACGCGAGGATATACAAGCTGGATGGAGATGAATTCGCCATCCTGATTCTGAATGAGGTGTGGGATGAGCATATAGAGATATTTAATAAAATCCGTTACAGAATGCACAGGCAGCAGGAGTATGAGGGCAAAAAATATTACTGCACGATTTCTGCCGGCTATGCATCCTATCCGGAACACGGCAGCCAGTACCTGGAGCTTTTGAAATGTGCGAACTACTCGCTGGAGCAGTCGAAACTGGCCGGGAAGAACAGGCTGACCTGCTTCTCGCCTGATATCCTGCCGGAGAAGGAGAGACGGCTGGAACTGACTGAGCTGCTGCGGGAGAGTATCGAGCGCGGTTTTGCTGGATTTTCCGTGGCATACCAGCCACAGGTGGATGCTGCGACAGGAGAGATTTATGGGGCGGAGGCCCTGGCGAGATGGACCTGCGGAAAATACGGCAGTATTTCACCGGGGGAGTTTATCCCTCTTCTGGAAAACAACGGCCTGATTAATAAGATGGGCCGGTGGATTTTCCGAAAGGCGGCCGGACAGTGTAAAGAATGGTGCAGGATTATACCGGATTTCAGGATGAGTATCAATGTGTCCTACCACCAGCTCAGGAAAGGAGACATTGTTCCCGACGCGTTGGAAGAACTCAGAATGCTGGATATGGATCCCTCCAACCTGACACTGGAGCTGACCGAATCCTATTTTATGAAAGAGGAAGAGAACAGGGAGAATGTCCTGGAAGAGCTTCACAAAGCCGGTTTCAGGCTGGCCATGGATGATTTCGGGATGGGATATTCCTCTCTTTTATCCCTCAAAAATATTCCGGTCGACCTTGTTAAGATTGACCGGGGATTCGTGCAGGGAATTACGGAGGAGCGGTTTAATGTAATATTCATCAAGGCCATCACGGAACTTTGCCATAACGTGGATAAGAAGGTGTGCCTGGAAGGCGTGGAAACGGAAGCGGAGTACAGGGCGGTCACAGACACGGGACTGGAACTGATACAGGGATACTACTTCGGCCGTCCCGTCACGGCCGGGGAGTTCGAGGAGAAATGGCTCGGCAATGATACTGTTAATAAATCTATATTCGTTTCCTAAACAAAAAAATACAATAACGCCAGCTACAGCATCGGCAGACCGGGATACAGAAGACCGTATCCCGGGACAGCCGGTGTTTTTTTATTGCAGATAATGGCAATACTACAAATGATAACGATTCAGACGAAAGGAAAAAGACGAATGAAAGACAAAATTTTCGGTGTGCTTCAGCGTATCGGACGCAGCTTCATGCTGCCGATTGCAGTTCTGCCTGTGGCGGGTCTGCTGCTTGGAATCGGCAGTTCTTTTACAAATGAAACGACGATAGCCACCTACCGGCTGGGTGCGTTCCTGGGGAACGGCACAATTCTCCACGGGCTTCTTGTAATTATGAGTAAGGCCGGAAGCGCTATTTTCGATAACCTTCCTATTATATTTGCCATCGGCGTGGCTATTGGAATGGCGCGGGCGGAGAAGGAGGTGGCGGCTCTTTCGGCAGCCATCGCATTCTTTGTTATGAATGTATCGATCAGCGCGGTACTGGAGGTTGCTGGGAAGATTCTTCCCGACGGCAGCATTTCACCGGATGTGCTGGAAGGGACGATTACGGGCGTGTGCGGCATCCAGACATTGCAGATGGGAGTGTTCGGCGGAATTATTGTGGGACTTGGAGTGGCTGCTCTTCATAACCGGTTTCACAAAATCCAGCTTCCGAATGCCCTGTCTTTCTTCGGCGGCTCGCGTTTTGTTCCAATTATATCAACACTTGTTTACGTATTTGTCGGAATTGCACTCTATTTTCTCTGGCCTCCGGTTCAGAATGCGATTTTTGCGCTGGGCGGACTGGTGACAGGGACGGGATATCTGGGAACGCTGGTGTTCGGTATCGTAAAGAGGGCACTGATTCCGTTCGGTCTTCACCACGTATTCTACCTGCCTTTCTGGCAGACGGCGGTCGGCGGGACGATGATGGTGGACGGCAGCCTGATCCAGGGCGGCCAGAATATCTTTTTTGCCCAGCTGGCCTCACCCGATGTGGTGCATTTCAGCGCGGACGCAACGAGATACTTCTCCGGAGAATTCATCTTCATGATTTTCGGACTACCGGGAGCCGCCCTGGCGATGTACAGACAGGCAAAGCCGGAGCATAAAAAAGCGGCAGGCGGCCTTCTTCTGTCGGCAGCGCTGACCTGTATGCTGACCGGTATCACGGAACCTATTGAATTCTCCTTCCTCTTTGTGGCGCCGATGCTGTTCGCGGTTCAGGTGATCCTTGCCGGTTCGGCCTATATGATTGCCCACATCCTGAATATCGCCGTGGGCCTTACATTTTCCGGCGGTTTTCTGGATCTGCTTCTGTTCGGAATTCTGCAGGGTAATGCAAAAACGAGCTGGCTGTGGATTATACCGGTGGGAGTGGTTTATTTCTTCCTGTATTACCTTATTTTCAGTTTCCTTATTAAAAAATTCAATCTGAAGACTCCGGGACGGGAGGATACGGGCGAGGAAACCAGGCTGTATACCAAGGCAGACGTTCATGCCGGTAAAGGTGGCCGTGGAGAAAACACCGGCAATAAGAGAGAACAAAAAGACCGTGCCATAACTGAACGCAACAGGATGATTGCGAAGGGCCTGGGCGGAAAGGATAACATTTCCGATGTGGACTGCTGTGCTACCAGACTGCGCTGCACGGTTTTAGATTCCGCCAGGGTGCGGGAGGACGTTTTAAAGGCAACCGGCGCCTCTGGAGTCATCAAACGAGGAAACGCGGTCCAGATTATTTACGGACCTAATGTTACGGTGATAAAAGCAGAGTTCGAGGAATACCTCAGGAAGTTGGTGGAAACCGGCGGAGACGAAAGCAACGGGGATGAAACCGATGGGAATCAAACTAACGGAAATCCGATGCGTGAGAATCAGAAACATGAACGCGGCGCTCAGAAAATCCGCCGATTATATTCCCCGTTTAACGGACGCGCACTGCCGATCACGGAGGCTCCGGATCCCGCATTTGCAGATAAAATGATGGGAGACGGATATCTGGTAGTTCCGGAGAACGGTGAAGTCATTGCGCCGGAGGATGGACAGGTGGCATTTGTATTCCCGACCAGCCATGCAATTGGGATGAAGACGGGGGACGGCATCGAATATCTGATTCATGTCGGCATTGATACCGTAAAACTTCAGGGCAGGGGATTCGAAGTTTTTGTAAAGGACGGAGATTTTGTGAAAAAGGGTGACAAACTGATGCAGTTTGATTTACAATACATCAGAGAACACGCGTCATCCGAACACTGTATTGTTGTGTTCACCAGCCTCACAGACGGCCAGGAAATTGTGAATGTAAAAGAGGGACAAGTTAAGGCTGCACAGGCAGTGGCTGAACTGAAACTCTGATATTCTGATAACGGCGGCGCAGGGGAAGAAAACTCTGCGCCGCGTGTTATTGTTCACAGTGCAATGCGGTGTGAACAATACCCCATTGCTCATTCACAAAAGAAAAAGATTTCTGCCGTATTCCCATTTTTTTATATAGGTGCTATAATGTCTGAAAGGTGTCTGCGATTGATATTTGCATGTGACGGCTAATACAATATTAAAATGGAAAATATTAGAAACAGAGAACAGGAGTACATAACATGGAGCATTTAATTGTGCCGGCGGGATATGAACCGGCGATCGACCTTAGGGAAACCCAGATTGCAATTAAGATTATCAAAGATTTCTTCCAGAGGGAGCTGGCAAAGCAGTTGAATCTGACCAGGGTGTCCGCCCCTCTGTTCGTTTTGCCCGAATCGGGACTTAACGACAACTTAAACGGCGTGGAGCGTCCGGTCCAGTTCGGGATTCTGGAGCAGGAGGACCGCCTTGCGGAGATCGTCCACTCCCTGGCCAAGTGGAAACGTATGGCCCTCAAGGATTACGGCTTTGGCAACGGAGAAGGCCTGTACACCGATATGAGCGCCATCAGAAGGGATGAGGATACGGACAATATCCATTCCATCTATGTGGATCAGTGGGACTGGGAAAAGATTATTAATAAGGAAGAAAGAACCAGGGAAAATCTGGAACAGATCGTGAAAGCGGTTTATAAAGCGCTGAAGGTGACGGAAGATTACATGGCTTACGAGTACGAGTATATCGGAAGATATCTGCCCGATCACATTGAATTTGTCACCACCCAGCAGCTGGAAGACATGTACCCCGACAGTACCCCGAAAGAAAGGGAATACAAAATTGCGAAATTACATAAAGCGGTCTTCATCGAGCAGATCGGCGATAAACTGGCCTCGGGTGAGAAACATGACGGACGTGCGCCGGACTACGACGACTGGAAACTGAATGGAGATATTATCGTATATTACCCTGTCCTGGACATTGCGCTGGAGCTTTCTTCCATGGGCATCAGGGTAGATGAGGAGGCTCTGAAAGAGCAGCTTAAAAAGGCCGGATGTGAGGAGAGGGCGGAACTTCCGTTCCAGAAGGCCCTTTTAAACGGAGAACTTCCGTACACGGTCGGAGGCGGTATCGGCCAGTCCAGAATCTGTATGTTTTTCCTGAGAAAAGCGCACATTGGCGAAGTCCAGGCGTCCATCTGGCCGGATGGAATACGCAGGGAAGCGGAGAAACACAATATACACCTGCTGTAACAGCATAACAGTTCAGAGAGGTCTGCGCATTTACTGCGCTGACCGTACAAAAAGGTAACAGCAGAGTTAGGGGGAGCAAATGACGGACCAGTACGATGTAATCATAATCGGAGCAGGCCCCGGAGGCTACACGGCTGCGGCGAAAGCAGCCGGTTTTGGCATGAATGTGGCATTGATAGAACAGGGAGAGCTGGGCGGAGTCTGTGTAAACACAGGCTGCGTCCCGGCCAAGGCCATGCTGCAGGCATCCGCTGTCTACGGAGATTTGAAGCACGCATCACGATTTGGGATCAGCGTGAATTCGGTCGGCTTTGATTTAAAGAGAATGCAGGTGTACAAAGATGAATCGGTGGAAGAGTACAGGAGCATGATCCGCTCGCTTCTGAACCGGAAGAATGTTACGCTGATTCAGGGAACCGCAAAATTACATAAGGGTAATGTTGTGGAAGTGGAGGGAACGGACGGTTCCTTTTCCTGTGTTGGAAAGAATGTGATCCTCGCTACGGGAGCGGAGCCGGCGATTCCGGATATCCCGGGCGTCGATTTGCCTCAGGTGCTGACAAGCCGTGATATCCTCCGGGCGGACGAATGGCATTTTGACCGTCTCGTCATTATCGGAGGCGGTGTAATCGGCATCGAGATTGCAACGATTTTTTCGGCGCTTGGTTCCAAAGTGACGTTACTTGAAAAGAGCAGTAAGCTTCTTGAGACCATGGACCCGATGATTTCCGACCAGTTGGAGGAATCCCTGCGCTCGAAAGGAATCGACGTGATATGCAATGCCTCTGTGATGGAGATACGCAGCCGCGGGGACGACAGCGTGGCGGTCAGTTACCGTGAGGAGGGATCATGGCAGGAGATTGCCGCGGACCGTATTCTCCTGGCGGTCGGCAGGAGGCCCGACATGAGGAAGGTCCTGGCGGAGGACTGCCAGGTGGAATTAAAAGACGGAAAACCGGTGGTCAAGGGAACCTACAGGACGACACAGGAGAACGTGTATGCCATCGGCGATACGGTTGCGAAGATGCGTCTCGCCCATGTGGCGGCGGCCCAGGCCACCTATGTGATTGAGCATCTGACCGGGAAGGGCCACAGGATGCAGCTCACCGTCGTGCCCAACGGAATGTTTGTGGTTCTTCCGGTCGTCCCGACCTGTATTTATACGGACCCGGAGATTGCGGCGGTAGGATTTACCGAGGAAGATGCAAGGCAATATAATATGAAGGTAAAATGCGGCCAGGCCTTTATGGGAATCAACGGAAAGGCGATTCTGGCAAGAAAGAAAGCCGGATTTATCCGCCTTATCTTTGAAGCATATACGGATACCCTGGTGGGAGCGCAGATTATGTGCCCGAGAGCGACCGATATGATCGGGGAGATGGCCACGGCTATTGCCAACGGACTGACGGCCTACCAGCTTTCCACGGCAATGAGGGCGCATCCTACCTACAGTGAGACTATATCACTCGCTATCGAGGATGCCCTGAAGAGCTACGGATGATCAGGGACGGAGACGGTATCAGACAGCCGCTAAGACCGGCTGATATAAATGTATGAAAAAATGCAGGAGGAACGAAAATGGAAAATGCAGTCAGCACAAGAATTGCAGCGCTCAGAAAGCTAATGGCGGAGCGGGGAATGGATGCCTATCTGATTCCTACCGGGGATTTTCACGGTTCTGAGTATGTGGATGGGTATTTTAAAACGCGGGAATTTATGACCGGTTTTACCGGTTCTGCGGGAACTGCTGTCATTACAATGGATGAAGCTGGAGTCTGGACGGACGGCCGGTATTTTGTGCAGGCAGGCAGGGAACTGGCCGGAGGGGAAGTAAAACTGTTTAAGATGGGGGAGGAAGGCGTTCCCACTGTAGAAAAGTATCTGGAGCAGACCATGAAACCGGGCGGCGTCCTGGGTTTTGACGGCCGTGTGGTAAATGACCTGATGGGTGAGGAACTTCAGGACAGCCTCTCATCCAAGGATATCTGCATTGCTTTTTATGAGGATTTGGTGGGTGAGATTTGGGAAGACCGCCCACAGCTCCCGAAAGAGCCGGTATGGATTCTGGAAGATAAATACGCAGGAAAGCCGGCTTCGGTAAAGATTGCCGAGCTGCGCAGCGCCATGGAAGAACACCATGCAAGCGCCCATATATTGACCAGCCTTGACGATATCATCTGGCTGCTGAATATCCGCGGCAATGACGTACCATGTACTCCGGTGGTACTTTCTTATGTGATAGTGACCAGGACGGAATTTTTCCTGTTTATCAACCAGGAGACGCTGAACGATGAGGTAAGAACCTATCTTGGCGGCCTGGGAGTGAAAATTTATGATTACAATGAGATTTACCAGTTTGTTCCGACCTTTAAAAACGAGACGGTGATGCTTGAGAAGGCCCATGTCAATTATGCGGTTTGCCAGAGCCTCGACAGCACGGTCACGGTCATCGATACGATGAATCCGACCTCTTCGGCAAAGGCCGTAAAGAACCCGGTCGAGATTGAGAACATGAAGAAGGTACATATCAAAGATGGCGTTGCTATGGTCAAATTTATGTACTGGCTGAAGAATAACATCGGAAAAATCGAGATGGATGAGATCACGGCCGCCGCTTACCTGGATCAGTTGAGAAGCGAGCAGGAAGGAAATCTGGGACTCAGTTTCGGCACGATTTCCGCTTACTCCGACAATGCGGCCATGTGCCATTACGCCGTGTCCGAGGAGAGCAATAAGAAATTGATGCCGAGGGGACTGTATCTGGTTGATTCCGGCGGACAGTACTATGAGGGCACCACAGATATTACAAGGACTTTTGCGCTGGGAGAAGTGACTGAGGAGGAAAAAGAATATTTTACCATTGTGGCCTCCTGTATGCTCCGGCTCTTGAATATTAAATTCCCATACGGCTGCCACGGATATAATTTTGACTTTGCAGCCAGAGAGCTTCTGTGGAGACGCGGCCTGGACTTTAACCACGGAACGGGTCACGGCGTCAGCTTCCTCGGAAGCGTCCACGAGCGTCCGAACGGAGTACGCTGGCGCGTTGTGCCGGAACGCCAGGATAACGCCGTATTTGAGGCGGGCATGGTAACTTCCGACGAACCGGGCCTGTATTTTGAAGGGAAATTCGGAATCAGGACGGAAAACATGATGCTTTGCGTAAAAGCGGAGAAGAATGAATTTGCCCAGTTTATGAAATTTGAGAACCTGACATGGGTTCCGATCGACCTGGATGCAATCGATGTAAAGTATATGGAGCCGCGTGACAGAGAACTTTTGAATGAGTACCACAAAGAAGTTTATGCAAGAATTTCCCCATATCTGAACCCGGAAGAAGCGGAATGGCTCAAGACGGCAACAAGGGAAATCTAAGCTGCTGTGCACAGGCGCAGGAATAACAAATCTGACGGCCACAGGAATAACATCCGCATTGTTTATATATGATATAGTAACCAACTGTAATGAGAGGTTACAAAAAATGCAGAGATACGGACGTGGTTATGGAGATCTGCGAGCCTGTGAAGCAATAGGGACAGAGCCGGGCTACCTGCAGGTAAATGTAGTCAACAATGAGAATAATTTCCCCATACAGGGGGCAGATGTTACGATTCGGTATCAGGGAACGGAGAGACCGGAAGAGGTGCTTCAGACCAATAACTCCGGACAGACGGATTCCATCACAGTGACGGCGCCCCCTGTAGAACTGAGCCTGAATAAGGATAATCTAATCAGGCCCTATTCCGAATATACGGTGTCTGTAACGGCTCCGGGATTTGAACCAATCACGGTAGTCGGGACCGAGGTGCTGGCAGGGGTTACGGCAATACAGCCAATCCGGCTGATTCCGCTGGCCGATGAGCAGGGAACGCGGGAAGAAATCGATATTCCGGATCACACGCTTTATGGAACCTATCCCCCGAAGATTGCCGAGGAGGAGATAAAGCCGACTAATGAGACCGGTGAGATTGTCTTAAGCCGCGTGGTGGTGCCCCAGACGATAGTCGTACATGACGGAGTGCCTTCAAATGCATCGGCGAAGAACTATTACGTGCCCTACAGGGATTACATCAAGAATGTGGCATCCAGCGAGATTTATGCAACCTGGCCCCAGGCGACGATTGTGGCCAATGTCCTTGCTATCATGTCCTTTACGCTGAACCGCGTCTATACGGAATGGTACAGAAACCAGGGGTATGATTTTACAATCACCTCCTCTACCGCATTTGATCACAAATGGATTTACGGCAGGGATACCTTTGATACTATTAACGTGGTGGTGGATGACATATTTGACAGCTATCTCTCCAGGCCGGGCGTGAAACAGCCTATCCTGACCCAATACTGCGACGGAAGGCAGGTAACCTGCCCGAACTGGATGACCCAGTGGGGTTCCTGCGACCTGGGAGAACAGGGATACAGCCCGATTGAAATACTCAGATATTTTTACGGAAGCAATATGTACATAAATACAGCTGAGATGATATCGGGGATACCGGCGTCTTTCCCGGGAACCAGCCTTACAATCGGTTCAAGTGGAGATAAGGTGAGGCAGATGCAGGAGCAGCTCGACACAATTGCCTCTGTTTATACATCCATCCCCCGTTTGGCGGTGGACGGCATCTATGGACCCTCTACGGCGGAATCCGTAAGGGTATTCCAGTCAATATTCGGCCTGCCCCAGACCGGGGTGGTGGATTTTGCCACCTGGTATAAGATTTCACATATTTATGTCGGCATTACACGGATTGCCGAGCTTTCATAAAGCCGGAAACCCGCATGGATTATTTAAATATAACAAAAGATAAGAAGGAGAAGTGCTATGAACAGCCTGTCTGCCAGGGAGCAGAAGAAGAAAGAGATTAAAAAAAGCGGTGCGGGCTCCATCACGGAGGGCGTAATCTGGAAACAGCTTCTGTTGTTTTTCTTTCCGATTCTGTTTGGAACGTTTTTTCAGCAGCTCTATAACACGGTAGATGCTATTATTGTAGGACGGTTTGTAGGGAAGGAGGCCCTGGCGGCGGTAGGCGGCAGCACGGGAATGCTCATCAACCTGCTGGTCGGCTTTTTCGTCGGCCTTTCTTCCGGGGCAACCGTCATTATATCCCAGTTTTATGGTGCGCAGAATGAGAAGAGGGTCAGTGAGGCGGTCCATACCGCCATGGCCTTTTCTCTTGTCTGCGGATTAGGAATGACTGTAATCGGCCTGCTTTTCGGACGGACAGCCCTGGAGGCAATGGGAACTCCGGAAGAGATTATGGATTATTCTCTTTCTTATTTGAATATTTACTTTGTGGGAATTATCACGAACCTGATTTATAACATGGGCGCCGGTATCCTGAGGGCGATCGGAGACTCCAAACGCCCGCTCTATTTCCTGATGGCCAGCTGTTTTACCAATATTATACTTGATGTCCTGCTGGTAGTCATTCTCAAGATGGAAGTGCGGGGGGCGGCGATTGCGACCGTATTTTCCCAGCTGGTCAGCGCGGTGTTGGTAATAACAGCCCTGATGAAGGCGACGGATTCCTACAGGCTGATCGTCAAAAAGATCCGTTTGAATCTTTTCATGGTAAGGCGAATTATACAAATCGGGCTTCCGGCCGGACTCCAGTCGGTTATGTACGCCCTCTCCAATATTATTATTCAGAGCAGCGTCAACTCCCTGGGTACGGATACCATTGCGGCATGGACAGCCTACAGTAAGATTGACAGCGTGTACTGGATGATCATCAGCGCTCTTGGAATTTCCATTACCACGTTTGTCGGACAGAACTACGGGGCGGGGAAAATCACGCGTGTCAAGAGAGGCGTCAATGTCTGTCTTGGGGTTACCGCCATTATCACCCTGATTCTCTGCACCGTCCTGTATCTCTTCGGGGGATATGTGTATCTCCTGTTTACAACGGATGCAGATGTTATTGCAAAGGGTATGGAGATTCTGTACTTCCTGGTGCCGACATTTATCCTCTACATTTGTATTGAGATTTTCTCGGGTGCGCTCCGCGGGGTGGGAGACTGCTGGATACCGATGATCATGACGGCCCTGGGCGTCTGCACGCTCCGTGTTGTATGGATTATCATCGCAGTTCCGCTCCGTCCGAGTATTATCACCGTTATATTCAGCTATCCGCTGACATGGGGAATTACCACGGTGCTGTTTATCATTTACTATTACGGTTTCAGCACTCTGAAAAAGTTCAATGTGCCACTGCCAAGACTGCGGAGGAAGAGGAGAAGGCGGCTGGAATAAGCAGCAACAAATGGTAGACACTTCAGGTTAATTGTGGTAATCTGTCTATAAGAGAACGAAATTATCAAGTTAACGTGAAAAATTCATTTTATTGTTTTTTCACCGGAGTGAATAAGAAAGGATGAAAGCTATGGATTATGAACAGATGAATCAGGTTTACCAGGCGGAAGGATATGGCCGGGAGACACTGGGACAATATGTGGCAAAGACGTATCTTTGGATGTTTGCAGGACTGATGCTCACCTTTGCGGTTGCGATTGCAGGCTATTTATCGGGAGCCATTTTATTTGTTTTTGCAATCCCGTACGGACTGATTGTCATATCGGGACTGGAACTGCTTACCGTATTCTGGATGTCCGCCAGAGTCAATAAGATGTCAGTGGGCGCGGCAAGAGGAATGTTCCTTTTTTATGCGGCTCTAAACGGAATCGTATTTTCTGCCTACTTCCTGGTATTCGGAGCAGTGCAGCTGCTTCTCGTATTTGTGGCGACCTCCCTGTTCTTCGGGATTATGGCAGGCGTCAGCCTGATCTTTAAGATTGACATCAGCGGAATCAGGCCGCTTCTGGTGGGTGGTTTGTTTTTCCTGATTATCTTCGGCGTGCTGTCCATGTTCCTGAACCTGGGAGCCATGGAAACCGTTATGTGCTATGTGGGAATCGCTGTTTTCCTTGGATTTACCGCATATGACACGGGCAAGATCAGAACGAACTATACTTACTTTGCAGGAAACCAGGAGATTCTGGAGAAAGCGTCTATCTTCTCCGCACTGTCCCTGTATCTTGACTTTATCAATCTGTTCCTTTACATCTTAAGACTTTTGAACAGAAGCAGAAATTAAGGAGGCTGTCTCAAAACAGCCCGTCCGGCCGGCGGCCCGCGATGACAGACAGGTAAAATCCTGGCTGGCGTCACGGGTGCGCCGGTTTCTTATATCATAGGTAAGCCCTCCGGGCAGGATCGCACCGCGGTGTCATATCATGCAAGAATTTTTTCCGGTTCGGTGATAGAATGACAAAAATGCCCCGGGACTGCGGAAAAAAGATACTCTGCGGCATTCCCGGCGCGATTATACAGGAAAAAGGAGGGGGAGAAAATGCCTCATGAGGGGGAGCAGCGTCATATTTATTATGACAGTGATTTGAAATTAGAAGCGTATAATTTGAGAGGGATTGTCCAGAAATTCCCCAACCATTTCCATGAATATTATGTGGTGGGTTTTGTGGAGGGAGGCAGCAGGCATCTCTGGTGCAGGGGACGGGAGTACGATTTAACGGCGGGCGATCTTTTGCTGTTTAACCCGCGTGACAATCATTTCTGCGCGCCGGTCAATGGGGAACTGCTGGATTACAGGGGGATTAATATCGACCGGGACGTGATGGTGAGGGCGGTCGGCGAGATTACCGGCCGGGAGTTTGTTCCTCATTTCACGCAGAATGTTGTTTTTCACAGCGAACTGGCCCAGTCGGTGGGGGAGCTGTATGATGCGATTTTGTCGCATGCGCCTGTGATGAAAAAAGAGGAGGCCTTCTTTTTTATGCTTCAGCAGGTACTGCAGGAATATGTGCAGCCCTTTGAGGAGGCGGACATAGCGGAGCCGGATCAGCAAATCAAGACGCTTTGTGCTTATATGGAAGAACACTTTGACGAAAATATCACTCTCGATGAGCTGCTGTCTATGACGAACTTCGGGAAATCCTATCTGCTTCGTTCTTTTACAAAACAGGTAGGTGTTTCGCCTTACCGCTATCTGCAGACCGTTAGACTGGACCGGGCTAAGAAGTTTTTGGAACAGGGGATTCTGCCGATTGACGCGGCGAACATGGCCGGGTTCTCGGATCAGAGTCATTTCACGAATTTCTTTAAGGAATTCATCGGCCTGACGCCGAAACAGTATCAGAAAATCTTTACCGGCACGCCTCAGGCCGCCGCTAAGACGAAGGAGGATGAAAATGAAAAATAAATCTCTGGCAGGCCATATTGCCGCCTTTGTCACAATCCTGATCTGGGGGACGACATTTATATCCACCAAGGTGCTCCTTCAGTCCTTTTCACCGATCGAGATACTTTTTATCCGCTTTGTCATCGGATATGCGGCGCTCTGGTGTGTCTGCCCCCGCAGGCTGACCCTGTCCGACCGGAAGCAGGAGGGGTACTTTGCACTGGCGGGACTGCTTGGCGTGACGCTTTACTACCTGTTTGAAAATATTGCGCTGACGTATACGCTGGCGTCCAATGTGGGCGTTATTATCTCAATTGCCCCATTTTTTACCGTGATCTTTACCTGTCTGTTTCTGCATGAGGGGCGTCCCGGCCCGCGGTTTTTCTGCGGTTTTCTGATTGCCATGGCCGGAATCTTTCTCATCAGCTTTGACAGTAAGACAAAGCTGCAGCTCAATCCGCTGGGGGACATCCTGGCCGTGACGGCGGCGGTGCTTTGGGCGGCCTATTCCACGCTGATGAAAAAGATTACAGGGTATGGCTATAATACGATTCAGACGACGAGAAGAATTTTCTTCTACGGAATCGGCCTGATGATACCCGTCCTGTTTATTATGGACTTCCACGTGGAGCTTTGGCAGTTCTATGATATGAAAATGTTTTTAAACCTGATTTTCCTGGGACTGGGCGCTTCGGCCCTCTGCTTTGTAACGTGGAACTTTGCCGTGAAGATGGTGGGTTCGGTGAAAACTATCATCTATATTTATATGGTACCCGTCATCACGGCCGTCACATCGGCCCTGATTCTTCATGAAAAGATGACGAAAGCGATAGTCGGCGGCATTGCCCTGACCCTGCTGGGCCTGTTCCTGTCGGAGGACAGAAGAGGAGCAGGGAGAAAGCAAAAGGGAGACAGCCGGGGAGACCAGGATGCGGCAAAATGATTTTTACCGCATCTCCTCGTATACTTTTTGGTAAATATCGGAGAAAACACTTCCTTTATTCCAGATAAAAGTAAAGTCGTGCTCCAGCTGAAAATCCCTCAGGTTCAGAGGGCGGAGCGTTCCGTCTTCGATTCCCTGAAGAGCCGCGGCCTGATAGAGGAAGGAGATTCCCAAATCCGCCTTCAGCAGTTCCAAGATAACGTGAATGTTGCCTATCTCGGTAATATGGGCAAAATCGGTGATGCGGATATTCTTCATATCCAGGTGTTTTTCCAGAATATCCCTGGTGCCGGAACCGGTTTCCCGAAGCAGCAGGCGTTCGTTCAGCAGATCCCGCAGGCAGCCCGGCTCCTTTGAAAAGATGTGGCGGGCAGAGCAGATGGGGATGAATGGTTCGGTGCGGTAAATCAGTGAATCGTATTCGGCCGTATCATAATTGCCTTCCACCAGGGCAAAGTGGATATCCCCCGCGTGGAGCCGTTTTAAAAGGTCGTCTGTATTGGAGATAATCATGCTCAGGCTGACTTCCGGATGGCGGGTCAGGTAGGAGGCCAGGGGAGCGGAGATAACGGATTCCCCGATGGTCATCGTCGTGCCGAACCGCAGCGCTAGACCGTGGGAAGAGAGCTGGGAAAACTGCTCCAGCATAAACTGTTCATCGTTTTTTAGGGCTGCCGCCGTCCTGAGAAGTATCTCGCCGGCAGGGGTGAGACGGATCTTCTTACCCTCGTACCGGAAGAGCTTGACGTGATAAAGGCTTTCCAGATAGTGGATGTGCTGGGACACGGCCGGCTGCGTAATGTGGAGCGCCTCGGCCGCTTTTGTATAATTCATATGTTCGCATACGGACAGAAACGTATTGACCCTGAAGTCCAACATAACAGATTCCTCCTGATATCAGCAGAACCGTTCCGCTATTGGAACGTGTCCCTGCTGTTTTTTGATTGACGTAGTCGGATAATGATAACGTATATTTATTGTAACATAAATATATATAATTTTACATTATTGAATTGGAGAGTTACCATATATTTCATAATAAACAGATGCTTCAGTCCGAAGGTTTTATGAATTGGCGGTGAAAAGTACGCAGAAGATACTTTTCGCCGGAGGAGTGGAAAACTGGCGGCGTCTGCGCACTACTGATTACAGAAATTCAGGAGGAAATAAAATGGAGTTTATGAAAAAGAATGGAAAAGGCCTGCTTCTCTGCCTGGCGGTTGCGGTTCCGTCCTGGTTTGCAGGAAAGTTATTCCCGGTGGTCGGAGGAGCCGTTATTGCGATTATTGCAGGAATGCTGATCACCATGCTCATCAGGGATAAATCACCTTTTGCGGGAGGCATCCGCTTTACATCAAAGAAGATTCTGCAGTGGGCCGTTATCCTTTTGGGATTCGGGCTGAATCTTCACGTGATTCTGGAAACGGGAAGACAGTCTCTTCCGATTATCATTTCCACAATCACCACATCACTTGTAATAGCATTTCTGTTACATAAGACAATGCGCATTCCGGCTAATATTTCAGCGCTAATCGGAGTCGGTTCTTCCATCTGCGGAGGATCGGCGATAGCGGCTACGGCGCCGGTCATCGACGCCAATGACGAGGAGGTGGCTCAGGCGATATCCGTTATCTTCTTTTTCAATGTCCTGGCCGCCATCCTGTTTCCCGTTTTCGGCAAATTCCTGGGCTTTGATACGGCGACGGGTAATGCCTTCGGTATTTTCGCAGGTACGGCGGTCAACGACACCTCCTCGGTAACGGCCACGGCGGCCACCTGGGACAGCATGTGGAACCTGGGTTCGGCTACGCTCGATAAGGCGGTCACGGTTAAGCTGACCAGGACGCTGGCAATCATACCGATTACGCTGGTTCTCGCTTTTATCAGGGCCGAAAAGGAAGAGAAAGAGGATAAGGCCGAGGGAAAGAAAATCAGCATGAAACAGATATTCCCATTTTTTATCCTCTACTTTATCGGTGCGTCCGTTATCACGACAATCGCGCTGCAGATGGGAGCCCCGGTGGGCATTTTTAATCCGGTCAAAGAGTTAAGCAAGTTTTTCATTGTCCTTGCGATGGCAGCAATCGGCCTGAATACGAATATTGTGGAGCTGATCCGGACGGGAGGCAAACCGATTATCATGGGGTTCTGCTGCTGGGTCGGAATTACTGGAGTCAGCCTGGTGATGCAGAGAATGCTGGGAATCTGGTAGAAAGGATCTGGTAGAAAGCGAATTTAAACTTTACAAGGGCGCTTTCTGTGGTATACAATGATCATGACAATTCCGCCTGGTAAAAGAGGCGGAGAGACGTGTGCCGGACAGTCCGGCCAAAGGAGATGCCATGACGATTGCAGAGGTAAGTAAAATGTATGAAATATCGGCCGATACACTTCGCTATTATGAGCGTATCGGCCTGATTCCTCCGGTACCGCGCACAAAGAGCGGAATCAGGGATTATGATGAGAGTTCCCTTGGATGGATTCAGCTTATGAAGTGTATGAGAAAGGCAGGGGTTCAGATCGAGGCTCTTGTCGAGTATGTGGCCCTGTTTGAACAGGGGGAGGAGACTGCGGAGGCGCGTAAGAATATCCTCATTGAGCAGAGGGAACAGCTCCTCTTCAGAATGGAAGATCTGAAGGCATCCCTGGAACGGCTGGACAGCAAGATTGAACATTATGAGCAGGGGCTCCGGCAGGTGGAGGAAAGCCTGAGGAAACCGGTGGAGATGGAAACTAAAAAGGGCGCCTGAAACGAACAACACAATCCGTCCGTTCCGTTTGACGGCGTCGGGGCCGGCAGAGAGCGTTTTGGCCGACGGTTGCCGCATTTTGGTATTATTGTAAGAAAAGTGTCAGAAAAATTCACAATTTCTATATTGACTTACCCCGGAGGGGATTTGGTATAATGTTGGCGGAGCAACTATTATCCAGACGCCCTCCGGGGCTTTTTACGTAAACAGAGAAAACGGGATTTTCTTTGAAAATACGGATGGAAGATAAATTTCGTCGCCCCTTGCCCACGAGATATTGCCGGCAAGGCATTTGTGCAATGGAAGGTCTTCGGAAAGGAATGTATTTACTTTATGAAATATGGAAAACGTTTGACTGCATATACAATAGCAGGACTGCTGGGCCTTTCTGTATGCGCACAGCCATTTACCGCTTACGCAAAGGAGTGGGACAGAGTGGGCAATGTGTATCAGATGGTGGATGGGACCCCCATCCATGGTGTTCTGGCAAGAGGAATTGATCTTTCTTACTGGAATCAGAATGTGGACTGGAACCAGGTGGCTGCGGATGATGTGAAATTTGCGATGCTTGCGACCAGGTTCAGGGGGGAAGAGGATCCTTTTTTCAGCATTAATGCAAAGGGAGCGACCAGCGTTGGAATCAATATAGGAGCCTATCTCTATTCCTATGCCACATCGGTGGAGATGGCCGAGCAGGAAGCCGACTTTATTTTAAATATCATTAAAGATTATCCGATCTCCTATCCGGTCGTATTTGACGCGGAGGATACCAACACCCTTGGAACACTGTCACCGTCCGAGGTCAGCGCCGTAATCAACGCGTTCTGCCGGAAGATTGAGGCGGCGGGGTACCGCCCGATGGTTTATGCCAACGAATACTGGATCAAGAACAAGATTGACATGTCGGCCCTCAATTATGACATGTGGGTGGCGCGGTACGGTGTCATGTATACATATGACAATCCGGCGATGTGGCAGGCTACAAACACCGGTTCCATCAACGGCGTCAATGGAAATGTGGATATCAACTTCCTTTACAGGGATTTTGCAAGCCTCATTCCTGCCAATACGTGGAGGACAATCGGCGGCAATACTTACTATTATCAGAATTATATAATGCAGAAATCCACCTGGATCAACGACGGCCAGGGACAATATTATATGAATGCGGACGGAACGCCGGCTAAAGGCTGGATGACGTTCCCGGAGGGACGCTACTATCTGGATGCTTCCACCGGAAAGATGGCCGTGGACTGGCAGAACCTGGACGGAGCCTGGTATTACTTTGACCCGTCTGGCACAATGGCAACCGGCTGGAGAGATGTGGGCGGATCCAGATACTATCTGGATAGCGAAGGCAGAATGCAGACCGGCTGGAGAGACATAGACGGAGCCAGATTCTATCTCGATAATTCGGGCAGGATGACGACTGGCTGGCAGGATGTGGACGGAGCCCGCTATTATATGGGAGCCGAAGGCAAGATGCAGACCGGCTGGGCGGAAGTAAACGGAGCCTGGTATTATATGAACGGAGAAGGAAAGATGACGACCGGATGGCAGGATATAGAAGGCAAACGGTACTATCTCGATGCCTCCGGAGCCATGAAGACGGGCTGGCAGGATATTGACGGAGCCAGATATTATTTCAGTCCTTCGGGAACCATGAAGACGGGTTGGCAGAATCCGGACGGAAACTGGTACTGCTTAAGCGGCGACGGAAAGATGTTAACCGGTTGGCAGACCGTGGACGGCCAGCATTATTATATGGATGCGGCAGGCATTATGAAGACTGGCTGGCAGAATATAGACGGAAGCTGGTACTATCTGAACGACAGCGGAGCCATGCTGACGGGCTGGCAGGATATCGGCGGAGCCCGGTACTATCTGAACGACAGCGGAGCCATGCTGACGGGCTGGCAGGATATCGGCGGAGCCCGGTACTATCTGAACGACAGCGGAGCTATGCTGACGGGCTGGCAGGATATTGGCGGAGCCAAATATTTCTTTGACCAGACGAGCGGAGCCATGGCCGTGAATGCGGTTCTGGATTTTAACGGAGTTTCCTATCAGGCCGGAGCCGACGGAATCTGTACCCAGATCGCCGCAGACGGCGCGGACGCTGCCACACAGCAGGCGGCGCAGCCGACGGAAGAGACACCATCACAACAGGGACCTGGACACTGATTGCCGGGATAGATAAAATAAACAGAAGGGAATGAGAACCATGTAATCGTATCACAGCAAAACGGACCGCAGCTAAAGGAAAAGCGTATCTCTTGCATCATGTAAAAGTGATGGAAGGTTTAAGGCGTATTCCCTTCTGCCGCGCTGTTACCCGACAACTGTGATACATAAGGCATGGGGCTCGGTGCAGAGGCTGCGGGGAGTTCTTTACCCCGCAGCCTCTTTGATGGTGTTTTGGAGTGCCTCGGCATTTCCAGGGAGCTGCCTTATCCGTATCACCTCAGAAAGTGAGGATGATATCATATGGAAGATATTATAAAATACCCGAGAACCCGGCACATAGAAGGATCAAGAATTCAGGCCGGGGATGAAGATTTAAACAGTGTGCCGTTTTCCGAAATCAGGGGACGTTTTGTGGTGCTGGAAGAGAAAGTCGACGGCGCCAACTGCGGCATTTCCTTTGACGGAAACGGGAAAATGCTGCTGCAGAGCCGTGGCCATTACCTGAACGGAGGTTATGGCGAGCGGCAGTTTGCCCTTCTTAAAACATGGGCGGGCTGTTTTCAGGAAAAGCTCTACGGCCTGTTGGGAAGCAGATATATTATGTATGGGGAGTGGCTCTACGCCAAACATACGGTTTACTATGACGGGCTGTCCCATTATTTTATGGAGTTTGATATTTACGACAAGGAGAGGAAGATGTTCCTCAGTACAAAGGAGCGCCGCAGACGGCTTTTGCCTTATCCGTTTATTAAACAGGTCCCGGTGCTTTTTGAGGGCTGTCTCGACAGGGCGGAGGAGCTTACCTCCCTCCTTGGAAAGTCTGCGTTCAAATCGGAGAACTGTCTTGCGTCACTGCAGGAAGAGTGCAGAAAAAGGAATTTGTCTTTTGAGCTGGCGGCCCGCCAGACGGATGCAAGCGATCTGATGGAGGGAATCTATATTAAAATCGAGGAGGGGGAGGAGACCACCGGCAGATTAAAATATGTCAGGAGTTCCTTTTTAAATACCATCCTAGATTCCGAGACCCACTGGGCTAACCGGCCGATTATTCCAAACGGGCTAAGGGGTGGAGTGGATCTCTTTGCGGAGGAGGTGCGTGAATGATGAAGAAACGTCTGCTTGACCTGCCGGAGGCAAATGATTACGATTATGAAAGGATGAAAACCCTGTTTCCGGAACTTGAGGCAATGAAAGAGGCGGAACAAAATCCGGCCTACCACGGGGAGGGGAATGCCGAAACACATACCAGGCTCGTGTGCCGGGCGGTGACGGAACTTCCGGAATGGACCGGACTAGGAAAGGAGGAGCGGGGAATTATTTATCTCTCCGCCCTGTTCCACGACATTGGAAAACCTGTTTGTACAAAGCTTGAGAACGGAGTGTTTGTCTCCCCGAAGCATACGGTTACGGGCTCCAAAATATTCCGGCGGATGATTTATAAAAAATATGCCTCCCAGTATGAGGTGTCCTTCCGGGAGAGAGAGGAAATTGCCTGGCTGATTCGGTATCATGGCCTTCCACTTCATTTCTGGGACCGGGACAGGGCGGAGGCCAGGCTGTGCCGGGCGGCCGAGAGCGTGCGCCTGCCGCTTCTTTATATGCTGTCCAAGGCCGATATTCTGGGCCGGATTTGTGAAGATACGGAGGACCTGCTCTGCAATGTGGAGTGTTTCCGGGAATATGGCAGGGAAATAAACTGCTATGAAGGAAAACCGGAATTTGCATGTGATTACACCAGATTTAAATATTATAATGACGATTTTGGCGGCGGAAGCAGCCGGATCGGCCGCGGCATACCGCTGTTTGACGAGACGGAATTTACCGTCTTCCTGATGGCCGGCCTGCCCCTCGCGGGAAAGGATACCTATATCGGAGAGAATTTAAAGGAAATTCCCGTCGTCTCGCTGGATGATATCAGACAGGAGTGGGGAGTAAACCCCGCGGACGGTTCCGGCGCGGTGGCCGATGAGGCGCGGAAGAGGGCCAGGGTATTCCTGCGCAGAAAAGAATCCTTTGTATGGGATGCCACAAACACCGTGCTGAGTACGAGGCAGAAACTGCGCCGTCTTTTTGAGGATTACGGCGCCAGAGTAATCACGGTCTACGTGGAGGCTCCTTATGAGGAGCTTTTAAGGAGAAATAAGAAGCGGGACAGAAGCGTACCCGAGGCAGTGATTGACCGAATGCTTGAAAAGATGGATATGGTGGAGCCTTCGGAGGGCTACGGGGTTATCTATGCCGTTGGGGTCTGAGTTTCATGAATGGCGGCCGCCGAAACGGTAAAAAACCGGAAAGCAGCATCAGTTATGGCTGCTTTCCGGTTTTTTATTGACGGATGCCTCGCGGCTCTCCTCGACATCCTGGATAAAGGTTTCATTCAGTTTTTTCTGGATCTCCACGTAGATCATAAGCTGTTCATCGCTGAAGGAACCCAGATTGTGATAAGTGCGTTTATAGCAGCGCTGTTCAAATTGGTTATGTCCCTCGTAGATGGCCCAGCCTTCCGGGGTGAGGTTTAAGTTATACTCGCGGTTGTTGTCGGCGTTTCTTGTCTGTTCGATCCAGCCTTTACGGCGGAGCTTACGCAGGATTTGGGAACAGGCGCTGGGAGTCTTTTTGAGGATTGCAGACAGTTCAACGGCGGTCACTCCCGGCTTTTCACCGACAAGGTGAATGATCTTGGATTCCGCCTGATATAGAACAGCCGTTCCGTAATCGTGGATCATAGAATCATATTCATGCATCAGGCGATATGACTCGTCCAGCTCGTCAATCATTTCATGATAAATTTTGCATCGCTCATCCATTATAATTGTCCTCACAGTATTGATTCTCTTTCTGCAAGTATAATATGGAACACACCGGTTTGTCAAATACTCACGGGAACCGCTGTGCGGACAGAAATACGCTGTCATGCAGAAGCGGCTTCAGTGAGTATTTTTTATCTACTGTGTGAAACAAACAGGATGCTGCGGTTTATTTATTAATCGGACTGTTACTGGACAAATTTTTTATCGAATTCCGGGTTAAAATAGTAATAGTTTTTGGAATCCATGGTAGTTTTTAAGTTTTCCAGAGCTTCTCCGAACCGCTGGAAGTGGACGAGTTCCCTGGCGCGTAAGAACTGGAGCGGAGCGCGCACGTCGGGATCCGTGATAATTCTCAACAGGTTATCATAAGTGGTTCTGGCTTTCTGCTCAGCTGCCAGATCCTCTGTCAGGTCGGTTATGGCATCGCCTTTACTCTGGAACTCACATGCATTAAATGGCACTCCGGCTGCCGCTGTCGGCCACAGGGCGCTGGTATGATCCACATAGTAGGCGTCAAAACCGGCTGTTTTGGCGTCTGCGGTTGTCATATTTTTAGTAAGCTGGTAAATCATGGCACAGATCATTTCCATATGGGCCAGTTCTTCCGTACCGATGTCGGTCAGCAGTCCGGCTACCTTTTTACATGGCATCGAGTAACGCTGGGACAGGTATCGCATGGATGCTGCAAGCTCGCCGTCGGGACCGCCGAACTGGCTGATAATAAGCTGAGCTGTTTTTGGACAGCAGGTCTTAATGCTGACCGGAAACTGAAGCCGTTTTTCATAATTCCACATTAGAGAGCACCTCCTTCCCAGGGCGCCGGGCCGTCAAGCCAGGTGAAATGATCGGTAAGTCCGCCGTTTTTACTGATACAGTCGATTGTAAGCGGTTCAAAATTAGCTGCAAATTCCTGCATCAGGCTGGCGCGTTTTGGAGCCATTTCATTAAAATAGGAGATGGCGTCCGCACAGTCGGGATGGGTATCGAGATACAGTGTAACATCGTTGATAGCGAAGCTGACTTCGTCTATCTGTTTCAGAAGTGTGGCTCTGTCGGTCATTTTTGTTCACCTCCTATATAAAATGGAAAGTCAAGGTTTTCAAAAATAGTTCCGCGCTCCAGGGCGATGGAAAGTTCCCTGGGTTGAATCCAGGGCTGCATTGGGACAGAAGCGATGGCCAGTATTTGTTGACAGTTACATTCTTTTGCCTTATAGTCGTTTGCCGGGCTCATGATAAGTCCTCCTTTCATGATTTGATGGATGAAGTTCATATAAAGTTAATTTCTGATGAAGTTCATTATTTAGTATTGGACTTTGAGCCGGATAATAAATTGCAAAAATATTGCTAAATCAGGGAGAATGTGCAGAGAGAGAAAAAAACGGGAATAAAAAATTTACAGCCCGCAGAAAAATTGGCACATTATTAAAAGAAAAAATGAAAATCTGTGAAAAAAAGTTGTTATAAATTAGAAAAGGTGAATAAAAACTCTCTGAAAGAACTTGCAATTTGACAAAACCCATTATACAATGGCACTAGGCAAAAGTTGGACTTACTAAAAAGTGAACTTTTATGGGGTCACGGTAGGTAGTATCCGTTGTCGAAATAATTCAAATGGAGGACAGCAAAATGAGTAATTCTGCACAGACATTGTCGGGCAAGAGAATTGATTCCCTGCTTGACGATAACAGTTTTGTTGAAGTAGGTTCTTATATCACGGCAAGGAGCACAAATTTCAACATGACGGCACAGGAGACTGCGGCTGATGGTGTGATTACCGGATATGGTACCATCGAAGGCAACCTTGTGTATGTGTACAGCCAGGATGCGTCTGTAATGGGCGGCTCCATCGGCGAAATGCACGCAAAGAAAATTTCCAATATCTATAAGATGGCGATGAAGATGGGAGCGCCGGTGATCGGGCTTTTAGACTGTTCAGGCCTTCGCCTTCAGGAGGCGACAGACGCACTTGACGGTTTTGGCCAGATGTACCTGGAGCAGACTATGGCATCCGGCGTCGTTCCGCAGATTTGCGCGGTATTTGGAAATTGCGGCGGAGGAATGGCAGTATCTTCTGCAATCGCAGACTTTGTATTCATGGCAGATAACGGCAAATTATTTGTTAATTCTCCCAACGCACTGGCTGGCAACGATGTCACAAAATGTGATACGGCATCGGCGGCATTCCAGAGTGAAGAGACAGGGCTTGTTGACGCAGTTGGAAGCGAGGAGGAGATCTTATCCCAGATCAGGACTCTTGTATCTATCCTTCCGGCTAACAATGAAGATGATATGTCCTATGATGAATGTGAAGACGATTTAAACAGGGTTTCCGAAGATCTTGCGGGATGGACCGGCGATACGGCCAAAGCTCTTGCTGAGATTTCGGACGGCTATTTCTTTATGGAAGTGAAGAAAGAGTACGATCCTTCTATGGTGACCGGTTTTATCCGCCTGAACGGTTCTACGGTGGGCTGCGTTGCAAACCGTACTGAAATTTATAATGAAGAGAATGAGAAAACAGAAGAATTCGAAGCGGCACTTTCGGCCAGAGGCTGTGAGAAGGCGGCAGATTTTGTAAACTTCTGTGATGCATTTAATATCCCGATCCTTACACTTGTAAACGTAAAAGGATACAAACAGTGCAAATGCACGGAGAAGAAGATTGCCAGAGCGGCAGGCCGCCTTACGTATGCATTTGCGAACGCCGATGTGCCGAAGGTAACGGTAGTGGTTGGCGACGCATTCGGAAGCGCTTATGTGACGATGAACAGCAAGTCCATCGGAGCAGACATTGTCTATGCATGGCCCCAGGCAAAGATCGGAATGATGGATGCCCAGAGCGCCGTTAAGATTATGTACGCGGAAGAGATTGGCAAATCAGAGAATGCAGCGGCTCTCATCAGTGAGAAAGCTGCCGAGTATGAAAAACTTCAGAGCTCTGCTCAGGCAGCGGCAGGAAGAGGATATGTGGACGATATTATCGAGGCCGGCGAGACCAGAAAACGTGTTATCGCTGCATTTGAAATGTTATTCACAAAGAGAGAGGATCGTCCGTCTAAAAAGCATGGAACGGTCTGATTATGATGAGGTGACGCATATATGAAACAGAATATGAAAAAGGTATTGCTTGTGTTATGTATGGCAGTCAGCTTCTTTGCCCTTACCGCCTGCTCAGGCAGCAATAAGGATTCAGAGCCGGTTCCCGAGACAATAGAGTCTACGATGAAGACGGGGGCTGAGAATTATCTGAAGGAGTTTGACAGCTACGACGATGAAGCGCTGGCAACTACATTAAAAAGAGTGCAGAAACAAAAGAATACTGTCATGGAAAGTGCAATTTCTTCCTGGCAGAGCTCAAAACCTGATTTAGGAAGACTGGTATCCATTCTTTCTGAGGAAGTTGAGCGTGTGAGCGAGGACAGCTACAAAGTAACAGTCAGAGCAAGCTATGAAGAGAGGGAACTGGAATTTGCCCTCACTGCGGAAGAGGTGGTCAGTGATAATTACGGCGGTACTTCTCTTGCAGCGACCGAGATGGTCTTTACTCCAATTTTTACTACAGGTGAGAAGCTCGAGAGAGCGGGAATGAATACTCTGATGGGTATGGGAACCGTGTTCCTGGTACTTATTTTTATCAGTTTTATTATTGCAAGCCTGAAGAATGTAAATACACTGGAAGCGAATTACAAGGCAAAGAAAGAGGCGGCAAAAGCAGCAGCATCAGAACCTGTTGTTCCGGCGCCCGCTCCCTCTGCTCCGGTTCCAGCGCCTGCTGTTCCGGTCCCTGCCCCAGTTCCGGCGCCCGTTGTTTCAGAACCGGTACCGGCTCCGGAACCTGCCTTCTGTGAGGAAGAAAACCTGGCAGATGATATGGAATTGGTGGCGGTAATCACAGCAGCAATTTCGGCTGCCGCCTGTGTCCCGGCAGAAGGACTGATAGTACGTTCAATCAGACGCAAGTCTGGCTCAAAATGGAAAAACGCTTAATTGAATCAGGAGGAAAATCAGATGAAGAATTATACAATTACAGTAAATGGCAATGCTTATGAAGTAACAGTAGAAGAAGGATTTACAGGAGCAGCTAAGGCGGCAGCGCCAGCACCAGCACCAAGAGCGGCAGCACCGGCTCCGGCGCCAGCACCAGCACCAAGAGCAGCGGCACCAGCACCGGCTCCGGCGCCAGCACCAGCACCAAGAGCAGCGGCACCAGCACCGGCCCCAGCGCCTGCGGCACCAGCTCCAGCCCCAGCACCGGCGGCGCCAGCAGCAGGCTCCGTACCTGTGACAGCCCCAATGCCAGGCAAAATCCTCGGAGTTAAAATGCAGGCCGGCGCAGCGGTAAAACGCGGACAGGTGATCCTGATTCTGGAAGCGATGAAGATGGAGAACGAAATCGTAGCACCTCAGGACGGAACAATTGCCAGCATTAATGTAGCAGTAGGCGATATGGTAGAACCAGGCGCAACACTTGCAACATTAAACTAAAAACTGGTAGATACGGGTCATGAAAGATTCCGTTTGGAGGGATTAATATGGAATACATTACAACTACATTGTCTAATCTTCTTCAACAGACGGCATTTCTGAATTTGACTGTCGGAAATATGGTTATGATTTTAGTGGCGCTCATTTTTCTCTATCTGGCTATCCAGAAGGGGTTTGAACCGCTCTTATTGCTTCCGATTGCATTTGGTATGCTGCTCGTTAATATCTATCCGGATATTATGAAAACTGTTGAAGAGTCGTCGAGCGGTGTCGGCGGACTTTTACATTACTTCTATTTATTGGATGAATGGAGTATTTTGCCGTCACTTATTTTCATGGGTGTAGGCGCAATGACCGACTTTGGTCCATTGATTGCCAACCCGAAGAGTTTCCTGCTGGGGGCAGCTGCCCAGTTCGGTATTTATGGCGCTTACTTTATGGCTATTTTCCTTGGATTTAATGACAAGGCCGCCGCTGCTATTTCTATCATCGGCGGAGCTGACGGCCCTACATCCATCTTCCTGGCCGGCAAGCTTGGACAGACAGGACTGATGGGTCCGATCGCAGTAGCCGCATATTCTTACATGGCGCTGGTTCCGATTATTCAGCCGCCGATTATGAAACTTCTTACTACAGAAGAAGAGAGAAAGATCAGGATGGAACAGCTCCGCCCTGTATCGAGACTGGAGAAAATTCTTTTCCCAATCATTGTTACGATTGTTGTATGCCTGATTCTTCCGACGACAGCTCCACTGGTTGGTATGCTGATGCTTGGAAACCTGTTCCGTGAATCAGGTGTTGTTAAACAGCTTACAGAGACAGCTTCCAACGCCCTTATGTATATCGTAGTTATCCTGCTCGGCACATCCGTAGGAGCTACGACGAGTGCAGAAGCGTTCCTGAACATGGATACAATTAAGATCGTTATTCTGGGTCTGGTTGCATTCTCCCTTGGCACTGCAGCAGGTGTTATTTTCGGTAAGATTATGTGCAAGGTAACCCATGGAAAAGTTAACCCGCTGATTGGTTCCGCCGGCGTGTCCGCAGTTCCGATGGCAGCCCGTGTATCCCAGAAGGTGGGAGCGGAAGCAGATCCGACCAACTTCCTTCTGATGCATGCAATGGGACCAAACGTTGCCGGTGTTATCGGCACCGCAGTTGCAGCCGGAACATTCATGGCTATCTTTGGAGTGAAATAAATGAAAAATTCAGGAGGTCACAAAATGGCTAATATAGAGAAAAAGCCGGTTAAGATTGTGGAGACCGTCCTTCGTGACGCTCACCAGTCCTTAATCGCAACCAGAATGACAACAGATCAGATGCTTCCGATCATCGACAAGATGGATCAGGTAGGGTATCATGCCGTAGAGTGCTGGGGCGGCGCTACATTCGACGCATCCCTGCGTTTCTTAAAAGAAGATCCGTGGGACAGACTGAGAAAACTGAGAGCCGGATTCAAACACACAAAACTGCAGATGCTGTTCCGCGGACAGAATATCCTCGGTTACAACCATTATGCAGATGATGTTGTAGAATACTTTGTACAGAAATCCATCGCCAACGGCATTGATATTATCCGTATCTTTGACTGTTTAAACGATATCAGAAACCTTAAGACAGCCGTGAAAGCAGCCAACAGCGAAAAAGGCCATGCCCAGGTAGCTTTGAGCTATACGCTGGGAGATGCCTACACCCTTGATTACTGGAAAAATATCGCGAAGGAGATCGAGGACATGGGCGCCAATTCCTTATGTATTAAGGATATGGCCGGACTTCTGACACCATATGCGGCAGAAGAGCTTGTTACAGCGCTAAAAGAATCCGTGAAGCTTCCGATCGATCTTCACACACACTATACCTCCGGTGTAGCTTCCATGACGTACTTAAAAGCAGTAGAAGCAGGCTGTGATATTATTGATACGGCGATGTCACCATTCGCACTTGGAACCAGCCAGCCGGCAACAGAGGTTATGGTTGAGACTTTCAGCGGTACACGCTACGACACGGGACTTAACAAAGATGCACTGGCCGAGATTGCCGAATACTTCAGACCTCTGCGCGAGGAGGCTCTTGCAAGCGGCCTGATGAATACAAAGGTACTGGGCGTAGATATCAATACGCTCCGTTACCAGGTACCGGGCGGAATGCTTTCCAACCTGGTGTCCCAGTTAAAAGAGGCTCATGCCGAAGACAAATATTATGCCGTACTTCAGGAGATCCCGAGAGTCCGCAAGGATTTCGGAGAGCCGCCGCTTGTTACCCCGTCCTCCCAGATCGTGGGAACACAGGCCGTATTAAACGTACTGATGGGACAGCGTTACAAGATGTTTACAAAAGAGTCCAAGAAACTTCTTATGGGCGAATTCGGCCAGACTGTTAAACCGTTCAATGCCGAAGTCCAGAAAAAAGCAATTGGGGACGCAACACCAATCACCTGCCGTCCGGCCGACAAGATCGAGCCGCAGCTTCAGAAACTGGAAGCAGAGATGTCCCAGTGGAAGAAACAGGATGAGGATGTGCTGACTTATGCATTATTCCCACAGGTAGCCAAGGAATTCTTTGAGTACCGTGAGGCACAGTCAACCGGGATTGATCCTGCGAAAGCCGACAGGCTGAACAGGGCGTATCCTGTATAAAGAGTAGTTTGGAAAAGAGCAGAGGCCATGAGTCTTTGCTCTTTTTATTCCACCCACCCCCTAACTTTTTCAAAATTTCTGTCAACATCCCCCCCTTGTCTGCATATAATACTATAGATAATGGGACTGTTTTGCAAAAATATCAAAACAGATCCGGAGATGGAGGAGGATATGACAGTCAGAGTGATTAAGTGGTGCAGGAAGGATACGGTAAGACAGGCCGTGTTAATCCTTCTGATGCTCATCACAATCCTGTTAGGCAGAATTTGTTAAGAAAATCTTACAATTCCTGTAAATTCCTGGATATTCTGTGAACTTTTGTTCATGAGGTTGACATATAATGGTAGTTTTCATTATAATGTACATAATGCCTAATCAGGCAAATCGCTTTTTTGACCCGTATGGGATTGAAAAGAATTCGCAGGTTTTGAAAATATAGAGGAAAATGCCGCTTCAGGCATTACGGGGAGAGACACGAATGAAAAAAAAGGGATATAAGAGGGTGGTTGCGCTGCTGCTTGGCTGTATTATGGCCTTCAGCCCATGGCAGGCGGGACGTACGGGATTATCCGGTATGGTCAGCATGGCTAGCGAGCGGACCGCCTCGGTCAATGCGACGAATCTGAACGTGCGAAGCGGACCGGGAACCTCCTATCAGGCAGTGGCGAAACTGTCTCATGGGGCCGCGGTTACCGTAATCGGTGAGCAGACCGGGACGGACGGAAAACTGTGGTATCAGATACGGTTCAGCGGAGGCGGCGGAGCCGAGACAATCGGATACGCGTCCAGTGACTACATAAAATTTCCGACGGTAATTACGTCTGATGGTGACTTTGAGAGCTATATGAACAGCCAGGGATTTCCGGAGAGCTACAAGCCGGGACTGCGTGAGCTTCACGCCATGTATCCCAAATGGACGTTTACGGCCCTTCAGACCAATCTGGACTGGAATACCGCAGTAGAGAACGAGAGCGTAATCGGAAGAAATCTGGTGGGGAGAGAGAACATTTCTTCCTGGAAGTCGACCGCAACGGGAGCCTATGACTGGGATACCGGTTCGTGGCCCGGCTTTGACGGCAATTCCTGGGTTCAGGCGTCGGAAGATATTATCCGCTACTACATGGATCCGAGAAATTTTTTAAATGAAAAATACATTTTCCAGTTTATGAAGCAGTCCTATGACAGTTCTATCCATACAAGAGAGGGGCTGGAGAGCATGGTGGCCGGTACCTTCCTGGCAGGCAGCGCGGGAGGAGGCACGGCGCCGTCCGGCGGAAGTTCTTCCGGGGGTTCTTCCGGCTCCGGCTCCGGCAGTTCAGGAGGGGGGCCGGGCTCAGGTCCTGGTTCCGGTCCAGGCGCAGAATCTGGTTCCGGTCCGGGAGACAGTTCCGGTTCAGGGGATAACGGTCAGGTTGTTTCTCCGATTTCACCGCTTGCCTCGATCAGTGATCATCAGGTGGACCGTGTTATGACGGCATACGGACCGGGAATGGGAGGAGACTCCGGTTTCTCCGATTCAGGCAGCAATTCCGGCAATTTTGGCGGTACGGCGCCTGTATCAGGCAGCAGCTCATACGTTGATATTATTATGAATGCAGCGGCCCAGTCGGGCGTGAATCCTTATATCCTTGCCTCGATGATTATCCAGGAGCAGGGCAGCCAGGGCACCGGCCGAAGTATATCGGGAACCGTATCAGGCTATCAGGGATATTATAACTTTTTTAACATTGAATCCTATCAGTCCGGCTCCATGGGAGCGGTCGAGAGAGGGTTATGGTGGGCATCTCAGTCCGGCAGTTATGAACGTCCATGGAACAGCGTGGAAAAGTCCATACTCGGCGGCTCTATTTACTATGGAAATAATTATGTGAAACGCGGACAGGATACTCTGTATCTGAAAAAATTCAACGTACAGGGGGACAACCTCTATAAACACCAGTACATGACCAACGTCCTTGCGGCGGCGGCGGAGGGGCTTACACTGGCTAAAATCAGTGCGCTCAAGACAACGTCTCTGGAGTTTTCCATACCGGTTTATAAGAATATGCCTGCTACGGCGTGCGCAAAGCCAACGATTGACGGCAGCCCGAACAATAAGCTGTCCGGCCTTGGAGTGGAAGGTTTTGCCCTTACCCCTACATTTAACAGGGATACGGAATCTTATGACCTGATTGTGGACCACTCCGTCAGCAGTGTGACGGTGGCGGCTTCCGTGATCGATTCCAAGTCGACCGTCAGCGGAACGGGAAATATTAATCTGCAGAGCGGCAACAACGATATCACCGTGGCTGTCAAGGCACAGAACGGCAGCATAAGAAATTATGTGATTCATGTTGTACGTCAGGACAACGGTCCTACCTATTCTGATTCTATCGGCAGCGGAGTGAACTCCGGTTCGGGAGGCGGTTCAGGCTCCGGTCCCGGGGGAGGTCCTGGAACTGGCCCGGGAGGCGGTTCGGTAAGTAATCCCGGGGGCAGTTCTGCCGGCAATCCGGGAGGCGGTTCGGATGTACAGATTATTGCTCCGGACGGCTCAGGCTCAGGGTTAGAATCGGGTAATACGAACGGGCCGGTGGCTCCGGGCGGCAGTGTATCCGGTTTTGGCACATCGTCGGATCCCTCCAATCTGGTAGGACCCGGGGGAAGTTCGGGAACACCCGGCTCAACAACCGGCCCAACGACAGGAACAACACCTGGCGCTACGCCCGGCGGCAGCGGTTCTTCAGGAACGGGAAGCGGCGGGACGCAGACCGTCAGCGCGGGTATGACCGCAGCACAGCTTGCAGCCTCCCTGGCCGCGGCGGGTGCGGGAAGTATTATAAAGGTTTATAATTCATCGGGTGGAGAAGTCACCGGAGCTGTGGGCACGGGCAACCTTGTCCAGGCTTTCGGCTCCGACGGTTCTCCCACGGTCCGATATGATGTGATCGTGAAGGGAGATAATAACGGTGATGGTAAATTAAATATTCTGGATGTGCTGAAAGCACAGAGGCATATCCTCGGGCTTGAAACCCTTACAGGCCCGTTTGAGAAGGCCACCGATGTCAATGGCAACGGGAAAGTCGACATCATGGATATCCTGGCAATGCAGAAGGATATTCTGGGGAGTCAGAAACTGAACTAGGTGGGAGAGATTATGAACAGAAGAGTAAGAAATATAGTTACCAGCCTGATTGCTGCATGCGCCCTTTGTCTGGCCATGCCGTTTGGCGGCTTTGAGGCTTTTGCAGCCAGCGCGAAGATATCATTTTCCGATCCGAGCACAACGGTGGGACAGGAATTTAATGTGACGGTCAAGGTTACGGCCACCGATGGAAACCTCGGGGCGTCCGATCTGGTTTTATCTTATGATCAGTCGCATATTGAGTTTGTTAGCGGGAATAATGCCAATGGAGGCGCCGGTTCCGTGCGTCTTGTGGGAACGATGGATTCCAACACGACAAAGGAATTTGCCTACACGCTTAAATTTAAGGCAGTACAGGCGGGCGACACGTCGATTTCCGTAGCAAGCCATGAGGTTTATGATGCGGATACTCAGGCCGTCAATGTTACTAAGGTGGGTTCATCGGCAGTGAAAGTCAAGGCTCCTGCGACTTACTCGAGCGAAGCGGCCCTTGCCTCATTAAAAGTATCGCCGGGACAGCTGTCACCGGCTTTTTCACCGGATGTAATGTCCTATACGGTAAATGTCGGCGGCGACGTGGATAAAATCGCAGTCAGCGCCGATGCTAAGGACGCTAAAGCAAAGACAAAGGTCACCGGAGGCTCCGGCCTTAAGACGGGGGCCAATACCGTGGTATGTAAGGTTACTGCGGAGGATGGCCAGACCGTAAAATCTTATACGATTACAGTCAATAAGTCGGAATCATCGGAAGTACCGGCTACGGAGGCCGGTGAGGCCGTGGTCACGGGCAGTGCGGTGGTCGGAGAACTGAAGGCTGATATTGACGGAGTGGAATACAGCGTAGCGTCGTCATTTGACCCTGCAGCTCTTCCTGCGGGCTATACCCAGTCTACCTGCACCTACAACGGCACGGAGATTATGGCCGGTACAGGCAACGGCCTTACCCTGATTTACCTCCAGGGAAGTGACGGGAATGGCTCATTCTATATCTATGTACCGGAATCGGGGGCATTGTCGCCTTATGTGACGATCGACAGCGTGGCAAGGGCAATTGTGGTCCTGCCGATTGACGATACCATCGAAGTTCCGGAAGGATTTGCCCAGACTGCCATCCAGTTGAACGGAGACGCAAAAGTCAAGGGATGGGTATGGAAGACCGATGAGGAACAGAAGTACTGTGTCATTTACGGTATGAATGAGAGCGGCGAAAAAGGACTTTACCGTTACGATATAGCAGAAAAAACATTCCAGCGCTACTTTGAAGATCCGGCACTGGAGAGCCAGTTTGACGAAGCCCAGGTGACAAAGCTCCTGGATGATTATAATGCCCTCTGCAAGGATTACGATCTCAGATTTATTGTTATTGTGGTTCTGATTGTAGTCTGCCTGATTCTTTTCTTTATGGTGATCAACCTGCTGATGCACCGGAGAGAGCATGCGGGAAGAGCGGAGCGCGATGAAACTCCGACACCGGTAAAACGCAGGGCAATGCAGGAAGAGGAAGACAGGAAGAGACAGGGACAGGCGGCCAGAACGGGCAGAATTGCCGAGGACGGCATGGAACAGAGAAGACGCCTTGCCGGAGACGAACGTCCTCAGGCAGAGTCTAGGAGAGGCCAGGAGCCTGCAAGAACGGCAAAATACGGCCAGAATGCTGGATATCAGGACGCCGCGGTGCGCAGAATGGCGGGAACGGCAGAACAGGGTTATCCGGCACAGAGGCGCCCGGAACCGAGAAATTCCGAGCAGAACCGCACATCCCAAAGACGTCCGGAACAGGTAAATACGGCGGGAAGATATCCGGAACAGGGGCGGAGCGCCCAGGGCTATCCGGAGAGAAGAAGCCCGGAGCCGGGGCGGAGCGCCCAGGGATACCCGGAGAGAAGAAGCCCGGAACAGGGGCGGAGCGCCCAGGGATATCCGGAGAGAAGAAGCCCGGAGCCGGGGCGGAGCTCCCAGGGATATCCGGAGAGAAGAAGTCCGGAACAGGGCCGAAGCGCCCAGGGCTATCCGGAGAGAAGAAGTCCGGAGTCCGGCCGAAGCGCCCAGGGCTACCCGGAGAGGAGAAATCCGGAACAGAGCCGTGGCGCCCAGGGTTATCCTGAAAGGAGAAATCCGGAGCCGGGCCGAAGCGCCCAGGGATATCCGGAGAGAAGAAATCCGGAACAGGGCCGGAGCCACCAGGGATATCCGGAAAGAAGAAGTACGGAGTCCGGCCGGAGCGGCCAGGGCTATCCCGAACAGCGGTATGCGGCAAAGCCCGTTAGAAGCCAGGATATAGGAATGGAAGAGGCCATCCGCCAGAGGGAGATGGAACGCGCCGAGCGGGCCAGAAGAACCAGGGAACGCTTAGAGAGGGAACGCCAGGAAGACGAGAGGCGCGCCCGCGCCGCCAGGACAGGGGAAAGAACCAGAAAGCCCGGTCCGCGCGATGACGACGATTTTGAATTTCTTGATTTGAACTAAATGATACGGTGGAAGTCTCACTGAGATTTCCTTAACGCCGGCATACGGACCGGACATGCATGAAAGCAGGGAGAACTGCAGGACGCATGTCCGGTCCGCCTGTATATTTTCTGTGGAAATTGAAATTTTGCGTAATCCACTTGCAGGTTGACTTCATGTTCACTTTGTTATATAATCGCTATAACAAAATGACGAAAGATGGTGGATTATGATTGTAGAGATCGACTTTAACAGCGATGAAGCGATTTATATTCAGCTTAGGAACCAGATTATTATAGGAATAGCGACAGAGCGGCTCCGCGAGGGAGAGACGCTCCCATCGGTGCGCCAGCTGGCCGATGATATAGGGATTAACATGCATACGGTAAACAAAGCATATTCTGTATTAAAACAGGAAGGTTTTGTCAAACTGGACCGCCGCAGGGGAGCCGTTATTTCCCTGGATGCAGATAAAATCAGGGCGATACAGGAACTGGAGCGCGACTTAAGCGTTATTCTTGCCAGGGGAGCCTGCAAGAATGTAAGCCGCCAAGAAGTGCACAGGCTGGTAGATTCTATATTTGACGCTTTTTCCGGATAAAACCGGGTATCCTTTAATGGAGGGTTAGATAATGTTATGTGAGAAATGCAGAATACGCGAAGCAAATATTAAATACACAGAAGTAATCAATGGGGTAAAGACAGAGCATAATCTCTGCTCCCAATGTGCGCAGGAAATGGATTTTGGGCCTTATTCCGCAATTATTGAGGGAGAATTCCCCCTTGGCAAGCTTCTGTCGAGTCTTTTGGGACTGCAGTCTTCCGCGGCCAGACAGCAGAAGATGGATGAGGTGGCCTGCCCTACATGCGGGACCACATACGAGGAATTTGTGGAGAACAGCCGCTTTGGCTGTGCGGACTGCTACCATGTGTTTGACCTGCTGATTGGAGAGAAGATTAAGAAGCTCCAGGAGAGTGCAAGCCACACCGGCAAACAGCCGAAGATGCGCAGGATGGGAAAGACATCGGCAGAGGTTACCAGCGGAGGCGTGATGGAGTTCTCTGCGGATGAGCAGATAAAACAACTGGAGAGACATTTACAGACGGCAATCAGGAACGAAGATTACGAAGAAGCGGCTGTATGCCGGGATAAAATAAAAGCCTTAAAAGAGGAGAAAGAAAAGAATGACGAGATGGTTTGAGAAAGTAAAAAATGATCCGTCCAATATCGTATCCAGCCGGGTTCGTCTTTCAAGAAACTGGGAAGAATATAAATTCCCCTCCAGGCTTGATGAGGATGAAGCCAGATACATGGTAGGCCAGATGACCCAGGAACTTAAAAACTTGAAGGAGACGGACGGCCGCAGGTACGAGTGCAGGACACTGGAAAAGATGGAGGAGCTGGACCGCATGGAACTGCGGGAGCGCCGCCTGCTCAATAAAACACTGATGGAGAAGACGACACCGGGCAGCATTATTTATTCTGAGGATGAGGCGGTGAGCCTGGTGCTTAACGGTGATGATCACATCCGCCTGCAGGTGCTTGCGCCGGGACTGAGACTGAAAGAATGCTATGAGGAGGCCGACAGGCTGGATGACTATATCAACGAAAAGTTCCCTTATGCATTCAGCAGCAAGTACGGCTATCTGACATCCTATCCCACAAATGTGGGGACCGGGATGAAGGCGTCTGTGGTTGTACACCTGCCGTCTCTTTCAACAAGCAAGCGGTTTCAGGAGCTTCTGGGGGATATGAGCCGGTTTGGGACAACGGTGAGGGGAGTTTACGGCCGGGGTTCGGAGAACAGCGGCGATCTCTATGAGATATATAACCAGAAAACGCTGGGAGTAAATGAGCAGGAAATTATGGAACTGGTGAGCAATGTGGCCGTCCAGCTTTCAGGCCAGGAGCGGGAGGTGAGGGAGGCATCCCTCGCAAAACACCGTCTGCTCCGTGAGGATGAGGTGTACAAATCATACGGTGTTCTTAAATACGCGAGAAAGCTTTCAATGAAGGAGGCGATGACTTTTCTCTCCCATTTACGGGCGGGCATCGCGGACGGCCTTGTGGAGACAAAGGAATTTGTCAGTATTTACAACATCATGATAGGAATCCAGCCGGCGAACCTTCAGAAATATTCCAGGCAGCCGCTCGGCAAGGATGAACTGGAAGTGGCGAGGGGAAGATATATCAGGGAGCATCTCCCGGAACTAAAGTAGATTAAGCATAAAGTAAACTAACTATAAAGTAAACTAACTATAAAGTAAACTAACCATAAAGTATGCTAAGCATAAAGTAAACCAACCAGGGGAATTTTCAGGAGGATCAATTTATGATAGATCGTTTTACACAGAAGGCCAGGGAAGCAATCCGCCTGGCCGTGGACACGGCGGAGGAGCTGGAACACGGGTACGTGGGGACAGAACATCTCCTTCTGGGGCTGATTAAGGAGGGAAGCGGCGTGGCTGCCGCCATCCTCGGACGATATGATGTTACGGAAGAAAAAGTGCTGGAGCTGATGGAACGCCTGATATCACCGGCGGCGCCCACCAGAATTGCGGAACAGGCGGAGTATACGCCGGGAGCCAGGGCGGTACTTCAGGCAAGCTATGAGGAGGCCGTATTTTTTAAAGCGCCTCTGATTGGGACGGAGCATATACTCATTGCGATGATTAAAGAAGGGAAGTGCACGGCATCGCGCCTTCTCAATACGATGAATGTCAATATCCAGAAGCTGTATATTGATTTGATGGCGGCTATGGGGGACGACGCTCCCGCGGGCCGTGAGGAAGCGGCGGGACGCCTGAGAAAAGAGAAGGGCAACACACCGAATCTGGACAGTTTCAGCCGTGATCTGACCGAACTTGCGAAAGAGGGAAAGCTGGACCCGGTGATAGGGCGTGAAGTTGAGATGAAGAGAGTCATCCAGATCCTGAGCAGAAGAGGGAAGAACAACCCCTGCTTAATCGGTGAGCCGGGAGTTGGAAAAACCGCGGTTGTGGAAGGACTGGCTCAGCTTATTATCTCCGGCAATGTTCCGGAGACCATTGCAAAAAAGCGCGTTGTCAGCCTGGATCTGTCAGGAATGGTGGCAGGTTCCAAATACAGGGGTGAATTTGAGGAACGCATCAAGAAGGTTCTCTCCGAAGTCAAAGACGACGGAGATGTACTGCTGTTCATCGATGAAATCCATACAATTATCGGCGCCGGAGGTGCGGAGGGGGCCATTGACGCGTCCAACATCCTGAAACCGTCCCTTGCAAGAGGGGAAATCCAGTTAATCGGCGCGACGACGGTGGAGGAATACCGCAAATATATTGAGAAGGATGCCGCTCTGGAACGCCGTTTCCAGCCGGTTATGGTGGAGGAACCGACGGAGGAAGATTCCGTCGCGATTCTGAGAGGACTCAGAAGCCGGTACGAGGAGCACCACAAGGTGACAATCACGGATGAGGCCCTGGAGGCTGCCGTCAAGCTGTCGGCCCGCTATATCAACGACCGTTTCCTTCCCGATAAGGCCATTGACCTGATTGACGAGGCGTCTTCCAAGCTGCGTCTGACCGTGTATACGGAGCCGGATGAGATTAAGGCTCTGGAGGAAGAGATCAAAAAGCTGGAGCGCCAGAAAGAAGAGGCGATCAAGGCGGAGGCGTATGAAAAGGCCGGAGAGATCAAGAAAAAACAGGTAAGGAAGCATGACAAGATAGATAAAATCCGCGATAAGTGGCAGAAGGAGAAGAATTCCAGAAAACTGATTGTCGGAGAGAATGAGATAGCGGATATCGTATCCGACTGGACCAGAATTCCGGTGCGCAAGCTGGCCGAGGAAGAGTCCGAGCGCCTTCTGAAACTGGAATCGATTCTCCACGAGAGGGTAGTGGGCCAGGAGGAGGCGGTGACGGCCGTCTCAAGAGCCATCCGGAGAGGCCGCGTGGGCCTTAAGGATCCGAAACGGCCGATTGGCTCCTTCCTGTTCCTTGGACCTACCGGCGTCGGCAAGACCGAGCTTTCCAAGGCGCTCTCCGAGGCTATGTTCGGCACGGAGAATGCGATGATCCGGGTTGACATGTCTGAATATATGGAGAAACACAGTGTATCCAAGATGATTGGCTCGCCGCCGGGATATGTGGGATATGAGGAGGGCGGACAGCTCAGTGAGAAGGTGCGCCGCAATCCGTATTCCGTCATTCTGTTCGACGAGATCGAGAAAGCGCATCCGGACGTCTTTAATATTCTGCTCCAGATTCTGGACGACGGCCATATCACCGATGCCCAGGGCAGAAAGATTGACTTTAAGAATACGGTTCTCATCATGACCTCCAACGCGGGGGCGGAGAATATCATTTCACCGAAGCGTCTGGGATTCTCGTCCGATTCGGATGCGAAAACGGACTATGAATTTATGAAAAACCGGGTTATGGACGAGGTTAAAAAAATGTTTAAACCGGAGTTCTTAAACCGTATCGACGAGATTATGGTGTTCCATCCGCTGAACCGCGAAAATATTAAAGAGATTGCCGGTATTATGCTGAAAACGATTATCAAACGGACTAAGGCACAGATTGGCATGAGCTTGAATGTGGATGACGGAGCCGTAGAATATCTGGCCGAAAAAGGCTACGATGAGAAGTACGGAGCAAGGCCGCTCCGCCGGACAATCCAGAACCAGATAGAGGATAAGCTGTCGGAAGAACTGCTGGAAGGCCGCATTAAAAAGGAAGATGAAGTACTTGTGACCAAAGGAAAAGAGGGGCTGGAGTTCACCTTTAAAGAGGCCTTGAAAGAGAATAAAATACTGGTCAAGTAAAAGAAACTGTGATAGAATGAGTTTACAGGAAGAAACACACAGAAGAATACCAGGAGGATAGATTTATGCCAGTAGTTAACGAGTTAATCCGCATCGAGGATGACGGTACAATCAGTTTTGGCAATTATGAATTAGCTGCAAAGTCCAAATTGCAGGATTTTGAATACAAAGGGGACTTATATAAAGTTAAAACTTTTCATGAGATAACAAAACTGGAGAGGAACGGAATGTTCGTTTATGAATCCGTACCGGGAACGGCAGTGAACCATTTTGCAGTTGATGATTCCGAGATAACCTTCACCGTGGAGGGAAACCAGGATGCACAGATTACGGTACAGCTGGAAGATGAACACGAATACGAAGTATTTATCGACGGTGTTGCAGTCGGAGGTATGACGACCAACGTAAGCGGAAAACTTGTTTTAAGCGTGGAACTGAACGAAGGCGTAACGACAGAGATTAAGATTGCAGGAAGATAGAGATAACTGATTTAACAGAGTGGAGGCGATCGGCGGATCAGCCTCCATTCTTTTGATAACGGTTTATGGCTAAAAGGGAGAAATGAATGGCAAAAGCTAAGACGAGCATATTTTTTTGCAGTGAGTGCGGTTTTGAGTCGGCGAAGTGGACCGGGCAGTGTCCGGCCTGCAAGGCATGGAATACGATGGTGGAGGAGCCTGTTTCCCAGGTAAAGACAGTGGGAAAGGGCGGAACGTCAGGAAGCAGGCGGGCGTCCTCGGACGCCAGGCCGGTGACGCTGGCGGAGATTGTGCTGGATGAAGAAGACAGAATCAGAACAGGATTTGAGGAGCTGGACCGCGTGCTCGGTTCCGGAATCGTGAGGGGTTCCCTGGTCCTGGTGGGCGGCGATCCGGGTATCGGAAAGTCCACTCTGCTCTTACAGGTCTGCAGAAATCTGGCAGGTCAGAAGCAGAAAGTTCTCTATATTTCAGGAGAAGAGTCATTAAAGCAGATCAAGCTCCGGGCTAACCGGATTGGAACTGTGGAAGGCCCTCTTTCATTTCTCTGTGAGACAAATCTGGGCACAATTGAGGAAGTGATTAAGAGGACCATGCCCGATGCCGTTGTCATCGATTCGATACAGACAATGTATATGGAGGAAGTAACCTCTGCTCCGGGCAGCGTGAGCCAGGTGCGGGAGTGTACCAATATTCTGATGCAGATTGCAAAAGGCCTGGGCGTGATGGTCTTTATTATCGGGCATGTAACTAAGGAGGGCGTGGTGGCCGGTCCGAGAGTGCTGGAACATATGGTGGATACGGTGCTTTATTTTGAGGGGGACCGTCATGCCTCCTACCGCATTCTGAGAGGAATTAAGAACCGTTTCGGTTCCACCAATGAAATCGGCGTATTTGAGATGAGGGAGGAAGGGCTTGCCGAGGTGAAGAATCCTTCGGAATTCATGTTGGACGGACGACCTGCCGGCGCGTCGGGTGCGGTGGCGGCCTGTTCTCTGGAGGGAACAAGGCCGATTATGCTGGAAGTCCAGGCCCTTGTGACAAAGACGAACTTCGGAATGCCCAGAAGAACAGCGGCCGGAACAGACTACAACCGTGTCAATCTCCTGATGGCCGTGCTGGAAAAACGGTGCCGGTACGAGCTGTCCCAGTTCGACGCCTACGTCAATATCGCCGGAGGAATGAAGATGAATGAACCGGCCCTTGATCTGGCTATCGTGATGGCGCTCATTTCAAGCTACAAAGACCGGCCGGTGGATGAAAAGACGGTGATATTCGGGGAGGTCGGCCTCTCGGGTGAGGTGAGGGCCGTGTCTATGTCGGAACAGAGGGTGAATGAGGCGGTAAAACTTGGCTTTACACGATGCATCATGCCGCAGGTGAGCCTGGAGAAGCTAAAAAAGAGGAAAGATATCGAGCTTGCCGGAGCCAGCAATGTGAGGGAAGCCATTAACCTGATTTAGAACCGTTATGAAGATGAGAAAATGTGGTTATTGTTATTCTGAAAGGAATAATTAGAACAGTTTATTTAATTGAAACAATTTTCGACAACTTTGGAAAAACTGATTGACATATTGCCTGTCCTGTGGTATTATACTTGGGCAGGCAATTTTAGGGGAATAGTTCAATGGCAGAGCAACGGTCTCCAAAACCGTTAATGGGGGTTCGAATCCCTCTTCCCCTGTTCATGATTAAGGAATTAAAAAAAGCTCAGAAACCTTTGATTTTAGAAGGGAATCTGAGCTTTTTTTGGGTTCCTGAAAAGAAGTTCCGCCTAAGGGGATTTATGTTAATCAAGATGGCATTATGATTGTTGTTATTGATATGATTTCCCCCCTCATTGCTTTCTTGACATGCCCCGGATTTTCCAGTATGCTTGTGATAACAGAAACAATGGGGAAAGGGGGACATGGACATTTTACTTGAGACGAAAGCAAAAGAATTTGTCTGCCGGCTTCAGAGAGCCTACCTGATGGAGCGTAATGTGCAGGAGGTTTTATCCTGCATGGATGAAGATGTGGAATGGATAGGGACCGGAGAACAGGAGATTGGGCGCGGAATCAGAAACGCGAGAGAATTTCTGGAACAGGAATACCGGTCGTTTCCAGGCTCATTTGCCATTGTGGAAGAAGAGTATAATGTGAGAATCCTGGACGGGAATACGGTCTCAATATTTGGAGCGCTGGTGGTGCAGGAGACGGGAAGAGAAGAGATTTTTGAGAGCCAGAGAATCCGTATGACCCTGCTGTGCCGGGAAGAGGACGGGGAACTCAGGATCTTGCAGATACATATGTCCGCCGGAAGTGAAAACCAGAAAGAAAATGAATTTTTCCCGAGAACAGTGCAGGAGAACAACACAGGAAGTTTGATACGGCTTCTGGACGAGCAGGCGATTTTACTGAGAGAACAGAACGAAAACCTGAATGCATTGATGGAAAATGTGCCGGGCGGCGTTATGTGCTGTGAATTTAATGAGAATCTGGATTTGCTGCAGTACAGCCGTGGCTTTCTTGATATGTTCGGATATACCAGGGAAGAGATGGAACATGAATTTAAGAATCAGTTCAAACGTCTGATTTATCCAGGTGATCTGGAAGCAACATGGAAATCCGTATGTGAACAGCTTGCCAGGGGGAAGACAAAGAAGATCGAGTACCGTGTAATCTGCCGGGACGGGAGCCTGATGGCGGTCTTAGACCATGGCCAGCTGGTGGAGCGGAAAGGAAAGGAAGTATTTTACTGCATTCTGACCGACGTCACCGAAAACCGTAAAGTACTGGAGGAGCTTCGCCTGAGCCTGGAGAGACACAGGATCATAATGGAACAGACCAATGATATTATCTTCGAGTGGAATATGGCCGATGATTCTATTTCCTTTTCCGACAACTGGGTGAAGAAATTCGGGTATTATCCGATTTCAGAGAATGTCAGCTCGATGGCTGCCGTCAGCCATGTCCATCCCGACGACCTGCCGATTCTGATGAATGCGGTCCGTGATATGAAGAGAGATGTTGCAGTCAGTGAAATAGAAATACGGATAGCAAAGAACGATGGATCCTATCTGTGGTGCAGGATTAAGATTGCCCTGCAGGAGACCAGACAGGCCAGCAGAAAAAAGGCAATCGGCGTCATCTCGGACATAGACAAAGAGAAGAGAAATGTGGATATGCTGGTGGAGAAGGCGCTTCATGATGCGCTGACCGGCCTATATAACAAGGCGGCGACGGCGGAACTCGGAGGTAAATATATTGAAAAAGCCACCGCAGACTGTCCCTGTGCATTTGTCATTATCGATTTGGATAATTTCAAATATATTAACGATGTTTATGGTCATTTAAGCGGAGACGTTCTTCTCTCCGATATCGCTCTGCTGTTGAAACGCACCTTCCGTTCGGGAGATATTATCGGGCGGATTGGCGGGGATGAGTTCGTGGTGATTATGCCGGGAGCGCGTTCCCAGGATGTGATATCGGATAAATTTGAACAGATACGGGAGCGGATGGAGGAGTTCCTTGAACGCGACGGCTACATGTTATCCTGCAGCGCCGGGGTGGCATTTGCGCCCCTGGACGGCTGTGATTATCAGACCCTTTATAAAAATGCCGATTTAGCGCTGTATAAGGCGAAGGAGAAGGGCAAGAACCAATGTTCATTTTACCATTCAATCCTGCAGGCGGAGAACAGCATCAGACGCAGCGCCGCCCAGCTTCCGGCGGAGCTAAGGGGGCAGGAAGATTACAGGAACCAGACGCTGGGTGAGTATGTATTTACCGTGCTGCAGCAGGAGGAAGACATTTTCAAAGCCATATCACAGGTTCTGGAGATTGTGGGCAGGCAGTTTGGGGTCAGCCGCGTCTATATATTTGAAGATTCCGAGGACGGCGCAACCTGTTCCAATACATTTGAATGGTGCAATGAAGGGGTGAAGCCGCAGAAGGATTTCCTTCAGGACGTGGAGTATACGGATGGCAACAGGTATGATGAACTGTTTGATGAGAACGGAATTTTCTACTGCCGGGACATCAACGGTCTCACCGGCAGGACAAAGGATGTGCTTGCATCACAGGAAATTGTCTCCATGCTGCAATGCCTGTTAAAGGACAGAAAGAAAAGGAGCGGTTTCATCGGTTTTGACCAGTGCTGGGAAAAACGCATTTGGACCCGGGAGCAGATTAATGTGCTCAGCACTGTTTCAGGGGCGGTCGGGGTGTTTTTGACGCAGCTCCGGATGGAAAAGAAGATAAAAAAGTTGACGAACCAGGAAATAACCTCAGGACCGGTGGTTTAGATGAAGCCGTATGGGCCGCAGCCCATGCCGGAGCTGCGCGCTCTGTTTACGAATTGAGTACCCCATATTGACACGTTCTTGTCAGTGATTTGACATTATCTGGTAATCTCTATATTATAGTTAGATACTACTTGTTACATACAGGGCAGAGGAGGTAGACTTATGGAGAAATCAGATCCTTTATTATTGCTTGACAATGGTACGCTGGCTTATATTTTGGGGGATGGCGAGTATCGCTTTACAAATCTGAAGTTTGATGAAGCGAAAGCAATTATTGAGATGAAGGGGGAAGCGGAAGAAGAGGTAGTCCAGGTGTTCAGAAATCCTGAGCTGGAGAAGGTGATGTATGCCTATCTCGGACTTGAAGAGATGAAATTTAATTATGAACCCGAGGCACATCTGCATGTCGGTCAGGATGCGATTGCATTTAAGCTGTATGTCACCCCGTCCGGCACCCAGCCGATTGTTCTGGGGGAGGAAGGACAGCAGGCGGTAAAGATCAAGAATCTTTATATTTACTGCCAGCATATTGTAAGGATGAAATAGGGCAAACGGTGTATGATGACGCCGCCCCGAACGGAAAATGCAGGGAGCCTGCGGATGTGACATGTCCGCAGGCTCCCTGTGCTTTGGACGCAGTCCTGCTCTATTGCTGAGGGGCTGCTCCCAAACAAACCGTATCAGCTTTACACACTGATAAAAATACCATTTCCATTCCGGCCTGTAACAGAAAAATACGGAGATATATAAAAAAGAAAAGGGAAAGGATTGCGCTTGTCTGCGTAATAGACTATAATAAGAACGTATGTTTAGCTGGAAATTTTATGTAATCTTATAAATTTTGGCAAACTGTAAACCTTATCAAAAATAATCTTCACAACAGTTTCCGGGAACAAAAGTTACAAAAGAGAATAGAATTGTGAAATTAGTTATAAATTCCTGTATAACATGGAAGGTTTTGTCAATAATGTACAAAGGAAAAAAACGATTTTCCATCAAATATAATTTGACAAAATTCGCGATTGATGCTATAAGTATTAATTGAATCAGCAATAAGTTGCACCAGTTAAAGGAGTTTTGATTATGAAACAGAGAAGAATTATGTTAGGAACTGTAGAAGATGCAAAAAATTTTGTAGCAGCTGCAACGAAATGCGATTTCGATATTGATGTATTTTATAACCGCGTCGTGATTGACGCCAAATCTCTTTTAGGCGTAATGAGCCTTGATATGACGAGAGTACTGACAGTAGAATATAACGGAGAGAATAAAGATTTTGAAGCATTTCTTGATAGGATGGCAGTAAAAGCCGTCACAGCTGCTTAATTGATTTTTGCATACAATTTGAGAAAAGGGATTGCAGGAAACTGCAGTCTCTTTTTCTTTTTACAATATTTAGAGGCATGTTTTGTATTGACGCAGTCGGGAGGGAGAAGGACAGATGGAGATGAAAGGGAAGCAGATACGGGTTTCCGTGCGGAACCTGGTGGAATTTGTCCTGCGCTCCGGCGATATAGATAACAGAAGGACCGCAATTGACCAGAAAGAGGCCATGCTGGCGGGAGGCCGCATCCACCGGAAGATTCAGAAAAAGATGGGATCCGGCTATCAGTCCGAGGTGGTGCTGAAGTGCACCGTGGAGGAGGACGGCTTTGAAATTCTGGTAGAAGGAAGAGCCGACGGCATTATCCGGGAGGGAAACCGCGCGACTATCGATGAGATTAAGGGCGTTTACATGGACATTGGAGAACTGGAAGAGGCGGTGCAAATCCATCTGGCCCAGGCCATGTGTTACGGTTATTTTTACGGTTCGCAGGAGAACCTGGATGAGCTGACGATACAGGTGACTTACTGTAATCTGGATACGGAAGAGATCAGGCGGTTCCAGGTGATTAAGACCACGGAGGAATTGAAGGAATGGTTTATGGGCCTGATCCACGAGTATGTCAAATGGGCCAGATACCTGCACCACAATGCAAAACGCCGTGATGAATCCCTGAAAGAGCTGGAATTTCCATTTCCCTACAGGGAAGGTCAGAGGGAGCTGGCGGTCAGCGTGTACAGGACCGAAGCGAGAAGGCGGAAACTCTTTATCCAGGCTCCAACCGGAATTGGAAAGACGCTTTCCACCGTATTCCCAAGCTTAAAAGCAATTGGTGAGGGCCACGGAGATAAACTTTTTTACCTGACGGCCAAAACGATCACAAGAGGGGTGGCGGAGGAGGCCTTTGCTATCTTGAGGGAGCGCGGCCTTTATTTCCGTTCCGTCACCATAACGGCCAAGGATAAGCTCTGTTTTCTGGACAAACCGGAATGCAACCCGGATGCCTGCCCCTATGCAAAAGGCCATTTTGACAGGGTGAATGATGCGGTTTACGAGATCGTCCATAAGGAATTCGGGATAACGAGAGACGTGATACTGCGGTATGCGGAAAAATTCCAGGTCTGCCCCTTTGAATTCTGTCTCGATATCAGCAGTTTTGTGGACGGGATCATTTGTGATTACAATTACGTTTTTGATCCCGATGTGCGGCTTAAACGTTATTTTGCTGACGGGGCCAAGGGGGAATATATTTTCCTGATTGACGAGGCCCATAACCTGGTGCCGAGGGCACGGGAGATGTACAGCGCCGCTCTGATAAAGGAGGATGTGCTGGCGGCAAAGCGCCTTGTGAAGGAGAAGTCTGCCGGCCTTACAAAGCAGTTGGAACGCGTCAATAAAATTCTGTTGGAGATGAAACGCGACAGTGAGGGATGGCAAATCCTGCCCGATGCGGACCATCTGGTGACGGCGCTGACCTCCCTGTTCTCGGTACTGGAAAAGTTTATGGACGACTATAAAGGAAATGACGGGCGGGAGGAGCTGCTGGATTTTTATTTTTGCGTGAGAAACTTCCTTAATATTTATGAGAGGGTGGACGAACATTACCGTATTTATACGGAACTGACGGAGTACGGAAACTTTATGATTAAACTGCTCTGTGTAAATCCCATCGTCCATATCGGAGAATGCCTTGCGCAGGGAAACAGCACGGTGTTCTTCTCGGCAACCCTTCTTCCCATCAGGTATTACAGACAGCTTTTAAGCAATGATGAGGAGGATTATACCGTTTACGTCAATTCACCGTTTCCTCAGGAGAACCGCCTTCTCCTGGCAGCCACCGATGTGACAAGCCGCTATACGAGGAGAAACAGGGCCGAGTATAAGAAGATATTGGAATATATCCGCCAGGCGGCGGAAGTAAAGAAAGGAAACTATATCGTGTTTTTCCCTTCCTACCAATATATGAACCGTGTCCTGGAACTGGTGGACAGCAGACGGATCCTGCGACCGGACGGAGACGATGAATTGATGGCGGAAGCCGAATTAACGGTGGATACCCGATGGAAATCCTCGGATTTTACAGATTTTGTCCAGGTGGAGCAATCTGTTTTTGATACGGAAAAAGGATCCGGAGCGGAGGAAACACAGGATGGGGGCGAACAGGATACCGTCTTAATTTTGGAACAGACGGATGAGCCGGACCAAACGGCATCAATGGACAATCAAATGGAAGACGGAATTGAGTGGCTGGTACAGGGAAACAGGATGAGTGATTCGGAGCGTGAGGATTTTTTAAAGGAATTTGAGAAAGAGCGTGATCATTCCCTGGTGGCGTGCTGCGTCATGGGAGGCCTGTTTTCCGAAGGGATCGACCTGAAAGAGGAGAGGCTGATAGGGGCTATTATCGTCGGAACGGGACTTCCGATGGTATGTACCGAACAGGAGATATTGAAGGGGTATTTTGACGAGGAGGAGCAGGAAGGATTTGCCTTCTCTTATCAGTATCCCGGCATGAATAAAGTCATGCAGGCGGCGGGCCGTGTAATCCGGACGGCAGCCGATAAGGGGATTATCCTGCTTCTGGACGACAGGTTCCTGAGGAATGACTACCGGGAACTGTTTCCCAGAGAATGGAGCGATTGCAGCAGGGTGACGCTTAGAACGGTGAGAAAAAAACTGGAGGAATTCTGGTCCCGCCGGTAAATGGGAAAAGCGGACGTCAGAAAAAGCCGATTGGGTTAAGTGATTACTCAATCGGTTTTTCTTTGTCTACATCGGCATGTTCCTCCAACAGTTCGATAAACTGCCTGGCAGCCTGGGAAATAGGCAGCGTCTCATTATGCACGACAACAAGCTGCCGTCCGGGGAGGGTTTCCTCCAGGTTTAAGATAAAGAAATTGTCGTCCTGCTGTGGGATGCAGAAATCGGGAACAAAAGCAATTCCAAGCCCGATTTTAGCCAGGTCGATGAGCAGGTCGTTGCTGCTGAGCTCAATCTCGGGAACAAGATCAAGCTGATGTTTCTGGAACATACTGTGGAGAAATTCACTGGTGGTACTTTTCCGATCCAGCATCAGTATAGGATAGGACTGAAGTTCTTTCAGCGTGATAATTCTGTCTTTCAGCGGGAAGTAGTCCTCATTTGCCACAAATACGTCTGAAAATTCATGGATGACCTGAATATTCTGGGTGTTGGACAGACCGGAGTTGGGGTAATTGGTGATAATGAAATCCACCTGTCCGTTTTCAAGGAGACGGGCGCATTCAATCGAAGTGCGGTTTGTAACCTTGATATGGATATTCGGATACATTTTGTGAAATTCATTTAAAAACGGTACCAGAAAATAGCGGCAGATTGTGTCGCTGGCGCCGATACGGAGCTGTCCGCCGTTCAGGGTATTTGCTTCCAGGAGCTGGTTTTCCCCTTTTTTAATCAGGTTCATTGCAGGTTCTATATGTTTTAACAGAATCTCCCCCTCGGGCGTCAGCTGGACACGCTTCGTACTTCTGATAAAAAGCGTCTGGTTCAGTTTCTTTTCCAGAACCTTGATGGACTGGCTGACCGCAGATTGAGAAATAAAGAGCTGTTTTGAGGCTTCCGAAAAGCTGAGGGTGGAAGCAACGTGGTAAAAAACCTTATATAATTCATAATTGATATCCATTTATTAGTCCTCCTTATAATGCTGCTTAGAGTTTAGCACAGGTTTGAGGGGAAGTAAAGGGGGAAGGAATACTTTATGATAGCACAGAGGGGAAGCGGATGAATACTGAGAAATTTTGGAAGATGAGAGAAACGGCGGAATTAAAGCAGAGGGATCATGACAGATGAGGATGAGTTTAAATATGGAAGAATACAGGAAAATGCAGTAATTATAAAGAGGGGGGAGAATAAGGCGAGGTTTTTAAGAGCCTGTGGCGGCAGAACGGCAGCAGGGGAAGAAAATTATATTGTTGACTTTTTAACAGACGTTTGTTATGCTTTATAAGTTAGTTAGCTTTAACTAACTTTTTGCATAGAATAAAATGCAGGACAAAAGAAAGGAGGATGATGTTGACCTATATTTGGATTAACCCAGTGACGGAGAGCATGTATGAGGAGACTGTGCTGGAACGTTTTCTGGCACGGAGGGGATTGGTTCGGGTGAGGTGCAAGACGGACTGGGGGAGTATTGTGAGAGAGAAGTATAGAAGGCTTGTGGAAGTGAGCGAAGTGACGATCGCCGACGCTCGCTGCCCGATGGCCTGCGGGCTGGTAAGGGAAGTGCAGGGTGAGCGGCAGCAGGGGGAGAACATAGACAGAGAGGCAGGGATGAAGGTGGCGGATATTGAGCCTATCCTGATTCACTGTGCCAGGGAAATCAGTGGCCGTAAAGAGTTTTCAGATGGAGAAAAGATTATTACAACTCCATGCCGTTCCCTTGCTGATATGGGGAATTCCCTGGGGCTTAAACATACACGTTTTATGACATGGAATGATTTTCTGAAGGAGATGGAAGAATGGCCCGAAGGACGGCTGCCAGAGGCCAGTCCCATTCCGCTCGGATTTTTCAGCGGTTTGGAGGGAAAGATTGAAAGTCTGACGGGAAAGGAAACTATAGAGAATTATATGGAACATCCGGGCGGCAGGAAAACTGTCCTCGTGGAGATGCTGTATTGCGACAGGGGGTGCCACAATGGAGACGGCGTGGTAAGAGAAGTGCGTGAAAAAGAAGATATAAAGAGGACACAGAGGTTTTAAAAGGAGAGTGAAATGCATGAAAGATAAGGCGAAAAATGCTCTGGCTGCCGCGGCGGGGATTTTAGCGGTCCTGCTCCTCTGGGATGCCGTGTGCAGGTCAGGGCTGCTTAGCTCTTATGTGCTTCCTCCGCCTTCCAGGGTATTGCAGAGCTTCTACAAGATGCTTTTAAACGGGGAACTGCGGGAGGACATTACGATCAGTTTTATCCGTGTTATGAAGGGATTTTCCATTGCATTTTTGCTGGCTTTTTTACTTGGGATGGTGCGGGCGATGCTGCCGGGCTCCGGCAGGTACTACGAATATATTGTGCAGTTTTTCCGCAATGTGCCGCCGCTCAGTATGATACCGCTTTTAATTCTCTGGTGCGGCATCGGGGAAACCACGAAGACCGTTATTATCGTACTGGCCTCCTTTTTCCCGATGTATTTAAGCATCGTCAAGGGATTTACCGGGTGTGACAGAAAACTTCTGGAGGTCGGGGATATGTTCGGTTATTCCCGGGGACGCAAGTTTCTGAGGATCGTGCTTCCCTATGCTTCGGCCGATATCCTGGTCGGCATGCGGGTTGGTCTGGGCTACAGCTGGAGGGCTATCATCGGAGCAGAGATGGTTGCGGCTTCCACCGGGCTGGGGCATATGATCCTGTTTGCCCAGCAGATGTCCAGGACGGATAAAGTGATTGTGGGAATTCTGGTGATCGGGGCGGTGGGGTATGCGACCGACCGGCTTTTTGCCCTTGTAATCAGTAAATTTTTGAAAGGATCCTGTGACAATGGCTGGAATTGAACTGATTGACGTACATAAACAATATCTGGTGGAAGACAGGGCCGTCCGGGTTCTGAACGGCATCAGCCTGAAAATACCGGAAAAGAAGATTACCGTCATCCTGGGTCGGAGCGGCTGCGGAAAGACGACACTTCTGCGCCTTACCGGAGGTCTTGAAGAGGCGGATCAGGGAGAGATAAGATATGGGGAATCCCACAGGACGGCGTTTGTCTTTCAGGAACCCCGGCTCATGCCCTGGCTTACGGTGCAGAACAATATAACGTTTGGACTTACGAAGAAGGAAAAGGACAAGAAAAAGACGGCGGACATCATCGCCTCGGTCGGCCTTACGGGGTTTGAAAAAGCGTATCCGGCACAACTGTCGGGAGGAATGCAGCAGAGGACCGCGATTGCCAGGGCTCTTGCATATGGGCCGTCTTTCATTATGATGGACGAGCCTTTTGCGGCCCTTGACTATTTTACCAGGGAACAGATGCAGAAAGAGCTTCTGCGGGTCCAGAAAAATAAGAAAAGCAGTATTCTGTTTGTGACCCACAGTATCGACGAGGCTCTGATCCTGGGAGATGAGATCGTGATCATTGAAAAAGGTCTTGTAAAGGCCCGGTGCCCGGTTCCCGAAACAGCAGGGGAACGGAACCTTTTAGACGATTCATTTATTTCCCTGAAAAGAGAAATTATCAATAACTTAAACACAGAAGAAACAGGAGGAAACTGATTTATGAAACGATTTATGGCATTAGGACTTGCAGTATGCATGGGGGCGATGGGGCTGGCCGGCTGCGCAAAAGCAGATTCCGGCTCCGCAACGGAAACGGCGCAGGCCGGGACACAGGCAAATCAGAGCACATCGGAGGAAAGCCTGGCGGCAAAAGAAGGCTCAGGACTTGACAAACTGGTGCTCACCTATGTGACGTCCCCTCTCAATATTCCTACGATCGTTGAGAAGCATGAAAATATGTTCGCCGACAGTTTTAAGGATATGGGAATCACGGTGGAGTATGCGGAGATTAATTCCGGCGCGGATCAGACACAGGCTCTGGCTTCCGGCGATGTACAGATTCTCTATGCGGTTGGCGCCACCTCGGTGGTACTCTCCGCTGCAAACGGGGCCGATATCAAGGTTCTCAACATGTACAGCCGCTCACCCGAGGCTTTCCGTCTTTATTCAAAAGATGAGGCCATAAGCACGCCGGAGAGCCTGAAGGGAAAGACGGTGGCGGGGCCTGCAGGAACCAATCTGCATGAACTTCTCGTATCTTACCTGGCTTCCGGAGGACTGACGATTGACGATGTCAACTATGTGAACATGTCCATCCCCGATGCCAAGGCTGGCCTGGACGGAGGCAGCGTCGACGCGGCTCTGGTTGCAGGCGCAGCGGCTTATCAGGCGGATCAGCAGGGATATCATCTCGTAACCGACGGCGAGGGCCTTATCAAAGCCATCATAGCCGTAGCGGTAAGGGCAGACTTCTATGAACAGCACAGGGATGTCATCGACCGCTTTATGGAAGCCCAGCAGAAAATAGCCGCATTCATCGCAGAAAATCAGGACGAGGCCCTGAAAATAGCGGCCCAGGAACTGGACCTGGACGAAGAGGCGGCTCGTGAAATGTATGAATACTACGATTTCTCAATGGAAATCAGCGACGAAGACAGAGAAGGATTCCAGAAAACAGCCGATTTCATGCTGGAAGCCGGCATGATAGAGGACCCGCTGGATGTAAGCACGTTATTTTTACAGTGATAACAAAAGGATTCCACTGAACCAATAGAACAGATCAGCGGCCGCAGGCCGGGGCTGGGAATGGCGATACCCAAACGCGTCTTCAGTCCCGGCCATAACCTGCCTGTGGGGAGGGAGAAAAAGATTCCGGAGGGAACCTGGGAGTTCATCGGCACTTACCGAGGTGTTTTCGAGGTTAGTGTCCGCTATGTACTCCAAAGAGCGCAATGTCATTAAGTTAAGAGATTTTGATTCCGCCTATGTAATGGATTTTCTTTCGGAAGGTCAAGCGCTGCCTTTTTATGGCACCACAAAAAGGCAGGTTGCCATCTGCCTGGTTTCTGTCTTATAATGAAGGGGATATTAGACAACTCTGTAGTTGAATTTTACTGCGGGATGATAGCTTACCTTCCGGGGAAAGCTCCGATTCGGGCGGATTGGCAGCAGTTCTTTCGCGATCAGTGTTTCTACATCAGGTGGAGCTCCCTGGAAGTGACCTTTCAGGAAATTACGGCAGATATGGATGGCCATTGTGTGGTTAACCTGGTATTGATATTTCGTACCTTTTTTCTCGACGATCACAGCGGCAATGACGATCTCGCAGTAATTATACAGGATGACCCGTGCCAGGATTTCCTGTTGGATGAGCTCCACCTTTTTTGAATGGAGATTGGAAAGGCCAATGGCATATTTCAATTCCCGGAAGGAAGTTTCGATTCCCCAACGCATCCGATAGAGTTCTTTTAACTCTTCCGGAGGAAACTCTTTTTTTGGGAGATTGGTGATGACACACTCATAAATGCCCGGTGATACTTCAAACCGTACAATCCGCAAGGTCATTTTAAACTGCGGCCGCTCCTTGTTGAGAAAATAGGGGGAGTTGCCATGGGTAACGATTTTGTAAAGCTCCGGATGGGTTCGGATATACTCGTTTTTGCGCCAGGTAAAAATCCGGGTAAAGGTTTCGTCGAATTGGGCATCCTTTTCTTTCGGGAGTGGAAAGCCCTTTACAATCCCCCCGGTATTGCCGTCCTTGACCCGGAAGAGATAGAAAAGCTCTTTTTGTTCAATCTGGGCAAAGAGACGGTAGGCCTCATAGCCGCGGTCAGCGATCAGAATCGAACCGGGAGTAAAATCCCGGCGTTCCAACATCTCGCAGAGGCCTTGGACCTCATGGTGCCCTTTTCTTGGATGGATGATCAAATCGGTATAACAGTAATTGCATAAATCATAAAGGGCATTGATATGAAGCTGATAGTAATCCTTCTGGGTCTCGCGCTTTGAATAAGAGTAGGCTTCATTTCCCGGGACATGGTCAAGGGGGACATTCAAAACAGAACCATCGCAGGCCAGGAGTTGGTGTCCACGGTAGGAAGAAGAGAGGAAGGCCTGGTTAAACTGATAAAGAAGGTGATAAAAAGCCTTCAGGCGTATCTTTTTTCTTTGCTGGATTAAAGCGGAGGGAGAGACGGTATCCGCCTGATAGTCAAAGAAGTCCAGAAGCTCTTTTTTTAAGGGAGAAGCCTGCATGGAAAGAGTAAATCTCATGGTGGTGAAGAAGTCAAGGATGCGGTTCCTGGTAAAATCCTTATCCGGATTCAAAACATAAGGAGCCGGGGAAGCGGCCATAGAGCGGATGATTTGGAAAAGCGTATTTTTTGCAATCAGTGCCTGGTTCATAAACGAAACCTCCTAAAGATAATTTATAATTAAGGGCTTCGCCGCACATTTTTATAAAGATGTCAAGTGTTTTTTGCGATTTCAAGAAAAAAATCAAGAAAAAAAGCGACCTATGAAAGGAGGAATTTCATACATCGCTTTATGATGGTAATTATAAATTTCTTAACTTAATGACATTGCCAAAGAGCGCAAGCGTTTCCCGCAGGAACTTTTTCTGCCCGGATTCTCCACCCGCGACAACCTTTACCCCGGGACTGAAGACTCACAACCTCCCCTTCACCATCCCGTCCCCGACCATCCCGGCGGCGTTCTCATTTCTCAATTCAAATCCCTATTTACTATCCCCGCTATTTTTGATAAAATGTTCTGAACAGTAACATTTTACACGCCATCATATTTTACAGAGGGAAACACAAATGATTAAAACAGTAGCTTCTTTAGAGCTTCCGGTCAGTGAAACACTTCTGATAAGAAAGAATGTAATCACGCCGGAACAGGGTACGGACGGAGGAAAACGGTTCTGCGTCGTGACGGGGACCCACGGCGATGAGCTGGAAGGACAGTATGTCTGTTACGAGCTGAACAGAAGAATCAGGGAACAGATTCATTATCTGAAAGGGACGGTGGAGATTTACCCGGCTCTTAACCCGTTGGGACTGGATACGATCACCAGGGCATTTCCTGTATTTGACGTGGATATGAACCGGATTTTTCCGGGGACCGACAACGGTTCGGTGGCGGAACTGGTGGCCGGCATGATAGTGAAGGATCTGGCCGGAGCGGATATGTGTATCGATGTCCACGCCAGCAATATCTATATCAGGGAAATTCCACAGGTGCGCCTCAATGAGAGCACTTCCGACAGCCTCCTTGGATATGCCAGACGCCTGAATACGGAGTTTGTCTGGGTCCATCATGCATCCACCGTGCTTGAATCAACCCTTGCCCATACTTTAAATATGATTGGCGTTCCCACCCTTGTCGTAGAGATGGGGGTCGGCATGAGAATTACGGAAAAGTTCTGTTTCCAGTTGGTAGACGGGATCTTCTGCCTGATGAAAGACCTTGGCATCTGGGACGGCCCGGTGATCGAGCCGAAAGAACCGATTGTTTCGCTTGGCGGGGAAGTGGGCTTTGTCAACGCCGGCAAATCGGGGCTTTTCGTCTCAAAAGTGGTACACAGGAACGACATCAAAAAGGGAGAGCTGATCGGCGAGATTGTCAATCCGCTGGAAGGAACTGTGGAGGAGCGGCTGTATGCCCCCTGTGACGGGCTGGTTTTCACGCTGAGAGCTTATCCGATGGTGGAGGAAGGTTCTTTAATTGCCCGGATTCTGGGAGGTGTTGTCTGATGAAACACGAGCTGATTTACTCGATGAAGAACATCCACAGGGATGATTTTAATATTTACGGCTACCGTTTCGGCAAAAACGGCGGCAAGGCGGCATGCATAGTAGGTTCGCTCCGGGGCGACGAGGTGCAGCCTCTCTATATCTGCTCGCTCCTGGTTAAGATGCTGAAAGAAATAGAGATGCACGGAGGTATTGTTGGGGATAATGAGATCCTCGTAATCCCCTCGGTCAACCATCCGGCGATGAATGTGGGTAAACACTTCTGGTCTACGGACAATTCCGATATAAACCGCCTGTTCCCGGGAGATGAGAACGGCGAGACGACGAAGAGGCTGGCCGCCGGCATTTTCGGCAGGGTGAAGGATTACGGTTATGGGATACAGTTTGGGAGCCTTTATATGACGGGAGATTATGCGCCCCACGTCCGCATGATGGAGACGGGCTACCACAATCCGGGACTGGCCAATCTCTTCGGCCTGCCTTATGTGGTGATGCGCAAGCCGACGCCATATGATACGGCCACATTGAATTACAACTGGCAGATGAACGGGACGAATGCATTTACCGTTTTTTCTGCATCCACGGAGTCAATTGACGAACCGTCTGCGAAGCAGGCTGCCTCCAGTGTCCTGCGCTTTCTGACGAGGATGGGAATTATCCGCTATAACAGCCACAGCGGCTATATAGCAAGTGTAATCCGCGAGGAGGATCTGACCAGTGTAAAAACAGACCGCGCCGGTTTCTTTTGCCGGGAAGCAGAGCCGGGGAGCGAGGTACTGCGGGGAGATTTGATGGCAACGATCATTGAACCCGGAAGCGGAGAAGTGCTAAGCCAGATTCTGGCTCCCACGGATGGAATTGTATTTTTTGCCCACTCCCAGCCGCTTGTAATGGAGAGGGCGATTGTTTTTAAGATTATCAGACGCCTCCATGCCTGAGCGCGGCGGAAATGTTATATCGGATACCGCGGTCTTAGGAGGAAACAGGGCGTATAATCAAGAGGAATATTAAAGGAAGGAATTAGAAAAATGGCAAGTGACAGCTTAAAAGATTTTTTAGATGCCGGGGAATCGGACGGCGAGAGAGAATTTACGACAGGGGATGATTTTTACCGGCTTTATCTGGACGAACTGAAGATGGTTGCGCCCTGCACGCCGGAGGAAGAGGAACGGCTTCTGGATGAAATCCTGGCGGGCAGCCAGGCGGCGGTAAAGCGTCTGGTGGAAGGAAAACTGGGACAGGCGGTTAAAATTGCCGAGGAGTACAGAGACAGGGGCCTTACGATGAACGATCTGGTGCAGGAAGCTAATATCGCGCTTCTGCTCACTGCGCAGGAGTACAGCGGCGGAGATTTCAACGGGCAGGCGGAGGAACGCATCAGACGGATGATAGAGGACGCCATGGAACTCCAGAGTTCGGAGTACAGGGTCGAGGAAGAGATGCTGGCCCGCGTCAACGTCCTCAAGGATATTTCCGCAAGCATGGCCGGGGAACTGGGCCGGGAGGCTACGGTGGAAGAACTGGCCGAACGGATGAAGATGACGGAGGAAGAGATCAAGGATATCATGAAACTGACTCTCGATGCAATGAGCGTCAGCGGGGAATAGGGCAGCCGGAGCGATGAAATTTTACTTACTGCGTCACGGACAGACAAGATGGAATATTGAAGGAAAGATACAGGGCAAGACGGACATCCCGTTAAATGAGACAGGGATGGAACAGGCGGAATGTCTCGCAGTGGCTATGGCGGACTGCCGGGCGCGGGCGCTCTTTTCAAGCCCGCTTCTCAGGGCAAGGCAGACAGCCGGTGTCTTGGCGGAGAAGATGGGACTTGAAGTCACGGTGCTGCCGGAGCTGAAGGAAGTGGATTTCGGCCTGTGGGAAGGCAGAACCTGGAAGGATATCGAAGAAAATTATCCGGAGGACTACAAAAATTGGGAGAAAAACCCGGCCAGGGCGGCGCCCACGGGAGGAGAACTCCGGCAGTCCTGTATGAACCGCAGCCGCAGTGCTGTGGAACAGATGCTGGGGATTGTGAATACCCTGGGTAAAGGAGACGTATGCATTGTCGCCCATGGAGGCATCCTGGTCTATCTCATCGACTACCTTCTGAGAAACCAGGAGGAGAAGCGGGAGATTATCGTCAAGAATGCCAGTATCTCCGTTGTGGGATACGATGAAAAATCAGGCATTGGAAAGCTTCTGGAACTCAACCGCACGTCCCACTTGCCGGCCGCCAATGAACGAAAAACAAATAAGTATTGTTAATAAAAAATATTAGATATATTAATTTTACTAATTTATAAAAGTTGTGTATGATTAAGGCAGATGATGGACAGAGTTACTTTTCATACTGCGGCCGGAAGGCGGCTGCGGCTCGGACGGTAGCCGGACAGTATGCATCTGTCTTTTTTTTCGCACAAATTGCCAGCAGAAAAACAGGAGGTACTTTAATGAGTGTAAGACGAATTTTCGTTGAAAAGAAACCGGAATTTGCCGTAAGGGCTAAGGAACTGCGCACGGAGATCGAGAATTATCTGGGGATCACTACGATCACGGATGTCCGTGTCTTAGTACGTTATGACGTGGAGGACGTATCAGAGAAGGTATACAAAGAGGCTCTGGTTACCATTTTCTCCGAGCCGCCGGTAGACTTTGTATATGAAGAGAGTTTCCCGTCAGCAGAGGGAGACACAATTTTCACCGTAGAGTATCTGCCGGGACAGTTCGACCAGAGAGCAGACTCTGCCGAGCAGTGCGTAAAGCTGTTAAATGAAGAAGAAAACCCGGTGATTAAGTCGGCCACTACCTATATTATTTCCGGCGCCCTGACCGCAGAGCAGGCAGAGGCTGTTAAATCACTGTGCATCAACCCGGTGGATTCCAGGGAGAACAACAATGAAAAGCCGGAAACTCTGGTAACCGTATTTGAACAGCCGGAAGACGTGCAGATTTTTGAGGGTTTCTGCGGTTTTACACAGGACAGCCTCAAAGAACTTTACAGTTCTTTAAATCTGGCCATGACGTTCAAGGATTTTGAGCATATCCAGAATTATTTTAAAAACGAGGAGAAGAGGGATCCGTCCGTGACGGAGATCCGCGTTCTTGATACATACTGGTCCGATCACTGCCGCCATACCACATTCCAGACAGAGCTTAAGAATGTGGAATTTACAAAAGGCGATTACAATGAACCGATCGAGGCATCCTACCATAAATATCTGGCCGATCGCGAAGAGATTTTCAAAGGCCGTGATGACAAATTTGTCTGCCTGATGGATCTCGCCCTGATGGCAATGAGAAAACTCCGCAAGGAAGGCAAGCTCGAAGACATGGAGGTTTCCGAGGAAATCAACGCCTGCAGTATCGTAGTGCCGGTTGTCATCGACGGACAGGAAGAAGAGTGGCTTGTCAACTTCAAGAATGAGACTCATAACCATCCGACCGAGATTGAGCCTTTCGGCGGCGCAGCAACCTGTCTTGGCGGAGCGATCCGCGATCCGCTTTCTGGACGTACCTATGTATATCAGGCCATGCGCGTGACAGGTGCGGCAGACCCGACAAAACCAATGTCTGAAACACTTCACGGAAAGCTTCCGCAGAAGAGGATTGTGACGGATGCGGCCCACGGCTACAGCTCTTACGGAAACCAGATTGGCCTGGCAACCGGATATGTAAAAGAAATTTATCATCCGAATTATGTGGCAAAGAGAATGGAAATCGGAGCCGTGATGGCGGCTGCTCCGAGAAAGAACGTAATCCGTGAGACATCCGATCCGGGCGATGTCATCATCCTGATGGGAGGCCGCACGGGCCGCGACGGGATCGGCGGAGCCACAGGTTCTTCCAAAGTTCATACCGAGGCGTCCATCGAAGTGTGCGGAGCCGAGGTTCAGAAGGGCAATGCGCCGACCGAGAGAAAGCTTCAGAGACTGTTCCGCCGCCCTGAGGTGAGCAGTTTAATCAAGAAATGTAACGACTTTGGCGCCGGCGGCGTTTCCGTAGCTATCGGTGAGCTGGCGGACGGACTTCAGATCGACCTGGACTCCGTGCCGAAGAAATATGCCGGTCTGGACGGAACCGAGATTGCCATCTCCGAGTCCCAGGAGAGAATGGCGGTTGTAGTAGATCCGAAAGATGTCGATAAGATGCTTAAATTTGCCGAAGAGGAGAACCTGGAAGCTATTCCGGCCGCCGTTGTGACGGAGTCCCCGAGACTTGTCATGAACTGGAGAGGAAAGACGATTGTAGATTTAAGCCGTGCGTTCCTTGATACCAACGGAGCGCACCAGGAAGCAGCCGTTACCGTGGAAGTTCCTGTAAAAGAGGGAAATCTCTTCGAGCGCAAAGAAGTGGGCGATGTAAGGGAAACCTGGCTTAAGATGCTGTCCGGTTTAAATGTATGCTCCCAGAAGGGGCTTGTGGAGATGTTCGACGGTTCTATCGGCGCTGCCAGCGTATTCATGCCTTACGGCGGAAAATACCAGCTCACCGAGACACAGACGATGCTTGCCAAGCTCCCGGTGGAAAAGGGAAGCTGCGATACCGTGACGATGATGAGCTACGGATATGATCCATACCTTTCCAGCTGGAGCCCATACCACGGTGCCGTTTATGCGGTTCTGGATTCAATTGCAAAGATCGTGGCAAACGGCGGAGATTACAAAAAAATCCGTTTCACGTTCCAGGAATACTTTAAACGTATGACCGAGGATCCGAAACGCTGGGGAACACCGTTCTCCTCCCTGCTGGGCGCTTATGATGCACAGATCGGGTTCGGCCTTCCTTCTATCGGCGGAAAAGACAGTATGTCCGGAACCTTTAACGACGAGGAACACGGGGAGATCAACGTACCTCCGACACTTGTATCCTTTGCCGTGGATATTTCCGATAAACAGCATGTGGTTTCTCCTGAGTTTAAAAAAGCAGGCAGCAAGATTGTCCTGTTTACAATCGAAAAAGACAAGTACGACCTTCCTGTATACAGCCAGATTATGGACGGCTATGAGAAACTTTATAAGGACATGGAGGCCGGAAAGATTATTTCCGCCTATGCGGTGGAGGGCCACGGCATCGCCGAGGCGGTGAGCAAAATGGCGTTCGGCAACAAGCTGGGTGTAAAAGTTGAGCACAACCTGGATCCGAGAGACTTCTTTGCACCAGGCTGGGGTAATATCGTATGCGAAGTGCCTGACGGAAAAGTGGGTGAACTCTCCATCTCCTATACCGTGATTGGTGAAGTGACGGACAAAGCGGTATTTGAATACGGCAGCGCCGCGATTACCATGGACGAGGCACTGAATCAGTGGACCGGAACACTTGAAAAAGTATTCCCGACCAGCTCCGGCGTAAAACAGACGGAAGTGAGAAATGAGCTTTATAAGGCGGACTGCGTTCATATCTGCAAGAATAAAGTGGCAAAACCAACCGTGTTTATTCCGGTTATGCCTGGTACAAACTGCGAATACGACAGCGCGAAAGCGTTTGAGCGCGCCGGTGCGGATGCGATTGTAAAAGTATTCCGCAACATGAGCGCTTCCGATATCCGCGAGTCCATCGAGGAATATAAGAAAGCAATCAGCCGGTCCCAGATCATCATGTTCCCGGGCGGTTTCTCAGCCGGAGACGAGCCGGAAGGTTCCGCTAAATTCTTTGCAACCGTATTCAGAAACGCGGTGATGCAGGAAGAGATCGAGAAGCTGTTAAACGAGCGCGACGGCCTGATTTTAGGCGTCTGCAACGGTTTCCAGACCCTGATTAAGCTGGGTCTCCTTCCGGGCGGAAAGATTGAGCCTCAGAAGGCGGATTCACCGACCCTTACAATGAACAATATCGGACGCCATATCTCCAGGATGGCAAGCCTAAAAGTTGTATCCAACAAGTCCCCGTGGCTTCAGGAAGCAGAACTTGGCGGCGTATATGTAAATCCTCTGTCACACGGTGAGGGACGTTTCGTGGCAAGCGACGAATGGATAAACACCCTCTACGCAAACGGACAGGTGGCGACACAGTATGTGGATCTTGCCGGCAACCCGACGATGGATGAGGAGTGGAACCCGAACGGGTCTTACATGGCAATCGAGGGTATTACCAGCATGGACGGCCGTATCTTTGGTAAGATGGGCCATTCGGAGAGACGCGGAGACGGCGTTGCCGTTAATATCTACGGTGATCAGGATATGAAAGTGTTTGAGTCTGGAGTGAAGTATTTTAAATAAGTATAAGATGTAAGTGAAAAGCGCACTTTGTCCGAGCGGGGATAAAGTGTGCTTTTATGTTAGTTGAGATGCGAGGACGCCTCTGTAAGGAGGCGGACGGGGGAGTGGGAGGGTGTTTATGAGTCTTCAGTCCCGGTTGGCAGGATGTGGTGAGGGGGAATCCAGGAGAAAAAATTTCTGCGGGGACTCGCTCCCGCTTGTGGAATGCGCAGCGGATGCTAGCTTCGTGTAAGACCTCAGCAAGCACCGGCGGATTCCAAGGTCTCCCTTCGGAAAGTTTTCTCCTTCCTTCCCCGGGCAGGTTGTCGGCGGGACTGAAGACTCAGCGAAGGTTATTGCCCCGTCCGCCGGCTTCAGGGGCTGATTGTCTCTTTCATCAAGTAAGGGGGAGGTATTGTCGCGGCCACTATATAGTCGTGATTCTTTTACATTATGACGACATCTTTGGCTGCATAAAAAGAGGATCAGAATAAATAATCTAGGATTATAAGATTACACAGTTTCATAGCGAACAAGATGTAGTTTTCAGGCATTTTATAAAAACGTAGTGGCAGCGACAAGCGCCTCCCCCATTGAAGGAATAGGACAGATCAGCCGCCGCAGGCCGGGGGTCGGGCAGCCGTCTGGGCTGAGCCTTTCGTCCCGGCCATAACCTTCCTGCGGGGGAAGAAGGGAGAAAAAGATTCCGGAGGGAACCTGGGAGTTTATTGGTACTTACCGAGGTCTTTTCGAGGTTAGTACCATTATGTACTCCAACGAGCGCAATGTCATTAAGTTAAGAGATTTTGATTCCGCCTATGTAATGGATTTTCTTTCGGAAGGTCAAGCGCTGCCTTTTTATGGCACCACAAAAAGGCAGGTTGCCATCTGCCTGGTTTCTGTCTTATAATGAAGGGGATATTAGACAACTCTGTAGTTGAATTTTACTGCGGGATGATAGCTTACCTTCCGGGGAAAGCTCCGATTCGGGCGGATTGGCAGCAGTTCTTTCGCGATCAGTGTTTCTACATCAGGTGGAGCTCCCTGGAAGTGACCTTTCAGGAAATTACGGCAGATATGGATGGCCATTGTGTGGTTAACCTGGTATTGATATTTCGTACCTTTTTTCTCGACGATCACAGCGGCAATGACGATCTCGCAGTAATTATACAGGATGACCCGTGCCAGGATTTCCTGTTGGATGAGCTCCACCTTTTTTGAATGGAGATTGGAAAGGCCAATGGCATATTTCAATTCCCGGAAGGAAGTTTCGATTCCCCAACGCATCCGATAGAGTTCTTTTAACTCTTCCGGAGGAAACTCTTTTTTTGGGAGATTGGTGATGACACACTCATAAATGCCCGGTGATACTTCAAACCGTACAATCCGCAAGGTCATTTTAAACTGCGGCCGCTCCTTGTTGAGAAAATAGGGGGAGTTGCCATGGGTAACGATTTTGTAAAGCTCCGGATGGGTTCGGATATCCTCGTTTTTGCGCCAGGTAAAAATCCGGGTAAATGTTTCGTCGAATTGGGCATCCTTTTCTTTCGGGAGTGGAAAGCCCTTTACAATCACCCCGGTATTGCCGTCCTTGACCCGGAAGAGAAAGAAAAGCTCTTTTTGTTCAATCTGGGCAAAGAGACGGTAGGCCTCATAGCCGCGGTCAGCGATCAGAATCGAACCGGGAGTAAAATCCCGGCGTTCCAACATCTCGCAGAGGCCTTGGACCTCATGGTGCCCTTTTCTTGGATGGATGATCAAATCGGTATAACAGTAATTGCATAAATCATAAAGGGCATTGATATGAAGCTGATAGTAATCCTTCTGGGTCTCGCGCTTTGAATAAGAGTAGGCTTCATTTCCCGGGACATGGTCAAGGGGGACATTCAAAACAGAACCATCGCAGGCCAGGAGTTGGTGTCCACGGTAGGAAGAAGAGAGGAAGGCCTGGTTAAACTGATAAAGAAGGTGATAAAAAGCCTTCAGGCGTATCTTTTTTCTTTGCTGGATTAAAGCGGAGGGAGAGACGGTATCCGCCTGATAGTCAAAGAAGTCCAGAAGCTCTTTTTTTAAGGGAGAAGCCTGCATGGAAAGAGTAAATCTCATGGTGGTGAAGAAGTCAAGGATGCGGTTCCTGGTAAAATCCTTATCCGGATTCAAAACATAAGGAGCCGGGGAAGCGGCCATAGAGCGGATGATTTGGAAAAGCGTATTTTTTGCAATCAGTGCCTGGTTCATAAACGAAACCTCCTAAAGATAATTTATAATTAAGGGCTTCGCTGCACATTTTTATAAAGATGTCAAGTGTTTTTTGCGATTTCAAGAAAAAAATCAAGAAAAAAAGCGACCTATGAAAGGAGGAATTTCATACATCGCTTTATGATGGTAATTATAAATTTCTTAACTTAATGACATTGCCAACGAGCGCAAGCGTTTCCCGCAGGAACTTTTTCTGCCCGGATTCCCCGCCCGCGACAACCTGACGCCCGGGACGAAAGACTCATCGATCCCCCTCACCACCCCGGTCCCCGGCCTGACGGCGGCGTCCTCATTTCTCAACCCAATCCTTATTTAATGAAAATGTAAGTAAAAAGTTATGGATAGGTAAAAAGAGTCTGATATAATTACATTATAAAACCAGTAAAGGAAATTGCGGGATCACATTTTCTGCGGTTCCTTTTAACTCCTGTTTATACCGGAAAAATCGTGAGGAAGAAATTCTCTCAGATATTCCCCGACGGAGCGCCCCATTTCTTTTGAAAAATCGGAATTATATTTTCTGTTACAGAATGCGGTTATCCAGTCTTCATAAGACTGACAGCCGGATTTGTGGGAAAGCATCCGGTGCAGGGCGTCACCATCCATGAGACGGTATGTATTTTCCATTACAATGGAATCCATCGGGCAGCGCTCAGGTTTCGTCCGTTCCCACTGCTGCCTGGTCGGATAACCGAATACCACCATGACGGCTGGGAAGACATAGGGGGGAAGATGTAAGAGTTCCCGGTGGGTTTCACAGCTTTCCATGATGTCCCCGATATAACAGGAGCCGATTCCAAGGCTCCAGGCGGCGGTAACGGCGTTCTGGGCGGCGATGGCGCTGTCCTCTACAGCCAGCATCAAATCACCGGCAGTTGGGAGCTTCGGAGAACAGCCGGCAGACCGGAAGGCGTCGTACCATTTCTGGCAGTCGGCGCAGAAGAGCAGGATAAGAGGAGCTGATGCAATGAAAGGCTGATTGTCGCAGGTGACGGAAAGACGCTTTTTCAGTTCCGGATCCGTGATGTCCAGGATAGTATAAAGCTGCTGGTTTCCGGCAGTGGGAGCCTCGCAGGCCGCCTGAAGGATAATGAGACGATCTTCAGGGGCAACCGGGCGATCTTCAAATACCCGGACAGATTTCCTTTCATAAAGGTTTTTGATAACTTCGTTAGTCTGGTTTTCTAAATGTTTCATAGGGATGGTTTCCTTTCCTGTGATAGCCGGTACGGCCCTGTTAAGGGAACGTACCTGGTACTTCCGGAGATAATTCCGGGAGCTAGATAAAATATATAAATTATTATAATAAATGAATAAAAAACTGTCAAATTTCTGAAAATATGGCAGAGTTTCTTTGACGAACTTAGGTTCATTTGCTATAATAACATATATTAAACAGTAATTTCAGTATACGAAGGTAAAGAGGATGAAGGAGGAGTGTTTTATGAAACGTAACTTGAAAAGGGCAGCGGTTCCTGTTTTTGCAGTGATTACCGCCTGTGCAATGTGTATGACCGCATATGCGGCCGAGAAAAAGATTACCAAAGTAAAGGTTCAGGTGGAGAGCGCAGTACCTGAGGCGGGAGACAATGTAGGGACTCCATCAGTTAAGGTTTCGGTGTCCGGACTTAGCGATTCCGATTTCAAGATAGTCGAGCAGGAGTATTACAATACGAATGATGACGAGTGGGAACGCGGTGAGACTCCGGTAATCAGAGTGGAGCTGGAGCTCCTTGGTGATGCGGCGGATGAATATCAGTTTTATTATACCTCGTCAAAATATTTCTCTATTTCCGGAAACCGCAGTGAATTTAAGAGCGCTAAGAGGCTCGACAGCGGCAGGGGACTTCAGATTGACATTAAACAGCGTAAGGTAAGCGGCGAGCTGGAAGTACCGGAGATTCTCGACTGGGACGGCAGGCATGCTACCTGGGAATCCGTGGACGATGCCGATAAATATGAAGTAAAGCTTTACCGCAACAATTCATCGGTGACAACAATTACAACATCAAATGAAAGCTACAACTTCTATCCGTATATGTCTAAAGCCGGCGACTATTCCTACAAGGTAAGAGCCATCAGCAATTCGGACGGAGAGAAGAGTGAGTGGAGTGACGAGTCCGATGATTACTACATGAACGCCAGCAACGTATATACGGGAACACCGCCAACCGCCAGCAACGGAAGCAGCACTAACGTAAGCGGCGGCTGGGTGCAGGATCAGATTGGCTGGACATACCGCCAGAACGGGACACCGCTGACAAACCAGTGGCTCTATGTTGATAATAACTGGTTCTACCTTGCGGCGAACGGCTACATGATGACAGGTTGGATTTATGTAGACAACAACTGGTTCTATTTAAATCCCGTATCTGATGGAACGAGAGGCGCGATGAAGACCGGCTGGCAGGCAATCGATGGAGCATGGTATTATCTGAACCCGGTTTCCGACGGTTCAAGGGGAGCTAGAAAAACAAGCTACCAGATGATCGATGGCAAATGGTATTTCTTCGACACCGCAACGGGCGCTATGTGGGTAAACAGACAGGCACCGAACGGCAAGTGGATTGATGCCAACGGCGTTATCTGGTAATCTGAAAGATAAAAGATGAAGAATAAAAAAAGAGGTTTGGCCCTGATAATCACGGGGTTGATCGCAGCAATATGCATTGAATTGTGCCTGGCTTGTTTTTCAGCCAGGCGCGGTTCAATTTTAGAAGAAAATATTACGATCCTGCCAGAATATGCAGCGGATGCAGCAGCCGATGGGAAGCCGTACCGGATGGCGGAGGACATGCCCTGGCTGGACTTTGCCCCGCACACGGCGGGCGGATATCTGGAATTTGAATTTGCGGCTCCGGTTCCGGACAAGATGCAGGTTCTCGTCTACTATACGGAGAATGAGGGACAGGAGTTCAACCGGTTCAGGCGGATTGAACGCTGGATTTTAAAGGGTACCACGAAAGGAAGAGTCGCTCTTCCTGCAGGATACTGCGACAGGCTGAGGCTGACCCTGACGGGGGATGCGGAGATTGAGAATGTATCCATGAGTATTCCTGCCGTCCGTCCGGCTTTCGGGGAGGCAATCAGTTTGGTAAATCCTGTCCGGCTGCTGGCAATATTTCTTATTCTAGCTCTTTCAATCCTTCTGCACCACAGGGAACGCCGGGAACAGAAGTTGAGGAAATCTGTAAATAAAGGAAACCCGGGTATAGGATGCCAGGGGAGCGGAGAACGCAGAAAAAGAACAGCCTATCTGGACGGCGTACGCGTCCTGGCAGCCCTGTTTGTAGTAGCGGTGCACGTGGTGGAACCGGTGGCCCTGGCTCAGATTAAGGGTACCCCGAGGGATTTTGTGTTCCGGGCGGTGGTTCTGATAGTCCTGACCTGCAATCTGCTGTTTTTCTTTATCAGCGGAGCGCTCCTTCTGCCTTACAGGGAGGAGACGATAGGTGAATATTATAAAAAGAGGGTGCTGAAAATTCTTCTTCCCTTTGCGCTTTATTCCCTGTTCTATTTGAAAGTTCTCTGTGCAACGCAGGAAGGCATTCTCGGATGGGGAGGCCAGGCAGCCCTCGATTTCCTGGGCGGAACGATTACCATGGGACCTCACCTGTGGCTTATCTATAAGCTGCTGGCCCTCTATCTGCTGGTTCCGTTTTACCGCCTGATGATGGCAAAGATGCCGGAGCGGACGGAAAAACAGCTTTTTGTCCTGATTGTGGCGGCGCTTGCGATCCGGACGGGATGCGAGTATCTCAATTTTGATCTGGGTATTTCCCTGTATCTGGATTCCTGGCTGGGCTTATTCCTGGCAGGCTATCTCCTGAACAGGGCATGGATGAGAAAATACGATCTCTGCCTGGTGTCGGGAGGTATCCTGGCACTGATTATCTCCCTCTGGATTTACAGCTTCCGGGCGGACTATCTGGAGATTATTACGAATTGTTCAATCCTCGAATTCCTCATGGCCTCGGCCGTATTTGTCACAGTGCTCAGGATGAACGGAATTTGTGTGCGTTTTTCAAAAATACTGCAGATACTCGGAAAAAGAAGTTTTTCCGTGCTGATGGTGCATCTGTTCGTCATGTCGGCGGTGCTTCCTCTGGGATTCGTCCCATACGGTATGGTGAATAAGAGTATTGGACAGCTGGTGCTCCCCTATCTGTTCATCTGCGCGGTTTCCTATGCGATTGCCGTCCTGTATGATGAGACTGTAGTCAAGGTATTTGATGCCGGGGCGGAGAGGCTTCTGGCAGGTAAAAATAAAAGGCGTAAACGGTGAGGCTGTCTGAGAACAGAAAGTAGAAATCAGAAAGTGGAAAAGCGGTCCGGAAGAGGCGTAACGGCCTCCCCGGATCGCTTTTATGTACCGGTAATGACGGCGGGCTGAGCATAAAGTCTGCAGCGGCTGCTTATGAGTAACAGAAGACAATCACACGATCCGGCGTTGTCTGGGCGGGAATGCTTCTGGTGGAAGTCGTATACTCCACAAGAACGGTTTTTCCCACAATGGCGCCGGAAAAAATCTGCCCGTTCGGCAGAAATGCATTGAGGGCGGCCATGCTGTTCAGCTGGAGGACTCCGTCTGTACTGATAAAATTATTATAAAACTCTCCAAGATAATACTGGTGATAAGCGGAGAGGGCGATGACAACTGCTTTATACTGCGGTGGATATATAAGGGGCGCAGGGGCATTCCCGTCGTAAAAGACAGTCACCTGATCGCCGGGATGCAGCGTCTGGTTGTCAACAACATAAGTATCTCCATTCAGGGTGAAATTGACTTCTCCCTGCTGCATGGATCGTATGGACATGTTCAATGTACAGCCGTACTGGGCGCTGTTGCCCCCCGTCAGCGGCTGAATCCGGGTGATGACACCGGATACGGATAAATATGAACTCATGAGAACCTCCGTGAAATGGATTATACTCTATCATATTATTGGCGGGCGGCAAAATGAACGAAAAGTTTTAGAAAATGCCTTAAATCAGGACTGTTCCACCCGTGAATAGTAAATTACGCCGCCCAGGATGATGACGCCGCCCAGAATCTGAAGAAAAGCCGGAACTTCGCCGAAGAGCACCATGGCAAACAGGGAAGCTACAACAGGCTCACAGAGCTTTGAGGACGATACAAAGGCCGGTGAGAGAAATTTCAGGCACCAGCTGAAAATGCTGTGGCCGAGCAGAGTAGAGCAGATAGCAAGCAGCAGGCCGCAGAGCAGGGAGGTGCTGCCGTAACCGGCCAGTGGAGTTTTTGTCGCGGCGGATGCTGCAAAGAGGGAGAGGCCGCAGAAAAAATATACGATGTATGTATAGACGGTAGTCGACGTATTCTCCCTGACAACGCGCCCAAGCAGAGTATAGGCGGCCACCATGACGGCGGCAAACAGAGCCAGGAAATCGCCTTTCAGGAGATTGCTGCCGGAACCGTAGTCCGACATGGCAATCAGAATGCTGCCGGAAAAGGTCACGGCGATGCCAAACACCGCTTTTTTAGAAATCCGTCCTTTCAGGAAAACGCAAAAGCCCAGGGCCACCCAGATGGATTCGGTACAGACAATCACGGTGGAGCTGGCTACGGAAGTATAGTTAAGTGATTCAAACCAGGTGACGAAATGAAGAGCCAGGAAGATTCCGCTGACGGCGCACAGGAACACGGTCCTGACAGAAACGGAAAAAAGTTCCTCCCTGAAACCGCGGTTCAGGAACACGACGGGCGTCATCAGGAGAACGGTAAAGAAAAGGCGGTAAACAGCAGTAATCAAAGAGGGGGCGTCTGAATACTTTACTATAATAGCAGACAAAGAGATACCCACTACCCCGGTTGCAATCATGTACATGGGGTGTTTTTCTAAAAATTTCATAACAAATGCCTCTCATATTTAATATTGTGTGCGGCAGATCACGGTCACACTGCGAGTATTATACCATGCCGGATAAAAAAATTACAGCTTTGTTAAACGCAGAGTGTGCGGTATCGCTGAAAATGCTGCTGTGCACGGAGTGAACCGCGACGTCAAATGTGAACAAATTATAAAAGTTATATAAAGAGTTGTACAATGTTGACTATAAGTGTATAATAATAGATAACAAAGCAAATAAAATACATTGACAGAGAAAATAAATGTGATATAGTAAATTAAATGAATATTGTTGACAGCCCTGGATGATGGAAAGGAGGAAGGCCTTATGCTAGCCAGGCAATATAATATGGCCGGGAATGAAAGGATTACCCCGCCGCCGATTTCCGCATTGATTCAGGCTGCGAATCTATTTGGATGTGACATCTATATCAAGTCGGAACAGCACAGAATCAATGTTAAGAGTTATGACGAACTGCAGAGTGGAATACAACGGCAAAGAAAGTTTTTGATATTCTACTTTGACGGAGCAGATGAAAAGGAGGCAGACGTAAAATTCCGCAAAATACTGGGAATTTAAGTGAAGACTATGGAAAACATGAGAGCAACTGTTAACGCAACGACGTAAAACCCTGAAACGGTAATCTGGTTTCAGGGTTTTTTGTTGCCCGGGACCGTACCGCGGCGGAGTAGGGATGGTCTTATAAATGGATCGTTCTCTAAAAAATACAATTCGCTCTTTTCCGCATGCAGATCCATATGATATACTTTTTTCTGCGAGGACACAAATAATACAAATGGAGTGAGAAAATGAAAAATGTAAGGATTGCACTTGGGCAGATGGAGGCGGTTCAGGGAGATACGCAGGCCAATATGGCGAAGATGGAACGGATGGCTGCCGAGGCGGCGGCCGGAGGGGCGGATGTCATCTGTTTTCCGGAACTTTCTTATACGGGATACTTTGTGAAGAAGGACAGGCTGCTCGAGATCGCGGAAACGGAGAACGGTGAATTCTACAGAAGAATCAGCCGTACGGCGAGGGAGAATGGAATCTGTATTGTGGCCGGTTTTGCCGAGCGCGGGCCGGGGGAGGATATTTACAATACGGCCGTATTTGCCGATCGGGCCGGAAGGATTGCAGGAAAGGCGAGAAAAGTATACCTCTGGAAGAGTGAGAAAAAAAGATTTGTGCGCGGTGAGGAGTTCCCTGTGTTCAATACGGAGTTCGGCGGGGTGGCTATTCTGACCTGTTATGACCTGGAATTCCCGGAGCCGGCACGGATAGCCGCCCTGAAAGGGGCGAAACTGATTTTCTGTCCGGCGGCCTGGAGCGTGCCTGCAAGGAACAGATGGGATCTGGATTTGATGGCCTGCAGCCTTTATAACATGGTGTTCACGGCCGGGGCTAATTTCTCAGATGAGCTTTGCTGCGGAGCCTCGGGCGTGGCTGGGCCGGCCGGTTCTATGATCGACCAGTCACAGGGACAGAAGGAAGAAATAGTATTTGCCGACATCGATCTCGATGAGGCGGATAGACAGAGAGAAGACATACCATATTTTGACGACTTGGACGGGATGGTTTTGAAGCAGCTTTCCGGTGCACTTGAGGAATACCGGAAAGAGCGGAAGGTATCGGAATAGAAGCTCTGACTCACGGTAAGCCGGGAAAAGGCGCGGGATTTTTTTATAATCCCGCGCCTTTTTTCGGCTGTTTTGGTATTTATTTATATATTTTAACAATGTCTTAACATATAACCAAAAAACTATATAATATTTCAGATCTTGTATAACAGTTTATTACTGCACCATGTCCTGATAAAATACATTTAAACCTCATGAGGAAAGGGTAATAAAGGGAACTAGTTAATCATCAAAGCAAAAAAGGGGGTCCAATATGGCAGAACAAATGACGGGAGAGATTAAGACTAAAAAGAAACAGCCATTGTATGTGAAGATTTTCATTGCGCTGTTTGCAGGTATTATTTTCGGGTACATATTGAATTTTATGGGAGGAGTAGAAAATCCTACTATCAACGATTACATTTTACCGTTCCTCCAGTTTCTTGGGGATTTCTTTATAAAACTGATTAAGATGATCGTCGTACCGCTCGTATTCTTCTGTATTATTGATGCAGCGCTTTCGCTGGGGGACATCAAAAAACTCAGAAGCATCGGAGTCAAAACAATTTTGTGGTTCCTGTTCAGCTCCGGTATTGCAGCTACAATCGGCCTTGTTCTGGCAAATATCATTCAGCCGGGTAAAGGACTGATTCTTGGCTCAATCGAGAACACGGTGGAAGTAAAAGAACTTCCGGGAGTTTACCAGACAATCCTGGATCTGCTTCCAAGCAACCCGTTTGCATCATTGACAAATGGAGATATGATGCCAATCATCGTATTTTCCCTGTTTCTTGGCTTTGCCATCATCAGTATCGGCGATGCGGCAAAACCGCTTGCAGATGTCATCTCAGTCTGTTCTCAGGCTATGTTTAAGATTGTAAATATGATTCTCGGAATCATTCCGTTCGGTGTATTTGGACTTATGTCGGTATCACTGGCCAAATATGGCCTTGCAATTTTCGGGCCGGTTCTGAAGTTTATTTTGACCGACTATCTGGCGAGCTTCATCATGTGTTCGGTTGTCTATTCCATCTTCCTGATAGGAATTGCGAAGGTAAGCCCTATCAAATTCTGGAAGAAGGCATTTGAGCCCTGGATGATCGCATTCAGTACCTGTACCTCTTCGGCAGCCCTTCCGGTATCTATGGAAGTTGCGCCAAAGAAAATGGGCGTTCCGAAGGATATTGCAAGCTTTGTACTTCCGCTCGGCGCTACCGCCAATATGAACGGCACCTGTATCTATTTTGGTATCATCGTTTTATTTGCAGCACAGCTTTACGGAATTGACCTGAGTATCCAGCAGCAGATTATGCTCGTTGTACAGGCAACCTTCTTAAGCGTAGGCTGCGCGGCTACTCCACAGATTGGACTTGTTATCAGCCTTACCCTGCTGACCCAGATGGGCCTCCCACTGGAAGCATACGCACTGGTTGCAGGTATCTACCGAATCATCGACCAGGCCCACACATCCACAAACTCTGTTGGTGACCTTGTGACATCCGTATGTATTTCCGCAATTGAGGGAGAACTGGATCGCGATAAATTCAACAAGATGGATGATAAGAGCGCGGCATAAGAGTCCGGTGAGGCAGAAAGTATCGGAAGAGAGTTAAGAGATTTAGAACCTATAAAGTCAAGTCATGTTCAAAGAAAAGGAGAAAAACTATGGAAGACAACAGAATTATTGAATGTATCGAGAGAGCGCACTATATTTTATCCAACCTGATGGCGGTAAAACCGGGTGAGGAAGTCCTGATTGCTATTGACCCGCAGACCGACATGCGTATGGCGAACGCCATGGCGGCAGCCGCTTTAATGTGCGGAGCCGAGTATAACGTAAGCATGATGCCAATCCGCGGAAAAGACAAAGCAACGATTTTCCCGAAGACACTGGAACTGGCCATGGAGGCTTGCGACGTATTCGTCGGCATGACGACGGCGTCCGGAGCCGCTATCTACAACAACCGTTTAAAAGAGCTGATGAATGAGAAGAAACTGCGTGAAGTTTCCATCTGCTTAAGACATATCGACAACTTTACAAGAGGCGGCGCCCTGGCGGATTACGAGGCGGTATACGCAGACGGCGAGAGACTGCAGGCAATCTGGAGAGGCAAGAAGAACGCCCACATCACAACCCCGGCCGGAACCGACCTTTATATGGAAATGAACGATATGGAGCCAATCATCGAGTGCGGTATTGCCCGTAACCCTGGAGATGCAATGGCATGGTCAGACGGCGAAGTATCCTTAGGGCCGGTAATCGGAACTACCCACGGAAAACTTGTCATCGACGGACCAATCTGCTACTACGGCTGCCCGACTATCCCGGTAGAGCTTAAGATTGAAGGCGGACGTATCGTAGAGGTAGTAGGCGGAGACGCAAAGATCTGTAAAGAGATCCGCCGCCAGATTGCGGAAGTAAAAGACAGCGACAACATCGCGGAGATTGGTATCGGACTGAACCCGGCCTGCATGTTCAACGGTGACTTCGAGGAAGAGAAGAAAGCAAGAGGAACCTGCCATATCGCAATGGGCAACGGTTTCTACTATGGCCAGCCGGCACGTTCCACGGTACATATCGACATGGTACAGTACAACCCGACCATCACCTTTGACGGTGAATTGATTGTAAAAGACGGAAAGATGGTCTGCCTGGGCGAGGAATAAAAGAAACTGCAAATTATAATTAACTTCCTGTTTTAACAGGGGAGGCGCTCACCGCTTTGCGGTGGGCACCTCCCTTTTTATGCAGGTGATAAGAAAATGAAAAAATAATAGTATATAAGCTAATTGATTTGTATCAAAAACATAATAAATTTATGGATAATATCATTATAAATGAGATTTTTGTTAAAAATATCTGTAAGTTATTACTGAAATATTATAATATATTCGTATTTGTATATACCTTTTTGACATAAAATGGAAACCTGATAGAATGAAGTTCAACCTCATGAGGAAATGGAAACTGGTTGATTGTTCTTCTTGCAAAAGGGGGTCCATATGACAGGGCAAAAAGAAGAAGTGAAAACAAAAAAGAAACAGCCATTGTACGTGAAAATTTTTATTGCATTGTTTGCCGGTATTATTTTTGGCTATGCTTTAAATTTCATGGGAGGGGTGGATAATCCGCTAATTAATGATTATATTCTGCCGTTTCTCCAGTTCCTTGGTGATTTTTTCATCAAATTGATCAAGATGATTGTTGTTCCGCTGGTATTTTTCTGTATTATTGATGCGGCGTTATCGCTGGGGGACATCAAAAAGCTGAGAAGTATCGGTATTAAGACTATTTTATGGTTTTTAGCCAGCTCGGGTATTGCGGCTACTATAGGTCTTGTCCTGGCTAATCTGATACAGCCCGGCAAAGGGCTCATTCTCGGGACCGTGGAAAATACGGTGGAAGTAAAGGAGCTTCCTGGGGTATACCAGACCATTCTGGATCTGTTACCAAGCAACCCCTTTGCAGCGCTGACAAATGGAGATATGATGCCTATCATCGTATTTTCACTGTTCGTCGGTTTTGCCATTATAAGTATCGGAGATACGGCAAAACCGCTGGCCGACGTCATTTCCCTCTGTTCCCAGACCATGTTCAAGATTGTAAATATGGTTCTTGGAATTATTCCCTTTGGGGTGTTCGGACTCATGTCCGTCTCTCTGGCGAAATATGGAGTGGCAATCTTTGGGCCGGTTCTGAAGTTTATTTTAACGGACTATCTGTCCAGCATTATCATGTGCATTGTTGTCTATTCGATCTTCCTGGTGGGGATTGCAAAAGTAAGCCCTGTCAAGTTCTGGAAGAAAGCATTTGAGCCGTGGATGATCGCGTTCAGCACCTGTACCTCCTCCGCCGCACTTCCGGTTTCCATGGAAGTTGCTCCGAAGAAGATGGGTGTTCCGAAAGACATTGCAAGTTTTGTACTTCCGCTTGGCGCGACTGCCAATATGAACGGTACCTGTATCTATTTTGGTATCATCGTATTGTTCGCCGCACAGCTTTACGGTATTGATTTAAGTATCCAGCAGCAGATTATGCTGGTTGTACAGGCGACATTTTTAAGTGTGGGCTGCGCGGCAACCCCGCAGATCGGTCTTGTCATCAGCCTGACGCTGCTGACCCAGATGGGGCTTCCTCTGGAGGCATATGCGCTGGTGGCCGGTATTTACCGGATCATCGATCAGATTCATACGTCCACCAACTCTGTCGGCGACCTGGTGACGGCGGTATGTATTTCTGCCATTGAGGGAGAACTGGATCGCGACACATTTAACAGAATGGATGAAAAAAAGGGCGCGGCATAGACGGACGTTACAACATACCAGGCCCTGAAACAGGAACGAAACGGGAACTTATTTCAAAAGTCATATCATAAAAAGGAGAAAAACGATGGAAGACAACAGAATTATTGAATGTATCGAGAGAGCGCACTATATTTTATCCAACCTGATGGCGGTAAAACCGGGTGAGGAAGTCCTGATTGCTATTGACCCGCAGACCGACATGCGTATGGCGAACGCCATGGCGGCAGCCGCTTTAATGTGCGGAGCCGAGTATAACGTAAGCATGATGCCAATCCGCGGAAAAGACAAAGCAACGATTTTCCCGAAGACACTGGAACTGGCCATGGAGGCCTGCGACGTATTCGTCGGCATGACGACGGCGTCAGGAGCCGCTATCTACAACAACCGTTTAAAAGAGCTAATGAATGAGAAGAAACTGCGTGAAGTTTCCATTTGCTTAAGACATATCGACAACTTTACAAGAGGCGGCGCCCTGGCGGATTACGAGGCGGTATACGCAGACGGCGAGAGACTGCAGGCAATCTGGAGAGGCAAGAAGAACGCCCACATCACAACCCCGGCCGGAACCGACCTGTATATGGAAATGAACCCGATGGAGCCAATCATCGAGTGCGGTATTGCCCGTAACCCGGGAGACGCAATGGCATGGTCGGACGGCGAAGTATCCTTAGGGCCGGTAATCGGAACTACCCACGGAAAACTTGTCATCGACGGACCAATCTGCTACTACGGCTGCCCGACTATCCCGGTAGAGCTTAAGATTGAAGGCGGACGTATCGTAGAGGTAGTAGGCGGAGACGCAAAAATCTGTAAAGAGATCCGCCGCCAGATTGCGGAAGTAAAAGACAGCGATAACATCGCGGAGATTGGTATCGGACTGAACCCGGCCTGCATGTTCAACGGTGATTTTGAGGAAGAGAAGAAAGCAAGAGGAACCTGCCATATCGCAATGGGCAACGGCTTCTACTATGGCCAGCCGGCACGTTCCACAGTACATATCGACATGGTGCAGTACAACCCGACTATCACCTTTGACGGTGAATTGATTGTAAAAGACGGGAAGATGGTCTGCCTGGGCGAGGAGTAGATAAATGATTTAAAGCAGTGAGCTTCTAAATGAGGCGGTGAAAGGTTTGCAAAGCAGACTTTTTACCGCCTTTTTGTATACCGCAAGAGTTGGTTCAGGCATGAACCGTCCATAGGCATACCTGCTATATCTCAAGTAAAGATATAATGAATAGGTTATGGAATATTCATAAAATGACATAATAATTTATGGAGAATTGACAGTATGATAAACTTATAACAAATACTATGATAATGTTTATCTGAATTGTTGAAACAAAGAAGTGAAATGGATAAGGGCAGTGATAAAACTGTTTTTATAGATACGCCGCTGATATCTGGCCGGAAATGATATCAGTCTGGAAGAAACAGCCGGGGAGCTATCTCCTGGCCGTGACCTGTGGCTGTGCCGGTATTATTGCCGGTGTCGTCACGGCAACCGGGATCTCAATTATATTATACATTCCAGCGTGGATTTGCTGGTAATCTGCGGTGTTCTCATGGCAGATGCGTGGAATGTTACGGATCTGATCAGAGTTGCACTGTTTGCTGTGATTATTGGAATCCAGTTAATCAGAAGAAAGAAGCAGACAGCTTAATATGGGAGACAGGTCTGAAGGAGTTCCAAACCGAATCAGGCCTGTTTTTTGGCATCAATAATTACGAATGTGAAAACAGTATGACTGGGGGAGATTACTTGCTGAATGAGATGAAATACGTATATGCCGTGTATCAGGAGAAAAGCTTTTCCAAGGCGGCGAGAAAACTGCAGGTCAGTCAGCCGGCTCTCAGTAAAATGGTGAGAAAGGCGGAAAAGGATATCGGAATCGTAATTTTTGACCGCAGTACAATCCCGATTACCGTTACGAAGGAGGGCGACTACTATATCAAGTCGATAGAGGACATCATGTTTATCCAGAGAAATATCAAGTCCTATTTCATGGATCTGAAAGAGCTGAATACAGGCAGTCTCTCCCTTGGCGGTTCCTCGTTTTTCTGTTCTTTCGTTTTTCCCGGCCTGATAGGAAGGTTTCGGGAAAAGTATCCGAATGTGGTGATCGATCTGATGGAGGGAAATATTGGGGAACTGAGAGAAGGGCTTGAGAATGAAACGGTGGATCTGGTGATCGAGACGGCAACGGATGTAGGAGCCAACATTGAACGCTATTTTTATAATAATGAGAATATCATTCTGGCCGTTCCCACCCGGTATCAGGTGAATAAGAGGCTCCAGCCTTACCGCCTTACATATCAGGATATTCTCACAGGCAGATTTGCCGGAAACAAAACGGAGGCGGTTCCGATGTACGAACTTCGGGAGGTGCCTTTTATTACGATGAAACCCGGCAATGATATGTTCCAGAGAAGTAACCAGATTTGCAGGAACGCAGGTTTTACGATGAAGACAGTCTTATTGGTCGATCAGGTCCTTACTTCCGTCAACATTGCATCCAACGGGGTTGGAGCCGTGTTTATCCGTTCCGATATCGTAAGCTGCATGCCGAAAAATGAGATGCTGACTTATTACAAAATCGGAGATCCATTAGCAACCCGGCCGGTCAGCTTTGCCGCAAAGAAGGGGAAATATACTACATCCGCCATGCGGGAATTTATGCATATGGCCGGTGTGCAAAGAAAGGAAGAGGAATAAGGAGTTATTGTCATACGCCCCGGAATATCCGGGGTGCTTTTTTGATCGTTTGATTGATTTTTAGACATGGTATGGTACACTTAAAGCAGTTTTTCATAAACGAAGAGGATATCTATGACAGGACCGTGCCTTCGCAGAAGGAAGAATGAGAGGAGAATTAAAATTATGAAGAAATTTTTATTTGTAGACTGCTGCATCAGAGGGGAGGAGTCGCGCACAAAAGAACTGGCGGGATGCCTTGTGGATGGGCTTGAGAACCGGCAGGGCATTGAGCTTGAGACGGTGAGGTTAATGGAATGTGATTTAAAACCGTTAGATGCCGGTGATGTGAAGCTGAGGAATGAGCTGATTGCGTCCGGCTGTTTCGAGAATCCTTTTTTTGATCTGACGAGGCAGTTCGCTTCGGCCGACGCGATCATTATCGCCGCCCCGTTCTGGGACTTTTCCTTTCCCAGCCTGCTGCGCGTGTATCTGGAGCGCATGTGCGTCAGCGGAATGACATTCCATTACAACGAGAAGGGGGAGACCGTGGGAGACTGCCGCGCATCGCGCATGGTCTATGTGACGACCAGGGGAGGTTACACGGGAGTTATGCCCGCAGGTTATCCGGATCTTGCCGGAGAGTATATGAGGGCGCTGTGCCAGATGCTGGGGATTGGGCGCTTTGACTGTCTGTCGGCCGAAGGGCTTGATATTTACGGTAACGATGCGGGAGCGATCCTCAATACGGCAAAAGAGCGTGCGGCATGTCTTTTGGAGGAACTTTTACACACCTTTGAAAATGTATAACTAAATAGTGATATGATATAGAAAAATACATATAACGAATGAAATATAGTGCGGAAATTACTACAATATACTCAGGTTCTGAAACAGAAATAAAAGATACAGAAGTTCTGCTCCAGACGGAAACAGGAGTAAATTCAAAAAGGAGATAAGACAATGGAAGACAACAGAATTATTGAATGTATTGAGAGAGCACACTATATTTTATCCAACCTGATGGCGGTAAAACCGGGCGAGGAAGTCCTGATTGCCATTGACCCGCAGACCGACATGCGTATGGCGAATGCCATGGCGGCAGCCGCTTTAATGTGCGGAGCCGAGTATAACGTAAGCATGATGCCAATCCGCGGAAAAGACAAAGCAACGATTTTCCCGAAGACACTGGAACTGGCCATGGAGGCCTGCGACGTATTCGTCGGCATGACGACGGCGTCCGGAGCCGCTATCTACAACAACCGTTTAAAAGAGCTGATGAATGAGAAGAAACTGCGTGAAGTTTCCATCTGCTTAAGACATATCGACAACTTCACAAGAGGCGGCGCCCTGGCGGATTACGAGGCGGTATACGCAGACGGCGAGAGACTGCAGGCAATCTGGAGAGGCAAGAAGAACGCACACATCACAACCCCGGCCGGAACCGACCTGTATATGGAAATGAACCCGATGGAGCCAATCATCGAGTGCGGTATTGCCCGTAACCCGGGAGACGCAATGGCATGGTCGGACGGCGAAGTATCCTTAGGGCCGGTAATCGGAACTACCCACGGAAAACTTGTCATCGACGGACCAATCTGCTACTACGGCTGCCCGACTATCCCGGTAGAGCTTAAGATTGAAGGCGGACGTATCGTAGAGGTAGTAGGCGGAGACGCAAAGATCTGTAAAGAGATCCGCCGCCAGATTGCAGAAGTAAAAGACAGCGACAACATCGCGGAGATTGGTATCGGACTGAACCCGGCCTGCATGTTCAACGGTGATTTCGAGGAAGAGAAGAAAGCAAGAGGAACCTGCCATATCGCAATGGGCAACGGCTTCTACTATGGCCAGCCGGCACGTTCCACAGTACATATCGACATGGTGCAGTATAACCCGACTATCACCTTTGACGATGAGTTAATCGTAAAAGACGGCAAGATGGTCTGCCTTGGCGAAGAATAATTATTATACCCATAGATCACCCCGAGGGGCGTTCCTGAAAAGGAGCGCCTCTTTTAATGCCATAGGAAAATACTCTTAACCATATCTCCGTAAAATCAAAAATTCCTCCTGAAAACGTAGTTCCTCTCTGTATTTCTCTGCGGTAATAACAGTTATAATTGTGAAGTTATAAGGCATAGAAAAATCTGTATAACAGGTGAAAACCCCCATTTATCGCCTTAAACTATAATGTATAAACACTGCATACGGTACGGGGAAAGCTTCATATAAAAGGGGATCGTAGGGCAGGTAAGTATATAAAAGGAGAAAAGAAATATGGGACAGGACAGAAAAGTTAAGATCGCTCTCGGCCAGATGAAGGTAATCCAGGGCGACACAAAGGAAAATCTGCGTAAGATGATGGAGATGATTGACGAGGCGGCGGAACAGGATGTGGATATCATCTGCTTCCCGGAACTTGCCTACACGGGATATTTCCTGGAATCGGAAGAACTGCAGAGACTGGCGGAGCCGGTGGACGGGCCATTTGTACAGACGATGAGAAAATGCGCAAAGGCAAAAGGCATGCACATTATTGCAGGCTATGCCGAATCCGTACATATACCCGGAAAAATGTATAACTCATGTATATTTATTGATGACAACGGCGAAGTAATCGGAAATATGAGAAAAGTAAACGCCTGGGGCACGGAAAAATTAAAATTCTGTGAAGGAGACAGCTTCCCTGTAATCAACACTAAGTTCGGTAAGATCGGCATGCTGATCTGCTATGACGTGGAGTTCCCGGAGCCATCGAGAATTGAAGCCCTCAAGGGGGCCGAGCTGGTATTCTGTTCCGCAGTATGGAGCATCCCGGCAGCCCGCAGATGGGACGTGGATCTTGCTGGAAACGCATTGTTTAACCTGATGTTTATGGCGGGTTCCAACCCTGTATACGACAATTGCTGCGGCACCTCGAAAATTGTCGGTCCCGACGGCGTCGTGCAGGCGGAAGCTTCGAAGACGGAAGAAGAACTGCTCGTATGCGAGATTGACCTGAATGAGGTCCTGAAGGTAAGAAGCCGTATTCCTTATTTCAATGATTTCAAGGAAGACACCTTCTCCATGGACGCAGTTGAGAAATACTAGGAACGGGGGCAAAACATAATGGGGGAAAATGAAAAAAACGAAAAGACGCAGCCGAAATATGAAGAAGGCGCGTTAAAAATACATAAACTTACACCTGCGGAAGTCGTATTTTCGGTTGTAGGCTGCGGAATCGGATCGGGCTGTCTGGGAACAGCGTATTCGGCCAGGCTGGCCGGACTTCCGGTCCTGGTGTTCTGGTTTATCGTCACCGGTGTGCTGACCCTGTTTTCGATGATGTACGTGGCGGAGACAACGCTCCGGACGAGGACGCTGGTCCAGCTTCCAGGACTGGCGGAGAGATACCTGGGGCCTGCGGGTTCCATTCTCATATTTGTTGCCGTGGTAATTAATTCTTTAAGCTGTATGATTGCTTACTTTTCAGGCAGCGGAAACATCATGAATGAGCTTCTGGGCGTGCCGGACTGGGTCGGCACCCTGATATTCCTGGTTCCGGCGGCGGGAGTTGCCTGGTTTGGGTTAAAGGCTATGGGCGTCGGCAATAAGCTGATGAGCGTAGGTATGATTGTTATGCTGGTAGTCCTGACGGCGGCCTCCATGATTGCTAAAAACGGTGATCTGTCAAGGATTTTTACAAGCAACTGGACTTATGCGATTCCTATTTTTAACGTTGCGGCGTTCAGCTATATTGGACAGTATCTTGTACCCGATCTGGCGAGGGGTCTGTCCCACGATCCGAAAAAACTGGCTCCGGCTATTGCCATCGGCCAGCTGATTGTCTGTATCCTCCTGATAATCGTTCCGATGGGCGTTATGTACATCACACCGTCCGAGGATCTGACACAGGTTGCGACAATTGCATGGGGACGTTCCCTGGGCTTATGGGCGCTTTATATCGCCAACATTTTTGCACTGATTGCAATGCTTACATCGTACTGGGCTATTTCCCAGACGCTGCTTTCCAATATTGTCGACAAATTTAAATTCCACTCGGATGAGGACGTAAAAATCCGTCTGCCGATTACAATCGTGATTGTGGGAATACCGCTTGCACTTACTCTCAGCGGGGCTGTGGGCTTTGTGGATGCAATCTATTTCTCCGGTACATTTGCCGGCGCAATCATGGCGATTCTTCCAATCTTCATGCTCAAGGGGGCGAGAAAAAAAGGTGAGATTGAGCCTGACTGGAACTGCGGATGGATGTATAATCCGGTCATTCAGGGAATCATAATACTTCTTTACAGCGGAACCATTATTTATGCCATTCTGGGTGCATTCAAGCTTCTTCCAGCGGGATGGTAAAGTAAACGCAGATTAGTAGATATGATATTTACGATAAGAAAATGGAAAAGTAATTTGCCTGGGAAGGAAAATAGTGGTAAAATAAATACATCAGGATAATACGTTATCCAGCCAACAGAAATCTGCTTCCGGCGCCGCCAGAAGTGGATTTCTGTTTTGATGATGTAAGGCTTCATGAAGTAAGCCCTATATCATTGATAACGGTGAGCTGTGCGCAGCGCGTGCGTTTCATCTTCCGGCAATGATGGGATGTTTTCATGACAGGCTTTTTATCGCAATATACATATAAGACGGGAGGAATTTACTTGCTGAATGAAATGAGATATGTGTATTCAGTTTATCAGGAAAAAAGCTTTTCAAAAGCAGCGAAAAAATTATTTATCAGCCAGCCGGCGCTGAGCAACATGGTGCGGAAGGCAGAAAATGAGATAGGTGCGCCCATTTTTGACCGAAGCACAATACCGCTTACAGTCACAAAAGAGGGCGCATATTATATTAAATCAATTGAAGAGATCCTGTTTATCCAGAGAAATCTGCAGGCTTATTTCAAGGATTTAAGGGAGCTTAACACGGGGTCCCTGTCAATTGGGGGAGCTTCTTTCTTTTGTTCCTTCGTCTTTCCGGATCTGATAGGCCGCTTCAGGGAGAAGTATCCCAATGTGACAATCGATCTTCTGGAGGGGAATGTAAAGGAACTGAAGGAAGGACTTGAGGATGAGTCGCTTGATCTGGTCATTGAGACGGCACTCTATGAGGATTCTTCGGTGGAACGGTTCTTTTTCAAAAATGAGGAGATTATCCTTCTGGTACCGGCCTCCTATCCCATCAATAAGAGGCTGCAGCCCTACCGTCTGTCCTATCAGGACGTTGTCACGGAGCGGTTCCTGTCGGATTCCTATGATCCGGTGCCGCTGGAAGTGTTTAAGGACATTCCTTTCATTATAATGAAGCCGGGCAACGACATGTACCAGAGGAGTTTTAACATGTGCAGAAATGCGGGATTCACCCCCAAGGTGGCAATCCAGATGGATCAGGTCCTGACGTCCATGAATATCGCCTCCAACGGTGTGGGCGCCGTATTCATCCGGGCGGACATTATCGGCTGCCTGCCTGAGAATGAGAAGCTGGTTTACTATAAGATTGGTGATCCGCTGGCATGCCGGAGAGTCGTATTTGCCAGCAAAAAAGGAAAATATATTACAGCGGCCATGAGGGAATTTCTGCGCATGGCAGGGGCTAAAAAAGTAGACGGAGTCTGTCCCGGCAAGGGGCCCTGCAAAACCGGCAGCGCCTGTAAGGGAGGCCAGAGAGGAACGGATGAATGGAACTGATTCCTGCAAAGACGATAGTGACGAAGAATAAGGATACCTCCTGGTTTGGAAGCGACTACAATATGAATCTGTACCGCGGCTGCAGCCACGGCTGCATCTATTGCGACAGCAGGAGCAGCTGCTACCATGTGGATGACTTTGAAAATGTGAAGGCGAAGGAAAATGCCCTTCTCATTGTCAGGGACGACTTAAGGCGCAAGGTAAAGAAAGGCGTGGTAGGTACCGGAGCTATGAGTGATCCTTACAATCCCCATGAGGCAGAGATGGAGCTTACGATGCACAGCCTGGAATTGATAGGGGCTTTTGGCTTCGGCGTATCCATGCTCACAAAGAGTACGGGAATCCTGAGGGATATCCTGCTCTACCAGGTGATTGCCGAGCAGTCCCCGGTCAACTGCATGCTAACGATTACGACCTGCGATGACACACTGTCAAAAAAGCTGGAGCCGGGAGTTCCCCCTTCGTCGGAGCGTTTTAAAGCGGTCAAAGAGCTGGCCGACGCCGGTCTTTACACCGGAGTCGTGATGACCCCGGTGCTGCCTTTTCTGGAAGACACAAAGGAAAACATACTGGGCATGATTGAACTTGCCAGGGAATCGAAAGCCAGATTCATTTATCCCATGTTCGGCGTGACACTTCGGGATCGCCAGAGAGATTATTTCTACAGCAGTCTCGACCGGATTTTCCCGGGGGAGAATCTGAGGCAGCAGTATGAAAAACGATACGGTGACCGATATTTTTGCAGCAGCCCAAAGGCGAGGAGCCTATACAGCTTGTTTGAGAAAGAATGCGTGAAAGCTGGTATTTTATACAAAATGCCGGATATAATTCATTCATATAAGAAAAATTATCAGTACGAACAGCTTACTCTGTTCTGAAAAAGGAAATTCTTAAAGGAGAGAAAATTGGATGAAAGAAACAGTGCTTCTTTACAACTTTAATGACAAGGACAGACTGATGAAAATCAGACAGGCGCTTCTGCCCCTGGGCTTTCGCATCAGGCAGGTGGACAAAGAGGATTATATGAAACCTCTGGGAACGCTCGCCGGAGTGAAGGGTATGGAAGAATTGACTGCTGCCGCATGTCCTTCGGACGACGCTTTGGCGTCGGAAGGTTTTGAGGATGAGATGGCGCTTCTTGCAGGCCTCACGTCTTCCCAGGTGGACGCTTTCATCAAATCACTCCGCAAAAGGGGAATCGGCCGCATCAATTATAAAGCGATACTGACTCCCGTGAACAAGGATTGGGATTCGGTACATCTGTACCATGAAATAAAGAAGGAACACGAGGCAATGACAGTGGCAACATCTCAGAGTGAGCCCAAAGAGGCTTAGAAACGGAGGGAAGATATGCTGGAAAAGGTAGATCTGCAAAAAACGGTTGACAAAGAGACTTATAAACAGGTCAGCGAGGAGCTGGGAGAGCGCCTGGGCCTGCTGCAGAGAAAGTGCAAGGCAGAGAAAATTCCGGTGGTGATTGTGTTTGAAGGATTAGGAGCCGCCGGAAAAGGCGTACAGATCAACCGACTGATCCAGTCCTTCGATCCAAGGGGCTTTGATGTGTATGCCAGCAGGAAACCGGGAGAGGAAGAGCGAATGCGCCCATTCCTGTGGCGCTACTGGACCAAGACGCCGGAGGACGGCCGTATTGCCATCTTTGACAGGAGCTGGTACGATAAGGTAACCGTGGACCGTTTTGACAAGGTGACAAAGCGCGATGAGCTTCCCGGGGCCTTTGCCGACATTACCTCCTTCGAAAAACAGCTTTCGGAAGGCGGCTGTGTGATTATCAAGCTGTTCCTCTATATTTCACAGAAGGAGCAGAAAAAGCGATTTGAAAAGCTGACATCGAATAAAGAGACAAAGTGGCGCGTTTCGGACGGCGACTGGAAGAGAAATAAGGAATATGACAAATATCTGATGATGAACGAGGAGATGCTTCAACGGACCGATACCGGCTACGCTCCATGGACAATCATTGAAGCCACAGACAAGAATTACGCGGCGATGAAGATTCTTGCTACGGTGGCCGACCGCATGGAATATGAGGTGAACAGACGGGAGTCCGAGAAGAAGGAAATAGCCGCTGCGGCTGCCTCCCCCACACCCCAGGACCGTTTCAAAAATGGCGTGCTCTCGGGCGTCGATCTGACGAAATCCCTGGATAAGAGCGAGTACAAAGCGGAGACGGACAAACTGCAGAAGAGGCTTGAATATCTCCACAGTGAGATTTACCGTCTGAGAATTCCGGTGGTAATCGGCTTTGAGGGCTGGGATGCGGCGGGCAAGGGCGGAGCTATCAGGAGACTGACCAGCCATCTGGATCCGAGAGGATACAAGGTAAACCCGACGGCTGCACCCAATGATATAGAAAAGGTCCATCACTATCTGTGGCGTTTTTGGAATAATATGCCGAAGGCGGGCCACATTGCAATCTTTGACCGCACCTGGTACGGCCGTGTCATGGTGGAACGGATCGAGGGCTTCTGTAAAGAGGAAGACTGGCGCAGGGCATACCAGGAGATCAACGAAATGGAGGCCCATATGGCTAACTTCGGCGCCGTGGTCCTGAAGTTCTGGCTCCATATAGACAAGGAAGAGCAGGAACGCCGTTTCAACCAGAGGATGAACGATCCGGCCAAGCAGTGGAAGATTACGGACGAGGACTGGAGAAACAGGGAAAAGTGGGATGAATATGAAGCCGCGGTCAACGAGATGCTGGTGCGTACCTCCACCACCTATGCGCCGTGGACTATCGTGGAGGGTAATTCCAAGTACTACGCCAGGGTAAAAGTCTTAAAAACTGTGGTGGAAGCGCTGGAGCAAAAAATAAAAGAGGTTGAAAAAGAGCGCGATTCATAGTATTCTACTGTAAACACATAAAGGAGCGGACCGAAAGTCCGGATGAAATTACAGGATGGATAAGATTATTATAATCGGCGGCGGGGCAGCAGGCATGGCGGCTGCCATCGCCGCCGCTGAATGCGGCAAAAAGGCCGTTATATATGAGAAAAATGAGAAACTGGGCAAGAAACTTTTTATCACCGGAAAAGGCCGCTGTAATGTGACGAACGACTGCGATCTGGAGCAGCTTTTTTCAAGCGTAGTTACGAACAAGCGGTTTTTGTACAGTGCATTTTACGGCTTTACCAACACGGACATCATGGATCTTCTTAAGGAAGCGGGCTGCCCTCTTAAGACGGAACGCGGAGGCCGTGTTTTTCCCGTGTCGGACAAGTCCTCAGACGTAATAAACGCCCTTGCAGGAAAGCTTAAGAGCCTGGACGTGGAAATTCATTTAAACGAAGGCGTGAAGAGCCTCTGGATAGAGGGGGATGACGTAAAAGGAGTGATTCTGGAACGCAGCGGTAAGAAGGAGAGCGCTTCGGCCGTCATTGTGGCGACGGGAGGCCTTTCCTACCCAACCACCGGTTCCACGGGAGACGGATACCGCCTTGCAAAGGAGGCGGGACACAGCGTCACAAAGATGAGCCCGGCCCTGGTGCCTTTCATTACTGCGGAGGATGTGGTGAAAGAGCTTCAGGGCCTGGCTCTCAAAAACATAGAGATTACGGTGAGGGACGGGAAAAAGGAGCTTTACCGGGACTTTGGAGAAATGATGTTTACGCATTTCGGCGTTTCCGGTCCGGTGCTTTTAAGCGCCAGCAGCTACGTTGCAAAGCGGCTTGAGAAAGGAAACACGGTCACATTGTCTATCGACTTGAAACCGGCTCTTTCCGGAGAGCAGCTGGATGCCAGAATCCTCAGGGATTTTGATGAGGTGAAAAACAAACAGTTCAGCAATGCGCTGAACCATCTTTATCCCTCTAAACTGATTCCTGTTATGATAAAGAGGAGCGGCATTGCTCCTGAAAAGAAGGTCAATGAGATTACTAAGGAAGAGCGGAGAAGACTTGTGGAAGCCACAAAGGATTTTAAACTCACCATCACTGGGCTGCGGGGATTCAATGAGGCCATTATCACCCAGGGCGGAATTACCGTAAAAGAGGTGAATCCATCCACGATGGAATCGAAATTGACGAAGAACCTTTATTTTGCCGGTGAAGTTTTGGATCTGGATGCGGTGACGGGAGGATATAACCTTCAGATTGCCTGGTCAACCGGATTCCTTGCCGGCAGGAGCGCGGCAGGCGCGCAGTAGAGATAAAAGCTTAAATATCAGGGAGGAACATGAAAAATGCCGTTTAATATAGCGATTGACGGACCTGCGGGAGCGGGCAAGAGCACAGTTGCAAGGCAGCTTGCAAAAAATCTTGGATATATCTATGTGGACACAGGAGCCATGTACAGGGCAATGGCACTGTATTTTCTGAGAAAAGGAATTGATAAGGAAGACGGCAGGGCGATTGAGGAAGCCTGCGGCGAAGTGGAAATCTCCCTCGAATATAAAGACGGGGTTCAGCAGCTTATCCTGAATGGAGAGAATGTCACGGATCTTATCAGAACCGAGGAGGTAGGAAATATGGCGTCCGCCACATCAGTCTATGCACCAGTCAGGAAGAAACTGCTGGAACTGCAGAGAAAACTGGCGCAGAGAAAAGACGTGGTGATGGACGGCCGAGACATCGGCACATGCGTGCTTCCGGACGCCAACCTGAAGGTATATCTGACCGCGGGCAGCCGGGTCAGGGCGCTCCGCCGCTATAAGGAGCTGCAGGAGAAGAATGTGGATTGCGACCTGGAAGCGATTGAGAAGGATATCATTGATCGCGATTACCGTGACATGCACCGGGAAATTGCGCCGCTTGAACAGGCGGAGGACGCGGTCCTTCTGGATTCCTCCAATATGACACTGGAAGAAGTGCTTAATGAGATGGAGAGCCTGGTGGAGGATGCGGGCAGCAAGGGCTGCTGCGGCTGTTAGCAGTTACCCTGCGTGCAGGAATATAAAGTGAGGCTTACATCTGGCGGGAATGAATATCCAAACATGCTATAAACTGACGGTTGGAGCAGAAAGTGAATAATATGGAAGTAATTGTTGCAAAGACAGCCGGTTTCTGCTTTGGCGTAAAGCGGGCTGTGGATCAGGTTTATGAACAGATTGAAAAAGGCAAAACGCCGATTTATACTTTCGGCCCGATTATCCATAACGAAGAAGTGGTCCGGGATCTGGAGGAGAAGGGTGTTAAAGTCATCGAAACGGAAGACGAGCTGAGAGGGCTGAGCGAGGGTGTAGTGGTGATCCGTTCCCATGGTGTCGGAAAAGAGATTTATGACATCCTGGAGGAAAAAGGAATCGAGATTGTCGACGCCACCTGCCCCTTTGTAAAAAAAATACACCGGATTGTAAAAGAGCAGAATGAGGCGGGCCGCCGCGTCATCATCGTGGGAAATGGCAGCCATCCGGAAGTTGAGGGAATAAAAGGATGGGGAAATGACGATACTCTAGTCATCCAGACGCTTGAAGAATTTGAAAAATTACACATTACAGAGGGCGAAAAGCTGTGTATTGTTGCCCAGACGACATTTAACTACAATAAATTTCAAGATTTAGTTGAAAAAATTTCTAAAACGCGTTATGATATACTTGTTTTAAATACGATTTGCAATGCAACACAGGAAAGACAAGTGGAAGCAAGGCAGATAGCTTCACAGGTTGATGTTATGATTGTCATCGGAGGAAGAAACAGTTCTAACACTCAGAAGTTGTATGAGATTTGCCGAAGGGAATGTAAGGAGACTTACTATATCCAGACACTGAAAGATTTCAAACCTGAAAAGGCAGGTTCTGTGCGCAGCGTAGGTATTACAGCAGGGGCATCAACCCCGAATCAAATTATCGAGGAGGTTCATACTAATGTCAGAATTAAGTTTTGAACAAATGTTTGAAGAATCATCAATTAAGCGATTACGTGCAGGAGAGGCAGTTACCGGTCAGGTCATCGGCGTAAAAGAAGATGAAATTATTCTCAGTATCGCTGGAAGTAAGTCAGAAGGTATTATTACGAGAAGCGAATTCACGAATGAAGCAAACGTGGATTTAACAACAAAAGTTTCCGTAGGGGACGAACTGGAAGTAAAAGTTCTCAAAGTAAACGACGGCGAAGGAATGGCTGCTTTATCTTACAAGAGACTGGCTGCCGATAAGGGATTAAAACGCCTGAAAGAAGCATTCGAGAACAAAGAAGTGCTGACTGAGAAAGTTACACAGGTTATGGAAAAAGGTCTTGTTGTTGAAGTGGAAGGCACAAGGGTATTCATCCCTGCAAGCATGGTTTCCGATACTTACGACAAAGATTTATCCAAATATGCAGGCCAGGAGATCGAATTCGTGGTAACAGAGTTCAATCCGAACGGCAGAAGAAGCAGAATCATCGGCGACAGAAAACAGCTTCTGCTTGCTAAGAAGGCTGCTATGCAGAAAGAATTATTTGAGAAGATCGCTGTTGGACAGACAGTTGAGGGTGTTGTTAAGAATGTAACTGATTTCGGTGCATTCATCGACCTCGGCGGCGCCGACGGTTTACTTCATATCTCCGAGATGTCCTGGGGCAGAGTTGAGAACCCGAAGAAGGTTTTCAAAGTTGGCGATAAGGTAACGGCTCTGATCAAAGACATCAACGGCGAGAAGGTTGCATTAAGCCTTAAGTTCCCGGAGACCAATCCGTGGGCTAACGCTGCAGAGAAATATGCAGTAGGCAACATTGTAGAAGGTAAAGTAGCACGTATGACTGATTTCGGCGCATTCGTTGAGCTGGAGCCAGGCGTAGATGCTCTGCTTCATGTATCCCAGATTTCCAGAGAGCACGTTGAGAAACCATCCGACGTATTATCTGCAGGCCAGATCATCACAGCAAGAGTTGTAGACTTCAACGAAGCTGACAGAAAGATCAGCCTCAGCACAAAAGCTCTCGAAGCTCCGGCAGAGATGTACAACGATGGAGACATCGCTGATGTTGATATCGATGCAGTAGCTGCTCAGGAGGATGCTGAGTAATCAGGATCGCGATAATAGATTAATGATAAGGACGTCTGCCGGAATGGCAGGCGTCTTTTTATGTTGGGGGAGGCTTCAGTTCCATCGATATTCTCCCTGGCGGCAACCTTCGCCGGGACTGAAGCCTCAGCATCAACTTCCCCGCCCGTCCGTCATCCTGAAGTCGGCGTCCACCCATTTCAACGAAATCTTCCCCCTAAAAATAAAATAATTGTTGACAACCAATATTATATATCATATAATACCAATATACTATACAATATATAATATAGAAAATGAAATAATATAACAAATAAAATAATATTAAGTTTACAATAATATTAAAATTTTCACAATATTATTGCAGTAATCATCCTCCGTCCCTCGTTATAACATACAGGACGGCAAATAACCCGGTAATGATACGGAACACGTATCGTTACTGCACAACACAAATCTACAGAACAGGAAGTGAGAGAATGGTATTTAACACAGGAGCAGCACTTTTGGATGCAGTAGTTTTGGCCGCTGTTTCCAGAGAAAATCAGGGGACTTACGGGTATAAAATCACCCAGGATGTCCGCCGGGCCATTGAAATTTCGGAATCCACCTTATATCCGGTGCTGAGACGGCTTCAGAAAGAGGAGTGTCTGGAAACTTACGATATGGCTATTGATGGGAGAAACAGAAGATACTATAAGATTACGGAGAACGGCCGTGCTCAGTTGAACCTCTATAAGAGTGAGTGGAGCATCTATTCACGCAGAATATCAGAGATCCTGGGGGAGGTATGAGGAAGATGAAAAAAGAAGAATTTTTAAGACAGTTGGAATATCTGCTCCAGGATATTCCGGAGGATGACAAAAGAGACGCAATAGATTATTATAGAGATTATCTGGAGGAGGCAGGACCGGAACAGGAAGAAGCGGTGCTTGAAGAGTTTGGAAGTCCGGAGCGGATTGCCTCCGTGATACGGACCGATCTCCTGGGAGGAATGGAAAGCGCGGGTGAGTTTACTGACAATGGATACGATGACCGGCGTTTCAGGACCTCGGCTTATCCGGCAGTGAATGACGGAAAAACGGCCGGTTCCGCGGAGCAGGATAACGGCGGACAGGACGGAGAACAGAAGAAAAACTGTCACTCCGGCAGCGGCAGTACGGGAAATAAACAGGGATACCGCGCAAACAGCGGCCGGAATAATTACAGGCAGGGAAGTTACGGCCAGGCTGGCTATGGTCAGGGAAGCGGCCGGGGGACCGATGGAAACGGAAACTATGAAAAAGGCAGTTACGCCGGCAAAAGCCAGGGTAATCCATCAAATGACAGTAAGTGGTGGAAATATCTTCTGATTGCTCTGGGAATTCTCTTCATTGGACCTTTTGCATTAGCGGCAGTATTTGGGGCCGCGGGGACGGCAACCGGTTTTGTAGTTGTACTGGCCACCGTGCTTCTTGTGCTTGCCATTCTGACGATAGCAGGTATTTTGGGCGGCGTTGCTATGGTGATTGCCGGAATCATGCAGTTGTTCGGCGGTTTTTGGAGCGGAGTGATGAGCATCGGCCTTGGGCTGGTGTTTGGAGGAGCGGGATGTCTGCTTCTTTGCTGTTCCTGGCTGTTTTACGGCAGGTTTTTGCCATGGGCGGTCATGGGAATTGTTCATTTTGTTGAAAAGCTCATGCACCGGGACAGTGGGAATTCCGGCCGGAAGACAGGCATATAACAGAGGAGGATGAGAGATGAAAAAATGGATGAAAGGCATAGCGATCACCGGTATCGTCCTGCTTCTTGTAGGTACTGCAGTCACAGCTCTGGCGGCCGTTGTCGGGAATGCCACACAGGAGCACGGCATAGTGGGAAACTGGGCTGAACGGCACTTTGACGACGGACTGATGGAACATATTGAAGATACCCTAAGGCTTAACAGCCGCCGCTACCGGAACAGCAGGAGCCATTCGATTGACTCCGGACGGTACGATGACAGCGGTTATGACAGTGATTCTTATGACAACCTGAACATTTGCCCGAAAGAGGAGATGGAGCTGGCCGGAACTTATAAAGGTATCACAAAGCTTGAAGTGGAGGCTGAACGTTCAGCGGTGAAGATAGTAGAAAATCCGGAACTGACGGATGAGATCAACGTTTATATGAAAAATGATACGTATACAATTATTGACATAGATTCGGATGACGAGCCGGGTCAGCTGTCTGTCAAGTATTCCTGGCCAAGCAGAAAATACTCATGGTCATCAGGGGATAGCGGATATACGCAGGGAATCATTGAGATTCCCGTGGGATACCGATTCCGTGAGGCAGAGCTGGAGGCAAAGGCTTCATTTATCAAAGCGGACTATGTGAATGCGGATGAGCTGGATGCAAGTGTCAAGGCAGGGGAGCTGCAGCTGGGAAGCTTTCAGGCGGGCAAAGCGGACTTCTCAGTGGAAGCCGGCAGCATTACTGCATATGGGGACGTAGAGCGTGAGATGGAGGCGGAGGTGAAAGCCGGAGCAGCCACGGTTGAACTTGCCGGAGGTGAGAAAGATTATAACTTCTATCTGGATAATGCGGTTGGCAGCGTTTTACTCGGTGATTCGGTTTATTCCGGTCTTTCCAACGACACAAAGGTCAACAACGGTTCAGATAAAATTGTAAAAATCGACTGTTCCGCAGGAACGGTCGAGGTGAGATTTTCCGATAAGAATTGAGAAAAGATGATAAAAAAGAGGCCGTCTGCCTTGAAAGACAGACGGACAGATAAGCTTTTGAAAGCTGGCACAGCCGCCGTAACAAGAACAGCTGTGTCAGCTTTTATGAATAAAAATTCATTTATATGCCTCCGTTTATTTTTAAAAACTGGTAATCTGCATACTTCTGGTAAATGGCATTCCGGCTGCCGCGGGTGATGGGAACACGCTCCCCATTCTCCATGATGAAATCGTGTTTATCGACGGAGGCGACGTGATCCATATTTACAATACAGTTGCGGTAACAGCACAGAAACTGCGGATAACAAAGCAGAAGCGGTGAAAATACATCAAATTGCTGGTAAGAACGGATCAGTCTGACAGAGGTGTGAATTTGAATATAGTGATTATAATAATCAGTGTAGATGATTTCACCCAACGGTATCTTGACCAGTGTACGGCTTTCCTTCACCTCTATGTAGCGGATATGTTTAACCAGTTCATTGTGGCACAGCTCCATGGTTCTCTGGAACCGCTCTTCCGACAGAGGTTTCAGCAGATAATCAAAAGCGCGTACTTCGAATCCCTGGAGGGCGTATTCTTTGCTGGAACTGATGAAAATCAAAAGACATTCCGAATCGGTTTCGCGGATTTTTCTGGCTACCTCGATACCGGAAATGCCATCCATGAGGATGTCCAGAAATATTAAATCGTAAGATTTGGAGGGCCAGTTTTCCAAAAATTCATTTCCGCTAGTGTAAGTGTCGATTGTTCTGTACACCTGGCGTTTTGACAGGTATGTCTGGAGATAACGTTCCAGCAAAGATAATTCCTGCCCAGAGTCTTCTATAATTGCAATGTCCATTTAAATCTCCCCTAGTTACAAATTCTCGTTTCTATTTTAACAAAATAGCGGCCATGTTTGAAAAAAATGTCGGTAAAAATATGTCGAAAAATGTAAAAAACTTGAACGAGAACATATTTTAAGTATATTCTGAAAAATAACCTTGTCAACGGAACCGGATTTTTCCAAACAGGTAAATATTGGAAATATCTCTAAAAATTGTATATACAGGAAGACACAGGGCATACTCTAAGTACATTTTGGAAAGGAGTGTGCTTTTTTTATGGGCAATGAAACAAAAAAGAAAGATAAATTCGACCCGGCGGATTTGAAGCCTGAGGATATGATGAAGTTTGAAATTGCAACCGAACTGGGCCTGGCCGACAAGGTTATAAACGGAGGATGGAGGAGCCTGACGGCCAAAGAAAGCGGCCGGATCGGCGGACTCATTACCAAACGCAAGCGGGAAATGAAAAAGGAAGTATTGAAAGATAACACCTGATCCAATATAATGGATATCGAAATCATTTTTTCGATTCAGATTTGGAAAGGCCGAATGAACGATGGAAGAAAAAGAACTTAGGAGCGGTTATACAACCGGAACATGCGCGGCGGCGGCGGCCTGGGCTGCTGTCCGTCTTCTTTGCTCCGGGTTCAGGGCGGCTGCGGTGGAAGTATTGACTCCCGGAGGGCAGACTCTTGCGATACCGATCGCCGGTTTTGAATTTTTGGAAGGAAAGTGGGCGCTTTGCTCGGTAAAGAAGGACGCAGGCGATGATCCGGATGTGACGAACGGCGTGTTTGTCTATGCGCGGGTAAGTTTTACCGGGGAGAGGCCTTCAGGAATTCCCTGTTACAGTTCGGACATGCATCCGGGACTGTATCTGACGGGAGGGGAAGGCGTGGGGACGGTGACCAGAAAGGGACTGTCATGTCCGGTCGGATACCATGCCATCAATCCGGTGCCACGTATGATGATATTCGAGGCGGCCGATGAGGCAAGGCAGCTGCCGGGACGGTCGGACGGTGGGCTCCTCATTGAGATTTCCATTCCCGGGGGGAAGGAACTGGCGGCGAAGACGTTTAACCCCAACCTGGGAATTACCGGCGGGCTTTCTGTACTGGGAACGACGGGAATCGTAAATCCGATGAGTGAGGCGGCTTTGACAGAAACCATACGGCTGGATATCAGGGTCAGGGTGGCTGAGGGAAGAAAAATTCTGGCAGTGGCTCCGGGAAATTATGGGGAGCGTTTTGTAAGGGAAGAACTGGAACTTGACATGTCTTCCTTTGTCAAATGCAGCAATTTTATCGGTGATACCTTCGGCATGATGGCAGAAGAAAAGGTAGAAAAGGTTCTTCTGGCAGGCCATCTCGGCAAGATGATTAAGGTGGCGGGAGGCGTCATGAACACCCATTCCAAATATGGCGACAGAAGAATGGAAATTCTGGCAGACTGTGCTGCAGAGGCGGGCATGCCGGAAGATAGCGCCGGTCATCTTTATGGAATGAACACGACGGATGAGGCGGCGGATTATCTGGCCGGTGAAAAATGGCTGAGGCCGGTGATGGAGATTGCAGCCAAACGTGTGAAGAAGAATCTGGAGAGCCGGTACCGTGTGCACACGGAGGTCGTTCTGTTTAACGGGACAATTGGAATTCTTGCGATGACGGCAGGGGCAAAAGAATTTGCAATGGCTCTGGGAAATGAAAAACAGATGAATAATTATAACTGTTTATGAATAAAACCGGCGGTGCATTTAAGTGGCAATATGTAAAAAGGCAGTGCATGGGAATACATAGAAAAGGCGGACAAAAGATGACAGGAATATGGTACGCGGTGGGAGTCGGCCCCGGAGATCCGGAGCTCATGACACTTAAAGCGGTAAAGAGACTGAGGGAGTGCGACACATTAGCCGTTCCTCATAAAGACAGGGATCAGTGCGTGGCATATAAGATAGCGGTACAGGCGGTTCCGGAGCTGGCGGAAAAAAAGTGCATCTGCCTTCCGATGCCGATGACAAAAGACAGAGATTTATTGGAACAAAGCCACAGTGAGGCGGTAAGAAGGACAGAGGACTGCCTCCGGCAGGGGGAGAATGTGGCGTTCATTACGCTGGGAGACACGACGGTCTACTCTACCTGCCTATATATTAAGGAAAGACTGGATGAGAAACAGTACCACACGGAACTGATTAACGGAATCCCTTCTTTTTGCGCGGCGGCGGCCAGAATGGGCATTCCCCTGGTGAACGGGAAAGAGGAGCTTCATATTATTCCTGCATCCTATCAGATTGAGGATGCATTGGAGCAGCCGGGCGTAAAGGTGCTGATGAAGTCTGGAAAGAAGCTTTCCGAAGTAAAGCGCCTCCTTGAAAAGCAGGGCCGCGATGTCAAAATGGTAGAAAACTGCGGGATGGAGAGCGAGAAGATTTACGGCAGTATAAAAGAGATTCCCGATGAGGCAGGATACTATTCCCTGTTAATCGTGAGGGACGGGAAATAAAAAATCACAGAAGAATACACTTTAGCAAAAACACTTCATACGGAGGAAAACAGATGGTACATTTTGTGGGAGCCGGTTCAGGGGCAGCCGACCTTATTACGGTGAGGGGGGCAAGACTCCTTGGAAAGGCGGATCAGATAATCTACGCGGGCTCACTTGTAAATCCGGAGCTTCTTGAGTACAGAAAAGAGGGCTGCACTGTTTTTGACAGCGCCAGGATGACGCTTGAGGAAGTGATCGCCAGAATCAAAGAAGCGGAGGACGGCGGCAGAACAACGGTCAGGCTCCACACGGGGGATTCCAGCATCTACGGGGCGGTTCGGGAGCAGATGGACCGGCTGGATGCGCTGGGAATTACATATGATGTCTGCCCGGGAGTAAGCTCCTTCTGCGGGGCGGCGGCAGCAATGAATCTGGAATACACGCTTCCGGGAGTGTCGCAGAGTCTGATTATCACCAGGATGGCGGGCAGGACGCCCGTGCCGGAGCGTGAGAGCATTGCATCCTTTGCCGCGCACGGGACGACGATGGCGATATTCCTGAGCACGGGCCTTCTGGGGCCTCTGTCCGAGGAACTGGTGCGCGGCGGATACGGGAAGGAAACACCGGCGGCTATTGTCTATAAAGCAACCTGGCCGGATGAGAAAAAGGTTTGCTGTACCGTTGGGACGCTTAAGGAGACGGCGGCCAGGGAACAGATTACAAAGACTGCCCTGATCCTGGTGGGCGAGGTTATTGCCCACAGCTCCTACGAGCGGTCCAAACTTTACGATCCCGTTTTCACCACGGAGTTCAGAAAAGGCGTGCCGGCCGGAGGAGGGGAGCAGAATGAGGATTGCAATCATTAGCTTCACCGGCCAGGGCGGCGTCACCGGTGAAAGACTTGATAACGGCTTTAAAGTCCTGGGGTATGAGTCCCGGGCTTTTTCGGTACACGGACTTGGGAGGTCCCTGGGCGAGTTTGTGAAAACGGCTTTTGACGAGGAGGACGGACTCGTTTTCATCGGGGCGGCGGGAATTGCGGTACGCTCCATTGCTCCTTTTTTAAAGGGGAAAGACAGGGATCCGGCCGTGGTTGTTGTGGACGAACTGGGGAGATTTGCCGTTTCCCTCCTATCGGGCCATCTGGGAGGGGCCAATGAGCTGGCCTCAGAGGCGGCACAAGTGTTGGGAGCGCAGCCGGTCATCACAACGGCTACGGATCTGCATCACGCTTTTGCAGTGGATCTCTTTGCAAAAAAGAACGGACTGGCAATAGATGATCTGAAAGAGGCGAAGGAGATATCCGCCGCCGTTCTGAGAGGGGAGCCGGTGGGTTTTTTCAGTGATTTTATGGTGGAGGGAGAGATACCGGAGCCGCTTGATAAAGGAATGCGGCGCCGTCGGAATATTTACATTACATGCAGCCGTTTTGCTCTTCCTTTTGAGGATGGGGATATAACGCACGGCTGCGGCCTTCTGCGCCTGATTCCGAGGGCCGCCGTCCTGGGAATGGGCTGCCGCCGCAATATACCGGAGGAGGCCGCAAAAAACGCGGCTGAGGAGCTTCTGAGGAGCAGCGGGATCGACAGGCGGGCGATATGCATGCTTGCCAGCATTGACCTGAAACGTGAAGAGAAAGCTCTTATTGCGCTGGCCGCGGACTGGGGCCTTACATGGAAAGTCTTTACATCCGAAGAGCTGGGCGCGGCAGAGGGCAGTTCTTCGGAATCGGAGTTTGTAAAAAGCGTGACGGGAGTTGGCAATGTATGTGAGCGCTCGGCCCTGGCAGGCGCCGCGCTTGGCGGCGGGAAGGCGCGCCTGGCGGCAGGGAAAAGCATATTTCCTTCCGTGACGGCGGCGGTTGCGATAAGGGAAATCGCGGTGAGATTCTGATGGATTAGGTCTTCGGGCGAGCTGGTATCCGGATGCAGTTTATTTGGCTGTAATAATATCCGGATCTGCCGTTACTTCAATAGACTGTGATAGAAGGGAAGAAAAACAGGATGCAGGAAATCAATAAAGGGAAATTATACGTGGTAGGGATTGGGCCGGGCGCTTATGAACAGATGACAATAAGAGCGGAGCAGGCGCTGAACGAGTGCAGCGTAATTGCCGGCTACACCGTTTACATCGATTTGCTAAGGGGGCATTTTCCGGATAAAGAGCTTCTCACAACGCCGATGCGCCATGAAAAAGAGAGATGCATTATGGCTCTTGAATCGGCTGCAGGGGGAAAGGTGACGGCAATGATTTGCAGCGGTGACAGCGGCGTGTACGGGATGGCCGGGCTGATTCTTGAACTGGCGCCGGAATATCCGGGTGTGGTAATCGAGATTATCCCGGGGGTGACGGCGGCCCTGAGCGGAGGAGCCGTTCTCGGCGCGCCGTTGGGACACGACTTTGCCGTTATCAGCCTGAGTGATCTTCTCACTCCGATGGATACGATAAAAAAACGGCTTAAGGCCGCAGCCGAGGGGGATTTTAATATCTGTCTTTACAATCCTGCCAGCAGGAAACGCTGCGATTATCTGAGACAGGCCTGCGAAATCCTGCTCTGTTATAAAGACGAAAAAACGGTCTGCGGCGTGGTGAAAAATATCGGCCGTGAGGGCGAAACAATGGAAGTGATGACGCTGGGGGAATTAAAGGACACCGCAGCCGACATGTTTACAACGGTTTTTATCGGCAACAGGATGACGCGGGATATAGGGGGCAGAATGGTTACGCCCAGAGGTTATAAAGATGTGTAAGGTAATGATATTCGGAGGAACCACCGAGGGGAGGTTCCTGGCGGAATACTGCGGCAAAAACAGGATTCCGGCTTACGTAAGCGTGGTGTCTGAATACGGAAGAGAGCTGCTGGGGGAGAACCGTTACATAAGGCCGGTGACGGGGGCCATGGATGCGGAAAAGATGCGAAACTGGCTGACGGAGAGAAAAATCGAGCTTGTCATCGACGCGACCCATCCTTATGCGGCGAATGCAACGAAAAATATAAAAGAGGCATGCGGAAAGACCAAGACGGGATATCTGCGCTGCGCAAGAAGCACGGAAAGCGGCCATGAAACAGCGGGAAATATAACATTTCAGACTCTGGCGGAGGCTGCGGCCTGGCTGGAACAGAGCGAGGGCAACATCTTTATTACAACCGGCAGCAATGAGCTTAAGGTGTTTGCCGGGTCCGACGGACTGCGGGAGCGCATCTATGCCAGGGTGCTTCCGTCTTCCGCCGTCGTACGGAAATGTGAAGAGCTGGGGATTTCGGGAAAACACCTGATCTGTATGCAGGGGCCTTTTTCAAAAGAAATCAATGCGGCTATGCTTCGTCAGGCTAATGCCGCTTTTCTTGTCACCAAGGAGACGGGCAGGGCCGGAGGGTTTGACGAGAAGCTGGAAGCGGCGAAGGAGTGCGGAGTAAGGGCCGTAATCATCGGCCATCCGGAGGAGAACGGCGAGACAATGGAACGTCTGTTTGAAACGCTTTCACGTTTTTCCGTCAGGGGAACACAGCAGGGGAGACGAAAGGTGATTCTGGCCGGAATCGGGCCGGGCGCCGTCTCACTGATGACGGAGGAAGTAAAGGAAGCGGTAAAAAACAGCGATTTACTGCTGGGAGCTCCGCGCATGCTGGAAACGGCAAAAGAGCTTTTGAAGCGGGAAAATCCGTACGGCAGGATGCCGGAGGCCAGGAGCGCATATCTGGATCATGATGTGGCGGAGGAGCTTCGCTCCAATGACGGATGGCAGCAGGCGGCCATCCTGTATTCCGGCGACAGCGGATTTTACAGCGGGACTAAAAAACTGGCGGAAAATCTTCCGGAAGAGGCGTATGAGTTTCGCATACTTCCCGGTATTTCCTCCATCAGCTATTTTGCTTCCAGGCTCATGACCTCCTGGGACGACGCCCTGCTCGAAACGGCGCATGGCCGGGAGTTTGACGCTGCAGCGGCGCTGCGTGAGGGAAAGAGGAAGATTTTTCTCCTTACGGGCGGAAAAAACAGCGTGGGAGAGCTTTGCCGCAGCCTCGCAGACAGTGGTTTCGGCCATGTGGGAGTTACGGTCGGAGAAAAACTGTCTTATCCGGACGAGAGGATTACCTGCGGGACGGCGGTTAGTCTGAGCGGGGAGGAATTTGATCCACTGAGTATTGTACTGGTAGAGGCAGATGGCTTGAGGCAGATTACTGCAAATACGCAGAATGTTGAATGACAGGGGTAGAAAAAATGAGAGACGACTGGTTTATCAGAGGAAAAGTACCGATGACAAAAAGCGAAGTCCGGGCGGTGTCCCTGTCAAAGCTTGAACTGAACCGCGATTCCGTGCTCTGGGATATCGGAGCGGGAACCGGCTCTGTCTCGGTTGAGGCGCTGCTCTGCCATCCGGTGAAAGCGGTCTGCGCTTTTGAAAAGAATGCGGAGGCTGTAGAGCTGATTAAGAAAAACAGAGAAAAAGCGGGCGTTGGAAATTTAACGATTGTCGAGGGCGATGCACTGGAACAGATATCCCTGGCTGTAACAGGAGGCGGGGACAGCGCCATAAAAGATGAGTGTATGCGGAAGGTGACCCATGCGTTTATCGGCGGCACTTCGGGTGAAATGGGCGCCATTATCGATATACTGCTTTCTTTCAATCCCCAAATCAGGGTGGTAATCAACGTGATTGCCCTGGAAACACTTTCCATGGTGTTGGAGTGCCTGAGAACACGGGGAATTGAAGCGGATATCGTTACAATCCAGGTTTCCAGGGCGGCCCGCACAGGCCGGTATCATCTGATGCAGGGGCAGAACCCGGTTTATATCATTTCCTTCGGCGGGAAAGAGCCGTTTATTGGAGAAAGCAGGGAACAGAACGGAGAGACCGGAGTATGATGATGGGCAGAGAAGAAAATAAAAATCCGGTTCCGGCGATTCTCTTTGCCGCCCCCAAAAGCGGAAGCGGAAAGACCCTGATAACCTGCGGTTTCCTGCAGGCATTAATTAGGAGAGGACTCCATCCGTGCTCGTTCAAATGCGGGCCGGATTATATTGATCCGATGTTCCACCGCCATGTTCTCCGGATACCGGGGGCAAACCTGGACAGTTTTTTTCTGGATGAAGAGGAAGTAGAGAAAAACTTCAACCGGACGTTTTTAAGGAACGGGGCCGATATAGCGGTAATAGAGGGCGTGATGGGATACTACGACGGCGTCGGCGGGATTCATACACAGGCCAGCGCCTATGATATCTCCAGGATTACCAGGACGCCTGTCATCCTGATCCTGGACGGTAAGGGGGCATCCCTGTCTCTGGCTGCCGCAGTAAAAGGTTTTGCCGGATTCAGGCCGGACAGCCGGATTGAGGGCGTTATACTGAACAGGACTTCCCCGGCTATTGCCGGGCGGCTTGCAAAACAGATAGAGGCGGAGACAGGAATACCGGTGGTTGGGAGCCTTCCCGAAGCGCCGGAATACAGCTTTGAGAGCCGTCACCTGGGCCTCTTTCTGCCCGGGGAAATTGATTCGCTCTGCAGGCGGCTTCAATGTCTGGCGGAGCAGATGGAAAAGACAGTGGATATCGATCAAATTCTCTCGATTGCAGGAACCGGAGAGGTGAATCGGGCAGAATCAGGAGAGGCGGAACATGCGGGCCTGGCAGAGTTTATCATTGCCGGGGAGAGCGCCAGGAGGGAAAACGTGCGGATTGCCGTTGCCCGCGATGAGGCATTCTGCTTCTATTATCAGGAAAATCTCGACCTTCTGGAAGCACAGGGGGCGGAGCTTGTAAATTTCAGTCCCCTTCATGATAAAGAACTGCCCGGGGATGTGGCCGGTCTCATTCTGGGAGGCGGTTATCCGGAAAATTACGCAGGTGAACTCTCTGGAAATACGGAAATGCTCCGCTCCATCAGGGAAGCCTGGCAGCAGGAGATTCCCGTGCTCGCGGAATGCGGAGGATTTTTATACCTGCATGACCGGCTTGAGGGCAGCGACGGGACAGACTATCCAATGGCCGGAATTTATAAAATGCGGGCCTTCAGAACCGGGAAACTCGGCCGATTTGGCTATATCAGCCTGACACCGCCGGATGGGGCAAACCTTAAGGGACACGAATTCCATTACTGGGAGAGCGAGGATCCGGGGGAGGACTGGCTGGCTGAAAAACCGGCATCGGAGCGGAAGTGGCGGTGCATTCATCAGGACGGCGCAAGAATCTGTGGATTTCCTCATCTTTATTACCTGTCTGCGCCATCCTTTACAGAAAACTGGCTGGAACAGTGCAGGTCATGGAGCAAAGAACGAAAAAAGAAAAGGATATAAAAATAAGACATGAAATATTATTTTGCCCCCATGGAGGGAATTACAGGATATATATACCGGAGCGCCCATCACCGTATTTTCGGAGGCGTGGATCGTTATTTCACCCCCTTTATCGCGACAACCCAGAATCACAGGCTGAGTTCCAGGGAAAAAAACGATATCTGCCCGGAACATAATCAGGGATTGTCGCTGGTGCCTCAGATACTGACCAACAAAGCGGAGGATTTTATCTGGGCGTCCAGAGAAATCGCCGGATACGGTTACCGTGAGGTCAACCTGAATCTGGGCTGTCCCTCCGGAACCGTGGTTGCGAAAAAGAAAGGTTCCGGATTTCTGTTCTACACGGTGGAACTCGACCGTTTCCTGGAACAGGTCGTAAAAGAGCTTGAACCCGATGGTATCTCGGTGTCGGTAAAAACAAGAATCGGCCTTAACAGCCCTGACGAGTTTGAAGACTTGATGCAGGTCTACAACCGGTATCCGCTGAAAGAATTGATTATCCACCCGCGGGTGCGGAGTGATTTCTATGCAAACAAACCAAACCTCAGCGTTTTCAGGGAAGGCGCAAAACAGAGCCGCAATCCGGTCTGCTATAACGGAGACATCTTCACGCGGGAATCGTTCGCCGCATTCACGGACCAATTCCCGCAACACCAGTTTCCTATGATAGAGAGCGTTATGCTGGGCCGCGGAGCCGTCTCAAACCCGGCGCTGTTCCAACAGCTAAAAGCCGCGGAAAACACAGCTGCCTGCACAGCCTCCGGCACAGCCCCAGGCCGGGAAAACCCCGCCAAACCTTCCAAATCTGCCTTAAAGGCATTCCACGATGAAATTTTTAACGGATATCGGGAAACAATGTCGGGAGACCGGAATACACTTTTTAAAATGAAAGAGCTGTGGTTTTACATGGGCAGCCTATTCGAAGGAAAAGAAGAGGGAACCAAAGAAAAACAGCTAAAAAAAATAAAAAAATCCCAAAAATTCCCGGAGTATCTGGCAGCGGTGGAAGAGCTTTTTGCGGAGTGTTGTTTTGAAAATTGAGGACGCTGTTGTAGGCTGGGAAGCGGGATGGTGAGGGAGGGTGTGAGTCTTCAGTCCCGGACGTAGGTTTGGTCGCGGGTGGGGCATCCGGATAGTGTGCGGGCCGATCCCTGCCTGGTCTTCAGTCCCGTCGATCCTCTTGGCCGAGGGGAAGGAGGAGGAAAACTTTCCGGAGGGGACCTTGGAATCCGCCGGTGCTTGCTGAGGTTTCTCACGAAGCTAGCATCCGCTGCGCATTCCGCAAGCGGAAGCGAGTCCCCGCAGGAATTTTTTCCTCCGCATTCCCCGTACACGACATTCTCCCCGGACTGAAGCCCCGCCATCCCCATCCTCCCCGCACACTATCCCAATCCCCCGCCCCCTCATTTTCAATACACAACTTCACACTGGTAATGCGAGAAACCAATTGACAAAAAGCAACAATAAGGCTTATAATCGACCATAAATAACGGTTTTTGTGTTTGTAGCAGAGACATTTGAACGCCATATGGAGATTCATGGCGGACAGGTGTAAAACCGTAAGAAAAGACTGATGTGAGGGAATGAAATGGTAAAATATTTTATAAAACGTCTTGGAATGATGCTGATTGCGATGTTCCTGATTGTGCTTCTGACTTTCGTCATTATGCACTCTGTGCCCGGCGGGCCGTTTACGAGTGACAGGCAGGTGTCGGAGGAGGTGCTGGCCGCGCTGAATGAAAAATATAATCTGGATAAACCGCTGCCGGAGCAGTTCTTTGATTATCTGGGCAACCTGCTCCATGGCGATCTGGGTCCTTCTTATAAGTATCCGGGTAAAGCGGTGGGAGAGTATATTTCCAACGGCTTTCCGGTATCGGCAAAGCTGGGCTGTATTACCATCGTCTTTGTTCTGCTGGCCGCTGTCCCGATGGGAATCCTGGCCGCGGTGAAGAACGGCAGGTGGCAGGATATGGTGATGATGGCGATAGCGACGATAGGCGTCACGATCCCTTCCTTTGTCATTGCGTCCGTTTTGATTTACATATTTTCCTTCCGGCTGAATCTGCTCCCGACTTACGGAGTTGATACGTGGAAGGGGTATATTCTCCCCGTAATTGCCCTGGGCGGATATTCCTTAAGCTATATGGCGAGACTGATGCGTTCCAGCCTCCTCGAAGTGATGGGGCAGGACTATATCCGTACCGCAAGGGCAAAAGGGCTTTCCGAGACGAAAGTCATTTTAAAACATGCCATGAGGAATGCGCTGATTCCGGTAATTACCGTGCTGGGACCTACCGTGGCAAACCTGATGACAGGCAGCTTTGTAATCGAGAAGATTTTTGCAATCCCTGGACTCGGAGTTCATTTTGTCAACAGCGTGCAGGTGAGAGATTATACCACAATCATGGGCGTTACGATTTTCTATGCTACGTTCCTGATGGCAATGATTTTTATTGTGGATATTTTCTACTGTCTGATTGACCCAAGAATCAAATTTGAATAAGGACGGGGATAAAAATGGATAATAAATGGGAAATGCTCGAGGCCTCGAATGAGGATCGTGAAAAAATATGGACTAAAAACAGAACATTTGCCGGTGATGTGTGGTTCCGCTTCCGCAGGAAACCGACGGCGATTGCCGGATTTGTCATTATCGTGCTGCTGCTTCTTTTTGCAATTGCAGGCCCGATGTTTACAAAATACAGCTATTCGACCCAGAATCTGGAAGTGGTTAACATTCCTCCTTACATGAAAGTGTATGAAGCCCCGGACCAGTCGGGTTATTTCTATATCACACAGTCCCTGAAGGTGCTTCAGGTGGATAAGGACGGCACCCTGGGGACACAGCTTAAAAAGGTCAGGGAAGAGTCCGACCGGATGATGACGATCTATGACTACAACGGAACGGAGATTGCCCTTTACTACGGACAGAAACCGTATGTAATCGCAAATCCGGAAACAAACACAATTTATCCCACGGCCAAAATCTGGAATAAATCTTACGTGCTTGGAACCGACAACCTGGGGAGGGATATCCTGACCAGGCTGATGTACGGCACAAGAGTTTCACTGATGGTGGCATTTGTGGCCGCGGCCGTCAATATGGTCATCGGCATTCTGTTCGGCGGTATCTCAGGATACGCGGGCGGCATGGTGGATACGATCATGATGCGTATCGTGGATATTATCAGTACAATTCCTCTGACGCTCTATGTCATTCTTATCATGGTCCTTCTGGGGCAGGGAATCCAGAGTATCATTATTGCCCTGGGAACCGTTTACTGGGTGGATATGGCCAGAGTGGTCCGCGGTCAGGTATTAAGCCTTAAGGAGCAGGAATTTATCCTGGCGGCAAAGACCATCGGTTCCTCCACCAAAACAATACTGTTTGAACACCTGATTCCAAATGCCATGGGTTCCATTCTGGTAACCGTCACAATGCTGATCCCGTCGGCTATTTTCATGGAGGCATTTTTAAGCTATCTGGGTATCGGACTGAGACCGCCCCTGGCCAGCCTTGGAACCATGTGCAACGATGCGACGGAAAACCTTCGTTCCTGTCCGCACCAGCTTTTTATCCCGGCTCTCGTTATCTGTATTATCATGTTTGCCTTTAACTTTGTGGGCGACGGACTGAGGGATGCGCTGGATCCGAAGCTGAAAAAATAGCCGCCGGCATTCACCTGCAAAAAGGCAGGACCGTATATGCGGCAAAAGTAAGGAGTGAGAACATGGAAACGATATTGAATATAGAGAATTTGAAAACCTCATTTATGACGAGCAACGGTGAGGTGCAGGCGGTCCGGGGAGTCAGTTTCTCCGTCAAAAAAGGGGAAATCCTGGGGATCGTAGGGGAATCGGGAAGCGGAAAGAGCGTTACGTCCATGTCTATTCTCCGTCTGCTGGCGGATACGGCCAGAATTAAGGACGGCGCCATCGTCTTTGAGGGCCGGGATTTGACAAAGCTTTCCAAAAAAGAAATACGTAAAATCCGGGGAGAGAAGATCTCAATGATTTTCCAGGATCCGATGTCCTCGTTAAATCCACTGATTCCTGTGGGAAAACAGGTATCCGAGATGATCCGGGAGCACCATCCGGAAAAGAGCAAAGAAGAATTAATGAAAGAGGTTCTGGAACTTTTTTCCAGAGTGCGTATTCCGGAACCTGAGAAACGGTATAAATCATTTCCCCATGAATTTTCCGGAGGTATGCGCCAGCGTGTCATGATAGCTATGGCCCTTGCGAATAAACCGGATCTCCTGATTGCGGATGAACCGACGACGGCTCTGGATGTGACAATCCAGGATCAGATTCTGCGCCAGCTCCGGGAACTTGAGAAGGAGTACGGAACCAGCATTATCTTTATCACACACGACCTGGGCGTCGTAGCGGAGCTCTGCGACCGTGTCATTGTTATGTACGGCGGCCTGGTGATGGAGGAGGCTGAGATAGAAGATATCTTTGAACATCCGAGCCATCCTTATACGATGGGGCTTTTGGCCTCCATTCCTGATGTGGAACAGGACAAAGACGTGCGCCTGCGTCCAATCCCCGGCTCACCGCCGGATATGACGAATCCGCCGAAAGGCTGTCCTTTTGCGCCGCGCTGTCCCTATGCGAGAAGAGTGTGTGCAATGGAAATGCCGGAATTCACCCAGGTGGGAGAAGGACATTTTTCCCGATGTTTCCTTCTGGCCCCGGATGCGCCGGCCGATGAAAATAATCCATTTCACAGATAGGAGAACGCCATGAGTGAGCAGAATATATTGGAGGTCAGAAACCTCACAAAACATTTTAAGGCAGGCGGCAAACAGGTGGTTCACGCGGTGGACGGCGTGAACCTGACGCTTAAAAAGGGAAGGACGCTGGGACTGGTCGGTGAATCCGGCTGCGGCAAATCAAGCTGCGCCAGGACGATTATCAGAATGTATGACCCAACTTCAGGAGAGATTTTCCTGGACGGAGAAGACATCACGAAGTTAAGCCAGAAACAGTTAAAACCATATAGAAAAAAGATGCAGATGATTTTCCAGGATCCATATTCCTCCCTCAATGCCAGGATGACGGTCCGCGATATCATCGCCGAGCCCCTTGTGGCCCACGGCATTGTGAAAAAGAAGGAACAGTCGAATGACCTCGTCTATCCGATGCTGGAACGCGTGGGTCTGACAAAGGAACACGCCAACCGGTACGCCCATGAATTTTCCGGCGGACAGAGGCAGCGTGTGGGAATTGCAAGAGCGCTGATCCTCCAGCCCGATCTGGTAATCTGCGATGAGCCGATTTCCGCCCTGGACGTCTCAATCCAGGCGCAGGTTATCAACCTCTTAAAAGATTTTCAGGATGAAAAGGGCGTCTCTTACCTCTTCATTGCCCATGATCTGTCTATGGTGCGTTACGTATCAGACGACGTGGGAGTCATGTACCTGGGGCAGTTAGTGGAGGTCAGCGATGCGGGGGAGATTTACAGGAACCCACTTCACCCGTATACAAAGGGACTTTTAGGCAGTATTCCTGTGGCGAACCCAAAACTTGCCAGACAGAAAGAAAAAAGCAGTATAGAGGGAGATATACCGAGTCCGATTAATCCGCCTTCGGGCTGCCGGTTCCATACGAGGTGTCCCTATGCGACACAAGCCTGCAGCGAGGCGGTACCGCAGATGAAGGACGTGGGAAGCGGGCATATGGTGGCCTGCCACTTATACTGATGCGATTGATGTGACGGCGTCTTTGGGAATAAAGAAAAGCGCGCCTGCAACATAAAAATTCCATGAAGGAGGAGCAATATTATGAAAAAGAAAGTAAGTCTGCTTTTGGCCCTCGGCCTTGTGGGCACAACGGTGCTTTCCGGCTGCGGCGGCGGTGGAAGCAAAGCTACGGAACCACAGACCATCGCGGAGGCAACGACGGAGGCTGCAGGAAGTGAGGCTTCCACGGAAGGAGCCGGAGATACCCTTGCAGACAAACAGGAGATGACATTTGTCCTCAACAATGAACCGGATTCCATTGATCCGACCGTTACCAGCAACTCGTTCGCCACACCGTTCCTGGCGAACTGTTTTGAAGGCCTTGTTACCTATGACGAGAGCGGAGAGGTAGTCCCGGGCAATGCAGAGTCATGGGAGTCCAATGACGACCTGACTGTTTTCACCTTCCATTTAAGAGACGGTTTAAAATGGAGTGATGGAAGCGCTTTGACAGCGGAGGATTATGTATATTCAGCACTTCGTGTCCTGACACCATCTACAACAGCCCAGTACCTCAATATGATTTCCGACTATGTTGTAAACGGCCAGGAATATTATGACGGTAAAGTGGGAGCCGAGGAAGTCGGTGTGAAAGCGCTGGATGAGAATACCTTAGAGTACACTTTAAAGGCTCCGTGCCCATACTTTGTAGATCTGGTAAGCATGCAGGTATATTTCCCCGTACAGAAAGCTGCAGTTGAAGCAAACGGAGATAAATGGACACAGTCTGCCGATTCTTATATCAGCAACGGACCGTTCAAGGTTACCCAGATTAACATGGGCGAAAGCTATGTCCTTGAGAAAAATGAAAACTACTGGAATGCAGAGAATGTAACGCTTGAAAAACTTACATACCGTTATATCCTTGACACTTCAACAGCCCTTACCGCATTTGAAAACGGTGAAGTGGACGGTGTCAGAATGGTTCCGTCCGGTGACATCGCCCGCCTGAAGGCAGAGAAATCCGGCCTCAACACAGCGCCTATTTATGGCACTGTATACTACAATTTCAACTGTGAAAAAGAGCCGTACAACAATCCGCTGGTAAGGAAGGCATTAAACCTTGCAATCGACCGTGACGCCCTAATTAACAACGTGGCACAGTTAGACGCCGTTCCGGCATACAGCTTCTATGCTCCCGGCTATGTGGTTGACGGAAAAGATCTGACGGACGGACGTTCCGACTTTGGTTTATCCTCTACGGCAAATCCGGAAGAGGCAAAGAAAGCTCTTGCAGAAGCAGGATACCCGGATGGAGAGGGATTCCCAACCGTTCAGCTTTCTTTCTACTCCGATGACAATGTAAAGAAGATTGCAGAGGCAATTAAGGAAATGTGGGAGCAGAATCTCGGCATTAAGGTAGAAGTAAGTTCCGCCGACTGGGCCGTATTCTACAGCGACGTTCAGGCAGGCAACTATGAAGTGGCCGCCATGGGCTGGGGCGCTGATTACATTAACCCGATGAGCTTCTTACCGCTCTTATACACCGATGATATTACAAACAATGCAAATTACAGCAACGCAGATTACGACGCTGCGGTAGATCAGATTAAAGTGGAAAAAGATCCGGCAAAATTTGCCGAGCTGGTAAAGAAGGCGGATGAGATCGCTTCTTCAGAATATGCAGTTCTGCCTCTGTACTATAAGGCTGAGAACTTCCTGTTAAAGGATTATGTAAAGGGAGTTTATATGACTTCTTCTTCCAACCTTTATTTCAAAGATGCAAAAGTTATGGCAAAATAACAGCATAACGACGGCATAATTTAAGAAAGTAAAGACAGCAGAGGGAAAACGATGAAATGTATTATTACAACGGAAGGTTTCGGCGAGATGGTCTTTGACCTCTACCCGGAGCATGCGCCGCTTACAGTGAAAAACTTTGTGGATACGGCGGAGCGCGGGTTCTACGACGGCCTTGCCTGGTGCCGGATTGTGAAGGATTATGTGATACAGTCGGGGTCCCCCGACAACGATATCATGACAGACAGTGACTGGCATATCAAAGGCGAATTTGAGGAAAACGGGATACACAATCCGATTCCCCATATAAGAGGCGCCATCTCCATGGCCCGCGACGACGGCTTTAACACGGCGGGTACCCAGTTCTTTGTGGTGCATAAGGACGCCCACAAGCTGGACGGCCGCTACGCCGCTTTCGGACAGATGGTATCCGGCTTTGAGGTTCTCGACAGGATTGCCGGACTCCCTACTTCCGGGGCTGAGACATGGAATAAACCGGTGGAAATGCCGGTGATGAGTTCCGTGAAGATCGAGAGAGAGTAAGAGATAGGGAAATGAGTGCGGTGGAGGTTCCGGTTTGGGGATCTCCACCGTTTTTCTATGGGGTAGTTGAGATGTGAGGACGCCTCTGGAAGATGGCGGACGGGGGAGTGGGAGGTTGGATATGAGTCTTCAGTCCCGGTTTGTAAGTTGTCGTGAGGGGAATCCAGGAGAAAAAATTCCTACGGGGACACGCTCCCGCTTGTGGAATGCGCAACGAGTGCTAGATTCGAAAATACCTCATCAAGCACCGGCGGATTCCAAGGTCCCCTTCGGAAAGTTTTCTCCTTCCTTCCTAGGGCAGGTTGTCGGCGGGAATGAAGACCGGGAAGGCTGTTGCCCCGTCCGTCATCTTCAGAGGCTGATTGTCTCTTTCGTCAAGTACGAAGAAGGTATTGTCGCGGCCACTATTTGGTAATGATACTTTTATTCCGTCAAAGGGCGGAAGGATTGCCGCCGCCACCATATTCATTCGAAAGTTGAATAACTGGCTCCTGTATAATATGAGATTGTATATGTCCGGATAGCTCAATATTAGAGCGTTCTAAAACTTAGGCTCAGATTTGGCGTCCGGTTTTGTCTGAGATTCCGGTAGAATGAAAACTATCACAACCGAGTTGTGGTCGCAACAATACTAGCCCTGTTTGACAAAAGGGACAATCAGGCTCTGAAAATGACGGACGGGGCAATAACCCTCGCTGAGTCTTCAGTCCCGCCGACAACCCGCCCGGGGAAGGAAGGAGAAAACTTTCCGAAGGGGACATTGGAATCCGCCGGTGCTTGATGAGGTATTTTCGAATCTAGCATCCGTTGCGCATTCCACAAGCGGGAGCGTGTCCCCGTAGGAATTTTTTCTCCTGGATTCCCCCTCACCACAACCTACCAACCGGGACTGAAGACTCATACACAACCTCCCACCACCCCGTCCGCCATCTTACAGAGGCGTCCTCACATCTCAACTAATTCCCTGAAGAACGATTGCAGTATGGTAAAAAAGCAGATCTTTTGTTATAATAAATCTGTTTTACGGATAACGGCGTGACGATTGACGAAAGATGCCTAGCAGTCAGGCGGCAGAGCGGAACAGAGAGTGAATAAAATGACTACGGATAAGGAAACAGAGAAAGAATTAAATATAGAACCGGCGAAACAGGAAGTAACAGGCTGGGAAATGTTCAGGGAGTGGCCGGAAGACAGGCTGGCGGCCCTGTTTGAGGAAAGATGCAGGGAGATTATCCCCCCGGATCGGATTGCGGCGGAAAAGGCGGCGTTTCGGTGGAGCAAGGTAGCCAAGCCGCTGGGGAGTCTCGGGGCGCTGGAGGATGATATTATCCGGATAGCCGGAATGATTGGTTCTCCTGCGGTGCGGATTGATAAAAAGGCCCTGGTAATTTTCTGCTCCGATAACGGAGTGGTGGAGGAGGGCGTCACCCAGGCGGGACAGGATGTGACGGCGGCTGTCACATCTAATTTTACCCGGGGAGACAGCTGTGCCTGCCTGATGGCGGAAAAGGCCGGAGCGGACGTATTTCCCGTGGATATCGGCGTAGCCTGCGAGATTGGCGAAACGGGGGAGGCCCATCCCCTGACCGAGCGCAAGATCAGAAAGGGAACATCAAATTTTGTTAAGGAACCTGCTATGACGGGAAGGGAGGTTCTCCTGGCCGTTCTTGCGGGGATTGATATAGTAAGGGAATTAAAAGACAAAGGTTATCAGATCATTGCAACGGGCGAGATGGGGATCGGCAACACGACGACGAGCAGCGCGGTGGCATCCGTCCTTTTAGGGGCGGATCCTGCGGAGGTGACGGGAAGAGGCGCCGGGCTCAGCAGTGAAGGCCTGGAACGGAAGATTCTGGCAATCCGGAAGGGGATCGGGCTTCACAGGCCGGATCCGGAAAATGGACTGGATATCCTGGCGAAAGTAGGCGGTTTTGATTTGGCCGGGCTTGCGGGCGTATTTCTGGGAGGAGCCATTTATCATATCCCGGTCGTAATCGATGGATTTATATCGGCGGCAGCAGCAGCGGCGGCTGCAGCCATCCGGAAGACGGCGGCGGACTATATGCTGGCCGCCCATGTTTCGGCTGAGCCGGCGGGCAGGAGAATGCTCGGATTTCTCGGCAAAAAACCGGCTATTGACGCCGGAATGTGCCTTGGAGAGGGAACAGGGGCGGTAGCCTTATTCCCGCTTCTCGATATGACGCTCGCCGTCTACGAAAAAATGTGTACTTTTTCCGATATGGAAATTGAAGAATATAAGCCGCTGTAAGGGCGGCTTCAAACTGTGGACAAACTATATTTTCCTTGTATCGGGAGTTTGGAGGTGTAACCCTCAGTTCTTCCTTACGGATGGAAAGGCGGGTATAAGATGATGCATGTTGTGACGGGAGGCAGCGGAAGCGGTAAATCGGAATATGCGGAGCGGCTGATCGCAGAGAATGCATCGGGGCCTCTGATTTACGTGGCGACAATGATGGTATGGGACCAGGAGGGCGAGAAGAGAGTCAGACGGCACCGGAGCATGAGGGCCGACAGGGGATTTATAACGGTGGAACAGTATACGGATCTTAAATACCTCGACCTCTCTAAGGTCTGTGCGGAGGCGGTTTCCAGCGGCTGCCCCGGTCCTTTTTCTGAGGAAAAGACGGTCTGCCGCGGGGATGCGTCCGTGCTGCTGGAATGCATGTCCAATCTGGTTTCCAACGAATTCTACCGGGATGAGAAATATGCCCTGTCCAGAATTCTGGATGGAATTGAATCTCTGCGCTCTGGCTGCCGGGAGCTTGTGATTGTAACGAATGAGGTATTCAGCGACGGGACGGATTACTCCGATGAGACGATGCGGTATATCGCGCTTCTGGGCGAAGTAAACCGTCTGCTGGGAGGAATGGCCGATACGGTGACGGAAGTCGTATATGGGATTCCCGTCAGGATAAAAGGCCAGAAATACCGGGAGAAGGAGAACATGAGAGTATGAATTTGCTTGGAAGCTTTGTGATTGCGCTGTCCATGTATTCCAGGATACCGATGCCCCAGGTGGAGTGGACAAAGGAACGCATGAGATATGCCATGTGCTTTTTTCCCATAATCGGGCTTATCTCGGGGGGCATTTTGATTCTGTTTACCTGGGCGGCATCTGCCGCAGGGGCGGGAACCGTTTTTAAGACGCTTGGGGGAGTGGCGGCGCCGCTTCTCGTCACGGGAGGAATCCATATGGACGGTTTTCTGGATGTGACGGATGCCAGGCGTTCTTATGGTTCCAGGGAGAAAAAACTGGAGATATTAAAGGATCCCCACACGGGAGCCTTTGCTATCATCGGCCTCGGCGTATATTTACTGCTCTACGGAGCCGCGTTTTCAGAACTGGAATTTGAGGACATCTGTCTTTTAACATTTATTTTTATGGGGGAACGGGCTCTCAGCGGACTGTCCGTGGTCGGTTTTCCCAAGGCAAAGAAAGATGGGCTGGCGGCAGAATTTTCCGGCGCCGCAGTAAAAAGAACGGTACAAGCGGTGATGGCGCTTTATCTGTGCATTTCTTCCGCCGGGCTCATATCCGTCGGAGGCCCCGTCACGGGGGTGGCCTGCATTGCAGCGGCCGGGGCCGTGTTTTATTATTACTACAGAATGAGCATGAAGGAGTTCGGCGGAATGACGGGTGACCTGGCGGGGTATTTTCTGCAGAGCGCCGAGCTTGCGCTTGTCATGGTTCTGGCCGTGTGCCGGATGGCAGGACTTCACTGAAGGAAGTTAGAAGGAGGTTTCTATGTTTTGTTTTGATAAAATACACCATGTTGCAATCATTGTTTCGGATTACAAAAGATCCAGGGAATTCTATGTGGATAAACTGGGTTTTGAGATGATCAGGGAAAATTACAGGGAGCAGAGGGGCGACTATAAACTGGATCTGAGACTAGGTGACTGTGAACTGGAAATCTTCGGCATTCCGGGCAGCCCGGAGCGGCTTAATTATCCGGAGGCCTGCGGTCTGCGCCATCTGGCCTTTAAGGTGGATTCCATGGAGGAGGCTGTAAAGGCGTTACATGAGCTGGGAATTGAGACCGAACCGATCCGCATTGATGAGTTTACAGACAGAAAAATGACGTTTTTCAAGGATCCCGACGGCCTTCCCTTAGAGCTGCACGAATAAAAGACAGTCTGGGAAAGGACGGATAAAGAAGCATGATTTTTATTATTGGAGGGCAGTCCCAGGGGAAAACGGAATTTGCCATGGAACTCTTCGGAAAAAGAAAAAAGATGGAGACCGGCGGCGTCTCAGAATCCGGCAAAACGTCGGCGGACAACAGTTTTTCCATATCGGAGGAAACAGTGGCGGACGGCCGCACATCGGAATATGGAGAGGCAATGACGGCCCCATTTATCATTCATCTGGAATGGTATATCAGGCGGCTGATGGAAGAGGGAAAGGATCCGGCCGGATTTGCGGACCGCCTTATGTCCGAAAATGGCAGGGCAGTAGTAACGGCAGATGAAATCGGGTACGGAATCGTTCCGGCCGATGCGTTTTTGCGGGAATACCGCGAGACGGACGGGCGCATCTGCCAGAAAATAGCCGCGTTTTCCGACGAGGTCTACCGGGTTGTCTGCGGTCTCGGAACAAGGATTAAATAATAGGATAGAACGGTTCGGTCTGCATTCTGAACCGTGACGAATGGAGAAATAGAATGGTGACACATATCGCATCGATTTTGACGGGATTTATTCTGGATGCTGTTTTCGGCGACCCCCATTTTTTCCCGCACCCGGTCCGGGCGATCGGGTGGCTGATTAACAGGCTGGAAAATGGAATACGAACCCTGTTTCCCGGGACGGAAAAAGGAGAGCTGGCCGGAGGTGCCGTTTTTGCGGTTCTGGTCCCGGCGGTTACGGCCCTGGCGGCGGCGCTTCTGCTGGCGGCGGCAAAGGCGGCGGGAGACGCGGTTCTTTTCTTTGCGGAATCGGTTCTGGTTTATTTCCTTCTGGCGGCCCGTTCCCTGAGGGACGAGAGTATGAAAGTCTATCATTCACTGAAAAAGGGGGACGTGGAGGAGGCGCGGTACAATGTTTCGATGATTGTAGGCCGTGACACCAGTGTGCTGGATGAGGCAGGAATCGCCAGGGCGGCGGTGGAGACGGTTGCCGAGAACACTTCGGATGGGGTAATCGCCCCTCTTTTTTTTCTGGCCCTGGGCGGGCCTGTCCTGGGATGGGCTTACAAAGCGGTAAACACGATGGATTCCATGGTTGGATATAAAAATGAAAAATATCTCTTCTTTGGAAGAGCCGCGGCAAGGTTCGATGATCTGGTGAATTTCATCCCGGCCCGTCTCTCGGCCGTTCTTATGATAGGGGCGGCTCTGATAGGGAGGATGGATTTTCAGAATGCCGTCCGGATTTTCAGAAGGGACCGGTTTAACCATAAAAGTCCGAATTCGGCACAGACGGAAGCTGTCTGCGCCGGAGCGCTCTGCATCCGCCTGGCAGGCGATGCCTGGTATTTCGGGGAGCTATGTAAGAAACCGTTTATCGGCGACGATATCCGCCCGGTGGAACAGGACGATATAAAAAAGGCCAACCGGCTGATGTATACGGCCTCGGGGCTGGCGCTTTTTCTGGCTCTTGCCTGGCAGGAAGTGATGGTGCTGTACTAGAATGGGAGATAAATCCCGGATGGTTTGCGGCGCTGCAGAGCCTGTTTGGTAAATGCCGCCCTCGGCGGACAAGACGCCGGACAAATCAGAAGGGCGCTAAAAAAGAGATTTCAATAAGTGAAAAAGAGATACGAAGAAAGAGATGAGGTAATCAAGGCATGGAATATCTGCATGGAGGAGACATTTATTCGGACGGGAAAATCAGGCTGGATTTCTCGGTGAATACAAGCCCGCTCGGTATGCCGGAGTCCATCAGGCAGGCGGTCATAAATTCTTCCGGCAGCTGGGAACGGTATCCGGACAGCCGCGGCCGCAGCCTGAGAAGCGCACTGGCAGACTATTACGGCGGCCGTATCCCGAAAGACGCCTTTCTCTGCGGAAACGGATCGGCCGATTTAATGTATACCCTTATTTTCGCCCTGCGTCCGGGGAGAGCGCTTATTCCGGTTCCGGCGTTTGCGGAATATCAGATGGCCGTGGAGGCGGGAGGCTGTTTTGCGGAACCTTTTCTTCTGGAGGAAAGCACCGGCTTTTCCCTGGAGGAGAATAAGGAAAAGCTGATGGAATATATCCGTAAAAGCAGCGGCATCGACATGATGATGCTTGGCAATCCGGTTAATCCCTGCGGTTTAGCCGCGGGACGCAAGTGGATTGAGGAGATAGCCGTGCTGTGCAGAGAGAAAGGGATTTTTCTGGTCCTTGACGAGTGCTTTAACTGGTTTTTAAAGGAACGGGAGCATTTTTCCGCGATTCCCCTTATGGCGGAGGCGCCGGAAAAGTACCGCCATGTGATGGTAATCAATGCGTTTACGAAAATCTATGCAATGGCCGGGCTGCGGTTTGGATATGCGGTCTGCACCGACAGGGAAGTCATAAGACGGATGGAACGCTGCCGCCAGCCCTGGAGTGTTTCGGCTCCGGCGGAGGCGGCTGCGATGGCGGCTCTCACGGTGAGAGGAGAGGCGGAAAAGGCCGCGGAACTGGTGGAAACGGAACGCCGTTTTCTTAAAGAAGAACTTGCCGGATTAGGGTTTACGGTGTTTCCTTCCATGGTCAATTACATTCTTTTCAGGTCCGATACGGACTTTGACTACAGGGCTTTCTGCAGGGAGCGGGGCATCCTGATCCGTTCCTGCGGCAATTTTGAGGGACTGGACGGCCGGTATTACAGAGTGACGGTAAAACAGCGGGAAGAGAACAGGGAACTGCTGAAGTGCCTGGAAGAGGCATCGGCCCATTCATAGCCAAAAGCAAAAACAGAAAAAACGAAAACAGAGTCAGAGAAACGGGGAATTATGGCAAAAGCAATTATGATACAGGGAACCATGTCAAATGCGGGGAAAAGCCTTCTGGCGGCCGGATTGTGCCGGATATTCAGGCAGGACGGATATAGGGTGGCCCCTTTCAAATCGCAGAATATGGCGCTCAATTCCTTCATTACGCGTGAGGGTCTGGAAATGGGGCGCGCCCAGGTGGTGCAGGCCCAGGCGGCGGGGATTGAACCGTCGGCTGATATGAATCCGATTCTTTTAAAGCCGTCCAGCGATACCGGTTCCCAGGTGATTGTAAATGGGGTACCCGTGGCCACGATGGCGGCAAGGGATTATTTCCGATACAAGAAAAGCCTGATACCGGCTATTATGGAGGCATATGGGAGACTCGACAGGGAATACGATATCATTGTGATCGAGGGAGCCGGAAGTCCGGCGGAGATCAACTTGAAAAACGACGATATAGTCAATATGGGGATGGCAAAGATGGCAAAGGCGCCGGTTCTGCTGGCCGGTGATATTGACCGCGGAGGCGTGTTTGCCCAGCTTTACGGGACCGTAATGCTCCTCGAACCGGATGAGAGAGCTATGATCCGGGGCCTGATTATCAATAAGTTCCGCGGGGACAAGACGATACTTTTACCGGGCGTGGATATGATAGAGGAACTCTGCGGCATTCCGGTGGTCGGTGTGGCCCCATATATGAATATAGATATAGAGGATGAGGACAGCTTAAGCAGCAGGCTGACAAGCCGGGATGCGGGAACCGCCCTGGTGGATATTGCGGTAATCCGCTTCCCGCGCCTTTCCAATTTCACCGATTTTAATATCTTTTCGGCCATGAAGGAAGCGTCGGTGCGGTATGTCGGCAGGCTTGGTGAGCTTGGCAGGCCGGATATGATTATTCTGCCCGGAACGAAAAATACGATGGGGGACCTGCTCTGGATGCGCCAGAACGGCCTGGAGGCGGCTGTACTTAAGGCGGCGGCCCAGGGAACGCCGGTATTTGGAATCTGCGGAGGATATCAGATGATGGGGGAGACCCTGATCGACGAGGCCGGCACGGAGAACGGCATTCCGGGACAGCAGACGACAGGAATGGGACTTTTAAAGGCGTCCACCGTCTTCCATGAAGAGAAGTCCAGAACAAGGGTGACAGGCCGGTTTGAGGCCGTGGAGGGGATTTTCAAGTCACTTTCCGGGAGAAGCCTGGAGGGATATGAAATCCATATGGGACGAACAGATTTAAAAGACACCGGATCCACGTTTTTGCGTCTTAAGGAGCACCAGGGCAAATCGGAGGCCCGAAAGCAGGACGGATTGGCTTGTGGGAACCTTTATGGTACGTACGTGCATGGGATTTTCGACGGGCCTGGTATTGCAGAGGCAGTCGTGTCTGCACTCATGGAGGCAAAGGGACTGACGGCGCTTAAGACGGAGGACGGAGGTTTCAACTACCATGCATACCGGGAACAGCAGTATGATAAGCTGGCGGAGGAACTGCGCAGAAACCTTGATATGGATAAGATTTACAGAATACTGGAAGAGGGGCTGGAAGAAAAATGACAACAGAACTGGAACGTGTATTGCCGGCGGAGATTGAGAAAAGGAGCCTGGAAATCATAACGGAAGAACTGGGAGGGAGAACTTTCCCGGAAGGACAGTCACAGGTGATAAAAAGAGTGATTCACACGACGGCGGATTTTGAGTATGCGGACAGCCTTGTCTTTTCGGAGGGAGCCGTGGAGAAGGCTCTTGAGGCCCTCAGAGAGGGCTGCACAATTGTGACGGACACCAACATGGGAAAGGCCGGGGTGAATAAAAAATCCCTGGAAAAGACGGGAGGGGAAGTCCTGTGTTTTATGGCCGATGAGGATGTAGCGCTGAAAGCAAAGGAAGAGGGCACGACCAGGGCGGCCGCCAGTATGGACAAGGCGGCAAAACTTGGCCGGGACTGTATCTTTGCCGTTGGGAATGCTCCTACCGCTCTTGTCAGGCTGTATGAACTGATTCAGGAGGGAAAAATCCATCCGAAGCTGATTATCGGCGTGCCGGTCGGATTTGTCAATGTGGTGCAGTCTAAGGAAATGATCCTGACCTTAAAAGACACTCCTTATATTGTCGCCAGGGGAAGAAAAGGGGGCAGCAACGTGGCGGCCACCATCTGCAACGCCCTGATTTACCAGGTGAAGAGGGAACTGTAAAGAGATAGGAAAGAGTCCGGCTCATCGGACTCCTGCGAACTAAAAGAAGCTGCCGGGAGGCTCCCCAGAACGGGAGCCGGAAATCCCGGCAGTTTGCATTGACTCTCAATGAAAAGTCCGTGAAACATACTTTTCATTGTTGATGGCTATAAAGAGAATTTACTACCGGCCGGAAATGCAGGGCAGAACCTGCCCTGTATTCCCTGTGACCGGCTTAGAATGCGTGCTGGAGACGTTATAAGGCCCGTAAGACGGTACCTTAATTAGCAGCAGAATCCGCCGCCGCCATTCCCGCCGCCGCAACAGCAGCAGAGCAGGATAATCCAGATCAGGCAGTCACAACCGCCTCCGCCAAATCCACCGAATCCACCGCCGCATCCGCATCCGCCGCCGCAGTTATGTTCGAAACATCCACCGCCGCCGCCACCGCAACAGCACAGTAAGATGAGAATCAGGAAGATCATGTTTCCTCCACCGCCGCATCCACATCCGCCGCCACAGCTATTCTCACATCCACATCCGCAGTTTGTTGCTGCTAAATCACTCATATTAAGTTCCTCCGAGATTTTCTTTACACTCCATCATATGCCCGGCGGCTTGCCACAGTTTCCTGATTTTTAAAATTAATTTTAACAGGAACATGATTGAACATGGTGGAAACTTGTGTATAATAGGAGTATCGCGGAACTTTTAAATGAAAGGATTGTAAAAATGGAAAAGTTATATTACCAGCTTCCCTATGTAAAACAGTTTGAAGCGAAAGTACTCTCATGTGAAAAAGGGAAAAAGGGATTTGAAGTGATACTTGATCGGACAGGTTTTTATCCGGAAGGGGGCGGACAGCCGTCCGATACCGGAATGCTGGGAGAGGCCAGGGTACTGGAAGTCCATGAAAAGGGAGAAGAAATTATTCACTATACGGACCGGGAGATGCAGACGGGACAGACTGTTGCCGGTACAATCGACTGGGAAGGCCGTTTTTCCAATATGCAGCAGCACTCGGGCGAACATATCGTATCGGGGCTTATCCATGGGCGGTACGGCTATGACAACGTCGGTTTCCATATGGGGCATGAGGAGATGACTATTGATTTAAACGGTTCACTGACTTGGACCCAGCTTATGGAAATCGAAAAAGAGGCCAATGAAGTTGTATATTCCAATCAGTATATAGCAGTTACATATCCGGCGGAGGAAGAACTTGCAGAACTGGATTACAGAAGTAAGAAGGAATTGACCGGACAAGTCAGAATCGTGGAAATTCCCGGTTCAGACTGCTGTGCCTGCTGCGGAACCCATGTGGAACGCACCGGGGAGATTGGCGCGATCAAGTTTCTGTCCATGATTCACTATAAAGGCGGAGTCCGTATTTCGATGATTTGCGGGGCAAAGGCCATGGAGGATTATGACAGAAAGACGGATCAGGCGATTGCTATTTCCAATCTGCTTTCTGCCAAACCGGACAGGCTCGCGGAGGCGGTAGAGCGGCTTAAGAACGAAGCGGCGGAGAAGGACGCGCGTATCGGCGCGCTGACCAGGGAACTGTTTACTTTAAAAGCAGAGAGATATGAAGAAGGTCAGAAGCTTTTACTTGTATTTGAAGAGGGGCTTTTGCCGGTGCAGGTGCGGCAGTTTTGTAATCTCTTGCTGGAGGAAGGGAAGGCAGGTACGGCGGCCGTCTTTTCACCGGACGGCAGGGGCGGTTACAATTACTGTGCGGGCAGCCGTGCCATCGATATGAAGGAAGCCGGAAAGACACTGAATGCGAAGTTAAACGGACGGGGAGGCGGCAGTTCCCAGATGATCCAGGGTTCTTTTGCGGCCCCGGAGGAAGAGATAAAAGAAGTGTTTGAAGCGTTTTTATAGAGAGGAAATTATATGGATATAAACCGAGAAACAATGAAAAAGATTATGCTGCTTATCCTGTACACGATCGTGATACTGGCTCTGGCTCTTCAGTTTGAAAGGGTGCTGGTGTTCGTAGGATGGGCCATACGCCTTGTATTCCCGTTCCTCTGCGGTTCGGCCATCGCATTCATCCTGAATGTGCCGATGCGTTTTATCGAGACAAGGCTCCCGGAGAAGCATGTAAGGAAACACAAAAGGGCGCTGAGCCTTACACTGGCCCTGCTCTTTGTGGCGCTGATTCTGGGTATCGTATTTTTTCTGGTGGTGCCCCAGATTACGGAAACGCTTGTCAGCCTGAAGGATCTGATTCCGGAATTTTTCGGCAACATGCAGGCTCTGCTGGAAAAGAAATTCGGCGAATATCCGGATATAGTGGAGTATATTAATAACATCAATCTCCAGATAGACTGGAAAGACACATTTGAAAAATTAGCCGGTTTTGTCACAACGGGAGCAGGTACCGTTCTGTCTTCCACGCTTACGGCGGCCGCATCCATAGCAAGCGGTATCGCCACATTTGGCATTGCATTTATATTTTCCATTTACATTCTTCTTCAGAAGGAGAACCTGGCCAGACAGTTTAAAAAACTCTTTTACGCCTATTTTCCCGAGAAGGCGGTAAATGAGTTTATCCGTATCTGCCGGATGGCGGAGCAGACGTTCTCGAAGTTCCTTGCCGGCCAGTGCACCGAAGCCGTAATTTTGGGAACCATGTTCTTTATCACGCTCAGTCTGTTCAGGCTGCCGTACGCCCTTTTGATCGGCGTGCTGATTGCCTTTACCGCCCTTATTCCAATTTTCGGGGCTTTTATCGGCTGTGCAATCGGTATCTTTCTGACACTCGTCGTCAATCCGGTTCAGGCCGTCTGGTTTACTATCATATTTTTTGTGCTCCAGCAGGTGGAGGGGAACCTCATTTATCCCCATGTGGTGGGAAATTCGGTCGGTCTTCCTTCAATCTGGGTGCTGGCGGCCGTATCCATCGGCGGAAGCATGATGGGCGTCGTGGGGATGCTGATTTTTATTCCGCTCTGCTCGGTTGTTTATGCCCTGGTGCGAGAGGATGTGAACAGAAGACTTAGAAGAAGATAGAAACATCAAGTGAATGAGATAATAGAAACCTGGCGGCCAAAGGCCGGAAGGGTATAAAAAAGCCGGACGTCACTGTCCGGCTTTTTTAATCAATATTATTCACCCTGGTACATGAATTTGATGAGACGATCGATGTCGTCTTTATCATAGGCAACCAGTTCCAGCTCTTTAATGTATCCGTTAGAAAAGATCGTAGCCATGGAAAGGTACTGGGACAGTTTTGATTTTAAGTTGATGCGATCGCCTTCCGGAGACACCAGCTCCACGGTTCCTTTGCACTGATCAATTACGGTAAAAAATTTTTCTACATCTGAAATGTTCTGAATCTTCATGATAAACCCTCCTTTTGAAAGTAGACGCTGAAATGTACGGAACACAATAAATCCGGATTCATCTCATCGTTTGAAATTGGGTTAATGTTTTAACAAGCATATTATAGCAAATGCGCCTGCTCAAAACAAGGAGGATATTTCCCAAATTTTTACAGCAAATAGGGAAGACGTATGTGAAAATAGCAGGTAGATCCCTCCGGCTCTTTGTGAATTATATGTCAAAATCGACATGGAACGTACCCGTTTCTGCAGTGATATGAACATAGGAGAGATTGAAACTATCATCCATTACATCGACTTTATATTCAAAAACAGTGCCGTCATCTTTTTTAGACATGAAGAGATAGGAACCGTTTTCCTTTTCTTCAATATCGTCACATATTTCGTTGTAGATGTCTTCTCCATCCACTGGCCCTGTATAGCCGGAATCCTTGATTTTATCCTCTATTGCCCTGAAAAATTCTTCCATAATAAACCTCCCGAATCAATTTTATGAGAATGCGGATTTAAGCATCCGAACTGCTCTTTATGATACCGAATCAAGTATACAGTGAAACGGGGCTGGATGCAAGACGTAAATCCCGTTTGAATATCCGTCCCATTTTGTGTATAATAGGAAAAGCTGAAAAATAAGTGCATCCCCCATAATATGAGATGGCATGACGGGGAGTACGGACTGCCGCCGATTACAGCGTAGATGTTTTACACTTGGGAACGGGCAGACAAAAAAGACGGTTCAGAGGAAAGGATGGGGAGAATGTCTTATTTTCCTTTGTTTTTTAATATGGAGGGCCGCAGGGTGCTGGTGACCGGCGCCGGTAAGGTGGCGGTCAGGCGCATCAGGGTTCTGCTGGAGGCCGAAGCATCCGTGACAGTGGTTGCAAGGGAGCTTTCCGAAGAAGCAAAAGCGCTTATTATGATGTTTCACGGGGCGCATGACATTACGCTTCATGTGATGGACTACAGAGAGTTCAGGGAACGCTCAGTACGGGGGCGGAAAGAGCCGGGAAAGGATGACGGCGCCTATTTTCTTGTTCTGGCGGCGACGGGAGATGAGGAGGCGGACAGACTGGCGGCAGAGGACGGCAGGAAGGCCGGCGCCTTTGTGAACGTGGCGGGGAAAAAAGAAGAGTCGGATTTCTATTTTCCCGGCATTGCAAGACAGGGTGACGTGGTTGCCGGCATTACTGCGGGAGGCAGGGATCACCGTATGGCGAAATATATTACACAGGCCGTGCAGAAGTGTCTGAAAGAAGAACTGACAGGGAGAGAGAATTGATGAATAACAGGATCGTCCGCATTGGCAGCCGGGAGAGCGTTCTGGCTGTAATTCAATCGGAGCTGGTAATAAAAGAGATAAAAAGGGTCTGTCCGGATGTGGAGACGGAGCTGGTGACTATGAAGACAACGGGGGATATGATCCTGGACCGCTCTCTGGAACAGATTGGCGGTAAAGGACTGTTTGTAAAGGAACTGGACCGGGCGCTGCTGGAGGGAAGGTGTGACCTGACAGTCCACAGCCTGAAGGATATGCCGATGGAACTGCCCGAGGGGCTGCCAATTCTGGCTTATTCGGAGAGGGAAGATAAGAGGGATGTCCTGGTGCTTCGAAAGGGACTTGAGGAGCTTCCGGCGGAACCTGTGATTGGAACCTTCAGCAGGAGAAGGCGGATGCAGGCGGCAAAGCTTTATCCCGATGCGGAATTTAAGGGGATACGAGGCAATCTGGTTACCAGACTGAGAAAGCTGGACGACGGTGAGTACGATGCCCTGATCCTGGCGGCGGCGGGACTTCTCCGAATGGGATATGGGGGACGCATCAGCCGCTACTTTTCGGTAGATGAGATAATTCCTTCGGCCGGCCAGGGAATTATGGCGGTCCAGGGCAGAAAAGACGACGGGACCGTTTCGTTTACAAAGCGGGTGAATTCGCCGAAGTCGCAGGCAATGGCTGCGGCTGAGCGGGCTTTTGTAAGAATCCTGGACGGCGGCTGCAGTTCTCCGTGCGCGGCCTGCGCAGAAGTGGAAGACGGCAGGATCGTCCTCAAAGGTCTCTATCATGATGAGATTACGAACCGCTATATAACGGGAACGGCAGAAGACACTCTGGGAAATGAGGAAAAACTGGGTGTAAAATTGGCTCTGTCCCTTAAAAAAGCCTTCGCAGAGGGGAAAATTGAATGAAAATGCCTGAAAATAAACTGTGAATGAAAGAAGGACGGGGATAAAGACAGAGATGAAAAAAAGACTATTTGAAAATAAAGTATATCTTGTGGGAGCAGGACCGGGTGATGCGGGGCTTCTGACCGTGAAAGGAAGGGAGCTTCTTAAAGAGGCCGATACGGTCATTTATGATGCCCTTGCCGGAGACGGTATCCTGGGGTGGATACCGGATGAGGCAGAACAGATTTACGTGGGAAAGAGGAGCGGATTCCATTCCAGCACCCAGGAAAAAATTAACAAAATCCTGGTTGAGGAAGGAAAAAAAGGCCGGTTGGTAGTACGGCTGAAAGGCGGTGACCCCTTCATATTCGGCCGTGGCGGCGAAGAGGCACAGGCACTTTTTGAAAACCATATTCCTTTTGAAGTGGTGCCGGGAGTCACCTCTGCGGCTGCTGTGCCCGCATACTGTGGAATTCCTGTGACGCACAGAGGAAAAGCATCCTCTTTTCACGTCATTACGGGACATTCTGAGGCCGGGAAAGATGCATCAATTCAATATAAAGCCCTGGCAGAGGCCGGAGGAACCCTGATTTTTCTGATGGGGGTGGCTGCATCGGAGGAGATCTGCGGCGGGCTGATCCGTGCGGGCCTTTCTGAAAATACACCTGCCGCCTTTCTGCAGGAAGGGACAACGGCAGGACAAAAAAAAGTGATTTCCACCGTCAAAAGACTGCCGGCGGATGGCGAAAGCGCAGGAATCAAGCCGCCGGCCATCATGGTGATAGGGGAAGTCTGCTCCCTCAGCGGCATATGTTCCTGGGCCGAAAGCAGAGCTCTCGCGGGCAGGAAAGTTCTTGTGACAAGACCGGAGAGAAGAGCATCCGGTCTGACCGGCAGGCTGCAGGCCGCCGGGGCAGAAGTGGTGGAACTTCCGTCCGTAAAAACCGAACTGCCGGAAGATTTAAGCGGGATTTACGGTGCGCTTGATGCGCTTGACAGATATGGATGGCTCGTATTTACAAGCCCCAGCGGCGCAGAACTGTTTTTTGAAGTGATGGCGGAACGGAAGATGGATATCCGTTCCCTGGCAGGCATAAAAATTGCGGTGATCGGAAGGGCTACGGGAGAAATATTAACGGGCCGGGGGATATATCCGGACTATATGCCTGAACGTTACTATGCAAAAGAGCTGGGAGAAGGACTGGCGGCCAGGGCGGCCGGTGAACGTATTCTGATTCTGCGGGCCGAACAGGGGTCTGTGGAGCTGACACGGCCGCTCAGGGAAGCCGGGGTTTCCTACGATGACACCGTTCTTTACAAAACTGTCGTTCCAGGGGAAAATGCCCAGGCCGCAAGAGTGAGGCAGAAGCTTGCTGACCGCGGTTTTGACTATGTCACATTTACAAGCGGTTCCACTGTCAGAGGATTTATGGAGATTCTGAGGCCGGAAAAAGACTGGCTTTCGGGATTTAAGGCGGTGTGTATCGGAGAAGAGACAGAGAAAGCTGCCGCTGCCTGCGGAATGGACTGTATTACGGCGGAAATACCCACAATGGACAGCATGACGGACTGCATGAAAAAGGATGCCGGGAAAACACCGGAAAGAGTCTGCTAAGGCAGGCTTTTTCTGATGTCGTCTAACAGCAGGGAGGATACGCGGAGCCCTCCTCTGCCGGAGCCGATGGAGATATCCGGCTTGTTGGAGCCATGAAAGTCAGAACCGCCGGTGGGAAGGAGACCGTACCTGAGGCACATTTCCTTAAGACGCAGACTGTCGTTCTGGGTATGTGAAGAATAGTAGACCTCGATCCCCATAAGCCCCATGTCCTTCAGCGCTTCAACCATCCCGGCGGTTTTAGCCCAGCCGAGTTTATACTGGACCGGATGGGCCAGAGCGGGAAAACCGCCGGCTTCAAGTATCAGCCTGACTGCGTCGGGCGGTGCAATGGTCTTTTTCTGGGGGCAGTACTTTTTGCCGTGTTCCAGATATCTTCGGAAGGCCTGATCCATCGTGGTTACATAGCCGGCCTGCATGAGGGCCCGGGCAAAGTGCGCTCTTGTTATAACTGCGCCGCCGTCTCCGCCGTTCAAATCCTCCTTCGTAATCAGGAAGCCGTCCTCCCTGAACCGCGCGAGCATTTCGTCGTTCCGGTTGTCTCTGTCCTTTCTGAGCTGTGTCAGTGTATCGGAAAGGGATGGGGAGTGATGATTGATATAGAGTCCCAGAATATGGATTTCCTTCCCATTATAAATACAGGACAGTTCTGTACCTGGAATTACCTCCAACGAAGTTCCACGGGCTGCTTCGATCGCTTTGCCGATGCCGTCCGTTGTATCGTGATCCGTCAGGGCGTAAGCGTCCAGCCCTTTTTCAAGGGCAAGGCGCGTCACTTCTTCGGGGGTCAGGGTACCGTCCGAGACGTTCGAATGTACATGAAGATCAACAAAACCCATAATATGTCTCCTTACTGTCGGTGAATCCCCTGAAAAGGTATTACACCGTTTTGGTAAAACAGTACAGTTTCTGACACGAAAAGTCAAGAAATAAGTATTTATTTAACGGAAAAAGAAATTTAAGAAATAAGTTATTTTCTTTTCGAATATTTGTGCTATACTGTAGCATGAACGAAACAAGATTAGTATAGACAGGTGAAAGATTATGAGCGATTTTAGTAATGGTTCTTCCAGAAGAAGGACATCCAATACGGGCTCTTCGAGGAGAGCGGGCACCGGGAGCACCAGGAAAAATACACATACGGGTTCCAGAGTTTCCAATACATCGGCCGGGCACAGTTCCATGAACGGCCACAGCAACAACCATAACCATAACAGACGACGGAAGAAGAACGATTACGATATCACACAGATTCTGATGTATGTGATCGGGGCGCTTATTATAATATTGATTCTTGCGCTTGTAGCCAGGGGCTGCCAGAAAGCGAAGACGACAGGAGAAACCGTAGAGTCATCCTCCGAGATTGAATCTTCCAGCGGAGAAGAGAACCAGATCACGGTAGACGGAGTGGCGATCACCGGAATGAGCCAGGATGAGGCCAGGGATGCGATCCTCAAACAATACAACTGGGGCATGAAGGTAAAATACCAGGATAAAGAAGCTTCAGTCAGCAACATCCTGCTTGAAAAGGTAAATAACCTCCTTGAGGAAATCTATGCGGGGGACATGCAGACGGCCCATGCATATGAGATAGATACAGAAAATCTGACGGAAGCGGCCAAAGCGGAAGCGGCCCTCATCGCCGGCAACTGGAACATGGTAGCCAAGAACGGCGGTATTTCCGGATACGATAAGGATTCCGGCAAATTCACTTTCTCGGAAGGCACAAACGGCCTTGTCATTGACCAGGACAAGCTGGCGGCGGATATGGTTGCGGCAGTACAGAAGAAAGAGTACAGCGCTGTGATCGAGGCCAGCGTTAAGGAGGTTTCCCCGGAACTCTCCGCAGCGCAGCTTAAGGAAAAATACAAGACAATTGCAACCTATACGACAAAGACGACATCGAACAGCAACCGTAACGAGAATATCCGTCTGGCCTGCAATGCCCTGAACGGCACCATTGTCAATCCGGGACAGGAATTCTCATTTAACGACACCACGGGAGCCCGTACGGAGGCTAAGGGCTACAAGCCGGCTACCGCTTATCTGAACGGAGAGATTGTACAGGAGCCGGGCGGCGGCGTATGCCAGGTATCCTCTACCTTGTATAATGCAGTTATTTTTGCCGGACTCAAGAGTACGGAGCGTCATGCACACAGCTATGAGCCGTCCTATGTAACGCCGGGAGAGGACGCTGCGGTAAGCTTTGGAGGACCCGACTTCAAGTTTGTTAATAACTCCAATTATCCGGTTGCAATCAAGACAAGTTTTGCAAACCAGGAGCTGACTATTTCCATATACGGAGTCCAGATTGTCAAGGACGGACAGAAGATCCGCATGGCTTCCGAGAAGAAAGGAACCATCGATCCTCCCGCGCCGACCTATGAGGAAGATCAGACGCTTCAGCTGACAGAAGAGAAGCTGGTGAAAGAGGCAGTGCCGGGCAGCAGCTGGTCCACTTATCTGGTGACCTATGAGAACGGCAATGAGATCAACCGTGAATTCTTCCATAACAGCAGTTACAGAGGAAAGGCGGCTATCATCAAGAGAAATACATCGGGTGTAGTCATCACAACGGAAGCCCCGACATTACCGACGGAGGAGATGCCGTCAGCGAGTGTGGGCGAGAGCGTTCCGGAACAGGGTGAAGCACAGGGACCGGCAGGGCCTGGTTCTGAGACGGCGGAAGCACCTACAGTTGCAGCTCCGGGGGGGCAGACACCGGGAGACAACGGCGGCGTAACACCAGGACAGGAGCCGGGAGCCAACCCTTCCGAACAGCCGACGAATCCGGTTGTGAATGTTCCGGCCGGCCCGGGAGGCAATTAATTAAATTATTAGAAAGTTCAGGGAAAACCATCATGAGAGATGGTTTTCCCTTTTTTCGCAGCGGGAATAGCGAAAAAAACAGTTTTTTGTTGAGTTTCTGTTAGTGATTTGATACAATGGTATATGCGCAATATAATAGTTGGGATAAAGGGAGAAGGATTTAATGACTTACATAGGACTAGGCAGCTTATGCTTTCTATTATTTATAATCTATGATTTAAACCAAATCCATAAAAATTACAAAGCGGTCAGACCTCTGTTTGCAGCAGGCTGCATTACGCTTTGTGTGCTTACCGTTATCGTGTCAGTAACAGCATGTGAGAGTGATTATCAAGTCAGCTTACCTGCGGTTGCTGTTTTTTTCTTGCTGGCGGGAGTACAGTTGTTTCTGCTGATTTATACGCTGTTTTTTGCAGTACCGTTTCAGGAAGCCTATGTAGCAGGATCAAAACAGAAAATCTGCACGACAGGAGTTTACGCATTGTGCAGACACCCGGGGGCGTTGTTTCTGGCGGGATTTTATCTTTTTTTATCTCTGGGGCTTGGAAAACCGTTTTTGCTGCTTACAGGGACGGCATATACCGGGATGAATCTGCTTTACATACTGTTTCAGGATATTTACTCATTTCCGCGTTTGTTTGAAGGGTATGATGCTTACAGGAAAAACACGCCCTTTCTGATACCAAACGCAGCAAGCTTAAAAAAATGCATCAGCAGTTTGAAGACGTACAAGATGGAGAAAACAGCGGACAAAGGGGGACACGAAGGTTGAATTATGGACAAAAAATAAAAAAACAGCAGTACCGCGAAGTCTGGGAGGAATATTGCGGTTTCCTGGACTTATCCATTGAAGAATATATGGGGATACAGAAACGTCTGTTGGAAGAACAGATCAGCGTCTGGTCGGCGAGCGGACTTGGACAGAAGTTTTTGAAGGGACAGAGGCCTCAGACAACAGAGGATTTCAGACGCGCCGTTCCTCTGACCAGCTATGGGGATTATGCGGATATTCTGTTGGGAAAACAGACGGACATGCTTCCGGGGGAGCCGGTCATCTGGCTTCAGACTACCTGGGAGGGCGGCAAACATCCGGTAAAGGTGGCGCCATATACCAGAAGTATGCTGGATGTTTTCCGAAATAATTTAATGGCAATCACCACGATTTCTTCCAGCAATGAGTCGAAGAAAGCAAGACTTAAAAATGGCGATAAGGTACTGTTTGGGCTGGCGCCGCTTCCTTTTGTCACGGGCCTGTTTCCTGTGGTTTTCGAGGAAGAAATCGATTTTAAATTTCTGCCTCCTGTAAAAGAGGCACACAGTATGTCTTTTGGAGAAAGAAATAAAAAGGGCTTTACACTGGGAATGCAGAAAGGAATCGATTTGTTTTTCGGATTGAGCAGCGTGGCTTATTACATTACGGATAATTTTTCGTCAATGTTTAAAAATGGCTCATCCGGCGGTATGCTGAAAAAGGCGGTTAAAATGAAACCGGCAATGCTGTACCGCTTTATTATGGCAAAATACCGATGCGCCAAGGAAGGCCGCGAGATCGAGCCGAGGGATCTTTTTAACCTTAAATCACTGGTTTGCGCCGGAACGGATACGGCTTCCTATAAAGATTCACTGAGAGAAGCCTGGGGGCTCGATCCGCTGGAGATATTTGCAGGCACGGAAGTTTCTATTGTAGGCACGGAAACGCATTCACGCAACGGGATGGTCTTTTTTCCTGATTCCTGTTTTTATGAATTCATTCCGGAAGATGAGGTATATAAATCCATGGATGATCCGTCCTATCAGCCGATCACAATCCTGATGGATGAACTGGTCGCCGATCATAATTACGAGCTGGTGGTGACCGTCCTGAAGGGTGGAGCCTTCGCGCGGTACAGGATCGGGGATATGTTCCGGTGCATCAGCACAGGGGGAGATAAGAGCACGAATCTGCCTCAGTTCGCATTTTTGGACCGTGTTCCGTGGGTGATCGATATTGCAGGTTTTACCAGGATTACGGAAAATTCCATCGAGGATGTAATACGCTTATCCGGTTTGACAATAAAGCACTGGATTGCCAAAAAAGAATATGACACTAAAAGGCGGCCATATCTTCATCTTTACGTGGAGCTGGATCCTGCGGAGCTTGGAGGAATCGCGGTCAGCCGCCAGATTTTAAAAGAACATCTGGAAGTATATTTTACATTTTTCGATACGGATTACCGTGATCTGAAAAAGATGCTGGGTATCGAGCCTTTACAGATCAGCATTTTGAAATGTGGTACGATGGATCGGTATCTGGAACTGACGGGTAAAAAACTGCGCCGTGTAAATCCGCCGTCCTTTGAACTTTCGGAATTTTTAAAGTTTGATTCCTATCAGACAATCGGCGACAGGAGGTACGGACGATGAGTGGAGCGATTCCTTTTATCTGGGTGCCGATTCTGGCAGTCTTCTGTTATGCATTTTTGATGATAGCACTGCTTTCGGCAAAGAAAAATCCTTTGATTAATTCTTTTATCCAGCTGCTTTTTTGTTTTACCATTTGGACCGGCTGCTCCCTTCTTATGAGACTCAGGCTGTATCCGGGATATAAGCTGTGGTATGAGCTGTCTATCATGGCATTATTTGCTGCACCGTATCTGGTTTATATGTTTCTGTATTATTTTGTGGAATCAAAAGATAAATATATGAAAAAAGTCTGGCTGCTGGTCACTGTGGTGATTTTGTTCCTGACTCATTTTGAATTGTTTTTAAAGGCTCCGGAGCTGATAGAAACAAGTGAGGGGAAGATTGTCTTTCTGTATGAAAGCAACTGGAAAATCCTGATTCCCACCTTCCTGATTGTTCTGATGCTGATTCATGGAGCCAGAATGGTTAATTACAGCGTAAAAGAGCGGGATGTATCGGTGCACAGCCTTCTTCCTATCATGATTGGGCCTCCGGTTCTGATCATCGGCAATTTAATCTCAATATTGCCTGGGAACTATTTTCCGTGGGACACATTGTCGGGAATCATCTATGCCGGCCTGATGTTTTATGCATTGTACCAAAAAAGGCTGTTCCGTATGACGCTGCTGGTATCCAGAGCCGTGGTGCTGGCTGAAACAATGTGCCTTTGCTCTATTTTGGGCGTCTATCTGATCCGCCCTGTGGAGCAGGTGATTGAGACTTATTTCCCGGAATTTGAAGGCCACACAACATTGGTGATAGCAATTTTATTTGCAGTAGCGATGATGTTGATCTACCAGCTGCTGCAGAGAATTCTGAATAACCTGTTTTTACGGGAAGAGCAGATACAGCAGGAACGGCTGAAGGAATTCAGCGTTGCGGTATCACAGAGCCTGGATCTGCAGGAAATTTTAGCATTGTTTGTACGGGTTATCTGCGACTCGATTCGGGTAAATAAAGCTTATGTCTGCATGAGAGATGAAACAGGAAAACATTTCAGGCCTGTTTGCTCGGCGGCGCCACTGGATGTGAAGTCATTTTCTATCTCTTCGGATAATCCGTTCATTGCCTGGTTTAACAGCCGGGAGAACTGCCTTTTTATGTCGGATTTCAAGCGCTCATCCTCATATAAATCTATGTGGGACACGGAGAAGAGCCTGTTGTCCGGCCTGGGGGTCAGCTGTATTGTGCCGCTTAAGCGGGACGGGGATCTGGTCGGCGTTGTGCTGCTTGGCAGGAAGGTGAAAGGAAACGAATACACTTACGATGACATCTCCTTCCTGGAGTCGGCAAAGTCCATAGCCGCCATTGCGGTTAAAAATGCCAATCTGTATGAACAGGCAAAACGGGAGGCTACGGTAGATCACCTGACGGGCCTGTTAAACCGTAAATCTTTTATGGATAGACTGAATGAGGTATACAATAATCCACAGAATGAATCTGTAGCCCTGATTATATTGGATCTGGATGATTTCAAACTGTTCAATCAGCTTTATGGAACGTATGCCGGTGATAATGCGTTAAAACGGACGGCACAGATTATACTCAGTACGGTGGGGAATAACGGAATATCCTGCCGCTATGGGGGGAAAGAATTTGCAATCTGCATGCCTGGATACAACCTGTATCAGGCAGCCGGGCTGGCTGAAAATATCAAACAGCAGGTTGGACGCCAGGAGACCGACGGAAGCGGCGTGCTGTTAAAGGCATTGACCCTGAGCGGGGGAATCTGCGTGGCGCCTTACAGCGCTTCCTCAGTGAAAGAGCTGCTGGAAAATACGGATATGGCAGTTTATAATGCCAAACGCAGCGGAAAGAACAGGATCTGCCAGTATTCACTTACGGATCCCGCTGCAGACGGCGTAACGGCCAGCAGCAATATCATGGCCGGAAACTATGAAGAGTATGCGGCGACGATTTATGCCCTGACCGCCGCCATTGATGCCAAGGATCATTATACGTTCAGCCACAGCCAGAATGTGGCGAACTATGCCAGAACCCTGGCTAAGGCGGCCGGACTGAATGAAGAGCATGCACAGATGATCTATGAGGCGGGACTTCTCCATGACATCGGAAAAATTGCCATTCCGGAAAATATTATTACGAAACCCGGTCAGTTGAGTGATGAAGAATATGAGATTATTAAAACTCATGTAGAGCATTCCATTGCAATAATCCGGCATCTGCCCAGCCTGGATTATCTGATACCTGCCGTTGTGGGGCATCATGAGCGCTGGGACGGACGGGGTTATCCGAGAGGAATTAAAGGAGAAGAGCTTCCAATCGGAGCCAGGTGCCTGGCCGTCGCGGATGCTTTTGACGCGATTACCTCCGTCAGAAGTTATAAACCTTCCTATCCGGTGGAATATGCCTGCCGGGAACTCAGGAAACAGGCCGGCAGACAGTTCGATCCAACATTAGCGGAGCTGTTTATCAAGCTGGTGGAGAATGGCTCGATCAGCATAGATACTGCAGGACAGGGGATGAAAAACTGATCCGGCCTGAAAATAAAAGGACAAATTAAAATTAAGAAATTTTATTGTTTTGAAAATAATACGCCAGAACAATCTAAATTCGTTTGCATTTTAACAAAAAGTTGTTATAATATTCTCAGGTAAATTTCCGAGAGGGGATTGAACTTATACATTCACTTTATCACTAAAATTACAGGAGGAACATTCATTATGGCAAGAAAAATGAAAACTATGGATGGTAACCATGCAGCTGCACATGCTTCATACGCATATACAGATGTAGCCGCCATCTATCCTATCACCCCGTCCTCACCTATGGCAGAGGCTACAGACGAGTGGGCAACCGATGGAAGAACAAACATTTTTGGCCAGACAGTGCAGATTACAGAAATGCAGTCTGAAGCTGGTGCAGCTGGTGCCGTTCACGGTTCCCTTGCAGCCGGTGCTTTAACTACTACCTACACTGCATCCCAGGGTCTGTTACTGATGATCCCGAACCTTTACAAAATTGCAGGCGAGCAGCTGCCGGGCGTTTTCAACGTATCTGCACGTGCACTTGCAAGCCATGCATTATCTATCTTTGGCGACCATTCCGACGTTTATGCATGTCGTCAGACCGGCTGTGCCATGCTCTGTGAATCCAGCGTACAGGAAGTTATGGACTTAACACCGGTTGCACATCTTGCTTCCATTAAGGGTAAAGTTCCATTTATTAACTTCTTTGACGGTTTCCGTACTTCCCACGAGATTCAGAAGGTTGAAACATGGGATTACGAGGATCTGAAAGAGATGGCGGATATGGATGCAATCGACGCTTTCCGTAAGAATGCGCTTAACCCGAACCATCCATGCCAGAGAGGTTCCGCTCAGAACCCTGATATCTTCTTCCAGGTAAGAGAAGCATGCAACCCATATTACGATGCATTACCGGCTATCGTTCAGGATTATATGGACAAGGTTAATGCTAAGATCGGCACAGACTACAAACTGTTTAACTACTACGGCGCTCCAGACGCTGAGCATGTTATCATCGCTATGGGTTCCGTCAATGATACAATTGAAGAGACCATTGACTACCTGCTGGCACAGGGCAGAAAAGTTGGTGTTGTAAAAGTTCGTCTTTACAGACCATTCTGCGCAGACGCATTAGTTAATGCCATTCCGGAATCCGTAAAACAGATTTCCGTATTAGACAGAACAAAAGAGCCGGGTTCCTTAGGTGAGCCGTTATACCTTGATGTTGTTGCAGCATTAAAGGGAACAAAATTTGACCAGACACCTATCTTCACAGGACGTTACGGTTTAGGCTCCAAGGATACAACACCTGCACAGGTTGTTGCCGTATTTGATAACACGGTTAAGAAACAGTTCACGGTGGGTATCGTGGATGACGTTACAAACCTGTCCCTGGAACTGGGCGCTCCGCTTGTAACGACTCCGGAAGGAACCGTTAACTGTAAGTTCTGGGGTCTGGGAGCCGACGGTACGGTTGGCGCTAATAAGAACTCCATCAAGATTATCGGTGACAATACGGACATGTATGCACAGGCATACTTTGACTATGACTCCAAGAAATCGGGCGGTGTTACCATGTCCCACCTCCGTTTCGGGCACAAACCGATTAAATCCACCTATTTAATCCGCAAAGCCAACTTCGTTGCCTGCCATAACCCTGCTTACATCCGTAAGTACAATATGGTTCAGGAGTGTGTTGACGGCGGAACATTCCTGTTAAACTGCCCATGGGATATGGAAGCTCTTGAGGAGCACTTACCGGGACAGGTTAAGAAGTTCATCGCAGATCACAATATCAAATTCTACACCATCGACGGTGTAAAACTCGGTATCGAGACCGGCATGGGCCCGACACGTATCAACACAATCCTTCAGTCCGCATTCTTTAAGCTGGCATCCATCATTCCGGAGGAGAGAGCCATCGAACTGATGAAGGCTGCCGCTCAGGCGACATACGGCCGTAAGGGCGAGGATGTAGTTAAGAAGAACTGGGCCGCTATCGATGCAGGCGCACAGAACGTTGTAGAGATTCAGGTTCCTGAGAGCTGGAAGAACGCAGCGGACGAAGGCCTTGAGATGACTCATGCAACAGAAGGCAGAGAAGACGTAGTGAAGTTCGTTAACACCGTTCAGGCTGCTGTTAATGCTCAGGAAGGTAATAACCTGCCTGTATCCGCATTCGTAGATTACGTAGACGGTACAACGCCGTCCGGTTCCTCCGCATATGAGAAACGCGGTATCGCTGTCAATGTTCCTGTATGGAATCCGGACAACTGTATCCAGTGTAACTTCTGTTCCTATGTATGTCCGCACGCTGTAATCCGTCCTGTAGCTCTTACAGAGGAAGAGGTTTCCAAAGCACCGGAAGGAACAAAGACACTTGCTATGACAGGTATGCCACAGTACAAGTTTGCCATCACCGTATCCGCACTTGACTGTACAGGCTGCGGTTCCTGTGCAAACGTATGCCCAGGTAAGAAGGGTGAGAAGGCTCTCGTTATGAATAGCCTTGAGAAGAGCCTCGGAGAGCAGAAGATCTTTGATTACGGCCAGTCTCTGGAAGTAAAACAGGATGTAATTGAGAAATTTAAAGAGACTACGGTTAAAGGAAGCCAGTTCAAACAGCCGTTACTTGAGTTCTCAGGCGCATGTGCAGGCTGTGGTGAGACTCCATACGCTAAATTAATCACACAGTTATTCGGTGACAGAATGTATATCTCCAATGCGACAGGATGTTCCTCCATTTGGGGTAACTCTTCACCTTCCACACCATATACGGTAAATAAAGAAGGCAAAGGACCGGCATGGGACAACTCCTTATTTGAGGATTGTGCTGAGTTTGGTTACGGTATGCTCTTAGCCCAGAACGCAATGCGTGACGGCTTAAAGAAGAAAGTAGAAGACATTTTTGCATCTGCAGAAGCTTCCGAAGAAGTGAAGGCAGCCTGCAAAGACTGGTTCGATACATTCGGTTCCGGAGCATTAAACGGTACTGCTACAGACAAGTTAGTTGCCGCATTAGACGGAATTGACTGCCCTGTATGCAAGGACATTGTAAAGAATAAAGACTTCCTCGCCAAGAAATCCCAGTGGGTATTCGGTGGTGACGGATGGGCTTACGATATCGGTTTCGGCGGCGTTGACCACATTCTTGCTTCCGGCAAGGACATCAACGTTATGGTATTCGATACGGAAGTTTACTCCAACACAGGCGGCCAGTCTTCCAAGGCTACGCCAACAGGAGCTGTTGCACAGTTCGCAGCCGGCGGTAAGGACGTTAAGAAGAAAGACCTTGCTTCCATCGCTATGAGCTACGGTTATGTATACGTTGCACAGATTTCCATGGGCGCCGACTATGCACAGACTGTAAAGGCACTGGCAGAGGCAGAGGCATATCCGGGACCATCCCTGGTTATCGCTTACGCTCCATGTATCAACCATGGTATCAAGAAGGGTATGGACAAAGCCCAGACAGAGGAGAAGCTGGCTGTAGAGTGCGGTTACTGGCACAACTTCCGCTTCAATCCGGCTGCTGAGAAGAAGTTCAGCCTTGACAGCAAGGCTCCGTCAGGAGACTACCAGGCATTCTTAAACGGCGAGGTTCGTTACACATCCCTTGCACTTAAGAATCCGGAGAGAGCAAAAGAATTATTCGCTAAGAACGAGGAAGCAGCAAAAGAGAGATATCACTACCTCACAAAACTGGTTACTCTGTACGGAAACGACTAATTATATCATTAAGGGCGGACAGCATTTTGCTGTCCGCCTTTAATGATCATGGGAATGCGCGCCTCTGATTGACTGCATTTTGGAGACGGGAATGGGCATTGAGCAGGAAAATTTTCAGGACAACCTTCCAAATCTTTGATATAATAGAGAAAATGAACCGGAGGAATTAAAATGAACCGTTTATTTTCTGATAAAGAACTGAAGCTGCTGATCGTCCCCCTGCTGATCGAGCAGGTTCTGGCCATTACGGTGGGAATGGCCGATACAATGATGATATCTTATGCAGGAGAGGCCGCCATATCGGGAGTCGCGCTGGTGGATCTGATCAACCTTCTTCTAATCAATGTATTCGCGGCCCTGGCGACGGGTGGGGCCGTTGTGTCTTCCCAATATCTGGGGAAAGGCAGTAAGGAGATGTGCAGGGAGTCTGCCGGTCAGTTACTCATTGTGACCACCTTTATCTCCCTCGCTATTATGGCAATCGTGCTGGCGGCGAAAAGCCATTTTCTGGGGCTTCTGTATCCGACGGTAACGGAAGATGTTATGGCCAATGCGGTCACTTACCTGCAGATATCGGCCTATTCTTATCCTTTCCTGGCAGTGTTTAACTCCTGTGCCGCTCTGTTCCGTTCCATGGGTAATTCCAAGGTTTCGATGAAGGTCTCGGTACTCATGAACCTGATCAATGTGGTTGGCAACGCAATCCTTATTTTCGGCTTTTCCATGGGAGTAGCGGGCGCCGCATGGGCAACCGCATTCGCAAGGGGAGTGGCCGCCGTTATTATGGTCCTTCTCCTTCGGAACAGGGACAATATCATTTATCTGGAAGCAAAATCTCTATGCCGCCTGAACGGTTCCATGATCCGCAGGATTCTGTACATAGGAATTCCGAACGGGATAGAGAACGGGTTGTTTCAGTTCGGACGCGTGTTGATCGTCAGCATTATAGCCGGATTCGGAACTGTCCAGATTGCAGCCAATGCGGTTGCCAATAACCTGGATAACATGGGGCTGATCTCGGGCATGGCGCTGAACCTGGCGATGGTGACCGTAGTAGGGCGCTGCGTCGGGGCGAAGGATTATGAACAGGCAGAGTATTATGTGAAAAAACTGATGAAAATTGCGTACATTGCCGGTCTGGTTACAAACGGCCTGGTGGTGCTCGTGATGCCGCTTGCCCTGAAGATCTATTCTTTGACGGCGGAGACAGCGGAGCTGACGCGCATCCTGGTGTGGATCCACTGCATCGGTGCAATCATTATGTGGCCGGTTGCCTTCACACTTCCAAATGCGCTGAGAGCGGCCAACGATGTGAAAATGCCGATGGTTACCTCAGTCTTTTCCATGATCATGTTCCGCATTCTGTTCAGTGTCATTCTGGGAATCCACTTTAAGATGGGCGTGATCGGAGTCTGGATTGCAATGCTGATGGACTGGATTTTCCGCCTTACCCTGTTTATCCTGCGTTACCGGAAGGGAAAATGGAAGAAGATGAGCCTGATTTAAGGGCGTCGACGGGGGACAGCGGCTGCCCGGAATGGTTATGTGAACAGAGAAAGAATCATACAAACTAAGAGGTGGAGAGATGAACAGCCGGTTTGACTTTTATATTCCGTCCAGTGATGGGGTGTCGAGAATTCACGGCGTCCACTGGGTACCGTGTGGAGAGACGAAAGCGTCGCTCCAGGTTAATCATGGGATGCTGGAACATATCGGACGGTACGCCCAATTTGCCGGGGCCATGAATGAAAAAGGAATCGCCGTGATTGGCCACGATCATCTGGGCCATGGAAAGACGGCGCGTCCCGGCATGCTGGGAACATTTGCCGATAAAAACGGAGCCGGTTTCGTACTGGAGGACATCAAGCGGGTATCGGATTATGTGGGACGCCAATACCCGGCTCTTCCCCATTTTATCCATGGACACAGTATGGGGTCTTTTTTTGTCAGGCAGTATCTGACACAGCATGGCGGCGATGTAGCGGGAGCCGTTATCATGGGTACGGGAAGCAAACCAGGGCTGGTCCTGAAAATCGGCATGGAGGCGGTACGGCATGCCATAAGGAGAGAGGGACGTGATTATCACAATGAGACGCTCCACAGTCTTGTGCTAGGCAGTTACAACCGGCCGTTTGAGCCGGGAGAGACGAAGCACGACTGGCTTTCCAGAGATATCGGCGAAGACCGGAAATTTGAGGACGACCCGGACTGCCGTTTTATCTTCTCCAACGGAGCCTATGAAGACTTTTTCCGCATAATGGAGGACTTGAACCGGAAAAAGCAGTTTGATCAGATTCCGAAAACACTTCCCGTCTTGCTCCTGTCGGGAGAAAGGGATCCGGTAGGTGACCGGGGGAAGGGCGTCAGGAAGGTTTACAGAGAATTCTGCGGCCTGGGACTGAGGGACGTCACAATGAAACTGTACCCGCAGGCCCGCCATGAACTGATTAATGAATTAAACCGGGAAGAGGTATATGAAGATATTGCCGCCTGGATTTTGAAAAGAAGCTGAGAACCAGGTTCTCAGAGCAATTTGTAGGGCTTTGGCTGGAGTGCAGAATGAGACTTCAGTTCCGGTATTGAATGTGTGGTGAGGGGGGATTTTCCCCCTTCCTTCCCAGAACTGATTGCCGGAGAAACTGAAGAACGGGGAGGGAGCGGCCAAGTCCGCCACCCTACAGAGACGTCATCGAATTTCAACTAAATTTTAATCTTTTTAATCTTTTCCCTCCAGACCCTTGAACCCATAAGAGAGATATGATAAAATACGGCATACAAAGTTTTATATCAATTCAATGGAACCATATCAAGGTTCCCTTATTCTATGATTCAAACTATCAGAAATTCAAGTTATCTCAAATATTTCCAATATAATTTCCAACAAAGTATCTTAAATCCTTTCTATTTTCTAAAGAGTTCATTATTTCAAACGATTTCATTTAAGGAGGTTTTTTCGTGTTCAGTAAAATTAACAGTCTGGGAATTCACGGTGTGGAGGGGTTCCCTGTCACGGTGGAGGCCGATGTCAGCGACGGCCTTCCCGGATTTATTATGGTCGGTTATCTTTCGGAGGCCGTGAAGGAAGCACAGGACCGGGTAAGGATGGCGCTCAAAAATTCCGGATTTTATCTGCCGCCGAAAAAAGTGATGGTCAATCTGTCGCCCGGTGATATCAGGAAGGAGGGGACTGCCTATGATTTGGCGATTGCGGCTGCGGTGCTCTGCAGTCTCGGTGAAGTGCCGCGGGAAGGGCTTGTGCAGGCGGCTTTTATCGGCGAGCTGGGACTGGACGGCTGTATTAAACCGGTGAGAGGCGTTCTGTCCCGTGTATTCGCCGCATCCAAGCTGGGAATCCGGCGCTTTTTTGTCCCGGAGGAGAATGTATCGGAGGGCACGGCTGTAAAAGGTATGGAGATTGTGGGGGTTGGAAATTTAAAGCAGCTTGCCGGAATTCTGAGCGGTACGGATCCGTCCTGCGGCCGCTTTTTTGACGAATCCCTGTTCCGGGAAATGAACAGTATCTCATACCCGGTGGATTATGAGGAACTGACCGGCCTTACCACGGTCAGACGGGCGTGCCAGGCCGCGGCCGCAGGCAGGCATAATATTCTGATGATCGGGCCTGCCGGAACGGGAAAGACGATGGCGGCGCGGAGACTTCCTACCATTATGCCTCCTATTTCAATGGAAGAGAGCATCGAGGTTTCTAAAATATACAGTATCTGCGGGATGCTGAAAAAGGAACAGCCTCTCATCCGGACAAGACCTTTTAGAAGCCCGCACCACAGCATTACGGCCCAGGCGCTGGCCGGGGGAGGGAGAAATCCGAGGCCGGGGGAGATTTCCCTGGCCACCCATGGAATCCTGTTTCTCGATGAACTGCCGGAATTTACGCCCGCGCTGTTGGATTTGCTCCGCCAGCCGATGGAGGAACGGAAAATCACTGTATCGAGGATGAACGGTTCGGTGGAATTTCCGGCGGATACAATGATAGCCGCGGCGATGAATCCTTGTAAATGCGGGTTTTACCCTGACATCGGCCGCTGCACCTGCACGGAACCGCAGATAAGGCGTTATTTGAGCCGGATATCGGGGCCGTTCCTGGATCGGATTGACATCGGCGTGGAGGTGCCGAGACAGCCGCAGGAATTTCCCGGTTCCAGGAAGAAAGGGGAGAGTTCCGCCGTTATGAGGGAACGGGTCATGGCGGCCAGAATGATACAGGAAGAACGGTTTAAGGGAGAGAACTGCCGCTTCAACAGTCAGATGGAAAGGCGGCAGACCGAACGGTACTGCGGTCTTAAGAAAGCGGACGAGCGTTTCCTGGGGGAGATATACAGGACATACGGCCTGAGTGCGCGGGCTTATGAGAAAATTCTTAAGACGGCCAGAACACTGGCTGATTTGGATGAGAAGAAACAGATCACCAGGGAACATCTCAGCGAGGCGGTTTCCTTCAGAAGCTTTGAGAAAAAATACTGGGGATTTAAATTTTAGGCCGGGTTTTCAAAACCGTCCGACTCCGTGGAGACAAGGACATGGGCGACAGGCAGTGGAATGAATAAAGAAATAAAGACGGAAGAGAGGAATAAAGAGAAGAACATGGAGAAGGAAAAGTTTTATCTCTACTGGCTCAGCCGGATAGACGGCATCGGAGCGGTCAAGTCAAAAAAACTTTTGGAATATACCGGGAGTTTTGAAGCAATATATAATATGAAGAAACAGGATCTGGAACGGCTTCCGTTTTTGAGGGGAGACGATGCAAAACGGATAGAAAATGAGAAGCTGTGCCTGGAACAGCGGCAAATCGAGTATGGAGAGCTTGCCGCAAAAGATATCCGCTTTATTATGGCAGGAGAACCGGAATATCCGCGCCGCCTTGAGAACATCTATGACATGCCGATGTGGCTCTATGTAAAAGGCAGGCTTCCGGATGAGCGCCAGCCCTCCGTGGCTGTGGTGGGAGCCAGAAGCTGTACCTCCTACGGACGTCAGGTGGCGGAATATCTGTGCAGGGTACTGGCCGAAAGCGGGATACAGACCATAAGCGGCCTGGCCCGGGGTATAGACGGAGCGGCTCACAGAGGCACTGTAAATGCACAGGGGGCTTCGTACGCTGTTCTGGGGAGCGGAGTTGACTATTGTTACCCCAGAGAGAATCTGAGCCTTTATCATGTCATTTTAGAAACGGGAGGGGTGATTTCCGAATACGGCCCGGGGGAGAAACCGTCAGCCGGCCATTTTCCTGCGCGAAACAGGATTATAAGCGGCCTTGCGGACGCCGTCATTGTCGTGGAAGCCAGAAAAAAGAGCGGTTCCCTGATTACGGCGGATCAGGCCCTGGAGCAGGGAAAGGAAGTATTTGCCGTCCCCGGGCGGGTGAACGACCTCCTGAGCGAGGGCTGCAACGGCCTTATAAAACAGGGTGCGGCGCTCTTACAATCTCCAGAAGATATCCTTGATTTTTTTAGAATAGATTGTAAAAAATCCCTAAAACTCGTGAAAAGATCAATAAAGACGCTTGCCAAGACGGAAAAAATGGTGTATAGTTGCTTAGATTCACAACCAAAACATGTAGAAGAACTGATTAGAATGAGTAAACTGCCGACAGGGGAATGCATGGCAGCGCTCTTAAAACTAGAACTGGACGGATTTATTTTGCAGCCTGTCAATCAATACTATGTAAGAAAATTGGAGTAGGAGTTTTGTTATGTCAAAGAGTCTGGTAATTGTGGAGTCACCGGCAAAGGTGAAAACAATTAAGAAGTTCCTGGGAACAAATTATGAAGTGGATGCATCGGGAGGACATGTAAGAGATCTTCCAAAGAGCACACTGGGAATAGATGTGGAGAATGATTATGAACCAAAGTATATTACCATCAGAGGTAAAGGAGATATACTTGCAAAGCTCCGCAAAGAAGTGAAGAAAGCCGATAAGATTTATCTGGCGACTGACCCTGACCGTGAGGGGGAAGCGATTTCCTGGCATCTGGTAAAGGCGCTGAAATTAGATGAGCTGAAGGACAAGAAAGTGTACCGTATCAGCTTCAATGAGATTACAAAGAACGCGGTAAAGGCATCCCTCAAGGAGCCTCGTGAGATAGATATGAATCTGGTGGATGCGCAGCAGACCAGACGAGTTCTGGACCGTATGGTGGGCTATATGATCAGCCCGATTCTCTGGGCAAAGGTCAAGAGAGGACTGAGCGCCGGACGTGTCCAGTCCGTGGCACTCAGGATGATATGCGACAGGGAGGATGAGATTAACTCATTTATTCCCGAGGAATACTGGAACCTGGAAGCCGAGCTGAAGGTTCCCGGCTCCAAGAAGAAACTGACGGCCAAGTATTACGGCAGCGGCAGCGGAAAGAAGACAATCGGCAACAAGGAAGAGCTGGATCAGATTCTGGCCGGACTGGAAGGCAAGCCGTATGAAGTCAGTGAAGTGAAACTGGGAGAGCGCGTAAAGAAAGCGCCGATTCCGTTTACCACCAGTACCCTGCAGCAGGAGGCGTCAAAGGCGCTCAACTTTTCCACGCAGAAGACCATGCGTCTGGCGCAGCAGCTCTATGAGGGCGTTGACGTCAAAGGCCACGGCACGGTAGGTCTCATCACTTACCTGCGTACCGATTCCACGCGTATCGCGGCGGAAGCGGATACGGCTGCAAGGGAGTATATCAAAGCCCAGTACGGCGGCCAGTATGTGTCCGAGGAGACGACGGCGAAGAAGACGGATGTCAAGATTCAGGATGCCCACGAGGCAATCAGGCCGACCGATATTGCTATGACGCCTGTCCTTGTTAAGGAATCGCTTTCCAGGGACTTATTCCGCCTGTACCAGCTCATCTGGAAACGTTTTACCGCGAGCCGTATGAAACCGGCCGTATACGAGACGACATCGGTCAGAGTGGCGGCGGGAGACCATATTTTCACGCTGGCAGCGTCCAAAGTGAAGTTCGACGGCTTTATGTCCGTTTATATACAGGAAGAAGATAAAGAGGAAAGCAATACCCTGACGGAGAAGCTTGAGAAGGGAATGAACCTGGAACTTGTGGAACTCGACAGCAGCCAGCATTTCACACAGCCGCCTGCGCATTATACGGAGGCATCTCTCGTCAAAGCGCTGGAAGAGCAGGGGATTGGACGTCCCAGTACCTATGCTCCGACGATTACGACGATTATTGCAAGACGCTATGTGGCAAAGGAGAATAAAAATCTGTATGTCACGGAACTTGGCGAGGTCGTAAACGGCATGATGAAAAAGGCGTTCCCAACTATCGTGGATACCGCCTTTACGGCAAACATGGAATATCTGCTCGACAGCATCGGTGACGGAAATATGCCATGGAAAACGGTTGTAGAGAATTTTTATCCGGATTTAGCCGAAGCTGTGAAAGAAGCGGACGTAAAACTCGATACTGTCAAAATTGCCGACGAAGTCACGGAAGAAATCTGTGAACTCTGCGGCAGGAACCTTGTTATCAAATATGGTCCTCACGGCAAATTTCTGGCCTGTCCGGGATTCCCGGACTGTAAGAATACGAAACCATATCTTGAAAAGATCGGTGTGAAGTGTCCGAAGTGCGGTAAGGAAGTAGTGATCCGAAAGACTAAGAAAGGCCGTAAATACTACGGTTGTGAGGATAATCCGGACTGTGACTTCATGTCCTGGCAGAAGCCGTCCATGGAGAAATGTCCTGAATGCGGCGGCATGATGGTGGAGAAAGGAAGCAAGCTTCTCTGCACAAATGAGGCCTGCGGATTTGTCAAAACGCTTAATGAGCGTCCCTAATTATTAAAAAAATTTAAAAAACCAGAAAAACTCTTGTTATTAATCTGAAATCGTGTTAAAATTTGTACATGATAGCAATAATTTCTTACGATACAAAGATTAAGCAAAGGAGGTAACTGGTAATGAGTGTTCAGTTGTTGGACAAAACAAGAAAAATCAACAAATTATTGCATAACAACCATTCTCACAAAGTTGTCTTTAATGACATCTGTGAAGTGCTTGGCGAAATTCTGCAATCAAACATTCTTGTAATAAGCAAGAAGGGAAAAGTGCTGGGGGTTGCGATTTGTCCCGGAATTGATGAGATAGAGGAACTGATCGAAGACCAGGTAGGCGGTTACATTGACCGCATGCTGAACGAACGTCTTCTGAGCGTTTTATCTACCAAAGAAAATGTCAATCTTGCAACGCTGGGCTTTGCAGAGGAAAATGTCAAGAAGTATCAGGCTATCATTACACCAATCGACATTTCCGGCGAGCGTCTGGGGACGCTGTTTATCTACAAAGCAGATGCAAATTATGATATTGACGACATTATTCTGAGCGAATACGGCACCGCGGTAGTAGGACTTGAGATGATGCGCTCCGTGAATGAGGAGAATGCAGAAGAGACCAGAAAGATTCAGATTGTAAAGTCTGCTATCAGCACATTATCATTTTCAGAACTGGAAGCAATCACACACATTTTCGATGAACTGGAAGGCAATGAGGGTATCCTGGTTGCCAGCAAGATTGCAGACAGAGTTGGTATCACCCGTTCTGTCATTGTCAATGCACTGCGCAAATTCGAGAGCGCAGGTGTTATTGAATCACGTTCTTCCGGTATGAAAGGCACTTACATCAAAGTATTGAATGATGTCGTATTTGATGAACTTAAGACTTTGAAAACAGAGACAAAATAATATTGACTTGAAAATTCATTTTACATGAATTGTTTATGCAAAAAAGGAACCGGCATGGGTGAGGGAGTGGCCGATTCCTTTTTTGGTGCCCTGAATTCGCAGATGTGTGAATTCAGGGCACTATTTTTTTCTTGTTTATTTCGGCTGTTTCTTATTCAGTGAATTCTTTTTTGAGTACCGGTGTTCAGAATATTCAAACTGATTCCAGCGCATTTTTAATATCCGTGCCGGGAACTTCCATCGGATAATGCCCCGTAAAACAGGCCGTGCAGAGCGGAAGGCCGCCTACTATCTCAGGAAGCTGTTCTGCGGGCATGTAAGCCAGGGAGTCAGCGCCTATGGACCGGCGGATTTCCTCCGTGGAATGGCTGCTGGCAATCAGCTGTCTGTTGGAGGGAACGTCGGTTCCAAAGTAGCAGGGATACAGAAACGGAGGAGAGGAGATTCTCACGTGGACTTCCAGGGCTCCCGCTTCTTTGAGCATGTGAATCAGATTTTTAATTGTGGTGCCGCGCACGATGGAATCATCCACCAGCACGATGCGTTTCCCTTTCACGGCGGGAGCCAGAACATTGAGCTTGATCTTCACGCTGTTTTCACGTTCCTTCTGGCTGGATTTGATAAAAGTTCTTCCAACATAACTGTTTTTATGGAAGATGAGTTCAAAAGGGATGCCTGACGCCCTGGAATACCCCATAGCCGCCGTCAGGCCGGAGTCGGGGACACCGGCTGTCAGATCGGCATGAACAGGGCTGGAACGGGCCAGAATGGCTCCGCCCCGCAGCCTGGCTTCGTATACGCTTACACGGTCCAGCCGGCTGTCCAGTCTGGCGAAGTAAATATATTCAAAAATGCAGTGGGCGTTTTCAGCCTGCCCAAGCCCCGTGTCGGAGTGAAGGCCGTCTTTTGTAATGGTGACAATCTCCCCCGGGGTAATGTCGCGGATGAATTCACCTCCGGCTGCCTCGATGGCGCAGCTTTCAGAAGCGATGAGCCACGCATTGTTCAATCTGCCGAGACAGAGTGGTTTCAGACCGTAGGGATCGCGGACACCGATTAGTTTTCTGGGACTGGCGATAACAAGGCCGTAAGCCCCCTTTATCCTGGCGGCAGTGCGCTTGATGGCTTCCTCTACGGTAGAGGTATGCAGGCGTTCCCTGGCAATGTGCAGGGCGATGACCTCGGAGTCGATTGTCGTCTGGAAAACGGCTCCCGTTTTTTCAAGTTCCCGTTTCAGTTCGGCGGCGTTGACGAGATTGCCGTTATGGGCCAGAGTGAGACTTCCCTTGATGTAATTTAAAACAAGCGGCTGCGCATTTTCCAAAGTGGCTGCGCCGGTTGTGGCGTAACGGACATGGCCGACGCCGATATTTCCGGTGAGACGGGCCAGTGTGTCCTGCGTGAACACGTCCTGTACAAGGCCCAGGCCCTTATGATACAGGGCCGGAGCCTTTGGCCCGTTGGTGTCGCCGACCGCGATTCCGCAGGATTCCTGTCCCCGGTGCTGAAGGGCGCAGAGACCGTAGAAAATATTCCCGGAGACATTGGAACCGCCCGTATCAAACATTCCAAAAACACCGCATTCTTCTCTTAGGCCCGTTGTTTGTTCAGATGGCTGCATAACGGCTCTCCTCCTTAAATTTATTTCCTATATTGAAAAAAGCAGCTTGTCATAAGACGGATAGGTAAGAAATTCATCAGGTATCATAGGTTCCGCCTCATCTGCATACGATCGGAGTTCATTCATTTTGGCAAGTACGGTGTAACGGCAGAACATTACCTTTTCCATGCTGTCTTCCAAACTGTCCGTACAGGAAAATGCAGTTTTCAATTCATCCGTCTTTTCCGAGATGAGGGTATACAGAGCGGAAAGCCCGTCTAAACGTTTTTCCATTGCGGAGACGGAAGCTGACGGCAGGGCTTTTTTCATTTTCACTTCGGTTTCGGCCAGTTCTTTTATGTAGGAGAGCAGGGAGGGGAGGAAGGTTTTGTTCATCATGGAGTGCATGGTTTTGGCTTCAATCATAATTGTTTTTATATAGTTCTCCTGCATGATTTCATAGCGGGAGAAGATTTCTTCCCGGGTGAACACATGGTGCTTTGTGAGCAGCCCGATGTTCTTTTCTGCTATAAAGCAGGGAAAAGCCTCCGCACAGGTTGGAAGATTGAAGAGTCCCCTTTTTTTTGCCTCCTCCACCCAGGCCTCCGAGTAGCCGTTTCCGTTGAAAATAATGCGTTTATGCCGGCGTATCACCTCTTTTAACAGGGTGTGGATTTCCTCGGGCAGCTTTTCTGCGGGTACATTCTCCAGGTGATCCGCAAATTCTCCAAGAACCTCGGCGACGGCAGTATTGAGAACCACATTGGGGCCGGATACCGGGAGGGAGGAGCCGGGCATACGGAATTCGAATTTGTTGCCGGTAAAGGCGAAGGGGGAAGTCCTGTTGCGGTCCGTCGTGTCTTTGACAAAATGCGGAAGGACTTTTGCACCCGCATTCATTGAAACCTCTTCCCGTGCTTCGGGTTCTGAGTCATTCTCGACGATGTCGAGGACGGCTGCAAGGTCGTCACCGATGAACATGGAAACGATAGCGGGCGGCGCCTCATTGCCTCCCAGGCGGTGATCATTACCCGCCGTTGCAACCGAGACGCGCAGTAAATCGCCGTATACATCCACGGCCTTTACGGTGGCGGCCAGAAAGAGCATGAAACGGAGATTTCTGGCAGGCTCTTTATCGGGATCCAGAAGGTTGATACCTGTGTTGGTGGAGAGTGACCAGTTGTTATGTTTGCCGCTTCCGTTGATGCCTTCATACGGTTTTTCATGAAGAAGGCAGACAAGGCCGTGTTTTTCAGCCGTGCGCTTCATCACTTCCATTGTGAGCTGGTTATTGTCCGCGGCCAGATTGTTGGTTGTGTACACAACAGCCAGTTCGTGCTGTGACGGGGCTACCTCATTATGCCTGGTTTTAGCCGGAATTCCGAGCTTCCAGAGTTCTTCATCCAGCTCCGCCATGAAAGCAAGGACGCGGGGGCGAAGTGAGCCGAAATAGTGGTCATCCATTTCCTGACCCTTTGGTGCGGGGGCGCCAAACAGGGTTCTGCCGCAGAACTTCAGGTCGCTGCGCTTATTATACAGTTCTTTATCTACGAGAAAATATTCCTGTTCGGGACCGACTGTGGAGTAGACGCGGGTAACGTCATGATCGCCAAAGAGCTTCAGCACGCGCAGCGCTTCTTTATTGACGGCTTCCATGGAACGCAGCAGAGGCGTTTTTTTATCGAGGGCTTCTCCGCTGTATGAGCAGAACGCGGTGGGAATACAGAGGGTCCCGTCTTTTATAAAGGCAGGAGAGGTAGGATCCCAGGCCGTATAGCCTCTGGCCTCAAAAGTGGCGCGCAGGCCGCCGGAAGGAAAACTGGAGGCATCCGGTTCCCCTTTGATCAGTTCCTTGCCGGAGAAGTCCATAATCACATCGCCATTGCCGAGAGGGCTTATAAAGCTGTCGTGTTTTTCGGCGGTAATCCCGGTCATCGGCTGGAACCAGTGGGTGAAGTGGGTGGCGCCGTTTTCCACAGCCCATTCTTTCATGGCGACGGCAACGGCATTAGCAACATCCAGCTCCAGATGACGGCCGGTTTCAATTGTGTTTCGAAGGGCCTTGTAAATATCTCCCGGCAGTTTGTTTTTCATGATTTTGTCGTTAAACACAAGGCTTCCATAGAGCTCAGGGATGTTCTTTTCCATAATCTTAACTCCTTTCAGATACTGCACAGCACGCAACATTAACGCAAATTTACAAAAGAAAAAGGCACCTCGGTTGTACCGAAGCGCCTTTGCTTTTCTTTATTCTGTAGTATACACAAAAAAATGCGAATGTCAATATTTTCCTGAAATGTTTTTAAAATTGTTTTTAACTATGTTGAAAAATGAGTACGCCGCCGACGGTCGTGGTTAAGGATGGTGAGGGGCAGGTTATGCCCAGGGACAAGACTCAACGAAATCCTTACTCCACCGTAACAGATTTAGCCAGATTCCTCGGCTTATCCACATCCAGTCCTCTTCCCAGAGAAACATAGTAGGCGAAGAGCTGAAGCGGAATAATAGCAAGGGAGCCGGAGAAATAGCGGTCAATCTTCGGAATATAAACCGTAAAATCAGACACTTTTTCGATTTCTTTATTATCCTCGTTGGTCAGCGCCATCACAAAAGCGCCTCTGGTCTTGACCTCAACAACGTTGCTGATGGTTTTTGGATAGAGAGCTTCCTGGGTTGCGAGAGCTACGACCAGTGTGCCTTCCTCAATCAGTGAGATGGTTCCGTGCTTAAGCTCACCGGCGGCATAGGCCTCCGAGTGGATATAGGAAATCTCTTTCAGTTTCAGGGAACCCTCCATTGAGATGGCATAGTCCACACCGCGGCCGATGAAGAAAATGTGCTCTGCGGCCAGGTAACGGTTGGCGAAACGCTGAATCTGCTGGCGGTCTTTTAAGATTTCATCCATCATCTCAGGAAGCTTCTGCAGCTCCTCAATCATCCGGCTGTAGTCACTGTCTGCCAGAGCGGCGCGGACCCTGCCGAATTTCAGGGCAAGCAGATAGAAGGAGACGAGCTGAGCGCTGTATGCCTTTGTCGTTGCCACGGAGATTTCCGGACCGGCCCAGGTATACATGACATTGTCCGCCTCACGGGCAATGGAGCTGCCTACCACGTTAACAATTCCCAGAACTCTCTGGCCGTTTGCCTTCGATTCTCTGAGGGCGGCGAGAGAGTCGGCCGTTTCACCGGACTGGCTCACTATGATGACAAGCGTGTTGCGGTCGAAAATCGGATCGCGGTAACGGTACTCGGATGCCAGATCCACCTCAACCGGCACCCTGGAAATCCCTTCAAATACGTATTTGGCCATGACGCCGGTATGGTAGGCGGAGCCGCAGGCTACGATCATAATTTTATTAATGCTGCGGATATCTTCATCCGTCATGCCGAGCTCTTCGATCACCACCTCACCGTCCTGGATACGCGGACTGATCGTATCGCGGACAGCCTTTGGCTGCTCATAGATTTCTTTCAGGAAGAAATGCTCATAACCGCCCTTTTCCGCAGCGTTTACGTCCCAGTCGATGCGGGTGCATGTTTTCTGAAGCGGTTCCTCGTCCACGTTGTAAAATTTGATTCCCTCGCGGGAGAGAACGGCAATCTCCTCGTTCTCCATATAGAAAACTTCCCTTGTATACTGAAGGATAGCGGGCACGTCGGAGGCGATAAAATTACCGCTTTCGCTGTGTCCTACGATCAGCGGGCTGTCTTTTCTGGCGGAGAAAACCTGGCCCGGGAAATCCTTAAAGAGGATACCAAGGGCATAAGAACCTTCCACCTTCTGCATTACCTTTGTAAGTGCCTCAAGCGGGTTATGGTTGCGGTTGTAGTAGTAATCCAGCAGATGGGCCAGCACTTCCGTGTCGGTCTCAGAGATGAATTCATAACCCTTGCCGATGAGGCGCTGCTTTAATTTGCTGTAATTTTCAATAATACCGTTGTGTACGACAATGATCGAGCGATCTTTATTGAAGTGGGGATGGGCATTGGTATCGGAAGGACTTCCATGGGTAGCCCAGCGTGTATGTCCGATACCGACTGTTCCGGAGAGGGTGCTTCCTTCTTTTGTCAGATCCTTAAGACGCTTAAGACGTCCCGTGACCTTTTCCATCTTAATATCTGTCCCGTCATAAACTGCGATTCCGGCCGAGTCATAACCCCGGTATTCCAGCTTGCTGAGTCCGCTCAACAGGATAGGAGCCGCCTGTTCGTCTCCGATGTAGCCAACAATTCCACACATATGTTTTCCTCCGTTTTTTTGTTTCTGTCTGATAATACAGTAGTCAGTCTAGTACAGAAAGTGCTTATTTATACAGGTAAATTATATGCATAGATGGCCGGATGTCAACGCTTTTAAAAAAAACTTAATAAAAAAAGACAGTGAAAATTCTGGAAATGCAGGGTTTGGGGAGATGAAGACGCACCTCCCCCCTCTCCCTATTTCCCCACCCGTCCGTTCCCATCCTCATGTTTCACCCTCCAAATTGCCCCTCAATTTTGAAAATATCAAAAAGAAATTTCAAAAAACCCTTTACAACCGCAAAAAAATAGTTTATAGTGAGGACCATAAAAAAGGCAGTGAAGGAGACTCTGTTTTAAAGAATCCGACAGAAAGACGCGGTCACCGGCTGAGAGCCGCGTCAGGAGGGCGTAAGACAATAGGGAACACTCCGGAGCCGGACGTACGAACGGTCAGTAGGACGTCACGTGAATGCGCGTTAAGCATACAAGAGAGTGAGAAGATGAAGCGCTGCTTTACTTTTCAAATGCGGGTGGTACCGCGGGAATATCCCGTCCCGGAATGTCGAAAGATGTTCCGGGACTTTTTTGATCCATTGGACCCTTCGTCCTACCCGGAACATCGGTGCACAAAGAAGAAAGCGAGGGAGAAAGATGTTTTTTTTAACAGGAATGAAAGAAAAAGAAGTTCTGGAGCTTAAGAGTCTTTTAACGGATGGGAAGGCGGGACAGGAGGTCAAAGTAAACGGCGCGGTTATGAATATCAGGAATATGGGAGACATTGCCTTTATTATTCTGAGAAAACGGGACGGCGTTCTGCAGACGGTATTTGAAAAGGGAGTCACAGAGGCCGATTTTTCGCAGATAAGGGAAGAAACCTTTGTGGAAGTGACCGGGATTGTAAAAACGGAGGAGAGGGCGCCCCACGGAATGGAACTGTGGTTAAAGAGCGTGAAAATCCTCTCTAAACCGTCGGAACCGATGCCAATCGCGGTTTCCAAATGGAAGATGGGAGCCTCTCTGGAGGCCAGACTGGATATGAGGCCCCTTACACTCCGGAATATAAGGGAACGGGCCAGGTTTAAGATAGAAGAGGGGATTGCCAGGGCATTCAGGGAATTTCTCCAGGGGCAGGGATTTACAGAAATACATTCTCCGAAGATTGGGGCCAGAGGAGCCGAAGGGGGAGCCAACGTCTTTAAACTGGATTACTTCCATCGCCCGGCCGTGCTGGCCCAGAGTCCTCAGTTTTACAAACAGATGATGGTCGGAGTCTTTGACCGCGTCATGGAGATAGGCCCCGTGTTCCGGGCGGAAAAGCATAATACGAAACGCCATTTGAATGAATATACGGGACTTGATTTTGAAATGGGATATATCGACGACGTTGCGGACATCATGGAAATGGAAACAGGTTTCCTGCAGTACATGGTGGAACTGTTAAGAACGCAGTACGGCCAGGAACTGGAAATCCTCAGAGTCAAGCTGCCAAAGACGGACAAAATTCCATGCGTAACTTTTACACGGGCCAAGGAGCTGGCGGCTGAAAAATACGGAATGCAAATCAGAAACCCATATGATTTAGAACCGGAGGAAGAACACCTGATCGGCCGTTATTTCAAAGAAGAATACAATGCCGACTTTGTTTTTGTCACACAGTACCCCTCTAAAAAGCGCCCCTTTTACGCGATGGATGATCCCGAAGATACCAGATTTACAAAGAGTTTCGACCTCTTATTCCGGGGGCTGGAGGTGACGACGGGAGGCCAGCGTATCCATGACTACAAAGAACTGATGGCTAAAATAGAGAAGAGGGGTATGGATGTGGAAGGAATGGACGGTTATCTGGATACCTTCAAATACGGCATGCCTCCCCACGGCGGTCTGGGAATCGGCCTGGAACGGATGACGATGCAGCTTCTGGGTGAGGAAAACGTGAGGGAAGTTTCGCTCTTTCCAAGAGATATGAGCCGTCTTGTCCCATAGTGAAATGCGGAACCGGGGAAGAACCATCTATCAAATAGAAAACCGAAAGAAGGAAAAACATGGCAGTGAAAATTGATGATGAAATGATAGAGTATGTAGGAATCTTGGCGCAGCTTGAGCTCTCCGGGGAGGAAAAGAAAAAAGCCGGGGAAGACATGGGGCGGATGCTCGAATATATTGATATGTTAAACGGGCTTAATACCTCTGATACGGCTCCGATGACCCATCTGTTTGATACCCGTAATGTGTTCCGGGAAGATGAGGTGACAAATTCAGATATGTCTCAGGAGATGATCGCTAATGCGCCATCACGGAAAGAAAAACAGTATAAGGTACCGAGGACAGTGGAATAACGGAGCTGTGGAGAAGTTTTTCGGGCGCAGACCAGGAGGTAATGATGGAACTTATGAAATTGACGGCTCTTGAGCTGGGAAAAATGATAAAAGAAAGAGAAATATCGGTGGAGGAGGCGGTATCCGCTTCTTTTGCCAGGATTCACGAATGTGAGGATACGGTTCACGCCTTTGTATCCCTGAGTGAGGAGAAAGCGGTTGAGGATGCAAAGACCATACAGTCCCGCATAGACAGCGGAGAGCTCACGGGACCGCTGGCCGGCGTTCCCGTTGCGGTGAAAGATAATATCTGCACCGAAGGGATGAAAACCACCTGCGGTTCCAGAATGCTTTACAATTTTGTGCCTCCCTATTCGGCAGAGGCGGTCCGGAACCTGGAACGGGCGGGAGCCGTAATCATTGGAAAAACGAATATGGATGAATTTGCCATGGGAAGCACGACGGAAACCTCGTGGTTCGGCCCGACGTTAAATCCGTGGAATGAAGCTCATGTACCGGGCGGTTCGTCAGGCGGTTCCTGTGCGGCGGTTGCGGCGGGGGAGACGTTTTATGCGCTGGGTTCCGATACGGGCGGTTCCATCAGGCAGCCAAGCTCCTTCTGCGGAGTCACCGGAATTAAACCGACCTACGGGACAGTCTCGCGTTACGGCCTGATAGCCTACGGTTCATCCCTGGATCAGATAGGTCCGGTTGCGAAGGATACCGCCGACTGTGCGGCAGTTCTGGAAGTTCTGGCCTCACACGACACAAAAGACAGCACCTCCGTCCTTAGGAAAGACTGCAATTTTCTGCAGGCGCTGACCGGTGAAGCGAGGGGGATGAGGATCGGAATTCCTTCGGACTATCTGGGGGAGGGGCTGGACGAAAGTGTCAGGAAGGCAGTTCTTTCCGGAGCAAAAGCGTTAAAAGACCAGGGGGCAGAGGTGGAATTTTTCAGTCTCGGCATGGTGGAGTATGCCATACCGGCTTATTATGTCATTGCATCCGCGGAAGCCAGTTCAAACCTTTCCCGGTTTGACGGTGTAAAATACGGATACAGGACAAAAGAGTATGAGGATCTTCATGAAATGTATAAGAAAAGCCGTTCCGAGGGTTTTGGCCCTGAGGTAAAACGCCGCATTATGCTCGGTTCCTTTGTATTAAGCTCCGGCTACTATGACGCTTACTATCTGAAAGCCCTTCGGACAAAGGCATTAATTAAACAGGCGTTCGACAGGGCGTTTGAAAAATATGATGTCATACTCGGCCCGGCAGCGCCGTCCACGGCGCCTGCCGTCGGGGAAAGTTTGAGTGATCCGCTGAAAATGTATCTGGGAGATATCTACACCGTTTCGGTTAACCTGGCCGGCCTGCCGGCTGTCAGCGTTCCCTGCGGGCTCGATGAGAAAGGCCTTCCTATCGGGCTTCAGATGATTGCCGATTGCTTTGAGGAGAAAAAACTCTTCCGCGCATCCTACGCTTATGAGCAGGCGAGAGGCGGATGGGCGCTTCCGTTCTACGGCAGAAAATCAGGCAAGGAGGGGAAATAGATGAAAAAACAGTATGAAACCGTCATTGGACTGGAAGTCCATGTAGAGCTTGCCACCAGGACGAAAATTTTCTGCGGCTGTTCCACCGCATTCGGCGCGGCGCCGGGCGCCCATACCTGTCCGGTCTGCACCGGAATGCCGGGGGCCCTGCCGGTTTTAAATAAGAAGGTTGTGGAACTGGCATTATCCGTGGGTCTTGCCGCAGGCTGTGAGATAAACCGATGCTGTAAATTTGACCGGAAGAATTATTTTTATCCCGACAATCCTCAGAACTATCAGATTTCCCAGCTCTATCTGCCTATCTGTCACGACGGCTGTCTCACAATTGAAACGGCTTCGGGAGAGAAACAGATCAGAATCCATGAAATTCACATGGAGGAAGATGCAGGAAAGCTGATTCATGATGAATGGGAGGACTGTTCCCTGGTGGATTATAACAGGAGCGGAGTTCCGCTGATTGAAATAGTCTCCGAGCCGGATATGAGAAACGCAGAGGAGGTTATCGCATACCTGGATCGTCTGCGTCTTTTGATCCAGTATCTGGGCGCTTCGGACTGCAAGCTCCAGGAAGGTTCCATGAGGGCCGACGTCAACCTGTCGGTGCGGGAAGCGGGAAGTGAAACCTTCGGCACGAGAACGGAAATGAAGAACTTAAACTCCTTTAAAGCAATTGCCCGTGCAATCGAAGGAGAGAGAACCCGTCAGATTGAGCTTTTGGAGGAGGGAAAGAGCGTATCCCAGGAGACGCGCAGGTGGGATGACAACAAGGAGTATTCCTATGCAATGCGTTCAAAGGAAGACGCTAAGGACTACCGCTATTTCCCTGATCCGGATTTGCCTCCTGTCGTGATAAGCGAAGAATGGCTTGACAGTATCAGAAGTTCGCTGCCGGAACTGCAGCCTGAAAAGATGAAACGCTACCAGGAAGAATACGGATTATCGGAATATGACAGCCGGATTATCACAGAATCAAGGAAGATGGCGGAGATATTTGAAAAGACGGCGGCTCTCTGCGGTCTGCCGAAAAAAACGGCTAACTGGCTGATCGGTGAAACCAGCCGATTAATGAAAGAAAATGCAGTTGAAGCCGATAAACTTTCTTTTTCACCAGGGCATCTTTCAAAACTCATCCGGATGACGGAGGCGGGAAGCATTAACACCACAATCGCAAAAGAGGTCTTTGAGAAAATATTTATGGAGGATGTGGACCCTGAAGCGTATGTCAAAGAGAAGGGGCTTTTGATGGTAAATGACGACGAAGTCCTGGAACGGACGGTGGAAGAAGTCCTGGCGTCAAACCCGCAGACGGTGGAAGAATACCGAAGCGGAAAAACCAAGGTGACCGCCTTTCTGGTGGGCCGGATTATGAAACAGATGCATGGAAAAGCAAACCCTGCTAAGGTAAATGAAATTTTAAGGAAAAAATTAGAACGGTAGGAGCGGCGTTCCGCCCAAACCGCGCATTGTTAAACGCCGCCGATTAAAGTTCCCTGACCCGGGAGTGGCAGTACGTCTGATTCCCATCACCCGGATCAGCGGTGTTTTTCTGATGGTTTTGACCTGTTGGCAGAGTGCAAATGCTGCCGTTTCCTGCATGAATTTTTCAGCAGAAGAATGAATAAATATTTTTTCATATGCTTGACAAAAGATGGAAAAAAGTGTAATATAAAAACAGGAATAATTCCTAGAATTATAAAAGAACGTAGGAGGAATAAAACAATGGAATTAAAAGGAAGCAGAACAGAACAGAACCTGATGACAGCATTTGCAGGAGAATCACAGGCAAGAAATAAATACACATATTTCGCAAGCGCTGCGAAAAAAGAAGGATTTGAGCAGATTGCAGCAATCTTCGAGAACACTGCAAACAATGAAAAAGAGCATGCAAAAATGTGGTTCAAAGAGTTAAAGGGAATCGGAACAACAGCAGAGAACCTGAAGGCAGCAGCTGAAGGCGAGAACTACGAGTGGACTGATATGTATGCAGAATTTGCAAAAGTAGCTGAGGAAGAGGGCTTTAAAGAGCTGGCAGCTAAATTTGCGGCAGTTGCAGCCATTGAGAAGACACATGAAGAGAGATACTTAAAGCTCTTAAATAACGTAGAGATGCAGGCTGTATTTGAGAAAACGGAAGAGACAATGTGGGAGTGCAGAAACTGCGGCCACCTTGTAATCGGAAAGAAAGCTCCGAGCGTATGTCCAGTTTGTGCACATCCGCAGAGCTACTTTGAAGTTAGAAAAGAAAACTATTAATCAGCTGCCGGCAGGAGGGATGTATAATCAGGGAGAGATTTGATACATAATGCTGAAAAGCGGACCTTGAAGACCTTTTGACGGAGTGAATTTAAGAACCAGGGCGGTTCCCGGTAAATAGCGGACCCGCCCTGGTTTTCTATTAGGATTATTAGTGTTCCGGAGAAGCAGGATGTTCTCTGCGCCATTTTTTAATCTCCTCCAGACGCTCACGGACGGGGGCCTCCGCACCGGCAGTTCCGGGCTGATAATAGTTTCGTCCCTTAAGTGATTCAGGAAGGCAGTCCATAGCCGCAATTTTGTCTTCCGTATCATGGGCATAGACATAACCGTCCCCATAATGCAGCTCCGCCATCAGGCCGGTGGGAGCGTTCCTAATCTGCAGGGGGACTGGTTCCGCCATCATGTTCTGGGCGTCTTCTTTGGCTGCCTCGTAAGCCCGGTAGATGGAATTCGATTTGGGAGCCATCGCCATGTAAACGACGGCCTGTGTCAGATTCAACGTGCATTCAGGCATTCCGATAAAATGGGATGCCTGATAGGCGGCAACCACCAGCGGTAGGGCCTGGGGATCCGCAATGCCGATATCTTCACTGGCAAAACGGATCAGTCTTCTTGCCACGTAGAGAGGATCTTCTCCCGCCTCCAGCATCCTGGCGAGCCAGTAGACGGCGGCGTCGGGATCGCTGTTGCGCATGGATTTGTGCAGGGCGGAGATCAGGTTATAGTGTTCCTCACCCTTTTTATCATAGAGCAGGGATTTCTTATTAATGCACTGTTCCAGGGCCTGGTCGGTGACGGTGATGGCGCCGGAGCGGTCTAGCTCTCCGTTGAGGACGACCATTTCCAGGGTGTTAAGCGCGGTGCGTGCGTCTCCGTTGGCAAAATTGGCGATGAGGGAGAGCTGATCCTCACTGATCACGACATGCTGGTTACCAAATCCTTTGGGAGACTTCATCACATTCGTGAGCAGTTCCAGCAAATCTTCCGATGTCAGGGCCTTCAGGACAAATACTTTGCATCTGGACAAAAGAGCGGAATTGATCTCAAAAGAGGGATTTTCCGTCGTTGCGCCGATCAGGATAATGCTTCCCTTTTCCACATAGGGGAGGAACGCATCCTGCTGTGCCTTATTAAAACGGTGAATCTCGTCCACAAAGAGAATTGTCCTGATTCCCATGATTCGGTTTTTCTCAGCCTGTTCCATCACAGTTTTAATCTCTTTAATGCCGCTTGTGACGGCAGAGAAATCAATAAAAGACGACTGGGTCTTACCTGCAATAATCCTGGCCAGGGTAGTCTTGCCGACACCGGGAGGCCCCCAGAAGATCATGGAAGTCACCTGATCCTTCTCGATTAAGTTGCGCAGTACTTTACCGCGGCCAAACAGATGTTTCTGTCCCACAAACCCTTCCAGCGTATCGGGACGGATGCGGCTGGCAAGAGGGGAGGTGGTTTCGCGGTTATCAAAGAGTGAAAGCTGTTCCAGCATGGGAGAACCTCCTTCTCAAAAAGAATGTTATAAGGTGTATTTCAAGTTTATGGATGTTCTGGTTCTGTCTGAGTATCATCATACCACATATTTGAAAGAAAAGGAACGTACATTCGAATAATACCCCGTTTAAAAGACATTCCCTGTATTTCAGGAATGCGTTGGTGCGCGCAAACTATGCTGATTACAGTAAAGGGATTATTGCAGACAGCCGTTATCTGGAGCTCTTTTTCTGTAATTTGCTGACGGATAAAAAAACACCGCTGCGAAACAGGGATTTACTTCTTAATAGAATTATTTGACGGTCTTTTCGAAAAAAAGGTTGACAAACCGGGAAAAATGCAATAATATAGTCGCAAGTTGATAAATTGATTACCAGCAAAGACGTAGAAGAGAAGAGTAGTAAGCGGATGCTTTTACAGAGAGTTCCCGGATGCTGAGAGGGAGCAGAGATAGGCTTATGAAGATGGTCTCAGAGTCGCATGATCGAATATTTTAGATCATGACGGGATGCGCCCGTTACAGCGATAGAGTATAAGCCGGAACACAGGCCATGGAGATGATGGATGTGCGGCCGTACTTGAAAAGGTCTGTATGTGCGAGCGTCAGACGAAGTTAGGTGGTACCACGAAGCGGCAGCTTTCGTCCTAATACAGGGCGGGAGCTTTTTTTGTTGCAAACTATGCGGCCGCGCTCGGCGCAGAAAGTGAAAGGAGCAGTCAGAATGATTAAGTTGGAACAGGTGAGCAAGACATTTGACACCAAATCCGGTAATGTCCATGCTGTGAAAAATGTGAATCTGGAGATACAGGACGGTGAAATTTTTGGTATTATAGGTTTTTCGGGGGCAGGTAAGTCTACATTAGTCAGATGTATTAATCTGCTGGAGCGGCCGACGACGGGGCGGGTGCTGATCGACGATGTGGATTTGATGAGCCTGGATGAGAAGAAGCTGAGGGAAGTCAGGAAGAAGATCGGTATGATTTTCCAGCACTTTAACCTGATGCGTTCCAGGACGGTTTACCAGAATATTGAGTTTCCTCTTAAGAAAACGAAGATGACAAAGGCGGAGAGGGAAGAAAAGATAGCATCTCTTCTGGAACTGGTGGGGCTGACTGATAAGAGGGATGCCTATCCGTCACAGCTCTCGGGCGGACAGAAACAGAGGGTTGCCATCGCGAGGTCCCTGGCTAACGATCCGAACGTGCTTCTCTGCGATGAGGCCACCAGCGCCCTGGATCCCCAGACAACACAGTCCATCCTGAAGCTTCTCAAAAAAGTAAATGAGGAGATGGGAATTACCATTGTTCTGATTACCCATGAGATGGCGGTTGTGAAGGATATCTGCGACAGAGTCGCTATTATGGAAGAAGGAGCCGTGGTTGAGTCGGGAAATACGGTGGATGTATTCAGCCATCCGCAGGTCAGAATCACAAGAGATTTTATTGACACGGCAAGCAATATCAGAAAAATCTACGATTTGATTGAAGACAAGAATGAACTGACGGAAATCGGCGCCGGGGACAGGATGCTTCTGTTCACCTACTCGGGCGCCAATGCAGGGGAACCGCTCATTTCCTATCTGGCAAAGGCTTTTGACATCAGAGCCAACATTATTTTCGGAAATATTGACTTCCTGAAGGGTAAACCCCTCGGCAAGCTGGTGGTGACACTGAGCGGTGAGCCGGATAAGATGGCGGCTGCAATGGAATACATAAACTCACTTGGAGTGGAAGTGGAGGTAATTAAAGAATGAGTATATTATACACTTTAGCGCCGAACCTGGAACGTCTGGGCGGAGAGCTTGTAAAATGTATCGGACAGACCTTTAAGATGCTCCTGATTTCAGGAACTATCGCATTTTTCTTCGGACTTTTCTTCGGGGTCCTCCTGATTGTTACAAAGAGGGGAGGAATCCTGCAGAACGTGGTAATTTATAATTTCCTCGATAAAGCGGTTGATATTATCCGTTCCATTCCTTTCATTATACTTATGGTACTTCTGATTCCGGTCAGCCGGGCCATCGTCGGAACGGGTTCCGGCGTTACCGGTTCCTATGTGGCCTTGATTGCGGGCACGGTTCCTTTCTTTGCACGGCAGATTGAATCGGTTCTTGCAGACCTGGACGGGGGACTGATTGAAGCCAGTGAGGCGATGGGATTTTCACCGGTGGAGATTATCTTTGGTGTTTATTTGAAGGAGAGTATCCCCGGGATCACCCGCGTGACGATGATTACCTTTGTCAGCCTGATCGGTATCACGGCTATGGCCGGTGCGATCGGAGCCGGAGGACTGGGAGATTTCGCCATCCGCTACGGCTATCAGATGGGATACCGCGATATGATTTGGGCTACGGTAATTATTATCCTTTTAATTATCAGTGCAATTCAGTTTATCGGCAACGTGATTATCAGGAAAACGACGCATTAAGTAATAGTGAAAGCGGCTGTCCAGGGGACGGTACTGCGCAAAGCGGCACTTGGGAAAGAACTGGATAGTTACTATATAAATATATTTTAAAAGAGAAGAAAAAGGAGAGAAAATTATGAAAAAGACATTCAGAACATCATGGAAAAAAGCAGCAGCAGTAACCCTGGCGGCAGTGACGGCGCTCACACTTTTCGGATGCGGATCCGGAAGCGGCAGTACACCGGCAACAACGGCGGCAGCCGGGGAGACGGCAGGCGAAGCGGCAAAGGAAACCGCCAAGGAAACAGCGGAAGTGACCATGGTAAAAGTAGGCGTAGTCGGCGAATACAATGCACAGTGGGATACAATCAACGAACTTCTGAAGGATGACGGCATTCAGGTGGAACTGATGAAATTTACCGATTATGCAGCTCCGAACCGCGCATTAAATGACGGGGAGATCGACCTGAACGCATTCCAGCATAAGGCATTCCTGGCAAATGATGTGGCCCAGAAGGGATATGACATCGTAGATATCGGAGACACCATTATTGCTCCGCTTTCTATCTATAATAATAAGAAGAAAATCTCTTCCATTGATGAGATTAAAGACGGTGATGTGATTGCCATCCCAAGTGATCTGACAAACGGAGGCCGCGCCCTCAAACTGCTGGAAGAAGCAGGGTTCATCGTATGTGATCCGGAAAAAGGATTTGTACCGACAAAAGCCGATATTACAGAGTACAAAGTAAAGATCGATATCAAAGAGGCTGAGTCCGCAACACTGGCAAATATTCTTCCCGACTGCGCAGCGGCTGTTATCAATGGCGGAAACGCATTTACGGCAGGCCTTAACCCGATCGAAGACACAATTTACACCGAGAATGTAGATAAGACAACAAACGAGGCGGTACCTCAGTTAATCAATGTAATCGTTGCCCGCACCGCGGATAAGGACAATGAAGTTTATAAGAAAATTGTAGACGCTTACCATACGGCAGAAGTAAAGAAGACAATTGAAGATGCATACCAGGGCGCTTTCATCTGCGCATGGGATGATGCGGAATAAGTATTAAGGAAAAGGTGCGCCAAAGCCGGCACGGATGGAGGGTAAAATGGCATTAAAACAGTATGTAACAGACGAAAAAGATTACCTTGTCAGCCTGAGAAGATATTTTCATGCTCACCCTGAAGTAAGTCTGAAGGAATATAATACATGCAGGAAAATAGAGGAGGAGCTGGATAAAATCGGACTTCCCCATGAGAGAATCGGTGAAACGGGCGTTTATGCCTGGATCGACGGAGAAAAAGGCGAAGGGAAAACCATTGCCCTCCGGGCCGACATGGACGCACTGGCTATGGAAGACTTAAAAACGGCAGAGTATCACTCACAGAATGAGGGATTCTGCCACGCCTGCGGCCACGACGGCCATACGGCCACACTTCTGACCGCGGCAAAGATTTTAAATGCCAAAAAGGGAGAGTTCGGCGGCCATATCCGTCTTTTCTTCCAGCAGGCGGAGGAAATTGGACAGGGAGCCAGACAGTTTGTCGGAGCCGGACTTCTTAACGGTGTGGACCGGGTGTTTGGAACGCATGTGACGAGCGCCCTGGAGACGGGTAAGATTTCCCTGACAAAGGGACCGCAGAATGCGAGCTGCGATTATTTTAAAATCACCGTGACCGGCAGAGGCGCCCATGTCTCAAAACCGCACCTTGGAATCGACGCTGCTTACATCGCATCCCAGATCGTTGTCGGGCTTCAGAGCATCGTAGCCAGAAACACGGATCCGCTTGAAACCGTAGTGGTCGGCGTCGGCGTGATCAGGGCGGGAACCCAGTACAATATCGTGGCGGAGCATGCCGAGATAGAGGGAACCACCAGAAGTTTCAGTCCCGAAGTCAGGAAATTCACGAATGATAAGGTGGTGCAGATTGCCCGACAGACGGCAGAGCTGTATGGAGCGGAGGCGGAAGTGGAAATCCGCGATTACGCGGCTCCCCTTGTAAATGATGCTCAGGTGGTGGCGGAAGTAACTGCCGTCACAGAAAAGTTCCTTCCGGCGGATGGAATTATCAGCAACTACGAAAAGGCGCTGGGGGCCGACGATTTTGCCGATTATCTGGCGGTTGCGAAGGGAATGTACGCCTTTGTTGGAACCCACAATCCGGAGGAGCCGAATACGGGTGTGGCACACCATCACGGACTTTTTGATCTCGATGAAAACGGACTGCTGATCGCATGCAATGTGTATGTGGATTATGCGCTCTGGGTGCTTCAGGAGATGTAACGGACAGGGAAAATCGATGTTCAGGTAAATCAATAACACGGCGGGGCCGTCAGGAACAGTGTGGAAAGAGAGTGACACTGTCCCTGGCGGCTCTTTGTTTTCCCGTAGCAGATGGAACACGGGTTGGCTGATTCTCTTGCGGCCGGTAGCCAAAAAAGAATTCCAATGTTACAATAGAAACAGCGGACAAGGGGGGATAATACGATGGCAGAAGACATTTTCTACGGTTTATTTGAAGACTATATAAAAGGTACGCCGGTATATGTACCGGTCCTGCTGGGAGTAGTTCTGATTGCGCTTGGAAGGTGGATTCTTAAAAAGGAGCATCACTTACCCGGTTATATGGTAATTGTCACGGTATTGGAATTTATGTTAGCGGAGGCCGCAGGCGTGGTTTATGCGGTTTTACCAGACGGGGACGGCAAAAAGGGAACGATCTTTGAGATTTGCCTTTTAGCCATGATCCTGCTGCTCTTTTATAGCCTGGCGGCGTACATATGGATTGAGGTGCAGTTGTGCCGGGTCAGGCGGTTTACCGATACAATGCGGATAGACTGCGATAATATTAAGGCGTGGAATATTGCGGCTGCGTTAAGTGAGCGGAAGATGACGGCCAGGCAGAATGCAGCGTATAAAAAACAGAAGGTATTTCTGCTGATTACACTGGGGAATTTAAGTGCGGCGGAGCCTCTGATTGAATCCATGAAAGAGGATAAGGCAAGATATCATTTTTTAATGAATCTGCTTCGGCTTTATCAGGGAAAGACGGAAGAGGCGGCTGTCCACGCCAGGAAGGCCGAGGAGGCGTGTACGGCCGATACGGATCCGTTAATTCATGTGCAGATCCTTCATAACAGGGCCGTAAGCCTGATTGTTAAGGGACATTACCGGGATGCCGACAAGGTTCTCAAAAGTACGCTGCAGTTGGCAAAAGAACGGAAAATCCGGGATAAAGAACTGCTGATGACAATTTATCATAACTATGCTTTTAACCGGATCCGAATCGAAGGACGTGGTGCGGACTGGAACGTTATTATAGACGAACTGCAGGCGCATCTGAACATGAACCATCCACTCGAATACCTGGCGCTGTCGAATGTCAGGCTGGAGCTGATGCGGGAAGCAGAGGAGCCGGCCGAACAATTAAACCAAATGGTCAACCACGGATTTGAACGAATCCTCAGAGAAAAAAAGCTGCCGGAAAGAAATAAGATTGTCCTGGCTGCCAGTACGGCGCGGATTGTCTGGGCTTCGGGGCTGGATCCCAGGCCCTGTATCGGCTATCTGTCGGATCGGAAGGCGGAGCTTTCAGAACTCCCGATGCCTGTCAGATATGAGAGCATGAAACAGATCAACATTATGTTTGAAGGCCTTTTCGGCTGTCCCACAAATGAAGAAGCCGCACTGAGGGATTATGTGTTCTGGTACAGAAAAAATCAGGCGATCCCGGATCTGGAACAATATCTGGGTTCTTCAGAGCTGCCGTCGGCGGCTGTCTATTCCCGGGTCCATCTGCTGATGGAACTGGCGGGACTGCAAAAAGAACATCCGCCGCAATATGAGCTGAAGCATTTTATGGCCCTGATGCAGGACGCCGCAGTTCTGTGCGATGAAAACTCCCTTTTGCCGGAAGGACTTCACTGCAGGCTCAGCATCATGGATGAGCTTTGCGGTGAGCATAACATGGACCGGAATTTTAAGGCGATCCACGCGGACATTATGCGGGAACAGCTTAGCTGGGTGGAGCCGCGTCTGAATGAGTTGGCAGAAAATCCCCAGATCGTGGAGATTTATCTCATGCTGAGTTTTTACTGTTTCCATCTGGACGATTACGACAGATGCTTATTGTATTATGAACAGGTCAGGAAATGTATGGACAGCATTTCTCTGGATCATTTTGCGCCATGGCTTCACCGGTATTATATGGTGGTATGTTTTATTGCCCGCAGCCAATATTTCTGCAGGGCCATTCAGAGGGTTCAGGGCAGTAAGGAGTCGGAGACATATGGGGAGCCGATCCGTCTGTGGTTTGAGCGGGCATTTATGGAGGATGGGCTGATGATGTCGGCATTGCTCGGCCGTTTTATGGGGGCGAAGGAGACAATCCCGATCAAAGTAAAGAGATGGGAGGAACCGGCCGAAGGATCAGAAAATTCAGAAACCGTGCTGTGCAGCCATTTCTGGCTTGTTATTCATCCGGTCGGCCTGGAGATGGATTTCACTTACCGGCAGTTCCTGTTGGAAGAAAATCCTTCCCACTGCTATTTTGCATTAGACCGTCATCCTATGCAGACGATGGAGTCAAATGTGATAAAACGGAGCGCTGCGCAGACAGGCCGTCCATCGTCCGAAGTCCTTTTGCTGGCGTTTGCACTGGACAGCCTGCCGGAACAGGAAAAAACACTTTTTGATACGGTCTACAATATTATCATATCCCATGTGGAGGAACCGTGTCCCAAACTACAGGAACTGGAATGTCTGTTTTCCCGCGTAAGTCTTCCCAGGCCTGTTCCGTATTCGGAGAATGGATATGGGCCGGAGGCATTTTAGAGGGTGGCCGGGGACATATCCGGGAGGGCGTTGAGGGTGAGGCCGGGAAATTGGGGTGATTTCGCTGTTATCCATTTATTGTTAATACTTTCCCAGCCTGTTTTTAAAGAAACCGTTTGCACTTCCAAACAAAATAAAGTATAATGACTACGTGTAAATATTATATGTGGCAAACCCGTCGAAAGGCGGCGGCGCAAAGCTAAAGGGTCTAAGTAGAAGTATATGACAGCCAGTTGCAATCATTTTGAATGCGTGTCGAGCAGATACCCCTGTTTTTGGTGTCTGCTTTTTCAGTATTGCATTCATTGACCGCGGTAATCGGTGCGTACAGTATCCGTATTGCCGTTGATTGTCGATGAAAAATCTGCGAAACGCGCTTTTTCGTTGTTAGACTGCTGATATACTTTCACGAGGATGTTTGGGACAGGTGCAGGCTCCGGGGTGATATTATTGTTCGCGTATGGCAGCGGAAGGGGAGAAGTATAGAACAAGTATGGAAACCATTGAGAGAATCGAAGAATTAAAGCTTGAAATTGAGAAGCAGGAAAAGTTTATTGAAAACGAGAATGAGAAGACTGAGAAAGTAAAAACGTGCTGTGACAGGGTCGCCAGATTACTCTGTACATGGAGCACAAGGATTGCAGCGGAGATTACGCAGCAGAATTTCGAACAGATGATAGAGCTTCAGCCGGGAGAGATCGAGGAACAGAAAATAGAAGAGCTGGAGAAAGAAGTTCTGGAACTTTTACAGAAACAGTCGGAGAAGATGGAAACACTGGTCTTTAACAAAGAGATATGGCCGCATATTGACTGCAGAATGCGTGTGAATCTGGACGAGAGGCTCCGCGACGCTCAGTTTGAGCTGAAAGGAATTGAGAACAAGATGCTGGACGGCACCAGAGCACAGCTGCGTAAACGGGCGCTGCAGATGGAGGAGGCAAAGAACCTCTGCAGCCGCATGGAACAGGCGGTATTGTCTGTAGAGTCATGGGAGAAGCTGTTTCTGATGTTTATGGAGGATATGGAGATAAGACGCCAGTCGGGAATGGACGACACGTTTTACCTGATGGAGCGCGAAGATATCCGCAGAAAGCTTCAGACCTGCTTTGAGTTTTCAGATGTAATCTGCCAGTCACTGGGAGAAATGTTATGTTCGTCAATCAGGGATTCCGTCAGCTGCTTAGGGAACTGTCTGATAGGGCACGGATTCCATTTTTCCAGAAATGTTTGGAGCAGGACCAAGACGACAGCCCTCTATACGGGTGATATCCGTTTGTCGGATGAAATCACGGAGGAGATATCCAGATATGCGGCCGGAATTATGTTTATAGAAAAGCATCTGCATAATATTGAACTGGCGGATGAAAAAATCAAAAAATTCCGGGCGGAGCTGGGACGCCTGACCGATCAGGCCAAGGAAACTGGGAAACTGGTAGTTTGAGCAGATTCAGATTCAGGGAATCCATACTTATAGTTCAATAATGATATAAAAAAGAAGTCCGACGATGAAGAAATTTCATGCCGGACTTCTTTTGCGTTCGTTTCCAGTAAAATCTGACAGAAGAGAACCGGCCATCACGCATGGAACAGACGGTCAAATTCTTCTTTTGTCAGTGACGCCCCCTTTACCCCCACTACGGCTGAGGCGGCGGTGTTGGCAATGCAGATCGCTTCCTTAAGGTTTCTGCCTATGCTCAGGGAGGCCATAACCGCCCCGATATGGGAATCGCCGGCTCCTATGGTATCTACGACCGCAGAAGGAATTCCGTCCACATAATAGGAATTTCCAGTCCTCTCCCGGCAATAAGTTCCCTTTTCTCCCAATGTGATAATTACGGTGTTGGAGGTGAGGGAGAAAAGCGTTTCTGCGGCTTCTTCAACAGAGCCGCAGCCGCTCAGGCTCTTTGCCTCAGGTTCATTGATATGAAGCACGGGATGAAGCGCATAAAGCCGTTTGGTCTTTTCGGAACTGATCCGTACTCCTCTTGGCCCCGGGGCGTAGAATAGTTCCCTTTCCGGTTGGCTTTCCAGATATTCGATCAGTTCAATTCCCGTCGGTTCCTCAATCTCCAGGCCGCAGACATAGACCATGTCATAGACGGTTTGACGGAATTCTTCCATCCATTTTTTCCGGAAGGTGTACTCCGCGCCATGGTATGACATAAAGGTCCGTTCGCCGCTCGCCTCCACGAGACAGTAGCAGCAGCCGTTTTCACAATCGGGGACATGGACGGCGACGGGAAAACCGTTCCTTTCCAGTTCCCTTGCGACATAATCTCCGTAAAAGCCGGTTCCAACGGGAGAAATCAGGGTTAAGGGTGCGTTGAAGAGTTTGATCATGGACGCAACATTATAAGCGCAGCCGCCCAGAGCCAGGGACTGGCTGCTGGGGTGGATATCTTCTTCCGTTTTAGGAAGGTGATCGATATTTATGATAATGTCGACACAGGTTGAACCGATAACCATAATGTTTTTCGGCTGGTAGTCTGTGTCACGTACCGCACTGCCGGTTGATATTGCTTCACCGTTAAGGGATTCTGCATCGTGAGCCAATTGAAAAACCTCCGTTCTTTTATTGTTTCTATTTTAACAGTATAGCATAATAATTCAGGAAAACCGACAAATTTTTTACCATTTCCATTAAAATATGATAGACTTATAAAAGAAAAACAGGGGCAGAAAACGGCGGTGCCGGAAAGAACGCCAAGGGGAAAATATAGTAAGAATAAAAAGATTGATAAAATCCGGAGGTATAAAATGGATAAGACACTTCAATGCGAAGCACAATATCAAAAGATGGACGGCAGTAACGGAAACTGTAACGCCGGAAACGATCCTTACGCCAGGATTACTGAAATTGGGGATAACATACAGGAAAAACTGGTCAGGATCCGGAGGGATTTCCACAAACATCCAGAAACCGCATGGCTTGAGATGAGGACATCGGCGGTAATTGCCGAAAAACTGACACAGCTGGGTTATGAGGTTCTGACCGGAAAAGACGTATGCAGGGAGGGGAAACGGCTGGCTGTCCCTGACAGGGAGATTCTGGAGGAACATTACAGGAGGGTAAAGGCCGAAGCGACAATCGAGAGAAAGAGAAAGGAGGATGAGGGACTGGAAATTCCCGGCTATCCGGAATATCTTACAAGTGAGATGGAGCAGGGATATACCGGAGTAGTCGGAATCCTTCGGTGTGGGGACGGACCCGTCGTTGCGCTGCGGTTTGACATCGATGCACTGCCTATGGAAGAGGATGCATCGGAGGAACACCGGCCGTTCCGGGAGGGTTTTGCCTCTGTAAACCGTAAAATGATGCATGCCTGCGGCCATGACTGTCATGCGGCTATCGGCCTTGGCACGGCGGAAATCCTGGCTTCGATGCGAGAACAGCTTCATGGAACGGTAAAGCTTCTGTTCCAGCCGGGTGAAGAAGGGGTCAGGGGAGCGAATGCCATGGTGGCGGCCGGCCATCTGGACGGGGTGGACTATTTTGCCGGAACCCATGTGGCTCCTGATAATACGGAAGATGACGGTGATGTGACGCCCGGAACCTACGGTTCCCTGGCCACATGCAAGTATGATGTCCGTTTCACAGGAGAATCCGCCCATGCGGGAGGATTTCCTGAGAAGGGGAGGAATGCCGTCCTGGCTGCAGCCCATGCAGTGGTTGGCCTGTCCGGAATTGCGCGCCACAGCGGGGGAATAACCAGGGTCAACGTCGGCATGATTCAGGGCGGCACGAGCAGCAATGTGGTTGCGGATGAGGCTATGATTTCCATGGAAATCCGCGGTGAGACGACGGAGATCAACGGCTATATGGATCAGAGAGCCCGGGAAATCTGCCGGGCGGCGGCAATGATGGAGGGCTGTACCTGTGAGATGACACTGATGGGGCATGCTCCTTCCCAGGTGAGTGATATTCCGTTTATAGAGAGAATCGCCGGTGTGGTGAGGGAGCATCTGCCTCAGTATTCGGTCAGCAGCATACCAAATGCAAAAAATTGGGGCAGTGAAGATATCGGATTTATGATGAACCGTGTTCAGGAACAGGGAGGGCAGGCTGTTTACATGAGAACCACCACCGCAATGGCCTCTTTGCAGCATACGGCTCTGTTCGATGTGGACGAGGCGGTTCTGAAAAAGGGGGCGGTGGTCTTTGCGTCAATCGTCTATGATTTGCTGGGACAAAGCTGAATCACCAGAGGGTAACAACGGATCGGCAATAACGGAGGGAAATAAATAGAATAGCACCTCATGGAATATACAGAATGATGAAGGATATAGAAAACGGAATATATAATAGAAAGGAAAAACAAATATGCTGGAAACAGGAACAAAAGCACCCGAATTTAAACTTTTAAACCAGGAAGGGAAGGAAGTTTCCCTGGCCGATTATAAGGGAAAGAAAGTAATCCTCTATTTCTACAGTAAGGACAACACGGCAGGCTGCACGAAGCAGGCATGTTCCTTTGCAGAACTTTATCCGGATTTCAGGGAGAAGAATGCAGAGGTAATCGGAATCAGTAAAGACACGGTGGAATCACACAGGAAATTTGCCGAAAAGTACGGACTGCCCTTTACGATTCTTGCCGATCCGGAGCGGATTGCCATTGAGGCTTACGATGTGTGGAAAGAAAAGAATATGTACGGCAAAAAGGTGATGGGCGTGGTGAGGACCACATATCTGATCGATGAGGACGGGATTATTGAAAAAGCATTCACGAAGGTGAAAGCAGCGGATAACGCGAAACAGATGGCAGCGGAAGTTTAATGCCGCCGTCCGGTTACTGCCCCTGTTTCTAAAAAATGCAAAAACTGCTTGCATTACTCCTGAAGCAGCAGTAGAATATGAGATTGGCTGGGAAAACCGGCCCTGAATTTTATGATGCGAACACAGGAAAGGAAAGCAGATTATGAAGAAGTCTTATGAAATGGATATGTGCAGCGGCCCGATTTTGAAGAAGGTGCTGTCATTTTCCGTACCGCTTATGCTGTCGGGAGTCCTTCAGCTCCTGTTTAATGCGGCCGACGTTATTGTGGTGGGCCGCTTTGCAGGCAGCCAGTCACTGGCGGCGGTTGGTTCTACCACAGCTTTGATTAACCTTCTAATTAATATATTTATCGGACTGTCAATAGGAGCGAATGTTCTGGTGGCCCGTTATTATGGGGCAAAGAGTGAGAAAGATGTCAGTGAGACGGTACATACGGCTGTAGCCATCAGCCTGGTGAGCGGAGCGATTCTCGTATTCCTCGGTCTCTTCACCTCCAGATTTATGCTGGAGCTGATGGGAACTCCGGAGGATGTTATTGAAAAATCCGTGATATATATGAAGATATATTTTGCAGGAATGCCGGTCGTGATGGCTTACAATTTCGGCAGCGCAATTCTGAGAGCGGTGGGCGATACAAAGAGGCCCTTATACTTCCTCACGCTGGCAGGTGTTGTTAACATCGTGCTGAACCTGTTCTTTGTCATCAAGCTTCACATGGACGTGGCGGGAGTTGCGCTGGCTACGGTCATATCTCAGTGTGTTTCGGCGGGCCTTGTATTAAAATGCCTGGCACAGTCGGACGGACCGCTCAAACTGCACCTTAAGAAACTGAAAATTGACAAGAGAAAAACTCTTTTGATTATGAAGATTGGTCTTCCGGCTGGAATGCAGGGCGCAATTTTCTCGATTTCCAACGTTTTAATCCAGTCCTCTGTCAACTCCTTTGGTTCGATTGCCATGGCGGGTAATACGGCTTCGGCTAATATCGAAGGCTTTGTGTATACGGCAATGAATGCTCTGTATCAGACAAACCTGAGCTTTACGAGCCAGAATATCGGCGCCAGGATGTATACCCGTGTAAACAAGATTCTTTACGTCTGCCTCGGCACGGTGACCGCCGTGGGAATGGTCCTCGGTTTTGCCGCTGTAATCGGCGGCACGGATCTGCTGAAGATTTATTCCTCCGATCCGGAAGTTATCTCCTACGGTATGTTAAGGATGTCCATAATTTGTACCACCTATTTTATCTGCGGCTGGATGGATACTCTGGTCGGCAGTCTGAGGGGGATGGGATATTCCATTCTTCCAATGGTCGTCTCGCTCACGGGAGCCTGCGGCCTGCGTGTGATATGGATATTCACCATATTTGCCTATCACCATACACTTTTTTCGCTGTATATATCATATCCCATTTCATGGCTGATCACGGCTGTTGCCCATATGATCTGTTACAGGAAAATATATAAAAAGGTGCCGAAGAAAGACGGAGTCATAGTCTGATTGGCTATCGATTCCATTGAGTCTATAAAATAATGCCGTCATCGCCTTCACGCACGAACTCCATGATCTCCCCAGGCTGACAGTTCAGGACGTCGCAGATGGCGTTCAGTGTGCTGAAGCGGATAGCACTTATTTTTCCTGTTTTTATTTTAGAAAGGTTGACGTTGGATACGCCAACCTTTTCTGATAATTCATTCAGAGATATCTTACGATCTGCCATAACTCTGTCAAGGCGCAGTATAATTGCCATCTTTTTACCTCCTTATAATGTTTCGTCCGATTCTTGCTGAAGCTCTTATTTTGTAAAGCGAAAAGTTATCTTTATAAATTACAATTGAATATGGGTAATGACACTCATGGGATTGCATCCCGAAGATTCCTGTTTCACTCTAAAACGCGTTCCGCTGTGAATATAAAGTCGCATTATGTAGAATCTGTAAATTTCGGAAAGAACAACTTCTATTATTGTCGGAATGGTGGACAACAAAACCGTTTGATGCTAAGATAAAATAATGGCAACGGTTCGGAAGATACCGAATTGTTATAAATTACGTACGAAAGTAAAAGGAAGTGAGACGTTGAGAGAAGAATTCAGAAGCAGACAGAAAAGAGGGCTTGATATCATAAGAAGGTATCAGTGGACAATCAATGAAATACTGACAATGGAGATGCCAGAATCCTTCGTTTATTTCAGCGATCCGGAAACATACGAAGTACTCTATATCAGTGACGAGAAATTTATCGCCGAGGAATTGAAACGCGATCATTACCAGGGTGAAAAATGCTATGAGGTTTTTCAGGGACGTTCCACCCCCTGTCCGTTCTGCACGAATCATCTTCTCAGTAAGGATCATTATTACATCTGGACGCGTCACAATCCATTTCTGAACAACGACTATATTCTAAAAGATAAATTTGTGGATTTGGACGGGCGTACCGTCCGTATGGAGATTGCAACGGCGCTAAAGGGACATGACGCTGTTTTAAGCGCCCTGGAGGAGAGCTTTGAAAGCCAGAATATACTGATGAACTGCATACAGCCTATGCTTGACGAAGCGGATCAATTGGTAGCGCAGAGACGGATTATGGACAATATCTGTCCTTTCTTTGGCGCGGAGTGGGGAACCATCCACAGCTGCGGAGATTATCCAACCCTTGTCGAGTGGGGCAGCAGGCCGGGAAGCAAGCGGAACATCGGAAAACGGCCGTCCGTTTACATGAAGGAATGCAGGAAACGCTTGAACAGCTCTTCTCAGATACTGATTATGGACACGGAGAGTATCAGGGAGACAGATCCTGAGAATTACGAGTTTTTGAAAGAGGAAGGAATCACCTCCCTTTGCTGTACACCCATTTTTACTGGGAAAGAGCTGTCAGGCATGATTACCATCGGAAATTTTACAAAGCGTCGGACCGATATAACAATGCTTTTTACACTGGCATTCTATATCGCTTCCCTGATGCAGAGAGATGAGCTTTACCGGAAAAAACTGCGTCTTGAGTATTACGATGTGCTGACGGGCAGCCTCAACCTCGAAGGTTTCAGGAGGGAAGCAAGCGTGCTCTTTGCAGCGGCGGCGCCGTCGGAGTATTCGGTATGGTACTGTGATATCAAGAATTTTAAATACATTAATGATCTGTTCGGTTTCAATACGGGAAACAGAATCTTGAAATACTGGGCAACCTGCCTGAAAGAGAACTGCCGGGAAGGGGAGATATTCTGCCGTGTCAGCGATGATAACTTCGCGTTTTTGTGGAAACGCGATGAGGCGGAAAAACTTCAGGAGAGGTTTGAGAAGCTTGTAGAAAAACTGGCTTCATTCACGCCGTTTAAGGAAAAAAACTACCAGGTAGAGGTCAACAGCGGCGTTTTTATTCCGGAGTCTTCTTGTAATATGGATATGGACGAACTGCTAAACCGTGCCAATATGGCACAGAAGTCAGTGAAGAACCTGAGGGGAAGCAGGCCCGGCTTTTTTACCGAGGAGCTGAGGATTAAAGTCCTGAACGAGATACAGATGGAATCTGAGATGAGGGCGGCTCTTACGAACGGAGAGTTTGTGCTCTACTTACAGCCGCAGACACCGCTTCGGAGGGTGAGCGGACAGAAGCAGCACCGGGCAGAGGCTCTGGTGCGCTGGATTCGCGATGGACGGATTTATGCGATGCCGGATGATTTTATCGGACTGTTTGAGAAAAACGGCATGATAGCCAGCCTGGATCAGTATCTCTATGAGAAAATCTGCAGCCTGATCAACCGGATGAAAAAGAGCGGGATGCCTTCTGTCTGCATTGCAGTTAATGTGTCGAGGCATACGATGATTCAACCCGAGTTTGTGGAAACTTATATTGCGATCAGGGATAAATATCAGATAGAGAATGATGAACTGGAACTGGAATTCACGGAGAGCATTGCCGTGGAGGACTTGGAAATGATGCAGCAGGTTTTGAAAAAGCTGAAAAAAGCAGGCTTCATCTGCGCCATGGATGATTTTGGGACGGGGTACTCATCCCTGAATGTACTCCAGGTGCTTCCTCTTGATATTCTGAAGCTGGATCGGGGATTTCTGGCTTCGGAAGGGGAAGATGTCCGCAGGCAGATCGTGGTTGAGAGCGTGCTGCAGATGGCAAAACGGTTGAACATGCTGACAATTGTGGAGGGTGTGGAAAGCAGGGAGCAATTGCATCTGCTGGAGAGACTGGACTGCGACTATCTACAGGGATTTTTAGTGTCACCGCCTTTATCAGAAGACGAGTATAGAAGTTTTATAAAGGAGGAGGAGATACATGGAGGAGAAAGTGAAATACAGCAGATATAGAACGACACTGTTCGCAGTTGCTGTAACCGCTTTTTGCGTCCTGATTTATTCTATTTTTATTAATTATGGTACAAAAGTAAATAACCGTTTTATGAGTATAGAAAAAGAAAACCTGATGGAGTATGGGGAAGCCCAGAGTATAAAAATCAGTGAAGACCTGACGAATATGAAGGTGCGGCTCAAATCGGTGGCAGAGTTTGCGGGAGCTGCTTCGTTTGATGTGGAAAGCGGGGAATTTAAACAATATCTTTCCCGTGTGAACGGCACACAGAATTTTCCCGTTGGTTACGTTCCGGCTGATGTCTGGAGAGAAAGATCAAAGGAAGCGGATCTGAAACCCGAAGAAAGAGAATTTTACGTAAAGCTGCTGGGAGGAAATCCTGCCGTATCTAAACTTATCTATTCCCCGTCCAGGTCAGGATACTATTTTTTTGCAGGTGAACCCGTTATCAGGAACGGAGAGACGATAGGCGTCGTCAAATGCGCTGTCAGTGTTTCTGAACTGATGAATCTGCTGGAGGGTTATTCCGGTATGAGAGGAACCATGGTAAGCTGCATTGCCGATGGAAACGGAGAGATTCTTTATTGCAGCGACAAAGAGGAGTGGGTCGGCCAGAACATCCGTGATATCCTGCGGAGTGCAGAGAAAAAGACGAAAGGGATCGATGAATTTATCCGGGCTGTAGAGGAGAACTTAAACATTACCTTAACCGTGGATGCGGATACAGACAGCGCATTTCTGACGAATATTCCCATGGGTTTTGAGGGGTGGAACCTGATGAGCTTTTCCGATGCCAACCTGATGAAGGATGTGTCCTCACAGCTTTTAGACGACACAATCCTGATGGGAATGTCCCTTGTAGGAATTACGCTTCTGGCCGGCCTGCTCATCTATATACTGATGAGAGAAAGCGGGCGCCGGATTAAATTAGAACAGGCGAGATATGCGGCGCTTTCCAATTTTTCGGACACTATCCTGTTTGAATATAACTTCAGAACAGACGTGCTTCAGCTGACACAGAATGCTACAGAACTCCTTGGCGTTGTGCGGCACAGCATCGAAAAATTCAGCAGTTTCTGCGGAGGACTGGTACACCCGGACGATGTGGACGAGACCGTGAACTCTATTGCATCCGTCAGGAAGGATGGAGAGTTAAAGGTTGTGGAATTAAGGCTTTTAGGACGGGACGGAGGCTGGATATGGTGCGAATGCAAGATGCAGCCAATCAGCGGAAACAAGGATATTGTCATAGGAAAACTGACCGATATTACCGGACGCAAGGCCAAGGAGATGAACCTGCTCTCTTTAAGTTCGACCGACACTTTAACAGGCCTTATGAACCGGGAGGCGTTTGTGGGAAAGGTGGAATCTCTTATCGAAGAAAAGCAGAAGGGATTCTTTTTCATGATTGATGTGGATAACTTCAAACTGGTTAATGACACGAAAGGCCATGAGGCGGGTGACGGCTATCTTACCAAAATCGGTGAGCTGCTCCGTCAGTCATTCCGGGATTATGATCCGGTTGCCCGGATCGGAGGGGATGAATTTGCCGCCTTTATGTCCGATACTTCGGACATTGAGAATGCACAGAAGAAAGCTGAGCTGATCCTGTCTAAAATGAGCCATTCCCAGGGAGAGGCGGAAGTGGGAATGTCCGTCAGCATCGGAATTGCGGCCTGTCCGATTGACGGCCGGTCCTACCAGGAACTTTACCGCAATGCAGATCAGGCGATGTATATGGCGAAAAGAAAAGGCAAAAACCGCTTCGTCTGCCACAAACCGCCCGAGACCGAACAGGGCGCTTTAGAATGAACAAAAGAAAAACAGGGTGTAAAGAAAAAACACTTGACACCCTGTTGAACCTGTTGTATGATAAGTCAGGTGATTGAAATGGAAAAAATTGTAGAGCAGGGTCTTTTATATGATTTTTACGGTGAATTGCTTACAGAGCATCAGAAATCGATTTATGAAGATGTTGTGTTCAACGATTTGTCCCTGAGTGAGATTGCAAAAGAAAAAGGCATCAGCCGTCAGGGAGTCCATGATATGATAAAGCGCTGTGACAAGATACTGAACGGTTATGAAGAAAAACTGGGCCTTGTTAAGAAATTTCTAAAGACAAGGGAGCTGGTGGAGGAGATTAACTGCCTCACCGGCGAGTTCCTTGAGACAGAGGACAAGGAACTGATTAAGCGCGTTGGACAGATTTCCAATGATATCCTGAAACTTGTATGATTGATTGGCGATGAAAAGTTTGTGCAACATGCTTTTTACTGCCTGACTTGAACGGAGGGTTTTGAATGGCTTTTGAAAGCTTGGCAGATAAACTGCAGAACGTTTTTAAAAACCTGACGGGAAAAGGACGCTTATCGGAAGCGGACGTTAAAGCAGGTCTTAAGGAAGTCAAGATGGCTCTCCTCGAAGCCGATGTAAGCTTTAAGGTTGTAAAACAGTTTATCAATTCTGTACAGGAACAGGCGGTGGGCACCGATGTGCTGAACGGCCTTCATCCGGGGCAGATGGTAATAAAGATTGTCAACGACGAACTCGTAAAACTGATGGGTTCCGAGATGACGGAGATTGCTTTAAAACCCAGCAATGAGATTACGGTTATCATGATGGCCGGCCTTCAGGGAGCCGGTAAGACGACGACCACGGCCAAGATAGCGGGCAAGCTTAAGGCCAAGGGAAGAAATCCCCTTCTGGCAGCCTGCGACGTATACCGTCCTGCGGCGATTGAACAGCTTCAGAAGAACGGTGAGAAGCAGGGAGTGCCTGTCTTTTCCATGGGTACGGGGCACAAGCCGGTGAATATTGCAAAGGCGGCAATTGAGCATGCGTCAAAGAACGGCCAGAATGTGGTAATCATTGATACCGCCGGACGTCTTCATATCGACGAAGATATGATGAATGAGCTGGTGGAAATCAAGGAGAATGTGGATGTAAACCAGACGCTTCTCGTAGTTGATGCCATGACGGGACAGGATGCGGTCAATGTAGCCGGAATGTTTAACGACAAGATCGGCGTCGACGGCGTTATTCTGACTAAGATGGACGGTGATACACGAGGCGGTGCGGCTCTTTCTATTAAAGCAGTAACCGGCAAACCGATTCTTTACGTCGGCATGGGAGAAAAGCTTTCCGATTTAGAGCAGTTCTATCCTGACAGGATGGCATCCAGAATACTCGGTATGGGCGATGTGCTGTCGATTATCGACAAGGCCGCAGCCGTGATGGATGAAGAAAAAGCAAAAGAACTCAGTAAAAAGATTAAAAAAGCTGAGTTTGACTATAATGATTTCCTGGATCAGATGCGCCAGATTAAGCAGATGGGCGGTATGTCCAGCATCTTAACGATGATGCCGGGTATGAACCAGTTAAAAGGCGTGGATCTGGACGACAATGAGAAGGCGATGGGAAGAGTCGAGGCGATTATCCTCTCCATGACGGATGAGGAGAGAAAGAACCCGGATCTCATCAACCCCTCCAGGAAAAAGCGCATTGCGAATGGTGCAGGCGTGGACATTGCCGAGGTGAACCGGATGGTGAAACAGTTCGGCGAGATGAAGAAGATGATGAAACAGCTTCCCGGAATGATGGGAGGCGGCAAACGCCGCGGCGGTGGTCTTGGCGGAATGCTCGGGAAGATGAAATTCCCGTTTTAAAAACAGTTAGTATGATGCATAAGCATTATCTATACAGAATTAACCCAAGGAGGTGAAAGTAAAATGGTAAAGATGAGACTGAAAAGAATGGGTCAGAAGAAGGCTCCTTTCTATAGAATTGTTGTTGCAGATTCCAGATCCCCGAGAGACGGAAGATTCATCGAAGAGATTGGTTACTATGATCCTAACACAGAGCCAAGCACAATCAAGATCGATGAGGAAGCAGCTAAAAAGTGGTTATCTACAGGTGCTCAGCCAACCGAAACAGTTGGTAAACTTTTAAAAATCGCCGGCATCCAGTAATCACTTACTATTCACAGCCGTTATACCCGATAATGCGGGACACGCAGTCCCGTGAGGCGTTTTTATGCACAGTATGCGTGAAAATCCCGAGTTTGACGGCGCGAAACTGCATCTTGCAGTTTCTGTGCATCGCGAAGCGAGTTGCTGTTCGCAGAACTGTGTCTTAGCAGGGCTGGGAATAGTGACAATTAGCAGCCTGGCCTGTGAGGTGAATTGGTATGAAAGAATTAGTAGAAGTGATCGCAAAAGCACTGGTTGAAAACCCAGACGAAGTTGCAGTTACAGAATCGGTGAAAGATGACGAGATTGTAGTTGAGCTTAAGGTTGCCGCCTCAGACATGGGAAAGGTGATCGGCAAACAGGGACGCATTGCCAAGGCAATCCGCTCTGTTGTGAAAGCAGCAGCTTCCAAAGATGATAAGAAAGTTATTGTAGAAATTCAGTAACGTAAAAGCCGCCGGCCTGCAGGGGAAGACGGCTTTTCTTTTGATACGGCAAAGAATCCTTATAAAGCAGGATTTTTCTATATGACAACGGCGGAATTACGGTCTGCCGCACAGAAAGGACAGGGAAGCAGGATGGAACAGTTTCTGCGGGTGGGCGTTATCTCCTCGACTCATGGAATTAAAGGAGAGGTAAAGGTATTTCCCACAACCGATGACGCAAACAGATTTAAAAAACTGAAGGAAGTGCTGCTCGATACGGGAAAAGAACGTATTCCCATGGAAGTAGAACAGGTGAAATTCCATAAGAATATGGTCATTGTCAAATTCAAGGGTTATGACAATATCAGCGATATGGAACTGTATAAGGGAAAAGATCTTCTCGTCTCCAGGGATCAGGCGGTCAAGCTTGAGCCGGATGAGAATTTCATTATAGATTTAATCGGCCTTAAGGTGGTCACAGATGAAGGGGCGGATTTTGGCACGGTAAAGGATATTCTCCAGACCGGCGCCAATGATGTCTATGTGATCGACGGCAATGACGGGAAGGAATACCTGTTCCCATCCATCAAGGAGTGCATTCTGGATGTAAACCTGGATGAGGGAACGGTGACGGTCCACATTATGGACGGCCTTCTGGATTTATAATATCTGGATATGTTTAAGGAGCATAATTTTATGAATTTTCATATTCTAACGCTGTTTCCCGAGATGGTGATGGGAGGGCTTAACACCAGCATTACCGGGAGGGCCATGGAGAACGGCCTGATATCGGTGGAAGCCGTCAATATACGTGATTATTCCACGGACAAGCATCATCATGTGGACGATTATCCGTACGGCGGAGGAGCGGGAATGGTGATGCAGCCAGGACCGATCTACGCGGCCTGTGAGGATCTGGCCGGTAAGATCGGAAAGAGGCCGAGAGTAATCTATATGACACCCCAGGGCCGGGTATTTAACCAAAAGATTGCCGAGGAGCTGGCGCAGGAGGACGAGCTTGTATTCCTCTGCGGCCACTATGAGGGAATCGACGAGCGGGTTCTGGAACTTGTCGTGACGGATTATCTCTCCATCGGTGATTATGTGCTCACCGGCGGCGAACTGCCCGCCATGGTCATGATAGACTGCATCTCAAGGCTGGTGCCAGGAGTGCTGAATAACGACGTCTCCGCGGAATTTGAATCATTCCACGACAACCTGCTGGAGTACCCGCAGTACACAAGGCCCGAGGAATTTATGGGTAAAAAAGTACCCGAGGTGCTCTTGTCGGGCCATCATAAAAACATCGACGAGTGGCGGCGCAGGAAATCCATAGAACGCACACTGGAGCGCAGGCCGGAACTGCTTGAAGACGCTGTTTTATCCAAGAAGGAGGCGTTGTATCTGGCGCAGCTTAAAGAGGGGATTTAGTTGAGATGCGAGGATGCCTCTGTAAGATGGCGGACGGGGGAGTGGGATGGTGTATATGAGTCTTCAGTCCCGGTGTTTAGGTTGTGGTGAGGGGGAATCCGGAGAAAAAAATTCCTGCGGGGACACGCTCCCGCTTGTGAAGCGCACAGCGGATGCTAAGCTCGTGAGGGACCTCGCTAAGCACCGGCGGGCTTCAAGGTCTCCCTTCGGAAAGTTTTTCTCCTCCTTCCCCGGGCAGGTTATCGACGGGACTGAAGACTCAGGCAAGGCTGTTGCCCCGTCCGTCATCTTCAGGGGCTGATTGTCTCTTTCGTCAAGTGGGGAGGAGGTATTGTCGCGACCACTACGTTGTGGCGATATTTATACGGAGCTGGGCTGTTATGGTGAATGCTTTGTGATATGCAGTGACAGAATAAAACGCTGTTTCGTGCCGGTGGATTTGGATTTAGGTATCTTTATGTGAAAATGTATAGAAATGCTTTGCAGAATGTAAACTCATGAATAGCGATTGAGCTTTTTTGATTGAGATTTTTCGTTTTGTCGGCATTTCAGATTATATGAAAGAGATGTCTAAGGCGGAATTGAAAGAAGATTCTGTCTTTCAGATAGAGAGTTTAAGCAGAGAATTTAAAATGAGCAGGAGTCATTTCCCGGGTATTGGAATAAACGTAGTGGCAGCGACAGTTCCCTTTTCCCCTTTGAAAGAAGAGAACAATTCAGCGGCCGCAGGCCGGGATTCGGGATGGCGGAAACCTTCGCGTCTTCAGTCCCGGGGTATAACCTTCCCGTGGGGAAGGAGGGAGAAAAAGATTCCGGAGGGAACCTGAAGTTCATCGGCACTTACCGAGGTTTTTTCGAGGTTAGTACCGTTATGCACTTCGAAGGCAAGCGTTTCCCGCAGGAACTTTTCTGCCGGATTCCCCCGCGCAACCTTCACCCGGGACTGAAGACTCATAACCTCCCCTCACCATCCCCCCCCGGCCGTCCCGGCGGCGTTCTCATATTTCAAAAAACGCTTGCATTCCACCCCAATATATGGTATCATAATAAACTGTGAAATAAAGAGATGGTCCTCTGTTACGGAATGTATTAAGAACATCAAAGATTTTAAAGGAGGTTCACTAGGATGAACGAAATTATCAAGAATATCGAAGCTGCTCAGTTGAAAGCAACTGTTCCGAGCTTCAATGTAGGAGATACAGTAAGAGTATCTGCTAAAATCAAAGAGGGAAACCGTGAGAGAACTCAGATTTTCGAAGGAACTGTTATCAAGAGACAGAACGGCAGTTCAAGAGAAACTTTCACCGTAAGAAAGAATTCCAACGGTGTAGGCGTAGAGAAGACATGGCCGTTACATTCTCCTGTTGTTGAGAACATTGAAGTAATCAGAAGAGGTAAAGTAAGAAGAGCAAAACTTAACTATTTAAGAGACAGAGTTGGTAAAGCTGCCAAAGTTAAAGAGTTAGTTAAATAATTCTTGGAATGAAAAGGGACAATGTAAATTGTCCCTTTTTTAGCAGACAGGTTATTGCAGTTCATAACGACAGGTTAGGGGAAAAGAATGCATATAGACGAAGAACCCAGCCGCCTGCGGCTGATAGTTAACTGGATTGTCGATATCGTTGTCGTAATATCTATTGCCTGGTTTGTTGTATTCTCGATGGGGACGCAGATTACAGTGACGGGCCAATCCATGGAACCTGTGCTCTCACAGGATGAGATGGTTTTGATGAACCGGCTTTCCGTCAGGTTTGGAAAGATCAAGCGGTTCGATATCGTAGTATTTGAAAAGGAAGATAAGAAATTTAATATTAAGAGAGTAGTCGGCCTGCCCGGTGAGACGGTGCAGATTAAGGACGGTTCTCTCTATATTAATGATGAAAAAATAGAGGCGGAAAACGGACTTTCACAGGCTGCGCTTGCAGGCCTTGCGGAGAATCCGGTGGTACTTGCGGAGGATGAATACTTTCTTTTGGGAGATAACCGGGAAAACAGTGAGGACAGCCGTTTTGTCAATGTAGGAAATGTAAAGAAGAGCCAGATTCGAGGAAAGGTCTGGTTCCGGATACGTCCGCTGCGCCGTATCGGGCTGATACGCTCCGGCGCCTGAAAGGAGATTCACAGATGAATATACAATGGTATCCAGGCCATATGACAAAGGCCAAAAGAGCCATGAAGGAAGATATTAAACTGATCGATCTGGTGATCGAGCTGGTGGATGCCAGGGTTCCTCTTGGAAGCAGGAATCCCGATATCGATGAACTGGCAAAAGGAAAAGGCAGAATCATTCTGTTGAATAAATCGGATCTGGCAGATGAGAGATATAATGAGAAATGGTCGGCCTGGTTTCAGGCCAAAGGGTTCCACGTCATTAAAGTGAACGCAAGATCCGGAATGGGTTTAAAACAAATCCAGCCGCTGGTGCAGGAGGCCTGCCGTGAGAAGATCGAGCGTGACAGGAGAAGGGGAATCTTAAACCGGCCCGTCCGTACGATGGTAGTCGGTATCCCGAATGTGGGAAAATCCACCTTTATCAATTCATTTGCAGGAAAAGCGTGCACAAAGACCGGGAACAAGCCGGGCGTGACAAAAGGCAACCAGTGGATCCGACTGAATAAGACGCTTGAGCTTTTAGATACCCCGGGAATTCTCTGGCCCCGTTTTGAAGACCAGGATGTGGGGCTGAAGCTGGCCTTTATCGGTTCCATCAACGACGAGATCATCGATAAAGAAGAGCTGGCCGCAGAGCTGCTTAAATTCCTGATGAAGTACTACGGCGGCAATCTGAAAGAGCGGTACGCAATAGAGGCAGAAGACCCGTATGAGGCCCTCAGACAGGTGGCCAAGGCGCGTTCCTGTCTTTTAAAGGGTAATGAACTGGATACGAAGAAGGCGGCCAACATCCTGCTGGATGATTTCAGAAGCGGGAAACTGGGACGGGTTACGCTTGAATTCCCGCAAAACCAGGAAAAAGAAGAAAATTAAGAAAATAGAGAAACCAGAGACAGGGAACTGAACGATAAGACAGGAGAGATACAAAGGATGAGAAAAATCAGCAGTGAGAAGCTGGAGCAGGAGCTTGCGCGCCTGGAACGGATGAAAGAATATGAGCGCAAATATGAAGGGTATTCCATTGTCTGCGGAATCGACGAAGCAGGCAGGGGACCGCTTGCAGGTCCGGTTGTGGCGGCTGCCGCTGTTTTGCCGAAGGATGCCACCATTCTCTGGCTGAATGACTCCAAGAAGCTCTCCGAGAAACGGCGCGAGGAACTGTTCCAGGAGATTCAGGAAAAAGCGGTGACATACGGAGTGGGAGTCGTGAGCCCGGCAGTCATTGATGAGATCAATATTCTCCAGGCAACCTATGAGGCGATGAGACAGGCGGTTTCCGCCCTTTCCTCGGAGCCGGATATCCTGCTTAACGACGCTGTCATCATTCCTGGAATTGATGAGAAAAAACAGGTTAAGATTATTAAGGGCGACGCCAAAAGCGTTTCCATCGCAGCGGCCAGCATACTGGCTAAAGTGACGAGGGACCGCATGATGGGAGAATATGACAAGCTTTATCCGGAATACGGATTTGCACAGCACAAGGGATACGGCACAAAGGCGCATATGGATGCCATCCGGGAATTCGGCGTCTGCCCGATCCACCGCAGAAGTTTTTTAACGAAGATGGATTTAAAATAACAGGGACTAAAATGAATGGGAACTAAAAATAACAGAGAGACAGGCAGCCGTCATGAGTCACAGGCGGCTGTTTTTCTTACGGAGCGGGGCTATGTAATTCTGGAACGGAATTACCGCTGCCGCACGGGAGAGATTGATCTTATTGCAAAGGATAACGGATACCTCGTATTTATAGAGGTAAAATACAGAAGCTCAGGGTACAGCGGAGATCCGGCGGAGGCAGTGGACATGAAAAAGAGACGAAGGATTGCCGGAGCGGCCCGTTATTACCTTTTAACCCATGGATACGGGGAGGATATTCCCTGCCGTTTTGATGTCGTGGCGATTTTGGGCGATGAGGTGCGTGTGGTTAAGGACGCATTCTGGCTGCCATGACGCTTCTGTTCAGGAGGACTTGAAAGAATGGAATTTATGAAAAAGACAGAGGATACCATATTGACGCTTAAAGAAAAGGAGGGTGTTCCTTTTCTGTCATTTCCTATCCTGGAAAAAACGGGACTTGTTTCCCAGGCTTTTTCCACCAGACTGGGTGGGGTGAGCAAAGGAGATTTCGCAACAATGAACTTCTCCTTTACAAGAGGAGACAACCGGGAAGATGTGCTCGAAAATTACAGGAGGATGGCTGCGGCCCTCGGCGTGGATATGAACCGCATGGTTCTGACCTGGCAGACCCACACGACGAATGTAAGGAGTGTGACGGCGGAGGATGAGGGGAAAGGCGTAGTGAGGGACCGTGATTACCGTGATGTGGACGGACTGATCACCGATATTCCCGGCATTACCCTGGTTACATTTTTTGCGGACTGCGTTCCGCTTTATTTTCTGGATCCGGTCCACAGGGCGATTGGCCTGTCACATTCCGGCTGGCGCGGCACGGTGAAACGGATGGGACAGGTGACGGCAGACGCGATGAAAGAGGCATTCGGCTCACGGCCGGAAGATATCATCGCCTGTGTCGGACCGAGCATCTGTAAGGACTGCTATGAGGTGGGAGCGGAAGTGGCCGAAGAATTTTGCGGCGCTTTTGATGAAACATACCATAATGCAATTTTACTTAAAAAGCCGGACGGAAAATACCAGCTCGATCTTTGGAAGGCTAATGAAATTGTTTTAACAGAGGCGGGAATCAAAAAAGAAAATCTGGCGGTGACCAATATCTGCACTTACTGCAATCCGGAGCTTTTATTTTCCCACAGAAGGAGCGCTGAGCGGCGCGGCAATCTCTGCGCATTCCTTTCATTAAAAGAAAAGCAGATTTAAAATTATAAATAAAAAGGCAGAAACAACGAAAAAGCACGCTTCGCGAACTTTTCATTGCCACTCAACAAAACCATTATAATTGTAGGAAATAAACGTCCGATTGGACAGGTGGCAGGAAATCCCATTTGTTCCAAAAGATATCAGAGTATTATTTCATCTGAGAGCCATAATAGGAGTGTAGCATAAATAACAGCCCATGAAAGACACAAACAATTGCATGGGCAAAATAAAAACAGATGAAAAGGAGGCGTTTATTATGTCTACTACAAACAACACAAACGTACCAGAAGCTAAGGAAGCAATGAACAGATTCAAAATGGAGGTTGCCAACGAAATTGGTGTGCCGTTAACAAACGGATACAATGGTAACTTAACATCTGCACAGAATGGTTCTGTAGGCGGATATATGGTTAAGAAGATGATCGAAGCACAGGAAAGACAGATGGCAGGTAAATAAATCATTTAACTGACATTAACGGAAAATCCTGAGTTTTTCGGCGAAGGTACAGGGCTGCGGCAGATGTGATGCTGCCATTGCCCTGTATTTTTGCGTGAAATAGCTTTGAATTCGGAAATACTGCTTGTATATAAATCAATTACATACTATAATAGATGAGATAAAAATTTTCGGGGAAAGAATCCATGCGAGTGATATCGGGAAGCGCCAAGAGGCTGCTTTTGAAAACAATAGAAGGTAAGGATACCAGGCCTACCACAGATAGAATTAAAGAGACGCTTTTTAACATGATGCAGAATGATATTTATGGCTGCACTTTTTTAGATCTCTTCAGCGGAAGCGGAGCAATCGGCATCGAGGCGCTGAGCCGCGGCGCAGGGCTGGCCGTTATGGTGGAGAATAATAAAAAGGCAATCGAATGTATCAGAGAGAATCTTAAGACTACCCGTCTGGAAGAGAAGGCAATGGTGATGGACTGTGATGTGATAACCGCGCTTAAGCGTCTGGAGGACAGGCAGCTTACGTTTAATATCATTTTTATGGATCCGCCATACAATCAGCTGCTGGAGAAGACTGTGCTTGAATATCTGGCCCACTCAGCTTTGATTGACCGGGATACCCTTATTATTGCGGAAGCATCCAGGGAGACAGAGACGGATTATCTTTCTGGGCTTGGTTTTGAACTTGTACGCGAAAAGGAGTATAAGACAAACAAGCATTTATTCATTACCAAAGGAGAAAACTAAAAATGAAAACAGCCATTTACCCGGGCAGCTTTGACCCGGTGACGCTCGGCCATTTTGATATAATTGAGCGTTCTTCCAAAATTTTTGATAAACTCATCGTCGGGGTTTTGAATAATAGTGCAAAATCTCCGTTGTTTTCTGTCGAAGAACGTGTTAAGATGTTAAGGGATGTAACCTCGCATTTTGGCAATGTGGAGGTGCAGTCTTTCGATGGTCTGCTGATTGATTTTGTACGCGGGAATGATGCGAACGTGATCGTCAGGGGACTCAGGGCTATTACGGATTTTGAGTATGAACTGCAGCTTGCGCAGATGAACAGGGTTATTGCACCCGAGATAGACACACTGTTCCTGACAACCAATCTGAAATATGCATATTTAAGCTCCAGCATGGCAAAGGAAGTGGCCATGTACGGCGGCGATATCTCTTCTTTTCTGGCTCCCGAGATAGCCGAGGAAGTGAGAAAGAAATATGCGGTGCAAAAGTGACAGGGAGCAAATAAGTAAGGAGAAAGACTATGAGCAGAATTGAACAGATCATTACAGAGATTGAAGACTATATCGACAGTTGTAAGTATCAGGCGCTGTCCAATGCAAAGATTCTTGTTAATAAAGAAGAGATTGAGGAGCTGCTTGTGGAGCTCCGCTTAAGGATACCGGAAGAGATTAAGAAGTACCAGAAGATTATCAGCAACCAGGACGCCATTCTCCAGGAAGCACGCTCCCAGGCCGATGCTATGGTGGCGGAGGCAACGGCCCAGACGAATGAACTGGTGAACGAGCACGAGATTATGCAGCGCGCTTACTCCGAGGCCAACAGCATCATCGAACAGGCGAACGCACAGGCTCAGGCGATTGTAGACAGCGCCGTTATTGAGGCGAACAATATCCGCCAGGGTTCCGTACAGTATACGGACGATATGCTTCGCAGCCTTCAGACGATCATCAAGCACTCCATGGAGGGCGCACAGGGCAGATTCGACGCCTATATGAGTTCCATGCAGTCCAGCTTCGACATTGTATCCTCCAACCGCAACGAACTGGCAGGCAGCGTTGTGAGGGAGCCGGATGACAACGGTGAGGCCGCGGCTACAGAGATGACAGCAGAATAAGGATAAAACATGCGAGACTGGCGTGAACCAGTTTCCATAGTATATAATGCCGGATGGAGAGTCCGGCATTTTTTATAACCGTATTTGTCTGGGAGACGCCGGACAGGCCCCCGAAAGCGGCTGAAAACAGGATCACCAGCGCCGCAGGAAGGCCGGACAGTGAGCGTGAGACATTGTCGATTCCCGTCGTCATTTCCACAAAACCGGTCAGGAGCGGTTTAACCGGTTCCGGAATCAGGCCGGAGCCGCAGATAAAACACGCGAGGATGGAATACAGCATGATATATCCGCCGATTTTGACCATAATTTCCAGGGAGGACATCATAATCTCGTCAAAGGGCTGGGATTTGGCGGGAGGTATATCCGCAGGCAGCGGGGCGGTGCTTCTGCTTTTGACGGAATAGTCGGTTGACGCTATGTTCCGCCCTTTTGTCTTGTCCCTGTAGAAAACCTGTACCAGAAAACCGAGCAGAATAACCGGTATGTAAAGGGAAACCGCGACCGAGATAAACGGGACGGTACCGTCCAGATGGGAATGGACGTATCCGGCTACGAACATCGGGCTGGGGCAGCCTGCGATGGCAAGCAGCCGCTTTCCCTCATTTGCCGTGATTTTTCCTTCCCTCAGGAAATCGGCAGTTGTCTTGGCCCCCATCGGGTAGCCGCAGAGAAGCCCTGCCATCAGGGCATAGCTTCCGCCGTCCGACAGGTGAAGCAGCTTAAAAAGAGGGGAAAAGGGCCGGGTGATGAGAGGCACGCCTCCCCAGGCCACGAGCAGGCTGGAACACAGCATAAAAGGAAGCAGCGTCGGGAGCACCACGTTAAACCACAGCAGCAGGCCGGACTTAGCTCCCTCAAAGGACTGGGCCGGATGCATCAGCAGGAAAATCAGGATCAGGACCGGGATGGCCGGCAGGATGGATTTTTTCATAAGAGTCCGAATAGAATGTTTTATATAATATATGTCCGGAAGCGATTCTCTTATGTTCATTATATTTCTCATTCTGTTATCCGTCTTTAACACGACTATGTTTCACTGGCTGGGGCAGAACCCCGGCTTTTACCAATTGAATGCTTATACCTGGGAGAGCGACGATTTTCGGAGCATGAAGCTGGGAGCGGCCATTGCCGGGCAGGAAAGCCCGGATTACGATCAGATAGCATCCCTGATGCTGGAACATGAATTTGATTTGACAGACTGTAAGGATTTGACGTATCATAACAGCATGGCTCTGATGCAGAAGCCGGCCGCGTATAAGAAGCTGGCGGGCGCATACGAGGTGATACTGAAAGACTTAAAATATTTTCCCATCCCGGAGAGTACAAGGGCCGGAACTCCTTTTCCCGTCTATGAGGACAGCTGGAAGCAGAAGCGTACCTATGGCGGAGAGAGGGGGCATGAGGGCTGCGATATTATGGGCACGGAGCGGGAACGCGGTTTTTACCCCGTCATAAGCGTCAGCGACGGCACGGTGGAAAAGATAGGCTGGCTGGAACAGGGAGGCTGGCGCATCGGAGTGAGGACGCCGTCAGGAGCTTACATTTACTATGCCCATCTCTACTCCTATGCGGGAGATTTAAAGGTGGGAGATAAGGTGAGGGCGGGAGAGCTGCTCGGCTATATGGGCGACTCCGGCTATGGAAAACAGGAGAACACGGTGGGCAATTTTGCCGTGCATCTGCATCTGGGAATCTATATCCGAACCGATCATTATGAAGAGATGAGCGTAAATCCGTACTGGATTTTAAAATATCTGGAAAAGAACCGATTGAAATATAATTACTGACAGTGAATAAAGGAGATTGCAAATTGGACTACAGAGAACTTCCGGCTGATTTTCTGGAAAAGATGAGAGGCCTTTTAAAAGATGAATTTGAGGATTATCTGGCCTGTTTTTCGGAGCCTCCCCACTATGGCCTGAGAGTGAACCGGCTGAAATGTACGGCAGGAAAATTTGCCGAGGCCAGCGGCTGGGAGCTTTTGCCGGTTCCCTGGATCGACAACGGTTTCTACTATAATAAGGAGTTAAAGCCGGCCAGACATCCGTGGTACTATGCCGGTCTTTATTATCTGCAGGAACCGAGCGCCATGACACCGGCGTCACTTCTGCCGGTCACACCGGGGGACCGCGTCCTGGATCTCTGCGCGGCTCCCGGGGGAAAGAGCACGGAACTGGCCGCAAAGCTGATGGGCCGGGGCCTTCTTTTTTCCAATGATATCAGCAATTCCAGGGCAAAGGCGCTGCTCAAGAACCTGGAACTGTTTGGCGCCGGGAATATTTGTGTCTCCAGCGAGACGCCGGAGAAACTTTCCCTGCGGTTTGGGGGATTTTTCGATAAGATTCTGATCGACGCCCCCTGTTCCGGCGAGGGAATGTTCCGGCGTGACAGCGATATGGTTAAGAGCTACAGAGAAAAAGGGCCTGATTATTACAGTGAAATTCAGTATGGAATTGTCACGGAGGCTGTAAAGATGCTGCGTCCCGGCGGGATGCTCCTTTACTCAACCTGTACCTTTGATGAGAAGGAAAATGAGGGAACCATCCGGCGACTGTTGAGTGAACACGGAGATATGCATCCGGTGCCGCTTGAAAAGCGGGAAGGATTTGCGCCGGGCTTCGGACTTCCGGAGTGTGTAAGGCTGTTTCCCCACAAAATACGCGGGGAAGGCCATTTTATCGCCCTGCTTAAGAAGGATGGGGAAGAAGACTGGCCGGCCGGCGCCGGACAAACGGAAAAAATATCTGCTCCTGGAGGAAAAAGCTGGCCGAAAGAGCTGGAGCCGGTCCGTGACTTTCTCTGTATGACAAAGGCGGATTGGGAACCGGAACGCCTGTATCAGGTCGGCGATACGGTATATTATCTGCCGGAGCCATTTTCGGGGAAAGGAAAGGCGTATTTAAAGAATGTCCGCTATCTGAGGACAGGCCTTCTGCTCGGTGAACTGAAAAAAGGCCGTTTTGAACCGTCCCAGGCGCTTGCCATGTTCCTGAAGGCAGAGCAGTTTCAGGACAGTTTTAATATGAGTGCAGAGGATGAGCGGGTAATCCGCTATCTGAAGGGAGAGACGGTTCAGCTTTCAGAGGATGAGGCCGCGGACGGAAAGGGCTGGTGCCTGGTCTGTGTGGACGGCTGGCCTCTGGGTTTTGCCAAACGCCAGGGCGGCATTCTAAAGAATAAATATTATCCTGGATGGAGGTGGCAGTGATGGCCGGGACAATCAGGCTTGACAAATTTCTGGCGGAGATGAAAAAAGGGACGAGAAGCCAGGTGAAGGAGGCAATCCGCAAGGGGCGCGTGCTGGTGGACGGCGCAGTCTGCCGGGAATCCGATTATAAATTTGACCCGGCTGCCGTGACCGTTTGTATGGACGGGGAGGAAGTGGCTTTCTCTTCCGTCGAATATTTTATGCTTAATAAACCCCAGGGCGTCGTATCCGCGACCGAGGACAACCTGCATCCCACCGTTATTTCCCTGATTGGGGATGCGAAGAGGAAGGATCTCTTTCCGGTCGGACGGCTGGATATTGATACGGAGGGACTTCTGCTGATTACAAATGACGGTAAACTGGCCCACGAACTCCTGTCACCGAAAAAGCATGTGGACAAGGTTTATTTTGCAAAGGTTAAGGGAAAACTGAGGGAAGACGTTACAGAGGCCTTCGCGAAGGGAATTACGCTGGCAGACCAAACCACTGTACTTCCGGCAGAACTTCTGATAGAATCTTCTTATGAAGAGGACGGGGAACCAGTCTGTGAGGCCAGGCTCACGATCCACGAGGGAAAGTTTCATCAGGTTAAAAGAATGTTTGAGGCAGCCGGAGGACAGGTTGTCTTTTTGAAACGCCTTTCCATGGGACCGCTTATGCTGGATCCTTTACTGGAACCGGGGGAAAGCCGTCCGTTGACCGCAGAGGAATTAAAGGCGCTTAGAAAGAGCTGAGCGGCGGAGAAAGAACGAAAAGGAGCTGGATACAGATGTTAGAAGGAAAAAAAGCGGCAATATTTGATTTAGATGGGACGCTGGTGGATTCCATGTGGATGTGGAAGGCGATCGACATCGAGTTTCTGGGGCGTTTCGGTTATGGCTGCCCCGACGATCTGCAGAGAGCCATCGAAGGGATGAGTTTTTTGGAGACGGCCGCTTATTTTAAGGAGCGCTTTAAACTGCCGATGGAGCTCGATGAGATTAAGGATATCTGGGTTAAGATGTCCATAGACAAATACCGCCATGAAGTGCCGCTTAAACCGGGGGCAGAGGCGTTTCTGAAGGAACTGCGCGGACGCGGTTTCAAGCTGGGAATCGCTACCAGCAACGGACGGGACATGGTGGACGCGGTGCTTGGTTCTTTAAAAGTGGAGCCATATTTTGACGTGGTGACGACGGCCTGCGAGGTTGCCGCCGGAAAACCCGCGCCCGACATTTACCTGAAAGTTTCAGAAACCCTGAAGGTAAATCCCCTGCAGTGCCTCGTATTTGAGGATATTCCGGCCGGAATTCTGGCGGGCAAGAGGGCCGGGATGACAGTCTGCGCGGTGGAGGATGAATTTTCACTCGACTTAACCAGGGAAAAACAGTCCATGGCGGACTATTACATAAAAGACTATGATGAACTGCTTATGAAAGAAACCTTTAAAACACAGGCAGACAGATAATTGGAGAAAATGTGATGATACATGATTACTTACCGATTTCAAAGGCAGATATGGAAAAACGCGGCTGGGAAGAGTGCGATTTTATCTATGTGACGGGTGACGCCTACGTGGATCACCCGTCCTTTGGCCATGCCATTATCAGCCGTATCCTGGAATCACACGGTTACAGGGTGGGAATTATTGCCCAGCCGGACTGGAAGGACGCAGACAGTGTCAGGATTCTGGGAGAGCCGAGGCTGGGATACATTGTTTCGGCCGGCAATATGGATTCCATGGTGAACCATTATTCCGTTTCCAAGAAAAGACGCGCAAAGGATTCCTACACTCCCGGCGGCGTGATGGGAAAAAGGCCCGATTACGCTACGGTTGTCTACTGCAACCTGATACGCTCCATCTCAAAGAAACCGATTATCATCGGCGGAATTGAGGCCAGCTTAAGGCGGCTGGCCCACTATGATTACTGGTCGGGGAAAATGAAACGGTCGATTCTGCTGGATTCCCAGGCCGATCTGCTTTCCTACGGGATGGGGGAACGCTCCATTGTCGAGATTGCCGATGCGCTTAACAGCGGAATTGATATTAAAGATATTACGTTTATCGACGGAACGGTCTATAAGGCCGATTCACTGGCATCGGTATACGATGAGGTGACACTCCCCTCCTATAAAGAACTGACGGCGGATAAAAAAGAATACGCGAAAAGTTTTTATACACAGTACTGCAATACGGATCCCTTTTCCGGAAAACGGCTGGTGGAGCCGTATGGGGAGCGTCTCTTCGTGATCCAGAATCCGGCCTCGAAACCGCTCAGTGAAGAGGAGATGGACGACGTTTATGCCCTGCCTTATATGAGAAATTACCATCCGTCCTATGAGGCGGCGGGAGGTATCCCGGCCATCACCGAGGTGAAGTTCAGCCTGATCAGCAACCGCGGATGTTTCGGCGGGTGCAGCTTCTGCGCCCTGACCTTCCATCAGGGAAGGATTGTGCAGACGAGGAGCCATGAATCGATTGTGGAGGAGGCAAAGCTTCTGACGCAGGAACCCGACTTTAAGGGGTATATCCATGACGTGGGCGGACCGACGGCCAATTTCAGGCATCCGTCCTGTGAAAAACAGATGAAAGCGGGTGTCTGCCCGAATAAACAGTGCCTGTTCCCAAAGCCGTGTAAAAATTTAAATGCCGATCACAGCGATTATATTGCGCTGCTCAGGAAGCTCCGGGATATCCCAAAGGTAAAAAAAGTATTTATCCGTTCGGGCATCCGATTCGATTATCTGCTGGCGGATCCGGGACATGCTTTTTTAAGGGAGCTGTGTAAGTACCACGTCAGCGGCCAGCTGAAAGTGGCACCGGAGCATATTTCCGACAACGTGTTAAAGAGGATGGGGAAACCGGAGAACAGTGTATACCGCCAGTTTATGAAGGAGTATGCGAGGATGAATGAGAAGCTGGGGATGAAACAGTTTCTCGTCCCTTATCTGATGTCTTCCCATCCGGGGTCGACGCTTACGGAGGCGGTGGAGCTGGCGGAATATCTGAGGGATCTGGGTTATATGCCGGAACAGGTGCAGGATTTCTATCCGACTCCATCCACGCTTTCCACCTGTATGTACTATACAGGATACGATCCGAGGACAATGGAAAAGGTCTATGTGCCGACCAACCCTCATGAGAAAGCAATGCAGAGGGCGCTGATCCAGTACAGGAATCCCAAGAACTATGAACTGGTCATGGAGGCTCTCAAGGCAGCCGGAAGGACCGATCTCATCGGTTTTGATAAAAAATGCCTGATCCGGCCGAGACAGACAGGGTATCAGAATTACGCCAGGAAAAAAGAAGATGGGAAGCCGGATGGAAAATCCTCCAGGCCGGTCAAAAAAAAGACCATCAGGAATGTGCATAAAAAATCAGGAAGGTGATACTGAATGAAAATAGCAATAGTAACGGGAGCCTCCTCGGGTATGGGCCGGGAGACGGCGGTACAGCTGGCGGACCGCTTTGCCGGTTTTGGAGAAATATGGCTGGTTGCCAGGAGAATGGACCGTCTTACGGAACTGGAAAAGCAGCTTCCGGTCCCGGTTAAGAAATTTGCGATTGATCTCACGGATGGGGTCCAGCTTTCCGAGCTTTCCGAGGCGCTTAAGAAGGAGCAGCCGGATGTGAAGATTCTGGTGAACGCTTCGGGTTATGGAAAGATTGGCAGAGTCGGAAGCGTCGCTTTAAATGAGGAGACGGGAATGGTGCGTTTAAATTGCGAGGCGCTCTGCGCCGTCACCCATATGGTTCTGCCTTATATGAGCAAGAACAGCCGCATCATTCAATATGCGTCCTCGGCGTCCTTCCTGCCGCAGCCCGGCTTTGCCGTCTATGCGGCGACCAAGGCGTTTGTTCTGAGTTACAGCCGCGCTCTCGGTGAGGAGCTTAAAAAACGCGGCATCTATGTCACGGCGGTATGCCCGGGACCTGTGAAAACCGAGTTTTTCGACATAGCGGAGACAACGGGACGGATTCCGCTCTACAAGCGCCTGACTATGGCGGATCCGGTCAAAGTGGTGAAGCTGGCGGTGCGCGACAGCCTGATGGGAAAGCCGGTCTCCGTATACGGAATTATGATGAAAGGCTTCCGGCTGATGTGCAAGGTGGCGCCGCACAGTCTGATTCTTAAAATCATGTCATGCATTTCACCAAAGCAGGTGGTAAAACCGGAAGAGGAGAACGAAAGTGAAGAAAAGTAAAAAAGGGGAGTACGGCTACCGTACCAGTTTTAAGAGAAAGCATATTTTCCTGATATCGATTCTGGCCGCGTTTATTATTGCTCAGCTTGCGGCCCGTTATTTTACGGACAGCCAGGCGGTTAAGAATATTCTGACCGTCATGGCCGTCGTCACAGTGCTTCCGGCCGCGAACCTGGCTTCACCGCTGGTGGCGATTATCAGGTACAAAACGCCGTCTAAGGAATTTTATGATAAATATTCGGCATATGAAGTGAAATTTCCGATGCTCTACGACATGGTGCTGACAACGAAGGACTATGTGCTGCCGATGGACGCCATAGCGGTCCATCCAACCGGCATTTACGCCTACTGCATCAATCCGAAGGTGAATATCCAGGAGGCCGAGAAATCGTTAAATGATATCCTGGTGTCCCAGAGGCTGGATCCGAATATGAAAATCACCAAGGAACTGAGCACATTTGATAAACGGCTTAAGAGCCTGAAACCGGCCTCCGAGTACGAGGATGACGGAAGTGTGGAGTACGCTGTAAATACAATGAAGAGCCTGTGCATGTAGAAAACGGCGGCGGGAAATACATAAGCGGACAGTAAAGGTTAGAAGAAACGAAACGGGGAAATAAAGAGGATGCAGGTCGTAAAAATAACAAAAAACGAAGCCGGTCAGAGGCTCGATAAATTACTGGCCAAGTACCTGAATCTGGCGGGAAAAAGTTTTATCTACAAGATGCTGAGAAAGAAGAACATCACCTTAAACGGCAAAAAATGCGATGGCTCCGAGAAGTTATCCGAGGGCGACGAGGTGAAGCTCTTCCTTTCCGACGAGACCATCGAAAAATTTTCCGAAGTAAAAATTCAGAAGGTGAAGAAGACGAAGCTTAACGTGGTCTACGAGGACAATGATATTATCCTGATCAACAAACCGTCCGGCATGCTGTCCCAGAAAGCGAAGGACAGCGACGAATCCCTGGTGGAATACCTGATTGATTACCTTTTGGACAGCGGACAGCTTACCGGGGAGGAGATGCGCCAGTTCCGCCCATCCGTCTGCAACCGGCTGGACCGTAATACCAGCGGCATTGTCATAGCGGGCAAGTCACTTCCCGGCCTGCAAATCATGTCAAAGGCTATCAAGGAGAGGACTATTGGGAAATACTATCTCTGTATCGTAAAGGGAAAAGTGGACGGGACGAAGGAAATCTCCGGTTTCCTGAAAAAAGATGAAAAGACCAACCAGGTGAAGGTTTTGAAACACGAAGAGAAGGATGCGCTGCCCATCAGGACGCTGTACCGGCCCCTTTTAAGCGACGGTAAACATACACTTTTAGAGGTGAAACTGATCACGGGGCGCTCCCACCAGATCAGGGCGCATCTGGCCTCCATCGGCCATCCTATCGCCGGAGATTACAAATACGGAGATCCGAGGCTCAATGCCGCAGTGAAGGAAAAATACGGGGTTAAATCCCAGATGCTCCATGCCTGGAGGCTCGTAATGCCGTCCCGGATGGAGGAGCCGCTGTCCGGCTTAAGCGGCCGGGAATTTACGGCAAAACCGCCCGCAGAGTTTGACGCGATGACGGCGGAGATGGAGAAAAAGCAATAGCAGGAGAATATCACGAATGGGAACCTGGAATACAAGAGGCCTCCGCGGATCGACGCTGGAGGATCTCATCAATCATACAAACGACAGTTACCGGGAAAAGAGGCTGGCGCTGATTCAGAAGATACCGACCCCAATCACGCCGGTCAGCATCGACAAGGAAAGCCGTCATATTACAATGGCTTATTTTGACCAGAAGAGTACCGTGGATTATATCGGCGCAGTCCAGGGCGTGCCGGTCTGTTTTGACGCCAAGGAATGCGCTGCGCCGACATTTCCCCTTCAGAACGTCCATGCCCATCAGGTTGCCTTCATGAAAGAATTTGAAGAACAGGGCGGCGTCGCCTTTATCATCCTATATTTTACCGCAAAGGATGAGATGTATTACGTGCCTTTCGAAGAACTGAACCGGTTCTGGATCAGGATGCAGGAGGGCGGAAGAAAGAGCTTTACATATGACGAACTGGATAAATCCTGGAAAATCAGGAGTTACCGCGATATTTACGTCCATTATCTGGAGCCGCTTCAGAGGGATTTAGAGATGAGAGACGAGGAATGAGAACGCCGCCGGGATGGCCGGGGGGCGGGATGGTGAGAGGGAGTTATGATTCTTCAGTCCCGGTTTGCAGAGTGTGGCGAGGGGAATCCAGGAGAAAAAATTCCTACGGGGACTCGCTCTCGCTTGTGGAATGCGCAACGGGTGCTAGATTCGGTAATACCTCATCAAGCACCGGCGGATTCCAATGTCCCCTTCAGAAAGTTTTCTCCTTCCTTCCCCGGGCAGGTTGTCGACGGGACTGAAGACACGTAGGTTTTCGCCATCCCGAACCCAAGCCTGCGGCCGTTGAAAAGGTAAAAGGTTCACGACTACGTATCGGCCGCGACAATACCTCCCCCGCACTTGATAAAAGAGACAATCAGCCCCTGAAGCCGGCGGACGGGGCAATACCCTTCGCTGAGTCTTCAGTCCCGTCGATAACCTGCCCGGGGAAGGAGGAGAAAAACTTTCCGAAGGGTGACCTTGAAGCCCGCCGGTGCTTGGCGAGGTCCTTTCGAGCCTAGCATCCGCTGTGCGCTTCACAAGCGGGAGCGAGTCCCCGAAGGAATTTTTTTCTCCGGATTCCCCCTCACCACAATCTATATACCGGGACTGAAGACTCATATACAACCACCCACCACCCCGTCCGCCGTCTTACAGAGGCGTCCTCGCATTTCAACTAAATCCCCAATATCCCTTTTTTCCTGAAGAAATATGTAGTATAATATCTGATGTGTGTGGACATGAGCTGCCATTCGCGGACCGTGTTTACAGCGGGAAAGCAAATTGCAGCGATAACCGTAATATATGGAATTTCTTTAAATAAAAACTATGAGGTGAAGGTATGAGCAAAGCAGCAGATCGTTTATTGAAGTACGTCTCCTTTGACACTCAGTCAAAAGATGAGATGGAGCAGGTTCCGAGCACGGAAAAACAACTTGTGCTGGCAAAAGAACTGGTCAGGGAACTGGAAGAGATGGGAGCATCCAATGTCCGTTTGAGTGAGAACGGCTATGTCTATGCGACAATCGAGGCAACTACGGAAAAGAAAGTGCCTTCTCTGGGTTTTGTCGCCCACATGGATACTTCTCCGGCCCTGTCTGGCAAGGATGTGAAGGCCAGAATCGTGGAGAATTACAGCGGCGGTGACATTGTCCTGAATGAGGAGAAGAATATTGTCATGAGAGTGAAGGATTTCCCGTTCCTGGTGGACTGTGAAGGGAAAGACCTGATTGTGACCGACGGAACAACGCTGCTTGGCGGTGACGACAAGGCGGGAGTAGCCGAGATTATGACAATGGCCGCATGGCTTTTAGAACATCCCGAAGTGCCCCACGGCACAATCCAGATTGGTTTTACTCCGGACGAGGAGGTTGGCAGAGGCGCTGATTTCTTTGATGTGGAAGGTTTTAAGGCGGATGTGGCTTACACGGTGGACGGAGGTCCTTTAGGGGAGCTGGAGTACGAAAACTTCAACGCGGCATCCGGCAGAGTCTATGTGCACGGTGTGGGAATCCATCCGGGCGGAGCCAAGAACATGATGAAGAGCGCCGTTTTAATCGGAATGGAATTCCAGAACCTGCTTCCTGTATTTGAGAATCCGATGTACACGGAGGGATATGAGGGATTTTTCCATCTCGACCAGTTTGCCGGAGATGTGGAGAATGCCAAAATGGATTATCTGATCCGCGATCACGATATGCAGAAGTTTGAGCAGAAAAAGGCATTATTTGCCGCGGCTGCAGACTACCTGAATAAAAAATACGGCGAGGGAACCGTTGAGGTCAAGATAAAGGATTCCTACTATAACATGAAGGAAAAGATCGAGCCTTACAAATATCTGATCGACATTGCGAAAGAAGCCATGGAAGAGAACGGCATCACTCCGGAGATCTCTGCGATCCGCGGAGGCACGGACGGAGCAAGGCTGTCCTATATGGGACTTCCATGCCCGAATCTCTGCACGGGCGGCTACAACTTCCATGGAAGATATGAGTTTATACCGGTCCAGTCCATGGATAAAGTGGTGGATCTGCTGCTGACGATTGTAAATAAATTTGAGGCGCTTGGGGAATAGGAAAAGTTTTTATTTCCAGGTATATGGCGACAGCACTTTGTAGTTAAATACAGATTAAAAGGTAAAAAACACTCTGCACCGGCTTGGGATGCAGAGTGTTTTTTTACTATCCGGACAGGCGGCTTCGGGTAAAAGACTTGCCGGTGATACAGCAAAAAGATATAATGGAATAATATGACAGATGAGTGAGCTGAAGAAACAGGGGGAGGCTGGCAGAAACTATAAAAGGGCGGCCTTTCATTGATGACACAATCCTTGTGAAAGAGGCGGATAGTTGCAGGCAGAAAGAAAATGAAAGGAGAAGGATATGGCAGAATATTTATCACCAGGAGTCTATGTAGAGGAATTTGATTCCGGTGGAAGACCAATGGAAGGCATTGGAACCAGCACGGCCGGTTTTATCGGTGCGGCTGAGAGAGGGCCGGTGGAAGGTTTTCCCCAGATGATAACGAATTTTTCAGATTTCAGGAGAAATTACGGAGGTTATCTCTCGGCGAATGAGTTCGGAAACTTCAGATTTCTTGCTTACGCTGTGGAACATTTTTTTATTAACGGCGGGGAGCGCTGTTTTGTGATGAGGGTGGCGCCGCAGGATGCGGCCTGCGCCGAAGGAGCTGTTCCGATGGGAGATGCGCCTGTCTTATCGCTGAAAGCCAAAACCCCGGGGCTGTGGGGCAACGGCTTAAGGGCGGTCATATCTCCATCCAGTAAGGCTAAAACCCAGATTTTAGAGGTGCTTGAGACAGGATCCGGTAAAGGCTATTCCGTCAAGAGTGGAGCCGGCTTTATGAAAGGAGATATCGTAGCGTTTAGCGACGGGACAGAGACGGTGCTGAATCGGATCGTTAAAAGCCAGGATAACGTTTTGATTTTTGAGAAAGAGTTTGAGGCAGACGTGGTGGACAAAGGGCTCCTTCCCGGCAAAATCATTTCTACCTGCGAATTTTCCATGGAAGTCCGCTATGAGGATGAGGTGGAAAGCTTTGATTACCTCTCTTTTAATACTGAGGCGCCGAATTTTGTGGAAAACAAGATGGCTAAATCCGAACTAGTGGCCGTTACATATGCAGGGAAAGAGGAAAAAGAGATAAAAACTCCCTTTGAATGTCTTCTGGGAGGGCAGGCGGCCAAGGTGTCCGTCGGCTTTTCCGGTGGAAGTAACGGGAATACCCTTGGGATGACGGCAGGCGACTTTATAGGTGTGGATAAAGGTACTGGAAAGAGAACCGGAATACAGGCATTTCTTGACAATGATGTTGTATCCGTCATGGCGGTTCCGGGAGTAACCGATCCCAATGTGCAGCTTTCCCTTGTGGCCCACTGTGAGAATCTGACCAGCCGTTTTGCCGTCCTGGATATCCCCCAGGGTGCCAGAAAGGTACAGGATATCCGGAGCCACCGGGATATTTTCGATTCGACCTACGCGGCCCTTTACCATCCGTGGCTGACTGTTTTTGATCCGCGGGACAAGAGAAATATCCAGATACCGCCCTCGGGTTCTGTGATTGGAATCTATGCCAGAAGCGATAAAACAAGAGGCGTCCACAAAGCGCCGGCCAATGAGGTGGTCAGAGCCTGTGTGGGACTGGATGTACAGTTTAATAAGGGGGAGCAGGATCTTCTGAATCCCGTGGGAGTAAACTTAATCAGGGCGTTCCCGGGACAGGGGATCCGTGTCTGGGGGGCCAGGACGGCCGGCAGTGACGGAAGCTGGAAATATATCAATGTAAGGCGCCTCTTTATTTATATAAAGGAATCCATAAAAGCCAATACCAATTGGGTGGTATTCGAGCCGAACGATGAGCTGCTTTGGAGCAGGGTCCAGAGAACCATTGAGGTTTTCCTCACCAGCCTCTGGAGAAACGGAGCCCTTGCGGGCTCTTCACCTGATGAGGCATTTTTTGTCAACGTAGGAAAAAGTACAATGACTCAGGATGATATTGACAATGGAAGGCTGATTTGCGTGATCGGAGCTGCTCCTGTCAAACCTGCTGAATTTGTAATTTTCAAAATTACCCAGAAGACGGGCGATTCCCAGCAGCAGGAGGCAGTGGATCGTTGAAAGTGCAAAAATTTTGAAATACCGAAAAAAGAAATAGGGAAAGGAGCATTATCATGGCAGTATATCCGGGAGCGAAATTCCGTTTTAAGCTGGATATCGATGGACTGGAGGCAGGAAGGTTCAGTGAGGTTTCCGGTTTCGACGCGGCGATAGAACCGATTGAGAACAGGGAGGGAGATATGGCGGCAGAGAATCCGATGAGGGTGGCGGGACTGCGTAAATACGGCAATATCACCCTGAAGAATGGCATGCTCGAAGGAAAAGCCGCTTACGGCTGGATTGAGAAGGGGATGGCCGGTGAGGTGGAGAGAAAGACTGTGACAGTAAGCCTGCTAGATGAGATGCGGAATGAGGTGGCAGTGTGGAAGATTATTAACGCATGGCCTGCTAAATATTCGGCGCCTGATTTCAATGCGGCTTCCTGTGAGATTGCTATTGAGAGTTTGGAGCTGGCTCATGAAGGTATATCAAGGGAGTCATAGATTTTTAGCAGCGCGATGGATTTTGTGGCGGAGACTTCTACCCTATGATAAGTGATAAACGGTTATAGGGGTGAACGGAATAAAAGGATAGGAGGCAGATGTATGGATGCATCTATGGTGACGGGAATTGTCAAAGAAAATTGGAATGAGGAGCAGCCTGGGAGAATCCGGGTGGAGTACGGTCTGGGAGTGGATGGCAAGCGTCTTTCCGGCTGGTTACCGGTGATGACCGGTTACTGCAAAACGGAATACGGTTCATTACTGCTGCCTGAAGTGGGAACGGAGGTGGTTGTAGGTTTTCTGAACGGAAGCCCGGATTGCCCCTTTGTGATGGGCTGCCTGCAGGGGCTTGCCGACACGCCGCCGGAGGGAGTGGCAAAAGAGGAAAATCCAGTCAGGATGATGAGAACAGAGGGAGGATGTCTGACACTTGATATTAAGGAAAAACTGGAATTCAAAATTGAGGGTGAACCCTTTCTGACCCTTGAAAAAGGAAGGATTACTCTGGCTTCCGATGTGAAGATAAACGGACAGAAAATAGAGCTGAAGGCAGAAAAAGGACTTGCCGTAAGCGGTGCATCAGTGATATTAAGGCCTTCCCAGACCTTGGAACTCGGGGCGGATAAAACGAAGGTTGAGGGAATGATACTGGAACTTAAGGGGACTGCCAGCGCTAAACTTGAGGCAAACGGTCTGTTAGAAGTTAAGGGAGCTATGGTCAAACTGAATTAAAAAGAAGACCGCTTATGGATCAGTTCTGAAGACAGGGAACTGCCCGTGCCATGAAATCTGTAAACGGAAGAGAGTAAAATCATTTTTAGACAGGAGATGACGGAATGAGTTTTTGTGTATGTGGTGGGGCGTGTATAAGCTGCAGTTTCGGTTCGGTACCGTCCACTTTAAATGTATTGCCTGCGGCCAGGGTGATGAACACCCAGGCGATTGCCTCCATCATGGATAAGGTGCCTATGGTTAATATCCTACCCTTCGGCCTGTGTTCCTCCATGGCAAACCCCATGGTGGCGGCCGCAACGGCTGCTGCGTTGGGCGTACTGACGCCGATGCCATGCATACCGGTAACGCCGGTTCCGTGGATGCCAGGCAATCCGCGGGTTTTAATTTCTGGAAAACCGGCACTGACATCTGATTCAAAACTGATATGCGAGAGGGGAGGATACATCCGGATTATGATGCCGGGAATATTCAATATTCAGATATGACAGAACTTGAGGAAGCTGATGCAATAATCAGAAAATTCAGAAAGAAAACGGGATTGTTCCCCATGTTCACCCCTCTTCAAAAAGTGCTGCTGCGAACTCCATGCCAGCAGCACTTTTTGTAGTTCTAATACCGAATCCAACATCAAATCGAAAGCCAATTCTAACTTCAATACTGAAACCAACACCAAACCTCAGAAGAAACTTTCAGACAGTGAACAAAAGGCGTTCCCCGGACTTCCGAAGGAGCATTGTGGTTGACAGCCTTCTCATTTCTCAATTAAAATCCCGCTTTAGGATTGAAAATCATTTGTTAACTTACAAAAATAAAAGGTTGACAATTTGGAGCGTAATTGGTAAGATTTATCTGAATGTAAACTGTATTTTATTTTTGGTTTACATTCAGATAAATCTTACCAAACAGAAAATTATAGGAGGAAAACATGTTACAAAAAGCAGAAAAACCCCTGAGGTATTCACCGGTACTGAACCTTACCTATACAGCGATGTTTACAACGCTGATCGCCGTAGGGGCGTTTATTAAAATTCCGGTGCCCGTGGTGCCTTTTACGCTGCAGTTTTTATTTACCATGCTGGCGGGGCTTTTGCTGGGTGGTAAAAATGGGGCGGCCAGTGTTGCCCTGTATATAGCGCTTGGGCTGGCGGGGCTGCCTGTTTTTGCAGAGGGCGGCGGAATCTGGTATCTTTTAAAGCCGAGCTTTGGCTATCTGATCGGCTTCTGTCTGGCCAGTTATGTGACGGGGAAGATAGCCGGACACGGGAATCCGCTGACAATTAAAAAACTTCTGGCAGCAAATTTTACAGGGCTGTTTATTGTCTATGGGGTTGGGATGGTTTATTACTACATCATCTGTAATTTTGTGATAAATACGCCGATAGGAGTATGGCCGCTCTTTCTCTACTGTTTTATATTAGCAGTCCCGGGAGATATCTGTTTATGTATTTTGGCAGCTTATCTGGTAAAGCGGATTCAGCCGGTTATGAAAAGTATGAGATAGGGTGTAACGGCATCAGATACATAGGAGAGATTGAAGAACTGCAGAATGAGGTGGACTGAATATGAGTAAAAATATCTTTATTACGGGAACCGGAACAGACATCGGGAAAACCTTTGTGACGGGCCTGATTGTGAAAAAACTGAGCCAAAGCGGGAGAAACGCGGCATATTATAAAGCGGCTATGAGCGGGAACAGCCGCGGCGGAGACGGAAATCTGATTCCGGGTGATGCATGGACTGTAAAGAGTGTTTCTGGAATTGCCCAACCGCTGGGGGAGATGTGCCCCTATGTATATGAGCTTGCGTATTCTCCCCACCTCGCTTCCAGAATTGAGGGGAATCCGGTTCGGCTGCAGGTGGTCAGGGAAGGATTTGAGGCTGTCTGCCGCAATTACGACTATGTAACGATGGAGGGCAGCGGAGGTATTGTATGTCCGGTCTGCTTTGATGAGGCCAAAATCCAGTTGGAGGATATTATCAGAGAACTGAAGCTGTCCTGCCTGATTGTCGCAGATGCGGGACTCGGCACAATTAACGATGTGGTTCTCACCTGGGAATATATGCGCTCCCATGATATTCCGGTAAAAGGAATCATTTTCAACCATTTCCATGCAGGGAATGTGATGGAGGAAGATAACCGGAGGATGTGTGAATACATGACGGGACTTAAGGTGCTGGCCTGCGTCAAAGACGGTGATACAGAGCTTGACATAGACGCAGATGAACTGGCATCCCTGTACGAATAGGAAAGAAGGTAAAAAATATGATTTGGTATCCATATCAGCAGATGAAAACAATGAAACCGCCCTATAAAGTCGTCAATGCGGAGGGCGTTTATCTCTACACGGAGGATCAGAAGCTGATTGATTCCGTTTCCTCCTGGTGGAGCGTCATCCACGGTTATAAGCATCCGGAGCTGACGGAGGCAATCAAATCCCAGGCGGATCGGTTTGCCCATGTCATGCTGGGGGGACTGACCCATGAACCGGTGGAAAAACTGTCTGAAAAACTGAAGGAATGGCTGCCCGGGGATCTGGATTACTGTTTTTATTCTGATTCCGGGAGTGTGGCGGTGGAAGTGGCTCTTAAAATGGCGCTGCAGTTTAATACAAACCGCAAAAAGACCAGGAGTAAGGTCTTGTCCCTGACCCGGTCTTACCACGGGGACACATTTAAGGCCATGGAAGTGGGAGACGATGAGGACTACCATTTTGCATTCGGGGAAAAGAAGGATGTGATCCATATTCCAACGGAGATTCCAGCCCTGGAGGAAGCGTTTAAACTGTATCATGATAATTTGAACTGTTTTATCGTGGAGCCTCTTCTTCAGGGTGCGGGAGGAATGCAGATGTATGATATCTCATTTTTAGAGCGGGCGAGAGAACTGTGCGACGAGTACGATGTACTCCTGATTTTTGATGAGGTCGCCACCGGATTTGGACGGACCGGATTCCGTTTTGTCGCAGATCTCGTATGCCCTGATATCCTGGTTTTGGGAAAAGCTCTTACAGGAGGGTATATCGGACATGCGGTTACGGTTGCAAACCATAAGGTATATCAGGGCTTTTACGGCGACGATCCCGCCCTTGCACTGATGCACGGACCCACCTTCATGGGAAATGCCCTGGCTTGCAGTGTGGCGCTAAAATCCATTGAGCTTTTTGAAAAGGAAGATTACATATCGAAGATCAGCCGTATTACCGATATTACCCGGAGGGAGATGGAAGGCTATACGGACAGCCGCATAAAAGAGATACGTATTATGGGAGGCTGTGTCTGCATAGAGGTACGCGATCCCGCCGTATTGGAGGGATATCAGCAGTTTGCATATGAACGGGGCGTATTCAGCCGTCCGTTTTTAAACTACATGTATGCGATGGTTCCTTATGTAATCACGGAACAGGAATTAGTCAAGGTGCTGGATACGATGAAAGCATGGTTTCAGTAGAAAAATAGAATGAGGAAAAAGGCGCTCTCTGCATGGAACAGCGTCTTTTTTCATGTCTGTGCTGACTTGCAGGCACTATGGCAAAATGTTATAATGAATAAAGGTAATAGAACCGAAGGGGGCATTGCTATGAAGAAAAAAATGGAACGGCTAAAGAGAATTCTGGAAGAAAGTACGTACACTGTGGCGCTTTGCGGCTCCGGCATGATGGAGGAAGGCGGATTTACAGGGATAAAAAAGCAGGACAAAGCTTACGACATAGAAAGCCGCTACGGCCATTGCGTGGAAGAGCTGTATTCGGCTACCTTCTATAATACGCGGCCGGAACAGTTCTTTGAATTTTACAAAAGTGAAATGCTTCACCATATGCCGCATGACACCGCTACCGGTCCGGCGCTGGCAGCCATGGAGCGGGCAGGCAGACTTCAGAGCGTAATCAACAGCAACATCTATGACAAGCCGCGCAGGGGAGGCTGCGGACATGTAATCAACCTGCATGGAAGTATCTACCAGAACCAATGTCCCAGATGCGGCAAAGAATACCCTGTTCCCTACATAATGAATGCAAAACACGTACCGCTTTGCGAAGTCTGCAGGATTCCCGTCCGGCCGATGATTTCTCTTTTCGGAGAGATGGTGGACAGCCAGAAGATGACAAGCACCACAGAGGAGATTACAAAAGCCGATACATTACTGCTGCTGGGGACGACTCTTGCTTCCGAAGTATTCCATCATTATATTCAGTATTTTGAAGGAAGACATCTGGTCATTATCCATAAGCAGAAGCACTATTTGGACGAGAAGGCGTCACTTGTGATACTGGATCATCCTATGAATGTACTGCCTCTTCTTGGATATGGAAAAGAGGATAGCAAAGCACAGTAGATATTTATTAATTTTACGCCGGGGCCGTTTTCAGGCCCCGGCATTTTTCTATACGACCGGAAGAGAAGCGGCATGACATGTGCAATTTAACCTTCTTTATTTTATTTTCCCATCCTGCACGGTAATAATCCGGCTGCTGCTTTTAGCCGCTTCGGGGGAATGTGTCACCATGATAATTGTCTGGCCGGTGTTTTTGTTAATCTCCCTCAAAAGATTCATAATCCCGGCCCCGGTCCGGCTGTCCAGATTTCCCGTAGGCTCGTCGGCAAAAAGGATTTCCGGGCTGTTAATCAGGGCGCGGGCAATTGCCACACGCTGCTGCTGGCCGCCGGATAATTCGCGGGGCGTGTGTTTCCTGTGTTCGGACAGGCCGACGAGACCGATAATCTGATCAAGCTGTTTCCGGCAGCTCCCTATCTTTTTACCGTCCAGAAGCAGCGGAAGCATGATATTTTCCTCTGCATTCAGGTTGGGGATTAGATTGTAAAACTGAAAGACAAAGCCGATTTTCTGCCGCCGGATACGGCTCATTTTTTCGTCTTCCAGGCGGGAAATATCCGTGCCGTTTAAAAGAACAGAGCCGCCTGTGGGGATGTCCAGACCTCCAAGGATATAAAGCAGCGTACTTTTTCCGGAACCGGACGGTCCCATGACGGATACGAATTCCCCCTGCAGGACCTGTAACGAAATATCTTTGAGTACCTTTACGGTTTCGCCGCCGAGACGAAAATCTTTTACAATGTGTTTTCCCTCCACGGCAATGTTTGCGGGTGTCTGTTTCATGAAATAACCTCCTGTCATCGCGTACTATTCAAATTTGATTTCCTCCACCAGTTTCATACTGCGGCTCTTAAATACTGGGACAACGGAGCCAAGCAGGGTCACAATAATTCCCATGATACCGGCGCGCAGGAAGATAACGGCATCCAGCTCCGGCGCCATTGAGATTTTTGGTCCGGCTACAAGGAAAATGGTCTGAATTTCCATGCAGGAAACAAAAACCGCTATAACCGCCCCGATAAGACCGGCCGAAAATCCCTCAATCAGCGTTATTTTTATATTCTGCCGGTTGGAAAGCCCCACCGACTTGTACATGGCAATGCTCCGCCGTTTTTGGATGCAGTTGATTAGCAGGTTATTAATGACGCCCACGGCCGCCAGCGCGAAAATAAAAAAGGTCATGGTGTGCATGGGCTGCAAAAAAGCTCCCACGGTAGACAGGGCGTCCGCGTTAAATTCCTTCACCGTCCGGCTCCAGTTCGGTGTATCACCGAACAGAGCGCGGATTTGCACCATAATAGCTTCGGGATCTGCGGCGGTATAAGCAAGGAAGCCATAAGAAACAGGGCCGAAATCAGCTGCTGCATATGAGGAAGAAATGACCGCCTCTACATCCGTAGCCCTTGATTTGAAGCTGCCCACTACAAGATAATCATTTTGTCCGGCGCCGCAGGACAGGGGAAGCATATCACCGATGGAAAAACCGGTGCGTTCCATGCAGCTTTCACTTAACAGAACGGCCCGTTCCCCGTCAAAGGCTGAAATTGCTTTTTCTTCCATCCCCCTTTCCGTATATTGGAGCGCCAGCATGGAGCTGTACCATTCCAGATGATCGGTTGCCTCCAGACGGCTGAAAGTCTCGCCCTCCGCCTGCATCTCATTTTTATACACGTAAAGGGGAAGCGCTTTTTTAATTCCCTCCATCTCCTTAACCTGTTCGATAAATTCCGGTTCCATCTGCCCATCCGCAAAGCCCTGAATTTCAGCGTCCCTGAACACGTCGCCGATGTAGGCGGTCACGAAATCCCCCACGGCGGTGATGGCGATTACAGCGGAAATGCTGATAAAAAGCAGCGTGATATTCTGCGAAGTATTCCGGTTGCCCCGCATATTCCGGGCGGCAAGCCTTCCTTCGTTTCCCAGGACGGCTCCGTAAAGATGTTCCAGTCCCGCTGCGCTCATGTCCGTCAGCAGCGGAATAATCAGAATTGCGGAGGCAATCAGCCCCAGCAGAGAAAATCCGCCGGCCGGATACAGCGCTTTTGGTGAGGCCAGTTTAGGAAGAAACGCTGAAATTATAAAAAGCGTAATGCCGGTCCCGGCCCTATAGCGCCGGGGGATATGTTTTTCTTCCACGCTGCCGAGCACAACATCTTTGATCGGCAGCCGGCTTGCCCGCCGCACCGGGAGCCATGCGGAGAGCAGGGATACCATTACCGCAGCCGCAAAGGAAAAAAGGATACTGAATGGAGTGACGACAACCGGAATCTCGATTCCCTGTGAAAGAGACTGCCCCATTCCCCGCAGAATCAGTTTCAGGACGAGTATACCCGCCGGAATCCCTATCAGGCCGCCCATGACGCCGTACAGTGCGCTTTCCAGCAGAAGAATGCGGGTCACGGCCTTTTGCGTTGCCCCAATACTGCGGAACGTGCCGATTACAGGCAGGCGATCCAGGGTAATTACCTTGTAGCTGCTGTAAATGATAAAAATGCTCACCGTCAGGGAGAAAAAGCTGATCAGAAAAAACGGCATGGATTTTTGCCGTGCGTCCGCAAAGATCTGCGCCTCATCCACCACTTCGGACACGCGGTATCCGCCGCCAGGCAGAGCTGCTGCCAGCTCGTGTTTCAGTTCCGAAGCAGAAATCCCTTCGGCCGGTTTAATTAACAGTTCGGTGTATCCGTCCTTCCGGCCGGACAGGGCGGAAAGGGTGGAAAGGGGCAGAAGAGCGGTCGTCCCTCTTGTATGCCGGAGAAAAACAGTATCATAGGCGGCAACCGCCTCCACGGCGAAAGGAACCGGCTGCCCGTTAATCTGCAGCGTAACCGTGTCACCCGCCTCAATCCCGTATTTTGATGTGAAACGGTCCGGTAAGATAACCTTATTACCGGTGAAATCCTCAATTTTCTCCCCGTCTGCGAACCGCGGAGGATTGATCTGATTGAGCAGGGCCAGATCGGCCGCTATCAAATCAACGGTTTCATAATAACCGTTTTCGTGGTAAAGGGCAGTCCCCTTCAGCGCCCCGACAACGGCATCCACCGACGGCAGTTCCGGCAGGATGCCGATATCGACAGGACCCTCGGCCGCAGTTACGGAGATTGCCGCGCTTCCGGCCATTCCGCGCGCCATTTTCCGCTGTGCGCTTTCATAAGAAGCGCCAATGGAAAACGACACCAGAAGAAGGGTGGAGGAAAGTAAGACGGACAGAAGCATGACGGCGGTCCGCATTTTTCTTTCTTTGACGTTTGTGAGAATGTATTTCCAGATGATTTTCAAAATAAGACCTCCTTGAAAGCAGAAAAAAGGTTGGCAGCTATCATTAAATTAATAATAGTCTGCCAACCTTAATCTGATTTTCAGGCAACCTTAATTAACCTTAAGGGAATGGGAATTCGATTTGAAATTCCGTTCCGGCCATTGGAATACTGGAAACAGAAATGGAGCCGCCGTGCAGCTCAATAATATCCCTGGCGATTGCAAGGCCCAGGCCGCTTCCTTCCGGCTTTTGTCCCGTATCCGTTCCTCTGTAATAGCGGTCAAAGAGATGTTGCACCGTCTCCGGTTCCATGCCAGTTCCGTTATCGGCAACATAGATGCTCAAAGAGCCGGATAAGGATACGTGCAGCGTGACTTCGGTATCCTCTTTGCCATGCACAAATGCATTGATGATTAAATTCCGAAAAGCCCTTGCCAACAGCGTCTGATCAAAGGAGTAAGGAATCATTTGTCCGGAACTTTCGAAATGGATTGTGCGATTTTCATATTCCGGAGTATTCAGAATGGTAATTGCCAGCTCTTTTAGAAAACGGACGATATCCGTCTCTTCGCGGTTTACGGGCAGCATCCCGTATTCCAATTGATAGGTCAGTTTCAGATCATCCATAAGAGTTTCTATATAAGAAACATTTTTCAGCATGATACCGGCATAACGCCTGCATTGCTCACCGTCCCCGCCGATTTCCAGCAGGATCTCCGCATATCCTTTGATGGGGGAGAGCGGCGTTTTCAAATCATGGGTGATATTGGCAATCCATTCCTCACGCATAGTTTCCGTCTGCAGCCTCAGTTTATCACCGGCCCTGATTTCTTCATCCAGACGGTTCAGGCCGTCATAGAGATCATGGAACACCCCATGATCCTGAACCGGAAGATAGCTGCGGACGCTGATATCCTGAATGACAGCCGTCAGCCGCTTCATTGCGCTTACCGTAAAAAGACCGTAGAGAAGGCCTGAGATTAGCACAAGCAGAAGCAGTGCCGACAAGACGGGTAAAATCACGTTTTTACCGCCCGCAAACCGTTCTCCGTTGACGTACATTGTAACTTTGGAAACATTCACGGGAAAATACAGGATGTAGATATATTCTTCTCCTGCGGCCTTGGCTGTTCCGGTAAAGGCGGCAGTTTCGCCGCCGCCTGATTTTCCTGACTGAAAGAGACGCAGCAATTCCGGGCCGGAATAGGAGGTAGCTGCCTGTTCCGGTTTCCGCCAGCCGAATACTTCACGGCCGGAGGAATCTAAAATCTGGATGCCGATTCCGTTATCCTGCAATGATGCCATCCCGGTCTGTGTAGGCTGCGGCGCGCCGTCGATCCATACAATCTGTTCTGAAAAATCTTCAGTAAATGTTTTGGGCCAGTCACTTTTTTTAATTGCGCCGCCGGTCGTCCGGATGGAGAACGTCATGAAGAAAAGGCAGACGGCAAGCAGGAGCGCTGCAAGCAGAGACAGAAAGAAAATCAGGTAAATATGGAAAATCGCGCGATAGCCTGAGCGTTTCATCTAATCAATCCTTTTTTTGAGCTTATAGCCCAAACCTTTCACGGTGATAAGCTGCCGGGGAGAGGACGGTTCGTCCTCAATTTTCTCCCGCAGGTGCCGGATATGGACCATAATCGTGTTGTCGCAGATACTGCTGTATTCGCCCCAAACCTGTTCGTAAAGACGCTCCTTGCTGATGATTTTATCTGCGTTCTCCATGAGATACGATAAGAGCAGGAATTCCCGTCCGGTCAGCCCGAGTTCCTGTCCGTTTTTGCAGGCGCGGCCGCTTTCCCTGTCAAGAGTAAGCGATCCGGCAGCCAGAAGAGCCGAGGCATTTTCGGAAACCACTGTCTGATACTGCTGTCGGCGCAGCTGGGCTTTGATACGGAATACCACTTCGCGGGGACTGAACGGCTTTGTGACATAATCATCGCCGCCGCAGGACAGGCCGAGGATTTTATCGATATCATCGTTTTTAGACGACAGAAAGAGGATAGAGCAGTAGGAAAATTCCCGGATCTTTTTGCAGACTTCCAGACCGTCTATATCGGGCAGCATAATATCCAGAACAATGACGTCAGGCTGAAACTCCCGGCAGATGCTCAGCGCTTCCATGCCGGTGCAGGCTTTTTGAATAGAGTGAAATCCGTCTTTTTGCAGCACTTCCTCCAACAGATCGATAATATCTTTTTCATCGTCAACCAGTAAAACTTTATGATCCATTTTATACCTGCTTTCTTTTCCGCGCCAAGCCCGGGCTGTCGGGCTGTTTCACTCTATTTGTCAGTTATGGCCGTTGTGATGCTTATTATGGCATTTTCCGCGGCTGTCAGGGGTGCAGCCGTCGTCCGGGGAACCGGAAACAGCATCCGGATCCGTCTGTCCGTCCCGGCGTTCCCCGTTCTGTTCCGTCCTGTGTTCACAATGTTCCGTATGCCCTCTGATCTCTTTCATGGACTTATTCTTGAACTCATCCAGAGTAGCCATGGGATCCACATCCAGAAGTTCCTGGATAGCGTAATATTTGCCGACGGACATTCCGTGGCTGTGCGCTTCGCTGCACATATGGCTGTCCACGCTGGCATATTCCGCCGTGACATTTCCATGGCACTGTTCTAATGCGGTATCTACGCAGTTCTGAAGATTTTCCAGAAGCCGGCTGTTTCCGTTGCTGTTTTCCAGGGTGACGGATACCACGGCGTTGTTTTGCAGATAGGACCGCATGGCCTCACTGCCCAGCAGGCGTTCCATGGCGTCCCCGTATTCCAGATGTTTCAGGGAGACTTCCCGGAGCACGTTTTCCCCGTCCGTCCCGTAGGGAACCTCGTCCACGACCCTTCCCCAACGGTTAATATCCAGTTCGATACTGGGATTGACATCAATGCTGATGGTGGCGGCCTCGGTATAATAGAGCTTGTAGCCTCCGAACCCGCTTCCCACAAGAAGCATGAGACAGGCGGCGGAGATGGCCCATTTCATTCCGGATGAGGTGAAACGGCGTTTCCTGTGCGTTTTTTTCTGCTGTTTTCTTCTCATTTTGCCGACAACAGCGGCGCATGTGCGTTCTTTCAGTGCATCATCACATTTAACGGCGTCAAATGCGTTTTGGATATTCTGTTTCACCTTCCTCACCTCCCAGTCTGTCTTTCAGTTCCGCTTTGGCTCTTGCCAGATGCGTGTATACCGTATTGACATTCTTATGTAAAATACCTGCGATTTCCACGGAGGAATATCCTTCGTAGTAGTGCAGATAGATCAGAATTTTATATTTTTCAGGAAGCTGTATCACGGCCTCCAGCACCTCAGAATGTTCATCGCCGTCCGGCGCCGCCGTGGCCATGGCCTCCTCCAGGGAACAGGTGTTGCGGCGGAAAAAACTGCGCAGCACATCCTTGCACCGGTTGACGGTCACGCGGATCAGCCAAGCTTTTCTGTGCTCCTCGGACTGAAAGGGTTCGGAAAAAAGGGCGTATTTCAAAAATACATCCTGAAATACGTCCTCCGTATCGCTTTCGTTTTTCATATAGACAAAGCAGATATGCTTCACCATATCGGCGTATTGGCCGATTGTCTGCTCTACATCCGATTCCTGCCGCATGGTTTCTCCATAAAGTTATTTTTATCTGTGATGTGAGCCGTAGCCCTGCCTGTTGTGATGGCTGCCGCGGTTCCCGCTTTCACTGTGATGACCGTTTGAATTGCTGCCGTCCCCGGACTGGTAGCTTTCACAGTCTCCATGGTCATGAGTGGTACAGTATTCATAACCGGTACAGTCTTCGTATCCTCTCGGACAGCTCCACTCTGCTCCGAACGCCAGGCTGCTGCCTGCAAATGCCAATACAATTCCAGTTGCTGCTGTTGCCATTATAGTTCTGATTTTCATTATTTTCAATCTCCTTCTTTCATTCATTTCAATTATAATACGAATAGGGCAGGGGAATCCTTTCAAAGCGGTGAAATTTTTTTATTTATGAAAATAGGAGTATTGCGTATATGGCTGGCTAATAAAGGTTTTACGGTAAAAATCAAAAACGTCTGGATATCCAGGCGTTTTTGATTATAGACAAAATAAATTATTTATTTTTCACTCTGGAACTTAGGAATGATCAGGCTGATGATTCCGCCGGCCAGCGCGCCGAGCGCCATGACGGCAAAAGCCATGGGATAGCCCGCCCTTTCAGCCATAAAGGTAGGGATGTATGAGGCGATACTGCCGCCCAGTCCGAGCCCGATCAGGACGGTGAAGGCAAACATTTTATCCGCCGCGTTCTGATCATTTAGGATATCCATATTGATTGCACCCATGGTCGCATTTGTGATAGGTACGCCCCAACCGCACAGGATACAGCCAATTAAAGCAAACGAGTAGGAAATGGGCGCAATCACGGGATAGAGGGCTGTGGTGACTGCGGCCACCATAAAAGCAGGAATCCCCATGGTAAAGCAGCGGGCTTTGATCGGCGGCCAGCCTTTTTTAACTAAATTATCTGAGATAATTCCGCCGACGGGAGTAGAGACAATACCGATCAGTCCGGCCAGAAGGCTGATAAAGCCGCTTTGAACGGTATCATAGCCCAGATGATCCGCATAATTCCCGACAAAGTTCAGATAGCCGGTCAGCTGCCAGCAGTTAAAAAACATGCATGCGACCAACAGCCATGCGCCGACCGAGCGGTACGGGTTGACATGGGATCGGGCCTGCGCTGCCGACTGTTCAGGAGCGGATTCCCGGTAAAGGTCTTTCGGCGGATTCTTCATGAGAATTGCCCAGACAGCGGCGGCGATGGAAAGAATAACCGCAAACAGCTTAAATGCACCCTGCCAGCTGCCGGCAATTTCAATCAGGAGTTTAGCGACAAAGTTGCCCATACCGATGCCAAGGACCAGGGAGCCGCCGATGACGCCGGAGGCAAATCCGCGGTTTGCGGGCGGGAACCAGGCAACCGTGCTGTTTGTTCCGACTACCCAGAGAATGCCGAATCCCTGGAGAAAACGGAAGACCAGAACCATGGTAAAGCTGGATGCATAAGGTACGCCGAAAATCCCGACCACCATACAGATAAGCCCGACAATGCCGCCGGTGCGGTAGCCGTATTTTGCGGCAATCTGTGTCTCGACAAAACTTCCGACTGCATAACCCATCATAAACGCTGACGCCCCCAGGCTCGCAACCGACTTCGACACATGAAAGGTTGCCACGAGTTCATTGAGCGCCGTACTCCAGGTGGTCAGTCCCGCGTATGCCAATGCGCATACCACAAAATTGATTACCAGAATTACCCAACGGTAACTGGACGTTACATTTTTTTTCTGATTACTGTTCATTGTTTCCCCCTTTGTTTTAGAAAACACCCTTCTGATCCCTTTCTATTTTCTGCCTTTCAAATACTTTTTCTCAATAGAAGCACAGAGAGAGTAGAGGGAATCTACCATATTCCCAACATACAGGCCTCCGATTTGCCCGACCAGCATATAGGCATCCAGCTTGTCAAAACCGTAATCCTCCACCATCCAGTCAATCAGTCCGCCGTAGGCGATGCGGGCGGCGTCCTCCATCGGCTTTGCGCTGCCGATTACCATGATTTTGTCCTCGGATTCGACTCGGGGCCATTCAAGAGATTTACCCTTTATCAGTTCAAAGCTCAGGGTGCATTTGGCCGGAATTTCAAGTGCCGCACCGGTCACTTCGCCTTGTCCCTGGTTAGCATGGCAGTCGCCGATGTAGAAAAGCGCGCCTTCATTATTGACCGGCAGGTAGATTTTGTGGCCTGGGCGAACGTCGGGCACATCCATATTGCCTCCAAAGTAACCGGGAGCGACAGCGGTGATAGATTCCAGTTTCGGGGCCGTGGCCATCGTGCCGCAGAAGGAAGAGACGGGGAGCTTGATGTCCAACTGCTTATTATAGACAGCAGTGTTATTGTCTACCAAATCCCAAATCCAGGTTTTTTCAGGAAGCGCATCCTGAAGCATGCGGGTGGTATTTGTGGATTGAAGTCCGCCGAAATATTTGATCAGCGCCGTGACAGCATAGGGCCTGGTGAATTCAATGGATTTAAAATCGACGACCAGGGTATCGCCCGGCTCTGCTCCATTGATATAAATTGGGCCTGTCTGGGGGTTGAAAAACTGTGTGGTAGCGCAGGCCTCCGATACTAAGTCTGCTTCGGAGTGGAGTTGGCCGGCGTAAGCGTCCTCTGTGTAAATTTCCAGGATATCACCCGGATCTACGCTTAAAATGGGTTTAAGATCTGCGCTGAAAAGATAATTGTAACTTGTTGGTTTGACAGTATGGTACATATTGGCTCCCCTTTCTACTCTACATGAAATGTTTTAATGGTTCATTGCTTGTTATTTACGATCAGTCCCTGTGCACAAAAGATTGATGTTTTTAGAACATCTTTTATTCCTGTCGGTTCTCTTTCTATTCGTAATCTTACACCAAAATGAAACGATAATAAAATACCGTTTGTACTATTTTTGAAATAACCCAAATGCTATGGGAAGGAAAACGGATCGAATCTGTCTGAACCCCATAGCTTTTGTATTATGACAAAGATGGTTCCAATGGTATTTTACTTTAAAAAAGTGCAATGCTAAGATGAAATTAATCCAAAAGCACCCGGGGGCGGAAATTTTCCCGCAGGAGCGAAACAGCATTTTTAAGCTGTGAAAAAACAGAAAAGGAGAATAATAATATGAGCAAGCGCAGACAAAAATCCATGGACGGAAACACTGCGGCGGCCTATGTTTCCTATGCATTTACCGACGTAGCCGCCATCTATCCCATCACCCCTTCCTCCGATATGGCCCAGCATGTGGATGAGTGGGCGTCCGAGAACAGGAAAAACATATTCGGAGAAAAGGTACAGGTCATCGAGATGCAGTCGGAGGGAGGCGCCTCCGGGGCGATTCACGGCTCCCTTCAGGCGGGGGCTCTCACCAGCACCTACACCTCCTCCCAGGGGCTGATGCTGATGCTCCCCAACATGTTTAAGATAGCGGGAGAACTTCTTCCCGGCGTCTTTCACGTCGCATCCCGCCTGGTGGCCTCCAACGGCCTCGGAATCTTCTGCGACCACTCCGATGTCATGGCGACACGCACCACCGGCTTTGCCCTCCTCAGCGCCGCCAGCGTCCAGCAGGTCATGGATCTGGGAGCGGTGGCCCATCTAACGGCCATCCGCGGCAGAGTCCCTTTCCTCCATTTTTTTGACGGCTTCCGCACCTCCCATGAGATTCAGAAGATTGAGGTGCTGGAGTACGATGAGCTGGGAAAACTCATCGATATGGAAGCGGTGAACGCCTTCCGGAGAAATGCATTGAATCCGGATCACCCCTGTGTGCGCGGCACTGTTCAGAACGCAGACATTCACTTCCAGCAGAGAGAGGTTATCAATAAATATTGGGAGGAGCTCCCTGCCATCGTGGATCATTATATGGGGGAGATTGGGAAGCTGACCGGGCGCGAATACCATCCGTTCAATTACTACGGCGCGCCGGACGCAGAGCGTCTAATCATTGCCATGGGTTCCATGACCCAGACCATCGAGGAGGTGGTGGACGCCCTCAACGCGGTCGGGGAGAAGGTGGGCCTTCTGACCGTTCATTTATACCGCCCGTTCTCCCTGGAATACTTCTTCAAATATATTCCGGACACCGTAAAAGCCATCACGGTTTTAGACCGGGTTAAGGAGATAAACGCCCAGTCCGAGCCTCTCTACATGGATGTAAAAATCGCCTATTACGGAAGAAAATTCCAGCCGAAGATCGTCGGCGGCCGGATCGGCGTCGGCGGCAAGGATATTCGCCCGACTCATATCTTCGATGTGTTTGAGAATATGAAACAGAAATCGCCAAAAGATCATTTCACAGTAGGCATCATAGACGATGTAAATGGAAGCGGGCTTCCCGACGCGGGGGATATCGAGATCGAGGATCCGGGCACCACAGCCTGCAAATTCTGGGGACTGGGCTCCGACGGCACGGTGGGAGCAAACAAAAGCGCGATCAAAATCATAGGAGACAACACAGAGCTGTACGCCCAGGCCTATTTTGCCTACGACTCCAAGAAATCAGGAGGCGTTACCGTATCGCATCTTCGGTTTGGAAACAGCCCGATCCGCTCCACCTATTTAATCGACCGGGCCGATTTCGTGTCCTGCTCCCAGCAGTCCTATGTGGATAAATACGATCTGCTGGCGGGAACCAGGCCGGGAGCCGTGTTCCTGTTAAACACCATCTGGAATCGGGAGGAGCTGGAACAGAACCTGCCCGTATCCATGAAACGCTACATTGCCGAAAATAAAATCGAATTCTATACCATCGACGCGGTGGACATCGCCAGAAAGCTGGGCCTGGGAAACAGGACCAACATGATCATGCAGGCCGCCTTCTTTAAGCTGGCCGGGATCCTGCCGGTGGAGGACGCGGTCCGATATCTGAAAAAATCCGTTTCCGACACCTACGGCAAAAAGGGCGACGATATCGTGGCGATGAACTGCGCGGCTATCGATCAGGGCATCTCAAGCATCGTAAAGATTGACGTGCCGGAGGAGTGGAACGGCGCGGACGAGGAGCTGGCGGCGGAAGGCGGGAACGCGGCGGCAGGAAGAATCGGCATGGCCGCGAGAAAGCCTGGCGCGGCGGAAAGAGCAATCGGTTTGGCTGCGGGAAAGTCCGGTGCGGTAGCAGATAAAATCGCCGTAACCGCAGGAACGCCCGCCGCGGCCTCCGATTCCGGCAAAACCTTAGATTACATAAATGATTTCTTAATTCCCGTGAACCGTATGGAGGGCGACTCCATCCCGGTCAGCGGCATGATCCCCATGGAGGACGGCTCTTACCCCTCCGGCACCGCGGCCTACGAAAAGCGCGGTGTGGCGATCCGCGTGCCGCACTGGAACGCGGAGAAATGCATCCAGTGCAACCAGTGTTCCTACGTCTGCCCCCATGCCTGCATCCGGCCGGTGCTGACCACCGCCCAGGAGACAGAGATGGCCCCGGAGGGCTATGAGACGAAACCGGCAAACGGCGCGTCTGGCTTAGATTTCCGGATCGCCATTTCACCGAACGACTGCACCGGTTGCGGAAACTGCATCAACGTCTGCCCGGCGAAGGAGAAAGCACTGGAGATGAGGCTTTTGTCCGAGGAACAGACGCAGACCCCCCTCTGGAATTACGCGGTCTCCCTGCCCGAGAAGAAAAATCCTTACAACCGTCTCACCGTCAAGGGGAGTCAGTTTGAAAAGCCGCTGTTCGAATTTTCCGGCGCCTGCGCCGGCTGCAGCCAGACGCCCTACATCAAGCTTCTGACCCAGCTCTTCGGCGACCGGATGATGATCGCCAACTCCGCCGGCTGCGCCCATGTATTCTCCGGCAGTGTTCCGTCCACGCCTTATACGAAGGACGAAAAAGGCCACGGCCCCGCATGGAACAGCTCCCTGTTTGAGGACACCGCGGAATTCGGCCTCGGCATGTTCATGGGTACCAAGCAGGTTCAGAAACAGCTTGCCTCCCAGGCGGCCAGAGCCCTGGAACTGGATTTGGATGACACCCTGAGGGACGCTCTGACGGATTGGCTTGAGAACCGCGAGGTCTCCGAAAATACCCGGGAACGGGCGGAAAAGCTGACGAGAGCCTTAAGGCCCTACAAGGATCAAAATCCGATTCTTTCTGACATCTATGAGAATCGGGATTACCTGACCAAACGCTCCCAGTGGCTCATCGGAGGCGACGGCTGGTCCTACGACATCGGCTACGGCGGACTGGATCACGCTCTGGCATCCGGGGAAAATATCAACGTACTCGTTCTGGACACAGAGGTCTACTCCAACACCGGAGGCCAGGCGTCCAAAGCTACCCCGACGGCGGCCATCGCCAAATTCGCGGCCGGCGGCAAGCGGACGAAGAAGAAAGATCTGGGACGCATCTTCATGTCCTACGGCTATGTGTACGTGGCGCAGATCAGCATGGGAGCCGATCAGGCCCACACCTTGAAGGTTCTGGCGGAAGCGGAGGCCTATCCCGGCCCGTCCATCGTCATCGCCTACTGTCCTTGTATCAACCACGGCATCAAAACCGGCATGGCAAACTGCCAGCAGGAGGAAAAAGACGCCGTGGCCTGCGGCTACTGGTCCCTGTACCGCTATAACCCGGCCCTGGAGGAAGAAGGAAAGAACCCTTTCAGCCTGGATTCCAAGGAGCCGACCAAGCCGTTCCGAGATTTCCTGATGAATGAAGTCAGGTTCTCTTCCCTGAAAAAAGTGTTCCCGGACGAGGCGGAGGGCCTGTTCGAAAAGACCGAGCAGGACGCCATGGACCGCCTGGCCTATTACAAAAAAATGGCGGGGAAGGCATAAAACACAAAAACATAGCCCGGCGGCGTGAAACGCGCCGAATAAGGAGGGAGCAGACAGTGAAAAAAGAAAATCTGGCCGAGCGGCTGGTCGGAAAAAAAATGGAGCCGCGTTATATGGAATACAACTGGCGGGACGTGATCCTCTACGCGCTGGCGGTGGGGGCCAAAAGAGAGGATCTTCTCTACACCTACGAAAAGAACCTGAAGGTTATCCCTACCTACGGCACGGTTCCCTATTGGGGAACGGTCAACGTGCGCCCCTATCAGTGGATGCCCTTGCCGGCCTCCATGCTGGCTGACGAGATCATAAAGCCGACGATCTCATTTCTGAACATGGATCATGAGATCGTCATGCACCGTCCCATCGACCCGATCAAGGGAACCTTCCAGTACCAGGACGTCATCACCGACGTCTATGATCGGGGAGAGGGAAAAGGGGCCGCGGTGCGGACGCGGATCGACGTCCGCGACGAAGCTGGGAACGCGATCTGCACCAATTACTCCACCACTTTTTTCCACGAGGCCGGCGGATTCGGCGGAGCCCCCATGCCGAAGAGCCCGGTGGAGATCCCGGACCGCTGTCCTGATATCGAGGCAGATGATCTGATCAGCCCGGTTCAGAACCTGCTCTACCGCCTGACCGGGGACACCAACCTGATACACGTGGATCCGGATTACGCGAGGAAAATGGGCTTTGAGACCTCCTTTATGCAGGGGCTCTGTTCCTTCGGTTTTGCCTGCCGGATGGCGGTGGAGGCCCTGATCCCCGGGGAACCAGAGCGTATGGCCCGGATGGCCGCCCAGATGAGTTCCGTTCTGTTTCCCGACACGCCCATCCGGCTGCAGCTCTGGAACATAGGGAAGGGGCGGGCCTATTTCAGGCTTATGAACCTGCTGACGGGCAAACCGGTTTTAAACCGGGGCGTATTTAAATGGAATTAGAAGAACCTTTCGGCGCGTTCCGACAGGAGTATCACTGCGCTGGAAAAATAAGAACACATTTCACAGAATAAAGGAAAGGAAGCGCTCTTTATGGATTTTTCACTGACAAGGGAACAGGAGCTGCTGCGCCGGCTGGCCGAGGAATTCGCGGAAAACGAGCTGGAGCCGGTGGCGGCCGACATGGATCGGAAACATAAATTTAATATGGAAAACTTCAAAAAAATGGCGGAGCTGGGCTTCACAGGCCTGGGAATCCCCAGAGAATACGGGGGAAGCGGCGGCGGGGCCGCGGAAAAGGTCATCGTCATCTCCGAATTTGCCAAAAAGTGCCTCACCTCCGCGGCCACGCTCTCCATCCACGGAATTACTCCGGGCGTGCTGCTCAAATACGGCACCAAGGAACAGAAACAGAGCTACCTGCCCAGGCTGACTCAGGGCAGCAGTCTGGCGGCCTTTGCCCTGACCGAGCCGGGAGCCGGATCCGACGCGGCCGGCGTCAAGACAACGGCCCGCTACGACGCCGGGACGGACGAATACGTCTTAAACGGAACGAAATGCTTTATCACCGGCGGAGCCTTGGCCGACGTTGTCATCGTGTTCGCCCTCACCAACCCGGAACTGGGAACCAAGGGCCTCTCCGCCATCCTGGTGGAAAAAGGGACTCCCGGTTTCGCCGGTGGGAAAGTGGAAGAGAAGATGGGTCTGTGCGGTTCAGAGACTGCGGAACTGATCTTCGAGGACTGCCGCGTGCCTGCCGCCAATCTGGTAGGAAAAGAAGGGCAGGGATTTAAGATCGCCATGGAAGCCCTGGATGGGGCCAGAATCGGAGTCGGGGCCTCGGCCGTGGGGCTTTCGGAGGGAGTGATCGACCTCAGCGTCAAGTATATGCATGAACGCGTCCAATTTGGGAAACCCATTGCGGAGCTCCAGGGGCTTCGCTGGTACATTGCCGAGATGGGAACCAGGACAGAATCCGCAAAATGGCTGGTGTACTATGCGGCCTATCTGCAGGACAGCGGGAAGCCCTTTACCAAAGAAGCGGCCATGTGCAAGCTGAATGCCTCAAAAGCCGCCCGGTTCAATGCAAATCTGGCGCTGCAGATCCACGGAGGATACGGCTACATGAAGGATTATCCGCTGGAGCGGATCTACCGGGATGCAAAAATTACGGAAATCTACGAAGGGACCTCAGAGGTTCACAAAGTAGTGATTTCCAGAGCTATGCTGGGAAGATAGGAGGAAGAGAAGATGAAGATAATCGTTTGCGTCAAACAGGTTCCCGACACCTCCGGAAAAGTGTCCGTCAAACCGGACGGAACTCTGGATCGGGCCTCCATGGCCACAATTATAAATCCGGATGATCTGAATGCGGTGGAGGAGGCCTTAAATTTCAAAGATCAGTTCGGAGCTGAAGTGGTAGTCTTATCTATGGGGCCGCCGCCGGCCGAGAGGATGCTGCGGGAACTCATGGCCCGCGGCGCCGACCGCGCGGTATTAGTCTCTGCCCGTGAATTCGGGGGTTCCGATACCTATGCCACCTCCCAGATCCTGGCCTCCGCCATCAAAAAGGTCGGTCTCGAAAAAGAGGATATCATCCTGTGCGGCCGTCAGGCCATCGACGGCGACACCGCCCAGGTGGGCCCTCAAATCGCGGAAAAACTGAACCTTCCGCAGGTATCTTATGCGGCGGATATTAAAAAAGAGGGTGATTATCTGACGGTCAAGAGGATGCTGGAGGACGGCTATATGCGGATCCGCCTCCGGACGCCCTGTCTCCTTACCTGTATCAAGGAACTGAACGAACCCCGATATATGACCGTGCAGGGGATCTTCGACTGTTATGGGAAGCCGTTCACGGTCTTTGACTACGAGGCATTAAAGGACGATCCGCTCATTGACCCGGCAACCATCGGACTGAAAGGTTCTCCGACCAATATTTTCAAGTCCTTTACGCCGCCGGTAAAAGGATCCGGCGCCATGCTTGAAGGTGATGGCAAAGAGACATGTGACAAGTTGGCGGGAATACTGGCCGCCGGAAATTTAATCTGACGGAAGGAGGAATCAAAGCGATGTCTGACTACAACAGTGCTGCGATTAATAAATTTAACGGGGGAGTATGGGTATTCTGCGAGCAGCGGCAGGGCAAGATGATGACGACTTCCTTTGAACTGCTGTCCGAGGGCCGGAAGCTGGCGGATCAGCTGGGTACAAAACTTTATGGTGTCCTTTTGGGAAGCGGGATCGAGGCGCTTGCGAGGGAGGCGGGCGGCTATGGGGCCGACGGTGTCTATGTCGCGGACAGCCCTCTGCTTGAACTTTATACCACAGACGGGTATACCAAGGTGATCTGTGATCTTGTAAAAAAATACAAGCCGGAAGTCTTTCTTTTGGGAGCCAGCAATATCGGCCGGGACCTGGGGCCCAGATGCGCCGCCAGGCTGCACACGGGGCTCTGCGCCGACTGCACACACCTGGATATCGACGTCCCTGGTTATCAGGAATTCCTGCGCAGTTCCTCCTCTCTGGCTCCGGCCGTCATCGACGGGCTCGATGAAAATGACCGGAACTTAAAGATGACAAGGCCGGCTTTCGGCGGACATCTGATGGCAACGATCATCTGTCCCAGATTCCGCCCGGCCATGGCTACCGTGCGCCCCGGCGTGATGAAAAAGAGCGCCTTTGACCAGGCAAAAGCCGATGCTTGTGAGATCCTTCACCCGGCCTTCTCCCTGAAGCAGGAGGATCTCCTGGCGGAGGTTCTTGAGGTGATCAAGTCGGCCGGAAAACAGGTGGATCTCATCGGCGCCGAGGTGGTGGTTTCCGTGGGCCGCGGGATCGGAAAAGACGTGGAAGGCGGCATAAAGCTGGCCAGAGGACTGGCCGGAGAGCTCGGCGGCGTGGTCGGCGGCTCCCGCGCGGCGGTGGACTCAGGCTGGCTGTCCGCCGATCACCAGGTAGGGCAGACCGGAAAAACCGTACATCCGAGAATCTATATTGCCCTCGGAATCTCCGGTGCCATCCAGCATAAGGCCGGCATGCAGGACTCCGAGTGTATCATCGCCGTCAACAAAAATGCGTCGGCTCCGATCTTCGAGATCGCCGATTACGGCATCTGCGGCGATCTGTTTAAAGTCACGCCTCTGCTGATCGATGCGATCCGGGAGGCTAAGGCGGCGAAGTAAAAGAAACAGCGAGGGAAAATTCTTTATATTGTCCACAGATAATTTCGTCCCCCCTGAGAGCTGGATTGAATTGGGATTGTGGAAAAACATTCCGGGTTATATAATAAATAACAGGGAGTCCGGCAAACCAAAAATCACAGAATATTCAGGGGGTAACTCAAAATGACAGAACGCAAATTTGAATACTTTCTTTCCATCGTGGAACTCGGGAGCATCACCAAGGCTGCCAAAAAGAATTATATCTCACAGCCGTCCATGACGCAGTTTATGAACCGGTTCGAGACCTCCGTGGGAATAAAACTGTTCAACCGCGAGACCTCGCCTATAACTCTGACAAAAGCCGGGGAAGTTTATCTGGAATACGCAAAAAAGAGGATCGAGCTGGAGAATGAGCTGGAACAGTCGCTGAGCGAGCTGAAACGTTCCGTCAGCGGCAGCATCCGCCTGGGAATTCCGCTCCAGATGCAGGTTTTCCTGGCCCACAAGCTGCTGCCGCCGTTCCTCCACCTCTATCCCAATATTGATATCCACCTGGACGATGACGCCTCACCGGCCCTGGAAAAAGAAGTTTTAAACGGACAGGCAGACTGTGCGCTGATCTATGCTATCCGGCAGACCTATAAGCGACTGAGCTACGACTACCTGGAGGACGAGCGGATCCGCGTGGTTTGCAGCAAAAATCACCCCCTGTTATCGGGGAAGAAAACATCGTCGGACGAGCCTTTCCCGGTCAGGCTCGAAGAACTGAAAAATCAGGTTTTCTGCTTAATGGATAAGAATTTTATTGTGCGGAAGATTTCGGACGAATTCTTTTTGAGGTATAAATTTGTCCCGAAATACAAGATTTCCATGTCCAGCATGAACGCCATTTTGAACATGGTCTGCTCCGGAAACGGAATCTCTTTTATTCCTGATTATGTGATTTCATCCTATACGAAAGCGGAGGAGCTGGGGTATCTGGAGATTCAGGAGGAACAGTTTGCGTTGAAGCTGGCCCTGGTTTATCAGGATGACGAAGCTTTATCCCCGGCCGCCCGGGTGTTTATCAAATTTGTGAATGAGTTTTATGAGAGATAGGGGGCAATCGGTTACCGTTCAGCCCAGCGGCTAAACTGCAATAATAATGCACAGAAACGGTGAAAAAGGCCGCTTCACGCTGCAATCCCCCGGGATTCCCCATAGGATCCGAGTTATGGGGAAAACTACAGAGATAATATTTTACTATTATAGCGCTGGGTGTTAAAGTAAAGTTAACAACAGGAGAGATAACGGCAAAGCAAGAGGAAATGCCGTGATATTCTATCAGTATGGAGGAGGGTTCTATGAAATTTCTGCACACGAAGCTGCCGGAATTTATCAGAAAAATGGAGGTGGCGGCAGCCACCGCGGGGAAGCGGCCGAAGAACTATAAGCTGGAGGGCATGGAGAATCTGAAGACGGCAAAGCTCCAGTCCCTGAAGACGGGGCGGATCGAAAATGCGGTCGAGGAGCTGGCCCGCCGGGATGACGTGGAGGAGATACAGCTTCTCGTCCGGCCCAGGGTGCCGGAGACGCTGCACACCATTATCATCAAAGGCATCAACAAGGATGGGAAGACCCAGAAAATCATTCTGGAAAATATCTCTATCCTGCACGGGCCAGACGATCTGGAGACATTTGACTGCGACGACATCGAGGACCGCAGGGCTCCGATGGGAAAACAGGGTTGAAAAGGAGGACGTGTAATGGGACAGTTAAAATATAAGATGATCCGGACCGGCCGGCTGAACGGCCAGATTATCCCCCTGAACCTGGTATTCATCGACGCGAAGGACGTGACGAAGTGCGGGATTAGCTTCAAAGAAGCCTGCGAGGCGATTGCAAAGACCCAGCCGGATCCGACGATGATGAATATTATCGATATGGACTGTGTGACGACCACCAGTGATGGACTTCTGGTGGAGGGCGCCATCGTTGCCATGGCCGCATCCGACCGGAACCGGATCCACCCGGAATTCGGCTTTTTGGAGATGCTGGAGGTTCCCTACTCGAAAGAACTGATCGAGGAGGAACCGCATCTGAAACAGTGGGATCGGATATATCCGGGACGCCGTCTGGTCATGGGGCCGAAGGATAAGCTGCTGCCGATCCACAACGCGGCGATGACGGGCCGGGCCTGCAACAACAATGCTGGCACCGAGGTGTGGAGCATTATCACCATGGAAGAGCTGTTGCTCCCCATTCTTGGCCAGATAGAGATCATCCGCGACGGCCGCATCCTCGTCGGAAAGACCGGCGAGATTATTTCCGTGAGTATCGGCATGGTGGTCGGGGAGGAATACGGAAGAATCATGCCAAAGCGGGCGTTCCACGTAGGCCAGACCGCCCACAGAAGCGGGGAGAAGGCTAAGGGGCTGAAGGCCCATATTCCCGTGATCACCTGTGACAAAAAGGTTCTGGCCCGCTATATCATCCAGGCGCTCCGGGCCGGTATGGTACCGGGAGAGGACATCGGCCCGGCCCCTTCTATCCTCGTGATCTCCCGCCTTCTGGGAACCAGGATCGCTATGGATAAAATCGAGGAAGCGGCCTATGAGGAGCTAGCGTCTGTCGGATTTACAAAAGAATGGATGACGGAACAGACAGAGCCGATGACGCCGGAAGAGATTATCAGCCTGGCAGACGAGATTCTGCCAGGCGGGGAAGAGTACCAGGTGTTGGATGTGAAGGACGCCGTCGAGATCTTTTACGCGGAGGTCTGAACATCTTTGTGAAGAAATGGGGAGGGGAAACATGCCTGTTATCAATTTAAATTGGACGAAAAAAATTTCAGCCGAAGAAAAGCGGAACCTGATCGAGACGATCGCCGAGACGGTCAGCACGGCGGTTCAGGTTCCCTCGGAGGCGGTCAATGTGCTGATTCATGAGAACGACGAGGAGAATGTCAGATTTCCGGAGGCGGTATTCACAATCTCGTGGTCAAAGCATCCGAACCGGAGCAGGGAGGCCAAAGCAGAGATCATAGAAAAGCTCACCGGGATCGTGCAGGGGATTTCAGAAATCAGGCCGGAACGGATCGTGGTATTCTTCCACGATCTGGACGGGGAAAACGTCGGAGTCGCCGGGAAACCGCGCTGACGCGGGAGGAATGTAAAATGGATGACAGCAAGATTATTGTTCAGGTTGATAAGACCGTGGTCAAGATCACGGGCATTACCATAAAGGGACTGAATATCCAGCAGGTGGAAAATTTGATGCAGGAGAAGCTAAAAAGCGCTGCCAGGGTGATTGGGGTGACCGGTTCCTCGATCGAGATGGACGTCTACGGAGTAGAAGAGGAGGATATCCGGAAGGACGGAGAGGGGCTGATTCAGGCAATTTCCGTGGCAGACGGGATCACTCTGACGGATCTGGCCCAGATTTCTTCGGTTGACAAGATAAAAACCGTGGATATCAGCGAGGTCCCCACGTATTCGGAGACGCAGTGCATGATGGAGAGGTGGTTATAACATGTTTCAGAAAGCAGTGATCATCCCCACAGGAGACGAGCTGATCGCCGGCATGATCCTCGATACGGACAGTCCGGCCGTGATGAGTGAACTGCTGGGTCTCAATACAAACAGCGTCATCACCCGTCTGGCCCCGGTCAGGGACCGCGAGGACGCCATCATCGGCCGAATCTGGGAATGCGCCGGGGAGGGGTACGACCTGATCGTCATGATCGGGGGAAGCGGGGGCGGACACCGCTACAGCCCGACATTGGGAAAAGATTTTACCCATTCGTCTTTGGAAGAGATTCTTTCGGAAAAGCATTCCTGCGAGATTTACGGCAAGAACGGCCACCTGTGGAGTAAACTCATCATCGGCCGGCTGGGGCAGGCCCTGGTATTGAACCTGCCCGGTCCTTGTGAGGAAGCGAAGGCCGCCATCCGCGCCTTCTGTGAAACCTATACAGAGGACGGGGACGGCCCGGATCTGGAAAAAATCAATAAGGCGATGGCAGAAGCGCTGAGAAAAACTTACGGGGCTTGACAGCAGGCCCCTTTTTGTTAGAAAAAAATAGCCTGTTTGGGCCGTTTGGAGGGTTGTTATGGAGTCATTTATCTATTCAGGAGTCACAAAGGATCAGATACCGGTTGCCGTCTGCGGTTTTTGCGCGGAGGGGGAAACGGGGAGGATTCTGCGCCTTTTAGGGGAACTTTCCAATACGGTTTTCGGCCCCTACACAGCTGGCTACATTATTGATTACCGTTTAAATGAAATGATGCATACGCTGCTTTCGGAGGTCGGATCGGAGATCGCCGTACTCGGGGCGACGGCAGGCGTTCCGGGAGCGGAGGGAAACACCGGGGGGATCTTCGGGGATTTCACCGGACGGCCTCTTTCTTCCGAGGACACGTACCGGCGGGAAAACGGCCTGATTTACGGAGTGCGCCCCGGATATGCCGCCTTCTGCGTCAGGGATCATCAGGAAGACGAGTGGAAGATACAGTTCTTCTCGGCTGAGGGGAAGGCGGATCTCATCGATTTTTACCACGCCCTGGCGGAAAGCGGAAGGGAATTTCTCTTTCTCTCCGACGGCAGCGGGGAGGAGGCCTTCGGCATGGTGGCTGTCCAAGAGAGGATGGTTACGCTTGACGAGGTCATTCACCGGAGACGCGCCAGGAGGGAATTCCGGGGAGTTAAGCGGATTGGCATATTCGGCGGCACCTTTGACCCGATCCATTACGGCCACCTGACGGCGGCGGAGGCGGCGAGAGAAGCGCTAGGTCTGGATCTTGTCGTATTCATGCCCAACGGAAATGTCCCCTACCGCCGGGAGTCCGTGACCGGCCGCTGGCTCAGGTATGAGATGCTCTATCAGGCGGTGCGGAGCAATCCCGGTTTCTGCGTCTCTGATCTGGAACTGACACGGGAGGGGTTCTCCTTTGCCGCGGACACGGTAAAAGAAATCCGCAGCCTTTGCGACGGGGACGCATCGCTCACCTTTCTCATGGGAGCGGATGTCCTCCCCAGCCTGCCGCGCTGGAGGGATTTTTCCAAACTCGCCTCTCTCTGCCGTTTCGCCGTTCTCACAAGGCCGGGATACGGCTTTGACGAAGGGATTGCCGGGGAGCTGTGCTTAAGCTTCCATGCGGAACTGACGCCGGTTTCCGTGCCCTCCTACCCGGTCTCCTCGTCGGAGATCCGGCAAAGAATCGTGGAGGGCCGTTCCATCCGGTATTTACTGCCGGAATCGGTGGAGGAGCTTATGGGGCTTCATCGGCTATATGTAAAAAAAGATAGTTGGAGGGACTAAATATGACTGTATCGGCAGCAATGACGCTAATGCTGAAAGCGTTCGCCGTGTTCAGCGTGCTTCTTCTGATTGGAGCATTTCTGAGGGCAAAGGTGAAGATATTTCAGACACTATATCTTCCCGCCTGTGTGATAGGCGGATTTTTGGGGCTGATTGTGGGGCCCAATGTTTTAAATGTTATTCCGTTTCCGGAGGAGCTGATGTCGGCAGCCTCCTCCCTGCCCGGCGTTCTCATCGTCCCGGTTCTCGCGGCCGTTCCGATGTGCATGCAGCCGGCGGGCGGGAAAGGGCTGACGAAGCAGAAGGATATCATAACCATTTTCAGTATTCTGACCGGCGGATGTTTCCTGCAGTTTGTGGTCGGCCTGCTGGTCAATGTGGGCTGCCGCGCGGCGGGCGGGGAGGCCTATGCGACCTTCGGCCTGGAGCTGCCCTTCGGGTTCTGCGGGGGCCATGGCATGGCCGGCAGCCTTGGCAGCGCGCTTAAGGATCTGAACGCTCCCTACTGGGAGGTAGCGCAGGGCGTCGCCAGCACTTCCGCCACCGTCGGTCTGGTCGGCGCAATCGTGGTCGGCGTCATCCTGATCAATATGGCGGCCCGCAGGGGTTATACCACGGTGGTGAAGACCGGGGAGGCCATCTCAAAGGATGTTCAGAGGGGCTATTACGCCCCGGACGGGGAGGAACGTCCTTCCCTGGGGGTTCAGACCACCGTCCCCAACAGCATTGAAACGCTGACCCTGCATCTGGCCCTTTTATTTGCCGCTTCCGGCGGAGCTTATATACTCAGCGGCTGGGTCGGGAAGCTGAACATCGGGATTCTCAGCGCCATGGCAACCTGGTTTTACGCAATGATTCTGATGGCGGTTTTCTGGTGCATCATCCGGGGCTGCCGGATCGAGTATCTGTTTGACGAGACCGTGAAGAATAAGATCACCGGTTTCCTGTCCGACTATATCATCGTCGCCGCCATCATGAGCATTCCCGTCGATCTGGTGATGACCTACTGGCTTCCGATGCTGATCATGTTTGCGCTGGGCATTCTCGTCACGGTTCTTGTCTGCTACGGAATCGGCAGGCGGTTCCTGCGGGAATTCTGGTTTGAGAAAATTCTGGGGCCCCTTGGTTCCAACATGGGAGTCTATGTCAGCGGTATGCTTCTCACTAAGATGGCCGATCCGGAGCTTAAGACTCCGGCCCTCAAGGACTATGCCCTTGGCTACACGCTGGCCAGCTTTGTCAACACGCCGCTCATGGCTCTGTTGATCTCTGTCACGTTCACCCGGGGAGCTCTGACAGGAGCTCTTTTAAGCCTGGGTATCGCCGCGATGTGTTTTGTTCCGATGATCGTATTCTGCCGAAGACAGGCAGTGTGAAGAAGGGAGAAGTGTTAGGATGAATGGAAATGAAAATGTAGATACATATGAAAATGTCAGGAAAATGAGCGAACTGGTTGATTCCTCGAAGATCGTGGAGCTGTCCTGGCCACTGAGCCCCAAAACACCCGCGCTCTGGGGAGCACCGCCCTTTAAGAAGGAGTGGGTCGTCACCCGGAAATCCGGCAGCGTCTTTGAGTACAGCTCGATTTTCATGAGCGAACACGCGGGAACCCACGCGGACGCACCCTGCCATTTTGGCTATGAGGGTGATATCGCCTCCGTACCTGCGAGCCGGTTCATGGGCCGCGCCGCCGTCATCAAACTGGATGTGATGGAGGTAGAGACCAACCATATCAAGGCGTGGGAGGCGGAAAACGGAGCGATCGGGGAAAGGGATATCGTGCTGTTCAGCCTCGGCTGGGAGGATAAGTTCTATGATGGGCTCTTCGTCTGGCCCGGAATCACGGTGGAGGCCGCGAAATACCTGGTAGAGAAGAAGGTAAAGGGCGTCGGTGTGGACGTGGCGGCCATCGATGTATGCAGTGATGAGGAACATCTGACCCATCAGATTCTGCTTCCTGCCAGGATCGTCATCTATGAAAATCTGAGAAATTTAAAGGATCTTCCGCCCTTCTGCTACTTTATCGGCCTTCCCCTCATGGTGGAGGGCGGCAGCGCCACCCCGATCCGCGCCATTGCGATTGTATAGTAAGAGAAGAATATGAGGAAAACAGGATGAATATTTCAAAGGAAGAAATTCACAAATTTGTTCAGGATAACAGCGATGAGGCCGTTGAATGCCTGTCTGAGCTCATCCGGACGCCCAGCAATACCGGCGATGAAACCGCGGTCAGTCGGATATTCTGCAAATGGATTGAGCAGGCGGGGCTGGAACCTAAAATCGTGGGGATTTCGGAGGAACACCCCAATGTGCTGGCCGAGTGGTTCGGCAGCACTCCCGGCAAACGGTTTGTCTTCAACGGCCACATGGACACCTTTCCGCCCACGGACGGAGATGAGGGTACTTACGGCCCTTATTCGGGAAAGGTCGCCGATCACGCGGTTTATGGGAGAGGGGCCTCGGATATGAAGGGAGGGGACGCGGCCGCGCTCATGGCCGTCGCGTTCCTGCGCCGGATGGGATTTGACCCGAAGGGGAGCATCCTTTTAAGTTACCTCTGCGACGAGGAGCTGGGCGGGCGCTACGGCTCCAAATGGCTGGCTCCCCAGGGCTATCTGGACGGCGATTTCGGTATCTGCATGGAACAGACCGATCAGAAGATCCTGGTGGGGCATTCCGGCATGTTCCGTTTCTATGTGACGTACCGGGCCGAGGCGCAGCACTCGGCGCGCCCCCACACGAAAAAGAACGCGTTAGAGAAGGCGGTCATTGCCATAAACGCGCTCTACCAGTACCGGGATCAGGTGGTCCGGAAGAAGAAGGATCCGATCTATGAAAGTGCCTCCCTGGAGATCACCATGCTGCACGCGGGGGCAGCTCCCAACGTCCATGCGGCCGAGGCCAGATTTGCCGTTGACTACCGCATGATTCCCAGCGAGACGCTTAAGGAAGTCAGGAAAGCGGTGCTCGGGATCCTGGATGCGCTTAAAACGGCGGATCCGGATATGAATTATGAATATGAACTGATCTCCGACCGACCCGGCCTTAATGTAGATGAAAATTCAGATATCGTGAGGGCCTGCAGGGAGGCTTATGAGGAAGTGACGGGAAAACCCGCAAAGCTGTTTTACCGGCACGGGGGCTCGGACGCTGCGACAATTCAGAAATACAATCATATCCCGATGCCGAACTGGTGCTGGGCGCTGACGTCCTGCGTGGGCAGCCCCGACGAGCGGTTTGACATCGATGACTATCTGCATAATATCGAGGCGTACATGCTGACTCTGGTCAAGCTGATGGCTGGGTGATTGCCGTCAGCGGCTGAAATGTATGCGGGAAGAAGGCAAAAGCAATATGTATGCTACAATTATTAAAGCGATCGGATTTATCGTCATGATCCTGATCGGAATGTTCAGCCGGAGGGCCGGACTGGTGACCATGGAGGAAGGGAAGGTTTTCGGAAAAATCATCATGAATTTCACCCTGCCCTGTTCCCTGATCTACGGGTTTTCCAGCGTGCCGTTCGACGTGATGATGATCCTGGCCTTTGCCCTCGGACTCCTGCTCAGCTATGCGGGAATGCTGGCCGGAAGGTATCTGTACAGGAACCGGCCGGCCCCTGAGACGGCGGGCGGGATGCTCTGCTGCTCCGGCTATAATATTTCCAACTTTGCGATCCCATTCTGCCAGAGCTTCTTCCCCATTGCGGCCACCGGTTATCTGGGGATGTTTGATGTGGGCAACTGCATCATGTGCCTGGGAGGGACGAACGCATTTGCGGAAATGGTGCTGCACGGCACAAGGAGGGTGAGCCTGCGGCAGCTCTGTTCCAATCTGCTGCACAGCGTACCGTTTACGGTCTATCTTATCTTGATTGGAATGTCTTTGATTCATGTTCCGTTTCCGGCGGCGGTTCTCGACATCGTGGGAATGATCGCGCCGGCCAATATTTTCCTGATCATGTTTATGGTGGGTACACAGGTGAACTTCGGAAAGAGCGCGCAGGCGCTTCGGGCGGCGTTTAAGCTGCTGGGCATCCGGTTCCTGATGGCGGCCGCGTTCGTGGTGGTTCTGTCATTTACGGCTCTGCCGACGCTGTTTAAGCAGGTCATGATGATCGCGCCGTTTTCCCCTATCTCCTCGCCAACCGTGATCTACGCGCAACAGAACGGCTGCGATATGGAGACGGCGGCCGCCGCGAGCACGCTGTCCATCCTGTTCTCCATTCTCTGCTATGTGCTGATTATTATGACGTTGATATGAGAACCGGTGCAAGAGTAAGTGTTGGCGCTGTTACAAAAGGCAATCCTGCCGGATTCATGGCGGGATTACCTTTTTGTCTGAAAGAACAAAAGCGTAGCCGTCATAATACGAATGCTATATTTTTTATAGTTGAGATAATATTTTACACAGTATTTTTGTCATGGTAATATTTGATATAGAAAGAGGTGTACGGCTGCTGAAAATATACATTCTATACAAAAAATAGCAGCTGGGAGGTAAAACAACCGATAGTATAATCAGGGAGGATGAACAATGAAGAATTTTAAAATGAAGAAATTCAAAAAATGGACAGCGCTTTTAGCGGCTACAGTGATGGCGGCCGGTGTGCTTGCCGGCTGCGGAGGAACCAAAGCTTCAGACAGCGCGGGGAATGCGGCTAAGGCGGATACGGAAGCGGGGGCCGCGTCCCGGGAGGCATCACAGGTGCCCGAGGGGACGACGGTACTGCTGGCCTCGCATGTGTTTAATGATTCCCACCCGTGGCAGCAGTGCCTGGAAAAGCTGGGCGAACTGCTTTATGAGAGAACCGACGGCAGATACACGGTGGAGGTGCATCCGGCGGCCGGACTCTCCGGCGGAAGCAGCCGGACACTGATCGAGATGGTGGGAAACGGCGGGCTGGACATCATGGTTCACGCTTCTCTGAGCCTGGAAGGCTTTAACCCGAATTACGGTGTTTTTGCTCTGCCCTTTTTATTTGAAGACAGAGAGCAGGGCCTGGACATCCTGAATCACTCCGAGGTCGGCGCTCAGGCTATGACCTGGCTGGAATCCAACGGTATCACTGGCGTAGCCCTCTGCGAAAACGGGACAAGATATCTGGCTAATGCCGTCCGCCAGGTCAGAACTCCAAAAGATCTGGCGGGCCTCAAGATCCGCGTTCCTGAGTCGGAGGTGCTGCTCTCCGAATTCAAAGCCTGGGGAGCCGATCCGACGCCGATGAATATGACGGAGGTCTACACCGCCATCCAGCAGGGAACGGTGGACGGTAATGAGAACAATATACCGGCCATTGATTCCAATAAACTGTACGAGGTATGTCCCTATATTACGACAACGGCCCACTGCTGGGAGCCGGCCTGGATTTTTTTTAACTCCGAACTGTTAGACAGCTTATCAGAGGAGGATCGTGAGATCTTTATCCAAGCGGCAAAAGAAGCGGCGGAATATGAGGTTCAGCTTGAAGGCGAATCGGAAGAAGAGAAAATGAAAACGTTTGTGGAGTACGGCTGTGAGATTATTGAGCTGACCCCGGAAGAGAGGGCGGCGTTTAAGGCTCAGGTCCAGCCCGTGTATGATGAGTACAGAGGAAAATTAGGGTCCGAACTAGTGGACAGTATTGTTAAAGCAGTTGAAAATTATTAATTCTGCCGAGGAGGTTGATGGGGTGAAAAGAGGAAAGATTTTATTGAATGGGTTGAGTCATTTTGAAGAAGCGGTGCTTACGGTTACCTTTTCGATTATGACGGTGGTATGCTTTGCCCAAGTCATTACAAGATACTGTTTTCATTATTCGCTTCCCTGGTCGGAAGAACTTTTGAGAGCTCTGTTTGTCTGGAGTTCCTGCATGGGTATCAGTTGGGGGATGAAGACGAGAAGCCATCTGGGGGTGGACGCGGTTGTAAAGTGTTTCCCCGTGAAGGTGAGAAAAATACTGGCCGTTCTGACCTATGCGATTCTGATTGCCTTCTGTATCCTCGTCATTTATTATTCCATTCACGTCACGATGAAACAGTTCGCGACCAATCAGGTGACGATTGCGATGAGACTTCCGGTTGGGTACATCTCCATGTCTCTGCCGATTGGTTTTTCCTTTACAATCATCAGAGCTTTACAGGTATTGTACGAGGATGTCCTGAAGGGGCCAGAGAAAACAGAAGGGAAAATAGGTATTCTGGAGGGGCTGCTGTAGAGACAGTCTCCATAAAGGAGGCGGAGGAGATAAAAAAGGGAGGGGAGTTACAAGTTTATGGTTACAATTGTAGGAGTTACCTTTGTAGTATTTTTAATATTGAATGTTCCCATCGCAGCCAGCCTGGGCCTGTCGGCATTCCTGGCCTTGATTTTCGAGGGCGGCCGCTTACAGCCATCCCTGGTCACGCAGCTGATTTATTCCGCCACGGACTCCTATTCACTGATGGCGATTCCGTTTTTCATGCTGGCAGGTTCCCTTATGGAGGTGGGCGGACTCTCAAAAAGGCTGATCGAATTTGCAAACGCGTGTATCGGCCATGTAAAGGGCGGCTTTGGTGTGATTGCCATTGTGACCAGCATGTTTTTCGCCGCGATTTCCGGCTCCGGGCCGGCGACGGTCGCGGCTCTGGGAGGGATCCTGATCCCAGCCATGAAAGAAGAAGGTTACGACGTGAGATATGCGGCGGCGCTTATGGCGACTGCAGGGGCGATCGGAATCATCATTCCGCCCAGCGTCCCGATGATTGTCTATGCAGTGCAGGCTGAGGTTTCGGTGGGCAATATGTTCATGGCGGGGTTCGGCCCCGGATTCCTGATTGGCGGCCTGTTGATCCTGGTGAACTTCTTTGTCGCCAAGAAAAATAATTATCGGGGAAGGGAACAGAAAACCACGGCAAAAGAGAAACTGGAGGCTTTTAAAAATGCATTTTTTGCCCTTCTGATGCCATTTATTATTCTGGGAGGAATTTACGGAGGCATATTCACTCCCACAGAGGCGGCCGGAATTGCCGTAGTCTATGGGTTTGTGATTGGAATGTTTATATACCGTGAATTAAGGATAAAGGATATTCCCACGATTATGGTAAAAGCGGCGGTCGGTTCCGCGACGATTCTGTTTATCATTATGGGCGCCTCCGCATTTTCCTATATCGTTGTCAGCCAGGGGGTTCCAGCTAAAATGGCGGCCTGGGTGACCGCGGCGACGGATAGTAAAGTTCTTATCCTGGTATTAATAAACCTGGTGCTTTTGATTGCAGGCTGCTTCCTGGATGCAAGCTCCGCCATTATCGTGCTTGTGCCACTGTTACTTCCTCTGGCAAAGGCCGTCGGTGTAAATGCGATTCACTTCGGCGTTATCATGGTGGTGAACCTGGCGATCGGCCTTGTGACGCCGCCTGTGGGCCTGGATTTGTTTGTCGCCTGCAACATAGCCGGAATCAGCGTCGGTGATATCGTGAAGAAACTGGTGGTGCTGCTGCTTATCTCTCTTCTGGCATTACTTCTGGTGACATATCTTCCGGAAATTTCTCTCTTCATACCAAGATTAGCCGGAGCCAGAGGGGTATAAGGAACTTTTTGAAATATACAAAATTCAGATTACAGTAGGGACTGTGAAGAATCGGCTAACAGTGATTTTTTGTGAGCGATTCTTCACAGTTTTTTATGATAAAAGAAGGCGCACAATACAGAGGGACCATTTTTAAGCTATAATCATGATACGGAATTAACCGCCATCGTAAATCTTGTATATCTAGCGATACGCGATATTTATAAAGTGGAATGTGAAGACAAGGCTGGAAAGGGATATGTGGACTTTATCTTTTATCCGGAAATAGACAAAGGTTCGGGCTGTATCATATTAAAATTGAAAGTAGGTCATACACCTCAGGAGGCGATCCAACAAATAAAAGATAAAGAGTATGCCCTCCGGTTCAGGAGGCATTTAGGAGAATCTCCATGGTATAGTGGAAGGATTCTTGCTATTGGCATTAGCTATGATAAGGTTACAGAACCGTTTTAATTAATCGTGTTCTAACCATGGATTTGAAATAATCAGCTTGTGACCACATAATATTACTATAAATTTTTCATCTGGGAATTTTTTCTTGACACTGACACCGTGTCGTCCTTTATACTTAACCGAAAGGAAGGTGTATAAATGATGAATCAGATGCAGACCGTCAGTACGGTATCAAAAAAATTGGGTGTGATTGAGGTATTTGAGCGCAATATCAGTGAGTTAGATGAGCAGATGACAGCGTTATCAACGGTCAAATCGATTCTCAGCAGTCTTGTCCGGGAACTGCAGGAAAAAGCAAATCTGCATTTACAGCTGGACTATCTTGGGGACAGCTCTGTTTTTGCCATCGTGGACAGCATTTCCTTCCCCAATAATACAATACGGGAGGAAAAATCGATGGAAGACCTGAACAAAGCAAACGAGATTTTACAAAAGCTGGAGGACAAAGATGTGCGGATTGTTTACCTGCCGCCAATGACCGTCGCGGCGGCCCATTTTTCGGGGAAAGCCGAATATGGCGTGGGGCCGGAAGCGACCGGTATGATTGAGAGATTTGTCTATGAAACGGAATTACTGAAAATAAAACCCGATGCCAGAGGAATGGGATTTGACTGTTCCAGAGCAGACTTAAGAGTGGTGGCTGGGGCCACCCCAACGGCATATGAAGCATGGGTATCAATCCCCGAAGATATGGAAATCACACCGCCCCTGGTTAAAAAAACGTTCGGCGGCGGAATGTATGCCGCCCATGTGCTAAGGGACTGGAATTTTCAGGATTGGCGTTTGCTCCGGGAATGGGTCGGTGCAAGCGAAAAATATGAAGAAGCCGAAGGCCCATGTTTTGAGGAAATCTTAAATTATTACAACCTCATGAATAACGGCGCGAAAATGGAGGATACGCAGCTAGATTTACTGCTGCCCATTAAGGAAAAAACAAGGTGATGAACCAATGAGTACAGGCCATGGCGAGAAAGTAATGCAAAAACCAATCGGTGAGTATGCGGCTTATCTGAAAAATCTGATACCGGCGGATATACCGGATGCGTATGAACTGAAACCAATGTTCAAAAACATTTCAAGCGAAGAGAATATCCGAAGCGGTGTGATTGCTTTCCGGGATTTTTTGTATGTATTTTGTGACCGCTTAATCTCAGACGGGCATCTCTATGTTAAACCGCAGAATACGAGGAACCCTTTAGATTATCCGTTTTTAAATCATATAAATCAGCTTTTGCTTGACATCGGTTATGACGGCAGACTGAATGAAAGCGGTGAGTCCTTATTCATCACTGAAATTCCGTCATTTACAGCCCGCAAACCCCAAATACCGGTTTCTAAGCAAATGGAGTATCTGCGGTTTTTAGCGCTCTGCGATTTCACTTTTACGGGCATTGATTTAGACGCAAAAACATTTCATATTACAGACGGTTTGTTAGAAGTAACCTGTCCCAATGCTCCAATGATGCCGACGGGATTAAAGGCTCTGTCGATCGCAGCGGTAAAACTGTGGGTAAGATTTCATAATAACGCCGACAAGCTATATAGGTTTGATTACAGGGTAATGAAAGCGGAAGATACGGATGTAACCGGTATTTTGAAAGATATAATACATTCACAGCCCGAAAATATCCAAAGGTTTGCCCTGGAATTACATCAGCGCTATATGGATATGGGTATGACCTGTACAGTCATCAACGACAATGCAACACATTTTGCGTATGCTTATACAAAAAACAGCCGGCGGATTTTATCACCGCGGGATATCTATTCCCGCAGAGTATGGGAGTTCGACGTATCTTTGAAATATGGATATTGCTTGGTTGTAAGGACCAAACATACGGATCGATATGCAGATGTTATCGAAACTTTTCCAATATATTTGCGTGAAAAGATTGCGGCCGGATATGGCTGCGACAGAAAGCTGCGTAATGAACCCTGTCAAGGCGGCTGCCAGGGGATCCGCATACCGATAGACGATTCCACCGCTGCGATGAAACGGGATATCGAGTTATGGCTTGATCATGAGCAGGGGACGATAGGATTACGGAAAAAACGCCTGATACGATTCTGAGGTAATAAGATGATCTCATATGGAAATTTACGCTTCCAAATGGTACAATGGAGAAAAACGTAAGAGGTGAACAACAATTGGATCGTGGCAAAGGATTATCCGAACTCATATACGAATACCTCAAGATGAGGCTTTATTTTCAATATTTCAAGAAAGGGGAGAAACTTCCCTCACTCGAAACTTTATGCAGGACATTTTGTGTCGTACCGCAGACGGTTCAAGCTGCATTAAAAAAATTAAGTGATGAGGGTGCCGTCTCCCTTCATCGAGGGCGCTGTGCAATCGTTACACTAAATAAAAGCAGAGAAGAACTTGATGCGTGGTCGCAGCATTTTTTTTCGCAACGCAAGAATACATTTGCCGATCTTTATCTTTCAGCGGAACTGGTCTTTATGCCCTTACTAATTAAGGAGTTTTGCCGAATGGATAAAAAGGATTTCATCCTTCTCACCCGGCTGGCAAGCAGGGCGAAGTCTGAGGATCTGATTCGCTTTTACTGCTTTATCTTACAAAAAACCGAAAATCCGCTGTTGATGAACCTGTTTTGGGAAATCTGCCTGTTTCTGGGCGTTCCTTACGTGCGGGAGGGGACCCCGCTATATCAGTTAGATTCCATACGCCGTCAGTTGCTGGAACTGATTGCTTTCGCCCGGACCTCCAATACCTACCAAATTTTTGAGACCCAGTTAGCCTTTCAAGATGTGTCCAAGAATTTAACGCAATATTTCAGCGAACGGATTCAGTCAGCTCCGCAAAGTGAGCAGTTATCTTTTGTTTGGCACATTTACAGGAACCGAACTCAGATCTGTTATAACCTGGTTATGCGCATACTCCACGAAATTTGCTCGGGGGAGTACAACGATGGACAACTGCCGGTGTCTTATCAAAAACTGGCGGAACAGTATGGCGTTTCAGTTATTACCATACGGCGTACGATTGATATGACGAACCAACTGGGTGTGACCAATACGGTGAATGGAAAAGGCACCTATGTGGTTTCCAATACTGCGGGCATCTGCGAACCCAAGTTGGACAGTCCGGCCATCCGCCGCAATATAGCGATTTTTTTCCAGGCGTTTGAACTGCTTACGTTTACCGGTGCAGAAGTATTTCAGACTATGATCCCGGCTTTTACTGCCGAGAAAAAAGGCGAATTAGCTGCCTTGTTACAAAACCTTTATTACAACGGGCGGTGCGTCTTTTCACTGGAAACATGTGTTTACTTTATTGGCGTTCACGCTCATCTGCAAAGCATTCGAGAGATTTACAGCGGGCTCTACGGGTTGATTCTTTGGGGATACCCTGTTATGGCTATCTGTGAAAATGCACTGGAAACCGCAGAGGGTAATATACAGTTTACCAAAACCATGATTCAGGCGCTCACAAGCGGCGATATAAAGGAAATTGCCGCCGCAGTTCGGGAGTTGACCGATCAGGAGTTGACCGTTATTAAGAACTATCTGCTTGAGCGGGGATTTACTCTGGACGAGCTGCGGCTATCCGCCCAGTTCAGGCTTTTTCCCACAGAATTGGAGGATTAGCTCAGGAAAATATTGAGCAAATAGGTTAAGTTTTTTTAGGAGGGAAAGAGAAGTTTGTTGCGTCTGGGTGGAATTTAGTATCTATCCCTGCACAACAAAGGTCAGATGGAAAAACGCTTTGACAAGATGCTGACAGGACGCCAGATATGTAAAATTATCTGGTGTCTTTTTTTATTATGTCTATAGCCGGTTGAGTTTATTGGAGTTACCCGGTTGAGAAAGTATTTTGCGCAGCAGCCTGTGTATGTATGTCCCAAGTTCTCGTAAATCAGCGGCATTTCGGAATGCCCAATGTAAAATAATCCAATTTTTGCCTGCTTTTCTCTGGAAAAACTTGTATTTTAGATTCTCATGATTTATACTATAAAAAAGATATGAACACATGAGCAAGGTGCGGCTGGAACAAAAATCCTTTCCGCATATCAAAAAACAGGAAAGGTTGAAAAGCGTTGTTAAAAAAACTTACTTCAAGTGTGGATTCCCGTAAATTATCAAAATGGACGACGATTTTAGTATTGTGCTTACTGCTGCTTTATTACATGATAACATTGGTCAACATCAACCACATTGCGACTCAGGTTGAAATGATTGGCGCCCATCCCTTTCCCGTGGCGCTGGAAATTAATGACACCACTACCGATGTCGCCCGCCTGAACGGTTTGGCGGAGCGCTTGACTTATATTCGCACTGACGATGTACTGAAAAGCGTAAGACGCGACTATGAGGCGATCGATAAAAAACTCATAGGCAGCCTGGAATTTATAGAGGCACGCTATAGGTACCAGCCCGAGGATGCTGACGATGCGCTGCTAACCTATTCCGATCTGCGCGGCGCTTTTGAGCAATTCCTTGTTTTTTGTGAGAACCCAACTTTGACGAATGAAGAGTCAGCCTTTTATTTCAGGGAAAATATTCAGCCAAAGGTAGCGCAAATGAATGAAATGTGCGATACGATGATCCTGGGTGTAAATGCAAGTTTTGCAGAGTTGGAACTTTTGGCGCAGCAATCCCGTCTCAGTACGGTCTTTTTATCTACCGTCCTGATCCTGGCTGTCGTGACATCGCTGTTTATCTATATGTACCTTCTCAGGAAAAAGCATTTGCTGGAGGAACAGCTTCAGGCTGGCCTGCGGGATGCACTTGCAGCCGCACAAAATGCAAACGCTGCAAAATCTCAGTTTCTCTCCAATATGTCCCACGATATCCGTACCCCCATGAATGCAATTATCGGCATGACCGCCATTGCGGGTATGAATCTTAACAATCCGGAAAAAGTCAAGGACTGCCTGTGCAAGGTTTCAGTCGCTTCCACACATTTGCTGGGACTCATAAATGATGTGTTAGACATGAGTAAGATTGAGAGCGGGAAAGTCACTCTCAGTGAGGAAGATATTATACTGCCGGAACTTATCCAGGAATTTATTACACTGATCCAGCAGCAGACAAAGTCAAAACAACAGGATTTCCATGTTGGCATAAACAACTTGGAGCATGAGCGCGTTATTGGCGACAGCCTGCGCATCAAACAGATTTTGCTGAATATCATGAGCAACGCCGTGAAATTCACTCCCTTTGGAGGGGAGATCAGTTTAAAGATCCGTGAGTTGCCGCCGCAGCGCAACGGATATGGGACATATCAATTTATCATCAGCGATACCGGGGTTGGCATGTCTGAAGAATTTATAAAAAAAATTTTTTTGCCCTTTGAGCGAGCTCAATCCTCGACCCAAAGCAAAGTGGAAGGTACAGGCCTTGGGATGGCCATTGTGAAAAGCATTGTGGATATGATGAATGGCCATATTGCCGTACAAAGTCAGGCCGGGGTGGGAACGGTCTTTCAGTTGACACTCCATTTCAAATTACAGAAAACCGAGGGGGAGACATTCGACTTAAGTGCCCTGCGGGAACTGCATATTTTGGTTGTGGATGATGACCAGGACGTCTGCGAGGAAACTACGCGGATGCTTGCGGAGACTGGAATGTGCAGCGAATGGGCGCTGACCGGTGAGGAGGCTGTCAACAAGATCATTTGTGCTCATGAAGCCCACCAGGACTATCTTTCGGTCATCGTCAATTGGAAAATGCCCGGTATGGACGGTCTGGAAATTACCCGGCGTATCCGGAGCATAGTTGGAGGCGAGGCGCCCATCATCATATTGACTGCCTATGACTGGACGGACATTGAGGCAGAGGCAAATGAAGCCGGTATCAACGCATTTTTGGCAAAACCGTTGTTCAAATCGCGTCTGTGCCATGTCCTCCTTGATGCGATTTCCGCAGAAAAGCCTGGCCGTAATACGGTGGAGACCAGATCGTCCGGAAGTATATTAGCCGGCCGCATTCTTCTGGTGGAGGACAATGCCATGAATATGGAGATTGCGCTGGAATTGATAAAAAACTGCGGCGGTGTGGCGGAAAGCGTTTGGGACGGTTCAGAGGCAGTCCGCGTGGTGGAGACCGCTCCAGACGGATATTATGACCTGATTTTTATGGACATTCGGATGCCTCATATGGATGGCTATGAGGCTACCCGGCAGATTCGGCGATTGGAAAAGGAAAAGGGGCTGGCGCCCATTCCCATTGTTGCTATGTCTGCGGACGCATTTGTGGAGGACGCTTCAAGGGCATATGAGGCCGGAATGGACGGGTATATTACAAAACCGGTGTCTATGACCGAGCTTAATCGCGTGTTGAGAGAATATTTGACGGAACGCCCTGAGTGAGACTGGGCATACACCAAAAGAAGGCCCAATGTGCTGAAACAGCCCATGATATAAACGACAACCTATTTTAATTGCAGACGATGCGGAGATTAACTGCGTTTTGCTCCGGGGGGAGGCTATACTATGAATGAAGGAATAAAATGTACAACTAAATTATCAAGAGTTTCAGTTGTGATTTGCATCATTGCTGTTTTGTTTGCCGGCGCCAGTGGTTATTCAGCCAACAGTATGAAATCAATCTCTCAAATTATTTACGAGCATCCGTATAAAATAACGAACGCCGCCAGAGGAATGCGGTCGCGATTACTTGATATGAAGCGCTTTATCAGTATATTTTTAACAACGGGTTTCACCAGCGAGGACGACGTCCACGAACTTTTGAAAGAGCGCTACGAGATGCAAAACGAAGCAATCGATGTCATCTTTGAGCGCTATTTAGGACCTGAAGAGGATAAATACGCGTTACGGGAAGCTATGGAAGAGTTGATAGCGATCCAGGCGGAAGCTGTTCCTTTTGCCGGGCAACATACTGCGGATGAAACCCTGCAATTTTTAGAGGAACATGTCTATTTTTGCTATGACGAGGTCAGTGATTGTTTGGATGTGATCATTGATTTTGCAGATAGAAGGGTATACAGCCTGACGGCGCAAGCGAGTAACACGGCAATGGTTTCCACTGGGACAGCTATTTTACTAACGGTACTGATTATATTCCTTACAGTTTACTCAAGCAGGATCGAACAAAAGAACATAGCGGAATTAACCGCTCGAAAATACGAGTTGCAGGACGCGCTTTTACTTGCGCAAAAAGCCAACAGTGCAAAGAAGGACTTTCTCTCACGCATGTCTCACGAAATCCGCACACCTATGAATGTGATTATTGGAATGACCACAATTGCAGGTTCACATCTGGAAGATCACAAGCGGATAGAGGATTGTCTCACCAAAATTGCGTTTTCTTCCCGACATTTACTGTCACTGATTAATGATATACTTGATATGTCTAAAATTGAGGAGGGAAAACTGACTGTTTGTCAGGAGCCATTCCGATTAGAACAATTAACAGCTTCGGTTCTCTCTGCTGTCCATTCGCAGACCCGCGGACAAGGAAAAAATTTCGAGTGTACTATGAACAGTGTGACGGAAGAGGTATTTATTGGAGATTATATGCGCGTGAATCAAATCTTACTAAACCTTCTGTCTAATGCAATCAAATTTACCCCTCAGGAGGGAGAAATCCGGCTGGAAATCCGGCAGTTGACTAAGGCAGGCGGCAAGACACACCTGCGGTTTGCTATCAGTGATACGGGGATTGGAATGAGCGAGGAATTTTTGGAACGTCTTTTTACACCCTTTGAGCAGGCCGACAATAAAGTTTCACAAAAATACGGTGGGACTGGTTTGGGTATGGCAATTACATACAATTTAGTCCATCTACTTGGCGGTTCTATCCATGTAAAAAGTAAACTGAAGGAAGGAAGCACTTTTACAGTGGAGCTGCCCTTTGATCTTCCAGATGAAGCTGTAGTTCATAAAAGATGGGAGATGGATTCAATCAAAGTACTGGTGGTGGATGATGATGAATCTACGTGTACACATGCCAGCCTGATTTTGAACCGGATGGGGATTGCAGCACAGTGGGTACAGTCGGGACTGGAGGCAGTGAAGATTGTTTGGGAGGCTTACGATATCGGCACGAATTACGATGTATGTCTTGTTGACTGGAAGATGCCGGAGATGGATGGTGTAGAGGTAACGCGGCGTATTCGCGAAAGAGTGGGACCGGATACACTGATAATTATTATTTCCGCTTATGACTGGAGTGAAATTGAGGAAGAAGCCCGCTTCGCGGGTGCCAATGCGTTCATATCGAAACCACTCTTTGAATCTACACTTTATCAAGTTTTATTATCTGTGTTTGGTTCTAATCCATCCAGTAAAAATGAGGTGAGAGTTCAGATAAACGCATTTAGGGAAAAACGGTTCCTCTTGGTGGAGGATAACGAATTGAACAGAGAAATAGCAGTTGAATTATTGAAAGCCACCGGGGCGGAAATTGAATGTACAGGGAACGGAAAGGAGGCGGTGGAACGTGTTTTGTCTTCTGCAGCTAATTATTTTGATTTGGTTCTTATGGATGTGCAGATGCCAATCATGGATGGTTATACAGCAACAAGAGAAATTCGTGCCAGCAGCCATCATAATGCTAAGACAATACCTATTATTGCGATGACCGCGGATGCTTTCAACAATGATGTTGATGCGGCAATCGCAGCTGGTATGAATAGGCACTTGGCAAAGCCGATAGATGTAGATATACTCTATCAGACGATACTGGAATTGCTCTAGACACTCCGCCGGGAATTCCCCCACAAAACCATACGCCAAGGTGTGCATACCGTCAATTTTCCTGATGAATCCCCATGGTTTTCCAAGAGTAAATGCACGGTCACCATGACGCCATATGCTGCAGGAGAAAAGCCGGTCCGGAGATTGTAAATCACAGAGGCGCGTTTGCCTGAAGTAATGCTGAAAAGTTCCTTCTTCTCTAACTTTTTTAGAGGGTACCGCACTGTTTTAGCTGCTTCTAAGGAAAGCATGACACTGCCTAGATCTAAACTATTTTTCCACGCGGAATTCCAGCGGAAAAGTTGTTTTTTGTTGTTTTCTCCAGAAGAAATTGATATAATGGACTTTACCATACATGAGCAAGGCTGAAAAACATAAATAGTTCTGCGTAGTCCTATGTTTATCAGAGCCATTCTGTATGCGTTGTACTGAAGTCAGGAATATGGATGATATGGTGATACAGCAATATGCAGGGAAGTGAATATCCGAGGTACATACCAGAGAGAAAAAAGAGAGGTTCTGTTATGAAAGTTCCATTGAAACGATTCATACGATTCATACTTTTGGTTATTGTATGTTTGATGATCCCGTTGGTATCTCCGACGGCTTTTGCGGCGGAAGCAGAAGCGAGAATTGTTAAAGTCGGATATTATGAGGATGGGGACTATATGTCTGAAAATCAGCAGGGAGAGTATGTTGGTTTCAATATAGAATTTCTGCAGGAGCTCGCCAAACAAACCGATATTAAATTTGAGTATATTGACGCTGTCAGCTGGATCGCCGCCTATGAGATGCTTGTAAAAGGAGAGATTGATCTTCTGCCTGCTGTCTATTACACCGAAGAACGCGAGAAAGCGATGCAGTTCGTTACCCTGCCGATGTGCAATATCTACACAACGCTAAATGTGAGAATGGATGATGAGCGGTATGATTATGAGGATTTCGCCGCCTTTGCGGACATGAAGGTCGGCATTATCCGTGGCGGTGTGGATGGGGAAAATTTTAAAGTGTTCTGCAGAGAACATGATGTCAATCTTGAGATTATCGAATATGATGAGACAAATGATCTTTTGGCTGCTCTGGAGGAGAATTCTGTGGATGGTGTGGCGATCACCCATCTTGGTAAAAACAGCTCATTCCGCAGCGTTGCCCAGTTTGCGCCCAGCCCCATCTATTTTGCGGTTGCCATGGATGAGCCGGGGCTGCTAGCGGAATTAAACCGTGCTATGAACAATATTGTATTGGCTAATCCCGGCTATGAAACGGATCTGTATAACAAATACCTTGCACCCAGCTCGAATCAGAAGCCGGTATTTACAAAGGAAGAGCTGCAGTACATTCAGGAAAAAAAGACTGTAGTGGTAGCCTATGACCCAAATTTCTCTCCATTATCGTATCAGGATGAAAAAACAGGAGAGTTCAAAGGCGTAAGCGCCGATGTATTTGGCTTCATCGCAGCCAACAGCGGGCTTACATTCCATTTTGAAGCACATTCTCAGTCCAAGGCGCTGGAGCTTCTGCGCCAGGGGAAAATAGACGCATTATGCCATTCGGACGGTGACTACCTCTGGGATGGGAGAAACAACATAAAGTCCACCCTGTATTATCTGAGCACGCCAACGACCATGATCACTCACAATGGCTCCGGTGAAATAGAAACACTGGCGCTGACGAAAGGATATCAGCTTTCAGAAATAGTGGCAAAAGATAATCCAGTGCTGACGGTCCGATACTACGAAACAGCACAGGAATGCATGGAGGCAGTAAAAAAGGGAGAGGCGGATATAACGTATCTCAATACGCCAGTCGCGGGCCTCTTTTTGAATGAGATCGACTACAATAGCATGAACCGGGCGATGCTGGGCCGCTACATCAATAATATGCGGGTCGGTGTTTCCTCTTCATCGGATTTGAGGCTTTATTCTATTATCAACAAATGCATTCAATATCTGCCGGTAGAGCAGGTGGACGTCTTTCTGGCAGCAAACTCAATCGCGAAGGAATCCGTCACCCTGAAAACGCTGCTGTATACCAATCCCGTCATGGTAATCGGGATCTGTGTTGGCATCATCCTTCTGCTTTCCATCATTGTCATGCTGTTTGGCTATTACCGGATGCGGAGCCGGGTTATGCAGACGGAGCTTGCGAAGGCGGAGGAGACCAGCCGGGCAAAATCAGAATTCCTCTCCCGGATGAGCCATGAAATCCGCACGCCTATGAATGCCATCATCGGGCTGACGAACCTGGCCCGGATGTCGGGCGAGGCGACGCCAAAGATCGATGAAAATCTCGCTAAAATTGACGCTTCCTCAAAATTCTTGCTTTCGCTGCTGGGGGATATCCTTGATATGTCTAAAATTGACAGCGAGAAAATGACCATCGAAAACAATCCGTTTGATTTGCGGAAAACAGCGTCACAGATCGAAGGGATGTTTGCCTTGCTGGCAGAGGAGAGGGGATTGGAACTTACTGTTTCTTGTGAACTTGAGAATACCTGCTTTGTCGGAGATAAGATGCGCCTGCAGCAGGTGCTGACTAATCTGTTATCCAACGCCTGTAAGTTCACCGATAAGGGCGGAAGAGTCTGTCTCCTGATTGAAGAGCGAAGCCACACTTCAAAATCGGCGTCCCTTCGGTTCAATGTCAAGGATACCGGAATCGGAATTCCAAAAGAAGATTTGGATAGAATTTTTCGTGCCTTTGAGCAGGCGCCAGGCAGCAATCTGCGTGCGCCAGGTACCGGACTGGGACTTGCCATCAGTTCCAGTCTAGTGCGGCTGATGGGCGGAGAACTTGGGGTGGAAAGCGAGTCCGGTGCAGGGGCAGAATTTTATTTTGAAATTGTGCTTCCGGTATTTGAAGGGGAACTGTCCGAAAACAGCGGTGGAGAAACAAAAGCCCAGTTGTATCTGCAGGGGCTTAGGATACTTTTGGCGGAGGACAATGACCTTAACGCGGAAATCGCCATCGAACTGCTGAAAGCACAGGGAATGACGGTAGACCGTGCAGAGGATGGCCAGAAAGCCGTAGAGATGTTTGAGAAAAGCGCAGAAAGATACTACGATGTCATTTTAATGGACATCAATATGCCGAGGAAGGACGGGCTTCAGGCAGCCCGGGAAATCCGCGGAATTGACCGGCCGGACGCCGGGTGTGTGCCCATTCTGGCTATGACGGCGAACACGTTCCAAGAGGACAGAGAAAACGCTGCCGCAAGCGGTATGAGCGGCTTCCTCCCGAAACCTTTTGATGTGAATCAGTTAGATAATACCATATTGGAATCGTTAGAAAAACGGTAGAGAATCAGGAATGGGAACGGAAAGCGTATGATGAGCCGCAGGTGATCGATTGTGCATTTTCACAGTCCTTTCTTGATTATGTTCTGCCGAATGGTGTTGCTTAATACCGTGAAATGCCTTATAATTATGCATTGTGGCGTATTGTATTAGCCCGTGTTAAGTAGTTGGGGCTAAAAAAATTTGTCGTTTTTTTCAAAAGAGGGCCCGATTTTTTTGAAAAAAGGGTGAAAAAGGAACAAAAAAGAGCAAAGCAAGACGTATTTTCAAGCTCTTTTCAATTCAGTTTGGCCCTTTGCGCAAACCAAAAATACTGTGCAAACAGCATAATAAATAAGGAAAAATAATGAGAAAACTAGCTTTAAATGATGAAGTGTTATTAAGCATCCAGCAGCCTGCCCGCTACATCGGCGGTGAGGTCAACATGGTAAAAAAGGATCCGTCCCAGGTGGACGTAAGGTTTGCCATGTGCTTCCCGGACGTATATGAGATAGGAATGTCCCATCTGGGCATCCAGATTCTCTATGATATGTTTAACAAACGTGAGGACGTATACTGCGAGCGCGTTTATTCCCCATGGACGGATCTGGACAAGATCATGAGGGAGAAGAATATCCCGTTATTTGCGATGGAGAGCCAGGATCCGGTGAAGGATTTTGATTTCCTCGGAATTACTCTCCAGTATGAGATGTGCTATACCAACATCCTGCAGGTCCTCGATCTGGCCCATATCCCGCTTCATGCGGAGGACCGGACGGAAGAGGATCCGATTGTGATCGGCGGCGGACCGTGCAGCTATAATCCCGAGCCGATTGCGCCTTTCTTTGATCTTTTCTACATCGGCGAGGGCGAGGTGGTTTATTTCGAGCTTCTGGATCGCTATAAAGAAATTAAAAAGCGCGGTGGAACCAGAAAAGAATTCCTGGAAGCTGCGGCGGAAATACCCGGTATCTATGTTCCTTCTTTCTATGAGATATGGTATAAGGAGGACGGAACTATCGACCGTATGGTTCCTGTGAATCCCCATGCCCCGGACAAGGTGGAAAAACAGCTTGTTCTGGAAATGGAAAATACCTGCTATCCGGAAAAGCCGATTGTTCCGTTTATTAAGGTAACCCAGGACCGCGTTGTCCTGGAAATTATGCGCGGCTGCATACGCGGCTGCCGTTTCTGCCAGGCCGGCATGGTGTACCGTCCCGTGAGGGAAAGAAGTCTTGAAGAGCTAAAGAACCTGGCATATAAGATGTTAAAAAGCACGGGCCACGAGGAAATTTCCCTCAGTTCCTTAAGCTCCAGCGACCATACGCAGCTAGAGGGGCTGGTGACCTTCCTGATCGAGGAGTTTGACGGCAAAGGCATCAACGTGTCCCTTCCGTCCCTGCGAATCGATGCGTTCTCACTGGATGTTATGAGCAAGGTGCAGGATGTCAAGAAGAGCAGTTTAACCTTTGCGCCGGAGGCCGGTTCCCAGCGTCTTCGTAACGTCATCAACAAGGGTCTGACTGAGGAGGATATCCTGAACGGGTCCGCACAGGCATTCAAGGGCGGGTGGAACCGCGTAAAACTCTATTTCATGCTGGGTCTTCCGACTGAAACGGTGGAAGACATGGAGGGAATTGCAGAACTTTCTGAAAAAGTGGCCGAGGAATACTATAATATTCCAAAGGAAGAACGAAACGGAAAAGTTCAGGTTACCGCCAGCTCCTCCTTCTTTGTCCCGAAGCCGTTTACCCCATTCCAGTGGGCCAGAATGTGCACGAAGCAGGAATTCCTTGACAGGGCGTACATTGTCAATAAGAAGATGAAGGAAATGCTCAACCGCAAGAGCCTGCGCTACAACTGGCATGAGGCGGATCTGACCGTCCTCGAGGGCGTGCTGGCGCGGGGCGACCGCAGGGTGGCGGCCGTGGTGGAAGAGGCATATAAGAACGGGGCCCTCTATGATTCCTGGTCGGAACATTTCCACAATGAAATCTGGATGCAGGCATTTGAAACCTGCGGTGTGGACATTGATTTCTATACCGTAAGGGAACGCAGCCTGGATGAAGTGTTCCCATGGGATTTCATCGATGCCGGAGTGACAAAAGAGTTCTTAAAACGTGAATGGAATAATGCGGTCAGGGAGACCGTGACGCCGAACTGCCGTGCAAAATGTTCCGGCTGCGGTGTGGCAAAATATAAAGGAGGGGTCTGCTATGAAAATAAGAATGAAGTTCAGTAAGCAAGGCCCGTTAAAATTTATCGGCCATCTCGACATTATGCGTTATTTTCAGAAGGTGATGAGAAGGGCGGATGTGGATATCCGATACAGCGAGGGCTTCAGCCCGCATCAAATCATGTCTTTTGCCTCCCCGCTCGGAGTAGGCATATTAAGCAATGGGGAGTATGTGGATATTGAGGTGAACTCCACAGAGGATTCCCATACAATGATGGAGCGGATCAACCGGGAAAATGCGGAAGGTTTCCGTGTTTTGAGCTATAGAAAACTGGATGACGCCGCAAAAAATGCAATGTCCCTTGTGGCCGCCGCCGATTATACGGTATGGTTCAAAGAGGAGTATGAGCCGGAGGATGTCCCCGGATTCATGAAAGGCCTTCTGGACTTCTGCGGCAGCGATTCGATCGAGATTGTAAAAAAGACCAAAAAGGGTGAAAAGACCATGGATCTGCGTCCCTATATTTACGAGGCGTATCTGACGGATGAGAATACCCGGATCTTTTTAAAGATTTCATCCGGCAGCACGGCCAACGTAAAGCCGGAGCAGATTATCGGCGCTTATTACAGTTTCCTTGGACAGGAATATCCTGTCTTCGGGTTCCAGGTGCAGCGCGAGGAAGTCTATGCCGACGAGGGTGGAGAAGGGAACCATCAATTTAAAGCATTGGAAGAATACGGAGCCGAGATTGAATAAACTGATTGTAACCAAATGGAAGGGAACGATCCTGACTGCACTGATGGCCGACTGCAAGTGCCGCTCCCTGAATCTGGAGCAGGAGGTGAGCAACAGCCTCCTGGGTAATATTTATATTGGAAAAGTGCAGAATATAGTAAAAAATATCAATGCCGCTTTTGTGGATTTAGGCGGAGGGAGGACGGGATACTACAGCCTGACGGAGAACAGGACCCATCTGTTTGCCGACCGTCTTCCGGCGCTCTGTCCGGACCGGACGGTTAAACAGGGGGATGAGCTGGTAGTTCAGGTGGCGCGGGATGCGGTGAAGACAAAAGATCCCGTCCTCAGCAGTTACCTGAACTTTACCGGCAAATACGCTGTCCTTACCATGGGGAAAAACCAGGTCGGTTTCTCCGTGAAAATCCGGGACGAGAAGTGGAAAGAGGAAGTAAAGGAATATCTGGACGCACTGAAGGATGAACGTTTCGGCGTGATTGTCAGGACTAATGCCATGGGTGCGGCAAAGGAGACGATTGGGCGGGAACTGCTGGCGCTTAAGGAGAGGATGGAGGAGCTGCTGTCAAAAGCCGCCTGCCGGACCTGTTATTCCGTGTTGGAAAGCGCAGAGCCTTCTTATATTGCAGGACTACGCGACACGTACGCCGGCAGCCTGGAGGCAATTATCACGGATATTCCGGAGTGCCATAAGCGAATGAAAGACTATCTTAAAGAGAACCAGCCGGATGATGCGGCAAAACTTAAGTTTTATGAGGATTCAGCGGTTCCCCTGATCAAGCTGTACAGCCTGGAATCTGCCATGGAGGAAGCTTCCGGCCGCCGGGTCTGGCTGAAATCGGGAGGCTATCTCGTTATCGAGCCGACGGAGGCGCTGACAGTCGTGGATGTCAATACCGGGAAATATACGGGAAAAAAGAACGTGGACGACACCATCCTTAAGATCAATCTGGAGGCCGCCGCCGAGACGGCAAGACAGCTGTGCCTGCGGAACCTGTCGGGAATCATCATTGTGGATTTTATCGATATGACGAAAGAAGAGCATAAGAAACTTCTGCTGGCCCGCCTGGAAGAAGAGCTGAGAAAAGATCCGGTCAAAACCGTGCTGGTGGAAATGACAAAGCTGGGACTTGTGGAGATAACAAGAAAAAAGGTGAGAAGACCATTCTACGAGATGCTGAAAGAGGCCAGGGAATAATACCTGGCCTTATGGTTTGGAAACTGAGAGGCTCAGTTTCTTTTTTTTATTTCGTAGCCTTCAGGCCGCTTCCTTATAATATGCGGCGCAGCTTTCAGGTGAATTGCGGCCAGCCCGGCCATACAGAAACCGCTGGCAGCGAGAAAGGTAATGGCCTGGACCATTCCGGTGCGGTCGGCAATCAGTCCGATTAGCTGCGGCGCCATTATGCCGCCGAGGGCGGAGGTGGCGGTCAGAACCGACATTCCCAACGTGGAGCCCTTGATATAGATTCCGGCATCGGCGATGCAGACCGGATAAATTCCTGACATAAAAAAGCCAAGTCCCGCTAAAGAGGCCGTGACGGATATCAGGCTGTGGGAGCCGATCAGAAACAGGAAACAGACAAGGCTGCCCAGACAGTGGATCAGAATCAGCAGTCCCTGTGAAAACCGGCCCAGCATTGCGGCACAGAAGAGCCTTCCTGCCATGATGACGATCCAGGTAATTGAAACCAGAGTGGAAGCATAGGCCTCCGAGACCAGCCCGGTGCTCTGCAGATAAGTGACAAACCAGCCGTTGACGCAGTTCTCAAGGCCCAGATAGAAAAAGAGCAGAAGGCTGATACAGTAAAAATCGGGGAGGCGCAGGAAGGCGGTGGGAGAACCTTCGGTTCCCGGCTGCTTTTTCGTTGTTTTGCCGGATAACCGTTCGGCCGCGGCTTCGGATTCCCTGTTTTGAGCGGGGCGGGCCTGGGCGTTCTCCATAACCGAGTAATCGGCTGTTCCGTAGAGAAGCGCGGAGCTGGCGCAGAGCGCGGTGATGATATAGACAATAGCTCTCCAGCCAAGCCCGGCCGTTATCATCATGGCCGTGGCAAGCGGAGCCAGAAATGCACCCACGGCAAAGCTGCAGTGGAGATAATTGAGCATCTTTGCCGGATGTTCAAAGATATCGTTGACCGCCCGGTTATTGATGATGGAGATACTTCCCCTGCCAATCCCGCAGAGAAACATCAGCAGATAAAGAACCGGCACGGGAGGAAGTAACGTCAGCAGAAAAAGGGCCACAGGCATCAGAAAACTTGCCGAAGCGATCGAAAGGCGGGTTCCCAGCCGTGAAGAAAGGAGAGGGAAGAGAAAACAGGCCAGAAAATTCCCCACCGCCATACAGGACAGCATGGCGCCGGCCACGGCAAAACTCAGTCCTCCCTCTTTCATCAGGGAAGGCAGGATGGAGCCGATGATCAGGACGGCCATTCCGTTGATTAGATATCCGTAGCAGCATCGCAGAAACAGGGAAAATCCGGACGGGCGCTGTGCCAAAACAGGTACATTGTTTTTCATATTCATATCCTCCAGGTATAATCAAAGCCATTATACATCAGATGCGGAAACCGGACAAGAAGTATGGGCGGGAAATCGGTTATTGTTCACATTGCATTGCACTGTGAATAATAACGGAAATTGTCCATTTTTTTTTAGGGACTTGAAAGCTTACACTCTCTATGGTAGAATGGCATGGTTGCATTTTTATATAAGTGCTGTTCACAGCCCATCTTTACTGCTTTTATGTTACCAAAGCAGGGAGAGGGCTGTTTTTTATATCACAGGAAAGTGTTAACAGTAACTTTAGATTTATGATTTGGGAGGTTTGAATATGGAAACAATAGAAACAGATAAGACGGATTTTACAGAGACTGGTTATGCGGCATCCGTGGCGGAGCCGGTAAAGGAAAATAAGATGGGGACAAAGCCGGTGCTTCCGCTGCTTTTATCCATGGCGTTTCCTCCGATGCTGTCCATGATGATACAGTCTCTCTACAATATAGTGGACAGTATATTTGTAGCGCGGTACAGTGAGAATGCCCTGACGGCGGTGTCGCTGGCGTTTCCCTTGCAGACCCTGATTGTTGCCTGCTCGGTGGGAATCGGAGTCGGCGTCAATTCTTACATCGCCAGGAAACTGGGAGAACGCAGACAAAAAGAAGCGGACAGCGCGGTGGTCCACGGCCTTCTTCTTGCCGCCGCCGCTTCTATCTTATTTGTGGTTATCGGTGCATTCGGCATCGGCCCATTCTTCCGGATGTTTACAAACGATGAGGCAATCCTGAAAGACGGCCTCCTCTATGCGAGAATCTGCGTGGGCTTCTGTTTTGGGCCGTTTATCCATATCTGTATCGAAAAGATTTTTCAGGCCACGGGAAAGATGCTCTTTCCAATGGCGCTGCAGGCCATCGGTGCGGTTATTAATATTATACTGGATCCGATCCTGATTTTCGGATACTTCGGATGTCCGTCCCTGGGTGTCACGGGAGCGGCCGTTGCGACAATCATCGGCCAGCTCACCGCCATGAGCCTCTCGTTCCTGGTCCTTGTGGTATTTCCCCACGATGTGAAGCTGCGCTTTAAGGGATTTCGCTTTCACGGTTCGGTCGTACGCCAGATTCTTGCCGTTGCCGTGCCGAATGCCTGTATGAATGCGCTGGGGAGTCTCCTTGTGATGGGACTGAATGCAATTCTGATTCAGTTTTCCAATACGGCGGTTTCCCTGTTCGGAATCTATTATAAACTTCAGACCTTTGTTTTTATGCCCGCCAGCGGCCTTTCCCAGGGAGCCATGCCTATCATGGGGTACAACTACGGCGCCCGTTCCAGAAAACGCCTTTTGGTGTGCCTTAAATACAGCGCCGTAATCTGTCTGCTGATCATGGGAGTAGGCTGTCTGCTGTTTGAGAGCATACCGGGAACATTACTTTCCTTATTCCATGCGAATGAAGAGATGCTTGAGATCGGGATTCCGGCGCTCCGTATTATTGCGGTCAGCTTCCTTCCCGCGTCGGTGGGCTTCATCCTTCCGACTATGTTCCAGGCAATAGGCAACGGACTCGACTCCCTGGCGGTATTTTTACTTAGACAGCTTGTCATCACCCTTCCGCTGTCCTATTTCCTGCACGGACCGTTCGGACTGGCCGGAATCTGGGTTTCCTTTATCGCGGCGGAGAGTGTGGGAGCCATTGTCGCCTTTCTGCTGTTTTGTAAAATCAGGAAAAAGGATGAACTTTTACGCCGTGAACCGGCCAAATAAGCGGGTATTCCCGGCGCTCAAAAATGGTGAAAAAATCTTAAAATAATGATTGACAACCAGTCTGGAAAATGCTAGTATAATCTAGTGTGCCGCACAGCGAGGCTATAAGTGCGTAAAGCCGCCGAAGCTGGCGAGTAATGATAATAGGAGGTGCCATATGTACGCGATTATTGCAACAGGTGGTAAGCAGTACAAAGTTGCCGAGGGCGATGTAATCAAAGTTGAAAAACTTGGTGCAGCTGCTGGAGAAGCAGTTACTTTTGATCAGGTTCTTGCTGTTAACAACGGCGAGATGCAGATCGGATGCCCAACCGTTAACGGAGCTACAGTTTCCGCAACTGTAGTGAAAGAAGGAAAAGGCAAGAAAGTTATCGTTTACAAGTATAAGAGAAAATCTGGATACCATAAGAAGAATGGTCACAGACAGCTCTTTACAGAAGTTAAGATTGACAAGATCAATGCTTAATTAAAACCATGATAAGAGTAAACGTATTTTCAGATTCTGAAGGAAATACCAGGGGAATTGAATTAAAAGGCCATGCCGGTTATGATGAGTACGGAAAGGACATAATATGTGCATCCGCATCAGCGCTTGCCCTCAACATGGCGAATTCTGTCGAACGGTTTACCGACGACGGGTTTGACGGCAGTGTGGAGGAAGAGACAGGGCATTTTACATTCCGGTTTACCGGGGAAGTCAGTAAAGAATCAAAACTCCTTATGGACTCGCTTGTTCTTGGACTTAAGAATATAGAAGAGGCATATGGAGAGGAATATATCAAAATCCGATTTAAGGAGGTGTAACTCATGTTTAAAATGAACCTTCAGTTATTCGCTCATAAAAAAGGTGTTGGTTCTACAAAGAACGGCCGTGATTCCGAATCTAAGAGATTAGGAGCGAAAAGAGCCGATGGACAGTTCGTATTAGCTGGCAACATTCTGTACAGACAGCGTGGAACAAAGATTCATCCAGGCATCAACGTAGGTCGCGGTGGAGACGATACATTATTCGCTACGGTTGACGGTGTTGTCAGATTTGAAAGAAAGGGCAGAGACAAAAAACAGGTTTCTGTATACCCAAGAGCAATTAACGAATAATTCAGACAGCTCCATACCATAATGTATGGAGCTGTTTTTTCATTAAATGTCCGGCGGAGGTTTCCTGCGCCCGGCATTCAAACACCGGTGGAGCCGGAGTGCAGTTTGGCCCGGTATGGAACACGGTGTTATCTTAATGCACCTGTGAAAGGAGAAATTTATGTTTGCCGATAGTGCAAAAGTATTTATAAAATCCGGAAAAGGCGGAGACGGCCATGTTAGCTTCCGCAGGGAACTTTATGTAGCCGCCGGCGGCCCGGACGGAGGGGACGGCGGAAAAGGCGGAGATATTATATTTGAAGTGGATGACGGTCTCAACACCCTGACTGATTTTCGTCATGTCCGTAAATATGTTGCAGAAGACGGGGAACAGGGCGGTAAGAAACGCTGCCACGGCGCGAATGGACAGGATCTTGTAATCCGTGTTCCGGAAGGCACGGTTATCAAGGATTTTGAATCCGGCAAAGTAATTGCCGACATGTCCGGCGAGAACCGCCGCGAGGTCATCTTAAAAGGCGGCAAAGGCGGCCTTGGAAATATGCACTTCGCCACTTCCACGATGCAGGTTCCGAAATATGCCCAGCCTGGACAGCCGGCGCAGGAGCTCTGGATTCAGATGGAACTGAAGGTAATTGCCGACGTCGGACTGGTAGGTTTCCCTAATGTGGGTAAATCCACGCTGCTTTCACGGGTATCCAACGCAAGACCGAAGATTGCCAACTATCATTTTACCACCCTCAACCCCCATCTTGGAGTTGTGGATTTAAACGAGGGACAGGGATTCGTTATGGCGGATATCCCGGGCCTCATCGAGGGCGCATCCCAGGGAATCGGTCTTGGTTATTCCTTTTTAAAGCATATTGAGAGAACAAAAGTCCTGGTTCACGTCGTGGATGCAGCATCCACGGAAGGACGTGATCCGGTCGCCGATATCAGGGCAATCAACGCGGAGCTTAAAGCTTATAACCCAGAACTGCTCACACGTCCGCAGGTGATTGCAGCGAACAAGACAGATGCAATTTATGACGGCGAAGAGGAAGATCCGATTGAGCGCCTCAAAAAAGAGTTCGAGCCGGAGGGAATCAGGGTATTTCCTATCTCTGCCGTAACGGGCAAGGGAGTGAAAGAACTTTTATATCACGTCAACGAACTTTTAAAGACAGTGGATCGGAAACCGATTATATTCGAAAAAGAATTTGAATACCAGTTCCAGGCGGAAAACCTTCCATACACGGTAGAACGCACCGAGGACGGCGTGTTTGTAGTGGAGGGACCGAAGATTGACAAGATGCTCGGTTACACCAATCTCGACTCGGAAAAAGGATTCCAGTTCTTCCAGAAATTCTTAAAAGACGGCGGAATACTTGCCGATCTGGAAGAGGCCGGAATCGAAGAGGGTGATACCGTCCGCATGTACGGCCTGGAATTTGATTATTATAAATAAAACGATACAGTAAAGAATTTAAGAGGAAAGCGGGAGCGTAAGATTAATGACGAGTAAACAGAGAGCCTACTTGAAAGGCCTTGCAATGACAATGGATCCGATATTTCAGATCGGAAAAGCCAGTATTACCCCGGAACTGACCACGGCTGTGGCAGAGGCTCTGGAGGCCAGGGAATTAATTAAATTAAGTGTTCTGAAGAACTGTATGGATGGCGGCAATGAGATTGCCGAGGTATTAGCTGAGCGCACACAATCCCAGGTTGTCCAGGTAATCGGCAAAAAAATTGTGCTTTACAAGCAGGCAAAGGACGAGAAAAAGAGAAAGATCGTTCTGCCCAAGTAAAGAAAGGAGCCTGGACAGGCTATGAGACGAATCGGAATTATGGGGGGGACATTTGACCCAATCCATGTAGGCCATCTGATGCTTGGGCATCAGGCTTATAAGGAATATGACCTGGACTTTGTATGGTATATGCCTTCAAAGACCCCGCCCCATAAAAGAGATCACAGGATCACATCTTCCGAGGACCGCTGCGCCATGGTGGAGGCCGCAATCGGGGAAACTCCCTATTTTTGCCTTTCCGATTTTGAAGTGAGGCGTCCGGGAGGGAATACCTATACAGCGGATACACTGCGCCTTCTTCGGGAAGAATATAAGGATACGGAATTTTATTTTATTGTGGGCGCTGATTCCATCCACGATATTGAAAAATGGTATCGGCCCGAATATGTGCTGCGTGCGGTCACCTTTCTTGCTGCGGGCCGCGAATGTGAGGAACAGAAGCGTTCTCTGGATACCCAGATCGAATATCTGAAAGAAAAGTACGGTGCACGGATCATGAGGCTCCACTGTATGGAGATCGATGTGGCGTCCGCGGACATCCGGGAGCGGATTGCCTCCGGAGAGCCGGTGGAGGGTCTGATCCCTCAGCCTGTGTACCGGTATATTAAAGAACACGGACTTTACCTCTGACACTTCGTCACCGGCAGAGTCTTCAGGCAGCAGATTCAGGCTGAACGGTAAGGAGAATCCCTGCCGGGGAGGCGTAAGATGAGTAAACAAAATTCATATAAAGACCTTCCGGTCCCCGAGTTTGTAAGGATCCGGGAACATCTGAAGGGCAAATTACATCCGATGCGTTACGAGCACACACTCGGCGTTTCATATACATGTATCGCGCTGGCCATGCGGTATGGGTATGATTTGCAGAAAGCGGAGATGGCCGGCCTGCTTCACGACTGTGCAAAACGGTACGATGAGGCGGCAATCATCAAAAAGTGCCGCAGCAAAGGAATTGAACTGACCGAAAATGAACTGAATGCGCCGGCCACGATCCATGCGAAACTGGGAGCCTGGATGGCGGAACATAAATATGGGATCGACGATCCCGAGATACTGCAGGCTATCGCATGCCATACCACAGGCAAACCGGCCATGGGGCTTTTAGACAAGATACTTTATATAGCGGATTATATAGAACCGCGCAGAGACAGGGCGCCACGGCTTCCTGAGATAAGAAAGCTGGCATTTGAAGATCTCGATGAGGCCCTATACCAGATTATGAAGGGGATTCTCGGGTATTTAGAGGAATCCGGCGCTTATATAGACGATATGACCAGAGTTGCTTTTGAATATTGTGACGCAGAGAGAATGCGCAGAATGGAAGAAGCCGTGACCCAAATGGGTTCTCTGGCAGATTTAAAGGAGGAAATATCACAGAATGACACAGGCAAGCAAAATGGCAAAAATCGCCGTAAAAGCACTGGAAGACAAAAAAGGAGAAGATATCAGAATCATTGATATCAGGGAAGTATCCATTCTCGCAGATTATTTTATCATAGCGGATGGAAGCAACTCAAGCCAGGTACAGGCCATGGCCGACAATGTGGAAGAGGAGCTTCTGAAGGAAGGCCATGAGTGCCGTCAGATAGAAGGCTACAATACAGCCAACTGGATACTGATGGACTACAATGATATCATTGTCCATGTATTTTCACGCGAAGACAGGCTGTTCTATGATCTGGAGCGTATCTGGAGAGATGGAAAACAGATCGCGAGCATTGACGATTTACAGTAAAAGACCGTTTTCGTTCCTTTAGAATGGAAGAGGTAAGAAACTAAGAAAAGAAAATCAAACTCGTGCATTGGTTGACATAACTTTATTATGTAAACTGATGCACGAGTTTTCAGAATTTAAAGAACAGAGGTTATAAAATGCCTGGACTTGGAACTGTTATAAACTGCGCCGGGGTAATCGGCGGCGGTATTCTTGGTATGATGATAAAAAAGGGACTGTCGGAGCGTTTTCAAAATATTCTGATACAGGCCGTGGGACTCTGCGTCATTTTTCTCGGCATCAGCGGAACACTCGCGCAGATGCTGTCGGTGGACGGGGGCGTGATTGTATCCGGAGGCACAATGATGATTATTTTCTCATTGGCTTTGGGAGCGCTGCTGGGAGAGTTTCTGAATATTGAAAAGCATACGGAGGAATTCGGAGAGTGGATCAAGGTTAAGACCGGAAGCGGCGGCGACAGCCGCTTTGTGGATGGCTTTGTCACCACCTCCCTGACGATCTGTATCGGCGCCATGGCCGTTGTCGGCGCAATCCAGGACGGAATCACGGGTGACATCTCCATGCTCTGTGCAAAGGCGGTTCTGGATGCGATTATCGTGTTCGTTATGGCGTCTTCTATGGGAAAAGGCTGTATCTTCTCGGTTATCCCTCTTGGCCTGTTCCAGGGAGGCATTACGCTTTTATCCAGGGTGATAGAGCCGCTTTTGACGCCGGAGGCGGTAGCCAATATGTCGATGGTCGGCTCCATGCTGATTTTCTGTGTAGGTGTCAATCTGATGTTCCAGAAGAAGATTAAGGTAGCCAATATGCTCCCGGCTCTTATTTTTGCCGTGGCCTGTGCATTTCTGCCGTTTTTTTAGGATTTTTTCATTGTACATAGTTCAAGATCAGAAAGACGGAGTATTAAGAGGAAACGGACCGGATCAATGTCCGCCTTCTCTTAATACTCCGTCTTAAAATTGTAATTACATTAACCGGAAGAGGCCGATTACTTTGCCGAGGATCTGTACATCATCGAGAATGATAGGTTCCATGGAGGCGTTCTGAGGCTGCAGGCGGATATGGCCTTTCTCTTTATAGAATGTTTTGACCGTGGCGGAATCTTCCACCAGGGCAACGACGATCTCTCCGTTTCTTGCAGTGTTGGCCTGTTCTACGATGACGCGGTCACCGTTAAAAATGCCGGCGTCAATCATGCTGTCACCCTTGACGTTCAGCATGAAGATCTCCTTATTCGGAAGCATCTCCACGGGAATCGGGAAATAGTTCTCAATATTCTGCTGAGCCAGAATCGGTTCTCCGGCGGCAACGGTACCTAACAGCGGAACATTGACCACTTCCCTGCGGGCCAGATTGAACGTGTCGTCTATAATCTCTATCGTACGTGGCTTCGTAGGGTCGCGTCGGATGTATCCGTTCTTCTCCAGCTGTTCCAGATGGGAGTGGACGGAGGATGTGGACTTGAGCCGCACGGCTTCGCAGATTTCACGGACAGCCGGAGGATAGCCCTTCTTTAGTATCGTTTCTTTAATATATTCTAATATTTCTCTCTGTTTATCGGTAATTTTACCCTGTGCCATATATGTACCTCCTCTGTATGTATAATAGTAACATATGTTCGAAAAAAATGCAAACCTTTGTTCGGTATTTTCACTTAAAAGTATTGACAAACACATGTTCGCCCGCTATAATACAAGCAGAGATAAGAACATACGTTTGGAACATATATTTGCTTTACTAAGGAGGAAATGGGGATGAAGAAGGGGATGCTTGTTTTGCTTGTTCTGTTTGCTATGATGAGTTCAGGATTTTTCGGGCATAATCTGATGCAGGCCATGGCCGAGGAGGAACCGGCCGTAAGTTATAGTAAATATTACACCAGTATCCGTCTGGAGGAGGGGGACACACTCTGGAACCTGGCTGAGAAGTATAACCACCATTCGGCGAAGACGATGGAGGAGTATGTGCGCGAGTTAAAGAGCATGAACTGTCTGATTGACGACAGTATTCATGCGGGGAATTATCTGACCGTCACCTATTACCGGGTCGATCCTGAGACATATTAGAGGGTGCAAGTCAGAGGGTGTACAGAAGAGCGGACAATCGAACAATTTATCCGGAGATGCGGGCGGCGGTAAACTGCCCGCTGTTTTTTATATCCTAGAAGCTTATATCCTAGAAGCTCCTAGGATATAAAAAGCCCTCCGGGCAGGAAGCGCACTTGGGCGAAGAAGTAATATGAAGCTTTTGAGAAGGAATACCGATTTTTGAAGAAATATCCATGGCTGTATCGTTATAGAAATTGGATGCTCATCTTTTATTACAGAAATCTGCTGTCTGCGGACGGTCTGTCGCATGGCGGACAGCGCGTCGCTTATGGGGGACCTGGAACCTGAAAAATACAGGGAGTTTCAGAATAAAAGCAAATTCTTTCCGGAAGTACGGAAACAAATTAGAAAGGGGAACGAAGGTATGAAGAGAATTACAGGGAGGCGTATGTATAAAATTGCAACAGTGTCCATGATGACTCTTTTATTAGCCGGGACATCCGTTTTTACCGCAAGCGCCGGGGGACGGACCGTTCGGGCCGCGACTTCTGCAAAAGGGGGAGGAGCCGTGGCGGACACTCTGCAAAGAGAGACGGCGATGGGACTGGAGCCTTTTACCAATATTGACATTGCCGTAGAGCTTGCCGATGTCACTTTCTTAACTGCGGCGGAGTATGGGATCGAGATGTCGTGGTGTGACGAACGGCTGAAACCGGATTATCAGGTGAAAGACGGCAAACTTTCCGTCTTTACCCGTCAGCATGGTTCTCTTGGACTTCAAAGAGTCATCGGAGGCCAGGTCATCATCTACCTGCCGGAAACAGCCGTTCTGGATCAGGTTTCCGTAAAGACGGATCTGGGCGGCATCCAGATAGCGGACCGGAACATCACATCCATGCAGGCATACTGCGACGCAGGGGATATCCTGTTAAACCGGGTTTCCATGCAGACACTAAAAGTGGACACCGATCTGGGAGACTTACAGGTTCTGGACAGCAAAATATCCCGGTCAACATCGGTGAGGGGCGATGCCGGTGATGTCTTATTGTGTGGAAACATACAGGGGACTGTCACCATCGATAATGATCTGGGCGACGTCCGGATGGAGACAACGGCGAAAGCCGATACATATCAATATGATCTTACGGTAGATCTGGGAGATATTTGCGTGGACGGCACTGAATACAGAGAACATTGCGCACGCCAGGGAGGTTCATCAAAACTGAAGGTGAGCGTTGATGGAGGTGATATTAATGTAATCTTTGCCGGTAGTAAAGCCATAGATCCGGGAACAATTAAAACGGATATTCCGTATAAGGAATACACTCCCTATGGCCTGTCGTATGCAGTGAGCCGCGGGGAATTGTATTATTACGGTGAACCGGTACGCGGATTTATAGACAGGACGGATTCAGGAAGCGGAAGCAAAGACCGGTATTATAACCAGGGCGCGGATTCCGACGTTTTTTTGCAGGCAAAGTATAAGCAGGGAAAACTGTTGGGAGTGGAGGAGATGAGCGAGAAACAGATTAAAGAGGTTTTCGGCTCCGCAGAACGCAAATAGAAATAATTCAAGCTGTATATTGAAGAATTTTAATATATTATAAAAACTTCCTCTATGGTTAAGAATGGTTTGCCGTATAGCAGACTGGGAACCATAAAGGAAGTTTTTCGTTGCTTGTCAGAATTATTACTCCCTGTGCACGCAGAAGGCAAGTGCGGCCGCCCCGGCCAGGATAAAAAGGCAGGAGCCGATGACGGCCTCAGGCGGCACAGTAAATGCGGGATCCAGGTTAGGAAGCGTCAACGGATACCGGGTAAAAAGATCCTGCCTGTAAAGTTCCGCCGCCGTCGGAACCGGCACAGAACCCCAGCCGAAGACAACAGCCATCATTACGAACAGCAGTCCCGAATGCATACGGCCCACGAGCAGGCCGGTTCCCAGCACAAATACGAGCGAGGGAAGCAGGACCAGGGCGGCGGGCACAGAAAACTGTGCAACAGGTACCGCAGGGCCAAAGAGATTCAGTAAAAATCCCACTCCCAGCGCTGCGGCAAGGAGTGCGGAAATCAACCAGGCTGCTCCGGCGGCACAGCACTTTATAAGAAGATACTGCCACGGGTGGGCAGATGATGTAATCACAAGCGCCTCCACCTGACGCGCTTTGTGATTGCACTGGTTCCATAGGAAAAACAGCAGGGATACGTTCAGAAGCGGCATCAGAGAAGCCAGATAGCTTCCAAAGCTCCAGGGTGAAAATGGCGCAGTATGGGCCACTCCCAGGATGGTGGAGGTGCTGAGTATCTGCCGTCCGTACCAGAGCATGATAGCCGTCAGGCCCACAAAAAACCGGCTGCACACCGTTCTGCGCAGTTCATAGTAAAATACCTTATTCACGTCCAATCTCTCCTTTCTCAAGTCCGCATGCTTCCAGAAAATCATCCAGAGTGATCGCCTCGGAGTCTCCCGTCATACAGTCCGTATAGAGATGGGACAAGATCCCGTCCAGCCGTTCTTCACCCAGCTTCTGGGAAGCTCTGTAAATCATCAGGGCATTTCCGTCGTACCACCCTGCGGCGCTGCGGGCAGCGCTGATTTCACCGGCATAGCGCTCCGGCAGCCGATTCAGATACTCCGGATGGCGGTCATAGAAGGAGGCCTGCTGATCAGAAACGGTGTCTATCCATTTATCGACATAGTTTTCTTTTGCATAGCCGGAACCCATAATCTGGTTCATAAGGCGGTACGTCGTGTAGACCGTGATGCCCTCATCGTTCCATAAATTATCTTCGGGATCATAAAGAGTAGCACCCAGTCCCCACCACTGATGGATGATTTCATGGGCCAATACCTCGGCGCCCGCCGCGCCTTTGTCGGGATCGGCTAGGTTTTCATCGCTGAAGTACGTTTCACCCATGCCGCTGATATTGCGGTTTGCGAATCCTCCAAACAGAAAGGCCGACATCTGGACGATCTTGAACGGTTTATCCTCCGTGAACGAGCGGGGACCATAATGCTCCGCACAGTAAGCCACCGCCTGTTCCATCAGGCCGATAGCGCCGTTTTCCAGTCTGGACTGGTATTTGCGGCTGTAATAGAAGCGGATCGGCATCCCGCTGCCGGTTGCAAGCTCCGTGGAAATGTAGTCTCCGGCAAAGAAGCGCAGGCGGTCGGTACCCTGGTCGGATATCAGCCATGAGGCGGTACCGTCCCCATTTTCCGAAAGTTTCTCCGCGGAACCGGTAGAAACCGGCGTAAGCGAATCCGGCAGGGTGATTTTCAGGGTAACCGGTGCGTTTTCATCTCCGATGACGGCGCAGGCTCCCAGCGTCGGGGCGACGGCACTGCCCGAAAGTTCAATCCCGCTGCCGCTTATGGAGTCCCCGGAAAGCAGACTTTCCTGTGCATTCCATATCCTCGGCATACCGCCGTATTCAATAGTCAGGGTAATCTCAGGATCCGAAGGCAGAACGCAGCTCAGTTCCCGGGAGGCGATATAGTCGTTTTTTAAATCCTCCACAGCCAGTTTCCGGCCGTTTGCCGTGATGGAACGCACCTGATATCCGCTGTTTAAGTCCAAGTACAGTTTTTGCTCCCGGCCCGATGTGTTGCGGAGCTGATACACGGCCCGGCCGGAAATGGTGCCGAGAAGGAAGCTGTCAATGGATGCCTGGATTTCCGTGCCGTCGGTAAACAGATACCGGTTATAACGGTCCTCCTCTACATAGGAAGGCCAGTCCTCGGGAGAATGGTCCACGAACGGCTGTTTCTGCCACAGCATGGCTCCCAGGCCCAGCGCCGTTAGTGCGATGGCCGGAACCGCCGGTTTTCCGGCGTGACGGAGAAAGGATGCGAATACGCCTTTGCCATACTGCCGCACACACAGCAGCGAGAGCAGCCACACACCGCCCAGGATACAAAGCCAGACAAGACGGCTGTAGAGAGCGGTCCGCCATACGACGGCGCTTCCGAATGCGTCGGACAGGGTGGAGACAAGCGGAACATTCCACTGCGCCAGGAAATACTGGCTGCACCACCGGCCCTGTGAAAATACGAGTCCTGCCAGCACGGCCAGAATGCTCACATCAAGCCTGCCTGTAATCTGAATGGCGGCCGCGGCCAAAACAGCGCCCATAATCAGGCCGGACAATAAAAACAGGATCACCGACAACCAGTAGCCGGAAAATGAAAAGACAATGTTTAACTTCCAGGCCGTGTAGGGCAGGTACAGGAGACCGGCGGACAGAGCGGTGAGTATCCCGCATGTCATGACCGCAAGCAGGCGCACCGCGTTCATCGCCATGGGAGAGAGCATGGTTTCCACAAGGGCGGATGTACCGTTTCGCATGGGCTGATCCAGACTGCAAAGCATCAGCAGGGCGAACAGGACTGTACCGGCCATACCTCCGGCCAGCATCGGGTTTGCCAGGTAAAGAGCCGACATGGAATCTCCGAATGTGTGGCGGTAAAAGGAGTATCCTGCCAGGGGAGCCAGGGCGGTGAGCGCCGCCGCCAGCCAGGTCAGCCTGTTTCGCAGCAGACGGTGGAGTTCCACACGCAGCAGAGAGAACATTTCCATATTAATTCCCCTCCCGCGTAATCAGATAGAGATAGGCATCCTCCAGAGTAGGTTCGGCGTCCTGCGCCGCTTCGGGCAGCATGTCGGCCACGCCGCGGCACAGGATGCCGGAGGCCGTATTGATCCGGGATGTGATGTGCAGGGCAGGGTCGGCCTTCATTCCGTCCCGTTCCAGAAAGACGCCCACATGGCCCTGTGCCTGCCGGATCAGCGCCTCCGGTGTTCCTGCAAACAGAATCTGCCCGTGACTTATAACGATTAACTGATTGCACACGGACTGCACGTCTTCAATGATATGGGTGGACAGAAGCACCAGTTTGTTCTGTGCCGTCTGTGAGAAAAAGTTGCGGAAACGGATGCGTTCCTCGGGATCGAGGCCGACCGTCGGCTCATCGAAAATCAGAAATTCCGGTTCTCCTAACAGCGCCTGTGCAATTCCCACTCTCTGGCGCTGCCCGCCGGACAGGGTGCGGATCCGGGCTTTGCGTTTTTCCTCCAGGCCGGTGGCTTCGATCGAGGCGTTTATGGCGGCCCTGCTGTCTTTGATTCCCTTGAGGGCGGCTATATAATCCAGGAACTGCCATACCGTCAGTTCGTCATAGAGGCCAAAGTGCTGGGGAAGGCAGCCGAGCTTTGCTTTCAGCTCACGTTCACACTTTCCCAGGGGTTCCCCGTCAACGGTTATGGAGCCGGAAGTGGGCAGCAGACTGGCGACTAAGAGTTTCATCAGAGTGGATTTTCCGGCCCCGTTGGGTCCAAGCAGGCCGATCAGGCTGGGACTTTGAAGCGTCAGGCTGATATCGGACAGCGCTTTCTTTCCGGTTGGATAAACTAGATTCAGATGTTCAATGGCGATTTGCATAGGTTTCTCTCCTCTGTGTATTTACTGTGTTTCCAGTCTATCAATTCCGTTTGCAGCTACGGTGGATTTAATATGGATTTTATGTGGAGAGAAAAGAGACCGTCACCGCGACCCCGGCCGCCGTATTGGCGATTTGACAGGAAGCGCCGTGCCGGTCCAGTATCATTTTTACGAGATAAAGGCCCAGGCCGCTTCCGCCTGTCTCCCGGCTCCGTGAGACATCGACACGATAGAACGGCTCAAACAACTGGGGAAGAGCCTCTTTGGGAATCCGGCAGCCGCTGTTTTCGATTTCCAGGACCGGGCCGGTGGATTCCATGGTCAGCCGGATCCATACAAGAGCTTCTTCGGGAGAATGGTTCAGTGCGTTTGCCAGAAGGTTCGAGACGACACGGCCAAGCAGGAGGGGATCCCCGGATATCATCACATCAGGTTCTAGCTGTGAAAAAATCTGCTGTTCCTTAAGTCCTGCCAAATCAAGAGCCATATCCGCCTGGCCGCGGACGAGTTCCGATAAATTGAGAGTCTCCCGGCTTATAGCGCCGCCGTCCGCCTCCATGCGGGCGATTGTGAGCATCTCATGAACCAGCTTTTCCATTCGGCCGGTCACTGCCAGAGATCTGGCCAGGTATTTGTCGCGGTCCCGGTAAATATCCACTCCGGCCAGCATGCCGGATATCTGCCCTTTCAGCACCGTGACGGGTGTTTTCAGTTCATGGGAGGCGCCGGCAAAAAAAGCAGACCGCTGCTGTTCCCGTTCCCGCTCCCGCTCGATGTCGCGCTTCAGGGAAACGTTGGCCTCCTTCAGCTCGTCAAGGGCCGAAGCGAGGCGGCCTGAGAGTTCGTCCATGTTCCGTTCCAGCACGCCGATCTCGTCTCTGCGCGTCCCCGTACACTTCCAGGTGAAGTCCAGCGCGGCCAGCTTTCTGGAGATGCGGCTAAGCCGCACGATTGGCCGGGTGATGAAGTGCGAGTAAAGGAATGCCCCGGACAGTGAGAGCGCAAACATCACCAGGATGAGATGCGGCAGAACGCGCCGCATGGCCTCCGTCGTCTGATTAATCTCACTCATATCCGTGACGAGGCTCAGTTTATAGGGCCTGTCGCTTCCGGCAAACTTTATGGTACGGTCCCAGTCCGTCGAGGACATCGCGATTCCTTCCTCTATGATCGAGTCATCCACACCGGCTCTTGCGGTGGCAATGCCTGAATCCTCCGTTGTCATGACGGAAGCAGCCACGATCGACGTTGACACCGATTGGGAGGAAACTCCCGTTCCATATGAAATTCCCGTTCCATATGAAATCAAAACAGTCTCGTCCGTATCGTCCGAAACCACAACTTCCAGATTGTTTTTCTCTGAGAAACGGTTTAGTATAGGTTCGCATGACTCAAAGGGGATATTCTGAAGTTCTTTTACAAGTTCATCCGCCTTTTGGCTCAGTTCGTCCGTGGCGATGGAGCGGTATGAGAGCGGCGTGGCCCAGGCGATGAACAGATAGGTTGCGCTGACGGCCGCCAGGAGAATCAGCACCGTCATCAGAAAAATACGCGCCGTCAGGCTCTTGCGGATATCAATAAAATCAATGAATTTTTTCAACCCGGTATCCAACTCCTCTCACTGTTTCTATATAATCACGGTTCAACTTTTTCCTCAGGTTTTTCATGTGGCTGTCCACGATCCTTTCGTCGCCGAGAAAGTCATAATTCCAGAGCTGTCCCAACAGCACGGAGCGGGTGAGGACACGTCCCTGATGCTGAAGCAGTTCTCTCAGTACCTCGAATTCCCTGGCGGTCAGGCTGACTTCCTCCCCCGCTACGTTTACCCGGTAATCATCAAGATCCATGATGATATCGCGGTAGGCCAGGCTGTGGGTTTCCGTTTCACCTCCGGTCCGGCGCAGAATCGCGGCGATTTTTCTCAGCAGTATCGGCATGGAAAACGGCTTGGGCACATAGTCGTCTATCTGAAGGTCAAATCCTTTTATCTGGTTTTCTTCCGCATCCAGCGCCGTCAGCATGATAATCGGCACATTGGATTCCCTGCGGATGAGTTCGCACACTCCGTAGCCGTCAATCTTTGGAAGAAGCAGATCTAAGAGAAGCAAATCCCAGGTTCCATGACGGAAACGGTCGAGCGCCTCCACGCCGTCACCGGCCGCCGACACTCCGTATCCTGCATCCCGCAGGTAAGCGCAGAGCATTTCCTGGATATCAGGATCATCCTCAATCACCAGTATTTGTTTCATAAATAATGCCTCCTTTTATATCAAAGTGTAGTGTCGTTACGGTTCAGAGACGCCATGCCTCCTCCTGCGGGGTGTCAATAACCCGGACTCCATGCAATGACGCCGTCTTTACTCCAGTATATCATTCTAATTTGAATTTCGTATGGATTTTATAAAACCGTAAGCTTCTTATGGAAGGCGCAGTGGAAACAGTTAAGAAACTGATAAGAATCAGGCAGAAGTTCTCTAAAGATTTTTGAATTGCGATTGGTTATAATGGTTATATCGCAGTGAGAGGAGTAACTTTATGAAACAGATTATCATTCAGACCAATAAATTGTGTAAAACATTTTCCTCCGGCGGCCGCCAGCAGCACGTTTTAAAGAACCTGGATTTGAGTATATACGAGGGGGATTTTACCGTGATTATGGGAGCATCCGGTTCGGGAAAATCCACCCTTCTCTATGCACTTTCGGGTATGGATCGCCCGACGCTGGGGACTGTCTGTTACGGGGATACGGTGATTACAGGGATGAACGTCAGTGAGCTGGCGGTATTCCGGAGAAAGAACTGCGGCTTTGTGTTCCAGCAGATTCACCTGCTCGATAATATGAGCGTGCTGGATAATGTGCTGGCAGCAGGACTTTTGATAAGCCGTGACCGCAGAAAGACGGCTGCCAGGGCAAAGACGCTTCTTTCCCGGGTTGGGATTCAGGAAGAGGATCTGGGCAAATTCCCGGCACAGCTTTCCGGAGGGGAAGCGCAGAGAGTGGGGATTGTACGGGCATTGATCAATGAACCGAAGATGATATTTGCGGACGAACCCACCGGAGCGTTAAATTCGGCCTTTGGAACCCAGGTCCTCAACACACTGACGGAGCTTAACCGTCAGGGGCAGAGCCTGGTTGTGGTGACCCACGATGTGAAAACAGCCAGGCGGGCGAACCGTATCCTGTATCTGAAGGACGGTGTGGTCTGCGGGGAGTGCATGCTTGGAACGTATGAGCACGGCGACGGGGCGCGCCATCAGAAGCTTGGCGCATTTTTAGATGAAATGGGGTGGTGATATGGCGGTTTGGATGATTGCCCGTGCCGGTATCCGTAAGAAAAAAGGCGTTGCCGTCTCCATGGGTATCCTGATCATGCTGGCCGCCGCCATGTTCGATGTGGGGCTTACCCTGCTGGCCGGAGTGGGCAGTTTTTACGATCGGGAGAACGACCGGTTAAATGGGGCTCACTACATTGTCCGGTTTATGGGCAATTCCTATCAGGATGAATATCTGGACTATTTCCTGGAAGACGGCCGCGTCGAATCGGCAGAGACCGTGGAGGCCGTAATGATGAATATGGCCAGCTTCCCGGATGGGGGCGTTATTTCTCCCGATTTTATTCCAATGGATGGCATGGGTACCGCCGAGGGGTATGAGATAATGGAAACGGCAGATATAGGGGATAGCATGGCCGTATATGTCCCGGTATTTTTCAAGGATATGGGATACCGGCTGGGCAGCAGGCTGGTTTTGGAATATAATAAGCAGATTCTGGAATTCAGGATTGCCGGTTTTACCCAGTCTACGTGGTTTCAGTCCTCCGTGAGCAGCCTTGTGGACATCTATGTTCCGCAGAAGACCTATGACCGGCTTTTCGAGATGATCGGCGGCGGATATCTGCTCAGGGTCCGGGTAAAAGACCAGGGGGATGTGGAAGCGATCCGTCAGGATTTCAAGGAAAATACGGATATCAATATTGAAGCGATTTCCCTGACTTCGGATGTTATGGATTTCTCCATCAATGAAATGCGGCAGGGCAGCACAATGGTGGTCAGCCTTTTGTCGGCCGTGCTGTTTATCTTCTCCTTCCTCATGGTGTTAGTGGCCGTGATCGTCATGCGTTTCCACATCCGCAATCATATCGAGGCCCAGATGAGCAGCCTGGGAGCCATGAGCGCCATCGGATATACCGGGAACCAGCTCAGATGGTCCATTGCCGTGGAGTTCCTGATTATCAGTACCATTGGCACGGTTCTCGGAGCCCTGGCATCCTATGCGGTCATTGCGGGGCTGGGGGGAATCATCACCAGCTCGGTAGGCGTCTCATGGGCAGGAGGTCCCCACGGGAGCACCGATTTAATCAGCGCCCTTGTAATTATGGGAATTGTTCTGATTGTGTCTGTAAAAGCGGCGGGAAGGGCGGCAAAAATCCCTCCGATTGAAGCGCTGCGCGGGGGAATGAAAACACACAGCTTTGAGAAAAATTATTTTCCTCTGGAGAGGACGGCGGGGAAACTGCCGTTGGCCCTGGGAGTTAAAAATATGATGTACCAGAAAAAGACGTATCTGATGGTGGGATGCATTTTTACAGGTGTTGCCTTTGCCTGCGGGTTTGCAGTTATTACCTGGTGGAATATGGGAAAGGACGATCAACTGGTCCGGAAGCTGACCGGGTTTGAAATCAGTGATATCATGGTTTACACGGCGCCCCACACGGATTACGGCGCCCTGGTTTCGGAGATAGAGGCCATGGACGGGGTGAGGAAGACGAATCTCTACGAGACGGGATCGGCCAAAGTAAACGGGGAACTCCTGACCTGCTACCTGTCCGACGATTACGGCAAGATGGAGATGGTGGAAGTTTATGAGGGAAGTTTTCCGAAGTACGATAATGAAATTGCCATCACCGGCGTGCTTGCCAAGGCCTGGGGAAAGTCGGTTGGGGACACGGTCAGCGTCCAGACGGAACAAGGCGTGGCAGAGTATGTCATCAGCGGCCTGGGGCAGAGTATGAGCAACTTCGGCCGTCAGTGTTATCTGAATCTGGACGGGATGAAGAGGGTCTCTCCGTTTTATAAGAAGCACACAATTTCCGTCTACCTGGAACCGGGAATCGTGATAGAGGATTTTATCGGGAAAATGGAAGAACGGTTTGAGGTACTGTCCCCCTCCGGGAGTACGGCGGAGAACAGGCGGGAGAAGGACGCTGCGGGAAAGGCCAGGGAGAAAATGGCCGCGCTTTTGTCCTCCTATGGCGTGGACAGCGCCCAGTATGCCCTGATGGCGGACGGTGAGATTGTGCTTTCCGGCAGTACAGACAGCTTTGTCATCGACCGGGTCGAAAATAACCAAAAGCTGTTTGTCAGTAATGTGGATACAATCGCTTCCTCCATCGGAGTGATGTCGGTTGTCATTCTGGGCGGAACATTTTTTATGATTATTCTGGTGCTCTACATGGTGATTCGCTCCATTCTGGTGCGCCAGAGGACGGAGTTTGGAATTTACAAGGCGATGGGATATACGGACCGACAGTTGATGGAAATGATTGCAGCCAGCTTTCTCCCCATTTCGGTAGGCGGAACCCTGCTCGGCTGCATTTTGGCCTCCATGGGCGTTAACCGCCTGGCCAGCGCTTTGTTCGAACGGCTCGGCATTTCCAATCTGAAGATGGCGATCAATCCCTGGTTGATGGCCGGTATGGGAATCATCATCGTGGCCGCCGCATTTGCCGTCTCCATGGCATTGGCACGGAAAATCAAGGGAATTACAGTCTACGGGCTGCTGACGGAGGAGTGATAATATGAGAAAAAGATGGAAAATGGGCGCCGCTGCGCTCGGTCTGGCCGCTGTTCTGCCCATATCAGGATTTGGCGGGGAAGTTTTGGCCTTGTCCGGCCGTGGTGGGGAAGCTCTGAATGCATCTGGCCGCAGCGGGGAGGCTCTGGTTACGTCCGCCGGAAACAGCGGGATGAAATCCGGCCAAAGCCGGGAAAAACTCTACGGCATCGGCTCCACCAGCAAGGTCATAGTGACCGCGGCCGTCATGAAACTGGACGGAGAAGGAAAATTGTCTCTCGACGAACCGCTTATCCGTTATCTTCCGGAATTTGAAATGGAGGATCCCCGTTATGTCCTGATCACGCCGCGCATGCTTTTAAACCACAGCTCCGGCCTCCAGGGAGGGACACTTACGAACTCCATGCTTCTGGGGGATTCGGACACATACAATCACGATATGCTTCTTCAAAAACTGAAAACGCAGCGGCTGAAAGCCGATCCGGGGGAATTTTCCACCTACTGCAACGACGGTTTCACTCTGGCGGAGCTCCTTGTAGAGCGTGTCAGCGGAATGAGTTTTACAGAATATATAGAGCATGAATTTGCGGCGCCTCTGGGGCTTGAAAATTTAGCCACGCCGCAGACACCGGATATTCTTAAACGCGCGGCCGCGGTGTATGATACCCAGACCGGAGAGCCGCTTCCGCCCGAGATGGCAAATGTCATCGGCAGCGGAGGCGTCTATGCCACTGCCGCCGATTTGTGCCTGTTTTCCCGTCTGTTTATGAGGGACCAGGGCGCGGCAGCAGGGCTTCTTCCGCAGCAGGCCGCACGGGAGATGGAGGAGAGCTCCTACGAAGAGGCGGTGAATCCGGAACATATCGATTCCACACTGTCTTACGGTCTGGGCTGGGACAGCGTGAATACCTATCCGTTCAGCCGTTACGGCATCAAGGCGCTGGTTAAGGGCGGAGACACCACGTTTTACCATTCAAGCCTGACCGTTCTGCCTGAGGAAAATGTGTCCTGTGCTGTGGTGACCAGCGGCGGTTCCAGCGTGGCCGCCCAGATTGCCGCTCAGGAAATACTGATGGAATATCTGGAGGAGACCGGACGGATTGTCAGGGAACCGGAGGATATGACGGTCGGAGGAGAATCAGAGGCTGCGGGTGAAATTCCGGGGGAACTTACAGCATGCGGAGGGTTTTATGCGGGAAGCGGCTTATTGTCGCTCTCCATGGGGAGTGACGGAACCCTGACACTGGAAAACCGCGGTACAAAGCGAGACAAACGCCAGGTCTATACCTATCGGGACGACGGCCGGTTTTACTCCACAAACGGCAATTATATGGATATGTCGGGCCGGCTTGTAAGAAGCAGCGACGGCAGGACAGGGAAAACATTCCTGGAATTCAGGAGGGGAGAGGACGGGATAAACCGTCTGATGGCCGGTACCTTTGAAACATACCCTAAGTTAGGAAACACGGCGGTTTATCTGCCGGTGGCGGAACAGCTTACAGTAGGACAGAGTACGGAAAGGAAGGCCGAAACCGGGCAGGTTAAGACAGAACAGGCTGAATTAGAACAGGGGGAAACCATGCAGGCTGAAATGGGAGATGCAAAGAAAACAGAAGTCCCGGAAATGTGGAAGGAACAGAATGAAAAAGAATTCTATCTGGTGAGCGAGAAGAGCACCTCCTCTTTTTACCTGTCGCATTTTATGGTGGAGCCGCTGGTGGGAGAAGAAACGGCCGGATATTTGACCTTTGATTCCAATGAAATGCGGATGGCAGCCATTACTTCCGAGGAGGAAGCCAGATTCTTTCAGGAGCTCCCGGGACAGGCGGGCCGGGATTTGAGCGATTACCGAATCCGAATGCGGGATGGGAACGTATATCTTGAAAATGAGAGTTACCGTTTTATCCGTGAGGACGGAGTCGGAATTCTTACCGTGGGCGGTCAGCCGATCGTGATAGGGAAGGACGGTGATACGCGGTGGAGTAGATTTGGAAAAGAGCAGGAGGGACGTCCGGTCTCGATTAAAAAACCGGATTCCGGCGCCTGGTATGTCTATGACCACAGCGGCAAAACGATGAAGTGTGTGGCCAGTTCCTGGCTGATTGGGGACGGCGAATCATTCCTGCTTCCCGCAAAAGGCCTGATCGCGTTTGCGGGGGAGACAGGAGATGAATTCATGATAACGCCTGCGGTTCAGTAACGCTGAAGCATTAGCTTCTCACGGCATCATGAAGCGCCGGCAAAAGGAATCAGCACCTCCACGGCGAATCCATCCTTGAGGTTACGGCATTTTATATCGCCGCCCATCTGCTCCATCAGAAGACGGGAGATGTAGAGTCCCAGCCCGGAGCCCTCGGTCTTTTCTTCGGCCTGACGGCTGCCCCGGTAGTATTTTTGAAACAGGAAAGGGAGTTCCTCATCGGGGACTCCCTTTCCGAAGTCCCGGAATATTAATGACAGTCCGCTGCCTGTCATAGTGGATGAGACATGGATGGCTGTATCCGCATATTTGTAGGAGTTGTGGATGATATTATCAATGACCTGAGAAATACGCAGGGTATCCATGAAAAGAAGACAGCCCGGAACCGGATCGAGCCGCACCTGCTCACAGTAATCGGCGCTTTGAATCATCGGAGCCAGAAGTTCACTGCTTTCCTCGGCCGGATTTACCGTCATTTTACCCAGGTCCTCCAGGGATGCCTGGAACAAATTGGTGACCAGGCGGTCAATCTGCCCTGCCTTTTCATAGATGGTTCCAATTTTATCCTTGGTCTTTCCTTCAGCCTCCGTTGCCAGCAGCAGTTCGCTGACCAGCTTGATGGAGGCCACCGGCGTTTTGATATCGTGGCTCAGTGACGCAATCAGCTCTTTTTTACTTCTGTCTGCCTCAGCTTCCCGCTGCCTGGCCTCCCTGAGCTGTTCGCGCATCAGATCAAAACTCTCCGTAAAGGCCCCGAAAATATGGCCGCGATCCATCGGCAGCGGAAAGTCCAGATTACCGGCCGCCACATGGCGGGCAAAATCCTTCAATTCCAGAAAGGGCCGGATGACGCGGCGGTTTAAATATAAGAAATAAAGTCCGGCCGGAACGGCGATCAGTGCCAGGAAAAAGAGGGCGGCGGTTATGAGCTGCCTCCGGCTTTTTGACAGGAGTTCGCCGTAGGAGGTGCGAATTAGAACCTTACCAACAACGCCCCCGCCGTTTTCTATATTAAGAACGGTCTGATGGTTTGAAACGGCATCATGGACCGAGGAGGGAGCCGCGGCGGAAGTTGCAAAAAGAAGCGTTCCCCGGTTGTCTAGGACTGCGTAATCATAAGAAATCCCGTCCTCCTCAGACAATCCGCCGGGAACTTCAAACTTCCGGGACTCCCAGGCATCCGCCGTCCCGCGCACAATACGGTTGATCGCCACCATATCTACCGGTGTTTCGCGGATTTCGGCAGTGAGGGAGTGAAGAACCATACCGCCGAGGAAAAGATAAAGAATGAGAGCCAGGAAGAGCCACCGTTTACGGATCATACGCGTTCCTCCGCATCAAAACGGTATCCGGTGCCCCAGACGGTCACAATCCGTTTCGGATGATTGGGATCCTCCTCAATCTTTTCCCGCAGATGACGGATGTGGACCGAAAGAGTTCCCTCCGCGACGTAAGGGTCCGGCCAGACCTGGCCGAGCAGTTCTTCCTTTGGAATGACGCGCCCCGGATTTTGGGCCAGATAAACCAGGAGCTTAAATTCCATCTCTTTCAGACGGATGAGAGCGCCGTCCACAAAGACCTTATGTCCCGGCAAATCGATGGTGACACGTCCGCTCGTCAGGGGGCTGTTGTCCGCGGCCGTCGTCTGTGCGCAGCGTTTCAGCACCGCCTTTACCTTTGCAAGTAGAATACTCAAGGTGTAGGGTTTCTGGATATAGTCGTCGCCCCCAATGTTTAAGGCGGTCAGAATATCGTCATCACTTGTTCTGGCGCTGATAAAAAGGATAGGGATGTCCAGATTTTCCCGCAGTTTCTTGCACAGGGCAAAACCGGACTGTTCTCCCAGATTGATATCGAGAAGAAGGACGGATACCGTGTTATCCCTCAAAAACTCGAGGCATTCCCTATAGCCGGTCACATAGGCGGAGGAAACTTCAAACAGGTTAAAATATTCACTGGTGGACTGGGCGATAGCCAGCTCATCATCCACAATAAGACAGTCATAATGCATGTAAAATTCTCCTTGGGGTGTTCTAGTCCTGTTATTATATCATGGAGAGATTTAAAAGGAAAGCGGATGGCCGCACCGAGCATTTTATGGTATAATGAACACAGAAAAAATCAGGAGGTATCCATTTGAAACGAATTATGCAACATGGAGCATGGAACTGTGCCGGACATCGAGACGGACGATGCCCTGGGAACTGTGATGGAAATGATTAGAGTGCAGCAGTGAGATTGCAAAATTAATTCTTTGACTGTTAAAAAAATGGGCAGAATGTCAAAATTCTACCCATTTTTATCTTTGGATATTTTAAACCTTTCGGATTCCCGCCTAATTATCCCGCAGCTGTACTTTGTTCCGCGCACTGCGCCGGCGCTCGTCCTCCAGCGCCGCATAATGTTTTTTAGTCGTATTTACGTCCGAATGTCCCAGTACATCGGCAACCAGGTAAATATCACCGGTTTCGCGATAAAGGCTGGTGCCGTACGTGCTCCTGAGCTTGTGGGGCGTGATTTTTTTTAAGGGAGTTACGATGCGGGCGTATTTTTTGACGAGATTTTCCACACTTCTGACATTCATCCGTTTTCTCTGCAGAGAGAGGAAGAGTGCGGATTCATGGCCTGGTTCGGGCGTCACATGTTTCCGCTCGTCGATATAATCTTTTAGGGCAAATTCTACTTCGGAACCAAAGTAGATTATTACCTCTTTTCCGCCCTTGCGGTGGATTTTGAGGCCTCCGGTTCCAAAATCAATATCGTCCAGGTTCAGGCCGACACATTCCGAAACACGGATTCCGGTTCCCAGAAGAAGAGTCATCAGGGCCAGATCGCGAAGGCGTGTCTTCACATGGAATTCTCTCTGTTTTTCCGTCAGGTGGTCGCCCTCGTCCACCTGATCCAGGAGTTTTGCAACCTCATCGACTTCCAGGCGGATAATTTCCTTCTCGTGCAGCCTGGGAAGTTCGACAAGGGCGGCAGGGTTGTTTTTAATGCGTTCCCTGCGGTAAAAGTAATTATAAAAGCTCTTTAAAGAGGACATTTTTCGCATAATACCTCGTTCCGTGTTGATGAGGTCCTCTTTTTTGTCTGTGGAATAGCATTTCAGAAATTCCATGTATTCTTCCAAATCCATCAGTTGGATCTCATCCAGGACAGTGAGAGAGAAGTCCTGCATTTTATAGTCCGCAAAGAGGGGATTCTGTTTCTTCAAAAATTCGAAAAAAGTTTTTAAGTCGTAGGCATAAGCAATTCTTGTGCGGGAAGAAGTGCGCGGCTCAATACCCCGGAAAAAATCGGCGCAGAAGGGTGGAAGTTCCTTCATCATCTGGCGCAGCCTTTTCGTATTCTCAAGTGTTTCCTGTTCATGGTAAGAGAGTGGCTTTCCCATATTAAATCAACTCCTTTATACGCTTTTGAGGCCAGCCATCTATATTACCCTCTGTGATGGCATGAAAAAAACGTTCCTTAACGCCAGGCGCGTCCAGATTTAATTGTCTTGTTAATTGTTTAACATATTCGCGTTTTGTTTTTCCGTCCACCGGGCAGGGATTTTTACATACCGGCAGTTGATACCGGTTCTTAAATCCTATGACATCGGCCTCATTTACATATATCATGGGACGGATCACTGTAAGTCCCGTGCGGTCCAGAAAGGTTTCCGGGGAAAAGGAATAAAACCGGCCTTCATAGATCAGGGATAAAAGCATCGTTTCGATTAAATCGTCACGGTGATGCGCATAGGCAATTTTATTGCATCCGAGACGGATGGCTGCCTCATTGAGAGCGCCTTTTCTCATTTTGGCGCACAGTGCACAGGGATTGGATTCTTTGCGCGTGTCGAAAAGAATTTTTCCAATTTCCGTTGGCACTACGGTGTATTCCACGGATAATTCTTCACAGAGCGATTTAACAGGTGATAAATCGAAACCGCTGAATCCTAAGTCAACTGTAATTGCACATAAATCAAATTTATTTGGATAAAACTTCTGAAGGCCCTGTAATGCATATAACAGAGTCAGGCTGTCCTTACCGCCGGAGATGCCGACCGCAATTTTGTCCCCGGCCCCAATCAGGCCGTAGTCATCAATGGCCTGGCGGGTGAGACTGAGCAGACGTTGGATTTTCATAGAGTAATTGGCTCCTTTGTATGTTTGACGTACAACTATTCGATAAAGTAGACTTTCACGAATAGTTGGATATAGGTAGTATAACACTACTCTATATAAATATCAATCTCAAAGGAGGATTTTTTTAATGAAAGAAAAGGTAATGAATGCGATTGTAAAATATCGCGCGGTTCCAGTTGCTACTGGGCTTATGGTTGTGTCTTCCGCATTTCCTGCATTAGCGTCTGAATCTGCGGACGTAACTGGTTCTGTTACTTCGGTTATGACTATGGTATCTTCGGTTATGACGTTACTTACTCAGCCCCCGTTAGTCTACTTTTTAGCTGGTGGTCTTGCACTTATGGCCTTTAAAGTATTCCGTGGTGGTAAAAAGGCGGCCAATTAAAAAAGGTTCGATTGCGGAGGGCAACTGCTCTCCGCTTTTGAATAAAGGGAGGTGTTTTTATGATTAAGAGATTTTCTGTTTTGATTATGTCTTTGTTTTTTTGCTTTTCAATGGTGTTTGTTGCGTTTGCTTCGGATTCGCAATATACCTATAGGATTCGTTATGGCCATAATACATCTTACTATTATCATGCTGGTTGTGCTTTTAGTGAGGGTAATGTCTATTTATATGCTGGGCGTAACGCGGGTGAAGATATTTATCATAATGTTAATTTGTATTTTGTTTCTGATACGCCGTTTACTTATTCCTATTATCGTGCTAATTATTCTAACTCTACTGATTGGGAAAATGAGAATTCTTATGGGGCTAAAGTTTATACCCCTAGGCAAGTTGGCAATTATTATCTTTGTAATATGTCAGCTTATCAGGAACTTACCTATACGGCTCCATTTACATTCGATGCTAATTTACCAGTTATATATTATGATTCTAATGACGGTGAGCCGTGGACTAAGGATGATTTTGAATTAGGTAAAGATGATTCAGGCAGTGGCGGAACTACTTCTTCAATCGTCTATGATTCTTCGATTCCAGCCCCTCAAAACGTTCAGTTTAAATCTGAATCAGTAGGTGGATTTTTGGGCGTTGGTTCTAAGTGGGAACACACTTTATCATGGTCAAATGGTGTAGCATCTCCTCCGCTTTTCCTCCGTGTCTATTCCGTTGCGGAAGTGGTTTTTGCGGATACGGGTCAGTTCTTTGAGGATAGCACGATACCGCTTCTATCGGCCGATGATAAATACAATGCAAGCTCTGGCCGTTATAGTGTTGGAACCGACGAACTATCGTCGAAGATTATGGATGGTACAGTCCTAAATAAAGTCCTTGAATACCGCTTGCAGTTTTGTCGTTATGGTGACGATGGAAACCTAAAAGTCGGCCCGATAGCGACCGTACATGTGAAGCAGAATTTATTCGGCAAATATGATGGTTATACCGTTACCACTGAATATCCTAAAGATGATACTGACTTAGGTTTGTCTGGTGGTTTGGACGATGAATACAAGGATAAGTGGACATCTGACGGTGAACATTATGATGATTATGACAAGGACGGTAATCTTGTTGATTCTGGTACTTCGGAGGATAGCAATCCGATTCAAAATTTGCTTAATTCTTTGAAAAATATACCCAACATTATTAATTCGTTTTTTGATTCCCTCATGGGGCTTATGTCCGGTGTTGGTCAGATACCCTCTTTTCTCTCGCAATTGTTTTCGTTCCTTCCGCCCGACATTATAACAGTGATTGGTTTAGGTATTCTTTTGGTGATTGTCCTTCGGATTTTTGGGAGGTAGAAGCATGAGTGGAATGAAAGCTATTTTTAGCGGTTGTTATTCAATGATGCAATTACCTATATCGCTTTTTGGTTTTGATATAACGTTGTGGCAATTGTTTGTCTTTACGTCGCTTTCTTATTGTGTGGTTCGTCTTGTTTATGGATTTTTCAAATAGGAGGTGATTCTTTTGGATGATGAATTATTTGACTCTACGCCTTATGCCCCACCGTCGGGTCCCGCGCTCTACTCTTCTGCTCCTGCGTCAGCGTCGGAATTGGTGGCGACATCCTCAGAGCTGGTATCGTTGGACACGATACGTGATGATATTCAGGCGTTTCACTTTTCGTTTTTGGCGGTGTTCTGTATGGTTTTTGTGTATGTTTTGATAGTCAGGAGGTTTAAATAAATGAAAGAATTTATTGATTTTATATTGATTGACGGTTCTGGTCTTACGGTTGCTAACCTTGCTTCTTTCTTTGCGTTTTGTGTAGTGTTTGGTACTGTCATTATGGTGATTCAGGCCAGTATGAACGCTGGGAATTTTCGATAGGGGGTGCTTGAATGCTTTTTCTTTTAGCTGGCCTTATCATTGGTTACTTGCTCCGGTGGCCTATTAGTATTATGTTGACGGCGTTTAAGTCACTCCGCTTCGCTCCTGCTGATATTTTCAATTATTTCAGGTATAGAAAATGGAAGGAATGGTCTGGTTTTGGTTTACGTATTTACGTTGGTATGTTCGGCACTGGAAAGTCTTTGTCTGCGGTTCGCTATGTGCGTTCTCAGGCTTTACGTTATCATCTTAATGTCATTAGTAATATAGTTTTAAAGGACATAGAATACACGCCTCTTGTGAACTATCAGCAGATAATTGATGCTCCGGCGAACACGATAGTTTTAATTGACGAAGTCTCTACTGTGTTTAATGCCCGTAGTTGGAAAGACTTTAACATTAATCTTCTCTTCCAGCTTTTACAGTGTCGGAAGAATCGGAAACAGCTTGTTTGTACGGCACAACGGTTTGCCCATGTTGACAAGCTTTTAAGGGATATCACGGCTGAAGTTGTTGTTTGCCGTAAGTATTGGCGTATCTGTCTTAACTATGCGTATGATGGTTGGGACTATGAAAATACCCCGGCTCAATTTGCAATTAAGTCAATGTGGAAATACTGCTATCTTGCTACGAATAGGCTTTATAATGCCTATGATACAGACGAGATTATTGATAATGCAAAGAAGACGGATTTTCTTTCTAATGATGAGATTCTTGCGAGTCGTATGCCTGATAAAGTAATGCCTGATAACCTTACTAAGAAGGGTAAGAAAATGATATTTAGAAAGTGATAGGTTTGCATGAACGATACATTTAGAATCATACTTTTACTTATATGTATATGTCATTTTTGTTGTTTTGGGGTTATTATATTAAGCCGTTTATAGTGCGGTTCCGTCGTTCCCGCGTGATGTGCGTAGGCGCTCGCGGGGACGGCCGCTAATTTCTTGTCAATGTTTTTTTATTGGCATACTGTATGATGGTGTTTTTATTTGTGTTTGTAATTTTTTTAATTGGTTAAAATGTAAGTTTAGTATGCCTAAATTTTATCATTAATTCTTGCCATTCATAGGTGTTTGTCTCTGTATTAACTTTTGTTTAGTTTATCTAAACATTGTGTTTAAAACCTCTGATATGCCATTTGCTGTTTTAGTGAAAAATATTATGATTACTATATATTTTATAACAGTAAATATTATGATTATTGTTATAATATCTCTAAAAAAAGATAGGGTTTGATTTATCTTTTTAAGTTCTTCGATTATAACTGTTGATTCGGTTTCCTTTTTGTTTATATTTTCTTGATACTTGTTTTCTTCAATGGAAATGTTTTCTTCTTTTTTTGTTTCTATTTCTTTTGTTTTTACTTCTGACTCTTTAGGTTTGTATTGATAAAATAGAACAATGCTAAGAATAAAAATGCCAATTGCTATTGTTGCATTCATTTTTCTTTAATCTCCTGTGTTTACTATTTGGGGCTTTTTACATGTTAATAGTGCCGTTATTGTCTCCTATTACTACGCCGTTGTTATGCTGTACATTAATGGACTTTTCTGCTCTTCCGCTATTCTCCATGTCGCGTTTTATAAGGTCGTTTACATAGGCGTTTAGGGACTTATATCCTAATGCTTTCCAATGTTCTTCTATAACGGCTTTTTGGCCTTTTGGTACGTTGAATATACATCTGTCATAATTTTGTTTTGCGTATTCATTGTCGTATTTTTGTTTGTCAAAATTACTCATTGTATGTTTTCCTCCTTTACACTTTGTCACAAGTGCACAAAAAATATCATTGCACTTTGTCACAAGTGCCTATATACACTTTGTCACAAGTGTGATAAGATATATATAACAAATCAATTAGAGTTTATCACATAAAGGGAGGGTTAAGCAATGACAAAAAAGGAAAAGGCGGTTTTAAATCGTTTTTCAGATGATGTTCTTCGGAAATTTATGAATGCTTCGCTTAGTGAGAATGAGCATGATGTGGATTGTTCGTTTTTTGAACTTAAGCTGATAACGGAATTAAAAAAAGCGTTAGAATCTTGTAATGAGGCAGGGGTTTAGTCCCCTCCCCTTTAATGACGCCTAGGACGGTCACAAGCCCGTGTAAAGTCAGAGTGGAGGAAACAATCAAGGGTATCTCTCATTTTTGCCATACGATGGAACGGTATATAGGGTTGATACATGGTAGGTGGTGACAGTTTTTGCGTGGCTGTTAGGTAGATTGTTTTCTATATATTCAAGCGGTTGTTGTGGGTGCATCGGGAACCCTCATGATGGATTTAGATAGCTATAAGATGCTATTCAATCAGGTTGATGTAAAAGCCCTGATTGGCTCTTTGACAATAGAATAATAAAAAGGATGGTGTTTAAATGAAAGCTAAAGTTGTAGGAATTCAGATTATTAACTACACAAGTAAGAAGACAGGTCAGCCTGTGTCTGGTACATCGTTACACGTAGAATTTACGGACGCTCAGGTTGAGGGAACCGCTGTTGATAAGGTGTTTTTAAGCTCTCAGCTTAATCTCCCGGAACTGTGCAATGTTACGCTTAATACAAACGTAGACATTGAATATAATAACCGCGGTTATGTTCAGGGCTTACGTGTCCTGAAATAACCTTCCCTTTTGTCAAGGAATAGGAGGAAGATTCTGTCCTGTTCTATAGGACAGAATACGCTCCCCTTGACAAAAAAATAACAGGCATATCATGTGTGCTGGTGTTGGTGGGCGCACTCTCCCGCCAACACCTTACCCGCTCCCCTCCCGGTAAGTCTGGGGCTTAGTATTACCCCAGACTTCTGTCGCAACCTTCGGCAGGCCTTGTCAAACTTACAAAAACTCCACCGCGACAGCAACGTGTCGCACTTGTCGCAGTCGCAACGGTGGCGAAAAAACAAAAATGGAGGTCGGAGAAATGGCAAAGGATACACAGTCAAGGAAATGGCAATTGACAATTAATAACCCGGTTGAAAAGGGATTTACACACGATAAATTGAGAGAAATTGTTGGTACTATGTCATCTGTAATTTACTGGTGTATGGCCGATGAAGTTGGAGAAGAAGGTACATATCATACACATGTATATTTGCATGGTAAAGGCGGTATACGCTTTTCGACAGTTAAGAAAAACTTTGAAGGGTCTCACATAGAAATGGCAAAAGGAACGGCTCAACAGAATATGGAATATGTCTCTAAGACAGGGAAGTGGAAGGATAATAAAAAATCAGAAACATCTGTTCCGGGAACGTTTGAAGAGTTTGGAGAAATGCCTATGGAAAGACAGGGAAAAAGAAACGATATCGATGATTTATATTGCATGATAAAAGAGGGTTTAAGTGATTATGATATTTTGGAGCAGATGCCTGAAAGTCTCTTAAATCTTGATAAGCTTGATAGAGTTAGGCAAGTCTTGAATCAAGAAAAGTATAAGAATGAATTCCGGGAATTACAGGTGTCCTATATCTATGGTGATACGGGTACAGGAAAAACGAGAAGTATTATGGAAAAGTATGGTTATTCAAATGTCTTCCGTGTTACAGATTATTCTCACCCTTTTGATAATTATCATGGTCAGGATGTAATAATATTTGAGGAATTCCGCTCTAGTTTTCCAATTCAGGATATGCTTAATTATCTTGACGGATATCCTTTGGAACTGCCTTGTCGTTATAATAATAAGTTTTCATGTTTTACAAAGGTTTATATCACAACAAATATATCATTAAGTCAGCAGTATACAGGCGTTCAAATAGATTATCCCTCTACGTGGTTTGCGTTTTTAAGACGTATTAATAAGGTGGTTAATTATCAGGCAGGTGGGGAAATAAAGACTCAAAAAATAGAGATGGGAAAAGATGGGTTTTATAGTCTTCTTGATTATGAAAAAGTTCCCTTTGCAGTGTAAATGCAACTATTCGGTGAAAGTTTGTCTTTCACAAATAGTTGACGGGCGGCGCGCTCCCAACAGCGGGAAAATGAATGTCCGCGCGCTGTCAACTACCACTCGCACTGCGTTTCCGTTTTCGTGAAAGACCTATGACTTTCACGAATAGTTGGATATAGGTAGTATAACACTACTCTACATAAAAATCAATTCAAAAAAGGAAGTAATCTCATAATGTGAAAATTGTCACGTTTTTAAAATACTGTTTCCCCGGAAATAATAACTTCTGATGCGGTAAACTCCATTCCTACGGACATTCCGGCCCTGATGTCCGTAAAGCCGCCATAAAAATCTACATTTTCTCCCGGGAATTTTGATTCATAATCTTTCCGGCTGTGTCTGTCTCCCAGAATCATATACTGATCGGAAAGTCCCTCGCGGATAAGACTGTAGTCCGCTCCTTTCCGGGCGGAACGCCGCTTTTTAAGCTCCAGTTTAATCTGTCTGACCCGCTTTTCCTTACGGGCCTTCTCCGCATGTTTTTTCCTTACTCCCAAAAGCTCTTCCTGATCTAGCTTTCTGATCTTTTTGCTTCCCCTGGCGAGAAGCTTCTTAAGAGAACGCATAGCCCTCCCAGCTTTCACACGCTCCTTTTCATCCCCATAAACAGCGGCAAGACGGAGGTTATTGATACTCCGGTGAACATCACTCATGACTTTCTTTACTTCTCCTTTGGAACCGGCTCTCGCGAGGCTGGAGAAATGATTCATGGAGGAATAAGAGACATGCACCCTTTTACTGAAATCATTTTCCTCCGGTTTTTGTGCCCAGCTTTCAGGACCTCCGGAGGAGTTCGCCATATTTTTCTTTAATGCGTCGGCCATCTTCTTTGCTGCGTCTGTTTCCGACTGTTCAGGGATATACCAGGAAACTGCTTTAGACTCACTCAGGTAAATTCCCCGTGCCTCCATGTCTTTTCCCCCTGCCGATAACTGTCTCAAAGCCTCGGCCAGGGCTGTCCTGCATGCGTCATAATCTTCCCGGCTTCTTGCCATCCGTTCTAAGAATTCCCGGCTGACAACCAGATACGTGCCCCGTCCCAGTTCGGCCGCCATCTGTCTGATATTGTGTGTCCCGCTCTGCTTTTCAGCAAGAAATGTAATTCCCGGATAATCCTTTGAAAGGATATCAAACAGATCGGAAATTGCAGTATCGGAGACGGACGTATCCCGGTCTGGGGATAATTCGGCAATATCCCTGTTTCGTCTCAGGATCTGTGCCGGCAATTTATCCTCCCGGCCGGATTCCGTCTTCAAATTTCCCAGGGCTCCTATTTTACCGGATGAAGATGAAATAGACGGACTTCGATTTACCTGTCCGGCCTCCATATAATACAAATCGTGATTCCCCTTCCTGTAGCTTTTTACTAAATCAGCGCTTCTATCCACTATGCCCACAGCCACGCCCCCTTCCAGCGGCTTCGCCGCCAATAAGCCTTTTGTTCTTATTGAAATAGTACCACATGGAAATGGACAAATCAATCACTGTTACAGCGGGTGGAAACTGAAAACAAGTATGATATCGGACCGGTCGGGGAGACGGCTGCGGAATGCCTCTTTTATTCTGTTTTCTACCAGTGCCGCATGTTCCGGGGCGGCGTCCGGGATTACGGCCAGAAACTGGCAGCAGCTGTATTGGATGAAAATATCACTGGAGCGGAGGGCGCATCGGATGCTCTTCTTTAACTGATCTGCTAAAAAGTCACGTTCTCTCAGACCGATAAAACAGCCGTGCTGTTCCGATAAGGATATCAGCACCAACTGGGCACAGAATCCTGTCCGGAAAAACCTGTTTTTCAGGAATCGGCAGACAGCCAGGAAGTTCAGGTAGTCCTGTCCGACGTCCATTCCGCAACTATTTATTCCTTCCAGCTGGCGGCAGACATATTTTAGATCGTCAAAGCGCTCTGCTTTTAGGCAGCCCATCTCCGCCTCATTGTCATTGTGTTCCAGTGCGCCATGATAAAAATTAACCTCTTTTCTCTGCCCTGCTTTACCCGAGCGCATGGCAAGAGACGCTCGTTTGCATAAGCTCTGGAACGTGTCTCTGTTTTCCGTTACGGCTGCCCCTATTGTTACCTCAAGATATTCCAGTCCCATTTTTTGAGCGGCCTGCTTGATTCTGGCCTGCATTCCTCCCATTTTACCGTAGAGAAAGTCTTTTTTCTCAGTCCCGGAGATAAAGACTGAAAATTCATCTCCGCCGATACGTCCGATAACATCTTTCTTAAAGAAATAATATCCCATAATTTCCGGCAGTTTTCTTAGGAACATGTCTCCTGCCATATGGCCATATTCCTCATTGATGTGCTGGAAGTTGTCTATATCCATAATGAGCAGTAAACCGGGACGCTTGCCTGCGAGCAGTCTGTCCACCTCCGTCTCCATGGCGTCCCGGCATAAAAATCCCGTTAATGTATCTCTTTGTCCGTAAAGCGCGTTTTTACCGCCGTTTTCCTCTTGTGAAATATTCGTTTTATCCATTCATCACACTCCCTGCCCTGCCTGCTGCAAATTTCAAATTGCTTAAAACCGGATCGTAAATACAGTGCCTTTCCCCTGGGCGCTTTCGGCCCGGACCGTACCGCCCATTGCCTCCACAACCGTCTTTACGATATACAGTCCCAATCCGCTGGAACCGTCCTTTTCCCCGCGTTCCGGAGACACCTTGTAGAAACGTTCAAAGATATGCGGCAGGTGCTCAGGGGCGATTCCCTCCCCCGTGTCGGATACCGTAAGTTCGGTTCCGCCGCCGGTTTTCCGGACCCGGAGAGAAATACTTCCTCCCTCCGGCGTATAACGGATCGCATTGTAGACCAGGTTATCCAGTACGCTCCATATTTTATTGCCGTCCACGTTCAGTTCCAGTCCATCCTCAGACTCTGCCGAGAAATGAATTCCGTTATCCTGAACCAGTTCGCAGTATTTATGTTCAGCTTCCTGCATCAACCGGGCGGCAGAAATGCTCTCCTTCCGGTAAACAGCCGTGCCGCCCTCCATGCGGGTGACCTCGAACAGGTTATGGATGAGTCTCTGCAAATCCAGATTTTTGTGATAGGCGATACCCAGGTATTCTGCCCGCTCCTGTTCATTGGCGGCAACCGTGCCGTCTCCCAGCAGCTCCAGATAGTTATTTAGCACGGTCAGCGGTGTCTTGAGATCATGGGATATATTTGCTATCATTTCCCGGAGCGCCGCCTGGGAGGCAGCCAGCTGCTTATTAGCATTATGGAGCTGTTCTGTCCTCTGTTCCACCAAAAGCTCCAGATTTTCGTTGACGCGCTCGACCTCGTTATGCGCCTTGGCGTAGTTTCGCGAGAGCATAAGGCACTGGCTGAGAAGGAGAAACATGTTTGGGACTATGCCTGGTACGAAAAGTTCCCCCTCAAAGACTGTCTTAGACAGAGGGCCAAAAAATATGAAAATGATCAGGCTGATAAAATATAAAAGCCGATATGGATCTCTTCCGATTTTTCTGTTTTTCACCACCAGTAACACCGAAATACAAAATGGAACCAGTACCAGGAACATCCAGTTTACGGCCACCGCGTAAGGAACGCTCTGAATGATGATGAATATCATAGGCAAAATGAATGCGGCTCCGTATACTACCCGCAGGACCCGGCCCAGCCGGATGGAAAACAGCTGCAGCATAAAGAGGCAGATACACAGATTCTGAAGGGTAAATAAAAGCAGAAATACCCGGTTAAGCACCGGCCCTATCCCGCCCGGCAGAAAATACTGGACTAGGTTGTTGCTTTCCATAGCCAGCCGCATTGTGGTCACCAGACAGGTGACACTGTAAATGAGATAAATCCTCTCCCGGCGGCGGAATGCAAAGAGAAACAGGTGGTAAATTCCGATAAAGAAAATGCCGCCAAGGGCAGCCGCTACCAAAATGCGCTGCCGGAATATGTGATGGGTCAGCACCGTATCGCGGCCGATGAGAAGCGGATAAAACAGGCCGCTCCCATTCATATGGTAGTTGGCCGCCTGAATTACCAAATCCAGAGTACCGTCCATGGGCACAACAGCCAGCAGGTCGTTTCTGACTCCCGGAACTGTATGCTCCGCCGAGCTGCCCGGCCTGCCTGCTTCAAAAAGCTCCCTGCCGTTGACCCAGATAACAGAGGATGACATGATTTCCGGGACATAAAGAAGCAGCGCATCATCTGTGGCGGTCTCAATATGCAGACGGTACGTGGCATATCCAAGCCTTGGATATCCGAGCTTCAGCCACGGTCCCGGCAGGGAAATATACTCTGCCTCCACTTCTTTTCCCTGTCCTAAATCATCAGGGGTATACAGACAGCCATAGTAAAACTCCCATTCACCGGACAGGGCATAGACATCGGAAGTAAAATCGGTCTCTCTTAAATCCATCACCCCTTTAGAAGCGGCCGGGCCTTCCGAGACAAAAGGCTGCGATGCGGTAAACAGCAGGGTGACACAGACCGTCATGATTAAAACAAACATAAACAGAAACCGTTTCATATTTTTGTCCTCGCTTCTGACCTGGAGTGAAACAGATACCCCTCACCGCGTATTGTCTCAATGGTGCCGACAAGATGCCCTGCATCACCCAGCTTTTTTCTCAGCCGTGCAATATGTACCGCAATGGAGTTCGTTGTGTCCGGCAGGCCTGTCCGCCATACCTCACGGTATAATTCCTCTGGAGACAGGATACGGCCGGGATTGCCCAGAAGATAAAGAAATACGTCAAATTCTTTCTGAGACAGCAATATCACGCGGTTCCCCACCGTCAGGCTCTGCTGCTGATGGTCAATGGTAAATCCCTTCATAACGCTGCGGCGCACCTGTGCATATACACGGGCGGCCAGTTCTTTGAGACTGTATGGCTTGGTAATATAATCGTCGCCGCCGGACATTAATCCGCGGATTTTGTCTTCTTCATCGTCCATACAGCTTAAAAACAGGATTGGTGCGGAAGTAATCGCCCGCACTGCCTTGCAGAGCTCAAACCCGTTTAAATCCGGCAGCAGGACATCTAAAAGAATACAGTCATAGCTGTATCTGCGCAGAAGCTCCAGGCCGTCTTTGGCACAGGCTGCGGTATCCACCCTGTATCCTCTGGACTCTAAATATTTCTGGTTGGTACGCAGAATGTCCGGTTCGTCGTCAACAGCCAGCAGCCGGTAAATATGTTCCATCGCTTCTCCTCCCCTCTATGCACTATGAACAAAATCGTTCATATTCCCCTAAATGACAATATGCGAACGGCAGGGGCCGTTCGCATATTTACTCTTACTTTATTATATTGTTGAAATGGTTTTCTGTCAAATGATTTTGAATTGGTTCAAATCTTGAAGAGGCAGCGTCATGAGCACTTAGCGGACAGGATTTTTTGTATGTCATCAAAATGCGCCTTGCAGGTGACCCGGTATTGGATCCAGCCGCCGTCACCACAAGGATATTGATTGTCGATATACTCCTGCGTGTATTTCTGTAACTGTGCATATAACAATTGATACTGATTTGCGGATAAGCGTACCATCACTGTAAATGAATTATTTTCGGCGAAAACATTGCATATCAGTTTTTTCTTCAACCTGTGGGCTATCCCCCAGCCATATTGTTTTCCATAAGGAAAGGTAATCTGCTGCGCTGTAGCATACGTTGCAGTCAGCCACTCGTTCAGCGAAGAAAACATCCCGGCAGTCTCACCGCAATAGGATGCCAAATCGGCCGGCGAAGGCGTCTCCTGTTTGTTTAGCATTCTCTCGTACATATCAGGTGTCTCCCGAATTCTTATTTTATACTTCTTAAATATTATTCATATATTACCATTCTTTTTTCAGCTCCGTATACCAGTCGAGCTGATAAGGACCGTCCTCCATGGCTTTCAGGGACTGATAAAGATAAACACGGTACTGAAACTCAGACTGTGGGTCGGTGGGATCGGATTTACTCCAATATACATACCCGTAAATATAACTTTGCATAAAGTCTTCCCAGGACGGGAACATGGCCTGTGCCTTTTTGGCAATTTCCAGAGATTTGTCCATGGCCTCCTCATAGGTATAATATCCAGTTACATAATACTGTCCCAGAAGCATCAGTGCGCGGCTCAAATCCCAGCCTGCACATGCATGTTCCCCATAAGTCTTGTACGCCATATAGGCTGCCATCTGCCGGCCCGCCTCACCGTCGGAAACAGAGCTTTGGCTGCCGTTGTCTCCCCAGGATGCATTCAAAGCGATATCCGTCTCATACTGACCAAGATTATGTTCATTGTAATAATTTAAAAGCGCCTTGTTATGCCCTTCCGTCTCCAGCCAGGTGATTTTGTCTTCGGCGCTTTGACGGTCCGTAATGCCCCAATCCCGCTGCAAAACCTGCCTGAGAGCCACGGAATAGACCAGATCATTTGGGGAACCGCCTCCCGGTTTTGAGATATCCGCGCCGTTGCGGACACACCAGAGGGCATAGGCGGAATTGAACCAGCGCACCGTATCCGGGTACGTCCGCGACTCAGCCGCGCCGCCGGTTCCGGCCTGCACCGTTAAACCGGCGCCGGGCAGCGGGGAAAGACAGCATGAAAAAACTGCCCCCAGAAGTAATGCTGCTATTAATTTCTTTTTTATCATTCCTTTTCCTCCATCCCTTCTGTACCGCTGAAGTTTATGCCGTAAACCTTCACCATATGTACTTCATTATAATAGATTTTTGGTGAAATAGTGCCGCTTTCCGGTAAGCGGATAGTTCTCCAAAAGGAAGACCTCCTCATAGCCGAGTTTTTTATAAAAATCAGGGGCCTGAAAACTGAAGGTGTCTAAGAATACGTATTTACATCCTCTTTCCCTGGCTGTGTCCTCTGCCTGATTGAGCAGCCGGCGGCCGATATTCTGCCCTCTCAAAAGTGTATCCACCCATAAAAACTTTATCATAAGCCAATTGCCGTGCGTTTCCCCAATCAGTCCGGCCGTTTTTTTCCCCTCTGCGTCTTCCAGGAAAATTCCCACTTCCCTGGGATTTTTGTCTTCCAGTCTTTCCATGTTGTATTCCAGCAATCCGGCATAGATTTCGGCTCTGTCATGCTCCTCAATTTTATCTGTAATCCGAAAATGAACGGTATTCTGATATTCCATTTTACTGCCCTCCTTTTATCTAACTTATTCTTTTTCCGGAATTACATTCAGGGTCTTAAGCAGCTCCTTGTGGGTACGTTCTGCATCCGCGTGGAAAACGGCAATATGGTTCGGATCTCCGCTCCTGTCGGTAAAGGCGGGAAATAAAAATCCGCATTCCGGTTTGCCAGGTTCATACTCTCCGGACAGGGGACAGATGGCGCAAATCATATATTCAAATACCTCTTCCGATTCCCACAGACGTTCCTTGTCGGACGCTTTTGCCGGTATATCATAGCGGTCGTGGAAAACGAGAATGGCGTACCCGGAGGATGCGTGATAGTTCTCCATGATGACATCGTAAAACGTATCCATCAGGGCGTCGTTTTTCAAGCCGCATTCGTTCATCGCCATCAGTAACTGCCACATACCGCCCGGCTTTCGTACCGCCTCGGGAAATTCGTATTTCTTCAGGTTCACATTGGTGGCCGAAAAAGGGATTTCCTTTGCCAGCGCCAGCTTTTTAGTCCGTTCCGGTGAGGAAAGCTTCAGAAAATTGGTATTAAAACTTCCGTCAAAATCACCGTCCCTGTCCACATAACATCCTGCAATTCTCGTGAAGGAGGTCCGTGAAAGAGTCATCCGCCTTGTCAGCTCCAGCATATCTTCTCTGTTAATCATAATCTGCGTTTACCTTTCTGTCATATTATCGGTTTTTTATTAGTCGGGAGTGGGTCAGAACCTCATCAGAAGAAAATTCGCCGTCAGTCCGGCGGCCGTTCCTATGAGCAGTATTAGATCCCCCCGTTTGATTCTCCCCTCCTCAACAGCCTCACAAAGCGCGTAGGGGACCGAAGCGGAGATCAGGTTGCCATACTCCGGGACGCGGTCAATATAGGCGCCCTTCCCAAAGCCAAGTCTGGGCATGATGAGATTAAGCGCCCTGCTGGCCTGATGGGGAACCACCAGATCAATCTCATCCCGGGTCACGCCTGCTTCCTTCAGACAATGCTCTACAAAGCCGGGCAGACACTTGGCGGACAGCTTCAGGATCCGTTTACCCTTCATATCAAAATAATAGTCTTCCCGGTTCTTATCATTCATCGAAAAGGAGGGCATCAGGCCGCCTCCGCCTCTGATTTCCGTGTCATGTGCGCCCTCGGACCAGGTTCTCTGGCAGCTGTAGAGGATCGCGGACGGATTGGATTCTTCGGATTTTGTCAGCACACAGGCGCTGGTTCCATCTGAAAACAGTTCGTAGCTCTCCGTCTGCTCCGGGTTCAGGGCCGCGGATGCCGTATCGCCCGATATAATCAGCGCATTGTTATACCGTCCGATTTCAATCATGCATGACATTACATCCAGGGCCGTGATAAAACTGGTACACGTTGTATTGATATCCATAGCGGGAATCTGAAGGCCTTTCGCCAGCCGTTCATGCACAAGGGCGGCGTTGCAGGGAATAGCCTGCAGCGGAGTTGCCATGGCACAGACAATACAGTCTATCTCTTCTATCTTCATCCCGGCGCATATAAGCGCCTTTTCTGCCGATACCACCGCCAGATCCAATAGAGTTTCCCCCTGTTCCAGCCGGTACCGGGTCTGTCCTCCAAAATCTATCTTATGCGCCGCCAGGTTATTTCCCCAGCCTGCAATCTTTACCCTGCGTTCCTTCATCCGTTCCCCTTTCCCCTGCGTTCTTCCTCTCCACCCGCTTCATCTTCCTGCCTTTTTCCCTGACGTATGCCGTAAATCTGATTTCCGGCAGGATAAAACCGCAGTCCTCTGAGAGAAGTAAAAATTCCTCCGCAATTCTCTGTTTTCCGTATTCCGTCAGGTCGGCATAAACGGTCAGACGGCCGTCCCGCTCCTGCACAATCCTGTAATCTCCGGATATGCCCGTCTCTTCCGATTCTCCGCCCCCATCCGCAAACAGGATGCATCTTCTGATAAAGTCGGGGAATACGGACACATCCCGCCCGTCATGGCCCTGGAAGGTAAAGACGTCATCCTCACGGCCCTCTATCTTTTCGAGCGCCAGGCATGGACTGCCGCAGGCACAGGCAGCCTTCTTTTCCACCAGTATGTCATTTAAACGGTAGCGGATGATGGGTTGAGCCTTCCGTTCAAAGTCGGTCACAATGGGTACAAATCTTTTTTCATCCAGGTATTCCCGTTCGATATGTACGATATCCTCGTTCAAATGGAGCGTTCCCTTTGGACAGGTGGAAGCCAGGCAGCCTTCGGTGCACTGGTAGACCTGGTGAATCACGGGCAGCCCGAACGCTTCCTTAAGTCTCTGTTCATCCTCCTGTTCCAGTACCTCGGCAATGGAAATCACGGTTTGCGGCTGGAGTTTTGTCTTCCCCTGCCTGATATCTTCCGCAATCATAAGAAGGAGTGAAGGCTGCCCCGCCAGAATCTGCGGCCGGATTTCCTCAAGACGTTTCCGATGCTCCTCCATGTCTTTATAAATATCAAAGAAATGAAACCGGATATTTTTTGACTTTACCGCCTCATAGAGGTTACTGTCAGCCCTCATGAAAAATGCGATGGCGTACTTACCCAGGATGCTGCCGGGAAGGAATTTTGCAAGGACATATCCGGCCCAGCGGTTCTTCTCATCGTCGGATACCAGGAAAATCCCTCTGCTGCCTGAGGTGCCGGAGCTGAGCCCCACCGTCACCCCCTTGAGTTTTGGCGTAAATTCCCGTTCCCGTTCCGCCCGGACCGCAAAGTCCAGGGCTTCCTCCCTGCCGATCCCGACCGTGTTGAGCTCGTCAAAATGTTCCATCATGAATGCTTTATCCGTAACCGGACAGGAAGACAGTTGTTTTACTCCCCTGTAAACGGTGGAATGGTCTGCAATATATTTTAAATGTTTTTTGACTTTCTGTTCCTGCCATCTTTCCAGGGAACTCCTGTCGGAAAACGGCCTTCTGTATTTGTAATAAAGATAATATTTAAGCACGGAAAGCTGGTCTGCCATAAGTCTTTTCACTCCCTCTCTGGTGGGAAAACACGAATTGGATTTCCGGGTGCTCCCGCTTCAGCCTGCAGAGCTTCCGGAGCGAATTTTTGTACTCCGCAAAATCTTTCTGGATCAGGCGCGGAATCACTCTCATCCGGAGCGTATCGCGGACCAGGTCACCTCCCCAGCAGGCATCCGCCGCCAGGAACAGCTTCAAATCGGGTATCCAGAGTCCCATCTGTCCCGTACAATGCCCATGAAGCGCTACGCCGATGAGGCTGCCGTCCCCGAACAGATCGTAAACCTCTTCAAAATACCGGCAGAGGAAATGTTCGGTAAGCCGGTTCTCCGGTTCCAGGCGGCTCACCCCGTCACTTTCCCCGGGCAGCATCTCCGTAAACACCAGATCCCGGATTCCCGGTTTTTCAAGCGTCTTCATGGTTCCGGCCGAAGCCACCAGGCGGTATCCGCTGAATTTCTTAAGCCCTCCGATGTGATCCGGATGGGCATGGGACAGAATGATGGTTCCGATGCTTTCCGGACTGATTCCGTCGGCTTTCAGCCGTTTATCAATCACCTGTTCCGGACTCACATGGACCGGGTTTAAAAGACGGTACAGTTTATGAAACGGGCCGCCCTGATAGATGGCCTCCGAGTATCCCGTGTCAAACAGGATGTTTCCAAGCCGCCTGTGCCGTATCAGGGCCGCCATTGCCGGAAACTCTCTCTTTTCACCGGGATGTCCCCGGAAAAGGAGCCGCAGGTCATTGGTGCAGGAACCGCAGTGATACAATTTTACCACATCAACCAGCGCGGGCGGTTTTGGCAATCTCTGGGACATCTCCGCTTTTGGGGAAAATTGCCCCGGCAGCGCTTTCTTCCTCTCCGGCTCGTTTTCCTTCCACCAACGCCCATATTCCTGAATCGATTCCGTCAGGGATTTCTCAGGTTCATAGCCGAGTATGTCCCTTGCCCTGCTGATATCCATGGTCTGGGAAAACGCCAGCGTGCATACCGTGTACTTTGTAAGCGGAGGCTCTCCTGACAGGCGGAATGTCCTGTAAGCCCATTCCAGGGCCCAAGCCACGCCGTAAACCGCCTTAAAAGGCAATTTCCTGTAGTGGGGCTGCTTATCAATGGCGGCCAGAAAGGATTCCAAAAGGATACGGAATTCCATCGGCTCCCCATTGGTGATATTAAACACCTTTCCATCCGCCTCCGCCGCAGTCAGGGCCAGACGGCAGGCCTGAGCCACGTTTTCCACACTGGTCAGATCCACGGTGATGCAGCCGTCCCTCATAAGGGGAATCCCAATCCGCTCATTCGCCCGTAAAAGCCGGGGAACCAAGCTCGTATCCCCGATCCCGATCAGCCCCCTGGGGCGGAGAATGACGGTCTCCAGTCCCTTCTCATGCATCTCACCAATCACCCGTTCCGCCATCAGTTTCGACTTGATGTAATAGTTTAAATCGTTCTGTTTTGGCGCCTGCTCCTCACGGATTCCATAGCGGTCATGCTTCTCCGTATAGATGCTTGGGGATGAAATATAAATGAGACGTTCGACGCCGTTTTCAAGGCAGAGTTCCGCCACTAGAGCGGTTCCCGCCACATTCGTCCTGTAGAAATCCTCCCATTTTCCCCAAACCGTGGAAAGGGCGCCTGCATGGATGACGTACCGGACATTCCGAAAATAGGTCTCACACGTTTTGCGGTCTGTGAAATCGCCGGGACAGAATTCAGCTCCCAGTCTTTGAAGCGCTTCTCCGCGCTCCCGGTTTCGCCCAAGGGCTAAAACCCGGTATTCCTTTATAAGGCACTTCACCAGATATCCGCCCAAAAATCCGGTAGCCCCTGTGATCAGAACTGTATCCCTCATTCGCCCTGCCGCCTTTCCTCTTTCGTTGTATTGCTCCGCTCCAGTAAATTAAGTGCCGCACTCACATGAACCGCCGTCGCCTTTTTTCTCCGATCCCAGCTCCATGAATTTTTCAGAGCCATGGCAGCCATGGCTTCCCGATACAAATCTGCTTTTTTTCTCAAGATCCTTCCAAAACCCATTGCCTCAAACCGCCTGGCATTTATAAGCTGTTCTCCCTGCTGGGGGCACATCAGGCAGGGGACGCCGTAATAAAGAGCTTCATGGATGCTGTTCATACCGCCGGCCGTGATAAAGAGAGAGGCATGTTTCAGGATCTCTTTCTGGTTTACGAAGGGACGGACAATGAAGTTATCCGGAATCCGGTCCGTTTTTTCGATATTCCAGGCCATAACTACACGAAAACCGGCTCCCTTTCCCCGGCCGAACTGCCTCAGTATCTCACGAAGCAGTTCCCGATCCCGGTTAAAGACGGTTCCCAGGGAAATGTAGATTAGTTTTTCAGGCGGACAGATGAAATCATTGCTCCGGATGCTCTTCATATGGGGAGACAGAGGCCCGAGGAATACATAGTTCTCCCCAAATTTCCCGCCTCCGGGCTGGAACATCCTGGAGTATCCCATCAGGTTCCGGTTTCCTTTGTTCATCAGGACGGGGAGCATTCCCAGTGTCCGTATTCCATAACTTTGACCAAGCTGACGCCGTATCCGGAGCGCCTGGGGAAGTTCTCCCGCATACCGCAGAAAACCGCAGGAAAATCCCGAGGCATATGCGAAAAAGGCCCTACCCCCGATCCGGTCAATGGCTGCAATACTGTAGAAGCTGAAAGACGGTACCGAAAGAAGTTCCCCAACTGCCCTGCCCCACAGAGCCAGGGAATCAAATATAATATGGCACGGCTTGTCCTGAGCTGCCTCCGAAAGCAGCTCAGGCAGCATATCGCGGGTATATTCAAGAATCAGCCGGTACAGCTTCAGCAGCTTGTTCCCATCCGAAGTATCAATGGTTTTGCCGCCCAGCGGATAAGCCCTGTATTCCCCGCCGTTAGCCTCTATCTCCGCCCGGTAAGGTTCCGTTGCATAATAGATGACACGGAATCCGGCCCGGGCCAGCCGTCCGGTTAAATACAGGTTCGAATGAATATGCCCATAGGCAGGAATCGAATAGAACAGAATGGTCTTTTTCGTTTCCTGCTTCTCTGATTGCTGCTCCATTGCCGCCTCCTTGCTTTTTTTTGCCGCCTTCTGAAAACGGGCACCAGCCATTTCTGACTGATGCCCGTTGGCCCATCTGATACTGGTTTTAAACCGTTATATTTTGTAATGCAGGTAACTGAATAGTTACTATGTCTCTTAAAGAAGCGCGTCCTTCTTTGAAAGGATTGCCTCTGCCGCAGCACAGGCCGGGCAGTCACAGTATTTCGCTCCGGCTGCTTTGATTTCTTTTCCATGAGCAGCCACGCCTTTTGCAACCTCGGCTCCGAAAACCTGAGCGCCGGTTTCAGACTCTGCGAAAGCAATTAAACCGTCGACCGGCATAATGTCTGCTTCCAGCTCATCGATATATTTCTTTGTCTCTGCGGCCTCATTTTCAGTTCCAACGGCATCCAGCCAGGTTTGAGCTGCTGTTCTTGCCTCACCGCTGCATGACTGTGCATCCATTAATTCGTGTGTCTTCTCAACAACATAGTTTAAAACTTCCTTATCCATAATCGGTGCTCCTTTCTTCTGCTGAAATATACTATATTTTACCACATTAGCCGGGCCTTTGCAATTTCATTCTGTTATGGCCCGGATGACGTCCTCTTTGGAAAGCCATTTATCCCACTGATAGCCCTCTTTGGCTTTGGAAGTGTCGTAGACTGCATTAAGCGCCTGATAATACTCCTCTTTGGACATCACGGCGCCGTTCCACTCATACCGGTAAACCGGTTCCCCGTTCTCATCCAGCTGCAGGTTCGAGTTATCCTCCGCCCCGTAGTAACCGGCGGCAATCTGTGTCAGACGTCCGTCCGCCATGCTGTATACCAGATCATAGTAGCTGTCCATATGTCCGTCGGAATTGCAGAGAAGATTCCCTTTTTCAATGTAAGTAAAACCGAGCCTGTCGAGCTGTGTTTCGCTGACCGCACCGTCCGCAAAGCTTACAATCCCGCAGCCTGCGGCTTCGCTGCCGCCAATCTCCACCAGCTCCGGTACGGCATCGTCGTTAATGTAAATCAGGTTATATCCCTGCCACTGCCCTGTCTCCTGCTGAAGGTGGCTTAAGTAGGCCTGCTGCCAGGCGGCCATTTCCTGCTCTTCCTTCTTTCCCGCCCCTAAAAAGCCGAGAACCGACTTTACGGTCTTCTCTGCGAGGGCCGAATTGGCCGAGTCAGACAGTTCCTTTTCCAGGGTAAAAGAACCGTTCCCGCTTCCGCGGTAGATTCTGGCTTCGGAAAAACGGCTGGAAGCGCCTGACGCAGGGGAATAGCTGCAGATAATAATGATATCACTGTAACCGTCGTTGTTATAATCGGGAAATGAGACGGCTTCCACTTTATTGAAGTTCTCGTTTTCACGACGGTTGTCCTGAACCATGCCGTCCAATATCGCGATTGTCCGTTCACCGTCCATCAGCTTGAACAATGCATCCTCATGCAGGCCGCTGCCGTCCGGCTGATAGGAGGCAAAAGTCACCTTTCCCTGGGGGTTCAGCGTCACTTCGAAGGTCTGGGACTCAATCAGGCTGTAACGGTCCGCTTCGCTGCTTTCGCCGTTCTGCGCAGCCCCGGTTTCCTGCTGTGACACTGATTCAGCCTCTGCGGCTTCCGTACTTACGCCGGCCGTCCCGGATTCCTCCGGCTCCCGGGCTTTATTCTTGCTTCCGCAGGCGGCCAGTGTGCTGCACAGAGCCATACAGAATAATGCTGTCTTCCACTTCTTGGTAATACGTTTCATAATCTTTCCTCTCATCTTATGTTCTTTATTTCAGGTCTGGATATCAGGTCTGATCGTGGTGGATTTCCACCCATTTCTATTATAGCAAACGGGAGAACATAAATATAGCGATGATACTTCGGGAAAGAAAAATTAATAATTATGAAAGAAGTCGTCGGCCGTTTTCCATCTGTTCTGCTTTATGTTCATATTTTACCCTCCGGCTGTTTTTCGTTTATTGGTTTTTCTTTTCTTCTGTCAATTGCAGGAAGGATTTTGTTGTGTTACAATACGAGACGGGGCATGAATATATGAAAAATCACATGTCAAAATTATAAAATTATTGGAGGATTATCATGAAAAAATGGGGGGCGGTCAAAGAGTTTGCGGTGATTACTTTTGCGACCATCATTGTGTCTTCGGCTGTATTTTTCTTTCTGATTCCGAGTCATGTATCGGTCGGCAGTATTTCCGGTCTGGCTATCGTTCTGGGGAACTTTGTGCCTTTAAAGATTTCTGCAATCACCTTTATCCTGAATATCTTTCTGCTGATACTGGGATTTCTGTTCATCGGCAGGGAATTCGGCGCCAAAACGGTGTACACCTCTTTTCTGGTCCCCGTTGTCCTGGCCGTACTGGAAATTATGTTTCCGGATAACCAGTCCATTACCAACGATGCATTTTTAGATATGCTCTGCTATATCTTTACCGTGAGCATCGGTTTGGCCATGCTGTTCAACCGCAATGCGTCATCCGGCGGTCTCGATATAGTGGCAAAATTCCTGAATAAATATATGCATATGGATTTGGGCAAGGCCATGTCGCTTTCCGGCATGTGCGTGGCGCTCTCCTCCGCTCTCGTTTATGATAAAAAGATCGTAGTTTTAAGCATTCTGGGCACCTACTTAAATGGAATCGTGCTGGATCATTTTATATTCGGTTTCAATATTAAAAAGCGGGTCTGCATTATCTCCGAACATGAGGAAGAAATCAGGGAATTCATCCTGCATCACCTCCACAGCGGAGCGACGATTTATGAGGCGATCGGCGCATACGACGGCCGTCCGCGCAGGGAAATCATCACAATCGTGGATAAGAACGAATATGCCATGCTGATGACCTATATACTGAAGACGGATAAAAATGCATTTGTAACGGTCTATGCCGTCAATGAGGTAATCTACCGGCCCAAACGGTAAAAAGACGGTAACGGGGGAGGATAAAACATCCTCCCCTTTTTAATGCCAGCGGTATCCGCAGTCCGGATTCAGGCACTCATATCTTCCGAGCAGCAGGGGATTCCGCTCGTGGGGAACTCCCGCTATCACCGCCGCTATAAGATTTCCGCGCACCATCAGTTCATCCGTTGTCAGCCGTCTGATATCCCGGCAGCCGCACTTCGGACAGCCGGGATACCTGCCGTCGTTGTCACGCTCATAAACCGGGACAAAGGAATTGATCTCAAATTCTTCCCCGGCATCTTCGTAGAAAGCTCCGCAGGCGCTGCATTTTTTCATCTCGGCCTGATTGACCGTCTCAATCATATATTCTTCACATCCGCAATAGGGACACTGTTTCATCAAATTCCCTCCTCTCCCTGATTACAAAATTTCCAGGCCCAGGTTTGTAAGCTCCTGCCCCCGGAAGGCGGCATAGGCTCCGGCCAGGCCGGAAAGCTTCTGCCTGTCTTGAAAATCCCGCCATAAAGAGATTTTCATCTCCAAACCCTTACTTTTCTTTTTCCCCGTAAAGACTCCGATTACTTCTCCGCGGTACACAACGGCTCCGGGATTTGTCACGAGTTTCCATATCCGGCTGTGCAGCGTCTTGTCCGGCTGCAGAATCAGTCTGTCACGCTGATCCAGGTAGGGATCGTGCCCTCCGAGAAGGAGAAGCTCCCTTTGAAGAGGGGCGGGATAAATGAATTCCGCCCTGTCGGAGGAAAGAATAAACGCTTTTTTACCGGATACCGTGACCGTCTCCATCTCATCCGAGACGGTATTCCACATGCGGCGTGCCTGTTTCCCGGAACAGCCGAGCCAGACTGCGAACATGTCGGCCGTGGCCGGTCCGTAGCAGTGCAGAAATTTGCGCACCAGTTTCCCGGCAGCTTCGTTTGAAGCGCCGCTTTCACCAGCGCCGTTTTCCACGGCCGCTTCCGTTTTGCCAAGCCAGTTTCTGCGGGAGGTAAAAGTCGGGCTTGTTCCTTCCCGTTCCCCGAACACGACCAGGCCTTCAAAAGCACAGGGCCGGAGTAAAAAAGATACAACAGCCCCGCCGACGGTCTGTCTGTCCGGATCCCCGTACATGGACGGCCGGTTCCAGATAACGCGTTTTTCACCGGGCAGATAAGGAGCCATCCAACCGGCGAGTGTTTGATCCAAATCACTTTTACTGGTTATAATGTTGCCGTCCAACCGGGAAATCACCCGTTTGAGGAGCAGAAACAGCTCCTCAAAATCCATCTGGAGAAAATCGAGCGCCGCAGAGATCCCCCGGGTATAAATCCACGGCTCATCCTCTTTTGGCGTAAGCGCGGTGAGAAACGCATCCCATTCGGAGGCGGGGAACACAACGGGTGCTCCCCGGAGGCTCCATGCCTGAAGCAGAGTTTTTTTCCTGTATAAAAGTTCTTCCATATCCGCCAGGCTGAAATCAGGAATGCGGTTAAAAAGAGCGGTTTCCCATGCTCCCGGCGGGGAGTTCTGCAGTCCGCATGCTCCTGCAATATCGAATAGATCCGATTTCCCGTATTCCCTGTCCAAATGGTGGGAATGCAGCCGGAACATCCGAATCTGCGTTACATCCGGTTCCTTTATATGATTCATGCGGCAGTTCGTTTTTTCCATAAGTAATACTCTCCCTATTCTGGGTAATGTGTTTTACACTAACATTAACTATACCATATTTTTGCGGGAAACGACAGGGTCCACAGACGGCGGCCAAAAAATATCCGGCCTTCTTCTGTGGACCCTGTCTTAATGGGAAGTCTTTATATTCCCTGTATTCTTTGCATGAATCAGCGTCAATCCAGCAGTGCCCTGTAATACGGCCATCTGGCATCCACGATGCTGACTGTGACGTTGCTCACGCTGCCGCCTGTTTCGTGTATGCAGACCATCTGGCCTCCGGGTGCCCAGGCGAGAAACATCATGACATGGGAATTGGCTCCCAGCCTTACGATGATGTCGCCCGGCTGAAGTTCCGAGCGGCTGATGCCTCTTCCCGCATGGATCAGGCCGCTGGTGCCCAGGTTCGTGGGAACCTTCCCGAGGGAGGACCAGTAAACCCAGTTTACCCAGCCGGAACAGTCTAGTCCTGATATGATGCGGCCCTTTCGGTCCGGGGATGTGATGTTTGCAAAATTATTACCCTCATAGCCAGGGGCATGTGCTTTGCCGCCGTAGTAGTAAGGGATTTTCCCGACGGAGTGCAGGGCATATGTAATCACTGCTTTCCTCTCATGGGAGACATCCGCCGGAAGCAGCTTCAGGTAATCATTGATTTCACTGAAGGTAAGCGGTTTTCCAAGGGCCAGTTCAATCGGGGACAGCTCGTATTCAAGGGACCAGTCCTGGCTGTTCAGCGTATCGACGTAGGCCTTGTTGTAGGGAGACCATCCCGGCCATGTATCGGTTGCCGCTGCGCCTCTCCTATCGATAGTATAGAGGTTTTTACGTTCCGACAAGCCTACGATGCGGGCCGTAACCGTCAAATCCACATGTCCTGGACAGAATTTCCCCTCGCTGTTGAGCTGGATTTCAGGCGCCGCCGTCAGTGCTGCTTCGGAGGCATTTGCACTGCCCTCCTCCGCTGCGGCAGTCCCGCCTGCCGGACCCGACAGTTCCGAAGGTGATGCCTCCGATCCCTGGGATGCCGGCTGTGAGCCATCGGATGGCTGCGCGGAAGCTGCTGCAGTCTGTGCAGGAACCGTCTCCTGCGCTCCCAGGAGCGCCGTCTCTGCCGCAACTGCAGTTTCCTCTGCAGAGGCGTTAGAAGCCCCATTTTGGCCTTCTGACGATACGGAGGAAGGAATTCCCGCCTGCTCTCCCTGCGGAGCCTCTGACGGCGCATCTGAGGCTTCCTGGGAGCCTGCTCCTCCGTTTAAAGCCTCAGCGCTGCCGCCGTCGGCACCGGTCCCTACCTTTGTATCGGCCTCATGCGGATCGACACAGCCGTCACAGTAATAGACTGGTCCGATGGCCACGCTGTATGCATGGGATAACTGCCATAATTCATCGATATAATTCTGGAAGTTATCCACATCGTTCCATCCGGTGTACCAGGTGTACACGCTGGCCATCGACGCTATCTCCTGTGAATTGGAATAGAGCTCGATCCGTCGGCCGTCACCGTCGAAGAAATTAAAATCGACATTTTTCCAGGACGGGATCAGCCATGTCGCGCTATTGGCCGGATCATGTTTTTCGTTGGTCGGGTCATACTTTCCGGTGACGGACGCCTGAGACAGCCGGAGCATCTTTGCCGCCTGTTCAGGAGATGCCTGAAGCCATTTATAAAGGCCGGAGGTCCACTCTGCGTCTTTCCGGTTTAAATATTCATACATACGGCCTCCATAAGAATCGGAAGCCCGTGTGCTAAAGGACAGTCTGAAAAAGTCATAAAATGGTTTCAGGTTATGTTTCAGAAGACGGAACAGCCGCTCGCGTTCCGAGGCCGTCTCATCTTCCGGTGACAGCTCCTGTTCCTCCGGATAGAGAGCCATCAGATTGTATTTAAAAACGGATGGGGAATACTCCTCCTCCCTGCCGGAGTTCATTCCGGAAAAAGCGGCGGCCGATCGGCCTGCAAACCGGTTCATGGCATCCATAATCCTGACCGGCAGCGATTTTTCGTCAAAATCTGTATCAGGATTGCATGCCTCCACATTAAACGGTTCCGTTTCCGGATGAAGCGCCGCGGTATTCTCCGGCGTACCTGCCTGGGTTATGGCCTGAGGCGGCGCCAGGGAAGGGGAGGGCGTATAGGTCCCTGCTATGGAGATAAGCAGGAAACCTGATGCAGTCATGACTAAAATCCTCATGATAAGGGGATGAAACTTTCTCATTGGGGCTGCTCTTTTCTATCGTTTATCGTTTGTTCTGCCATTAGGACGTAATTTCCTATGAATTAAAAAAAGACCAATATACCTGTCTAAAATAAACAGGCATACCGGTCTAATTATATCAGTTACTTATAATTCTTTGTTTTAAGAAATTCTTGTTTCTTTTTGGCGAATTCCTTAATAATGTCTACTGCCCCGTCATAGCCTACAATGCTGCTGTTGAGGCACATATCGTAGCTCTTGCAGCTTCCCCAGCGTTTGCTGGAATAATAGTTATAATAGCTGGCTCTCCGCTTGTCTGTTTTGATCATGATATCTTTTGCTTTTGCTTCATCCACATTGTGGCGTTCCATCAGGTGGTGAATCTTATCATCCTCATTGCCGCAGATGAAAACGCTGACCATGTTCGGATATTCGGCAAGGGCATAATCGGCACAGCGGCCTACGATCACGCAGGACTCCTCTTCGGCCAGTTTCTTTATCGTGTCGAACTGTGCCAGGAAAATCTTGTGGTTAATCGGCATATCCATATAAGCCGAGGTGTTGTATCCCAGAGAATATGTATCCATTACGAGCGAATAAAGAAAGCTGCTCGTCGGTTTTTCATCATGAGTCTTAAACAGTTCTTCACATAAACCGCTGTTCTTTGCGGCGAGAGTTAAAAGCTCCTTGTCATAACATTTTACACCGAGATCTGCTGCCAGTTTCTGTCCTATCAGCCGTCCGGCGCTGCCGCATTCACGACCGATTGTAATCACTAAATTACCCATCATCGACCTCACTCCTTTCAATTTGTAAAACTATTCTGCTTCTTAACTCTATTATAGCGCAAAAATTCTGAAAAGTCATTATTAATTTTGTGAATTTTGTATAGATTATAAAGTCACGTTATGGTTCGTTCAAAATTTGTATGCCGGCCGGAATTCTCAGGTCAGACGCCTGAGCTTTGTAAGGAGTTCCTCGAAATAATCGGGCAGAGGAGCCGAAAATTCCATATATTCGCCCGTGCGCGGATGAATAAATCCCAAGACGCCCGCATGCAGTGTCTGGCCGTTCAGACGGAAAGGCTGTTTGGCGGGCCCATACACCTGATCTCCCAGCAGCGGATGGCCGATACTCGCCATATGAACCCTGATTTGGTGGGTGCGGCCTGTTTCCAGCCTGCACTCCACATAGGTATAACCGCGAAAACGTTCCAGAACGCGGTAGTGGGTGACCGCGTCCTTCCCGTTTTTACTGATGACGCTCATCTTCTTCCGGTCGGTCGGATGGCGGCCGATGGGAGCTTTTACCGTGCCCTCGTCATCCGGCAGATTGCCGAATACGACGGCATAATATTTCCTTGTGATAGAGTGTACCTTTAGCTGTTCCGCTATGGAATTGTGTGCCAGATCGTTTTTACAGGCGATGATTACGCCGGTTGTATCCATATCAATCCGGTGGACGATACCGGGGCGCATGACTCCGTTAATTCCGGAAAGCTGATCCCGGCAGTGGTGCATAAGGCCGTTGACTAGTGTTCCCTCATAATGTCCGGCGGCCGGATGGACCACCATACCCTTCGGCTTGTTAATCAGAATAACGTCCTGATCTTCGTACAGAATGTCAAGGGGCATCTCCTGCGCCGTGATCTCCGCTTCCACCGCCTCAGGTACCTCAAACGAAACCGTTTCACCGGCAGACACTTTATAGCTGCTTTTCACTGTCTTTCCGTTCACATCCACCAGCTCCGATTTGAGGAGCTTCTGGAGAAAGGAACGCGACTGCAGGGGGCAGCTTTCGGACAGAAATTTGTCGATGCGTACGCCGGAAAACTCTTCCGGAACAATATATTCCTGTATCAAGCTCTTCTCTCCTTTTTCAGTTATTCCAGTTGTTTTAAGGTTCTGCCTTATTTATTCTTCTTCCCGAAAGAAAGAAATTCCAGCTCATCGTCGGAGTAGACAAAAAAGAAAAGAAGGATTAAAAGGCATGTCGAAATCACAACGTAGCAGTCCGCCACATTAAAAATCGGAAAATCGATCAGTTTAAAGTACAGAAAGTCCACCACATATCCGTTTGTGACGCGGTCGATCATGTTGCCGACTGCACCGGACAGGAGCAGGAATAAACAGCTTGTGAAAGGCAGATATTTTTTCTCAGCCGGCATCCGGAACAGGAGCACAATGACTACTGCAATGACAACGGCGGCAATCAGGAAGAAAAATCCCTGTTTCCCCTGCATCATGCCAAAGGCGGCGCCCCGGTTTTCGGAATAATAGAGTTCAAAAACACCGTCCCAGATGACAAAGGGGGGCCTTCCCTTAAGCTTCAGGACCGCCATATATTTTGCCCACTGATCAAAACCGATGCTGACAATCAGGCCGGCAAAGAAAAACAGGATCTGCCGCATTTTCTTATTCATGGCTCTCCTCCTGTGTCAGGATAAAGGCAAGCGCCTGCTCCATCTCACCATCGGTCACGGTCCGATCCACATAAGCGCAGCCCACACTTTCCAGCAGGATGAACTTAATGACGCCGGATTCCATCTTTTTATCATTTTTAGACGCTTCGATGACGGCAAGAGGCGTGAGGCCGGAGACGCGGTCCGGGATCCGGAATGTCTTAAGCGCCTCCCTGAAGCGGTTAATATCCTCTTTTGCAATCATTCCCCGGATTTCCGATAAATGCATAGCCGCAAGGGAACCGAGAGCCACGCACTCGCCGTGGAGAAGTTCAAAATTTTTAAGTTTTTCAACGGCATGTCCCAGGGTGTGGCCAAAATTCAGAAGCATCCGGTCCCCTTTTTCCGTGGGATCAGTCTCCACCACTTCCCTTTTAATCAGGTTGCTCCCCACGACCGTCTCTCTCAGGGCGGAGAGATCTTTTGTCTGGATTTCCCCGGCATGGTCAAGAAGCCAGTCGTAATAAGCCCGATCCCTGATGAGGCCGTGTTTAATCACCTCGCCCATACCTGCGGCAAACTGGCTGTCCGGCAGGCTGAGCAGTGTACTTATATTGGTATACACCAGCCGGGGCATATGGAATGCGCCGACCATGTTCTTATATGCGTCGAAGTCCACGCCGGTTTTACCTCCGATACTGCTGTCCACCTGGGAAAGCAGGGTCGTCGGGATCTGTATAAAAGAGATGCCTCGCAGATAGGTGGCCGCCGCAAAGCCGCAGAGATCGCCTACAACGCCTCCTCCGAGCGCCACCAGCATATCACTCCTGTCGAAGCGCTCTTTAATCAGTTTTTCATACAGTTTCTGCACGGTGGACAGATTCTTATGGGCCTCTCCGGCAGGAAAAACATAGGAAGTCACGAGACGGCAGCAGGGCATCAGAAGCTCCCTTACTTCCTCCAGATAAAGCTCCGACACTGTAGAGTCGGTGACAATGCAGAGTTTTCTGGAAGCCACGTCAAGTTTCATAACCTCCCCGGGGAGGCCGGTAAAATCTTCCGTTATCACGATATCATAGACCGGTTTATCATTCAGATGCACAGTCAGGCGATCGGTATTTTTCTCTTGTATCGTTTTATCACTCATAAAAAATTACTCCTTATCTGTATTTTTCTGCGCTTACAAACAGGCGCCCTTTTTTCGTTTCATTTAAAGCTCCTGTATAGAGGAACTTCCCAAGGCCGCGCACCGACACGATTTCCCCGCCCTTTAACTGCTGTCCGGGTGAAATACACAGGCGGCCGTCGATAAAGACTTTTTCGCCCTCGATATACGGCAGAGCCTTGGAACGCGATGTCTTGAACACAAGGGCCACTACGCTGTCCAGCCGCGGTGAGGCCACGCTCCCGCTTACGGTCTCAAAGTTTGGCGCCACCTCTTCCGCCTGGGTCACGGGGCAACAGACAACGGGCGTATGACGGACCATCTTAAGCTCATCGGCCAGAAAACCGGCCATCTTCTCCATACAGAAAATAAAACAGCCGTTTTCATTCATCAGAATATCGCCAATGCAGTTTCTCTCGATGCCAAGGTTCATAATGGCGCCAAGATAATCCCTGTGGGTCAGGTCCTGGGAAAAGCGGGGGCTGGCCGGAACGGCTTTCAGTATACTGATAGGTAAATCGGCTGTTTCATCCTCGTAAGACGGCAGAAAACAAACAATTTTCCGTTCGGCAGTCTCATAGCCTCCGTTCATCAGCCAGGTGACAGGGGGAAGCGTACGTTTCATGGAATGGAAAATTGTCTGTTCATTTAACGTCAGAAAATCGGTATATGACCGTATATCGCGCTGATAGCAGTGTTCTGCCAGCTCCGATATACGTTTTTTCAGTAATTGTTCTTCTTTATCCAGCATAATAGTAGTTAAAAGTGAAGGTTCATTCCGGAGATATTCAGCGAACCGTCGGCTAACAGTTCTGGAAAGTCACCGGATAATTCTACAGTTTCTGGTGTGGCAATAAATATGTAATTGGAAATCTTCTGCAGGTTTCCGTTCATTGAATAGGTGGCTCCCGACGTGAAATCAATAATTCTCTGGGCCACTTCCATATGGATTCCCTCCATATTCAGCACGACTGCCTTGCCTGCCAGCAGATAATCGCAAATCTCCCTGGAATCTTCCATGGAGGTAGGTTTAATTAAGGACACTTCCATCCCCCTCCTCATAGGGACTACTTTGCTAGAGGAACGCGAAAGAAAACGGGGTTTCGGCTCCGGATCCTCATCGTAATCATAGTCATCATCTTCTTTTTTATTAAATAACCGCTTTTTGGCAGGTTTTTCATCTTCATAGTCATCATCGATGAAATAATCTTCATCGTCTTCTTCTGTTAAACGCATTGTATCCATTAGTTTGTTCAGAATACTCATACTAAATTCTCTCCTATCTTTGTCCTGGCACCAAAGATCCCAGTACCGACTCTAATCATGGTTGCGCCCTCTTCCACTGCTGTCATGTAATCTCCGGTCATTCCCATCGAGAGCACAGCCATACTAACATTATCGACGTTTTTGCTTTTTATGTCAACATTTAATTGATATAATTTTTGAAAAATATCGCGATTTTCTTCAGAATTTTCAACAAATGGTGCAATTGTCATCAGTCCCTTGATATGGACATGGGAAAACTTGGAAATAATGAGAATTGCATCCATCACTTCCTCCACTTTAAAGCCATATTTGCTTTCTTCTTCCGCGACATTGACCTCCAGAAGGATATCGACGTCGATGTTTTTTTTTGCCGCTTCCTTTTCTATGTATTCAGCCAGATCGACAGAGTCTACGGAATGGATCAAAAAGACCTTGTCGATAATCTGGCGGACTTTGTTCTTCTGCAGATGGCCGATCATATGCCAGCGGATGTCATCCGGCAGTACAGGAGCCTTTTGGAGAATCTCCTGCACCTTGTTTTCACCGAAGTCGCGGGCTCCGGCGTCGTAGGCCTCCCGGAGCATCTCCACCGGCTTTGTCTTGCTGACCGCAATCAGGGTCACATCCCCGGAATCTCTGCCGGATACACGACAGGCAGAGCTGATATTTTCTCTTACTTCATTTAAATTTTCTTTTATCATAATGACATACCTTTCCGGAACCATGCTCCGCGTCCGCTCCTGATAAAGCCGCTGATATGACGTCCTGCAGCCGTCCCTCCGCTACTGGTAAATAATCTGACCTTCCGATACCGTGGATGCATTCAGCACAATATGATCATAGACGGAGAGACCGTATTTTGTCCCTTTTTCAATAATATAGTATTCGCCGTTATTAACCAGTTCCGTGACCAGTTTAAAGACAGCGTATCCTTTGTTGATGTTATATACGCCTTCCAGGGAAGCCACAGGGCCTAACTGGTAGCGCTCGCTGGAGTCCGGCTTGACAATGTAGTCACCGGCCGTGAAAGGACTGGCGTCCCCTTTATCCACATAGTAATATTCTTCCGTGGAATTATAGATTGCGGCAGGGGTAAATACAATGGAAGGTTCCCCTGACTCGGAATACACTTCTTTTAAAAATCCCGATTCCGACATCGTGGCGTCTCCGCCCTGGGTCAGGTAGTCCACCGGCACCGTAAAGAATTCTTTTGTTGTGACCGCGGATACGGGAATCTTAAGTCCCGTCGCTTCATCCGAGACGATCTCAAAGTCCATGAAACGATCAGAAGCAAACTGGATCATGAATTTGTCAAAATCCAGCTTTCCATATGGCTTTCCATCGCTTCCCGTTATCTGGCTGTAGGAACCGCGGAGTGTTAAATCAGTTCCGGACGGTTTAATCTGAAGCGTCTTCCGCTCCGCATACGCGGCCTGGTCCTCCTCGGTCAGAGGAAACACAACAGACCAGTTTTCCGACGTGATCAGCTTGTATACTGCCGTCCCGTTTTCGATCAAATCTCCCGCTTTCCCTGTACCCCTTTTATAGAGGGAACGGTCAAAGGAAGTCTCTGAGATATCGGCAGGAGTCATATTTTCATAGGAATCAATAGCATAAGAGACAATTCCCGGCTGGTCTGCATAGACCTGCTGATAATTGATCCCTTTCTCCTTCAAAAGCTCGTCCATGCCGTCGAGGGCGTTAAAATTCATATACTCCGCCACCGAAGCCTGAAGCGAATATTTCTCATCGTAGACGGCGCCGAAGCGCATGTCGCTGTATGAGAGGCAAAAAGAACTGAGCTGTTTCTTTAGCTCAGAAAGATTCTCATCGGACAGAGGGGCCGCGTTTGCCTGGTTCTCTTCCAGAAATTTGCCGAGCTGGCCCGTCTCGTCCAGGGAATAGACGCGGGCGCCTGCGGCAGCCCTCTTGCCTTCCCTTATGTAATAGTTGACAAAGCCTGTCCTGTCGGCCTGTCTCACTGTCTCTTCCCTCAGAATAATGCCGGTATGGCTCTTATCATTTACAATGCTGCCTTCCACCACTTCGTAGAACTGTATTTTGTCCCGGCGGATATACGTGTAAACACTGAAAGAAAGATAAACGAATATCATGGCAAAAATAATCATGCCGACGTTTATGTTCAGTGGTTTTTTATAGCGAATTACTTTTTTGTTTTTAGCCATGACGAAATCCCGTTCTCCTTTCCTTAGTATTATAAGAGCAATTGTCAAAAAATTCAAGCAAAAGAAAGAGCGCTGCGGCCGCAGCACTCTTTCTTTCGTAGGTTATGTACCATTTATAAGGAAACAACTACATTTGGTCTTGCGCATTCAGGTAACATATCTGCATCCATGGAAATACTGAGAACAAATGTAACGTTATATTTTTCACTGATAGATTCCAGTTCTTTATAGGTCGTTTCAATGTTTTCACCTTCCAGGCAGGCCAGTTTGAGGAAACTGTCTAAGTACATCTGCTCCAGGTCGTGATCCTGACAGATGATTCCACAAAGAAAACCTACAAAAGCTTCGCTGGAGTGAATCGGATATTCGTTAACATTAATAAGACGAACCTTGTTATTCAACTCATACATGTGTTTGGCACTTTTGTCAAGATAAACGATCGAACCCTTGGATTCCTTTACTGCTGTATTCGCCATGTCCAGTAAATACTTAGTCTTTCCTTTTCCCTTATTTCCCGCAATAATCTGAACCATAACAATCTCCTCCTTGGATTTTTATTTAAGTTGTATAAAAAGTCATTTAATCTATAAATAATTATAGTATAAATTCATAAAAAGCGCAATCACTAATTGACAATTTTAGAAATTATATTTGTCATATTATCATAGAGTGAAGGACGGCTGTCTGATTTAAGAACTACGGAAATATATTCTTTATCCTGGCTGTCGCCGGAAGCCATAACGAGGCAGTATCCGGCTGCCTGGGTGGTGCCGGTTTTCCCTCCGAGTACCGTAACCCCGGCCGGTGTTTCGCGTTCGCCTTTCTGATACCAGTTGCCTACGGTCCAGGTCTTTGAGACAGCCTCGCCTGTGCCGTTCTGGTAATTGGCCGTATAGGAATCGGTGGCTATAATCTGTCTGAAAAGCGGATTTTTCATCGCTTCATTGAACATCAGATAGAGATCGTATGCCGTTGTGTAATGATTCTCATCCGTAAGACCGCTTGGATTCATAAAATGAGTCCCGGTGGCTCCCAGTTCCCTGGCCCGGGCGTTCATTCTTTCTGCAAATGCATCAATACTGCCATACATGTGTACGGCTATAGCGTTGGCGGCATCGTTCCCCGACGGCATCATCAGGCCGTAGAGAAGATCCTCCATTGTAATGACGTCTCCCGGTTTGATTCCACAAAGAGAAGCGCCGGCCTCGGTAATAACCGCATCCTCTGTTACAGTCACCTGATCCGTGAGCGTCCCCTCTTCTATTGCGAGGATGGCTGTCATGATTTTGGTGGTGCTGGCCGGGTAAAGTTTTTCAAATACATTCTTGCTATAGATAACGGAATTGTCACTTGTATTAAAGAGGGCTCCCGCCTCCGCCGTCATAGACGCGTCACCGTCCTGTACATCGCCTGTGACCACACAGAGGTTCTCTGCAAACAGTGGTGCCAGTTCGCTTCCGCCATGGGTGGACATGGACTGCGAACGCTCTTCAAATACATATGCTTCTTCCAGCCCGCTCTTTTTCCCGCAGCCAGAAACGGTAAAAGCCGACGCTGCAAGTATAAGAGAAAACTGTATAATTATACGTTTCAACATCGCACCCCTATTTATACATCTCACGCCATTCCATATCACCGCGGTCCAGAGATTTGATAAGAAGCTCTGCTGTGGCGAGATTGGTGGCCAGAGGAATATTGTGCATGTCACAGAGACGGATTACGATATTAGCATCCGGTTCATGTGATTTCGGAGCCAGAGGCTCTCTTAAAAAGATGACCAGATCAATCTCATTGTGTTCTATCTGTGCTCCGAGTTGTGAATCTCCTCCGAGATGGCCGGGAAGATACTTGTGGATATTCAGATTGGTAACCTCCTCAATCAGTCTGCCCGTTGTGCCTGTTGCAGAGAGGGAATGTTTGGATAGAATCCCCTTATAAGCGATGCAGAAGTTCTGCATCAGTTTTTTCTTTGAATCATGTGCAATTAATCCTATATTCATCGACAACCTGCCTCCTTAATGATGTTATTGCTCATATCCCTGCCGAAAAACGGCAGTGCTGAACAGTAACATTTAATGATTGCTGCTTTTTCTTTGAAGTCCGATATTTAAGACAATACCCATACCGATAAACATGCTGAGAAGCGAACTGATACCGGAGCTGATAAACGGCAGCGGCAAGCCCGTATTCGGGAAAATTCCCGTAGCAACGGCTATATTAGCAAAGCTCTGAAAAGCAAGCAGAGCCGCCATACCGGTACAGATAAGTTTTCCTGCCGTATCTTTTGCGCGGCTGGCTATGAAAATGCATTCATAGACCAGCAGAGCATAGATCAAAATTACGATAACGCAGCGGATAAAACCTAATTCCTCCCCGATTACCGCAAAAATGAAGTCTGTCTGTTCCTCAGAGAGGAAATTTCCATTTTTAACGGAGCTTAAGGTGTTGTTAAACAACCCTTTTCCGTTAAGCTGCCCTGAACCTATGGCCATGATTGAGTTGTCCTGCTGACGGTTCAAGTCGGCATACTGGCTGTCACTGTGAAATATCTTTGCCAGAATTCGCTGTGCCTGATATTTTTTCAGGAACGGCACCATATCAAACAGCGCCAGGTAGAGAGAAAGCGCCGTAAGCGGTATTCCGGCCGCCATAACTCCCAAAATCCATTTATAACTGAGTCCTGCGGCGTATACAATACAGACCATCGTAAATGCAATGACAATTGTGGTGGACAGGTTCGGCTGCATATAGACCAGGCCCAGAGGAACGGCGCACAGTAAGGCCGCTGTTCCAAGCACGGACGGCTTATTGATCCTTTCCTGGTTTTTCGCTAAAAACCAGGAAAGGATTACAATCAGGCCTATTTTAACAAATTCAGAAGGCTGAATCTGTATACTTCCGATTTTCAGCCATCTGGTTGCTCCTTTTGTATTTTTCCCGAGTAAGTGTACCGCAACCAGCAGTCCGACACAGCCCAGATAAATCAGCGAGCTGAATTTGAAATACTTATGGTAGTCAATCAGGGAGACGATCACGCACACAATCAGCGCAACCACCACTCCGACGATCTGCTTCATAACGGTTCCCCGGTCCATTCCGCTCGCGCTGCCCACAACCAGCACACCGAGTGTACTGAGAGCCAGCATATATAAAATTATGCGGAAGTTGTAATTTTTAAAATTGTAATCGAATATCATGCTGTAAATGGCCCCTTATTCTGTAAGTCGCGAATCGGTATGCTGGCATACAGCGCAGGTACTTTTCCCTTGTATTCATCAGACGCACTTCTGATGACGCATACGGTGAGATCGTTTGTATCCACTTCCATATACCTGGAGACAGCGTGTATAAAGTCATTCCTTATCATCTCCAGCAGTTCCGGCGAGCAGCCTGCCCGATCAGAAACCAGCAACAGTTTTAGGCGCTGCCTTGCGATTTCGCCTGAATTCTTCCGGCCAAACAGCTCCACTAAATGCATCATACAGTCCCTCCCTTATGCCCGCTTCAGCAGACAGGTTATTCTGGACCATATATTCCGGCTGTTTTCCAGATTCATAAACGGCACCGATTCACCAAGTATTCTTTTGCATATGTTCAGATAAGCCTGTCCGGCATATCCGTTCATTCCCACAAGGGGCTCGCCCTGGTTGGTGGAAACGACGATGTCCTCATCATCCGGTACTGTGCCGATGACAGGGATGGAAAGGATATCCATCACATCATCCACAGACATCATGTCACCGCGGTGCACCATATCCATCCGTATCCTGTTGATGATCAGTTCAATACGTTTGGTGGCGTCTGCTTCAAGAAGACCGATAATGCGGTCTGCATCGCGGATGGCGGAAACCTCCGGGGTTGTGACGACAAGTGCTCTGTCTGCTCCGGCGACGGCGTTCTTAAAACCTTGTTCAATGCCTGCCGGGCAATCTAATAGTATGTAGTCAAAATCTTCTCTCAGGTACTCTACTAACTTTACCATCTGCGACGGGTTGACGGATGACTTGTCCCTCGTCTGCGCGGACGGCAGTAAAAACAGGTTAGGATATCTTTTGTCTCTAATAAGCGCCTGCTTCATGCGACAATTGCCTTCCACTACGTCTACCAGATTATAAACAATCCGGTTCTCCAGTCCCATGACCACGTCCAGATTTCTGAGTCCGATATCTGTATCGATTAATACGACTCTCTTTCCGAGCATGGCAAGGCCGGTTCCGACATTCGCGGAAGTCGTTGTCTTGCCGACGCCTCCTTTTCCGGAAGTAACAACAATGACTTCACTCATTTGAACATCCTCCTGTATTCAGTTTACCCTTTTATTCTACTCTAAAATCAGAAATAATTCCACTATTAAATAAAATTTAAATAATTTAAAAAACTCTTCTTAATTGGCCGGACCACCAGGCCGTCCTCTTCTGCGGAAACAACCATAGGGCCTCTGCCCAGACGTTTTCCTTTCTCCTCCGCTCTGGTGCTGAAATCACCGATGCGAAGCTGCACGGGCGCCAGGTCGAAGGCGACAATCACGGCGCCGCCGCCTGCGGCCCCTGCGTGGACGGTGCCGTTCACCGCGCCGAGCACAATCACGTTGCCCTTTGCAATGACGCGGGCGCCCTGTCCGACATCGCCGATAATCACAATGCTGGCCTCCGACTCCAGGACATCGCCCCTGTGAAGGCTGCCCTTATAAAATTGTCCTGTCTGGGATGAAAGTTCCATCAGACGCTCTGTCAGGGCCTTTTCACATCTGGCAATGCGGTTGGCATCGGTGTCCAGAATACAGAGAATATCAATCTGTGAATTGGCCGTGATAGCGTCCACAATCTGAAATTCCTCAGCAGGTGTAAGTGTGCGTCCTTCCAGAGTCAGCGTCATCTGTATCGAACCCCAGAATCTGGAACTCTCCCTGAACTTTTTTCCTATGTCTTCAATCAGTTGTTCAAAGGGGACGTCAGGATTCAGTATTACAGTCATACCGGCCTTGCTTCCTTTGATCACTACTGAGCTTTGCATGAAACACTCACCTCTTAGTCTCCGTTGATCCTCTCATTGGATGCGTCTAACGCTCCCGAGGTCATAATATCATCAAGTGTCGTATTCTTATAATAGTAGCGGTATACATGTTTTGCCGCCATAGCGGCGTTGGATGACGAATAGCCATTTGGAATGTTGACGGTTACGGCAATTTCCGGATTCTCATAAGGAGCAAAGGAAACGAAAAATGCGTGGTTTCCTCTCTTCTCGGTCTCCTGGGCCGTACCTGTCTTTCCTGCTATATGGACATCCAGGTTATTGAAAATACGTTTGGTACTGCTGTTTGCGATAACCTGTCTCATACCCTGCTGCACCGCATCCCATGTGGAAGGGGCAAATTCAAGCTGGGCGTGAACCGCCGGAGTGTAATCCTTCACCAGGTTGCCCTTGGAGTCGGTTTCCTTGTCGATCAAGCTTAAATCAAAAACAGTTCCTCTGTTGGCCAGAGCCGTCACATAGCGGGCGAGCTGGACATTTGTATAGTTGTGAGTACCCTGTCCCATTGAGGAACGCTCCGGATCGGTGTTACTGATCTCAGGCTTCGCTTCAAAAATTTCAATTCCGGAAGGCTGATCCAGGCCGAACATCGTTGCGTATTTCCGGATTACCTCAAGGCCTTTTTCGGCGTTGTAATTCCCTTCTTCATCGAGAGACAGCCTGTGGGCCAAATCCGAGAAAAAGTAGTTACAGGAATTTTCGATACCGCCGATAATATTTAACGGGCCATGGAATCCAGGATACTTCCAGCACTTGATTGGATTGCTCACCTCTTCGTAAATACCGGTACAGTTGATAGTCTCATCGATTCGGATGGCGCCCTCTTCCAGGCCTGCAACGGCTGTAATCGGTTTAAAGGTGGACCCCGGTGCCTTCAGTGTCTGGGTTGCATTGTTTCTAAGCGGCAGAGACTGGTCCGAATTGAGCTGTGCAAAGTATTCCGGATCGGAAATCCGGTTGCTGTCGTAGCTTGGATACGTAACGAGGGCCATAACCTCTCCCGTGCGGACGTTGGTGACGACACAGCTCGCCGTACAGGGATCGAGAGCCAGCTGGGCCGGTGTAATCTCGATATTGCGTATCTTGTTCATCAGGAATTCAAAGGCATATTCATCTCCGCTGGAACGGAGGCGGCTTACCTCCTCCTCATCATAGGCCAGCACATTCTGGGAATAGAGGGCAAGGCAGAGTTCTTTTCCCGTCACAACATTGTTGTTGATCAGGTAGCGGTAAATCTTTTTCGTGAACTCGCGATCCTCCTCCAGGTTCTGGAACACATAGTCCACCAGGGCGGAGAATACGTCATCGGCGTTGGAATACTTGCTGGTAATATTAAGCTTTGTCGTATCGATCCAGTTGCTGGCAATACCGTAGTAGAGGTAATCCCTCAAACTGATGGCATTGTTCTTCCATGCCTGGTACTCCGCGCTCGTCGTATCGATGGAATCCCTGAGGACAACACCCGCCTCGTCACTGGCAAGATAGGTGTAGATGTAAATCATGTACGCCTGCATCTCTTCCGATAAATCCCGCATCATTGTGGCATTCCCGGACATGAGTTCATTTCTGATATCGTTCTCAACCCTGGCCCTGGCGTTCAGATACTTTGCATTGATCTGGCGCTCCACATCGGAGGCTTCCTCGGATGCAAACTGATCTAAGGACAGGACATTGTTGTTGATTAACTGGAAATAAGCGTCTTTAATCGGCAGTTTGATATTGGAGGAGTCGGTGTAAACAATCTCGCTCGCTTCCTGATTGACAATCGTCTTCAGAAGCACACCGGCAAGCTGCCGCTCCAGTATGTTGTAGATTGCCTTCTGTAAATCGAGATCCAGCGTCAGCCAGATATCATTGCCGGCCACGGGCTGGACTTCATCCGTAATATTCAGTATTCTTCCCACATTGTCTACGTAGGCGGTCTGGGAACCTTTCTTGCCCTTGAGTTCCAGCTCCATTGAAGACTCAATACCGGTTCTTCCGACGACATCGTTGAGCTCGTAATCGTCGTTGACCTGTTTCAGTTCTTCCAGACGTTCCGTCGTAACTTTTCCGGTATAACCTACAATCGGAGCAAAGTAAAGACTCTCATTGTAGACGCGGATGGTGGATTCATCGATGTCGACGCCCGGCAGGACAGACGAGTGCTCCAAGATGTCGGTCATCGTCTCGTCGCTGATATTTGTAGCGATGGTGGTCGTCTCGTACTTCTGGAAAGCAGTAAAACGCATCGTGTACCGGATGTTAATCATCTGAAGGGCGATATCGTCCGGGACCTCTATCGGGTCGCCGTTCCGATCCTTTGTTTCCTCCAGCTTATACTGCTTCTTTAATTTATCAAAAAGTTCTCTGGCTGTGACGTCTGCGGGTGCATCGCCATCCTTATCCGTCAGTTCGTCCACACTTTTAAGACCGTATAGATCTCTTAAAAACCGCTTTCTGGCTGCCTCTGTCTTTGTGGAATAGGCCACTTCTCCATCGTGGTCTATCATAAGTTCAAGGCTTCCCTGGGCGGTTTCCCCGTGTTTGTTCAGAATCGTCACCAGTTCGTAAAGCATACTGTTCCAGTCGGCATCTTTCTTAAAGGCTCCGATATCCTGTATGGTAACGGAATATGCCAGCTCATTATAAGCCAGGACATTTCCGTTTCTGTCGTAAATATTGCCCCTTGTACTTGCTGTCTTTATTACTTTTTCTGCCAGGGCTATATAGGCATCCTGATACTCTTCTCCCTCAACGATCTGCAGCTTGAACAGCCTGCCGACCAACACGCAGAACATGATTAAAAAGACTGCGGACAGGGCGAAGAGACGGGAAGTAACCACTTTTTTGATCAATTCTTTTAAAAACTCTTTCAGGTCATCAAACAAGATTCTTGTCTCTCCTTTGCTCCCACGCCTTCAGTTTACGGTATATGAATAAGAAGAAATGGTAAACAATCAGGGTGGTTACGGTTGTAAAAATGATTTCCGGAATCATGATTTTTATAAAATAATGGCCGAAATTCAGCCTGTTTCTGATGAGAAAGCGGAAAATATAAATGTACATATTATATGCCAGATCGTTGACGATACTGAGCACAAGAGGCAGGGTGATATAGTCCTCATAATAGTACTTTGTGCAGATCCCGTTCAGGTATCCCATGTTGATAAAAAACAGGGTGTAAAAACCAAACGGGCCGCTGTAAAAAAGATCCATAAATAGCCCTGCTATCAGCCCATACAGCATACCGGCTTCCTTACCCTCGATAAAACCGAAGATAAATACGGTGATCAGGAGCAGGTTCGGCGCAGAGGACAGAAAGGCAATCTGCGGAAACACGCAGATTTGGATCGTAAACGCCAGGATGAGAAGTATTATATTAATCAGTACTTTGCGCATCTTCATCTCCCCCGTTTTTCAGTTGGGTGATTACCAGTACTTCCTGGAGGTTGTCGAATTCCGCCACCGGAACAATATAGCCCGATTTTGTGACATTGTTGGCATCTGTGGCCAGATCGGCGGCATATCCGATCAGAATTCCGGGAAGGAAAACATCACTGATATTGGAAGTGACAATCTTATCACCGTTCTGGATGTCGTCGTCCTTTTTAATATGATCAAGACCGAGACGGCCTTCCTGATACAACGTCAGGTTTCCGGACACGTTACAGGTGGCGCCGGAGCGCATGGACATACCGCCCACATTGCTGTCGTCGTCGATAATCGCCCTGACGGTGGCGTAATTGGCTCCCACATCGGTGACAATACCCACCAAGCCGCCTCCGGCCATGACGTTCATATCCACCTTGATTCCGTCGGCAGAACCTTTATCGATCCTGAAAATCTGGAACCAGTTGCCGGAATCTTTGGCGATGACGCGCGCGGCTACCTTTTCATACTGCATGTAGTCCTGATCAAGCTGGTAGAGTTCCCTCAGACGTTCCAGTTCAAACTGTTCCGACTGCAGGCGGTTGTTCTCTTCCGTGAGCTGCTCAATCCGTTTGGCAAGACGGGCGTTCTCAGCCTGGGCCTCCTTCAGGGAGGAATAGTCCCTGATATTATTGTAAAGACTTGTCCCCACCGTGTTCATACCGGATTGCAGAGGTACAAGAAAGTATCCGACGCCGGTCCTCAGCGGTGTAAGAAAACTGCTGTTTATGGACGTTACGGCAATCAGCAGGATACAAAAAGCAGACAGTCCTGCCAGGATATATTTGCTCTTCTTCATAGCTATATAATTCCCCGTTCTTTAAAACTGAAATAAGAATTATCTCCAATGATAATGTGATCCAGAAGCCGGATTCCAAGAAGCGCTCCCGCCTCCTTCACCTGTGCAGTCAGTTTCCTGTCTTCACTGCTGGGAGCAGGATCTCCGCTGGGATGGTTGTGGACCAGTATAATATGGACTGCATGGTGACGCAGCGCCTCTATAAACATCTCTCTGGGGGAAGCAACCGACATGTTGACAGTGCCCCGGAATATCAGTGAATCCTTAATCAGTACATTTTTCGTATTCAGCATCATCAGATGCAGTTCTTCCTGTTCCATATGGCGCATATCTTCCATATAGAAGCCGGAAATAGCGGACGGTTCGGTGAAAACGACCGCTTCTTCGGTGACCAGTGTCTTCCAGATACGTCTGGACAGTTCACCGATACATAATAATTCGATTCCTTTGACCTTGCCGATTCCCCTGATGGCCATAAGCTCGGGGAGGGACAGGTGGAGAAGTCCCAGGATTCCGCCCGGATAATTGATATCCAGTATTCTCCTGGCCAGCTCCAGGGAAGTCTCCCCTCTGGCGCCGGTTCTCAAAATAACAGCCAGTAATTCCGCATCGGTAAGGCCTTCCGGTCCCGATGCCAGGCACTTTTCATAAGGTCTGTCCGAATTGGGCAGCTCTTTCATCGTAAGTCGTCTTTCCATAATATCCTCCCAACCGTGCCTCTCCAAGTACAGTGTAAGGATAACAGCAACGAAAAGTACACTCAGACCAGACGATATGTAATCACTGCAATAATCACGCCGACAATGCTTGCCATCGTGATTCTGATTGTCAGGCCGAACGTGATGACAAGAATCCCAAAGTTGAGGACAACCGGTTCGGTCAGCCCGAATGTCTCACCGAAATTCAGCCATGTCAACCACGGAATACCGGAAGCCAGATTCCCGATAAAACCGCCAAGCACAATTCCCGTCAGCAAAAACAACAAAAGGATCCAGAAGTTTTTTGCTCTGCTCATATCTGTTCGTTCTCTCCCTTATATCCGGTTAGCAACTATTCACATATATGGATAATTGAACCGATTCTTCTTATTGTAGCATAAACCGGCCTGCCTGTATACATTGGGAGGACCAGTTTTTTATTAAAGATTTATTAATGGAATTGAAAAATTTTGGCGCGGAGGGGGTGGATGGACGGGGAGTGATAGGTGGTTGAGGGCTTCAGTCCGTGGGGAGATTGGTGTAAACGGGGAATACGGGCAGAAAGCAATTCCTCCGGGAAACGCTTGCGCTCGGTGGAGTGCATATCAGTACTAAGGCGTCTGAAATACGCCGCCTAAGTGCTGATGGACTCCAAGGTTCCCTGCGGAATTGCTTTCTCCCGTATTCCCCCCCTCTACTGCGTCGAACGGACTGAAACCCGCGTAGACTATGCCCGTCCATCCACCTCGCCTTCCACTATGATGCCGCCTTTTTCAAAGGAAAAGCCCCCCCCCTGTCGCCGCCACTGATCGCCTCTAATCAGCCAAAATATTTTATTTTTACTCTTCTAAAAAGATTTGTTATTAAGGCACTCTCCTGAACGATAGGGACGAAAGTCTCTATTCCTTAATTATAGACAAGTAGTGGCCGCTCCAATACCTCTCCCCTGAAAAGAATTAGAACAGTCAGCGGCGGCAGGCCGTTTTGGGGTGGCGGTACACTGCGGCGTCTTCAGTCCCGGCAAAAATCTTCCCCACCCGCGACAACCTGCAAACCGGGACTGAAGACTCACTCATTCCCTCTCACCACCCAACCCGGCCACCCCATCCGCGTTCTTATTTTTCAACAATCCCCGCCTCTGTCAGTTTTTGAAGAGACATAAGGATCCCAAGTTTCGCATGATACCAGGTCAGTCCGCCCTGGAAAAATACGGAATACGGCGGCTTGATCGGCCCGTCGGCAGACAGCTCGATGGAGGAACCCTGGATGAATGCTCCGGCTGCCATGATGACGGGGGAATCGTAGCCGGGCATGTCCCAGGGCTCCGGCGTTACGTAGCTGTCTACGGGGGCGGCGGCCTGGATTCCCTGGCAGAATGCGATGACTCCCTCTGGTTTTCCAAAGGTTACGGCCTGGATGATGTCATGGCGGGATTCCGTTCCGTTTGGAACAACGGGAAAGCCCAGCTTTTCATAGATATTGGCGGCGAATATTGCTCCTTTTAATGCCCCGGCCACTACGGTTGGAGCCAGGAAAAGTCCCTGGAAAAGAGACTGGTTAACACCCAGGCTGGCGCCTACTTCTCTTCCAAGACCAGGTGAACCGAGACGGTAGGCCGCCTTTTCGATGCACTCCCTGGTACCGGCAATATAGCCGCCGATGGGGGCAAGGCCGCCGCCCGGATTTTTAATCAGGGAACCGACTACCATATCGGCGCCCACATCGCTTGGCTCGATGCGCTCTACAAATTCTCCGTAGCAATTGTCGACCATACAGATAAGATCCGGCTTGATACCTTTGACAAAGGCAATCAGTTCTCCGATTCTCTTTACCGAAAGCGTCGGCCTTGTAGCATAACCCTTCGACCGCTGAATCGTTACAAGTTTCGTCTTTTCACCGATGGCGGCTCTGATTCCGTCGAAATCAAAACTTCCGTCGGGAAGGAGATCCACCTGGCGGTAAGTAATTCCATATTCCTTCAGGGAACCGTTCGACGGCCGGATGCCGATCACTTCCTCAAGTGTATCGTAGGGTTTTCCAACCGGAGATAAAAGTTCATCACCCGGGCGCAGGTTGCCCGCAAGAGCCGTATAGAGGGCATGGGTCCCGCAGGTGATCTGAGGGCGCACCAGGGCGTCTTCCGTATGGAAAATATCGGCGTAAACCTGTTCCAGCGTCTCTCTCCCCAAATCGTTGTAGCCATATCCCGTCGTACCTGCAAAATGGATATCACTGACCCTGTTTTTCTGCATTGCGGCGATTACTTTTAACTGGTTATATTCCGCGTTTTGGTCTATCTCCTCAAAGCGCTCTTTCAGTGAGGACTCCACCTCGTTCCCGAAATCAAGCACTTTCCGGCTGATTCCAAGGCCTTCATACATCTCTTCTAATTGCATTGTCCTGTTCCTTTTTCCTTTCACTGCATGTCGTCTGTACTGTTTGCTGCATTATTTTCATAACATGCATTCTGTGTATTAGTATTATCCCGTCCCGTTTCCATATGGTACTCGGATATGATATGATCAAGCACTCTCTCCCTGTCGTTGTCAAAGTCGGGCAGGTTCAGCCACCGTACGCCGCGTTCCCGTTTAAACCAGGTGAGCTGGCGTTTGGCAAAATGGCGCGTATCGCGTTTCAGGATGTAAACCGCCTCCTCCAGGCTGCAGTTGCCATCCAGATAATCGAGGATTTCCTTATAACCGAGGCCCTGCATTGAAACCATCTGTTTTGTCAAACCCATGGCCTTCAGGGATTTTACTTCCTCCACAAGGCCGTTTTCCATCATCTGGTCCACCCGGCGGTCGATGCGCTCATAGAGCACGCTCCTGTCGGTATTGACGACATAGTAGAAAAACTGGTAGGGAGATTCTTTACTGCGTTCTTCTTCATTGTGGGCAGATATTTTTTCACCTGTCTGCCGGTAAAATTCCAGGGCGCGGATCACTCTCTTTATATTGTTTTCATGAATAGCGGCAGCCGACTCCGGATCGGCCTGTTCAAGCATCGCATGGAGAACGGCCGGGCCCTTTTCCCGGGCAAGGGTTTCCATCTCTTCCCGGAAGGTGCCGTCCTCCTCGGTTTCCGTGAAATCGATGTCATACAGAAGAGCCTGGATATAAAATCCCGTTCCTCCGGCAATAATCGGCACGGAACCACGTGAATAGATTTCCTCCAGCGCTTCCTTTGCTTTTTTCTGGAAGGTCACCACATTGAATTCTTCCGAAGGATCCAGAATATCAATCAGGTGATGGGGGACTCCACGCATCTCCTCTTTCGTGACTTTTGCGGAACCGATATCCATATGGCGGTAGACCTGCATGGAATCTGCACTGATAATCTCTCCTCCTATCCGCTCAGCGAGACGGACGGACAGGGCGGTCTTTCCTACGGCCGTAGGGCCTGTAATGATGATTAAAGGTTTCTTCATATGATAGTTTTCCTGTATATGGGGTAGTTTTGTTGATAGGAAACAGACCCTTTCGAATGCTGTCTGTTCCGGGATGGTTTCACGGTAACGCCTCACCAGGTTGACATAATTATATTATGTCAACCTGGTGGCGGTTTCTATACAATGCGCTTGAATTTCTTTTCCAGTTCATACTTGCTCATGGTAATGATGGTCGGTCTGCCGTGAGGGCAGGCGTACGGATTTTCCAGTTCCAGCAGTTCGTCAATCAGTTTGTCGGCTTCCATGGCCGACATTGCGTGGTTGCCTTTGACCGCCGCCTTGCATGACATGGAGGCAATCTTTTCATTGATAATATCGGGCGTGCCCTGGTCGACTCCATCGGTCAGGCCGTCTATCATCTCCATCAGCAGCTCTCTTTTTGCAATGGAAAAAAGATTGGCGGGAACTGCCCTCACCGCATACTCTTTGCCGCCGAAATGCTCAATCTCAAATCCGACCGATGTGAAATGATCCATGTATTTCTTAAGCATCAATTCCTCGTTTCCTGACAGGGTCAGGATAATCGGAGGATTAATTAACTGTGAAGTGTACTCTCGCTTTTTCAGCGAGGCGATTGTCTTCTCATAAAGAACCTTCTCATGGGCCGCGTGCTGATCGATAATGTAAAGATTGTCATGAAACTGCACCAGCCAGTAAGTGTCGAACAGCTGGCCGATCAGGATGTGCTCGGAGCGGGCCTGCTTTGTGAGCAGTTTTTCTTCGAATAAATCAAGCTGCTTTGGCGCGGCCTGTGACAGGGTGTCTGCCGCCGCTGTCTCTGCTTCAGGGCGCAAATCGGAGGGTGAATCCGATCCGGTATTTGGTTCCGGATCAATATTCTGCTCTGGTCCGATACCGTGTTCCGATTCAATCCCGGTATCCGGCTTTGCGGCAGAGAAAGAAACGGGGGCGTCCGGCCGCCCTGAATAGGGGGCGGTTTCATCTGCAATCACGGGTGTCCTTACGGAGAGCAGATCCCTGATATCCTTTCCGGTCAGACCGGAAGAGCCAGAAGGCCTGCCGCCCGCTTCCGGCGCAGCCTGCTCACTTGCTGCTGCTTCGTGGGCGCTTGTGAGATCCGAGGCTGCCGCTGATTGAATCAGGGACTCCGCCTGCAGTCTGCGTTTTTCAAAGGGCTCAGGCCGGTTTTCCCTGAAAATAACGGGTTTGAGTCCCCTGGATGATGGGACGCCGTAAGGCATTCCGTCCTGTGTCCGGCCGTTCCCATAAGACCCGCCTATGCCACGGTCTTTCCCTGTTTCCTGGTTTTCAGCATTCTTCCCGCCAAACGGGTTTACACCAGGCAGTTCGACCTGCGGGATCAGTTCTTTTTGCGACAGGGCCATTGAGATTGTATGGTACACCATCTTATAGACCATCTCCCCATCCCTGAAGCGCAGCTCCATCTTGGCCGGATGGACGTTGACATCCAGAAATTCCGGCTCAATCGTAAACTGGAGCATGGTAAAAGGGTATTTGTGCTGCATCATAAAAGGCTTGTAGGCATCTTCTATCGCTTTGTTGATAAGACTGCTTTTGATATATCTGCCATTGATAAAATAGTTTTCATAATTGCGGTTTCCCCTGGCAATCAGGGGTTTTCCGATATAACCTTCCACCTTCACCGGATCCGCCCCCGACTCCACCGGAAGCAGATTAGCCGCAATCTCGCGGCCGAATATGGTGTAAACAATATCCTTCAGGTTGTGGTTCCCCGAGGTATGGAGCTTGCTCTGTCCGTTCTGGATGAGTCTGATGGAAATCTCGGGATGTGACAAGGCGATTTTCTCCACCAGATCGGCCACATGGGCGCCCTCCGTCATCGGGGTTTTCAGGAATTTTCTTCTGGCGGGCGTATTGTAGAAGAGGTTTCTCGCTATGAAGGTAGTTCCCTCCGGAGCGCCCACCTCTTCCAGGGAAATTTCTTCTCCGCCCTCTATCTGATATCTGGATCCCGACATGCTTCCCGTCGTCTTTGTAATGAGTTCCACCTGGGCTACGGAGGCAATGCTCGAAAGAGCCTCACCCCGGAACCCTAAAGAGGCCACGGTAAATAAATCTTCCACCGTCCTGATTTTACTCGTCGCGTGACGCAGGAACGCAAGCGGAATCTGCTCTTTTGGAATTCCGCAGCCATTGTCCGTAACGCGGATCATGGAAAGGCCGCCGTCGCGTATCTCAACGGTGACCGCCGTCGCTTTGGCATCGACGGCATTCTCAAGAAGTTCTTTTACAACGGAGGCAGGGCGTTCGATCACCTCTCCGGCCGCTATCTGGTTAATCGTATTCTGATCTAATACTTGAATGTTTGCCATCGTTTCGCCTCCTTATACTAATGCTTAATGCCGATTATTACTGTTTGCTGCTCCATCTGTTTCTCAGACGTGACTGCATCTTGTCGAGGGTGGTCAGGGCGTCAATAGGAGACATTTTGTTAATCTCAAGCTCCATCAGCTCCTTGATGATGTCATCCTCGCTCACCGTATCAAAGATAGACATCTGAAGCAGATCCACCTCGTCCGGTTTGCTCAGCTTCTTCCTGACCGCGATTCCACAGCCGTTCTCGGCTATTTCCTTGGCACGGGCGGTGATGTCGGCGTCGCTCAGCTCTTCTACCAGCTCTTTGGCGCGTTCGATGACCGGATCCGGCACACCTGCCAGCTTGGCAACCTGGATGCCGTAGCTCTTGTCCGCCCCGCCTTTTACAATTTTTCTGAGGAAAACGATATCGTCTCCCTGCTCCTTGACGGCGATGCAGTAGTTGTTGACTCCGCTCATCGTGCCTTCCAGTTCCGTCAGCTCATGGTAATGAGTGGCGAACAGGGTTTTGGCTCCCAGAATCTTGGTGTTGCTGATATATTCCACGACGGCCCAGGCAATAGAAAGACCGTCAAAGGTGCTCGTTCCGCGCCCGATCTCATCCAGGATGAGAAGGCTGTTCCTGGTCGCATTCCGTAAAATGTTGGCGACCTCGGTCATCTCAACCATGAAGGTACTCTGGCCCGACGCCAGATCATCGGATGCGCCGACTCGTGTAAAGATTCTGTCGCAGAGACCGATATCGGCATCGTCGGCCGGAACAAAACTGCCGATCTGCGCCATCAGCGTGATCAGGGCAGTCTGTCTCATATAGGTGGATTTACCTGCCATGTTGGGTCCCGTGATGATGGAAACACGGTTTTTCCCATTGTCCAGATACGTGTCGTTGGCCACGAACATGCCGCCCGACATCATCTGCTCCACCACCGGATGACGGCCGTTTTTAATATGGATAATGCCCTTCTCATTGATTGCCGGCTTCACATAATTATTTCTCACCGCCACTACGGAGAGGGAGGCCAGGACATCGATAAGGGCGACGGCATGGGCTGTCTGCTGGATTCTCTTTACTTCCCCGGCAACGCCGTCTCTGACCTGGCAGAACAGTTCATATTCCAGGGAGTAAAGCTTGTCCTCCGCCCCCATAATCACGTCTTCCAGTTCTTTTAAACGGTCCGTTGTGTACCGCTCCGCATTAGTGAGCGTCTGTTTCCTGATAAAATAATCGGGTACCTGTTCCTTGAAGGAGTTGGTGACTTCAAAATAATAACCGAAAACTTTGTTATATTTGATCTTCAGGTTTTTAATGCCCGTCTTTTCTTTCTCCGTCTGTTCCAGTTCAGCCAGCCATGTTTTACCCTCCGTCTTTGCATGGCGCAGACGGTCCGCCTCCTCATGGAAGCCGTCTTTTATGATGCCGCCGTCCCGGACCGATATGGGCGGATCGTCGACGATCGCGTCGTCAATCAGCTTTTTCAAATCCTCCAGAGGATCGAGCTGCTCTTCTGTCTCCTTCAGCATCCCGGCGCTGAATTCCTTCAGGATGTGTTTGATATGCGGCAGCATTTCAAGGGAATTCCGAAATGAAATCAGGTCGCGCGGGTTAGCCGTTTTATAACTGATACGCCCTAAGAGGCGTTCCAGATCATAGATCGGATTCAGATATTCACAGATTTCCTCCCTGGAAATATAGTTCATATTCAGCTCTTCAATCGCGTTCTGGCGTTTCAGGATTTCATCTTTATTGATCAGCGGCTGTTCCACGAAGGAACGGAGCATTCTGGCTCCCATAGCCGTTTTCGTCTTATCTAATACCCAGAGCAGGGTTCCTCTCTTCTGCTTTTCGCGCAGGGTCTCAATCAGCTCCAGATTGCGTCTTGTGGAAGTGTCGAGCATCATAAACTGCCCCGTCGTATAGGGGGTGATTCTCGTCAGGTGATCCAGCGAGTTCTTCTGTGTCTCATAGAGATACTGCAGCACGGCCCCCGCCGCGATAGTGCCCGTCTCGTAGTCGTTCAGGCCAAGACCTTCCAGGTGCTCTACATGAAAATGATCCCGCAGAAGTTTTCTGCAGAATTCATCAGAAAAGAACCGATTATCCAGATCCGAAATAACGACGCGCAGTCTGTTTTTCAAATCATCTAAATCGATTCCCGACATGTAAAATGCTTCATTGCATATAATTTCAGAAGGAGAAAATTTGTAAATCTCATCGATCAGGTTCCGCTCCGATTTGACCTCGGTCACCAGATAATCGCCGGTGCTGACATCGGCTACGGAAATTCCGAATACGCCGTCGGTGTACACAATGCCCATCAGATAATTGTTCTTCGACTCTTCAAGAGCCTGGGAGTTGGTGATGGTGCCCGGCGTAACGACGCGGATTACTTCCCTCTTTACAAGCCCCTTTGCGGTTTTCGGGTCTTCTACCTGTTCCCCGATTGCCACCTTATAGCCCTTTTGGACGAGCTTGCTCAAATAACCTTCAAGCGCGTGATAAGGAACGCCACACATAGGTGCGCGTTCCTCAAGTCCACAGTCTTTTCCAGTTAGTGTAATTTCCAGTTCCCGGGATGCCGTTAAGGCATCCTCAAAGAACATCTCATAGAAATCTCCGAGTCTGTAAAAAAGAATACAGTCGGGATATTGTTTTTTAGTCTCCAGATACTGGGTCATCATTGGTGAAAGCTGTGTCACGTTTTAACCTCTCTTCTCTTATCTTACAATAAGCGGATCCGTCGGATCCCATGTCTGCTCAAAGGAGAGCGGAACCAGTTCCGGAACGTCGAACGGTGATGCCACATTCGGGTCCTCGTAGATTGTAACCGCTGTACCAAGTGCACAGTTATCGTAAATCCATTTAGAGTTTTCTGCGGTTAATCGCACGCAGCCGAGAGATCTTGTAACACCCAGGCCGTTGTAGCCAACCGTCATCAGAGCGTTGATATCCGGTGTCTCATAGGTAATGGAGTGTAACAGGAAGCCCTGTGTGATTCTCGTTGCATACTGTGTGTATGTATCATTTACCATCAGTCTCCAGCGGTATTTCTCAGGAGTGTAAAATGTTCCGATCGGTGTATCGTCACCTACGGATGTCAGCATCGCCTTCACCGGAATGATATATCCGTTGCTTCCGTCTTTTGCATAGACAGTCAGGCAGTTGAGGGTCTTGTTGACCTTCAGAAGATAGCTGCTCTGCTTTCCAATCAGCGGTTCCACATTCTGTACAAGGCGGCCGTATGAATCAAAGTAGAACTTATAACCGTCCACATACTGCCATCCCGTCAGGGCGCGTCCGTCTACAAAATAGTAGCGGGCATGGTCGTTGGATACCCAGCCGTTGTAGTTTGTTCCGTCCTCATTCACCAGAGTGGTTGCATTCTCGGCGAGAACAAGACGGCTCGAAAGAGGCGTTATATAACGCATGGCGTCGCTCACAGGTCCCTGGGCTCCCTTCGGCACAAGTATTACCTCAATGCCGAGAAGTTTTTCACCGATATCGCTTGTACCGGCTATCTGGCCGTTCATGGCCCAGCCCATCTTGCCCTGGCCGGATGAGGTGGCGCTGTAATAAACATCGTACATACGCTCCGCATCACCTGTCAGCTGAATCTGGAATGCCTCAACATAGTTACCGTCTCCCGGAACGCCTGTCAGGCCACCGTCGTGATACCACCACAGGAAACCGCCAGTATTCGTGTAGGCGCGGTAGGATACTCCGCCGATTCCATCGAAGTTTTTAAGATCCATGGAGAAGGCAGTAATATCGCCGGATGATTCAAAGGTATAATTTACTGCCACATGAAGAGAGGTATCCTCCACCGCGGGCTGTTCTGTGCCGGCCTGTTGCTGATGTCCTGCGGCAGTGGTGCCGCCCGGTCCGAAACCGGCATTGTCTGTGTTGCCTGTTGATGCCGATGGAGCGCCGGCTTCACTTGCAGGTCCTGCATATGCCGTAAAGCTTCCGCCGGCGAGCATAAACGCCGACATGGCAACTGCAAGACCTTTATAGTGCTTTTTCATAGAAAATTTCCTCCTTATTTATCCTTAAGAGTGTCCTGGGGGCCGTGATGCAGGCTGCCCATATAATAAAAGCCTTTGGACTGCTCAAGGTATACATTAACAATCTTTCCAATCAGATCCCTGCTTCCGGGGAAGTGGACAATCGTATTGTTGGAAAGCCGCCCGGTGAGATAACCCTCTTCGTGATCATCCGGTTCTTCCACCAGGACCTCCTGAACCGTGTGAAGCTCCCGGCCGCATACCTGGGCCGAAATCTCCTGGACCTCCTTCAGAAGGCGGTCAAAACGGTTCTTCACCGCTTCCTCCGGTACCTGTTCTTCCATCGCCGCAGCCGGAGTTCCGGTACGTTTGGAATAAATAAAGGTGAATGCGCTGTCATAGCGCACGGTTCTCACCACATCCAGAGTCTCCTCAAAGTCTTCTTCCGTCTCTCCCGGGAAACCTACGATGATATCCGTGGTCAGGGAAATATCCGGGATGGCTGACCTAATCTTCTCAGCCAGTGTGAGGTACTGCTCTTTCGTGTACTTCCGGTTCATCAGATTCAGGATACGGCTGCTTCCCGACTGAAGGGGAAGGTGCAGATGACGGCAGATTTTCTTCGAGTCCTTCATCACCTCAATCAGCTCGTCCGACAAATCCTTCGGATGGGACGTCATAAAACGGATTCTTTGAAGGCCCTCAATCTGTTCCACTCTCCTCAGCAGCTCGGCAAAGGTGATGGGATGCTCCAGGTTTTTACCATAGGAGTTGACGTTCTGTCCGAGAAGCATGATCTCAACGACTCCGGTTTGTACCAGAGACTCGATCTCGCGGATGATGTCCTCCGGATTTCTGCTGCGCTCCCGTCCCCTGACGTAAGGGACAATGCAGTAGCTGCAGAAATTGTTGCAGCCGAACATGATATTGACTCCCGATTTAAACGGATATTTCCGCTCAGCCGGAAGGTCCTCCACAATCCGTTCGGTGTCCTTCCATATGTCTATTACCATCTTCTTCCCGTCAATTCTTTCGGAAAGAAGCTCCGCAAGCTTGTAAATGTTGTGGGTGCCGAAAATAATATCGACGAAACGGTAGCTCTTCTTAAGTTTCTCCACAACTTCGGGTTCCTGCATCATACAGCCGCAGAGGCTGATCATCATGTGGGGATTCTTTTTCTTCAGGCTGTGGAGGTAGCCCAGACGTCCGTAAACACGCTGGTTGGCGTTCTCACGGACCGTACAGGTATTGTAAAGAACAAAATCAGATTCTTCGTCCGTCCCTTCCGCAAAGCCTGCTTCCAAAAGAATTCCCATCAGTTTTTCCGAATCGTGGGCATTCATCTGGCAGCCGAATGTGGAGATAAAGCAGGTCATCGGCCTTCCGAGCTCTTCACTCTTCTTTGTGACCCACTGTCTGCACCTGGCGATAAAATACTGCTGTCTGGCCGGTTCCGTCTCCGGAGGCAGACAGGAAAGGTCAATATTTTCGTAATCTATTGAAGTCATAAAATATGTAGTTCTCCTTGTGTCTTCCATCGTTTTCATACATTAGTTAATATTACTATAATGCAGTCAAATGATCAAGTGCATTTCTTTTACGAATTTGCTCCCAATCTTACTTTTTCACTACAATTTTCCCACTTCAGGGGTATTTTTACAGGAAATTGAGGAAGCGTCTGCCACCACAGGGGAAAAATGACAGAAATGGCAATAGGGAAGCGTGAAAAGCCAAAACCCCGCCGGACGTTTTGCACGCCCGGCAGGGTTCCATCAGGAACGTTACTGTCAGCGGACGGATACCACCTTGTAATCCTGATCCTCCACCGTCTTTTTAAGCACATCATCCCCCACCGGGGCGCTCAGTGTCACAACCGCGGTGCCTGCCTCATGGCTGACTATTGCTTCCGTAACCTCGGGAAGTCCTTCCAGGCATTTCTTTACTCTTGCCTCACAGTGTCCGCACATCATTCCTTCAATCGTCATCGTCTTTTCCATCATTTTTTCTTCCTTTCTTTTTGACTTTATTTTTCTGTCCCTTCCGGCATCGTAAAGTTTAAAAAAGTTAAGCCTTAGGGCGTTTGTCACCACACAGAAACTGGATAAGCTCATAGCCGCCGCTCCAAACATCGGGTTCAGTTTCCAGCCGAACAGCGGGTACCACAGCCCGGCGGCCAGCGGTATGCCGACCGCATTATAAAAGAACGCCCAGAACAGGTTCTCATGGATATTTTTAAGAGTGGACCGGCTTAAACGGATGGCAGCCGGGACATCGCTCAGGCGGCTCTTCATCAGGACTACGTCGGCCGCGTCGATGGCAATATCCGTACCCGCCCCGATGGCGATTCCGATATCTGCCCTTGTCAGGGCCGGCGCGTCGTTAATTCCGTCGCCGACCATAGCCACCTTCCCCTTCTTTTTCAGGGAACGGATTACACTCTCTTTGCCGTCGGGAAGCACGCCTGCGATTACCTCGTCAACTCCTGCCTGCCGACCGACCGCCTTGGCGGTTCTCTCATTGTCACCGGTCAGCATTACCACATGGATTCCCATATTCTGCAGTTCCTTTACCGCCTGCGGACTGTCTTCCTTGACGGTGTCGGCTACGGCGATAATTCCAATCAGTTTACCGTCTTTACTGAAGAACAGAGGTGTTTTCCCTTCTTCCGCCAGTCGCTCGGATGCTGTCTTCATCTCGTTTGTCACTTCACACTGGGTGCTGATAAAAGAGAGATTTCCCCCTGCTAAAGATGCGCCGTTAAGGACAGCAGACAGGCCGTTGCCCGGGAGCGCCTTAAAGTCGGTGACCTCTCCGGCTTCCATTCCCTCTTCCTCCGCCCTTAAAAGGACTGCCCTGGCCAGAGGATGCTCACTCTTCTTCTCCAGCGCAAAAGCGGATTTGAGAAGATCGGTTTCCGTGTTTCCGGATGCCGGAACCACATCCGTCACCCTGGGTTCCCCACTGGTGATCGTACCGGTCTTATCAAGAGCTACAATCTCCGTCTTGCCGGCTTCCTCCAAAGAAACGGCCGTCTTAAACATGATGCCGTGCTTTGCGCCCATGCCGTTGCCCACCATGATTGCAACCGGAGTCGCAAGGCCGAGGGCGCAGGGACAGCTGATTACCAGCACGGAAATGCCTCTCGCCAGTGCAAATCCGACGGTCTGCCCCGCAATCAGCCACCCGACAATTGTAACAGCCGAGATGGCAATCACGGCCGGGACAAAAACGCCCGACACCTTATCGGCAACCTTTGCGATCGGAGCTTTTGTGGCGGCTGCATCGCTGACCATCTGGATAATCTGGGATAAGGTGGTGTCCTCTCCAACCCTGGATGCCCGGCATTTCATAAAACCGGACTGGTTTACTGTGGCAGCCGACACCTGATCTCCGGCGTTCTTATCGACCGGAATACTTTCGCCGGTCAGCGCCGATTCATTAACAGCGCTGCTCCCCTCCAGGACAATTCCATCCACCGGGATATTCTCACCGGGCCGTACCACGAAGATATCGTCTTTTTTAACCTGTTCAATGGAAACCTCCGTCTCCACGCCGTTCACCAGGAGGGTTGCTGTCTTCGGAGCCAGCTTCATCAGGCTCTTTAAGGCGTCCGTGGTTTTTCCCTTTGAGCGTGCCTCCAGCATCTTGCCTACCGTAATCAAGGTCAGAATCATGGCCGCAGATTCAAAATAGAATTCATGCATATAGGCCATCACGCCGTCCATATCACCGGCCGCCTGCGCTCCGGTCATGGCAAACAGCGCATAGAGACTGTATACAAAGGAGGCTCCCGAGCCCAAAGCCACCAGGGTATCCATATTGGGGGCTTTGTGTATCAGTCCCTTAAAACCGCTTATAAAGAATTTCTGGTTAATCACCATGACGATGGCCGTCAGCACGAGCTGTAAAAGCCCCATTGCAACGTGGTTGTTTTCAAAAAACGCCGGAACCGGCCAGTTCCACATCATGTGTCCCATGGAGAAATACATGAGCACAATCAAAAATCCCAATGAGTAATAAAGCCGCCGTTTCAAAATAGGAGTTTCACGGTCCTTTAATGCATCACCGGCAGGAGCTGCCGTCGGGGCGTTCTTAACCGCCGCTGCTTTAGCCGCCGCTCCGTATCCCGCCGCCTCGACTGCCGCTATGATTTCCTGATGCGAAGCGCTTCCCTCCACTCCCATTGAATTAGTCAGCAGGCTGACAGAACAGGATTCCACGCCAGGTACTTTTGACACTGCCTTTTCCACCCGGGCGCTGCAGGCCGCACAGCTCATCCCCGTTACTTCATATTGTTCCATTTATTCGGTCTCCTTTCTGTGATCTCTGCATGAGCGGCAGAAATAATGACTGATTCCTTCAAAAATATTGTGTTATACCCGTATAGGGTATCTGATTTATATTTGAATTATATACCCTATTAGGGTATATTGCAAGGAGTTTTTTGGGAATCTATGAAAAAAATGGGTGGGGATTTAGTTGAGATGCGAGGACGCCTCTGTAAGACGGCGGACGGGGGAGTGGGAGGGTGTTTATGAGTCTTCAGTCCCGGCTTGCATGATGTGGTGAGGGGGAATCCAGGAGAAAAAATTCCTACGTGGACTCGCTCCCGCTTGTGGAATGCGCAACGGATGCTAGATTCGAAAAAACCTCATCAAGCACCGGCGGATTCCAAGGTCCCCTTCGGAAAGTTTTCTCCTTCCTTCCCCAGGCAGGTTGTCGACGGGACTGAAGACTCAGCGAAGGTGATTGCCCCGTCCGCCGGCTTCAGGGGCTGATTGTCTCTTTCGTCGAGTGCGGGGAAGGTATTGTCGCGGCCACTACGAAGCGGTGATATTTAATCGATTCGCTGTCTTATAACTGCCTCCCAGTGCATGTGAAACAGGATAGAACGCTGTTTTGAGCGGCTAAGACCCGGAATTTCTACTATTTCATCCTGAGTGAAAGCCGGCTCTCTGACAACACATTTCTCAGGTTTATAAAGAGACTGTTCCCGGGCATCTGAAGGCCCGTGGTGGCAGAGACAATACCCTCTCCCCTTGAAGGAACAGAACAAATCAGCGGCCGCAGGCCGGGGTTCGGGATGGCGAAAAACCTCGGCGTCTTCAGTCCCGGGCCATAAACTTCCCGTGGGGAATCCGGGAGAAAAAGATTCCGCAGGGAACCTGGGAGTTCATCAGTACTTGCCGAGGTCTTTTCGAGGCTAGTACTGTTATGTACTCCAAAGAGCGCAAGCGTTTCCCGCAGGAACTTTTTCTGCCCGGATTCCCCACCCGCGACAACTTACAAACCGGGACTGAAGACTCACATCCCCCCTCTCCCCATCCCAAACCCAGACCGTCCCGGCAGCGTTCTCCTTCCTCACCCCACCTCCCGCATTTAAAATGGCTATACCATGTTATCCATGATATAGCCCTAATCCTTCGTTTTTGGTTCCTTGCTGTCCTGCAGGCTAACTTGAGCCGCTTATGGCCGTACCTGCCCGTTTCCGTAAATAATATATTTCGTGGTAGTCAGTTCCTTAAGCCCCATAGGCCCTCTTGCATGAAGCTTCTGCGTACTGATTCCGATTTCCGCCCCAAAGCCGAACTCGAAGCCGTCGGTAAACCGTGTTGACGCGTTGACATAGACCGCAGCGGCATCGACGCCCTCCAGGAATTTTCTGGAGCTGTCGTAGTCTTTTGTGATGATAGACTCAGAATGGCCGGTGTTATAGCGGTTGATGTGGTCTATGGCCTCTTCCACCGAACCGACTTGTTTTACGGAAAGTATGTAGTCGAGATATTCCGTTCCCCAGTCTTCCTCGGTTGCGGCTTTAAATTCAGGCACAATGGAAAGTGACTCATGATCTGCGCGGATTTCCACCTGTTTTTCATCGAGGCGTTTCTTTAAAAGCGGCAGGAATTCACCGGCAATGCTCCGGTGCACCAGCAGTGATTCACAGCAGTTGCAGACGCTGATTCTCTGGGTCTTGGCGTTGAATATAATGTCGAGCGCCATATCAAAATCAGCGGTTTCATCCACATAGATATGGCAGTTTCCTGTCCCTGTTTCGATGACCGGCACGGTGCTGTTCTCAACAACGGTGCGGATTAATCCGGCCCCGCCGCGTGGAATCAGTACGTCAATGTAGCCGTTCATACGCATAAACTGCTTTGTGGCCTCGCGGTCCGTATCGGTGATTAGCTGAACGCAGTCCTCGGGAAGCTCGCAGCCGTTAAGTCCCTCCCTCAGCCATTTCACAATTGCCTTGTTTGATTCCAGGGCATCGCTGCCGCCCTTCAGGATCACGGCGTTGCCGGACTTAAAACAGAGGGCGAAGGCATCCACGGTGACATTAGGCCTGGCCTCGTAAATCATGCCGATAACGCCCATCGGGACACGCTTCTGCCCTATCAAAAGGCCGTTGGGACGTTCCTTCATCCCCAGGACTTCGCCTACGGGATCGTCCAGGCTGATTACCTGGTTCACGCCCTCAATAATGGCCTCGATCCGTTCATGGGTGAGCGTCAGGCGATCGATCATTCCCGGGTTCATTCCGGCCCCGCGGGCTCTTTCTATGTCCTTACGGTTGGCCAAAAGGATTTCCTCTTCGCCTTTCAGCAGAGCCTCCGCAGCCGCTTTAAGCCCCTCATTCTTTTTTACGGAACCGAGGAGGGCCAGCTTTCTGGAGGCGTCCTTTGCGCGTTTGCCGATCATTTCGAGCATATTAATCATCCTTTCTGTTCAGGCTCTTTTGAGGCGTGATAATCCGATCCATCAGGATATCGTATTGATCCACGGCAATCGCCTCCGTCATCTGAAAATCATAGCAGATGGCAATCTTCTCATGCTGTGGCTCCTTTTCAAAAAAGCGGTCGTAATAGCCTGCGCCGTAACCGGTTCTCTCAAAACGTTCGGAGAATGCAACTCCCGGCACGATGACCGGCACATCCTGTTCGGCAGCCAGTTCACAGCTCTTTTTAGGTTCAGGGATCCCGAAGCAGCCGGGTTCGAGATCTTCATAACGGTCGATGTAATAAAAATCCATCTCCTTGCCTTTTACTCTCGGAACAGCCACTTTGATCCCCTGCTCCAGGTAAAAACGAATCAGGGATTCAGTCCCGGTCTCTCCGCGCACGCTGACATAACAGTATACGGTGCCAAACTGCTTTTCCAGTCCAAGTCCCTTTATTTTCTCACAGATTGTATTGTCCCACTCTGCCATCTCTTCCGTGGTCAGGTGTTTTCTAAGCTCCAGTACCTTTTTTCTAAGGTCAGCTTTGGATGTCACTGATATTCCCATATTTTTTCCCGAGATCGGTAATTGTACCGTCTTCCTCCTTGATTGATATACTGTTTAAGGTTCCGCGCATGTTTTTCCGAATTGTCTCGATATATTCTTTGCGAAGGGCAGCCTGTTCATTCTTCTCCTCTTCCGTGAGGCCGGTTGACTGGCTCTTATGGTAGAGTGTGTTGATGCGATCAATTTTTTCCTGGTCCATATTGTACGCTCCTGTGTCATCATTCAGATTTTGGTTTCTCACCGAGAATCATGTGTTCCTGCATGTAACTCTCGGCTCTTCTTTTCCCCGCTCAGCTTTCGCTGTTCAGGTATGTATTCAAATCAAAGTCTTTGTTCTCATGGGCGGCAAAGAGGGTGCCGCATTCTTTTCCCTCCAGAATCTCATAGATTGCGTTCAGATCATTTGCATTGGCAATCAGCATATCCGAACCGCTTCCCGTGGCAATCTGCGCCGCCGCCAGTTTGGCCGACATTCCGCCCGTGCCCACACTGCTTGCGGAATCCTTGCCCATGGCTTTCAGTTCCGGCGTCAGCTCCTTGACAAACGGGATGAATTCGGCATCCGGGTTTTTATTGGGATCATCGGTGTACAGACCGTCGATGTCCGACATGAGAATCAGGACATCGGCCTCCACCAGGGCGGCTACGATGGCCGAAAGCCTGTCGTTGTCACCAAACTGGATCTCATCGGTCGCAACCGTATCATTTTCATTGACTATAGGAATGGCACCAAGTTTTAAAAGTTCGTTGAACGTATTGTGGGCGTTAAAACGCGACTGCTCATTCGTCACCGTATTCTTCGTCATCAGTATCTGTGCGGCAGTCTGGTTGTACTCCGCAAACAGCTTCTGGTAAACCATCATCAGTCTGGCCTGCCCCACCGCAGCAAACGCCTGTTTCTCTTCCAGAAGGCGGGGCCGTTCATTAAAGCCGAGGGCCTGACGGCCAGCAGCGATGGCTCCGGAGGATACGAGAATCACTTCCCGCCCTTCTCCGCGCAGATCGCTGAGTACCCGCACCAGCTGTTCAATCTTTCTCAGGTTCAAATCCCCTGTCTCAGGATGGGTCAGGGAGGATGAACCTATTTTAATAACAATTCTTTTTTTCTGTTTTAAGGCAGCTCTTTCCTCTGTCATATCAATTCCTCTTTTCCCGCAGCATTGTGCACCGTTTTCGTTTGAACAGTAATCCATTTTCTGCAAGTTTACCTCATTTACAAAATCACGTCAATAAAAAATGGGGGAAAATCTGGAAACGATTGTTTCCGCTGCCCTGAGTCCGTCCATTGCGGCCGAGGTAATGCCTCCGGCATATCCCGCGCCCTCTCCGCACGGATAGAGTCCCCTGACACGGCTTTCCAGTCCCTCGTCCCTGGGGATGCGGACCGGTGATGAGGTGCGGCTTTCAATGCCTGCCAGAATTGCGTCGTCCCGGTCAAAGCCCGGTATGGTGCGTCCAAAACTGTTTATCCCTTCCACCAGGGCCTCCGACAGCGGCTCCCTCATCACATCGCGCAGGTTTGCAAAGGAATAGCCGCCCTTAAATGCAGGCTCTACATCTCCAAAAGTCTCTGATACAGCGCCCGTCTTAAAGTCTTTGTAAAGCTGGACCGGAATTTTACCGTCTCCCGCACGATATGCCGCCTCTTCCAGGTTTCTCTGGAACGACACGCCTCCAAGAGGCCCATTGTCAGGAAAGTCCTCCGGCGTCACCGTGACGATGAGGGCGCTGTTTGCATTTTTTCCGGCCCGGTCGTGGTTGCTCATGCCGTTGACGGCGAGTCTGCCGTCCTCCGACGACGCATTGACGACAAAGCCTCCCGGACACATACAGAAGGAATAAACGCCGCGGCCCGACGAGGTCTGCTTTGTCAGCTTGTAGCTGGCAGCTCCCAGAGAACCGGGATGTTCCATTCCGTACTGCGAAAGATTAATCTGGCTTTGGGGATGCTGAATCCGGAGTCCCACTGCAAAAGCTTTTGCATGCAGATCCAGTTCTTTTCCCGCCAGCATGGAAAAGGTGTCGCGGGCACTGTGCCCGATGGCAAGGACAACGGCCTGCGCCGGGATGATTTCTTCTTTAAATGTTCCATCCTCCTGTTTCTGTGATGCGGTGATAGAGGTAAGCTGCCCGTTTTCATCCGTAAAATCGGTCATTTTGCAGTTGAAACGTATTTCTCCGCCCAGGCGGATAATTTCCTGCCTGATATTTTTCACGACAAGGCTCAGGACATCCGTGCCGACGTGAGGTTTATTCACATAAGTAATAGAAGGATCTGCGCCTGCTTCGGCGAGAATTTCCAGCACCTTTTTATTTCTGCCTGAAGGGTCTTTTACCAGGGTATTCAGCTTTCCGTCCGAAAATGTCCCGGCGCCGCCCTCTCCGAACTGGACGTTGGACTCAGGATTTAACGCTCCGCCCGCCCAGAAGCGGTTTACTTTTTCCGCACGGGAATCGACATCCTCTCCGCGCTCCAGAATAAGAGGCGTAAATCCGGCTCTTGCAAGCATCAGGCCGCAGAACATACCGGCCGGCCCGAATCCGATGATGACGGGCCGTTCCTTAAGCGGTTCTTCCCCATGCTCCGGGAAACGGTATGCCTTTTCCTTATCGAAAAGCACATTTACGTTTTTCGCATTTTTAATGACGGCTCTCTCCTTGCCGGAGACGGCGGCATTCAGCGAATATATGTACAGCAGTTCGTTTTTCTTTCTGGCGTCCAGGGACTGTCTGACCGGGGCGAGGGAAAGAATTTTCTCCTCCGGGATCCGCATCATCCTGGCTGCTTTTTTCTTAAGGTCTGCCTCCGTGTGATTGACAGGCAGTTTTAACTGGTTAATACGAATCATGTTTACAGTCCTGCGTGAGTCCCGGCGATTGCTCCGGTGCTCCACGCCCATTGCAGATTGTATCCTCCGCAGATACCATCCACATCCAATAGTTCTCCTATCAGATACAGGCCTTTCTTTATATTAGATTCCATTGTCTCGGGATCAATCCCGCATACATCCACTCCGCCGCAGCAGATCTGGGCATTCTCAAAGGGATTGACAGCCGTAATTTCCGTGCGGAACTCCTTGATTATGCCGGTCAGCCTCCCTGTCTCCTCCTCTGTCAGAAGTTTCACCGGCCTCTGCGGCTCGATTCCCGCCAGTTTGATAAACAGCGCAGAGAGCTTTTTATGGAACCAGCCCGTGAAAAATTCCTCCATTGTCTTGTGGGCGCAGCTTAAACTTCGCTCCCTTATCATTTTGCGTGTTTTTTCATACGTCTCCTCCGGATAGAAATCCAGGATGGCGGTGACTTTTTTACCCTGGTCGAGAGCCCTTGACGCAAAACGGCTGACCTGGAACACTGGAATTCCTGAAATTCCGTAATCAGTCAATTGAAGCTCGCCCTGATCCCTTGCCATCTCCTTTCCGTTACAGAAAAGAGCGACGCAGGCCTCCGTCCGGACCCCGGAGATCTGTTTGTAAAACTTCTCCCGGCAGCGCAATTGTACGAGGGCGGGAAGGGGTTTTATGATACGGTGTCCAAGCTGCTCTGCCAGTTTGTATCCGCTTCCGTCGGAACCCGTGACCGGCGCCGCCTTAGAGCCGGTGGCGAGAATCAGGGAGTCGGAGGAAAATTTACCCTTTGAGGCTGTAACTTCAAACCTCTTTCCACCTTCTTGCCTGTAAGAAACCTTCTCGATTCCGCACTCCGTGACGACACGCACGCCGCGGTGGATAAGTTCCGACCTGAGGGCATCGAGAACAGAGGCTGCCTGTCCGGAATTCGGGTACAGGTAACCGTTTTTATCTTTTGGGACAATGCCGAGATCACGGAAGAAACAGAGAGTTTCCTCCACGGTGAACCGGCTGATGACATTCATCGGGAAATCGGTTTTTCCGCTTCTATAGCAGTTTTCATCCATTACACGGTTTGACAGGTTACATTTCCCATTCCCCGTGGCAAGAATCTTTTTACCAACGCGGTCCGTGTGTTCTAACAGAGTCACGTCCGCGCCCTGTCTGGCGGCGAAGATAGCCGCCGTCATGCCGGATGCTCCGGCACCGATAATGATAACCTGTTTTTTCATAATACTTTTTCTCCTGTCTTGTAACGATTTAAATCTTCCCAGTCCCCACTTTACAATACGCATTTAAGACAGAATTCTGTTACTGTGCACGGAGTGAACAGTAACAGAATTTTAGCTGCTGTACGATTCCAGATAACTGAACACATCCATCATGGATGTAAACCAGATGCCCTCCATCAGTTTCTCCTGCTCCTCCAGCGGGAATTCGGCAAGCGGCATATGGGTGTCCAGGCATACATTGTTACGGTCCTTCGCAAAGACAAGGAGAAAACCTTCCTCTGCCACCAGACAGTAGTTCTTTACTTCTTCCCTGGTTTCTACCTGGCGCTGGTTGATTACCACATTGTCCTCCGGCGCGGACTCCGATTCCAGAATCTGTCCCGGTATCGGCTGCGCATGCTCCGGCCGATAGAAATAAATATAGGCTCCCGTTAGAATGGATGCAGCTAAAAATACTGCTAATAGAAAAAAGCAGACATAATACTTTTTCATGGAATTCCTCCTTAAGTATTATTAGTATCTGCCTTTTTCTGTTATCTTAAACACAAAATGGGGGTGAAAAATGGATTCCCCCCACTACTCTTTCGCCGGGACCGAAGACGCGAAGTTTTATGCCCGCCCGCCATCGGCCGCTGCCTCTGAAGTATCCTCATTTTTGGGGAAGGCCCCGAAGGGAAGCTGCCTCTGCGGTGCCTCGTTTGGTTTTATATTTTACAGTTCTTCTGCTTTGTATACAAAGTAGCCCTCGTAATAATAGCTGTGATCGATTCCTTTCATGTAAAGTTCTCTGTCGCTTACCCTGTCTGTCAGGGCCTGTTTGAGGAGATGTTTTATTTCGATGTCTTTTATGGGGCTTCTCTCCATGGCAAGGAGATAGTCGTCTTTGTCTATCTTGCTCCAGTCTATGACCAGGTTTAACTCTTTTTTCAGCATCTGATCCAACCATATTCTTGCGCTTCGGCCATTGCCTTCTCGGAATGGATGTACCACATTCATTTCTACGTATTTTTCTATTATTTCATCGAAGGTAGACTGCGGCATTTTCTCTACGTTTTCTATTGCAGCCTGCAGGTACATAACCGGGGCAAACCGGAAGGTGCCTTTGGCGATGTTAACATCCCGTACTTTTCCTGCAAATCCATAGATATCTTCAAATAGATGCCGATGAATTTCAGCGAGCGCATTATAGGTTCCTGCTTGTAAGCTGTCTAAAAGGCCGCTTTCGAATAATTCCACGGCTTTTTTCTTGCTTAGTTTTTCTTCCACTCTTGCGAGTTCTGTAGAATCGCTGATGCCCAATTTGTTTTCAAGTGTCATATGGTTTACCTTTCTAAATCGGATGTTGTTATTCTTAAGTCTGCAAAAAGCGCCGTTCTGTGAACAACATCACGATTTAAAACTCATTTTTTTAGAATTCTCTTTAAGTAGGAAAGATCCAGCAAATTCACAGTTTCGAATTTTCCCTTATAAAATACAGCCCAGTTATTAAATACGCAGGGCAGTTCTTTTGCTTTTTTGAGTGTATCCACCTGGATTAAGGATACAGGGATATCGTTTGTTTCACAATATTCTTTTACCATGTTAATGGTCCGGCCGACAAAGGGGCATTGCATATCGTAATAAATGGTCAGTTCCTTGTTTTCGATTCCCCCGTTTTTGACATTGGGGCCGAAGGCTGGAGTAGTTCCGTCGAATGAGAGGGCAAGCAGTTCGTATCCGTCACCAGTTGTATCGACCGCCTCAAAACCGTACTTTTTCACAAACGACTGATCGGAGAGCCAGGATTTCTGCTTTTTGGAACCGAGCATGCAGACACCTGATTTTCCTTTTGCCCTGGCGTCGGACAGACAATATTCCATCAGCTCTTTTCCATATCCTTTCCCCTTATAGTCTCCTAAAACCCACAAGCAATACAGGTAATAATAATTGTCCCCGTCAATCGGGACCCAGGCAGTTTCAAGAGGGGCATATTCAATAAAAACAGTAGCCTTTGCATTCAGCTTCCGGAAAACATGGCCTTCCTTAAGCCGCTCCAGAAGCCACTGCCGCTTCGCTTCAACACCCGGATAAGGCTTTTTACTGCGGATAATACAGCACAAATGCTCATCGGCAAGGTTTTCTGCCGTCAAATTCACAAATTCGTTATCCATATCGTCTCTCATTTCTTACATCAGCCTCAGTTTCTTTGATATCCTGATAATCTTCGTTCCGCCCGGCATGGTATAAAGCTCTTCCTCATCGATGCAGCGCAGCTTAATCAGGAGAATCCCATAAACCGCAATGGCTGTGATGACCGCCAGGATTGTTCCGATCAGGTTGCTCTTTACGATCAGTATCACGAGCTTATACACTCCGAAAGCCGCTGCGCCCATGAAGGCCGCCGCGACCGCCGGAAGCAGGAAGGTTTTGAGAAGCTCCTGTCTGTAATTCAGGTATTTCCGGATTGCCAGGGCATTCAGGACGCACATGAAAACGGCGAACAGGATGTTGGCAAAGACCATGCTGTAAATTCCCATCTTAAATACCATCAGCATAATATAGAGGGCAATCACATGCAGGACCAGGGAAATAAATGCGTTTCTGACCGGTACGTTCATGTGGTTGATACCCTGCAGGATGGCGTTGGTTACCGTTGAAAGAGACAGGAAAATGACTGCCGCCGAACCGATAATCAGCATCCGGATCGCCTCTGCGTTGTTGCCGCCTCTGAAAAGCAGATTGTTGATCGGCGCAGAAAGAACCGTAAGCCCGACGGCGGACGGAATAGCGATCAGCATCGCAAAACGGATGGCAAGGCCTGTCTTCGCAATAACCGCCCCCTTCTCTTTTCTGGCTACCGCTCCCGACAGGGAAGGAATCAGAGAGGAAGAAAGGGAGTTGGCCATAGCCAGAGGCACATGGACGAGAAGCATGTATTTGTTATTATAAATTCCCCACAGGGAAAGGAACTCCTTTCCCTGACCCAGGGATTCCATACCATAAGCCATAATGCTGTTGTCCACAACCGCATTGATATTGTAAACGGCCGAGCTGATAATGACCGGTACAACGGTGAATAAAAATGTTACCGAGATATCGCCGTAGGAATCGGTGCGTTTGCTTCTGTCCCGCCTTTTGCGCCGTTTCATTACGGGCGCATAGATGGCAAAAAGAAGGAGCATGAAAAGCAGGGCGGCCAGCGCGCCGGCTCCTGTTCCGATAGTGCCTCCGGCGGCGCCGAATGCCTGCGGGTAGCCCGTTGTGTTATAAACACGGTTGGAATCCAGCCCGACTTTGAACAGAACGCTGGCGGCAACCACGCTGATTACCGCATTGACAATCTGTTCGAAAATCTGGGAAATTGCCGTGGGAATCATCGTTCCGTGTCCCTGGAAAAAGCCTCTGAGAACACCGAGATAAGCCATGATCCAGATCGTGGGCGCCAGGGTCTTCAGCGCATAAACACAAAACGGCGTATTGAACGCTGTCGTTGCAAAGAAACCTGCAAAATTCCAGGTGATAAAGCAGGCCAGTCCTCCCACAACAGTGGCATAGACAAGCGCGGCCTTCAGGACCCGGACCGAATTCCGGTACTGCCCCTTCGCCATTCTCGCAGACACCATCTTGGACACCGCCAGCGGCAGACTGTACGAGGAGAGAATCAGCATGATGTTGTATACATTAAATGCCGTAGAGTAATATCCCATCCCCTCGTCGCCGATGATGTTGGTCATCGGCACCCGGTAAAGGATTCCGATCAGCCTTACTACAATTCCCGCCACTGCCAGGATACTGCCCTGGACAACGAAATTTGATTCCTTTCTGCCCGTTGTTTTACGTCTACTCTGTCTGTTCTCCATAAAATTCCGCCTTATCCATACGTTCAGACTGAATGATGCAGATCCAGGTGCTTCCCGGATTCATCATAATCTCCTGACCGCTTTCGTCATAGTATTTTGTCATAGCCTCGGCGCTTCCTTTGGTCCAGGTGATCTTTTCCCCTCTTCCGTTTGTGAAATAATATCCCAGCCCCGGGCTATGTACGTCAATGTCCAGATATTCGGACGGTGAATAATATTTCCAGCCGCAATACTGGAAAATAATATTTTTGGCCGTCAGCTGTCCTTCATTGCCGTTTTGTGGACCGCCGTATTGGAAACGGTAATACAGGCCGTCCTTGCTGTTATATTCAAACCATGGATCATTCATTATGTATCCCGGGCGCACAAAAGCGGCCGCAAAACCGTTCTCAAGCGTCACCGGATATTCCGGTTTTGAGAAATGGTAGTGGCCTTTATAGTCCTCCGGATATTTCTGGGAATACCCCATCGCTTCAATCGCTTTTTGGATACGGTCCCCGCTGGCATAGGCATTGTGGGGGGATTTCTTATCCTTGGTCCTGTAAAAGGCCACGGAACCTTTTCCCTCTATGCCGTTTAAATGCTCCATCCTATCCAGGTAGGGGCGCGCAAAGGAGCTCTGCCCGAAGTGGGCATAGATTGCTTTAAACTCATTTGCAAAAAAAGTATAGTAAGTGCGGCAGCTTCTGACCGAACCGATGCGGTCCAGGCTATCATAGTCTTCCAGGATGGCCATGTACCGGTTCATCCCGCCCTCCACGGGAGCCTCATAGATAACGCCTGCATGATTAATTCCGTAATGGGGCAGCGCCGCCTTGTCATTGCTGATCATGATGGCAATGGGACGGCGGTCCGCTATCGCCACGTCCGTCATCTCACCGGTCAGGTAACTGGGGATTTTTCCGTCCTTCTCCACACGTTCCAGTTCCCGGCTCCCTTCGGTCTCGGGTTCCGTCTCCGGTTCCGTAATCTGGATCACCCTGGTCTCCTCTGTTTCTTTCACACTTGCAGTAACCGATGTTTCTTCATACCTGGTACATCCTGCAGTCAGACAGAGTCCGGCCGCCAGCGCCAGAATAACCCCCCGTTTCATCATCTGGTATACCCTCCCGCTTTCAGGATTTCCTCCTGCTTCTGCTCCATGACGGCGCGCTCTTCCTCTTCCATATGGTCATACCCGCAGAGATGAAGCATGCTGTGTGCGACCAGAAAGGCCAGTTCCCTGGACTCGGAATGCCCGTATTTCTCCGCCTGCTCTTCCACCTTGTCCACCGAAATCACGATATCCCCGAGAAGCAGCTCCCCCGTCTCCGGGTTAAAATAGTCCTCTGACTGTTCCTCCATGCGTTCAAAATCGGATGGGGTTTCAAAATCTCCCATTGGGAAAGACAGTACATCGGTCGCATTGTCTATCTGGCGGAATTCCCGGTTGATGCGCCGGATTTCTTCGTTGTCGGTCAATACCACGTTGACCTCGGCCTCGTAAGGGCATTCTTCGTAGTCCAGCGAGGCTGTCACCACTTCCTCTATGATCGATTCATACGGCAGTTCAAGCTTCTTTTCGGCTTCGTATTCGATATTGATTGTCATTTGTTTTTTCTCCCTCTGGGTGAGGGCCTGTCCTCGGATGTGCCGTGAAATCCGCGTTCTCCGCGCCGTCTGCCCTCATTTTGATCCTTTTTCTCTTTCAGTTCAAAACTTTCATAGGCTTCAACGATTTTCTGGACAAGCGGATGACGCACAACGTCACTGCTGGTCAGAAAACAGAAGCCGATATCATCGATTTTCTTCAGGACCCTGACCGCCGTATCGAGGCCGGACACCGCCCCGGCCGGAAGATCCTTCTGGGACTGGTCTCCTGTGATAATGACCTTGGAGCCGAAACCGATACGCGTCAGGAACATCTTCATCTGGGCCGGCGTCGTATTCTGGGCTTCATCCAGAATAATATACGCATTGTCCAGCGTACGTCCTCTCATATAGGCCAGCGGGGCCACCTCAATCAGGCCCTTCTCGGAATTATGGAGATAGCTTTCGGCTCCCATAATCTGATAAAGGGCGTCATACAGTGGGCGCAGATAGGGATCTATCTTGCTCTGTAAATCACCCGGTAGAAATCCCAGCTTTTCACCTGCCTCAATGGCCGGGCGTGTCAGGATAATCCGGTTCACTTCCCCATTCTTAAATGCCTGGATAGCCATAGCCATGGCAAGGTAAGTCTTTCCTGTTCCGGCGGGGCCTACGCCGAATACGATCATCTTCTTCCGTATCATATCCACATACTGCTTCTGGCCTACGGTCTTGGGTTTGATCGGCCTGCCGTTTATAGTACGGCTGATAATATCCTTATCGATCTCCAGAATCTGGCTGTCCTGCTCCGTAAAAGAAAGGGAGATGGCATAATCCACATTCTGTTCCGTGATCGTATTACCACGCTTCGAAAGCTCCAGCAGGTTGTTGAATACACTTTTGGCCTGCCGGATCGCCTGCTCCGGGCCGATGATCTTCAGGGCTCCGTCTCTTGTAATCATGGTTACATGCAGTGTGCGTTCTATCTTCTTCAAATATGCGTCAAACTGGCCGCAGACGTTCTGTACATGTTCCATGGGAATATCAATTACTGTTTCAATTATGCTCATCGTCTGGCTGTTCTCCTTGTGTTTCGACATTTGTTTCAGTGATAAACGGTTCCTCCGTCTGCATGTTGACCTCAAAGCGGCAGGAAGAGCCATTAACTAATATTTTAACATTATTTTCAATAATTTGTACCCCTTTTTCCATTAATTTTTCCGCAACTTCATTTTTATAAGCCTCGCCCAGCGCTTCCAGCTCTTTTTCCGTGTATTTTTCGTCGTAGGAACACACTTCCTGTGACGTGATAAGCCCCAGTTCCACAGGGAGATAAAAATCACCGAAAAGCCTTACCTGGCGTATCTCCGTCACTGTTCTCCACTCCGTATTCCGGAAATTGGGAATCAGATAGACAAAGGAATGGGCGCCGATGTTCGTCATAAGCCCCTTCCTGACCCGGCCCGTCTTTTCCTCCTTTTCATGCCAGAGGGAGATTTCCTTTGTCTCCTGTCTGGTGCGTCTGGCAATGATGTCTGCGTCAGAATGGACATAATGCTCCGCCACCACGGTGCCTCCGTCGTCGGTGATGGGGATGGCTCCGCTGACGAGAATCTGGCCTTTCACCACCTCGTCGCCCGGTTTTACCATCGGAATTCCACTCCTTACAATCATGGAGGTGATGGTCCCGTCGGCGTCGGCCGTGAGATCACAAGGCGTGTTATCCCTGACCGGAATTTCCAGAGGCACGTCATTTTCCTTGACATGGACATAGAGCTTTGTTCCGATCAACCGGGCCGAAACCCAGGTGATGCCGTTATACTGGTTTCTGAGCGCCGCTTCCAGCTCTTCGCAGGAAACCTGATTCTTCATGATTCCGCAGTGGATCCCCAGTGTGTCCAGAAAATGTGAAAGTTCATCGTCCGTATACATTACATTACCCTGATATCCAATATCCCATACAAAAAAGGAAAGCGTGTAAAGAAGCATGAAAAAGCAGATAAAACCGGCGGCCCACAGCTTTCTTTTCCTGTTTTTATATAAAAAAAAAGGAAGTCCCAGTTTTCGCTGTATCCTAAGCCTGATCTTCGCTTTCTTTGCATAGGGCTTGCTGGAAAAGAAATCCCGTATCCCCATCGAAAATATGTAATTGCCTTTTGAAAATATTACATCCCAGATATCGAGCCCGGAAGCCGCGCATAAATTAAAAAAACGCTCCGGAGACTGCCCCGTCATCTGGATCCGTACACTGCCGGACCAAAACCTTCGCAGAAACTTCATAAAATAACGCCTCCTGAAATCAGAGAGATTCAAAATCCACCGACTTGATGTGTCCCGTCAGCTTCAACTGCTCCTTATCATAATATTCAATCGATAAATTTTTCCCCTCCACGGTCAGTTTTGTGGTCTTTCCCTGGAGTTTCAACATCGTGTCCGTAAATAAAACAATGCTTCTGTAATTTTCCACTACAGCCGAATGGCTGCCGGTAAAGGACAGAAGCATCTCTCCAAAAAAGACATCTTCCGGCAGATTGAGGGCCGATACCACCGCTTTTTTTTGTCTGCTGAACAAGAGCGTACCGCCTTTTGAAGTCCTTACTGAGATTATATGAAAAAAAATCCGGTTTTATTCTTTTACAATTCTCTCCCGCGTCCGGTAAAGGAGAATTTCCGTCATCAGGGGAACGCACACAATCAGAGGCAGCGCATACCTGACACAGGTAACCGGCCCGAGAAGCAGCGTGCCGAAGTATCCGAAAATCATCGAAAGCGGAACGAGAAACGCTGCCTGCCGCCTGTAAAGCAGCGCGGTTCCCGTAAGAAGCATCAGCCAGAACGGAAACGCCTGGTTGAGAATCAGGGCCAGAAGTGGAATTTTCTCGTATTCCGGGGTCAGGCTGATATTACGCAGATAGTTTTCATACTGAGGGAAACGGCTGTTCCTGAATATGTGGAGAATATTATATTCTTCCTCCATAAAAGAGCCGTCAAAAACGATATAGTCGATCCAGTACTGTGTCTCTCCAGGATACCAGTATCCCCAGTTTCCCATTAAAAAGGAGTCGAGGTAGACGAGAGGCTCTTTTGCACCTATTGCGGCCCACGTCTTTAAAAATGTTCCGGGATCGCTTTTCACGACCTCTGTCTGGAAACCACTCTTCACCGGATCCGCATTTACCCTGACATAACCCTCCAGGGCGTCCGGCAGGATTAGAGCTTCAATATAAGACTGCTCTTCTTTTGATAGACTCTCCGGTTTCTCATGCCATACTCTGGCAAGCTGCTGCATCGGGACAGACAGCATCTCCTTCGCATCCCCTTTTTGCACGCCGAGGGACGTCAGCACGGGGCCGTTCATTGTCATATATACCGCAGTCAGAGCGGCGGCGAAGATAAGCCATCTGGGTACAAAAGAACGTGTCCCGCCGTTTTTTTTCTTATACCGGATAAAGAAAATGAGCGCAAAAAAGGAATAAAACAAAAACACATAGATACCCTGGTTTCTGAAAAAACAGGAAAAAAGCGCCGATAGAAAAAAGCCTGTCATAAGCGCCCGGCTTTTGAAAAAGTGTTCCGGATCGGATATCATATCGATGGAGAAATCAAAAGCAAGCAGGAAAAATGCGCTGAAAAGCACATCCTTTGTTGTAAGCAGGACAAGTACCTGCATATAAGGATTTGCCGCCAAAAACAGCCAGGAGGCGAGAATCAGCCAGAGAGGCGCGTTTCGTCGTATCATGCGGTACAGAACGAAAGAAAACACCGCCGCCATCACTGTGATCTGGATCAGGCTGTAAAGAGCCAGGCCGATCTGGTAGCTGTGGAAGAACACTTCCCCAATCTTCAGGCTGCCGCAGAGAAACAGCGTATGCAGAACCGGATGATGGCTTGTCAGCGGCTCGCTTCCGAAAACCTGAAGGATCTGAACCGAGGCATCGTAGGAATACACTCCCGGATAAACTGCCAGGAGCGTTGTCATATAGACGGCAAAGGTGATTAGGAAAATGAGCGCAAGCGGTTTGATTCCCGGTTTCTTCCCACTCTCACCCGCCGTTTGGGATACAAAAGGAATCATCCGCAAAAAGAGGCCGGTAAATGCCGAGAACAGCAGCGCAGCTGCCGAAAGCGCCGTTAAGAAGCCAAAAGCCGCAGGCGCCGGAATCTCATTCAGGGAGTATCGGATACCCAAGATGAACATAAGCCCCATCAGCAGTCCCGATATCAGGCTGAGGATCAGTCTTCTCTTTTCAAAAGGAAAAAAAGCTTTTAAATAAAGAAAAGCAATCCCTGCTGTAACCGGCACACAAAAGACCGATGCCGGATCCATTAAAAGGGGGAAAGCCAGTGTGGTTTCACTGGTCAGAAAATATACGGTGGCTATTGCCAGAACCGCAGACCACAATATTCTCCTCTTCATTCCTTTCATCTCCCACAACCTCCTGTTAATTCTGCCAATCAATCAACAAAAATCCCTGGCTTAAATAAACCAGGGATTTCATCTCGCTCTTGACAGTGAAAAACATGTTTAACACGCCCCTCACCCATTAACCGCGGTGAAAAGTATGCTTGACATATCTTTTCATCGTATAATTAATTATATTTGCGTTTTCTAGCAGCTTCAGATTTCTTTTTACGACGAACGCTTGGTTTTTCGTAATGCTCTCTTTTGCGAATCTCCTGCTGAATGCCAGCCTTTGCACAGTTTCTTTTGAATCTGCGTAAAGCGCTGTCTAAGCTTTCGTTATCTTTAACGATTACATTTGACATAGCTCACACCTAACCTCCCTCCAGTTGTGTAATAAGTGCATATTAATACAACTGTTTGGGTATTTTTTTAGCACTAGTAAAATTATATCATAAAAATTCCATACGTCAACAGGATTTTTATGTTTTCTCAAATTTTCTTTGATTTGATGGCAGAACCTTATTTAATCTGCTCTTTTGCGACCTCTGCCGCCCTTTTCAGCGCGTCCGGCACACCGGCAGGGTTTTTACCTCCGGCCTGGGCCATATTCGGCCTTCCTCCGCCGCCGCCGCCGACAAGACCTGCGATAGCCTTAATCAGGTTACCCGCATGGGCGCCCTTCTTCTGAGCCCCATCCGTAACGGATGCCATCAGGTTTACCTTACCGTCCTGAACGGATGCAATCACAACAACGCCCTCGCCCAGTTTCTCCTTGAGCTGGTCACCCAGGTTTCTGAGTCCGTTCATGTCGACATCCTTCACCTGGACTGCCAGAAGCTTCACGCCGTTTATCTCCTGTACCTGATCCATAACGTCACCGAGTGAATCGTTGGCCAGTTTGCTCTTTAACTTCTCATTCTCGGAATGAAGAGATTTGAGCTCGTCGAGCATGGCTTCCAGTTTGGTTCTTAAATCGGCCGGTGTGGACTTAACCACTCTGGCTGCTTCGTGGAGTTCTTTCTCCATCTCTTTGTAATAATTCATAAGCCCGGTGGAGGTCAGGGCTTCGATTCTTCTGACGCCGGCTGCAATACCTGCCTCGGATATAATCTTGAATGCGGAGATGGTGCCTGTGTTGCCCACGTGGGTACCGCCGCAAAGCTCTGTGGAGAAATCACCCATCCTGACAACGCGGACGCTGTCGCCGTACTTCTCGCCGAACAGAGCCATAGCGCCTGTCTTCTTTGCCTCGTCCAGACTCATGATCATCGTTTCCACAGGAAGGGAAGCGGCGATCTCATCATTGACTATCTTCTCCACTGCTGCAATCTCCTCACTCGTCATAGCGGAGAAATGAGTGAAGTCAAAACGCAGCCTGTCCCTTGTAACCAGGGAACCTGCCTGCTCTACATGAGTGCCCAGCACGGTGCGCAGGGCCTTGTGAAGCAGATGGGTTGCGGAATGGTTTCTTTCCGTCAGTTCGCGGTTCTCTTTATCAACGGTCAGGGTCACGGTGTCGCCCGTACGGAACATGCCTTTTGTGACAACGCCGACATGGCCGATCTTGCCGCCCTGAAGCTTAATTGTGTCTTTTACCGTAAATTCGGCATCCGGAGTCGTGATGACGCCGATATCGGCCTGCTGGCCGCCCATCGTAGCATAAAACGGTGTCTTTTTAACAATCAGAGTGCCCACTTCTCCGTCTGTCAGCGCTTCCACAATCTCCGTCTCCGTCGTCAGAACCGTGATTACAGATTCGTCCGTCAGCTTGCCGTATCCGTCAAATTCGGAAGTGATGGACGGATCGATAGACTGGTATACGGTGACATCGGCTCCCATATAGTTGGTCGTCTTTCTGGCGGCTCTTGCTTTCTCTTTCTGCTCTTTCATCGCAGCGGCAAAACCGTCCTCGTCTAAGGAAAGATCTTTCTCCTCCAGAATCTCCCTTGTCAGATCGATCGGGAATCCATAGGTGTCGTAGAGCTTAAATGCATTCTCTCCGGAAAGCACTGTCTCATGGTTCTTCGCCATCTCATTCTCCATATCAACGAGAATAGCAAGTCCCTGATCAATAGTCTTATTGAATTTATCTTCTTCCTCTGAAAGCACTTTGAAAATCATAGCGCTCTTCTCTTCCAGCTCGGGGTAGCCGTCTTTAGAGAGGGCGATCACCGTCTTTGCCAGTTCGGCCATGAACTTTCCTTCAATGCCGAGTTTTTTTCCATGGCGGGCCGCACGTCTTAAAAGTCTTCTGAGCACATAGCCCCTTCCCTCGTTGGAAGGCATAATGCCGTCGGAGATCATGAATGTACATGATTTGATATGGTCGGCCACGATACGCAGGGAAACATCGGTTTCGTGATCCTTCTGATATTCCGTGTGGGCCATCTCGCATACGCGGTCTAAAAGAGCCTTGTTCGTATCTACGGTAAAGAGGGAATCCACCTCCTGCACGACAACGGCAAGGCGCTCAAGTCCCATGCCCGTATCAATGTTCTTGTGCTCCAGCTCCGTATAATTGCCGTGTCCGTCGTTATTAAACTGGGTGAATACGTTGTTCCATACTTCCATATAGCGGTCGCATTCGCAGCCTACGGTACAGTCGGGGCTTCCGCAGCCGTATTTCTCACCGCGGTCGTAATAAATCTCGGAACATGGACCGCACGGGCCTGCGCCGTGCTCCCAGAAGTTGTCTTCTTTGCCGAAACGGAAAATTCTCTCTTTCGGAATTCCCATCTCCTTGTTCCAGATATCAAATGCCTCATCGTCATCTAAGTAAACGGACGGATAGAGACGGTCGGGGTCAAGCCCCACAACCTCGGTTAAAAACTCCCATGACCAGTGGATTGCTTCTGTCTTAAAGTAATCACCGAATGAGAAGTTTCCGAGCATCTCAAAAAAAGTGCCGTGGCGGGCCGTCTTACCGATGTTCTCGATATCTCCTGTCCTGATGCACTTCTGGCAGGTCGTCACCCTCTTTCTCGGCGGGATCTCCTGTCCTGTGAAATATGGTTTTAACGGCGCCATGCCGGAATTGATAAGCAGCAGACTGTTATCATTGTGTGGAACCAGAGAAAAACTCTTCATTGCCAGATGTCCTTTGCTCTCAAAGAACTCCAGAAACATCTTTCTAAGTTCGTTTACACCGTACTTTTCCACGTTGCTTCCTCCTGTAAGTTTCTGTCTTTTCTATTTATATAATTCTTCATTCTTTATATCCTATCATAGGAAAATCTATTTATCAAGAGGAAATTGAACGTGTTGCCGGGGAAGAAAAAGACAGATTGTAACAGTGCAGACAGCACGAACTGTTACGACAGGTTACTGTTCCCTCGGGATGTATTCCGCGTGTTACTGTTCACTGCGCAGCACGCTATTTTCAAGCGGAATATGAACAATAACAAAGGAAGGACTCTGTCAGTCCTTCCCCTCTGTAATATATGTTCCGTATTGTTCTAATAATTCATAGGCCCTGGTCCTGGTGGAGTCCGACAGGGACGCCGTGTATTCCAGGCTTTCCATCGTGCCTCCGCCAAATTTGGAAGCTGCTTTCTTAGCTGCCAGATCACGGTTTCGAATCCAGGCCCTCTCCTCGGTCTTCAGGTCCTGCGCTTCCTCCTCGGTCATCCCTTCCAGAATTGCCTGGTAAATATGGTTCAGTTCCGTATCCCAGAGATAGTATTCGTAGTCGGCGACCTTCTTCAGGGAATCCGTATTAGAGCTGGCTTCCGATCCCTGCATATTCTGGATCAGGCCGTCTATCTCGTTCAGCTTCTTCCTGTAACCGTCGAGGGTTGTAACATACTCCGTTACCGCCGTATCCGATTCACTGACGCCGGTCAGGGGAGATATCACGACGCTGCTTTTGGCGGCAGGCGCATTCTCCGCAGCCGGAGCCGCGGCGGGCGCATCCGAATCTGCGGAAACAGCGGCCGCTTCCTCTTTTACGGAATCCGTTCCTTCCGAATCCGAATAAGTGGAAACCGAGCCGCTTCCCGCCGTGGCTTCCGCCATCCGGCCGGCCGCTTTCTGTTCTCCCGTTTCGGAACCGGCTTCCGCAGGAGCAGGCTCCGCTGCCGTCTCCTGGACAAGGGCATCTCCCGCAGCAGCCCCGGCTTCCTGTCCTCCGCTTTCCGGCAGGGAAGTCATCCCTGCAGCCGCCATGGCCATACTCTCCATGTCAAGCTCTTCGGAGGGGGGAAGCTGGCTCTGAAAATTGGGCGCAGCACCATCAGACGTCTTATCGTGTATAAAACGCCTGGTTCCTACAGTCACGCCTGCACCCATTATCAGAATTAAAATAATTGCAATTATTACTCCTCTATTTTTCAATATCGATCCATCCTCGCATTGTTTGAATTAAAGATATCATATTTATGCGGGAAAGGAAATAGGTACCAAAAATAAGTAATATTTTGTAAGATTTATTTAATATTTGACCGGTTTCAAACGTTCCCATAAACGGGAAAAAGTGAATCTGCTCAGGCTCCGGGATCGGTCAGAAGGTTGTCCCCGTCGGCGGCGGAAGTTGCAAGGAAATCACACCGCTCATTTTCAGGATGTCCGTTGTGGCCCTTCACCCAGATAAAGGTTACCTGATGGGGCTCCCTTGCTTTCAAAAGGCGCTGCCACAAGTCCACATTCTTGACAGGCTCATTCTTTCCGCGCTTCCATCCCTTTTTCAGCCAGCTGTCTATCCAGTGCTGGTTAAAAGCATCCACCAGATATTTGGAATCGGAATAAAGGCTCACCTCACAGGGACGGTTCAGCGCCTCCAGGCCGGCGATGGCGGCCATCAGCTCCATCCTGTTATTTGTGGTGCGTTTATATCCGGCGGATATCTCCTTTACATGCAGTTGTCCGGCTGCGTCCCGGTAATGAAGGACGCTGCCGAAACCGCCCGGTCCGTCAGGATTGCCCCTGGCAGAACCGTCTGTATATACTTCTACTTTCAAATTCAGGTCTCCTTTGCAGGTTTATTCTCAGTCTTATTGTATCACTATCTGTCCCATTTGTCGCAGAGCGAATTAATCTGATCCGCAAAACGGGCCAGATCCTTGTTAGCGCCGCCCTCATTGTGCATGATGACCTTACGGAGCCTGTCGCCCGCAGCCAGAAGTCTTGCAAATACGCCGGACGCTTTCTTAGCCGGTTCCGTATCGCGCTTAATCGGAATACCCTCGGTAACGGTGATAAAGCAGCCCTCTTTCAAATCATAGGAGCTTCCGCTGAACGGCGCATCCGCCTCCATTCCGAACTTCTCCTTCACAAGGGAGGCAAAGGTATCACAGACCTCGTCGTCTCCGTGTACAACAAATACATGCTTGGGGCGTTCCATGAAATTGCCGACCCATTCGAGAAGTCCGGTCTGATCCGCATGGCCGCTGATGCCCTCGATCTTCTCGATCTTGGCCCTGACTTCAATAGACTCGCCGAAGAGTTTAACCTCTTCCCTGCCCTCCACGATACTGCGTCCCAAAGTTCCCACAGCCTGGTATCCGGCAAATAGAATCGTACACTCCGGTCTCCACAGATTGTGTTTCAAATGGTGTCTGACACGGCCGGCGTCACACATGCCCGCCGCAGAAATAATAACCTTCGGTTCTTCGTCAAAGTTGATGGCAATGGAATCGTCACTTGTGATCGACAGGTGCAGCCCCGGAAATGAAATCGGGTTGATGCCTTTTTTAATCAGGACTTTCGTCTCATCGTTGTAACAGTCCATCATGTTTTCTTTAAACACGGCCGTGGCTTCCACCGCCATCGGGCTGTCGAGATAAACCGGGAAATTGTCGTGCCCCTTGACCAGATGGTTTTCCTTGATTACTCTGATATAGTTGAGAACCTCCTGGGTACGGCCGACCGCAAAGGCCGGGATTACCACATTACCGCCGCGGTCCAGCGTCTCCTCGATCACCTTGGCAAACTCTTCCACGTGATCGCCGACATGCTTGTGGAACCTGTCGCCGTAAGTGCTCTCCATAACGACATAATCTGCCTGGTGAATATACTGGGGACTTCGGATCAGAGGTTTATTCTTATTGCCGATATCACCGGAGAAGACAATTTTCTTTGAGCAGTCTTCCTCGGTCATCCAGATCTCAATGGAAGCCGAACCCAGGAGATGGCCGACATCTGTAAAGCGGATCTCAAAGCCGTCCTTCAGTTTGATTATCTGATCGTAATTGCAGGGGATAAAGTGTTCCAGCACCCCATTGGCATCGTTCATCGTGTAGAGAGGCGGAACCTCCGACTTGCCTGCACGTTTTGCCTTCCTGTTCTTCCACTCCGCCTCTGTCTCCTGGATGTGTGCACAGTCTCTGAGCATGATCTCACAGAGATCGCAGGTGGCCCGTGTCCCCATCACCTGGCCCCTGAATCCCCGCGCATAGATAAACGGCAGCATCCCCACATGGTCGATATGGGAGTGGGTTACCAGCACATAGTCCACATCAGCATAGCTGATGGGAAGTTCCGCATTCTCAAACTTGTTAATCCCCTGCTCCATTCCGCAGTCTACCAGGACATTCAAATCACATGCCTGCAGTAAATGGCAGCTTCCTGTTACTTCATGATCCGCACCGATAAAAGTTAATTTCATGTAACCATCTCCTGTATTGTATTTGTTTTTGCCAAAACTGATGGTTTAAGTATACCCGATATCAGATAATAATGCAAATCATACCGCCATTACTGTCATTAATAATTTTCTGGAGCGTATCCTGGAGCTTCATCTGGCAGTCTTCCGTCATCTGGGAAATCTTTGCCTGGATTCCGTCATCCACTATCTGTTCAATGGATTTTCCGAAAATATTGGTGCTCCAGACACCCTCTTCACTCTGGCCTGCATTTTCTTTTATGTAGGTAATCAGATCCTCCGCTTGCTGTTCGCTTCCCACGATCGGTGCGATCTCAGTCTCAATATGGGCTTTGATCAGGTTAATGGACGGCGCCTGGGCTTTCATTTTCACCCCATACTTATTGCCGTGGCGGATCAGCTGCGGCTCATCCAGCACAATCTCGGAGCGGTCCGGCGTCACGACGCCATAACCTTTTAATCTCACCTGGCATACGGCATTGCTCACCTTCTCATATTCCTTCTGCATAGAGGCCAGGTTCTTTAAGGTCTGCATGAGCTGGTATTCTCCCTCAATCGGCACGCCCACGTATTCGCTCAGAATCTGGTAATAATGGCTGTCATCCACCTCGATCTGGGCCTGGATGCTGCCGTCAGCCATCTTCATGCCTGTAATCTTAATTCTCTTCACCGCCTCACTGTCCTCGGCCGGAAGGGCGTCCTGGGCGTCTCTCATGTGGTCGGTTTTCTTAAGCATATCCTTTACGGACTGGATGACCCTGCTTTTCAGCCAGTGATCCTTCGGGAGAATTTCCATCCATTTCGGAATCGTAAAATCGATCTCAGTGACCGGGAATTCATGCAGAATCTCTTCCATGATCACCTTGATATCTTCTTTTTTGAGCTGCTCGCAGTTGACAGGCATCACCTGGACGCCGTATTTCTCCTCCATCTGCTTTGCCATTTCCCTGGTCTCATCGGAATAGGGCCTCATGGAGTTCAAAAGAACCAGGAACGGTTTTTTTAAGTTTTTCAGTTCTTTGATCGTCTTCTCTTCCGCCGCTATGTAGTTGCCCCGCTTAATATCACCGAAGGAACCGTCCGTCGTGATGACAAGGCCGATGGTGGAGTGGTCGTTGATAACCTTTCGGGTGCCGATCTCCGCCGCTTCCGTAAACGGAATCTCTGTGTCAAACCATGGAGTTTTTACGAGGCGTTCCGTGTCATTCTCAATATGGCCCGCCGCGCCTTCCACCATAAATCCGACGCAGTCGATCAGCCGTACCTTCACATCCACGCCGTCGCTTAGTGTGATCTGGGCCGCCTCTTTTGGAATAAACTTCGGTTCCGTCGTCATAATCGTCTTCCCTGCGGAACTCTGGGGAAGTTCATCTCTTGTGCGTTCCCTGGAATGAGGATCTTCCATACCCGGCAGCACCATCAGCTCCATAAAACGCTTGATAAAAGTGGATTTGCCGGTCCTGACGGGGCCTACGATACCTACATAGATTTCTCCGTTGGTCCTGGCCTTAATGTCGCTGTATACGTTAAAATTGTCCATAAAAATACCCCCTTGGCTATGCTGATACAAGTATATGCAAGGAGGAAGGGGGAGTATGCGAAAAAATATTGGCGGAAAGGCGTGTGATTATGGTAATCAGGAAAAAGTAGAAATAAAATTATTATTCTGTATATTTGTCCAAAGTGTTTGATTATAAGGATTTAAAGTAGATAAGCATGATTGCTATCGCTCCTAATTCAAAGCATCAACTTCCGGCTCTTAAACATCCTCATCAAACCTTTTCCAGAGCTATCTTTCCCAAGTGTTGTATAGTTGTTTTTTGAACAAAAATTACTTTATACGCTCTAATTTCTCAAATACATATAAGTAACAATCATAGTTGGAAGAAAACTCAAAAAGCACATCAATTTTGGATACCTTAATGTTTTATATGCCCTATAGTCGGCTACGGCAACCCAAATCGAAAAATAAAACAGCTGAATCCATCTAGCTGTTCTGTATTCAATATCAATAATATCTGGCAAAAAGATCATTATAACGCCTGTAATGCAGAGGATAAAATAAATTATTTGAAACTTTTTCATGTAGTAAACCTGCCTTTCATTTTTTAATTTCCCGCATCATGGCATAGAGACTACTAAAAAATGATAAATCGAAAACCTCCGCTCCATATCACCTTTCGGTCATATTTTCATAACAAGCAGCATTTCGCTCTTAAACGTATTCAAAAGTAATTACAAATACATCTTCACGACAGAATCCCCCAAAAAGAGTAACATACCCAAAATAAAAACATGAAACAGGAAAAAACTTTGTTATATAAATGATACTTAAATGTCAAAACCAGTCCAATCCCCGCCAATAGAACCGAAACTGCAAAATAAACCACCTTTGTTTCTGCACTAATATTTCTATGCCAGGAGGCGTTTGTAAATATAATAGCAATAAATATAATAATTGCTGTTAATACTCTTAATCTAGTTTGACTGTCATTATCCAATGGCTCTCCCCCTTTTATTCCCCTCTATATAAATCCAAGAAAATAAACAATATCGATTACCAAAACGATAAGACTGAGTCCCCAAAGGATCCCTGTCACAGGGTCCTCTACAGCGAGCTGAAACCACTCTTTCGACGTTTTGATTCTCGGCTTCATCAGAAACTCAACATAATAGATTATTACGCCGCCGGTAAGACATAACAACAAATGCCCCGTCCGGTATATTTCTGACAATCCCAGGAGCGTTGCCAGTCCTTCCCCGAAAATGCATATGTCAGAAAATAATATTGCGGCTGCCTGCCGTCTGCCGATTCCGGTTCGCTCTGACCTTGTACAGTCCTTTCACTCAGCCCTCATTCTGATTCCTCCCTTATTTGAAAAATAAGCGCCAATAGTAACAGTGATAATATCTCTGTTGAGACGAATGTCATAAATAAGCGGTAGTGAACGGCTAAATACTTAAAAGCAACAAAGCTGATACCGAATATGACAAAAGCGGCACCTGTAAAAAGCACTATTTTCTTTACGCCGATCTTCTCCCTTTTACAGGGCCTTGCCAGGACGTTCATATATCCAATCAGAAAAATGCACGAAAACAGCCATTTTACAATATAGGAAACGGCTAAAATTAAATTTTCGTTCTTCACTGCACTGCGCTCACAGGAAAACCACGTCCAATATTCCTCACTGACATGTTTAAAAAACGGGTTTACTACAGTAATAACATTGTAATTGCAAAAGAGCTGGAACAAAAAAACAGCCTGGAACAATAAGATAGAAATTTTCAGAATTCTGTCATTTCTGCTTTTCAAAAAAATCATTTTTCTACTCCTCCCTCACCAAAACCAACCGCTGGGGCTGAAGAGTAATAGAGCAGCTCCACTCCCCCTGTTCGCCATCTTCCATGGACGTCCCCGCATCTCAACTAAACTTAGCTACCTAAATTTTACCATATCCCGCAATCCTTTTTCTTTCTTTTTTCTGTCAATTCATTGACATTAATTTTATTAATCTCTCAACACCCCGGTTTTCTCTCAATTACAGCATATTTGATGCATCAAAAAAGAGCTGTTACATCATAGAAAATATCCGAGATAAATTCTATTCCGCAACAGCTCTTCCCTGTTAAAAAACAACACCAGTCTATCCTATTCGCTCAAATACGCCTTCTTCACCGAATCATCATTCATCAGCTCTTTCGCATCGCCCTTTAAAACAATACTTCCCGTCTCAAGGACGTAGGCCTTGTTGGCAATTGAAAGCGCTTTCTTGGCATTCTGCTCCACCAGAAGGACCGTGGTCCCGTCGGCGCTGATCTCCTTGATGATATCAAAAATCTCATTTACATAGATTGGGGAGAGGCCCATCGAAGGCTCATCCATAACAATCAGACGGGGATGTGACATCAGGGCGCGGCCCATGGCCAGCATCTGCTGTTCGCCGCCCGAGAGGGTTCCTGCAAGCTGGTTTTTTCTCTCCTCCAGCCTCGGGAAACGTTTGTAAATCTTTGCCAGCGTATCTTCTATCTCCTGCTTATCACTTCGCGTATAAGCGCCCATTTTCAGGTTCTGCAGTACGGTGAGCTGGGCAAATACCCTTCTGCCCTCCGGAACGTGGGCAATTCCCATGGGCACCAGCTTGTAGCCGGGAACCCTGGTGATGTCCTTTCCCTCGAAGACGATACTGCCTGATTTGGCAGGAATCAGTCCGGTGATTGTGTGAAGGGTGGTCGTCTTTCCGGCTCCGTTGGCTCCAATCAGGGCGATGACATCGCCCTCGTCAACTTCAAAGGAAATCCCCTTCAGCGCCTGTATGACGCCGTAATATACGTTTAAATCTTTTACTTCCAGCATTGCCATAAGACTGTCCTCCTTATTCTCCCAGATATGCCGCAACTACCTGCGGGTTGTTCAGTACATCGCCTGTGGGGCCTTCCGCCAGCATATGGCCGAAGTTTAATACGGTCAGGCGCTCGCAGATTCCTGATACAAGCTTCATATCATGTTCAATCAGAAGGATTGTCATATCGAAATTATCGCGGACGAAACGGATGGTGTTCATCAGCTCCGCCGTCTCATTCGGGTTCATTCCGGCCGCCGGTTCATCTAAGAGGAGGAGCTTCGGTTCCGTCGCAAGGGCCCTTGCGATCTCCAGCTTCCTCTGTTTTCCGTAGGGAAGGTTGGATGCCTTATAGCCGAACTCCTTATCCAGATCAAAGACCTTTAAAAGCTCCATTGCCCTCTCATCCATCTTCTTTTCCACTTTATAATAACCGGGAAGGCGGAAGATGCCGGACAGCGTGGAATACGTATTGTGGTTGTGAAGTCCCACCTTAACATTGTCGAGAACGCTCAGTTCCTTAAAAAGACGGATATTCTGGAACGTCCTGGCGATGCCTGCCTTATTGATATCGGCCGTCTTATGGCCTGTTATATTCTTTCCATCCAGTGTAATCTGACCGCAGTCGGGCTTGTATACGCCGGTCAGCAGGTTGAAAATCGTCGTTTTTCCGGCTCCGTTCGGTCCTATCAGGCCGTAGAGCTGGCCTTTTTCAATTGTTACATTAAAGTCGTCGACCGCCTTCAGGCCGCCGAAGGAGATACTTAAGTTTTTTACTTCCAGCATTGCCATAACCTATGCCTCCTCCTTTGTCTTTGGTTTCCTGATTGAGGCCACGAGCCTCTCGCGCACCTGGATTGCTTTCGGGCTTGCCGTAAGAAGCATCATGGCAATCAGCACAATGGCATAGATCAGCATACGGTAATTATTCAGTCCGCGGAGCATCTCCGGAAGCAGAGTCAGAATAACGGCCGAAATCACGGAGCCGCGGATATTGCCGATGCCGCCCAGCACGACGAATACCAGGATCATGATCGACATATTGTAGCCGAAACTCTTCGGAGTCGCAGCCAGTGTCGCCAGGTTATGGGCATAGAGCACACCCGCCACGCCGGCCAGAGCCGCCGATACGGAGAATGCCAGCAGTTTGTACTTTGTAATATTGATTCCAATGGATTCCGCCGCGATACGGTTATCACGGATCGCCATGATAGCGCGTCCCGTCCTGGAGTTGATCATGTTGAGGACGATAAAAAGGGTGATTAACACCAGGATAAAACCGATAGTAAATGTCGCCATCTTGGGTGTGCCTGTAATACCCTGGGCGCCCTTGATAATCACTTCGCCTTCCGGCGCAAGATTTAAAGATGCCACGTCTTTCGTGGAAATATGGAGCCCATTTGCATCCATGCCCACGTAAAGAACGTTGATGACATTCTTAATGATTTCACCGAATGCCAGCGTTACAATCGCCAGATAGTCGCCCTTAAGCCTCAATACCGGGATACCGATGAGAATGCCGAAAACGGCAGCCACAAGAGCTCCCACGAAAAGAGCTATGATAAAACGGACCTGATTGCTTGGAATGGCGGCCGCCATCGCATGGGTAAAGAAAGCGCCCGAAAATGCTCCCACACACATGAAACCCGCATGGCCGAGGCTGAGCTCACCCAGAATTCCAACCGTGAGGTTCAGAGATACCGCAAGGATAACATAAGTACAGAGGGGAACCAGAATTCCCTTTAAAAGGCTGTTGATATGGCCTCCGGCCATCAGGGCCTGGATCAGGAGATAGCAGCCGATCACCAGAGCGTAAGTGATGACATTTTGAACCAGAATTTTATTTTTATATGCTTTCATCTGTAACCACCTACACTTTCTCGTTAATTTTCTTGCCGAGGATGCCGGTCGGGCGCACCAGAAGCACGATAATCAGTACCGAGAATACGATAGCATCGGACAACTGGGAAGAAATATAGGCTTTTGCCAGGTTTTCTATCACGCCGAGCAGGATTCCTCCGATCATGGCTCCGGGAATGGAACCGATACCGCCGAATACGGCGGCCACGAATGCCTTGATACCGGGCATAGAACCCGTATAAGGAGTCAGGGACGGATATGCGGAACAGAGAAGTACGCCTGCAATGGCTGCCAGGGAAGAACCGATGGCAAATGTAACGGCAATTGTTCCGTTTACATTGATACCCATCAGAGTTGCCGCTCCTTTATCTTCCGATACGGCCAGCATTGCCTGCCCCATCTTCGTCTTATTGATGAAGGTGGTCAGAGCCAGCATAATGACGATACAGGTGACGATTGTTACAATTGTTACACTGGAGATGGACAGCTTTCCGTCTGCCAGCTTAAGCGCCGGAAGAGTCACAACGGAAGTGAACTGTCTGGCATTGGAGCCGAACAGCAGCAGAGCAATATTCTGCAGCAGATAGCTGACGCCGATTGCCGTAATAAGGACTGCCAGTGGGGAAGCTCCCCTGAGAGGCCTGTAAGCGACTTTTTCAATGGTGACGCCCAGAACCGTACATACTACAATTGAAGCCAGAACCCCGACGACCGGAGATCCCCCTGCCGTACTCACGACCGTAAATACGGTAAAACCGCCGATCATAATGATATCTCCATGGGCAAAGTTCAGCATCTTGGCAATGCCGTAAACCATGGTGTAACCAAGGGCAATGATCGCATATACACTTCCAAGGCTGATCCCGTTGATTAAATAAGAAAGAAAACTCATACCGCCTACACCTACCTCTTTGTCTTTTTTCTCACGGCCTCAAAGCGCTGTTGGCTTTTACCGCCGTCAATGTTAAAAAAGAGGGTTGTCATTCAGACAACCCTCTTGAAGGGCTAATTACTATAATTACTGTAATACATATACTCCGTCTTCAATCTTAACAGCCTTAGGAGCTTTGTTCGGCTCGCCTGCTGCGGTCCAGGTCATTCCTGTACCTGTTAAGCCGTCGATGGAAATCTCAGTCATGGCTGTCTTCATTGCGTCACAGATATCGGATGCGCTCATATCTGGTGTGATACCTGCCTTCTCAGCGGCAGCCTTGATAGCGTACATACCGTCGTAAGCGCCTGCAGCGAACTGAAGCGGTTCTTCGTTGTAAGCGGTTCTGTATGCTTCAACGAAATCCTTGCTGCTCTCCTCATCTACGGAGAATGGCGTTAACAGCATTAAGCCTTCTGCCAGGGATTTATCAAAGTTCTCAACGCTTAAGATACCGTCCATACCGTCACAGCCAAAGAAGATTGGGCTGAATTCTTTATCGGAAGCCTGTTTTAAGATAACGGATGCCTCCTGGTAGTAGATTGGCAGGAATACCAGCTCTGCGCCGGCTTCTTTCGCCTTGTCAAGCTGTACGGAGAAATCGGTGTTGCTGTCTGCCGTAAATGCTTCGCTGGCAACTACCTCAAGTCCCTGGTTGCCGGCCTCTGCCACGAAGGACTCGCGGATACCGTCGGAATACTCTGTGGAGCTGTCGTAAATAATTGCAACCTTTGCAGCAAGCTTGTGCTCGCCTATGTACTGTGCGGAAGCTTTACCCTGATCCGGATCAGAGAAACATACGCGGAATGCGTTGTCGCCGGAAATACACTCTACGGCCGAGCCGGATGGTGTAATCTGGAACATGTTGTCAACCTGTGACTCTGCCACTACTGCGATACAGGGCTTGGACGTAACGGTGCCGAGTAACATCTGCATATCCCAGTCTTTTAATGTATTGTAGGCATTGACTGCCTTCTCAGGATCATGCTCGTCATCCTGGAAATTGTATTCGATCTGAACGCCGCCTATTCCGCCGGCTTCATTGATCTCTTTGGCTGCCAGTTCCATACCGTTTTTAACGGCAATTCCGTAAGCTGCTGCCGGTCCTGTCAGAGGTCCGATACCGCCAATCTTAAATACGCCGTCTGCTGATGCGGCTGGCGCCTGTGATTCACCCTCGGCCTGTGCCGCCGGAGTTTCTCCCGCTGCTGCTGTTGTGTCAGCAGGTTTGCTGCCTGAACCGCCGCATGCGGTTAAGGATGCTGCCATGGCCACTGCAAGGCCTAAGCTTAATACTTTCTTTTTCATAATGATCTCCTCCAATTTTTCCGCTGGCACCGGTCTTTCGGACAACGATGCTAACTGATTGATTGACGACATTATAAGTTTAAGAATTTAAATTGTCAATATGAAAACCGAACAAAAAAAAGGAATTCGAAAGAAAAACTTCATTTTTCCGTTCAATTCCCTTTAAATCATAACCTGTTGTTATACCTGCCATCTCTTCTGATTATAGAAAGAGGTGAAAACAGGCCGTTTGTCTTCCGCCTGCGCACGCTTGGTTACAACAGGAAGACAAACGGCTTCTTTTCTACAAAAATCATCTTTTTTCATCTTTTCAGGGAAATTTAGAAAATATGCTTCTTAAGCTTCCCACGGCAGGCTGCTGCTCTCAATCCGGCGATCACGCAGCATCAGATCACCTACAGCGTCTTTTGCCGGCTTGCCGTCAAAAAGCACCTGGTTGACCTGCTCCACAATCGGCATGTCGATTTCGTATACCCCGGCCAGCTTTTTACCGGCCTTTGCGGAGTAAACGCCCTCCACCACCATCTGGACTTCCTTCATGGCCTCTTCCATCGTATAGCCTTTTCCTATCAGAATACCGGCCCTTCTGTTGCGGCTGTGCATGCTGGCACACGTTACAATCAAATCTCCGATGCCGGAAAGTCCGCTGAAAGTCTGTTCTTTTCCGCCCATCTTAACTCCCAGGCGCGTCAGCTCGGCAATTCCCCTCGTAATCAGAGCTGCTTTTGTATTGTCTCCGTAACCCAGTCCGTCCGCGATACCGGCCGCCAGGGCGATTACGTTCTTAAGCGCCGCTCCCACTTCGATTCCAAGCATATCGGGGCTTGTATAGACACGGAAGACAGGACTCATAAATACCGACTGGATATAGTCGGCCACTTTCTTTCTATGGGCTCCGGCCACACAGGTTGTCGGGATTCCGCGGCTTACCTCCTCCGCATGGCTCGGTCCGGAGAGGACGGCCACCTCAGCTTCGGGAAGCTCCTCCTCGATGACCTGGGACATCGTCTTTAAACTGCTCTCCTCGATTCCTTTGGAGACATTGATGACGATTTGTCCGTAGCGGATGTACTCTCTCATCCTGGCGGCCGTCGCCCTGATGTAGACGGAAGGAACCGCCAGCACGAGAATGTCTTTTTCCGACATGGCTTCTTTTAAATCGGCCGTCAGGAGCAGTTCATCCGGCAGCGCTACTTCCGGCAGGTTCTTGTGTCTCCTGCTCTCCTTCATCTCCGTAATCTCTTCTTCGATGGCAGACCATACCGTAACCTGACAGCCATTCTTACAAAGCAGCAGGGAGAGGGCTGTTCCCCATGTCCCTGATCCAATCACACCAACTGAAGTCATTTCGTAATCCTCCGCTATTTTTTCGATGCACCCAGTTTATTCTCCGTCCCGGACAGCAGCCGGCCGATATTGGCCCGATGGCGCCATATAGCCATACACATCAGTACGCCGCCCAGTATGTAAAATTCCGGCAGAAGGGCAGCAGCCACATGGTAGCTCCCCATCCGTCCGAAGATAATAAGCTCAGTAAAAAAGGTAACCGACACGAGAATGGATCCTAAGGAAACATATCTCGTAACCGCTACCACAACTGCAAAGACGACAAAGCAGGTCAGGGTAATCCTGAAATCCATGGCCGTCATGATACCGGCCATGGAGGCAATTCCCTTGCCTCCTTTAAAATGCAGATAAAAAGGAAAGTTGTGTCCCAGCGTAACGCCGAGCCCGGCATACAGGGCGAGAAGATCCGTACTGTCCGAAGCAGAAGCAAATAAAACCCTGACAAGGCACATCGCGATCACCGCTTTGAAAAAATCGCCAAGGAAAACGACGGCCGCCGCCTTTTTTCCCATCACCCGCAGCACATTAGTGGAACCGGCATTGCCGCTTCCGTGCTGCCTGATATCGATATTCTTCACTTTTCCAAATAGATAGCCGGACTGAATCAGGCCGAATGCATAGCCGATTACAACACAAATAAGCCGTTCCATACTTACTGCTCCTTTCCCTTCCTTTCACGGACTAAGAACTTAAGAGAAGTCCCCCTGAATCCAAATGCGTCACGGATTCTGTTTTCCAGATATCTGGTGTATGAAAAATGCATCAGTTCTTTATCATTGACAAAGACGACAAAGGTCGGCGGCTTTACCGATACCTGCGTCATATAGTAGAGCTTCAGTCTCTTGCCCTTATCGGACGGCGGCTGCTGCAGCGCCACTGCCTCCGTCATGATCTCGTTCAGCACGCCTGTTGCGATACGCAGCGTCTGGTTCTCCCTCACCATATCGATCATATCGTAGAGTTTGTTAATACGCTGTCCCGTGGTGGCGGAAATAAAGATGAACTCCGCATAAGGGATAAAGGACAGGGTCATTTTAATTTTGTTGGTATATTCGTAGATTGTCTTATCCGTCTTCTCAATGGCATCCCATTTGTTGACAACGATAATAATGCCTTTACCCCGCTCGTGGGCAATTCCCGCTATCTTGGCGTCCTGCTCCGTCACGCCCTCCACGGCATCGATGACAACCAGCACCACATCGGCGCGCTCTACCGCCGTTACGGTCCTGATGATGCTGTAACGTTCCAGCTCTTCCTTTATCTTATTCTTTCTTCTCAGTCCGGCCGTATCGATAAATACATACTCCGTACCGTTATGGATAATCTCGGTATCCACCGCATCCCTCGTGGTTCCGGCAATGTCCGATACAATAACACGGTTCTCTCCCAGCAGTTTATTGATAATGGAAGATTTACCCACGTTGGGCTTGCCTACGATGGCGATTCTCGGACGCTCATCCTCCTCTTCCTCACCGGCACCGTCCTCAAAGTGTTTTACAACTTCGTCGAGAAGTTCGCCCAGGCCGAGCCTGGATGCGGCCGATATGGCAACCGGATCACCGATACCCAGATTATAGAATTCATATACGTCGTTGCCGAACTTGGAAAAGCTGTCTACTTTGTTGACCGCCAGAACCACCGGTTTTTTCGACTTGCGGAGCATGTCGGCCACCTTGGAATCCGAATCGGTCAGTCCCTGTCTCACATCCACAATAAAGATAATCACATCCGCCGTAGCGATGGCTATCTCCGCCTGCTCCCGCATCTGTGACAGGATCACATCTTTCGTATCGGGCTCAATGCCGCCCGTGTCAATCAGGGTAAACGCCTTATCTAGCCAGGTACATTCGGCATAGATTCGGTCTCTTGTTACGCCCGGAGTATCCTTTACTATGGAAATCATGTCGCCCGCCAGGACGTTAAACAACGTGGATTTCCCCACATTCGGACGTCCTACCACGGCCACAACCGGTTTCTTCTTATTCATATTACGTTACGCCTCCGTTCAAATATTCTGTGCATCGTTATTCTGCAATTCAGATCTCTTCTGTCTTTTGATTATAGGAAGATAATTCATATTCCCCATGTTCAGGCGCCTCTTCTTCCACCGGCCCGAGCACTGCATCTACAAAGTCATGTCCGCTTGATTTTACAATATCCACCCGGACTTGTAAAGCATTTTGTACTTCTGTTTTCGTCACGTCGTCCAGAAAAACCTCTTCTCCGCTGCGGAACATGGCGCAGGGCAGCAGAAGGCGCTCTCCCAGTTCCTGCCCCTTCAGCTGTTCGATCAGATCGGTTCCCGTAATCAGACCGGCCACCGTAATCTGCTCTCCGAAAAAATGATTGATAATCTTATAGAGGTGTACCTTTCTGCCGGGATAAATCTTCGTGATTTGATCCAGATATTCCTTAATATAAGGATAAGCCAGGACGCCGGTAGCCATGGAAAGCTCCTCCGTCCCCCCGTCGTCGCAGGCATCCTTTAACGCCTGCTCTATCTCGGACGTCAAAAGACGCACCATACCCACCCCGTTCTCAAGCTGGATATAACCGTCGTACCGCTCCTCCTCCGGCATCGGCCGCCCGGCCAGCATATAAAGCTCATCGCTGGCATGGATAAAATGGATTCCGTGCTTTTCATAGATAATCTTCTGCCACCGCTCAATGATCTCAAGGTTTTCCTCCGCGTCTTCCTTTGTGAACGGTTCAAGCGGGAACAGTCCCTCCCGGAACTTTGAAAGCCCGACCGGAACCACCGAAACGCTTGCCATGCAGGGAGCATAGCGGGAAAGGTCACGGATGGACCGCTCAAGCTCCGCCTTGTCGTTTACATTCTTGCAGAGGACGATCTGCCCGTTCATCGGTATCTCAGCCTCATAGAGCGTGTCTATCTTTGACAGCGCTTCACCGGCAAAGCGGTTGTGAAGCATCAGGCACCGCAGCTCCGGATTCGTCGTCTGGACGGAAATATTGATGGGCGCCAGCCTGTAGCGGATGATCCGGTCAATATCCTTGTCCTTCATGTTCGTCAGGGTAATATAATTGCCCTGGAGGAATGAAAGCCTGGAATCATCATCTTTAAAATAAAGAGTCTCCCTCATCCCCGCGGGCATCTGATCGATAAAACAGAAAATACACTTATTCTTGCAGGAACGGTAGTCACTCATCAGACCGTTTTCAAAGGTCAGTCCCAGATCCTGGTATTCATTCTCGATATCCAGCTCCCACTCTTCCCCGTTTTTCTTCTTCACAACCAGGGTGACGGCCTCGCTGTCAATCATGTATTCATAGTCAAATATATCCTCTATCTCGTCCCCGTCTATTGTCAACAGCGTGTCACCCGGTTCCAGCTCCAGCTCTTCCGCAATGGAGCCGGGATCGACTTTACTGATTAAATGTCCTTTTTTCACCATACTTTACTCTGCCTTTCTATCCCTTTCTTTATCATAACAACATTACAGAATTTTGTAAAGTTTTTGTCTTTTTGTTAAAAATTACTGTTTTTCTATTGACGTTTCTTGTCTGATAATGGTATAAAAACTATATAAAAGTCAGGCAGGGATTATCCTGCCTTATTTATGGAGGAGCACACATCATGTCTAATGACTATGTTTTTAATGACACCCTTCCGGTGGCGCCTTTAAAAATCGCCGCTTTGGAAAGCTGTAAGGATCTGGCCGGGAAAGTGAATGAACACATTCTCAACTTCCGCCACAACGATATTGAGATTCTGAAGAAACGCCAGGAAAACCTTCAATACCGCGGTTATGACGCCGATTCCTATCTGTTAAACTGTTCTTGTCCGCGTTTCGGCAGCGGTGAAGGCAAGGGAGCGATCCATGAATCCGTCCGCGGCACCGATATCTACGCCATGGTGGATGTAACCAACTTCAGCCTCACCTACAAAATGAGCGGTTTTACCAATCACATGTCTCCCGATGATCATTTCCAGGATTTAAAGCGTATCATCGGCGCCACGATTGCAACCGCACACCGTGTTAATGTTATTATGCCCTTTTTATACGAAGGCAGACAGCATAAGAGAACCAGCCGTGAATCGTTGGACTGTGCCATGATGCTGGAAGAACTGGTTCATATGGGCGTCAACAATATCATCACCTTTGATGCACACGACCCGAGAGTCCAGAACGCAATCCCGTTAAACGGCTTCGACAACTTCATGCCTACCTACCAGTTTATTAAGGCTCTCTTCGCCCACGATAAGACCCTTAAGATTGACAAGGAACATCTGATGGTAATCAGCCCGGACGAGGGCGCCATGAGCCGCGCCGTATATCTTGCCAACAACCTCGGCGTGGATATGGGTATGTTCTACAAACGCCGTGATTACTCCCGCGTTGTGAATGGCCGCAACCCAATCGTAGCCCATGAATTCTTAGGCTCCTCCGTGGAAGGAAAGACCGTCCTCATCATTGACGACATGATTTCCTCCGGCGAAAGCATGCTCGATACCGCAAAGGCGTTAAAGGACAGGAAGGCGGAGCGCGTAGTCGTATGCACCACCTTTGGCCTCTTCACCAACGGCCTTGATAAATTTGATGAATTCTACGCCAAAGAATATATTGACTGCGTGGTGACGACCAACTTAAACTACCGTCCGGAAGAACTTTTAAAGCGCGAATGGTATGTGGAAGCCGATATGAGCAAATTTATCGCTGCCATCATCAATGCGTTAAACCACAACGTATCCCTTGAGAATGCTCTGACGCCGACTGCAAAGATCCAGAAACTGATCCGCAGATATAACGAAAATACCGACGGTTTCCAGTATTTTAAAACATTAGTTTAGATTTGATATGATATAAAATGAATAGAAAGCCTGAGCCGTCCATATCACTATGGTAAAGCTCAGGTTTTTTAATTACAGTATACGATATTCTAATGCGTCGGTCTGAAGGAAGCGGACGTTCCCGTCACACCGGAAACACCGCCTCTTTAAAGTCATCCTTTAGAGCCGCCATGTCCTGATAGTCCCACGGTTCCCCATCGAAGCAGTCATAGTCCCGGTGGAGTTCTTCATCCTTAAATCCCACCGAAAGATAGCATCTGTGGGCGGCCTCGTTCACCGTAAAGACTCCCAGCGTCACCCGCTCCATTCTGAGGAACCCAAATGCGTACCGAAGAGCCAGGGTAACCATTTCTCTTCCATAGCCCTTGCCGCGCTCCTTGGGATTCACCACAATAAATCCCATGTGGGCGCTGTTTTTCGCATAATCCACCCTGCGGAAGGAAAAATGGCCGCAGGGTTTCCCGCTTTCGTCCACAGCAAGGAATATCCAGGCATTTTCGTCTGAAAGGAAGTCCTCCCAGTATTGCTCCAACTGTTCCTTTGTCAGCGGATAAGAGAAACGGTCCGCCCTCCAGAGGCGCACGGTCCTCTCATCCTTCAGCCAATCCATCAGATAACCGGCATCGTCCGGTTTATACGGTCTTAAACGCAGCATTCTCTTCCTCCTTTGCCTGTAACTTCTCCTACAGATTCAGTTTTTCGTAGCTTCTCTCCAGATAAAGATCCAGTTTCCGCCTCAGCTCCCTGTTCTCCCCGCACTCCAGGAACGGATCCCGATCCATCAGCTCCTTTACCTCATCAGATACGGTTTTCAAAATATCGGCATCGGTAAAAATATCGGCCAGCCGGAACTCCAGATCCCCGCTCTGGCGCACGCCGAAGATGTCCCCCGGGCCCCTGAGCTTCAAATCCTCGGAGGCAATGAAAAAACCATCGTTGGATTTATTAAGGATCTCCAGACGCTTCCTGGCATCCTCCTCACCGGAACTGTTCACCATAATGCAGTAGGACTGGTCCTTTCCCCGGCCTACCCGGCCCCTCAGCTGGTGAAGCTGGGCAAGACCGAAACGCTCCGCATTTTCTATCATCATGATGGTCGCATTCGGCACATTGATGCCGACCTCAATAACCGTTGTCGAAACCAGGACCTGTATCTCATTGGCGGCAAAAAGCTCCATAATTGCATTCTTCTCTTTTGCCTTCATCTTTCCGTGCAGATATTCCACACGGATATCCGCGGGAAGATGTTCTCTCAGGGTTTTGGTATAGTCGATTACGTTCTCGGCCTCCAGCATCTCGCTGGCCTCCACCATCGGGCAGATGACATAAGCCTGGCGGCCCGCTCTCGCCTCCCTCTCGATAAAACGGTAGGCATTTTCGCGGTAATCCTTTCCTACCACACAGTTTTTAATGGCCTGGCGGCCCGCCGGGAGTTCGTCTATGATGGAGATATCCAAATCTCCGTAGATAATGATTGCCAGCGTACGTGGAATCGGTGTGGCGCTCATGACCAGAATATGCGGCTCCATACCCTTGCTGCCCAGCATCTCCCTCTGCCCCACGCCGAACCGGTGCTGTTCATCGGTGATGACAAGCCCAAGTTTATCGTAGACGACTTTTTCCTGGATCAGCGCATGGGTGCCGATGACGATATCCGCTTCATGCGCTGCAATCTTTTCATAGGCCAGTCTTTTTTCCCTGGCGGTCATGGAGCCGGTGAGCAGGATTGGTTTAACGGGCAGTGAGAGGCCCGTAAACAGCTCATTCATCGATTCAAAGTGCTGTCTGGCTAAAACCTCCGTCGGAACCATCAAAGCGCCCTGATAGCCGTTATACGCAGCCTGCAGAAGAGCCAGTACGGCGATGATTGTTTTGCCGGAACCTACGTCGCCCTGGATCAGGCGGTTCATGATATGGCCCCCCGAAAGATCCGCATAGACCTCGTTAAGGACTTTTTTCTGGGCTCCGGTGAGGGCAAACGGTAGTTTTTCCTCCAGAGCGGCTGCCTTACCGTCTATCACGAACGGACAGGGGCTCTGTTTGTCCTCTTTTTTATCCTTTAAAAGCCGTACGGAGAGCAGGAACATGAAAAATTCATCAAATACCAGCCTCTTCCTGGAAAACAGCAGCTCCGTCTCATCCTTGGGAAAATGGATATGCTCCAGGGCAAAATTGTACTCCGCCAGCTCATACTTTATCCTGAGTCCCGCAGGCAGGTAATCGCGCTCCGTATCACGGGCCTCCAGTGCCCCTGCCACGGTCTTTGCGATTGTCTTATTACCTAGTCCCTTGGTCTGGCCGTAAATCGGCTGCATGGAGTGCACCAGGGACGCATATTTCTCCGGCCTGTAGATTTCCGGCTGCTCCATTGTGAGCCGGCCGCGCTTTTTAACGATCCTGCCGCGGAAAATAAAGCGTTCCCCAGCTTTTAGGGTTCCTCTTAGATAGGGCATATTGTACCAGGTGAGGGTCAGAAGCCCGCTGATATCGCGCAGCGTCACCGTCGTCACCTGAAGGTGGCCGTATTTCACCACATCGGCCGTCTTTGTAAGCATTCCCGCTACGGCGGCCATGGTCTCCGGAAGCAGCTCCGATATGGGCTGCGGTTCACGGAAGGTGTCGTAGGCTCTGGGATAATAATGGAGCAGTTCTTCAACCGTTTCCACCCCCAGCTTGCCGAAAAGTCTGGCAGTCTTGTCTCCGATGCCTTTCAGGGAGGTAACCGGCTGTTCCATAAAGCCGTTCTCTTTCCTGCCGGAGCCGGTTCCTGTTTTCACTTCTTTTTTCGGATTATCGTTTTTCATCATTCTACCTGCAAATAATTTATTTATAAAAGTAACGAGTTCCGCAAGCGGAGTATTTTTTAAAATAGACAAAATTTCTATGAATTAAGAAACAGAGGCGGACCGGAATCCTCAGCCCTGGTCCACCTCTGTATTATAATTGTACCTGTCCCGCCGCCGTTACTCTACGGAAATCATATAGTAATAAATCGGCTGGCCTCCGTTGTGAAGCTCTATCTCGCAGCCGGCAAATTCCTCCTGTGCCTTTGCATACAGGCTCCCGGCCTCGTCTTCCTTGATATCCTCACCGTAGTATATGGAAATCAGTTCCGATTCTTCGTCAACCATGGTGCGGAGTGTCTTGAGAGACACATCTTCGACATCTTTTCCGACCGCCAGCATACCGCTGTCGCCGATACCCATGATGTCGCCCTGGGAGATCTCCATTCCGTCGATGGAGGTGTTGCGCACCGCATACGTAATCTGGCCGCTCTTTACGCGTCCCATCTCCTGGATCATCAGATCCAGATTTTCTTCCGAGGAGAGATCCGGAGCAAAATTGATGATAGCCGTGATTCCCTGCGGAACCGTTTTGGAAGGAACAACTACAATTTTCTTATCCTTTACAAGACTTCTGGCCTGCTCCGCCGCCAGAATAATATTTTTATTGTTCGGCAGGATGTAAATAGTGTCGGCATTGACACGGTCGATGGCATTCAACATGTCTTCCGTGCTGGGGTTCATTGTCTGTCCTCCCTCAATGAGGTAATCGGCGCCGATGCCCTTAAAAATCCCGCTCATGCCTTCACCGATGGAAACGGCGATAAAGCCATATGTTTTTCTTGGTTCCCTGGCCTTTTCCTCTTCCTTCTGCTCCTTAGCCAGTTTCTCGGCATCCTTAATCAGCCTTTCCTGATGCTCTTCCCTCATATTGTCGATCTTCATCCTTGAGAGGGAACCGTAAGTGAGGGCTTTCTGGATTGCCAGGCCAGGATCGTTAGTGTGGACATGAACCTTTACCATGTCGTCGTCGGACACCACCACGATGGAGTCTCCGATGGATTCGAGATAGCTCTTGAATTCATGTTCCGTCTTCTGGTTGTATGCCTTCTCAATATTCACAATAAATTCAGTACAGTAACCGAATTTGATGTCGAAATCACCTGAAGCGCTGCCGGTCTGAAGCGGCGCCTGGGGAGCTTTAGCACCCTCGACGGACAAATCGAGTTCCTTGCCCATAAGTCCGTCCAGACAGCCCTTTAACACCTGCATCAGGCCCTGGCCGCCGGAATCCACAACACCTGCCTCCTTGAGGATCGGCAGCATCTCCGGCGTCTGGCTCAGCACATAATCGCCATGTTCTATCACCTTCTGAACAAATTCGATAATATCCTCCGTCTGCGACACGAGTTCGGAGGCCTTGTCCGCCATTCCCTTGGCAACCGTGAGGATTGTGCCCTCCTTCGGCTTCATGACAGCCTTATACGCCGTCTCGGTTCCCCGGTTGAACGCGTTGGCAAGCGTCGTTGTCGTAATGACGTCCACATTCTTGATTTCCTTCGTAAAGCCGCGGAAAAGCTGGGAAAGAATTACACCTGAGTTACCTCGGGCTCCTCTTAAAGAACCGGATGAAATCGCCTTGGCGAGAGATTCCATGGTTGGCTTTTCAATCGCCGCAACCTCTCTGGCCGCTGAAAGTATCGTCATCGTCATATTCGTTCCCGTATCGCCGTCCGGCACGGGGAATACGTTCAGCTCATTAATCCATTCTTTATTAGCCTCAAGGCCTTTTGCTCCGGCCAGAAATGCTTTTTTCAGCATCTCGGCGTCTATATAGTTCATACCCACGGGTAGTTCCTCCTTAATCTATCACTCTTACGCCTTCAACGAAGATATTGATCTTCTCGACCGTCATGCCTGTAAATTCTTCAACTTTATATTTAACATTCTCTATCAGATTGTCTGCAACAGTCGAAATACTTACACCATAGCTGACAATGACGTGGAAGTCAATGCTGATTTCATTCTCTTTGATTGATACATTAATACCATGGGTCAGACTGTCCCTCTTAAGCAGCTTTACGAGCCCGTCCTTCATACTTACAGCGGCCATACCGACTATGCCAAAGCATTCCACTGCTGTAGTCCCTGCATACATGGCGATTACTTCAGGGTCGATCTGGATCGAACCTAATTTATTATTAATGCGACCTTTCATATCTCACAGCCTCCATTTCTTACTCAATTACTGAGCTTATTATGCCGGATGGCAACATCGTATCCGGCTATTAGTGATTATACATTATTTTCGCAAAAAAAGAAACAAATTTTTAAATTTCACTTGCAAAATTCCATGCTTTCTGCTATTATAAATTTTGTTATGGATTTTTAATAGGAAGTCCAATGTTCGGTTAAGGAGGTGCAATAATGGCTAAATGTGCAATCTGTGAAAAAGCTGCCCACTTCGGTAATGCAGTAAGCCACTCACATAGAAGATCCAACAAAATGTGGAAAGCTAACGTTAAGTCTGTTAAGGTAAAAACTAACGGCGGAGCTCAGAAGATGTATGTATGTACTTCTTGCTTAAGAGCCGGTTTAGTAGAAAGAGCTTAATCGTCATGGAAAGTGAGGCCCCTGGTATCTGCCGGGGGCTGTTTTTTCTTTTTCTCTATTTTTGATTCTATAAGCACAAGAGCCCGGCACGCCGGACTCTTACGTTATCTGCAATAAGGAATTCATTTCATAATCCCCTCTGAGTTGTTCACTTTAACAAAAAAACATATTATATCCGATAATCAGGCATGAGATGGCGGCACAGACCCACAGGAAGTTCTTGGGAAAAATGAGTACCAGCATCATTCCAATGCCAATGGAAAATATTACAAGCCCGCATAGACGCCTCACGGCAGTCTCCTCCCTGAATAATCCGGTTATGAGTAGTATATGCCCGGCCTGGCCGTTTGATGCATCTTAGCATTTTCCATTATTTTTCAGTATTCATTATTTTTCAGATAGGTCTTCGGCCATCGCTTCTGCCTTCTCCATTGCGTCGTCGGAGATTACGCTTTCCTTGCCGTTTGTAAAACGGTTTACGAAGTCGGGCACCATATCGATAATCTTTGTCACGGCATCCTGGTGCTTAATATTTACAAGCTTTGTAACCCCGTTCTGTATCACGAGGATCGCACTTGGACTCATCTTAGCGCTCATGCCGCCGGCGCCGTTATTCTTGGACGGCTGGCTGAAAGCGCCTGCCGCCATACCGCAGGTCACGTCCACCAGCGGGAGGATGATCGTATCATCGATCTTCACCGCTTCTCCCACCACGGTTTTTGTGGTCACAAAATTATCCATTCCTTTAAACAGCGCATCTACCGTAGATGAAAACTGATTATCTGCCATATTACATTCCTCCTCGGTTCAGGAAGCGCTTAAGCTGTTTCCTGAAATTTTTATTTAGCAATACTCTGATTCCTGCCATAAGGAGCGTTCCCGTCCGGATGCGCCCTTTTAAAGATACGTTTCCCTCCAGTACCTGTCTGTCAAATACGGGTTCTATCACGAGATTATCGCGGTACAGGGGGTAGAGAAGAGCCGCCCAGGTAAGCACCTGTCCGGTTATATACGGCTCATCGGAGCCAAAGGTAATATTCCCTTTAAGTTTCACCGGCAAAATGTGGCGTAATACCTTTTTAAGCTGTTTTTTTATCAGCCGGTATGTTTTTCTGTTCTCTTCGTCTTTCAGATAAGCCGTCACGGTTTCTTTCCAGTCGTCCGCTTTTTTCAGGGCTGCAATGATATTCCTAATAAAAAGCATCACTCTGCGGAAAAGATTCTGAATCCCGGCGGCGATGCGGGAGAAGATATTCCCCCTGCCGGCTTCTTTATGCGGGGGCACGGGGATTTCTTCCTCAGACCGTAAAAACGGCGCTCCGGCTTCTTCCTCCTGTTCCTCCCCGCCCGGTTTCTCCGGCTCTTCTCCGCCCAGTTCCTGTGCGGAAAGAAGGGGTTCCTCCCGGAAATCGCCGGTATAACTGTCCGCCGCGTCGTCGATAAACTCCTCGGCGTCGGGAATAAGCTCTTCCTCCACGGTTTCTTCCGCCTCTTTCCCATCCTCACGGAATACGGGAAAGCCCAGAATCCGGACCAGTATTTTCAGTTCGCCGTAATAGCTCACCCGCACCGACAAAAGATGCAGAAACCATGTCAGACGGAACATTCCTTCCGGCTTTCCGTAATAGGAACCCTGCAGCCTGTATCTGAACGGAACAAGAAGGACAGACAAAAGGACCAGGATAAGCAGTCCCAGGACGGCAAGCAGCAGGAATCCCGCTATTTTCAATATTAGCAACAAAATATGGAGCATTCCATTCACCTCTGCCCATTTATAGAAAGAAATTCCTGAATGGAAAACCCGCCTGTTTTCTGGTACATTTCATCTACAATATCGCGCACCACTTCCAGTGCCTCATAGTAGTCGGCAGCAATCCCGAGAATCAGTAAATCCTCTTTCTTACTGTAATATTCCGAAAGGAGCACGGCGGCAGGATAAATATCCATGATGTTTTGTCCTCCGAATGAAGGGGTGATCACATGGACTCCGGCCTGAAACCGGCCTTTGCGGATATTCTGAATAATCGAAAATCGTTTTTTCTTGGCTTTTCGGCCTACATATAAATGCTTATACCAGTGCATTCCCCTCCACCATTATCTGCTTCAAATTCACCATGCTGGCGTCTCTCTCCGCCGTATCCAGGCACAGCGACAGGCTGTCCCTGATGTACGCCTGGATCTCTTCGAGCGTATTAAACCAGACCGGAATCTCGGCAAGCACCTTTGCCATAACGGCTCTGGAAGTAAATTTCGCCGTGCGTTTCAGGCGCGTCTCCAGTTCTGTAAACAGCCGTTCCAGCGAGGTCTCGTAAATCTCATCCGTCACTTTCACGCCGTCTGCGTTCATCTCAAGCGGCGCTGCAAAATTTCCGGAAAGAAGCTGGCCGGCCACAAAGACATCTTCATCACCGGTGCTGTACCGATCCATCTGTTTTACATACTGCTCCCAGTAATACTCCTGCTTTCCCTCCAGAGGGGCGAACATTTCAAAAACCCGTCCGTCATCCTCCGTGAAAAATCCGTCTTTTCCCCTGCGTTTTTGCAGAATCGCCCCCAGGGTCTCCTGCAGAACGCTCTGGTATGGAGACGGTTCCGCAAAGGCCTTGGCCCGCATCATCACACACAGATCATTGATCAGCGGAGGCAGGCAGACAAGCTGCCCTAAAAGAAGAGAAAGGTTTCCATAGCTTTCCTCATAGCGGCTCTTGAGTTTTGTATAATCTTCTTTTGGCAGGCTAAGATAATCACAGTTTTCAAGCTCCAGGGCCAGGCTTCTGAACCCTGTAAAAAGTTCCGGATCCTCTCCCGCCTTCTCAAATAAGGGCAGCGCGGCAGCGCTCCGTATCCGCCAGATCATGCGGTCAAGATCGCTTTTGTCCCTGCCCTTGTAAGGCCGTAAGCTCTCCTCTATCACACTGTAGAATTTACTCTTTGTAAAACGGACGGGAAGTTCGCCGATGATTGTCTGGATGCGGTGGTTGACGTCAAGCTGATTCTCTCCGTCCATGACATAATCCATCAGATCGTCTGCCAGGACCTCAGGAGAAATCAGGACCGGGTCTGTGCCGTACAGTTTCCGCTCCATTCTGTCCAGGGCGTATTCGTGGATGCAGAAGCAGTCCAGATAAAGTGTCATCTGATTCAAAAGGCCAAGTACGCGTCCTCTCACAGCCACCAGGCCGGGGTACTCATTTCCCCACTCCAGAAAGGCCTCCGTCTTTTCGGTAATCATCTCTGCAAAGCCGTCCAGAAATCCGGTTGTCTCCGCTTTATCCATATCTTCAAATAAACTGAACAGATTAAGCACAAATCTTGTATAGGAATAATAATACGCTGCCGAAAGCAGCTTTTTCTTATCAATACTGCCCAATTCTTCTTCCCTTCAGCCTTTCTCCTTCATAGTCGGCAATGAAAAGTCCGCAGGGCGGGCTTTCGTTGTCTTAGTCCTTTTTATACTGGTTCAGGACCGAACGTCTGAGCAGATCCAGGGCCTGGACTACTGTCTGCTCCCTGATCTTCTCCCTGTTTCCGTTAAAATGGAATTCCTCCACTTTGACACTGTCCTTCATGTAACATGCAATATAGACAAGGCCCACCGGTTTTTCCGGGGTACCTCCGTCGGGACCGGCCACGCCCGTAACCGCCACACAGATATCGGCATCGGTTGCAAATACACCGCCGGTCGCCATCTCCTTGGCCGTCTGCTCGCTGACCGCCCCGTATTTCCTGAGCGTAGTTTTGCTGACATCGAGGACTTTCCTCTTGGCTTTGTTGGAGTAGGTGATAAAACCCTGGCGGAATACTTCCGAAGCGCCCGGGACATTGACAAGGCGTCCGGCCAGAAGGCCGCCCGTACAGGATTCCGCAGTCGTTACGGTCAAATCATACTTGGTGAGCAGGCGCACTACAACGTCTTCCAGCGTCTCTTTCTCGTCCGTCGTATAAACTGCTATGCCAAAACGCTTTTTAATCTCCTTCACAACCGGTTTCAGTATCTTCTTGGCCTCGTCATCCGATTCGGCCCTGGCTGTAACCCGGATATGCACTTCCTTTGTCTTGGCGTAGGTGGCGATGGTGGGGTTCGTCTGGTTGTCAATCAAATCGAGGAGCATCTCCTCCACCTTGCTTTCACCGAAACCGCAGATTTTGATCATCTGGGAACGGATAACGCCGGACTGTTTTCCCTGGATATAAGGGCTGACCTGCTTTTCAAACATCGGGTACATCTCCCCTGGAGGTCCCGGAAGCAGAATCGCAATTTTGCCGTCTTTTTCCATGGCAAGCCCCGGAGCCGTTCCGTTCTGGTTTTCAAAGACCACGGCGCCTTCCGGAACGAGAGCCTGTCCCCAGTTACTGTCAGGCAGCTCGCTCTTCATCCTCAGCTTGTACCACTCTTCCAAATGGGCCCTGACGGAACTGTCCTCGACGAGATGAAATCCCATCACCTCCGCACAGACTTCCTTCGTAATATCATCCTCCGTCGGCCCGAGGCCTCCGTTTAAAACAATGACATCCGCCCTGCCAAGCGCGGTTTTTATCACCTCGGCCATGCGCTCCCTGTTGTCGCCGACCGTCGTCTGATAATAGACGGACAAGCCGAGCATGGCACATTTTTCAGAGAGATAACGGGCATTCGTATTTACAATATTTCCAAGCAGCAGTTCCGTTCCCACGGAAATCAGTTCAACAACCATCTTTAGATGCTCCCTTCTGTAAGAATCCTGAAGTTCTTTGCGATATAGTCAATAAGTGAAATTACGGTCAGGGCAAGCGCCACCCAAACGCAGAGATTTGTGATGAGTGAAAGGGCCGGTATGTTCAGGATCAGAAGGACCACCGCCACCATCTGGAATGTGGTCTTGAATTTACCCCAGTAGCTTGCGGCGATCACAACGCCGTTGTCGGAAGCGACCAGCCTGAATCCGCTGATAATAAATTCACGGCTGATGATAATGATGACCATCCATGCTGGAAGCTGTTTAAGCTCAATCAGGCAGATCAGCGCGGAGCAGACAAGAAGTTTATCCGCCAGCGGATCCATGAACTTGCCGAAATTCGTTACCAGATTATATTTCCTCGCGATCTTGCCGTCCAGCAGATCCGTCAGGCTGGCGACTATAAACAGAACCAGGGAAATCATGCGGAAGGTGGTGTTCTCACCTCCCTGATACAGCAGAAAGAAAACAAAAAAAGGAATCATTATGACGCGCAAAACCGTCAGCTTATTCGGTAAATTCATCGATCATCTCTCCTATCAAATCATAATCAAGGGCTCCGGTTACTTTTACCCGGCAGAAATCGCCGGACATAAGAGGAACATCCGCACTTACAAATATCAGTCCGTCCACATTTGGTGCATCCATGTAGGTCCTTCCTACAAAGGCGTTTTCATCCGCCACCTTGCCTTCAATCATAACTTCCAGAATCTTTCCGACCATATTTTCAGCCTTCTCAAACGCTATCTCCTGCTGAAGCTCCATAATCTCGTCGCGCCGCTCAGCCTTTATCTCTTCGGGAACCTGGTCCGGAAACGCTGCGGCGGGGGTATCCTCCTCGGCTGAGTAAGCAAATACGCCCAGACGGTCAAATTCCATCTCATCCACAAATTCCATCAGTTCTTCGTGGTCTTCCTGCGTCTCTCCCGGAAAACCGGAGATCAGGGTGGTCCGGAGCACAATATCCGGCACCTCCGCCCTCAGACGGGCAATCCGTTCCATGAGTTCCGCCTTGTTCGTCTTTCTTCCCATGCTCTTAAGGATCCGGTCGCTGGCATGCTGGATCGGAATATCCAGATAGTGACAGACCTTCTCTTCCTCTTTAATTACCTGTACCAGTTCTTCGGTAATCTCTTCCGGATAACAGTACTGGACTCTGATCCATTCAATTCCGGAAATCTTTGAAAGGCGGCGTAAAAGTTCGGGAAGCATCTTCTTCCCGTAAAGATCCACTCCGTAAAGCGTGGTCTCCTGCGCCACCAGGATCAGTTCCTTAACCCCCTGCTCTGCAAGCCCCGACGCCTCCTCTAAAAGGCGCTCCATCGGCACACTGCGGTAGGGACCGCGCAGAGATGGGATAATGCAGTAGGTACAGCGTTTGTTGCAGCCTTCCGAAATCTTTAAAAAGGCGTAATGGCCTCCCGTGGTCACAATCCGTTTCTCCGCCACCTCGGGAAGGGCCGAAAGATCGTGGAAACATGCCATATGTTCACCCTTCAGGGCCGCATTCAGCACATTCGATATCTCATCATAGGTGGAAGTGCCGAGAATACCGTCCACCTCCGGAATCTCTTCCATAATCTCTTCCTTATAGCGCTGCGCCATGCAGCCGGTTACGATCAGGGCTTTGCAGCTTCCTGATTTTTTCAGCTCCGCCATCTCAAGGATCGTGTTTACACTTTCCTCTTTTGCGTCATTAATAAAACAGCAGGTATTCACAAGGATAATATCCGCTTCATTTTCATCGTCGGTAAATGTATGGCCGTCCTTATTTAAAAGGCCCAGCATCATCTCCGTATCCACCAGGTTTTTATCACAGCCCAGGGAAATACAAAGTATTTTCATTCTTTCGCTCCAATCGGTCAATTGTTGTAACAGTTCAGACAGCATGAACTGTTACGGCATTCGGCTAATGAAATCGCTGCGCGATGAGCCGAATGCTTGCTGCCACTACCTTTTTGTACGGTCAGCGCAGTAAATGCGCAGACCTATCTGAACTGTTACCATTTGTTCTCTTCATTACATAAAAAGCCATCTCCTTGCGCTTTACAGCGCGAGACGGCCTTCTTCTTTAGTATTCGATCTCATCTTCAGGAGTATTATCGTCATTGATAATCTTAACTTTGGACTGATACAGCTCGTCAATGGCAATGGAAAGCGGTTTTCTTGCATCGGCCGGTACGGCGGACTCTTCCCCCGCTATCAACTGTCTGGCGCGCTTTGCCGTGGCAATGACGATAGAATAACGGCTCTGGATTAACGGCTCGTCGCCGGGCTCCACACCGCTGTTTACAACTTTAATTAAATCATTATAGGATGGACGTAACATCATAATCGATCAGGCTCCTTTCAAAAGTCCTTCATTTCTTCTCTGATTGTTCTGATAAAAGTTAAATGACTGCTCACCTTGGCATGCATCGACTGGATCAGATGGTGCATCCTGTCCACACATTCGTCAATGTCATCATTGACCAGGAGAAAATCATAATTTTCAATTCCTTCGGCCTCTTTTGCAGCTCTTGAAAGTCTCGCATTGATCGTTTCAATCGGCTCTGTGCCTCTGTTTACAAGGCGGCGGCGCAGTTCCTCTGCGCTGGGAGGCGTAACAAACACCAGGACTGCCTCGGGAAACTTCTCCTTGATCTTGAGCGCTCCCTGAATCTCAATTTCCAAAAGCACGTCTTTGCCGGCTTTCATGCTGGAATCGACATACTCTTTCGGTGTTCCATAGTAATTCCCGACATACTGGGCGTACTCTACCAGCAGATCGTTCTCTATCATCTCTTCAAATTCTTCACGTGTTTTAAAAAAATATTCTCTTCCGTCTTCTTCTCCGTCCCTTGGGCCGCGGGTTGTTGCGGAAATTGATAAAGCATAGTTATCATATTTTGTAAGAAGGGCCTTCATTAATGTCCCTTTGCCTGCGCCCGAGAATCCGGAAACAACCACTAAAACACCCTGATTATTCATCATACAAGTCTCCGTCTGTCTTAATTGTCATTACTCAATATTCTGAATCTGTTCCCTGACCTTCTCAATCTCGGTCTTTAATGCAATCGCCTTATCAGACACTTCCAGATCATTGGCTTTGGAAAGGATCGTATTGGCCTCGCGGTTCATCTCCTGGGCGATAAAGTCCAGCTTTCTGCCCACGCTGCCACCGGCAGTCAGTTCCGCTTTCGTAGCCTCGATATGGCTTCTGAGACGCACGGTCTCCTCGTCGGTACAAATCTTATCGGCAAAAATAGTAACTTCTGCAGCGATTCTTCCGTCATCGATGGAAGAACTTTCCAGAAGCTCCTTTACTTTCTCTTCCAGCCTGGTTCTGTATTCATCCATGATCTTCGGCGAGCGTTTCTCAACCTCGTCCACCAGACCGGTCATATAGTCAAGCTTACCCAGAAGATCATTCTTCAGGTTCTCGCCTTCTGTGATTCTGCTGTCTACAAACCTGACGGCGGCCCCGCTGACGGCCTCCTCCAGAATCTTCCACATATGCTCCTCGTCCTCCGGCTCCTGCTCCATTGTCAGGATCTCAGGAAATCTTGCCAGCGACGACACCCGGACATCGTTCTCGATGCCGAACTGCTCCGACATCCTGCGGAAATATTCGATGTATTCTGCCGCCAGAGAGGCATTGTAATTAAGAGACATCCGGCCTTCGGTATAGTCTTCATAGGAAATAAACAGATCCACCTTGCCGCGCTGGATATACTTCTTGAGCAGATTTCTGATCCCTGCTTCAAAGAAATTAAACTTCTTCGGCATCTTGATGCTCAGATCCAGATAACGGTGGTTAACCGCCTTCATCTCCACTGATATCTTATATTCTTCCGTCGCAATTTCACAACGTCCGAACCCGGTCATACTCTTTAACATGACAGTACCCTCTTTCGTCCATAGATAATGGTATTATAATGCAAATGGGAAAGGGAGTCAACTGAATTGTGTGGGATTTAGTTGAGATGCGAGGACGCCTCTGTAAGACGGCGGACGGGGGAGTGGGGGGATGGATGAGTCTTCAGTCCCAGTTTATAGGGTGTGGTGAGGGGGAATCCAGGAGAAAAGATTCCTACGGGGACTCGCTTTCGCTTGTGGAGCGCACAGCGGATGCTAAGACGTCAAAGAACGCCGTCTAAGCACCGGCGGGCTCCAATGTCCCCTTCGGAATCTTTTCTCCTTCCTTCCCCCGGGCAGGTTGTCGACGGGACTGAAGACTCAGGGAAGGTTGTTGCCCCGTCCGCCGGCTTCAGGGCTGATTGTCTCTTTCGTCAAGTGCGGGGAAGGTAACGCCGCGGCCACTATGCAGCTGCGGTATTTTTACATTTTGACGGTGCCTTGGCTGTAGGCGTATTCAAGCTAAAACGAAACAGCAGGTAATCTCCTTGCATTTATAAAGAACGTAGTGTCAGCGACAAGTTCCTCTCCTCTTGAAAAAATAGAACAAATCAGCGCCCGCAAGCCGAGGAGCGGGACAGCGAAAACCTTCGCGTCTTCAGTCCCGTCGACACACTGCCGGGGAGGGAGAAAACTTTCCGAAGGGGACATTGGAATTCGCCGGTGCTTGATGAGGTATTTTCGAATCTAGCACCCGCTGCGCATTCCAGAAGCGAAAGCGGGTTCCCGTAGGAATTTTTTCTCCCGGATTCCCCCTCACCACACACTAAACACCGGGACTGAAGACTCATAACCTCCCTCACCATCCCGCCCCCGGCCGTCCGGCGGCGTTCTCATTTTTCAGCCTATCAGTAGACCGAGCACCGCCGCCAGCAGCATAGTCTTCGGCACCGACAGGCGGAACTTATACATGGCGCCGCCTGTGACGAGGGCGATGATGACCAGATTCCAGTGAACCGCAAAGCTGCCGCCTATGAACGTGCTGCCGCTGAGCGTGATTACGACCGCAGCCAGCATTCCCACGCAGGCCGGGCGGATTCCCCACAGGGCGTGTTCCATCCAGGGGTTTCCCTTTAATCGTTTCAGGAAGTGGGCGGCCAGCATGCAGAGAGTCAGGGAGGGGACCATAACTCCGAGGCTGCTGAGCAGGGCGCAGGGTATACCGTCTATCCGGTAGCCGACAAAGGTGGCGCAGTTGATGCCCATGGAGCCAGGCGTAATCTCGGCCAACGCCATAATGTCCATCACCTGCGCTTCCGTCATCCATCCGTTCGCCGTAACCTCATCCAGGATAACGGGGATCATCGTAAGGCCGCCGAAGCTGCAAAATCCAATCCGTATAAATGCAAATACCAGTTTAAGATAAATCTCTGCCACGGCCTCTCCTCTCCTTTACATACACCGCAATTCCGATCAGTCCGCACAAAACGACAATCGCCAGTTTATTCAGATCGGAAACCACACAGATAACGGTAACAATGATTCCTATAAGATAGGCAGCCCTGTCCGTCAGAGCGTTCTTTTTTAACTTCCAGGCCGCTCCGATGATGACGGGAATAACGGCGCTTCTGACTCCGTTCATCATCCGTATCACATAGGGATTATTGCAGAAAACATCATAGAAATTAGTAATCACCGCAATCACAATCACTGCGGGTGAGACAAGTCCAAAGGAAGCGGCTAAGGCTCCCGGGATACCCGCCACCGTATAACCGAACAGGACCGAATAATTGACAATCATAATACCTGGCAGGGACTTCGCCACGGACATAAAATCCAGGATCTGTTCCTCGGTCACCCAACTCCTCTTACGGCAGAACTCCTCTTCTATCTGGGCGATAATGCTCCATCCTCCCCCAAATGTAAAACAGCCTATTTTAAACATCGTAAAGTATATCACGAGCAGTTTTTTGTATTGTTCTTTCAAACTTGTCATCCCCCTTTTCTAAATTTATTATACCCTCCGTGCATAGCAGTGTCAAAGCAGTAATTGTTTACCGTCCCCCTAATACTAGTGGTTTTAAAACGCGGTTCTATCGAAACTCGGTCATTGCTATTTTTTTCTGGAAATGATATGATCGTAACACAGCGGCGTTTCGGCTGCTGCAAAAGCAAACACAGACGGGGGAATATCAAATGAATCTTAAACATGCCCAGTACATGCTCACTGTCCTTCAGGAAGGAAGTATCACCGGTGCGGCAAAAAAGCTTTATGTATCCCAGCCTTCTCTGAGCCAGATGATCAAACTCGTGGAGACCAATCTGGGGACGCCGATTTTTAACCGTTCCACTGAGCCTCTCACACTGACTTATGCCGGTGAAAAATATATGGAAGCCGCCCAGCAGATTCTGACTATCAATGCGAATCTCGCTAAAGAGATTGAGGAGATTACACAGGAGGATCACGGTAAACTCCGGTTCGGCGTTCCCGTTCAGAGAGGAATGCAGGTGCTCCCCTACGTGCTGCCTAAATTTTTCAAGATGTACCCTTACGTGGATGTGGAAGTTTTCGAGCAGGGATCGGGACTGATGGAGAATATGGTTCTGGACGGAACCGTGGACATGGCCTGCATGACGACCACCGCCCGGCACAGCGAACTCAAATATATCCTGGTGGAGAACGAAGATCTCGTCCTCCTGACTTCCAGAAACACGGCCCTTGCCAAACGGATTCCCGAGGGGACTCCCATCCCGATTACGGAGGCGCGCAATGAAAAGTTTGTCTCCAACAGGCCCGGCCACAGTGTGAGGGCTGTACAGGATAATCTTTTCATCACCAATGACATGCATCCGAAGATCATTCTGGAGACAGTCAGCATCGAGGTGGAGAAAAAAGTCTGCATTGCCTGCGACGCCGTCATGATTTGCCCTAAGAACTACATTGAGAAGACGCCTGAGATGCAGCAAAAGTCCGTTACATATCCGATTCTCAACACCGACAGCCAGCGCCACTGCTATATCTGCCACAGAAAGAATCTGTATCTGACCAAATATATGCGAGATTTCATCAATATCCTGGTTGAAGTGGAAAATCCATTCCTATAACAGTATCAAGAACCCCGGCTGACCTTACTCTGCTTTTACAGAGTGAGATGTCAGCCGGGGTTCCTGCATAGACAGCGGCCTGTTTAAAACACACAGCTCACCGTATCTATTTACTTTCTGCTTTGTTTTTGACTAAAAGTGGTTTAATAAAAGGATAAATCAGCATGATGATACAGCAAATCATGATGACTGCGGTGATTGGCTTGGTGAAAATCGCCGACATGCTTCCGTTTGTCAGTGTGTACGCACGGCGGAAGTTGGATTCACACATCTGTCCAAGTACGAGACCGAGCACAAGGGCGGCCGAATTGTATCCCAGCTTTACAAACATATATCCGATAATTCCGGCGCCTGCCATCAGGGCAACGTCGCCTGTATTATTGTTCAGCGCATAGGCGCCGATTGCCGCCATCATAATGATAACAGGTCCAAGGATACTGTAAGGAACGGAAAGGATTCTGGCGAATACCTTCGCCACCGCCATTGCTACGATTACCATGATAATATTTGTTACAAGCATGGAACCGAATACAGATGCAAGATACTCAGGCTGAGTCTTAACAAGCATAGGTCCAATCTGAACGCCTTTGATTACAAGGGCCGTCATCATGATAGCCGCGGCGTTGCCACCCGGGATACCCAGGGAAAGCAGGGGAACCATCGAACCGCCTGTAGCCGCGTTGTTGGCAGCTTCGGAGGCTACGATGCCGTCCGGGATACCGGTTCCCAGTTTTTCGGGATGTTTGGAGACCTTCTTTTCAATCGCATAGGATAAGAAGGACGCGATCGTTGCGCCTGCACCGGGAAGGATGCCTACAATTGTTCCGATTACGGAAGAACGGGCCATCGTATACTTTGTTTCCCATACTTCCCGGAAGCTTGGAAGAACCGTCTTCATCTTTGTGGATGAATTGCCGGTCGCATCTTTTTCCGTGTCAATCTTCTTCGGCTTAACCGTCTGCTTGAGAACCTCGGTCACGGCAAAAAGACCAATCATGACCGGAATCATCTCAATACCGGAAAGCAGCGTGGAGTTGCCCCAGGTGAAACGTGCGATTCCCAGCATCGGGTCCATTCCTACACAGGCGAGCAAAAGGCCTAAGAGTCCCGAAATCAGAGTTTTTATAATATTGTCGCTGTCCAGACAGGACAGAACGGAAAGTCCGAGGAAAGATACCGCAAACAGCTCGGAAGGACCGAACTGCAGCGCTACCGTCGCCAGCTGGGGAGATACGAGAGCCATGGCAAATGCGGCAACAAGACCGCCTACGGCAGACGCGATCAGCGAGAAACCAAGCGCCTTGCCCGCCTCACCCCTTTGAGCCATCGGATAGCCGTCGAATGTAGTGGGCGCACTGGATGGAGTTCCCGGAATACGGAACAGAATCGCCGTGATGCCGCCGCCCGTAATCGATGCGCAATATACGGAAACCAGGAACGCAATCGCGATAACCGGATTCATCGCATAAGCAAATGGGAGAGCCAGGGCGACCGCCATCGATGCGCTTACACCCGGCATTGCCCCGAATATAACACCTAAAACCGTACCTGCTACTAAAAGGAAAAATGTAGAAGGCGTAAATACTATTTTTAAACCAGTCAGTAATAAATCAAACATACCTTACACTCCTTCCTTAAAATGGCAGTTTTGTTTCAAAGAACAATGCAAACTCACGGAAAATACCGGTACCTCTGGCGAGCATAATATCAAGCGCTCCCTGGAACAGTAAGTAGAGGATAGCCGTAATTACGAGGGCTACAATAATCAGAAATCCGATTCTCCTCTCCCCTAAAAGCACGCCGTAGGCGATCAGGAACAGGAAGGAAACCGGTATAAATCCGATAATCGGCATCAGCACGGCCATAACCGCCACTAAAATCATGCCGACGAATAATTTACTTTTTAAGAATTCTCCCAGATTAAATCCGGCGGTCAGCTTCTCTCCGCTTCCCCTCATCTTTTTCAAAGAATTCACTATATTCACGATTATTAATATTATAAGAAGGACGAGAATAATTCTCGGCCAGAACGCTGCACCAAGTTCTGTCGCTGTAGGAGCTGGTGACTCGGCGCCTACCAGGAAGAAAAGGTATATGCAGAAGATTCCCAATACAAGTGAAAAAATAACGTCCAAATCAGATAACCTGCCTTTCCCTGCCTCTTTTATTCAGGGGGAGCGGATAAATCCACTCCCCTCAGTTTCATTGTTTTAAATATTCATTTGCAGTCAACATCTGTTAAATCAATTATTTCGTACCGAACATTTCTGTTAAATCTTTGTAATCGTTATCCCAGGATGCCTGGTAGTCTGCCGTATTTAACCAGCCCTGTCTCTGATCGAGGCCCTGCTGTTTTGCCCATGTCTGGAATTCTTCGCTGGCAACTGCTTTTTCTGCTGCTGCTTCAAACGCCTTGATAGCCGCTTCCGGAGTTCCTTCGGTATAGAAAATACCGCGGGACGGTCCAAAGTAGCAGTCCAGTCCAAGGTCGCCTGCGCTGTCTACGTTCTCAAATCCTGCCAGTGTCAGTTTTTTCTCCGTACAGGACATAACAACCTTCATATCGCCGGATTCCAGCATAGCGGAAACCTCTGCCGGTCCTACACATGCCAGATCCACATGTCCGCCGATAACGTCTGCGTTTAACTGGGAACCTTCCGTGTAAGCAACTGCCTCTACATCGCCTTCAAATGCCGCTTCCACACATGCCGCATCCAGACCTGTGATTGTCATAACGCCGCATTTAACCTTGCCCGGGTTAGCCTGTGCATATTCTTTCAGCTCTGCATAGTTGTTGTATGGTGACTTGGAGCTTGTAACAAAAATGTTGCAGTCGTGTACGAGCTGGCACAGAGGTTTGATTTTTCCATATACGTCGAAATCGGTTGCACCGGAAATCTGTGCTAACATCGGGGACTGTGTACAAAGTAAATATGTATATCCATCGGCCGGCTGGCTGGTTGCGAACTGTACGCCGGTAACGCCGCCTGCACCTGCTTTGTTATTAACAACTACGGATACGCCAAGTTCTTTCTCAAGAGCGGAAGCAAATGTACGGAGTGTTGTGTCGGCTCCGCCGCCTGTGCCCCATGGACAGATAATCTCGATGTTCCTCTCCCATTTCCAATCCTCAGCGCCTGCCGCGGCTTCCTGTCCGCCTTCGGCTGCTTTTGTCTCCGCCGGTTTGTCTGCCGTACCGGAACTGCTGCTTCCACATCCTGCGAGACTTACTGCCATTGCTGCTGTCAATGCCAGACTAATCACTCTTTTCTTCATAACATCTTCTCCTTTTCAATCATTATTTTGGTTTGCTGCGGGGTGCTGCTTTTCAAACCCTTGATTCTATTATACCTTTTTTTAGCAGCTTTTCAACACTTCTTGTATGAATTGTACAATTTTTGGTGCTTTTAACGAATTATAATTGTGCAATTATACCAGTCATAAGACAATACTTATGTACCGCAAAACCATATAAAATAAGGTTTTTTTACATTTCTTTAACAAAAATTTTATAATTTTCCGTTTTTGGAAAAAAGTCTCAGCAAGCCGTTTTTTGTTCAAAGTGACATTTATTGTATTTTTACACGTGCAATGTTCTGTTCTGCAAGCAGGAGGTACACTCAGGAATCAGAACCTGCCTGGGTGATAATCAGGGAGGTCCTGTGAAAATTTCTTATTCCATCGGGAATTTCGAAGTAACTTTCCGGTAAAAACGAAAAAAGAGCCGGTTTTCCGCTGATTTTGGAAAACCGGCTCTTTTTAGCCGAACTGATATTCTGGTCAAACTGATATTTTAGTCAAACTGATTTTTTAGTCGAACTGATACTCCCGGATCTCTCTTACAACATCCATGATGGTTCCGTCACGTCCCTCGATAATTCCGACAACACGTTCGCCAAACTGAACCGGCTCCGGTTCACCGACCATGCTGTACGCTTTATCGCGAAGTTCCTCTATTGTGCAGAACGGCAGGTTGACATTCTTCATGCACTCGATCAGATCCTGGCGGCGCGGGTTGATAGCAATGCCGTAATCCGTGATTACGACATCCACGGTCTCGCCCGGCGTCGTCACCGTCGTAACGTTGGTGCAGATGGCGGGAATCCTGCCCTGCAGAAGCGGAGCGATAACAATCGTGCACTTTGCCCCGGCCGCTGTGTCGGGGTGGCCTCCCTGCGCGCCGGTGATGACGCCGTCGGAACCTACTACGACATTACAGTTAAAATTGATATCCACTTCCAGGGAAGCCAGGATAACAAAGTCCAGCTTATTGACATAAGCGCCCTTGTTAAACGGGTTGGCATATTCAGAGGCGGAGATCTCGATATGGTTCGGGTTCTTTTTGATGGATTCGATGGCTCCCTGATCAAAGTCCTGTGTATCCACAAGGGTGCGGATCAGGCCTTTTTCCAGAAGTTCACACATGGGGGTGGTGATTCCGCCGAGACCGAGTCCCATCTGGATTCCCCTCTCCTCCATAATCTTGCCGAGTGAAATCGTGGAGGCGATGGACGCGCCGCCTACACCTGTCTGGTAGGAGAAACCGTCTTTAAAGTAAGGGGTATTGATTACAAATTGGGTGCAGTAATCGGCCATCATGATTTTTCTCACATCGGTCGTCGGTTTGGCGGCGCCGGTCGCAATCTTATCGGGATTACCGATGGCATCCACAACGCAGACATAGTCTACGTTTGTCATGGAAATGCTGGCCGGGATATTCGGAAACGCAACGAGGCAATCCGTCACAGCCACCACTTTATCCGCATACTGGGCATCCACCATAGCGTAAGACAAAACGCCGCAGTCGCTCTTTCCGCCGTTCGGGCGGCAGTTGCCGTATTCGTCGCAGGTAGGCGCGCCGATAAAGGCGATGTCCACATGCACCTCACCCGTCTCAATGGCACGCACACGTCCGCCGTGGGAACGCATAACGGCCAGGTTCTTTAACTTGCCGGTCGAGATCGCCTCGCCGATTTTGCCTCTCACACCGGAGGACTGAATGCCGGTGATCGTCCCATCCTCGATAAACGGCACAATCGGATCATTAGCCTTGCCGAGAGAGCTGGCGCAGATGGTGAGATCCTTGATACCCATGGTGTGAATCTCTTCCATCACCATATTGACAACGTAATCACCCTCACGGAAATGATGATGGAAGGACAGAGTCATGCCATCGCGGATTTCACATTTATCAAGCGCCTCCCTGATGGACTGCACCATCTTGGAACGCGTCGGATCGGACAGCGCCCGCACTACGGGAGCAGCCTTCTTATACTCATAATTATCATATACGTAAGCGCCTTCAAACACTTTTTTGCCGGTCGCCTTTAAAACTTCCTCCGGAATATCTCTTCCCACTTTATTTATCATTTTACATATCCCCCTCATAAACGCCTGCGGCTTTAGCCATAGCCAGGGTCCTCTTGGCCCCGTCATAGAAAGCGATATCAATCATTTTTCCATCTACCGTAAATACGCCGATGCCTTTTGCTTTCTTGTCATCAATTTCACGCACTACTTTTTCAGCAAAAATAATCTCCTTTTCGGTAGGCGTGAATATCTTATGGACAATTGCAATCTGACGCGGGTTGACAAGCGATTTTCCGTCAAACCCCATCATCTTGATCATGGCGGTTTCTTTTTCAAATCCTTCCATGTCATCCAGGTTTGTAAACACCGTGTCGAAGCACTGGACGCCTGCGGCACGGGCAGCCATAATCATATGCTGTCTCGCTCCCATCAGCTCGACGCCGGTGCCTGTGATCACGGTCTGAAGATCTTTCGTATAATCTCCTCCGGACAGGGCGATTCCGATCAGACGGTCGGAAGAAACACAGATCTCCTGGGCATTCAGAACACCCTTACAGGATTCCAGAGCGGACATTAAGAGGGTGCTGCCCTCGGGACGGCCAAATTCACGCTCGGCAGCCAGCACATGCTCTTCCACCGTGCGGACATCCTGGGCGGATTCAGTCTTTGCAATACGGATTGTATCAGCGCCTCCTGCCACGCAGACACGGATATCTTCCTTCCAGTGCGGCGTGTCAAGCCCATTAATACGTACGACTCTCTCCACGCCCCTGTAATCGATCTCCTTAAGCGCATGATACAGGGAATACCTTGCGGCATCCTTCTGGTTCTCGGCAACCGCGTCTTCCAGATCAAGCATAATGGAATCCGGTTTATAAATATATGGGTCTTTAATCAGTCCCGGTTTCTGGCAGTTCAGAAACATCATGGATCTTCTCAGTCTCTTTTTTAATGGATGGCTCATTATCTGATTGCACCTCCCCATGGTAAATTTTCAGTAATGCCGCTGGAACGGTATACGGCGCATTCCACTCTGGCCTTTAACGTACAGTCTAAAGCTCCCTTGTCCACAACTTTTACCCTTGCATCGTTCACATCAAGGCGCTCCAGCGTCTCCAGGACAACCGCCCTAATCTGCTTTCCGAACTGATGGATGACGCTGCTCTCAATGACAAGCTCAACCTTTCCGTCACCCGGTTCAACTGTAATCTGCGCATCACTGGACTCCAGTGTACCGGCCACAGCCGCTTTTTCGATTACCATAAGATTTCCTCCTCTATTGCTTATATGTTTGTGTATATTGATACTTTTTCTGTATTAATTATTGGGTCTTTCTACATATTATCTAAAAATATAGTAGCATGGTAAAATGGATAATTCAAATACTTATGCTGTTATGGAGTTCATAGGAGAAAAGTTATCAGGGGGCAGTTGGAGGGGCAGGGAGAGCTGTAAAATGGGGCGGGAACGTGGCAGGGGGAAGGTTGGTGAGTCTTCAGTCCCAGCGTTAGGTTGTCGTGACAGGGGAATCCGGGACGAAAAAATTCCTACGGGGACTCGCTCCCGCTTGTGGAATGCGAAACGGATGCTAAACTCGTGTAAAACCTCGTTAAGCACCGTCGGATTCCAAGGTCCCCTGCGGAAAGTTTTCGCCCTCCTTCCCCGGGCAGTCTGTCGCTCGGACTGAAGACGCGCAGATTATCGGCCTCCCGCCGTCCACTGCCGTTTCACCGGTTGTTCTCCCTTTCTCCAAGTACGATTTGGCGTATTGTCGCGGCCACTACATAGTTTCTAAATAGGATAGATTTGAGATAAGATTTTCCTGGGAACTGAATTAAAGATGACTGGATTAAGTCCTGTTCCAAAGTTAGAAATCAGCTATACTGACATATTATATTGATACACTCCGTTAATATCGCTTTCTGTCTTGAGGGAAAATTATATTTATAGATATTTAAGGGCTCTTATTTATCAGCTCCACAAGCTGGCATTGGGTGAGACAATAGAAAAATAAAATAAGTAATACGGATACTTTTAACAGGAGATCCGTATTACTTATTTTCTATCACATAGGATTGTTTACTTGATGGTACCTACAATATTTACGTTCCCGCCCTCTTTAAAAACACCGGAACAATTATACTTCCAGACTCCTTTTTTCAAAGCAATCGTTATTGAAGTTTTAACGGAGCCGATGGAGATGCGCTGTTCTTTACCGTTCGGGTCAAATAAGAATAACTCTATCGACCCGCCTTTCACATCCGAAGTAACATTTATAATTAATTTTTGATTATCCTCCGCTTGGAATGAACCGGATTCAGCTATATTCGTTTGATTGGCATTATTTGTTAAGTTCATAACGACATTCCCATCGGAAATGAGGTCGCCAGTCACTTCGTGCGAACTGCTGTTGCCGGGGATTAAATCGATTATATTTTTTTCACTATCATAATTAACCGTATATCCGAATTTTTCGAGCAATTCATTGACTGGCATATACAAGCTCGCATTTTGCTCATCATCCATTGTAACCGAAATTAAAGACCTGTTAAGCGGCAATGAAGCTCCATTAAGCGTAACATTCGCATTGCTCAAAATTGCGGACTTAATACCCGTTGCTGCAAAAACTGTCGTTATCCCCATCGATCCTATGATAATTCCGGCTATTAAACTTTTTATATCAAATCTTTTCATACATTTATTCCTCCTGTTTTTGGACTTAAAATGCTGTGTGTTAACATAACCACTATCCACCATCCCAGTAGTGTTGGTTTCTTCTTAACTTCTGGCAGTACCTTCTGGGGTCTTCAGTCCCGTCGACAGCCTGCCCGGGGGAAGGAGGGAGAAAACTTTCCGAAGGGGACATTGGAGTCCGCCGGTGCTTGGCGAGGTTTCTCACGAGCTTAGCATCCGCTGTGCGCTCCACAAGCGGGAGCGGGTCCCTGTAGGAATTTTTTCTCCCGGATTCCCCCCCTCACGACAACCTCCCACTCGGGACTGAAGACTCATCCCTTCCCATTCCGGCCCCCAGCCGTCCCGGCAGCGTCCTCATTTCTCAATTTACATTTCTCAATTAAATCTCAACTTCCTGTTGTTTTAAATGCCGCTTTTCTTTATAATAAGAAGTCAGGGGCATAATATCTCTGTGCCCGCACTGTATGGGAACATTTTCCCGAAACTAATCTACAGGAGGGTTCAGACATGGATTTGACGTTGAATAATGAGGTATTACTTGAAGAAATGCTGGCTGCCAGGGAGCGGCGCGTCTTCCTGCAGAACACTTTGGCGAAAAGATATAATACGACGCTCATCAGCTTTACCTTAAACATCCCGGGACCTGTGAAGGTGTTTGCAGGGATACCGGAGGTTTTTGACGGCGGGTACCGCGAAATTCTGGAGGCGCTTGCCGCTGCAGACATTTCCGTGCTGCATGAACATATAATCCGCGAGAAGACGGGCTATGAGGCTTTTATTGCCGCCGACGCCTCTCCTCTCACAATCAAGCGGCTGATGACAAGACTGGAGGATGGCTCTTCTATCGGGCGCCTTTTTGATATTGATATTATAAAACTGGACGGGAGCAAGGTTTCCAGGGAGGAGCTTGGTCTTCCCTGCCGTACCTGCCTGATATGCGGTCAGCCCGCCCACGCCTGCAGCCGAAGCAGGAATCACAGCGTGGAAGAACTGATTGCCCATATTAAGAAAATAATATCGGAAGTTTACCCGGGAACTGATAAAGGCGGGACTGGGCTATGAATTTGAAAAAAGCGATTGGCAGCCGGGAGTTTTCCGTGAACCTGATGCGGAAACAGTTTTTGGATGCGTTAGAATGCGCGGCAGGCCGCTCTCTCACTGATGAGGTGGAGGCCACTCCCAAGCCGGGGCTGGTGGATTTAAAGGACAGCGGCGCCCATAAAGATATGGATTACAGGACATTTAAACTCAGCATTGAAGCAATTCTGCCTTTTATCAGGGAGATGGCTGAGATTGGAATTCATCACGGGGCTATGGAAGAGGAAACCGGACCGCAAAGTAAAAATGAGCCGGATACAGAAAATGCAGAACAATTATTTGCAGCTATCCGGCCGGCCGGGGTGCGGGCTGAGAAAGCTATGTTTTCAGCGACAGGCGGTGTCAATACCCACAAAGGCATCATTTTTTCCATGGGAATCCTGGCTGCGGCGACCGGGCGTTTTTGGGGCAGGCGCCTTCTATGCCCCGGTGCTAAAGCGGAGGAACTTTTATCCTACTGCAGCCTGATGTGCCACCGGCCGATGGAGCGCGACTTTTCCGCCGTCGTACCGGGAAAAGATAACACGCACGGGGAACTGCTCTACCTGAAATACGGGTGCCGTGGAATTAGGGGAGAAGCGGCCGATGGATTTCCAGCCGTCCGTTATGTCGGACTTCCGGCGCTTCGGGAATACTTTGAATATGCGAAGTTATCCGGTGTTCATCCAGGCCGGAACCAGCTTTCCCTCCACATCCTTCTTCATTTGATGGCAAATGTGGATGATACGAATGTGCTTTTCAGGACAAACTATGAATCACTTGAATATGTAAAGCAGTGCGCCCTGTCGGTCCTCTCGCTTGGGGGCAGCAAAACGGATAAAGGGATGGAAGCCCTTACACGGCTGAACAAAGACTTTACGGTTAAAAACATAAGTCCCGGAGGCTGCGCGGATTTACTGTCCATGACTCTTTTCCTCTGGCGGATTGAATCACTTTTTCACACTGATAACGGCGCTAATGACATAGATAGAAATTTCCGGAATGGAGATTGATTGAAATTATATTAGCCTTGGATTTGAAACTATACTGGATTTGAGGCTATATTAGATTTGCAACTAAATTTGATTTGAAAGGAATGACCAACTATGGCTTTTGACGGAATAGTAATTGCCGGTCTGGTAAAGGAATTTAATGATAAACTGACCGGCGGAAAGATCTCAAAGATTGCCCAGACGGAAAAGGATGAACTCCTTTTTACAATAAAAAACAACAGGGAGAATTACCGTCTTCTGATGTCTGTAAATGCAAGCCTCCCGTTAATCTATCTGACGCAGACGAATAAACAGAGTCCCATGACGGCCCCCAATTTCTGCATGCTCCTCAGAAAACATATCGGAAACGGGAAAATTGTATCCGTGAGCCAGCCTGGGCTGGAACGGATTATCCGTTTTGAGATTGAACACCTGGATGAACTTGGCGACCTCTGCCGCAAGTTCCTGATTGTCGAGCTGATGGGAAAACACAGCAATATTATTTTCTGCACACCGGACGACAAAATCATAGACAGTATCAAACATATTTCCGCCCAGATAAGTTCTGTCCGGGAAGTGCTTCCGGGACGTGATTATTTTATCCCGCAGGCTGCAGGAAAGAAAGATCCGCTCTCTGCCGACGAGACCGTGTTCACGGAAACGCTCTCTGCCGCCCAGGCACCCGCCGGCAAAGCGATTTACACAAGTTTCACCGGAATCAGCCCCGTCATGGCGGAAGAATTCTGCCATCTTGCCTCCATTGACGCCGATGTGCCAGCTTCGACTCTCTCTGAACTGGAAATCACCCATTTGAGCCGTACGCTCGCGCTTGCCATGGAACAGGTGAAGGAAGGCAGATTTGAGCCGAATATTCTTTACCGCGATGAGGAGCCGGTTGAATTCTCCGCTCTCCCGCTCACCTCCTGGCCGCCGGAGTACAGGGCCGTCCAGTTTGATTCCATCAGCAGCACACTGGAACTTTATTATGCATCCAAAAATGTAATTACACGCATCCGGCAGAAGTCCTCCGATCTGCGAAGAATTGTCCAGACCGCACTGGAGCGAGGATATAAAAAATACGATTTACAGTTGAAACAGTTAAAGGACACGGAAAAAAGAGACAAATACAAAATTTACGGCGAGCTCCTCAACACCTACGGCTATGAACTGAGCGGAGGGGAAAAAGAGCTTGAATGCATCAACTATTACACGAATGAAACGGTAAAGATCCCTCTGGATCCCCAGCTTACCGCCAGAGAAAACTCACAGAAATTTTTCGACAAATATAATAAACTGAAACGAACCTGGGAAGCGCTCTCCAAATTTGTGGAAGAGACAAAACAGGAGATCGAGCATCTGGAATCCATCAGCACATCCCTCGACATTGCCCTGAAGGAGGAGGATCTGGCACAGATTAAGCAGGAACTGACGGAGTACGGCTTTATCAAAAAGCACGGGCCGTCCGGAAAGAAGGTCAAAATCACCAGCCGTCCGTTCCACTATATTTCCTCCGATGGGTTTCATATTTACGTTGGAAAGAACAATTACCAGAACGAAGAACTGACCTTCAAGGTGGCCTCAGGCAACGACTGGTGGTTCCATGCAAAAGGAATCCCCGGCTCCCATGTCATCGTAAAGGCAGAGGGCCGCGAACTTCCCGACAGAACGTTTGAAGAAGCCGGTTCCCTTGCCGCCTATTATTCCAAGGGGCGCGGCAATGAAAAAGTGGAGATCGATTATATCCAGAAAAAATCCGTCAAGAAAGTGGCCGGAGCCGCCCCGGGTTTTGTTATCTACCATACGAATTATTCGCTGATGGCGGTACCGAAAGTAACATTGGAGGAAGTGCTTTAAACTCTCATATTCACCTGTCTTTCGGAAGATAAGAAAAAAGAATTAAAGGAGTTCAGCGACTTTTTAAATTTGGTTCCGCCTACGTGCTGAACTGCCAATCCATATAGAATGCCCCCTCTTTTAAGAAAGAGGGGGCATTCTATATGGATTATTTTGACTGCATCCCTATTCTCCCAGCAGACGGTCTATCATTCTGTAACCTTCTTTTACCAGGATACCGGATTTCTTTCCATTTGCCTCACTGTATAAGAGTCCCTGGCCTGATTTCTTTCTGCTGTCATAAAGAAGATACGGCACCGGGTCGGAGACGTGTGTGCGGCAGCGGATTGGAGTCGGGTGGTCCGGCATGATAAGAAGCCTGTAATCCTCGCCTGATTTGTCCATCTCTTCCGCCACAATTCGGATCAGTCTCTGATCCAGATATTCGATGGCTTTCACCTTTTTCTCCACGCTTCCCTGATGTCCCATCTCATCCGGGGCCTCCACATGGATATAGACAAAGTCGGCGCCCTCTTCCAGCAGCGCTTTTACGCCCGCCAGAGCCTTTCCTTCATAGTTTGTGTTAAGGCCGCCGTTGGCGCCGGGAACCTCGATATTTCTCATGCCTGCACCGACCGCAATGCCTTTGAGAAGATCGACAGCCGAAATCATAACGCCCTTCTTTCCTGTCTTTTCATAGAACGAGGATAAGGCAGGCCTTGTTCCGGCTCCCCAGAACCAGAGTGAATTGGCCTTGTTCTTTCCCTCCGCGGCCCGCTTTTCATTGAGCGGATGATGGTTCAGGATATCAAAGCTCTTCTTCATCATTTCCCTCATTTTTTCATCCTGGGGGAGATGTTGGCCAATCTTCTGTGTCAGCACATCATGAGGCGGCGTCAAATCCACAACCTCACCTTTTTCCCATATCAGAAGATGGCGGTAGCTGGTGCCTACATGGAAATGGTATGTCTCATTTTCAAATACTTCTTTTACCGCGTCTAAAAGCACGGCGGCGTCCTCCGTGGAAATCTCATCGGAACTGTGGTCGATGATCGTCCTCTCCTCGTAGGGGCCCTCCTCCTCGGACAGCGTAACAATGTTGCAGCGCAGGGCAATGTCGGTCGTCTTCATATCCACGCCGATGCTGAGAGCCTCTAACGGTGAACGGCCCGTGTAATATTTCTGCGGGTTATATCCGAGAACGGCAAGGTTCGCCGTGTCACTGCCCGGTTTCATTCCATCCGGAATCGTCGCTGCCAGTCCCACCTCGGAAAGAGGGGCCAGCCGGTCCATAGCCGGAGTGTCCGCATATTCGATCGGGGTCTTTCCCCCCAAAGACTCAATAGGCTCATCTGCCATTCCATCACCAAGCACAATTATATACTTCATTCTGTCAACCTCCTGATTTTCGTTGTACCAATATTTCTGATTGCTGCCTTTTATTCTACACGTTCTTTCTATAAAATGCAACCGTCCGTGTAAGACGGACAAAAAGAGCGAGGTGACTCCGTGACTGTTCACTTGGGATGTATTCCGCGAGGTGTTTTCACGTGTTTTTCGTGAAAATCCCGAGTTCTTCGGCAAATGGCGTTACTGCCGGCAGGCGGCAGCTTAGAGCCCTCCCGTCAGAAGTACGGCCAACGCGGCTAACACGGCCAGAAAAGCCAGGTTCCATCCGGTAAATGTTTTAAAGTACACGCCTTTCTTTTCATCGTAGGCCCTGGCAAAAAATTTATAGGAAATGAGGCTGGCAAGGGAGGCAATCAGCGTCCCCAGCCCTCCCAGGTTTACGGCTGTCAGAAGGGTTTTATATTCTCCTGTAAAACCCGACAGTAAAATGGCAGCCGGAACATTGCTGATAATCTGGCTGGCCGCGATTCCCGTTATCAGTTCGTGGCCGTTAATCAGACTGCTCAGCCATAAATTCACCGCATCGATCCGCTTCATATTACCGATGAATATGAAAAAGCAGACAAACGTCAGCAAAAGGAAATAATCCAGCTCTTTTAAAACCTTCCTGTCTCTGGCAAGCATCCAGCACAGCACAGCTAAAAGCGCAAGCTGCCACGGTACGATATGGATTACTACCAGGAGGCTGAACAGAAACAGCAGCAGATAAACGGCCAATCTTTTGACGAACGCTCCCGCATCTTCCGGCCCCGTTCCCATCCGCACCTTCACTTCAATTTTTTCATCCTTCTCTGCGGCCAGGACAAAACCAAGGAGAAGCATGGAAACCACGGCATAGGGCAGCACAGCCCCCATGAATTCTGCCATTGTAATCCCGGACACCGAATAGAGATAAAGGTTCTGCGGATTCCCCACCGGAGTCGCCATACTGCCCAGATTGGCGGCGATTGTCTCAAGCACAATTAATTTAATCAGCCTCTCCTCCTTTCCCACCATCTGATAGACCAGAATGGTAAAGGGGACAAAGGTGATAAGCGATACGTCGTTGGTGATTGCCATGCTGCAGAAAAAGCAGAGAAATACCAGAATAAATGAGAGCTTTTTCGTGCCGTGGGTGCCGGACAGAAGCTTCTGTCCCAGCAGGGTAAAGACACCGATGGACTGCATGCCCGCCACCACCGCCATCAGGCAGAATAAGAGCGCCAGTGTCCTGAAATCAATATACCCCACATACTCCTTCCCCGGCCGTACCGACAGGGAAGACAGAAAGGCAAGCAGCGCCGCGATGCAGAACACCGTCTCGTTCTTCAAAAATTGTTTTAATGATGTAATATTATGATTCATACTTCCATCCCCGTCTACTCGATAAAGAATACAATCTATCCTTAAAAAATAGGCAGGAGCCGTCTCCGGTTATCTCCTGCCTTTTCATTATATTATTTTACTGTTGGACCGATATAATAAAACCGGATCTGGTTTTTTCATCGAAACCGCACAGTTCAATATGGATGCATTTACCGTGGCATCCGTATTATCCCCGCAGATTAGCGGATCTCCGTCATTCCACCCATATATGGACGCAGAGGCTCAGGAATTCTGACGGAACCGTCCGCCTGAAGGTTGTTCTCCAGAAATGCAATCAGCATACGCGGAGGAGCTACCACCGTGTTGTTTAATGTGTGGGCAAAGTATTTGCCGTCCTGGCCGTTTACGCGGATTTTAAGCCTTCTGGCCTGAGCGTCTCCAAGGTTGGAACAGCTTCCGACCTCAAAATACTTCTTCTGTCTCGGGGACCATGCCTCCACATCGACCGATTTCACTTTCAGATCGGCCAGATCTCCGGAACAGCATTCCAGCGTTCTTACCGGAACATCCAGGGAACGGAATAAATCAACGGTATTCTGCCACAGTTTGTCAAACCACATCTTGCTGTCTTCCGGTTTGCAGACAACGATCATCTCCTGCTTCTCAAACTGATGGATTCTGTATACGCCTCTCTCCTCAATACCATGGGCTCCCTTTTCCTTACGGAAACATGGGGAATAGCTGGTAAGCGTCTTAGGAAGCTCTTCCTCCTGTACAACCGTATCGATAAATTTACCAATCATGGAGTGCTCGCTTGTCCCGATGAGGTAGAGATCCTCTCCCTCGATCTTATACATCATGGCATCCATCTCGGCAAAGCTCATAACGCCGGTAACAACGTTGCTGCGGATCATGAACGGCGGAACACAGTAAGTAAAACCGCGGTTGATCATGAAATCCCTTGCATAAGAAATTACTGCGGAGTGAAGTCTGGCGATATCACCCATCAGGTAATAAAAACCGTTTCCTGCCACTTTCCTGGCGCTGTCCAGATCAATTCCGTTAAAACGCTCCATGATCTCCGTATGATAAGGAATCTCAAAATCGGGAACCACCGGCTCACCGTATTTCTGTACTTCCACATTCTCACTGTCGTCTTTTCCAATCGGAACGCTCGGATCAATGATATTCGGGATAGTCATCATCTTCTTTAAGATCTGCTCTCCCAGCTCTTTCTCCTGTTCCTCCAGCTCGGCCAGACGCGCAGACTGCTCGGCAACCTGCTTCTTCATCTCCTCAGCCTCGTCCTTTTTCCCCTGTCCCATCAGGGCGCCGATCTGTTTGGCAATCTTATTTTTATTGGCGCGAAGGTCATCCGCTTCTTTCTTGGCTGCTCTGTTCTTCGCATCCAGTTCAATCACTTCATCCACAAGGCACAGCTTATTGTCCTGAAATTTATTTTTAATATTCTGCTTTACGATTTCAGGATTTTCTCTGACAAACTTTAAATCTAACATTTCTTCCTCCTGTTAATAACTGTCTTTCTTTCGGTTTGCTCCGTGCCTGTCGGCACGCTTCGCGGAATCGCTCCGGTGTGAGCGGCAGCCAATTTTTTCCCCGACTGCCATATCTTTGTCGATTATACTACAGTTTTTTCTTTATGGAAAGCCCTATTTCAGGTTGTGCCCTTTATTAGTTGAGATGCGGGGACGGCTTTGAGGGATGCGGGCGGGGGATTGGTTGGATAGGTCTTCAGTCCCGGGGGGTAGTGAGTGGTGAAGGGGAATCCGGGAGAAAAAATTCCTACGGGGACTCGCTCCCGCTTGTGGAGCGCACAACGGATGCTAAGCTCGAAAAAACCTCACTAAGCACCGGCGGGCTCCAAGGTCCCCTTCGGAAAGTTTTCTCCCGGATTCCCCCGGGTACGTTATCGGCGGGACTGAAGACTGGGAAGGGTTCGGCTCCGTCCGGCATCTTCAAAGGCTGATTGTCCCTTTCGTCAAGTGCGGGGGATGGTATTGTCGCGGCAAACAAATCAGCGGCCGCAGGCCGTGGTTCGGAATGGCGAAAACCTTCGCGTCTTCAGTCCCGGTCATAGCCTGCCTGTGGGAAAGGAGGGAGAAAATCATTCCGGAGGGAACCTGAAGTTCATCGGCACTTACCGAGGTCTTTTCGAGGTTAGTTCCGTTATGAACTTCGAAGAGCGCAAGCGTTTCCCGCAGGAATCATTTTCTGCCCGGATTTCCCACCCGCGACAACCAAAACCCGGGACTGAAGACTCATAACTGCCCTCTCACCGTCCCGCCTCCCGACCTGACGGCGGCGTTCTCGTTCCTCAGCTAATTTTCATTAAATAGGATAAACATTCCTCCAGGCACAGCCCTTCCACTTCCGGAACGCCCAGTTCTTCGGAGCGCTCGACGCATTTTCTGGTGAATGCGGCTGCTCTTCTGACCGCTTCCTCCAGGCCGACGCCTTTTACGATGCTGGCTCCGATCACGGCGGAGAATACATCCCCCGATCCGTGGTGGCTTCCCTCGACATAATGGGCAGTCTGGAAGACCGGTTCTTTTCCCCTCTCATGAATCACATTGAGGATGAGGCTGCCTTTGACCACTCCGGTGAGCACCACGGCTCCGGCTCCCATCAGCAGTAATTTGTAGGTCAGATCGGCAAGTTTTCTCTTGCTCCATCCCTTTTCCTGGTACTGGGTATCCGTCAGGATGCACGCCTCGGTCAGGTTCGGAGTGATGATGTCCGCGTACTGTATCAGTTCTTTCATCCCGTCGAAGAGCTGCTGATCGCAGACGCTGTATGCCATTCCGTTGTCTCCCATCGTGGGATCCACCAGAAGCATCGTATTCTCTTTTTTGAAATAACGGATAAACTCCGTTACGATTTCCACCTGTCTTGCAGAACCGAGAAATCCGGTCATAATCCCGTCAAAGGAAAAGCCAAGCTTCTTCCATTCCTCGATGTAAGCCTCCATCCGGTCCGTGTAATCATCAAAAAAGCAGGAGGGATATCCTGCATGGTTGGAAAGCACAGCTGTGACAAGCGGACAGCACTGTACCTTCAGTGCGCTGATTACAGGAATAGCCGCTGTCAGTGCACAGCGGCCATATCCTGCCATATCGTTAATCGCAGCAATTTTTTTAGGTTGTAAAGATGTTACCTGTCTTTCCGTAACATTTGCCATATTCAAATCTTTCATGTGTTTTTCGTTGTCCCCATCGTTTTTTTTACGCAGACAATCCGGAAAAGAGACCGGCTTTCCTGAGTGCCGGGCGAAGCGCCATATACACAGCCACCGATACAATAGCCGAAGTTACGGCATTGATGGATGTGGAAGCCACATTCCAGGCCAGGCTCAGCTCCGCCGCCGGTTTTCCGATAATCCACAGTTTATAATAATATCCTATCAGCGGATCGGCTATCACATTAAAGAGAAGTCCTGCCGATGCTGCTATTACCGTATAATTAAAAATATGTTTTTTATCACTGCTGTGCTCGATTTTCCCAAGCTTATGTGCAATTAATCCCGTAATCAGGCCGATGCAGAGCTTGCAGATAAATGTCTTCGGCGCATAGATGACGTAGACGGGATCCAGAAGATCTCCAATGGTCATGCCGATGGCTCCTCCCAGGCCTCCGTAAAAGCCTCCTATCAGAAGCGCCCCAAGTACACAGACCGCGTTTCCAAGATGGATGGATGTCGCGTCACCGCCCGGCAGTGAAATCCTTATCTGGCCGAAAGTAAATACTACATATGAGAGGGCGGCCAGAAGCCCGGTCATTGCAATTTTGTAAGCCTGAGTGTTTCTTGATGTCATGATGAACTCTCCTCTTTTGTTACGGTTCTTATTTCCTTCACTTCGGATATGCATCATCATAGCATAGATTTGTACTTGTAAAAACATACAGATTCTATTATTTTAATCAGGTCAGTTATTCTGTATTTAGTTTCAGTCGTGCGCTTCCACGCAAATCAGGACGCCTGATTCGACCTCCATGATCCCTTCTTCCCCGTTCAGCTCATTGCTGATGCAGAGACAGGAACCGAGTTCAATGCGGCGCCTGTTTAACGGATACTTAAATCCTTTTAACGTCAGCCCTGTCACAACTTCGGTGAGCGGCATGAAAGAGATGTATTTTCCGTAAATTTCCGACCGTCTGAACACTTTTCCGCCGTCCAGCAGGTACAGCTTGTTCTGGGCGTCGTAAATGCATACCTCCATACCCTGCTTGAAGAACTGGTAAATGAGCTGGATGTTGCTGATCTCATGATCCATCCTTCCGCCGAGGGCGCCTAAAAGATCCACCCTGTCGCAACCGCAGCGGGCGGCAGTCAGAAGAGCCAGTTCCGTATCCGTCTCATCCTTCTCCGGCTTATGGATCTCAAATGTCACGGAAGGGTTGTCCCTGTATTCTTTGAGCACCGACGGCTCCACCGTATCCAGATCCCCCACTACCTCATCCGGCATGATATGCAGGGAATTCAGTATCTCCAGACCGGCGTCCACCGCAATAACCCAGTCATAGTTCCGGTTCTGCAGAAAATCCTTAACAAATGAGATATCAATCGAACCGCCTGTTACAACCAAACACTTTTTCATACATTATCACTTCTCTTTTTGATTATTTGTCATATTCACTAAAAATATCCAGGAATGTCTGCACATTCTTTTTGGCATCCCCCTTGAACACCGCCGAACCGGCCACAATAACATCTGCGCCGGCCTCGATGACCTCTCTCACATTGGATGGCGAGATGCCGCCGTCCACCTGAATACGCGTGGAAAGCCCTTTTTCGTTGCAGAGATTCCTCAGTTCCCGGATCTTATCCAGGGTGTAAGGAATGAACTTCTGGCCTCCGAATCCCGGATTGACCGACATGATGAGAACCATGTCCACCTGGTCGAGGATGCAGTTCAGCGTAGATACCGGCGTCGCAGGATTCAGCGCCACACCGGCCAGCAGCCCGGCCTCTTTGATCTGATTGATGGTCCGATCCAGGTGGATACATGCCTCCTGGTGCACACAGATTAAATCTGCGCCGGCCTTTTTCATCGCATCCACGTATCTTCCCGGCTCTTCCACCATCATGTGTACGTCAAATACCTTGTCCGTACAGCTTCTAAGGCTCTCGATTACCGGCATCCCGAATGAAATGCTGGGGACAAAGGCCCCATCCATAATATCCAGATGAATGTACGGCGCTCCAGCCCTGTCTACTTCCTGTACCTGTTCTCCAAGGCGCTTAAAATCGGCCCCCAGTATGGAGGGTGCTAAAATAATCATAATCAGTATCTCCTCTTATCTTTTAATTCCTGGTAAAGAAGAAGGTAATTGTCGTAACGGCTCCGGTCTATCTTCCCTTCTGCCACGGCCGTCTTCACTCCGCACACTTTTTCGCCCACATGGATGCATCCAAGGAAACGGCACTCATCCTCATAGGCGGAAAATTCCGGAAAATAGTCTTTCAGTTCATTCGGTTCCAAGTCTTCAATATACATGGAGCTGAATCCCGGAGTGTCCATCATATAGGTTCCTTCTTCAACAAAGAAAAGCTCCGAATGTCTTGTCGTATGCTTTCCTCTTTTTATCTTTTCGCTGACAACGCCCGTCTCCATCCTGGCTTCCGGCTGCAGATAATTGGTGATGGACGATTTCCCTACGCCGGAGGGACCCGCCAGAACGGTCGTTTTACCGGCAATCAGCCGGTGAAGCTCCTCTAGCCCCGATTCTTCGTAGGTGCTGATGAAGTGGAGCGGATAGCCGGGCGGGCCGTAGATGGCCTTCAGCCTCTCAATCTCCGCCTCCCCGGACAGATCAATTTTGTTAAAACAGATGATTACCGGTATCTCCTGGCGCTCCATCATGACAAGGAACCGATCCAGCAGGTTCAGGTTCGGCATCGGTTCCGTCACGGCAAAAACCACCACGGCCTGGTCTACATTCGAGACGGCCGGGCGGATCAGCCTGTTTTTCCGCGGCAGGATGGCGTCGATATTCCCGGTCTTTTCCTTTTCATCGAGAACCGTGAATTCGACGTCGTCCCCCACCAGCGGTTTTATATTTCTGTTTCTGAAAATTCCTTTTGCCTTGCATTCGTATATTTCACTGTGTCCGTCGTGGACGTAGTAAAAACCGGCAATGCCTTTGATAATCTTACCTTCCATTCGTCTCATTTACCCTTATTCATCCACTTCCAGAAATTCCAGAGGATAGGACTTCAGTACTTTGTCGTTGCTCAGGTCCTGGATCTGAAGTTCTCCGGTTAGAACACCCGGCTCTCCCGTAATCCTGTAATGGACGGGAATCGTGATATTGCCGCCCATTGTCCGCGGAGGCATAAGTTCTTTTTCTACTTTTCTTCCATCCACATCCTGTATCGCTATAATCCGGACTTGAATCTGCATATCGCCTGAACTGGGGCCGAACAGATCCTTCAGCGGAAAATCGTCGTTAATTACGGCTATATACTGTTTTCCCTTGCCCGTGCTGACCGTGTAACCAACGGCCGTTCCCTGCGGAGTATCGGTCGGGGCCAGGATATCCTGGCTGATAATCATGCCTTTGGCCACATCCTCACTCTTTTCCTCCTTGCGTTCTCCAAGTGTCAGGCCGATTGCCTCAAGGGCCGTTTTGGCATCCTCTTCCGACATCCCCGTGATTTCAATCATAGGAACAAGAGGGATAGCCGGGCCGGAACTTACAAAGAGCTTCACCGTCGAACCGGGCTCCGCTTTTTCCGGATCGAAACGCAGCACCTTGCCCTTTTCGATTGTTTCACTCGATTCATCCTGTAGTTCCACAAGAAGTTTCTGGGCTTCCAGCGCCTGTTCGGCCTCTTCCGCTGTCATCTCAGTCAATCCCATCTTCGTCAGGTCCACCCTGCCGCTTCCGAGTCCGACCGTAACAACGATCTCAGACTGTTTTGAGACAATGGTTCCCGCCAGGACGCTCTGGCTGATAACGAGTCCCTCTTTCTCATCTTCCGAGTCGTCGTATTCGTATCTTATTTTCAGGAATGCGTCCTTTAATGTTGTCTCCGCCTGTTCCGCGCTCAGTCCGAGAAGCTGCGGAACCTTACATTCGGTGCTGTTGAGCGTTTCTTCCGTCTGAACCGAAGATTCCGTGCTCTTATCCGGAGTCTTCCCGGAACCCAGGTTAAAAATTCCTCCCAGTCTTGCAAAGATAACGAGAACCACGGCTACGATAATAACTGCGGCTATAATTCCAATCGTGGTCATTATTTTTTCGATCTGAGGGTTTACATCGTCCGAAGGATCTTTTTTCTTTTTCCTGGCCGGAGGGGCTGCCGGAGTTCTGGGTTCTCTTCTTATAACAGGAACATCGATTCCGTCATCCCATCCTTCTCCGTGGTTTGTCGAAGTATTGCGGCGCTGTGTATCGCGCACAAATTCCACTTCACCCTGATCACGGATTACCGTAGGAGATGATTCGTCCAGCTGCGGTTCCGGTTTCAGGTATTCATCCTCCGGATCCACCAGCGCATGGCGCAGATCGGCAATCAGTTCATACGCATCCTGATAGCGCCGCTCCGGTTTCTTCGCCGTACATTTTAGAATAATGCGCTCCAGGCTTGGAGTGACATCCCGGTTTAAACGGCTTGGGGGCGGCACCGGCTCCTCTAAATGGGCCAGCGCAATTGTCACCGTATTATCTCCGTCAAATGGCACCTGTCCCGTCACCATCTCGTACATCGTGATTCCCAGCGAATAGAGATCGCTTCTGGCGTCACTGTAGCCGCCCTTAGCCTGCTCCGGCGAAATATAGTGCACGGAGCCCACGGCATTGGAACCGATAGTCTGGGAAGACACGGCCCTTGCAATTCCGAAATCGGCAACCTTGACCTTGCCGTCGCGCGAAATAATCATATTCTGCGGTTTGATGTCACGATGGACGATATGCTGGTCATGGGCGGCCGCAATACCCTGGGCCACCTGGATCGCGATGCCGATCGTCTCCTTGACCCCCAGATGGTTCTTTTTAAGGATATAACTCTTGAGCGTAATGCCTTCTATCAGCTCCATCACAATATAATGGAGATCGCCCTCATCCACAACGTCATAGACGCTTACAATGTTGGGGTGGGAAAGACCGGCGGCCGCCTGGGCCTCCATCTTGAACTTGCTGACAAAATTAGAATCCTGGCTGAATTCCTCCTTCAGTAGCTTTATTGCAACAAGGCGGTTCAGTTTATGGCACTTGGCCTGATAAACTTCCGACATACCGCCCACGCCAATCATGGCGAGTATCTCATATCTGTCCTGTAAATAACTTCCCGGCTGCAGCATCATAATGGATTCACCTCGCTTATCTGGGGATCTGCAAGGATGACGGCTATGTTATCCCTGCCCCCGTTCTGATTCGCCAGCGCAACGAGAGCCCTGGCTTTCATCTGAAGTGAACCCGGCAAAAGCACCAGACGGAATATGGCCGAGTTGTCAACCATGTTTGTCAGTCCGTCTGAACACAGCAGAATATAATCGCCCGGCTTTAAAGGAACTTCGAAAAAGTCCACATCGACTTTCCTGCCGATACCCACGGCCCTGGTGATAATATTCTTTTTTTCCTTATATTCGCTGCTGCCTCTGTCCATCTGTCCCATGGAGACCATCTCCTCCACAAAGGAATGATCCCTGGTAATCTGGCTGATACCCTCCCGCTCGATGAGATAAAGCCTGCTGTCACCGACATTAGCTACGTAGAGGGTGGAATCTTCGATTGTCGCTGCGACAATCGTAGTCCCCATTCCGGCCAGTTCCGTATTTGTGAGAGACTGTTCATACAGTTCCCGGTTTATTTTTGCGATTCCGTTGTTAATGGCGGATACCGCGCTCCCATCGTCACATTCTTTTATGTAAGATACAAGGTGTTCCACCAGATAGCGGGATGCGTAATCCCCCGCTTTATGGCCTCCCATACCGTCTGCTACGATAAACAGGTTTGAAAGAGGCCCCACAGATTCTGTGCTGGCAAACTGATAATCCTGGTTGATCTGCCGGACACGGCCGACATCTGTCAAGGCGTATGCTTTCATTCTCCCTCTTTCCTTTCGTCGTCTATAAAACTTTTTCTAAGCTGTCCGCAGGCGCCGTCAATGTCCTTTCCCATCTCTCTTCTGACCGTAACATTGATGCCGCTTTTTTCCAGCAGGTTCTTAAATGCTTCGATGGCCTGACGGCCGGAACGGACGTAATCTCTCTCTTTTATCGGATTAACCGGTATCAGGTTGACATGGCCGTGCTGATCTTTAATCAGACGCACCAGGGCCCTGGCTTCATCCAGATTGTCATTTACTCCCTGAACCAGACTGTATTCAAAAGTAAGCCTGCGCCCCGTCTTCTCAAAATAGTAGCGGCAGGCATCCATCACCTCATCCAGGCTGTATCGCCTGGCAATCGGCATCAGTTCCCTCCTCACCTCATCATTCGGGGCGTGCAGGGAAAGGGCCAGCGTGATCTGCAGTTTTTCCTCCGCCAGTTTCCGGATGCCCGGCACGATGCCGCAGGTGGAAACGGTAATATTTCTCTGGCTGATACTCAGTCCGCCTTCTCCGGAGAGCAGGCGGATAAAACGGATCAGATTATCGTAATTATCCATCGGTTCGCCAGAACCCATCACGACGACATTGGAGACACGCTCCCCCGTATCCCGTTGGATGCGGTAGATCTGTTCAAGCATCTCGGAGGGAGTTAAATTCCGTTCCAGTCCGTCCAGGGTGGAGGCGCAGAAACGGCAGCCCATCCGGCAGCCGACCTGGGAAGAGATGCAGACAGAGTTTCCGTGTTTGTATCTCATCAGGACACTCTCAATCACATTGCCGTCATTCAGCTCGAACAGGTATTTTCTCGTATCGTCTATTTTGGAAATCTTCACGCATACCGTCCTCAGGGTGGTATAGGTGCAGTTTTCCTTCAATTTTTCACGCAGCTCCTTTGAAAGGTTTGTCATCTCATCAAAAGAAGCCGCCAGTTTTTCATGCATCCACTGGTAGAGCTGGCCTGCGCGGAATGGTTTTTCTCCCATCTCATGCAGTAGATCCTTAAGCTCCGGAAGCGTCAGCGACTTAATATCTGTTTTTTCCATAATACTACTGTTTTCTCCTCATGACTGCGATAAAGAAACCGTCACAGGGGTGCACTCCGGGCAGAAACTGGATATACCCGGACTCCATGGTCGGTTCCGCAAGTTCTTCTCCCAAACGTCCTTTTATGTTCACCGGTTCAAAGGGAAAATGTTCCATAAACCAGCGCATGTTCTCTTCATTCTCTTCCCTGTTGACCGTACATGTGCTGTAGACCAGCGTACCGCCCGGTTTTACATACCGGTGCACAACGGAAAGAATCTCCCTCTGAAGGCGGGCCAGCTCATGCAGCTTCCCGGGAGTCATATTGTATTTGATGTCGGGTTTCCTGCCTATAATTCCAAGGCCGGAACATGGAAGATCGGCTATTACGACATCGGCGGCCTCCTCGGATGCTTTGTCAAATGTGAGTGCGTCAAAGACGGCGGCCCTTACATTGCCAAGGCCGCTTCTTGCGATATTTTCCTCTATCATAGCTGCTTTCGCATCGCTGATATCCCGGATTTCCACCATGCCGGTGCCGTTCAGGATATCGGCGGCGTGAAGGCCTTTCCCGCCCGGCGCGCCGCACACATCGATCACGTAATCGCCTTCCTTAATCCCGGCGGCATCCCCCGCCAGGGAAGAACTCAAATCCTGGATCTGAAGCAGCCCCTGCCTGAACGCATCCAGGCTCTCCAGATAGTCCACTCCGCTAAGACGGATAACATCGGAAGCATACCGGCTGTCCTCCACCGTAACTCCCTGTGCCTTCAGCGAGTCGATAATCTGCTGTTTACCGGCCTTATTAAGACAGCATCTGGCCGTCAGGGGACGTTCCGTAAGAAGGCTTTCAAGCATCACCTTCAATGTTTCCTCACCGTACGACTTTTTCCACATGGCAAGCAGCCATTCCGGAACGGAATACCGGACGGAGTCATTCGGGAATTTAAGATCCGATTTTCCTCTGGATATGCTTCGGAGCACTCCGTTTACAAAGCCTTTTAAGCCTGAAAAGCCGCGCTTCTCAGCCAGCTTTACCGCCTCATTGCAGGCGGCCGAATCCGGGACACGGTCCATATGGCAGATCTGGTATACAGACATCCTGAGGATCGTGCGGATCACCGGTTTCATTTTATTTACTTTTACTTTAGAATATGAATTTATAATATAATCAATCTGAATCAGGTACTCCACCGTACCGTCCACAACCCTCTTAATGAAGGAACGGTCCTGCTTCTCCAGATACTGGTACTTCGTGAGCGCCTGTGAAAGAATCACATGGCTGTATTTCCCCTTTTCCAGCACTTCGAGCAGTATATCCAGGATAATCTCCCTGAGAGCCGGTTCTTTAACGGTCATCTCTTCTTCCTCCAAACAGGATTAACAGACGCAGAAGCTGTAAAATAGAGCCTGCGGCTGCCGCTACATAGGTGAGCGCGGCTGCGCCCAGTACATTTTTCGTATATCCGACCTCTTCTCCGGAAAGGATTCCCGTCTCATCGAGAAGCTTTACGGCGCGCGAGGACGCGTTGAATTCCACGGGAAGCGTTACAAGCTGGAATAAAACACAGAGCGTAAACAGCAGAATGCCGATCTGCACCAGCGGGGAACCTGCGCCTCCAATGAAAATACCCAGGATAATCATCGGCCAGGAAAGCTGGGTGCCGATATTCACAACCGGAACAATGGCTCCTCTGACTTTTAAGGGTACATATTCCGTATTGTCCTGAATTGCATGGCCGCACTCATGGGCCGCCACGCCGATTGCCGCAACCGATGCCGAATCATAGACCGATTCCGACAGGTTTACCGTCTTGCTCCTCGGATCATAGTGGTCCGTCAGATTGCCGGCCACTCTGCGCACCTGCACGTCGTATATTCCCTGGGAATTTAAAAGACGTTTGGCCGTCTCGGCGCCGGTCATCCCGGTCATGCTTCTGACCCTGGAATATTTCGCATAGGTGCTCTGGACTTTGGATGAAGCTATCATCGAAAGCACAACACCTATTAAAACAAGTATCATTGTCGGATCAAACAGGTTATAATATCCGTATCCATAGCCGTACATAAAAAACTCCTTTCATCACTCGATTCATATCAGGCGTTTTTCATACTTATCCCGGAAGACAATCATTATTCTCCCAGAACCGTCCCCTCTTCCACCGGATACCCACGCAGAAATGCGCCCGTATCCATCCTCTTTTTGCCTTCCAGCTGAAGTTCATTAATCTTCAGGCAGCCTTTTCCCGTTTTTACAAGAAAACTGTCCTTCAAAACGCCGACAATCTGTCCGTTTACGGCTTCCGGCGTTACTTTTGCCTCATCACAGGAAACTACCTCTGCATCCCAGAGCTTTAACGTCTTTCCCTCATAGGAGGTGTAGGCGCTCGGCCAGGGATTCAGGCCCCGGATCAGGCGCTCGATGGCCTCTGCTTCCATATCCCAGTTTATTTTACCAAGCGCCTTGTCAAGCATTCCCGCATAGCAGGCGCCCTCTTCCGGCTGTCTGGTCCTTAAAAGCGTCCCGTTCTCCGCCTTTTCGAGGGTGGAGAGAATTAATTCCCCGCCCGCGGTGCTGAGCCGGTCAAACAGGCTTCCTCCGGTTTCCTTCTCATCCAGAGCCACAACGGTTGTCTCGAGCATATCGCCGGTATCCAGGCCCACATCCATCATCATCGTGGTGACGCCCGATTCACGGTCGCCGTTGATCACGGCCCACTGAATCGGCGCAGAGCCCCGGTACTTCGGAAGCAGAGACGCGTGTACGTTGATACAGCCGTATCTCGGGAGATTCAGAATTCTCTCGGGAAGAATCTGGCCGAAAGCGGTCACCACAATCGCATCGGGAGCAATCTCCTCAAGGATGTGGAAAAATTCTTCGTCCTTCTTTATCCTGGACGGCTGGTAGACAGGTATCCCATATTCCAGCGCTTTCTCCTTCACAGGAGTCATGAGCACCGCTTTCCCCCTGCCTTTCGGCTTGTCGGGCTGGGTCACAACGGCTTCCACCCGGTGTCCTCCCCTGATCAGCGCCTCCAGTGTCGGGACGGCAAAATCAGGCGTACCCATAAATACAATTCTCATTCTTAATCCTCTTCCTCTTCCATCATCACATCTTCCAGCTTGCCTTCCACAAGGCTTACATAGAGCTGTCCCTTCAGATGGTCGCATTCATGGCAGATCGCCCTTGCAAGAAGGCCTTCACCCTCCAGCTCAAACTCTTCCATCTTTGCGTTTAAGGCTTTTACCTTCACTTTTTCCGGTCTTGTGACGATACCCGTCTTGCCCGGTACGCTCAAACAGCCTTCTGAACCGGTCTGGCTGCCTTCCGTCTCCGTAATCTCCGGGTTGATCAGCACATACTGATTGCCGTCGTCCACATCGATTACGACGATCTGCTTTCTGATTCCCACCTGAGGAGCCGCAAGGCCGACTCCGTTCGCCTCGTACATCGTCTCAAACATATCTTCTATTAACTCAGCGGTATGCTCCGTCATCTCCTTAACAGGTTTACACTCTTTTTCCAGGACTTCGTCCCCCATGGTTCTGATTGATCTGATTGCCATTTCTCATTCCCTCTCTGTAAATAAACTTCTTTTTCTTAAAATCAGGTTAAGAAACATCAAACTGAAGTGACAGTGTTTTGAACCTCTCATCCCCTGCCGCCAATGTTTCGATATTACACCTGATTTTATCAAGTATATCACAATTTTTACTCTTTATATATAAAATTTTTCTGTATATATCATTAACTTTGTATACGGGCGCCCTGACGGGGCCTATGATTTGCACTTCTTTTTCCGTGTATCCCATGGCCTCCACCGCGGCCAGGGCAAGGCCCGAGCAAAGTTCCAGCTGCCTTTCACTGTTCGCCGAAAAGAGCACGGCCTGCATGAAACAGGCTGGCGGATAACTCATCATCCTGCGGTAAACCATCTCCTGCCGGTAAAATTCTTCATAATTCTGCTCCGCCGCCGTCACGATGGCATAATGCTCCGGCTGGTAAGTCTGGATCACCACATTTCCTGAAAGACTGCCTCTTCCGGCCCGGCCCGCCGCCTGGGTTAAAAGCTGGAACGTCCTCTCACTGCAGCGGTAATCCGGCGTATTCAGGGACAGATCGGCCGCCATAATTCCGACCAGGGTCACATTGCCGAAATCATGGCCCTTTACGATCATCTGCGTGCCAATCAGGATATCCGCCTCGTGTGCGGAAAAAGCGGCCAGAATCTCTTCATGGCCTCCCTTTCGCGCCGTCGTGTCTGCGTCCATCCTGAGAATCCTGGCCTGCGGAAAGGCGTTCTGCGTCAGTTCCTGGAGCTTTTGCGTACCTGCGCCGAAACCGGCTATATAGGGTGAGCCGCAGGACGGGCAGAGCTTCATCAGGGGCACCGAATAGCCGCAGTAATGGCAGACCAGGCGGTTGTTCTTATGGAGTGTGAGCGATACGTCGCAGTGAGGGCATTTAACCGCCTCACCGCAGGAACGGCAGGAAATGAAGTTGGAATATCCCCTTCTGTTGATAAAAAGCATGATCTGCTCTTTTTTCATCAGTCTGTCCTCTATCAGCTGTACTAGTCTCCTGCTGAACATACTCTTATTCCCCTCGGCCATCTCCTTCCGCAGATCGACGACGTCCACCTGGGACAGGGCGCTGCCGCTCACCGCCCTGTTCTTGAGGGCCAGGAGCCTGTATTCGCCGCTCACCGCCCTGGTGTACGCCTCCATGGACGGCGTGGCTGACCCGAGCACCAGACTGGCGCTACACAGTTCAGCCCTCTTCTGCGCCACGTCCCTGGCATGGTAACGCGGCATAGTTTCACTCTTATAGGCGCCCTCATGCTCCTCGTCTATGATAATCAGCCCCAGATCCTGAAACGGGGTGAACAGCGCGGAACGGGGGCCTATCATTACCGAGACCTCCCCCTTTGCCGCGCGTTCCCACTGATCGTAGCGTTCGCCTGCCGAAAGCCTGGAATTGATAATTGCAATCCGATCCCCAAAACGGCTGTAGAAGCGCATAACGGTCTGGTAGGTCAGCGCAATCTCCGGTATCAAAAGGATTACCTGCCTGCCCTGGTTTAATACATGATCCATCAGCTCCATGTAAACTTCTGTCTTTCCGCTGCCCGTAATTCCGTAAAGAAGATAGGTGCTCCGAAGTCCTGCATCATACTCCGTAAGGAACCGCCCGGCCGCCTCCTTCTGTTCTTCATTCAAGCTGGCGGCGGCGCCGGTGTGGGTCAGGGATTTGAACGGAGTCCTGTATACCTCCCTCGTTAAAATCTCCACCTGTTCCTTTTCGATCATCGGCTTTAACGTGGCCGCCGTGATCTGGAGCTGGGCTTCCGCCACCTCCGAAGGAATCACGGGTGTTTCGTCAAGCGCTTTCAACAGCCGGAGCCTGGCCTTATAATTCTTTTTTTCCGCCTCGGCTATGGCATCCCGAAGTTCCTCTTTTTCAAGCAGGCATCGGATGCTCTTCTTCTCCTTCGGCTTCATCTTCTGCTTGACCGGAAGGACCGTCTTAAGAGCCTGGTTCATCGTGGAACCGTACGTCTTACGCATCCACCATGCAAGCTGAATTAGCTGGGACTGGACCGATATACTCCCGGTCACAACCCCAGCTATCTCTTTCATCCGTTCCGTATCAAATTCAGGCGTGTTGCTCAAGCCCACCACGAACCCGCTGCGGGCCGCGTTCCCATTGCCGAAGGGCACCTTAACGCGCACCCCCACATAGATTTCTCCCGCCAATTCTTCCGGTATCCTGTACTGAAACGTGCGGTCTACCTTCTCATGGGATATATCAATAATTATATCGGCATAGGTGTATTTTGTCATTCCATCGTTCCTCTCCGGATAAAGTGTGCAGCCGTTTCCCCCAGCTTCATGCTGTTGGAACCTTTAAAAAGCACGGCGTCGCCTTCCTGAAGAAGTGTTTCGAGGTACTGTGTCATCTCTTGTTTCTGTGCTTCTTTAAAGACTGCGGTTTTGATTTTTTCCTCCGCGCCTTTTGCAATCTCCTCTGCCAGTTCCCCGTAAACCACCACTTCATCCACCGGCTGTCCCGTCAGGAAGATTCCGATCTCGCGGTGGAACAGGGGAGCGTTTTCCCCCAGCTCTTTCATATCAGCCAGAACGGCAATTCTTCTCCTGCAGCCCGTCAGCGATGCCAGCACACGGATTCCAGCCTTCATGGAATCAGGGCTTGCATTATAGGTATCGTCAATCACCGTAACGCCGCCGGTTACATAAATCTGCTGGCGGTTTTTGAAGCCGTCAAATTGCCTGAGCGCCTCCGCCGCGTCTTTTAACGGCACGCCATAGTGATCCGCCACGGCCAGCGCAGCCAGTGCGTTCAATATGTTGTGTTCCCCCATCACTTCCAGCCTTACCGGCAGCGCCGTGTCCCCATGAACCATGTCAAAGGAGGGGAAGCCATTGTCAAAGGCAATGTTTACGGCACGGTAACCGCAGTTTTCCCCCAGTCCATAATAGACCGTACTACAGCCCTCTTTGGCTTTCACATTCTGAAGCAAATCGTTGTCTCCGTTCAAAAACAGGGTTCCGCCTGCCTTCATCCCATCCTGGATATGAAGCTTTTCTTTCAGGATGTTCTCCCTGGAACCGAGATTTTCAATATGCGTTACACCGATGTTGGTAATCACGGCCGTATCCACGCGGGCGATATCCGCTATCACTTCCATCTCCCCCGGTTCGCTCATACCCAGCTCCAAAACACCGATTCCGTCTTCGTTTGAAATTTCGGATATTGTGATCGGGACTCCCACCTGGCTGTTGTGGTTAGCGGGCGTCTTAAAGGTCCTGTATCCCGCCGAAAGCGCCGCCGCAACCATCTCTCTGGTGGTGGTCTTCCCCACACTTCCGGTAATGCCGACAAGAGGCAGCGTGAGACGCTCCCTGATATATCTGCCGATATCCTGAAGGGCTTTCTTCGTATCCTCCACCCTGATAAGCGCCCCTGTAAGTTCCTCCGGCGCCTCATCGTGCTCCGAGGTCAGTGAAGCCGCCGCGCCGTTTTCAAATGCCTGCTTTAAAAAGCGGTGTGCATCCGCCTTTTCACCGATCAGGGGCACAAAAAGATCCGCTCCTTTCATGCTTCTGGAATCAATGCTTATATGGTTTAACGGCGTTTCATCACTGCCGCAGAGGAGACGGCCGTTTACCGCCTCCACAATCTCTTTTACCCTGATATTTTCCATTGTCTGAATGCTCCATATCTCTTCTATTCTAACATCCCAAGCTTTTTGACGGCTTCCTCCACCACGGTCCTGTCTAAGAACGGATGCCTTACGCCCTCGATTTCCTGGTAATTCTCATGACCTTTACCGATTATCGCAATGATATCGCCATCTTCTGCGTGAGACAGGCTGTATTCGATCGCTTCCCGCCGGTCTGGAATCTCGATGAACTTTCCCGTCGTCCTGGCAAGGCCTGTTTTGATATCCGTGAGGATGTCTTCCACCTTCTCAAAACGTGAATTGTCCGCCGTAATAATCGAAAGGTCCGCCAGCTTTCCGCCGATCTCTCCCATAGAATACCTTCTGTCCTTCGCCCGGTTCCCGCCGCAGCCGAAGACAACGACGAGGCGCCTGGGATTATAGTCCCTGAGAGTCCTTAAAAGGCTCTCCATGCTGACTGCATTGTGGGCGTAATCGACGATCACCGTGCACTTCGCCGATTTGTAGACAATCTCCATCCGGCCGTCCACCTGCATGTGTTCCATGGCATGTGCCACCTTTTCCGCCGGTAACCCCAGATAACTGCACACTCCTGCGGCAGCCATCGCATTATAAACATTGAACAGTCCCGGGACATTAACCCGGAGTTCGATGCTGTACTCCCCGGTCATCTTGAAATCAAGGCCGACAAAATTATCTTCCCTTATGTACTTCACATCCCCGGCCATGAAATCCGCGTCGTGTTCCATTGAAAATGTCTTAATCTCTGCCTTAGAACCCTCGATTATGTCACTGTAATGTCCGTCGTCCCGGTTCACGAGGCAGAGGCGGCTGTTCTGCAGAAGCTGTTTTTTATAGTAAAGATATTCTTCAAAACTGGCATGCTCATTCGGTCCGATGTGATCATTGGAAATATTGAGGAAGATGGAATAGTCGAAAAAGATTCCGTCCACCCGGTGCATCAGATAGCTCTGGGAGGAGACTTCCATCACCATGTAACGGCAGCCCTGTTCCACCATCTTTGCAAAATACTGCTGCAGGAGATAGGATTCAGGGGTGGTATTCATAGTCTGGTAATGTTCATCCCCGATGATCGCCCCATTAGTGCCTATCAGGCCGGTCTTTTCCCCTGCCGCCTCCAGGATCGCTTTTATCATATAAGTGGATGTGGTCTTTCCTTTTGTTCCGGTCACGCCGATCGTCGTCATCTTTCTGGCCGGGTATCCGAAACGGGCGGCCGAAAGCAGGGAAAGGGCATTCCTTCCGTTTTCAACCTTTAAGACCGTGATATCGGAAGGCACCTCCACCGCCTTCTCCGTCACCAGAACCCTGGTTCCCTTCGCAATGACGTCCGGAATAAATTTGTGGGAATCCACATTCGCTCCCCGCATGCAGATAAAGACCGAATGCTCCGCGGCCTTCCTGGAGTCGTAGACCACCTCGTTTACCTCTTCGTCCAGGTTTCCCTGCAGAAGCTCATATTTCATCTCACTAAGCCATTCTCTAAGTTTCATTGTAGTTCCTCCTGATTTATCATACGCATTTCAGGGCAAAACAATCACTTCCATGCGTCAAATACCCGCCGTACCCTGTTATTCACTCATCATGTTCTCGAACTGTTCCATGGTCATCAGGACTTTTCTGGGCTTCGTGCCTTCCTCTTCCCCGACAACGCCTGCATCGGCCAGCTGATCCATGATTCTGGCGGCCCTGTTGAAACCAATCTTGAACATTCTCTGCAGCATTCCAATGGATGCCTTGTCCTTCTCGATAATAAACCGGCCCGCCTGGACAAAATAAGCATCCCGGTCACTGCCGCCGGATGGACCGTCACTGAAGGACGCAGTGCTGATTTTGGACTCCACCTCGGGATTGTACTCCGCCGTCATTCCCTGTTCCGTCAGGAATTCAACGACGCGCGATACCTCCTGATCCGAGACAAAGGCGCCCTGCACACGCTGCGGTTTCTGGTAACCGGAAGGATAAAAGAGCATATCTCCCTTTCCAAGCAGCTTCTCCGCACCGTTCATATCGATGATTGTCCTGGAATCCACGCCCGACGATACGGAGAATGCGATTCTGGACGGAATATTAGCCTTGATAAGACCCGTAATGACATTAACAGACGGCCTCTGGGTGGCAATGACAAGATGGATGCCTGCGGCGCGGGCAAGCTGGGCCAGACGGCAGATGGAATCCTCCACCTCCCCCGGGGCAACCATCATGAGATCCGCAAGCTCGTCCACGATAATGACAATCTGCGGGAGTTTCTCCGGCTTCTTATCATCGTCAACATCCGCAATGGACTCTACCTTTTCGTTGTAGCCTTTTAAATCCCTGACATTGTATTTGGCAAATTTATTATAGCGGTCCGTCATCTCGGCTACGGCCCAGTTCAGGGCGCCGGATGCCTTCTTCGGATCGGTTACAACCGGAATCAGAAGATGCGGGATTCCGTTGTATACGCTGAGTTCCACGACTTTCGGGTCAATCATGATGAGCTTGACCTCGTCGGGTTTTGCCTTGTAAATCACACTCATAATGAGCGTATTGATACACACCGATTTACCGGAACCGGTGGCGCCTGCAATCAGAAGATGGGGCATCTTTGCAATATCGGTCACAACCACCTGTCCCGCAATATCCTTGCCGACGGCAAACGCCATCCTGGAGCCGTGACGTTTAAAGTCCTCCGATTCCAGCAGATCGCGGAGCAGGACCACGTTATTTTCCTTATTGGGAACCTCGATTCCCACAGCCGCTTTCCCGGGGATCGGAGCCTCAATACGGATATCCGCGGCAGCCAGGTTCAGCTTGATGTCATCCGAGAGCGCGACAATCTTGCTGACCTTCACGCCCTGTTCCGGGTGAAGCTCATACCTTGTTACGGACGGGCCGCAGCTGATATTGGTAACGGTAACGCCGACGCCAAAGTTCTGCAGCGTCTGCTGCAGCTTGATGGCCGTCTCCTTATACTCTTTTTCAGAAAATCCTCCGTTGTTCTTTGTTCCCTTTTTCAATAAATCCAGCGGAGGAACCTTGTATTCCTTCTTTACAACCTTCTCGGCCTCGGCTCTTTTTTCAATCTGCTCATTGACGCTCATTTCGTCCTCGGGCCGGGCTTTTTTCTCCGCCCTCTTCTTCTCCATGGTCTTGCGGACCATCTCCGTATCCGTCTCGATCACCTTGCCCGATGACGTGACAACGGTCTTAGGCTCCTCCGGGACATAGAAGCTGTCGTAATTAAGCCCCTCGTCTTCCGGGGCGCCTGCGTCCGTATCTTCGTAAATTTCGTCTTCTATGTAATTTGCCTCAGCGCTTCCGTACGGCTCGTTTCCTTCATACTCATCATAGAAACGGTTCACCTGTTCCGAATCATCAAAATGCTCGGGTTCGGGGGACGGTTCCGTATAAGATTCCGTATAGTAGCCCTCCGGATCCTCTCCGCCGTCCCAGGGGATTTCCTCCTCCGCATAATCGGACGTGTTCACGGCTGTAAAACCGGGATGCCTGCCCCCTATCTCGCGCTCTTCACCGGAAAATTCTTCAAAGGTCCTGGTGTCGCGCCTCACATAGATATTCTTAAGGATATCGTCCGTCTCCTCGCTGGACCTGTCTCTCTTTCTGCCTTCCTTCTTTATGTCCGCAGCGGCAGCCGGTTTTTCATCAGGCACAGCGTTTGTCCGCTCCGATGCGGCGGCTGCTTCCTCCTCTTCTGTCTCAGCGGCATAATGGGGCATAGCAATGCTTCCGCGGAAAATATCGGCCGGATTTCCGGGCCGTTCCATATTCTCCCCGCCGCTCACCGCCTGCTTTGCCGGAGTATCCGCTTCCATATCCATGGCCGTATCGTCATCGGCCAGCAGGGTTCCCTCCGGTATACCGGCCGCAAATTCACGCATCAGCGGAGCATCGTTTAAGTTGGTGGCGTCCAAATCCACGCCGCGCACGCGCTGTTCTTCCCTCATGCGCCTCTTCTCTTCCCTGCGCTCCTCATGGATTTCACGTCTCCTGCTCATATCTTCCCTGGCGTATTCATAGGCTCGTCCGCTGCCCTTTTTCACAAGGCTTACCAGGGACTTTTCCGTTATGCACACGGCGCCCAGAATCAAAGCGACAATCAGGACAAGATAAGTGCCTACTTTTCCAAGGGCCGGACAGAGCATCAGCACAAGCGCTCCGCCCGCAAATCCGCCGCCGTCACCGCTGGTTCCCGACTGGACATAATACTGCCCCAGTTTCCAGCCCTCTTTCAGTCCTCCGCCAAATGTCATCTGGTCCAGGCCGCAGAGTGCCAGGAGCACGACAACCACGGCTCCCATCTTCAAAAACGCCCTGTAATTTCCCCTGTTGGACATATAAAAACAGGTGCCCAAAAAGAGGAGTACCGGAGCTGCATAACCCATGCTCCCGAAAACTCCCAGCATCACCTTGCGGAAAAAATCGCCCACTGCGCCGCAAAGGCCAAAGTTACTCAAAAACAGAAGCACCGATACTGCAAATGAAACAATAATCGCCACTTCCGTCCCCATAAAACTATTCTCTTCTACGGCCGGAGCCGCCTTTTTTCTACCAGTGCCTGAACGCTTTGTGTTCGTCGTACCCGCCTGCTTCTTCCTGCTGCCTGTATCCTGTTTCTTCCTGCTCGTGCCTGCCACTGTATCTAAGCCTCCAAACATATTTTCTATCTTCTACTTAGCATAGTATACAAAAGTTTGAGTAAAAAAGCAACGCGGTAGCTTATTTTTTTATCGGCATGAGGGGGTTTAGTTGAGATGGGAGGACGCTTCTGAGAGATAGCGGACGGGGTGGGGGAGGGGGTGGTGAGTCTTCAGTCCCGGCTTGCAGGGTGTGGTGATGGGGAATCCAGGGAAAAAAATTCCTACGGGGACTCGCTCCCGCTTGTGGAATGCGCAGCGGCCGCAGGCCAGGGTTCGGGATGGCGGAAACCTTCGCATCTTCAGCCCCGCGACAACCCTCATCCCGGGACTGAAGATTCATAATCTCACCTCACCATCCCGCCCCCCGGCCGTCCCGGCGGCGTTCTCATTTTTCAGCCACCAAACTATTCAGCTTTTTCAACGCCTCGCGGATTCCGCCCACCTCGTTGATAAGCCCCTCTTTCACGGCATCCGCTCCAACCAGAACGGTACCGAGATCTTTCGTCAGCATTTCCGTATTAAGCATCAGACGTCTAAGCTGGTCATAAGCGATTCCGGAATGGCTGGAGACAAAGTTTAAAATCCGATCCTGGATCATTTCAAAGTAGTCATATGTCTGCACTGCGCCTATCACAGTTCCCGACATTCTGACCGGGTGTATCATCATGGTTCCGGTGGGAACGATAAATGAATAGTCCGTCGCCACCGCGAGAGGAACGCCGATGGAGTGGCTGTCGCCAATCACGAGTGAAACCGTCGGCTTGCTGAGGGAAGCGATCATCTCGGCGAGCGCCAGACCGCAGCTCACGTCCCCTCCCACCGTATTGATGAGAACGAGAACACCGTCCACTTCCCCGCTGTCTTCTATTTCAGCCAGTTTGGGCAGGATATGCTCGTATTTTGTGGTCTTTGTATTTCCGGACAGGTTTTCATGTCCCTCTATTTCTCCGATGACGGATATCAGGTGAAAGTGGGCGCCATCCTTGCTGTCTTCCAGAAGAACCTGGCCGGTTTCACGGATCCGCTCCTCCCTGGCCGCTTCATTTTTGATTTTCTGCTGTTCTACTTCCGGCTCGTTGCCGTCTGATCCTGCATTTTTTTCCGTATTTTCCGCACCGTTTTTCCGGGCGCTATTTTTCTTTTCATAATCAACTGTTTCATTGTCAAACTCACGTATCAGCATCACAGGCCTCCTCAATTTAGAAATTCTTCAACTCTTATTTCCTGTTATTCTGCGTTTTTAGCTGGTAAAATATACGTAACTGTTCAAAAAGCAGCATTCCGCGATGTCCACAGGAAAATCATGCGTCTTTATTTTTCTTGTTGACGCGGTCAAAATCCGTTATAATAGAAGCTGTTGTTATGTCATTTAAGGCGCAAAACGATTTAATGAATGAAAGAAACGGAGAAATATATGTCAGAATATCACTTAAGCCGCATTTTTTATAACGATCGCCGGGAAATGAAAAAGCTGGATGCCCTCCTCGCACAGGAAGGGATTGAGCGCGATGCGAACCTTCACTATACCATTGGGCTGTATGACGACGATTATCATCTTGCCGCAACCGGTTCCTGCTTTGCCAATACGCTGCGCTGCATGGCCGTGGATTCCTCCCATCAGGGCGAGGGACTCTTAAACCAGATTGTCAGCCATCTGATCCAGTATGAATTCGAACAGAACATCACGAGCCTGTTCCTCTATACTAAATATGATAAGGCTCTTTTTTTCCGTGATCTCGGATTCTATGAAATCGCCCGGGCGGACGGGAAAGTGGTCTTCATGGAAAACCGAAGGAACGGATTTTCCTCCTATCTGGAAAACCTGAAAAAGGAGACGGCGGTTCAGCTTGAAGCGCTCTCCCCCGCCGGAAATCTTCCCGTCGGAGCGGTCGTTATGAACGCCAATCCCTTTACCCTGGGACACCTTCATCTGCTTGCCACCGCGGCTGCCGCATGCAGTCTGCTCCACGTATTTGTCGTCTCGGAAGACGCTTCCCTGGTACCCTTTGACGTGCGTTTCCGGCTTGTGAAAGAAGGCAGCTCCCATTTAAAAAATCTGGTCTTTCATCAGACAGGCAGCTATCTGATCTCAAACGCCACCTTTCCCTCCTATTTCCTGAAGGAGAAAGACGTTGTAATACGGACACATGCCAAACTTGACACCGCCATCTTCGGCAGGATTTCACAGACGCTCGGAATCACGGTCCGCTATGTCGGGGAAGAACCGTCGAGCCAGGTCACAGGAATTTATAATGAAATCATGGAGGCCGATCTGCCCGCTTCCGGCGTCGCCTGCCGTATCATACCGCGAAAGACTGCCGGTCCGGAAATCATCAGCGCGTCCACCGTGCGTGAACGGATCCACAGTGGAGATACCGAATCCATACGCGGCCTCGTCCCGGAGACTACCCTGAATTATTTCCTCTCAGACGAGGCGGCGGACGTGGTGGAAAAAATCCGTCAAAGCGACGAGGTGCGCCATTACTAGAGCATGCCCCCAACTGTTATCCGCCGGATGAACATAATTGACTGTGCGGCAAAACGTAAGGTAATGCCCAGTAATTTCCAGCGGCGTTTTCCTCAAAAAGGTGAAAATATACTCCATATAGTGATAATATAATCAGCAGAACAAATTATATGGAGGGAAAAATGGAAAACTATTATCCAACCCCGGAAATGCTTGAAGAGTTTGCCGCGCATCTGGCGCAGGAAGAAAAAAGCGTGCATACCGTTGAGAAATACATGAGAGATATCCGTAAATTCATCGTCTTCCTCGGAGACAGGGAAATCACCAAGGAACTGGCCATCGCTTATAAGAAAAACCTGGCGGAGCAATATGCCGCGAGCAGCGTCAACTCCATGTTGGCTTCCTTTAACCAGTTTATGGAGTTTGCCGGGTGGCGCCAGTTTAAGGTCAGGCAGATAAAGGTCCAGCGCCGCCTGTACTGTGCCGAGGAGAAGGAACTGACGAAAGAAGAATATTACCGGCTCGTGAGGGCGGCCGGGGAGCTGAATAAAGACCGACTCGGCCTCATTATCCAGACCATCTGCAGTACTGGAATCCGGGTCAGCGAACTTGTCTTTATCACGGTGAACTCCGTACAGAGCGGAATTGCCAATGTGGAATGTAAGGGAAAAAGCCGTCAGGTCTTTCTGCCGCAGAAGCTTAGAATACTGCTCCGGAAATACGTCAGGCAGAAATCCATCCGGCGCGGTCCGGTATTTGTCACGAGAGAAGGAAAACCCGTTAACCGGAGCAATGTGTGGAAGGAAATGAAGGATTTATGCCGCCATGCCAACGTCTCCGGCATGAAAGTATTTCCCCATAATTTGAGGCATCTCTTCGCCAGGACTTATTATAAAATGGAAAAAGATATCTCCAAGCTGGCGGATTTGCTGGGGCACAGCAGCATCAATACGACCAGGATTTATATTATCACATCGGGAAATGAACACAGACGGCAGATTGAACGGATGAGACTGATCTTGTGAGATTCTACGGTAAAAGAATTAAAGCAACATAATGTGAATTATGTAGTAGTACATAGTCAAAAAACAAACCGGTTTTTATTTCACCTTAAAAAAAGAGAATCTATCCTGCCAAAACAGAGTTTAAACAGAATTTCCAATGTTTATTCTTACTATCTACAACTTGTACATCGGTCTGAAACAGAAAAATCGCTTCGCAGAAATAAAAGAATTTCCATATTATCCCATTATATCACAATTTACCTGAATTAAAAGTTACAAAGTCCGAACGTTTTTCCTTGTAATCTTTTTAAACTCTTAATATTTTTTTCATAAACGGTCTTCTTCCGAATAATCCTAATGGAATCCAATTGGTAAAAACACTTTTCCTGCTCTTTCCTTCACTGTCCCGAACATATTTTAAAACATAATTCACATTATGTTGTACTTCATCTGGCGGAATCCAATGCAGCCCGTTAAAGGGCAATATCGAGGGAGGTATCACTTGAATATTATAATTGAGGATTTTGGAGGGGAAAAGGGACGAAAAATCCTGATCAGCGACGGTCCGGCAAACCAGAGGGAATGCGAGGCGGATACAGACGCAATGTCGGATGAAAGCCAGAGAATCGAATATATGAATGCGCACCGGGCGGTTTTTCATGCCAGGCAGTGGATTAAAGAGGAGCAGAAAGCCAGGGAAACAGGCCTTTCGGATCCTATACCATAAAAATCCCCCACATTTGCCGCTTTCACATGCAAATGCAGGGGAACTTCATGGCGAGACTACTGTCTCCCGACTTTATTTTTTTAACACACTATCTGTTCCTGTTGTAATTGATCAGACATCCTGCCTTTACAATCTCTCTCTCCTCTGGCGTCATATCGGCAATGTGAAGACAGATTTCATCCGCGCTTTCCCGAATCACATAGCCCCTGATGTCTTTTAAATCGCCGTCCAAAAGTTGTCTGATTCCCGGGATATAAATATAGTCGCCGACTTCAAACTCCGGTTCCTCATCCATCAGGAATGGAATCATACCCCAGTTCATTACGTTGGAACGGTAGCGTTTTGTCGCATACTCTTTCGCGATATTGGCAAGCCCGCCAAGCACTCGCTGGCAGCTGGCCGCCTGTTCCCTTGCAGAGCCGTCTCCCGGCTTGACCGCATAAATCAGGCTGCCAATCTCGGTTTTTAACGGGTCGGCCCCCTCATTTCCCGCAATTGTGCGGATCACCTCATAGACACGCGCAAGCTCTTTTTCACTTTCCGCCGGATTTTTTCCGGATACCCTGATTTTTTCAATGGCATTCGTCTCTTTGGCGCGGCCAACATACTGCGGATCCCTTCTGCTCAACGTAAATTCCGCAAGCCCCAGGGGGTTGGAGCGGTAGGAAGAAGTTTCTCCCGATGGAATCAGCTCATCCGTTGTCGTAACCTCATCCATAATTTTAGAGCAGACCTTCAGAAGGATATTGTCCGTCAGCGGGCTCATCTCGGGCCATGCCTTGATGTTCGGGCCGCAGACCAGCTCCTCCTTCTCCTCCGCCTTTTGATAGCCGAAGAAAACCCTGTTTTTATATACTGTGTCGTCGAATTCATAAGCGGGAATCTCTCCCCAGCAGTCCATGGTTTCCGCCGATGTGAGAATACCGCCGTTTGCCGCCGTGGCTGCGATCGAACGGGCATCCATCAGGGCAACGCCCGCCATCTGGCCGACACCCGGTTTGGAACCTTCGCGGTTCGGGAAATTTCTGGTGGTGTGGCGGATGCTGAGACCGTTGTTCGCCGGTGTGTCGCCTGCTCCAAAGCATGGGCCGCAGAATGCGGTGCGGATGATAGCACCCGCCTCCATCAGTTCACGGACGGCATCCTTCCTTACCAGATCGATAAATACCGGCTGGGAAGACGGATATACAGAAAGGGTAAACTCTCCGTTTCCACAGTTCCTTCCGCAAAGGGCATGGGCCGCCTCAATCACATTCGTATAATTTCCGCCTGCACAGCCTGCGATGACTCCCTGCTGTACATGCAGTTTCCCATCGATAATTTTATCCCTCAGGCTCAGGGAACCTTCGCGTCCCGCAATCCGGTCCGCCTCTTTCTCGACCTCTGCAAGAATATCGGGCAGATTCCGGTTCAGCTCATCAATCTCATAGGTATTGCTCGGATGGAAAGGAAGGGCAATCATCGGTTTTACCGTACTCAGATCCACATAGACAACGCCGTCATAATAGGCGGCCTCTCCCGGATTCAGCTCCCTGTAATCCTCGTCCCTGCCGTGGAGTTTCAGGAACCGCCTCGTATCATCGTCTGTTCTCCAGATGGAGGTAAGACAGGTAGTCTCCGTTGTCATTACATCAATGCCGTTGCGGTAGTCCGTGTCCATGGAGGAAACGCCCGGTCCGACAAATTCCATCACCTTATTCTTTACATATCCGTTCTTAAATACCGCACCGATAATCGCCAGGGCTATATCCTGAGGGCCGACGAACGGAGACGGTTTTCCGTCCAGGTATACGGCAACCACCTCAGGACAGGCCACATCATATGTATCACGCAGAAGCTGCTTCACCAGCTCTCCGCCGCCCTCTCCGATTGCCATCGTCCCCAGGGCTCCGTATCTCGTGTGGCTGTCCGAACCGAGAATCATCTTCCCGCATCCGGCCATCATCTCCCTCATGTACTGATGGATAACGGCAATGTGGGGAGGCACATAGATTCCGCCGTATTTTTTGGCAGCCGAAAGGCCGAACATGTGATCATCCTCGTTAATCGTTCCCCCTACGGCGCAGAGTGAATTATGGCAGTTTGTCAGGACATAGGGAAGCGGAAAACGCTCCATTCCCGATGCTCTGGCTGTCTGGATAATCCCCACAAACGTGATGTCATGGGAAGCCATTGAATCAAACCGGATCTTCAGGTGCTCCATATCCTCCGATGTATTATGCGCTTCCAGTATTGAATAGGCAATCGTATTTTTCCTTGCCTCTTCCCTGGAAATCTTTTTACCAAGCATCTGTTCCGCTTCGGCGCTCTCCGTCACCAGTTTTTCGCCGTTTACAAGATACGCCCCGCCCTCATACAGTTTTACCATGTGATACCTCCTGGACTATTTTAATAATAATGGGTTTCCGCTTTTCTTTTCTCTGGTTTTATTATATAATACGTTCAAGCATAGCTCAAATATTATATTAACTATATACCCTATATTTTTTATACTATATGCCTTTTTACTTCTTATACTTCAGAAAGGAATAGATATGACTCAGCGTGAACTCATTTACATTAAAACGGCAGCCGAAGAGAAAAGTATTTCACTGGCCGCTAAAAAACTCTATATTGCACAGCCTTCCATGAGCCAGTTCATCAAGCGGATCGAGGACAATCTCGGAACCAGCCTGTTCAACAGAACACCGAACGGCCTGACGCTCACCTATGCCGGTGAAAAATATTATCAGATGGCTCTTCAGGTTCTCAAACTGTATGAAAATTTTGAAATGGAACTCAGCGCCGTTAACAACATGCAGGCAGGCCGGATTCATCTTGGCATCACAAGCCATCTCGGCACCGTCGTCCTTCCAAAAATTCTGCCCGGTTTCATGGAGCGGTACCCCTCGATTGAAATAACGGTGACCGAGGACACCTCCGACCGCCTGGAGGCACTTCTCGCCGCCGGACAGGTTGATTTTATCATTGCCCATGCCCCCAAGGAACCGGCCGCTCCCCTTCTGGAATATCAGTTTCTTTCCAGAGATTACTTTCTGATTGTGGCGGGCGGGAATTCTCATCTGCACGGGATGGCAGTACAGCCGGAACCCGGCAGTGAGGCTTCCTATCCGGTTTTAGACATCCGTCACCTCGCCGGGGAACCGTTTATTATGCTGCCGCCCTCCCAGAGAATCCGTCAGGTGAGCGATTCCCTTTTAAGGCAGGCCGGGATTACCCAGCCTGATATCAAACTGACCGTAAAGAATTTTTCCACGGCCCAGCTCCTGGCCGCTTCCGGTGCAGGCGTCACCTTTATTCCGCGCCAGTATTCGAAGCTGACTTCGATGGAGGCGGCGGGCTCCTGTTTTTCAATTCCTGCCGGCTATCATGCCTACTGGGATCTCTCTATTGGTACGTCGTCCGCCTCTTTCCTTTCCAGGGCGGACCTTGTCTTTATCGATTTAATGAAAGAGCTTTTTGGATGACATTTAACAGATAAGTATCATAAAAAGAGGTATCCGGTCTGATTTTTCGAAACTTCAGACCGGATACCTCTTTTTATTTTATTTCTTTAATTTATACTGATTCATACTGCTTAATCACCTAAGACATTGACAATCTTGGCAGGGGTACGGTAGTTCCATGTAGAAATCTTGATACCGTCCCTTGCATTGGACGCATGGCAGACCTGGCCATTGCCGATGTATAGGGCAACGTGGTTAATGGTTCCGCTGCTGTTCGTATAGAATATCAGGTCACCAGGCCTCATCTGTGAGGAATTGATGGATTTGCCGTAACCTGCCTGTGAACCGGAATGGTGCGGCAGACTTACGCCAAAGTGGGCCATAACCGACATCGTAAATCCTGAACAGTCGGCGCCGCGCGTCAGGCTCGTTCCTCCCCATACATACGGGTTGCCGAGGAATTGGGTTGCATAATTGGCAATCTGGGTTCTCTTCGAAGAACCGGCTGCATTTCCGGGCGTATTGCCTACGCCGCTTCCCTTGTTGCCGCTGCTGCCCTTATTGCCGCTGCTTCCGCCTTTGTTGCCGGAGGACTGCGGCGTCTCCTCAATCGGAGTAAACTTAATCGCCTCGTTGAGGGCATAACGTACGTCCACAAAGTCGGTTGCCACATAAGCGCTTGTGGAGTCCAGCTCAATCTCTACCCAGCCGTCCAGCTGCTTCAATACCGCGTAACGCTCACTGTTTGAAATCTGGGTCCAGATAGGCGACTCCGTACTCGGCTCCGTCCTTGCGTTCAGACGGTCTGTGGATACGATTGCCATCAGTTCCGCCACATTTAAAGCTTCCTGTTTTGCGGCATCTCCTGTTAGGATAAATTCAGACTTCACATAACCGGTGACAGGACCCGATTTGATCTTATACCACTCACCGTCATCCGTTTTTTCAAGGATTTCACCGGCCGACTTACTAGTCATCTTACCGATGATCTTTCCGTCTTCCTTCGGCTCCTCCCTGATGTTCAGGTAATTGTTAACGTTGGAAATACCCAGGTTATCATACAGATTCAGAACCATAGTCCTGAGATCCAGCTTTCTCGCCTCATTGAGCGCATACCGTTTGTCCACAAACTCGGAAGAAATATAGCCGTCGCTGATCTGAATCCAGCCTTCCTGCTCACCAAGAATGGAATATCTCTCGTTCTTTAAAATCTGCTCCACGATCTGGGCGTCGGGACCCGGCTCGCTGCGGACATTCAGCTTATCCGCGGTAATGACCGCCATCTCTTTTACCTGCTCAAACGCTTCCATCTTGGCTGCATCGCCCGTCAGAACAAATTCGGAACTGATATAGCCCGTCATGCCGCCGGAACTGATCTGGTACCAGCCTTCGGTCGAGTCGTCCAGAATCTCACAGGCGCTTCCTCCCATGAGCTTACCGATCACCTTGGCGTCTTTGCTGGCGCTCTCACGCATATTCAGATATCCCGATACCTGAACAAGTCCCAGATTGTTATAGGATTCCACAACGCTCTTCTTCTCGTTGTCTGCCTCCGCCTGGGCAAGCTCTTCCGCTGACAGGGTCGGCTCCGCATTAACCGGATCGGCGGTCTCCGCCTCATCCGTGAGTCCAGCCGGAGCGGCCTCCCCCGTCTCCGTCTCCTTTACGAGCCTCGCCTTACCCGGTCCTGCAAATGTACCGCCTCCGGCCAGCTTTACCGCCACCACTACCAGAAGAACCGCAATGATTCCACCGGCAGCGTACATAAAATATTTCATTGGATCTTTACCGTTTCGCTTGTTTCTGGCCTTATTCAGCCTGCTTTTATAATCATCCGATTTCTGCTCTGCCATTAATCTCTCTCCAAACCATTATAATTATTACGTTTTTGTTACAAAAGATACGATTCAGAAAGAATTATATCATATTTTGTCAGGAATTGCGACTATAAAAAACTTACAATTTCTAAAATAAGGGGGGAGGTGAAAAATTAGGACGCTGGGGGGATGGCTGGAGGGGAAATGGAGAGAGGGAGGTTATGAGTCTTCAGTCCCGGCGGAGAGTATCGATATAGGTGGGGGTTACGGAAGAAAGAAATCTCCTTCGGGGACCGCTCCCGCTGATGGAGTGCATAACGGTCACTAGGACGCCTGAGATACGCCGTCCAAGTGCCGATGGACTCCAACATCCCCTGCGGAGATTTTTTCTTCCTCCACCCTCACCGCGGAGGCTATGATGGGACTGAAGACGCGGAGGTTTTTGCCATTTCACGCCAGCCTGCCGCCGCTGATGGATCCTTATTTTTCAGGGGAATGGGGGGCTGTCGCGGCCGCTGCGGATTTTGCAGAGGCCACGAAGGTCTTTTATAAATCTAGTACTGCTGCACATTCTATAAGCGTAAAGTGAGTTCCCATAGGAAATTCCCCCTCCCGGATTCCTCTTGTGTTGCCCCAAATGGGACTTGATATATTACCGGCCACTTCACAGCCTGTCCGCTATTCTTAAAAGTTGGCGTCCTCACTTTTGGACTAAAAAAACAGGCCGGTATATCCGCATGTCTGCAGATACCCGTCCTGTTTTTGGTTTGTTTTTATTTTGTCTTTGTTTTGTTTTTTATTTTGTGTTTTATACTGTGATTTATTTAGTCTCCGAGCAGGTTGATGATTCTGTAGGGGTTACGGTAATTCCACGTCGAGATTTTGATACCGCTTCTGCGGCTGGCGGCGTGTACGATTTGGCCGTTTCCGATGTACATTGCAACGTGGTTGATGGTGCCTTTACTGTTGGTATAGAAAATCAGATCGCCCGGCTTCATGTCGCCGGATTTTATCTGTTTGCCCTGTCTTGCCTGGTCTCTGGATACACGGTTCAGCGAGATGCCGGCTACATGGCTGTATACGTATTTGACGAAACCGGAGCAGTCGGCGCCTGTGTGCGGATCGTTGCCGCCCCAGACGTATTTGCCTCCCACAAACTGAATTGCATAGTTTACTATCTTGTTTCTGAGGGAAACGTTCTCGTCAAGCGGTGTGAATTTGATTGCCTCGGGAAGCGCATAGCGCACGTCGACAAAGTCTGTCGATACGTAGGCTGAGGTGCTGTCCAGTTCGATTTCCACCCAGCCGTCCGTCTGTTTCAGAACGGCGTAGCGCTCGTTGTTGGAAATCTGGGTCCAGATCTGGGAATCCGTGGAAGGTTCCGTCCTGACGTTCAGACGGTCCGTTGAAACAATAGCCATCAGTTCGGCAACGTTCATCGCCTCGTCCTTTGCAGCCCCTCCCGTCAGGATATATTCTGCTTTAACATATCCGGTAACTGGACCGGAATGAATCTTGTACCACTGGCCGTCCTCCGTTGTCTCAAGGATTTCACCGGCCGACTTACTCGTCATCTTACCGATGATCTTTCCGTCTTCGCTTGGTTCCTCCCTGACGTTTAAATAATTGTCAACGCTGGAAATACCGATATTCTTATAGAGGTTTAAGACCATGGACTTCATGTCCAGTTTCCTGGCCTCGTTCAGTGCATATTTCTTTTCTGAATACTCGGAGGAAATATAGCCGGAAGGAATCTTATACCAGCCGTCGCCGTTGTCCTCTTCAATTATATACCGTTCATTCTTCAGAGCCTGTCCCACCGCGTCCGATTCTATGGAAGGTTCTTTTCTGATATTCAATGCATCCACTGTGATAATGGCTCTCGGCACAACGAGTTCCTCCGCCTTTGCCTTCGCTTCGTCACCGGTTAAGACAAATTCGGAACTGATGTAGCCTGTCAGGCCGCCGGAACTTATCTGGTACCAGCCCTCAGTCGAGTCGTCCAGAATCTCGCAGGCGCTGTCTCCCTGCAGTTTTCCAATGACATTGGCATCCGTGCTGGCGCTCTCACGCATATTCAGATACCCCGTTACCTGGACGATACCAAGTCTTGTGTAAGAGTCAATGACCGCCTTCTTTTCGTTTGCCTCCGCAGCCCTGGATGCTTCCTCCGGGCTTTCGGCAGACTCACTTGAAGAAACGTTCACATCCCCTGTTTTTCCCGGTTTTCCGCCCGCCTCTTTATTACGAAGTTTCATTCCGGCAAATACGGCGATTCCAATGACAACGGCAACTCCCGCTGCGATCAGAGCGTATTTTTTATAATCTCCCCGATTTCTCTTTTTCCTGGCTCTGTTCAGGGAAGCCAGGTAATCATTATCTTTTTGTTTGAACATGCGGTAATCTCTCCAATTTGTTTTTTATTAAAAACTGTATAATATTCTAAAATTTTCCTGCGATTGGCGCGTAATTCTTATTTTATCATAAATGAAGGTAAATGCCAATAAAGTTGGCTCCCTGTAAATGTAAATTTTCTTTTACAAATATTAACAAATTGTGAAGTTTTATCCATTTTCTCAAAAAAAACTTTCTGTTGCCCTATAAAAGCAAAAAAATACGGATACCGGAAAAAATAATTTTCCACCGGTATCCGCGTGATTTCTTCTATTTTGCCAGCATCATTCTGTCGTTTGCAAACTCTTCTCCGCTGGCCGTCTCAAATTTCTCAAGAAGGTCTTCGACTTCCAGGTTCTTCTTCTCTTCGCCTGCCACATCGTAAATGATTCTGCCTTCGTGCATCATAATCAGGCGGTTGCCGATCTGGATGGCGTCTTTCATGTTATGGGTGACCATGAGGGCGGTCAGGCTCTGTTCATTGACGATCTTCTCGGTCAGATCAAGCACCTTCCTGGCCGTCTTCGGATCGAGGGCCGCCGTATGTTCATCCAGCAGAAGAAGCTTCGGTTTCTGGAGCGTTGCCATCAAAAGGGTCAGCGCCTGCCTCTGTCCTCCGGAAAGAAGTCCCACTTTACTGGTCATCCTTGTCTGAAGTCCCAGATCGAGCTGGGCCAGGGCCTGCCTGTAGTAATCTTTTTCATTATTTTTAATTCCCCAGCTGAGGCCTCTTACTTTGCCTCTTCTGAGAGCCATGGCCAGATTTTCCTGAATCTCCATATTAGCCGCCGTGCCTCTCATCGGATCCTGGAAAACTCTTCCAATATATTTTGCCCTCTTATGTTCCGGCTGTCTTGAAATATTGATTCCATCGATGACAATCTTGCCGCTGTCTATAGGATATACGCCTGCCACCATATTCAGCATTGTAGATTTACCGGCCCCGTTTCCGCCGATGATTGTAACGAAATCCCCGGGATCCAGATGAAGATTGATGCCGTTCAGCGCTTTTTTTTCATTAATTGTGCCTTTGTTAAATGTTTTCTTTACATTCGTGATTGTTAACATTCTTCTTCATCTCCTTCCGAGTATTCTTTTCTCAGCCTGTACTTGGCAAGAACGACCGGGAAGCTGAGAGCCAGCGCAACAATAATTGCGGAGAGCAGCTTCATGTCATTGGCATCCAGGCCCATCCTGAGCACGAGGGCACGGATTACAAAATAAACGATGGAACCCACGACAACCGAGGTCAGTTTCCAATAGAAAGAAGTCAGGCGTCCCATCAGGACTTCACCGATTACAATCGATGCCAGGCCGATTACGATGGCGCCGGTTCCCAGGTTGATATCTCCGTATTTCTGGCTCTGGCATACGAGAGCACCGGAAAGACCGACAAGGCCGTTGCTCAGGGTAAGCGCCAGGAGTTTTGTCATCTTTGTGTTAACACCCAGGGCGCGGACCATATCTTCGTTGTTGCCTGTCGCACGCAGGGCACTGCCGATCTCGGTACCGAAGAACCAGTACAGGAACAGGATGATAATAATCGCCGCAATAATACCGATAATCATGGATGCCTGGGACTGGGTCAGTCCCGTCATCTTAACAAACTTGCTGATCAGTGTTTCCACTTTCAGAAGGGGAATGTTACTCTTCCCTCCCATCAGCCTTAAGTTGATGGACCACAGGGAAATCTGTGTCAGAATTCCTGCGAGGATAGCCGGAATCTCAAAGAAAGTGTGAAGAATGCCTGTCACGGCTCCGGCGGCCAGACCGGCCATAGCTGAAACCAGCAGTGCGACAACCGGATCAACCCGCTTGTTCACAACCAGCACAGCGCAGACACAGGCGCCCAGCGCAAAACTTCCGTCAACGGTCAAATCCGCAATGTCCATCAGACGGTACGTAATATAAACACCCAAAACCATGATCCCCCAGAGAACGCCCTGTGCCACGGCGCCCTGAAGGGAAGCTAACAAACCACTCATCTGCTATTTCCTCCAATAACTTTTCTAAAATACCTTTATCAGGTGTAGATACCGCATATCCCATATTAAGGGGACCGCTTACCAAAAAGCTGTCCCCTTGTAAACGATAACCTAAATTAATTATTTAATGTTGGATACATCGATGCCCAGTTCAGCAGCCGTATCCTCATTGACCTTCAGAGCACATTTGGAAGCATCCAGGTAGCCAATTGGCATTTCTTTGATGTCTGCGCCCTTTGTAAGGATTTCCACGGCCTGCTCGCCTGCCATGTAGCCCAACTGATAGTAATCAATACCGTATGTAGCAAGTCCGCCTGCGTCTACCATACCTTCCTCACCGCAGATTACCGGAATCTTGTTCTCTGTGGCAACCATGGATACGGTTGTCATACCGGCTGCGATCATGTTGTCGGTTGGTGCATAGATACAGTCAACATTGCCTACCATGGATTCTACTACGGTCTGGATCTCGTTGGAGCTGGAAACCGTATAATCTTTATATGCAATACCTGCCGATTCAAGCGCTTCTTTCGCCATATCGATCTGAAGCACGGAGTTGGACTCTGCGGAACAGTAAAGAAGTCCTACGCTCTTGACATCAGGCATAATCTTCTGCATTAAGTCCATCTGCTCTTTTACCGGTGTTAAGTCGGATGTTCCTGATACGTTGCAGTTCGGCTTTTCATTGCTTTCAACAAGACCGGATGCCGCCGGGTCCGTTACTGCGCTGCAGAGGATCGGGATGGTCTCCGTAACGCCTGCAACTGCCTGTGCCGCCGGTGTGGCAATAGCAAAAATCAGGTCGTTGCCGTTGTTGACAAGAGTCTCGGCAATAGTCTGGCATGCGGACTGATCGCCAGAAGCGTTCTGCTGATCAATATTACAGTCAAGGCCTGCGTCCTTAAGGGCTGCCACAAAACCTTCGTTCGTCTTATCGAGGGCTGCGTGCTGTGTCAGCTGGATGATGCCGATTTTATAAGTCTTTCCGCTGGCAGCCGCCTCTGTAGTAGCTTCGGCCGCTTCCGTGGATGCAGCTTCGCTCTCCGGAGCTTTCGTCGTCTCCGGCTCTGATTTGGAACCGCAGGCTGTCATTGATGCAGCCATCAGTCCTGCCATAACAAGCGCCATAATTTTCTTTGTTTTTTTCATAGTCTCTCCTCCTGTTATTTGTTGCAGCCCCATATTGCATATAGGCAAAAACCTTCTTACATGGACTGTAACGTATGATTCAATTTCTTATCCAGACTGGAATTAAAACTTATCATACTACACTTTTTGCCCGGAGTCAATTTCATTTGTTTAAATTCCTAAAAAATCAACGTATTAAAGTGCAAAAGGTGGGGATTGAGGAGGGAGAACGCCGCCGGGACGGCCGGGGGGGGCGTCCCGGCCACTACATTTCCCTGGCATTTGTCAAAAGAAACAAACAGCCCCTGATGATAACGGACAGCGACTGAGCCTTTTGCGGTCTTCAGTCCCGTCTGCCATCTTTCAGAGGCATCTTTCTTCTTACCGTGTGTCTTCCGCAATAGGGAGGCGTACGGTAAATGTACTTCCTTTTCCGATTTCCGATTCCACCCGGACCGTGCCGTGGTAGAAATTTACGACGTGCTTGACAATAGCAAGTCCCAGGCCGGTGCCGCCCTGTTTTCGGCTGCGTCCTTTATCTACACGGTAGAAGCGCTCGAATATGCGGTTCAGGCTTTCGCTGGGGATTCCTACGCCGCTGTCTTTTACGATCAAGACCATATCCGTATTTTCGCGGCGCACTTCGACCCAGACTTCACCGCCCGGATTGTTGTATTTCACCGCGTTTCCTATCAGATTCATGCAGAGTTCCGTCATCTGTCTCAGATCCGCCCTGATAGTGAAGGAATTGAGGCGCTTATGGATGAAAACATTGCGCTCCGCCGCCTGGGTGGCCAGCGAGGCGATTGCTTCTTCCAGAAGCTCCGCCGCCTGAATCTTTATAATGTCTGTTTTGGCCCCCCGCGACTCCAGCCTCGATATCATCAGGATGTCATCCACAAGACTCGCCATTCTCATGGCCTCTTTCTTGATGCGTTTCATGAAATCCTGGGTAGTCTCCTCGTTCAGGGACATACCGCTCTCCAGAAGTTCCACATAACCCCGGATCGACGTGATCGGCGTCTTCAGTTCATGGGAAGCATTGCTGAAAAATTCCTGGCGTATCTGTTTTTCCTGCTCCAGACGTTCCAGGTATTTCTTTACATTCTGTGACATCTTTGTCGTCGTGTCCGCAATTACATTGATTTCCTGATACGGGCATCTTTCAAAATGAAAATCCGCATAGTCGCCGTCCACCTTAAGCATCTCTTTTGAGATATCCTTCAGGGGTTTGGTGATGGACTGGGAAAACCGTTCCGCCTCCATGGTCGAGACAATGAATGCAATAGCAAAGCTGAGCAGCACGGCGGGCAGGAGCATCAGCAGGTATTCCTGCATTCCGGAATAGGGCGAAGCCAGGCGCAGTATGTATTCGCCGTCCGCCGACATTCTGGCCACATAGAGCATCTGGGCTCCGAGCGTTTCCGATTTTCTGATGGAATGGCCGCTTCCGTAACGGAGCGCCTCCTTCACTTCCTCGCGTTCCATGTGGTTTTCCATGGCCGCGGCATTGCTGATTTCGGTGTCTACCTCAACGCTGCCGTCCCGCTTTACAACGGTAAAACGGCTCTGGTTGGCATCGGCCACCGTTTTGAGCTTTTCCGTCTGCTTTGTCAGATCTTCGGAATAGTCAAAGAGATTATCCACCGTCTCCAGGGCGAACATCATATTGGAGCGCGTCTTTTTCAGGAGCACGCTGCTGGTTACCACATAAAAAATGAATGTGTTTAAAGCAAGAGCCACAAATAATAACTGGATGAATTTTATAAATATGGCTTTACGCATAATCCCTTTCCCTTCCTGTCCTGACCTATTCTTTTTCTTTCAGGAAACGGTATCCCACGCCTCTCACAGTCTTAATCTGCTGGCCGGCAGCCTTTAATTTCTGTCTCAGAGTTTTAATATGCATATCGAGCGTTCTCGTCTCACCATCGTAATCATATCCCCAGATATTGTCGAGAAGTTCATCCCGGGTCACTACGCGGTTCATATGTTCCATCAGATAGCTGAGCAGTTCAAATTCCTTTAATGTAAGTTCGGCCTTCTCTCCGCAGGCAACAACTTCCCTTGTCTCCTTATCGATCTTTACATCACCGGCCGCCATGCAGGCGCTCTCTTCCCGGAGCGAACCGGTACGTTTGAGCAGGTTTCTGACACGGGCGGACAGTTCCAGGATTCCGAACGGTTTTGTCATATAATCATCAGCCCCATTATCGAGCCCTGTTACAATGTCTGTCTCCCGGTCTTTTGCGGTCAGCATCAGAATCTGCGTGCCTTTAAGCGGCTCCATCTCCCTCACCTTTTTAATTGCCGCCATCCCGTCCATTCCCGGCAGCATCCAGTCGAAAACAAACATGGACGGCAGTTCCCGGTATGCTTCTTTCCCGCGCTTTATGATACTGCCCAGACGGTCCAGAGCTTCCTCCGCCGTCTCAAATCCCTCCGGGCGGTATCCAAAGTTCTTTAATGCAACACAGATCAGGTTCCTGATATTTTCATCGTCTTCCACTACATAGATTAAATGCATCATTGTATCTCTTCCTTTACATATCCTGCTACGTTCATCGCGTGATCGGCAATTCGTTCATAGTTGGCAATGGCATCGAGGAAAATGACTCCGCTCTCCACCGTACATTCGCTGTTTGACAGACGGTCCATATGGTTTTCGCGCAGCTCTTCCTCCAGGTTATCCACCGTCTCCTCCCACCTGGCGGTCTGGCGGATCTTCACCATCTCCTTCTCCTCCTTCGCCTCAATGGAGAACTCCACGGCTTTAATGGCCGCATCCGAGATTTCCCTTAACTCGTTCAGCCCCGTTTCTGTAAAAACGCAGTTGGTGTCCATTCTCTTTCTGGCCAGCTCGGCCAGGTTTTCCGAATGATCCCCGATCCGCTCCAGGTTTCCGATCGTATAGTACATATTTTTGACCAACAGATGCTGATCGTCATTCAGTGAAAGGTTGTTAATCTTCAGCAGGTATTCCGTCAGGATTTTCTCCATCCGGTCAATTGTCTCCTCATTTTCAAAAACTTCTTTGCAGAATGCCTCGTTCTTTTCCAGCAGGGCCGCTGTCGCTATTTTTACATTAGCTAACGCAATTCTGGCCATGTTGATAATCTCGTGGCCGGCATTTTCAATCGCAAAAGACGGGGATTCCAGGATTCTCTCATCCAGATGGCGGAGCATATCCGTCTCCACCGTGGAGGCTGCCTTTTCCGTGCCCTTATCTCTCACCAGAATGTCGGACGCCTTAACAAGCAGCCCGGCAAACGGGAAGAGAATAATTGTATTAGAAACGTTGAAAATCGTATGGAATACGGAGATACCGACACTGTCCGCCGGAGCCGCCGCAAATGCCGGGTTGGCAATAAATATAAAGAACAGGAGGAAACCGAAAATAACGGTTCCGAATACGTTGAACAGCAGATGAATCACAGCCGCCCTTTTTGCAGTGCGGCTGGTGCCGATGCATGATAAAAGCGCCGTCACACACGTTCCGATATTTTGGCCGAGCGTAATAAAAATGGCCGACTGCCAATTGACCATGCCGTTGATTGCAAGGGTCTGCAGAATTCCCACGGACGCTGAACTGCTCTGGATAATAGCCGTAACGGCAAGACCGGTCAGAATGCCGAGAAACGGATTTTTTCCAAGTACCCTGAATGCCTCCGAAAAGATTGGGGCATCCTTGTACGGTTTGATGGCTCCGGACATGAATGAAAGTCCGATAAAAAGGAGTGCAAAACCGATTAGGATTTCCGCTCCCTCTTTTTTCTTATGGTTTTTGGCAAAGAGTGTGATAAATGCGCCTATTCCAAAAAGAACCGGGGCGAAAAATTCCGGTTTTAACACCTCTCCCCATTCGCTCATCGAAACAATCCAGCTCGTTACCGTCGTACCGATATTGGCTCCCATGATGATTCCGGTCGCCTGGATCAGGTTGATAATCCCGGCATTGACGAAACCGACTACCATAACGGTGGTAGCGGAACTGCTCTGAATAATCGCGGTTACGCCGGCGCCCACCAGGACACCGAGAAGCCGGTTCGTTGTAAGAATTCCAAGCAGCTTCTGCAGCCTGTTCCCGGCAAATTTCTGAAGTCCGTCAGCCATGGCCCCCATACCGTAGAGGAACATGCCAAGACCCCCGACAAACTGAAAAATCATCCCTAAATCTGTGATTGACATACAATTTTCTCCCATCATATCATCTTTTATCTTAATTAGTATGTCATCACTATATCAAATCTATGTAAAGTCAAAATCATGTGAATGTAAAATCAACGTAAAATATTTACTTTCCCCATACATCACGGTAAAAACGGAGTACATTCCGGTAAAAAATCTTCTCCACCTCTTCCTGTTTAAAACCCTCACGGTAGAGCGCTTCCTCCAGCAGATGGAGCGCCGCCGGTGAATCGATTTCCAGCGTTCCGCCGATTCCGTCAAAATCGGAGCCCAGGCCGATGCACTCGATTCCGCCCACATTTCTGATGTGTTTAATATGGCGTACCATGTCGCTTACGCGGCTCGTCCCCCCATCCTCATTGTCATTTAAAAAGACCGGACAATAATTGATGCCAAGCACACCGCCCCGTTCCGCCATGGTCCGGATCATCTCATCAGTCAGGTTTCTCGTATGGCCTGCCACGGCTCTGGCATTGGAATGGCTGGCGGCAAACGGCTTTTTTGTCATTTTGGCTACATCCCAGAAGCCCGCGTCACCGAGATGGGATACGTCCACCGCCATTCCCAGATCTTCCATCAGTTCCACAAATTCTATTCCTTTTTTCTTAAGCCCGCGTTCCGTCTCCGGCACCGCCATCCCTGTCTTCATATCGACTCTGTTCGGATATGCCAGGTCATTTTCAAAATTCCATGTCAGCGTCATCATTCTGACGCCCTCACGGTAGAAATCGCGAAGCACGTCCGTGCTGCCGTTACAGATTCCGCCTTCCTCAATCGTCAGGACACCGGACATCCTCCCCTCACGGTCGTTCTGAAGAATCTCTTCCACCGTGGATGCCTGCCTAATTAAATCCTCATTCGCCGCCATCTCCTGTTTGAACAGGCTGCAGGCCCCCCTTGCGAAACCGTATGGATCCGGCTCCTCTTTCAGGATAGTAAAAAGGGCGAAATTCTGCGCAAGGCAGTCGCCCTTCTTAAGCCTGTCCAGATCAACATGGCAGTTGTTTTCTCTTAATTTTTTCTCTTCCCCGCTCATTTTGTCAAGATACATGGATGAGATTGTGTCACAGTGCATATCAATGAATTTCATAGCGTAACTCCTCCGACTTTTGTTTATAGGGTGATTTTAGCACGAAGGGAGGGGGTTGGCAAGAGGGGGAAAAATCAGGACGCCGGGGGGAACCCTTTTATTCACTCCTCAACGCCTCAATCGGATTCAGCCGGGCTGCGCGGGCCGCGGGCATATAGCCGAACAGCAGTCCGATTCCCACCGACACGCTGAAGGAAATGAGAATCGACCCGGCCGTCGGTACCGCCGTCATTCCCATTAATTTCCCGATTGCTCCGGTCAGCACGCAGCCCAGGATGATTCCTATGATTCCGCCGATGGAACTTGTCACGGCGGCCTCTATTACAAACTGCTGCATAATCGTTCTTCTTTTTGCTCCCAGGGATTTGCGGATTCCGATTTCCCTTGTTCTCTCCGTTACGGATACCAGCATGATGTTCATTACGCCCACACCGGCCACCAGCAGGGAGATTCCGGCAATTCCGCCGAGCACCATAGACATCATCGCTATCATGGAGTTCAGGGAATCTAAAAGCTCACTCATGGCTGTAACCGTGTACAGATCCTCATTCTTAAATATTGGGTAAAGAAACGCATCGAAAAGCGCTTTCACTGTCTCGGTGTCGCCAGCATCCTTCGTGGTAAAAATATAATTGTTGATCGTCCCGTTCCTGGACAGCTTCATTGCGGCTGTATAGGGAATATAGATAAAATCATCGCTTCCTCCCTCATCCACCGCGTCGCTCTCGCTGGTCTGGCGTTCTACGCTGCCTACGATCTCGTACGCCTCGCCGTTGACCTTGAGCGTCTGTCCGATAGCCTTGTCGGCCCCTCCATAGAGCTCTGTGGCGAGATAATATCCGATGACGCAGACCTTCTGTCTGGATAAAATATCGGAGTACTGGATAAAACGCCCCTGCTGGAGCTCCTGGCTCTTTAAATCCAGATATTCTTCGCTGACGCCGGTGATCGACGTGCTGGTCAGAGATTCATTTCCCGATTTTACCGTTCCGTTGACGCTGACATTCGGTGACATCTGGTCAAAATAGGACTCGTTTTCCTCATAGAATTCATACATCTGGTCGACGGACACCGAGCGGGTGCTCAGATTTACCAGATTGACTGAAATCTGGTTGGTGCCCATGCTGGAAAAGCTTTCCGTCATATACGACATCTGTCCATTGACCAGGCCAACCAGGATAATAACGGCCGCAACGCCTATGATGATCCCAAGCATTGTCAGGAACGAACGCATTTTATTGCTCCATATGCTTTTCAGGGCTAAACTAAATGACTGCCGCATACTCTTCCACATCCCCGTCGAAATTAATTTTACCGTCGTGTATCCGGACTACTCTCCGGGCCTCCATTGCGATGGAGCTGTCATGGGTAATCATGACAATGGTATTGCCCTCCCGGTTGAGTTCCTTCATAAAATCCAGCACGTCACGGCTGGTTCTGGAATCCAGGGCTCCCGTAGGCTCATCGGCCAGGATCAGGGATGGGTTTCCGGCCAGCGCCCTGGCAATGGAAACCCTCTGCTGCTGTCCGCCGGAAAGCTGCTGCGGTCTGCTGGCCCATTTATCCGCCAGCCCCACCTTTTCAAGTGATTTCATCGCCTTTTCCCTGCGTTCCGATTTGGAAAGTCCTGCATAGAGAAGGGGAAGCTCCACATTTTCCAGGAGATTATCTCTGGGCAGCAGGTTATACTGCTGAAAGATAAATCCAATCATCTTATTGCGTATCTCCGCCAGCTGGTTGTCGCTCATATGGCTGACATCCTCTCCGCCCAGGTAATATTCCCCATCTGTGGGCACATCCAAAGCGCCTATGATGTTCATCAGTGTGGATTTCCCGCTGCCCGATTTACCGACAATCGCTACAAACTCGCCCCGCTCGATGCTCAAGTTAATCCCGTCATTAGCCCTCACTTCCTCGGAACCCATCTGATATGTCTTATGAATATCCTTAAGCTCAATTAATGGCCTGTTCTCATCCATGTTTCCTCACTCCTTCTTACGGCCGGCCGCCGCTGTGGCTGCCGCCTCCCTGGCTGCCGCGGTTTCCGCCTCCCTGGCCGCCTACCGGCACATCCATCTGCATCGGCATCATCATCGCAGCGCCTTCGGAGCCTGCGCTCGATTCAGCCACATATACCACATCGCCCTCCTGTAAATCACCGGAGGTAATTTCTACATAATCGGAACTGATAAGCCCCGTCTCCACTTTCACTTCACGGAAACCGGCCGGTACGCGTCCCTGTGCCTCCGTGACGGAATCATCCTTCACATAAACCTTGTTGCCCCTCTGAAGCGCGTCCGCAGGCACCGCCAGGGCGTTTTCGGCGGAATCCACGATAATCGTTCCGTCCACATTCATACCCGGAAGCAGGCCTCCCACTTCGTCCAGAGTCACGGTAACAGGATAATAGGTCACGCCGTTGGAACTGGTACCCTCCAGGCTGATGCCGGTTACTTTGCCGGTAAACTCCTGATTTTCAAACGCATCCGCCGATATCTGAACCGTCTGGCCGACTTTTACGCTGCTGATATCTAGCTCATCGATATTCATCTGGAAGGTGACGGAGGACATGTCGTATATAACGGCCAGAGCCGAAGCGCTGGAACCGTTCTGGACCTTATCTCCCACCTTGTAGCTCTTTTTAATTACGGTTCCCGATATCGGCGCCGTAATCGTATAATCGTCGTATGTATCCTGAGTCGAATCGAGACTGGACTGTGCCTGTTCCAGGCTCGACTGCGCGGAATCCATGGAATCCTTATATGTTTTAATCAGCTTTTCCGCAGTGCTGGCCTTCATCCTGAAAATCGGACTGCCTGCATTTACAAAATCTCCCTCATTGACCAGAAGCTCTTCCACCTCTACATTGGAGGAGAGATCGGCCGCCATCACGGTATCCACGGTCGCTGTAAACGTCCCGTCCCCGCTTGAGACAAACTCTCCCACGGCTGCGGTGGCCGCCATATCTACGGTGAGGCCTCCCGGATTCTCCACCTGGATAGTGACATAACGCACCAGCCGTCCTCCCGTCATCGTTTCATCCATTGTGCTGACGCTTGTCACAACACCCGCCAGCTGCTCCAGCGTATCACTTAAGGTGAGGGTCGCGGCGCTGCCGGGAAGAATGGCCGCCGCCTCCATATTTAAAAACGGCACTTTGATTTTCATAATCTGGTCATTGTAAATGTCGGCAATCTGGGTATTGGAGCTCACCTTGTCACCGGCCTCTATATGAAGCTGCTTGATATAGCCCGATTTGGTGGACTTGTAGGTATTGCCGCTGTATTTGCTGACCGCTTCATTGTAATCGCTGACCGCAGTATTATAATTGCTCTCGGCCCTGCTCACGGAATTGTTGGCGGAACTGAGCTTTGATTCCATCGAGGATGCGTCGATCCGGTAAAGACTTTGTCCCGCCTCCACCTGATCTCCCTCTTCAAAATCGGCCTCTATCACCTCACCCTCCGCCATGGAGGTGATACTGTATGTATCTTTGGGGGATATGGTACCCGAGGACGAAAGCGTGGATGTAATATTCTGCCTTACCACGGACGCGGTATTCACCTTCTGCCCCTGCGCCGCCGCTTCACTGTTTTTCTTCTGTCTGTTTATGAAAAAAACGGCAGATGCACACAGGATGATTATCATCGCAACAAGGATGATTTTCTTCTTTTTACCGCCCTTTTGTGTTTTCTTTACGCCTTTTTCCCGCATCCGGCTGAACAGGCTGATCACTTTTTCATTCATTTTGTTCTTCTCCCCGACTACTCAATATAATCGATCAACTGATATTCCGGACTGTCGTTGTCGTCGTCCGCGGATGCCGACTTGTCTTCCCAGATAACGATGATATCATCGCCAACCTTCAGATCGCCGTAAACCGAAAAAGCAAACTGCATGTCGGAGGTGGTCAGTTCATACTCCGTGCCGCTGACAACGATGGAGGTCGGTATCATGACATCCGAAGATTTGTAGTAAATTGCATCGAGTGTGCCCTCCGTGGCGCCGCGGCCGCCGTTTCCGCTCTCCGAATAGCCGTAAACTGCCCTTGAGGTCGTGTTGTAGTAGATAACGATTGCCTCGTCCTCCACTTCATCCGCCGTTGCCGACTCACCGTCCAGATAAAACGAGGCCTTGGATACGGAAAATGGAAGGATGCTGCTCATGCTTCTGTCTTTGACCGCAATCGGCCCCTTCAGCTTACTTTCCAGCGCCTCCAACGGATTGATCTCCCCGTCGGATGTCAGCGTAAAGTCGAGAACCGAGGCGTAAACAGTGGAACTGGTGGCTTTCTTCCCCTCATTTTCTTTTGTATTGGTTTTCATCAGGTTGTAAAAGAGATTGACGCAGTCAAAACGGCTCAGGACCTCCGTGCCTGATTTGCCGATCTCTTCGTCCAGTTCCAGATAGGCTGCTTTCGCCAGCCTGTTCGCCGCCTGGTTATTTCCAAAATCCTCATTCGTATATCCCAGAAGGGTTAAAACTGCTTTTACCGCCTCCTGCATAGTTATATTTTCATCCGGTTTGAACTTGCCGCCAAGGTAACCCGTCATCCATCCCTGTTCGACGGCAGTTCTTATGTAGGAGGCGTACTCATTATTCCGGTCTACATCCGCAAATATGGAAACATTGTTTTCTGCGCTGATGCTGCTTCGGTAGGTGGAGGCATTTACAAGCATCTTCGCAAATTCTGCTCTCGTCACCAGACTGCTGTCGTCGGACTGCGCCGTCATAATTCCCGCTGCCGTAATCACTTTCTTTCTCATGCTGTAGCTGGAAGAAGCCTCGGCCGTCATCGGAACTGCCGCTGTGATTGCCATAACGGCTGCCAAAGAGACAGCCATGCGTTGTCTGTTCATAGAAAAACTCCTCTCAATATCACTCTGTTTTTAACGGTTCAATCCCTTCACAATTACCGCTTTGCAGGACAGCGTTCTCCGTTTTACCGGTATACCGGCTTTAGGACCGTTTCGCCCGCTATTTCATTTATTTTCCATCGAATTACTTTGTTGCCACTATAACAATAAATTGTGTGCATTTTGTGTTCTAACTGTGAAAATACCGCGTATTTGTATGATAGCAAGCCCTTTCCCCCGCAGGAGTATAGGCTCTCAGAAGAGTACCGGCAGTCTGTTCCGGCCTGTTTGAAAGCAAAAAAAGAAGGCGCGCCCGCCCGCAGACGCCGCCCTCTTTTTACTGAATCTTATTGTCTTCCCCCGGAGTAATGCCCAGATAATCCGTCAAAGCCGTCAGGCGGCTCTCCGCAATTCTGGTTCCCTCCTCATAAAGTTCCTGGAGCTTTCTTACATCCTGCTCAAATCTTGAAACCCGGACCGGGAATTCGGGCCGGATGACAAAGATGCGCCCTTCCTTCTCCAAGTTTTCAATCTCCTCCTGCATCGTGTTATACCGTTCCGGCACCTCGTAGAGTGCGTTTAGCAGATTTGGCAGAGGCGCAAAATAGCGCTCATACGCCCTTCTGGTAAGACTGCCGACCGGTTTCTTCCGATAACCGCTGTGGCGGGTTAAAACAAGGACCACCTTTTCATACCCCAGCTCAAAGGCCCTCTCATAAGCGATAGGAAGTGACACTCCGCCGTCCAGGTAATTCTTATGATCCACCTTTACCATCCGCGAAAGCATCGGGATACTGCTGGAGGCCCTGACCGCCTGCATCATCTCCGGACACGACGACTTATCGAAAAATTCCGGTTTTCCCGTTTTGCACCTGGTGGCCACCACTTCAAACTTCTGCGGCGAACTGTAGAAAGAATCGTAGTCGAAGGGAACCAGTTCATTGCTCAGTTCCCCGAATACAAAATCGAAATTGAATATCAGCCTGCTTTTCACAAGACTTCCAAGTCCCATATACCTCTTATCGTGCAGATATTCTTTATTAATGCGGAGCATACGCCCCTTTTGCCCGCTGATGTAATTCATCCCCGCCATCGTTCCGGCGGAAACTCCGTTTACGTAAGAAAGCTGTATCCCATGTTCCAGCAGTGTATCCAGGACACCCGCCGTAAATACGCTGCGCAGGGAGCCGCCTTCCAGTACAAGTGCTCCTTCAGTCAATTTAAATCCGCCTCTCCTTTCTTCCTGGACAGGCCCGCTGCCTTCGCTCTGTAAAAGCCGGTTACAAAAAGCCCATCATCAGGTTTGCCTGGTGCATCCAAACCTCCATATTGCTGTATGCCAGCAGGAGGAAGGTGACCGAGGCAAAGATAACCGCCGGCTTTATGGCATTTCCCCGCTTCCAGGTACAGTAGAAAAGCCTGGAGAACGCGACAAACAGCGCCGCCATAAACCAGCTGGTAAATACCCTCTTAAAGGTAAAACCATATACACTAATATAAAGGCACATTTTGGAAAATGCAAGTATAATAAATCCCAGCGTTTCCACACAGAGCAGGGAAAGTATTCTTTTGACCATCCGGTTCTCCCCGTCGGAAAACACTTTTATAAAGTAAAAAAGCATAAAATTGATAACCGCGATAAAGCAGAGTTCAAAAAACCCCTGTCTGGCGTATTCACTGTATACAAAACTCTGTTGGTGTGAAAATGCCTTCATAAGGATATCGGAGAATTTGACCAGGAAAAACAGGACATACACTCCGCAGACAGCCGATGAAAAGGACATCATAACCATGAAAGGAATCCTGACCGCCGCACCGGCTCCGCCCGCTAATTTTTTTGTTTTTGTCACTTTTGCATGAAAGGCTCCGTAAAAAAGGCCAAAGAAATAAAAGGTACCTAAAAATACCAGCAAATTTAACAAAAAATCGCCAAATAAGAGTGCCTCAAAAAACTTCTGTGTCAGGTTCAGGCAGAATTGCGAAATCCCCCCTGTAAAAGCCGAAAAACTTTCGTCAGCCGCCGCCAACATTGGCAGGACAATGATAAGAACAGGAATACTCATGACGATTCCAAACAGAATCTGCCCCGCTTTATCCTTCTGCCTTTTCTTCGTCTCCTGATCGCCGCTCCTTAATTTTCTCACTCCGTGAACCGTCACCAGAAATGCCTCGTCAAAATGGGCAAATGGAATGACAAAAAAACCTCTCAGCAGATCTCTGATACAGCTTTCATCCAGCCGCCCTCTCAGTCTTGCCCCTCCTATCGTGAGCAGCCAGTAAACACCCGCTCCGTGCAGAAACAGTGCAACATAGGGCATAATATCCTGCCGCTCCCAGTCCTGCTGCCCCGGAAGATATTTGACAAGAAACCACACCGCCGCTGCCGCCATGAATACAAAGTAGAGTTTCCCCTCCCTATCCATCTTCCTTCCGGAGGACGACAGATAAAAAATCCCGGCAAATGCAAACAACGCCGTAAACAGCGGAAGCCAGGCGTCAGGGAAGACCCCCGAACCTCTCACATAAGCCCAGGAAGCAAATGCCGCGGTAATAGCAAGGATATAGTCATTCCATCCATATTCCCTGCGCCGTGTGATAGTCTTATCTGCCGGATCACTTACGCCGGCCGCTGATACCGGCGTATCTGCTCCTGTACCACTTTCAGGAAGTTCCTGCTCTTTAAACATTTGTTCCTTGTCAGTCATTAATTTTTCTTCAGGTTTTACTTTCTCTTCACGCATTAATTTCTCTTCGGGTTTTAATTCCTCTTCAGACACCAATTCTTCAGCCGCTGACTTTTCTTTCGGCATTAATCCTTCATGATCCATAATCACTCCTCCTCAAACTCCAGAATATCTCCCGGCTGGCAGGAAAGTTCCCGGCAGATGGCTTCCAGCGTGGAAAACCGTATGGCCTTCGCCTTGTTGTTCTTCAGTATCGACAGATTGGCCGGAGTGATGCCCACACGCTCCGCCAGTTCACCGGCAGACATCTTGCGCTTTGCCATCATCACATCCAGATTAACTATGATTCCCATTTAAGCCCCTTCCCTCTATACTGTATAATCATTCTCTTCCTTGATTTCCCTGGCCCGTTCAAAGACATTCTTAATCACCCGGATTAACAGTCCCATAAAGGCCGCGCAGGCCGCTATAATCAGGAAGAACACATAGTAAGCCGTGGAAACCAGGCAGACGGCGGCAACGACAAAACACATCCAGCTAATCAGCCTTAAGCATCTCACATTCTCCTCGCTGAAAATCTGTTCCTCCCCAATCCGTCCGATCATCCTGTAGAGATTCCATAAAATAATTCCAAGAGGTACGGCGCTTACATAGATTGTCGCCGTGAACAGCAGGGCGTCCTTTCCGCGCGCCGAAAAGCTGTGGTTGACAAATTCCCTCGTCATCACCGGGCAGAACGCCACAACCAGCACATACGCCGCCGCAAATAAAATAATAAAAAACTTAGTCAGGCCTATCGACTTTTCATTATTCCAGTTCATAAATAAAGTACACCTCCGGGGTAAATTCAGCTTGGTAAACGGACCATCGCTGTTACAGGAAGTATAGCATGGTAAAAATTGAAAATCAATATATTTTTATCGTTTTTCGATATATTAATGATGTTTTTCGGAAAATGTAAGAAATGGCAACGGGCGTAAAAAGGAAGCTGGCGGGAAAAGGCAAAAAAACCGTTTTCCCGCCAGCTGCAGCATTTCATATGAAACTTTTTATACTATCTTACATTAAAGGGGCAAACAGCCTGAGCGCCTTACCCGCAAAGCGTTTGAGCGGCGAATACCGGCGGCACTCTTCCACCGTAACCGGCTGGCACATCCCGAGGGTTGCCTGGAAATCTTCTTCCACCGTTAGAACTGTCGTATTTTTATACAGATAAGCTGCACACTCAAAGTGCAGATACAGGCTTCTGTAATCCAGATTGATTGTACCGACCACTGCTTTCTCATCATCACTGATAAACATCTTGGCATGGATAAATCCCGGCGTATATTCATAAATCTTCACCCCAGCGCGCAGAAGCTCCTCATAGTAGGTTCTGGCTAACAGGTATGCGTAAAGTTTATCCGGGATATGCGGCATAATGATGATCGTCTCAACGCCCCGCTTTGCCGCATATTTTAAGGCGGTCAGGGTCACATCATCCAGAATCAGATAGGGAGTCATAATATGCACATATCGTTTCGCATGGCCCAGGATATCAAGGTATACCTGTTCTCCCACATTTTCCCCGTCAAGCGGGCTGTCCGCATAGGGCATGACAAATCCCGTGCTGTCCGCCCCTTCCGGCAGCCGGTAATCTTTCGGAACAAGGAAACGGCCATAGTCCTCTTTCTCCATTTCCGTCACTCCCCAAAGCTGAAGAAACATCATCGTAAAGCTGGCTACTGCGTCACCCTTCAGCATAACGGCCGTATCCTTCCAATGGCCGAACCGTTCCTTTTTGTTAATATATTCATCGGCCAGGTTTACGCCTCCGGTAAAGCCGGTGTGACCGTCAATGACGCAGATTTTCCTGTGGTCGCGGTTGTTCTGGTAACTGGAAAGCGCCGGTTTCACAGGGGAAAACATCTTGCATTTAATGCCCCTGGCCCTCAGTGTTTTAGGGTACGAATAGGGAAGGAGCGCAAGGCTGCACATGCCGTCGTACATAAACCGGACTTCCACCCCTTCTTTTGCTTTCTGTTCCAGGACTTCCAGAATCGAATTCCACATGAGTCCCCGTTCCACAATGAAATACTCCATAAAAATAAATTTTTCTGCTTTTTTTAATTCTTCCAGCATCTTTGGATACATATCGTCTCCCAGAGGAAAATATTCCACACTGGTATTCTTATATACCGGAAATTTTCCGTACCGGTTCATATATCGGGCCAGGTTGCCCTCGCTGGAACTGATGCTTTTGTAGTCCTCCATCACTTCCGGATCCTGTATAAGAAAAGGTTCCACCTCTTTTGCCAGGTACTGGATTCTCCTGTTAATCAGTTTCACTCCCGGCTGCAATTTCAGGAACAGGTAAAAAAGAGTTCCAAACACCGGAATAATAAGAATAGGCACTACCCAGGATAATTTAATGCTGCTGTTTTCATCATTGCTGATAATATAGATGAGCACAACGGCGCTCAAGAGGGAAGATCCGCCGTATACATAAATCATATACTCCCTCAGCCAGTTAAATCCTGCCATCAGTACGCCAAACTGGATTAAAAGGAACAGGACGAGAAAGGTCGTCCTGCCAAAAATAATTCTTAATAAGCCCCTCAGTTTTTTCATATGTATCATTCACATCCTTTTATTATTTAGAAAATATTTTGGGATGGATCTCCTCCCTCGCGGGAAACGTACTGCTGCTTTTTGATCCATAAAGGAGATTATATCATTTCTGCGCAAAAAGCGATAGAGTAATTTCACCCTATCGCTTTTTGCAGGTATGCTGCAGTTACTGTCCGCTCAATCCATAAGTACAATACGGTTATTTGCCGCACCATTTACAAATATGCATTTACTGCTGCCTTTTCTCCTTAAATCAATCAGTCACCCTTCCGGTATTTTCTTCTGTTACAGAGAAGTATAAACATACCTCCAAGCATGATAAACACCAGCGCCGAACAAGGCACCGCTCTTTCGCCCATTTTGGGAAGCGCTGCCAGCGGCACGCCGCTCTCATCAACAGTAAAGAGATATTCTCCCAGCGGTACGTCGTTGCCGTCAATAATAGTGAGGCCGTAATTGCCGGACGGCAGTTTCCTGTCTATCGTCACGCCATTTTCATATTTTTTGCGGAATACCTCCTCGCCCTGACCATTTTTAACAACAACGTGGTCAATGCGGTCATCCGGAATCTCTACATGGATTCCCCCATTCGGAGCTTTTCCTATCACCGCAGGCGGCATTTCTCCCTGTTTCGACGGAACGGTTACTGCGGGCGGCGTCTCTGAAGGCGGCGCCGTATTTTCTTCCCCTGGACTTTCAGGGGACGGTGTTTCCTCCGTTTTTGTCTCAGCTCCCGGTCCGGTCGGAACTTTGCTGCTTCCGCCTCCGGAAGCGCTTCCACCGCCGCCTCCGCCATGGCTTCCTGTGCTTTTTCTTCTGTCCCCAATCACAATCTCTCTTAGTTCCTCATCTTCTGTCATATCTGAATCTGCCGTATTTTTCGTCAGTTCAATTCCCTGATTTTCCATATCGGAAGACAAGGTGACGCGGTAAGAAGTCGCAGTGTTCAGATAATAACCGGACGGCGGGGTGATTTCAGCCACAAGATATATTCCGTATGGGATATCCTCGAAGCGAAATACGCCGTCGCTGCCGCTCAGCGCTGTTTTACCCAGATAAACATTTTCTTTTGTAAAGCTTTCGGCGTCTTCTTTAAAAAGGCCCATTAAAGCTCCATCCAGACCTTTGGAATTCTCCGTCACAGGAGCGGTTACTTTTCTGCCGGTTATGGTTCCGCGTTTCAGGTGATTTGTGAACCTGGCTTCCCCGCCTCTGACGATTCCGTCTACGGTTTCAATCCTGCCGTTCCATATAAACGGATCCAGAAGATAGGTTCCCTGTTCCGAAGTCCTTCTGCTCTCCACCTCTTTCACCTGATAGGAACCGGATTTTACGTTCTTAATAAGAATCGTGCCGGCTTTCCCTGTTTCCAGATAAACGCCGTCGTCTTTTATTTCAATTATGGCAGCGCCCTCTACATCTTCCTCCCTGAGTCTTTCCTGAATTGGAGTTCCCCCCACATCCCGGCCGGTCAGAAGGAATCTGAAGCCCGAAATATCGGTTCCGTCGGCTCCGGAAAGAATAGTTCCGTCCTCCGCCTCAACCAGCTTCTGAATCAAAATCGCCTCTTCCAGGAATGAATTGACAAAACTGCTGCCATCCGCATCATTCGATATCACGTATTCACCGTGATCGGCGCCGGTTCCGCCGAGCGCTTTCTGTTTATTTATAACATATACGTTTTCATCGGCCCGGTATCCGGCGGGAGCCATCTTTTCTACGATCTGATAAGAAATATCTCTGCCATAGTATAAGACCGGCTGTGCCGCCGATGCTTCCACTGTTCCGGCCGTCTCTGTTACGCCGGAATAGGTAAAGTAATCCCAGATACTGCTGTCCTTCAGGAGAATCAATTCCGGGTTTTCAGCCGGATCCGGCAGGCTGTGTATTCCTCCTGCTGATTCCTTCAGTCTGCATAACTCCGTCACCGTACCGTTCTCATCCGCGGCCTGAAGTACAAATACCGCATTCTCCAGCGGACGTTTATCCGCATCCGTTTTGTTGATTCCGATTCGGAAGGTTTCAGCCGCGTTGTCAAATTCCAGCCTGTCGATGGAACCGGATGCCGCAGTGGCAGTTGTGTGTTCCTGAACTTCCACAGCCATCTCCATATCCGCCGCACCGGTAACCGGTACATATCCGTCAGGCGCTTTCATCTCACGCAGTCTGTATTGACCAACCGGAACATTCTTAAACATTACGATTCCGTCTTCATTGGATTCAACCGTTGCATAAGGCTCTGCGGCATTCAGTTCAAAGAGTCCGAATACGGCACCTTTAAGCGGCTTTTTTTGTAAGGTTCCTTTATCCGAATACCACGCACCGTTCTTTACAGCTTTAACACTACCTGTCGCCGACTGAATATTGTAATAGAGCAGTGAGGTTTTCTCAGCGGCGATTTCCATTTTTTTATCTCCGCTGTTCAGAACGCCCCCTGACTTTTTATCAAGGCCGACATAGACGGTTTGCTGATCCTGCGTAATTTTAAAAGGAATATAACCTCCGTTATTTACCGTATCCAGTTCTGAATCTTTTACAAAATCCGGAGGACAGCCTGTCTCTTTCAAATAATACTGTGTATTTAGCAGCAGCGTATTATAGTCCGAAATAAAGTTACCGTTTTCCTGCGTAGTAAGCACCTCAACCGGGGTTAAAAGATCCGGAGAGCCGCCTTTATCACCATATACCGTAAACTCAGCGCCTGCGAGACTCTTACCGGTTAAATAAATTTTACCGTCTAACTTCTCAGCCTGAACTTTGTTCACCTGAATATAGCCGTAAGGAACATTGTTTTCTACTTTTAAGTCAGCCGGATTCTTTGGCTGGTAAAAGACAATACTATCCTCCGTTACCGCTTCCACCTCCTGTGAGCCAATCACTATGTGCTGAGCCGGATCCTGAGCCGTTACATTCCTGAAAGTTACGGTTCTGGCTGCTGTCTCGTCTGTCTCTATTGTAACCTCAATTTTCTGAAGAACCTGGTTATCGGACAGGATACCGTTTACGTCCTCCGGCTGTTTCTCTGTAAACAGATAAGTACCGTCATAAAAATTCTCCGCGTTAACAAAGCCTGCATCATCAAGACTGACTTCCGGACAAGGCAGGTACTCCATAAATCCTTTGTCTCTTGTGTCTTCCCTGCTGTTAATGTCTGCAACAACCGGAGATTGGGATGGCTCCATCTCGTTTTTAAATATTTGTCCGCCATCTCCAAGACGGGAAACATAAAACGCCACCCGGAGATTTTCCCCTGCTTTTAACACCTGACCTGTCTGCGTATTTTTTGTAAACCTGATATTTGTTTTGTATGGTACATTTATGGCACTGTATGAAGCATCTTCTTTTATCAGCAGTTCCCCTGTCATTTCCGGCTCAAGATAATCCCCCGTATCCGGATCCAGACGGATTTCAATTTGTTCCTTCTTGTCACTAATCTCATACCCGGCTGCAGATTTTTCGATGAGTTCATAAACTCCGGGATCCAGATTTTCAAAAACAACTTTTCCATTGGTATCGCTCTTTGCTTCACGCTTTACAAAACCTCCGGAGGATTCCAGCGTGAACACAGCTCCGGAAATTGTTTCTCCTTTATCACCTTTCTTTACAAACTCCAGCCTGTTACCAGTTGAACCTGAGTGCGGAGTGTTATCAATGGAAACAGTATCCATATATTCCCTGCAAATCTGGACATCAGGAACCATCTCCCGGAACTTGGCGATAACATCTGGATCCGTGCTGTATACAAAGTAGGCCGGTTCCGCCAGTTTAGTATATCCTGGAGGCGCCTTTGTTTCCGTCAGGCGGTAAAGCCTGTCCCGCTTAAACCGCATGAAGGTTGCTTTTCCATTCCCCTTTGTCGTTTTGATAATTGATTCGTTGCCGGGATCTTCCGTATTCTTGTCTTTCATTAGTTTCAGTTCAAATTCTGCGCCTGGAAGCGTTACTTTCTTTGTATCTGAATTCGAACTGAATTTTTCAATCATCAACGTGTTAATAAGATTTCCGGTAACAAATTGTTTCAGATTAAAATCATTCGCCGATTCTGCTAATGATTCCCTGCTCCCCTCCTCTTTTCCGGAACGTGTAACAGTGATATCATTCGTCATATTATTTTTAGCTGTATTATCTACCAGCCAGGTCGAAAATTCCACTACAAACGGCTGATTAGAAAGCTCGGACGGCGTAGCCGGAAGAGTGATGGTAAAACCGCTCTCATCTGCTTTCAGATTCAGCTGATTAGATGCATCATGAACCGGTTCACCTTTTTCGTAGCTCCCATCCTGCTTTACTGTGGCCCTGTAATACTTAAATGAGTCGGTATCCAAATCAAGGGCGTCTATCAGATGATCCGTTATCACCACCTCCGACATGTCCACGGCAGTTCTGTTGATAATAAGGCTCCAGTCGATCTTTCCCCCGCCAGCAATATACTTTCCATCTTTAACCAGGTATGGACGTAATCCTTCATTCACAGCCTCAGCCTCGGCCGACACTGCCGTTTCACCACCAATCGCCTCTCCTGATTCAGCATCATAAGCGAAAACATAGCCGGTTAAGTATGCATTATTCTTAAAAGTCACTTTATCCTGCAGCTTAAATTCATCGATCCTGTACTTCTCATCGACGTCTGTCAGAAATTCGATTTCATAGCTGTCATTCGACTGATACAATTCTTCCGAAGATCCTTCTTCCCTAAACGTGAAAGTTACAGTATTCCTGGAATATCCATTCTCAGTTAAATTTTTCTCCTCTGCAACGCTCATAATGACAGCGCTGCTATCTGTTTTTGTAAATCTGAACTCCGGCAGTTCCGCTGGTGTGGCCGCCGGGACTTTCTCACCCGAGACTTCCTTGCCCGAACCGTCCTTCATCTTTACCGACGTCACTTCGGCTAAAGATACCCCTACAGGCAGCTCGTCTGTGATTTTTTGTTCTTTTATCAGCACATTGGACAGATTGGCTGTAATACGCCATTTTATTTGATTTTTTTCATAATCGTAGTTATTACCGCTGCTGACATTCATACTTTCTTTTTTAAGAAGTACATTTGGTATAATTTTTGAAGCGGATATTTTTTTCTCTTTTTCTAAGATTGGATCCTTGCCTGAATATAGCTGATATACAGCATCGTTTGATACGGAACCTCCATTTGTATTACTGAATATTAGTGGATCTACTACTTTAGTCACAATTTCAAAAATGTAGAAGTCGTCCTGAGAGACTTTGCCAATATGGATTTCAATCTTTTCTCCCGTTTTTTTACCATCTTTATCCTTTACCTCTGAGATTACATATCCCTTTGTTCCACCTGTCACTTCTGTTAAACGCGGCAGTGCCAATATCTCGTTTCCAAACCCTGTATCCCTGTTATACTTTTTTAATACCAATTCCTGCTTGTCATTGAAGGTGCTGGCAAGAATCTGCTGTTTCACATCATTGAAACCGTCCTTTATCACGATGTCATCCAGAGTATTTCCAAGCTTATTAACCTCAAACTGCCAGGACATAATCTGTTTGTTTTCTATATAATTTCCGGCTGTTTTTTCAACCACATTATACTCCACTTCAATCTGGCTGCTCATGTTATAATCAAAGTACCAGTCTCCGGAGCCTGTACCGCTGCCTTTTTCTGTTTTGTAAAAAAATCCGGCTGCGTTATTAAGTTCTATTTTATCGCTGAACTGACTGTCCCCCGTTTTTTCAGACAATTTTGTCTTGTATTTGATTGTGACTTTTTTATTAAGGATATCTTTCACCGGAAGGATAAATGCGGTATAGACCGTAGCCGTTCCGTCTGATGAACGATATTTATAGGAAAACTTCTGCGCTGAACCGTTCCCATTTTGGCTGTCATTTTCCAACACTTCCAGCGCGCTTGGGGATGCCTTTAAAAACTCAAGTGGATCCGCTTCTTCCGACTCAAAGTATTCCCCTGAATCATGCAGTTCCACTTTGCTGTTGGCTTCGTCACCATCTATAGTAATTCCATCAGAAGTAATTCCATCAGAAGTAATTCCATCAGACAGTATATAGTCCTGAGCTTCCGATTCCGTCCAGTCGATTATATAGGCAGATTCTATCCCGCCTCTTAAAATGCTCTGGAAATTTATCGTCCATTCCACAATATTTCCGTTGTGTCCGTGCAGTTTTCCGTCCTTTTCCAGTGTTCGGTTTAATTCCATTTCTGTACTGATCATATTCGAATCGACAAGGTTCTTAAGCTCTTCACCGTTCTCTTCTTTCAGTGATGCCCTGTTCTCAAATTTCTTAGTATAAACATCCTCCGCATAGTCCGGAATACTTTCATACTCTTCCTCTGTAAGGCGGGCCACAACTGTAATACCAGCTTCGACAATATGACCGCTGCTGTCTGTCTTCTGCCCCGGGTAATCAGAGGCATCGGAAGCGCTGGCGATCTGGTATTTCAACGTATAAATACCGTCTTCTTCTATTATCTGGTACTCCGATGGGGTTGCCAGCAATTGCCCTCCCTTTCCTTTCTGTCCGGCCCAAACTTCTCCGATTTCAAGTCCTTTAGGTAACGTATCAACAATCCATTTTCCCGACAGATCGGCTGTGCCCGAACTGCCCCCTGATTCCTGAGACATGTACTCTCTAAAAAGGCTTCTTTTTTTCTTTTTACCTAATTGATCATATTTATTTTCAAGGCGTTCACGGCTGTCGGACCACTCCTCCAGTGACTGCTCTTCATCCTCGGATATCGGTTCTTCCGATTCCATCATTTCAATATATTCTTCCAGCGTTATTTCATCTCTTAATTCGCCGGCTGTGGCTGCTGCTGAATCAGAGGCCACGCGGAGCACCGAACTGCTCGCTTTCGGCGGCTTCACCTTTGCTGTTATTGTATATTCAATTTCAGTCCCGTTCACTTTGTCCGGTCCTTTTTTTACCAGCTCATACTCACTTTCTTCCCCCGGTTCCGGACTCTCCCCTCCGCCATTCAGGCTCAGTTCCACCTCTCCGTCCGGATTCACCTTAGCTTCTATTTCATCACCTTCTTTGGCTCCGTTTGCAGAAAAATCAAAAGCCTTCATAAAGCTCACGTTTTCATATGCATAAGCATACTCTTTATAAATTGTGAAACTTGTCTCCAGCTTTCCGTTTCCCTTATCCGTAAACTGATAGGAACCAATAGGAGTTCCTTCTGGGATTTGACCGTTATTTTCAGCAACCAGAGTTCCTGTGGATTTGCCTGTGAACTTTATTTTATCGCCACAACTAATTATAAAACGAAACTTCACCTGAGGTAAAAATTTATCACCATCCCCAGTAACCCAGTCTTTTAATTCTCCGTTACCACTATTAGCCTCATACTGTTCTCCGGCATACTCTAATAAATTATCTGAATTTAACGATGCCTCTATACTAAAACTGAATTTCCCGTCACTGCCCACATTTCCCGCCGATATTTTAATCTTCCCGAATGCATCTGACGGTGAAGCCGAAACACTTTCTGTAATATCCACCCATGACGAAGAAGCAAAAACAGGCAATACCCTGCCCGATACCATAGTCTGCAGCAGTATCACGCAGATCAGCACCCAGGACAGCCTTTGCTTCCATTCGTTCCTCAGTCTTTTTAACTTTTCTTCCATACACAAGTCCCTCTTTCGTATCATTTCTTTAAAGCAGAAGATTCATTAATTTCATACCGGCTTATTATAGCAAAAGATTAACAAGCACTCGGCTGCATTACTGTAAAACTGCTTTTTTTACCAAACTGTATTTCTATTACGAAAGGGGGGTTTGCACTAAAAAAGAGGAAACAGTTTTAACTCTGTCTCCTCTTAAAATACTGCTTTTATTTCTATTTTTACTTAAGCGCCTGCCTGATATCCTCAATAATGTCATCTGCATTCTCAATGCCGACACTCAGCCTGATCAGGGACGGATCTACGCCCGCCTCAACCAGCTGTTCATTAGAAAGCTGACGGTGGGTATGGCTGGCCGGATGAAGCACGCAGGTGCGGGCATCGGCCACATGGGTAACGATGGCAGCCAATTTCAGCTTATCCATGAATTCAGCCGCAGCCTCGCGGCCTCCTTTCAAGCCGAATGCAATCACGCCGCAGGTTCCGTTCGGCATATACTTCATTGCCAGTTCATGATACTTGTCATCTTCAAGCCCCGGATAATTAATCCATGCAACCTCATCCTGGGCTTTCAGGAATTCGGCCACCTTCTGTGCGTTCTCACAGTGGCGCGGCATACGCAGATGAAGTGTCTCCAATCCGATATTTAAAAGAAACGCGTTCTGAGGCGCCTGGATAGATCCCAGGTCTCTCATTACCTGTGCCGTTGCCTTTGTGATATAAGCGCCTTTGCCAAATTTCTGTGTGTAAATGATACCGTGGTAAGAATCATCCGGAGTCGTCAGCCCGGGGAATTTCTCCGCATTGGCCTCCCAGTCGAAGTTGCCGCTGTCCACGATACATCCGCCCACGCTCATTCCGTGGCCGTCCATATATTTGGTCGTGGAATGGGTTACAATGTCTGCCCCCCACTCAAACGGGCGGCAGTTAATCGGCGTTGCGAATGTATTATCTACGATAAAAGGAACTCCATGTTTATGTGCGAGGGTTGCAAACTTCTCAAAGTCCAGCACCACCATAGCCGGGTTGGCAAGTGATTCACCGAATACACATTTCGTATTCGGACGGAATTCCTTCTCAATCTCGTCCGCGGGAGCATCCGGATCGACCAGTGTCACTTCAATGCCCATCTTCTTCATCGTAACAACGAAGAGGTTGGAGGTTCCGCCGTAAACAGTGGAGGAACAGATAAAATGATCGCCGGCATTACAGATATTGAACACGGCATAAAAATTGGCGGCCTGGCCGGATGAGGTCAGCATTGCCGCAGCTCCGCCTTCCATCTCACGTATCTTGTCTGCCACAGCGTCATTGGTGGGATTAGCAAGTCTTGTATAGAAATAGCCGTTCTCCTCCAAATCGAAAAGACGTCCCATCTGCTCACTGGTGGAATATTTAAATGTTGTGCTCTGATAAATAGGAAGTATCCTCGGCTCGCCATTCTTCGGCTGCCAGCCGCCCTGGATACAGGTAGTCTCAATTGAACGCTTTTGGCTCATTGGTGTGTCCTCCTCTGAATATAAATCATTAAAATATTGTAAAATTATTTTACAGTCTACCATAAAATCCCTGACAGTACAATATCACAGAGCGTATTTTCAAAATTTCTCCTGTCTGCCTTGAACATAAGCTGCTGTAAGAATACTCCCTTTAGCAAAAAGAGCTAACTCCCCTTCCCTATCTCAGGATAAACAGCATCATCGCCGCATTCTACAGTAGCATTCCTCCCCTCTTTGTGATATAATTTCAAAGAATTTATATTCACCAAAATCATATATAACAACCGTTTGGCCTTTTGCCGGTTTTTGTTCATTCCGTACCCGGCGGCTATAGCCAGGCGGCAGCAAATCAAGCACATAAAAAGACTCAGGGAGGTATCTATGACTGCTTCAAAAGTATACTACACAAATTTAAGGGCTACATTTTCCGAAAATCTTCTTCAAAAACTGGCCCGCCTCGTTAAGAGAGCCGGTATGCTGGAACAGATTGATTTTAAAAGCCAGTACACCGCCATCAAAATCCACTTCGGTGAGCCGGGTAATCTGGCCTATCTGCGCCCCAACTATTCAAAAGTCATTGTGGATTTGATCAAAGAACAGGGCGGCAAGGTCTTCCTCACCGACTGCAACACCCTCTATGTGGGCGGCCGTAAAAATGCATTGGATCACCTGGATTCAGCTTACACAAACGGATATAATCCTTTTACTACAGGCTGTCACCTTCTGATTGCCGACGGTCTTAAAGGCACGGATGAAGTCCTTGTACCAATCGACGGAGAATATGTCAAAGAAGCTAAAATCGGACGCGCTATCATGGATGCTGATATTTTCATCTCATTAAGCCATTTCAAGGGGCATGAAGCTACCGGCTTCGGCGGAGCTTTGAAGAATATCGGCATGGGCTGCGGTTCCCGGGCCGGAAAGATGGAGATGCACAATGCCACCAGTCCTTTTGTCCTGACAAAGCGCTGTATCGGCTGCGGAGCCTGCACACGCAATTGTGCCCATGATGCAATTACCATTACAGACAAAAAAGCATCTATTAATCCCGATAAATGTGTGGGATGCGGCCGCTGTATCGGTGTCTGTCCGGTGGATGCCGTCGCAAACCGCGGTGATGAGTCCAACGATATCTTAAATAAGAAAATTGCGGAATATTCCTATGCCGTTTTAAAAGACAGACCTCATTTCCACATCAGCCTCGTCGTAGATGTATCGCCATACTGTGACTGTCATGCGGAAAACGATGCCGCCATTATCCCCAACGTGGGAATGTTTGCTTCCTTCGATCCGGTTGCTCTTGATATGGCCTGTGCCGATGCCGTAAACAGACAGCCTGCTATTCCGGGAACGATTCTGGATGAGCGTGAGCACTGCCACCATGACCATTTCACGGATATCCATCCTGAGACAAACTGGAAGGTGGCTCTGGAACATGCTGAGAAGCTGGGCATTGGGACGATGGAGTATGAATTAATTGAGATTTGATAAAAAGTAAGAACGCCTCCGGGACGGCCGGGGTTCGGAATGGGGAGGGGAGGAGGAGTCTTCAGTCCCGGTTTGTAGGTTGTGGTGAGGGGGAATCCAGGGAAAAAAATTCCTATGGGGACTCGCTCCCGCTAATGGAATGCGCAGCGGATGCTAGATTCGGTAATACCTCATCAAGCACCGGCGGATTCCAAGGTCCCCTTCGGAAAGTTTTCTCCTTCCTTCCCCGGGTAGGTTATAGATGGGACTGAAGACTCAGCGAAGAGTGTTGCCCCGTCCCTGCGAGACATTGTCTACATTTTTTGCGTACTATTCCGGCCTCTGCTTTATATAGTTGGACTTTCTAAAAAGCGGATCGTTTTGTTTTCGCAGTTGAGTTCAGCTTCTATTCCGTACGGAATTATGGCAATCGGTTTGGCATGGCCGAAGTTTACATTGTAGAAGATTGGCAGTTCCGGTTGGCGGTCGATAAGCTCACAACCGCAACCGTATCTCCCCGCTTTAGCCTCTTCGGCTTTAACCTCTCCGAATTCATCATCCAGACATCCTCCTACTTAAAAGCAAAAAAAGCCTGCCCCTTAATCAAAAAAGAAACAAACTCTATCCATAAAACCCAATCGTATTCTACCACTCAACAATTCCCTATCAATCAAAAATGAATATCTCTAAACCTGGTATTTCTCCAAAATTGATTTCCCTCATCCAGGCATTCTCCACCTCACCCACATAGAGCTTCCGCCAAAAAAGCAGAAACAGCCACTCTCCACCCTCCCCCAAAAAAGAGGCTGCCATCATCGCCAACAGCCCCAGGGACGGGGCGGACAGCAACCCCGGCGTCTTCGGTCCCGGTCATAACCTGCCCCTGGGGAATGAGGGAGAAAAAGATTCCGGAGGGAACCTGAAGTCCATCGGCACTTACCGAGGTCTTTTCGAGGTTAGTGTCCGCTATGGACTTCGAAGAGCGCGAGCGTTTCCCGCAGGAACTTTTTCTGCCCGGATTCCCCGCGACCAAACCCAAACCGGGACTGAAGACTCACTCACTCCCACTCACCGCCCCGTCCCCGTCCTATCGGCGGCAGCCTCATTTTTCATCACATCACCATATCAAACAACGAAAGCTGATTACTCTCCGGCAGCGATCCCAGCAGCCCCAGTTCGCCCATCAAATCGCAGACCGTCTTTGTAACCTTCGTGCGGTTGATAAAGTCCTCTTTTGAGAGGAACGGTCCGTCCTCCGCGGCAAACACGATAGCATCGGCCGCTTTTTCCCCCAGTCCGTCGATACTGCTTAAGGAGGGCATCAGTTTGCCGTCTACAATCTGGAAACTTCGGGCGCTGGCCTTGAAAATGTCAATCGGCGTAAATTCAAAGCCTCTGGCATACATCTCCTGGACGATTCTCATGTCGCGGAGCGTATCCTGTTCTTTCTTTGAGAGGGTATCCGCCCTCTTTTTATAATCGGCAAGATGGTATTCCAGCTTCTCACGTCCCTGGCACATCAGAACGTAGGAAAAACCGCTGGCACGGATACTGAAGAATGCCGCGTAGTAAGCCAGTGGGTAGAATACCTTACAGTAGGCAATACGCCAGGCCATCATAACGTAGGCCGCCGCATGCGCTTTCGGGAACATGTATTTAATCTTTTTACACGACCATACATACCAGTCCGGTACGCCATGGTCAGTCATTTCTTTGATCCATTCGTCTTTCAGGCCTTTTCCTTTACGCACACTCTCCATGATGGTAAATGCCAGGCCCTCCTCCAGGCCCATGCTGATCAGGTAGACCATGATATCGTCTCGCGTACAGATGGCGGTCTGAATCGTTGCCTTTCCCTCCTGGATCAGGGTCTGGGCATTACCCAGCCACACGTCCGTACCGTGGGACAGACCGGAAATACGCACCAGATCCGAGAAATACTTCGGCTGGGCGTCGATTAACATCTGCATGGCAAAGTCGGTGCCGAACTCCGGGATTCCAAGGGCGCCCAGTTTACAGCCGCCGATATCCTCCGGCTCAATCCCGAGGGCCGATGTATTCTGGAACAGGCTCATAACCTCCTTTGAATCCAGCGGGAAATCCGTCAGAGGATCTTTTCCCGTCAAATCCTGGAGCATTCGTATCATGGTCGGATCATCGTGTCCCAGTATGTCGAGTTTTAAAAGGTTGTGGTCGATTGAATGGTAATCGAAATGGGTCGTAACCGTCTTGGTCGTCATATCGTCGGCAGGATGCTGGACCGGGGTAAAGGAATAAATCTCCTCCCCATGGGGAAGTACAATGATTCCTCCCGGATGCTGTCCCGTCGTCCTTCTGACTCCGACGCAGCCGCCGACAATCCTGTCTATCTCGCAGCGGCGCTTTCTCTGGCCTCTGTCCTCATAATACCCCTTCACATAACCGTACGCCGTTTTATCGGCCAGCGTGCCGATTGTCCCGGCGCGGAAGGTCTGCCCTTTGCCGAAGATAACCTCCGTGTAAGTATGGGCCCGGCTCTGGTACTCTCCCGAGAAGTTAAGATCGATATCAGGCTCCTTATCTCCCTTAAATCCCAGGAAGGTCTCAAACGGGATATCGAATCCGTCCTTTGTCAGGGGTTCGCCGCAGACAGGGCATTTCTTGTCCGGCATATCACAGCCGGCCATACCCGAAAACTTCTTTACCTCAGCCGAGTCAAAATCATAATAGTGGCATTTTGTACAGTAATAATGAGGACTCAGCGGATTTACCTCCGTGATACCCGACATCGTGGCTACCAGGGAAGAACCTACGGACCCCCTCGAACCTACCAGATAGCCGTCCTCATTAGACTTCCAAACCAGTTTCTGCGCAATGATATACATAACCGCAAAACCGTTGGAAATAATGGAGTTCAGCTCTCTTTCCAGACGGGCCACCACAATCTGCGGAAGGTCTTCACCATACATTTCATGGGCTTTGTTGTAACAGATGTTTCTCAGCGTCTCATCCGAGTTTGGGATAACCGGAGCACATTTATCCGGCCGGACAGGTTCAATCCGCTCGCACATCGCGGCAATCTTCCTCGTATTGGTGATTACCACCTCCTCGGCCTTGTCGCTTCCCAGGTATTCAAATTCTTTTAGCATCTCCTCCGTCGTCCGCAGGTAAAGGGGCGCCTGATCGTCGGCATCTTTAAATCCCTTGCTGGACATAATAATCCTCCGGTAGACCTCGTCCTCCGGATCCAGAAAATGTACATCGCAGGTCGCGCAGACCGGTTTATTAAACTGCACTCCCAGGTCCACAATCTTGCGGTTAATATCTTTTAAGTCTTCCTCGGAGCTTACCGGGCTCTTTTCATCCCTGAGCATAAATGCGTTGTTTCCCAGGGGCTGTATCTCCAGATAGTCGTAGAAGTCCACAATTTTATGTATCTCGGTATCCGGCACGCCGCGAAGCAGCGCCTGGTAAAGCTCCCCGGCCTCACAGGCGGAACCGATGATCAGTCCCTCCCTGTACTGGGTCAGCAGACTTCTCGGAATTCTCGGCCTCCTGGCAAAGTAGGTTAAGTTGGACTCAGAGACAAGGCGGTACAGGTTAATACGGCCCACATCATTCTTCGCCAGCAGGATAATATGGTAGGTGGGCATCTTTCGGATCATCTCCACCGTCATTTTGCTGAGCGCGTTCAGCTGCGTGAGGTCAAAAATATCGCGCTCCTTAAGCATCTTGATAAAACGGACAAAGATTTCAGCCGTAGCCCCGGCATCGTCCACCGCCCTGTGATGGTTTGCCAGCGAAATCTTAAGTTCCTTGGCAACCGTATCCAGCTTAAACCGGTTCAGGTTCGGCAGAAGCACGCGGGCCAGTGAAACCGTATCCAATACGGTCGGGTTGAATTCCAGGCCCTGCTGCCCCGCATTTTCCTTTATAAAACTGATGTCAAAACCGGCATTATGGGCAACCATAACCGAGCCCTCACAGAATTTCAGGAATTCCGGCAGGACTTTCTCTATTTTGGGTGCATCCAGAACCATGTTGTCGTTGATTCCGGTCAGCTTTTCAATCTCAAAGGGGATAGGCACGTCAGGATTGACGAAACTGCTGAATCTTCCGACAATCTTTCCTTCCTCCACCCTGACTGCGCCGATTTCAATAATCTTGTTTTTGACGGGACTGAAGCCCGTAGTCTCAATGTCAAAAACGACGCAGGTATGATCCAGGGTTTGTCCGGCGCCGTTCTCAACCAGGTCTTTCATATCATCGACCAGGTATCCCTCCACACCGTAGAGGACCTTGAAATTATCTCCCCTCTCCACCGAATGGTTGGCGTCCGGGAATGCCTGGGCGCAGCCGTGGTCTGTGACCGCCATAGCATCCATTCCCCACTGCTTGGCCCTTTTAATCAGGTCCTTGACCTCGGACACGCCGTCCATATCGCTCATCTTTGTATGGCAGTGGAGTTCCACTCTCTTAACCGGGGCATTGTCCATGCGCTTCGTCGTGAAGTCCTCGCACTTCTTGATTCCCACAACAGAACCGATGGTAAGTTCACCGTCAAAACGGTCGATGTTGGCCACACCCTTCAGTCTGACAAACTGCCCCGCCTTCGTCGCATTCTTCAGATCTTCCAGAGAATCCTCGCGGGCAAATATTTTGACGCTGATTGTATCGGTAAAGTCACTGATGCTGAAAATAAAGAGGGAATTTCCGCTCCGGAGTTCCCTGACATCCGTGGCAAAAATCTTTCCGCGGATGACAACCTCGCCGATTTCGCCCTCTATCTTCTCTATCTCCATAGATTCCTCATCGAAATCACGGCCGTAAAGGACATCTGGATTGTCCGATTTCTTGCCGTAGCCTGAACGGCGGTACTCCTTCTTGCCGTCCCTGCCGCCAAATTCGCCTTTCCCCTTTTTCCCGCTCTGAGCGCCGCCCTGTTTACCCTGAGCGGTTCTTCCTGCCGCTTCGGGGGAGGCTTTCTGTTTCTTCTCAGCCTGGAAATTAAGGTCTCCGACCGGTTTTAGCACTGTGCTCCCCTCGTCAAAGGGCAAATCCGCTGCCGGAGCGGAGGAATCTCCCTGCATCTGCGGCTCTGACGCGCTGCCATAAGACGACTGGGCGCCGTCCTGGTTCATATAAATGACGGCCGGTTCGTCCTCCACCCTCTTTCTCACCTGCGCAGGACGGTATGTAAGCTTTACTTCCATCGGAATATTACAGCGCTCCGTAAAAATCTTCTCCAGGATCCGCACCAGCTCCGGCGCCTTGTCCTTTGTGATCATTGTATCTTCCAGCTCCATCGTCAGAAGATCCTTGTCATCAAAGGCAAGCTCGGCCTTGCGGAACATGTTGTACAGGAGAATGCTGTAGTTTTTAAGCTCCATCAGGATACTGTCGCGGTATACGTCCATCAGTTTCCTGGGTGTATACTGGCCGGACAGATGGTATTTCTCCAAAATTTTGATTGTAACCGCTTTTCCGGGAAAGAGCTGGGTTTTAATGCCCTCCTCCAGCTTATAGATATTCTGTTTGTGAATCAGTCTGGGACTGTCGATATAAATGCGGATAGAGCTTCTATCCCTGGTCGTGGCTACCTTCTCCACTTTAACCAGCTCAAAAAGCTCTCTCACATTATCTGCAATATGTAAATCAGGAAATACTTCCAAAAACGATTTCATTCCATCACCTTATTTTTTTACGCTGTTTCCGCATTTTGTTATGGCATTACCCTGGAGCGTGTTTAAAAATTCATTTCCGCAATCCAAGGGCCTCACTTGGCGGCTCTTATCCTGTATTATTACAGTTTTCCGGCCAGCCTGTCAAGCTCTTCTTTGAGAGCCGGCAGAAGTTCTTCTTCCGGCACCTTTTTAAGCACCTCGCCCTTTTTAATCAGCAGCCCTTCCCCGATTCCGCCGGCAATTCCAAGATCGGCTTCCCTGGCCTCCCCGGGTCCGTTCACCACGCAGCCCATGACGGCCACCTTGATATCCAGATCATACTCCTGAACCATATTTTCCACCTTGTTTGCGAGTCCAATCAGATCGATGCTGGTTCTACCGCATGTCGGGCAGGAAACAACCTCAATGCCGCCTTTTCTGAGTCCCAGGGTGCGCAGGATCAGCTTCGCGGACTTCACTTCCTCCACCGGGCTTCCCGTCAACGAAACTCGGATGGTATCACCGATGCCCTTATTTAAGATAAGACCCAGGCCAATGGCCGACTTGATGTTGCCGGAAAGCAGGGTTCCCGCCTCCGTGATACCCACATGAAGCGGGTATCTCGTTTTTTTTGCAATCAGTTCATGGGCTTTTACACACATTAATACATCGGAGGACTTAATGCTGATTACCAGGTTATCATATCCCATCCGCTCGATCAGCGCCACCTTTTCAAGGGCGCTCCGGGTAATTCCCTCCGCCGTCACGCCGCCGTATTCTTCTATCAGATGTTTTTCCAGGGAACCGCTGTTGACGCCCACCCGGATCGGAATGCCATACTCCTTCGCCTTATCCACAACGGCCTGGACACGCTCCTCCGCCCCGATATTACCCGGGTTAATTCTGATTTTGTCGGCTCCGCACTCAATGGCGGCAATTGCCAGACGGTAATCAAAATGAATATCCGCCACCAGCGGAATCCGGATCGCCCTCTTGATCTCCGTCAGGGCCATGGCCGCTTCCATTGTCGGTACCGCCACACGGATGATATCACATCCCGCATTCTGCAGTTCCAGAATCTGGGCGACCGTTGCTTTTACATCCTCCGTCTTCGTATTGCACATCGACTGGATCAGAATCGGATTTCCGCCTCCAATGACCTTTTTTCCTATCTGAACCATCTTCGTTTCATCTCTGTACGCCATCTTAAACCTCCCGTGTATCCAGGTACTGCATCGCATAATTAATCCATTTCCGGTTCACGGCTAATGGTATAATGCAGCACTGCTGTTACAGCATATTCCTGATATCGTTAAACAGAATAAATACCATCAGTACCATCAGTACAGCCATGCCGGCCATGTGGATCATGCCTTCTTTTTCCCTGTCGATCGGCCTGCCTCTCAAAGCTTCCAGTATGATAAATACCAGACGGCCTCCGTCCAGCGCCGGGATCGGAAGCAGGTTCATGATCCCCAGGTTGGCGCTCAAAAGCACACACATATTAGCCAGATTGACAAGCACCACCATGAGCCCGTATTCACTGCTCTCCTTCACCGTGGTATCGATCATGGAAACAATGCGGACCGGTCCCGCAATATCGTCCGTGGTCACCTGCCGTTTTACAATCATCTCAAGACTCTTGAAGGTCAGGTTGATCCAGTACCTCAGCTCGTAGGCGCTGTACTTCGCCGTCACGAAAACGGATTCCGGCCGGTTGTAGACGCCTCCGCTGATTCCCATCATGTACGATTTATTTTCCTCGGAATATTTCGGTTCGAGCACCGCCTGATACAGCTTCTCTCCACGCCTGTACTCGATATTCAGGGTTTCCCCTTGGTGAAAACTCGTATAGGCAAGCACATCGCGGTATATTTTAATATTTTTTCCATTTATCTTAGTAATAACGTCCCCGGATTCCAGTCCCGCCTCCGCCGCCGGATAGCCCTCAACCACATCGTGAACCTGCGCCGGATCGTATCCCACATAACTGATTACGAAAAAGGCGCAGACAAATGCCAGTATAAAGTTAAAAATGGGTCCCGCCGCAATGACGAGGAAACGCGTCCACACCGATGTCTCATTGAATGAAACGCCTGTCGCACCCGACGCCAGCTCGATTCCCGCATAACTCCGCGTTTTTTCCGCATTCGTTTCGCCGTGGGCGTCCTCTGTACTTTTAAACTCATCTTCCCCGTAAGCTGCTTTACCGGCTATATCTGTTCTGGCCTTCTCATCCCTGTCTTCATCTGATAAATCGTCATCCTCTCCCAGCATCATGCAGGAACCCCCGAAAGGGAAGAGTTTGAGTGAATATCTGGTACCGCCCTTTACCATGCTTAAAAGCCTTGGTCCCATTCCCAGGGAAAATTCCACCACGCAGATTCCGCCGCGTTTTGCCAGCAGAAAATGCCCGAATTCATGAAACAGTATGATTAAACCAAATACAAGAATTGCCGCAAGTAAACTTAACAATCTACCACCTGCTCTCTATAAAGTCATAAGTTTCCTGCTCCGCGGAAAGAATCTCATCCACCGACGGATTCTCCACCACGTGATGCTGCTCCATCGCAGCTTCGATCATATCGGTTATCGCAAGGTATCCCGCTTTCCTGTCTAAAAACTTCCGGACCGCCAGCTCATTAGCCGCATTGAAAACGGTCGGCAGCGTCCCGCCGCGCTTTCCCGCCCTGTAAGCCAGAGAAAGCCCGTGGAAATTATCAAAATCAGGAGCTTCAAAGGTAATCTGCCCAAGTTTGGCAAAATCTAACCGCGCGCCGGGCAAAAACTTCCGTTCCGGATAATAGAGCGCATACTGAATCGGCAGCTTCATATCCGGTGTCCCAAGCTGGGCAATCACGGCGCCGTCGTCGAATTCAACCATGGAATGAATCACACTCTGCGGCTGAACCACAACCTGGACCTGATCCATCGTGACGCCGAAAAGCCACCTGGCTTCCATTACTTCCAGTCCCTTATTCACCATGGTGGAACTGTCGATGGTAATCTTCCTTCCCATCGTCCAGTTCGGATGCTTCAGCGCATCCTCCACCTGGATCTCTTTCATCTCTTCTCTCGTTCTTCCCCGGAAAGGACCGCCTGACGCAGTCAGAAGAATTTTATGTATCCGGTTCATCTTCTCGCCGTTTAAACTCTGGAAAATAGCGCTGTGCTCGCTGTCAACAGGCAGAATTTTCACATTTTTTTCCTGTGCCAGAGGCATAATGATATGGCCGGCCGTCACCAGCGTCTCCTTATTGGCAAGGGCAATATCTTTTCCGGCCTCCATCGCCGCGATTGTCGGCCTGATTCCAATCATTCCGACAATCGCCGTCACCAGTATCTCCGAGGACGGTTCGGTGGAAATCTCCAAGAGGCCTTCCATGCCGCTTACGATCTTCACATCCAGATCGCGGACGCGGCCTTTCAGTTCTGCCGCCTTTTTCTCATCCCAGACTGCGGCCAGTTTGGGACCAAATTCGCGGATTTGTTCTTCCAGAAGCGTGATATTGCTACCGGCAGCTAAAGCAGTCACTTCTATATCTTTATTCGTCCTGACCACGTCCAATGTCTGTGTCCCGATTGAACCGGTAGAACCCAGTATTGCTATTTTTTTCATCGTATCCTGTCTGCCTTTCTTCCGTACGCATCTACCGCTCCGATCATTCTATGCAGAGCGTCCTTTCCACGTACCTGATCACTATCCTAAAAATGTAAGCGCAAAGAATATGGCCGGCGCAGTAAATATCATACTGTCAAACCGGTCCAGGACACCTCCGTGCCCCGGAATCAGATGTCCGTAATCCTTTACGTTATGGTTTCTTTTGATGGCAGAGGCCGCCAGATCTCCAATCTGGGAGATGACCGCCGCGATTGTGCAGGCTCCCGCGCAGGCTGCCTGTGGGTTCGTAATCTCCGCCATACTGCCTCCAAATATGGACCCATAAGCAAAACCCAGTACGGCGGCTCCAATCACTCCGCCGACGGCCCCCTCGATCGTCTTCTTCGGGCTTAAAACCGGCGCCAGCTTGTGTTTTCCAAATAAAATCCCGCTGCAGTAAGCACATGTGTCACAGCCCCAGGAACTCAGGAAAATAAGCCATACAAGATATCTTCCGTCCGCCATCGTCCGCACCTGATAGAGGTAGGAAAGCATGACCGCAAGATAAAAGATGCCGAAAAACGCAACGGTCACCTGTTCCGTACCATAGTGGGGAAATGTGAATACATAAATTGTCATAAGCAGCATCAGAGCCGCAATCGCCATCAAAGTAACATATTTCTGCCCGTCGAACCACAATAGGCCATAGTAGGAAATACCGGCCATATAACCGATAAGTCCCAGACTCTTCTTTTCAATACCCATTACGCGGTATAATTCAAACATCCCGATCAGGGAGATCGCCGCAGTCACGCCGTACAGAAGTCCTCCTCCCGTACTTACCACAATTACAGCCAGAATTACAAGTATAATACCGCTTGTCAGCCTTGTTTTAAACATGGCTTCATCCTCCCTCAACTTGCCTGCAGACTGCACAGGTTTTATAAGACCCCAAAAGCCGCTTTGAATCACTATATCACTTATTTTACTCCGCCAAACCTTCTGTCTCTTTTATTATACTGGGCAATTGCCTTTAAAAGTTCTTCTTTATTAAAATCAGGCCACAGGCAGTCTGTGACAATAATCTCGCTGTATGCAAGCTGCCATAACAGATAATTGGAAAGACGGATCTCTCCGCTTGTGCGGATCAGGAGATCCGGATCCGGGATTCCCGCCGTATCCAGATAAGAGGCAACCACCTGCTCTGTGACGGAATCTGCCTCCAGTTTTCCTTCCCTGCAGTCCTCCATCATCTTTTTCACCGCCCTGGTGATCTCGTCTCTGCCGCCATAATTTACGGCAATGACAAACGTCATTCCCGAATTGTCTTTTGTCTCTCGCTCCAGTGTGTCGATTCCCTGAATAATATCTCTATCGAAACGGGTTCTGTCCCCGATCATTTTCACTCTGACATTGTTTGCTTTTGCTATTTTTAAAAGTCGTTTCAGATAGTAGCGGAAAAGCTGCATCAGCGCTCCCACCTCTTCCGTCGAACGTTTCCAGTTCTCTGTCGAAAAACCATATACGGTCAGATACTTAATTCCCAGCCTCGCGGCGTCTTCCACCGTCTGTTCCACCGTCACGCAGCCCTGCTTGTGGCCTGCAGTTCTCGGAAGTCCTCTTTTCTTTGCCCAGCGGCCGTTGCCGTCCAGAATCAGGGCAACATGTTCAGGAATGTTAAGGTCCGACTGTTCTAAATTGTTCTTATCCGTATTTTCCATCATTTCCTCCGATATGTGTATCTGTGTTTACCCGTAATCATTTCTTCATTTACCGATACCTACACAAAATCAGGGGCAGATTACCTGCCCCCTGTTATGCGGTTCAAACTTTGTGCTTTCCAGCTCAAAAGAATTAAACGGTCATGATTTCCTTGGTCTTTGCCTCCACCGCTTTGTCAATCCTCTCAATCATCTTGTCCGTCATCTTCTGGATCTTGTCCTCGCCCTCAGCTAATTCGTCTTCTGAAATATCGCCGGATTTCTCCATCTTCTTGATCACGTCGTTTGCATCACGGCGGATGTTGCGGACAGCGACCTTGGTGTTCTCGCCTTTTTTCTTAACGTCTTTAGCCAGTTCTTTTCTTCGTTCCTCGGTAAGCTCCGGGAAAACAAGGCGGATGGAACTGCCGTCGTTATTCGGGTTGATTCCCAGATCAGAAGTGAGAATTACCTTCTCAATATCCTTGATCAGCTTTCTCTCCCACGGCTGAATCAGGATCATCCTGGGTTCCGGTACGGAAATGTTAGCCACCTGCTGAAGCGGTGTGGGGGTGCCGTAATAATCAACTTTCAATTTGTCGAGCACATGCGGGTTGGCTCTTCCGGCGCGGATGGATGCGTATTCATCCAGCAGAACCTCGTAGGATTTCTCCATCTTATCTTCGTAAAGTTTAATCTTCTCCTGCATATAAACCTCCTGTTATGCGGTAACTACCGTACCATTTATTTTTCCCTGCATCGCGTTTACGATGCCGTCTTTTTCATTAAGGCTGAACACTGCCATCGGCACATGGTTTTCCATACACATGATGGATGCCGTTAAATCAACCACCGCCAGTTTTTTATCAATTACTTCCTGGATAGAAATCGTGTCGTACTTCTTAGCCGACGGATTCAGCTTCGGATCGCTGTCGTAAACGCCGTCGATCGCCTTCGCTAAGAGAATGCAGTCCGCATCCATCTCAATTGCCCGGAGGGCAACGCCTGTGTCAGTGGAGAAATACGGGTGGCCGGTGCCTCCTGCGAAAAACACTACAATTCCCTTTTCAAAATACTTGTTGGCTCTGTCTTTGGAAAAAAGCTTCGTCATAGAGCCGCACTCAAATGGAGTCAGAATCTGTGTCTTCATTCCACTGCTTCTGAAGATTTCGGATACATAGATACAGTTCATCACTGTGGCCAGCATACCGATCTGATCCGCCTTGGTTCTGTCGATCGCATTACTCTCACGGCCTCTCCAGAAATTACCTCCACCGATGACAACTCCCACTTCCATGCCGTTGTCAACTGCTGTTTTAACCTGTCTGGCAACCTCTTTCACCGTCTCTTCATCAAAGCCTGTCTTCTTGTCGCCTGCCAGAGCCTCACCACTCAGTTTAAGCAATACTCGTTTCATTTCCATAATAGGTCTTTCTCCCTGTGTATTTAGTTATGGGTGGCATCTCTGCCTCCTGTCCAGTCCGTGGTCAGGAAACATATTTTTCCGTGCCATGCTTTAACATTGTTATTTTACCACAAAAGAATAAATTGTGCGATAAAAATTTCATAAAATAGAATTTAATTGAGAAATGAGGACGCCTCTGTATGACGGCGGACGGGGGAGTGGGTGAGGATGGATGAGTCTTCAGTCCCGGTTTGTAGGTTGTCGTGAGGGGGAATCCAGGAGAAAAAATTCCTCCCCACGACAACCTCCCAATCGGGACTGAAGACTCAACCAACCATCCTCTCCCGTCCGCCGTCTTATCAGAGGCGTCCTCGCCTCCCAACTAAATATAAGATTCCGCCGCCTTCCGGAAACTCCCAATCCCATCCTCCATCTCTTTCCGGATCTTCTCCAAATCAGCATATACCAGCCGCTTTCCTCTTACCAGCACCTTCCCGCCGACCATCACCAGTTCCACATTAGATGCGTTGGCTGAGTAGACAAGCGCGGAGTATGGGTCGTAGCATGGGAACATGTTGACGGAGTCTGTTTCTACCAAGACCATATCCGCCTTTTTTCCGGGTTCCAGGGAACCCAGGGCAGTTTCCATGTGGAGGGTTTTTGCGCCTCCTGTCGTAGCGAGTTTTACAATCTCTTTTGCTGGGAAAAGACTTCTGTCGCGGTTTTCTGTTTTATGGAAGGAGGCGAACAGGCGCATCTGGGTGAAGAGGTCCAGTGTGTTGCCAGAGGAGGCTCCGTCCGTGCCGAGGCCCACCGGGATCCTGGCTGCCAGAAGATCTTTTACCGGGGCTACGCCTTTGCCCGCCTTGGTGTTGGAGCCGATACAGTGGCTGACCGTGGCTTTGCTCTCCGAAAGCAGGGAGATGTCGCGCTCCGTCAGATGGATGCAATGGGCCGCCAGGAGATGGTCTCCCAGGACGCCGAGGGTGTTCAGGAACTCAATGGGCGTCTGGCCGTATTCGTCTTTGAAATACTTTAATTCGTAGTCCATCTCGCTGGCATGGAGTGTGCAGAGCGTGTCGTATTTGAGCGCCGTTTCATATGCTTTTTTAAGCATCTCGGCGCTGTTCGTGTTGGTTGCGTGGGGGGCGATGATGGGAGTTACCAGTTCATGTCCCTTCCATGCCTTAATGAATTCTTCCGCCAACAGAAGGCCGCCGTACGGCTCTTCGCTGTCACATGTCCTCTGCCCGATTACAGTCTCTCCCAGGACGCCGCGGATGCCGAGTTCCTCGCAGGCTTTTGCCACCTCATCCTCAAAATAATACATGTCCGTAAAAGTGGTCACACCCGCCAGGAGCATCTCGCAGATTCCGTATCTGGCGGAGAGGGCTACGAGTTCTTTTGTCATGGCCTCATTCTCTAACGGAAACAGGAAACGTCGCAGACGGTCGGGACAGTCGTCCCCCAGACTGCGGAACGGCATCATCGGGACATGGCAGTGGGTATTAATAAAGCCGGGGAGGAGAATTCCTCCGCCGGCATCGATTGTCTCATCCGCCTCGGGAAGAACTTCTTTCTCCTCTCCCAGCTCCTCAATTCTGCCGTCCCTTGTAAGGACGTAGCCGGGTGCGTAAAGGTGCATTTCCTCATCCATTGTGAGGACCGTTGCATTTTTAATCAAAATTTTCATTCCATGTACCTCTCTCCGTCACCCTGCCTCTATTCCTCAGGGGATGTGAAGTTCTTTCTCTGATATGGGATAAAGTCGTTGGTCTTGCGGTTGATATATTCTGTTTTCGTCTTGGAATAGACAAATTTCTGGCTGGAATACAGGCTGTAGTATCCGGACAGGGTAAAACTTACCGCGATTATCACAACAAAATACGGCATTGCCGAGTATCCGAACAGTTCAAGGCCCAAAAGCAGAGTCGTGATCGGACAGTTTGTCACGCCTACGAAGAGAGCCAGCATTCCGCTGGCCGCCATCAGCCCGTGTGGCTGGCCGGTCAGCATGGCAAAGGTACAGCCAAACGTCGCGCCGATCGTCAGGGTCGGGACTATCTCGCCTCCCTTAAATCCGGCTTCCAGCGTGACGGCGGTAAACAGGATTTTCCATAAGAACGCGGTGTAATCCACTTCACCCTCAAAACATTTTTCAATCAACTGGATGCCGCTTCCGTTGTAGTCGATGTTTTTGGTCACCATGGTCAGCACGATCACGAGAAGGCCGCCCACGGCAATCCTTTTGGCAGGTGACGGAAAGTGTTTGACATACAGATGGCCCGCGCCGTGCAGCACGATACAGAACAGCTCCGCAACAAGGGCGCAGAGAATTCCCAGAATCACAATCATCACACCCATTTTAAGGCCGAACTCCGGAACTGCCCCGATTGGGAACGCCTCCGGATGCAGACCCAGATGCTTTGCCACCGCCGCCCCCAGGTACGAAGAAAAAATACAGGGGACTAACGCGGCGTAATACATGACGCCGATGCTGATGACTTCCATTGAAAATACGGCAGCCGCCACCGGTGTTCCGAACAGGGCGGCAAAGGCCCCGCTCATTCCGCACATGACGGCGATTTTTATATCTTTTTCATCCAGGCGGAGGGCTTTTCCTATCTGGTTGCCGATGCTCCCGCCCATCTGGAGGGCAGCTCCCTCCCTTCCGGAGGAACCGCCTGCAATGTGTGTCAGAAGAGTTCCTATGAAAACGGCGGGAGCCGTCCCAAAGGTAATCTCCGTTCCTGAATAAATGGACTCTATTACCATGTTGGTTCCACGGTTCTTATCCTCTTTAAGCAGATGATATACGCCGGTAATCAGAAGGCCGCAGACCGGGAGGAACAGAATCGTCCATGGATGGCTCCTGAAATAGGCAGACACCCACAGAACGGCATGGCCGAAGGCCGTCCCCACCAGTCCCGTCACCAGTCCGATTATGACGGATATCGCACTCCACTTGACAAAATAATGAAGGTTTTTGCCAAGGGGTGTATTTTTATCAAATTGATACATACCATTTCCCTTTTCAGCGTTATGCTTCGTAAATTCCTTTTGATTTAACGAGTTTCGGGCGGTATCCGGCCGCTTTCAGCGCATCTACAATCCTTTCTTTGTGCTCTGTGCCAAACGCTTCCACGGTGATGCGCAGCTCCACTGCCGCGTTACGGTTGATGCTGACGAACTGGTTGTGCTCCAGTTTGATAACATTACCCTGTTCCGCAGCCATGAGGGTGGAAACCTTAGCAAGCTCTCCCGGCTTGTCGGGAAGGAGTACGGAAACGGTGAAGATACGATCCCTCTGGATCAGGCCGTGCTGTACAATGGAGGCCATTGTAATTACATCCATGTTTCCTCCGCTCAGGATGGAAACAATCTTTTTCTTATTGACATTCAGATGTTTTAAAGCCGCCACGGTCAGAAGGCCGGAATTTTCCACGATCATCTTGTGGTTCTCCACCATGTCCAGGAAGGCAACGATCAGTTCGGAGTCCTCGATTGTGATAATCTTATCCACATTCTCCTGTATGTACGGAAGCAGAAGATCGCCCGGGGTCTGTACCGCCGTGCCGTCCGCGATGGTATTCACGGAAGGAAGGGACACGATTTTACCCGCTTTCAGGGACTCCTGCATGCAGTTTGCGCCGGCAGGCTCCACTCCGATAATTTTGATCTTTGGGTTTAAAAGCTTTGCCAGTGTGGCCACGCCGGTGCAGAGGCCGCCGCCGCCGATAGGCACCAGGATATAGTCGACCGTCGGAAGCTCTTTGATGATTTCCATAGCTATGGTTCCCTGTCCGGTCGCCACGTCCAGATCATTGAACGGATGGATGAATGTATAGCCGTGCTCCACAGCCAGCTCATTGGCATGGGCCAGGGCCTCGTCAAACACGTCTCCGCACAGAACCACCTCGGCCCCGTAGCTTCTCGTCCTGTTCACCTTCATAAGGGGCGTTGTGGTAGGCATAACAATTACCGCCTTGATTCCCGCCAGCTTGGCCGCGTAAGCGACTCCCTGGGCATGGTTGCCGGCGGAGGCCGTGATCAGCCCCTTGCTCTTTTCTTCTTCTGTCAGCGTGCTGATCTTATAGTATGCTCCGCGGACCTTGTAGGCTCCCGTATACTGCATATTTTCAGGTTTAAAGTAAACCTTGTTTCCCGTCATGTTAGAAAAATGTTCACTGTATACAAGCTTTGTCTCAGAGATCACTTTTGTGACGGCTTCCGTCGCTTCTTCGAATTTCTCCAGTGTCAGTTTTTCGTCCATTTCACTTTCTCCTCTTACTTCCTCTTCTAATTCCCCGTTCATTCCACTCTCTCCTCCGGCCGTTTAAATAACGCGTTTACAAAATCATTGGCATCAAATTTCTGCAAATCATCTATCTTTTCTCCGATTCCCACATACTTCACCGGTATTCCCAGTTCCGACTGGATTGCCACGGCGATTCCGCCCTTGGCCGTCCCGTCCAGCTTGGTCAAGATAATTCCAGTGATATCGGCCACTTCCATGAACTGTTTGGCCTGTGAGAGGGCGTTCTGGCCGGTGGTTCCGTCCAGCACGACAAGCGTCTCTCTGTATGCATCCGGGTATTCCTTGTCAATAATCCGGTTGATCTTTTTAAGCTCCTCCATCAAGTTCTTCTTGTTGTGGAGCCTGCCCGCGGTATCGCAGATCAGAACGTCCGCATTTCTCGACTTCGCCGCCGCAATCGCGTCGAAAATAACGGCTGCCGGGTCGGAACCCTCCTGCTGGGCAATCAGTTCCACGCCCGCCCGGTTGGACCATTCCGTAAGCTGCTCTATCGCCGCAGCGCGGAAGGTGTCGGCCGCAGCCAGGATTACCTTCTTACCCTGGTCCTTTAACTGGCCGGCAAGCTTGCCGACCGATGTGGTCTTGCCTACGCCGTTTACGCCAATCACAAGGACAACGGACTTTCTGTTCTCAAATTCATATGCATTCTCACCCAGATCCATCTGGCCTTTAATGCTGTTGATCAGAAGTTCCTTGCACTCCGACGGCTCCTTGATGTGGTTCTCCTTCACCTTCTGGCGCAGATCCTCCACGATTGCCATCGTTGTCTGGATTCCCAAATCTCCCATAATCAGGGTCTCTTCTATCTCCTCGTAAAAGTCGTCGTCAATCGCGGAAAAACCGCTGAAAATCGAATCAATTCCCGATACAATGGAATTCCTGGTCTTTGTAAGACCTTCCACCAGACGGCCAAAAAAGCCTTTTTTCCCTTCACTCATCTCCTGTTTCCTCCTCTATCTGCTCTTCCGGTTATGATTGGTCCTGGTCATTGTTATGTCATTGTTCCAGCTTATCCTCAATCAGGCTGACGGAAACCAGGGTCGACACTCCCTTTTCCTGCATCGTGATGCCGTAGAGGCGGTCTGAGGCAATCATGGTTCCCCTTCTGTGGGTGATAACGATAAACTGCGTGTATTTTGTAAGCTTGTGCAGGTATCCTGCAAAGCGGTCAACGTTGGAATCGTCGAGCGCCGCCTCGATCTCGTCCAGGAGACAGAAGGGCGACGGTTTCAGGTTCTGGATAGCGAACAAAAGGGCAATCGCGGTGAGCGCCTTCTCTCCGCCGGAAAGCTGCATCATATTCTGCAGTTTCTTGCCCGGGGGCTGTGAGATAATTTGAATCCCGGCTTCCAGGATGTCCTCATCCTCCTGAAGTTCCAGGGCTCCGTGGCCTCCTCCGAACAGCTCTTTAAAGACCTTGTCGAACTCCTGTCTGATTTCCCGGAATTTTTCTTCGAACTGCCTGCGCATTCCCATGTCCAGCTCGTCGATAATCTTTAAAAGCGTCTCCTCCGCCGTGATCAGGTCGTCGTGCTGCGTTTTCATGAACTCGTACCGTTCCGACACCTCTTTATAATCCTCGATGGCATTGACATTGACGTTTCCAAGCGCTTTGATCTGCGTCTTCAGTTTTTCAATTTGCTTTTTCATCTCGGAAACCGGACCCAGTTCCACGTTCCTCAGCTTTTCAGCCGTGGACCAGGTGAGTTCGTACTCATTCCACATGTAATTCGTCTGGTTTTCCATCCGTTCCGACAGTTTTTCCTTCTGGCTCTGAAGCCGGAATAAATCCCGGTCCAGAAGGTTCATCCGTTCGGACAGTTCTTCCTTTTTGTCAAAAAAGGTCTTCTGCCTTCCCGTCTTCTCCTCTTTTTCCCTTACCTTCTCAGCCATGGACTGTTCCAGTTCAAGAGAATTAGTAAGAGTTTCCTCTATCTGCAGTTTCAGGGCCTCAATCTCCGCCTGTTTCGCTTCGATGGTCCGGCTGCTGTCGCTGCCGCCCTGCGCCAGCTCTTCTTTTTCAAGCTTCAGTCTGGAAATTTCATCACAGACACGCTTTATGTTCTCCTGGATGAAGCTGTCCTGCTGTTTCACCTGGGCCGCTTTTAATTGTACGGCGGAAAGTTCCGATGCATTCGTCTCCCGCTCCAATTTGAGGACTTCCAGCTTTCCGGTATGTTCTTCCACTTCCCTGTTTTTAAGCTCCCCGAGTGCAATCAGGCGCCCGGCTTCCTCTAAAAGCTGGGCACGGTTCTCCTTCAGCTCCTTTAACTGCTCCTCCAGCTCCCTGTTTTCGGCAACCAGATCCGCGGAAGATTCCACAATCTCGCGCTTCTTTCCCTCCATTCCGGAAAGGTTCATCTGCGCCGTGTTCTCTTCGATGTATGCGGCCTGTTTCTCCGTCTTTACTTTCTCCAGGGCTTCTTTTGTCTCGGCCAGGACTCCCTCATTTAAAACCAAGTCCTTCTGTATCTCATCCACCGTGACCAGGGCTTTTCTGCATTTTTCTTCCAGTTCCTCTATCTCTCTTCTGCGTCCCAGAAGATTGCTGCTGTTCTTGAAAGCGCCTCCCGTCATCGAACCTCCGGCATTTAAGAGTTCTCCTTCCAGGGTGACGATTCTCAGGGAATATCTGTATTTCTTCGCCAGCGCGATAGCATTGTCGATGTGGTCGACCACGACGACGCGGCCTAACAGGTAGCCTGCCAGTCCCTCATATTGTTTGTCCACCGTCACCAGTTCATTCGCGAGGCCTAAAACGCCTTTTTCCTTCAGGGCGCCTCCCTGGTTAAAAGTTCCCTTGTTCGAGACGCTGGTGAGCGGAAGGAAGGTAGCCCTGCCGTATTTATTCTTTTTCAGATATTCGATGAGCTGCTTGGCCGTGTGTTCCGAATTGGTGACAATGTTCTGGATGCTGCCGCCGAGAGCCGTCTCAATCGCTATCTCATATTCTTTAGTCGTGGAAATAAGGTCGGCCACAACGCCGTGGATTCCATAGATGCGGTCCCTGACCTCCATGACGCGGCGTATGCTGTTGCCGTAGCCGTCGTACCGTTCCGCCAGGTTCTTAAGCGATTCCATCTTCGTGTAGCTCGTGTGGTATTCCTGCTGGGTGGAATTTAAGTTTCTGCCGAGGCGTTTCACTTCCTCGTCGGCCGCTGCGGCCTCCGCCGTCAGGGCATTCTCCCTCTCATTAAGCTCTGAAAGCCTGGTTTCTATCTCCTTAAGCTTTGCCTCCTCTTCCTTCAGGGCCTCGTCCTGTACGGATTCGTCGCTCTTAAACTTCAGGAGCTTCTGGATGACCTCCGCCCTGCGCACATCCACCTGTTCCAGCATCGTCTCATAGCGCTGCTGTCTGGCGGCCAGCCCGGCTTTTTCATTCAGGGCGCGGATAATCTCCGCCTTGGCCTCCTCTATCATCGTTTCAAGGGACTGCAGCTCCCCGTCTTTTACGGCCAGGGCCTGTTCCGCCGCAGCCAGGCTCTCCGTCACTTCTTTAATTCTCCGCGACAGTTTGGCCCGCTCGTTTTCGTATTCTTCCCTGCCTTTATCTCTCTGGGCAATCTCGCCGTCAATCGAACTTACACGGTTTTTAATATGTTCCTCATTCATCCGCTCCGTGTTGATCTGCTCTCCCAGAACCCGGATATGGCCCTCTAAGCTTTCCCTCGACAGCCCGGCCCGGTTCAGGGCGTCCCGTCTTTCCGAAATCAGTTCTTCCAGCCCTTCCACCGTCCGGCTGAGTTCATCGTACTCGGCCTTCAGCCTGGCCGACTCGCTCCTCACCGTCTCCAAATCGCCGGTTACAACGGTTTCCCGCTCTTCCAGCTCCTTCAGCTGGCCCTTCAGGGCTTCCGTCTCGTTTAAGAACAGGTTGGCATCATAGGTTTTCAGGCTTTCTTTTAAACGCAGGTACTCCCTGGCGGCATCCGACTGCTTTGCAAGGGGGCCGACCTGTTTTTCAAGCTCCGACAGAATATCGGAGACGCGGACCAGGTTCTGCTTCTCGTCCTCCAGTTTCTTCTGGGCGATCAGCTTTCTGCGCTTGAACTTGACGATACCTGCGGCTTCGTCGAAGAGTTCGCGCCTCTCCTCCGGCTTACCGCTCAGAATCTTATCAATCTGGCCCTGTCCGATAATGGAATAGCCCTCTTTACCGATTCCCGTGTCGTAAAAAAGCTCGTTAATGTCCTTCAGACGGCAGGAACTGCCGTTAATCTTGTATTCACTCTCACCGGAACGGTAAAGACGCCTTGAAATCGTGACCTCGTCAAAGCTGATCGGCAGCTTGTGATCCGAATTGTCCAGCGTGATTGCCACATAGGCAAAACCCTGGGGTTTGCGCATCTGTGTCCCGGAAAAAATGACGTCCTGCATCGAGCCGCCCCTGAGCTGCTTGATTCGCTGTTCTCCGAGAACCCAGCGGACCGCGTCGGCGACATTGCTCTTGCCGCTGCCGTTCGGCCCTACAATACCCGTGATACCGTTATGAAATTCAAAAAGGATTTTATTGGCAAATGACTTAAATCCCTGGATCTCAATACTTTTTAAATACATACTCCACCTATGATTTCTTAATTTTTAGTATGCCGCGGTAGGCAGCAAGCTGCTCCGCCGCTTTTTTCGTTCTTCCGGTGCCGCGTCCTATCTCTTTCTCACCGATTTTAGCCGCGACCTCAAAAATCTTATTGTGATCCGGGCCTTCCTCTCTCAGAAGCTGATAACCGAGCCCGTCCTCAAACTGGCTCTGCACAATCTCCTGCAAGATAGTCTTGCTATCATAAAAGAGCTTTTTGTGTTCCATGTCATTCAGGATGAATTTGTGAATAAACTCTTTTGCACTAGCAAAACCACCGTCCAGGTAAATAGCCCCGATCAGGGCCTCCATCGCATCGGAAACAACGGAATTCCGGTTCCGTCCGCCTGTCGCCTCCTCCCCTTTTCCAAGGAGCAGATATTTCCCCAGTGTCAGTTCCTCCGCACAGTAGGCAAGAGTCGGTTCGCAGACCATGCTGGCCCTCGTCTTTGTCAAGTCTCCCTCAGGCATGTCCGGGAATTTGTGAAACAGAAAGTCGCTGGACACGATTTCCAGTACGGCGTCGCCGAGAAATTCCAGGCGCTCGTTGCACTCCAGCTTGCTCTTGTGGCATTCATTGGCGTAGGAGCTGTGGGTCATGGCCCGCGTGAGAAGCTGCGGATCGCGGAACTTATAGCCTGTCTTTTCTTCCAGTTCTAACAGTTTTTTATCCATATTTTTCCTTATTCTTCCTTTCCGCCCGGCATATCGGGCTGTATTTATATATGATGGAAGCAGCCCCGTCCCCAGGGCTGCTCCGGCAATCCTTTATTAATTTAAGGCATTCTTAATCTGATCTACTGCATCTCCGACTGTTACAATCTTCTCTGCGGCTTCCGTCGGAATCTCAATATCGAATTCTTCCTCGATACCCATGATAATCTGAAAGATGTCAAGTGAATCTGCTCCCAGATCGTCAACGAATGTGGTACCCATCGTGATATCGTCCGGCTCCGTATTTAATACCTCTGCAATGATTTGCTGTAATTTCTCAAATTCCATAGTCTTCCTTCCTCTCTCACCTTTCTTCTGATTGCCCTTCCACCGGGAAGAGGCTCTCTTTAATTTTTTCGTTTATTCCCTGCTCTTTAAATGTGACGCATTGAATAATGGAATTACATACTTCGGTTCGTTTTGAACTGCCGTGTGTTTTCACAACCAGGCCGTTCAGCCCCAGAAGAGGCGCTCCGCCATACTGACTGGCATCAAAACTTTTCAGTGTTTCCTTCAGGGCCGGTTTTACAAGCAGGGCTCCGATTTTAGAACGCAGGCTGGTCATCATTCCCGCTTTTACTTTGGATATGAGTGTCGCCCCTACACCTTCGTACAGTTTAAGAATGACATTGCCGGTGAACGCTTCCGCCACAATGACGTCGGCTCCCCCGTGAGGGATTTCCCGGGCCTCGATGCTGCCGGTAAAATTGATGTCACCGCATTCTTTCAAAAGCGGAAACGTTTCTTTTACCAGGGCGTTGCCCTTCTCTTCCTCAGCTCCGATGTTTACGATTGCCACGCGCGGATTTTTAATTCCCATCGCATGTTCCATATAAACGGAACCCATCTTTGCAAACTGCACGAGATGGGACGGCCTTGCGTCCACGTTGGCGCCGCAGTCGATCAGCAGTGATACTCCGTTTTCCGTGGGAATAAGAGGAGCCAGAGGAGGACGTTCCACTCCCTTGATTCTTCCTACAATCACCTGTCCGCCCACCAGAACCGCTCCCGAACTTCCGGCCGAGACAATGGCGTCCGCTTCACCGTGGCGCACCATGTTCATTCCGACCACGATGGAGGAATCCTTCTTCTTCCGGATGGCATTCACCGGCGGTTCCTCGGTCTCAATCACTTCGGTTGCATTTACAATCTCAATCTGGTCAGTATTATATGTATGCTTCTCTAATTCAGACGATACACGTTCCTGCTGACCGACCAGAAGAATTTTTATGTCTTTTCTGGTGTTCGCTGCCATAACGGCTCCGGCGACGATTTCCCCTGGTGCGTTGTCACCGCCCATTGCATCTACCGCTACTCTTATCATATCCTAATTTCTCCTTTGCAGCCGCATTCCCTGTTTCAGTGTGAAAGCATCCGCCTTTTCCTACCTACCAAGAATGCCACAATCTATAAAATAATATACTAAATATCATTCTATAAATCAATATGATTTTTTTATAATAAGGCTTTTCCCTGCCGATCACACCGGAAGTATCCCGGGAGGCGTTTTATAGATGTGCCGCAAAGCTCTTTTATACTGTTCACCGTAAGCCCCCGAAGCGGAACGGGGGCTTCCAGCTTTTTCCAGCTTATGTTATATCATATAATGGTTTTTATGTAAATAGGGATTTAATTGAGATGCGAGGACGCCTCTGTAAGACGGCGGACGGGGTGGTGGGAGGTTGTATATGAGTCTTCAGTCCCGGTTTATAGGGTGTGGTGAGGGGGAATCCAGGAGAAAAAATTCCTACGGGGACTCGCTCCCGCTTGTGGAATGCGCAGCGGATGCTAGCTTCGTGAGAAACCTCAGCAAGCACCGGCGGATTCCAAGGTCCCCTTCGGAAAGTTTTCTCCTTCCTTCCCCGGGCAGGTTGTTGACGGGACTGAAGACTCAGCGAAGGTTGTTGCCCCGTCCGCCGGCTTCAGGGGCTGACTGTCTCTTTCGTCAAGTGCGGCGGTGGTATTGTCGCGGCCACGATATAGTCGTGATTCTTTTACATTTTAACGGCATTTTAGGCTGCATAAAAAAAGTATCAAAATAAATACTCTAAGATTATAAGTTTACATAGTCTCATAGCGAACAGGATGTAATTTTCAGTGATCCTGAGAAGCGTAGTGGCAGCGACAAGCGCCTCCCCCATTGAAGGAATAGGACAGATCAGCCGCCGCAGGCCAGGGGCCGGGCAGCCGTCTTGGCTGAGTCTTTCGTCCCGGCCATAACCTTCCTGCGGGGAAGAAGGGAGAAAAAGATTCCGGAGGGAACCTGGGAGTCCATTGGTACTTACCGAGGTCTTTTCGAGGTTAGTACCATTATGTACTCCAACGAGCGAAAGCGTTTCCCGCAGGAACTTTTTCTGCCCGGATTTCCCGCCCATGACAACCTTTCTCCGGGACGAAAGACTCATCGATCCCCCTCACCACCCCGGCCCCTGGCCTGACGGCGGCGTCCTCATTTCTCAATCAAATCCCCATATCTTTTTACAAAAATAAAGTTTATCCTTCTATCTTCTAACGAAGTAACTTGTGCTTTATAATCAGATAATTTATAATAAAATCAGGCCGGCTGGTATTATTATACATTTTTATTTGCATTTTAATACCGGTTTTTATTGTTTCTGCACAGGGGAAGGGAAACGATGGCGGCTCGATGTACATTTGACACTTATTAATAAGTAAGTACACCAGAATTTCACAATTGGAGGTAGGTAGAATGACGTTTGAAACTATTGAGAACATTCTCAACATTAACACAGATGCCATTATGACACTGGCTATGGCCGCTGTCCTTCTGGTTATCGGCTATTTTATCAAGAGCAAGCTTACAATCCTGGACAAGTATTGTATCCCGGCTCCTGTAGTCGGAGGATTCCTTTTCATGTTTATAACATGGCTGGGACATATCTCCGGAACTTTCACATTTAACTTTACGAATACATTCCAGGATCCTTTCATGCTGGCTTTCTTTACCACGGTAGGTCTTGGCGCAAGCTTTACACTGCTTAAAAAGGGCGGCGTGCTGCTTATTGTATACTGGCTCACATGCGGAGTCCTCTCCATCTTCCAGAATACAATCGGCATCGTAATTTCCAAAGTAATCGGCCTCGAAGCTCCTTATGCGCTTCTGTCCAGCGCCATCTCCATGATCGGCGGACACGGCGCAGCCTTATCCTATGGAAGCACCTTCGCGGAGATGGGCTATGAGACGGCTCCCCTGGTCGGCGCTGCTGCGGCAACCTTCGGCCTGATTTCAGCCGTTTTAGTCGGCGGACCTGTCGGACGCCGTCTGATTGTTAAATACAACTTAAAACCGGATGAGAATGAAAACTTCGCCACAGACGTTGAGAGCATCAACGCCGACACAGGCGAAAAGCTTTCCGGCATCGATATTATCAGGAACGTTACGGCCATCCTTGTTTGTATGGCTCTCGGAACCATGGTCTCCAAATGGGTCGGCTCCTTAATCAATATGTCCTTCCCTACATATGTCGGCGCTATGTTTGTCGCTGTAATCGTACGTAACCTGAATGAAAATATTCACATTTACAATTTCAACTACCCTCTGGTAGAAGGAATCGGCGATGTAATGTTAAGCCTCTATCTGTCACTTGCACTTATGACACTGAAGCTCTGGGAGCTGGCAGGCCTCATCGGCGGCGTTGCGCTCGTCGTATTCTGCCAGGTGCTTTTCATGGTACTGATGGCTTACTTCGTAGTATTCCGAATCCTCGGCAAAAACTACGATGCGGCCGTTATGTGCGCAGGTTTATGCGGACATGCCCTGGGAGCAACTCCTTCCGCTATTGTTAACATGACTGCTGTAAACGAGCGTTACGGCATGTCCAGAAGAGCCATGATGATCGTTCCCATCGTAGGCGCTTTCCTGGTTGATATCATTTATCAGCCAACCACCATCTGGTTTATCAAGACTTTCGTACAGGGCTTTACCGGCTGATAGACGGCATTTCACTGTAAAAGAGTGCAGTATAGCGGCTTCCCCTGAACAACGAAAAGCACGCTTCGCGAACTTTTCATTGCCACTCAAAAAGAGCCATAAGACCTGAATTCCAGGCCTTATGGCTCTTTTAATTGAATCTAACGGTACAGTACGTAATCCTGCATTTCCCGCAGGAATCCCGCCTTTATCAAAGTTTCACCAGCTCCGTCCGGAAATTCTTTCACAATCAGCCGTTTCTGCTCCGGAAACAGCCGTTTTTCCCTGAAATCCTTTACAAAACCTTTGAGCATCCGCTCAAGCTCCCCGGCATTCTCTTCACCGAAAATTCTCAGGATTCTGCCCTGGCGTTCAAATACCGCCGCCGGGAGACCGCCAAGAAGAGCCACCGCCGTTCCCGGCAGGTTCAGGAATTCCCTTCCCTCCGGCTGCTTCAAACACTTTCCCCAGAGCTGCGCGGGATCCGATGCATTCATCCAGATGAGTGAATCATCCTGCGCAGCCAGAGCAGCCGTCACACTCCCATACTCGTCTTTTCCGATAAACTGCGCGCCCGACATTCCCTCGATAAAGTATCCTCTCCTGACGCGGCCGGTGTATTCCCAGATACTGAGGATATCGAGAGCTTCCCGCCAGGTTTTCAGCTCATCCGAAGCAGCCCGTCCAAATGTCTCGCGGCTCAGCAGGATATATTCGCGCATACAGCCCTCTAACAGCTCTTCCCCGGTCTTTTGCTTCAGGGGCCTTACAATGTCCCACCGTCCTGCCGACAGAGCCATTACACGCACGTTCACGCGCTGCCTTGCCGATGCTTTTCGGATCTTTTCCCTGTTCATCCACTGTCTCACCGGCACAAAGCTGTCCGCACAGACAAGCCCGCGGCCGGCCAGCCTTAAAAGCACCTCCTGCGCGATGTCCTCCTCCGGTATCTCCGTGAGCGCCCTCAGAAAACTGGCGCCCCTGCGCTTCAGTTCCCTGTAGATGAGCAGTTCATCGCCCTCAAGGCTCTCCTCAGCATCCGTCTGTTCCGCATTCCAGTCAATCTCGTCATAGAGATGGAAACTCAGGTTCCCGCCGGGCGTCATTCTCCAGAAATAGCCGCCTCCGGAAAGCAGACGGTCCAGCATTGCTTCGGAATAGTTTTTGACTCTTTTTCTGAAAATCACATTCTCCCATAATTTAATCGGAAACTCCCTGTCTCGGTACAGTTTAAGCGCGCTCTCGAGCTGTTCTTCGGAGGGCGCATGTACAAGAGTTCTTTCTGCCATAAGCGCCGCATACCGCTCCGGCGGCCTGGTGACGGTCTGAAGGCGCAGATTTTTAAGCGCCGCTTTCCTGGCGCGGTCATACAGTTTCGCGTGATAATACACACCCTCATCCTCCACCACGCTTTCCCGGCGGCAGAGTTCCAGAATGACCTGCTCCGTGAAAAGCGGCGTTAAGAAATACCGTTCCCTGATTCCGCCTGCCGTCTGGCCTCCGCGGTAATAGAGCATCCTTCGCACGATATGGACGGCAGCATCCACGGACTCGGGCTCCTGTGCAAATGCCGTTTCATATTCCTCCCGCTGTTCCGCCGCAATCCAGACTCCGGGTTCCATATAAACCGCCTGTCCCTGTTTCGCCAGTTTTTTCAGCCACTCTGCCGGAACGGGAAGTTCACCTGCTGCCAGATCGCCTTCCATCATCAGGAGGGAATGGAGCTGTTCCTCATTTTCCGGCAGTTTTCTGCGTTCCTGCTGTCTTGCAAGATCCTCCGCAGACGGCTTTAACAGCTCCGTCTGTTTAAGCTCCTCATAGGCGGCCTGACGGATTCCGGGCGTGGACGGGGAGTATTCATACATCTCAGCCGCCTCCGCCTGCCACCGGAACGGCAGAGACATTGGAGACGCCACATCCGTATACACCTCGCGCACCGCTATCATACCGGAACGGATTCCATTTAAAATTTCAATAACGCCATCAATATCCCACAAATCCTCCAGACATTCCCGGCGTGTCTCCCGCATCAGCGGATGGTCTTTTTCTCCCGTCAGGGAATCCAGCATCTCGGTGCTCCTGAGGCGCTGCATCCAGAGCGGCTGGCGCCCTCCATGTTTTACGCCCATCATCAGGGCTCTGGCCGCGCTGTAGCGGAAGGTCATGCCGAATACCGGGGTCAGCGGAAGAAGCGCCTCCAGAACAGGTCGCACATACTCCGGATTCACCCGGTATAAAAGCCCCTCCGGCAGCTTTTCGTCGCCATAGGCATAAAGCAGGAAACCGTCCTCGTCGTCCACGCACCCCAGGTTCAGTCCGCCGTCCTCCGCCGCGGCGTGCTGCACCAGCATGGACAGCGGGGCATTGACCCTCCGGCCGAACAGGGCATGGACCATCACCTGGCTGCTTCCTGTCTGATCGGTAAAATGCTCTATGATAACCGTCCGGTCGTCCGGCAGTCCTCCCGATGCCGCGATTTGGCGTTTCAAAAATCCGGCGGCCGTCCCCGCAGCCGTCTCATCCAGGCCCAGGCGGTAGAGTTCTTGAAGAAGCGCCTCGTCAGAACTTTCCGCACACGTCTCTATTTCCCGCATAATACGGCCGAATGCCAGACTGGTCCTAAGCGTCCTTCCACGGATTTCCCCTTTCCAGAACGGCAGTCTGGCTCCCTCCACCGGAGCCGGGGTCACATACACCGCATCCTTGTCCTGGCCCACTATCCTCCAGGCAAAGGCCCCCAGGAGGAACCGGTCGCCAAGCTGAGATTCATAGACAAACTCTTCATCCAGCTCTCCCAGCTTCACGCCGTCCTCGGTCTTGGCCGTATAGAGCCCCTTATCCGGTATGGTTCCCCCGGCTGCAACGGCCAGCATGCGGCTGTAGGCGTCCCCAATGACTCGGTCGTGGATTCTGTCGTACAAAATGCGCGGCCGGACCGGTATCTCCCGGCTGTGCTCATAATCGCCGGCCAGCATCCGGAGAACCGCCCTCACATCCTCTTTCGTCACATCATAAAACGGATAGGCGCGGCCCAGCACTTCCATGACGTCATCCACGGAATATCCCTCTCCCACGGCCATGGATACAAGATGCTGCGCAAGGATGTCAAAGCACTTCCTGGGAGGCTTTGCGTGCTCCACACCGCCTTTCCTGGCCACCTCCGCCGTAATCCCGCAGTACAGGCTCTCCGGCGCCGTGCGCGGATACATCGTCATCACACTCACCTTGCCCGGATTGTGCCCTGCACGGCCCAGACGCTGCATTGTGCCGGACACCGTGCGCGGACAGCCAATCTGAAGAACCTGATCAATCTCCCCAACGTCAATTCCAAGTTCCATGGAGGAGGTGGCACATAAAAGCCTGAGCTTTCCGGCCCGCAGGGCCGCCTCTGTCTCCGCCCTCTGCTCTTTGGAAAGGCTCCCGTGGTGTACTCTGGCGAATTCCTCCCCTCCCAGCAGGTTAACATAGTAGGCCAGCTTTTCCGCATACCGCCTTCCCTCGGAAAAAGCGATCACGCTTCTGAAGGAAAGGCACTGTTCATAGACGATCTTCGCCAATTCCTCCCAGACCGGATCTTTCCTTTTTTCTCCGTACGGCACCGTACCTACAATCTCGATTTTCACCTTTTTTTCCATAACGGGCGCCGAGATGACGGTCGGTTCCGGCGCCAGGTACTCCGCCGCCAGCTGAAGCGGTTCTATCGTTGCCGACAATCCGATTCTCTGAAGGTTATGGCCGCAGAGACGGTCCAGCCTTGCGATGGAAAGCATCAGATGAGCTCCCCTCTTTGTGTCGATCAGCGCATGGAGTTCATCCAGAATTACCGCTTTGGCAGTCTTTAGAATTTCCCTCCCTCCCTTTGAAGTCAGCATCAGATAGAGGGATTCCGGCGTGGTTATCAGGATATGGGGAGGGTGTTTTATCATTCTCTGCCTGTCCCTCTGCGGGGTGTCTCCCGTCCTGATAGCCGTCACAATCTCTGCCTGCCCCTCCTCTTTCCCGATTCCCTCTAAGGGGCGGCGCAGGTTCTCACGGATGTCTCCGGCCAGTGATTTAAGCGGCGAGACGTACAGGAGATACAGCTCCTCCTTCAGTTCCCCTTTCTTCGCAAGGGCATTCAGGCGGTCAATGAAAATAAGAAAGGCCGACAGGGTTTTTCCGGTTCCAGTTGGTGCGCTCACCAGCACATGGTTTCCACCGGCAATGGCAGTCCATGCCTCTTCCTGCACTTTTGTAGGCATCCCGAACACACTGTGAAACCAGTCGGCTGTCGGCTGCGAAAATAAATCCATGATTTGATTCGTCATAGTTCCTTTGCTCTCCTATCAGCTGCGGAATAGTTCCGTCATAAACTCCCTGTTTTTCTGTTCTTCCGATTCTATAAGTCCTTTCCAGTCTTCTGCGAAAGCAGTCAGAGCATCCTGCTCAAGATGGTCTTCCATCCGTTTGATTTTATCAGAGTAGCCCTTGTTAAGTTTTATTAAATCCTGCCTCAGAATGGCAAAAGGATATCCCCAGGCCAGCAGCTCCCGCAGCTTTCCATAGCACTCCCGTATCATTGCCAGCGGACATTCCTCCGTAATAAACATCAGATACAGTTCAAAACAGTTACAGCTCTTTTTGCCTCTCCTCAGCCCCTTCAGCTGATCTTTTAATCGATTGCGCTTCTCTTTCGTCGCTGACTGAAGCGTACAAAGTGAAATGCCGTAAATTGTCAGGGACAGAAGCTGCAGACTTTCCATATAGAGCACAAACACTTTTTTTATGCCGGTTCTGGTTAAATCCATGTTTGCAGGTTCCATATAGACCACGGTTCCTTTTCCCTGATAAGATTTCGTAATCCCAAGTTCCTCCAAAAGACTTAAGGTGCGGCGTACCGTCGTCAGGGATACCCCGAATTGTTTTTCCATCTGCAAAAGGGTAGGAAGATAGGCGCCTATAGGGTATTTTCCAACCATAATCTCTCTGATGATGAAGGAAGCCAGCGTATATCTTCTCTGCGGCCTCTGATGGTAGATATTCCATTGAAACGGTATCGGTTTTGCATCCTTTAAGCCATACTTGACTTTCGCTTTGTCAATAAACTCGAACACTTCCTTTTCCAGGTAACCATAGGATGTCTCAAATTCCCGGATCAGCAGGGCGGCCATCTTATCTCCGGTGATATCTTTTAATTTTGTCCTGTTAATCCCCTTTGCATTCTTACTCACCAGATAAGGGAAACGCACGTAACGGATTGCCTCCCAGTACAAGTTTAAAATAAGGGTATTATCCAGTGTGCTGAGAGCCATGATATACAGTTCCACAGGCAGGGGCACTCCACATGGGAGGTTTAAATCCAGTTCATCCCTGAAAAGTCCCCATTTTTTCTGTTCCCATCTGCGAAGCCCCTCTTCCCATAAAGGAACAAAAAGAAGAAGGCCGGCCTTCTCAAAATCCTCCATGCCTTCTTTTCGCGGTATAAAATATTTTGCTGCGTTCTCCTCAAAGCCGTCGCGTTCCGCCCGGAAAACGACCACTGCCGTTTTCCGTTCCTCCGTCACAATATATCCCTCTTTTTCCAGCAGTGAGAGCGCCGCCCGGACCGTTGTCCGGCCCAGGTGGAACATGGCGCCAATCTGCTGAATCGATGGAATTTTGTCGCCGTATCTGTAGAAACCAAACAAAATCCTGGTTTCAAAATAATCATAAACTAACTGCTGCAAACCCGTATCTCTCTTCATCGCCTTACCTATGAACCTTTCAGTCCTATATTATGTCTGTATGATCAAGCATTTCTCTTCCCGGCTCCCAAAACCTTTATCAGCGTCCTCTCCAGCATGCCTACGTCGACCGGTTTTGCGATATGTGCATTCATCCCGGCATCGAGTGCAGCCTGCACATCTTCCGAGAACGCATTGGCCGTCATCGCCACAATCGGAATGGCAGCGGCATCCTCACGTTTTGTCCTGCGGATGGCACGGGCCGCATCGTAGCCGTTCATAACCGGCATCTGGATGTCCATTAGTACGGCGTTATAAGTCCCGGGAACCGTATTTTGGAATTCCTCCAGAGCCTGGGCTCCATCGGCCCTGACCACCGTTTTCGCCCCATATATTTCTAAAAGCCCGCAAAGGATTTCCGCATTAATTTCATTGTCCTCGGCAACCAGAAAGCATGCGCCCGAAAGCCGCTCTCTGCCTTCACCAATAGAAAAGCGCTGCGTTCCCTCTTTTGCTGGCGCTTCCTGTGTTCCCTCCGCCGTCTCACATTCCAGTTCCACCAGAAAGACCGAACCGCTGCCGGGCTGGCTTTCAACCGAGATAGTTCCTCCCATCAGCTCAATCAGACCCTTTACGATGCTGAGTCCCAGACCCGTTCCTTCGACAGGGGCCGCCTCGCTGCTTCGGTTAAAGGGTTCAAATATCCTTTCCAGAAATTCTTCCTTCATTCCGATTCCAGTATCGCTTACGGTAAAACGGTACCGGGCCGTGCCGGCTTTATCATCCGCCCCCGTCTCTTCCGTAATAAAATTCACAAAACCGCCTTCCGGCGTAAATTTAACCGCGTTGCTCAACAGATTTAGAAGAATCTGGTTGATTCGCAGAAAATCGCCGTAAAAATGATTATGCCGGATGTCCCGGATCTGGATATTAAACTGCAGTCCCAGAGCCGCCGCCTGTGGCTTCATGATAGCGGATACCTGTTCAATAAGGCTCCGGACAGAAATATTCACCCGGTTCAGCGTGATCTTAGAGCGCTCAATTTTACTCATATCCAAAACATCATTGATTAAACTCAGCAGGTGGTTCGATGAAATCGAAATCTTTTTCAGACAGTCCTCCACGCGGGCAGGGTCATCCATATGAGCGCCGGCCAGCGCCGCCATTCCCATGATGGCATTCATCGGGGTCCGTATATCGTGGCTCATATTTGAGAGGAAATCACTTTTAGCCCGGTTTGCCTCCTCTGCCATCATTAATGCCTGTTTGAGTTCCTTCTTCGTTTTACGCTCCTCTGAAATCACATCCGTCACATCCGCCCTGACCATACAGATCGTCTTGCGGTTTTCATCTCCCCACAGCACATTAACCTGTTTATAACATTCCCGGCCGGCTGAATGGTAAGTAAGCAGAAGCTCATAACCGCCCGGAGTCTCTTCAAGGCGTCTGAGCATTGTTTTTAAGTGGAACTGGCCACGCATTGTTTCCAGGCTTTCCTCCGTGGCATACTGTGCCATAAAGCTGAAAATTTCCTCGTCATAATGAGTCCTGCAATACGGCGTTAGATTTTTTTGAATCGTTTCTCTTGTATGCAGTGTAAAATTACCGGTATCCGGATCGATAAAGGCGGCAAATTCAAACGTATAGGCGATGACTCTGAGAAAACTCTGCTGTTCCCGGATAGAATCCGTGATATCGGTTCTGGACAGGCAAACTCTTCCCAGCCTCAGATCGATCGCAGATACGGTCATGTTCTTCGTGCGTATCTCACCGCTTTCATCCGCAATGCCGGCGGCAAAGGTATAGGTCCCCTCCTTCTCAAGGCGCTTTATGATATTCCCGGGCTCCAGGCACTGTCCATACTGTTCCCTGTCCCTGGGTACCACCCATGATCCCAGCATTTCCGCCATTCGCTCTGAATGTCTTCCCTGCCGCGGCGGAATGCGCCCCGTATCCTTATTCCAGGTCAGCATCCTGAAACGGTCATGGAGAAGATCCAGGTCAAGCACAAAATCGTAACCGTAGGAAGAGAGATGATGCAGGGCGCGGTCGGCTATCATTTGTTCCGTCACATCAGTGAGCGTCATGATGCCGGTTACATCTCCGCTGTCCGGTGTAAGCACCATATTCCCCTTCATTCTGACATAACGGCCAATCTCCTCCCCCGGCAGTTCAATATAGCAGGTAACCAGGCGTTCCATGTCACCGCTTGCAAAAGCATCCAGAGATGATTTCCGCGTATAGGCATTTAAAAATGCCGCCCTCTCCCGCGGAGATTGGATGCATTCCGACCATGCCGCTAAAAAGCCGTCCATACTTCCTCCCGACAGTTCGGAAAAATCAGAACCTGTGAAATCGTTGACCGACAGAATTTCTCCTCTGGTAAGATTACAGTGGCAGATCAGCAGCGTGTCCGCTCCCTGATTCTGGAAATGCTGCTGAAGCATCTCATCATACTGCTGGCGGATATGCTTCTGTTCTTCCCTCTCCTTCGTAATATCCCGATAGGCAGCATAGACCTGGCGTTCTCCTCCCTCTCTCCGGATGATTGAAAATGTCGTCTTGGTCCATAGATAACCGCCGCTGCCATTCCTGATCCGGTAGATGATGTCACAGTTTTTGTGCTGTCCGGCAATATACGCATCCAACTGGCTTTTAAGTAATTCGCGGTCATCCGGGTGCACGCCTTCCATAGCATTATGCCGGTATATCTTCCAAACCTCTTCCGCTGTCATTCCTGACATCGCAGCAAATCCATCGGAAAAGAACTCGGGAATTACCGCTCCGTTTTCTTCAAAGTGAAGCACGGCAATACCGCTGGGAAGATTTTTTACCACCGTCTCAAAATACTGTTCCAGCCTTTCTTTTTCCCTGCGGATTTTTACTTCCTCAGTCACGTCACGGACATATTTGACATAGGCCGGTATCCCGTTCCAGTTGGTTTCCCGGAAACGGGTGGTAAAGGAACGATTTTCTTCCGGAATAATAAAGTCATGTTCCTGAAAATCGGGAGCATGGCTTGTCAGTGAACAGTAATCACAGGGAGCTGTTTTTCCGCGCAGCGCTTCATAACATTTCTGCCCCGGATAATTTTGTCCCCCGCCGAACAGTTCTTTGGACTCATTGACATAGAGCAGATCATAATTTTCCCGCGCAATTACATAGACTCCGTCCGCCGATTCATTGACAATACTCTGGAACAGTCTTGCTTCTTCGCTCATACCGGTCAAAACAGCATAAAATATGGGAACATCCGATGCAGAGTCCATGCAGCGGCCACTGAGATGAATCCAAATCAGTTCTCCGTTCTTGTGATACATCCGGTATGAAACATCGAGCACTTTCCTGCTTTCAACAGCTGCCTTAGAAGCGGCAACTACCCGTTCACGGTCTCCCTGATAGATGATATTCAGGGCATCGTCACCTATCATGGTTTCAAACTCTTTTCGTGTATGGCCCGAAAGCGCCATCACTCCGTCCGAAACAAAATCAGGGATAAAACGGTTATTCTCCACCCGGTATCTGGCAATGCCTCCCGGAACTGCATTAATGATATTCTGCATTCTCTCATTGGCCCTGGTCAGTTTCTTTTCCAGCATAAGACGTTCACTGACATCCGTATATACTCCATACAATAACTTTGTACCGTCTTCCTGAGGTTTAACAGCCCCGTCCAGGCGGAGAAAGCAGTATTCCTGTTTTACGTCGTTCCATATGCGGTAAATATGTTGAAAAAGGCCGTTATTCCGGATCGCTTCGTTAATTTTTTCCTTCAGGACCGCCACATCGTCCGGGTGCACTCCAAGAAAGTCTGTCTTCTGCTCAACAGAATCAATATGTTCCTTGGAGTAACCCATAATCCCGTAAAAGGCCGGGTTATGAAACAGCGGTTTAATCTTGATACCGTCAAAACGGTAGACACAGAGGCCGCACGGCAGGCTTTTAAACGTTTCCTGCAGCTCTCTCTTAAGCTCTCCTGTGTGTGCCTCCTCCCTCTTCTGTTCCGTTACATCCTGTATATATTCAATATGGGCGCCGCTCTCTCCCCAGTCAATAATCTTTCCCCTGAGCTGGTAGACACGGCCGCTTTCGGAATGATAGAAATCGCGCACCAGAAATTCATCCCTTCCCATTTCCTCTGTATGGCAGAAGGGGCACGCCGAACCAAAACCAGCCACGTTGTAGCAGCATGCGTCCTTGATATCTATATCAGTTAAAAATGTTTCCCTGGCCAGGCGGTTTGCATAGAGCAGCCTGTGATTTTCAATTCCGCTTACAAAAACGGCTACGGGAGCATTGTCCAGAACGGCTATCATCTGGCCGGCGGAAGGCGTGTCAATGGAATGGCCTTGAATCATGGTTAATCCTTTCTATTCAACTCTGTGTGAACCGCAGTGGCTGTTCAGTCTGTTTCTGGCAATTTTTCTTACCGTCAGATCCCCTGTCCGACAACAAGCGGACCGACTCCGGCTCCATTAGCAAAATTCCGTGAAAACCTGAGGTCGTTCGGACTCCTGCGTTCTGCTTCCGTACAATCTTCGTTCTTTGCATCAAGCAGTTTTTCAAAATCTTCTATCGGCATCGGCTTATAATATACAAATCCCTGGATCAGGTCGCAGCCAGTTGTCCTTAAAAATTCCACCTGGTCCTCCCGTTCCACACCTTCCGCGACGGTGCAGATGTTCAGTTCGCGTATCATATTGATAACGCTCTTTACGATTGTGTGTTCCCGTTCCACATTCACGCTGATTCTGAAAAACATTCCATCCATTTTCAGCACATCGATTGCCAGATCCTTCAGCAGCCCCAGCGAAGAATAACCAGAGCCGAAATCATCCAGGGAACAAAGGAAACCGTTTCGATGCAGTTGAGTCACCATCTCCATCAGGTACTCCTCGTGTTCAAAGATAACGGATTCCGTCAATTCAAGCTCAATCAGCCCGTCAGGAATATTGTATCTGTTTTTAATATCAGCATAAACATTTATAAAATCCGAATTATAAAACTGGATTTTTGACACATTGACCGAGATCGGCATCACACGCGCTCCGCTGTCCAGACGTTTTCTCAGCCAGCGGCACACCTTTTCAAATACATAGCGGTCCACCTTGCCAATGAACAGGTTCTTCTCAAGCACCGGAATAAAGAGTCCGGGTGACAGAAGGCCGTGCCCCGGGACATTCCATCGTACCAGCGCTTCCGCCCCTTCTATCTCCCCGCTCTGTACTCCCACCTTCGGCTGAAAATAGACGATAAACTCTTCATCATCGAGTCCCTTCTGCATGCGGGATCTGATGTTTGTCTCTTCTATCAGCTTCTGGTGGATCTTCTCATCATAGAACGCATACTTTACTTCCGGCGTATTCTTGACAATCTTCTGGGCAAAGTTTGCACTGTTGACCATAACAGTGGCGTCGGCAAGCCCCGGCAGCTCTTCCCTGCAGCATATGCCGCAGGCTATGGTCATCAGATGATGGTTGGATGCAGCTGCTACGGAGTCAAGAAATTCTTTGTCAATACCCTTCTGGGCATTTAAGACCTCTTCCTTCTTCCCATAATGGCGCAGAATAACAAAATGATCCGCCATCATGCGGCCCAATACCTCGTCCTCTTCCAGCCTGTCCATCAAAAAGTGCGCATAGTTCCGGAGAAGCAAATCACCGTATTCATAGCCAAATACATCATTTACGTATCTAAAATTTTCAAAATCAATATATAATACCGCGTATTTTTCTTCTTTTTTCCGGTTCATGATCCGGTTGGCCTCGGAATAGAACCTTTCGATATTAAGGGCACCGGTCAGTTCATCTCTACCGGCAATCTCTTCCAGTTCCTTATTGCTATGTTTTAGTTCCAGCAGCCTTTTAATAGAATAATAGCTTGCACCGGCAGTCATAATACCGCAGAATGCAGCAGCCAGTACAATTAGTTTCGTGATGCGGTTCGCGGATTCCGTTGAAAATTCTTCGATGGAAAATACCGTCTGGTTAGCAATTTCAAACAGCTTTTCACTGGAATCCAGAAGCGCTCCGTCCGGATTGCCGAGCCTCACTCCGGCAATATCCCCCTTGACGGTGTCCCACTGTTCCTTCAGCACCCGCAATTCTTCCTCATATTCTTCCGAGCTGGCGGCAACAAGCCCAAACTGGCCCTCGCCCGTTATCAGTTCATTCAGTATACTGTCTATGTATTCAATCAGCTCATCCGCAGGCTGTCCATTCATCTCCAGCTTTACCGCGCGCTGCGACGCTCCTCTGACAATCCCTACATAATTAATCAGCTTCCCATATTCACGTATGTCTGATATCTTCATGACAGAGATCAGGCTTACGGCAACAAGTATCCCACACAGGACGGGAAAAAGCATTTTTGCATGTTTTTTCATCTGTATCCCCCTTTAGTAACGTTGTTTCCCCCTGTTCCATATGAATTCCATCGCCCCCTTCCCAAAATTTGGTAAGAATTTTGGATATGGGGATTTGTCGGCACAGAGTTTTAGACATTATTACCATTATAACAGTTTTCGGATAAAAAAACAGACTTTTTCACCTAATTTAGCTAATTTAGGTGAAAAAGTCATTTTACAGGTATGATGGATTATCCTTATAGTTGCCGGCGGACATGAAGCCATGGAGCACCCCATGCTGCAACCGGATATTAACTCAGGAGATGTATCAGTTCTTCCCCACGCACAGGGCGCTCATAATAATATCCCTGAATGTACTGGACACCCGAATCAGAAATAAGCTTCTGCTCCGCCTCGTTCTCTACCCCCTCCGCGACCACGGTGAGGGAGTTAATTTCAGCCATCTTTACAATTGCTTTTAAAAGAGCATACTGTTTTGGATTGCTGCAGATCTGCTGTGTCAGAGACCTGTCGATTTTGATAACATCCACCGGAAGGTTGGAAAGATAATTGAGGCTGCTGTATCCCACCCCAAAGTCATCGAGCGCAATGCCAATCCCCTCTTTCCTGAACTTTTTTAATGTTTCAGACGCACTGTCCAGCGACTGAATTAAAATGCTCTCTGTTATTTCCAAAATAATTTGATTCGGACCGACTCCCGTCGAATGTATCAGCTGGAGTATATGTTCCGCACTGTTACCCACCAAAAGCTGCTGAACCGACAGATTGACATGAATGTGATGCAGTCCTAGTTTCTCACCATAATCACGCATAAAACAGCAGGCCTTGGTCAGGACATAGTCTCCAAGCTGCTCCACCCGGTTGTTTCGCTCGGCCAGGATCACCACCTGGTTGGCCGGGAAATAACCGCCTTTTCCGTCTGGAAGCCTTACCAGCGCCTCCACGGAGTCATAAAATCCCGTCTCAAGGCGCATCATCGGCTGATACCAAATTTCCAGCATGTTCTCCCTTATGGCTGCTTCAAGACGGTGCAGAATCTCGGCCTCCGTGCGGAGCAGTTCATTCAGCTGTTCATTATATATGACGGCATCCTGTTGTGATTCTTTGGCAAAACGCATTCCTGACTGAACCCGATCCAGCAGTAATTTGGGAGCATCCCCATGATCCGGGTACTTGCAGGCTACAGTACGAAGTTTCAGAAGAAATGAGAGTTCTCCGACGAGGATTGGCTTGGAAAGCGTCTGTTTCAGGCGTTCCGTACTGGATTCCATGCTTTCGTCCGACTGCAGAAGCCCTAAAAACACATCGCCGTTAATACGGTATAAATAAGATCCGAAAAGACGTGACATCCGCCTCAGAACCTCCAGCAAAATTTCATCTCCCACATCCACACTGAATAACTCATTATATTGGCTGAATCCGCAGATATCCACACAGTAAAGAGTAAAAGCTCTTTTCTTGTCATAGGATATCAGAATATTGACATCTCTAAGAAACTTGGATCGGTTTCCCACATTAAAAACCGGATCAAAATAGGCCAGCTGTTCCACCTGCTTCCGGTATTGGTTAAACGTCCTTGATAACTCCGTCATTTCCGAGTCAGTGTATTCATCAAAAGAAATATCCCGCTGCCCCTCTATCAGCTGCTGACACTTTTCAGTCAGCATACGGGCCGGCGACTCCTTGGACAGGCAATCATAATAGTCGTGGATCAGCAAGTTAATCTCATCTTCCGCTGTCCTTTCCCCTGGGCGGCAAGCCGTATGCTGATACCCCGCCGTTAAAAACTTTTTTTCACCGGCCACTCTGGTTTTCAGCATGAGTTCAAGAGAAAGCCCCCTTGCAAAATCTTTCTGCTCATTTTCATCCATATCATCACGGACCGCCACTATGAAGTTCCCCGCTCCCAGCCGACCGGCGATAAACTGGTTTTTAATGTACCCCTCCAAACGCGGAAGGATTCCATGTAAAAAATCATTCTCCTCTGCGGGGCCTGCAAGTTGGAAAAAACGGGTATACTCCTGAAACACATAGTAATACAGATTCACAGGGAAGTCCCCCGCAAGCCACTGGTCGAGCGCTTCTGTGAATCCGGTTCGGCTGTAAAGACCTGTCTGGGCGTCAATATAAGTTCTCTGCACTTCCCTCTTCCTGCCGGCTGCCAGCCTGGAACAGGTATAGAGAACCGTCAGCAACACCAGCGCCACTGCCGCGCTGATACCGAAAAATCCAATTCTCTGTTTCAGGCTTATCCAGCCGCCGGCCGGTTGAATGCTGAGCGTCCACTCCCCCGGCAGGTAAAAGGTCGTCTGGATGGCTTTGGAAAAATCAATGGATTTTTCAGTTGCCGCCACCACTTCTTTTTCACCGTTCTGCGGTTCTACCCGCCACAATTCATAGTCATAGCCCTGTGCCTCCAAATCCTTGAGTCCGAGCCGGTCGAGAACATAATCCGCGTCCAGTGCAATGGCCACCTCACCCAGATATGCATTATTCTCGGCAAAAGGCTCCAAAAACAAAAAAACCCTGCGCTGCTCTCCACCGTATTCCATATTAACCGGCCCGTCCACTACAAGGTTCTTTACCACCTTGGCCATCGTATACGCATAGGAAAAGTCCTTTAAATCATTGCCCTTCAGGTGTCCATACTGTTCTTCCGGCAGTGAACTGACCAAAGTATCTCCGGCGAACAGACCAGCGAACACTACTTCCTCCCTCTGGAGCAGCGGTTTCACCTCACGCTCAAATATCCCGGCCCTGTCGCGCTCTGCGGCCCGTACAATCTGCGCCGGCGTATGGGCTTCATTGAGGCCCCCCTGCAGCTGCAGCATCGTATTTTTCCCATAATAGAAAAGGATATTTTCCGCCGCCTGCCGGCGTTCACTTACCACACCCCGGCCTGCCATCCTTCCCAGCATAAATGCTATGAGCAGGACTGCAGACACTGCGGCATACAAAAATTTTTTGGGTTTTCGGGATTTCTTCATTATGTCCTCAATTCTGGTAAATTTTATAATATCCTTTACCATTCTGTTTTACAAAATACAGCGCCTCATCCGCATCGTGTATCAGCTGTTCAAGGGACATACCCGGCTTATACAGCGCCACTCCTATGCTGCACCGGATTGGGACACGGCGCCCATCCAGAGTTATTTCTATGTGGAGCCGCAGAATCAGTTCATCCAATACACTGCAAAGATCCGCCTCATCGTCAAAACCGGACAGAAAAAGTACAAATTCATCGCCTCCATACCGGCCGACGCAGCCGTCATATTTTTTTTCATATTCCCTCAGCACATATCCAATACTTTTCAGCGCTGTGTCGCCGCCGGCATGACCGTAAGTGTCATTAATGTTTTTCAGATTATCCATGTCGACAAAACACATGACATTGATCCGCTTCGGATTGACATTTTTTAAAAATGCAGGCGCCTGATTCAGAAATACGGAACGGGTTACCACTCCAGTAAGCCCATCCGAGAGACCGCTGCTTGTCATTCGAATAATTTCATTAAAATCAATATTGTCGGGCCGCTCATCATGATAGATTTTCTTTTCCAGCTCTTCCACGGAGTGTACCAGTTGATCTACCACCTTCATCTGGCTTTCAAGGTATCGGCGTATCATAAGCATAGCCAGGATGGATAAAAGAAGCGTCAGGCCCGAAAGGAGCAAAAGTCCGGGCAAAAGCCTGGCAAATTCACTTCGGAATCCGGCAGATGCCAGGATATCCCACCCCGTCGCATCCACATGGCAATAAACCGTATAGCACAAATCATTCTTCTGAAAACTCCAGAAGCTGCCTCTCTCCTTTGCCAGTAACTGTTCCTGCAGTTTATTCGCAGTTGTCCCAATCAGAACGGCCGATTGCAGTTCATCCATAATCAGGTCACCATAAGACAGGGACCGGGTGGACGACATAATCTGTCCTCTGGTACCAATCAAAGTGATTCCGGCTCCATTCACATTTGCCGTGTTATTCAAAATCTGCTCCATCTCATCAAAGTAAATAGCGCAAAACAGACAGCCGGTTATTCTTTCCTGCTGATCCCTCAACGGCACTGCTACCGTATAATTAAGAGTAACGCCGTCGGCTCCTGCGGCAAAGCTGTCCGTAACCTGATTCTGTCCCGTCGAGAATAACTGCTGCATATAATCCCTGCTGGCAAGGCTTGCCGGTTCCGAGCCGTCTGAGTATACGATAATATCAGAATCCACATAGCAAATCATCATGTATCCCAAATAGGGACTCATCTGATCCAGTTTCTTCACCTTATCAATTTCCGGCACTTCCGGATCATAAAATTCCGGCAGGCTTGCCATAGACTCCAGCAGATTGATGGTTCCTTTAATCCGCTGGGAAATCTGGGCATGGCTGCTGTCCAGCGATGCAGCGGCATTCTTTTCCATCCTGTCTGCAGCCAGGGCAGCTCCTCCCAACATGAATATCAAAAGGGTAATCAGACAGAAAAACAGGCTGTATTTCATAATCGGCACAAATGAAAATTGCCACTTATTGCTGCTTTTTAATTCTTTTTTTTTCATACACCCACCCTTATCCATTTTTTATGGGTTCACCTGCTTCTTAAAAATCACAGAAAACGGCCTATTTCATTGCTTAAAGACTTCAAATCAAACGGTTTGGGAAGGTGACTGTCCATTCCTGCTTTCCTGGCGTTGTCCACGTCTTCTGAAAAAGCATCCGCAGTCATTGCAATAATCGGTACAGAAGCGGCGTCCTGACGGGGCAGCGCCCTGATTTGTCTTGTTGCTTCATAACCGTTCATGTTAGGCATCTGCACATCCATCAGAATCAAATCATAGTAACCTTCCGCAGACTGAACAAACCGCTGCAGGCCATCCTTCCCATCGTCTGCGCTTTCCGTCACCGCCCCCAGTGAGGCCAGCAGTTCCATTGCGATTTCACAGTTAAGCCGGTTATCCTCAACAAGAAGAATTCTTTTGCCTTTTAAAGAATCTGTCCTTCTTTTTTCCTGGACATGCGGCGTCTTATTCAGATAGAGCAGAATGCCGTTACACAGTGTAGAACGGAACAAAGGCTTTTGCAAAAAGCCGTTAATGCCGACCTCCCTTGCCTCGCATTCTATATCGTTCCAGTCATAGGCAGTAACGATCAGGATATTGGTATTCACTCCGGGAAGTCCACGAATCGCCCGGGAAGTCTGTAAACCATCCATATCCGGCATCTGCCAGTCCAACAGCACAATATCAAAATCACGGCCCGAATCATGGGCCCTTGATACCTCCTTCACGGCATCGGCGCCGTTCTCACACCACTGTGCTTCAGCCCCCAGCTCCCGAAGCGTCATGGACAAATACTCACATGCCAGGGCATCGTTATCCACCACAAGAATATTTAAACCCTCGAAGTCTATCTGTTCCGATACGGATGAGGTGATTTTCAATGGCAATTCGACAACAAAAGTTGTCCCTTCGCCTAACCGGCTATTAACCTGAATTGTACCTCCAAAAAGCTCCGTCAGCTTTTTAGTAATAGCCAGACCGAGTCCGCTGCCTTCCGTCTTGTCCACCCGGCTGTCACGTTCCCGGGTAAAAACATCAAAGAGGGTGGGAATAAACTCCGGTTTGATTCCAATGCCTGTATCGGAAAATGTAAAACGGAACCGTGCCAATCCCGGAGTTTTCGTAATCAGCTCCTCAACTTCCAATACAATAAGACCGTTCTCCGGCGTGAACTTGGAGGCATTTGAAAGAATGTTGATTAATATCTGCCTAAGACGCAGGGAGTCACATATCAGTGTTTCGTGTTCAACATGTTGCAGACGGACGGAAAAATGCTGTTTTCGCTCTTTTACAACCGGCTGCATAATGGCTACCACATTCTCCAACACAACCGGCAGTGACATGGCTTCCATGTTCAGCGCAACCTTCCCGCTTTCAATTTTTGACATATCAAGAACATCATTAATAAGCCCCAGAAGATGCTGGCTGGACAATGAGATCTTTTTTATACAGTCCTTTATTCTTTCCGGCTCGTCAATATGCATCCCCGCGATATCGGTCATGCCGATAATTGCATTCATGGGCGTCCGGATATCATGGCTCATTTGGGAAAGGAAATCAGATTTGGCCCGGTTCGCTTTTTCCGCCATCTCCAAAGCTTTCGAAAGCTTTTCGGATTGGACTTCCAACTGCTGCTGCAATACTTTTAATTCCGTAATCTCTGTGTAAATTGTGTAGATGACAGGAATTCCCTCAAATGTCTCATCGGTAAAACGGCCGGTCACCCGGATCCAGACCACCTTGCCGCCTTTTACATGCATCGGACATTCGAACTCGTATCCGGGCTCCTGTCTTTGATATGCGTCCATAATAATCCTGGTCATAAGAGCAACCGCATCCGGATCGTTCTTATAATACTCATCCACATGATTATGGTATTGTTCCTCGTATTCTTCTTTCGTATAGCCAATCAGACGGTAAAAGTAGTCGTTAGCCCAAAGAACAGTAAAGTGCTCATCAAACAGATGTTTGCTGACGCTGACATTCATCAGTGTCATGAAAGCATTGTATTCATAATCCATTACTTTATTTGCATAGTTTTTAATCATTGTAAGGAACTCCTTATTTTCTATTCCATCATAGAACAAGAGACTGCAGTCCGGTCTCTTCATTCTTAATATTTCCAGCATTTATCATGAAGATAGTTATTGTTTCAATTATAATACATCATATTTGAAAACTCAATCACTTGTGGACAAAGTAAGGCGCTTCTTACCATAAACGCTCCGGTTTAAGCTAAAGATATGGCTTTGCATCATGCTTTGTATCATGCGTTGAATGATATACATTACATTTTATGGTTACTTAGCAATACCAATGCAAATTTCCCCTTTATCCTTTAACGCTATCTTTTCATGGAATAAGTTGAACACAATTCGGTAAAATAACTGGTATTAAGCAGAGAAAGGAAAACATCATGATACCTGAACAAGAAATCATATTATGCACGGAGGAGCGGTTAGACGAATACGTGACCTATTTACGATGCGAGGAACGAAGCACGAATACCATAGCAAAGTATGTCCATGATTTACGCACATTTTTTGTATTCCTGGCTGGGCACCCGGCCACTAAAGAAAGGTTTTTGGAATGGAAAGAACAGCTTATTTCTACACATGCCCCAACGAGCATCAATTCCATGCTGGCTGCCGTCAATGGTTTTTTCGAATGGCTTGGTCTGCCTGGTTTTAAAGTAAAACCTCTGAAAATCCAGCGCGAAATTTTTTCAAGGCCAGAAAAAGAATTAACAAGAGACGAATATCACCGCCTTGTGGAAACGGCGGATAAACAGCAAAACAGGCGTTTATCTCTGCTTTTGCAGACTATTTGTGCGACCGGAATCCGTGTGTCGGAACTGCAGTATATAACAGTGGAGGCCGTACGGTCCGGGCGGGCTGTGGTTGACTGTAAAGGCAAGAGCCGGTCGGTATTTCTGCCGGTAGAATTATCACGCGCCCTCCGCCGCTACTGCCGGAAACAGGGGATTGAATCCGGCGTAATTTTCCGCACCAAAAATGGAAAACCATTAGACCGGTCTAATATCTGGAAGGACATGAAAGCCCTCTGTAAAAGTGCATGCGTGGAACCGGACAAGGTATTCCCACATAATCTTCGCCACCTGTTTGCAAGAACTTTTTACGGACTGGAAAAAGATCTTTCCCGGCTTGCCGACTTACTCGGCCACTCCAGTGTCAGCACCACCCGCATTTACACGATGGAAAGCGGAACTGAGCATGTAAAACAGCTTGAACGCATGGGATTGGTTCTTGACTACTCATAGAAAAACCACATAACGTCAATTATGTGGTTGCAGCAAAAGTTTTGATTAGATTTTAATACATATTTATTTTAACATACGCAGCAGATAAAATCAATATTTTCGTCCTTTACCATGCTGACAGGTATAGTAAACAGACTGGTGTACATTACTGGTTTCACCGGTCTGTTTTCTGCGTCTGTTTCTGTTTTCTATTTCCTGTTCTTACATTAAACCATATCATCCAAGAGAAGCTTTATGAAAAAAAGCAGGGGCATTACCACATAATTGACGTTATGTTGTCTAAGCATTTCAGTAAAATAAAACTACAGTCGGGAGAAATCGAGAGGCGGTGTGAAAAATGGCAAATAATGCGGACAAATTGTTACAGGAAATACAGCAGGCGGCGGGGTGCGTCTATCTTTCGGACCTCCATTCCGTAAAATTCATGTCAAATGCGGATGCAAAAAAGGGACTGCTCAGAATTCCGGATGACCGTTATTCTCTGGACGATTGGAATGAAGCCGTGTCCTATGTTACAGGAACAATTTGTTATTTCCGGACAGTAAAAGAAGCCCGGGACAGAATAATCTGCATTTTTTAATGTATAGGGGATTTCGGGTAAGGTATCAGCCCCATATCCGATAGGGAATCCATCAACAGTTCCAGTGCCTCATTCGTTTCATCCGTCATTTCTTTATTTCATTTCCGTCATCCTTTTCCTTTCTTTCACTCTGTGAATGCCGCTGTCCCCTTGACGGACACATCGGCAATCACAGACACCAGATGATCATCGTCCATTATAAAAAACTCATGGAAATTCTGCTGACCTCCTTAGCCGGGGTCATGATGGCATAGATAACAAACTCCGGACGCTCCCGAAAGGCTGGCTTACTATAAAAAAATACAATACAAAACCTCCGGAGAAAAACTCCGGAGGTCATGACTCCACTGCATTCATACTTCTCAAAATAAATTAATCTTCTACTTTGATGATCTCTTTTTTATTGTAAGAGCCACAAGCTTTGCATACTCTGTGAGGCATCATTAATGCGCCACATTTGCTGCACTTTACTAAGTTTGGAGCGCTCATCTTCCAGTTAGCCCTGCGGCTGTCTCTTCTTGCTTTGGAAGATTTGTTCTTTGGACAGATAGACATGGTTACACCTCCTTAAATTGATTAAAAATCTCCTGGATAACTGACATCCGTGGATCGAGCGACCTAGTGTCACAGGTACAAGTCTCGTGATTGAGATTTGTTCCACATCTATTGCAAATCCCTTTGCAGTCTTCACTGCACAGGACTCTCATAGGCAAGCTCAGTAGCAGTTCGTTACAAACCAACTGGTCTACATCCAGACTATAACCGCTTAAATACGGCTCTTCATCCAAACCCTCTTCCTGTTCCTCCCCCTTGCCGAGAGCAAGCTCCCGATCAAATGTAAGTTCACAGACAAAAGATACAGGCTCAAGGCATCTGGCACAGGGTGCCTCCACAGTGACAGGAAGTTGTCCCGACATCGTGAATTTCTTGCCGCCGATATTTGCTATCTCAAGCTCAAATGGTTCCGCCTTCAAAATCGTATAAACATCGCCGCTGAATTTGATGGAAGCAAGTTCGAATGATACCGTATAAACCTTTCTTTTCCCTTCACAGGTAAAAAGCTCAGATAAATTTATCAGCATACTAATCTCCTAATACGCACTATGATATTATACATAGCGGTTTCTTGTTTGTCAATGCTTATTTTGTATATTATTCCAAATTTTCGACAAATTTTATACCATATCTGCCGGGTTTCCCAAAGCCGGGTTCAGGCAGAGCCGCAATTCCTGCAGCTCTGCCTGTCCGGTATTATAAACTGAATCGATTATTTTACAAGGGCCAGAGTCTCTCTTGCAATTGCAAGCTCCTCATTGGTTGGTACAAGAAGGACTTTAACTTTGGAGTCGTCGGTAGAGATAATTCTCTCCTCGCCCCTTACATTGTTCTTCTCATCGTCGATTTTAACGCCAAGGTAACCAAGGTTAGCACACACATTCTTTCTCAGTTCCTTATTGTTCTCGCCGATACCTGCCGTAAATGCGATGGCATCCACACCGTTCATAACTGCTGCATAAGCGCCTACGTATTTGATGACTCTGTAATCAAAGATATCAAGGGCAAGCTGAGCCTTCGCATTGCCTGATTCTGCGGCATCCTCTAAGTCACGTCCGTCGCTTGAGAGGCAGGAAATTCCGAGAAGGCCGGACTTCTTGTTCAGCACTTCCATAAGCTCATCGAGGTTCTTGTTCTCTTTCTTGCCAACATACTCTAAAATGGCCGGATCGATGTCACCGGAACGTGTTCCCATCACAAGGCCCTCAAGCGGAGTAAGTCCCATGCTGGTGTCTACGGATTTACCGCAGTCAACTGCAGATACACTGGCTCCGTTGCCAAGGTGGCAAACGATGATCTTCATCTCTTCGTATGGCTTTCCAACAATCTCAGCCGTTCTCTTGGATACGTAGCTGTGGGATGTTCCGTGGAAACCGTATCTTCTTACTTTGTAGTTCTCATAGTACTCATAAGGAAGACCGTAGATAAATGCTTTTTCAGGCATCGTCTGATGGAAAGCTGTGTCGAATACGGCTACCATCGGTACGCCCGGCATCAGTTCCTGGCATGCATGGATTCCGATCAGGTTGGCCGGATTGTGTAATGGAGCAAGCTCGTTGCACTCTTCGATAGCCTTTAAGGATTCCTCATTGATGATGCAGGAGGAAGTGAATTTCTCACCGCCGTGTACAACACGGTGTCCTACTGCGCCTACTTCGGAAAGGCTCTTGATAACGCCTGTCTTCTCGTTGGTCAGCGCTTTGATGACAGCATCGATTGCCTCTGTATGGGTCGGCATGGAAACGTCGGACTTCTCCTTCTCTCCGCCTTCCGGCTGATAAGTAAGCTTTCCGTCAATTCCGATTCTCTCGCAAAGGCCTTTTGCCAGAACTTCCTCAGAAGCGGAGTTGATTAACTGGTATTTTAACGATGAACTGCCACAGTTGATTACTAATATATTCATTTTCTTATCCTCTCACTTTTCCATAATCTCATTTAATATTGCAGAACATTCCCTGATGCCAGATTATGACATCTGAGCCTGTACTGCGGTCAAAGCTACTACGCCGACGATATCTTCCGCAGAGCAGCCACGGGACAAGTCGTTAACCGGTCTGGAGATACCCTGAAGCATCGGGCCGTAAGCTTCTGCTTTAGCAAGTCTCTGTACCAGCTTGTATCCGATATTACCACAGTCTAAGTTCGGAAAAATCAGAACGTTGGCATTGCCTGCCACTTCGCTTCCTTTTGCTTTGGACTTGGCAACTTCCGGTACGATAGCCGCATCAAGCTGTAATTCACCGTCCAGATCAAGCTGAGGATATTTCTCGTGTGCAATCTCGGTAGCCCTTATCACCTTGTCAACGAGAGCATGATGAGCGCTGCCCTTTGTGGAATGTGAAAGCATTGCGATGGTTGGTTTCTCACCTACCAGGGCGCGGAAGCTCTTGGCGCTGGAATCTGCGATGGCGGCCAGTTCCTCAGCCGTCGGATCCTGGTTCAGGCCGCAGTCTGCAAACAGGAAGGTTCCGTTATAACCAAATTCACAATTCGGCACGTCCATGATAAAGAAACCGGAAACAAGCTCTGTGCCCGGCGCTGTCTTTAAAATCTGAAGAGCCGGTCTCAGGGTGTCTGCCGTAGCGTGGCATGCTCCGGCTACCAGGCCGTCCGCATCTTTCTCTTTAACCATCATAACACCGTAGGTGATGTAGTCGTTCTTCAGGAGCTCTTTTGCTTTTTCAAGAGTCATTCCTTTATGTTTTCTCAGTTCAAATAAGGTATTTGCATAATTTTCAAAGTTCGGATCCAGGTCCGGGTCTACCACCTTGATTCCTGTAAGATCTACTTCCAACCATCCGGCACCATCCAGGATCTTTTCCTCTTTACCTACCATAATCAGGTCTGCTGTACCCTCCTCTAAAATCTTAGCGGCTGCAATCAGAGTCCTCTTATCTTTACTTTCCGGTAAAACGATGGTCTGCTTGTCCTGTTTTGCTTTCTCTTTCATTAAATCAATAAATGCCATGGTCAAAAAACCCCTTTCATAAGTGTGTGTGTTCTTTATTCTGCTAACATTATATACTACTTGTTTATTGTATACAAGAGATAATTTCCATTTTCGGGTTAATTATTTTTTTAACAGGCTTGTTTCTTTTTTAACTGCACTTAACCCTTTACGAAATTTCTTTCCTCTTATATAATTGTAACCAAATCAAGCGGGCAATATAAGCCTTATCGCAATCTTAACACACAGCGATTGTAAAATTTGGTTACATGATTCATCAGGAAAACTCAAAAAAGCAGGAAAAAATATGAAAATCGTTGGACTCATCACAGAATATAATCCATTTCATAATGGCCATCTTTACCATATCAGGAAATCAAAAGAACTGGCCGGCGCCGATTACTGTATCGCGCTGATGAGCGGCAGCTATGTACAGCGGGGGGCTCCGGCTATCTATGACAAGTATGTCCGCGCCTCCATGGCCCTGTCGTCGGGCGCCGATTTGGTGCTTGAAATGCCGGTGGCTTTTTCCACCGCCTCTGCCAGGGAATTTGCCTCTTATGGTGTCGCCCTGTTCACGGCACTGGGGGCCGTGGACTCCATCTGCTTCGGCAGCGAGTGCGGCGATATCGCTCCCCTCTCAAGAATTGCCGGCCTTCTGGCAGACGAACCGGAGGAATTCAGCCGGACGCTGAAGGAATGCCTGAAGCAGGGAATGACCTATCCCGAAGCGAGGCATCAGGCGCTCCTCTCTTCCCTGTCTCCGGACGAGCAGGCCGTTTTAGCCTCCCCGAATAATATCCTCGGGATTGAATACATCAGGGCCGGGATTACCCTTGGAAGCCCGCTCCGGTTCCATACCATCCGAAGAGAGGGCCAGGCCTATCACGACACTGCGCTTCTGAGCGGGATTGGAAATCCGGACTGTTGTCTGGCCTCCGCCTCGGCGATCCGGCGGATTGTCGCCTCCGGACAGAATCCGCCGCTCCCGTTCACCTCACAGAATCCGCCGATCCCGTCCGCCTCACAGGACTCGCCGGACTTAGCGGACTCACCGGAAACCGTCACGGCAGACGCTCTCTCTTCCATGGTCCCCGCCTGCGTCCATCGGATAATAACCCGGGAACAGCCCATTTTCAGCGATGATTTTTCTTCTATATTAAACTACCGAATCATGAAAGGGGACTGGATCGGTATCGCCGATTTGACGCCGGAACTGGACGCGCGCATCAGGAAAAACGCGCTTTCCCCCATATCCTTTGAGAAACGGATCCAGGAACTTAAAACCAGGCAGTTAACTTACACCAGGGTCAGCCGAGCCCTCCTGCACCTCATTCTGGATCTTCATGAATCGGATATCGATATCTATAAAGAAAACGGATATGCCCTCTATGCCAGGGTGCTCGGTTTTAGAAAGGACTCCCTGCCTCTTCTGGGCGTCCTTAAACGCTCCGCCTGCATTCCTCTCACTACCAAGCTGGCCGATGCCGGTAAGCTTCTGGACGGAACAGCTCTCTCCATGCTTGAACAGGAGATTAAGGCGGCACATATTTACCAGATGATCCGCGCATCAAGAGGCGGAATCTTTCGAAATGAATACACACAAGGTGTTATTGTCTGCGATACAGGGGCGGAGTGCAGCCCATAAATCGTTTAACACCATTAAGATGGCAAAAACGCGCCTCAGAAAGGCGCGTTCCCAATTTTCTTTACTGCTTAATTGTAATTTATACCGACTGGTCTTTTTGCTCATCTTTGCACTCTTCTTTTAGCAGACGGCAGAGAGTTGGCTCCACATGGAGTTCCTCCATCATCCTCTGCAGTTTCCCATCGTCTTTTTTCGGTTTTCCCTGTTTCACCGCTCGGATCATGATATTCTTAGGCGTATGCTCCATATCGATAAATTCCAGTATCTGCGTCCTGTATCCGGCCTGTTCCAAAAGGCCCGCGCGGATCCCATCGGTAAGAAGCGCCGACATTCTCTCCTTTATCAGCCCGTATTCCAGAACCGGGGAAAGCAGTTCATTGCCGATCTGCTTATTCAGCTCATGCTGGCAGCACGGTACGGAGAGAATCACGTCCGCTCCCCAGCGTACCGCTTTGGCCATCGCATAGTCCGTGGCCGTATCACAGGCATGAAGCGTCACCACCATATCGACATGTGATACACCTTCATAGCCCGCAATGTCACCGTGGTAAAAATGAAGGCCGTCAAACCCGAACTTTTCACTGAGTTTGTTGCAGAGTGCAATCACGTCTTTCTTCAAATCCAGGCCCACCACCTGAATCGGATATCCCTTCAGCTCCTTCAGATAATAATACATAGCAAAGGTCAGATAAGACTTGCCGCAGCCAAAGTCGATAATCGTATTGGTCCTGTTCTTATCGAGCCTTGGAAGAATATCCTCAATGAACTCCAGAAACCGGTTTATCTGGCGGAATTTATCGTATCTGGACTTTACCACCCTGCCCTCGGGCGTCATGACTCCCAGATCCGCCAGAAACGGTACGGGCACTCCCTCCTGCAGGACGTAATTTTTCTTCCTGTTGTGGCCGGACAGACGCTCCGCCAGCTCCTCCGGGATTAGGTTTTCCGGAACTTCCGGGGCGCCGCTTTGGCCGGGAGCTATCTTCATCTTCTTTTTGACGGTGACCGTTCCCTTCTTTCCCACCAGAATATTCATCGTACCGAGACGTGATACCGCCTCCGCATTCCGGTAAAGTTCTTTAAGCTGCTTCTGCAGGTAGGCCGCCGCCTCATCCCTGTCCATATTTTTCTGGAATGCCTGCTTTTCCGTAAATTCTTCCACCTGAAATTTGAGCGCCCCCTTGAGTATCAGGGGACGCACCGTCATTTTGATATAGTGTTCACGGCTGCGGGGATTGCTGAAAATCATGCGTTCCAGCTCCCCGTTTAAGAAGCAGTCCAGTGCTTCTGCCAGTTCTTCTTTCTTATCCGTCATCTTTTCCATCTTCTTAGTTTTTAAAGCTGTGGACAGGCGCAGGAATCCGGCCCGTCCTGCTGATAAATGCATCACAGGAGAATTTATTGACCGGAATGATCGGGGCATATCCCAGGAGGCCGCCGAACTCGGCCGTGTCGCCCACGGTCTTTCCGATTACCGGAATCAGACGGACCGCCGTTGTCTTCTGGTTAATCATTCCGATTGCCGCCTCGTCGGCGATAATTCCTGAAATGGTGGATGGCTTTGTATCTCCCGGAATCGCAATCATATCGAGACCGACGGAGCATACACATGTCATTGCCTCCAATTTTTCAAGGGTGAGCGCTCCCTCCGAAACCGCGTCGATCATACCCTGATCCTCGCTGACCGGAATAAATGCGCCGCTCAATCCGCCTACATAAGAGGAAGCCATGATGCCTCCCTTTTTCACCTGATCGTTGAGCATAGCAAGGGCCGCCGTGGTTCCGGGAGCTCCGGTGCGCTCCAGGCCGATCTCCTCCAGGATCTCGGCTACGCTGTCTCCGACAGCCGGAGTCGGCGCAAGGGAAAGGTCGATGATGCCGAAAGGCACACCGAGACGTCTGGAAGCTTCCTGTGCCACCAGCTGGCCGACACGCGTAATTTTAAACGCCGTCTTCTTAATGGTCTGGCAGAGAACTTCAAAGTTCTCTCCCCGTACCTTTTCAAGGGCAGTTTTTACAACACCCGGGCCGCTGACGCCGACATTAATAATCGCGTCCGCCTCCGTTACGCCGTGGAACGCTCCCGCCATGAACGGGTTGTCATCCGGCGCGTTGCAGAACACAACGAGTTTTGCGCAGCCCAGAGAATCCTTATCCCTGGTCGCTTCTGCCGTAGCCACGATAATCTCGCCCATCAGTCTTACCGCGTCCATATTGAGGCCCGTTTTAGTGGAACCCACATTGATGGAGCTGCAGACACGGTCGGTGACTGCAAGAGCCTGTGGAATCGAGCGGATTAGACGCTCCTCGGCAGGCGTCATGCCCTTGGATACAAGAGCCGAATATCCGCCGATAAAGTTGACGCCGACCTCTTTGGCCGCTTTATCGAGCGTCTTTGCAATCTCCACAAAATCATCGGAGGTTTTGCAGGCGGCTCCTCCCACCAGGGCGATCGGGGTGATGGAAATCCTCTTGTTGACAATAGGAACACCGAATTCCCTTCCAATGGCGTCTCCGGTTGAAACGAGATCCTTTGCATAGGTCGTGATCTTGTTGTAAATCTTCTCATTCAGCTTTGCCAGATCACTGTCCACACAGTCCAGAAGGCTGATACCCATGGTGATGGTACGCACATCCAGCTTTTCGTGGGCAATCATATTGTTGGTTTCTAATACTTCGAACATATTTATCATGTGTCTGTTTCCGTCCTTTCTCCGGCCTCTGTCATCAGATGCGGTGCATACTGGTAAAGATCTCTTCTCTCTGGCAGCGGATCGTAACGCCGATCTCCTCGCCTACCTTCTCCAGTTCCTTTGCCATGTCATCAAATGACTTCGGGGACTTGGAAATATCCACGATCATCATCATGTTAAAATATTCCTGCAGGATAGTCTGTGTGATGTCCAGAATGTTCATCCCGTTTTCTGCCAGATAATTACATGTTTTGGCAACGATACCCACTCTGTCCTTTCCAACGATAGTAATAATAATTTTGCTCATAGCGGTTCCTCCTCTTTTCTGTCTGTATGTGATACTGAATCTATATTGTAACAATGGGGGACATATCGTCACGCTTTGCTACCGTTATTGGGAAGTCGGATGCCGTATACGGCGAATCTCCCTGGCTGATTTCCAGACGCACCGTCTCGTATGCCAGTTCTTCATAATTATTCTCCTTGCTCAGATGCCCAAGGAAAATATGTTTTAAATTGTCGTGAAGGATGCAGTTTAAAAGGCGTCCCGCATTCTCATTGGAAAGATGGCCGTAATCTCCCAGGATACGCCGTTTCAGGTAATATGGGTACGGTCCTGCCTCCAGCATCTTCACATCGTGGTTGGATTCTAAAAGTATCGCATCCAGCCCCTGCAGGCGGTCGATTATGTACTGGGAATAATGCCCCATATCGGTTGCCACAGCCACTGATTTGCGGTTGTTCTGCACCCGGTAGGCCACGGGGTTCGCCGCATCGTGATCAATGCGGAACGGCTTTATCTCCAAATCCCCGATGCGAAAATCCACATCGTGGCAGATGGGGTGGAAAAGCTCCCTTGGATAGTCACCCAGGCTTTTCACATTGCCGATTTCCTCCAGCGTCTCTTTTGTGCTGTAGATCGGCGTTCCGTACTTTCTTGCCAGAACTCCCAGTCCCTTAATATGGTCCGAATGTTCATGGGTAATCAGGATTCCGTCCAGGTCGCCCCCGGACACCCCGATTTCATTTAATCCTTTTTCAATTCTCCTGTTGCTGATTCCGGCGTCTATCAGAATATGGGTCTCATCGCTGCCCACATAAATACAGTTTCCACTGCTGCCGCTCGCTATACTTACCATCCGCATCTGTCTTATTCCTCTTTCAATAAGTTTTCTATCTGAATACGTATTTCTTCCACGGTTCCGTTATTGTCAATCTCATGATCCGCCTGGGCCCTATATTCATCCTCCGTTACCTGGTTTGCCATAATCTCCAGGCACTTTTCCTTTGAATAGCCCCGGCTTTCCATGAGTCTTTTGATCCGGTTCTCCCGATTTGTGAAAACATACCAGATCTCATCAAACATGTGATTGTGCTCCTCATCAAAGAGGGCGGCTTCCACCACCACAATCTCCTTATCGGAGTGGGCGATGGCATGTTCGATCTCACTCCATGCCATCGGATGGATAATGGAATTCATCTTTTCAATGGATTCCCTGTCTTTAAATATCAGCTCAGCCATCTTCTGCCTGTCAATACTGCCGTCGGCATTCAGAAACGAATCGCCAAAGGCGGCAAGCACCCGGTTGTAACCTTTTTTTCCCGGCTCCATAAGCTGGTGTGCCACCTTGTCCGCTATGATGATGTCGGCCCCGAATTCCTCCTTAAGTATCCGGAGCACCTCACTCTTTCCGGAACCAACGCCTCCGGTGATGCTGATGACCTTCATACTCTTCCTCCACATTCCATATCTTTTATGCTATTTTGTCTCAAACCAGGAATGCCCCGTCTTCATGTCTATCTCAAGCTCCACCTTTAAGTGGGCCGCATTCTTCATCTCTTCTTCCAGAATTTTCTGAACCGTCTCCAATTCCTGCGTCCATGTCTCGATCAGAAGCTCATCATGCACCTGAAGCACCAGCCTGGAGCGCAGATTTTCTTTTCTCAGCCTGCCGTCCACGCGGATCATCGCAATCTTGATGATATCGGCCGCCGTTCCCTGGATCGGGGAATTCATCGCCACACGCTCACCGAAAGAACGCTGCATGAAGTTAGCCGATTTGAGTTCCGGAATGGGGCGTCTTCTGCCGAACATCGTCTCCACATATCCCTGCTCTTTTCCAAGCTCCACCAGATGGTCGAGGAATTTCTTCACATCCGGGTATGTCTCAAAATACCGGCTGATATACTCAAGCGCTTCCTTCCTGGAAATACTGAGATCCTCGCTTAACCCAAAGGCGCTGATTCCGTATACGATACCGAAGTTGACCGCCTTGGCGTTGCGCCTCTGAAGCGCCGTCACCTCGTTAAGCGGCACGTGGAATACCTCCGAGGCCGTGATGGCATGGATGTCTTCCGCTTTTTTATACGCCTCGATCAGACGCTCGTCCCCCGACATGTGGGCCAGCACTCTCAGCTCAATCTGGGAGTAGTCGGCATCCAGAAGCACACAGCCCTCCTGCGGAACGAACACCTTCCTGATTTCCCTTCCCAACTCCATGCGGACCGGGATATTCTGAAGGTTCGGCTCCGTGCTGCTGATGCGGCCAGTGGCGGTGATCGTCTGATTGAAGGTGCCGTGTATCCGGCCGTCATCCCGGATGAAAGCGGCAAGGCCGTCGGCATAGGTGGATTTTAACTTTGTAAGCTGCCTGTAATCCAAGATCTTTCTGACAACGGGATATTCCGGCGCCAGCTTTTCAAGGACATCGGCCGCAGTGGAATAACCGGTCTTCGTCTTCTTTCCGCCCGGCATCTTCATCCGTTCAAAGAGGATTTCTCCAAGCTGTTTCGGGGAATTGATATTAAACTCCGTTTCCGTATCCCGGTAAATCTCCTGCTCCAGCGTGACGATCTGCTCTCCCAGTCTCTCGCCGTAATCGTGGAGTTCCTCCCTGCGTACGCAGATTCCCTCCTCCTCCATATGGTAGAGGCTGTAGATAACGGGCATCTCTATATCGAAAAACAGCTTGCGCATGCCGGCGGCTTCCAGTTTCTTTACGAGAACCTCTTTCGCCTTCCATGCCACATACGCCATGTAGCAGATGCAGGTCTGCGCCTTATCAGGCATCATGTCAAATGCCGCCGTAAATGATGTCTTGCCTATGAGATCGGCTTTGGAGGGAACCGTCATATCCAGATAATCCCTGGCCAAATCGTCGTAATCATACGTATCCTTCAGCGGATTCAGCAGATATCCCGCCACGCCGGCGTCAAACATGGATTCACCGCCGTTCTCATTGCCGGTTCCGTCCACAACCCGTCTGTCCCTTCCTTTTAAATAAGGAAGCTGGGGTTTTAAGTCAAGTACGCTGACCGAAGCCACTTCCGTACAGAGGCCTTCCATCTTGTCGGCAAGGTACTCTCCCGTTATAAAACCGGCCGCCGGGATACTGTATATCCGTTCCTCCCCATAGCAGAGCGCCAGTGCGGCAACGTCGCCGTTTTCTATAATAAGCTGCATGCCGGCCGACGGTTTCAAAGCCGCCTCTTTAAAAATCTTCTCCGCCTCCGAAAGCTCCGTAACGGTCTTAAAATGTTCCTCCACCTTGGACGTGGAAAAAACACCGGCGTCGAACTTCTGGAGAATCGATTTGAATTCCAGCTGTTTCATATACTGATATGCTTCCGGTGTATATAAATTGGTTATTTCCGAATCTTCCAGTGAAAATTCAATATCACAGTCAATGCAGATGGTGGCAAGCTCTTTGCTCATCTGAGCCATATCGTAGTGCTCCCTCAGCGCTTTCTGGGCCCTCGGAGGTTTCACCTCGTCAATGTTCTCATATGCCTTCTCGATGGAACCGTAATTCACAATCAGGCTGGTCGCCGTCTTCTCACCGATGGACGGCACGCCCGGGATGTTATCCGAAGCATCGCCCATCAGGGCTTTCACGTCGATAAACTCCGTCGGCGTCACCTGATACTCCGCCTTCACATCGGCCGGATAATAGTCCTTAATCTCCGTTGTTCCCCTGGATGTCCTCGGCATGCGGATTTTAATTTTCTCATCGGCAAGCTGGAGGAGATCCCGGTCTCCCGAAACAACGGAAACCTCCACGCCCTGAGCGGCGCAGCGCTTTGCTATCGTTCCGAGAATATCGTCCGCCTCATAACCGGGGCGGGTCAGAATCGGGATTCCCATGGAAGACAGCACTTCCTTCATCACGGGAACCTGTTCGTGCAGTTCCTCCGGCATCGGTTTCCTGGTTCCCTTATATGCCTCATACATCTTGTGGCGGAACGTAGGCTCCTTAAGGTCAAATGCAACCGCAATATGATCGGCCTTTTCGTCCTCGATGACGCGGAACATAATGTTGAGGAAACCGTATACCGCATTGGTATGCAGTCCCTTGGAATTGGTCAGTTCCGGCACACCGTAAAAAGCCCGGTTCAGTATGCTGTGGCCGTCTATTAATACTAATTTGCTCATTTCATTGTCTCCTGTCCTGTTACTGCTTGCAGCGCTGTTGTTACAGGGCTGTCAAACGGTAACCCTGTTCTGTCGTTTTTAATAAAGCCAGATCCGAAACTGGAGGAGTACCGTCACAATCACCGCCATGACGCACAGTGTATTGACCGCATAGCGAAGTGTCCGGAATCCCCACATTCTCTGCACCCTGGCATAGGATTCCTGGATTCTGCGTTCAAGGGCTCCTGCAATGTCAAAGGTTCCGTCTCCTTTATCGAGCTGCTTCAAGCCGACATCCACCATAAAGTAGATCTCAAGCTCTTCCTGGCAGTTCCTGCAGGATTCAATATGCGCTAAAAACTCTTCCATCTCGTCGCCGGTCAGCTTATCATTAATATACGGCGTCACCAGATGCTCCGCTTCCTGACAAGTCACTGCCTCACCTCCATTTTAACGGCAGAGCATAATCCTTTCAAGGCCTGCTCTGCCCATTTTCGTATATCATACAATATTATACCCGATTTTTCAAGGGATTGAACAGGAATATGCGGTGTTTATGCGCCCATTAACTGACGGAACAGCCCGGAATATTCCGTTTTGTGGTTCTCCACAAACTCGATGGCTTTGGAAGGATGCTTGCTTCCCTGCCCGGTCAGAAGGTAGGGAATGTCATATCCCCAGAGCACTCCGGCCTGTTTCAGGGGCAGGACCTGTTCTTCTATAAATTCAATAATCGGCAGTTCATCGTACCGCTCCATTGTCCTCATATATCCCAGGAGCTGTTCCGTTGAGCAGTTCCCCGCGCCTCTTCCCATCCCGTTCACCGTCACATCCAGAAGGGACGCTCCGTTTCTCATCGCCTCGATGGTATTAGCAAAGGCAAGCTGCTGGTTGTTGTGCGCATGGATTCCGACTCTGCGGACCGCATCTTCTGCTCCGCCGTCTTCTCTTCCATTGTCGCGCTTTCCGGCCCTTTCAATATAGCGTCTTGTCAGTCTGCCAATCTCTTCCGGGTAAAAGGAGCCGTAGCTGTCCACCAGATAAACGGCGTCGGCCCTGCTGCCCCTCACTCGCTCAAGGGCCTCCTCTATCTCCGCCTCGGTGTTATTCGATACTGCCATAATATTAATTGCCGTCTCATAACCGCAGTCCCGGCAGTATTCCTCCATATTGAGCGCCTCATCCATTTTATCCGCATAGGTGGCAATCCGTATCATATCGATTACACTGTCCTCCTTTTTCAGGATGTCTTTCCTGTAATCGGTTCTTCCCACATCGGCCATAACGGAAATCTTCATGGAAGTTTTATTATCCCCGGCGATGGCCCTGATATCCTCTTCACGGCAGAATTTCCATTTGCCGAATTCCCTTCGGTCAAACAGCGCTTCAGAAGCTTTGTATCCGAATTCCATATAGTCGATACCGGCCAGCAGATTCGCCCGGTACAGTCCGCGTACAAAGTCGTCCGTAAAATAAAAACGGTTAACCAGTCCTCCATCTCTTAATGTGCAATCCAAAATTTTCTGCTCCATGATTCGTCTCCTTTCTGTCCGTCTTTTGCGGCATATTACATCTTCGCGCGAGTGCGCTTCCTGCCCGGAGGGCTTTTTATATCATAGGAAAATGTGCCTGATGATATAAAAAAAGCCGATCCCTGCACATGCAGACATCGGCTCATCATTTTCTGTTCAGTGTGTGGCTACTGATCGCTTCTGACTATACTCGAATGCTCATGCACAGCAAAAAAACCGGTACAAAATAAAAGTACCAGTAGCCATAAAATGTATATCCTGTTGAATTTACACATGTAAGGCGGTCTGCTGTCATAATGAACACTCCTGTCAAATAGTTAGTTGCATTATAGTGTATCGAATTTCATTTGTCAACGTAAAAAGGTAAAAGAAAACCCCGGAACCTTATAAAAAAGATTCCGGGGCTGCCCCTGCCAAGGAGTGCCGGCCACGGGACTTGAACCCGTACGGTGTTGCCACCAATGGATTTTGAGTCCACCTCGTCTGCCATTCCGACAGGCCGGCTACGCTGTCAGCGAATATTATATTACCAAAATTGTGAGAAAAATGCAACTACTTTTTATCCGCTTTCAGCTTTTTCTTTCCCCTATAGGCAATTACATTTCCGGCTGTCCTTTGATCTTTACTTTTCTCTTATGCAGGCCGTAGGAATAAAACGCCGAGAGAATGATAACGCCTATCATGATAAAGCTCTGGTTTGCACTGAAAAAGCTTCTGCCCAAAAGGAAAATTGCGGCGATGGATGCGGCGACAGGCACCAGGCTCTCCCTTGGAAACTTCTTGAAATACGGGAACAACAGGGCTCCAAACAGAGCCGGTATCATATTCTGGAATGCGGGCTGCAAAAATGGATTGTTGTAGACCGGTTCAAACACCGGCGCCAGGAACAGCATTCCAAGCAGCACGATCACCGTGGTGACAATCGTGGAAAATGCCACCGCAATAATCGAAATGACATCGCCTTTCTCGGAGCCCGGCGTACACCCGGCAATCTCCATTGCATTCATGGCTGCCGGAATTTTCATATTGCTGACATTTCCCGTAACGCAGGCCATATAGAGTGCGCCGCTTCCAATTACGGGTGCGAAGGAAAGATTTTCACACACTCCCGCAATTGTGAACGTGATGAGAATCGGGACCGCATTCTGGAGGATCACCCCCAGGTTCACCGGTATCCGGTTCACGGCTGCCAAACCCGCCGGAACCGCCAAAAAGAACAGCAATGCTACAATTACCGTCATCCTGCCCAGAAAATGAACGCGTGTATAAAAACTCTGATTTTTTAAATTCATTCTGCTACCTCCTCCTGTTTATTCCTTTTGTCACAGTACTGCATTAATCAGGCAGGCCGCCAGCATACCCGCAATCATACTGGCGGGAAATGCAAACTCCTTCAGTCCCGGAACCTTATCCGCCGCCTTCCCCACCGCCAGGGCGCAGGCACCTGCAATGAAGAAAGAGCCAAGACCCGAAATATTCGTAAAATTCGTCATATGGGGAGCCGCCATCGTGCTGTACATGCCAAGGAACATTGCCGTTGTGATGACCGGCACGACCGCCGCATTCTTTGATTTCAGGGATGCCACTTTTCTGTCGTACATTTTCAGGAAAATCACGTTGAACAGATTTCCTCCCAGAATTCCGATGCTGACTACAAACACAATACCGATAAACACTTCTGCCGGAATATTGGGAACCGACATGGATTCAAGCCCGAATGCCTCCGCGGCCATATTGGCAACCATCGTCTCGTAGGCGGCGGAACCGACCACACTCAGGCGCAGCCAGGGGAAAAAGCGTCCCAGGAAAGGCACCAGGAGCAGATAGCTGATTAATATCGGCAGAGACGGGATAACCGAAAACAGGGAACTGCTTTTAGCCGCCGTCTTAAGCTCCGCCATATCCATGTCCAGTTCCTTTGCCCTTCTCACTGCGGCCAGAGAAAACAGCACCGGCTGTATTAAAACCACCAGTATTGTAAGTCCGCAAAGTGCCGCCATTGCCGTACTGTTCGCAATCGATAAATGTTCTGACATACTATGTACCCCCTTACCCTTCCAAATGCGGCTTTACGTCCGCAGAAATGGGACAGATATAGATTCCTCCTGTCTCCTGTTTCCAGTCCTCAACCATCTTCTCCCTGATTTCCTCATCCTGCATGACGCGCACAACCGCCAGAGCCAGAGCCTCTCCCGCCGCCAGAACGGCCTTGTGTGCAGCGGAGGTATTCCCCTGGGCCGTAGCCTGCCAGGTATGCATGGCCGTCCCAAGCGCCATTGTAGCGTAAGAGCACTGGGCCGTCGGCACTACGTGGCTGACGTCCCCCACATCGGTGGAACCCGGTAACACGGGCATGTTCCATTTAAGCTCTGCAATCCCGGTATCCAGGGGATGTGCGGCAATTTCTTCCGGCTTTCTTCCAAACTCCCCCGCCAGGGCCGCCGCCCTCGCCTGCAGGCTCTCCTGTCCAAACGCTTGACTGAAGAATCCGGCTGCCGCCGCATAGTCCCCGTCGTCAAAGGCCGGGGCGCCTATATCCTTCATCGCCTCGTAGAGAACCTGTGTCAGTGTACGGTTAGGGACAAAGTCGGACAGGCCGGAATAGATTTCAAAACTGCTTTCCGTTCCCGTCATCAGCGCCGCCCCCTTTGCAATATCCTTCACCCGTTCAAATATCTCCAGAACCTGCTCCGTCTTAGGCGCACGGATGAAATAATGCAGGCGGCTGCTTCCCTGCACCACATTCGGGGCAATGCCGCCGACGTCCGTGTAGGCGTAATGGATTCTTGCCTCCTGTATCACATGCTCCCTCAGATAATTTACACCCACATTCATCAGCTCCGCCGCGTCTAATGCGGATCTTCCCAGATGGGGAGCCGCAGCCGCATGCGATGTAATTCCCTTAAAGTCAAAATAGACACTGACATTTGCCAGTGAACTGAAGCTGGAAACGTAATTCCGGTCCGCAGGGTGCCAGGTAAAAGCAGCATCCAGCCCGTCAAATATGCCGTCCCTTGCCATCAGCGTTTTGGCATTTCCCTTTTCCTCACTCGGACATCCGTAAAGAATCACGGTTCCCTTTTCCCGGTTCTTTTCCAGATACTCTTTTACCGCCACAGCCGCCGCATAGGCTCCGGCTCCGAGAAGGTTGTGGCCGCATCCATGGCCGTCCGGGTTTCCCTCCCTTTTCCTGCACTCCGTAACTCCGCCTTCCTGGCTCAGTCCCGGCAGCGCATCATATTCCGCCAGCAGTCCGATCACGGGCTTTCCCGTCCCGAAGCCGGCCGTAAAGGCGGTTGGTATCCCCGCAATCCCACTCTCCACTGTAAATCCGTCCGCCTTAAGCATCTCCGTAAACAGAGCCGCCGATTGAAATTCCTGAAACCCCGTCTCGGCAAAATCAAAAATGCTGTCACTGAGCTTTACGATCTCATCTTCATGGCGCTCCACAGCCGCTCTGATCCATTCCAAATCCGATAATTTCTCCATTTTCCCCTCCATTAGTCCATAAGTAAATTGATATAGATATGCCCTTTTTAATTTGACACTTCTATAAATTCTCTGTATACTTGTTATATCATTTTATTAATATCGTGACAAATATCTATCTACTATGCAAGCATAACTATTTGGTTATGGATTTTGATAACCGGAGTCTAAAAACAGGAGGAATGTATGAACATACAATATCTGAAATACCTTGTCGCCATCGAACGGCACGGCTCCATCACAAAAGCAGCGGAGGCCCTGTTTGTCTCGCAGCCTTATCTGAGCAAGGTGGTGAAAGAAACGGAAGATGAATACCACATTTCCATTTTCACGAGAGGAAAGAACGGAATAAACCTGACGGATAACGGGCGTGTTTTTATCGACACGGCCGCCCAGCTTTTAGAGAATGTAGAACAGTTTAACCACATGTTTAAATCCGATTTTGCGGATGTGAACCGTCTGCGCATCTCCTGTGTCTCATCCTCCTATCCGATGGACGCGTATCTGCAGCTTTTAAACCGCTACCCGCAGGACCGGCTCCGTTTCCATTACCGCGAGACAACGAACAACCAGGTGATTGACGACGTTTACACAAATGCGGCGGACGCAGGCGTCATCATCGGTACGGAGGACAACTGGAAAATGCTTGAAAACCTTCTCAGAATCCGGCATATTGCCCTTCACAAGATTCTGGACATGGAGACGCATCTGATTGTCAGGGAGGGCCATCCTCTCACGAAAAAAAGCGGTTCGATTACCCTGGAGGATATCTACCGCTACAATTTTGTCCTGTATGCCCAGCAAAACCAACTGGGAATTAAAAGTATTGAAAACGTGTACAGTGAGGGAGCCCTGGAACATATCGTGGACTGGAGCATTGTGCGTCAAATCACTTACGTTTACAGCCGCGCCAGCCTCCACAATGTCCTGACCCAGACCGACGCCCTCGCTCTCGGTTCACAGGAAACACGGGAGCAGAACAGACAATTCCATATCGTCTCGATTCCGTTCCCGTTTCCAAAGCACTATCCGGAGCCCAAGCCGCTGAGCTACCTGTGTTATATTCATTTGAAAGATAAGAAGCTCTCTCCCATTGCAAAAGAATACCTGGATATTCTCACGTCCACCTACAGCGTTAAACGGTGAAACAACTCGTCCGTCTACCTTAACCTCATCCATCTTACCCGCAGACGGCCGGTCCCTCATCCCGTTTAGTGGTGGAACAGACGGATTCCCGTAAATGCCATCACGATTCCGTATTTATTACATACTTCAATTACATTGTCGTCGCGCACGGAACCGCCCGGCTGTGCGATATAGTTAACGCCGCTCTTATGGGCGCGCTCGATATTGTCGCCGAACGGGAAGAATGCATCAGAACCTAGAGTTACGCCGCTCATCTGATCAAGCCAGGCTCTTTTTTCCTCACGTGTGAATACGGGCGGTTTCACCTTAAACGTATTCTGCCACACGCCTTCCGCCAGGACATCCATATATTCGTCCCCAATGTACACGTCGATGGCATTGTCCCTGTCGGCCCTTCGGATGCCGTCCACAAACTTAAGGTTCAGCACCTGGGGAGCCTGTCTTAAGAACCAGTTGTCCGCCTTCTGGCCGGCCAGCCTCGTGCAGTGTACCCTGGACTGCTGTCCCGCGCCCACGCCGATTGCCTGTCCGTCCTTCACGTAGCAGACGGAATTGGACTGCGTGTATTTGAGGGTAATCAGTGAAACAATCATATCAATTTTAGCTGAATCAGGAAGCTCTTTATTCTCCGTCACAATATTGGAAAGAAGTTCTCTGTCAATCTTAAGCTCATTTCTTCCCTGCTCGAACGTAATTCCATATACCTGTTTTTTCTCCACTGGCGCCGGAACATAGTCCGGATCGATTTGAATCACATTATAATTCCCGTTCTTCTTGGCCTTCAGAATTTCCAGGGCCTCATCCGTATATCCCGGTGCAATGACACCGTCGGAAACCTCGCGTTTGATCAGGCGGGCCGTGTCTGCGTCACAGACATCGGACAGGGAGACAAAATCCCCAAAGGAGGACATACGATCCGCTCCCCTGGCCCTTGCATAGGCACAGGCAATCGGTGACAGCTCTCCCATATCATCCACCCAGTAAATCTTTCTCATGGTCTCATCAAGAGGCAGTCCCACCGCCGCGCCGGCCGGTGATACGTGTTTAAAGGATGCCGCCGCCGGAAGTCCAGTGGCCTGTCTAAGCTCCTTCACAAGCTGCCATCCGTTGAATGCGTCCAGAAAATTGATATATCCCGGGCGCCCGCTCAGCACCTGAATCGGCAGTTCACTTCCGTCCTCCACATAGATTCTGGATGGCTTCTGGTTCGGGTTGCAGCCGTATTTTAACTCCAGTTCTTTCATTAAAACTTCCTCCTTTGTATTAAATGATCTGCAGCGGTGTCTTACTGATTCTTATTTATAATCTTCGAGCATGTCTTTCTTGTTTCAATATCAATATAACGCACAAAAAGAGAAACCTTGTTGTCCGGATTTAAATTTTCCCACAGAAGATCTGCGAACTCGTCTATATCATCGGGAATGGATATCCTCTTTGGCTCTCCCTCAAAGCTTGGAAGCGGATTGCCGTCCTGCATATAGGTGTGGATAAAATGGCCCTCTCCCGGTATCGGATTCTGATACGCATAGGTAAAGCGCAGACAGGAATCGGGTCTTCCGTTGTCACTCTTTAAAATGGACATGGCATAATTGTAACCGCTGTCCTCGATGTGCATGATGCCCGAGATACGCGGTGTATAGTTCGGCGCGTCCGGTTCAAAATCACGGCAGCGGAGAGACTGCTCGAATGTGAGCTGGATGTCCATCCCGTCGTAAATCGTGTCGGTCTGATCGCCGTTTGTCACAATTGTCTTATTACCCAGCACTCTGACCGGTGCATAAATGATCAGGCTTGGATCGGTGAGTTTGGATGGATCGAATGCCTGTGTACGGATTCCGTCTCCGTCCTCCACAAAGACACGGTTTCTGCTGTTCTCGCTTCTTCCCATGATAAAATAGGCTGTCACGGCTTTTGTGCCGTCTGCGGATCTGCCGATAATGATTCCGCGGCCGGGGTAGGAATTATTCTTCAGTTCCTCTGCAATAGATAACATTTTCATAGTATGGACCTCCTGATTGCGCTCTTTTGATATCCTGGATTTTATCTCATTCTGCTGCGGCAAGTACCTGTATAGCCTGCACACGGCCCGCCGTCTACAATGAAAAGTACGCTGTGCGTACTTTATCACCGTAATTTAAAAAGAATAACCTGATTTTATTATATACCATTTTCCTCATTCTTTACCAGTTAGTTTTATTGATTTTTTCTTAGAAGCTGAACTTATAATAGTTTATTGTTTATTTTATTGTTCTTATAAGAGTTTTCCACTCAATTCCTCTGTCCTTAAAACAGGCTCCAGACACTTACCTATGATACAAAAAAATGGGCAGGCCGTCAATCTCCTGATTCATGGCCTGCACCGTGCCTTTTCTTTAAAAAATCATAACCCCAATAAACCCGCATATCAGGAGCGGAATATTATACACGATAAACGTCGGCACACAGGTGTCCCAGATGTGGTCGTGCTGGCCGTCCGCGTTCAACCCCGCCGTAGGCCCCAGCGTCGTATCGGAGGCCGGTGACCCCGCATCACCCAAAACGGCTGCGGCTGAAATCAGAACAACGGTCGCGGCCGGACTAAATCCAAGCTGTGCGCACAGCGGAACATAGAGTACGGCCAGGATCGGCACCGTCCCGAATGAAGTTCCAATTCCCATATCGATCAGAAGACCTATGAGGAGCATAACAGCGGCTGAAAAAGCCTTACTCCCTCCGAGGATCGCCAGTGCGGAAGTGACGAGCGTATCCACTGCCCCGCTCTCCTTGACAACGCCCGCATATCCGGCAGCCACCAGCAGAGCCACCGCCACAACGCCCATCAGGCGGATTCCTTCATCCACAACCTGATCGACATCCTTTAACGGCACGGCTCCTCCGCCAATCATTACGATAAGTCCGGCCACGGCGCCGAACGGCATGGAATTATACATCAGCTGGCCAACCACCGTTGCCGCAATTGCAAGCAGGGAAATAAGCTGCGGGCGGGTAATTTTACTGCGTACGCCCTGCCCTGTGCCTCCTTCCTCCGTACTGTTGACCGCCATGCTCTCAACGGCAATATCCTGATACTCCCTCTTTTTCGAAAAGAAAAGAATCGCCAGAATCATTCCGGCCACCATTCCAATTGCCAGGATCCAGTTGCTGTGCCACACCTGGAAGGTATCGACCGGCATTCCGTTATCCGTCATATTGGCTGCCACAATGTTATGGAAAATCAGGCCGTATCCGATTGGCAGAGTAGCATAGGGAGTCACAAGGCCAAAGGCAAGCGCACAGGCCGCGGCCCGGCGGTCCAGTTTCATCTCGTTCATCAGAGACAGCATCGTGGGAACAAGGATTGGAATAAATGCGATATGTATCGGAATCAACGTACCGGATATACAGGCACAGACCGCCAGCATCGCAAGGAGCACATAACGCCTTCCCTTTATGATGCCGGCCAGCTTCTTTGCCAGGATATCAGCAATGCCGACGCGGGCCAGTCCAGCTGCGAATGCCCCAAGCAACAGATAACTGATAGCCGTCTCCCCGTTGTCCCCCAGATTCTCCACGAAAATCCCCATAATCTGTCCCGGATTCATCCCTGCGACCATACCCGCAATCAATGAAGCCGCAATCAGTGACAGAATGACGTTTACTTTAAAAAGACATAAAACACACAGTGCGATTACGGATACCGTAATCGGGTTACTTAATACTTCCCACATAAAAAGCTCCTCCTTAAATTATAATTTAATTGAGAAATGAGGACACCGCCGTCAGGCCAGGGGCCGGGATGGTGAGGGGATCGATGCGTCTTTCGTCCCGGGCGTCAGGTTGTCGTAGGCGGGGAATCCGGGCAGAAAAAGTTCCTGCGGGAAACGCTTTCGCTCGTCGGAGTACATAATGGTACTAACCTCGAAAACACCTCGGTAAGTACCAATGAACTCCCAGGTTCCCTCCGGAATCTTTTTCTCCCTTCTTCCCCGCAGAAAGGTTATGGCCGGGACGAAAGACTCAGCCAGGACGGCTGCCCGGCCCCTGGCCTGCGGCGGCTGATCTGTCCTATTTCTTCAATGGAGGAGGCGCTTGTCGCTGTCACTACGTTTCTATAGAATCCCTGAAAGCTACATCCTGTTCACCATGAGACTATGTAAGCTTAGAATCTTAGACTGTTTATTCTGATACTCTTTTTATGCAGCCCAAGATTCCGTCAGAATGCAAAATAGTTACGACTATATCGTGGTCGCGACAATACCCCCACCCCACTTGACGAAAGAGACAATCAGCCCCTGAAGCCGGCGGACGGGGCAATAACCTTCGCTGAGTCTTCAGTCCCGCCGACCACCTGCCCGGGGAAGGAAGGAGAAAACTTTCCGAAGGGGACCTTGGAATCCGCCGGTGCTTGATGAGGTATTTTCGAATCTAGCATCCGTTGCGCATTCCACAAGCGGGAGCGAGTCCCCGTAGGAATTTTTTCTCCTGGATTCCCCCTCACAACAACTTACCAACCGGGACTGAAGACTCATACACACCCTCCCACCACCCCGTCCGCCGTCTTACAGAGGCGTCCTCGCATCTCAACTAAATCCCTACCATTAATATACTCTTCTCCCAAACCTCCCTGCGTTCAAAAAGCGCGCAGGAATAAAGACACCCGTCATGCATTTATTTACACGGTATTAATTCACCCAAAATCGGCCGGCCGCTAAAAAAATTAAGAAAAATTCAATGATATTTTCTGACATTTTTCGTCACAATATTGTATAATAATTCCAGAAGGCAATTTTATTTCCCTGCAGGCAAACAACTGCGGTCCGGAAAACACCTGGAACGATTTTCACAACAGAAAAATCAGAATATAACAATTATCAAACTTGCCGACATTCTTAATAAATTTTTACGAGGAGGGATTTTATGCGTAAAGAAAAATTATTTATCGCTGCAACCGTAGCCGTCTGTGCCCTGGCTTTTGCGGGCTGCAAAAAGAGAGCGGCTGTCGACCTGTCGTCATTACATACAACCGTAGCCGTTGAGAAGGAGACACTTCCCGAAACCACGGAGGCCGTCACGGAACCGGCCGGGGAGACGAAGGAGGAAGATTCCAAGAACTCCACAAGCAGCTTTTCATTAAAGACCGAGACTAAAAAAGAAACATCCGGAAAAGCAACCGTGGAATATCCGGTTGTATCGAATATGAAGGACACCGAAAAGCAGAAACAGGTTAACGCCCTGCTGCGCACCAATGCAATGGCTATCGCCGATGTTCACCCGGATCAGACCCTGTCTGTAAAAAGTACGGTGGAAGCGGCCAACCTGAAACGGATCGTTGTGACTTACAAAGGAGAATTAACGAATCCGTCCACATCGAAGAAAGAAAAGATCTTCTATGCCAATACAATCGATCTCGACACTGTCCAGAACTTGCGCCTCAGCGACTTTACCGATGCCTATACCGTGGCCGGTTACATCGCTTCCGGCGACTACAAGCTGGAATCCGTATCCGGTAATGAGCAGTCTGTCAGAAGCTACATCAATGGCTCCGACAAGACGACGGACTACTACTTCAAGAAGCTCCAGTCGGCCGATTTCTCAGGCGGATATACGGCGGACGAGAACGTAACCCCTGCCGCAAGCTGGCCGGAGGTATTCAGCTATGAGAAACAGGGCGTCATCTATGTGAGCGTTCCGCTTTCCTCCGAACTCGGGAACTACGCCATTATCAAATACAGTCCCGACAATAAGTAACGGTTAAACAAAACCGGTTCAGGATTTGACATTTATTTCCAAAAAATTGCAGCAATTATCTAAATAGTTCTATTTATATAGTGACAAGCCTATTCAGACAGGTGTATAATACATTTGTCTGAATATTTTTTTATATCATAGAAATACTTTCCTATGATATAAAGAAGCCCTCCGGGCAGGATCGCACTGCAGCGGAGAGGAATTATGCCGCTAAAACGACCCGCCGCAGGCGGAGAATCCCGCGAGCGTGATTCTTTCTTGCTGTTAACTGCAAGAATATATTGGGACGGGGTTTTAACAGTAACCCTCTAAATCAGTGATGAAATTGAAACTGGAAACACTATAAATATAAAAGGCAGGTTTTTACTATGGAAAACGTAACAATTTTAGACCACCCTCTGATTCAGCACAAAATCTCCATTCTCCGCAATAAAGCGACGGGAACGAATGAGTTCCGTTCCCTGACCGATGAAATTGCCATGCTTATGGGATATGAAGCTCTCCGGGACCTTCCTCTTGAGGATGCTGAAGTTGAAACTCCGATTGAAACTTGTATGACACCAATGCTGTCGGGCAAAAAGCTTGCCATCGTACCGATTCTCCGTGCAGGCCTTGGCATGGTCAACGGAATCCTGGCGCTTGTGCCCTCCGCCAAGGTCGGCCACATCGGCCTTTACCGCGACGAGGTAACACATCAGCCCCACGAATATTACTGCAAACTTCCAAGCCCGATCGAACTGCGTACTATCGTTGTGACGGACCCGATGCTGGCTACCGGCGGTTCCGCCGTTGAGGCCGTTGACTTTATCAAAGAGCACGGCGGAAAGACCATTAAGTTCATGGCAATCATTGCCGCTCCGGAAGGCCTTAAAAGGCTCCATGAAGCGCACCCGGACGTACAGATTTATGTAGGCCATGTGGACAGATGCCTGAATGAGAATGCCTATATCTGTCCCGGACTCGGTGATGCCGGGGATCGTATTTTCGGAACAAAATAAGGACATAAAAGAACGGTGCCATTTGCTGCACCGTTCTTTTTATGTCCTGTGTTACCGGCTTTCGCCGTATTCTAATTATCTGTAATCTGCATTTAAAAACATAGCTTTGACTGCCACTACTTCCTCGTACTCTTCCTGATCCACTTCCACCCCGGAATTTAATGCCCTGAGATCTTCTTTCACCGCCTCAAGCGCGGCACCGGCGTCTTCCGCCCTGCCCTCCGCAATGATTTCACACATCCTTTTCAGCACTACGGGGTGTGAATACCTTGCGGGAAGCGGAAACGCTTTTTCCCGGTATGCGGCCAGATACTGCTCCATCTCCTCCAATGCCCGCTTTTCCTGGTTCAGGATAAAACGTTTGTTATTTTTCGAAGTCGGCAGCATACTGGCGCTGGAAAACAGGAAAATAGCCGCCATTCCAAAAAGAGTGAAATAGATGGCGAAACCCACATGATGAATCAATGAATAGATTCCGTATACAAGGGAACAAACTCCCAGAATCGAGATGGCTAAAGCCACCCATTTGTAGCTGGGGCTGCTGTTTTCATAGGCCCTTTTCCTTCTGGCCGCCTGGCTGAGCGCAATGCCAAGCTCCGGCTTCTCCTCCAGAAATTCTCTGGCGTTCTGAAGCCGTCCCAGTTCTTCTTTTGCCTCTTCCGGGAGAACCGGGAGGCGCTTTGCAGCGCGCTCCTGCTCCTTCTTTTTAAGCCGCTCCTCGGCTGCCTTACTCACCAGCCTGATTTCGGGGTGCTCCCTGCCGATGCAGGCCAGCATACGATCCACATTCTCCTCGTATTTAAAATTACACTGTTTTTCTTTCCCATCCTCATACTCTACCACCAGATAAGGAATACTGGCAAACATACCTTTCCCGCTGAATCCGCCCTTGCTCATCGCCACCCGCTTGAACACGCGGGTTACCGAGGCGATCGGGATATAGTACCGTCTGTCTATGTAAAAACTGTTCAAGTACAGCGCCTTCTCTCCCACCCCGCAGGGGCCGAATTTTCTGCACTGTTTTCTGTCCTGTTCCAAATCCTGCTCCGGCAGGCTCTCAAGGCCGAGCTTCACTGGCTTAAAAATCATAGTTTATCTCCGGTTTTCTTAGATTCGTGTCATTTAATCCGCCGCAATAGCTAGGCGGTCTGCTGCTTTTTTGTAGCCCTCATAAATACTGCAAGGAATACAACCGCCAGAATGATTCCGGCCGGATAAGCAAATGTTGTGCCGAGATTCAGGCATTCCTTTGCATAGAAGAAATAGGTCATGGACACGGCGCTCATAAAGGTTGCAGGCACTGCCGTAATCCAGTAGTTCTTTTTCTCTTTGAAGAGGTACATGCTTGCGGTCCAGAGAACGATCATTGCCAGAGTCTGGTTCGTCCAGCTGAAGTATCTCCATACAATCGTATAATCCAGATGGCCGATAACCGCACCTGCCGCCAGCAGCGGGATACAGAGTTTCAGACGGCTCATGTATGCCTTCTGGTCAATCTTAAACCAGTCGGCCACAACGAGACGTGCGCTTCTGAATGCAGTATCACCTGAGGTGATCGGACATGCGATAACGCCGAGCATAGCAAGTGCGATACCGATTCCTCCCATGGTCTTCTTACATACGTCGTAAATTGCTGCGGACTGACCGTTGGCAAGAGCCTCCTGAAGTCCCGTATTAAGACCTCCCGTTACAGAGTAAAGGGAACATCCCGCGGCTGCCCAGATCAGGGCGATTACACCTTCACATACCATTGCACCGTAGAATACAAAGTGTCCCTGCTTCTCGGATTTCATACAGCGGGCCATCAGAGGCGACTGTGTTGCATGGAAACCGGAAATAGCGCCACAGGCAACGGTGATGAACATAACACTCCAGATTGGCGTTCCTGCCGGATGCATGTTGTAAAAATTCGTCCAGATTTCAGGAATCACATACTCTGATTTTGTGAAAATACCGATACCGACGCCGACTGCCATGATAATCAGGCAGATGCCGAATACGGGGTAAATTTTACCGATAATCTTATCGATGGAAATAAATGTGGCAATGAAATAATATGCCAGGATTACCCACAGCCAAAGTTCCTTATTGGTTACAATACCAGTGGCTCCGCTGTTCTGGAACAGGGTGACAATCAGGCCGGCCGGTCCGACTGCAAACACGGTTCCTACCATTACAAGAAGAACGATACTAAAAACACGCATGACATTCTTCATCAGTCCGCCGAGATAGATACCGCAGACCTCGGAAATAGAAGCGCCCTCATTACGCTCGGACAGCATTCCCGAAAAGTAGTCGTGGACGCCTCCGGCAAAAATCGTACCGAATGTAATCCACAGAAAGACAACAGGTCCCCATAAAGCTCCCTGAAGCGCTCCGAAAATCGGGCCTAGACCTGCGATATTAAGGAGCTGGACTAAAAACAGTTTCCATTGAGGCATGACAACATAATCCACACCGTCGTTGATTCTCACCGCCGGAGTCTCCCTGTCGTCGGTACCAAATGTGTTATCTACCATCTTACCGTAGATAAAATAGCCGCCTACCAGCAGCGCCAGACAAATAAAAAAACTTAACATACTCATTCCCTCCTATGTTTTTTCAGTGCCATACACTGTTTTTTTATTCACTATCATTATAGTACATTCACACAAAAATACAATGATTTATTTGTATTTTATTAGATATTTTACACTAGTTTGTCCGGTTTCGGAGGATACTGTATACAATATCCGCTATATATTACATATGTATGTTAAAATTGTAACATATGTAACTTAATCTTAATATTTACTCTTTTTCTCTTCTGCGGGATCCAAAAACGGTTCATTTTGCAGCTTTTTTCTGTCTGCAAAATGAACCGCTCCCATTCGTCTTATTTCGACAGGAATGTATAAAATGTGACTCCGCCGTCTAATGAACTGTAAATTTCTCTGCAATTGTACCCGTATAGTAGGCATCCAGCAGTTTTTCCAGGTCTTTTATCTTCTCTTTCAGTTCCCTGCCGATGTCCGTGTCTCCCACACATTTGCGTTCCGGTACCCACTTGACCATCTTGCTGTCGGAGTGGATGTCGCTCTCATTCTCGATCGCCGCTTCCGTGGATTCAAAGGGATCATGAGCCGCCAGAATCAGTCCGTAAGAGTTATATATCAGGGTATAACCGGCAATTCCCGTTTCTTTCTGATAGGCCCTGGAAAATCCCCCGTCGATTACCAGAAGTTTCCCATTGCATTTGATTGGACTTTCCCCGTCTTTGGATTTGACAGGAACATGGCCGTTGATAATATGGGCTCCCTCTTTGGCAAGGCCAAACTCCGCGAGGATCCGATCCATCACATCCTCATTTTCCAGAAAATGATAGTATGGATTTTTGGCCTCCCGGTGCGTCTCCTTCTCGGCCAGGAAATACCGCTCGAATGTGGCCATTTTGTCTTTTCCGAACAACGGGGAATTCTCATGGAGCCAGATATACCACATCAGGTCGCGCCCTCGCTCCCTCTCCTCCATGTCCATGGAGACAAAGCCTTTTCTCACATAATTGTCCAGGATGTCATACAGGGCTTTTCCCTTATATTTTTTTCCGTAAATCTCCACCGCCCTGAATGTGCCATCCTCATTCAGAGGCACACAGCCATGGTAGAGCAGGTTATTATTGTATACTTTATAGAGACTTCCCTTGGCAAGCAGGAACTTCATGTGCTGCTGCAGCTTTTCACAGTTGAGGAACGCCCTCTCCAGGCGGTCCATAATCTCAGCCTCCTGGTCCGTAAAAGCGTACGGGTCCTTCGGATCCACAGTTGGAAAATGGCTGTCCAACAGGGTATATTCCTTCCCATCCAGCGTGATCGTCCCTTTTTCATAGTTGATCAGATGGAGCAGGTTGCGCTGTTCCAGACGGAATTCCGGATGGCGTCTGATAATCTGCCCCTCCGCCTTAAACTGGATGATGGAAATCGCCTTATGCATCTTCTGGTTAATCTCCATCTCTGACGCATCATAGGTGTTGCTCCCCTTTAACTGGAAGCAGGTGCAGGGATCGTCCGCATACGTGTTCAGCGCAAAGGTGGCTAAAGGCAGCATGTTGATGCCGTATCCGTCCTCCAGGATATCCAGGTTACCGTATCTGGCACAGATTCGTATCACATTGGCGATACAGCCCGCCTGTCCGGCCGCAGCCCCCATCCAGAGAACGTCATGGTTTCCCCACTGAATGTCCACCGAGTGATACGTCATCAGCTTATCCATAATAATATGAGGCCCCGGTCCCCTGTCATAGATATCTCCCACTATATGGAGATGATCCACAATCAGACGCTGGATCAGTTCGCTCAGGGCTATGATAAACTGTTTGGCCCGGCCCACCCGGATAATCGTCTGGACAATCGCGTCGTAATAGGATTCCTTGTCTGTCAGCTCCGCCTTCTCGGTCAGAAGTTCCTCCAGCACATAGGCAAATTCCTTTGGAAGGGCCTTGCGCACCTTGGAACGTGTGTATTTGCTCGCCGCCCTCCTGCTGACCTCAATCAAACGGTACAGCGTAATTTTGTACCAGTCCTCCGGATTCGTCTCCGCCTGCAGGATACGGCTCATCTTTTCCCTCGGATAGTAAATCAGCGTCGCCAGGGACTGTTTATCCTGACGGCTCAGCGTATTGCCGAACACATCGTCGATTTTGCGTTTCACGGCCCCGGAGCCGTTCTTAAGAACATGGGAAAATGCCTCGTATTCACCGTGAATATCCGTCAGAAAATGCTCCGTTCCCTTGGGAAGGTTGACGATTGCCTCCAGATTAATCACCTCCGTCGACGCCGCCCCAATCGTAGGATACAGCTCCGCCAGCCATTCCAGATATCTGATCTCCAAATTTTTCATAATATCCTCCTTATCCGCTATGTTCTGCTGAAACCACTCCGAATGGACTCCCGCCTCCCGGGCATCCGGCCGCGAAACATAAAGGTTACCGTTACTAAACCGTTTTTGCCACAACTTCTCCCTGGCGTTTGTAGATGGAATCCGGATCCACACAGCCTCGCACGCTGGAAAGAGGATAAATATTGGACCATCTTCCAATCACTGTGCCGGGATTTAAAATAGAACCGCAGCCGACCTCTACGTTATCTCCAATCAGCGCTCCCACCTTTTTTCTGCCCGTCTCGATCTCGCCGTCGGCGGCATGGATATTTACAAGCAGTTTGTCGGATTTTACATTGGAGGTGATGGAACCGGCTCCCATATGGGCCTTAAATCCAAGAATCGAATCACCCACATAGTTGTAGTGCGGTACCTGAACCTTGTCGAAGAGAATGACATTTTTCAGCTCCGTGGAATTACCTACCACAGCGCCCTCCCCAATCAGCGCGCTTCCGCGGATAAAAGCGCAGTGGCGCACTTCGGCATCCCTGCACACGATCACCGGACCGTTTAAGAACGCGGTAGGCGCCACCTTCGCGGTTTTGTGCACCCACACATTTTCTCCCCGTTTCTCATACCCGTTCTCATCCAGGCTGCTGCCGAGCTGAATCAGAAAATCGCTGATTCCCTGAAGTGCATCCCAGGGAAATTCATACTGCGCCAGATAATCTGCCGCAAGTGTATGTGTCAAATCGTAGAGTTTTGCAATCTTCATCTGTTCCCGAATCATAGTCTTGTTCCTCTCTTTCCTGCCTGTGGTTAGAATCTGTTACTGTTATACCGTCATGTCTGTTTCTTCTGTATTTGCTGCGGGCTTAAGGGCGTCCGCCGGCGCTGCTTTTGAAGCCGCTGCTTTCGTTCCCGCCTTCGCACCGCCTTTTTTTCCGGCTGCGGCTTTTCCTGAACCGGTGGTTTTATAGTTTTCCGATACCTGGTCAAAAATCGGCCTCAGACCGGCCTGGTTTGCGGCTCTTACCGCATTATAGGTCCGGCCGGCTACAAAACGTTCCAGCTTTTCCATGTATTCGTCGGCGGTGATACTGCCCTCCGCCACATAGGTAAGGCCCTTTTCCCAGCTCGCGGTGAGTTCCGGGTTTAGAAGCTGTTTAATCGAAGCTTCCACCACCTCAAAAATCACTTCCCCCAGAAAGGTCGGTGTGACAACCTGGGTTTTATCATTCAGCGACAGATACTTGATGTTGCAGAGCTTCTTAAGAATCTCGGCCCTGGTGGCACTGGTTCCGATGCCGCTTCCCTTTATCTGTGCCCGAAGCTCTTCGTCTTCAATGAGCTGTCCCGCATTCTCCATTGCCAGAATCATGGAACCCGAAGTGTAGCGTTTCGGCGGGGAAGTCTCCCCTTCCTTTATATTCAGAGCATCCAGGGATACAGAAGTGCCTTTTTTCATTTTTTCAAGCATTGCGATAAATTCCGGGCTGGATGAATCCAGGACCACCTCGCCCGTCTGCTCCTCTTTCCCGGTTCCCGCCGTCTCCCCGCCTTCACCGGAATTGTCCTGTGCATTCGCATTCTTTTTCCTGGTCTGGCCCGACACATCGGCCACCTTCAGGTAACCCTGATCTTTCAGGACTTTGAAGCTGGCAAAGAAATGCTCATTCTGTGAAACGATCTCCACCGAATATTTCTGGTAAACAGCCGGCGGGAAAAAGATACTTAAGAAACGTCTTACAATCACCTGATAAATCCTGGCATTCAGCTCCGAAAGCCCTCTAAGTGCCCCCAGCCCCTGGCCCGTCGGAACGATCGCGTAGTGATCGGTGATCTGCTTGTCATTTACATACCGCGTTTTAGCAATTCCCTTATAGGTGCCTAAGGCAAGCGCTTCATTCGCAAACTCGGCACACGGCCCGTAACTTTTTAGTCCGCCGATATTTTTATGAATCTCCTTCGCAACCGCGGTGGAGAGAACCCTGGCATCCGTTCTCGGATAAGTTACGAGCTTTTTCTCATACAGTTCCTGGACCGATTTAAGGGTCTGATCGGGACTGATTTTAAACATCTTGGAGCAGTCATTCTGAAGCTCCGCCAGGTTATATAAAAGAGGAGGATTTTTTGTCTCTTTCTTCTTCTCGATGGCTGCGATAACGCCCTCCATCGGTTCTTTGGAAGAGAGATAGTTTATCAGTTCCTCCGCGTCTTTTCGTTCCTTAAACCCGTTCTCTTTATAGAGACAGGGGTGATTAAAGTATTTGGACCCTTCTACCGCTTTCCATTCGCCGTCGAGTGTAAATCCCTCCGGGGCGAATGTGCCGATTACGCGGTAAAACGGGGTCTTCACAAAATCCCTGACCTCCCGCTCCCTCCGCACTACCATTCCGAGGACGCAGGTCATTACACGGCCGACGGACACAACGGTCCTGTCCGTGCGCATATAGTTTGAAATGGAAGGGCCGTATTTCAACGTCAGCGCCCTAGAAAAGTTAATTCCCATCAGATAGTCTTCCTTGGCCCTCAGATAAGCCGAGGACGCCAGGTTGTCATACTCAGACAAATCCTTTGCCTCCCTGATTCCACGCAGTATTTCCTCTTCCGTCTGTGAGTCAATCCAGACACGTTTCTGTTTCTTCCCCTTAATCCCGGCCATCTGCGCCACGAGGCGGTAGATGTACTCACCCTCCCGCCCGGAGTCGGTACAGACGTAAATAGTATCCACATCATTCCTGTTCAGAAGGCCGCTTACAATCTTAAACTGTTTTTCAACATTCTCAATTACCTGATATTTAAATTCTTTCGGGAGAAAAGGAAGCGTCTGGAGGCTCCATCTCTTATATTTTATGTCATAGGCCTCCGGATAACTCATTGTAACAAGATGTCCCACACACCAGGTCACAACCGCATTCTCCGATTCGATATAGCCGTCGTTCGCCCTGCCCGAAACCTTCAGCGCATTGGCGAATTCTCTGGCTACACTCGGTTTTTCTGCTATGTATAATGATTTTGACATTCCATTCCCCACATTCTGTAAATATATATATATAACGGTTCCGTACTTTCAAAGCCGGAGTTTAAACCTCCGCCGTCTCTTCCTGTCCTTTCACTTTCACGGATTTCTTACCGCCCGACGATTTATGCTCCGCCAGAATTGCCGCCGCAAACATCAGCCCGCATCCCACAAGCATCCTGGGCGTCACCGTCTCACTCAGGAAAATCACAGAAAACACCAGCCCGAACACCGATTCAAAAGAAAGCAGGATCGACGATGTGCTTGCGCTCAGATAGGTCTGTCCCACGGTCTGGAGCAGGAAACAGAGCATGCTTGAAACAAGTCCCAGGTACAGAATGGATAAAAGCACTCCTCTGTCCGCAAAGACGCCCAGCTCACAGGAACCCTCAAATGTAAAGGCCACAAGCCAGGAAATCACGGCGCAGGAGCCCATCTGGACCACCGTCAGCTTAATCGGATCGTAAACCATGGTATAACGATCGATGAAAACCATATGAAGGGCAAAACAAAAGCCGCAGATAAAGGTCAAAAAATCACCGTAGTTGACCGTCAGGTCGCCCTTCAGCGAAAGAAGCGCCAGGCCGGCCACCGCAATACAGGCGGCAATGATGTTATTTCTCGTTGGTTTTACTTTATTAAAAAGCCAGTGCAGGAAAGGAACTATGATGACATACAGCGTCGTGATAAACGCATTCTTGCTGGCTGTCGTAAATTTCAGCCCATAGGTCTGGAAATAGTAACTGATAAAAAGTAGAAAACCCAGCAGGGTTCCGCAGCTGATGTCGGCCCGGGTCATCGTCTTCACATGTTTCCTGAAAATAATCATCAGCCCCGCCGTAGCAATCGTAAATCTGTATGCCAAGAGAAACGTCGGTTTGATTACATCCATTGAGTTTTTCATGACCACAAACGCGCTGCCCCATACAATCGTCACAAACATAAGCCCGGCTGAAGCTAAAGCCGTAACCTTTCTGTTATTTGTCTTCCCCTCTGTCGCTCCCATTTTCCGTTTCATCCTCCGCAATGTTATTGTCCACACCCGGCTTAAACCGGCCGTCATGCCCAGGCTTTCTCAAAAATACAGGGCTGCAGCTTCTGCCGGACGGCTCTTTACTGCATCCCTGTATCCATGTACTGATTTATTCTATCATAAATTTATAAATTGTGGTAGTACTATATTCTTTTCCCTCTTTCAAAACAGGGGACGGATAATCCGGCATATTTATCGCATTTGGATAGTACTGGGTCTCAAAGCAGTATCCCTGGCGCGGGCCGTACAGCACGCCCTCTTTCCCCGGAATCTCCGGCTCCAGATAATTAGCGGTATAGAACTGGATACCCGGAAGGTCCGTATAGACCTCCATTGCGCGTCCGCTCTTCTCATCCCAGGCCTTAGCAGAAAGCGATAATTTCCCCGGCTCATGGTTCAGGACCCAGTTGTGGTCATAGCCGTGGCCGAACCGGATCTGCTCACAGTCCGCATCGATGTCGCGGCCGATTGGTTTCTTAACGGTAAAATCCATCGGACTTCCCGCTACCGGACGGAGTTCCCCGTAAGGGATGGCCACATCGTCCGTAGGAGTGTAACGGTCCGCATCGATCCAGACAAGCTGTGCCATAGCGCTTCCGCTCTTATGGCCTGCAAGGTTAAAATAGCTGTGGTTCGTCATATTAGCAACGGTATCCTGATCGCAGACCATATGATAACGGATCTTCAGCTCATTTTCCTCCGTCAGCGTATAGACAACGGAAATCCTCGCATTACCCGGATATCCCTGGTCTCCGTCGGGGCTTAAGAGGGAAAATGTGATGGACGTCCCATCCTCCTCTTCGGTCACCTCGGTATCCCAGATTCTGTTTCTGTAGAAATCAGGTCCGCTGTGGAGGTTGTTGGGTCCATTGTTGGCCTCCAGCTTATAAGTCACTCCGTTTAATGTAAACTCTGCCTTTCCGATGCGGTTGGCGTTTCTTCCGACAATTTCACCCAGATGGCCGCCGTTTCCCAGGCATGCCTCAATCGTGTCGTATCCAAGCACTACATCCGCCAGCTCTCCGTCCCGTCCGGGAACCAGCATGGAGGACCAGATTCCTCCCAGATCCAGAAAAGATGCGGAAAGTCCGTTTTTATTGACCAGTGTATACTGGGTCACGCTTCTTCCGTCTGACAGTTCACCAAATTTTACTTTTTTGTACATATTATTTCCCCTCAATATATCCCTGGGCTGTCAGAAGCTCCGCACAGAGAACGGCTCCGCCTGCAGCGCCTCTCAGTGTGTTGTGTGAAAGTCCGACAAACTTCCAGTCATAAACCGTGTCTTCCCTCAGACGGCCGACGGAGACTCCCATGCCTTTTTCAAAGTCAACATCCAGCTTGACCTGAGGACGGTTATCCTCCTCCAGATACTGGATAAACTGCTTTGGCGCACTCGGAAGTTCCATCTCCTGAGGAAGGCCTTTAAAGTTCACAAGCTTCTCAATCAGCTGCTCTTTCGTTGGTTTCTTTCTGAATTTAACAAATACGGCGGCCGTATGTCCGTCCAGAACCGGCACACGGATACACTGGCAGGTAATGACAGGTCCGTCTGCCTTCACAATCTCACCGTCTTTAATCTCGCCCCAGAGTCTGAGCGGCTCCTGCTCACTCTTTTCTTCCTCGCCGCCGATGTATGGGATAATATTCTCCACCATCTCAGGCCAGTCTTTAAAGGTTTTTCCTGCGCCGGAGATTGCCTGGTATGTAGTGGCAACCACCTCATATGGCTCGAATTCTTTCCATGCGGTCAGAACCGGGGCGTAGCTCTGGATGGAGCAGTTTGGTTTTACAGCGACAAAACCTCTCTTTGTTCCAAGGCGTTTTTTCTGGAATTCAATTACTTTAAAGTGTTCCGGATTGATCTCCGGCACTACCATCGGGACGTCCGGTGTCCAGCGATGGGCGCTGTTATTGGAAACAACCGGTGTCTCTGCTTTGGCATAGGCATCTTCGATTGCTCTGATTTCTTCTTTTGTCATATCAACGGCGCTGAAGACAAAGTCTACGGCTGCGGCAACCTTTTCCACTTCGTTGACATTCATCACAACCATATTTTTTACGGATTCCGGCATTGGCGTCTGCATCTTCCAGCGGCCGCCGACTGCTTCTTCGTATGTTCTGCCTGCCGATCTGGGGCTTGCCGCCACTGCAGTTACCTCATACCACGGATGTTCAGCCAAAAGTGTGATAAAACGCTGTCCTACCATTCCTGTTGCGCCTAAAACGCCTACACGTAATTTCTTCTTCATTTCCATAGCTATTCTCCTCATTCCCGAATTCGATTTCCGTAACTGTCCACTGTCTTTCCAGTTACCGATGCCCCTCTTTAGTATGCCGGGGATTCACTGCAGTGATCCGGTGCGCGCGCAGTCTCCGGTTCCCGAAGAACGGTGCGGCGTAACGAATCATAACATTAACGTATATCCTATACCAATTCGCAGAAAAAATCAACATTTTTCCGCAAAGAAAATACATTTGTCTTTCTGCAGCGAACATTTCATTGATTTATGACGTGAACAGCGGAAGGATCTTCTGTTCCGCCACGGAAACCAGGCCTAAATCGGACATTTTCACATCCGGGATAACGGGAAGCGCCAGGGAAACGATACGCAGAAGCGGATTTTCCTGGGCCGTAAGTCCCAGTCCGCGCTCCGTCTCTTTCATCTTTGCCGCCTCTTTTGTAAGCTCCTCGGCGTTCAGCCTGGTCATCAGGCCGCCTACCTCAAGCCTCAGGGTGTTGAGTATCTTTCCGTCTTTTACCGCCGTCATTCCGCCGCCTTTTGCAATTAATTCCTTTGCCGCTGCAAAGGCGTCTTCCGGTTTGAAATAAACAATCGTCAGGTTATGTGAATCATGGGAGACTGTGGATGCAATGGCGCCCTCGCTGCTCCCGAAGTTCTTTACGATTCCAAGGGCCTTTGTCCCTTTGCCGTGACGGTTGATTACGGCTACAAACGCCATGCCCTCCTTCAGTAAGACCGTGCCGTCCCTCACTTCCAGTTCTTCCACTGCACATCTTGTCATGCTCTGGAGAAGATCGTGGTATTCCATTACATTGACTTTTACGGTACCGCTCTCCACAGGAGCTTTTACGATAAAGTCATCCAGCGTCACTTCTCCTGCATTCATGGAATTTCTCTTTTCCATAGCGTATTCGCGGTCCTCGATCTCCACCGTCAGCTTTCCGTGCTCGGCAACCAGCTTACCGCCAAAGAATACGGCATCCGCCCACATAGTGTTAATGTCCTCGGTCAGGACCATGTCCGCCGTATAGCCAGGCGCCACGGCTCCGATGTGGGATACGCCGATCTCTCTGGCCGTATTGATTGTAGCGCTCTTGATAGCCAGCACCGGATCCATGCCGCATTCAATGGCCTTTCTGACTACTGCGTTCAAATGGCCCGTGTGCAGGAGATCATCGCTCTCTCTGTCGTCGCTGCAGAGAGTCAGTGTATCATAGAATCGGATTCCGTCGATTCCCTCCACGATGGCCTTGACGTTCTTTGTGATGGAGCTCTCCCTGGCATCCACATACATACCTGCCCTGAGCTTGCCAAGCGCCTCGTCGCCCCTGGTTGTCTCATGACAGGTATTCGGACCGCCGCAGAGATATGCGGAAAGCTGCCTTCCCATCAGGCCCGGTGCATGTCCCTGAAGATAAAGGCCGCTCTCCTCTGCCGCCTCGATGATATCCATCATACGGCCGTCTCCGTTCATCACTCCATAAAAATCCATCACTTCGGCCAGGCCGACCACACGCTCAAGCTTTGCCAGTTCCCGGATCTCTCCGGCAAAGAACTCGGCTCCCGCATTCTCGCAGCCCGGTACGGCCGGAACGCAGCTTGGGATGTCCACGAGCTGGCGCATCGGCAGATCGTCGGCGCTGTCGTGCATATATTTTACCGCATCCACACCATAGACATTAGCCAGCTCATGCGGGTCATGGATGATCGTGGTCGTTCCATGGGGAATCACAACCCTGGCAAAATTCCGCGGCGTCATCATGGAACTCTCAATGTGCATATGGGAATCAATCAGTCCCGGAATCAGATAGCGTCCCTTTCCGTCATAAATCTCCTCCGCCTCAAAAGGTCCCTCCAGTTTTTCGGTCTCCACATGTGCAATAAATCCGTCCTTTACATAGACAACGGCCGGATAAATCTCCCCCGTAAATACATTCACAAGCCGGCAGTTGGTCACCGCCAGGTCAGCTTTTACAAGGCCGAGTGCCGTTTTTAAAAGCTCTTTTTTATTCTTTGGTTCCAGTTTAATCATAGTTTGTCTCCTCTCTGTGTCCGGGTATCACCGTACCTGTTTCGTACTGTTCTGTTTCCTACTGTTCTGTTTCGTACTGATTCCATACTGTTTCGTATCTTCCGCTTCAATCTTCCGGACAATTCCATCTATTCTTTCATAAGGCATCTGTAATTATCATTGACAGCCTGTATTAATTCTTCCCTTTTCATATTCCTCACACGGCAGATATGATCAATCACATAAGTAATATACCGTGGCTCATTCTCTTTCCCCTGCATCGGAGCCGGAGTCAGGCTCGGTGCATCCGTCTCCACCAGAATCCGGTCAAGCGGCACTTCCTTTACCGCCCTCTGTGTACTTTCATCATCCAGTTCAAATGTGATATTTCCCGAAAAGGAAATATACATGCCCATGTCGAGAAAATCCTGCATCGCATCGGCGCCGCCGCTGTAACAGTGCATAATGCCAGGCACCTTCAGGTTCTCTTTCATATAACGTCTCGTATCATCGGTTGCCAGGCGCATATGGATCAGCACCGGCTTATCCACCTCATTCGCCATCCGGATCTGCCTGATAAAAGCCTCTTTCTGGATATCTGCGGGCACCGTCTCTTCATAGGGGTAATAATCCATTCCTATCTCCCCCACCGCCTTAACCTGCGGTTTGCGTACCAGACTTTCCAGCCGCACAAAATCCTCTTCCGTAACCTTTAAAAGATCATTCGGATAAAATGCGCAGGCCACGTCAAACATGGGATCCCTCTCCGCTATCCGAATCGCCCGCTCCGCCTCGGAAAGCTCTGTGCAGACAATCATTATTTTTTCAATGCCTGCCTCTTCCGCACCTGCAACCACCTCTTCCCACCGCGGATAAAGCTGCGCTCCGCAGATATGAGCGTGACTGTCGATTATACCCTGCATATACTCTGCCCTTTCTTTTTTTATTGGAATTTTCAGTTAGGCTGCATTTCCCACCTCATTATACTATAAGAATGGGGGGATGCACAACAGGTTGTTTGGTTGAGGAATGAGAACGCCGCCGGAACGGCCGGGGGGCGGAATGGTGAGGGGGAGGGATGAGTCTTCAGTCCCGGTTTGAAGGTTGTCGCGGGTGGGGAATCCGGGCAGAAAAAGTTCCTGCGGGAAACGCTTGCGCTCTTCGGAGTACATAATGGTACTAACCTCGTAAAAAACCTCGGTAAGTGCCAATGAACTCCAGGTTCCCTCCGGAATCTTTTTCTCCCTTCTTCCCCACAGGAAGGTTATGGCCCGGGACTGAAGACGCCGGGGTTCGTCGCGCACCATTCCGGCCCGGCCTGCGGCTGCTGATTGGTTCTATTTCTTCAAAGGGGGAGGTATTATCGCGGCCACTACATCCTTTCAAATGCCGGGAGACTGTCTGATGTTTAGTCTTAGAGTGATTTATCTGGCGCACCGACAGATTTAAATGACAGAGACTTCGTTTTGAAAGCTAATCAGCCTGTGAAAGTATCGCCACTTCATAGTGGCCGCGACAATACCTGCCCCATACTTGACGAAAGAGACAATCAGCCCCTGAAGCCGGCGGACGGGGCAACAACCTTCGCTGAGTCTTCAGTCCCGCCGACAACCTGCCCGGGGAAGGAAGGAGAAAACGTTCCGAAGGGGACCTTGGAATCCGCCGGTGCTTGATGAGGTATTTTCGAATCTAGCATCCGTTGCGCATTCCACAAGCGGGAGCGTGTCCCCGTAGGAATTTTTTCTCCTGGATTCCCCCTCACCACAACCTACCAACCGGGACTGAAGACTCATATCCAACCTCCCACCACCCCGTCCGCCGTCTTACAGAGGCGTCCTCGCATCTCAACTAAAAAAAGCCCCGCAAACGGTCATTCCCCCCATTTCCGAAGCTTTCTCCTGCAAATCTCATTTACATCCCGGAGAGCTAATATACCCCGCCGGGATGCATCTGCATACAAAATTAGTTATTCACAATGTCTTTTACCTGATCGGTTGTTAATTCGGCAACATCGGATACCGTGATTTCGCCGGATTGGATCTTTCCAAGGATTTCTTCTACCTTGGCAACATTTTCTTCACCGATGCTCTTTGTCAGGTTGTCGTTGAATACGATACCTACTGCATCATCTTTCAGGCCGTATGTTGCAGTTGTTCCAAACGGAACTTTGGAAACGTCTTCCACATAGTCGGAACAGATTTTGAATAATGCGTTGTCAAGAAGCTTTAAGCTGGAAGTAATGACAGATGCCTGTAAGTTGGAACCTTCCAGTGTTCTGTACTGGTCGCTGTCCACGCCGATGGCCATAACGCCGTCTTTCTCTGCCGCTGCTTCGATAACGCCGTTGCCTGCGCCGCCTGCTACCTGGAATACGATGTCTGCACCTTCGGAAATCTGTGCATTGGCAAGATCTTTTGCTTTTGCAGTATCCATAAAGTCACCAACGTAAGCTGTTAAAATTTTCGTCTCAGGATCTACGTATTTAGCTCCTTCTGCATAACCTACGAGGAAGTTGTTAACGGTTGTGCTCTCTGTGCCGCCTACAAAACCGATAGTCTTGTCCGTATTGGCTGCATTTTCGCCTGTTGTGTAGTATGCTGCTACGGCTCCTGCAAGGAAACCGGACTGGTTGGAATCGAATAATACGGTTAATACGTTGCCTAAGTCACCGGAAGTATAATCTACATCCTGGTCAAAGAGGATGAATTTTGTATCCGGGTACTCCAGCGGGATTGTCTCAAAGTTTTCCTTGTTCTGAAAACCGGTTCCTACGATAATGTCTGCGCCGCTGTCTGCCGCATCGTAGAAAGCTGCCTGCCACTTTGTCGTGTCGTCGCCCATCTCAACAACGTTAACTTCGAATTTGTCGCCCATCTCTTCCTGGACTCTCATAGCACCTTCATAGGCGGACTGCTGGAAAGAAAGGTCGTTCTTACGGCCGATGCAGAGTGTCATTTTTAACTTTTCTCCGCTTCCTGCCGCGTCTGCTGCTTTTGTTTCGCCGTCTGCTGCCGGCTCTGCTTCACTTCCTGCAGGCGCTTTCGTCTCTTCCGCTGTTTTGCCGCCTCCGCAGGCAGTCATGGACATTGCCATTGCCGCAGTCAGGATGATCGCTGCTGCTTTTTTGATTGATTTTCTCATAATGTTCCTCCTTAGAACGTGTGAATAAGTATTTTATATCAAAGGGCGCTTTTCCCAAAGATAGCATAAATATAACATATAAAAACAAATTGTAAACGTGCTGCCGCCCGATGCACCGCTTTGTTCAGACGGACTGTGAGCCGTAGCAGTGATTTTACAAAGAATCCTCGGTTTTTCTCTTCACCTTGTAATAGAAACTGAATATTACATAGAAAATGATGATGGACGCGTAAGGAATAATCGTAATAAGGTACGGATCTACATTGTTGTTCTGCAGATAAATGGAAATACCGCTGCCAAATCCGTAAAGGATGGAGCTGACCATTCCCATCAGCGCATTGCCGGCCGCCATTGCATTGGTTGCCAGCGCGATGTAGCCGCGGCCCGCAACCATACCGGATGTAAAACGGTTTACATATCCCATGGACAGGTACATTCCTCCAAGGGATGCTAAGAAACCACTGATAAACATAGCCTGGTAGCGCACCTTTTTTACATTGATGCCGACGGAACGGGCTGCTTCTTCCGATTCTCCCACGGCCCTGATATGGATGCCGAAAGATGTCTTTTTAAGCATAATGAACATCAAGATTGTAACAATAAACGCGATATAAGTCAAACTGTTATGTCCGGACAGAACGTCGCCCAGTCCCGGGATATCCTTGATCACCGGAATCTGCAGCGCCGGGAAAGCCGATGATGCCAGAGAGTTGCTGGCATTCTTATCTCCCGTGATGGAATACAGACAGAATACGGAACCGCCGCTGGCCGCCAGGTTAAGCGCCACACCGGTAATAACCTGATTGGCCTTCAGATGCTGTACAAAATAAGCGAGCAGCATGGTAAAGGCAATTCCCGCCGCAAGGCCCGCAATCGCTCCCACCAGAAGACTTCCTGTAAAGCCGCTGCCTAAAACTCCGCAGAGAGCCGCGATTGTCATCGCTCCCTCCAGTCCCAGATTAAGTACGCCCGAACGGCTGGCAATCAGGGCCGCCATCGTAGCAAAGAGAACCGGTGTCGTGGCGCGGAGAACGGTAAACCAAAAATCAAGATTTGTTATAAAGTCCATTTTTCCCCTCCTTAGATCGCGCCTTCTGCATCCACCGTCTGGTTTTGCAGCGCTTCTCTTTCTTCTTTATTCTTCTTCATCTTATACAGGAACCGCTCGGAGGCGATCAGCATGATCATGATACCCTGGATGATGGAAACGATCTCAGAGTCCACATCACCGCCCCTGGACATTACCAGGGCTCCGATACGGATATAGGAGATGAAAAAGGCGGAAACAGGTATCATAAGCGGTTTTGTACCGGCCAGCAGGTTAATTAAAATACCGTCCCACACATAGGTTTGGGCCGTAATCCACTGGAATTTCTTGTACATGCCGATCATCTCGACGCCACCGCCAAGACCGGCCAGCATACCGCCGATGAGCTGGGAGCCGATAACGACTCCGCCGATTTTGATACCTGCGTATTTTGCAAAGTTCTCGTTGGAACCGGTGATTTTCAGTTCACGGCCGAACTTTGACTTGTCCATCAGAATCCACATGATGATTACCGCAATAATCATGATAATCAGGCCATAATGGGTGTTTGTCCCTTTCATCATCTTGCCCAGGGTCGCCGTCGGCTGGAACCCGATAGAAAATGAGCCGTTGGAGGTGTCCAGGAAAAACTTTCTGATCAGCCAGTAACCGAAGTTAAAAAAGATATAGTTCATCATCAGCGAAATTACAAGCTCATTGGCGCCTGTCTTTTTCCTGATGAGAACCGGAATGATGCCGATCACGCCGCCCACCGCCGTGGCAGCGACGAGGATTACAATCTGGTGCACGATATTCGGCATCGGACAGGCAATAGCGATTGTCGCCGCCATAACGCCTGCAAAATAGAAGGAGCTGTCGGCCACCATGGAAAACAGGCCGCTCTTATGCATGACATTGATGGCAAGTCCGCAGAATACAAGCGGAATCATCGTCTCAATTACGTTAAAGAAGTTTCTCTTTGTCGAAAATGGCCCGAGCAGGAATTTGTAAAGAGCCGTCCACGGATCGTCCGCCACCGCGAAGATAATCACTGCCGCTATTAGAAGGGCGATCAGGATGGACGCCGTTACACGGATCACTCCATACCATTCAAACTTTTTCTTCTTGTTCATCTTACGCCTCCTTAAGCTTCTCTTCGGAATCGGATTTAAGCCCCAGCATGTAAAGGCCAAGCTCTTCTTCCGTCGTATTCGGGACATCGCAAAGGACACCCGCGATCTTTCCCTGATGGAATACAATCACGCGATCGCTTAGTGCCTTTAACTCCGCCAGGTCGGCGCTTACGAGAATCAGGGATTTATTCTCATCCCTCATCTCCAGAATCTTTTTGTGGATAAACTCCATGGCGCCCACGTCCACGCCGCGGGTCGGCTGGTTCAGGATGATGACATCCGCTCCCGCCGTAAATTCTCTCGCTACAATGGCCTTCTGGATGTTGCCGCCGGAAAGGCTCTTGATGCTGATATCTAGGCTGGACGTCTTGACTTTAAAGTCCGCAACACAGCTTTCGCAGTAGCTTTCTATGGCCTTCTGATCCAGAATCGAGTTTTTGGAAAGTTTATCTAAGCTGGCTGCAATCAGGTTGTCGCGCACGCTCATCTCCGGCGCGCTGCCGTTTAAGTTGCGGTCCTCGGGCACATGGGCAATACCCAGCTTCCGGTTCTCCCGGATCGTCTTTTTACAGAGGTCTTCGCCCCGGTACAGGATGGATCCGCTCTCCGCCTTCATATTGCCGGTCAGGATCTCCATTGCTTCCTTCTGTCCGTTGCCTTCGATGCCTGCAATGCCGAGCACCTCGCCCTGTCTTAAGGAGAAACAGAGGTCGTCCAGCTTCTTTGTGCCGAATTTGTCGGTATAACTTAAGTTCTCCACCGTCAGAATCTTGTCTCCGAACTCCTGAGGCGTCTTTTCGTATTCCAGTTTGACGTCACGTCCCACCATCAGGCGCGAGATTTCCTCCGCCGTCACGTCTTCCACCCGGTATGTGCCGATGGAGCGGCCATCCTTTAACACGGTCAGCCGGTCGCAGAGGTATTTCACCTCATGGAGCTTGTGGGAAATAAAGATAATCGTGTATCCCTCTTTCTTGAGGTTTAAAAGCTGTTCAAAAAGCTCTTCCGTCTCCTGCGGGGCAAGTACGGCCGTAGGCTCATCCAGTATGATAATCTTCGCGCCGCGGTACATGGTTTTTAAAATTTCCAGCTTCTGCTTCATTCCGATAGAAATGTCGCGCACCCTCTTTGAGGCATCCACATGAAGGTTATACTTCTTTGAGATTTCCTCGGTCACCTGCACCGCTCTTTTCTGATCCAGGAAAAGTCCCTTCTTTTGTTCAATTCCCAGCACCAGATTCTCTGCAACGGTCAGTGACGGCACCAGCATCATATGCTGATGAACCATTCCGATTCCGTGTTCGATCGCATCCTTACTGGAATGAAAATGCACTTCCTGTCCATGAAGGAATACTTTACCGCTTGTGATCTCTTCGATACCAAACAGCATCTTCATCAGAGTAGACTTTCCGGCTCCATTCTCTCCCACCAGTGCGTGGATTTCTCCCTTGTCCACACTGAAGTTGATATTATAATTCGCCAGAACGCCGCCCGGATAAATTTTAGTCAGGTCTTCCACCCGTAAAATTTCCTCTGCCATAGTCATTCCCCTTATTATTCTTCTGTTCGTGTATTTCCGTTACTGCATACGGAGTATAAAGTAACCTGTTTATGCCAGTTCCAGAGCCACTTCCATCATATTGGTAAATGTGGTCTGGCGTTCCTCGGCCGTCGTTGCCTCCCCGGTCACTGCGGAATCGGAGATCGTCAGGATGCAGAGTGCATTGACTCCCGCGTATGCAGCGTTGCTGTAGAGGGCCGCCGCCTCCATCTCCACCGCCAGGACTCCCATCTTATCCCATGTCGTTCCTGCGGGAGCAAGATCCGGATTGTAGAACATATCGGAGCTTAAAACATTTCCCACATGGTAGTTAAGTCCTTTCGCCTCTGCCGCCTTCACTCCCTTTGCAAGCAGTTCATAGCTGCAGATGCAGGCGTAATCGCCCGGCAGGCGGAACTGTTTTACATAGTTGGATGTGGTGCAGGCTCCCATTCCGAATACCATATCGCGCACTTTTACTTCGGGGCGGAGCGCTCCGGCCGTGCCGACACGGATCAGGTTCTTGCATCCGTAAAAATGAATCAGCTCATAGGAATAAATTCCGATGGAAGGGCATCCCATGCCGGTTCCCATGACGGAAACGCGTTTTCCTTTATAGTATCCGGTATAGCCAAACATATTTCTCGTAGCGTTAAACTGTTTTACATCGGTCAGGAAATTATCTGCAATATATTTTGCCCTAAGCGGATCACCCGGTAAAAGTATTGTTTCCGCAATTTCTCCTGCCTGTGCTCCGATGTGTGGTGTTGGTGTGTTGTGTTCTGACATAGTCATTCCTCCTGATTATTATTTTAGACTGTTTATATGCTTATAAGCGCATTTGTGAAAATGCACCTCCAAACTGCTTTTTCATCTTCTGTCATTAATCTATATTTCTTTGTATAACCAATTTTTCAGATAAAACTCTTTGCGTTCCTTAAAATCTTCATTTTTCACCTGCAGCTGGGGGTTTATCAGGATGTCACACACGGTCTTCATCACAATCTCCGCCGTGTGTAAATAGGCATTTTCTTCATCCACAATCGCAAATTCGCTGCTGTGGATCCGCCCTCTTATCCCTGAAAAGCCAAACTGAACCGCCGGAAGCAGATATCCCAGATCCCCGATATCCCCGGAAGCTCCGGAAACCACATTTTTAATAATTTTCTCTTCGGGGCAAATCTCCCGCATATGGCGGTAAATAATCTCGTTCAATTCTTTGGACTGTTTGAGCGGCATATATCCCGTCCTGTTTTCAATGCGGCACGAAAGGCCGAGGGCTGCCGCAGAGTGCACGGCGCAGAGGTCAAATTTTTCCCCCGCTTCCAAAAGATCCGCGAGCGTGTTGGCCCTGACATAGGTTTCCAGGACCGCCTTCTCCGGGATAATATTGACGCTGCCTCCGCACTCCGTAATGACGGGATGTATCTGAAGGCCTGCGTCCGCCGGGAACTGATCTTTCATATAGGCGACGGCATCCATACAGAGGCTCGCCCCGTGAAGCGCATTGCGCCCCATATGCGCGGCCGCACCTGAGTGGGAGGCCTGTCCGGTAAAGACAGCTTTTTTTACCATAAAACCGGCCAGGGTGGAGTTAACGTCAAAGAGCGTTTCCGTCTCCCCATTGACATGCATGGTCAGGACACAGTCGACATCGTCGAACACTCCCTGTTCTATCATGTTCTGTTTCCCGGAAAAATAATTGATTTTTCCTTCTTCTTTTAATTTTTGTCTGTAATCGAACTCTATAAACTCCTCGGCAGGGGCGGCGATAAAACTGATGCGCCCTCCCGTCTCCTCCGCTATGTTTAAATCCTTCAGCATCTTGAGGACGCCGGCCATAACAGCGGTCTGGATACTGTGGCCGCAGGAATGACAGGGATAACTCTTCTCCCCGTCATTCACCACCAGAGCGTCCATATCGGCCACCAGGGCGATGTGGTATCCGTCCCCCGATCCAATGGTTGCCAGAATCCCCGTCAGACAGAGATCCGACCGGCAGGAAATCCCGTGTCCACGCAAAAAAGAAGTGAGAATCTGATTCGATTCCACTTCTTTAAAACCGGGTTCCGGGCAGCTAAAAAGCTCCCGTCCCAGCCTTATCAGTCCGTCTTTATTCTGCTGAATTTCCCTGTTGATTTCTATATAAAGGTCTTGTATTTCCATCCTGTCACTTTCCGGCAGAAGCCAACGCGTAATTTTGCTATTTTATTTAATAAATTTATCATGATTGCGGAAAAAAGTCAAATGCTGTAGTTGAAAAGTGAGAACGCCGACGTAGGGTGGGGGGCGGAATGGTGAGGGGAGGTTGTGAGTCTTCAGTCCCGGTTTGTAGGTTGTCGCGGGCGCTGCGTTTCTTTGAGTGCCTGGGGAATACCGGGTTGGGAAGGATTTTGGGCGTTTTTTATGGGACTGGGTGAATTTTTTTTATGATGACGGATGTTGTTTACACAAGTGGCTGGAATGATGGTAAAATATTGTTAAGGCAGAGATATTTTGATGTTTGATGATGAGCCGGTCTGTCCGACATAAGAAGACAGTATTAGTCGGGCAGGCGGGGATTGTTGTTTATATAATATAGTTACAGCGGACAACGAAGGAGGACATTGTATGAATGGTTGGAATGACGGCATTACCGATGCAATTGCATACATTGAAGAGAATTTGACTGAGGATATCAGTATGAATGAAATTGCAGATAAGGCGCATGTGTCCAGTTTTTATTTTCAGAAAATCTTCCATGTATTATGCGGCTTTACGGTGGGCGAGTATATAAGGAACCGGCGGCTGACGCTTGCTGCGCAGGAGCTTTGCTCTACCGATATCAGGGTGATTGATGCCGCGCTGAAATATGGCTATGATTCGCCGGACAGCTTTGCCAGGGCATTTACGAAGTTTCATGGAATCAGTCCTTCCGCAGCAAGAGAAAAAGGAAGTAAGCTGAATTCTTTTGCACCGCTGAAAATTAAACTCACATTGGAGGGCGGTACTATGTTGGAGTACAGGATTGCCGAAAAGGCACAATTTACAGTAATGGGAAGGTTACGCAGATTTAATATGGAGACCTCTTACGAAGAGATTCCCAAATTTTGGACGGAGCATATGGAAAGCGGCGGATGCAAAACCGTATGCGGAATGTTCGGGATATGTCTTAACGATGAAGGAAAGGACTTTGATTACATGATCGCCGATAATTACATTCCATGGAATGAGGTCCCCGAGGGTTATGTAACGAGAGTCATTCCGGCATGTACGTGGGCTATCTTCCCCTGCCATGGCGCTTTGCCGAAAGCGCTGCAGGATGTGAATACAAGGATATGGAGCGAATGGCTGCCGTCCTGCAAGGCGTATAAGATTGCAGGAAACTATAATATCGAGATGTATACACCGCCACGTGAAAATCCGGACGACAACTATAACGAGATATGGATTCCTGTAGAGAAGGTATAATTCACGGTTTGTTGTCATTTTCTATGTGCAGCATTTCATTGTAACGGGCATGGTGTCAGGCAATTGGGGAACAAGAAACAACGCTTTTAAAGAATGATCTTCTGTGAAATGGGGGTGATGAAAATCCGGCATAAAAAAATTGTGGTTTTTTTCATATTGGTTTGCAGCCTTTTAATCATTGCCTCAGCCATATACTATCACAGGCACACCCCGGACAGAATAGCTAAGAATATTTTATTGAGCATTACCACTGACTCAAAAGTCGAATCGCTTTTCACCGACAGCCCGGATTTGGAACCGGAAGCGTTTCTTGAACACTGCAAACAGAGATACCGGCCCGATTTGACGGAGGAGGCCTTTGATATGGCCGTCCGGGATGGAACCTTCCTTACCTTTTTCAGATCGAACCAGAAAGGCGGCCGCCTGAAAAGCAGCGGTACCGAGGTGGAACGTCTGCAGACGTTGCCTGATGATGTCAGTTTCTTCGGTGTTGTCAAAGCCGATTATGTCTCCGGGGACGGTAGTGTCTATACTCAGACATGGAATGCCAGAATCCGTGTCATACGGATAAATGGTACCTGGAAAATAAAATACCTGACTCTGAACTTTGTCAGATAGCAATTAAACGGCTGCATGCTTATAAAGCACGCAGCCGTCGGTCTGTTGACCTGAACTGCCGGTTTCCAGGGGCTTAAGCCCTTATGTGAGATAATCGGCAGTTCTTCCTTAAATTAGTATTAAAGTCTGACCTTACTTCCTTTTCCGTCCCTCTTTCCTATCTTCAGCCGGTTTAAATGTACCTGCTTTTCTTTGTACATCACGGTCGGCTCGCCGTCTGCGCCCAGGAGATAGACTTCTTCCAGTTCTTCCCCGCGTCCCAGTTTGATGCCGCGCACGCCCTTGGAGTTCTTTTTCAAGGTTGAAATTTCTTCCAGGTCAAAGCGCAGGAATACACCGTTTGTGGTCTGCAGGACAGCTTCCGTTTTGCCGTCGGTGAGCTGGATACTGATCACCATATCACCCTCCTGCAGCTTTGTGGCCGCCACCATTCGGTTGTTTGTCTCGAATTCTTCGCCCGGCACGAGTTTTACCATCGCTCCTTTTGTTGCAAAGAGCAGGCGTCTGCCAAGCAGCGCCGACGCGTTGATGATAAAAATAGGCCGTTCCTTTGTTCCGTCGAATTTGCACAGATTGTCGATTGGGGTTCCTTTGTCTCTCATCTTTCCGTACGGAATGTCGGACGCCTTTACCTGGTGCAGAAGGCCTGTGTCCGTAAAAAGACAGATCTTATCGGTATTCAGGCATGGGATGACGTATGGATTCTCCCCGTCTACCGTCTCCTGGTTTCTGTCATAAGTGGCTTTGTCTATCAGCTTACTGTAGCCGAACCGGTCCATGATAAAGACGACTTCCCGGATTTCCACGGCCGTCTCATCATAGACCGCCTCCTTGCCGTCCTCGAGCAGGGTTCTTCTCGGCGTTGCAAACTCTGCCTTGATTCCTTCCAGGTCTTTCTTGATCACATCATCCATTGTGATTTTGCTGGAAAGAATTTTTTCATATTCCCGGATCTTTTTAAGCGTCTCTTTGTATTCCTTCTCAAGAGCCATAATCTCAAGGCCGATCAGTTTATACAGTCTCATCTCCAGGATTGCGGATGCCTGTTTCTCGGTAAAGTGAAGCTGTTTTGCGTCCTCCTCAAATCCCGGAACGCGGAATTTAATGTTGGAAATATCGCCGTTCATCAGGCAGGCCTTGGCGTCCTTCAGGTTTTTTGAGCCTCTGAGGATTGCGATAATCAGATCGATCACATCGCAGGCCTTGATCAGGCCTTCCTTAATCTCCTTCTTTTCCAGCTCTTTTTCCAGGAGTACGTTGTATTTTTTTGTGTTATTCTCATACTGGAAATCCAGATAGTTTTTAAGGATTCCCTTTAAACTCAGCGTCTCCGGACGGCCTCCGGCGATAGCCAGCATATTGACTCCGAAGGTGTCCTGAAGCTTTGTTTTCTTGTAGAGGATATTTTTGATTTTTTCTATGTCCGCGTCTTTTTTAAGCTCTAAGACGATACGGATGCCTTCTTTATTGGACTGGTTGGAAATGTCGACCACGTCGGTGAGCTTCTTGGACTCCACCAGCTCGGCGATGTCTACCAGGCATTTGTTGATTCCTGCGCCGATCATCGTGTACGGTATCTCAGTGATAATCAGCTTGTCCTTGTCCACGCGTCTCTTGCCCAGCTCCACTTCCAGCTTTGCGCGGAGCTTAATGCGTCCGCTTCCCGTCTCATAAATATCCAGAAGCTCACTCTTATTGGCGATGATGCCTCCCGTCGGAAAATCGGGGCCGTGAAGGATATTTAAAAGCTCTCCTGTCGTGCTGTCCGGATTGTCGATATAAGCCATGACCGTATCGACCACCTCCCCGAGATTATGGGGCGGAATGCTGGTGCTCATCCCTACGGCAATTCCCTCTGCGCCGTTGATCAGGAGGTTGGGAACGCGTACAGGAAGAACTTCCGGTTCCTTCTCCGTCTCGTCGTAGTTCGGTACAAAGGCCACCGTCTTGTCCAGGTCCTTTAAATATACTTCTTCTGCAAACTTCTCCAGTCTCGCTTCCGTATATCGCATGGCGGCGGCTCCGTCTCCCTCGATGGAACCGAAGTTGCCGTGGCCGTTGACAAGCGGCATTCCCTTTTTAAAAACCTGGGACATGACAACCAGTGTTTCATAGATGGAACTGTCCCCGTGGGGATGGTATTTACCCATCGTGTCACCGACGATACGGGCCGATTTTCTGTGAGGCTTGTCATGCCCCAGACGCAGCTCGCTCATATCATAAAGCACGCGGCGCTGTACCGGCTTCAGACCGTCCCTTGCATCCGGGATGGCCCTGGCTGTAATGACACTCATGGAGTAGTTCATATAACTGCGCTGCATTTCTTCCGAGTATTCCGTTGTGATTATCTTCTCAGCCATTCTTTATTCTATCTCCTGCAATTTTCTGTTTTCACCGGGTTATCACGGCCGTGTCCGGCCTGATTCGCTGCACGCCCGGCTGAAGTTCCCCGTTTATGCGTCAATTTCCGCCTCATCGGCATGCTCATAGATAAACTGCCGCCTTGGAGGAACTTCGCTTCCCATCAGCATCTCAGTAATCTCGGACGCCATCCTGGCATCTTCTATCTCAACGCGCTTTAAGATTCTGGTCTCCGGATTTAACGTCGTTTCCCAGAGCTGCTCCGCGTCCATCTCACCGAGACCTTTGTAACGCTGCAGGGTAAAGTCGCCCCCGTGCTTCTTTCTGTAACGCTCCAGCGCCTTCTCATCGTAGAGGTACTCCTCCTCCCCCTTCTTCGGGATCACTTTAAACAAAGGCGGCATGGCAATATAGACATGGCCGTCGTTGATGAGATCCGGCATAAAGCGGTATAGGAAAGTAAGAAGCAGCGTATCGATATGGCTGCCGTCCACATCGGCATCCGTCATCAGGATAATCTTGTTGTAACGGAGCTTGCTGATATCGAAATCATTGCCGTAGCCTTCGGAAAATCCGCAGCCGAAAGTGTTGATCATCGTCTTGATCTCGGCATTAGCCAGAACCTTGTCCATTGTGGCCTTCTCCACATTCAGGATCTTTCCGCGGATGGGAAGGATTGCCTGATACTGGCGGTTTCTGCCCATTTTAGCCGAGCCGCCGGCCGAATCTCCCTCAACAATGAAGATTTCACATTTCTCTGCGTCGCGGCTCTCGCAGTTTGCCAGCTTACCGTTGCTGTCAAAGGAAAATTTGGACTTTGTCAGCATGTTGGTCTTGGCCTTTTCCTCCGCTTTCCTGATCTTGGCGGACTTCTCCGCACAGGCGATGATTGCCTTCAGCACCTCCAGATTGCGGTCGAAATATAACTGCAGCTCTTCCCCCGTCACATTAAACACGGCTTTCGTACAGTCGGCGCTGGCCAGTTTTGTCTTTGTCTGTCCCTCAAAAATCGGATCCGGATGCTTGACCGCAATGACAGCCGTCATGCCGTTTCTCGTGTCTGCGCCTGTAAAATTGGAATCCTTGTCTTTCAGAATCCCCAGTTCCCTGGCATAACTGTTGATCATTGTGGTAAAACGTGTTTTGAATCCCACCAGATGGGTTCCGCCCTCCTGAGTGAAAATATTGTTGCAGAATCCCAGCACATTTTCCTCAAATGTATCTACGAACTGGAATGCTACTTCCACCTCGATATTTTCCGACGTCCCCTTAAAATAAAACGGTTCGTGGACCGGTGACTTGGTGCTGTTTAACTCTTTTACGTAAGCCAGGATGCCTTCTGGCTCACTGTAGGTGATTTTCTCCGCTTCCCCCGCTCTTTTATTCTCATAGTGAATCGATAATTTAGGATTCAGGTATGCGGTCTCGTGAAGACGGCTCTTCAGCCAGTCCGCCTTGAAACGCGTCTTTTCAAAGATTTCTCCGTCGGGCTTAAAGTTAATCCTGGTTCCCGTCTCCCGCGTCTTACCAATAACGGGGAGCAGGCCGTTCTCCAGTTTAATAACAGGGATTCCTCTCTCATAGGCATCATGATGGATGCAGCCGTTCTTGTACACCTTCACATCCATATGCTCGGAAAGGGCGTTCACCACGGAAGAACCGACTCCGTGAAGACCGCCGCTTGTTTTATACGCATTATTATCGAATTTTCCGCCCGCATGGAGGGTGGAGAGTACGATTCTTTCCGCTGAAACTCCCTTTTTGTGCATCTCCACCGGGATTCCCCTGCCGTTGTCGCGCACGGTACAGGAGCCGTCCGCCTCCAGAGTGACCCAGATATCGTTACACTCCCCGGCCAGATGCTCGTCCACCGAGTTGTCCACGATCTCGTATATTAAATGATTCAGGCCCTTTGTTCCGACACCTCCAATATACATACCGGGGCGTTTGCGGACCGCCTCCAGGCCTTCCAGGACGGTAATACTGTCCGCATCATACTGTGTTTTTGCCATGATATTCCTCCAGATCTGGTATTAATCTGTCTTATTATTACATAAAAAAGTGGGTTTTGCAAGTTTCTTAGTTGAGAAACAGGGGGGCTTGAATGGGATGGAAGGTGTTGACGGGAGGTCAGTCCCGGGGTATGAAGCGCATAACGGCGCTTTACACACGTCCCGCCTTCACGCCGGTAATTCCCCGGATGATGCCCGGAAGCCGGGACGTGGTGTATGAAAAAAATTGTTCTTACTGTTTTACGGCTGTTTTTCCCTCAAAGTATATTCTGTTCTGTTTCACTGCTTCCGAATCGGGTTTGTAATAGGCAGCCAGATCGTTATATCTCGCTGCTTCCACGTATTTCCCCTGGCGGTCCAGGCAGACGGCCAGTTGAATGGCTGGTACGAACTCGCGGTACTCCGGTTCCACGAAGGCTCCCGGGAGGGGTTCATAGGATGTCTGCATAGCCTGACGGTACCAGTACTCCGACTGCTTGTAGCGTCCTGCATCCAGGAAGTGTTTTCCGATATCGCAGCAAATCTGGGGTCTGGGGACATCGAGGGAAAAGGTATGGAAAAGTTTTTTAAGAGCCTCCTCCCCTCTTCCCAGGCCGTAGAGGCACAGGGCGCAGAACCGGCAGGCGTCCACCAGATTTTCAAGCCAGGCCTCTCCCTCCCTGTTTTCCAGAAACTGATTGAATATTACGACCGCGTCCTCATTTCTCCCGTGGTAATACAGCTCCCGTCCATAGTAAAACTGGTGGCGCGGCTCCAGCTTCTCCCCTTCCTCTATCATTTTTTCATAGATTTTCAGGTTTCTATCACTGTATTCTTTCTTTATAGAATGATGTTCTATCATTGCGTCGGAATAAATGACTTTTCCCCTGACCGTGATCGCCTCATGCACGCGGCCGCTCCAGAGATATCCGTCCTCTCTCCTGAGAAGACGTTCCCGGTCAAATAAAAACGCCGGTTTTCCCCTGTCGTCAAAAGCAGTTACATACTTCATCATGACAGCGGAATCCGCCGGCGTCAGTTGTTTCTTCAGTTCGTTTATTTTCTTTTGTTCGCTCTCCTGAATCACATCATCCGCATCCAGCCACATGCAGTAATCCATGGATGCCTTTGAAAACGCAAAATTCCTTGCGGATGCGAAGTCGTCCTTCCATTCGTAATCATAAATCTGATCGGTGTAATTTGATGCAATTTCCTTTGTACCGTCGCTTGATCCCGTATCTACGATGATAATCTCGTCTGCTATCTCCTTTGCACAATCGAGGCAGCGTCCCAGCACCTTCTCCTCGTTCTTTACTATCATACAGAGACTGACTGTTGCCATGACAGTCCTCCGGTTCTTTCTTTACTCTACTTTATGATGCGGGAACGGATCTGATGTTTCCGTTCATACAGGACATGTTTCCTTTCGTGACTTCATCTGTTTTTTACGGAAATCCCGGAGCATGTTTTATCCCAGCGCCACATCCAGAATCATCATAATCACAAAGCCTGCCGCGAATCCGATGGTTCCCATGTTGGAGTGTTCTCCCTCGGCCGATTCCGGTATCAGTTCCTCCACTACAACGTAAATCATGGCTCCTGCTGCAAACGCCAGCAGATAAGGAAGCACCGGGACAATAAAACGGTACATGGCGATTGTCAGTACCGCTCCCACCGGTTCTACAATTCCCGACAGCATTCCAAGAAAAAATGCTTTTCCACGGCTGCTGCCGCCCTCGGATTTAAGAGGCAGTGAAATGATCGCCCCTTCCGGAAAGTTCTGTATCGCAATGCCGATAGACAGCGCCATGGCGCCTGCTATCGTGATACCGCTGTTCTCTGCCAGCAGTCCGGCAAATACCACGCCGACCGCCATTCCCTCCGGTATATTGTGAAGCGTCACGGCCAGCACCAGCATCGTCGTCTTTTTCAGACTGCTCTTTGTGCCCTCCGGTTCGTCGCTGTTCAAATGCAGATGGGGAATCAGCTTATCCATCAGAAGCAAAAATGCAATTCCGAACAGGAAGCCAACCGCCGACGGGATAAATGCCAGTTTTCCCATCCCTTCCGACATATCCATGGCCGGTATTAAAAGCGACCACACCGAAGCGGCAACCATAACGCCGGAGGCAAATCCCAGCAGTGTTTTCTGTATAACGGGTTTTATCTGATCTTTTAAAAAGAACACGCAGGCTGCCCCTGCCGTAGTACCGATAAAAGGGATCAGTATTCCAGTAAGTATATTCATCTGTTTATCCTCCTATAATTTATGTTACCATTCTCCCACAGTGAAAAATAGAACAGTAACTAATTTATAACTATGCAGGACTCCCATAGTTATCTCTTGTAATCCGGATATTCCTGTATTTAAAGCCATTATAGCAGATAATGATAATGTTTACTAGTATTATTTTTCTCAACAGAGAATAAAGAATACCGCGAGTGGGATTCTTGCGCTGCCGCGCGGTTGCTTCAGCAACTATTTACCTCTGCGCGGCATGTCATCCTCGCGGAGCGTTTTTTGATTCATAGGACGTAATTTCCTATGAATTAAAAAAATGTCCCGCGGATTATATCTCCCGCGGGGCATTTTCCATATTTTTTATGAAATTCCAAAGGTTCCGGTTCTCTTTTATTCGGTATCGAGCCCGTCGTCCTCCTCATCCTGTTCAAAACTGATAAATTCCCTGGAGGAAACTTTCTTTCTCTGTCTCTCCTCCTCCACAAGACTTGATAATTGCTCCTTGACATCGGAACTGTTCTTCACATTGACCAGTTCAAAGTTCCCGAGGCTTGAATCACTGGAAACAATACGGATGGTTCCCAGGCCGAACATCCGCTGCAGCAGGCTTCTCTCAAGCCCCAAATCCTTGATGCGGTAGAGGCGCACCTCATCCTCCCTCAGATTAAAAATTCCTCTTTTTATAAAAAGTCTGTCCTCGGACATGCTGTACACGGTAAATGTCCAGGGTAAACCGCACCAGAGTCTCTTTCTGTCCGACCATAAAATTTCTTTTTCCATTTTTATCACCTTTCATGCTGTTTCCTGCCGCCGGTTGCCTGTATCCTGCTTTGAAGGCCGCAGTTTTCTATTCTATATTCTATTGGTTGTAACTTTCCGTATGATTTACTTTTTCGTTATGCTCCACTGCTTTTAATTTTCTCATAAGGGCATAAATCTCTTCTTTTTCTTCGTTTCTTATGAAAGTTGCCGTTATAAGAAACAGGGACGGACCGGAAACGACCTCACAGACCGCCTGAAATAATGGCTGTCCGTCCTCCTCTTCCTCATTCCAGCCGATGCGGACCCGTCCGCCGGGGATATCAAACTCTTCCCTGTCACGTTCGAGGCTGCGCTCGGAAAATTCCGCAGTTCCCTCTCTCCTTTTAAAACCGCTGACGCGCCATACGGGCTCATCCGTCCCCGGATTCCACCACATGCTGCAGCCTTTCCTGTCTTCATACTCCTCCCACTCATACAGGCAGTTCCCGGGCAGAGTAATACGCAGATCACCGAAGGCATGTGTCACCGTCCCTTTGCGGTATCCGATTGGAAAGTCCGTCTCCATCTCCTCTGCATCCTCCCCGATGACAGGTTTTCTGCCGGCCAGTCCACAGATTTCACGGTAGGAAGACAGGGGCAGGGGGAGGCTGCGATCCAGTTCGGCCGCTCTTTCAAGACAGTCGAGAATCCTTTCATTACATTCCCTGTCCTCTTCACTTCTTTCGGATGGGACGAAACAGCAGTCTTCCCACAGGAAATGAATGGCGCAGTTGCGGTAATACAGGGCGTCTTTTTCCTCGGTGTCCCATATAAAAAAGCGTTCCGCCAGCCAGCCGATGCCATGCTCCTCCACCTGTTCCGTCATTTTCTTTACATCAAAACGGCCCATCGGCGTGATAACGCTGCCCTTTATCTCATCCGGCTGATACTGATCCAAATCCCAGCAGAGGCAGAAATTGCTGTACTCACCGCCGCGCTCCGCGCAGTGTCTTTTCAGCGCATTGAGCCAGGGATAAAAATGTTCTCTCTTCATGCGCTCAAAATCACGGTGTCCATAGTATTCCGTATCATCCGACACCTCCAGGTTTTTAAGCTCCTTTTTCTCCAGTTCATCCAGAAAGCGGACCGCCGCCGCATGGAATCCGGCCCCCGACGGTGTGGAGTAACATTCTCCTGAGATAAGCCACCGGCCCATCATGCCGCTTTCTTTCTTCCATTCCATCGTCAGTTCTCCCATGGGACAGAATGAAACTCTCAGCCAGCCGTCATTCACGGTCAGCCCATATCCACTGTTCACAGACAGTTCCTTTATTTCATTGATAAGGAACTCTTTTTTTCCTGCTCTGGCAGTGAAGGTCAGTCCGATACTCATCTTCCGTCCTCTTTCCTGCTCAGGCCCACTCCGCTCACATCTCTCCGGAATGAGTGGAATGCCGCTTCCATCTTACGTCTGCTGAATACGGCCGCCGCCGCATCTAAAACCGGCCGTAAATCCCAGGCCACAAAATCCAGGTATCCATATTCCGTACCCGTAGCCCCGCCGGTAAATGTCACGGCATCTCCTGCTTTGTCCGTAATCTCTTTCTCTATGCTGTCCCGCAGTTCCAGAGCTTTGCTCCGCTCGTTCCGCTCTAATGGATAGAAGAAAAATCCCGGAACCGCGCCGTCCTGATGAAAATCTTCCATAATTCTGTCATCACCGCTGAAATAACCACTTACCACCTCAGGGCAGGTAGTGACCCCCGCGAAGATGTCTTCTCTCAGGAACCATTCCTCTTTCTCACTTGGCTCCATCGTGTAACATGTATACCAGCCGCACAGTTCCTCGGCCGTGACGGCGCCCCGGCCGTCTATGTACTCCCTCAGATGATCCAGCCGGATCGGATCGCCCTCTTTTGGTTCCCCGATTAAATCCAGATATCCGATATAACGGACTGCTGGTATTTCGCCGATTGCCTGATCCAGAAGAATCGCCATCATCGAATAGGCCTGGTTTTCATTTTCCTTTAAAAGGGGCAGCAGCTTTTCACAGAATATGGAAAGACCTATCTGCTTGTCGTCCAGTTCCTCAATCCAGACCAGAGCATCCTCTGTGCCGGCTCCCTGTCCGTACATTCTCAGTTCAAAGCCTTTTGACGGCTGTCTTCCTATCCCGATATTCCAGTTCTCAAATAATTCTTCCGGCGCATGCTCTTTAAAATAAACGAGCTTTATCAGGCGTGACCGTTCTCCGTCCGGCGTTAGGAACAGTTCGCATTTTTCTCCGTTAAATCCCATCTCAAAGCAGATATTCTCAAAAGCCGGGGAAAGCAAATCGGCGCACATGCCGGCCACTTTTTCACCATGTTCCCTGCGCTTTATCATCTCGCGAAGTTCAGCTTCCCCTTCAAGAAACGAATCCCAGCCCTCCTTCACTCTCTGACGGAAGGGTTTCATGGATACAGGAATTGTGAGATTCCGCTCACATTCCTCAATAAAGTTTATCGTATCTTCATCTCCCGGGAGCGCCTCCAAAGCCTTTTCAAAGTAATATTTGGCCTTCTTATCCTGGTTTAAATAGTAGCATGCATAACCCATGCGGAAATTCCATCTGTGATCCGCGCCGAGTTCTTCCCCGACCGATTCCAGCAGACGGACCGCCTTCTTAAAAAGTCCGCTGTCTCCCTCACCGGCCAGGTTATTGCAGGCACAGGCCAACTCACTGATCAGGACCGGGGTCTGCTCTTTCTCGGGAAGAGCCTCTATAAAGTCTATAATTTTCTGATATTCTTCATTTTGATTCCATTCATTAAGCTGGCGTAAAAAAATCTGATCCATGTTATGCGGCCTCCGTATCCGCTGGGTTTCGTTGGTGCGGCAATCTGACTTCATTATACTGAATCAGAGGGGATTTTTCAAGAGGGGCGAGATCTGGCCGAATAACGAATGTATTACCGGACGTGTGGGAAACAGAAATGAAAAAGATGCCGATTGTATAATTTTTGTGCAACAGGAGGCACAGAAGAAATGGTGCGCCCGCTGCGCAAGGGTAAGCCCTGCCGGTTTGTCGAATGTTACTGAACTTTATCAAATAATGTAAAACATTCCTGACAGACTTCATGCTATACTATCGCTATAAGACAAGCGCGCGCCTTAAAAAAGAGACATGAAAAAGAGGTTTGACAGTGAAAATAGGGAACCAACTACAGGTAATCATGGACAAGAGAAATTTGACTTACCGGCAACTTGAACGAATGACCGGCATATCGCATACGACGCTTAACAAGATTGCGATCGGAGATACTTCTCCAACTCAAAATACGATGATATCGATCGCTAAAGGGTTGCGTATGGATGTGACCGAAATATTTGATTTAAAGTATTAAGGAGATACGAATGAAAACGGACTTCGTGAAAGCGATCTTCCTGATGATACCGATGATGGTAAGATAGCTGTGTCAATGAATCAACAGTCCCGGCAATACTTTGTATCCTTACCCAGTCCCGCCTGATACAGTTTTCCCCCCTTTGAGCGCTAATCAGGCAAGCGGGCAAGCCCGGATACGTATGGCGTATTGCACTTTGAGGCATAGCCAGTTTTGGCTATGCCATTTAAATTTAAGGCGGTAAGTTGAGCGCAATTTCTTTTCCTCTCAGGGTTTCCGGGCAAGCTCTAAATCAATTGTATCAAATAGGGTGATTGTGCCGCCCGAATGATGAATGGCCCGTTCTATTTCCGAAAAGAATTTTCTTCTTTTCTGTTCTTCAATCGCAATATGGTCGGAATACGTGCCAAGAAGGGCGGTGTATTCTTCCGCCGTAAAAACCCTTGTCCTGTGATAGAGCCGACAGCTTATATCGGTAAATCCGTATTTTAGCGCCGTTTCTGCACTCCTCCGCGCATCTTCCTCCCGGTACTCGCCGGGGCTTGAGGAACCGGGCATGTATAGCGAGTAGATTTGTTGGAGTGTTTCCCCGAGTCCTCCCCTGCCTTTCTCTATGTATGGATGGTTAGCAAACCGGGCAAATGCGCCCCCGCTTCTCAGTATATCATAGACCTTCGCATATCCCGTCTCTTCCGGGATCCAGTGAAATGCGGATGCGCAGTATACAAGATCGCAGGAATTACTTTCACAGTTAAAATCTTCGAATTTAGCCGTTACAACTGAAAAATCGGAAAATCCCCTGAATTTATGACGGCACAGCTCCGCCAAATTGCCTCCGCATTCCACGGCAGTCACTTTGCATCCTTTCATTAGAACCGGCAAGGTCGCCTGCCCTCCTCCAATTCCAATTTCCACAACACGGCTCGACCGATCGATTGTAATATACTTCCAAATATCCTCATATAACTCCGGAACATATCCCGGACGCATTTTTTCATACTTTTCAGCTTCCAAATCAAATGTCCATTGAAGCCCGCTTCTTAACGCCATAACTCTCCGTTCCTTCCCTAGACCTTCAGCATCCTGTACCCCACTCCGATATGCGTCTGGATATACTGGGGATTGGATGGATCTGCCTCAATCTTCTTTCTTAATGTCGCCATAAATACTCTCAGAGACGCCACATCGTTATCCCAGGCGCTTCCCCATATTTCTTTTGTAATATAGGTATGCGTCAGAACTTTGCCTTCATTTTTCGCCAGCAGGCAGAGCAGTTTATATTCAATTGGAGTCAGATGAAGCTCCTCCTTTTTCAGGGTAACGGTTCCTGCCGCATAATTGATTTCCATATCTCCGTTTGTGAAGACAGAAACCGGCGTCGAACCGTTTCCTGAGTCGTTCAGCCTGCGGAAGGTGACGCGCAGGCGGGCCAGCAGCTCTTCCACGGAAAAGGGCTTTGTCAGATAGTCGTCCGCTCCCGCGTCCAGAGCGTCGATTTTATCTGTATCTTCGCTTCTGGCGCTGAGTACGATGATGGGCGTCTTGGCCCAGGAACGAATCTTGTGTATAATATCAATCCCGTCCATATCGGGAAGTCCCAAATCCAGCAAAACCACGTCTGGATTATAGGAAACCGCCTCTGTTATGGCCGTCTCCCCCGTCGCAGCGGTCCGGAACCGGTACTGATGTGTCTCCAGCGTTGTGGTGATGAGATTTCTGACGGCAGCATCGTCTTCCACTACCAAAATTAACGGTTTATTCATGCAGTGTTACCTCCTCAAGTGGTAAAGTAAATGTAAAGACAGCTCCATGGGGCACATTGTCCGTGGCCGTAATTGTCCCTCCGTGTGCCGTAATAATTGATTTGCAGAGAGCCAGGCCAAGGCCGAGGCTGCGGCGGCTGTCGGCCACCTTTGTTCCTGCGGTATAGAACATATCAAAGATATGTTTTTTAGCCTCTCCGGAGATACCTTCGCCCGTATCCGCTACGGTCACGACGGCGGCTCCCCCTTCCTTTTTGGATTCAACCGTTACCTCTGAACCCTGAGGCGTGTATTTAATGGCGTTATCGACCAGATTGATAATTACCTGCATAATCAGCCTCGCATCCGCCCTCACCAGCAGGAGGGAATCATCCGATAACACCCGGATATTGTGTTCAGCCCGTCTTCGATCCGTGTGGCGCAGGGCCTCTGCAATAATCTCATCGAGGAGTTCTGCCGTCAGCCGCAGTTTCATCGTTCCGTCTTCAATTCTTGTAACCGACAGCAGGTTTTCCACCAGATTAATAAGCCAGAGGGAATCATCATAAATATCCTCATAGAGCCTTAACCGTTTCTCCCTGTCAATGCAGTCCTCACTGGAAAGCAGGATTCCCGCATTTCCGGATATCGAGGTCAGGGGCGTCCTCAGGTCATGTGAAATGGAGCGCAGCAGATTGGCCCGGAGCTGTTCATTCTTCGCCATCAGCGCGGCTGCCTCCCTCTCCTTTGACACCTTATCATTCCTAAGCGCCAGGGCACATTCCCCCAGAATTGAAAGCATGATGCTGTTCTCAAATGCATCGAGAGGCTCCCCGTCTATAGCGATTCCCACGACTCCGAATACCTCCTGCGACATCCGCACGGACAGATAGAGGCACCTGGCATTTCCCAATGTCCCGGTTGTCGCGCCCGCGCGCTTATTATTGTGGAAAACCCAGGCTGCCACTGCCCGCTCATTTTCATCGGTATAGGCCGACAGCGGGGTTTCACTGTGGACGGCAAAGAGCTGCGGGGCTGCCAGACCACCATTCCGGATTCTGTAGAACAGAATATCCCGGTTCAGCAGCTTTGTCAACTGGTTGCATGTCACGGAAATCATCCCTGTCAGATCCTTTTCATTGCCGAGCGCCCGGTTTGTGTCAAACAACACCCTGGTCCTATAGGCTGTCTCGGCGGCCTGACGCGCCTGACGCTGAATCTTGACCGCCAGGGAACTGGTCAGAAATGCCGCTATAAACATAATCGGAAAGGTGGCAAGATACTTTGGGTCATAAGCGTTAAACGTAAATCTGGGCGCTGTGAACAGAAAGTTAAAAAGCAGGACGCTGATCACGGAGCTAATCAGGCTGTACAGCCGGTGTGATGTGACAACCGCGGTCACCAGCACGCCGAGAATATAGATGGTTATAATATTAGCCTCGCTGAACTGAAGCAGGTCGAACAGATAACTGACCGCCGTAGCGGACGCAAGCACCAGGAGGCTCTTTGCAACCTCAGCCATGGAAAGCTTCTGTTTCTTTGTAAAATGGGGCCGCGCCCGGTAAGACAGGGCAATCTGATCCGGAATAATATAGATATCCAGATTAGGGGCTATCCTGGTAATCCTCTCGGTTAGCGGCGGTGGCCCCAATAAAAAACTGCGGCGCGTGCTGCTTCTGCCGAGTACAATTTTCGATACGCCGGACAGGCGGGCAAATTCGGAAATCTGAAAAGCGATGTCCTCCCCGTATACGGTTTCAATCGCTGCCCCGAGCTGCTCCGCAAGGCGGGCGTTCTGCCTGAGCCTCTCCTTATTTTCCTCGGAGGAGGATGCAAAATCCGGCGTTTCCACGAACACAGCCGTAAAACTCCCCTTAAATGCCGCCGCCATCCTGGCCGCAGTGCGGATAATTTTCGCATTAGTCGGCGAACCCGACAGACATACCAGAATGTGCTCATCGGCAAGGCTCCTGTTCACCTTCCCTCCCGACTGCTCCGACATCCGGTTGACCCGGTCCGCACACCGGCGCAGCGCAATTTCCCTCAGCGCAACGAGATTCTCCACTGAAAAGAAATTTCCCAGCGCCTTTTCGGCCTGCTCTTTCCGGTAAACCTTACCCTCTTTCAGGCGTTCAATCAGTTCACCCGGCTCAATATCCACAAGCTCCACCTGCTCCGCATTGTCAAATACAGAATCCGGGATTCTCTCCCTCACCGTAATGCCCGTGATGGAGGCGACAAGGTCGTTAAGGCTCTCAATATGCTGGACGTTGATTGTTGTGTAGACGTCGATGCCGTTATTGAGCAGTTCCCTCACATCCTGGTACCGTTTCCGGTGGCGGCATCCCTCCGCGTTAGTGTGCGCCAGCTCATCTACCAGAATCAGCTGCGGTTTTCTCGCTATGGCCGCGTCCAGGTCAAACTCCTGCAGCGTAATGCCGCCGTGGCGGATTCTTTTGGCCGGCAGAAGCTCCAGCCCATTTAGCAGCCGGGCGGTCTGAGGGCGTGCATGAGGTTCCACATAACCGGCAGCTACATCAATGCCGCGCCGTTTTGCCTCATGGGCGGCCTGCAGCATCGCATATGTTTTGCCCACCCCTGCTGCATATCCAAAAAATATTTTCAGGCTGCCCCTGCTTTTTGCCTCTTCCTCGTTCTTAATCCGGCGTAAAAATTCCTCGGGGCTGCTTCTGTTTTCTTCCATAAAAATCACCTCTGTCTGTGAGAATATACCGTAACGATTCTCTTCCATTCATTTCCTTCATCCTAATCGGTTACAGTATATCAGACTATTTTTAAAAGACGTATAAGGAAATAAGCGGATGGTATTAAGATTGCATTAAGATTTCCCCCAGCGCCACAGCTTAATCCCGTAAAAACGGCGTTTTGGGAAACCGGTGACAAAAAATCCCTCCGGGGATCCTTATATCCGCCGGAGGGATTCATTCTCATTCGCTGTCCCTTCCTCCGCTCTCTTTACTTCTCCTGAACCTGTTCGAAGGAACTTCCATACTTTTTATATACATAAATATCAAAAATAATCATGCAGGTCCATCCCAATGTCGTTCCTACGGCAACCGATTTCAGTCCAATATCCGCAATCAGGCTGTAAGTAAGTATAATCCGGATCGGCATCTGGATCAGGGTACCCATAAGCGTAAATTTCAGTTTTCCTATACCTCTGAAATATCCCTGGAAACTGTATGTGATTCCCGCCATAAAATAAAAGCAGGCCATCGGACGCAGATAGGCAAGGCCGATTGCAATGGCATTCGTCTCACTGGGTTTCAGGAAAATCTCAAACAGCGGCCGTCCGGCAAACAGAATAGCAAATGTGACAAAAACCGTATAAGTGACGGCTATCACCATTGTAATCTTAAATGCCTTCGGAATGCGGTCGTATTTCCTGCCGCCCTTGTTCTGGGCCGAAAAAGTGGTTACCGACGAAGCAATACTGCTCCCGGGCGCCAGCACATAGCTGTCTATGATGGATGCCGCATTAAAGGCTGCAATCGCATCCACTCCCAGGGTATTGACCCCCGACTGCACCAGTAAACGGCCGAGATAAAGCATGGTCTGCTGAAGGGCTGAAACTGAGCTGTAATTCACGGTGCTTTTCAAAAGTTGGAGATCAATCCGTATTTCCGAAGGCTTCAGGCACAGGGCAGGCACTTTCCTGTAGATATAAATAAGCAGCGCCACCGATGAAACCGCCTCCGAAATCACGGTGGCATAGGCCGCCCCCAGAACTCCCAGCTGAAGGTTCCTGATAAAATAGACATCCAGGAAGATATTAATTGCCGTGCTGAACATCAAAACATAGAGCGATGTTTTTGAATCCCCGGTCGCTCGCAGGGCCGCCGCCAGGATATTATAAAGAAACGTAAAGATAAGCCCTCCGGAAATCACCCTCAGATACCTTGCCGCCAAAGCGGAAATTTCCACAGGAGTCCGTGTGAGCCGTATGAAAAAATCACTTCCGGCGTAAAACAATACCGTCAATACAACGGTCAGAATCAGTCCGGCGCCAAGCGAGGTGGACAGCTCTTCCCTGAGCCTCTTATAATTCTTAGCGCCAAAGTATTCCGCCATCAAAATGGATGCTCCCATCGTGATTCCGGCAATCATAAAAATCAGAATATTCATAATCGGCCCGGCCGCCCCAATCGCCGCCAGCGCCTCTTTCCCTTTAAACTGCCCCACCACTACGGAATCCACCGTGTGGTAAAGCTGCTGTAACAAATCACTGAATATAAGCGGCACCGAATACAGTAACAGGTGTTTCGTAATATTCCCTTCCGTCATATCCCGAGTCATCGCAAAACCTTCTTTCTCATTCGAACGCGATGACAATTATATTCCCTGCTGCACCATGTGTCAATAACATATCATCGAAAAGAAATAGGTCATAGACAGAACGGAAATTGGGGGATTTTCCACTCTTTCCATCCCGCCAGCATCCTTATTTTCCCATTCTCCCCGCTATTTCCAGATTACACCCCAGCACATTCACTTTCTCCTCTCCGAATATCCCCAGGACCTTTTCCTCGGTATTGTCCTCAATAATCTGATACAGTTCTTCCTCCGAAAGGCCCGAGGCTTTCGAAACCGCTTCCACCTGCACCTTCGCCCCCTGAACCGTAATGTGGGGATCCAGGCCGGAGCCGGAGGCCGTCAAAAGATCGGCGGGAATATCCTCCCGTCTGACACCGGGGTTGGACTTCATAAATGATTCCAGATCCGCCTCCACCCGTGTTTTCAAATCGGGATTGGAATTTCCATAGTTGAACGACCCGGAAGCAACTCCGCCGTAGCTTTTGTCCTCCTTCTCCTCTGTTGTGTAACAGTTATAGCCGACCGAGGAAATGCGGCCGTGGAAAAACCAGGGTTCTTCAAACTGCTGCCCCACATACTTTGAGCCGACCGTACGCTCCTTACCGCCGACAACGGCCTTAATCAGGCTTCCGTTTGCCTGAGCCGGGAACAGGATCTGGCCTGCCAGGGTCAGGGCCGCCGGATACAGAATGGTGCAGAGCGCACCAAGCACGATTGTGCACACCACCGCTTTTTTTAAATAGGTAAAAAATAATTTCATATCTGTCTCCTCCTGATTATAATCCCAACATGGCAAGCATCGGAGCCACTATCATATCAATCAGCTTGATACCGATAAACGGCACCGCCACTCCTCCGATTCCATAGATCCCCATGTTCTTCAGCAGCATTTTCTCCGAGCGCATCGGTTTATATTTCACGCCCCGCATCGCGATAGGAATCAGCCCCGGAATGACGACGGCATTGAAGATAAGAGCCGATAAGATGGCGCTGTAAGGTGTCGTCAGCTTCATGATATTCAGCATATTCATCTGGGGAATCACAAGCTGGAACATGGCCGGAATAATAGCAAAATACTTGGCAATGTCGTTCGCAATCGAAAATGTGGTAAGCGAGCCCCTGGTAATCAGAAGCTGCTTTCCAATCTCCACCACCTCCAGAATCTTGGTCGGATCGGAGTCCAGGTCCACCATGTTGGCCGCCTCTTTTGCCGCCTGGGTGCCGGAGTTCATGGCAATTCCCACATCCGCCTGGGCCAGGGCCGGCGCGTCATTGGTACCGTCTCCCGTCATCGCCACGATTTTTCCCTGGGCCTGTTCTTTTTTAATTTCGGTAATCTTGTCTTCCGGCTTACACTCTGCAATAAAACCGTCCACCCCGGCCTCCCTTGCGATTGTCGCCGCCGTCAACGGATTATCACCGGTGCACATAATCGTTTTGATTCCAATCTCCCTGAGTCTTGCAAACCGCTCCACCAGCCCCGGCTTCACCGTGTCTTTCAAATAAATCACTCCGTAAATCTGATTGTCCGCGCAGACTGTCAGAGGCGTACCTCCCAGTTTTGATATGCTCTCCACGATTCCATCCAAATCGGGCGGCACCGCTCCTCCCCTATCCGTTACAAACTCCCTGACGGCCTCGCCCGCTCCTTTTCTGAGCTTCAGGCCGTTCTTTAAATCCACGCCGGACATTTTCGTCTGGGCGGTAAATTCAATGAAGCTCATCTTTTCACCGTCTTTTTTGTCTGACTTCGCGCCCATCTGACGCCCCAGTTCCACGATGGATTTACCCTCCGGCGTGTCATCCTCCAGGGAGGCCAGAACAGAGAACTCCACCAGTTCCTGTTTTGAGACGCCTGAGACCGGGTAGAAATCGGCTGCAAGCCTGTTTCCAAAGGTGATTGTTCCCGTTTTGTCGAGAATCATCGTGTCCACGTCACCGCAGGCCTCCACCGCCTTACCCGACATGGCAATGACGTTAAAACGCGTCACACGGTCCATACCCGCAATGCCGATGGCCGACAAAAGGCCGCCTATCGTGGTGGGAATCAGACACACCATCAGTGCAATCAGGGTAGCCACCGGAATGTGAACCCCGGAGTAAACAGCGAAAGGATAGAGGGACACTATGACAATCAGGAAAATAATCGTCAGACCGACTAAAAGTGTATTGAGCGCAATCTCATTGGGCGTTTTCTGCCTGGATGCCCCTTCCACCAGGGCTATCATCTTATCCAGAAAGGACTCTCCAGGCTCCGCGGCAATCCTTATTTTAAGCCAGTCCGAAACCACGGTCGTGCCGCCGGTGACGGAGGAAAAATCACCTCCCGATTCCCGGGTGACGGGAGCCGACTCACCTGTAATTGCCGATTCATCCACCGAGGCAATTCCCTCTATCACTTCGCCGTCATTGGGGATCAGTTCGTTCATCCTCACTATCACCACATCGCCCTTTTTAAGCTCCGCAGCAGAGACATCCTTCTCGGAGCCGTCCGGAAGAATGAGGTGGGCGGTGGTGTCCTTCTTTGTCTTTTTAAGCGTTTCCGCCTGGGCCTTGCCGCGCCCCTCGGCCACCGATTCCGCAAAATTAGCGAATAATACGGTAATGAAAAGAATCAGTGTTACGAAGACGTTGTAAATCCGGAGCGTTCCCGCGGAAAGTCCTCCGGAATGGGCCACATCCCCGAAGAGGTTAGGCATAAAACACAGTAAAAGCGTTATAAGAAATCCCGTTTCCACCACAAACATGACCGGGTTTTTCATCATATACCTGGGATCCAACTTTTGAAATGCTCCTGTGACCGCGCTTTTTAATATCTCTTTTGTAATGAATTTTGTAGTCTGCTGTTTTACTTTCGACATCAAATCCTGCCTCCTAATCTAAGTTCCTGTGTATGACAATGTATGAAATTTACATAAGTCCCGGAAACCATATTGTCAGATGCTCCGCAATGGGGCCCAGTGCAAGCGCCGGGAAGAACGTAAGCGCCGCAAATATATACACGATGAATACGAGAATCATTGTAAATACCACATTATCCGTCCTGAGCGTCCCGACCGTTTCATTGACCCTGCGTTTTGCCAGGATGCTCCCGGCGATTGCAAGCTGCAGGATGATTGCCGGAAAGCGTCCGAAATACATCGCAAGTCCCGCCGTGACATTCCAGAAAACGGAATTATCCGCCAGTCCCTCAAACCCGGAACCGTTATTCGCCGCCGAGGAACTATACTCGTAAAGCACCTGGGACAGTCCATGGAATCCCGGACTAGTGATCCCCGCCAGTCCTCCCGCTGTCGATACGGCCAGAGCCGAAAAACCGAGAATCAGGAGCGGATGGATAATGAGGCAGACCGCCACCAGTTTCATTTCCCTTCCCTCGATCTTTTTTCCCAGATATTCCGGCGTACGTCCTATCATCAGTCCACAGATAAAGACCGCTAATATCACGTACATCACCATGTTCATCAGGCCCACTCCTTTGCCTCCGAACACACAGTTTAACATCATATGTAACAGGGGCACCAGGCCGCCCAGGGGAGTCAGGCTGTCGTGCATATTGTTGACCGTACCGGTGGTAAACGAGGTCGTCGTCGTGGTAAACAGCGCTGACTGGGCTATGCCGAATCGCACCTCTTTTCCCTCATATGAACCTATGCTCTGGTTAAGTCCCACACTTTCAAGCACCGGGTTACCGGCCAGTTCCGCCCTGTAGCAGACCGTAAGCCCGATGACGAAGATGATTGCCATAGAGGCGAAAACCGTCCTTCCCTGGCTTCCAAAGAAAATCTTTTTTCCATCTTTCTTCCTTCTGTCCGCAATCATATTTCCAAAGGCAATGACGCAGGCTCCCGGCAGGAGCATCATGGAGTAAAGCTCACAGAGATTGGTGATAATCGTCGGGTTTTCAAGCGGCGTCGATGAATTGGCGCCCAGGAAACCGCCTCCGTTGGTCCCCACGTGTTTAATGGATTCAAGGGCCGCAATAGGACCGGTGGCGATATCCTGCCATTTGCCCTCCAGCGTCTGAACCGTAAAATTAGACTGGAAATTCTGGGGCGTTCCCTGCCAGATTAAAATCATTCCCACGATAAAGGAAATGGGAATTAAAATTCTCGTTGTATTTCTTACTATATCCTCATAGAAATTGCCCATCGGCCTACCCGACATACCACGGCAGAAGGCCATGCATGCCGCATAACCCGTGGCTGCCGACGTGAACATCATAAAGACAATCACGGCCATCTGGCTTAAATAAGACAGGCCGGATTCCCCGGAATAATGCTGCAGGTTTGTATTGGTCATAAATGATATGATCGTGTTGTAGGACAGTGTCGCCTCCATCCCCTCTATCCCGTTCGGATTCAGGAACAGGATTCCCTGCAGTCTTAATATCAGGTATCCGGCCGCTATCATGACCGCATTTGTCATAAGCAGGTTGAGCGCATAGACCTTCCAGCTCATTTCTTCCCTGCCAAGCCCGCAGATCCTGTAAATCACGTTGTCAACTCTATCGAAAACGGGATCTGCAAACGTCTTCTGCTTTGCCGCAACATGGTACAGGTAAATTCCTGCCGGAACCACGAGCGCCATGTATAGGAGCAGTGTTATTGTTATCTGAAACATTCTCTCTTCCTCCTGTCACACTTTTGCATTAAAGTTTTTCGGGATATACGAGCGCATAAACCAGATATGCGGCAATCCCCGCGATGATGAATCCTAAAAATACCATACATTTTTCTCCTTTTTAAACTTTGGACCGTTATTTTTTTCCATCCTGTTCTATCTGTGAACCGCACCAGCCGATGAACAGTTTCATAAGAAAACAGCTTCCTAAAATGATGCCTGCCATACAGAGATCCATCATATTTATTCCTCCTTTTGCTGCCGGTTCTGTAATTACGGATTACGCACCGGATTGATAGTTCAGATTCTAGCACCTGCTTTATAAAAATAGTGTTAGTCCGAATGCGGTTCACATTAAGATTGTATAAGTAATGCCTACGTCCATCCGAGCAGCAGGGCGGCCGGTATCATCACGGCCGAAGTCACGGCAAAAACCACAGCCAGGATAAAAAGCGGAATCCCGACCAGCGCCCCGGCGGTAAACAGGCCGGGGTGCAAATGGGCGAACATCATAACCGCGGCGTCAAATCTAAGTCCAATATTTTGAAATATGCGAATCATACATACCATAATCAATTCCTCCTTACACCTTTATCCTAGCACCCGCTCTGTTAAATCTGTAAAAGTGAATCGGAGAAGGAAATTAAGATATTATAAAAAAAGTCCCCTCCGTACAAACGGCTGATAAAAAACCGTTTGTACGGAGGGGACTTTTCTCTTTTCTGTTTATAATCTCAAAATTCCAACTGCCGCCGCCAGCACCATAACAAGTATGTTCGTGACCGTCATAATCGAAACGCCTTTCTTTACAATGCCGTCCACTTCCGTCTCCAGCAGAGGCGCAGCCACATAAATCGACGCATTGACAGGCGTTACGCCGGTCGCCAGCGCCAGGTTGCACACATAAGGAGCGATAATTTCAATCGGCCTATATCCAAACTGGGCCCCGATAAAAATCAGAAGCGGATACATCGCGTTGTATAACTGATACGGCACAAACCGAATCACCGGAACGCTCACGGCCAGAAGGACGATAAACGCATATTTTGCCGTTCCTCCCGGAAAAATGCCTACGATTAACTGGGCAAAGGACTCGACCATTCCCGTCTGGGCGAATACCGCAATGTAGACGGAGATGGAAAGGAGCATCAGAATGATATTAAATATCATGGTTCCCGTCCTGTTCCACATATCGGCAAAGGTTTTCGGATAATTTAAAAGGGCGGTAATACAGGACACAATGATAAAAACAAAGTAGGCCGGTATTTTATAGACGGCCAGCGCCACAATCACGGCAATAAAGACTGCCAGATTGGCCCAGAACAGCTTCGGCCTTGCGTTTTCCTTTCCTTTGTTCTCCTCTTTTGCACCGTTTTCAGCCATTCCCTGTTCAGGGAGCCCAAGCGTCCCCACTTCCTTTTTATGCAGCCAGGCAAAATAAACCCACTGGGCAATGATAACCGGGATAAAGCACAGCGCCCACGGAATGGAGGCCGAAGCCAGCTCAAGCGTATCGCACTCCGCCATCATCGCCGACATCGCAATTCCGACGCCCCACGGGATAAAACACATGGCGGCCAGCGCCGTCTGAACCAGGATAAACGCATGGACCCGGTTGAACCTGTATTTTCTATAAAGAGGCATCATAATCGGAAAGGTGACAAGATAGCAGGTGCTGATATTGGCTGTCAGCATCCCCACAGCCGCAATTACGGTGGTCAGAACCATGATGATGACGACATTCATCCTGGAACCAATGAGTCCGGTGATGCTTCCCACAATCCGGTCAAACATGCCGGTCTCGGTCAGCATGGAAAAATACAGCAGACCGAATATGAGCATATAACCGGAGGAGCGCATTGTCGTTGCAAACTGCTCCACTACCATGGTGCTGATCTCAGCGGGACTGTATCCGAGAACCAGGGCAACCGCCACCGGCACGAGAAACAGGGTAAAGTTCATCGGAATGACTTTCGTCAGGATTAAAACAATGACCGCGGCCATCATCGTGATGGCCATTATATTCAAAATACTCACAAATTCATGCCTCCTTCCCCTGAATCATGCCGAATTCCCTGCGGAACGAGCTGCTGATATATTCATGCACCAGATCGGTGAACGGGTGATGCACCGTCAGAAATCCATGCCCCATCCTCGGAGCCACGAAAATTTCACACGGTACCCCTGTTCTGAAAAGTTTTCCGGCATATTCCCTGGCATCGTCCCGGAACGCGTCGTACTCTCCCGCTACGATGCAGTGCGGCCCCAGGCCGTGCAGGTCCGGACACTCTCCCGGAAATGCGTAGTAGGAAGGTCTCTGCCCGTTATATCCTCCCAGATAGAGGGCCTCCGGGCACTCCGCCTTATTCTCCGACTGCATTACAATCTGGGGAAGCTGCTGGAAGGAGGTGTCTCCGGTCAGGCTCAGCGCCAGCTGCGGACATACCAGAACCGTAAGCGCCGCCTTCGGCCCGTTGGTATCCCTCAAATAAAGCGCCAGGCCGCCCGCCATATTCCCGCCTGCGCTTGTCCCGTGCACTCCGATCCGCTCCGGATCTCCTCCGATTTCTTCACCGTGCTCATAAAGCCACATAAACGCCGTATAGCAGTCCATCAAAGGTTTTGGAAAATAGACCTCCTTTGTCGTCAGCCTGTATTCGACACTCACCACAATGGCTGGTGTCCTCCATGCCAATTCAATACAGCGGCCGTTGTCAATGTCCAGGTTTCCTCCGACCCATCCGCCGCCGTGGATGTCCATAATCATAGGCGCCTTCGCAGGAAGGCCGGCCGGTTTATAGATGCGGAGCCTCAGCACCGTTCCCTCCTCGGTTCCCGGTATCGTGCGGTCCACAATGGTCATCCCCTCCGGCACCTCATAGTTCATCATGTCTTCTATCTGTGCCTTCTTTGCCCTCATTGTTTCCTCTGAACCATCTTTGTAATAAGATCTCAAATGATTTTCATAACCTGGATATGGTGTCAGTTTCATATCGGTTCCTCCCTGATATAGTTTGATTGAGTTGATTTTAAATGTGAAAGCCGCTCTCAGCTCAACACTTTCAGGGTGGCTGATTCATACATGTTTTGATTGCATTCATGCAGAATTTTCATCAATTGTCCGTTTTTTCCCTTTTCCTCTTCCGTTTTATCCGGCTTATGTCTATCATTTTTAAAAATCCGTCCCCTATTTTGCCTGTAATCCGTTCCTCTCCAAGTTCTTACGCCGCTCCGGACATCCAACCTGAGAGCCGCTCGCAGGTTGCTCAAAGCAGGACCGACGAACCAGACTCTTATTTTAACGGCACCACAATCTTAAAATAGTGCCAGTCAGTGCCGTCCCCGCCGCGCGTGATTTTGATTCTGAATGCATATACGGAATCCGGAAAGTTGGGTGCATATTCATGGAATGCCATTCTAATATCCTCCGCCATCGCCCCATTCGAGACAAAATGCCCCGTATACCGCCTGTAGGCAATGAACACCTTTTTAGGGGAAAGGGAAATAAATTCCGGGTGCTCTTCGAACACCGGCTGTTCCTCCATAAAGCTCAGGCTCTGCCCCCATGAATACTTCTTTTCCCCGCCCTCCATATATTCTCTGTCAAGAGTCACAACCGCCGTTGTCTCCGGGGCATAGTCCATGATATTTAAGGCGTCCATGGCCAGGTTCTCCCCCGTAAACAGCAGATTTTCCGTCTGCATCCTGCAGTAGATGATCTGAGAAAACGGCTCAATATACCACTCCCCCAGCTCCTCCTCTGCGCGTCTGCATTCCTCCATGTACTCCTTAAGAAAGCTGCGAATCCCTGTCAGCTTTAAAAGTTCTTCCTCCACCGCCCGGAGTCGTTCCATCAGCATTTCATCAAGCAGACGGCTGTCCGCTGTTTTTCTCAGGACATCCAGTTCCTTCAGCGAAAATCCCATGCTGCGGTATCGGATGCATTCGGACAGATCCGTACAGATGCTCAGCTGATATCTCCGGTAATTGGATTTTTCGTCCCGTTCCGGAGTCAGAATTCCGATCTTTTCATAGTATTTAATCGTGTGGGGAGAAACTCCCATAAAACGTGCCAGGGTTCCAATGTTTTTTTCGTCCATATAATTCTCCTTTGTACTGTGGAAATAACGTCTTCAAATATCACGTTTTTCACCTCTTGGCTGTATTTTTTGACGTACAATCGCACAAAAAAGCCGCGTTTACGATTTAAAGCATTAAATTTTAGCAGTTTAAAGCAAAAAACTCTTGACAGAAGTCCGTATTGCTCTTATACTGTAACAAAACATTTTGAAAAACCTTTAATTGGTGGCGGTGAAAAGCCGGGAAGGCCTGCTTTTACCGCGTATAAGGAGAAGATGCCATGAATGCCTCAGTAAAAATCAGAAACGTTGTATTCGGAGAAGGAATCCCGAAAATCTGCATTCCGCTCACGGACACGAATTTGGATGGACTGCGTCAGTCCGTCAAAGCAATGGAAAACGCCCCCTTCGACTTTGTAGAATGGCGCGCGGATTTTTACCAGAATATTGAAAATCCGCAGGTGCGATTTCAGGCCATGGCATATCTTCGCGAGTTGCTTAAGGAGATTCCGGTCCTGTTCACGATCCGTACCGACCTAGAGGGAGGAAAGCTGAGACTCAGCACGGAGGATTACACTGCCCTGAATCTTGCCGCCATAGAGAGCGGCCTCGTGGATTTGGTCGATGTGGAACTTTCAAGGGGCGATGATACGATGAAAACGCTGGTAGAAGCCGCCCATCAGGCCGGGGTGAAGATTATCGCCTCCCGCCACGACACCGCCTCAACGCCTTCCAAGGAGGAGATTGTAGGCCATCTCTGTGAGATGCAGCAGCTCGGGGCCGATATTGCCAAATTTGCCGTAATGCCCCGGAATGACCGCGATGTACTGACACTGCTCGACGCCACGCTCACGATGAGGGAGGAACATCAGGAGACGCCCGTTATCACGATGTCCATGGGTCGTCAGGGCGCCATCAGCCGAATTTGCGGCAGCGTATTTGGTTCCGCCATCACCTTCGGCACCGCAGGCAAAGCATCCGCCCCGGGCCAGCTCCCCGCCGATCTGCTCTCCAACTTTATAACAAGTCTTGCATAAGAACGGTATATGCATTCAGGGAGGCGTATTCATTTACGCCTCCCCCTTTTTAAGTTCTTTGATCGCCGCCTCCAGGCCGCGCGCCGTCAGCTGGAACATGGGAAAACATTCGCGTACCAGACCGATGGTCCGGGAAGCGGCATCGTAGTCCCAGAGTTTCTCATGTAATGGATTCAGCCAGACCGATGACGGGAAACGTTTCTTCAGCGCCTTCAGCCAGTAAATCCCCTCTTTTTCATTCTCGTGGTAATAATCAAGAGTGCCTCCCGGCTCCAGAAGTTCGGACGGAGCCATCAGTGCGTCCCCTACAATAATTACCTTATATTCCGGTTTCAGGTTTTGGAATACCCACTCCGTGGAAATCTTGTCATCCCACGAACAGCCCGGCTCGGTAAACAGCTGATCGTAAAAGCAGTTGTGAAAATAGTACACCTTCAAATCCTTGAACTGGGATGCCTGGTTCACAGCCTGGAAGAGACGGTTGCACATATCGGCATAAGCCCACATGGACCCGCCGCTGTCCATCAGAAGCAGAAGCTTCGTCTGGTTCTTTCTCGGCCGCTCCATCACCAGTTCCAGACGCCCTCCCCGATCGCAGGTCTTTTCAATGGTTTTTGTCACATTCAGTTCTGTTTTAGCCCCGTCCTCCTTGCTGGACAAAAGCCTCAGTTTTCTGAGCGCCACCTGAAACTGCCTTAACTGCAGTACCTTATCTTCGCGGAAGTCCTTATAATTACGCTCCGCCGCCACTTTTAACGCACTTCTGTTCATTCCGGCCCCATGGACGCGGATTCCTTTCGGCGCGTAGCCGGAATGGCCGAACGCTGTGGTTCCTCCGGTTCCGACCCACTTATTTCCCCCGTGATGCTGCTCTTTCTGCTCTGCCAGCCTCTGTTCCATCAGACGGCGTATCTCTTCGATATCCATCTTTCCCCAGGCCGCGTCCGCTTCTTCCCTGTCGAAAGGCGTCTGCGTCATTGCCCTCGAAAGCCAGCGGGCCAGCTCCTCCGGAAGGCAGTCCTGTTCTTTTATATTTTTAAAGTACTCTAAAAACGCCTGATCAAACCTGTCGTAATCAGACTCCTTCTTCACCAGGATTGAACGCGCCATGTGATAAAATTCCGTCAGGCTGGCTTCATTCAGATTCAAATCCAGCGCGTCCATCAGGCAGGTCCACTCATTTAGACTGGTTTTCATGCCGTAACCGCGCAGAATATATAAGAAATCAGTAAACATATCGGTTCTCCGCCTGTTTTAAGTCCTCTGTTTTCTTCAGAAGAACGCCTGCAAAGGGGATTTCCTTTTCCAGTGTGCCGATTGGAATCCCTCCGATATGGAGGGCCTGTATCCAGTCTAAAACTTCCGAAGTTCCCGGTTTTTTCTGAATTCCCTTCATATCACGTATCCTGTAAAACGCATCCAACACACCCCCAATCAGTGTTTCCTCAAGATCCGGATAGTGCGCTTTAATAATCCGTTCCATCATCGGCGCATCGGGAAACGCGATATAATGGAAGATACAGCGTCTCAGGAACGCATCGGGCAGCTCCTTTTCCGCGTTGGATGTGATAATGACAATCGGCCTCACCTTCGCTTTTACGGTCTCCCCCGTCTCCGGTATATAGAATTCCATCTGGTCCAGCTCCCAGAGAAGATCGTTGGGAAACTCCAGATCGGCCTTATCGATCTCGTCTATGAGAAGCACCGCCTGTTTTTCCCGTTTGAAAGCCTCTCCCAGCTTGCCGAGACGGATGTATTTTGCAATGTCGCCCACACCCTCCTCGCCGAACTGGCTGTCGTAGAGACGCTGGACCGTGTCATAGACGTAAAGCCCGTCCTGCGCTTTGGTGGTGGACTTAATATTCCAGATTAAAAGTTCCATGTCCATGGATTTTGCAATTGCTTCCGCCAGCATCGTCTTGCCGGTTCCTGGTTCGCCTTTTATTAACAGCGGCTTTTTAAGCGCAGCCGCTATGTTGACACTGCGGATCAGTTCATCCGACGCTATATAGTTCTCATTTCCGTGAAATTGCAGCATTGTTATTTTCCTCCTCCAAAACAGGGCACAGAGCTTACCTTTGCTCTGCGCCCTGCCTTTATGTTACTATCAAACTTATTCTTCGTCCATACCTGGTTTGAAGAAGTCACCAAACAGTTCTTCATTGGACGGCATATCTTCCGGAAGAGGACGTGCTACCCATGTTGTGTTCATGTAGTGCTTTAATGCGATGTTTTCGGAAACAATGTTTCCTCCCCATGTTCCGCAGCCCATGGATGATGTTGGAGGCATTCCGTTTGTGGAGGAACCGGAGTTACCTCTGTTGTTTGGCTGGCGTACCATAATACGGGATACGGGAGCTGCCATTCCAAGTCTGTGAATGTGCTCGTCGTCGAAGGAGTAGATACCACAGGAGTGGCCTTTTCCGCCTACGTTGAAGATAGCCTGCATCATGGTCAGGGCATTCTCAAACTCTCCCTCGTACTTGAAGAGGCTTAACAGTGTGGTCAGTTTCTCGCTGGAGAAGAAGAACTCTTTTCCAATCTCACCTATTCCGCCGCCTGTTACTGCGATGAACTTGCGGTCTTCCGGAATCTCGAATCCGGCGATCATAGCCAGCTTCTGTGGGCTGATGGCTACGGTCTGCGGCAGACGGTGGCCTGTCTCATCCCACATAACCTTCTTGATCATCTCAGCCTCTTCCTCGTTGGCAAGGTAAGCGCCTTCTGCCTCCAGAGCCTTTACGAAATCATCGTAGATAGACTCATGGATTACCAGGTTGCCATCACAGGAGCAGCCTGAACCGAAGTCGGATGTCTTGGAAATACGTGTATTGCTGGCTGCCTCTTTCTGACGCTCCGGTGTGTTGCAGGTGTCATCGATGATGACGGTTGCGTTTCCTGCGCCTGAACCGTATGCAGGAACACCTGCGGAGTAAGCGGATTTAACCATTGGGCGGCCGCCTGTTGCGATGATGAGGTCTGCACGTTTCATCAGCTCGTTGGTCAGGGAGATGGACGGCTCTTTGATACCCTGGATGATGTCGGCCGGTGCGCCTTCGCGTACAAGAGCCTCACGGATGATATCAATACACTTGTTGGTTACGTTTTTAGCACGTGGATGCGGGGAGCAGATGATTACGTCTCTTGCCTTGATCGCGTAGATAATCTGTCCTGCAGGTGTTAAACATGGGTTTGTGGTTGGAACCAGGGAAGCGATAACGCCGACTGGTTTTGCATATTTCACAAGTCCTTTTTCTTTATTCTCCTCGATGATGCCGACGCTCTTAGCGCGGAGGCAGTCTCTCAGGATGAGCTTGATTTTGTTGCGTTTGTTTCTCTTTGTGACTTTGTCGCCGAGGGAAGTCTCATCAACAGCCTCGTCACAGATTGGAGCCCATACTTTCATATCGCATACAGCGGCAGCGACAGCCTGGCAGAGGCGGTCAACGCGCTCCTGGTCATATGTAGCGATAATGTCGGCTGCAACGCGTGCGCGTGCTACCATTTCTTCGATCATCTGGATCTGCTCTGGGGTTACTTCTTTTGCCATAATTGTAATTCTCCTTTACATTATATAGTTTAAGTGCAGCTGTTCAATACGTTTGCTGTTAACCTGTCCTTACGGTAATTTCAGTATATATGCCGCGGCCCCAAAAGTCTAATACCGGAATTCTCTCATGTTCATAGAGAGAATCTATTGATTTTCGGGGTTTAACATTTTTCACTATCGTTAACATTTCTTGTGAATTCCAAAGCAGTTGTCCAAACAGGAAAAAGCGTCAATTTCCTTTTGTAGAAAGGTATAGTAAGATAAATTTATCAGACGGCGGCAGGTACATTTCTTCCCGGACCCGACCGCCGGCCAAAATCAATCGCTAAACAGGAGGTATTATCATGAATGAAACAGCTTATCCAGGCTATGAATATCATCTGAATTTGTACGATATCATTGCCAACGGTTCGGAAGAGGAGCAGGAAAAAGCCCGTGAAGAACAGAGGAAATATATCAGCGGCTATGTTCTTCCGGAGGGAATGACCATGAAGGACATCACCATAACCGGCCCGGACGGGAATCCTCTCACCCTGCGCGTCTATACACCGGCCAATCTGCCGGAACACGCACCGATGCTTCTGGAGGTTCACGGCGGCGGCTTTGTCGGCGGCAGTCTGGACATAGATAATTACCGCTGTATCTATCTGGCACAGCACACGCCCTGTATCGTGATCGGCGTAGACTACCGGCTCTGCAATGAAAGCATCCACTTCCCGGCTCCCCTTATGGACTGTTACGCGGCCCTGAACTGGATTTACGAACATGGCGGTGAGCTGGGCGGCGACAGGGAACGCATTGCCGTCCACGGCACCAGCGCCGGAGCCAACCTGACGGCCGGTCTGGCCCTGTATGCCCGAGACCACGGAGGACCGAAGATCACGATGAGCATTCTCAACTGCCCTCCCCTGACCATAGAGACCTTTACCTCCACCATCCAGAACAGCCAGTACTCGTTAGGAAGCGGTTCCTTCGGGGAATCGGTGGAATACATTTACCTCAATGATAACGGATACAATGGAGGAATGCCCAATTACTATGCAATGCCCGGGTATTGCCGGGATCTCAGACATCTTCCCGCCACTTATATCATCGCGGCCGAATACGATCCGCTCCGCGACGACGGGCTGGCCTATGCAAACCGCCTCCTGAAAGCCGGAGTTCCCTGCGAAGTCATTGTCGCGCCGCGTGTCGGCCACGGATTCTGCGTCGTGGATCACCCGCTGACAAGATGGGTTCACAATGGGGTGTGCGCCTCCCTTCGGAGGGAATTCGGGATGGAGATTGGCGAATTTTAGTTTTCTTTTACCGCACTTAACGGCGTATAAACCAAGCAAACCAGCAACAAGCTCCTTCCCAATTAGATTGATTGGTAAGGAGCTTGTTGCTGGTTCGGTTCAATTGGCGGAAAACTCATATACTGCCTTCCACTCCGCCGTCTTTCAGAGGCGTCCACCTTCTTCAATTAAATCTTTTTCCTGCACTCTACCCTTGCATTCGCGGGTCTCTTAAACATCTCAATTTGCTTGTCCAGTCTCATTGTCAGGGGTTGTTTTGCCCGATACGGCTCCCATTTTGGAAGCGCACTGTCTCCTTTTCCATTTGGCGTGCCATATTTTACAAAGTTCGCCCAGTAGGTACTGCAGGCGTCGGCCAGGAGGTAATCCTCTCCCTCCCATGGCCTCCAGGAACGCATCAGCGTCCGGAACACATACCACAGGTCTGCCGCATGGAACGGTCCCATATCATCCCCCGGAAGCATGCGTTCCAGGCTGTAAATGAAGGTCTGACCCTTCCCCTGACACTCCCGCAGTTCGGCAAACGCCTCCGCCGCGCTCTGCAGCAGCTCCGTTGCCATGGCTTTCTGATATTCGGCAAATTCCGGGCCATCCTGCGGGCAGAGAGCGAGATAATCCCCGGCCTTGTCTCCCAGCGCCTCCTGCATCACCTGTTCCAGATGGCCTCTGTTCCTGGCAAAAACCAGGCCCTCCATAGCCGTATATCCAATCAGGCAAGGCATCTTCGGCGTCTCACCGGCCCTGCAGCATTCCACCATGCTTTTCTCCAGGACATATCCGTCCACCACCGGCCCGCGTTGAAGCTCCGGGCCCGGCATCGTCTCTTTCCACCGTTTCAGCAGTTCCGCCCCGGACAGCGTCCTCGCCTCCTCTATCGTAGAAACTCCGAGAGCAGCCAGACTTGTGCGTTCTTCCGCCTTTTTCAGGTTTGGAAACTCCATATCCGGAAATGGAGACAGGCCGCCTCCGCTCTGCATGATCGCCTTTGCATAAAGTCCTTTTGTCAGAGGGGAACACACCAGCGCCTGCACACAGCATGCTCCGGCCGACTGTCCGGCCAGGGTAATCTGCTCGGGATCGCCTCCGAATGAAGCAATATTTCTTCTGACCCAGCGAAGAGCCGCAATCTGATCTAACAGCCCGTAATTTCCCGATATGCCATACTCATTCTCATTATCCAGTTCCGGATGGACCATCCATCCAAATATATTAAGCCTGTAATTGATCGTAACGAGAATTACGCCCTTTCTGGCAAAATGCTCCCCGTCAAAATGGGCGGAATGGCCATATCCGGTCATAAACGCCCCTCCGTGGATCCAGAACAGGACGGGAAGCTTTTCATCCGCAGACTGCGCAGGCGTCCATACATTCAGGTACAGACAATCCTCGCTCATCTCCTCCTCACAGGGATAAAATTCCTTCTCATAAAAGCTTCCTTTTCCAACTCCGAGCTGATAACACCTGGCCGATGCCCTGGCGCAATCTCTCACGCCGTCCCAGCCTGCTGCCGGTTCGGGCGCTCTCCATCTACGCTTTCCTGTCGGCGGCGCCGCATACGGGATTCCGTAAAAGGCCGTGATACTTGGCCACCCGCAGGGCACTCCAAGGATTTTTCCATTTTCAACCGTTACTTCTCTCATCTGTCTGACCTACCTTCCACAGTAAGAGTCCAGCCCTGGGCGTATCATAAAACATTTCTGTCGTCTGACCGCCCCGGACCGAACTCTTATCTCAATTATGTATTATTTTGCAGCGGCTTTGGCAGCCTCAACGTAGCTGTCCACAAAAGCCGGATCGATGTTTTCTTTCATCATGTCGATTACCACCTGGGATGCCTTACCGTACAGCTCCCTGATCTCATCTGTTACCGGCGTAACCTCAATGCCATAATCCGTCTGGCACAGTTTGGACATTCTGGCGTCGTCATCAGCGGTTCCTGCTAACTGATATCTCTCGCAAAACAGTACGAACTGGTCGCAGGCAAGCTTCTGCTCTTCACTCATACCGTCATATTTTGCCTTGTTCATCACATAAGTGCTTACAAACGGGATGTGGTTCGTCTCCACAACATATTTCTGTACTTCACAGAGTTTGGCCCCAACGATAGAGGCCCACGGATTTTCCTCTGCATCCAGCATTCCCTGCTGAAGGGCAATATATAATTCTCCAAAGGCCAGAGGCGTTGGATTGGTTCCCAGCTCTTTCCAGAACGCCATATGGTATTTATTCTCCTGGGTACGGATGTTAAGTCCCTGAAGGTCTGCTGCCGTTGTAACCGGTTTGTTGCTGGACAGAATGCGGAAATCAGGTGCATACAGCGTAGCCAGATGCAGGCCTGCCTTATTGTAGTATGGTTCCAGCTGATCCTTAAAGTTTGATAAAACCTGATTGGCAGAGTCTACGTCCGTATACAGGCCGCCGATATCCAGCACCGCCAGCTCCGGAATCAGGCCGACCTGGGAGGTTGGAGCTCCCGTAAACATATCCACGCTTCCCATCTGCGCTCCCTCAATCAGTTCCACATCACCGCCAAGCTGGCCGCCCGGATAAAAATTCACAACAAAGTTCCCGTCCGTCCATGATTTTGCCGCCTCAATTGCTGCATAAATGGCGTCTCCCATGACGGTGCCGTCCACCGTACCGGAACAGCCAAGCGAAAGTTCAATCGGATCGCAGGCAATACTTGTATTCAGCCCTTCCGATGCAATCGCGATAAGCTCCGCATTTCCCGCAGAAGCGGTAACGGAATCCGAACTCTCTCCGGCAGCTTTTGCCGCTGTCTCCGGACCGGCCGTGGCCGAACTTTCCTTGCCGGAGCCGCCGCAGCCCGCCATGGACAGAGCCATTGATACCGATAATGTAATCGCAATAATTTTCTTTTTCATTATGATTCCTCCTGAAATGATATGTTTTTATTTTTTATCGTACTTATTTGTTTTTCACTTGTTGTTCCTGTTTTGTTGTTCCTGTCTTATATAAGGCACAAACTGATAGCCGGAATAAATGTAATTAGAAGCAGCGCCAGCAGGAAGCAGCCGATAAACGGCACGGTCTTTACACCCAGGCGCACAACCGGGATTTCCACCAGCGGGGCCGTGACAAAGAGGTTCATTCCAAAAGGCGGAGTGACAAATCCCACAGCCAGAGCCGTAACCATAACAACGCCCAGATGAATCGGGTCAATTCCGAATCCGGTGGCAACCGGCATGATAATCGGTGCGATAATCATAACTGCCGGTCCGACGTCCATAAACATGCCGATCAGCAGCAAAAGCAGAAGTAAAACGACAAACAGCATATATTTATTAGAAATTGTCGTCCCAATCAGCGTCTGTATCACGTTGGATGCCTTTAAGAGAATCAGAACGCGGCTGAATCCCTGAGCCAGGGCAATCATCATGAGAATCGGCGCATAGGAAGCGATGGCATCCTTAAAAAGCTGCGGGATATCCCTGAATGTGATGCTCTTATAAACAAACAGGCATACAATCAGCGCGTAGATAACGGAAATACAGGCCGCCTCCGTGGGAGTGACGAAACCTCCATAAATACCGCCCAGAATAATGACGGGAGTCAGAAGAGCCCAGAAACCTTCCATAAAAATGTTCAGGAACCCCCTTGCCTTCAGCGCCTCATAATTGGCTGCAATTTTCTCCTTGTCCTCACCCTTTCTTTTGCAGTATAACCAGCAGTAAAACATGATGACGAAAGCGATCAGGCAGCCCGGAAGGACTCCTGCCTTAAACAGGTTTCCAACGGATGCTCCCGTGAACAGCCCGAACATGATAAACGGGATGCTGGGAGGGATAATCACGCCCAGTCCTCCGGCCGTCGCCACAATGGCCGCCGAAAATACCTTGTCATATCCCAGACTGACCAGAATCGGGATACACATGGTTCCAACCGCCGACGCCGTAGCCGGCCCGGAACCGGAAATTGCACCGTAAAACAGGCAGGTGATGACAACGGCACAAGGGATGCCGGCCGTCCTTTTTCCAACAATAATTGCAAAAATATCAAATAAACGCTTTGAGATTCCTCCCCTTGTCATGAGGGCTCCCGACAGCATAAAGAGCGGTACCGCCAGGATCGGAGTTGTATTAAGCCCGGAAATCATTGCCTGGATAATATAGTTCATATTTCCCGGAAAGCTGCTGTTAATAAGCTGCGGAATCACTGTCGCCAGTCCCATGGCAACCGCCATCGGCAGGGCCAGGACCATTGCAACCAGAAACGCCCCAAAAACTAATCCTAACATTATTCTGCCACCTCCTTATTATCTTTCCTGTCTTTCTTCCAGAACCATTTCACCAAATCCTGAATCTGACGGATGACGCCTATCACGGAACCGATAAACACGGAGCCGTAAAGCACGTACATCGGCACTTCCATAGCCGGACTCTTCATGCCGCCCCGCACGGAATTCATCATTGCGAAATAGCCGTAATAAGAAAAATACGTAAAGAAAATCAGAGTGACAATGCGTCCGGCCAAATCAAATACCTTCTTAACCGAATCCGGGAAAAATCCCACCAGGATATCCACCTTCAGCATCTTATTCTTCCGAATGCAGTAACCGATTGATAAAAATCCCGAGATAACAAATGAGAATCTGCAGAATTCCTCCGGCCACGACATTGACTCCCGATAGACAAAACGCATGATAATCTGTGCAAACATAACTGCCGTCATGAGAATCAAAAGAATCATTAAAAGACATTCTTCAAAATTCTCATCGAACCATTTCCAAAATTTTTTCACTTTGGAAACCCTCCTTTCCACTTCCCCTTATATTATTTACGGTCTGCGGCGCTGCCGCTCCTCCTGCGGATAGAGGGATTGAAAATTTCCCGTCCCCGCCGTCCGTAAAGTCAGAATAACAGGAAAAAGTCCGCTGGTATACGGACTTTTTTTGTGGAGAGCACACATTTTTCACGGTTTCCGGGGAAATGTTACCAATTCGAAAAATTGTTATTCGCGGTGAATATGAGGGTACCGGATCGTAGCTTTGCGGTTATGAATCCTGTCCTCCCCGGTAATTTCCCGGAGTCTGGTCCGTATATTTTTTGAATACGCGGATAAAATTCTGCACGGAGTTGAAACCGCAGCAAAAGCCGATCTCCTTGATCGTGACATTAGTAGTCCGCAGAAGCTGCCTGGCCTTTTCTACCCGGAAGGAAGCCAGATAAGCCGAAAATTTCTCCCCGCTGATTTCGTTAAAAAGTTCGCTGAGATAAGAAGCGCTGATTCCAATATGTTCGCATACGTCATTTAATGACAGATTGCTGTCGGCGTAATTCTGTGCAATATATTCTTTTGCCAGCTTCACATACCGGTAGCTGTTCTTTTTGTTATAGGTGTGCAGAAGCCCGACGGCGATCCTGGCATTTTCAAGGACACGCGCCGACAGCTCTTCCCTGGTTGAAAGTTCCCCCAGCGCCGTCACCGCATGGACCGATTCCAGAAGTTCCTGCTCTTCCTCATTTAATGGCAGTGTTATGACTTTCTCCGTCAGCTCGTCCAAAAAAAGCTGGGCCATATTTCTGAATTCCGCTAAATCCGTGATATCGCGTTTCAAATCGGACAGAATCTGGCCGAGCAAGTTTTCCGTCTCCGCCCGGTTGCCCTGGGAAGCCTGCTCCACCAGAGCCTTTGTCCTCTCCTGGCAATAACGGCGGTTGACAATCCGGTCCGTATCCCGGTCGTTCTCTTCTTCCTGTTCTACCTCGCTGCTGTCCAGATACTGCTGATACTGAAGTTTCCCCACCGCCTCTTTATAGGCGTAACGGATATCCATGATATTCTGGTAAATACTGCCCCGCTCCAGCTGAATCCCATAAGGAATTTTCTCCCCCAGCTGCTGCAAAAGCCTGGACAGCTTCGCACATTCCCGCTTAATTGCCACCACAGGGTAATCCGGCGGAAATCCCATGACAATACCCACGATCATTTTCTCGGTGCGGATATCGTAAATATGGTAATCCAAAATCTCAATCCCCTCCACCAGTTTCTTGATGGACAGCAGATGCAGGTTCAGCTCCACATCGGTTCCTTTTCTCTCCCTGGGTTCGCTGAGTTTGCAGGCCAGAACCAGGTAGCGGCTGTTCACCAGGATCGGATTGCCCACTCCTTCCAGAATTTCGCGGACCCGCTCCTCCTCAATCGTCTTTCCCACCATCAGGTTTTTAAGCATGGAGTCCAGGATTTCCGGGGCAATATTGGCAATCACTCCCTTGAGCTGGCTCTGCTGGTCCATGGCATCGCAGTAAGCTCCCTCCAGAAAATCAATTTCCGTATCTCCCGACTGTTTTTCCCTGCCGTCGGCCTGGGTTACCAGCTTCATCAGCCGGTTGATGGGACGGTAAATGAAATAACTGATATAGTAATCAAACACAATACTCAGCGCCAGGAAAACCAGCGCCGCCATAAGATACATGGGCAGGACATCCATAACTCTCACGGATAGATTTCCCGTATCGAGCGGCATCAGATAAATCCGGCCGGTCTCCGGCGAATCATAGCGGTAAAATCCCCTGGTACTGTGCCCTGCCAGCTCCGCCAGATTTTCCTGGCTGATAAACATCCCGTCATTTTCCCAATCCGGGTTTATCGTGTCATAGGCAAGCAGATCTTCAAAAAATGCCTCCCGGTTCTCATCATAAATGTAAATTTTTGTCTCCCCCGACGCTCCCTTAAGCCCCAGCGTACTTCCGAGCGCCTGTACATTCAATTCATACATCAGCGTCCCGATATGGGAGGCAATGTTCAAATCCTGCATAACCAGGATCCGCCCTTCTTTTGACATCACCGTGGTCGTGGTCATCGTGCCGGTCTTTCTACTGATTTTCTGCCGGTCCGGCGCCTGTTCCTCCAGATGCTCCCTGAGAATAGGCCAGTCCTCAAACTCCTCCGCCTGAAAAATCGACTCACTGTCCCGGATTTCACCGGCCAGGGGCGAATACAGACAGGCGCTCTGCACCAGCTCGCTTCCGCTTCCGATGGACTTAAGCTGGCGTCCAATCCGGTAATCGCGTTCCGGAGCGACGCGCCCGGGAGATATCATATATGTAATAAAATCATTGCTCCACATCATCTGGGCCATGTTCTGGCCCAGTACATTGATAAGCAGCTCCATCGATTCATCCGTCTGTTTCAAGCGGCTCACCCCCGACAGCGCCGCCTGCTTCCTGTAGTTCTGGCTGATCATATTGTTCATCCAGAATCCCATAAAAAGTACCATCCCCAGGGACAGCAGAATCAGTCCCATAAAAATTCTCGCAAACAGGCTGTTCTTTATTTTACAGAAGCAGCCTGAAACACTGAAATGTCCCATACATTTTTCTCCCCTGGCCATTTTCTGCCGGTATTTTTCTGCATTTTGGCCGTAATATCCCCATTTTTATCATTTTCAGTATAACGATTCCCTTTGGACATGTCTAATACCAGTATTCTTTTGTGTTGATAGAGGGATTCTATGATAGAGGCGGTTTTTGTAGAAATCCGCTGTAGCTTATGATATAATCCAATGAGAAACCTGCGCTTATTGGATTTAAGTTCTGAATTCAGATGTGGGCGTGATACATAAAAAAGGACGGTGTCATCATGACTTTGCTGCAATTACAATATTTTGACACTCTGGCCCGTGTGCTTCATTATACACATGCGGCGGAGGAACTTCATATCGCACAGCCGAGCCTCAGCTACTCCATCAACGAGCTGGAGAAAGAGCTGGGTGTCAAGCTGTTTGAGAAACAAAACCGGAAAATCTGTCTGACTGACTACGGCGAACGTTTTCTGCCCTATGTACAGAAATCCCTGATGCTGATGGAGGAGGGAACCAATACATTAAAGCAGATGGCCGGCACCGCCCCGCTTGTGGTGCGCCTCGGATATTTCCATTCCATCTCGTCCTCCCTGATTCCATCCATGGTTGAGGAGGTTTACCGCCTTCCCGAGAATCAGCAGATCCGGTTCCATTTTACCGAGGACACTTCTTTTGATATTTTCAGCCTTCTAAAGAACGGAAAACTGGATCTGGCATTCTGCACCCACCGCGATGAATGGGCTGATTCCATCACGATTATGAAACAGCCCCTGTACCTCGCCGTTCCTCTGGAGCACCCTTTGGCCGGCCGCTCCTATGTCACCTTTGAAGACTTTGCCAGGGAACCGCTTGTGATGCTCGATAAGGCCAGCAGTCTGCGCAAACAGCTCGACCACGTATTCACCCAGCGCGGCGTAATACCCAATGTCGTTTTTGAGGTCCGGGAATGTAATGCCGCCCTCCAGTATGTGGCCCTGAAATTCGGCGTATCGATTCTGCCCGAGGTACCGGCCATGAAGACAGAGCGCGTGAGGGCGATTCCGATTGACGATAAGGGAAAAGAATTCCTCCGGACCGTTTATCTCTCCTGGGATCGGAGCCGGCCTCTCACCCCGGCCGTACAGCGCGTACGCAATCTGATTGTACAGCGGTATGCCTGCTCTTCTCCCGGCTGATGGGACATGTAATAAGAATATTATATTTATTCTTTAGGAAAACGGATGACAAATACCGCGCCGCCCTGCGGGTGGTTCTTTGCGGTAATTGTCCCGCCCTGCCGTATGATAATCATCCTGGATAGAGCCAGGCCAATCCCATATCCCGCCTTATTTGTGCTCTTACCGCGATAAAACCGGTCAAACAGACGGGGCAGCTCTTCCGTTTTAAAACCTGCGCCGCTGTCATGAATGCTTATTTCTGTATACAGCAGATTCTCCGTGCAGGAAATCTGCAATTTACCGTGATCTCCCACACTTTCCATACAGTTTTTGAGAAGGTTCTGGACTGCTTCCGAAAGCCAGCCGGAATCTCCCCGAATGGATACTCCCGGCTGTACGTCCTTCTCCACTTCTATTTCATGCAGCTCCATAAAGATGAGAAACGGCCGGAGCGCAGCGTTAATTATGGCGTTTACATCGACCGGCTCACTCTGAAATTCTACAACCCCCGCATCCAGACGAGATATTTTTAACAGGGAGGTAATCAGCCAGTCCATCCGCGTAAGCAATTCTTCGGTTTCGCGCACAAATGACTTCCGTTCCTGCTCATCCCTGCAATTTTCCATCAAAGACAGTGTGAGATTGGCGGATGTCAGCGGCGTGCGGAGCTGATGGGCAATATCGGCCAGAGAATCGGCCAGATGGATCTTCTCTTTTTTCAGGGCATCGTTCTGTTCCCGGATGCGCAGCATCATTTTCGTGATTTCGCTGTGCAGAATGGAGAGTTCTCCCTCATCCAGAGCATCAATCTCCAGCCGGTCGGCATTGTGAAGCACCAGATCGATCTGGTTGGAAAGCCGGGCGATGCTGTTATATCTGGCTTTGGTAAACACACAAAAGGAAGCGCCAAAGGCGGCGGCGGAAAAAGCGGCCAGAAATCCGGCGGCCGTATTCATCAGAAAGCCAAGTAATGTAACGGCTGCCGCCATCACGGCATATACGATGGCAAACCTCCGGAATTCCCTGTTTCTAAGCATTCCCATCCCCCAATCTATATCCCGTTCCCCGGACCGTCAGAATGATACGCGGGTTTGCCGGATCATCCTCCGTTTTCTCCCGCAGGCGTTTGATGTATACGGTCAATGTATTGTCATTGACAAACTCTCCCGCCGCATCCCACAGTTCATCAAGCAGACGCCCCCTCGTTATGATACTTTGGGGATTGTTAATAAACACCAGCAGCAGACGGTATTCCAAAGCGGAAAGAAAAATTTCGCTGCCGTTCTTTTTTACAATGCCGCTTGCCGTATCGACACGCAGACCGCAGATTTCAAATACCGAACCGCTGCGTCCCCTTTTTCTCAGGGCGGTGCCAATCCGCGCAATTAACTCCCGAGGCCGGAACGGCTTGGTAATATAATCGTCCGCGCCCATGTTCAACCCGGTAACCACGCTCGCCTCATCACCGGAAGCCGTCAGAAAGATTACCGGAATATCCTGCGCCTCTTTAATTTCCGTATATACGGTAAAACCATTTCCGTCGGGCAGGGTAATGTCGATCAGCGCCAGGTCAAATTTATTGCTGGCCGCCACGGCGGAAGCTTCTCCGCGCGTAGAAGCATGGATGACCGTATATCCCTCCGAACGGAGCAAAAGTATAAGGTTTTTAGCGATTGCTTTATCGTCCTCAACCAGAAAAATCCGTTGCATCATCCGTCTCTCCTGTCCATGTCTGAAGATACGGGCCGCCGCATTTAAAGAGGGCGCCCAATCCGAACGCCCTCCCTGGCTGCCGCCTGTATCGTATTCCTTAACGTATCAGCATCCCGTGATGCTCCAGATACTGATCAAACACCTCTCCGCTGCGGATAATATAATCCCTGAAATATTTTGCAGCCGGAGGGATATAGCGTTCCTTATTCCACTGCAGATAAATCCTCCGCTGGGGTATATCGTTGGCAATAGGAAGAATCTTTGTATTATACGGAGCCCCTGCCAGAGGATATGGCACAATCGATACTCCCCGCCTGGCTGCCACCAGGCCGTAGATAATCTGATCATTCGGCGTCTCTGAAACAACATTGGGGCGGATCCCCATCTCGCCAAACAGTTTCTCAAGCTGGCCGCGAAGCTGCGCATTATTATCAAAGGCAATAAAATTCTCACCATCCAGCTTTTTCAAATCCACTTTCTCTTCCCCGGCCAGTTCATGGCCTTCAGGGACCAGGACAACCAATTGATGCGTGCCGATATAGGCCGCGTCTATCTGCGGATAACTCAGCCTGGTCCCAAGGATCAGATCCACCGAACCGTCCAGAAGTTTTCCCTGTATCCCTTTCCAGATTTCCTGGCTGTACTGAAACTGCACCTCCAGGCGGTTTGTCTCGGACTGATACCGCACCATAAGATCGGTGGCAAACTGGGCAATCGACTGAAACCCGGCCAGAACAATCGTTCCCACATTCGGATCAATATACTCCTTCAGTGTCGTGATACCTGCTTCCAGGGAATTGATTGTCTGCTGAACATAAGGAAGAAAGATTTCTCCGTATTTTGTCAGCTTAATATTGCGGCCCTTCCGCTCAAACAGCTCCGCTCCCAGTTCTTCCTCCAGCTCTTTAATGGCATGGCTCAAATTGGACTGGCTGACATGAAGCTGCTCCGCCGCCCTGGTATAATGTTCCAGTTCTGCGATTGTATTAAAATAATACAGCCACTGTAAATTCATATATTACTCCTCCCCACAATCATCCTGTCCTTATCTTTCTATTATCCATGATTTTCGGAAAAAGTTCAACTGATTTATAGTTTGACGGCGTTAGATTGCCGTTAGTTTACTGTTAATTTACTGTCAGTTTGCTGTCAGTTAGAGATTTCTGCGTGCATTTTGCTATCGCTCTTTAAGGCAGACATGAAGCCTGTCTCCGGGCTGTTTACCCGTAGCCGTACGGATATCTTTCCGAATTCCCAGAATGTGTCCCGGCGTTCCCATACGCACGATACTGCCCTCGTAAGGCACCCCGTCAAATTCAGCATAAACCTTGACCCTGCCCCTGCCAAATTCTTCTTTCACATCAAATGGGATATTAATATAAGCTCCATCTATACCGGGTACTTTTTGTATTACGGCATCAAATTCATATGTTTTTCCGGTCATATTTTCCTCCGCTTTTCTTAATCATTAAATCCTGCTGCTTTCATGTTGTTATTTTAAATTATTTCCGATCTCCCTATTCTTTATCCGAAGCAGATTGTATGAATCAGTGCATAGTTGTTAAGTGATACAGACAGAGTACCATCCCCGCTGTAATATACAATCGCTGCTTTATATGGTATAATTTATAAAAACATCCGAATAGACCGCCTGAACTGAGGGGCGGATTTCCTCTGTTTTAATAAATTCATTGTGGAAGGAGGCGGTACTGTGAAATGCAGAAGATGTGGGGAAACTTTTGAGGGAAATTACTGTCCTGTCTGTGGAGAAGCCGTCAAAAAGGAAGCGGCTCCGCTGAAGCCGGCCTCTAATGATTATGTATCATCAAAGCAAAAGCGGGTAACGGAGAAGCGAAGTCTGTACCAAACCTCCGTTTTTACAGCGGCAGCATTGTTTCTTTGTTTTCCACTCGGATTGTTCTTGATGTGGAAATACCGGAAATTTAACAAAACAGCCAGAACGGTGATAACCGTCCTTTGTTCCATATGCTCGGTACTGCTCATTCTCTCCGTCCAAAGTTTAGTTATACACGGGACTCCCCTCTTTTATAAGGGAGTTCAGGATATTGTCGGCAATGATGGAGCACCCGGTGTGTTAGATATTTTGAAAATCGACGAAACCGGTAAAGCCCGGGCAGACAGCACGGCGGACGAAACTGAATCTGCGCCTGATATTGAAAAATACTCCTCTATCGTTAAACAGGAACTGAGCCGTTTTCTTACGGATCTGACTTACTCAAAATCATCCGATGACTGGATTATTTCTGAAAATGGCGCTGTGACCACTATCCTGACCAGGGTAAGAGACAGTTCCGGAGAAATGAAAGCAGTGACGGTAAAGATCAAATATGAAACCGGCCAAAAATATTATGAGCCGCTTCGTATCGAATACGACGGTGAGCTGCTGTTCGACGGAGAAATCCTGTTTCAGGATCCGGTATAAAAGGTATTGTATAGAAAGTCTTTATGATTTTTATTTTTTATTTATTGTCCGGTCAAACTTTTGTCACAATTTTCCTGTATAGTATAAATCAAACAGGAAGAAAACCTTTTATATAGACTTTTTCATACTCATGCCGGCAGGAGCAATCCTGACCGGCTCCCCCTTTTTCTGGGAAAATAAAAATCAAATAGACTGGAGACGGTTGTGCAGGCATAATGCAGGAATGTCTTAAGCTATCAATTTTTTCATTGTTATGATATTATAATATGGACTGAAACGATACATAATCCGGGGGATGAAATATATGGATAAGATTAAGGCAATATTAGAGGAATACACGGATGTTCCGGTTACCGGGTCTTCGAAGCTCATTGACGACCTCGGCCTGGACTCCTTTTTAATTGTATATTTTCTGACGGAAATCGAGGACTGTTTCGGGATAGACATCAACGAATCCGATTTTGACAGCTTCATCACAGTGGATGACGTGTGGGAACATATCTGTCAGGAGAAGAGAAAAAGGCTGCAGGCTGATTCATAACCGGCAGCTTTTAAAGCCCTTTGGCTCCTGTTTACTCCAAATAATTTTGCCGTACGTCTAATAGAACGTTCTGCTTTCGCCTAGCCGTTCTGCGATTTTATTTTCAGAAATTTCTTTTTATATATTATCGGACTGTCAACATGGACTTGTCAAGAGGCAATCCCAGCCGGCTCCCTCCTTTTCCGGGACTATTAATAGGATTCTTTTGTCCGCTCTCTTAATACCGTTTGTCCCCCATTCCATAATCGGAAATGAACTCACATTTCAATATAACCGACATATAATGTATTAAAACTGTTTGGAAAGATCCGTATGGCTATCGATCCCCGTGGAACTATGATTCAACAAGGAAACGTAATGCGAATTAATAATGCATTCGTAGAAGACGTTACCTGCTATAATAACTTAAGTGCATCTATTTTAGTATCTTACTCCGTACCAGAAATAAATAATATTACTTCCATACAGACTATCAGGTTAAATCTCAATAGCGGAACCGTGGTTTTGAACTCATTCGGTCAAAGCATATGTTTATGCTGCATTCAGAGGGGTATGTGGGTGAATGTCGTATTCTCATCCCGTATGACAAGGAGCATCCCGCCTCAGGCTAATGCCTTCTTAGTAGCGATTCAAAGAACAACACAGCCGTCGCCGCCCTGGTTCCCATGGCCGCCTTTACCACCCAGGCCGCCTCAGCCGCCCAGGCCACCAAGACCTCCGCAGCCTCCCAGGCCTCCTCAGCCACCTAGGCCTCCTCAGCCGCCTAGGCCACCAAGACCTCCGCAGCCACCTAGACCTCCGCAGCCTCCAAGGCCTCCGCAGCCTCCAAGGCCTCCTCAGCCGCCTAGGCCTCCGCAGCCTCCAAGACCTCCGCAGCCACCTAGGCCTCCGCAGCCTCCAAGGCCTCCTCAGCCGCCTAGGCCTCCAAGACCTCCTCAGCCGCCTAGACCCCCGCAGCCTCCAAGGCCTCTACCACCTCCAAGGCCACAGCCTCAGCCACCCCCAAGGCCGCAGCCCAGAACTCAGGAGCTGCAGGAGGAACTGTTTTAGTCAATTCTAATAGGAACCCTTTATTATGGTTGGAATAGGAACCTTCATTAAACTGATTTGATTTTCTTGTATCTGGCCAATTTTGTATAAACAGGTTTCTTTTTTGACAGGGCCTTTGTTTCTCCTGTACTGGCGGAGAAACGTAGTTATCTTAGTTAAACTCATGCTTCATTGGTAAAGGTGAAAAGCTCATTGAATGAACTTTTCACCTTTATTTTTAATTCCTGCTAAATTGAAATCTCTCTTCTCAGAACTGGCATATTGGAGTGAATATAAGATAGGGCAAATTTCTCTGATAAAATCCATTCTTCCGACAGCTTTCCCGGAAGTATTACCGGCATACGGTTATGCACATCTGCAATTGAGTTATTCGCACTGGTCGTCAGAATAGTGAATCTGTTTTCTCCTCTAAATTCATTATAAATTCCCGCCATATATAAAATATTGTCTTCCGGTAAATTAAACTTGTATTTTTTCTTTTCACCGCTTTGAGTCCATTCAAAAAATCCGGTACTGGGTACCGCACATCTGCGGTTGTGTAAGCTTGTTCTGAACATTGGGCGCTCTTCTGCCGTTTCAGACCTGGCATTTATGATAACACCTTTTGCAGATCCAAAACGCGGGTACCCCCATGTACTCAATTCGGGGGTAATCTCTACATCCTTTGCATAAAGGATTGGGACCGTATTGGTCGGATAAATCTCACCTGTTTTCATTTCGTTTCCCTGATGCTTTTGGTCCAGAGCTCTTATGATTTTTATAATTTCCTGATTTTCCTCATCCGTATATAAACTATATCTGCCGCACATCGGATATTCCTCCTGTCAATTACTTCCCGAACTAAGGGTGGGAGTCTTATCATCTATTATTAGAAACAAACGATAATATATACAGACGGGAATAATTGTTTTCATTCTACAAAATCATGAAAACAGTTATATTGTCTCTTGATTCTATCGGCCGCCGATACTGTAATCTGCGTTCCTGCATGATCTTAATGACAGGGAGCTGCCGAATCTTCATCTGCGCTGACCGGATTTGCGCCTTTCATTCAATACTATTTTTTTTCTTCCTGCTTTATTATTTTCCATTCATTCACATATTTTTCCCTTGCATTAATGTAATCTATATTATATTTTTTTATAATGCAGAGGGCAGGCACCAGGCAAATAAATGCGTATAATTACCATATATTTCCAGTAAAATTCTGGTAACTACGTGATATCCTTTAATTACAGGAAAGCAACGCATCTAAAACTAAACTATACAGAAACAGTCTATCCGATATCCCTGCCTCTTTGAAATTGCATTAACCAGTTAGCAGGACACTTGATTCTACTCCCTTATTTCCCAGGCTCTGCACTCTCCCGGCCGCCTGTGCTTGAATTTTAGGCTGGAAGCCCGTAACCATAGCGCAAATCAAAGGGGGCATTACATGAAAAATAAGGAAGCGAAAAAAATTGCAAGGAATATTCTCGGTTACTGTGTTACACAAGCCTGGAATGATTTGGACAATTGTTATTACAAGCGTCTGATTCCGGCGGACCGCGAACTTATAAAGCTCTATATCCATCGATACGGGTACATAATCGGACTACTGCTCCGCCGCCGGTATCGGCCAAATTAACAATCCTTAATTAATGAGCCGGGAAAAAGGGTAATGACCATAGCCTCTTATACGTTTAACCGTATGAGGGGCTATTTTGTAACCATTTCCTCCACAGCTTCAATTTTTGTCCTCTGAATCGTCAAAGGCAAACCTGGACAGACTATTCTATATTAAAGAATAAGGAGAGCTTTCCCATGACAATTCAATGTTATATTAACTTTCAAGGCAACTGCCGTCAGGCCGTAGACTTTTACAGCAGCGTATTTGATACTCCTGTCCAAATAATGACTTATGGAGAAATGCCCCATAACCCTGAATTTCCTGTTTCTGATGAACTGAAAAATCAAGTGCTACATGCATCAATTAATCTGGACGGTAATGAGCTGATGTTCTCTGATGTTCCGCCTGAAATGCCCTTTTACCCTGGCAATAACATTACCATCACCCTAAACGGGGAGGATCCGGAGACACTCACTCAATGGTTTCAAAAACTCAGCGAAAACGGCAAAGTCGAAATGCCTTTGGAAGCTACCTTCTGGAGTGAATTATATGGAAGTGTCGTTGACCAGTTTGGCGTGGGCTGGCAAATTAACTTGAAGAGGAAGTAACGGTGGAATCATGATGGGGGCTGTATGTTAGTCAGATGGCTGCCATTAAAAGGACAATTGCCGCTTTAATAGCAATAGTAATGCCACTTCGTTCTGATATAAACACCCTTTCCCTGTCTGCATCCGGACTGCCAGATGACATTTGCGGGAAGGACACTTCCGTTTTCCAACAGCCATTTTGCATTAGACCAGTTTCTATCTGTAGGCTCCCTATCATAATTTCCATCGTCAATGCAGGCATACTGGCCTTTTTGAAAGATAACCGCTTCAATTGTATCCGGGAAATCGGGATGTGCCTTCCTGTTTAAAACTACCGAGCCAACGTATAATTGTTCATTATCCGGACAGCTCTGGCATTCTCCTGCGAGTATATGAGCCAATAGATACAGCTCTTCATCCATGTAAGTTTTAACTGGTTCTTCATAGATACCTGCTTCATATAATGCATATTTCTTTACCACTTCTGTGATAATATTGACTTGCTGCCCTGATTCCTCTTGTGCCGGTTTTACGTTTTGCCGCCCGTCGCCTGCCTGTACGGTGGCAGGCATAGCAAGACCGGATGCTGCTAAGAAAATCACAAATAATATTTTTTTCATTCATCCTCCTTGTAAACAGAGAATACCGGTATCCTAAATCGTGAAATCTATGTAATCAATTCTCGTTTGCAACCGAAAATTGCAGTTTTTTATGATGTAATAATCTTTTTGTTCGGAACTACTATCTCGGGTTCTTTTCTGAACAACTCATCAATCGTACGATTATCATAGCAATGCATTATCCTGCTGATCTCCTTTCCGTTGATTTCCTGAAGAATAATCCCTTTATCTGTTTCCGGGCAAACCAAATCAAACCTGACAAATCCATCATTGTGCACATAGCTGTTACACTTTCTATCAAAATCTATTTCCTCTCCATTCATCAATATACAGTAAAAAAAATCATTCATTAAATTCTCTCCTTTTTAAATTTCATTTTGGTTGTACTCTAATTCAATTATGTTCCAATTCCATTTCATAATTCATATGGTATTCTCTGTCTGTACCGCAGGTTTTATTGCATGTTGGACAACGTACCGTGATTCTTCCGGCCTTCACTGGTTTGCAGGTACAAAAGCCACCTGTCACGTGCACACTAATCTTCATACTGTTCCTCCCCCTCATCTTAATTATGCTTTATCTCTTCCGCCATACAGAATCAGCTCCGCCGCAAAAGGCAGTGATTCGACCCATCCGGTAAAATAGTTTGACCACTCATCCAGTTTATGGTTAATCCCCGAAAAATATAGATTGCGAATTCCTTCATAATTTATCAATATAGTCCTTTTCAGGTTATAAGAAATTGGGAGAAGCTGGACCATCTGCCGCCAACCTATTTTCTGTTCTTCAGCTTCCGCCAATTCTGAAGTGTGATTATTAAATCCATTGCGGTTCACATTTAACTCAAGAATGATCCGGCTTAGTAACTCTAACGAAGTAGAATTAAGGTGATCATGGCTAAAATCATTCAGAGTGAATTCCTTTGTATAAATCTTGTACCTGTTTGAGGAGAAATCCTCAACAGTACCTGCTTTATATGTATCGAATTCCTTGAACCAATATAATGGAGCCGTAATATCAACACTTACCATAATTTGACGCATAAACTTTCTATGCTCAGTTCCCATCAGAATGAGTTCCTGCAAAAGCTTCAAATCATTTTTGCCAATCTGGTATGTGTAGTTAAATTGGTGTGAACATGTATCTTTTGCCGCACAGTTTGTGCATCCAATCCCCGAATCTCCTCCTTTGCAAATTCCGCTGTCAGATTGTTCCCATGAATTAAGTGAATTTCTCGCTCCACGTATGCCATGTTCAAATCCCCAAACTTCGGTATCCTCAAACTTCAAAGTCTCATTACCTCCAACACTTCTCCAAGCAGTCTCTCCCGACAATCAGACAGGTCTTTTTCCCCCTGCTCAACTTTCGATGATTAAACTCAGATAGTTCACTATAAGCTCTAAATTAGATTCACTTTCATCCGGCCTTATCTCAGGCTTTCGGCCTTTCTTTTCCGAACTCTTCATAATATATTCTTTCACTGACATTGTATTTTCCATCATTCTTTCTCCTTCAGATAGAACGTTAAATCTCTCAGCATATAGATATAATTCTCTTTTTGATTTTTAATATATGTAGAATTTCGTTTAAAATAGTCTACTATCCAATCATCCAGATCGATGTAATTGTGACAGCTATATGCTGTTAAGGCTAATAATGATAAATGATTTTCCGGATTAAGAAGTTCTGTATCGTTATCTACATTTAACGTAAGATCACTTAGTATTTCTTCATAGAATTCAATATCCTCCCCGTCTATGTCCCGGCCGGTTTGGGCTGTAATAAATTCAGGGACACTCTGATTCTTATCCGCTTCTATCTCTTCTTTTTCGTCAAAATGAAAATAATTCTTCAAAAGAATCGTTAATATCTCCAGTTTCTTTACAACAACCTTTTTGTCTTTTGTGGCTCTATTCCGGTTCAGAATCTCAAAGGTGTCATTATCGCATTCACTTACCACTTTACTGTGCAGCCCGCCACGAAACGCATCGAGAAATTCGGTGAATTTTCTGTCCGGCAAACCATAGCCTAAAAAATCATGGAATAATGTCAGCCATACAAAAGCATCTTTACTCGTAAAGAAATCAGAATATTGATCGGTCACAACCGCAGTAATCCTGTTTAATTCGTCTTCTAAAATGTCAAACTCCTTATTTGATGCATTCTCATTTAAATAGTCGCCCATCTTTTTCCCCTGCTTCTGCCAGTTATTAAGATGGAACATGGACATTATGGTTTCGCATACCACACGTTCATAAATGCCGTTGAGCCTGTCCTTTTCTGAAAAACTGCCACAGTCTTTGAAAAAGCTGTGATTTGTAATACTTCTTATCTTTCTTGCATACTTGTATACATAAGTAAACGCTGTTTGAGAGGGATTCATAGACTTATGGTTGTTATACCTGCATACGAGTTCAGATATTCTTTCCATTGTACAATGCTGATGAACGACTGTTTTAATTTGAAAATTATCAAACGCTCTCTGAAGTTCTTTTGGAAGGCTGCTAAAAGTTTGACCTTTTAAATCCAGTGTCTTCGTCTCATAAACAAAATTTTCTTCACTATCCCTCACGAAACCGCCATGAGTATTCACCTGTTTAACCTGATACTCAATCAGACTCTTTTTAATCGATGACGTAATTTTGTAATTTCCATACCGAAACAGCATAAAGGAAGATGTCCTCTGTACCCCGTCAACCAGCCATAATTGGGTCGTTCCTGCCTCCCGGTCCTCCTCTCCCATGATAATTGGAAGAATGTAATCTCCGGTAAAGACGGTATAGATAAGCTCGTTTATCATTCCCGCATCCCACTGTCCGGCAAGGCGCTGAACATCCTGATCCTCCCGTATATCTTCTTCTTTTACGCTTTCTAAATATGCAGCGAGTGAATATGTGTGTTCTCTGATTGGTTCTACCATTCAAGCTCCCCCTTGGTTTTATAATAATATCTTTATGTTACTGTAGGACTGTATGGCTCTCATGCAATCAGAATATACGCCTGCCGTGAGATGTAAATTTCCTCTAATCTCCTTTGCTTTATACCCTTCAGAAAGCATCAATACGATCTCCCGTTGTCTTTTAGATAATTTCTCAAGATATTTTTCTATCTTGTCATCATATGTTCCGCCGATTCTTCCGGAAACCTCTTTTTCTAAATCAAAGCTGGAAGGAATCATACTTTCTATCGTTGTTATTTCTCTGCCGCCAACGGTAGAGTCCATAGATACGTCATCAACGAATTCCATTCCCTTTACTCCTTCCCGGGTTACTGTCTCTATTTTCCTCTTTCTTTTACTTCTGTTTCTATAAGTAAACTCCGTTTTAATTTTATTGGAAAGGCAGGAATACATATAGTTTTCAAACTTCTGTGTTCCGTCGTATGTCTTCAAAACAACCGTAAACACTTCGTTTGCCAGGGAATAAAAATCATCATAATCTTTTGGCGAGATTCCTCCGAATTTAGTCAAAATATGGTCAATCACCGCCCGCAATCTTTTGGCATTGTCCGAGTAGTAGTCTAATGTTATTTGCTCTTTGTCCATTTTGCCGCACCACCTGTTCATAAAGTAAATACTGTCTCTGTTACTGTGAAGGCCATCGTTGTAAATATCCGGCCCATCTCTTTGTTTTAGTATCTTTCTCCTCCTTTCCATCTCTGCAATCAGCCTCCTTCCTTATGCTCTCTCTACCTTTAACTTCCAGAATTGGCCGCGCTGCCGGCTTGTAAAAATGCAGAATGCGTACCATAAATTGAAGGAGCCTGCGCCTTCCCCGCCATTATGAATTGTTCTGTTAAACAACCACTCAATATGCATTTGTTTATTCATGGAAATAAAGCAGAAACGCTTGACAACAAATTAGATCGTATGTAATAATGTAGCCGTGTAGCTTTCCGCTATGCCTTAAATTTCTCTGTAAAGAGAGTTTATGTTCGTAATTGAGAAGACCTGTCTTGGAGGTGCGCCAACACCGATGATAAGATAGTCTTCTCTTTTTGTTTTTATATACTACAGTATAACTCGAACACATGTTCTTGTCAACCCAGATATCGAACATGTGTTCGGCATTCATTCCTTTCTATATTTCTTTCTATACTTCTTTGAAAGGCACCATTCTCCCGGGATGGTGTCTTTTCTTTTTCTCAAACAGAGGCCCCTATCGTAATCCGCACAAACCCTGTTTTGCCTTTGGAAAACAAATTCATAAAAATGTGAATCATTTTGGAGAATATAAAAGCAGGCCGGCCCCGCGCTTAAGCAAAAAAACACGAAATTGTCTAAAAACAATACTTCAGGAAGGAGAAGAAATCTAAAATATGACAGCTAAACCTACAAACAGCACAAATAACCACAAAACATTCGGAGGCAGAATATATGCCTGTGATTTTGATACGGAGCACAGCAAGGGTAATATTATAAACAGGATTATTGCAGACCGGCGTTTTGATGAACAATGCCGCAAAAATTGTGAAAACAGGGAACGGAGGTTTTAATACAGGGGGTTTGGTATCAGTACATAAAGTCTGTCCCGCTTTCCGCGGACAGACTCAGAGCAGGACTATGAATCAACCGTTGATTAAAAACACAAAAGGAGGAGATATCTGTGTCTTTTAGTTTCATGGATCTCATGAGCGCTATGAAAATCGGAGCCGTAAGTTATTTTACTTATAAAAGCTATTTTGTCTGGTTTCGGGATTTGCCGGACATTCCAAAGGGTTATTACCTTCCTATTGCCAATATTGATTTGGTTTCCGACGATAAATGCCAATCCATCATAAGGGATTTGACAGTCAAAAAAAAGGAAATGGACAGGAAATATCCAATCGAAGAAGAACAGTTATTTAATATTAATTATAACAATGACTGCTTTTTCACCGCCCTTTATCTCGGACAGATGTTTGATTATTGGTACGGAAAACTGTCTTTTATCGATAATAAAAAGTTGGAGCTCAAATACGAATTATTGCTGGACAAATTCTGGTCCTGTGTGAATGAAGAATGCAGTTATGAAGATTTGAAAGCATATGCTGAGATCTTTTATCACAGCTACTTAAAAATCTCCGGAAAGGATGGTGGTAAAAATAGTCAAACAGCAATCATGTCATAAATTTATATATAAATTACCAAGCAGCCGTTTAAAGCAGGCAAAATGGAATCTTACTCTTCCACTTCAAACTGCTGTGAAAAACAGAAACGATATTGTCGCGCTGAATGACAGTCAAATCCTGAGATGGCTCTGTGAACTTAACGGAATTGAAAATCTCGACAAGGAAGTATTTGAATTAAAAGCTCAGATTAAATATATAAAAAAACAAGAAAAAAACATAGAAAACAAAGAGACAATCAGGAAATTATACGACAAACTTTATTCTTTGCAGTACCAAAAAGATTATTTCTGCATGATTATGGATTCCGGCAAGGATTACGACAGGGCTAATAAAGGGTTTAGGATTAATGGGTATAAATACCACCGGCTTCTTGGAACGAACGGCGGCATAAAAAGATCGACCATTACATACATCGGAGACACGGTTTATAAAGAAATATTAAAAAGAATGGATAACAACAGAGATAAAACAAAACCGATTATCCCTGCCAAATTAGAGGCATACCAGGCTCTAATCTGCAGTGCTTCAATTCCCGTCACAATGCCGAGGATACTGATCGTTAACGACTGCAACATCCGTTTTACAGAAGACATTATAAAAATATCAGATGAAAATGAAGGGGAACCGGAACTGAAAAGCGAAAGAAATTATGTGATTGACTATTGTGATTCCGATGGATACGGTCTAATGTCACCAGATTATTCACGGATTGTCAACCGGGATTTGTATGGTGAAGAATATGCAGATAAAACGCTTTCCGGCATTAACACACGATATGCCTGGACGAAGGGAATGCTGTTCACATTTGATTTTGTAGAATTTGCAAAGCGGATGAACCATGAGGACTATATGGTTCAGGATGCATGGGGAATCCGGCGTGACGTCAGGGATTATGATGTCGTGCTTACCACTTCCATGGTGAAATTATGGGATTCTTACGAGAGCCTCGATACGTTTATAGAATGCTGCAATAAAAATCATTATCAATTTTCTGTTGCAAAAGCAACTCCTCACAAACTGGAAAATGTGAGAAATTCAAATTACCAGTTTTTACAAACATATGACTTATCCGACGGGGATCTGCATCAGCTTTGTGCTCCGACAATCAGGGAGATTCAAGATGTCCTAGGCAATGACTGGAGAAGGACCATCGTATTTCTGAAGGGCATGTACCTGGATAATGATAATGTAGACTATATTGACAATGATTTTATTAAGGCCGTCATGATTGATAAAAGAATGATGGAAGATCCCTTTATTATCAGGAAAATACATGCCATGATTAAAAAACGGATTGAAATGGCGGCAAAGGGGTCAATCCGGTTATCCGGTAATTTTGCAATTGTATCGGGTGATCTGTACTCTCTTGCACAATCTGTCTTTGGCTTACCGGTGACCGGACTGCTTGAGGCAGGACAGGTTTACCACAGGTACTGGATCGATAAAGGGGCTGAAGAGATTGCATTGTTCCGTGCCCCTATGACCTGTCACAACAATATCCGTAAAAGGAAGGTTGTCCATAATGAAAAAATGGATTACTGGTATCAATATAATACAACCGGAATTATATTGAACTCCTGGGATACAACCTGTGATGCTTTAAATGGTGCGGATAAAGACAGCGATACATTTTTCACAACGGATAATCCAATCATTGTAAAAAACACCCTTAACTCTCCCACCATCGAATGCATGCAGAGAAAGGCAGAGAAAATAATTCCAGCAGAATCTGATATGGTTAAAGCAAATAAACTTGCTTTCGGCGATGAAATCGGAACTACCACTAACCGCATTACTGGGATGATAGAAAGGCAGTCTGTATTTGATAAAGACACCGAGGAATATAAAATGCTCGATTACCGTATTAAATGCGGACAGCATTATCAACAATGCGCCATTGATAAGGCAAAAGGCATCTTAGCAAAACCCATGCCCCAATATTGGTATGATAAAAACGCATGTAAAAAACTTCCTGAGGATACGGCGAAGCAAATACATTTTAAAGATTTATGCATGCGGGTTGTTGCAGAAAACAAGCCCTACTTTATGAAATATGTTTATCCGGATCTGCTGTCAAAGTGGAATAAGTACATGAAAGACGCAAACAGTAAATGCATTCGGGAATTTAAAATGTCACTGTCCGAGTTAACGCATAAATCAGACAGAACACCCCCGGAAGAGGAATTTTTAAAATACTATTCGGCTTTAAAGCCGGTCGGCGATAATCCATGTATCATCAACCGTATTTCCTGGATTTTCGAAGATGTATTTCAAAATTTTATCTCCGAAAAAATGAAAGCGGCGGCATTTGACTCTTCCATATTAAAATCGGGATCCAAATACAGCGCCGGTGACTACAGAAAAATTTCAAAACTGAAAGACGAATATGATGATACCGTCAGATACTATCAGCAGTTGGCAAACAAACAGCGTCTTGACAAAGAAGATGTGCTGTTAAACCGGAACATGATGTTATTAAAATTTAAATGGCAGTGCGAAAAAATATGCCCGAATGCAAAAGAGCTCTGCGATATCGTGGTTGATATGTGTTATTCCTCCGAAAAGTCGAAACAGTTTGCGTGGGATGTATCGGGTGAAACGATTATTGAAAACTTATTAGAAAAGAATCATTCTACCATAAATTATCCAGTCTTAACCACCGGGGACGGGGAATTTGAATTCGGCGGTGAGCACTTTATGATGTGCAGTAAAAAAATCAAGGGAGATGATGAGCCATTATTATCTTAAATGAAAAGGAGTATGTGGACAACATCCTTCAACATAAAAATATCGATGTATCAAAAACCTGTACTTTCCTGAGCATATATGCAAGGTATTTATACCATGAAAAAGGCTTAAAGAAATCAGAAATCATTGAAGAATTAAATCATATCATGAATTTGTACTATCCGCGCTTTAATCCGGTTAACTGGTCTGTTAGCATTGAAAAGTATGCAGGCAAAGCAGGTAAATATCCCTTGTGTGAGTGTAAGGGAATCTGGATTACTGAAAATGAACTGCAGACAATCGAAGAAGTACAGGACAAAGTATTAGGCCGTCTTGCATTTACTCTGCTGTGCCTCGCAAAATTTCGGAATTACCGAAATCCGAATAATAACAATTGGGTAAATTACAGTAATGGCGAGATTTTTGACATGGCATGTATCAATACAACTGCTTTTAATAAGGATATAAAGTTTAACCGGCTTCTGGAATCCGGATTAATCGAATATGCGAAGAAAGTAAACAATCTCAATATTCGGGTTATGTTTGTCGATGATAACAGCCGGCAGAAGTTATTAATAACCGATTTTAGAAAGCTCGGATACGAATGGAAGCTTTATAAGGGCGAAAAATATATACGCTGTACTGGCTGCGGTATACTCGTCAAAAGAAAAACCAATAACCAGAAATACTGCAAAGACTGTGCTTACGAAAAACAACTGGAGCGTAACAGGGATTATAAATCACAGCTCCTGATACAGGATATATTCTAAACAATGTCGATGCAGTCGAAAAAGCCTTTATTTATAAGGTTTCCCGGAATTCTTCCTGCGAAATGAGATTTTCCTTATATGGTATAGAATATATGGAATACACCTAAATATTCATTTTGTGATATCACAAAGTGAAAGATTACCCTTACCCCTTATTCACGGTGCCAAATCCAGAAAACATCTTTTCTCTTTTTCTTTTTTGGAAGCTGCCTTGCCCTTCTGGCAATACAGCTTCCGATTCCTTTCAGAAGCAAAGTAAGCCTGATTGGGCTATCGCCAAGCGGTAAGGCACAGGACTTTGACTCCTGTATTCGTTGGTTCAAATCCAACTGGCCCAGCTGCTCCTCTTCTACTCTGAAGAGCAAATTTAAAATGAAAGAAGGATTTATTATTACAAAGATAACAAAGCATGAAATGGAATATCTGGTAGAAAACGGGGTTCCTTTCGGTGAGAGCGGAATCAGCCACACCGTCGCCAGACACCGCCGTTCGTATTATATGTGCGACTCCAGAAGAAACAGACAATTACTTGATCATTACAGAAAAGCCCATACTTTAATTGGCAATGCCGATTATAACCATGCTGTACGGAGCTGAGTTTTCTCCTCCCCGTTTTATACCCATCAATAAGAAAGAAGGTACAATATGGATTTAACTTTTATTACTCAGCTATATATCCCCTTAGTAACCGTTGCCTGCCTTATTATCGGATATATACTCAAAAAATGGATTCATGATGTTGATAACAAATGGATTCCAACCGTTTGCTGTGCGGCGGGTGCAATACTTGCCTGCTTATCCCCGCAGGGGGTTTCTCTTACTCTTTTTGTCTCCGGCGCCGTATCCGGGCTGGCTTCAACAGGTCTTCATCAGGCGTTCAGGCAGCTTATTGATAACGTCGGGTAATTTTAATGCATCTCTCATATCATTATAAGAAAGGACGGTGATGAATTGCAAAATAACAATAAAAAGATTCCCGGCCAGGATTCCCATGTCACGTTTGCCTCCCGGTTAGATGGTGGCAGTGAAGAGACCGTCATTCTTACCTCAGATAAAACTGCCCGGGAATGGATAGCTAAGACTTTTTATGAAGACACTCATGTTAACCTTGATGAGTTAAATCAGTTAGCCGAAAATGCTCAGGGAGACATTCTAAAAATCCTGAAAATAAATTCGATGGTTCAGCAGCAAATCAACGGAAATAACATCATCGGAGCAGTATATGGATCTCTCCTGTCAAATCTGAAAACCGATATAAAAATATCGTTTGACCATCTCCCTGATACATATGAAGCAGAAACAAAAGAAAAAGCCGAATCTCTTATCGGGCGGTTCCATAAAGAAACCGATATTGGTACGTTCCTCTCATCTTCTATCGCTGCTGTTTATACAAAAGGAAACAGTATCCAATATCTGCGCTGTGAAAACGGACATTACATGATTAATCCCTTCCCGCTGGGCGTTGCGATAGTGAGCAAACTTCCGGCAGACGGCCTCTCCTATGCGTTAATCGATATAAATGAGCTTGTGGACCGGCTTCAAAATTCAGTCCCAGACGGTGAAGAAAACAATCCGCTGCTTCCTGCCGGTATTACGGAAACTATCCGGGCAACTTATCCTGATGAAGTATATCAGGCATACATTAAGAATGAACGGTATGCAAAACTGGATATTCGCAGAACAGGCCTGAACCGGTTTTGCGACATGAACCAGGAGTATGGCCTGTCTCCGGTTTTCATGGCAATCAGACCAAGTCTGATATTGGATACGTTTGAAAAAGCGGATGCGGCCGCCGCCTCGGCAAAGGTCAAGAAAATAATCCATCAGATACTCCGGAAAGAGGTGATGGGACAATCCTTCGAAAAAAAGGGACTGGAGGAAATGGCTTACGCTCATAAGAATCTGATCTCTGCATGGGAGAATCCGACAACCCTTTACACGTCTCCCCCCTGTGTCGAGAAGGTTGAATATGTAGAACCAGGACTTAAACCGATGGACAAAACCTCCGTTTATCAATATCGTTCCAGGGTTATCTCTGCCCTTGGAATCTCTTTACTTCCCACAGGCGGAGAGCAGTCAGGTGACGCTCCAGACATTACCTTACAGCGGTTAATGAAAACGATTAGCAAAATCTCAGAACAGGAAGAGAATATTTTGTCACGCTGGTATTCTATCATCCTAGAAGAAAATAATATTTCCCAGGAATACTGCCCTGTTCCCCATATTTTAAACACAGAACTGCTTGAATCAGAAATGAAAAAAGATTTGTCGGAATTACTTATTAACAACGCGGAAATTTAATTCCCGCTGCGAAAGGGGGTGATGAAAATGATTAAGACTGTAACTATGTTTGGCATAAAAATTGCAATAGAAAGCTGGTGATAACAAATGGCGGAAAGCACTTCATTTGAAAAATTATTTCAACGTTTTTACCGAAGGATTGAGAACGATGATGAATTTTTCAATTACTATAATATCGACACTGAAGAAACCATGCAGCTTGCCCACGACAGGGCAAGAGGGTGTTTATTGGATGCGTTGGATAAACTGGCTTCGGCTGACGGCCTGCAGGTAGATTTTTCCGATTACGATGAAGAAATCGAAATCATACATTTTAAAACTACTGCGAAAGAAAATAAATTGATCGTTGACTTAATGTTTCAATTCTATATGGAACGGGATTTACCACTACTTCACGCATTTAAGGTGAATTTTGCTCCAAGTGACTTAACCGTCTTCTCCCCTTCCAGTGAACGTAATTCTTATGAAGCGTTTATAGCGCGTTTAAACACTGAAAATGAAATTGCATTGGATAATTACAAAAATAGGGACAGAGATACCGGCAGGCTGAAAAACACTATTAACTACTCTATCTATTCAGGTATTTAACATATGGATATGAATTATTATAGGAAAATCCAAAATGCTTACGGCACAAAAAACAAACGTGAAAAAGAGCTTGCCAAAACCACTCGAGAAATGGCAAGACATTTTGGAGATACATACGATACCAGGGAAGTTCTTCTTAATAACACGGTAACCGATTTAATGATCATCAACGACACCGGCTCCAATCCGTTTAGGAAAAAAATAGTATCGCGTCACAGCGAACCTCTTCATCCCGGCGATTATGTGTTCTGGAATAAACGGTGTTGGCTGATCACCCTGACCGATCCCGATGATAAAACCTGGAACCGCGGATATATGCATCTTTGCACCGGTCTATTACGCTGGCAAAATGAAAAAGGCGGAATAATCGAACGTTGGGGATATTCAGAGGACTTAAAACATACCTCTGCAGGTATATCCGGAAATGAGGTTGTTACGGTAGGGGATAACCGATTTGATTTTATATTGCCAATTGATTCCGAAACCAAAAAACTGAAGCGTGACATGCGTTTCCCGATGGATTTTGAGGATTCGGAGGAACCTGATATTTATAAACTTACCAACTGTAATGTAAAATTTAACGATGAATCCTGTTCCGGCCGGGGCGGCACTATGGCCGTCACCTTATCGTCTGATGTTTTTCACCGCCACAAAGATAAAAAGGTACCTTTAGGCAATGAGACCGAAGTATGGATTTGTGACTATCATGCTTCCGTTTGCCCCTCTCCGTCCGATGCGGATAATACAGCCATTTCCATATCCGGCAGCCCAAGACTTAAAAAGGGAGTGATTAAGACTTACACTGCTCACTTCACTGGTAGAAGAGGTGAAAACGTTACTCCTCCGCCGTTTTTATGGAATGTTGTATGCGATTGTGATATCGTGCAGACCGTAGATGGAAACAATATACAATTACAGGCTCTTGATAAGGAAAGTATCAATAAGACCTTAGAGCTGCAATTAATAGTCGGCGCCACAGCAGCCGCGAAACTTGATATCACCATTACCGATAACTTTTAGACAGGAGGCCTGCTAAGATGATTTACGATCCCTTATCCGATATGAGCAGAATTAAAGAAAGCCTCTGCTCCTTATTTTGCGATGATGAAGACATCGGCAGATTAGTCATGCCAATTCCGGATGATCCGGATTTCACATGGGAACAAAACTGGTATGGCGGAAACATGGAAACAACTGTGTCCGGGCAGGCAAAGGTAACAACACTGCTTGGACATTGTTTTGATGTTCCCTATATGGAAGGAACCGTGACGGATAACCGCTGCGCAATCTTTGTAGAGACACAGCTTCTGCGGGTGCCGAACAAATTTCTTAAAGAGGTTGGAATCGATATATCAATTGTATGCCATAAAGACGCTGTCAGACTGTCCGGGGAAGAAAGTTCTTACTTTCATGCAAAAGGCATCTATGGCAATCGCGTGGACTGTCTGTGTCAGGCAATCAATTCATCCATCCTGAACCCTCAAATCATGGAAACAATTCAACGCAAATATTCAATTGGTAAATTGCAGTTATCTGAAAAAGAACCCATTCGGCTTTATGTTCCGGGCACCAGATTTTATGGAAAAATTCTTTCATTCAACTACCATACCAACTATCAGACTAAGGCAGGCAGGTGATACGGATAAAACTCTCATATTTTGATTTATTGACGCCGGACCCTGTTTATGTTTCAGGTATAGGCAGAATAAAACCCATCAAACTGAAAGAACTGTCTGAGGTGTCCTATCAAACCTATCAGATGTATATCAGTCTTCTTTTTTTTGATATTAAACAATATTTTGATTCGCAGGATCAATCATCAGCATTTGTAGAACAGCGTGACTTCTACTCTTCTCTTTCTGAAGAAGATAAAACGAAATACACTGTCTTTGATTTTTTCATAACGAATCCCAGCTACAATTTATTTATTCAAAAATGCCTTGCCTTTTTTATCTCCGGCGATGTTTCATTCCATCAAAAATCATTATCCTATCTCGTTCAGGAAAATGAAACCATCGTGGGAACCATTTCCCGGGACAACTGGAGCGATGTCTGTGATCTGATTTTACAGCGGCAATACCGCTCAAAAAGCAATGAGTTTGAGGATGCCTCAAAGGCAAAGAATAAAAGAGCTCTGAAAATTCTAAACAAGTTGAAGAAAGGCGCGCAGACTGCAAAAGGAAACGATGAAAACCGGGATTATGAAATTCCGAACCTGATTTCTGCACTTGCCTCCAAAAGTTATAATTTGAATATTTCGAACATTTGGGAGATCACGGTATTCCAGTTATATGACCAATTCCAAAGACAGCAACTGAATTCAGTCTACGATATTCAATCAACTTCAGCTTCCGTTTGGGGAACAAAAGAAAATAAATTTGATATAAACCAATGGTTTAAAAGTCTCAATTAACGCCCTATATGGGTTAAAAACATTTTAGGAGGAATTACTTATGAATTTAAACATGGCTAATAGACAGTGCTGCGACCTTGACATCAGAGATTATAAAACAAATCAACCGTGGATGTTTGCAGAATTCTGCAATACCACGACGGCCGGCCTCACCGGAGAATCCGTTTATGCAATGAAAAAGGGAAGCAAGGCAATTGCATTCTCCGATCCGGTTAGCGGCACAATGACTCTTGAATTCCAGGTACATCCATTCAAGATTTATTCACTTTTAAGCGATGGGGAACTTGAAACAAATGCAATTGTACCGGTAAGAGAAGTTGTTGCTGCCAATGCCGCCGGTTCCCTGACTCTTTCAAACGCTCCTGTCGCCGGTTCCGTATTTGTATATGCAGAAGGAGATTTTGCAGGTACTGCAATTGAAGGAACTGTTACTGGCACTAAATTTACGGCCACAGAAGAATCTGCCATTGCGGAATCCGAAAAATATGAAGCCGCCTATCTGGTAGAGAAGACAAACGGCGTGAAAAAGATTTCGTTTAATAATAAAAAGATTCCGAAGGATTATAGAATTACCATGGAAACTCTTGATAAAAACGAAGACGGAGAATTAATTCCGATTAAGATTACGGCCTACAAAGCAACACCTCAGAGAAATTTAGAGTTATCCTTCTCTTCTGCCGGTGATCCGGGCGCAGTAACTCTCACCTTTGATATTCTGGAGGATCGCGACGGAAATGTATTAGATATTGTTGAGATCGAGGACGGGGAGTAATCCCGTTCTCAGCGAAAAAGGCCGGATTAGTTAAACAGCCAATCAAACGGCGGCTTTGATTCATTCGAACTATTGTAGTTTATATAGGGTGATAAACTGCAAAATGCGGTTTATTGCCCTGTTTTTTTCTGCCTGGGAGTTCCGCGTCCGGAACTCCTTATTCAAAAATAAGGATGGTGATTAATATTCAATTTTATACGTTAGAAGAGGCAAAAGAGGTTTATGGAGAAAATAACCTGGTACCCATATCTCAACTCAAACAGATTATTTTTTATACAAAGTTCGGATGCCAGCCGAAATTTATCTGGGAATCGGAAAAAGAGGAGGGTCGCATCGTAGCGTGGTTCCATCGGAAAGAGACTCAGCTCGTATATGAACGCTGGATGTCGAACCGCCCCCAAAGGCAGGTGTGTATAAAATCAAAAAAATAATATTGGTTATTGACAACAAAACACTTGCCGCATACGAGAAGTACTATTTTCTAAAGCATCCCAAAGCCACAAAAAATCCAATCAAAAATCCCTATCATGAATCCATAAACACATGGATGATTATGAAACGGCCTATAATGAACCATTTGAAGCGGCAGTGGAAGGATTTCATAGTCTGGTTTATAGAAAATCAAGGTTATACTAACCTGCACATTGAAAAGTGTGATATGAAATTTATTACCTATTATAAGACTGCCCGCAAACATGATATTGATAATAGTTGTCCCAAATTTATCCTGGACGGTTTATCCGAAAGTGGTCTTATTGTCGATGATGACAGCAGTCACATTACATCCCTGACAATGGAGTGTTATGTAGACAAAAGTAATCCAAGAACAGAAATTGAAATTCTCGCCAGCAAATAGGAACCGGTGCCTATAAAAAACGCCGAACACTCTTCCGCTGCCGAAAAGAATTTGCAGTTCACATATCATAAAAGGAGAATCCTATGGAATTAAATTATAAAAACAAACTGAGCTTTTCCGAAAGTCTGGCTATGATTGATGAAGTATATATTACTTTGTTTGAATCCGATCCCGAAACAGGAGCAATAAGCTATTTCCCTGAGTTATATGACTATGCTTACCGTTTAGCAATTGCCAGATATTACGGAGGATATCTATGTACGGGTGTTGCCGAAGAAGACTATTCGGCAGCGATGGATGTAGATATAAACTCATTGGACATTGATGATTTACAACTGTCGGGAATAGAGGAAGCTATCCTGCAAAAAATTGAAATGAAAAAAGCGGAAATGAATCGAGCTAATATTCTGGTTGCATCCAAATTCGATGAAATTATTAATCCGATTGTCGGCTTACTCAATACGCTTACCAACACAATCGAAACGTTTGACATCAATAACCTGGACAAAATACTTGGCTCTTCTAATATGAAAAATCTTATGGAGAATTATCTTAAGCCCGGAATAGACGAAAATCACCTTATGAAATTAATTAATGCAACGAAAAAAACAAATAAGGAACCTGAAAATATCATGGTAAATGAAGGCTCTTCCGAAACTGTGACAGAGGATAACTAAAACAGCAGGGAATGAATATGTCCACAATTACAATAAAACAGGCAAATGATATAAATAAAGTTTTGGAAAAAGAAATTTATCAGTGGCTGGCACAGCTAAAGAACGAACTACCGGAATTATTGAAAGACTTTATTATGAGTGAGTATCATGAGCAAGATTCATCCTCCGCCCTATATAAGCGCCAATATCGTATTTTAAATTCTGTAATGTCAAGCAATATTAAAAAAGCCGGAAACACCTATTCTATGGAAATCTATCTTGATTCCGATAAACTCTCCTATGCTCCGTCTCTGTGGGGAGCCGCATATCCTTCAGATTCCGTTGATGTGAGCGACAGCTGGTTTTGGTATACTTTCCTAAATTCCATCGGAGAAGGCGGAACCTATGATATATTTCAAAAATTCAAATCTTATATCGGCGAAAAAGCACTTATTCATACTTAGCACAGTAAAAAATAAGTGCTTTTTAACACATCCACGTCTATACGCAAGGATCTATAATGCTCAGCGCTTTTGTTCTGGGCTTTTCAAAAGGAGACTTTAATGCCAATCGATGATTTCAAAGTACAAATATCTGGCACTGTACTTGGTAATAATGTCAGTTCAGATTTAAAAAAACAGTTTAAAAAAATAAAAGATTTATCAGTAACCATAAATAAAGCATCTCTCGAACAATCTGCTATTACCGATATTAAAAACTCTCTGGCCTCGAATCACCTCAAATTACAAGTTGATTTAGGTGACACTGCATTAAAGCAACAGGCACAAAATGTCGGTCGCAATACGGGAGCTGTTATTTCTGATATCATTCAAAAGACGATTAAAAAAAGCAACGGTAACAAGGATTTTGATATTTCAGGTGAGACCTTTCAAACTTTAAAGGATAAATTTGTTCAATTCCAAGCCATCGCATCCCAAAGTTCACTGTTAGGTAAAAATGGAGCACTCTCTACACTGTTTAGCCCCTCACAGTCCCCTCTTACTCCTGAATTATTAGGTGATTATGAGGCTTTTAAAGATTTATTTAATGAATGTAATTTGAGCGCCGAAGCCCTAGCTGAAGGAATAGGCGGAAATTTAAACAAAGAAATTGTAAAGTATGCTTCTGGATTTAAAAATGGAGAACTGACAACTAAAGGCTTCATAAAATCGCTCAGTAACATGACCCTTGGGGCAAAAGCAGCTCAAGTTGCTTTAAATGGTTTATCTATTGTTGGAAATATGTTTGTATCTTGGGCTATATCTAAAGGCATCCAATTAGCAATAGGCGCATTCGACAACTTTATTCATAGTACAGAAAAAGCAAAAGAAGCCGCAAAGAACGCAAGACAAGACTTTACAACCCAGAAAAACGAATTAGATGACATCAATACAGCTCTAGGTGAAAATAGCAAACGCATACAGGAACTTCAATCAAAAGGTTCATTAACCTATGTTGAAGCAACAGAATTAGATAAGCTAAGAAAAGCGACAAAAGAGTTAAAATTACAGCAGGATTATAAACAACGAGAACTAAAAAAAGCGTCTGAAGAAAAATACGAAGCTGATACAAAAGCCTATAAAAAAGAATACGGTTTTGGTGATTTTTCATCTGAGACAGTTCACCGCTTAGCCAATTTGACTGACAGTCAATATAACGATCAATCAGCAAATTTTGATGATATAACACTTCAAGCTGCGATGATCGAACAATATCAGAACAAACTAGAAACAGCGTTAGCAGATGGAGATGAAAAAGCTGCCGAAGCTGCCAGAAAAACGATTAAAACGCATCAAGACGCTATTGAGGAAGCAATTCCCACACTAGGTGGTTATAAAGACAGCATTGATGAACTGGCCAACTACAAAGTTCTTAATGACGAAGAAACACAATTTGCTGATAATGTTAACAGCGCTCTTAAATTAGCATATACCTATGTTGAAAATGGCTCCAAAATCTGGAACGAGTCTATTTTAGATGAAGTATTTAACACTGACGGCCTGGAAATAACCCAAAAAAAATTAATAGAACTGGCGCAGGCAGGAAAACTTGACGAAGCAACTATCGCTTCATACGAAAATCTAAATGAGGCAATTCAGAAAAGTGATTTTATATCTGACAGCGCCTCTCCCATTGCAGCTTTCATCGACCAGCTTCAACTTCTGGCCGCTGAAGAAAAAAACGCTGAATCCTCACTGGAGGGAATCGATCTTGGAAATCTGAATGAGCGCATCCATTCTTCTATCGCAGCTCAAAACCTGTTCAGCATTGCATTGTCCGAACAAAACGAAACCGGTACCCTTTCTGCTGAAACGTTAGCCGGACTTCAAAAGCAGTACGGTAATTTAGGCAGTGTTTTAGAAATCACCTCCACAGGCATTCAATTAAACACGCAAAAGCTTGCAGACTTGAATGTTGAGGAACGCAAAAACATGCGCTCCGAATTTTCGGAGAAATTTTCTGCATTAAAAGAGCATCTGAACAGCACTGCCTATGAACTGGCCGCGTATAATCAAAGATTAGAACAAGATACCTCGCTTACCGAAGACCAGCGTAATGCATTAGAGTCTCTCATCCGGTCAAAGGAAACCGACCGTTCGACTACACTAGGTCAAATAGCCGATTTGAAATTTCTCCAAACTGAATATGAAAATTCTCTTTCTAAGTATAATGCCTTTACAAAGGCTCTTTCAAGTTCGGATTCCGGCGCTCATTATGATACAATCCAGTCAAACCTCGGTAAAGTTCAGGAAATGTGGAACAAGGGATTAACCGGTACTGACGATATTCGTACCTTTGTTGACTATATGACAAATGAGGATATGTCGGCGGCATCCGTCGAGGAAATCTCGGCGGCCTATCAAAAGGCTATGGCGGATGCAAAGAACTACTTTACTGAAGGTCAGGAAGGTTCTATCCGTTTTGCAAATGCTCTGAAAGAGATCGGAATGGCTACTGAAGACGCCAACCACAAATGGTCTATCGATATTACCGACATAGATGATACCGCTCAAAAGCTTGGTTATAGCGTTGATTTTGTTAAGGATAATCTTCAAAAGCTGAAAGATTACGGCTTTGATTTAACCTTCTCTTTTGACGAAGATGGAAATATTGATACAACAGATGCACTAAATGGACTGAACAATCAAATAGATGAAATTGAAGAAAAAATCCGAAATGTGGCGCCAGGCTTTGATACCAGTGAGTGGGAAGCAGAGCTTGATGAACTTAAGGCCTCAAAAAATGAACTGGAAGATATTGTCCAGATAACGATTGATAAGCAAAAAGCCGTTGAAGAAATTCAGTCTTTACAAGAGGAAATAGATAAGTTAACTGCCGCTCCCGATAAATCTCCAACCGACCTGACCCATATTGCATGGGCAAAAAACAAGCAGAAAGAATTAGCCGACGCAAATAACATTACAATAGAAGCCGTACTAAATCTCAATGATGCCGGAGGGAAAACGGAAAGCTCCATCATAGACATTGCAAATTTGGAAATCGAAGATAAGGAGTTTAAAGTCTCCGCCGATATCGCAGAAGCCACTGCTGTGATTGATTCCCTGACTAGCAAAGAATATACCGCTACTGTTGCAGTGAAATTAAAAACAGGCAACATGTTTTCCCTGTTGCAGGGAATTGCTGTGAGTGCCGGCAGGCAGAAGGAAAATGGGAAAAATGCCTCCTGGACGGGCTCTGCATTTGTCAATGGAAGCTGGAAGGTGGGATATACCGGGAAAGCTTTAGTCGGTGAATTAGGGAAAGAACTTTTAGTTCGAAATGGCATGGCCATCCCCATCGGAACTTACGGTGCTGAGTTTGTTAATCTGCAGTCCAACGATATTATTTTCAATCATGTACAGACAAAGCAATTAGAGCGCAACGGACGTATTAATAGCCGAGGGAAAGCTTTCTTTAAAGGCAGTGTCCCGGCTTTTAATGGAGAGTCTATAAATAATAATCCCTCTTCTGGGAATGGCGGCAATACTGGAGGCGCAACCGCATCAGGCATCTTTTACACTCCTCCCGAATCCGGGTGTAAAGCGATTACCAATGAACTTACGAAAGCTGTCGGGTCATCTAAAAAGATTACAAAAGAAGCAGAAAAACAAAAGAAAGAATATAACTGGATAAAAACAGCTCTTGAATATATTTCCGGCGAACGTGAGAAAATCGCTGATACCATAGAAGATGAAAATGTATCCTATCAAAGGCAGCTTTCCCTGCTTGACGAATTATTAGCAGCAGATGAACAGATAATGGATACAAATAAGTCTGCATTAGATATCTATAAAAATCAGTGGAATGATATATCGGCTGAGATTCTTCAAAACTTCGGAGAGGTTGAAGGCAACAGCCTGCTTTCGAAAATCATGAAAGGGGATGTTACTCCGGACGGCTGGAAAACATCCTTTGAAATTGATCCTGATGATGAATCTATTGATGCTAAGACTGAACTTCTTGATAAAGCGATCGAAATATTTGCTTCTTTATCCAGCCAGGAAGATTCCTATAATAAAGCTTTGGCTCAAATAACAGAAGATCGGCGCAAACAATTTGAAATCAGGCTTAATATGATAAAAGCATCTTTTGAGGCGGTTGAATCTGCAATGAGTAAACTCGAATCCGAACTGAATCTCAAAGAGACTACGGGCCGTATGATAACCGAAGCTGACTATCGGGAGCTGATCCGTCTATCTGAAGATCAAATCGACTTATATTATGAGCAGCTCGACATTCTGCAGGAAGAACTGGATGGATTAAAAGAAGGTAGCGCCGAGTGGTATAATGTAAAATCCAAGATTTCAGACTGCTCAAATGCCATTTTACAATGTGAAGAGAACCAGGCTAAATGGAATGAGGAAATTTTAAATCTTCCAATTCGCCGTATTGAGCGTTATTTAGCACTACTGAATAATATAAAAAAGAATATTACAAATAAAATCAGTGAACAGGATTCTCTGGGAATCAAAGCGACAAAGGAACAGCTCCAAAGTCTGATTGATATTTCTTCCCTGCAAATCGACAAGCTCAAAGAACAGCATTCCCTTCTTTCTGATAAGCTTGGTAATTATGAGTATGGAAGTGATAAGTTTAATGATGTGAAAAATGAAATTCAGGATGTCGAAGATGAAATATCCTCTCTAATTCAAAGCCAGCAGGATTGGAATAAACAAATTCTTCAGATTCCTTTAGACAACATCGGCAAACTGAAGGAGCAATTGCAAAATATTCTCGGGGCCCTGACGGAAGTAACCGATCAATTTGATGCTTCGATCTCCGCCGTCACTACTGCTATCGAAGAACAGGTCGGTGTGATTAATGATTTAAAAGATGCCACCACAAAAGAATATGAAGCAAAAACTAAAATTGAACAGGACAAACTGGATTTATTACAGGAGCAGAATAAAGAGCGTGGCGTACAACTGGCACTGGAACAGGCATCATATGACTTGGCCAGAGCGAATAGCCAAAAAGCAAATCAGGTTGTCAGAAATGGAGAGCTCGTCTACGAAGCGGATCAGGATGCCGTTCGAAATGCAAATAAATCGAAAGCAGATGCTGAATATAACAAAACAGTATATGATTTAGAGGAGCAAATCAAAGCGCTTGAGGATGAACGGGATAACGTGCTGGAAAATTATGATGAGCAGATCGAAAAATTGGAAAAAATAAAAGACAAGTGGTCTGAAATTGCTTCTAATATTGAAAAAGCCCGAAATGCTTCCGACGCAGATGAAATCCTGGGGCCAGACTGGAAGGATAAAATTCTCTCCGGTCATGGTGATGATCTTTATAATATGCTGAAGGGCAATTATGAGAATATCGCGGCGCAAAAGGATTTGTATGAGAAACAAATTGACAGTAATGACAAGATTGCCAGTTTAATGGAACAGTATATTGCCGCATATCAGGATGGCACAATGTCATTCTCCCAGGTGATGTCTCAATTTGATTCCCTTATTCATTCTGCCAAAGACGGCTTCTCTGCTCTGGAAAATCTTGAAGCCATATTAGATATTACGGGAAATAAAAATGCTGATTCGGCTTTAAATGATATTCAAAATCGTATCTCCTCTTCTCTTAATGATTTTAAGGATTATCTAAAGGCCGCCAATTCAAATAGTGATACAATTGCATCTTATACTTCCACCTGGGAGGAAATTAAAAAGACCCTGGAAGAACAGCTTGCAACCCTGAAGGAACTGGCCGAGGAGGAGGCAAAAAGGGTCTCTGACGCTAAAGTTTCTTCCGGCAACAGCGGCAAAGGCAAAGGCCACTCTTCTTCTAAAGGCCCAAACTGGAATACGCCGGACAACACCGCTACCGGACCCGGAAAGGAAAGTGAACTCCGGGAAACTGCCGAACGGACGAAAGAGCAAAAAAAGAACCATTATAAAGATGGCATTGAAAAAGGCCCTGTTCAGCGCAGCCCCGGAACTTCGGTGAGAATGCTAAAGACTCTTGCCACGCAGAAACTGAACCGGGATGAAGTTGCCGCAACACTGCATACCGGAGAGATTGTGTTAAATGAACTTCAGCAGCAGCAGCTTTTACGGAATCTGGAGCAAATACCTGTTGCGCTGCCATTCTTCGCCCCTCCGGCAATCACAACTGATACCGCTGGTAAATTGCAGGAATTTAATTTCCAGACTGAAATTAATTTGAATAGTGTAGATAACACGCAAAAATTAGCAGAGGCCTTTAAGCGGGAATGGGAACCGGCGTTACGGCAGGCGTATTCTAAATACTAATATAATGAGACATCCAAAATATTGGGTGTCCTTTCTACAGTGAGGTGGTAAAAATCAATTATTCAGAGTTGATATATGACATAGCAAACAAAATAATCCGTCAGACTCTTTCTATGATAAAGACAAAATCGTATTCCGATAAAACTTTTACCGCGAGAATCACAGGAATTATCTCCGTGAAAAAATACCGGATACAATATTGCGGAAATACCTATACCGTATCAGCGACAATCCCATGTGCAGTCAACGATACTGTGCGCGTATGTGCCCCCTGCAATAATTGGACTGATTTATTCGTGGTAGAAAACAAAACCAGTCCCTCTAACTAACTGTAATATGCATAATATATTATCTTATCACATAAGGAGGTGATACAGCTTTGCAGGCATCCATTTACAGCATTCCCCCTTTTGATGCATCGACAGGAACCACCATCAGATTCGCATGGAAAGGCAACCAGGTATTTAAAAATCGATGTATCATTAAAAATAATGAAACAAATGAGGTTGTATACGACCATACAATTGAAAGCTTTAAATATGAGCATCCAATTCATCTCCTGGCTGCTGCTCTGATTAACGGCGAAAAGTATAACGCCTATATTACCGTTTTCGATAAAAACAATATCGAATCCGACATCCAGCAGCTGGGCCAGTCTTTTCTCTGTCTTGCGCTCCCGTCATTTCATTTTTCAAACATTACCGATGGGCAGGTGATTTCCGCCTCCTCCTACACCTTTCATGTCTCTTATTTCCAGGAAAGCGGAGAATTACTTGACTCTTGGGAAATTTCATTATATACCAAGTCACACACGCCGCTTTCGACATCGGGAACAAAATATGACACAAGCGCTTTAACACACACATTTTCGGGCTTTACCAATAAAAGTGAATACACCGTAAGAGCGACAGGAAAAACGGTTAACGGGATTGATGTCGACACAGGGTATGTAAATCTCTCCGTCACCTACAGCATCCGCGATATCTTCTCTCTCTTAGAACCTACTAATCTGGCAAAGCAGGGAGCGATTCAAATACGTTCAAATATTGTGTCCTCAGAAGGCCACCCGGAATCCACCGTAACCTTTATCGGTGATGAATATGTTGATCTGACTCATAATTCCCTCTCTTATACAGAGGGATTTGAATTAAATAAAAACTTTTCACTGGCCATACTTTTTTATGGAGCCTGCCCGAACCAGGAGGTTTTAACTCTTCGTTCCAAAAATCCAAATGCGCTGACCCTGTCCGTAACATACCGAATCGGAAAGTTTGGCAGCGATGAATTGTCGGCATGTTATGAATTAAAGGTCTCCAGCTATTGGATAAACTATATCCGATACAGCAACATCACCTCGCTGCCTTTGGCCGATCAAAAAACAGGGCTGCTCCTCTGCCGTGTAAATGGTCTGTACGATATAGAAATAGCCAATCTTGGAAAGGCGGTGTAAAAATGTTTATCGGCTCTACATTTGCAGGATGTCCTGAAACCGTATACGGGACTGGGATTGAGGAAGAAATTCTTACTGCTATAACATTAAAACATATGATTCTTGACGAACTTTACGCCACAAAAAAAACATTGATTAAGTTCAATTGGAATATCCCGGCAGATTGGGATTTTGATACCCATTTACATGCACTGTACCATAATGATTTATACGCCGGAAACGTAACTTATTCGGAAAGCATTGTCCAGAAAATCAAAATCAAGAAAAGAATCAAGGGAACCTTTACCTGGAAAACCATCTTTGAGAAAGAGATTCACTCGAATGAAGATTTTGCAATTGAGTTTTACGACTACTTAGAACCATCAAATACGGATATCGAATATGCCTATGTGGCCGTAATTTCCAATGCCGACACCGATACCATCTCGACCTGCGTACACTCTGAGTTCGACTGCTTCTTCCTGGTCGGCCAAGACGAAAGCTATCCTCTGGAATTGGATACGGAAACTTCGATCCAGTATAACCGTGAATCAAAAACGATTGTTGCCCCGGGTTCAAAATATCCCTATGTAGTGAACAACGGAATCTCCCGTTATTATTCCGGCACTCTCACTGCTACTTTCATCGAATTCAAGGATAATTGTTATGCTGTCGGCGACGGCTGGAATTACAGAAATCGTATTGATCAATTCCTGTCGGACGGCAAGGCAAAAATTCTTAAGACATTTGAAGGTGATATGTACATGATAAATCTGGTCGGCAGTCTGCCCCGCACCATAAACGGGCACTACCAGAATATCTCACATCAGATTGAATGGGTGGAATGCGGCAACCCGGCAGCCATTTCAGACTTGTACGATTACGGTTTTATCGATACCGATATAGACAGAGAATAGGAGGATAGAAACTTATGGCTTACTATCCTGCGGATGCGGATTTAAGCGCGGTCCGCCAACGACCAAAAGACATTTTCGTAAGAATTGAACTGCTTAACAAAAACTATAAAATTATAGATTCACTGACAGCCAATCTGATCAGTGATTCAATTAATATCGACAGCAAGGCAAAACAGCGAAGGACCTATAGCTGTAACATCCATGTCTCCGATTACTCATTTCTAATCGGCAATGACAAAAAAATATGGATTGATAAATATATAAGAATCTATTATGGGATTCAGACACTCCGTTCATCGGAGATTCTCTGGTGGTTAATCGGGACTTATACATACCTGGATGCCGATTACTCATACAGCGGAACTGATAATACTCTCTCTTTATCCTGCGCCGATCTGATGGCCGATTACGACGGCACAAAGAACGGAGTAATCGGCGGTTACTCTCTCACCATTCCCGCCGGGGAAGATATTCGCGAATCTGTTTTAGCATTGGTAAAAAAGGCCGGTATTACAAATTACTATATAGAGGATATCGGGAAAGAGATCCCTTATGATTTGGAATACTCCGATTCGGTGACTTACTGCGATGTATGGGCCGATATCTGCGGGCTGTACGATTCCTGGGAATTCTTCTTCGATGCCGATGGCACATTTATCTGGCGCCAGATTCCAACTGGTCTTTCCGAACCCTGTCAATTGGATGACTCCTTCCTTCAGCCGCTGGTAATTAATGAGTCTGTAAATAATACGTTCAGCGGCGTCTATAATGTAACCGAAATATGGGGAAAAGTATTGGAACTTGAAAATACCGACCGCTTTGTAGAAACCTCGACGTCGTCAAACGGTATCTACAATATTGCTCTTAAAGGGGTGGCCAGCCTGGAGGAGATTGAAAATCTCGATCGAATCGGCATTAAAATATGCTCTGACAGTATCGGAAACGATAAAGTAAGCATTAACGGCCTGACTGCCATACCGATTGTCAATGATGACGGAAGTGCCCTTGAAGCCGGCCGTTTAAAGGGCAGTACAACTTATGTCTTTATGTACCGGCGCACCTTAAATGGAACAATTCAAAATTGTCTGTATCTTCTCGGACAATACCAGGCTCATGGAATATACAAAGAAACTAACCCCGAGTGTCCATTCTCAATTGATAATCTTGGTTACGAAATATCTCAGCGGCTTAATTATGAGAAATTATATTCCGACGATCTCTGTTACAATCAGGCGGAGTATTTGACATACCAAACAACTGCAATGAGGGATACCGTAACACTCTCCCTTATAATTATCCCCTGGCTGGATGTAAATCAGAAGATAGAATACACCCCAAGTATATCCGGTACTACAGCCCAGTATATGATTCAAAGTATTTCCTGGTCCACCCTGGAGGGTACGATGACAATGACTCTCTACCGGTTTCTGGAGAGCTTTTCTTATGTCAGAAACAAAGAAACCTCACTTGAAAGGAGGAGTATTTAATGGCTGTAACAATAGAACCAGCAGAAAAAAAATATGTAGACTTACCGCTTACGGAATTCCCGGTAAAAGAAGATACAAAAAAACGCATGATGGATATAAACAGTGTTTTAATGCCGGTTGTAACACAATATAATTCTTATTTTGCGCAGGGCAATTTAGCGGCATGCAATGATCTTATAAAAAACAATCCCGATATTCTGGATTGCTTTTTTAATGCTGAAAAATGGAACTGGACCAGAGACGCCATTATCGCATTGCAGCGCTTTTATCTGGAAGATGTTGTAACCTTTATTAATGCCGTTGCGCAGAACACGGTTGGCATAGAGGATAACCCAGCGGATGAACAGGCCAGTCTGGTTGCCTTTTCCGCCGCAAAAGTCAATTCTCTATTTGACAGATTCCGGAGTATCCGGGATGTAACGATTCCTGTAAGCGGATTTGAAAATAATGTATTCACTTATCATAACGATAAAATACTTGCCGGCTATGCGCCTGAAGTCAGATTTTCAGAAGAAAGCATTCCTGTTGCGGTAAAGGCCCGGGTAATTGTTAAAACCTATGATGGATATATGACGTTTAAAGTTAAAAAAATGCCTGCGGCCGACCTGCTGATCGAGAGTATCTCGTTGATGGCTGTTTAGAAGGGAGAACACTTTGTACACACTCTTAGTTAATCATGATCATTCTGTTATTGCTACCAATAAAACCACAATCATGCAGCGGAGCAAGCTGGTTGACACGATCCAAATCCTGGTTCCGAAAATTTATGATGACATTGACATGACCGGTGCCGTTGTAAGACTGGAGTATCTTACTCCCGGCAATACCTATCGATTTCAACTGCTTACCCTGAATAATTCCGGCTATAAAAATGATTATCTTCAATACTTAATAAAAGGAGACACCGATATTACAGCGGAGGCCGGTGATTTGAACTGCCGCCTATCCTTCTATCTGTTAGAACAGGTGGATGGGAAAGAGATCCTGCAGCGCGTCAGGGAAACATTGAATTTCAAAATCCCCATTACCCCTGCTTCCGCATGGAGTATGCAGATTCCCGATGACGTCCTTGATCCGTTATCGCAGCTGATATTGGCACAAATGGCCGTCAATAAAGAAACGGAAGCCCTGGCCAGGCAGCTTTACGACGATGGGGCAAAAGATATCCAAATTGATGAAATCTCTAATAAAATCAAGCTTCTCGCCCGTTCCGGACAAATTGGAGAAGGTCTTGATGTGGATACCCTGGCCAGGAAAATTGCAGATATCATCCTTGCCCCCGATTTAGACGGAACCGAGGACGGTGTAACATATCTGGATGAAATACCCGCCAGCGCCGATGCTGCCAACCTGGATGAACTGCTGAAAAAATAAGACAAGGAGGCTTAAATGGCTCTTAAAGATTATATCAATAAAAATGAGGCCGGTTCAGTAAACGGAACTGGCTCTTCCGCCGGATCCGCCTCGCCCTCTGCTGCCGGGGACAATTTTACCCTTTGTGACGACGGCAGATATTTCGTTTATGAGAAGTATTCAGATACTGTCTATTCTCTTATCACGGAAACAAAGGATATCCAGTTGGATTCAAGCCAAATCAATATGGCCCAGGAATCCAACAGCCAGTATATTGCTTTTAAAATGGACCGATACCGGGACGGCATTGATTTAATGAATATGTATATCCAAATCCATTATGAAAATAAATCGAAAAAAGGCACGGTTGCAAATGCAGTCAATGTCGCCTATAGCGATGACAAAATTGTATTTGGCTGGTTAGTCGATGAAAATGTCACTGCTCTGGCTGGCAACGTCACCTTTGAGATTACGGCCACCGGCGTTAATGAAAAAAATGAAAAATATGTCTGGAAAACAAAGCCGAACGGAAAATTCACTGTTTTAGAAGCTCTTAACTATGAAGGTATTATCGAGCCGACCGATGAATGGTATACAAGTTTTATCAACATGATACTTACCCATGTATCCGATGCAAAATCATACGCCGACATGGCTCAGGCGTCGGCCGAGTCTGTAGATGCCGAAACCATAGAAAAAAACGTTAAAAATACTCTCTCACCCGAAATTACACAAAGGATATCGGATGCACTCGCTGGTTATTATGATAAAACTTCCGTTGATTCTCTTCTGGAAGATATAAATACCACCATACGCGGCATCAACAGTTTATCTGATTTGACGGTTTCATACGACGACGTCACCGGCACCTTAACCTTCAAAGACGGTGAAGATGAAATCACGAAAATTGTTATCAACAGTCTTTCAAATCTGAAGGTTTCCTACTCTGTAGTAAACGGAAAGGGAAAACTTGTTTTCCGAAACGGCGAGACAGAGATTACATCCGTTCTGCTGAGTGAGATTGAGCCTTCCGCCGCATGGACATCGGCGCTGAGAGAATCAATTACATCAGAAATCACAGAAGCAGCCGACACCGTCGGCGCCTCTGTCGCAGACGTAAAAGCCGCTGCAGACACGCTGGCAGATAAGGTTAAGACCGTCACCGGCGACGTTAACGCCGCCAGAGACGATATTGATAATCTTAAAACAGGTGTTGACACGGTTTCCAAAAAAGCGGCTGATACTGAAAACTCTCTGAACATTGTGAAAAAAGACGTTGAAGGATACGGCTCCGATATCCAGGGTTTAAATTCCGGACTAGCCGACCTGGATGAAAAGGTAAAAAACCTTGGAACGGTTGAATCTAATACATACGATGCAGATTATGCAGATAACATTTTTACTTTATATGAAAATGATGAAGTCAAGCGGCAGTTTACCATCACCGGAGGCGGCGGTTCCATTGACACCTCCACCATTACAATCGAGCGAATAACATCGGATCAGCTTATCATTCTTTCTGACGGCACGGCGGTGATTGAATTTAACTTCACATCCGTTGATAATGCCGGAGACACCACGGGAAATGGAACCGCAGCATGGAAGGTCGGCAGCACTGCTGTTGCGTCCTCTATTGCCATTCAGGGAAAAAACTCATTTGATATTACGCAGTACCTAAAAACCGGCGCGAATACTGTCCGCCTGACTGTCACAGACAGCTTTGGTTCTGTTTCTTCCAAAACATGGACCATCACCGTTGTCGAATTTAAACTGGAATCCATGTTTGATGATGCTCTCTTCTATTCCGATGAAGTCACGTTCCGCTATACCCCCTATGGCGACATTACAAAACAGATTATATTCAGGCTTGACGGCCAGGAACTGGGCGGGATTACTACCGCGGTTACCGGCCGGCAGATGGTTTATACGATTCCGGCGCAGTCTCACGGAGCCCACTCATTTGAAGTGTACATGACGGCTGAAATTAACGGCCGGGAGGTACGGAGCGATTCTGTATACAGAGACATTATCTGGGTGGACGTGAATAACGGCACACCCGTAATCGGCTGCTCCCTCAAGGCCTTTACAGCCAGACAGTATAACACCACTTCCATTCCATATGTTGTTTATGACCCGAAACATAATCCGGCCGATATCAGCCTGTCTGTGGACGGCAAAAACATATCCGCATTGTCCGTCGACCGGACGCGCCAGGTATGGAGCTATAAATCTTCTGACGTGGGCGAACAGACTTTACTTATCACCTGCGGGGAAGTTACAAAGGCAATTACCGCCACAATTGATGAACTTGGCATCGATATCAGTCCCGTTACTACAAATCTGGCATTTGATTTCAATCCGGCCGGACGCCACAACGGCGAGTCCGACTGGCTCAAAATTAACGATACTCTTTCCGTAACTGTTTCCGACAACTTTGATTCATCCAATGGCGGATATCAGATTGATGACGACGGTGACACCTTTTTCTGTGTAAAAGCCGGCACAAGCGCCGTCATTCCTTATCATCTTTTTGCCGATGACGCCAAAAAGACCGGCAAGAATTTTAAACTTATCTACAAATGCACTAATGTGAAGGATTACGAGGCAGAGGTTCTCTCCTGCCGCAATAATCATATCGGCATTAAGGTGAATGCACAGGAAGCCGTATTAACCTCCGAACAAAATCAGTTAAGCGTTCCTTACTGCGAAGATAATTATATGGAATTGGAATTCAATATTCTGCCGGATGCCGAACATACGGAAATGGTTATGTGGATCGACGGCATCCCTACCAGGGTTAAAATCTATTCTGCTTCCGACAGTTTTACCCAGACCACTCCCACAGGAATTACAATCGGCTCCGATGATTGTGACGTATGGGTTTACCGGATGAAATCTTACACGATGAACCTTACCGATGACGAAATACTGAGTAACTTCATAGCAGACGCAAAAAATGCCGACGAAATTATTTCCCGGTATATGCGGAATGACATTCTCGATTCCTCCGGCGGCCTGGATCCGGATCTCCTGGCAGAGAAATGCCCCGATCTCCGCATCATTAAAATAGAAACGCCGCGGTTTACTACCGGTAAAAAGGATAAAGTAGCAAGTACCTCTTTTCAGCAGATATATAAAAACGGCCGCGAAGCAATGGACAACTGGATTTCTGAGAATGGGATTCTCAGCGGACAAGGCACCTCTTCGGATAACTACGGTGAAGCCGGAAGGAACCTGGATCTGAACTGTAAGGGCGGGTTCAAATTTTCAGACGGCACAACTGCTGAAAAATATGGAATGACGGAGAACTCGATTCCCGTGAACTATTTTAATATTAAGGTCAATATTGCATCATCAGAGAATATCAATAATGCCGGAATTGCTGAGGAATACCATCTTTTTAATCCATATATCCGGCAGGCTAGGAAAGACGATTCCCGTGTGCGCGACACAATGGAATTCCATCCGTGTGTGGTTTTTATCCGTGAAACGGATACAGACAGCGCGGTTGAATTCGACGACGGTCAGTGGCATTTTTATGCTGCCGGTAATATTGGCAACAGTAAAAAGAATTCGGAGGCATTCGGCATGAATCCGGATAACCACAAGGAATTTATCGTGGAAGTATCTAATAATACTGATCCGCAGTGCAGATTCCTATCCGATGATCTCAGTAATGAGGGATGGGACGGCGATACCAGTTTCGAAATGCGTTATGAAAATCCGGACTGCACTCCGGAGGAGCTGCAGGCAGGAAAAGATGCATGGCAGACGCTCCTGACATGGGTTGTCAATGCAGAACCGGAAACGTTTTCCGCTGAATTTGAAGAGCATTTCATCAAGGACTCCCTTCTCTTCTATTATTTATTTACAGAACGGTATACGCTGGTGGACAATCGTGCCAAAAATACCTTCTGGCACACGGAAGATTTAATTCATTGGGATCTGTGTTTTGATTATGATAATGATACGGGCATGGGCAATGATAACGAGGGAGGCCTGACCTTGCGGTACGGTTATGAAGATACCGACACGATTGGAACTAAATCGGTTTTTAACGCCTCAGACAGCAAGGTATTCTGTTATATACGTGATTATATGCAGGAGGATCTGGCGGCTCTGTTCATTAAACTTGAAAGCCAAGGCGCCTGGTCGGCGGGCAGGGTTTTAACTAAATTTGAAAAAGAGCAGGCGTCCAAACCGGAGCGTTTATGGATTACGGACATGAGGCGCAAGTATTTCCGTCCGTACGAAGACAATGGAACCCCTTCCTATCTCGAAATGATGCACGGGGATAAAAAGCACCAGCGGAGGCAATTCCAGAAATACCAGGAAAAATATATTAGTTCAAAGTATGTCGGAGCTGCCTGTACTTCGGATGTAATCACGATCCGCGGTTATACGCCTGCTAACTGGACAGGTGTAAAGCCGGACGGAGTATTCCGCATTAAACCGTATGCGGATACTTATATTGTTAACCGTTTTGGTTCCAACCAGATTAAAGTCCGCGGCAAACGGGGTCAAACCTATGAAATGAAGTCTCCTATTGCTGCCATGAATGATACGGAAGTATATGTTTACAACGCCTCTCTCATTCAGTCTATCGGTGATATCGCCCCGTTTTACCCAGGATATACCGATTTCAACCAGGGCATCAAACTGATTGATTTAACGGTCGGTTCCGGGGTTGAGGGGTATTCAAATACCAATATGAATGATTTTGGGATCGGACGCAATGTTTTGCTGGAACGGTTAGATCTCCGTAATTTACCTAATTTGAAGAAAACCGTTTCACTTTCCGAGTGCATAAATTTAGAGGAATTTTATGCCGACGGTTCCGGAATAACCGGTGTTATATTTGCCAGGGGCGGAAAAGTCCGTGTTGCCCATCTTCCTGCAATCGCCTCTTTAACGGCAAATAATCTCTACCGTCTCGAAGATTTGACTATCTCTGATTATGGCAATATCACAACCCTTTCCATTGAAAACTGCCCTTCTATTGACGAATCGGCCCTGATAGACAAATCCGTTAATTTGACAAGGCTGCGTCTGTCCGGCATCGACTGGACGTTAGAGACAACCGAACGTTTGGACAGGCTTGCCAAATTAGCGGGTATCGATGAAAACGGTTACAATACCCTTACCTCTGTTCTGTCCGGTAAAGTATACATCCCTGTCATGAGGCAGCAGAAACTCGATTATTATAATGCAATCTGGCCAAATTTAGAGATCCGGTATGATACGTTAATCACCCAGTACAAGGTCACATTTTTAAATGACGATGAAACCCATACCGTTCTTGATATCCAGTATGTGGATAAAGGCGGGAATGCCCTCGATCCGATTACCAGAACCGACTCCCCGATTTCCACGCCGGCCAAGGACAGCACAATCAGTACAAATTTTGCGTTTGCAGGATGGGACGAGACGCTGACCGGCATTTTTGCCGACAGAATCATTACGGCAGTTTATACTGAGTCTGTGAGGGAATATACCGTTAAATATGTGTCAAAAGGATTAATGCTTCAGGAAAGCGCAGCCCCCTTCGGGACCACCGTTTACTATAAAGGTGATCTGCCGGCTTACACGGCTGAAGAAGCGGCTTACAAATACTATCTTTTTGCCGGATGGGATAAGAGCGGACTTGTAGACGGGGATAAAACGATTACCGCAGTCTATGATAACTGCGAATATACAGAGGGTTATTTTGACGGCAAAGATTTGTCCCAGTTGACCCAGGTGGAATTATACGCAATGATGAAACTTGGTCTGGAGACCGACTTACTGACCGTAAAAGACAGTTTGGATTTCCGCCTTGGCAATGATTATACTTTTAAAGATATCGAGGAGCATGAAGTAATCGCATCAGATATGAAATTTGACGGAAAAAATTATTTTGATACCGGAATTTCTATTTTGGATCAGGACCGTGATTTTACTCTTGCCATCGATTATGAATTCAGCGGCAGCAATTCGGCCGGAGCGACACTTGCTCAGTGTTTTCAGTCGGACGGATCAAATGGTTTCCGTTTATGGTGGGCAACCGAACCAAAACTCTCCTGGGGAACCGACAGTGAAAAACCATCCACGGGAACGAATCGTGAGATTCTGGTAATCAGACATACAGCCGGTTCCCAACATGTCACTGTATATAATTCAAATCTTTCGGGAAATGAAATCACAACGACGGGTCTTTCGGCTATCCGAAATCCTGTTATTTCCTCCACACTCGTCTTCGGCTGCAGTAAAGCGGACGACGGCGCGTATGAAAATCACGCGTCGGGAACTGTACATTGGTGTAAAATCTGGTACGCAGACCTTGGTGAAGATATGGGAAAGAATATCGCCCAATGGATACATGAAACAATTCCAATGGAAATAGCAAAGTTTAAGGGGTATTATCTGTCCGACACCTCCTCTAAGCGCGCCTCTATTACTTTCCTGGCAAATGCTCTCCTCGGAACAAAAAAGCAGTTTAGCAATAAGAGTACGAACGAAGGCGGCTGGGCCTCCGCTTCACTGAATGCCTGGTTAAACACCCGTCTCTATAACGCCCTGTCTCCGGCATGGAAAGCGTTGATTAAACCCGTTAAGGTATATTCTTCAACCGGTATGAAATCCTCAGATACATCTTTCTCCAACTGCTATTTCTATGTGCCGTCCCTCTATGAAACAGACAATTCTGCAACAAGCGAACCTTATATCAACGAAGCGAATGCCACGATTCCCTATCTGATTAATGACGATGCCAGAAAACGCGCTGCTGTAACTGCGCCTGAAACCTATGAGTCTTATTGGACCAGAAGCCCGAATGTGGGTTTTACCAACTATATTTATATGATTGATGAAGCAGGCGCACAAGCCGGTTATTCCTATCCGAGTTATGACGGTGGAATTTTATTAATGTTCTCCGTTGGCATATAAACAAAATCCCGGGGCCATCCTGACGGATGGCCTCAACTTCAGGTGGTGAAAAATGTACTATAGAGTTATTAAAAATGGAAAAGTAATTGACGTTTTAGAGCGCATTATCTATGTTAATTATCAGGAAAAACACGATCAGATCCTGATCTGTGATATCAAAGAAGCGGAGGCAATTTTATCGTCTGACGGAAAATATGCCTGGCATATTGACGGCTTATACAATTTCAAGCCGGACAATTCGGTTTACATTATCACAGAAATTTCAAAGTTCGATTACGACAAATACAAAAAAAATATAAAAGTAAAATAAGGAGGAATATTTATGTCTTTAATTCCTCGTTTTGCTCATGCTTCTACAAGAGCCGTTGCTGAAGAATGCCTTAAGAAAGGAATTATCAAGCATCCGTCCGTCTGTCTTGTCAAGGAAGGAAATTACCTCTTATTCGTTACACGTGATAACAAATTAGATATGATCAGCGGTTACAACCAGATTACAGATATTAAAAGTCTGGATGGAATCTTATACTTTATGGCCGGAGATAATGTTATTTACACGGCCGATGCTGCCGTCACGCCCGATACACTGCAGCGGATTAAGGAAGATGTCGAAGAAGCGATTAATCTTTCTTCCTATGCCAAAAGTGAAGACGTCACAAGCTTACTGGACTCTAAAATCGGCGATATCGGCAGCGCCTGTTCTGTCAGAGATTATGTTGATTCTCTTTCCTATAATTCATTAAGTGAGCTGCCTATTTCAAATCTTTATGGTTCATTGACAAAAACCGCTGTGATATCCGAGCTGGAAGACGGCGTTTATAAGGTATCCGGGCAATTTAAAATTGGCGGCGGCCATCAAACGATACAACTTTCCGGAAATGATGTTATTTTTGTTGTTGCGCATAACCACATTGACCATACAATTGCAATCACACAGCTCACAGGTAATGTAATCAGGATTTATATCCTGTCTTCAGATGGCAGTTACACATCCGACCGTTATGTCACAGAATCCTATGTCCGGGAACAGGATTTTATCACGTCAAAAGAGGTCAGGGATTACGTCAAAACCCTGGTAACGGATGCAATAGTGGAAACTATTGACACCGTATTGGATGAACGGCTTGACGCAGCTTTGGATCACAGACTTGGCAATATTGGAGAAGAGGCTATTACCGCTCTCTTCTAAAAGAAAGGAACTATACAAAATGGCAAAAATACAATACATGAATTTGACTGATCTTACTTTGTTCAAGCAGCTATCAGATGCTGAAACTCTTAATAAAATTAAGCAGGCGGTGTCCCCGGCCATCAAAACAATTTCTCAAAGCGCAGATCTTTATACTGTTTATTTTTATACTAAGGAAGCGCCTGTCACCGAAGATGACGCTGCTTTCAGTATTGCATTACCAAATCCAACCGATCTTATGAATGCAAAAGCGGATAAAGTAAAAAGCGCTGTTGCCGGAAATTTTGCAAGTCTTAGTGCAAACGGCAACCTCACCGACTCCGGAAAAAGGGCGGCTGATTTTGATCCGGCCGGCGCGGCAGGAACAGCTAAAACAGAGCTGCTCAAATTCATCGGCACAATTCCCACTGATGCCGCTGCGAAGACAATTGTCGCCTATATCAAAGAATCGGTTGTGGCCGGAAAATACGATGATGCCGCACTCAAAGCGCTGATCAGCGGAAACACTACGGCTATCGACATTATCAACGGAACTGGCGAAGGCTCCATCAAAAAAGCGATTATTGATGGTTTAAACGAGTTTACAGCCGGCGCTCCCGACAGCCTGGACACTTATAAGGAGTTAACCGACTGGATTTTAGGACATGCCTCCGATGCCGCCGACATGAACAGTAAAATTAATACAAACGCTGCGAATATATCAAATCTGACTGAATTTGTAGGAAGCCTCCCCGAGGGTTACGTTGCAAAAACAGTCATTGAATATATTGCCGAATACGTAGCCAAATCCCTGACTGATTCTGATTTATCCCAGTATGCGAAAGCAGAGGATTTAGACGCAGCCGTAGCACGGATTGACACAGCAGAGTCAGGATTGAGAACGGCAAATATATCCATTGCCGGAAACACAACCGAACTTGGCAAAATCAAGACCAAATTAGGCGACATCCCGGAAGGTGCCGCCGCTACCACAATTGTCGGTTATGCCAAAGAACTGTCGGATGCGCTTAAAACACAACTTTCTGATTTTGCAGCGCGTCTTGCCGCTACCGAAAAGAACGTAACAGCATTAGAAACCGATATGATAAAGGCCAAACAGGACATTTCAAAAAATGCTGCTGCCCTCGACAGTTTATCCGGTTTAGTCGGGGACGGCTTTGAGCCAATTCCCGAATCCGCCATCCGCTCATTATTTGCCGCCACATGAAACTAATCGAGAGGAGGGAACATGGGAAAACAATATTTAGATGAAAAAGGGCTTAAAATTACTGTCGGGGAAATGCAAAGGCAGAATGATAAACTAAAACAGGGGATTTCTCTCTCTTCCGGAACAAACAATGGAACACTAAAACTTACCATTGGAGACAGAGTGGTTGATGACATTCCTGTAACAGGGCTTAAAGATACAGCTTATCTTCCATCCTCCTCTTTTTCCCCGGTCCGCGGTTCCGCATCTCTTTCACAACTTGCCCAATCAATTCGTTTAGGCAGTGGCGCTCAGGGCGAGATTTATCAAAACAGCGCTAACTATCATCAAAAATTTGAGATTTTAGATAATGCATCTTCCGGGGATGCCGTCTTTAAATTCTCCCAATCATCTGATAGCGGGGCAACTTTTTCTACACTGGCGGAGATTCGTGAGGATGGAAATGTCGTTGCAAATACTTTTTCCGGAAACTTAAATGGGAAATTAAACAGCTATGCTTTGGGGCACTGGAATGCTATACCGTATATCCGCGACGACGGAGTAATGGAATTTGGTAAATTTCTCGATTTTCACTCTTCTGTCGACAGCAAAAATGATTACGATATCCGTTTGGCAGCATACGATGGATATTTACAACTACTTGGTGGTTCCTTAAAAGGAAATTTGCAGGGAAATGTAGTCGGAAATTTAACCGGGGTTGCATCCAAGGCTGCACTGGCTGATAAACTTACCAAAGCCAGAACTGTAACCATCGGTAAAACCTCCCGTTCGGATGACGGTTCCGGAAATTTATCCTGGTCTTTATCTGAAATCGGAGCCGCCACAGCCAACCATAGCCATACGTCATTCGATGCTGTAAATATTACCGGTCTTACCATAGATGTAAATGATTATAACCTGGCTGACGGTTCGATACGGGTGATTCGTTTCATTGAAAAAACAAGTGCCGGTTCAGCAAATATCACAAATATTCCTGTTTCTGGTGAGTCGTTTATTTTAATTGCGGAATTAGTTCGTTGGGCCTCCAACACCGATTACGTAAGTAAGCAGACATTTATATCCAAAGTAACCAAATCAACGTATGAGCGCTGGTGTACGAACGGAAGCTGGACAAATTGGCTGCCTAATGCCAGATTTTCTTTGACTCCTGTTTCCGGTCAGGTCTTAATTACAGATGGAACATCCGGGCAAATCAAAAGTTCCGGATTTACCATTGGAAAATCAGTTCCTTCAAATGCGGTTTTTACTGACACCAACACAATGGTTACAAATACGCTTGCCACCACGTCCAAAGCTTATATTACTGGTACAATGTCGGCCACAACTGCTACAACCACACAGATATTTGACACTGGAGTGTATTTAGGCGCGGAAGCCGGACAATTGGTTGCCGCTAAGTTTACCGGTGCATTAGATGGGAATGCGAAAACAGCTGCACGCGCAACGACGGCAGATAAGTTTACCGCAACGAGAAGTGTCAAGATTGGGAACACCGCCAAAAACGACAGCGGCAATAATGGCTTAACCTGGACTTTGGCAGAACTGGGAGCCGTGAATAAAACCGGCGATACAATGACCGGGCTCCTCACCCTAAAATCCGATCCCACTTCTGCCCTCCACGCTGCCACAAAACAGTATGTGGATAATAAAATTAACACCAGTCTGTCCGCCGTGGATTACATGCATATGATTGGTACGGTGGGGTCGAATGGGACTGTTACCGAACTTCCGTCTTCAAACATTAAGATAGGCGATTCCTATAAGGTAATCACTGCTTTTACTTTGGCGGCTGATAAATCCCATTCTGGTGAGGCGGTAAATGCGAAAGTCGGGGACACCTTTGTTGCAATGACGACTGCCCCTAAATGGCTGCATATTCCTTCCGGCGATGAGCCGACGACTTACCTCCGCTACTCAACAACTACAACGAATTTAACAACCTCGGCCAAAACCGGTGATATCATTCTCGGATACGCCGCTGCGAAACAGGTCGATTCAAGTATCGCTGCTGGCACTACTTCCACCAATCTTCCGACATCCGCTGCGGTTGCAAATTATGCCCTCAAGAAGACCGGCGACTCTATGAGTGGAAATCTCACCTTATCTGGAAACATTTATTTAACCAAAGGAAATACGGCAGGTGAAACACAAGAAATCAAATTTACCTGTGGTGCAAATGATTTTGCAAGAATTCAAACCGGGGGTGAAAAAGATCTCGGTTATTTGGAAATTGCAACCTCTGATAATGCCAATGAACCAATTTATTTCCGGCAATATACTGGTTCCTTTACGACCGCAGCACGGACGTTGACCTTGCTGGATGAAAGTGGTAATTCTTCATTTCCCGGTACAATATCGTCTAAAGGTTTTATTGGAAATGTGACAGGGAATCTCAGTACGGGATCTGCGATAAATAGTTCTTTATCTACCGGCACTTACCTGGAAGGCAATAAAGGCAAGACAATTGTTAATTCAACTGCCGGTGCCGGTTCTTATACAATGCTTGTTAAGATGAATTCGACTAATGGTTATTTTATGCATGGAACCTACCAAGATAAATATCTTTTACAATATACTTCTAAAAGTACCGTAGATGAGGGAACGAACAATGTTACAAAATCTGTTTGCCTGCTAAATGAATCAGGTAATACTTCTTTTCCAGGAACAGTTACGGCTCCAACGTTTTCAGGTACAGCAACTAATGCAACTAAGGCCACACAGGATTCGGCTGGTCAGCAGATTAATGCAACATATATCAAAGGGTTATCAGTGTCTGGTAGGACTATTACTTATACTAAAGGCAATAGCTCCACAGGAACCATTACAACCCAGGATACAACTTATCCTATTACCGGTAAATCAATAGATGCAGATTTTTCCACAAAATATCGCACTCAGACAAAAGGAAACACAAATAGGGGATATTACCTTTCTGCTATTCGTAACGCAACTGCCAATGTGGCTAATTCACCACAATTTGGTAGTGGCATTGCTTTTGGTAATGAAGACACACATGGTTATCTATATACATCTTATGATTCTAACAAAGCTTTTATCGGTGGTGGAAATGCTGATAAATTAATCTGGGTCAAACAATTAGCCTTTACTGATTCATCTATTACTGGTAATTCTGCAACAGCAACCAGACTGAAAAATTACTATACAACGAGGCCAACTTCTGCTAACTTGCCAATCACAGGTGATGGTGGAATAATTTCGTTTAAAGCTGTGGACACGATGACTGAGGGTAAACCACCGCAAAACTCGCATGTATTGCATTTTGAATGGGATAATACGGGTGGGTATAACTCACAATTAGCCATTCGCAATGGTACAGGTGATCTTTATGCAAGAGGTATGGATGCTGGTACTTGGAGAGCTTGGAGAACCTTTTTAAACTCATCTAACTATTCGTCTTATGCACTTCCTGTAAGTGGTGGCACGCTTAATCTGTCTACATTTTATGGGCTTACCCTCAAACGCAAGGACACCAACGGTTCTGCCATTCAATTTTCCAACTCAAATGGCACTTTGATAGGTGTAGGTGCGGCTTCAGACAAAACATTTGTAGTATCCTCTGAAGCAAATACGAACGGAAACATGTTCAAAGTGACACCCGCTGGCAAAGCTTACGCCGGAGGAACTGAATTATCAAAAGTAGGCCATGGACATACTGCCCTAACACCAATAGCCTCAAAGACATATACCGGATGCTATGCTACTGCCAATGATTTTGCAAATGCAACCTTCTATTTTGGAACAATAAAACCGACAGACTACTATGTGAACTGGAGAATAAAATATCGGATCCACGCCTCAATACTTGGACAGAATAATTATAAAGGGTTGTTCGACGTAGAATTATTAGGCGCACAGAATTCCAGAATAGTATATAAGGTTTTGAACAGCCATTATTCAACAAGCTATCGCACATTATATTATCACGTAATATACTCCGCGACATCAACAGGGTTTAATGCTGGATATGGTCACGCATTAGGTATCGGTTTGAGGAATTCCACGAATCCTACTTCTGCAAGTTATCCAAGAACTTTTAAGATAGAAGTTTTAGAGACGGCCAACTGTAGTGTGACTATGTTTGATGGATTAAAACTGTATTCTGGTATACCTGGTACAGGAAGCACCAATTATAGCGGTTACGGTGAATGGGATGGATTCAACAATGGCCTGAGGGAAACCGGTGATGACAATAACTATGACCGTTTAGTATCTCAAAGTGCACGAGTATATGCTGGTACAAACAAAATTTATCCCTACACAATCATTATGGAAGATTCTTCTGGAAAATGGCAATCACTTGTCATGTCGAATTCTACCGCTACGTCAAAATCTAAAAATGCGACCGGGTTCAGGCCCGAAAAGATGTTTTATTATCATTCCGGCTCTACGGTCTCGTCTTCTGCCCAAGTAGCTGCAACCACACTATACCAGGCCATGAACAGCGTGGATTTTCGTTATTCAACCAATTGCGGAACAACATTGACGGCCTATAAGGCAATTTATTTAGTTGGAACAATAAGTAAAAGTTTATTTTACCTTACTGATTCTTGGTACTCACAGTCTTTACCGACTTCTGACGACGGTAAAGTATATATTTACCTCGGCGAATCATATTCTACATCCGGTATCAACTTTGTTGTAGAGCATCCTATTTATTGGTACAAAAATGGCGCGGTGAGGACATATCCGGATACCGGTATCTCGGACAACACCTGGAGTATTGGTAATTGCGTTATGAAATATAATACATCCACAAAATCCCTGGATTTTAGTTTTGGATAATATAATGGAGCTGCTGACAAGCGGCTCCTGTTAAGATAAAAGGAGAAAAATATCATGAAGAAAACAGTCAAAGAATCGAATAACACTATCAAGACAGTCAAATATCCCTATGAAACTATCGAAAATATTTTAAAATACATGAACGAAACAAATTGGATGAATACCGATGTGTTAAGAATTTATGGTTTCTTAGATAACTTAAGGGGAATTCTAGCCACCACAGGAGAAGTATCTGAAGAGGAAATTGAAACTGATAAAAATACGCTTTCTGAAGACGTTGTAGCGTAAAGGCAGGTGACTCATTATGAGTCTTATTTTATGGCTGCCTCTGAATGGCACTCTTGATAACAATGGGTTACTTAGCCCCAATTATCATATGCAAACAAAACTAAAATATAGCGACAACGGAAAATTAGGTAAATGCATGCAGTTTGACGGAGATGCTTCTCAAATCTTATCGATTTCTAACGTTCCTCAGAAAGCTTCTAACTTTTCATGGAGCTGTTGGTTCTGTCAAACCTCTGTTACAACAACTAACAACGGTGTTGCTTCAACAAGCCAATATCTTTTATCTGCCGGAAGAGACTGTGGAATTATAGGTTTTAATTTAAGAGTCATGAACGGTGCTTTAGCTGTTCACTTGGGTTCAGCAGAAGATCCTACTACCAATAATACTACAGCCAGCAAAACAGCTAATTTTATTACAATTCAATCCCTATCCTTGGATACATGGTATCATGTCACAGTAACCGTAGATGAAGCTACTGTATATTGTTATATGAATGGTAAATTAGTCACTTCTTCCTCTCTGGTTTCGATAAACTACGCAAGTGGTAATATAGCAATGCATTCATATTTCACCATTGGTAAAATGGCGAACTGTCATGCTAATACGACTTCATATCTCCCATTTGTCGGATATATAAGCGATGTGCGAGTTTATGATCACTGTCTTTCAGTAAGAGAAGTTAAAGAAATTTCAAAAGGTTTGATTCTTCACTATCCTTTAAGTTCACCATATTGTGAGCCGGTTACAGAGCTTTACGGAGAAAAATATGCAAATGGTTTGGCCCTAGCAAAAAATGGTGAAATCACCAGTAACTTATGTACGGATGAAGATGGTAGTCCCTATACTAACTATTCTTTTTCTAAGCCTCCTGAGTCTACTAAAGATACATGGTATAGCATTAATTTTGGAAGCTACCCATTTACTGCCGGTAAGACCTATACTATCTCTGTTGATTACAGGGTAAACAGTTGTCAAAATTGTGATTTTACATTAAGGCATGCCAGAATTGGTAATGATTATTTTGGGTGCAAAACCTTTTCCTTAATCTCAAAAAACAATGTAGGAAAAGGATGGCAACACGCATCTATCACACAAGTAATTCCAGACAAATTTGATTATAATGGAACTGAAAAAATATGCAAGCCTCAGATCGAATGGTATACCGGAAATTTAAAGAATTCCGCTACCGACACTACCACCGTGCGTAGTGCGAATTTTGATCTAAAAAATGTCCAAGTGATTGAAAAGGATTATGATTTACCATTCGGGACACGAACAGGCATCGAATATGACTGTTCTGGATATGGAAACGACGGTACTATGGAACTGGAAACTGCCCCATCATGGAATGCTGATAGTATTAAATATAGTGGATGTTATCAATTTAGCAGTAACCACTTTATTAAATTCAGCTCTATATATGAAAGCAAAAAACTTTATGAATGCACGATAGCTTTTTGGTTTAATTTAACTTCGTCCACTTCATATCAGGCTATTTTAATTCCTTGTGGGAACCCTTCCGGGGGACTCTGGCTGTCAGTCAACTCAGAAAATTGCAGGTTATGGGCATATCAAGGGAAAAATGAACCACGCTATCATACAGTTGTTGGTGAATATTTCCCCAAAAATTGTTGGCTACATGTTGCTTTTTCATTTAATAATGGAGTAAGCAAATTCTATTTAGATGGGAAATATCAAAATTCTGTAACTTGGACACTCCCGTATATTGAATTAAAGGATTACTTTTCTTTAGGTGACAGCTATGGTGGCGATTCCTGGAATGAAACTCCCTTTAACGGCAAACTCTCCGATTTTCGAATTTATGCTACTGCCCTCTCCGATTCCAATATTAAAGATTTATACGAAACAAAGTTCTCACTGGATAATAGCGGGAACTTTTTTGTTGGAGAATTGATTGAGGATACACAAACCGTTGCTTTCGGACAAAATGCTGTTTTATCTACAAAAGAATTCTATGAATTTGATTCCCAAAATCTGTGTTATATAACTTCATATGGGGATGCTCCCTTGGAATATGGGTATACACCATCTACAGAAAACAATTCTAAATTTGAATTCTATCGCGTTCACCAAGACACGTTACAAGTAGGTGACATTGTTGTGATTGACTTGGATTTTGAATGGAGCGGAGGTTTCGATACATCCAATACGAACGGGACCTTCGATTTATACTTTCAAGGTGAATGTAAAAAGAAGGATGATACTACTGCTTATTGGGTTACTAATGAATATACAAACTCGTTAAATAGTATCAAGCGTCCCAAAGAGTTGGTTCTATCTTCAGAAAGTGGCACGTTTCACTATACATCAAAACAAACCGTAACTGCTTCTATGCTTGACTATGATATCAAATTTATCGGCCTCAGAAGTAACTATTCGAATGGGAAAGGGAAAGTTTCCTTTAAAAATGTTTGTGTCCGAAATTTAAAATATTCTGATGATGGTATAGGAAAATTGAAAATCCCAGATGACGGCACTCTTGCATGCAAAGAAATCATCGAATATTAAGGAGGTGATGAACTATGGTAGGTAATAATGGACTTATAAAAGGTGCATTAAGGGTTATTGGCACCCTTTTTGCTACGAAAATAGAAACTGATGAAATCAATGGTATTACGAAGTCAGAGATTAATTTTCTGGATAATGTAACCAGCAATATCCAAACTCAGCTTAACGGAAAAGCGACAACGGCCCAAGGCACAAAAGCTGACAATGCCCTCCCCCGCGCTGGTGGTACTATGACTGGAAATATAGCTTATAATATGCACTCCACCACCCAAACCCCTGTTAAGGTTTATGGCGGAAACAACAATGGCCAGGGAATCTCTGTTGGAGCCGGTGCCGCCACAATAGTTGGCTCTGGTGAGTCTGCTAAGGCGTGTGAACCATTATTAGCAGCTACCACTGAACAATTGTGGTTAACATCGGATGATGATATTAAATTCTATACAAATTGCCAGACGATAGGCAATAAAGTAGGAGTTACTTTAGGAACCGGGCGACAGTTTTACCCAGATGCAAATAATACAGGGTCGCTCGGTACATCCAGCAATAAGTGGAATAACGTATATGCTACAACTCTTACCGGCAGTTTGTCGGGAAATGCTTCTAGTGCATCAAAATGGGCTACAGCCAGAACAATAAGTTTCGCCGGAGCTGCCACTGCAAGTATGCCCATTGATGGAACTGCCAATAAGACTTTTACACTTTTGAGACGTGGAGCTAGTGTTGGGCAGTCAAGTGATGTTGTTTCTGATAAGCCGTGGTATAAATTTTCCAGCGTATCCATAAGCAGCTCCTATGCAGATCGCGAAATCGCATTTAAGGTTTCTTCCGGATATACTCTTACTGCAGCATCTGGCATCTTAAAAGCGCGTATCAGAACAAACGGAAGCAGTTTCTATGAAAGTGCCCAACTTTACTGGGAATATGCCAACTTAGATATTGATTTAAACAAATTTGTTATGGTTTATAATACCGGAACCAAGCCAACAATATGTGAACTTTGGTGTAAATGTGATACTTCTCATACAGGATATCATTTTTCTGTCATTGGAGAAAACTCCCGAACTGATCGTAACGATACCTATTGGACCTTGTACAATACATGGAGTGCCGGGTCACAGTCAGCTCCTACAAGTGGTTATACACAACTTACGAGTCGTTTTCTCACTATTAAAAATCCGATTTCCGGTAATGCCAGCACCACTACGAAACTTGCAACGCCCCGGACTGTCACATTCACAGGCGATATGACAGGCAGTTTTTCTTTTGATGGAAGTAAAAATGTAACTGCGAATCTTTTGTATACAAAACTTCCAAAAGTTGATAAGGTTTTAAGCGGAATTGTTGTTTCTCCATCCTCTTTCACAAATGGTATAGCAAAAATCACAAATTCTTATTTTACCCCCTACAGTGTAGTAGATGTATATTTTGATGAAGCAAGTATTCCTATTGCAAAAAAGGCAGGGATTGTTGTTAATAGTGAAAACGGATATTTGGAATTAAAAGCCAAAAAGGTTCCGGCTGGGAATCTAACACTGGAAACAATTAGAATTATGGATAAGGAGGTTACTGCTACTTTGAATGGAACACGTACGCTAAATGGGGATATTACTTTAGAGGGATATACACATACACCCATTGTTCAAAACGATGCAAGGCATGAATAAAATTAGGAGGTCTTATTTTGGCTAATTTCAGTTCTGTTCCGCCCGGTGAATTTTGCAAAGAGATACCTATGTTAGAGAATACGGATCCAAATTCAAACACAATATTTAATAATCTTATTCAAGAATTAATTAATAATGATTTATTTATGAATGCATTAATAAATAAAATGGCTAAAAAAATGGATACTTTGGAATCGGCCATGTCATCTCTACCAAATAAATACCTCAGTCTAAATAGCGGCGGAAAAGTATCAGGATCTTTAGAAGTGGAAAAACTAATATCTAAAATTTCAAATGGTGTTTCCCGCTCCGAAATTTATATTATCCCGCATGTTCCATATGAATTAATCGAACCTGCCCATGATACCCAAACGTATTTACAAGAATTGACCAAATGGATATGTTCCAATTATCCCAATACTAAAATGGGAATATTCATCGGCCTAGCCCATCCTAATTCAGCCGGATTCGTAATAATGAACATATATGACACTTCAATAATTAAAAATAATTGTCCTGAGTATGCATCCGGATTATATCTAGATCTTAGTGGAAATATTAACATATTCACTTATCGTAGCTACACTTGGGGCTTTCGTAGCCTTTAATTGTCTGGTGGGAATCCACCGCACAAAAAGGAGATTTTTATGCCTACATTTTCTACTCTCCCCCCTGATACTTTTGATGACAAAATACAAATATTGAATCCTACTGATTCAAATTCAAACGTTAACTTTAATAACATTTTTCAAAAAGTCATAAATAATGAAGCGTACTTACTCTCCAACATAGAACAGCTTACCTCAAAAGTCAATCAACTGACTGCTGAAAATGCAACTCTCAAAAAACGCACAGTTAGAGAAGCAATGAAAACACGAGGTTTGGTAAGGACAATTGAGATAGCTGGAGCTGCCGATACTTATTATCCTGTAGCCGTTACTATGGGAAGCACTGAGAATTATAGAGCCGTCCGATTTGGGCTTGGGAAACATCTTGGAAGCAAGACTGCCAGTTATGCCGGAAATCACAGTAATGGAACCAGTTCCTGCAGTTATGAATGGCTGCTAAGTGCGGGCGGTTGGGATGGGAACTGCCGATTTTTGCGGACGTTATACGGCGCTTATGGTTATGCCCCACTGCTCTCCCATATTGAAATGTCAGGCGGTTCATTCACGGGTATCGTTCTCTGGCTCCGTGGCGGAGGAACAAGCTATGTTCTATCATGTGACGATACCATAAACAGTTTAAATATCTATTATTCACGGACAAACCTTACAAGCTATGATGCAAGCAGTTCTTATGCTTATTTTGTTGAACCGCGTAATGCAATCGGCAATGGCGGCTTAGGTACATATGGTACGATGAGTATAAACGGCATCGTTCCATAAATTCTATTCGAACAAAAACAATTGTTAAATCAAAAGCCGGATTCGTATGTGTTTATTTATAGAAAGGAAATTTCATGTCTACATTTTCTACTGCTTCGCCGGATTTCGATAATAAGATTTCTATGTTAAAACCGACTGACGCAAATTCTAATGTTGTGTTTAATAACTTAATCCAGAAATTGATTAATAATGATACCTTTCTCTATAATCAATCCCCTGGCTGCTTTAAAATAAAACAGCATAATTCTGCAAATGATACATTTGCCTCCATTGATCGCTATCCACTGGAAGATGATTACGGACATACAACCATCAGAATATTTAACAATTCTTTTGATGGCATTGTTATAGAAAATGCTTCCGGCAGTGGAAATTATGCCAGCCAGTTATATATTAGTTCTGACAAAATGCTCTTCCGAAGACGGCAAGGCACAAAAATCTGGCCGGACTGGCAAAGATATGATGATAGTATTTTATTTCCAAAAGCCGGAGCCCGTTTTTATCCTTCAATAAAAAACAATTATATAAGTACCACTGAAGCTATAACCGGTTCGTTGAAAATTAAGCTGCCAACATTTTTTGCCTATAAGATGATTAGTTTTGACGTCCGCATATACACATATCAGGATAATGGCATGGCAACTTTTCATATAGGCGGCTATGATTATTTAGAAGACAAAAAATGGTATTGCAGATCAGCGTATTGTGAAGCAAGTAAAAACTGCCTGATAAAAGACCGTGTAGTCCAATTTGGTCATGACGGTTCGAATAGCTGTATTTATATCGGATCGTATAACGATGTGTGGAAATATCCCCAGGTCTGCATTACTAATATCTTGCTCGGTTATAGTCCGGAAGGCATCAACGCCAACTGGTATGAGGGAATTGAACTCAGTTTTGTCCAGTCGGGCGCGCAAGATTATACTTCATTTATGAATCCATGGTCAGATTCGCACTGATTTATATAGAAATGCAACTCTCATTAAAAGATAGGAATTCTCCTGTCTTTTTTTGTATAACAAAATCCCAAAGGAGGAATTTTATGATAGGAAGAACAAATGCCGATGGCGGCGGTGGCGTATCCAGTGACGAAACCACAGTTGTCGCTTCTCAGGTTTTAGCTGGCAAGACTTATTTAGGTTCTGATACTGACGACGAGGCCGGTACTGGAACCATGCCCAATATACAAGCCGTAGACCCTGCAAAAAGCCTCTCATATGGCAGTGGCCTGGTCTATGCAAGAATGTCAAATGGCGCACATGTTACTAATGCATCGAGTGGTTATCCGGAAGTTAGTATCACAACTCAGACCAAATCGATATCTCCCACTGCGTCATCGCAGACCGTTAGCCCGGATGCCAATAAAGTATTATCCGGCGTCACTGTTAACGGTGTGTCAAATTTAACTGCCGGAAACATTAAAAATGGTGTCACCGTAGGTGGAACCGCCGGTACATATAAAGGCTTAGGAAGTGCTGCCGCCTCCCAAGTTTTATCAGGAGCAACCTTTTCAACTGCGTCCCTGAGTAACGCTTCTGGCACTATGCCGAATTACAGTGGTTACACTTCAACGGGTAACTATGTAAGTTCAACTTTCCGCTCCGCAACCAGTGGATATGTGTACGCCAGCCCAGGCGCAACTGGCTATTATTCAACAGGTTCTTACCTTCGGATACCCGCTTCAAACCTTACTGCTGCTAACATTAAAAAGGGTGTTTCCATAATGGGTATTATCGGAAGTTTCGAAGGGTATGTTTCTAGTCCTTTGTATCTATATAAAAATGGGGTTTGGTCTAATTTATCAACACCAGGATTAAGTAGTATAAATGCAGATGGGTACTGGCGTGAGTTACGAAATTATTCGGGATATTTTGAGTTATATTGTCGCAGTGCATTGAGTACCGCGACTCCTGCAATGGCAAGGTTAAACCAGATAGTTGATTTGACAAACTATAATTATATTAAAGCAACCGTAACCAATGATGCCTACGCTATTTTTCGTATGGGAATATCTACATCAGACTCAGTTACGAGTACATCAGCCTTGTCAAATGTAACTACAAAAACCAATACTGGAAATTCAACTGTAATAGTAAATGTATCAGCTATATCTGGTGGTCGATATATTTACTTCTCTTTAAATAGTGACGGTGAAACTACGGTTTCAGATGTATATACACTTTTCTTGACAAATAGTTAAATAATTCACTTAGTGCAATAATATTGGGAGAACACTCCCACTCAAGTTTACTAGTGCTTTTTGTGTTATACAAGTATTCCTGCTATCTAATTAATGTACTATCGCCGAATTTAAAAGTGAACATGTCTGTATTTATTCACTTATATCTGTACAGAAAAATTGCTCTGATGATCAGGAAGTAACCATTATGAATTTGCTAAGGTAATCGTAGTTCCTTATTTTACTAAAGTAATACTGTCTATGCCAAGATAAGGATCATCGTCACTAGTCCTTTTCATTGACGGCATAAGAAAATATATATAATACTCTCCAGATAAACTTTTTACATCAATTGACCTTACCGCGTACTGCTTTGTTTTGTAGCCAACCGAAACTGAAGCAGCAAAACTAGCACTTGTTAAATTGGCAGCCGTAGATACCCCAACATAAGCATATTTTCCATTATCATAGATGTCGTCGTAGATTCCACACCCAATGGAAATATAGCTATAACTTGATAGATTTACTTTACCAGTTGTACGGGCGATTATTATATAGTCGGATGTCGAAGCAGCAGCGTTGTTAACATGTAGAGTAGAACCGCTAGTATATATATAAGGATTGGCATGATTGCTATATACTTTATCCCAACCTGTAGGTGAAATGTTTTTCCAACCTTTATCCCATATTGGCAATGGACTGTCTACCCATCCTTGGAAACTTCCGATAATACCCAATATAGCAACACTGTCTAAAATGGGTATTATCGGAAGCTGGGAAGGGTATGTTTCGAGTCCCTTATTTCTATATTAACGGAGGTACTTATGGTGGCGGACAGTCAGGAATTACAAAAATAAGAGACACATGTACTGGAAGTAATGATAGTTGGTCAGTAACCGTCAAATAACAGAGTGTATAGAAAAATCGCCAGCCTTCTGATCTTCTCAAGGTTGGCGGTTATCTACATATTTTCTGTATGACAGGTTCCCATGGCATATAGTCTTCCAGAAATTCCGGATACTGCTGGAATGCTGTTCCGGGGATATCACTCAAAATATACTGAATATATTTTCTGGGGTTTAGGCCATTGACTTTTGCCGTTTCCACCAGCGTATAGATACCTGCACTGGCCTCTGCTCCTTTGGGGCTTCCAGAAAACAGCCAGTTCTTACGTCCTATCGTAAAGGGACGGATGCAGTTCTCGGCAAGATTGTTTGAGACAGCGCAGTTCCCGTCCAGCAGATAATTCATCAACCCCTTTCTCTGGTTGAAGGCATAGGTAAATGCCTCTCCAAGTTTGGATTTTGGAAGGATTCCGGCAGATGCATCTTCAGCCCACGACCAAAAGGCATCTAATACAGGCATTTCTTGTATCAGACGCTGTTCCTTCCTGCCTTGGGGAGACAGGACTTCCAGTTTTTTCTCAATCTCAAACAGCTGATTGATGTAGCTGATGGCCTGTGCCGGTATGGTTGTTTCCCGGCTTTCCGTTTCTTTTGGAAGGGCATCCACAAAGTATCTGCGAAGGTGTGTCCAACAGAAACATCTTGTAATCCCAGATACTTTTTCATAGCCTTTATAAGCATCTGTGTGGATGTATCCGTGGTAACCTTCCAGAAACTTCTGGGGGAAAGTTCCGCTGCGTCCCGGATTATAATCAAACAGCCTGGCGGGATGGCTGCTTTCTTTTATGGAGCAGTATACCCACATATAGGAATCCGTGGTGTTCTTCCTTCCGGCTTCCCCCAGCACCTGTACCGGCGTCTCGTCGATGTGCAGATATCCCTGTTCCAGAAGTCTTTTCCGTAACAGTCCGACAATCGGAGACAGCCAGTCCCGGTAACTGGCAAGAATCCAGTTGGACATGGTTGCCCGGCTTAAGGCCACACCAAGATCGTTCCATTCGTTTTCCTGACGGTACAGCGGTACGGCCAGCTCATACTTCTGATGGATGACCCAGGCAACCGTGGAAGGGGACGCATAAGAGTGCTGGATGACCGGACAGGGCATGGGGGATTTCTCCATATATGCTTTCCCGTTCTTACGACACTCCCTGCATTCGAATGTTTCACGGTAATAGTCAATAACACGTACCTTGGCAGGGATGAGCTCGATTTCCGTCCGGACGAATTCCTCCCCCACCGAAACAAGCGGCGAACCGCAGGTCTGGCAGAAACGGTCTTCTTCTGCAAGTGTGCAGAGTTTCTTTTCATGAGGGATGTCTTTGAGCAGTTCTTCTTTCTGACCTGGGAACCTTTTGCGCCGATAGGAAGCGACATCCTTCATATCCGGTTCAGCAGCTTTCGAATCGGCCTCCGTTTCCGCTTCATCAAAAAGAGACATCTGTCCCTCGATATCAAGGGAGGATGTCTGCTCGGTTGACCTGCCATAAAGCTTGCGGGTCAGGAAAGCTACCTTTTCCTGGAGGAGAAGATTTTCTTTTTCTAGCTCTGTAATGCGGTTTTCTAATGCTGAGATTGGTGTTCCGTCGGCCATGGAAATCGGTTCCTTTTCGTATTCTAACTGTATTTAGTATAGCATAAAAGTGGCTGAGACTCCAGTATTTACAAGCTTTTCAGCCACTTTAAAGGCTAGATTTCGGATGCAGCTTCTTTACCGCCTTTGGCTGGTCCATGGACAGTCCTTCCAGCAGCCAGCGCAACTCTTGAGCGGATATCCGGCGTACATCCGCCGGGGTCCTTGGCCATTGGAAGTTCCCATTTTCCAGACGCTTGTACAGTAGGACGAAACCGTCTCCCTCCCAAAACAGAGCCTTCATACGATTACGTTTATGACCGCAGAAGAGAAAGAGGCTGTTGGAGAACGGATTCAGCCGGAAGTTCTGCTGGACGATGGCTGCAAGGCCATCGATGGATTTCCTCATATCGGTATAACCACAGGCAAGATAAATCGTTTCTGCCCGTGAAAGATCCCCTAACATCTGGATGCAGCCAGAATGACGGACTGAATCAGGGAGTCTGGCGTATTCACAGCGATCTCAATCACTGCACTGCCGGAACGGATGATAACAGATGCGGGATTGGAAGGGCAATGGCTGATAACCGGAATCGATGCAAACACTGCAGTCTCCGGTGCTTCCGTGGAAACAGATCCTGCATTTCGCTTATGCGGAAGGTTCTCAATCGCCAACTTTCTGATCTTTGCGAGCCAGTAATAGTAGCTTTTCAAAGAAATGCCATTCTCTTCACACCACTGCTGGTTAGAAAGCCCACTGTCGCGGCATCGGTGAATGACTTCCAGCCATTTCTGGATATTGATTTGTGTCTTTGCTGATAATTCTTCCATGATATACCTCCGTGTTTTAGATTTTTAAGAGTAGACCCTAAAAACTCTAAGAGTAATTATCACGGATTATGGCAGGAAAAGAAATACACTATGTTATTTGACGCTTACGTTGGTCATTATCCAGTCAAATTTATTTCATGAATTTGTATCATGGTTATTACTTGCTGAGATTTAACAACGTAATTGATTTAAGCCCATATAGATATCTTAAAGTAATCGGGAACTGTGAGGGAAATTGGGTTGGAATTGGAGGAGGTGCATCTCCTGATTCAGGAATGACTATGCCTGAAGAACTCGCGGCATCAGCGGGAAGTGGAATCTCGTCTAGTTCCAGCGGAGAACAGACCCTTATCTGTGATATAAGCAGATTATTAGGAAACCACTTTATTTATGTTTGGGGTAAACAGTTGTCCGGGAACAACGCAAGAAATTGTAGTATTGTGCAGGTTCTTCTTACTAACAATTAATGCTTATTTACATAAGTGCAAAATTTTATATCGTATAAAAAAGGTGGTAATAATCCTTAAGCGACTAAATAAATCTCATTAAAGGTGAGAACAGAGCCTGATGCTCCTCTTGACCCAGTACCGGGCAATTGTTGCCATAGATAAATCCAATAAGTTCCATTCAATGAACTTATATTCAATTCATATAAACCACCGCTAATTGCTACCGCAGGGTCTATATAAGCCTGGAAGCTATTGCCTGTAACAGCTCCACTTGAACTTATTCCGATTCTTTGATAGGTAGGAGTATTCCCCCAAGCAGTGGATGAAAGTTTTACATACAACTTTGAATATGCTGCAAAAGATATCTCTACTTGGTTAAATTTCATTAGTCGATAAGCACCTGCCGAGTTGTCATTTCCAAGTTTAAACCATAATTTAAAACTAGAATAATTCCAATCATCTTCATTATAGCCACGAGTTGTTTCGACGACAACTGATGGGAAATAGTACATTTCGGGGGATAATATCGGTCTGGAACTTCCACTGATGGTCCCCGGTTTCATCAAATAGTATGGACTGTCCACCATGCCCTGAAAACTTCCGATAATACCCATTTCAGACAGTGTTGCTATATTGGGTATTATCGGAAGTTTCGAAGGGTATGTTAGTAGCCCGTTATATTTGTATAATTCGGGGACATGGATGAACCTAAACGTTTCTGGCATGACCGCAACTACAACTGCAACTACTATTTCAAATTCCGAAGGCACAATGCTTATTACAATATCCACAGGTGTAAGACAGCGTTTCATCATGGGAAGAGTAAATTCAACTATAGATTTAACCAATTATAAGTTTATCAATCTTAATATAATAAGCACAGATAAGGACTATAACGAAGATGGAAGTACAATTACAGTTGGATGCTCTTCATCCGCTTCAATAACAACTAAATCATCATTGAAAGCCTATATAGATACAAGAAATACAGGTATAATGAGACTTGACATAGCTTCTGTAACCGGAAGTAATTATCTCTATGTAGGGGCCTACTCTAGCTTTAGTAATCATGATTCATTTTTAAAATTCAATCAGCTATTTTTAACCAATACTTAATATTTAACGTGCCATACGTTGCTATAGATGAATCAACGGATACTCCATTATTACTGAGTGTTCCAGTTTTGTCTCTATTATTTATGCTCCAGTGAGATATAGTTGAACAATTTGATGAAAACTAGTGTATGTGTAAAAATAGATGTAGTAGTTTCCGGTTACAGAAGAAATGTCCAACAGAACATCTGATTCAAAAAATCTTATCTGTGCAGTAAAAGACGTAGATGTTAAATTAGGATTGTCAGATATTCCCAGTATGCCATATGAAGGATAATTTCTGTCGAAATTATGCGCATTTATTTTAAGTCTAATGAAATTATATGTGGATAGGTTTATAGATTGATTCAATCTACCCAAAACCCAATATTGAGCAGTTGAGGCAGAGAGATCAATAACAGTTTTACCTTGATTTGTCGTCGAGATTTTTATAAATGTTTTACCGTTTCCCATATTTTGTTCAGCAGTTTTAACTACTCCGATTATCTGTAATCCATTCCAAATTCCATTATTAAATAAGTATAATGGGCTAGTAGTATACCCCTCCCAACTTCCGATAATACCCAATATAAATAGTGACCCTACCAGGTCACTATTTTATTAATAATACTCCTCTGTTCCGTCGAAGTTCTCCGTAGATAAATTCTGGTGGTTTCAATACTCTCATGCCCCATCAAATCGGCCAACAAAGCCAAATCCTCCCTCTTCTCCAAAAAGTTTTTTGCAAATCTATGGCGGAAGGAATGGGGGTAAATCACACTGGGATCCAACCCGAATTTTACAGCATACGCCTTAATCTGTTGGGCAATTCCCCTTGTCGTAATCTGTTTTCCGGTACGGTTTAGGAAAATAAAGCCGGAATCCCGTTCCAAAGTCTCAATCCACTCGATTGCTTCTTTCTGCAATTTCTCCGGTATATAAATCCGTCTCAGTTTTCCACCCTTTCCATATAAATCAACATACCCGGTATAGACATGCTCTATCTTGAATTTAATTAATTCACTGACTCTGGCCCCGGTTGCCGCCATAAACCAAACTGCAAAATAAAGCTGCTTATTCTCCAATTTTTTAAGTCTGCGCTTAAAGTAAATATAATCCGCGTTACTAATCACATTTTCAAGGAAATTTTTCTGTTGCACCTTCACACATTTAAGCTGAAGCCGTTCTTTGTTCTGGTATTCTAAATATTTATTCATTGCCTGAATTCGGACATTGACCGTCAGTGGATTGTAATTCTGTATCAAGAAGTCTTTATAATCCAGAAGGTTTGCCTTGTTGACTTCCGGGTAGTGCTCGTTAAAATATTTTGCTGTCCAGGTATAGTTCTGAATTGTACTGCTCGCCAAGTTATCTCTTTTTAAATAGGTATCGTATCTCATTTTTTATCTCCTTATTTTTACTTTTGTACCTCGTAAAATAGTAACCACAACTTTAATAAAAATCAATGTATTTTAATCATCCACGATTTTCCAATCAGGAAGGAGGGTGTTGTGAACATTATTTTTAACAATCAAACAAATACAATCCGGCAGTTTGGTTCATTTAATACGGTGGAATTAAATGATATCAGATTTTACATCCCAAAAGAGTTCGAACAAAACTTATTTATCCTAATCTCGGATCAAAATCAGCATACTGACGTTTTACAACTGACAAAGACAAATGAGGCACATAGTGACTACTCTATTTACACTGTTTCTCTTGAGAACACTGTGTCCAATAAATCGGGTATTTCTTCGTTACTACTCTTCTATCTTGAACAAGATAAGCTCATAAACTCAAACTCTTTATCGCTCAACATTTCATTCACCCAATTCAAATCAGCGCTCAAGGTATACATGTTACAGAAAATATCAACTGAACTTGCAGAAACCTATAGCAAGATAACAGAATTGACCAAATTAAACATATCACTCTATGAAGATATCAAGGAGGTAAGCCAAAAATGATTACAACGCCTTCTGATTACATCAAACGCCTGGAAGCAATCCAAAAGTCGGTGACTCCTACAATTGAAATGATTAATTTAGGAACAGAGCCACTTTTTATCATTAATACTGATACCCGTGAAATAGCAGTTCCCCCGGCAATGCATCAACTGGGAGTAGTCTCCGATCACAATGCTGAGACAATCTACTTACAAATCGACCGTTATTTTGATAACGCTGACTTGTCGCAGAAAACTTGCGTAATACAGTATATAAACGCTGCTAGTGAAAAACATCTATATCCTATAACTGAAAAATATATCGATGAAGTAAAAGGGAAATTAACATTTGCATGGAAGTTGAGTGGAAATGTCACAAAAGCTTCCGGGTTTATATCTTTTTCCGTTCGGTTTTATGAAATTGAGAATGATGCCTATCTCTATAACTTCAATACTAAAACAGCCAGTTTTATGATTTCAGATGGTTTGGATATCAGAGAGGATATATCAATAGCGCCCTCTCCCACTGATATCATTATCCTGGTGGAACATCTTGACCAAGTAGCGGCACAGACAGCCAGTGACGCCAATCAGACCTCGGAAGATCGTTTTAGGGTAGAATCTCTTGTAGAATCAGCTGTCCAAACTATTACAGATAAAAAAGATGGTGCTGTAAAAGATATCCATGCTGCTACCTCGAATCAACTTGGAGTGATTACTTCTGAAGGGGTAGCACAAATAAATAAAATTCAACAAAAGGGAAATGAAACATTAGAATCTATCCCTAATGATTATATTCAGATAAGTAATGACGTTTCTGAATTGAAACATAAGGATATCCGGAATTCCAGCATCTATTCCAATGCTCTGATTGGAGAAGTAACTGGTGAAGAACAAGTGGTGATTAGTGATGCGGCAAATGCGACTATCCCATACTTGGAAGTGGATGGTGTCAGTGAGCAGGTGGTGACGACGGGGGCGCAGTTGTTTGATGACGAGTCCATAGTATTAAATGAGCGTGTCACAAAAACATCCCAGGAATACATAATATCACCGACTGATACAGATGATGCTGTATTGTCATTACCTCTTCCTGTAAGTAAAAACGTGGCAACAAAGAAGTTCACAGTAACGTTTTATGCCAAAGCTAACAAAAGTGGCACAAGACTGATGGTTGATTTATTTCCCGATATCATTTCTAGTGATGCCATTCTGGTTTTGGAAACAGAGTATAAAAAGTACACGGCAACACTAACCGTAAGAGAAAATGATTCCTCTAGTATTAATTTCAGGATGTTTATTTTAAAATCATCCGGAATAACAGTTTATATAAAAAAAGAAATCATATTAAACGAAGGCGACACCGCCCAGCCCTGGGAACCCTACACCGGCGGCAAGCCATCCCCCAGCCCAGATTACCCGCAGGAGATTGTAAGCGTCGCCCATGTAGCCATCAGCGGGGCGCAGTTGCTGGACTACTTATCGCTGCCCAGCACAACTATGAATGGGATAACTTTTACCCCACGAGCAGATGGTACAGTATCAGCGGTGGGATTGGCTACTGACGTATCAGCGTTTGATTTGTATGATTCAGAATTACCTCCGGGAACCTACTATATATCAGGATGTCCTACAGGCGGGACAATGGAGACATATCAAATTATAGCATACAAAAAAACTAGTGGAATCTTTACTATCTTAGGAACAGACACCGAAGATGGAGCGGTATTTAATGTAGTCCAGGGTGATAACATCGTAATCCGTATTGTATTGCGTAAAGGAACATCAGGTACAATTATATTTAGACCTATGCTTAATGCAGGCGCGACACCGAAATCCTGGGAGCCCTACAACGGCCAGCAGCGGGAAATTGACCTGGAGGTGGAGTCAAAGGGGGCTAATTTATTAGCATATCCATATGATGATAAAATAAAAAACACAAGCGGAGTAACATTCACACCTGCCGAGGATGGACGTATAGTAATTGGTGGAACAGCAACTGAACATGCATATTTTTATATTTGCCAAAATCCAATTCAACTTAATGCGGGGAATTATGTGTTATCAGGGGGGACAGACGGTGCAGAACTACGAATTTTAAAATCAGTGCTTCCATACGAGTCTATTGCAGTATCAACAAACGGAAAAGAAGTTGGTTTTACACTGGAAGAACAGAAAACAGTGATTATTGACATTGTAGTACATGCTGGGAAATCAATATCTACCACGTTATATCCCATGCTTATTGTAGGCTCTATGCCTCTTCCCTGGGAGCCATACCACTATCAGAAAGTCACCATCCCCCTAACCGAACCCATTCGCGGAATCGGCGATGTCAAGGATCGGTTTAGTGTGCGTGATGGTGTGTGGGGGATTGAAAGAAATATTGCAAAAGTTGATAATAGCCAGTGGAAAATCAGAAACATTAAAGATGGTAATAAAGGACATAGGTTTGCCTATGTTTCGGATTCTATTCCTACATTCCCAAACTTTAAAGTTCAATCCACAAAATATAGACAGGAATTGAAAAGTAGTTTTGAAGTCGCCGGTGATTATATCTCGACCGACGAAAAAAATACACATGCAATATTTATCCGAACTTTAGAAAAAGATTTTGAGACAGAAGCCGAATTTTGTGAATGGATGACAGACGCAGAGACAATTTATTCCCTTGCCACTCCCACCTGGGAACCCTTCCCAGAGTCCATCCAGGCCGCACTCAACGCCTTAACCACCCACCCCGGCACAACCTACCTGACCGTCACCTCCACCGACATCAGCGCACCCATTCGGCTGGAATATGTCCAGGACATCAATAAAGTTATTACGCAACTGTACACTACAATAAATGAGTTGAAAGCGTCTCTCGCAAAATAAGAAAGGATTATTATGAAGATCTTCACAAACGAATATAACGAAATATGTGCCATTAATAACACTACCTGTTCAGATTTAACGGAATATGAAATTGACGACTCCACATTTGAGGGAAAGTGTGAAGCTTTCATTTGTGGATATAAATACGAGCCTCAATATCAATTGGAAATGAACTCGGACGGAACAAACAAAAAAGACGAGTTCGGAAATGACGTTTTTGTCTTGGATGAGGAAGGCAACAAAATCTTATCAGGGTATAGTATATACCCTTTCATTGATTACAATGTTTTGCTGCGTATACAGGCCGAACATGATGCACAGGATTTATTGTTCGAGGAGTTAACGCAATCTATTGTTGACAACGATTACCGCTTATCATTGATGGAATTAAACGAATAATGGAGGATAAATATGACTTATAAAAATTGCAAAAAATTAATAGAGGCTGCAGAAAAGAGAAATACAAAAACGGAAGATTTTATATTGGATATGAAAACCAAACTCAGTGTATTTTTGCAGAACAAACGCATTAGCAAGATAGAATATGATGAGTTAGAATCCATGCTAAATATTTAGATTAAAATAACGCCACCGACGATAATATTGGTGGCGTTATGTATTATATTACGGATTACATTTTTTACACGGAACATAACCTTTTGAGATAATTTCATCTCGGTTCATATCAGTGTCTTCCCGATTTTTAGTCGGCAGTGAACCACATGATAAACGGTGGAACTTTTTACTGGAGGTATTTAAAACATAGGTAGTGCTTACCTTTTGTGCTTCCTGAGTTGGTGTTTCTGTCGGTGTGACTGTTGCCTTTATCGTTTCTGTAGCAACAGGGTTGCTTTCAACACTTGTATTACTGGAAATGCTTGGTTCTTCAGATTTCTAGGACTCACTGGGTGATTCATCAAATACTATAGTATTGCCATCTGATTTAGCAATGATTGTTCCCTGTTCATCAGTTCGGTAGACCTTTATTCCTCTGGAACGAAAATTGTTAAGTGTTTCAGCGCGGGGATGTCCATATTTATTACCTTCGCCGCAACTTATTACTGCATACGTCGGTTTTGCGGTATCCAATAATGCAATGGATGATGATGTATTACTGCCATGGTGTCCAACCTGATAAACGGCGCAGCTTGTATCTATTCAGTTGATAATGGCTGCCTCTGCTTCCTCCTCAGCGTCTCCAGTAAAAAGGAGCTTTCTTTTCCCGTGCCGCAGGATGATTCCAACTGAGTTGTTGTTCGGATCACTATATGTACCATTAAGCGAGATAATTGTTAATTCTGCGTCTCCTAATCGATACTTCTCTCCTACTACTGGTACAGTACTTCTATAGCCCTTGTTTTTCATTGCATCAACGATGTCATGGTAAGTAGCTGTGTCTTTTACATATTCCGGCATGATTATTGTATCTCTTAAATTCGAATCCAGTTTTTTCTCTTCTGCAACAGTTTGGGCCTCTGCAACGGCTGTCGTGTTCAATGGCTGATTTTGAGATATACTTGGCGGCATAGAAACTCCGGCAAAGAAAAACAAAGCAATTGGAACAACGAACTTCATCCAACGTTTAGTTTCACGTTTACTTTGAAAAACTTTCCATAAGGCAGGGCATAACGACAAACCAAATAAAGCCAGTAGAAATCCTGCAATTATTGATTCGGATATGCCGTAAAATCTTGTCAAAAGAAACATAATGGGAAAAATCTATAGCAATATATTACTCTTTTTTTCATAAAGTCCCCTCCTAAAGTTGTTATATCTATAATATTGCGCTTTTCATAGTAATACAATCTTATTAGCGGGTGGGTAGAAAGGAACAATTATGAATAATGATATCAATATTCATAACACTGTTATTGAAGATCCAGATCCCGACTTCATGGGATTTGATGGTACGGAAGGGGTTGACAATAATGAAGATCAATAAAATACTAACCCCTTATAATTATACAACCGGAAATATTAATCGTATTAAATACATTGTCATACATTACGTCGGTGCTGCTGGTGGAGCTGAAGCTAATTGTAAATATTATGCCAGCCAGCACATCGGTGCTAGCGCCCACTACTACGTAGATTTCAATGGAAGTGTCTGGCAGTCTGTGGAAGACAAAAACATTGCATGGCACTGTGGAACGAAAGGAAACTATTATCATCCTGAATGTCGGAACAGCAATAGTATCGGTATTGAATTATGTGTCAGAAATAAAGGAAGCAAAGCAGACACCAGTAAGGACTGGTACTTTGAAGATGCAACCTTTTCTTCGGCAATCCAACTTACAAAAGAATTGATGAAAAAATATAATGTAGATATTGATCATGTTATTCGTCATTACGATGTAACTCACAAAATATGCCCTAATCCCCTCGTATATAACCACACAAAGCATACATGGGCTACATTTAAATCGGCCTTGAATCAGCCTTTGGACATTACAGGCAAGGAAATCCTCACATATGATATTAAAACCGATGTAAATGGGCTTGTAGTGAGTGTAGAGCCGGATGATGTCTTAAATGTACGGGGCTTTCCTGTGACAGGTGCAAAAACGGGAGAACTGCGCAACGGAGAAGTGGTTTTTCCTGATAAAAAAACTTTTGTTGATGGAATCGCATGGTATTATCTCCCCAGCAAAAAGGGCTGGATTTGTGCTAAGTATCTTGAAAGAGGATGGGTATATGAAATCAGTATTTCATCGCCCTACAAGTGGTGGTTTATACACAGAAACTACACCTGTACGAAACAAGATATAGAGGTAATAAACGGTAAAATTTACAAATTCGACGTAGAAGGCTATATGATAGAAAATGTAACTGGAAAATATTCGATTGGGAATAACGGAGAAGTCAAATTCGATTGACCACTGCGCAACACTCTAAATACTGATTAATGAAAGGAATGGTATTTTTGAAATGAATTACATAGAGCAGTTAATAAATTTAGGAATAGGCACTGCCCTTATCACTATTATTGTTTTTATGTTGGCGGTTTCACAAATGTGGAACATTTTTAATAGTTTCTGTGACACTCTTGGAATCGAAACAAAATGGTCCCGCAAGCGCAAAGCAGAAAGCTCAATGTTACACAAACACGAGGAAAAGCTCAATTCGATCATGACTGATATTAAAGAGATTAAGGAAGCAAACAAGGTTGATAACAAAGTAACCAGGGACAAGTTTAATGTTCTGAGTCAGATGCTCCAGGAAATCGAGCAAAAGATGGATAGTATGGAGGAACGGCGAAATAACGCGAGGCGCGAAACTCTTAAACAGCAATTGTACAACTTATACTACAAATATAAAGAGCGAGCTGAAGAAACAGGTGAAATGGTTTTATCCAAATGCGAATATGAGCAGTTCTGGACTGCTTTTCGCGAGTATGAAACGGAACCTTTAAATGGGGATGGACTGATTCATAGTGTCGTTGAAATATATATGAGGGGTTTCACATCTGAAGAATGATTCACTCGAAGTTATTGTAGCTTTTAATTTTACCGATATGAAAAATAGATGAAAAATGAAAACGTTCTATGAGACTCATTACTTCGGCGCTATCCTTCACAATATCTATTCTGTCTTTTTTAGTGCAACAACACCTGTACATGCCGGGCACACTGCTCAGATTTCCTTTGCAACAAATACTTTGAGCCACATAAGTTGAGGTTATTATAAGTAGCTCTTCTTCCCAAAAATAATTTACATCATTTTTGGGATTACTATTAGAAATTGCTCCAGATGGTAAGGGACTATTTTGTTTCGGTGGTTGATAAGGTCCTAAGAAATTATTTTCAGAATAACGTGGATCATAACGGAATTGTACATTGCAATATTTATCCTTATGGTCTACCAGGAAAAACTGAGGAAATAATTTTTATGGAGTAGGACAAGAAAGAGAACTTATAAAAATACCTCTATCCGCATATCTACCAAAGTAGTATAATAGAGTAAGCAAATAGAGAAACAAAAAAAGATTATTGAAGATGCAATTTTAAAGATAAAAGAAAATTCGGATAAATACATCAGGCAAAAATTATTAGAGAAGTTATATTTATTTATATCTGGTTATATGATAAGTCAATTAGATTCAGATGGAATACATTCTAAGTATTTATCAGAGTTTTCTGAATTTACAGCAAAGAAATACAACATGTATGAGGCACTGACAAAATTTTTCGGGCGCTTAGAAGCATAAACTGAAATTGAAGAAAACGGTTCAGTTGAGCAACAATCAAAATGATATAATATTATTGTAATTCATTTGTAAAGAAGGGGTTGTCATTAAAAAAAGAAAATTAATATTATATGTTGTTGTCTTTATTTTGTGTATAGGATTTGTCAATGAAAAAATTAAAATAGCAATTGGAAAAGATAAAATAAAAACACTATTTACACATGATATTTCTTTATCGTATACAGAGCACAACAAATCGTCTAAGCGGTATGTGTATACAGATGGAAATTATAAATATGAAGTTGACAGTCACAATACACATATTATCTCAATCAATATACTTCCTACTCCTGTATCAAAGCTTCCAGTTACTAAAACGCCCGAAAGCGAAAAGGACGCTGAGGAAATTGCATACTATTACCTTACTAAATGTATTGGCGATTTAATTGAAGGTGACTTAACGTTTTCGATTAGGCAATCAGATACTTCACAGTATTGGGTGGATATTATAGAAAAAATAAATAATCTAGAAACTGGTACTTCATGTGGAATTGGCATGAATAAGGAGAGAGGTCTTGTTACTGCAAGGTTCACGATAGGAAAACCACATAAAATACGTAATATAAATCAAGATTCTTTATTAAAGAAAGATAAGGCAATAAAAATTGCATTTGATTCTTTGCGTTCAGAGTTAGATGAAAAAAATATCGTTCATATAATTTCTGAAATGCACACCTATTCAAATGGAACAATTTATTGGTCAATCAATATTACTTCAAATAATGGAATAGCTTATACTGTACATGTCAACGCACTTAGCGGTAAAATCATCGGAAATGTCATGACCACCGACTTAGTCGTTGGGCGGTTTTCTCCCCACATCAAGCAAACAAAAAAAAGAAGTCGAATCCCCTTGATACTACAAGGAATTTCGACTTCTTTCCATACAGCTCCCGGCCGGATTCGAACCGGCGACCTACGCATTACGAATGCGTCGCTCTACCGACTGAGCCACGGAAGCGTTTAAAAAATGCCCTGGATTAGCTCCAAAGCAATTTCTAAAATGACCTGTCCGGGAATCGAACCCGGGTTTACGCCGTGAGAGGGCGTCGTCTTGACCGCTTGACCAACAGGCCATATTTCAGGTGTAATCGAGGCGACGTGATTCGAACACGCGACCTCTGCGTCCCGAACGCAGCGCTCTACCAAACTGAGCCACGCCTCGATACCTTTGGTAGTATAATATAAATATCAGGAAATGTCAACCATTTCTGAAGAAAAATATTATAAATTTTTTCACTCAATTAGTACAATTCTCCGGAACTCCTGAAAAGCCTTGAAACTGCAAGGTTTTTCCAACTTTTGCAGAAATTCCGGAAAACTATTAAACGTAGGTTAAAACATTTGAGCTATTTCCCTCTTACACCTCAACCGCAGAATATCCTAAATCATCCAGGATCTCTATTGCCTTCTTTTCACAGTGACCGCATCCTTCAATTGTCACAGTTTTGGAATTTAAATCTACCTGATGCTCAATTTCAGCAGCCGTCAGCGCCTTATCAATTCTGGATACGCAGCCTTCACACATAATTTCTTCACATTTAAATTTCTTCATATTCTTTCTCCTTATAAAATTCCATCATACTTTAACAACCGTATCAGCGCTTACTCTTTCAACATTAATTGTTTCCGCTCTTACCGTCCCAACGCTCATCACTTCATCAGCTTCTGAATCGTTTTACAAAGCTCTTCCACTGTCTCCTCGCCGTTTCCGGCTTCGATCTCGTCTAAAACGCACGTTTTAATATGATTGGAAAGCAGGACCCTGGAAAAGCTGTTTAGCGCCGCCTGGATAGCCGATACCTGGTTCAGGATGTCAACACAGTAACGTTCGTCCTCCACCATGGCTTTAATTCCGCGCACCTGTCCCTCTATTCTGTTCAGCCGTTTCAATAAGTCCTTTTCTTCCGTCAGATTCCTGTGTTTATGTCTCTCCTCGTTATCGCAGCAGCTCATTCCGAATCCCCCTTTTATAGTCGGTCTCTATTTTTGAATACCCTTTTAATTTTGCAGATTTGTTATATTTTAATTAAGCTTCAGGCCTTTCAGACGGAGCGCATTGCCTACAACGCACACAGAACTTAAAGACATTGCGAAACCGCCCAGCATCGGGCTTAATAGCGGCCCTCCGAACAGGTAAAGCAGTCCTGCGGCCACCGGGATTCCTAGTGTGTTGTAAAAGAATGCCCAGAAAAGATTCTGCTTGATGTTGCGTATCGTAGCCCGGCTCAGTTTAACCGCTCTGTAAACATCCATTAAATCAGATTTCATCAGCACAATATCTCCAGATTCCAATGCGATATCACTTCCTGAACCAATCGCCGTTCCAACGTCTGCCTGTACCAGCGCAGGGGCATCATTGACGCCGTCTCCTACCATCATAACGGTTTTTCCCCGACTTTGCAAGTCTGCAACGGTACCGGCTTTATCGCCGGGCAGCACTTCCGCGATGACGTTGTCTATATGGGCCTCATGTGCGATATACTCAGCGGTCTTTTTATTATCTCCCGTAAGCATATAAACTTCCAGGCCAAGGCTTTTCAGCCTGTCAATAGCATGAATGCTGCTCTCTTTGATTGTATCCGCCACACAGATAATACCGGCCATCTTTCCGTCTGCCAGGACGAACATCGGGGTTTTCCCCTGTTCTGCATAAAAACCGGCCTTTTCCATTTGTCCGGAAATACCGGATGAAACAGCGTTTCCCGTTTCACCGGACGCCGCAAGCGCCTCCAGCATCCTGACATTACCGATTCTGATTTCACGGCCTTTAAGCATCGCCTTGATTCCGGAGCCTGTAATACTGTCAAACTCTTCCGGCCTGGCAAGGGTGATACCTTTTTCTTTCGCATCCGCCACAATCGCTTCCCCCAGAGGGTGTTCCGACATCTGCTCGCAGCTTGCCGCAACACGCAGAAGTTCTTCCGCATTCCAGCCATTTTCCGGGATAATATCGGTCACTTTGGGTTTGCCTTCCGTAATTGTGCCGGTCTTATCCAGGACTACTGTGTCCACTTTATGGCCAATCTCAAGCGCTTCTCCGCTCTTAATCAGAATTCCATGGCTGGCGCCCACACCGGTTCCCACCATGATCGCCGTTGGAGTTGCAAGTCCCAGCGCACAGGGGCAGGCAATGACGAGCACCGCCACAAAAATAGTTAATACAAAGGAGGCGTCCATTCCTCCCACAAACAGCCATAAGAGGGCTGCTACAATGGCAATTCCTATAACTGCCGGGACAAACACACCCGCCACTCGGTCTGCCAGTTTCGAAATGGGTGCCTTTCTTCCCTGGGCATCCTCCATCATCTTGACAATCCTTGCCAGAGTGGTATCGCCGCCCACATGGGTTACCTGTGCTTCCATCGCTCCGTTATAGTTCATGCTTCCGCCAATCAGGTTATCGCCTTCACTCTTTTCCACCGGGATACTCTCACCGGTCAGCATAGACTCATCCACACTGCTGTTTCCTTTTACAATGATACAGTCCAGAGGGATCCGGCTGCCGGGCTTAATCAGAATGTGCTCTCCCGTCTTAACGGACGAAGTCTCCACCTCACGCTCCTCACCGTTCTCGTAGACTATTGCCGTATCCGGCGCAAGCTCCATCAGTTTTCTGATGGCTTCGGACGTCTTTCCCTTACTTCTTCCTTCCATATACTTGCCCAGCATAACGAGTGTCACAACGACTGCAGCCGATTCATAATAGAGGGAATGGACTGCCATCGGATCATTAAATGCCAGGAATGTCATAACAAGGCTATAGAGAAACGCACTTCCCGTTCCGATAGCCACCAGAGAATCCATGTTTGGATTGCCTTTAAACAGCGCCCGCAGTCCTACCAGATAAAACTTTTTTCCGCAAACCAGAACCGGGACGGTCAAAATCATCTGAGCCAGAGCAAAATTGAGGGGATGGGTGTGCATATCAATGATGTCGGGCACCGGAAGCGGGAACGGCACCATGTGTCCCATTGAAATATAGAGAAGCGGGAGTGCAAAAATGATCGCTACAATCAGTCTTTTCCTGCTGGCCTTAAGCGCTTCCTCCTGCCTGATAAATGTCTCTTCCTCCTCGGCCATGCGATCCGCTTCCGCCGGCACCAGCATTGCCTTAAATCCGGCCTTATCTACCTTTTCAGTAATCACTTCCGGGTTTACCAAAGCCTCGTCATAGGTAATTGTCATCTTGGATGTTGTCAGGTTGACGTTGCTCTCCTGCACCCCTTCCAGACGCCGTGTAACCCGTTCTACCGCGCTGCTGCATGCCGCACAGGTCATTCCGTCTATGTTGTATATTTCAGTTTTCATATTTTTCATCCTTTCTCCATGTACATATACCCCGTATATGTATATTTATATTAAAACACATTTACATTTATGTCAAGTGAATTATTTTTTTGTTCAAGTGAAGCAAGCGATGGATTGTCTGTTTTGATGTAAAGTGACTTTTATATATTGTACGCGGTATTTTAATAGGCTTATAATTGATAGGCAGAAGATACTGCGTGATACCGTGTTTTATACCACCTCCATATTCTCTCCCTGCTAAACCGCCATGGTGAATTGTGTTACCGCTTATAAAAGGCGGCATCCGGCCCGAATAACCTTTCACCTGACTCTGCCTGAATTTATTTTCTATTGCTTCGTTTACCTGTATTTATCTTTAATTCTATTATTAGTCAGCTTCTCCATACTATATCAAAAATATACCCGCCTGTTCCTAAAAGCGTGCTCCTAAAGACAGGCTTGACACAGTCTTGTCATACAAAAAATTCTATTTTATTCTTTTATGCTGCTCGAAGATAACCCGAACAGCATAAAAAAACTGCGGCAGGAAGAACCCGTCACAGTTCTGCCTATACCGCAGTCATTAAAATCCACTAATCCATTATCCGAAAAGAACTCCTAAAACGCCATAAGATAGGATAGACATAATCACTGTCGCTATGACAATTCCGATTAAAATTGCGGCAAATGCCGTCTTAAAACGCACTCTTAGAAGCGCCGCTATCAGAGATCCCGTCCAGGCTCCTGTACCAGGGAGGGGTATCCCGACAAAGAGCACCAGACCCCAGAAACCAAATTTCTCTATCTGATCTTTTTTGCTCATTGCTTTATTTTCAAGCCATAATGCAATGGGGCGGAACATCTTCACCAGCTTCATCCACTCCAGAATCTTTCTGATCAGCAGCAGTATAAAAGGAATCGGCAGAATATTGCCGATGATACAAATCGGTATTGCCCGTAAAAGCGGCACATTCAAAAGCGCCGGTGACGCTGCTAAAAGGCCTCCCCTCAGTTCCAGGATTGGAACCATGGAGATGATAAATATAACTGCTTCTTTGGAAATAAACTCCGAAAGATTCGCGGTAAACCATTGTACTAATGCGTCCATTCTGTCTCCTATTCCTCGTTTTCGCTGTCTTCCTCTGCGAAGATGGACTCATCAGCCTCTCCATGAACCGTAAACTCTACCTCCGGCCCTTTGCTGTCCTCTTCCTCTGCACCGGCTGTTTTATCCTCCATCGGAGCGCCGCACTTGCTGCAGTACAGGGCATCTTTCTCAACCTTGGCCCCGCATTCCGCACAGACCCTGGTTCCCTCCAGTTCCGCTATCTCATCTTCCAGAACTGCTATTTTAATAATTCCCGCCTGGATAGTCTTGAATTCATCGGCATACTCGTCTTCCAGTGAAGCTTCATGTCTGTCATAGTATGCCTTGCCAAGGCTGATATATGCTTTATTTACTTTTTCCTTTTCCGATGACAATTTTGATTTAAGCTGAATCACGCCGGTGATATCCTTCACCTTATTGGCCGCTTCCTTGCTTTTATCACTGATTACCTTACCAAGTTCATCTAAAAACGCCATTCATTTTCCTCCTCTACAGGATATTTTTCCTCACTTATTTTATCCTGTAAAGGAGAGAAAGTCAATCAAAAGTAAAGACCGCCCCGGGGCTTGCGTCCTTAATACCCCCTGGTAACGTCGTTTTTCATGTTTTCTTCTGATAATTTAAACGTTTCTTTTACGAATGAAGGGACTTTATCGTAGTCAAAATTAAGACTGTATTTCCGGTATTCCGGTTCATCCTGGGAATCGTCATTATACCGGTCCACCGTATAGACTTCTTCCGGCTCAGTAGAGGCGTCGAATTCATCCTCCGTCTGCCCCTGTTTCACCGACACATAAGCGGTAAGTCTTACGCCCGAGTAAAGCTCATTTAAATAGTTTGTGCAGTTAAGTTCACCCGGTACGGAGCTGTTAAGAATCTCACGGATTTTTTCTTTATCGGTCACTGTGGCCACTCTGCTTCCGCGTTCTTTCACATAAACGACATCCTCTGAGACTTCCGCCTCCGCCCTGGCAAGATCCTCCTCTGTAATATAGCTCTCCATCACAATTTTATCCACATTATCAACCGTAAGGAATTCGCCGGCATCAACCCCGCATTTCTTCAGCAGGCTGATTGTCTCTGTAAAGGACGGGTAAATCGGGTAATAAAATTTCCTGTTGAATTCACTGTAGTCATTCCCCTTGGCCTTCAGCGTATTGATGATATCCTGCATTTTAACGGTCTTAAACTGGATTGCCGCGATCGGGCTTTCTTTTCTTCTTGTTTCGGACGTCAGTCCCTTCAGTTCTTTCTGGTATGTTTCCAGAAGCTGGGCCTTCATTTCCTCATTTTTCAGGTTCACATGGCTGAAATCGCTATACTCCTGATAGTTAATTCCCGCTATATCGGATGCCTCATAAGCAAGAACCGGATAAACCGTCTCTTTATATTCATTGCTGTCATAGACTCTGTCCAAAGTATCTCTGACTGCGGACAAACTCATATAATAGCTGCGCAGAACTGTCTTTCCGCTTTTCAGATGATAAGCGACAATTACCTCGTCGATCCTATCACCGTCTTCCGACGGCCAGTATGAATAGCGGCTCTGTGACCTGTTTCCGCGGTTCTTCCGCTTAGCCTCCGCTGCGTCGTTTACACCGCGGTGCCCTATCTCGGCTGCGGCCGCCACATCGGTCAGCCTCATCTTATTAAGCAGTTCCGACGGGGATACGTGGTTCCATTTCACATACTGATATCTTCCCCCTTCATTTCCGGCCATCTCCGGCTCCACCATGTAATCAGAGAGGAAGTCCGCATCCATTCTCCGGCAGTAAATACCGGCCGACTCCACCTTCGCCTCCGATGGGACATAGGAATCGTAGCCGGACAAATCAAACCGGAAGAATGCGAGAATCGCTGCGGCGCAGACCGCACAAAGTGCAAACTGTCTTTTGTGGGCAAAGAGCCTTCTAAAATCAAAATTATAAATGATTTCAATCGTGCAGTAGCTGATAACAAGGCCGCAGATCAGACCGAAGACGCTCCATCCGTCGCTCCCCATCATCTCCTTGAAAAGCAGGCTTCCAAGCAGTCCTATCGGAACTACAAGGAGGAGTTTGATAACCGGCTGGCTCTTCTTGAATGCCATGGCGCGCCCCGCCGCCTCGGAAGGCCTCTTTTTATAAAGGAAAACACAGAGTGCGGTAATCAGGGCAGCCGCTGCTAAGGCCCCTAAAGCCATCCCTGCCGTCTTTTCCGGTATTGAGGCCGCGCTGATGTACCAGGCCGCCGGTGAAGAGCGCTGCGCTAATTTTACAAATGTATCCGTATTCTCGTAGAACGTTATGTAATAACTGCTGTAATAGCCTGTAAGCAGCAGGGTGCTTCCCGGTCCCCAGATGAAGAATACTGCGGTTCCCAGGATACTTACAATCGTATTGCCGGTCATCATAACCGCGGCAACCACCACCGAATAGATTAAAAGGTAAAATGACATGTGGATGCAATAAGCCTTTATCACATCGAACCACGGGAATACCTGCCCCGCTTTTACCTGAATCATAATGCTTGATATGAGCAGGAAAATAAAATACGGTACTGCGGTATAAAGAAAACCGTTTAAATATACAATGCCGAACAGTTTCTCACGTTTTACCGGCACGCTGTGAAAGAAATCTGTTTTCTTTCTGGAGTGCAGGTAGGAAAATCCCGATATGCCGCAGACAACGGCAAACACAAGAATCAGGAACACCATCATCCCATTATTGGCGGACGTCCATTCGAGGAATCTCTCCTGGAGCTGCTGTTTGATTATATCCACACCCTGTGCTTCCCTATCCCACACCATATCTATGCGCTCCTGTGAGAGATAGCTGCTGATCAGCAGAGCTGTCTGTACCGGAAAGGCGAAAAAGAGGATAAGCGATATCAGAGCAACCGTCCAAAGGCGCTGTTTCGTATTTTCTTTCATCAGATTAAAAAATAAGTTTTTTGATGTCATAACCAGCCACCTCCGTTTCACTGATAAATATTTCTTCCAGGGAGAGAGGAATCATTTCGAAAAATACAGGATGGAATGTCTGCATTACCGCCTCAATCTCTTCCTTCTTCCCTCTAACCGTCAGAGTCAGGAGACTTCCTCTGCGCTCTGTCCTGATGATATCAACTCCATTTAACTCCTCCGGTTCCGTACCCGGCAGCAGTACACACTGAACCTTGTGGATATTCAGCTTCATATCATCCAAATCCTTGGACAGCAGAATTCCGCCTTTATGAAGTAGACCCACATGATCACAGATATCCTCCAGCTCTCTAAGGTTATGGGAGGCAATGATTGGAGTCAGGTTCCGCTCCTCCATATCGTTGGCAAAGAGGCTCTTTACCGTCTGGCGCATCACCGGATCCAGCCCGTCGAAGGTCTCGTCGCAAAAGATGTAATCGGTGTTGGCGCAGATTCCCAAAAGTACGGAAAGCTGTTTTTTCATGCCCTTGGAAAAGGTGTTGACCTTTCGTTTCGCGCTCAAATCGAAGTTTTGCAGGAGACCGTAAAACCGCTTCTCATCGAAATTCCTGTATACGTTTCTGTAAAATTTCATCATTTCTTCAGGCGTTGCGTTGTTTAAAAAATACTGTTCATCTGAAATATAGAAAAATCTTGACTTTACTCTGTCATTCTCAAAAATATCTTCTCCGTCGATCGTAACTCTGCCCGCATCCGGTTTCAGAATTCCGGCAGCCATTCTGAGGAATGTACTTTTTCCGGCTCCGTTGGTACCGATAAGCCCGAACACACTTCCATCCCTGATTTCTGCATTAATATGATCAACGGCTGTGATATCGTCAAATCGTTTTGTCAGGTTGATTGCTTCAATCATCCGTTTCTCCTCCTTTTTCCTCCCTTAGGGCCATTACAGCCTCTTTCACGTCCGGCGTAAGGCCGTCCGCTCCTGCCTTTTCCGCCGATTTCTCTGCGGCCGATGCCGCCGCGTACACGCGCGGTTTCCGGTCATTATTGCCATAAAGCTGAATCACCTGCTCCTGAAACTGCAGCATCGTGATCTCTGCCCCTTTTGCTTCCTCCACCAGTTTCCCGAGTCTTATAAAAATTTCTCTCTTCTTTTGTTCACGGATTTGATGGTTTTCAGCCACAAAGCTGCCTCTGCCTTTTACCGAATAAATGTATCCCTGGCGCTCGAGTTCCGCATAAGCTCTCTGGATTGTATTCGGATTGATAGACAGCTCCGTCGCAAGGCTGCGCACGGACGGAAGCTGGCTGTTCTGCTCCAGAATCCCGCGCACCATCAGCTCAGACATTTTCTCGACAACCTGCTCATAGATGGGACGCCGATCTTTATAGTCAATCAGAATCATACGCTCCTCCTTTCCTGTGTCATTTGAATTAAGTGTATTAATTCTTTTAATACACTTAGTATACAAAAGGAGCAGCTCACTGTCAAGCGGCCGCTCCTTACTTTTTTCTTAACATGCTAAAGCTATGTATCGGTAGCATTTGCAAACTTTAATTAGTTTGCTGTAGATTCCTCTACCAGAGCTGCATTTTCGTCAGCTGCTTCGCCGTCTGCTGCCTCTGTATCCTCTGCTTCTGCTACAGTCTCAGCTGCATCAGCTGCTTCTGTGTTCTCTTCCATAGTCTCATCAACAGCTTCTGTTGTCTCGTCTGCTGCTTCTGTCTCAGGAGCTTCTGTTGTTTCAGCCTCTGTTACGGCTGCTGCTGTTGTGCTGCTTGCTCCGCTTCCGCCACATGCTGTCAGAACTGAAGCTGCTAACATTGCACTCATCATCATTACTGCTGCTGGTTTTACAAAATTTTTTTTCATAATAAACATCTCCTCTTTTTTTGAATCAATTACCTTAATTCGTGGTACGCCAGTAATGATAAAGAGAAATTGTGTCAAAATTGTGACCATTTTATTAACGAATCATAAAATTATCCCCATATTTTTTATAAAAAAGAAAGAATTCGTAAGAATATTTTCTTAACACACTGAGTCTGTCAGTGTTTCCGCCTTCCAAATTCTTAATTATTTCATTGAAATTCTGTCATGTACGGACGGTATCTCAGAGCCAGATGACCTCTTTGACAGACATAATTCTCTCTTTCTTTGATTGCAATGCTGTCAAAAAAGATTTTCCAGAGTGTTTCATACTCTTTCTGATCGGTTTTTTCCGAGAGCTCCCCCAGTCTTTTAGCGGAATCTCCTGCCAAAATGTACCAACCGGTATCCGGAGCATAGATTACCGCCCGCTCCCTGTGCTCATCATAGATAATAAACCGTTCCGGCCTCAGCCGATCGGAAAAATGCAGGGCCAGCATCGGAAGGACATCGTTCTTAGGCCCTATTTTTGAAAACATAACCCGGTTCTTAAGCTCTGAAAACCGCAGAAACTGCTTCATATTGTGCGCTTCGTTCAGTAAATTGCGGTTCATTCTGAAAATCTCATGGACAGCCGGTATCTGAAGGTTATCGGTAATCTGCCTGCCGATATGAAAGCCGTATATCAGGAAACGGTAAATTCGATCCGCCTTCTCCTCCTCGAAACTTAAAGAGGCGTTATAAATCCAGCCGTAAGCTTCCCTAGATATCTTACTTACAACAGAATTCGTCACCTTGCCGATCTTTTCCCCGCTCACTTCCACGTCGCGGTATTCCGCAAACAGCTCCATATTGTAGGCGCCATAAAGCTGCAGCTTGACGTTGTCATGTCCCAGACGGCTCATCCAGGCGTCGTAAACACCACACAGGATGGAATCAAAATCATCCCTGCATAAAAATATAACCATGTTACATCTCCCCTGTCATGACGGAGCGGGCTTCCTCAGCGGGCGGCTTAACCTCCATATGGAAGTCGTCGAACAGCGACATCTGCCGGTACAGCCCCCTTTGTTCCAATTCCCAGTGGCGTCTCTTTTCTTCTCCTATTATCTGTCCGGCTATGGCGTCCTCCGACAGTTTTACCGGATACATCATTTTACCGGAGCAGGTAATAAAATATACCGCTCTTTTGAGTACAACCCCCATTTTTTTCAAATCTTCAAATCTCAGTACCGCCTGCTTTCTCGCGGCCACAATGCGCATAGCCGACTTTGTCCCAATCCCCGGCACCCGGAGCAGAGAAGCATACGTCGCCCGGTTCACCTCCACCGGAAAATCTCCCAGATTTCTCAGCGCCCAGTCGCACTTGGGATCCAGAAACACATTAAAATTGGGCTTTGACTCCGACAGAAGCTCCGAAGCGTGGAAACCGTAGTACCGAAGCAGCCAGTCTGCCTGATAAAGCCTGTGTTCCCTTAAAAGGGGCGGCCCTCCGGGCAGGGACGGAAGCAGGCTGTCGTGATTGACAGGCACGAACGCAGAATAGAATACCCTCTTAAGACCGAAATTCTTATAGAGAGCCTCCGTCACAGCCATCAGTTGGAAGTCACTCTCCGGCGTCGCCCCTACAATCATCTGCGTGCTCTGCCCGGCAGGCACAAAGTACGGCTTCTTATTGGATACTCGTCCCACGCCGTAATTGCCATAGACGGACTTTCCCGGGATCACCCGCGGCCGTTCGGGCTCCGCGCTGTCCCCCGGCGATGAAGCCGGCGGAGGGGACTGTATTGTACCGGACGGGGATACTCCCCCGGTCATAACGGCAGTCCGTTCCGATTGATCCGATTGGGCGGCCGGAAGAGACTGGGAGAGCGCTGTCTTCTCTCCGCCTCCGGATGGTAAAGCCCGGGTACCGTCCGTAAGGAATCCCGGAGGGAGTATAATTCCCTTCTTTTCCAGAAGTCCCTCCCGGGCCATCTGCTGTACAATTCCCCTCTGGATCTGACGCATCGGTTTCAGGATCTTATCCCTTGTCTTGCCGGGCGCCAGCTTTCTCAGGCCGTCTGCCGTGGGCAGTTCCAGATTCACGCTCATCCTGTCGGCCAGGAAACCGGTCATCTCTATCAAAGCCGGATCGGCTCCCGGTATCGCCTTCACATGGATATAACCGTTAAACCGGTGTTCATTGCGCAGCAGATACAGAGTCCGGTATATCTGCTCCATCGTGTGATCGGGAGTATCCAGAATCCCTGAGCTTAGAAACAGACCCTCTATATAATTCCTCCGATAGAATTCCATCGTCAGCCTGCATACTTCCTCCGGCGTGAACGCCGTGCGGATCGTATCGTTGGATCTTCTGTTCACGCAATAGCGGCAGTCATAAATACACTGATTCGTAAACAGAATTTTTAAAAGAGAAATGCATCTTCCGTCTGCCGCAAAACTGTGACAGAGTCCCGCCTCACTTGCACTTCCGATGCAGCCGTCCTTTCCCTTCCTCTCAACACCGCTGGAGGTACAGGCCACGTCGTATTTGGCGGCATCTGTTAAAATTTTGAGTTTTTCTTCGATAGATAGATTCTCCTGTATCAGCATATTGCTTCTCCATTTCCATGAGTCTGTTGTAAATAGAAGAAAATCGGACGCATGTCAAATTATGATCTGCTTCTTTACTATAGTTCTACTTTTTCACATATTCTACTTCTTCACATATTCTATTTCTTTGCGTGTTCTGCTTTTCACGTTCCTTATCCGAGACGCTCGCAAAGAACAAATGTTCTGTTTTGATTCTACCACAAGCTTTCATCTTTTTCAAGAGTTTTTCGAACATTTGTTCTGTTCCATATTTTTCCTTCTTCAGCCGGAATTACGGTTTCTCTTCTTATTAATAATACCGTTTCACTCGGATGGGCCTCCCCTGATTGCTCATCATATTTTATACGGTTGTTTCTTAACGTAAAATTAACCTTTAACGCAAAAAACCGGAAGAAGGCAGTATTTCCTTCTTCCGGTAAATTAAATCATTTATTTAATTTCAGAATTGCTGCTGACAGTCTCCGCCGCCGCAGCGGATTTCGCCGCCTTCCGGTCCTTCGTGCCGCGGTCAATCATCCTGAGGATGAAATCTACAGTTCCGTCTATACCATAGCTGGCGCTGTTGATGCAGAGATCATAGTTATTTGCATTTCCCCATCTGCGGCTGGTGTAAAAGTTATAGTAATGAGCATGCTGGCGGTCGATACGCTTCAGGAAACGTCTTGCCTTCTTCTCACTCATCCCGTTGTGTATCTCCATCGTATGGTGCACACGCTGTTCAAACGGTGCGGTAATGTAGATACTGATATGAGGAATGCTGTTGTTGGTCATAATTGCATCGCCGCAACGTCCCATGATGATGAAATCTTCCTTTTTCGCCATATCACAGAGCAGATCACTTTGGTTAAAGAATACGGCGTCCCGTTTGGAAAGACCGTGGTACCGGCTGAATTCCCTCATGTGCTGGCGGATCGTCAGCCTCTTGGCGTCCTCAAACGCGCTGGCCAGGTTTGGTTTGGAGTCGGGATCATCGGAATAGCCGATGGAGTCGCGCACTGAATCCCTCTCCGCCTCCAGCCTCTTAAGCACGGCCTCAAATATCTCGGCATCGTAGTAATTAATTTTCAATTTATCGGCCAGTTTAAAGCCGACATCAATTCCGCCGCATCCATAAGTCCAGCTGATGCAGATAATCAGGTGATCCTCGTTTGAGAAACGGTTCTGAAGATTAAAGGTGTTCAGTTTCGCCATCTCCGGATCAATGATATCCCCGCTGACAAAGCTGGTGGGCAGGCTCATTACCTCCTGAAGAATCAGGTTGTACTCAGTCATTACGAGCTTCCGCTCCGCCTTATCCTTGATGGTGCGGGCCATATTGGCAATCAGGGCCAGTTCGCTCCGCATCAGGTGCCCCTGAGGACGGGTCAGCATCGTATTCACCAGCTCATCTACACACCGTTCCCGGTCTCTGTTAAATACGCGGCCCAGGGAGGAACCTAACTGTGCATAAACTTCTGCATCCAGATCATAGATCCGTTCCGCCAGTTCACGGATTCGTTCTTCACGGATTTTTTCTTCGTTATTTAACATCTTGTCCCCTCCTCCCTATAAAAAGAACAGTAACATATCCAGCACAAAGACCGGAACCAGGATTGCCAGTGACCAGAGAAGATAGCCGAAAAACGACGGCATGCGCACACCGTTCTCGTCCGCTATTGACTTAACCATAAAGTTGGGGGCGTTTCCGATATATGTATTGGCTCCCATAAATACCGCGCCGGCCGAGATAGCCATCAGCATCTGAATCGGCACCGTTCCGAGCGTGGTAGCCATCCCCTCCTTGAATCCGAGCGCCCCTGCCGTGGTCAGGAATACCAGGTATGTCGGCGTGTTGTCCAGGAAACTGGATAGCATTCCCGTTGTCCAGAACATCTGGAACGGCTCTGTGATTCCCAGCTTTCCTCCATTGGCCTTCAAAAGCATAAGAGCCGGCTGCATGGTAATGAAAATACCGATAAAAAGCACCGCAACCTCACGGATTGCACTCCAGGTAAAATGGTTCTCTCTTCTGATTTCCACATTGGTCGTCTTGAAAGAGAGAAACGCCGCAAGAAGAATGATCACAATCTCGATTAAGGCCGGATAGCCAAGCTGCACTTCTCCAAAAATATGGATTCCGCGTACATTTCCCGCCGCATCCTGGAAAGCAGGATGTCCCGGCAGCGTTCCGCTTAAAATAACGGCCGCCACTATCATGACCAGGAAAATAAGATTGTGGATTCCCCTGATTTTAACCTCCGTACCCGGCTTGCTGATATCCGGTTTGAGGCCCAGTGCAATATCTTTTCGATAGGCGCGCCTGTCAATCCAGTAAAACAGAAAGAGAAAAACCGCCATATTCACGAGAAGAAGCGGTAACAGCTTCAGGCTCCAGAAGAAAGGAATTCCTCTCATAAATCCCATTAAAAGAGGCGGATCCCCGATAGGAGTAAGACAGCCGCCGATATTGGAAACAAGGAAAATAAAAAACACAATGATATGGCGTTTTCTTTTTCTCCATGAATTCATTTTAATGACCGGACGGACCATCAGCATGCTGGCGCCAGTCGTGCCAATCCAGCTTGAAAGTAAGGTCCCCAGCGCCAAAAGTCCCACATTGATTCTCGGAGAACCTGCCAGGTCCCCGGACATCGTAATGTTGCCCGAAACACAGAACAGTCCGAACAGCAGGATAATAAATGTCAGATAATCATTCACAATGCATTCCAGCACCGTCTCAAGCGCCGTGCCTGCACTGAATGTAAAAGCAAACGGAATAATAAAGAGCAGCGACCAGAAAATCACCGCATGGGGCTGGTGTCCCTCCCACCACTCTGCTTTAATTAACGGCAGAACCGCAATACATAAAAGAAGTCCCGCAAAAGGAATACACAGCCAGATTGGAACTGACACACTCTCACCGCCGGCCGTCTGCTCCGCAGCCAAGGCTGTAACCGGATTGCAAACAAGCATCAGGCCCAGGCTTCCTAAAAAAGCTAATAACTTTTTCACAACAAAAAACCTCCCTATCCTTTTCTGGACATTTGATAGTCCAGCCAACAATTATAGCAAGTTTAAGGACTAATTACAACAGCAAATTGACTAAATAATAGTAACAATCATGTCAAAATATGTATATTTATAGCAAATTAATACAGGCAAGCCGAATCACCACCGGCTTGCCTGTATATTACAACCTGAAATCTTTCAGTTGCTGCTTTTATAATTGAAGGTACTCGCTCATAGTGCTTTTATTCTGAGCCTCAGATACTCATATTAGCTTCTGTAACCGTCCGGATTTGAAGACTGCCATCTCCAGGAATCCTCACACATTTCTTCGATGCCGCGCTCTGCCTCCCAGCCGAGCTCTGCTTTGGCTTTGGCTGCATCGGCGTAGCATGTTGCGATATCACCCGCACGTCTTGGCTTGATCTCATACTTGATCTCTTTGCCGCTTGCCTTTGCATAAGCTTTTACCACATCGAGAACGCTGTAGCCGTTGCCTGTACCCAGATTATAGATGGTAACGCCCGCCTTCTCTTCTATCTTTTTCAGCGCCTTTACATGTCCCACAGCCAGGTCTACCACATGGATGTAGTCACGGACTCCCGTACCGTCATGGGTCGGATAGTCGTTGCCGAAGACGCCGAGGCATTCAAGCTTGCCTACCGCCACCTGCGCAATATACGGAATCAGGTTGTTGGGGATACCCTTGGGATCCTCACCAATCAGGCCGCTCTTGTGTGCGCCAATCGGGTTAAAGTAGCGAAGGAGAACCACATTCCACTCCGGATCCGCCACATGGAGGTCGGTCAGAATCTGTTCCAGCATACTTTTTGTCTGTCCGTATGGGTTCGTAATCTTGCCCTTCGGGCATTCCTCTGTAATCGGGACAAACGCCGGATCGCCGTAGACAGTCGCCGACGAGCTGAAAATAATATTCTTAACGCCGTGATTCCTCATCACATCGCAGAGAAGCAGGGTTCCGGTAATGTTATTATGATAATATTCCAAAGGCTTTGCAACAGATTCTCCCACTGCCTTAAGTCCGGCAAAATGGATAACGGAATCAATGTTTTCTTTCTCAAAAACTGCGTCAATTGAAGGCTTATCCAATAAATCGGCCTTGTAAAACGTCACCTGCCTGCCTGTGATTTTTTCCACACGCCTTAAGGACTCCTCGCTGGAATTAATGAGATTATCCACTACCACAACCTCATATCCCGCGTTCAAAAGCTCCACGCACGTATGGCTTCCTATGTATCCTGCACCGCCTGTAACTAAAATTGCCATAATAAACATCCTCCTTCTAATCAAAACTGCATGTTCAGCCTTAATTATAAACGCAGGACATTTATAATACAATCAGAAATATTGCGATAAATTATCGAATTTATGCTATTTTCCAGGATTGGCTGCCGGATCGGCATCCGGCCTTCTGCATGGGTAGCAGAAACCGGTATGCAGACAGAGAATACTGCCTTGTCTCCGACACTGTTTTTCCGGGCAGCCACACACCCGGGATAAACCGCTTCCGGCTCATCCGTTTTTCTCAAACTCCAGCCTTAGTTTTTCCAGGGCCTTCTTCTCAATCCGGCTGACATAAGAACGTGAGATTCCCATCTTCCCTGCTATTTCCCGCTGGGTGCGTTCCTGTTCCCCGAAAAGCCCGTACCGCATGCTCAGTACCTCCTGCTCCGTATTTTTAAGGCATTTCTTGTAAGCCTCATAAAGCTCTGAGACATCCTGCTCCAATATGATTGTCTCCAGGGCGGCCTTATCTTCCGCCTCAATCACATCGATCAGGTTAACGGTCTCTCCGTCCTTATCAACACCAATCGGGTCATATAAGGAGACATCTTTGGAATGCTTTTTACCGGCGCGAAACAGCATCAGAATCTCGTTTTCCACACATTTCGCTGCATAGGTAGCCAGGCGGGAACCGCGGTCCATCTTGAACGTATTTACGGCTTTGATCAGTCCGATTGTCCCAACCGACAGAAGGTCTTCCATTTCATAATCGGTATACTGGTACTTTTTTATGACATGGGCCACCAGCCTTAAGTTGCGTTCAATCAGGACGGCCTTGGCTTCTTCGTCTCCCTCTTTGCAGCGTTTTAGATACTCACGTTCTTCACTGGCCGTCAATGGTTTTGGAAATGTTTTCAAAGAAAGCCACCTCAAAGCTACGTTAGTCTATCTTATGCGCTTTGAGAGCCTTAAGTGCTTTTACAACTTTTTACAGGCTGGTACTATTTTAGAAACCGTCATTTTATGCTTATCCACCGCTTTACGGCATACTCTTTAACTGCTCCATCTGTTTTTCAAATGTTTCACGGTTCTCGGCTTCCGACCTGGTAGGATCCGTACCGTCATAGAAGGGACAGGGCAGTTCACTGCATTTGCCGCAGTGATGAAATTGTTTTGTATATGTACAGCAATCATATATTTCACAGCTCTTCCCACCGGTAAAGGTAAGCCAGAATGGTTTTCCCTGGATTTCGCGGCAGCCGCCGCAGCCGTCTTCCGTTCCGTAATACCCGCACTCCGGACAGACTACGCCGCACGGGCTGATTGGATCTTTGCTCCTCTTGACTGAAAAGACAAGATGCGGCATTACGACACCTCTGTAATGTTTGATTATCGTTTCCCTGTACTCCATTCCATTTCTTCCCGCAACCTTTTGGGATGGGATATTGTTGTCTCTGATAATCGAAAAGACTTCCTCCGCGCCCAATTCCCTGAAAGCGTAATCACGGCATGCGGCGGCGGCCTCCAATGCGTAGCCCTGATGCCAGTATGCCCTTTCAAAAAGATATCCTACTTCGAGTACGCGCCTGTCACCGCAATCCTGCATTGTAAGCCCGCACTGCCCAATGATACGGCCGCTTTCCTTCAAAAGTACGGCCCACAGACCGAATCCTTCTTTTTCGTATCGTCCTATCTGTCTGTCCAGCCATTCCTGCACTTCCCCGTCGCTGAAAGCTCCTTCATATGCGTACATGGCCTCTTCATCCTGCAGTATCCTGCACAGTGCGTCAAAATCCCCCTGATTCATCTTGCGCAGAACCAGCCGGTCGGTCTCTAATATCATATTCATGTCTCCTTATTCTGTCTGCTTCTCCTACAGTGTAAAGCGGATTGCTGTTTCGCCCGGTTCCTCAGGAAATTTTCAGGACATTCCGGGCCAGGCACCAAGAACACGCCTCTCACCCCTGTATCGTTTCCAGCGCCTCTTTAATATCCCGGGCGACAAGGGGACTCATGCTTTCTTTATATATTCCCGGATTCGCTTTTCTAAGGGCTTCACAGATATCTTCCCGCAGTTCCGGCTTCCATTTAGCTATGGACGGCAGGGCTTTGATGCATTGTCTGGATGTAATGGGCTTTTCGTCCTCAATATGCTTAAGGTAACGGTCAATCAGCTCGTCTATCTTATTTTCCGTATCCCACCTGGCGTTGGCTGCTATCAAAAGCAGGCCTCTTGTCCTGATGTAGGAGTTGTCATGATCCATCATTTCTGCGAAAAAGTCAAAAAACGGATAAACGTTGTCCGTATCCGCAGATTCTTTTTCCAGTGTTTTAAAACTCTGGTAGGCTCTTGTCTCATCTTTCGTTTTCAGCGCCTCCACAAATTCTGCAACTTGACCGAAATCCACTCTATACACTCCCTTTCTTCTTTCGTTTTCTATTCTCGATCCGCTGGCAGCAGGTCGGATACTTCCCCTCCGCCTCATGGGTGGCCCGGCACTCGATACAATTTCCATGGCGGACACATTTTCTCTTGCATGGACAGGCCGGATTGTTTATTCCCGGTAAATTAGGGATGGCGGCTCCGCCGGGTTGGGGGAAATTGGGTATGTTGATTTTTCCTGTTTCGTTGGGGATGGGATCTTTGCTCTTTTCCATGGTTTTGGCTCCTTCAGGACTGCATTATTGTGATTTGCTTATGCTGCTTTTGATAGGAAATGAATTTTCTTTTTAGCATTTGCATTTATGATTTGTTTATGCCTGAAATTGTGGAGCGGTTTATGGGGACAATGGATTGTGATTAATTTTGTATATAGCCAGTGAGGCGGGGATAGTATTTGCACAAATGATTTTTGACGGTGAATCAGCTTCAAACTCCGCATGCTGTGACTGACTTATACGTGGTCTGCTTTGTAAAATACCAATTTCAATCCACACAGCCCTCCGCAGGTGTGACGGAGGTTCCATAATTTACGTCACCCTTATGTCAAGTCAACGACATAATTTTCTACTTATTCAGCCGAAGTCCAACTTTTTAAATGATGGTGGACTTCGGCTGAATTTTTATACAATTTACTTTCCAAACAAGTTGGAATGTGTTCCAGTATGAGAAGCAATTAAAACCAGCTTGTCTTGCTGTATTGCATAAATCAGCAGCCAATCCGGTAAAAATTGTGTGCTGAATTGTAGCCTGAGGGTAAATAGCAAGCTGAGATTCCCGTTTGTAACCCAAGAATCCCTGTTTGTAAATAAAAATCCTGTTTTGTAAGCGAATTTCCCGTTTTGTAAACGAGTTCCCGGATTTTCATTTACACTTTAATATGTTATAATACGTTCAGCAATAAATTTGCGTACAACGACCAGAAATCAATTTCCTCCCGCTGTACGCTGAATATGTGATCCACGGTAGTCTCGAGTGAATATTAACAGTCACCATCTCTGCCATACCTATGCGACAAATTTCGACAGGATGCTGTATCGAACATCATAAAATTCAGTCGGTTTTTTGTACTACTTCTATCTGGGGTTTCAGAGAGTTTGAAAAAAAGTCTGTAAATGTTAATCTTCTATGATAATAACTAGACTGAAAGTTCCTGTTGAGCTTTTAGTCCTTGACGTCAGAAATAAAGCCCTCGGAGGCTTCAAATCCGTAAATATCCTCCAGTGTGTCAGAAATCTGGCGGGTGGTCATTCCCTTGGCATACATGGATATGATTTTCTGGTCGATATCGGAGATATCCTCCTGCCGCTTTTTAACTACTCGTGGCTGGAAAGTGGACTTGCGGTCCTGGGGGACCTTGATGTCCATGCCGCCATAGCTGATGTTGATACATTTGGCTTTATAACCGTTACGGTAATCATCGCTGTCAGAACGCTCCGACTTTCCATAGCCAAGATGCTTATCCATCTCTGTTTCCATCATTTCTTTGATTGTGCCGCCGGTTCTATCTCAATTCTTGGGGCATCATTAAGGTACTGCTCAGCGTATTTCAGAAGATTATTTTTATTAAAATCATCAACAGATAAAACCGGTTCATTTAAAAGCCGTATGGCATAGAGCAGCCCCGTCTTACCTGAATTGTTCGATCCGATTATGACATTCAGTCCCTTTTGAAATTCCATGGAGAAGTCTCGGAAACACCGGTAGTTTTTAATTGATATTTTTGGATATACATGGTAACGCCCTCCAACACTTTATGTGATTTATCATATCTCACCGCACTCAAACAATTATTAAACCTGCCAATCGGTAATGTTCTATCTTTTCATCGAACTACGAAATATTACGAATTTTGATACAACCGCTCATGATAACACTTTGCTACAATATTAGCACATATCGTATTCAATATAGATGGCCTTAATTACTTTCTTAATTTTATACATTTCCTTACTTCACAATATCAACTAAGCAGCTGACCGATTCCATCACGTCAACCCAAAGTACATCGGCGGCATAATTAAATTTGCGCTGATAATTTTTCCAACGGTCGATCAGAACGGTGCTTTCAGCTACTTCCTTCAAAATCAAATATACGTCAGACAACAACCCAATTGAGCCGCGCTTCGCACTGGTGTTGACAAACGCCTCCTTGAGTGTGGCGTTATCAATGTTGTGCTCCTGTGTGTTGGTAAGTACATAAATATCGTAATAATCTCTCATTCTGGTATTGGCTGTGCCGCGGGCAAGAAGGGTTTCTAACTTTTCCGCCAGCACCGTTTCCAGATTATACGCAAGAATGGAGATGGTGCGTTCCTCAAACAGCAGCCGGAATGAATAGGACACTTCACGCGGTGTTATTACGTCACCGGTAGAAAAGTCGATTTTTAGCAGGGTATGCATCGTTTCAATAGCAGTATCAAGCATAATACGAATGCCGGGATAATCGGCCTCGTCCATAATCGGCATCACGCTTTTGATTTCAAAAATCATACCGTCCTCAATGTGTATTGCGGTAATTTCCTCGACAATCTTCCTTGCATTATCTTCGTTCAGCGGCAGATTTTTTAGCGTGGCGTCTACATCCATAGTTGAACGATTGTCCACCCCAACCATAGCGGCTACCAGAGTACCGCCCTTTAAAATCATAATGTTTCTGTATTGTGAGAGGGAAAGTCGTTCCAGAAAACGCTCCATTACATAATTGCGGATGATAACCTGTGCCTTGCCACTATCTCCTTTGGAGATGTTGCGAACAAGAGCTTTCAATTGGCGTGATGTGTGTATCATTATAAAAGCACCTCCAAATACTGACGAACAGTTTTCTCCACTGAAAAGGCTTTAGCGTACCGCATAAGCAATGGGATATTCTTCTCCTTCAAACGAATATATGTTTTAACTCCCTCTTGCAGATCTTGAATTTCAATATACCGGCGGCTGCGAAATAAATCGCAGATTGTGCGTTCGGCATTATAAGCCCTTACTGTGTTACCCGATGGTGAGCGCACTTCCACAATACCTTCCCCGAAAAGCTCCTCTTTTATTTTATAAACCTTGATACCTTGCTTCGATAATCCTGTCGAGTTTGTGCCTGTTTTCAAAGTAACAGAAAATGGCGAGGGTTCACGATTGGCAAGATTCAGAAGGTAAAGAGCTGTTTCGTGAGAGAATACCGCTTCCGGATAGCGCACCTGAATTACATATAGTCCATCTTCCCAAGCGTCTTGGGACATATATAAGCCGTGGGCAACACGTTCAAGCCCATATTTACACACAAAATCTCCGAGAACAGTTCTCGAAACTCCGGCGGCTACCGCATCCGACGTTTTTAAATATCCATTATTTTCTTGAAGCAGCTTATTTAATGTTTCTGTGCTGGTCATAGTATCACCTTACTTTCGTGCTCTTATTATAATTCGTTTGGGCGTAAAAGTAAAGAATGTTTTTGAAGTTACACCCGAATGCTCAATGGTTTCATTAAAGTAGTTTAAGTGTATTTTAGGGAAGTGCAATTTGCGCCCTAAATGAGCGGTACTATTTTTTCCCCTTTCTTTGCTATAATTCGCTTTTGTCGTTAATGTAACCTCTCTCTTTCTGCTCCTTTGTTTTGGGCCGATTTTTGATTTGAAATTAAGTGGAAAAAGAATAAAGACAAATCGTTCAAACCCTTGATTTTACGGGGCTTTTCCGATTTGTCTTTATTATACTGTATGGGCACACACATATTACAATTTCAATTCACACAGACCTACGCAGACTGTGACTTCAATGGCAAACACATCGTTTGATGTGACAAAAATTTCAATTCACACAGACCTACGCAGACTGTGACCCCAAAAAAACCTAAACACTATCCCCTATCTTAATAAACCCTTATCAACCTCCCCCCACTCTTCCCCCTTATCTCTCATTAAATAATACATTTCCCCCTCCAACCTAACAAGAACTTCACCAATTTCCAGTGCGAATCCTCCTATAATTTCATGTTAGCTTCCGGCTCCCGCCAGCACTTATAAATATACAAATCCTCTATTTCCTCATAAAAAACGATTTATTATCTTTCGCCCTCATCGTAGCCAGTATCCCATCCAGGTGATCATATTCATGCTGGATTAATTCCGACAAATCTCCTTCCAATTCCATTCTGCACTCTTCCCACCGGATATTTCTGTATTGAACGATACATCTCTTATAGCGTTCCACCATCACATACAATCCAGGAAACGACATACAGTCGTCCATCACATCCATCTTACAATCATCCGGAAATTCGAGGATCGGATTAATAAACAGAACCGGTTCTCCCGTATTCATGTAAATCACTCTTTTGGCTATCCCAATCTGAGGGGCCGCAATCGCTCTTCCTGCGTGGTAAATCCGCCGAAACTCCATCATCGTGTCGTGTAAATCCTGCTGCAAGCCGTCAAGCTCAGAAAGCTCCTCCTTCTGTACCAACGCGCTTGCCGAATAAAGATCGGGATCCCCCAATAAACGTATTTCTCTGATCATTGTTAATCATCTGCCTCCTTATCCTATACCCTCTATTAGCCGTACGATTGCTGCGGCCCTCAGACAGCCGCTTGCCTTTTATTTTCCGAACACTTTCCTATCGTTTTCCCGTCACTCCTTATCTATCCCGCCATTTTTTCAGACGATCCCAGATGTCGTGTCCCAGAGCCACATTTATGGATAGAAACAGAAATCCAGCATAAATTAGCAATGCGGCAATTGCCTTTTTGGTTTTCATTTTTTTCCTCCTTTTGCCCGGCAATATTTTCATAATCAATCTACTGATAATTATATCATATTATATATTTTCCAGTGCACTTAATAAAAAGGGGGCTGACATTATTTTATTTATTCAATCGGCAAAGAAACCTTCACAATCCCTTATAAAATGTAAGAACCGTAACCCCTAATCCGCCTTGGGACTTGTTATTTACGTAAACTCAACTATCACTACCTCGTTTTCATCAGGATCTTTTAACCGAACTTCATAGGTACCCCAATCATATCTAATAGGCTCTGATAGTGTAACTCCTTTTTCCTTCAAACATATCATTGTTGAATCGAGAGCTTCCGACTGAAAAACAAATGATTGATATCCGGTTGGCTGTGCGTTGAATGCTTTACAATCCCATATACAAAGAGTGGGTGCGTTTTCCATAAAGCCAAGATAAACTCCATTTGAATCATCCACATCGGTCCTAATAAAAGGAATTTCTAATATATCCCTATAGAATTTTATAAGTTCTTGCGCCTGCTTAGAAAAAATATTTGTACAATAATATCCTGTTATCATCTTCTCTCCTCATCCAATTTATTTTTGCCTCCTGCCGCCCGTCGGAACAGGATTTGCCTGAGGCACGTTTCACCCATGTGACTGGTTTCATTCTACGGTTCCAAAACGGTTCTGTCAAATATAGAAATATCCTTTCAGAACTGCTCCAAGCTGATATTTTATTTGAGCGCCAACCGGACACCATTTACTATTTTTCAAATGAAAGAAAATAAAAAGAGAGTATCAAGCAATAACATGAAATCAAAAACAGATTCATATCAGGTCCGATACCCTCTTTTCAAGAAAAACGATTAACTGGCAATCATTGACGCCAGACAATTTGTAATAAACTATCCTTAAACGGTAACTTTAAAGTAACTTTAACCGACACCATTTATACATCCCGGAACAGACAACCGCCCGGGCGCTTCCAAGCCATAGACTCAACCGCGCCAGACCCGCCGCATCTCCTCAACACAATACCGGCCGCATCAAAGCTTCCACAATTCCGTATTCGTCGTAGAGATCGCATCCGCTCCGGCATCAAATGCCTCTAAAATATCCCCCTTACTTCTCAAAAGGCCGCCCGCAATAATCGGCATATCGGTATAACTGCGTATTTCCTTCATTACGCGGGGCATAATCCCGGGCATTACTTCCACGAAATCCGGCCGGAATGTTTCCAGCTGCTTTTTCATGTTGCTGAGCGCGATGGAATCAATCATAAAAGTCCTGAAAACACCGTAGAGACCGTTATCCATTGCATGCTTGACCAGGACGGGCCTGGTACTGATAATCCCGTCAGCCTCCGTGTTCTTTTTCACAAAATCCACAGAAACTTCCCTGGAGCTTAAACCCACTACCAAGTCGAGATGCACAATAGCCAGTTTATCTCTCCGCTTGATCCGTTCTACGATTTTTGCAATATTGCAGACCGTTCCATACAGGATGAAAATAATCGCGCAATCCGTCTCCAGAGCCTCTTCCAGGGTACCCTCCTCTTTAACAGCCGCTATTACAGGAGAGCGTTCCAGTAAATCCCTTGTTTTCATACTCATTTTTTTCTTCTCCAAAGCCAGTTGATAAAACGCACAATAGGAATGCTGCTTCGTCGGATTGTCTGTTGGGTCCTTTCTTCCAGAAAATCTCGAAAGGCATCCGTACTATCACCTAAAGCTGCCTTGGGTATCATATATCCACCGTATTCATCGCGAAAAATATAGAAATAGCTTCCATCCTCCGCTATCCCACGCACATCGGAATATGACTCAGAACCGTCTTTGTTGCCCTCCGGCAGGCAGTAAATGTCCATTCCCCTGTCACGGAATACATAGCGTGATGAAGGGAACGGCCTGCCCGCTTTCCTGAGCTGTTCCGACAGTTTATGCGCGGTCCGGTTGCTGGAGACGTAGGTGCTGGTAGCCAGATAACCGCCATAGGCCACCAGCAGGATCCCCCACCACTCAGAAAAGCAGACCACGCCGGTCATCATCAGCATCAGGCTGAAAGCGGTCCGCCACATGCGGTTGCTTTTGCAGAACATGTCATACTGCATATGGGCGAGCGCCTTGAAGCTCTCTTCCGAATGCTGCATTTCAATCTCGTAAAAAGAAGCCATAAATTTCTCCGTTTCAAACTGGAATCAGCCGTAACACCTACCCTGAGCCGTATCAGCCCGGCGCGGTGCCGTAAAGCAGATCCGGTACGCAGGTGATAAGGAACGGACAAAATGTAAGCAGCAGCAATACAATGAAGAGGCATAGGATAAACGGCCATACCTCCTTTAGGAAATCTCCGATCGGGCACTTCGTAATACCGCAGGTGGTAAACATCATAGAACCAAACGGAGGCGTGATGCCGCCAATCATGATATTTACAATTGCAACCAGTCCAAAATGGTAATCGTTGATTCCAAGCTGTCTCGATACGGGCAGCAGTAACGGGGTGATAATCATCAGCGCCGCTCCGCCTTCCAGGAACATACCCATAACCAGAAGAATCAGGTTACAGAGCAGAAGGAATACATATTTATTGTCGGTCAGTCCCAGCATTCCTCCTGCCACGATCTTCGGCAGATTAATCCATGTCATATAATAACCGAATACCTTCGCCGCCACCATGATCAGGACAACGCTGGAGGTACCCGCAATCGTATCAAGCACAATAGGAATCAGATGCTTTTTCAGGGAAAGCCGTTTGTATACCAGCCCGCCGATAATAAAGCAGTAAAGCACGGCAACGGCGCCGCCCTCGGACGGTGTAAACATACCAAGGCGCATACCGATGATGATTCCGAATGGGAAGAACAGGCCCCAGAAGGAAATGAACGCCTGCTTCAGGATCTCTTTTGCAGCCGGACGTTTGTCACGGGTTTTCGGGTAATTTCTCTTTTTTGCAATAATAGCCACGGTAATCATCATGGAAACCGCCATGAGAATACCTGGAACATATCCGGCCGCAAAGGTCCGCCCCAGTGAAATCTGGGCAATCAACGTAAATACAATCAGGTTGACTCCCGGAGGAATAACAGGGGTGGCAGCCGAAGAGGCAGCCGTGATCGCAGCCGAAAAGGCTTTGGAATAACCTCGCCGCTCCATCTCGGGAACCAGCATCTTACTCTGCATTGCGCAGTCCGCATTAGCAGAGCCGGAGCAGCCGCCCATCAGCATACTGAGCAGTACGTTAACCTGGGCAAGCCCGCCTTTCATATGGCCGGTCACCATCTCGGCAAAGTCCATCATCTTCTCACTGATTCCCCCATAGTTCATGACGGAACCCGACATGATAAAGAAGGGGATCGCCAGCATGGAGAAAGACTGCGTAGACTTCATAACCGTCTGCAGAATCAGCCAGCTCTGTGAAGTCGTATCAATAAATGTAAAATAGAAAAACGTAGCGCCGAATAAGGCGTAAACAATAGGCATACCTAAAAAGTAGAAAATAAATACAAGGAAAACAGGGATCAATTGAACTATGCTAATCATGCAGTTTTTCCTCCTTTCCCTGCCATTGCGAATTTCATTAAATCTTTTACTATAAAGTAAATGCAGTAAATCAGAGATAATCCAAAACCAAGGGGTACGGCGATTGAAATGTACCAGCTCGGCACACGAAGTGTGTTGGTCAGTTTGCCCCATGTATTGACAACGTACTGCACGCTGATATTGGTCAGCATAATCAGAACGCCCAGTTCCAGAATCTGAACAATTACGGTAACAACTTTTTTCATTTTTGCCGGCATCATATTGACTAAAATATCTACGCCCAAATGAGCGTGCGTACGGTAAGCATACGCACTGCCGATGAAAACAGTCCAGACAAAAAGCCCCGTCACGACCTCCTCACACCAAAACAGCGGACTTCTCATGATGTAACGCATAAGAACATTGATGTTAACCAATAGAGTACACATAACCAGGCTCGTGCCGGTAACAATCGCATCAAGATTCTTCAGTATTGATTTAAAAGAATACTTTTTCGATTTTTCTTCCATACCTACCTCCACTTTATTCTGTATCAGGAAAGCAAAATGTTCCCTGTGTATTCCGGCCCTGCCGTTTAACAGAGACTGCCCGAAGAGTCGGGCAGTCTGCTTGAGCGGTAATTATACCATTCCGTACAATCACCGGTACGCTTACTTATTCTTTGAGCGATAGTCTGTAAGGAATTCAACAAGCTTTCCGTGAAGTTCCGGATCTGCCTTATATTCCTCTACGATCCAGTCGTAAACAGGCGTACATGCTTCTGTAAAAGCGTCAATGTCAACATCATTCCATTTAACGCCCTGCTGCTCCAGGAACGTAATCATATCGGCTTCATCTTCCTCTGCATGCTCCTGCTCCCAGATACCGGCTTCTATACAGCACTCATCCAGAATATCTCTCCATTTTTTAGGAATAGACTGATAAACATCTTCTGCCATAAACAGCCAGCGTGTAGCGATGAAATGGTTGGTATTGGCTACATTCTTTGTGTACTCATATGCGCCCGTATCTTTCAGGGTTGAAATGGAACCCTCAAAGCCGTTAACAACGCCGCTGGACATCGCGGAGATACACTCGGTAAAGCTCATAGGAGAAGGTGTTGCTCCCAGGGCGGTAATCGTCTGGATAAACAGAGGAGATTCGGTGGAGCGAAGAATCAAACCATTCAAATCTGCCGGTTTCTCAACAACCTTGTTCGTACAAACACTTCTGAATCCAAAGGAGTAATGGGTATCCAGCACGTGGATGTTAAACTCCTTGGCAAGACGGTCATTTAAATTTTTAACTATATCTGTTTCCATAACAGCATTGTACTCTTCGTTGGATGTGTAAAGCATCGGTCCTACAAGTACATTAAAGTCACCTATGTAATCGGCAAAGTATGACGGTTCCTCCAGACCCATCCAGATAGCGCCGTTATGCGCCTGCTCTACGGATTCTCCGTAGCAGTCGAGCTGGTTCTGTCCGTAATATTCAAGGACAATATGGCCTTCCGTCCGTTCATTTACGATCTTGGCAAGATACTCACTGGCCTTATAGTTCCACTCTGCCGGCTGGAACACGTTTGAAAACTTGATTGTAATCTGAAAGTCGTCGGCTTCTTCATCCGAAACTTCCGCTTTTGGAGCCTCAGCCTCAGCTCCTCCTGTAGTTGGTGTACTGGCCGCCTGTTTTCCACTGCCGCCGCATGCGCTCAGCGAAAGCGCCATTGTAGATGCGAGAAGTATCGCAATTGCTTTTTTCATAACAACCTCCTTGAGATATTTGATTAATTTCAGGTACCCTGAAACTCCGTTTTTCAAAGACAGGGGCACTTTAAGCCATTGGTTTCGCCTCCTTTTTTGCATAATAAAATGCAGCTCCTTCATAACAGTCCCTACCTCTGTGTAGACTGTCCGAAGCTGCATTGCTCATCTCTCATTTGCAGATTATTTAGTTGCCTGTCTTCTAATAAATTAATTCTATCACCTTTTTAACTTGCAATCAAGTGTTTTTTATCTATTTTCCACATTTTTTTCCAGTTTCAATCGCATGTTATGTGTATTTTATACAAATTGTTTGGAAATTTATGTCAGATGCCATCATAGCTTATCTCTGACGTCTTCAGGAAACTTTAAAAAACTCTGCCTTATCCTTCCTGCCGACAGAAGTGTTTGCACTTATCCTGCATCTGAAGGAAAACCCGGGTGGAGCGAACCGAACAGATGTAATTAAATGCAAAGAAAACTTGACACGAGGCCATTCAATCAATATAATAAGATTGTAAGGAAAACTTGACAAATTCACACATGAATTATCGGGGTAAGCCTATGGATAAAGATGAGATTTTGCGAAAAGCACAAGTTCAGAAAGGAAATAAGCCGGATGAAATGGAGCAGCTTGTTCAGAAGACAGGATGTAAGAATTCTCTGACGTTTGGAATCGCGCTCTGCATAGTTTTAACAATATTAAAGCTGCGCGCAGGAGTATCTTTCAATGATGTATATGCAGTATGGGGATCGATGGCCAGCATCTATAATCTGTATGTATGGAAAGAGCTTAAAGATAAAAGTAATCTTTTCCTGGGAATTGTATGGGGAATAGGTTCGTTTGTATGCTTAATCCTATATATTACCGAGATTTTTTGACAGGACAGAATATGGATAATGAACTTATATTAAAAAACAGGCTGAAAGAAGCACGAAGTGAAACAGGAATTTCCCAGGGAGAATTGGCAGCTCTGGTCGGTGTTTCCAGGCAGACAATCAGTTATATTGAAACCGGCCAGTTTAATCCCACTGCAAAGCTTGCGCTCCTGCTTTGTATTGCATTAGATAAGAAATTTGAAGAATTATTTTATTTTGAACCGTGATTCCCCCTGAACGAAGAGAGCAGACCAGATCATATTGACCGGACTGCTCTCTTTCTATAAAAGAATACTCCTTATTTCATCAGCGTAACCATAACCGCCTTCTGCGCATGCAGCCGGTTCTCGGCCTCCTCAAAGATTTCATCCGCATGTTCTTCAAATATCTTATCCGTTATCTCCTGGCCGCGGTAAGCGGGCAGGCAGTGCTGTACCATAGCTCCCGGTTTTGCGGCGGCCATCAGTTTATCGTTTAACTGATATCCCTGGAAGGCCTTCATACGCACTTCCTTCTCTTCCTCCTGGCCCATGGATGCCCAGGTGTCCGTAATCACAATATCGGCGTTTTCCACAGCCTTCACCGGATCATCGGTCAATGTAAATGCATCGCCGCAGCCTGTTGCAAAGTCCAGAACCTGCTGAGCCGGTCTGTAACCTTCCGGCGCCGCAATGGAGACGTTCATCTTCATCTTGAGCCCTCCCACGATCAGGGAGTTTGCCATATTATTGCCGTCACCGATATAGCAGAGTTTCAAACCTTCCAGCACACCGTACTTTTCGCGGATAGTCATCAAATCGGCCAGTACCTGGCAGGGATGGCAGAAATCGGTCAATCCGTTGATGATCGGGATGGAACCGTATTTTGCAAGATCCTCCACCTCTTTCTGTTCATAGGTGCGGATCATGATTCCGTCCAGGTACCTCGACAGGACGCGGGCCGTGTCCTGAACCGGTTCACCGCGGCCAATCTGCAGATCTCTGGAGGACAAAAACAGCGCCTGGCCGCCCAGCTGGAAGATTCCCGTTTCAAAGGAAACCCTGGTTCTTGTGGAGGATTTCTGGAAAATCAGGCCGATGGATTTTCCCTCCAGAAGACGGTGGGTGATATTGTGTTTTCTTTCATATTTAAGCTGGTCCGCCAAGTCGAGAATGGAAGTAATCTCCTCCGGCTGTAAGTCCAGCAGTTTTAATAAATGGTTCATGCTCCGAATACCTCCTTCATAACTGCAACTGCGCTGTCCATCTCCTCATAGCTGATAACGAGAGGCGGAAGAAGACGGATTGCCTCCTCACCGGCCGTAAGCGCCAGCACGCCCTTTTCAAGTAACTGATTGACCAGAGAAGCGCGTATTTCTTTATCCACAACGATTCCCAGCATCAGTCCCATGCCTCTGACCGTCTTTACTTTTGAAGAGCCCAGTGACTGGATGGAATCTTTCAGATATTCGCCTTTTTCCCGTACCTCTTTCAAAAATTCCGGTTTATTTACAATGGAAAGCACTGTCTGTGCAGCCGTGCAGCAGAAAGGATTGCCGCCGAATGTCGTTCCATGGGTGCCTGCGCCCAGTACGTCCGCACATTTCACTGACGCCATAACCGCGCCGACCGGCACGCCGCCGCCAAGTCCTTTTGCCATGCTCACCGCATCCGGTTTTATCCCGTACTGCTCATAACAGAACAGGCTGCCGGTGCGGCCGATACCGGTCTGGACCTCATCAATTAAGAAGAGAATGTCTTTTTCCTTACAGATGGCTGCCGCCTGCTCCACATATTCCCGATCCAGAGGAAGGACTCCGCCCTCTCCCTGAATCATCTCCATCATAACGGCACAAACGGAATCATCGATTTTTGACTTAAAATCCTCTATGTCGTTGGCCGCAGCGTAATCGAACCCTTCGGTAAACGGGAAGAAATACTGATGGAATTTTTCCTGGCCGGTTGCCTTAAGCGTTGTCACGGTACGCCCGTGGAAGGACTGTTTAAGTGTGATAATCTTGTTTCTTCCCTCCCCGTATTTGTCAAAGGAATATTTCCTGGCAAGTTTGATCATTCCTTCGTTGGCCTCCGCCCCGGAGTTGGAAAAGAATATTTTTCCCATTTCGCAGGAGGTAACTAATTCTTTCGCCACCTGTACCATCGGTTCCGTCAGATAAAGATTGGAGGCGTGCATCAGCTTATGCGCCTGGGCATTTAATGCATCTACCAGGGCCGTGTTGTCATGCCCCAGGCTGTTGACGCCGATTCCGGATGTCATATCGATGTATTTTTTTCCTTCGGTATCCCAGAGAGTGGCTCCTTTTCCATGGTCAAGTGCAACCGGAAAACGTCCGTATGTATGCATTAAATAGAGCTGTTCCTCATCTTTTAGTTCCTGATATGTCATAATCTGTTATTCCTCCTGCCTTTTCATGCCTTCCCCGTCCTATGAGAACATGGTCCCCACACCGTCTTTGCTGAGCAGCTCGATGAGAATCGAGTGCGGGACACGTCCGTCCTGGATATTGGCTCTCTCAACTCCCTGGCGCACTGCCTCGACGCAGCAGTCCACCTTGGGGATCATGCCTCCCGATATAATGCCTGATTTAACGAGTGCCGGAACCTCCGATACTTTAAGTTTGGGAATCAGCGTGCTGTCATCCCCCGGCTCCCTCATCAGCCCCCTCACATCGGTCAGCAGAATCAGTTTTTTCGCTTTCAGCGCTACGGCCAGCTTCTCTGCCGCCGTATCCGCGTTGATATTGTAATTGGTTTCCTCGTCGACTCCGGCGGCCACCGATGAGACAACGGGGATATATCCTTCCGACAGCATATCGAGAACCAGTTTCTCATTCACCTCGGTTATCTCTCCGACATATCCGTATTCCGTGCCGTCGGGATCCTGTAAACGCACCGCCTTAAACAGGCCGCCGTCCATTCCTCCGAGACCAACGCCCTTGCCGCCCGCTTTTTCAAGCAGGGATACAAGGTTTTTGTTGACCTTGCCGCAGAGGATCATCTGGACAATATCCATCGTCTCTCCGTCGGTATAGCGGAGACCTTTGACGAATTTGGACTCTTTGCCGATTTTCTTCAGCATATCGGATATCTCTGGGCCTCCGCCGTGGACAAGAACCACCTTGATCCCCACCAGATTTAAAAGGACGATATCCTGAATTACCGCTTCCTTCAGCTCTTCATTGATCATTGCATTGCCGCCGTATTTTACCACAATGACCTGACCGGCGTATTCCTGGATGTACGGCAGCGCTTCCACCAGGATTCCGGCTCTTGTTTCAGGGTTTAAATTCATCATGTCCGATAATCTCCGTTTATTTTCACATAGTCATAAGTCAGGTCGCAGCCCCAGCATGTCACCTTGCCGTCGCCTTCCTTCAGCGTCACATTAATTTCCACTTCCTCTTCACTCAGTATCTTCTTCGCCGTCTCTTCGCTGAAATCAAGCCCTCTGCCTTTTTCACAGACAGCAATGCTGCCCGCTTTGGAGGCAAATTCCACCGTCACCTCTTCGGTGTTAAACGGTGCGCCCGAGTATCCCATAGCGCAGAGCACGCGGCCCCAGTTGGCGTCGGAACCGAACATTGCTGCCTTCACCAGTGAGGAAGAACAGATGGATTTACTGAGCAGTTCCGCCGTAACTTCGTCCGCAGCCCCGGCAACGGTACAGGTCATCAGTTTGCTGGCGCCCTCTCCGTCCCCCGCGATCTTGCGGGCCAGGTCTTCCGTCACCGCATGGAGGGCCTCACAGAATGCATCGAAGTTTTTGCCCTCCTGTGTGATTGTTTCATTACCCGCCATTCCGTTTGCCAGAACGGTGCACATATCGTTGGTGGAGGTGTCTCCGTCAACCGTGACGCGGTTAAATGTCTTTTTTACATCCGCCTTCAACGCTTTCTGTATCATCTCCGGTGAAATGGCGCAGTCGGTTGTGATAAAGGACAGCATGGTCCCCATATTTGGATGGATCATGCCGGAACCCTTGCAGATTCCGCCGATACGGCAGGCCGTTCCCTCTAATTCAAATTCCACCGCAATGGTTTTTACCTTGGTGTCCGTCGTCATGATCGCCTCTGCGGCGGTCAGGGAATTATCGTATTTCATTTCCATATTTCCGGCATTTTCTTCAATGCATTCTACATTCAGCGTTTGGCCGATTACGCCGGTGGATGCCACAATGACATCCTCTAACGGGACATTAAGCGCTCTGGCTGCGGCCATTGCCTCTCTTCTGGCATTCTCGATCCCAAAAGGCGCACAGGCGTTGGCATTACCCGAATTGACAATCACCGCCCTGGCCTTTCCGTTCTTAAGATGCTCCATTGTCAGAAGAATCGGGGCCGCTTTGACCCGGTTAGTCGTATATACCGCCGCGGCGCTGCATTCGCAGTCGGAAAGAATCATCGCCAGGTCCTTCTTGGTCTGGGATTTTCTGATTCCGCAGCGCATTGCCCCCGCTTTAAATCCCTTTGCCGCGCAAACGCCGCCATCTATGATTTTCATATTTTAAGCTCCTCCTCATAACACTAAAATGTTAATCAATCCGGCTGTTTCAGATTCAGCCCTCTTGTCTCTTCGAATCCCAGCATCAGGTTCATGTTCTGTACGGCCGCTCCCGAGGCTCCTTTTCCCAGGTTGTCGAACAGGGCCGTGATAATCGTCTGGTCATCATGGCCGTTCACAATCAGTTCCAGGCTGTCAAAACCCGCCATCGTTCCGGCTGCAATCATGCCGTCGTATCCGAAGGGATGTACTTTTATCAGCTTCTGCCCTGCATAGTGGGCGGAAAGCGCCGCATGGATCTCCTGCGCCGTCACCTTCCCGTTCAGCCGCCCGTTCTGAAGCATCACGGTTACAGCCATTCCCTTATAGTAATCGTCAACGACGGGACAGAATACCGGGGGACTGTCAAGTTCACATATTTTCTGCATCTCCGGCAGATGTTTATGTTTCAGGTTCAGCCCGTATACTCTCGGGGTACCGTAAAGCTCCGGTTTCTCAGGTGACTCATATTCCGCTATCATCTTCTTGCCGCCGCCGGAGTATCCGGTCAGTGAAAACGCAGTCAGAGGATAACCGGCCGGGATGATTCCCATAGCCGTCAGAGGGTAAACCGCCGTGATAAAACCTGTCGCATGGCAGCCGGGGTTGGCAACCCGTTTTGAAACTTCCACCAGTTTCCGGTGGCCCTGCGAGAGCTCCGGCAGGCCGTAGGCCCATCCGGGCGCCGTCCTGTGGGCGGTGGAGGCGTCGATAATGCGGGTATCCGGACTGTCTGCCAGCTTCACCGCCTGCACCGCGGCCGCATCCGGCAGGCACAGGAAAACAATGTCGGCCCGGTTAATCAGCTTTTTTCTCTCCTCTGTATCTTTCCTCTTCTCCTCATCTATCAGAAGAAGTTCAATGTCATCACGGCCCGCGAGGCGGTCATAAATCTGAAGTCCTGTCGTTCCTTCTTTTCCGTCTATATATACTTTTGGCTTACACATACATCCTTTTTCCTTCCTCATGCCTGTAATCCTTTAAACGGTCCGTCAGTTTTCACGCTCCGTGATAAAACGCTCAATCACCGCTATCTGGCGCGACACTTCCTCCGGTGAAGGCCCTCCCGCCACATTTCTGCCTTTCACGCACGTTTTCAGGTCGATAGCTGTATAGATATCTTCCTCAAACAGTTCCGAATGTTCCCTGTATTCCTCCAGAGTCAAATCCATCAGTGACTTCTCCTGTTTCACGCATTCCGCCACCAGGCAGCCGACCGTCTTGTAGGCATCCCTAAACGGCATTCCCTTCTTGGTCAGGTAATCGGCGCAATCTGTGGCGTTGATGAACCCCCGGAGGGCCGCTTTCTTCATATTATCTTTACAGAGTTCCATTGTCGCAAACATCGGAGTCAGGACTCTCAGGCACTGTTTTACGGTGTCAATGGCGTCAAATACGGCTTCCTTGTCTTCCTGCATGTCTTTGTTGTATGCCAGGGGAATTCCCTTTAACACCGTAAGGAGCGTCATAAGAGAACCGTAAACGCGGCCCGTCTTGCCCCTTACCAGTTCGCAGACATCGGGATTCTTCTTCTGCGGCATAATCGAGGAACCTGTGGAAAACGCATCATCCAGCTCTACAAATTTAAATTCCCAGGAGCACCATGCGATAATCTCCTCCGAAAACCGGGACAGGTGCATCATCAGGATGGAAAGTGCAGAACAAAGCTCCACACAGTAGTCGCGATCGGACACTCCGTCCAGGGAGTTATCCGTCACTCCGGCAAACCCCAGCTGCTCCCGCACAAAATCGCGGTCGATCGGGTAGGTCGTGGAGGCCAGCGCCCCGGAACCAAGGGGCATATCATCCATCCCTTCCAGGCAGTTTTCCAGGCGGATGACATCGCGCTTCATCATATTAGCGTAGGCCATCATGTAATGGCCGAATGTCACCGGCTGCGCCCTCTGGAGATGGGTGTATCCCGGCATTACCGTGTCCAGGTTCTTTTTGGAACTGTCGCAGAGCGCTTCCATAAAGTTTATGATCAGTTTCTTTATCTCGCCGATCTCCTTTTTTACATAGAGACGCATGTCGAGCGCCACCTGGTCGTTCCGGGAGCGGGCGGTGTGGAGACGTTTTCCGGCATCTCCGATCCGCTCCGTTAAAATCTGTTCCATCGCCATATGGATATCTTCATACTCCGCCGTGAACTGGACTTTTCCCGCCTCAATGTCTTTTAAAATTCCTTTTAAACCTTCGATTATTTTGTCTGATTCCTCTTTCGCAATGATTCCCTGCTTTCCCAGCATGGCCGCATGGGCCATGGAACCGGTAATGTCTTCTTTATAAAGACGGCAGTCAAAGGAAATGGAGGAATTAAAATCATTTACTTCCAGATCCGTCTCTTTCCCGAAACGCCCTGCCCATAACTTTGCCATTGTATGTCTGACTCCCTTCATTGAATTGCTGCCGTCTGCAGCTTCAGCGGAAACTGCTGCGCCTCAGACGGCAGTCAATGATTTCTTACTCTGTATCTTTTTACTCTACGTCCGGAAAATGTTTCCCCGTCTTTGCGGCCAGCGCCTGATCGTTCAGCGCGCGCACCTTGATAGGAAGTCCGAAGAGGTTGATAAATCCGGCGGAATCTGCCTGATTGTAGCAGTCATCCTCGTCAAATGTCGCCATATCGGCGGAATAGAGTGTATAAGGTGAGGTTACGGAAGCCGGAATGATATTTCCTTTATAAAGTTTCAACTTCACATCTCCCGTCACCGTCTCCTGTGTAGAATCCACAAAAGCGCTCATGGCCTTGCGGAGCGGCGTGTACCACTGGCCGTTGTATACCAGGTCTGCAAATTTCAGGGCGAGCTGCTGTTTGTAGTGCTGTGTTTCTTTATCTAATGTGATCTCCTCCAGCTTTTCATGCGCCTTATAAAGAATCGTTCCGCCCGGTGTCTCATAGACGCCGCGGCTCTTCATTCCTACCAGGCGGTTCTCCACCAAATCAAGGATACCGCAGCCGTTTTCTCCGCCCAGCTTATTGAGGACTTCAATGACCTTCTCACAGTCCATCTCTTCGCCGTTTACGGAAGTCGGAATGCCTTTTTCAAAGTGGATTTCCACATAGGTTGGGGTGTCCGGAGCCTGCTCCGGTGAAACGCCCAGCTCTAAGAATCCCGGTTTGCTGATTGGGGCCTCGTTGGCCGGATCTTCCAGATCCAGTCCCTCATGGGAAAGATGCCACAGGTTTTTGTCTTTGGAATAATTCGTTTCTTTTGTAATCTTTAGCGGGATGTTGTGCTGCTCTGCATATTCAATCTCTTTTTCACGGGAATTCAGTTCCCAGAAACGCCATGGCGCGATCACATCCATCTGAGGCGCAAATGCCTTGATTGCCAGCTCAAAACGTACCTGGTCGTTGCCTTTTCCGGTACAGCCATGGCAGATGGCATCGGCCCCCTCTTTCACTGCAATCTCCACAATCCGTTTTGCGATGATTGGGCGGGCAAAGGAGGTGCCCAGCAGATAATTCTCATAGGTGGCTCCTGCTTTCATCGTCGGGATAATGTATTCGTCTACAAACTCTTTTTTCAAATCTTCTATGTATAATTTAGAGGCTCCTGTCTTTAACGCTTTCTCCTCCAGTCCGTCCAGCTCTGCACCCTGGCCTACATCGGCTGAAACTGCGATCACTTCGCAGCCGTAGTTTTCTTTTAACCACGGAATTAAGACAGATGTGTCAAGGCCTCCTGAATATGCCAGTACGATTTTGTTGTATTTCTTTTCCATAATAATTTTCCTCCACTTGATTTACTGTTTTATTTTTTTCTGCTGCTCTGTTAACAGCCACGGCCCCTTCGACAGGTCCGCTGTGAAATTGGCATAATTATACCTCTACAAGAATAATTATGCAATACCTTTTTTGAATTTTTATTAAAAATTATTGTATATATAGTGTATATTTCTTTTTATTATGCATAAACGTGATAAAACATTCAATTTTATGCATAATACTGTGCATTTTTCATATGTCTGCCACGCCACTTTCCTATACTTTTAAAAAGACCACCGCAAAATGCGTTTTCCAGCAGGAATTTGACGCTGTACGGTGTATTCCGAACGCTATCCTGTTGGAAGCCTGCATTCTGTGGCAGTCTCTTTTCATATTTTCTTATTTTCTTAAATTATATCTTTCCTAAACTCATCAAATCTTACAACCGGCTTCCATTTTCGTCCCATCAGTAACGACACGCTCCAAGACCCCGGCTTTGTCCTCAAGCCTCTCCTTGCCCTGATAATAAATAACCAGAACCTTCTTTCCTTTCTTTGCCACGAGAATCTGGTTTTTTCCGTCTTCCATTAGAGAATAGCGCTCATACCCTTCTTTGGAAAGACGGCTGTACGCTTCTTCGTATTTAGAGAGGTGCTCCCGTTCCAGGTCGCTGTACAGAAGCTCGGCCAGCCAGTTGAAACGTGCGTCGTACAAATCGACTTTCAGCGAAGAAACACTGTTTGCTTTTGCCCCCTTCTCTCTCACGGAGGCCTGCTGTCTGATTTCGTATCTCTCATTCAGCAGCAGGCTGAAGTAATAAATTACATCGCCGTCTTTTCCATCCGCATTCTCTTCCACGGTTCCCGTTTCCAGAACCTGGAGCACCGGGAGGGGTCTGTCCTGTATCTCCTGATGGATCGGTCCGCCTGTCCCTATCGTCAGAAACAGGGAAGCGAAAACCGCGACGATTAATATAGTAACGATGTGGTTTGCAAGAGAGCTGTAGCGCTTCTTCGTCCCCATCTCCACGGGCAGCTCCTCATCTTCGCCTGAGCCAAGTTTCTCACGCCACTTTTTTATCTTTCTGAATGCCGATATATTCTGATAGCCCAGAATAATAAGCAGCAGGATACCGAGTACATAGTACAGAAAAAATGGATTTGCAAGGACAAGGCCGATTCCTCTTGCTTCCCTGGATATCGTATTGTAACATGTGACGAAGAAACAGGCGAAAGCAACGATGCTTGAAATTCCCAGGCTCCGGAGTTTCTTTTCGTATCCCTTCAGCGCAAGATTCCTGACAAGAGGATCCGTGTGGAATTCTTCGGTTTCCTCCGACTCTGCCAGAAATATGTGATACATGCTCTTGTGGCTTGTCACATACTTCCATCCCATCATCTCGTAATCTTCTTTTTTCTGAGGATCCAGTTTCCCTTTCTTTTCATCGACCGGTTCGATGCGGTAACGGACATTAGCCGGCTCCCCGATGTCAAAATACCACCATGACCAGGCGGTCTCATCCAGGAAGTATCCTTTCCCGGCCATCTGTCCGAGCCAGTCTTCCACTGCTCTTAAATCCATTTCGTTGACCGGCAGTTTTTCCAGATGCTGCTCATTTGAATGTTTTACGTTCAAAATCCCCGCCTCCTTTCCGAAACTAGGACTTCTTCTATCAGCGATACCTTATCATTTAATTTAACGCTTCCGGAATACTCTGCCAGAAGCAGCCGGCCATCCAGCATGGCTGCCGCAACCTGGGTTCCGTCTTCACGGGTTCCTGTCACAATGTGAAAAGCTCCCGCTCCGCCCGTCAGCTTTGGTGTCTCCTTGACACAGCCGTCCAGATACTTTTTCTGCAGCTCCGAGTATAATTGATCCGCCATAATCCTGAAGCGGGGACGGTAGTATATCACATGGAGTGAAGAGGAATTGCCGGCCTTCTCCCCGCTTTCCCCGGCAGCTTCGTCTCCCTGATCGTAAATCTCATAGTTGTTCCCGGCGAACAGGCTGAACCGCCTCCACATGATATTGCCGCCTTCCCCATCTATGTTTTGTTCTTCTTCCCGGACGTTCTTTAAAGTCTCGTCTTTGTCTCCCTCCAGCTTTTCCAGGGTCAGCACGGTCCTGACTTGTTCCTCCATAGAAACCGCCTGGCCGCTCTTATCCGGAAACAGGGACAGAACCAGCCCGGCAATCAGCAGAATTACACTGAGCCTCTCTGCGGAATGCCAGAGTCTTTTCCTTTTGCTCTCCCGTTTTGTATGTACGGTTTCGCCATCCGGCATGATTCCTGCTGCCAGGCATTTTCTCCGTCTGCATATTTTTACGACAACGCTAATCCAGCCTATAAGCCAGATAATATAGAATATCTGATAAAATACCATTGCCGGCCTCATTTCAATTAAAGTCAGCACCGGATAACGGATTAGATCCCTCAGCACGGAATAACCGTTGAGCGCCATCAGCGCCACTACCAGTACACCCTCCACCAGCTCATTTCTAAGCCTCTTTTCCAGCATCCTGACGGAAAAGCTCTCCACCACCGCATCGGTATGCAGTTCTTCCGTCTCCGGGTCATCGGACATAAATATATGGTAGAAATCCCGTTGGGTTGCCGCATAGCGCCAGCCCATCTCCTCATAATCCAACCGTTTCTCTTCGTCCAGCTTTCCTTTCTTCTCCGTGGCGGGATCGATGCGGTAGCGGACATTCTCCGGCTCCCCGGCTTCAAAGAGCCAGGCATAGGGCCCCGCTTCTTTCAGGAACCAGCCCTCTGCAGCCATTTCTTCCAGCCAGTTTTCTATCTCTTTGATATCAAACGTGCTGACCGGAGGATATTTATAACGTTCCGTCTTCATTGTCCGCACCTCATTCCCTGCTTTCCAGGACGTTCTTTATTACCTCTGTCTTTTCCCGGAGATCGCTCTGTCCCTCATATTCGAGAACCAGTATTTTCTTCCCGTCAAGGACCGCCAGAACCTGCTTGCCGTCTGCCTCTGTAAAAATGCAGGAGTCAAAGCCCGTATCGCTTATCTGATGATTTTCCAGTTCAGCCCCGCTAAGGCCGGCATATTTTTTCACCGCATCGCGGTACAAGATTTCTGCGAGGGGAGCGAATACTGGTTCAAAATAATAGCCTGATATGGAAGTTTCTATTCCTTCCCCTTCCCCCTCATCCAGCACCTCCCGTGTCTCATGCAGTTCATAATTTTCACTCAGCAGATTTTTGCGTTTTTTGTAGTAATTGATGTCACTGTCCAGAAACCAGGCCGGCTTTTTCCGTACTTCTCCAGTCTCAAGCACTTCGAGGACGGGAAGTTTTTCCGTCAGGAGGACTTCATCTATTCCTGCGCTGTAGGGCCGAAACAGGAAACTGAGCGCAATATATATTAAGAAGCAGACCGGCATATAATATCTTCTGAACTTTTCGTTTGGATATGCTGCAAGGGGTTTTGTCTCCAGTTCCCTGGTTCTCCCCTCCGCAATGCAGACCCGCATTTTCTTTATCTCCTGATAGGAGACGTATCCGTTCCAGATACATCCGGCTGACCAGAACAGCATGAAAATAAACCGTAAATCTGGTGTCATCAACGTGAGCACCGGATACTTAAATAGGCCATGGCCCGTTCTCATAGAAAACAAGAACCAGAAAAGCACGGTAATTGCTACTACAATCAGATCCGTTCCTAAGGACTTCTCGAGCTGCTTCAGGGACAGGCTTTCGACAAGGCCGTCCGAGTGAAGTTCCGCAGTGTTGGGGTTATCCGCCCGAAAGATATGATACATCCTCCGATGGGTGAGCACATAGTTCCATCCCATTGCCTGATAGTCTTCCCTTTTTTCCAGGGACGGCATTGCCCCCTTCTCTGTAACGGCATCCAGTCTGTAACGGATATTTTTCGGTTCACCCTCTACAAAATACCATGATGTTCCGGCTGTATCAATTAAGAAATATCCCTCCAACGCCATCTGATCCAGCCAGGCTTCAATCCCCGGTATATTAATCTCTGTAAATGGAAGCCGCTTCATAATCTCTTTTTTCATAGATATCCCTCGCTTTCCGCATCAGCAATACACTGTCTCAGCCTCAGCGCCTCCTCCCGGTAGGCCTGCAGCCCCTTCTCCGTGATCCGGTAGGTTCTCTTTCTCCCCTCCACCTGAATCTCTTCAATGAACTTCTCTTCCTCAAACTTGCCCAGGATTGTGTAAAGAGTCCCCGGTCCGATTTTTAACCGGCCTCCCGTCTTCTTTTCCACAAATTCGGCTATCTCTATTCCGCACATCTCTTTTCCGATAAAAGACATCAGTACGTAAAACATGGATTCCGTCAATATTTCAAGCGTTTTCTTCGCCATAATGCATGCACCTTCTTTTCCTGCAAATCCACTTAACCGGCCAATCCACTAAACCTTTAAATCCGGCTGAATTTCTCTCATCCGTGAATCCGTCAAGTCCAATATCATCTCTCAATATCGATAGTCGATATCGTATATTGATATTATATTACAGGAACTTCCTTTTTTCAATAGCCGTTCCTGACAATTTCCTTACGGAAATCCTTCTAATCTCTTATTTTACAAAAAAGTCCTCCTGCAGAGAATCCCCTCTGTAGCAGACTCAGCACGCTAAAGCCCATATTTAAAAAGCCGGAAGCTCGCAAATTCCCGCATGCCTCCGGCTTATCAAACCAAAGAAACTCAATCTATCGAAATACTGAAGTAACCGCACCCCCGTTTATGCCAGCTCAAACATCCCATTATACAACTGGTAATAAACGCCTCTTTGTTCAATCAGATTCTCATGGTCGCCTCTCTCGATAATCTTCCCCTGCTCCAGTACCATAATTGCATTGGAATTGCGGACCGTGGACAGGCGGTGGGCAATCACGAATACAGTCCTGCCCTCCATAAGGCGGTCCATTCCCTTCTCGATCAGCCGTTCCGTTCTCGTATCAATCGAGCTGGTCGCCTCATCCAGAATAAGGACGGGCGGATCGGCCACGGCCGCCCTGGCGATAGCCAGAAGCTGCCGTTGGCCCTGGGACAGGTTGTTTCCATCCGCCGTCACCATCGTGTCATACCCCTTTGGCAGACGGCTGATAAAGGAATCGGCGTTAGCCAGCTTTGCGGCCTCCACCACCTCCTCCATCGTGGCGTCCAGCCTGCCGTAGCGGATATTGTCCGCGATTGTGCCGGTGAACAGGTGGGTATCCTGAAGAACCATCCCCAGGGAGGAACGCAAGGCATCCTTTTTGATATTTCTCACATCGATCCCGTCATAAGTAAGACTTCCTCCGTCAATGTCGTAGAAACGGTTAATCAGGTTGGTGATCGTCGTCTTCCCGGCGCCGGTGGAACCGACGAAGGCAATCTTCTGCCCCGGTTTTGCATAGAGGCTGATTTTCTTAAGTATCAGGTGATCCCGGTTATATCCAAAATCCACATCCTTAAACTGCACATCACCCCGGAGCCGGGTTAACACCCCATCCTCCGCTTTCCAGGCCCAGATTCCCGTCTTTCTGCCGCACTCCTTTAAAGAGCCGTCTTCCGTCTCCTCCGCATATACAAGAGTAACCTTTCCCTCGTCGGTCTCCGGCTCCTCCTCCATCGTCTCAAAGACACGTTCCGCTCCGGCAAGAGCCGCCAGAAGGAAATTCGACTGCATGGTAAACTGGTTGATCGGCATCGCGGTCTGCCTCACAAAAACGAGGTAGCTTGCAAGACTTCCGATATCGGTCCATCCTTTCAGAGCCATAAACGCCCCAATCATGGTGACGATCGTATAATTGATGTAGGAAATGCTGACTACCATCGGTATCATGGTACCGGAGTAAGTCAGGGCGCTGACGGCCGCCCGCTTAAGCCTTCCGTTTTTCTGCCGGAACTGTTCGATGTTTTCCCCTTCGTGGTTAAACACCTTTACCACTTTCTGGCCCGCCGTCATCTCCTCAATATATCCGTTCAGTTCCCCAAGGTATTTCTGCTGGTAATTGAAATAGTATTTACTCTTCTTCCCGCTGTAACGGATGTAGGCGAACATCAGGATGTAGCAGGCGAACACAATCAGTGAAAGGCGCCAGTTAAGGATAAAAATCAGGGTGAGCGTCCCGACAATCTGGATAAAGCTCTGGATGACCATTGCAAAGCTGTTGTTTAAAGCATCTGAAACCGTGTCGACATCGTTGGTAAACCGGCTCATAATATCGCCGTGGGTCCTCGTGTCAAAATATTTCAGCGGCAGCTTCTGGATATGCCGGAATAAATCCTCCCTGATCTCGGCCGTGATTTTCTGGGCCGCCCTTACCATGAGCTGTGTATAACCAAACGACGATAAAACACCGGCCAGATAGACGACACCCATAAACAGGATCGCAGAAAAGAGGCCTTTCATGTTACCCGGCACAATATAGTTGTTGACAATTGGTTTCAGCATATAGGTGCCGAGCAGGCCCGAAAGGGCGCTGATTGTCGTGAGTATGGCCACGAGCAGAAACAGGAACTTATGGTTTCCCATATACCCCAGGAGCTTCATTATCGTTCCTTTCAGGTTCTCGGGCCGTTTTGCGCTAAGCTGTCTTGCCATTTTCATCCGCTCCTTTCTGCTGGGAATTGTAAAGCTCCTGGTAAATCGGATCCGACGCCAGAAGGCTCTCATGGGTTCCCGTGGCGTGGACCTTTCCGTCTTCCAGTATGATAATCTGGTCGGCATCCATGACCGAAGTGATTCTCTGCGCAATGATGAGCTTTGTCGTATCGGTCAGCTCACTGAGCTGTTTTCTTATTTTCGCATCGGTAGCCGTATCCACAGCGCTGGTGGAATCATCGAAAATCAGTACTTTGGGTCTCTTTAGAAGCGCCCTGGCAATACAGAGCCTCTGCTTCTGTCCGCCCGACACATTAACGCCCCCCTGTCCCAGATCCGTATCATACCCATCCGGGAAACGCCCGATAAATTCATCGACGCAGGCGGCGCGGCAGGCCCATTCTATCTCTTCCTCATCCGCGTCACGGTTTCCCCACAGCAGGTTTTCACGTATTGTACCGGAAAAGAGTACATTTTTCTGGAGTACAATACCGATGGCATCGCGCAGATGGATCAGGGAGTATTCGCGGACGTCTCTCCCGTCCACCTTTACGCTGCCCTCTGTGACATCATAGAGACGCGGAATCAGCGATACAAGGGTGCTCTTCGCGGAACCCGTTCCCCCGATAATACCTACCGTCTGTCCTTCTTCTATATGAATATTGATGTCCGTCAGAACTCTGCGTTTCGCTTCCTTCTTATATTTAAAGGATACGTGTTCAAAATCGATTGTGCCGTGTTCGATCCGCGCCTCCTTCTCACTGCCGTCCATCAGATCCAGAGGTTCGTCGAATACTTCCCCGATTCGTCTTGCACTGGCCAGGGAGCGGGTCAGCATCAGAAATACGTTGGATATCATCATCAGGGAATTCATAATCTGCATGACATAGCTTAAAAATCCCGTCAGTTCACCGACCTGCATTCCTCCCACCTGGATCATCTGCCCGCCGAACCACAGGATCAGGATAATGGCCGCATACATTGTGAACAGGAATGAAGGCATGTTAAGGACGGCGAAATGAAAGGTCCTCTCGCTGTTTCTCTTCAGATTATCATTCACCCCGGCAAATTTTTCTTCCTCGTATTCCCCTCTGACAAAGGCCTTCACTACGCGGATTGCCGTCAGGTTCTCCTGGACGACCGCGTTCACATGATCGACCGCTTTCTGCAGTCTGCCGTACATCGGGGCAACCTTTAAGATGATTCCAATCAGGATGGCCGCCAGCACGGGCATGCATACTGCAAACACCAGCGCCAGCCGCGCGTTCAGATAACAGGCCATCAGAAGGCCCAACACCATCATGACGGGGCCGCGGATCATCGGTCTCATCCCCCCTACGATTGCATTCTGCATTACGGTCACGTCGGTGGTGAGCCGTGTAATCAGGGAAGAGGTTTCATAGTGATCCAGGTTTCCAAAGGAGTACTCCTGCAGCTTTACATACTCCGCCTCCCGCAGTCCCGCACCGAATCCCCCCGCGGCCCTGGCGGAATAACGGGCATATAAAAGGCCGGTGCACAGAGAAATGAGCGAACATACCACCATCAGTCCCCCTTTGGAGTATATGTAGTTCAAATCCCTCCCGGCTACGCCCACGTCCAGAATCCCAGCCATAATCATCGGAATAATCAGTTCAAAGCTGGTTTCTATCACAACGAAAAAGATGGCCAGAAGAAAATCCGGCCTGCATGGCTTAGCAAATTGTAAAATACGTTTGATATCTTTCATTCTTAATGCCTCCGCTGAGTTGTTGTCGTGCATTTATTTAGCCGTCTTATAGTTAGAATACTAACTATTGTCTAAAATTATTTTATGACGGCTCTGCCAAAATGTCAACATATCAAATGAAGAGGACGCCCAAAAGTCTGTTTCCGCCGGAAACCTTCTTTCAGAACATCCTCTTCATCCCTCATCTTTATACTGTTTCGGAGACACCCCCGTCATATTCTTAAAAACGGTGCAGAAATAGCTGACACTGCTGAATCCCGTCTGCATGGCAACCTCATTTAACGCCATCTTCTGTGACAGCAGCTCCTTGGCCCTCTCGATCCGGTAAATCGATATGTACCGGTTAAACGCCACCTGATACAGCCGTTTAAACAGACGTCCGAAATGATACGGGCTGTAATGGAAAATCTGGGCCGCTTTTTCCAGATTAAACTGGCTGTCGGAATAATTCTGTTCAATCGCCTCGTCTATATAGCGTACCAGAAGTTTATCCCCGCTCTGCATATCCGTGCCGACACAGCTCATCACGCTTTTACAGTACTGCAAAAGGAGGTCTTTGATCTCCTCAATGAACCTGCAGTTTGTGATATTTCTGGCGCTTTTAAAATAAATATTTTCCAGTTCCCCTTCTTCCGCTGCCATCTCCACAAAACGGCTCTTGAGCAGCCCCAGCATCTCAATAAAGATAAATCTCACATCCACCGGATCCATTAAAACAGTCTGCATATAGCCGACGCTTTCGCCCACCAGGCGCTTTATCTCCTCCTCATTGCCCTCCAGCATTGCAGTGATCACTTTTCCGGAACAGGTGCGTATTACATCAGGTTCGTAGAGCACCCTCGGCATTTTTAATTCTCTGAAGTACGCATACTGGTTTTTCTTACCCCTGAAGCTGTCGAGAAGCGCGCTCTTACACTCCGCATAAGCCTGCGGAAAGTGATCAAGGCCGCTGCAGTAGGAGCTGATGCCTACGGTAATGTCTTCCCCATCCTCCTCATTCACTTGGGCGATAATCGATTCGGCCAGTTTTTTCAGTTTATCCGAATACTCTTTCTCCTCGCTGTAGCGTTTCTGGGGAGTGCATAAAAATATGCCGATAATTCCCCGCCCCAGATAGTCCGCAACGAGCCCTTCCATCTGATTGCGCAGAAGGCTCCGCTGAATCGACTGGATGATATGGAACATTCTCGGGAAATGGTTAAAATCGGGATAGACCCAGAATACATCCTTGTGATCGGTCTGTACAAGCATCATGCGGTTCGGAACTTTGGACAGCCCAATAACCCCCAGAATGTTCTGAAGGTTATCGGAATTTAAGTTTCCATAGATAATGCTGTATGCAAATTCCTGGCAATATAAATCGTAATTGCCGTTTTTCGTATTTCCACAGAATTTGCGGAAAAAATGGGGGATATCGCTGACATTCGCAAGCTCATTCTTTTCATCTGCTTTCGCCAATTGTGTCACCTCGTTCAAATCCTGCGGCCCGCGCATTTCTCAATTTACAGGCTTTTTACAGCATCCAGGATATTGTATCACACTTATTCTGCCGTTTAAATATGAATCTCTGTCTTCTTATTCCCTCTCCATGCATAAAGGCCCAGCGCCAGACCGATGACTCCGTACACCATAAAGGTCCTGAAATACTCACCGAGCAGCGGCTGGCCAAACACGGCCTGGCCTACCTCAGGCGACATGATGAACATGGCGTTAAACAAAAGTGTACCAATCATTGCCTGTTTTATCGTGGCCTTTGAGATAGATGCCCCGCCTACTAAGAGCGCTGCAACCGAGAACATGCCGATCTGTGTATGGGCGCCGTAGCTGTTTAAGGTACCCGTGTTCTGCAGGAAAATAATCTGTCCCCAGGCGGCCAGGACGGTGGATAAAATGACTGCAATCATCCTCGTTCTGTCCACATTGATTCCGGAAGCTTCCGCAATATGCTGGTTTTGTCCCACACTTCTGAAGTCCTGCCCCAGCTTCGTCTTCATGATGGCCTGCGTAAATACGCACAGAGCCACGATAAACAGCCCGGTTGCCATCGGAACCTTGATAAGAATCAGTCCGGAGCGTGTCGTGATCGCCCATGCGCTGAAAGCGATGGCCGCAACGCATGCCGCTGCGTTTCCGATAAACGCATTTCTGTCTTTTTTCTTTAAATAACGCAAAACAAGATACGCAAGGATCAGAACCGCACTGATGAGTATGACCCACATTAACGGCACTTTCCACACATTATCCAGCGCGTATTTAAGTCCGCCCTCTTCCACCGGCACCAGATCCACCGTTGTTCTGATTCCCGTTCCGGTCGGTCTGATTAACGGGTTAGTAGCCGATACATGGATGATATAGCCAATGACAAACAGGAAGAGGAACTGATATAAACCGTTTGCAAAATATCCGACGATCAGGCCGGAAATCATTTCCTGTCCTTTTGTATTATTGTAGAGTTTGCCTGTGAAAAAGCCGAACAGAACCGCCAGAGGCGTGGCTACCAAGAGGCAGAGGAAGAAACCGCCCAGCCCTCCTATGTAAAAATACCGTACCGCGACAATAGCAATCTGGCCCGCCATCGCTCCGATGACAATACCGAAGTTGAGGCCCAAACCTGCCAGTACCGGGATAATCAGAGACAGCACAAGAAATGCGTTTCTGAAAAACCGGGAGCTCAGTTCCGAAACCAGGAACGTAAATCCTTCACCGTTTGAGAGCATCAGGCCGACGATTGTGAACGCCAGGAAAATAACCATGACAATGTTGTCCATCAGCCAGTTCTTCCAGTTGATTTTCTGTTTCATGAACGGGCCCCTCCTTTCACCTGGCATAAAGCGTATAAAATAATGCCGTTCTGAATTACCATACGAATCATTTCAGACAAATCAGTTCCCGCAAACACCACGTTTGCCACGGGGAGGGCGGATGCCAGCAGTCCCTGAAATAACAGTGTTCCGATAAATACATGGGATACCTTTGCGGCATTGGGGGTTGCGCCTCCAATCAGGATTCCTGCTACCGCGGGGAATGCCATCATTAACGGAGCCGTATATAACTGGACAAAACCATAACTCTGCGCATAGATAATGATTCCCACCGCGCCCAGGACCGTCGACAGGATATTTCCGATAATCCTATTTTTGTTGATATCCATGCCCGAGGCCACGGCAAATTTGTTGCTTTTTCCACATGCAACCACCGCCATGCCCGATTTGCTCTTAAAGAACAGCCAGATCAGGAAGCAGAAGAAACCAAGCACGAGGAGAAGTCCGGTCGGAATGGTAAAGTTTCCGATTGTGATTCGGAGGAAATCGTTGAACAGGCCGTCGGCTCCTATATTTTCAAGCTGAATGGTTTCCCTGAGCCCGTCTCCTAAAAACCATTTCATGTTGGGGCTCTGGAACGGAAGCATCAGCCATACGAGACACATTACCGCTACTGCGGCAAAACCTGTATAGGTTGCAATCGCCATCTCAGAACCCTTGATGCTGTTCAAAAGTTTTCCGTATAATATGCCTACGACGACGGCGATCACAGTGGCGATCATCATGGCAGCAAGCAGAAACCCAAGGCCCGTCAGGCCGATTTCAATGGAAATGACCATGCCCAGAAGCCCACAGCAGATTCCCAGGGGCAGGGCGAAATTGGGTCCCATCCCCGCCTGGATGGACGGCACCATCGCAAGGACCAGGACGCCGTTCATGCCGATTCGTTTTATGATATCGGAAAGCGTCATCGGAAGTGAAATATCGAGAAAGCTGCTCATTACAAGTGTGATCAGGAAAAACGTCCCGATAATCAGCCTGGGGGTACCGACTTTACTGACCACTTCGTTTACAAGACTTTTTTGTTTATTTTCGTTTTCTGATAATTTCTTTGTCATTCACTCAGCACCTCTTCCTGTATTTTTTTGCTGCCCGACATCATCAGGCCGAATTCCGCCTCCGGTGCGAGCGGTGAAAGAATTCCGTTCACCTTTCCGTCACAGATAATTGCAATCTCGTCACAGACGCTCCGCAGCTCCGCCAGTTCGGAGGAAGTGATAATGATTGTCATGCCGAATTTCTTATTAAGCTGCACCAGTAAATCCAGAATCAGCTTTTTCGCGCCGATATCGATTCCTCTGGTCGGTTCCGAGACGAGCAGCAGCTTCGGGTTCAGTGTCAGCGCCCTTGCCACACAGACCTTCTGCTGGTTGCCGCCGCTTAACTCTCCCGCATCTTCCTGGGAGGAGGTGCAGCGGATATCCAGATCCCCGATCATTTTCTCCGCATGCCTCCGAATGGCGGAGGGATCCTTGAAGCTGAGGGGACCCACTTTTCTTACAAACTGATTTGTTATCTCAATTGCCGTTATAACGATGTTCATCTCTATGGACTCATCCAGGAGCAGGCCAATCCCCTTTCTGTCCTCGCTCACAAAGCCGAGTCCTTCCTGAATCGACAGGCGGGGATTGTTCAGTTCCAGTTTCCGTCCTTCAAAAAGCACTTCCCCCCTGGATGGATAAATTCCCATTAATCCATTTGCAATGCCGAGTTTTCCCTGTCCGGCCAGTCCGCCGATGCCGAGAATTTCTCCCTTTCGGACCTGCAAATCGACGCCTTTAACACGCTCTCCCGGCATTCCTACTTCTAAATTTTTAATTGAGAGTATAACTTCATCCGAGATGCTGCGTTTTTCATCACTCGCGCGGCTTATCTCAACTTTACGGCCTATCATAAGCTCTGCGATTTCTTTTGCATTTGTATCCTTGATATCTTTTGTGGCCACCCACTCGCCGTCCCGGAGGACCGTAACACGGTCGGCAAGGCTCACGATCTCATCCAGCCTGTGGCTGATAAATATAATTCCGATTCCTAGCTTCGACAGTTTGCGCACCGCGTCCATCATGTTTTCCGCTTCTTTTTCGGTCAGGACAGCAGTCGGCTCGTCAAATACCAGGAGCCTGACTCCCTTTTTATCAATTTCTCTGGCTATCTCAATAAACTGCATGTATCCAACGGGAAGACCTTCCACGAGCACCTCTTCATCGAGTGACATTTCCAGCGTGTCCAGCGCTCTTCTGGCGTCCTGGTTCATCGTCTTCATGTCAAGCGTCTCCAGCCTCTGGCCGAATACACCGCTGAATGCGTTCTTTTTCGTAATTTCCCTGTTGATTTTAATATTCTCAGTGATTGTAAATCCGGGAAGCAGCATAAACTCCTGATGCACCATGCCAATGCCGTAATCCATCGCCTCATGGGGAGATTTGATGACCGCCTCTTTTCCGTCGATTATCACGTTCCCCCCGAAACCGCCCGTGGAATGTATCACCGGCATTCCGAATAAAATATTCATCAGGGTAGATTTACCTGCTCCATTCTCTCCTATCAGCGCATGAATCTCGCCTTTTTTCACCTCCAGGCTCACATTCTTAAGAACCTGGTTCCCATAAAAATCTTTTGAAATGTTTTTCATTTCGAGAAAGCATTCACTCACAACTCTCCCTCCCGCCTGCAAAATAATGTCAATCAAAGAGGGGCACGGCGGCCTCCCGCTGTGCCCCCAGGTTCCAATCAGAAATGGCAAATCATATTAATACTCCAGGAATGGCATGGTAATAAGCTGGATCTTATCGTAAGTTTCTCCGTTTTCCGTATAGGGAGCCAGTGTAATCTCTACGCCCGCATACTCTTCCATGCATTTCTTCAGAGCCGCAACGTCGCTTCTCTCTGTTATTTCGCCGTCGATCCATTTTATTGCATAATTGGTGCAGGCGGCTGTGGCCATCATGGAGTTTGGTACAGGCCATGTTGCAAAACGTCCTGCGCAGCCGGCGTCTTTGAGTTTCTCTTTTGTCTGTTCGATAATATAGCTTACGTCACCCTTCTGGTCGTCGGATAATTCCAGGCCCAGTGCGGTCGGATAACCGTGCAGAGGAGACGGACAGCACTGAAGTGACATGATAGCGTGTTTTTCCATGACCGTTTTGATGATCGGCACCTGCATTCCGCACTGTGCGCCCCAGATACATGTATTCTCGCCGTATTTTTCAATCTGCTTCGGGATATCTTCAAACATAAACTGCTGCATGCCGGACACGCCTGCATCACCGGCAGGATCCGGAGCCGTAAGCTCTACGAATGTCATGCCCAGTTTTTCACTTGTCGCTTTCATGTCGTCTCTCTTGCGGATCATAATCGGGTCAGAGAGGAATCGTGGGAATGAATAATATAAAAATGTATCGGCTCCCATTTTCTGAGCCTCTTCCACCGTCAGGTGGCCTAATTCCAGTTCGTTGGGCATCATTCCAAAGTCCACACGCTTTGCCACGTCAGGAGGATTCTCACCCATTCCCGCAACCAGGAGGAGAACTTCATCGCCGCGCAGTTCTTTCAGCTTGTCAATCGCCGCGTTGGTTCCAGGGAAGCCCGGGATAAAAACAATAGCTTTTACATCCGGGTCGGAAGCGACTTTGGTAACTACGCTTATCATCTGCTCCTGCTCCGTGCTGTAGTTCTCAGGCCAGGTCACATGCGTTACACGGCCGGGGAATTTCTCAACCATCTGGTCGGCAATACGGTACTCTTCCTCATTTGAGGATACGGTAGATGAGATAATAACCACTTTTCCTTTACCGGAATCGGCGGCAGCGGATTCACCCGCGCCCGAACCGGAAGCGCCTTTTGCTCCGCAGCCGGCCAGCCCCATACTCAAAGAAAGTGCCAACAAAACCGCCATCATTTTTTTCATACATTCTACCTCCTGATTTTCATTTTTTCTTTGAAATGTCAATCTCTACTTTTCTCCGATGAGTTATCTGAATATAATATGTTTTTATGTAATTATTTTCAAAACTCATACCATTATAATACACAGGATGTTTTCTAAAGTCATTCAAAAAAGTGGACAGTTAATTTTAATATTAGAATAACAATTTCTTAAATGGTATAGTGTATTAAAAAGGAACCAGGCGGCGGGATTCTCCCCTTCCGTGGGGCCGCCCCTGCGAAAAAAAATGCTGCCCGGCTGATATACGGACAGCATTTGTACTCGTAAATATAATAAATTCTAAATAAACAGAGCAGTGTATTTACAAGACAGATATTATTTCCTATAATAAAAAATAAACTGATTAATAGAGTCCCAACAACTGACACGAAGAAAAGCGAACAGACATCTTAAGGAGCCGTCAGATGAAAATACAATACCTGCAATATGCGTTAGAAATAGCGGAATGTGGATCTATCAATAAAGCAGCGGACAAACTGCAGCTCTCTCAGCCAAATATAAGCAGTATTCTTAAAACTCTGGAGAATGAGCTGGAATTTCCCGTATTCTCCCGTACCAGCCAAGGAGTGGCGGTAACCCCCGAGGGGCAGCACTTCCTGTCCTGTGCACGACGGATTATTCAGGAATATGAACAGATCTCTGCAATCAAGACAGGAGGAACTACGCGCCGCTTTCACCTCTCAGCAGGACACCATTCCGCGATTGAGGAGGCATTTTCCCTCCTTTGCGCTGAATTTCAGGACAGTGGTAGAATGGATTTTTCCATACGGAATACCGATCCCGACAGTATTATCGAGGATGTCTACCACAATCGGAGCGACCTCGGCATCTTGCTGTTGCCGCGGGACAACTCCGATGCCGTCTTGTCTCTCTGTGCAAAGAAAGGACTGGTGGTCACCGCTCTGCGGGAGCTGTGCTTTAACATACACCTGCGCCGGGATCACCCTCTGCTTCAGGAAAAATCACTCAATATGAACCTGCTGCAAGATTATCCTTTCGTGGATTACAGTAATAATGTACTCTCCTCCAGCCCGGATTTAAATCGCCTGGGTATAATCAATCCTGACAAAAAAATCGTAGTGGACGAGCGTGATACCCGCTGCCATATCGTAGCAAGCACCGACGCTTTCAGTATTGGATGCAGCCTGCATCCCCGAATACGGGATAGCTACCACTGGGTATGTATTCCCCTGCCGGATATCTCCTATCGAATGATTTCGGTACACCGGCGAAATTTTGGGCTTACCCCTGAGGCAAAACGTTACCTTCAGCTCCTCAGGCAGGAGACGGAAGACATTTGATTTTATGTTAGTTTTCTTCAAGTACCGCCAGCTGTGCGGCTGTTGGAGGCGGGGTAACAAGGCTGACGACGATAAACACTGTGAGTGAAACGATGGTTGCCAGCAGATTGGAGGGCATTCCCAGCAGACCGGAGGCTGTGCCTGACAGGAAATATTCCGAATACAATCCAATGCTCATTGCCGAGAGCATGCTAATCATTGCAGCCTTAGTCGTTCCACGCTTCCAATATAGTGCCATCACCATGGGAACAAATACGGCTGTGCCATAGAAAAGACCTCCCACATACATCATCTGTACCAGACTGTCCGAGACAAGCGAAACACCTATGCCCAGGACACAGACTACAAGCGTAACAATCCGGGAAATCTGAAGAACATGCTTGTCTGAAATCTCCTTACCGTTGCAAAAATAGGGCTTGTAAATATCATTAATAAACAGATGAGAAGCCGCCATAATCTTGGAATCTGCAGTCGACATTGCCGCTGCGAACAGGCCGCCCAGTGCAATTCCTGCAACACCGCTAGGCAGAACATTCCTGATAATCAGAGCATAAACAGTCTGGCTGTTCTCGAGGTTTGGATAGAGCGCATAAGCAAGTACTCCGATGAATGCCACTGACAGTCCGAATATTACATACATTCCACTGGAAAAGAGAAAGGCAAAACGCGCAGTGCTCTCATTTTTAGCTGCAAATACCCTTTGTAATATGTGCTGATTAGTGGCATAGTCAAACATATACAGAAGCCCCAAAGACAGCGGTGTCAATATTCCCTGAGAACCAATGTTGAGATATCCCTGAGGAATCTTCTGCAGCATTGCATCCCAGCCGCCGATATCTCTGAGAGCAAAGGGTATCACAAGAATAATGGAGATACAGATAACGATAAACTGGAATACATCGGTATTGACGACCGCCAGCAGCCCCCCGCCGATGGTATAGGCCACTACCACTACCACCGTAATCATTAACGCCAGCTCAAAACTAATGCCAGCGATAATGGATACCGCAGAGGCGGCGACCGTAAATTGAATTCCCAACGTGGAACCAATAGCCAAAAGATGAACGATTACCGAAAGCAGACGCGTAGAGCTGCTATAGCGTCTGCCCAAAAGCTCCGGAACGGAGGCGATCGTCAGTCTGCGAAGCTGTTTTGCCAGCAAAAGCCCTAATATAAACATAGGTACAACAGCTCCCCAGTTATACCACGCACCTCCCAGGCCACGGGTATAAGCATAGGCTACCGCACCAACCACAGCATTGCCGCCGATATCTGTAGCCGCCATACTGAATCCCGCCTGTATTTTACCTAGCGAACGGCTGGCCATCAGAAAGTCATCCGCTGTTTTTGTCTGTTTGGTTGCACGCCATCCGATATATAATACAATTAAGAACACAAGAATCACACCTACAATATCCAGAATACTCATATATCCTCCTTTTACGCGGGAACCTCCCCGCTAAATCTTATCCTTATTGTCCCCTCAGCCAATCAATAGCACCTTGGGCCAGCATAGCCGAACCTTTCCAAAGAACTGATTCATTTGGAAAAAAGTGCGCATTATGCAGCGGAAAAATCTCCCGTCCATCCGAAAAACCGCAGCCCAGATGGATATAGGCGCCCACTCTTCCCTGGAAAAATTGACCAATGTCCTCGCTGGCCATGATGTTCGAGGTTATCTCGGTATACCCTTCAGCGAACAGGCTTCTCGCCGTTGTTATTAAGCTGTCGGTTAAATCCGGATCATTGCTGACCACACAATTGGAATCCGTATAGGTGAGTTCGCACCGGCATCCTTCCCGCTCAGCCGCCCACTTTGCATCCTCTTTCAATCTCCGCAACAGCAATGCCCTCGTCTTCCTGCTGCGCGTGCGGACCGAACCGTACAGCGTCACCTCATCCGGAATTGCATTTCCTTTATCTCCCCCACATATCTTTCCCACTGCAATTACCGACGGCTCCGAAAGCTCCCGGCAGGATGCTGAAAGTGATTGAATTTTCAGCACCGCCCGAGCAGCAGCCGGAATCGGGTTCGCCACATGATCCACATCAGAGATATGGCCTCCCTTGCCGAGCATGCGGATGGAAAAAGCATCACTGCCGGCCATTAAAATTCCTTTCTTAAGTCCGATATCTCCGGGTCCCAGTTCCGGGATCGTATTTGTAACGTGTAGTCCGAGTACTGCGTCCACCTCAGGATGTTCCATTGCGCCTTCCTCCACCATCTTCCGTGCACCCTGTCCCCCCTCCTCTCCCGGCTGAAACAAGCATTTGACCTGACCTTTAATCCTGTCTTTATGCCCTTGCAGGAGCATAATCGCGCCGAGCATCATTGCCATGTGCATGTCATGTCCACATGCATGCATACAACCGTTATCCGAGGCATATGATACTCCTGTCTGCTCTCTTATCGGCAATGCATCCATATCACAGCGTAAAGCAATCGTCTTTCCCTCCTCTCCACCTCGAATTACTGTCTCTATACCGGAGGACTCAGTATACAGGCGATATGGTGCCCCCATACTGTCCAGCACACGACAGAGATAATCCTGCGTGCACGGAAGATTCAGTCCGAGTTCCGGTATCTTGTGCAGTTCCCGCCGCCAGCAGATAATCTTTTCCTGAAGCTGCTGCGCCTTATGATTCAACATTGTAAATCCTCCTCCAGATCCGGCAAAATCACTCTGTCCCTGACCAGCTGATATGCTTTTTGCATCTCAGCCCCCAAATCACGGTCATCCTCTTCCAAAAAAGAAATTTTCCGCCGGATAATTTCATAGGCAAAGCGCGTCCCTTTTCCCGACGGCTTTCTGCCCGCCAAATCCGCGGCCTGTGCTGCGTGCATCGCCTCGATGCCCAACAGCCAGTACAAAAGGTCCACTATCCTCATAGTCTTTTGCACAACATAAGGGGTGTTACAGCCGTGATCCTCGGATTCATTTGCCGTAGGCAGATAATCGAGACTGGCCGGATTTGCCAGATGACGAACCTCTGTATCCAACGCGCTGACCGTCTTCTGGATTGTGGAATAGGCAATGACTTCCTTCCTCGGCCGCAGGAAACGCGGCAAACCGCTGAACTGCTCGTTGTCCAGCCGTAAAACGCGGGTAGCTGATAAATGGGACAGATGGGACAGTGACAATCCCAGCATTTCCAGCGCAAGCGACATCCCGGTCACAATAAAATTATCTGTGGAGATCATTGTCCCCTCTTCTGCCAGCACCATGGGGCAGTCATCCGACGAGTTGATGTAGCGGAGAAGCTGATTGCGGGTATAATCATAGGCATCCCGTACCGCGCCATGTATCGCACAGCTGCTCTTATAACTAAGCGCTCCATGGAGCGATTCATTTCCACAGGCCCACAGACTGCTTCCCTTCAGACAGGTGCGCACATACCGGAGACTGTCATACTGGCCTTTTAAAGGACGTTTTCGGCAGCTCCGTGGATCCAGGAACATAGGATTATACCCCTGAGCCTCGTACCCCATCGCATAAATAAGATCCGCCATTTTCAGCACATTGTCCACATCCGCGCAAAGCAATGCTGCCTGCGCCATTGCTAAAGCGTTGCTGCTTACTAACGGCAGACCGTCTTTCGGCCCGAGCCGGATTGGCTTTAAGCCGCAAAGCGAGAAAGCTTTTCCGGCCGGCAGATGATCGCCCTTGTATTCCACTGCCCCCTCACCGATCATTGCCAGCCCCATGTAAGCCAGGTTTCCAAGATCCGCCATTCCCACCGAGCCGCGCACAGGGATGCGGGGATGGATTTGGCAATTTAACATGTCCCGCAACAGAAACAGAATTTCGGTTTGCACTCCTGCCACACCATTCATAAGGCTGTTCAGGCGCACCAGCATCGTGGCACGCACCGTTGCCCTGTCCGCATAAGGTGGAAGGCCAACACTGTGAGAATGCAGAATTCTCTCGTTGAAAATACAATAATCTTCCGGCGGTATGTGATTGTCTTTGTTTGCTCCTAAACCGGTATTGAGGCCGTAAATCTGCTGTTCACTGCTGCTCAGGCTAAGCACTACGGCACGAGCCGCCTCAGCTTGTTCTACTGCTTTTGGTTCAAGGGCTACCTGCTCATTCTCACATGCGACTTGCAAGATCTGTCCTATTGTGAGTTTTTGACCATTAATTTCTATCATCTTCTAATGTCCCCTCTATTTGTTTTTTGGTTGCCGGCTTCTATTCCATTTGTTTTCTTTTTTATTTATTTTACTACTTATTTATATTCATGTGAATTATCAGTTTTCCGTACCCATATAATCGTTTTCTTTTACTATTGATGTTTTATCGCCCGTTTTATCTTAAATCTCACTTTTTCTTCTCTTCAAACAGCAATCAGGTTTGTGAATCACTTTGTCAAATTCAAGCATTTTCGTATTTACAAATTATTTCCAACAAAAAGGCTGATACTCCAGCAGATATTCATCTACCTTCGTAACAGCCTTTTTGAAGTCATATTATATTTTAATGCGTCTTTTTAGAAAAACCGCCCAAACTGATGGGTTAAAGGCGGATATGACAGGTTTTTGCCCGCATAGTATCCGTCTTTCACGGCCTCCAGCACTTTTCCCGCCTTCTTGCAGTCTCCCACTTCGATAAACTGGGAAACACAGTTTCTGAATTCTTCACTGACCGATTTTCTGGCTTTCATACCGGCAGACAGCAGCACCAGCTCCGCGGTGTAGGAGCACTCTTTTCCGTCTTTTTCCACGTAAACAACACCGTTTTCATCCACGCGCGTACACTTCGCCTCCGTCACCGTATGAAGATTCGGATATTTGGCAAATTCCAGTAAAAGCCCGTTGCGGTGCGGTACGGGTGCATCCTTGGCCATTTCGTCACGCATCTCGATGATCGTCACGTCCACGCCGGCCATCGCCATAGCAAGCCCTTCCTCACATCCGGCCAGTCCTCCGCCGATCACAACCGCCTTCTGTCCGGGAAGAAGTTCCTTCTTTCTGTCATGAAGCTCCGTTACCGTCACAACCTTTTCGTGATCGATGCCGGGGATCGGCGGAATTAACGGCTCTGCGCCGACGGCCGAAATAATTACGTCGGCTCCCGACTCTGCGGCATACTCGGGCGTTACCTCCGTATTGCAGCATATATTTACATTCTTCCGCTCCGTCATCCGGATCAGGTACTGCATGAAATCATACAAATCTTTTTTAAACGGAATATCCTCCGATGCCGTGATCAGCATACCGCCGAGCCTTGAAGATTTTTCGCACAGCGTCACGTCATGGCCCGCTTCTGCTGCCGTGATCGCGGCCTGCATTCCTCCCGGGCCGCCTCCGATTACGAGGACCTTCTTCGGTACAGGCGCCGGGCGGTAGGTAAACTCATAGAGCTCTTTTCCAAATGTAGGGTTGACCGAACATCTCACATTGCCGTTTGCGATCCCGGTGTAGGATGGAAAGTCCAGGCTCATACAGTGATTGCAGCGGATACACGGACGGACTTCGTCCTCTTTCCCCTCCTGTATTTTTCTCGGGAAAAACGGGTCGGCCAAAAACTGCCTGGCCACTGCAATAACATCTGCCTGGCCCGATGCCAGAAAGTCTTCCATCATCTCCGGAGAATTAAATCCTCCCACCGTTGCCACCGGCGTTTTCACGTGTTTCTTGATTTCCGCCGCCAGAAAGGCATTGCAGCCCCTCGGCAAAAAAGAGCACGGGAACATTCTCGCATCTGCATTCGGATCGTGGAACGTCATGGCCGATACATGGATTAAATCCACCTTCCCGTCTATCATCTTTGCGAACTCGATTCCTTCCTCCTGGGTGAAACCGCCCTCGATAAATTCCGAGCCGGACATCCTGTATTCGATCGGGAAATCTTTTCCCACGGCCTGTCTGACACGGTCGATGACCATAAGCGGGAACCTGGCGCGATTTTCAAGGGAGCCGCCGTAACGATCTATCCTGTGGTTATAAAGCCCGGATAAAAATTCACTGAATATCCAGCCATGCCCTCCATGGAGCATGACCATGTCAAAACCGGCGCATTTTGCCACATAGGCGCCGTGGGCAAAAGCATCCGCGATGCTGTTCATCATATCCTCGTCGAGCGGAAGCACATCGGTTCCCCGCTCGCCCTTCTGGGCGCTCGGCCCGTACACCAGGCCGCCCTTTGTAAGCGCCGGATTGGCATGCATTCCGCAATGGGCGATCTCAATGCTTGCCAGCGCATTGTGCTGATGGATGCGGTCCACAAAATCGAGATGGGTCGGCATGAATTTTTCCTGATCCAGGTTGGCGGAACCAAAGTGGGCGCCACCCGTCTCTATATGTACGACGGTTTCCCCATGGGTCACAATCGCCGCTCCTCCTATGGCTCTCGCTTCATAAGTCGCCAGCACGGCATCCGTCAGATACCCCGTGGGGCTGCTGTCTCCGTTCATCGGTGAAGCCTCAATGCGGTTTTTCAGAGTGATGCCTCCAATCTTCAGAGGACTGAATAAATGGGGGTATTTCTGCATATGCGTTACCTCGCTTTCCAATACTTTTATCGCTTAATTGCTGCTTTATAAGCTGTATCATACACAAAAAAACGGGGTAAGTCATTTCAAATAATTTGCCGCTTATTCAAATATCACACGCTCCTGCCCTGAAATGTATAGTTCATTTCGGTGTCTTTTTTCCAAGCATAATCTCCCCGGCCATCAGGATGATTTCCTCTTTTGTCATTTGCATTCCCGCCAGTTCCTCAACCAGCTCCTCCGCATTTTTATAAAAGGATTCTCCCTCCCCTTTCTGCCTCACATACGTCCCGCTCCCTCTCGCCTGCTCCAGAAGGCCCATCTGTTTTAAATAGGATATGGCCGCTTTCAGTGTTCCGCGCGCAACGTCATAGCGCCTGCACAGCTCCCTTTCACTCGGCAGTTTCTCCCCCGGTTTTAAAATGCCGTTCTCAATCTCCTGTCTGAGCTCGTTGACAATCACTTTGTAAATCGGTGTGGTTTCTTTCATTTACTCCTCCTGCAGATACTGTTCCAACGCCTTGAATGAGTCCGGAAGTATTGTGTAATAAAATTCCAGGACATTCGGGTAGTCCTCCCGGATGTCCTCCACCAGCCGCTCTTCACAGTGTGCAGGCACAACCCAGCAGACGGCTTCCGGAGCAACAACATGACGTTTTTTCTTCCACTCATCCCTGTGACAGAGAAAATATGTATTATGTTTGCAGAGAGAAGCCAGTGAGTGGCTGATGTGTTTGATAAAGTCCTGGCTCTCGTAGATAATCCCTATCATCTGCGTATCGCTCAGCCCGGACAGCGCCTCGGCCACCTCTCCGGCCACCGTAATTTTAAGCGCCACCAATATTTTATTGTGGACCTTCGCCAGATTCTGCAGTTCATGATAGTGTGCCTTCGTCGTAATCCAGAGCGGTTCCTCCGGGATCACTTCCCCGAATGCCTCAAGAATCTCGTAAACATTATAGTAAGCGGGAAGGAATTTGTAGCGCTCTCTGATATTCCAGCACATATCCGCCGCAATCTCGGGCGTGCAGTCGAAAAGGGCGGCCCTCACCTCTTCTTTTTTCCTGAATTTCAGCCGGCAGGCCTCCTCAATGAGATGGAACGCCTCCTCGGCCGAAATCCCGGCCTGCAGGGCTTTTTCTTTATATTCCTGGATTTTCTGCCGCTCCGTCCCCCAGTCCAGCACATAGGTGCCGCTTCCCCTGTTCCGCTTGACGCAGCCTTTGTTCTCCAGCTCCTCATATGCCATCCTTATGGTCCCTTTGGAAAGTCCCGTTGTCTCATAAAGCGCGGCCTCGGAGGGAAGCTTGTCCCCCGGCTTCAGTTCCCCGTTCACAATCGCCCGGGTAATCTGATCGCTGAGTTGTTTATATGCAGGCTCGTTATTATCAAGAATTTCGAATTCCATCCCATTCTCCTATCTTTTGTATTTGGGGAGAAACCAGCCGAACTCAGGTTTTCCCTTCACAGCAGTTATAACCGATTATACTATATTCGCAATAAAAAGAAAAGCAGGTGCAAATTTCAAACTTTTAGCAATAATAAACTATATCAATTTTTTTTCTTTCTTTAATTCTTAAAATAAACTGTCTACTTTTTTGAATGACTCCCTATGCATTTTTGTGTATGATGCAAGTAGCTATACAACAGACTCTTGCCGGCTCTGAAAGCAACTGTAGAAAATCTGCAAAAACCATAGAAAGGATGCAACCATATGATGTACTCTCATTTATTTTCTCCAATTAAAATTGGCACCCTCACGATCCGCAACAGGATTGAAACCGCCCCCATGGGTGTCTCGGATTTGACTCCGGAAGGCTATCTCACCCCGGCTAATATTGCGCTCTACGGAGAGCGGGCCAGAGGCGGCGCCGGCATTGTGACAATCGGAGAAAGCCTGGTAGACTCTGCCACAGGAAAGGCCCATGGGCGTATGATTCCGCTTGATACGGAAGAAATCCTTCCCTATCTGATTGACTGTACGGATGAGATAAAACGTCATGGAGCTGTTGCTTCCATTGAGCTGATACATGCAGGCAGGCGCTCCCATCCCAAATATACCGGCGGCGTGGTATACGGCCCCAGCGCAGGCGACTGCATTTACGGCGGCCCCGTAACCGAGATGGATGAGGCCATGATCGAACATGTAGTTGAAAAATTTGGCGATGCGGCCGAGATGGCAAAGCTGGGCGGTGTCGACATGTGCATGGTGCACGGCGGCCACGGCTGGCTTCTGGGACAGTTTCTTTCCCCTGTAAATAACCAGAGAACCGACCGTTTCGGCGGAAGCCTTAAAAACCGCGCCCGGATTTCATTTATGGTAATAGAAAATATCCGCAGAAAATGCGGTAAGGATTTTCCGATCGAATTCCGCCTGAGCGGAGACGAATTCATGCCCGGCGGTTTTACCGTGGATGAAGCGGTCGAACTGGCCAGGATGCTGGACGGTAAAGTGGATCTGCTCCACGTATCCGCAACCAGCTTTCACGACAAGGACGCCGCCCAGAGAATGTTCCCGAACACCTTCCTTCCAAGAGGGTGTAACGTCTTTCTGGCTGAAGCGGTAAAAAAAGCCGTTACCATGACACCGGTTGTCACCGTAGGCGCACTCGGCGAACCGGAGGCAATGGAAGAGATTATCCGCTCCGGTAAAGCCGATATGGTCGCCATGGCAAGAGGGATTGTAGCGGATCCCTACTTTCCCATAAAGGCAAAGACAGGACAGGAGGAAGACATTACCCCCTGCATCCGCTGTAATTACTGCTTAAGCGGAAGCTTTGTGCCCTATATCAAATATCCCACAAGGGTCAGCCGGTGCACGGTCAACCCGCTCTGCGGCCGGGAACTGGAAATGCGTCTTCCAAAAAAAGCGGACACCCGCAAGAAAGTAGTGATTATCGGAGGAGGCCCGGCCGGAATGGAAGCTGCCGTTGTCGCTTCGGATCGCGGCCACGATGTCACGCTGATTGAAAAGAACGGAAAACTCGGCGGCGCCCTCAATTATGCCACCCGTCCCGCATTCAAAAAAGACATAGAAAAACTGGAGCAGGTTCTCATAAACAGGGTAAAAGCAAGGCCCATACGGCTGCTGCTTGACACGGCCGCCACACCGGCGCTTGTCTCTTCCTTATCCCCTGAAGCTGTAATTATTGCCGTCGGAGCAGAACCGGCCACGCCGCCGATTCCGGGAATTGACAAACCATTCGTCCATTACGCCGCCCACCTGGAACCTGATACGCCTCTTGCCGAGCCGGTTGTCATCATTGGCGGAGGTCTTGTCGGATGTGAGGAAGGCCTCCATCTGGCCAGAAAACACGGCTTTGACGTAACGGTTCTGGAAATGAAAGACGCGGCCGCGACGGACGCCCCCTTCCTCCACTGGAGAGCCCTGATGCTCGAACTGGAAAAGGAAGAAAAAGTTCATTTAAATACACAGATTCAATGCACCTCCATCGCTGATGACGGCGTATATGGTACGGACGGCGCCGGAAATAAAGTGTTCTATCCGGCAAAGACGGTTCTGAACGCCGTGGGTATGGAACCTCTCTCTGATTTGGCCGATGGTTTCCGGAACTGTGCGGATGAATGTTATGTGATTGGGGACTGTAAAAAACCGGCGAAACTGCTTGAAGCGATTCATTACGGCTACTTTACCGCGATGACCCTGTAAGCCGCCGCACCGGCGCCGGACGGATACCGGCAGCAATAAAGCGGCATTGTCCGTACAGAACACAATGACAGATTGTTCTGTACGGATAATGCCGCTTCTTCTACTATCCCACTTGTTTACCTTGCTTCTTTTCCGCTCATATTCTTATAAGCCCTGCTCAGGAAATTGGTGAACTGCGCCGTCTCCTCCGCCGTAAAACCGGTCAGCATCGATGCTTCGACCTCACGGCAGCGCTCCTCCCATTTATGCGAGGCCTCAAGGCCCTTTTCCGTGATATGGAGACTTCCTGCGCGGCGGTTGCCTTCCATCGTTTTCCTGACAATAAAACCGTTCTTTTCCAGCGTGTCCAGCACACGGCTTGTGGTTGCCGGTTCAATATCACAGTGCTCCGCCACATCCTTCTGCATACATCCTTCATGCTCCGCCAGATACAGCAGCACCTTCGGCTGCCCCGAGGCCAGGCCAATTTCCGCCATAAAGGGCCTTAAGCATTTGCGCTGGGCGTGGAAGGCGCGGTACAGCAGCATATAAAACGACATTTTCATCTTATTCTTCTCCTCACATTTCCGGTAATTGGGACATCCCGGGCTGTATCACTCTTATTGTTAGACAGCTAACTTATATTCCATCCTTATTTTATGCCCTGCCTTCGGAAAAGTCAATCAGAATTCCGTCTTCCAGCGACCGGTAAAACGAAGCCAGATGTGCGCCGTCGACCAATCCGTGATGGCACAGGATCGATACGGGCATCAGGTATTTTCCGTTGTCCTCGAAGTATTTTCCCCATGTAATCCTGGGATTGCTGTCGGCGGGCATGGGAACCGGCTGGATCAGGGAAGTAAACGAAAACCACGGCAGTGTTGAAATAAAAAGAAGCTCGTCCGTATCTTCTTTCTCCTCCTCGATGCTGTTCTGCATCCTGGCCGTCTCCTGCGCCCGGACAGCATAAGGAAGATAATCCTCAAACGCCATGCTGCTGTCGAGTGTACAGTAACAGTATGTCCCGTCCTCCTGGGCCACCGTATGGGAGGTTCTGCAGTTGTCAAATTCGATAATCCGATTGTCACGAATCCGCTGCCGAAGTTCGGGGACACGGTTGGCCGCCCTTGCGATGCAGTAACAGAATGAAAGAAAGAAGGGAAGTTTTTTCTGCTTTACCACCCCAACAAAATCCGTAACGTCAACATTCACCGTTGTACCCATGTAAGGGAACCCAAGACCGTTAAAATACTCAAAATGATTTTTCCTTTTATAGGAATCCATATCCAGATGCGTGTAACTCATATAATATCCTCCTTATTTTATCATTCCCGCCGGTAATTAAAAAACTGCCGCAAACAGAAGACTATAACCATGGGTCATAATCAACTATTTGCGGCAGTTGGTAGAAACGCTCAACCATATTATGAGCTTATATAACTAATTGAATTATAAATGATTTTATAAATCTATGCAAGAGCCCAAAATGAATTTGGAATAAGTAAAAAATGAGATACCTAAGGATAATCTTTATAATAGTCCAGAATGTGATTCACAAATTCCCGGGCCGTTCTGCGGCGTTCCTCCAGTTCTTTTGGGTCTCCCCGGGGATTCTTATCCGTTTATGGTACCTGTCATCTATACTGATATACTATTTTTCCCCCGCACATCGTCATCAGAACCTTCACGTGTTCTATCTCGTCCGCAGGAATCTCAAATATATTCCGTTCCAGGACCTGAAGATCGGCGCATTTACCCACTTCCAGAGAACCGCAGAAGTCTTCCGCATGGTTCTGCCAGGCCGGATAAATCGTGTACATCCTGACGGCCTCACGGATGTCAATAGCCATCTCCGGGTGGTAAACCTTCCCGTCCTTCGCCTTTCTGCTCACCAAAAAGTGCAGTCCCTTCATCCAGTTCATCGGAAGCGCCGGAGCATCGGATCCTTCCGCCACCAGCATTCCTCCGTCCAGAAGAACTTTGTAGTCCGTCTCTCCGCCGAACTCATAACCTCCCACGGCCTGGGCCCCGCAGCCGATCCCATGTCTCACGCACTTTTTGATGTTCTCCCTGCTGGAACCACTGGCATGAAGGATAAAGTGGCGCAGATCGCGTCCCGGCTCTTCCTCCTCTGCCTCCGAAAGGGCATCCACCGCTACGTCGATTCCACGTCCTCCGGTAAGGTGTGTGGCCGTCTGCCAGCCCCTGTGGTGAAGTTCTTTGAGTGTTTTGGCAAGCTCTTCTCCCTGTTCCTCAGGCGTTTCGCCCGGGAACATGCAGTATCCGTTCTGCTCGGGAGGCAGCTCTCTCTCCCATCCGTCGTCTCCGAACACTTTGATGGCATCCGCCCTCACCCACTCCTTGTCTCCAAATTCCGGCAGCCTCATTTCTCCGATTCCTTCAAAAATGGTATCATAGCTCTGGACACCGCCCTTTCCGGCCAGAATATTGACGAATACGCGGGCCGTCAGTTTTCCCGACCTTCTCAGCCTCTCATATCCGTGGATGGCCTCCTCGCCGTAGGTTCCAAAACACATATCGTTTCCGCCTATGCCGACTATGTCGTTATGGGAGGTAATGCCGTAGCTGTTCATCTGCCGCTGCATGCGCATCAGGCACTCGTCCATTTCATCTCCCACAAGATGATAGGCCGCGCGTCCTACCGCTGCCTGGGTTCCGAAATCGGTGAACAGCCCCGTTGGGCTGCCGTCCTCAAACCGGAACATGGTGCCTTCCTCTTTCTTAAACACAGTATCTTTCGTGATTCCGGCAAGCTCCAGGGCACGTCTGCTCACGAGCATCGTGTGGAGGCCGCCGTCATTTAAGATGACGGGATGCCCCATGGAGCCCTCCTCGATATCCTTCCAGGTGGGAAGACGGTCTTCTTTGGCCCACTCCTCCACCTGCCATGTTTTAAATCCCCAGCCGATGATCCATGTATCTTCCGGCAGTTTTTCCGCCTTTTCCCGTATTCTTTCGTTGAATTCCTTTAAGTTGCAGGCATCCTCCGGCTCCACCTTGACAAAGTCGGGTGACAGGCTCAGTCCGGCAAAAGCCGCATGGATATGGGCGTCAAAGGTTCCCGGAAGCACCAGTTTCCCCTCCAAATCGATGATTTTCGTCTCTTCGCCCTGGTATTTGAGGGCCTGGCTTGTATTTCCGCAGTAAAGGATTCTACCGCCGTCAACCACAAGAGCCTGTACAAACCGGAATGCAGGGTCGACTGTACAAATGACTCCATTGATAAAAATTGTATCTGCCTTGTGCATCTTTTTTCCGCCTTTCCTGTAAACCGCGATTACACGGCATGAAACATTATTTTTTAGGGCTGAAGCTTTACCCTGGCATCAATATGCCAGGATTCTGGCCGGATTCTTCACCATGATCTGGTCGATGGCAAAGGGTGACACGCCTACGATATCGCGGAGCGTCGGAATGGCGTATCGCGTCAGACGGCCATAGCCCTCACCGCCGTAGTATCTGGCCATATGTTTCGCGCATGTATCTGTCGCAAGGACAAGCTGCTTTGCATATTCCTCCTGGATGAGCTGGTAGACAGCCGCCAGGCGCATCCAGCCCGGAAGGCTTGTGGAGCCTGTGGCCTCCCTGTCCGAGGTGTTGCAGATTTCGATGCAGATGTTGATTCCCGTATCCAGGACGCGGTGCAGATAGTCGAGGCTGATCCCCCAGCTCTTCTGGTTGGTAATCAGCGTCTTTAAACTGCCCTCTCCGAGAAACGCACCCATATGCGCGATCACGGTCCGCTCCATGTCCACGTTTTCTTCCTTCAGGATCTTTGCGATTTCCAGAGGGCCTCCTCCCATCGTAAAGCAGGGATGGACCGTCAGCGGAAGCCCTGTTTCGTTGGCCGTTCTGGCTGCCGCGCGCAGTAAGAGTTCTTCCCTTGGACGGAACCCGGATGAAATTCCCACCTTAATCATTCCCGGTTTGATGCCGGTATCTTCAATCCCATATTCGATCTCATGCTTCATAAAGTCCATGAAGTCTTCTATCTCCGCATTATAGCACCACTCCGGCCATGATTCATAGATATAAATTCCCGTCGTACCGACCACATTTACGCCGGTATTTTCCGCAATCTTTTTCACTTCCCTGATATCGCTGCGGATTCCGGGGACGCTCATCTCCACCAGGGACCGGCCTCCGGCCGCCTTAAAGTCAGCCACTTCCTTTTCCATGACCGCCGGGTCATCCAAATCCTGGGTGTCCCAGGTAAACATGTTATTTCTGCGGATGATGCCGATATTTTCCAGCGTATTCTTCTCGTTTTCCCCTATGGATTCCTTAAATCCCGGATGTTCCTCCACAAACTGCTCCCGGAACACACGCCCCTTCATCAGGATGTGCTCATGCATATCGGTAAAGCCCAGCTCTTCCGGCTTGATTTCCCCTGTAACCGTAACAACCTTTTTCATAGTTAAACACCTCTCCTTTAAAATCACATATTTACTCTGCCATCTATTGTTTCTGGACAGGATATAAACGGTACTGTCCACAGGTAGTGTCCCCCGAGGCGTGTTACTGCGCACATAGTAAGCAGTAACTATAATGCCCTTCTGAGACTTTGAAGCGGTCCATCTCCCCGCTCTTACACTCCTCCGTCGCAAACTGGCACCTTGGATGGAACGGACAGCCTGCGGGCATGTTGGATAAGTCGGGGACATTGCCTTCAATTACATTCAAATCCTCATCGCCGGCCGCCAGGCTGGGCACGCAGGCAATCAGGCCTCTTGTATACGGATGGGTCGGGTTCTTAAAAATCTCCCTCGTATCCGCCTCCTCCACAACCTTGCCGCCATAAAAAACGGCGATGCGCTGTGCCAGCGTCGCCACAACGCCCAGGTCATGTGTTACAATGATGATGCTCGTTCCGAACCGATCCCTAATATCCCTGAGAAGTCCCAGAATCTGGGCCTGTATCGTCACATCCAGGGCCGTTGTCGGCTCGTCGGCCAGTAAAAGTTTCGGTTTGCAGGCCAGCGCTATCGCTATCATTACTCTCTGGCACATTCCGCCGGAAAGCTGGTGGGGATAACTGTTCATCCGTATCTCCGGATCCGGGATTCCTACGACCTTTAAAAGATTTACAGCCTCCTCATAAGCCTGTTTTTTGTCCATTTTTTCATGTTCCAGAATCATCTCCATGATCTGCTTTCCGATACGGATGACCGGATCCAGACAGTTCATCGGATCCTGGAAAATCATGGCGATTTCTTTTCCTCTTATCTTCCGGAATTCGTTGTCGTTCTTATATAAAATGTTTTCACCGTTAAATGTAATCTCACCGCTTATAATAGCGGGCGGCGCCTCCACAAGTCCCAGGATATTAGACAGCGTCACGCTCTTTCCGCAGCCCGATTCCCCTACGACACCCAGGATTTCTCCCTTATCCACATACATGTTTACGCCGTTCACCGCGTGGATATTGCCCGCTTTCGACGGGAATTCCACTTTTAAATCCTTTATTTCAAGCAAATGCTCCATATCCGCTCTCCTTTTCGCTTCGTTTCACCGCCTCCGTCAATTACTTCTCAGTCTCGGATCCAGCACGTCCCTCAGGCCGTCTCCCAGAAGATTGAACGCAAGCGTCGTCAGCGTGATCATCAGACCGCCGAATATGGCAACCCAGGGGGCATCGATAAACACATCCTTTCCCTCATTGATAATCATACCCCAGGACGGCGTCGGCGGCGCTATTCCAAGACCCAGAAATCCAAGGGAGGATTCCGCCATAATACAGCCGCCGATTGTCCCTGATAAGGTGATGAAAATCTGAGGCAGGGCATTGGGAATAATGTGTTTAAAAATCGTGTAGCCGCTCCCCGCGCCCATTGTTTTCGACGCCATGATGAAGGTACGCTCCCTGATGGCCAGCGTCTCGCTCCGTGCAATACGGTAAAAACCCGGAATAACCGGAATTCCGATTGCCAGGCACATCCTGGTCTCCGTCGAACCGAAGCAGATGGCGATAATCATTGAAAGCAGCATGGATGGAAATGCCATCATGATATCCATCATCCTGCCTACAAAGAAATCCATTTTTCCCCTGAAGTAACCGCAGACAAAACCAATGGTGCTTCCAATGGAAAGAGCCAGCATTACAGACAGGAATGAAACCTTTAAGGACACTCTGGCCCCGTATATCAGCCTCGTCCACACGTCCTTCCCGTAATCATCCGTTCCCATGATGTGAAGCATCGACGGAGCCAGAAGACGATCGCCCAGGTGATTCGTCTTATAATCATAGGGTGTCAGCAAGGGGGCCGCCACTGCCAGAAACATCATTGCAAGTATGACAACTGCCCCGAACACGACCATTTTATTATGCAGCAGCCGTTTTATCATCTGCCTTCCCCTCCTTTTCCAAAGCCGGAGCTGTAGTCCAGCTTTAATGTAAGTTCTTTATACCGGTGGCAGGCCACCTGGTGGCAATCCGACACTCTCTCAAGCACAGGGGCCTCCCTCTCGCACCGCTCCTGTTTGTACGGGCACCTCTCATGGAAAATACAGCCGGACGGCGGATTTAAGAGGCTCGGCACATCACCGGTCAGCGCTCCCGTATTGACCTGATAATCCGGGTCCGGAAGCGGCACCGCCGACAAAAGCGCATGGGTGTAAGGGTGCTTTACGGCGGCAAACAGTTCGTTTTTCGGCGCCACTTCTACCAGATGTCCGAAATACATTACGCCGATTGTATCAGATATGTATTTTACAACGGAAAGATTATGGGAAATAAAAAGATAAGTAAGTCCCAGTTCCTTCTGCAGATGCCTGAGCAGATTCAGGATCTGAGCCTGGACCGATACGTCCAGGGCGGATACCGCTTCATCGCAGATGACAAATTCCGGGTTGAGAGCCAGGCTTCTGGCGATATTCACCCTCTGCCTCTGGCCGCCGGACAGCTGATGGGGCATCCTCGTAAGAAGGTTCACCGGCAGTCCGACCAGATTACACATCTCTTCCACCTTTTCGCGTTTCTCCTGTTTGGTGCCATACTGATGGATATCTAACGGCTCCATAATAATCTCTTCAATGGTGAGATACGGATCCAGCGCCTCGTAAGGATCCTGGAAAATAACCTGCATTTCCCGGCGCACTTCACGAAGCTGTCTGGCATTCATTTTATAGATCGGTTTCCCGTGGAAATATACATCCCCGGCCGTCGCTTTGTACAGACTGAGAATCAGTCTTGCAAGAGTGCTTTTCCCGCAGCCCGATTCTCCCACCAGGCCAAAGGTCTCCCCCTTTTTTATGGAAAGTGATACTCCGTCAACGGCTTTGATAAACTCCTTGCTCTTTACGGCGCCCGGAAACCATTTTTTTACGTCTTTCACTTCCAGTATTACTTCTTTTTCCGCTTCTTTTCCTGTTTCTATTTCTCTGTTATCTTTCTCTCTATTTTGCTCAGCCATAAGTCAACCTTCCAATTCCAGCTTGTTTGATCTTCTGTTACAGTTCAGCCAAGATGTATTGCACGGGGGCTGAATAGTAACAATCGTCATTATTTTGCAGAATCCTGAACACGAATACGCGGATCGAACACGCCGTATAAGATATCCGTAACCAGAATTACGAGAATCATAAATACTGCCAGAAATACCGCCGTCCCCTGAATTACCGTGTAATCCCTGGCGTTTATGGCATCGACCAGAAGTTTTCCGATTCCCGGTCTTGCAAAAACCGTCTCCGTTACAACCGCGCCTCCCAGATATGCGGCAAAGGTTCCGCCTACCACCGTGATAATCGGTGTCAGTGCATTTCTCAGGGCGTGTTTCAAAATGATGGCGCTCTTTGCAATTCCCTTAGACTTACAGACCTTAATAAAGTCATTTCCAAGAATCTTGAGCATCGAGGTTCTCGTCGTCCTGGCAATGGATGCCGCCGAACCGAGGCCAACCGTGATGACCGGTCCGATAAGGCCCAGGAAATGCTCTTCCGGCGCCAGGTTCAGGCCGATTACCGGAATCAGTTTCAGCTGAACGCCGAACACGATGATGAGAATCAGGCCCAGGAAAAAAGAGGGCATCGACATCAGGAGCGTATTCAGGCTGAGAATCGCCATGTCAAATATACTGCCGCGGTACAAGGCCGCAAATATCCCCGACGTCACTCCCAGCACAATAGCTAACAGCACCCCGAATATCGTCAGTTCCAGTGTGTTTGGAAGACAGTCCAGTATCATGCCGAATACCGGCTGGTTATTCGCCATCGAGTATCCCAAATCTCCCCGCAGTGTATCAAATACGGAATCTGCCAGCTGCACTGCCATCGGACGGTTATATCCGTGCTCTTCCCTGTACTCCTCTATCTCCTGGACGGTAGCCGATTTGCCGAACTTCATCGCCACCGGATCGCCCGGGATAGAACGGATAATCAGGAATACCACGATCATGCTTCCAAGAATCGTGGGAATGGCAAATAACAGACGTTTTAATATGTAACGTTTCATGTTTCCCCTCCTTCAACCTGTGAAGCGTTATCATTCACGGTACGGCCGCTCTTCTTTCGAAAAACAGCCGTACCGTGAACAGCAAGCTCTTTTACAGGTCCACTACTGCAGATCCATGTTCTTAAACTGGAACAGAAGTTCAGCGTTCAGTGAGAAGCCTTTTACCGTATCCTTAACCAGGATATCACCACAGGATTCAGCGATCGGAATGGAAGGAATGCTCTCAACAAGAATCTTCTGTGCATCGCCGAAATACTTATCTTTCTCGGCTTTATCGATGGATTCAAAACCTTTGGCTACAAGCTCGTCAAATTCTTCATTCCTGAACTGGCACCAGTTGCTTCCCGGAATCTTGGCGCTTGTAAAGGATGTCAGCCACTGGTCACCGCGGTATCCGTCTCCGTTTACCAGGAACCACATTTCATGGCGTCCGTTTCTTACATCGTCGAGGAAGGTTGCAAACTCGGTAAGGTTTAACTGCATGTCGATGCCGATGTCGGCCATATACTCCTGGATGACAAGCAGCGGTCCTTTGGAAAGGGTGTCGTTCGGTGAAGCAACCGATGTGGAGAAGCCGTCCGGATAACCGGCTTCCGCCAGAAGCTGTTTGGCCTTCTCAGGGTTGTATTCATATGTATAACCGCTCTGCTCCGGTGTGCTGGCATAAATACAGTAGGACTGAACATAGCCTGTCGGCGGGAACAGCGTCCCTCTCCAGTAATCATTAAGCATTTCATCGTAATTGATTGCATATTTGAGAGCTTCCCTGACTTTTGGATTGTTGAACGGCTCCTTTTCCAGGTTCATACCGAGGTAATAACATCCGGCTCCCGCAACTTTCTTTACTTCACAGCCTTCCGTATTCTCGAATTTAAGGATGCTGTTGGCATCGTTCAGGGTCATGATATCTACTTCGCCCGCATTGTAGAGGTTAATTCTGCTTGACTCATCGGCCAGCATCGTGATTTCCACCTTGTCTAAAAGGGCCTTTTCTCCCCAGTAATCTTCAAAACGTTTGATTACATATGCCTCTGCCGGTTTTCCGGATTCGTATTCGAAAGGTCCTGTTCCGACCGGTTTTGCGCCAAATCCGGAAGGTTTCAGTTCTTCGTATGCCTTCTTGCAGATGATATTGCTGTACCATGATGCGAAGTCCATCAGGATTTCATTGTCCGCCTCTTTTAAATGAAGCACAAACACGTAAGGGTCGGAGGTGTCCATGGATTCGATATTGTCTACCTTGCATTTTGATTTTGTATCCGTGGCTCCTACATCGGGATCGCTCAAACGTTCCAGTGTGTATGCCACGTCCTCGGATGTGAATTCACCGTATCCGGCATGGAATTGTACGCCTTTTCTCAGATTGAAGGTGTAAGTTTTCCTGTCGTCGGAAACCTCCCAGCTCTCTGCCAGGCTGGGAACGAGATTTCTGTCTTCATCAAAGGCCAGCAATGTCTCAAAAATAGAGATACCGGCTTTAACACTTCCTCCGTCGCCCCAGAGCGCCGGATCAAAAGTGGATTTTTCCCAGTGTGTCGCAACCTTCAGCACCTTTTCCCCATTTTCGGCTGAACTCTGCTCTGCGGCGGAGCTTCCGCCTGTGGCCGTCTGCTTATTTCCTCCGCAGCCGGTCATTATCATCGATACGGAGAGCGCTAACGCTGCCGCCGTTGTCAGTAATCTTATTTTTTTCATATTCTGGCTCCTTTCAACCCTCGTTCACTTTTTAAGAAACAGAAGAATGTTACATCTCAATCTTTTTAATCTTTTTTCGCCGGCTTCCATGTCATATGGCTGCTGTTCCCCGCTTTAGACGGACTTGCATGAAATTAGTATCTTTTCATGCTAATCAGGAAAGTCCGAATATAAAAAATAATCTAAATTATTTTCTCCTGTTCTCTTATAACTACTTATATCCTTATTTTTTCCGGAATTTTTGGATATTTTAGTATAACTTTATTTCCATGCCTGAATATTAACATATTGTTACTTAATTGTCATTACAAAAACAGGAGGGTCCTCTTTAAAAAAAGCTTCGTTTTTTATGTGTGGTATATAACAGTTGGGGAATGGACAGAGGATGTAAGGAAGGTTATCGCTGTCAGAGCAACATCAAATACGCCCGTATCGTTTTCGTCTTAACCATAAAAAAACAGGAGCTTCCCTCAATTTTGATAGGAAAGCTCCTGTTTTTTACTATTTACCAGGCATAGCTGTCCGGCGCCTCTCCTCCCGGTCCCGGGAAGATCTCGTCCAGACGTTTCATCGCGCTGTCGTCCAGCTTCACATCCAGTGCGTGAATGATATTGTCAAGATGCTCCGGCGTCCTCGGCCCGATGAGAGGGCTGGTGACTACAGGGTTCTTTAAAATCCATGCCATTGCTACATCCGACTGTTTCTCGCCAAGGTCGTGGCAGAAGCCGGCAAAGTCGGTCAGTGTTTTAAGCATTTCCTCTGAATAATGACGGTTCTCGCTGCGTGAGCCGCTGAGCCGTTTCAGGGCATTCTCCCCAAGCATTCCGCCGGCCAGCGGGGAGTAGGTAACGAGGCCTAACCCAAGTTCCCTGGCTGCCGGAATCACTTCCAGCTCGGGCAGTCTGGAAAGCAGATGATACTGGTGCTGCTCTGCTACCAGGCCGAGGAAATGACGTTTATCGGCCTCCCACTGTGCCCTGACGAGGTCGTGGGCTGCAAAGTTGGAGGACGCAATATAAGTGGCCTTTCCGCTGTTTACAAGAGGCTCCATTGCCCCCCACATCTCAGGCCATGTCACATGGCGGTCGATATGGTGCATATAATAAAGATCAATATGATCGGTCTGAAGGCGTTTTAATGATTCCTCCATATGCCTGCGTACCTTCCAGGCGGACAGTCCGTCTTCGTCATTCGGTCCCTCAAACGGATCCTCCATTGTGGCAAATACTTTTGTGGCCAGGATTACGCGCTCTCTTCTTCCGCCGCCCTGGGCAAACCATCTGCCGATAATTTTCTCCGTCAGACCGTGCTCGCCTTCTCCGGCAAAACCGCCGTAAGCGTCCGCCGTATCAAAGAAGTTGATTCCGGCATCCAGTGCCTTATCCATGATATAAAATGCGTCCTTCTCCTCTGTGGAGGTTCCAAAATTCATTGTTCCCAGGCAAAAACGGCTGACTTTCAGTCCGGTGCGTCCCAAATATGTATATTCCATGTTTTATTTCTCCTATTATTTTTTAGTTCTTCTAAACGGTAGTGGAGTGGACAATCCGTCCTCCCACCACGGTCATTACAACCTTCACCTCATCAAACTCATCCGGTGATATCTCAAAAATATCGGTATCAAGAACCTGAAGATCCGCCAGTTTGTCAACCTCTATGCTGCCGGTCACATTCTCCCTGTGGTTCTGATATGCCCCATTGATTGTGTACATTCTGATTCCGTCTTCAATCGTGCAGCCGTTTCCCTTGTTATAGCAGGTGCCCGAAACGGTTGTTCTCGTCATCGCGAATTTAAGCCCCATCAGCCAGTTGACCGTCATGCAGGGAGCGTCGGCCCCCTGGCTCACCACGACGCCGTTGTCCATAAAACGCTGATAATCAAACATTTTGGATGGGTCCTCCGGGTCCACGCTGTTCACCAGAGATTCCATGAATCCCCACGGAGCCACTGCCTGCGAGGAAAGCACGATATGGTGCTTTGCACACTTTCTCATATTCTCATCCGAAAAATCGTCACCGTGAATGACAAAATGGCGCAGATCTTTTCCGGGGTACAGTTCCATTGCTTTCACATAGGCATCCACAATGGTGTCAATTCCGCATCCTCCTGTGGAGTGGATTCCTATCTGGTATCCCATACGGTGAAGTTCCACGATGGTTCTCGTGATCTCTTCCCTCTGTTCCTCTATTGTATCTCCCGGGAAATAGCTGCTTCCGCCCGTCTTTCTTCCGTCCGGGCGCAGCCACATGCTGTCTCCGAACAGTTTAACGGCACAGGCATCGACCCAGTTTCTGTCTTTTAATTCCGGAACCCTTCCTGCTCCCGCTCCCCCGATGATGGCGTCATAGGTGGAAAGGCCGTTAAGGCCCGCCATGATATTGACCGAAACCCTGGCTGTAAGCTCGCCCGCTTCCCCCATTGCTTCATACACATCGATTACCCGGGATCCTCCGGCGCCGGCAAACAGATGATCTCCGCCGATTCCGACCATGTCGGTATGGGTGGTGACGCCGTTCTCATTCATCTCTCTCTGCAGCAGGATAATACAGTCACGAATCTGTTCATCGTTCAGAAGCGTTGACACTTTTCCAACCGCATCCATCAGCATAAAATCGTCGAGATACCCGGTCGGCTCCCCGTCTTCCCGCCTCTGGATTTTACCCTCATGGCGTTTAAGCTCCGGCGTGTCCTTTGTAATTCCCACCAGTTCAAGCGCCCTGGTATTTACGAGTACATGGTGAAGTCCGCTGTTAGCGAGCCATACCGGATGATCCGGCACTGCCTCATCGATATCCCAGCGGGTGATCTGCCGATGTTCCTCTGCGCACTCCCTGATACAGCCGGAGCTCAGGCCGGAACCCATAATCCACTGTCCTTTCGGCGTCTTTTCCGCCGCATCCTTTAATATCTTCTTAATGTCGTCCAGGCAGGAAACACGCTCCTCTCCTACGTCCAGGAACCAGGGCATTTTATAAAGTCCGGCCAGGCAGGCATGCGTATGGCAGTCCTGGGCGCCGGGAAGCATCAGCTTTCCCTTCAGATCAATTACTTCCGTTCCTTCACCGATATGGCACTTTATCTCTTCATCACTTCCGGTATCAATGATCCATCCGTCTTTTACCGCAATTGCAGTACAGAAATTAAAATCCGTATCGACTTTAGCTATCTTTCCATTCATAAAAACAAGATCTGCCAAAACTGACATTCCTTTGTCCTCCATAGTTGGCTTGTAATAAGCCGCAAATTGTTTATATTTTTTAATTTGTATCTTTACTTTATAAAGTTCTCTTGATACTGTTTCGGTGAAATACCGGTCAGGCTTTTGAAGACTGTGCAAAAATAGCTGATACTGTTAAACCCGGTCTGAAATGCGACTTCATTCGGCTTGCCGCCCTTGGCCAGAAACTCCTTTGCCCGCTCTATCCTGTATTTCGCCAGATACTGTCTGAAAGACTCTCCCCGCATATTCTTGAAAAGGCGCCCGAAATGGTAAGAGCTGTAGTGAAAAAGGGTCGCCATTACGTCCAGATTAAACTCGCTGTTGGGATAATATTTTTCTATCACCTCGTCGATTTTATGTAACAGCAGTTCCTCAGAGCTCTGTGCTTCCGCGCCCAGTTCTTTTATTAATTTGCTGCAGAACTGTTCCATTGCCTTTTCAATATCGTCTGCGAACATGCTGTTGATAATCTGTTTCGATGTGTTCAAATATGCTTTTTCCAGTGTATCAATCGGTATTCTGGAACCGCAGAACCGCTCTCTCAGCGAGTCGGTGAAACTTACCAGAATCAGGCGTATATTGGTCGGTGACATTGCGACGGACAGCATGTACTGCATCATCCTGTCTACCTGTTCTTTCACCGCGTCCTGTTCCCCCGCCGTGATCCCGGAGACAATCTCAGAACCAAAATTTTTAAGCTCGTCCCTGGAAAAAACCGTCTTAGGTTCTTTAATGTCTTTATAAAATACCATATGGTTCTTCCCCAGCCTGAAACAGTGGAATAATCCTTCCTTGCCCTCAGCATAGGCCTGCGGAAATCTCGAAAGGCTGCTGCAGTATCTGCTGATTCCGATTGCAACGCCCTCTCCGATTTCTTCGTTGACCCTGACAATCATCTCCGACGCCAGTTCCCTGATTTTCTCCGTGACCTCTTTTTCTTCTGAGGAGGATTCCTGGCCGGTGCACAGGAAAACGCCAATTACGCCTCTTCCCGTATACGATGCCACCAACCCCTCTATACCACTTCGCTTCACACACCTCTGAAGGATCTGGGTTATGTTGAAACGTCTCGGAAATTGGTTAAACTCCGGATAAAACTGGAACACGTCGTTATAATCCGTCTGTATCAGCAGCAGCCGGTCGGGAACGCAGCTGAGTCCAACAAGCTGAAGGATCTCATCCACATGGCTGCTGTTCAGGTTTCCGTATATGATACTATAGGCAAACTCCTGACAGTATAAATCGTACTGCCCGTCTTTTGTACTGCCTTTAAATTTTCTGAAAAATGCAGGAATATCTTTAATAATAATCTCGTTTGAATCCATCTTGCAGCACTCCTTGTAGTCTTTTTTAAATCAAGTGTACCACAAAGCTTTCCTGTTTTTCCATATTTCCAACAAAAAAACCGACAGACAATAACCATACCATATCTGATATGCAGTCTCCCGGTGTACACCATTTTTTTAATATGTGAGCTCACACTGTGTTCAGAAGAATCACTGAATAGAATTGTTTTAAAATAAGTAAGGAAATTTGTGTGTGTGGAATTTCTTTATGTTTAAAGGATAACATTTCTGAAAAGTAAAGTCATTAAAGAAACCTGCTTTTTTATACAATAATTATACATACACTTTACAAAGTGGTATAGCCCTGCCGGACGGATGACTTAAAATTTCTGTTCCCGATTCCGTCATTATTCCTGTTCCTGATGTTTTAAAAAGACTGAAAAATATTTTCCAGGCAAGTCTGTCACAATCTGATTCCGGCGTTGTCTAATCTCATAGAAGAGCTGATAATGAGGGCCTGAAAATGGTTCGCAGCAATCTCGTATACCACAGGAGGATACATATGAATACATCTGTAATACTGGACTACCTATCGGAATTAAGCACCCATAATAACCGCGAATGGTACCACGCACATAAACAGGAGTACCGGGAGGCAAATGCACACTTTGAGATGCTTTTACAAGAGCTGATTTTGAAAATAGGGGAAGCGGACAGCAGCATCCTGCACAACCAGCCAAAGGATTTGACATTCAAGCTGGTGCGTGATACCCGCTTCAGTCACGACAAATCTCCTTATAATCCGGCTTTTCGAGCCCATATTTCTTCAGGCGGGAAACTCCCCATCCCGGTCGGCTATTTTCTGATGATACAGCCCGGAGGCAAATCATTTCTGGGAGGGGGGCTGTTTGCAGATGTATTTAAGGACGCTACGGCAATGATCCGAAATTATATTGCCGGGTATCCCGATGAGTGGGGCTCAATCATAGAAGCGGACGGCTTTCGTGACTTCTTTAAGGTGCAGGGGACCTCATTGAAACGGGTTCCCGAAAGTTTTGATAAGGAGCATCCCCAGGCACATTACCTGAAATATAAGAGCTGGTATCTGGAATATCCCGTCGCCGACGAGCTTATCAAAGACGCGGAGCATTTCCCGGAATTTGCAAAAGATATTTTTATCAAAATGAAGCCTTTTAATGATTATTTAAACCAGGCTCTGGCCGGATTCCAGATGCCGCGGCGTTAGATGAACGGAAAAACATAACAGTACCGTCTTCTGATGCAATAAACTCCCTCCCGGGTTAAGCAGCCTTATGTTTTTCGCCGCCTGTCCGGAGGGGAGTTTCCTTTTCGTTCGTTAAAACGTTATTTCTTTCTAAAAGCATGCGGCCTCCTCTTGCGGAGGCCGGGTCTCCCCTCACTGAGCCCCGGTCTGCCCTTATCGGAGCAGAGGCATGCTGCCGGTGAGCTTGTTTACTTTTTTCTTGGGCCCGCAGATTGCCAGTCCAAAGTACTGCAGGGCGCTTTCCGGGGCATTTCCCATCTTCTTCGTGAAATCGCCATAGTCATTGCAGCTCTGCGCCAAATCGGAAAAATCCACCACCGTCAGTTCCTGAAAATCAGGCTGATAGAGCTTTTCCCTGATTTCTTTGATTGTTTCCGGTGAACCCTTTAAAATGGGCACAGGAACACCGATGATACCCAGATGCTCATTACCGTTTTGGTCGGTTACATTCTCTCCAACCACCTCCGGCATCTCTTTTCCCAGTGTGATTCCCATAATCGCCGTGGTATTTGCAATGATTCCCAGCGGAAGCTGATCATCGATGATCATGACACATTTTTCGTTTTGTAAATTCATTTTCTGTTCCTCCTGTACTCAAACGCGGTATTTCTGCAGCTCTTTTCTACTCCAGCCTGCTGCCCTGCTTTCTCTGTTTCTAATGCTTATCGATTACCTTATCATATCGGAGGGGAAAATTCTTGTAAGATATTCTCATTTTCGGGCTAATATGCCGTTGATATTGAGATTTACGCTGGAAATGGCTCAGAGTTCTTACCCAAAGTGGCGCTTCAATGGCATCGGTATTGATTGAAAAAATCCGCTCCTCCCACATTGAAGGGAAGAACGGATTATTTATCATCACGCTGTTTAAAATTGAAATGCCTAAAATATTTAAATATCCTACATCTGCTTGATTTTCACATATACCACTTTCAGCAGTTTATTATTGGGATTCTTCATTGTCCTTGTCTCAAGATAATCAAAACTCTCAATAAACTGGCCCAGTTTTTTGCACTTATAGTTACGTGGATCAAAGCCGGGAACTCTCTTTGGAAGCACGGTTCCAATCTCGGACTGGTTGATCCAGCCGTTTTCATCGGATCTCGATTCAATGATTGAGACAATCTCCGCGCCAATCTCTTCTTTTGTCGGCACATTGTTCAGTCTCGAATCGCCCTTGGCATTATCCGTTTTTTCCTCCTGGTTGTCCGAAGCTTCAACCTGGTGGACTTTCTGCCTTCCTTCAGAAGGTTTCTTCGTATCCCGTTCCTCCGAAGGACGGTAGGCTGCCGGCGGTTCCGCGATTTTAGCGGTCTTCTCCGCTGTTGCCTTATTATCCTCCGCCTGCTCCTCCAGGCTCTCCTGGTACAGTAGATCGAGGAATTTAAACGTCTCACAGGCGGAAACAAGGGAATTCGGAGTTTTCTGCTCTCCCATTCCAATAACGATCATTCCGGCCTCCCGAAGACGGATTGCCAGCTTTGTAAAATCACTGTCCGAGGTCACCAGACAGAACCCGTTCACCTTTCCCGAATACAGGATGTCCATTGCATCTATAATCAGAGCAGAGTCCGAGGCATTCTTCCCCTTTGTGTAATTAAACTGGAAAACCGGCGTCAGCGCAAAGTCACGCAGCGCATCCTGCCATGCCATAACACTGGGGTTGGTAAAGTCGCCGTAAATACGCTTGTATGTAGCAATTCCGTAATCACTTACTTCATCCATGATCAATTTAATGTACTTTTTCGATACGTTCTCTGCGTCTATCAATACTGCAATCTTGTCCTGTTTATCCATAAATGCCTCCAACATTTTATCAACTGGAGAAATTATATCATACAAGGGGGGATTATTCAAATAGAAACACGCCGTTTCTGCTCTCTTCTCAGTCGGGATGACGCTCTGTCTGGCGATATTGCCTTTAGCCGTTGTTATCTTTTCTTGCCCTGTACCAAATGCATAGGCAGGAACCCAAAGCTATGACGTAGAGGCCAATCAGGACAATCGATGTTATCTTGTCAGGACTTAGTAATTGATATATAGGATAAAAGGAAGCGGCAATACACAATGGGATTACAATTCCAAAAACTGCTCTTTTTCTTGTTGATAGATAAACATGAGTCCCCAGCAACGCTGTCATAATAAAAAAGGATAGTAACTCGGTAGAATTAAAACCACCAAATTCTGTTACATATCTTAGCATACTGCATTCTGCCGGCTGCGTCATTGGATAAATTTCTGAAAGAACAAGCAAAAAAGTGCTCTATACTTTTTAAATGAACCGGACACATATAATAATGAGCCTATCATTCGATCAGAATAAAGCACTAATTTCTACGACAAAATCTTCCGGGTACTCCCCATCCATTCTGCCGTCTATATCCTTATATACAAGGTAATTTTAAAGATCAAATGGCTGAACTTCACCTCTTTCAATCAAAAATGTTACCGGTCTCAGTCCGTCTGTACAGCAGCCGACCTCGACTCCGTCTTCTTTTGTCCAGGGTGCGTAGGAACCGCCGCGGCTGATTGTCAGCATCTGTGGGTAAAGAGCAGCCCATGCCTGAGGACAGAAACCCTCCGGACATGTCATAAATGCATCTACGATAATTTCCTGGCCCTCTTTAAAGCCTCCGCATGGTTTCAGTTCTTTTCCGATTGATAAATATTTCTCTGCCAGTTCCGGATAAATTGCTGTCTTTAATACTGTTAATTTTACTTTATACATTTCTGCCATGATTTTATACCCCTTTTTCTTTTATTGATTTTTTTGTGTGATGGTTTATCTCTTTATCTCAGCATATTCTTTACATTTACGTTACTTTATCATCTGTTCCGGGCGGCAGACCGCCCGTTTGCGGCGCTCGTTTTCCCACCGCTTCCGGCTATAAGCTTTACGGCAGCCGGATGACGCCCGGATATCAGGTACCCCTGTCAATACGCCAGAATTCTGGCCGGGTTATCGATCATGATACTCCTGATTGCATAGTCCGACACACCGCCGTATTGTTTGAGCGCCGGTACGGCAAATTTGGTAAGACGGCAGTAGCCTTCCCCGCCACATCGTCTGGCCATTGTTTTGACGCACATATCGGTGCCCAGTACCATCTGCCTGCAGTGGCCTTCATTAATCAGCTTAACGAGACCGGCCAGTTTCATATAATCCGGATTTGACTGGGACCCCAGGGCCTCTAAGTCAATCTGGCCCGACATAAACTCCACGGATACGTTGGCTCCCGCTGAAAGGATTGCTTTCGCCACATCCAGATTAAGAGCCCAAAGCTCCGGATACCGTATCATCTCCGACAGTCCCCTGTTGTTCGCCATCGGAACATGGGCAATGACTATCTTCTCTGCCGGAACGCCTTCCTCCTTCAGGACTTCCACAATTTTCCTCGGGTCGCCTCCTCCCTGACCGCAGGGATGAACCGTAATCGACATTCCCGTATCCTTTGCCATCTGGCCTCCGGCCCGCAGGGACATCTCCTCTCTTCTTGTGAAGCTTGAAAGCGCTATTTTTACACAGCCGGGTTTCACTCCGGTATCCTCGATGCCGTTTTCAAACTCATCCATCATACGTTTATAGAAATCGGCTGTCTTCCAGTCGTCAAAACGTCCCATCCAGGATGATTCAATATAAAAGCCGGTAGCCGTGATAATATTGACCCCTGTCTTTTCTGAAATTCTTTTAATCGCCGCCACATCCAGGCGGATTCCCGGGACGCTCAGCTCCAGCAGGGAATCACCTCCCGATTCTTTATAATCGGCAACTTCTCCCGTCATGACTTCCTCATCGTCAAGATTCATTGCATCCTGGCACAGAGTAAAGTTGCGTTTTAAAAGGCCGATATTCTCCAGAGAAATCTTGTCTTCCCATTGAATGGGGAGGTTCTTCGGCATCGAAGGGCGGCAAATTTCTCCCATATCGGTCCCGTCAAACATCACATGTTCGTGCATATCGGTGTAGCCTAATTCTTCCGGTGCAATATCACCGCACACAGTTGTAATTCTGGGCATAGTATCCTCCTTAAATTAAACTTAACGATTCCGTACTTTCATAGCTGCCTCGTTACTCTCAGCCGTTGCCCTCCATTAAATGGCAGGCCGCAAGATGTCCGTCTCCGCATGGGTGGAGCTTTGGATTTTCTTTTTTGCACCGCTCCGTCGCATACTGGCATCTTGGATGGAAGGGGCAGCCGCTTGGGCGGTTGGCCGGATCGGCAATATTTCCTTCTATTACCTGCAGACGGCTTGCCTTGGTTTGAAGCGTCGGAATACAGGTGAGAAGTCCTTTCGTATAGGGATGCTTCGGGTGTTTAAACAGGTCGGCCGTATAAGCCTCCTCCACAATCTGGCCGCTGTAAAATACTACAACACGGTCGGCGACATCGGAGATTACGCCCAAATCATGCGTCACAATCATAATGCTCATTCCGTATTCGCCGCGGAGCTTTTTAATCAAATCCATAATCTGTGCCTGAATTGTCACATCCAGGGCCGTAGTCGGCTCGTCCGCCAGCAAAATCTGCGGTTTACAGGCCAGAGCCATGGCAATCATAACTCTCTGGCGCATTCCTCCTGAAAGCTGGTGGGGATAGTCATTGATCCTTTTTTCCGCATTGGGAATCTCTACCTGTTTGAGAAGTTCCAGGGCCTTTGCCATCGCCGCGTTTTTCAGCATCCTCTCATGCAGCATCAGGCTCTCTGCAATCTGCGGTCCGATTTTAATAACCGGATCCAGGCTGGTCATCGGTTCCTGGAATATCATGGAAATCTCTTTTCCCCTGATTCTGGTGAAATCCCTCATCGGTATATCCAGAATGTTCTGGCCTTTGTAATAGATTTCCCCTTCTATCTGTGCGGGCGGCGTCTTTAAAAGACGCAGAATCGCCGACATCGTAACGCTCTTACCGCATCCCGACTCTCCTACAATACCCAGAGTCTCACCTTTGCCCAGTGACAGGTTCACGCCGTTTACAGCATGGATTGCTCCGCCGTCCATTGGAAATTTTACGAACAGATTTTTTATTTCCAAAATTTTATCATTATCCAACTTCGTACCTCCTAAAGCGTTACTGCCGTTATTTTAATTTGGGGTCCAGATAATCTCTGATACCATCGCCCAAAAGATTGAATGCAAAGATTGTAAGTGCAATCATCAGTCCGGCGAAACCTGCAATCCAGGGTGCATTGAATATGTAGCTCTTGCCTTCGCTGATAACAAGTCCCCAGGACGGTGTCGGCTTCGGAATGCCGAATCCCAGATATCCCAGTGAGGACTCCGCCATTATGGAGCCGCCGACGCTGAAGGAAAGAATAACAAAAATCTGAGGCAGCGTATTCGGAAGGATATGACGGAACAGAATCTTGCTGCTCTTTGTGCCCATGGATTTCGCCGCCATAACATAGGTTCTCTCCCCCACGTTTAAGGCAGCGCCTCTCGTGACACGGTAAAATGCCGGTATTAACGGAATTCCCAGCGACAGACACATGTTGAGGACGGACGGCCCCAGGGCGATTCCGATCAGCAGTGAAAGTAAAATTGACGGGAACGACATGAATACGTCCATGACACGGCCTAGGGTAAAGTCGAAGGGACCTTTAAAATAACCGCCCATCAGCCCTAAAATGGAACCGAGCACCAGGCCCAGCGCCACCGCCGCCAGAGATACGGTCAGGGAAATCCTGGCTCCGTAGATAACTCTTGTCCAGACATCGCGCCCAAAGTTGTCGGTGCCCATAATATGTTTGGCGCTGGGTGGCTGCAGCTTATCGGAAAGCGTTATCGTATCAAATGCATAAGGGGTCAGAAAATTGGCAAAAACCGCCAGACAGACGATGACAGCCAGGATAAGCAGACCGGCCGCAATCCCCTTATTTTTCTTTAAAAATTTAATCATAGCTTTATCCTCCTGCCTATTCCTGTACAATGCTTAAATCCAGTTCCCCGGCCCTGTGGCAGGCGACCTGATGGCCCGGTGAAAACTCGGTAAGCTCCGGCTCCTCACAGCGGCATATATCCTTAACAAATGGACACCTGTCCTGGAAAATACAGCCCTTGGGAGGGTTCATGAGGTTCGGAAGATCCCCCTGCAGAATCAGACGTTTCGTCTTCACGTCGGGATCCGGAATCGGCACCGCCGAGAGGAGGGCGCAGCTATATGGATGGAGACAGTTTTCAAACAGCTCATCCTTATCAGCAACCTCTACCAGCTTACCAAAATACATAACCCCAATCTTGTCGGAAACAAATTTTACCACTGCCAGGTTGTGGGAAATAAATACATAGGTCAGGCCGTTTTTCTCCTTTAAATCCAGAAGAAGGTTCAGTATCTGCGCCTGGATGGAAACGTCCAGCGCCGATACGACTTCATCACAGAGAAGCAGTTTTGGCGACAGGGCAAGGCTTCTGGCGATACAGAGCCTCTGTCTCTGTCCTCCCGATAGCTGGTGGGGATAGCGGACCATCAGTTTCTCTGGCAGTCCCACTTCCTGAAACAGCTCTTTTACACGTTCGTTTATCTGCTCCCTGCTGTAGCCGAAATTCTCCATCGGCTCGGCAACAATCTGTTTTAAATTAAACCGCGGATTCAGGGAGTCGTAAGGATCCTGGAACACGATCTGCATGTCCTTGCGGATTGCATCTAACTGCCGCTTCGGCATGTTCGTGATATCCTGGCCGTCGAAAACGACTTTTCCCCCTGATGCTTCCATCAGTTTCATAACCAGCTTCGCCAGCGTGCTCTTTCCGCAGCCGGATTCTCCAACGAGTCCAAAGGTTTCTCCGCGTTTTACAGAAAAGGACACCTGATTGACAGCCTTGAATACTGTTTTATCAAATAATTTTCCACTGCTTGCTTTATAATATTTGCATATATTTTCTACCTGCAGGATATCGTCGTTATCCTGCACACATTCCTGCATTACACTCATTGTCCCAACTGCCTTTCTTCACTATTTATCCGACTGAACACGGATTCTCGGATCGATGATGCTGTACATGACATCCGTCAACAGGTTTACGACGATCAGCAGGATAGCAATAAATACGGCCGTTCCCTGTACGACAGGATAATCCCTCTTAGTCACCGCATCCATCAGAAGCTTTCCGATGCCAGGCCTGTTGAAGACAGTTTCAATGACGATTGAACCGCCAAAACTGGACGCCAGATTATAGCCGATGATCGTGGCGATGGGGATTGCCGCATTTCTCAGGGCGTGTTTGAATAAAACGGCTTTCTCGCTGAGTCCCTTTGCCCTTGCGGTCCTGATAAAGTCCTCCCCCATGACCTCCAGCATGCTGGAACGTGTCGTACGTATGGTCAGGGCGCTTCCGCCGAGCACCATGGTAAGCACCGGAGCCACAATCGTCTGGAAATAGTTGGCGCTTTCACTCTGGATGCCGATAACCGGTATCAGCTTCAGCTTCACGGCAAGCACCACCAGAACGATAATCGCCACATAGAACGAGGGCAGAGACATTCCTATCGTACTCATGCCGCTGATGACGTAGTCGGGCCATTTGCCCCTGTGTACGCTGGCGACCACTCCCCAGATAATTCCCAGAATGGAGTTCAGCACCATTCCCCAGAGCACCAGCTCCAGTGTGCGCGGAAAACGTTCTTTCAAAAGCACGGTCACTTTTTTATGGGACGACAGGGATTCACCCAGGTCACCTGTAAGGAATTTCTTTACGGCAATTCCCATCTGCGTAAGCATCGGTTCGTCCAGGCCGTTCTGCGCCCGGAAGAGTGTGAGCTCTTCCGGAGTTGCAGTCTTTCCAAGCATGACGGAGGCCGGATCTCCGGGAACCATCCTGATAATCAGAAATACAGCCAGGAACACGCCTAAAATGGTCGGAATCGCCATTAAAACACGCATACCAAAATATTTTTTCATAGACTACTCCTTAACATAGTTACTGCGCAACCATTATTCCTCGATGTATGCCTCCCGGCATGTCAGCATCAGACCCGTTGTAATCTTTAAATCTTTTACTTTCGGATTTACAACCTGGTGGATGGAATAGGTGGTCATTGAGTAAAGGCAGCCTGAATCCATGATATTCTTCTGTGCCTCATTGTAGAGTTCCGCTTTCTTTGTCAAATCGTTCTCTTCCACTGCCGCTGCAACGAGTCTGTCGTATTCCGGGTCGTTGTATGCAATATAGTTGATGATGCTTTCACTTGTAAACTGTTTTAATACGTTGTCAGGAATAACAGGACAGGAATCCCAGAACAGGTAAATCGGGATTTCTCCGGCTTTTGCCTTATCCAGCCATACTCCGAAGTCTACCGTCTGAAGGTTCACTTTCAGGCCAATCTGTGTCAGGAACTGCTGTACCAGTGTGGCCGGGCCGGAACTTAGTGTATCGTTCGGGGAGTACATGTCAATCTCAAAGCCGTTTGGATATCCCGCTTCTGCAAGGAGTTCTTTGGCTTTCTCCGGGTTGTATTCCGGATTCCAGTAATCTTCCAGTGCGTAACGGCAGAACGTCGGAAGGAAACCTTTGGACACCTCTTCCGTTCCCTTGAAATATTCGTTGCAGACCATATCGCGGTCGATGCTGAGTGCAATTGCCTCGCGTACCTTCGGATCATTTAACGGTTCAAAGTTGGCATTGATTCCGATGAAGGACTGCGCGGAGTCTCTGGCGTTGAGAAGCACATAAGTATCCGGATCTGCCATGTATTCTTCGACTTTTTCCAGGTTATTTACGTCGTATGTATCGATTTCTCCCGCCTCCATTGCATTGGCGAGCGTTACATCGTCCGGGATTACATAGTATTCCACGCGATCCAGTTTGGCTTTCTGTCCCCAGTATCCGTCGAATTTAACTGTGCTGTATTTCTCTCCAGGCACACCGCCGTCTTCCAGCATGAATGGGCCTGTTCCAATCGGGCGTTTCTGGTATTCTTCCAGTCCCATCTCTTCCACTGCCTTCTGGCTTGTGATGGTGAGGTAAGATCTGGCAACCTTATCCGGGAAGAACACATCGCCTTCTTTTAAGGTAAATACTACAGTATAATCATCCGGGGCCTCCACCTTATCGATGTTCGTGAGGCCGAGATTCGTCGCATTAGTCGCCGTGTTGTTGATAGCCGGATCCGAGAGGCGGCCGACTGAAAATACTACGTCGGATGCTTTCATCTCGCCGTAATCATAGTGGAACTGCACACCCTGGCGCAGTTTAAAGGTATAGGTCTTTAAATCATCGGAAGTTTCCCATGATTCTGCAAGAAACGGAGCCGGTTCCTGATTCTCGTCATACTGAAGAAGTGACTCGAATACGTCCGGGCCGAACTGGAAGGAAATGCCTGAGAAAGTAGCCGGATCAAAATTGCCGTTGCCGGAATCCCAGGTTCTGCCTACACGAAGTACGGAGCCGCCTGAACTGCTCCCGCCATTTTCTGTTTTTGCTGATGAGGATTGTGACGCATCCCCGGACGTACTGCCGGAACATGCGCTTAAAGAAGCTGCTGCCGTAACTGCGGCCATAAGCAGCGCAAGATATTTCCTGTTAGATTTTTTCAAACTCTTGATTCCCTTCATTTGCCTCTCTCCTTTTCCACTTAAATCGTTAGCAGGAACGGAAGCAATGACTGAAATACTGATATCCTTACTGTAAAGCCTTAGAATTGCTTTCACAAAGCAACGATATAAGGCACAATAATCCGACCTTATACCATCAACAATTAGAGGTAAGCAAAACGTTCCGAAATTCCACACACATTCGATATTTCAGATTGCTTCACTACCAATCCTGACTTGAGCTTTCATCACATGAATTTTAATCTGTTATTTAAGCTCTGCATCAGTAACTTGTCCAAAGTTTACTATTTTTTTTGTAAATTGTCAATATATATTTGTACTTTCTTTGCAAGTTTATTTTCCGTCTTTGGCTTCTGTCGTTGATTTCTGTAATATGAATGTTTTTCCAAGTGTCAGTATTTCGTCTTCGCCCAACCTCAGGGAAGCCAGAAAAGCGACGAGATCATCGGCCTGTTTCTCCAGATCTTCCACACCCTTCTCCCTGCTCTCCACATAAGTTCCGCTCCCGCGCACCTGCCTGATAAGACCTGCTTTCTGAAGTTCGGAAAACGCAGCCTTTAAGGTTCCGCGCGCCACCCCGTAAAGATTACAGAGTTCTCTTTCCCCGGGGAGTTTCTGGCCTTCCTGCCACTGCCCGGACTCGATTCTTCTCCTGACATCATCCACAATCTTTCCATAGACTGGTGTTTCTTTTCTCTCCGTCATCTTTTTCTCCGCTCCATAAATCCTTTAATCTGCTCCAAAGATTCCTTTGTCACTCCATAATTAAACACTATATAGCGGCTTCCCATCGTCTTCATCTGTCTGATGATCTCTTCTTCCTGCACGGACACAAGCCATATGATGTCGTCGGAACGGATTGCCTTTTTCTTATCCGCCCACTCTTCCTTCTGGCAGAGGTAAAAGGTATTGTGCCTTCCTAAAAGAGCAAGAGTATGGCTGATGTGCATCAGAAAATCCTGACTGTCATAGACAATGCCAAGCAGGCAGTCGTCATCCAGCTCCCCAATCTCTTCCTCCTCCGTGTCGGGTACGGCCAGCCTCACCTGCAAAAGCTGCTTCCCGGCCAGTTCCGCCACGGGCAGCACCTCTTCAAAATGAGTCTTCGTGGTAATCCAGAGTTCCTCCCTTGGAATCACCTCTCCGGCCCTCACACCGCCGACCTCGTAGTAGGTTATATTAAACTTCCACACCTTCAGCAGATCTCTGATTATATCGCCTGCAATCTCCGGCGTGCAGTCGATCATGGCCGCCTCCTCCGGGATATCGGGCACAAAAAAGCGGCTGCAGGCTTCACTGATCAGCCGGTAAGTTTCCTCGGGTCCAAGTCCCTCCTTCGCACACTTGTCCCCAAACAGAACCATGTGCCTGAGACCGGGCTGCCAGCCCTGCACATAAGTGCCGCTGCCATGGACTCTCCGTATGTATCCTTCCGCCTCCAGCTTATCAAATGTCTTCCTGACCGTACCCTTAGCCAGCCCCGTTTCGCTGCAGAATTCAGCCTCCGACGGCAGCCTGTCCCCCTGTCCGTACTCCCCGGCCTTTATGGCTCCTATAATCTGTTCGGACATCTGCATATAAGCAGGCTTGCTGTCCTTCATATCAATTTTTATCCTCATAAACCAATCCCACCTTATTTTTTAAATTATACTATATTTTCGTAAAAAAATATACCTTTTCCGACATTGGGCTAGATCATTTTCTGTTTCTATGCACAAATATTAAAACAAGCTGTCTGTTTTCTGAAATGACTTAACACACTTTTTTGTGTATGATCCGATCAACAGCATATTTCTGAAAATTTACAAAATAATTTAATGTTATCAAAAACAACGAAAAGTACGCACTGCGGACTTTTCATCGTCAATCAATCATTGCATGAAGGCATGCAGAAATTTATTTATGAAAGGATGTAGCAGACTTATGATGTATCCAAATTTATTTTCACCTATCAAAATCGGCTCTCTTACAATTCGAAATAGAATTGAAGTGGCACCCATGGGCGTCTCCGATCTCACGCCGGAAGGTTATCTTACTCCGGCCAATATAGCCCTCTATGGAGAACGCGCAAAAGGCGGCGCCGGCATTGTAACCATTGGAGAAAGCCTCGTAGACACCGTTACGGGCAAAGCACACGGACGCATGGTTCCCCTCGATTCAGAAGAGATACTCCCCTATCTTATCGACTGCACCGACGAGATTAAACGCCACGGCGCCGCAGCCTCCATAGAACTGATTCATGCCGGACGCCGCGCACACCCTCAGTATACAAACGGCAAAGTCTACGGCCCCAGTGCGGGTGACTGCATTTACGGCGGACAGGTCATCGAGATGGATGAAGCCATGATCGAATACATCGTGGAAAAATTCGGCGATGCCGCAGAGATGGCTAAACTGGGCGGTGTCGATATGTGTATGGTACACGGAGGCCATGGCTGGCTTCTAGGACAGTTCTTATCTCCCGTCAACAACCAGCGTACCGACCGTTTCGGAGGCAGCCTTGAAAACAGGGCCAGAATCTCCATGATGGTCATTGATAATATCCGTAAAAAATGCGGCAAAGATTTCCCGATTGAATACCGTATCAGCGGCGACGAATTTATGCCGGGCGGTTTCAACCTGGATGAGGCCATTGAACTTTCAAAAATGCTGGACGGCAAGGTGGATCTGATTCACGTATCCGCGACCAGTTTCCACGATAAGGACGCCGCGCAGAGAATGTTCCCCAACACCTTCCTTCCGAGGGGATGCAACGTTTATCTGGCAGAGGCGGTTAAAAAAGCAGTGAAGAACACGCCGGTAACGACCGTAGGCGCACTCGACGATCCGGAAGAGCTTGAGAAAATCATCAGCTCCGGCACCGCCGACATGGTGGCCATGGCCAGAGGCATCGTAGCCGATCCCTATTTCCCGGTAAAAGCCAAAACAGGCCATGCGGACGACATCACACCGTGTATCCGCTGCAACTACTGCCTGAGCGGCAACTTTGTTCCTTACATAAAATACCCGACCAGGGTCAGCCGCTGTACCGTTAATCCGCTCTGCGGCAGGGAACTGGAAAGCAGACAGCCGAAAAAAGCTCCTGTCAGCAAAAAGGTTGTCATTGTGGGCGGAGGCCCATCGGGCATGCAGGCTGCCGTAACAGCCAGCGACAGAGGCCACGATGTAACGCTTGTTGAGAAATCTTCCGTTCTCGGCGGCGCTTTAAACTACGCTGTCCGCCCTGACTTTAAAAAAGATATTAAAAAGCTGATGCAGGTACTGGAAAACCGTGTAAAGAACCGCCCAATCGAGGTTCTGTTGAATACAGAGGCAACCCCGGAACTGATAAGCTCCATCAAACCGGACGCACTGATTATCGCCGTCGGCGCCGCTCCCTCTGCTCCTCCGATTCCCGGCATGGATAAACCCTTTGTACATCTTGCCGCCCATTTAGAGGATGACGTAAAAATCGAGGGACCGGTTGTCGTAATCGGAGGCGGACTTGTCGGCTGTGAGGAAGGCCTTCACCTGGCAAAGGAAAAAGGATATGACGTCACAATCCTTGAGATGAAGGACGCCGCCGCCACCGATGCCCCGTTCCTGCACTGGAGAGCTCTGATGATCGAGCTTGAAAAAGAAGAAAAACTCACGCTGCGGACTCAGATAACATGTTCTGAAATTGCAGACGACGGAGTGCACGGAACAGACGCAGAAGGAAACGCAGTGGTATTCCCTGCCGGAACTGTCCTCGCCGCTGCCGGAATGAAGGCATTAAATGACGTAACCGACAGCCTGCGCGGCTGTGTCGATGAATATTACGTAGTCGGCGACTGCAAGAAACCGGCCAAGATTCTGGAAGCGCTTCATTACGGCTACTTTGCGGCCATGGACTTATAAAGCAATCCATCATATTTTATATCAGGCGGTGAAAAGCATGTATTACGGCTTTTTACCGCCTCAAACACGAATAATCCGTACGCACTGCGCGCGGGTTAAATCACCATAATTAAAGGAAAAGGAGTTTCACCTCATGCAGATTGGACACAGTCTCACCGAGGGCAGCGTAAGAAAACAGCTGATACTCTTCAGCTTCCCATTCTTTCTGTCCAGCCTGATTCAAAATCTGTACATGACTGCTGACATGCTGATCGTTCAGTGGGTAGGCGGAGCCGCCGCCAGTTCGGCAGTCGGCATCGGCGGCGAGGTTGTATCTGCTTTTACATTTTTAATTATCGGTTTCGCTTCGGGCGGAACCGTCTTAATATCCCAGTATGTCGGAGCGCAGCGCAGGGAGGATGTAGAAGAGACCATTGGAACCTTGCTTACTTTGTTTGCCCTTTGTGCCGTGCTTATGACATCCGTCATGTACCTTGCAGCCCGCCCTTTCCTGATACTCCTGAAAACTCCTGCCGAATCATTTGACAACGCCTGCAGCTATATGCGCATTTGTATGCTTGGCAATTTCTTTGTCTTCGAATATAATGCCATCAGCTCGGTTTTAAATGGAACCGGCGACTCCAAAAGACCCCTGTTCTTTGTGGCCGTATCGGGAACGCTCAACGTGTTCCTGGATTTATTGTTTGTCGCCGGATTCAGGATGGGACCGGACGGTTCCGCCTGGGCCACGGTTATCTCCCAGGCAGTCAGTTTTTTTATCTCCGCAGTATACCTTGTCAAAAAGAGCAATATTTTCCGGCTGTCTCGCAGGAATTTACGGCTCAGGCGCACCAAAGTCTTTCTAATTATAAAGATTGGCTTTCCGGCCGCCGTCCAGAACAGCATCTCCTCTGTCTCTTTCATGTTTTTGACGGCCCTGATCAACCAGTACGGGTACGCCGCTTCGGCAGCCGCCCAGCTGGCAGGCAAATTCAATAATATCGCCATGCTGCCCAGCTCCGCAATGTCGGGAGCCATGGCCGTCATGACGGGACAGAATATCGGCGCAAAAAAACCGGAGCGCGCCCTCTCCTGCCTGAAAGAGGGAATCAGCCTTTCCCTCCTTATCGGTATTCCCCTCTTTCTGGCAACCATTTGTTTCACACCGCAGTTCATGAGTGTACTTGCCCGGGGTGAACCGGAAGTGATACGTTACGGCACCCTGTACATCCGTGGCTTCTGTGCGGACTATCTTCTGACTGCATTCGTGTTCTCGGCCAACGGTTTCATCAACGGAACCGGCCACACGCTGATTACGCTGTGCAGCAACACACTCCAGGGACTCATCATACGGGTTCCGGTCGCCTATCTGCTCGCCCTTGGATTTCATATGGGGATCCTGGGGATCGGAATTGCAGTCCCGGCGGCCACCCTTGGAGGGGGCATTCTTGTATTTTTCTATATTCTTTCAGGGCGATGGAGACAGCATGTGACGGTAGACTGATGTTACAAAAATATTGCAGGAGCGGCGGTGGAAGCAGATGCTTTCCCGCCGTTCTTAGTCTGCCATTCCACCGCTTTTTCCTGAATGAATATTCTGTGGTTTCCATTTTGAGAAAAAGCATAAATAAACGGCGGGACGTGTTATAATAGAAACTATATGGCATCTGAAAAGGAGAAAAACAATGAAGAAAACGATATTATTTGTAATTCTGGAACAATATGCGGACTGGGAGGCGGCTTATCTGTCTTCCGCCCTCTATATGCTCGGCCAGGCAGAATATGAAGTCAAAACCGTATCCCTGACCGACGGGGCCGTCCGGTCTATCGGAGGATTCCGCGCCCTGCCCGACTATACGGTAAACTCTGTCCCCGGTGATTATGAGGCCCTGGTTTTAGTCGGCGGCTTATCATGGAGAGAAGAGTCGGCGCTGCAGGTTAAGCCGCTCGTTGAACAGTGCCGCGAAAAAGGCAGGGTATTAGCCGGTATCTGCGATGCCTCCGTTTTTTTAGGCGCCTGCGGTGTATTAAATGAAGGCAAGCATACCAGCAATGATCTGAAGGATTTGAAGGCATGGTCGAAAGAAGCATATACAGGAGAGAAAAACTATGTACTTCAACCGGCGGTGAGCGATCAGAATATCATTACCGCAAACGGAACCGCGCCTCTGGAATTTGCAAAAGAAGTCCTCCTCACCCTGAATGCCGCCCCTGAAGATAAAATTATGGAATGGTTCCAGTTTCATAAGCAGGGACTGTACAATGCTCCGCTGCCAAAAGATGTAAGTTTTGATTAAATGGAAACATAGACATAGTCCAGCCTGGCGGCAGTAATTCGCACGTGCCGCCCGGATTCCCGATATCAGTAAAAGGGACGCCCGAAAAGCGTCCCTTTTTAATATTCTATTAGTCATTCCTGATTGCCGCTAACGGACTCAGCTTCATCGCTCTGAGAGCCGGGAAGAATCCGGCAATCATACCGATCAATACGGCAAAGCCGATTGATGCAAAACCCAGCCATGGCGGAATCATCGACAGCTTGCTGGTCATTCCGTATAACAGGGCTCCTGCCAGAAATTTATTAATCAGGAAGGAGACTCCATAGCTTAATAGCACCCCGACCACGCCCCCGACAAAACCGATAAACCCGGCCTCAATCAGGAACATGCTTCTGATATTTCCCATTGCGCATCCAAGCACCTTGATAACGCCTATCTCCTTGGTCCTCTCGTAGATGGACATCATCATCGTATTTGCAATGCCGATAGCCGCTACAAAGAGAGATACCGCTCCGATGCCGCCGAGTACGGCCTGCACCATGTTGGACTGCTTCTGGGACTGTTCCAGCCACTCCATCTGGCTGTTTGCCTCGTATCCCATGTTGTTGATAGCCTTCTGGACCTCCACAACATTCTTCATATCGTCGACATTCACGGTAGCCTGTTCATAGACAAAATAGTTGTACGGTTTACCTTTTTTGTTGGTCGGCTGTCCCGGGATCGGATTCTTCTTAAATATCTGCTTGAGCTGTGTCTTCAGCTTCTCGATATCGACGTAAATGCCGTAGCTGTATTCATTCCAGTCCTCCGGTCCGCCTTCCACTATTCCGGCAGTCTTCAGCATATATTTTTTCGGAGGCTTTGCCGGAGACGTCCCGTCCCCTCCGGACGGATATTTCGACTGGTAATAGGCATCGGTATCAAAGATCGTGAAGAGCGGTTTATTCATGAAATCCACATCGGGGCCTTTGCCCGTCCTGTAGTCATATCCGTCCCCTGTCTTTGAGTTATAGAAATCCTGCGAAGTCATATTTCCGACCACCATTTCCATGTCCTGAGAGTCGGCGTCGGGAAGTTTTCCCTCGCCCAGTTTGATATCCTTCATGGCTGATAAAGGAATTCCGACTAACTGGACATTCCCCTCGTAGACTCCCTGTTTCATAATCACAAACATGTTGAGTTTCGGGTAGGCAGAAACCACATGCGGGATCCGCTCAAACACTTTCATCGTATCATCTGTCATAAAGCTGTCTTCCGGATTGGTCTTATCACTGGAATTACCGCGATCGTAATTGTAGACCCGTATCGCAGTCAGGCTCCCCGACGATTCGTACTGCTCCATCGTGAACTTGTTCAGTCCAATTCCCAGAGAAATCATGACCACAATGGAAGCCGTACCAATCACAACCCCCAGAACCGTAAGAAACGTCCTGAGTTTTCTCCGAAGCAGGCTGTTGACACTCATTGACAAAAGATCAAAGAATCTCATCGTCCATTCCTTCTTCCTGCGCCGCCTTCTTCTTTTTCCTGATTACAATTACCGTTGTGGCTGCAATGATAATAATGAGGGCTGCGGCCGGGAATATCACCATCTTATACTTGCCGAAGAAGGTCTGTTCCCCTTCCATACCGTCCATTCCCTCCATGCCGTCAATGTTTCCCGCTTCCATATCTCCGAAATCATCCGACGCCTCATTGACATAGAGCATCATCTCCTTCTCAATCTCGGTCGCCAGTCCGTTCTCATCTTCATATGAAATAATGATCTTCACTTTCCCGTCGTCCATAGTCGGAGCCACGCCGGTCACCATGGTATCCACGTTGCCTGTCTCGCCCGGCTTGATATTACCCACATAAGCGTCGGCCGTCTGGATTGAATCGGCCTCAAAACGCGCCATGACATTGTAAAGCAGCACCTTGCCGGTATTATTAATTCCAAACATAACGTTTGTCTCGGAACCTACATTAATGCTGTCGGGCATAACCTCGATAGTACCCGTATTCAGCCTCGGTTCCTGTTTAACAGGAATCGATATCTTGACTTCTTCCTTGGCATTCTTGAACTCCGGGCTGTCATATTGTTCCTTAATTGTCATTGTATAAGACTTCTGGTTGGCCGTCGGCGACGATTTGAAAACCATCTGTAAGTCCGTCGTCGCACCGGGAGCAAGCTGGTTTACCACCACGGAAGTGGAACCCGTATCCGATGTAAAAACAGGGCTGCTCTCTACTTCTTCCGAAGCAAAAGTAAACATGATGTTACTGGATGTTACATCGGACGATGCGTTCTTCATTGTGACGTGAAGTTCAAAAGGCTGGCCCGCAAAAACGACATCCGGCACGGTATAGAAGCTGTCTACAATAATTCTGGCCTTGGTTCTGTCCTCTTCCCCTGCATCAGCGGAAAGTTCATCCTCATCTTTACCCACTACCCTGACATAAAATACTTTATCGACCGGATCGATGAAATCGCCCCCGCTCTCTTCCCTGTATGAAATCTTATAATGGATTGGGAAGAAACCCGATTTGACTTCCTCTCTCACCGCCATGCTGTACGGAACGGTAACCGTCTGCTCCGGATCCATATCTCCCATATACCGCAGGTAATTGCCCTCGTTGATATCGAACGGAAATTTCGTGATGTCGGGATCCAGCTGCATGTCTACGCGGACATCATAAACCTTTTTCAGGCCGCTGTTTCTTAAATTCACTCCAAAGTTCATTACCTGGGAATAGGCTGCGGACGGGGTAAACTGGTTTTCACCGATTGCAAAATCGTAGTCCAGCTTTGTATTGTCATCCTCTTCCGTGGAACCGTCATAGGCGGAAACCCAAATGTTTACGCCTACTTCGATACTGTCGTCAATGATAAAAAACGCCTGGTAATAGCCTGCCGTCAAATCCCGCCTTAATTTATAGCTCAGTGTGACGCTCTTGGATGAGCCGGGCTTCACATTGATATCTTTCTCTTTGAATGTGGTAGAATCCGCCTCGAATGGGAATGATTTGTCGTACCACCGGAGCTCTCCCTCATCTGAATCGTCGGCCTCTCCGAACTGCCGCTCCATAATACGCTCATATTCGTAGGAATTGGCCAGTCTGATCTTCTCTAAATTATTGTCTCCCTTTGTGCCCTTATTATGGATTGTCATCTTGATGGAAATCTTATTTCCCGCTTTTCCCTTCGGCACCTTACTCACTGTGATTGTATCGTCGTTAAACTGGTTCATATCCAGCATTTCCGCCGTCGCCACCTGCGTTCCCATCATTGCCAGCAGCACGACAATCAATGCAATCACCGGCACTCTCTTCCACTTTTTCATTCTGTCTTCTCCTCCCCGTCTTCCGTATCACCACCGGCACGCTGGTGGTTTTCTTCTATCTTAACGATCTTTCCGTCGATAATATGAAATATTCTGTCTGCATATGTAGCCAGATGGTCGTCGTGGGTAACCATGACAAGCGTCTGGTTGTGCTCCCGCACGATTTTCTGCATCAACTTCAGCACCTCCATCGTCGTCCTGGAATCCAGGTTTCCCGTCGGCTCATCGGCAAAGATGATCTGGGGATGCACCACCAGCGCCCTGGCGATTCCGACTCGCTGCTGCTGGCCGCCCGACATCTGGTTCGGCATATGGTTCCCTACCTTATCAAGGCCTACCAGATCGAGGTACTTCTTCGCCCGCTCGATTCTCTTCTTTTTGCCGATTCCCTGAAAGGAAAGGGGCAGCGCGATGTTCTCCACCGCATTCATCGTATTTAAAAGGTTGTAGGACTGGAAGATAAATCCGACCCGCTCCCGTCTGAAGGATACCAGCTGGTTTTCATTCAGCTTCTCGATGTGCTTTCCCGCAATGACTATCTCGCCTTTTGTCGGCTTCTCAAGACCTGCCAGCATATTTAACAGAGTCGATTTACCGGAACCGGACGTTCCGACTATCGCGCAGAATTCTCCTTTATACATTGTAAAATCCACACCGTTCAGGGCGTATACTTTCGTCTCACCAACGCGGTAGACCTTGTATAAGTTCTTCACCTGTATGGCGGGAACCTTCTCTTTTACAAGTTCTTCATGGCTAAGTTCCACATTGTTTCCTCCTGTGTCATATCCTGGTTTTGCTGCTCTATCTTATTATACATAATAGACTCCCATTGTCCCACCTCATTTTTCTTAAAGTTCCTTAAAGATTTCTTACGCGGGATAAGGGCAAAATCCGATAAAACCGTTGGGTTTGTTACTAACATGTTACTAACCTAATTTAGCAAAAATGTATTTTATTTAACGTTTCAAACTAAAAGACAGGTGGCCGAATCATTCTGTCTATCAACAAAAAACGCCTTGTTTTCTGTTCTTACAGAAAATCAGGACGTTTTACTTTTATTTTTTATCTGACGCAGGTAGACAAACTGTCATTGTTTAATTTGTGTCATTGTCAATATGTTCTTTAATTTTACGGTCAAGACCAATACTATAAAAAACGGAAACAGTCAGAACAATCAGAAAACACACAACAATGCAAGCTGGAATAACAATATTAAAGACAAGTCTGATAAATAGAGTAATTGTGAAAAAGGCTACCAGAATAACCAGAGGAAGATTTGTTTTTACCACAGCATACTTCCCGTAAAGCTCCTGTGACACTCTTCGATAGTTTTTTTCAATCCTGCTCTGTTGTTCGCTTTCTGGCTTTGAAAGTCCAACATATAAAAATTTTGCGGAAATTGCTAATGTAATGCCCCACTGCCACCAATCAGCTTTTATTATGTTCAATGCAAACAGCGGCAAAGCACAAAGCGAAATAAAACCGAACACAAAATAGTTTTTATGATATATTTTCATGCGGTACCCCCATTACTTCCAGTTTATCAAATACACCTTATCTGCCTGAGATGAATCAGCCTGACAAATTTTTTAAGTTGCTGAATATAACATTTTCTTTTTTCTAATTCTTCCTGCATATACCTCCTTCCCATCAGTATTTTTTACATTATAACATATACAATATTAGAAATAAACTTTCGCCCTGAAAGATAATGTCTCATCATTTTTTACGACATTATAGGTACAATATCATTCGGATATAAGATATGGATAAAGCGGCAGGTTTCTTCCCTGCCGCCTTATCTATTCTATCTTTCCATGCTGTTTCTCATGTTCTGCAATCGCCTGTCTGATCAGATACAGGACTTCTCCGTTGATGGAACGCCCCTCATATTCCGACAATATAGTCAGTTTCCGATGCGTGTTTTCATCTATTCTCAATCCAAGATGTTTATTCTTTTCCATGTATTTTCCTCCAAAGTTTAATATCAAGTACATTTTAAGTACGTTTTGTGATACAATGTTGCAAATGGACTTGTTTTAAGTACACAATATTTTCCCGGATTTGACCATAAAATAATTTCCATTATTTACCATTGGAAATAAAGGAACACAGTGATATTCTTTAATAATAGGGAGGAAAAAAGTATGAAAAGGAACCATATAAAAAATAATCTTATTTATTATTGGTCTGTCCTTGATGTTGTTTTAACCGGACTCTCCGGCTATATTATCCATTATGTTAAAACGGGGAAATTACCCCCGAAAAGAACGAAATATAGCCAAAATGAAATACTGGAAGAACTGAGAAAAATTGCGGAAGAAGCAGACGGGCAATAACCATTTACCCTGCTGTCCTTATCTTCCGGGTTTCATACTTTCCCAACTGCCTGTGCTGAAATTTCAGGCTGGAAGCTCGTAAATCATAGCACATACAAATGAAAGGGGTAACATTATGACTATAGAGGAAATCTACTCCTGGTACGCAACCGGACCGCGCGAAGAGATCGCCGGTGACCATTCTCCTACCAAAGCAGAAAACAGGCTGATAGAAATGATGCGCGCCCATCCGGATGGGGAAGTCATGGAGACTCTCCTGGTGGATGTAATCGCCGACTGGGAGGAATATGGCTTCAGGGGTGGCTACCTGATGGCTTTAGGACTATTAACAGCCAAATAGACCGAATAGGGATGTTGAAATAAGGCGGCAGCTGATTTTCAATGTCCCTTCACTATATATCAGGGAATTTCCCGTTTTCAGGATCTGCCTGCTAAAAAGGCAGCCAATTCTTCAGGCTGCCCTACTTTTTTCCTCTGCCTAAGATATAGTCCGCGCTCACGCCGTACAAATCGCACAGTTTCAGCAGATGTCTAATCGGCAGCTCCGACGCCCCTCTCTCATAACGCGCGTACATTGTCTGACTGGTGCCCAAATAATCGGCAACCGTCTGCTGTGTCATGTCACAGTCCTCTCTCAGATCTTTGATAATTTTCACATATTCCATAATTACATTATCCCCTTTAGTGAAAAAAGGATAACATAGTAAACATATTTACTATTGATTTTAGTACATATATTTACTAAACTATTTTCTAAAGGAGGGTAAAAGCTGACAGCGGTTAATTTGCGGGCTGCGATTGCCGCATCATCCATTTACATATCGGGTTTATGAAAAACAGAAGGAGGAAAAATGAGAAGTAAATGGCACCAGTTAAAAAACAACATTCTGTATTATTGGTCCGTTGCCGATGTTGCTGTAACCGGCTTTGTATTTCACATTGTACATATCGTGAAAACGCGAAAACGGCCCACTATGATGTCTAAAGAAATGCTGGAAGAATTAGAAAGGCTTGTGGAAGAAGACAGGCAAGCCAGGAAGAAACATACTCCCCCCAGGGAACCTGAGCCGAAGGGTTAATGTGCCAAAGCGCCTCTGAAAACAATTGCCCTGAGGCGCTGCCGGGCGGCTGATTTACCATAACTGCCCGTGACCGCCGGACTCTTCCGAAACGGTTCGGCATCTAATAAGATGCCTTGTTTTCCTGTTCTTTTCTTCTCTGCCTATTTTTTAATCATACTACAGAATCCTTTAAAAGAAAATGCTCCATAAAAGGACCCGGATTCCTTGTGTTACGTCTAAAGTACTCACATCGTTCCATTTTTTTTACAAAACCTATGGTAATCTGACCTGAAATGCTATATAATATTTTTCAAAAAGCATAAAAAGGAGAGCCAAATGAGACATTTGTTAAATCCCTTAGATTTTTCTGTCGAGGAGATCGAGCTGCTGCTTGATCTGGCTTCTGATATTGAGAAGAACCCCGGCAGGTACGCCCACGTATGTGACGGCAAAAAGATAGCAACCCTGTTTTACGAGCCAAGCACCAGAACACGTTTAAGCTTTGAAGCGGCAATGTTAAACCTGGGAGGCAGCGTATTAGGTTTTGCTTCCGCCGATTCCAGTTCTGCTGCAAAGGGCGAAAGTGTTTCTGATACAATCCGGGTTATTTCCTGCTTTGCAGATATATGTGCCATGCGTCATCCCAAAGAGGGCGCCCCTATGGTAGCTTCTACCAAATCTTCTATTCCAGTTATCAATGCCGGCGACGGCGGCCATCAGCATCCCACCCAGACATTAACCGATCTAATGACAATCCGCTCTTTAAAAGGAAGAATTGACAATCTGACGGTCGGACTCTGCGGTGACCTGAAATTCGGACGTACAGTCCATTCGCTGATTAACGCACTGGTCCGCTATACCGGAATCCGCTTCGTGCTGATTTCCCCGCCGGAACTGCGTGTACCGGAATACATCCGCGAGGATGTGCTGGACGCCAACCATGTTGAATACAGGGAGCTTGAGAACCTGGACGACGCAATGCCGGAACTGGACATCCTCTACATGACCAGAGTCCAGAAAGAGCGCTTCTTCAATGAGGAAGATTATATCCGCATGAAGGACTGCTATATCCTCGACAAGAAGAAGATGGATTTGGCAAAGGACGATATGTTTGTCCTGCACCCTCTTCCCAGGGTAAATGAAATCTCCGTGGAAATAGACGACGATCCGCGCGCCGCTTATTTTAAGCAGGTGCAGTATGGAGTGTATGTGAGAATGGCATTGATTATGACATTACTGGAGGTGGAAAAACCATGTTAAATATCAGCGGATTAACAGAAGGCATTGTCCTGGATCACATCCAGGCCGGAAAAAGCATGGATATCTATTTTAAACTGGGCCTGGAAAAGCTGGACTGCCAGACCGCCATCATCAAGAATGCCAAGAGCAGTAAGATGGGCAAAAAAGACATCATCAAGATCGACGGAGGCCTCGACCTGGTGAACCTGGATATCCTTGGCTATATCGATCACAATATCACAATCAACATCATCAAGGACGGTCATATCGTAGAGAAAAAGAGGGTGAGGATGCCAAAGAAGATTACCAATGTAATCTACTGCAAGAACCCACGCTGCATCACCTCCATCGAGCAGGAACTTCCGCATATTTTCTACCTTGCGGATGAGAAAAAAGAAATCTATAGATGCCAGTATTGTGAGGAGAAATATTCAAAATAGGGGGGTGATTGAGAAATGAGGACGCCGCCGTCAGGCCAGGGACCGGGGTGGTGAGGGGGATCGATGAGTCTTTCGTCCCGGGCGTCAGGTTGTCGCGGGCGGGGAATCCGGGCAGAAAAAGTTCCTCCGGGAAACGCTTGCGCTCGTTGGAGTACATAACGGTCACTAACCTCGAAAATACCTCGGTAAGTGCCGATGAACTCCCAGGTTCCCTCCGGAATCTTTTTCTCCCTTCTTCCCCCCAGGAAAGTTATGGCTGGGACGAAAGACTCAGCCAAGACGGCTGCCCGGCCCCTGGCCTGCGGCGGCTGATCTGTCCTATTCCTTCAATGGGGGAGGCGCTTGTCGCTGCCACTACGTTTCTCAGGATGCCTAAAAACTATATCCTCTTCACGATGAGACTGTGTAAGCTTATAATCTTAGAGTGTTTATTCCGATACTCTTTTCATGCAGTCCAAGACATCGTCAGAATGTAAAAGAATCGCAACTATATGGTGGCCGCGACAATACCACCGCCGCACTTGACGAAAGAGACAATCAGCCCCTGACGCCGGCGGACGGGGCAACACACTTCGCTGAGTCTTCAGTCCCGTCGACAACCTGCCCGGGGAAGGAAGGAGAAAACTTTCCGAAGGGAGACCTTGGAATCCGCCGGTGCTTGATGAGGTATTTTCGAATCTAGCATCCGCTGCGCATTCCACAAGCGGAAGCGAGTCCCCGTAGGAATTTTTTCTCCTGGATTCCCCCTCACCACACCCTACCAACCGGGACTGAAGACTCATATACACCCACCCACTCCCCCGTCCGCCATCTTACAGAGGCGTCCTCACATCTCAACTAAATCCCTAGACAAATACGAAAAAATATGATAAACTTGTAACGTTTTGAGTAAGACAAATGGCCGCGGCTGCAGGACCGAAAGGCTGCAGGTGAGGAAAGTCCGGGCTTCACAGGGCAGGATGCCAGATAACGTCTGGTGGAGGCGACTCCAAGGACAGTGCAACAGAAATATACCGCTGGACAGGCACGTTGTGCCGGTTCCAGTAAGGGTGGAAGGGCAGTGTAAGAGACTACCGCCCGGCTGGTAACAGCCGGGGCACATGTAAACCCCATCCGAAGCAAGACCGAACAGGAGGCGTAAGGCGGCCCGTCTGCCTCCGGGTAGGTCGCTTGAATTTACCGGCGACGGTAAAACTAGATAGATGGCCATTCAACGACATAACCCGGCTTATCGTCTTGCTCAAAACATTATTATATCTAACTTTGAATCTGCCGCACCAGGCTGAACTCTTCTGAAATTTTTCTAAAGGCTGTTATCCTTCTTTTCCCGCCCCCTAAATTCCTTTGTGAAAATAAACGGCACGAATAATACCATATTAAAGATCAGGAGCAGCAGGACATCCTTCCAGCCGATTAACTGATTATGAATCACGGCTGCATTTCCGCTGTTCAGCACGGCTATCAGATTATTATTCAGAAAATGCAATATCACCGGAACCCAAATATTGTTGGTCTTCAAATAGGTATAGGAAAAGAAAATGCCTATTCCGATACAGGTGATCTGTTGGGAAAGTATGCTTTGAAGCCAGGTCTCCGGGCTATAATAGAATATATTAATCGGCAGATGCCAAAGTCCCCACAACACTCCCAGCAGCAGTACACCCCGAACCTTACCAAAGTGCTTTTGCAGAAACGGTGCGAAGTAATATCTCCACCCATATTCTTCGCCAAAAAAGGCTGTAAATACAAGAAAAAAGTTGACCGGCAATATAAAAATCATGCTGTAAAACCGTGGATTTTGAAATATTTGTGCGAATTCATCCATCTGGCCGCCGGCTAAATAAGACAGAAAAACCCTCCCTAAATATAGCCCTAAAAATAATATAACCATCAGCGCAGACGCTTTTCCATTATGTGCCCTTAACCCGTATGATTCCCGCTTTTCCTTCTTCTCTGCAAAAAGAATGAGCCAGGAGGCAACAGAACCTATGATTATAACCAAATTAAGAAATGCAATAAATCCCGGATTAGCTACAAACACACTGGCAATCGTCATCAGACAAATCACTGCCGTAATTGTGATAAAGAAAAAATAAAATCTTCTGGGAACCAACTCATCCTCTTTTTTTACCACCAGTATTGCCAGCATGATGCCTGCTGCCGGATAATACATCTGAGCATTTGGAAAAAAGCTCACATCGATTCCCCTGTTATACGCATACCCCATCAAAATGCCCATTAGATATGGCAGTACAAAAGCAACAGACAGGAATATAAGCAATTGCTTCTTTTCAACCATCTCAATTTTACTTTGATTCAACACGGCTCCTTTCTTGTTTACACATGAATATAGATGAAACTCTCCATATACTCTGACCAACATGAAAAATTTCCAAATCACCTGCGGCACAGTCAAAATGCAGCAACCGCCTGACCGAATAGTTCGGGTCATTGAGCCAGAAACGGCATCTGTCCCAGTCATGCAATGCTACCTGGCATGACTGGGATAGATGCCGTCCGAGACGCCTATACCCTGAAGCAGCTTCCTCCGACAAATTCCCTGAGTATGGAGTTCTGTGGAATTCTCTCGCTGCTCACGCCCAGAAAATAATCCAGGAATTTAAGCAGGCGTTTTGCCTCCGAGTATTCTTCAGAATCCCTGGGAACGCTGTAAAGGAGCGGCTCCGCATATTGTTTCAGCACCGCCAGTTCATAGAGCAGGGCCGAGTTAAACATGACGTCTGCCTCTTCCTGATAAGGGAAGATATTCCTCTCCTCCCCCCTTCTCACGGAATCCCACATTCTGATTGTGACCTGTGCTGAAGAACCTCTTGTCCTGTCGTCCCGGATCATTCTCCGGAGCAGTCTGCCGTCTGTTGTCGGAATCCGGTTGTGCTCATCGACATTTAACTGTGTCAGTGCGCTGATATAAATCCTGAATTTACTCTCCTTCGGCAGGGAGTATGACAATTTGTCATTGAGGCAGTGAATCCCTTCGATTACCAGAATATCCTCCTCGCCGAGCTGCAGGAAATCTCCCTTGTACTCTCTCTCACCGCTGACAAAATTGTACCTCGGAATTTCCACCCTTTCCCCTGCTAAGAGCGCAGTCATATCTTCGTTAAACTGCTTGATATCGATGCACTCAAGCGCCTCATAATCGTAGTTTCCATCTTCATCCCTTGGGCTGTTGACCCGGTTTACAAAATAATCGTCTACCCCGATAGGATGCGGTTTTAAGCCCAGGGCGCTCAGCTGGATGGACAGACGGTGGGAAAATGTGGTCTTTCCCGACGACGACGGCCCGGCAATCATGACAAATTTATTCTTGCCGGATGACGCAATCTTTTCTGCAATATCGCCTATCTTCTTTTCCTGGAGTGCCTCCTGCATCAAAATCAGTTCATTCATTCTGCCCTGGGAAATCGCCTCATTTAACGTTCCCACATTGAAAACGCCCAGTTTCTTTCCCCACTGCTCCGACTCTTTCTGCACCTCAAAAAGTTTCCGTCTCGGGCTTAACGGCATCAGCTTTTCCGGGTTCTTTCTCGACGGCAGGATCAGGACAAAACCTTCATCATAGAGCTGCAGGTCAAAATATTTGATATATCCCGTATTCTGCACCATATATCCGTAAAAATAGTCCTCAAAATTTTCGATGCTGTAGATATTGACCCTGGAAGCGCGGCGGTAATAGAATAATTTTTCCTTATCATACATCCCGTGCTGATGGAACAGTTCAACCGCCTCATCCGTATTTTCGCTGCGTTTTAAGATAGGCAGGCTGAGTGAAACGAGACGTTTCATCTCCTCCTTCACCCGATCCAGCAGCTCCTGGTTCAGAATCAGAGAGCCCTCCGTCTCAATATAGAGGCCGTTGCCCACGGAGAAGCATACGGTCAGGCTGCTGACATTCTCCTTGCCTACAACGTCGTAAAACGCCTTCAGCATGAGAAACAGAGCGCTCCTCTGGTAGCTTAAAAAGCCTGCCTTGTCGGCGGCCGTGATAAACCTGAGGCTGCAGTCTTCCTTCAGTGTCTTATGGAGTTCCTTCAGGCGCCCGTCCACCCAGACGAGCAGGATCTCATACTCATAATGATCCTGAAAATCCTTAGCAATCTTGTGAAACGGCGTTCCCTCCACATACTCCCTTGTCTCTTCCCCTATTGTTACAATCGGCATATAACTCCTCCATTCTGAAATTTTGGCTTTGTATTATATCACATGATTTGGAAATACATCCCGTTCTTTTATAACGTTAAGTTTCTCTTCCAGGTTTTCCTCCAGGAATTTCTCCATAAATCCGGTGAAAATATGCTCAATCCCGTAGTGTCCGGCGTCTATCACCGCCATGCCGTTCGCCACGGCGTCGATTCCCTCGTGGTGGCCGATATCCCCGGTAATGTACACATCGGCTCCCCATCTCAGCGCTTCTTTTAACGTGCTCCCCCCTGAACCGGGACATACAGCCGCCGTCCTGACGGCAGGACCGCCGTCTTCCACGTCGCCGAATACGGTGACAAACGGAATTCCATAGGCTTTTTTAACTGCCTCTCCCGCCTCCCTAAGCGTCATGGCATGCGGAAAGTTTCCGCAGATGCCGATTCCGTAATCCTTATCGTCAACCGTCTTTCCCATAACCTCCAGAACCTCCGTATCCGTAAGGCCCAGGCGGGCGCCCGCCAAATCGGCCATACATCCCGGAGCCGCGTCGAAGTTTGTGTGCATCGCATAATAGGATATGTCGTTCTGAATCAATTTCAGAATACGCCTGCTGATAAAATCTTCGTCATTCACCTTTTTTAACGGTCTGAATATGAGGGGATGATGGGTGATGAGCATGTCGGCTCTGCAGCGCACCGCATCCTCTATGACGGAGTCCGTGGCATCCAGAGCCAGATATACCGTTTTCACCTCTTTGCCGCTTCTGCCCGCCAGAAGGCCCGGGTTATCCCAGTCGCATGCCATGGGCAGCGGCGCAAGCGCTTCCAGTTTTTTAATCAGTTCACTGCATTTCATCCTGTGCCTCCTTTATCATTTCCCGCCTCGTTAAAAGCTCCCCGAGGCGTCTTGCGGCGCTGTCGGAGTTTTTCTCAGACAGTGCTGCGATGAGTTCATCCACCGAGCGTCTCTCTTTCTCCAGAAACTCCCGGAATACTTCGTTATTTTCCTGAATCAGGCATTTTCCATACTCGTAAAAGCATTCCCGGCCATAATGCATGGCGCCATGTCCCGCCTCGATGACCGTGTAATATTTGCCCTCATCTTTTACCATGGTTTCCCGCAAAATAGTGAAACCGTTCTCCTCCAAATAATGCCTTACGCTTCCGATTTCCGACTGGGGTGACAGAATCAGACGTTCCGTGCTCTCCCACACGTGCCTTCCCGCTTCCAGGATGCGCACAATCAGTTCCCCGCCCATTCCTGCGATAACAATAGTATCGGCCTCGCCCGGTTTCAGATTCAGAAGGCCGTCGCTGAGCCTCACCTTTATCTTATCGCCGAGTCCGTATTCGAGGACATGGTTCTCAGCACGCTCTAACGGCCCTTTCCGTACATCCATAGCCAGCGCGGAGGGGGAAATCCCTTCCTTTACCAGATAAATCGGTATGTATCCGTGATCAGTCCCTATATCAGCAATTTTGCTTCCCTTGCGGACAAAGGAAGCAATCGTCATTAAACGGTGTGATAATTTCATTTAAATATCCTCGGTAATTTTTATTTAATCCAGATAATCTTTCAGTTTTTTGCTGCGGCTTGGATGCCGCAGTTTTCTCAGGGCCTTCGCCTCGATCTGGCGGATGCGCTCCCTGGTTACGTTAAATTCCTTGCCCACTTCCTCAAGCGTCCTGGGCCTTCCGTCGTCCAGGCCGAAACGCAGGCGGAGAACCTTCTGCTCTCTGTCCGTCAGCGTGTCCAGCACCTCCATCAGCTGCTCATGAAGCAGCGTAAAGGTCGCCGCATCCAGCGGAACCTGTACATGGTCGTCCTGGATAAAATCGCCGAGGTGGCTGTCTTCCTCCTCACCGATAGGCGTCTCAAGCGATACGGGATCCTGGGAAATCTTCATAATCTCCCTGACGCGCTCTACCGGTATCTCCATGCGCTCCGCCACTTCCTCGGGGAAGGGCTCGCGGCCAAGCTCCTGAAGAAGCTGCCTGGAGGTCCGGATCAGGCGGTTGATCGTCTCAACCATATGCACCGGAATCCGGATCGTCCTCGCCTGATCGGCGATGGAGCGCGTGATAGCCTGGCGGATCCACCAGGTCGCGTAGGTACTGAACTTAAACCCCTTGGAATAGTCGTATTTCTCCACGGCCTTGATCAGTCCCAGGTTGCCCTCCTGGATGAGATCCAGAAATTGCATCCCGCGGCCCACATAGCGCTTTGCAATACTTACCACCAGACGCAGGTTAGCCTCAGCCAGGCGCTTTTTGGCGTACTCATTACCCATCTCCATCTGCTTTGCCAGCTCAATCTCTTCATCCGGCGATAAAAGCGGAACTTTTCCGATCTCCTTCAGATACATCCTGACCGGGTCTTCTATATTAATTCCATCCGGTACGCTTAAATCTATATTCTCAACATCGATCTCTTCCTCTTCGTTTAATTCCTCCTCGATAAAGAGATCCGGGTCAATATCGATATCCTCGTCGAACTGCAGCACGTCGACCTTGTTATTCTCGAGAAAATCATACATCTGATCCAACTGATCCGGGCTCAATATTTCACCATGGAAAAAGTCAAGAATTTCTTTATTGTCCAATACATTCTTCTTACTTTTCGCCAGTTCCAGAAGCTTTATAAGCTTCTCTTCAAATGTCACTGTCTTTTCTTCCATAATTCTCCCATCCCTCCATAGCTTTATTGTACATTCGCTGCTATGAAACCAAAGGCCGCAATATCACGGCCGCTGTTTAATTTCCGGCAGGGCTGTGAATAATGACAATCAAAGGCTTAATAGTAACGTATTTTCTCCTTAATCAAGTGAAATATGCAGATTTGCCAGTTCGGCCTGCTCCTTAATCAGCTTCTGAAGCTCTTCAAGGCCGGCGGCATGCCGGATTTGATGTTCCAGGCTGCTCCTTTTTATCCGAAGTACGGTTTCTGAAAATGCTTTCTTCTGTTCTTCGTTACTTAACGACTCGTCCAGGCTGGCGCTAAAAAGCGCCGCTACTTCCCTGTAGTTCCCCTCATCGTCGATAAAGTGGTTCAGGATGGCCGCCGGGTTTACCTCCCCTTTCTCGTGGCCGTCAAACACCATCTCCGCCGCTTCGCGGTAAAGAGGTTTGACAAAATCCTTGGGGGTGATGATTCCTTTTATTTTATCGAATAGCTCCGGTTCCTCTATCAGCCAGGTGAGCAGAAGGCGTTCGGATTTCCTGATTCCCTCTTCCTTCTCTTTTTTCTTAACGGGCGCTCCCGGCCGGGACGGCGCAGGTTCCTCTTCCTCCGCTCCCCTGCTCCTTGCAGCCCCCATCCCCAGGCGGCTGCCCAACTGGTTAACCAGAGTTTTCAGGTTCTCATAGTTGATGAAGAATTCCCTCGACACGGCCTGGATATAGTTGTCCCGTTCCAATGCCTCCGGAAAATCCAGGAGCTTTCTGGCCGTTTTGTTGTAGAAATCGGTCTTCTGTTCCGGGTCCTCCATGTTGCAGCCCTCTTTTAAGACGTCAATCTCAAAGAGGAAACTGTTGCGGGCGTTCTCAATTCGTTTGCGGAACTCGTCCGGCCCCAGGTTTTTCATAAATTCGTCGGGATCCTTATAGGGCCTCATATTCAGCACCTTTGTCGAAATCCCGGCGTTCTTGAGTATCGGTATGGCGCGCAGGGCCGCTTTCACTCCCGCCCCGTCGCTGTCGTAGGTCAGCACTACCTGATCCGTATACCGTTTCAGAAGAGCCGCATGCTGTTCTGTCATTGCCGTCCCCAGCGAGGCCACCGCATTGGTGAAACCGGCCTGGTGCATGGATATGACGTCCATATAACCCTCACAGAGCAGGATGAATTTCTGCCTGGAGGTTCTTGCGTAATTCAGTCCGTAAAGATTCCGGCTCTTGTCAAAGAGCTTGGTTTCGGGCGAGTTCAGATACTTTGGCTCCCCGTCTCCCATGACACGCCCGCCAAAACCGATCACACGGTTGTTGACGTCCATAATCGGGAACATGACCCGGTTCCAGAACTTGTCCCTGGCTCCCCGCTCCTCAATCGTCACAAGGCCTGTCTCTTTTAAAATGCTGTCGTCATAGCCCTTGCTTTTCAGGTAACGGTATAAATCGTCACTTGTTTTATTGGAATACCCCAGACCGAACCGGAGGATCGTCTCATCGGTCAGTTCACGCCTGCGCAGATAATCGTATCCCACCTGGCCCTGGGGCTGTTTTAACTGAAAATAAAAATAGTTGGCTGCCTGCTTGTTGATCTCCAGCAGAGCCGCCTTAAGATCCGCCTGTGCTTTTGCCTCTTTGGAATACTCCATCTTCGGGAGTTTGACGCCCGAACGGTCCGCCAGCATCTCAACGGCCTCGCGGAACGAATAATTCTCGTATTCCATAATAAAGGTAATCACATTGCCGCTGACCCCGCAGCCGAAACAGTGGTACATCTGCTTCTGGGGCGCCACGGAAAACGACGGTGATTTCTCATGATGAAAAGGGCAGAGACCAAAGTAATTGGCCCCCTTCTTCTGAAGCTTCACATACCCGGAAATAACATCCACGATGTCGCTCCTCATTCTGACTTCTTCTATCACTTCTTCCGGATAATACATGAAAACCTCCTTATACTTTCCAGGATTTTGGTACAAAGAGCTCGTTGAAACGGTCGATGGCATAAATGTCCGTCATTCCTGCAATGTAGTCGCAGACGACCCGTTCTTCTTTTTCCCCGCGCTCTCTCATCATATCCAGATATTCTTCTGGTAATTCGTGAATATGTTTCATATAATGCTCATAAAGCATCACTATCATGTGCTGCGCTTTTCCTTCCTCGGCCTTGGCAATCCCGTTGCGGTAGACGTTCTCGAACATCCATCTGCGCAGTCCGTGCATCGCCGTCTCCATGCCAGGTGACATGGCTATCTCCGGTTTGTCAAAGCTCTGGTAAATAATATCGTGTATCATCGTATTGAGACGCTCCCTGACGCTGCCCCCGAGAATATCCGTATACTCGGCCGGCAGATCACCTTCCTCAAAAATCTTTCCGCGGATGGCGTCGTCAATATCGTGGTTAATGTAGGCAATTTTATCGGAAAGGCGCACGATATGCCCTTCCAGGGTGGATGGATGGCCGCTGGTGCGGTGGTTTAAAATCCCGTCCCTCACTTCCCAGGTCAGGTTGATTCCACGCCCCTTTTTCTCCAATACCTCCACGACGCGGACACTCTGTTTGTAGTGTGCAAATCCGTCGCTGCAGAGCTTGTCGAGAATCGACTCTCCCGAGTGGCCAAAGGGTGTGTGCCCCAGGTCATGCCCCAGTGCAATCGCTTCGGTCAGAGATTCATTCAGCCTCAGCGCCTTTGCAATGGTCCGGGCTATCTGGGAAACTTCCAGTGTGTGGGTCAGGCGTGTCCTGTAGTGGTCTCCCTCGGGCGCAAGGAACACCTGCGTCTTATGCTTCAGCCGCCTGAATGACTTGCTGTGCAGAATCCGGTCCCGGTCCCTCTGGTACTCCGGACGGATGTCGCAGAGCGGTTCTTCCCGGTCCCTTCCTCTCGTATTTTCACTTAAAGAGGCGTAAGGACTCAGATACTCGCGTTCCCATTTTTCCGTAGTTTCTCTGATATTCATATTGATCCCACCCTTATTCAGAACAATTTATGTAATAATCTCGAAAGTTCACCCATTATCTAACCATAATATCATATTTTTCTACTTTTTAACACCCTTAATCTGTTAAAATTTTCTAAAAATTTACGAAAAAGAAGACAAAAGAGTGAGGATTCAATGGGGGAAGGCACCGGGTACAGGGTGACGGGCGGGATAGTTTCATGAGAGCAAAGGTATAGCTGTTCCGGTGTGCCTTTGCTCTCAATGGTGCTTAAACCGGCAGGGATGCCGCCAGGCACAGCGTTCCCCACCCAAGGCGCGGATTTGGATAAACGGTTTCGCCCGGCAGATGTTTTGCTCCGCGGATCAGGTAAGCTTTTAATTTTTCGCCATAAAGGAACGGATCGTTCCCCATTACGATACCCCACTGCATCAGCAGGGCTGCGCTTCCTGTTACGAAAGGGGTTGCAAAGGAGGTTCCCGTGACGGGCTCGTAGCCTCCTCCGGCACGGGACGCCATGACATTCACTCCGGGAGCGGACAGGTCCGGTTTGATCAGATTGTCGAGTCTGGTAAATCCCCGTCCGGAAAAATCGGCGTATGTCTGGAAGGAGTCGTTGTAAGCCCCCACCGATATGGCCCTGAGGGCGGTGGACGGAATGGTGAGCGTCGTGTCGGGGGTAGGGCGCAGGAAATGGGTGGAGCGGTTCAGGGCGCTTTCCGACGGCAGCCAGAAGTCATACTGCCCCGATATGATCCGCCTCGGAACCAGCCTTATCTTCCAGACACCACTCTCGACGTAGTCATACCTGGGTATGAAGTCGAAGTAGATTTCCTGGGCTTTGCTGTAAGGGCTGGGTTTTCCGTAGTAAAGAAGGACCGTGGTTCTTGCAAAACGTATCCTCTGTGAACCGAGCTGGCTGTTGATCGGGCCTACCGAAGTGCCGCCCGGGCCTACAAGGATAATATCAAAACTGTCTACATACAGTTTCCAGAGCTGCACGCCGAAGCCGGTCTCATAATCGTCGACCGACAGTTCTATCTCATCCGTGTTCCCCTCGGTCAGGAAACCGGCAGTGTGGCCTCTTGTGCTGCCCTCATTGCCTGTCCCCGCGACAACTGTGGTCTTCCCCTGTCCGGCCATCATGTTGATAAATGTCTCCAACAGGCTGGTTCCGTCATGTGAACCGTATGTATTGCCAAAACTCAGATTAACTGCCAGGGGTTTCTGGTAAAAGACCGCCCGGTTGACTACGTAGTCGAGGGCCCGCATCATCTCCGTTGTCCTCGGAAAGGAGTCGGCCGCCGGTACTCCCAGCTTTACAACAATCAGATCACTCTCCCAGGCAATGCCTCTGTACCGTCCGTCGCCTTCCAGGCCGCTTCCCGCGGCAATCCCGGCCACCGCGGTGCCGTGTCCGCTTACATCCCTCTCCGGCACAATCTGGTAAGCCGCCGCACGGCTGCCTGCCTCCAGCGCCTCATTAATCTGCTCGCGGGTGTATACCGTATCACGGTCCTGATCCCACAGCTCCAGAATGCGGCTTTTTCCCTCCGCATCCCTGAAATCCCGGTGATAATAATCAATCCCCGAATCAATGATTGCGGTGATGACTCCCCGGCCGGTCAGGCCGCTTCCGTTTTCCTGCACCGGATTGATGCACGAATTACTTTTTCCTCTGTTAACGGAAAAATAGAGCCTTTTCGGTTTTTCAATATATTCAACCTGTGAAAAACCTGCCAAAGACTCTATTAGTGATTCCGGTACCGACATGATCGCATAACCGCCCGACAGCGGGTCCGCCTGAATTTCAGGCAGCGCCTCAAGGATTACGCTCAGCTCTCCGTTGTATTTTACGATCAGTTCCCACCGTCTCTCTTCTCTGTTAAACCCAACGCTCAGCGCGGGCGATTTTTCACGTTCTTCCGGAGTGGCATCCATGGCCAGATTCAGAAGGTTTTCCGCTTTTTGATTGTCCATATACATATCCTCAGATTTTCTGTGAACAGTAGCTGCCTGGTTCAATTCAGCCTGCGGCCAAACTGTTATGCTGCCTACTTTCTCAGATTACATCTAAATATATGCGGGAAGACGTGAAAATATGACTGTTATTTTAAGAAACCGTTGACAATCTGCTCCTCTGCCTCGGATTCCGTAAGTCCCAGCGTCATCAGTTTGACAATCTGGTCTCCGGCAATCTTTCCAATAGCCGCCTCATGAATCAGGGCTGCATCCGGATCATTGGCCGTAAGCTCGGGAACCGCCTGGATTTTGGCATTGCCCATAATAATTGCATCGCACTCCGTATGGCCGGCACAGCGGCTGTTTCCGTTGATGATGGATACAAATTTCTGATGGGATTCCTCTTTTGCCACGGAACGCGACATGACATTGGCGCTGGCATCCTCTCCGTTTAAATTGACGATAATGCTGCTCTCCGCATCCTGGCTGCCGTGTGTCAGAAGGCGCTCTTTAATGACTATCTTAGCACCTGCCGCCAGGTCGGCCACCGTCTTTCTGATTGTGGAATCCACCCCCTTAATCTGAACGGTTTCCATCTCCAGATAGCTGCCTTCATCCATCGTTACTTCCGTGGTTGGGTTCAGGATTCTCTTCCCTTTCCCGTCGCCTTCCCCGTAGTGTTTCTCCACATAGCGGACTTTGGCATTCTTTCCGATGAAAAAGCGGTGGATTCCGTCGTGTTCGGACGCAGCGTCCCCGCCATTGTGGATGCCGCAGCCAGCTACAATTGTAACATCGGCGTTATCACCAATGTAAAAGTCGTTATATACCATCTCCATCAGTCCGCTCTGACTTAAAACGACCGGGATATGGACGCTCTCATTCCTGGTTCCTTCTTTGATTTTAATATCGATTCCCGATTTGTCTTCTTTTGTGACAATATCTATGTTAGCCGTCGTATTTCTTCCCGCCATCTGTCCGTTGGCGCGGATATTATAAGCGCCTGCCGGCACGCCGTGCAGGTCAGCAACTTCTTCCAGTAATGTTTTTTGAATCTGATCCATTAATTATCCCTCCTGAAAAAATCGCAGGCTTCTACTGCCGAGGATGTGCCCAGAATCTCCGGAAGCACCTCTTCCCTTTTCCCCTCTTTTAATACACGCCCGTCGGCAATCACCACGATCCGGTCTGCAATGTTAAGAATCCTCTCCTGATGGGAAATAATCATGATGGAGCCTTTTGTCTTTGCCCTCATCCGCTCAAATACCTGAATCAGGTTCTGGAAACTCCAGAGATCGATTCCGGCTTCCGGTTCGTCGAATACGGAAAGGCTGGACTGCCTGGCCAGTACGGTGGCAATCTCAATCCGCTTCAGTTCACCGCCCGAAAGGCTCGCATTCACCTCACGGTTAATGTAGTCCTTGGCGCAAAGTCCAACCTCCGACAGATATTTGCAGGCATCCGCCGCAGACATGTTCTCTTTTGCCGCCAGCCGGATCAGGTCGAGAACCTGGACTCCCTTAAAACGTACCGGCTGCTGGAATGCAAAGCTGATTCCCATATTGGCTCTCTCGGTAATATTCTTTCCCGTGATGTCTTCGCCGTTAAACAGGATTCTGCCGCCGGTCGGGTTGATAATGCCTGCAATCAGTCTTGCAAGCGTAGATTTCCCGCCGCCGTTCGGCCCTGTGATCACCACAAACTCGTCATCATTTATCGTCAGATCGACATGGTGGATAATCCCTTTTTGTCCCTTTTCTTCCTGGATTTCATAAGAAACATTCTCCAGTTTAAGCATGGTGGTCCTCCTCTATAATTAATTTATCCTTTTACTGCTGTACTGCATCATTTCGCAGTTAGTATTATATACCACTTTTCCATCTTTTACTATAGGAAGTATGCGAAAAAACGTGATATATGTTTATTTTTCGTTTCCGGTGACACCTACGTATCCCGGGACAGGCGGAGCACCATGTCCGGACCTTTTGCAAAATCCGGGGAAAAGCCGTATAAACCGGCATTTTCTGTCACCGTCACCAAAGGAGCGCCCGGCAGGATTTCTTCTTCCCGCCGGGCGCTCCCCGCTCAAAGTGATAACTGTTTCAGTGTTTCTATTTAAAAAATTCCGCCCCCTGTGTTTTCGTTTTAAGCCGGTAGATAGTCTCACACGCAAAGTAAAGTTCGGAGCGGTCCGGGCCGCCGAAGCAGAAGTTTCTGCAGGTTCCCGGCACATGAATTTCACCGAGTTTCCTGCCGTTTTTATCGAAGACAAACACATCACCCGTAGCCGTTGTAAATATATTCCCCTGTGCATCAATCTTGGTTCCGTCAGGGCGGCCGCCGACTTCGCAAACCACCTCACCACCGCTTAAGGTGCAGTCTTCTTCCACTTTGAACCTTCGGATTTCCTGTCTCGGGGTATCGTTCACCAGCATAGTCTCTTCTCCGATTTCCATGCACAGGCCGTTGGGCTGCTCAAAATCACTGCGGGCGAGAATCAGCTTTCCTGTCTCATCAATACAGTACACGCCCTGGAATCCCATTTCCGGCTCACGTGCAATTCCGGCTACCTTGCTGGTGCGCCCGTACACCGGATCCGTAAACCAGATACGTCCCCTGGAATCTACGATGATATCGTTGGGGCTGTTTAATTCCTTTCCTTCATAATGGGAAGCCAGTGTTTTCATATAGCGTCCGTCCGGCTCCATACGGGTGATAGAGCTGGTTGCGTGCTCACATGTCACGATACGGCCCTCGAGGTCAATAAAATTGCCGTTGGAAATGTTACTGGGGAATTTAATTACAGTCGTCTCGTAGGTCGCCGGATCCCATTTGTACACCTTTCCCGCGCCCATGTCGGAAAAGATCAGGCAGTCATTTTGAGGCCACCACATAATCCCCTCCGTCACTTTGTGTCCCACCGATATCGGTTCGAGCACCGCGTCGGCGTCAATTAAGTCGTAAAATTCCGGTTCTGCTGCATTGTATAACATAGTATTTCCTCCTTGTATTATCTGTATATTTTATTTGGCTTCACTCCGGCAGTTTTGCAAACGGGGCCGGAATCTTTTCTTTAATGGTATCTGATCATAATGCGATTGTAAAATATTGAAAACAAATGTTTTCATAGGTAATGCCTATGGAAACGTGGCCGTCTTTCTCTGATACAGCTCAATACCACCAATCAGGACCGAACGGAATAAGACGGGCATCCATCTGTCAATGGTATTGGACGCTCTGGTAAACGGCAGCAGTGTCCAGGGCTATCTGTTCCAGTGCCTACACTGCGGGAAACACCCTCTGTGGACAGATTGTGATTGATGGAATATTACGGCAATATTACGACAGCATCATAGACTGAACCACAAAAATCGGCTTTTGCCTGCCGCAGCTAATCTCACGCTGCGACAGGCAAAGGCCGATTTTCTTTTTTTATTATACTCTCTCCTTATAAAACCCGTTTATTTAAAGCCCTGCAATTTCAGATGTCGCTTTCAAAAAGTCTTCCATCTCCCGGGAAGTGTTGACATGGAGAGGGGATATCCTGACAACGCCTTTGGATGCAAATGCATCGAGCATTCTTGTGGAATAAATGCTGTCATAAGTTCTCTCAAATGTGACGATGCTGCGTTTTTCATACTCGGCCGCTGCCTGTTTGGCACCTAGACGTTCAAACTCGATTCCCAAAATCAGATCCCGGGTCCTCAGGTCCCTGCCGTCCATCTGTACCTTAACTCCTTCAATATAGCGGAGGCCTTTTTCCCTTTTGGTTCCTTCCAGCATAATCTGAAGCAGTCCTCTCTCATGGGCGGCTATCCGCTCCATTCCGAGTTCAAATAGCTTTCTTCGATCCGTGCAGCCGGATTCTTTTTTCTGTCCCAATGCTGTCACGTAATTTACAATTTCCGTGACAGCCGCCAGATGAGCCGGCGTTTCGCTTCCGGCCAGCCATTCATCCTTCGGTTTACCAGCCAGCCTGTTATGTTCAAGGCGCGCAGCTCTGTCGGAGAGATAGGCGACTCCAAAGCCACGGACGCCAAAGAACTTATATGGGGCAAAATTCATTGCATCGACTCCATATTTCTCAGGATCCAGTTTACCGTGAGGTGCATGCTGTACGGCATCGCAGATAATATAAAGCTCCGGATTGATTTTCCGTGCCTCCCTGAAAATTGTATCGATGTCGTATTTATAACCCGAGATATTGGAAGCAGCCATACAGGAGAGGACCGCTGTGTTTTTGTCAATCAGTGACAGAACCTCCCCTGCATCCACGCCACCTGTTTCCCGGTTGGCCCGTGCCACCCTGAGTTCGCAGCCGTTTTTCCGGGCATACAACACCATTGCATCAAAGGAGGACGGATGCTCCAGAACCGTTGTCACATAATTTGTTCCTACGGCATTTTCACTGATTACCCGGGTCATCTCCATCATGACGGCAGAAGCGGTATAACCGGGGTAAAGCGCTCCCCCGGACGCGTTAAATATTACCTCTTTCAAATCACGCCGGCCCTGTTTTGCAGCCTCCTCCAAAACACCGGCCAGCCGGTTGGAATGTCCCGGCGCATCCGGGAAACTGCTGATTCTGTGAAATTCATCTTCCGCCCGTTTCAGGCGCAGAGAACCTCCCGCATTATCGAAAAACAGTCTTTTATTGCCCTCAGGATCACACTCCGTATAATAAAACTGGGAACGTATTTCTTCCAGCTCTTCTTCAGAAAACATGTCATCTGTAAAATTCATTTTAAACCTCCGCGTTTTAGTTTTAATTTGGATGCGAAGATGCCTCTGGAAGATAGCGGACGTGGAATGATTGGTCAAGTCTTCAGTTCCAGTTTTAGGGTGCGTGAGAAGGAATCCGTCCGTTACCGGCGGCGTTTTCCTCCCTCACCACGCCCCCTTTAATACAGTTTCTCTTCGTTAATTATCGCATCCAACAGATGAATGCGCTCATCGCACTCCTCTTTTCCCCGGCCGCTGACGGCCAGCAGGATAATTTCCGATACACCGAACGGAGCCACATAGGAATTGGCAAATCCCAGTCCGTCGACCTTTGTAATAATCACAATATCTGCCTGCGCCGCAAACCGGGAAGTCTGGCGATCCGTTATCAGTATCACCTTTGCGCCGTTCTTTTTCGCAATGTCGATTACAGATTTATTAATCTCGGAATAGCGTGCAAAGCTAAACACCACCAGACAGTCTCTATCCGTAATATCCATAATTGTTTCAACGGCCGACGCGTCCGCGTGAGAAATGGTAACTACCCTCGGAACCAGCATTAACAGTCTGTTTGCCAGATAGTAAGCGCAGCTTGCGGTACCGCGGAAACCGGCAATATACTTGGAATTGCTGTTCAGGATGATATCTGCAACCTCCTCAATCACCTTTCCGTCCAGCTTTGCAAAACTTTTCTCCAGATTATCAAGGATATAGCCGCTGACATCCCGGATCAGGCTGTCCTGGTTTAACCGGCTCTTTGTCTGTGTATATTTTTCACCCGGCATTAAAAGTGACTGTTCCTTATTATACTGAGCCGCCATCCGGGCGTTCATTTCGCTTCGGAAATCGGAATATCCCCTGTAGCCGAGTTTACGGATAAAACGAATCACCGAGGTATCGCTGACGCCGATTTTTTCCGCCAGCGTCGAGGATGTCAATATTCCAATGGTGTCGAGATTTTCGAGTATGTACTCCGCAATCACGGCATCCGCCTTTGTCAGTTTCATTTCTTTTATTTTTTCAGCAATACTTTTCATTGTTTGACCTCCGGATATATTTGGACTGCAAATGATTATAGATTAAAAATATCACAGCAAATAATTCTGGTCAATAATAGTCAAAAAATATTGCAGGAAAATATTATTCAACAACTCTATTTTTAATTTACTGATTCACTTATTTTGTTTACCGATTCATTCACATTTTAATTTGTTTCAGAAGCCCCGCTGTTTTCAAATTTGCGTCCGATTCCGGTCAGGGCGCTTCCGACATAGAGAATGATCAGCCCATAACTGTGGAAGCAATACGGCAGTACCTCCCTGAAGGAAAATGTATCCGCAACTACTCCCGACGCTGCCGCAAGACTCATACAGAGCAGAAAAGAAGAATTGTAGGGAACAATGCCTCCGAAAGCCGTGCTCAGACCGTCCGTAATATTGGCTCCCCTGGTCCTTGCAATATGAAACTTCTTCGTCAACTGTCTTACAAAAGGCCCCACAATAATGATATTGGCCGTACTTGCCGCAATTGCAATCATACCGAAAATCGTCATTCCCGCACTGGCCAGCTCCGCTTTCTGTGGCGTATCACATTTACTGTGTATGCCGCTGATTAACTGGTCGAATGCACCGGATCTTTTTGTAAGCTCCAGCACGGCAAAGAGCATGATACAGAATAAAATCAGGCCCGCCATTCCGGAAATACCGGCCACCACCGGACCGTCTGCCGAAATCATCGTACTAAACGGGATAAGGCCCAGGGCAAGATTTAAGGTGATTCCCAACATATTGCAGACGAGCATGGTGGAAACAAGTCCGACTCCTTTTGTCATCAGAAACGCCATGATAACAGGAAGTACCAGCATTACCAGTGACGGGGCCTTGGAGGCGTCCACCTGGGTCATGACCGCGTCTGCGTTCAGTGTCTTGAAGCCAAAGTAGATATATAAAAGGCTTGCCCCTACACCGCTTATGATGGAATACGGAAGTCTCGTCTTTACAACGCTTGATACATCCGTCTCCTGCGTCATTGCCGATGCAATCGTCGTATCGGATATCGGAGCCAGGTTGTCACCGAAAATACTGCCGCTCATTATCGCTCCGACAATGAGACCCGGATTACAGCCAAAGCCCACTGCCAGCGGAAGCATAATGGGTGTCACTGCCGCGCAGGTTCCTCCCGTGGTGCCGCATGCCGTTGAAATCAGCACACAGGTGATAAAGGTAATCACCGGCAGAAAATTTGCATTCAGGTGAAGCTGCGAGGAAAGCCATATCAGGCCCTGAATCAAGCCGCTCTGGCGTAAAAGCTGCGATAAAATGCCTGCCATGATGAATGCCACGGTCATGGTCGCCAGCATATGATCCCCCACGCCGTCTATCACGGCATTATCAAATTCTTTTTTATCCTTACTGAGAATAAATCCCGTACATATGGCCACAAATGCTCCTGCGGCAAATACCATCAGTGAAATATGGCCTGTCAGCGCAGCCGTGATCATGATGACAACAAATGTAATCATGGGAACCCATGCCCCCAAAAGTCCTCCATGAAAATAAAGCTTATTTTCTTTTTCCATTGTAATACCTCTCCCTCTTCTCCTTACGGCTCCGCATATTTGCAGGTCATCTCCCAGTCACAGAGATCTGCATATCCAAACAGAATCCCTTCCCTGAATGCCGGTTTCATATTCTGATCGTGGGTGTGTGTGATAATGAGATGGAGCATATCCAAGTCAAAACCCGCCTCCCTGGCCAGAATGGCCGACAGGACACCGTGCTGGATTTTCTCTGCAATATCGCTTTTTACCAGTTCTCCCTGTCCGTTATATTCATATTCGACGACTTTATCCACGTCATGAAGCAGACCAAACAGAATGAGACGCTGCTCGTCACATTCAACATCGTGATATTTTTTTATAATCTGGTTCATGGCAAGGGCACATTCGATCGCTGAATTGACATGGGATATCAGGGAAACATGCTCCATTCCTTCCTTAAACTTTGCCTGGTCAATCGTCTCCCAAGGACTCATATCAAGCGCCTTCATCCATACGTCCGCCACTGCCGCCGCCTTCTTTTTATCCTCCACCTGCCTGATACATGGAAGATACCGGGACAGAAATTCAATCTTTTCCTCCGATGTTTTCACTTTTTTCTTTCCTTTCTTTTGTTCCTCTCTTCATGTTCTTCTTTATACGTTTTTCGCTCTATGTTCCCCTCTTTATATTTCTCTCCCTATCTGACTGTCCTGCTTTTCTCTCCCGCTTGCCTCTTCCGCCTGTCTATTCCGCCTGCCGCTGTTTCTCACATCACACTAATGCTGCCAGCGCATACGCCAGTCTGTCAAGGCCCTTCTCCAGGTTTTCCATAGAATTCGAGTAGGAAAGTCTCAGGCATCCCGGTGCATAGAATGCGTCTCCCGGCACTACCGCCACCTTGACGGTCTCCAAAAGATAGGTTGCCATATCGACGGAATTTTCAATCACTCCTTCCTGCCACTTTTTTCCGAAATACCATGAAACATTGGGCAGATAATAAAAGGCGCCCAGGGAGTCTGTTGTTTCGACATGAGGAATTGCCTGCAGTTTTTCCCCCATCATCTGCCTGCGTCTGTCAAATTCCTGCCTCATGGCCTCCACGGACCGCTGCTGACCCATAATCGCCTCTACTCCCGCCTTCTGCGTTATGGAATTTATACCGGATGTGATATGACCCTGCAGGCCGCGGATTTTTTTCATACAGTTCTCCGGCCCCGCCGCATATCCCAGTCTCCATCCCGTCATTGCATAGCTCTTTGAGCATCCGTTTACCACCACCGTGTGCGCTTTCGCCTCCGGTGAAATAGATGCGACACATATATGTTGGGAGCCGTCGTACAGCAATTTTTCATATACCTCATCCGATATAATCCAGAAATCGTTTTCCACCGCCAGCGCCACAAGCCCTTCCAGTTCTTCACGCGTATAGACCACGCTGGCCGGATTGTTCGGGGAGTTGATGATGATTGCGGTTGTCCTGGGGGTAACGGCTTTTGCGATTGCCTCTAAATCCAGGTGATATCTGTCTTTTCCATACCCGACAGCGGGAACCTGCACCGGAATTCCTCCCGCAATCTTTACCATATCCACATAACTTACCCAGCACGGCGTAGGGATAATGACTTCATCGCCCTCGTCGGCCAACGTCAGCGTTGCCTCAAATAGCGCCTGTTTGGCTCCAGTAGTGACACAGACTTCGTTCATGGTGTACTCCACTCCGTTGTCTTCCCTCAATTTATCGATAATGGCCTTTTGGAGGTCCGGAATACCCTGAATGGGAGTATATCTTGTAAAATTATTGTCGATTGCCGCCTTTGCCGCATCTTTAATATTGTCCGGCGTGTTGAAATCCGGTTCCCCGATATTCAGTTTGATGATATCCTCACCGCTGCGGTTAAGCTCCGCAATTCTTGCGTTCAGTTCCACTGTAAAGGATGGCGTTACGTTATTTGCTCTTCTGCTGAACATGTTATTCCCTCCTGATGTTGTTCTCTTTCTAATCTTCCGGTTTACCTGCTGCGGCCGATTTCCTTCGCCGTCTTATGAATCAGTTCGTCCGACGGGCTTTTCCGATCCACAGCCGACACTTCCATAATCAGACGGTACAGATTGATATTCTCCGCCTCGGCCGCTGCCCTGAATTTTTTCAGGAAGCTGGAATGGCAGCCCGACTTTCCAAGTACCAGATCAATCGGTTTCACGGGATTGTTGTAATGGAACGGTTTCATCGCCGGTTCCAGCCGGTTGTCGATAAAATCCAGTAGTCCGTATAAATCAATTTCCTCCATCTGACCGTACCTCTGCATCATCGCCACACAGATTTCTGTCGCAAGATTTCCGGCGCTCCTCGCCATGCCCATCAGTCCACAGTCCAGAATTGCCGCCCCATATTGATAGGCCGCTATAGCATTGGCCGCGGAAAGGCCCAGATTGTTATGGCAGTGGAACGCTACCGGAATCGATACCGCACAGCTGAGTTTTTCCGTATACTCTGCGACCTGCTCCGGAAGCATGGTGCCTGCGGAATCCATAATCGTAATCTCATCCAGACCGGCATCCTCCAGCTTTCTGCCCTCCTCGGCCAGCTCATCCGCGCTGAGAATATAGGCCTTCATCACCGAGTAAAATACCCGCATTCCACTTTTTCTAATGTCCTTAATCACCTTTACGGAAATCTCCCCATCCCCTGCATCGGCTCCTACTCTGAGGAAATGAAGCCCGCAGTCCTTTGCAAGCTCCACATTCTTTTCCCTGTAGCGCTTTGCATTCAAAAACATCCCGATCTCAGAGCCGCGGTTCAGATATTTTCTTGCAATGTCCAAATAAGTGAGGTCGGTTTCCGCGTCCGTAAACCCGGCTACTTCATAGGCCCCGATTCCTCCGGAATTTCCAATTTCTATGAGCGGAACCCCGCATGATGTCAGTCCGTCCAGAACCATATCCGTAATTTCGGCTGAAAAACCTTTCCCCACGACGTTCGCTCCATCCCTCAATGTACAGTCCATTAGGGTAACTTTCATTTGATATCCTCCGTCTCTTGTCATTTCTTTTTGAATATTTTTTTTCAGTTATATTTTTTATGTACTTTTTTATTCATATCTATTTTATAACATGACGGTTTTTATTTGTCAATAAAATTTTATGAATATTTTTATTCATTTTACTTTTTATCCGACTCTATCTAATTCTGCCGGAGGTTTTTATTTAATCAGGGAGTTTTGAAACCTTTTCTAAAATAAAAAAAGTCCAAAGACAATTCTGATGTCTTTAGACTTTCCTCTTCTAAATATAATTCTCTGTCCCTGCCCGTGTGCCTAAAACCTTCTATCTTTTCCCCGACAGGTACTCATCAATCCCGCGCGCCCCGGCACGTCCCGCCTCCATGGCAAGGATGACGGTCGCCGCACCGGTCACGGCATCTCCGCCCGCATAGACGCCCTCTTTCGTCGTCTTTCCATCCTTCTCATCGGCGATAATGCATTTCCAGCGGTTTACGGACAGGCCCTCCGTCGTGGCGGAGATCAGCGGGTTCGGGGACGTCCCAAGCGCCATGATCACTGTGTCGGCGTCGATCCTGAAATCCGATCCCGCCTGCTCAACCGGCCTTCTCCTTCCCGATTCATCCGGCTCGCCAAGTTCCATCCTCCGGCAGATGATGCCGCTCACCCAGCCGTTATCATCCGTCAGGATCTCCACCGGGTTGGTCAGGAGGTCGAACTTAATCCCCTCCTCCTTTGCATGGTGGACTTCCTCTGCCCTGGCCGGCAGCTCCTTCTCACTTCTCCTGTATACGATATGTACCTCGGCCCCAAGGCGCAGCGCCGTCCTGGCCGCGTCCATAGCCACGTTCCCGCCGCCGACTACCACCACGTTTTTCCCAATCATCAGCGGGGTGTCATAATCTTCCCGGAACGCCTTCATCAGGTTGCTCCTGGTCAGGTACTCATTAGCCGAGAACACCCCGTTGGCATTCTCCCCCGGGATCCCCATGAATTTCGGGAGGCCCGCCCCAGAACCGATAAATACGGCTTTGAAACCTTCCTCTTCCATCAGTTCATCGATGGTAACCGACTTCCCGATCACCACGTTTGTCTCGATCCTGACGCCCAGCTTCTTTACGTTGTCAATCTCCGGCTGGACCACATCCGCCTTCGGCAGACGGAACTCCGGGATTCCGTAAGTGAGCACGCCGCCCGCCTCATGGAGGGCCTCGAAAATAGTCACTTCATATCCCAGCTTTGCCAGGTCTCCGGCGCAGGTCAGGCCGCAGGGGCCGGAGCCGATCACGGCCACCTTCTTCCCGTTCGTCTTCTCCGGTGCCTCCGGCACAAAGCCGTGTTCCCTCGACCAGTCCGCCACAAACCGCTCCAGTTTGCCGATGGAGACCGGCTCCCCTTTGATTCCCCTGATGCAGAGCCCCTCACACTGGGTCTCCTGCGGGCAGACGCGGCCGCAGACGGCCGGGAGGGCCGACGCCCTGGCAATCACACGGGCCGCTTCTTCGAGCGCCCCGTTCTTCACCTCCTGGATAAACGCCGGGATGTCGATGGACACCGGGCAGCCAGCGATGCACTTTGCATTTTTGCAGTTTAAGCAGCGCTCCGCCTCCGCCATGGCCTCCTCTTTATTATAACCCAGGCACACCTCCTCAAAGTTGGCGGCGCGCACCTTTGGATCCTGTTCCCTTACCGGGACCTTTACCATCATGTCTCTCTTCGTTTCCATCTATTCTTCACCTCCGCAATGTCCGCATCCGCCGTGGTGGGTATCCCCCTCCTGAATCCTGAGCATGGCCCGGCCCTCCTGGGTGCGGTACAGCTGCTGGCGTTTCATGGCTTCGTCAAAGTTTACCAGATGGCCGTCGAATTCCGGGCCGTCCACGCAGGCGAATTTCACCTTGTCTCCCACCGTCACGCGGCAGGCCCCGCACATCCCCGTCCCGTCCACCATGATCGGGTTTAAGCTGACCACCGTCGGGATTGCCAGCTTCTTTGTCAGCAGACAGACGAATTTCATCATGATCATCGGGCCGATTGCCACACAGGTGTCGTATTTCTTCCCCTGGTTCTCCACCAGGTCCGTAATGACCTCGGTTACCATTCCCTTATGGCCAAAGCTTCCGTCATCAGTTGTTATGTAAAGGCTGCCCGCCTGTTTTTCCATCTCCTGCGTCAGGATCAGGAGGTCCTTTGTCTTGGAGCCCACGATGACGTCCACGTCAATGCCGTGCTCCTTCATCCATTTCACCTGCGGGTACACAGGGGCGGCGCCGACTCCTCCGGCTACAAAAAGGATTTTCTTTTTTTTCAGTGTCTCCGGGTCTTCTTTCACAAACTCGGACGGGTTTCCAAGGGGGCCGGCAAAATCGCGGAAGGCGTCCCCGGCCTTCAAATCACTCATCCGCTGTGTGGATGCGCCGACCGTCTGGAAGACAATCGTTACGCTTCCCTTCTCCCGGTCATAATCGCAAATGGTCAGAGGAACCCTCTCCCCTTCTTCATCTATCTTGACAATCACAAACTCACCCGGTTCGCAGGAACGTGCGATCCTGGGGGCTTCCACGACCATCAGATAAATTTTATCAGCCAGCTTTTCCGCTTTTAAAATCTGGTACATGTCATTTCTCCTCCGGTTACTGCTTACTCCGCAGCCGTAACCTCTACTGATTATTTTTGTTGTTATTACACGCAGAATCGGCAAAAAGCACCGTTTCACGCCATTACTATTCATTCTCTGTTCACTACAACTATGATTCTTGCTTTTCTCCCCATGGTGTTATAAAATTGAAAGAAAACCACAACTGTTCAGCGCCTTCATCGTTACCGCGCTGCTATGCGCAGGAACGGCCCAACCTGCCGTTTCACCCCGGCAAAATACGGAATTTTCATGCGAAAGCGCTCGAAAGCATTCCTCGCGGAACACTATCCTCCGGACAGTTACAAACAAACATACAAAGGAGAACTTCTATTGGCTTCCATTGAACTCTTTCTTCTGCAATCCCCGAAAATCATAATCGGTTCCTCTCCCTGCCAGCTTCCTTATCAGAAGGCCGAGGCTCTTCTGTATTATCTCGCTGTCGAAAAGAAATCCACCAGGGAACAGGCCGCCTCCCTTCTGTGGGACAACTGCGATGAGGCGGTAGCCAGGAAAAACCTGCGCCACGCCATCTACACGGTTAAAAAGGCCATCGGTGAAGAATGTATCCTCCCCTGCGGCCGTCAGGAGCTGGTTTTAAATCCGGAGCTTACTGTTTCCGTCGATTATGACCGTCTGGTCAAAGAAGAATGCCCGGACGCCTACAAAGGCGAGTTCTTGACAAGCTTTTATATCAAAGGCTCTCCCGCCTTTGAGGAATGGATGCTTGCGAAGCGGCAGTTCGCCCTCCATACTTATCTGGAACTCTTAAAGCGCCGTCTGGCTCTCCTCCCTCCTTCCGATGTGGAGGGGGCGGAAACACTGTTTGGCCTGTATATAGAACAGGAGCCTCTGGATGAGAATCTCTACCGCCTTATGATCGAACGCTATTTAAGCTGCGGTTTCTATTCAAAAGGAATCAAGCTCTACAACCGGCTGGCCCTGCTTTTTGAGAGGGAGCTCTCCGCCTCCCCGGGAAGAGAATTAAAAGAATTACACAGCCGTTTGCTGGATGCCCTTCAAGAAGAACGTCCACTGATGGAGCGTACGGACGAGGAACTGCCCGGACGCGAGTCTGAACTCCGCTTTCTCTCCGAAGCTTTCCGCAACTTCATCGGAGGCAAATCCACCTCCATCCTGCTGACCGGCGAGGATGGGAGCGGTAAAACCTGTCTGGCGGAATACTGTACCCGCGCCCTCTCGGAGCGCTCCTTCCTGGTTCTTCAGGCTCCCTGCCTGGAAACGGAAAAGGACGTACTGTTAAAACCCGTCAGCACGATGATCCTGCAGCTTCAGCCTCTGATTACGCCTTATCATCTGAAGGTGGATTCGGGCTATCTTGAGGCTGCTTCCCGGCTCTTTCCACTGTCGGGCACAATCGACACGGCCGCCTACAGCCTGCTGTTTAAGTTATTCTTCAGTATCGGGGAACAGATTCCTCTGGTCCTTTTTTTCGACAACATCCATTTTATGGATACGGCCAGCCTGGATTTTATCTCCCTGCTGATCCGCAGCCGGAACCCGAATATCCTGTTTCTTGCCACTTCACTGCCTCCCGTCGGCAGTCTGGAACATATCCTGCTGCCGCTCTGTGCAGAAAATGTCCTGCTGCATCTGGAAGTGAATCCCCCTACGGCCTCCGTATTCGGGAAAGCCGGACGGGAGGAAACCATTTTCCGGGGCCGTGTGCCGCTCTTAGACAGACTTAAAAACCTGACTTCCGCGGAGGAGGCCGTCCTGGAGCTCCTCTCCGCCTGTCAGTCCAGGGCAAATCTGGAGCTTTTCGAAGATCTCCTGAGAGAAGAGCCTCTTGATATCCTGGATGCATTAGAGCACCTGAAGAGCCTTGAAATAATCGAAGAAAGATCGGAACAGCAAAATCCCTATTTTCTTTTCCGCAACAACAGTATACGGAGAAGAATCTATGAAAGCATGTCGCTTTCCAGGCGCTGCTATTTCCACAAGATACTGGCCGAGCATCTGAAACACCTGGAGGTGTCCGGCAAAACCGATTACGAATGCCTGATTTACCACTACTGCCATGCCGGCAACCAGGCCATGGAACTGAAATGCCGCATTCTGGCCCTGGAAGAGTATGCCTCCAAAAACTATGAGCTTTATCCAATGCAGTATACTCCCCAAAGCCGGCTAAACGGCAGTATCCCTTCCTTCACCGGATACTGCAATATCCTGGAGGACCGCCTGCTCTCGCTGACGGAAAATGAAGCTTCTTCCATTCCGTTTTCCCGGCTGTACGCCCTTTTGCTGCGGACAAAAGCACAGTACTGCATTGCCCAGGGCGAATACAGGGAAGGCCTCGCAAGCCAGAAAAAAGCGCTGATGATTAACAGCCAGACCGACAATGATCCGCTTATGCGGATACGCTGCCTGCGTCTTGTCAATTTTTACCGGCTCAACATCTGGAGCACGGGAGATCTGGAACGTTCTCTCTCGGAGTGTCTAAGACTCGGGGCGGAGGGCGGATATGAGGAGGACTATGCCATCGACTGCCGCCTCTACGGCCTGTTTAAGGCCATGGAAGGGAATTACGCCGCCAGTCTGCGCTACTTAAAGCGGGCTCTGAGGATTTTTGCAAAATATCCGCTGAAATCGCGCGTCTATACCCTGAATATTGCCGGATGTTACAATTACATGGGGGAGACCTACCGCAAGCAGATGCAGTTTGCAAGAGCCGTCCAGTTCTATCAGAAAGCAATTGCCACCTGCGAATCGGCCCGCACAACGGGAAATGCGGTTTTCTATTCGAATCTCGGCCGCGCCCATCTGGCTCTTAGAAACAGGGAAGAAAGCGCCGATGCCTTTTACCGCTCCAACAGGCTCTTCAATGAATCCGCAGCGTTGATTGGGCGCTCCATTACTAAGGGATACGTGAGCATCCTGGAGGCGGAAAAAGGGAACTTTACCTCAGCAGGGGAGCTGATAAAGGAGGCCGGTGAGAGCGCCCGTCTCTTAAATTCCCCGAACTCACTCGGCCTTTTCGCTATCGCCTCACGTGAGCTGCTTCTGCGCTGGCCGGAAGAGTTTCCTTCTATATTAGCGCTGACGCCCGATGAATATAAAAATGAAGCGCTTGCCGCCCTGGCAAATATTCCGGGCGCTTATGAGATAAAAGAGTTATAGCTTACCGGACACAGAGTGCACAGTAACCGTGACAGCGTTACCGTCCGCAGCTCCGCAAATAGCGGCGGTGCTGCGGACGGCAATGAAAATTCATATAGTATGTCAGTTCTTTGAATATTCTTTTTTCCTGAAAAGGCTGCGAAGCAGCACCAGCCAGCCCCATGACACCGTGAATGCGGGGAGGGCCGAAAGAAGCGCTCCCTTAAGCGGTGATATCTCGGTAAACATGACCGGCCCGAAAAACATGATGAAAACGACCACCATCATCACAAACAGCGTTATCTTCTCCCGCATGGTTTTAGGCGGTGTCAGAAATATTTTTACAATGTCAATCTCCAGTCTTTCGGGTTCTTTTCTCATTTTTCTCCTCCTATGCGTTAGCCCGGGCCTCCGTCAGCCCGGCCGCCGGCTCTGTTTCCGGCAGCGCCGCCTCATCGTCATCTACTTCTTCTATAATTTTGTCAATAAAGAATACCTTGAATGTTGCCGCCAGCTGCAGGATAAATACCGGCAGTACACAGAATCCTCCGACGCCCGACAGGTATTTCACGCCTTCAACGCCCTGCTGTCCGCCGCCGAAGATTACCATGACGACGGAGATAATGCCGATGGATACGCCCCAGAGCACTTTCTGCCAGTTTGCAGGTTCCTTGTCGTAGCTGGATCCCTTTGTACATACCTGGGCAATGGTCGTGGACATTGTGTCCGCCGTGGTTGAGAATGCGGCGATCATGGTTATCATGACTAATGGAATGATAATGACGCTGAGCGGCATCTTTTTTAGCAGTTCCCAGAGTCCCGATACCGCAATGCCGTTCTGGATTGCCCCAATCAAATCCGCCTTTCCAATCTGCTGCCAGTTGAGGGCCGTGCCGCTCCATACAGAGAACCATACAAGGCCGAAAGAGGATGGTAAGATCCAGTTTACAATCATGAACTGCCGGATGGTTCTTCCGTAGGAAATCATGGCAAAAAATATCGCCATCAAAGGCGCGTATGCAATCCAGCATGCCCAGTCAAACATGGTCCACCATGTAACGAGCGCCTCGCCGTCAATGACATACGGGTCGAATCCCCAGCGTAAGAAGTGTTCTCCCCAGCTTGCCAGGCCCACATTCAGCATATTGCATATGTAAACGGTCGGTCCTGCTATAATCAGGAAGAATAAAAGCCCGTAGAAAATTTTCGTCGTGCCGTTGGCCAGCCATTTGATTCCCTTATCCAGTCCTGCTACGGAGGCAATAGTAAAGGTGGCCGTGATGATGATAAACAGGGTAATCCACACAATCGGTCCCTGGGCGATTCCATAAGCCGCTTCCAGTCCGGAACCAATCAGGGCAAGACCCATGCCGAGGTTGCTGGAAAGTCCCAGCGCCAGGGCTACAATCGATACCACGTCGATTACGTTGCGCCAGAAGCCGAATTTGATTTTCTGGCCGAACAGAGGCGTCAGGGACGCTGCAACCGAAAGTTCTTCTTTTCTGTTAAAATAGATATACGCCATCGCGCAGCCTACGATAGAATACATGGCATATGGGATAAAAGTCCAGTTATAGAATACCCTTCCCATACCAAAGTAAGCCGCTTCCTGTGTCAGAGGGGTAATTCCGGTCCCAGCCAGTTCCCCGTAGATACTTCCGTAATAAATCATAACTTCGTTTGCACCGTAAACAATGCAGCCCACGGCGATTCCGCCGGTCAGCGTCATGGCAAACCATGAACCGAAGGAATGCTTTGACCTCGCATTTTTTCCTCCGAACCTGACATTTCCAATCTTGGAAAATGTGAGGATAATTACAACCACCAGACAGAATATGGCAACCAACTGATACAGCCAGCCAAACGATTTTAACGACCATCCAAAGATTGCCGAACACATTTTGGTAAGCCAGTCATTTCTCAAAATACCCAGAAGCGCGCCTCCGCCGATGATCAAAAACGCCGGTAAAAACACACCCCATCTTACATCATCCTTTTTCTTACCCTCTCCACTCACTCTAACTACCTCCTAAATTTATTTAGATGCATCGCTGTTCACAGAACTTCAGTTTTTGCATGGCTGTGAATAGTAACATTGTATTCCTTTAAGAATTCATACGTCTTTTCAATATCACAGGACAGATTCCTGTCTTCGCAAAGAAACGGAACCACTTTGCGGTAGGCCTCGAACAGTTTCCTTGTCTCCTCCCCGAGGGACGGCGGTTTTCTCAAATCCACCGCCTGCGCCGCATGCATCAGTTCAATGGCGGCGATATAATAGAGATTGTCGATAATCTTTCTCATATTGCAGGACGCCATCGTGGCATTGGTCGCCAGATCCTCAATATGTCCGGCCATGCTCAGAAAATCCAGGGAACATGGGTTGGCATACATACGGTTCTCCGCATCGAGGCAGGAAAACGTCTTCTGAATCGTGCCGTATGCAATGACGGCCCCCTCCTCCGGCGTCAGGAAACGGTTCAGTTTTGTAAATCCCGGATCCCCGATCCGAAGGAGCTGCTGGCAGATCATCTTCGACATATGCGCCAGTCCTGTGGAAACCATCTCAACCGCCAGCACCCAGGACAGCGGTTCGAAGTTGGAACTGCCGCACATCCTGTCTTCCTCCGGGAGCAGGCAGGGATTGTCGTCCGTGGAGTTTAGCTCCGTTTCAAGCTGCTCCTCCGCATAAGTGAGGGCGTCCATTACCGCTCCCGTCACCGCACTCTGGCCCCTGAAACTTAACGGATCCTGCAGCGCCCTGTCCTCAGACGGATCAAAGAGATAACTTCCCTTTAAAATTTCGAGGCAGCTCTTTGCAGATTCAATCTGACCACCAAATCTGCGTTCCCGGTTCACAGACGGATCCATCGGATCCAGCACGCCGTTCAGTCCCTCGAGCGCCAGGCAGAATACCCTTCTGTACCGTTCGATAAACTGTCTGGCCTCGATTAACCCCAGGGAAGCGAAGGCTGCCCCCTGCGCATTGGACGATACGACGCCGAGCCCGTCTTTCGGTCCCAAGAGAAGCGGTTCAAGCCCTGCGGCCGCAAGAGCCTTGTCTCCGGTCATGCGCTCACCGCGGTACCAGGCCTCGCCCTCCCCGATGATAACAAGCCCGATACCCGACAGTGTGCCGATATCCGCCTCACCCACCGAGCCGCGTTTTTTCACAACCGGATGGATGCCGCGGTTTAAAAATTCCAGATAATACTCCACAATCTCAGCCGATACGCCGGTGTGTCCGCACAGGAAACCATTCAGGCGGACAGCCAGCATTGCGCGGACCTCCTCCTCGGTGCATTCCGGATCCACCCCTATCATGTGGCTTCTTAAAAGATTCCTGTTATAGCGGTCGTAAAACTGGGAAAATACCTTCTTGTCTTTATTCCAGCCCACTCCCCTGTTGAGGCCGTAGACTGCCACTCCCCTTTTATCAAGGGTAAATATCAGTTCTCTTGCCATGCGCACGCGTGACCATGATTCTTCCCCTATCTCCACGGACGCTCTGTGAACGGCAATCTGTTCCAGTTCCTTAAGGTTCAGCGTTTCCCCCGTCAGGCGTATCCTCCCCATTTCCATCTACCTGTTCCTCTCTTTCTCCAAAAATGCTATGATTTTCTCCGGTGTGGCCGGATAGTCGGCAAAATTCCCTCCCACTGCAAAATTGATCGCATTGATTGCAGCCGGCCCAGGCGCTACTGCCGCCAGTTCTCCAAGGCTCTTTCCTCCGTACGGGCCGTCCGGTTCCCCGTCTTCGATAAAGAGGGTTCTGACGGGAGGCATATCGGGAGCGTTGATCATATGGTATTTTGAAAAATTGCGGGTTTTGATTCCGCCTTTTTTGTCATATACCATCTCCTCGCACAGGGCCATTCCCAAGCTCATCTGTGCGCCTCCTTCCACCTGGCCTTCGGCCAGCGTCCGGTTCATGCACTGGCCCACATCGTGTACGGCCAGCAGGTCCGTCACTTCCACAAGACCCGTATACTTATCTACCTTCACCTCCGCAAATGCGCAGCTGTAGGAACCGGGGTTGGACGGCGGCTCATATTCCAGCTCCGCCCTCAGATAGCGTGAACATGCTTTCTCATACTCTTTCGCCACCTCACTGTAGGCTTTCGACTCTTCCCGGCAGAAGAGCTTCCCGTCCTCCGCCTTTATCTCATCCTTTTCCCATCCGTAGAGGACGCAGGCTGCCTTAATCAGCTTCTCAAACAGGGCCTCTCCCGTCTTCTGCACCGCCCTGCCGCATACGTAGGTGACACGGCTGGCCTGGGTTCCGGCGGCGTCGTACGGGGTAATGTAAGTATCGGCCTCATATACTTTAATCCGGTATACATCCATGTGAAGCGCCTCGGCGGCTATCTGCTGCATGGTCAGCACCGTTCCGCAGCCCTGGTCATGGATTCCCACCCTGACCTCCACCGAACCGTCCGGATGCATCATCATGTGCACATTGGTAAACTCGGGATAAGCCCCCTTGTAGCCGTTTCCGTGGGCCGCACAGGCCATTCCGACGCCCCATGCATAGCGGGAAGTATTCTTTTCCCTGACGTGTTCCCGTCTCTCCTTCCAGTTAAATGCCTCCATCCCCGTGCGGATACAATCCTCAATCCTGGTGTTGCCAAGGTTTGTGCCTCCCGTCGGATCCGGATCCATCGGCTGCGCCACGTTCTTTAAACGGAGCTCACAGGGGTCGATTCCAAGCTTTGCCGCCGCCTGATCCAGATTAATTTCAGTGATTGCATGAGCCTGGGGCGAACCGTATCCGCGGCAGGCGCCGCCCGGTATCGTATTGGTAAAATACGTCCTGACATGGCAGTCCTGGGCCTCCATCCGGTACATGCGGAACAGCTTTTTAGCCAGGGCCATCGCTACGGCCGAGGCATTTGTGTAATAAGCTCCTCCGTCCATATCGGCTTCAATCCTGCGCCCCAGAATCCGTCCATCCTTCGTAAGCGCCGTCTCCACCTGCATTTCACAGGCATTCCTGCTTCTGGTCCCGATTACGGACTCCGCGCGGTCCATGTAAAGCATCACCGGACGTTTCAGCGTATAGCAGGCAAACGCGCAGGCCGGTTCCACAACGGTCTGGCCTTTTCCGCCGAACGAACCGCCCATCGTCGCCTTGATGACGCGGACTTTCGTGTACGGAAGGCCCAGAAGGCTGCTGACATGGAAGCGGACCTGGTAAACGGTCTGGCAGGGTGTCCAGAGAACCAGATTGCCGTTCTCATCGATATCCGCCAGGGCGATATGAGCTTCCAGCGCCCCGTGGTGAATCTTCTGGGTGCTGCCCGAAGTGGCTACCACAACCTCCGCCTCCGTCTTCACCGCCTCGTAGTCTCCGAAAGATACCTTTTTTTCAAATGCAGGGGGCACCTCCGATTTCCTGGCGGCGGCCAGGCCAATCACGGGTTCTTCCTCCCCGTATGTAATTTCCACAAGGCCTGCCGCCTCTTCCGCGGCCTCTTTTGTCTCTCCCACGACAAGGGCGAGATGATCTCCCACAAAACGTGCCTTATCGCTCAGGATATACTGATCTTCCGGTGAATCGATACAGGCCGACCAGTTGTGGGGATTATAGGTTTTCTCCGGAACATCCTCAAATGTGTATACGGCCTTGATTCCCGGTACTGAAAGCGCTTTTGTCTTCTCTATCTTCACCGAAGCGCAGGCTTTTTCGCTGAGAACCAGTTTTGCATAAAGCATATCTTTTAGTTCCCGGTCACACGTGTATGTGCTCTTTCCCCGCGCCTTGTCGTAGGCGTCCTCCCGCACATACCGTTTTCCCACATATGTAAGTTCACTCACCTGGGTATTCCCCCTTCCGGTTTCATTTCTCTTGATTTTCTTCTTAGTTCTTCTCTCAATTTTTCCTGCTCCCTTATATCTTTAAGCGCGTCACAGATAATTCCAAGGGATGCCGGTTTCTTGTAATGTTTTGAACTTCTGTCCGGAATATTTTCCTCTATCTGGGCATAGACGGCTTCTTTCAGGAGATCTCCGTCAATCTGTTTAAGCTCCATTCCCTCCAGAACCTTTTCGACAAACGGGGAACGCCTTGCCTTCGGTCCTACCGCCCCTAAAAGTACGGAGACGTTTCTCATAATTCCGTTTTCCACATCGGTCCTGATGCAGACATTCACCTTGGAGATAGCCACCGCTTTTCTGGAACCCACTTTCGCAAATCCCGAAACGGCATCCGACTTTTTAAATTCAAAGCTTAAAATGACATCCGTCTCCCCGAGGGCCGTTTTCCCAAGTCCCTTTACAAACTCATCTACGGCACATGATCTCACTTCGCCCGTGCCGTTGCATATCTGCGCCCTGGACTCGTAAGCCAGGACCACAGGAGTCAGGTCGGAGCTCTGTGAGGCATTGGCTACGTTTCCTCCTATCGTCGCCCTGTTCCTTATCTGGGTGGAACCAACCATGGAGGCCGCTTTGGCAAGGGCCGGTAGATACCGTCTTACTGCTTCGCTCCGTTCCAGTTCATCCATGGTTACGGCGGCGCCGATGATTACCGCGTCATCCGTCTCTTCTATCGCGGCCATCTCCTCCATATGGGTCAAATCAATGAGGGAATAATGGAACTGCTTCTTTTCACGCAGCCTGATCATCAAATCCGTTCCGCCCGCACACAGCCAGGCTCCGTTTTTCTCTTTGAGGGCCGCCACCAGCTCCTCTCTCGTTTCCGGCATTAGAAAACTCAATTTAATCCCTCCTCTGCGGCCGCCCTGACCGCCGCCTTTATTTTTTCGTACCCCGTGCACCTGCAGAGGTTGCCTTCAATCGCTCTTTTAATCTGTTCATCCGTCGGGTTCGGGTATTCCATCATCAGAGCTTTGCATGAGAGTATCATGCCGGGAGTGCAGAACCCGCACTGGATAGCCCCGTTCTCAATAAAGGCTTTCTGGAGGATATCCAGCTCCCCGTCCTTCTCCAGCCCCTCAATGGTCACAATCTCTTTTCCCATTACCTGGCCTGTAAAAACGGTACAGCTCGTCACGGCTTTTCCGTCCAGAAGCACGGTACAGGCTCCGCATTCTCCTTCCCCGCATCCTTCCTTTACTCCCTTAAGTCCGCAGTCATCCCGCAGAAAATCCAGAAGCCTCCTGCAGGGGTCCACCTCTTTCTCTACCTTCTCGCCATTGATTGTACAAACTAAATTCATATGCCACCTCAATTACCGGTCCGCTCGGGAATCCGGTCTTTTTTCTTATCGTTGAATTCAGTATAGCAAAGCAGCGTTGAAAAAACGTTGAAAATCAAAAACGGCTTTATAAAAAACGGAAAAAAACGTGATTCGCTTACAAAATATCTCCCGTTTTAACGGTTCCGATTGCCAAATCAGGAACGTAATTACAGCCTTTTTTATTTCCCCAGGATTTGTCTTGTAGTTGTTTTCAGAAACAACTCGTAAGTATTTTCTCCTTGTTTTTGTCTATTTTGTATATTTTTTTGTTCATTTTTATCCATTATCTTAACTCTCATTGTCATATTCCACAGTTTTTCATTCGGATATTGATAATTTGTAACAAAAGGTGATATACTCGATTCAATTCCGGCAGACAAATCCTCCACAAAATGAAACGGTGGACAGCAAAAGCAGATAATATCCGGAAAATCGCTACATGAAAAATTTCACTGAATCACTGAGAGTGAGAAAGAGGCAACTCATGAATCCATCTACGACATTTACCGCCGTCATTGCGGCGGCCGGTTTATCCTCACGCATGGGCGCTTTTAAACCCACGCTCCCGCTGGGGAACGACAGCATTTCACGCAGGCTGATCCGGGCCTTTATCAGAGCAGGCTCTCTCCCTGTCACGGTAGTAACCGGTTTTATGGCCGAAGACCTGGCGGAACATCTGAAGGATCTTCCCGTCCGTCTGGTACATAACAAAAACTATGAAACATCGCACATGTTCGACTCCCTGAGCCTGGGACTCCGCTCCCTGATGGCCGCAAATCCTGCGCTTCCCGATAAAATTTTTCTCTGTCCGGCTGATATGCCGCTTATTTCCCCCGAAACAATCTCCCTGATGGCCGGCCAGGAGGCCGGTGTCATTATCCCTGTCTGCGAGGGGCGGAAAGGCCATCCGGTCTGTATCTCCAAAACGCTCCTCCCCGCCCTCCTGTCACACGACGGCACGGACGGGCTGCGCGGCGCGCTTAAGCCATTTTCCGGGGAGGTTTTCCATCTCCCTGTTGATGATGCCGGAATCCTCACGGATGCCGATACAATGGATGATTACCGTAAGATCCGGAAACTTTTCGGGGAGGTGGATTCATGAGCTGCCCCTCCTTTTACGCACTGATAGCCGCGGCAGGAAAACCGCGGCGCAAAGACGGATTCCAGGTGTCCGATCCGCTGGGCTCCCTGTCCGTCATACGAAGAATCATCCATACCTTCCGCCAGGCGGGAGCTGCCGAAATTATCGTCATTACCGGCTATCACGCAAAGGAACTGGAGCGTCATCTGGCGCGCAGCGGCGTCATCTGCCTCAGGAATGACGACTGGGAGAATTCCGATATGATGGCCTCCGTGCGGATGGGGCTTTCCTATCTCTCCCCCACCCCCGGACCCGTTCTGTTCACACCGGCCGACATCCCGCTTTTTACCATGTCGACCGTGCTTCACCTGCTTAACAGCGGAGCCGATTTCGCCGTCCCGCAGGCAGACGGAAAAAGCGGTCATCCCCTGTATCTCGGTACAAAAATCCAGCCGTTTCTGAGCCGCTACGAAGAAGACGGGGGACTGCGCGAGGCCCTCAGGCGTTCCGGTTTTCCCCGGACCCTTGTCCATGTCCCTGATGAGGGAGTCCTCTATGACGCGGAGCTTTCCGGAGATTTCGATGAACTCCTGGAACGCCACAGGAGACAGCCGTTTCTTCCCCTGGTGAGTGTTTCCCTGGAACGTGAATCCCCGTTTTTCGACAGGACCAGCGCCATGCTTCTGCGCCTGATCGCTCAGACCGGCTCCGTCAAAAAGGCCTGCGCCCTGATGGGCCTCTCCTACAGCAAGGGCTGGGATATTTTAAACGAACTGGAGCTTCAGGCCGGCATTACGGCCATCAACCGCAGGCCGGGCGGCAGCGACGGCGGAGCCACCACACTGACGGCGGAAGGAAAGGAATTTCTCGAGCAATTTACCGCCTACGAAGCAGAAGTTATCTCACTGGCCAAAGAGTGCTTCGGCCGGTTTTTCAATTCAAAGGAGGACTGACAATGAATGAAACAACACTCTATCTCTCTTCCCTCCTTCGGGAGCTGGAAAACGGACATGATGTGATGTCCGTAACCGTTATAGAAAGCCTGGGTTCGGCCCCCAGAGGAGCCGGAGCCAGAATGCTCACCGGCGAAAAAGGCCGTATCTGCGGGACGGTCGGAGGCGGTCCCATTGAATACGAGGCAGAACAGGAAGCCGGAAGACTTCTCTTAACAAAATCCTCAGCCAGAAGGCAGTACGATCTGTCCAGCCAGGCCTCCCCGGTTGGGATGATCTGCGGAGGAAGCGTAAAAACGGCGTTCCATTATATAAGCGCCGGGCGGGAGGATATAAAGTCTCTCTGCCGCTCCGCCCTCACTCTCTTTAAGACTCCCGGTTCTCTGTGGCTCATACTGGAGCTTCCTCCTTCATCCGGGGAGGAAAACACCGGTGGGGAAAACATGTGGATCTACACCCCCTCGTCTTCTGTGCCCGGTGAGTTATCCACTGAGCCGGCTGCCGGTTCATTCTCTGAGTTGGCGGCCGTTCCGCCTTCTGAACCGTCTGCCGTTCCGCCTTCTGAACTGGCTGCCGCTGTCGCGGAGCGCTGCAGACTAAAGCAGCCCGGCATTATTACGTGCGGGGAACAGGAATTTTATCTGGAACTAATCTCGGCAGACAGCCTGGTGCATCTATTCGGCGGGGGACATGTGGCCCGGGAACTGGTGCCGCTACTCTCTAAATCAGGCTTCTCCTGCGCCGTATACGACGACCGGGAGGAATACTTAAAACAGGAGGATTTTCCCGATGCCTTTGGCACAGCAGTTGTCTCATTTGACAAATTGGAGGGCTGCCTCTTTCCCGCCGCGGAAAATTATTTTGTCATTATGACAAGGGGCCATGTATTCGATCTCCAGGCACAGGCCTTTGCTATGAAATCTCCCGCCGCCTACATCGGAGTCATGGGCAGCAGAAAGAAAAAAGCCTATCTGACCGAAGCGCTCTTAAAAGCGGGATTTAGCCGGGAGGAACTGGATTTCGTCCATGCCCCAATCGGGCTTGATATCGGAGCTGATACCCCGGCCGAGATAGCGGTGAGCATTGCCGCCGAACTCATTCAGGTACGGAGCCTAAGGAGCGTTGAAAGCGCCGTAAAAAAGGAGGGAAACCAATGAAATTAATAAAAACCGAGGATGCCGCCGGCTGTGTGCTCTGCCACGACATCACCCAGATTATCAAAGGCGTCACAAAGGATGCCGTGTTCCGTAAGGGGCATATTGTGACGGAGGAAGATATTCCCGTGCTCTTAAGTGTGGGAAAAGAACACCTCTACATATGGGAAAAAGACGAACACATGCTGCATGAAAATGAGGCGGCGGAGCTCCTCTGCAGCATCTGCATGAATGACGGAATGGAGCGTTCCGCCGTCAAGGAGGGAAAAATCGAGCTGGCCGCAGCAGCCGACGGACTTTTTAAAATCCGCAGGGACAAACTGAGAGCCGTCAATTCGCTGGGTCAGATGATGATTGCCTGCCGCCACGGAGACACGGTAGTAAGGGCGGGCGATAAGCTGCTGGGAACCAGAATTATCCCCCTTGTCATTGAAAAAGAAATCATGGAGAAGGCAAAAGAAGCGGCCGGAAATGAACCCCTCTTCTCCATTCTTCCCTTTACCCTGAAAAAAGCCGGGCTTATCACCACAGGAAATGAAGTTTACCGCGGCAGGATCAAAGATACTTTTTCTCCGGTCATCGAAGAAAAGCTCCGTGAGTTTGACGCCGAAATCGTTTCACACATCACGCTGCCAGATGAACCCGACCAGATTACGGAAGCAATCCTCACTCTGATCGGCGAGGGGGCCGATCTTGTCTGCTGCACTGGAGGAATGAGTGTGGATCCCGATGATATGACGCCCCTGGCTATCAAAAATACGGGAGCCCGCATTGTCTCATACGGCGCTCCGGTGCTTCCGGGCGCCATGTTCTTACTGGCCTACTATGAGAAGAACGGCCGCTCCATTCCCATCGTTGGACTTCCGGGCTGCGTCATGTATGCCAGGCGGACCATCTTTGATCTCGTGCTCCCGCGCCTGATAGCGGAGGATCCCGTTTCCAGGGAAGAACTTGATGCCCTCGGGGAAGGCGGCCTGTGCCTCTCCTGCCCTGTCTGTACATTTCCGAACTGCGGCTTCGGCAAGGGGGTGTAACAATGGAATTTACTCATTTTGACGAAAACGGCAATGCCGTAATGGTGGATGTGGGGGAAAAGGCCGTAACGGACCGTGAAGCCTCCGCTGCAGGCAAAATCTCCATGAGCCGGGAATGCTTTGAACTTTTAAAGGCGGGACGGATGAAAAAGGGCGATGTATTGGGCGTCGCAAGGATTGCGGGCATCATGGCCCTCAAACAGACCTCTAAGCTGATACCGCTCTGCCATCTTTTAAATCTGACCCACGCGGAAATTTCATTTTCTTTAAACGAGGCTGCGTGTGAGGTCGGGGCAGTGTGCACGGTCCGTACCGCCGGAAAGACGGGTGTGGAGATGGAGGCGCTGACCGGCGTGTCGGTTGCGCTCCTCACCGTCTATGATATGTGCAAAGCAGTCGACAAGACCATGACAATCGGAGAAATCTGCCTTCTCCACAAATCAGGAGGAAAAAGCGGTGTGTTTGAAAGACCCTTACGGTAGAATCATCGATTATCTGCGCGTCTCCATCACGGACCGCTGCAATTTAAACTGTGCTTACTGCAGACCCGGCAATGCTCCGTTTCTGGATGAGAAAGAGCTGTTAACAACAGAAGAAATCCTCACTTTCTGCCGGGAGGCCGCCCTGCTCGGGATACGCCATCTGAGGATCACCGGAGGGGAACCGCTTCTTAGGGACGGCTGCTTAAGCCTCATAAAGGATTTAAAGGCGCTGCCCGGAATTGAAAGCGTTACAATGACTACCAACGGCACCCTTTTAAACCGCTGTCTGGCCGGACTGAAAGAGGCCGGGATTGACGGAATCAATATCAGTATGGATACGCTGAACGAAGAGCATTATGCCGCCCTCACCGGCGCTCCGCTGCTGCCTGTACTCCTTGACGCAATCCGTGAAACCGTTTCATACGGTATACCGGTCAAGATTAATTCCGTGCTTATGGATGGACGCATTCCCGTCACGGACTATCTGGAGCTGGCCGAATTTCCCCGCAGCCTTCCGGTGGATGTCCGTTTTATAGAGGCTATGCCCCTTGGCAATTCTTCGCCTCCCGCCCTGGATCACAGGAAACTCTTATCCCTGCTCTCCTCGCGGTATCCCGGCATAGAGCGCCTTAATACGGCCCGCGGGTTCGGCCCTGCCGTCTATTACGCCATCCCCGGTTTTTCCGGCTGTATTGGCTTTATAAACGCCGTACACGGCAATTTCTGCGGACAGTGCAACCGGATACGGCTGACGGCAAGAGGCATTCTTAAAAGCTGTCTCGGCTATGAGGGCACCATCTGCATCAAACCGCTTTTCGGGGCAGCAGGGAGCGAAAACGCTCTCCGTCAGGCCCTGCTTACCGCTGTCGCGGAAAAACCGTCCTGTCATCATTTCGGTGAAAATCACCGCTATGCCGAGCGGGACAACATGTCAAAAATAGGAGGCTGACCATGGGAAACATAAAAGCAATCTGCATCAGTGAAAAGAAGGGGACCGAAAAACATCCCGTCCCTTACTGCGATCTCGTCAGGGATTACGGAATTTCCGGCGATGCCCACGCCGGCTCCTGGCACCGCCAGGTTAGCCTTTTAAGCGCGGAACGCGTCCGTGAATTCAACGAAAAAGGAGGCGGCGTATCGGACGGCGATTTTGGCGAGAATCTCCTCGTGGAGGGCCTGGATTTTTCCTGTTTCGCGGTAGGAACGACCCTGACGGCGGGAGACGCGGTCCTGGAAATCACTCAGCTCGGCAAGGAATGCCACCATCACTGCACTATTTACCACAGGGTCGGGGAATGTATCATGCCGAAAAGGGGCGTATTCGCCAGAGTTCTGAAAGGCGGCCGTCTCTATCCGGGAGATGAGATTGTCTCCTGCCCGCCGGATCCGAAGCGGCCGTTCACGGCCGCCGTCATCACCTTAAGCGATAAGGGCTCCAGAGGAGAACGCGTCGATGAAAGCGGACCGGCAGCGGCAGGACTTCTTGCGGATGCCGGATATCGGCTCGTAGAATCTATCCTGATCCCCGATGAACCGGAAGAACTGAAAACACATTTAAAACGCCTGAGCGACAGCCGCCAGGTGAGTCTCATCCTGACACTGGGAGGCACCGGGTTCTCACCACGCGACACCACGCCGGAGGCCACAATGGCCGTGGCGGAGCGGAATGCCCCCGGCATTGCAGAAGCTATCCGCAATCTGTCCATGCAGGTGACAAAAAGGGCCATGTTAAGCCGGGGCGTATCCGTAATCAGGGGAAAAACCCTGATCGTCAATCTGCCCGGCAGCCCGAAAGCAGTCCGTGAAAGCATTGGTTTTATCATCGAAGAGCTCCCGCACGGACTCGATATATTAAGAGGAGGTGCATCAGAATGCGCAAGATAAACAAAATCGTTCTCTCCATGGCTCTGCTGTCCATGCTGGCCATGACCGCCTGCAGTTCCGGACAGAAGGACAGTTTCGGGCAAAAGGAAACGGAAGCCGAAAAAACAGGCGAGATTTTTATTGCGGCGGCAGCCAGCATGAAACCGGTCATGGAAGAAGCCCTGATCCCCGGTTTCGTGAAAGCAAACCCCGGCTGCACTGTGACGGGAACGTATGACAGCTCAGGGAAACTCCAGAAACAGATCGAGGAAGGGCTGGGCGCGGATCTCTTCCTGTCCGCCGCCGCAAAGCAGATGGACGCCTTAAATGAGGAAGGCCTCGTAGACAAGGATTCTGTCACCATGCTCCTGGAAAATCAGATTGTTCTGATCGTGCCTGAAGGTTCCGAGGGGGATTACACGGCCTTTGCGGATGTTGAAAAAGCCTCCACGATTGCTATCGGCGATCCAGACAGCGTCCCCGCCGGACAGTATGCCCATGAGGCGCTGACACAGCTTGGCCTCTGGGATTCCCTTGAGGACAGGTTCAGCCTCGGCTCCAATGTAACGGAAGTTTTAAACTGGGTTGCGGAAGGCAGCGCCGATGCCGGTATCGTATATGCCACGGATGCGGCGGCAACAGACCGCGTAAGGGTGATAGCGCCCGCCCCCGAAGGAAGTCTGGCTAAGCGTGTCCTGTATCCGGCCGCCATACTTTCCGGCACAAAGGATCCTGACGGAGCCGCCCTTTTCCTTGAATATTTAAAGAGCAGTGAGGCAAGTGAAGCATTCGCTTCCTATGGCTTCACCCCATTGGCAGAGCAGTATAAAGACGCAGGGAGGTAAAATGGAACTTTCGCCTGTTTTTATTTCGCTCAAGGCGGCGGTCTATGCCCTGCTCATCGTCTTTCCTGCAGGAACCGTACTGGCCTGGAAGATTATGAAGGTAAGACGGCGACGCCTGAAGGCAATCCTGGACAGCATCCTGACGCTCCCACTGGTTCTTCCCCCCACGGTGGCCGGACTGTTCCTGCTCTGTCTGTTTGGGGTCAACCGGCCGTTGGGACGTTTTTTTCTCAATGTATTCGGTGTGAAAATTGCATTTACATTTATCTCCACCGTTATCGCCTCGGCCTTTGTCTCCTTTCCGCTGATGTACCGCTCCGCACGCGGAGCTTTTGAGCAGGTGGATCCACAGCTTTTAGATGCCGCCCGGACGCTGGGAATGAGTGAAGCGGCCGTATTCTTCCGCGTGCTGCTGCCGAACTCCGTACCGGGCCTGCTCTCGGGCAGTGTGCTTGCATTCACGAGAGGCCTCGGAGAATTCGGGGCTACCGCAATGCTGGCGGGTAATATTGCGGGAAAAACAAGGACTCTCCCGCTGGCCGTTTATTCCGAAACCGCGGCCGGACGCATGGACATTGCCTTTGTCTATGCCGGAGTCCTGCTGGTCTTTGCATTCGCCGCCCTGCTCCTGATGAGCCGCACCGGAACCGCAAAGTGGAAAAATAAATGATAAGGAGTACATGATGCTGACCGTCGATATAAAAAAAGAACTAAACGATTTCACTCTGGATTTCAGGCTCAGACACAGCGAAGGCTGTCTGGGTATTCTCGGCCCGTCTGGCTGCGGAAAAAGCATGGGACTTAAATCCATAGCAGGCCTGGTGGAGCCCGACAGCGGAATAATCAGCCTGGATGACAAAACGTTCTATTCCTCACGGGACCGAATCAGCTTGAGGCCCCAGCTACGAAAAACAGGCTACCTCTTCCAGAGTTACGCCCTGTTCCCCAACATGACCGTGGAAGAAAACGTGGGTGCGGGAATCAGCCGCAGGGACAAGGCGCGCAGGAACACTATCGCCGCTTTCATTAAACGTTTCCAATTATCCGGACTTGAAAAATATTATCCCGGCAAATTATCGGGCGGGCAGCAGCAAAGAGCCGCCCTGGCGCGGATCCTTGCAAGCTCTCCCGAACTTCTGCTGCTGGACGAGCCGTTTTCCGCCATGGATACCAGTCTTAAGGAGACGCTCCGCCTGGAGCTGCTCCATGTGCTGGAGGATTACCACGGCCTTTCCATTCTTGTGACGCATGATAAGGATGAAGTCTACCAGCTCTGTAACAGCCTGATTGTTATGGAACAGGGACAGATTCTGTGTTCCGGCCCCACCGCGGACATTTTCAGAAATCCGGGAAACCGGCAGGCCGCTCTCCTGACCGGCTGCAGGAATGTATCGGCCATCCGGAAGCTTGGAACGCGGAGCCTCCTGGCCGCAGACTGGAATCTCTCCCTCACAACGGCTGTGGATATCCCGGATACGGCAAAAGCCGTCGGCATACGCCCCCACTCTCTGGTCCCTTTAAGCATGGAGGATGCGGACGGCCTGAGCGCTCTGCCGGGAGCAAATCTCATTCCGGTTAAGAACCCGGTCGTTTCAGCTCTTCCCTTTGAATGGGAAATTCACCTGGAAAACGGAATCCGGTGGACGCCCGGAACGAATTCAAGGGTCTCTGCTCCTCCCTCTATACCTTCATGGCTCCGGGCAGCCCCGGAGGACTTACTCCTTCTGTCTTAATCCCTTGAAATAAACACCGTGAAAGTAAGTGCCCGGGAGGCCGCTGAGGTTCAATCCTGCAGGGAGAGATTTTTATTCTATGGGAGAGTCCGAAGAACTTTCCCATAGCACAAAAAAAGCTCAAACCTCTGTTTCCAAAGGTCTGAGCCTGTTCGTGCAGAAGAAGAGACTTGAACTCTCACGGTATTGCTACCACACGGACCTGAACCGTGCGCGTCTGCCAATTCCGCCACTTCTGCAAACTGCGGGAGATGGGACTTGAACCCACACGAGCATACACCCACAAGATCCTTAGTCTTGCCTGTCTGCCAATTCCAGCACTCCCGCGTCTGGTGCTTGGTGATTTGTGTTCCTCACCAACGAAAGCTAGTATACCACAAAGTTTCCATCATGGCAACCACTTTTTGTAAATTTTTTTAATTTTTTTAACTATTGAGTTATTTTGCCTATAGACCTGTATTTCGACAGCACCCGACAAGCCTTATTTTACAAGCTTTGCAGGTATTTCTGCCACCTCCCGGGCAAAAAATCCCAATTTTTATCCATTTCTATATTTCCGGCTTGAGACCCGGCCAGCGTATGATTTTCTTTGCCTCCGGGTCTGTCTTCTTTTTAATATTTTACTTTAAAACATTTTTTATGGTTGAGAGAAGTTCCTTCACATCCACTGGCTTTGCCAGATGACCGTTCATACCGCTCTTGATCGACTTTCTCATATCTTCATCAAACGCGTTCGCCGTCATCGCAATAATCGGAATGCTCAGGGCATCCGCACGGTTCATTCTGCGGATTTCCCTGGTCGCTTCCAGTCCATTCATGACAGGCATTCTGATATCCATGAGAATCAGGCTGTAAGCGCCTTCGGCGGATTTGGCGAATTTCTCCACACCTTCCCTGCCGTCTGCAGCAGTATCCACCGTAAAACCATGCATCTCCAGAAGTGTTTTCGCAATCTCCGTGTTCAGTTCGTTATCTTCCACCAGAAGAATCCGACAGCCCGAAAAATCGCAGGCATCCTCTTCCGGCTCTGTATGGCTCGTCTCTTCCGGCTCCTCCGAAACATTAAACCGAAGTACGAAGCTGAACCGGCTTCCCTGGCCTTCCCGGCTTTCCAGCTCAATCTCTCCGCCCATCATCCTGACAAGACTGCTGCTGATGGAAAGTCCCAGCCCGGTGCCTCCATAGACCGCGGCCGTATAATCCTCTGCCTGTTCGAACGCATTGAAAATTCTTTCCCTGTTTTCAGGGCTGATTCCAATACCGTTATCTTCAACAGCAAAACAGATCTCCACCTCGGTATTTTCTTCCGGATGAATACTGCCGATCTTCCTTTCATAGACGGAGAATTTTATCCTGCCTCCCTCTCCCGTGAATTTAACCGCATTGCTGAGCAGGTTGATTATCACCTGTTTCAGACGCATCAAATCGGCATATACCCATGGATGTTCCACCTGTATGTCCCGAATATAGGTAATGTCTTTACGGAGCATCTGGTTTTCCATCAAATCGCCTATCTCATCCGCCAGCTTTATGATGCTGCCGCTGTCACTGGCCAGCTTCATCTTGCCGCTCTCAATCTTGGACATATCAAGAATATCGTTAATCAGACTTAAGAGGTACTGTGATGACTGGTCGATTTTCACGAGGCAGTCTCCAATCTTCTCTTTCTTCTCTTCCTTCTCCATCGCTATGGCCGTCATGCCGATAATGGCATTCATTGGGGTCCTGATCTCGTGGGACATACGTGAAAGGAAATCGCTCTTAGCCCGGCTTGCCAGGTCATACCGCTCCCGGTTGATATTCGTCTCAATGATTTTTACAACCTCCTGAAGTTCGGCGCATTCCCCGTCGCTCCACTGCCTCTGTTCCGCTTTCCGCGTAAAATTGATGGCTCCCATCAGTTTACCGCCGTCATACATCGGAATACAAACACCGGAAGCACCGTCCGCAATATGCAGGATATGGCGCTCCTCCACCGTAAACGGATCGTTCTGGGAAAATCTCACATACCCTGATGCAAAACGCTTTAAACAGCGTTCCAGATCCTGGTTTTTAAAGTGGCATACCGTCGTGTCCGCCACTTCATCTTCATTCCTGTGCCACTGCCTGTACACTCCGGATGCATTGAAATCCCATCGGATATCCGCCATCAGGATGTCTGATGCATTGTAATTCGTTCCCATCTTTGCAAACAGAACCGAGACAATCGGGCCAACGCGGCCTCCTCTGTCAAAAAGGTTGAAAACCCTGGTCACCATGTTCAGCGCCCTCACATTGCCGTTGCTGGCAATTTCGTTGTAATCGCGCTTTTCGATGCACTCTGAGTCAGGCACGTCCTCGCAGAATGTGAGCTGTGATTTTCTGCGCCTCTTTCCGTAGGCCAGCGCTGCACGCAGTTTCTCCGCGTAATCCGAATAACTGCCTGTCCCGCTGCTCTGTGCCATTGCCGCGGCGGTCACGGAGATCTCCAAATCCTCGCTGCAGAGGTTTGAGAGCATGTGGTTCATCCGCCCGAAAAAGTCCAGGATTTCTTCCCTGCTAAATCCTCTGAACCAAACGAGGATCTCGTCGCCTCCGGCCCTGACCGCAATCAGACGCTTTCCGGATTTTTCAGTTTCGCGCTTCAACTTCAGGATAAAGATCCCCATCTCTTCCAGCACGGCGTCTCCGAATTCAATCCCGAAGTGGTCGTTCATCTCCTGAAACTTGTCGAGATCCATCAGGAGCATAAAGCCGGAACGGCCAAGTTCCGCCTCCGCCCGGATAATCTCCTGTCCCACCTTCTCCCTGTAAAGTCCGGTTACGGGATCGACACGGACCGCCTTGCTCTCCATCTGTTCTTTCTCTTTCTGCTCCTGGATATTGCGGATACTTCCTATTACTTTGCTCTTTTTCCCGGAAGCGTCACAGATTGTTTTGCCGGACATTTCCATCCACTGCCAGCCGTTTGACTGTGTCAGTGCGCGGAAATCCAGCTCAAATTTGTCGTCCAGGCGCAGAAACATTTTTTTCATCAGCTGCCGGTCTGCGTCATTTAACATCCCGCTCTGCTGGATGCCTTCGATCAGATTGTCGATACGGCTGCCGTGTCCGCTCTTTTTGCCGTCCGCAAGCAGATTGTAAATCTCGATTGAATTATCTTCTACGTTGTAGGTATAAATAATGTCCGTACTGCTCTGGAGAGCAAGCAGATAGCGCTCCTTCTCCTCCAGCGCCTTGGCCTCAGCTTTCTTCTGCTTCTCCGTCAGATCCCAGACCGCGTCGTACAGCGCCTTAATCTCGGCAATGTCCGATTTTCCTCTGTTCTGCGGTCCCTCTTTCCTGACATCCCGGATCCAGTCGGCCAGCTGCGTGATAGGCCGCGTCAGATAGTGCATCAGAAAATAAATGCAGATAATTCCCACCAGCAGTGATATGAGAACCGCCAAAGCGATATTCCTCGTAATTCTGCTGCCCATGCCAAACAGGCTGTCCTCCGACTGGACGCCAAACAGCACCCATCCATTTTCAACAAAAGGGGTATTGGGGCTGTACATCGGAAAGGCAACCGCTTCGGCGAAATAATTCCGCCCGTCTTCCAGGCCGTCTATCTGGTAGAGGCCCGTATACTGTGTTTCCTTCAGATTCAGGGGCATATTTTCATCCAGGTTCCGCTTAAGGGTATTACCGCTTAAGAAGAACGGGAGCAGCTCTCCCTCGTCGGTATACTTCGCAATCAGATATCCGCTGTGTTCCCCTGCATTCAGTTCACTGTAGGGAAGCAGGCCGTTAATAACTGCAGAGGAAATCTCAATTCCCATGACTCCGTATACTTTTCCGCCACACATCAGTGGAACGGAGTAGCTGATCATGCTGTAGGAATCCTTCGTCCTGTCATTCTCCAGATAAAACGTACTGCTCCAGTATGCCAGATTGTCTTCTTTCGCCCCCGAGTTCACCAGCGCCGCTTTATAGGGCTTATAGAAAAAGCTGTCCGCCTCAAGCTGCCCCTCCGGCCGGAACAGAAACTTGGAGGTCCAGGAGCTATCGAACGGGATTCCCAAATCATGAGAAAACTCATAATTCCCCCGCTCCATCAGAAGATCAGAGTAGTCCTTCGGATTCACATAAGGATCCGCATCACGGAAATAAATCCCGCTGCATTTGTATACTTCCTCTCCCTCTTCTTCCTGTGCCTTTCCTAAGCCGTCGGCCAGGATCAGATAGACGCCGTTTACCCCATTCCTTCTTATTATATCGAGGCTTGGAAGCAGCATCTGGTTTAACAGCTCCTCTTTCGCTTCCTCGTCCTCCATAAACCCGTGGAGGGTCAGTTGCTTTTCCTCTAAAATCCGTTCCAGGCTGGAGTTCGCAATTTCATATTCGCCGGATATATCTGTCCACTGGTGCGTCATGTTATTAGAAAGGATCAGATTTCTGTTTTTTACGATCTGCTCCATAATCCCAACAGAATATTCCTCTAAATGTCTTACCGTTCCTCCAACGTGCACCGCTCCAAGGGCAACCAGCGCCTGGAGCAGCATCACAAACGAGAGCGGTATTAAAAACATCCTAAGAATTGTCTTCTTTTTACGCATCGCTACTCCTTATCACTATTTGGAGCCATCCTCCTGGTCCGTTTTAGTCCCCTCCACACAAGCTTCCAGCTTCTGCTTCACCGAAGAAAACCATAAATCAAAGGATTCCTCGGAAATATAATCCTTCACTGCATCCTCAAGGCTTAAACCTTCTGCCAGAAGAGTCTTTACCTGCTCCCTGTCGGCAACGGCCTTATCGGAAAGGTCGTATTCCAGAACCTTTCTCGCCTTGCTGCCGCCGTCAAAAGCCTTGTTGGTGTAGAGTTCGTTGCTCTTAACGGCCTTATAGGCTTCCGTTAGCGTATCATACTCTTTTTCAGGCATGCTCACCTGCTTATCTGCCATCACTTTCTCAAGCACCTCAATATCACCTGCGTCTTTCTTGACAGGAAGATAGCCGGAAGAACAACTGAATTCCGTATTTTTCTCCGCGTCGGTAAACCATTTGAGAAATTCGCAGGCGGCGCTTTCTTTCTCCTGCGTACTCTTTGTCACTACCATCCCTGCTCCCTGCTGGACAATATATGGTTTCCCTCCCTCAAATCCGGGAACAGGAAGTACGATACAGCCGATTGGTGTTATGGAATCCCCCACTTCAACCTGATCCGGGAAATATCCGGCCGATGTGGTGGAGCCTGTATAAGCGATCAGCTCCCCTATCTTGACATCGTCGGAACGGAAACGTCCGTAAGCTGCAAAATATCCTTTTACAAAGGGAACGTAGTAACAGTCCCAAATTCTTTTAAAAACATCTCTGTCAATCTGAAGCGTCACCTTCTGTTTTTCCACATGAAAAATTTCGGTTCCCAACTGCATGGAACCAACAATGAAAAGATTGGCAACAGCGTCTCTGCCATAAAATGCCTTTCCGTCATTCGGAGTATCAGGCGTTTTAGCATCCGTCCAGTCGTAATAAAGCCCGGCAACTCTGACAACGCCTTCCTTTGTCTTCAGGTCATCAAGAGACGCCCCTGTTTCCGCCGAGAATTCATCCCAAACATTTTTATTCATCATCATGATTTCCGTGGACTTGGCCACCGGAAAAATCTTGAGTTCGCCATTTACCCCTATCTTCCCTTCCTCTATGTAGGCATCCATATAGGAATTCTGCTCCTCCTCCGTAAAGAACGGGGAGAGATCCGCCAGAAGGCCCTCCTTCTCAAGCTCATATGCCGTATCCGCATAGGAAGAAAAGATGCTGGGCATCTCATCGCTGCCCACTTCCTTCTTGCTCGATGCCAGAACCGCATTCTCCAGCTCTGAGACATTACCCTTGCTGTGTCCTTCCACATAAATGTTCTTTTCTTTGCCTACCGTCTCGTTGAATTCATTGACGAGATCGTCAAAGGCCGCCTTCTGTGAGCCGTTGTAATAATGCCAGATTGTAATATCAACCGGATCGCTGTTTTTTACCGTATCAACCGATGCATCCCCCGAACAGCCGGTCATAATCAGGCTGAAAAGCAGAATTGCCGCCGCTATATTTTTCTTCATCATAATCCCCCTCCATAAACTCCAGGTAAAAATTGGCACGCTTATGATAAACGTTCCGCTTAGCCGTCATTATATCATAAACATTCTGTGTATTAAAGTCATTTTACTCTATCACATATAAAAAAACCGAAACACTTTACCAGGCTGATAAAATGTTTCGGTTACTTATTTCGCTTTGATATCCGAATTATGCTAATTTTGCTTTAGCCAGTTCTGCCAGTTTTGCAAAACCTTCTGCATCGCTGATAGCCATGTCTGATAATACCTTACGGTTCATCTCAACACCTGCCAGCTTTAAGCCGTACATGAACTTGCTGTAGGATAAGCCGTTGATACGTGCAGCAGCGTTGATACGTGCGATCCAGAGCTGTCTGAACTGTCTCTTTCTTTCTTTACGTCCTGCGTAGGAGCTTGTTAATGCTCTCATTACGGACTGTTTTGCGATTCTATACTGTTTGGAACGGGCACCTCTGTAGCCTTTTGCCAGTTTTAATACTCTATTATGTTTCTTTCTAGCGTTTAATCCGCCTTTAATTCTTGCCATGAGTCAATTCCTCCTTCTTAATCCTCGAATCTTATAAGTATGGTAAAATCTTCTTCATTACCTTGCTGTTTGTTGCGTCGGTAACGATGTCTTTTCTAAGATTTCTCTTTCTCTTAGTAGATTTCTTAGTTAAGATGTGGGATTTGTAAGCTTTGCTTCTTACTAACTTTCCTGTTCCTGTTGTTTTAAAACGTTTAGCAGCAGCTCTGCTTGTTTTCATTTTAGGCATAGTAAAATTCCTCCTTAGATATTTGTCTATTTTAACGTTTTGCAGATAAAAACAATACGATGCTTCTTCCTTCAACTTTTGCAGGCTTATCGACTGTTGCGATATCAGCGAGCTTTTCTGCAAAATCGTCAAGAATGTACTTTGACTTGAACATGTGAGCCATCTCACGACCTCTAAAACGCAGTGTAACCTTCACCTTGTTGCCCTTTTCAAGAAACTTACGTGCGGCATTTGTCTTGGTGTTTAAGTCGTTGTCATCGATATTCGGTGACAAGCGTACCTCTTTCACATCGATTACTTTCTGTTTCTTTTTGGCTTCTTTCTCTTTCCTTGCCAGCTCGTATCTGTATTTACCGTAATCGATAATCTTGCAGACCGGCGGCTTAGCTGTCGGAGCAATCTTTACCAGGTCAAGCTCTGCATCCTTTGCAAGTTTTAAAGCGTCTTTAGCAGGCATAATTCCAAGCTGCTCTCCGTTCTCGCCAACCAAACGAACCTCTCTGTCTCTAATCTGTTCGTTAATCATTAAATCGCTAATAGTCGTGCACCCCCATCACATGATGAATAATATTTATATACTGCAAAAAATAAGTGGATAGCCAGACTATCCACTTATCATAATAGGAAATCCAATTAAGGAATTTTCGATAAATTATGAACCCACGGTCACTTACTCGTGCCGGGGTGAGGCGGATACCTGCTTTCCTGTATATGTTGTAAGTATTCTCACAACCTAAGTAACTATACTACAAGAGTTTTAAAATGTCAACTATTTTTTTAATTGAGATGCTGGGACGCCTCTGTAAGATGGCGGACAGGGTGGATGGATGAATGAGTCTTCAGTCCCGGTTTTCAGGTTGTGGTGAGGGGGAATCCAGGAGAAAAAATTCCTACGGGGACCCGCTTCCGCTTGTGAAGCGCACAGCGGATGCTAAGCTCGTGAGGGACCTCGCCAAGCACCGGCGGCGATCTTATTTGGGGGCTGAATTATTAAAAGCCGGGGAAACCGGACGTCTAATAAAGACGATTCGTTTTCCCCGGCTTCTGCACAGATGCGGGGTTCCGTCCTTAATGGAATGGAACCTGTTATCTTGCCTTGAAGCTGGAACACTCCGTGCCCTGTGCCTCGACTGCATCGCCGCCTGTGATTCCGATATGCTCGGCCTCGCAGAAACGATCTTTGTTGAATACACAGTTTACGGCCTCACACTCTACTTCCAGTCTGTTTTCCGGTGTTTTGAACATGTTGCGGAACATTCCGCCCTTGTTCTCATCGTAGCTGCCGCAGCATGTATCACATTTCTCATGTGCGGACTGGCCTTCTACGACGATTGCGTTTTTACAGCAGCAGTTTTCAGAGTTATGAAGACATCCCGTTACGTTACAATCCAATTTTGTCATGACGTGCTCCTCCTGTTTCGTTGTTTACGGCGAAAAACCGGCAAAGCTCTCTTTTCACCGTCTCTTTACATCCTCTTCGGACAGTAATTCAGATACAGGTTTAGTATGTGCCGTCACAGGCAAAATATTCTTTTTTATAATTTAAAGCATACTGCTTATTTTTATTTTGACGGCTCCATTTTCCGGATTTCCTTTGTCTTAATCTCTTTCTGGATATCGGAAATAAATGCGTCGAGACTCTTGGAGCCTTCGTCTCCGGCAAAACGGCTTCTCACGGAAACATTGCCCTCTTCCTCTTCTTTCTGGCCTACTACCAGCATATACGGAACCTTCTGTGTCTGTGCCTCGCGGATTTTATAGCCAATCTTCTCGGAACGTGTATCCATCTCGGCTCTGATTCCCGCCTCATTTAACTGTTCCGAAATTTTACCTGCATATTCGGAATACTTGTCGGAGATTGGAAGCACTCTCACCTGTACCGGCGCCAGCCAGGTCGGGAATGCCCCCGCAAAATGCTCAATCAGAATTCCGATAAACCGCTCTATAGAGCCAAAGGCCACGCGGTGAATCATGATCGGCCTGTGTTTCTCACCGTCCGCTCCAGTATATTCCAGTTCGAACCGCTGCGGAAGCTGGAAGTCGAGCTGGATGGTTCCGCACTGCCATGTTCTTCCGATGGAGTCCTCCAGGTGGAAGTCGATTTTCGGTCCGTAAAACGCTCCGTCTCCCTCATTTACCACATAGTCGAGTCCCAGTTCATCGAGAGCGGAACGAAGTCCTTCCGTCGCCATCTCCCAGTCTTCATCACTTCCCATGCTGTCCTCCGGTCTGGTGGAAAGCTCTACGTGGTATTTAAAGCCGAACAGGGAATAAACTTCATTAATTAAATGAGCAACCCCTTTAATCTCATCCTTAATCTGATCCGGTGTCATGAAAATATGGGCGTCGTCCTGTGTAAAGCAGCGTACGCGCATCAGGCCGTGAAGCTGGCCCGATTTCTCGTGGCGGTGTACCAGGCCCAGCTCTCCCATGCGGAGAGGAAGATCACGGTAGGAGCGTGGCTCGGAGGCATAGGCGAGAACTCCGCCCGGACAGTTCATTGGTTTAATGGCGTAATCTTCTTCGTCAATTACCGTTGTATACATATTATCTTTATAGTGATCCCAGTGGCCCGAAGTCTCCCATAGTTTCCTGTTTAAGATGACCGGAGTGGAAATCTCCACATAACCTGCTTTTTTATGAATTTCTCTCCAATATTCAAGCAGGGTATTCTTAAGCTCCATTCCTTTTGGAAGGAAGAACGGGAATCCGGGGCCTGCATCATGCATCATGAAAAGACCGAGTTCTCTGCCAAGCTTTCTGTGATCTCTCTTTTTAGCCTCCTCCATCATTGTGATGTAGCCTTCCAGATCTTCCTTGGATGCAAATGCCGTCGCGTAAATACGTGTCAGCATCTTATTTTTCTCACTGCCTCTCCAGTAGGCTCCCGCCAGGTTCATCAGCTTAAATGCCTTACCGACTCCCTTTGTATTCATCAGATGAGGACCCGCACAGAGATCCGTAAATTCTCCCTGACGGTAAAAGCTAATCTCGGATCCTTCCGGCAGATCCTCGATAAGTTCCACTTTGTATGGCTCCGCTTTTTCCTTCATGAGGGCAATTGCTTCCTCCCGGGGAAGTGTGAACCGGTTAAGTTCCAGGCCTTCCTTCACAATTTTTTTCATCTCCGCCTCAATCTTCGGCAAATCCTCCGCTGTCAGAGGAACAGCCGGATCCACATCATAGTAGAAGCCGTCGGCAATAGACGGTCCGATTGCCAGCTTTGTTTCGGGGTACAGCCTTTTTACCGCCTGTGCCATTACATGGCTGGCCGTGTGGCGGAGCGCCGCCAGGCCGTTCTCATCCCTGGCCGTCAGAATACTCAGAGAACAGTCCCTGTCAACCACCGTGCGCAAATCCACAACCTCTCCGTCCACTTCCCCGGCACAGGCCATCCTGGCCAGGCCTTCGCTGATATCCTTTGCAATGTCAATCACTGCCATCGCACATTCATACTCTTTCACAGAGCCGTCTTTTAATCTGATTTTCATATTTATTTCTCCTCTCTTAATTTACACTGTCTCTTCGCGCCGAGCGCGGCCGCATAGCAGCATATTACATCTTCGCGCGAGTGCGCATCCTGCCCGGAGGGCTTTTTTCGTATCATAGATCCTATGATTCATAAAGAGTCCGCCTTACCGGACTCTCGCGCCGAGTGCGGCCGCATAGCGGCATATTACATTTTCGCGCGAGTGCGCATCCTGCCCGGAGGGTTTTTTTTCGTATCATAGACCCTATGATACAAAAAAAGTCCCCTGACACACACCTCTGTGTATCAAGGGACGAATTTATCGCGGTTCCACCCTGATTGACCGGACTATGGTTCTGCCCGGACCTCTCAATTATGATGATAACGGAATCACCGTTCCCGATTAAGGGACACTCGAAGCTGGTTTTGGGACACTCGCTCTGTAAGGCACTTCCACCGTGTATGCCTCTCTCTGGACAGCTCTCCTGTCTTACTGGTCTTCTCAACGTGTTAACAATATGGTTGATTTACGTTTGATTATAGCACCCGCGGACGATTTGTCAAGACTCTACCGGATCTCTTTCATCATGATATCCCTGAGCCGGCCTCCGTATTTTTCTTTTCTGCAGACCGCCTTATAACCCTGCCCGAGCATATTGCCGCGGCTATAACGGTTGTCGGGATGGACCGTGCACATGATATACCGGTATCCGTCCAGGAGCAGTTCTTTTTCGGCCGCCTCCATCAGCATTGCCTGCAGATGCCTGCCACGGTATTCCGGCAGAATGGCAACGGAATCCACATGGGCCGTTTTCAAAAGCTGTTCATCCGAAAAGCCAGCATCATAGCCAAGACTTTCTTTTTCAAGCCCCGGCGTCAGGATGTCCATAATTCCCGCCGTCCTGCCGCTTTCCGGGTCGATCGCCCTGAGAACAAACCCGCGTCCCGATGTCAGAACCTCCCGTATGAACCGGGCATCATCGGGCACAAACCACTCACGGTGCTCCATCGCTTCCCATACTGTACGGATCAGTTCCGCTATTTCCTCCGCATGAACGGCCTCCGCCTTCTCAATTCTGAATTCCACTGCTGTTTCCCCTTTCTTTCACCCGCTGCATCCTCGTAAGCTCCGGCCAGATAGTCAGAAGCATAGTTCCAAAGCAGGCAATTCCACCGATAAAATTAGAAATTGGCTCCGCCGCAAAAACTCCTGACGTTCCCATATGAAAAACGCCCGGCAGCATGATGGTGAGCGGCACCACAATAATCACTTTCCGGAAAATAGAGAAGAAAATTGCATTTTTCGATTTTCCAAGCCCTACAAAAATAGCCTGCCCCGAAAACTGGAGCGACATCATAAAAAAACCAAAAAAGTAAAGCCGCAGGGCCGGAATGCCCGCTTCTATCAATGCCCTGTCCTTGTTAAATATACGTATAAACAGCTCCGGGAATCCATGGATCAGGCTCCAGATTCCAACCGTATAAATGATAGCCGCCACCGATGTGAATATAATTGCTTTCTTAACCCTCCCATACTCCCCGGCGCCGTAGTTAAAACCGAGGACCGGCTGTGCACTCTGGGTGATTCCCGAGACAGGAAGCGATGCCACCTCACGCACGGAATTGATGACGGTCATGACTCCGACGTAGAGGTCACCGCCGTAGGCCTGCAGCGTCGCATTGCACATAATCTGAACCGTACAGTTCGTAATGGCCATAGTAAATCCGGAAAGTCCCAGTCCTACAATCGACTTGACTCTTCTCAACTCCAGCTTAAGGCAGGAACGCCTGAGCTTCAGGATCGTCTTCTCTCCCGTCAGGAACCTGACAATCCAGATCGCCGACAAAAACTGCGAGATGATCGTGGCAAATGCGGCCCCTCTCACTCCCATGTGGAAGACAAAAATAAAGATGGGATCTAAAATAATGTTGGACACCGCCCCCAGAAGAACCGTCATCATTCCAATCTTTCCAAATCCCTGTGAATTGATGAAACTGTTCATTCCAAGTCCGACCATTACGAAAAGGCTTCCGAGCAGATAAATTGTAATGTAGGCATCCGCAAAGGGCCAGGTGGAATCGCTGGCTCCAAACAGATAGAGCATGGGACGCCTGAATATCAGCCCCAGAACAGTCAAAAGAATCCCCGATATCACCATCATGGTAAATGAATTTCCCATGATTTTTTCCGCCTCTTCGAGCCTTCCCCTGCCCCTTTCGATGGAACAGAGCGGCGCCCCGCCCATTCCGAACAGGTTGGCAAACGCAATCACCATCGTAATAATCGGCAGGGAAAGGCCAATTCCGGTCAGGGACAGCGTCGAATTCTCCGGTATCCGTCCTATATAAATTCTGTCTACAATATTGTAGAGTACATTGATAAGCTGTGCCAGCGTCATAGGCACGGCCAGGCTCATAATATTCCCTACCACACTCCCCTTTGAAAAGTCGTTCTTATCCGTATTCATCTTCCGCCTCCAGAAACGCTGCTGTCTCCATCGGCACCGGCAGCCTGAACGTTCATCGTACAGACCGACGCTATCCATAAAGCAGCGCGCCATAATAACTGTATTTTGTCATTATAGCGCGCTTTTTTATCGGTTGGCAATGAAAATTTCACAGAGTATGATATCCACGCAGTAAAACTATTTACCGGAACAGAGCCGTAACATTAGCGACCTCCGCCGCTGCCGCCGTCCGTGTCAGGGAGCTGAAGTCATAGAAACAATAGCCGCTCACCTGGCCGGTTCCTCTTCCTTCCAACACCTGGCGTCTCATAATATCATTATATCTGAGCCATTCCGGAACTTCATTTCCATCCTTCGCATCGGTTCCCGTCTTATAGAGGGCCAGCCCCGCATAAAGGGTCACATTACCCTTCTTTTTAAGTTCAATCCAGTCTTTCAGGCAGTTGGAGTATGCATACGGAGCCGTCTGACCTCCCGACTTCGCCTCAAATCCCCAATATATCTGAGGCATAATGTAATCAATGTACCCCGGCTGCGTCATCCATGCATCAATGTCTGAGAACAGTCTCGTATCGGAACGCAGGTTCTTTAAATACCCCTCAGGGCTGATACCGAATACTACGCCTGGTTTAATCGATTTTATTGTACTGTAAATGCCTTTCACAAGCTGGTTTACGTTGTCACGCCTCCAGTCTGCGATATTCTTACTGCTGCCGGAAGCCAGGTATTCCGGTTTGTCAAACCACAGCTCAGCGCTGCCGTCGTTGACGCCCGGATAGAAATAATCATCAAAATGGATTCCGTCCACGTCGTAGCCCTCAACGATCTCCCTCACACCGTCAATCACTATCTGACGCACTTGCGGCACCGCCGGATTGTAATAATACTCTCCCTGGTGCAGGAGAACCCATCTGTCGTTGGCCGGATCCCCGTCGTTCGCCCAGGCGACGGCCAGGTTGCTGCTGCTGAGATCGCTGTAGCGGTTCAGATATCCCGTTATACGGTACGGATTGACCCAGGCATGGATTTTCAGGCCTCTCTGATGAGCCGACTGGACCACATAAGCAAGCGGGTCATATCCCGGATCCTTTCCCTGCTGTCCCGAAGCAAACTTAGACCATGGAAAATATTTAGACGGATACATGGCGTCACCGTCCGGCCTCACCTGGACAAAGACTGCGTTCATTCCGTTTTGGACGCTTATATCCATCGTAGAATCCACCGCATTCTTAAATCCGCTGTAATCCTTCGGCCACTTATTCCAGTCCAGATAAGAAATCCAGACGCCTCTCAGTTCGCCCGACTGGACGGCAGGCCCGCTGTCACCGGCCGGCCCGGCCAGGGATGTCATGGCTCCCATTACCGCAAACACCGCCGCGAGCAGCAGAGAAGCCAGCCTCTTTGCAGGCATCCGGCTGCGAATATTTTTTAAATCACTCCATTTTTCCTTTACTTCCATTGTCTTTCCGCCTTCCTGTCTGTGTTTATCCGCCTGCGGGCCGTTTTTCCTTTTCTGCCAGGCCTTGCAGGTTCTAATGATTTCTTCCAGCACAGCTATATTTTACCAGAAAATCCGTCGGGGATTCTTACTTTTTCCTTTCTGTTTTGTAAAATGTAGCGCTGGACATCCAATCCCCTGTGTGCTAGACTGGATGACAGAAGAATACATGTACATGGAGAGGCTTCACTTCGCAAAGGAGGTTTTCAAATGAGTTTAACGAAAGAAGATATCCAGGCCATTGCGGGATTAATTGCCCCATTGGAAACACGGATGGAAGCCGGTTTCAACAGAATGAATGAAAGGCTTGAAGTTCTTGATACCAGAGTGGAAGACCTGGATCACAGAATGGAAAACGTTGAGCGCCGGATGGAGAGTGTCGAATCTAGACTCGACAAACTGGAAAGTGATACGGCTTCTTTAAAAGCCGGGCAGTTATCACTCAGGAAAGACATCAAAATCCTCGATCAGAAAGTCCAGAGCGCTTACGAGCTGTCTCTTGAGGCCTGGGGGAAGAGCACAGAGAACCGGATGCTGATTCAGGAAATATAGGCCGCTGCTATCCGTCTGTGCAGCATAGAGTACCACACGTTTCTTTCCCTCCATCCATCTGCCGCATCTACCATACATGATTCCGTGTAGTTATCATCTGCCGCATCTACCATACATGATTCCGTGTAGTTATTGGGCTTCGGCTTGTATAGCAGTCTACCCTCATGTATGGCCTCTTATACGATTTCTGTTCGTCAGACCAGAGATTTGCCCGCGGGTTAGTATATTCCCCGCATCCAGCTTCCTTCAAATTTTACCTCACGGTGGACACCCCTGCTTTCGGTTATATCCTTCCCACTACCAGGTGGATTCCGGACTTGCACCGGTTAGAAACGCGCGCCGCCGGGCGCACTACCAAAAAATCGCTGAAGTCTCATGACCTCAGCGATTTTTCTATTTGGGGAGTCTTTTCAGAAGTCAACGGTTCTTCCATTGAATCTGAAAGGCCTTTACCTAGTTCTAAAGTTTATGATGACAGCTTAGCAGGTAGCCAGGACTTCAGTTATCTGATTTTAGGCGAACGAATTATTTCCACAAATCCTCATTGTTATAGTGGGCATCCAGAGCAGCACTGAACCAACGGCCATTGAGGACGGTCTGAATCAGTTTGGTCTTCTGTTCTTCGGGAATCGACGAATCTGCATCCATAGAGGCGAGAATCTCATCGTAAGATGTATGCTCGGTGGACATTTCCGCCCAGGCTCCTTCATCATTGGCATCCACAATCAGCTGAGTTGTACCATCCTGGCTGATCCATTTGTCCCATGCAGGTAAAGTGCCTCCGTTGGGATTGCCATTCCAAAGGAAGTTTTTGTAATACTCATTAAGCATGGAAGATACGGCTTTACAACTAGCTGAACCAAATTGCTCAGGATAATTGCTAGAAGCGTTAGCCAGCACATGGGTCATCAGTGGTGTAGTCATACAGTGGTATGCGCCGTAGATGGTGGCTAGCTCCTCACCTACTATGGCGGGGTCGTCGGCCCAGCTGATTTCGCAGGTATAGATTGGAGACTTATAGTGATTAATCATTCGGCTGGCGGATTCTTCCCCGTTAAAATAGGTGTACATCTGACTACCGTATTTTTCTGCAAAAATATACTGAGCCAACAACTCCTCATCCGCCATCAGTTCCTGAACGGATACTTTATTGAACGGCGCAGAACCCTTACAGAAAGTGGAAAACTCTCTGTCTCCGTTTACCATTAGGATTGGGACATCATTGTAAGCTGTCGTATCAAAGCCTTCTTTTGGAAGAACAACTCCATCAGTGAACAGATGAGGAAATTTACTCATACGAATGCCTGCACCGCCGAAGGCACCAGACAGCTCTTCGTCAGAGAGGCTATATAAAAACTCCCGCACATCATCACTGTCAGTCAACAGCCATTCCACAGCGGCGGTCTCATCAGTCTGCTTCTTATTCTCTAACGCCAATGGAGCTAACGCGCGAGCCTCAATTCGCTGGCTGTCCTCTACATCCGCTACAGTCATTCCACCGCTGTAGGAAATAGCCTTTTGAAATTTATCTTTAAACAGAGGCGAAATAAGCATTGCCATAACATCGCGTCCTCCTGCTGAAGAGCCGGCAATAGTAATATTTTTACTGTCCCCACCGAAGCTTTCGGCATTTTCAGAAACCCAGTCCAGAGCGGCAGCCAGATCTAACAGTGCATAATTGCCGGAATTTTCTTCATTGGTACCATTTTTGAGAGCCGGCAGTGCATTAAAACCAAGAAGGCCGAGGCGATGATTGACTGAAACTACAATGCAATTGGTTTCTTGGACAAATTGAGTGGCAGGAAATGCGGCACTATTACCTGTCTGGTTGTTTCCCCCGTGGATATAGAAAAAGATGGGCAGGTCGGTTTCGTCTGTGTCCGGACGGGTAATATCCAGAGTAACAGCGCCCTCCTCGCTCCCTAAAAGTTCTGTAGTAGTTTCAACGGAACCGTTTCCTGCTTTGTCTTTGTTTGCCTGAACACTGGCCGTTTGGCTCGCAATCAAACTTTTGGTGGCTTCCCGAATACCATCCCAAGGCTTTACTGGTTGAGGAGCTTTCCAGCGAAGTTCTCCGACAGGTGCCTCAGCATAGGGAACGCCATACCAATGAAGGGAACCTTCTTTGGCAAAACCCTCTAATTTACCATAACGGGTATTTTGTAAGGAACCCTGTTGGTATGCATAGGATGAGACAGATTCCTGCGTGGTCGCTTGAGTTGTTGCTTGAGTTGTTGCTTGGGTTGTTGTAGCTGTTGTGGCAGTCGCGCCTGTCTTTGTATCTGCGGAAGAACCGCAGGCTGTCAGAGAGAATGCCAGTGTGATTGCGGCCAGACTGCTTATTGATTTGTGCATTACGCTTGTTTTTTTCATTTTTCTCCTTCCGGTTGCTGTTTTGTGCTACCTTTTAGCACAAATGTTTAGTTCGTTAGATATTTTTATTATATCAATAGCTGTCTAAAATTTTATTTCCTGTTCGTCAAAAATCCTCTCATTTTTTATGTTAAATCCCCGTGTTTTTGATGAAAAGATCAGAAATATTTTCAAATCCTATCCTCTCTTAAAAAAATACATCCTCTTTGTTGAATTTCCGGTTTTTCTTCGATATACTGGTAGTACTGTTGGAAAAGTGGATATTAATAAACTTAATAGACTAGGAAAATAGCATTTTACCGAAAAAGAGAAGGAGGGTGTTGGGCATAAACTGCTCGGCAAAAGCATATGTGGATTTTTGACAAAAACAGACCGGATTCAAACCCTTATCAGACATTGCCTTTTTATCAGATTACTCAGTGCAGCTATGTGCCTAAGCCTTTACCATGGACACCTTATCCTCACTTCCATGATGACGAGTATGAGCTCCTTTTTATTGCAGAAGGAGCTTTCCTGGTAAATCTTCCAGGCTGTGTCGTTCCGGTAAAGGCAGGAGACGTGATATTCATCCCCCCCTCTATTGCTCATTGCATTAAGGACAATATAGAGGGTGTTTGTGTGCACTATGCCGTGCGCTTTCGCAGATACGCATCTGGCAACTGTAGACAAAAGGAATCACAAGAAGAGAAAAACGTCTTTTTAGTTCGTGATTGCCGGAAAATATTGATGTTTCGTCAGATTCTGGATATGATTCAAAAAATTGGTCAGGAGAATGAGGGGACGATCGACGGAAGGATTCAAGCTTTGACTTTTTCACTTTTGGAGATTGTGGGACAGGAGTTTCACAGCAATGGAGAGATGATTGAGACTTCTGCTCCTGAATATGCCAATGACATTATGCAGTATCTTCAAAATCACATTCATGAGAAAATTACGATGGAAGATTTGGTTCTCCAGTTCAATTTTAGTGCATCACATATTTCTCGTGTGTTTTCCCGTGCTTACCATACTTCACCTATTCGTTATCTGATTTACAGTCGTATGCGCACAGCCAGGCTCTATCTTCTCAAAGGAGATCTGACAGTGCCAGAAATTGGCCGTCGATTGGCATATCATAATACATACCATTTTTCACGGGCTTTTGAAGAGTTCTTTCATTGCCTCCCGGAGCAATATCGAGAAGGGCAATTTAAAAATGAAATATAAAGCAGGGGGAGGCTTTTTCATTGGGTGGTGATGTTTCCTAGCTCCTCCTCCAATCAATACAAGCTTTAAAATTTTCAGAACATGGCTCGCAGGGCTCTCCACTATTATTGTCAAAAGAGTTTATCTACGGATCATAATAGTCTTAATGCCTATAAACAATGAAGGAGTAAATGTTTGATGATAAGTTATGCCCCACTGTTCCGGACTATGAAAGAGAAAAATATCACTGCCTATCAATTAAATAAAATGGGATTTTCAAATACAACGTACCACTCAATCAAACGTGGGAATGGCATAACGATGAAAACGTTAAATACTTTATGTGATTTACTGGATTGTGATATTACAGATGTAGTTGAATATGTAAAGGAACAAAAATAACAGCCCTGCTCTTAAGTGATTGGCTGTTATTTTTTACTGAAACTATCTATGAAGATTTATTTATCTCGATGTTCCACAAATGAAACTTAAGTTTTGATTACCTTCTGATCACAGAAAAACAAAAGAGCCTTGATTTATCAAGGCTCTCCCAATGGAGCAGACGGGAGTTGAACCCGTGTCCAAAAACCAATTCCCTGTTCTTCTACTATCGTAGTCCGTTCTTTGACATTCCCTCTATCCTGCGGAAACGAACATCCTCAGGACTTCAGTAGATCCTAATACGTCTGACGGTCCGGAACCCTCCCGCCATCGTTTCTCACATAGTCGATGCCAGATTCTTAAAGTGTGAGTGCTCTAAGGCTGACAACAGCCAAATTAGGCTGCGTAAGCTAATTTATTATTGTTAGCGTTTAATTTTAAGTTTGCCATTTAACGCATCGCATGCGGATAGCTTCACCAGCTGCATGATCCCTGTCGAAACCGGTACTGCCCCTTTAAAGGGTTTTATGCTCCATTATCTTATCATGTTCCAAAACGTCTGTCAATGGGGGCGGCTAGTTATTTCTTGCCTTAAATTCCCTCTCGATTTCACGTTTTGCATCCTTCTTGGCGATATCGTCGCGTTTGTCGTAAAGTTTCTTACCTCTTGCCAGGCCTATCTCCACCTTCACAAGGCTGCCCTTAAAATACACCTGCAGCGGAACCAGGGTATAACCCTTTTCTTTAATTTTTGACTGCAGTTTTCTGATTTCCAGCTTATGAAGCAGAAGCTTTCTGGTGCGCAGCGGATCTTTGTTGAAAATATTTCCCTTCTCATAAGGGCTGATATGCATTCCATAGACATAGACCTGGTTGTTTTCCACTTTAATAAAGGACTCCTTAATGCTGCACTTCCCCATACGCAGCGATTTTACCTCTGTCCCGTAAAGCTCGATCCCTGCTTCATACTTTTCATCGATAAAATAATCATGATATGCCTTCTTATTATTGGCAACCATCTTAATGCTCTCTTTACCCATATTGTTTTTGTTATCCTCCTGTTTTACCCGGTCTTTCGGCCGTGAAACCGGCGAGCCCCTACCTCGCCGTATTCACATTGCCTGCCGGAATAAAGTCGATGGTCTTTGCAAACCGGTCGCAGCCCGTAACCTGCACCCGGATCGGCTGACCCAGTTTATACGTCTTTCTCGTCATCTCCCCGATCAGTTCATAGTGAAGCTCGTCAAACAGGTAATAATCGTCGCGCAGCTCGTTGATATGCACAAGCCCCTCCACGGTGCTCGGCAGCTCCACATAAAAGCCCCAGTTTGTCACGCCGGAAATAACGCCGTCAAATTCCTGTCCGATGAACTGTTCCATGTACTGGACTTTTTTCATCTTATCGGTCTCACGCTCCGCCTCATCCGCTCTTCTCTCAAGAGCCGAAGTTTTAACCGCCACCTCGGGAAGAATCTTCTCAAAGTGGGAAACCCTTCTGTCGTCCAGTTTCCCGCACAGGCATTCCTTGATGATCCTGTGAATCTGCAGATCCGGATATCTCCTGATGGGAGACGTAAAATGCGTGTAGTATTTGGCCGCCAAACCGAAATGGCCGGAATTCAGGGTCGTATATTTTGCCTGCTTCATGGAACGGAGCGTCAGGCGGCTGATCAGCGCTTCTTCGGGTGTATTTTCCACTTTGTCAAGCAGCTTCTGTACTTCCTTGGGATGCACTTCTCCATTCGGCATACGAAGTATATATCCGAAATTGTTGATAAAAGTGCCCAGCTTTTTCATCTTTTCTTCATCGGGCTTATCGTGGGTCCTGTAAAGGAACGGCACCTCCTGCCAGAAATAATCTTCGGCTACCGTCTCATTAGCCAGAAGCATGAAATCTTCAATCAGGCGGGTGGCCGCATTGCGCTCATACGGCTTTATTTCTACAGGGTGTCCCTTCTCATCCAGGATAATCTTGCTCTCCGGGAAGTCAAAATCAATGGAACCTCGGCTGTGGCGCCTGTTCCTCAGAATATCGGCCAGCTCCTTCATCAGGTCGAACATCCCGACAAATTCCCTGTACTCTTCCATCACCTCCGGATTGCGGTCCGTGATAACGGCGTTTACGGCCGTATAAGTCATACGCCTGTCTACACGGATGACTGTCTCCGCCACCTCGTGTCCGACTACCATACCCTTATCGTCGATTTCCATCAGACAGCTCAATGCCAGACGGTCCTCCCCCTGGTTCAGGGAGCAGATACCGTTGGAAAGCTTATGCGGAAGCATCGGAATAACGCGGTCCGTCAGATAGACACTCGTTCCCCTCTTAAGAGCCTCCGTGTCCAGCGGAGTATGTTCCTTTACATAATGGCTGACATCGGCAATATGGACTCCCAGCTCATACCCGTTTTCCTTCTTTACGAGGGTAATCGCATCGTCCAGATCCTTTGCCTCCTCACCGTCAATTGTAACGGTTTTTATGGCTCTTAAATCCTTTCTGGCTAAAAGCTCCTCCGGCATCACTTCATCCGGGATCGTCTTAAGCTGTTCCATCACCTGCTCCGGAAACTCCTCCGGCAGATCATAGGCGCGGACAATCGAGAGAATATCGATTCCCGGATCGTTGATGTGTCCCAGGATCTCGGTGATGACGCCTTCCGGCTTCTTTCCCTTGTCGTCGCCGAACTCCTTGATCTTCACTACTACTTTATGTCCTGTAACGGCGCCCGCATCACTGCCCTGGGGGATAAAGATATCTTTTGAAATCTTCTGGTTGTCCGGTATTACGAAACCAAAACCCTTACTCTTTTCATAGGTTCCCACCAGACTTTCGTTGGCATGCTCGAGGACGCGGATCACGCAGCCTTCCGCACGCCTGCTGCCCTCTGCTTCCTCTATGACAATCTGGACTCTGTCCCCGTGCATGGCTCCCCTTGTCTTGTCGCCGGGAATGAACACGTCACTGTCCCTTCCTTCCACCGTAACAAAGCCGAATCCCTTCGGATGCCCGCTGAAAGTTCCCGTAATAGCAAACGTCTCAGGCTTACCCAGCTTGCCTTTGGAAGAAAGACTCAGCTTGCCGTCCTTTAACAGCGCATCCAGCACCGCTTTCAGCTCTCTTCTTTTTTCCTTGGGGATGTCTAAAAGAATTGCCAGCTCCTTTACTTTCATCGGAACATAATTCTTATCGTTCATCAGGTCCAGGAGCACCCTTTTCCTTCTTTCGAACTCCTCCGCATCCTCAGGTTCAAACAGTTCAGCGACACCCCTTTTTTCATGGCTGTCCCTCTTTTTCCCCGTTTTTTCTTTCCGCTCACTGCCACTTCTTTTTTCCGGTCCGGCGCTATTTATTTCCGCTCTCCTGCCGGGTTTTAATTTCTTTTTAATTTTATCTTTTATTTTCAATTTATTTCTCCACGTTTCTACTGTTTTCCTTTATATTATAGGGGAATTTATGCACAAACATACAATTTTAGTAAAAAAATGTACCAAATCGGCTCTCATATTGTTACTGTTCACTCCGTGAACAGTAACCCCATATTTCCCTATAAAGAAAAAGAACACCCCTGCTCCCAGGAGTGTCCGGATTAAAGTACTTTCAGGTTCAATACAAAAGCAAGAATAAGCCAGAGAAATGCACCGTATTTTGTCATCTTCTCCAACTTTCCTTCCATGGAACGGCTCTTATTCTTTCCCCAATAGCTGTCTGCCATACCGCTGATGGAACCGGACAGGCCTGCGGATTTACCTTCCTGAAGTAAAATCACTACTGATAAAAATACACAAATAGCAACAAATAAAAAGGTGAGAATACCTCTTATCATTTTTACACCTCCTATAGTCAAACAAGTGTATCATATCATATTTTCCCCCGAAAGACAACTATTATTTTAGTTGATGTTTGAGGGCTGATGTTTGAGGACGCCGCCGCAGGATGGCGGACGGAATAGGCAATACACTGCGCGCCTTCAGTCCCTGCAAAACTCCTCCCGGCCGCGTCCTCATCTCCTATTTCAACTCTTCTTCGATTCTCAAAAGCTGGTTATACTTCGCCACCCTGTCCGAACGGCATGGCGCGCCCGTCTTGATCTGCCCTGAGTTCACCGCAACCGCTATATCCGCTATGATGGAATCCTCCGTCTCACCGGAACGGTGGGAAATGACGGTGGTATACCCCGCCTTTTTAGCCATTTCGATTGCCTCGAAACTTTCCGTCAGCGTTCCAATCTGGTTCACTTTTACGAGAATGGAGTTGGCAACACCTTCCTCGATTCCCCTGCTGAGCCGCTTTGTGTTGGTAACAAAGAGATCGTCGCCTACCAGCTGGATTTTTTTACCGAGTTCGTCCGTCAGGCGTTTCCAGCCCTCCCAGTCGTCCTCCTGCAGGCCGTCCTCGATGGAACAGATGGGGAATTTTCCAATCAGGCGCTTGTAATAGTCCACCATCTCACCTGCTGTGCGTCGGATTTCTCGGCCGTTCATGGCGCTCTCACCCGGAAATACATAGAGTCCGCTGGCTTCGTCGTAAAGCTCGCTGGAAGCGGCGTCGATTGCTATCTTAATATCGTGGCCCGGATGGTAGCCGCTCTTTTCAACCGCTTTTACGATTGTCTCGAGGACTTCCTCCGCATTTTTAAGATTGGGGGCAAACCCGCCTTCGTCTCCGACGGCCGTGCTGTATCCGCCCTCGTTCAGCACCTTCTTTAACGTGTGGTAAATCTCCGAGCACATTCTGAGTCCCTCGGAAAAACATGGGGCTCCGGTGGGCATAATCATAAATTCCTGAAGATCCACGGTGTTATCCGCATGACGGCCTCCGTTCAGGATATTCATCATTGGAACCGGCAGAGTGGATGCGCCGATTCCTCCCAGATAGCGGTACAGCGGAATTTTAAGCCCCTTGGCCGCCGCCCTCGCAACCGCCATGGAGACGCCCAAAATTGCGTTTGCGCCGAGTTTTTCCTTGTTATCCGTACCATCCGCCTCTATCATAAGACGATCGATTTTCCTCTGCTCCAGGGCATTCTCAAAGAGGACCGCCTCTCCAATTGCATTTACAATATGATCGGCCGCCGTGGATACGCCCAGGCCATGATAACGGTTGTCGCGGTCTCTCAGCTCCACCGCCTCAAATTTTCCCGTGGAAGCGCCGGATGGCACGGCCGCACGGCCAACTGCCCCGTTCTCCAGGGTAACCTCCGCTTCAATTGTCGGATTTCCGCGGGAATCCAGAATCTCCCGTCCTTTGACACTGATTATCTCAAAATCTTTATTCATTTTAACCGCCTCCTGATTTTTCTCTTTTATGTAAGAATAGCCTTTTTTTCTCTTTTTTATGCCTCCCGCAATTTCCAGTAACAGGATCCTGTTCAATCAGGAGTCTGTCTTTCTTCTATAAACAACTATAAACAACAAAACTTTCTCTTGATCTTTGCACTTTATTATGATAAATTGAAAAGCAAATTTATTATTTAAGGGGGAATTGTATGGAATTAGCCAATACTGTTGTGAATACAATCAACAACTATCTTTGGGGAATCCCAATGATAGTACTCCTGTTCGGGACACACATTTTTTTGACCGTCCGGACCGGATTCATCCAGAGAAAGACATTTACCGCAATCAGGCTTTCTGTCACTAAAGATCCCGACTCTCACGGCGACATCAGCCAGTTCGGCGCACTGACAACGGCCCTGGCCTCCACCATCGGAACCGGCAATATTATCGGCGTGGGAACCGCAGTCGCCCTGGGCGGCCCAGGCGCAGTGCTTTGGTGCTGGCTGACCGGTGTGTTCGGCATTGCGACAAAGTACGCCGAGTCGCTGATTGCAGTAAAATACCGCGTCAGGACAAAGGATGGGACCATGCTCGGCGGCGCCATGTACGCTTTGGAACGCGGTTTACATATGAAATGGCTGGGGATCGTTTTTGCTGCCCTGGCCTCCCTCACCGCATTCGGAATCGGATGCGGCGTCCAGGTCAACGCTATTGCAAGCGTCATTGACGCCAACCTGTCACCTGTCCTGAAAAACGGAAACGGCAGCCTGGCCGCGACGCTCAATAAAAATCCCTGGATCATCAGCCTGGCAATCGGCATTATCGTTGCTTTCGTGACCGGCCTTGTCATCTTCGGAGGGGTCAAGTCAATCGCCCGCGTCTGCGAACGGCTGGTTCCCTTTATGGCTTTCTTCTATGTCGTAGGATGCGTTATCATTCTGGTTATAAACAGAGAATATCTGGGCGAATCGATCCGAATCATTGTCAAATCGGCATTTACCGAGGTGCCCTCCATCGCCGGAGGACTGGTTGGTTCCGGTATTATGACGGCCGCCCGCTACGGAATGGCAAGAGGTCTTTTTTCCAATGAATCGGGCATGGGTTCCGCCCCTATCGTGGCTGCGGCGGCCCAGACCAGAAATCCGGTGCGTCAGGCCCTCGTTTCCTCAACCGGTACCTTCTGGGATACCGTGGTTGTCTGCATGATGACGGGACTCGTCCTGGTCAGCAGCATCATCGGCAACGATGCCATCAGCGTAACCAACCTTTCCGGCGGCGAGCTGACCACAGCCGCCTTTTCCCAGATTGCCTACATCGGCAGCCCGATTTTAATTATCGGAATTATCACATTTGCCTACTCCACCATTCTTGGCTGGTCTTACTACGGCGAACGCTGTCTGGAATACCTTTTTGGAAAAAAAGCTCTTTTTCCCTACAGGCTGGTGTGGGTGTCGGTTCTTATTGCCGCTCCGCTGATTCAGCTCGATCTCGTATGGAATATTGCGGATACGCTGAATGCACTGATGGCAATTCCGAATATCATCGCGGTCCTGCTCCTGTCGGGCGTCGTTGCAAAGGACACTAAATACTATTTAAATCACCTGGATGAAAGAGATGAAACGCCGATTCCCGTTCTGGGAAAAGAAAATTAACAAAAGACATAACACTATAGAAAAGACCGATGTCCCCACAGGAGATTCCCTCCCCATGCAGGACACCGGTTTTTTCTTTCCCTAACCGCAGTTGCAGTGTCAGTTTCTGCCCGCCAGTTCATATCTTATCTTCTTCATGGACGCCTCATATTTCCTGAACGTCCCTCTGCCTCCCGTCTTTGCCGCAAACAGGGCAATATCCGCTCTCTGGTATAACTCATCGAATTCCTTTCCCTGATCGGGCATCATAGCATACCCCGCTGATACGGAAAAAGTCATCTTCTGCTCTCCGTTTTCATAAGTAGTCTTCATTTCATCAATCACCTGGGTAATTTTGTTTTCCAGCACTTCCTCGCAGATATTTTTACAGAAAACCAGGAACTCATCCCCTCCGATCCGGCAGATGATATCATCCTGTCGGAAAAAGCTTTTGAGTTTGGCCGCATTTCCGGCTATGACGCTGTCTCCATATGCATGTCCAAACACATCGTTGACCAGTTTAAAATTATCCAGATCCAGCATGATCAGGGCGGCTGTCTCACCGTCCATATTCTGCAGGAATTCCTTAATTCTCGGAATTGCGGTCTGTCTGTTGTAAAGTCCCGTCAGCGCGTCGTTCTCCGCCATCCTGGTCAGTTTAAGTTTCTGTTTCCTAAGGAGCTCCAGAGCCTTTTTATCAGCTTTATTTTCTACGTTTTTCTTTTTTTCTTCTGTGATATCCACGTAGTATCCAACTGCCTTAACCGGCTTACCATCCCCGTTGCGTATCGTTTCACAGGCAACTCTGATCCAGCGCAGGCTCCCGTCCTTCTCCCTCATCGGCACTTCATGTTTCAGGCTTTCACCGCTTTTATTCTGGTAAATCCGGCTGAGATATTCCAGGAAATCTCTCCGGTATTCCGCCGGTATCTCCTCCCAGCCCTCCACCGCCTGCGTAAAACCCTCAATTACCTTTTTACTTCTCCCCGCATCGAATCCTCCGGGCGCCTCTCTCTTATCCGTGCCGCGGTTCAGGGTCAGCCTGTTGTTCTCTATATCCCAGTCCCAGCTGTTGATTTCCGCCTGACGCAGAACACTTTCCATCTGTGTTCCTGTCAGCCAGAGTTCCTGCTCTTTTTCCCTGATATAGGACACATCGGCACAGATACAGAGAAAGTGCATCCCCTCCGTCCCCTCATCGATATATCTTACATCCAGGCTCATCCACACACTTCCCCGTTCTGGTATCGCCACACGTATTATATCCTGATAATTCCCGCGGTTTCTCATAGACCATCTCAGGTGATCCATGAGGCCGCCCTCCTCACCGTTTCCGGCGGCCCGTTCACATATCCCGTTCCGGAGCATTTCTTCGTATTCTTCCCGCGTGCAGCCCATACGCCCAAACAGACCATTTGTCAAAATCTGTACGGAAATATCTCCATCTTTATAGGTGAGGAGGCTGACGGACTCCGGCAGATGTTTCATGAGAAGCTTCATCCTGTTACGAAGTTCTACCGTCTCAGTGATATCCAGGACAACTCCCTGAAGAAATGCCTTTCCCCCATATTCCATGTAACGGCTCTGATCAGCCACCCAGATATAGCCCTGCTTAGCCATTATCCTGTATTCCAGATTATAGGTTTCCTCATTTCTCCGCAGAGATTCAACGCACTTCCTCACGATACTCCTGTCGTCGGGATGGACCATATTGATAAATTTATCATCAAATCTGGTTCGGATCTCTTCTCTTGTACAGCCGGTAATCTCTAAAAACCGGTTGCTGATGTAAAGAAAATCAAAATTCTCCGTTCTGGCGCACCGGTGATAGCCGCCCGGCATATCATTGTTCAGGAAATAAAGTTCCTGATTCTGGCGGATTAGCGCGGCATTACGCTCCGCCAGCTGCTGCTGGGCAGACATGGTCTCCGAAATATCGGTGCAGGCGCTGATAATTGCCAGCCTCCCGTCTTCGGCCATCACGACTTTTCCCTTATCCAACGTCCAGAACCACGTACCGTCCTTTTTAGGCATTCTATAGGTTGTCGTATATTCCAGGCCTGCATAATATTCGGGGCCAATATCTTTTTCCACCTGCTCCCTGTCTTCGGGATGAATCGTGTTAAGCACCAACCCGCCAATTGCTGCCTCCAGCTCTTCATAGGAGTCATAGCCCAGAAGCTGCACCATCTCAGAGTTGGCAAAGTAAAGCGGAAACCCCTCTTCACAGTATCCGCCAATCATTCCTCCCGGCGTCATCTGTGCGAAAATTGCCGCAGCTGCCCTGCGGTTTTCTTCCGCCAGACGCATAAACGCCCTGTCGTTCTCCGCAACATTAACCACCGCTGCCAGGGCACGCTGGGAGGATTCCAACTGGTATTCCTTCTGTTTCTGCCGTGTGATGTCGCTTACGGAACAGTAAAACTGCCTGTGCCCATCCTGCTCTCTCATGAAAAAGGCCCGCAGATGCATCCACATAATGCTTCCGTCGCCTTTCAGATACCGCAGTTCGCCCTCTCCTCCCTTAAGTCTGTCTTCAAAAGCCTGTTCAAAAATTCTGATAAGCAGCCCGCGGTCTTCCCGGTAAATATTTTCTTCAATGTTCTTCCGCTTCTCTTCCAGTTCCAGCAGGTTGGCACCTGTAATTTTACAGTACTGTTCATTGGCCCTCAACAGTTCCGCATGGCCGTCCGAACTGTCGTAGAGAGCAATGCCTCCCAGTATGTTGTTCAGCATTGTTTCACTGAATATATCATCATTCATCAAATCCCTGGTCTGCATCCGGCTGATAGTCCTGGCCGTTATTCCGCGGAAATCCATATTCTCTTCCCCTGCCATAACCGCCTCACAGTCCGCAATCGGCATCGGCCGGTAGAAATAGTACCCCTGCCCGTACTGGCAGCCCATGTCTAACAGCATCTCCATCTGCGCTCTGGTTTCCACGCCTTCGGCGATCATCCGCAATTCCATAAACCGTGCCATATTGATAATCGTTTCTAGAATCCGCATGGCCCGGCCTTCGCTCTTATCATCCATTTTAAGAAACTTCATGTCTATTTTTAATACATCGACCTTGACATCGCTGAGCATATTAAGGGAAGAATAACCGCTCCCGAAATCATCCATGAACACGAGGAACCCGGCTGCCCGAAGTTTGGCAATCACACCTGTAAAAATATCATATTCCTCCGCATAGGCGCTTTCCGTAATCTCGATCTCCAGAAGTTTCGGTTCCAGATGATACTTCTCCACCAGGCCCACAAAGCACTCTACCACGTCAATTGTATAAATATCTACACGCGATACATTGACGGAGACAGGAACCGGCCGTTTGCCCCGGTCAATCCAGTTTCTTAAATTAATGCAGATTTTTTCCCACATATGGAGATCAAGACTGGCTATCAGGCCGTTGCTCTCCAACAGCGGAATGAATTCACCGGGGGAAATAACGCCGCGTACCGGATGGATCCATCTGACTAACGTTTCCAGACCTACAATTTTTCCGTTCGTCATATTGCACTGCGGCTGGAGATAATAGACAAATTCGTCGTTGTCAAGTGCACGCTGCACCTCAGAAAGCAGTCGGTGGTTTTCCTCCATCTTTTTCATCATCCGGCTGTCAAAACGGCACACACGCTGAGCATAATTGCCTTTTACAGAGGCCAGGGCAACGGCCGCCCTGTCATACATGGTGCTGACCGGAATGTCTCTGTCCTCGATCGTATAAAGACCAAAGGCCGGAAGAAAACCGGCATTTTTCCCGTACTGCCTGACATATCCCATAATCCCATCCTGCAGACTTAAAAGCACCGATTTGTCGTCCGGCAGGATGATGACAAAATCATCGCCGCCCATATAGCCGGCAAGTCCATGGTTTTCATCCTCGGCTTTCTTTAGCTGCTCCCCGATATTGATCAGGAACCGATCTCCTTCCGCCTCGCCGTACCACTGGTTAAAAAGTTTGAAATGTTCCACATCAATAGCCATAATACAGTAGGGTCCATGTTGTATTTCCCGCAGGAACCGATCTGCCTCCCTGAAGAATTTGGACCTGTGATACAGGCCCGTGAGTGAATCGCGTTCTTCATCTTTTCTGTCCTTCTCCGACAGTTCGAATTCTTTCTTTTTTTGCTCATCAATGTCCTGAATAAAACACATGAGTATCCGGTCGTCGTATTCCCCCTGGTTCAGCGGAACTACAATCTGGGCCACCCAGCAGTAACTCCCGTCCGTCCTGAGCTTTCGCAGCTGTTTCTTCAGAATCCGGTCCGCCCCTTCTTCCTGCAGAGTGTCAAACATCCGGTCCAGGTCCCAGAATTCCAGAAATCCCTCTCTGTCGTCCGGGTGGATCATACCGTCCACCACTTCCTCCATCATCCTTTTCAGCGCCCCTTCCTCCGCCGGTATCACATACTTTCCGGACTGGTGGTAAAGGATTTTGTAGGTATCTCTGGTCAGGTTCAATTCAAACAGTTCATCATAAGCTGAAATGCTTGTCAGATTGTAGAATAAATTCTTATTCACCTCGCGTATCCCGGTGGTCATGACCATGGTGCAGGGGCCGTACCCCGGCCAGTCAATATTGCCTCCGCTGACTTCCACCCATCTCTGGGTCACTTTATTATATAAGACTCCGCTCTTTGCCTCCTCCCTTGCGGCAGGACAGTCACGGCAGGGTTCATCCTCCCTGCACATAGCCCGGTAGCATTTCTCACCGCAGCTCAGCCGGGGAAACGTCTGCCTGATCTTATCATTAAAATATACAATTTGGTATTGGTCGTCAATGATGTAAATCCCCGCGTCCTCTTTATTCGAAATTCTCCCCATATTTATCCCACCCTGTTTTCATGCCGTCCTGTTTTCCCGGCATTGATCTGAACTTAATTATAATCTTTTTTCATCCACCCCGTCAATATTCACAGCATTTTTCTACCATATTTAACCTTTTTCTCTCCAACATCTTCCTTATTTTCTGTTTTGTATATACAATACCATCTTATTGTCTTTTCTTTTATTGCCTTTCTTTTATCCTCTCTTCATCCGCGCAAAGCTGCCGGGATGGAAAATTCGGAACCATTCCTGCATCATAAAAAATCTTCTCACAGCAAAAGAACGCCCGGCCAGAGCTGATATTCAGCAGTGGCCGGGCGCATTCCGGTTTTGTTAACTTCTGAGTTCGATTCCAAGTCCCTGAAGACCATTTAGAATCTTATTCATTACCGTATTTACTTCTTTATCTTCCAGGGTGTGATCCTGTGCCCTGAAGGTGATGGAGTAGGCTATGGATTTGAATCCTGCCGTAATCTGGCTTCCCTCATAGATATCGAAAAGATTGTAGCTTTCCAGAATCTTTCCGCCTCTCTGCTCGATGATTTCCTCTACCTGGCCTGCCAGGATCTCTTTCTTCATTACCATGCTGATATCTCTTGTCACCGCCGGGTATTTGGCAATTCCGGTGTATTTGTGATCAAAGGATGCATAGGGAAGAATCGACGGCATATCAATGACGGCCACATAGGTTTTTTCACCCAGTTTGTAGTTGTCCGCCGCGTCGGGATGAATCTCACCCAGATATCCGACTACGGTTCCGTTGTAAATGATTTCCGCCTGACGTCCAGGATGAAGGAAGGGTTTGCCTGCCTCCGGATTGTAGTGCGGTTTTTTCTTCATCTCAATTTTGTCGAAGAATTCCTCAACCACGCCCTTCATTGTATAGAAATCCCCGTTGCCGTACATTCCCAGGATGAACTGCTGGCGTTCGTCGGGAAGCTCTGTCAGAGGAAGCGCTTTCGGCAGGTATATGGTAGCCAGCTCGTATAAGCGGACATCTTTATTTCTTCTGTTATAGTTGGTGGCCAGGGAGGAGAGCATTCCATTTAACGGAAGTGTCCTCATAATGCTGAAATCCTCACCCAGCGGATTGGAAATGGTGATAGCCTGCCTGTATCCACTGTCTGCCGGAAGCAGAAGCTTATCAAATACCTTCGGGCTCTCAAATGAGTAGGTCATGCTCTGGCTGAAACCGGAGAACTCTGCGATCTCCCTGGCCACTTCCTCCACTCTCAGCTTGAAGGAAAGTTTTCCTGTCGTCGCTTCACCGGTTGGGAGCGACGTCGGAACCACATCATAACCGTAGAAACGGGCAACCTCCTCGGCCAGATCCGCCATGCGGTGGACATCCTGTCTCCAGCTTGGTACAATCACTTCCTGAGTCTCTTTATCAAATTCCAGCTCCACCCGTTTGAAATACTCAATCATGGTCTCCGGGCTGATATCGGTTCCCAGAAGCCTGTTAATCTTATCGGGATCAAATTTTACTCTGTTGCCTTCTTTTTTCACCGGATATACGTCGATCATTCCTCCCACTACCTCACCTGCGCCCAGCTCTTCGATTAACTGGCAGGCGCGGTCGATTGCAGTCTTTGCAGTGTTGGGATCAAGCCCCTTTTCAAATTTTCCGGATGCGTCGGTCCTGAGGCCGATTCTCTTGGAGGAAAGACGGATATTCGTTCCGTCGAAACATGCAGCCTCGAATACCATGGTTTTTACATCGTCGGTGATCTTGGAGTTCTCACCGCCCATGATGCCTGCGATGCCAACCGCCTTCTCGGCGTCGTTGATCATAAGGACACGGCTGTCCAGTTTCCTGTCCTGGCCGTCCAGGGTCTGGAATACGTCTCCGTCCTTTGCACATTTCACGATAATCTTATGTCCGCCAATCTGGTCGTAATCAAAGGCGTGCATCGGCTGTCCGTACTCTTCCATCACGTAGTTTGTGATATCGACAATGTTGTTAATCGGACGTATGCCGCTGGCGGCAAGACGGCGCTGCATCCATACCGGTGACGGGGCAATCTTAATATTTTTTACCATTCTCGCACAGTATCTCGGGCAGAGTTCCCCATCCTCCACGGATACCTCAAGGTAATCATGGATGTCCTCACCGTTTCCGGATTCCCTGATCACCGGCGCTTTGAATTCTTTATTGAATGTGGCTGCCGCTTCCCTGGCAATGCCGATTACGCTGTAGCAGTCCACACGGTTGGATGTGATCTCGTACTCAAATACCACGTCACGGAGCCCGAGGACTTCCACTGCGTCCGCACCCACCTCGGAATCCTCCGGGAGGATATAAATTCCCGATTCGGGGGCATCCGGGTACATTTCACGGCTGGAACCCAGTTCTTCGATGGAACACATCATGCCGCAGGACTCGATTCCCCGGAGCTTTCCTTTTTTAATCTTGATTCCCTCTTCCGGAAGCGGACCGCCGTCATGGCCTCCGGCCACACGTCCGCCGTCCAGCACAACCGGAACCTTGTCGCCTTCCTTTACATTCGGGGCGCCTGTAACGATCTGAACGGATTCCTCTCCGACGTTAACCTGGCAGATAATCAGTTTATCCGCGTCAGGGTGACGTTCAATCTTTGTAATCTGGCCAACCACGATTTTTTCCAGATTTTTGTCTAGGCGCTCATAGCCTTCCACTTTTGTTCCGCTCATGGTCATGGCGTCGGTATATTCCTGATCCGTCACTTCCAAATCCGGAACATATGCCTTAATCCAGGATAATGCTGTATTCATGTCTATCTCCTCTACTCTATCATCGATTCGCTTATTTTTTAAAACTGTTTCAGGAAACGGATGTCATTTTCATATAAAAGTCTCATGTCATCGATTTCATACTTCAGCAGGGCAATACGCTCCAGGCCCACACCGAACGCAAAACCGGAGTATTCCTCGGAATCAATGCCGCTCATCTCCAGGACGTGAGGATGAACCATGCCGCAGCCCAGAATCTCAATCCAGCCGGAACCCTTACAGAAACGGCAGCCGGAACCTCCGCACTTGAAACAGGTTACATCCACCTCGGCGCTAGGCTCCGTGAACGGGAAATGGTGAGGACGGAACTTTACCTTTGTCTCCGGCCCAAACAGCTCTTTGGCAAACTCCGCCAGCGTTCCCTTTAAATCGGCAAATGTGATGTTCCTGTCAATGACAAGTCCCTCAATCTGATGGAAGGACGGGGAATGCGTTGCATCCACCTCATCGGAACGGAATACACGTCCCGGCGCGATCATACGGATCGGCAGTTTACCCTGCTCCATGGAGCGGACCTGGACCGGTGAAGTCTGAGTTCTGAGTACGATATCCTTATTAATATAGAAGGTATCCTGCTCATCTTTTGCCGGATGGTTTGCAGGAATGTTCAGTTTTTCAAAGTTATATAAGTCGTATTCCACTTCCGGGCCTTCCACTACCTCATAACCCATACCCACGAAGATACGCTCCACTTCCTCCAGGGCAATGGTATTGGGATGGCTGTGGCCTACATTACTCTTCTTGGCAGGCAGCGTTACGTCGATCACTTCACGTTTCATCTGCTCTTCCCTGGCTTTTCTTGCCAGGACGGTCTTTGTCTCCTCCAGCTTTGCCTCAATTAAGGCTCTGGCGTCATTGACCATCTGTCCTACCTTCGGACGCTCCTCCGGGGAAACTTCCTTCATGCTCTTCAGCACGCTTGTCAGCTCACCTTTTTTTCCAAGATAAGCAACGCGGATATCATTTAACTTTTCCAGCGCATCGGAAGCTTCAATCTGTTTTAATGCTTCCTCTTTGATTTTTTCTAACTGCTCTCTCATATTAACTCCTTTTTACGGTATAATAAACAAATAAGAGTCCGCCTTTCCGGACTCTCGCGCCGAACGCGGCCGCTTAGCGGCATATTACATCTTCGCGCGAGTGTGCATCCTGCCCGGAGGGCTTTTTATACCATAGGAACTTTCTTATGGTATAAAAAAAACGCTGCATCTCCTCGCAAATACGAAGGGACGAAGCGTTAAGCTCGCGGTACCACCCTGTTTCCTGCCATGGCAGGCTCTCATCATATGCGTAACGTGCATGACCCGTCACAGCTTACTACATACTATCCGTTCAGCCGTGCAGCTCCGGTGGGAAATTCAAACTCTTATCTGAACCTGAAGGAACTTTCAGCCGATGATTCCTTCTCTCTGATGGAAAATAAGATTCTACTGACACTTTCGCAGCCTTTTTTATTGAAAATCTATAAACTTAGGTTATATTTTAGCACATACCTTTGATTTGTCAAGTAGTAATGTCCATATTTAGACAATAAGTAATGACCCCCAGTTTGTAAATTCGTGGATTTACCTGTATACTAAAGTTTGTTAAGAACAAAGGTAACAGGGATTACCGCATACAAATGGAGGTCATCAAATGAATTATAACACAGTTTACGTAGGAATGGATGTTCATAAGGAAAGTTTTTCACTTTGCAGCTTCACAATCGAAGAAGACAAAGCGTCCCATGCCCAGAAAGTCGAATCGGATTACAAACAAGTCCTAAAATATCTCGAGTTTCTACGTACCATTTACGGAAAGGATGCGTATTTCATATGCGGTTATGAGGCTGGCTGTCTCGGCTTCACTTTATACCATCAGTTAACGGAACATCATGTTAACTGCGTAATCCTCGCTCCGACTACCATGTTACAGCAGCGTGGGAAGAAAAAAATCAAAACAGACAAACGCGACGCTGCCCTGATTGGCCGCTGCCTGGCCCAGCATAATTACAGCCCGGTCCATATCCCCACAGAGCAGGATGAAGAAACCAAGGAATATCTCCGGATGCGAACCGACCACAAGCTGGCGCTTAAAAAGATAAAGCAGCAGATCCTGGCATTCTGTTTGCGCCATAATTATCGCTATGAGAGAGGCGGCAGCCACTGGACTCAAACCCATATCAAATGGCTCAGGGCCTTGACCCCGGATGGCCTGTACAAGGAGATTCTCGACGAATATCTGTTGACCTTCGATCATCTCAGCAATAAACTGGAACGTCTTGAACAGCGTATTGAGGAGCTTGGGTCCAGGGAGGAAAATGGGGAAGATGTCAAAAAGCTTACCTGTTTACTTGGCGTCAAAACCCAGACCGCCTTGTCTGTCATAGTGGAGGTTGGAGATTTCAAGCGGTTTGCGACAGCAGACCGGTTTGCATCGTACCTGGGGCTGGTACCAGGCGAAGATTCCAGCGGGGACGGACGCCAGAGGCTTGGCATCACCAAGGCGGGGAACACCCACGTGCGTCGGTTGCTGGTTGAAGCGGCGCAGAGTTATAGCCGTGGGCAAATCGGATACAAGTCCAGGGAATTAAAAGCCCGCCAGAGTGGAAATACACCACAGTTGATTGCATACGCAGACAAAGCCAATGAACGTCTAAGGCGGCGCTATTATAAAATGGTGCTTGGACAGAACAAGCGCAGCAATGTAGCAAAAACAGCAATCGCAAGGGAACTGGCCTGTTTCATGTGGGGAATGATGACAAATCACATAGCCTGATGCGGGTACAGCACCGTGCGGCTCCGGTCAAGGCTGCTGCGCACCGCCTGCGGCGTCAGGGCCCTGACAGTAACCGCCCGCTACTGTAGCGGGTAAACAAGCCGATGTAAGCTGGCCAGTGCCACATACATCTGGCCACAATCCAAAGTAACAACTGAAGACATCTTGAAAGGGTTTCGGCCATTTCAAGGTTTGGGCTATCTACGCCTCAACTATGTTGGCACAAATATCAGTGATCCACGCATTTAGACGGTAGAGCCCACGGCGGACCATTGACCTGTAGGTAACCAATCCACGTATATCAGAGTGGCCAATGCCGGGAACTGACACTCCGAAGCTCTTTCCAGATGTCTTCAGAAACAAAAAATAAAAGTTTGTGGTGATGTTCCGCAATTTACACTTGACAAAAGTCATTACATATCAGTTGAGATGCGAGGACGCGTCTGTAAGATGGCGGACGGGGTGGTGGGATTGTTGGATGGGTCTTCAGTCCCGGTTGGTAGGGTGTGGTGAGGGGGAAGGAAGGTTGTCGGCGGGACTGAAGACTCAGGGAAAGTTCTGCCCCGTCCGTCAGCTTCAGAAGCTAATTGTCTTTTTCGTCAAGTAAGGGGGAGGGTATTGTCGCGGCCACTATCTGGATGTGATGCCTATACAGTTTGACGTAATCTCAGACGGCATCGAAAGGAACCTGGTGGCCGAGACTATATTCCATTCCACAAAGAAATAGAACAAATTAGCGGCCGCAGGCCGGGAGCGGATGGCGAAAACCTTCCCGGAGTCTTCAGTCCCATCGACAACCTGCCCGGGGAAGGAAGGAGAAAACTTTCCGAAGGGGACCTTGGAGCCCGCCGGTGCTTAGACGGCGTTCTTTGACGTCTTAGCATCCGCTGTGCGCTCCATAAGCGGGAGCGAGTCCCCGTAGGAATTTTTTCTCCTGGATTCCCCACCAGCGACAACCTGTACCGGGACTGAAGACTCACAGCCTCCCTCTCACCATCCCGACCCCCGACCGTCCCGGCGGCGTTCTCATTTCCCAAATCCCCCGCTTGTGTTCTTTCCGGCCATCTGCTATATTTATAGTATAAAAAGCTCTTAAACAAAGGAGAAAAAATGGTCTTTAAAATTGCTCTGATCCTGAAAGAACATTTCAGAGAAAAAATCAACAGCTACATGCCGAACAAACCGGACGACGTCGTTTTTGACTTCTTTCCTTATACTACGATTCAGGAAATCCAGGATGTTTTTCTTTCTATCAAAGATCAATATGATGGATTTTACGTCAGCGGCCTGATTCCGCTGCAGGCTATTAAAATAATCGGTGAACAGAGCAGGGACGCCATCATCGCCCATTCTTCCGTTAATGTGGAAAATGTGTATCAGGCCCTGCTTCATCATATTGTCACGGCCGGCATCGAGAATGTCAACCTCTCCCGCGTCGGGATGGATTTCCTGGACGATGAAAAGACATTGGAAGAATTGATACGTGAGGAAAAATTCGCCCAGGCCGCCTACACCTATGAGAAACGCTGGACCAGCCTACAGACGGTGGACGAGATTGAACAGGAGGAACTGCGCGTCCAGGATTTCTATGTGAAACAGTATCAGGAAGGCAAGCTGGATATCATCATCACCTATTATTACAGCGTACTGGAACGCCTGAGAGATAAGGATATCAGCTGCTATTACGTTTACCGCGGCGAATGGGCTTTCTGGAACAGCATAGAGGAGTTGAAAAAGAGCATTTTCATCAAGAAATTTAATAAGAACCGGTCCGCGGTTATCCATATTAATACCGATAATGCCAGAGAATTATACCGGGACAATTATGAGCAGTTCCGCCATCAGTTGATGAGCACGGTGCTGCAGTTTAACCAGCAGCATTTAAATAAGGCAATTTTTAAATCCAGCTACGATGCGATGGAACTCTATATGGACTATGAAACCATGAACCTGCTCACAGACGGGTTCCACAGCTGTCCTCTGTTCACCTTCTTGTTAAAGTCAATGGATTTTCACGGCTCGGTCGGCTACGGCATCGGAGACAATATCTATCAGGCCCGCTTAAATGCCATCAATGCCAGCCACTTCGGACGGAATATGATGAAGGACAGCATGGGCAGTTTTCTGCTGGATCAGAATGAGTCCCTGACTTTCCTCTCGGCCGGCGGTTCCTCCGGGTCGGGTTCTCTCTTTAAAATCAGTGCCGACATCGTCTCTGAGATTGCCGACAAGGTAAAACTTTCCTCCGAAACAGTAGTCCGTATCGCGGAAGTCCTTCTTTCCCTGAATACGGAAGAGATCACTTCCCAGGATTTGATTAATAGTCTGGGCGTTTCCCTGCGCAGCGCCAATAAATTTTTATCCAATCTGGAAAAGGGCGGTTACGCCTCCGTTTGCGGCCAGAAAAGAAATGGAATCAAGGGACGCCCCGTGAACATCTACCGGGTGAATTTTAATTTAAATCCGTCTTAAACGGCGGCTGCACTGGCCGTCAGACATAATACTTTATCTATGCAGACAGCATAAAAGAGGCTCACAGATGCCAATACAGGCATCCGGAGCCTCTTCTGCTTGCCGGTACTATTACTTCAGCCCCATTATTTCAATCCAGTTACCTCGGCTCCGTTACTTCAGTTCTGTTACTTCAGTTCCACTGCTTCATTCCGTTACTTCTCAGAGCCTTATCATGATTCACATTCTTCCTGCCTGTAAAAATTAATCAGGCAGCCCTCACGCAGGATCTTGCGCTCCGTTTTGCTTAGATACCCTAAGGACAGCGTAATTTTATGCGGACTCTGCGACCTGTCTTCCGGGAGCACATAAGCTTCCGTTTCGCTCTCCTTCGACTCAAGCAGCTGCCTGATGCCGGGAATCCAGATAAAACATCCCGTCTCAAATTCCGACCCGCCCGCGCAGGTAAAGGGCAGAATCCCCCAGTTAATCAGATTGGAACGGTATCTCTTCGTCGCATATTCGCGGCAGATGTTAGCCCAGCCGCCAATCACGCGCTGGCAGGTTGCCGCGTACTCCCTGGCCGAACCGTCACCCGGCTTTTGGGAACAGAGCACGCTTCCGATGCAGGTCCTTCCTGCGTTAAACGGCAGGCCATTTGCGGTCAGGCAGGCCGCGGCTTCCCTCAGCTCCCTGTCCGTCTCAAAGGGGGCGGCTCCCTCCATCAGCGCATCTTCCCATTTTTTCACCGCTTTGCAGCGTCCCACGTACTGCGGTTCCCTGGCTGAGAGGGCGTACTCCGCCAGTTTTAAAAGGTTTGAGCGGTAAGAGGAACTCTCCCCTCCCGGAATCAGTTCATCGGTTGTCGTCACGGGATCGTCAAGAACGGCCGAAACCTTTAAAAGCAAATCGTCGTTCAGCGCCGGAATCACAGGAATGTCCTTGATATTCGGCCCCTTTTTAAGCTCCACGCTCCGGTCCGCCTTTCCGAAGCAGTCGAGCACCCGGTTCTCGTACAGCTTGGGATTAAAATAATAGTTGTACTTTGTATACGTTCCGTCCCACTCCGTTGCCGGTGTCAGAAATCCTTTATTACCGGCGGTTGCGGCGATGCTCAGCGCATCCATCAGGGCAACCGACGCCAGCTGTCCGCTCTTCGGCCTGGAGCCCTCGCGGTTTGAAAAGTTCCTGGTCGTATGGCGTATGGAGAAGCCCCCGTTAAACGGCACATCCCCCGCCCCGAAACAGGGCCCGCAGAAAGCGGAACGTAAGTTTGCCCCTGCCTCCAGAAGCGTTGAAGCAATCCCCTTTTCCACCACTTCCTGGAACACGGGCTGGCTGGCCGGGTAAATATTTAACTGGAACACATCATTTCCAATGGAGCTCCCCTTCAGAATATCCGCCGCCTTGCTGATGTTTTCAAAGATTCCTCCCGCACAGCCTGCAATCACTCCCTGATCGACTCTCAGACGGCCGTTCTCTATCTTGCTTCTCAAATCCATCTTCAGGCCGAACTCTTTCATCTGTTCGTTACATCTTTTCTCGGTCAGATTTAGGATATCCTCCGTATTCTCATTCAGCTCTTCGATCGTATAGGCATTGCTCGGATGGAAAGGAAGGGCGATCATCGGCCTGATTTTTCCCAGGTCCACTTCCAGAAGATAGTCATAACGAGCCAGTCCTGCGGGCCTGATTGGCTTATAACCGCTTTCGCGTCCGTGGATCTTAAGCCACTCCCTGACGCTGTCATCCGTCTGCCAGATTGTGGAGACGCAGGAGGATTCCGTCGTCATCACATCGATCCCATTTCTGAAATCCACACTGAGGTTTGCAATTCCCGGGCCTGCAAATTCCATAATCCTGTTTTTCACAAAACCCTCGTCAAACACGTTCCTGATAATATCGAGAGCCACATCCTGCGGCCCCACTCCCGGCGCCGGCGTCCCTTTCATATACACGAGGACAACCGGAGGCCGTACGATATCATAGGTTCTCAGCAGAAGCTGTTTTACAAGCTCTCCGGCCCCCTCGCCGATAGCCATGGTTCCGAGAGCGCCGTACCTGGTATGGCTGTCCGCCCCCAGAATCATCTTTCCGCCCCCGGCGAACTGCTCCCTGATATACTGGTGAAGAACCGCCTGATGGGCCGGAACCATGATTCCGCCGTACTTTTTCACCGCTCCCATCCCAAAGAGATGGTCATCCTCATTCAGTGTCCCGCCCATTGTACACAAGCTATTGTGGCAGTTGGTCAGGACAAAAGGAATTGGAAATTCCTCCACGCCGCAGGCAATTGCCGTCTGCAGCACTCCCATATAAGTCATATCGTGGCTGACCAGCGCATCAAATTTGAGCTTCAGGTTTCCCATATCAGAAGACGTATTATGCGCTTTCAGTATGGACCACGCCATGGTTCCCTGAACCGCCGCGTTAAGCTCCTGTTCTGAAAACCGGCCTCCGGCGGTCAGGAATTCCCTATCTTTATCACATACAATTTTTTCACCGTCTACAAGATAGACGCCGTCATATTCTTTTCTCATCGCAAATTCCACCTTGTTGTCCCTAATCATAACGATTCACTTCTTTTCCCGTTCCGCCCAGATCATTATCCTTCTTTTTTCGTCTGCCTGATTACATCCAGAATCGTTCCGTCACGGCTCTCCACAATTCCTACCACCCGCTCCTCAAATTCCAGTTCCTCCGGCTTTCCGACAATCGAATAGGCGATATCCCGAAGCTCCACGATTGTTTTTAACGGCAGCCCCGCCTCTTTGAATGCGCTCAGTAAATCCTGCCTGCGAGGGTTAACGGCAATGCCGTAATCCGTTACAAGAACATCTATCACCTCACCCGGAGTCGTCACCGTTACCACCCGGTCACAGACGGTCGGGATGCGGCTGCGCAGAAGGGGGGCGACAATAATCGAACAGTTGGAACCGGCCGCCGTATCAGGATGACCGCCCGGCGCTCCCCTGACAATTCCGTCGGAGCCCGTCACCACATTGACATTGAAATCGGTGTCGATTTCCAACGCTCCCAGCACTACATAGTCCAGCCTGTTTACGTAAGCCCCCTTATTCATCGGATTGGCATACTCGGATGTGGAAATCTCAAAATGGCCCGGATCCTTTTCAACGGACTCAACCGAGGCGGCGTCAAAACACTGGGCGTCCACAATGGTCCGTACAAATCCCTCTTTCAGCAGTTCGCACATGGGTTCTGTGATTCCGCCGATGGCAAAACCCATTTTGATACTTTTTTCTTCCAGATAAGGTTTGAGCATCCTGTTTACCGCCAGCGCCGCTCCTCCTCCTCCGGTCTGAAACGAAAAACCGTCCTTGAAAAACGGAGCCTCCGCGATTACTTTCGCACAGTATTCCGCCATTTTCAGTTCCCTGACGTCACTCGTCATCCGCACCACATTGCTGACAATCTTATCCGGGTTTCCGATCTCCTCCACCTGCACCACGTAGTCCACATCCACCTGCGAAATGCTGGCGGGAAGGTTGGGAAAGCCGACGAGACAGTCCGTGACGACCACCACCCGGTCCGCGTACTTTGCATCCGCCATGGAGTATGACAGGACGCCGCAGTTGCTTTTGCCGCCCACTCCCCTGGCATTTCCGTACTCATCACTGGTGGAGGCGCCGATAAACGCAATATCGATATGTACGTCCCCTTCTTCAATTGCCCTCACCCTCCCTCCGTGGGAACGGATAATAGCCGGGTTTTTCAATTTGCCTCCCGAGATAGCCTCCCCGATTTTCCCCCGCACTCCGGAGGACTGGATACCGGTCACCACGCCGTCCTCAATCAGCTTTGCAACCGGGTCATGGGCCGCCCCCAGGGAACTGGCGCAGATGGTTAAATCTTTTATTCCCATAGCCGCCACGGTCTCCATCACCATGTTAACCACGTAATCTCCATCACGGAAATGGTGGTGGAAAGAAAGAACCATGCCGTCTTTGATGCCGCATTTTCTAAGGGCATCCTCCAGGGAGGGCAGAAGCTTCTTTCCTCCCTGCATATTGCTTCTGACCGCCGGAGCCGCTTTTTTATATCCTGCCCCGTCGCGGTAACCGGGGCCCTGATACCCCTCTTTACCATACCGCTCTAATATTTCATCCGGGATTTCTCTCCCCACTCGATTGATCATGGCCGTCTATTTCCTTCCATTTTTTTCCATTTTTTTGTTCTTGACTTGCAGAGTCAAACACTATATGATTTATCTGTATATATTATTCGACATTTTATTACATCTTTTGTGCATATTGACTAATTTCTTTTTTCAGCAGTAAGGAGGCCGAATTCATATGGAATTCCGGGAATTAACCAACATTTTAACAATCGCCGAGGAGGGCAGCCTGTCGAAAGCCGCCGAAAAGCTTTTTGTAAGCCAGTCCTCATTAAGCCAGTTTCTCAAAAGCTATGAAGCCTCCATTGGCTGCTCCCTCTTTGTCCGCACTTCCACCGGAATGCGCCCCACCGAAGCCGGTGAACGCGTCCTGGAAGCCGCCCACCAGATTGTTGCCATCGGCAATAATTTACAGAATGAACTCTGGGACATCGCTAACCTTTCCACCGGCAAGGTGGCCCTCGGACTTACGCCGTTTCGCGGTTCCTTTGTACTGCCCGATATCCTTCCGGCCTTTTACGCCAGGTATCCGCAGATTACAATCCATACGGTGGAAGCCAACACCCAGACACTGGAAGATCATCTTCTGCGCGGCATTATCGATGTCGCCCTGCTGACCTATCCCCTCATCAACAAGAAGTTACCCACCGAGGACGCCTATGAGGAGGAGGTATATCTGGCGGTTAACCGGGATTCCCACGTCCTGGAACTGGCGAAATATGACGCAGAGACGGGGCGCACCTATGTGGAGTTTGAGGATGTGATGCATGAGCCTTTCATCCTTCTCTCAAAAGGCCAGCGGCTTTTCACTCTGGCGGAGAGCCAGTTTGACAAATACGGCTGTAAACCTCATGTCATCCAGAAGACCCAGAATCCTGAAACCAGCATCCGCCTGGCCGAACAGGGTCTTGGTCTGGCATTCATGGCAGGTTCCTATATCCACCCCATTTACAACGGCAGTTATAAGCTCTCCTATCTGTCTATCGGCAGGGAGGGCCTCCACCGCAAGCTGGTCTTTGCGTTCCCGCCCAACACCTACCGCTCTAAAGCAACGATGGCTTTCGTGGAGATGGCTTCCAGGCTGCTGGCTCCCGGAGGCAAGTTTTCCTAGAGCCGCGCCGCCCGTGTTTCATGCCGTCCAATTGAACCGGGACCCATCCAATTGAACCGGAACCGTCATGCGCCGCTATGCCCGGGCTTTTCTTTTTTTCGCAAACATGGGGCCGAATACGCAGGCAATGCTGGCTATCGCCAGTATCAGTACGATCGGCCTTGTAAATATCTCCCAGAAGCTGTCGTAGGATTCAATGGTCCGAAGCAGCTCATTGTCGGCGGTTTTACCAAGCAGAAGTCCCAGTATCAGAGGCATAATGGGAAATTCTGCTTTTTTCATTGCCCAGCCAATTACCCCGAACAGCAGCATCAGCCCGGCATCGAACAGGGTATTTCTGTTGGAAAATGCACCCAGAAGCGTCAGCACCAGAATGCAGGGAACCAGATATTTTGTCGGCACCTTTACAATGTATGCGGCAAAAGCACAGAGCACCAGTCCCAGAATCAGCATGACGAACTGCTGGATAAACAGGGAAGAAAACGCCATATAGATGACATCCTCGTGGTCGATAAAAAGTTTTGGGCCCGGATTCCATCCCTGAAGCACCAGCGCCCCGAGCATCATGGCAGTGGAGGCTGAGCCGGGAATGCCGAGCACAAACAGAGTTGCAAGGGCTCCGCCCTCGGATGCATTGTTGGCCGTCTCACAGGCGATTACGCCTTCCGGGATTCCCGTTCCGAACTGATCCCCCCGTTTGCACCACTGCTTCGACTGGTTGTATCCCATCATACCGGCCACTGCCGCTCCTGCTGCCGGCATGATTCCGATAATCACGCCGAGAAGGGAGCAGAGCACCGCCTGCACGGGTCTTTTCAGCACCTCTTTAAAGCCTGAGATAACCGCCCTGAATCCGGTGGAATGGTTTCCGTTCTCGTCCGTCATCATCTTTTTTCCCGCCAGATTAATGATCTCCGGCATTGCCAGAAATCCAATCAGGGCCGGAACCATCGGAATGCCGTCCATCAGGAACATATTGCCGTAGGTTCCCCTTATCGTTCCAAGGGAACTCATCCCGATTGTGCCTAGAAGAATTCCGAAGAGACCTGCATATACGCTCTTCAGCGTATTTTTTGCAAGGCTGCCCACACAGCTCAAACCAAAAATCGCCACCATAAACATCTCCGCCGGTCCGAATTTCAGGGACAGCGTAGCCAGAGGTTTTGTGGCGAACAGCAGGAAGACGCAGCCGATCAGGCCTCCGATTACGGAACTCATCAGGGCAATTCCCAGCGCTTTTCCGCCTTCTCCTCTCTGGTTCATCGGATAACCGTCCAGCATGGTCACCATATTGGCCGTCGAACCCGGCGTGTTAATCATAACGGCCGTAACGGCCCCGCCAAATAATCCTCCCGTGTAGATTGAAAGCAGGAAGACGAGAGCCGTCAGCGGCGGCATCTTGTATGTAAAGGGCAGCATCAGCGCAATTCCCATACTTCCCGTCAGGCCCGGAAGGCAGCCGAGCACCAGCCCAATCGCCACTCCTCCGAACATGTAGAGGAGGTACTGCATTTGAAAAATAACCGAAAATCCTTCTATGAAATGTTGCATCCTGTTCCTCCTCCCTTAAAATCCCAGAAATCCCGCCGGCAGCGGAATATGCAGCCCGATCTTAAATACCGCATATAAAATCCCGGTGACGATAAGCGGCAGCAAAATGTAAGGCAGCGGCTTTTTGACCTGCATAATCAGTAACAGAACCGCCAGCAGAACCGCAGTGGTAATGATAAATCCCAGATGAGGCATGACGATCACGTAAACCGCCATGGAAACCACCACGAGGAATGATTTGAACAGGACCTGTTTCTCCTCCTGTGATATCTGCAGCGCCCCTTTATTTTCTTCCCGCTCCCTCTTCCACTCCCTGATATCGGTGAACGTATTTACTGCAAACAGAATCACCATCACGATAAAAACCGGTTTAATCAGGTACTGGTTCTTTTTGCTGTATCCCGCAACCTCGATAAAATAGGTTGCCGACCAGAGTAATACAATGGCAGGAATCGCCAGTCTTTTTATAAGCGAACCCATTTTTTATCCTCCTTCCGTACTGCGGCAGCCCGACGGCCCGCCGCTTCCCCTCCTGAGACCGCGGTTTTCCCGCTGTCTGTTCTGCCCGATATCCGAAGATGCGGGATACCGGGCAGCAGTTTTCTTGTTTTATACTCACATGGAATAATCTTTTTCTATGCGTTCTGTCTTATTCCTCTTTCAGCCAGTCCTGGTACTGTACGACGAGTTCATGAAGCTGAAGATTCAGTTTATTGCTCTCTTCCGGTCCGCGGAACGCCGATACGGCAAGCTCGCCGCTGGACTCTAAGAACTTCTGGTATTCCGGATTCTCGAACGCCTCTTTATAGGTATCTATAAGCGTCTGGTAACGCTCCGGGTAGTTTTCTTTTACCCCCTTCTGGACTGCAAAGAGACGGCAGGAACCGAGGGAGCCGGGGATCTTCAGATCCGGATACACTTCATCAAAGCTTGGGGTCTCGGGCCAGATAGCGTTTCTGTCGGAACCGCAGACGGCAAGCACTTTTGCCTGATCGCCCAGTCCCATATCGCCGTTGGCGGAACCCGTGATGAAGTCCACATGGCCGCCCATTAAAGCCGTACGGAAATCATTGCCGCTGTCGTAATAAATTGTCTTGTAATCCAGGTTAAACGCCTCAGTCAGGATGCCGAGCAGGATGGAACCGGCTCCGCCTGCCGTGAGGCCCACTTTAATTTTCCCGGGGTTGTCCTGAATCGCCTTGACCAGATCTTCGATCGTATTATAAGGTGAGGTGTCGAGCACCGTTATCGTGGTCGGATCGATCTGCTGCATATTAATCAGGTCAAAATCCGAGATATCGTAGGTAGCCCCCTGTAAAACCTGGTTGCCGCTTAAGTATGTCTGGGTTCCGCAGTAGATATTTGTGCCGTCCGCCGGAAGCGTCTGGTAGTAAACCGAACCGACCATGGTGGACGCGCCCTCCCGGTTCTCAACGACGAAGGTGCAACCTGCCGTCTCCTCCCAGTAAGGAAGAATTCCCCTGACCATCAAATCGGCGCTTCCTCCCGCCTTAAACGGAACAACTATCGTCAGTGTCTCTCCCTGAGGCCAGGCGCTCTCCCCTTCCTCCGCCTTGCTGTTTTCCTCTGCTGGGGCCGCCGCTTCCTTCTCTTCGGCTTTTGAACCGCTTTCCGTTCCCTTTACCCCGCCCGAACTGCAGCCCGTAGCCGTAACTGCCATCATTGCTGCCATTGTCAGTGCCATCACTCTTTTTTTCATAGGTACTCCTCCTGTTTTTTGATTCTTTTTTATCGGACGTCTTCCCCACTTCTTCCGTCCTTTTTAATGGTTTCATTTTATCAGATAATTCTGAATTTGAACAATACGGATTCCCACACCCACCCTATCAGTTTTTCTAATATCTGATATCTGATCTTACTATTGGCGTTTTGAAATACTTTTCAGTATAATCGCAAGTAAATACAGTATGAGGAGGTTGTTATGGAAATTTTAAATACTGCCATAGCCGGTACCCTGGAATCCAGCGATGTCCAGGTGATGGTGGAACCGGCGGCCGGGGGGATTGAACTTGAGCTTGAAAGCAGCGTTATCAACCAGTACGGAAAACAAATCCGGGCGGTTATCATGGAAACGCTGGAACGGCTGGATGTGAAAAATGCAAAGCTGCGCGTGATCGACAAGGGCGCGCTGGACTGTACGTTAAAGGCCCGGGTGGAATGCGCCGTTTTCCGCTCCAACCATATTACGGAGCAGCTGCCGTGGGGAGGTGCGATTCGATGAATGAGAATAAGAACAGGCTCAGAAGAACCATGATGTTCCTGAACTGCCAGAAACCGGGACTGATCCGGGATCCTTATATCTACGGCGCGGATTCCATCATTCTCGATCTGGAGGATGCGGTTGCGGCAAACCAGAAGGATTCGGCCAGATACTCTCTCTATCACGCCTTAAAGGAAATCAATTACCGCGGAGTGGAGCGCGTCGTGCGGATCAACGGGCTGGACACGCCTTACTGGAAAGAAGATATCCGTGTCTGTGTTGCCGGCGGCGCCGACGCCATCCGGATCGCCAAGACGGAAACGGCGGAAGACGTAAAAGCCGTGGAAGCCGCCGTCCTCTCCGCCGAGCAGGAATTTGGCAGACCGGCCGGCAGCACGCTTCTCATGGCCGCGCTGGAATCCGCAAAAGGCATTTTAAATGCGCTCGAAATCTGCGGTTCCTCCGAGCGGCTGTTCGGCATCGCCCTCAGCGGAGGTGACTTCACAAAGGATATCCAGACCACCATCACAGGAACCGGAGTGGAGCTGGCCGGAGCCAGACAGCACATGATCCTGGCTGCCAGGGCCGCCAAAATCCAGTGCTTTGATACGGTCTACACGAATCTGGATGATATGGAGGGATTCCGGAAAGATGTGGAAATGATTCATATGATGGGCTTCGACGGCAAATCCATCATCAACCCGAAGCAGATCGCCGTGGTGCATGAAATCTTCACTCCCTCGGAAAAAGAGATTATCTATGCGGAAAAGCTGATACGCGCGATTGATGAACAGAAGGAACAGGGCATCGGTGTCTTTACCGTGGACGGAAAGATGGTGGATATCGCCTTTTACGACGGAGCCCTGAGGACGCTGAATCTGGCCCGCGCCGCCGGGCTGTCTGTGAATCTCTGATTAGAGAACATGATTAGAGACTGTATGCAAAAAAACTGCCCGGGGCTTCTACACCGGGCAGTTTCTTATCTACGATACTATATTTTATTATTGATTTAGATGCCGAATGAATATTTTATTACCAGACTACAATAGAAACAGCCATCAGGATACTCTGTGTAATAACAAGTGCGATGAAAAGCGGTACAAACCATTTCCACCACTTATCAATCTTGACGCCCGCAATACCACAGATAATCGGTGTCATGGCAGTAGGCCACATGATGTTGGAAAGGCCGTCGCCAAACTGGAATGCCAGAACGGCCGACTGTCTGGAAATACCAATCAAATCTGCCAGAGGCGCCATGATCGGCATACTTGTTACCGCCTGGCCGGAACCGGACGGAATGAAGAAATTGAGGCCCGTTTGCACCAGGAACATTGCAATCGCAGAAATGGCTCCCGGAAGGTTTGAAAGCGGAATAGACAGATAATAAACAATCGTATCAATGATATGTCCGGCCTGGAGCACTACCAGAATACCACGGGCAATACCAATCATCATACAGGCAACCGCAATCTCGGAAAAACTCTTGGCCACTTTTTCCGCAATCACATTAGGTCCCCAGCCCATAATAAATCCGCTGACAAGGCCCATTAACAGGAAAACAGCGCTCAGTTCGGCAAAATACCAGCCTTTTGTCTTTGTTCCCCAGACAATTACGATAATACCTACAACAAGTGTTGCAAGAACCAGTTTTTCCCTTATGCCGAACCGCTCATTCTCGATATTATCCGAGTCCATGGTGAGGCTGTCAAAATTATCCCCATAAACAAGGCTCTTTGACGGATCCGCCTGGATTTTCAGGGCATAACGTACGACGTATACGGAAGCAACGGCAATGAGGACAAGATGACAGATAATCCTGAAACCTGCTCCTGACATCTGCGGGATGTCGGCAATACTCTGGGCCATTCCGACCGTAAACGGGTTCATAACGGCGCCGCTGTAACCGAGTCCTGTTCCAAGGGCAACGATAGCAAGGCCTACGATTGCGTCATATCCCATGGCAATCGAAATTCCTACGAAAATCGGAATAAACGGGAACATCTCCTCAAATACACCGATGGTGGAGCTGGCGCATCCAATCAGGGTAATAAATACCGGGATGATGACGGCTCTCGCGGAACCTTTTAACACTCTCAGCATGCTGGCAACGAGACCGTTAAATGCGCCGCTGGCGATAATCAGTCCGATGGAAGCATAGGAAATAAATACGAAGAACGTTACTCCTGCCGCATCCACAGTACCGTTGTAGAGTGACTGAACAAGGGTGAAAAAACCTACCGGAGTAGACTCAATGATGTGATATGTACCGGGAACTACCATCTCCCTTCCGGCATCATTCAAGGCACGTTCGAACTCGCCTGCCGGAAGAATCCACGATGCAATCGCACAAATAATAATAATTGAAACAAGAAGTACATAAATATGAGGCATTTTAAACTTTTTCTTTGTTGTTGCGGACTCACTACTCATATGTTCTCTCCTCTCATAAGACAGACCCGTTTATTTACTTTCTCTTCTCCACCTGCTCCTGAAACTCCGTGTAAACCTTATTCCTGAACTCTTCGTCATTAAATATCTTAAGAGCCATCAGGGACAGGATACAGGCCCCGTTTTCCATTGCCTTTTCCGCCTGCGGCAGGGCTGTTGCGTCCCTGAACGCCTCGGTGTGCAATGCATAGTCTTCATCCGTGATTGCTAACAGCGGCTGGATCGCCGGACAATGATAGCTTACATTTCCCACATCAGAAGAACCGCTGGCTGCCTCTACCCCCGTTGTAGGCATGCCAAAGGACTCAAACCGGTCAATTACTTCCTCCTCCAGTGTCATGTTGCGGACCATATCCGCAAATTCGAACACCGTCGTAAACTTCACCGTGCAGTCGAGGGCCATTGCCGCTCCTTCCGCACATTTCTTTACCATCTCATCCACCGCTCCCATGGATTTCATCGTAGCCGTCCTGAATTCCATTCTGAGCTTCACATAATCGGGGATGATATTGGGTGCCTTTCCTCCTTCCACTACAATACTGTTGACATGGACATCCGGTGTGAAACATTCCCGCCTTGCATCAATCAGATCCATGAATTTCCTGGCCGCCGCCAGAGCGCTCTTTCCTTCCCAGGGAGCGGCTACCGCGTGGGCCGCCTGCCCGTAGAATTCCACAAAGTAGCAGCGCAGGCTGAGAGCGTCCATATCCGCCCGGCACTTTCCTCCGGACCAGCTGTGCATCATCATAGCCAGAGACATGTTGTCAAACACGCCCTGGGCCGACATGCCTATCTTTGCGCCGTTCTCTTCCTCTGCAGGAGTTCCGATTACATGAACCTTTCCCTTATAACAGTCCTTCAGATCTTTTAGCGCAAGTCCCGTCAGCACCGAAAGTGAGCCGTGAAGATTGTGGCCGCAGCCATGCCCGATCTCAGGAAGCGCATCATACTCCGTCAGAATCGCCACCTCCGGTCCGTCCCCGTTGTCAAACAGGGCATGGAATGCCGTCTCGTATCCTGCGTAAGGGTATGTAACCTCGAATCCCGCGTCCTTGAGCACTTCCACCATCCTTCTGCTGGATTCAAACTCCTGATCCGGCAGCTCCGGATGTTCCCTCAGGTAGCAGCTCAGTTCAGCCGCCTTCTGAAAGTGTCCCTCCACCGCTTTCTTTACTTCTGACAGTTTGTATTCTGCCATAGCACACATCCTTTCTGAGTTTCCTCTAAACCGTCCCCGCCGTGCGGAGACACAACACCAGGTTCCCAATTAAAGTACACTTCAGCTCTGTCGTTCTTTAATTAAAGCATACTTAAAGAACAGCTCTTTAAAAAGAATTATATCACACCTGCATCTGCTCTGCAATGTTTTTTGTGTATTTTATTTTATTTTGTATTTTTTCAGACATTGACAAACTGGCACGGACTTTCGTCGGTTTCCTCTTTGTTCCGCCTCCTGCCCGGCGGATCTTCTATGCCGGCGGGGCAGCAAACCGATTATCCGCACTTCGCTCCGCCACCGCAGATAATTTGTAAAATTGCAGGTCCAAAGTACCGCTGATAGTTCAATTGATGCTATCTTATACTTTTTTCATACTCTTCCTTGATTTTCTCCCCATTTCTGGATACAATAGGCTGTATCACCTAAAGGAGGAACCTATGAAAGTTAAGAAAGTCTCATCGATGATCACCAGAATCATCATTTCTGCAGTACTTATGTTTTTATTGTTTTATTCGATGCTGCCGGCTATCAATTTAAAAGATAAGAATTTTATCATTTATCTGATTTCCTGCATCATCATTTTCCTGGTCGTTAATTTCCTCACCTATGTCAAAGATTTTATCCAGAATCTCAGCAGCGGGCGCGGTATGGAGATGACAAGAGATCCGGTCACCGGCCAGGTCGTCTTCCGCAAAACCCCGGGTGAGAATAAAGGCAAGGTAAATATGGGCAAACCGTTAAAATACGGTTTCATTGCCATTGCGGTTTTGATTGCGCTGATGCTCCTGGCCTCGGCGCTGGGACTCAAGATATTTAATGCCGGACGCTACCGTGACCTGATCACCATCACCGACGGTGACTTCACCTCCGACGTCTCCGAACTTAACATGTCACAAATACCGGTCGTTGACAAGGATACTGCATCCCGGCTGGGAAGCAAGAAGCTGGGTGAGATGACGGAGCTTGTCTCCCAGTTTGAAATTCTTGATAATTACACCCAGATTAACTACAAGGGCACGCCTTACCGTGTTACGCCGCTCTCCTACGCCGACCCGGTCAAATGGCTCTATAATATGAAAACCGGTCTTCCGGCCTATATTGCCGTGGATATGGTAAACCAGGACACCAATCTTGTATGGCTTGAATCGGGCATGAAATACTCTACCAGTGAATATTTCTTCCGCAACATTTACCGTTATATCCGTTTTAAATACCCTACCAAGATGTTTGAAACCGTCTCCTTTGAGATCGACGACGAGGGTACGCCTTACTGGGTTGCCCCGACTATCGCCTACCGTATCGGCTGGTGGGACGGCAAGGATATCGACGGAGCCGTGCTTGTAAACGCAGAGACGGGAGAATCGGCTTACTATGACAAGGCCGATGTGCCTCAGTGGATCGACCAGCTTTACGATTCCAACCTGATTATCGAACAGCTGGACGACAACGGAAGATTCCAGAACGGCTATATCAACTCCATCTTCGGCCAGCGGAACGTGCGCAGGACCACCTACGGATATAATTACCTGGCAATCGACGACGACGTTTATCTGTACACGGGTATGAGTTCCGTTACCTCCGATGAATCCAATATCGGTTTCGTTCTGGTTAACTTAAGGACAAAAGACACCCAGTTTTACGCGGTTCCCGGAGCCACCGAGCTGTCTGCGATGGAGTCCGCCAAAGGCCAGGTACAGCACTTGAACTATACTGCCACCTTCCCGCTGCTCTTAAACATTTCCGACAGGCCGACTTACTTTATCTCCCTGAAGGATGCCGCCGGGCTTGTTAAGATGTACGCGTTTGTCGATGTAGAACAGTACCAGATTGTAGGAACAGGCCAGACGATTGACGAGGCAAAGAGAAACTACCGCAATGCCCTGAACCTGGAAGATGTGGAAATTCCGGAGGTTAAGGAAGGAACAGAGATTTCCGGCACCATCGACGCCATCGAAAGCGCCGTAGTGGGCGGGAATACCTGCTACTATTTCACTCTGAAAGGAAGCACGCAGGTTTATACGGCGGAGATTACCGTATCGGAGAAACTTCCGTTTATGAAGGCCGATGAACGGGTGAAATTCAATTATACGGATGAAGGGAATGTGCGGGATGTTATAGAGTTTATATTTAATTGATGGAGGGACGCCGGAGAGATGGTGGCGGGATGGTGAGGTGGATCGAGGGGGCTTCAGTCCCGGGTGAGGTTGTCGTGCAGGGGAAGATTATCGACGGGACTGAAGCCCCCATGCCATAGTAAATCGCCCGCCATCATCCCCCGGCTGACTGTCCCCTCCACCAAGTGCGGGGCCAGGTATTGCCGCTGTCACTACTCGTTTCCTGTCAATATTAACTCTTATTAAATTTAAATTTTGTAAATTAAAAAAGGTGTTTTTTCTGATATCAGAACATGTTTTTTGTTCCTCATCGGAAAAAGCGCCTTTTCTTTTTTAAGGTTATTTTTGCTCTTTTCTAGCCTTGAAACCGGTTATAAGAATAGAAATTTCAACTGTAATTCGCTAACTTTTCCTCATTAGCTGCGATATCCAGAAACCGTAAAAGCACCGGATGCATATAGTGGCCGCGGCTATATCTCCCCCCTTGTGAAGAAACAGGACAATTCAGCAGCCTCCGGCCCGGGGACGGGATGGCGGTAAACTTTGCGTCTTCAGTCCCGGCCATAACCTTCCCAGCGGGGGAGGAGGAAGAAAAAATCTCCGAAGGGAACGTCGGAGTCCATCGGCACTTGGGCGGCGTTTCTCAGGCGCCCTAGTGACCGTTATGCACTCCATAAGCGCAAGCGGTTCCCGTAGGCGATTTCTTTCTTCCGGATTCCCCACCCGCGACCAAACTAAAGCCCGGGACTGAAGACTCATAACCTCTCTCTCCCCATCCCGTCCCCCGGCCGTCCCGGCGGCGTCCTCATTTCTCACCACCACCTCCTGTTGAATTTCCCTCCCATTTCCGCTATAATACTAATACTGCCCTGAAAACCGGCGGCTCGTACAGACCCGCTTACATAATTCGCCCGGCTTCATCGCAGTACCACACGTAAGGAGGATAACACAATGAAAAGTGACGATATAATCATGAAAGCAGCCATCATCCACATCCTGGATTCTTCGGTAGGCATCCCGGTGCTTTCCGATCAGGCTATGGAGATTGGCCCGGATTTTTCCGATTTTTTAAAGGCACATATTGAGAAGATTACCGAGAGCGACGATATTAAACAGTGCCGCTTTTCCGACAGCTCTCCTTTAAAGGAACTGATTGAAAACTGCACGCCGGAGAACTTTGTGGAGACCAGCAAACAGCTTGCCGAGAATCTCTATGATATTATGAACTCCAACATCGACATTCCCGCCGCCGATATTGCCATCCTGGTGTTCAGTTGTGCAGGTGACGATTATCTGGCATTTCTGAAGATGAATTATAAAACATCCTACACCCATGCCACCAGGGAAGCCGACGGCGGCAACCGCAATGATATTATTCTTCAGCGCGCTCTGCTCCCCGCGCAGGGGCAAAAGCTCTCTGAGGCCTTTGTGGTTAATCTGTCGGACGGCAGCATTCTCCTGACCGAGAAAAAATATGAGGTCAATGGTGAAAAACGGTTCTATTTCTCCGAACTGTTCCTGGAGTGCCACGCTCCCCTCTCCCAGAAATCCAAGCTGGATATCGTAACAAGAGCGGTAGAACAGGTAAATAAGAAATATTACGGCGATGAAGCGCCCGAGCGCAGAATGGAGATTAAAAATGTTATCTGCACCGAACTGGAGGAACAGGGTGAGATCAAGGTCGCCACAATCAAGGAGAAGATTTTTCCGGACAGCCCCGATATGCAGGTAGAACTGGACGAGAAGCTGGACAAGTATAATATGTCATATGAAACCGTTCAGCCAAAGAGTGAGCAGACTATCAAAAAGTTCCAGAAACAGCATCTGACCACCGACACGGGTATTGAAATCTCGATACCGATGGAAGAATACAGAAATCCGGATCACGTGGAATTTATCACAAATGAGGATGGAACCATATCCGTGCTGATTAAAAATATCGGACAGCTTACAAGCCGGTAACCGCCCATCCTTCTCACACAGCCTTCATGCCGCCTTTTTCCTTCCAAATACCGTAATCGAAATAACGGACGCCAGAATAAAAAGAACACCGATCCCCGTCTTCACTCCCACCGCCTCACCGAAGCAGACAACTCCCAGCACAATGCTGGTGAGCGGTTCGAAGGTGCTGAGAATCGCCGTTTTCTGCGCCCCGGTCATGGCTATGCCGAGCTGGAACAGCACACAGGCCACCACGATCAGCATAAAGGAGAATCCAAACGCAGCCGCCCAGCCCCTGGCCGAATGGAAAAGCACAAAGGTTCTCGTGACCAGAGAAAGCGCAAAGACCATCACTCCCGAAACGAGAGACATATAAAAATTCGTCTTGAACGGCTTCATAAATTTCAGCGTGCTCCGCTCGAAATACATCATGTAAAACGTATAGGTAACTCCGGATGCCAGAGCCAGCAGGATTCCTATCATCCCGTTTTCCTGTCCCGGTTCATAGAACAGGACGAGGCCGATCACGCAGAAAACGACCGATGCGATCTTAGTCCATGTTGCCTTCTCTTTAAAAATGAATACCGATGCAAGAATGACGAGCACCGGATAGCTGAAATGAATCGTGGTAGCGCTGCCGCTTGAGATATAATTGTAAGAAGAAAATAGAAGGATTGGGGTCAATGAAAATCCCAGGCTCAGAATAATAAACTGACCGAGCTGGGACACCGTAAGCCGCATCCCGTAATCGCGCTTTTTAAGCTCTCCCGCAGCCTCCCTCTCTTTTTCACCTTTTGCCTGCTCCCTGAGCGCCAGGATAAACAATACCGGCAGCGCCAGACTGTAGCGGTACACGACCAGGCTGACCGCGTTGCACCCCTCGGCGTACAGGTATTTTGCAACAATCGGCATACAGCCGAATATGATTGCTGAAATGACAGCATAGACAGACCCTTTTAATTCTTTCATTCCACACTCTCTCCCCGGTTATTTTCAACTTTTCTTTCTAAAACAGTTACAGATAGGAAACCGCCAAACCGGCCTGTATCTTCTCACAGGCCTTCGGCTGCCTTACCGGTCATCCGTCCGCCGGTTCAGCGGCTCAGCTCCCGGCTCGGGCTATATCATCTTTCTGTATTCCTGTTTCCATTTGGTCAGCATCTTTCCGGCTCCGGCCATCCGTTTAATTGAATCCCGGTCAAAAAGAGTTTCCACTTCTTTTACTTTCCCGTCCTCAGAGGCCTCCTTAAGAACCGTCTCAAGCTCTTCCTTCCATCCGTCCTTTTCTTCTTTCGTAATCAGAGCTTCATACCGTTCCTTTAAGGTCAGCTCCGGGTTCAGCAGTGTAAGCTGGTAAATCTTCTTAAGCGTATCCCTGTTCTTCTGGAAATTGTAGGACATATCAAAAGCAGCCATCGCCTTTTCAAACCAGAAAATGCCCGCGTAGGAAGCTCCGATATTGTTCCAGATCTTCGATGTGAATTCATCGCTCAACGACTTGAGCCTCCAGTCGTCCAGGATTTTCTCATAGTAGAGCACGGCGGTTCCGTACTGTTTCAGCCTGAAATAGAAATCAGCCGTCTCTTTCGTAAATTCCGCGGCGCTCGTCTTTCTGTATGCTGCAATCTTCTGACGGAATTTGCTTATCTCCCTGGCCGTATAGTAGTAGCATTCCTGAAGAATGATAAAAATCATCTCATCGGGGTCCTCCCCGCTTTTCTTATAGGTTTCCAGCTTTCCCGCCAGAAACGCCATATCCAGTTCGGAACGGATAAATGCAATCAGGTTATCGTCGATAAAACCTCCCATGGCCAACAGTGGATTATTATAAATGACATAGCAAAGCTCCTGGGAGGATGTGATGTGGATTCCCAGACGATCTATAAAATATGGATGTTTCACCGGCTCATGCCTGCAAAGTATCAAGCTCATAATATAACCTCCTGCTTTATCACCGCATCCCCAGCAGGGTAAAGCTCGCCAAACCCCTTATCCTTTATCACGGCCACCATCGTCCGGTCACTTGAAAAGCCCAGCGAGAGTTCGATTCTGGTTGTCCTGTCCGGACGCTTCGGGAAATCGGCCAGCTCGATTTTCACCAGCTTCTTCCGTTTGGGATCCAGCGGGGAAATAGTAAATTCCACCTCCGGCGTCCCCGTGACGATAAAATCTACGGTACTCTTCGCCTCATACCAGTTGTCCCCGGCCGCGGCCAGAACTAACTGCCCCTCTTTATCGTGGTTCAGAACCTTTAAAGAGACCGTCGTCTTAAGCCTGCCCTCGCAGATGCAGATAAAGGGATAAGATGTTTTCTCCTGCAGGTAATCGGCGGCTTTCATCAGCGCTCCCTTGGAAAACAGGCTGTTTTCCACGAAAACTCTTCTGCGGCTGCACACCTGTTTCATAAATTCCGGCGCCCACTCCGTATTTTCAAATCCCTTTCCAGTCAGTACAATGGCGGAAAACAGCCGCTTCTGAAGAATGCGATCCGCGCAGGAACAGAGAATACGGTCCGCCAGCCTGGCTCCCGCCGTATTATCCAGCACATCCAGGTGGAATCCTTCCTCCAGATTATCGCAGTCGGCTATTACCTGCATCTGCCGCAGCCCCCTCTGGACCTTCAGCTCATAGTAACGCAGGCTCTGATCGCTTAAATCAAACATCCCGACCTGGTTGCTCCAGACTTCACGTTTCTGGCTCATGACATAATAGACAAAACTCTCCGTATGGCTGATCAGGTGCACCCTGTCGCGGGGAATATTCAGATAATCGGCACAGTAAAGAAGACTGTCCATCAGTTTTACCTCAAGGCAGTCCACTGCAATGACCAGGCTGGCCACATCCTCCTTGCCGGAGGCTTTCTTCGGCAGTTCCAATGCTCGTTCAAGGAACATCTTGAGGAGATAAATCCCCTCATACTTGATGCCCCCGATTGTAGCGGTTCCGTCCTTTAGCACCTGTGTCAGAAGCTTATCCTCCATGATCCCGTCACCGACCAGGGTATGGGCGTAAGCTTCCTCCTCCACATACCATTCGTCGATATTCTTGTTCTTGCACACGACTGTGGGGATTACCCAGGTCTGTTCCGGCTCCATACACGAAATATGTGTGTAGTTATCACATAAATCAATTCCTATTACAAGTCCGTCCATTCTCTAAAAGTCCTTTCAAGGTCACTTACATTCCTGTTCACCGACTGCCCCAAAACGCAGTGTTCAGAACAGCCGCTCACTGTAATGTGAACAGCGCTGCAACCGCCGCATCCTTCTTTAAATATTCTTCCATCTGTTCTCTCAGGGCCGCCTCGTTCTTCAGTTCCAGGGAAAGACTTATCTCATTCAGGCAGGCAAAACGGTTGCCCGGCGTTCTGGTCGTCACCTCCCGGCAGGAAATGCTCCCCTCCGCCACTTTCTTCCTCTCTCCGTTCTCATCCTCCAGAATCTGATATTCCATAATCTCGCCCTCAAACAGAACCTTCTCCCGGATATAAATCCCCTTATACACAGGCCGCATGTCCTCGTAATGGTATTCCTCCTCTTCCGGAAGAATCCGAAGGCGCAGATACGGCTTTTTCTCCTTATTACCATGATATTCGATGATTTCCTTATCCAGAATATTACCCGGTATCATAATGAACTTTGCCAAATCCTTAAAGTAGGTAAAAATCATGCCCGCCTCAATCAGGACATCCACAACCGACTGGCACAGCTCCCTCTGCTCATCCAAAAGCACAGGAAGAGTGGAATAATATTTGGTAAGCGCCAGCAGATAGATATCCGGCACCTTGTCTTTCTCCACACTGTTGTTGACAGCCGCTTCCAGATAGGCGAATACCTTGTCCTCGGTCGTCCTGTCATAGAGGAAATACTCCACGCTCTTTACGGTAAAGTACGCTTTTACCACATTTTCACTCGTCTTCTTCCTGGATGCATACAGTTCAAAGACGCGGTCCATCTTTTCCGTGCTGCCTGTAAACAGCATCTGCGCCACAAGACGCTCCTCCAAATCGTATGTCTCCACATGTTCCTTGATTCCCTGCATCAAAATCCGGTACATCTGATCCACGGTTCCGTTGAAGTGCTCACACAGGTAATCGAGAATAACGCTGTCGCTCTTCTCTTCCAGGAACACCTGATAAGCCAGGTGAAGCAGCCTGTCGTCCTCATCGAAGAGGTTTTGGAGCACCATCTTTGTGCACAGCTTCAGAAGGCGGTTTACCTGGATGCCCTCCGTGCCGTAGCGGCAGATCATCTCATACGCTTCCGAATAATAATTCTGTCTGATCAGCGTCTCGCAGACGCCGCTTCTCTCCTGCCTGGTCAGAGAATCCTTGTCCAGGCACAGCAGATAAGCCACATTGTTATTCCTCGTGCCGTCCTCGCTCTCATCCACCATCTTTTTGTAATACTTTACAATCGAAGACATGATGCGGGAACGGAACAGCGGGTGTAGCTTCATCTTCTGATCCGCCAGCTCTAAAAGAGCCGCGTTGTCCTCGCTCAGCTCTTCTTTCTCCATAGCCTCATAGCAGGCATTGACGAACAGAACCGGGTGATCGGGATAAACCTCAAAGCAGCATTCCAAAAGCTCATCTACATCCTCCATGGCCGGTGCCTTGTCATAGCGGATATTCAGATACCTGTTCCCGTAGGCGTCCTGGAACAGAATAATGTCCCGCTCTGAGAAAAGGGGCACATAGGCCACTCCATCATGGAGCGGATAGGCATCCTCCGTCATCAGTTCCTCATGGCGCACCACCACGTAACGCATTGCCGCGTCACGGCAGCTGATCCGGTTCGACTTAAGAACCACCGGCAGGGATTTGGCCATCTGGGCATCAATCAGTTCCTTATAGATCATATGCTTGTAAATGACCGCCAGGCGGCTGCCTATTCTCCCGGCAAAAAGCTGCTCCAGAGCAAACTGTTCAATCGCCCTCTCATAGAGACGATAGATATCGGAATCACGTTTTGTGTAGCTCAGGATATTTCTGTAGAGCACGGAACGGCTGTTCGCATCCAGCTCCGTGGCATACGAAAAATACAGAAGCACTTCCCTGGGCAGAAGTTTCCCGTAGTCCCCCGGCAGGGAATAGAGAAAATATTCGTACAGCCTGGTCAGGCTGATTCCCGCCTTGATGGATTTGTCATACCATTCAAAGTAACGGTTTCCACGGCAGTTGCCCTTTATCATCATGGCGCATACGGAAGAAAGAATCTCCTGCTCCGGATATTTCTCATATAATATGCAGAGCAGTTTCAGATATAGCTCCTTGAATCCCTTGGCGCTGTTCAGGGCCCTCGCGGCCGCCAGAGCCAGTTCGCGGCTCATCATCCCCCGCTTTGCGCCAAAATAAAGGGCATGAAGTTCAAAACGGGCCATATTTCTTAAAAATCCCGGTTCCTTTTCAAGCAGCTTCAGGCACTCCACATACAAAAACGGGCTGTGACAGCCGTCCTTGAACTCCTGCTCCATGCTGATAAGGACCGTCACCGGATTTTCAAATAACTCCTCATTCACTTTCAGTAACATCAGATAGAGCATAAAGTCATTATGCCCCCGCTCCTCATCAGAACAGTATTTCTGAAGCAGACGGATCAGAGAATCTTTCTGTTCGTGGTCATTCCAGATCTTCACCTGGAGATACTGGTAAAGACAGTAAAGCTCCTTCTGCTCCAGCCGCTTTGCCAGAACCCTGTCCCTGACCTCGTCAAGAATCAGACATGCCTTATCCTGACGTCCGGTCAGAACGTAGATTTCCGCCTGTAAAAGAGGCAGAAGCAGATTCTCACTCGTCATCTTCATCAGATCCAGCTCTTTCTGCATCTGGTTGAGAATCAATGCATCTTCATACATACCGCTCTCGTACTCCAGGCGCAGCCCCAGGTATTCCTTCATCTCCTCCCGGAATGCGGCGCGCTCCGCGTCGGCTGATTTGCCGCTCAGGGTAGCTTCCACCGGAATCTTTGTAATGCCCCTGGCCGTCTTGATCAGAACGGCGCCGTAATTTCTTCCCATATGAAGACGCTCGGAAAGAATGGTAAACGGCAGCCTGAGGGTCCCGTCCTTAAAATCGGCCTGGGTTGCGCTCTTCTTCGGCAGGTGGATAAAGTCTCCGTCCACCGAGGCCTCCAGGTAAATATATCCCCATGTGTCATTTCTTATCGTAATAGAATCTTCCAGGAGCCTGCCCGGATTATCATATATCTTCTTTCCGTCCTCGATCATCAGACGGATTGGATTCTTGACGCCCAGGGCAACCAGAAATTCTTCCATGAAATTCTGTCTGCTCCCGTGGCCTTTAAGTCCATCGTAAATAGCCCTTGTATGCATGTCCTGCATAAAGGGCGCTTCTATAAAATCCTGGTACTCTAAAAGGCGCAGAGCCGTATCCATATCATGCTCCGCGACTTCTAGAAAGTCTTTTGCCGTATTCAGGTTCCCGAGTATTCTGCCCGATGAGGCGAGATCTACGTGGAACAGATAAGGGATTTCCTTCTCCCCGCAGTTCGTTACAAGATAAAAGGAACCGTCTATCTCATCTCCCGCGGATAAAAAAGAGGTATCCACTTCATAGACTATATGATTCCGGAGTCCTCCAAACGTATTATTGTCATTTGGAATGCGCACGCGGATACTGGAAGAATAGACAAACCCTTTTACATTCAGGCCATTCTCGCTGCCGATAAAAATCTCCCTCTTCACGGTCGTGCCGACCCGTACGGTTTCCTCAATTACATCCGGCGTCCATATTATCTTCGGAAGTTCCGAATCGATAATTCCCTTCGCCAGACGGTTAATCCTTTCTTTCATATCTTACCACCTGCTGTCGCTCTCGTTGGTAATTATTCTATCATACTTTGTCCGCAATTACACTACATAAATCGACTTTTTGTCACTTAATTCGGTAATTCATTTTTTATGTCCTTGATTTAAGAATGTAAAATTGCTATGATAGGAACATGAGAATTTGCGGCCGCTCTTTTGCCTCTGTACCGGCATTGCCGGACCTGGTTTGAGTGGTTTTGCAAATATTGTGTTACATAGAAAGTAATTCTATTTCTGGAGGAAAGCATAATGACAAACAGTGAGAAAGCGTTAAAGCTTCATGAGGAGTGGAACGGCAAGATAGACACCGTTTCCAAAGCACAGGTAAAGTCCAGGGAGGATCTGGCGCTCGCTTATACGCCGGGCGTAGCCGAGCCGTGTAAGGTGATCGCAGAAGATCCGGAGGCCGCCTACAAGTACACCATCAAAGCCAATACCGTGGCCGTTGTATCCGACGGAAGCGCCGTTTTAGGCCTCGGCAACATCGGTCCCCTGGCCGCCATGCCGGTTATGGAGGGCAAGGCCGTCCTGTTCAAGGAGTTCGGCGGCATCAATGCATTTCCAATCTGTCTGGACACCCAGGATACGGAAGAGATTATTGAGACCGTAGTCCGTATCGCTCCCGCTTTCGGCGGCATCAACCTGGAAGATATCTCCGCTCCCCGCTGTTTTGAGATCGAAGAACGTTTAAAGAAGCTCCTTAATATCCCCGTATTCCACGATGACCAGCACGGGACCGCCATCGTCGTACTGGCCGGCATTATCAACGCCCTCAAGGTAACGGGAAAGAAGAAAGAGGACTGCCGCGTCGTAGTCAACGGTGCTGGAAGCGCGGGTATTGCCATCACAAAACTTCTCCTGACCTACGGCTTCCTCCATGTCACCCTCTGTGACAGAGTCGGAATCCTTACTAAGGGAATGGAAGGCCTCAACTGGATGCAGGAAAAGATGATGGATGTCACCAATCTTGAACAAAAGACCGGGTCCCTCGCCGATGCGTTAAAAGACGCCGATATTTTTGTTGGAGTCTCCGCTCCCGGCATTGTGACCGCCGAGATGGTTTCCGCCATGAACAGCGACGCTATCCTCTTTGCAATGGCAAATCCCGTTCCGGAGATTATGCCCGACATTGCAAAAGCAGCCGGCGCCAGAGTGGTCGGCACGGGACGTTCCGATTTCCCCAACCAGGTCAACAATGTCCTGATTTTCCCCGGCATCTTTAAGGGGGCTCTGGAGGGACGCGCCACCGCTATCACGGAAGAGATGAAGCTGGCGGCCGCCACCGCTATTGCCGGACTTGTGGATGACAGCGAACTGAACGATGAAAATATTCTGCCCGCCGCATTTGACCCGAGAGTGGCCGATGTGGTCAGCAAAGCCGTTAAACAACATATCTGAAGGTACAAGTATGCTATCATAAAGGAGTCTTTCCATGCTGTCTGAACCGATGACCTTATACAAACTGATGAACCTGTATATGCTGAAACAGGTAAATTTCCCGCTGACGAACGCGCAGCTGTCCAACTTTTTCCTGGACCGTGAGTACACGACGTATTTCACGCTTCAGCAGGCCCTCAATGAACTTCTCGAAGCTGGGCTTATCAAGATGGAAACGCTGCACAACAGCACCAGATACGAGATCACCAGAGAAGGTGAGGAAACCCTGGAATTTTTCGGGAAAAAGATATCTCCCGCCATCGTGGAGGATATGGATGAATATTTAAAGGAGAACCGCTTCCGCATGCGCAACGAAGTGGGACTGGTTTCCGATTTTTATAAATCCACCAATCAGGATTATATCGTTCATTGTGAAGTCCGGGAGGGTAAGAATGTCCTGGTCAATATCGACGTCTCCGTTCCCGATAAGGAACAGGCCGAGATTATGTGCAGCCATTGGAAAGACAGAAGCCAGGAAATATATGCTTATATTATGAAATCCCTGATGAGTGATAAATCTTCGGGAAAAGGAAAATAACCGTAACACGAAATAACGGCTATGCATGGAACAGGGGAACGAAATTCCGGTTTCGTGCATAGCCGCCGGGCTTTTAAGGAACCCTGTTTTTATATGGAAGTTCCCAGATATACGGAAACTCGCAGATTACGGACTGATGCGGTTTTAATTCGGGTAAAATGCACGGAGGTTGCTTTTTACCATACAGAGGAGGGAATACGATGCGTTCGCAGAATTCTTCGATTGCGCCGGTACGCGCGGTGCAGAACTTGAAACAAAACATGGACCGGGATATCAGACAGATCCGGAGAAAGTACACGTTTCTCAAAATCAAGTGGACTCTTCTCTTTGTGCTGCCAATCCTTCTGATCGTCATCGCTTACCAGGTGGCAAAACAGTTTTTACGTATCAAAATCCGTGAGGTCGGCCGGAAAGCATCAAACGCGCTTCCCTATAAGGAATGCTCCGGGGCCGCGGCCTCCATGCCGGACAGCGGCGATAAAAAGATTGAGGCGGAAACCAAGCTATGAATTCATTTATCCATGACAGAACCTCCGGGCATATGACGGACACTGCTTCCGCCGCCCCAAAGGAGCGCGACTACCTGTTTGACAATCTGAAGGCATTTATGCTGTTTCTCGTGGTAATCGGCCATATTCTGGATCCCTATATCGAGCGCCAGGACAGCCTTTACCGCTATCTGATGCAGTACATCTATCTCTTTCACATGCCGATGTTTGCCTTCATCACCGGATACTTCACAAAGAATACCGACAAAGCCAGGAATACAGCAGTCAGGAATGTGCTGATCCCCTATACCTTCTGGCAGCTCCTCTACATTGCGATGGCGCTGCTTTTCATTCAGCTCGGCCTGGCCAGCTATAACACGGACGTATTTAAGCCGTCGCTCCTGCTTCCCAGCAGTCCGCTCTATTATCTTCTCTGCGTTTTCGTCTGGAAGATGTTTGCAAAGGATCTGCTGAAGCTGCGCTGGCCCGTTCTCTTTTCGTTTGTATCGGGCCTGCTCGTAAGCATCGTCTTCGACGAAGCTTTCCACATAGGATGGGGCGCCTGTTTTTCCCTGCTGTTCTTTTTTGTGCTGGGCCTTAAGTGCACGGAAGAACGCGTACGGAAAATACGGAAACTTCCGCACCTGCCGGCGCTGGCCATCCTGGCGGCGGCAGTCATTCCCTCCGTCGTGCTGCCCTACAGCTTCCGGAATGTGCGTTTTACCTATGAGTCGGTCGGTCTTACCCCCGCCCTTGGAATCGCTTACCGCGCCCTCTTCTATCTCATTGCCATCCTGATGATAGGAGCCCTGATCAATCTCTTCCCTGAGAGGAAAAACTGCTTTTCCCGCGTCGGCACCAACGCCATTCTGGTCTACGCAGGCTCCTCCTTCGCCGCCCCGGCCCTCTATCTGCTCATTGCGCGGTTCATTCCGCTTGCCGGCAGCGTTTATGGGAATCTGGCCGGAATGACGGTATTTGCCGCCGCACTGGTGATGTTCTGCCAGATGGAGTGGATCAGGAATATTTATGATTGGGTTATAGGGGGAATCTGTAAAGTAATTTTTAAATAAGATGTACAATAAGTCTTCAGTCCCGGGCTTTAGGTTGTCGCGGGTTGGGAATCCGGGCAGAAAAAGTTCCTTCCCCACAGGCAGGTTATGGACCGGGACTGAAGACGCGAAGGTTTTCGTAATAGGGTATTTTTTCATAGGCACTACGTTTTTTCGATTTCAGAGAATCTGCCCCCTGTTCAGCTTGAAATACCACTTATTTGCTTGACTTTTCCAGAAAATCCCTCCACAATAGAATCAGATACTACCTGACTAGTCCAGGAAAGGAATTGGTGAGCATATGAACCTCCTTAAAAAAGAATTGATAAAACCCGCTTTAATCTCTGTTGCAATATGTCTTTTCGTCGGTATTATCCTGCGGTTTCCGATCGATTTTGTATTTGAGCTATTTGCTTATTTTATGACTTTTCTTCTGCTTCCTCCCTGCTTAAAAAGCCGCGAGGCCAGTCTTCCTTTTAAACTGTCGTGTATTGCCGTTACGGCAGCTGCCGGGATCGGAACCATCTACCATTTCGACGGGATCGGCAGGCTGATGCATTACTATCTGATTACGTTCTGCATCATTGTTGCAGGCTCTTTTCTCTGCTTCTATCTCAGCGGCCGGTTTTTCCGGCAAAAATAAAGAAAACGAACTTTTTATAGATTACTATATAAAAACAGCAAGACTCCCGGGCGTTTCCGGGAGTCTTGCTGTTTTTTAATTCACCGCTTCTGCGGAAAAAAAGTTTGTCTTTGCATTGGCCAGCTCTCTGTGGAGAGAAACGGCCATGGCCACGGCTATAACTGCGGAAATCACATCAGCGGCCGGCTGGGCATAAAGTATTCCGCCCAGTCCCCAGATATGGGGAAGAAGGAGGATAACCGGCACAAAGCAGAGCCCCTGCCTGCATGCTCCCAGTATAAAACCTTCTCTTGCCTTTCCCAGCGCAAGAAAGAGGGAGGAATAGACGGTGTAGAAGCCAAAGAGAATGAAGGAAATACCATTTGCCCTTAAAGCGCTTTGGCCCACGCGGATCATCTCGGCATCCCCCTTTGTAAACTGGGAAATGATAGCGGTAGGGAATAAGGCCATCACCAGTCCGAAAATTGCGCAGAATATGGTAGACCATAGAATGGAGGTTTTGATTGCCTTTTGAAGGCGATCGTATTTCTTAGCTCCGTAGCTGTATCCTGCAATAGGCTGAAATCCCTTGATAAAGCCAAATACCATCAGGCTGCCCATGGAAATAATTCTTGTGACGGCACCCATCCCTGCAATTACAGAATCTCCGTACTCTCCGGCCTGCATGTTAATCAGCGTGATAGAGAGACTGGTCAGAAGCTGGAAAATCAGTGTGGGTATTCCTATCTTAAAAATTTCGGACATTATTCGTTGCGAAAAACTGCATCTTTTTATGCTGAAGCTGAAGACACTTTTCTTTCTAAATATATACCACAAATAAACCAGTGTAGAAAAAACCTGTGAAATTGCCGTCGCCGCCGCGGCTCCCGCCACTCCGTAACCAAGGGAATAAATAAAAATCGGATCCAGCACCATGTTCAGCAGCGCGCCGGCCAGCAAGGCACACATCGTTGTTTTGGCAGCTCCTTCACTTGTTGCAATATTATTCATCGTCACGTTAAACACGTTGAATATTGATGATATTATATAAATTCCCGCATAAGTAACCGCATAGGGCATAATGCTGTCCGTCGCCCCCAAAAGTCTCAGGATGGGATGCAGAAATATAACGGCGCAGAGTATTACAAAAGCTCCAACGAAAATACTGCCGTACAGAGCGGTACTGGCAACCCGGTCCGCACTCTCCTTTTCGCCACGCCCCAGCAGCCTGGAAATATAGGATGCGGCTCCGTTTCCAAACAGCAGTCCCAGCCCCACAACCGCCTGGCCTAACGGAAATGTGACGGAGATTGCTCCCATCTGACTGGTACCCAGACCTCCGACAAAGTAAGCGTCCACCAAGTTGTACAGCGCATTAATCATCATTCCGATCATGGTTGGGATTCCCATTGCCAACAACGCTTTGGCTATGGGGGCGCTCCCCAGCAGTTCCATCTTCCTGTTTCCTCCGTTCATGAATTGTTCTCCTCTCTCTCAACAACATCTATATATTATATTACTATAAATTATAGTAATATAAGTAGCAGAATATATACTACTATAATTTATAGTAATTGTCAAGAAAAAGATTGTACTAAACTGCTCTCCGCACATTCAAATCGCGGCGAAGAGCCAGTCTTTTCAATATGTACATCCGCCGCAACCCAAAGTTGCGCAAGTGTATTGCTAAAATGATTGCCAGTATTACTATGCTTTGGTATGATTAAAGCACTAAATCAGGAGGTATTTCATATGACATTCGGCGAAAAGCTGCTTCAGCTCAGAAAAGAAAAAAACCTGTCGCAGGAAGCTTTAGCAGAACAATTAAATACAACAAGACAGGCCGTAAGTAAGTGGGAGAATGGACAGAATTATCCGGAAACAGAAAAATTGCTGATGATTAGTAATCTGTTTAATGTCTCCGTTGATTCCTTACTGAAAGAAAATTCAGAAGCCTGTAAAACAGGCAGGAATGGATATTATGTAAGCCGTGAGTGTGCCGAAGGATATTTAGCGTTCGAAAAAAAAGTTACCTATAGAACCTCTCTTGGTATCAGTCTTTTAATTGGTGCCGGAATTCCGTACTTTGTTCCACGGTTTAATCCTGCCGGAGCACATAACTCTCCCCTCTTTGCAGCCATAATACTGATTTTAGGTATAGGCATTCTGGTTACAGTCGTATTTATGGAAAACCCTGATACAAATATTGGCAGTAAAATATTAATACTCGACAGCGCTTTCCATACCGAATTGAAATCCGGATATACCAAACAGAAGAATAAATTTATTACCCTCATTATCTCAGGCGTTGTTCTGTTAGTCACGGGAATATTTCTTTATAAACACTTTGAGAGAAGCAATGGGCTGATATTCCCATACAGGGAATTATGCTGTGTTCTGTTTGCCGCCGCATTATACTGTTTTCTAATTGTAGTTGGGATTGTAGAATCTTATGATACTCTGTTAGACAGCACTGAACGGATGAACCGGCTTTCCATTCATATTTGGAAGAAAATAAAAGACAAACTCATGAAATAAACTATCTTCCCCAGCTGAAGGCAAAGCGCCGCGCCCCCTGTTTCTTTGAGGATACGCAGCGCTCCGCCGGATCTTATGCATTTTTGATATAGTTACAAACATCGGAGTTCAGAAAACCGGTGAGGAATTCTTTTGTACGCTTTGTAGCCCCATACATCGGCAAACCGGAGAACACCTGGGAACAGTCATCCGCTTTTTCCATCGCCTCGATATACTCATGTACATCGGCCCCGCCTTCAGGAAGGTCCAGATAGTCCAGTTTCTGCGGATTGATGCGGTGTGTCGCAATTGCATAATCGATTCTCCGTTTACAGGAACATTGTCCGCCTGACAGGCCGCAATATACTTTCAGGAAATCTCCCACCTTTTTTCTGACCCTGGACAATCTCTGCCGGTATGCTTCCGGCGTGATTCCCAGGATCTCACCCGCCACACGGCTGTCCGCCTTAAACATGGTTCCCAGGATATAAATACAGCGGCTTTCCCCATCCAGGCATTGAAGCATCACATTGGTGCAGGACATCTTCAGTTCCTCCTCCAGAAGCCCTCTGTCAACCCCTCCCGTTCTGTCGGAAAGGTCCTCCGTCCTTCCGTTTATAATGTCCTCTCCATAGTATTCAAAGCTGAGAGGCGCATTGGCAAACATGTGCTTTCTGTAATTCAAAAGATGATTCGTGGCAATGGAAAAGACCCATGTCGTAAATGCACTCTCCCGCCTGAAATCACCCAGGTGGGTCATCACTTTAATCAGAATCTCCTGTGATGCGTCTTCCGCATCCACTACCGTTCCCAACATACGCAGAGAGAGGTTAAATACCATGTCCTGGATTCTCAAAAGAATCTCTTCCACCGCCTCTTTCTTCCCCTCCGCCGCCTGTACCGCCAGGACTTCCAGTTGTGTTTTATTTCCGCTTACTTCCGTCTGATTCATATTCATTCTCCTTTTCCGGTTGATTTTCTGTTATATATCATTAGACAGACCGGAATACACTTTGTGACAGTAAAAATACCCGTTTTTTATGTAAAATTATTATATCATTCCCGGAAACTGTTTACAAACTCCGGACATCAAAAAACAGGCAGAAGATACGCCCGCAACATGAGGGGCATCTCCTGCCTGCCTTGCAACAATAACCGAATTCGGCCGCACAAGCGGGAATTCCATTTTACTTACGCTTCGGCCAGTCTCTCTATATAATCCCAGATTTCTTCCCTGCCCTGCTTTGTCTCCGCTGAGAAAGGAATCATCAGCACATCGGTTCCGACGTCCAGGCCGACCCTCAGAACCTTCATCTGTTTCTGCAGCTGGCTTCTCTTAATTTTATCAGCCTTTGTCGCAATTATGACCGGCTGGTATCCCTGTGAGACAATCCAGTCGTACATCAGCTTATCGTTGGAGGACGGCTCATGGCGGATGTCAATCAGAAGGAAAACGCATTTGAGCATCTTGGAACGGTGGAGATAATCCTCAATCATCTTTCCCCACTTCGCCTTTACCTCCACATTGGCTTTCGCATAGCCGTAGCCCGGGAGATCCACATAATAGAGCGTATCATTGATGTGGTAAAAGTTGATGGTCTGCGTCTTGCCTGGCTGTGCCGAGATACGGGCATAGGATTTGCGGTTCATCAGCGCATTAATCAGCGAAGATTTTCCCACATTCGACTTGCCTGCAAAGGCAAACTCCGGCTGTGTATTCTCCGGCAGCTTGCTGGTAATGCCGCATACGGTTTCCAGGTTTACATCTTTTATAATCATGGTTTTCCCTTTCTTTCTGGCTTTACGGCCACGGTGGCCGCAGCCTCGGCCAATGCGGCGGAGGATGCATCCCTTTCCCGGTCTGCCGCCTCATCCTCTGTGCATCCTGTTACAAATGCCTCCCGGATTACATCTTCCATCTCCTTAACGTAGACAATGTCCATGCCTTTTGTAATCTCTTTCGACAGTTCTTCCACGTCGGGACGGTTCTTGTCCGGCACGAGCACTTTCTCAATGTGGGCCATCTTTGCCGCCAGCAGTTTCTCTTTCAGTCCTCCGATCATGAGGACATGGCCTCTCAGGGTAATCTCACCCGTCATCGCAGTTTTTGCCGATACAAAGCGTTCCGTCACGGCCGACAGCATTGCAGTAGCCATCGTGATTCCGGCCGACGGGCCGTCCTTGGGAACCGCTCCCTCCGGAATGTGGATATGGATATCATGTGTCTCAAAATAGTCTTCCGGAACCCGGTATTTCACCGAAGCCACCGAACGGACCCAGGTGAGGGCCGTCTGCGCCGATTCTTTCATCACGTCGCCCAGCTGGCCCGTCATCTGCAGATTGCCTTTGCCCGGCATCACATTCACTTCAATCTGAAGCGTATCTCCCCCGACGCTGGTCCATGCAAGGCCTCTGACGATTCCCACCTGATCCTCGTCATTCGCGTCCTCATACAGCACCTTTTCACGGCCAAGGTATTTCTCCAGGTTTTTATCCGTGATACGGATTGATTTCTTGTCCTGTTCCAGAAGCTCTCTTGCAGCCTTGCGGCAGATATCTCCGATCCTTCTCTCCAGGTTTCTCACACCGGCTTCCCTGGTGTAATTGTGGATGATCTTCTCAAGGGCAGGATTGGTGATGGTAAGCTGTGCCCTTGTCAATCCGTTCTTCTCCATTTGTTTGCGTATCAGGTAATTCTTTCCAATATGGAATTTTTCGTTCTCTGTATAGCTGTTGACCTCGATCAGTTCCATTCTGTCCAGAAGCGGCCCCGGTATTGTCTGGGTCGTGTTTGCCGTTGCAATGAAGAGCACTTCCGACAGATTAATGGGCAGCTCAATATAATGGTCGCGGAAATGGATATTCTGTTCGCTGTCCAGGACCTCTAAGAGCGCCGAGGAGGTGTCTCCCTTATAGTCGCTGCTCACCTTGTCAATCTCGTCGAGAAGCATCAGAGGGTTGCTTACGCCCGCGAGCTTAATTCCCTCCACGATACGGCCCGGCATTGCGCCGACATATGTTTTCCTGTGGCCCCTGATCTCGGCCTCATCATGCACGCCGCCAAGACTGATGCGGACATATTTCTTGCCCAGCGCCCTGGCTACGGAGCGGGCAATCGAAGTCTTTCCGGTTCCCGGAGGCCCCACCAGACAGATAATTGGGCTGGTGCCCTTTTTCGTCAGAATTCTCACCGCCAGATATTCAAGCACCCTCTCCTTAACCTGTGTAAGGCCGTAATGGTCTTCCTCCAGCACCTTCTCCGCGAACTTGAGATCCGAATTATCCTTTGTCACCTTATTCCACGGCAGTTCCAGAACGGTCTCCAGGTAAGTCCTCAATACGTTGGCATCCTGGCTGCCGGAGGGCATTCCCTTAAACCGGTTGATTTCCTTTAAGATGCGGTCCTTGATTTCTTTGTCCGCCTTAATGCTTTTCAGCTGTTTTTTCAGCTCATCCGCATCGGATACGGGGTTGTCCTCCCCCAGTTCCTCACGGATTACCCTCATCTGCTCGCGCAAGATATAGTCCTTCTGATTCTTGTCGATTGCCGCCTTTACTTTGGTCTGAAATTCTTTCTTGACGCGGTAAACCTCGGTCTCGGTAAGCAGCAGCTGAAGTACGGTCTCGTACATGGAGCTTAAATATGTACACTCCAAAATTCTCTGTCTTGCTTCAAAATCCCATGGAAACTGCACGGCCAGCTGATGAAGAATCTCTTCCAGCCCGGATGCGGAGATCAGGGACAGGAGAAAATCTTTTCCCGCCGTCTGGTTGAGTTTACCGTACTCCTCCAGCTTCTCCTTCACGATCCGAAGCATCGCCTCTTTCTCTATCACATTTAAGTCGTCCTCCATGTCACCGAGAAGCTCCGCGGTGGCGGTCAGGGTGGAACCGCTGTTATCCAGTTCCAAAAGTTCCGCTTTCTCCAGTCCCTCCACGGTAACGCGGACCATGCCGCCCGGCATCTTTACCAGCTGCTTTACGAAGCCGACGGTTCCGATATGGAATAAATCCTCCATGTCGGGATTCATCTCCTCCGGTTTTACCTGTGTAATCAGAAGGACCTTCTGATCGCCCACCATGGCTTTTTCAACGGCTGCAATGGACTTTCCCCTGATAATGTCAAAATTTATCGTCATCTGCGGCAGCACGGTGAGTCCGCGCAGTGCTATCGCAGGAAGTCTCATCTTTTTATCTTCCATTTTAAATCTCCTGTTCTGTACGTCACTTTCGCGGGACAGCATCCCCCGCCTGAATGGATATACATCGTAACAATAAAGGGATCTGTAAAATGAGAAACACTCCATCTTACAAACCCCTTTCGTTTAGGCGCTAAAAGTACGCGGAAAGCGTACCTTTCATCGCTGATGACAGGCCTTAATCAGGCGATTTCGCCTGTCTTATCCTTTTTTGAACGCCCTGTAAATGACTTACGGGGTACTGTATTCTCCCGGTACACCAGTTCCGGTTCACTGTTTCCTTCCACCACGTCCTTGGTTATCGTACAGATTCCAATGCTGGAGTCTGAAGGGATCTCGTACATAATATTCATCATGATCGATTCCATAATCGAACGCAGTCCTCTGGCTCCCGTCTTTCTCTCTACGGCCAGATGGGCAATCGCACCGAGTGCATCGTCCGTAAATTCCAGCTTCACACCGTCCAAATCAAAGAGTGCCTGATACTGCTTAATAATAGCATTCTTCGGCTTTGAAAGTATCTTTACCAGAGCGTCTTCTGAAAGGGAACTTAAGGAAACCGTAACCGGCACACGGCCGATAAACTCCGGAATCAGACCGAACTTGGATAAATCCTGAGGCATAACCTGCTTTAAAAGTTCGTCGATATCCTGGTTCTGTCTATCCACGATCTCCGCATTAAAGCCGATGGAGCCGGCTCCCAGACGGTTCTCGATAATCTTCTCAAGGCCGTCGAACGCTCCGCCGCAGATAAAGAGAATGTTCGTCGTATCGATCTGTAAAAGCTCCTGCTGAGGATGCTTTCTCCCGCCCTGAGGCGGAACGCTTGCAACCGTACCTTCCAGGATTTTCAGAAGCGCCTGCTGCACTCCCTCACCCGAAACGTCTCTTGTAATCGAAACATTTTCTGATTTCTTTGTGATCTTATCAATCTCGTCTATATAGACAATACCGTATTCGGCCTTGCTGATGTCAAAGTCGGCTGACTGGATAATCTTTAACAGAATATTCTCTACATCCTCGCCGACATAACCGGCTTCCGTCAATGTCGTGGCATCTGCGATGGCAAAAGGGACATTCAGGATTTTGGCAAGTGTCTGCGCCAGATATGTCTTACCGGAACCGGTTGGTCCAAGCATCAGGATATTGCTCTTTTGAAGTTCCACTTCCTGGCTTCCCTTGGATGTGATTCTTTTGTAATGGTTGTATACCGCTACGGAGAGCACTTTCTTGGCTTCCTCCTGGCCTACGACATACTCATCGAGAAATTCCTTGATCTCCTTCGGCTTTAACAGGTTAATCCCGCTGAAGTCCGGACCCTTGTCATTCTGATCAGCAAATTCCTCTTCCAGAATTTCTGCACAAAGTTCGATGCAGTCGTCACATATATAAACATCATTAGAACCTGCAATCAGTTTTCTGACCTGGTCCTGCGTTTTGCCGCAAAAAGAGCAGCGAATCTTGTCATCAGATCTGCCTGGCATATGCCCACCTCAATTCCTTCTATAAAATAATGGCTATGAATGTAATTAGTGGCTTGAAATGACACTGTCAATCAGTCCATACTCCATTGCCTGCTGTGCTGTCATGTAATTATCTCTGTCGGTATCTCTCTCAATGACTTCATATGGCTGGCCCGTGTTCGCTGCCAGGATTTCGTTCAGTTTTTTCTTTGTCTGTAAAATCTTCTCCGCCACGATCTGAATTTCCGTAGCCTGACCCTGTGCACCGCCGGACGGCTGATGGATCATAACCTCGGCATTTGGAAGGGCAAAACGTTTTCCCTTTGCACCGCCTGCCAGGAGGAATGCTCCCATGCTGGCCGCCATGCCGAAACAGATAGTAGAAACATCGCACTTGATGTAATTCATCGTGTCATAAATTGCCAGTCCTGCCGATACGGAACCGCCCGGGCTGTTGATGTAGAGATGAATATCCTTGTTCGGATCTTCGGACTCCAGAAACAGAAGCTGTGACACGATAAGTCCTGCCGACGCATCGGTAACTTCTTCTCCGAGGAAAATAATCCTCTCTTTTAACAGCCTGGAAAAAATGTCATAGGAACGCTCTCCCCGGCTGGTGGATTCAATGACATAGGGTACTAAACTCATAGAATGCCTCCTGTTCTGCAAAAATGGAAACGATGAAAAGCCCGCAAAGCGCACTTTTCACCGACACCAAACGGTGAAAGGCGCGCTTTGCGGGCCTCCCACCAATTTGCACTTCTTATTCATTATACGGCAATTAAACTAATTTTGCTTCTGAAACCAGTAAATCTACTGCTTCCTGAACCTTTAAATCGTCTCTTAACTGCTCTTTTTCCTTCTCGCCCATCAGCTCGTTCAGCTTCTCGGCTTCCATCTGATAGCTTGTTGCCATCTTTCCAATCTGCTGGTAAACAGCCTCGTCGGAAACTTCGATGTTCTCAAGTTCTACGATCTTTTCAAGAACAAGTCTTGTCTTGATTCTCTTAAGAGCCTGAGGAGTCATCTGGTCGATCAGCTTGTCTGCCGTCATACCTGTATATTTCATGTAATCATTGATATTCAGGCCCTGGCTCTGCAGTCTGCGCGCATAGTCTTCCACCATACCGCGTGCCTGTGTGTTGATCATTGCCTCCGGGATATCCATCTGGGCATTCTCAACTACCTTATCAATAACACGGTTCTCGTTCTCAGTAGCAGCTTCTCTGTTCTTCTTATCCTGAAGTTTTGCCCTGATATCGTCTTTGTATTCAGCAAGAGTCTCAAAATCTGAAACTTCGCTTGCAAACTCGTCGTTCAGCTCAGGAAGTTCAGTCATCTTGATCTCTTTGATAGTCACTTCAAACTTAGCCGGCTTGCCTGCTAATTCAGGAGCATGGTACTCTTCCGGGAAGGTAACTTCGATCTCGCACTTCTCGCCGAGGTTCTTACCAATTAACTGCTCCTCAAATGTATCAATAAAGGAATGGGAGCCAATTGTCAGAGGATAATCTGTACCTTCTCCTCCTTCAAATGCAACACCATCGATGAAACCCTTGAAGTCTACAACTGTGTTGTCGCCGTCGGCAACCGGTCTGTCTTCTACTGAAATAAGACGTCCGTTCTTATGGCGGGCTGCTTCCAGCTCTTCTTCAACATCGCTGTCCGTCACTTCTGCAACGACCTTCTCTACCTCTACTCCTTTATACTCACCTAATGTAACTTCCGGTTTTAAAGCTACGGTTGCTGTATAAATAAAATCTTTTCCTTTTTCGATCTGTGTTACATCGATCTCCGGGGAGGATACGATCTCTTCCTCGCACTCCTCTGCTGCCTTTGGATAAGATGCGTCGATTACTTCGTTAGCAGCCTCTTCATAAAAAATGCCTGCTCCGTACATCTTCTCGATCATGGCCTGCGGCGCTTTACCTTTTCTAAAACCAGGAATATTGAATTTTCCTTTATTGCGATTGTAAGCAGTTTTGATAGCAGCCTCGAATTCCTCAGCCGGAACTTCGATCGTAAGCTTAGCCATGTTGTTTTCTAATTTTTCTACCTGTAAACTCATTATAAGGGGTCCTCCTTGCTTCTATATGTGAACAGCCATACCCGTTAGGCGTTACACTTCAAGATAGCATTATATCATATCCCTTCTGTAAATACCAGTCCAAATTGTCAAAAAACCAAAGAAAAAACGGGAAAACACAAGGGTTTTTCTACTTTTTTCCCCAGTTTTCCCGTCCCTTATTCCGTATTGTTTTTCCGATTCCTGTTCATGCCGGATGGATTCTGTGATTTCAGACCTGATCGTATTGTATCGCTGTTTTGATATGGGAGGCCGTTTTTTCGTCAATCAAAAGGCCTGCCAGTTCCAGCCCCAGATCCAGCGCATACCCAAGGCCTCTTGCCGTCGTCACATTGCCGTCGGTCACAACTCCGTCGCCCGTAATCTCGGCTCCGGCCAGCGCACCCTCAAACCCGGGATAGCAGGTGGCCTTCTTCCCTCTCAGGATTCCAAGTCCCCCCAGGACGCTCGGCCCCGCACAGATGGCCGCCAGACGGCGTCCCTCCTCATTGGCCGTTACCAGAGCGTCACAAAGTACACGGCACTCCGAAAGATGTCTTGTTCCCGGCATTCCGCCCGGCAGAAACAGCACATCCGCCTTCTTAAAATCAATCTCCCCGATTGTGGCGTCCGCCATAACCGTAAAACCGTGGGAGCCAGTCACCTCTCTCTTATCACTGATGGACACCAAAGTCACTTTCACACCGGCGCGGACCAGGACGTCCGCCGTTGCCAGACATTCCACCTCTTCCAGCCCATCCGCCAAAAATGCATATACTTCCGCCATATCAGCCACCTCTTTCATATCATTCTCTAATACTGGTTGTCGTAATAGTTTCCGTTATCCTGGTTCTGGTTATCCTGATAATTCCCACTGCCGTAATTCTGGCCCCCATGGTTCTGGTTATCATAATAATTGTCCCCGCCGCCCTGATTGTCATAAAACACTTCCGGCTCGGGCACTCCATAGCCGTTGAATGGGAAACCATTAATATAACCTCTCAGATGGTGATACAGCTCGGCAACAGCCGCCTCCTGGTAAGGAACCACCAGCACTCCGCCGACACAGCAGAGAAGCATTCCCAGCAGATACCAGCCGATAAACGACAGTTCCAGTAAAAACAGCTGGAAACGGTTTCCGTTCATCATATCCTTGGTCACGGCAAAAACATCCCTGCTGTCCGCCTCCGGATTCTCCGACAGGATATACGGAATCATCGCATACTCATAACTCTTGTAGATTCCCGGAATTACAAAAAGAAGGGACCAGAGACCCGTAAAAAGATCCCTCAGGAACATAATCTTCACCACGTTCATATAATGTCCGCATCCAAACACCCAGAACACCTTGCCGATCCCGGCCGATTTAAGGGTCAGGCGGCTCTCCATAAAGAACCGGTTCTTGCCTACCGTAACGGGGTTGCCAATAAACACCTTGAACAGCAGCGCCGCAATTCCCACAATCGCGAAAATTCCCAGCAGCGTAAAAATTATCATGTGCAGCGTCGCAGGATTGATCCCCTGAAAACTGTGGTGAATATCCTCCCTATACTCTCTATAAGTATTAACACTGCCCCCGCGGCTTGCACCGCCTCCTAAAAGCGACCAGATTATCGTTACTGCGAATGCCGACCAATAATAGAGTTTTACTTTAGCCCATCCATTACGTTTCATGTCTCCTATTGACCACATAATATATCCTCCTTAACTATTCCCGTAAATAAACCTTAACGCAAATTTAGTATAGCATATTTTTTCAGAAAGCTATAGGAGAATTTTCAAAATGTGGGGGTTTTGAGGAAATGAGGGGGACTTTGGCATGTATGGGGATGGGGTGGTGGAGGGAAGGTTATAAGTCTTCAGTCACTCTCACCATCAGCCCGCCATCCTGCCGTCGCAGTCCGCATTTTTACTCTCCCTCATTTGACTTCCCTCCCCTAAACCATTAGAATGAAATAAATAGTTTTATCTCATACTGATATTATGAAAGGAAGTCACACATGGAAATTGAAAGAAAGTATTTTATAGAAACGCTCCCTTTTGACCCTGAACAATACCCGTCTCACCAGATTGAACAGGCCTATCTGTGTACGGATCCCGTGGTGCGCGTGCGCCGCGAGGACGATACGTTTTATCTGACCTACAAGTCCAGGGGACGGATGGTGCGGGAAGAATATAATCTTCCCCTGACGGAACAGGCCTATCTCCACCTGCTTGGGAAAGCCGACGGACGCGTCCTGACAAAACGGCGCTATTTAATTCCCATCGAGGGGACAAAGCTCACCATTGAACTCGATCTCTTCAGCGGCGCCTATGAAGGGCTTGTACTGGCCGAGGTAGAGTTCACCACGGAGGAGGAAGCCAATGCATTTACCCCTCCCGCGTGGTTCACAAGGGAGGTCACGTTTACGGGAGAATATCAGAACAGCAGGCTTTCGGCGCTGTAAACAGCAGGTATTCAGAGGCCGCAGTTCTGCCGTCTCTTCCTATTTCATGAGCAGATTCGGCAGGAACATCAGAATCTGCGGGAATATGGCTATAATGAAAACCACAGCAATCAGGGAGAGGATAAAAGGCGCCGCCCCCGAGACCACCTTCCTGAACGACAGGCCGGTCGTCGACGCCACGGTGAACAGGTTTACCCCAAACGGCGGCGTCACTACCCCGATGATCAGGCTGAGGCAGAAGACCATTCCGACTATCAGGGGATCGATGCCAAGTTCGATTCCAATCGGCGCCAGGATTGGGGCCAGAATTACGATGCTCGTCAGCGTTTCCATGAGTGCGCCTACAATCAGCATCAGCAGGCAGAGGACTATCAGATAGATAAATTTCGTCCTTACGATCGGGATAACTAAAGCTGCGAGTGTCTGAGGAATCTTAGCGTAGGCCAGAATCCAGCCAAAGAGGTTGGAAACACCCAGAATCAGCGTAATCATCGCAGACGTCTCAATCGTGGAAACCATGGTTTTTCTAAGCTTCCCAAGGGACAATTCCTTCAGACAGAAGCCCACCAGCATACCGTAGACGACCGATACAACAGCCGCCTCCGTTGGAGTAAAGATTCCGCCATAGATGCCGCCCAGTATAATGAGAGGAAGCAGCAGGGCCGGAAGGGCTCTCCACGTCCTTACAAGTTTCTCTTTCGCCGTGAATTTCTTTTCGCTGGGAGGTATATTCTGTTTCTTTACAATAAGCATATTTACGATAATCAGGCCGAACACCATCATAAGTCCCGGAATAATCGCGGACATGAACATTTTCGGGATGCTCAGGTTCATGGTGGAACCGTAGACAATCATGCCGACACTGGGAGGGATGATTGGGCCGAGCGCTCCGCCTGCAGCAACAAGGCCTGCGGAGGTTTCCTCCCGGTAGCCGCTCTGTCTCAGAGCCGGAATCATCAGCGCGCCTATGGCGGCGATTGTCGCCGGTCCCGAACCGACCAGGGCGGCAAATATGGCGCAGGATACAATAGTCACTACGCCGACGCTGCCCCGGATCCGTCCGAAAATACATTCTACCCAGTCAATCAGCCGTTTTGACAGTCCGCACTGATCCATCAAAAAACCGGTCATGACAAAGAGCGGAACCGCCAGGAGGACAAAGGAGTCCATTCCCAGGAAAAAGCGCTGGGCGAGCAGTAACAGGGAACCTGAACCTGTAAAGACGAGGAAACCGGCTGTCGCAAAGACAATGCTGAACGCGATGGGTATTCCGGCCAGCATCATTACAAACATAAGTCCGAATAAAAGTAACGCCATCAGCCAGCCACCTCCTTCTCTCCTTCCGTCCCGGTATCCCTGAGTTCCACAAGATTAGCCAGGCACTGGATGACAATTCCAACACAGCCGATTGGGATTGCACAGTAGACATATCCCATTGGAATCCCCAGCGCAGCGCTCGAACGAACCATCATTACCTTAACCATATTAACTCCATAGACACCGATGAGTACGGAGGCCGTTATCATGGCAAGCTGGACAACCGCCGCATGGTACCATCCGGCTTTCCCGTGAATAAAATCACCGATGATGTCGATTGTTGCATGGCTAGCATGACGGGTCGCCAGCGAGGCCCCCATCATGCTCATCCAGATAAATGCATACCTGGCCCCCTCTTCCGTCCAGGGCAGGGAAGCTTTCATAAAATATCTCGTAGTCACCTGGAGGAACGTCGTTATTATTACAAGGGCGAGAAACAAAGTCCCGGCGGCCGAGTACAGCCAAAGGAATTGATCCGCCACCCGCTTGAACCCATTTTTCATAAAAATCTCCCCTATTCATTAATTCCCAGCAAGTTTACAGCCTCTTCATAAATTTCAGAGCTGATGTTGTTTTTATAATTTTCATAGATTGGCTTTACGAGTTTCCGAAACTCCCCGATGTCCTCGATGTCATTGACCTGGATTCCGGCTTCCTTCATCGCCTCCAGCTGTTTCCCCTCATTCTCGGCCACGGCCAGACGCTGCTCCTGTCCCGCCTTTACCGCCGCATCCCTTAAGACCTGCTGAAGTTCAGGCGACATTTTGCCGTAGAGGTTTTGGCTGATGCTGATTGAAAGCGCATTGTAGAAATGTCTTGTCATAGACAGGTACTTGCACACCTCGTAAAATCCAACCGTATATCCGTTGCCTACCGGGACTTCAATTCCGTCAATCGTCTTCTGCTGGATTCCCGTATACGTCTCCGAGTAGGTCATTGGCGTTACGTTTGCCCCCAGCGCCGAGAACGTGTCAACGAAAATGGTCGTCTCCGGAACTCTCAGCTTGACTCCGCTTAAATCGGCCGGTGTATTGATTGGACAGATATTATTGAAAATGTTCCTGAAACCGCCCGACCCCCAGCCCAGATGAACGGCTCCCGTCGTCTGTGACAGTTCCTCAAGAAGGCCTGCGACCATGCCGCTGTCCAGCAGTTTCTCCGCAGCTGCCTCGTCCTCCAGGAAAAACGGCATGTCCATGATTGTCGTCTTATTATTGTAGAGGCCGAAAATATTACCCGTGGCAATACACATGTCAACTGTGCCCATGCCAAGCCCCTCATAGCTGTCCATTTCCCCTCCAAGCTGTCCGCTCGGGAAAATTTCGATCGTTACTTTTCCTCCCGTCGCCTCTTCCACGTTTTTCTTGAAGTTTGTCGCCAGGATATGGTAGGGATCATCATCGGCAGGAGCGGAACCGTGTCCCAGCTTAATCGTCATTTCCGGAAAATCTGCGGTGCCTGCGTCCCCGTGGTTTTCCTCCGCAGACGGCAGAACCTCCTTTGTCTCCGGGGCGCTCTTTGTTCCGCCCGCCGAACCGCATCCCGCCATTGTAACCGCCCCCAGAATTGCCGCCACTGTAAGAGCCGTTGTCTTTACCCATAATCTTTTTTTCATAAACCGCATCTCCTTCTCTCTGTATGATCTTTCAATCTCTCAACCTTCCTCACCGTCACAGCGACAGCAGGAAATTATAGTTCTCATTCATCATCTGATGAAGCTGCTCTTCCTTCGCTCCCGCGTATCCCAGGAGCTGGGCAAATATCCTGAGTTCTTCCGCGGGCCATCCCTTCCTGTTATGCCCTGCATCCGAGGCCAGAATAAAATGATCCACGCCGTATTTCTCGAAACATGCCGTATAATCGTAAAGGTTTGCGCTCCGGGGAATCGGGCAGAGTTCATTGGCACAGAACTCCATGTAAGCACCCAGACGGACCAGTTCCCCCACCGTGGCAATATCCAGATCCGGCACCTTGAAAAACGGATGGTCTATCACCAGTTTCCGAAAACCGTTCTCTTTCGCCGCCTTTGCCAGCTTCAGTGTCTCCGAGGCATGGATATGGCCGGTCGCCAGGATAATACCGGCGTCTTTGCACATTTCCATAATCTCCATAACCGAAGCTTTTATATTGCCCTCTTCGTCCAGTATTGTGATGGGCTCCAGCGTGCGGCTGCGGCTGTTTTCCTTCGTGTAGCCGAAGCTGCCCAGGGCGCCGAAGGCAATTTCGTGTCCCAGCGCATGGTAGGTCGGCAGCCAGACAACCTTTGCACCCATCTCGACGGCCGGGCTCACGGCCATGGGATTCAGCCCCCCGTCGTGATAATCAAGCACCACGCCGCCGAATACCCGGATTCCCTCTACCTGCTGCGTCACATGCCAGGCCCTTGAAACGGTGGGTTCCAGAACCGATTTTAAAACAATGGCCCTCATGCCCGCCTCCCTGGCGCGAAGTGCGATCTCTGTGTCATTTCCTATCCGGTCAACAATATCCGGCGCCGAATGGATATGCAGATCGCAGGCTCCCTCTAACGATATTGTTCTCATCTCATGCCCTTCTTTCCTTCTCACGATACACTGTGTTTTCAGTAAAATTTGTAAGAATTTCATTAAATTGTCCGCATTCCGTCCAGAACATGGCATGTCCTCCCATGTCAAATTCATAAAGCTCGCTGTAGGTCCGTATCTGCCCTTTGTAATGTCTTCCCATTGAAATCTCTTCCCCGGAAATAAGAAGCACCGGAACCGTGAGTTCTTTTAAAAACTGCTCCGTATCCGTGTGGCACCAGTCCGTATGGATGGCAAAACCAATCCAGGGAGGCGTTTTTTTGATTTCCCGCCTGAGTTCTTCCCTGTCCTCAGAAGTCAACCCCCTGTCGATGCGGCGGATAAAATTGTTATAATACAGTTCGGTATCCGTAAGCCAAACTCCGTATTTACCGCACCACTCATCCATATTGTAATCCCTGGCCCTGTAGGTATTCCAGGCCTCCCCGGAAAATGGAAAAAGCGCGGCATCAATCAGCCCCAGAGCTCCCAGATGGTTTTCATGATATTTATGCGCATACATCATTACAAAACTCCCGCCGAGCGACCAGCCAAGAAGCACCGCATGCTCCAGGCCCAGGAACTCAATCAGTTCCTTAATATCGTCACAATTCCGCTCCACATCATTTCCATGAAGCACCTTCGACGAATTCCCAAACCCCCGCGGATCCATAGTCACAACACGGTAAGACTGCGACAGCGCCTCGGCGTTCTTTTTAAAAAAACGGGAAGTGCACATATGGCCGGGAATAAATACGAGAGGAATCCCCTCCCCCCTGTCCTCATAATAAATGCGGGCTTTATCAGTTGTTGTCAGATAACCCTTCTTCAAGAAAAACCTCCCCTTCTTCATTCAATGGCGCCATAATTGATACCATTATGATACACCGCAGGAACTATAGCTGTAAATCCAGAATTACTGCATAGAAAGTATAGATTGAAACTATACTTTTTGTGCGAAAATTGGTATACTAGTTGAGATGCGAGGACGCCGCTGTAAGACGGAGGACGGGGTGGTGGGAGGGTATATATGAGTCTTCAGTCCCGGGTTGTAGGGTGTGGTGAGGGGGAATCCAGGAGAAAAAATTCCTATGGGGACCCGCTCCCGCTTGTGGAGCGCACAGCGGATGCTAAGCTCGAAAGGACCTCGCTAAGCACCGGCGGGCTCCAATGTCTCCCTTCGGAAAGTTTTCTCCTTCCTTCCCCGGGTAGGTTGTCGACGGGACTGAAGACTCAGCGAAGGGTTTTGCCCCGTCCGCCGGCTTCAGGGGCTGATTGTCTCTTTCGTCAAGTGGGGAGGGAGGTATTGTCGCGGTCACTAGGTAGTCGTGAATCATTTACCTTATGAAGGTATTTCGGGCTGGATTCAGAGAAAAATCCAATGCTATATTTAATGATGAATCAAAATATTCAATAGTTATTCAAGGATAGGTCAGGCGCTAAAGCTCTGACTAATCAATTTAATACCATACAAGAGGAGCTCTCCCGGAATTCGAGGAAATGTAGTGGCAGCAACAATACCTTCCCCCTTTGAAGGAATAAGAACAATTCAGCGGCCGCAGGCCGGGGTACGGGATGGCGAAAAACTTCGCGTCTTCAGTCCCGTCGACAACCTTCCCGGGGAAGGAAGGAGAAAACTTTCCGAAGGGGACCTTGGAATCCGCCGGTGCTTGATGAGGTATTACCGAATCTAGCATCCGTTGCGCATTCCACCAGCGGGAGCGAGTCCCCGTAGGAATTTTTTCTCCTGGATTCCCCCTCACCACAACCTGAAAACCGGGACTGAAGACTCACCCCCTCCCCCTCACCATCCCGCCCCCCGACCGTCCCGGCGGCGTTCTCATTCCTCAATTAAATCCCTAGAAAGGAGCTCACATGGACTTCCGCGAAATCCAATACGTCCTAGCCATTGAAAAATATCAGACTCTCTCCGGCGCAGCCCGTTTTCTCGACATCACCCAGCCGTCCCTCTCCAAATTTCTCCAGAATCTGGAGAAACACCTGAATGTCAAACTTTTTTGCCGCATTGACAATAAGATGTATCTGACCTATGCTGGTCAGCAGTATGTTGATACGGGGCTCAAGATCCTGGATCTGAACCATCAGCTCCGCAATACCCTTGCCGACATCAGCTCAGAGTCCATGGGCTCCCTCTCCATCGGCGTCACACCGACCAGGGGGCGTTATGTGCTGCCCAACGTCCTGCCTGCCTTTAAGAGGATGTACCCCAAATACAAAATAAGCATTATGGAAGACGGTACAGCCGCCCTCAACCAGGCGCTGGAAAACGGCCGGATTGACCTTGCAGTCTATACGGTAACCGGGACATTCCGCCCCGATCTGGAGTATGTCAAGGTATGCAAGGAAGAAATTGTCCTTTGCCTGTCCCCCATTCTGGAAGCGGCCCGCCTGATCGAGCAGAGGCCTGAAAAAAAGCATCCCTGGATTGATATTAACCAGTTGGGGGACGAGCTCTTTTTCCTGGTGGACGAAAAATTCAGGACTAGAAAAATTGCAGACCGGATTCTCTCCACCTCTTCTATCCGCCCGCAGACTATCACCCTGCAGAGCGTGGAAACAGCGCTGTCAATCGTAGCCTCGGGTATTGGGGTAGGATTCTGTACCGATATGTGCGAAAAATTTTTCTATACCAGCCGCCCCCTTCTGTACTGCTCCGTCGGGGAACGGGAAAATCTGTGGGACTTTGTCATCGCTTACCGAAAAGACAGTTATCTGCAGACCGCAGCACAGAATTTCATAGATATCACAAAAGAAACCTTTGCCACTCAATAATAAAGCGACCCACCGCAGTGCGATCCTGCCCGGAAGATTTTTATATCATGAGAGCATTTTCCTATGATATAAAAGAAGCATTACCCAGGCCTCCAATTACTTCCTTGGGTAATGCTTCTTTTCTCTATCTCATTCCGAGAATCACAACAATAATTCCAAAAATTACCATCACTATGATGAAAATATCCAGGGTTCTGACCGACACATTCACCTTGTCATAGAGCCTCTCTTTCAGAGAAAGATTTCTGACACGCTCTATCTCCCTGCGCAGTTTTTCATTCTCCTCTTCCAGCTTCCGGAGGTTTTCCTCTTCTTCTGTCAACGCTTCTCCAGAATGGCCCGGCGCTTCTTCTGGTGAGCCTTCCGTGGAGAGTTCCTCTATTCTTTCACTGTCCTGTCTGTTGTCTTCCAAATTCTCACCCACTTTCAATTTTCACTCCTCATAGATTCTGTTCCCTGAAATTCAAAAGATTTTCTGCGATTCCAAAAGAGGAGCCGCGTATACGGAAACTTTTTCCGCCTGCAACTCCTCTTTTATGAAAGACGGCATGGAAGCCGCTCCTTGAAACTACTTTAACCGCTTTGACCGTATTCAATACTTCAAACTGATTAAAATTCGACCACCTGATTTAAAATACTTTAAACTAAATCAAATACTTTAACTGCCACGTGTTAATTATAATAAATTACTTCTTGGCAATATATTTTCTGATATCAAGTGCGATAGCAACTACGATAACAACACCCTGTGCGATGTACTGGTAGTTCGGGTCGATTCCGAGGAACTGGAGACATGTCTTCAGAAGCTCGAATACGAGAACACCGATAACAACACCGGACACACGTCCGATACCGCCGTTAACGGATACACCACCGATGGTACAAGCTGCGATAGCTTCCAGCTCGTAACCCATACCCATGTTAACAGAAGCGCCGCCGGATTTTGCTCCCAGCAGGAAACCTGCGATTGCGTAAAGAGTTGCTGCTGTTACGTAAATGATAATTTTAGTCTTTTTAACATTAACGCCGGCAACCTCTGCCGCTGCCTCGTTACCGCCGATAGCGTACATATATTTGCCATGGCGTGTATAGTTATAAACAAACCACATGATCAGGCCGATTACGATTGCGATGATAAACAGATACGGGAAAACTCCGAATAATTTACCGTTGGCAATAGCTGTGTAATCCGTACGGTAACCGCCGATCGGGATTGACTTTGTGTAAACAAGGTTGATACCGTAAACGATCATCTGCATACCTAATGTGCCGATGAAAGCCGGTACGCTTAAGTAAGAAACAACAATACCGTTGATAAGACCGAAAATACAGCAGATGCCGATACAGATTAAGAGAATAATCCATACATTGAGCTGCGGGAAATTCTTCGTCAGTTCAAAACGGCCGCTGTAATCTGCTTTCTGAAGCAGTGTACCTGCGAGGCAGGCTGCAAGACCTACGACACGTCCTGCGGAAAGGTCGGTACCTTTTGTAATCAGACAGCCGGATACGCCGACTGCGATAATGAAACGGCAGGCTACGTTAATGGAAACGTTGCTGAAGTTGCTGCCTGAAAAGAAATTCTCTTTGGTAACACCAACGAAGATTACCATGAGAAAAATTAATATAATAATACCGTTGTTAATAAGTATGTCCGCTACATTGACTTTTTTCTTATCCATTCTCTCTTCCTCCTATCACTAGAACTTGGTCGCGTAACTCATGATACGTTCCTGTGTTGCTTCCTCGTCCTTAACTTCTCCGGTAATATGTCCGTTGCACATGACAAGGATTCTGTTGGACATACCGATTAATTCCGGCATTTCAGAAGAAATCATGATAATGCCCTTACCCTGTTTCGCCAGGTCGATCATAATCTGATAAATCTCATATTTTGCACCAACATCGATACCACGGGTCGGTTCATCCATAATCAGGATATCAGGGTTGTTTGCCAGCCATCTGGAAATCAGAACCTTCTGCTGGTTTCCTCCTGACAGAGACTGAATCAGGGTTTTGCTGCTCGGCGTTTTAATGCTCAGTTTTGCCACATTTTCCTTTACGAGCTGCTCGATTTTTCCTTTATTCAGCTTCACTCCTGCGTCCACGTACTGATCCAGGGAGGATATGGATACGTTGTCTGCAATAGAGAGACAGCCTAAAATACCTGTTCCGCGCCGGTCCTCGGTAATCATGCCGATACCTGCCCGGATTGCATCCTGAGGACGCTGAATATGCGTTTTTTTACCTTTGATATAGACTTCTCCGGTCGTAATATGGCGCATGCCGAAAATCGCTTCCATAAGCTCTGTCCTCTGCGCGCCTACCAGGCCGCCAAAGCCCAGAATTTCACCTCTGCGAAGTTCAAACGAACAGTTCTGGAAGGAACGCTCGTGAATACTCGTATAATTCTTCACATCCAGAAGAACCTCGCCTACCTCGGCGTCATTCTTAGGAGGATAAATATTCGTCAGTTCACGGCCTACCATCTGTTTTACGATCTCATCGTCTGTGATATCATCCATGCTCCAGGAACCCACGTAGGTACCGTCACGCATGATGGTAATATCATCACAAATCTCACGAATTTCCGCCATCTTATGGGAAATGTAAATCAGGGATACTCCCCTGCTCCTGAGGTCTCTGATGATACGGAAGAGCGCTGCCACTTCGTTGTCTGTAAGAGAGGAGGTCGGCTCATCCAGAATCACCACTCGTGCCTGCAGGGAAACTGCTTTAGCGATTTCTACTGACTGCATCTGAGCGATTGACATGGTTCCGAGCTTTGCCTTTGGGTTATAGGGCATCTTTACGTCTTCCAGCCATTTCGCCGTCTCTTCAAACATCTTCTTGTGATCGATTACCTGAATCGGTCCGAACTTTTTCGTCGGATAACGGCCCGTATACATGTTCTCTGCGACTGTTCTCTCCGGTATCGGCTGAAGCTCCTGATGAACCATTGCCAAACCTTTGTGAAGCGCTTCGTCGGGGTTCCCTATCTCTGCCTTTTCTCCGTCCAGATATACTTCGCCCTCATCCATGTGGTAAATACCAAAAAGGCATTTCATCAGGGTGGATTTTCCTGCACCGTTCTCCCCCATCAGAGCGTGAACCGTACCAGGACGGACCTTCAGATTAATCTGATCCAGGGCCTTAACGCCAGGAAAGCTCTTCGATACCCCGCGCATTTCCAATCTGTACTCTGCCATCCCATTCTCTCCTTTCATAAAATCGGGTGTGCCAAGATGACACACCCGACGCATTCATTCCATAATTTCTGCCGAGCAGAATTATTTAACTAATTCAAGAATCTCTGCTGCATTCTCTGTTGTAACTTTTACATAGTCTACCATGTATACGCTGTCAACATCTTTGCCGTTTACGAAATCCATAGCCTTGTCAGCTGCTGTGTGAGCCTGGCCGATGTAATCGTTGAATACAGTACCTGTCATCTTGTTGTTCATAACGTTCTCAACAGCCTCTACAAGAGCGTCAACACCTACTAAGTAGATATCTTCGTTAACTTTTCTTCCAGCTGCTTCGATTGCCTGTAATGCACCAAGTGCCATAGCATCGTTGTTACAGAAAACTACATCGATCTTAGCGCCGTGCTGTGCAAGTGCGTTAGCTGTGATTTCCTGGCCTTTTGTCTGATCCCAGTCACCACGCATTTTAACGAGTTCTTCAACTTCAACGCCGGAAGCCTTTAAAGCTTCAACGGATTTCTCTGTTCTGTACTGAGCATCTACGTTCTCCGGGTCACCCTGAACCATGATGTAACGAACAACGCCGTCGCCGTCTGCATCGCCCTTGTTCTCAAGCTCTGCGATTTCTTCGCCCTGGAATGTACCGGACTGTCTTGCATCTGCGCCTACATATGTAGCTTTGATTCCTTCGTCTTTCCAAGCCTGCTCTCTCTCAGCTTCCGGTTCACGGTTGATGTAAACTACCGGGATGTTAGCTTTTGCACACTCTTCAGTAACAGTTGGCTCGGAAGAAGCCTGAACAAGGTTGATAATCATTACGTCAACGCCTGTTGTGATAAAGTTTCTAATCTGGTTCATCTGCTCACCCTGGTCGTTCTTTCCGTCCATGATGGAGATGTTTTCTTTCTTAACGCCTAATTCTTCTGTTAAGTATTTCTCTAATTCCTGACGGTAAACTGTCATGAAGTTATCAGCGAACTGATAAATGGAAATACCAACCTTAACAGTTGCAGGATCTTTGCCCTCTACAGCCTCTGCTGCTTCGGTCTTTGCTTCTTCAACTGCTTCGGCAGTAGTCTCTGCTGTAGTCTCTGCCTGTGTCTCCGGTGCGGCTGTCTCTGCTGGTTTGGAGCTGCATGCTGTCATGGATAATACCATTGCTGCTGCGAGTCCGACTGCCATGAATTTTTTGAGTGATCTCATAATACTAGTTCCTCCCTTAATATAGTATTTTTTGTCGATTGGTTATTTTTCCTCACCGACACCCTTATTATAGATGGCTTTTGTTCATATTTCCATATGATTTTTTTTGGACTTATATAATTTTTTTTAGATCCTTACTTTTTTAAGCTGTTTTTTTTATATATTTGACAAAAAGGGGAGGATTAGTTGGGGAGTGAGGACGCCTCTGTATGACGGCGGACGGGGGAGTGGGAGGTGTATATGAGTCTTCAGTCCCGGCGGTTGGTTGTGGTGAAGGGGAATCCAGGAGAAAAAATTCCTACGGGGACTCGCTCCCGCTTGTGGAATGCGCAACGGGTGCTAGATTCGAAAAGACCTCATCAAGCACCGGCGGATTCCAAGGTCCCCTTCGGAAAGTTTTCTCCTTCCTTCCCCGGGCAGGTTGTCGACGGGACTGAAGACTCAGCGAAGGGTGTGCCCCGTCTGCCGGCTGCAGGGGCTGATTGTCTCTTCCGCCAAGTGGGGGGAGGTATTATCGCGGCCACTACGAAGTTGCATTACCCGTAATGATTCGATACCTGATTTATCTCCGCTTCGCGGTGCACAAAAACAGACTGATTTCGAAGAATAAGGAGGTAGTTCTAAGGCAGCCGAAGTAACGTAGTGGCAGCATCAATCCCCTCCCCTTTGAAGGAAAAGAACCAAATCGGCAGCCGCAGGCCGGGCTTGGGAATGGCGATAACCTGCGCGTCTTCAGTCCCGGGGGAAAACCTTCCCGTGGGGAATCCGGGAGAAAAAGATTCCGGAGGGAACCTGGGAGTTCATCAGCACTTAGGTGGCGTATTTTGGCACCTTAGTTCTGTTATGTACTCCAAAGAGCGCAAGCGTTTCCCGAAGGAACTTTTTCTGCCCGGATTCCCCACCCGCGACAACCTGTAAACCGGGACTGAAGACTCACAACCTGACCTCACCATCCCGAACCCCGGCCGTCCCGGCGGCGTTCTCTCCCTCCCCCTTACTTCAAAGACTCCGCCGTCAGGGCATGCTGGCTGCATTCATAATATTTTCCCTGGTTCAGTTCCACCTTTTCCTGTACGTTCTGCCCAAGTGATTCCGCCGCGGCCATCTCAAAAATGACATCGGCATACTCTTTGCTGTCACACTGCACCGTTCCGAACAGCTTTCCGCTCTTTAAACCTTCCATTCCCTGCGGCGTCCCGTCTATGCCGACAATCTTAACCGGCCTGGAATCGCCGCTCCGCTCCAGCGCATCGGCGGCTCCTAAAGCCATCTCGTCGTTGTTGCAGATGACCACCTCAATTTCTTTGGGAAATTCTTCGATCCACTGCTCCATCAGGGCCGATGCCTGGCTCCTGTCCCAGTTGGCAATCCCGCCGGTCAGTTTCTCAAGAGGTACGCCTCCGTCCTTTAATGTCTGGATTGACCACTCGGTCCGGATCAGGGAATCCTGGTGGCTGCTCTCTCCTTCAAGCAGCACATAGCTGACCTTTCCATTGCCGTCCAGATCGAGTCCTTCCGGATTTTCCTTATAGAGATCTACCAGGATATTCCCCTGCAGGACCGCAGACTCCTTGGCGTCCTCCCCCACATAGTAGAGCTTCTCCCAGCGCTTCATATCTTCCTCCACCGGCTCCCGGTTGAAGAAAATGACAGGCACGTCCGCATCCATCGCCTTGTTGATGACATAGGAGGCGGCAGAGCGGTCCACCATATTGACGCAGATAGCGTCATACCCCAGCGAGAGGAAACGGTCCACCTGGCTGTTCTGTGTATTCTGGTTGCCCTTGGCATCGGCCACATCCATCACGACCTTGATCCCGGTTCCCTTCTCATACGTTTTGGCTTTATCTTCCAGATTGGAGCGGATATTGTTGATAAACGGATCGTCTCCGCGGTACAGCGCCACGCCGATGCGGATCGATTTTTTTTCATCCTTTTTCCCGCCCCCGCAGCCCTGCAGAACCATACACCCGGCCAATATAACCGCCACGGCGGCCGCTGCAATCCATAAACGTTTTTGCTTCTTCATAGGCCATCCCCCTCTAATCAATCGGATACAGAATCTTCTCGAACTTGCTTTCCCTTAAATCCGCTTTTTCTATATAATAAGCATCCAGGCGGATCTGCTCCCTGGCTCCTTTTCTCTGAATCGCTTCCACTGCCTTCTCCACACAGAGATAACCTTCATCGAACTCATTGCTGACCACCATTCCCTTAATGACTCCCTTGTCCATCTGGTTCAGAAGGGAGGGGGTTGTCCCTGTCCCGTAGAGGCTCACGATGTATTTTCCGTATACCGGGCTTCCGCCTATAATCTCCGCCGCCTCGCTGGTACTTGAGGGATCCAGGCAGGCAATCACGGCCGTCCCGCTTCCCGGATAGACGGTTTCTTCGATGACTTTCCGGAACGTATCCGCCGTTTTTCTCTCATAGGCCGCCATCGCATAGCCGTTTTCTTCCAATACCGTCCTGAGTCCTTCCAGCCGTTCCCCCGTATAGCCGTGGGTCAGGCTGTCAGCGAAAATGTACACGGGAAGCTCCGGCGTATTTTCCGAAACGATAGCTTCACCCATTTTTTTACCCTCTTCAAAGTGATCTGTGGCTACCGCACCTTTCACGCTTTCCGACGGCAGCAGTTCCCCGGCCACAATCACAGGACTCCCGAGAACAGCCGTATCCATATGGGTCATGCACTCCATCGAGTCCACCGGTTCCAATATGACTGCCAGGGCCCCGTCGTCGATCTCCCGTTTCACCAGCTCCATCTGGCTGTCCGCATCTTCCTTATCAAAAAGCGTGATAAAACTGACATCCACATTGTAATCATCGGCGGCCTGTTCAACACCTTTTCTGAAGTTGACGTAGTAGTCGTCCGTCGTATCGGCGATAACAATGGAAACCGGGTAAATCTCCGTCTTTTTTTCTTTAATAATCAAATCAGTGGAGGATAAAAGGTACAGGAATACAAGGATTCCCGCAAAAATACCCCAGAGGACTTTTTCCTGTTTTGCCATTATACCATCCCCCTCTCCACCGCTTCACTGTACGGCACGACCGGAAGATGTATCCTGACTGTAGTGCCCTCGTCCGGCTCCGACTCAATAGAAAGGCCGTATTCTTCCCCAAAGTATAGCTTGATCCTCTCATTGACATTCTTAACCCCGATGCCGGAACCGCGCCTGGATTCCACGTGGGACGCCCCCGTAAAGAGGTTTGCCACCTGCTCATCGGTCATTCCAAGGCCGTTGTCAATCACGCAGAAATACAGATCCGCGTCTTCCTTCCAGACCTTCAAAAGAATTTCCCCGTCGCCGTCCATGAATTCCATGCCGTGATAAATGGCATTTTCCACTAAGGGCTGCAGCATCAGTTTGAGGCTTGCCAGTTCCAGCACGTCGTCGGACGCCTCGATCTCATAAGTAAACTTGTTTTTAAATCTCATATGCTGGATCATCAGGTAGTTTCTGACGTGTTCCAGCTCATCCCTCACCGTGATGATACTCTTTCCCTTACTCAGGCTGATACGGAAAAATCGGGCCAGCGCAGTCACCGCCTTTACCGCCTCCGCCTTCTGCTCGTTCTCAATCATCCAGACGATGATGTCCAGTGTATTATAGAGGAAATGGGGGTTAATCTGGGACTGCAGCGTGTCGAATTCCTGTTTTCGCTTTGCCTCGTGCTCCGTCACGATGTCCTTCATCAAAAGGCGTATCTGCGCCGCCATGTCCCCGATGGATTTGCCCAGATGCTGGATCTCATAGGAACCGCCGGTGTAGACGGCCACATCCAGGTTGCCCTCCTCCAATATTCCCACGGATTTTTCCAGCTCCTTGATGGGGTTTGTAATCCTGGAAGAAATATAGGAGTTGATGAGGGTAAGAATGAACAGAATGAGTGCAATAATAAATACGATAAAAAGCCGGGTCTTAATCGTGTTCAGCGAAACGACGTTTTCCGGCGTTACTCCGACTACTTTCCAGCCCGTATAGCCGATAGACTTGATTGTAACAAACCGGCTGCCTCCCTCAAATTCTTCCATGTGGTTGCCGTCCTTATAACCGGCCGCAGCAATATTGTTCTCCTGCAGCCTCCCTGAATCAATGAGCTGCATCTTAGGATGATACAAAAGCTCGCCGTCGCTGCTGATCAGATAGACATAACCGCCCTTACCGGCCGTCACGCCGTCAAAGAGCTGTTCCAGACTGGAATAGCTGATGTCCACCAGTAGCACGCCCTGGGCTGTGGAAGTGCCCTTAGTAAGCTCCACGGCGCGGGAAAGCGATATCACCCAGCGGTACTGATTCTCATTGTTGTCAAAGATATACTGCACATGGGGCTGGGAAAAATGCTGGTTCTCCGTCTTCTCCAGCGCATCCTGAAACCACGGTTCCCCCGTGACGTCCAGATTCGCTTTGAGTCTTGCCGCGGGAACCGCTTCCACGAGCGCTCCGTCCTCCGAGAAAAGAGCAATGTTATCAACATTGTCCTTGTTATTGTCGTAGAGCAGCGTAAGTTCCGAACCAACCGACTCGGAGGAGAGGTCCGCATTCTTTACCGCTCCGTAATAGAGAGAATCCGACAGCTTCATAATCGTCCGCAGATAGGATTCCACGGAGCGGGCCACCTGGCCGATCAGCCTCTGGTTCTCATCCTGGACCATGGCCGTGACCTGGCCGGAAAGTCTCTGGTACAGGGAAAATGTAATCAGAAGACCGGCCGCCAGCGCAGTCACCGTGAAATAGATGAAAATCGTGGTACGTATGCTGTTATTCAGAAAAAACGGCCGTCTCTGATTATTATCCTTCTTATCCATTTATCTGGCTCCCCTGAATTTCGTAGGCGACACACCGAACTTCTTTTTGAAAACATAACTGAAATAGTTTTGTTCCGGGTATCCCACCTTCTCTGCGATAATATAGGTCTTATCTTCCGTTGTCATGAGCAGTTCCACCGCCCGGTTTAAACGCACGTCTGTCAGATATGCGATATAGGCCTGCCCCGTCTCCTTCTTGAATACAGTGGAAAAATAGGCCGGACTCATATGGAGATGGCGGCAGATCTTTTCCACCGACAAATCCGGATCCCTGAAGTTCTCCTGGATATACTGTTTGGCCTCCTGGATGACATTCTTGGTCGAATTGCTTCTCTCCTCTTCCATCCCCCGGTTCATTTTAAAGGCGACTTCGGTCAGGTACTGTCTGATATTATCCGTTTTCTCCACTTTCAGAAGGATTTCAAAATAATCCGTCTCCACGCCGAACATATCGCTGATCCTAAGGTCATACTGCTGCGACAGCTGGGTCAGGGCGTTGATGACGGCCAGGATATAAGCCTGGTGCTGGCGGTAATGGACCTTTGCCTCCTCCATCTTTCCGACCACGTCCCCAACGACGGAGCGTATCTTCTCCTCCGGCCCGAATTTGACGGCGGCTATCAGCTCCGACTCCATCCGGCTGTCAAACTGCAGCTTTCCGTGGTTAAACGGCTCCACATCCCGGATGTAGATAAGGCCGCCCGAACCGGCCACGGCCCGGTAGCCCAGCGCATTTAACGCCGAGTGGAAAGACTGGCCGATATCGGCCAGGGAATTACAGCTCTCACCGACACCGATTGTAACGGAAACCTCCAGGATCTTTTTTGTCTCCTTGCAGATGTCGCCCAGCATGGCCACCAGGCCTGTCTGGGAATTGTTTTCGTCGATCGCGGCAATCAGGATGCTCTCAAAGGAAGAATGGAACATCGTATAACGGTACTGGCCCTCCAGCTTTTCTTCTATCATATTCTGGACGGAGATCGGAATCAGCTCCCTCTCCTTATGGAGGGATACGGCCTTGTCCACCTTCTCGTCCGGTTCCAGATGAATGGCCGCAACAATCCATTTATGGGCGTTGTCTATGTCGATATCATATTCCTTTAGTTTCTCCGATATAGTTTCCCCCGACATTCCACCATGAATCAGGTCATTTAAGAAATGTTCCCTGATGGTCGGGAGATTTTTGATATAGCTCTCCCTGAGGAGGTTCACGTTCCTCTTCTGCTCGATCTCCTCATCCAGGTTTTTCTTAATTTTTTTCAGGATCGCAGTCAGCTCTTCCACGTTCACCGGTTTTAAAATGTACTCAATTACATTCAGTTTGATCGCTTTTTTCGCATATTCGAATTCATCGAAGCCGGAAAAAATCACAATCTTCACCGACGGATACTGCTGACGGATTGTCTCCGCCATCGTTAGGCCGTCCATGTAGGGCATTTTGATATCCGTAAGGACGAGATCCGGCTCATTCTGCTCGATCTTTTCCAGGGCGTCCTTGCCGTTCTCCGCATCCCCGATTACTTCAAAGCCGGTGTCCGCCCAGTCTATCTTGTTAATAATGCTTTTCCTTACCTCTTCCTCATCATCTACCAGCATAATCTTATAAAGATTCATATCGCATCACTCATCTTCTTCCCTGTCAATGTCATTGTCAATATAATCGATATCCTCAAGCGCTGCGGGATTAGAGGCCGGACAGAGATATACCTCCTCCGAATGCCTCTTAATTACGGCTTTTCCGCCCGTATCGCCGCAAAGGCTTAAAAGTTCCTCCCGGTATATCCCTGAAAACACCGCCGGATTCCCGGTCCTTTCCCCATCCGACAGGCAGGCGATCGTCTTTTTCGACTGCCTGAATTCCTCCGCCAGCCGGAAGAGCTCACCGGCCGCCAGCCGGGGCTGATCGCAGACCATAAACATCAGGCTGTCTTCATCCGCCATGGCTCCGGCCGCCCGGATCCCCAGCTCTATGGAATGGGAAATCCCCATTTCCCGGTTCCTGTTAAATACCACCCGCCTGTCCGGTTTCATGGATTCATCAGGTTTCATGGTTCCATCAGTTTTCATGGATTCAGCCGGTTCCAGGTATTCAGCCGGCGCAATATTTTCAGCCAATGCAATACATTCTGACGGCTCACCGTACGGTACGAAACCGTCACGGCTGCAGAGTTCCCGGCCGATTTCCTCATAAGCCGTCACGGCGATGAGACGGACCGCTTCTCCATTTCCCGGCTTTTGATGCTGGGAAGGGGAGCCTTCCTGATACTCTTTTGCTGCCTCCACTGCGTAACGGTACATCGGCGTTCCGTCGATACAGTGGAGGAGTTTATTGCTGCCAAACCGTTTTGAAAATCCGGCTGCCAGCAGAATCACATTCATCATGGCAGTTTTTTAAGCCCCCTCACTACCTTCTCGGGTGTGACAGGCAGCTCCCGGAACCAGAGTCCGGTTGCATGATAGATCGCCTGCACAATGGCGGGAAGCGGGGTGTTCATGACAACCTCGCCTACCGATTTTGCCCCGAACGGCCCTGTCGGTTCATAGCTGGAATCGAATTCCACCTCCAAATCCGGCACCTCCACCCTGGCCGGAATTTTGTACTGCATAAAGGAGTTCTCTTTCAGTCTTCCCTTATCCGTATAATTTATATCCTCAAAAAGCGTCATGCCGATGCCCTGGACGATGCCTCCCTCGGCCTGGATTCTGGCCAGGTTCGGGTTTATCACCGTTCCGCAGTCCACGGCCGCCTTGTACTCGAGAAGGTCAATTTTCCCCGTCTCCAAATCCACTTCCACCTCGGCCATACCGCACATAAACGGAGGCGGCGATACCTGGGAGGAATGGGAAACCGTAGCCTCAAGAGCCAGGCCGGAACCGCACATTCTTTTTGTTGAGATATCTTTCAGGGAAACCTTCTGTTCTTCCCCCGTCCGTGCTTCCGATACAAAAACAAAAGAACCGTCGAAGTCCGCTTCCGACGCATTAACTCCCAGAAGCTCCGCGCCCTGGGCGATAATCTTTGCCCGCAGCTCGCCGCAGGCTTTTACGACGGCCATTCCGGTGACATAGGTGGTGCTGGATGCGTAGGAACCCGAGTCATAGGGCGAAACATCCGTATCTACTCCGGACACGACGATGTCGTCCACATCGCAGTCCATACAGTCGGCCGCCATCTGTGCGAGGATTGTGTCACAGCCGGTTCCCATATCGGTTGCTCCAATCATCATATTATAATGGCCCTCATCACTCAGGCGGATTGTCACCGTGCCGACGTCCATGGCCGAGATACCCGAACCCTGCATGGATATTCCGACTCCGACGCCCCGGACCTTACCGTTTTTCATAACTCTGGACGGATACTTTCCGGCCCAGTCCATCATGGCCGCCGCCCTGTCCATACACTGTTTTACATGACAGCTCTGAAGCCGTTCATTGTAGTAGGCGGGCATAATCTGGCCTTCCTGCAGGAAATTCCGGCTCCTGATTTGGAGCGGATTAAGTCCCAGTATCGCCGCGGCCTCATTTAACGCCGTCTCCACTGCAAAGAGGCCCTGGGTCGCCCCATATCCTCTGTAGGCTCCCGATGACTGGTAGTTTGTATAGACCACATCATAGGTAAACCGGAATGCCTCCGGCGTATAGATAGGAATCGCCTTATGGCCGCTGAGTCCGACCGTCGTCGGCCCGTGTTCCCCATAAGCTCCCGTGTTAGAGAGGGTATACATGTCGATAGCCCTGACCTTGCCGTCGCCGCTCAGTCCCATCCGGACGGTAATCTCCATCTCATGGCGTGGGGAGGAGGCAATCATGGATTCATATCTTGAAAATACCATCTTGGCCGGACGTCCCGTCTTCATCGTGACAAGAGCCGGATAAATCTCCGCCACTCCCGTCTGCTTGGCCCCGAACCCGCCTCCGATTCTCGGTTTAATCACGCGGATGGACGACTTTGGGATGTCCAGGGCATTAGCCAGAATCCGCCTGATGTGGAACGGAATCTGGGTGGACGCCACCACGTTAAGCCGTCCAAAGGCATCCTTATAAGTAAAGGCCCTGAACGTCTCCATCATCGTCTGATTGTCCGCCTTCGTGTGATAAGTTCTCTCAATCACCAGATCACAGTCTTTCAGCACCGCATCCACATCCCCGTCCGACTCGGCGCCGCTGGAACACAGGTTTCTCTGATTATCGGCTCCCACCGGGCAGAGCGCCTTCCAGTCCTCCTCCGGATGGACCAGCACGCGGTTGTCCTTCGCCGTCCTGAAATCGAGAACCGGTTCCAGAACCTCGTAATCCGTCTTAATCAGCCGGAGAGCCTGATCCACGGCGTTCTCCGTCTCTCCCGCCACGATAGCGGCCACATCGCCGACAAAGCGCATACGCCGGTCGATAATCTTTCTGTCGTACGGGCTTGGCTCCGGATAAGTCTGTCCCGCCTGGGTAAACCGGCTCTTTGGCGAATCTTCCCAGGTCAGCACACAGGCGATTCCCGGAACGGCTTCTGCCCTTTTCGTATCAATGGTCTTCACAAGCGCATGGGCGTAGGGACTTCTTAATACCTTCACCACAAGACAGTCCTTCGGGGCCAGATCATCGGTATAGACCGGCGCTCCCGTCACCAGGGCCATGGCATCTTTTTTCATCACAGGCCGGCTCACATTCTTTCCCTTATTCATGACTCCTGCCCCTCCTGCTCTTTTTCCTTTATGTAAATAAGATATTTTCTGATCGCGCGCATCTGGCCGGAATAGCCGGTACAGCGGCAGAGATTGCCCGCCAGGTATTCCCGGATCTCGCGGTCGTCCGGTTCCGTCAGTTCCCGTTTCATGGCAAGGACATTCATAATAAAGCCGGGACTGCAGAAGCCGCACTGCTCCGCTCCTTCACCGGCCAGGAAACGGCCGAATTCTTCCGCTTCCTGCTTAACGCCCTCCAATGTCGTAATCTCGGCGCCTTCCGCCCGCATCGCGGGAACGGCGCAGGAAAGCACCGGTTTTCCATCCATCCAGACGGTGCACAGACCGCAGTTTGTCGTCTCACAGCCGCATTTTACGCTGTAGCACCCCTGGGAGCGCAAAAATTCAAGAAGCATCATATCGGGAGCAATATCCGCGCTCACCGTCTTATTATTAATCCTGCATGTCAGATTCATCCCGTCTGCCCTCCTGTCCCTCTCTCAGTGCGCCGATACGTCCGGCCGCCCGGCCGATGAGGACGCCTGCCAGATATTTCCTGTACTCCGCGCTGCCCCTCATATTGGTTCCGTAAGTAAAACGGGCGGCCAGTTTCTCCGCCTCAGCGCGCCTCTTCTCCCCATCCAGGACGGAAAGCAGGCCTTCCGTTTCAATGACCGACGCCCTGGCCGGCCTTGCCCCGACCGCCAGGCGTGTCATTCCGTTATCATCCTCCGAAACGGCAACAGAGAGCACCGGGAAATCCACCGCCTCATTTCTCATCATCTCATAAGCGGCTTTTCTGCCCGTCTTCTTCACAACGAGGGCGGTCATAATATCGCCGTCTGCCTTCATGGCCACAAACTCGGAAAGGGGAATCCTCCCGCCCCTGTAAAGCTCCACCCACGAGTCCATGACAAGAAAACAGGTCAGGATGTCGGAAAACCCGAATCTTCCGAATATGCTTCCTCCCACCGTGGCGCAGTTTCGAAACTGCGTTCCCACAATGTGACAGACACAGTCCTTTGCCGCCCCGGACATAAAATCATTCAGCCCTTTATGCAGCTCCAGCTGACGCAGGGAGACCATAGCTCCAATCCGGAATTCCTCCTCCGTCTCCTCGATCCGATCCGATAGAAGATCGCGAAGATCCAGGAGTGTTCCGATATTCCTGCTCTGCAGACGCAGAAAACAGAATCCACCCGCTATCACCGCCGACTTTTTGGCATTCATTGCGAATGCCTCTTCCAAATTCTTTGGTTTAACATAATTTTTATAATGAATCACCGATTTATCCTCCGTATTAATCCGTGCCGTATGGCTGCCGTTTTGCGGCTAAGAGGCTGTTTGGCCTCAAACACGGTTTACAGATATTTTACCATAGAGCTCAATTTAGGACAAGGAAAAAGCGGCTCGCGCCGCTTACAGAGTGCCGGGAAACCGGCGCTCCGTAAAATTCATTGCTGCCGCCGCTTTCTTTCCTATCTTCCATTATTATCGCGGCGCCCCTGCGCGCCCCTGTGCTCAATTTTGTCGCCTGTCCTCCTGCCCGCCTCCTTTTTTTCTCTCGCGAGTTTCTCGCTGCAGGCGAGGCAGTCTTCATCAATTTCGTATACGCTGTTTCCTTCTATTATTAAACGGGTGCTCATTCCCACTTTCCCCCTGTAATTTTCATCGTACTTTAGTATATGCGGCAATTTCCAAAGCGTCGGCATGATCCTTTCTTTTTGCGCATATATTTAGGCAAGGAATTAAGAGGTATTGTCCCATGAGCAATGAACAGACTTTAAAATTGACAGAGCTGGATTATCTGACGGCCGCCCCTCATCTTCAGATGATAAAAGCCGCCCTTCCCTACATCAATATACAGGAACAGCGTATCTTCTCCCTGCTTGTAAAAATTGGTGAACTGCAGCGAACCGTACAGTTGTTTGGAAACAGTGAGGAAGGTGATCTCAGCATCTGTTCCCTGGAAGAAGACGCGCCGGCTTCCCCGGTGGATATGTTAAATGCAATGAAACCGTTCGGCACAGAGGCCGAGCAGGACTTTATCGATCTGATTGTCAACTTTCTGCAGGGCTCCCAGCTTTACCAGTCCTATATGGACAGTATGGATGAACCCGATCAGGAAATCCCCAGGCGGGAACCGGAACATGTGCAGGGACAGGAACACAGGGCCGACAGCCGTACGGGATATTCGTCCGCCCAGAATAACCAGAGCAGCCAGAACAGCCAGGGGAACCAGAACGGGTCCGGCGGACAGAATAGTTCCGGTGGGCATAACGGACAAAACGGCAGGAGAAACGATTTCTTCCGTTTCCCCATGGACCAGCTGAAAAATATACTTCCACCCGATCAACAGTCCAAACTGGAGACGGCCCAAATGCTGATGCAGACCTTTCAGCAGTTCTCGTAACACACCCTGCTCCGTTACATAGAACGGCAGCCGCCCTCCCTGCAGCCGTGTCCGCGGCGGGACCGTCCGGAGACAAAGCTCAAACCAAAAGCATGAAACTACCCGACCAGAAACAGATCATAACAAGCAGAAAGGAAATTAGACCATGAATGAGAATTGGAGACAGGATCCGCGCCTGAAAGGAATGGATGAACAAAAACTGAAATATTTGACCGAGCTGGCCGACAAAGCCGGAAAAACACCGAAAGATAAACTGATGCCCTTATTAATGAGCATGGCCGCCGGAAACAACGGAATGAATTTTAATGATCAGGAGACGGATTTGATTGTATCGATTCTCACTTCAGGAATGAATCCCGCACAGAGAAAACAGGTAGAAACCCTGCGCACCCTGTCGAGGAAGATGGGAAACCGGAAATAGAACATTGAAGGCCGCTGCAGGCAGTAACCGGCAGCGGCCTCTGTTTCGTATTTTTCTCATCTATCCCATTACCTGATCGACAGAAGCGCCGCCTTTGTCGCATGGATCTGCGTCGTATCAAACACGGGTAATGCCGTATCCGCCTCCCGGATCAGCATTCCAATCTCAGTGCAGCCAAGAATCACTCCCTGCGCACCGGCAGCCGCCAGCTTATCGATAACCGCCAGGTATTTCTGTTTGGACGCCTCCGAAATGATTCCCCGGCACAGTTCTTTAAAAATCACTTCATTGATTTCTTCAATCTCCTCTTCCTCTGGAATCAGAACTTCAATTCCGGCGCCAACCAGCTTTTCTTTATAAAAATCCTGCGTCATCGTATATTTTGTGCCAAGCAGAGCCACCCGGTTAATCCCGCTTTGCAGCAGAATGTCTGCCGTCGCCTCGGCAATATGGATAACCGGAATCCCGATGTGCGCCTCTATCTGCGGCACGACCTTATGCATGGTGTTAGTGCAGATGACAATATAATCGGCTCCCGCATTTTCAAGCTTCTTTGCTGCCTCCGCCAGAACCTCCCCTGCCCTGTCCCACTCCCCGTCGGACTGGTACTTCTCGATCTCCTCAAAATCCACGCTGTACAGCAGTATCTTTGCGGAATGCAAACCTCCCAGCTCTTCCTTAACCACCTCGTTGATAATCTTATAATAGGTGACGGTGCTCTCCCAGCTCATTCCGCCAATCATCCCAATTGTTTTCATCTTAAATGCCTCCCGCCTGTGTCAATCGGACAAGAAAGAGTCCTGCCCTGAGGTTTTTTCATATCACAGGCTCACTTTCCTGTGATAGAAAAAACAGACGCCGGATGCGGAACGGTTTTCCCCCGCCTCCCCCCGCAAAACGGTTTCGGCCGCGTCAGAAAATCCTGTCCGCCATCCGGCGTCCTGTTTTTCAATTAGATCTCTTTTTTCCAGAGTCCGTGCAGATTGCAGTACTCATAAGCGGCAACCGCCTCATCAGTCTCACTTAAAACAAACTCAGCAGCCGGTTTCATCTCCGGGTTCAGATATTTAATCTGAACGCCTTCTTTCGTCTCAAGGGCAATCCACTGGATATAGTGCTGCTCCATCATCGGATGCTCCACTTCGCCTACCTTTACGGTAACCTTAGAACCCTCGGCCTCTACTGCAGGTACATGCTTCTCAAACGCTCCATCCGTACTTCCCGGAACAAGCTCCGTCATCTTCTGACCGCAGCACATAACCGGCACTCCGCTGTTTTTCACGTAAGTAATAATGTTACCGCAATGCTCACAGACATAAAATTTTAATTCCATCTTTCTTTTCCTCCTGATTTCCACATATGTAACCGTTCCGTACCTTCCGGACCGTTTCCATATATTTCTTTTTATGTATATTCATTATATTTGTTTTAGATACAATATACAAGCAAATATTAATTACTTATAACAATTCACCGCCTCATATCTCATGCTTCACAATCCACAGTAACATTAAAGCAACATAGTGGCAGCAACCTCCCCCTGAGAAATAAAACAACTAACCTGCCGCAGGCCGGTTTTTGGAATACAGCGAAAACCTCGGCGTCTTCAGTCCCGATCCATAACCTGCCCGTGGGGAAGAAGGGAGAAAAAGATTCCGTAGGGAACCTGGGAGTCCATCGGCACTTACCGAGGTTTTTTCGAGGTTAGTGTCCGCTATGTACTCCAAAGAGCGCAAGCGTTTCCCGCAGGAACTTTTTCTGCCCGGATTCCCCACCCGCGACAACCTAAAGCCCGGGACTGAAGACTCATAACCTCCCCATTCCACCCCGCATTTTTATATTTCCCAAAAAACAATTGATTTCCCATCCTTTTCGTGCTACAATCAGTAATCGATAAGAAGACTGCTTTCACAGACTTTTTACCATTATAAATCAAAAAAGAAACAGGGGAGCTTGTAGAACAGGCTGAGAGGAAATTTAAAATTTCGACCCTTTACCTGATTTGGATAATGCCAACGTAGGGACGTGAAATACTGTACATACTATCCCGCCATTATCCGGCGGGATTTTTTATATCATATGCCGCTATGCGTCCGCGCTCGGCGCGAGAGTCCGGCGAGCCGGCCACTTTCTTGTTACTGACTATTTGACTTTTTCTATAAACAGGAGATCCCAATGAAAAAATATTATAATAACCTCACCCCGGCCCTTTTCATTCTCGTTCTGCTCCTTCTGTGGGAAGGGGCCGTACAGTTTTTTCAAATTCCCCTGTATGTCCTTCCCTCCCCGGTGCAGGTGATAAAAACACTGGCAGCCGAACTTAACACACTGGGAGGCCATGCAGCCGTTACCGTTATTGAAGCCCTCTCCGGCATTGCGATCTCCCTTGTACTGGCGCTTGTACTCGGCATCCTGATGGACTGTTTTCCTGTTGTCAAGCAGGGACTTTATCCGATTCTCGTCGTTACCCAGACAGTTCCCATGATTGTCCTGGCCCCGATTCTTATCATCTATATGGGTTTTGGCGTGGCTCCGAAAATATTGACCGTCGTACTGATGTGTTTCTTTCCTATTGCGGTCAGCTTCTCCGATGGGCTCGCCCAGGTGGATGAAGAATATGTCCACCTCACCCGCTCTTACGGCGCGGGAAGATGGGAGACTTACCGCCTTGTAAAAATACCTGCCTCCATCCCGTCTCTGCTGTCCGGCCTGAAGGTAGCGGCCACTTACAGCATCAGCGGCGCCGTGGTAGGCGAATGGATCGGCTCACAGAAGGGACTCGGCTATTATCTTTTGAGGGTGAAAAACAGCTATATGCTCGACAAGGTATTTGCCTGCGTCCTTGTAATCATCTTTTTGAGCCTGTGCATGAACGGACTGATCCGCCTTTACCAGTTCGCTGCCCTTCCCTATCTGAAACGGAATAACAATTAACACTGCGTTTGCAGATTTTAACGTTCATTTATTAAATGATGCAAAGCCTTCACTGCTCCCACACGCTGCTTTTAAGCGGAATTTGGACCATAACCCGAATTGCCCATGCATCATTTTGAATAATCACACCAAAGGAGAAAAATTATGAAAAAGAAATCACTTGCAATCCTGTTAACCGCTGCCCTGGCAGCAGGTACGCTGGCAGGCTGTTCCCAGTCCTCCGGCACCGCAGAGCCGTCTTCCAATCCGGCTGCGGCAGAAACCGGGAAATCTTCCTCCGGCGCGGAAAAGACGGAGGAGTCTTCCGGTGAAGCTTCCGCGAACTCCGGAGAGTCTCAGGATGTCACCGTCATTCTCGACTACGTGGCCAACACAAACCATACCGGCATGTACGTTGCCCTGGACCAGGGATATTATGAGGAAGAAGGACTGAACGTCAATATTATTGAACCAACCGAGGGCGCTACCGCCACCCTTATTGCCGTTGGTAAGGGTGATTTTGGAATCAGCTATCAGGAGGACGTCACTATTGCCCTCACCGCTTCCGATCCCCTTCCAATCAAAGCCATTGCAACCATAATCCAGCATAACACCTCCGGTTTTGCAACCTATGAAGGAAAAGACATCAAATCCCCGAAAGATTTTGAAGGCAAAACTTATGCAGGCTGGGGCGGCCCGGGTGAAGAAGCCGTATTAAACGCCGTTATGACAAAGGAGGGAGCCGATTTCTCCAAACTCAGCATGGTCATCTCCGACGGTTCCGGTTTTGAGGCACTGAAAGATAACGCCGATATCATGTGGTTCTTTGAGGCCTGGGACAATGTGAAATGCCAGTTAAATGATTTCCCAATCGAGTATATGCCGGTCCGCGAACTGGATGAGCGTCTGGACTACTATACCCCTGTCATTATTGCTTCCAACGACACGTTGAAGAACAAACCTGACACGGTGAAAAAGTTCCTGGCCGCCACGGAAAAAGGTTACGAATACGCAATTCAGAATCCAAAGGAAAGCGCCGCCATCCTCCAGAAATATGCTCCCGACTATCCTCTTGAAATGCTGGAAGTATCCCAGGCCTATCTTGCCGATAAATATTCGGAGGATGCCAGTCAATGGGGCGAAATGAAAGACGAAGTCTGGGACAGATACACGGACTTCATGGTTGAATACGGTGTAATTGACAAAGCCATTCCGGCTTCCGACTGCTATACCAATGAATTCCTCCCTGCGAAATAAGAAAGGACAGATGTACTATGAAACTGGACGTATCCGGCTTATCTTTTTCCTATGAAAACAAAAAACTGTTCGAGGCCCTGGATTTTTCTATCGAAGAAGGGGAATTTGTAAGTCTCCTCGGGCCATCCGGCTGCGGAAAGTCGACGATTCTCAAGCTCCTGACCGGGGTCATCAAGGCGGAAACCGGCCTGATTCAGGTGGACGGCCGGACCGTGAACGGACTATCGGAGCATTTTGCTTACATGCCCCAGAATGATCTCCTGTTCCCCTGGAAAACAATTCTGGAAAACGTCTGCCTTTACGGACAGATTCATGGTTCTTTAAATGAGATGAAGCGGGAAGCCGCGGAAAACTTTCCTGCTTTCGGCCTGGACGGATATGAAAATAAATATCCGTCCGCCCTTTCCGGAGGCATGAGGCAGCGTGCCGCCTTCCTGCGCACCGCACTGTGCAAGGCAGACATCCTGCTTCTGGACGAGCCGTTCGGAGCCCTCGATGTCATCACGAGAGGTGATATGCAGGACTGGCTAATTGGGATGAGAGCCAGGTTAAACCGTACGGTGCTCCTGGTCACACACGATATGGATGAGGCGCTCTATCTCTCTGACCGGATTCTGATTCTCAACCAGACGCCGGCCCGTATCACCTGTGAAATCACAATCCCGGACAGGGAAAGAAACAGGGAATGGCTCTACCGGCAGGGAGAGCTGAGGCAGAAAATCCACTCAGAAATCATGTCGGGACGAACCTGAGATGATTCGCCAAAAGGGATATTGGACACCAGACAGGAGGTATCAAAATGGAACAGGCTAAAATGGAGCAGACCAGAATGGAACAGACCGATTTAAGGTTTTTATGCGATGCCCACGCCCATATCGGCTCCCGCGAAGAACTCAGGGAGCGCAGGGAAAGCAAGATTCCCTCTCTCCTGTGCGCTTCCAATCCAGTGGAGGCGCAAAGGCTGGCCGCACTGTGTTCCGAACCGGAAAACGAAAGCTTTCTCATTCCCACCTTCGGCCTTCATCCATGGTATGCGGACCGCTTCCGGATCACCGATATGGAACCGTTTTTTTCACAGTGTTCCGTTATCGGGGAGATTGGAATGGACAGCGTCTGGTGTGACGTCCCCCTGGACATTCAGGAAAAGGTGTTCACCGGACAGCTCGCCATGGCAAGCGATATGAAAAAGCCAGTGATTCTCCACACAAAGGGGCAGGAAGAAAGAATCGCCTCCCTGATCTCCGATTTTCCCAATACCTATCTGGTACACTGGTACTCCTCCCCCGAATTTCCGAAACAGTATCTGGAACTTGACTGCTATTTTTCCATCGGGCCGGACGTCTGGTGGAATCCCGATGTAAGAAAACTCGCCGCCGGCCTTCCGTCCGACCGGATTCTAATTGAAACAGACGGTCTGGGAGCCGTAACCTGGTCCTTTGATGAGGCTCCGAAAGAACTTCGCACTCAAGACGCTGAGGACGCATCCTCTTCCGTCCGTTCCTCCCTCTCCTTCACCCTGGCGCAGACGGCAGAAATCCGGCGCCTCCCGGTGGAAGAAGCCGGATCTCAGATTGTCCGAAACTTTTATACATGTTTTAAACTGGATTGTCACAAATCCCGATAAAGAGCCACACGCCGTTCTTCTTAATGCCGTACAGGAAAGGACGGTCCAGGATCATCTCCGCCCTGCCGTCCGGCAGTGCGGCTCCTGCGTAGGTGATATCCGTAAAGGCAGATGCCTCCACGCCCTTCTCGTCGATTCCAATATGCCCGTTCTGGGTGATGGACGAGATGAAAATGTCTTTCTGCTCCGTCATTCCCGAAAAGTCTCCGTCCTCAAAAATTCTGGTGATTCCCAGTTTCATCATCATCTCTTTTATATCACTCCGGCTGTCCGAAGTGAATTTGGGAACCTTAAAAACCACCTCCCCCATATGGCTCTCCCCGCTCTCAAGCGCTTCTCTCAGGCGATCCGGCGATTCAAGAAAAGAATCGATGGAAACGCCTTCATCGGGAAGAACAAAGACCATGGAACCACTCTCTTTCAGCCCCAGGGCGGATCTTACATATCCTTCCCCCTCGCTGTATCCATGGGAGCCGAAGGCCGCATTCATAAAATCCGTCTCCACCGCGGTTCCGTCCGCAAGGTGGAAATCCCCCTTCTTTGTCTTTGATTCGGAAAATCGGTCAATCCATTCATCATAGAAGTAAATCGTATTCATCAGGTGCATCAACTGCTGTGAATCGGTTTTGATCTCCGGCGCGATTGTACCCTTCGTATTCTCCTGTACCCATTTTCCCATCTCCGCACCTGTTTTTTCATCCGAAAAATCCACATTGTGGATGGAAGCATAGAACTGCTCTGAAGCCGTTTTCAGGAACGCTTTCTTCAGCTCCAGATCACGCCCCACCCACAGGGATGTCGCTATGCGAAGCTGGCCGATGGAATTGTCACAGTATAAAGTCCGATAGAGTTTACCCGCATTTTCTTCAGCGTTTTCCCTGTCTTTTGTGCCGAGAAAACGGTACAGCTCCTCCGCCGTCTCCCCCTCCGTTCCGGAAGCCGCCAGAGCCAGGGCGTAGTAAAGACTGGTCGGGGAATAGACCAGATTTTCCTCCCTGGCCGCCAGTAGCTCCCTGGCCGTTGTAAATACAAAATCCGCCTGTTCCTCAATGAAAGACGGATCTACTTCGTTATTGTCCATATATTCCCTCCATTTTTCCCAGTCCTTGTCGCTGTCTATCCCTTCCGGATAGGACGGGTTTACCGCCGAATCCTGGTTCGACTGTACGCCTTTGCCGCAGCCTCCCAGGAGCGCCCCGGACATCGCAAGAAGCGCCAGGCCGCAGAGCACGGCTGTCTTTTTCTGTTTCCATCCTGCTTTCTTCATAAGTTGCCTCCTCTTTTTAGCCGCCCGTTCCGTCCCTGGAACCCGCACGGCTTATTCCATGCTCCTATTATACCTGATTTTTCCAGCATCTTTTTTGCTTTTCTCTTACTCATTCTTAATATTTGTTACTTTTCATTGCCACTCAATAAAATAAGGCACTCATTTCCCTTCGCCGACGGCAAGAAGGAAATGGTGCCATTGTTTTATGACATTGTTTTATGACATTGTTTTATGACATTCTCTTATGAATTTGAAAAGGAAAGTGTACTCAGGCGGTCCGCCCGTACATTTGGCTCTTTTCTTTTTAATACGCCTTAATACGCCGCCAGATCTTTTTCCTCCTGGACTACGATAATCTTTGTGTTCTGGTCTACGTTTTGTACCAGCTCCTTCATATACTCTTCCTGTATGCTGATACAGCCGGAGGTCCCCGTATTATTGGCAACCTTCGGACAGTGCAGGAAAATGGCGGAACCCTTTCCCGGCACATAGCCGTCGTTGTAGTTCAGAACCAGTGCATAATTGTAATGCGGCGCCTGGCGTATCAGGTTCTCGGAGGAAGTCCAGTCCTTCTGGACTTCAAATTCATTAACAAGGCGGTTGTAATACCGGCTGTTTCCGTCATCTACGAAATGATCGCCGTTTACCACCTTGTGGTAGGGAAGAATACTTCCGGGGTTATCTTTCATTCCGAAAGCCATGGTAAAGGAGTAAACGCCGGCCGGCGTCTTCTTGTCCCCCTCCTTTTTGTCTCCGGAAATCCCGTTCATGCCGCTCACCGCCGGTACGGAAAATGCAGGTGTAAACACTCCATCCTGGTTCTTTTTATACCAGGTCAGAGTTCCCAGTGCAGGATCGGCAGGATTTCCCACCGCCACGATAAGCTGGGAGGCCTCCTTTGCCGCTTTCAGCGTGTTAACATCTCCGTTATACGGGACGGCAGCCTCTCCTGTTTCCGTGTTACCGGACTGTTCCGGAAGGAGTCCGGCTTTCTTCTGTTCACTCTCCCAGGCCGGTCCATACGCCTGTCCGCTGTTTTCTGCGGCAAATGCGGTCCGGGGACCTGAAGCCGCAAGAATCAGCCCGGCAAGTCCCGCCACGCAGATTTTCTTATATAATTGATCGGTTCCTCTGTACTTCTTTTTCATCAGGGCAAATTCCTTTCTGTCCATGGTCAGCCATTCTATATCCATTCCTGTATTACCGGTTCCCCGGCATCTGCTGCATTTATCCATTACTGCAGTTTGCCGCATCGATTGCAACAACAAGCATCAGACCCAGAAGTTCATCCTCCGGATCGTCGTATTGCAGCACATAGGTGTCACCCCAGTGCAGAAATTCTTTTTCGATGTGCATGATGGCCGAACACTCGTTATAAATGCTGTAATCCCATCCCAGGAAATCGCCTTCCACCCGCCAGCCGTTAAAATCGACCTCGTATTTGGGCCTGAACAACGTAAACCGCTTTTCAACCTGGCCCATAATCCGTCCGCCGATCTCGATTTCAAATCTCGGCATCAGCGTTAAAAAGGCCTCCCTGACCGCGCCCAGCTCTTCCCCCGTGCGGCTGTCATAAACGTGAATCTGGTGGGTCAGCGACAGGAATTCCGCTTTCACAAAATACCGCGGACTCTCATCCTCACCGTATACGTCATAAGTATCGCTCCACGAAAACACTCTCTGTTTGATTAATAATCTGGGCATCCGGTCCTCCTTATTTATTGTTCTTTATATTAGTCTCTTCTGTGTCCATTACTGCTTCTGTTCCGCCTTCTGTTTTTCTATCTGTGCAGACAGCAGCCTGTCCAGATAGATGGATTTAAACTGCTTGCTTGCCAGGGCCTGCTTTACGGGCGGCAGTTTCAGGATGGTCCCGAAAACGGCGGCCAGGGCCCTGTGGTTGGCGAATGCCTCATTGTCAAATATCAGGTTCTGCAAAGTTCCCTTCTCAATCGCCTGCAGCACGAAACGGTGCGTGCTGTTGACCGGCGTGATAATCTGTACGGGACGTTTCTCCAGTTGGATGGCTCCCACCGGGCAATTTCTCACACAGACGCCGCAGCCGAGACAGATATCCCGGTCCACCACCGCCTTCTTCCTGCCGGTCCTCTCACCTGTCTCCGGAGATAACTCATCCTCCATCTTAATCGCCAGCACCGGACAGACTTTTGCACATTTGCCGCAGCCGATACAGGTCTTCTTATCGATTGCCGGAATGTAATTCGTCGTCGCCACCGGCTGCATCGGGGCAAACCGTCTGGCAGCCTGAAGAGCTTCACAGCAGCATCCGCAGCAGTTGCAGACAAATGCCGGATATTCCCTCACATTTTCACCGATTTGCACCAGATTGGCATCATAAGAACGCTCAAGCGCGTCCATTGCCTCTTCTTTGGAAATCAGTCTGGCATGTCCCCCATGTTCTGCCAGGGAACGGGCCACATTGCCGAAGGTCAGACAAACGTCAAGCGGAGCGTCTATCTCACAGGGATGGCCTGCATGGGCCGCTTTATGGCGGCAGTAACAGAGCCCCAGGCCGATATAATCCGCTTCCTCCACGATATGGCTGGCTCTCTCATAGTCCAGGATATGGCTCATATTCTCATTGCCGAGCACCGGTTCCTGGACAAACACGCGGCCCAGCTTAGTCTCCGTCGCATAGAAGAGATCCTTTACAAAGTCCTCCTCCACGTTCATGTACTGATAGTAAAGCTCACTCAGATATTTCTGATCGATATCTCCCCGGGTGCGCATCAGGGCAAACTCGAAAAATCCGGCCATTGGCGGCGGGATAACAAATTTTCTGACTCCATTATGCCAGGAATCCACCAGAAGCGCCTTTTCGCAGAGATGATCGAGCACCTTCTCCGCCTTTGCCTCCGAAGTATTCCAGATATGAGCCGCTCTCTTTAGTGTAAAAGGCCTTACGGGAAGCATGGCCATAACCCTGGCCTCCTTTTCCGTAAAAAGCACCTGTAAAATTTTATACAGCGTATCCGATGCCGGCGCGCCCTGGGTAAACCAGTTGATGCGTTCCTCCAGGCTCTTGTGGGCATCCTTTGATGTAATGTGTCCCATTTCTGTCAGTCCTTTCCTGATAAGTCATATTTTATATCATAACACAAAAAATATCCCTTTTCCATTTACGATTTTCTTGCAATTAAAAACCTGGGCCCCGGCGTATGCAGGGACACAGGTTTTTAATTAACAGGAAAATCCGCCGTTGTGCGGCTCCTTTGCCACATACAGTTTGCTTTTATAAAACAGCGCAGGCAATGTTTTTACTGCATTGCCTGCGCTGTTTTATTGATTTGCAATGAAAAGCCCATGGGGCATACGGTTCATTATTTTATTGCAATCGAATTCTTATTTAATTACACTTATTTCATTACGATGTTGATAATTCTGCCCGGTACGTAGATTTCTTTCACCACGTTTCCGGTCATTTTGCCTTTAAGCGCCTCTTTGCCTGCCGCAATCGCGTCTTCTTTGGATACTTCGGCCGGAAGTGTTACGACAGCCCTTGTCTTGCCGTTGATCTGGACGGCAATCTCTTTCTCATCGTCCTTCATCAGCTCCGGATCGCATTCCGGCCATGTCTCGTGGAATACGCTGTCCGTGCCGCCCAGTACCTGCCACAGTTCTTCACCGAGGTGAGGGGCAAACGGAGCCAGAAGGATTATAAATGTCTTGAGGGTTTCTTTATCAATTCCGCCCTCTTTCTTAGCCAGGTCGATAAGCTTGTTGTTGTACTCCATGAATCCCGAGATAACGGTATTCAGGCTGAACTGCTCAAATCTCTGTTCAATGTCGAACACCAGCTTATGGCGGAGCTTGATCATTTCCTTAGTCGCAGTAATGTCCTTATCCTTATTTTCCATTACAAGGTTGTGGAAACGGTTCAGGAAACGCGATACGCCCTCGATTCCCCGGTCATCCCACTCGGCATCCAACTCCGGCGGTCCCACGAATAATTCATAGAGACGCAGGGAATCACAGCCGTAGTCGCGCACCAGATCGTCAGGTGAAACCACGTTGCCCTTGGATTTACTCATCTTGATACCGTTCTTGCCGGTGATCATACCCTGGTTAAACAGCTTCTTAAACGGCTCGTCAAAGTCGATAGCTCCGATGTCACAGAGGAACTTCGTATAGAAACGGGAGTAGAGAAGGTGAAGGACCGCATGCTCTACGCCGCCGATATACATATCAACCGGCAGATATTTGTCTGCCTTTTCCCTGGAAACCAGTTCTTCATTGTTTTTGCTGTCCACATAGCGAAGGAAATACCAGGAGGAACCTGCCCACTGAGGCATGGTGTTGGTCTCTCTCTTTGCAGGCGCGCCGCAGCACGGGCATGTGGTGTTGACCCACTCGTCGATACCTGCAAGAGGTGATTCACCGGTTCCTGTAGGCTGATAGCTTTCTACCTTAGGAAGCTCTAACGGAAGCTGATCCTCCGGTACCGGCACGTTGCCGCAGTTCGGACAGTGGATGATCGGGATTGGCTCTCCCCAGTAACGCTGGCGGGAGAATACCCAGTCACGCAGTTTGTAATTAACCGTCTTTTTGCCCAGTCCCCTCTCCTCGATCATGGCAGGAGCTTCCTGTTTGAGCACGGACGACTCCATGCCGTTCCACTCGCCGGAATTGATCATGACTCCGCTTGCCTCGGTATAAGCTTCGGTCATGTTCTCGATTTCCTTGCCGTCCTTTGCGATAACCTGAATAATCGGGATATTGAATTTTTTCGCAAACTCAAAGTCACGGTCGTCGTGGGCCGGAACGCACATGATGGCTCCCGTACCGTAATCTGCCAGTACATAGTCGGACAGCCAGATTGGAGTCTTTGCGCCGTTTAAAGGATTGATTGCATAGGAACCGGTAAATACGCCGGTCTTTTCTTTATCCTGGAGGCGGTCCACATTGGATTTCATTGAAGCGTCGAAAATGTATTTCTCCACTTCTTCCCTTGTCTCATCCGTAGCCAGGCTCTTCGCCAGGCTGTGCTCCGGGGCAAGGACCATAAACGTCGCTCCGTAAAGGGTGTCGGGCCTTGTTGTATATACTGTGATTTTCTCGTCTCTTCCGTCCACCTTAAAATCAACTTCGGCGCCGTAAGATTTGCCAATCCAGTCGGTCTGCATCTTCTTAACCTTCTCAGGCCAGTCAAGCTTGTCGAGGTCATTTAAGAGGCGCTCTGCGTATGCCGTGATTTTGAGCATCCACTGACGCAGGTTCTTCTTGGTCACGGCGGTTCCGCAGCGTTCGCAGCAGCCGTTTACAACTTCCTCGTTAGCGAGGCCGGTCTTACAGGACGGGCACCAGTTGATCGGGAATTCCTTCTCATAGGCAAGGCCCTTTTTGAACATCTGGACGAAAATCCACTGGGTCCATTTATAAAATCCGGGATCCGTGGTGTTTACTTCCATATCCCAGTCATAGATTGCCGCAATCTCACCGATCTGGCGTTTGATATTCTTTACATTCTCCGCAGTGGAGATAGCCGGATGGACGCCCATCTTGATGGCATAGTTCTCTGCCGGAAGACCGAACGCGTCCCAGCCCATCGGATGGATGACATATTTTCCCTTTAATAACTGATAGCGGCTCCACACATCAGAGATAACATAGCCTCTCCAGTGTCCTACATGAAGGCCGCTTCCCGACGGATATGGGAACATATCAAGGCAGTAGTATTTCTCCTTCTCTCCGTCATTTACGTTGATCGGGTTCTTTTCCCAGTTTTCGCGCCATTTTTTCTCAATGGCGGTATGATTGTACTGTGACATTTCATTTCCTCCTGTTTCAATTTATATGCAGCGCTTCCTGCCCGGCGGGCTTTTTTATATCATAATGATATAAAAAAAGCCCGCATCTCTATTATCATAGAGACGCAGGGCAATATTACACGCTACGCGGTACCACTCTATTTCACACCGGTTATTGCGCCGCAGGTTTCAAGGTTCCGGCCAGATCGGCCTTTGCGGCAAACGGTATGCTCTTTCTATTCCCTATAACGGCCGGATCCCGGCTCTGCCTACACAGGAACTTCCCTGCACCGGACGGAATGTCCGTGCATCTTCCCTTCAACAGGCTGCTCCAAGGCGAGTTCAACTGAAATATTCATATCTGCCTCGCACCTGCCGGCAGCTCTCTGGTATGTCATTCAGCCTACTATTCCTTATCATTGCATTTATGCTAAACAATAATTTAACATAATCGCAGGGGGATGTCAACCCGTTTTGGCGGGGTTTCTTGATATTGTTGATGCTCAGGTATGAAATAGGGATTTAGTTTAGTTGAGATGCGAGGACGCCTCTGTAAGACGGCGGACGGGGTGGTGGGAGGTTGTTTATGAGTCTTCAGTCCCGGTTGGTAGGGTGTGGTGAAGGGGAATCCAGGAGAAAAAATTCCTACGGGGACTCGCTCCCGCTTGTGGAATGCGCAACGGATGCTAGATTCGAAAATACCTCATCAAGCACCGGCGGATTCCAAGGTCCCCTTCGGAAAGTTTTCTCCTTCCTTCCCCGGGCAGGTTGTCGGCGGGACTGAAGACTCAGGGAAGGTTGTTGCCCCGTCCGCCGGCTTCAGGGGCTGATTGTCTCTTTCGTCAAGTGTGAAGGTGGTATTGTCCCGGCCACGATATAGTCGTAACTATTTTACATTCTGACGATATCCTGGGCTGCATAAAAAGAGTAGCAAAATAAACGCTCTAAGATTCTAAGCTTACATAGTCTCATATTGAACAGGATGTAGTTTTCCGGCATCCAGAGAAACGTAGTAGCAGCGACAAGCGCCTCCCCCATTGAAGAAATAGGACAGATTAGCCGCCGCAGGCCGGGGGCCGGGCAGCCGCCTTGGCTGAGTCTTTCGTCCCGGCCATAACCTTCCTGCGGGGAAGAAGGGAGAAAAAGATTCCGAAGGGAACCTGGGAGTTCATTGGTACTTACCGAGGTCTTTTCGAGGTTAGAACCATTATGTACTCCAACGAGCGAAAGCGTTTCCCGCAGGAACTTTTTCTGCCCGGATTCCCCGCCCACGACAACCTTTCTCCGGGACGAAAGACTCATCGATCCCCCTCACCACCCCGGCCCCTGGCCTGACGGCGGCGTCCTCATTTCTCAATCAAATCCCTAAAACCCCCGTAAGAACGGCAACCACCATCACCAGCGCATTTGTAATGAACATGATTACACCGCCGTACTTACAGAACTTTTCCGGCTCAACCTCACAAAGCGCGCATCCTACATAGGTGGATGAATTCATTGGCGTTACGCCGGTGGCAAGGGCCAGATTACAGACAAACGGGGCAATAATTGCAATTCCTCCAATCCCAAAGGATGCCCCCACAGAGATAAAAAGCGGATACATGGTATTATAAATCTGATAGGGTACAAAATAAATAATTGGTACGCAGAGGAACAGGAAAATAATATACATATATCTCATCAAAAATTCCGGTAGAATTCCAGTCATAGCCTGTGCAAGCGCATTTACCATAGACAGCCGGCTTCCATCAGGCGGAGCGGCGTTAAAAGCCGCAAGATAGAAACAGATTGCAAGCAGCATGATCAGTACGTTAAAAAATGTCAGCCCTGCTTTGTTCCAGATTTCACCAAAGTTATTCGGATAATTCACCATAGCGGTTACAATCGAGGCTGTCAGAAATATCAGATAGCTGGGCAGTTTGAAGACAGCCAGTGATACAAGCGCTGCAATGAATACTATCAGATTAAACCAGAAGAGCTTTGGCCTGGCATTTTGTTTTTCTTCCTTTATTGTCTCTGTTTCTGCTTGTAATATGGCTGCTTCTCCCGGCAGACCCAGCGTGCCATTCTCCTTTTTATGTCTCCATGCAAAATAAAACCATTGCAAAATAATAACCGGAATAAAGCACAATCCCCACGGAATCGATGCCGCGGCCAGCTCGGTCGGATCGCAGCCCGCCATGATGGATGAATTTACCACTCCGATGCCCCAGGGAAGAAAACACACGGCGGCCATAGCTGTCTGGCAGATGATAAACGCATACTCCCTTTTGATATTAAATTTTTTAAACATAGGTATCATAATCGGAAAGCAAATCAGATACGCAGTGGACATGCTGGCCGTTAAATACGCAAGAGCTCCGATCACTGTAGTCATTATCATAACCACGACTACATTCATGCGCTCTCCAACCAGAGTGACGACGCCATTGATAATTGTATCAAACATCCCCGACTCCGTCAGCATTGTAAAATAAATCAGGCCAAATAACAGCATCCATCCGGCCGATGTCATAATTTCCGATATTTTTGACAGGATAAATCCGCTGATTTCAGACACATTATACCCCAGCCCAAGTAAACAGAAAACCGGGACTGCAAACATAACGAAGTTCATGGGAATTTTTCCGGTCAGGATGCCGCCAACAACAAGCGCAAGCAGAATAACCGCCATTATAGTAGGACTCATTTTCATTACCTCCTCAGTATATTTTCTCTTCTCCCCAACCCTTTTTAACTGCCATAGTACCGGCTCCATTGGCTTACCGCATTTTGTTTTTTTATCTCTTCCGGCGGCATATTCAGGAAATTGAGATATCCTGACTTCAGTTCCGTGAGGAAACGCCGCCATTCCGCGGGATCAACAAAAGCCATTTCTTCCCCCTTTTTCTTTTTTTCGGCCTTCCTGTATGTATCATTGTGAAACGGATGGTTTCCCAGCATAATATCCACCGGTTCATTCCACACTTTTTCAATGGAAGAGAGGAAATCTTCACGCAGGGAAAGCGGTAATCCGGCTTTTTCGAGCCATTCCTCCGATACGGTTGAATAACCTGCGCCCCCGTATATTCCTACTTTATAATCTTTCCCCTCATGTCTCAGGTCCCAGAAATGGGACATAACCCCTTTTGAATGCCCGGGTGTCAGAACACATCTGATTCTTGTATTTCCGAGCTCAATAATATCCCCGTCTTCCAGCTCTACATCGGGGGTGAAGCATTCATTAAAGGGTCCTAAATCCTCATTCATAGACGCCATCCGCCCGGGATTATCCCGCATATCCTCCGCATCCACACGGCTGATAAATGCCCTTGCCCCGGTCATATGCCGAAGAGCCTCAACCGCTCCGAAATGGTCGCTGTGCGCATGGGAAACAACAATATACTTCAAATCCTCCATCCTGAAATTCAAACGGCAGATATTATGAATCAGCCCCGGCAGTCCGGACGCACATGGAGTGTCCAGAAGCAGGAGCCCGTCACCCGTGTCAATCAAATGCGATGAACACCATTGGTTTCCCACAAAATACAGGTTCCCCAGTATATTAAAGGGGTCCCGGTCAATAAGATACGGCCTCCTCTTCGCCTCTTCCGGGGGCATCATGTTGCCAAATCGATTAAACATAATTACTTCTCCTTCCACACCAATACAATTGATTTTTGCGCAATAATCTTTTACAATTAAAACGTTATGATAATTATATAAATGTTAACCCGTATAAACAATTCGATCTCGCTCACAGCAGTATGACTTTCAGGAATACTCGCGTGACTTTATCAGGAGGCGCCGTGGAACTATATCAATTAAAATATTTTCTGGAACTGGTAAAAACCGAACATGTCTCTGCTGCCGCCGATTTTCTGAACATTTCCCAGTCGGCGCTCAGCAAAAATATAACTGCCCTTGAAAATGAACTGAATCTCCAATTATTTGATCGGACTAAAAACCGTCTCAAATTGAATCATAATGGCCTTATTTTCGCAAAATATGCCGAGGAGGCGCTCAATACACTAACTCTCGGCGTCAATACCGCCAGAAGTATTTCTTATGAGACTTTGGGAATGATTCGTATCTACTGCTATGCATACGCGCCGATCATTACATCCTGCGCAAACGCATATTCTTCCCTTAACCCCCTGATTGACTTCGATATCAGCCAGTCCAATATGCTGATAAACCAGAACCAAAGTGAGGATTTGGATTTTATCCTGTATTCCTCTTCCAATAACTATCCCATTGTGAATAAGGAACAGTTCTGGGTATCTCAGCCGCTTTTCCAGGAGAATATGGTATTAATCGCATCCGAAAACTGCAGAGAGTTTCCTTCCACGATAAAGAACGATGCAGAGTTTGTTGATTTGGCTTATTTTGACAATACGCCTTTTGTTGTCATGTCCCAGTCCGATTTGTTTTTCAGTGATATCACTTATTCGCTTTGTCAAAAAGCAGGATTTATACCAAGAACCTTTTATCAGACAGACGATTTTCTCACAAAAATCAGTACCATCCGGCACGGTCTGGCGGTTTCCCTGATTCCGGAGTCCTGTCTTTCGGATGCCCGGGCCCTTTGCCCGGGTCTGAGACATTACAAATTGTCTGAACCAGGTAACTCACGGACCGTCTATCTGATGAGGCATCGTAAAGCCCTGATGACGGAAGCCGCTATGGATTTCTGGAACTTTGTACTAGATTACTACCACCTGCCTGAGGATTCGTCTGTCGATTAGTGGCGCTATCCTGCTGCCGGACAGTAATAATAGAAATCATATTTCGTAAAAGGAGCTGTAAAATAAGTCCCTAGCCAAAAAAATCGCTGAAGTCTCACGACCAGCGATTTTTCTGTTTGGAGAGTTTTATAACATCCCCTTCATATGTTGTCTGCTAAATGAAACAAAGAAATTTAAAAGCCTATTGCGCTTCTTCCTTAATCATATATTTCTTCATCTTTCTCCACAGCGTCGTCCTGCTGATATGAAGCAGCTCCGCCGCTTTCGTACAATTCCCGTCCGTCTCATGCAGGGCGGCCTTAATCCGTTCCTTTTCCCTGTTTACCCGGCCTCCTCCATCCGCCGTCCCGCTGCCAGCCGCAGTACATTTCGCAGCATCTGTGTTTTCCAAGCATACTGTCTCAGAAAACGAGGTCCCAAACAAGGCCATTTTCACATCTTCCTCAGAAATCTCGGTATCTGTCGCAAAGATGGCCGCCCTCTCAATAATATTGGACAGCTCCCGTATGTTTCCAAAATACCGGTGCGCTTTCAAAAGTGCCTGCGCGCCGGGAGCAATGCCGGTGATCTCTCTTCCGTGATTATCCCCGAATGTCCTGGCAAATTGCAGCGCGAGGGGCACAATGTCCTCCTGCCTCTCTTCCAGAAGGGGAAGCTGCAGGGTCAGAACGCTTAGCCGATAGTACAGATCCTTTCGGAAATTGCCCTTTTTCATCTCCTCCAACAGATTCTTATTCGTTGCCGAGATAATTCTGACATCTACGGGAATGACGGAACTGCCTCCCAGGCGGACAATCTCCCGCTCCTGGATGACCCGCAGCAGACGCGACTGAAGAGTAACCGCCATCTCACCGATCTCATCCAAAAATATTGTGCCTTTATGCGCCATCTCAAAGATTCCGGCCTTTCCGCTGGGACTTGCGCCTGTAAAAGCCCCTTTTTCGTAACCAAACAATTCACTTTCCAAAAGGCTCTCCGGAAATGCGGCGCAGTTAACCGCTACAAAGGGCTGGTTTCTTCTACTGCTGGCATTATGAATGCTTTGGGCGAATAATTCCTTCCCGGTTCCCGAGTCGCCGCAGATCATCACTGTACTGTCCACTCCCGCATACATCATGGCCTGATGCTTGGCTTTTACAATTCCCCCGCTCTTACCGATAATATTCTGAAGTGTATATTTCGCAGTATAGCCTTTTGTAGCGGAATGTCTGCGGATTTTATTCTCCACCGCCTGGATATCGTCGGAATCCTGAATATTGATGATAATTCCTTTGATGATGTTGTCGGCCACGATCGGGAGACTGCTGACAGCCAAATAATGGTTTCCGTATGTGACAAGATAATTATAAAACCGTTTTCCCTGCATCGTTCCCGCAATAATAGCCGGAAACGGGAACAGTTCCACACACTCCCTTCCCAGAACATCTTCCTCGCGAAGGCCTCCTCCGAGTATTTTCAGCGCCACCTTATTCATGTTTGTAATAACGCCGCCCTTGTCCAGCGTCATCATTCCTTCGGAAGAGTTATCAAGCAGCATGCTGATCGTACGATAGCGGACCTCCTGGGCAAGCAAAAGCTTTAAAAGCCGCTGTGCGTCGTAAATCGCTTCTAATACAACATCCTCGTTGCAACCAAACAGCACACAGGGAATCCCCTTCTCGGCAGCCAGCTTCCGTATTGTCACGCCTCCGACGATGGCGCTGATTCCTTTCTTCTTTAAACTGGCGATTTCCTCCCGCGCTTCCTTAATGTCCGCAACCTGTATGACGACTGTCTTTACCTTCCAGTAATAATATTCCTTTTTAGCCGATTCAAGCATCACCTCGGAGAAAACGATCATCGCAATCTGTTCTCCGTAACGGGATGCTTCCTCGATAGCCGAAGCAAAATCCGAGAATGCAAACCGCACGGCTACCATGGGGATAGCCACCTTCTTCTGGATGCGGTTCCACACGCCGCCTCTGGAAATAATGATTTTGGCTCCCCGATTCACTTCCGAAGCCGCAACCTCCTCTACCTCTAATAATTCCGCCAGTATAACCCGGCAGTCTAATTGCCTTTCCTCCACCAGTCTTTTTGAAAGCTCATAGGCAATGGGATTCGTCCATATCATTGATATCTGGGAATTGCTGTTCCTGTCCATTCTTCTCCTCTTCTGTACGCAGTCTCTCACACCGGCCTAACCCGTTAAGATTAGTATAACATCCGTCCGGGGTTCCGGCAACGGGTTGGCCTTTCTACGGGCATGAGGATATACAAAAGCTGATGGCAGAACAGAACGCTGATGGCAGCATAAATAAGAGGAAGCTATCCGTCCTAAAACAGCGGCTTACCGTCCATCGCCCCGGCTTCATGGGAAAGCCCCAGCAGTTTCATCATCGTCGGCGCCTCGTCAATCAGCCGCGCGCCCTCGAAAGTCCCCTCGGGAACCCCCGCTCCGCGGACGATAAAGCAGGGCTTATCGCCTCTTGTGGGCAGATGGCCGTGAGTCGCCACCGAGTATTTATAATCGGAACTGTCCGTCCCTGCAAATAAGTCACCGCGGGAGGCATTGCCGAAAGCGTAGTTCGGCGCAGCTTCAATCATGTAGGAAAAATCTCCGTCAAGATGGTACTTTTCTTTTAATTCCTCTTTTTTAAAAATTTCCTGCACATATCCCAAATCCTTTAAATCATTCAGAAGACGAAGCACGGTTTCCTCTGTTTCCTGTTTCCTGATATAGACCTGGGCGCTGATTCCGCAGGACTGAATATATGCATCCCATTCCTTCACATTACCTGCTGCATCAGTTTTTATAATGCCTTCCCGCTCCAGAAGCACATTAGGGCATATATTATAGTCCACCTGGAGATGCCCGTGATCTCCCAGGATAATAAATGCCGTATCCTCAAACAGTCCTTCCTCTTTTAACGCCTCTATGATCTGTCTGATCCAGCCGTCGTGGAGACGGAGCGCCTCCTGGATTTCCGGAGCATGAAGTCCGTGCACATGGCGGGTATGATCCAGATGTGACTGATGCATAAAAAGCACATCGGGTTTATAGCGGTGTATAATGTCAACCGCACACTGCACCTGAAAGCTGTCAAACCGGGGATTTTCTTTCCAGTTCATCATATGACAGTTTTTTTCATAAATTTCTTTCATGGGCGGCGAACTGTTTGGAAGAAGCGCCTCCCGCATATCCGCTTTATGCTCATACGTCCACATTTCCGGAATCACATAGTCAATGGGAGCCCCGGCTGTAACCGGCCATTGCACCGATGCCGTGGTCAGGTTGTTCTCTTTTGCGTAATCAAAGATTGTTTTTACCGTTAAATCCCGGTAATTCCAATACCATTCACGGTTATTTGTCCCGGGATCCAGTTTTTCATTGTGACAGATTCCGTGGCGTTCCGGCCAGCAGCCGGACATTATCGTTGCATGGCACGGATAAGTCAGTGTGGGATATACACAATCAATATTTTTATAGATGGCCGCATGCTCCATTATGGTTCTGAATCCCTGCATTTTGGCCACGTCTTCTAAGTCTGTCGTAAATAAAGCGTCAACACACATCACTACCAGTCTTGGCATTATCGCACTCTCCTTGCTGTCTGCTTATTTGTCTCGGTTTTCATTTTAATGTGCCTGTACGTTCCCTATCACTTCAGCAGGGAATCACAGGCGGATGCACACTCATTGAGCGCTGTCCGTATATCCACATCCGTTGTCATGATTTTATCTATGGCATCCTGATATGTCTTAGTCATTTCAGAATAGGCCTGTGCCATCGGACGCCCGCTTCCGTATTGGAGCTGTTCAAGGGCTACCCTGTACTGAGGCGTTTCCTCATATAATTCTACCAGCCGCTCATCGCTGCCGATACTCTGTCTTGTCGGAAGGTATCCTGTCTTAATATGATTTTTCACCGCGCTGTCTTTGCTTGTCATAAAGTTAATCAGCAATGCGGCCGCCTCCTTCTCTTTTCCCTCCAAACGGCTGGTCATAACCAGATTGCAGCCTCCCGTGGGAACTTTATTCTGAGTGTTTTTCGGGATAAAAGCGGTGCCGATCTCATATCCGTTATCTGAGGCCAGCTGGAGGTTGTTGGACAGATTGGCCGTGGATGTTACCCACATCGCCACTTTCTGGTTGACCTCATCTGTAGTCAGCGCATCCTTGCCGCTGTAATATTTAAAATTATTATCTGTAATCCCTTCTTTGAAATACTGCGCCATCTCCACACCCGGCTGGGAATTAAATGTGGCCTGCGTCCAGTCCTTATTCACCGTATCACCGCTGTTGCTGCGCAGAAACGCCTCAAATATCCAGATATCCGAGATGAATCCGTATCCGCTTACTCCAATATCGGCCAGCTGCCCGGACATAGCGGCAAGTTCCTCCCAGTCGGACGGACCTTTTTCCGGATCCAGACCTGCCTTTTCAAAAAGCGTTTTATTATAATACAGCACAGGCGTGCTTCTCAGATAAGGAACTCCATAGAGTGCTCCATCCACATAGCAGTTTTCCATCAGGCCCGGATAGAAATCATCCACGTCCTCCTTTGCCACCATATCCTGGATCGGCTGAATAATTCCTCCGTCTGCAAATGACTTAATGCTGGCAATCTCCATGACGCAGACATCCGGTTCTTCGTTGGCTACAAACGCACTTTTCAGTTTGGAATGTAAATCATCGTAAGTTCCCTGATATTCGGCAGTGACCTGGATGCCGTTTTCTTTTCCTACCGTATCGTTAAATTCCTGAATACGCTCCACATTATTTTCTGCAATCTTATCCTGCCAGGAATACCAGTAGGTCAGCTGAATCGGATTGGAACCGTCCTCCGACACGGCTCCCGTAGAACCGGCTGCCGTAGATACATTGCCGGACGTATTGCCCGAACAGCCTGACAGACAGGCAGATACAGCCGTCAGAGCGGCCAAAATACAGGTTGCAGTTTTCTTTTTCATGTTGTTTGTTCTCCTTTTTGTCATAAAAAATTGATGTCTCTCTATTCTCATATCCCGGACAGAGGCTGCAGAATGGATCCGCTTTTGCTATTTGTCTCCAAGATAGGTGAATGCCTTGATAATCTGTTTGTGCGCCAGCAGATATACGATAATAATCGGTATTGTCAGCATCACATTGCTTGCCATCAGGATATTGTAATTAATGCCGCTCTCTATGTTGCGCAGAGACGCCACTCCAACCGGCAGGGTCCTGACCGTATCATTGGTTGTCATAACAAGCGGCCAGAAATAATCATTCCATGTATTAATAAACGTCAGCAGCGCCATGGTAACCAGGGTCGGCCTGGCCATTGGCAGAAACAGGCGGAGCACGATTTTCCCCTCACCCGCCCGATCCAGGCGGGCCGCCTCAATCAGCTCTTTCGGCATCTGGTTGAAGGTCTGCCGAAGCATAAAAATACCAAACGCACTGGTGCCAAACGGAAGTATCAGGGACATATAGCTGTTAATCAGACCCGCTTTTGAAAACAGAATAAAAAGCGGCAGGAAAATCAACTGTGCAGGCACCATCATCGTTGCCAGGGTAAGGCCGAACAGAAATGATTTACCTTTAAAGCGGTATTGTGAAAAGGCATAAGCCGCCGGAATCACCGTGAGCATCTGCAATACTAAAACCGCGGCCGTAACAACACAGGAATTCACAAGAAACCGTACAAAAGGAAATGCGGTAAAAGCCGCCGCATAATTTGAAAACTGGAATTGTTTCGGAAGCAGGGACGGCGGAAACACCATGGTCTCTCCAAGGGATTTAAAGGATGTTATTATCATCCAGAAAAAAGGAAAGAAAAAAATCAGCAGCAGAACTGCACTCACCAGAATTCTGACCGTCATTCCAAGCCTTCGGACCGCCTGCCTGCGCCCTGCCGCCCTCCATTCTTTTTCCCCGGAGTTTCCGGAGCTGCCTTCCGAAACCGGCAGGACAAACGTTTTTTTATTTACTGCATCCATATCTGTCTCCTTCTAAAATTATTGATAATGAACCCGTTTTGACAGCACCGCAAAGTACAGTATTGTAAATAAGAGCACGATGAAAAATAAAACCACTCCGATTGCCGCCGCATAACCCACCTTATAAAACTTAAATCCGTATTCGTAAAGGGAAAATACAAGTGTGTTGGTAGAATTCTGCGGTCCTCCCTGAGTAATAATCTGAATGGTTTCAAACACCTTAAACGCTGCTATTACATCCACAAGAGCTAAAAAAAACAACGTCGGAGATATCATAGGAAATGTAATGCGGCTGAAGGTCCTGAAAGCTCCCGCCCGGTCCAGCTTTGCAGCCTCATATAAATGAGGCGGAATTCCCTGCAGGGCCGCAACAAGAATAAGTGCATTATAACCGACGCTTTTCCACACGTTAATGATAATCAGCGACAGCAGTGCAAACCTGGGACTCCCCAGCCAGTCAACAGGCGGTATATGAAACACGGCCAGCAGCGCATTCAGAAATCCGAAATCATTGTTCATCAGCCACATCCATAAAAGTGCAATGGAAGCCAGCGACACAATATATGGTGAAAATGCCACACTCTGCAGAAGCAGATTCATCTTTGTTTTCTTTGACAGAAAGACCGCAAGCAGCAGACCGAAGCCAACTCCGAACCCTACTGTACAGACTACATAGATGACTGTATTGAGCAATGTCTGAAAAAACTGTCTGTCCGTTGCCAGCTTTGCAAAGTTTCTCAATCCCACAAACTTCTTGAATGGTGAAATCATATCCCATTCATAAAGACTCAGCCCAATCATATTAAAAATGGGATAAATACAGAAAATACATAATAGAAGAATAGCCGGTGCAATCAGAAAATATGGTTTTGCCGCTTTCATACCCTCACCCTCCTTCCGCCGGCGTCAAAAAGATACATGCATTTTTTCATAACCGCCACCCGGACGGTCATGTCCTCGGGAAGCTGTTTTTCATTAAACGTTTTAAAAGTAATGATTCCGAATGGCGCCCGGAGCCGGTAAATAATCTCACTGCCCATCAGCTCCCTGGTAAGAATCGGGCCCGAGGTAACTATCTCCCCATCGGTGGAGGAATCACCCGCTTCCAAGAGACGGACTTTGGATGGTCTGAAACCCACCGTCTCCACCTCTTCCGGCAGCTGCAGGAACGGCTCCATCTCAGTACGTTTAAAAAGGTTCATCGTCGGATTACCGATGAACTGGGCCGCAAATAAATTGTCCGGATCGTTATAGAGCCGCTCAGGGGAATCAACCTGTTGAATCTCCCCCTGGTTCATCAGCACGATATCGGTTGCCATGGACATCGCCTCGGTCTGGTCATGGGTAACATATACGAAGGTGGTTCCAAGCTGTTTATGTAATTCAATCAGTTCCGTTCTCATCTGGTTCCGCAGTTTTGCATCCAGATTAGAAAGCGGTTCATCCATCAGAAATACCTTCGGCTGTTTTACCATTGCCCTGGCCAGAGCCACCCTTTGCCGCTGTCCTCCTGACAGTTCACCCGGTTTCCGGTCCAGATAAGGGGTCAGCCCTACCGTTTCGCAGATTTCCCGGATCCGTTTCTCCCGCTCCGGCTTTGGCACTTTTGCATTAGCGAGGCCGAATTCAATATTTTCTCTCACATTCATGGTCGGATAGAGCGCATAGTTTTGAAAAACCATAGCAATATCGCGCTCCCCCGGCTCCAGATCATTTACCCTGGTTCCGTCAATATACAAATCCCCTGAGCTTAAACTCTCCAGTCCGGCAATCATCCGCAGTGTGGTGGACTTGCCGCATCCGCTCGGTCCGACCATAACCGTGAAACTGCCATCGGGAATACGCAGATTCAGATTATCAATCACACAATTGTTTTTTCCATAAGTCTTATTTACATTCCGCAGTTCAATCTGTGACATATCATTTCGTCTCCTTTACTACCTGTTCTCGCATAACTTCGACATTTTCGATTATAACACCATCAAATTTTAGAACTATCAAGAAAATGTTATATTTTTTCTAAATTTAGGTAAAATTTTATACAACTATCGGAAAATAAAAACAGGCAGAAACTGAAAGACCTTGTCGAAATGAATCACGCTCGTGAACGTTCAGAAAAGCAATAAAGCGCCCCTTTAAAGTTGATTCGGTTCTGTAAAACCAAATCTCCCTGAAGAGACGCTTCATTTTTTGCTAACGGCAATGAAAGACCGGCTAAACATGTTCCCTATTATCTTATCCTACTGTCCATCCGGCTTCTGCCGGCCTTCCGAACGGGACGCTTTTATCTTGTCAAGAACCATCGGCAGGAATATACCGATGACGATTAAAGCCGTAATAACCAGGCTGATTGGCCGGTGCAGATAGTAAGACAGCAGATTTCCTCTTGAAAGGTTGACTGCCTGGCGCAGTCCCTTTTCCGCCATATGCCCCAGCAGAAACCCCAGCACCATCGCCGCCGGAGGAAATTTTGCCAGCCGCATAAAGTAGCCGATCAGACCGAAAATAATCATGATATAGACATTGTACATATCACTTGAAATTGCGTAAGAACCAACCACGGCCAGGACAACTATGATAGGGCAGAGGATGTTGACCGGGACCTTTGTAATCCTAACAATATACCGGGCAATGAACAGGCCGATAATACCCATCATAATATTAGCCAGCATAAAACCAAAGATAATCGCATAGGTCGTACTAGCCTTCTTCACAAACAGATCGGCTCCGGGCTGCAGGCCGTGGATCATCAGTCCTCCCATAAGAACCGCGGCTGCGGCGCTTCCTGGTATTCCAAGGGTCATCATCGGAATACATGCTCCGCCCGTTACGGCGTTATTTCCCGCTTCCGATGCCGCTACGCCTTCATAAGAACCTTTTCCGAATAATTCCTTATTCTTTGATCTGTTTTTTGCCGTATTATACGCCATCCAGGAACCGATCTCCCCTCCCGCTCCAGGCAGAATTCCGGCAAATACGCCAATTACGGAAGAACGTAAAATCGTGGGCAGCAGCTTTTTGTATTCCTTCCACGGCAGCAGCACCTTTCCGCTCATCCCGGCAACCTCGGCCACATTGACGGTCTTTCCCTGGCTGCGGGCGTTCTCCAGCTGATCTAACACCTGTGGGATTGAAAACAGGCCAATCAGCGCAGGAACCGTCGGAATTCCTCCTAACAGCGGCACAATCCCGAAGGTATAGCGGGCATAACCGGAGGAGGCGTCAATTCCGATGCAGCCCAGCACCAGGCCAAGGCAGCCGGCCAGGAGCCCCTTAACTAATGACTCCGAGGCCAGGCTTGCGATGACGCTGAGTCCCAGGCAGGCCAGCAGGAAATATTCCATGGAGCCGAATTTGAGGGCCGCGGAGGCCAGCATGGAGGCCAGAAAGAGAAGCGCCACGGCGCTGACGGTTCCGCCAATCATGGAAGCGCTGATGGAAACGCCGAGAGCCTGCAGCCCCTTTCCCTGTTTCGTCAGCGGAAACCCATCCAGGGCGGTCGCAGCAGAGGAAGGGGTGCCCGGCGTATGGATTAATATAGCGGTAATCGATCCGCCGCAGATCGCCGAGGTATAAATGGTCATCAGCATGGCGATTGCGGAAATCGGGGACAGCCCGTAGGTAAACGGGAGCATCAGGGCGATTCCCATTGTCGCGCTCAGCCCCGGCAGGGCGCCGATAAACATCCCTCCCACAACCCCCAGGAGGATACACAACATCGTCTCCAATGTAAACAGGGACGCCAGAATCTCGGGGCCTGCATCTAAAAATGTCTGTAACAAAGCAATCACCTCCTTAAAACAGGATTCCCGCAGGGAGACTGAGTTTTAATCCCACGCAAAACATTGCATAGAGGAACACATCCATCCCGGCCGTCACTCCCAACAGTACCAACGGTTTCCTGACCTTTAGAAAATACATGAATGCAGCCGTAAAAACAGAAGTCGCCACAAAAAAACCGATACTCCTGATTCCGATAATATAAAGCACCATAATGCAGTATGCCTTGCACGGCATGGCAAACTGTTTCAGAAATCCGTCTCCTTCCCGAAGTACCCCTTTTTTTATTTTATTTGCCTGAGCAGTTACACTGCTTATCAGCAGCAGAACGGATAAAAGAAAAGTCACTGTCAGAAATAACTGCGGAAACATTTGGGCGGCTTCTGGAAAAGCCAGTGATAAGTACCAGAACCAACCGCTGAACAGTATCAGGATTATTCCTATTACCACATCCAGTGTCAAATACTTTTTCATTTCACTCCTCCTTTCCGAAAACAAGCAGAAATCATTAATGTCCTCCGATTTCCCCGTCCTTTATTCATTGTATCCAAGCTGATCCGCGTATTTTTCTACCATTTCTTTGACACCGGCTAAATATACACCATACTCATCGCTTCCCATAAAGTCCACTTCGTATCCTCCGGCTTTCATAGTTGCCAGATACTCCGGATCTTCCGACGCCTTTTTGCAGGCATCCTCCAGAACGGCCTTCAGCCCTTCATCCATGCCGTTCGGCACGACGATGCCGCGCGAAGAACCCAGTACAACGTCAAAGCCCTGCTCTTTTCCCGTAGGCACATCAGGTAGAATTTCCGATCGTTCCGACGCCAGAACGGCCAGTATTTTAGCGTTTCCATCCTCAAACATGGTAAAAGAATCGCCAACCTTGCCAAAATAGATATCTGTTTCAGCTCCCAGGAATCCGGCTTTAGAGGCCGATATGCCGTCCGCATAATTGATTCCGGTCATGTTTGTAATTCCACTCCACCCCATAAATTCATACATCGCAATCTCATCGGCTCCGCCTCCCGAAGTCAGGCTGACTAAAAATTCTGTTTCCGAATTTTCCTTCAGACAGGCAACTAATTCTTCCAGACTGCCCACATCGGCAAACCGGCTGTCATCCGCCCGGACACAGATGGTGCAATAGTCCGTAACACAATTGACGAGAGGGGTATAATCATCCATCGTATACTGGATTTGAAGAGACTTGTTTAAATAGTTACAGAATTGAGGCGTGGCCAGCGAACCGATATTATAGCCGTCCGGCGCAGACTGAATTAAGCGGATCCAGGCATTCCAGTTCTGTCCTCCTGTCACATTTTCAACCGTCACGGTCCCTTTTCCCGGCAGATACTTCTCAATATAAGGGGAAATCATTCTGGCGCAGAGATCCAGCCCTCCTCCCGCGCTGCCGGAACAGATGTAAGTGATATTTTTAGTTGGAAAATCTGCGTATACCCCGCCGGCTGAATCCGCCGCGGTTTTTTCCGGTTTACTTTCCGCCTGTCCCGCGTTCCCGGTACCGGCTTCCGCCTGAGCGGTTTCTTTTGCCGGAGCTCCGGCACTGTTCCCACCGCTGCATCCCGCCAGAACACCCATCATCATACTGAGACATAAAACTGCTGCTAATCTTTTTTTCATTTGTTTTCCTCCCTATGCATTATATTTTGTAAAATACATCCCGTTTTGAAAATGTTCGGGCGTCGTGATCCTCCCTTCTTCCACCCCTGTCACATTCTCATAACAGCGTTCCACCATAGCCTGTAAAACCTCGTCCGTGCTGGCGCCCATATGAGGCGTAATCACGGTATTATTGAGGCTGAACAGGGGATTTCCGGCCGCAGACGCCGGATTATCTTCCTGCTCCAGCACATCGAGGGCAGCTCCTGCTATCGTCCCTTCCGCCAGCGCTTCGTACAAATCCGCCTCATTGACCACACCGCCCCTGGCCGCATTGATAATCACGGCCGTTTTCTTCATCATTGCCATCGTTTCCCGGTTAATCAGATACTTCGTTTCCGGTACCAGCGGAACATGGAGCGTAATTACATCCGAAGTTCGAAACAGTGTTTCCTGCTCCACATACTGTAGCTCTTCTCTCTCCTCCGTCTCAGGCGGAAGACGGCGCGCATCATAATACTGGACTCTTGCCCCGAATCCCCGCATCAGCCGGGCAACCGCTCTTCCTATATTGCCGATTCCGATAATGCCGATGCACTTGCCGCAGATCGTATGGCACTGGGGCAGATAAACCTCCTTGGACCAGATGCCTTTACTTAAATCCCGGTTCAGCGGGAGGATTCTCCTGTATAAAGCAAGAAGCAAAGCCACCGTCATTTCAGAAACCTGCACTGCGTTGATTCCCGCACAGTTCATAAATGGAATATTGTAACTGCCGATCTGTTTCATATCATACTGGTCAAATCCTGCCCCCCACTTCTGCATCAGCTTCAGGTTCCGTGCAGACCTAAGCAGTTCATCACTCAGCTCCACCCTGCCGCGCAGAAACAGATAGTCCGCATCTTTTGTTTCCTCAATCAGGACATTCTGTTCAGGAACTCCCACAAATTTGAGTCCATATCCCTCCGGACACAGCTCTTTAAAAAGCTCCACCGCCTTATCGTTGTAAATTCCCGCGACGACTATCTTTCTCATCGCTTCTCCTCCTCTATGTAAAGAAAATCCGCCTGCTCCATCTTGCCCCGGTACAATTCCTCATGTTTTTCATAATTGACGCGGCCGTCTGTATAATCGGAGATGGTCTTTTCCTCCGATGCAAACTTTTTTCTGACCTCTTTCAGGATTTCCGGGGCGTCCTCCGGCCGTATCACAACGATTCCATCCCGATCACCCACTAAAATATCGCCGGGCTGTATCACCTGTCCGCCGACACAGACAGGGACATTGATCTCTCCGGGACCGTTTTTATACGGTCCCTGGGGAGTGATTCCCTTACAGTAGACCGGAAAATCCATCTCCCGCACGGCGTCGCTGTCCCTCATGCATCCCTCGACCACCACTCCGGCAAATCCTCTTGAGATACAATAACGCATCATAATCTCACCGGCCAGGGCGCGCTCCATCCCTCCGCGTCCGTCCACCACCAGCACATCTCCCGGTTTTGCGAGATCCATTGCCCGGTGAAACATCATGTTATCTCCCGAGGGACATTTCACCGTAAAAGCCACGCCCAGAAGAGAGGCGTCATTTAAGGGCTTTATATCTGAACTGGTACAGTAAAGCCGCTCCATTACATCTCCGATGTTGCTGGACGGATATCCCCGAAATTGCTCCACCAGCTCCGGATCCGGCCTGTTTATATTTAAGAAAACCCTGCGTCCTACATGATTACCCATACTTTTATTCTCCTTTTCCATATACAAATCCGACATTACCAAAATAAAATCAATCGGTCAGCTGCCACGTCAGCCCGTTGCCGTCCAAAAAACTGCTGACTGTCCGTCCGGTGTCTGCTATCTTCTTTTTTTCACTCTTAAAATCAATCCCCTTTACTTTCAGGCACTCCACATCATCACTCTCCCCCTCACTCTTAAAAGCGATATGATGGATGCCGGTAAATGCTTCGCCCTGCACTTTATGTATCTCAAAAACCACCTGATTTTCCCCAGGAAGCGCCATCTCCACCGAGTTTCTCTGCGGCATGCTGCGCGTCACTGCCAGGCCCAGTTTTTCTAACATAACTATCGTTTCATCAAAATCCTTTACCCTCAGATCAATATGATCCACTCTGACTAACATCTACTTACCTCCTTAATACGTAGTTAAAAGGCTGGCTGCAAATCTCATTCCCCGGTACGTTTATATGCAATCCTGCAAACCTCGCCGAAGAAGTCCCTACCACACAAAACCGCCGGAAGCGGCAATCGGATGATAGATTGAAAATGCCTCCGCATATTTGCAGCCCGGCCGGCTTCCGCGGCCCGACGCTTCATTAGCCCGTACCTCCGCTTTACGCTTATAGGCGGCATACATCCCAGGCTGTGTGGAAAATACCTTCATTGCGCGGCATTTTATCTCAAACACTTCTGTAATATCGACATAGACAACCGGTTTAAAATCACTGATTTCCGTGACATGGGGTTCGAAGCCGAAAATCGGCGTCTGCCTGGGCGAAACCTCCAGCCCATCCCGGAAACCGGCGCCGGTTGCGGCGGCATGTGCTTTTTGAACGAGCTGATGAACCGTGTTATGGTCCGGGTTAAATGCATCAAAAGCAGAATGTGTGATGATGAGATTCGGCCTGAACTCCCTTATCTCATGAGCCAGTTTTTCAACACAATCATCCGCTCCCGTCATCGGATAATCCGGCAGTCCCCAGAATTCAACCGCCTCCGCGCCCAGTATCCTGGCCGCCTCTGCGCCCTCTGCACGCCGCCTTTTCAAGCCTTCCTCCGCATTAGCGCCTTCCGTCTTCCAGTAGTCATTAGCCTCACCGCGGAGTCCATCGGACACGATGATGAGCTTAATGGCGCTTCCCTCCTGCGCATAGCGCGCTATCGCGCCCCCGCTTCTCCATACAAAATCTCCAATATGGCCGGCAACAACAAGGATTCTCGGTTTTTCAAAAATAGTGGTCATGATTATTCTCTCCTTTTCTTTTTTTGTTGGTTTTATAGTTTCTTTTACTTGCTTTCAGTTATATATAACAGCAAGTTGCATGCCACTATTTTTATTGTTTGAAATGTATTTTATAATTTATAGTTTTTTCTTTATATTATCCAGAATATGGTGAAGTATCAACCCAATTATATAACAATTAACTTCCTTTATTTCCCAATAATTAGGGCTTTATACATATTCTTTTCCTGTTAAGACGAATCATTTTTGTTAATTCGTTTCAATTGTTTCGTATTTACGTTTCACTTTTTCTTTTTTGTTACACTCGTTCCAAAAATGTAACAAGCTTGTCTGGTTCAAAGAAGGAAACATTCACCAAATCCCTATTGTTTCAGGCGTATTTTGTGTAAAATCCCGGATTCCGTGTCACAAACAGGATGTATGGATTTTGCTAAAAAATTATGATATACTGTGTCACAGATTGTAACGATCCGTACCTTTATCGTTACCAAAGTTTTTACATTATCGGATCAATTTCCGGAAACCGGGAGATGAATTTTATGAATAAAAACAGAGAAGAGTTATTTGAAACCTGCCCCATCGGCAGAGCCGTTCTGACCCTGGCGGTCCCGACTGTCTTAAGTTCGGTCGTCACGGTTCTCTACAGCCTTGCCGATACCTATTTTGTGGGTATGATGAACAATCCTGTCCAGACCGCCGCGGTGGCGCTGGCGGCCCCCATGCTGCTTGCTTTTAATGCGGTCAATAACCTGTTTGGGGTCGGCAGCTCCAGCATGATCAGCCGGGCCCTCGGCAGGAAAGACTTTAAGACCGTCCGTGAGAGTTCCTCCTTCGGGTTCTACGGCGCGTTTTTCTGCGGAGCGCTTTTTGCTCTTCTCACCACCGTACTCCGCGGTCCTCTTCTCGTTCTTTTGGGCGCCGATTCCGTCACCGGAATCCCTACCGGCGGCTATCTGAACTGGACCGTTACCGTCGGAGCCGTACCTGCCATCTTGAACGTCGTGATGGCCTATATGATCCGGTCGGAGGGTTCCGCGCTTCACGCCAGTATCGGAACAATGAGCGGCTGTCTTTTAAATATTGTGCTGGATCCGATTTTCATCCTGCCCTGGGGACTTAATATGGGCGCCGTCGGCGCCGCCCTGGCAACCTGCCTTTCCAACTGTTTTGCCCTGGTCTATTTCCTGGTTTATCTGTTTGTGAGAAGAAAGACCACCTGTATCAGCATCTCCCCGAAATCGCTGAAGCTGAACCGTGAAATTATAACGGGGGTCTGTTCCGTTGGCATCCCCGCTTCCATCCAGAACCTTTTAAATGTGACGGGAACGACGATTCTCAACAACTTTACCGCCTCCTACGGCGCCACCGCCCTTGCAGCCATGGGAATCTGTCAGAAGGTGAACATGGTGCCGATGTATGTGGCAATGGGACTATCCCAGGGCCTGATGCCTTTAATCAGTTATAACTACGCCAGCGGAAACAGGAAGAGGATGAAAGAAGCTCTCTTTTTTGCCGAGAAGATTGCTCTGTCCTTTTTAGCCGCCGTGACCGTGATTTTTTATTTCTCCGCCGGGACGCTGACCCGTTTTTTCATCGAGGATGCACAAACCGTTGCTTACGGAACCCACTTTTTAAGAGGCTTCTGTCTGGCGCTCCCTTTCCTCTGCGTGGATTTCATGGCGGTCGGCACCTTCCAGGCCGTGGGAATGGGCAAAGAATCTCTGTTTTTTGCCATCTCCCGCAAGGTAATTCTGGAGATTCCGCTGCTTTACGTCCTGAACCACTTTTTCCCGCTCTACGGGCTTCCTTTTGCCCAGGTTATTGCGGAAGTTATTCTGGCCGTCCTGTCGGTCTTCGTGCTGGCCAGGTTCTTAAGAAAATCGGGGGCAGTTGGGCGCAGTTCCTGACACCGCGGGCAAATGCCCCAATTGAACTCCCTCAATTGAACTCCCGTTTCATTTCAGCTATAATATTTTACATGAAATCTATACGGAAGTTACTTTACTTTATAAATACTGCAGATATTTGATGTATATCCGAATCATCATTCCTTTAAAGGTGGTGGCAAATGAACCTGGAATACTATAAAAATTTCCTTGTCGCAGCCAATGAACTGAATTTTACCCAGGCTGCTAAAAAACTGTACATGACGCAGCAGGCACTCAGCAAGCAGATTGAGAGCCTGGAGAAAACATACCATACCAGGCTGTTTAACCGTGAACCGCCGATGTCCTTAACGCCCTCCGGTGAATGTATGTACCGCAATCTTTCACAAATTATGGATATAGAGCGGGAAATGATCAAGGAACTGGATTCCCTGAAGGGCGAGGAGGCCTGCAGACTCTCTGTCGGAGTTTCTCCCCGGCGCAGCAGCGTGATCATCCCGGCTCTGGCGTCGGCCTTTATGTGCCAATATCCCCACGTGCAGATTTTCGTTAAAGAAAATCCTCTGTCCAAACTGATTGAAGCACTTAAAACAAGGGATGTTGATTGTATATTCGGCTATGATCTCCCCGATGACCCGAGACTCATGTCAAAAAACATAGGAAAAGAGCATACCGTTATCGCCGTCAATAAAAAACTGTTTGAGCAGTATTTCACAGGCCCGGAGCAGGCAGAACTTCTTGATTCTCCCAGCCACCGTCTGAAAGCGTTCGAGCGCTGCCCCATGATCCACATGAATTCAAGCACCTGGCTTGGAAACCTGTTCGATCTCTGCTGCCGCGAAGAGAATATCACGCCTCAGATTACGCTGGAGTCCTCCAACATCTTTACGGTATTGATTTGCTGTGTCAGGGGAATCGGTGTGGCTATCTGCCCGGAACTGTATATAAACCAGCTTACTGCAAAGGAACGGGAAGAACTGCACTTATTCTACTGGGATTATCCAAATGCACAAAAAGATTTAGCCATCCTGTATCTTAAAAACAGCTTTTTGTCCCAGACAACAAAACAATTCATTAATTTCTCCAGAAACTCTTTTGAAGAGTGCGTAAATTCCGGCAAGGACATGACGTAATCCCTGATTCCGTCCCCCTGGGCCGGAATTTTTTTATATCATAGAAAGTGCTCCTATGATATAAAAAAAGCCCTCTGGGCGGGATCGCACTGCCCCGGAGAGGGATTCTCCGCCTGCACAACTTTTTTTTGTAAGGCACATGGAAACGTTGTTTGTGCATCCGAAACACCCATGCTACTATGAAGTCATAACAAAATGATAAAAGTTGAAAGGGGAACGTTATACTATGAAAACACCTGTAATCGGAGTGATGCTGTCAGAGTCACGCTCTCAGATGCCGGGGGCAATCCACAAAATGCAGCATGTCAACAACGCTTATCTCCACGCAGTCGAGCAGGCCGGAGGTATTCCCGTGGGCCTTCCGCTGCTGGGGGATTCCGAAAGATTTGATCGGCTGCTGAATCTTTGCGACGGTTTTTTACTTCCGGGCGGTGCAGATGTGGATCCACGCTTTTACGGCCAGGAACCACACCCTCTGCTGGGAAGGGTTAACCTCGGGGAAGATGAAATCTGGGCAAAAGTGGTCTTCCACTCCATTGAGACAAAGAAACCTCTGCTGGCTGTCTGCCGCGGAATGCAGCTTCTGAATACTGCGCTTAAAGGAACTCTGTATCAGGATCTATCCGATTTTCCGGCTCCCACTCTGCTGCACAGACAAAGCTTCCAGGATCGCGATTATCCGATGCACAAAGTCACGCTGGAAGGCAACAGCCGTCTCGCAGCCGTACTCGGCACTTCCGAAGTCTGTACTAATACGCTGCATCACCAGTGTGTCGACAGATGCGGCGAAGGGCTGATGGTGTCCGCTCATACGGAGGACGGCGTCGTTGAAGCGGTGGAAAGCCGGGACGGCCTGCTGCTCGCCGTGCAGTGGCATCCGGAAGAATTGCAGGAGACCGTACCGTGCATGAAAAATCTGTTTTCCGATTTGATCAGCCGTGCTCAGAAATAAGTAATGCACCGTTGAAAAAGAAATTCAGTTTCAGCGCAAAACACGTAAAAATAAAGAAAGGACAATATGGCACCGCCCCTCTGTCACGATGCCATGAAAGAGATGAATATGAAAAAGGACGTTGTTAAAAAAGCCCAAAAAGAACCTGCAAGTATGTGGACCATTATTCTTATTGTAATTCTGGCCGTTTACATACTGTCGTTTATTATCCCATCCGGTTCCTACCAGTACGAAGGTAAAATTGCAGTTCCCGGAACCTATGCCATCGTTAAAAAGATTTTTCTAACCCCGGTTGACGTCATTCTCGGAATCGGAGAACAGGCATACAGCATGTTCGGCAAATTATTCGTAACCCTCACCATTTTTGGAGGCCTGATGGGAATTATGAATTCGACCGGTGTGCTGGATCGCGCTCTGGGCAATATGATACACCGGTTAAAAGATAAGGCCATGCTGATTATCCCGATCTATATTTTTGCAACCGGACTCATCGGGTGCGTCGGTTCCATGATTTCCACCGTCGTTCTCTTTATCCCGCTCGGCATCACCATTGCAAAGCAGCTTAAAACGGACCGCTGTTTTGCCGTCGGCCTGGTTATCATGGGATCCTTTACCGGATTTATGACTTCTCCAATCAATCCGCTGACCGGTGTGCTCGGCCAGGAGATTGCAGGTCTTCCGGCCTATTCCGGTTCCGGTCTGCGCGCAGTTGTCACCGTTATCAATCTCTGCATCGTTTCCGCCTATCTGATTTACTATGCGAAACGCTGCCAAAAGAATCCGGTTGGCTATGATAACGACTTCGGCGTCAATTCCAAAGAATATTCCGAAGGTTCGAATCAGGAATACCGTCTTCTGACAAAGTCGGAAGTGGCATCCATCGTCGTTTTCTTCGGCGCTTTTATCTTCTTTGCCGCAGGCGGACCCATCCTGGGCCTTAACAATCTGCAGCTCAGCTCAATTCTGCTGCCCGTTGCCTTTGTGGAGGGATTGCTCGCCCGCTGTGACATTGATGAAATTATGAAACGGTTTGTAAAAGGCACTCAGGGCATGACAACCGTCATGGTCTTTATGATATTAGCGGCAACGGTTTCCGTTATTTTAAACAAATCCGGCGTTCTGGATTCCATCGTTTACTATATCTCGATTCCGTTAAACAGCCTGGGCAGCAGCCTCGCAGCCATTGGAATGTTCATTGCCAACGCGTTCATCAACATTTTTATCGGCTCCGGTTCCGGACAGACTTCCGTCGTTATGCCGATTATGGCGCCTCTGAGTGATGTAATCGGTGTCACCCGCCAGATGGCTGTCCTGACACTGCAGTACGGAGACGGTTTCTCGAACCTGATGGTTCCTACCAGCGTCAACCTGATGTCCTGTCTGGCTCTGGCAAATCTGGATTTAAAAAGATGGTACCGTTTCTTCCTGCCCTGCTACGCCATTATCTTTGTTATTTTAGTTATCTCCATCTTTGTCGGAACAGCGATTGGATTTTAATTTATCTGGAAAATGAGAGGTTTTTATATTATGGATATTATGGAAGAAATTCAGAAATTATCGGATGAACTGGAGCAGCAGGCCCTGGCCCTGCGCCATGAAATCCACAGCCATCCGGAACTTTCCTTTCAGGAAAAACGGACTGGCCTCCTGGTCATGCGTGAGCTGGACCGCCTTGGAATCCCTTATAAGAAAAGTCCCTGCGAACCGGGCATTATCGGAACCATAGACAGCGGAAAGGCCGGAAAACACCTCTTACTGCGCGCAGATATGGATGCACTGCCAATCCAGGAGGCTACGGGACTCCCCTTTTCCTCAGAAACGCCGAATGTCATGCATGCATGCGGACACGATGTACACACTTCCAATCTTTTAACGGTGGCCGAGATATTAAACCGGGCAAAGGACAGATGGAGCGGAAAGGTGACACTGGTCTTCCAGCCCGCCGAAGAAAGAGGCGGCGGCGGCCGTGAAATGATTAAATGCGGTCTGATGGACGAAGTTCCGGACGCCTGTTTTGCCCTCCATGTGGAGAACAGCCTGCGCGGCCAAATCCTGATCGGCAGTCATTATTTAACCGCCTACTCGGACGGGTATCAAGTAACCGTCCGCGGTCGCGCGGCACACTCTTCCACTCCGGAAGAAGGCGTCGACGCTATCTACATTGCCGCTCACATCATTACCGCCCTGCACGGCATCGTATCCAGAAACATCGATCCGCTGGAAAGTTCCACGATGAATATCGGCCTGATTTCCGGAGGGAGCGCCTCCAACGTTATTGCGGATCATGTGGAGTTTCGGTGTATGCTCAGAAACCTGACAAAGGAATCACGCACCGCAATGTGTAAACAGATAGAAACCATAGCCACCGGCATCGCCTCTTCGATGGGCGGAAGCTGCGAGTGTGCATTCCACGAGGGTTATCCCGCCGTGTACAATGACGGGCAGTTCACCGCTTTTGTGACCGATACCCTGAGGGATAACGCCTCCGCCATCTGCGAAGGGATTCCCGGCAGTCTCCCCGATGATTTTCTCATTACCGGCGACCATCCGCTGCTGGGCGCAGAAGATTTCGGTTTTTACGCACAGAAGGCTCCCTCCTGCATGGTCTGGGTCGGCACCGGCGGAGGTTCCCCAAAACACAGTTCCACCTTCCAGGTGGAAGAACCGTTCCTCAAACTCTGCACCCGGACGATGGCTGCCGTCGCAGTAAACTACCTGCGAAACGGCGCCGGCGGTGAAAAGGAGTAAAACGCAGAAGCAAAAAAAACGCTGTCCCGTACAAAACTGGACAGCGTTTTTCACCATACCCAAATCAAACAACTTTGTACAATACTTAATTCCTCTTACCCCCCCAGCAGCGCATCCACCACCGCATCCGCCGACCGTTCTTCCACGGAAAGCGTCAGCCTTGGCTCATGGATGTCTTCCAGGTAATGAGCATCCGAATCGCTTAAAATGATGCACTTTTCCAGATAGGGATTACTCTTTTTAAGAGTGTGGTACTTCCCCATATCCGCTATCTCCGCCGCAGTAAAACGGCTGTCCACGGGAACGAAACCCAGGTTGGAAATCAGGCTGTTGGTCGGCTTGTCGATATGCGCGGGAAACATGACGCCTCCATAGGAGCGCACCAGTTCCCACAGGCCGTCAAATGAAATATCGGTGCTGTTGATAAGGAGATTCTCCACATGGCCGCAGACACAATCGCTGCAGTCGTAAATCTCCTGTTTTCCAAATATATCCTCCCTGTTCGTAACCGGTATCAGATGCCCGTAGACATAGGCGTCAAACTCCATCGCCGCCTCAAGCGTTTTAAAAAGGCAGACCGCGTGAACTTCCTCCGATGTGTTAATCTCCATCCCCGGGACGGCCAGGATGCCGTACTCCCCGGCCGCCGCCAGCACAGCCGGACAGTTTTTGCAGGAATTGTGGTCGGTCACGGCAATCACATCCAGCCCCTTGACCGCAGCCATTCCCGCTATATTATAGGGCGTCATATCATCGTTTCCGCAGGGTGAGAGGCAGGAATGCATGTGCAGATCATAAAACAGATTCATCATGTCAGTTTCTCCCGAGTATTCTGTAAACCTCCAGGGCTCCGTCAAAAACAGGGTCCTCCGTCCGGAGCACTGTAATTCCCTGCACTTTTGCCTTCTGCGCAGCCGTCTCATCGAGTGAAACGCCCTCCGCCAGTATAATACAGGAGACATCCGTCAGGGCCGCCACCGCCAGGGTGTTAATGTTGCCCATCACGGTCACCCACACACTGCCTTCCGGCGCCCGTCCCATCGCAATGCTTAAAAGATCGCAGCAGTAGACGCCCGTCACTTCGCGTTCCGGATCCGCCCCATCGCTGACCTTCCCGAAACGGCCGCTCTCAATCAGCTTCTCAATCAGATTGTTTAAGGTCATCTTCTATCCTCCTGGCATTCTTCTCAAGACGTGACATCTCATCAGCAATTTTATGGACACATTCGCGGAGCACATAGACGGCCTCGTCGCCGAAATTCTCCCCGTCGATCATACAGTCCGCCATGATTGTCACTTCCTCGGACAGCTTGTGGAGATTCTCCCTCAGATGGTAAATACAATCCTTCTCATCCGCCTCGCCGCGCACAATATCCTCCGCAAGCGCCTTACAGGTCGGCGCGCCGCAGGAACCGCAGTCCAGTCCGGGGAGTTTCTTGCAGATCCGCTCCACCTGGTTAAATCTGGAGAAGCTCTCCATCATCGTATTACCCAGATTGAATACCGGCTCAAATTCCACCGGCTGGGTCCAGTTGACACAGTTCCTGGCGTCTTCATTCAGATGGCTCCTGGAAACCGGCATATATTTGTGGAGCCATTTTAATTTAACTTCCGCAACATAGGGATTCTCCACCGTCAGGACGCCTCCGACACAGCCTCCGTTGCAGGCGTTCAGCTCCACGAATTTAAGGTTGGAGAATTTCTGATCCTCCATGTCCTCCAGTACGCGGATAACATTCTCGATTCCGTCGGCCGCCAGGTAGCTCTCCGTGAAAAGGCCTCCGGCCTCCCCGCTCCTTCTCCCCCAGCCTACGCCTATCTTGCCCGACTCCGTCATATCCGGAGCCTTTGAATCGACCGTCTGCATATAGGAGATCAGCTGCGGATAGATATCCTTGATCGCCAGCACCCGGTTCACCTCGCTCTTATCCGTCCCCAGAGGTGATTTTACATATGTCACCTTGGACGGACACGGGGAAATAAAGAAAATACCGATTTTCTCCCTGGGCAGTCCCGTCTTCTCCATCGCCTTCTTAACGGCAAGCTGCGCTGCCACCTCGATCGGCGGTTTTAAAGGAAGCAGGTTCGATATTAAATTAGGAAACTTCACTCTTATCAGGCGGACCACCGAAGGGCAGGCCGTACTGATGAAAGGCGCACCCGAATAATTGGCCGCTATGTATTCCCGCGTCGCTTCCGAGACCATCTCGGCGGCCGCGCTCACCTCGAATACATCGTCAAAGCCCATCAGAACCAGGCCGTTCAGCACAATATTCACGTCGTCCAGGTTATTGAACTGGCTGTACAGCGACGGGGCCGGAAGGGCCACCGTATATTCATATTGTTTTAACGAATCCAGCGGATCATAAAGAGCCAGCTTTGCGTGGTGCGGACATACGCGGATACACTCGCCGCAGTCAATACAAAACTTGCTGTTTATCTGCGCTTTTCTGTTTCTCACCCGAATTGCCTGGGTGGGGCATCGCTTGATGCAGTTAATGCATCCCTTGCAAAGCTCCGGGTCCAGACGAACGGAATGGTAAAATTTATCCATAACCTTCCCTCCTCACCCGGACAGACTGTTTTATGCAACATTGACAATCATCGTTATCGTCGTTCCAACTCCCAGTTCTGTCTGGATATCCATATAATCGGAATATTTTTTCATATTGGAAAGCCCCATGCCGGCTCCAAAGCCAAGGCTCCTGATCTCATCAGGGGCGGTGGAATATCCCTCCTTCATAGCCAGTTCGATATCGGGAATTCCAGGTCCGACATCAGCCAGGACCATCTTTATGGACTCCTGCGACACCTCCACCGTAATATCCCCGCCTTTAGCGTGGATGACCATATTGATCTCTCCCTCGTACATGGCTATCGCTACTTTTCTTATGGCGCTGGGACTGATGCCCAGTTGTTTTAACTTATTCTTAACATCACTGCTGGCCTCTCCCGCCCTTGTGAAGTCATCGGGAGATACCTTATACTGCAGTGTAATCACATCATCCATCAGATTGCACCTCCCCGCAGGCCTGCTTCATAGAGCATGCCGCAGGCAGAAAACATCCTGTGTCCCGTCTCCATAATAACAAGGCCGGTCTCCTTTGCCAAATCCAGCATAAGCTGATCCGGCTTCTTACCGCGGACAAAGATAATACAGACGATGTCCAGCATCTCGGCCGTCCTGATCACCTGCGGATTGCAGAGTCCGGTCAAAAGAATGGAATGATCCTTGGAAAATGCGAGTACATCACTCATCATATCTGCGCCGCAGGCAGTTCTCACTTCCCGATCCAGGTATTCTTCCCCAACCAGGACCCTCGCTCCCAGGACCCTGCGTGCGTCTTCTACGGTCATCATAATAATTCCTCCTCATCCTCCTGCAAAATTGTTTTATTTTTACAAAGTCCTGTATCTAGGATATCATCGTAAATAGGAATTATCAACAAAAATATTGTGGATTTTTCTGTAAGACCATGTTAAACTATTTAAAAAAGTTCAGTAATCATAAGGAGGTTAAAACATGTCCCACAAAAAAGAAGGCGTATGCTTTACCTGCACTCCAGAACAGGAGGCCGCTTTAAAGAAAGTCATTGCCGATTTAAAGGACACAGATGGCGCTTTAATGCCTATTCTGCAGCATGCGCAGGAAATCTTCGGTTATCTTCCCATCGAAGTGCAGACGATGATTTCCAATGAAACCGGCATTCCCCTTGAAAAGATTTACGGGGTAACCACATTCTATTCGCAATTCTCCCTGCAGCCCAAAGGCCAGTACCGGGTTTCTGTCTGTCTTGGAACCGCATGTTACGTAAAAGGTTCCGGCGAAATTTTCAAGAAAATCGAAGAACTGCTTGGCATCACAAACGGAGAATGCACCCCTGACGGCAAATTTTCACTGGATTCCTGCCGCTGTGTAGGCGCCTGCGGCCTTGCCCCGGTTATGATGATAAATGACGAAGTTTACGGCAGACTGACTGTGGATGACATCCCGGCCATCCTCGCAAAATATGAATGACAGTCTAAAAAACGGAAAGTGAAATAAGATTATGATGACGGAATTATCACTCAATATCCTGGATGTGGCTGAGAATTCCACAAGAGCCGGCGCAAAACTGGTTCGGATTGCGGTAGAGGCCGATTTTCCATCCGACCTTTTAACCATATCAATCTGTGACGACGGCTGCGGCATGAGCGAAGAACAGGTAAGTCAGGTGACGGATCCTTTTTTCACCAGCCGGACCACCCGTAAAGTGGGTCTTGGCGTCCCTTTCTTCAAATATGCGGCGGAAAGCACGGGCGGAAGTTTCACCATCTCCTCTGTTCCAGGCAGGGGGACCGATGTGACGGCTACCTTTGTTTTATCCCATATTGACCGGATGCCCCTCGGCGACATTACCTCAACCATACATACGCTGATTGTCTACCATCCGGATACCGATTTTGTCTACACCTACCGTTATAATGAAAAATCATTTACCCTTGACACAAGACAGTTCCGTGAGATTCTCGGAGATCTTCCCTTTGATTCACCGGAAATCTCTTCCTATATAATGGAGTATCTGACGGAAAACAAACTTGAAACTGACGGCGGCGCCCTCTATTAGGCGTCTTGGAAGCGCGATGAAAAGCGGAGGACTTTTCACCGCCGGCAACGGAGGAAAAATCTATGAAGAGCCTTGAAGAATTGAAAGCAATCCGTGAAAAGATGCAGAATCAGGTAAACTTACGCGAAGGCGGGGCAGGTTCCACACGTGTCGTAGTCGGTATGGCTACATGCGGAATCGCAAGCGGCGCAAGACCTGTATTAACCACCCTGTCCAACCTGGTCCAGGAAAAGGGCCTGACGGGCAAAGTCACGGTTACCCAGACCGGATGTATCGGCCTCTGCCAGTATGAGCCCATCGTGGAAGTTATGGAGCCCGGCAAAGAAAAAGTTACCTATATTAAGATGAATGCGGAAAAAGCGGCTGAAGTTGTGGAGCGGCACTTAATCGGCGGCCATCCGGTAGAAAAATATACATTAAATTCAGCAGATATCAAATAAACAGGAGGAAGCCAGATGTATCGTTCACACGTATTAGTCTGCGGAGGAACCGGATGTACTTCTTCCGGCAGCCAGCAGATTATGGAAACCCTAAAAGCTGAAATCGATAAAAACGGCCTCTCAGAGGAAGTCTGTGTTGTCCAGACAGGATGCCACGGCCTCTGTGCACTTGGTCCGATCATGATTGTTTATCCGGATGCCACCTTCTATGCGATGGTAAAGAACGAGGATATCCCGGAAATCGTCACCGAACATTTACTGAAGGGCCGTATTGTCACCAGGCTCCTATACAGCGAAACCGTCACACCGGCCGGAATCAAAGCCCTGACCGATACGGATTTCTATAAGAAACAGCACAGGATTGCGCTGAGAAACTGCGGTATTATCAATCCTGAAATTATCGAGGAATATATCGGTACCGGCGGCTATGAAGCCCTTGGAAAGGTTCTGACCGAGATGACGCCCGATGATGTCATCGAAACGCTTCTTGCCAGCGGACTGCGCGGCCGCGGCGGAGCCGGTTTCCCGACCGGCCTCAAATGGAAATTGGCGAAGGCCAATGACGCCGACCAGAAGTACGTCTGTTGCAACGCCGACGAGGGCGACCCCGGCGCATTTATGGACCGTTCCGTATTAGAGGGCGATCCCCACGCGGTACTTGAGGCCATGGCCATTGCAGGCTACGCCATCGGTGCAACACAGGGGTATATTTACGTCCGGGCCGAGTACCCGATCGCAGTACAGAGGCTTAAGATTGCCATTGCCCAGGCCCGTGAAATGGAGCTTCTCGGCAATGACATTTTCGGAACCGGATTCTCCTTCGACATCGACCTGCGCCTCGGCGCCGGCGCCTTTGTATGCGGCGAGGAAACGGCCCTTATGACCTCCATCGAGGGCAAACGCGGTGAGCCGAGGCCAAGACCTCCGTTCCCTGCACAGAAAGGCCTTTTTGGAAAACCGTCCATCTTAAATAACGTTGAGACACTTGCCAACATCCCGCAGATTATCTTAAACGGAGCCGAGTGGTTCACCTCCATGGGTACGGAGAAATCAAAGGGCACCAAGGTATTCGCCCTGGGCGGCAAGATACATAATACGGGTCTCGTGGAAGTTCCGATGGGAACAACGCTCCGCGAAATCGTCGAAGAGATCGGCGGCGGAATCCCGGGCGGCAAGAAATTCAAAGCCGCACAGACGGGCGGACCTTCCGGCGGCTGCATCCCGGCAGAGCATTTCGATATCCCGATCGACTACGACAACCTGATTTCCATTGGTTCCATGATGGGATCCGGCGGCCTGATTGTCCTGGATGAGGACGACTGTATGGTCGACATCGCCAAATTCTTCCTGGAATTCACGGTGGAGGAATCCTGCGGTAAATGTACGCCATGCCGTATAGGCACAAAACGGATGCTGGAAATACTCACTAAAATTACAAAGGGACAGGCTACGATGGAAGACATCGACAAGCTGGAGGCTCTCTGCTACTACGTTAAGAACAACTCGCTCTGCGGCCTGGGCCAGACGGCGCCGAACCCGGTGCTCTCCACACTTCATTATTTCCGCGACGAGTATGAAGCGCATATCAAAGAAAAACGCTGTCCGGCAGGCGTATGTAAGGCTCTCCTCTCTTACGTCATCGACCGTGACAAATGCCGCGGCTGTACGCTCTGCGCCAAGAACTGCCCGGCGGGCGCCATTATCGGAACCGTTAAGAACCCGCACATCATTGACACGGAAAAATGTATTAAGTGCGGTGCATGTATGGAAAAATGCCATTTCGGCGCAATTTACAAGAAATAGAGGAGGAAGAATCAAATGGCGGATATTACAATTAAAATCAATGGCAGGACAGTTACCGCACCGGCCGGCTCCACTATTCTGGAGGCAGCCCGCCTGGCAGGCATTGAGATTCCTACCCTGTGTTTCTTAAAGGAAATCAATGAGATCGGCGCATGCCGCATCTGTGTTGTGGAAGTAAAGGGAGCCAGAACTCTGGTTGCTTCCTGCGTATACCCAATCAATGAGGGCATGGAGGTGTGGACAAACACGCCTCAGGTGCTGGATTCCAGAAAGAAGACACTGCAGCTTCTCCTCTCCAACCACGAGAGAAAATGCCTGTCCTGCGTGCGCAGCGCAAATTGCGAACTTCAGGCGCTCTGCCGTGAGCTGGGCGTGGACGATGAAGCTTTTTACGACGGCGAGAAGACACCGTCCGAGATCGATGACAGCGCAGCCCATATGCTCCGTGACAACAGCAAATGCATCCTGTGCCGCCGCTGCTCGGCAGTCTGCGAGAATGTGCAGGGGATCGGCGTAATCGGCGCCAATGAGCGCGGTTTTGCAACCAACATCGGTTCCGCATTCAATATGGGACTGGGCGAAACGAGCTGCGTTTCCTGCGGCCAGTGTATTGCCGTTTGTCCAACAGGAGCACTTCAGGAAAAAGATTTTACAGATAAAGTATTTGCAGCAATTGCCGATCCAACCAAGCATGTCATTGTCCAGACGGCTCCCGCCGTGCGCGCCGCCCTTGGCGAAGAATTCGGCTATCCGATCGGAACCAATGTGGAAGGAAAGATGGTTTCCGCGCTGAAGATGCTGGGTTTTGACAAGGTATTCGACACCGATTTCAGCGCCGACTTAACAATTATGGAGGAGGCCCACGAATTCCTTGACCGTGTTCAGAACGGCGGAGTCCTTCCGCTCATCACCTCCTGTTCACCGGGCTGGATCAAATACTGCGAACACTATTTCCCGGATATGACGGAAAACCTGTCATCCTGCAAATCACCGCAGCAGATGTTCGGCGCCATCGCGAAGTCCTACTATGCCGAGAAAGCCGGCATTGCCCCCAAAGACATCGTATCGGTCAGCATCATGCCGTGTACGGCCAAAAAATTCGAAATCGGCCGTGACGACCAGGATGCCAACGGAATGCCGGATGTGGACATCGCCCTGACAACGAGAGAACTGGCCCGAATGATCCGCAAAGCCGGAATTAAATTTACCACGCTCGAGGATGACTCCTACGATACACCGATGGGGCTCAGCACCGGCGCCGCCACTATCTTCGGCGCAACGGGCGGCGTTATGGAAGCAGCTCTCCGTACGGCGGTGGAGACCCTGACCGGGGAAGAATTAAAAGCACTCGACTTTACCGATGTCCGCGGTACGGCAGGCATCAAGGAAGCCACTTACAATGTAGCCGGTATGGACGTAAAGGTGGCTGTAGCCTCCGGACTCGGCAATGCCAGAGAACTCCTGAATAAGGTCAAATCAGGCGAGGCCTCTTACCACTTCATCGAGATCATGGGATGCCCGGGCGGCTGTGTAAACGGCGGCGGACAGCCCCAGCAGCCGGGCCACGTGCGCAACACCGTCGACATCCGCGGACTGCGCGCAAAGGTGCTTTACGACGCCGATAAGGCTAATACAATCCGTAAATCACATGAGAATCCGGCCATTAAGGAACTGTATGCAACTTATCTTGGGGAGCCGGGCAGCGCAAGGGCTCATCATTTGCTGCATACGAGTTATGTGAAGAGGCGGATTAACGAGATATAGATTGACGGAATATAGATTAACAGAATATAGTTTTGCAGAATCGTCTGATTCAGTTCAGCATCAGCCATATCCGCGCTTCCCTCAAAAGCGGCGGTTATAAATAGGGCAGGTACACTTTTATGGTGTGCCTGCCCTCTCCTTATGTGTGGGATAGGGATTTGATTGAGAAATGAGGACGCCGCCGTCAGGCCGGGGACCGGGGTGGTGAGGGGGATCGATGAGTCTTTCGTCCCGGGCGTCAGATTGTCGCGGGCGGGGAATCCGGGCAGAAAAAGTTCCTGCGGGAAACGCTTGCGCTCGTTGGAGTACATTGGTACTAACCTCGAAAAGACCTCGGTAAGTACCAATGAACTCCCAGGTTCCCTCCGGAATCTTTTTCTCCCTTCTTCCCCGCAGGAAGGTTATGGCCGGGACGAAAGACTCCGCGAAGATAGCGGCCCGGCCCCCGGCCTGCGGCGGCTGATCTGTCCTTTTTCTTCAATGGGGGAGGCACTTACCGCTGCCACTACGTTGCTCTGGATGCCTGAAAGCTACATTCTGTTCACTATGAGACTATGAAAACTTGTAATCTTATAATCTTAGACTGTTTATTCTGATACTCTTTTTATGCAGCCCAGGATATCGTCAGAATGTAAAATAGTTATGACTATATCGCGGCCGCGACAATACCACCTCCACACTTGACGAAAGAGACAATCAGCCCCTGAAGCCGGCGGACGGCTGCCCGGCCCCCGGCCTGCGGCGGCTGATCTGTCCTATTTCTTCAATGGGGGGAGGCGCTTGTCGCTGCCACTACGTTTCTCTGGATCACTGAAAACTACATCCTGTTCGCTATGAGACTATGTAAACTTATAATCTTATAATCTTAGAGTGTTTATTTTGATACTCTTTTAATGCAACCCAAGATATCATCAGAATGTAAAAGAATCACGACTATATCGTGGCCGCGACAATACCACCTCCACACTTGACGAAAGAGACAATCAGCCCCTGAAGCCGGCGGACGGGGCAATACCTTCGCTGAGTCTTCAGTCCCGCCGACAACCTGGCCGGGGAAGGAAGGAGAAAACTTTCCGAAGGGAGACCTTGGAATCCGCCGGTGCTTGCTGAGGTTTCTCACGAAGCTAGCATCCGCTGCGCATTCCACAAGCGGAAGCGAGTCCCCGTAGGAATTTTTTCTCCTGGATTCCCCCTCACCACACCCTACTAACCGGGACTGAAGACTCATAAACAACCTCCCACTCCCCCGTCCGCCGTCTTACAGAGGCGTCCTCGCATCTCAATTAAATCCCTATTCAGCTGAACTATACAGATCATTCCCTGACTAATTAACTATAACCTTATTCCTAACAGCTATAAGGTTATAGTCAATTAGCATTATACTTTTTGCACAAATAAGTATATAATATTATTAAAAATATAGCAAAAAAACACAAACAGCAAAGGAGATGTCTTATGAGAACAAGTATTGATGTACGTAATATGTGCGAAGAGCACCAGATTAAGATGATTGATTTCAAGATGATTGACATCAACGGAAGATGGCATCACGTAACGATTCCCGTTGCCCGTTTTACCGAGGATACCTTCACCTATGGAATTGGATTTGACGGTTCTAATTACGGCTTTGCTCCTATTGAAAAAAGTGATATGGTATTTATTCCGGATCCGGATACTGCCGCTGTCGATCCTTTCGCTGAAATTCCTACTCTCACCATGAGTGGTGATGTATGTGTCATTGGCAAGGATAAGAATATTCCTTTTGATCAGTACCCCAAGAATGTATGTAAGAAATCCGTGGAGTATATGAAGGAACAGGGAATAGCCGACGAGATGTTAATTGGCCCGGAATTTGAATTCTATCTTTTTGATCATGTAAGCTATCAGGTTACTCCGCAGAAGAGCTCCTATACGGTAGATACAAAACAGGCCGAGTGGAACAGCGGACGCGATGATATCCCCAACAACGGCTATGAAGTCGGATACAAAGGCGGTTATCACGCAACTGCCCCGCAGGATATCGGTTTTGACATAAGAAATAAGATGTGTCTGGCGCTGGAGGACTGGGGCGTGAAGGTGAAATACCACCATCACGAAGTCGGCGGCCCCGGCCAGATGGAGATCGAAGTCGAACTTGGCGATCTCGTTACTATGGCCGATAACACGATGATTATCAAATATGTGATTCAAAATACAGCGGCAAAAGAAGGAAAGACGGCTACTTTCATGCCGAAACCCATTTATAAAGAAGCCGGTAACGGCATGCATGTACATATGCTGCTGAAGAAAGACGGCCAGCCCATTTTCTATGATGAAAACGGCTACTCCTGTCTCAGTGAAACTGCCCATTATTTTATGGGAGGACTGCTGAAGCATATTGCTTCCCTGTGCGCCTTTACCAACCCATCCACCAACTCCTTTAAGCGTCTGGTTCCCGGATATGAGGCGCCGGTAACTATTGGATATGCAACCTCCAACCGAAGCGCCGTAATCCGTATCCCGGCTTACGCAAAGTCTCCTGATACAAAACGCTTCGAGATCAGAAACCCGGATGGCACGGCAAACCCATATTATGCCTATGCCGCCCTTCTGATGGCTGGACTGGATGGAATTAAGAATAAGATTGATCCTCATGAAAATGGCTGGGGACCGTATGACTTTAACCTGTATCATCTGACCGAGGAGGAGAAGAAAAAAATCAAAGGACTGCCGAAATCCTTGGGTGAGGCACTGGATGCGCTGGAAACCGACCATGAGTACCTGACAGCCGGAGGCGTATTCCCCGAAAGGCTGATTGAGATTTGGCTGGAGCAGAAAAGGAAAGAACTGGCGGAGATGGAGCAGATTCCGAATCCGGCGGAGTTTAAGATGTATTATGATTTGTAGGATTTGCTGTGAGTGATAATTCTCACAGACTATATAAGGTGTGGAGTAAAACAGTCGGTAGCCCGCAGGAATATAGCGTTCCCCTGTGGGCTGCCGGCTACAAAGCAGGCTATTATCAAACAGACTAACTTAAGTATACTTCTCTATGCTTTTGTAAATGAATACTTTCTAAATTATATATTATTTTTTTCTTTATCTTATGCCCATATCTGGAAGATTCTGATAAACTCATAAGTATTAGTTAACAAAGCAAATGCACCTTTATTATCAAAGTCTTAATTATTGAGGCATTTACTAATACACTTCCTAATTTCTTCCATTAACACATTTCTTTTAATCAATAAAAATAGCACCATTATAATTATAACCAAATATCTTAGTAAGGGATGCTTATATAACAGCAAAAACAATGCACTAACAAACGTAAAAATAGCTGTAATTTTGAAAAGAATAATATTATTGTAAGGTTGTTTCCCCGCACATTGTTCGCAACAAATTTTACGCATAAAAACGTAGTGAATTACCGCATATACTAAATAACACATTAAAGTTGTATATCCGGCCGCGTAGTATCCATATTTCCCAATAAAAAAGTAATTTAAAATAATATTTAGAATTGCCCCCATTACTGTTGCTATTGCAATTAACTTTGTCTTTTCATAATAAAATTCAAATTTCGCGAATAAATCATAGGCAAACATAAAATAGACACTTAAAGCAATCGGAGGAATCACCCATATTGCATCAAGATATGACTTTGGTGCAAACATTGCTACCACCTCCGGCGCAAACGCAATTAGAATAAGATTTACAGTGCCAATGAAAATAAGAGCTGGATAAGCAATATTTGAGATATCTTCTATTTCATTATCTCTGATTTTTCTATATAGCCAAGGACTGATGGTTTGCATTAGTGCTGTATTAAACAGTGTCATTATAAGCGAAATTGAGTAAGCTAGGCTGTATATACCTGCGGTTTCAGCATTTACCATGCGTTCTATCATAATTCTATCTGCACTGTTTAGAACTGTCTGTGAGAGATAATGCGGTATCAATGGAATATTAAAAGCCAATGCATGGCTCCAGTATTTTTTAGAATATAACTTTTTTCTTCTTCGGATTTGCTTTATGAACAAACCAGTATATACAACAATACCAGTTATTGCCAAACTCATTATTCGAGCAGTCGCTTTGTCCTTTAAAGTCATAACGAGAACGATGCCGGATATCGGCGCAAAAACAGAGGCTATCAGAGTTATCGTTACTAATTTCAAATATTTCAATTCGGCACGCTGTTCCGATGCCCAAAATTCAAAACTGGCCGTTGTCCATATAATTACGAGCATAGCAAGCATTTGCTCTGTATTCAATGATAACAAAGAATTCCAAAATTCGCGAGTCACCAAGTAGAATACTGTCCATACAGTTATTAATAGCAGTGTGAGTCCATTCATCGATGATGAAAAAACTTTTCGATCTGCTTCATATTTTACTAATCCTTGATTATAAACTCCCCATGACAGATTCAATGACACAAAAATTGTAATTATTCCCTGCCAAGCTGTAAAAACATTAAATCTACCATATTCCGCTGCTGACATCAGACGAGTAAAAATCGGTGTCGTTATTATAGAGATAGCTTTTTGCATGAAGGAACAGATTAAGAACCACATAGATGCTTTCATCGCAAGCGGAAAACATCTGTATTTTTCTATAATTTTTTGTACCATAAATTGATATCCTTTTCAAAAACAATCACTTTGCTGTGTCATAAATGTTTAAGAATTGTTCCAAACAATAAAGCTGCCATTTTTGATTTCCACTTAATCTGTCCATTTCAATGTCATCTCTAAATTCAATCCTTGACGGCCCTTTCCAAGTTTTGAAATATTCATCAACAGGTCGAGGCATTGGCACTTTATTAGGAACTGGAATCTCGGGATATTTTTTCGCCATCAATTCTCGAATTAGATACTTAGGTTCTCCGTTGCGCACACGGTTGAGGTCTAACTCATCAGCCATCTTAAGCCTAGCATATGGATCATAATAAGGCATTTTGGCAACTCCAAACGCATTTAAATAAGAGCTGGACGATTCAATTGAAAAAACCTCATCCATAAATTTCAAAAAATCTATCTTATCTCCGTACACTCGGTATCGCTCAAACAAGTATTGCATGCTTATCGGTTCAATAAGAGCATCTTCGGGTTTCATAAATATATAGCGCTCCATAAATTCATTAAAAGTCCAATCTTTGGCTAAAAGGCCATCCATACCACCAAAAATCAAATCGCTACTCTCTCCCACAAACATCATCTCAATACCGTCGGCCTTAGCCTGTAACGCGGCCTGTAATATCTGAGGTTCAATTGAATGTACAGGAGCACACTTTGCCTTCATTACAGGTCCAAGATAAGCAACAACTGTATCCCAAGATATATCAACATAATGAAGTTTCAACCCATAATATTTTGCATAATACTCAGCCCTACTGAGTTCTTCTCTCTGAAACTCTCCATCAAGAAAACGAAATGTATAGGCATCCGAACCGGTAAGATAAGACGCAACAATTGCAGAATCCATTCCTCCCGAAAGAAGAATGCCTTTTTTCTTATCCTTAAATTGTATAATTTGCTTTTCAATCTCATTCCCAATATCATCAGCTGTTTTTACAATAATCCTTTCTTCTTTTGGAAAAGGGATAATATTCTTGTGATGCCCTCCTTCATAAAACTCCTTATCATTATCCACAATATAACGAAAAGCTAGATACGAACTCATGCAATACTTCTTATCAACCATTATTATCTCCTAATTTACTATTATCTGTTTCTATATTTTTATTACTTTCTTCATTTATCAGGTTCTTAGAAAAATCGCTAGTCCATCCCCGAATCCCATTAAGTGTCTGTGTTATTTTTGTAGATGAAATCCCTTTGGTATATGGAAAATATATTATTTTAATGCCTTCTTCTCTAAATTCCTTCTCATATTCCTTCCATTTTTCTGTGCCATACCAGTCATCACCTACAAATAATACAGTAGCACCCAATTTTTTACACATTGTTATTTTATCCATATTATCTTGTGGGACAACTGCATCTACATACTTTATACTCCTCACAATTTCCAGTCTGTCTTCAAAAGGAATAAGTGCATGTTTTCCCTTATATGTAACCAAATCATCTGTTGTAATGCCTACAATAAGCTTATCACACATTCCCTTTGCGTTTTTTAACAAATTTAAATGACCAATATGGAATAAATCATAAACGCCAGCCGTATATCCAATAATCATATTAAGTCTCCTTTTCATAATATTGTTTATAGGAGTTTTCTAAATTCACCAATCCTTCGTGACCTCCATATCGTTCATTCTCATTTGGAAGTCTCATATAGTCTCCAAACATTTTTTCCAAAAATTTTTCTGGCTGTTTAGGACATTGCATTAAGAATCCCTCAAAGTCTCTATAACATCCCTCAGCAAAATAGTAGGTTGGAAAAGTTAGCCTATAAACACCTTCTGACCAAACATACCCCACATAGTTTGACTGGTTCATAGGTTTCTCTTTTAATAGGCTTAGCCATTTATCTGAATAATAATAATAAGGATGTACACGAATAAAAGGGTATAATAAAATCCACATAAATTTACTAATAAAGCTCCGCTTATCTCTCATCCTGTATGGAAAACGTCTCTTATCATTCACAAATCGATACCATTGAATTTTAAAACAGTATATTCTTTTGCTAATTTTCATTTCAGGTACACCTGCAAGTGGCATAACATCTATAAATACACCATGAAATGAATCCATAAAATCTCGTCCCCAATCTTCAATGTGGGCAGTTCTCTCATCTGATATTTTTATAAAGATATTTCCGTAATGCTGCCTTTCACGGGCAGTATAGACCTTATAGTATTCTGGTAATTCTTTATTCATAATAGAAACAAACTCTTCAAACCATTCTACTGGTACTGCAATATCTAAATCATCATCCCATGGTATGAACCCGTGATGCCGGATTGCTCCAAGGCATGTCCCACCAATAGAATAGTAAGGAATATCATGTTTCTTACATATAATAGCAACTTCTTTATAAATTTCAAAAATACGTTTTTGTAAATCAGTCATTGTTCTCCTAATTTCTTTCTATAAATTGATAAAATTTCGACAGATAAACAAGACAATAATATTTTTCTTTTTTATATAGATAAAAGAAAATCTGGCAGGCAAGTGGAATTCCTCTATAAGTTCCTTTTTCAAATGTTTCCGAGACCGATTTAAAATGACGAAAAATTTTTATATTAGAAATAATCTGCCTTGTTCTCTCTCTCGAGTTTAATTCGTTTCCAATACACCACTTAATTAGCATAAAATAATAGAACTGCTTTTGTTTAAGAAATGACTTATCCTCATTTTCAAATATTTGATCAAAATATGTCATTAATTCCATTACATTTTTTGATAGTTTCCTATTAAACTTGTGCACCATAGAATCCGGCGTTTGCCGATAATGATATCCGTGATTTTCATTAATGATGTACACCTTCTGACATTCTTTCAACATTAATGGATAAAAAACTGCAGCATCTTCTCCTAATGTGATATTCTGTGGTACCATCATCTGCCATTTTACCAAATACTCTCTCTTTATTATTTTACTCCATAGACTTGGATAAATTCCAAAAGAATAGAATGGACTCATGTACATCATATTTTGTTTTAACTTATCCAATTTTTTTCCAGAATAATATCCGCTTGCGTGTTGATCCGGAACTTCCAACTCATTTTTCTCATTGCTTTCGAGATACTTGCTGCAAACAACATCTAAAGAGTACTCTTGAGCAACTTTGAGCATTCTCTGAAAATATTTCTTATCTATCCAATCATCAGCATCAACAAAACCTATGTACTGTCCTTTAGCAGCTTTAATTCCAGCTATCCTTGCATTAACTACTCCGGCATTCTCCTGGCAAATATATATGATATTGCTATATTGCTTCCTATATTTCTCACAAATGTCGCCCGAATTATCACTTGATCCGTCATTAACTAATATTAACTCATAATCAGTAAGCTCTTGCGACAAGATACTTTCTATACATTGGCTAAGAAATTGTGAGGCATTATATATTGGAACAATAATGCTCAGGCAGTTTGTATAATTAGGTAAATAAACGCTCCCACACATAAATCCTCCATACACATAATTACAATTTATTTGTAATTTTTTTTGTTATAGCTCATACTCGAACAAAGAGCTAAATTAAACCAGTAGTATTGTGCATTTTGTGCCGATATAATTAAAGTAGCAAAAAGCATTCCCACCATAATCGACTTTATAAAAGATTGTTTGTTTTTTACAGCCTTGATTAAAATTTTATATGCTGGATAACAAAATAATAAAAAACCGACACAACCGAATTCAACTAAAATTTCTATAAAAGTATTATGTGCCATCATTGGTAAAGGAGCCCCATAATCTAATGAATAAGTAATCATGGCATTTTGTCCCGCACCGAACCAGACATGATCCAAAAATATTTCCAAACCTGCTTTCCATAAGCGAAGCCTAAGATGATTACTATCATCTTTCAAGGAGTTAACCATGTTAAATCTTGAAGCCATATCATTTGGTAGTAAAATAAAAATCACTATAGATGCAGCGACCATAACAGCTATTGCTTTTTTTAAAATGTCAATTCTGCCAATTTTACACAAAAACAAAGTTGATATAGATATTACTACTCCTAAAAATGCCGCCCTTGAACCAGTCAAGAGAATTCCCAAACAAACTACCAAAAATTCTAAAGCACCTTTTCTAGACTTATGAACAAGATAATTATAAAAAGAATAAATTGCGGGGAATAAAAGATACGCTGCCATAAAATTTGGATCTTTATTATGTCCTAGCACATTCAGGGTAAATCTATTTGTATACGTTACGACATTTACTCTTTCTATCAAAATTAAAAATGTTGTTGCCATTCCCATATATGTATACATCTTGATGATAAATGCAATCTCCTTTTCATTCATTCTTGCATCTACAAGGACAATAAAAAAGATTGTTGCAATCATATAGCATAACATTAAAAGTAAAACACGAGACCTTTGAATATATATAATACCCTCAAAAATATTTAATGCCATCCATAACAATAATGGCCAAAATTCACTAATGATTTTTGACTTTATACTAAGTCCTCTTACTCCTCCTTTTTCAGAGAAACGCAATAAAACATAAATGATCCAGAACGGAATCGCAAAAGTAACAGAATCCCAACCTGTAAAATTGATAAAAAATGTAAATAATTGAATTCCCAAAAAACGAGTTGAAAAGCGAATTTTTCTATCATCAATATTCATCTCAACACTTTTTTGTCTCATGATTGTCCCCTATTTTCAAAAAAATATATTTGTTCTCCAACAGTTTGGTTGCATATTCTATATTATACATATCAGGAATCTGAGCACTCCAATATTTTTGTTTAGATAATTCTAAATTTATCTTATATGCCCACTTTTTTTCTTCTCCTTTAACTATGGAAATAAAAGTAGATAATTTTGACACATCAATCTCAGAAGAAATTCTATCAGAAAAAAAACATGGCAATCCAGAAGCTTGTGCTTCCAGCCCAACCATTGGAAATCCTTCAAAAAAACTTGGTAATAGAAAGGCATCCATAGCCTGATACCAAATACTTGCATTACTTTGTGTCCCTGCAAAATAGACATTTTTCTCTAATTTTCTCCTATATACTTCTTTTTGAAACTCACTATAAACTTCACCGGCGCCTACAGTAAGTAATTTATAGTTATCTGAGAAACCTAGTAATTCTACAAGTACTTTAATTAGAAACAATGTATTTTTTTCATCTCCGAATCTTCCCACAAATCCTATTACTCGGTCGTCCGGCTTGAAGCCACATCTTTCTCGAATTTTTTTTCTAATACATTTATTCGGCATAAATGATTCCGTCTTAATTGCGTTAGCAATTACATTTTTATTCTCAAAGGCGTCCGACCACATCCATTTACCGGCCCGTTCCCCACACGCCCACTTTTCTACATTCATTCTTCTTAAGATCGTAACATTTATACAATGTAATATCTTTCTTACCACGCCTCTGGGAGTTGAACTGGAGTGGCAATGTGCAATTACCTTCTCTTTTTTGTGGTACAATGCAACTAAAATAGGCATTAAATTAGCCGCCGACTGCATATGTATATGAACTATGTCATAATCATTGTCATCTAATATGCAACACATTTTTTTTGCTGCTTTCATTGGATGCCTTTTATAATTAGGTAATCTGTATATTTTTCCTCCCAGTGCACTTATTTCATCCTCAAAGGCTATACCTGCACCATAGATATCCAGAAAATCAAACTGAAATTTACTTTTATCGATATGGCGGTAATAATTCATAACTAAACTTTCGACACCACCAAAATTTATACTAAAACCAACATGTAATATTTTAATCATATATTTTCTCGTACGATTCTTTTTTTGCATTTCTTTCATCCATTTTTTAGTCACCCAGTTCAATCTCTCAATATTTTAGTATATATAATTTTACGTAGGCCATTTGGTACAATTGCAACTAAAAATTGAACTGCCAATGTATAAATATAATCAACTTTAGAAATATATCCAGTTTGATAAATTGCTCTCCTCCCCGAATAGTACTTTCTAAAGTAATCCCATCCCCCTCTACGTTCAAACATATCCTCTCCCGTTCTCACATAGACAAGATAATCATCAACATTAGCACAGACTGCATCGTTCTTCATCATATTTACCCAGAGCAGACTATCTTCCATGAGTAAAGCATGTCGATAGTTACCCGCTTTTAACACTGCTACTTTTTTAAACATAACCGTCATGTGATTAAAGCTATCTCGACGTTTCTGATATTGTTTAATAGCTCTGTCATCAAGAGGGACCCGTCTTAATGACAGCACATTATCTGGTGTTGAATCAAATTCTTTTATATGACTTCCACAGATATCTAAATCAGGGTTATTTCTGAACATATTTATTTGTTTTTCAAACCGCTCCGGCACACAGATATCATCTGTGTCCATTCTTGCTATCAACTCATATTTGCATGCAATTACACCATGTGATAATGCTAACCCCAAACCAAGATTTTTTTTCAGGAGAACTATTTTTATTAATGAAGGAAATTTAGCCACATAATCATTAATTGCTTTTTGCAGTTCCTCAGTAATAGGACCATCTTCAACAATTACTATTTCATTAGGCATTAATGTTTGATTTAAAACACTTTCCATACATTGTCTAAAATATTCTTCCTTTTCTTTTATGTAAACAGACATTAAAACGCTAAACTCGTAATTCATATTTCCCCCATATTACTTCATGACCGCTATTACTGTTTTTACTAAAATATGCAATTCTTCAAATAAGGAAAAAGTTTCAATCATACATAGATTCCACCTCATCTTCTCCCTCAACACATCCTCCACATACGCCTCATCCACGCTCTTCCCTTCCGCCGTCTTTTCCACCAAAATCCTATCCTCATCCTTAAACTCAATACTGGCCTCCGAAGTCACCCCCGCAGGTAAAAGCAATGTCGCATACATCTCTTTCGTATACTTTTTCACATATTTCGCCACTTCCGGGCGGGTTCCAACAAAGGTCATCTCACCTTTCCAGACATTGATAAGCTGTGGGATTTCATCCAGGCGGCAGCCGCGGAGCTTTTGCCCGACTTTTGTAATCCGTGAATCGCCTCCTACGGTTACCAGGCTCCCTATTTTGTCGGCATTTTGAACCATAGTTCGGAATTTATAGATTCGAAAGGTTCTGCCGTATTGGGTGATCCGCTCCTGACGGTAAAAAACCGGTCCCGGAGAATCGAGACGAATCCAAATAGACAGAATAAGAAAGAGAGGCGATAAAAGCACCAGTAATAGACTGGACATTACAAAATCAAAAGTTCGTTTAACCATCAGGCTGATTTTGCGATGCCTAAGAATTTCATAATATGGCCTGACTTCCTCTGTCCGCATAAAATGGGGAAGTTTATTCCAACTGCAGAGCATTTTCCCTTCTCCTTCCAGCTTTTCCTTTGCTGATTCGCATATTATTGATGCATATCTAAGTGGGAAGCTTCATTCCCTCTTTGCCGTCGTTCATCTCTATTTTCTGCCGCTCATTCATCTGTTTCCTGCCGCATCCAATACCAGATAACACCGTTTAAAGATCTCCGCCACATAATCCACCTGCTCATCCGTCAGACAAGTATGGAGCGGTAATGTAATTTCATTTTCAAACTGCCTGTAGGCATTGGGATAATCTGCAATATCAAATCCCAGCTTCTTATACGCCGTATGCATTGGCAGTGGTTTATAATGAACATTGGCAGCCACACCGGCCTCCGCCATATCAATGATTAACTGATTCCTGAATTCCAGGCTCTTTCCGGTCAGGCGGACAAGACAGAGATGACGGCTGGAATGAAATTCATTACCATTCGCATCAACACCGTCGTGGGAAATAAGCTCCACCGGCAGCCCGTCAAAACTTTTTTTGTACCTGTATAATATTTCTTTTCTCCGCTCTAAAAGCTCCGGATACCGCTTCATCTGAGCCAGGCCAATCCCTGCCATAATATCGGTCATATTGCATTTATAGGCAGGCATGACAATGTCATATTCCCAGGCCCCCAGTTTTGTCTTTGCTAAAGCATCTTTACTCTGTCCGTGAAGAGACAGCAGCATAAACTGATGGTAAATCCACTCGTCATCAGTACCTGGAATCGCTTTCCAAACCAATGCGCCGCCTTCGGCAGTCGTCAGATTTTTCACAGCATGAAAAGAGAAGCTTGTAAAATCAGCTACTTCTCCACACATTTTTCCATTCCTGGATGCACCGAATGCGTGCGCCGAATCGGCCATCACAATTACGCGGCCAAATTTCTCCTGAATCTCATTAGCGGGATGAAACAAGGCTCTTTTTTCTTCCACAATCTGAAAAATCCGGGTATAATCACAGAGCACCCCTGCTATGTCTACGGGTATAAACACCTTGGTTTTTTCAGTGATCGCACTCGATAGTTTATCGTAATCCATCTCATAGGAATCCGGTTCCGTGTCCACCAAAACCAGTTTAGCGCCCACATGGCAAGCCACGCTGGCACTGGCAGTATATGTATAAGCGCTGGTGATTACCTCGTCCCCTGGCCCCACTCCGAGAAAGTGAAGCGCCAGTTCCATACAGGCCGTAGCTGAGTTCAGGCAAACCGCTTTCGGAGCATGGACGAAAGCGGCAATCTGCCTTTCAAATTCTTTCGTCTTCGGCCCTGTGGTAATCCATCCTGACTTCAGTGCATCGATAACCTCATTTATCTCCTCGTCTGTGATATCCGGCGGTGAAAATGGTACCTTCAGCATAATATTTCTCCTCCCTTGCATTGCTGTAACAATTGATTACTATCATTTTGGGATAGAACAAAGAATCCCGATTGCGTAATTTTTGCGCTGCCGTTCGGTTACTTCAGCAACTGTCTGACTCTGCGCGGCATATGCATCCTTGCGGAGCGTTTTTTGATTCATAGGACGCAATTTGCTATGAATCAAAAAAAGGACCTTATCAGCCCTTTCTTCTATAACTATATCTATTTATAATCAATCTTTATTGCTTCTGTTCTTGTTCTCCAGATGTCTTTCTCTTTCCACCTTAACCCCAATCTCAATCCGTCTCATCTCGTCTAAAAACGGAATCTCTATCACAACGATCCGTTTCCTCAGCCTTTTTTTCACGACCTTTTCGAGATTATCTTTTAAAACGCCTCCTGCCGCAACAATCTCACCTTCTTCATTCACCCATATCGGCGAACGGCGAATGATGTATTCCGGATCATTCCCAATCAGCTTTCGAAGCAGTTTTTCCTCTTCTTCCCGAACCGTCCTGAATACCCCATCGGCGCCCAAAAGCTTTGTCAGTTTGGGAATTTGCTTCAGATCATAAAAAAACTTATCAGGCGTATTGGTTTCGACGAATACATAAGAAGGGAACAGCGGCTCTATATGCGGACGAAAACTGCCCTCTATCCGCCAGACGTATTCACGTCTGATTACAAAACATGTTACATAGCTTTTGTCATCGCTTCCCTCATACTTTTCTCCGAGCACTTTCTCGATCACACTAACCAGCTCCATTTCTTTTCCAGTTAATGTCTGAATTACATACCACATTCTATTAACCTCATTTGGGTATGCTTCGCCATTCCGGAATTAATTTCCGAACTGTGATCAAATCGGTAATGCAGGGTGTCAATTTCAATACCACTTGACACCCTGCCTCCGCTTTATGCTCCATCTTCGTCCTTCCATGACATAGATCACAGAAGCACCCCAATTTCTTTCCTGCTATTTTTAATAATAATAACACTGCCTGATTGCCATTATCCGGCCTGATCCTGTTCCAATCTCACGCCGAATAGAACCGCCTGTCTCCGATTAAACAACTCGAGCTCTACAATAGCAAACCGCTTGTGTAAGTTTAATTTCACAATTTGATTCCGATAGTGTTCCAGAATCCCATCAGCCCGGACAATCTGGTTCTCACTGTCCAATGTAATCCGGGTCACCCCCATGGCATGCTGCAGTTCCTCTCCGCATACATCCTCCAGGAAGCACATATCTTTTTCTTCCACCGGCGTGAGTATATCCTGCTTTGTACCAGCCGTACTGGTAATAAACTGAGGAAATTGTCTGGCTTTTTTCAGTTCTTTTGCAAGTTTCTCTGCATGCTCCGTCTGTATAAACAAATATCCCGGAAACATAACATCTTCTAAAAGATGCAAAATCCCACCGGAACGGAACACCTTTACTTTTTTGGGAACGCCGCAGCGTATCCAAAAAGCATGGCTGACTGACCGCTCCAAAAGTTCGGCAGCCTCCTGCTCTTTTCCCGGCACCGTATATAATACATACCATCGTTCCATAAGCAGTCCTCCGTCGCTTAACTGTTAGTTAAGCGACAACTTTTTCAGCCTCATTCAGCCCTCTTTCTTTTTTACAATGTTTTTTATCTTCGTATTGTGATAAATTAAAATGGAAGTATTTGAAAACCCAGTTAGAAGTTTGGATCATTTCCAGAAAAATTGTTAAAAAATAAGATAATCTTAGGATTTATTGCCAATTCTTTTCTTTTCTGACAGTTGACCATGGTCAAAAAGGATGTTATAATTTACAGGAACTTAAGACTTGGTCAAAAAATGTCGCTTAACTAACAGTTAAGCGACAACTTTTTTAATTCTAATGATAAGAGTAAGCAGCATATGCTATATCACCTATCGCATTTAACTCGAATCAAAACAGCCGGCGCCCCCGCAAAGGATATCACATCCCTGGAAGGCTGCCGGCTATTTTCTTACTTAAGAGCAGTTTCATTTTCCACCTAAAGTCGTATATGTCATTAAGCTCCATCTATCATTTTCTTAAACTAGTTCTCTAAACCTCAAAACTCTCCGACTTAAAATTACTATAAAACCTCCCTTTATCCACAGTAAAGCGCAGCACGCAATAATCCGGATCCGTCACGCCTTCCGGATAATACATCGTGTCGCCCTCCCGCCAGATCATCTCCTTGCTTTCGCTGTCCTCCAGCACTTCGGCCGTGCCGATGAGCATAACCCCTCTGAAAAACCGCCTGTCGCAGAAATAGACACAGGCTTTTGGATTGGCCCTGTACTGGGAAACTCTCATTGAAGAAGTGTTGGTGGTAAAATAGAATGTTTTAATGCCTTCTCTCTTCCTCGGCGGCAACATGGCCTTCATATTGGGAAAGCCATCTCCATCGACAGAGCCGATAAAGGCCACTCCCTGCTTGTCTATCAGATTTCCGATTGTCGTTTCAACGTCTCTCATGTGTATCCCTCCTCTGCCTCCATTATATCGGTTCCTTCCGGCCAGGTAAAGTACACACTTTTTTGTAACTACGTAACTACAAAAGCCCCTTTTCCTTCAAAAGCTCCGTCTTATTGTCTTCCACCATGATTTCAATACCGACACTCTGCATAATGGAAACGGCTTCAAAGATCTTCTTCCCGCGGTCCGTTAAGTAATAATCTACTCTGAGCGGATACCCCTCATATGATGTTTTCCCAACCACGCCGCAGTCACCCAGCTCATTTAAATGCTGAAGCAGCATTTTCTGGCTGATTCCCTTTATCTCCCTTTTCAGTTCGGATAAAGAACTGGTTCCCTTGCTGAGCTGCCACAGAATGATTGGTTTCCACTTGCCTTTAATCATATCGTGGGTCAGTTCCAGCGGACATGTATAATCGTTTCGCATTTTCATTTACGACATCTCCTTCGGTATCCGGTATTTTCATTTATGACATCTCGTTCGGTATCCAGTATCTGATATCCGGTATCTGATTTCATATGCCGATTGTTTCCGTATCGGGCTTATCCTGCCCTCTTCCCGGCTAAAACATATTTCCAACCGCCCATTCATACAATATAAAAACAAAATTGGGGAACCGATATGCAGATTATCACACCGGCTGTGCTTCATAACACTCTTTACTTCAACGACATACCAGTCCTGGTATACAATATAAAATACCCTGTTTTTACATCAACCTGCAATCAGGATGCCGTTCGTTCCATCAATCAGTTTTACAGCTCACTTGCAAAAGAGAAGGAAAATCACTGTAAAACAGTGCTCTATCCTCAGGCCGTCGAATCGGCCCGGTATATTCAAAAAAATGTTCCTCCATTTCACAGCTATGAATACGATATGGTTTACAAAGTAACCTTCAATTCCCGCTGCATCACCAGTCTCTATGTGGATCAGTACACATTCATGGGAGGCGCCCACGGTTCAACCGTCCGGACATCCGATACCTGGAATCTCTCAACCGGCAAGCGTATCTCACTTCAGGATATTTATCCCCATGAACCCCTTTACAGGCAAAAAATCCGGCTCAGGATTCAATATCAGATCGCAGGACTGCTTAAAGACAACCCTGCCTCTTTTTTCGACGATTATCCGAAACTGCTGTTAAACACATTCAATCCTGACAGCTTTTATCTGTCACCGGATGGAGTCATGATCTATTTCCAGCAGTATGATATTGCCCCATATGCCAGCGGACTGCCGGAATTTTTACTGCCTTGCCCCGCTGCCGGCCGCGCCGGTAATCCGCTGGCGGTAAAGCAATTTTCAAACACGCTCTAGTAATATTTTACTGCCACCGTCTTCCCCAGTCGCCTCATCACATCCTGAATCTGATCCACCAGCTTCTGCCGCACTCCCAGCTGGAACGGCAGTTCCGTATTCTGGTAGGCTCCATTCACGGCTTTTCCTACAAAAAGGTGCAGATCCGTACAGCTCTCAATCAACAGTTTTGCCAGCATCGAGGCTCCGTTGGGTTTATCCAGTTCCATAAAAAATTCTTCGTCTATCTCATCATCCCTTGTATACTGCTCCAGAAATTTGAGAACGCGGTTCAGGGTCACCACGCCTTCGGTCACAAGGTCGATTCCCTCTATATAGGCTGTCGGAGGGATATTCGGATCGATTTCCCCAACCGATACATCAATCCTCTTCTCCAGCACGCGGGCCACAATATTGGCGCTGGTTCCGCCGCATACTACTTTGATTGCGCTGCCGTCGGCCATGAAGTCTTCTACCATCGCTTCATCATCTTCCTGGTTGGCCGCCGGCCCCGTCATCAGGTGAATCAGCTTCTTCTCACCAATTCTCAGCACGGCCACCGTCGTATCATCGCCCGGCCGGTACTGGTAAAGGTCATTGCAGGCCTGGCTGACCGCCGCCGCCAGATGCATCGCGGAGATTGTTTTTCCGTATTCCCTGAGGGCATACTCCGCCACGCTGTCCCAGTTCCAACCGAAGTTCAGCAGTTCCCCAACGCCCGCATTGATGGCGCCGTCGCTGATCAGGACAAAGGCGTCCCCCATCTGCACGTTAAAATGATACTCATTGATCCGCCTGTTCTCAATCATCCGGTAATTCTCCGGTATCTTCATGATTTTTCCGTTGCGGATAAAAATACAGCCCGGATTGTCGAATTCCACCAGGTAGGCGGAGCCGTCGTCATAAACCTGCAGGATGCTGAACGTCGCATACGCCATCTGCCTGACTTTACAGACCGGCAGTGTCTCCGCGATGGTCTCCACGCATTCCTCCAGTAAAATCCCTCTCAGGAACATGGTTCCCAGAATTTTAGAGGTCATCGTCGCCAGAATGTTGGCCTTCACGCCGCTTCCCATGCCGTCGGCCAGGATCAGGATGTGGGAATCTTCCGTGTGGAGAATCTCCACCTTATCGCCGCAGAGTTCCTCCTCGTTCTTATTCAGGCTTTTGTACGCAATATCGACCTTAATTCCCATTTTTTATCCCCTGCCTTCCGTCTCGGATACAGAGGCCGCGCCCCGTCTCTTCTTTTTTCTGCCGGATGCCTGTTCTTCCTCCCCGTCCTCCAACAGGGAATCGCACAGATCCAGCAGCGTGATTTTCGTCTCCGCCGCCGTCTCTCCCAACAGTCCGGCAATCTCCTGGGCAACCGTCATCTGTTTCCTGATTACCTCGTGAGCCAGCTCCACCGTGTTCAGTTTCTTCTCATAATATTTTTTAGCCTGGTATTCCTGCTCCGTGATATCGATGATAGTTGCAAGAACCACATCCTTTTTCTCCACATATACGATATTGATCAGGGCCGACAGGTTATACTCGGGATAATCCACCTTCTTGCCCCGGATACTCTGATGGGTCGAATATACCCACTGGAAATCCGTGGGATCAATAAACTCAAACAAATACATCTGGATTGCCTCGGCTCTGGTCTTGCCAAAATACCGTTCCCCCACCGCGGAGTATTCCATTATCTTCATATCCCCATCCACGATCATGACAAGGTTGGGGGATGTGTCCATCACAAGGTTTGCCAGGGATTCAGCCCTGTCATGCATGTAAGGGATACACATGTTAAGCTCCGCCTTCTTCTGGAAAACGGCGATTGCCTTCTCCCGGCAGGTAGAATAACCGCAGGCTCCGCAGTTCAGCTCATCCTCCGGCGTCTTCTTGCCTGTCTTTGCAAGGATTTCCCGGATCTGTTCCTCCGTCGGCATCAGGTCGTTTGTGGAGCGGTCGCGGTACTGCTTTTTAAGGCCCACGCCTTCACTCATGCCGCGCAGCATCCCTCCGTCGGCAGGTTCCCTGGAAATCCGCTCCTCCATATCAATCTTCACCCTGAACCGGGAAACCTCTCTGTAAAGAGGTGCCGATCCGTTGATGCAGCCGCCCGTGCACATGTTCATCTCGATAAAACTGCCGCGGATCTCTCCGGCCATCATGCTGTCGCAGAATTCGATACAGTTTTTCGTTCCGTGAATGTGAAGCTTTCTGTAGCTGTCCGTCTGGTTTCCCGTGGACAGGACAGAACTGATTACTCCGCCCGTTACCGGATAGAGCTGGTTTACCTTCGGCTCCAGGTGTGCGAATGGAATATCCTCGCAGTTGGCCGGCGATATCTGTTCGTCCTGCAGCCATTTTTTAACATCATTGAAATTTAAAACGGCATCGATACTCGCGGCATTTCTCGGATCCGTGGATTCTTTCTTCTTTGCAATGCAGGGACCGACAAATACCACCTTCGTATCCACGCCGTACTCCTTCTTAAGCATACGTCCGTGTGCCACCATCGGAGATACGACGGGAGCCATATAGGGCACCAGCTTCGGGTAATATATTTCAATCAGATCATTGACACTAGGACAGCACGTCGTGATAATGTTGTCCATCTGCCCCTCCTCAAGAAGGCTGGTGTACTCCGCCGTTACGGCGGCCGCTCCTTCCGCAGTCTCCCTCACATCAAAAAAACCCAGTTTCCTGAATGCCTCATGAATTTGGCCCAACGCCGCATCCTGAAAAAAGCCCATATAGGCGGGAGCCAGGGAAACCACCACCCGGTGCCCCTGCCTGATATAATACTTAACTGTATCGAGATCGCTGGCCATCGTCTTAGCAGACTGCGGACAGACATGAAGGCAGTGGCCGCAGAGAACGCACTTATCCTCTATGACCTCTGCCCTTCCATCTTTAATCATGACTGCTTTCACATCACAGTAACGGACGCACTTATAACAGTGCATACATTTACTTTCTTTAAAATCAATAATCCTCATCAGATGTAACCTCCATATGAGTCTATTATCTCATATCAGGCGGTTTTATCAAAGAACTTTTTCTTCAAAAATGTCTAAAACATCGTTTTTTTTGTCACTGTATGCGGCGGTTAAAACCATGACGCGGCATACCAGAATAATGACTGCGCAGAAAACCTGCCAGCCGTTCGAACTCACAAAAAGACTCAGCCAGTATCCGGTGAGGGCGGCCCCCATCACCAGCGTATAGCCTCTTTTCAGGCCCAGAAGTGACGGCCTGTTTTCCACGTAAACTTCCATCAGCACAAAACACACAATATATTCAAGAATACAGGGAATCAGATACCAGGCCTCCGAATCGGGCAGGATACTGAAAATCGACATAAAACCAATGATTCCAGACACGAAAACTAAAGCCGCAGCGAGCACATGGTAGATCTTCATCTGCTTTTCGGACAGCGGAAAAACGGCGTCTCCTTTCTCCAAATCCAGGATCCCAAAATATAGGATCGCAAAACCGAAACAGGCCGGAAGAAGCACCATACCGAACATGTTGATATGGAGTGAGGCTAAGATAATTCCCCAGAATATTTTTTTACTCCTGGATGCCATTTAAAACACTCCTCTCTGATTGAGATATTTCCATATATTAATAAAATTCCCACCGGCCGGCTGCAGAACGGCGTGAACGTAAAGAAGTGTCTGTTTCACCCGTCCCTCCAGTTCCAGGATCACGACGGATGAAAGAAGGCCGGACGGAGTGTTATATGCGTTCTCCCCGTTCCATTGGCTCTGAAGCGTCAGCGTATCTCCTTCTTTCAGTTTAATAAATCCTTCCCTTTCCTGATCCGGCTCCACCGCCAGTTTTCTTCCGTTAACCGTGATACTGAATGTGCCGAATGATTCGTCCGGAGACAGCACCTGCTTTATATTCAGCGTTGCATCTCCCTTCATCCGCACCACCATCTCATCCTTCCCGTCGGAACTGGAAGAGGAGGAGACCACTTCTCCCATCTCGGTATCCATCGGTCCGGGGGCCAGAACCATGTTTCCCAGGCCGATTTCAGCCTCGCTTCCGTCTGTGTAAACCACTTTTCCCCTTGTAAGCACCCTATATCCGTCAAAATCCTCCTGCACGGAGACAGGAATCCGGCCACTCACTGTATGTACAACATATTGGTTCTGCACCTTCGGAGTCTCGCTGAATTCTCTCATTACTTCTTGTTGTCCCAGTTCAGGGAATTCCACCGACTGAAGCCGCCTGTTATCGCCTCTTCCCGTAATATAGCAGAGCGTAATATCGGCGTACCATCCCGGTGCTTCTTCATCTTCTTCATAAAAAGCGGTCACCGCCGTGTTCTGCTCCACAAAAACCGGCTCAGCCAGTCTGAATCTATATTTAAAACATACACCAAAAATCAGGCATACCGTTACCATTAAAATACATACTGCCGCTATAATCCTGTCCGTTTTCTTTTGAATCTCTTCTTTTTCCTTCACTCACTTACCCACCTGATAACTTTTATTCTAATCTATTAATGATAGTGTTTCTTTCGCTTTCCAGCTGCCGGCCCGTAAAATGCCTCTTCTCGGACGGTTATGACTTATTATACAATAGAAACATTTACCAATCTTTGCAATTTTCTTACAATTCCATGTATTTTCTTTTTGTTCTAAGGAGGGGGCAGGCCTGTCGAATCTGCATCCTGCAAAACAAAAAAGCAGCCCGGAGAGAGACAAAAGAACCCTTTTCCTGTTCTTTCGTCCCCTTCCGGACTGCTATCATGATGTCAAAATCAGCCAGAATTTCAACTTTCTCTGTCTACAGCCGGTTCATTCTTCCCGTCTCCAGCAGTTCCTTCACTTCACCCGACTCGACGCCCAGGGCTACCGCCATCTCCTCCTCAAAGGTCTTCTCCACCAGAGTCATCATCTGGGCATCCTTGGACGGCAGTTTCTTTCCTTCCCGGCCTCTGCGTTCTTTTCTCTGATACAGCTCTTTGGCAATTCTGACCAGGTTCAGATAATCCTGTGAATAATAGGCATCCTTGTATTCCTGTGCCCGCTGCCTCTCGTCTTTAATCAACAGCGGCTCAATATCCTTGATACGGCCAGCCAGATCCAGGGCCTCTTTCCTCGAAAGCACCGGTCTGAGAACTCCTTCCGTCTTTTCAATAGGGACATAAATCTTTTCCGCCTGATCTCTCACAGGGGTAAGGATGTAATACTCTCTCTTCGTCCCTGTCAAATTCATCTCAGCCACATCCTCCAACACACAGACCTTGCCGCTCCAATGAACCATATAATCGCCTTTATTCATTCTATCCCTCCTGAACTCACACCACACTGTCAACTGCTGCCGACGCCGCAAAACACGCTCTTCCTAGTCTCTGCTGTCAATGCAAAACGATGAAAAGCACGCTCTGCGAACCTTTCATCGTTGACAACAACATAAAATAAAACCGTACATTCCTGCTTCGTCAATTTGGGCATATTCTTGCCACTCTATAATAATCATACCATTTTTCACACATTAATGTAAGCTTTATTTTTATTTTCGGCATATTGCGCATAAAACACAGAATTAAAAGACGAAATAAGCAGTAAAAATCACCATACTGGCCGCTTTGAATGGTAATAACTGGAAGTTGCACAATTTTCGGTTCAGATTCGGCCCGTTCGCTGTAAAAAACTGCCGCAGAGATTTTCCTCTACGGCAGTTCCTTTTGGCGGTAAAACCGATGGGACATGCATTTTACCGACCATACTCATATCCCCATATTTACTGTTTAAAAAACGGTTGATTCAAATGATTGGCGGGACATACAGTCCCTCCCGCAGCCCTTAATCTCTCTCAGCTGCCTCTGCGGCTCTTGCCTCCACTTCCTTCTTCTGTACATCGCCAGGAGCCTGCTCATAGCGGCTGAACTCGTAGGAGTAGGTGCCGATACCGCCTGTCATGGAACGGAGATCCGTATTATATCCGAACAGTTCAGACATCGGGATATCCGCTTCGATAATCTGTTTGCCGTGGTGATCGGAGTTCATTCCAAGAACACGGCCTCTTCTGCGGTTTAAATCGCCCATAACGTCACCGGTGAATTTATCCGGTACAATGACCTTCAGGGATGCGATCGGCTCGAGAAGAACCGGGTTGGCTTCCATAAATGCCTTCTTGAACGCCAGTGTGGCGGCCATCTTGAATGCCATCTCCGAAGAGTCGACCGGGTGGTAAGAACCGTCCGTCAGGGTAGCCTTAAGGCCTACTACCGGATAACCGGCAAGCGGTCCCTTCACGACGCATTCCTGTACGCCTTTCTCTACTGCAGGGAAGTAGTTTCTCGGAACGGCGCCGCCGAATACTTTCTCTTCAAATACGTACGGTTTCTCTAAATCGCCGGACGGTTCAAATTCCATCTTAACATCACCGTACTGGCCGTGTCCGCCGGACTGTTTCTTATACTTGCCCTGAGCCTCCACTTTCTTTCTCAGTGTCTCACGGAATGCAAATCTCGGTTTGGTGAGGACGATATCAACTTTATATCTTGCAAGCAGTTTGCTTACAACGATTTCCAGCTGCTGATCCCCGATACCGTAGAGTAAGCTCTGGCGGTTCTCGGCGTCGTTGACTGCTTTCAGCGTTAAATCTTCCTCCATCAGCCTTGCGAGAGCTGAGGAAATCTTATCCTCGTCACCCTTTGTCTTGGCTGAGTAAGCCATATATGTATACGGTGTGGAAATTTTCGGTTTGTGGTAAACGATCGGTGCGGTGCGGACTGCAATCGTATCGCCCGTCTGTGTCACGCTCAGTTTCGCCACAGCGCCGATATCTCCTGCCTTTAACTCAGGCACTTCGATGACATCCTTGCCTCTTAACAGGTAAATCTTCTGAACCTTCTCCTCCGCGTCCTTGTTCACGTTGTAAATCACGCTGTCGGGCTTCAGGGAACCGGTACAAATCTTCATCAGTGAATATTTGCCGATAAACGGGTCGGCAATAGTCTTGAATACCCTGGCCGACAGGGATACATCGTCGTTATATTTAGCTGTAAAGCGCTCGCCGGTGGATACATCCACGCCGACGCACTCAAATTTATCGGGTGACGGGAAATACTTGTCGATAGCCTGAAGCAGATGGCTGAATCCCTGTGCGTTGATGCCGGAACCCATCTGAACCGGTACGATATTTCCTTCTATAACATGTTCTCTGAGCGCTGAGGAAATCTCTTCCTGGGTGAATTCTTCGCCGGAGAAATAACGTTCCATATACTCCTCGCTGGTCTCGGCTACGGCCTCGATCAGGGCGTCTCTGACAATTCCCAGGTTCTTCTGCGTATACTCAGGAATCTCGCATTCTTCGTAATCACTTAAATTGGTAAATCTTCTGCCCTTCATCTTTACAACATTGACAAAACCTACAAACTTCTCGTTCTCACGGATCGGCACCTGGAACGGGGCAATCTTTCTTCCGAAGCGCTTCTCAAGTTTCAGGATCAGTTCACGGAAGCTGGCCTGATCATCATCCATGTTCGTTACAAATATAATTCTCGGCAGATTGTACTCCTCACAGAGCTCCCATGCCTTCTCCGTTCCTACTTCAATACCTGCCTTGCAGTTCACAACGATAATCGCCGCGTCCGCAACGCTGATTGCTTCCTCAACCTCTCCAACAAAATCAAAATAACCGGGAGTGTCTAAGAGGTTAATTTTAATCGGACCATCTTCTCCTTCATACTCTAACGGAATCATGGTTGTGGAAATAGAGAACTGTCTTTTGATTTCTTCTTTATCATAATCACTGATAGTGGAGCCTTCCGGAACCTTACCCATTCTCTTTGTAACACCTGTAACAAGAGCCAGGGCTTCTGCTACTGTTGTCTTTCCGGCGCCGCCATGACCTAATAAAACAACATTACGGATTTGTTTTGTCCCATACACGTTCATATAAAAATTCCTCCCGTAGATAAATTTTAGTCCATGTTGATATTGTACAAGAAAAGAGAGAAAATTTCAAGCAAAATTCACATTTTATACAAATTTTATGCCAATTTGACACAAGAGAATTGAAAATCTTCAGGTTTTATCATATTTTGGCGTCTGATTTTCACCGTCCACGTTAAACTGTCGAAGTTTAACGCAATAAATCGTTGACAACTTCTCTTTTATGCAATACAATAGGCAATAACGCAGAAAACCCGCATAAATAAAAGGATCCATCACAACCCAAATTAAGAAAGCGAGACAAAAAATGATTATTATAATGAAGCCGCACGCTTCGGAGGAAGCAGTCAGAAAAGTAACCGGAATGATTGAGTCAAAGGGACTGACGGCTCATCTTTCCAAGGGTGATCAGGTAACCATCATCGGAGTTGTAGGCGATAAGACGAGGCTCACAGGCTCCAACATTGAAATATCGGACGGCGTAGATAAGGTGGTGAACGTCACCGAATCTTATAAACTGGCCAATAAGAAATTCCATCCGGATCCCTCCGTCATAAAAGTGCAGAACACGGAGATTGGACCGAAAACACTCACCGTCATGGCCGGCCCATGCGCGATTGAGAGCAGCAGCCAGCTGATGGAAACGGCCTTTGCCGTGAAAAAGGCCGGCGCCACCTTCCTCCGCGGAGGCGCCTACAAACCAAGAACCTCCCCCTACTCGTTCCAGGGACTTGAGACGGAGGGCCTTAAATATATGAAGGAAGCCAGGGAGGCCACCGGACTTTCCGTTATCTGTGAAGTCACCAGCAGCCACGCGATTGAATCGGCCGTGCAGTATGTGGATATGCTCCAGATTGGCGCCAGAAATATGCAGAACTTCGAACTGCTTAAAGAAGCGGGAAAAACTTCTCTTCCTATCTTACTGAAACGCGGTTTATCTGCTACAATAGATGAGTGGCTGAATGCAGCCGAATACATTATGTCTGAGGGCAACGAAAATGTGGTTCTCTGCGAGCGTGGAATCCGTACCTACGAGACATCCACGAGAAATACACTGGACTTAAGCGCGGTGCCGGTCCTGAGGCAGAGGACACACCTTCCGATTATTGTGGACCCGAGCCATGCGACAGGCGTCAGAGCCTATGTGGAGCCGCTCTCCAAGGCAGCAATTGCCGCCGGAGCGGACGGACTGATGATTGAAGCCCATCCCTGCCCTGAAAAGGCGCTTTCCGATGGCCCGCAGTCTCTCACCTTTGAAGAATTTGACGACCTGATGAAACGTCTCAGGCCGTATGCAGAGCTTTCAGACAGGACATTCTAAACGATAAATACATATGCGGAGGATTTTCTATGACAGATTTGACAGTTGCGTTTATCGGACTCGGCCTGATCGGCGGTTCTATCGCCAAGGGGCTGAAGCGCGGAGCGCCAGATACGAAGATTATGGCATACATGCGCACCAGGGAAAAACTGGAGCAGGCGAAACGGGATGGAATTGTGGACGTGATTCTGGACGGTGTGGATGAACACCTCATGGAATGCGATATCATTTTTCTGTGTACCCCTGTTGAATATAATGCCGATTACCTGAACCGGATCCGTCCCTTCATAAAAGAGGGAGCCATTGTCACTGACGTCGGAAGCACCAAGACCAATATTCACGAAACAGTCACCGCTCTCGGCATGGAGGAGTGTTTTGTCGGCGGCCATCCGATGGCCGGTTCCGAAAAGACCGGTTATGAAAGCGCCACTGATCACCTTCTGGAAAATGCCTACTATATTATTACGCCTGCCGGAAAAACTCCGCCTTCCTTCGTGGAACGGATGACTGAGGTTGCCGCGGCAATCGGCGCCATTCCCCTGGTGCTGGATTTCAGGGAGCACGACTTTATTGTGGCCGCCATCAGCCACCTGCCCCATCTGATCGCCTCCAGCCTTGTCAACCTGGTTCATGACTGTGATACTGAAAACCAGACGATGAAGCTTCTGGCCGCCGGCGGTTTTAAGGACATCACGCGTATTGCCTCCTCCTCCCCGGTCATGTGGGAGCAGATCTGCATGACCAACGATGCCAATATTTCGGTCATCCTGAGGCGCTATATCGAATCGCTCAACCAGATTCTCGGTGAGGTGGAATCTAAAAAATCGGGTGCCATTTATCAGCTTTTTGAGTCCTCCAGAGACTACAGGAACTCATTTGCCGATAATTCAAAAGGCTCCATTACACCGGACTATTCTTTCTCCGTGGATGTAGTGGATGAGCCGGGCGCCATCTCCATCATCTCCGCCATCTTAGCAGGCCAGGGGATTAATATTATGAATATCGGAATCAACCATAACCGGGAACACGGAGAAGGCGCGCTGCGCATTTCCTTCTATGAGGAGGCCTCCATGACCGACGCATGGAACCGGCTGAAAAGTTATAATTATACGCTTTATCCCGGCTGACGGCAAAGCGCTGTCTTCGCCGGACTTATTACGTGTTTTGGCGATGGACGGCTGCCGCCAGTCATATAGGAAGAAATGAATACGAAACGAGGTTTAACATTATGATATTCTCCAAAGTCCGCCGTTTAGCGGGGGAACTGACCGTACCGGGTGACAAATCCATTTCCCACAGAAGCATTATGTTCGGCTCACTTGCCGACGGGCTGACGGAAGTCCGCGGTTTTCTTCAGGGAGCGGACTGCCTGTCCACAATATCCTGTTTTACTAAAATGGGAATTACCATTGAGAACAACGGCGATACCGTCCTGATACATGGAAAAGGCCCGAAAGGCCTCACCGCCCCGGCCGGGGTTCTGGACTGCGGGAACAGCGGCACCACCACCCGGCTGATCTCCGGAATTCTGGCCGCCCAGGATTTCAATGTAACGCTGACCGGAGACGAGTCCATCTGCAAACGTCCCATGAAACGCATTATGGAACCGCTTTCCATGATGGGCGCCCATATTGAAAGCAAATATAATAACGGCTGTGCGCCTCTTGAAATTACGGGGAGCCGGCTTCACGGAACCCACTATTTATCTCCCGTCGCCTCCGCCCAGGTAAAATCCGCCGTCTTGCTGGCCGGACTGTATGCGGACGGGGAGACGCGCGTCACGGAGCCGTATGTCTCAAGGAACCATACGGAGCTTCTTCTCTCCGCTTATGGGGCCGATGTCCATACGGAGGGTACGACGGCCATATTAAGGCCCGGCAATCCCCTGGAAGGACTAAAGCTTACCGTTCCAGGCGATATCTCGTCGGCCGCCTTTTTCATTGCCGCCGCTCTGATTATCCCGGACTCTGAGATTCTGATCCGTAATGTCGGCGTTAATCCGACCCGTGACGGCATGCTTCATGTATGCAGGATGATGAACGGAAACGTCACGCTTCTGAACGAAACAAACGAATCGGGTGAACCCACCGCAGATCTGCTCATCCGGTCCTCTGCGCTGAAAGGCACCGTCATTGAAGGGAGCATTATCCCAACCCTGATTGATGAGCTTCCGATGATCGCAGCCATGGCGTGTTTTGCAGAAGGAACCACTCTGATCCGCGATGCGGCGGAGTTGAAGGTAAAAGAGTCCAACCGGATTGCCGTCATGACGGAGAACCTAAGAGCCATGGGAGCTGATGTGGAAGAAACCGATGACGGCATGATCATCCGCGGCGGCCGTCCTCTCCATGGGGCTGTCATCGACAGTAAAAAAGATCACCGCATAGCGATGACCTTTGCCGTAACGGCGCTGGCTGCCGAGGGGGAAACAGAGATTCTGGATGCCGACTGCGTAAATATATCCTATCCGGGGTTTTACTCCGACCTGCACCGCCTGTTCAGGAAATAACAATTCCTGCTCTCGGTTAATCAGTCCAGTCACCTGAAGGAGGTTTTTGAATGTGGTTTATCTTTGCTCTCCTATCTTCCGTCTTTGCCGCCCTGACCTCCATATTAGCTAAGGTCGGTATAGAAGGCATCAGCTCCAATCTGGCCACCGCCATCCGCACCGTGGTTGTTGTCTTTATGGCATGGGGTATGGTTTTCATCACAAATACACAGGGCGGAATAGCCTCCATCAGCCGGAAGAGCTGGATTTTCCTGATTCTGTCCGGCCTGGCTACCGGCGCCTCCTGGATGTGTTATTACAAAGCCCTTCAGCTTGGAGAGGCCTCGAAGGTTGTCCCGATCGACAAATTCAGTACGGTAATCACGGTCCTGCTCGCCTTTCTTTTTCTCCATGAGCAGATATCCGCAAAAACCGTAATCGGCCTGATTCTGATAACTGCAGGTACGTTTACAATGATACTTTAATTACAAAATAATCTGTAAAAGAAAGAGTTCTGCGCCCGTTTTGGGAACAGAACTCTTTTGCCATGGCACAGACGCAAGAACCATCTTATCCTATTTTGCAGCCGTCACGGCCTTCTTTTTTCACTTCATAGAGGAGAATATCTGCTTTCTGGTATAATACCTCAAAATCAGTTTCATCCTTTCTTACCACCACACCAATGCTGGCCGTAATTCCGGATGATTCCGGCACGATTACAATCTTCCTGAATTCATTTCTGATCGTTTCCGCTTTTTCCTGCAATTCCTCTTCCGTCCTTACGCCCGGCATATAGGCGATAAATTCATCACCGCCCAGACGGCCGTAAATATCTTTTACAAATATAGACTTCATGCATGTGCCCACCTGGGTCAGCACGTCGTCTCCGACGGAATGGCCATAATGGTCGTTGATCTCTTTAAAATGATCTATATCCATAATCAGCAGCGCCCCGCCTGTCTTCTCTTTGAGCAGCGCTTCGGAAATCACTTCACGTACCGTGGATGAATTGTAAATACCTGTCATTCCGTCATTCTGCGCTTTCTTCAAAAGGCGTTCTTTTTCGATTTTTTCCTTCTGAATATCCCAGACCCGGCCGATTGAGTACACGGCCCGCCCCGAATCGTCCTTTACCACTTTGGAGGTGACACGGTACCACCGCTCCGGCTCCCTGGCCGATATAATCTGAACGTCCCTCGTCCCCTCTTCTTCCTGCATAATCCAGTGATACAGTGTATTTTCGCCTGAAATACCCCGTTTTTCAAGAAGCTCTACCCCATACTTGCTGAAATCGCCAATCACCTCGTCTACGCCAAGCTTACGCACTCCGTCACCGGAGAATCTCAGCACGTCGTCCCGGAAATCGTATTCATAGACACTCTCCCCAACAACTTCCGAAAGCTGCCGGTAACGCCTGTATTCCAGCGCCATTTTCCGATCCATTTCATACCGGTTGCGGATATTACGCAGCAGTCCCAATCCGATGGCCGCCACAAGGACAAGCGCGATGGCCGTAAACGCACCGGGATTTCCCCTGACATAATCGATAAAAGAGAGCTGCTCCCGGTTGATGGAACTTTCATAAAATATCCTTTCCTTTTCGGAATCAGGCATATATGAGATCACCTTATTCAGTATATTATGGAGTACCCGGTCCGAATCCCTAACGACACCGAGACAGATTGGCTGGCTGCCGCTTTCTGTCATGACAATCGCCGTAATATTTTTGTACGCGGTCTTATTGATGCAGTACTGAAATGAGTAGTTGTTAATATGGCAGTAATCCGCCTCCCCCTCATTGACCGCCTCCATCGCCTCCTCCGGCGAATAATAGAGTTTGACTTGGCCCGCCTCCGGCTCCACAGAACCAAACGCATCATAGACTGCCGCTGTTTTTCCTTTCAGCTCTCCCGGATCCACTCCCTTATGCACAATCAGGATTTGTGAAACATTCATGTACGGCAGAGTCTGGGTAATTCCGAATTCCTCGGTAACAAGTGTACTGCCGGGAACAGCCAAAATCAAGTCCACCTCTTTATCCAGGACCATCCTGCGGTACTCATCCGTATCTTTTATTCCGATGTACTCAAACCGGAGTCCTGTCTCTTTCGAGATATAATTCAGGAAATCAACCGCGATTCCCTGCGCTTCACCCGTCTTGGGATTGACGCTCTGTATCGGAACCTTCCCATCCAGAACCACAACTTTTAACGTGCCTGCCTGCTCCAGATAAGCTTTCTCCCTGGTTTCATAGAGCAGATATTCTGATTTTGCATTAAAATATTTCCGGTGGAGTCTGGGTATCAGAGTCGGATCGGTCTCTTCAAGCTCCAGCATTCCGGCATTCAGTTCTTTTAAAAGTTCTGTATTTCCTTTTGTCACCGCCATATAAAAAGGAGTGGATGAAAACCTGGCTACCGCTCTGTACCCTTCGAGCGTTCCAACCTCAGGTTCCAGGATGACATCCGCTTTCTTTTCCTGCACCATCTTTACCGCCTCGTGGCCATCAATACAGCTTATTATTTCATAATTCTGGCAGATCGAATTCAGGTACCGCTCCATGGCGTCCTGCTGCTTTCCGCCACTGCCGACCACGGCCACTCTTAGGATTTCCCTCTCCGTAAAGCTTTCGGGTGTCATATCCAAATTACTGTCCGGCACCGCAAGGACAATTCCCGTCTCCCCATATGCACTCCCCGGATAGTCAAATATCTCCCCAAGAGCCTCATTATAATTCATGCCTCCCATCAGATCAATCTCTCCCTTTTGGAGCATGTCCAGCATAACGGGAAGGGACTCATTCAAAGAACCCTCAATCTCTATAAATTCATATTTCCACTGAGTATACTGTGCCAGTTCCTGAAGATAATCATACGTATAACCCGAATATTGCCCCTTCTCATCTTTCATTGTAAAACCATACTGGATCGGATAACCCACCCGTACGACACGTCTCTCTTTTGCCTCGGACGGTATGGTCATGCATAGAAGCATCCATATGACGGCAATCCCCATCAAAAAGCCTTTTCCCGCTTTAGCTGATTTCATAGTTCTCCCTCACAGCCCCTGATAACGGGCTCCTTTGTTACAACAATGACCTGTATATTTCCCCGGATATCTTTATATCACATATACACTTTCACATGATAAAAAGCCCCGCCAATAAGGCAGAGCTCCAGATACAGCCACAATTTCCCGGCTGAAAGCAGTCCTATTCTTGCAACTGGCTGCCTCCGTAAGGCCCTGTAGTTTTGCGTCACTGCTTTACAGCAGTTTTGCCTTTATACAATTAGATAGATTGTATCATGGGATGTTTAAAAAGTCTATTGGAATTATGTCATAAAATGGGGATTTGGTTGAGAAATGAGGACGCCGCCGTTAGGCCAGGGGCCGGGGTGGTGAGGGGGATCGATGAGTCTTTCGTCCCGGTGAAAGGTTATCGTGGGCGGGGAATCCGGGCAGAAAAAGTTCCTGCGGGAAACGCTTGCGCTCGTTGGAGTACATAACGGTCACTAACCTCGAAAATACCTCGGTAAGTGCCGATGAACTCCCAGGTTCCCTCCGGAATCTTTTTCTCCCTCCTTCCCCACAGGAAGGTTATGGCCGGGACGAAAGACTCAGCCAAGACGGCTGCCCGGCCCCTGGCCTGCGGCGCCTGATCTGTCCTACTTCTTCAATGGGGGAGGCGCTTGTCGCTACCACTACGTTTCCCCGGATGCTGGAAAACTGCATCCTGTTCACTATGAGACTATGTACACTTATAATTTTATAATCTTAGAGTGTTTATTCTGATACTCTTTTTATGCAGCCTGGGATGTCGCCAGAATGTAAAATAGTTACGACTATATCGCGGCCGCGACAATACCACCTTCACACTTGACGAAAGAGACAATCAGCCCCTGAAGCCGGCGGACGGGGCAATACCCTCGCTGAGTCTTCAGTCCCGTCGACAACCTGCCCGGGGAAGGAAGGAGAAAACTTTCCGAAGGGAGACCTTGGAATCCGCCGGTGCTTGATGAGGTATTTTCGAATCTAGCAGCCGCTGCGCATTCCACAAGCGGGAGCGAGTCCCCGTAGGAATTTTTTCTCCTGGATTCCCCCTCACCACAACTTACAAACCGGGACTGAAGACTCATACACACCCTCCCACTCCCCCGTCCGCCATCTTACAGAAGCGTCCTCGCATCTCAACTAATCCCCACCTGGCACATGCTCATGGCCTTCAGCGCATTTTCATGGCTCTCCGGCGTCACACCCGCGCAGCAGCCGGCCCTGACGCTCACCGGTGTATTGGGAACGGCCGCTTTGATTAGAAGCGCATTGGAAATAACGCAGATATCCGTACAGAGTCCCACCAGTTCAACCGACTCGTAGTTCCCCTCTTTCACATATTCGGCCAGCCCGATGCAGCCGAACGTCGGCTTTTCAAATCGTTTTCCTTCATATTCATTCAGCTGGCTGCATAGTTCCCGGCCTTTTGTTCCCTTGATGCAATGCGCAACCGGCAGGTTTTTCCCCTCCAGTGTGTCCAGGTAGCCGCCGTCATGAGTGTCCAATGTAAAGACAACCTCCTGGCCCTCATCGCGGTATTGCTCAATCAGGGCTTTGACGCCCGATACAATCGCCTGGGCCTCTTCCGTCCCCAGAGAACCGTCTACAAAATCATTCTGCATGTCAATTACTGCCAGCAATTTTTTCATTATTACCGCCCCTTTCCTTGTCCGCTCTGTCTGTTTTCTTATATTTTTAAAATTATATCACAATTTTTCTGCAAACGCTATTGACAAATCCCCGGAAAAGTATTAGGATAAATGAAAATAAAAACCGTTGAAAAAGAGGAGTAAGTTATCTTACAACATCACAGAGAGCCGTGTCATGGTGGAAGCACGGTATGAAGTTGATAGCCGAATGGACTTTTGAGGGCAGCCCTGAATAACAGTATGGGCTGACGGAAACCGCAACCGTTATCTGGCGGCATATATGTTAGTATATGATTGAGTGGACTTGAAGTCAAAGTCAATTTGGGTGGTACCGCGGATTTATCAATTCGTCCCAGATGCAGTTTTCTGCGTCTGGGATTTTTTATATTGTTAAAAAGCTCTCCGGGCAGAACCGAACTGCACCGGACAGAACCGGGAACCGCTCCCTCAGAGAAACGGAATTTATTTGCAAAAATCATAAAAACAGTAAATGGAGGAAAGAATTATGAAAAAGAAAGTATTTGCATCATTATTAATCGGCGCTATGGCAGCATCCATGTTATCCGGCTGTTCTTCAGGAAATACGGCAGAGACGACAAAGGCGCCTGAGACAGAGACCGTTTCAGCAGCAGAATCCACAGAGGAGGCCAAAACTTCCGAAGCCGCTTCCGAGGCCGGGCAGGCCGGAGATCTTGCAGATGGAAAATATACAATCGGTATCGGCCAGTTTGCCGTTCACGGTTCACTCGACAACTGCCGTGAAGGTTTCATCCAGGGACTTGCGGAAGAAGGTTTTGTGGAAGGTGAGAACCTGACCATCCTCTATGAGAACGCCAATGCCGACGGCGGAACATCCAGCCAGATTATTACCAACTTTATTTCCAAAAAAGCTGATTTAATCTGCGGCATTGCAACTCCAATCGCACAGAGCGCCTACAGTGCGGCCAGAAAAACGGGAACTCCGGTTATCTATACGGCAGTAACCGACCCGGTTATGGCTGAGCTTGCTAACGCAGACGGCACACCGGTCGGCGAAGTAACGGGAACCAGCGACAAGCTTCCTGTAACGGAACAGCTTCAGATGATCCGTGAGATTCTCCCGGATGCAAAAAAGATTGGTATCATGTACAGCACAAGCGAGGTTAACTCCCTCTCCACGATTGAAGAATATAAAGCAGCCGCTCCGGAATACGGATTTGAAATTGTTGAAAGCGGCGTTTCCTCCACAGCAGACGTTCCGCTGGCAGTTGATCAGCTGGTTCAGAAGGTTGACTGTATCAACAATCTGACGGATAATACGGTAGTAAGCGCTCTTCAGGTTGTCCTGGATGCGGCTAACAAAAAAGGCATTCCGGTATTCGGAAGTGAAGTAGAACAGGTTAAGGTAGGCTGCCTTGCATCCGAAGGACTTGACTATGTTGCTCTTGGAAGACAGACAGGACAGATGGCTGCCAAAGTGTTAAAGGGTGAAGCAAAAGCCAGCGAAATGAATTTTGAAATCATTAAGGGCGCTTCTTTCTACGGCAACACAAAAGTTGCGGAAAACCTGGGCATCACTTTACCGGAAAGTCTGACCGCAGATGCAGCGGAAATGTTTGACGAAATCACACAATAACTATTAAGAAGAAATTTGGAGGTTTGCCATGTCTATCATACTTGGCGTTTTGAATGAAGGTTTAATCTATGCACTGATGGCTTTGGGCGTTTATATCACCTACACCATCCTCGACTTTCCGGATCTTTCGGTAGACAGTACGTTCCCTATGGGAGCGGCTGTCACCGCCACTCTGATACTTGCCGGACTGCCGCCGTTTCTCACTCTCTTTATCGCATTTGCGGCAGGCGCCCTGGCCGGAATGGTTACAGGACTGATCCACGTCAAACTGAAGGTGCGTGACCTTCTTTCAGGAATTATCGTCATGACGGCGCTGTATTCCCTGAATTTAAGAATCACAGGCGACAAGGCAAACCTGCCGATTTTCAGTAAAGATACGATTTTTGACAATGAGTTTGTTTACGGCCTCCCGTCACCGCTCGGTGAATTCAGCACTGTAATCATCCTTCTCCTGATTGTCGTTGTAGTCAAGGTGCTTCTCGACATGTATATGAAAACACGCTCCGGCTATCTTCTGCGGGCCGTAGGCGACAATGAAACTTTGGTCACCTCTTTAGCCAAGGATAAGGGATCTGTTAAAATCCTGGGCCTTGCGCTGGCAAACGGCCTGGCCGCCCTCTCGGGCGCAGTGTACTGCCAGCAGAAGGGATTCTTTGAAATTTCCGTCGGTACCGGCACCATTGTTATGGGCCTTGCAAGCGTTATCATCGGAACCAAGGTATTTGCCAGATTCGGGAAACTTAAAGCTACGACAGCCGTTATCCTGGGAACCATCGTATATAAAGGCTGCGTTTCCATGGCTATGGCCCTCGGGCTTAAAACACTGTACTTAAAGCTCATCACGTCCATATTCTTCCTTGTGATCCTCGTAGTCAGTGAGAATGGAAAGAAGAAGGTGAAATAAATGCTGGAATTAAAACACATTGATAAATATTATAACCATGGGACAGTCAATGAGATGTGCCTGTTTGAAGATTTTAATCTGACCATTGATGAACACGACTTTGTATCTGTCGTCGGGAGCAACGGTTCCGGCAAGACGACACTTTTAAATATCATCTGCGGCAGCATTCCGGTCGACAGCGGACGGATTATCATAAACGGCAAAGACATCAGCCGCATGCCTGAATTCAAACGCCAGCGCACCATCGGCCGCGTTTACCAGAATCCAGCCATGGGGACCTGCCCCAATATGACTATCCTGGAAAATATGGCCCTGGCGGACACAAAAGGCAAACCATTCAACTTAAAGCGCGGCACCGACAAACAAAGAATCGATTATTACCGTGAAACCCTGAGCTCCCTCGGCCTGGGCCTTGAAGATAAGCTGGAAGTGAAGGTCGGCGTACTCTCCGGCGGACAGAGGCAGGCAATGGCGCTTCTGATGTCCACCATGACACCGATCGAATTTCTGATCCTGGATGAGCACACCGCTGCCCTGGATCCGAAAACGGCCGAAATTATCATGGAACTGACCGGCAAGATTGTCCGCGAAAAAAAGCTGACCACCATCATGGTCACCCACAATCTCCGCTATGCCGTTGAATACGGCAACCGCCTCCTGATGATGCATCAGGGCCATGCTATTCTCGATCAGAAGGGCGAAGATAAAAAGGCAACGAAGGTGGAGGATTTGCTCGACCGATTTAACGAGATCAGTATTGAATGCGGCAACTAAAATGGGCATGCAAATGCATAACCGGTGAACTTATATCTTCTTTAAACAGTTTAACACGGAAGGACAGACACAATTAAATGTCTGTCCTTCCGTATTTTTTAAGCTCCGTTTTCCGCAATCACAGCCGCCAGTCCCTCTATATTTTCATACAGTATTCCGAGCATCTTCGGTTCCAGCCTGGTTACAGCCTCCGCTAGTTTCCTGTCCAGAAAACTCATTTTCTCCGGTCTCAGATCTCCGCCGAAATTTACCGTTTTCTCTGCATGTTCCAGCAGCTTGGATGGAAAATTATGTTTGAATAAGTCGTCCGACTCTCCGGGTGTTGTGCAGCAGATGAAAAGTGCTGTCTTTTTGTGAGCAGTGTCTTAAGATTCCTGTTGCAAAAGGATTTTACCTTTTTTTGTATTTTCCCACATAGATAGAACCGTAAAATGTAGCTCACCCTCGGAAACCCTTGTAAACTCTGGCTCTAACGCCATACAAAAATGTGTATTGTGTTGCCTTTTTCTTGATTTTCGTATAGCTCCGAGCCGCCAGTTCCGGCTATCTCTATTTTACCGCCACTTCTGATTTCGGGCAAATACCCATATCGCATTGTAAGTTATGCCTGCAGTGTATTGCTGCCGCCTGCATTCAGTATAAACTTTGAAGTTAACTCTAAGTCAGTACTTTTCTGTTATCCAAATAGATTTTTTATAAAATCGGAGGTGGAACGGAATGCTTTATACCGTTGGCGAAATGGCGAAGAAACTGAATGTGTCCCCATCAACACTGCGTTATTACGATAAAGAAGGTTTGCTGCCCTTTGTGGAACGCTCCGTGGGCGGCATACGAATGTTTAAGAAATCCGACTTTGAATGGCTTTCTATCATTGAATGCCTAAAGCAAACAGGTATGCCGATTAAAGAGATTAAATCTTTCATTGACTGGTGTATTGAAGGTGATTCTACGATTCAGCAGCATTTGGAACTGATTGAACAGCAGAGGGATATCATGATGAAAATGATCAGTGAGATGGAAGAAACATTAAAGATGTTGGATTATAAAAAATGGTATTATGAAACGGCTAAGTCAGCCAGTACCTGCTCTATCCATCAGAAACTTCAAAAGAAGGACATCCCAACTGAATTTTGGGCTATGCGGGAAAAAGCCAAAGGACTCCTTTTATAAAGTAAACGGCATTGCCGACAGCACAATAAAGTAGAGAAATAACTGCTAAGAGTTATCTCCCTCTCGTTGAACCGTACATGAGGGTCTCGTATACGGCTCTGCAACTTATATTCCAATATCTCTTAGATAATAGTTTAAAGGGTTGAGCAGACCAACTCCGCCCTTTATTTTTGTTTTACCCCTGCCCTGAGCGCAGATACTTTATTAGTTTTTTCTGCCTTGGAAGATAAAACTAAGACAGGAACAGGCTTTGTTTGTCGGATAGCCTGCAGCAATCCAACGCCATCTGCTTCCGACAAAATAATATCCATGATAACCAGACAAAAATGTTGTTTCGTAAACAGTTCAAAGCCCTCCTGTACAGACGTCACATAATAAGCATCTGTCGTATCACTCTGAAGCGCATATTTAATTTCCTTGCAAACTGCTAAATCTTCATCTATAATCAGCACTTTCTTTTTCATCTTACGCCTCCGGAAACAAATGCTCTTTGCCATTTATTTTTAGAACATCGGCCAATGATTAATTTCCATTAAGCAATCGCCAGTAAATGTGTGCATCAATATCTTTGTAAACATTAAATATAACTTTTTTAATAGAAGTTTTTGTTTGCATAAAATTCTTGACCGTTTGCACTGCAATTTCTGCCGCTTTCTGATTCGGAAAATGAAATTCTCCGGTAGATATGCAACAAAATGCAATACTGTCCAATCCATGTTCTGCCGCCAGTTTCAGGCAGGAAGAATAACACGAGGCCAACAAGTCACAATCCCTGTTCGTCAATACTCCTGATATAACCGGCCCAACGGTATGCAGAACATACTTACATGGCAAATTAAATGCCCTTGTGATTTTTGCCGCCCCGGTCGCTTCATCATGCCCCTGCTTTTTTATTATCTTGTCACAGGCCAGACGAAGCTGAATTCCGCTGAAACTGTGAATACAATTATCAATGCACTTGTGGTTTGGGACATAACATCCAGTCATACCGCTATTGGCAGCGTTAACAATGGCATCACATCTCAGAGTAGTAATGTCCCCTTGCCACAAATAAATTCCTGCTTGGATTTCTTCTAAACTATCCAAATCTGTAATGCCTTTTTCAGTGATTTCCATCTGCAAATATTCATCCTGTATCTGTAGAAACTGTGCATTGACAGGTTTGGGACGCCTCACATTCATCAATGCCCGCAACAGGATTTTTTGTTCTTCAGGTTCTTCAGGTATTTTAACCTGTATATATTTTGATTCTTCCCCTAACAACTCATGTATCAAAAAGATTCTTCTTTCCTCCTGCGTCATATCCGTCACTCTTTTCTTTCTGCCAGTTCCACGAGATATTGCCCTGTAATGCTATTAACATTTTGAGAAATCTCTGTTGGGGTACCAGTTGCAATAATCCGTCCTCCGGCTTCCCCTCCACCCGGCCCCATATCAATCACATAATCTGCATTGGCAATCATATCAAGGTCATGCTCGATAACGATTACCGTTGCGCCATTATCAACGAGGCTTTGGAATACACGGATTAGCACCCGTATATCCAATGGGTGAAGCCCGATGGTGGGTTCATCAAAAATGAAAACCGCATCCTCCTGCAGCTTTCCCATTTCAGAAGCAATTTTCAACCGCTGCGCTTCTCCGCCGGATAAAGAGGGAGTCGCCTCTCCAAGCGTAAGGTAGCCAAGTCCTAAATCGCAAAGCACCTGTAAACGCTCCCGAACCTTTTTGACATCGGACATTTTATCAAGTGCCTGCTCCACCGTACAGGCCATCAATTCCGGCAGAGAAATTCCCTGATCATCGGCAGTGGCCTTCTTCGGAATATAGCGGATTTTCTTTGCTTCTTTTGCATAACGCAATCCACCACAGTCCGGACAGATGATTTCCACATCGGGAAGAAACTGAATATCCATTGTAATCTGACCTGTGCCGTCACAGGCTGGGCAATGTAAAGAGCCTGTGTTGTAAGAAAAGTCCCCGGTCTTTTTCCCCAGTTCTTTTGCGGTGGAAGTGGCTGCGAAAATACGGCGCAGGTCATCCAGAACGCCGCTATATGTTGCAACCGTGGAACGTATATTTGTTCCGATGGGGGTGGCGTCGATTACATTTACCCTTTTTATTCCGTCTGCCTGTAACGCCTTAATATGCTTTGGAAACGGCTGATGATTGATTTCTGCTTGTAAAGCGGGAACAAGGCTTTCTAAAACAAGGGTAGTCTTTCCGGAGCCGGATACGCCGGTTACGGCAACCAAACGGCCTTTGGGTATTTTTAATTCAAGAGAATGTACGGTATGCAATGGATTGGTAGAAAGGGAAATACAGCCATTCTCAAACATGAGCGTTTCCATTGCTTTTTTCCGGACAGCAACGGGTTCTTCTCCCGAAAGAAATTTTCCAATCAGGGATTGCGGATTCCGTGCGGTTTCAGCAATTGTTCCGACAGATACAATACTGCCGCCAAATTCTCCGGCTCCAGCTCCCATTTCGACCAGCCAATCCGCCGCCTTTAATACCCGGACATCATGTTCTACAAGAACCACTGAATTTCCGTGGGCAATCAAGTCATGGATAACCGCCAAAAGCCCGTCCACATTTGACGGGTGCAATCCAATCGAAGGTTCATCCAGAACATAAAGAATACCTGTCGTTTGGTTTCTCACGGCTCTGGCAAGCTGTACCCGCTGGCGTTCTCCAGTGGAAAGTGTTGAGCTTGCACGGTCGAGTGTCAGGTATCCAAGTCCGAGATCAAGCAGCCTTTTTGCCGTATTCAAAAATTGGGTGACAACACTTACCGCCATTTCCCGCAAGATCTCCGGCATTGCATCAGGAATGGTCTGTACCCACCTTACGGCTTCTTCTAAAGTCATGGCGGTCGCCGTGGGCAAATCCACACCGCATAAAAGAGTGGATCGGGCCTGCTTATTTAAGCGAGTCCCTCCACAATCCGGACAGACATCCTGTTTCAAAAACTTTTCTACCCGCTTCATACCTTTCTCATCTTTGACTTTTGCCAGAGCGTTTTCCACCGTATAAACGGCATTAAAGTAAGTAAAATCCATCTCGCCTGCCTGATTGCTGTTTTTTGCCTTGTACAATATATGCTTTTTTTCAGCAGGGCCATGAAAGACGATCTCCCGTTCCCGTTCGGTCAATTCAGAAAATGGGACATCGGTACGAACACCCATCGCCCTGCATACATCCGTCATTAGAGACCACATTAACGAATTCCAAGGCGCCACCGCCCCCTCATCTATTGACAGTGATTCGTCAGGTACTAACACAGTTTCGTCCACAGTCTGCCGGGTTCCGGTTCCTGTGCAATGAGGACAGGCTCCATCGCTGTTAAAGGAAAAGGATTCCGCGCTTGGCGGGTCGAATTTGACTCCGCAAATAGGACAAACGATCTGCCTGCCCCTTGCTGCATCGGCGGTCGGCTCTATCAAATGCCCATTAGGACAGCAATGGCTACCAAGCCGGGAATACATGAGGCGCAGACTGTTTGAAAGTTCCGTCATCGTTCCAAAGGTACTCCGCACCCCCGGCATTGCCGGTCTTTGGTGCAAGGCGAGAGCTGCGGGAACATTTTCGATGTAGTCTATTTTTGCTTCGGCAGCCTGTGTCATACGTCTGCGGGTATAAGCAGATAGGGCTTCCAGATAACGGCGCGAACCTTCCGCATATAGAACGCCCAGGGCAAGGGAGGATTTACCAGAGCCGGACACACCGGCAACTGCCACCAGTTTTCCGAGCGGAATGTCAATATCTATATTTTTGAGATTGTGGACACGCGCGCCTCTTACCGTAATGGTAGACGGCATACCGTTATATTCTGTCAGACTATTATCCATATTTTTCGCCTCCTGCTAACGCTGTAATTCATCAAGTACCGAATCAATGCTTTCGTTTATACAGATAGATTTTGATCGTATTTCTTTTGGGACAACAGCCTGCCCCTGATTGATGCAGGCATAGATGGCGTTTGGCCACGCAAGCGTCATACGCCAGAAAGGATATTTAATAATTACCGGTGTATTCATGCCCACTCCGATTTCCAAAAACAATACCTTTCGTTTGGAATGGGTTTGAAGATAATCCGCATAACCTGCCGACGCTTTATGCCAGCCCTCATCTTCTACAAAGGTATCATCCCCACGCAGATTCATCGTCATTGGCCTGCCGCATATCGGGCAGGTTGGTACAAGCTCTTTCGGAATTTTCAGGTTCCAGCCCGATTTTTCAGTAATTTTGTACTCGCCATTTTCTGTTCTTAGAAAGCCTTGTGTTTCTAACATTTTCAGAACAATATTTTTATTGTTGTAAGTTTTTTGATGGCAGGGTTTTGAGCATTGAAAGAGTCCGTAATCCCCCTGCGTATAAAAAAGCCGCTGCTTATCAAAACCTGCCCGCTGAAAACAGTGATCTACATTGGTAGACAATACAAAATAGTCTTTATCCTGTACCACACGCAATAGCTTCTGATAAACAGGAACAGGCGGCATGATATAACGGTTAATGTAAATCAGGCGGCTGAAATATCCCCAATATTCCTCCAGCGTTTGAAAGGAATAAAAAACACCTGAATACATATCGTGAAAGCCGTATTCCTTCTCAAAATCTGCAAAATAAGTTTTGAACCGTTTGCCTGCATAAGTAAAGCCTGCTGCGGTGGAAACTCCGGAGCCTGCACCGATGATAATGGAATCTGCATACCGAAGTTGGATTGCTAATTCCTCAACTTTAGACCTCATAGTGAAAGCCCTCATGATTATACGCCTTGCCAAGCGTAAACCAACGGCCAAGTCTTTCCCCAATTATAAAATAATCATTGCTGAAATTGTCCCAACAAACGGGGTACAGCTTGTCAAAATCAAGAGTTTTTCCATTCGCATTTAGCACGCTCTCGTCAATGGATACATTTTTGACTGTTCCAAGCACTCTGACCGAGATATCATCTTCTCCCGGATCAATGCGCAGAAGTTCACACTCCATTGTGACAGGCAGTTCCGCAAAATAGGGAGCATCCACTAACCCGTTCTTTATAACTGTAAAACCAGTGCGCTCCACCTTATCCGGCACTTTCCTGCCGGAGACCGTTCCGAGATAATCACATTTATCTAAACATTCCCGTGTAACGCAGGAAACTGTAAATGCCTTTCTTTTCATAATATTATCCGTGGTTTTTCTACTTTTGTAAAGGTTAAGCTCCACAACTTCCCAAGTGGCGGTAACGCACCAAGTGGCCACCATCGCATTCGGCGTTCCATCTTCGTTATACGTTCCAATCAGAAGCATAGGGGTCGGTGATATGCCTGCTCTTTGTCCAAAATTGATTCTTCCCATATTCTAATCCTCCATAAATCACATGATGTTTCACGCTGATTCCTCCGTTCTGAGTCCAATATAAAAGCGGTATCCCTCCACTAGTTACAGGGAGGGATACCGCTTTGCACTTTATTTCTCCTGTGCGGGAGCAACTTTTGCATAACCGTCCCATGCAAACAGAGCTTCTTTGCTGTCATCTGCAACCATCTTGTCAATCCGGCAGATAAACATATTATGGTCGCCGACCTCTATGGCCTGCTCCAAAGAAACTGCAAAAGCAATCCGGCTGTCCTCCGGGAATTCAATATCGGTTCCGTCCATGTTCTGGAGTGCAATCGGGTTTTCTTCCAGCTTGTTTTTGTCACCGCCGTTAGAGGAACCATAAGCCATGACAGCATCTTTTAAGCTGGTTCCGGGAGCAGCCAGAACAGCTTTGCCGGTACGCTTGATGTTGACGCTGCTGTTAGCTGTGGGCCGCATTGCAAACGCCAGCATCGGCGGGTTAAAAGATGCGTACATGAAGAAAGATACCGGAGCCATGTTCAGGGAGCCGTCCTCCTTCTTCGTGCAAACCAGCATCAGCGGGTCGGGAGATGTAATTGCAGTTGCCTGCCCAATGTTAATTTCTTTCATAAAAACCATCCTTTCTTGAACTATTGTGTTTGCAGAATCATCGACTTGACTTCTTCTGATAATCTAAATATACTTGGTTTATAAAAAGTTTCAAGTACGCAGATTATTCTGACTTAGTATTGTGTACCATACCATCAAAGAAAGAGAGGTTCCTTTTATGGAAAAAGATTTATCTTATGAGGAATATACAGAAAAGGTAAAGCAGGGGATTTTGACGGACGCAGGAAACTGCCCTGTAACACCGCTGCTTTTAATGTTGCAGGGAAAATGGAAATTCCAGATTATTTATGAGCTGTGTATCAAAGACCCTATCCGCTTTGGTGAATTAAGAAAAGCAATTGAGGGGATTACAAATACCATGCTGACAACGTCCCTGCGCGAATTGGAGGCTGATGGACTGGTTACCCGCATACAATTCAATGAGATTCCGCCTCATGTGGAATATTCATTGTCCGAAAAAGGGAAGGCACTATTGCCAATTTTTTATGAGATTACAAAGTGGGGATTTAATTACATCCCTTAGTTATTTTTATCAATACTCAAAGCCTAATAGCTTTTCATTTAAAATATTCTTACCGATATAACAGCGCACTGTCACTCATTAACCAAGTATTACAAAAAAATAATCAACTATTGTAACTGTATATATGCCTATTTTACGCTTTTCTAAACCGTTAGATTGAGTAGTTCAAGGAGGTATCAAACTGGATTCCACCCCCGTCCATGGAAAAATACATACAGGGGCTGTCCTGAAAACGTAATTCAGCGATAGCCCCTTTAGTATAAAATAGGAAACTGCCAATTAATAAGCCCCTGTCATTGCTCCGTCCAGAAGCACCGTCAGTCCAAAAATATAGGTATTGGCTTCACTGCACAGGAAAGCTGCCAGTCTGCCATATTCATCCGTCGTACCGTAACGGCCCATCGGAAAACTCTTAAGATCCATTTTTTCATAATCAGAAACCGATATGCCTGCTTTTTCCGCCCGCATTGCATTCAGGCTCTCAATTCGGGCAGTTCCGATGCGGCCGGGCCCGATTACATTTACAAGAATATTATCCTTTCCAAGTTCTTTGGCCAACGTCTTGCTCATACCGACCACTCCCATCCGCATCGTATTGGATAAAATCAGATTATCCAGGCAGTCTTTCACTGACGATGAGGTGGAGTTTACGATCCTTCCGCCGCCCAAACGCCTCATGGACGGCAGGCAGGCGCGGATTGCACGGATGTACGAGAGCAGGCACATATTAAAAGCTCCCTCCCAGGCCGCGTCATCAAAAGAATCAAAGGGGCCAGGTTTGGGACCGGGGCACATATTGACCAGCGCATAGATATCCCCCAGCTTCTCAACCGTATAATTTACCAGCTTTTCGATGTCCTCCGCCTGGTTGACGTCACATAAAAATGTCTCCGGTCGATTCCCTGTCTCTGCTTCGATTTCCGCCTGTGCCGCATATAACTGATCCTTAAACGGCTCCGCCGTGCAGAGCATTACCTTAGCTCCTTCACGCGCCACCTCAGTGGCAATTCCTTTTCCCAGACCGGCAGCAGACGCCATACACAAAACCACTTTATCCTTTAAACCAAAAGTTAAAAGAGCATCATACCGTTTTTGTTTTACTAAAATAGTCCAGCGTCAGCCTGCGCAGAGTTTTACTCAAAAGAACCATGCCGCTGACATTTACTACAATTAACAGCATATTTGATATATCCACCCATGGCAGTGCGGCATCGACGCCAATGGTGCCTCCGATAAAGCAACAGATTAACAGCGCCAACTGGGCCACATATCTTACGCCTTTTCCAAACATATCTTCACTGACCATTCCCTGCATCGTGGTCAAAGCAAGTACAGGAGACGTGGCAAACCAAATCAAGCCGATGGATGCAATTAACCTGCCCGCTATCCCAATTGTTCCAAATGCATTTATGGCCAGCATGCTTCCCGGATCGCCGGATGTCCACACGCCGGTACAAAGAATCACCAGCGCGGTAAATGAGCACACAATAATCGTATCTACAAATACCTCAAAAATCCCCCACATTCCCTGTTCCACCGGATCATCCACATCTGCCTGGGAATGCAGGATGCTGGCTCCGCCGTTTCCGGCGTCGCTGGAGTAGGCGCCTCTGGCACAGCCGTTTTTAATGGCTGCAGAAAGGGCCGCGCCTGCAAAACCTCCAGTAGCAGCCGTACCGGTAAAAGCATTTGATAAGATGCTTGCCAATGCGGGAATTAAATTTCCAATGTTGGCCAGGATAACGATAAGCCCGGTTCCAACATAAAGAATTGCCATAAAAGGCACCATTTTCTCTGTTATTCTCACCAAAAGCTTCAAGCCGCCGCCTAAAATAAGAATTATTACCATTACGCAGATAATTACGGTGCTTACGATGCTGGGAACCCCCAGCGTACTCGCTGCGCTGGCAACACTGCCAGTATGGGTGCCGCAGGCAATGGCTAATCCAAACACACAGCAAAAGGACCATATAATACCAAGCGGTTTCCATACCTGCCCAAGATAATGGGAGGCGCCTCCTTTCCATCTACCGTCCTCTCCCTTTATACGGGTATGCACTCCGAGAACTGCCTCACAGTATTTCAGGCACATTGCAACAAAGCCAACGACCCACATCCAGAAAACAGCTCCCGGGCCGCCCAACGCAATGGCGCTTCCCACACCGACAATGTTTCCCGTGCCAATTGTGTTGGCCAGACAGGCGGTCACTGCCTGGTAGCCAGACACCTTATTTTTGTCTTTATCTTTGTCACCCCGTATGGTTGCGATAATTGTTTTTTTCATGGCAAAGCCAAAGTGTTTGATTTGTACAAAGTCACAGGCAATCGTGAGCCAGATTCCGCCCCCTATAAGAATAAGTAAAACCGGCAACCCCCACATCCAGTTTTTAAAGTTCATGATTGCATTATAAATCGCCATTTTTTAATACCCCTCCCTGATTTTCTCTTTCTTATCCATCATCTCTTGAAAAATTTGACGGATTTTCGTATTGGTCTTCTCTTCGCAGGCGAACTTTCCTCCCCACTCCGGATGCCATTGTATACCTAAAAACGGATATTCACGATGTACCACTGCCTCAATAATACAGTCATGACTCCCCTCCTGCAAGGTATAATTCTCTGCCATCTTTATGTACTTCTGTGCATCTTCCTCCTTTCTGCACCATAGTTGAACTGCCTGCAAGCACTTGGGAAGAAACCGGATTGCCTGATGATGGACGCTGTTGCACCGCACCACAGGCCCGTATGCTTCATACAGTATGGTTCCTGGAATGTTGTACATATCATGGAACCTGGGATTAACCGGATCGTAGGCGTGAGCTTTTTCACAGGATATATGCTGGATCAAGGAGGCGCCAAAATACACGCTGACAATCTGATGACCGCGGCAAATACCCAGCAGCGGTTTATTCAATTCCACCGCCCTTGCAACCATAGCCAGCTGTAGTCTGTCCAAATCCTCGTCTATCACCTTACATCCCGTATTTTTTTCACCCCAATAATCGGGGTTTACATCCGGTAAGCCTCCCGGAATCACAACTCCGTCAGCCTCCTCCACCTCTCCTGGATTCAGACTGTACCAGACCTTTTCCCCACCCTGTGAAAAAAAGCTGCAGGTGTCCAATGTGGGGGTAAAGTCTGCCCCCTGTTCCTGATCTCCCGGACCGGCAATCAGGATCTTCCTTTTTTTCGCTTGCATTTCCTTGCTCCTTTCTTTTTCAGTCAAACTCACACCAAAATTTGGTATATCCTTTTTGCTGGGCTTAATTAATATAAAAGCAAGATCCGTGCCAAATAAAAAACAGCTTAAAATGCTCTAGAATATAGCGTAAACCTTATTTATTTTCTTAAAGTACGTGACATTAATAGGATAAAATAGTATTATATCCATATAATGAGTCAAAGGAGTGTCGCAAATGCTGCCCAAAAAAATAATAATCTATTTTCCTCATGAAAAAATGCCCGCCGTAAAAAACACCCTGTTTCAAAATCTGGAGACCGTCTTTAGTTCAAGTATTCAACTTCAATCTGTTTACTCCGGCGATTTGGCCCCTGACGAACTTCTGCGTGCAGATTTATTTTTAGTTCTTATCATGGATGGAGTCAATGATCTAAAAGGCCATGTATCCAATCTAAATGATGCTGTGGCTATTACCCGTTCTCTGCGTAAATCGGTGCTCCCTCAAATTATCAGTATTCCTGAAGGCTCCGACGTGCTGGTAGTCAACCGGAATTACTCGCTTGTTATGGAATTTGCCAACGATCTTCTGGAATTGGGCCTGACAAATATCAACTGGATTCCATATAAGAAAGAAGAGGAGGAAGCAGGGCTTTACCACTCCGTTTCCTGGGCCATCTGTCCGAATGAACGCGGCTATGTCCCTTCCTATATTCCTCATGTCATTGATATTGGAGAACGCTGCATCGATACCTACACCATGATCCGCATTGCTTCCAAGCTTCATCTCCACAGCGAGGAAATTGAAAGCCGGTTAATTCAGTACGCGCAGTCCCTGGCGGAACCGGAAAGCAGCATTGCCAACCAATATTTTGATAATTATTTGAAAACAGCACTGCTGCAAAATTACGTTCATTACAATTCCGAAGGTCTTTTACTTTGTGACCCCACATATCGCTGCCTCTATCTCAATGAGTATGTAAAGTCTCTGCTTCCCTGCGGTTCCTATCAGGACAGGGAGTTACTGCAGCAGATGATACCGCAGATTTGTCAGGAAGATTTTTATAGCGGGATGGCGGACATTGCCGATGAACATTTTCTTATCATTAAAAAACCGGTATGGATTGATCAGGTATTGGCCGGTTATTGCATTACCTTTCAAACAGAAAAATGTATTCATGATTTAAACGCTGATGTAAATGCTGAATTATCCAACAATAATTTAACTGCCAGACACCGTTTTGAGGATATCTGCCACCATTCCTTTCAAATGTCCTCTGTTATTCAACGGGCGCGGCAAGCCGCTTCTACCGATTACCCGGTTCTTATTCAGGGGGAAAGCGGCACCGGAAAAGAGCTTTTTGCACAGTCCATTCATAATGAGAGTCCAAGACGCAGCAATCCATTTATTGCCATCAACTGTGCCGCTATTCCCCAGAGTCTTCTGGAAAGTGAACTGTTTGGTTATGAAGGCGGCGCTTTTACCGGCGCAAGGCGGCAGGGAAAGGCCGGTCTTTTTGAACGGGCCGGCGGCGGTACTCTTTTTCTGGATGAAATTGGAGATATGCCGGCTGCTTTACAGGCATCTCTGCTGCGGGCCATCCAGGAAAAGCAAATCATGAGGGTAGGCGGGGAAAAACTGATCTCCGTGGATGTGCGCCTTATTGGCGCCACAAATAAAGATTTGTTTGAAGAAGTAGAAAAAAAACATTTTCGAGCAGATCTCTACTATCGTCTGAATACAATACCTCTGACGATACCTCCCCTGCGTCAGAGAGCCGGCGATATTCCCCTGCTCCTGCGGAAATTTTTAGGTCAAAGCTGGACCTTTTTATCTTCTTCTCAGATTGAATATCTCTCCCGGCAGCCATGGCCGGGAAATGTACGTCAATTAGAAAATTTCACACATTACTACCAAACGACCCACTCTTTGGACGGTTTTTTTCATCCCGGTGAGGTGTTGACACCGAAAAAAATGCCGGCTAATGCCGATGGCTCTCATCATTATATACGGCAAAGAATTCTTTTCCACATAGCGCAGGCAACCGCCCCAGGTCATGGGATAGGACGCGCTGCCATCCTAGAACGCCTTCATGGCGAGAATATCAACTGCAGTGATGCTTCTCTGCGGCAGTTCCTGATGGAATTACAGGATAAAGGACTAATCACCATTGCCCGTGGCAGGACGGGCTGCCGCGTGACAGAAGCCGGACGCAGTGAATAACCAACATATAAAATGGGAGTCAGGACAGATGAATCTGGTTGAATACAGGCTCAGGCTCTCAGCAGCATAAACGAAAAATGGGGCTATCGCTGAATTACGTTTTCAGGACAGCCTCATTGCCTCATATAGCACTACTCCTTCTTTTCTTTTGACTTTTTCTTTGCTTTCTTTTCGAGTGCTTTTATTGTATCTAAGTATGCTTCCTCGACCGGCGAAACTGCAAAAACCTGATCTTTCCGGTACTCCTCAGTTTTTTTTATTACTTGTGCATGGCTGATTGAACCGGAGCCCATTAATAATTTTTCTCCGGCAGATGCAAGAATGGAATCCAGATGCTTAACATAGTCTCCATAGTAAATCCTTTGATCAGGTATTCTTTCAGACGCTCAGAAGCCCATTTACGGAAATTCGTTGCAACAGCTGATTTTACACGATATCCAAGTGATATTATCATATCCAAATTATAAAACGGAAGGTTTACGGCCAACTTCTCCATTACCTTCCATTCGAACCTGTCGGAAATTCCGACAAGTTGAATTCTCATCTAATTCCCCTTCATCATAGATATTCCTTATATGCTCAACAACATTCGAACGGGATGTGTGAAATAATTCGGCCATTTGCTGCTGTGTAAGCCATACTGTTTCATCCTCCATTCTTAAATCCCAAACGAGGACTTTCCTATAAAGTAAAAAACTGGGTTCCAGGTCCTCCCCAGTTACCAGTTGCAATCCTAATCTATGTCGACGCTATACACATTTTACCTTTCTATCTGTGTATGCAGTTCCTATTTCCCTCACTTTTCAAACGCTATGCACATAATACACATAAAAAACCATACTCCAGTTTAGAACCGCCTATGACAATCCAGTCATACTTCCGTAAATCTGCCTCTCCCATGTTTTTTAAATCCATCATATCCGTGCCCGGGCCGAGCCTGACCTTCAGATAATCTGCACAGTCCCGTGTACAGCCATATTTACCCGCAAATAATATCAGTGTTTTCATAATGCCTCCCTTACCTTATGCGGCCGAATAACACCGCTATCGTCAGCGGCTGATTCCTTCTGTCAAAAGTTCCACAAAATCTTCTGCAAACTGGCTAAAATCTTCGAGCAGATAAAGCCGGTTTTCAACGGCGCTTATGACAAACCCCAGAAGCGCGCTAACAATCATCCATCCCATACCGCGGATACCGGGCCTGAATACTTCTTCTTCAATTCCTTTTAAAAGGAGCCGGTCCAGCATATTGATTCCCCCGTTGGCCGGAGTTGAGCCTTTATTATCGTTTGCGAAAATTACGTTCATTCCGCTGTAGATAATCGCTTTGGCTACCTCCGGTTTACTGGTGAGACATCTTATAAAATCAGCCAGAATCATCCGGAGCTGCTGCGTCACAGGAGCGCTTTTGTCCGCCTCCAGACAGGCGGCCGCGCTGCTCTCTGCTTCACGGCAGAAGCCGTCAGCCATATCGGTAATAATCTGTGCTTTATCCTTGTAATAGAGATAAATTGCCGTCGGGGAATATTCGATTTTTGCCGCTATTTTTCTGATTGATAAATTCTCGTAACCCTCCTGGTTAATGATTTCAACGGCGGCGTCCATGATCTTCTTCCTCATCTCCGCCTTCTCACCGTCACGCCGTTCCCTGATTCCCATAATCCGCCTCGTTTAACAGTGTTAATTTAATTTACAATGTAATCATAACCAGTTATTATGAATTTGTCAATCACGATATCATTTATCTTATCTCCCCTCTTCTTTAAATAATGGAAACTAAAGTGCTTATAATCTAGTAACGGGCAAAAATTTAAGAGAGGAAAAGGGTTGTGGCCTTTTCCTCTCTTTTACCGTACGTGTATTTTATAGTGTGTTCCTAATTTTCTGTATGGATAAATACAGGGGTTTCCATCAATATCCAAGCTGGCAAAGGACATTGCCAGGCTCATCAATAATTATCAAATCCGCCTTACTATCCATATAATGTTCCGCCTTATGGATCATAATAAGATGCTTCCCGCTAAAATACCGGATATAATGGGAAAATACATCTGAATTCAATGTTGTTCCCAAAAGAAGCAGTACCTCCGCCTTGCCGATCTCCTCCGTCGTTCTCGTCATGATGCGGCTGTCCACCATCTCGCCGAACAGTGAGACAAGGGGACGAATCACGGAGTTGCATATCCTGCAGTGAGGCACGCCCTTCTCACCCATAATGTCCTCTACCGAGTAATATTCCCCGCAATGAGGACAGCGGTTCATATAAATCGTGCCGTGCAGGTCGATGACGTTCTCACAGCCGCCTCTCTTCTCCTGCTCAAAGATATTGGACGTGATGATGCACTGCAGGTGTCCCGCTCTCTCCATGGCAGCCATAATATGACTGGACGGACTTGGCTCCGGTATTTTCTCCAGAATTTCTTTTTTATAGAACTCGAAAAACTTAGCCGGACGTGTGTTGTAATAAGCGCTTGTAAAAATCTCCTCCGGTGAGGCTCCGTAAACACACTCAATCTCATAAGCCCGCTCCGGTTTCTTGATACCGATAAATCCGCTCTCCTCCATCATGCCGGAACCGCAAAGCGCCACCGTATAATTGCTTCTCCCCAAAATCTCCCGTAAATACACGATTTTACTGTCCATATACTCCCTCCCTGTTTCATTACCCCCGTAATATAATTCTATTATAACTATTCAGAATCTTTATAAAAATCACCATCCGATTCAGTTATTTATATTATACTAAAAACAGAAAAAGGTTACAAGCAAAAGTGCGGGGAATTGAGAAATGAGAACGCCGCCGGAACGGCCGGGGGCGGAATGGTGAGAGGAGGTTGTGAGTCTTCAGTCCCGCCAACATTCTGCCTGGGGAAGGAAGGAGAAAACTTTCCGAAGGGGACCTTGGAATCCGCCGGTGCTTAGCGAGGTTCTTTCGAGCTTAGCATCCGCTGCGCATTCCACAAGCGGGAGCGAGTCCCCGTAGGAATTTTTTCTCCTGGATTCCCCCTCACGACTACTTACCAACCGGGACTGAAGACTCATATACTCTCTTCCACTCCCCGACCGCCATCTTACAGGGGCGTCCTCACATCTCAACTAATCCCCCTGCAGTTGGAAACATCTAGCCGTATGTGTTTCCCCTATTTTAGTATCCCCCGGCTTTTCCGTCCGGCAGCGTTCACAGCGTTTTGGACATCTGGGATAGAAGGAACAGCCTGTAAATCCCGCGGGAACGCCTTCCCCGATATCGGCTACGGCCTTTTCCTGTGTTTCCGGGTCACCGTCCACTATGGAGGCCAGGAGCAGTTCTGTGTACGGGTGGGCCGGAGTGCGGTAAACCTCACCGGCCAGGCCGGATTCGACTATCTCTCCTCTGTATAATACCACCACACGGCGGCAGATCCTGCGTACAATATTGAGGTCGTGGGTGATAAACAGAATCGTCATCTTTTTTTCTTCATGGAGCCTTAAAATCAGCTTCAGAATCTGGGACTGGACCGTCACGTCCAGGGCCGATACCGGTTCGTCCGCAATGATCAGTCTGGAATCCATCATAAGCGCCGTTCCGATGCTGATTCTCTGTCTCTGGCCTCCCGACAGCTCTCTGGGTCTCCTGTCGGCAAAAGAAGGATCAAGACCCACGTCTACCAGCATGTCGGCCACCATCTGCCTGCGTTTATTCCGGTCCGTAATTCCGCGCAGCTTCAGCGGTTCCTCCAGGATCCAGCCGATTTTCCTCGCAGGGTTCAGGGAACTGAAGGGATCCTGGAATACCATCTGCGGCCTTAAATTATCTTTCATCTGAACGGTTCCCGTATAATTATCATGGAGGCCGAGTATTGTCTTGCACAGTGTGGACTTACCGCAGCCGCTCTCCCCCACGATGCCGAGTATCTCGCCGTCGTACGCCGTCATGTTCACGTCGTGGATCACATGTTTCTTTCCCTTTTTCCGTAAAAATCCTTCTCCCCTTGTGTCGTAATATACATTCAGGTTCTCAAGGCGGAGAATTTCTCTTTCGTCTTCCTCCCATGAATGTCCTTCCGGTATCGATGATACCAGACGCTTTGTATACTCATGTTTCGGATTTTTCAGAACTTCTTTCGTTATCCCTTCCTCCACAACCTTTCCCTGATAGACGACTACCACGCGGTCGCAGATTTCTTTTACCACATTTAAGTCGTGTGAGATAAAGAGAATGGAGGTATGGTTCTCATTGTGTATCTTCTTTAGCAGCCTGAGAATCTGGGCCTGGACAATGACATCCAGGGCGGTCGTCGGCTCGTCGGCGATAATGAGATCCGGGGAACAGACCGTAGCCTGTGCCAGCATGACCCTCTGACGCATTCCGCCCGAGAGTTCGTGAGGATATCTGCCGCAGAGATTTTCGGCGTCGGTGAGTCCCACCTCGACAAGCGCTTCCACCACCTTCCTGTGTATCTCTTTGTCCGAAAGTGAGGTGTGCAGACGCAGGCTCTCTCCCACCTGCTTTTCTATCTTCATAACAGGGTTTAAGGAGGTCATTGGTTCCTGAAACACCATAGCCATCCTGCTGCCCTGAAGTTTTCTCTTTTCTTCGTCTTTCATGGTAAGCAGATCCGTGCCTTTAAAAAGGATCTGCCCTCCCGTCACTACTGCGTCTTTAGGGAGAAGTCCCATCAGAGCCAGGGCGCTCATGGATTTGCCGGAACCCGACTCTCCCACGACACCCAGGATTTCCCCTTCCCGGATTTCAAAGCTGATGCTCTTTACCGCCGGTGAGGTGATTCCTCCCTCCGGAAAGCCGATGGCCAGATCTTTTATTTCCACGATTGGTTTCATGGCTGTCCTCCTATTCCTGAAGGGTTCTCAGGCCTTCGCTGACCATGCTGAATCCCAAAATAATCAAAATGATGGTGACGCCCGGAAAAATCGCGTACCAGGGTGCATTAAAGATATAGGACTGCGCCTCCGACAGCATACGCCCGAGACTTGGTTCCGGAGGCTGGATGCCGAGGCCAAGATAGCTCATGCTGGCCTCCGCCAGCACCGCATTGTTAAAGCCAATGGCAGCGGCGGTCAGGATGCTGACACCTGCATTAGGAAGAATATGCAGGAAAATAATGCGGAAATTTCCCGCTCCCATAATACGCGCGCTCTTGACAAAATCCAGTTCACGGCAGCGTATCACCTCGCTCCGCACGATGCGTGCAAAACTGGGAATGAACAGAATGCCGAGGGCCAGGATGATGTTGTATCTTCCCGGGCCCATAAGGCTGATGACGATCAGGGCCAGCAGGATACTGGGAAATGAAAGCAGCATGTCGTTGACGCGCATGACGACATCATCAATCCAGCCCCCGAAATAGCCTGTTACGGCTCCCACCAGCGTACCGAAAACGCCTCCAATCAGCACGGTGCAGACCGCTACAAAAAAGGTGCTGCCGCTTCCGTTCATGACACGGCTTAAAATGTCCCTTCCAAAATTGTCGGTTCCCATCGGATGGGATAATGAGGGAGCCAGGTTCACGGAAAGAGAGTCCATAGCCGTCGTACCGTAGGGCGTCCAGAACTGGCCCATCACGGCCAGTACCAGAAAGAATACGGTAATGGCAGTCCCTATAATCAGATTGTAATTTCTTTTCTTCATAATCGTACCTTCCGCCTTCTTCTACGACGTTTTAACGCGCGGATCTAAGAACTGGTATAACGTGTCCACGATAAAGTTAATGATGACAACGACAGCCGTTATGTAAAGCACAATGGCCTGCACAACCGGATAATCCCTGTTTGATATGGAGGTGATAAGCAGCCTTCCGATTCCGGGCACGCTGAATACCTGCTCCACGATAATACTGCCAGCCAGGATTTCCGCAATCACCATTGCAAGAAATGTGATGACCGGGATCAGGGCATTTTTCAGTATGTGGCCGTAGAGAACCCCTGTTTTTGTATTTCCCTTGCTGAACGCGGTCCTGACGTAGTCCTTATTCATCTCCGAGAGCACGGAACCCCGGAGGAATTTAACCACCATGGCGATTTTAGGGAGCGCAATCGCCAGGGCTGGGAAAAACAGATATTTGACCGACTCCGTAAAATTTTCCGATGGCAGCGTAAATTGGCCCGGCTGGAAGAAATGGAGGATCAGCCCGAATACATAGGTGAGTATCATTCCCAGAAAAAACGGCGGAACCGCCATCATAATCTGGGTGAGCTGGTTGGTCAGGACGTCGCTCCACTCTCCTGCATGGCGTGCGCCCGCAATCCCAAGCGGCACGGAAAATACAAGGATGATGATGAGCGAAATGACCGACAGAAGAACGGTCACCGGCAGACGGTCTTTTAACAGGGAACTGACGCTGGTTCCTTCATAGCGGTAGGAATCACCGAAATCTCCCGCGGCAACGCCGCCAATCCATCTGATATAGCGCTCGGGCAGTGGATCATTTAACCCCATCTCTTCCCGCAGCGCCTCTACCTGGACCGGGGACGCATCTTTTCCCAGTCTCGACAGAGCGGCATCTCCCGGAATGATCGAAAAAGCAGCAAACGTCAGAAAGGAGATTAACAACAATGTGATAATGAGAGTTATCAGTTTTTTAATAAAGAATTTCATAATTCCCTCCTGGCATTTACTGCTTTTGTATTTATTCTGTTTTATTTAACATTCTTTTATTCTGTAATCTTTGATTCTGCAGTCTTTCTTTTTTATTTCTTAGTTTCTTAACCTGTCCTGCATCCTCTTATTCTGCTACCTGATACAGAAGGGACATGTCCTCCGCCGATGTCGGGTAGAAGGTATAGCCGCCGAATTTCTTGTTTACGGCTACCAGGTTTGCCGGGTCTTCAATATAGACCGCCGCCGCGTCCTGGGCCAGAATCATCTGGGCTTCTTTATATTTTGCAATCTTTTCGGCATCATTGACCGCCTCGTATGCCTCTTTAAAGGCATGGTCAAAATCTGCGTTGGAATAGTGCATAAAGTTTTTGCCGTCGTCGGAAACGTATCTCTGCAGCATTTTACCCGGGGCGAGGGTTCCGTCAAAACCGATTACCGTTGCCTCAAATTCACCGTTCTTATAAACTTCTTCCAGCCAGGTGCTCCACTCTACCTGCTTGATCGTGGCCTTGATTCCCGCCTGTGACAATTCATCCACAATAATCTGCGCCGTATCCACATGCTGGGAATAGGAGCTGGGAACCGTGATTTCCAGTGCGAAACCGTCCGGATATCCGGCCTCGGCAAGCAGTTCCCTGGCCTTCTCCACATCGTAGGTGTAAACAGTCTCGGCCTGCGGCTCATAATATTTTGTCATGTTCGGTATCATATTGGAACCGATAATCCGGCTCTTTCCGCCAAACAGGAAATTGTTGATTGCGTTTCTGTCCACCGCATAGCAGAGCGCCTGACGCACTTTTGCATTCGAAAGCGGTTCATACGCACTGTTTAAGTACATTCCATGAACCAGGTTCATGCTGCCTTCCACAAGGTTGTAATCGCTGCCGAGCGACTGGGCCTGGGCTGTGGTCAGATATTTTAATATATCGATAGTGCCGGCCTGAAGCTCCATGAATGCGGTATCCACATCCGGTGTGAACTTAAATTCCACCTTGTCAAGGCTTGGCACTCCCTCTTTCCAGTATCCGTCGTATTTCTCCAGGATCAGGTTTTGTCCCGGCGTATAGGATACAAATTTAAAAGGTCCCGTGCCGATTGGGTTTCCTGCCGGATCCTCATTGGAGGCAGGAATCACTGCAAGTGTAAGTTCTGTTAAAAACTCGGAATCGCCCTCTTTCAGAACCACCTCAATTGTCTTATCATCCTTTATAACCACATCCGAAAGCATAGAAAAAGCGGAGGATTCGCCCTGAATCTCCGCATATCGATCAATGGAATATTTGACATCTTCAACCGTTACCGGTGTTCCGTCATGGAACGTGATACCGTCTCTCAATGTGAAAGTAAATGTCTTTGCATCATCTGAGATAGCATACTCACTGGCAACTGCCGGCACAATACTGCCGTCTGAAGCGGGCTTAACAAGCCCTTCGTACAAATTGAAAACCACGTCTCTAGTTCCTGCGTCCGTCTCTGGGTGGGGGTCAAGACTAGCCAGGTCCTGTGTCATGCCAAACACAACACTTCCGCCTGGTACTGGTGTTCCTTCTGAAAGAGTATTACTGGTTCCGTCTACGGAAGACTCCTGTTGCTTCGTCTCTCCCGCCGAGGTGCCTCCCGCATTCTTATCGCCTCCGCATGCGCTGAGTGCAACAGATACCAGAAGTGCCATTACGCCTGTAAGCAGGTGTTTCTTTTTCATCTCTCTTACCTCTTGAATTCGTAATATTCTCTCATTATTAAATTGTCCCTATCATTGTATCAGGTTTTATAAAAAATGCAACTTTTTTATGGGAATTTTGTGACTTTTTTAGTTAGGATGCGAGGACGCCTCTGTAAGATGGCAGATAGCAGCGGCCGTCCCGGTGGTAATTTTATTTCCCGGCCTTCCAACCGACAGGAAAGAGTCCGGCTCACCGGACTCTCGCGCCGAACGCGGCCGCATAGCGGCAGTTCTTCCTTCGGTGACTACAAAGCGGAGACTTTGCCGGCGCTCCGGCCCTGCCCCTCCGGAGTAAAGCTGTCGAATATGAATACATCAAAATATTTTCTGTGGTTTTCCAGTTCCTTCTGGCTCTTGATGGTCCAGGCGGCCATTTTGCACTTATAAAACTTTCGCAGCATAGCTACCGGGAATGTCTTTGTAAACCGGCAGTTATAGGCAATAAAATCCGGTTTGCAAAAACCGTTTAACAGGCAGTTGGTGAGAATTCCTTCCACATACCAGGGCGTATTAAGGCCTTCTCTCCTGTGGTTTGTCGCCAGTTGGCCTCTTACCACCTCGGGGCGGTGATGTTTAAACCACCACAGGGCGAGCGGGCTGAACGATTCGATGCAGTATGTACCATGGTAATAATCCAGCTGGGATGCGACTATCTCACACGTCTCCCTGTATTTTCGCTCCACTTTGATTTCGATAATGAGCGGAACTCTTCCCGCCACCATGCGGAGCACGTCCCTAAACGCCGGTACTGTCTCACCGGACCCAAACAGCGGGTACGACTTCAGCTCCTCAAAGGTGCAGTCCTCGACTTTTCTGTCAATTCCGGCCGCCCTCTTTAAATCGTAATCATGAATCACCACGGGAACCTTGTCCTTTGTCAGCTGGACATCCAGCTCAATCCCGTATCCGTTCTCGACCGCCTTCTCAAAGGCCGGCATCGTATTTTCCGGATGGCCGGATGCATTATCATGATATCCCCTGTGGGCAATATACTGCTTTTCAAACGCTTTCATCCTGTCTTTTCTGCTGACTTCCGGCATCATGCAGCAGTAGAACAGGGAGAGAAATGATACGGTTAATACTCCGGGTATTACTAAAACCAATTCTATCACCTTTCATTCTTTTCTTATGTTTCGTTGAGATGCGGGGACTTCTCCGCTCTCAATTAATTTTTCAGTGTTACATCTTTTTTACTATAGCACAAAAGAAAACGTGATTCCAGATGTACGGCTGCTTTTTTCTGAATTTATTTTGGCGGATGGAATGTGCTTCCCGTAAAGGCAGCATGCATCTTTTTTCATTAGTGAACGTGTCATCATTCCTCATTGATTTTGTAAATAATTCAAAGCCAAGACCCGCAGTCTGACCGCTGGTTTTGCTTCCATTCCTGCCGTATGGTATTGTCATTTTTCACAATTTTCATATCACAATCCATGCGTATAATCAACAAAGTTTTCTGTAAATACCTTTTTCTTCTTACGAAAATCTTTAAAAAATGATACAATTTCTTTAATAGCAACACAGATTTTTCATCTTAGTTTTAAGCTAAAACGAATCCTTATAAGGAATTTGGAAAGAGAGGTATGTAAAATGAAAAGAATAAAGGCGGCATGTATTACACAGACTCTGCATTTTATGCTAAAAGAAGATCTCGGGCATGACTATGCGGTGAAAATGGTCAGGGCTGACGTTGATAAGTACAAGGCTCACCTTGACAAAAGTGGGGCTAAATTTAAAATTCTGTCTGAAACGGTGGAGGAAGACGGCTCCGTTATGATGGAAGTTAAAAAGCAGTATAACGCATCACCAGTCGGCAGTTACCTGGACTGACCCGTTTTTTCCGGAACTGAGCTACAGCCTGAATCCGGACCAGGCCGTCTGTCCTGAACAGCGTCCGACAGCAGTGTAATGTACGAAAGTACGTTATGCTGCTTTTCTTTATATTAAGGAAAGTTCTGCAAACTCCCGCTCTCGTTCAGAGCCAATCCGGTCTTATAACCGGCCGCCTAACGGATCTTCGGCCGCTTCCGCGGCTTTTCCCGATAAAGGTACAAAGATTACCGTTCCAAAGATTGCCATTCCCCTCTTCATCTGCTATACTGAAATGGCATTTTATAAGCATTGTCTATATGGAAGATAACACCATTCAGGCAGATGCAATTCTGAATTATTTGGATCTTTAACTATGGATATCTTTATCCTTTAGAGAATTATGAACGGAGGTTGCTGCGTTGAAACATAGAAAAAGCTCAAAATGGTATCTTGTACTCCTCCCTGTTTTTTTGATTATTTCTGCCGTGTTAGTGTCCTATTTTTTGACGGTCCGCAAGGCAATGTATACGGAGAGTTCCGAGCATTTAAACGAAGTTTCCCAGCAGATGGCGACGTCTCTCAATAAACAGGCCCTGGACCAGTGGCGGCTGCTGGATATGATTTACCATGACTACAGGAACTCCTCTTCTCAAAATATGGAAGCATTCAGCAACACAATTCGGGAACAACAGGAAACCTGGGGTTTTGACAGTCTGTGTTTTGTAGACGAAAATGCAACGTACTATGACTCTGATAACCATTTTTCCCTGCTTTCCCAGGAGAATGTGACCGATAAACTTCTGATGCAGCAGAAGCCGGTCATTCTGGATAATGTCATTTTTGAAGACACACGGAAGTTAATTTTCCTGGAGCCCATCCCTGAAATGCAGCACGAAGATACGACATTCCGTGCAATCGGTTTTACCTACAACAGTGAAAACATCTTTGATATACTGAATATCGAAGCTTTTAACGGTCAGGCTTTACTGTATATCGTCCACGGTGACGGCGTTGTTCTGTTCCGCTCCGAGCAGGACGATCTGATCCGGGGATACAATCTATTCAACAGCCTGGCTGAAGATGCCTCCTTTCAACGCGGTTCCGTCCAGTTACTGCGTGATACCTTCAGTACGGAAAAACGTGCTCTGATGACGGTAAGTCTGAAAGGCAGTGAATACTACTTAAACCACACGCCGATCGGCGTGGACGACTGGCAGTTGATCATGCTGGTGCCGGTAGATGCGGTCAGCGGCCGTATCAAACAGGTGTCTGTCATCTCATTTGTCTGCCTGTCCCTGGTTGGAGGTCTTATAATCGCAGCATTTATCGTGATTCACACGACTTCTACCAAAAAAGTTCTGAAGGCCGAAGAGGAGGCCCGCATGGCCGCAGAGAGTGCAAACCTGGCAAAAAGCCAGTTTCTCTCCAACATGTCCCACGATATCCGCACGCCTATGAACGCAATTACCGGCATGGCGAAGATTGCAACCGATCATATCAATGAACCTGATGTGGTTACAGACTGCCTGAAAAAAATCAGCTTATCCGGCCGGCTTCTGGTGAACCTGATCAACGATATTCTGGATATGTCTAAAATCGAAAGCGGGAAAATGTCGCTGAACAACAGTACAGGTTCCCTGGCCGATGTCATCGATAATGTGGTGAGTATTACACAGCCGACGGTTCAGCAGAAAAACCAGGATTTTAATATCCGGGTGCATGACCTTGAGCACGAAAACCTGAGCTTTGACGCGCTGCGTCTGAACCAGGTGCTCATCAATCTTCTGGGCAACGCTGTGAAGTTTACCCCGGAGGGCGGCAGTATCAGCCTGGACGTGACGGAATGCCCGTCGGAACGTGAGGGCTTCGCCCACTTTGTATTCCGTGTTTCCGATACCGGTATTGGAATGTCACCGGAATTCTTAACACACCTGTTTGATTCCTTTTCCCGTGAGCGTGACAGACGGGTCGACAGGATTGAGGGCAGCGGCCTGGGTATGGCGATTACAAAAATGATTGTCACCATGATGGACGGTAACATCGCTGTAGAGAGCAAGCCGGATCATGGAAGTGTATTCACTATCGATCTGGATCTATGCGTGGCGGAGGAGCCCGACAAACTCAGCCTGCCTGCCATGAAAGTACTGGTAGCGGACGACGACCGGGATACCCGTATATCTGCCGTACAGTTCTTACAGGAGCTGGGTATTCATGTAGATACAGCCGACGATGGGGAAAGCGCCGTTCAAATGGCACTTGCCGCCCATGCTGCAGGAGCGGATTACCAGGTCATATTCCTGGATTGGAAGATGCCGGGACTGGACGGTGTAAGCGCAGCACGGGCAATACGGGAGCAGATTTGCGAGGAAATCCCTATCCTAATGGTCAGTGCATACGACTGGTCCAGTATCGAGTCCCAGGCCGCTGAGGCCTGCGTAAATGGTTTTGTCCAAAAGCCATTTTTTAAGTCGACACTTTACAATTGCATACAAAAGTATGTCCTGCATCAGAATGAGTCTGAGGATGAAGCTGAATCCTTTAAGCTTACCGGCAGGCATATTCTGCTGGCGGAAGACAATGAAATCAACCGGGAAATCGCAGTCACAGTTCTGGCTGATTTGGGGGCCGTCGTGGATGAGGCACAGAACGGGCTGGAAGCTGTAGAAGCGTTCAGGCATTCTGCCCCCGGTTACTACGATTTGATACTCATGGATTTACAAATGCCGGTTATGGATGGATGTGAAGCGGCCAGGACGATCCGAAGGCTCGACCGGGAAGACGCCGAATCCATCCCCATTTTTGCGGTTACCGCCGATGCTTTTACAGAAGATATTGAGTTGGTAAAGAAAGCCGGGATGAACAGCCACCTTGCAAAGCCCTTAAATGTTCCGGTCATGCTGAAGGAGATTCAAAAATATCTGCACCTATAGTGAGGTTATAAAAATGAAGAGACAAATACCGCGGTTTCTCGCTGGAGTTATATTATTGGTTTTTGCGGCTGTCCTGGGCGGCTGCGGCGGACCTAAAACGTCCACGGCAGATGAAAACCTGCTTGGCGCAGTTCCTGAGACCGTAGAGGATAAGGTGATTGTCACCGTAACAACCAGCGCCAGACTGGATCATTTTGCCGCCGCCGTAGAGGCAAAGTTCCCGGAGATTCATCTGGTACAGGACAGCTATATGGGGGAATTCCGTATCAATGAGCATATGGCCCGGGTCAGTAATCATGACTGTGGTGATTTGGTTATGATTATCGCCGGACTGGTTCCCAAGGTGGATTTGTCCGATCTGCTGATGGATCTGTCCACGCAGCCGTTCCCGTCCAGTTATAATTCCAACGCGCTGCAAATGGACACCGAGGGGCATATCTATCTGCTCCCCGGCCCACTCAACTTTAACTGTAATGTCTACAATAAAACCCTGTTTGATGAGAATGGCTGGGAAGTACCCGGCAGCTATGAAGAACTTATGGCATTATGCCAAACCATTGACAGAAGCGGTACCCGCGGATATCAATATGTCCTGCATGATATCGGAGGCCAGAGCTATCAAATCTATAATTACTGTGTACTCTCCGCCCTGGACACACTGACCCAGGTAGAAGGACAAACCTGGCATAATCAACTTATAGCCGGAAAATCTGTCTCGCTGGAGCCAATGGCAGTTTCTTTTCAAAATTTGCAGCGTTTGATTGACGCAGGGATGGTCCGTACGGAAGATTTGGAAGTCACGAATGATATTCGCATGCAGCGGATGGCCACCAGACAGGCCGCTATAACACCGGGAGCGGTAAGCCTGCTGCATCAGCTTGAAAATATGAGCACGGATGAGTACAGATTTATGCCACATTTCAGCATGACGGACGGAAACGGCTGGCTGTTGAACCTGGGTTACTATTTCGGAGCCAATCAGGAACTCCGGCAGGCCGGTAATGAAAAAAAGCTGGAGGCCGCAATGAAAATCCTGGAATTCGTTGCATCGGAAGAAGGACAGCAGGCGCTGATTGCGGATGAATTGGGTATAATACCGGCCACGCGCGGCACATCGACACTCAATGACCCTGAACTAAATGATATTAAGGTCCAGGCAGAAAGCGGACATTATGTTATGCGTCCCACCTATGAAATGTTTACCACCGTACTGGAGACGGAGATAGCCGCCTTCATTCGTGGTGAAACCACCAGCGATGCAATTTTGGCAAAGTGCCAGTCGCTCCTGGATGCAGGTACGCCTGCAAAACAAGCTGTTGCCCAGGCGTCATCCGATTTTACAGTCCTTCAGACAGGCCTGTTGAAAGCCGATGCCCTCCGAAGCGCTACAGGCGCAGATATTGCTTTGATAGGCATGGCAGAAGCAAATTGTTATGTCCCGGTGGGCGGTACCCGTTCAAGGCTCTACGAGGGGCCAATTACTGAGGATGACGTCATCCGGATTTCACAAATCTCACTCGGCGAGGCTCCGGCCTGCAGCCACGCATTCATGACCGGTGCGCAGCTGACGGCGCTTTTGGATTACGGGGCTTCCTCGGCGGAAGAACAGGCGGAAGGCCGGACAAGCCACTTTCACCCTTACGCGGTCTCCGGCCTTAAACTCAGTTATCAGTTAAACGGTGAGGCCGGACGGCACGTTTCCGATATCCAGCTGGAGAACGGGAAGCCGCTGGCCGCAGATACTGTTTATACGGTAGCTTTTCTGGAAGGAGCTGTTCCGGAAGAATATCTGTCAAATTTGCACAAGACCGAATATTCAATGACAGAAATATGTTTAGACTATATTAGAAAAAAACAGAATGTTACACCAGAGAAAAACCGCGTCAGTTTCAAATAAATAGGCTGTTTTCGCGGACAATTCACAGTTTACAGCCAGACGGCGGCTTTGGAAAATGGACAAAGCCGTCGTCTGGCTTTCTTTATTCTTTAATCCCTTCTTCCGCCGTCTGACAGCACGACATCTCCTTTTTAATCGTGTCAAACGGCATCGGCCGGTAACCGATGCGTTCCACGCAGGCGCAGAAGCTGTGGCCGGACTTGTCCCGGTACATCGGATTGCCGTGGACGTGGCCGAAAATATTGGCGTAGGGGCTATATGAACTGACATACATCGGCTCATGGGACAGCATGAAAAAGCCTTCGAGCACCACCGGCAGGGGATATACCTCCTCAAAGCCGATTTCCATCCACTCCCTGACTGAATAGTTCATGTCATGGTTTCCCTGAATCAGTATTTTCCTGCCGTTCAGTTTTCCCACAAGGATTTTCAGTTCCTCTTTCTCCATATTCCAGGCTACGTCACCGAGATGATAGACGGTATCCGCGCTGCCCACCGTCTCATTCCAGTTGCGAACCAGGGTCTCGTCCATCTCCCGTCCGCTTTTAAAGGGTCTTCCCTCGTATCTCATGATGGCTCCCTTATCTCCAAAATGGGTGTCTGATACCATAAATATTTCTGCCAATTTTCTCTCCCCCTCATATTTGAGTATTTAGCTTATCTGATTATCCGGCCTGTCTAATTATCCAGCTCCCAGCGGACAAAACTTCCCTTTTCATTCTTCTTCACCAGCAGCTTTCTATCAATCTGCTCTTTCAGCTCTGTCACGTGGGAAATGATTCCGACCAGTCTCCGGTCCCCGGCCAGTTCCTTCAGAATCCGGATCGCCTTTGTCCTCGATGCCTCATCCAGGGAACCGAATCCCTCATCCACAAACATCGCATCGATGCTGACCCTGCCCTCCGTATTCTGAATCACATCCGCCATCCCCAATGCCATAGCAAGCGCCGCCATAAAAGATTCTCCGCCCGACAGTGTCTTTACGTCGCGCGTCCGGTCCGTACTCATACTGTAGACGTCCAGATCAAGGCCTACCTCGCCTTTCATCCCCAGCGTCTCCATGTCACGGCACTGCAGAAGAAGCTGGTTGTCCGTCATAACGCGGAGCCTCTTATTGGCCGCATATATCATCTGTTTAAAATACTGTCTCTGGATATAAGTCTGGAAATCGATCTTTGCGGCTCCCGTCACTTTTCCGTCCGCCGTCGTATAGAGCGTCTCCATCTGCTGCTTTTCCGCCTTCAGTTTGCGGCGCGCCTCCATCAGCTTTTTAAGACTTCCGTATGCGGCCTCATTGCGGGTCCGTCTGGCCGACAAAAGGCCTGCCTCCCCGGACGCGTCGTTCTTCTCAGCCGTCAGCCGTTTGAGGTCTTCCAGGATGTTTGTCTCCTCCGCCCTCTCCTGTCCCTTTGTGTCCTCCCTGCGCTGCTGATAAATCGTGCCCGCCCGAAGAAGTTCATTGTTAAAATGCTCAAGCTCTGCGGCCAGTCTTTCCCTCTCCTCCTCCGGCAGGAAAGCGTCCCTGTACTCTTCTTCCGACTGGAATCCGGCTGCCTTAAGCGCCGTTTCCCACCGCTTTCTGCCCGCATCCACCTTTACTTTCAGAATTTCACGCCGCTCCTGCCCGGAGGACAGGTATGCCTCTTTCTGTGTAAATCCGCTTCTTAAGTCCGACGCGTTCTTCTCCGCCTGGTCAGCCGCCAGTTCAAGTTCTGCTTTCCCGGCATAAAGCCGGGCCAGTTCCCGCTCCGCCTCTTCGCGGCTGCTCCACAGAAGTTTTTTCTTCAGCTGTTCCGCTTCCAGATGGATTTGTCTGAGGTGTATTTCAGCCTCCTGAAGATTAGGCCGCAGTTCACGGAGCCTGTTTTCCAGCTTCTCCTTACGGTTTCCCAGTTCGGCCAGACGGCTCCTGTTTTCTTCCAGTGCTCTTACATCCTGTTCAAACTTCTTTCCGGCCACCGTAAGGTCCTGCACCCCCGCAAGGCATGTCTCTATCTCCAGGCGGACTCTCTCCGCCCTCCCCTCCTGTGCATAAGGCTCTGATCCGGCAGTCCGGTCTGCTTCAAACAGCTTTTTTTCCTGCTCTCTTATTTGCTGCTCTTTCTCTTCCCCCCGAACCAGGCATTTCTGGCTTTCCTCCGCCGCTCTGCGCAGGGAACGGTCTGCTTTTTCTCTCCTCTGCCTCGATTCTTCCACCTGACGTTCCGTCACATCCTCTGCCTTCAGTACGGCTTTTTGCGGATGGTGCAGGGAGCCGCATACCGGACATGGGACGCCCTCCGTAAGCTCCGATGCCATAATGCCTGCCTGTACGGAGATAAACAGGCGGTTTCTCCTTCCGTACTCCGCCTCCGCCTCGTCAAATGCACATTGGGCCGATATTACCAGTTCCTTATTACGGATAGAATTGTTTCTAAGTTCTTCTAATTGTAAAAGTCCTGACTGAAGCCGTCTTAATTCTTCAAGGCGCAGTTCCAGCGCCTCCTCCTGCCTGCGTACCTCCACAAGGGAGAGCGGGGCTTTTTCCAGCTCCTTTGCCTTTTTTTCCAGCTCTTTTGCCGTGTTCGCGTTCTGTCTAAGGAGTTCCTCCGTTTCCTGCAGTTCCCGTCCCAGTCTATCCGTCCTGTTCCGGGCCTTTCTCTCCTCGTCCAGTTTTTCGTCCAGCAGGCCATAGGACGGCATCGCTTCCTTGAGACGGCCGATGTCCACCTCCAGGGCAGGACGCTTTTGGGCCAGTTCCCGCCTTTTGTCCAGACAGAGCTTTTCCGACTGTTCAAGCGGCTCCCTCAGGGCCTGCAGCTCCTGTTTCAGTTTCTCCGTCTTCTCATCGGCCAGGGCCAGCTCCGCTTCATCCGCTTCACAGTTCTGCAGAAGCGGCCGGAGCGGCTCTGCGCGGCCGGCATTCTTAAGTTTTACAGCCATGCGGTCGTGCTCCGGAATTCTCTCCTTAAGCGATTGCAGCGTTCTTCCTGCCGCCTCGCATTCATCCAGGCGGCGGTTCTGTTCCTTCACAAGTTCCAGCTGCTGTGTGAGGACCGCCGTCTTTTCAATCAGCGCTTCGCTTTTTTCCACCGATATGCGTTCCTGCCGTCTGCTTTCCTGCGTGATATCTTTTAAAAGCCCAAGGATTTCATCGCCCTTTGTTTCCAGCTTTCCCGATATCTCCTGCCACTTCTGTGCCTGTCCGTCTCCGTCGTCGGGAACCGCTACCTGGGACAGTTCGTGAAAGCAGAGGGTTTCGTTGTCCTTCAGCCTGATATAAAGTTCATTGTTCCTGTCTTTTAATTTCTGCTGGATTTTCCAGTAAATGCCTGTATTGAATATGCGTGCAAAAATCTCTTTTCTCTCTTTTGAAGAGGCATGGAGCAGCTTCATGTATTCTCCCTGCGCGATCATGGCTATCTGGGCAAACTGGTTCCGGTCCACTCCCACGATCTCCCGGATCTTTTCATTGATGTCGCTAAGTCTGCCCGGATACTCACTTCCGTCAGGCAGATAAAAAGAGGCCTTTGCCGACACCGTCGTAATGGTGCGCTCGCCGTCCTTATTCCTGCGCTTGCTAATTCTCTGATAGGCGGGACTTCTCCTGACGCGGTATACTTCCCCCCGGTCGGAAAAGATAAGTTCCACCCAGGTTTCCTCCCCTTCTCCCGCATACTGGCTCCGCATCATTGTGCCGTCGCGGCTGTCGCTGCTTGTTTCACCGTAGAGGGCAAATGAAACCGCATCGAAAATCGTAGTCTTCCCCGCTCCCGTGTCACCGGTTATCAGAAAAAGGCCGTGACCGACCTTCTCAAAATCAATCTCCGTCACACCGGCATAAGAACTGAACGCAGACATTGTTATTTTTAATGGTTTCATCGTCTCACTCCTCTCATTCGGCCAAACGGCAGCCTCATTCTATCTCCTCCAGCACGCCGCGCAGAATCGTTTCCTGCTCCCCGGTCATGGGGCAGTGCCGGATTGCCTCATAGAACCTGCAAAATGCTTCAAAGGGGTCCGGAATCTTAATTTCCTCCCCGTCCTCCATCAGCTTTTTCCTGGTTCTCTCGTTATCAATCCTTATTTCCAGAATCCGGTCATATGCCTCCTGAAGCTGATCCTTCATATCGTATGCTTCCGTCTCGTCGGTCAGGGTAATGCTGACAAAATCTCCCCTTCCCTCCCCGTCGGACGCGGCCAGGACGTCCTCCAGGGGCCCCCTGATCCTGCGTACATCGGGACGGCATATCAGGGGCAGGCTCTCCGTCTTAAGCGTTCCCTTCTCCTCCAGCGTGACCATCATGACCGCCTTGTGATGATGCTCCTCGCTGACCGAATATTTGTAAGGCGTTCCGCTGTAGCGGAACCTCTCTTCCCCCACCTTCTGGGGGCCGTGCAGATGTCCCAGGGCCGCATAGTCGAATGCAGTCAGTGCGGATACATCGATCTGGTCAAGGCCGCCCGACGTCAACATGACGGACTCAGAGTCGCACAACGACGGATCACCGGTCCCCGATACAAAAAACTGGTGCGCCAGAAGCACATTTCTTTCCTCTTCCCTGATCTCCTCGCGCTCCAGCACGGCCCGGAATGCGCTGTCGTAACCCGTCACTTTTCCTTCTTCAAACAGATGGCGCACATAGCCTGGCTTGATAAAGGGAAAAAGATAAAAGTTCACCTTTCCCCACTCGTCCCCAAGCGTAATCTTTTTAAGCCTGTCCTCCGGCGAAGACGGCGGCAGGGCCGAGATATGGATCTGATGACGCCCTAAAAAAGAAGAGGCGTAGGAAAGCCTCTCCGGTGAATCATGATTGCCGGCTATAATCAGAACCGGCATGGACGGCCGGACGGCGGACAGACGGTTTAAAAATGAGTCAAATACCGTGTAGGCCTCGGCCGAAGGAACCGATTTATCGTAAATATCCCCGCAGATGAGGACGGCATCCGGCTTTTTGTCTGCCGCGTATTCAATAATCTGCGCCAGGGCGCTTTCCTGGCTGTCCTTTAAGCCGTATCCGTTCATCTGCCTGCCGATATGCAAATCCGATATGTGAAAAAATTTCAAACTTATGCCTCCTTAGCCGTTCAGCCGCTGTTTTTTGTAATATCAGTCCGGTTCTCCGTTTCGCTCTGACGTACGTTCTCCCGTCCTGATGCTACTTGTTTTCTTCCGTCATTGTTTCCTCTGTCACTGCTTCCCCTGTCCCGCTGCTCAGGGAATCCCCGCTCATACTGCCGGATGTCTCCGGTATCTGTCTGCCGGAAGGCAGAACTTCCAGCTGAATCACGCAGTCCGTCTCATTATCTCCGTAAAAGACAGGGATCCTGTATATTCCCGGCGTATTGAAATCGCACTCACTTAAATCATAGCTGAATTTAGCCGGATTCAGTTTGCCGTCGGGAAAAAACTTGGCGGCATTCAGAGCCGGTACATCTCCGGCCGTCGTCTTGGCATAGAGTGTAATCTCCGAATTCTTGTCATAAAGCGCGGCCTCCGCCCCGGTTCTCGTTTTGTAAATCATAATCAGCATGCCGGCCAGCACGATACCTCCGAACATACTGATCTGAAACCATCTTCTTCCCCCTTTTAAGCTCCCTTTCGTGCCTCCTGTCCTCTTTCTCATACCTGTCCCTTCTTCCAAATTCCATCCCAATTCCTTTGCTTTCAATAAAGCGGCATTTTCCAATATATTTAAAACAGGCCGCTGTACGTTACTGTGCAGCGGCCCGTCTGGCAGAAAGCTTCTATTCCCGCTTTCCGATATCAATCGTAAATAATCAACGCCATGAATACCAGATCCGTATCCCCCTTATTCGCCATGCCGTGGCTGTATCCGTTGGGGGTAAAAGTCCGATCTCCGGGTACCACTGTGCGGATCGTACCATTGTCATTGTACTCTCCCTCACCCCTTATAATGTAGTAAGTCTCGCTGTTGCCAACATGCTCGTGATATCCAAGGGAACATCCTGGTGCAATCGTCACTTCCGAAAACATCTTACCCTTGCCGTTCATCTCTTCTTCATTCAGAATATATTTTACCGAGATTTCTCCGTCCCCGCCGTTGGCATTCTTTTTGATTACCGTTTCCATCACTGTCTGCCTCCTCTTATAACTTTCCTTCTTATACTGTTTATTATACTTGTTCTTTTCAATCTTTTCAATCACAAACGCCGTCCGGTTTACTCATTTGTCAGCTTAAGTTTGTCCAGCACATGGAAAATCAGGCTCAGAATCATTCCGACCACACAGGCCAGGACCATTCCCGTCATCTGGATATTTCCGATGCTTAATTTGATACCCGAAAGACCGGTTACAAAGATAACCGACGTAAGGGCCAGATTTCTTGAGTTGCCGTAATCAACCCTTGAATCCACCAGAATGCGGAGTCCCGACGTACCGATCATACCGTAAAGCAGGAAAGAAATACCTCCGATAACCGGTCCGGGAATCGTGCTGATTAACATGGATAATTTGCCGATAAAGGAACAAACAACAGAAAGTACGGCCGCACCGGCAATAACCCGGACGCTGTAGACTCTCGTCACGGCCATGACTCCGATATTCTCTCCGTATGTGGTAGTCGGTACGGATCCGATAAAACCGGACAGCATCGTGGAAAAATTATCACCGAATAAGGAACGGTGAAGTCCCGGATCCTTTAAAAGGTCACGTCCCACAATCTTGCTGGTCACGACCTGATGGCCGATATGCTCCGACGTGATAACAAGGATGACCGGCAGAATAATCATAATCGCCTCCGGGTTAAATTTCGGGGAGGAGAAGTTGGGGATTGCAAAAATAGGAGCGTTAGCCACCGGGGCAAAATCCACCAGTCCGCAGGCAATGGCCGCCACATATCCCATAATGACTGCAATCAGGATTGGAATGACGGACAAAAATCCCCTGAACAAAATGGAGCCGAACACGGCAACACCCAGTGTTACGAGGAAAACAATCATCTTTTTCGGGTCGATCACTTCATCCAGAAGTCCCGCGTTGCTTGCCGCCGTTCCGGACAGTTCCAGGCCAATCAGAGCCACAACCGGGCCCATGGCCGCAGGAGGCAGCACGATGTCAATCCACTCCGAACCAAATTTGTAAATAATAAATGCAAGAATACAGCCGCAGAATCCGACCGCAACGAAACCGCCCAGCGCATAGGCATAGCCGAACTTCTCAATGACAATGCCGGCAGGAGCCAGAAATGCAAAGCTGGAACCCAGATAAGCGGGCGCTTTTCCTTTCGTCACCAGGATAAACAGCAGTGTTCCCACACCATTCATGAATAAAACGATAGCCGGATTGATACCGAACAGAAACGGAACCAGCACCGATGCGCCGAACATGGCGAACATGTGCTGGATGCTGAGGGGCACCAGCAGGTTAAACGGCACCTTCTCCTCAACCTGAATAATACGATGACTTTCCATTTTTACCTCCCATATTCTTTTGTAAGATTTAGTGCAGGAAAATAGCGCAGGAAGAAACCTGTAGCACGATACTTCGGCCACTGCATCCTCCTGCGCTTATTCTGCAAGTTTCTTCTACATATTATGCCATAGACGGTCATATTCGTAAAGATTTTTTTAGAAATGAACTTCGTATTATTTACGGCCGGTCAGTGACCTGATATACCGGTATCCTTCTTCCGCCGCATTCTTCGGAGGTTCGGGACGGTACTCAAACGCCAGGTAGCGCTCATAGCCAATCTCCTCCAGCGCCTGAATCAGCAGGGGATAATCGAATTTCGCTCCGTCCGGGCAGCTTCGATCTTCCCCGGACACGTCGACCTGGTAAATGAGATCCCCATATTTCAGAATCTGATGATAAATCTCTTCCTCTTCATACTTCATGTGCATCGTGTCAAGCTGAAGTTTCAGGCTGGGTGAGTTGACGTTTCGGATATAATTGGCCGTCTCCTCGATACTGATGTAGGCGTCCGTCTCAAAATGGTCATTTGCCTCCAGTATCGCCACAATTCCCTTTGATTCCGCATAGGCAACCAGCTCATCTATACTCCTATGAAGCTGCTCATAATAATCCTTCTTCGTCGGGGCATCTGAAGTCCATCCACGGATCGCACCGATAATGACCCTGGCGCCGCCCAGCTTCTTGGCCAGATCCACATGTTCCTTCATGCGTTTCACCGCCTGCCTGCGGCCTTCTTCCTCGCCGCATCCCAGGCTCAGTCCGTCCACGGTATATCCCCTTCCGGTTGCCAGGGCTGAAACCTTTACCCCGTAATGTGATGCGAGTTTCAGTATCCTGGACGGCTCCACCTCAGACGGGCGGTTCAGGGTCAGTTGAACCGCATCATATCCAATCTGGGCCGCCATCCGTATCGTCTCTTCATAGGAACCCTGCAGCGGAGCCGTCGCACATGGAAATGTGCCGTCCGCTATAATTACACTTGTTTTCATCATACCCTCCGATTCAATCAGATTTTCCGCCTGATTCCGAATGAGCCGCCCCGGCGTCCGATTCTTTCAGTCTTAAGATGATTGTACTTCAGCATGGCGTCACATTCCAATACTTCCTGTCTATCGGGGGGATAGAATCCTTCTATCCTGTTATCATTTTTTCATCTTCAGTTCCGAGTACGGTATCGTTACTTCCGGGAATCCTTCCGCATACGATGCGATTTCATACGGTGCATAATAGAAAACCACACCCTCCGGAGTGATATAAAAGTCCGAATCAAAGCTTACGTCGTCCGCGATTGTGTGCTCCAGATCTTCCGGGGATTCAAAGGCAAAGTTTGTCTTCTCCGCCAGCTCCCTGAATGCCCTGCCCACAATACTCTGGAGCTCTTCCACCGAATTATCAACAAGATCATTCAGCTTCATCTGCTCTCCCGTCTTACGGTCAAAGACAAAATAATCTCTGAAAGGCATACCGTGAGCTCCGCCCGAATATTCATAGCCGTCCGCCTCTACGCAGACCAGGTTATCATCGAGATAATTGATCGCCACAATCTCATAAGTAAGGGTAGACAGATGGAAATCGTCCCTGTAAGTCAGGGCTTCATCCAGGTAAGACGCCATCTCGTCACTATATGCCAACAGGGCGTCGCGGCGCCCCTCCATCGTGCGGTTCATCGCTTTTACCGCGTCACTGTCACCGTCAAATACCATTGTCTCAATATAAATTTCCATCGCCGTCGTCTCGCTGCCGGAGAACGGAATTTCTTTCTTCTCCGCCTCTACGTGGCCGAGTTCGCGGATTGATGACTGGTAGAGCGCCGGTTCCAGAAGTTCCTTCTCTTCCCCCGTGTCGAGGGCCGTCTTTCCGATATAAACACCGTAGTCCTTGAGCTCCTGACAGTAGATGGAATCCTCCGAGACAAAAAAGTTGCCGTCATAATCGTACATGTTGAGCGTTCCAGGTTCCGTATTGATGGAAGCGGCTTTTGTAACCTCACCGGTTTCCGCGTTCACCTTATAAAACCGGGTTCCCTCACTGACGGTCTGGTAAACCTTGCTGGTCAGATAATAGAGGTAGCCGTCCCTGTACTGAATCAGCTGCGGGTTGTCGGATGATGCAAAAAGAAGCGTCTTTTCAAGAGTTTTAGCATCATACCGGTAACACTGGGTATTTCCGCTGCCATCCTGGAACAGTACAAAAAAACCGTCTTTGTCAAACAGAACCGAGGAGGTGTTGGTTACCTCCGGCACTTCCTTCGCCCCGCTCCCATCGGCCCCGGCAATGACCAGACAACTGTCATTCTGCACCGGCATGTATCCATAGTGCTCCACCATAAAAGGCAGCATACCGCTGTAAAGCTCATGGCACCCTTCCGGGATGCGGCCGTACACGGTCTGATCCGAAGCCAGCTCTTCTCCGAGGCTGCCGTCCTCTTTCAGTGAAAATGCCTGATTCATATTATATCCCCGGATATAGAGGACGTCCTCCGATGCATAGATTCCGGAGGCCTGGTTCGCCAAAGCCGCCAGATGCGTCTCCTCCCCGGTCTCCAGATCCTTTTTATAGAGGCCGCATACAAAGGCTCCGTCCTCCCCATTTGCCGAACTTACGTCATAATACAGATTCCCCCGGTAAACCCAGAAGGAATCGTTCATCTCGCCCTCCTCAAATGTCTTTACCTGAGTCAGCTTGTCCGTCGCCTTGTCAAGGCTCCAGATAGAACCGTCATACTTAAAGAAAAGATGACGGCCGGATTCCACCATCGTCTCCGTGCTTCCCGTGGCCGTCAGTGTATCTTTCCTGATATCCACATCCTGAGCCTCCCCAGTCCCCGGCACGTTCTCCGTCTCTGCCGTAGCGGCCGTCACATCGACTTCCGCCTGCCGTTTGCAGCCGGTTACGGCAATCGGCATCAGCGCCGCCAGGGCCGTCACCGCGGCTGCGGCCGTATAGTTTTTAATTTTTCTTTTTATTTTTATTCTTCTCACGTTTATCTCCTTACTGGTTCAGTTACTTCTGATATTCTCCTGCTGCCATCCATTCTCTTCCAAATTCATGTTTGAATTTTCTCTTACGTCACTTACAATAAGTGTAACTTTTTTTCATCAGCTTGTCAAAGAATGGGATAAATATTAATAGAACAGTAAGGATTTTACGGTTCACAAATAATATCCCGCGAGATGTTTCCGCGCGCATTTTGCGTGAAAATCTCTCCGCTCTGTACGCATCCTGCCAGGAAGGCTTTTTAATATCACAGGAGCACTTTCCTATGATATCGAAAAACAGCCGGTTTGCAGCCGGGGCGGGAACCCTGACTGCAAACCGGCTGTCTCTCTTTATTCCGTCACTTTCATGACATTTCTCTTTACTGTCCTATCTAATTCCAGAAATCCGTCTCATCTTCAAGCTGAATATCAGCAGCCTTAAATACAGGATTCTTTCCTGCTTTTTTCTGCTGGATATAGTCGTTCATGCAGCGAACGGCCGGTTTTGCGAGAAGGATGATAACCGGGAGGTTAATGATTGCCATCAGGCCCATCAGAACGTCCGCCGTATCCCAGGCAACGCCGAATTCGATCGTTGCGCCGAAGCATACAATAATGGCAGCCAGAATACGGAATCCATGGAGCAGATTCTTGCCCGGTGTCTTATTACAGATGAAACCAAGCCCCATCTCTGCATAGTAGAAGTTTCCAATCAGTGTCGTAAATGCAAAGAGGCAGAGGGCTACCGTAATGAAAATCGTTCCGAAGCCGCCCAGTGAATTAGCTACTGCAGCCTGTACATAGCTCATACCTGCCATCTCTTTTGTCGGTGCAACACCCGAACAGAGAAGCATGAATGCGGTAGCGGTACAGATGACGATTGTATCGATATAAACAGAAAGCATCTGAACAAGGCCCTGTTTTACAGGATGGGAAACTCCGGCAGAAGCCGCAGCGTTAGGCGCGGAACCAACACCGGCCTCGTTGGAGAATAAACCTCTCTTGATACCCTGCATGATGGCGGAACCGGCAAAACCTCCGAAAATCGCCCTGAAATCAAAAGCGCCTTTTACGATGCTTGCAATCATTCCCGGAACCATGTTGATGTGGGTAATAACAATAAACAGTGAAACTGCGATATAGAATAATCCCATCACCGGTACGAGCACGCCCGTTACCTTAGAGATCTGTTTTCCGCCGCCGAAAATACAGAATAAGAAAGCAAGCGCCAGAACACCGCCCACAATCTTAGGTGTCAGTGACGGATCATAAAAGCTGTATGCTTTAAATGTATCTGCGATGTTGAATGCGGCTACCATGTTGAAACCGCCCATATAAGTTACGATTAAAACAACGGCAAACAAAATGCCGATCCAGCGTTTTTTCAGAACTGCCTGAATATAGTAAGCAGGTCCGCCGTAAGAACTTCCGTCATCTGCCCTTTTCTTGTAAATCTGAGCCAGGGTACTCTCCACAAATGCGGAGGCGCTGCCCAAAAGTGCGGTCAGCCACATCCAGAACATGGCACCCGGTCCGCCGATACAGAGGGCGGTGGAAATACCCGCGATATTGCCGGTACCGACACGCGATGCGGTGGAAACCATCAAAGCCTGGAAAGACGAGATCGATTTGTCATCATCTTTCGGCTCCATTACGACACGGATGGCCTCCTTCAAATAGCGGAACTGGATAAATTTCGTTTTCACGGTAAAATAAATTCCTGCTCCGAGCAGCAGTACAATCAGTATGTAGCTGTAAAGCCAGTTGCTGAGTAAACCAATAATTTTTGCGTACAATATATACACCTTCCCTTTCCTTTTTTCGCCCCATCATTCCCACTTTCCGCCAGAAACCCATTTCCCCGGAAAAGGTTATTCTGAAGCGTTCCCTACAGAGTGTCCTCGGCAAACATATGCAGCCGCAATTTCTCCGACAAATATTTTAACATATATCTGCCTGCAATGCTATTCCCTTTTTGATCCAGAGCGGGACCGTAGATTCCGATTCCCATCTTCTTTTCAACCACCGAAAGGATTCCCCCTCCCACTCCGCTCTTGGATGGAATTCCGACCTGCACGGCGAACTCCCCCGAACCGTCGTACATTCCACATGTCAGCATAATTGTCTTTACCACCCTCACTACATCTGCATCCAGCAGCCTTTCTCCCGTCTCCGGATGAATTCCGCCTCCGGCCAGGACCATTCCCAGTCCCGCCAGGCTTTCCGCCGTCACACTCAGGGAGCACATCTTCACATAGAGATCCAGGCTCTTTTCCACATCGCTGTCTATAATCCCTTTGCTTTCCAGCAGATAAGCGATGGCCCTGTTTCTCGCACTGTGCGTCATCTCCGAACGGCAGACTTTCTCATCCAGGACAATTCCCGGATCCAGACAGAGCTTTCTGGCAAATTGAAGCATTTCTTCAAAGCTGACCACCGGCATCAAATAGCTGGCCACAGCAATCGCGCCTGAATTAATCATCGGATTATATGGATAATTACTGGAAAGATCCAGCTTCACCAGGGAATTGAATGCGTCGCCGGAAGGCTCCATGCCCACTTTGGCAAACACCTTATCAAATCCGCAGACTTCCAGCGCCGCCGCCAGGGATATCACCTTTGATATACTCTGGATGGTAAAACGGATATCTGTGTCTCCTGCTTTGAATACTTCCCCTCCGGCAGTATAGATGCAGATTCCCAGATGATTTTTGTCCACATTGCCAAGCTCCGGTATGTAAGATGCCGTTTCTCCGTGGACAATTTCCTTCCTGCCTTCCTCCAATGCCTTTTCAAGCATTTCCTGAACCATTTCTTCTCCTCCTTTCTGCCCGATACCGGCCTGTTGATATAAATAATTATAACTCTTATTAACAAATTTGTATAATGCTAAATGAATATAACATTATAGCAAAAAGGTTGAACGGGGAGTGAAAAATGAGGACGCTGATGTAAGGATGGCGGACGGGTGGGAATGGTGGGGCTTCAGTCCCGGGGAGGTTGCCGCGTTCGGGGAAGAAGGGTGAAAATATTCCTACGGGGACTCGCTTGCGCTTGTGGAATGCACAGCGGATGCTAGCTTCGTGAGAAACCTCAGCAAGCACCGGCGGATTCCAAGGTCCCCTGCGGAATGTTTTCACCCTTCTTCCCCCTGTTACGTTGTGATAGGACTGAAGCCGGGGACGGATCGGCTTTGTCCGCCATCCTTACGTCGGCTGTATGTCTCAGTTTTCTGGGGGAGATGGAGTTAGGTTCTCTGTCCGGATTTTGTTTCAGGCCCTTGTCCAGAGAAGCTTGTTTTCTTCGAAGACGGCTGTGAGTTTGCCTGTGTCTTTTAGCCATGCGAGGTAGGATCGGACGGTGCTGCCTATGAGGACGTATTGTTCGAAGTTCATTGTCAGGCCGTAGGCTGTGAACAGGTTTTGCAGGAGGTCTTCGAAGGTGGTTGGGGTCTGGCAGAGGGAGATGATTTTTTCTGCGGTTTCCCAGACTTTGTCAATGTTGTATTGTGCGAGGGGTACGATGTTTTCTGTGGCTTCTGCATGGGCCGGGATGAAGATTTTGGCGGTCATGGTTTTGACTGTTTCGAGTGTTTTCAGGTAGGAGTCCACGTCATAGAGAAAGCTTATCTGGTATTTGTCCAGGGTCTGGCGGCTGGACAGGCAGTCGGCCAGGTAGACTGCGTCGTCCGGGGTCCGGAAGCCGACCATGTCGAAGTAGTGGCCGGGCAGCGGAATAATTTGAAAGCCGTCCGGCAGGGTTTCTTTTGTTAAATCGGCTGCGTCGCTCTCCTGGGCCATGAGGAATTTGTGGCGAAGATCTTTGGGCGGAAATCCGCCGTACAGGAATGCAGGTTCTAAAACCGGGTGTTTTGTGAATTCACAGTTGATGTCGGGCGCGTAGATTTTACAGCCGGTCTGTCCCTGCAGGTATTTATTGCCGCCGATGTGATCGGCGTTGGCATGTGTGTTGTAAATAGCGGTCAAATGCCAATTATGCGCTTCCAGAATCTGACGCACCTTGCGTCCCGCATCTTTGTCGCTGCCGCTGTCTATCAGGCAGACATCGTTCTCATTTAATTTGACGATTCCGATTTTAGACGGATTTTCAACATAGTAGCTCTGTTCCGTGGCTTGTATTAATTCGTACATACTGATTTCCTCCATTAACGGCTGGGATAAAATATCGTGTTGTAAATTGTGCAGGCTTGTTCAAATGGATTGTGATAGGAATGAGGGATGTCCGCATAAAAACGGACCGCCTGCTTTTCTTCTATAATAATTTCCTGCCCATTTAAAATAAGCTGCAGTTTCCCGGTTATTACAAAAACATGCTCTTCCACTCCATCATCGTGTTTATCGGAATGATGGAAGCAATCCGGGGCAAATTCAATGAAAAAGGTTTCGACATTGCGGATCGGATCGTAAGCAAACAGCGGATAGGCACGCATCTTTCCGTCCTCCTCCGTAACAGCCTCCACACCGTCAACGCCGACAACCGTGTATTCCACCTGCCTTTCTTCTAAAAAAGACGAAAGCGGCGTTTTCAGTCCCGTCGCAATTTTCCATAGCGTCGTAATTGTAGGAACCGACTGCCCACGCTCAATCTGCCCCAGCATAGGCTTACTGACTTTTGTCAGGAAAGACACTTCATCCAAACTCAACTTCTTCCTGGTCCGAATTTCCTTCAATTTTTCCCCGATTGTTGAAACTGGTGTAAGCATAAATCCTCCTTTCAGAAAAACCATATAGCATATTTTAATATACTATAACATATCTTCAATTACATTTCTACTCCCTTGCTTTTTTCACTTATCTTCATTTCCCACCCCCGCAAAGAAATAGAACACTTCGCAGGCCAAATGACGGCAAGGTGCCGCTCCCCTCCCGGCCAATATCCTCATTTCTCCCCACCCTATTTAAAACCCCCGCTCTTTGTGATATAATTGTCATAAAATGGCTATTGTATCTGCACATTCCGAAGTCATTGCAGGAGGGGTTTATTATGAATATGGATATCAACTTAAAGCACCTGGAATATTTCATCACCGTTGCCAGGCTTGGTTCTATCAACAAGGCCGCACAGAGTCTTTTTATCTCCCAGCCCTATCTCGGGAAGATTATCAAAGAGCTGGAGAATACGGTGGGCACCGTCCTTTTTCAGCGCACGAGAGGCGGCGTATCCCTGACCCCTGACGGGGAGGATTTTATGATACACGCCGAGAATATTATCCATGAGATGGAAAAGGTGGAAATGTTCCATGGCCCCGGAACCGATACCGACAGTTCACTTGTTGTGTCCATGACAAAATATTCCCACATTATGGAGAGCTTTATTGATGTCATCATAAAACACAGGGACAATCCCTCCTATATCCACAGGCTGAGTGAAGGAACCGCCGAGGAAGTAATAGAGGACGTTTATTCCGGCCAGGCTAATATCGGAGTCCTGCATTTTGACGGCAAACGCCACACGGAAGTGGCATCCAGACTTGCTTCCCAGTCTCTGGATTATAATTTTCTCTGCTATGTAAAACCCCATATCCTGATTTCCTGCAACCATCCCCTCCTTCAGGAGGGAAAGCCCGTCAATCTCCACACGCTGGCTCCCTATGGTTTTGCCAGATATCTCGGTCAGTGCGAGGATTTTACATACCGGATTTTCTCCCAGGATTCCCAATACAATTTAAATTACGGTTCCCGGATTGCCTATCTCACCAGCCGGGCGTCCTTGCTGCACCTGATTTCCAGCAGTGATTTCTATGGGATCGGAATCCACGATTTTACCACTCAGACTTCCGCCTATCAGGTGCTGTCCATCCCGATCGATGACTGCAACGACAGAATTGAATTCGGCTATATCCTTCCAAAGGGCGTTCCCGTTAATCCAATGACTCAGGAATTTATCGACGGGATTAAAAACCGGCTGAAAAATATAAAAGAGGCGTAGAGACACAATTTCCTATGAATTAAAAAAGAGTCCGCTCATTCAATCCATCAATGCAGCGAACTCTTTTACTATATTTCTTTTTTCTATTGTTCTTACGCAGTGCGAAACGGTGGATATCTGCTTATTCAACATGAAAATGGCTGATACCCTTCCCCTGTTTCAGACCGCGACAAGTCCCAGCCTGTAGGAATAAATATACCTTTCCTTCACGTTTTTCCCAAGCATCTGAGTCAGCGCTTTCTCATAATAATCAAGCTGTGTTTTGTAACGGCTGACCAAGACTCCTGTATTCTCCACATAATCTGTCTTATAATCGACCAGAACGAGGCCGTCTTCCTCCTCAAACCAGGCATCGATGATACCCTGCACCAGCACCAGTTCATCCGAGTCCCAGTCTCCCATTTCCCGGGCCGGAATTCCCATCACGAACTGTTTTTCCCGATACAGCTTTCCGGCTTTTGCCGCGGCGGCCATCCTTTTTCCAAGCTCCGTCGTGAAAAAGCGGTAGATATCGGGAGGCCATATCATCTCCCTGGCCTCCCGGGTCAGTTTTCCCGCCTCCGTAAAGCTGTCCAGCAGACTCCTCACATCACCCTCCGATGTGACTTTATCAAAAGGAAGAAGTTCCATAGCGCGGTGATATGCCGTACCTCTCGATGTGCCTCCCTCCCGCACCTCCTGCTCCTCCATAAAGACAGGCAATGTGGGAAGAAAAGCCATCTCTTCGTCTTCCTCCTCCATCCCTTCTTTTTTCAGTTCGGAGACAGACATCTTCGTATTCAGTGTGACATCGGCCTGACATGGATATTTGAAATAAAACGATGTTTCCAGGCGTCTGCGGTATGTCCTGTCGTAAACGCGGTCCGGATCCTGATTGAGCAGTTCCTCTTTGGAGCCTTTTCTGTAAAGTTGCTCCTCTATCTCGTGCACCAGCTGTTCCTGTGCTTTTACTTCGGCCACTCTGATCCGGCATCCTTCCCGGGAAATGCTCATCAGGATCCAGTCCAGGCAGGAACCCGCCATCGTCAGGATGGTAAAAGGTACCTGGCCGTGACAGAGGGAAATCTGCCTCCATTTTTCCAGCCTGTTTTCCAGGTTTTTATCTGAAGCCGTCATGATCAGCTTTTCCTTGGCCCTGGTCAGCGCCACATAGAGGACACGCAGTTCCTCCCCCAGCGCTTCCAGCTCCATTCTCCGCTTCATGACGTTCTTTTTGAGCGTGGGGCCTTTCAGGCGTTTTTCACTGTCCAGATAATCAGTTCCAATCCCAAATTCTGAATCGATCAGGATTTTCCCCCTCGTGTCCTGCCGGTTGAACATTTTCCCCATTCCGGCCACGAAGACAATAGGGAATTCCAGGCCCTTGCTCTTGTGGATACTCATGAGGCGCACCGTATTTCCCTGCTCGTTCACCGTAGCAGCCTCCCCGAAATCCGTATTGTATTTTTTCAGTTTCTCAATATATTTGATAAAATGGAACACGCCCCGGTAGCTTGTGGCCTCATAGGCGGATGCCTTTTCCACCAACATATCCAGGTTGGCTCTCCTCGTCTCCCCGGCCGGCATGGCCGATACATAATCATAATAACCCGTCACGTCAAAAATCCGGTAGAGAAGGCTGTGCATCGGCAGATAGACGGCCATTTTCCTGAGTTCCCCAAGAAGCTCCATCGTCTTTCTTAAAATCCCGCAGATTCGCTCATCGTCAAATGATTCACCGCCGCCTGACGGAACCGGAGCTGCATGTTCCGTCTCCCGCTCCGCCAGAAAATTTTTCACAGCCGGGTAGAGTCCTCTGTCGCGGCCCTTCTTTGCATTCTTTTTATAGTCCGCGACAATGTGGGCCAATTCCCTGTCCGTAATGCCGCAGAACGGCGCTTTTAAGACGGCAGCCAGCGGGATATCCTGTATCGGGTTGTCGATAACGGCCAAAAGGTTCAGCACCGTTTCCACCTCAACCGTGTCAAAATAGCCTGTCCTTGACTCTGCGAACGCCGGGATCCCCTGGGCCGCAAGGATTTCCGTAAAGCTCTCTGCCCAGCCGCTGACGCTCCTCAAAAGAATGACAATATCACCGTATTTTGCGCGGCGGTAACCATTTTCATCCTTGTCCCAGATCATCATACCGTTCTCTTCGTCCGTCAGCTCCCTGATCTTTCCTGCGACCATCCCGGCCTCCAGCTCCCTGGCCGTGTAATCCGAGATATCCTCATCCAGGGTTTCCAGTTCGCTTCCGGCCGTATTAATCAGAAGAAGCTCCGTATCCAGTTCTCCCGGTCCCCGTCCGTCGAGGGGTTCGAAGGACGCCCCCGCATGCAGGGCCGTCTCCTCGGTATATTCAATATTTCCGAGCTTTTCCGTCATAATCCTGAAAAAGATGTCGTTAATGCTTCCAAGAACCGTATCCCGGCTCCTGAAGTTCTGGTGCAGTTCAATTTTCTGATGCAGGCTCTCCTCAGCGGAATAGCTGTGGTATTTTTCCAGAAACAGCTCTGGGCGGGCCAGCCGGAATTTATAAATACTCTGTTTTACGTCCCCTACCATAAATACGTTCGGCGTTCCAAACCGTTCCCTGGAGACGCAGTGAATCAGGGTTTCCTGCACCAGATTACTGTCCTGGTACTCATCGACGAGAATTTCGTCAAACTGCCGGCTGAGTTCGTCGGCCACCGGACCCGGAATCCGGCCCTTATTTTCCCTTCCTTCGTCCCCGCCTCCCGCGGTGAGGACCTCCAGGGCAAAATGTTCCAGATCGCCGAAGTCCACGATGTTTTTCTCCCTTTTACGGGCGCGGAACCGCTCGCCGAATTCTTCTGCCAGGTGAAGGAGCGTCAAAATCGACTCCTTTCCCGCCTCCATATCCTCAAGTATTTTCTCCGGGGATTCAAACAGGTACTGATCCTTCAGCTTTTCCACTGATTTTTTAATTCTCTTCCTGCATTCGGCCACCGCTTCTTTTTTATCCGGATCCACCGTCACATTTTTCCCGCGTATGGCTGCCATCCTGGAAAATGTGAATTTCTCCGCCGCCTCGCTAAAGTCAAGGAAGGAGCCGGTGGACTGAATCAGTTCCCTGACATGGAGCAGATCCTCACTGATCATCGGAAGATAAGGCTCCGGCCCGTCTTCCTCCCTGCAAAGCTCCGAGGCCTCCATTAACTGCCTCTCCCATTCCTCCGCCTGCATTTTGACGTCATTTAAGAGAAACTGCATCCAGTCCGTGCCGTTCAGCTCCCCGAAACCGGTATTCTCAAGTTCTTTCCGGCACTGCTCAAACCATTCATCCGGCCACGGGTTACTCTGGGCAAATGTATACACCTGCAGAATATAATCCTCTATCCCTCCGTCTGCCTTTCCCGTGGAGTAGGTGTCCACAAAGCGTTCAAACGATTCCCCGCCGTTTGCATAGCTGTCTTCCATCAGCTCCTGCATGACGTCGGCGCGCATCAGAAGCATCTCTCCCTCGTCGCCGACTCGGAAAGCGGGATCGATATCCAGCCGGTCGAAATGCTCCCTGAGAATGTGGAGGCAGAAGCTGTCGATGGTCGTGATCTGTGCGAACTGCACCGTGACCGCCTGCTGCTGAAGATGTTCATTCTGAGGGTCTTCTCCCAGCTTTTTCTCAATTGCCGCCTGGATACGCTCCCGCATCTCGGCCGCCGCCGCCTTGGTAAATGTCATGACAAGCAGCCGGTCGATATCCGTCGGATTTTCATCCGTAATCATCCTGATAATGCGCTCAACTAAAACCGCCGTTTTACCGCTTCCCGCGGCTGCGGAGACGAGCAGATTTCTATTCCGGCTCTCAATTACCGCTTTCTGTTCCTTTGTCCAGTTCACCGCCATCTTCTGCTCCCCTCCCTTCTGCTCCGTATTTGTCAATTTCCTGCCACACTTCTTCCGGGCTTACCTTGTCAAGTCTCCGGTATCCGTACCCGTCTGTCTTAAGATCAAACCCGCAGACGCTGTGGTAGGGGCAATAATCACAGGCCGTCCTGTTGCCGCTCTTATACGGCGCAATCGAAACACGGCCGTCCAGAATCTCACGCCCCATGCTTTTCAGTTTCCGGTTGACAAATGCCCCCAGGGCCTCGAACCGCTTTTCGCCGGCCACCGATGACTTTCTGGCAATTTCATCGTTTTTCACCGAAACGGGAACCACCGTGGAATCCTCTCCTTTCGGCGACGAGAAATCCAGCCGGTTGTCCAGATGCACGATTGCCTCCGGCCTTCCGTTTACCAGTCCGTTCATGCGCAGCTCGCCGAGTATCGCCTGTTTCGTCTCCTCCTCGCCCATGCCTTTCTGTCTGTCCACCATCGGATCCGCAATATTATAGTAAAAAATCCCGGCCGGAACCACCTTTTTGTCGGGGTGTTTTCTCTGTTCCTTCTCCAGGGCGGCATCCATATAAACCACCAGCTGAAGCTGAAGCCCATAGTAGGCTTCCATCAGATCAAACTTTGTCTTTCCCGTTTTGTAGTCGATAATTTTCAGGTAGAGCAGATCCCCGTCCTCACAGAGATCGACGCGGTCTATCCTTCCCTTTAAATGGATTGCCTCTTCCCTGGACACCGGGATTTTCATCGCCCTCAGGTTATCTGCGGGGCTGAAGGTCACCTCAAAACCGGACGGCTCGAAGTCTCCCTTTTTAAGCTGCTCCGTCAATGCCCAGATTGTCCGGTCCGTGATGCGGTGGACCTTGCGCTCCAGATACTGGTTTCTCGCGCTGCTGGACATGATGGTATTGCCATAGTCCCTGGTTACACTTAAAACGCACTCGCCGACCAGCTTTTTTCTGTCTTCATCCGATATTTCGCGGAAGGAGCGGTTTTCTTCCTTCATCCTCTTAAAATAAAGATCAATGGAATTGTGGAACAGGTTCCCGATGTCCGCGGCAGCCAGTTCATAGACGGGACGTTCCGTAAGCTCCAGGCCATAGGCCAGGAAATGGGCATAAGCGCAGGATGCGTATTGCTCCATTCTGGTCACGCTGCCGTGGAGGATTGCGCTGTAAATCTCCTTTGCCGCCGTCCTGCCAATCCCGTGATCCTCATACGTATAAAACGACGCCTCGACCAGCTGTTTCATCGCTTCCCTGTGGTCCTCCGACTGTGAGAAAAAGCGGAACAGCTCCATAAAACGGCCGTCCTCCCTGTTTTTGCCGTAATCTTTTAATCCCTCTATCACCCGGCGTTTTCCAAGGGGCAGAGACCAGGCGGCCATCTGCCTTTCATCGGCCGACATCACATGCTTGTCGGGAAACATTTTTAAGACCTGGCCAATCAGGCCGGATGGGCGCAGGCTTTTTCCGTCGCAGGAGGATAAAGCGTAGGACAGATAGAGGCGATTAGACGGTTTTGTCATCACCAGGTACAGGTACAGTCTCTGCAGAAATCCCTCTTCCCTGGCAGTCGGGGCCAGTTCTATCTGATGCTTTTTAAGATTCCCTCGCTCGGCCTCCGTAAGGATTCCTCCGCGTCCCGTCACCGCGGGAATAATTCCGTCATTTACTCCTGCGAAAAAGAGAACCTTGATATGGGAAAGTCTCGTTCTGGTGATATCTCCGACTACAACGCGATCTACAACAGCCGGAATGAGGCCGACTTTTATCTCCTCAAATCCGGCATCCAATATGTCCGAATACTCTTTTTTCCCCACGGTTTCATCGCCCAGAAGCGCCGTGATTCTGTCAAACAGTTCGATGACAAGGCCGTAAACCTGGCTGTATTCCTTCTCCAGGCTCACCTCTCCGGCAGCGCCGAATTCCTTCTCATATCCTTTGAGCTTTTCTTCAATATGAAGCGCCTCCAGAAAATACACAAGAGCCGCAGTCTTATCCTTCACCGTAGATTTTCTGTCCCCGAACACCTCTTTTAACGGGCGAAGGGGTGCCAATACTTCCTCCCTGAACAAATTCAGCTCGTCCAGATTAATAAGCTCCGCACCTCTGTAAACAGACTCCCAGGGCGAATCCCACCGCTTATAGCTGCGGATTCCAAGAGCCAGCACGTAATTTTCCAGGCGGCTCACCATCTCCTGGTCCTCCGTCACAAGACCCGTTTTTAAATACCGGAACACCGTCTCATAGGAGAAGTTTTTCTCCATAAGTTCCAGCGCCGCACGGAGAAGCTCAACCATCGGATTTCCCATGATGTTTTTCTTAAAATCAATAAACGCCGGGATCCGGTTTGCCTCAAACTGGCGTACCACCTCCCTGGAATAAGTGTCCAGGGCTCCCGTGACTACGGCGATGTCACGGTAACGGTAGCCTTCCAGTTTGATGAGGCGCTCGATTTCTCCGGCAATCATTTCCACTTCTTTTAAAGGAGTGTCGGACTGGAATAATACGATTCCCGGATTCTTTGCGGCTTTTCCGGCCGTCTCCTCCGTTTTCCCGTCTTTTTCAGCGGCGTATTTCCGGCCGTGATACCGGAACAGCTCCTTTTCGATAAATTGAAGCTCCGGACTGTTTTTAAACCGCCAGGCGGGATATTCTTTCAGGAGGATATCCTCCTCCCGGCCCGCTCCGGTCTGTACCGCCAGATCCGTCAGCTTGCAGACCGTATGTTTGCTCATGTGGAAGAGATGCTGCGGTCCGCTCTCCTTATAAGGATTCTCCTCAGGATCCATTGTGATGGTCACAACGACTCTCTTACAGTAAGTAAGAAGCAGCTCTAAAAGCCGGTACTGGACCGGGGTAAAACCGGTATAGCCGTCCAGTGTCACCACACTGTCTTTGATAAGCTCCGACTGGGGCAGAACCCTGCACAAAAGCTCCAGGATTTCTTCCTTGACAATGCATTTTTTGTCTTCCGTATATTCCTTGAACGCCCGGTGCAGAACCGTCATGTCATTCAGTTTCTGCCTGAGCATGGCGCTCCAGTTTTCCTTCTCAGCCTCCACCAGCAGGCCGTCCAGGATCTCGGCCGTAATTCCGTACTGGAAGAACTCCGACAGCATGGATTTCAGCTCGCCGATAAAACCGATCTTTTCCAGGTGGCCTCCGAACAGCTTTAATTCTTTTTTCCTGCCTGCTGCCACTTTACGCAGAACCATGGATTTACCCATGTCATCCAGGACTGCCAGGTTCTCCACCGCCAGCTCTTCGAATATTCTGTATGCCAGCCTCTCAAAGCTGACGATATCGATGTTCATCACACCGTGGCAGGGGTGCAGCGTCACAATGTCTTTCTGGGTCTGCATGGTGAACTGCTCGGGGACGACGGCAAAATAGCGGCCGTCCGGATCATTTCCGGCCTGCCGGATTAAATCCTCGTACAGGCGGCGTGTCTTACCGGAACCGGAACCGCCGATGATAAATTGTAATGACATTTATGTTCTCCTCCGGTTATCATATGCCTGAAATCGTTATCATTTCTGTAATTATGAGGATACTGAATAGTTCCTCTTTTCTTTAGATTTTTTCAACAGTTTTTATAAATGTTTTATCCCCTGCACATATTTTAGTCACATATTTCCTGTATCATTATAAATGAACAAGGCAAGAGCCTTAGACAGACTTTTTCATACTCCGGCCAGCAGGTTTTACCTGCTGGCCCTCCCCCTTTTCAGGGCTATTACCGTTACTGTTCACTCCGTTCCCGGTAATGCATTACAACGTATTCTTACGTTCGAATACCTTTCTTCCTGACGCATCGGCGATTCCGATGGCCTCCCTGTACTTCGCTACCGTTCTCCTCGATATCGAGAATCCGGCCTCCCCCAGTTTTTCCGCTAATATCCTGTCGCTGTAGGGCTTCTTTTTGTCTTCGCCCGCGACAATAATTCTGATCTGCTCCTTCACCGCTTCCGCTCCCGCGCCTGCTCCGCCGTCGTTTCCGCCCGCCTCACGGCTCATGGCTCCGGTACTGTTCTCCTGGCCCTGCTTTCTCTTTGCGTCCACCGGGATACTTCCCCGGGAGAAGAAAAACTGCAGCGGGAAGATTCCCCACTGGCATTGCAGGTATTTTTCCCGGACGGCACGGCTGATGGTGGATTCATTTAATTCCAGTTTTTCCGCCACGCTCCTCTGGGTCAGGGCGGTAAGTTTTCCCCTGCCCTCTTCAAAAAAGGCAAGCTGCGCCTTTAAAATTTCCCGTACCAGCAGATAGAGTGTCCTGTTCCTCTGTTCTACACAGTGGCATACCCACTCCGCCTGTTTTACTTTATTTTTAACGTATCCTGCCGCTTCTCCCGAATTCTCCCCCTTCATCAGGGTCAGATAATAGGGATTGATCGAAAGCTGTGGATATGTCTCATCATTCATAATAATCTCAAAGTGTCCCTCCGTCTTGACAACCAGCACGTCAGGGACAAGGTATTTCTGGTATTTTCCGCTCCCGTATCCGCTTCCCGGCCTCGGGTTTAACGCCCGGATCCGGTCGCTGGCGGAAAGAACCTGGTCAATGCTGCATTTCAGCTTTCTGGCAATGACCTCCATTCTGTTTTTCCCCAATTCCTCCAGATAATCTTCAATAATCCGTCGGGCCAGCTTCTCCTCGTCGCTGTCTCCCTCCAACTGGATTAAGAGGCACTCCCTGAGGTTTCTGGCTCCCGCTCCTTTGGGCTCCAGCCTCCAGAGAACTTTCAGCAGACGCTCCCCCTCTTCTTCCGTGATCTTAAGTTCCCGGCACAAAAGAGGCAGCTCTTCGGTCAGATAACCATTGTCATCCAGATTTAAAATCATGTACTCTAAAATGCGGAACTCTTCTTTTGATATTTTCATATAAAGAATCTGTTCCAGCAGGGATTCCTTCAAATCCATCTCCTGCCGTTCAGCCGGTTCAAAACGGCTGGCTTCATCCTGTTCGTCCTGATAATACTGGCGGTTTTGAGCGTCTAAGCTCTGAAGTTCCTCCAGTTTCCTGATAAAGTCCTCGGTACTCTCCCCCTTGTCGTCCGACGTCTTCTCAGTGCGGCGCATTGCGTCGAGATCCACCACCGGATTCTCCAGCGCCAGATCTTCCAGATACTCCTTTAATTCCAGCTGCCCCATCTGCAGTATCTCCGTAGATTGGAGCATGTTCTGCGACAAAGTCTGTTTTAGCTTCTGTTCCTGTCTGAGTTCCACTGTAACCACCCCTTCTATCTTCTGTCTGCCGTCAGGCCACATCCACTGCGGATGTACACGCTGCATGCGCGAAGAAAGCGGCCTCAGGCGGCCGCGCTCCGGCGCAGAAGTTCCAAAAACGGAACTCTTTATTCCGGCAGTATATCCCTCCATTATCCCCATCTGTCTCTTTTAAAATGTTGGATTGCCCGAAAACAGGCTTTTCACATTTTTCCATATTCCCTATGAATTAAAAAGACTCTCTCGGCACAGTGCAGAGAGAGCCCATTTTTGATTGGCGGTGAAAAAAGATGTAAATACAGTTTCCACCGTTTACTTTAATCGTCTAATTCGTCTTCTCCGACTACTTCATCGTACTCCTGCTCGTCTAACAGTTCATCGAAGGCATCGGCAACGATCTCGTACTCATCGTCGTCTTCAATGTTTTCCAGATTCGGCTGTCCGTTCTCGTCTTCTGAGTAACGGTAAAGATATACTTCTCCCTCTTCTGATTCGTCATCCGCGTCCTCCATCGGAAGGAGAGCGATATATTCCTTATCTCCTGCCGGAAAGATAGTAAGTACGACGCACTCCAGCTCTTTCCCGTCATCCAGGGTAAGGGTTACTGTCATCTCCTCCTGGTTGTCCGTCTCTTCCGGAGTCATATTCTTTTTATCTTCCATTTCAACCTCTTTCTTCTGCCCGCTTGGCAGGCAATCATAATAATGGCGATGAAAGCCGTATCAACCGTGCTTTCCATCGTTTTGCAACAGCAGCTTGTCCCTGCTAATTGTTTCCAACTCCACTTTATCAGAGGCCGTAAGAAAAATCAAGGATAATTTCACCTTATTTAGCACCTTATTTGTAATTATAGAACTGGACGGACTGCCAGAATATGCCTGATTTTTATTTCCCGCCATCCTCTTCCGATAAATTCTGCTGTTCTCTGTCTTCCGGATTTCCGTTTCCTGCCGTCGGCTCCTCTTCCTCCGCCTCCCCGTTTGAGGCCGCTTCTTCCGAATAAGGGTTCTTATATTCGGCCATCCGCTCCAGCGTCCCCGTCGGAACGCCTCTCACAAGGTGCATCTCCCCTTCCCGGTTCAGCCTGATTACGGTAGACGCCGTCCTGTTAAACAGGATGTAAATACAGAAGATTGCCTCACAAAATTCCATGACACAGGCCGTTGTCAGCGTAAAAATAAGGGAATATGGAAGCCAGAAGGACATCTGAAGAATTGAAACGCCTCCCGACACAATGCTGAATCCCCTTAAGCAGAGCATCAAGACGGCAATTCCCTTTCCCGCCTTCAGCATCCATGAATACCACAGGTAAAACACGAACGCACTGAATATCGTAAACAGCCCCTGCACAAACGACAGGCCGTAAACAATCGTAATCATAAGGTAATAAAGGCCGTACAGAACCCTCAAACCGGTAAAAATCTTAACTATTGTAGTCAATTTCAGGTTTTCATTCAAATAGCCCGGATACTGTCTTTCTATCTCCTGCCTGAAAGCCTCTCTCTCCTGCGCCGTCACCACCCTGGCGGGGGTTTTGCTCCTTGCGCCTTTCATCCTTTGTCCTCCTGTCCGGTTACTGCGCCGCCTTGCCGGCCGCGCAGACAGCGGACGCCATATCCGCTGTTAATGATGCAATCTGGTACTAATATTCAATTCCTTTTCTCGCAGCTACCCCATCGTCAAATGGATGCCGGATTTTTCGTATCTCCGATATATAATCCGCACGTTCTACAAATTCCGGTAAAGGGTCCCTGCCCGTCATCACAATTTCCAGGTTCCCAGGACAGTCATCCAGAAATTTAAGAATCTGCTCCTTCTCAAGCAGCCCGCTTCGGACGGCGGCGCAGACCTCATCCATCACAAAAAGAGTCTGCCCTTCTTTCGCACACCGAAGCGCCGTGTCGGACGCCTCTTTAAAAAGCTCCCGGTAAAAATCCGCGGCCTCCCGTTTCTGTCCCTCCGTCATCTGCCAGGTAAAACCGAATGTTTTCCTGCATGGAATTACCGTGATGCCTTTTATTTGCCTTAATGCGTCCACTTCGCCCGAATCGTCGTTCTTCAGGAAGCGGACGAGGACTGCGCGTCCTCCGCAGCCTGCCATTCTGACGGCCAGGCCGATGGCGGCCGTTGTCTTGCCTTTTCCGTCGCCGCAGTAGATGTGGGTGTATGACATAATGTTTTTGCTCCTTTTAATTGAAAAATGAGGACGATGGTGTGGGAATGGCGGGCGGGGTAGGGAGGGGATCGCTGGGGCTTCGGTCCTGGCCTTAGTCTTATCCTAAATATTCCTCCACAAATCGTGATATTTCGACTTTTTTGTGGTATCTCTCTTTGACCGCGTACACATGCAGGCGCTCTTTGGCTCTGGTCATGGCGACGTAGAAGAGGCGTCTCTCCTCCTCGATATCTTCGTCCAGCGCCGCTTTGCTGTGGGGCGTTACTCCCTCGTTGGCGTCTAGAATATAGACGATTTTGAATTCCAGCCCTTTTGAGCCGTGCATCGTAGCCAGAGTGACCGCATCTTCTTCCGATGCCTTTCCGGCCGATGCCTGGCGTTTCAGTTCTTCCGCATAGTCCTCGATATGGCGGAACCATTCTTCATATGTCTTGTATCCGGCGGCGCTCTCTTTGAGCTGATCCGCCGTCTCCAAAAGTTCCTCCGGCTTCATTCTTCGGAAACCGGCATACTCCTCCAGAAAACCGTCGTATCCGATTCCCTGGCGTATGTAATTCACCGCCGCCAGAGGCGACATGCGGCTCACTGCTTTCAGATCGTATTCCAGATTCTCGATCCGATCCACCATCCAGTCTTTTTCACCGTACCAGCTTTTCAGCTCTCCAAAATCCACCGTCTGGTTACGCAGGCTGTCGCGGCTGATATACCGGTTGGGACGGTTGATTATCTGAAGAAAGTCGGATCTTTCCCGGCTTCCCAGGGCAATTTTTATATAGGTCAGTATATTTCTTGATATCCAGTGCTCATAGAGGTTTGGCACAGTGTCTTTTGCCCTGAAGGGAAGATTGTATTCCATGAGTTTTTCCATCAGGAGCCTGGGGCCTGAGTTGGTCCTGTAGAGAACTGCTATATCACTGTATTGATACCCGGCAGCCAGGTATTGCTTTATCTCCCCTGCAATCCGGTTGTTTTCTTCAAAGCTGTCCTGCCAGACCCTGGTGATAATATTTTTTCCCCTTGCGCCTGCGGTCTTTATGTTCTTTTTGAAACGTTTTTCATTATTCTCAATCAGGCGCAGGGAGGGACCAGCAATCTCTGCCGTACATCTGTAGTTCACATCCAGAAGAATGCGTTCCGCATTTTTATAATCTCTCTCAAATCCCAGCATGATCTCCGGCCTGGCGCCGCGGAAACGGTAGATAGACTGGTCGTCGTCACCGACGATGAAGAGGTTGTTGTCCGGTTTTGCAATGAGACGGATGATTTCATACTGCAGACGGTTAATATCCTGAAACTCGTCAATCAGGATGTAGCGGTACCGCTTTTGCCACGCCGCCAGAATATCCTTTCTTTCCCGGAACAACTGCCAGCACATAACCATCATATCGTCAAAATCAATGAGTCCCGACCGTCTCATCTGTTCCTCATATCCGCTGAAAATCCTGCGAAAGGTTTCATCCGGACAATTTTTGGAGTAATAATGCCTCAAATCGATCATTTCTCCCTTTACGGAGCTGATCTCACTTAAAACAGAGGTGACGAATTCATTCTCGTCCTCCAGTTCCAGCTCTTCTTTCCCTGCCAGTTCCCTGATGAACTGCATCTGCTGTTCCGTCCGCACAATGTTCTGCGCCGTATAACGGTAAGCCAGCTTCAGTATCTGAAAAAAGATTGAATGGAACGTGCCGAAGGAAACTCCCCGCGCCGCTCCGGTCAGACGCACATAGCGCTCCTTCATCTCCTCAGCGGCGGCCCTGGTAAACGTGATAACGAGAATATCCGACGGGTTGATTCTGCAGTCCTCCGTCAGATATTTGATCCTGTGTGTAATTACCGTGGTCTTTCCGGAACCTGGCCCCGCCAGTACCATCATCGGCCCGTCTCTGTGGCGTATCGCCTGTTCCTGTGTTCTGCCAAATTCCATTTACTGTTATCCTATCCTGTTTCTTTATCTGGTTTTTCCAGTTCTTTCATTACTTTAAATATGTTTCTTTATCTGTTCTTCTATCTGTCTTTCACCCACGTCTTATAGTTCAAAAGGAGTGCTCAAACTCCCCAGCACTCCTTTTGCAGCTATCTATTGATCACGGCAGCCTGAATGCGGAGCATACAGGTTACCATCTATGGCGGTGAAAAACGTTTAACATGTTTTCATCACTTTGATAAGAGTTCAATTCCTTTTCTGATTCTCTTAAGGGATTCTTCCTTGCCGAGGACTTCCATGATCTCTGTGGCTCCGGCCGGTGTCATCTGCTTGCCGGATACGGCTGTACGGATAGGCCACATTACGAATCCGGTCTTAACTCCCTTTTCTGCCACATAAGCGGAAAGGACAGCAAAAAGGCCGTCGTTGCTGTAGTCTTCCTGCGCCTCCAAAACAGGGAGAAGCTCCTTCAGCACCTCGAGGGAAGTTTCTTTCGTTGTCTTCATCTTCTTGTGGACGTACATCTCGGTGTCGTATTCCGGAAGCTCTTCAAAGAAATCAATATGGCCTTCAATCTCCGGGAGGACTTCAACTCTTGTCTTAACCATGGAGGCAATCTTTCTGAGATCCAGATCTTTGCTGATTACTTTCTTAATATAAGGCTCCGCTATGCCGTAGAAACGGTCGAAGTCCATTGCCTTGATATATTCTCCGTTCATCCATTTTAATTTGACCATGTCAAATACGGCCGGAGATTTGCTGATATTCTTATAATTGAATTCCTTCACCAGCTCGTCCAGGGAGAAAATCTCCTGGTTGTTCTCAGGGGACCAGCCTAAAAGGGCTACAAAGTTAACAACAGCCTCTGAAATAAATCCCTGATCAATCAGATCCTGATAGGAAGAATGGCCGCTTCTCTTACTCAGCTTCTTGTGCTCCTCATTGGTGATGGTCGGACAGTGCACGTATACCGGAACCTCCCAGCCGAATGCCTCATAGAGACGGTTATATTTCGGGGACGAGGACAGGTACTCATTGCCGCGGACGACGTGGGTGATCTCCTGAAGGTGGTCGTCGACAACGTTGGCAAAGTTGTAGGTCGGATATCCGTCGGATTTGATAAGAACCATATCATCCAGCTCCGAATTGTCTACCGAGATATCTCCGTAGATTTCATCGTGGAAGGTTGTCTTTCCTTCTCTGGGGTTGTTCTGGCGGATTACATAAGGTTTGCCTGCCTTTAAATTTGCCTCAATCTCCTCTTTTGACAAATGGAGGCAATGCTTGTCATAGGTCATAATCTCTTCGCCGTTTACAGTCCTTTTAAGGCTGTTCAAACGTTCCTGGTCACAGAAGCAGTAATATGCCTCGCCCTTGTCCAGAAGCACCTTCGCATAGTCCGTATAAATACCGGCTTTCTGGCGTTCGCTCTGCACGTAAGGACCGTACTCTCCTCCGAGATCAGGACCTTCGTCATGCTGCAGGCCCGTGTCCTTCAGGGTGTTGTAGATAATCTCTGTCGCACCCTCGACAAAACGTTCCTGGTCTGTATCCTCAATACGGAGAAGATAATCTCCATCCTCATGTTTTGCGATTAAATAAGCATATAGTGCTGTTCTCAAATTTCCGACGTGCATCTTGCCGGTCGGGCTCGGGGCATATCTTGTTCTGATCTTCGTCATAGTTTCACACTCCTAATCTTTGATAGAGTCCATTATATAACGAAGAGGGAAAATTTACAAGCAGGGGATTTTATTGAAAAATCAGGGGAAGGGCAGCTGCAGCTTTACGGAATGGGGAGAGGAAGGGGAGTGAGTCTTCAGTCCCGGATTGGGGGGATCGCGGGCGGGGAAGCAGGAAGAAAGAAATCTCCTGCGGGGACCGCTTGCGCTTATGGAGTGCGCAGCGGATTCTAGGCTCGTGTGAAACCTCGCCAAGAACCGGCGGACTCCAACATCCCCTTCGGAGATTTTTTCTTCCTGCTTCCCCTTTGCGAAGGGTGTTGGCCGGGACTGAAGACGCGAAGGTTTTTCGCCGCATCCCGGCCCCGGGTGAGGAATGATTGCCTTTCTTTTTCAAAGGGGGAGGGTATTGTCGAGGCCACTACTTGTTGCCGGGAGTGTTTTCGTTCGGAACCTGAAAGGTTTGGGTGAATTGAGGACTGGAATTTTTTTTGTGGGGGCTGGGAGCTGGCCGTTTGGCGGGCGGCTAATTTCCGGTCAGTTTGTTTAGTTTTAGTATGTTGTTCCGGTTCTTTTTATTGGTGAAGAGGTACAGGTTTCCTTCTGCGTCTCCCGTCAGGCCGTGGACATGCATTGGGGAACCTTCCCAGCCGAATCTGGCGACTGGTTTGCAGTTCATGTCTATTATTGTTACCGCCCCGTCCAGTTCTCCGATGTAGACGTACTGGCCGTCGGTGTAAAGGCCGCCGACGCGGAGCATTCCGTCGATTACGGCCAGGAGTTCACCGCCGGAGGTGAATAACTGGACACGGGAGTTTTCGCGGTCGGCTACCCAGATTCGGTCCATTGGGTCGATACAGAGAGCGTGTACAAGACGGAACTCTCCCGGCAATTTTCCCGGATTTCCCCAGGAGAAGGCGTAGGTGCCGTCGGCATTAAATTTGTGCACCGCCGAATTCCCGTATCCGTCTGCGGCAAAATACTCGCCTGTATGGTTCATTGCCATCATGCACGGGCGGCAGAACGGCATCCCGCGCCTGCGGATACTGTCCAGGCGCGCATTGGCTGCCGCCCTTAAATTCCAGGCCGGATCGGCGGGCACCCTGTTTTCACGTTCTAAAACTTCCAGGTAGTTTTTATCATAACCACTGTCTCCCGGCTGATGGAGGGTTCCAAAGTCACGGACCAGCTCCCCGCGGACGGTAATCTCTCTGATTACATGGAAGCTGTCACTGGAATCCGCACAGAGAATTGTATTTTGCGGAGTGATAAAAATACTGTGCGCCTTCTTAAACAGGCCTGTCCCGATGGAGCGGAGATAATTTCCATCCCTATCAAACACCACCACCGGGTGCTCTGCATCGTCGGTCGCCGCATACAGCCGCCCCACTCCATCAAAGTCACCATTCAGCACATGAATCCCGGACAGCTCCCCCGGCCATTTGGCCCAGGTGAAATCGGCCCGATATATAAAATTGCCGCTTCCCAGAACCTGGGCAAATTCTTCCCATTCTATTTTTCCACAACTAATCTGTTTCATCATCCATTCTCCTTTTGGAACTTAATCGGACTTTTAAAAAAGAATCCGGTTCTTTTAAAACTCATCCAGACACGGCACTGCGTCGGTAAACAGCATCCAGACCGGCGTTGGAGTCTCCAGTACCCGTCCGCTGTCTGTCAGGCGACCTGTCTCCTTGTCAATCGTAAACGATGTGATCGTGTCGCTCGACTGGTTTCCGCAGAACAGGAAATTCCCGCCCGGTTCTATCGCAAAGAAACGCGGTTTTTTGCCCCCGCAGGGAATCCAGTGTATCGGTGATAGCCGCCCTGTCTCCTGGTCAATCGCAAATGCACCAATACTTTCATGTCCCCGGTTCGATAGATAGAGGAATTTTCCGTCCGGATGCACTGCCAGCTCCGATGTCATATTTTTCACATCAAAGTAGTCGTCGGGTAATGCCGGAACTACCTGAAACGGCTCCAAAATCCCGCTTTCCTCATCATACCGGCAGGCTATGATAGTCGAGGTATACTCTGTATTGACATAGGCCCACCTCCGGTTTGGATGGAACCAGACATGGCGCGGACAGGACGCCCCGTGGCATTTAAGCGCCTGCACCGGTATCAGCATTCCTCTTTCCCGATCTAGCTGATAACTGTGTACCAGATCAAGCCCCTTATCCGCCATCAGCACAAAACGGCCGTCCGGTGAAAAAGGTACGTGATGAGGTCTGGACCATGGCTGGATTTTCTCATTTAACGGGCCCTTTTCTCCCGGAAGGATAAAACTCTGTGTTTTTTCGCCGATGCTTCCATCCTCATTAATACGGAATAAATTAATAATTCCTTTGTGATCTCCCGTCACCAGCCATTCTCCGGCCGGATCAACGGAAGCAATCATCACGTTGCTTCCATCTGTATCCGCATGGTTCAGAGGAATGAGCGTCCCGTTCTCCCTGACTCTTTTATAGGAAGAAACCTGACCGCTGTTGCTGTTGACGCAGTATATGTATTTCTTTTCTTTTCCGAAGGCCAGAACTGCAGGATTTAACGCAGGTATCTCCTGAAGCCTCGACCACTTCCCGCTTTTCCTGTCCACGCTGTAAACATAAATTCCGACGCCGTGGGCGTTTCTGTTATTTTTCTTATTTTCTGTTGTATAGGTACCGATGTATACGTATAATGGCTCCATATTTATGGTAAATCCTTTCTGATGTATATTATGGTAATGCCGCCGCTCTAAAAACAAGTAACGGCAAGGCAAGTGTCAAAGCCGGATTTTAAAAGCCGCTTTTTTCACATGCGTTACTTCTTTGTCCGCCAGCTTCGACATATGGACGTCCTGGGGGAAGAGTACCATAAAGAAACCTTCCGGCACCAGAATTTTTTCTCCCGTTCCCTGATGGATAATCTGATCTTTGCCTTCCTGCCTTACCGAAGATTCCATACGTTCCACATGGTTATAACCAATCCTCTCACTGCCCTTTATCATGTACTGGACATCCGTAAACTCTATGTGGGACTCCCACCTTCTCTCTGCGTCAATGGTATCGTACTCCAGAAATTTAATCTGTACACAGTCTGTCAATTTTGTAATTCCCGGCGGTTGAGCTGCCAGTTCTGCCTTGTGGGCCAGCAGATAACGCAGCGCACAGGCGAGATTTTCACTGATTCCATAATACAACGGCGCATTTTCCAGTTTATCAAGTATCATCACATAACCCCTTTCTCCGCCGCCTCTATAGCACGGTCTACCCAATCCCTGTTTCCCGGCTCATCTTCCATGATCCGTTTCTGTTCCCCCTCAAATTTCTTCTTCGCCCGCGAAAGCAGATCTTTGGCAAATTCCGCAGGTATAATGGCGATTCCGTCCCTGTCGCCGACGAGAATATCCCCGGGACAGATTACACGGCCTGCACAGCACACCGGGACATTAATTTCCCCCGGACCGCTTTTATACGGTCCCTGTGGAGTAATTCCTTTTGCGTATACGGGAAATGGAAGCGCCTCTATGGCATCAAAATCCCGCATGCAGCCATTGATGACAAAACCTCCCAGCTTTCTCCTTATGGCATGGCGGATCATCAGTTCGCCGGCCAGGGCATGCTCCATATCTCCTTCCCCATCGACTACTATAATGTCTCCCGGCAGGGCCAGATCAAGGGCCTTATGAAACATCAGGTTATCGCCCTGGGGTACCTTTACCGTAAAGGCCGGGCCGCAGAGGGAAAGCCCGTTTAAAGCCCTGATACTGCTGTTGGTATTGTAAAGCCGCCCCATATTATCGGCGATATTGCTGCTGGGAAGTCCCCTGAAAGCCTCTGTTAATTCCCGGTCCGGTCTCGGACAGTCTAAAATTCTAAGTCCCGCTCTGTTTATCATTTCTATTTTCCTTCTTTCTGTTCTATAATTTAACCAATCGGCACAATTCCGATGATTACGGCCGTCACCAGTTCACAGATATATAAAAGAGTTAAAACCGGAAGGCCCTTTTTGAATATGTCTTTCATCTCCACGCCGACCATTCCTGCCGCCATCCACGCCGTAGCCTGTACCGGACGGATCAGGGAGACGGCATCAGCTCCCATCAGGAGAACATAAGTCAGTGATTCCTGGCTGAATCCGTATGACTGTCCCGCCTTGATCAAAAGGGGCATCATCCCGTAGTGGAATCCGTCGGCTCCCAGAACCAGGCTGAAAATGAAGCTTAGCGGCGCACATACGAAATTATACATGGGAGCCATAAAGGCCGGTATGGTTCCCGTAATGACGTTCGCCATCTCAGTCAGCATTGCGCTGTTTGTAAGAATTCCTGCAAATGCTCCGACAAAAAACATGGTGAGAGTGATCCTGAGACTGTTTTTCGCATATTTATCGACAACCGCATTCCATTCTTTGACGGAACGGTAGTTGATAATCAGGGCGCCAGCCAGACCAAACATAAAGTTTATGTACCCGGCAAAAATACCTTTGAATACCAGGAACAGAATGAAAAGAGTCCAGGCCACATTTACCCAGTATCTTGCGTTCACTTTTGTTTCCCTGTTTTCTTCCACGTGAAGGGAACCGTCCGCCTCCATATCCTCACCGTGATCCACAATTCCTCTGTTTATTTTGGCCTGCGCTTTTTTACCGTATAAATAAGCGGTTACCAGGTTAAAAATCACGCCGACCGCCATACACGGCATAATCGCACTGGAAATCGCGCTGGGATCCATACCCGTAACTGCCGCCGATCGAAGGACGCCGCCTCCCCACGGAAGCATATTCACAACCGCAACCGCCTGCACAATTTCAAGCAGGAGATATTTGCGGTCAATTCCCACTCTTTTAAAAATCGGAAGCATGGCCGGAACTGTTACTAAAAGTGTACTGGTTGTACCGGAGTCCATGTGCGAAAAGTGGGCCACCAGAGATGCGATAATCGTGATTGCCGCCACACTGTTTCCAGCTTTTTTTACAAGGAACTCCACTATCGGATCAAAAAGTCCGTTCTCCGTCATAATACTGAAAAACAGTATGGACAGCATCGCCATAATGGAAGTTCCCATCGCGCTGCTGACGCCCGCCTTAATGAAATCATTGATATCACTCAGGGAATATCCCGCCAGTAAAGCAAATACCGGTGGTATCACAATAAAACCTACCATCGGATTTACTTTGTTCTTCAGCAGTAAAACAACGATTACCGCTATCATTACATAACCTAGAATTGCGTAGCTCATACTCTACCTCCTAAATACATCGTTTTTCTTTTGCATCACATCTTCGGGCGCTGCCGGCATGATCGATCCTGAAATTGCCATGCCTATAACCAGAATTCACAAAGGAAACCTCCTTATTTTCTCCAGGTTTTCCTTTATAGCGCCGGAAAGCAGCGTCTCATCCTTGCCGATCAGGAAGCATCTCACTCCCATGGCTGCCAGTTCTGCAATCCGTGCTTCGCTGTCCGCCGCAATCGTTGGAATTTTTCCATATTCCAGCGCCTTGCGGATAATTCGGTTCTCCGCCTCTATCACATCAGGATGGTTCTTCTTCCCCGGCACTCCCAGTTCCTGGGAAAGGTCAGCGCGGCCCGTTGCAACCATATCGATCCCCTCCACCGAAAGAATTTCATCAATATGGAGAAGCCCTTCCCGGCTTTCAATCTGAACTATGACATCCATTGTCCTATTGGCATACTCCATATATTCCTCACGTTTCATCCCGCCGCAGCGCATGTGCCTGGCACTTCCGTCCATCCCCCGGCGGCCGCAGGGAGCAAATTTACAGCAGTCCACAGCAGTTTGGGCCTCCTCCCGGCTTTCCACATGCGGTATCATGATACCCGCAGGCTCCTGTCCTAACAGCGCCGTGATATTTGCCAGATCCGGTGTCCGGATCTGGCAGGGTATACCAAGGAGGCGGGCGGCAGCCATAAGTTCCCTAATTTCCGGATAACTGAGAAGGGCATGCTCACAGTCAATTCTGATAAAATCATATCCGTGCAGGGCCGCCATTTCCACCACCGAAGGACAAGGCAGAAGCATGGACAGACCGTAGCTCATGAGGCAATTCCCCGCACGGCTCCGAATTCTTTTGTCATCATCTATTTTTGTAAAACCGTTTCTCATTTTACTTCCCTTCCTCTACTCTACCCGGAACGGGGTGCAGACAAATGTCTTCTCAATTTCGCTCTTTACCGCCACATGAGGCGCCAGCGTCTCCAGATGTCTCTCAAAAACAGAAGGCGCGCTGCTTCCTTTCGGATAATGGGTGGGAATTACCACCTCCGGACCCGCATAGGAAACGGCATATGCCGCCTCTCGCGGAGCCATGTCGCAGGGCGGGTAGGGCTCTTTAAATTTCCATATTCCAACTGCCATTACATGCGGATGATATAATTCACGGTACAATTTCATGTCGCTAAACAGACAGGTGTCACCGGCATGATAGTAAGTGATTCCCGGTTCAATATCCACAATAAAGCCGAAAGCAGGCGCGGAGGCCGTCACGCCGCTTTTCGTTGTCTTAGAATGATGGATTGCAGTGACCGTATGGAGTTTTGTCACGCCATCTATCTCCCTCTCATCTCCATACATCGTCCCAATCCGCCGTTCCCTCGGCACCTCAAACACTTCTCCAATCCGGCGCACGACATCGCTTCCGCTGATCAGCGTTGCCCGGCTGTTCATCATCAGCTCCTCCGCATCCCCATAATGATCATTGGCATTGTGGGTCACAAACACATAATCCACATCGTAAAACCGGCTGACCGGTACTTCCGTCTGTGGGTTTTTGCTGATATACGGATCAAACAGCAGCTTTTTTCCATCGCTGCGCTCCACCAGCACACACATTCCTCCGTAATACGTAAATTTTACTCCCATCTTGTTTCTTTCCTTTCCTTTTTTTGCAATTTTTAATCTTCTATGCTATACTAATCGGTACATTTTATCGACCGTAAGCAGCCATTTGAAAAGAGGAGGTTTTTCCATGCAGACAGATAATTCCATTGCTGTCGTTGTCCGCCGCAAATATCACTATGACCAGATTATGGAGGTTTTCATCCGTCACGGTTACCCCTATATGGTCCACCAGGTCAGCGATGACTGGGATATCTCCTTAAAACAGATATCCGATATTGTAGAACAGGGAGCCCAGGTCCTCATTGCAGGCGATTTTTCAGCTAGAAAGCTGTTCAAGCATGTACAGGCCCCATTAATTCCGATTCACCGCAGTAAAATACCTTTTTCTGAGGCAATCCATGAGGCCCTGACTGTCTCCAAACGCGCGGCCATCCTGTGGTCCGGCGATTCCAGTGATCTTCCAAAGGCGGAAAGCGAAGTCGGGCGCTATCCCGGCCTGGTGCAGCTCGCAACTTATTCCCGCCCGGAGGAACTGCCGGACATCATGGAGAAACTTTCTGCCGAAGGCATCGGCGCCGTGATTGGCACCTCCATCATCAATTCCGACGCCAGTGAACACAATCTGCTGGTTGTTAATATCACCTACGATGAAGATGATATCCTGACCGCAGTGCGCATTGCCAGGCATACGCTCCAGGCTCTTATCAAGCAGCAGCAGTATACGGAAACACTCAGGATTATCCAGAATAAAATCAGTGAAGGCGTGATCGCAATTGACGGCAGCGGCAATATTTCCATTGTTAATGAGATTGCTGCCGGTCTGCTTAACCAGCCGGAGGAAAAATTACTAGGGCTCAGTATCCGCCGGACAGAGCTTTCCTGCCACGAGCTGAGCCGTCTTCTCACCGATGCCGCCGCGTTTTCAGGTAAAATCCTCACTGTGGGAGGAACGACCGTTACCGTCAGCGGCCAGCCGATTATGGTCCATGAACACCATACCTCCTCCATCCTGATGATCCGTTCTATCGAACAGCTGCAGCAGATGGAGCAGAAGGTCCGCTCCCAGTTATATGCCCGCGGTCTGATCGCCACCAAAACCTTTGAAGATATCGTCGGCACAAGCCCGGCCACCGTTCAGACAATTGAATTTGCCAGGCGCTTTGCGGCCACCGACTGCTCTATCCTGGTGACCGGGGAGACGGGCGTGGGTAAGGAAATCTTCGTCCAGAGCATCCACAATGCCAGCGCCCGGAAGAATAAGCCGTTCGTCGTAGTGAACTGTGCCGCCCTCCCGGAAAACCTGATTGAGAGCGAGCTGTTTGGTTACGAAAAAGGATCCTTTACCGGCGCATTGAGCAGTGGGAAACAGGGGCTTTTCGAACGCGGCCACGGCGGCACCGTTTTTCTAGATGAAATCGGGGAACTGCCTTACCACATTCAGGCCAGACTGCTGCGCGTCCTGCAGGAACGGGAAGTCACCCCCATAGGCTCCGGCCGCACCATTCCAATCAACATCCGCGTCATTGCCGCCACCAACCGAGATTTAATAGCTATGGTCCACGAGAACAAATTCCGTGAAGATCTCTACTACCGGCTGAATGTATTGACGCTTCACATTCCTCCCCTCAGAGCCCGCCGGGACGATATTCCGCTTCTGGCCCGTTCCTTTATAGAGGCCCGTCAGTCCACACTCGGCGTCGGAATCCGCGAGATCGAAGAGGATGCCTTAAACTATCTGGCTTCCCTCTCTTATCCCGGAAATATCCGCCAGCTGATAAATCTGGTGGAGAGAACGATTGCCCTTTCCGACAACGGTATCTTCAGTCTGGCAGCCGTACAGCTTGCCAGCCGGCCCGTTTGCTGGGAAGAACAGCATAAAGAGAATGAATCTGATTTTAGCGATGATTATGAATCGAAAATCCACACCGTACGGGCCGAACAACTTCGTACCGTTTTAAAGGAATGTGACGGCAACCGCAAGCTGGCGGCCGAAAAGCTTCAAATCAGCATCAGCACTCTCTATCGGCGGATGAGGGAACTGGGAATTTAAAGAACGCCAACATGCAAACACCGGCTTACTGTATTCACCCGCTGCCTTTTTTAACAGCAAGTTATATGCCAGATTTTACAAATACGGCCATTCCTTGCTGTTACTGCATTTTTCATATTAACCAAACCGGTATTCTTTCATTGTTATGTCAAAAATGACACAATTTTTATGTATTCTTTTCAATTTTGATTCTGTTTTATTTTGTTTTTTATGAAAAGCCAAAAAAGATTTGAGCGCCTTTCGTTTTCAATTAACTAAAATAAGCCGGCCTTCCAAAGAATCACTCTTCAGAAGGCCGGCTTGTCTATATCCGGTCACCATATTAATTTTAATCTCTCACAGCATCCCCAGCAGGCGGCTGGCCAGCTGGAAATAAATCATAAGGCTGCATGCATCCACGATCGTGGTAATCATCGGTGCGGCCATGATAGCCGGATCCAGGTGGATTACTTTTGCCAGGATCGGCAAGGTGCAGCCGATGGTTTTTGCAATGATTACGGTAAAGAAAATGCTCAGTACAACAGTCAGACAAATCAGCGTCTTTCCGGGGTACTGTATCATCAGTCTGACAAAGTTGACAAGCGCCAGGCTGACGCCGCAGAGCACTCCCACGCGAAGCTCTTTCCATACTACCTGGAGAATATCGGCAGGTTCCACCTCACCGACTGCCATACCACGGATGATCATCGTGCTGGCCTGGCTTCCGGAGTTACCGCCCGTGTCCATCAGCATAGGAACAAAGGTTACCAGCAGCGGAATTGCGGCAAAAGCATTCTCGTATTTTAACAGAATTCCTCCTGTCACCATGCTGCTGACCATCAGGATCATCAGCCAGGGAATACGGTTCTTTGCAAGCTGGAACACGCTGGTTTTCAAATACGGCTTCTCACTGGGGAGCATGGCGGCCATCTTCTCGAAGTCCTCCGTCGCCTCCTGTTCCATGACATCCATGACGTCATCGACCGTGATAATACCTACCAGACGGTTTTCCTTGTCCACAACGGGAAGGCTCAGAAGTCCGTACTCGTTGAACGTGTCCACCACTTCCTCCCGGTCCTCCGTCGTATACGCCTTCATGACATGGACATCCATGATATCTCCCAGAACTGTGTCATACGGGTTCATCAGAAGATCTTTAACCGTCACGACGCCCTCAAGCTGTCTCTTTTCATCCATAACATAGCAGGTGTAGATCGTCTCCTTGTCCACACCGTATTTTCGAATATAAGCAAACGCCTCTTCTACCGTCATCTGCTTTTTCAGGCCTACATACTCGGCCGTCATAACGCTTCCGGCGCTGTTCTCCGGATAATTTAAAAACTGGTTGATGAGCTTTCTCGTATCAGGGCTCGAATTCTGCAGAACACGTTTGACAATACTGGCGGGAAGTTCCTCCACCATGTCAACCGCATCATCCACATAGAGGTCGTCAATGATGCCCCTCAGCTCATAATCGGTAATACTTGTAATAATATGCTGCTGCTTGTCGACCGGCAGGCAGGCAAAAACCTCCGTTGCCAGTTCCTTCGACAGCATTCGGAAAACAACCACCGTCTTCTCCGAATCGAGTTCCTCAATAAATGAGGCGATATCCACCTCATTCATCTCCACAAGCTGCGCTTTTAAGTCTCTGTACTTTTTATCGGCAGCCAGCTTCAGGAGCCCTTCAATTTTTTCTTCTATTTTGATCTCTTCATCTAACATGATCTTCCCCTTCCAAAATTTGTAACTGTTCAGTGCCTTCACAGTTACTGAATTTAATCTTTACTCATTTTGGAAACAGAAAAAACAACCTAAGAACGGCAGTGCCCACAACGAAAAAACGAAGTACGCTCTGCCTTCGGTTCAGGGTGGCTGCCATCTGATTCCGTCTTATGACTTCGGCCTTCCATTATGTTCACTCCTTTCATTTTTAACGAAATTTTTACACTTGCCAATGTCCTTTCTCATTATATAGATTCATCGGAAAAATAGCAACGTTTTTTCGTGAAAAATCTTTGTAAAATGGGGATTTGGTTGAGAAATGAGGACACCGCCGTCAGGCCAGGGGCCGGGGTGGTGAGGGGGATCGATGAGTCTTTCGTCCCGGGCGTCAGGGTGTCGCGAGCGGGGAATCCGGGCAGAAAAAGTTCCTGCGGGAAACGCTTGCGCTCGTTGGAGTACATAATGGTACTAACCTCGAAAAGACCTCGGTAAGTACCAATGAACTCCCAGGTTCCCTCCGGAATCTTTTTCTCCCTTCTTCCCCGCAGGAAGGTTATGACCGGGACGAAAGACTCCGCCAAGACGGCTGCCCGGCCCCTGGCCTGCGGCGCCTGATCTGTCCTATTCCTTCAATGGGGGAGGCGCTTGTCGCTGCCACTACGTTTCTCAGGGTGCCTAAGGATGCCTAAAAACTATATCCTGTTCACTATGAAACTGTGTAATCTTATAATCTTAGACTGTTTATTCTGATACTCTTTTTATACAGCCCGGGATGCCGTCAGAATGTAAAAGAATCATGACTACATAGTGGCCGCGACAATACCTCTCTCACACTTGACGAAAGAGACAATCAGCCCCTGAAGCCGGCGGACGGGGCAACAACCTTCGCTGAGTCTTGAGTCCCGCCGACAACCAGGATAGAGAATGATAGACATACCTGCTGCTGGATACAGGATGTATTCCGCGAGGTGTTTTTTGTGAGTGAAGCGTAGCGTAAGTCACAGAAAACCCGAGGGTAACGGCGCGAAACGGTGTTATTTACCGTTTCTGTGCATCGCGAAGCGTGTTACCGGGTACGGAGTACGCGGTAACTAACTTTCCGAAGGGTGACCTTGAAGCCCGCCGGTGCTTAGCGAGGTACTTTCGAGCTTAGCATCCGCTGTGCGCTTCACAAGCGGGAGCGTGTCCCCGCAGGAATTTTTTTCTCCGGATTCCCCCTCACCACACCCTACCAACCGGGACTGAAGACTCATACACACCCCTCACCACCCCGTCCGCCATCTTACAGAGGCGTCCTCGCATCTCAACTAAACCCTCACATAATAAGATAATAGTACGGCAGGAAAAACCGCCTCAGCACCCCCAACACCGGTACAAAAACCGACAAATCCGCAAACACCGGACACACAATCAAACTGCCCAGGATAAAGAACGGAATCAGCCCTGCTATGATCAGCGGACTTTTCACGATGACCAGCAGCAGATAGGAAAAGAGCAGCACCAATATTCCGTACAGGATAAGCGGCACCAACTCCCGCCCTGCTGTGCGCAGGCTGCCTGAAAGAGCCAGACAGGCGTAGGCGGAAAGGCATGACAGAAAAACCGGGGCCGCGAGCTGTACCAGCATGCAGCCTCTTTTTCTGCCCGCCGTCATGGAGGAATACAGTCCTCTCGTCTCATCCTCACCGGCCGTTACCGCAGCGGCAAGGCCCATGACAAAGATGAAAACTGCGCAGATGCCTCTTACGGGAAATACGGCCGTTACTGCATTTTCCCTGATTGCTCCCGCTCCGGCCGTCCTGTATTCGAATGCAAATGTGCTTCCGTTTTCCAGGTACTGATCGTAAAGAGGTTCCAGTTCCTTCCATACAAGCTCCGGTTCCATGTCCTTCCGGCCTTCCGCCCTGGCAGTCTCGAATGCCGTGCCCGTGGAGGCGTACTCTTCTAAGAGCTCTCTGCCGAAAATATCAAACAGCCCGGCAAATACCACCTCTGAGGAAAGCTTGTCGGCCACGGTGGAGGGTGATACATAGAGCCTTACCGAACGCTTATATTTACCGTCCCTTAAGAGCTCCCTGAAACCGGCGGGAAATGAATAGCCGCACTCCGCTTTCTTAGATGCCACATCGTCCTGCAGTTCTTTCAGTGTTTCACACTGGTAAAATTCAAAGGAATGCTCTCCTTCTGTCAGTGTCTCCGCTATCTCCTGATTCCATTCGTCCCCGTCTGTGAAAAGTGCAATTGCAATTTTTCCCGGACTCTTTTCCTCCGCCCGGTGGAACATCCACATCCCGGCCGGGAGAACCAGAAGCAGAATCAGGAAAAATGCTTTTTTAAGCTGCCTTTTGCAGGATAGAAGGAACCATAAAAAAAGTTTATTCATAATCATATTCCTTCCTTCTCACTACTGCAGACAGCCCGAATACCGCCGTTTCCATCAGGATCAGTTTTAAAACCGGCATAATTCCATCGCCGTTCACCATCCATCTAACGCCGTCAAACAGGAAGGACACGGGCATCCATTTGCCTAGTCTGCCGACTGCCTCCGGTAAAAATACGGCCGGGATAATTCCGCCTGAAATGAATATCATCACCGCCGTGGAAAAGAACAGGAGCAGAATCGCCGCCGTCGTGTTCCCGCACAGTTCATAGATAAACAGAATCCAGCCTGCCGCAGCAAGGCAGACAAAAAACCAGCCGCAGAACGCCGGCAATGCACTGCCGAGATAGCCTTTTTTCAGCATGAAAAGCAGCGGAATCAGCGATGCAAGGAGAAGAAGCAAGGTCAGGGATGCCGTCCGCACGGCCGTTCTTTTCACTCTTCCAATCCCGCAGAGAGCCAGCTTCTGCTCCACGGAAATCTTATAGGGCCTTACAATAGGCGCCGCCGGGATTCCAAGCAGCAGAAGGATCAGGACCGAGGCTGATATGCCGTAAAATACCACGGTTGACACATCACCGGACGCACTGACTTTCTCGGTCCTGAAATAGGCCTCCCTCACCAGCGCATAACGCATGAAAATTGTATTCAGATCTTTCTCCGCCTGCCCGATGGAGCTTTCCATCTGATGGTTAATCAGAAGGTCGTCCGTCGCATAGATGGCGGCCTGCGCCGTGCTTAAGATGGAGGTTCCCGCCTCGGTCAGCTCCCTGAATATTGCTCCCTCCAGGCCTGCATTCTCCGTAAACGTGATGGTGACCGGAATATTGCTTCCGTCCATGATTCCCTCTAAAAGCCCCTGCGGAAGTTCCATCAGGGCAAAGATTTCACCGCGGTTTAAAAGTTTATTTCCTTCCTCACCGTCCACGTAGATAAATTCGCAGAGACTCCCCACACTGTCCAGAGACGCCACCATATTTATGGCCATCGATGCCAGCCTGTCGTTCTCGGGCACCACAACCCCCACATGAATCTTTCCGACTGCCTGTTCTCCATACAGCATCTTACTTGCAGAAAAAGCAATTGTGCCAGCCAGTAACACCAGCACAATTGCTCCTGCAAGAAAATATGGAATACTTTTTAACGTCCTCTTCAATTCCAGTTTAAAATATGTCAAAAATGTACGCATATAGTTCCTTTTATCTTATTGACGGCGGTGAAAGCCGAAAGACCGGACTCTCACCGCCTGTGGCCCTGCTCCGCCTACTGATAGAATTTCATCATCAGGCTGAACGCATTGCCCATAATTTCAGTGGATACATTGTTGTAATCATCCTCGGTAGCCGCAAGAATGTCAAACTTGTCGCCTGCCGGAGCTTCTACTGTCTGCTCCAGAGGACCGGCCGCATATTTGCCGGAAAGTTCAATGTACTCGTTTGCTCCCGTAATCATCGGTGATTCCAGTTTGAGGGAAGACATCTCCAGATCAAAGGACTCTCCTTTTACCAGATCGGTAAACATACCGCTCGAAGTAATTGTAACCTGGCTGTCTTCTCCGCTCAGTAAATCGAGAGAGAGATTGTAATCCTTCGTCTCAGCATTGTAATCGCCTGTGTAAACAAAACCGTAGGACTCTGTTCCATTGCCCATGGTTCCCTTCAGAGTGCCTGCCCATACTTTATCTTTCTCATATGTACCTGTCTTGTCTGCGGAGATTGTAACAACTTCGCCGTCATCCGACTCGATGTTGAGCACTGCGTTTACATTGGACATCATGCTGTAACCGCCGCCGAAAGATACGTCGCCGTAAAGCTTAACATTCTCATCCTCAATCACTGCGGTTGTCTCATAGCTGAATCCTGCCATCTTGCCGTCTTTTCTTACATATACATCCATTGTGAGATCACCCATGGACTCTTTTAACTGTGCAATCACAGCGTCAAGCTGTGTCTCGGCCTCGGTCCAAAGCTGCTGCTGCATCTCCTCGCCTGTCTGTGCATAAGGGTTGGACATCATAGCCATGGTTCCCTGAAGCTCGTTCATCAGATTCATATACTCAATAAAATCATTCTTCAATGTCTCATCATTCAGGAAGAATTCTTTTGTTGTTGTGACAAACTGAACCAGAGCATCTTTTGTGATCGTGGTGTGATATCCGTCACAATTTACTTCCTTGCCGTCGATGGTGAACGATTTCTTATCTGCTTTTTCCACCGTCATGGCGGCCTTCAGATCATCGATTGCCTTGCTGCCTTCTTTATAGCGTTTCCAGAGTTCCTGAATATTGAATAATTCCGTGTCGCCGGACGCCAGTTCCGTACATTTTGCAAGGTAATTGTTGAGACCCGTCAGATCCATACCGGCCTCACTTAAGATAGGTCCTACGTATGGGGAGTTTGCAACCTGTCCTTCCAGATCATCGGCATAATTGAGTGAAAATGCCTTGGAAGACAGTTCCGGAATTGCCATGATCATTTCTTTCTGATCCAGGTAAATTTCCAGGTTTGCCAGGTTCATATCGGCATAGCCTAAGCCCATAGCAACAAACATCTTATTGTTCTCAACGTCATTGAGGGTTGTAAATCCAATTTTTCCTGATACAAGCTGATTCAGGGTTTCATCAGAAGAGCCTTCCACGGTCATTTCCATATTAACTTCGCTGGATTCCTTGTTCAGCTTCTCTCCCATTGCGGTTAAACCGAAAATTTCCTCGGCCGGATTGGTCTGGCCCTCGGCCACAATGCTCTTGAACGCACCAATTACAACGTCTTTTGGATTCTTCCGTGATGTCATCGCAAATGCGCCGGCTGCAATGGCAATTACAGCCAGAATTGCAACGGGAAGGATCCATTTTTTCCTGCTCTTCTGCTCTCCGCCTTCCGGGGCAGGCGCTGCCTCAGCCTGTGCCGTCTCTGTCTGGACAGCCGGCTGTGCTTCTGCCGTCTCCGCCGGTGCGGCAGTCTCTTCTGCCGGAGTTTCTTCCGTCTTTACTTCTTCGTTCTGTTTATCTGCTTCTGTTGCAGGCTCTGCTGTAGCCTGGCCGTCAGCCTCTGCGCCGGAAGCATCTTCTTTAACACCATTCTCTGCCTGTGGTTCTGCTGCCGGTGTATCATTCAATGATTTTCCACAAAATACACAAAATTGGCTGTCATCATTGATTTCCTGGTTGCAATGCGGGCATTTCATATTTTTCTCCTCCATTTTTCTTATTTTTTCAAATAATTAACACATTAAGTATAGCACAACTTTAACAAAGAACCACTAGAAGTACAGATTTTGTAAGATTTTGTCTATAATCTTAAGATTTTTCTTTTAAAGCGTGTTTCAAACAGGCTCTAGAACAGCTCAACCAGTTCCCCGGCCGATATTTTTTCCGGTACCGGCATCAGAGTCCCGCTCTTCATCACATAAAGCTGCGTACACACGGACAGTTCCCCTATCTCATGGGAAGTCAGTATTACGGTGCCGCCTCTCTTCAGATAATTCCGGATATAGGTAAGTATCTCTTCTTTTGCGCCCAAATCAAGAGCCGCTCCCGGTTCGTCCATGATCAGAAGGGATGCCTGATTGGAAAGTGCGGACGCAATACTGAGCCTTTTCTTCTGGCCGCCCGAAAGTTTTCCGGCCGGTGTGTCCAGAAACTCCGAGAGGCGTAAAAATTTACCGACGCCCTCTTCCAGATCGCGTTCCATCTCCTTTTTATCCCCTTTAAACCACAGCCTGTAATTATCCCGCGCCGTCAGCTCCGGTATCAGCGGGTTGTCCTGCGGCACGTATGCGGCATTCCTTTCAAACACTTTTCTGTTGCCCACCGCTTCCACACCGTCGAAAAGGATGCTCCCCTTATCCGGCTGGTTCACTCCCGCCAGTATAGACAGGAGCGTCGTCTTGCCGCAGCCGTTTCCGCCCGCGATACCGATACACTGTCCCGGCTCTGCTTTCAGTGAAATTCCGTTGAGTATCTGTTTCTTTTTATAATGTTTAAATATTTCCCGTACTTCCAGCATCGTCATTCTCCTGTCTCAAGTGATCTGTATGTCGTTTTGTAACTATAATGGTACTGCATTGTTATATGGTTTTGTAATAAAAAGAAAGCTGCTGCAAAAACCTGGTGGTTCCGTTCTGCAGCAGCTTTTCTATTCCCGGAAATTATTCCGCTTTATCTTCTTTTTTGTCAGCCTTTGGAGCCAGATCGCCCGGTTTCATGCTGAGGTTGATTCTTCCCATCTTGTCAACTTCGATTACCTTAACGGTAACTTCATCGCCGATGTTTACAACATCTTCCACTTTTCCGACTCTCTTATCGGACAGCTTGGAAATATGGACCATACCGTCTTTGTTCGGTGCCAGCTCTACGAAAGCGCCGAAGTTCATGATGCGGACAACAGTTCCCTGCATAACCTGGCCAGGTTCGATCTCTGTGACAATGCTCTTAATAATATGAAGAGCTTTATCAATCATCTCTTTGTCTGTGCCGCAAACGGAAACAGTTCCTTCATCGTTGATGTCAATCTTAACGCCGGTCTGCTCGATAATCTTGTTGATTACTTTGCCCTGCTTGCCGACTACATCGCCAATCTTCTGAGGATCGATGGAAATCTGCTCGATCTTCGGAGCGTACTTGCTTAATTCTTTTCTCGGCTCAGCAATGACTGGTTTCATTACATCGTCAAGGATATGAAGTCTTGCTTCTCTTGTCTTGGCAATAGCTTCCTCGATAATCGGGCGTGTCAGTCCGTGGATCTTGATATCCATCTGGATAGCAGTGATACCCTTATGAGTACCGCCTACCTTAAAGTCCATATCGCCGAAGAAATCTTCCAGACCCTGGATATCGGTTAAAACAACGTAATCGTCGTCTGTATCGCCTGTCACAAGGCCGCAGGAAATACCGGCTACCGGCGCTTTAATCGGAACGCCTGCCGCCATCAGGGACAGTGTGGAAGCACAGATACTTGCCTGGGATGTGGAACCGTTGGATTCCATCGTCTCGGATACAGTACGGATTGCGTATGGGAACTCCTCTTCGCTTGGAAGTACCGGAATAAGAGCTCTCTCTGCCAGCGCGCCATGGCCGATTTCACGGCGTCCCGGTCCTCTGGACGGTTTTGTCTCGCCTACGGAGTAGGACGGGAAATTGTAGTGGTGCATATATCTCTTTAATTTCTCGTTCTCATCAAGTCCGTCTAACTTCTGCTGCTCGGAAAGAGGAGCCAGTGTACAGATATTTAAAATCTGAGTCTGTCCACGTGTAAACATACCGGAACCGTGTACTCTCGGGAGCATGTCAATCTCTGCTGCAAGGTGGCGGATCTGTGTAAGCTCACGGCCGTCGGGACGCTTATGATCTTTTAAAATCATCTTGCGGACCGTCTTCTTCTGGTACTGGTAAACAGCCTCACCCAGAACCTCAAGCCACTCTTCGTTGTCGGCAAATGCCTCTTCCAGACGTTCTGTGATAGCTCTGATGTTAGCCTCACGTTTCTGCTTCTCGTCTGTAAATACGGCCTCTTCCATCTCTGCCGGAGGAACGATCTCTTTGATTGCCTCAAAAAGTTCTGCCGGAACTGCGCAGCTCTCATAAGTGTGTTTTTCTTTGCCGCACTCTGCTACGATTGTATCGATAAATTTAATAATTTCCTGGTTTACTTCATGAGCTTTGAAGATCGCCTTAATCATGATGTCTTCCGGAACCTCATTGGCTCCTGCCTCGATCATGATGACTTTCTCTCTGGTGGAAGCCACCGTAAGAGCCATATCGGAAACCTTCTTCTGTAAATTGGTCGGGTTTACGATCAGTTCACCGTCGATCATTCCAATCTGGGTTGTCGCACATGGGCCGTCGAACGGGATGTCGGAGATGCAGGTTGCGATTGCGGAACCCAGCATTGCCGTGTACTCCGGGCTGCAGTCCGGATCTACGGACAGAACCAGGTTGTTCAGCGTTACGTCGTTTCTGTAATCCTTCGGGAACAGAGGACGCATCGGACGGTCGATTACACGTGATGTCAGCACGGAATTCTCGGATGCCTTACCCTCACGCTTGTTGAAACCTCCCGGGATCTTGCCTACGGAATATAATTTCTCCTCGAACTCTACGCTCAGAGGGAAGAAATCGATGCCCTCCCTTGGCTTGTCGGAGGATGTCGCTGTTGATAATACGGTTGTCTCACCGTAATGCATAAATGCTGCTCCATTTGCCTGTGCAGCTACTCTGCCGACGTCAACTGTCAGTGTACGTCCGGCTAATTCCATTGAAAAACTCTTATACATATTGTATCTCCTTTTTTAATAATAAACCTATTATTTCATTGCGGTTGTTTTGCAGAAGATACCGAAACTACTGATCTGCACGCAATTATTTGTGTGCACATCAGCGGTCTCGGATAAGTTCTTCCACATAAACAACTAGGGTGGATTGCTCCACCCTAAATTCTGTCATTACTTTCTGATGCCTAATTTTTCAATTAAAGCACGGTATCCTTCCAGATCTGTCTTCTTTAAGTAATCAAGAAGACCACGTCTCTGTCCAACCATCTTTAAAAGGCCACGTCTGGAATGATGATCCTTCTGATTAACCTTTAAATGCTCTGTCAGCTCAGTGATCCTTGCTGTTAAAATAGCGATCTGAACTTCTGGTGAACCTGTGTCTCCAGCTTTTCTTCCGTATTCTGCGATAATGGCAGCTTTCTTTTCCTTTGAAATCATTGTGATTTCCTCCTTAATATAGAATATTCTCACCAGGTGCCAGGCTTATGTCGGAGTCCTCAAAAAACCGGGCAGCGGCGTATCTCATACCGATTCAGTATAGCACAATCTTTTTTTAATGTAAACTATTTTTTTATTTCAAATGTATCTGAGATTGCAAAGCGGAGTCCTTCCTCGGGAGCCACCTGAATTTCCAGTTTATAGGTGCCATCCCCTCTCGTCTCAAACGCGCCTTTCCATGGCACGGTCAGCTCTTTTTCCTGCCCTTCCAGGCGGTCGCTGACGCCGCAGAATCCGGCAATACTCTCCAGCATAACCCAGGAATCGCCTTCTTTTTTATAGAAAATAGGCGAGAGGATGTAATCAATCGTCTTTCCCGTATCGTTTTCCAGTGTAAAGGTGAGAGCCTGATCCTCTTCGGTGTGGACGCTGTCGTTCATCCTGATCCCTATCTGATCCCCGTACCGGCTCCAGCCGTCTATCGTGCTGAACAGTTTCCAGACTGCATCGAGACTGTTCTCCTTAAACGTTCCAAACCAGGAGGTGCCGACGACGCAGCTTTCCCCCTGCTGTCCGATGTGCATGGTCTGCACCGTGCCGTCCTGCCCGGTCAGGGTCAGGGTTCCGGCATAGTTTCCCGTCGGACTTGAGAGGAAATCATTCTGTGGGGTGACATTCTTAAGGATCTCCTGCAGCCGCTCGATATCCTCCCTGTTGCCCAGCGTCTCTTCCCTGATTTCCCCGTGGATATCAATTGATAGGGCCGCTTTTACAAAAGAGGAAAGCTCCGGCGCGCCGCTTTCGTATCCGCACCGTTCCTTGGCAAGCTCCACCATCTCCTGCGTAGCCGGGGGAACGGCGTCCGTCCAGAGTTTCTGCACATCCTCCCTGCTCTCACAAAGAAGCAGCGTTCCGGCCGTTCCCTCTTCCACAACGGCCTGTGTGCCGGCCTTCAGCGCGGCATATTCGTCCTGTGTAACTGCGATGTATTCAATGACGGGGATTGTTCCCTTTACCATATAAACTCTGAGAAACGGCGTCCCCTGCGGCATAACAAGCGTATTGCCCCGTTTTGCCACATCCAGCATGTAACGGATGCCCTTTTCTCCCGTATGCAGCACGTCGTAAAGCTCCGACAGATCGCTGCCGTCCCGGCCGGACTTCTCCATCAGGATAAACTGGCCGTCATAGAACTGGCTCGTAACGTATTCGGAGGGAGGGCCGTCACTCCGGCAGCTCATCCCTTCCAGAGGATTTTCCTCCATCAGACTGACTCCGGCTATATATTCCCATCCCGACGCCGACTTTCTACCGGAAAAGACGTAGCTGTCCCAGAACTTCGACGCTGCCTCTTTCACCTCTTCTTCCGGTACGTCGGAAAAGCTTTCTCCCGGGAACTGGCTTTCAACCGCTTTCGTCATATCCTCCAGAAGCTTTCGTTTTTCCGTCATCACATCCTCCGGCACGTCCGCTGCCCCTCCCGGCTGAAGCAGGTTTTCCGCCGATTCCGGACTGCTCTCCTCCGATACCGGACCGCTCTCCGCCGATGCGGTAGTTCCTTCTTTCGGGCTGTCCGTCGATGCACATCCTGAAAGCGCCGACAACGCTGCGGCAGTTAGTACCGCCGCAATTACCCTTCTTTTCTTATTTTTCATGAATCTTTGACCTTCTTTATCTTTAGTCTGTAAATGTTCATTGCTTCATCATATCGTATTTACTGCTCTATCCAATTTCAGAACCGGGGCCCGAGGCTCCGCCGTGGTTGCCGGTATCCGAACCGGGGCCTGCCGGCGCCATTGTCTCCGGAGGGAGTGTCGGCGCTTCCGTAGGCGGCGTCACAGGCACTGCTTCGGTCGGCACTTCCACAGGCGGCTGAGTCGGTGTCACCGCCTGTGTCGGCGGCGGGGTCACAGCGCTTGTGCCCTTCTCCGTTCCGGCCAGATTATAACAGATAACCGGAATGCCGGACGAAATATTTTCATAAATTTTCTTTGCCACGCTGTGAGGAAGGTTGATGCAGCCGTGGGAACCGTTCGTTTTATAGATGGTACCGCCGAAGGTACCGCGCCATGTGGCGTCATGCATTCCGATCCCTCCGTTAAAAGGCATCCAGTAATCAACCGGCGTCCTGTAATTCTCACCTTTCAGAACGGCGTTCCTCTGCTTATAATTGAGCGGATACGTTCCGGCCGGCGTTCCCCATCCCCTTGAGAGATTTCCGGAAACAAAGTCGGAATCCACAACAAGGTTACCATCCTTATAGAAATACAGATGCTGGGCGGTCAGGTTGATCTCCACATAGGTATTGCCGTAGTCATTCTCTCCCCGGCTGGCGGCTTTTTGGGAATAAACAGGCTCCCTTTCCTGGCTCTGGCCGGACTGTAAGAGATTGACCAGTTCAGCCGTTTCCTCCGACTGGTTGATCTTCCAGCCGTAAGTGCCGCCTTTCACCTGAATCGTCTGGTCATAGGAGGTTTTGAAATTCTTTGCTTTATTCGACGTGTTGTAAGCTGCAGCCAGTTCGGCCACATATCCCGCCGCCTGTGCGGCATCAACGGTGATATTGCCCGCCTCATCAGCAGTCAGCCACTCGTGGGTTCTGTCCCCGTTTAATACCTCTGTCCTATCGCCGAACTTATATGTAATAGTCGTTGACACGAAACGGTTCATCGTGTCGACACGCTCTTTAAGGGTGGCGTCATCCTGTTTTATCTCAGGCTCTTTGTAAGCTCCTGCTTCCTCAAGTGACAATGTATCCTTTAAATTGATAATAGAATCGGCCAGGCTGCTTTTCAGGACATCTTCAAGGACAACCGTGCCATCCGTCTCGGGAATAATACTGTAACCCTGGCCCGGAATATAGTCGGAAACAGACGCGTTTTCCGGCTCCCTTATAAGCGCGGGATCCATGCATTCCAGTCCCTGCGCCGCCTGAGTGAGCGCTTCCTCATCGTATTCAATCATCGTACTGATGGTATACTCGGCCGGGTTAAGCTGGTAGCTCAGCCATGCATAGGGATTCTGTGTTGTGACGATCTGCTCCAGCGTGCCGTCAAACTTGGACTGAAGCCCAATTTCCTCCCCTGTGATCTGCTCCTCTTTACCCTCACGCTCTTCGATCGTCAGGACATAATTACTGATTCCGCCGGAAATCATCTCCTTCACTTCCGCTACGGTGCGTCCGGAGGCATCCAGACCATTGATCTTGGTATTGGGGAAAAATACCCGCTTATACTTCTGTGCCATACCGGCGTAAATGCCGCCGCCCGCCAGAATCACTGCGGCCAGGGCAACAGCTGCGATTACCGCTGTCTTTTTCCCTTTTCCGCTCTTTTTACCGTCCCCGCCTCCTGCGGTGGCTGCAGCCTCTGCCTTTCCGGCTTCGGCTTTCAAAGAGCGTTTCATCTCCGGCGGCGTCTCTGCGCCCATCTTGTCAGAACCCTTCTTTCGGCTTCTGGCACGGCTCCGGCCCCTTCCGGTGCGTTCCTCCCGATGACCGTCACCGCCCTGATATCCATATCCCCCACCGTCGTCCAAAGTGGCCGCCGTTTCTCCGGCCGCTGTTTCCGGCGTCTCAACTATATCGGGTATCTCTGCTGTTTCCAGCGATTTCCTTCTACCTGGTGTTTTCGTTTTATCATATACTTCCACTGTATCAGCAGCTTCCGTTTTATCAGAGACTTCTGCCGTATCGGGCACTTCCGCTGTTTCAGGAGCTGTCTCTCTTCCAGACGCGGCCGCTCTTTCAGGCGCTGCCTCTCTTCCAGGCATTGCCTCTCTTTCAGGCATTGTCTCCATGCGCGGTCTTCTAACCGTGTCCGGGATACTCATATCCGATTCCAGCTTCGCCTCGGCCTCGCGTTTCTCCTCCAGAGCCGCCTGGAGGGCTGCTTCCGCTTCCCTCTTAGCTTCCAGGGCTGCCTGAAGTTTCGCCTCAGCCTTCAGTTTCTCTTCCAAAGCTGCCTGAAGCTGTATATCAGCTTCAACTTCCATATCCTGCCCAATCACAGCTTCGCCGGGTACCAGTTCCCCCTGCGCTTCCTCTATCTCCATCATTGACCCATCAGCCTTAAAACCTGTATTCAGGCCGTCATTCTCCCTGTCCGCTGCGGTCTTTTTCATATCTGCCATCTGACCTTATCTCCCTCTCTGATCCAAAAACTGTTAAATAAATTTTGACGGTGTCAGCCATTGTCTAATTGTATAGAAGAAATTATAGGAAGTCAACTTACGAAAGTTTACCATTTTATTAAGGGAGAGGGGATAAAAAACCCGGACGCGGGAGCCAGGGTGGGACGGGTGGAAGATTCCGTGATTTTTCTGGCTGCAACAAATCGGGGCCTATGGCCGCAGCTATCATACAGGTATAACACCAGTCTGCTATCTGCGGCCATAGGCCCCGATTTGTCTCCGCACGAAAAACACTGGAATTCTTCCTCCCGCCCCACCCTGCCTCCCGCTGTTTGTCCTCTTTTTCATGGGGGAGGGGGATTGTAGTTGGAGTTGAGGGTATGGCATGATAGGGGGTAAAAAATAAAACGAGTGGTTATCAGACTGACAAACTAATTCCCGGAACTGCAGCTATCATACTCCCTCACTCACTCCATCCCCGCCCCATAAAAAATTTTTAGCTGTCACGATGGTGGATACTGCCGATCCATTTCCTGCGGAGCGGGGGACAGGAGTCCCTGGCGGGGCGTTGGGCGAGAGGAGGTGGCTCTTAGGCGCAGAAAGACGGACAGCACCGGGCGTAATTTGCTCATCAGGAGCAAATTACGGGACAACTGAGCTTTGAATTCATCAAGAATTCAAAGCGAAATTGTCCGGAACCCCGGTGCCGTCCGTCTTTCTGTGGCTTAGAGGCAGCCCTCGGAGCCCGCAGCCTCGCCAGGGACTCCTGTCCCCCGCTCTGCCCGCGATCCTCTTGCCCCAGTATCCACCAATCTATACCAGCGAAACAATTCTTTATTTAAACAACCCTTTTTTCTTCGGCTTCTCCCCATCCGGCGTCACGCCGTTCATGGCGTCGTCGAACCGTTTAAGAGCCTCTCTCTGGGCCTCATTCATTCTCTCCGGAACCTGTACGACTAAGGTTACGAAATGGTCTCCCCTGATATTTCTGTTTCTCAGGGACGGCACGCCTTTTCCTTTTAAGCGCACCTTGGTATCTGTCTGGGTGCCGGATTTCACCTCGTATTCCACTTCCCCGTCCACGGTCTTGATCCGGATCGGGCCGCCTAAGGCAGCTTTTGCGAAGGAGATCGGTACGGTGGAGAAGATGCTTGTATCCTGACGCTTGAAAATCGGATGCGGGGATACGATTACTTCTACCAGCAGATCGCCTCTCTCGCCGCCGTTAATACCCGGCTCACCGTTGCCGCGGTCGCGCAGGCTCTGGCCGTTGTCAATACCGGCCGGGATGGCAACTTTGATTTTCTTTCTCTTTGTAACAAAACCGGTTCCGTAACAGTCCGGACATTTCTCTTTGATGATTTTTCCTGTTCCGCCGCAGTCAGGACATGTCTGGACATTCTGAATCTGTCCGAAGAAAGACTGCTGCGTATACATGATCTTTCCTTTACCGTTACATTTTGCACATGTCTGCGGCTGGGTTCCCGGTTTGGCTCCCGTACCGTGACATTTGTCGCAGACTTCCTTGAGGTTTAAATCCAGCTCCTTTTCACAGCCGAAAATAGCTTCCTCAAAGGTGATACGCACACTGGTGCGCACGTTGGCTCCGCGCATCGGGCCGTTGCTGCTGCCGCGGCTGCTTCTTCCGCCGCCGAATAAATCGCCGAAGATATCGCCGAAAATATCGCCCATATCCGCGCCGTTAAAATCAAAGCCGCCGAAGCCGCCGGCTCCGCCTGCCCCTCCGTCAAATGCCGCATGGCCAAACTGGTCATACTGTCTTCTTTTCTCCGGATCACTTAATACGCTGTAGGCCTCCGATGCCTCTTTAAATTTGTCTGCCGCAGCCTGATCGCCCGGATTTGCATCGGGATGGTACTTTTTAGCCAGTGCTCTGTATGCTTTCTTAAGGGCTGCGTCATCGGCATCCCTGGACACGCCTAAGACTTCATAGTAATCTCTCTTACTCTCTGCCATGTCAAGTCTTCCTCTCCTAAACACCCGTAAAGGGGCTTGGGCTCTGCCCAATCCCCGCTACGTGTTTTTTATCATTACTGTCAGCTTATCAGAAATTATATTACACTTCTTTGAAGTCTCCGTCAACTACATTATCATCATGCGGTGCGCCTGCGCCCATGTCCGGGCCTGCCTGCGGGCCGCCCTGTGCTCCTGCGGCTCCCTGTGCCTGCTCGTAAACCTTTGTGAACAGAGCCTGTGCACTTGCCATCAGTTTTTCTTTGCCTGCTTTAATCTCTTCCACCTGGGCATCTGTCATCTGATCAACCGGGGCTTTGTTGATAACTTCCTTCAGGGCATTTAAGTCTGCCTCTACGGCTGCTTTATCGTTTGCATCGATCTTGTCGCCAACCTCTTCCAGCGCTTTCTCTGTCTGGAATACCATGGAATCGGCATCGTTTCTCGCGTCAATTGCCTCTTTTCTCTTCTTATCCTGTGCCTCATACTCGGCTGCTTCTTTTACCGCTTTGTCGATATCGGAATCAGACATGTTGGAGCCGGATGTGATTGTGATATGCTGCTCTTTTCCTGTTCCCAGGTCTTTTGCAGATACGTTTACAATACCGTTGGCATCGATATCAAAGGTAACTTCGATCTGCGGAACGCCTCTTCTTGCCGGAAGAATGCCGTCCAGACGGAAGGTTCCCAGTGTCTTGTTGTCTTTTGCGAACTGTCTCTCACCCTGTACTACATGGATATCTACCGCTGTCTGGTTATCGGCTGCCGTGGAGAAAATCTGGCTCTTCTTTGTAGGAATCGTCGTATTTCTCTCAATCAGTCTTGTAGCAACTCCGCCCATTGTCTCAATAGAAAGGGAAAGCGGTGTTACATCCAGAAGGAGGATATCTCCTGCGCCTGCGTCTCCGGCCAGCTTGCCGCCCTGGATAGCCGCACCGATGGCAACGCACTCATCCGGGTTTAAGGACTTGCTCGGCTCGTGGCCTGTCAGCTGTTTTACTTTTTCCTGTGCGGAAAGCATACGTGTGGAACCGCCTACCAGAAGGACTTTGCCCAGTTCGGATGAAGTGATTCCCGCATCTTTTAATGCGTTCTGTACCGGGATTGCCGTTCTTTCAATTAAATCTCTTGTCAGTTCATCGAATTTCGCTCTTGTCAGGTTCATATCAAGATGTTTCGGGCCTTCGCTTGTAGCTGTGATGAACGGAAGGTTAATGTTGGTTGTCGTTGCGGAGGAAAGTTCTTTTTTCGCCTTCTCTGCCGCTTCTTTCAGTCTCTGGAGAGCCATCTTGTCTGCCGACAGGTCTACTCCCTCTGCTTTTTTGAATTCGTCAATCAGCCACTGTGTTACTCTGTTATCAAAGTCATCACCGCCCAGGCGTGTGTCGCCGTTGGTAGCAAGAACTTCAATAACGCCGTCGCCGATTTCGATAATGGAAACATCGAATGTACCGCCGCCCAGGTCGTATACCATGATCTTCTGCTCTTTTTCATTGTCCAGGCCGTATGCCAGGGCTGCCGCCGTCGGCTCGTTGATGATACGTTTTACATCCAGGCCGGCGATCTTACCTGCATCTTTTGTGGCCTGACGCTGGGCATCATTGAAGTATGCCGGAACCGTGATAACCGCTTCGGTTACTTTTTCTCCCAGATAAGCTTCTGCGTCTGCTTTCAGCTTCTGGAGAATCATTGCGGAAATTTCCTGCGGTGTATATTTCTTGTCGTCGATTGATACTCTGTAGTCGGTACCCACATGTCTTTTAATAGAAGAGATTGTCTTCTCGGCGTTAGTGACCGCCTGACGTTTTGCAGGCTCACCTACCAGTCTCTCGCCTGTCTTTGTGAATGCCACTACGGACGGGGTTGTTCTTACGCCTTCTGTATTGGCGATAACAACCGGTTTACCGCCTTCCATTACTGCTACACAGCTATTTGTTGTACCTAAGTCAATACCGATAATCTTGCTCATAGTTTTTTTCCTCCTGAAAATTGTCTTTTAAATTTTATTTACTACTATCCGTTATTACCCTGTTTCCTGTTTTTCAACTTCGATTGCTCTCACAGTTGCCTGTAACTTCATTGCTTTTCTAGTTTGCCACTTTTACCATGCTGTGTCTTACCACACTTTCGCGGTAGAGATAACCTTTCTGGAATTCCTCGGTGATTTCATTCTCCCCGTAGTTCTCATCATCCACATGCATTACGGCATTGTGGAAATTCGGGTCAAATGGCTGGCCTACGGCTTCGATTGGTTTTACCCCTGCCTCTTCCAGTGTTTTTAAAAGCTGCTTATATATCATATCCATTCCCTCGGCGAATGCTGTCTTCGTCTCCGCCTCCGGTATGGCTGCAAGCCCTCTCTCAAAATTGTCTACAACCGGGAGGATTCGTTCAACAATATCCTTTGCCCCGATTTCGTACATGGCCGCTTTCTCTTTCTCCGTTCTCTTACGGAAATTATCAAACTCCGCCATCGTACGCTTCAGACGGTCGGTCAGATCCTCGATCTGCTCATCCTTCTTGTCTTTCTTTTTGGAGAAAAATCCTTTCTTCTCCGTATTCTTTTCTTTGGCGCTCTCTTCCGCCTCCGCCGTCTCACACTCTTCCTGTGCGCCGGCGCTCTGGGCTTCCACCGTCTCCCTGCCGTTTCCGTCGGCCGCTTTTACTTCCGCTTCTTCTGCGGCTTCATTTTTCTCTATATCTTTCATCTCTTCGCTCACTTCGCAACTCACCTTTCTTCATTTTTAAAAGTATCTTCCAACTGGTTCATCAGCGATCGAAGGGTAGATACCACTTTTTCGTAGTCCATCCGTTTCGGCCCGATGATGCCGATTGTTCCGCGGAGTCCGTCTCCCAGAACGTAATTGGCCGTCACGACGCTGCAGTCCTGCATGGACTGGACCGGGGTCTCATTGCCGATATACACCTGAATCTCATTCTTCCCGCCGTCTTCTTCCGAATCCGTAAAAAGGTTTTTCAGAAGTTCCTTCTGTTCCAGCGTGCTGATTAACTGGCTGGCCTTCTGGCCGTCGCTCAGTTCCGGGTACTTGAAAATGTTCGTCGTCCCCTCGGTGTATATCTGAAGATCCTCCTCGTTGGCCCTGATTGCATCGGCAACCTCATTTAACACGAGATCCACCACCTGGCGCCTGTCTCCGGCCTGTTCCTTCATCTTGCTGATGACATCGAGGTTAATCTGCTCGATAGTCAGCCCGTTGAGGCTGTTGTTCAGCAAAATATTCAGGTTTAAAATATCGTCGTCATTCAGTTCAGCGTCCAGGCGGACAATGGAGTTCTTAATGATGTTGCCCTCCAAAACCGTCACGATCAGGAGTTTTCCTGCTTCCACCCTGGAAAGCTGTATAAATTTAAGTTTCGTGTGATGATACTGGGGACCGCTTATCATCGTCGCGTAATTCGTATTCACCGCCAGAAGCTTTGCAAGCTGCTTCAGCAGTAGCTCCACTCTGTCCACGCGCTGGATAACCAGTTCCTGCATCTCAGTAACTTCATTTTCCTTCTCCTTCATCAACTGGTCTACGTAGAACCTGTAGCCCTTGTCTGAAGGTATCCTGCCCGCCGAAGTGTGGGGCTGGACAATGAATCCCAGTTCTTCCAGATCCGACATCTCGTTTCTTATGGTCGCCGAGCTTAACTGCAGGTCGGAATATTTGGAAATCGTCCTGGAACCTACCGGCTCCCCCGTTTCCAGATAGGTCTGGATTATTGCTTTCAATATCTTAACCTTTCTCTCATCCAGTTCCATCTGCATACATCCTTTCTCAGTTTCCATCTTCCCGGAAGGAAGTCTGGATTTTCATTTATTAGCACTCAACCTACGAGAGTGCTAACATCTACAATTGATACTATATTACTTCACCTTCTTTTTGTCAACCCGTTTTTCTAAATTTTAAGATTTTTTTACAGCATCCAGGATCGCAACACAGGACCGGAGGTCTTCTCCGGTCCTGTGTCAGCTTTCTCTTTATTTAATATGCCGTCAGCACGCATCTATGAATGCACGGAAGATTTTCTGCTGTTCCTCCGAGTCGTACATCATCTCAGGGTGCCATTGGATTCCCAGCGCAAACCGTTCTCCCGGAAATTCAATGGATTCCACTACCCCGTCCTCCGAACACGCTCCCGCCAGAAATCCCGGAGCAGCCTGCTTCACCGCCTGATGATGAAAGGAATTTACGGAGACAGTCTCTTTTCCGAGAATTCCCCCTATTCTGCTTCCCGCAGCTAATTTTACCTTGTGGACCTCACAATTCGATGGAAACATATCGCAGAAATGATGCCGGTAGTTTCCCTCTATCTCCAGATCCTGATAAAGATCTCCCCCGCAGGCCACATTTAAAACCTGAATTCCTCTGCAGATTCCAAGAATCGGTTTCTGCGTTTCCCGAAAAACAGCCCTGGCCAGAAAAATATCCTGTCTGTCTCTCTTCGGCAGTACCGCCCCACAGTACGCTTTCACTGCAGCTCCGTATTCGGCGGGGTTTATGTCGTTCCCGCCGCTGATTAAAAGTCCGTCCAGCCGGTCAGCCGCCTCCCTCATGGTTTCCATATCATTATATATGGGGAGCAGCATCGGAATTCCCCCGGCCTGCTCCACAGACCGGATATAGTGATCCGCAACAAAGTGCCATTTCTGGCATGGAGCGCCCAGGCGGGTAACCAGTCCCACCTCGTCGCGCTCATCAAAATTACAGGTAATACCAATTACAGGTCTCATTCGTTCCTCTCTTTCTGCTGTGTATTTAACAATATCCGATTTGAATAGCGATAATTAACACCGCACAGGCAACTGCAAACAGAACACCCAAAAGCGGCAGTATAAAACGTTCCCACTTTGAAAACGGAACGCGTCCGAAGCCCAGGCCGAGGAGCAGGACTCCGAGAAGCGGCGTGCAGAGATTGGTGATTCCGTCACCAAACTGGTATGCCAGAATTGCAACCTGCGGCTCTATGCCGACAATCTGCGCAATTGGAAATACAATCGGCATCACCACCAGGGCTTTTCCCGATCCGGATGGGATCAAAAGGTTGATTAGCATGATGACAACCAGAATTCCTATGATGGAAACAAAGGTGGACAGCCCGTTCAGTGGCTGGGACAAATAATAAACAATCGTATCCAGAATGGACGCCTTATTAAAAATCCATGCAATCCCGTAGGCCGTGCCCATAATGAAACATGCCCCCGTCATATTAGCCGCACCCGTTACAATGACCTCGGCAACCCTGTTGATTCCCCAGCGGTTCACAATGCCTGTCACAATCGCGGTCAGAAGGAAAATCGCCCCCAGTTCATTCATCCCCCAGCCCAGGTTCATGGCTCCATATACATAGCTCCCGATTCCGCCAAGCAGGGTCAGAAGCACGGCCGTGTGGCGCCATGTGAATGGCTCCGCCTCCAGTTTCGAGGGGTCAAAGGCCAAATCCGACACGTCGATACCGCTCATCAGGCTCTTTTCCGGATATTTCCGTACCTTCGCGGCATACCGTAAAATATAGGTCAGACAGATAATTGGAATCAATACAAAGAGAGCCAGGCGGTATCCGATGCCCGAATACATATCAAGCCCTGCAATCGTCTGGGAGACGCCAACAGTAAAGGGGTTGGTCGGACCGCAGGAAAAGCCCATAACGGCTCCGACAATGGAAACCGCCACACCCACCACCGAATCATAACCGAGCGCTACGGAAATGGAAATAGCAATGGGGATAAACGGAATGGTTCCCTCTATAAATCCCATAAAACCGCCCATAAATGCGAAAATGTAAAACAGGAGAATTAAAATAATATTCCCACGGCTCACACCGATTTTTTTAATAATGCGGGAAATTCCGACATTCAGTGTACCGGACTGCTGAATGCACTCCAGGCCTCCTCCAATCAGAAGCGCGCCCATTATCATACTCGACGCATTCATCATTCCGTAAGGCACCGACCTTAAAATGTCAAAAGGAAGTATCGAAGGCGCCTTCACAAAGGAAAAGCTCGTCGGATCGACCGCCATACTTCCGTTTACTTCCATCCGCGCATAAAGGCCGGACGGAACTAAATAGGTCAGAACTGCCGCCGCGATAATCATAAAGAAGAGCAATGCAATTGAATTTAATGGTTTTTTATCTTTTTTAGTCTTTTCCACAGCTTATTCCCCCTGTCTGTTCAGCTCTTCCAGAAAACTGAGAGCATTGTGTACGTGAACCTGCACTCCGATTGTGAGCGCCCGCAGATCCATATGAAAATATGGGTTATGCAGCGCCGGCGCTCCCTCCCGCTCACCAATTCCCAGCCAGAAAAACACGCCGGGCGCCTTTTCGAGATAAATACCGCAATCCTCGCTGGTCATAGCCGGCATATCCGTATAGATTACATTTTCATCTCCCAGAAGTTCTTTCAGTTTTGCGGCCGTAAATGCAGACAGCTCCGCATCATTCACACACGGCCTGTATCCCTGAATCATATCCAGATGCGCTCTGCACCTGTTTGCGGATGCGATTCCCCCGGCCAGTTCCGGAAGACGTTTTTTAATATAGTCCCGCACGGCCTGGTTAAAGGTGCGGAATCCGCCGCGAATCACCGCTTTTTCCGCCACGGCATTCCAGGTTGACCCAGGAGTTGACACCTCTCCGATTGAAAAGACACAGGTTTCCACCGCGTTTATTTCCCTGGTCGGCATCATGTGAATGGCGCTGATTAACTCCGCCATGGCAGGAACCGGATCGATGGCTCCCTGGGGCTGCGCCCCGTGCCCTCCCTTTCCTGTCAGGGTAATCGTAAACATATCACTGGACGCCATGGCATTTGTCTTGGAAATAGAGACTTTTCCCGTTGGAATCCCCGGCTGAACATGCATAATTGCGCAGGCGTCCACATCCTCCATCAGTCCTGCATCACAAAAAATGCTTGCCCCGCTGGCATAAGCAGATACATCGTATCCGGCCTCTGCCAGCTTTTTCTGTCTTTCTGGGGAAGACTCCTCTTCCGCCGGCTGGAAAAAGAATTTTATCCGGCCTGAAAACATGTCCTTTGACTCTGCAAGCACCCTGGCGGCCCCAAGCAGCATTGTCACATGGGCATCGTGACCGCATGCGTGCATCCGCCCCTGCACTTTCGACGCGTATTCGCAGTCCGACAGCTCTTCTATAGGAAGAGAGTCCATATCCGCCCGCAGCATTACCGTTATTCCCGGCTTTCCCGAATCCAGGATACCGACGACTCCCGTAAGGCCGATTTCTGTAATTACCTCAAGTCCGCAGCGTTTTAAATATTCCGCCACAATCCCGGCCGTTCTGTATTCCGCGAAGCCCTCCTCAGGATAGCGGTGCAGGTCCGCATAGATACATTCCAGCTCCTTCTGTAATTCATCCATTTTCTTAAGCATTAATAACACCCCACTTTTTTAAGATAGCTAGATGATATCATTGCGAGCTTTCTCCCTGTCAACCCTCATTTTTACAGGCTTTTGCACGGTATCTGCCAGCATACTCTCCGCTTTTTCCACGTTTCTTTACATAAAAGAGAGAAAGTGGGGTATACCCCACTTTCTCTCTTTTATGTCTGCCTTCTGGCAGCGCAGAAATAAATTGTAATCTGCTCCCCATCTATATGAGCAATATAGGAATGATGCTTTTTCGTCTCTGATAAATGTCCCACTTCTGTTTTCTGCAGTGTAAATCCGTTCTTTCTGTAATCTTCCTCCAGAAAAGAAATACTGGCCGTACGCCTGCTGCCTTCCGGGTAAAGGTCCATGAGCCGTTTTCTTGAAACGGAGTTCTCTCCGTAGCTGCAGTATACCTCCAGAATCTCCGCCTCCGGCTTTAGCAAATTGCTGATATCCATGATTTGATGACGCTTATGGTACAGCGTATATTCATTCTCACTAAAAAGACCGAATTTCAAATCTACGGATTCATCTTTCAGCGGATAATGCTCCGATGCGTCTGCAATATAAAGAATATCCAGATCCTGATAAAGGATTTCAAAATAATCCTTATACATCCTGAGCACTTCCTCATACTTATCGACAAAAATATACATGCAGTCCTTCGGCATCTGAGCCAGAAAATGATAGCTGAAGAAAAAGCCGTTGATATTCGGCTCCATCACCACTTTTCCGGAGAGACTGTGCCTGTTTACCTCATCCAGCAAAAGATCGGTACATTTCTGCATGATAACAGCCCATTCTTCCCCTGTGTCGTGGTACAGCTCTCTTTTTAAATCCGGTTTGTCATGCTCTCCATGATAAAGATTGCCGGTCAGGATAACTCCGTCGCAGATTTGAGCCTGATAACCGCAGGTACAGGTCAAAAGCCCATTGTCAATATATTTATATCGGATATCCGCATTCTCAATATTCAACTGCTTTCTGCAATGAGGACAGGCCAGAATCGGTATAGCGGCCAGAGGGACTCCGCTTTTTCCCTTTTTCATTGTAGTTGTTATTTTCTCAATATTTTCCGTCTCCTCATCGATCAGGCTAATACTTTCTTCCAGCTCATCTCTCTCCAAAACCAGCTTTTTTCGCTTCTCCTCAAGGAGTCCTTTGTAAGTGCTCAGGGTGGAAGGTTCTACAAAATTGGACATCCTCCGCATCTGCAGAAAGGCTTTGATTTCTTTTATGTTAAATTGCATTTTCTTTAACTTTTGAATATAGCGTAAATCCTCAACATCACGTTCCGTATAATTTTTCTGGCTGCCCTGTGATTTAGGCATCAGCAGACCGATCCCCGTGTAATATCGTATCGTATCTTTTGAACTGTTACACAGTTTTGCAAATTCTCCGCTTTTCATCTTGCACCTCCCCGCTATAAGTGACATTATATCATCTTTTTCTTACATATTGAAGAAAAACACGTTACATATCCAGCGATTTCCATGCCGTAATTCTCCGCTTTTATGCCGTTTTATCAAGCCCTTTACGGCCTCAAAACGCTGTTTATCTTGACTTTTAATAATTTTGTAATATAATAATAATACATCATAATATTTGTAAAATAAAATACAAACCGGATTGCGAGGAAAATCATGATAACAAGATTACGCCATGGATTTGCCGTAGCAGCGTTGTCCATCGTCTGTATGCTTATGGGTGTATTTACATCTTTCGCCGCCAATTCAAACGGCGAGCTGGATCCGATTAACGGTTCCGTCATAAGCGGATGGGCAGTTGATACCGATAATCCTGACAAAAGTGCATCAGTGGTTCTCTATGTCTACACAGACGGAACGACCGAGGCGAAGGAACTTGCCAAAGTGACAGCAGACCAATACCGTAGTGATTTAAAAGATAGCCTGGGGAACGGCAATCACGCATTTTCTTACACTGTGAATTGGGACAGCCTGGAGGGATCATCCTTTATTATAGAAGGATACGTTGAGACCGCTTCGGGAAAGAACAGAATTTACGGTTCTCCCCAGTACAGTAAGAAAGAAACGGCAAAGGCCGATGTGAAGTCAACATCTAACGGCCCGGCAGGGGATAAGAGTACTCCGGCTCCGGCTTCATCTGCAAAAGGAACGAAGGGAGCTTACCTCGGTAAATTCCAGACGACTGCCTACTGCAACTGTTCCCAGTGCTGCTCGGGAGGCCACAAGCTGACCTATTCGGGAACTGTCCCGACGGCAAACCATACTGTCTCAGCAGACATCAACCGTTATCCTATTGGCACAAAGCTGATGATTGGAGATAACGTCTACACGGTGGAGGACATTGGAACCAACGTAGTTGACAACAAGCTTGACATCTACTTTGACACTCACCAGCAGGCTCTGGATTACGGACTGAAAACCGTTGACGTGTATGCTGTAGAATAAGAGTCTTTCATACAACTGAATAAGCACCGTAATACATAACTGATTTTTATCTGGTATAAGAAGAAGCGCCGTGACAATGTGATTTGCCGCGGCGCTTCTTTTTTTATAATATGCGCAGGCGGACGCACGGCTGCTCTCTTGACAACCTTCTTTAAAAAGCGTAAAATAACATTTGTTACATAACAATCATTATTTAAAGGAGCCATTTTATGCCGCCTAAAGTAAAAGCAGATCGTGATTCTATTTTAAACGCCGCATTTAAAGTTGCAAAGGACAAAGGCCTTTCAGCCATCACTGCCCAAAGCGTGTCATCCGAATTAGGTACATCCGTTGCCCCGTTGTTTCGGGAATTCCGGACCGTTGAGGAACTGCGTACGGCGGCAGCAGAAAAAATCACGCTCTTCCATTCCCAATACCTGAAAGAATATCCCCCTGAGGAATCGGTGTTTTTAACGTATGGTCTCGCTTATATCCACTTTGCCCGAGAATATCCGCGCCTGTTTGAAACAATAATGCAGCCCCGCCATTCCGGCCTGAAAGAACAGAAATCCGTTCTGCCCGCTTTTGTAGTGAATTGTTTAGCCGATGAGGGCGCTCTTGGTTTTGAAGACGCAAAGGAGCTGCTGTTTCATATTTGGATTTACACTCACGGCCTTGCCTGCTTCGCTTATAACGGCAGCCTTACACTTACAAAAGAGGAAGAAAAAGAACTGCTTATCACCACATTTAAGGCATTTCTGAAACATTAAAAAAGGATAGCGAAAGGAGCCTCCATGAAAAAAAACACATACACTCTAATCCAGGTATGCGCCATCGGGCTGTTTGCAGCAGTGTGCATTCTGACTCCCCCAGTGATTTCCTACCCGCTTTTGATACTTTTACTTGTCAGGGTGATGATCTTTCTGCGGCCTGCAAAAGGTGCAGGCATACAGAGTTTTCAAAATTCCGGACAGGCCTTAATTGTGATTGACATGCAGGAAGCCATGTGCGGCCGGAATGGGATTTATCCTGAAAAAGAGAAATTTGTGGAAAAAGTCAATCAAATTATTCAGGACGCCCGGCGGCAAAATCAGAAAATCGTGTACATCTGCCAGGAATTTCACCGTCTCGATTTTGCTTTCTGTTTTCTCGCATTCGGCGGACGCCTCCTGCAGGGCACAATAGGCGCTTCTCTCTGTCCGGATTTAAAGATTGCAGGTGATGCAGTTTTTGTGAAGCATGAACAGGATGCCTTTACCTCCCGCAGATTTTGCGGATACCTAAACGACAACCGGATCAATGCTGTCACCGTTGTCGGGCTGGATGCTTCGGCCTGTGTTTATAAAACGTCGCTGGGGGCGGTCAGCCGCGGCTTCTGTGTTACTGTGATTCAGGAAGGCATTATCGGAAAAAATACCGCCGTTAAGAAAAGAGCATTACAAAAGCTGTCAAAAGCAGGAGTTTCTATTCGCTGATTTGTAAAAATCCGCTGTTCTCCAGGTACTTCTTCGTTCCGGCTTCTTCCTATTGTCGATAAAAAAAGCGTTCGTGCGGCACAATGCCGCGGGACGCTTTTTTATCGACAATATGGGTTTTGAAAACAAGCTTTTATTTATATTCCGACAGACTGGTTCCTGCCGAAAAAGCGGTCCGGGGATTCGGACGGATTTTCACGCAGCTTGACAAATTCTGGAAAATGTGTATAATACAATACTGTTACCTAATTATTACATTTTTGTTAAATCTTGTTACGATTTTTAATTTTTGTAATCGGGTAACAGAAAGGAGCGTTTGTCTTTTATGAAAAAAACGTTTATTCTCAAATCAATTATACTGATGATAAGTCTCACTATCCTTTATACAACCCCTGCCTTTGCCTCCTCAGGCACCATTGTCGGAAGCGTTGATGTTTTCAACGGAACACAGATAGCCGGCTGGGCTTACGAAGCCGCCTCACCGCTCTCCTCACCGGATATCGTGTTAAAGGTCACAAATGCCCTGACGGGCGAGACGGTGAGTGAGATACCGGCAAAACCGGACTCTACCAGAAATGATCTCGTTTCACGTGTCGGTGAGGACAGCACCCCTGCTTTTACCGCCTCTGTCGATATGAGTGGACTGGCTGACGGAACCTACTCCGCAGCCGCCTATAAGGATGGCCAGAAATTCACCGACTCCGTCTATTATACAAAAGGACAAGGCGCCACAACGGCCGACGGAAAATCTGCACACCTTCTGGGTTCGTTCCGCCTGACGGCTTACTGCCCCTGCCGTATCTGTTCCGAGGGCTGGGGACGCCACACCAGTTCCGGGGCAATTGCCGTATCCAACCACACGGTGGCCGTGGATCCGAGAGTCGTGCCGATTGGCAGCAAGCTTTTAATCAACGGAACCGTCTACACCGCAGAGGATGTGGGCGGCGGCGTCAAGGGAAAACATGTGGATATTTTCTTTGACTCCCACGCACAGACCAAGCAGTTCGGTTCTCAGATGGCGGAAGTTTACATCCTAAATTAATCTGATTGAATTAATTTCAGAGGATTGATTTTCAGAATTAACTTTCAAAATTAGCCTTACAGAATTCATCTTCATGAATGAATAAAGGAGACCTTCGAAATTCCGATGCAACGATACACCGGGGACTTCGGATGTCTCCTTTTCTTTTACTGTCTGTGCTGATTTCCTCCACGTTTTTCGCCATGGCCGCTGTCCGCTGCTGTCGTCTGTCATTCTGTCCGGCTCAATTTCTTATTCTACGTACCATATCACCTGTGCACCGTTATCGAGTGTGTGCCAGCATGCCCCCTCCAGAGGCCCTCCGGCCGTATTGTCGAGGAAATACCAGTCTCCCGGGTCATTCGGCCCGATTACGCTGCTTCCGTTCCATCTCTGCCAGTTAATCAGCATATACCCGTCTTTTCCGAACAGATACCAGTGATGGTTGATCAGCAGCCATTTATTGACGGCGTAGGTTCCATCTTGCTCCACGTAGCGGTACTGACCGGCCGTATTTTTTTCCCATCCGGGGGTGAGTTCATTGTCTGTGAGCGCTGCCTTAAAATCGTCCCATGTGTGGTCCGTATGGTTATAGACAAAGGGGTTGGGGCATATTTTTCCTGTGACGTCATAGTGGCGCACCACCCGGTCGGGCGTGATATTATATTTCTTCATCAGTTGTCTTGTCAGGGTAATGGCCGACCGCACGGTGGCATCCTCGAAATACCAGTCACGGCTGGTGGCGGCCTGGCTGCCTTTGGTTCTTACGCACAGCTCAATCCCCAGGCTGTTGGAGTTTCGGCACAGCGGATGTTTGTAGGCGTTGGCTCCACAGTGCCAGGCAATATTACGTTCCTCCACCGACTGCCATATTTCACCCGAAAAGCCCACGAAATAATGGGCGCTGGCGCCGATATATTTACTTGCATAGTATTCGCAGTTGGCCTTTGCTCCACCCGTAGCCCCCACGTAATGAATCACAATGTATTTGATCCGGCTCTCTGTGCCGTTGCTGTAGTTATAAGGGGTGAGCAGACGGTTTATCTCCATATCAGACCCCCTCCTTTCTGCCGGAAAAGCCCATTTCATCCGCATCAAAGCTCTCCCTGAATTTCCTGAGCTCCATAGACGTCATTTCTTTGATTCTGTCTTCCAGTTTTTCTATCTCCGTCTTTGTCAGTTCTCTCGTATTGACACTCTTTACAATCATAAAATTAAAGCCCTTTTCTTTTAGTTTATGACATTCCGGGACAGACTGTGACATTTTTGGGCAGAATAGAGATTATAGAAATTTAACAAAAATACTATAAAATTTTAACCCTTGAATTTCCATCTTCTGATATACTACTGTTTCGTGCTAAAAAATAAGGGCGGTGTCTTTATGCCGGATAGGCATTTCACCGTTTGGGAGGTCTCTGCTATGCTGCTTAATCTGTTTGCTTATTTCATTATCCCCGCTTACACGCTCCTTTTTGTAAAGGGCTACGGATGGTTTACCACGAACTTCTCCGTAATCGGGAACTATATCCACAGGAGGGATGCTTTTGTCCTGTGGGGACTCATGGTAGGAAGTTATTTCTTCTATACCCTCCGCTCCATTGTAAGGCATATGGATAAAGCAGTTGAAGACGTACCCTCGCCTGAGACGCCCCGCAGATGCCGGACAAAACGGACCCCGCTCATCACAGCATCTCTTGTCCTTCTCTTCTGCGCCATTACCACGCCCTACCTGCCCGAGGAACTTCCTCTTAAATCGTTTCTTCATATTATATTTGCCTTTTTGGCTGCCGTCCTGCTGCTTGTCTGCCTTATTATTATTATCTGGCATCAGTATCTGATTGAGCCGGAACGCTACAGCTCCTGTCTGTATGCATGGGCCGCTATCGTCGCTGGTTCGGCTTTTCTTCTGATCCTCGTCGGCATCGTCAGCAGTGCGCTGGAAATCTATTATACCGTCACAACGGTGATTTTAGCCAGGATCCTGCTGGCCCGGATATCATCTTCCGGGCAGCAGGATTCCGCGGGCCGGTAACGCTGTTGGCACATCGGCCGACAGCACCGCCCGGGACGCAGAACATGTGTGTCATCGTTACCGTTTCATAATCTCTCCGCAGCCAATCATCGGGCCGGAATTGCCGGACGGCTGAGTCCTGTAATCATCCGGATCACCGTGGATAATCACGGATCTTCCCATGATATCCTGGATTGTGAATCTCCTGTCGTAGAACGAGAGCCATGCATATCCCTGATTGCTGAGAAGGGAGGGGAAGTCTCCCGCATGAAACGGATGCATCGCATTTCCAGGATTAAAATGGGAACCGGCATTAGCAAACGGATTTGCCGGTGTACCGGTGCAGTTACCATTTTCATGTATATGCATTGCATAAAAGTTGCTGGGAGACTGCCGTTCCTGATCCGGGAGGCCAAATACTTCGGCTTCTACAAGAACTCCCCCATAGGGCGTCGCATAAAATTTCACCAGCCCGCTGAGAGTTGCATGGGCGGCATCTCCCCTTACCCAGGCAATCGCCTGCGGTTCATTATCTTCGAGAATATCTGCAAAAGTGTCTCTGGGTGTATATGAACGATCAGACATAATAAATCCCTCCTTCTTTATGATATGAAGGGGGGATTTGAATGTTCGGGATTGTTGAAAGATTATGTCAAAGTATTTGCCCGCATTCCAGAGTCCCTGCACCCGTTCAACTGCTTTGCGCCCGCTGTCCACCCATTCTGCGGTGATTCCCATCTCACGCAGGGTGACAACGGCACTCTCACAGACCACCA